>NZ_JACKVK010000001.1 GCF_025823185.1 Mycobacterium yunnanensis
CGTCCATCGCGCGCTTACGTAACGCGTAGAACGACTTTCTTGAGATGCCGTGCTCGGCGCAGAACGTCGAGACCGCACCCCGCGGCGCGTCATCGGGCCACTGCGAGATCGCCAGCCGGACACGAGGATCGATGGGTTCATTGACAGCCACCCCCGCAGCCTCGGTGCAGAAGTGTCACCACCAAGACCACCCGAAACGTCACCAATGTCCTGATGCAGAACTGTCACCCATGTCCTGAGACATGACAGCCGACAAGAGCCGGCGCTACAACACCTCCGCCTCGAGCCGCCGCAGGAAGTCCCTCGGCGGACCAAGCAACTGTGCGCTGCCGTGCGCCCGCTTGAAGTACAACTGCGCGTCGTACTCCCACGTGATCCCCACGCCACCGTGCATCTGAATCGACTCGCTCGCCACGGCCTGGAACGCCTCGGTGGCCGCGACCCGGGCCAGCGCCGCCGACGTCGGCGACGGGTCGGCAACCGCATCGTCCACCAGGGCGCGCGCCGACTGCACCGAGACGTACAGATCGGCCATCCGATGCTTGAGTGCCTGGAAGCTGCCGATGGGCCGACCGAACTGCACCCGCTCCTTGGTGTAGGCGACCGTCAGTTCGAGGCAGCGGTCGGCGGCGCCAATCTGCTCGGCTGCCAACAGGATTGCCGCGATGTCGGCGAGACCCGGATCCGTCCCCACACTCACCGACTTGCCCACCTCGACGCGACCAAGCCGCCGGGTGGGATCCATGGTGACGAGTGGCTCGGCGGTGAAACTCGCCCAGCGGTCGATCCGGCCGGCCTCGCACGCCAGCACCACGTCGGCGACGTCGCCGTTGAGGACGTACCCCGGATCGAAGACGACCGTACCGATCGAGGTCCCCGCGGCCAGTGCCTCCAGCGCATCGGCATCGGGTTCGTCGGCAGCCAGCAGTGCAAGCTCCGCGAGAGTGGTGCCCAGCAGGGGAGTCGGGACCAGACCTCGGCCCAGCGTTTCGACGACCACGGCCGCGTCACCGAGTTCGCCACCGGCCCCGCCGAGGTCCTCAGGGACGACCAACGCGGCCGCGCCGACCTGCTCGCACAGCAGCGTCCACAGGGATTCGTCATACCCCCGCTCGGATTCCATTGCCCGCCGGACGCTTTCGGAGTCGGCGTGCTTGGCCACGATCGACGCGACCGTGTCGCGGAGCATCTCCCGTTCGTCGCTCATGACGGACTTCCGACCAGTGCGTCGAGTACGCGGCGGCGGTGCCACGTCGGGTCGCCCCACGCGGAGTGCAGTGCCTGGACCCTCAGGATCAGCAGGGAGAGGTCGTGCTCCTGGGTGTATCCGATGGCGCCGTGGGTCTGCAGCGCCGTGCGTGCCGCCAGCAGGGCGGCGTCGGCGGCTGCCGCCTTGGCCGCGCTGACGTCACGCGCGGCATCGGGTGAGTCGTCGGCCAGCGACAGCGCGGCGCCGTAGACCAGTGGACGGGCCAATTCGACGGCGATGTGGACGTCGGCGAGGGCGTGCTTGATCGCCTGATACGAACCGATCACTCGACCAAACTGGCTGCGCTGCTTGGCATAGTCGACCGAGCCGTCCAACATGGCCTGGCCCGCACCGATCAGCTGGGCGGCGGTGGCCAGCACGCCGAAGTCGACGGCCTTCTCCGTGTCGGCGGCCCACGGTCGACCCGTTGCGGTCACGTCGAACAGGTGGCGGGACGGGTCCACCGAGTCGTGCCGGGCTCCGGTGTCGGCGCCGTACACCTCGCCGTCGGCGGCCACCAGTACGAGACCGGCGACGTCGGCGTCGACCGCGCGGGGGACCAGCGGCGGCATCGCCACGGTGGCCATCAGCTCACCGGAAGCCAGCGACGAACTCCGCTCGTCACCGGAGAGCAGGAGCGGTGCAACGGCGATCGACTCGGTCACGGGGCCGGGAACGCCCCAACGCCCCAGCCGTTCCAGGGCCACCACCAGGTCGACGGGATGGGCGCCGATGCCGTCGAACTCCTCGGCCACCATCAGCGCCGTGACACCCAGATCGGCCAGCGTCGACCACACCTTGCGACCCGGTCCGGTGTCGCCGGTCGACCATGCGCGGATGGCGCCGGGTACGTCGGCTGCGGTGAGTGCGCCGTCGATACTTGCCGCGAAGTCACGCTGCTGGTCGTCCAGCTCGAATCTCACTTCGGCTCCCTGGGCAGGCCGAGCAGCCGCTCGGCGATGATGTTGCGCTGAATTTCGTTGGTACCCGCGTAGATCGGCCCACCGAGGGCGAACAGCAGGCCGTCGGTCCAGTCGTCGACGAGCTCGGCGTCCGGTCCACGGAGGTCCAACGCGCTCTGATGCAGTGCGACGTCGAGATCGGACCAGAACACCTTCGTGACCGAGGATTCCGCGCCCAGTTCTCCGCCCGCAGCCAGTCGGGTGACGGTGCCGAACGTGTGCAGTCGGTAGGCCTGCGCTTTGATCCAGGCGTCGGCCACCCGGTCGGCGAAGACGGGGTCGCGGTTGACCGTCCATGCTTCGACCAGACGTTCGGCAGGTGCCAGGAATCGGGCCGGACTGCGCAGCGACATACCGCGTTCGTTGCTCGAGGTGCTCATGGCCGCGGTCCACCCGCCACCCACCTCGCCGATGACGTCGTCGTCGGGGACGAACACGTCGTCGAGGAAGATCTCACCGAACCCGGTGGCCCCGCCGAGCTGGGCGATGGGTCGCACGGTCACGCCGTCGGCGTGCAGGTCGAACATCAGGTAGGTCAGGCCCTTGTGGCGTTGCGACGTCGGGTCGGATCGAAACAGGCCAAAGGCCCTGTCGCCGAACGGGGCGCGGGAGCTCCAGATCTTCTGTCCGTTGAGCAGCCAGCCGCCGTCGGTCTTGGTGGCCGTCGACCGCAGCGATGCCAGGTCGCTGCCCGACTCGGGCTCCGACCACGCCTGCGCCCAAATCTCCTCGCCGCTGGCCATCTTGGGCAGCACTCGCCGGCGCTGCTCCTCGGTGCCGTGTGCGAAGAGGGTCGGGCCCAACATGGAGGTGCCGTTGGCGCTGGCACGACCCGGTGCGCCCGCCCGGAAGTATTCCTCCTCGTAGACGATCCACTGCAGCAGGGTCGCGTCGCGGCCGCCGAACTCCTTGGGCCACGCGATCACCGACAGACCGGCGTCGAACAGCACCTTGTCCCAGTGGCGATGTTGTTCGAATCCCTCGGCGAGGTCGTAGGACACGCGCGGAAAATGTTCGGTGTTGGCGGCCAGGAACTCGCGAACCTCGGCGCGGAAGTCCTCGGTTTCGTCGTCGACGATGAGGTCCATCAGAGCATCTCTCGCAGCAGCGGTTTGACCACTTTTCCTCCAGGGTTGCGTGGCAGCAGGTCGACGAAGACCACCGAGCGCGGGGTCTTGAAGTTGGCCAGGTGTTGGCGGGCGTGGGCGATCACGGTCTGCTCGTCGAGGTGTCGATCGGCCTTGGCCACGACGAATGCTCTGCCTACCTCGCCGAGGCGTTCGTCGGGGACTCCGATGACGGCGCTGTCGGCCACGCCGTCGAGGCGGGCGAGCACCTGCTCCACCTCGGCTGGATAGACGTTGAAACCGCCGCAGATGTACATGTCCTTTAGGCGGTCGGTGATGCTCAGATTTCCTGCCGCATCGAGCCTTCCGACGTCACCGGTGTGCAACCAGCCGTCGGCGTCGACGGCCGCGGCGGTGGCCTCCGGGTCGTCCAGGTAGCCGAGCATGACGTTCGGGCCCCGCAACAGCACTTCACCCTCGTCGGAGCCCTCGTCGGCTCCGTCGATCCTCAGCTCGAAGTCCGCGATCGGGCGGCCGCAGGTGGTGGCGACGGTGACGGCGTCGTCGTCGGCGCGGCACATCGTGCCGAAACCCGTTGCTTCCGTGAGTCCGTAGGCCGTCAGGACGATGTCGATGTCGAGCTCGTCCTGCATGCGCTCGATGAGCACGACGGGGACCACGGCGGCACCGGTGACGGCGAATCGCAGCGACGACAGGTCGTAGTCACCGCGCCGTGGATGGTCGAGGAGGGTCTGATAGATGGTCGGTGGGCCGGGGAGCACGGTGATCCGCTGGTCCTGAACCGCCCGCATGGCGTGCTCCGGGTCGAACGTCAGCTGCGGGATCAGCGTCGCACCGGTTTGCAGGCACGCGAGAATGCCTGCCTTGAAGCCAAAGTTGTGGAAGAACGGGTTGATGCAGAGGTAGCGATCGGCGCTGGTGAGCAGACCGCACGCGGCCCACGCCGCAGGTGCCTCTAGTGACTGCCGGTGCGCACTCAGGACGCCCTTGCTGCGCCCGGTGGTACCCGAGGTGAACAGGATGTCCGAGACGTCGTCGGGACGCACCGCGGCGGACCGTGCATCCACCACGTCGAAATCCACTCCGCGAGAGACGAATTCGTCCCATGTCCCGTCGTCCAATTCGATCGGCACCCGCACGACGTGCCGCAGGGAGGGCAGCGTCGTACGGTCGAGTTCGGCGGTCTTGTCGGCCCCGAGGAATCGGCCCATGCCGATCAGCAACGGGGCTGCGGTCCGAGCCAGGATGTCGGTGGCCTCGCTGGCCGTGTAGCGCGTGTTGAGGGGGACGACGACGGCGCCGACGTACTGCGTGGCAAGGCACGCGACCACCCAATGCCATGTGTTGGGGGACCAGATGGCCACCCGGTCGCCTGCGCCGACGCCGAGGTCGACCATGGCCGCCGCGGCGCGTCTGACCTCGGCTCGCAGTTCCGAGTAGGTCAGCGTCCGATCGTCGGTGACCAAGGCTTCGTGGTCGGAGAAGTCGGCCGCAATCCGGTCCAGAACGCCGGGAACGGTCCGCGGCTGGCTCTCCATCGAGACTCCTCTAACAAAGCAAGTGCTTGGTAGGTTAGCCTACAGGGGTGATAGAGGTCCAGGAGTTCAGGGCCGAGGTCCGGCAGTGGCTCGCCGACAACCTCGTCGGCGAATTCGCCGCGCTCAAGGGCCTTGGCGGGCCCGGCCGCGAACACGAGGCCTTCGATGAACGGCGCGCGTGGAACCAGCATTTGGCCGCGGCCGGGCTGACGTGTCTCGGATGGCCGGAAGAACACGGTGGCCGCGGCTTGACGGTCGCGCACCGCGTCGCGTTCTACGAGGAGTACGCCCTCGCCAACGCGCCCGACAAGGTCAACCACCTCGGTGAGGAACTGGTGGGTCCGACGCTCATCGCTTACGGCACCCCCGAGCAGCAGCAGCGCTTCCTGCCCAAGATCCTCGACGTCACCGAGCTGTGGAGTCAGGGTTACTCGGAGCCGGGTGCGGGCAGCGATCTCGCCAACGTGGCGACCACCGCGGAGCTGGACGGTGACCACTGGGTGCTCAACGGGCAGAAGGTGTGGACGTCGCTGGCCCACTGGGCGCAGTGGTGCTTCGTCATCGCCCGCAGCGAGAAGGGCTCCAAGCGGCACGCCGGCCTGTCCTACCTGCTGGTCCCACTCGACCAACCCGGCGTCGAGATCCGTCCCATCATCCAGCTCACCGGTGACTCGGAGTTCAACGAGGTCTTCTTCGACGACGCCCGCACCGACGCCGACATGGTGGTCGGCGAGCCGGGTGACGGCTGGCGGGTCGCCATGGGCACGCTGACCTTCGAGCGCGGGGTGTCCACGCTCGGGCAGCAGATCCGTTACGCCCGAGAGCTGTCCGGAATCGTGGATCTGGCGAAGAAGTCCGGCGCCGTCGACGACCCGGTGATCCGGGAGAGACTGACCCGGTCTTGGCTCGGGTTGAAGGCCATGCGCTCGTATGCGATGGCGACCATGGACGTCGAGCGCCCCGGGCAAGATTCGGTGTCGAAGCTGTTGTGGGCCAACTGGCATCGCGAGCTCGGTGAGATCGCGATGGACGTCCAAGGCAAGGCCGGCTTGTTGCTCGACGGCGGCCAGTTCGACGAGTGGCAGCGGCTGTTCTTGTTCTCCCGCTCGGACACCATCTACGGCGGGTCCAACGAGATCCAGCGCAACATCATCGCCGAGCGGGTGCTTGGCCTACCGCGGGAGGCTAAGTACTAGTGGACCTTTCGATTGCACCCAAGGAGATCGACGGCCACGGCCTGCTGACGGGCAAGGTCGTCCTGGTCACGGCCGCCGCGGGTACCGGCATCGGATCGGCGGCCGCGCGACGGGCGCTGGCCGAGGGTGCCGACGTCGTCGTGTCGGACTTCCACGAACGTCGACTCGGCGAGACCAAGGACGACTTGGCCGCACTCGGCCTGGGCCGGGTCGAGGCCGTGGTCTGCGACGTCACGTCGACCCCGGCGGTGGACGCGCTGATCACCGACACGGTCGCCACGATGGGCCGGCTCGACGTCTTGGTCAACAACGCCGGCCTCGGCGGGCAGACCCCCGTGGTCGACATGACCGACGACGAATGGGACCGGGTGCTGAACGTGACGCTGACCTCGGTCATGCGCGCGACCCGGGCGGCACTGCGCTACTTCCGCGGCGTCGACCACGGCGGTGTCATCGTCAACAATGCGAGCGTGCTGGGCTGGCGCGCCCAGCATTCGCAGTCTCACTACGCCGCGGCGAAGGCCGGGGTTATGGCGCTGACCCGTTGTAGCGCAATCGAAGCCGCGGAGTACGGGGTGCGCGTGAACGCCGTGTCGCCCAGTATCGCCCGACACAAATTCCTCGAGAAGACCAGCAGCACGGAGCTTCTCGACCAACTGGCGTCCGACGAGGCGTTCGGCCGAGCTGCCGAACCCTGGGAAGTGGCGGCCACCATGGCCTTCCTGGCGAGCGATTACTCCAGTTACCTGACCGGCGAGGTCGTCTCGGTGTCGAGCCAGCGCGCATGACCAGCCCAGCGCCAAGTCGCCGCGACGAGCTCCTGTTGCTTGCCGCGGCGATGTTCGCCGACCGTGGTCTGCGGGCCACCACCGTGCGCGACATCGCGGATTCCGCAGGCATCCTCTCGGGCAGCCTCTATCACCACTTCAAGTCCAAGGAACAGATGGTCGAGGAGGTCCTGCGCGACTTCCTCGACTGGCTCTTCGGCCGGTACGAGGAAATCCTCGACAGCGAGACCGATCCCCTCAAGCGGGTCGAGGGACTCTTCATGGCGTCCTTCGAGGCCATCGAGCACCGGCACGCTCAGGTCGTCATCTACCAGGATGAGGCGCAGCGTCTGTCGGCGCTGCCGCAGTTCGGCTTCGTCGAGGAACGCAATCGCGAACAGCGCACCATGTGGATCAACATCCTCAAACAGGGTGTCGCCGAGGGCTGCTTCAGCGCCGACCTCGACGTCGACCTGATCTACCGCTTCATTCGAGACACCACCTGGGTGTCGGTCCGCTGGTATCAGCCGGGTGGGCCACTCACCGCCGAGCAGGTGGGCAGGCAGTACCTCGCCATCGTGCTCGGCGGCATCACCAACGAAGGAGATTGAGCAATGGGTCAGGCATACATCGTCGACGCCGTGCGCACCGCGGTCGGCAAGCGCAACGGCGGGCTCTCCGGCGTTCATCCCGTCGACCTCGGCGCCGCCGCGTGGCGCGGCCTGTTCGACCGCAACGACGTCGACCCCGGTGCCGTCACCGACGTCATCGCCGGTTGCGTGGACGCCGTCGGCGGGCAGGCCGGCAACATCGCCCGGCTGTCGTGGTTGGCCGCGGGTTTCCCCGAGGAAGTGCCCGGCGTCACGGTAGACCGCCAGTGTGGCTCCAGCCAGCAGGCCATTTCCTTTGGGGCTCAAGCGATCATGTCCGGCACGGCCGATCTGATCGTCGCGGGCGGCATGCAGAACATGAGCCAGATTCCGATCAGCTCCGCGATGATCGTCGGCGAGCAGTTCGGCTTCACCTCGCCGACCAACGAGTCCAAGAGCTGGTTGCATCGCTATGGCGACCAGGAGATCTCGCAGTTTCGTGGCTCGGAGATGATCGCCGAGAAGTGGAATCTGTCGCGTGAGGAGATGGAGCAGTACGCGCTGACCAGCCACCAGAGGGCGATCGAGGCCATTCGGGCTGGGTACTTCGAGAACGAGATCATCCCGGTGGACGGCTTCGTCACCGACGAGGGTCCGCGCGAGACATCGCTGGAGAAGATGGCCGGGCTCAAGACCCTCGTCGACGGCGGCCGGTTGACCGCCGCGATGGCCAGCCAGATCTCCGACGGTGCCAGCGCGGTGCTGATCGCCTCCGAACAAGCCGTGAAGGACCACGGTCTGACGCCGCGAGCCCGTATCCACCACGTGAGCGCCCGCGGCGCCGACCCGGTGTACATGCTGACCGGCCCGATCCCGGCAACGCACTACGCGCTGGAGAAGACCGGTCTGTCCATCGACGACGTCGACACCGTCGAGATCAACGAGGCGTTCGCCCCCGTGGTGATGGCGTGGCTGAAGGAGACCGGTGCCGACCCGGCGAAGGTCAACCCCAGCGGTGGCGCAATCGCGCTCGGGCATCCGCTTGGTGCGACGGGCGCGAAGCTCTTCGCCACGATGCTGAACACGTTGGAGCGCACGGGCGGTCGCTACGGCCTGCAGACGATGTGCGAGGGCGGCGGCACCGCCAACGTGACGATCATCGAGCGTCTCTAGGCGTCGCCGAGTGTGAACCTCGCGGCGTGCAGAGCCCGTTTCTCGCCGTCAGATTCCCACTCGCGCCGTGTGCTGCCTGTGGACAACCCGCCCAAGGGCCGTCGTCGCCGTCGGTGCCGGGCCCGATGATGCGGTCATGACAGCGCCATGGCCCTTCATCGGCACCGAAGCCAGATCGAGCGCCGTCGTCGGCGACCGGGCGATCCGGCGGGACTACGAGCAGCTCTATCCCGGTGTCTTCGTGCCTCGCGGTGTCGAGCCGTCGGCGCGCCAGCGGGCGGAGGCGGCGTGGCTGTGGTCGAAGCGCCGCGGAGTCGTGGCGGGCCAGTCGGCCGCCGCTCTGCTCGGCGTCAGGTGGGTGGACGGCCGCGCGCCTGCGGAGCTGATCTACGACAACAGGAAGACACCCTCGCGGCTGGTCGTGCGAACCGAACGGCTGGCTGCCGGAGAGACGTTCGCGCTCGGATCGATGCGGGTGACCACCGCAGCCCGAACCGCATTCGACGTCGGCCGGCACACCGCCTCGCGGGTGAGTGCGGTGCAGCGAATCGATGCCCTCGCCCATGTCACCGGGCTGACGGTGATCGAGGTCGGCGCCGTCGCCGCCGATCACCCCGGTGTTCGTGGCCTGCGGCGGCTGCGCAGCGTCCTCGAATTGGTCGACGGCGGTGCCGAGTCACCGCAGGAGACGGTCGCGCGATTGGCGCTCGTCGACGCCGGCCTCCCGCCGCCACGAACGCAGCTGCGGGTCTTCGGTGACGCCGGTGAATTCGTCGCGCGCCTCGACATGGCATACGAGGACGCGAAGGTCGCCGTCGAGTACGACGGTGCGCAGCATTGGACGGATCCGGCCGTACGCCAACGCGACATCGACCGGCACTTCGCGCTGGCCGAGCTGGGGTGGCTCGTCATCCGGGTCAGCCGAGACTTGCTGCGCTACCGCAGGCCCACCTATGTCGCCCGCGTCGAGGGTGCGCTGCGCGAGCGCGGTTTCGCCCTCCCGACTGTGAAGTTCGTGGCGGACCACCAGCGGTTGGCGTCGTGAGATTCACAGTCGAGCGGCTCTAGGCCTGCGAGTCGACCACCGTCGCCGACGGGGCGTTGCGTTCCCACAGCACGGCCCCGACGCACGCGGTCAGCACCCAGCCGGTGCCGACCGCACCGCACCACGTGAGCAGCGCCATCGCCACGCCGATCGGTCCGAGCTCCTCCCAGCCAGCGAGAACCGGCGGGAAGAACCAGCGTGACCCCAACGGCAGCACCACACCGTCGATGACCACCCCGGCCAGTCCGGCGAGCAAGAGATACTGCCGTCCCCGCCCGCCGTCGCGCACCAGCAGCGCCGGGGTCACCGACCAGAAGAGCCAGACCGGGATCAGCGACAGCAGGAAGCGCACGACCCTCATGCCGGCGTGATGGTCGCCGCCGAAGGCGATGCGGTCGCGGAATCCGATCATGACGAGGTAGAGCGCGAACCAGAGCACGCCGCGCCACAGCCGACCCGAGAGCGGAAACTGTTCTCGGCGCCACGCCTTCGCGAACAGACCGGCGATCATGATGCCCATCGGGACGCCCCACACCAGGAAGCCCGCGACACCGATGAAGGTCCAGCTCGAACGAAGTGCTGCCGAGTCCCCGAACGCCGCTCGCACGTGGTCGGACACCGGGTGCACGAGGCCCAGCTCGCGAATGATCAGCGTGCCGGGGCTGGCGTTGTCGGCAAATCCCCGCAGGTAGCTGAAGCCCATGATCATCAGTGGGATGACGGTGGTGAACAGTTGCACCGACACCATGGCGCCCAGCGTGCCGCCCTCGATCTCGGTGAAGCGGGCGACGACCGCGGTGACGGGCCGCAGGCGACGGGCCTCGGCCAGCTGCCGGTAGCGCTCCTGCAGCCGTTGGCGGCGCAGCCCCGTGTCGGATTGGGTGAGGTCTTCGTTCATGGCGGTCGCGACGCTACCCCCGGCAGCTGTGCGCGCCGCGACTCAACGAATGTAAGCGGAGGCCGCCCTGAGGTGCTCGACCGCCTCGTCGACGATCGTCGGAACCAGTTCGGCGCACGACGGCAAATCGTCGAGGATCCCGGCCACCTGCCCGGACGCCAGCACGCCGGCATCGGTGTTGCCGTCCACTAGACCCGCCTTCAGCAACATCGGCGTGTTGGCCGCCATGACGATCTGCGACCAGGTCAGCTCCTTGCCGCGGCGCATGGCGAGGCCATCCTTGACGATCGAACGCCACGTCATGCCGGACATGTCCTTGAACTTCTGGGCGTTGAGCACGGCTGCGGTGAAACCGCGCACCGGCGAACCGCTTTCGAGCTTCTCGACCAGTCCGGTCCGCAACACCCGGTGCGGCATGCCGTCCACCCGCTTGGAGACGACGGTGGCGTCGAAGGCGGAGTCGAGGTAGCGACGCTTGACCTCGTCGGGCACGGTCGAATCCGTCGTCAGCAGGAAGCGCGTGCCCATCGCCACGCCTGCTGCACCGTAGGACAGCGCGGCGGCCAGGCCGCGACCGTCGAAGAAGCCACCCGCGGCGACCACGGGGATGTCCACCGCGTCCAGCACCGACGGCAACAGCAGCGTGGTGGCGACCGGTCCGGTGTGGCCGCCGCCCTCGCCACCCTGGACGATGACGGCGTCGGCACCCCAACCGGCCACCTTCTTCGCGTGCTTGGCCGCGCCGACGGACGGGATGACCACCACGCCGGCCTCTTTGAGCTTGGCGATCAGTTCCGGCTTCGGGGCTAGGGCGAAGGAGGCGACGCTGACTCCTTCGCGGATCAGGAGGTCGACGCGGTCTCCGGCGTCGCCCGCGTCGGCACGCATGTTGATGCCGAAGGGTTTGTCGGTGGCGGCCTTGACCTTCGTCACGGCGGCCGCCAATTCGTCGAGGGTCATCGTCGCCGAGGCGAGGATGCCGAGGCCGCCGGCGTTCGACGTCGCCGCGACGAGCCGGGCACCGGCCACCCACCCCATGCCGGTTTGGACGACGGGATGTTCGATGCCCAGCAGCTCGGTGAGCCGCGTCTGCAAGTGGCTCATGATCGGATCTCGCGATCGCGCAACGACTTCGGGTCGATCACCTCGCGAATGAGTCGGAGCTCCTCATCCGTGGGGAGGCGGGACTCCCCGGCGTCGTCGAGACCGTGCACCTCGAACGACGTGTTCTCGGCGACCTGATCGGGTTCCACGCCAGGATGCAGTGACAGCGCACGCATCTGATGGTCCGGACCCCCGAAGTCGAAGACGCCGAGGTTGCTCACCACCCGGTACACGCAGGCGAACCGGAAGGCGGGGTTGTCGGTGTCGACCTTGTCCCACCCGATGCCGGACACGATGTCGACCGAATCGCAGAACACCCGCGGCGAATGCGCCCCGACCCAGTAACTGGTGGCATGGTTGACGGTGTTGCCCGGAGCCCCACGCACACCGAACATCTGGCGCTTGGGGTGCTGAATCGGGCCGAACGCCGAGAGGTTCTGGTTGCCGTAGCGGTCGACCTGATTGGCGCCCATCACGACGTGGCGCCTGCCCCAGGTGAGGGTCTCGAACACCCGCCCGAACGGCATCCAGCCCTCGATGGCCCCGGCAGCGCCGAGCGCGGGCGTGTCGGCCAGGATGCGGGCCTCGCCGTCGGTCAACAGGATGTCGGGGGAGAAGGTGAGCCGCGCGAGACGGGCGCCGACCGACACCATGTTCGCCATCGGGCTGACCATGATTTCACCTGCGTCGCGGAACAATTCGGCGCAGGCGACGGCGCACACCTCGGCCAGGGTTGCGTCGGTCATTTCGAGGCCTCCTCTGCGAACGTCCGCACCGCGGCCTGGTAGTCGTCCTCACTACCCGAGAGGTAGGTGGCGACGAACCGAGCCCACGTCTCGTCGGAGCCGGCAGCCTCGGCGTAGTGTCGCTGGAACTTCTCGTCGCGGCGGTAGTCCGGCTCGTTGGTGGTGAAGTGCGCCCCGTTGGGGGCCTCCACGACGTCGTCGACCATCATGCGGTTGACCAACAACGCCTGCGCGGGAACGGCCTTGACCAATTCCTCGGTCGAGACCACCCGCTCGACGCTCATCAGCCTCTTCGTGGCCGACATCAGGAACAGGTCGTCGAAGTAGGGGTCGATCCCGGTGTAGGCGGCGTTGCCGTGCGCGTCGCCAAGGTTGAGATGCACCAGAGCGACGTCGAGGTTCAGCGCCGGCATGGCGATCAATTCCTCGTAGGAGTCTCCCGTGGGGTAGGGCGAACGCACCGTCGTGAGCTCGTCGCCCCAGAACGTGCGGACGTCGCTGCCGAGACCGGCGCGGATGGGAAGGAACGGAAGTCGTTGTGCGGCAGCCTGCAAGCCGCAGCGCAGCATGCCCTCGTCCATCTCGCGGGCCTCGATCGCACCGGTGGTCCTGGCCTTGGCGAACCACGGGTCGTAGAAGGGTGGCGAGTCCAGCGACACGAAGCCGTAGTAGACGCGCTTGACCTTGTTCGCCGAACACAGCAGGCCGAGGTCGGGGCCTCCGTAGGTGACGACGGTGAGATTGGTGACGTCGGTGCGCAACAGTGCGCGAACGAGCGCCATGGGCTTGCGACGCGAACCCCAGCCGCCGATGCCGATGGTCATGCCGCTCTCGATCGAGGAGACGGCCTCGTCCAAGGATGTTCTCTTGTCGGTCACGAGTTCCCCTTCGACGTTCCCGCGAAGGCGTCCCGATGCTCGTCGGCCACGCCGGCGAGGTTCAGCTCGAACGTAAAGCCCTGTTCCATCCGATATCTGGCGTTGGGCGGTTGCGAGTCGATCAAATTCAGGGCTTCCTTCGCGGCGCGGATCACGCGGGTGTCCTTGGCGGCGATGTCGCGGGCGACGCGTAGCGCCGCCTCGTCGAGGTCGGCGCGCGGCACCACCTCGTGGACGGAGCCGAACTGGTGCAGTGTCTGCGCGTCGACCGTCGCGGCGGTGAAGAACAGCCGGCGCATCATGTGTTGGGGCACCAGTCGCGAAAGGTGCGTGGCCGCACCGAGTGCGCCGCGTTCGACCTCCGGAAGGCCGAACTTCGCGTCGTCGGATGCGACGATGACGTCGGAGTTGCCGACCAGTCCGATGCCACCGCCGACGCAGAATCCGTTGACGGCGGCCACGACGGGCACCTCGCACTCGTAGACCGCTCTAAAGGCGTGAAAGCAGCCACGATTGGCGTCGATGAGCGCGGTGAAGCCCTCGGTGTTCTGCATCTCCTTGATGTCGACGCCCGCGTTGAACCCACGACCCTCGGCACGCAGGATCACCACGTGGGTGTTCCGGTCGCGCCCCGCGGCGGTGATCGCATCACCCAACTCGAACCAGCCGCGCGAGGGGATGGCGTTCACGGGTGGATAGTCGACGGTGACCGAGACGATGCCCGGCTCAACGGTCTTGGTGGTGATCGTCATACCAACTCCTGGGGCGGCTACCTAAGCAAGCACTTGCTTGGTACGCTAGCACAGTGACCGACGCGGCTGGAATCAATCTGGGACTCGCCAACCGCGTCGTGCTGGTGACTGGCGGCGTGCGAGGGGTTGGCGCCGGCATTAGTGGTGTATTAGCAGATCAGGGGGCCACGGTCGTCACGTGCGCCCGCCGACCGGTCGACGGCTCGCCCCACGAGTTCGTCCCATGCGACGTTCGCGACGACGATGCGGTCAAGGCGCTCGTCGACGGGATCGTCGAACGCCACGGCCGTCTCGACGTCGTGGTCAACAATGCGGGTGGTTCGCCTTACGTGCTCGCCGCCGAAGCGTCGGCCAGGTTCAGCAGGAAGATCGTCGAATTGAATCTGCTTGCGCCGCTGTCGGTCTCGCAGCATGCCAACGAACACATGCAGAAGCAGTCGAGCGGGGGCTGCATCGTCAACGTCTCGAGTGTCAGCGCGCGTCGGCCGACGCCAGGCACCGCGGCCTACGGCGCAGCCAAGGCCGGTGTCGAAAGCCTCACCGCCACACTGGCCGTCGAGTGGGCGCCCAAGGTGCGCGTGAACTCGCTCGTGGTCGGCATGGTGCAGACCGAGCAGGCCGACCTGTTCTACGGTGACGCCGAGTCGATCGCGGCCATCTCGGCCAACGTGCCGCTGGGGCGCCTTGCCACCCCTGCCGACGTCGGTTGGGCGGCCGCGTTCCTGGCCAGCGATGCCGCCTCCTACATCAGCGGCGCCTCACTGGAGGTCCACGGTGGCGGCGAACCACCGCACTACCTTGCCACGACCAATGCCATCACATAATCGAGGAGACGACGTACATGGGCTTGCTTGACGGCCGAGTGGTCATCGTGACGGGATCCGGCGGCGGGATCGGGCGGGCCCACGCGTTGGCCTTCGCGGCGGAGGGTGCCCGCGTCGTCGTCAACGACATCGGGGTCGGCCTCGACGGATCGCCCGCAGGCGGTGGCAGCGCCGCCCAGACTGTGGTCGACGAAATCACCGCCGCCGGAGGCGAAGCCGTCACCAGTGGCGCGAACGTCGCCGACTGGTCGCAGGCCGAAGGACTCGTCCAGACCGCAGTCGACGCGTTCGGCGGGCTCGACGTGCTGGTGAACAACGCCGGCATCGTCCGGGACCGGATGTTCGCCAACACCAGTGAGGAGGAGTTCGACGCCGTCACCGCCGTGCACCTCAAGGGGCACTTCGCGACGATGAAGCACGCCGCCGCGTATTGGCGTTCCAAGTCCAAGGCGGGGGACACCGTCGACGCCCGCATCATCAACACCAGCTCGGGTGCCGGTCTTCAGGGCAGCGTGGGTCAGGCCAACTACAGCGCGGCGAAGGCCGGCATCGCGGCGCTGACCCTGGTGGCCTCGGCCGAGATGGGCCGTTACGGCGTCACGGTCAATGCCATCGCGCCCTCGGCCCGCACCAGGATGACCGAAACCGTCTTCGCCGAAATGATGTCGACCCAGAACGCCGCCTTCGACGCCATGGCGCCGGAGAACGTGTCGCCGTTGGTGGTGTGGTTGGGCAGCAGCGAATCCCGCGACGTCACGGGCAAGGTATTCGAAGTCGAAGGCGGCATCATCCGGGTGGCCGAGGGATGGGCGCACGGTCCGCAGGTCGACAAGGGCGCGCGCTGGGATCCAGCCGAACTGGCCCCCGTCGTCACCGACCTGTTGGCCAAGGCTCGGCCGCCGGTGCCGGTCTACGGCGCCTGATCGGGTTCGCACACCACCAGCGGGATCACCCGGTCGGTGGCGTCGCGATATCCCTTGTACGGCGGGTACATCTTGATCAGCACCGGCCAGTAGCGACGGCGTTCCTCCTCGGTCGCGTCGCGGGCGGTCATCGCCAGATGCTCGTCACGGACCTGCACCTGGACGGCCGGGTTGGCCTTGAGGTTCAGGTACCACGCCGGATTGCCGTCGCGGCCGCCGAACGACGCCGGCAGCACGACCTTCTCGCCGTCGCGTAGGCAGAGCGTTGCGGTGGTCCTCGGCTGACCCGTCTTGCGGCCGGTGGTGGTGATCAGGGCGGCGGGGAACCACAGCAGCTTCGCGCCGAGCTTGCCGTTGGTGCCCTGATACACCGCGATGTGCGCGCGAGAGAAGTACTTCAGCGCCAGCGCCAGGGCCCCCGAGTTCCGAATCTTCTCGGACACGTCGATCATGGCCTCTAGTTAGCCAGGACGGCCTTCGCGCAAACGTGCCTACGGGTCGCAGATGACGATGGGGATCTTGCGGTCGGTGTAGGACCGGTAGTTGGCGAAGTCCGGGTACATGGCGTCGAGCTTGGGCCAGTAGTCGTCTCGCTCCGCGTCGGTGGCCTCGCGCGCGGTGAGTGCGTAGGTGCCGCGCTTGGTCTGGAACGTCACCTTCGGATTGGCCTTCAGATTCAGGTACCACATCGGGTTGGTGGCTCGGCCGCCCTGCGAGGCGACCAACACGACGCGCTCGCCCTCCTGCAGGAAGAGCAGAGGGCTGTCACGGGGTTCGCCCGACTTGCGACCGATCGTCGTGAGGATTCCGACTTCGGTGCCCTTGAGGAACTTGTTGCCGATCTTCCCCTTGGTCTTCTTGAAGACGAAGGTCTGCGCCTTGGACATCCACTTGATCGCGGTGCCCACCTTGGCCGAGTTGAGGCCTTCGATTTGCTTGTCGTTGAGGGGGCGGGAGGGATTGGCCACGGGTCGTACGCTATCGCTTGATGAACGGCCGGATGTCGGCCCGGATGTGTTGGATCTCGTCGTCGCTGGTGAAGTGGAAGGTCTCGTCGACGTGGGCGCACACCCGCCTGCCGGCCAGCGACGGCTTGGTGATGACGTCGAACTTGGCTCGCAGTGCGTCGCCGACGACGGTGAACTCCGGCGCGGTGGTGGTCTCGATGATGCGGTACTGCGGACCGCGGTTCAGGCTGCGGCGCAGGTGATCTCCCGAGAATCCCGTCTTGAGCCCCACCTCGACGCGTGTGCAGTCCCGCGCGAACGGGACGTCGTCGGCCCGGTGGTTGGCGAGCGCGCTGATGTAGGCCTGCGCGGCCGCCACGCGGTGGGGGTCGGGTTCCACTAGATCCGCTCGATGATGGTGCCGGTGGACAGTGCCCCGCCTGCGCACATCGTGATCAGCGCGGTGCTCTTGTCGGTGCGCTCCAACTCGTGCAACGCCGTGGTGATCAGACGGCTGCCGGTGCTACCGACGGGGTGCCCGAGGGCTATCGCCCCGCCGCTCACGTTGACGGTGTCCATGTCCGGCTCGTGCACCTGAGCCCAGGACAGGACCACTGACGCGAACGCCTCGTTGATCTCGGTGATGTCGATGTCGCCCATCTTCATCCCGGCCTTCTCGAGTACCTTCGCCGTAGACTGCACGGGACCGTCGAGGTGGTAGTACGGCTCGGAGCCGACGAGCGCCTGGCTGACGATCCTGGCGCGGGGCGTCAGGCCGAGCGCCTTGGCGCGGTCTTCGTCCATCCACAGCACGGCGGCCGCGCCGTCGGAGATCTGCGACGACGTGCCCGCCGTGTGCAGGGCACCTTCCATGACCGGCTTCAGCTGCGACAGACCCTCGAGGGTGGTCTCGCGCAGGCCCTGGTCGCGGGTGACGAAGGCGCGCTCCTCGGTCGGGCGCTTGTTCTCGTCGAGCACGGGCGCCTCGATGGGGCTGATCTCGCGGTCGAAGCGACCCTCCGCCCAGGCTTGCTTGGCCTTCTGCTGGGAGGCGAGCCCGAAGGCGTCGAGATCCTCGCGGGTGATGCCGCGGCGCTTGGCGATTCGCTCGGCCGCGGTGAACTGGTCGGGCAGGTCGACGTCCCAGGACGCGGGGCGGATGATGCTGCGATCGGGCCCGGCATTCGCACCGAGGCCCACCCGGCTCATCGCCTCGATACCGCAGGCGATCCCGACGTCGATGGCGCCCGCGGCGATCAGGCCGGCGACCAAACCGTTGGCCTGCTGGCCGCTTCCGCACTGGCAGTCGACCGTCATCGCCCCCACGTGCTCGGGCAGTCCGGCGACCAGCCAGCCCACCCGGGTGATGTTGTTGGACTGCTCACCGAACTGCGTGACACAGCCTCCGATGACCTGTTCGACGATGCCGGGGTCGATCCCGGCCTTCTCGACGAGGGCCTTCTGAGTGAGGCCCAACAGCTCGGTGGCGTGCAGTCCGGACAGCCAACCGTTGCGCTTGCCGATGGGGCTGCGGGTGGCTTCGACGATGACGGGGTTGCCCATTCCGTCAGGCTAGAACACGTTTCATTACTCTGACAAGCTGCGATGCGCCTGCGCCTTTGATCTGCGACTAAGGCATGTTTTACTGGCACTAGAACACGTTGCATTTAGGAGAGCACCTCTATGGCCCCCCTCAATTTCCCCGCCGACTTCGACTTCCTCGATCCGGACGTCAACCTGGCCGGTCTTCCCGTCGACGAACTCGCCGAGTTGCGCACGTCCGAGCCGATCCACTGGGTGGACATTCCCGGTGGCGCCGGAGGCTTCGAGGACAACGGCTACTGGCTGGTCACCAAGCACGCCGACGTCAAGGAGGTGTCCCGCCGCAGCGACGTCTTCTCCAGCTGGCAGAACGGCGCGATCCCGACGTGGCCCAAGGAGATGACGCGCGAGGCGGTCGAGATGCAGCGCGCCGTGATGCTCAACATGGACGCACCGCACCACACCCGGCTCCGCAAGATCATCTCCCGCGGTTTCACCCCGCGCGCGATCGGCCGACTCGAGGAGGAGCTGAGCCAGCGGGCCCAGAACATCGCCAAGTCCGCCGCGGCCGAGGGCACGGGCGACTTCGTCGAGCAGGTGAGTTGCGAGCTGCCACTGCAGGCGATCGCCGGCCTCCTCGGTGTGCCGCAGGACGATCGCGACAAGCTGTTCCGCTGGTCGAACGAGATGACCGGCGGCGAGGATCCCGAGTTCGCCGACGTCGACCCGGCGCAGTCGTCGATGGAACTCATCATGTACGCGATGGCCATGGCCGACGAGCGGGGCAAGAACCCCACCGACGACATCGTGACCACGCTGATCCAGGCCGACGTCGAGGGGGAGAAGCTCTCCGACGACGAGTTCGGCTTCTTCGTCATCATGCTCGCGGTCGCGGGCAACGAGACGACGCGTAACTCCATCACCCACGGCATGATCGCCTTGGCGAACAACCCGGATCAGTGGGAGCTCTACAAGAGGGAACGACCGTCCACCACCGCCGACGAGATCATCCGTTGGGCCACACCGGTTTCGGCATTCCAGCGAACCGCACTCGAGGACACCGAGCTGGCGGGGGTGTCGATCAAGAAGGGTCAGCGACTGGTGATGTCCTATCGCTCGGCGAACTTCGACGAGGACGTCTTCACGGACCCGCACAGGTTCGACATCTTGCGCGACCCCAACCCGCACGTCGGATTCGGCGGCACGGGCGCGCACTTCTGCATCGGCGCCAACCTGGCGCGAATGACGATCAACCTCATCTTCAACGCGGTCGCCGATCACATGCCCGATCTCAAGCCCGTCGGCGAGCCCGAGCGGCTACGGTCGGGATGGCTCAACGGAATCAAGCACTGGCAGGTCGACTACACCGGCGCCGCGAGCTAGACGAATCAAGGAGGATTCGGGTGGACTTCACCCCCGACGAAGGACAACGGGCCGTTGCCGACGTGGTGACGTCGGCACTCGAGCGGGACAACACCTGGGACGCTCTGGTCGCGGGTGGGGTCATCGGCTTCGGCGTACCGGACCGACTCGGTGGTGACGGACTGGGACTACCCGAGATCACCACCGCGCTGACCGAGATCGGACGGCACGGCACCGTCAGCCCCGCGCTGGCGACGCTGGGCTACGGCCTCGTCCCGCTGCTGGCGCTGGCCTCGGACGCGCAGCAGGACCGGTACCTCGCCGGCGTGGCGAAGGGCGGAGTGCTCTCCGCGGCCCTCAACGAGCCCGGATCCGCCCTGCCGGAGCGACCGTCGACCAACTTCGCCGGCGGCAAGCTCTCCGGCACGAAGATCGGCGTTCCCCATGCCGCACAGGCTGATTGGATCGTGGTCACCACCGACAGCGGCGTCGTCGTGGTGTCGAGCGCGGCCGACGGAGTGACGCTGACCAAGACGCCGACTGCCAACGGATCCGACGAGTACGCGGTCACGTTCGACGACGTCGCGGTGTCGGAGTCTGACGTACTCGACGGCACAGTGCATCGGGTGAACGAGTTGGTGCTGGCCTCGATCGGAGCCTTCGCGGCCGGCTTGGTGGCCGGTGCGCTGCGGCTCACCGCCGACTACGTCGCCACGCGCGAGCAATTCGGCCGACCGCTGTCGACCTTCCAGACCGTGGCGGCACAACTATCCGAGATCTACATCGCTTCGCGCACACTGTCGTTGGCCTCGACGTCGGTGATCTGGCGGCTGTCGGAGGGACGCGACGCGGCCGACGACCTCGACGTCCTCGGATACTGGCTGGCCTCGCAGGCGCCCCCGGTGATGCAGACCTGCCACCACCTGCACGGCGGCATGGGCATGGACATCACCTACCCCATGAACCGCTACTACTCGACGATCAAGGACCTCGCCCGCCTGCTGGGTGGTCCGTCTCATCGGCTCGAACTCGTGGGAGCGGGCCTTGGCGAGCGAAGCGACGGGAAATGACGACATGTACATCGAACTGACCCCCGAGCAGCGTCAGCTACAGGCCGAGATGCGCCAGTACTTCACCAATCTCATCTCCGCCGACGAGGCGGCCGAGATGGAGACCGATCGACACGGCAAGGCCTACCGCGCCGTGATCAAGCGAATGGGTTCCGACGGCAAGCTGGGCGTCGGCTGGCCAAAGGAATTCGGCGGCCACGGATTCGGGCCCATCGAGCAGCAGATCTTCGTCAACGAGGCGGCGCGGGCGGACGTGCCGCTGCCGGCGGTGACGTTGCAGACCGTCGGCCCGACGCTGCAGAAGTACGGCACCGACCTGCAGAAGAAGAAGTTCCTTCCCGGCATCCTCTCCGGTGACGTGCATTTCGCCATCGGATACTCCGAGCCTGAGGCGGGCACGGACCTCGCGTCGCTGCGGACGAGCGCGGTGCGTCACGGCGACGAATACGTGGTCAACGGTCAGAAGATCTGGACGACCGGCGGACACGATGCGGACTACGTCTGGCTCGCGGTGCGCACCGACCCGGAAGCTGTGAAGCACAAGGGCATTTCGATCCTCATCGTCGACACGTCGGACCCGGGCTATTCGTGGACCCCGATCATCCTGTCCGACGGCGCGCATCACACGAACGCGACGTACTACAACGACGTGCGCGTGCCCGCGGAGATGCTGGTGGGCGAGGAGAACGCCGGCTGGCGGCTGATCACCACGCAGCTCAACCACGAGCGCGTCATGCTAGGACCCGCGGGCAAGGTGGCCGCGATCTACGACAAGGTGCACGCCTGGGCGTCCAAGCCGGGCGGCAACGGTGTCACGCCGGTCGAGCACGACGACGTCCGCCGGCTGCTGGGCGAGATCAAGGCAATCTGGCGCGTCAACGAGTTGCTCAACTGGCAGGTCGCCGCCGGGGGTGAGGAGATCAACGTGGCCGACGCCGCCGCCACGAAGGTCTTTGGCACCGAACGCATTCAGAAGGTGGGCCGGCTCGCGGAGGAGATCGTCGGCAAGTACGGCAACCCCGCCGAATCGGCGACCTACGAGCTGCTCGAATGGCTGGACAGCCAGACCAAGCGCAACCTGGTCATCACCTTTGGTGGCGGTGTCAACGAGGTGATGCGGGAGATGATCGCGGCTTCGGGGCTGAACGTCCCGCGGGTGCCACGGTGATGAGCGCTTGCGCGAAGAACAGAGGGTCGTGATGAGCGCTTGCGCGAAGAACAGAGGGTCGTGATGAGCGCTTGCGCGAAGAACAGAGGGTCGTGATGAGCGCTTGCGCGAAGAACAGAGGGTCGTAGTGGGGGCCGTCGACGACATCCGGGCCGCAGCGGAGCGAGTCAAGGCCGAGGGCAAGAGCGCGCCACGGGTAGGTCGCCACCCGGTCAACCAGCCGATGGTCGACCACTGGACCGACGCGCTCGGCGACGCCAACCCGATCTACCACGACGAGGCCGCGGCCCTGTCCGCCGGCCATCCCGGCGTCGTCGCCCCGCCGGCGATGATCCAGGTGTGGACGATGATGGGTCTCGGCGGAGTGCGCCCCGACGACGACCCACTGGGCAAGATCCTCCAATTGTTCGACGACGCAGGGTATGTCGGCGTCGTGGCGACGAACTGCGAGCAGACCTACCACCGCTACCTGCGCCCCGGCGAGGAGGTGAGCGTGGTGGCCGAGCTCACCGACGTGGTCGGACCCAAGAGGACCGCGCTGGGCGAGGCGTTCTTCATCACGCAAACCATCACGTGGTCGGTGGGCGATGAGGCCGTGGCCGAAATGATGTGGCGAATCATGAAGTTCATCCCTGCGCAGAAGGACGCACCGGGGGAATCCGACTCTGCGCCAACGGTGCCCGAGGACCTCGACCCGGACAACGCCATGCGCCCCGCCTCGTCGAAGGACACCAAGTTCTTCTGGGACGGCGTGAACTCGCACGAACTGCGCATCCAGAAGCGGTCCGACGGCACGCTGCAGCACCCGCCCGTGCCAGCGCTGTGGCTCGACCGTGAACAGACCACCGACTACGTCGTCGCCAGTGGTACCGGCACGGTGTTCAGCTTCGTCGTGCACCACGCGCCGAAGGTGCCGGGTCGCACCCCGCCGTTCGTCATCGCGCTCGTCGAACTCGACGAGGGCGTCCGGATGCTCGGCGAGCTGCGCAACGTCGACTCCGACCGCGTCGAGGTCGGAATGCCCGTGCGTGCCATGTTCATCGACTTTCCGGCCAACGACGTTGGACCGGCCTGGACCAACTACGCATGGGAGCCCGTCACGTGAGCGCCGTCGTGGAAGTGGGAACGAAACTCCCCGAACTCAAGCTGTACGGCGACCCCACGTTCATCGTCTCGACGGCCATCGCCACGCGGGACTACCAGGACGTGCACCACGACCGGGACAAGGCGCAGGCCAAGGGGTCCAAGGACATCTTCGTCAACATCCTTACCGACACCGGTCTGGTGGAACGCTTCGTCACCGATTGGGCGGGTCCCAACGCGCGCATCACGTCGATCAAGTTGCGGCTGGGGGTGCCCTGGTACGCCTACGACACGGTCACGTTCTCCGGAGAGGTCACCGCGGTCGACGGCGACCTGGTCACGTGCGCGATCGTCGGGGCCAACAGCCTCGGCGATCACGTCGTGGCTACCGCGACGTTCGTGAACGGTGCTTCCTGATGCCCGGCGAACTGTCCGGCAAGGCCGCCATCGTCGGGATCGGTGCCACTGACTTCTCCAAGAACTCCGGCCGCAGCGAGTTGCGACTTGCGGCCGAGGCCGTCCTCGACGCACTCGACGACGCGGGTCTGACGCCAGCCGACGTCGACGGCATGACGACGTTCACGATGGACTCCAACACCGAGGTCGCCGTCGCCCGCGCCACGGGTATCGGGGATCTGAAGTTCTTCTCCAAGATTCATCACGGCGGCGGAGCGGCATGTGCGACCGTGCAGCAGGCGGCGATGGCCGTCGCGACGGGGATCGCCGATTGCGTGGTGGCCTACCGCGCGTTCAACGAGCGGTCCGGTATGCGATTTGGCCAGGTGCAGATGCGCCTGGTGGAGAACGCCGACTCGACCGGCGTCGACAACTCCTTCTCATACCCGCACGGGTTGTCCACTCCTGCAGCGCAAGTCGCAATGATCGCCAAGCGCTACATGCATCTGTCCGGTGCGACCAGCCGTGACTTCGGGGCCATTTCCGTCGCCGACCGCAAGCACGCCGCCAAGAACCCGAAGGCATACTTCTACGAGAAGCCCATCACCCTCGAAGAGCATCAGGCTTCGCGATTCATCGCCGAGCCGCTGCGCCTGCTCGACTGCTGCCAGGAGACCGACGGCGGCGTCGCACTGGTGATCGTCTCTGCCGAACGGGCCAAGGATCTGAAGAACAGGCCCGCAGTCATCGAAGCTGCCGCCCAGGGCGCCAGCCCGGACCAGTATTCGATGGTGAGTTACTACCGTCCGGAACTCGACGGTCTGCCCGAGATGGGGTTGGTCGGCAAGCAGATGTGGGCGCAGTCCGGTCTGACGCCGACCGACATCCAGACCGCCATCCTCTACGACCACTTCACTCCGTTCACCCTCATCCAACTCGAGGAGCTGGGGTTCTGCGGGTGGGGCGAGGCCAAGGACTTCATCGCCGACGGCGCCATCGAAGTTGGGGGCCGGCTGCCGATCAACACCCACGGCGGGCAGCTCGGCGAGGCATACATCCATGGCATGAACGGCATCGCCGAAGGCGTGCGACAGTTGCGGGGTACCTCGGTCAACCCCGTTCCAGACGTCGAACACGTGCTGGTCACCGCGGGCACGGGGGTGCCGACGTCGGGTTTGATCTTGGGTTAGCTGGCGCACGGTAGTCGACGGCTCGGCCGATCATGCGACACACCGTCGATCAAGATCGCACATCTGGCACGCGCTCGTGTGCGGTTTCAGCAAATAGTCATGCGTTGAAAATATTTGACGACATTCCTCTGCCCGTGCGTTAAAGTATCGCCCGAAGCGGGTACTCACAGCGTTTTGCTCGCTGGATCGAAGCGGGGGGCTGGCATGATTGAAAACAACGTGCGGGGAACAGCCAGTTTGGCAAAGAATGGCACACTCGGCCACTGGGTTGCCGCCGAGGCAGGCGCCGAACACGTCTTGACTAGCGTCGGGCCGGGGACGAACCTGTGGGCACTGGAGTCGGGAAGCGCGGGTCCTCGACTCGCCGCAACGATCCTCATCGTCGACGACTGCACCTTGTACCGCGAGAATCTTTCGGACGCGCTGTCCGCGAACGGCGCGTCGTCGATGCACGCTGCGTGGGACATGCCGTCGCTGCTGACGGCGTTCGACGCGTGCACACCCGACGTCGTGCTCTTGAGCATGTCGACCAAGAACAGCGCGTCGCTACTGCACGCGATGATCGAGGCGCAGCCGGGGGTGAAGGTGATCGCCGTGGGCGTATGGGAGGGCGACGAGTCGACGATCGTCGCCTCGGCGGAGGCAGGTGTCACGGGATACCACCTCCGCGACGAGTCGTTCGCAGATCTGCTTCTGCTCATCCGCGAGGTCCTCGGAGGGGAATCCGTGTGTTCTCCGAAGGTCGCCGCGGTCTTGCTGCGCCGTTTGTCGGTGTTGGCGTCGGCGCGCAAGCCCGACACGAGTGAGCTAGTTCTGACCGCGCGAGAGATGGAGATCCTGGGGCTGCTCGAAATTGGCCTGTCGAATCGAGAGATCGCCAACCAGTTGTGCATAGCCCTGCACACGGTCAAGAACCACGTCCACAGCGTGCTGGGCAAGCTGGGGGTCAGCACTCGCGCTCAGGCGGTGGCGGCTTCTCGGGCCATGCGGCAGGACGACATGGGTCTGAGGGCCTAGGCACCAAGTTCGTCTGAAGATGATTCCAACGGTCCATGTACTAGCGGGTCCGAGGGGTCGATTCTGGATCAGTGAGATGTGCTGCGCTGCACGGTCGTTGCGCTGACACCGTGGGCGGCCGCCAATCGGTTGCCCGCGGGCAGACCCGATGCGCCGTCGAGTGGGTCCCCCAATGACCCTGCAACAGAACCGGATCAGAGCCACGCCGTCGGGGCGGTCGCGCGGCGAGCATGATCGTGACGACGGCCACGGGGCGCACCGAGCCATCGGCGCGGCGATCCTGGCCGGTGGAGTTGCCCTGAGCATCTCCGTCCACCCAGTGCAGGGTGGTCGTGGACCCGTCGACGCGCTCACACCCGGCCACCGGATGCCGACCGACGCGTCGACCACTACCGGACCGATGGCGCTGACGGCCACGCTGGACTTCGCATACGTCACGTTGCCCGATCTGGTGCGGCTGGTCGGGTTCACCGATCTTCACCCGGAGGTGTCGACGGATGCACTGATGGGACTCGTCACTGAGTTCGGCATCAGGAACGTCGTCGCGTCCTTCGAGTTCCTGAGTGCCATGGGCCCCGTCCACCCGCTCGTGAATCGCGTTCCCGACCACGACGGCGACGGGCTCACCGGTTCTGACGGGGACGTGATGAATTCCCTGGCGATCGTGCTGGCACTCCTGAACGGCAACGGAATACTGCCTGATCACTATCTGCTCGATGTGCTCCGCAACGTGCTTTCGCACCTGGTTGCCCCGTCCGATCGGCCGCCTACGTCCGCGGCACTCCCACCCGGCCCGACGGACGTGACACTCGCCCTGGCACCCTCACCCCTGACCGACCCCTTGGTGTCGACTCGAATGGTGGCCGATACGTCCACCGCGCCGCCGCCACCGAGCCCTTCGCCTCCGCCGGACAGCGACGTCGTCGCGCCGACGCAGACGCCGGATCTACTACCCACCGAAACCCCCTCGCCCACAACGGACGCCGCGGCACCGGTCACGGCCGTCAGCAGCATCGACCAGACGCCGGCTCCCTCCCCGTCCGAATCGCGCCCGGAGACCGACCCTCAGCCGGACCCACCCAAGGCCAATCCGACCGAATCCGATCCCCCCAAGTCCGATCCGCCAAGCGCGGGGACGGCCGGGTCGGGCGACGTCCCGAGCCGCGGTGCGGGCTCGGGATCGTCGAGTAGCGGGTCAGCCGGGGAAGGCGGGTCCGCCGGGGGATCGAGCGGCGCGGGTGACCCGGGCGGGAGTTCCGGTGCCGGCGAGTGATTTTCAACTCCCAAGACTCCGTCCGGCCATGAGGCGCCGCGGTTGCGGCTCATCGCGGACGTCGTACCGCGGATCGTGACGTTGAGGGACGAGCACGTTCGCCCGGACTTGGACGGACGTGAGGACCACTCCGGCTCTCGCCAGGCGCTGGACGGTTTGCGCATCGCGATCGTCGACGACAATGCACTCCACCGCACGATCCTGGCGAACGCGCTGAGAATGAACGGCGCGGCCGCCGTCGGCGGGGCGTGGGACATGCACTCGCTCGGGCTCGTCTTCGAGGCAGTGCAACCACAGATCGTACTTCTGACGGTCGAGACGCGACATGCCATGACGATGCTGCGGACCGCGACCGCGTTGAGTCCAGGTGCGAAGGTGATCGTCGTCGGTCTGCCCGACGACGACGAGACCCACATAGTGGAGTGCGCCGAGGCGGGGGTGGTCGGCTATCACACTCGTCGTGAATCCTTCGCCGATCTGCTGATTCTGATCCGCCGAGTTGCTGCCGGCATGATGTCGTTCTCACCGGCCTTCGCCACGACGTTGCTCCATAGGTTGGCGGCAATGGCGTCTCAGCGCAGAACCGCGACGCGGGAACTAGTTCTCACTGACCGCGAGGCCCAGATCCTTCGGATGCTGGAAGGCGGCCTGTCGAATCACGATATCGCAGTTGAACTCTCGATTGCCGTTCACACCGTGAAGAATCACGTGCACAACCTGCTGAAGAAGCTTGGCGTCTCGAGTCGCGCCGACGCCGCTGCGCTCTCGCGCGCCAACCGTCGACGCCTCGAGTGAACACGGCGGACTAGTTCCACCGTCGGTCGAGATTCGCTCCGATGGTCCATGTACGGAAGCGTTGCGCACCCCGATAGTTGAGGCGTGTTCTCCGACGTAGCTCGTGACCCCGCCGACGCGCAGCGCGATGCCGCTGCGCGCAGGCTCGACGACGGATCGGGGAGCTGAGCATGTGCGGCATCATCGCGTGCAAGACGCATTCACCCTCCGCTGCCTATCTTCTCACCGGCTTGCGTCGCCTCGAATACCGCGGATACGACTCGGTGGGCATAGCCGTGCGGACGGCCGGTGGTGACGTGGTGCGGATGCGGACGATCCATCGGATCGACGCGCTTGAACGCGCCGTGGACGATTGGGACGGTGCGGCGTTCGGCGGTGTGGGCATTGGACACACCCGATGGGCGACGCATGGGCAGGCCACCGAGGTC
The DNA here is from genome assembly GCF_025823185.1 of Mycobacterium yunnanensis. Classification (GTDB taxonomy): domain Bacteria; phylum Actinomycetota; class Actinomycetes; order Mycobacteriales; family Mycobacteriaceae; genus Mycobacterium; species Mycobacterium yunnanensis. Next base: position 28,005 of record NZ_JACKVK010000001.1, read on the forward strand.
AACGCGCACCCGCACGTCGACTGCACGGGTCGAATCAGTGTGGTGCACAACGGCGTGATCGAGAACGCGGAAGCGCTGAGGCGCGATCTCGCGAGCTCGGGCCACCGTTTCGCGACCGGGGTGGACAGCGAGGTGATCTGTCACCTGGTGGAGCAACGACTGGCCTTGACGGAGGATCTGCTGGCTGCTGTCAAGGGTGCGGTGGTCGCGCTCGAAGGGCCGTGGGCCATCGCAGTTCTCGAGGAATCGACGGGTCGGCTCGTCGTGGCGGCGAGCCGCTCACCCTTGGTCGTGGCGCATACGAACGTCGGCGAGTTCGCTGCCAGCGACATCACCGCCCTTGCGGACTGGGTAGACGAATTTCAGGTGCTCGAGGACGGCGACGTCGTCGAATTGACGGGCGTCAACGGCTGGCACGATCCCGACAAGACCGTCGTGACGCCTGCCTTGGCTCGGTTCATTTGGCGCGCTGGTGATTCCGGACGTATGGGCCATGCGGACTTCATGTCCAAGGAGATCGAAGAGCAGTCGGAATGCGTCGCCAGAGTGCTCGACGAGGTCGGCGACCGAATCTCCACCGGCGCGCTGTGGTCCGATCTCGGCCTCCAATGCTTCGATCGCGTACGAGTAGTCGGCTGCGGTACCTCCCTGAATGCCGGCCACGTGATCGGCAACGTGGTGCGGCTCCTCGGTGGTCTGCCGGTGACCAGCACGGTGGCCAGCGAGGCCGGGGGATCCGTCTTCGAGCCGGGCACGCTCATGCTGGCGATCAGCCAGTCCGGAGAGACCGCCGACGTGCTGAACGCCATCGTCGACGATGCGGCCGGTGGCTCGCCGCTGCTCGCACTCGTGAACAACCCGCACTCCACTCTGGCCCGTCGCGCGGATGCCGTGATGACCTGCTCGGCGGGCCCGGAGATCGGCGTCGCGGCGACGAAGACCTTCACGTGCCAAATCGTGGCTGGTGTCGCAGTGATGATCTCGGCGTTGGTCGCGGCCGGCCGACTGTCCCGGACGGCGGCCGACACGTTGGTCGACGACCTCAGGCGCCTTCCGGATCGACTTGCGGGGGCGGGATCGGTGGCCGAGTGCATCGTGCCCGCACTGGCGGATGAACTGGTGGATGCCAGCGGCTTCGTCTTCATCGCACGCGGTGTCGGCCTTCCCTACGCGGCCGAGGGTGCCTTGAAGCTCAAGGAGTTGAGTTACCGCTGGGCAGAGCACTATCCGGCCGGCGAACTGAAACACGGTCCGCTTGCGTTGATCACCCGTGGAACGCCGGTCGTCGTCGTCGACGACGGATCGCCCAAGCTCGCGACGAACGTCTCTGAGGTTCGGGCACGCGGCGGACTCATCGTCAGCGTGGGGCCGCTCGGCAGTTCGATTCCCGTCGTGGACGGTCCCGCTGCACCCTGGGGGCCCATCGAAAGTGTCATACCGCTTCAGATTCTTGCCAGAAGTCTCGCCATCGCCCTTGGGCACGACGTCGACAAGCCCCGCAATCTCGCCAAGTCGGTGACCGTGGAGTGAAGCGACGCCCCCAGATGGCCCCCAATCGACCACAAAGACACCGTGAGGTGTTCCGAAGAGGCTGGAGTATTCATGACTGATCTACGAGTAAATGGCAACGAAATGCTGACGGAGACTGCGTATCTGACGGCTACCCCGCTGCCTGAGAACACCGAATACGTGGTACCGCGGGTCGGTGGGTCGAGAGCCAAGGTCGGCGTGCCGACCGTGAGTTTGGTGATCCCGGTGCGCAACGAGGCCCGCAACATCGCGTGGGTGCTCGAACAGATTGCCGACGACGTCGACGAAATCATCCTCGTAGACGGTGATTCCACCGATGCAACGCTCATCACGGCGTACAGCTACCGGCCCGACATCCGTGTGGTGGCTCAGGAGGGCATCGGAAAGGGCAGTGCTCTGCGGACGGGGTTCCTGGCCTCGACGTGCGATCTCATCGTCATGATGGACGCGGATGGAAGCATGGCGCCGCAGGAAATTCGGCACTACGTCCACTTCCTCACCAACGGCTACGACTTCGTCAAGGGGTCGCGGTTCATGGGTGGTGGCGGATCCCTGGACATCACCCCGTTCCGCCGGATGGGCAACCGCTTCCTCTTGGCGGTGTTCAACGCCCTCTACGGCGGTGAGCTGACCGATCTCTGCTACGGCTTCTGCGCCTTCCACCGCCGCTATTTGAACCATCTCGACCTGACGGCAACCGGATTCGAGATCGAGGCAGAGATGACGGTGCGGGCGATGCAGGCCGGTTTGCGGATTGCTGAAGTCCCGAGCCTCGAAATGCCTAGGCGTGCCGGGAAGTCGAACCTACGCGCAATACGCGACGGGTGGCGGGTTCTAGACACCGTGATTGCCGGTCGGCGTCGCGAGCCGCGGCCACCCGCCCTTGCATCCGAGATCGTTTTGGCCTCCCAGCCGGCCACGTTGATCGGCGGAAACTGATGGTGCGAAGCCTGGTCACCGGCGCAGCCGGATTCATCGGATCGAATCTCGTCGACCGTCTCCTCGCGGACGGCCACGATGTCGTCGGCGTCGACGATCTCAGCACGGGGCACCTGGACAATCTTCAGGCGGCCCGGCGAATTCAACGGTCCAGTCCGGAGCGGTTCCGGTTTCATCACCTCGACGTCACGGATCCGGAGCTGAGGGGAATCGCGCTCGGTGCCAGTCCCGACGTCATCTATCACCTCGCGGCTCAGATCGACGTCCGAGTGTCCGTCCGCGACCCGCTGTTCGACGCCCGTAGCAACGTGCTCGGGACCGTCAACCTCTGCGAGGCCAGTCGCGAGGCCGGCGTTCGACGAATCGTGTACGCCGCGTCTGGCGGTTCCCGGTACGGTGCACCGGCCTCCCTACCGGTAAGCGAAGCGGCACAGGCGCATCCATCATCGCCCTACGCGGTCAGCAAGTTCGCGGGCGAGAGCTACCTGCGGGCGTATGCCGACATGTACGGTCTTGCGCCGATCTGCCTGGCGTTGTCGAACGTGTACGGGCCACGTCAGAGTCTTCGGGGTGAAGCCGGCGTCATCGCGCGGTTCGGCAGTTCCATGGTGGCTGGGCGCGACGTGACGATCTACGGCGACGGCACCTCGACGCGCGACTACGTCTTCGTCGACGACGTCGTCGACGCCTTCGTGATGGCTGGGACGTCGGGCCCGGAGGTCTCCGCGCTCTACAACGTCGGCACCGGCAGGCAGACCAGCGTCGGGGAGCTGTACCGGCTGATGGCGTCGCACTTCGACGACGTCGCCGGTCCGAGTTTTGCGCCCGCCCGTACCGGTGAGCTGCAGGCGATTGCGTTGGAGGCCGGCAAGGCCGGGCGCGAGTTGGGGTGGCTGCCGGCAACCGGTCTGGAGGAAGGCGTCGCCCGCACGATCGCGTGGCTGCGGTCCGCGCTCGTATCCAACCCGCTGGCCGTCGTCGGGGGGCTGCAGTGAGACCTCAGTCGGTCGCCGACGCGGTGCGCGTCATCGACTCCGTCCACGAGATCGACGTGTCCGACCTTCCGATCCCACGCATGGAGATCGAGTTGAGCGCGCCCGGCGAGGATTTGACACCCGAGGGTGAATGGCACGACTCACCGAGGGTCATGGCGCTGGTGCGCTTGCACGGCCATCCACTCGGGGTGCTCTTCCTGGACGGCAGCGCCGGTCCGTCGCGTCAGGTGCACGCCGCCGGTATCTGGGCCTCGCTGCGGCCGCGCATCGACACGCACCTTGCCGCCGACGGACTTCCGGACGCGAGCACGCTCGACGACCTGGTCGGGTCGACGACACCCACGCCTCCCGGTTGCGAACGCGCCCGCGACGCCGTGCTGTCCTCGCCGCCGCTGATCTCCGTGGTCGTCGCGACGCGAGACAGGCCCGAGAGCCTGAGCGTCTGCCTGAACTCGCTGCTGGCCAGCACGTACCGCCGTTTCGAGATCGTGGTGGTCGACAACGATCCGAGCGGTGACGACACCGCGACGATGATCGCAGAGCGGTTCGAATCGGTCCGATACGTGCGCGAGTACCGCCGGGGACTTGCCTCGGCACACAATCGGGGACTTGCCGTGGCACAGGGCCGGATCATCGCATTCGTCGATGACGACGTCCTCGTAGACCGGCACTGGATGACGGCCATTGCACAGGGATTCGCCGAGACCGACGACGTCGGCTGCGTGACGGGCCTCATCCTCCCCGAACAGTTGGAGACGCCTGCCCAGTTGCTCCTCGAGCACCGCGGCGGATACGGCAAGGGGTTCGACCTCAAGATCTACGACACCAGCGGTCACCGACCCGACGACCCGCTCTTCCCGTTCGCCGCGGGACAGCTGGGGTCCGGGGCCAACATGGCCTTCGATGCCGAGATACTCCGGGCGATGGGTGGATTCGACGCAGCCCTCGGTGTCGGCACGCGTGCGCGGGGCGGAGACGACATGTCGGGATTCTTCCGCACCGTCGTAGCCGGACACCGACTCGTCTATCAGCCCGGCGCGATCGTGTGGCATCGGCACTACCGCGACATGGCCGCGCTGCGAAACATGGCCCGCGGTTGCGGGGTCGGCATGGGGGCCTACCTGGCCAGCTCGCTCGTCTTCGAGCCGCGAATGATCGTCGAGCTGATTCGTTGCTTCCCACGCGCCTTCGCCAAGGCCTTCCTTCCGCGGACGACGTCGGTCGAATCGCAACCCCACCCCTGGCCCACGGAGCTCGTGAACGTCGAGAGGCGCGGTCTCGTCGTCGGGCCGGCGGCCTACGCCATGAGTCGCTGGCGTGCCCGCCGAATCGACGAACGTTGCGGCAGTTGAACATCGACGCGCCCCGAGCATCGGCGCAACTTCTCGACTCGCCCCCGGTCCGCCACCTGGCGTCGGCGCTGAGCAACCCGCTGCTGCGCAACGGCCATCTCCTGACCCTCAGTTCGGGCCTCGTCGCGGTGACCGGACTCTGCTTCTGGACGACGGCGGCCTGGGAATACGACGCGGCGGTGGTCGGAAGCAACTCGGCGGCCGTCTCGCTGATGTTGCTGCTGGTCTCGATCTCGCAGTTGAATCTGTCGAGTGCAGTCGTCCGCTTCGTGCCGGCTGCCGGACGTCACACCAAGGTCTTAGTCGGATCGGTCCTGACCGTCGCCGGATTCGTCGCGCTGGTAGTCGGTGTCTGCACGGTGAGCCTCGTCCACGTCGTGTCGCCGTCGACGACCTTCTTCGACGGGACGACCGCGCAGGCGATCTTCGTCGTCGCCACCGTTGCGTCGACCATCTTCGTCATCCAGGAGGGCGTCCTCGCAGGCTTGCGCCGAACGGCCTTGGTGCCGCTGACGAACTTCCTCTTCGCGCTCGGCAAGTTGGGCCTCGTGGTGGCCTTCTCGGTGTCGATGCCGACGCACGGCATTCTGACGGCGTGGGCGCTGTCCGCAGCCGCCGTCGTGGTCGCGATCAACGTGTTCCTGTTCCTGCGAGCCATCCCCCGTCGACGACCAACGGCAACGGCAGAATCCGTCGTCCTCCCGCCGCTGCGTCAAGTCATCCGGTTCGTCACCCTGGACTACGTCGGGGCGATCTGCTCGGTGGCCGCCGTCACCACGATGCCGATGCTGGTGCTCGCTGCTCTGGGTGCGACGCAGAACGCGTACTTCTCGATGGCGTGGCTCATTGGTACGTCGATTCTCCAGATCAGCCTGAACATGGGGATCTCACTGGTCGTCGAATCGGCGTCGAGCCAATCAGACCTTGCGCGCCAGGCACGTCACGTCCTGGTGCACACCGGGAAAGTACTCGTCGCCGTGGTGCTGACGATCCTCGTCGCGGCGCCATATCTGCTGGAGATCTTTGGCTCCGCCTATCGTGAGGCCGCCGGAACTCTGCGGATCTTCGCGCTCTCTGCGCTGCCCCACTTGGTCGTGACGACGGGAATCAGCTCGGCGCGGGCACAGCGGCGGATGAAGATCGTGCTGTGGGCGCAGGTTCCTCAGGCCGCCCTGACCATCCCGCTGGCGTGGTTTCTGTTACCCGTCATCGGCATCGCGGGCGCCAGCGTCGCATGGTTGATCACCATCTCGCTGATCGCGTGCGGGCTCGCCGTCTGCAAGGACTCGTGGTTGACCGTCACCGTCCCCGGGGGAGAGCGCCCATGACCATCATTCCGATCCTCCTGTACCACTCCATCTCGGCTGACCCTGCGGACTGGATAGCGCCGTACACCGTCAGTCCCGATTCGTTTGTGCGGCACCTCGACGCCATCGTGGACGGCGGATTCACCCCGATGTCCGTGTCGGACGTGGTCGACGGCATTCAGGGGAGAGCGACGCTGCCGGCCAAACCGGTGGTCGTCACCGTCGACGACGGCTTCGCCGACTTCGCCGCCGCAGCCGAGCAACTGGCGGTCCGACACATTCCGAGCACGCTCTACGTGGCCACCGGCGCGCTGGAGGGCGCTGACGACGTTGCATCGGGATGGGTGCTGCCGCCGGCGAAGATGCTGGCGTGGTCGCAGCTGGCCGAGATCGCGGAGAGTGGCGTCGAGATCGGCGCGCACACCCACACCCACCCGCAATTGGACGCCATGCACGTGGCCCGCGCCCGTCACGAGATCCGAATCAGCAAGCAGCTTCTCGAGGACCACCTCGGTCGCGAAGTGCCCAGTTTCGCTTACCCACACGGATTTCAGTCGGCGCGGTTGCGGCAGGAAGTCCGCGCTGCCGGTTACAGGTCGGCGGTCGGGGTGATGGACGCGCTCAGCTCAACCGACGACCGCGCGTTCTGCCTGGCCCGCCTCACCGTTCGTGCCAGCACACCGCACGCCGAGCTGACGACCTGGCTCGCCGGGCGAGGTGCTCGAGTCGCGCCCTTCCCCGAAGCCCTGAAGACCAAGGCCTGGCGAATGTTTCGCCGCAGCCGCGGCCCGCGATTCACCCGAGGCGTGGTCAGTACACGGCCCGCGAGAACGAAGGATGGCAGATGAGCTCCGAGTCGACCGCAGACGTCATAATTTGCACCTACACCGAGGCGCGATGGGACCTGCTGGTCCAATCGGTCACCTCAGTGCTGAAGCAACGAGTCCCACCCGGGCGTCTGATCGTCGTCGTCGACCACAACGACGAGCTTCTGGCGAGATGCCAGGCGAGGTGGGGATCGGGCTCGAGCACGTCGTCGGTTCCGATCGCCGTATCTGCGAACCGGTTCGCCGGTCGGCTTGGTTCGGCCCGCAACACCGGACTGCTCCTGGCCAGCGCCGAGGTCGTCGCGTTCCTCGACGACGACGCCGCGGCGGACGTGGATTGGCTGGAGCGGCTGCTGGCCGTGTACGACTCGCATCCCGAGGCGGTCGCGGTGGGCGGTGCGCCTCGGCCGGTCTATGAAATCCCACGCCCCGAATGGTTCCCCCCCGACTTCGACTGGATCTTCGGCTGCCACTACGACATGCTGCCGAGCGTCCTTGCGCCCCTGCGGCATCTGATTGGCGCCAACATGTCGGTGCGTCGCAAGGAGATGCTCGCCATCGGCGGTTTCCGCGCCGACGACCACGATGACATGGACCTCTCGCACCGGGTCGCGGACGCGCACGGTGCCGCGTCCGTTCTCTATGAACCGCGGGCCCAGGTGCGTCACTACGTCTCCGCCGAGCGCCTCACGTGGACGTATTTCTGGCGTCGCTGCTACTTCGTCAACCGCGGGAAGGTCTCTGCGTTCGCCGACATGGGACCTGCCGGAAACATCGGCGCGGAGGCCCGTTTCGTCGGAAGACTGGTGCTCAAGGGCGGCCCGGCTGTTCTGGCCGCGTCGTCGGGACGCGCACAGCCGCTGCGTCAATGGCTGGTCGCCCTCGTCGGAACGGCGATCGCAAGCGCCGGATACCTGTCGGGCAGGGTGCGCCTCGCGCGCGGGATCAAGTTCGAATGCCCAACAACGGGTTTGACCGCCTACGACCTCGACCAGGCGACCCACCTCGCCGCCGCCGGCGATGCATAACCTCATCGTAGGGACGGGACCGGCCGCGGCCGCGGCCATCCTTGCCCTGGCCGAGGACCCAGCCCAGCACATCACGGTCGTCGACCTCGGCGAGCGACTGTCCGCCGACGCCACCGCCGCGATGGACCGGATGAGCGCGATGGAACCTGCGCAATGGCATGCAGCAGACCGCGAACTGGTGAGTGCCCAGCCGTCCCGGATCGCGCGATCTACGCTTCCGGAGAAGCGTGCCTACGGCTCGAACCACATGTTCGTCGACCGTGGCCAGCAGCTGGGCCTCACCATGCCAGAGCGTGGGAACGATGCGTCGGTGTCGGCCGCCGTCGGAGGGTTCTCGACCGTCTGGGGTGCCCAGATCATGCCCTTCTCACGCGCCACCTTCGACCGGTGGCCCTTCGGCTGGGACGCCATCGAACCCCATTACCGGGCCGTCCTGAAGGAGGTGCCGCTGGCCGCCGAAGAGGACGACTACGCCGAGTACTTCCCCCTTCTTCACGCCCGAGCCCCACTGCGCACGGCGTCGCGGCGCACGACCGACGTGCTCGAGCGTTATCGGCGACGTCGTGATGCGCTGAGAGCCAAGGGATTGTTGGTAGGCAAGGCGCGGTTGGCCGTCGCCGCCGGGTCATGCAGACAGTGCGGGCTGTGCATGACCGGATGCCCTTATTCGCTCGTCTACTCGTCGCGCCACACGGTCGACCGTCTGGTTGCGTCGGGGCGTGTCCGGCACGTGTCCAGGATCCTGGTCACCGAAGTCGAGCAACCCTTGGGCGGCGCGCCGTCGGTCCGCGGGATCGATCTGGTCGACGGACGAAGCACGAGGTTCGACGCGGACCGTGTCTTCGTGGCCGCCGGTGGTCTCGGCAGTACGCGCATCGCGCTCAACTCGTTGACCTCGCCTCCGGATCAGGTCGGCCTGCAGGAGTCGATGCAATTCCTGGTTCCGTTCCTGTCGCGCCACACCACGGGTGATCCGCGCGGTCGCGACGACCTCACGCTCAATCAGTTCAACATGCTGCTCACCTTCGACGACGAGGCGTACACGACCTCGCAGATCCACTGTTATCCCTATAACCCGGCGGTGGCGGCGGCACTCCCGGGATGGCTTCCAGATGGCGTCACAGGCGCAGTTCTGGGCCGGCTGACGGCCGCCCTAGGCTACCTGCCGTCCTGGGAGTCACCCAAGATGTCCGTGGCACTGACGCGACGTCACCGCGATTCATTGCCCGACGTACGTGTGCGGGTGGTGGCCGATCGGCACCCGGCGATGCTTCGTTCGGTGCTGCGTCGGTTGGCCGCCGCCGGCCCGAGTCTCGACCTGCACCCGCTGCTGCCGATGGTTCGCCAATCTGGACCTGGCAAGAGCTATCACTTCGGTTCGACCTTCCCGCACGGGAACGGCTCGGACCTGTTGGGGCGCATCGGAGATCTCCGCGACGTCCACTTCATCGACGGATCGGTCTTGCCGTCGGTGCCGGCCACCACGTTCACGCTGACCGTGATGGCCAACGCGCACCGCATCGTGACGGAGAGCCGACATGTCCTCTGACGGCAGATCCGCGAGACCCTCGTGACGGGCGTACCCGAGCTGGCAGGCGCCGCGGAATCCCTCAGTCCCCAGGACCTACGGGGGATCTCGGCCGAGTGGCAGGCCCGAAGACTTGCGGTGTCCTGTCTCGTCGCCGGCGCGGCGGGAATCGTGGCGACGATCCCGGGGGCTCCGGCGATCCAGTCACTGGCCCTGGTCGTCCTTCTGGCGTGGGGTGGCGGAAGCGCCATCATGTGTTGGGTGGAGCTGCCGACCGGCGCGTCGGTGGCCGGGGCCGTCGGGCTGAGTGTGGCGTCGGTCGTCGGCATGACGACACTGATGGCGCGCTGGGGGGCGTGGTATCCCAAACTTGCCTGCCTGTGTCTGGCCACCGTGGTGACGACGAGCGGGTTGGTCCGGCTCTGGAGCACCGACGGAAACCTCGCACGCGTGGTACTGAGATATCCCACACCGCAACGGGGTAACCCCCGCTTCGCGATCGCCATGCTGGCTCTCTCGGTGACGGTGTGGGCAATCGCGCTCGGACCGTTGAGATCGAACCCGGGCGGTGACTACGGTCTGCTGCTCACACCGGGCGGCGGCCTCCTCATCTTTGCGATGGTTGCCGCGGTGTCGGCATTCGCGGCGGCCGTCGCCACGCGTCGACCGGTGCTCGCCGCACTTGCCATAGTGATCTCGATCGGGGTCGGCCGACTGACGTCGACGCTGATCACCGACGTACCGGCATACACCTGGACCTACAAGCACATCGGGGTCGTCGACTACATCGTCACCGATCAAGCCCTCGCGCCGTATTGGACCGACATCTACGTGCGCTGGCCGGGGTTCTTCACCACCATGGCGTGGTTCAGCGCGGTCGCCAGCGTGGATCCGGTGGACGTGGCGCACTGGTTTGCACCGGCAGTCGACGCCTTGATCTCGGTCGTCACCGGTGCGCTCGTGTTGACGGTGACCCGGAGCAAACAGGCTGCGCTCGTCGGGGCGCTGCTGGTGCAACTGGTGAACTGGGTTGCGCAAGACTACTATTCGCCGCAGGCCCTCTGCGTGGTACTGGCCTTCGCCATCCTCGCCCTGCTCACGTGTTCGAACCGGTATCCGATGGCCGGACACCTGTCGGTCGTCCTATTCGTCGCGATGGTGTGGACGCATCAGCTCACCCCGGTGTGGATCATCTCGGTCGTCGTCGCCCTGTCGGTGATCCGGCGAATTCGGCCGCGCTGGTTGCTCGCGTACTACCTCGTGGTGTGGGCCGTATACGTGATCCCCCGACTCGACTCCGTGGAGCGCTATGGCTTGTTCTCGTTCGACCCGGTCGCGAATACGGAGGGTCCCACCCAGAGTGAGCGGCTCGAGTCGTCCGGCTACCAGTTCACCGTCTACGTCGACAGGGGACTGGCCATGACCTTCTGGGCGTCTGCCGCGATGTGCGTCTTCGTCCTCTGGCGGCGCGGCGCACGGCCCTGGGCCGCCGCGATCGTCGCATTCTCACCGATGATGCTGATCTTCTCGCAGAGCTACGGCGGTGAGGCGACGATGCGGATCTTCCTCTACTCGCTGGCGGGTTGCACGGTTCTCATCGCGCCGTTCCTCGCGAGGGCACTCGCCCAGTCGCACCCCCTGCGCGGGACCCTCGCTTGGCTGGTGCTCGTGTTCTTCGCGATGGCGGGAATGCAGGGTTACTACAGCAATTGGTCCTTCTCCACCGTGACCCGCCAGCAACTCGAGCAGTCGCGCTGGCTGTTGACGACGAATGAGCACGAGCGCGGCATCACGGTGTGGGCGCCGCTAGTGGGTTGGCCGCAACGGCCCAGCGCCGCCTACGTGAAGTACGCGTTGTTCGACTCGCAATACGACATACCGCTGGACGACCTTCGAGCGTCGTTCCTCAAGGACGTTCCCACCGCCGGCGTGATGGAGGAAATCGAGGAGCACGTGCGCAACAGTCGAGTTCCGCTGTACGTGGTGATTCCGAGACAGCTCGACGAGTACGACGCATGGCTCGGCGTCTTCAAACCCGGTGTGCTGCAGGGCCTCGTCACTCAGATGGCCTCGCGACCCGGATGGTCCCAGGTCGTCGGCGACGAGGACACCGTCGTCTACCGCTACCCCGAAGCTTAGGCCGAAACAGTGACGAAGACGTTGAGAGGACTCAGGTCGCCAGTCGCAGTGGCGCTCGTGGTGTCGACCGTGGCGTGTGGCGGCGGTACGTGCCACGCCGAGCCGGGTGGCATGCCGGTCGGATCGTTCTCGTCGCTCACCGCGTCGCACCAGCTGTACGCGGCTGACGACTTCGACGGCCCGTCGAACTCGGCGCCCGACCCCGCGATGTGGAACATCGAGACCGGTGGAGTCGGATGGGGTGCCGGCGAGGCCCAGGCCTATACCGCGAGCCCCGCCAACATCCGACAGGACGGTGACGGACACCTGGTGATCACCGCTCGCGACGACGACGGTCACGTCACGTCGGCCCGACTGAACACACAGGGCAAGGTGGACGTCACCGAAGGCGTGGTTGCCGCACGCATCAAGATGCCTGCCGGGCAGGGACTTCAACCGGCATTCTGGTTGCTCGGACAGTCGATGCCCGAGGTCGGCTGGCCCGCCAGCGGTGAGATCGACATCGTGGAGTTGCTCAACGACGCCTCCACGGCCTACTTCACGGCCATCGGTCCGCGTGTGGAGGGGCAGCGTAGCAACGCCTCACATTCTCAGTTGCAGCTGACCTCGCGGGTCGGCGGTCTGGCAGACGACTTCCACACCTATTGGCTCGACAAGGAACCCGGCCGACTGGTGTTCGGCATCGACGAGAACGCCCTGGCGACCATCACGCCGGCCGACCTTCCCCCCGGTCAGCAATGGATCTACGACACGCCCTACTTCGCCGTTCTCAACCTCGCCGTGGGTGGGGCCTGGCCTGGTCCCGTCGGACCGGGTGTCCTGCCAAAGCAGATGACGGTCGACTGGGTGAGGTTCTACCGATGAGCGCCGATCTGGCGAACGCCGGCCTACCCGTCCCGGCAGACGACGCCGTCGACGACGTCGTGGCGGACTTCGTCGCCGCCGTCGGGGACCGGCGACGAGACTGCGCCGTCGTCCACGACGGTGCCGCCGTCACCTATGGTGACCTCGCGGCGCGCGTGGAGGTCGCCGCGGCGCACTATCGACTCCACCGAACGGGTTCTGACGCAGCCGATCTCGTCGGCGTACTGGTCTCGCACACGCCCGCGGTGGTCGAGCACCTCCTAGGCGTGCTGCAGGCTGGTGCGACCTACTGTCCGATCGACGCCACGTTGCCGGCGGCGCGCAAGAATGCCCTCGCGGCCGTGCTCGGCCTGGATCGGCTACACGCCATCGCCGGTGACCCTCGGGGCGCGACGAACCTACCGGTCGAAGTGGTTGGTGGTGATCTCGTCGCCGCATGCCCCGAACGCACCCTGAACGTTCCGCGCCCCGGTGACGCGGCGTACGTACTGTGCACCTCCGGGTCGACGGGGACCCCGAAAGCGGTGGTCGTCTCCCGCCAGTCGCTGACGACGACGGTGCGGGCCTTGCGGAGCGTTTTCGCACTCCGGCCCGAGGATCGTGTGCTGCAGTTCGCCTCTCTCGGTTGGGATACGTGTCTGGAGGAGATACTGCCCGCGCTGACGTCCGGCGCAACCCTGGTCTTCGACGACGAGGCCCACACCAGGTCGTTCCCACGCTTCGTTCGAATGCTCTCCCACCGGCGCGTCACCGTGGTGGACCTCCCGACCGCGTTCTGGCACGAACTCGTCCTCTACCTGTACGAGCACGGCATCGAGCTTCCGAACTGCGTTCGACTGGTGGTGATCGGTGGTGAACGGGTGGACCCCACCCGGCTACGGCAGTGGCGGGAGATGGCCACTGCCCACGTTCGTTTGCTCAACACCTACGGCTGTACCGAGACGACCATGATCACGCACGCCGTCGAGCTGGCCGGTCCCCATGCCGACGTCGACTGTGCCACAGGCGACGCACCGCTCGGGCGTGCGCTGCCACACGTGGTCGACCACGTCACCGGGGACGGTGAGCTGCTGGTGTCGGGCGCGTGCCTCGCCACCGGTTACCTGGGTCTTACCGACCGCACAGCAACGGACTTCGAGGTTGCAGACCACGGCACCGGCCCCACCCGTTGGTTTCACACCGGCGACATCGTGACCCGTGGCGACGGAGGGCTGCTGCATCCGCGCGGCCGACGCGACGACCAAGTCAAAGTCCTTGGTGTGCGGGTGGATCCGGCCGAGGTCGAAGCAGAGTTGACCGCACACCCGGCGGTGGCGGCAGCGGTGGTGATGGGTGAACGCCGGCTTGGTCAGATGTCGCTCCACGCGTACGTCGTCGCGACCGCAGGCGTCACCCCGGCGGAGTTGAAGGGCTCCTTGCGCGCACGACTACCGCACCAGTTCGTCCCAGCTCGAGTGACGTTCGTGCCGGCTCTGCAGTACACGTCCAGCGGCAAGGTCGACCGAGCGGCGACGCAGCGCGCCGCTACCACCGAAGAGAACGAAGGAGCACGCCCATGAATCCCGACCACATCATCGAGATCTTCTCGAGGGTCCTCGAGACGCCCCGGGTGCAATCGCACTCGGACTTCTTCGAACTGGGTGGCGACTCCCTGTTGGCGACGAGGGTACTCAGTGCGATCGCACGTGACTACGGCACGGAGTTGGACTACGAGGAATTCGTCGACCAACCCACCCCCGAGGGACTTGCCTCGAAGCTCGTCGCGGTCGCCCCATGACCACCGGAGACACGAGGGTGGTCGTCGTCGGTGCGGGCCTGGCCGGACTGACCGCCGCCGTCGAACTGGCGACGGCGGGTGCCGAGGTGACGGTCCTCGAGGCCAGGGACCGGGTGGGTGGCCGAGTACATGGTGTGCCGATGTCGCCGACGGTCGTCGCGGACGGAGGTGCGGCCTATCTCGGTGCGCGGCATACCGAGGTACTCGGCATGCTGCGGGAGAACGGCCTTCGGCTGGCGTCGACGGAGATGTTGGGAGACAGCACCTTTCTGCTGTCGGGCGCGCGGACGACGTCGGGAAGCCGCGTCCCGCCCCTGGACGCCGTCGCGCTCGGTGACCTCTTCGACCGGCTCGAAGGCCTCGTCGCGGAAGTGTGCCCGGACGCGCCGTGGAGGAGCGCCAGGGCCGACTACCTAGACGGGCTGACGGTCGCGCAGTGGGTGGCCCAGGAAATCCGGCACCCCGACGCGCGAGCCTTCTTCCCGATGTTCATCGGTGAGATGATGGCAGCCGATCCCGAGCTGATCTCGGTCCTGCACATGGCGTTCTATCTCCGGTCCGGCGGCGGGATCCGCTTCCTCAACGCCTTCAAGGGTGGCGCCCAGGAGTGGCGAATCGATGGCGGGGCGCACCAACTGTGTGAGGCCCTCGCCCGGCGGCTCGCCGACCGGATCCAGTTGGCGCGCGAGGTCCGAGCCGTCGACCAGTCGGGCCACGACGTCGTCGTCCACGCCATCTCCGCAGCCGACGGCACGTCGTCGGAGCACCGCGCCGACTACGTGGTGGTCGCGCTCCCACCACGGCTGGCCCAGCAGATCGAATTCACACCCGGCCTCACCGCGCCGCGTGCGACGCCGGCCACCGGCCGCGGGTGTGCCGTGAAGGTGCACCTGGGCTATCCCTCGCCGATGTGGCGCGACCACGGCCTGTCCGGCTGGTCGGTCAGCACGGACGGTCCGCTGCTCTCGACGGTGGACGATTCGCCTGCCGATCGTTCCGCGGGCATCCTGACGGGATTCGTGACGGGTGCGGCCGCTGAGCCCTTTAGTCGGCTCCCACTGTCGGCGAAGGCAGATGCGGCTCTTGCCCACGCGCGCAGGCTGTTTCCCGACTTACCCGCACCCACCAAGTGCTCGTTCACCGACTGGTTCGAGGATCGACACAGCAAGGGTTGCTACGCCGCCCTGTTCGGACCGGGCGACTGGATACGCCTCGGGCCGACGTTGACCGAGCCGCACGGCCGGGTCCACTGGGCAGGCACCGAAACCAGCCTCGAGTTCTTCGGCCTGATGGAGGGTGCCATCCGGTCGGGCCGACGGGTTGCCAACGAATTGATTCGAGGCGCCGACGTCGGCGCCGATCCGCGAAAGGCGGTAGCGCAGTGACCACACTGGAAGATCTCGGCAGCACGGCTGGCTTCACCGCGGCCGTGGACCAGCCCTACACCTACCGGCGAACGGAGCTGGCGGAGCCCGATTGGACGCGATACCCCGGGTGGGCGAGGGTCACGGAGGCCGAGTGGCGCAATGCGCAGTGGCAACGATCGCATTCCATCAAGAACGTCGACCAGCTCCGTGCGGTGACGGGATCGTTGCTCGACGACGCGTTCTTCGACGACCTGGTCGCAGACCAGCTACAGCGGGCCACGATGTCGATGCTGTTGCCGCCGCAGATGTTGAACACCATGGCGCCCCATGCCGTCTCCGGTCGGCAGCAGGTCACCGAGGCGTTCTATGCCGATCCCATTCGGCGATACATGCTGCCGGTGATGAGTGACCGCGAGCCGGAGTGGGGATCTCATCCGTTCGCCGAACGGGATTCGCTGCACGAGAGCGACATGTGGGTCGTCGAGGGTCTGACTCACCGCTACCCAACCAAGGTTCTCGCCGAACTGCTGTCGACCTGCCCGCAGTACTGTGGGCATTGCACTCGGATGGACTTGGTGGGCAACTCCACGCCATCGGTCGCGAAGGCCCGACTCACCCTGCGCCCGGCTGATCGCCAGGACCGAATGCTCGACTATCTACGCGCCACACCGACGGTTCGTGACGTCGTGGTCTCCGGCGGTGACGTCGCAAACGTCCCGTGGCCACGGCTCGAGTCGTTCCTCCTGCAGCTACTCGACATCGACACCATTCGCGACATACGGCTGGCGTCGAAGGCGCTCGCGGCACTGCCCCAACACTGGCTGCAGCCTGAGGTCGTCGACGGGGTCGGCCGCATCGCGCGGCTGGCGGCCTCGCGCCGGGTCAATCTGGCCCTGCACACCCACGTCAACCACGTGCAGTCGGTCACCCCGCTCGTCGCGGAGGCGTCCCGCGCGCTGCTGGATGCGGGATTGCGGGACGTTCGCAACCAAGGGGTCTTGCTGCAGGGAGTGAACGCCACCGCCGACGATCTGCTGGACCTCTGCTTCGCGCTGCAGGGCGAGGCCAACATCCTGCCGTACTACTTCTACATGTGCGACATGATTCCGAACGCCGAACACTGGCGAATTGCCCTGTGGGAGGCGCAGGAACTGCAGTTGTCGATCATGGGTTATCTGCCTGGCTACGCCACGCCCCGAATCGTCTGCGACGTACCGTATGTCGGCAAGCGCTGGGTGCATCAGGTGTCGCGCTACGACCGCACCCGCGGAATCTCCTACTGGAGCAAGAACTACCGCACGGGGCTCGACGGGTCCGACGTCGACGCGTTCAACGGCGTCTACCCGTTCTACGACCCCATCGACGGTCTGCCCACGGCGGGACAGGCGTGGTGGCGACGGCAGTGCGGTCGTTCCCCGCGGCGCGCGGTATGACCGTCGACGTCGTTCCCATCACCGAGGCCGACGTCGACGCGGTGTCCGACTTCCTCAGCGCCAATCACGATGGCCGAGTGTCTTGGAGCCGGTCACTCGCAGCGGTGCCGTGGGAGGTGACGGCGCCCAATCGCGGGTTCATGCTGCGAGACGGCGGGCGGATCGTCGGGACTTTGTTGGCGGTCTACTCGGACCGGCTGCTCGGCGGTCGCGTCGAACGGCTCTGCAACATGGGCTCGTGGTGCGTTCTGCCGCGTTACCGATCGCGAAGCATCTTGCTGTTGAAGGCGTTGTTGGCGCAGGACGGCTATAGCGTCACGGTGCTGTCCCCGGACGACGGACCGCGAGAGATACTCGAGTTCTTCAAGTTTCGGCCCCTGGACACGTCGGCCTCGCTCGTCCCCAACCTGCCCTGGCCCCGAGCCTTCGGCCGAACGAGGGTCAGCGCCGATCCGAACGTCATCGAACGGACCCTCGTGGGCTCGGAGCTCGTCCTCTACAGAGACCACGCCCAAGCGCTGGCCGCGCGCCATCTGTTGGTCCAGCGCGGCATCGAGTCCTGCTACGTGATGTACCGGGAATACCGGTTCAAGGGTGTGCCTCTGTTCGCGATGATTCTCCACGTGGGAGACCAGGGCCTGTTTCGGCGTTCCCTGCTGCCCATCACGCGTCATCTGCTGTTGCGGCACGGGCTGGTCGCAACCCTTGCCGAGCGGCGCGTGATCGGTTGCGCGCCGGCACTGTCGTTCAAGCTGGCGAGTTGGCCGAAGATGTACCGGAGCGCCACCCTGGAGCCCGCGCAGATTGACGACCTCTACAGCGAACTCGTCTGCGTACCATGGTAAATCGGTCCAAACCATCGAGATCTTCTCGGCGCGCCATTCGTTGGACCGACCTTCGGAGCTTGCTCGTCGACGCGGTTCTCGCCGTCTCGGCGGCATATGCCGCGCTCGTGGTCTGTCTGCTGGCCGTCAACGTGGCCCTCGCCGTCAAGCTGCGATCGGTCATCCCGCAAAGCAGTGACTAGCTCCCATGGCATCAAGGGTCCAGACGGTATCGCCGGTCGAACTAGTTCGATGGCACCACGGGCCAGGCCCCGACGGTGCGTTTCCCGTCGTCGGGAACCGCCTGCCGCGGTCCTCGGAACGCGGAGGGCGGCGTGCGGTGCACCATTGCCTCGCGGGGCGTCGTCGGGAACTAGACCCGATTGTTCGAAGAAGTTCGCTCCGATGATTCATGCGCCCACCCGGCACGGACGCCGATAGTTGGGCATGGCCGGGTTTGCCTCGCTTTCGCGAGAATGCGTCGCACGCAAGGCCATTGGTTCCCAGCCCTCCTCGCGAGGGCCCTGCCTGCCGGGCGTCGACGGGCTCCGCATCAAGGAGGTTTCACCTTGTCCATTCAAGACTCGTCCGCACAGCGGATGTCGGTTCGCCAATATGTCACGACGGGAGCCACGGGGGCGGCCATGGTAGGAGTGGGCCTCCTGCTCGCAGCTCCCCCGGGTGCGCCGGCGCCACGGTCGAGCGTCGTGGAGGTTCGGCTGGCGTCGACCGAGTTCACGCTCAGCCCAGGGGCCTTCGATTGCTCGCCCATCTCGGGCTGTGCACTCATCGGCACGTCCGGATCGCCGACGCCCACTGCGTTGGCTGCAGCGGCGGTGACGCCGTTCCGGCCGCTCATCGGACCGGGCGGTTGGCTCATCGGCGACGGCATCGACGCCGATGCGGCGACGTGCACGGCGCCCTGTAACGGCGGCAACGCTGGATTGCTGTGGGGCAATGGTGGTGCGGGCGCGCTCGGTGGTGTCGGTGGCAGCGCAGGGCTCATCTTCGGCAACGGCGGCGCGGGCGGCGACGGCGTGGACGCGGTCCACGGCGCCGACGGAAGTCTGGTGTCTGCGGCCACCGCAGGCGGCAACGGCGGACGGGGAGGCCTGATCGGCCTAGGCGGCCAGGGTGGCCAGGGCGGCAGCGACATTCAGTTGGTCCGCACCGCGAGCGCGACGAACGCCGTCGGTGCTGCCGGCGGTGACGGCGGCGCGGGCGGCCTCGTCATTGGCAGCGCGGGCAGCGGTGGAATCGGCGGAGCGGCGCAAGCGCTCAACGGCGATGCGACCGGCGGCGCCGGCGGCAGTGGTGGCGGGGCATCCAGCGGCAGTGGCGGCGCGGGCGGTGCCGGTGGCGGAGCCTTCAGCCAGAGCGGGACCGCGACCGGTGGAAACGGCGGAAACGGCGGTCGAACTGTGGTCGGAAATGCCGGCAGCGGCGGTGACGCCGGCTACGGAAGCTCCGACACCGGGTCCGGCACCGGCGGTACCGGCGGACGCGGCGGGAGTGCCGTCCTGGCGGGTTCCGGAGGTGCGGGCGGAGCCGGCGGTGACAGCAACAACGCGCTTCCCGCCGACGACACCGGGGGCGCCGATTCGACCGGTGGCGCCGGCGGTGCCGGTGGTGCTGGCGGGCTCTTGGGTGGCGGTGGTGGCGGCGGCACCGGCGGCTTCTCCCACTCCGACAACGGCAATTCGACCGGTGGTGTCGGCGGCGCCGGTGGTGGCGCGAGCCTCGGTTCCGGAGGTGACGGCGGTGGTGGCGGTGTCGCAACCTCCGATGGCACCGGTTCGACCGCGACCGGCGGCGGTGGTGGCACGGGCGGCAGTTCGACGATTGGCGCCGGTGGCGCCGGCGGGGCGGGCGGAAAGACCAACTCCACGGCAGGGCCGTCGCAGGGCGGATCGGGCGGTCGTGGCGGGGACGGCGGAAGCGGCGGCACCGGCGGCGACGGAGGTGACGCATCCGGCCCGGCGACCAACACCGGCGGTTCCGGCGGCAGGGGCGGTGACGCGCATGGGCTGGGCGGCCACGGCGGTACGGGTGGAAACGGCGGCACTGCGTCCGGTGGGACGTCCAACGCCGGTGGTGCCGGTGGAGCCGGAGGTGCGGGTGGCCCCGGCGGAACGGGCGGCAGCTCGGGCAGCGCCGGAGGCGGCGACGCGTAGTCGTCGCACCGGCCGGGCAATCTGGGCCCATCCCTCGAAGAGGTGTGCGCGTGCTACGTGGCTCGACGGTAATCTCGACCTACGTAGCTACACGCGGGGGAGGGAGCCGAAGTCGTGGGTGTGCCACCCGACAGCAGCCCGTTCGGGTCACAGACGGTGACGGGGCCTGGCTGGCCGAACGTCGACGAGGAGTCGCTGGCGGCCGCCGCGGCGCAGTACGAGGCGCTGGCAGCCAAGATCACCGGTTCGGTGGTGCCCCAGCAACAGGGTCAGATGATGCAGATGGCCGACCAGTGGACGGGCGCGGGTTCGCTCGCCGCCGGGGGTGAGGCGACGACGATCGTCGCCGGCCACGAGGCCAACGCCGCCCAGGCCGCGGCGATCGCCCTGAAGCTGCGCACCATGGAGGCCACCGTCGCGAAGACCAAGATGCTGGTCAACACCACCGCCCAAGAGGTGCAGCAGGAATGCGAGGCGTTGTCGGCGATGCCGTTCGGCAACGCCCAGGAGTTGGTGCAGAGTCGCATCAAGATGGGTCTGTCGCAGAACATCGCCATGGTCAACGCGAACTCGGCGGAATTGGCCTCGGGCCTCGGCGTGCCGCCCAACATCCCCAACCCGGGTGCCCCTCCCGGCACCGCGCAGGCGTCCCAGGCTGCGGACAAGGGCTCGCAGCAGGCCATGCAGATGATGATGCAGATGGGTCAAATGGCGATGCAGTTGCCGCAGCAGATCGGCGGCATGTTGACCCAGGCACCACAGCAGTTGATGCAACCGCTGCAGCAGATCATGCAGCCCCTGCAGCAACTGATGTCCGCGGGGGGCAAGGGCAGTTCCGGCGCCGGCTCGGTGTCGCCCTTCTCGGCGTTCTCCAATCATCCCCTGGCCGGTGGCGGCGGCGCTGGTGCCGGCGGCGGAATGGTGAAGGCGGCCGGTCTGCCCGGGTCGGGTGGACTGTCCCCGCAGTCTCCGGCGCTGGCCAGCCTCGTCGGCAGTTCCGGCGACGTCGCGGTGCGCCCGGCGGGCGCAAGCGGGGTAGGGGTCGCGGGCCTGGCGCCGGTTGGCGCCGGTGCCGGCGGAATGGGCGGCGGCATGGGCATGATGGGCCAGCAGCGCGGCGAAAGCGGCGGCACCGGCTCGTCACTCACGGCTCCACCCCCTCTGGACTACGGCGAGGAAGAGGTCGACGATGACTGGTGAGCGCGCGGGAGCGGTGTTCTGATGTCGGGTCCAATGCAGACGCCGGACTCCCTGAATTGGAATCCGGCCAGTGTCCAGCTGCCCGAGATCCCTATGCTGCCACCCGGTGACGACGCGATGAGCATGACGATCGCAGGCGTGCTGCCGACGCTGGCGGCGTCGATGGCGACGAGTGTCACCGCCTTGCAGGCCAAGGAGACCATGTTCGCCGGCAAGGTGGGCTCGGCGCAGAGCGCCTATGACAACGCCGACGACCAGGGCGGTCAATCGTTGGGTCAGTTCGGGCAGATGTTGGGGCAGCTCGGTCAGATGGCCCAGCAGGCGGGCGGACCGGCCCAGCAACTCGGCCAGCAGGCAGGCCAATTCGGCCAGATGATTCAGCAAGCCATGGGGTCTGCCCAGGGCGGTGGCGGCGCGACCGGCCCGCAGGGCGGCTCTGCTCAACCAGCGGGGGCCCAACCGGCGGGCGGGCAACCGGCGGCTGGCCAGGGTGCCGGCGGCACGGGTGCCGCGGCGCCGCAACAGTCCCGTGACGACGCGGCTTCCGACCGCGATCGATCTCAGGAGGAGAGAGAACGCGCAGAGCACGACGAGCGCGAGCGTGAACGCGAGGCGCGGGCGGCGCGGCCGCCGCTCGACCACGCCGTCGCCGGTCCCGCACCCCACGCGACCGGTCCGGCGCCCGTCGCCCCGCCGCAGCGTGGAGAAGGCCTCGAACGCAACATGTGACCGCCGAGCACTACGCTCAGTACCGACGCACGAGGTAGTCAGACTGAGCGACTCGGAGGTACGGGAATGAGTTCGCCGCCACCCGACGAGTGGCCTTCTCTCCCGCCGCCTCTGCCGGACGACGAGTTGAGCCCCGGTCAGACCTTCGCGGGCTACGAGATCCTCGGCCTGCTGGGCTCCGGCGGAATGGGTCGGGTCTATCTCGCCCAGCACCCGCGACTTCCACGCCGTGACGCGCTCAAGCTGCTGCCGTCGACCTGGTCGGCGGACACCGAATACCGCGCCCGGTTCAACCGTGAGGCCGATCTTGCCTCGACGCTGTGGCATCCCAACATCGTCGGCGTGCACGACCGTGGCGAAGCCGACGGCCAGTTGTGGATTTCGATGGACTACGTCGACGGTCTGGACGCCTCGCGGCTGATTGCCGAACGCCATCCCGCCGGCATGCCGGCCGACGACGTCGCCCGGATCGTCACGGCCGTCGCCAGCGCGCTCGACAGTGCCCACAAGCGCGGCCTGCTGCATCGAGACGTCAAGCCGGCCAACATCATGCTCACTCATCTCGACGACGACGGCGAGCAGCGAATCCTGTTGACCGACTTCGGTATTGCGCGCGACGTCGACGAGGCCGACGACGTGACCGCATCGGCGATCGGCACCGTTGCCTACTGCGCACCGGAGCAATTGTCCGGGGACGAGGTCGGTCCGCGGGCCGACCAGTATGCCCTCGCGGCGACGGCGTACCAACTGCTGACCGGCGAGCCGCTGTTTCCCAGCATGGACCCCGCCGAGGTGATCCACGACCACCTGAATTCCAAGCCGCCGACCCTGGGGTCCAGGCGCCCCGAACTCACCGCGTTGGATCCCGTGTTGACGGTGGCACTGTCGAAACGTCCCGAAAGCCGTTTTGCCCGTTGCTCGGATTTCGCGCGCGCGTTGAGCGAGAAGATCGAGGCAATGGGGCCGCGGTCGGCGGTCGCGCCCCCGAACTACGGTCCTGCGCCCGCGGGGGACACCTTCGCCAACCTCTACACCGAGCCGTTGACGGTGGACCCCAGGGCGCCCAGAGGAAGGCGCAAGCAGTTTCCCGTCGCGCCGGTGGCCGCGGCCGCAGTAGCGGGGGTGGCTGTCGTCGCGCTGGCGGTGTGGGCGTTGTGGCCGTCCTCCGGTGGCGGCGAGTCCTCTTCTGCCGCGCAGTCGGCGTCGACGACGACCACGTCGGTCGACGCCGCTGCCCAACAACGCCTCCGCGGTGCGCTGCCCCCGGGCTATCCCTCTGCGGCGTGCACGGCGGTGGACGTGCCGCCTGCTGCCCTGGCGAAGTTCGCGTGCATGCAGAACGCCGACGCCGGTGGACCGCCGACGTCGACGTACACGTCGTTCGCCGACGCGACGGGATTGCAGACGGCATTCGGCGCGGTCGTCGGTGGCATGCGGGTAGTCAACTGCCCCGGCAACATTCAGTCACCAGGAGCCTGGCGGCGCAACGCCACCCCGCAGCTCGTCAGCGGCACGCTGGTGTGCGGGTATCGCGATGACGTGCCGACTCTTGCCTGGACCGACGAAGCCAAGCTGATGCTGGCGTCGGTCGACGGCGTGCAGAGCGGACCCAACCTCGACCAGCTCTACGTGTGGTGGTCGAGCCACTCCTGATCCGATCAGGCCGGCGGCGGAGCGATCAGGGTCGTCGTGGGCGCGGTGGGTGCCAACGCGGGTGCTGGCGTCCCGGCTGCGGTGGGTGCCGGGGCACCCGGGGTCACCGGTGCCAATGGCGCGGGCGACGATGCGCCCGCGGGCAGCGGCGTGCCCTGACTTCCGGTGGGCGCCGGGCCACCCTGAACGCTGGCGGGCAGCGGCGCACCCTCGGCCGCGGCGGGAGCCGGGGTGACCGGGGTGGCACCCGGGACCGGCGTGCCCTGGCTGCCCGGTGCGAGCGGAGTCCCTTGGCTGCCAGCGGGAATGGGGGTACCCGAGCTTCCTGCCGGTTGGACGGCACCCGGCGCGGGCACTGCCTCGGCGCCGACCGGCGCGCCAGGGACAGCTCCCGGCGTGGCCGGCGTGGTCGGCGCAGCGGTGGCGGCGGGCGACGACGACGAGTAGCTGCCCCCGTTGCGCTGGGCCGGCAGCTGCGGCGGCGGCTGCACCCACACCAGCAGGTCTTGCCCGCCGGCGTTGTAGACGACGCTGTCGGGGGTGTCGCCGACGACGTCGAAGTAGACCTTGCCGCTGGTCTTCTCGCCTTGGGGAATCGTCGCCGGGTTGACGCCCTGTGGGGTCGCAACGCCGAACAGCACGCGGTAGGTCTCGCCACTCTTGGCGCGCGCGTTGAGATTCGAGACGATCGGGGTGACGTTGCCCTCGATGGCCTGATCCGTTGCCGTGGCCTCCCACAGCGTGCCGGCAACCGGGTAGGGAATGGTGTCGGTGCTGGGCTTGAGGTTGCTGATCGTCCAGCCCTGGACCACGTCTCCGTTGGTCAACCGGGCTTCGTTTCCGATCGTGGTGGTGGTCAGCTCGTCGGCGGCGGCGATCGGCGCGCCGATGACTCCGATGAACCCGATGGATCCGACCGCGGCAGCCGATGCCAAGGCCCAGGTGATCTTCACGTGACGTGCCTCCCCGTAAGTCCAAACTGCGACGTCCCCCCTACGGAAACAGTCGTTCGTCTGAAGCTATCAGGTCAGCGGGGACGTTCCGGGCACCAATTCCACCCCGGACAGCACCACGGCGTCCTCACGCCCGGGCGCCACGAAGACCGCGAGCAGCCGACCGTCCTCCTGCCACACGCGCGCACCGAGGGTCTCGCCCGGAAACAGGACGCCCGCGAAACGGGCGCCGTACGAACCGACCCGGGATGCGTCGCCGTCGAGAAAGTGGTCGACGAGCGCCTTGGCGCCAATGCCGAAGGTGCACAGCCCGTGCAGGATTGGTTTCGGAAAGCCCGCAGCCGCGGCGAAGTCGGGGTCGGAGTGCAACGGGTTGCGGTCGCCGCAGAGCCGGTACAGCAGGGCCTGCTGGGGCAGTGTCGGAATCGACAGCTCCACGTCGGGGGCGCGGTCGGGCGGTTCCGTCGAGGTCGACGCCCCACGCTCCCCGCCGAAGCCGCCCTCGCCGCGGGCGAAGATGGACCGCTTCTGCGTCCACAACGGATCGCCACCGGGCGTGGTCACCGTCGTCTCCGACCAGATCACCGCGGCCTTGCCCTTGTCCCACACGTCGGTGATGCGGGTGGTCGCCCGTCCCTTCCCGGACGGTGGAATGGGCCCAGGAACCGTGACGGTCTCGCTGGCGTGCAACACCTTCGACAGCTCGACGTCGACCCCCGGGAACCTGACCGTTGGCGCCTCGGTCGCATGGAACGTCTGCGCCACGCACCCGAACGTCGGCAGCACCTGGGGCGTGTCGTCTGCGAGGTAGCGAAGCTCGCGAGCGTCCATCGGGTCGGCGCCTGCGCCGAGACCGAGGTGATAGAGCTGAACGTCGCTGCTGCTCCAGGTGAAGTCGACCGGCGGCAGTTCGGCGCCAATCGCCTCGTCCACGTCTATCGGCACGTCAGGCCCTCTCGGAGGTGGCCAGGTGCAGTGCGGCGAGATAGCCGAACGTCATGGCCGGCCCGATGGTACCGCCGGGTCCCGGATAGGTGTGGCCCATCACCGGCGAGCTGACGTTGCCTGCGGCGTAGAGACCCTCGATCACCGAACCGTCGTCGCGCAAGGCCCGACCGTTGACGTCGGTGCGCACACCACCCTTGGTGCCGAGGTCGCCGGGCACCAGCTTGGCTGCGTAGAACGGGCCGTGGCTGATCTCGCCGAGGTTCGGGTTGGGCTTGTTGGTCGGGTCGCCGTAGTAGCGGTCATACGCGCTCTCGCCGCGGTGGAAGTCCTCGTCGACGCCGGTGCGGGCGAAACCGTTGAACCGCTCGACGGTGTCCTTGAATTCACCGAGCGGCAGCCCGGTTCGCTCGGCCAGCTCCTCGATGGTGTCGGCCTTGACGACGACGCCGGACTCCAACCAGCGCTTCGGAATACGTTGGCCCGGTTGCAGTCCGGCGAAGATGTAGCGATCGCGGTACTGCTGGTCGAACACGAGCCAGGACGGCACGTTCTCGCCGGGGCCCTCGCCCTGGCCGAACTCGCCGCCGTACATCCAGTGGCAGGCTTCGACGTAGGGCATCGACTCGTTCATGAAGCGTTTGCCGCTGGTGTTGACGATGATCGAGCCGGGGGAGTTGCGCTCGGACAGCGCGAACCACGGCGCCCCCACCAGCGGGACGGTCGGGCCCCACCAGGCGTCCTCCATCAATTCCAGTGCAGCACCGAGCTTTTCGGCGGCGATGATGCCGTCGCCGGTGTTGGCGACCGCGCCGACGGTCCATTCGGTGGTGATCGGTGCGCGCTGGTACTTCACCCGCATCTGCTCGTTGTGCTCGAAGCCACCGCTGCCGAGGATGACGCCTCGACGCGCCTTGATCAGTCGGGGTTCGACGTCAGCGGCGTCGCGTGTGTCGACCACGTAGATCCCGCGCACGACACCGTTCTCGACGTAGAGATCGGTGAGGGCAGTGTTGAGTTGGACTGGCACGCCTGCTCTTTGGAGTCCGATGCGCATCGGGGCGATCAGGGCGCGCCCCATGCCGACGAGGTTCTTGCCGGTCACCTTGGCCCACGTCGCGCGAACGCCGATCTTCAGGCTCCTGAGCACGCCACGCGGATGGCGCTTGAGCTGGTTGAGCCGCACGTAGTCCTGCTGCATGACGACCATGTTCATCGGAACCTTGCCGTACGGCGGCTCGAGGCCCGCCTCGTCCGGTCCGAGTTTCTTCGCGTCGAATGGCTTGGGCTCGACCGAGCGGCCGGTCGGCTTCCCGCCTGCGGCCTCGGGGTAGTAGTCGGAGTAGCCGGGCACCCAGCACAGCTTCAACGGCGAATGCTTCAGCACGAACGACAGCATCTCGGGCCCGCGGTCCAGGTAGGTGTCGATCTTCTGAGGTTCGACCGCGTCGCCGATGATGGTGTGCAGGTAGGTGCGGGCCGCCTCCGCGGTGTCCTTCACGCCGTCCCGCTTCAGGACCTCGTTGTTCGGAATCCAGACGCCACCACCCGATCGGGCGGTCGAACCTCCATAGTGCGGAGCCTTCTCGACGACTATCGTCGAGAGTCCCTGGTGGGCGGCGGTGAGTGCGGCCACCATGCCGGCGGCGCCGCTTCCGACCACGACGACGTCGTACTCCTTTTGAGTCATGTAGAACACGTTATAGAATTGCCCGGCCGACCCACAACTGTGCCGGTCGACGAAACGAGGGGACTTCACCGATGTTGTCGTCTGCAGTGCGTGCGGAGTTGGCCGAGGAGTTGGCTGAGGCTGAGCGCAGCAAGGTGCCGTTGACGCCGTTGACCGATCGGTTCCCCGACCTGGACGTGGTGGACGCCTATGAGATTCAGCTGCTGAACATCCGGGCGCGGGTGGCCGCCGGTGCGCGGGTCGTCGGACACAAGGTGGGGCTGTCGTCGGAGGCGATGCAGCAGATGATGGGCGTCGACGAGCCCGATTATGGACATCTGCTCGACGACATGGAGGTCTTCGAGGAACGTCCGGTCCCGGCGGGGACGTTCCTGTATCCGCGGGTCGAGGTCGAGGTCGGCTTCATCTTGGCCGACGACCTGCCGGGTGCGGGGTGCACCGAGGACGACGTGTTGGCCGCGACGGCGGCGTTCGCGCCGTCGATCGAGTTGATCGACACCCGGATCACCGACTGGAAGATCAAGTTGGGTGACACGATCGCCGACAACGCGTCCTCGGCGGGGTGGGTGTTGGGCACCGACCGGGTGTCGCCGAAGGATCTCGACATCCGCAACGTGGACGCGGTGTTGACGCGCAACGGCGAGGTGGTCGCCGAAGGCCGCAGTGATGCGGTGTTGGGCAATCCGGTGACCGCGGTGGCGTGGTTGGCCCGCAAGGTCGACTCGTTTGGGGTGCGGTTGCGGGCGGGGGACGTCGTGTTACCCGGTTCGTGTACGCGGGCGATCGACGCCCGCCCCGGTGACGACTTCGTCGCCGACTTCCTGGGGCTGGGTTCAGTCCGTTTGTCCTTCGAGTGAGGAGTTCGTCGTCATGGGAAACAAGGCAACGGTCGCGATCGTGGGGTCGGGCAACATCAGTACCGACCTGCTGTACAAGCTGCTGCGGTCGCAGTGGTTGGAGCCGCGGTGGATGATCGGCATCGACCCCGACAGCGAAGGCCTGGCGCGGGCGCGGAAGTTGGGGTTGGAGACCTCCGCCGAGGGGGTGGACTGGTTGTTGGCGCAGTCGGAGAAGCCGGATCTGGTGTTCGAGGCGACCAGTGCCTACGTGCACCGTGACGCCGCCCCGAAGTACGAGGCGGCCGGTATCCGGGCTATCGACCTCACCCCGGCGGCGGTCGGCCCGGGGGTGATCCCCCCGGCGAATCTGCGCGAGCATCTGGACTCGCCGAACGTGAACATGGTCACCTGTGGTGGGCAGGCCACCATCCCGATGGTGCATGCGGTCTCCCGTGTCGTGGAGGTGCCGTATGCCGAGATCGTGGCGTCGGTGTCGAGTGCGTCGGCGGGGCCGGGGACCCGGGCCAACATCGACGAGTTCACCAAGACCACCAGCAGGGGCATCGAGGTCATCGGCGGCGCCACTCGGGGCAAGGCGATCATCATCCTCAACCCGGCCGAACCGCCGATGATCATGCGCGACACCATCTTCTGTGCCATCCCGGAGGATGCCGATCAGGATGCGATCACCGCGTCGATCACCGACGTCGCCGCTCAGGTGCAGTCCTATGTGCCGGGGTACCGGTTGCTCAACGAGCCGCAGTTCGACCCGCCCTCGATGCACTCGGGTGGACAAGCGTTGGTGACGGTGTTCGTGGAGGTGGAGGGGGCTGGTGACTATCTGCCGCCGTATGCCGGGAACTTGGACATCATGACCGCCGCGGCGACGAAGGTCGGCGAGGAGATCGCCCAAGAAGTTCTGGCCGCGACCACAGGGGGCCACGCATGAGCATCAGCGAGGACGTCTACTTCGACGCGTCGTGGGATGTGCGGATGACCGACACGTCGCTGCGCGACGGGTCCCATCACAAGCGTCACCAGTTCACCGCCGAGGAGGTTCGGTCCATCGTGGCGGCGTTGGACGCCGCGGGGGTGCCGGTCATCGAGGTCACCCACGGCGACGGCCTGGGGGGGTCGAGTTTCAACTACGGGTTCTCCAAGACCCCGGAGCAGGAGCTCATCGCGTTGGCGGCCCGGACGGCGACGACGTCGAAGATCGCGTTCCTGATGCTGCCGGGGTTGGGCACGAAGGACGACATCGCCGAGGCGCAGCAGAACGGCGGGTCGATCTGCCGGATCGCGACGCACTGCACCGAGGCCGACGTGTCGGTCCAGCACTTCGGGTTCGCCCGCGACCGCGGCCTGGAGACCGTCGGCTTCCTGATGATGGCCCACACCATCCCCCCGGAGAAGCTCGCCGCCCAGGCCCGCATCATGGCCGACGCGGGCTGTCAGTGCGTCTACGTCGTGGATTCCGCGGGTGCGCTGGTGCTGGAGGGGGTCTCCGAGCGGGTGGAGGCGTTGGTCGCCGAATTGGGATCGGATGCTCAGGTTGGTTTCCACGGTCACGAGAACTTGGGGCTTGGGGTGGCGAATTCGGTGGCGGCGGTGCGGGCCGGGGCCAAGCAGATCGACGGGTCCACCCGGCGCTTCGGTGCGGGTGCGGGTAATGCGCCGGTGGAGGCGATGATCGGGGTGTTCGACAAGATCGGGGTGAAGACCGGGATCGACTTCTTCGAGATAGCCGACGCCGCCGAGGACGTGGTGCGCCCGGCGATGCCGCAGGAGTGCCTGTTGGACCGCAACGCGTTGGTGATGGGCTATTCGGGGGTGTATTCCAGCTTCCTCAAGCACGCCATCCGTCAGGCCGACCGTTACGGGGTGCCCGCCCATCAGCTGTTGCACCGGGCCGGGCAGCGCAAGCTCATCGGCGGTCAGGAAGACCAACTCATCGACATCGCCCTAGAACTCAAACGCGAACAGGAAGCCTGACAGAAACCCACGGCAGGATGGGGCCGTGACTTCGGCCCCACCCAAGAGTCGGCGGCGCGTCGGCTCCCTCGAGGTACTGCTGCTCGGCTTGATCGTGCTGGCGTCGTCGGCCGGGGTGGTCAGCGGCTTCGTCGCCAACAGCTCGGCGTTGCGGACCTCCGCGACGGTGTTCTGCGGAGTCTTCGTCCAGGCCCTTCCGTTCTTGGTGCTCGGTGTGGTGGTCAGCGGGTTGATCGCGGCGTTCGTCAGCGCCGAACGACTGCAGCGGTGGCTGCCCCGTCGGCCGGCCCTGGCGGTGGCCGTGGCCGGCGTCGGCGGTGCCGCCCTCCCCGGATGCGAATGCGGTTCGGTTCCGGTCGCCAGGAGGTTGTTCGGCCCGGGCACCAACGGTGCGGCCGCGCTGACCTTCATGCTGTCGGCGCCCGCGATCAATCCGGTGGTGCTCGTCGCGACGGCAGTGGCGTTCCCCGGGCAGCCGGCGATGGTGCTCGCGCGGTGCGTGGCCTCGCTGGTGACCGCCGTCGTCATGGGTCTGCTGTGGTCGCGCTTC
Organism: Mycobacterium yunnanensis; assembly: GCF_025823185.1. Lineage (GTDB taxonomy): Bacteria > Actinomycetota > Actinomycetes > Mycobacteriales > Mycobacteriaceae > Mycobacterium > Mycobacterium yunnanensis. The sequence goes on from NZ_JACKVK010000001.1 coordinate 58,640, forward strand.
GGCAAGGACGAGTGGGTGACGCGTGATCTGCCCGAGGCGGCGCCCGACGGATCGTCGAGGTGGGTCGTGTTCACCGAGGCGGCGCGGCACGACTTCTTGCAGGCAGCGTCGTACCTGGTGGTGGGGGCGGCCGCGGCGGCGGCACTGCACGTGCTGGTGCCTGCGTGGATGTTCGAGCATCTCGCGGGCCACCTCGTCGTCGGGGTGGTGACGATGGCTCTGCTCGCCGCGGTCCTGGCCCTGTGCTCGGAGGCCGACGCGTTCGTCGTCGCGAGCCTGACGATGGTTCCGCTGGTGCCGCGGTTGGTGTTCCTCGTGGTCGGCCCGGCGTTCGACGTGAAGCTGTCGGCGATGCACGCGGGTATGTTCGGCCGCCCGTTCGCGGTGCGCTTCGGGCCGGCCACGTTGGTCGTGGCGAGCGTCGTCGCGACCATCGTCGGATTGGCGATCCTGGGTGGTGGCGCGTGAACCGGAGCACGCAGAACCTGGTGCTGTTGCTCGTCGGGCTGAGCACCGCGGTGATGCTGGTCAAGGGCACCTATCTGAACTACGTCAAGCCCGGCCTGCTGCCGTGGCTGGCAGTGGCGTCGGCCGCGCTGGTGGTACTCGGCGCGGTCTCCATCGCGCGCGATCTCCGCCAGGCCTCGGCCCACGACCACGACCACGACCACGACCACGATGAGCACGGTCACCGGCACCAACCGTGGCTGGGTTGGCTGCTGTTGATCCCCATCGCCATGGTGGCCTTCGTCGTCCCGCCTGCGCTCGACGCCCGCGGTGCGACCCCGGCGGCCGTGAGCGCACCGCAGCGGCGTGCCTTTCCGCCGCTGCCCCCCGGTGACGCGCCGACGGTGTCGCTACCCGAGGTGGTGATGCGGGCCGCCGCCGACTCGACGAATTCCCTTGCCGGACGGTCGATCACACTGACCGGATTCACGCTGCACCAATCGGGAGGCGTCGACCTTGGGCGCGTGGTGATCGTGTGCTGCGCGGCCGACGCGCAGCTCGCCCGCGTACACCTGACCGGACCGGAGGCGTCGACCGCCGCCGAGCACCCCGAGGACACCTGGTTGAAGATCGAAGGTCAGATCGTGCCAGGGTCATCCCATGCGAACGACGGGTACATCCCGACCATGACGGTCACCAGCGTCACGCCCGTCGAGAAGCCGGCCAACACCTATGCCTACTGACGTCACCGGATTCGCCGACGAAGGCTTCGGTCCGGTCGCCGACGCGTTCGCCGACAACTTCCGTCGCGGACCGGAGATCGGTGCCGCGTGCGCGGTGCACCACGACGGCCGGCTGGTGGTCGACCTGCACGGCGGCGTCGCCGACGCGCACACCGGGCGGCGGTGGACGGCCGACACGCTGACCGTCGGCTTCTCGGTCACCAAGGGGCTGATGGCGCTGTGCGGTTACCTTGCGCATCAGCGTGGGCTGCTGGACTTCGACGCCCCCGTCACTTCGGTATGGCCGGAGTTCGCCGCAGGGGGCAAGCAGGACATCGTGATTCGCGACGTGTTCGCCCATCGCGCGGGTCTGATGGCACTCGACGCCGATTTAACCCTGGACGACGTGCTGGCCTGGGATCCGGTGATCCGCGCGATCGAGGCGCAGCGCCCGCTGTGGACCCCGGGCACGGCGTTCGCCTATCACGCGCTGACGTTCGGCTGGCTCACCGGCGAAATCCTGCGCCGGGCGACCGGGATGATGCCGGGAGCGCTGCTGCGTGCGTACTTCACCGATCGACTCGGGGTGGACGCCTGGATCGGAGTGCCTGCGGACGTGGAGCACCGGGTGGCCCGGATGCACGCCCCACGATCGCGCCTGCTGAGGACCGGCTACCGCGCGATGCCGGCCATCCTGCGGCGCATCGGAAAGGGGCCCGCCGTCCGCGCCGTCACCCTGGGTTCGGCATTTCCGTTCTCGTTGATCGACGGGTGTGCGGGGGACTTCAACACCCCAGCCGTGCACGCCGCGCAGATTCCCGCCGCCAACGGCATCCTCGACGCTCGCGCTCTGGCGACGATCTACGCCTCGGCGGTGGCCCCCGTGACCGGCGCGCCCCTGCTGTCCGAGGCGTCGATCGCCGACGCGGTCACCGTGCGCTCGGTGGGCGACGGCTGGTCGGCCGCGCTCAGCCCGCCGGGAATCCGCTTCTCCACGGGGTTCCTGGTCGACGGAATTCCGTTTCGCCCGTTGCTCTCGAAGTCGTCGTTCGGACACGACGGCGCCAGCGGCAGCCTCGGCTTCGCCGACGCCGAGAGCAGGACGGGCTTCGGCTACGTCAACAACCTCATCGCGCCGCGTGATCACCGCGCGAACAACCTGTCCGCGGCGCTGCGACGGTGCCTCGGTCTCTAGCGCGTCGGACCGTACCGGCACCATGTACTTCATGGTGACCCGCGAGCAGGCGCAGACCATCCTCGAGCAGCTGGCCGGGCCCCAGGCCGTCCTGCGCGACGATCAGTGGACCGCAATCGAGGCACTCGTCGTGCAGCGCCGCCGCGCGCTGGTCGTGCAACGCACCGGCTGGGGCAAGTCGGCGGTGTACTTCATCGCCGCCAAGCTGCTGCGGGCCACCGGCCACGGCCCGACGGTAATCGTCTCGCCGCTGCTGGCGCTGATGCGCAACCAGGTACAGGCGGCCGACCGGGCCGGCGTCCGTGCGGCCACCATCAACTCGAGCAACGTCACCGATTGGGCCGACGTCCACGAGCGAGTGCGCACCGGTGACCTCGACGTGCTGCTGGTGAGCCCAGAGCGGTTGAACAATCCAGACTTTCGCGACCAGGTGCTGCCCGCCCTGGCACACGACGCCGGGCTGGTGGTCGTCGACGAGGCGCACTGCGTGTCGGACTGGGGCCACGACTTCCGGCCGGACTACCGCCGCATTCGCACACTGATCGCCGAGCTGGGCACCGACGTCCCGGTGCTCGCCACCACGGCCACCGCCAACGACCGCGTGGTCGACGACGTGGCGAGCCAGCTCGGGGTGGGTGGCCGCGCACGTGAGGAGCAAGATGGGGCTCAGGACACGCTGGTGTTGCGCGGTGGGCTGGACCGCGAGTCGTTGCGGCTGTCGGTCGTCAAAGCGGGCAACCCGGCCCAGCGTGCGGCGTGGCTTGCCGCGCATATCGATTCGCTGCCGGGTTCGGGAATCGTCTACACACTGACCGTGGCGCAGGCCAACGACGTCGCGGCACTGTTGCGCGATCAGGGACACCCCGTCGCGGCCTACACCGGAGCCACCGAGACCTCCGAGCGCGAGCAGCTCGAAGCCGACCTGTTGGGCAATCGCGTCAAGGCGTTGATCGCGACGTCGGCCCTTGGAATGGGTTTCGACAAGCCGGATCTGGGATTCGTCGTGCACCTGGGTGCGCCGTCCTCGCCGATCGCGTACTACCAGCAGGTGGGCCGCGCGGGCCGCTCGACGGCCAGTGCCGAGGTGGTGCTGTTGCCGGGTCACGAAGATCAGGACGTGTGGCGCTACTTCTCGTCGGTCGCATTCCCGTCGGAGGCCATGGTGCGCAACGTGATCGACGCACTCGAGCCCGAGCGGCCGCAGTCCACGCCCGCGCTGGAACCGCTGGTCGACCTGGGGCGGACCCGGCTGGAGATGGTGCTCAAGGTGCTCGACGTCGACGGTGCGGTGCGGCGGGTGAAGGGCGGCTGGATCGGCACCGGCGTGCCGTGGGAGTACGACGAGGCCCGTTATCGAAAGCTCGACGAGGCCCGCAAGCGCGAGCAACAGGCGATGCTCGACTACCAGGTCACCGAGGGCTGCCGGATGGCCTTCCTCCGGGGTCAGCTCGACGACCCGGAACTCGGCGACGGTGAACGGTGCGGTCGTTGCGACAACTGCACCGGCAAGCGGTACGACGCCTCGGTAGACCCCTCGTCGGCGGAGGACACCCGCCAGCGGTTGATGCGCCCTGGCGTCGAGATCGCGCCGCGCAAGCAGTGGCCCTCCGGCCTGGCGAAGCTCGGGGTCCAGCTGAGCGGCAAGATCGGCGACGGTCCGGAGCCGGGGCGGGTCATCGGACGGCTGACCGATCTGGGTTGGGGGGCGCGGCTGCGCCGCCTGCTCGACGAGCCGGACGCCGAGGTGCCCCAGGAGGTGGTGCAGGCGGCGGTGAAGGTACTGGCGTCGTGGAACTGGACGACCCGGCCGACCGCCGTGCTCGCAATGGACTCCGATCGACACCCGGTCTTGATCGGTTCGCTGGCTCGAGAGCTGGCGCGGCTCGGGCGGTTGACCGACCTCGGGACGCTGCAGTACGCGCCGGAGCGCCGACCGGTGACGGCTGCCAACTCCGCCTACCGCGTGGCGTCGCTCGACGGTGGTTGGCTCGCACCAGATCCCGCTGTCATCGCCGGTGCGGGTGGGCCTGTGTTGTTGGTCGACGACATGACCGACACCGGCTGGACCATCACCATGGCGGCGCGCGTCGTCAGGTCGGCGGGGGCGTCGGAGGTGCTGCCGTTCGCGCTGGCCAGCACCAGCTAGTGCCCGCCGGGTTCGCGTTCGTCTTCGCGTTCGCGTCGGACGCGGTCCGCGTGGTCTTGGGGGCGGGTGGTGCTGCGCTGCGGCATGGTGAGCCCGGCCGTGTGCGGCGTGGGTCGTCCGTTCGTCGTGACCGTGGCGGTGGGTCTAGATAGTTCGGGCAACAGCAGCCGGCTGCCCGGTGTGGTGACGAACTCTCGTCCGTCGGGTGCGGTCCAGATGACGGTGCCGTCCTCGAGTTGTCTGTCGCGCCAACCATTCTCACCACCCCAAAAGGTCTTGAGCAAGTGGTGTCGACGGCAGACGCACTTGAGGTTGGACGCGGCAGTCGGTCCGTGCGGCCACGGAATCGTATGGTCGATGTCGGTCTGGGTGGCGGGCACGCGGCAGCCCGGGAAGCGGCAGGTCATGTCGCGGCAGCGAATGAAGTCGGCCAGCTTCTTGGATGGTCGGTACCGGTTCTCCGGCGGGGCTTGCCCGGGGTGCACGATCCGGGTGATGGTGGCCCCAATGGCGGCGCGGCACGCGACGGCACCGGGGAGGAATTGGCCTCCCATCATCGCCGCGGGGCGTAGCTTCGCGAAGTATCCGGGTGCCGGGGTGAGGGCCTCGGTAAGGGTGAGGTCGCGAAGGGGCTTGTCGAAGAGCGGTGGCTCTTCCCCGTCGATGGCGGCTCGCTCATCGGCCGCTGAGGAGGGAGTGGGCCTGGTCGGCGGCGACTCGCCCTGAGGCGCAAGATCATCGGATTTCGGCGAGGCATCTGCTTTGTCGAGGGCTGGCGCGGTGGACTCCTCGGCGTCGGCCTCTTTGGGGGCTTCCGGTCGCGGCGCGGGGCTCTCGGGCCGTGGCGCAGGCGGCTCGGACTCGGGCGTCGCGGTCGGATCAGCCAACGTCTCTTCGCTGGCAATAACGTAGACCACCACGCCGGTGGCGGGCGGGTTCTGCGCGGCCGCGCAGTCATCGGCGCCGCACAGGCACGCCATGCGGTCGGTCCCGATGGCCCCGATGGCGTCGGCGCGGAGTTGGTCGGCGGTTCGGGGGTCGGCCGGGCACACGGTGGCGGCCAGGTTCTTCAATCGTGTTTCGAATGCCTTGGCGTCGTGGGCGAACAGGGTGGCCAACACCGTGGCCATTCCGCTGCCGTCCTCCTCGATGTGCACCTCCACCGACCGGCCTCGGGCCTTCGTCTCGCTGCGGCGCACGGCGTGCGGGTCGACCTGGTGGACGAAGACGTCGATGGCCTTCTCGGTCTTGTCGACCGACCTCGGTTCCCAGTCGCCGAATGCCTCAGCCAGCAGGCCGTCGAGTGCACGTAGGGCGTCGGGGTCGATGACCAGGGCCCCGCGGTGCACGACAGTCTTCACCAACGCATACGTGATCAACCCCTCGGCGAACACCGCGGCCACGCGGGGGAACCGGTCGTGCAACGCCACCGCGATCAACAGTTGGTGAGAGGCCGTGCCGGGGGTGATGTTCTGGGCGGCGCCGATGTGGGCGGCGACGGCGTCGAGGTTGTCCAGGCACCACTGGTCGCGATCGGCGGACCCGGACAGCGCATGGGCCTCGTCGAGCATGGCGGCCATCGTCGCGACCCGGTGAGCGCAGGCCGCGTTCTCCACTCGCGACCACGTCGACAGGGCCCCGGCGCCGCGGGTGCCGGTCGTCGCGTTGACCAGATCGTCGAACATGAACCCAGTTTAGGCCTCACCACCGACGAAAGTTGTTCTGCTACATGCATTCTGTGGATGAACGCCGCAGTGTGGACAACTCCGCCCCGGGCCCCGGAAATGTCGGTGGCGAGTGCTAGACGAGCCCGCCCAGCTGCGCGGTCAAAACCTGCGCACTCGCGATCAGACTGCGCGCACGCTTGGTGATCTCGGTATCCGTCAGCGCCCGACCGATCTGAAGTGACATCACCATCGCCTGCCTGCGGTGGTGATCGAAGACGGGGGCGGAGATGACGCTGATGTCATGCCGCCTCGACCGCCCCGGCCCAGCCGCCGACACCTCACTGCTGAGGTAGACCCGCTCGCCGATGTCGGAGATCATCTCGCCCAGCAACGCGCGCAATTCCTGCGGCATGGTGCTCGACATGCCGGCCATCAGGGCGTAGAGCCGACGCCCACTGGGGGTTAGCCGCTCGACCAGATACCCCTCCCGCCGGCATTCGGTCACCACCCGGTCGAGGCGTTCGGAGTCGGTGCGCAGCGGAATGGTCGGCTCCTTGGCCAGCCAACTGCGCAGCGCCTCGTCGTCCCACAGCACGAACATCAACCCGACCGGTGGGGCGAATGGATAGCTTTGGCCCACCCGCACCCCGACGTCCGCGCTCTGCGAGCCGACCAACTCCAGCAGGGTGATGCGGTCGTCGATCACCGCGGACAACGCGGCGGTGGTGTCGTAGGCAGAGGCCAGACGGGTCAATTCGTCACGCGCTGTGGGGCTCACGCGCATCGACTCCTGTGCGGTGTGTCCAAGGGAGATGAGACGCGGTCCCAGGCGGTAGGTCTTGTCCTGGCCGTCGCGGATCAGGTAGTCGGAGTCGACCAACGTGGTCAGGATGCCGAGGCAGGTCGGCTTGCTCAGCTCGACACGGCGGGCCAGATCGGACAACCCGAACCGATCGTGCGGATGCCGCGCCAGGAAGTCGAGGATCGCGATGACCCGTTGCGTCGGGGGTGACGTCCTGTCGGTCACGAGGCCGCCCTCCTGCACGTTGACTCGAATTGGAACACGTTCTAGTGTCAGGTCGGTAAATGTACCAGGTCGGTCCAATAATGGACCGCTGATGCATCGGGATCACCGGGAGGCCGCAGTTCACATGTACGCACAGCCGTTGGCCGACGCCATAGCAGAGGCCGAGAAGCTCGTCGCCGCAGCGCCATTCATCGAATCCGAGGCCGACCTGCTCGAGGGACTGCAGTACCTCGCCGGCTGCATCTCTGGCTGCACCCACGTCGCATTCGACTACGACAGGGACCACCCGTTCCTGCACAGCGGCACTGGGCCGTTCACCAAGATGGGGCTGGACAATCCCGACACCATGTACTTCGGCACTCGGGTTCAGCCCGGGCACGAGTATGTCGTGACCGGCACGCGCGGTACCACCACCGACGTCAGCTTCCAGTTGCTGGGTGGCGAGTACACCGACTCCGAAGTACCCGACAGCGAGACCGCCTTCGACGACCGCAAGCTCGACATCGCCTCCGACGGCACCTTCGAGTGGCGCTTCACGCCAGCCACGCCCGCGCAGTTGGTAATCCGCGAGGTCTACAACGATTGGTCCGCGAAGCGGGGCACCTTCGCCATCGCCCGCACGGACACCGAAGGCACGGCACCACCGGCGTTGACCAAGGAGTTGATCGAAAAGCGCTACGCCGTCGCCGGCAAGCAACTGGTGCAACGCGTCAAGACGTGGCTGCAGTTTCCGCAATGGTTCTACACCGACGCCCCCGCCAACTCCATGGTCTCACCGCGGCTGACCCCCGGTGGCCTGGCGACGCAGTACTCCTCCGCCGGACAGTTCGACTTGGCGGAGGACCAGGCGCTGCTCATCACCCTGCCCGTCACCGATGCGCCCTACCTCGGCTTCCAGCTGGGCAGTCTGTGGTACATCTCGCTGGACTACATCAACCATCAGACCTCACTCAACGGCACGCAGGCGCAGGCAGATCCGGACGACAAGATTCGCATCGTCGTCTCCGACCGCAATCCGGGCGTCGTCAACTGGGTGGAGACGCTCGGCCATCGGAAGGGCTATCTGCAGTTCCGCTGGCAGCGGGTGTCCCGTCAGCTGACCGAGGCCGACGGACCCACCGTCGAGCTGCTCGACGTCGCCGACGTCCCCAGCGCGCTCCCGTACTACGACGACAACCGGATCTCCGACGACGACTGGAGGGCGCGAATTGCCCTTCGGCAGCGCCAAATTGGCGAAAGGATGGTGGGATAGCATGGCCGGACTTCTCGAGGACAAGGTCGTCGTCATCAGCGGTGTCGGACCCGCGCTGGGGACGACGCTCGCCAGGCGGTGCGCCGAACAGGGGGCCGATCTGGTTCTCGCCGCGCGCACCGTGGAGCGGCTCGACGACGTCGCCAAGCAGGTCACGGACCTGGGCCGCCGCGCTCTGTCGGTGGGCACCGACATCACCGACGAAGCTCAGGTGGGCAATCTCGTAGAGCAGTCACTCTCGGCCTACGGTCGAGTGGACGTGTTGGTCAACAACGCATTTCGCGTGCCGTCGATGCGGCCGCTGGCCGACACGACCTTCGAGCACATGCGGGACGCAATCGAGTTGACGGTCTTCGGCGCCCTGCGCATGATTCAGGGCTTCACCCCGGCATTGGCCGAGTCGAAGGGGTCGATCGTCAACGTCAACTCGATGGTGGTCCGCCATTCTCAGGCCAAGTACGGGGCGTACAAGATGGCGAAATCGGCCCTGCTGGCGATGTCGCAATCCCTGGCTACCGAGCTTGGTGACGACGGCATCCGCGTCAATTCCATTCTGCCGGGCTATATCTGGGGCGGCACACTGCAGGGCTACTTCGAACATCAGGCAAGCAAGTACGGCACCACCGTCGACGACATCTACAAGGCGGCAGCGGTCAACAGCGACCTCAAGCGGCTGCCCACCGAGGATGAGGTCGCCTCGGCGATCCTGTTCATGGCGAGCGATCTGTCCAGCGGCATCACCGGCCAGGCCCTCGACGTCAACTGCGGGGAGTACAAGGCATGAGGACCAACGTGGGAACGGTCGACGACCTTCACGCTTCGGCGGTGAAGGCCTGTGGGCTCGAGGACTTCGGGGTGGACGACGACAACTATCGCGAAGCCCTTGGCGTGCTGCTGGATTCGTTCGCCCGCGACGCCGAACTGACCGAATTCGGCAGCAAGATGCAACGCTTCTTCGTCCGCAACGCCCTGGTGGCCAGGCTGGTGTCGGAGGCGGCCTTCGAGCAGTACCCGCAGCACGTGGACGTGCCGGTCGAGCGTCCGATCTTCGTCACCGGGCTGCCGCGCACCGGAACCACTGCCATCCACCGCCTGCTGACCGCCGATCCCGCGCACCAGGGGCTCGAGCTGTGGCTGGCCGAGTTCCCGCAGCCCCGGCCGCCGCGCGAGACCTGGTCGGACAACCCGGTGTTTCAACGGCTCGACGCGCAGTTCAGCAAGGCGCACGAGGAGAACCCGGACTACACCGGACTGCACTACATGACGGCCGACGAAGTGGAGGAATGCTGGCAACTGCTCCGCCAGTCATTGCACTCGGTCTCCTACGAGACGCTGGCGCACGTACCTACCTACTCGCGATGGCTTTCCCAGCAGGACTGGACCAAACCCTATGAGCGTCATCGGAAGAACCTCCAGCTGATCGGGCTGAACGACGCCGACAAGCGCTGGGTGTTGAAGAATCCAAGCCACCTGTTCGCCCTCGACGCACTGTTCGCCACGTACCCCGACGCGTTGGTGGTGCAGTGCCATCGGCCTGCCGAGACGATCATGGCGTCGATGTGCTCGCTGGCGCAGCACACGACCGAGGGCTGGTCGACCGTCTTCACCGGTGACGTCATCGGACAGGACTCCCTGGAGACCTGGTCGCGTGGGCTCGAGTTGTTCAACGCCGAGCGGGCCAAACACGATGCGGCGCAGTTCTACGACCTGGACTACTTCGAGTTCATCAAGGATCCGATCCCAGTCGTCGAGAAGATCTACCGGCAGTTTGGGCTCGAATTCACCGACGCCGCACGGGAGTCGATGATGGCGATGCACGCCGAGAGTCAGCAAGGTCCGCGGGCGCCCAAGCACACCTACTCCCTGGCCGACTATGGGCTGACCGACGAGCAGGTCAAGGAACGCTTCGCGGGGCTGTAGCCGAGAAGTGGACTAGCCGTCGCCGGGTGACGGTGCGGTCGACTGCTCCTCGAGACAACCCTCGGCGACGGCGTGGCGGATGCTGTCGGTGAGTCGGGGGCACGACCGGGCGCGACTGCTGTCTCCGCCGGAGGCCCGCACCTCGGCGAACGTTGCGCAGCGCGCGGTGGCCTCCGAACTCCACTGCACGGCGGTGTGTTGCGGACCAAGCTTCTTGACGGCCACGGTGACGTGGCAGAACCGGCAGTCGACCGGGACCAACCCGGCCGTCAGGTAGCGCTCGCGGTCCCGCGCGGACGCCTCCTTCACGGCCGCCGCGCGGGCCGGGTCGGAGGCGAAATCCGGTGCCTTCGACCAGGTTCCGGCAGCTCGACCGTCCGCGGCGGGATGCTCGTCGTCATCATGACCGAGGAGGGAGAGCATGGAGCGCGCCAGCTGGTCGGCATCCGGCGCGTCGGTCATGTCGCCGGCTGTTCCTCCGCGCGTTTGCGCAGATTCTCGTCGACTTCCACGGCCCACTTCTCGTTGGCCGCCGTGGTGTCCACCTCGATTTCGAACCGATCGGTCATGTCGGCGGTGACGTCGGCGACGTCGACGTAGAACTGCTGGTACCACCGGCGCATCTGGTAGACCGCGCCGTCCTCTTCGACCAGGAGCGGATTGTCGATCCGGGTCTTGTGCTTCCAGATCTCCACGTCCTGCAGGAAGCCCTTGCTGACGCCCTCGGTGAACGCCTTGGACAGCTTCTCGGTCATCTTCTCGTCCATGCCCTTGGGCTTCTCGACGATGACGCCCCACTGCAGGACGAACGAATCCTGTGTGACGGGGTAATGGCAGTTGATCAGGATGGACTCGGCCTTGAAGCCGCCGTAATTGTTGTGCAGCCAGTTGATCATGAACGACGGGCCGAAGTACGACGCCTCGGAGTCGAGATGCGCCTCGCCGTAGGCGGTGCCGAGGTCGTCGACGTCGGGCCTGCCCACGTTGTGCAGATACTGCGAGGCGACGTGGCCCTCGAAGACGTTCTTGAAGTACGTCGGCAAGCCGAAGTGGATGTAGAAGAAGTGCGCCATGTCGGTGACGTTGTCGATGATCTCGCGGCAGTTGGAACCCTCGATGAGCATCGAGTTCCAGCGCCAGTCCGTCCAGTCGGCGCTGCCGTACTCGGGCAGCTCCGGGATGCGCAGCTCCGGCGGCGGTGGATTGCCCTCGTGGTCGTGCCAGACGTAGAGCAGCCCATTGCGGACGTCGGTCTCCCAGGCGCGCGTGCGGGCCAGCCGAGGGGTGCGCTTGGCGTAGGGCACCAGCTTGCACTTGCCATCGCCGCCCCACCGCCAGTCGTGGAACGGGCAGGCGACCTCGTCGCCCTTGACCGTGCCCTGCGACAGGTCCCCGCCCATGTGGCGGCAGTAGCCGTCGAGGATCTTGAGGTCACCGTGCGAATCGGCGAAGACCACCAGCTTGGTGCCGAATATCTCGACCGAGTGCGGCGAGCCGTCGGCAAAGTTGGCGACCGGTCCGAGGCAGTGCCAACCCCGCGCGTAGCGGTCCGGCAGAGCTCCGGTGTCGATCTCGCGAATGTTCGCGGACACCGCGGTTGTCTCGGTACTCACGGTTGGCCTCCCGTTCGATTGCCCTCTAACTAGAACACGTTACAGTTTTCGGCGCAGTACGCGCAATGTGAGTGTCGCTGGCTGAGGTATATCTAGACGATGCCGCTGTTTGCCTTCGAAGGCCGGTCACCCGTCGTGGACCCCGGTGCCTTCGTGGCTCCGACCGCCACCCTGATCGGCGACGTCCACGTGGCGGCGGGTGCATCGGTGTGGTTCAACGCCGTGCTCAGGGCCGACTTCGCTCCCATCATCGTCCGCGAGGGTGCCAACGTGCAGGACTGCAGCGTGCTGCACGCACCGCCGGGCATCCCGGTGGACATCGGACCCGGTGCGACCATCGCGCACGCCTGCGTCATCCACGGCGTCCACGTCGGCCAGGAGGCGGTCATCGCCAACCACGCGACCGTGCTCGACGGGGCCGTGGTCGGCAGGCGCAGCCTGGTCGCCGCGCATTCCCTGGTCACCGGCGGCACCAAGATTCCCGACGAGGTGTTCGTCACCGGATCGCCGGCCAAGGTCCGCGGCCCGATCGCGGGCACGGGCGCCGAACTATGGGTCGACGCCAATCCCGCGGCCTACCAGGAGCTGGCGCGGCGTTACCTCGACGGTCTGGAGCCGATCGACCCGTAGGTCTACTTCGCGTCGGGCAATCCGACTCGAAGGGCGATCTGCTGCATCTTCGCGACGTTGGTCACGAACTGACTCGTCGTGTCGTCACCGACCGCGCTCTGGAACTCCAGCCGGACCAACGCCTTGCCTTCGGCGAAGAAGATCAGCGTGATCGCCTTGTCCTGGTCGGGCGCCGTACCGGACACGACCACCCCGTCGGTGCCGACGGGGAACGGCTGCGGTTGGCCGCCCGTAACCAGCGTCGGCAGGGTGCCTGCCGCCTGCTTCAAGGTGGAAGTGGCCGTCGCCGCGTCCGGATAGACCATGAAGGTGTCGATGATCGCCCGGTTGTCATCCCCGTTGACGAAGAAGGCGCTGGCACCCGGGCTGCCGTCGGGCTGCGACTCCCGCGAGCGCTCTACGAACGTGTCTTCGGCGTCGGTGAGGTCGGAAGCCGTCAGGAGCAAGCTGCGGTAGTCGACGTCGGCCGACGCCGCAGTCGTCGTCGACGTGGTCGGCGCGTAGGGGATGGTCGGCAGGGTGGGCGCAGTGCTGCTCTGCGCGGTCGTCCCGCTGCCGTTGTCGGGGGGCGTACAACCGCCGACTCCGACGACCAGGACGGTCGACACGACGGCGAGGAAGAACGTGGGCAGGAGCGCGCGCGGGTTGGAGAACGACATCCCCCTCCAACCTACGCGTCACCGCTTGTCGGCCGACACCACCCACATCGAGTAGTACTGCGAACCGCCGCCGTACGCGTGACCCATGGCCTTGCGGGCGCCGTCGACCTGATGGTCCCCGGCCTTGCCCATCACCTGAATGGCCGACTCGGCGAACCGGATCATGCCCGAGGCGCCGATCGGGTTGCTCGACAGCACGCCGCCCGACGGGTTGAACGGGATGCGCCCGCCGATCGCCGTCTCGCCGGCTTCGGTGAGCTTCCAGCCCTCGCCCTCGGCGGCGAAGCCGAGATTTTCCAACCACATCGGCTCGAACCACGAGAAGGGGACGTACACCTCCGCGACGTCGATCTCGTCGATGGGGGAGGTGATGCCCGCGTCGCGCCACAGGGCGGCGGACGCGTCGCGGCCGGCCTGCGGGTTGACCTGGTCGCGGCCGGAGTATGCGAGCGGTTCGGTGCGCAATGCGGTGGCGTGGATCCACGCCACCGGGTGGCCGTCGGCTACGCGCCGGTCGGAGGTTTCCTCGTCGCCGATGACCAGCGCGCAGGCGCCGTCGGACGACGGGCAGGTCTCGTCGAAGCGGATCGGATCCCACAGCATCTGCGACGCCATCACCTTCTCCAGGGTGATGTCTGGCTGGTGCAGGTGGGCCAGCGGGTTCTTCGCCCCGTTGAGCCGGTCCTTCACCGCGACCATCGCGCCGATGTGGTTCGGTGCGCCCGAGCGGCGAATGTAGGACCGAATGTGCGGGGCGAAGTAACCACCCGCGCCCGCGCCGACCGGCTTGGTGAACGGCACCGGAATGCTCAACGCCCACATGGCGTTCGACTCCGACTGCTTCTCCCACGCCATCGTCAGCACCCGCCGGTACTTGCCCGACTGCACCAGACTGGCCGCCACGATCGCGGTCGACCCGCCGACCGAACCGGCGGTGTGCACCCGGATCAGAGGCTTACCCGTCGCACCCACGGCGTCGGCCATGAAGAGCTCGGGCATCATGACGCCCTCGAAGAAGTCGGGTGCCTTGCCGACCACGACGGCGTCGATGTCGTCGAAGGTCGAGCCGGAATCCTCCAGAGCGCGGTCGATCGCCTCGCGGACGAGGCCGTTCATCGACACGTCCTTGCGCTTGGCGACGTACTTCGTCTGCCCGGTGCCGAGCACCGCCGCGCGTTGTCCCGCCATGTTATTTGCCCTCCATGACCGCGACCAGATTCTGTTGCAGCGCAGCGCCACTCGTCGCATGCGCGAGCACCCGTCTGGCGCTGCCGTCGAAGATGTGCCGGGCCGCGAAGCCGATGCGCTCCAAGCCCGTCGAGAACATGGGGTTGGCTGCCAGCGCTCCGCCCGACGGGTTCATCCGGGTCGACCCGTTCAGCCCGATCGCTTCGGTGAGGATCAGCTGCTGGTGGCTGAACGGCGCGTACAGCTCGACGACGTCGATCGAGCCCAGGTCACCGCCGGTGGCCGCCGCGGCGGACGCCGCAGTCGACGGCGAGGTGGTGAGGTCACGGGCGCCGAGGACGGGAGTCTCGATGCGGTGCTCGAAACCCGTTATCCAGGCCGGGTTCTCGCGCAGCTCGCGCGCTTTGTCGCCGGAGGCCAGCACGACCGCCGACGCGCCGTCGGTGATGGGGGCGATGTCATGGCGGCGCAACGGATCGGCGAAGTACGGCCGCTCCAGCAGCTCTTCGACGGTGGACGCCGATTCGAGCGAGTCGGTGCGCGGCGCGGCGTTCATGGCGTCCAGTGCTACCTGCGCCATCTGCTCGGCGGTCCACTTGCCCGAGTCCAGTCCGAGGCGGGCTTGCAGACCGGCGGTGGACACTGCGTCGGGCCACAGCGGTGCCACGGTGTAGGGGTCGGTTTGCAGGGCCAGGACCCGGCGCAGCACGCCGGCCGAGGACTTGCCGAAGCCGTACACCAGCGCCGTCTCGACCGACCCGGTCAGGATCTTGATGTACGCCTCGTACAGCGCCCACGCGGCGTCCATCTCGACGTGCGACTCGTTGATGGGCGGCACGGCACCGATGGAGTCGATGGCCGAGAGGAAGGAGAATGCCCGCCCGGCCAGGTAATCGGAGGAGCCTGAGCACCAGAACCCGATGTCGGTCTGCTCGATGCCCAAGTCCGCGTACAACTCGGCGAAACACGGCATGAGCATCTCGACGCCGTTGGTGGTGCCGTCGGTGCGTCGCACGTGCGGGGCATGGGCGAATCCGACCACTGCTACTTCAGTCATGCGCCGCCCTTACTGGTGGTGCTTGTAGGTGTCGTAATCGGCGTCGGGCTCGCCCGTCGGCCGGAAGTAGTCGATGTTGTCGATGCCAAGTCCCCACTCCTCCTTGGGCTTCCACACTGCCTCCACCCGCATGCCCATGCGAACGTCGGCCGCGTCGATCTCGGTGACGAGGTGCAGGAACGGGATGTCCGCACCGTCGAGCAGCACGTACGCCGCGACGTAGGGCGGTTTGATGCGCTGTCCCGCGAAGGGGATGTTGATGATGGCGAACGTCGTCACCGTGCCCTTGTCGGCGAGCTCGACGAACTCGGTCAGCTGCTGCCCCGTGGCCGGATCCGCTTCGCGCGCAGGGAAGTAGACCTTTCCGCCGGGTGTGCTGGCGCCGACGAGCTTGCCCTCCTCCAGCGCGCGCAGGAAGGTGCTCTCCGGTTGCGACGCGGTGTGCTGAATCTCGATCTGCGACGGGACGACGATCATGGTGATGGGCTCGCGGTCGTCGGTCTGCTCGGGCACGTCCTCGGGAGTGTCGCCCAGTTCGAAGTACGCGATGTCGGTGATCGCGCCGACGGGCTCGTCGGCCCAATGGACGTGCACCCGTGCGCCCGTCTGAATTCCGGCGGGTCCTGCCGCTCCGACGTCGACGGCGTGGATCAGCGGGGTGTCGGCGCCGTCCAGCTTGACCAGCGCCCAGGCGAACGGACGATCCAGCGGCTGACCGTCCAACGGATCCGGCTGCCACGCCCACGACATCACGGTTCCGACGCTGGCCACCGGTACGATCTCGGTCAGCCGCTCGTAGGTGACGGGGTCGAACTCGGCAGGCGGCACCAGCACCCGGCCGTCCGATCCGCGCACCCCGACGACGCGCCGTCCGCGCAGTTCGGTGAAGAACCGACCGAGGACGTCGCCGACTGAACGGGTGTAGTCGAATGAGAGTTTGAGAGGAGCCGAAAGAGGCGGCTCGTGCTCATCGATACTGGCCGGGCTACTTTGGCTGGCGCTCACGCATCGAGTAG
The DNA here is from genome assembly GCF_025823185.1 of Mycobacterium yunnanensis. Lineage (GTDB taxonomy): Bacteria > Actinomycetota > Actinomycetes > Mycobacteriales > Mycobacteriaceae > Mycobacterium > Mycobacterium yunnanensis. The sequence goes on from NZ_JACKVK010000001.1 coordinate 75,179, forward strand.
AACAGGTTCTAACAATCGTCGCAAGAATGTCCCGAAAGGCGAGCTCGTGAAACTCGGACTGCAACTCGGATACTGGGGCGCGCAACCGCCGACCAATCACGCCGAACTCGTCGCGACTGCCGAGGAAGCGGGCTTCGACACCGTCTTCACCGCCGAGGCATGGGGTTCGGATGCCTACACCCCGCTCGCGTGGTGGGGTCGCGAGACGACCCGGATGCGGCTGGGTACGTCGGTGGTGCAGCTGTCGGCGCGCACGCCCACGGCGTGCGCGATGGCGGCCCTGACCCTCGACCACCTCTCCGGCGGACGGCACATCCTCGGACTCGGCGTCTCCGGCCCGCAGGTCGTCGAGGGCTGGTACGGGGCCAAGTTTCCCAAGCCGCTGGCCCGCACCCGTGAGTACGTCGACGTGCTGCGCCAGGTCTGGGCGCGCGAGGCTCCGGTGCACAGCGACGGCCCGCACTACCCGCTGCCGCTGACCGGGGAGGGCACCACCGGCCTCGGGAAGAACCTCAAACCAATCACCCATCCGCTGCGCGCGGACATCCCCGTGATGCTCGGTGCCGAGGGCCCCAAGAACGTCGCGCTGGCTGCCGAGATCTGCGACGGATGGCTGCCGATCTTCTACTCACCGCGGATTGGTGCGATGTACGACGAGTGGCTCGACGAGGGCTTCGCCCGGCCGGGCGCGCGGCGCACGCGTGAGACGTTCGAGATCTGCGCGACGGCGCAAGTGGTGGTCACCGACGACCGGCCCGCGGTGATGGAGTTGATGAAGCCGCATCTGGCGCTCTACATGGGCGGAATGGGTGCCGAGGACACCAACTTTCACGCCGACGTCTATCGGCGGATGGGCTACGCCGAGGTGGTCGACGACGTCACGAAGCTGTTCCGCAGTGACCGCAAGGACGAGGCGGCGAAGATCATCCCCGACGAGCTCGTCGACGACTCCGCGATCGTCGGTGACCTGGCCTACGTGAAGGAGCAGATCTCGGCGTGGGAGGCGGCGGGGGTCACCATGATGGTCGTGGGCGCCCGTTCGTCGGAGCAGATCGAGGATCTCGCCGCGCTGGTGTAGACACTTCTTGCTAAGTGTCTAGAACGCGTTCTAGATTTGGCGCGTGACCGACCACACCATCGCAGGATCAGTCGTGAAGATGCCCGTCCGCATCCGGGCCGCGACGCAACACATGGCGATGTTCTCGGTGGACGCCGACGCGGCGCAGAAGATGATCGACTACAGCGGTCTGCAGGTGTGCCGCTACCGGCCACGGCGCGCCGCCGTCGTCCTGATGCTCATGCACTACGTCGACGGTGATCTCGGGCAGTACCTCGAGTACGGCACCAACGTGATGGTGAACCCGCCGGGGTCGGATGCCACAGGCCTCAAGGCACTGCAGTCTGCGGGCGCCTTCATCCATCACCTGCCCGTCGACGGCGCGTTCACGTGCGAGGCGGGCAGGACGATCTGGGGCTATCCAAAGGTGCTGGCGGACTTTACGATTAGGGACGGCCGCCGCTTCTCCTTCGACGTGACGATCGACGGTCAATTCGCGGTGGGGATGGACTTCCGTACTGGCCTTACCGTGCCGTCGGCACTGACGTCGAAGACCCAGGTGCACCCGACCTACTCCCACCTCGACGGTGTCACCAGGGAGACCGCGGGGGAGATGAGGCTGTCCGGCGTCCGGTACCGGCCGGGTGGAGTGCGGGTCCGGCTTGGCCAACACCCCTACGCCGCGGAGCTGGCGTCGCTAGGGTTTCCGACACGCGCGATGGTGTCGAGTTCCGCCGCCAACGTCGAGATGACGTTCGCCGATGCCAAGGAGATCGCATGACTCAGGTCCTGCCCGACGTCGACTTCACCGACGGCACCTTCTACGCCGACGGTGGCGCACGGGAGGCCTACCGGTGGATGCGGGCCAACCAGCCCGTGTTCCGCGACCGCAACGGGCTGGCCGCCGCGGCCAGCTACCAGTCCGTGCTCGACGCCGAACGCAACCCCGAATTGTTCTCCAACACCGGTGGCATCCGGCCCGAGACGCCGGGCATGCCCTACATGATCGACATGGACGATCCCGCACATGTGTTGCGGCGCAAGCTCGTCAACGCCGGATTCACCCGCAAGCGCGTCATGGACAAGGTGCCGTCGATCGCCACGCTCTGCGACACCCTGATCGACTCGGTGTGCGAAGCGGGGGAGTGTGACTTCGTCCGCGACATCGCCGCACCGCTGCCCATGGCCGTCATCGGCGACATGCTCGGTGTGCTGCCCGAGGAACGGGGCATGCTGCTCGAGTGGTCCGACGACCTGGTCAAGGGTCTCAGCTCCCACATCGACGAGACCTCGGCTCAGGCCATGATGGAGGCCTTCGCCGGCTACACGGCGTTCACGATGGACATCATCGGCAAGCGGCGGGCCGAGCCGACCGAGGACCTGTTCTCCATCCTGGTCAACGCCGAGGTCGAGGGCCAACGGATGGCCGATGACGAGATCGTCATGGAGACCCTGCTGATCCTCATCGGTGGTGACGAGACGACCCGGCACACCCTCTCCGGGGGCACCGAACAGCTTCTGCGACATCGTGATCAGTGGGACGCGCTGGTGGCGGATGAGCGCTTGCGCGAAGACCAGGAGGCCGGGCCCGGGCTCCTTCCTTCGGCGATCGAGGAGATGTTGCGCTGGACGTCACCGGTGAAGAACATGTGCCGAACGTTGACGGCAGACACCACCTTCCACGGCACGGAGCTGCGGGAGGGCGAGAAGATCATGTTGATGTTCGAGTCCGCGAACTTCGACGAGGCCGTGTTCGGGGATCCGGATTCGTTCCGGATCGATCGAACCCCCAACAGCCACCTGGCCTTTGGCTTCGGCTCCCACTTCTGTCTCGGAAATCAACTGGCGCGCCTGGAACTGTCGATGATGACCAAGCGCGTGCTGCAACGACTTCCCGACTTGCGTTTGGCCGACGACGCGACGGTGCCGCTGCGGCCGGCCAACTTCGTCAGCGGGCCCGAGTCGATGCCGGTGGTGTTCACCCCAACTGCGCGCGTGCTCGAGTAGCGGCGCTCACCGACGAGCGGCGAGCGATCGCCGTGCCGATGCGGTGCAAGATCGTCGCCGGAGTGTCGTCCGCGGTCACCCTGATGACGATCCACCCGAGGTCGCCAAGCTGCTCGGTCCGGCGAATGTCGCGCGTCATCTGCCGGCGGTCGGTCCAATGGTGCTCACCGTCGTACTCCACGGCGATCTTCCAGTCTTCCCAACCCATGTCTACGCGCGCGACGAGTTGGCGGTACTCGTCGAGAACCGGTATCTGAGTGCGCGGACGCGGCAGCCCCGATCGCACGATGAGGAGTCGCAGCCAGGTCTCTCGGGGTGATTCGGCGCCGGCGTCGACGAGGTCGAGGGTGGCTCTGGCGCGACGAATTCCATTGCGCCCGCGGTAGCGGTCCACCAGCAGTTCGACATCGGCTGCCTGGAGGCGAGTGGCCCTGGCCAAGGAGTCGATCGCCGGGACGGCGCGGTCGGTCGGCTGACGACTCGCGATGTCGAGGGCAGTGCGCGCTGCGGTGGTCACACGGATGTCGTCGATGACCTGGATCTCGTCGTCGCCGATGCATCCGCCCAGGTCTGCAGCCCTCTTGGTCGGTGTCGATTGGGGTAGATCAACTGTGCAGGCGCCGCGGAATCCACCCACTTCGCCCCGTGCAGTGCCGCTGCCGATCAGCCGGCAATGATGCCGCGACGTCGCGACCACAGATGCGCCGCCCGTGCCTTCGTGTGCGCCGTGACCGGAACGTCTGCCGCCACGTACACCCCGGGAAAGAGGATGGTGTGATTCGTGCGCAATCGGTGCGACGTGAGGCGACCGGCATCGAGTGCCTCGCGACCGATGAACGGCTGTCCCATGGCCGGAGTCTGCCGACGGGCACCGACATTCGGCGGTCGTGAACCCTCTGCGGTGAAGTGGCCGTGAAACCGCAGAGGATTCACGAGCACGGCGCTCAGGCGGGATTGATCTCCTCGAGGTTGCGGCGCGACGTCTTCGGGCCCACCCACGCGACGGAAGCCGTCGCGATCGCCAGCGCCCCGAGCACGACGCCGAACATCGCCGTGGCGCCGTAGTCGTCGAGCACGGGAATCAGCACGAATGGGAGTGCCGCACTTGACAATCGCGACAGCGAGTACGTCAACCCGACGGCCGTCGCCCGCACGTCGGTGGGGAATATCTCTGCCTGATAGACGTGGTAGACGTTGGAGAACACATTGCTGGTGGCCGTGGTCAAGAAGCCGAACACCACGATCAACACCGTCTGGGGCACCGTGGCGAACAGCAATCCGAAGGCCGCCAGCGCCCCGATCGACGCCATCACGAGGTATTTGCGCTCGAACCATCTCAGCAGCGGTATGGCCAGCACCGAGCCGACGGGATAACCGAGGTAGGACAGCGAGGTGTAGAGCAGCGAGGTGGTCACGTCGTAACCGCGGCTGACCAACACCAAGGCGGCGAGCGTGCCGAACCCGTAGTAGCCGAACGACTGAAAGACGTGGAACACCGCCAGCATGCCGAGCCGCTGGCGGTAGGGCGAGATGCCAAGCCGCTGCCACGGTTTGGTGGTCCCGACGGGCGTCGTGGAGGCCGGCTCGCGGGGCGGGGCGGTCACCGTCGCCGGCGTCGGGTTCGTCTCGAACCGGCGCAGCGCTGCCATCGCTTCGTCGGACCTGCCGACGCCGGCCAGCCACCGTGGCGACTCCGGCAGGCCGCGGCGCAGCAGCATCACCGCCACGGCGCCGACAGAGCCGATCACCAGGAGCACGCGCCACCCGGGGATGCCGAGCAGGGAGTGCTCCGTGAGGCCGAGCGACATGAAGCCCAGTACGGGCACCGCGACGAACGAACACGTGTACGCCCACGCTGCCAGCCGACCGCGATCGGACTTGGGGAGCACGTCGGACAGATAAGCGTCGGCGACGGGATACTCCGCGCCGACGCCGAGGCCGGCCAGGAACCGGGTCGCGACCAGCATCAGGGGGCTGACGGAGAACGCGCCGATCAGGCTCCACAGAGAGAACCAGATCAGGTTGAACAGGAAGGCTCGGCGTCGGCCGATGCGGTCGGCAAGCCCGCTGAGCAATGCCGAGCCGATGAACATGCCGAGGAACGTCGAGGACAGCAGCAGCTTGAGCTCCGTGCCGCCAAGGGCGTACTGCGTCTTGAGGGTCGTGCTGATGGTGCTCGACAGGAAGATCTCGTAGATCTCGAAGAACAATCCGAGGCCGACCGCGACGACCACCCTGCGATGCATGGGGCCGACCGGTAGGTCGTCGAGTCGTCGGCCGATGTCGGCGAGCAGCGCGTCGTTCGTCTGAGCCACGCGCCCATCTTGCGCTACTTCATCTGGAAGTTCGGAGCCCGTTTCTCCTTGAACGCGAGCGGACCTTCCTTGGCGTCGGCGGACATGAACACGCCGATGCCGATCTTGGTGTCCACCTGGAAGGCGTCGAGCTCGTGCATGCCCTCGGTGTCGTGGATGGACTTCAGGATGGCCTGCACCGCCAGCGGCCCGTTCGCGTTGACCAGCTCGGCGATCTCGAGCGCCTTGTCCAGCGCCGACCCGTCGGGCACCACGTACCCGATCAAGCCGTAAGAAAGCGCCTCGGCGGCCGTGATGTGGCGCCCGGTCAGCAGCAGGTCGCAGGCGATCGTGTACGGGATCTGGCGCGGCAGCCGCACCGCGGACCCGCCCATCGGGTACAGGCTCCACTTCGCCTCGGAGATGCCGAACTTGGCGCTCTCGCCGGCGATGCGAATGTCCGTGCCCTGCAAAATCTCCGTGCCGCCGGCGATCGCGGGGCCCTCCACGGCGGCGATCAAGGGCTTGGTCAGCCGTCGACCCTTCAGCAGTCCGTCGATGCGCGTGGGGTCGAAGCCGCCGCTCTTGAAGGAGTCACCGGGTGGCGCCTTGGTCGCGGCCTTGAGATCCATGCCCGCGCAAAAGTAGCCGCCGGCCCCGGTCAGAATGCACGAACGGATCTCCGGATCGGAGTCGACGCGGTCCCACGCCTCGACCATTATCGAGAGCATCTCAGTCGACAGCGCGTTGCGCGCCTCCGGCCGGTTCAGTGTCAGGATCAGCGTGTGTCCGCGCTGCTCAATGAGTGCATCGGGCTCATTCTTGGGCTCGGTCACGGGGATCTGCCTTTCAGCGTCGGAGCTTGTCACACTGGGTCACTTGAAAGAAAATGTAACAGGTTCTAGTTTAGGTCTCGTGGCCCTGAATATCGCCGACCTAGCCGAGCACGCGATCGATGCCGTGCCAGACCGCGTCGCCCTGATCTCCGGTGACCAGCGACTCACGTACGCGGAGTTGGAGGAGAAGGCCAACCGGTTCGCGCACTATCTGATCGACAACGGCGTTCAGAAGGACGACAAGGTCGGCCTCTACTGCCGCAACCGCATCGAGATCGTCATCGCGATGCTGGGCACCGTCAAGGCCGGCGCCATTCTGGTGAACGTCAACTTCCGCTACGTCGAGGGCGAGCTGAAGTACCTCTTCGACAATTCCGACATGGTCGCGCTGGTGCACGAACGGCGCTACTCCGATCGGGTGGCGAACGTGCTGCCCGAGACGCCGAAGGTCAAGACCATCCTGGTGGTCGAGGACGGGACCGATGACGACTACCAGCGGTACGGCGGCCTGGAGTTCTACGCGGCGCTCGAGCAGGGATCACCCGAGCGCGACTTCGGTCCGCGCAGCGAGGACGACATCTACTTGCTCTACACCGGTGGCACCACCGGCTTCCCGAAGGGCGTCATGTGGCGCCACGAGGACATCTACCGGGTTCTGTTCGGCGGCACCGACTTTGCCACCGGCGAGCCCATCGCCGACGAGTACGACCTCGCCAAGGCCGCGGCGGCGAATCCGCCCATGATCCGGCTGCCGATCCCGCCGATGATCCACGGCGCCACTCAGTCGGCCACGTGGATGTCGCTGTTCTCCGGTCAAACGGTGGTGCTCGCACCGGAGTTCGACGCCGACGAGGTGTGGCGAATGATCCACGAGCACAAGGTCAACCTGCTGTTCTTCACCGGTGACGCGATGGCCCGGCCGCTGCTCGACGCGCTGCTGGCACATGAGGAAAAGGAGGCCGAGGGTTCCGATCAAATCGACCTGTCAAGCCTGTTCCTGCTTGCCAGCACCGCCGCGCTGTTCTCCACCAGCCTGAAGGAGAAGTTCCTCGAGCTGCTGCCCAACCGGATCATCACCGATTCGATCGGATCGTCGGAGACCGGGTTCGGCGGGACCAGCATCGTGGCCAAGGGGCAGTCGCACACCGGCGGTCCCCGGGTCACCATCGACAAGAACACCAAGGTGCTCGACGAGGACGGCAACGAGGTCGTCCCGGGTTCGGGTGTGCGCGGCATCATCGCCAAGTGTGGCCACATTCCGGTCGGGTACTTCAAGGACGAGAAGAAGACCGCCGAGACATTCCGCACGTACAACGGTGTGCGGTACGCGATTCCGGGCGATTACGCTGAGGTCGACGCCGACGGCAGCGTTACGATGCTGGGCCGTGGGTCGGTGTCGATCAACAGCGGCGGCGAGAAGATCTATCCCGAAGAGGTCGAGGCCGCGCTCAAGGGTCACCCCGACGTGTTCGACGCACTGGTGGTCGGGGTTCCCGACCCGCGCTTCGGGCAGCACGTCGCGGCCGTCGTCCACCCCAGGGAGGGCACCCGCCCGACGCTGGCCGAACTCGACGCCTTCGTGCGCACCGAGATCGCCGGATACAAGGTGCCGCGCAGCCTGTGGCTCGTCGACGAGGTGAAGCGGTCCCCAGCGGGCAAGCCCGACTACCGCTGGGCCAAGGACACCACAGAGGAACGGCCGGCCGACGACGTTCACGCCAAGCATGCAGGAGCAACCACGTGAAAACCGAACTGTGCCAACGTTTCGGCATCGAGTACCCGATCTTCGTCTTCACGCCATCGGAGAAGGTGGCTGCCGCCGTCACCCGCGCCGGCGGTCTCGGCATGCTCGGGTGCGTGCGGTTCAACCAGGCCGACGACCTCGAGCGGGTCCTGCAGTGGATGGACGAGAACACCGACGGCAAGCCGTACGGCGTGGACATCGTCATGCCCGCCAAGGTGCCCACCGAGGGTACCGCGGTCGACATCGACAAGCTCATTCCGAAGACGCATCGCGAATTCGTCGACAAGACGCTCGCCGACCTCGGAGTGCCGCCGCTGCCCGACGACGAGGCGAAGTCCGAAGGCGTTCTGGGATGGCTTCATTCGGTCGCCAGGTCGCACGTCGAGGTGGCACTCAAGCATCCGATCAAGTTGATCGCCAACGCGCTGGGTACGCCGCCGAAGGACGTCATCGACCAGGTGCACGAGGCCGGCGTTCCGGTGGCGGCGTTGGCGGGGAGCGCCAAGCATGCGCTGCGGCACCGCGACATCGGGGTCGACATCGTCATCGCCCAGGGGCACGAGGCGGGCGGCCACACCGGCGAGATCGCATCGATGGTCCTGGTCCCCGAAGTGGTCGACGCCCTCGACGGCACGGCTGCGGTATTGGCCGCCGGCGGCATCGGGACCGGCCGACAGGTGGCGGCGGCGTTGGCCCTCGGCGCCCAAGGCGTGTGGATGGGCTCGGCGTTCCTCACCGCGGCCGAATACGACCTCGGTGTGCGTGGCTCGTCGGGTGTGTCGGTCATCCAGGAGGCGATGCTCGCCGCGACCTCGAGTGACACCGTCCGTCGAAAGATCTACACCGGCAAGCCCGCTCGGCTGTTGAAGTCGCGGTGGACCGAGGCATGGGACGCCGAGGGTGCACCCGAACCGCTGCCGATGCCGCTGCAGAACATCCTCGTCAGCGAAGCCCACCAACGCATGAACGAGGCGAAGGACCCCACCGCGGTCGCCATGCCCGTCGGTCAGATCGTCGGGCGGATGAACGAGATCCGCCCGGTGGCCGACATCATGGCCGAACTGGTCAGTGGTTTCGACGAGGCCACCAGACGCCTGGACGGCATGCGCGGCTAGCCGATCGTGGTGTCGCTGTCGATCTTCTCGGTCGCCGAGGCCAGCACGTCGCCCGCCGCGTCGGGTCCGTCGGCGTTGAGCTGCAGCACGTACAGACCGTCGGCGGTCGGAATCACGACCGTCTTCTGAGCGATGAACCGCGTCCCGCCGTCCCGCGTGTAGGTGCCGCCGAGCACGTAGCCCGGGTAGTCGCCCAGGGTGCTGGTCTCACCTTCGTTGCCCGGCTTGTAGCCCGGCAAATTCTCGAGCTCGCCCGGCGCCAGGTCGATGATCTTCTGGGGGTCGACGTCGCCGCTCAGCTTCGACATGAGGGCGACGACGTTGGGCGGATCGGCCTTGAATTCCGGACCGTCGAAGACGATCGCGCCATAGGCGTAATCGGGCGTCTCCTCCGGCTTGAGGGGCCGCCACCCGTCCGGAACGGGGAGGTTCACCGCGGGAGCGTTGGGATCGCCCATCTTGACGCCCGTCTCCTGGATGCCGTTCTCCTTGATGTAGTCCGCGATCGTCTGATGCGGGCCCGCGGCCTGCCCGGGATTCTCGGTGGAACTGCGCGTCGTGGAGGTGGCCGACGACGTCGGCGTCGAGGAGCTGCTGGACGCGGTGGTCTCGTCGTCCGAGCCGCAACCGGACAGCGCGACGCAGAGGGCGGTGACGGCCGCGGCCACACCGACGAGTGCCGAAGTTCTCATGCCTTGACTCCTGTGTTCGGATACTTCGCGCGTGAAGAGTGCTGGCGAGCGGTGGGCTGTCGGAGCGAAGCGTAGCTCAAGACGGCCGCTGTTCAGCGTGACTACGAGCACTCGCACCACGCCCGGACAAGGGGTGGACCGGGTCGTCGCACTCCAGTCCCTGGGCCGACAACACGCGCTTGACCACCTTGAACGTCTCGGTGCGTGGCAGCGTCGTGCCGACGCGTACGAAGGACGGCCACTGCTTGGGACCCAGGTCGGGCTGCTGGGCGAGGAAGGTCGTGAAGGCCTCCGGGTCGAACACCGCCCCGTCGACGAGTATCAGTGCGGCCATTACCCGGTCGCCGACGGCGGGGTCGGGGATGGGGTACACGGCAGCTTCGAGGACATCGTCGTGCCGCAACAGGATTCGTTCGATCGGCGCCGTGCCCAAGTTCTCCCCGTCGACGCGCATCCAGTCGCCTAGGCGACCGGCGAAGAAGAGATACCCACCGTCGTCGTAGTAGGCCAGATCGCCGCTGTGATACATCCCCCCGCGCATGCGCTCGTGCTCGGCGGCCTCGTCGCCGTAGTAACCACGGAACCAGCCGGGTCCCAGGGGGTTCACCAGCTCGCCGACCCTACCGGGCGGGCATGGCTCGCCGGTCTCGACGTCGACGACGGCGACCTCGTCGGTCACCGGCCCCAGGGAGCCCTCTGGCGTGTCCGGTGTGCGCGCCACGGCGATGCCGCCCTCGGTCGAGCCGAAGCCGTCGACGACGTAGGCGCCGAACCGGGCGGCGAAGCGGGGCAGGTCGCGCGGCGCGCCTTCGTTTCCGTACATGAAGCGCAGGGGGTTGTCGGCGTCGTCGTCACGGGGAGGGGTGGCCAGGACGTAGGACAAGGGCTTGCCGACGTAGTTGGCGTAGGTGGCACCGTACCGGCGAACGTCGGAGATGAACCCGGAGGCAGAGAACTTGCGGCGCAACGCGATCGAACCGCGGGCGGCGACGGCCACGGCCCAGCCCGCCATGATGGCGTTGGAGTGGAACAGCGGCATCGCCAGGTAGAAGGTGTCCGTCGGGCCCAGCCCAAACCGCTCGGCCAACATCGAACCAGGGAACGCGACCTTGTCGTGCGTCACCCGGACCGCCTTGGGCTCACCACTGGTGCCGGAGGTGAAGATCAGCATGAAGAGGTCGTCGGGGCGGGTGTCGGCGAACGTGACCGGCGTGTCTCGATACGTCGCCAGTTCTGCTGCCCACGACGATGATTCGACGTCGACCACGGGTACCCCGTCGGGGACCGCTTCGCCGAGCGCCGCCGGGTCGTCGGTCAGCACCAGCTGGCAGTCCGAACGGGCGACGTCGCGGGCGAACGCCGGCCCTCGCCGGGTGGGGTTGAGTCCCACCGTGACCAGACCCGAGAGGCCGGCTGCCACCAGCACCGACGAGAAGAACGTCGTATTGCCGAGCATGACCCCGACGTGCATGGGCCTCGCCGGGTCCATGCGTGCGGTCAGTGCCGCCGCGACCCGAGCGCCGTCGCGGAGGTGATCGTGCCAGGGGACGAAGCAATCACCTTCGTAGATACCCCGGCCGGTGACGTCGACCAGCGGTGCGAGCAGACCGGTGACGGTCGGGTGGTCGTCGAACACCTGCTGATCCCCGTCGCTTCGCTCGCCCAGGCTGCTAGGCGGGCGTCTCGGCCAGCTCGCGACCGATGCGCAGCAGCTGACCGGTCGCGCCGCCCACGGCGAACTCGCCCTGCTTGGCGGCGAGGAAGTACCGGTGCACGGGATGGTCGACGTCGATGCCGACGCCGCCGTGCACGTGAACCGCGGTGTGGGCGACCCGGTGACCCGCCTCGGCCGCCCAGAACGCCGCGGTCCCGACCTCGAGGTCGGCGGGCAAGTCCTCCGACAGACGCCACGCCGCCTGCGTCACCGTCAAGCGCAGACCTTTGATGTCGATGTACCCGTCGGCGAGCCGTTGTCCCACCGCCTGGAAACTGCCGATCGGTCGGTCGAACTGCTCGCGCTCCCGCGCGTACTGCGCCGTCAGCTCCAGTGCGCGCTCGACGACGCCAAGTTGGAATGCGCTGCGCCCGAGCGTGGCTCGAGTCGTCAACCATGCCACGACGTCGTCGTCGCCGACGATGCGGTCGGCATCCAGTCCGGTGGCCCGCAGGTCGAGATGGCCGACGCTACCGTGCCCGGTGGTATTCAACGAGGTGACCGACACTCCGGGATCGGAGGCCGACACGAGGAAGACCTTCGTGCCGGACTCGGTGTCGGCGGGCACCAGGAACGCGTCGGCCACCGGTCCGAAGCCGACGAGGGCACGCGACCCCGTGAGGCGGAATCCGGTGCCGACGGACTGAGCCTGGACCGGTCCCTCGCCCATGTCGCCGTCGAGTGCGACGGTGAGGATCTTCTCGCCACCGACCGCCGGGGTGGCCCACTCGCGCTGCAGCGACTCCGATCCGAACCGCGCCAGCGCACCCGCACCGAGCACGACGGACTCCAGGTACGGGACGGCCGCAAGCTGGCGGCCCAGGGCGACCAGTACCGCCGTCTCTTCGAGGGCGCCGAAACCACCGCCGCCCAACGACTCCGGTGCCGTGGTGGACAGGACGTCGGCGTCGGCGAGCTTCGACCACAGCTCTTGGTCGAAGCGCTCGTCCTGCTGATCCAACGTGCGTTGCCGTTCGGGGGTGCAGACGGCGTCGACGATCGAACGTGCGAGGCCACCGAGATCGGTCGCTGCCTCAGTTGTCGTGAAGTCCATGAGACGTCTTCGCTCCCTTAACGATTCACTCGGGGCAGGCCGAGGGCGACCATGCCGATGATGTCGCGCTGAATCTCGTTGGTGCCACCGCCAAAGGTCAGGATGAGGCAGGACCGGTGCATCCGTTCGATCCGCCCACGCAATTGCGCTCCTGGGGAATCGGTGCGCAACGTCGCGGCGGTTCCCATCACCTCCATCAGGAGCCGGTACGCCTCCGTGGCCATCTCGGTGCCGTAGACCTTGGCCGCCGACGCGTCGGCGGGCGACGGTGCCTCGTCGGTGGAGGACGCGAGTTCCCAGTTGATCAACTTGAGGACTTCGCCCTTGGCGTGCACGCGAGCGAGATTCAGCTGCACCCACTCGGAGTCGATCAGCCGGTTGCCGCGGGCGTCCTTGGTGTTCTGTGCCCACTCGCGAACCGCGCCGAGCGCGGCGAAGATCGGCTGAGCCGACACCAGGGCGACGCGCTCGTGGTTGAGCTGGTTGGTGACGAGCTTCCAGCCGGCGTTCTCCTCGCCCACCAGGTTGGTCGCCGGGATCCGGACGTCCTGGTAGTAGGTGGCGCTGGTGTCCACGCCGGACATCGTGTGCACCGGTGTCCAGGAAAACCCCTCGGCGGTGGTCGGCATGATCAGCATCGAGATGCCGCGGTGCTTCTTGGCCTCGGGGTTGGTGCGCACCGCCAACCACACGTAATCGGCGTACGCGATCAGGCTGGTCCACATCTTCTGACCGTTGACCACGTAGTCATCGCCGTCGCGGACCGCCGTCGTGCGCAGGGCCGCCAGGTCGGTGCCCGCTCCCGGCTCGGAGTACCCGATGGAGAAGTGCAGTTCCCCCGCGGCGATCTTCGGCAAGAAGAACTTCTTCTGCTCCTCGGAGCCAAAGTGCATGATCGTCGGTGCGACGCTGTTGATCGTCAGGAACGGCACGGGCACGTTCGCGATCGACGCCTCGTCGTTGAAGATGAGACCGTCCATGGGGGAGCGTTCCTGGCCGCCGAACTCCTTGGGCCAACTGAGGGTCAGCCACCCGTCCGAGCCCATCTGCTTGACGGTGTCGCGGTAGACGCTGCCGCGTCCCATCTCGCCGCCGTCCCCGGCGCTGAGTGCCTCGGTGCGCTCCGGTGTCATCAACTTCGTGAAGTACGAGCGCAACTCGCGGCGCAACTCCTCCTGCTCGGGGCTGTAGCCGATCCGCATCGCTGCCGTCCTCACTGTGTTCCGCACGTGTCCGGGAGACCCATGGCCCTCCCCGGTTGTAACACGTTCTAGTCTTGGAATCCAGGCGTGGTTATTCTGATCCGACGCCGGGCGGGTGCGCACCGGGTTTCGAGGAAGGCAGTCAATGCGAGTCGAAGTCGATCGTGATCGCTGTGAGGGCAACGCCGTGTGCGTCGGGATCGCCCCGGACCTGTTCGATTTGGACGACGAGGACTACGCGGTGGTCAAGGCCGACCCGGTGCCGCCCGGGCAGGAGGACCTCGCCGAGCAGTCGGTGGCCGAGTGTCCGCGTGCTGCCCTCATCCGAAGAGACTAGAGGCATTCGTAGATTGAGGACACTGCGGACACGAGGAGCATCATGACGCTGCGGACACGAGGAGCACGATGACGCAGAGCAACTCCACTGACTTGTCCGGACTGGTCGCCGTGGTGACCGGGGCGGCAGCCGGACTTGGTCGCGCCGAGGCGATCGGCTTGGCAAGGGCCGGCGCGACGGTCGTCGTCAACGACGTCGCCGGCGCGCTCGACCGATCCGACGTGCTCGACGAGATCGCCGCCACGGGGTCCAAGGGCGTCGCGGTCGCCGGTGACATCAGTGCCCGCACTACCGCGGACGAATTGGTCGCGACCGCCGACGACCTCGGCGGACTCTCGGTCGTGGTGAACAACGCGGGCATCACCCGCGACCGGATGTTGTTCAACATGACCGACGAAGACTGGGACGCCGTGATCGCCGTGCACCTGCGTGGCCACTTCCTGCTGACCCGCAACGCCGCGACGTATTGGCGGGCCAAGGCCAAGGAGAACGGCGGCACGGTCTACGGCCGTCTGGTCAACACGTCGTCCGAGGCTGGTCTTGCGGGCCCGGTGGGGCAGGCCAACTATGGCGCCGCCAAGGCGGGCATCACCGCCCTGACGTTGACCGCGGCCCGTGGCCTCGCCCGCTACGGGGTCCGCGCCAACGCGATCGCGCCGCGGGCAAGGACGGCGATGACGGCCGACGTGTTCGGGGACGCACCGCCGCTGGCCGAGGGCCAGGTCGACGGGCTCTCCCCGGAGCACGTCGTGACCCTGGTGCAGTACCTGTCCTCGCCGGCGTCCGAAGGCGTGAACGGACAACTCTTCATCGTCTATGGTCCAACCGTGACGCTGGTGGCGGCGCCGACGGCGGAGAAGCAGTTCACTGCGAAATCGGACGCCTGGGCCATTGACGACCTGGACGCGACGATGGGGGAGTACTTTGCTGATCGTGACCCCGAGCTGGGATTCTCAGCCAACGGGTTGATGTCGTCGCGAGACTGACAGTCTTGATTGTCACGGCCTGAATCGGACTAGAACACGTTACAGAATGACCTGTGTCACAGTGGCTCTGACCTGCAACGATACCTCCGTTTTATCCAATTTCACCGTTCTTTGACACTGTGAACGTGTTCTAGTTAATATGAGCCGGCTCACTAAGAGCGGCACAGCACCGCGTGGTTCGAAGTGTGTAGCGGCTCGTAATCCCGAAGAATTCGCCGTCAACGAATGTCGACCCCCGACCCGAGAACGGAGTCCAGGTTGAAGGAACAGCTGACGGCTCCGGCGCGGGCCGTCGGCGGATTCTTCGAGATGTCGCTGGACACGTTCGTCAAGATCTTTCGCAGGCCATTCCAATTTCGCGAGTTCCTCGAACAAACGTGGATGATCGCGCGCGTCTCCCTCGTACCGACGCTGCTCGTCGCCATCCCCTTCACGGTTCTGGTGGCGTTCACGCTCAACATCCTGCTTCGTGAACTTGGCGCCGCCGACCTCTCCGGTGCGGGCACCGCATTTGGCACCATCACGCAGCTCGGTCCGGTGGTGACGGTGCTGGTCGTCGCGGGCGCCGGCGCCACCGCGATCTGCGCGGACCTCGGCGCCCGCACCATCCGCGAGGAAATCGACGCAATGCGCGTCCTCGGCATCGACCCGATCCAGCGCCTCGTCGTCCCTCGCGTACTCGCCTCGACCTTGGTGGCGCTGCTGCTCAACGGTCTGGTGTGCGCCATCGGCATCGCCGGCGGCTACGTCTTCTCGGTCTTCCTGCAGGGCGTCAACCCCGGCGCGTTCATCAACGGGCTGACCATTCTGACGGGGCTCGGCGAGCTGGTGCTCGCCATGTTCAAGGCGCTGCTCTTCGGACTGATGGCCGGACTCGTCGGGTGCTACCGGGGACTCACGGTCAAGGGCGGTCCCAAGGGCGTCGGGGTCGCGGTGAACGAAACGGTCGTCTATGCCTTCATCTGCCTGTTCGTCATCAACGTGATTCTGACCGCGGTCGGGGTCAGGGTGCTGGCGCGATGATGAGCGCTCGCGCGGAGCAGACGACGATGACGGGGCTGCCATGAGTTACGACGCGACACTGCGCATTCGCAGATTCTTCCGCGGCGTACCGAAGGCGATCGACACGGTCGGGGAGCAGGCGCTCTTCTACGGCGAGTCGGTGCGCTACATCCCCAACGCGCTGACCCGGTACCGCAGGGAGACCATCCGACTCATCGCCGAGATGACGATGGGCGCGGGCGCGCTGGTGATGATCGGCGGCACCGTCGGCGTGGCGGCGTTCCTCACGCTGGCCTCCGGTGGCGTCATCGCCGTCCAGGGGTATTCGTCGCTGGGGAACATAGGCATCGAGGCGTTGACGGGCTTCCTCTCGGCATTCCTCAACGTGCGCATCGTCGCTCCGGTGATCGCGGGGATCGCGCTGGCCGCCACCATCGGTGCCGGCACCACCGCGCAACTGGGGGCCATGCGGGTGGCCGAGGAGATCGACGCCGTCGAGGCGATGGCGGTGCACTCGGTGTCCTACCTCGTCTCGACCCGAATCATCGCCGGGCTGATTGCGATCGTCCCGCTGTATTCGCTGTCGGTGCTGGCGGCGTTCTTCGCCGCACGGTTCACGACGGTCTTCATCAACGGTCAGTCCGCCGGCCTCTACGACCACTACTTCAACACGTTCCTGGTGCCGACCGACCTCCTCTGGTCCTTCCTGCAAGCCATCGTGATGTCGGTGGCGGTGATGCTCGTGCACACCTACTACGGCTACAACGCATCCGGCGGTCCCGTCGGCGTGGGCATCGCGGTCGGTCAAGCCGTGCGTACCTCGCTCATCGTCGTGGTCACCATCACCCTGTTCATCTCCCTGGCCGCCTACGGCGCCTCGGGCAACTTCAACTTGTCGGGATAGGCGGGGCGAATCATGCACAACGCCAAGCGCAGTCACGTGAGGATCGCTGCTGCGATCCTTGCGGCTGTCCTGCTGGCGGCGGTCGTGTTCACCTACCTGTCCTACACCGCGGCGTTCACCCGCACCGACACGGTGACGGTGACCGCGCCGCGGGCCGGTCTGGTGATGGAGACCGACGCCAAGGTGAAGTACCGGGGCATTCAGATCGGCAAGGTCGAGTCCATCGAATACGCCGGGGATCAGGCCAAGCTGACGCTGGCCATGGACAGCAGTCAGATGAAGTTCGTGCCGTCCAACGCCAAGGTGCGCATTGCGGGCACGACCGTGTTCGGCGCCAAGGCCGTCGAATTCTTGACACCCGACGAGCCCACGGGCGGCTCGCTGCGGCCCGGCACGCAGGTGAACGCTCCCGATGTGCAGCTCGAGGTGAACACTCTGTTCCAGTCGCTGACGGACACGTTGCAGAAGGTCGACCCGGTCAACCTCAACGCGACGCTGAGCGCGTTGGGCGAGGGCCTCCGCGGCCACGGTGACGACCTCGGTGCAACCCTGTCGGGGCTGAACGGCTATCTCGCCCAATTCAACCCGAAGCTGCCACAGCTTCAGCAGGTGTTCCAGAAGACCGGTGTCGTCGGCAACATCTATGCCGATGCGGCACCCGACCTGGTGACGGTGTTCGACAACACTCCGACGATCAGCAACACCCTGGTCGACCAGCAGGACAACCTGAATGCGACGCTGTTGGCGGCCACCGGTTTGGCCAACAACGGCACCGCGACCCTGCAGCCCGGCGCCGAGGACCTCATCGCCGCGGTGCAGCGACTGCGCGCACCGCTCAAGGTCCTCGGCGACTACTCGCCCGAACTGGGATGTCTGCTCCAGGGCATCTCCACCGCGGTCGACACGTTCGCACCGGTCATCGGTGGCATCCGCCCCGGCCTGTTCGTGGCCTCGAGCTTCATTCCCGGCGCGCCGGCGTACACCTACCCGGAGAGCCTGCCCATGGTGAACGCCTCCGGCGGGCCCAACTGCCGGGGATTGCCCAACATGCCGAGCAAGCAGTACGGCGGATCCTGGTACCGCTCACCGTTCCTCGTCACCGACAACGCCTACGTCCCGTTCCAGCCGAACACCGAGTTGCAGTTCGACGCACCCTCGACGCTGCAGTTCCTGTTCCACGGCGCGTACGCGGAAAGGGATGACTTCTAACGATGAAACGCGACAAGACGGTCGTCTACGTCAGCATCTTCACCGTCGCCATGCTGCTGGTGGCGGCGGGACTCGTCGTCGTCTTCGGTCAGTTCCGCTTCGGTTCCGGCAACACGTTCCACGCCACGTTCACCGAGGCGTCGCGTCTCAAGGCGGGCCAGGACGTCCGGATCGCCGGTGTGCCGGTCGGTTCGGTCAAGGACGTCGAACTCAACCCTGACAACACCGTCGACGTGGCCTTCGACGTCGACGGCCGCTACCAGCTCTACACCTCCACGCGGGCGGTGGTGCGCTACCAGAACCTGGTCGGCGACCGATACCTCGAAATCACCTCCGGCCCTGGGGAACTGCGGAAGCTGCCGGCCGGCGCCACGATTTCCAAGGAGAACACCCAGCCCGCGTTGGATCTCGACGCCCTGCTCGGTGGGCTTCGCCCCGTGCTCAAGGGACTGGACGGCAGCAAGGTCAACGAGGTCAGCAACGCCGTGATCGAACTGCTGCAGGGGCAAGGCGGATCGCTGTCGACGCTGCTGGCCAGCACGTCGACGTTCACCCAGGACCTCGCCAACCGGGACCAGCTGATCGGCGACACGATCAACAACCTGAATGCCGTGCTGGGCACAGTCGACGAGAAGGGCGCTCAGTTCAACACCGCAGTCGACCAGCTGCAACAGCTCATCACGGGATTGGCCCAGAACCGCGATCCGATCGCCGGGGCCATTCCGCCGCTGGCCTCGGCGACCAACGACCTGACCGAGCTGCTGCAAACGGGACGGCGTCCCATCCAGGGCGTCGTGGAGAATCTGCGGCCGCTGGCCCAGCGACTCGACGAGCGCAAGGGCGACGTCAACAAGGTCATCGAGCCGCTCGCCGAGAACTACTTGCGGCTCAACGCACTTGGCGCCTATGGTGCGTTCTTCAACATCTATTACTGCTCGATCCGCATGAAGATCAACGGACCTGCGGGCAGCGACATCCTCATTCCGTTCGGTGGCCCCTCGGACCCGACGAAGGGGAGGTGTTCGGAGAATGGCTAGGCCCGGCGAGAGCAACCCCGTACGGACCGGTGTCTTTGGTATCGCCCTGGTGACGTGCCTGGTGCTGGTGTCGTTCGGCTACACCGGTCTGCCGTTCTGGCCGCAGGGCAAGAACTACGAGGCGTACTTCACCGACGCGGGTGGAATCACGCCCGGCAACGACGTCAGCGTGTCGGGCATCAAGGTCGGCAAGGTCGACTCCGTCGAGTTGGCCGGGGATTCGGCGTTGGTGAAGTTCACCGTCGACCGCAAGGTTCGGGTTGGCGACCAGTCCCTGGTCGCGATCAAGACCGACACCGTGCTCGGCCAGAAGTCGCTTGCCGTGACGCCGAAGGGCGGCGGCAGCACGACGGTGGTTCCCTTGGGCCGCACCACCACTCCGTACACGCTGAACACCGCGCTGCAGGATCTCGGCCAGAACGCCGGTGAGCTCGACAAGCCCAAGTTCGAGCAGGCTTTGGCGGTGCTGACCGACACGCTGCGCGATGCGACCCCCCAGCTGCGCGGGGCGCTCGACGGCGTGGCCAACCTGTCGCGCAGCATCAACAAGCGCGACGAGGCGCTCGAGCAGTTGCTCGCGCACGCCAAGAAGGTGTCCGACACACTCGCCCAGCGGGCTGGCCAGGTCAACCAGCTGATCACCGACGGAAACTTGCTATTCGCCGAACTCGACGACAGGCGACAGGCGCTGAGCAATTTGATCGGCGGCATTCAGGCCGTCTCCGAACAGCTCTCGGGATTCGTCGCCGACAACAAGCGCGAGTTCGGGCCGGCACTGCAGAAGCTGAATGCCGTGCTCGACAATCTCTTGGAGCGACGGGAGCACATCGGGGAGGCGCTGCGCAGGCTGCCGCCGTACGCCACCGCGCTCGGCGAGGTCGTGGGCAACGGCCCCGGCTTCAACATCAACCTGTACGGATTGCCGCCGGCCACGCTGTCGGAGGTCTTGCTGGACACCTACTTCCAGCCGGGCAAACTGCCCGACAGCCTGGCCGACTACCTGCGCGGGTTCATCACCGAGCGCCTCGTGATCAGGCCGAAGTCGCCATGACGCATCAAAGTTCGACTGGTTCACGCCATCGGTGGTTGCGATTCGCCGCGGTGGCAATGCTGGCGGCCGCGTTGATCGGCGGCGTGTACGTGGTGTGGCCGTCGGCAAAGGGTCACGAGGTCGTCGCCTACTTCCCGTCCACGGTCGGCCTGTACCCGGGTGACGACGTGCGCGTGGTCGGTGTGCCGGTCGGCACCATCAAGTCCATCCAGCCACGTGCCGAGGACGTCAAGGTCACGATGACCGTCGACGGCAACGTCAAGCTGCCCGCCGACGCGCGCGCCATCATCATCGCGCCGAACCTGGTGTCGGCGAGGTTCATTCAGTTCACCCCGGCCTACACCGGTGGGGCGACTCTGGCCGACGGCGCGCAGATTGGTCGGGATCGCACCGGCGTGCCGGTGGAGTGGGACGACGTCAAGGGGCAGCTCACCCAGCTCAGTGCCTCACTCGGACCCAAGCAGGGTGACATGCAGGGGCCGCTGGCGGCGTTCGTCAACCAAGCTGCCGACACCTTCGACGGCAACGGCGACTCCTTCCGAAACGCCTTGCGGGAGCTGTCGCAGACGGCCGGCCGGCTCGGGGACTCCCGCACCGACCTCTTCGGCACCGTGCGCAATCTGCAGGTGCTGGTCAACGCCCTGGCCAACAGCAACGAGCAGATCGTCCAGTTCTCCAACCACGTCGCTTCGGTGTCGCAGGTGCTGGCCGACAGCTCGAAGGATCTGGACCAAACCCTCGGGGCACTGAATCAAGCGCTGTCGGACGTCAAGGGCTTCCTCAACGACAACAACCCGGCGTTGATCGCGCAGATCGGCAAGTTGACCGACTTCACCAACCTCTTGACCGAGCACAGCGACGACATCGAGCAGGTTCTGCACATCACGCCGAATGGCTTGGCCAACTTCTACAACATCTACAACCCAGCCCAGGGCACCGTCGGTGGCTTGCTGTCGCTGCCCAACTTCGCCAACCCGGTGCAGTTCATCTGCGGCGGCACGTTCGACGTGGGCGCCTCGCCCGACAACTACAAGCGCGCCGAGATCTGCCGCCAGCGCATGGGGCCGGTGCTCAAGCGTCTGGCGGTCAACTACCCGCCGATCCTGTTCCACCCGATCAACAGCATCACGGCCTACAAGGGCCAGATCATCTACGACACACCGGAGACCGAGGCCAAGGCGCAGACTCCGGTGCCGTATCTGCAGTGGCAGCCCGCGCCGGGGGTGACGCCGCCGACCGTCGGACCCGACGGCAGGCTCAGTGATCTGCTGCTGCCGCCCCCACCGGTGCCAGGCCAGGTGTCACAGGTCGGTGCCCCTGCCGAGGGCTACGGCACCCCGCCGGACGGCAGCGGCCCGCTGCCCGGACCGGCGCCGGCGCCCGCACCAGGGCCACCGTTGCCAGCCGAAGTGGGAGGTGGGTAGCCGTGACGATCACGCGAAACACGTTCTCCGCCAAGGCGTTGCGAATCGGGCGCATCACGGTGGCGATCGGTTCCGGTGCGGTCCTCGTGTCGGGCTGCGCCTTCGGCGGGTTGAATTCCCTCGACATGCCCGGCACCGCGGGGCACGGCAAGGGCTCCTACACCATCACCGTGGAATTGCCCGACGTGGCCACGTTGCCGCAGAACTCACCGGTGATGGTCGACGACGTCACCGTCGGCAGCGTCTCCGGAATCGACGCCGTGCAGCGGCCCGACGGCACGTTCTACGCGGCGGTCAAGGTGTCGCTCGATGGTGACGTCGACCTGCCCGAGAACTCGACCGCCAAGGTGGCCCAGACGTCGCTACTCGGATCCCAGCACATCGACCTCGCCCCGCCGGTGGACCAGGCGGGACAGGGCAAGCTGCGGGAGGGCTCCAACATCCCGCTTGCGCGCGCCGGCCGGTATCCCACCACCGAAGAAGTGCTGTCCTCCCTCGGCGTGGTGGTCAACAAGGGCAACCTCGGAGCGTTGCAGGACATCACCGACGAGTTCTACACCGCGGTGGCGGGCCGCACCGGCCAGTTCGCCGAGTTGATCCCACGGTTGGCAGAGCTGACCTCGTCCCTCGAGCAGCAGACGGGTGACATCATCTCGGCGCTGGACGGACTGAACCGCTTCGCCGGGATTCTCGCCAACGGCAGGGACAGCCTGGGCCGGGCGCTGGATTCGCTGCCTGCCGCACTGAAGGTGCTCAACGACAACCGCAGCAACATCATCGACGCGTTCACCGCGCTGCGGACCTTCGCCGGGGTGGCGTCGCACGTGCTGTCGGAGACCAAGGTCGACCTCGTCGCCGACTTCAAGGACCTCTACCCAGTGATCAAGTCGCTCAACGACAATGCCGACGACTTCATCAAGGATCTCGAGATCCTGCCGACGTTCCCCTTCCACTACAAGTACCTGCGCAACGCGGTCCGCGGTGACTACCTCAACGTGTTCGTGACCTTCGACCTGACCCTGCGCCGAACGGGTGAGACGGTGTTCACCACCTCCAAGGGTCTCGACCCGAACATGAAGCACATGTCCGAGATCATCAATCCGCCGGACTTCCTCGTCGGCGCGATGGCCAACTTGTCGGGGCAAGCCGCCGACCCCTTCAAGATTCCGCCGGGAACCGCGACGCAACACGACGGGGGGACGCCCTGATGTTGGATCGCCTGACACGCGTGCAACTGACGATCTTCTCGATCGTCACCGTCATCTGCGTCGGCTCCATCTCGGCGTTCTATCTGCACCTGCCCGCGGCGGTGGGAATCGGCGCCTACCACGTCACCGCCGAGTTCAAGGCCGGCGGCGGGCTCTATCAGAACGCCAATGTCACCTACCGTGGCGTCACCATCGGCCGGGTGGAGAACGTCGGCCTCAACGACACCGGCGTGGTCGCCACGATGCGGCTCAACACCGACACCGACGTGCCCGACAACGTGACGGCGACCGTGAAGAGCGTGTCCGCCGTCGGCGAGCAGTACGTCGACCTGGTGCCGCCACAGGACCCGTCGTCCAAGCTTCTGCACGACGGAGCCAACATCGGCCTCGACCGCACCGCGGTCGGCCAGGACATCGCCCAATTGCTCTCGCAGGCCGAGGCATTGGTCAACAGCATCGGCGACGCCCGCGTGCAGGACCTGCTCCGGGAGACGTTCAAGGCCTTCAACGGGTCCGGACCCGAGCTGGCCAGGATGATCTCCTCGACGCGACTACTCGTCGACGAGGCCAACGACAACTACGGCCAAATCACGCAGCTGATCGACCAATCGGGGCCGTTCCTCGACTCGCAGATTCGCAGCGGTGACGACATCAAGTCCCTGGCCGACGGTTTGGCCCGGTTCAGCACCCAGGTTGCCAAGGCCGATCCGCAGCTGCGCTCGGTGCTGCAGAGCACCCCGGGTGCCGCCCAGGCCGCGAACACCACCTTCGACGGCATCCGCCCGAACTTCCCGATGCTGGCGGCGAATCTGGCCAACGCCGGTCGCATCGGCGTCATCTACCGCAAGTCGATCGAGCAGGCCCTGGTGATCCTGCCTGCGCTGTTCGCCGCGCTGATCACCGTCGGTGGTGGGTTGCCCGCCGACGAGGGTGGCAAGCTGGACTTCAAGGTCGACCTGAACGATCCGCCGCCCTGCTCGACGGGTTTCATCCCGCCGCAGCTGATCCGGTCGCCTGCGGACACGACGCTGCGCGAACTGCCCACCGACCTGTACTGCAAGGTCGCCCAGAGCGATCCGTCCGTGGTGCGTGGCGCCCGCAACTATCCGTGCCAGGAGTTCCCCGGCAAGCGAGCCCCGACCGTGCAGTTGTGCCGCGACCCTCGCGGCTACGTACCCATCGGCAACAGCCCGTGGCGCGGCCCGCCGGTGCCCTATGACACCCCGGTCACCAACCCGCGAAACATCACCCCGCCCAACAAGTTCCCCAACATCCCGCCAGGGGCGGACTACGACCCGGGTCCGCCCGTCGTCCAGCTGCCGCCGGGTGTTCCCCCGGGACCGGGCCCAGCGCCAAATGCTCCGTTCCCGCTGCCGGTGCCGCCCAACGACAACGGCCCGCCACCGCCGCTTCCGTACTACGCGCCGCCGGATCAGATCGTGCCGCCGTACGGCAGGACCCCGCCACCACCACCGGACGCACCACCGCCGGCGGACGCACCACCGCCACCGCCGGCCGAGCTGCCGCCCGGCCAGGGGCCGCTGCTGCCCTCGGAGGCCGTGCCGCCACAGGCGAGCGGTCCGGCTGCCGCAACGTACGATTCGAAGAACGGCGTCTTCGTCGACCCCGCCGGGGGCACCGGCGTCTACGCCGCCGGCATGGACAAGGTCGACACTGCAGAGACGTGGGTGGACCTGATGTTGGATCCGAGGCAGGCTTGATCGAGTGGCTTTCCGACGGCAGAGCGAAGCGACTCGGGAGGGTTGATGACGGACACGACTTCCGGTGACACGGCAACGCAGACACCGGAGTCGGCGAGGAAGGGCGCCGCACGCCGACGTGCGTCCCGAGCTGCTGGGCCGGCATCCGGCACGGCACCCGAGGTGCCCGCGCACGTCGTGGTCGGCTCGCCTGCCGCGGCCACGAAGCGCAGCACCTCGCCGATCGGTCCGCCGCCCCGACGTCAGCCGCATCGCACTCTCGTCACCGGACTCGCCCTTGGGGTGGCACTGGTCCTGGTCGCGGCAATGGCAGGTGTGGTGGCGGTGCTGTTGCACCAGCAGCGCCAAGGCAACGCGGAGGCGGAGCGGGACCAGCGGTTCGTCGACACCGCGCAGCAGACCGTGGTCAACATGTTCAGCTACACCCAGAACGACATCGACGACAGCGTGAACCGGTTCGTCAACGGCATCAGTGGACCGTTGCGGGACATGATGAGTCAGGGCAACAACGTCGAGAATCTCAAGGCCATCTTTCGCGACACCAACGCCAATTCCGAAGCCGTCGTCAACGGCTCCGCGCTGGAGAAGATCGACGAGACCGCCGACAACGCTTCGGTGCTGGTGTCGGTGCGCGTGACGGTGACCAACATCGACGGTGTCAACGCGCCGTCCAAGCCGTACCGGCTGCGTGTGATCGTGCACGAGGACGACAACGGACGCATGACCGGTTACGACCTCAAATATCCCGACGGGGGCAACTGATGGGTCGCTGGGGCTCCAGGTTCGTGGTGCTCGTCGGCGTGCTGCTCGCAGCGGGCTTCGTCGCGCTCGCCGGATTCGGGGGCACGCTGTACTGGAACCGTGTCCAGAGGGTCGGCGAGCAGGAAGCCAGGGCCGAACTGCCCCAGTTGGCGGCTCAGCAGATCCCGATCATCCTCGGCTTCGACTATCAGACGATCGAGCGCAGCCGCACGGAGGCCTATCGGCTGCTGACGCCGGACTTCCGGCGCGAATACGAGGACGACACCACCAAGAACGTCATCCCCGCGGCACGCCAACGCCAGCTCATCAGCCAGGTGAACGTGGTGGGCGTCGGAATGCTCGACGCACACCGCGATTCCGGGTCGGTGATGGTCTTCATGAACCGGGTTTTGACCGACAAGACCAAGCAACCGCTCTACGACGGCAGTCGGTTGCGCGTCGACTACCAGAAGGTCGGCACGGATTGGCGGATCAAGGACATCACTCCGATCTAGGAGTGTCCCCGTCCCTGGTGTCGGCCAATGCGTCGAGGAACGAGCGGGCCCAGCGGTCCACGTCGTGGGCCAGCACTTGCCTGCGCAGGGCCCGCATGCGCCGACGGCCCTCGTCGGGAGTCTGCGCGAGCGCGGCCTCGATGGCATCCTTGACGCCGTCGATGTGATGCGGGTTGGTCAGGTAGGCCTGCCGCAGTTCGGCTGCGGCACCAGTGAATTCACTGAGCACCAACGCTCCGCCGAGATCGCTGCGGCAGGCGACGTATTCCTTGGCCACCAGGTTCATGCCGTCGCGCAGCGGTGTCACCAACATGACGTCGGCGGCGACGAAGAATGCGATCAGTTCGTCCCGGGGCAACGCCTGATGAAGGTAGTGCACGATCGGATGCCCGACCCTGCCGTACTCGCCGTTGATGTGGCCGACCTGCCGCTCGATGTCCTCACGCATCACCTTGTAGCTCTGGACGCGTTCGCGGCTGGGCGTCGCCAGCTGGATCAGCACCGTGTCCTCGGGGTCGATCCGGCCCTCGTCCAACAACTCCGAGAAGGCGCGCAGTCGGACGTCGATGCCCTTCGTGTAGTCCAGCCGGTCGACGCCGAGCAGGATCTTGCGCGGGTTTCCGAGCTGGGAGCGCAACTCCTTCGCCCGCTGGCGAGCGCTGCGCTGGCGAGCCTTGGTGTCGAGTTCCTCGGAGTCGATGGAGATGGGGAAGGCGCCCACCTTCACCGTGCGGAACCCCACCTGAATCTCGCCGAGGCGTGAGCGCACGCCGACGTTGGCTCGGGAGGTGTTGGCGCCGAGAAGGCGTCGCGCGAGGATCATGAAGTTTTGCGCCCCGCCGGGCAGGTGGAACCCGACCAAATCGGCGCCGAGCAGCCCCTCGATGATCTCGGTGCGCCACGGCATCTGCATGAACAGTTCGACCGGGGGAAACGGGATGTGGAGGAAGAACCCGATGGTCAGGTCCGGCCGCAACATGCGCAACATCTTCGGCACCAGCTGCAGCTGGTAGTCCTGAACCCACACCGTGGCACCGTGGGCCGCGGCCTTGGCAGTCGCCTCCGCGAAGCGCCGGTTCACCTCGACGTAGCAATCCCACCATTGCCGGTGGTAGATCGGCTTGACGATGACGTCGTGGTACAGAGGCCACAGGGTGGCGTTGGAGAAGCCCTCGTAGTAGTCGGCGAAGTCGTCGGCGGACAGGGCCACCGGTCGCATCTCGAGGTCGTCCTCGTAGATCGGGTCCTCGTCCCCGTCGGTGATGCCGGGCCACCCCACCCAGGCCCCGCGCCGTCGGCGCAGCAGAGGTTCCAACGCGGTGACGAGTCCACCGGGACTTCGCTTGTACGACGTGGTGCCGTCGGGCCGCCGCTCCATGTCGATCGGCAGCCGATTGGCGACGACGACAAAGTCGGACTCGCCCTCCGTGAGCTCAGGGTGCCCGGAGTCGGCTGGTTGGCCTCCTCCTGAGCTCACTTACGCCTCGAGCTTCGCCGGTCCGATGCCCAGCATCGACAGGAACACCCGGCACTCGTCGGCATCGGTGGCATAGGCGGCGACGACACGCCTCGCCATGCGGGCGGTGCTGTCGGCCAGGGGCTCGACGTCACCGATTTCGGCAGGATCTGGTTTTGCAGCCATGACCCAACTCTAGGCGACTCTGCGGTCCACCCCGCCCACGATGGGTGTTACCCGCCGTCGATGCTCGTCGGCGGCTGCACGAACCTGGGCGCGTTCTCCTGCAGGCCGATGCACTGACCGGTGTTTCCGCCGGTGCACGGCACGCCGTCGACGGACGGCAGCCCGCCGGGGGACTGGTCGACATTCGACTCGGGGTAGCCGTTGTTGGTCGGCGAGTTCGGCACGGTGTGCGGCAGGCAGGAACCGGTGTAGAGGTCCTCCTCCTCACCGGACGGGCACGACGCGGCCGGCGCGGCGTTCGCGGCGACGGGGACGGTGAAGGCGGCCACCGCGGGAGCGGCTGCGAAGGCGAGCGCGAATCCGCCGGCAAGGATGATTCGTCGTGCAGAGAAGTCAAGATGCGGCATTGTCACGCTTTCTGTTTATTGACGGTGCGTCGCAGGAATTGTAGGGAAGCCCCCGGGAATCTGCACGAGTTCCGCGCGTTCCTCCCCGAGTGACCGCGCTCAGTTGGTGGAGCCCGTGACCGTTGGATCGGACCCCACCGAGGACGTGGGGGGAACGTACTGCGGAGCGTCTTCTGCCAGACCGATGCACGCACCCGAGTCGCGGCCCGTGCACGGCACGCCGTCGATCTCGGGAATGTCGGGGTTTCCTGCGGGGGTGGTGAAGTCGGGCGCCGGTGAGTTGGGCACCGCGAACGGGACGCACGAACCGGTGAATTCGTCGGCGTCCTCACCCGGAGCGCAGTCGTCAGCCAGATGGATACCGGCCGCGTTCGGCGGAACGGCGAACGCGGCTACGGCCGGCGCCGCGGCGACGGCCAGGGCGAACCCGCCGGCGAGGATGAGGCGACGGGCGGACAACTCGATGTGCGGCATGCGTGGATTGTAGGGAAGCTGGCAGGAATCTGCTCACATACTGCGAGGTGTCTTCGTGGCCGACGAGCCGAGTGTCAGTTGGTGGAACCCGTGATGGTGGGATCGGATCCGACCGACGACGTCGGTGGCACGTACTGCGGCGCATCCTCGGACAAGCCGATGCACTGACCCGAGTTGCCGCCGGTGCAGGGGACGCCGTCGACCGACGGAAGGCCGCCCGGCGAGCTCTGCAC
Organism: Mycobacterium yunnanensis; assembly: GCF_025823185.1. Lineage (GTDB taxonomy): Bacteria > Actinomycetota > Actinomycetes > Mycobacteriales > Mycobacteriaceae > Mycobacterium > Mycobacterium yunnanensis. The sequence goes on from NZ_JACKVK010000001.1 coordinate 103,785, forward strand.
CGGCGAGTTCGGCACCAGGTCCGGGGTGCAGTCGTTGGTGTAGACGTCCTCGGTCTCGCCGTTGGCGCAGGCGGCTCCGAACGACGGCGCGAGCGCCGGGCTGGCGAATGCGGCCACCGCCGGGGCGGCGGCGATCGCGACGGCGAATCCGCCGGCGACGAGCAGTCGTCGTGCTGAGAGCTGTTGGGTCGTCATCGCCACGCTTCCTGTTAGGCGGACCCGTCGTGCGCGGGAGCCGTCCGTTACCCAGACGATACGCCGACGAGCCCCAGAACAGGCGTGATTGGGCGCAGAAGTGGTGCGGGCGTACGGATTCTGTGGGCCGGCTTGCCGTTCGCTGTGCCACCGGGGCGTGCCGGTGTGGTTTCATGACGAGAACGTGTTCTAGTTTTGGTGACGGGAGCAAAGGTGCACATCTCACTGGCGGATCGGACCTTCATCGTCACCGGTGGCGGTAGTGGCATCGGCAAGGGCGTGGCGGCGGCGATCGCCGCGGCCGGTGGAGACGTCGTACTCGTCGGGCGCAACGCCGACCGCCTCGCCGCCGCGCAGGAGGAGATCGCCGGGCAAGGGGTCGAGGGCTCGGGCGGGGTGAGGTACGAACCCTCCGACGTGACCGACGAAGACCAAGTCACGAGGATGGTGGACGCCGCCGTCGCGTGGAACGGCCGGCTCGACGGCGTGGTCCACTGCGCGGGCGGGTCGGAGACCATCGGGCCGATCACGCAGATCGACTCGGAGGCGTGGCGGCGCACGGTCGACCTCAACGTCAACGGCACCATGTACGTGCTCAAACACACCGCGAAGCAGATGGTGCGTGGCGGCGGTGGATCGTTCGTCGGCATCTCGTCGGTGGCGGCGAGCAACACCCATCGTTGGTTCGGCGCCTACGGCGTCAGCAAGTCGGCGATCGATCACCTGATGCAGCTCGGAGCCGACGAGCTTGGCGCGTCGTGGGTTCGGGTCAACTCGATCCGGCCGGGGCTGATTCGCACGGAACTCGTTGCGCTCGTACTAGATTCGCCGGAGCTCAGCGAAGACTACCGGGTCAGCACACCGTTGCCTCGCGTCGGCGAGGTCGACGACATCGCCAATGCCTCGGTCTTCCTCCTCAGCGACGCCGCGAGCTGGATCACCGGTCAGGTCATCAACGTCGACGGCGGCCAACTGGTCCGCCGAGGCCCCGACTACTCGGCGATGCTCGAGCCCGTCTTCGGCGCCGACGGGTTGCGCGGGGTCGTCGGCTAGCGCTACTGCTTCGGCATCGACTTCGGGCAGTAACCCTGCACGGCAAGGCCGCCAAAGTTCTGAATGTCCTTGAGGTTCTTCCACTTGGTGGCGTTCTGAATGTGCCGCAACGCGGTCTCGACCGACTCGGTGCGGACCAGCACGTCGCACGTCGAGTGGGCGAGGTCGATCGCGTCGGCGTCCGAGGACAGCTTCAGCTTCTTGTCCTTGAGGGCGGCGAGGAACGCGGCGTCGGTCTGTTGTGAGCCGGCGTCGTCGGTGGGGTCGGCCTGGGCCGGGACCGCCGCGGCCAGGGGCACCGACGTCAAGACCACGGCGAGCAACGCCGCACCAAAGTTCCTCGCGTTCACATGCCTACCCCCATCCGGACGAAACGTACCGGCGACCTTACGCCAGCAAAGCGTCAACCGGGTATCGCCGGGTGGCGGGGCGGTGTTACCGCCGGGCGTCGACCTCGTCGTGGTGAATGCGGGACTCCAGGTCGGCGAGCGGTCGGCCGCCGCCGCCCCAGCGCCTGGCGATGATCTCAGCGGTGATCGACACCGCCGTCTCCTCGGGAGTCCGCGCACCGAGATCCAAGCCGATGGGGCTCGACAGTCGGCCGAAGTCGGCGTCGGTGAGACCCACCTCGCGAAGCCGTTCGATTCGGTCGACGTGGGTTTGGCGTGACCCCATCGCGCCGACGTAGCCAACGCGCGGCAGCCGAAGGGCCACCGCCAGAACCGGCACGTCGAACTTGGGGTCATGGGTCAGCACGCAGATGACGGTCCGCGCGTCGACGGCCCCCAACTCCTGCTGCCCGGCCAGGTAGCGGTGGGGCCAGTCGACGACCACCTCGTCAGCGGCGGGAAAACGGGCCGGCGTGGCGAACACGGGCCGCGCGTCGCAGACGGTGACGCGATACCCCAGAAGCGACCCCTGACGGGTCAGCGCCGCGGCGAAGTCGATGGCGCCGAAGACGATCATCCTCGGTCGAGGCGCGTGGCTGGCGACGAACACCTCCATGCCCTCGCCTTGGCGCTGACCGTCCGGACCGTAGGTCAGCACCGCGGTGCGCCCCGCGGCGAGCAGTCCGCGGACGTCGTCGGCCACGGCGTCGTCGGCGCGGGCCGATCCCAGGGTGCCGTCGGTGGTCGTCTCGCCGACGACCAATCGGCGTCCGATCCAGTCGACGTCGGGGTGCGCGATCACCGTGGCCACGGCTATCGGGCGGTGCGTGGCCATGGCGTCGGCGACGGCACCCAGGTGCGGAAATGTGTTGCGCGACACGGGTTCTGCGAAGATGTCGATGATCCCACCGCATGTCAGGCCCACCGCGAAGGCGTCGTCGTCGGTGATTCCGTAGCGCTGAAGCCGTGGCCGACCCGTCAGTACGACCTCGCCGGCCAGGTCGTACACCGCGGCCTCCACGCACCCGCCGGAGACCGACCCTGCCACCGAGCCGTCGTGCGCGACGACCATGGCCGCCCCTGGGGCGCGCGGTGCGGACTTCATGGTGCGAACCACGGTCGCCAGGCCCGCGGTCTCGTCGGCGCGCCACACCGCGAGAAGCTCGTCGAGAATGTCGCGCACGCCCCGAGTCTAGGTCGAGCCGAGTACCGTTGCCCCATGACGGGACCGCCCCCTCCGGCACCGCGATGCGTCGGCTGACTGCCGCCCTGTGCGTCGCCGTCGTGGCGGTGCTGGCGGGTTGTGACCGGGGTGGGTCGCCCAATCCGCTGTTCGATTCCGCCGGTTACCACGTGCGTGGCAATTCGGTCTTCTTCCTCCAAGCCTTCCCCGGTCGAGCCGTTCAGGTCGACGGCGCCGATGCGGGCTCGTTCCAGCCGCTCGACCGGACCTTCGCCAAGGACCGAGCCACGGTCTACGTCGACGGCCGCGAACTTCCCGACGCCGACCCGGCGACCTTCGAGCTGCTGGGCCGGCCGGACTTCGCCAAGGACGACGCCCGCGTCTACCAGCGCGACACGGTGCTCAGCGACGACCCTGCCAACTTCGAGTTGCTCGACGGCAACCTGACCAAGGACTCCGCGGCGGTGTACTGGTCCGACGGGCGGGTGCTGTCGGACGATCCCGCCCACTTCGCCATCGTCTCGGACTCGGACTACTACCTCTTCACCAAGGACGACCGCTTCGTCCAGGTAAACGGCAACCTCGTCGCCGGCGCCGACCCGGCCACCTTCCGGGTGCTCGGGGGCGGGTACTCGCGTGACGACTCTCGCGTCTTCTACTTCGCCGACCGCGTCGCCGACGCCGACGTCGACTCCTTCGAGGTGCTCGACGGCCCCTTCGCGCGGGACGCCCGCCGCGGCTACTGGATGGGCAAGCCCGTCCCCGGCGCCGACGGCGCCACCTTCGGCGTGCTGAACGCCGCGTTCGAATGCTCCGCCGACGCGACGCAGGCCTACTACCGCGACGAGGTCATCGTCGACGCCGATCCCAAGTCGTTTCCACCGGGGTACGTCGTCACCGGCTGCTCGGAGGGCTCGGTCTTCTTCGCGCCGTGACGGGTCTTACGGCGTGCGCCGCCACAGGCAGTCGCCGCTGAGTTCCACGGTGAAGAGCCTGGGCACCATCTCGAGGCTCAGCGGTTGGCCCGGCTCGCCGCGGTCGGATTGCGGCGCACTCAGCGTGGGCGTCCCGGAGACGACCGCGAATTGCGTTGCCGCACAGCTTGTGTCGGGTGCCAGTGGAGTGGCCGTCCACTGGCCGGACTCGAGCATGGGATTGCGCCGACCCTGGCCGTGCAACGTCATCGTCGGTCCGGGGCTCGCCCATTCGTCGCTCATCGGATAGGGGTCGGTGACGGGTTGCCAGGTGGCGCCGTCGCACGTCAGCGGCGCCGCGGCGCCGGTCGGCCAGGTCAACGCATCCTTGGTCGCCGCGGTGCACGGCGGCTGCGCCGGGTCGGCGCTCGCCACGGCGATCGACGACAGCGCGAGCGCCGTGGCGAGCGTCCCCAGTGCGACGGTGCGCAGCACGAGCCGGCCTAGACCTTCGTGAGGTCGGTCTTCATCAGCATCACGTTGTACTGAGACCACAACGAGAGGTTCCAGTACAGGTCGGTGCCGGTGCCCATCGTCGACGGAGACCACGGATGCATCATGGGCGCGTAGATGCCTCCTGGTTGCTGGGCCATCAGCACCTTGGCGCCCGACCAGCCGCCCTGCGGGGTGTCCGAAGTCCGCATCACGATGTTGTTGAACTGGTCGCCGTAGAGGACGACGTACTTCTTGAGTTGTTTGTTGTACTGGACCGACATCTCACTGACCTGGTTGCCAGGATTTGCGACGCCGCACGCACCGGTGTCCTGACCGAAGACCGCCGAGGCCTTGGCTGGTTGGTTCTTGTACCACCCCGCCGGGGTGGCTCCCCAGCCAAACCAGCCGCCGGCCGTACCGGCGCTGTAGTACTCGTACTTGGTGGTGTCGAGGATGTCCTTCTCGGCGACGCGCGACACGTAGGCCGCACCCTGGCGGCCGTTCGGGGTGCCGTAGTTGTACACGTAGCCGTCGCCGGGGCGGACGTAGGCACCCTGCTGGAAGTTGGCGTTGCCGCTCCACGGGTCGTTGTACCTGACCGACGTCGGCGCGACGGTCCAATTCTCGCCGTTGTCGGTGGAATAGGCGATCGCCGAGTAGTTGGTGGTCCACGTGCCCGCCGCACCCCAGTTGGACACCGACATGAAGTTGACGTACTGGGTGACCCCGAACTGCGTGCCCGGCGTCGGTATCGAGACGCCTGCGGTGGGGATCAGCGTGACGCCGGCCGGCAGACCGTCCGGATGGATGATCTGACGTGCAGTCGTGGGGCTGCTCAGGGGAGTGCCGCCAAACATGTTGCCGTTGAACCATTCTCCGTTGGGAATGGTCATTCCGTCGGACAGAACGGTGTCGGCACTACGGAGCAGGACGTTGAAGCGCCAGTTACCGGTCATGTTGGCACCGCTGAACGTGTCGCCGAACGCCATCAACACCTGATGCTCGTTGTACGGGGTGCTGGGATCGTCGACCATGCCGTTGTCCCAGATGACGCCGACGTCGGTGCCCGTGATGCCGAAGCGGTTGAGGGTGTCGGCGATCAAGGGGTTTCCGGTCTGATAGTTGCCCGTGACCCACTGGACGAACTGGGTCGACGGGCTCAACTGCGCGCCGGCGAGCGGGAAGCCTGGCACGTTGACCGCCGGTACCGCCGCCTGCGCGAAGGCCGCGGTGGCGGCGGCCAACGAGAGGCTGGCGGCGTCGGGCTGAACGGCCGCGGTTGGTGCTGCCGACACGCGTCCGGTGACGGCGTCGACGAAGTCGTCGAACTCGCGGCGTGCATAGGCCAGCAGCGACCACGCGAGCGGCGGCTCGGCGGGTGAGGTGGACCCTGCGCCCATGAACGGGGCCAGCAGCGAGGTGACGACGCTGGACACCATGCCGCCGATGACGGCCAGCGGATTCGGCGGTGCGAGTGGGGCGGGGGCGGTGGGAACGACAGTGACCGCGGCCGTCGACGCGACGGCGCTCGGCGTGGCGGCCGCCGTGACGACGGCGAGTTTGGTGGTCACCGTGGGGGCGGTGTCGGTGGCGGTCACCTTGGCCGCGCTCGGCGCGGCCGCGGCGTTACCAGGCGTGGTCGTGTCGGTCTTGAGTGTCGGCGCGTTGCTCGTCGTGCCCGTGGTGGCCGCGGCCGCGGTGGCGGGCTTCGCCTTCTTGGTCGACGTGGGCGCAGGCGACGGTGTGGCAGGGGTGGCCGTTGGTGGGTCATCCGGCCCGGACGAGTCCGTCGGCTCGGGTGTCTCCGTCGGCTGAGGCGCGGAGGACGGTTCGGGCGTGGAGGACGGTTTGGGCGTCGGTTCGGCTGAAGAGCCCGAAGTACCGGTGTTGGTCTGAGCGCTGACGACTCCGCTGGCTGCCGCACCCGAGGTGCTCGCGGTGCTGCCCGCGGGCTTGTCGTCGGTCTTCGTACCGGTGGACGTGCCCGAGCTCGTGGTCGTCGTGCCGCCGGTCGCGGGTTCCGGCGACGGCGCGGCGTCGGCACCGGAGGCCGAGGCGCCAGCAGTGCTGGAGGACTGACTGCTCGAGGTGTTGGTGGACCCCTCGTCGGCTAGGGCGACGCCGTACCCCGTCGCCACGGCGGTGCCCACCCCCAGTGCCACGGCTAGCCCGCCCACGCGACCGATGTACCTGGAGGCTCCCATGCTGGCCCTTCCGATGCGCTGAATTGCTCTTCCCCGATGGAGCAGAGCAATTGAATCGCACTATCTCCGGGCTCATCGGTGAAAGCCGAGTTTCCGGACCTTCACTGATGGGGCATTCGCTGCGGGCGCCGGCGGTGTTACCTGGCCACCAGGATCAGTTCAGTTTCTCGAGGGCCTTCTCGTAGAGATCGAACGCCTCGGACAGCCCGCCGCCGACCCAGGCGTCGACGATCCCCACCCTGTCGGCCACCAGCTGAATCTGGGTGACCCACTCCTGAAAGCCCTGATCGGTGCGCAGCGCGTCGATCTGCGCGTGCGAGCCCTGGATGAGGATGAACCCGCCGAGCTCGGTGCTCTGCGGTTTGAGCACGGCCGCGTCATAGCGTTCGATACGGCCTTCGCTCGACAGTTGCTCGAGGTAGCCGGTGAGCGACGACTTCAGCAGCGCCAGCGCCTGCGGTTCGCGTCCCCGGGCGGGTATTCCCCAGGCGACCCAGACTCCGGCTTCGGACATCGATTCCTCCTCGGCTATGGCGGACACGCGGCCACCGCCTGTGAGTATCTAGTACGACAGGCCGTCGGCATATCGCCGACGCCGAAGGTGTCGCCCGTTGCCGCGATTGCGGCTCTTGTAGGTGGCGAGCTGCGAGTCGCAGCTGGGGCAGACCAGCCGCAGATTCTCCCGGCGGTTGTTGGTGGGATTGCCGTCGACGTGGTCGAGCACCAGGGCCAGGTGTTCCCCTCGCCACGTGTTCGCGCCTCCGCAGATCGCGCAGCAACCGTTCTGAGCGTTGGAGAGGTATTGCCGGATGTAGTGCGTTCGGCGACTGTCGACGGCGGCCTCACCGGTCTCGAGCCAACGCTTGACGCCAGTGTCGCGACGGGCCGCGGCTTGACACGCATTACCGCAGTAGACCTTCTGGCTGCGCTTGGAGAGCGTTGAACCGCATTGACGACACTGCCTCACGGGCGTGACGCTACGACCGCCCACCGACAACGAGGCGGGGTCAGGGTGGAGCCCCCTATCGGGATTGAACCGATGACCTTCCGCTTACAAGGCGGGAGCTCTACCACTGAGCTAAGGAGGCTTGTGCCCCCGTAGCCTATCGGCTCACTCCTCGGCGTCGACGACCCGCGGGGCGGGAATCGGCCGTGTGACGGGTCGTCGCCCCCGCGCACGGGGCAGCGGGATGCGGCCGGCGATGTTGCTCAACGGGTTCACGACTTGGCTCAACGTGATGACGGCTTCGTGCAGCGCGTCGATCGTCGGTGTCAGCGCTTCCAGTCCCGGTGCGAGCCGGTTCAGGGTGTCGGCTACGTCGGCGAGCTTCATGAGGGCGCCTTGCTCGGCGGTGAGGGTGTCGAGCAGACCGCCCTCGGCGAGCAGTTTGTCGGCGACCCCGTCCTCGCGCAGGATCCGTTCGATCAGTCCGTCGTTGGCGAGCAGTTGGTCGGCGAGGCCGCCGGGTGCGATCACCCGGGACACGGCGCCGTCGTCGGTGGTCAGTCGGTCGACCAGGCCGCCCTCGGCGGTGAGCTGGTCGATCAATCCGCCGGGGGCGACCGCACGCGTGACGGGGCCGTTCTCGGCGGTCAGCCGGTCGAGCAGGCCCCCTTCGGCGGTGAGCTGGTCGACCAGCCCGCCCGGTCGAAGCATCCTGTTGACGGGTCCGTCCGGGGCGAGCGCGCGTCCGAGTGGGGCGTCGTCGTCCATCAGGCGGGCCAGCCGGTTGGCGCGTTCGACGGCGTCTTCGAGCCCCAGCAGCTGGGCCAACGACGAGCGGCTGGCGGGCACCGTGCCGTCGCCGAGCCCTCGCTGGACCACCTGAAGGGTCTCGCTGGCGACGCCGAGGCTCATGTCGGCGACGGCGAGCCCGATGCGCGCCGGTGCCGTCACCACGTCGACGAGGGCTTTGCCGAAATTCATGGTGCTCATCCTATGGCGACGGTCACATGGAGGAGTCTGGGAATCAACTCACAGGATTCTCACAGCGCCTCTGCAGCGTCATTCCATGGGAATGGGAGGACATTGTTCCCATGGCCATGGCTGCAGTTCCGGAGTTCATCCCCGAAGCGAGGATCCTCGTCGTCGACGACGAGACCAACATCGTCGAGCTTCTCTCGGTGAGTCTGAAGTTCCAGGGCTTCGAGGTCCACACCGCCTCCAGCGGTCCGGCTGCGCTGGACAAGGCGCGCGAGATTCGCCCGGACGCGGTGATCCTCGACGTGATGATGCCGGGGATGGATGGCTTCGGCGTACTTCGCCGGCTGCGCGCCGACGGCATCGACGCGCCCGCGCTGTTCCTCACCGCCCGCGATTCACTCCAGGACAAGATCGCCGGGCTGACCCTCGGTGGCGACGACTACGTCACCAAGCCGTTCAGCCTGGAAGAGGTCGTCGCGCGGTTGCGCGTCATCCTGCGGCGTTCCGGCCGTGGCGTCGAGGAGCCGCGCAGCGCGCGACTGACCTTCGCCGACATCGAACTCGACGAGGACACCCACGAGGTGTGGAAGGCCGGTGAGCCGGTATCGCTGTCGCCGACGGAGTTCACGCTGCTGCGCTACTTCATCATCAACGCCGGCACGGTGCTGTCCAAGCCGAAGATCCTCGACCACGTCTGGCGCTACGACTTCGGCGGCGACGTCAACGTCGTCGAGTCCTATGTGTCCTACCTGCGCCGCAAGATCGACACCGGCGAGAAGCGCCTGCTGCACACGCTCCGCGGCGTGGGATACGTTCTGCGCGAACCGCGCTAGCGCGCTCACATGCGTGAGTTCGCCCGTCGACGGCCGCGCTTTCTGCACAATGTGGGGATGACGGGTCTTCGGAGGCGCGGTATCCCGTTGCGGGTCGGATTGGTCGCCGCGACGCTCGTTCTGGTGGCCTGCGGCTTGCTCGCCTCTGGAGTCGCCGTGACGTCCATCATCCGGCACACCCTGATCAACCGAGTCGACGAGACGCTGCTGGACGCGTCGCGCGGATGGGCCCAGGCTCCCCGCCGGATGCCGGCCACGCCACTGGAGGATCCCAACCCCGCCCGTCCGCCGTCGGACTTCTACGTCCGTGGCATCGACTCCGACGGACGCATCTGGATGGCGGTCAACGACCGCGACGCCGAACCCGCCCTGCCCGACAGCAACGACGTCGGACCGGTGCCCGTCACCGTGGGTTCGATCGACGACTCGCACGTGCAGTGGCGCGCGATGACGGTGCGCGGTCTGCACGGCGAGCTGACCACCGTCGCAATCGACCTCTCGGACGTTTCGTCGACGGTTCGTGCGTTGACCTGGTCGCAGGTGGGCATCGGCGTCGCGGTGTTGCTGATACTCGGCATCGCCGGGTTTGCGGTGGTGCACCGCAGCTTGCGGCCGCTGGTCGAGGTGGAGCAGACCGCGGCCGCCATCGCGGCCGGCGAGCTGGATCGCCGCATTCCCGAACGGGACACGCGAACCGAGGTGGGCCGACTGTCGTTGGCGCTCAACGGAATGCTCACCCAGATCCAGCGGGCGCTGGCCTCCTCGGAGGCCTCGGCCGAGAAGGCACGTACCTCCGAGGACCGGATGCGGCGCTTCATCACCGACGCAAGCCACGAACTGCGCACGCCGCTGACCACCATTCGCGGTTTCGCCGAGCTCTACCGACAGGGTGCTGCGCGCGACGTAGAACTGCTGATGAACCGCATCGAGAGTGAGTCCCAGCGGATGGGTCTGCTGGTGGAGGATTTGTTGTTGCTGGCGCGGTTGGACGCGCAACGTCCGATGGAGCGACGCCGCGTCGACCTGCTGGCGTTGGCCAGCGACGCCGTCCACGACGCCCGGTCGGTGGCGCCGAAGCGCACCGTCACCATGGAAGTCCTCGACGGCCCGGGAACGCCAGAGGTGCTCGGCGACGAAGCCCGGCTGCGGCAGGTGATGGGCAATTTGGTGGCCAACGCGCTACAGCACACTCCGGAGTCGGCGAGCATCGCGATCCACGTCGGCACCAGGCAGGACAGCGCGATCCTGGAGGTGGCCGACGAAGGTCCCGGCATGAGCCGCGAGGACGCGCACCGGGTCTTCGAGCGCTTCTACCGCACCGATTCCTCCCGGGCCCGGGCCAGCGGCGGCACGGGGCTGGGATTGTCCATCGTCGACTCGCTGGTCTACGCCCATGGCGGGACGGTCAGCGTGACCACGGCGCCGGGTCAGGGCTGCCGGTTCACGGTTGCGCTTCCGCGGATCGCCGACGTGCCGGTGGTGCACGACCCCGGGGCCGACGAACCCGCGACGGTCTAGTCGAGCTCGGCCAGCGCAGCGACGATCTTCGCCTGCGCCTCGTCGAGAGATTCCGGTGAGGGGTTGCGGTCGACGCCCGCGAAGCCGAAGTCGGACAGCTCGCGAGCCGGGAACACGTGGACGTGCAGGTGCGGTACTTCGAGCCCGGCGATGATCAGGCCCGTCCGCTGGACGTCGAACGCCGCTGACTGCGCCTTGCCGATGCGCTGCGCCACCGCCATCACCTTGGCGAAGACGGCTGGCTCGACGTCCTGCCAGTTGTCGATCTCGGCCCGGGGGACGACGAGGGTGTGTCCCTGGGTCATCGGTTCGATGGTGAGGAACGCGACGACCTCGTCGTCCTCGTAGACGAATCGGCCGGGGATCTCGCGGTTGATGATCATGGTGAACACGGAGGCCATGGCTCGAGCATGCCAGAAGCGCGGGTCAGCGGTGGCCGACGAACCCGTCGAGCTCGTCGACCGTCCACGGCGGCGAGTCGTGGTGGTCCCGATAGGCGACGATCGTGGGGGTGGGCCGGTCGAAGCGGCCGACGAAACCTCCTGCGGCGACGAAGATTTGACCCGTCACGTCCTTCGCGCCGTCACTCACCAGATACGCATACGTCGACGCGGCGTATTTCGGCGGCGCGGCGTCCAGCGCACCCTGCATGCTGACGTCGTCGAGCATTCCGCGACGGTTGAGCTCGCCGATCTGCGCCTCGTATTCGGGACCGGTCGACAGCCGCGTCTTCGCGCCAGGACACACCACATTCGCCCGCACGTTCCGCGACTTCAGCTCTGCCGCGATCGCAAGCGTCAGGGCGTTGACCGCGCCCTTGCCGGCGGGATAGCCCGTTCCGCCGTAGTCGCCGAGGAAGGCGAACGAGCTGGTGTTGACGATCGCGCCACCACCCTGGGCGACCATCTTGGGCGCCGCCGCCCGGCACGTCTCGAATACCGTGCCGAGGTGCGCGTCGAGGAGATCGCGGAACTGTGCCGAGGTCACGTCGAGGATCGACGAGCCAGCCGGCTCCGCGGTGCCCGCACAGTTGACCAGGGCGTCGATCCGGCCGAATTCGTCGATGCACGAGGCGATTAGCGCGTCGGCGGTTCCCGGGTCGGCTGGTGACCCGGCGACACCGATGGTGCGGCCACCCACGTGCGAGACGGCAGCGTCGACCACGTCGGGGTCGCGGCCGTTCACGACGACGCCCATGCCGCGGGAGGTCAGGAGTTCGGCGACGGCGAGACCGATGCCGCGCGATCCGCCGACGACGACCGCGGCGGCAGTCAGCTGTCGCCCTCGGTCTTCTGCCCGAACTGCATGGCGTCCATGTTCCAGTAGCCCCGCAGGTTGGTGATCAACCCGGCGTCGTTCACGCGGTAGGTGAACACGCCTCGCACGGTCGCCGTGAATCCGTTGGGGAACTCGGTGTGCAACACCAGGATGTAGGCGATCTCGGTGGGTGAACTCGAGCGGAAGGTCTCCTCGCGCGTCACGGTCAGCCGGTTGGGCCCGATGTTCGCGTCGTAGAAGGCGGCCAGCGCCTCCTTGCCGCGAACACCGGTCCCGTCGGGATTGGTGACGGCCTCGCCGATGGGGTCCTCCACGACGACGTCCTCGGCCATCAGCGCCAGCCACCCGTCACGGTCACCCGCCTGGACGCAGCGCCACGACGCCTCGGACGCGGCGACCACCGGCGTCGCCTCAACCGTCTCCTGGGACACGATGACTACCGGTCTGCGTCGGTGTAGCGGATGACGCCGCGGATGTTGCGGCCTTCGAGCATGTCGGTGTAGCCGTCGTTGATCTGCTCCAGCTGATACTGCCGCGTGACCATGTCGTCGAGGTTGAGCCGGCCCGCCTTGTACATCGACAGCAGCTGCGGGATGTCGAAGTGCGGGTTGCCGCCACCGAAGATGGTGCCCTGCAGCCTCTTCTGCATCAGGGTCAGCATCGCCAGGTTGAGCGTCACGTTGGTGTCCAGCATGCTGCCGATCGCGGTCAGCACGGTGGTGCCACCCTTGGAGGTCAGGTTGACGTAGTTGTCGACGTCCTTGCCGTCGAGTTCGCCGACGGTGACGATGACCTGCTTGGCCATCAACCCCTGGGTGACCTCGGCGACGCCGGCGAAGGCGGATTCGATGTCGGGATAGGCATGCGTGGCACCGAATTTCAGTGCGGCGTCGCGCTTCCATTCCACCGGTTCGATGACGAAGAGGTTGCGGGCTCCGGCGTTGACCGCACCCTGCAACGCCGACATGCCGACACCGCCGACGCCGACGACCGCGACGTCGTCGCCGGGCCGAATGTCGCCGGCCTTGACGGCCGAGCCGTAACCCGTCGTCACACCGCAGCCCACCAAGCAGGCCACCTCGAACGGAATGGACGGGTCGATCTTCACCACGGAGCTCTTGTGCACCACCATGTACGGGCTGAAGGTGCCCAGCAGCGTCATCGGGAAGACGGGTTGCCCCTTGGCGGTGATGCGGTGGGTGCCGTCGGAAACGGAGACGCCGTTGAGGAGTCCGGCGCCCAGATCGCAGAGGTTGCGAAGACCGGCCTGACAAGACGGGCACCGACCGCACGACGGAATGAACGACAGCACCACGTGGTCACCGGGGGCAAGGTCCTCGACCCCGGGTCCGACCTCGGTGACGATGCCGGCTCCCTCGTGACCGCCGAGAACGGGAAAGCCCATCATCGGAATGCCGCCGGTCACCAGGTGATGGTCGGAGTGGCACATGCCCGAGGCTTCCATCTGGATCTTGACCTCGTCCTTGACGGGGTCGCCGATCTCGATTTCTTCGATCGACCATGGCTGGTTGAACTCCCAGATGAGCGCGCCCTTTGTCTTCACGAGTACCTCTCTCGACGTGCGAATTGAGTCAGTGACAACAGCGTAGAACCCTTAGTTAACTGGATCACACCCACCCCAAGCAACTGCTTGGTGGAGTTACCAGATGACGACGGGGGACTCGCCCAGCGGGTAATAGCCCGGCAGCTTCTCTCCGGCCATGCTGCGCTCGATGCGCTTCTGCATGCCGTCGCTCAGGTCGCCGGATTCGATGAGCTTCATGAACATCTTCGACACGTGGCCGAAGTCGAAGAAGTCGCGCTGCCACTCGATCAAGAGTTGATCGTCGAGCCGGAACCAACTGCCCCCGATGCCGTAGATCTCGTCGCGGGTGCCGTCGGACTTGTTCACGATCTGCTTCCAGAAGCCGACGATTTCGCGTTGCTTCTCGTCGACGAGCACCTTCTGGTACTCGTAGACCCAGTTCTCCAGGCCCTGCATCTCCAGACCGAGGGCGACCCGCCGGATCTCGTCCCGGCCGATGCACATGACGTCCTCCTTGGGCCCGATGTTCCAGCCGTAGGTCGCGTCCTCGGCGTAGAAGTCCGCCAGTGCCGTCCAGTCACCGGCCTTCTCGGCGTCCCGGTTGACCTGCAGCCAACGTTCGACCCACTCGTCGAGCTGTTCACGTGAAGCCATGTTCGTCAGTCCTTTTCCGTCAAGGAGATTGCTTGGGTGGGACACATCTCGATCGCCCGCTCGACGTCCTCGCGGACGTCGTCGGGTGGCTCGGCGTCGAGGATTTCCACGACGCCACGCTTGGGCACTGCGAACACCCCGGGCGCCTCCAGTTCGCACATGGCGTGGCCCTGGCAGAGGTCTTCGTCGAGGAGGACGCGGTAGCAACCCATTGGCTCAGGCCTTGACCCGCCTGCGGTAGCGGACCTTGGCCGGCTGAGCCAACTGCACGACCATCTTGGAGTGGTCGTTGCGGTAGCTGTCGGCGGGCTGGGACATCTCGAATTCGTACTCGCGCAACAACACCGAGAAGATCGCCTTGATCTGCATCTGAGCGAACGCCGCGCCGACGCAACGGTGCTTGCCCGCGCCGAACGGGATCCACGTCCACCGGTTGGCCAGGTCTTCCTGGCGCGGCTTGTCGTAGCGGGCGGGGTTGAAGTCGTCGGGGTCCGGAAAGTCTTCGGCGATCCGGTTGGAGATCGCCGGTGACGCGGCGACGAACTGCCCCGCGTGGATCGGGTAGCCCGCGACCTCGAATTCGTCTTGCGCGACACGCATCAGGATGATGAGCGGCGGGTGCAAGCGCAGCGTCTCCTTCAACGCGTTGTCGAGTTTCGGGATCTGCCGCAACGCATGGAAACTGACTTCCTGACCGTCGGCGTAGAGCTCGTCGAGTTCCTGCTGGACCGCGGCGTACACCTCGGGGTGGCGCAGCAATTCGATCAGGGTCCACGACGACGTGCCCGAACTGGTGTGGTGACCGGCGAACATCAGCGAGATGAACATGCCCGTGACCTCGTTGGCCGTGAAGCGGGGGTTGCCGTCGTCGTCCTTGATGGACACCAGCACGTCGAGCAGGTCACGATCCTGCTTGTCCTTGGGCGGGTTGGTGATCCGGCCGTTCATGATCTCCTGCACCAGCTCGACGAGCTTCACACGGGACTCGTCGCGGATGCGGAAGCTCTCGATGTCCATGTACGGGTCGACGTAGCAGAGCGGGTCGGTCCCGCGTTCCAACTGGTGGTAGTAGTGCGCGAATCGACCGTCCAGCTGCTCGCGGAACTTGAGGCCGATGAGGCAGGCGGTCGAGGTGTAGATGGTCAACTCGGAGAAGAAGTCGAGGAGTTCGATCTCGCCATCGGATCCCCAGTCGGCGATCATCTTGAGAACCTCGTTCTCGATGGTCGCGGCGTGACCCTTCATCTGCTCGCCGCGCAACGCGGTGTTGTGCAGCATCTCCGCGCGACGCTCGGGGTCGGCGTCGAAGACCACGCCCTCACCGAAGATCGGCGTCATGAAGGGGTAGGCCGCGGCCTGGTTGAGCTCGGAATCGCTGGACCGGAAGAAGAACTCGTTGGCCTCCGACCCGGACAGCATGACGACCTGCTTGTCGACGAGCTGGAACCATCCGACGTCACCGCACTCCTCGCGGATGCGATTCATCAGGCCGATGGGGTCGGTACGAAACTCCTCGAGGTGGCCATGTTCTTCCTCGCCACCGGATACTCGGGGGACTACGGCAGTGGTCACGAGTTCAACGCCCCTTCGTCGACTTTGAGCTGCTGGCGCTCCTTGCTGGTGGCCAACGGCGCTTCGGGCTGAAGTTCCATGTTGGCGATGAACCCACCGCGCGGTGTCTCGGCGACGAACGTGATGGCGCGCGCCAAATCCGATGCGCGCAAGAAGTAGTCGTGCCGGGCCTGGCCCCACTTGGCCCAATCCTCGAGTGCGGGCCCGATGAGTTCGGCGGGCAGGCTCCAGCCCATGGAGGTCTTCGTCGGGCCGGGGTGCACGATCGAGGCGCGCACCCCCGTGCCCTCGAGCTCCATCTGGAAGTTGGTCACCATCGCGACGAGGGCGGCCTTCGCCGCGCCATAGGCACCCATGTGCGGCCGCTGCCGCAGCGCGACGTCGGAGCCGACGAAGATCAGGTCACCGCGCTGCCGCTCGAGCATGCCGGGCAGCACCGCAGCGGCCAGCCGGTTGGCGCCGACCAGATGGATCTGGAGCTGCGAGTTGAAGTCGTCGGTGCTGATGTCGGCCAGCTTGCCGAAGTACGTGTCACCTGCGCCCGCCACCAGCACCTCGATGTCGCCGAGCGCGTCGACCGCCTGCGCATGGAACGCCTTGACGGAGTTGGGGTCGGTCACGTCGAGGTGGAACCCGACGGCTTCGCCACCCTCGGCGTTGATCTTCCCGACGATGTCGTCGAGCTTCTCGACGCGCCGTGCACCGAGTGCCACGGGAAAGCCGCGCGCCGCGAGCGCGATGGCGGTCGCCTCCCCAATCCCTGCGGACGCGCCGGCGACGACGGCGGGCCTGCGGTCTGGGAGCGGAGCGAAGCGGGGCATCGTGTAATCCCTTCAGCGGGCCTGGATCGTGATGGGTAGGTGCGCGAAACCGCGGACACTGCTGGAGTGCACCCGCACGGAGCTGGCCTCGTCCACCTCGTAGCCGCGAACGCGCTCGAGGAACTTGGTCAGCGCCACCTGGGCTTCCATCCTGGCCAGGTGGGCCCCCAGGCAGAAGTGCGCGCCGCTGCCGAAACTCACCAGCTTGGAACCGATTTCGCGGTCGATTCGGTAGTCGTCGGGATCGTCGAACACCCGGTCGTCGCGGTTGGCCGACCCCGGCAGCAGCAGGAGCACGTCGCCGGCGGGGATCGTGGTGTCGTACATCTCGAGGTCGGCGTCGACGGCACGGGCCAGGATCTGACTCGAGGTGTCGTAGCGCAATGTCTCCTCGACCCACGGCTTGACCAACGAGTGGTCGGCGAAGACGGGCGCCAGTTGATCGGGGTTCTTGAACCCCCAATAGGCCGCGTTGGCAAGCAGTTTGGTGGTCGTCTCGTTACCGGCGACGACCATGAGGAAGAGGAACGCGATGATCTCCTCGTCGGTCAGCTTGTCGCCGTCGATCTCCGCGTCGACCAGCGCCGAGGTCAGGTCCTCGGTGCGGGTGGCGCGCCGAGACGAGACCATGTCGGCGTAGTAGACCATCAGGTCGGCAGAGGCCTGCATGGCTTCGGCAGGCACGTCCTTCACGCCGTCGTCCCGGTGCATCACGCCGTCGGCGAGGGCGCGGATACGCACCCTGTCCGACTCCGGGACACCCATGAGTTCGGAGATGACGTCCATCGGGAGCTTGCCCGCGAAGTCGTCCACGAAGTCGAAGTGGTCCGACTGAACGGCGGCGTCCAGGTGTGCCACCGCGATCTCGGTGACGCGGGACTCCAGTTCACGAATTCGTCTAGGCGTGAACCCCTTCGACACCAACGTCCGCAACCGTAGGTGCCCCGGATCGTCGAGGGCCAGAAACGACATCACCCGGTGGGCGTGTTCGTTGCGGGAGATCGGATCCAGGGAGACGCCGTGCTTGTTCGACAGCGACGTGCTGTTGCGAAAACCTTGGACGACGTCGGCGTGCCGGGACAGTGCCCAGAACTTCTGGTCTTCGTTGTGGTAGAGCGGTGCCTCGTCGCGGAGTCGTCGGTAATACGGGTACGGGTCCTCGTGGAAGTCGTAGTCGTACGGGTCCAGCAGGACCTCGGAGTGACTGGTCGTCATTGGTGTTTCCCCACGATGAGGCCGATGACGTAGCTCAGCCGGTCGGCGATCTGGTGATAGGTGAAGGCGCCACTGCCGGCGTTGACGAGCGCGCCGAAGTAGGTCATCTCCAAGGCGGACACGACGCGCGGATCGGTGTCCGGCCCGGCGGCGGACTTGATCCTGCGGTGGATCTCCAAGCCGATGCGGTCACGGACGCGACGGACGGTCGGATCGTTGCCGGAGAGCAGGGCCGTCGTGCACGCGGCCGCCACCTCGGGCTCGTCGGCGACCACCAACACGAGGTTGCGCAGCGCCTTCTCGACGCGAGTCGGCATCGGCTCGTTCACGTCGGTGTAGAACGGCACCTTGGTCATCAGGTCGAGGTAGATCTCGGCGATGAGGTGATTCTTCGACGAGAAGTACGTGTACGCCGTAGCCGGGGCCACCTTCGCCCGTGCCGCCACCGAACGCACCGTCAGATCGGCGTAGGACGATTCGCGCAACATCTCCATCCCCGCGGTGAGCACCTTGCGAAAGGTCTCCTCCTGCCGCCGGTTGCGCGGCGCCTCGTCGACCGCTGGAGCCGTCGCTTCGCTGGACACATGTCCAAGTTATCGGAAGGGCTTGGACATAGGCAAGCTCGTCGGCGAACTCATGTCAAACAGCCAGCCAAGCACTGGTTCTGGAGCCGCCTACCCGGCACACCCTTGCCATGCCCGAGCGTCGGCGGTTATGGTTCGAACCGTGATGATCGGACAGGTGTCCAGAACCGAAGAGGGAACGAGATGACACTGCTGAGCGGTCGCCGCAGTCGATTGCTCGTCGACGGCAAGCTGATCGCGGGCAGTGGGGGAACGTTCCCGACGGTCAACCCCGCGACCGAGGAAGTGCTCGGCGTCGCGGCCGACGCCACCGAGGCCGACATGGACGTGGCGATCGGCGCAGCACGGCGGGCATTCGACGACACCGACTGGTCGACCAACGTCGAACTCCGCGTGCGGTGCATCCGTCAGCTGCAGCAGGCGATGCGGGACCACGTCGAGGAATTGCGGGAGCTGACGATCGCCGAGGTCGGTGCGCCGGTGATGCTGACGTCGATGGCCCAGCTCGAAGGGCCGATCGAAGACCTCAGCTTCTGCGCCGACACCGCCGAGTCCTACCAGTGGACGACCGATCTTGGCTACGCCTCGCCGATGGGCATCAAGACGCACCGGACGATCGCCCGCGAGGCCGTCGGCGTCGTCGGGGCGATCACCCCGTGGAACTTCCCGCACCAGATCAACCTCGCCAAGCTGGGCCCCGCGCTGGCAGCCGGCAACACGGTCGTGCTCAAGCCAGCACCCGATACGCCCTGGTGCGCAGCGGTATTGGGAGAGCTCATCGTCGAACACACCGACTTTCCCCCCGGTGTGGTCAACATCGTCACCTCCAGTGATCATGGCGTGGGTGCGCTGCTGTCGAAGGATCCGCGCGTCGACATGGTGTCGTTCACCGGGTCGACGAACACCGGCCGGGCGGTGATGGCCGACGGCGCTGCGACGCTGAAGAAGGTGTTCCTGGAACTCGGTGGCAAGTCTGCGTTCCTGGTACTCGACGACGCCGACCTCGCGGGGGCATGTTCGATGGCGGCGTTCACCGCGTCGATGCACGCCGGGCAGGGTTGCGCGATCACGACGCGACTGGTGGTACCGCGGGAGCGTTACGACGAGGCCGTCGAGGCGGCCGCGGGCACGATGTCCGGGTTGAAGGCGGGGGACCCCACCAAATCCGGAACCGTATGCGGCCCAGTCATCTCCGCGCGCCAGCGCGACCGCATCCAGGAGTACCTCGACTCGGCGATCGCCGAGGGTGGCACGTTCGCGTGTGGTGGCGGCAGCCCCGCCGATCGCGACACCGGGTTCTTCGTCGATCCGACGGTCATCGCGGGCTTGGACAACAGCGCGCGGGTGGCGCGAGAGGAGATCTTCGGGCCCGTGCTGACGGTCATCGCTCACGACGGTGACGACGACGCGGTGCGGATCGCCAACGACTCGCCCTTCGGTCTGTCGGGCACGGTCTTCTCCGCCGACGACGAACGCGCGGCGGCGGTGGCGGCGCGCCTGCGGGTCGGCACGGTCAACGTCAACGGCGGCGTCTGGTATTCGGCGGACATGCCCTTCGGCGGTTACAAGCAGTCCGGCATCGGCCGGGAGATGGGAATCGCCGGTTTCGAGGAGTATCTCGAGACGAAGGCCATTGCCACGGCAGCGAATTGAGGAGGCGTCAGTGGGTCTGTACGGGGATCAGTTCAAGGACAGGGTAGCGATCGTCACCGGTTCCGGTGGTGGCATCGGGCAGGCCTACGCCGAGGCGTTGGCTCGCGAGGGTGCGGCCGTGGTAGTAGCCGACGTCAACGTCGAGGGTGCTCAAAAGGTGGCCGACGCCATCAAGGGCGAGGGTGGCAACGCGCTCGCGGTGCGGGTCGACGTGAGCGATCCGGACTCGGCCAAGGAGATGGCCGCGCAAACCCTTTCGGAGTTCGGTGGCATCGACTACCTGGTCAACAACGCCGCGATCTTCGGCGGGATGAAGCTCGACTTCCTGGTCAGCGTCGACTGGGAGTACTACAAGAAGTTCATGAGCGTGAACCTCGACGGGGCGCTGTTGTGCACACGCGCGGTCTACCGAAAGATGGCCAAGCGCGGGGGCGGGGCCATCGTCAACCAGTCGTCGACCGCAGCGTGGTTGTACTCCAACTTCTACGGTCTTGCGAAGGTTGGCATCAACGGCTTGACCCAGCAGTTGGCGACCGAGCTCGGTGGCCAGAACATCCGGATCAACGCCATCGCACCCGGTCCGATCGACACCGAGGCCAATCGCAGCACGACCCCGCAGGAGATGGTCGCCGACATCGTGAAGCGAATTCCTCTGTCGCGCATGGGTGAGCCCGAGGATCTCGTCGGCATGTGCCTGTTCCTGCTCTCGGATCAGGCGAAGTGGATCACGGGGCAGATCTTCAACGTCGACGGCGGACAGATCATCAGGTGAACACCCTCGGCTACATCGGTCTGGGCAATCAAGGTGCTCCGATGGCCAAGCGCCTCGTCGACTGGCCCGGTGGACTAATCGTCTACGACGTCCGCACCGAGTCGACGGCACCACTGGCCGAGCTCGGGGCGACGGTCGCAGGCAACGTCGCCGAGGTGGCCGCCGTCGCGGACGTCATCAGCGTGACCGTGCTCACCGACGCGCAGGTTCGCGACGTGGTCGCCGAACTGGGCGCGCACGCAAAGCCTGGCACCGTCATCGCGATCCACTCCACGATCGAGCCGGAGACGGCCGCCGAGCTCGCCGAGGAATTGCGTCCCCACGGGATTCACATCGTGGACGCCCCCGTCAGCGGTGGTGCCGGCGCGGCTGCCAAGGGCGAGCTGGCCGTCATGGTCGGCGCAGACGACGCGGCCTACGAGCACGTCAAACCCGTGTTCAAGCGGTGGGCGTCGATGGTGGTCCGAGCTGGTGAGCCCGGCGCGGGTACGCGAATGAAGCTGGCTCGCAACATGTTGACGTTCATCGGCTTCGCTGCGGCGTGCGAAGCGCAGAAACTGGCGGAGGCCGCGGGCATCGACCTACAGAAGCTCGGCCGGGTGGTGCGGCACTCCGACGCCCAGAGCGGTGGGCCGGGCGCGATCATGGTTCGTGACGACACCATGCCGTTGACGGCCGACCACTTCCTACACGACATGTTCGTCCACACGCGCGGCCTGGCGGAGAAGGACCTGCGGTTGGCCCTGAGACTTGGAGAGGCCACCGGAGTGGAACTACCGCTGGCCGAGATTGCGTTGCGAGACGTGGCCGACGGCCTCGGCGTGCCGCACGAGAGGAGCTAGACGATGGACGAATTGCGCCGCAAGGGCCTCGAGAAGATGAACGAGGTCTACGGCTGGGAGATGCCCAACGTCGAGGGTGACCCCTTCTTCGACCTGACGGTGGATCACCTCTTCGGCACCATCTGGACCCGGCCGGGTCTGTCGATGCGGGACAAGCGCATCATGACGCTCACCGCTGTTGCGGCCCTGGGGAACGACGCGCTCGCCGAGATTCAGGCCAACGCCGCGATGCACAACGAGGAGATGACCGGCGACGAACTCAAGGAGATGGCCGTCTTCCTCACCCAGTACCTCGGGTTCCCCCTGGGCTCCAAGTTCGACGGCGCCGTGACGAAGGTGGTGAAGAAGCGGAGGAGGGCTGCCGAGCGGGGTGAGGGCGAGGACAAGAAGGCCAACGTCGACGCTGCGGTACAGATGCATTCGGGCGACCGATGACGAGCAGGTACGCCGCGCTGTCGCGCGACGAGCTCGCCACCCTGGTGCCCGAGTTGCTGTTGATCGGCCAGCTCATCGACCGCTCGGGGATGGCGCACTGCATCAGTGCGTGGGGCCGCGACGAGATGCTGCAGATCGCCATCGAGGAGTGGGCGGCGTCCAGTCCGCTGTACACCAAGCGAATGCAGAAGGCGCTCAAGTATGAAGGGGTGGACATCTTCACGCTCTTCAAGGGTCTGCAGCTCGACATCGGTGCGCCACCACAGTTCATGGACTTCCGCTACACCGTGCACGACCGGTGGCACGGCGAGTTCCACCTGGACCACTGCGGTGCGCTGCTCGACGTCGAGCCGATGGGTGACGACTACGTGCACGGCATGTGTCATGACATCGAGGACCCGACGTTCGACGCCACGGCCCTGGCCACCAACCGCAAGGCCCAGGTGCGTCCGATCCACCGGCCACCACGAGTGCCGGCCGGCCGCACGCCGCACTGCGCGTGGACGGTCATCATCGACGAGTCCTACCCCGAGGTTCCCTTCATTCCGGCGATGGACGTCGTCGCCGCGAGCCGCGCCCATGCCTGCGAGCTCGATCCGATCGATCCAGACGACGAAGGGGCGGCCGACTACTCCGGCGAGCTGCTCGCCGACGTCGACTTCGGCGCGTTCTCGCATTCGGCACTGGTGCGCATCGCCGACGAGGTCTGCTTGCAGATGCACCTGCTGGTGCTGTCCTTCACGCTCGCGGTGGCGGCTCGCGCGAAGGACGACGTGGCCCTGCAGGAGTCGGTCCGCTACAAGCAGCTGATCGGGATCGCCGGGGTGGCCGCCGAGCGCATCCACCGGGCACTTGGTCTCTCGCGTGACGCCGAGGGTGCGCTGAGGGTGCTGGAACTGCACCCGCTGTTGAATCCGGCGGCGTACGTGTCGGTCGAGGTGAGTCCGGAGTCCCTTCGCGTTCGGCCGTCACCCGCCCACGAGGACGGCGCCTGGATCTCGCTGGTGTCGCCGGTCGCGGACCTGCCACTGCAAGCCGTCGTCCAGGCCGTCGACCCGCACCTGCGAGCCGAGGTGTCCGGCACCGAGACCGACTGGACCGTGCGCGTGATCGAAACCGACTCTCCGGCGAAGGAACTCGGTGAAGTCGCCGTCACGAAGTTCTCCGGCGGGGCGAACTGGGTGTTCCAGGAGCGAAAGTCGTTGCCACTCACGGTGGTGTGAGCGGACCAGGCACGATTGGGCCGGCGACCCACCGTCTGAGGTAATCGCGCAGCGCCTCACCCGAGCGGGGCGGCCGACCGGGGTCGATGACGAACGACTGGATGATCCGCAGCAGGTACTCGGCGAGCTCGTCGAGATCCGTCTCGGAGAAGCCGCACCCCGGCCAGTCCACGTCGAACCGGCGCAGCATCGCGTTGGCGAAACGGAGGGCGACGTCCGAGGTCACCGAGGCCGTGTGCTCGTCGGCGCGGCCCGGCGCGATCAGCAGGCCGATGTGCTTGTCCTCGGGCAGCCATTCCAGTGCGGTTGCGATGGCCTCGGTGACGGCGTCGAGCGGGTCGGTGCGTCCCCGCAGGTGCTCGGCCAGCCGCTCGAGGAAGTCGTCGGCGGCGTGCACGGCGGCGGCTACCAGCAAGGCTTCGGTGCTGGCGAAGTACCGGTAGACGGTTTGCCGGGTGACCCCGAGGGTGCGGGCGACGTCGGCGATGCCGATGTCGGCGCCGCGTTCGTCGATGGCCTTGCTCGCGGCATCGAGAATTCGGGTTACGGCCTCGTCGTCGGTCGCGGGCGCCGATCCCGACCAGCCATGGGTGCGCACGAGCAAATCGTAACCGGGGCCTTGAGAAGCCCGGCCAGCCCGGTCAGCCCCGGTAGGCGACCGGCAGCTCCTTGACACCGTTGATCCATCCCGACCGGAGCCGTTGCGGTTCGGCCACTTTGGCGATGTCGGGAATCTGGTCGGCCAGCTCGTCGAAGATCAGCTTGATCTCCATGCGGGCCAGGTTGGCGCCGATGCAGAAGTGGGCGCCGTTGCCTCCGAAGGCCAGGTGCGGGTTGGGGTTGCGCATGATGTCGAACTCGAAGGGCCGCTCGAAGACGGCCTCGTCGAAGTTGGCGGAGCTGTAGAAGAGACCGGCCCGCTGGCCTTCGGCGATCGTCACGTCGCCGAACCTCACGTCGGCCAGGGCGGTCCGTTGGAAGCAGTGCACCGGGGTGGCCCACCGAACGATTTCGTCGACCGCGGTCGCGGGCCGCTCGGTCTTGAACAGCTCCCACTGGTCCGGGTTGTCGAAGAACGCGTTCATGCCGTGCGTCATGGCGTTGCGGGTGGTCTCGTTGCCCGCCACGGCGAGCAGGATGACGAAGAACGCGAATTCGACATCGTCCAGCGGTTTTCCGGTTTCGGTGTCCTCGGCTTGGATCAGTCGGGTGACGATGTCATCGGCCGGTTGGCGGCGGCGCTCCTCGGCCATGGTGTACGCGTAGCCCATCAGCTCGGCGTTGGCGGTCGTGGGGTCGGCGTCGAAGTCGGGGTCGTCGGTGTTGATGACGCTGTTGCTCCAGTGAAACAGCCGCTCGCGGTCGGCTTCCGGCACGCCGATCAGGTCGGCGATGGCCAGCAGCGGAAGGCGGGTGGCGACGTCGGCGACGAAGTCGCCGTGATCCTTGGCGGCGGCGTTTGCGACGATCTCGCGCGCTGCGACCGCGAGTTTCTCCTCGAGCGTCGCGACCGCGCGCGGGGTGAAGAGGCGGGAGACGATCTTGCGTAGCCGGGTGTGCTCGGGTGCGTCGTGGTTGATCAGCAGTGCCTTGGTCAAGTCGAGCTGCTCGGCGGTGACGCCCTCGGGTAGCCGCATGACCGCACCCTTGCGGTTGGTCGACCACAGGTCGCCGTTGCGCGAGATGGCCTTGATGTCCTCGTGCCTGCTGATCACCCAGTAGCCGCCGTCGTCGAAGATCGACTCTTGCTGCTCGTTCCACCAAACCGGAGCGGTCTTGCGGAGCTGGGCGAATTCGTCGACCGGGATGCCGCGGACCAGGACGTCGGGGTCGGTGAAGTCATACCCGGCCCCGAAGGGACATGCGCTCTGCGTGGTCGCCATGACCGAGACCATACATCTGATTGGCAAGTGTATGGCCGAATTCGGGGGTTTAGGGTTACCACCGTGCGCGTCCTCGTGATCGGATCCGGAGCCCGTGAACATGCGTTGTTGCTCGCCCTGCGTCGAGATCCCGAGGTGGACGCCCTGGCCGTCGCGCCAGGCAATGCCGGCACGGCGTCGGTCGCCGAGCAGCACGACGTCGACGTCACCTCGGCTGACGAGGTGGTGAAGCTGGCCAAGCGCACCGAGTCCGACCTCGTCGTCATAGGACCCGAGGTGCCGCTGGTCCTCGGCGTCGCCGACGCCCTGCGCGCGGCGGGCATCGCGTGCTTCGGTCCCTCCAAGGACGCCGCCCGCATCGAGGGGTCGAAATCCTTCGCCAAGGACGTGATGGATGCCGCGGGTGTGCGCACCGCGCGCAGCGAGATCGTCGACAATCCCGCTCGTCTGGACGCCGCGCTGGACCGGTTCGGCCCGCCCTCCGGTGACGAGGCCTGGGTGGTCAAGGACGACGGCCTGGCTGCAGGCAAGGGCGTGGTCGTAACCGCTGACCGCGACACCGCCCGCGCGCACGCCGCCAGCCTCCTGGATTCCGGGCATCCCGTGCTGCTCGAGTCCTTCCTCGACGGTCCGGAGGTCTCGCTCTTCTGCGTCGTCGACGGGGAGACGGTGGTGCCGCTGCTACCCGCGCAGGACTTCAAGCGGGTCGGGGACGGGGATGCCGGACCGAACACCGGGGGCATGGGCGCCTACACCCCGCTGCCCTGGCTGCCCGTCGAGGTCCTGACGAGCATCGTCGACGACGTCGTCACACCGGTGGCCGCGGAACTGGTCGCCCGTGGCTGCCCATTCTCGGGCCTGCTCTACGCCGGATTGGCGATCACCTCACGCGGCCCGGCCGTGGTCGAGTTCAATTGCCGCTTTGGCGATCCCGAGACTCAAGCCGTGCTGGCGCTGCTGGAGAGCCCCCTTGGGCAGCTGCTACACGCCGCCGCCGTCGGCGAGCTGGCCGGTCAGCCCGCGCTTCGGTGGGCCGACGGTGCGGCCGTCGCGGTGGTGCTGGCCGCCGAGAACTACCCGGGGCGGCCTCGGGTTGGGGACGTCATCACGGGGTCGGATGCGCCCGGCGTGCTGCACGCGGGTACCGCTCGCCGCGAGGACGGGACCGTCGTGTCGTCGGGCGGTCGGGTGCTCTCCGCCGTCGGCACCGGTGCGGACCTCGTCGCCGCCCGCGACGCGGCCTACGCCGTCATGGCCGGAATACGATTGCCCGGCAGTCACTTTCGCACCGACATCGGATTGGCGGCCGCCGAAGGGCGGATCGGCGTCTAGCTACGCGACGAGAAGCGGTGCCATCCAGGCGATTTCCCCCGGGAGCTGAGAACTCCAGAACGCGCCGTCGTGACCGCCCGGGGAGAATCCGCCCGAGGGAGGGTTGGGTAGCTGCCCGATGAACTGCTTCGTGGCGGCGTAGAACGGATCGCTGTCACCGCAGTCGATCCTGATCGGAATGGATCCCAGGTTCGGCAGCCCCCACACGCTGTTGGCGGCGTAGTCGGCCGCACCGTCGAAGGCGCCGGGTGCGGTGGCGTCCGACGAGGTCCACAGTGCGGGGCTGACCGCGCAGATCGCCGCGGTACGCGCGGGGCCGAGTCGCGACCCGAGCAGGAGCGCGCCGTAACCGCCCATCGACCAGCCCAGGAATCCGACGCGCGAGACGTCCAACCCCTGCTGGCCGAGCAGGGGGATCAACTCGTCGAGCACCATCGAGCCGGAGTCCTCCCCGGAGGCCCTGGCATGCCAGTAGCCGCCACCACCGTCGACGGCCACGACGGCGAACGGGGGAATGCCCGAGGCGACGGCCTGGGCGAGGCCCTGCTCCACACCGCCTGCCATCACACCTGCTGCGTCCTGACCCTTGCCATGCAAAGCGATGACGGGACGAAGGGGACCGGTTTGGCCGGGCGGCCTGGCGATCGCCCAATTGGTCGTCACCCCGCCACGGGCTGCCGAGACGAACGACCCCGTGACGTAGGTGGGTGCCGGGGCTGCCGGCTCCAGCGGCACCGGGGGTGGTGCCAGCGGTGCACCGATCCCCGTCATCGCAACGGGCGGCTGCGTCGCCGACGGCGGACTCGGCGTCGAGCCAAGGGCGTACGCGCCCGCGGCACCCGCGGCCACTCCGGCACCGAGGCGCAGGACGGCGCGACGGCTCAGATTGGGCATGCGCGCCATCATGCCACCGGTGCCTCTGGCGGCCGCCGCCGCAGCGCGGACCACGCACCGGTGCACCAGAGCGCCCACACCACCAGCAGCGGTTGAAAGAGCAACCGGACACCCCGGGACAGGTCGGAGTCCAAGCCGAACGCAGGACTGTGGGTGAGGAATTGCGAGACGTTGCCGGGGAAGACGACCACGAACAAGGCAGCGGCTGCCCAGCCCAGGACGACGCGGTGCCGCGGCACCACCACGAGGGCAATGCCGAGGACGATCTCGACGATGCCCGAGGCGATGATCACGAAGGTGGCGTTCAACGGCAGCCACGGCGGAATCTGGGCGTAGAACGCGTGCCGGGCGAAGGTCAGATGGCTAGTGCCGGCGAAGACGAGGGCAGCGCCCAGCAGCACCCGGCCCAGTACGCGCGGGACGGATGTGGCGGGTGGGTTCGCCGCGGATGAGTGCACGGTCGCCTTTCGGTCGTGGAATCTCGTAGTTGGTCGAAAGCCCCATACCGCCGAGCCGTTGCTGGCAGCATGCAACACGTGACGGCAGCGGTCACCCCCAAGGGTGAGAGGCGACGGTACGCGCTGGTCAGCGCGGCCGCCGAGCTGTTGTGCGAGGGCGGCTTCGACGCGGTCCGGCACCGCGCCGTGGCCCGTCGAGCCGGTCTGCCACTGGCCTCCACGACCTACTACTTCTCCTCCCTCGACGACCTCGTCGAGCGGGCCGTCGAGTACGTCGGCATCCGAGACGCCGAGATCCTGGACTCCCGAGTCGCGGCTCTTCCGCGCCGCCGCCGTGGCGCCGAGTCGACCGCCGACGTCCTCGTCGACTTCCTGGTCGGCGACGGCCCCGACACCCGGGTCTCCGAGCAGTTGATCTCCCGCTACGAGCGCTACATCGCGTGCGCGCGCCAACCAGGTCTCCGCGACGTCCAGCGCCGCATCATGAAGCAGCGGACCGACGCCGTCGTCGAGGTGGTCGAGAGGTCGGGTCGGTCAGTGCGAGCCGAGCTGATGACCGCGTTGGTGTGTGCCGTCGACGGCGCGGTCGTGGCGTCCCTCGTCGGCGTCGGGGACGGTCCGAGGGCCGCCGCGCGCGCCACGCTCGTCGACGTCATCGACGTGCTGGCGCCCTTCGGCTGAGATAGTCGTGCGTGCTCGAGCATTTCCTGTAATGGTTGGACCTGCGATTCACAGCTGACTATCAGGGAGGCGTCATGGCGCAGACCACCGTGGAGAACCAGCCGGAACTCAAACGTGTGATGGGCCCCGGCCTGTTGCTGCTGTTCATCGTCGGAGACATCCTCGGCACCGGGGTCTACGCCCTGACCGGAGACGTCGCGGCCGAGGTGGGTGGTGCGGCGTGGCTGCCGTTCCTGGTGGCGTTCCTCATCGCGATGGTCACCGCATTCAGCTATCTGGAACTGGTCACCAAGTACCCGCAGGCCGCCGGGGCTGCGCTCTACGCGCACAAGGCGTTCGGCATTCACTTCGTGACGTTCCTGGTGGCGTTCATCGTGATGTGCTCCGGCATCACCTCGGCCGCCACGGCGTCGCGATTCTTCGCCTCCAACTTCTTCAAGGGCTTCGGCTTGGACTGGGGCACCGCCGGAATCGTCGCCGTGGCAATGCTCTTCATGCTGTTGGTCGCCGCGGTCAACCTGCGCGGCGTCGGCGAGAGCGTCAAGCTCAACGTGGTGCTGACGATCGTGGAGATCACCGGTCTGATGCTGGTGATCTTCGTCGGATTCTGGGCGTTCACCCAGGGCGGTGACGCCGTCGACTTCTCCCGCGTGGTCGCGTTCGACACTGCGGAGGACAAGAACGCGTTCCTCGCCGTCACGACCGCGACGTCGCTGGCCTTCTTCGCGATGGTGGGGTTCGAGGACTCGGTCAACATGGCCGAGGAGACCAAGGATCCGGTGCGCATCTTCCCGAAGATGCTGCTGACCGGGCTCGGCATCGCAGGCGTGGTCTACATCGTGGTCGCCGTCGTCGCCGTGGCCCTGGTGCCGGTGGGTGCGCTGGAAGCCAGCGAGACGCCGCTGGTCGAGGTGGTCAAGGCCGGGGCGCCCGGCCTGCCGATCGAGAAGATCCTGCCCTTCATCTCCATGTTCGCCGTGGCCAACACCGCTCTGATCAACATGCTGATGGCAAGCCGGTTGATCTACGGCATGGCCAAGCAGCACGTGCTGCCACCGGTGCTGGGTACCGTCCACCGCGCCCGACGCACGCCGTGGGTGGCGATCGTGTTCACCACCACCATCGCCTTCGCGTTGATCCTCTACGTCACGGCCTTCGCGAACGACAAGGCGATCTCGACACTCGGCGGCACGACCTCACTGTTGCTACTGGCGGTGTTCGCGGTGGTCAACATCGCGGTCTTGGTGTTGCGCAAGGACGTTCACGCCAGTGGGGCCGACGGTGCTCGCGCCCACTTCCGGACGCCGACCTGGCTGCCCTGGGTGGGCTTCGTCGCCTCGGCGTACCTGGTGCTGCCACTGTCGGGCCGGCCGCTGCAGCAATACGTCCTCGCGCTGGCCCTTGTCGCGCTCGGCATCGTCCTGTTCGGCGTCACGTTGGCGATCAACCGGGCGCTGGGCATTCGCGGCCCCGGCATCACCGACGTCGAAAAGCTGGACGCCGAACCCTAGACCGGGCGTGCCAGCAGCGGATTGCGCGGGCTGGCCACCACCTCGCCCGGCTCGGCACCGGGGATGAACTTGCGCCAATCGCCGCTCACCATGGTCGGGCTCGGCACCACGCGGACGCCGTCGGCGAAGTAGGTGTTGGCGAGCACCACGCGCGCGGCGGTGGTGCGGTTGGCGCCCGCAGTGTGGAAGCAGTTGGCCCCGTGGAAGCTGACCTCGCCCGCCGCGAAGGGCCCGTCCTCGACCTGAACCCCATGGGTACGAAGGATTTCCGAGACGCCACGGTCGTAGGAGGTGCCGTGCTTGTCGAACTCGAGGCCGTCGACCAGCTCCCCGACGTCGGCACCGCGGGCGAAGGCCAGCGGTCCCATCTCGCGCGGGGTGGGCTGCAGCGGAATCCACGCCGTCAACACCTTCGGTGAGTCCAGCGGAAAGTGGTGTGCGTCGTAGTGCCACGGAGTGCGTCCCGCGCCAGGCTCCTTCGACAACGCGTTGTCGTGATAGAGCCTGACCCGATCGGTGCCCAGCAGGGCCGCGCTGATGCCGCCGAGGCGCGGGGAGAGCACGGCGGCGCGCACCACGTCGTCGTCGAGCCACATCATCTCGCGACTTTGGAAGCCGACGTCGGCGTCGACGGCCTCGTCGAGCATGGCGCGCAACTTGATTCGTAGCCGCTCGACGGTTCCGGGGCTGAGCACGCCGGGCAGCTTGACGAACGCCTCGGTGCGAAAGCGCGCGATCTGCTCGTCGGTGATTGGGTAGGCCTTGGCCAGTTCGGCGGTGACCTCGTCGTCGGTCGGCAGCGGGCCGGGATCGTGGGCGGGCGGGTCGACGAGTGGTCCGTCGGGGACTGGGCCGTCGGCCAGCGACATGTACCAGTCCCACCACTGGTCGTTGCCGCGGTCCCATTCGACGGCGACGTCGGACGCGGTGCCTGCGGCGGTGGCCTCGGACAGGTGTGGGTTGCGAATCATGGCTGCTGCCAAGTGATCAGGTGGGCTTCGTGCTGGAATGCGTAGGCGCCGTCGGGCCCCCGACAGCCGCTGAGATAGCGGCCTAGCGCGTCGCTGGCCTCCATCTGTTCGAGGGTCACGGTGTCGTCGAACGCGCAGCGTTGCAGGAAGCCTTCGGCGACGGTCCGGTCGGAGGTCCCGGTGCGGTAACTCAGCAACTGCACCTCGACCGGCGCCCCGGCGTCGCGCAGGGCGGCCGCCACCCCTTCGGCGTCGGTGTACGGCGTGGCGTCCGGTGCGAACGACTCCCGATAGGCGTCGTAGAAAGTCAGATAGTGCGACCGCGACGACGCCTGCGCGACCACCCCGAAGCCGCCGGGGCGAAGGGACGCAACCATCTTCGCCACCCCTGCGGCGAGTTCGGCGGGTGGCAGGGCGTACAGCGCGTGGGTGGCCCACGCCACGTCGTAACCGGACCCGGAGAAGTCCTGAAGCAGCACTTCGTGTTCGCCCGCCGCGACGAACGGCGGTGCGAGCGTCGACCTGGCCTCGGCGATGCTGAACGCCGACGGGTCCAGCAGGTCGACCTCGATCACCGGGGCGGTGGCGAGGCCGCCGGCCAGCAGCGCGGTCGGGAACTTCCCACTGCCGCATGCGACGTCGAGCAGGCGCACCCGGCCGCCGACGGCGTGGCTGGCGAGGTCTGCGTTCCAGTCCCGCGCGGCGACGAGCTGCCGGTAGTCCTCGGTCGCGAGCGCGTAGAACGCCTCCATCTCCGCGCGCCCGGCCTCACTCCAATGCTCGAGGCTGCGCTGGGCGGTGTCGGGAGGAGTCATCGGACAAGCCAATCACGGATCTCGCTGACCGATTCTTACGCAACGATGTCGGCGTCGATCTTCGCGCGGTTTCCGCCCAATCCGCGGGGACACTGGCGGCAAATGACACTGATCGATGTGCCCGCGCCCCTCGTGGGCTTGCGGAAGAGCGTTCGAGAAGTGCCGGCCCTGCCGGCCCTGACCAACGAGCGGTACGCCCACACGCACGCGCGGTACGAGGCGGCCAGCGACCAGCGCCGCCGCCTTCGCGACTGGCTGGTCGCCGAGCTGCCACCGCTGCTGAGCGACTGCGACCCGGTGCGCGTCGTCGGCGTTGGCGTCGGCGACGGCAGCGTCGACGCACCGCTGGCAGGTGCGTTGGCGTCCGGCGGACGCCGAGTGCGCTACACCGGTGTCGAGCCGCATCCCCCGTCGGCCGCGGGGTTTGCTGCCCGGATGAACGCTCTCGACGTGCCGAGTCTCGTGCCGACGGTGGTGATCGGGGGCTTCGCCGACCACGACGCAGGCCATCCCGCCGATCTCGTGCACTTCGTGCATTCGCTGTACTACGTCGCGAACCTCTCGTCGGCCCTCGACCACGGGCTACGGATGCTGACGCCCGGTGGGCTCTTGCTGGCGGCCGTCGCGCCGCGGGAGCCGCTGTGCGTGCTGACGGAGATGCTGTGCCCGTGGGAAGGGCGGACGCCGTGGTTCGCCGAGGACGTCGAGGCAGACCTACGTCGGCGGGGGTTGTCCGTCGACGTCGAGACGATCGTCGGACACCTCGACCTCCGCGACGGGTTGAGCGATCCGCTGGGGCGCGGCGAGGACGTGCTCGACTTCCTGATCGGGGCGCGGTCGCGCGCACTGACGACCCCGGCGCGCGATCGACTGCTCGACTACCTTCGCGACGTCTCGCTGCCTGGCCGCCCGGGTGTGGTGCCCCACCCGGTGGACGTGATGGTGGCGCGCAAGTCCTGAATCATGAAGCGGCAGTCAGCTTTTCGAGTCGCGTCTGGAGCTGGGCGACGCGGTGGGAGTTGCCCGTCAGGCCCACGTAGCGGTCGCCGTAGCGGGCCAGCAGCGCGTCGTCGAGGCGGCGCACCGCGCCGGCCGGGTAGCGGTAGTCCATCTTCGCGTTGACCGCGTCGGTGTCCAGGCCGCCGAGCAACTCGTCGAGCTCGTCGAGTGAATCGACGCCCAACTCCAGCAGCAGCCCCGAGATCCACGCGTAGTGCTCGGTGCGGGACCAGCCTGCGTCGGGGAAGCGGTTGCCGAGGTAGGTGGCCAGCACCGGAGTGCCGATGCGGGGGTCGTCGGATTGCTCCGAGCGCGCCGCGGGCGGCGAACTCTTCAGACGCTCCCTGATGGCGGAGAATTCACGGTCGGCCAACTCGAGAAGACCTGCGGCGAGGGTGAATCGACGGTCCAGGTCGGGGGCGTCCTCCTCGGGAATGGAACCCTTGTAGCGTATGTCGTGCTCGAACTCCGCCCACGCGTGCTGAAGGACCGTCCGCACCTGAATCGACGCGGGCTGCTGCTCACCCTCGACGGCGACCAGGAGATGCCGGCTGGCGTACCCCCATCGGCCCTCGCGGGCCGTCTCCTGTCCCATGTCGCGGTCGTCGAGCAGCTGCATCTCCTCGGCAAGCAGGTTGGCGACGGTGGTCACGTCGTCGCGTAGGAACGTGATGATCCGCAGACCGATCTGGTCGGTGAGCTCGGAGAGCGGGTCGGTGTAGAGGCGTCGGCCGTCGACGCTGCGGTCGGCCTTCTCGGCGAACGACGCGACCGACTTGGTGCGCGCGGTGACGTCGAGGTAGTTGATGCCGGCGTCGTCGAGCAGTGTGGTTACCAGGTGCAGGTAGCGGTCGGTCGCGCCGATCAACGCGGGCCGGCGGGCGGCGAACTCCGTGATGGCGTCGCGCACGGCACCCGGAGTCGCCTCCCGCGGTGCCGGGGTCAGGTCGGGCGGCAGCGTCGGAGTGATGGTGGCGCCGGTCTCCGCGTCACCGTAGATCGTCACGTCTCGGGGTCGGCGGGTGGCGAACAGGGCGACGTAGGCGCACACCACCGCGTCGACGGGATCCTCCGCGCGGCGCAGCTCGCTCTTGCGTTCGGCGGTCTCCACGAGGTGTCGAAGGGCTTTCCACCCGTCGTCGTCGGCGACCCGCAACGGCGGCGTCGCGTGCGCGAGCGTCTCGATCAGGTCCAACAGCCGTAGCAATTCAGACCGCAGCTGCGCGACGCTGCGGCCGGGCTTGGCCTTGTACTTCAGCGTGCGGCCCAGCCGGAACAGCGCCACGGTCGCCGGGTGCGGGTAGACCTCGATGGCCCGCCGCGTCGACGCGGAGTACGGGTCGATGTCGAGGTCGAGCGCGGCGGCGAGGCGGGCCGCGCGTGGAGTGCCGGCGAATTCGGGTTTGCCGGTGTTGGTGGGATGGGCGCCTGCCTCGAACTTCGCGAAGTCGCGGTTGAGCGCCGATTCACTGGGCCGCTGACCGGTGGGGTTGTTCACCACCAGCGGGGCGTCGAAGGCCACCAGGCAGTCGTCCTGCACGTAGGGCCCGATCGCCGCCCGAATGCTGGCGTCGTCCTGTGCCACCCCGACGTAGACCAGGCGGCCGTCGTCGTCGACGACCGCGACACCCGAGGGCTTGCGCTCACCCCACGCGAGGTCCACGCCGACGAAGTACATCGGTCTAGCTTGCCTCAGCCGGGTCGTAAGCTGTGTATCCGTGACGATTCCGAATGTCCTGGCCAACCGGTACGCCAGCGCCGACATGGTGGCCATCTGGTCGCCGGAGGCCAAGATCGTCGCGGAGCGCCGGCTGTGGATCGCCGTCCTCCGCGCCCAGGTCGAGCTCGGCGTGTCGGTCCCCGACGGCGTCGTCGAGGACTACGAGCGCGTCGTGGAACAGGTCGACCTGGCCTCGATCACCGAGCGCGAACGCGTCACCCGCCACGACGTCAAGGCACGCATCGAGGAGTTCAATGCGCTGGCCGGTCACGAGCACGTGCACAAGGGCATGACCAGCCGCGACCTGACCGAGAACGTCGAGCAGCTGCAGATCCGCCGCTCGCTGCAACTCGTCCACGCCCACGGCATCGCCGTCGTCGCGCGCCTTGCCGAGCGCGCCGAGCTCTACCGTGACGTGGTGATGGCGGGGCGGTCGCACAACGTGGCGGCCCAGGCGACGACGCTGGGCAAGCGGTTTGCCTCGGCGGCCGAGGAGATGCTGATCGCGCTGACCCGGCTGAGCGAGTTGGTCGACCGGTATCCGCTGCGCGGCATCAAGGGACCGATGGGCACCGCACAGGACATGCTCGACTTGCTCGACGGCGATACGGCGGGGTTGGCGGCGCTGGAGCAGCGGGTGGCCGAATACCTTGGCTTTGCGACGACGTTGACCAGTGTCGGGCAGATCTACCCGCGCTCGCTGGACCACGACGTGCTCTCGGCGCTCGTGCAGCTCGGGGCGGGACCGTCGTCACTGGCGCACACGATCCGGCTGATGGCGGGCAACGAGCTGGTCACCGAGGGCTTCGCACCGGGGCAGGTCGGCTCGTCGGCCATGCCGCACAAGATGAACAGCCGGTCCTGTGAGCGGGTCAACGGCCTGCAGGTGGTGCTCCGCGGTTACGGGTCGATGGCCGCCGAGCTCGCGGGTGCGCAGTGGAACGAGGGCGACGTCTTCTGTTCGGTGGTGCGGCGCGTCGCGCTGCCCGACGCGTTCTTCGCCCTCGACGGTCAGATCGAGACGTTCCTGACCGTGCTCGACGAATTCGGCGCGTACCCGGCCGTCATCCAGCGCGAGCTGGACCGCTACCTGCCGTTCCTGGCCACCACCCGCATCCTGATCGCCGCCGTCCGTGCCGGCGTCGGACGCGAAACGGCACACGAGGTCATCAAGGAGCACGCCGTCGCGGTTGCACTGGCGATGCGCGAGAAGGGTTCGGAGCCGGACCTTCTCGACCGGTTGGCCGCCGACCCGCGGCTGCCGCTGGACCGGGCGGCGCTCGATGCCGCGCTGGCGGACAAGGAGGCGTTCACCGGGGCGGCCGGCGCGCAGGTCGACGCGGTGGTCGCCGCGGTGGAGGAGCTGGTGAGCCGCTATCCCGACGCGGCGGCGTACACCTCGGGCGCCATCCTGTGAGCTTGGCGGCGGTGGACTTCACCGACCTGGACAACTTCGCGGCGGGTTTCCCGCACGAACTGTTCGCGGTGCACCGTCGCGAGGCTCCCGTCTTCTGGCACGAGCCCACCGAGCACACGCCCGACGGCGAGGGATTCTGGTCGGTCGCCACGCACGCCGAAACCCTTGCCGTGCTTCGTGATCCGGAGTCATTCTCCTCGGTGACCGGCGGCGCACGGCCCTACGGCGGCACGCTCCTGCAGGATCTTCCGATCGCCGGCCAGGTGCTCAACATGATGGACGACCCACGGCACGCGCAGATCCGGCGGCTGGTCAGCTCCGGTCTGACCCCGCGGATGATCGGCCGCGTGGAAGACGATCTGCGGTCGCGGACCCGCACGCTGCTCGACGCGGTGCAGCCGGGTGTGCCGTTCGACGTCGTCGTCGACGTGGCGGCCGAATTGCCCATGCAGATGATCTGCATCTTGCTGGGAGTGCCGGAATCCGAACGACATTGGCTGTTTCACGCCATCGAGCCGCAATTCGACCTGGGTCGCGAGGCGAGCGCTGACGACAGTGCGCGGATGTATGCCTACGGCGCGGAGTTGGTCGCCGCCAAGCGGGCCCAGCCGACCGACGACATGTTGTCGATCGTGGCCAACGACGAGACCTGCGCGCTCGGTGAGCTCGAGCTGTACCTGTTCTTCAGCCTGCTGTTCAGCGCCGGGGCGGAGACCACGCGCAACGCGATCGCGGGTGGGCTCCTGGCACTGATCGAGAACCCCGACCACATGGCCGTGCTGCGTGACGATTTGGAGTCACTGCCGACGGCGGTCGAGGAGATGGTCCGGTGGACGTCGCCGTCACCGTCGAAGCGGCGGACCGCCACGCGGGAGGTCACGCTCGGCGGGTGCGCGATCCAGGCCGGGCAGAAGGTGCAGATCTGGGAGGGCTCGGCCAACCGCGACGAGTTGGCCTTCGACGACCCGGATCTCTTCGACGTGGCCCGCAAGCCCAACCCGCACTTGGGTTTCGGGCAGGGCGCGCACTACTGCCTCGGTGCCAACCTGGCGCGGCTCGAGATGCGGGTGCTGTTCGAGGAACTGCTGGACCGGTTCGCGGCGGTGGAGTTGGCGGGCCCCGTCGAGTGGACGCGGAGCAATCGGCACACGGGCATCCGCTCCCTCCCCGTCGTGATTTGTGCACCCTAACCCGCGACTGCCGCGGGTTAGGGTGCACGAATCGCTCGGCGGACCTCCTCGACGACCCTGTCTGGATGCTCGGTCAAGTCAAGCCATGTGAACCTGAGGACGTGATAGCCCACTAGCGCGATCGCATTCTGCTTCGTTCGGTCGCGTTGGAAGGCCTCGGAGTCGCTGTGGAACGCGAATCCGTCGATCTCGATGGCCACCTTTGGGCCGCGAAACAGCACATCCACCTCGTAGCCGGCTACGCGTTGATTGGCCTTCCAGCCGGTGATCTTCGCTAAATTGAGTAGGCGTGCGGCGAGGCGTTCTGCCTCGGACCGCGCTCCGTCATCGGCCGCTCGGAGGAGTCGGCGCGCCGCCGGCGAACCGTGGCGGCCCTTGTTGCGGAGGTGAGTCGTCCACAGCGCCGGCAGATGGGTGCGTCGTTGGAGTGCCTGATCGAGGATCTTCGGGCCGCCCCCGCGGCGCACGGCGGCCTCCACCACCGTCATCGGTAGAGCCGTCACGCGCAAGCCTCGGGACTCGAACACGTCGGAGGGTGCAAGGTCTCGGCGTCTGAGTCGAACTCCCGGTCGAGACCTGTGATTGCTGGCGCGGGGAACCGTCACCTCGACCGTTCCCGGCGCGAACTGGGTGAGCTCCAGCCACCAGGCCGCTGCAAGTCCACTGGCGACGGCTCGCTCGCCGTTGCTCCAGACCGCGGCACGAATGCGCGCGGCGTCGGTGAACGGACGGTCGTCGACGAAGTAGACACCGCGTGCGCAGCGTCGCCAACGACCTGACCGCACACGTCTCTCGACCGCGTCCTGGCTCAGCCCAGCGTCCCGGGCCTGGCCCAGTGTGATGACACCGTCGTGGCAGCGCAACAGTTCGTCGAGCACCAAGGGTTTGACTCGCCAGCCCCCGACTGGGTTCCCTGACGCGATTTGTGCACACGCACCCGCGATGAGCGCGGGTGTGTGCACACAAATCGCGGGGTGGGCCTACTTGCGGCGGATGCCCGAGGAGCGCAGCTCCAGGTTGGCCAGGCCGCGGATGGCGATCGCGTCGTCGCGACGCCACGCTCCGACGGGGTCGATGCTCACGGCCGCGAGCTTGGCCAGCGGGCGGTTGGCCAGCGCCCGTAGCGCCAGGAGTTGCTCGCCGGCGGGGGTCGCCGCGAGCGTGATGGCCGTCCACTTGCGGCGGAAGAAGCGGATGCGCAGCACCAGCCACGGCAACGCCACGAACAAGATCGGCGGCGCCGCGACCGCCAAGCCCAGCACGACGGCCAACCAGCTCGCGGTGGTGTCGAGGCTGTGGCCGGCGCCGGCGATGTCGAGCGCTGCCCGGCTCGCCGCGCGCAGCGGCTTGCTCAGCGCGCTGCCGACCAGCGGAAAGTCGTCGGTGCTGTCGCCCGCGGAGTTCAAGTTCTCCGAGACCCCGGTCGCTCCGTCGTTGACCTGCCTGCCCACCTCGGCGATGGTGTTCACCGCGGAGTGCACGGCGAGGCCGACCAGAACCCAGAGCACGGTCCACACCACGACGACCGCGTCACTGGTCAACTGGGCGAGCAGCCGGCCGGGGGTGGTGGCGTACGGCACGTAGCGAGAGCTCATGGGTGTGATCCCAGCACAGATGGACCGATAGTCTTGCCCGATGCGCCCAGCTCTGTCCGACTACCAACATCTGGCCAGCGGCAAGGTTCGCGAGTTGTATCGCATCGACGCCGACCATCTGCTGTTCGTGGCAAGCGACCGAATCTCGGCCTACGACTTCATCCTCGACAGCGAGATTCCCGACAAGGGCCGCATCCTCACCGCGATGAGCGTGTTCTTCTTCGACCTGCTGGACACTCCCAACCACCTGGCCGGCCCGCCCGACGACGAGCGCATCCCGGCCGAGGTGCTCGGGCGGGCGTTGGTGGTCAAGCAGCTGGAGATGATGCCCGTGGAGTGCGTCGCCCGCGGCTATCTCACCGGATCCGGCATCGTCGACTACCGCGCAACCGGCAAGGTCTGCGGCATCGACCTGCCCGCCGGCCTGACCGAGGCCAGCAAGTTCACCGAACCGATCTTCACCCCCGCCACCAAGGCCGATCTCGGCAGCCACGACGAGAACGTCAGCTTCGAGGCGGTCGTCGAGGTGGTCGGCGCCGAGCGTGCCGCCCAGCTGCGGGATCTGACGCTCGACATCTACCGTGAGGCCGCCGACCACGCCCTGAGCAAGGGCATCATCATTGCCGACACCAAGTTCGAGTTCGGGGTGGACGAGGACGGCCAGATGGTCCTCGCCGACGAAGTCTTCACCCCGGACTCGTCGCGATACTGGCGCGCGGACTCCTATGAGGAGGGCGTGGTGCAGGCCAGCTTCGACAAGCAGTTCGTGCGCAACTGGCTGACCGGGCCCGACTCGGGCTGGGATCGCCACGGCGAGGCGCCGCCGCCACCCCTTCCGGCCGAGATCGTCGAGGCCACCAGGGCCCGTTACATCGAGGCATACGAACGCATTTCCGGGTTGAACTTCGCTGACTGGATCGGAGCCAAATGAGCGGCACACCGCCGATTGCCAAGCGCGTCGAGCACCGCCGCGAGCATCACGGCGACGTCTTCGTGGACTACTACGAGTGGCTGCGCGACAAGGCCGATCCGGAGGTCGTCGACTACCTAAAGGCCGAGAACGCCTACACCGATCAGCAGACCGAGTATCTGGAGCCGTTGCGCCAGAAGATCTTCGACGAGATCAAGGCTCGTACCAAGGAGACCGACCTGTCGGTGCCGACGCGCCGCGGTGCGTGGTGGTACTACGGGCGCAGTGTCGAAGGAAAGCAGTACGGCATCCATTGCCGCTGCCCCGTCAGCGATCTCGACGACTGGACGCCGCCGCAGCTCGACGAGAACGAGCCGGTGCCAGGCGAGCAGATACTGCTCGACGAGAACGTCGAAGCCGAGGGCCACGACTTCTTCTCCCTCGGCGCGGCGTCGATCACGATCGACGGCCGCACCCTCGCCTTTTCGGTCGACGTGGTCGGTGACGAGCGATTCACGTTGCGCTTCAAGGACTTGCGTACCGGTGAGCTGTACGACGACGTCATCTCCGGTATCGGCGCAGGGGCGACGTGGGCTGCGGACGATCGCACCGTGTACTACACGACGGTCGACGACGCCTGGCGTCCGGACACGGTGTGGCGACACCGCCTTGGTGCCGGTCTGCCCGCGACCAAGGTCTTCCACGAGCCCGACGAGCGGTTCTGGGTCGGGGTCGGTCGCAGTCGCAGCGACAAGTACCTGTTCATCGCCGCGGGCAGCGCGGTCACCTCCGAGGTGTTCTACGGCGACGCGGCCGACGGGGAAACCGACTTCGTCTCGATCCTGCCCCGCCGCGACGCCGTGGAGTACTCCGTCGAGCACGCCGTCGTCGGCGGACAGGACCGCTTCCTGATCCTGCACAACGACGGCGCCGAGAACTTCACGTTGGTCGAGGCGCCGGTCGACGACCCGACGGCGTTCCGTACGTTGGTCGAGCACCGGGCCGACGTCCGCCTCGACGCGGTCGACGCGTTCGAGCGCCACCTCGTCGTCAGCTACCGAAGTGACGCACTGCCGCGAATTCAGTTGTGGCCCATCGACGAAGACGGCACGTACGGCGCCCCTGAGGAGATCACCTTCGAGACGGAGTTGACGTCGTCGGGCCTGTCCGGGAACCCGAACTGGTCTGCGCCGGTACTTCGGGTCGGGACGACGTCGTTCATCGTGCCCGTACGCGTCTACGACGTCGACCTGGCGACGGGTGAACGCACGCTGCTGCGCGAGCAGACGGTCCTCGGCGACTACCGCCCCGACGAGTACGTCGAGCGGCGGGACTGGGCCCTGGCTCCCGACGGCACTCGGATCCCGCTGTCCATCATTCACCGTGCGGGCCTGACGGTTCCGGCTCCCACGCTGCTGTACGGCTACGGTGCCTACGAATCCTGCGAGGATCCGCGGTTCTCCATCGCGCGGCTGTCGCTTCTGGACCGCGGCATGGTATTCGCCATCGCCCACGTCCGCGGCGGCGGCGAGATGGGCAGGCCGTGGTACGAGCACGGCAAGATGCTCGAGAAGAAGAACACCTTCGTCGACTTCGTCTCCGCCGGAGCGCATCTGGTCGGCACCGACGTGACCACGCCCGAGAACCTGGTGGCGATGGGCGGCAGCGCCGGCGGCCTTCTGATGGGTGCGGTCGCGAACATGGCCCCGGAACTGTTCGCGGGAATCCTGGCCCAGGTGCCCTTCGTCGACGCGCTCACCACGATCCTGGATCCGTCACTGCCGCTGACGGTCACCGAGTGGGATGAGTGGGGCAACCCCTTGGCCGACGAAGACGTCTACCACTACATGAAGTCCTACACCCCGTATGAAAACGTGGAGGCGAAGGACTACCCGGCGATCCTGGCCATGACATCGCTCAACGACACCAGGGTGTACTACGTCGAACCGGCGAAATGGGTTGCCGCGCTGCGGCACAGCAAGACCGACGATCACCCCCTGCTGTTGAAGACCGAGATGAGCGCCGGTCACGGCGGGATCAGCGGGCGCTACGAACGCTGGAAGGAAGCGGCGTTCATGTACGCCTGGGTGCTTGCCACCGCCGACCGTGACCACTACGGCGCCGGCCGGTAGCGTCACGCCCATGAGCCTCGACGACATCCCGCTGACCACCCTCGACGGTAGGCCCATGACACTGGCCGACTTGGCCGACGGCCCGGTGCTCGTCGTGAACGTGGCCTCCAAGTGCGGTCTGACGCCGCAGTACACCGCCCTCGAGCAATTGGCGCAGGACTACCGCGACCGCGGCCTGACGGTGCTCGGGGTGCCGTGCAACCAGTTCATGGGCCAGGAACCGGGCACCGCCGAGGAGATCCAGGACTTCTGCTCCAGCACCTACGGCGTGACCTTTCCACTCCTTGCCAAGACCGACGTCAACGGCGCCGACCGGCACCCGCTGTACGCGGTGCTGACCGAGACGCCCGACGCCGACGGGGAGGCCGGTGACGTGCAGTGGAACTTCGAGAAGTTCCTCGTGGGGCCGGGCGGTGACGTCGTCAACCGGTTCCGGCCGCGCACCGCACCCGACGCCCCCGAGGTCATCAGCGCCATCGAGGCCGTGCTGCCGAGGTAACACCAAGACGTCAACTCCCACGCAGGCGGAGGACACCTTCTGCACACCTGGCGTTGCGACACTGCATAGCGTGGCTGGCGAACTGATCGTCTCGATCTCCGGGATCACCGACCGCACATTGGGCAGCGCGGCCGCCTTCCGCGACGAACTCGCCAGCCGTTCCGTGCCGGCGTCCCTGCTGGTGGCACCGCGGCAGAAGGGCGGCTACCGGCTCGACCAGGACGCGGCCACCGTGGAGTGGCTGACCTGCCGCCGAGCCGAGGGCGACGCAATCGTCCTGCACGGCTACGACGAGGCCGCCACCAAGAAGCGGCGCGGGGAATTCGCGACGCTGCAGGCCCACGAGGCCAACCTGAGATTGACCGGGGCAGACCGGGTGCTCGAACATCTGGGCTTGCGGACCAGGCTGTTCGCAGCGCCAGGGTGGACGGTCTCACAGGGCGTACTGACCGCGCTGCCTCGCAACGGCTTCCGTCTGGTCGCCGAGCTGGGCGGTGTCACCGACCTGGTGCGTGGGACGACGTCGAGGGCCAGGGTCGTCGGCATCGGGGAAGGCTTCCTGACCGAGACGTGGTGGTGCCGCACGCTCGTGCTCTCGGCCGAGCGGACCGCGCGACGCGAGGGCACCGTCCGCCTCGCGGTCGCCGCGGGGCAGCTGCGTCGACCGGCTTCGCGGCAGGCCA
Source organism: Mycobacterium yunnanensis (assembly GCF_025823185.1). Lineage (GTDB taxonomy): Bacteria > Actinomycetota > Actinomycetes > Mycobacteriales > Mycobacteriaceae > Mycobacterium > Mycobacterium yunnanensis. Next base: position 146,778 of record NZ_JACKVK010000001.1, read on the forward strand.
TGCTCGACGCCGTCGACCTGGCACTGCTGCATCGCTGCGTCCCCGCGGTGTACCGCTGGGCGCTGAAGGCGGTGTCGACGGACGTGCCGGACGCCGCGTGAGCGGTGACGGCTAACGTGGCGTCATGGCCGATGTCGACGTCATCGTGGTCGGAGCCGGGCTCGCCGGTTTGGTCGCCGCGTGTGAAGTGCTGGACAAGGGCCGTTCGGTCCTGATCGTCGACCAGGAGAACGCCGCCAACCTGGGCGGCCAGGCCTTCTGGTCCTTCGGAGGGTTGTTCTACGTGAACAGCCCGCAACAACGGCGGCTGGGTATCCGGGACAGCCACGAGCTGGCCTTGCAGGACTGGCTGGGCACCGCCGGATTCGATCGGCCCGAGGACTACTGGCCGCGGCAGTGGGCCCATGCCTACGTCGACTTCGCCGCCGGGGAGAAGCACAGCTGGTTGCGCGAGCGCGGGCTGAAGACCTTCGCCCTCGTCGGGTGGGCCGAGCGTGGCGGCTACGACGCCCGCGGACATGGCAATTCGGTGCCCCGGTTCCACATCGCCTGGGGCACGGGCCCGGCGATCGTCGAAATCTTCGCCCGTCGTCTGCTCGCGGCCGGCGCCAAGGTGCGATTCGCCTACCGTCACAGGGTCGACGACTTGATCGTCGAGGCAGGCGCCGTCACCGGGGTCCGCGGCGCGGTGTTGGAACCGTCGACCGCAGCCCGCGGCGTCGCGTCGTCACGAAATACCGTCGGAGAGTTCGAGTTCCGAGCACCTGCGGTGATCGTGGCCAGCGGCGGCATCGGCGGAAACCACGATCTGGTCCGCAAGAATTGGCCGGCTCGGATGGGCCGCGTGCCCAGTCAACTGCTCAGCGGCGTACCTGCCCACGTCGACGGGCGAATGCTCGGCATCACCGAGGCCGCCGGCGCGAACTTCGTCAACCGCGACCGAATGTGGCACTACACCGAAGGTGTCACCAACTACGACCCGGTCTGGGACCGCCACGGCATTCGCATCCTGCCGGGACCGTCGTCGATCTGGCTCGACGCGACCGGGCGGCGGTTGCCGGCACCGCTGTATCCCGGTTTCGACACGCTCGGCACGCTGGAGTACATCGCCAAGACCGGCCACGACTACACGTGGTTCGTCCTCAACGCACGGATCATCGAGAAGGAGTTCGGGCTTTCCGGGCAGGAGCAGAACCCCGACCTGACCGGACGAAGTGTGCGGCAGGTACTCGGCCGGGTCAGGCCCGGCGCGCCAGGGCCCGTGCAGCGTTTCGTCGACCGCGGCGTCGACTTCGTCTCTGCGACCACGCTGCGGGATTTGGTGGCGAAGATGAACGACGTGCCCGACGTCGAACGCCTCGACGTCGACGTCGTCGAAGCAGAGGTCACCGCCCGCGACCGCGAAGTCGCCAACCGCTACACCAAGGACAGTCAGGTGACGGCCATCCGTGGAGCGCGCAATTACGTGCCCGATCGCGTGAGCCGCGTCGTCGCGCCGCACCGGATCACCGACCCGAAGGCCGGCCCCCTGATCGCGGTCAAGCTGCACATCTTGACTCGAAAGTCGTTGGGAGGGTTGGAGACCGACCTCGATTCCCGGGTTCTCAAGGCCGACGGAACGGCCTTCGACGGCCTGTATGCGGCCGGCGAGGCTGCCGGCTTCGGCGGTGGCGGTGTGCACGGGTACCGGTCGCTAGAAGGCACCTTCCTGGGTGGCTGCGTGTTCTCCGGTCGAGCGGCCGGCCGCGCCGCGGTGCGCGACATCGGCTGACACAGTTCAAATCCGGCTGATCGAAAGTCGGTCGGCCGAGCCGTGGGGTCAGTCCTGGGGAAAGCGTGCATCCAGTGCGTCGAGCAAGCGCCGAACGTCGGCGATCTTCTCGTGAAGGTTCGCCAGGGCTGGTGAAGCGGCCGTCGGATCGTCGGAACCCGCCGCACTTCGGCGTCGGCGCCGGCGTTCGGCCGCGGCGACGAGCCCCTCCAATTCGTCGAGCTCGTCGAGCAGCAACGCCGCGAACAGGCGCGATTGTGCGACGTCAGCGGGGTAGGTGGGCCGGGTGCCGCTGCGGGTGGGTGCGTCGACGATGCGAGCCGTTGCCGCGGTGCCGCCGTGCAACGCGAAGTAGCCAGAGTGCACCGCCTGCAGTGGGCTGGCCTCGCGCCGAGCGGACGTGGCGCGCGATGATCGGGACGGCATGCGGGAATACTGGCCGCTCGAGGCGTTCACAGCGACTGCTCAGCCGCGCGGAAGGTCGATCGTCGTGGTGACCGAGACCATCTGGGGCGCGCTCGGCGCAGACGAGAAGCCGAACCGGACGGGCGGGTCGAGCGGTGCGAGCCCGTCGAGATCCACGCCGCGGAACGAGCCGGTGATCGCGGCGATGCGCCTGCTGCGTCGCACCCGTAGTACTCGCGCCGCCCGTTTCCCGCGCTACCGGCCGTACGAACTCCCGGAATGAGCCGCGCGGCAACGGGATCGACGATGCGCAACCAGGCCGGTGCGGTTGCCAGGCGGCCCGGCACCAGGCGCAACAGCCCGTCGAACTGCGCCGGGCCGCCCAGCCGGGCGTCGACGCCAAGCCCGGGTGCGGTGACGGAGAAGCCGTCGGCCCGATGGTCGACGTCGACCGATCCGATCTCGATCGAGTCGAATTCGTAAGTGGCCGAGACGAACTCGGCGACCTGGTCCGACGGCGCCAGCAGCGTGCGTCGGCCGTCGGCGGTCTCCACCATCACGTCGGCGAAGCGGCCGAAGGGCGAGCGCAGCCACGACCCGACCACCATGCGGACACCCGAGCCAGTACCGATGCCGGCGATGTGGCCGGTGAAGGTCAGCCTCCTGAAAGAACCCACCTAGATCTCGGTGCCGTTCTCCTCCTCCAGCACGCGGAAGTCGGCATCGGTCATGTCCGCCAGGCGGCCGTAGTAGACGCCGCGGGCCTCCTTGGCGACGACGGCCTGATGAATCGGCACGGCGCGGGTCGGGGCCACCGCCCGCAAGTAGTCCACCGCCTCGGAGAGCTTCATCCAGGGCGCGGCAGCGGGAGTGGCGAGCACCTCGACGGGCTCGCCGGGTGCGAAGAGGGCGTCACCGGGGTGCATCAGCCGGGCGGGGTGGCCTTCGTCACCGAGGAGGTAGGAGATGTTGTCGATCTGCGGGATCTCCGGGTGGATGACCGCGTGCGTGCCGCCGACACCCCGGACTGCCAGATGGCCGACGGTGAACGCGTCACCGGCGTGTACGGCCGTCCACGCGCTGCCTAGTTGAGCGGCGGTCATGGGGTCGGCGTACAGCGCGGCCTGCGGATTGGCCTCGATCAGTGCAGGTAGGCGATCTGAGTCGACGTGATCGGGGTGCTGATGGGTGATGAGGATCGCCGAGAGCCCCGTGATTCCTTCGAAGCCGTGGGAGAACGTGCCGGGGTCGAAGAGCACGCTGGTGTCGGAATCGCCCTCCCGAAAGCTCGCCAGGAGGCAGGAGTGGCCGAAGTGGGTCAGTTGCATGGCTCCATTGTGGCCCGGTACCTGCCGGTAGAGTGAGCGCCGAGCAATCCACCTCGTAGAAGTAGAACAGGAGCCGCGCGTGGCCCGCGTCGTAGTGCACGTGATGCCCAAAACGGTGATCCTCGACCCCCAGGGTCAGGCCATCGTCGGCGCTCTGGGCCGCCTCGGCGTGTCGGGCGTCTCGGACGTTCGACAGGGCAAGCGGTTCGAGTTGGAGGTCGACGACGGCGTGAGTGACGAGACGCTCTCCGAGATCGCCGAGTCACTGCTCGCCAACACCGTGATCGAGGACTGGACCGTCACCCGGGAGGATGCGTGAGCGCCAAGGTCGGGGTCGTCACATTCCCCGGGACGCTCGACGACGTCGACGCCGTTCGCGCCGTCCGGTTGGCCGGCGCGGAAGCGGTGAACCTCTGGCACGCCGACGCCGATCTGAAGGGCGTCGACGCCGTCGTGGTGCCCGGCGGGTTCTCCTACGGTGACTATCTGCGGTGCGGTGCCATCGCCAAGTTCGCGCCCGTGATGGGTGAGGTCGTCGAGGCAGCCGGGGGCGGGATGCCGGTCCTGGGCATCTGCAACGGCTTCCAGGTGCTGTGCGAGGCGGGTCTGCTGCCCGGCGCGTTGACGAGGAACGCCGGTTTGCACTTCGTGTGTCGCGACGTGTGGCTGGAAGTGGCATCCAATTCGTCGGCGTGGACCACACGTTACGACCAGGGCGCCGACCTACTGGTGCCGCTGAAGTCCGGCGAGGGCCGATTCGTGGCGTCCGACGACGTGCTCGACGAGCTTGAGGGCGAGGGGCGCGTCGTCTTCCGCTACCGGGAGAACATGAACGGGTCGTTGCGCAACATCGCCGGCATCAGCTCGGCCAACGGTCGCGTCGTAGGCCTCATGCCGCACCCGGAGCACGCGACGGAGGCGCTGACCGGTCCGTCCGACGACGGATTGGGCATCTTCTACTCCGCATTGGACGCAGTTCTCACGGCGTGACGTGCGGCGGCAGCCAATCTTCAGGCCAAGGGATTCCGCATTCGAGAGCGTCGTCAGATTATCTTTGAACTGATGTGAACCATCCGGACGGGTCGCTCGTCGTTCCTCCTGACGGCCTCCGCAAGGGAGCGCAACGCGAGAAGGGACACACTGTGGCCATGGCCCCGTTGTCTGAAGTGGCGGCACTCGAATCGGCACCCGCCGAATGGCACTTCGGCGAGTTCGTACTGGACCTTCGGCGATACGAGTTGCGGCGAAACGGGATTACGATCCCGGTCGAGCCGCAGGTCTTCGACGTGCTGACGCTACTGGTGACCCATCACGACCGCGTCGTCACCAAGATCGAGTTGTTCGACTCCGTGTGGGGCGGACGGTTCGTCGGCGACGCAGCTCTGTCGAGTCGCATCAAGTCGATTCGGCAGGCACTCGGCGACAGTGGAGAACTCCAGCACACGATTCGGACCGTGCGCGGGCGCGGATATCAATTCGTCGGAGACCCGCGCTCGGCGGAGACCGACCGAGCGGACGGCACGTCGGAGGTGGAGGCGGCACAGGGGAGGGTGCTCCGGTTCGAGCGCAGTGGCAGAGGTGGCGTCGTGCGGCGAGCGTCACGGACCCGCGGATATGCCTACCATCGGCTGGTATCTCCGGCACGTCGGCGAGATCTGGTCGGTCCGCCGAAATGACCTGGTGCGCTGCAATGTTCACCACTGTGACCGACCAAGGTGAAGGGTGACCGATGATCGATGACGGCTGAGGTGGGGGCGGCGGACTGGGATGTGCTCGCCGGCTACCTCGACCTGCTGTCGCCGGAGGAGGCGCTCGAACTGATGACCTGTCAGCCCGCCTCGGATGACGGGTTCAGCGTGGCCCAGAAGACTGGATCGTGACCGTAGAACACGCTCGCGCCTTGGTCGCGTAGGGAGCGCAACGTCTGCAACGACTGGCGGTACAGCGCGTCGTCGTGTGCGTGATCGGGCAGCCGCATCTCGTCCATGGACTGCTTCAGATTGCAGGCGTCGCCGGTCAACACCACGTCCCCGGTCGGGGTACGGACCAGCGCAGACTGATGGCCTGGGGTGTGCCCGGGGGTGGGGATCAACCGAACTGATCCGTCGCCGAACAGATCGAAGTGACCCTCCACCAGCATGACGTCCTGTCCGGTGTCGAATTCTGGTGTGTGATAGGCGAAATCATCTGACACGTGGGCGAAGTCCCATTCCGCCCGCTGCACGACGACGGTGGCATCCGGCACGAAGGTGTTGCCGCCGGCGTGGTCGGAGTGCAGATGCGAGTTCACCAGGTAGCGGATCGATGTGGGGTCGACCCCGAGCGCGCGGAGTCGTTCGTCCACGCAGGCGTCACTTTCGAGGTCGACCCACCCCTCGACGGGCGTCCCGGTGGGTCGGCGAAAGCGCGGGCCCAAGCCGGCGTCGAACAGCACACGTCCGTTCGGATGGTCGATCAGGTACGCCGGGACGGGCACGGTGAGTTCGTCGGGCTCACCAACGATGAAGAACGCCGTCGGCAGGGTCAGCCATCCGCAGGTGAGGGGAACGAGCGCGTCGACCGTCACGCTCAAAAGTCTACGCAGTCAACGCAACCGACGCCTCCGCCGTGTAGCACAGGAACGTCATGGTCTCCTCGAGGTACAGCTGCACGCTGGTGGCGTCATGCGAGAGGTAACCGATCGACACGTCGGTGCCCAACTGCAGGTCGAAGTCCCCCCCGCGCGAGGACAGCACGAACGCGCCGTCGATCGCCGGCGCCCAGATGATCTCGCCGTCGATCAGGCGGTTGAGGTGCTCGCGAATCGGATAGCCGTGCGCGGTGGTCTCACTGACCTGCGTGTAGACGTCGGCTGACAGCAGCACGCAATAGGGGCCGTCGACCCCCGCGAGCCGGAGCGCCGACAGTGCCTGGGAGATGACGTCGGGGATTTCCTTGGGATCCGACGGCAGTGCGAGCGCCGCGTTGGAACTGGACTTGCGAATGCCGTCTATGGATGCGTCGGGGTAGCCCTCGAAGATGGCGCGGTCCTCCGCGAACGCCAGCTGCTTCGCCGCCGCCTTGACCGGATCCCAGTCGGAGTCCTGGGAGCCACGCTCGACGTCGTCGACGTCGGTGCGCTTGATCGTGAAGGGCACGCGTAGCCGGACCAGGGGCCGGCTCTGCCGGAGATGTGCCACGACGCCGTCGCCGGGAGGTGCGACCTCCACCAAGTGACCGGTGCTGACCGCCGCCTTCGCCGGCCCACCGGGTCCGCTGACGTCGACTACGCGTCGTCCGGCGATGTGGCGCTTGAAGGTCCTGGTGGCCTCCAGTTCGATCTCACCCCAAGCCTCGTCGGTGATGGGTGCCAGCTCGCGGTAGAGGTTGTTCATCAGGATCGTCCTTTCATACTGCCGATCGACAGGGAGCCGGTGGGTCGTGACGTCGAAACCGTTGCGGGCACGGGTGTCTCGGGTAATGACGGTGGGTCGTCGAGGAAGTCCGCGGTCGGGACGAAGAACATGGTGCCGGTGACTGCGGTCGAGAAGTCCAGGATGCGGTCGGTGTTTCCCGGCGGGTCGCCGATGAACATGTTGCGCAGCATCCGCTCGGTGACCGACGGGGTGCGGGAGTAGCCGATGTAGTACGTGCCGAACTCGGCCTTGCCGATCGCACCGAATGGCATGTTGTGCCGCAAGATCTTCAGCTCGTTGCCGTCGTCGTCGGTGATGACGTTGAGGGCCAAGTGTGAATTCGGCGGCTTCACGTCGTCACCGAGTTCGATGTCGTCGAGCTTGGTGCGTCCGATCACCCGCTCCTGCGCCTCGGTCGAGAGCGCGTTCCAGGCACCCATGTCGTGGAGGTACTTCTGGACGTGTACGTAGCACCCGCCTGCGAAGTCGGGGTCCTCGTCACCGATTTGCGTGGCGCGCTGGGCAACTGGGCCCTCGGGGTTCTCCGTCCCGTCGACGAACCCCATCAGGTCCCGGTTGTCGAAGAATTTGAACCCGTGCACCTCGTCGACGACGGTGATCGCGCCGGCCATCGAGTCGACGATGCGCCCGGCCAATTCGAAGCAGACGTCGAGGGAGTTCGCACGGACGTGGAACAGCAGGTCCCCCGGCGTCGAGGGGGCGTGGTGCCGCGGACCGTTCAAGGTGACGAAGGGATGCAGTTCGGCCGGCCGTGGGCCGGAGAAGAGTCGGTCGAAGGCGTCGGAGCCAATCGAGGTCACCACCGACAGCTGCTTGCTTGGGTCGCGAAAGCCGATGGCCCGGACCAACCCCGAGATGTCGCCCAGTGCATCGTGCACGACGGCTTCGCCACCGTCGTCGACGGTGGCGACGATGAAGATGGCGGCGGGCGTCAGGGGTGCGAGCACCTTCTGCGACAGCGAATCGGACACATCAGGGACCCTAGCGTCAAGATCACCGCGAACGGCGCTCGAAGCGCCAAGATGGTGGCTAGCCCCCACCGTCTCCGGGGGAAGGCGTCAAGATGGACCCATGGCAGCGACCCCCCAGGGCTTGTGCGACTTCATCGACGCCTCGCCGTCGCCCTTCCACGTGTGCGCGACCGTGGCCGAACGATTGCGATCCGCCGGCTTCGTCGAGTTGTTCGAGGGCGACGCCTGGCCTTCGGGCGACGGGGGCTACTTCACCGTGCGGGCCGGGTCCCTGGTCGCGTGGAAGGCCGCCGTCGGCGATGCGCCCTTCCGCATCGTCGGCGGGCACACCGACAGCCCGAATCTGAGGGTCAAACAGCATCCGGATCGCGTCGTCGCGGGCTGGCAGGTCGTCGCGCTGGAGCCCTACGGCGGCGCGTGGCTGAACTCGTGGTTGGACCGCGACCTCGGCATCAGCGGCAGGCTGTCATTGGCGACCGAGGACGTGCTGGTGCGCGTCGACGATCCGATTCTGCGGGTGCCACAGCTGGCCATCCACCTCTCCGACGACCGCAAGGGCGTCGAGCTGAATCCGCAGCGCCACGTCAACGCGGTGTGGGGCGTCGGCGACCGGGTGCGCTCGTTCGTCGACTGGGTCGCCGAACGGGCGGGCGTCGACCCGGGCGAGGTACTTGCCGCCGACCTGATGACCCACGACCTGACCGGGTCGTCGCTGGCGGGCGTCGACCTCGAGCTGGTCAGTGCGCCACGGCTGGACAACCAGGGCACCTGCTATGCCGGGCTGGAGGCGTTCCTGGCCGCGGAGCCGCGGGGTTTCGTGCCAGTTCTCGCATTGTTCGACCACGAGGAGGTTGGGTCGACGTCGGATCACGGCGCACAGTCCGAACTGCTGCCCACGGTGTTGGAGCGCATCGCGCTGGTCGCCGGCGGCGGACGAGAAGCATTCCTGCGCCGCATCGCCGGGTCGACGGTGGCCTCCGGCGACATGGCGCACGCCACGCACCCCAACTACCCCGAGCGCCACGAACCCGGCCACCTGATCGAGGTGAACGGCGGCCCGGTGCTCAAGGTGCACCCAAACCTGCGGTACGCCACCGACGGTCGCACCGCGGCGGCGTTCGCGCTGGCCTGTGCGCAGGCCGGGGTGCCCCTGCAGCGGTATGAGCACCGTGCCGATTTGCCGTGCGGATCGACGATCGGCCCGATGACGGCGGCTCGCACCGGCATCCCCACCGTCGACGTCGGTGCCGCGCAACTGGCAATGCACTCGGCACGCGAGCTGATGGGAGCCCACGACGTGCAGGCGTACTCCGCCGCGTTGCAGGCCTTTTTGTCACCGGTGTGAATTACCTTCTTCAGGCATGACTCTGGACATGGCCACGGTGACCTTCGACTGCACCGATCCCGACGAGCTCGCAGCCTGGTGGGCCGGCGTACTGGGGAACGAGGTGAACGCGGTGGTGCCGGGGGAGTTCGTCCTGCTGACCCGGCCGGGTGGCACGGCCGTCGGCTTCCAGCGGGTGCCCGATCCGACGCCCGGCAAGAACAAGGCGCACCTCGATCTGCAGGCCGACGACATGGAGGCCGAGGTTGCCAGGGTCGTCGTGCTCGGCGCCATGGAGATCGAGCGCAACGGGTTCGGCGACGCCTTCCGGTGGGTGGTGCTTGCCGACCCGGAGGGCAACGCGTTCTGCATAGCGGGCGGATAGGCAGCACGGCAGGATCACCCACGTGTTGCTGTCGCTGATCGCCATCTCGCTTCTCCTTGCGGTGTGGGCACTGCTGGCCCAGCGCCTGGACCGCTGGCGCATCGCTCCTCCGCTGTTCCTCCTCCTCGCCGGCGCCCTCGTCGAATACACCACCCACGGCTCGCTGGCCGACACCCTCAACTCGGAGACGGCCGAGCAGGCCACCAAGATCATCCTGGCGGTCCTGCTGTTCGTCGACGCGAATGCGATGCGCGCCGGGGTGATGGGCGCGCACCCGCGTTCGGCCGCCCGGGTGCTATTCGTGGCGTTGCCACTGAGTGTCGGAATCGCGGTGCTGCTGGGTCTGTGGTTGTTGCCCGGTCTGTCCTTGGCGACGGTCGTCGTCATCGCCTGCATCGTCGTGCCGATCGATTTCGCTCCCGCTCAATGGATCATGCGAAACCGGGACGTGCCGCACCGCGTCAGCGATCTGCTCAACGTCGAGGCCGGGCACAACGACGGCATCCTCTCGCCCATCTTCATCTTCGCGCTCGCGGTGGCCGATCAACACGTGGAGGCCGGCCCCGTGTGGGACGAAATCCGTGAGGCGTTCCCCCATTCGGCCAAGGCCATCGTCGTCGGGGCGGTGGTGGGTGCCGTCCTCGCGCTGGCCGCCAACCTCGCCGAGCGCAGGGATCTGATGACCGACCAGTCCCGCCGGGTCTTGGTGGTGGCGGCACCGGCAGCGGCCTACACCCTCACCATCTGGTGGCACGGCAACGGATTCGTCGCGGCCTATCTATGCGGTGTCGCGTATCACTACTACCGACGGTCCAATGATCACGAGCACGAGCTGGAACTGCTGGAAGACCTCGGCTTCCTCCTGACGTCGCTGATGTGGTTCGTCTTCGGCGGGGTGGTGTTGATCGCCTACTGGCAGGCCGATCTCACCGTCGGCATCGTGGTGTTCTGCCTGCTGGCTCTGACGTTGGTGCGGATGCTGCCCGTCCTGTTGGCCATGGTCGGATCGAAGTTCAGCTGGCCCGAACGGCTCATGCTGGGTGGCTTGGGGCCCCGTGGCGCCGCCGTGATCGTCTTCGGGCTGTTGGCCTACAACGTGCTCGACCCACCCGACGAGGACACCATCCTGCTGATCGTGGTCGTCGTGGTGCTGGGAAGCGTCGTGCTGCATGGTTTCGGGGGGCCCGTTGCGGCGCGGGCGCTCGCCCGTCGCGGAAGCGAATAAACTGTGCCGGTGACATCTGCGTACTCCCACGAAGTGGACAGCGTCGAGCAGGCCTCCACGACCCCCGATCAGCCGCAACCGTTCCGCGAGCTTGGCCTGAAGGACGACGAGTACCAGCGCATTCGTGGCATTCTCGGGCGTCGGCCGACCGACGCGGAGCTCGCCATGTACTCGGTGATGTGGAGTGAGCACTGCTCCTACAAGTCCTCCAAGGTGCACCTGCGCTACTTCGGCGAGACGACCACCGACGAGATGCGGTCCGCCATGCTGGCCGGTATCGGCGAGAACGCCGGCGTGGTCGACATCGGCGACGGGTGGGCGGTGACGTTCAAGGTCGAGTCCCACAACCACCCGTCCTACGTCGAGCCGTACCAGGGCGCGGCGACCGGTGTCGGTGGCATCGTCCGCGACATCATGGCCATGGGTGCCCGCCCGGTCGCGGTGATGGACCAGCTGCGCTTCGGGGCGGCCGACGCTCCCGACACCCGGCGGGTGCTCGACGGCGTCGTGCGCGGCGTCGGTGGCTACGGCAACTCCCTTGGCCTGCCCAACATCGGCGGCGAGACGATCTTCGATCCGTCCTACGCCGGCAACCCACTGGTGAACGCGCTGTGCGTCGGGGTGCTCCGCAAGGAGGACCTCCACCTCGCCTTCGCATCCGGCACCGGCAACAAGATCATCCTGTTCGGGGCGCGCACCGGCCTCGACGGCATCGGTGGCGTGTCGGTGCTCGCGTCGGAGACCTTCGGCGGCGACGAGGGTGAGGGGCCCGGCCGCAAGAAGCTGCCGTCGGTTCAGGTCGGCGACCCCTTCATGGAGAAGGTGCTCATCGAGTGCTGCCTCGAGTTGTATGCGGCCGGTCTGGTGATCGGCATCCAGGATCTCGGTGGAGCCGGATTGTCTTGCGCCACATCGGAGTTGGCGTCTGCTGGTGACGGTGGCATGTCGATCCAACTCGACAAGGTGCCGCTGCGGGCCAAGTTCATGACCCCCGCCGAGGTGCTCTCGAGCGAGTCGCAAGAGCGCATGTGTGCGGTCGTGGCACCCGAGAACGTGGACGCGTTCATGGCCGTCTGTCGCAAGTGGGAGGTGCTGGCCACCGTCATCGGCGAAGTCACCGACGGCGACCGGCTGCAGATCACCTGGAACGGCGAGACGGTCGTCGACGTGCCCCCAAGGACCGTGGCGCACGAGGGCCCGGTGTACGAACGCCCCGTCGAGCGGCCCCACACCCAAGACGCCCTCAACGCCGACACCTCCGCGTCGATCCCGCGTCCGTCGACCGGCGACGAACTGCGCGCGACGTTGCTCGAACTCATTGGCAGCCCGCACCTGTGCAGCCGGGCCTTCATCACGGAGCAGTACGACCGATACGTCCGCGGCAACACGGTGCTGGCCGAGCACGCCGACGGCGGGGTGCTACGGATCGACGAGGAGACCGGCCGCGGCGTGGCCATCTCCACCGACGCCTCCGGCCGCTACACCCAGCTCGACCCGTACACCGGTGCTCAACTCGCCCTAGCCGAGGCCTACCGCAACGTCGCGGTCACCGGCGCGTCGCCGCTGGCGGTCACCAACTGCCTTAACTTCGGCTCGCCGGAGGATCCCGGTGTGATGTGGCAGTTCTCGCAGGCCGTCCGCGGACTCGCCGATGGCTGTGCAGCCCTTGGTATTCCGGTGACCGGCGGTAACGTCAGCTTCTACAACCAGACCGGTACCACGCCGATCCTGCCCACCCCGGTGGTGGGCGTGCTCGGTGTCCTGGAGGACGTCAGGCGGCGGGTTCCCACGGCATTCGGCACCGAACCCGGTGAGACGCTGATGCTGCTGGGCGACACCCGCGACGAGTTCGACGGTTCGGTGTGGGCCCAGGTGACCGCGGACCACCTCGGCGGTCTGCCCCCCAAGGTGGATCTGGCCCGCGAGAAGCTGCTGGCCGAAGTCCTGGTGTCGGCCTCGCGCGACGGTCTGATCTCCGCGGCGCACGACCTATCCGAGGGCGGGCTCATCCAGGCGGTCGTCGAGTCGGCCCTGGCTGGCGAAACCGGTTGTCGGCTCATCCTTCCCGAGGGTGCAGATCCGTTCGTGACCCTGTTCTCCGAGTCGGCGGGACGCGTGCTCGTCGCAGTGCCCCGCACCGAGGAGAGCCGGTTCCGGGCGATGTGCGAAGCGCGCGGGCTGCCCGCCGAACGCATCGGCGTGGTCGACGAGGGCAGCAAATCCCTAGAGGTCCAAGGTCAGTTCACCGTGAGCCTCGACGAACTGCGCAGCACGTCCGACGGCGTGCTTCCCGCACTGTTCGGGTGAGCGCCACCGCCTGACGAATGCCGTTGCAGCCCAACGTAGGCCGAGCGTTCCTGCTCGCGGCGGCACTGACGGGTTGGAGCGGACTGATTGCGCCGAGGCTGACGCCGCGGTGGCGAACGGCCGCACAGGCCGTCTTGGCTGCCGCGTTGGTCGAGCGCGCCGGCGCCCCACTCGGACTGCGGCCGCCCGCGTCGAGAACCGGAATGCGCCTGGGACTTCGGGCGGCGGGCGCGGTATCCGTGGCAGTGGCGGCGGCCACGGCCGTCCCCACCGTGCGGACGGGCATGGGTCGACGGAACATGCCCGCACCGCTGGCGGAGTGGTTTCTGGTGCGCATCCCGGTGGGCACGGTGTGGTCGGAGGAGGCGGCGTTCCGAGCGGCCCTGGGAACCGTTGCGGCACGAGCACTTGGACCGACGTGGGGTCGCGTCGCGCAGGCCGTGACCTTTGGTCTGTCCCACGTCGCCGATGCGCGCGGAGCCGGGGACACGGTCGTCGGCACCGTCGCCGTCACCGGGTGCGCGGGCTGGGTCTTCGGGTGGTTGTACGACCGGTCCGGAAGTCTCGCCGCGCCGATGCTCGCCCATCTGGCGGTCAACGAGGTGGGCGCCGTCGCGGCCCTGACGGTCCAGCGGGTCGGGGTTTGACGGTTTGGGAGACTAGGGCATGGCCAACCGTCGCAGTGCGGATCCGACGAAGACCCGAGACGCCGTTGCGGCCGTCGCGCAGTGGCTTCGCGACGGCACCGCGCCAACCCCGGAACGCAGCGCGATCGCCGACGCGGTGCGGCTGACCGCCAGGACCCTGGCCGCGCAGGCGCCGGGCGCCAGTGTCGAGGTGCGGGTACCACCGTTCGTTGCGGTGCAATGCATTTCGGGTTTGGCGCATACTCGCGGCAACCCGCCGAACGTGGTCGAGGCCGATCCGCGCACCTGGCTCCTACTCGCCACCGGCCTGCTCGCGATGTCCGACGCACTTGCCGCAGGCACGTTGCAGTCGTCGGGATCGCGCGCTCAGGAGATCGCCGACTGGCTGCCAGTCGTCCCGCTAGTGCCCTAGCCGAAGAACGGCGCCTCCTGCACCCAGTGGAACCCGCGGTTGCGCAGGGTGAAGTCCTCCAGCGGTTGGCGGTGCAGGGTGACCGAGGTCGGGGAGCCCCGCCACCGGCCGGTCAGGCGAAGCTCGTCGTCCGCGCGGTCGACGGCGAACGAGCCGTCCTCGGCCGTCACGACGAGGCTGTCGGGGGTCGACTCGGCGGCGACGTCGACGAGCGTGCCGTCCATCAGCTGGTAGGTGATCACACCCGCGTTGTCGAACACGACTCTCTGCCAACGAAGTTCGTCGGTCAGCAGGGGAGGCCGAGGGGTGCCGTCGACCGAGAAATCCGTGACCTGCCAAATGCCATACAGCTCGGGCTTGGGGCGTCCGTCGCCGAACTCGTGCCAGCTGTGCAGGTTGAGCACCAAGCATCCAGCCAGCACCCACGCCCCGAGCAGCACCTGCGCGACCTTCGCAAGACGGTCGCGTCGCCGCGAGTCGAACAGGGCCGGCCGCACCTCGGGCCCGACGCCGCGACCCAGTATCAGCGCCTCGACCAGCCGGCGCGCCTCAGGCGCCACGAGGATCGCGCTGATGAGGAACAGATGAAAGGACAAGATCTTCACCGGTACGCCGTAGGTCATGTTCAGCAGGAAGATTTGGCCCGTGCCTACCAGGCTGACCAAGGCGCCTGCCGTTGCGGTGCGAGGGATGAACAGCAACACCCCCGCGAGCACCTCGACCGCCCCGAGGGCGATCTCGTAGGGATGGGAGGTGCCGACCTGTAGCCACAGCAGCGCCATCGGGCTGAGATCGCCCAGCGGCTCGATCAACGCCGCCAGCGGTGGCGACGGCATCTGGGTCGGGACGACCTTCGCGAAACCGTAGAAGAGCATCTGCCCGCCCAGGCAGACGCGCAGGAACGTCGCGAACCAGGCCGCCAACCGCGGGTAGGCCCGACGGCGCCGATCCAGCACCGACCACGCCACCGTGGCCAGCGCCGACACCGTCAACAGAAAGGCGACGTACACCCAGATCGCGGCCTGGTCGCCGCTGCCGGAACCCGGCACCAGGACTGCGTCGACGCCGAGGGCCGTGCGACCAAACCAGCGCGTGAGCGGTTCCAAGGCGACCATCTGCCAGATGACGGCGCCGTCGGGCAGCAGACCGGCCAGCACCCCGGTGAAGGCGAACACGACCTGCGCGAACGTGACGCAGAACGATCCGAGGTAGACCACGAAGAAGCGGAACGCGACGCGAGTGGCGAGACTCCAGGAGACCGCCGCGTCGTCGGATTGCCGTGGGTCGGGCTGCACTCGGTCACACCTCCGTTGAGAAATGCGCCGACGGTCGCCGTTGTTGAAGAAATGACGCCGCCACCGCGCTCCGATTCCACCTTCGACAGCTGTTGACCGTAGACTCGGGCACGTCACCCACAGCCCTTAGGGAGCAGACTGATCGTGACCGCCGAGCAGATCGAGCAGACCACCGACTCCGATTCTCTTCTCGCGAGCGACTCTTCGGACGAGCCACGGGAGGAATGTGGCGTCTTCGGAGTCTGGGCTCCCGGCGAAGACGTGGCCAAGCTCTCGTATTACGGCCTCTATGCCCTGCAACACAGAGGGCAGGAGGCAGCGGGCATCGCCGTAGCCGACGGATCCCAGGTGCTGGTGTTCAAGGATCTCGGCCTCGTCAGCCAGGTGTTCGACGAGCAGACCCTCGCGGCGATGGAGGGTCACGTCGCGATCGGTCACTGCCGCTATTCGACGACGGGCTCGACGACGTGGGAGAACGCCCAACCGGTCTTCAGGAACACCGCCGCGGGCACCGGCGTGGCGCTCGGACACAACGGAAACCTGGTCAACACGACCGAACTCGCCGCCCGCGCCCGTGAGGCCGGCCTGACCGACACCCGCGGTGCCGCCGCGGCCACGACGGACTCGGACATCTTGGGCGCGCTGCTGGCACACGGCGCCGCCGACGCCACCCTCGAGCAGGCCGCGCTGGAACTGCTGCCGACCGTGCGAGGCGCGTTCTGCCTGACCTTCATGGACGAGAACACGCTCTACGCCGCTCGCGATCCGTACGGTGTGCGCCCGCTGTCGCTCGGCCGGCTGGACCGTGGCTGGGTGGTCGCATCGGAGACGGCTGCGCTCGACATCGTGGGCGCCGCGTTCGTGCGTGACATCGAACCCGGCGAACTGCTCGCTATCGACGCCGACGGCGTGCGCTCCACCCGCTTCGCCAACCCCACCCCCAAGGGGTGTGTGTTCGAGTACGTCTACCTGGCCCGGCCCGACAGCGTCATCGGTGGCCGTTCGGTGCACGCCACCCGCGTCGACATCGGCCGGCGACTGGCTCGCGAGTCTCCCGTCGACGGGGACCTGGTGATCGGTGTGCCCGAGTCCGGAACCCCGGCAGCGGTGGGCTACGCGCAGGAGTCCGGCATTCCGTTCGGACAGGGCCTGATGAAGAACGCCTACGTCGGCCGCACCTTCATCCAACCCTCGCAGACCATCCGACAGCTGGGCATCCGGCTCAAGCTCAACCCGCTCAAGGAAGTCATCCGCGGCAAGCGGCTGATCGTGGTGGACGACTCGATCGTGCGAGGCAACACCCAACGCGCGTTGATCAGGATGCTCCGAGAGGCCGGCGCCCTCGAGGTGCACGTCCGCATCGCGTCGCCGCCGGTGAAGTGGCCGTGCTTCTACGGCATCGACTTCGCCACGCCTGCCGAGCTGATCGCCAACGCGTCCAACGCGGGCGCCAACGAGGCCGAGATGCTCGACGCGGTGCGCCGCGCGATCGGTGCCGACAGCCTCAACTACATCTCGCATCAGGGCATGATCGCCGCGACCGAGCAACCTGCCTCCCGACTGTGTTCGGCATGCTTCGACGGGGAGTACCCGATCGAACTGCCAAGCGAGTCGGCCCTGGGCAAGAACGTCATCGAGCACATGCTGGCCAACGCCGCGCGGACCGGTGTGCAATCCGAGAACGACAACGCCTCGGCGCTCAGGCGTCCTTGACGGCACCGCCGTCGTGGCGTCCTTGACGGCACCGCCGTCGTAGACCCCCTTGACGGCACCGCCGTCGTAGACCCTGACCTGTCCCGAAACTACTGCGGCGCAACCGAACTGAACCGGATGAGGTGGCGCCGCCCCTTGCCCTCCATGCCATCCTGTTCGAGCGCCCGTCGCACCGAGTCGCGGTAGTTCGTCAGACCGCCGGGCGGGGGTGGGATGACGCCGTCGATGTCGTGCTCTGACATCACCGCGTCGTGCTCGAGGGACTCCACCAACGGACGCGCCAGCCCGGACGGAATCGGTGTCACCAGGCCCACCCACCAACTCGCGATGCTCGGGGTGAGCAGGGGCAGCGCCACGATGAACCGTCGTCGCAACCCCGCCTCCTCGGCGTAGATCTGCATCGCGTCGGCGTACTCCAGCACGTCGGGGCATCCGACGTCGAAGGTGCGTGACTTCGGCAGCGGCGCGTCCGCGCTTTCGGCGAGGTAGTAGAGGACGTCGTCGATCGAGATCGGCTGAATCTTGTTGCGCACCCACTTCGGGGTCGTCATCACCGGCAACCGATCGGTCAGGTGACGCACCATCTCGAAGGACGCCGATCCGGACCCGATGACGATGCCAGCCTGCAACACGACCGTCTCGACCGACGAGGCCATCAGGACTTCGCCGACCTTGTTGCGCGACTGCAGGTGGCGGGACAGCGCACCCTCGGGGTGCAGGCCGGAGAGGTAGACGATGCGGCGCACGCCAGCCTTCTCGGCTGCGGCGGCCACGTTGTGCGCGGACTTCTCCTCTTCGCGGACGAAGTCCCGCGAACTGCCCATCGAGTGCACGAGGTAGTAGACGACGTCGACGTCCTCGAACGCAGCCTCCAGTGACTTCGGGTCGCCGAGATCGCCCTTGACCACTTCGACCTGATCGCGCCATGGCGCGTCGCGAAGCTTGTCCGGATTGCGGGCCATCGCCCGCACGTTCTCGCCTCGCTCCACGAGCAGGGCGGTGAGATGACCACCGATGTAGCCGGTTGCCCCCGTCACCAATGAGCGGCGCGACTCAACGTCCGACATCCAGCCTCCGTCCGTCGGTGTCCACTACCGAGGTATTCGGAGCAGTCACCGATACAGATGTCCCGGTAGCGCCCTATTCAAACGGGCAGCCCGGGTTCGGAGCGTCGACCGCCGGCGGCGCACCCGCGTCGTCGATGTAGAGAACCCACATCACGACCGGCTCCGAACCCAAGTTGCGGCCCTCGTGCACGTGGTCTGGACCGCTGTCCTCGGTGATCGGCGCGCCGGCGGAGTAGACACCGTCGACCGAACAGTCGGCGAAGTCGTGGGTCAGGGTGCCCGACCGGATGACGCCGTAGACCCGGCCCGGATGCCAGTGCCACCCGGTGCTGCCGCCCGGCGCGATGGTGATCTCCTTGGTGATGTAGTCGTGGCCGTTCACGGTGGCCTGCGACAGGATCCTGGCGTCGACTCCCCGACTCGGGGTGGCGGCCGCAGGCGCAGCCGCGCCGAGGGCCGCGACGGCTGCCACGGAGACGGCGGCGGCCACTGCACGAAGGTCGGTCATGGGGGCAGCGTGTCACACCGACCGTCACCTGTGCGCTGCGATCGATGCGACCGGTACCCTCATACCCGATGAGCGAGGATCAGCGGGAGGACGACGGCGTCGCCTCCTACGCATCTGCCGGAGTGGACATCGAGGCGGGTGACCGCGCCGTCGAGCTGTTCAAACCGCTGGCGAAGAAGGCCACCCGACCCGAGGTGAGGGGAGGGCTCGGCGGATTCGCCGGGTTGTTCGCCCTGCGCGGGGGATACCGCGAGCCACTGCTGGCCTCGTCCACCGACGGTGTCGGAACGAAACTGGCGATCGCCCAAGCCATGGACAAGCACGACACCGTGGGCCTGGATCTCGTGGCGATGGTGGTCGACGACCTCGTCGTCTGCGGAGCCGAACCCCTCTTCCTGCAGGACTACATCGCCGTCGGCCGGACGGTCCCCGAACGCGTGGCCGAGATCGTGTCCGGCATCGCCGACGGCTGCGTCATCGCCGGTTGTGCGCTCCTGGGCGGCGAGACCGCCGAGCACCCGGGTCTGATGTCACCCGACCACTACGACATCTCCGCCACCGGCGTCGGCGTCGTCGAGGCCGACGACGTGCTGGGCCCCGACCGCGTGAAACCCGGTGACGTCATCATCGCGATGGCCTCGACCGGACTGCACTCCAACGGATATTCGTTGGCGCGCAAGGTGCTTCTGGAGATCGATCGCGGCAACCTCGCCGGACACGTCGAGGAGTTCGGCCGCACCCTGGGTGAGGAACTGCTCGAGCCGACGCGCATCTACGCCAAGGATTGTCTCGCGTTGGCCGCCGAGACACAGGTGCGCACCTTCTGTCACGTCACCGGTGGCGGGCTCGCGGGCAACCTCGAACGGGTCATCCCGAACGGGCTGAGCGCGGAGTTGGATCGTGGCACGTGGACGCCCGCCCCGGTGTTCGCCATGATCGCCCAGCGAGGGCGGATCGATCGCGCGGAGATGGACAAGACGTTCAACATGGGTGTCGGCATGGTCGCCATCGTCGCGCCGGAGGACACCGACCGTGCGTTGGCGATCTTGACTGCGCGACACCTGGATTGCTGGACCCTGGGTACGGTGACCAAGGGCGGCAAGGGCAAGTCGCGCGCTCAGCTAGTTGGGCAACACCCGAGGTTCTGAGCGGCGCGACGTCGGCCCCAGTGGCGGACGACCGGTCAGCGGCGCCAGTCGTCGTCGTCGACCCAGCGATCGTCCACCGGCCCGTCGCTCAGGATGTCCGGCTCGGGGGAACCGGAACCACCCAGTTCCTGCTGTAACCGTTGGAAATCGGTTTGTGGCGAGCTGTACTTGAGGTCGCGAGCGACCTTCGTCTGCTTCGCCTTCGCCCGGCCGCGGCCCATGGGGGACCCCCTCGCGCAATAACGGAGCGGCCCGATGTGCAGGCGGCTCCGATCTGAATGTGTTTTATCGTCCTGTAGACACTTTACCGTGCCCGTCGGTCTCATGCTGGCAGGGCCATCCCCACGGCGAGCGCGGCGACCCTGATGTCAACGCTGAGCGCTCCGCAGACGTTCCACGGCGAGCCGGCCTGCGCCCACTCCGGTCACCTCGGGCAGCGAATCCGGATCGATCAGCGCACTCACCGCCGTCTCGCCGCCGGTGCTCAGCTCGGTGTCCGCCGGCACGCCGCGCTTGAGCAGCGCCAGCGCGACGGGACCGTGGTCGACGTGGTCGACGACGGTGCCCAGTCGCCCGATGGAGCGCCCGCCGGCCAACACCGGATCGCCGGCTGCCGGCCGGTCGGCCGACCCGTCCAGCTGCAGCAGCACCAGCATCCGCGGCGGTTTGCCGAGGTTGTGCACCCGCGCGACGGTCTCCTGACCGCGGTAGCAGCCCTTGTCGAGATGAACGGCCCCCGCGCCCGGGCCGCCGATCCAGCCGACCTCGTGGGGAATGGTCCGCTCGTCGGTGTCGACGCCGAGCCGGGGCCGGACCGCGGCGACCCGCTGCGCCTCGTAGGCCCAGATGCCGGCAGGTTGGACACCCGCCGCAGTCAGCCGGGCGAGCCACGTCGGGGTGGTCTCGCGGGGCACCACCACGTCGACCTCGCCGGGACGCAGCGTGCGCACGAAACCGCCGCCTGGCAGCGGTGACGCGGTGGCCACCTCCGGCAGCACGGCGAGGCCGAGCGCCGAGAGGACGGCCGGGTCGTCGATCCGCGGGCCGAGTAGGGACAGGACCGCGAGGTTGGCGGGCTCGGCGACCACGTCGGCCCAGAAGATCATCTTGCGCAGATACGCCAGCAACGCCTCGCCGCGCCACGGTTCGGTGTCGACGACGGTGACCCCGTCGAGCTGGGTCTGCAACCAGTGATCTTCGACACGCCCCTGCGCGTCGAGGCTCAGATTCTCCACCACGGCCCCGTCGGGGAGGTCGACGACGTGCTGAGTCGAGATGGTGTGCAACCACTTTCGGCGCTCGGCGCCAGTCAGCGCGATGGTGGCGCGATGCGACCGGTCCACCACGACGACGCCGCTCTGGGCGGCCCGCTGCTCGCCGAACGGGTCGCCGTAATGCCACGTGGCGCCGGCGTCGGGACCAGATTCTGGGGCGGGTACGGCAGACATCCTTCCAGCGTACGGAGGTCGCACCGCACTATCGTCGGTGCCCATGACGTCCCCCGCCGAGATCGTCGTCACCCTGGACGGCGCGGTCGTCGCCGCGGGTTTCCCCGTCGGGCACGTCGACGATCCGCTGTTCGCCCGCGGCGACGGGGTCTTCGAGACCCTGCTGGTCCGCGGCGGGCGGGCATGCCTGGTCGGGCGCCACCTCGACCGGTTGGCGCGCTCCGCGGCGAGCGTCGGGCTGCCCCCACCGGACCAGCCCCGGTGGCGGTCGGCGGTGGCCACGGCGGCTCGGCAGTGGCCCGGTGCTGGCGAGGCCGTCATGCGGCTGGTGTGGGGCCGCGGGCATGACGGCGAGCCGGTCGGCTTCGTCGCCGCGTCGCCGCTGCCCGATCGGGTGGCGGCCGCCCGCCGTGACGGGGTGTCGGCGATCACCATGGACCGCGGGATCTCGGTGGGCGAGCCGCCGCCAATGGGTGCCGGCCTGCCGCGGTGGTCGACCGCCGACGTGAAGTCGCTGTCCTACGCCGTCAACGCCGCGGCGCTGAGGCACGCCCAGAATCACGGAGCGGACGACGTGGTGTTGACGAGCGCCGACGGCTACGTGCTGGAGGGCCCGAGGTCGAGCGTCCTCATCGCCACCGGCGACGGGGTGCTGGTGACGCCACCGTCGACGCTGCCGATCCTGTCGGGGACGACCGTGGCAGCGGTGTTCGACGTCGCCCGACGGCGCGGCGCCAGCTGCGACGAGCGACTGTTACGTCCGTGCGATCTCCTTGTCGCCGAGGGGGTTTGGCTGCTGTCCAGCGTCACGCTCGCGGCGCGGGTACACACGCTCGACGGTCACGCCTTGGCCGCGGCTGACGGGGTGCCGGACGTGGCGGCGATGGTCGACGAGGCCGTCGGCACCCCCGATTGACCGACGCCGAAAATCGGTTGTCGACACCGGGATCCGGGAGTACCTTCGTCCTTACACAGGAAGGAGGTGGTCCAGAAATTGATTGACTCATGGACAAGTGAGGTGGCTGCCCGCTAGCAGCACCGGGCGTTTACCAGCGTGCGCTGGCGAATTCCCAGCAGTCACCCGGCCCCCGAGCCCCTCGGTCAGTCCAACCAGGAACCAACGGCTCGGGGGCCGCTCCATGTCTGGACCTTCTCAGCCGACGTGCCGTGACAGTCGGGCCGAGAGGTGAGGCACCAGTCCGCCGTCGGCGTCGACGCGCTCCTCGACGTAGGCGAGGTCGCCGCCCTCGACGATGCCGTAGAGGCGTTTGGCACCACCGACGAGCACGCCCGATCGGCTGCGGGCCAGTGCGTCGGTCGCCAGCTCCCACGAGGACTGGTTCAGGGGGTGGCCGTAGAAGAGTTCGACATAACCGGCCGAATGGGCCAGCAGCAGTTCGATCGCCTGCGTCTCGGCGGGGTCTTCCGGGTCGTTGACGAAACGCCAGAATCCGGATTCACGCAGCGACGGTCCGACGTAGTCGCCGGACTCGGACAGCAGCCACGAGCGGGCCTCCCAGTTCAGGTAGTCGCCACCGTCATGGGATACCGAGATCTGCTGACCGAATGCGTAATCGCCCTCCGGTCCGCGGCCGGTACCCTCGCCGCGCCATACGCCGACGAGCGGCAGCAGGGCCAGAAGTGCGTCGTCGAGGCTGACGCCCTCGCGGAGATTGGCCGTGTCGGCGGGCACGGGGAGGTCGTCGAACGTCGGGAGATTTCGGGCCGCCGTGACCCGAGCGCGCTCCGCGGCACCGGCGACGGCGCGGTCACCGGAACCGGGAATCACCGACCCCGTCGGAGTCGAATCCACGGCATCGGCGGTCTCGCCGCCGATTTCGGCGTCGTCGTCCGCGGTCACAACTCGTCGGTGATCAGCCGGTACACCGTGTACAAGGCGAACCAGGTGATGACGACGACTGCCACGATGAGCAGGATTTCGAAGAAGAGCACCACACCGTCAGTGTAGTGGCGACGTCACGCCACGCGGCGACCGGGGTTGGGCTCGCCAGCGGCGCCCAGGAGAGGCCCCAGCCACCGCTCGCGCGTGGCGCTTACGCGGGCTGCATTGCCCAGCTCCTCCTCGGCTCGTGCCTCACCGCATCGTCGCTAGGCGACCTTGACGTCGACTTCGTGAATCCCGGCGCCCGACGGCGCGACGCTGGCGTCGCCGTTGCCCGCGGGGGACAGGGCGCGCAACGTCCACGAACCAGGAGCGGCGAAGAACCGGAAGTCACCGGTGGCCGATGCCACGACCTCGGCGGTGAACTCGTCGGACGAGTCCAGCAGTCGCACGAAGGCTCCTCCGACGGTCTGGCCGGCACCGTCGACGACGCGACCGGTGATGACCGTTTCCTTCTCGAGGTCGACGCTGGCCGGCAACGTCAGTCCTTGCTTGGGTGCAGAGCACATATCAACTTCCCAACTCGATCGGGGCGCCCACTAGGGAGCCGTATTCAGTCCAACTGCCGTCGTAGTTCTTGACGTTCTGGTGGCCGAGGAGTTCCTGCAGCACGAACCACGTGTGCGACGAACGCTCACCGATCCGGCAGTAGGCGATGGTCTCCTTGGTGCCGTCGAGGCCCGCCTCGGCGTACAGCTTGGCGAGGTCTTCGTCCGACTTGAAGGTGCCGTCCTCGTTGGCCGCCTTGCTCCACGGCACGTTGACGGCGGAGGGAATGTGGCCGGCGCGCTGGCTCTGCTCCTGCGGCAGGTGAGCGGGGGCGAGGATCTTGCCGGAGAACTCGTCGGGGGAGCGGACGTCGACCAGGTTCTTCGTGCCGATGGCGGCGATCACTTCTTCGCGGAAGGCGCGGATCGCGGTGTTGGGCGCGGCCGCCGTGTAGGACGTGGCCGGCCGGTCCGGAACCTCGGTGACCAGGGGGCGACCGTCGAGCTCCCACCTCTTGCGGCCACCGTCGATCAGCTTGACGTTCTCGTGGCCGTACAGCTTGAAGTACCAGTACGCATACGCGGCGAACCAGTTGTTGTTGCCGCCGTAGAGGACGACGGTGTCGTCGTTGGCGATGCCCTTGTCGGAGAGCAGCTTGGAGAACTGCTGCTGGTCGACGAAGTCACGCTTGACGGGATCCTGCAGTTCGGTCTTCCAGTCCAGCCGGACGGCGCCGGCGATGTGACCGTTCTCGTAGGCGCTGGTGTCCTCGTCTACCTCGACGAAGACGGTGTTGGGGGCGTCGAGATTGTTCTCGGCCCACTCGGTGCTGACCAGGACGTCGGAACGTGCCATGGGTGAAATCCCTTCGATTGCTTGGGTATTCGACAGATTAGGCGGGGGTGGCGGTAGATCGAAAGCGGGCGACGAGCGGGTAGAGCCGGCAGCCAAGACAGATCCCGAAGGCGGCGTTGAGGAAGGCCGCGACGAGTGCGAGCGCGGTGGCCACGAGACCCAGTGCCACCAGCCCGGTCGCGAACCCGACGGCCGCGACGAGCGCGAACACCAATCCCACCAACTGGGCGAACTTCAACGGCGCGACGGGCTCGCGGTCGGTCACCGGGCCGAGGCGGGGTGCGACGAGTGCGGCGAAGACTCGGCCGTACGGATGTTTGCGTGGCCCGCCGACGGCGCCAACGGCGAAGACGATCGACTGAACCCCGAGCACGACGGCTGCGGCGACCGGGCTGTAGGCCGACACCAGGAGTGCGACCACCAACACCGCGGTCGTCACCCATGCGGTGAACCGGGGACCACGGACGTCGACCTGGTCAGGGGTGGTGTTCTCGTTCGGCAACGGTCTGCTCCTGCTGTTGTGGCGAGGCTGGGCGTGGGCAAGCCTGAGCGGCTGCTCCGAGGGCGACGCGAGGTCGCGCGGCTACTCAGCAGCTATGACAGCGACAACAGAAACCCGCGACGCGGCACAGATCTACTGCGCGGCGCTTGGTGAGCTGAAGCTCAACGCGGGGGGACACGCCGCAGAGCTTACCCAATGACAGGGCCCTCAAGCCAATAACGGTTCGAGGGCCGATCGCAGGTCAGCGGCCTTCGGCACGCCGGAGCTGCGGTACCGCTGCCGGCCGTCGGCGTCGAAGATGAACGTCGTCGGCAACGACAACACCGAAAGCTCGCGCGCAGCGGCCGGATTGGCGTCCATGTCGACCTCCACGTGAGCAACCTCGGGCAGCTCGGCACAGACGTCGTCGACGACCCGCCGCACCGCCGAGCACGGTCCGCACCACTCGGCACTGAAGTGCACGATCGCGGGCCTACCCTGGGGCAGGTCCACGCCGGGTACGGTCACCGCGGCTCCCTCGGAGGCGCGCACCACGCCGTCCCGCCTGGTGAGTAGGCGCCCCACGACGACGGCCACGGCCAGGGTCACCACCAGCACCGCGATCACGACGGGCAGAGAGCTCATGACTGTCTGAACCCGTCGACGGCCACCGTTACTCCCGTGGTGATGCCCTCGATGATGATGTCCGAGCCGCGAGCTCCCTCACTGGTCGGCGCGATTGCGAACGGCAGCTTCATCCCCGGCATCCTCGTTTCGAACGCGGCGAGGACGGCGGCCTTCTTGTCGTCGGGCACCTGCTCGTCGGCCGTACCGGGGCCGGTCAGCACGTCTGTGGCGGTGAAGACGAGCGTGGTGTCGTCGTCATCGGGCGTGGACAGGTCGACCGACACGCTGATCCGCCTGTCGAAGCCCGCCGCGGTGGGCGTTCCGGTGAACACCAGCCCGCGGCTGCCCGAGATGCCCGATTCCGTCGTCCCGCCGGTGGCGTCGTTGGTCTCCTTGGGTGGCGCCTCGACGAGAAGATCCTTGATGCCCATGAACCGGCCGACGTGCGTCGAGTCGACGATCAAGCGGCCCTCCAGCTTGCCGACGCGCAACGTGGCGTCGGGTTTGAGCAGCCACGACGTGTCGGTGAGATCCACCGAGTGCATCGTCGCCTCGATGGAGGCCTTGCCGACCACGGGGTGGTCCACCCCGGCCGCACGGATCTCGACTTCCCGGTAGTGATGGCCGGTCGCCTGGGTGACGAACGGAAAGCCGAGGATGCCCACCCAGGGGTCGAACGGCAGGTGGTTGGCCGCGCGGACGCTGCGCGCCCAGTGGTATTCCGCGTAGATGGCCGTCCCGAAATCGGCGCCGACCGCGCCTACTGCCACTGTCGTGACCGTCGCGACGAGTCCGATCAGCACCTTGCGCACCCGGACATTCTGGCCTACGTCGGTTGCCGGTAATTGCCCAGCGCGGCAAATTCGCAGGTTGCACGCTATCGTTATGCCATCGTCGGCCGGTAACGGCCGCGTGTCAGCCATGAATCTGGGAGATTGCCGACAGTGTCAGTGTTGACGACGCCGGGTCACCTTCCCGAAATGCGCTGGAGGACCCGTTGGATCTACTGCTACTGACCGTCGACCCGCACCCGGAATCGGTGCTGCCGTCGTTGGCGCTGCTGGCGCACAGCGTGCGCGCTGCGCCGACCGAGGTGTCGTCGCTGCTGGAGGCGGGCACCGCGGACGTGGCCATCGTCGACGCGCGCACCGATCTCGCCGCCGCGCGCGGCCTGTGCCGGCTGCTGGGCACCACCGGCACGGCGGTGCCCGTCGTCGCGGTCGTCAACGAGGGTGGTCTGGTCGCCGTCAACGTCGAATGGGGTCTCGACGAGATCCTGCTGCCCAGTACCGGCCCCGCCGAAATCGACGCGCGGCTGCGGTTGCTGGTTGGACGCCGCGGCGGTGCCGCCGACCAGGAAAGTGCAGGCAAGGTCAATCTTGGCGAACTCGTCATCGACGAGGGCACCTACACCGCCCGGCTTCGCGGCCGACCGCTCGACCTCACCTACAAGGAGTTCGAGCTGCTGAAGTACCTGGCGCTGCACGCCGGTCGGGTGTTCACCCGGGCGCAGCTGTTGCAGGAGGTCTGGGGTTACGACTTCTTCGGTGGCACCCGCACGGTCGACGTCCACGTGCGACGTCTCCGCGCCAAGCTCGGGCCCGAGTACGAATCGCTCATCGGCACCGTGAGGAACGTCGGATACAAGGCGGTCAGGCCGGCGCGGGGCCGCCCCCCGGCTCCCGAGTCCGATCCCGGGGACGACTACGACGACGTCGACGGCTACGACCAGGACCCGGCGGGATTCGTCGACGACTTGGGCGACCCACTTCGCGCCCAGTGACCGACCTCACCTGGCGCACGACGCTCTCCGACGCCGACCAGCGACGGATCACCGAGATCGTGGACGCCGCCCACGCCGTCGACGGGACCGCACCCGTCGGTGACCAGATCCTGCGGGAGCTCCCGCGGGACCGGACCGCGCACCTCGTCGCCACCCTCGACGACCACGTCGTCGGATACCTCAACCTCGCACCCGCCACGGAAGAGGCACCCGCAATGGCCGAGGCCGTCGTGCACCCCGACGCCCGCCGTCGGGGCGTCGGGGCCGACCTGATCCGCACGGGCTTGGCCGAGGGCGGTCCCGGCACCCGGGTGTGGGCACACGGAGACTTGCCGCCGGCGCGGGCCACTGCCGCGTCCCTCGACCTCGTCGCCGCGCGCCGGCTGCTGCAGATGCGCCGCCCACTGCGCGACCTTCCCGAGGTGAAGCCGGCCGACGGGGTGCTGCTGCGCACCTACGCCGGACCCGAGGACGACGCGGAGCTGCTGCGGGTGAACAACGCCGCCTTCTCCTGGCATCCCGAACAGGGCGGTTGGACCGAGGCCGACGTCGCCGAACGGCGCGGCGAGGCGTGGTTCGACCCGGCTGGGCTGTTCTTGGCGTTCGACGCCGCGACCGAAGAGCTCCTCGGCTTTCACTGGACCAAGGTTCATGGGCCGGCCCTGGGAGAGGTCTACGTCGTCGGCGTCGACCCGAGCGCCCAGGGGCGTGGTCTCGGGGCGCTGCTGACGTTGGTCGGTCTGCACCACCTGGCGGACCGGCTCGGCCCCGACGCGGATGTGACGCTTTACGTGGAGGCAGATAACTCTGCCGCCGTGAAGACGTACGAACGGCTCGCTTTCACCATCTTCACAGCAGACGTGGCGTACACCCGCCGTTAGTCCTCAGCTGTGAAATCGCTGAGGCTGTTCACTGCTCGTTCACCTTTCGTCAGCGACCCGTCCACCGACGCCGCATACGTTGCCGTGGAGTCCTGAGGCAGTCAAAAATCGAAAGTGGGATAAGTGAAGCTCAATCGCTTTGGCACCAGCGCCGGCACCCCGTTCATGGTGGCGCTGTCCGCGGCCGCACTCGCGTTGTCCATGACCGCGTGCGGCAGCGACAACAATTCCGGTACGTCGTCCAGCGGTGCATCGGGATCGTCGTCCGCCGCGGCCGGTGCGGCCGACTGCGGCGGCAAGGCCGCCCTGACCGCCGAGGGTTCCACCGCCCAGCAGAACGCCATCGCCGAGTTCAACAAGGCGTGGGGCCAGGTCTGCTCGGGCAAGTCCCTGTCCTACAACCCCACCGGCTCCGGTGCGGGCGTGACGCAGTTCCTCGCCAAGCAGGTCGACTTCGCGGGCTCGGACTCGGCGCTGGCCGCCGACCAGGTCGCCCCGGCCACCGAGCGCTGTGGCGGCAACCCGGCGTGGAACCTGCCGCTGGTGTTCGGCCCGGTCGCGATGGCCTACAACCTCGAGGGCGTCGACAAGCTCGTCGTGAACGCCGACGTGCTGGCCAAGATCTTCACCGGTGCCATCACCACCTGGAACGACCCGGCCATCGCCGCACTCAACAGTGGCGCCACCCTGCCCGACACCAAGATCACCCCGATCTACCGGTCGGATTCGTCGGGCACGACCGACAACTTCCAGAAGTACCTGACCGCCGCCGCGCCGCAGACGTGGACCAAGGGCGCGGGCAAGGAGTTCCAGGGCGGTGCCGGTGAAGGCGCCCAGAAGTCCTCCGGCGTCGTGCAGGCCGTGCAGGCCACCCCCGGTGCCATCGGCTACGTCGAGAAGAGCCCTGCGAAGGCGGCCAACCTGCCCTTCGCGCAGATCGACAGCGGCGCGGGCGCCGTCGAACTCACCGACGACTCGACGGCCAAGGCCGTCGGCGACGCCAAGTTCAAGGCCGACGGCATGGACCTGACGCTCGACCTCAACGCGCTCTACGCCTCCAAGGAAGCCGGCGCCTACCCGTTGATGCTGGCCACCTACGAAATCGTCTGCTCCAAGGGATACGACGCCGACACCGCCGCCGCGGTGAAGTCGTTCCTGACGGTGTCGGCCGATCAGGGTCAGGCCAACCTGTCGGCCGCCGGCTTCGTCCCGCTGCCCGACAGCTTCAAGGAGCGCTTGCTCAAGTCCGTCGACGCAATTGCCTAGACGGTTGGCATACCGCCACCAACGCGGTGAGGATGGGTTCTGGAAGCAATGACCGACAACGGGATGACAGTGACGACACCGAACCCAGCCGGCGCGGGATCGGGCGAAGTGATCGCTTCGCCCCTTCCCGCACCGGAACCCATCTCCACCAACCCGTCCAAGGGCGCCAAGGTGCGCCTGGGAGACCGCATATTCGGCGGTCTGGCGCAGGGTGCCGGCGTCGCCATCGTCGTCCTGATCGCGGCGATCGCGGTGTTCTTGATCTGGCGCGCGGTCCCCGCGCTGAGCCGTAACGAGGCGAACTTCTTCACCTACGGCGGCAACTGGATCACCACGGACACCTCGAAGATGCAGTTCGGCATCCTCGACTTGATTCAGGTGACGGTGTTCGTCTCGGTGTTCGCGTTGGTGCTGGCGATGCCCGTGGCGCTGGGGATCGCGATCTTCCTCACCCAGTACTCGCCGCGGCGACTCTCCGGTCCGCTGGCCTACGTGGTGGATCTGCTGGCGGCGGTGCCCTCGATCGTCTACGGCGTGTGGGGCCTCTACGTGCTGGCCCCCGTGCTCAAGCCGTTCGCCGTGTGGCTCAACCAGAACTTGGATTGGCTGTTCCTGTTCAAGACGGGTACGGCGTCGGTGGCCGGCGGCGGCACGATCTTCACGGCGGGCATCGTGCTCGCTGTGATGATCCTGCCGATCATCACCGCGGTCGCCCGAGAGGTGTTCATCCAGACCCCCCGCGGACAGATCGAGGCCGCCCTCGCGCTCGGCGCCACGCGCTGGGAGGTCGTCAGGACGACGGTCCTGCCGTTCGGGCTGTCGGGCTACATCAGCGGTGCCATGCTCGGCCTCGGCCGGGCGCTTGGCGAGACCATCGCCCTGCTCATCATCCTGCGCGGCACGCAGTCGGCGTTCGGCTGGTCGCTCTTCGACGGCGGCTACACCTTCGCCAGCAAGATCGCCTCGGCGGCAAGCGAATTCAACGACCAATACAAGGCAGGCGCCTACATTGCGGCGGGCCTGGTGCTGTTCATCCTCACGTTCGTGGTGAACTCGCTGGCCCGTGCCGCGGTCGCCGGAAGGGGCGCGAAGTCGTGACCTCGACACTCGACAAGCCCGTAAAAGCGCCGACGTTCCAGGGCGTCAGCGCCAAGCGGAAGCTGACCAACAACGTGGCGACCGTGCTGGTCTCGGCTTCAGTGCTCATCGCCCTGGTGCCGCTGGTGTGGGTGCTGTACTCGGTGATCAGCAAGGGATTCGCCGCGGTGACCTCGTCGGTGTGGTTCACCAACTCTCAGGCGGGAACCACGGCGTTCTCACCCGGTGGCGGCGTCTACCACGCGGTGATGGGCACGCTGCTGCAAGGACTGGTGTGCTCGCTGATCTCGATTCCTGTCGGCGTGATGGTCGCGGTCTACCTCGTCGAGTACGGCGGCGGCACGCGGCTGGGCCGCGTCACCACGTTCATGGTCGACATCCTCACCGGTGTGCCGTCGATCGTGGCGGCGCTGTTCATCTACGCGCTGTGGGTGGCGACGCTGGGCTTC
This sequence comes from Mycobacterium yunnanensis, assembly GCF_025823185.1. Taxonomy (GTDB): domain Bacteria; phylum Actinomycetota; class Actinomycetes; order Mycobacteriales; family Mycobacteriaceae; genus Mycobacterium; species Mycobacterium yunnanensis. Next base: position 177,980 of record NZ_JACKVK010000001.1, read on the forward strand.
GAGCGCTCCGGATTCGCGGTGTCGCTGGCGCTCGTGCTGCTGATGATCCCGGTCATCGTGCGGGCCACCGAGGAAATGTTGCGAATCGTCCCCATGGATCTTCGCGAGGCGAGTTACGCACTCGGCGTACCGAAGTGGAAGACCATCGTGCGGATCGTCATTCCGACCGCGCTCTCGGGCATCGTCACCGGCATCATGCTCGCGCTGGCCCGCGTGATGGGCGAAACCGCGCCGCTGCTGATCCTGGTGGGCTACGCGGCGTCGATCAACTTCGACATGTTCGGCGGATTCATGGGCTCGCTGCCCGGCATGATGTACGACCAGATCTCCGCAGGCGCCGGGGCCAACCCGATTCCCACCGACCGTCTTTGGGGCGCGGCCCTGACCTTGGTGTTGCTGATCGCCATCCTCAACGTCGCGGCGCGCCTGGTCGCAAAGATCTTCTCTCCCAAGAAAGTGTAGGAGCATTCCGTGGCCAAACGCCTGGACCTCAAAGACGTCAACATCTACTACGGGTCGTTCCACGCCGTGGCCGACGTGGCGCTGTCGGTGCAGCCGCGCAGTGTGACGGCATTCATCGGGCCGTCGGGCTGTGGCAAGTCGACGGTGCTGCGCACCCTGAACCGCATGCACGAGGTGATCCCCGGCGCGCGCGTCGAAGGCTCGGTGCTGCTCGACGGCGAGGACATCTACGGCGCGGGCGTCGACCCCGTCGGGGTGCGCAAGACCATCGGCATGGTGTTTCAGCGGCCAAACCCGTTCCCCACCATGTCGATTCGCGACAACGTCGTGGCTGGGCTGAAGCTGCAGGGCCGTCACAGCAAGAAGGCGCTCGACGAGGTCGCCGAGCAGTCCCTCAAGGGCGCCAACCTGTGGAACGAGGTCAAGGACCGGCTGGACAAGCCCGGCGGCGGGCTCTCGGGCGGGCAGCAGCAGCGACTCTGCATCGCCCGGGCAATCGCCGTGCAGCCCGACGTACTGCTCATGGACGAGCCGTGCTCGGCGCTCGACCCGATCTCGACGCTGGCCATCGAGGATCTCATCTCCGAGCTCAAGCAGGACTTCACGATCGTGATCGTCACGCACAACATGCAGCAGGCCGCCCGAGTCAGCGATCAGACCGCGTTCTTCAATCTCGAGGCGACGGGCAAGCCCGGCAAACTGATCGAGATCGACGACACGGAGAAGATCTTCTCCAACCCCACGCAGAAGGCGACCGAGGACTACATCTCGGGCCGCTTCGGCTAGTCGCGTTTCAGGGCACCAGGACGACGCGGGTGCCCGACGGTTCCTTGGCCGTCCACAGACGTTCGACGTCGGCCAGCGGCTTGGGTTGAACCTCGAGGTGTAGGTCACCGGCGGCGACCATGTCGAACAGCTTCGGAAGTGCCTCGGACCGGATGTGGGCGAGCACCTCTGGTGGCGCACTTCCGAGGCCGACGCCACTGAGGATGATGCCTGCGCTGCGCAGGATGCCTGCCGGCAGGGTGATGTCCAGTCCGGTGATCGACCCGATCTGCACGAACCGTGTCTCGTAGTAGGGCGCGGAGAGCTCGCTGGCGCCGAGCGCGGCGAGCACCTGCTCTGCCGTCTTGCCCCACAGGTAGTCCAGGACCGCGTCGAAGGGCCGCTCTGCGTGCAGGGTGGCCGCCCGGGCGCGTAGGTCCTCCTCGCCGAGAGCGATGACGTCGTCGGCGCCGACGGTGCGCAACCACTCCAGCCGGGCGGTGTCGCGGCCCGCGACGACCACCCGACCGGCGCCAAACGCCGACTTGGCCAGCTGGACTGCCGTCGACCCGGTGACGCCGGTGGCGCCGAGCACCAAGACGTGGGCACCCGGCTTGATCGCGGCCGCGTGCTGAAGCGACATCCACGCCGAGACGCCCGGATTGGGGATGGCGGCTGCGGTGACGGAGTCGACGTGGTCGGGCACCACCACGGCGCCCTGCGGGTCGACGAGGGTGCGTTCGGCCATCATCCCGTAGGGCTTGAGCGCGCCGGTGTAGACGCGGGTGCCGTCCTCGAGACGGGCGACGCCGTCCACGCCCGGGATGGCGGGTAGCTGAATTTGCTTGCTGGCGTAGTGCTTTCCGGACATCAGGCCCTTGGTGAGGTTGGTCAGCGCCGACGCCTCGACCGTCGCGACGACGCCGCCGCCGGTGACGTCGGGCTCGGGCTGGTCGGCGTACACCGGCGCCGCACCCCACTCGTGGACCACTGCTGCCTTCATCACGGCTCCTTCGTTTCCCCCGATATGGTTTCTATGGAAACAATGTACGACGCCGCCCACCCGATGGCAAGATGGTTTCCGTGAAAACCAAGTCCGCACTGGTCGAGGAAGTCGTCGGACTGCTCGCCGCGGTGGGGGACAAGTTCGACGTCGAGATGACCGGCGGCGAGGACGACGACGCCGAACGCGACTTCATGGCCCGCCTGTGCCCGCCCCGGTTGAGCGCGGCGGTTCGCGGCCTACCGACGTTGTCGTTGCATCTTCTCGCCGCGATCGCCGACGGGCCCGTCAGCGTCGTCGGCCTGGCGGCCCGCTCCGGGCAACTGAAGGGGACGGTGTCCAAGCACGTCCAACGACTGGTCGACGCTCATCTCGTCACCCGCAGGCCCATCCCCGGCAACCGCAAGGAGGTCGAATTGGTGCTGACGCGCGACGGGGAACACGTCGCCGAGGCGCATCGGCGCCTGCACGACGAGATGGACCACGGCCGCCAGGACTTCCTCGCCGCCTACGGCAACGCCGAACTCCACGTACTGGCTAAGGTGCTGCGGGACTTGCTGGCGGCCACCAAGGTGGGGGTTCGCATCACCCGTCAGTGAGGCGCGGGGACCACTTCCTCGTCGGGGAAGCGGCCGGTCACCTGGAAGATCACGCGACGGGCGACCTCGACCGCATGGTCGGCGAAACGCTCGTAGAACCGGCTCAGCAGGGTCACGTCGACCGCGGCGACCACGCCGTGGCGCCACTCGCGATCCATCAGCACGGAGAACAGGTGACGGTGGAGGTCGTCCATCGCGTCGTCCTCTTCGCGGATGCGGGCAGCCTTTTGCGGGTCCCGGCTGACCAGCACCTCCTGGGCGCTGTTGCCGAGTTCGACTGCAAGACGGCCCATTTCGGCGAAGTAACCGTTGACTTCCTCCGGCAGGACGTGCTGGGGATGGCGACGCCGGGCGATCTTCGCGACGTGCAGTGCCAGCGCTCCCATCCGGTCGACGTCGGCCACGATCTGAATCGAGCTGACGATCGCGCGGAGATCGCCCGCCACGGGGGCCTGCAACGCCAGGAGGACGAAGGCCGCCTCTTCGGCGCGCGCACTCATCGCGGCGATCTGTTCGTGATCGGTGATGACCTGCTCGGCGAGGACGAGATCGGCCTGGAGCAAGGACTGGGTGGCACGCTCCATGGCCACACCGGCAAGGCCGCACATCTCACCGAGCTGGTCGGTCAACGAGGCCAGTTGCTCGTGGTAGGCGGTACGCATGTACCAAGCCTACGGGTAGGTCGACGCCGTCGTCACGACCTCACGGGTGAACGAAAGGTGAATGCCACCTGCCGCAATGCCCGTTCGACCGCGTCACTCGCAGGTGGTGTCCGCGGCATTGGTGACGGTCAGGTCCTCGGGGAGATGGGATTTCTCGGCGCTGCGATCGTGCACGACGTGGACCTGGACCGAGGACCCGCTCGGGGACGGCGCGTTGACGGCGTTGAAGTCCGAACCGAGCACCACTCGGACCACGTTGCCCATGCCGGAGACCCGCTCGATCGGGGGGATCGCGGGGGAGGCGAACGACGAGGCGACGGTCGCGGCGGCCTGCTCGTTGCCCGAGGAGAAGAACACCGTCGTGGAGTCCAGGGGGCCGGGGTAGTCGTCGGGGGTGTCGACGTTGAACCCGTGCTGCTGCAGGTCGCTCGCGGCGGTGGACGCGAGGCCGTCCTCCCCGGTCGAGTTGGACACGCGCACGGTGATGTCGCCGGGGCTGGTGGTGACGGCGTCGACGAGTTCGCCGGTGTTGTCCGCCACCGGCGGCGGTGGCACGACGGCCTCGGGCTTGTCGGCCAGCGTGGGTCCGACGGTCTTCTCCTCCGGAAGTGGATCGTCGTTGATGATCGCGTCGAAGAGGCTGCGCATGTCGTCGGTGCGGGGCACCTCGTTGCCGTACTCGTCGGCATAGCCGACCGTCGGCACCGTGACGAACGTGATGCGTCCGACGTTGACGCCCTGCACGGACTGACCGAGGTCGACGAGGTCCTTGGTCTGGATGTTGTCGACGTAGCTGTCGTTGATGAACAGGTTCACCACGTTGTTGAGCTTGCTGAGCGAGAAGAACGTGTCCTTGGAGATCAGCGAACGCAGCAGCGACGACAGGAACAGCTGTTGGCGCTTGATGCGGCCGTAGTCGCCGTTGGTCTCGGTGGTCACTTGCCGCGCGCGGACGTACTGCAGCGCGGTGTGCCCGTCGACGATCTGTCGGCCGGCATTGGGCAAGACCGTCCCCAGCTCGTAGTCCTCGAGCGGCGTGGTGGAACAGACCTCGACGCCGCCGAGTGCGTCGACCATCTTGGAGAAGCCGGCGAAGTCGACGGCCATGAACCGATTCACCGACAGACCTGAAAGCTTCTGGATGACCTTCACGAGGCACTTCGGGCCGCCGACCGCGTAGGCCGAATTCAACTTGGTCTCGGTGTAGACCTTGTCCATGCCGTAGACGGGGGAATCCGGGTCGGTGGCCGGACCGTAGGTGCTGGTCGTGGGGTCCCAGTGCTCGCACTGCATGGGAGTGATGGACAAATCGCGCGGGAACGACACGGCGACAACGCGTTTGCGATTGGCCGGGATGTTGACCAGCATGATCGTGTCCGACCGGGCGCCGGCTGCGTCGTCGGTGGTGCCCGCACCCATGTCGCTGTTCTGCCCGAGGCGACTGTCGGTGCCGACGATGAGGAAGTTCTCGTCGCCGAACTGCGCGCCGGGGTCGACGATGTCGCGGGAGTTCGGGTCGAGCGCGGCCACCTTGTTGAGGCTTTTGTCCTTGGACGCCTGCCACTGCCAGGCGGCGCCGGTCAGCGCCAACGCGAGGACCGCGATGAGCGCCGCGGCGACCCTGCCCATCACCATCGCCGTGTGGCGACCGCGGTGCGAGGACGTCGTGACGGGGGTCGGGGTGACGCCGTCGATCCGCTCCGGTGTCGCGGGTTCCCTGGCCAGGCCCGTCAGGTCGGGCAATTCGGAGGCGTGGGCCGGGACGACGGGAATGACGGTGGTGTCGTCTCCGGGGACGGCGTCGGGGGCGTCGTCGTAGGCCACGTCGTCGTCGTGGCCGGACTGTTCGTCGGCCTCGGACTCGGCGTCGACTTCTGGTTCGGGCGCGGGCTCGGGGTGCGTGCCGGTGATCTTGGCGATCAGGTCGGCGACGGTGACGCCGTCGGTGTGGTTGCCTGCCGGCGCGTCGGATGGGGTCTGGGAACGCTCCCACGGCGCGGCGCCTGGCGCCGGCCGCGTCGATCGGGTAATCCAGTCGTTGACGCGTTTCTCGTCACCGGACGAGGCGTCGTCGGGTCCGCTCCGTTGCCGACGACCGGGAGCGGCGTTGTCGCCGTCACTCATGTCCTGTCGGCCTCCGACCGTGTGTATCGGTGCGTTCGTGCGCACCGATCGAACTCGTCTGCTTCTAGTCTTCTAGCAGCACGACAGGGGCTTGGCCACTCGAAGCCAGTCGGAACCCGTCATGGTGGTTTCCCATCGTACTGAGACAACCCGATGTCGAGCCAGTCCGAGACGGTGTCGGTGGCGTCTCGAAGACGTCTCGCACGGGCGTCGGTTCAGCCCCCGGAGTGCATAACGTCGGCCCCCGAGGGCACCGTGCAGTCATCCGGGTCGCCGAGCCAGCCCTCGGGTAGGGACACCGATCCCGGGGAACCTTGTCGTCCGCGCGGACCCTCGGCAGCAGGCGGAAACGGCACGTCGGGATCCAGCTGGCCGAGCAGTTCGTCGAGCTCGTCGAGCGTCTTGACCAACGCCAGCGCACGGCGCAGATCGGCGCCGGCGGGGAACCCGTGCAGGTACCAGGCGACGTGCTTGCGGATGTCGCGCATGCCCTTGTCCTCGCCGAAGTGCGCAGCGAGGAGCTGCCCGTGACGACGGGCGATGTCGGCGACCTCGCCGAGGGTGGGCGGCACCGGGGCCTCGACGCCGTTGAACGCCGCCGACAGCTCGGCGAACAGCCACGGCCGACCAAGGCAGCCGCGGCCGATGACGACTCCGTCGCACCCGGTCTCGGCCATCATCTTCAGGGCGTCGTCGGCGACGAAGATGTCGCCGTTGCCCAGCACGGGGATGTCGGTGACGTGTTGCTTGAGCTCGGCGATCTGGTTCCAGTCGGCCGTGCCGGAGTAGCGCTGTGCCGCGGTGCGGGCGTGCAGTGCAACCGCCGCCGCGCCCTCGGCGGCGGCAATGCGGCCGGCGTCGAGGTGGGTGTGGTGGTCGTCGTCGATGCCGATGCGGAATTTCACGGTGACCGGGATCCTGGTGCCGGCCGTGGCGCGTACCGCAGCGGCCACGATCTGGCCGAACAGCTTGCGCTTGTAGGGCAGCGCCGCACCGCCCCCGCGACGGGTGACCTTGGGGACCGGGCAGCCGAAGTTCATGTCGATGTGATCGGCCATGTCCTCGTCGACGATCATCTTCGCCGCGGCGTAGGTGGTGGCTGGGTCGACGGTGTAGAGCTGCAGCGACCGCGGCGACTCCTCGGGACCGAACGTCGTCATGTGCAGCGTGCTCTCGTTGCGTTCGACGAGCGCACGAGCCGTGACCATCTCGCAGACGTACAGGCCGCTGACGGTGCCCGCTCTGGCCAGCTCGAGCTCGCGGCACAGGGTGCGGAACGCCACGTTGGTGACCCCGGCCATGGGCGCGAGGACGACGGGGCTGCGCAACGCGATCGGCCCGATCTTGATCCCGGGGCCGGGAACGGATCGGGCCGATACGGGTGCGTCGGTCAGGACGCTGATGACGTCACCAACAAGTTCTTCATTTCCTTCTTCTCCGCCATCTTGCGCTCGCGCTCGAGCCGGCGCTCCTTGGCGACCTCGAACTTCTGGCAGGTCTCCTCGAGTTCGTCGACGAGCTTGCCGAGGTCGTCGCGCATCTCGGCGGCCTCGCCGGTGAAGTCCTCACGCTCGAAGATGCGCCACTTCTTGAGCACGGGCATCACGACGTCGTCGAGGTGGATGCGCGGGTCGTAGACGCCGCCGACGGCGATGACGACGGCCTTGCGGCGGAACTCGGGAACGGTGTAACCGGGCATCTTGAAATTGCGCAGCACCCGGTGCAGCGACTTCATCGCCTGGTTGGGCGCGAAGTCCAGACCGGCCGCGCTGACGTCGCGGTAGAAGATCATGTGCAGGTTCTCGTCGGCCGAAACGCGTTGCAGCAGTTGGTCGGCGACCGTCTCGTTGCACGCCTTGCCGGTGTTGCGGTGCGAGACGCGCGTGGCGAGTTCCTGGAAGGTGACGTAGATGACCGAGTCGAAGAGGCTTTCGGCGAACATCTCGCCCTGCGGGCCCTGGCCGGGGCTGAAGCCGCGGGTGACCTGCTCGACGCGCAGCTCCTCGAGCTCGAGGGGGTCGATGGCGCGAGTGACGACGAGATAGTCGCGCAGCGCGATGCCGTGCCGGTTCTCCTCGGCGGTCCACCGGTTGACCCAGTAACCCCACGGGCCGTCCATGCTGAAGTTCATGGCGATCTCGCGGTGGTAGGACGGCAGGTTGTCCTCGGTGAGCAGGTTCTGCAGCATCGAGACCTGCGCGACCTCGGAGAGCTTGGACTGCTCGGGATCCCAGTCTTGCCCGCCGAGGGCGTAGTAGTTCTTGCCGTCGGACCACGGAATGTAGTCATGCGGGTTCCAGTCCTTGCGCATGCGCATGTGGCGGTTGATGTTCTGCTCCACCACTGGCTCGAGTTCGTGTAGCAGCTGCAGGTCGGTCAACTCGGTCGACATGAACCCTCCCAGTTATCTGTACCCGTTGGTTGCACTCAATATATCTGTGTCCCCCGGTGACATCAAGTTCCTCGACCGCAGTGTCATCACGTCGTTATCAAGACTCACAGGCAATCCGGAGGCAAGGGTAGTATTCGCGGCAGAAACATCCCCGCTGGCAAACGACGTATCCGCGACCGCGCGCCCGTTGACGACGAAAGGTCACCTCACGTGAACAAGTTCTTGGTTGCCGGAGTCGGTGCATTGGGTTCGGCGGCGGTGGCGTTGAGCCTCGGCGGAGGCATCGCCGGGGCCGACAGCGGCGTCGTCGGGCAAACCTATGCCGACGCCAAGGCGACTCTCAGTCAGCAGGGCACGTCGGCCGTCGTGACGTCGACCGTTGGGGATCGCAAGGATTGGGACCAGTGCATCGTCACCAGTGCGACCCCGGCCTCGGGTATCGACGGGTTCGGCAACCAGGCCAACAAGCAGATGAACGTCAACCTGAACTGCTATGCCAAGTACTCGACCAAGCTGTGGCCCGGCTTCTCGCTGCAAAGCCCCGAGGGTCAGAAGATCTACCAGGCCGACCTGGCAGCAAAGAAGCAGCGCGAGGCTCAGGAAGCGGCGGCCGCGCAGCAGTCCGAGGATGATCAGCTGGCCGTCGCGGGCGGCGAGTAAACCGCTCCGAGGCCCCCGAATTCGACGCCTCCCGTCTATTGACGGGAGCCGCTGCGCTGCGGCACATGCGGCTGTAATATCCCGGCGAGCAGGCTGTGACTCCGCGGATAGATAGGGCTAGAAGTGAAGAAGCTCATCGTTGTTGGTTCTGGCGCCATTGGCGCGTTGGCAGTGTCGGCGCTTCTCGGCGGTGGGGTGGCCTCGGCCGATTCCTACGCGGGTCAGAAGTATTCCGATGCGTCGTCCGCCGCGAGTGATGCGGGCCAGACGGTCGTCGTCGCGGCTCGCACCGGAGACAAGCTCTCCGAGAGCGACTGCATCGTCGACCGGTCGCAGACCGCCCCGTTCGCCAGCGCCAACGACGGTGCCCACGTGTCCAACACCGTGCAGTTCTACCTGAACTGCAACGGCGGTTACGCCACCGCGACGACGCCCGGTCTGTCGCAGGGCAGCGAAGAGGGTCGCGCGGCGAAGTCGGCGGCCGACGAAGAAGAGGCCAAGGCCCAGGCCCAGGCGCAGGCCGCGCAGGACGCAACCGACGAATTGGCCGGTGACGGCCAGTCGCCCGGCGCTCCCGGCGAGTAACTAATGGTGTGACGACGCCCGGCTGAGCAGCATGTCGACGCAGTAGTCGATGAACTGCTCCCGGGTGGCGTCGAGTCGCCCATTCAGATAGGCCGTGAACAAGGCCGTCAGTGCACCGACGAGTCCGGTGGCGACCATGGCTTGGACCGCCGGATCGGTGATGCGCGTCAGCTTGTGCTGAAGCAGCTCGATGAAGCTCGGCATCCATTCCGCGCCCGACTTGGTGAGCACGGGTTCCCGCTCGGGGGCGATCAACAGCACGCGACCCCGGATCGGATCGTCGACCATCAGCGCGACGAAACGCTCCACGGCGTCGCGCGGTGTGGTCGACGACGTCAACGTGGTCATGGCCGTGCTGCACACGTGGTCGTACACCGCGCGCACGAAGTCGTCGCGGTCGTCGAAGCTTTCGTAGAAGTAGCGCTCGGTCAGGCCGGCCGCCCGGCACACGCCGCGTACGGTCAGCGATCCGCCGCCCTCGCCGCCGAGCACCTCCACACCGGCGGTGATGAGCTCGTCGCGCCGAAGCGTCTGCCGGTCCCGCAGGGGGACACCGGACCAGCGGCCCCGTCGTTGACCGGAAGGCACATCACTCCTAGACTCATTATGACAACGCGCGTAGTCAAACCGCGCCGGCTCCAGGGAAAGGTCCCCAGGTGACCCAAGATACGTCCGAGACGTGTCCAGTGACCAGCGGGCAGCCCATCGGCTGCCCGGTGTCGCCCGGGGGATACGACGCCCCGCCGGTGCCGCTCGGTCCCGACTCCCTGACGTGGAAGTACTTCGGTGACTGGCGAGGCCTCCTGCAGGGCCCGTGGGCCGGTTCGATGCAGAACATGCATCCCCAGCTTGGCGCCGCCGTCGAGGAGCATTCGACGTTCTTCCGCGAGCGGTGGCCCCGGCTGCTGAGGTCGCTCTACCCGATCGGCGGCGTCGTGTTCGACACCGACCGGGCGCCCCGCACCGGCGCCGAGGTTCGTGACTACCACACCGACATCAAAGGCGTTGACGCGCAAGGCCGTCGGTACCACGCGCTCAATCCCGAGGTCTTCTACTGGGCGCACTCCACGTTCTTCGTGGGGACCCTCATCGTCGCGGAACGGCTGTGCGGCGGCATCACCGAGGCCGAAAAGCGCCAGCTGTTCGACGAGCACGTCCAGTGGTACCGGATGTACGGCATGAGCATGCGCCCGGTGCCCAACACGTGGGAGGAGTTCCAGACCTATTGGGATCACATGTGCCGCAACGTGTTGGAGAACAACTACGCCGCGCGCGCAGTGCTCGACCTGACCGACCTACCCAAGCCGCCGTGGGCCGAGAAGATGCCCGACTGGATGTGGCGTCAGCAACGGAAGCTGGTGGCACCGTTCTTCGTATGGTTCACCGTGGGTCTCTACGATCCGCCCGTCCGAGACCTGATGGGCTACACGTGGACCGACCGAGACGAGTGGGTGCACCGTCGCCTTGGGCGACTCGTGGGCGCCGCATTCTCGTTGCTGCCCAAGCGCGCTCGCATGCATCCGCGGGCGCGCGCCGGCTGGGATCGCGTCACGGGACGCAACGCCCCTGATGCGCCGCTGCCCGAGACGCCGGCACGCAACCTGCCCCCTCTCGACGAGCGGGACAACCCGATGCACTACTGCCCGGTGGTGTGAGCGCTCGGGCGTTGCGGTCAGTGCGAGCAGAGCCCGGCCGCGGTCTCCTCGGCGATGAGCTGGGGGAGCGGCTGGCCTAGCCGGGCGGCGAAGTCGTCGGTCGCCTGCATGTTCCACCGGCCGTCTTCGTAGACCATGCCCCGGGACTTCTCCACGCCCTGAATCTTCATGACGACGACGGCCTCACCGTCTTCCAAGCGGAGCCCGCGGACGCTGATGCGTGCGCCGGGCTTCTTGCAGGTCTCGTAGAACGTCACGAAGTCCCGCTGGCTGATGCCGGCTCGGACGTCGGACTCCATGTGCTCCCAGACGCCGGCGTAGTCCCCGGCAGTGAAACGGTCGATGTTGGCCTGCGCGGCGGCCGTGGCGGCAGCCAGGGTCTCGGGAACGTCGGACGGCCCGGCGTCTTGGTTGGAGGTGGCGGGCCGGACGACCGAGGACCCGGATGCGCCGTGCGCGGGACCGCACGCTGCGCATGCGATCGAGACGATCACCGCCGCCCCGAACGCCGCCACCGACTTCATGGCGGAAAGGGTATCCGGGTTGGAGCGTCGGCGGGGGTCCAAGCGCTCACCTCGTCGACCGAATCAGCCCCACTGACGGCGGCCGCGCGCCGCCCAGTAGTCGGCGGGATCCTCCGCCGCGGCCTCCAGCGCATCGGCCACATCGGTCGGCAACGCGAAGTCGGCACCCGCGACGTGAGACCGAACCTGGAGCGGAGTAGCCGCCCCGGAGAGCACCCGAGGCGACCACGGCTGACGGTAGGCGGCGGCAAGGGCGAGCTGGTCGAGACCGATCCCGAGATCGGCGGCCACGCGCGACGCCAATTCGACGCCGGGCGCGACGTCGGTGCTGCCGGGGGCCAACCGGCCATTGGCGAAGACCTCCTTCACGACGACGGCCATGCCCTCGGCACGAGCTTCGGAAAGTGCTGAGCCGGCCGATGTCTCGAGCAGGTTCCAGGTCGACTGGACGGAGGTGAACAAGCGCCGGCCGCCGGCCTCGATCGCCGTGGCCGCTCGAACGACGTCGGCCTGCCGCGGGCCGGAGGTGGACAATCCGATGCGAAGCCCGCCGTCACGGACGTCGGCGAGCGCGCGGTGGAGCTCCCGGTCGGCGAGCACCGGGCTGTCGGGCGTCACCGAGTGCACCTGATAGAGGTCGACCCGGTCGCCGAGGATCTGCTTGGTCTCGGCCAGCTGACGCGTGAACGCGTCGAGGGAATGGTCCTTCACCTCGTGCACGTCGGCGGTCATCTGCCAGTCGCCCACGTAGCGGTAGCCCCACTTGGACGCGACCTCGACGTCCTCGATCTCGGGGCGGGAGGCGAGCCAATGGGCCAGGAACTGCTCGGCCAGACCATACGACCGGGCGACGTCGACGTATCGGATGCCGGACGAGTAGGCGGCGTCGAGCACGTCGGCGGTACGGTCCCGCATCTCGTCGACCGACCGTGCCGCACCGACGTCGTCGGCGCGACCGCTGGTGATGTAGGCGGGCCGCCCCAGGGCGGCGAGCCCCAGACCCAACCGCACGGTCTGGTCGTTCGTCATTTGGCGTCCTCCGTGACGACGGTGTCGGCGCCGCGGCCCACCGGCTGACGAGAACCTGGTGCCCCCACCAGGGCTCGAACCTGGGACCTGCGGATTAAAAGTCCGTAGCTCTACCAACTGAGCTATAGGGGCGTGGTGAGTCAGGATACTTGGCGGCCCCGCAGCGGTCGCCGGGGGCGGGACGGGGACCCAAGTTTGAGGAAATGGGGGTCGGTAACCTAAGCTATCGAAGCTCCCAACGCTCCGGCGTTGAGAGTCCCCGAAGAGATTCGGCTTTGGCCCCCATCGTTTAGCGGCCTAGGACGCCGCCCTTTCACGGCGGTAGCACGGGTTCGAATCCCGTTGGGGGTACGACGCAACGGCGGCGACGTCGGAGCAGCAGGAAGAGCAAGGCCCTGTGGCGCAGTTGGTTAGCGCGCCGCCCTGTCACGGCGGAGGTCGCGGGTTCGAGTCCCGTCAGGGTCGCCAAACGGCGAGGCAAGGAAGTGCGTGCCGTCCCGGCCAGGTAGCTCAGTTGGTACGAGCGTCCGCCTGAAAAGCGGAAGGTCGCCGGTTCGATCCCGGCCCTGGCCACCACACCGTCATCGCCAGAGATGACGTCTTTTTCTCAGGCGCTTCTATGACCCGCCTCGATACACATCCTTTGTTACGCTTCCGTCGATTTTCAGTGCCTCGATCCATCGAGGCGAAGGACGCCCCGCGGAGGTAGGAATGGTCGGTTCGCTGGTCGAGTCCGATCCCCCTGGCGTGGGATCGGCCATCGAGAGCGCGCTGACGTTCACCGACCCTGCCGGCGGCATGGAACGGCTCCTGCTCGCGGTTCAGGAACTCTCTCTGGCCCAGGAACTCGCGGACGTGCTGCGCGTCGTGCGCACGTCGGCTCGCGAGATCCTCGGGTGCGACGGCGCCACCATCGTGTTGCGGGACAACGACACGTGCTTCTACGCCGACGAGAATGCCATTGGCCGCCTGTGGAAGGGGAGCAGATTTCCGGTCGACGGGTGCATCGGCGGATGGGCCATGCTTCACCGGGAGGCAGTGGTCATCCCCGACGTGTTTCAGGACGACCGCATCCCGCACGCGGTGTACCGCACCACGTTCGTCAAGAGTCTGGTGATGGTCCCCATTCGGCGATTGGAACCGGTTGGGGCGATCGGCGTCTATTGGGCCCACGAGCGGATGCCGTCGGCTCAGGAGGTGTCGCTGCTGCAGGGGCTCGCCGATTCGACGTCGGTGGCTATGGCGCACGTCCAGACGATCTCCGAACTCGAACAGCGGGTGCGAGAGCGTACGGCCGAACTTAGGAGCGCCAACGACGAGATCCGACGGCTCTCGCTGACCGACGAGTTGACCGGATTGCACAACCTGCGGGGATTCAACGTGGAGGGCCAGGCGACCTTGAGCGCGGCGCGCGACCGCGGCCGTGACTGCCTTCTGGCCTTCCTCGACGTCGACGGCCTGAAGAAGGTCAACGACGAACAGGGGCATGACGCCGGCGACGAGGTGATTGCCGACGTCGCCCGGACGTTGCGCTCGGTCCTGGGGCCCGCTGCCATCGTGGCCCGCACAGGGGGTGACGAATTCTGCATCCTGGTCACCGAGGCCGAAGAGTGCTCCGACGTCCTCAAAGCGCGGTTGACGGAGTCGTTCCGCGCTCTCGACGAGGCCGCAGACCGCCGACACCACCTGTCGGTCAGCGTGGGCGTGGTGCGCGTCGCCGCCGGGGACTGCCGGACGTTGCAGGAGTTGGTGGCCCAGGCCGATGAGTTGATGTACGCGGACAAGAAGGCCAAATTAGCCACGCAGATCGAGGTCTGACGGCGCCCACCGAAATGGTCTGCACCGGTCGATTCGTCGCCACCGTCCTGGTCGCGTCGTTCCGTGGCGCGCGGGTCGACTTCGCCGACCTGCACGCCCGGTACCCGCAGATCGGGTGGCAGTCGTTCCAAGAGGGGGTGAGTACCGAGCTGGCGCCATCCCTTCGACGGAGTGCTAGGGAGGAGGCGGCGGTACCGCCCCGCCGCACCCGCCCGGTGGGGCCGGCGCGGGGATCGGTCCCCCACCGACGACGCACTGCATACCCGGCGAGAGAAGGCCATAGGGATGACCGATCATCGGCGCCCCATACTGAATCGTGTGCCAATAGGACCCGTCCGGGAATGGCACACCGTCACAGTAGGCGAGCGAGATCTGTGACCCCATACCCCCGCCGGGACAGTAACCGCTCTGCATGTTGGGCATGTGCGGGTCGGGGGCGGGCTCGCCGTGGGCTGGCGCCGCCATCAGCATCGCCGTGGCGGCGCCGAACACCAACGCCGTGAGCGACTTCTGCATGGCGACCCCCTACGAGCAAATATGCGTGTGCCTTACGCATTGTGCGACCGCTTGCAGAAAGGTGTCTCGGTATCGGAGAAATAACTGACCTAGCAACGCTGGCGCCGCTGCTCACTCCGCCCGGCGCATGACGGCAAGCACCGTGAGCATCAAGATCTTCAGGTCGAGTCCCCACGACCAATTCTCGATGTAGTAGTTGTCCCATTCCGCGCGATCGGCGATCGAGGTCTGGCCACGAAGTCCGTGAACCTGGGCCCAGCCGGTCACGCCGGCCTTGACCCGGTGTCTCTCACCGTATCGGCGGATCTGCGCGTCGAACAGCGCGACGAACTCCGGCCGCTCCGGTCGCGGACCGACGAGGCTCATGTCGCCCTTGATTACGTTGAGGAGCTGAGGCAGTTCGTCCAGCGACGTCCGTCTCATGATCTTGCCGATGGCAGTACGCCGGTCCACGCCCTCGACGCCACCGGGCGCCCGCCCCGACGCGACCTCGAAGTCGGCGTCCGAGGCCCGCGGCGCACGCATCGACCGAAACTTCAGACAGTCGAACACCTGTCCGTCACGTCCGACGCGTGGCTGCCGGAACAGGATGGGGCCCGGTGAACTAAGCCGCACCAGCAACATCAACGTCAAGAACAGTGGGGAGATCAGTAGCAGCCCGACGGCGGCCACCACTCGATCGCCGACGTGCTTCATCAGCGTGAACTGCCACCCCTGCGGGTCGGTGTGGGGTACGGCAAGTAGCGGAAGGCCGCCGACGTGCTCCACTCGGACGTTCCCGCCAACCGAATCGAACATCCTGGGCACCACCCAGACGCGCAGTCCGTGCCGGTGGGCCACGCGGACGACCGGGGTGAGCAATTGGTCTTGGGTGAGTGAGAAGGCGATGACGACGCCCTCGGCACCGGTCTCGCGAATCAACCGGTCGACGTCGTCCGGCGAGCCCAGGTAGGGAACCGGGGGCGCGACGCCCTCGGAATCGATTCCGGCCCACGGCGGTTCGGCGTCCACCAAACCGACGACCGACAGTCCGTGCTGTGGGCTGTCGCGTAGCCGCTCGACGATTTGGTAGGCGACGCGCCCGTTGCCCACGACGATGACGGGGGACAGCAGCAGGTTGCGCCGTCGCAGGTGCCGTTGGTATCCCGCGCGGATCAGCCGGCACAGCAGCATGACCGCGACGACGCAGACCCAGATCTTGGTGGTCATGCCACCGATGTGCCCTGGCGCGCTTGCGAATTCCATCAGGCTCAGCAGCAACACCGCCGCGAGCGCCGTGCCCGCGAGCACCGGGCCGACCTCGTCGAGGAATCGTCGGTTCAGGCGACGGGAGTACACCTTTCGCACGGCGAACACCGCGACGACCAGCGGGGTGTAGAGCCAGCACATCCACACCGGAGGGCTCGTCGGCTCGGTGGCGAACGCCCACCACGAACCCAGGGCCACGCCCGCGGAACCGGCCAACACGTCGATGGACACCGTGATGATCGTGCTCAGCGGGTTGGTCCTGGCCAACTCGTCGAGCGTGCGACGCCGCGGCCGGGCACGGGTGACCCCGATCGACGGCGACGACGGCGGAGCCTCGTTCCCCTGCAGCGTGATCACTCGCCCCTCCGTTTCCGTGCCGGCTCGACGGCGCGCATCATGGCCTCACGTGCCGAACACCCTGGCGTGCGCGGCCGCGGCCAGGTCCTCGAGGATCTGTACCTGACCGCTCGTCCACCGTCTCGGGTCGCGGTCCCACGCGCACAGCGTGCCCGCGGGAGTGCCCCGCTCGTCATGCAGCGGAAAGGCGGCGTAGGCCCGGATGGCGCCGCTGAGCGCCATGGGGTGGTCGGCCAGCACCGGGTGGCGGGCGATGTCGTCGACGATCAAGGGCTGGCCGCTGACGACGGCGTACTTGCAGATCGATTCCTCCAGTGGGAACGATCGGTCGGCGCCGGAATCGTTGCAGCCCAGGCGAATCTGACGGTCGTCGGCGAGGATCGACACCGCGGCGCACGGCACGCCAAGGGCCTCGGCGGTGAGCTCCGCGAACTGGTCGAGCGCGATCCGAGGCGCCCCGTCGAGTAGGCCCGCGCCCTGCAGGGCGGTCAGCCGGTCGGGGTCGGCCAGGACGAGCCGCAGTAGCCGGGCCACGCCGCCGTAGTCCTTGGTGATCTGCCCCATCAGTTCCCGGACCGCCGGATTGACCGAGACCGTCCCCGCAACCAAACGTCGGGCGGTTTCGCGGTCGAGGTAGCCACCGTCTCCGGCGTCCGTCTCCGCGGTCAGGTCGCTCACCCGTCGATGATAGGCGCGGTACCGCCGAAAATGGGGTGTCCAGCAAAAATTGACGCGCGTTTCGAAAAGTGACCGTCGCTGCCGTCGTTCTCACGCTCGGGGTATTTTCGACCAATGGTCCGACCCGCGCAGACCGCGCGCAGCGAACGAACCCGCGCCGCGCTTCGCGAGGCCGCGCTGGTGAGGTTCCTGGCCCAGGGTGTCGAGGACACCTCGGCCGAGCAGATCGCCGCGGACGCGGGGGTTTCGCTGCGCACGTTCTATCGCCACTTCACCTCGAAGCACGACCTGCTCTTCGCCGATTACGACGCCGGCCTCGAATGGTTCCGGACTGCGCTGGCGAGCCGGGAGCCAGACGAATCGTTGGTCGAGGCAGTGCATTCCGCGATCATGGCGGCACCCTATGACGCCGCCGCCGTGCCGAAGATCGCCGAGTTGCGGAGCCGCGAACTCGACCCGGCGCGCATCGTGCGGCACATCCGCCAGGTGGAGGCCGACTTCGCCGCCGCGGTCGAGGAGCACCTGACCCGCAACGATCCGCCCGCGGCAAGTCTCGACGACCGGTTGCGCACGACGGTGACGGCGCGGTGCGTCGCCGCCGCGGTGTTCGGCGCCATGGAGGTCTGGATGTCGAGCGAGGAGCGGGCCCTGCCGGAGCTGGCGCGGTTGTCTCGAACCGCGCTCGACGTGGTCGCCGTGGGGGTGGTCGGCGGCGACTGACCAAGTTTTGTCATAATTGACAAAACTTGGGCACCGTGTCAGCCTCGGTCGATGACGCAGTTCGACGCGGTGGTCATCGGGGCGGGGCACAACGGCTTGGCCGCTGCGGCGCTGCTGCAGAAGTCGGGCTTTCGCACGCTGTGTCTGGAGTCCAAGCGATACGCCGGTGGCATGGCCTCGACCGTCGAGCTCTTCGAGGGCTTCCGATTCGAGATCGCCGGCTCGCTGCAGTTTCCGACCTCGGCGACGGTGAGTGACGCGCTCGGCCTCGAGGCGTTGCCGACGGTGGATCTCGACGTCATGTCGGTGTCACTGCGGGGTATCGGCGACGAACCCGTCGTGTACTACACCGACCCGATGAAGCTGCTGACCCATCTCGGTGACGTGCACGGCGCCGAGGCGGTCAACGGCATGGCCGGCCTGATGGCCTGGAGTCAGGGGCCCACCCGGGCCATCGGGCGGTTCGACGCAGGTGTCGGACCCAAGACGATCGACGAGATGTTCGCCTGCGCCAGCAGTGAATTCGAGCGGTCGGCCATCCGCGACATGCTGTTCGGCTCGGTCGTCGACGTGCTGGACCGGTACCTGCCCGACGCCGAGAAGCACGGCGCCCTGCGCGGCATGCTGTCCTTCCTGGCCGTCAACACCACCTACCGCGGACCCGCGACGCCGGGTACCGCCGCGGCGCTGGCGTTCGGTCTGGCGATGCCGGACGAGAACACCAAGCTGATGAAGAAGTTCCGCGGCGGAATAGGCGCGCTCACCACGCATCTGGTCGCCATGCTGCACGCCCACGGCGGTGAACTTCGGCTTCGCAGCACGGTCGAGCAGATCGTGGTGTCAGACGGCCGCGTCACCGGCGTTCGACTCGGCGACGGTTCGACGGTCGAGGCCGGCGTGGTGGTCTCGGCGATCGCACCCGACCTCACCGTCACCACACTGCTGGACCCCGACGTCGTGCCACCCGACGTCCGCAGCCGGTTCACGCACGTCGACCACCGCGGCAGCTATGTGCAGATGCACTTTGCCCTGGACGGCATGCCGACCTTCGCGGCGCCCTACGAGATGCTCGACGACCCCGAGATGCAAGCGGCGATCGGATTGTTCAGCACCCCCGAGGAACTGCAGCGGCAGTGGGAGGACAGTCGACGCGGAATCGTCCCCTCCGATCCGGCGGTCGCGATGCAGTTCCCGTCGGTCCACGACAGTAGTTTGGCCCCCGAGGGCAAGCACGCCATGTCGGCGTTCTCGATGTGGTTTCCGCTCGAGTACGGTCGCGCGTCCCATGGTGACCTCAAGGTCGAAATGGGCCGGCGGGTGATCGACAAGATCGCCAGCGTGGCACCGGACTTCGAGTCGAAGATCATCCGCCACACCACCTTTACGCCGCGGCACATGGGGACGATGTTCGGCGCGCCCGGTGGCGACTACTGCCACGGGTTTTCGCCGATTCACCCATCCCGATTCGCGGGCTGTACCTCGGCAGCGCAGGCTGTCACGGCGGACCCGGGATCACCTTCATCCCCGGATTCGACGCGGCCGCCGCGGCGACGGCCGACGCCAGTTAGTCGTCGGCGGGTCCCGTCGGCGTGGCGCCACCCTCGTCGGACCAGTCCGACCGATCCTCGGCGCCCTTGGCGGGATCGCTCTCGACGTCCTTGGCAGCGCCCTCGGGGCCGGAATCCGAGTCGCTGGTCGTGGGTTCTGTAGTCATCCGAGCGTGGTACCCGGGTCGTCCGGCTCGGAAACGGTGAGCACCGCCTCCAGCACGTAGGGCACGTCGTCTTCGAACCGGTGCTCGAGTTCGCGCAACGTGCGCGCGATCGACGACTCCACGGCGTCGCCCACCAGGTCGACGCTCGCGATCACGAATATCTGCTTCGGACCGATGAATTCGGGGCGCAGGAAACGTACCGAGGCCACCTCGGGAAAGCTGGCCAGCTTCTCGCGCAGCGCCTGCTGCAGGCGCGGCGGCCCCGCCTCCCCGGTGAGGAACACCCTGTTGCGATTGATCAGGATCACCGCGACGACGCCAAGCACTCCGCCGACCAAGATCGATCCGATCGCGTCCCAGAGCACCTCCCCGGTGAGCTGGTGCAACAAGATTCCGAGGAACGCGATGACGATGCCGACAAGCGCCGCGCTGTCCTCGGCGAAGACGGCCCGCACCGTGGGGTCGGAGGTCTCGAAGGCGTACTGCAGCACGTCACTTTCGTAAGTATTTGCGTCCCTTCGTAGTTGGCGCAGCGACTGCAGCAGCGACACGCCCTCCAGTACGAAGGCGATTGCCAGCACGAGGTAGGCCACCCGATAGTCCTCGGCGGAGTCCTCGCCGTGCAGCAGCTCGGTGACTCCCCGCCAGATCGACACGGCCGCCCCGACGACGAACAGACCGACCGCCGCGAGCAGTGACCACACGTAGGCCTCCCGGCCGTACCCCAGGGGGCGACGGGCGTCGCGTTCGTGGACGCTGCGCCGGTTGGCGACGAGGAGGAACACCTCGTTGCCGGTGTCGGCCCACGAGTGCGCGGCCTCCGCGGTCATCGACGCCGATCCGGACACCACCGCGGCGAAGGACTTCGCGAGGGCGACCACGAGGTTCGCCCCGAATGCGACGAGGACGGTAAGGGTGCTGTCGCCTCCGGCCTTCACCACGGGAGGTCAGTCACCTCGGCGTTGCAGCTGTGTCATCCAGTCCTCGGGGACCCGGTCATTGGGCCCGGGTACGGTCTGGTCGAGCGGATGACTTTCGGGCGGAGCCAATTCCGGCCCGTCGTAGTACTCGTTGGTGTCGTAGTTCCAGAACCAGTCCTCGCCCGGTTCGAAGGACCGGATGATCGGATGACCCGTCTCGTTCCAGTGCGCCGACGCGTGCCGGGCCAACGAATCGTCGCAACACCCGATGTGGCCGCATGCGGTGCACCGGCGAAGGTGCACCCACCATCCGCCGACGGCCGTGCATTCGACGCACCCCGTACCGCTGGGAGGGATCGTGGGATTCACCGCATCGGTCATGGGCTCACCCTACTTCTTCTCGCGCCACTCACGTTCGAACGGCAGTCGCCACGCATTGGGTGCGACGAGCTGGTGAATCGCGTTCGGACCCCAGGTGCCCGGCTGGTAGGACTTCACCGGCGGCGGATCTTGAAGTAGTTGTTCGGAACGGTCCCACAGGGATTCGATGCCCTCGGCGGTGGTGAACAGGGTGTGGTCGCCGCGCATGGCGTCCAGGATCAACCGCTCGTAGGCCTCCAGGACGTCACCGAGGGAGTCGGTCTCCTGGGTGGAGAACTGCATCGACATCTTGTCGAGCTTCATCCCCGGGCCGGGCCGCTTGCCGTAGAACGACAGCGACACCTTCGACGCGTCGGCGAGGTCGAACGTCAGGTGGTCGGGCCCTTGGGAACCGACGCCGGAACCGGCGGGAAACATGGTTCGCGGCGCCTCCCTGAACGCGATCGAGATGATGCGCATGCCCTCGGCCATCTTCTTGCCGGTCCGCAGATAGATCGGGACCCCCGCCCAACGCCAATTGTCGATGCCGACCTTGAGCGCGATGAACGTCTCGGTGTCGGAGTCGCGGGCCACCCCCTGCTCGCTGCGATACCCGGCGTATTGCCCGCGCACCACGTCGGTGGTCTGGATCGGCAGCATCGAGCGGAAGACCTTGTTCTTCTCCTCGCTGATGGCGCGGGGTTCCAGCGCCGTCGGCGGCTCCATGACCACGAACGCCATCACCTGCAGCAGGTGCGTCACCACCATGTCCTTGAAGGCGCCGGTGCTCTCGTAGAAGTTGGCGCGCTGATCCAGGCCGAGCGTTTCGGGAATGTCGATCTGGATGTGGTCGATGAAGTTGCGGTTCCAGATCGGCTCGAACAACCCGTTGGCGAAGCGGAACGCCAGGATGTTCTGAGCAGCTTCCTTGCCGAGGAAGTGGTCGATGCGGAAGATCTGCCGTTCCCGGAACGTCTCGTGGACGAAGTCGTTCAATTCGATGGCGCTGGCCAGGTCGGTGCCGAACGGCTTCTCCATCACCACCCGGGACCGCTCGACGAGGTTCGCGTCGCGCAGCATCGTGATGACCGCCCGCGCGGCCTTCGGGGGAACGGAAAGATAGTGCAGGCGGCGGACTTCCGCGGCGCCACTGTCACCCAGCTCCTTCTCGGCGGCGGCGACGGCGGCGGCCAGTGCCTCCGGGCCGGCGCCCTGGGGGACGTAGGTGACCCGGCTTGCGAAGTGGTCCCATTGCTCCGCGGTGAGCTCGTGGGTGCCGAAGGCGTCGACCGCCTCCTTGGTCAGCGCCCGAAACTGCTCGTCGGTGAGGTCCTCCAAGGAGGTGCCGACCACCCGGATCTTCGGCGCCAGTGACGACTGCACCAGGTACGCCATGCCGGGCAGCAGCTTGCGCTTGGCGAGGTCGCCGGTTGCGCCGAACAACACGATGACGTGGGGCAGCAGCGCATCCTCGTCGCGGCGGTAGGGACGGGCGCCGGCGGCCGGGTATGCGATGGTCTGCGCAAGGTCTGGGGTGGACACGGCGACGATGTTTCCATCCATACGTGAACGGCGCAGGACAGTGCTGGTTAAGGTCGCGGACATGACAACCAGGGATTCGCGCGAAGTGGTCATCGAAGCAACTCCGGCAGAGATCATGGACGTCATCGCCGACGTCGAGTCGACCCCGACGTGGTCGCCGCAGTATCAGAAGGCCGTGATCCTGGAGAGCTACCCGGACGGGCGGCCCAAGCAGGTCGAGATGACCGTGAAGGCCGCTGGTCTGACCGACGAGATGGTCATCGAATACACCTGGACCGACACGAGCGTGACGTGGACCCTGGTGTCCTCAAGTCAGCTCAAGGCCCAAGACGCCGGCTACACGCTGACCCCCGACGGGGCCAAGACCAAGGTTCGATTCGACATGGCGATCGACCTGTCCATTCCCCTGCCGGGATTCTTGCTCAAGCGCACCCTGAAGGGCGGAATGGAGACCGCGACCGACGGCTTGCGCAAGCAGGTCTTGAAGGTCAAGAAGGGGTGACGGCCGGCCCGCTGGCCGGGGTCCGGGTCGTCGAGCTCGGCGGTATCGGGCCCGGTCCGCACGCGGGAATGATGTTGGCCGACATGGGGGCCGACGTGGTCCGCTTTCGGCGGCCCAGCGGCGGACTGACGATGCCTGCGGAGGGCGCCGACCTCCTTCACCGCGGCAAACGCATCGTCGACCTGGACGTCAAGGCCGAGCCCGATCGGCTGCTCGACCTCGCCGCGAAGGCCGACGTACTGCTGGATTGCTTTCGCCCAGGGACGTGCGAGCGTCTGGGCGTCGGTCCGCAGGACTGTGCGGCGGTCAACCCTCGGCTGGTCTACGCCCGCATCACCGGCTGGGGTCAGGACGGACCGCTGGCCACGACCGCGGGACACGACATCAACTATCTGGCGCGCACCGGTGCGCTGAGCGCGATCGGCTACCGCGACCGTCCCCCGGTGGCACCGCTCAACCTGGTCGCCGACTTCGGCGGGGGGTCGACGTTCGCCGTCGTGGGCATCCTCGCGGCTCTGTTCGAGCGGGAACGGTCCGGTACGGGACAGGTGGTCGACGCCGCCATGGTCGACGGGGTCAGCGTCCTCGCCCAAATGATGTGGACGATGAAGGCGACGGGAGCGCTCAAGGACGAGCGGGAGTCGTTCCTGCTCGACGGTGGTGCGCCGTTCTACCGGGTCTACGAGACCTCCGACGGCAAGTACGTGGCGGTGGGTGCGATCGAACCGCAGTTCTTCACCCGGTTGCTCGAAGGGCTCGGGCTGAATCCCGACGACGTTCCCGGCCAAGGCGACCGAGAGCACTACGGGCGGATGCGCGCATTGTTCGAAGAGCGTTTCGCCACCCGGACACGCGACGAGTGGAGTTCGGTGTTCGCGGGCACCGACGCATGTGTGACGCCGGTGCTGACCTGGACCGAAGCCGCAGTCGACGAGCACCTGACGGCGCGCTCGACCATCCTCACCGCTGACGGCGTGGTGCAGGCTGCCCCGGCGCCGCGGTTCTCGCGCACACCGTCTGCTGCAGGTGGGCCGCCCCCGCAGGCCACGACGGCACTCGACGACCTCGGGTGGTGATCGAGTTGGCTGGCCCGACGCTCTCAAGGCTTCCGGCTAGATCTTCAGATCGGGATGCTCGGTGTAGACCTCGTCGATGATCGACATGTCGAACAGATCCTCTGCGGCGATGTCCAGCTTGGCGGCCTTGAGCGCGACGATGTTCTCGTCGATGAGCGCCTGGGTCATGGTGAACAGGCCGTTGGCCTTGGTGTCGGCGGAGACCACCAGCCCGACCTGGGCCCTGGCCTCCTCGGTCTGCTCGGCGACGTCGAGGTTCTGGTCCTTGCCGTACACCTCGGCCGCCAGCTTGGCCGATCCCGCCGGGTCGGCGATCGCGTCCCGCCAGCCCTTGATCTCGGCCAACAGGAACGCCTTGAGCTTGTCGCGCTCGTTGTCGATGGTCTCCTGCTTCACGGTGAACGTCTCGGCCACCAGTGGCAGCTTGAAGTCGGCGAACAACATGGCGTGGTTGGGAAAGCCCTTGGCGGCCAACGTGATCGGCTCGTTCGTCACGTAACTCACCCAGCCGTCGACCTCGCCGTTGGCCAGCGGCGACGGATCGAACTGGGCGGGGACGACGGTGATCGCCTTGGAGTCGATGCCGTTGGCGTCCAGCAGCGCACCGAACACCAGCTGATTGGAGTCCTGAACGCCGATCTTCTTGCCCACCATGTCCTGCGGGGTGTTGATCGGCTTGGCTGCCGAGCTCACGATGGCGAAGGGATTCTTCTGATACGTCGCGCCGACGATCTTCGCGGGGAGCCCGTTGAGCACCGCCGGCGCGGTGAGCTGTGGCGCCGACATCCCGATCCAGATCTTGCCGGTGTCCAGGCCTGCCTCGACGCCCGTGCCGGCGGCGCCACCGGCGACGAGGTCCACGTTGCCGAACCCGGCGTCCTTGTAGTAGCCCTTCTCGAGGGCGAAGTACTCGCCGGCGAATTCGATGTTCTTGATCCAAGACAATTGCACCGCAACGGTTCCGAACTTCGATCCGTCGGACGGCGTGCCACTGGCGCCCGACGAACCGCCTGAACCGCAGGCCGCGAGCACACCCGCTCCGCCTGCGGTAAGACCGGCCATGGCGGCGTAGCGGAGGAATTCCCGACGATGCAACGAAGGAGTCATCGTCGAAGACTAAGCGCCATCGCCGCCCCTGTCAGGGCGTGCTTCCCGCGTCGGGGCCGAAGCGTGCGAGCACGAGATTCTCCAGCACGCCGACCACCGCGTAGAGCAGGATAGACACGATCGTGACGACGGCGATCGACGCCCACAGCTCGTTGTACTGATATCGCGGAATGGCCTTGATCAAGCTGGAGCCCAAACCCTCACCGCTGCCCAGCCATTCACCGATCAAGGCGCCGATCAGCGCGCCAGGCACCGAGATTCGCGCCGCCGCGAACAGGGACGGCAGCGCCGAGGGGATGGCGACCCGGTACAGCGCCGTCCACCGATTCCCGCCGTAGGCCGCGACGAGTTCCTGGGCTTGCCGCGGCGCCTCGCGCAGGCCCGCCATGATCATCACCAGTGCCGGGAAGAACACCACGATGGACGCCATCACCGCCACGCCGACCAGGCCCCTGCCGAACACCAGGACGATGATCGGCGTCATCGCGACCAGCGGCACCGACCGCAGCAGCACCGCGATCGGCAGCAAGGTGCGCTCGAGGCTGACGAACAGCACGAACAGTGCGGCGACTACCACCGCGGCGCCAATCCCCGACGCGAAGCCGATCGAGGCGTCGCGCAGGGTGATCTGAAGGTTGTCCATCAGGTTGGCCCGTGCGGTGTGACTGGTCGATCCCGTGAACAGATAGCGCCACACGTCGACTGGCGACTTTCCGACCCGCGGCCCCACCTGAGGGAAGGCGACGAGGAACAGGTACCAGAGCGCGAACAGCAAGGCCATCGCGATGGCCAGCGGAGCCAGGAAGCGTGCGACGCGGCGCAGGGTCGAGGTCATCGCGAGACTCCGGATGACGCCGCGGTCCACGGCATGACGAGCCTGGCCACCACCGCGACCATCCCGTAACCGACGCCCGCCATCGCGGCCGCCGCGATGGCGAGACCCCACGTGCGCGGCACGTCGTAGGACGTCTGCGCGGCGGTGAGCGCGACCCCGATGCCGCTGTCCACCCCGCCGAGGTACTCACCGAGGATCGCGCCGAGGACGGCCGACGGAGCGGCGATCTTCAGTGCTGCGAACGTGTTTGGGGCTGCCGCGAACAATCGAACCTTGGTGAACTTCTGCCACCGTCCGCCGCCGTAGGCCTCGACCAGGTCGAGGCTGGTTCGGTCGGCCGACCGCAGACCTGCCAGCGTGCCGACCATCGTGGTGAAGAAGCAGTACATCGCGGCGAGGAAGATCGTCGGCGCCCGCCCGCCGAAGACGACGAGGATGATCGGCCCGAGGGCCAGCAGGGGAGTGCAGTAGCTCAGGATGGCGAGTTGGGTGGCCAGGGATTCGATGGGCGGGATCAGGACCACCAGCACGGCGAGGGCGATCGCGAGCCCGTTACCCCACAGGAAGCCCTGCAGCGCGCCACGCGCGGTGACCGCGAAGTTCGGCCCGTACAGCGCGAGGCCGTCGCGGGCCATGCCGGACACCACCGCAGCGGGCGTCGGGATCGTCCCGCCCGCGGCACCCGACGCGGCCAGCAGCCACCAGGCTGCGAGCAGGCCGATGATGCCGACGGCGCCGCCACGCCAGCCCGGTCGAGCGGTCACGCGATCCCTTGCGTGCCGTCGGCCCGCCCGAACAGCAATTCGACGAGGTAGTCGTGGATGCGGTGAAACTCCGGCGTACGCATGATGTCCGGGGTGCGCGGTCGCGGCAGGTCGACGGGCACCACCTCGACCACCCGTCCCGGTCGTGGGCTCATCACGGCGACGGCGTCGGACAGGAACACCGCCTCGGCGATGCCGTGCGTGACCATGAGCGTCGTCGCGGGCTTCTCGGTCCAGATGCGTAGCAGTTCGAGGTTGAGGCGCTGGCGGGTCATGTCGTCGAGGGCACCGAACGGCTCGTCGAGCAGCAGTACCGTCGGCTTGACCACCAGGGCCCGTGCGATCGACACCCGTTGGCGCATGCCACCGGACAGCTGCGCCGGTTTGGCCTTCTCGAACCCCTCGAGCCCGACCAGCTTGACGAGGTCGGCGATCACGCCGGGCTCGACGGTGAGGCCGGCGACCTGCAGCGGCAGTTTGATGTTGGACACCACACTGCGCCAGGGCAGCAGCGCCGAGTCCTGGAACGCGATGCCGAGTTCGTGGTGCTTGCGGAGCTCGGTGGGTGACTCCCCGTTGATCAGTGCGGTGCCGCTGGTGGGTAGGTCGAGGCCGGCCAGGATGCGCAGCACCGTCGACTTGCCGCACCCCGACGGGCCGAGCAGGGCGAGGAAGGCGTCCTGCTTGGTGTGCAGGTCCACCGACTGCAGGGCCTCCACCGTGCGGCGACCAGCCGTGAAGGTCTTGGTCAGCGCCGTGATGTCGATCCCGGTGGGATGGGGCGCCTTCGTCGCCGGATCTGTCATGGTCGCCCAGTATGGGCACGGGCAAGGGAAAAGCGCACGCTGAGTGATGGGGAATGCGTCCACCGCGACGGTCGGTTGACCAAGGAATGTCCACCGGAGTCGTGATCAATCCCAGTCCCTCTGCCAGCAACGCCGTCGACGACGTGATCGCCCAGGCTCGCCGTGCCTACGAGATCGGTGTTCGCCAGGCGTGGTTCTCCCAACAGTTCAGCCACGACGCGATCAGCCTGGCGGGTCTGGTGGGTGCAGCCGTACCCGGACTCGGTGTCGGGACGTTCGTCGTGCCGATCAACCCGCGCCATCCGCTGATCATCTCGACGTTGGCGCACACGGCGCAGGCGGCCTCGCACGGCAACTTCAGCCTTGGTCTCGGGCTCGGTGCGAAGGCGATCGAGTCTCAGGCGTTCGGGACGGCGTGGTCCAACCCGGCGGGCCGGTTGCGCGACCACCTGCAGGTTCTGCGCTCCATCTTCGACACCGGTGCCGTCGACTTCCACGGCACGGAGATCTCCGCCACTGCGCTCGACTGGCCCGTCAGCCTCGCCGGGGGTGAATCGATACCCGTCTACGTTGCGGCCATGGGACCCAAGGCCTTACGCGTGACCGGTGAGCTCGCCGACGGCACGCTGCCGTACCTGGCAGGCCCGCGGACGCTCTCGGAGTTCATCGTGCCGACCATCACCGACGCCGCGACGTCGGCGGGCAGGCCCGCACCACGAGTCATCGCCGCGGTGCCCGTCGTGGTGTCCGACGACGAGGAGGGTGCGCGCCGCATCGCCAACGAAGAGCTGACCTTCTACGAGTCGATTCCGTCCTACGCGGCGGTGCTCGCCCGCGAGGGAGCCGACAAGGCAGGCGATCTCGCCGCCGTCGGCCCAGCCGAGGCGGTCCGACGTCAGCTGCAGCGGTATGTCGACGCGGGCGCCACCGACTTGGTGCTGGCCCCAATGCGGTCGGACACCGCTGACCCCGAACGGCTCTGGGAAGTCGCCGCCTCGATCTGAGCCCATCGTGTTTGGATGACACGGTGGTCGAGCCGGACGCCGTAGACGAACAACCGCCCGCAATCGTGGCGGCGGACATCTCGGTGACGGGACCCTGGGGGCCGGTGTACGGTCCGCTGAGCCTCGAGATCCCGCGCGGTGGGCTCAGCGTGCTCCTCGCATCCCCCGGCGCGTGGCGCACCGCGCTGCTGCTGACCCTGTCCGGTCGCATGAAGCCGTCGGACGGGACGCTGACGGTGCTTGGCGAGACCGACGTGCGGACCGTGTTCGCCACGTGCGCGCTGGCCGGGGTCGACGAGCTCGACGCCGTCGACGAGTCGGTGACCGTAGGCGACCTGCTCACCGAGAAGTTGCGCTGGGACGCGCCGTGGTACCGACTGGTGCGCCGCGCCGGGGACGCCGAACTGGCCCGGGTGTGCGGCCCGGTCTTCGGCGCGCTGCCGCTACCCGAATTGCATTCCTACGTCGAGGAACTCGGCGAGCTGGATGCCCTGCTGTTGCGCGTCGCACTGGCCAACACGCTCGCACCGCCGCTGCTGGTGGTCGGTGGTGTCGACCAGCTGGCCGAGGACCAGAGCCGGGCCGAGTTGGTGCGGCGTCTCGCCGAACTGGGGCAACGGCAGACCGTCGTGACGACGTCGGCCAATCCCGTCCCCGACGGGTTGGGCGTTCGCACCCAACTACCGCTGGCCCAGAAGGATGGAGTGTGACCATGCTTGCCGGACTGTCACTGGGTACCGACCTCAAGCGTTACTCGCGGGGCGTGATGCCCCGGGTTGCCCTCGTCACGATCATCCTGTTGCCCCTGCTCTACGGCGCGATGTACCTCTGGGCGTTCTGGAACCCGTTCAACGCGGTGGACAGGGTCCCCGTGGCCCTGGTCAACGAGGACCGCGGCGCCGTCGTCGGTGGGCAGGAGCTGCGGGCGGGCGACCAGGTGAGTGGCGCCCTGCTGAAATCCGGTCAGCTCGACCTGCATCAGATGTCGGCGCAGGAGGCGGCCAAGGCGGTCGCGGCCGGCACGTCGTACTTCTCCATCACGCTGCCGGAGGACTTCAGCGAGGCGATCGCGTCGGCGGCCACGCCCAATCCCCGTCAAGCCGAGCTTCGTTTCGACTTCAACGACGCGAACAACTACCTCGCGTCGGTGATCGGGCAGAACGCCTCGCGAGAGATCCTCACCCAGGTGAGTGCCCGCATCGGCGAGCAGGTGGTCGGCAAGGTGCTGATCGGTCTGACGGATGCCGGCGACGGGGTCAAGAAGGCAGCCGCCGGAGCCGATCAGCTGTCGGCCGGCCTGACCAGCGCCGACGACGGCGCGCGTCAATTGGCCACGGGGGCACACACACTGGCCAACGGACTGACCACCGCCCGCACCGGATCCGCGGCGCTGGCCGCGGGCGCGCACCAGTTGTCGACGGGCATAGGCCAGGCCACCACGCCTCTGATCGACACGTTGGACAGGGTGCAGCGGCTCGGCCTGAACCCCGACGACGTGTCCGCTCTGGCGGCGCAGATCAGCGGGGGTGTCGCCACGGCGAGTGACCGCATCGCCGCGCTCAACGTGGACCACCAGTTGGCGGCCGGGATCGTCGACCAGGTCATCGGTGGCTTGCGGACCAATGCGGATCCGTCGGCGCGTGGTCTCGGCGAGGTGCTTGGCGGAGCGCAGAGACTGCTGAACTCCCAGGGCCTCGATCCGACGACTGACGACGGCTTGCTCCGGTTGCGTGACGGCGCCCAGCGACTGCAGAGCGAGTTCGGCGATCCACACAGCCAGCCACGGCAATTACTCACCCAGGCGCTGAACGGCCAGCTGAAGGCCGACGTCATCCGGTTGCGCGACGGCGCGGCCCAACTCGACAGCGGTGCCGCGAAACTCGACGCGGGTTTGGTGCGGCTGGCCGACGGTGGCGGCCAATTGGCGCGCGGGGCCGACCAATTGGCGGCTGGGACCCAGAAGTTGAGCGACGGATCCCGGCAGCTCGCCGAGGGACTGAACAAGGGTGCTGCGCAGGTTCCGACGTGGACCCCGCCGCAACGTGAGGCGGTCGCCCGCACGGTGGCGAGCCCGGTGGCGGTTCAGCAGCATGTCGCCAACGAAGCGCCCACCTTCGGCACCGGGTTCGCGCCCTTCTTCTTGCCGCTGGCGTTGTTCATCGGCGCGCTGATCGTCTGGATGTTGCTGACGCCCTTGCAGTCCCGTCCCATCGTCGCCGGCCTTGGCTCGCTGCGCGTGGTGCTGGCGTCCTACTGGCCTGCCCTGGTGGTGGTGGTTTGCCAGGTCGCGGTGATGTACGTCGTCGTGCACGTCGGGGTGGGTCTGCATGCCAAGTACGCCCCCGCCACCGTCGCATTCCTGCTCCTGGTGGCGGCGACGTTCCTCGCCATGATCCAGGCGTTCAACGCGGTGTTCGGCGTCGCCGTCGGCAGGGTCGTCACCCTGGCCTTCCTGATGTTTCAGCTGGTGTCCTCGGGCGGCATCTACCCGGTCGAGACCACCGCCAAGCCGTTCCAGATCATCCACCCCTTCGACCCGATGACGTACGCGGTCAACGGATTGCGGGAGTTGACGGTCGGCGGGGTGGAGTCCCGGCTGTGGGTCTCCATCGTGGCGCTCGTCGGGGTCCTCGCCGTGTCGCTGCTGGCCAGTGCCCTGGCCGCCAGGCGCAACCGGCAGTACACGATGGAACGGCTGCACCCGCCCATCGAGGTGTGATCAGGCCTTGAGCACCTGAAGCCTGGAGATGGCCTCCTCCATGGTGTCGTCGCGTTTGCAGAAGGCGAAGCGCACCAGGTGCTTCCACTGACCGAAGTGGTCGGCGTCCGGATCGCAGAACGCCGACATCGGGATCGCCGCCACCCCCGCTCGCTCGGGCAGTTCGGCGCAGAAGGCCGTGCCGTCGTCGTATCCGAGGGGACGCGGGTCGGCGCACAGGAAGTACGTGCCGAAGCTGTCCAGCACGTCGAACCCGATGTCCGACAACGCCCCGGCAAGGCGATTTCGCCTGGCCTGGAACGAGTCTCGCAGGGAGCGGCTCCAGTCGTCCTCGTCGTTCAGCGCCTCGGCTACCGCCGGTTGGAACGGCGCGCCGCCGACGTAGGTGAGGAACTGCTTGGCCGCGCGGACGCCCGCGATCAGATTCGCCGGTCCGCACGCCCAGCCGATCTTCCAGCCGGTGACGTTGAACATCTTCGCCGCACTCGAGATCGTGATCGTGCGTTCGGCCATCCCCGGATAGCCGGCCAGGGGAACGTGGCGCCGTCCGTCGAACACCAGTTGCTCGTACACCTCGTCGGTGATGACCAGCAGGTCGTGCCGGACCGCGAGCTCGGCGATGGCGGTGAGCTCCGCGTCGGTGGCGACCATCCCGGTCGGGTTGTGCGGCGAGTTCACGATCAGCGCCCGCGTGCGGGGCGTGACGGCCCTGGCGAGGGCGTCGACGTCGATCGCGAATCCGCGGCCGTCGGCGACGAGGGGAACCGCGACCCGGTGGCAGCCGGCCATCGCGATGACGGGGGAGTACGAGTCGTAGAAGGGCTCGATCAGCAGCACGTCCGAGCCGGGTTCCACCAGGCCGATGACGGCCGCCGCGATCGCCTCGGTGGCGCCGACGGTGACCAGCACCTCGGTGTCGGGGTCGTAGGTGACGCCGTAGTGGCGGTGGCGCTGCGCGGCGATTGCCTCCCGCAGGGCGGGGATGCCCGGCCCTGGCGGGTACTGGTTGACGCCCTGGGCGATCGCATTCTCGGCGGTCTTCAGCATCGCCGCAGGGCCGTCCTCGTCGGGGAAGCCCTGACCCAGGTTGACCGCGCCGATGCGTGCGGCCAATGCGGACATCTCGGCGAAGATCGTCACGGCGTAGGGCGCGAGCCTGGCGACCGGAGCCGGGCGCCCGGCGACATTCGGAATGACCATGGTGCGAGCCTAGGTCCTCGCGGGTGGGAATGAATCCTGCGTTCGTGACGCTGACGGCGGCATGACCTACGCGCTACCGGCCGACGCCGCACTCCTTCGACCCGTCCGGATCGGCTATGCCGACGCGCGCAACCGGCTCTTCATGGCGCCGCTGACCCGATCCAGGGCGCAGGACGACGGAACCCCGTCCGACCTGGCGGTGCAGTACTACACCCAGCGCGCGGCGGCAGGCCTGATCATCTCCGAGGCCACGGCGGTGTCGGCCTCCGCCAACGGCGCCTACCTGAATACGCCCGGCATGTACACCGACCGGCACGAGGCGAAGTGGGCAGAGATCGCGGAATCCGTTCACGAGGTCGACGGCCTGATGTTCGTCCAGCTGTGGCACGTCGGTCGGATGGGACATCCGGACATCAGCGGTGTGCATCCCGTCGCGCCGTCGGCCATCGCCGCCGACCTGACGACGCACACGCCGTCGGGCAAGCAAGCCCTGCCGGTGCCCCGCGCCCTGGAGACCGACGAGATCGCGACCATCGTCGACGACTTCCGCGCGGCTGCCCGCCGGGCCGTCGACGCCGGCATGGACGGCGTGGAGATTCACGGCGCCAACGGCTACCTGCTGCACGAGTTCCTCTCCGACGTGGTCAACCAGCGCACCGACCGGTACGGAGGGTCGCCGGAGAACCGCGCCCGCCTGGCCGCCGAGATCGTCGAGGCCGTCGCCGCCGAGATCGGCGCCGACCGGGTCGGGCTGCGCATCTCCCCGGGAAACGGTGCCGGTGACATGCACGAGGTCGACGACGTGGCCGCCTACGAAGCGCTGCTCTCACGGATCGCGCCCTTGGACATCGCGTACCTGCACGTGCTGATCGACCCCGACGTGCCTGCGTTCGGCACGTTGCGCGGGCTGTGGAGCGGCCCGTTGGTGCTCAACACCGGCCGCGAGGTCGACACCCGGTTCTGCCAGCTCGAGGAGCTCGCCGAGTGGGGCGTCATCAGCGCCGCGGCCGTCGGGCGCGCGTTCCTCGCGAACCCGGATTTGATCGACCGGCTGATCCTCGGCGCCGAGCTGAACGAACCCGACGTCGCCACCTTCTACGCGCCCGGGCCCGTCGGCTACGTGGACTACCCGACCCTGGCGGAGGCGGAACTGAAGAACGCCTGACCTCCTGCGTCCAACGTGACGCCACTGCGAAGAATCTTCGGATGTCTCGCAGTGGCGTCACGTTCGGCGTTGGGCGTTCGGCGGAGACCGCTCCGCCGCGAACCTCCCAACCAGCCGGTTGGGAGAGGCTGTTATCCTCGGCATCATTGGACCACTTGGGCCTCCCCGAGCCAAAGAAGAGGAATTCACCATGTCCGAAGAAGCCTTCATCTACGAGGCGATCCGCACACCGCGCGGCAAACAACGCAACGGCGCTCTCAACGAGGTCAAGCCGGTCAACCTCGTCGTCGGACTGATCGACGAGCTACGTACCCGTCACCCCGACCTCGACGAGGACATGATCAGCGACCTGATCCTGGGTGTCGTCTCGCCCGTCGGCGACCAGGGCGGCGACATCGCCCGCACCGCGGCGCTCGTGGCCAAGCTGCCCGAGACCACCGGTGGATTCCAGCTGAACCGCTTCTGCGCCTCGGGCCTCGAAGCCGTCAACACCGCCGCGCAGAAGGTGCGCTCGGGCTGGGACGACCTCGTGCTCGCCGGCGGCGTCGAGTCGATGAGCCGTGTACCCATGGGCTCCGACGGTGGCGCATGGGCCAGCGACCCCGAGACCAACTACCGCATCGGCTTCGTCCCGCAGGGCATCGGCGCCGACCTCATCGCCACCATCGAGGGCTTCTCACGCGAGGACGTCGACGCCTACGCCGTGCGCTCGCAGGAGAAGGCGGCCGCGGCCTGGTCGGGCGGTTACTTCGCCAAGTCCGTCATCCCGGTCAAGGACCAGAACGGACTGGTCATCCTCGATCAGGACGAGCACATGCGCCCCGGCACCACCCTGGAGAGCCTCGGCAAGCTGAAGTCCGCCTTCGAGGGCCTCGGCGCCATGGGCGGCTTCGACGACGTCGCCCTGCAGAAGTACCACTCGGTGGAGAAGATCAACCACGTCCACACCGGTGGCAACAGCTCCGGCATCGTCGACGGCGCGGCCCTGGTACTCGTCGGCAGTGAGCGCGCGGGCAAGGCCAACGGCCTGACTCCGCGGGCACGCATCGTGGCCACGGCCACCAGCGGCGCCGACCCCGTCATCATGCTGACCGGTCCGACTCCTGCCACCCGCAAGGTGCTCGACCGCGCAGGCTTGTCGACCGAGGACATCGACCTCTTCGAACTCAACGAGGCGTTCGCCTCGGTGGTGCTGAAGTTCCAGAAGGACCTCAACATCCCCGACGAGAAGCTCAACGTCAACGGTGGCGCCATCGCGATGGGCCACCCGCTGGGCGCCACGGGCGCCATGATCACCGGCACCATGGTCGACGAGCTGGAGCGCCGTGGCGCTCAGCGTGCGCTGATCACGTTGTGCATCGGCGGCGGCATGGGCGTCGCGACCATCATCGAGCGCGTCTAGGAGACATGACCATGGCAGAGAACACGATCAAGTGGGACAAGGATGCCGACGGCATCGTCACCCTGACGTTGGACGACCCGACCGGCTCGGCCAACGTGATGAACGAGCACTACAAGCAATCCATGCACGAGGCCGTGGAGCGCCTGGTGGCGGAGAAGGATTCGATCACCGGTGTGGTGATCGCCAGCGCGAAGAAGACCTTCTTCGCCGGCGGTGACCTGAAGGGCATGCTGAAGATCGGCCCGGACGACGCCGCCCAGGCGTTCGAAGAGGTCGAGTTCATCAAGGCCGACCTGCGCAAGCTGGAGACCCTCGGCAAGCCCGTGGTCGCCGCCATCAACGGTGCCGCCCTCGGCGGTGGCCTGGAGATCGCGCTGGCCACCCACCACCGCATCGCCGCCGACGTCAAGGGCGTGGCGATCGGCCTGCCCGAGGTGACCCTGGGTCTGCTGCCCGGCGGAGGTGGCGTCGCCCGCACCGTCCGGATGTTCGGCATCCAGAAGGCCTTCATGGAGATCCTGAGCCAGGGCACGCGGTTCAAGCCCGGCAAGGCCAAGGACATTGGCCTGGTCGACGAATTGGTCACCAGCATCGACGAATTGGTGCCGGCCGCCAAGGCTTGGATCAAGGCCAACCCGGAGAGCTTCACGCAGCCGTGGGACGCCAAGGGTTACAAGATGCCCGGCGGCACGCCGTCGCATCCCGCACTCGCGGCGATCCTGCCGTCCTTCCCGGCCCTGCTGAAGAAGCAGCTCAAGGGTGCGCCCATGCCCGCCCCGCGCGCGATCCTCGACGCGGCCGTGGAGGGTGCGCAGGTCGACTTCGACACCGCTACTCGCATCGAGAGCCGGTACTTCACCCACCTGGTCACAGGCCAGGTCGCGAAGAACATGATCCAGGCGTTCTTCCTCGACCTGCAGTCGATCAACGGCGGTGGCTCACGCCCCGACGGCATCGCCAAGCAGGAGATCCGCAAGATCGGTGTGCTGGGCGCGGGCATGATGGGCGCGGGCATCGCCTACGTCTCGGCCAAGGCCGGCTACGAGGTCGTGCTCAAGGACGTCGAAATCGAAGCCGCCCAACGGGGTAAGGGCTACTCGGAGAAGATCGAGGCCAAGGCGCTCGAGCGCGGCAGGACGACGCAGGAGAAGTCCGACGCGCTGCTTGCCAGGATCACCCCGACCGCCGATGCCGCCGACTTCGCCGGCGTCGACTTCGTCATCGAGGCGGTCTTCGAGTCGGTCGAGCTCAAGCACAAGGTGTTTCAGGAGATCGAGGACATCGTCGAGCCGAACGCTCTGCTGGGCTCGAACACCTCGACGCTGCCGATCACCGAGCTGGCGACCGGGGTCAAGCGCCAAGAGGACTTCATCGGCATTCACTTCTTCTCGCCGGTCGACAAGATGCCGTTGGTGGAGATCATCAAGGGCGAGAAGACTTCTGACGAGGCACTGGCCCGGGTGTTCGACTACACGTTGGCCATCGGCAAGACCCCGATCGTGGTCAACGACAGCCGTGGCTTCTTCACCAGCCGCGTGATCGGCACGTTCGTCAACGAGGCGCTCGCCATGCTCGGCGAGGGCGTCGCCCCTGCCAGCATCGAGCAGGCAGGCAGCCAAGCGGGCTACCCGGCACCCCCGCTGCAGCTCTCCGACGAACTGAACCTTGAGCTCATGCACAAGATCGCCGTTGCCTCGCGCAAGGGCGTCGAAGACGCAGGTGGCACCTACGAGGCGCACCCGGCCGAGGCCGTCGTGGAGAAGATGATCGAGATCGGTCGGCCGTCGCGGCTCAAGGGCGCCGGCTTCTACGAATACGCCGACGGCAAGCGCGTCGGGTTGTGGTCCGGGTTGAAGGACACGTTCAACTCCGGCACCACCGACCTGCCGCTGCAGGACATGATCGACCGGATGCTGTTCGCCGAGGCGCTCGAGACGCAGAAGTGCATCGACGAGGACGTCCTGACGACCACTGCGGACGCCAACATCGGCTCCATCATGGGCATCGGCTTCCCGCCGTGGACCGGTGGTTCG
This sequence comes from Mycobacterium yunnanensis, assembly GCF_025823185.1. Classification (GTDB taxonomy): domain Bacteria; phylum Actinomycetota; class Actinomycetes; order Mycobacteriales; family Mycobacteriaceae; genus Mycobacterium; species Mycobacterium yunnanensis. The sequence goes on from NZ_JACKVK010000001.1 coordinate 214,926, forward strand.
GCGCAGTTCATCGTGGGCTACGAGGGCCCGCACGGCGTCGGCAAGGCCGCCTTCGTGGCCCGCGCCAAGGAACTGGCCGAGCGCTACGGCGAGCGGTTCGAACCGCCGGCGTCGCTCACCAGCTAGCCCGCCAGATCCAGCGAAGGTCCCCGAAGCAACGGCGCTTCGGGGACCTTTGCGTTGGTCGGGAGGAACCCAGGGCGGCCGCGCCGACGGCTGACACCGCCTACAGTCTTCAGGCATGCGCTTTGGACTCTTCATCCCGCAGGGTTGGCGACTCGATCTGGTGGACATTCCCACCGCGCGGCACTGGGAGGTGATGCGCGATCTCGCCGCCCACGCCGACGACGGGGCGTGGGATTCCGTCTGGGTGTACGACCACTTCCACACCGTGCCGGTGCCGACCGGCGAGGCGACGCACGAGGCGTGGTCGTTGATGTCGGCGTATGCGGCGAGCACCACGCGCATCAAGCTGGGGCAGATGTGTACGGCCATGGGTTACCGCAACCCGGCGTACCTCGCCAAGGTGGCCGCGACCGTTGACGTCATCTCCGGTGGCCGGGTGCAGATGGGCATCGGCGGCGGCTGGTACGAACACGAATGGCGCGCCTACGGGTACGGCTTTCCCTCGGCCGGAGGTCGCTTGGGCCAGCTCGACGAAGGCGTGCAGATCATGCGCGACGCGTGGCGCGACGGCGTGGTGACCTTCACGGGCAAGCACTTTCAGGTCGACGGCGCCATCGTCGCCCCAAAGCCGTTGCAAGAGGGGGGTATTCCGCTGTGGGTCGCCGGCGGCGGTGAGAAGGTCACGTTGAAGATCGCCGCAAAGTACGCGCAGTACACGAACTTCACCTCCGAGCCAGAGGGGTTCACGCACAAGTCCAAGGTGCTCGAGGGGCACTGTGCCGACGTCGGAACCGACTACGGCGCCATCGTGCGGTCGGCGAACTTCAACGCCGTGGTGGGAACGTCGGAGGCCGAGGTCGCCGAGCGGGTCGAACGCATCCGTGCCCGGCAGGTCGCCAAGGCGAACCCCGAGGCGGTCGACGCGATGCTGGCCAACGCCACGTCGCCCGACTCGGCCACCGGAACCCCCGAGCAGGTGATCGAACGGCTGACCCGGTTGCGAGATCTGGGCTGTGAGTACGCGATCCTGTACTTCCCGGAGGCGGCCTACGACCGATCCGGAATCGAACTCTTCGAACGCGAGGTCATCCCCGCGCTCACCTAGCGGTGGCTCAGCACGTTGACGACGTTGCCCGACGGATCCTCGAATAAGAACCGCCGCACCCCCCACGACTCGTCGGTCACCGGGTGCACGATGCGCAGCCCGGCGGCCACCGCTGCGGCGTGAGCGCCGTCGACGTCGTCGACCTCCACCGAGACGTGCGGGTTGACGGGTGCGGTGAGATCCCGCGTCATCAGACTGATTTGGCGTCCGGCGTCGTCGGCGAGGGTGAGGATCCAGCCGTGATTCATCACCTCGGTCAGTCCCAGTGTCGCGACGTACGCCTCGCGCGCGGCGTCCAGGTCGGTGACGGTGAGGTTGGGGACCACTCGACGCGTTGTCGTCATGTCAGATCGCCGGACCGAGCAAGTCGTCGGCGTCCTTGATGACGTAACCGTAGCCCTGCTCGGCGAGGAACCGCTGCCGGTGCGCGGCGTATTCGGCGTCGAGACTGTCTCGCGACACCACCGAGTAGAAGATCGCCCCGCCGCCGTCGGCCTTGGGACGCAGCAGCCGGCCCAGTCGCTGAGCCTCCTCCTGCCGGGATCCGAAGGTGCCCGAGACCTGCACGGCCACACTGGCTTCCGGGAGATCGATGGAGAAGTTCGCCACCTTGGACACCACCAGGGTCTGGATCTCCCCGCGCCGGAACGCGTCGAAGAGCACCTCGCGTTCGGCGTTCTTCGTCGACCCCTGGATGACCGGTGCGTCGAGTTCGCGGCCCAGCTCCTCGAGTTGGTCGAGGTAGGCGCCGATGACCAGCGTCGGCTCACCCGGGTGACGAGCCAGGATCGACTTCACCACCGCCACCTTGGTGTGCGCCGTCGAGCACAGCTTGTAGCGTTCCTCGGGTTCGGCGGTCGCGTAGATCATCCGCTCGTTCTCGGTCATGGTGACCCGCACCTCGATGCACTCGGCCGGTGCGATCCAGCCCTGCGCCTCGATGTCCTTCCACGGTGCGTCGTAGCGCTTGGGCCCGATCAGGCTGAAGACGTCGCCCTCGCGACCGTCCTCCCGGATCAGCGTCGCCGTCAGCCCGAGGCGTCGACGGGACTGCAGATCGGCCGTCATCCGGAACACCGGTGCGGGCAACAGGTGGACCTCGTCGTAGATGATCAGACCCCAGTCGCGGCTGTCGAAGAGCTCCAGGTGCTTGTACTCGCCCTTCGTCCGCCGCGTGATCACCTGGTACGTGGCGATCGTTACAGGTCGAATCTCCTTGCGCTCGCCGGAGTACTCGCCGATCTCGTCCTCGGTCAGCGAGGTGCGGGCGATCAGCTCGCGCTTCCACTGCCGGCCGGAGACGGTGTTGGTGACCAGGATCAGTGTCGTCGCGCCGGCCTTCGCCATCGCCGCCGCGCCGACGATCGTCTTGCCGGCACCGCACGGAAGCACCACGACGCCCGACCCGCCGGCCCAGAACGAGTCGGTGGCCATCTGCTGGTAGTCGCGCAGCACCCAGCCGTCCTGTGCGAGCTCGATGGGGTGGGCCTCGCCGTCGACGTAACCAGCGAGATCCTCGGCGGGCCAACCGATCTTGAGCAGGATCTGCTTGATGTTCCCGCGGTCGCTGGCGTGCACGATGACGGTGTCGTCGTCGATGCGCGCGCCCAACATGGGGGCGATCTTCTTGTTGCGGAGCACCTCCTCGAGCACCGCGCGGTCCAGGCTCACCAGCACCAGGCCGTGCACCGGGCTCTTCACGAGCTGCAGACGGCCGTAACGGGCCATCGTGTCGACGATGTCGACGAGCAGCGGTTGCGGTACCGAGTACCGCGAGAAGGACACCAGGGCGTCGACGACCTGCTCGGCGTCGTGGCCTGCGGCGCGGGCGTTCCACAGCGCCAACGGGGTGATGCGGTAGGTGTGGATGTGTTCGGGCGCCCGCTCGAGTTCGGCGAACGGTGCGATCGCCGCGCGCGCGGCACCGGCGAGTTCGTGGTCGACTTCGAGCAGCACCGTCTTGTCGGACTGCACGATCAGAGGGCCGTCAGTCATGCGTGGACTCCATCCCTCCCATTATCCCTGCTCCGCCGACACCACCGAGGTGACGCGGTGAATGGCGAAGTCACGCACCCGTCCGGCGGCCGGGTCATACGCGGTCAGCTGACCGCCACGCACGTTGATCGGCGCCACGACGCGCTGGGTGGCCACGCCCGCCGGGTCGACGTAGCCGATCACCACCGACTCCTGACGGTGGGCCGCGCCGTGCAGTTGCGCCATCGCCTCGGCCGGGTCCAGGCGGCTGCCGTCGGCGGGGGAGCCCGTCACCTTGCGCAGTACGGCCACGATGGCGCCAAGGGTCTGGGCGGTCGGCCCCTGGGGCGGTCGGTACCCGCGGCGTCGGCCCGGCGTCGGAACCCGAGCACCCCGGGACTTCACGTCCACGATTGTGCCCGACGAGTCCTCTGCGGCAGGCGCGAAACCCGCGGATCGCAGTGCCGCGAGCAGTTCGTTGATGGGCGACATCGACACGGCCACGGTCGGGGCCAAGGCCCGCACGTCCAGTTTCTCCATCGCCGGCGCCGAGATGGCCTGCGTCAGCAGCGCGGGGTCCTCGCACCGCACGAACGACGCCGCCATGCCGACCCTCAGCTGGCCGTGGCGGCGTGCCACGTCGTCGATCAGGTACGTCAAGCCTTGCGGCACAGGGGTTCTCGAGTGCCGGGCGAACAACCCGTGCAACTCGCTGGCGCTCATCCCGGTGTCCAGTGCCCGCCGTACGGACTGCTCGCTGATGCGGTACACCATCGCCGCGCCAGCCGACTCGACGGTGGCCACCATCGAAAGCTGTTCGGCCAGGCCACGATCGAGCGGTCCGGGCACCACCACGGTCAGGTCGGCCTGCAGCAGGAAGTGGTCGATCGGTGCTGGCAACACCTTGTCCATCGCCGCGACGACGACGTCCTCGGGCTCGGCGGTGAGCAGGCCGCGGCTCGGGGTGGCGATCGCCCCCCGGCCGAGCGCGCCAACGGCATGGGCCTCGGCGAGCAGGTCGGCCACCGGCTTGACCTGAAGGCGGGCCGCCCATCGCGGCCGGCGCCACGTCATCGCGGCGCTCGCACCCGCGGCGTCGACGCCCGTGCCGACGGGCAGGTCGGCCAGCGTGGTCAGCAGCAGCCGGCGGTCCAAGGGCGCCGCCGTCGAGTAGAGCGAATCCGACAGCACCGCATAGGGTTTCCCGTCGGGGCCGCGTTCACCGACGAGACCGGGACGGGCGGGAAGGTCCAACCACGCCGAGGCGACCAGATGCCAGCGCACCGCGTTGGAGGACTCGACGAAGCGGTCGGCGGCCAGGGTCGGGGCCCAGTAGGGACCGGCGCCGTCGAGCGGGTCCGGCTCGGGGATGCCCGCCGCGATCAGGCCGGCCGCCGAGGCCACCTCGAGGATGAGGCCGAGGCGGTCGTCGTCGATTCCGGTCGCCTTGCCAAGACGCTTGAGCTCGCGCACCCCGAGCCCGCCGCTGCGCAGTTCGGGAATCGGCGTGGCCGACAACGCCTCAAGAACCACGTCGACCTCGCGAAGCAGGTCCATCGCGGAGCCGGCGGCGGCCGCGTCGACGTCGGCCTTCGACGTCGTCGTCGTGGCTGGATCGGGCAGAGTCAGCCCGACGGGACCGGGCGCCTCACCGCGCATCACCTGCCCGACGACGCGCGGCAAGATCACGGTGTCCTCGTCGACGCGCCGCAGCAGCCCGGCGGCCAGCAGGCGCTGCACCGGTCGGTCGGCGGGGGTGCCGGTGGCCGCGTCCCTGGTGCGCCCGATCGGCGACCCGTCGACGAGACGTTCGAGCAGGTCGCGCTGCGGACCGTCGACGCCCTCGACCAGCTCGGCGACGCGCGTGGCGTCCAAACCGTCGGCCTCCAGGGTGACCTGACCGGGATGCCACGGCAGGCCGGCAGCCGCTTCCGGCGCCACCCGCACGGCGTCCTCACCCCACGTCAGGGCACGCTCGCGCAGCGCGTCCAGTGCGGCGGCGAGGTCGCCGGAGCCAGCGCGGTCGCCAAGAAGCTTCGTCAGCTCGGTCAGCGGCACGCCCCCGCCGTCGGCGTGCAGGACGAGCAACGCGTCGAGCGTCGCCAGCGCCAAGAAGTCCAGGCCGTCGGTCGCGGCCTTCACCGATTGCCTGGCCTGCGCTCTGGCCGCCAGGGCGGCGATCGACCCCGGTGGCGGTTGCGCGAGGTCCGGGCGCAGCTCGAACAGGCGGACGAGCTGATCGTCGGTCAGCTCGGCCAGCCAGGTGCCCAACGGCACGACGGGAGCTGATTCGGACATTGCTTACCAGCGTAGGCCAGCGCCGGTCTCGCCAGCACCCGCCCGGCCTGCCACAATGTAAGGCGTGGCCGACAAGAAACCGCAGAAGAACCACTACGTCGACAACGGCTGGCCCGTGAGCGCCGACGGCGATCACCCCGTCAGCGAGCTCGCCGCCGATCGCACCGGCGCACTGTCGCCCTTCGGCGAGCTGACGTTCCCGCTGCCGGTGGAGGATCTGCCGTACACCCACCCGGTCACCGTCATCAACAAGTAGACGTGACGTCTGGTCGACTGTCGCACCTGGACGACTCGGGCGCGGCCCACATGGTCGACGTGACCGCAAAGGACGCGACCAAGCGCACGGCGGTCGCCACCGGTGTCCTGCGGACACGTGCCGACGTCGTCGAACTCATCGCCACGGGGGGGTTGCCCAAGGGCGACGCCCTTGCGACCGCCCGCATCGCCGGCATCCTCGCCGCGAAGCGCACCAGCGACCTCATTCCGCTGTGTCACCAGCTGGCGCTGACGGGCGTCGACGTCGACTTCGAGATCGGCACGACCGAAGTCACCATCACCGCCACCGTGCGGACCACGGACCGCACCGGCGTGGAGATGGAGGCGCTGACCGCCGTCAGCGTCGCGGCGCTCACGCTCTACGACATGCTCAAGGCGGTCGACCCGGCGGCGACGATCGACGGCATCGCGGTCGTGCGCAAGGACGGCGGCAAGACGAAAAGCTGGGAGCGCCACACGTGACGCGGTCGGCACGGGTGATCATCGCGTCCACGCGTGCGGCCAACGGGGTCTACGAGGACCGCACCGGCCCGGTAATCGTGGAGTGGCTTGGCGCCCGCGGCTACCACGTGACCCCTCCGCAGGTGGTGGCCGACGGGCTGGCCGTCAGCCGTGCGCTGTGGAACGCCCTCGGTGAGAAGGTCGACCTGATCCTGACCTCCGGCGGTACCGGCATCTCGCCGACCGACGGCACCGCAGACGCGACGGCCGCCGTCGTCGACTTCCAGATCCCCGGCCTCGCCGACGCGATCCGGCGGTCGGGGCTGCCGCACGTGCCGACCTCGGTACTGTCCCGCGGCGTCTGCGGGGTGCGCGACGGCACGCTCATCGTCAACCTGCCAGGATCCCCCGGCGGTGTGAAGGACGGACTCGGGGTGCTTGCCGACGTGCTCGAGCACGCCCTCGACCAACTCGGCGGAGGAGACCACACCCCATGAGCGCGATCGTGCTGCGGGCCGAACTGAGCGACCGGGCGATCGATCTCGCCGAGCACGAAGCGTTGGTGGTGCACCGCGCGGCGGGGGCCGTCGTCGGCTTCGTTGGCGCGGTCCGCGATCACGACGGCGGCCGGTCGGTCACCCGCCTGGAGTACTCCTCGCACCCGACTGCCCAGCAGACGTTGGCGGAGGTGGCCGCGGAGATCGCCGAGACGTGTCAGGGCGTACGGGCCATCGCCGTGAGCCACCGCGTGGGCATCCTCGACATCGGCGACGCGGCACTGGTCGCCGCCGTCTCGGCCGACCACCGCAAGGCCGCGTTCGAGACGTGCGCGCTGCTGGTCGACACCGTCAAGGCGCGGCTACCCGTGTGGAAGCACCAGTTGTTCGTCGACGGAACCGACGAATGGGTGGGCTCGGCCTAGCCCCCGGAGGATCTGGGCCTAGTTGGCGGGTGCGGGGGCCGGCAGAAGCAGGGCCGGGTCACCGGGAGCCGGCGCGGGGGCCGGTGCCGCCGGATCGGCCGGAGCCGGTGCCGGGCCGGTGGGCACGTTCGGGCCCGGGGCCTGCGCCGGAATCGGCGTGTTCATGCCGCGCTGCGACAGACCGACGATGAGGGCTTCCTTGCCACTGATCTCGTGGTTCTGGACTGCTTGCCAGAGGTCCTTGAGGTAGCTGGTGTTCGGGCTGTCGACGGGGCCGGCGGCGTTGGGATCCATCGTCGACCCGGGCGGCGGTGCGTCCGGGCTAGCGAGGTGCGGAATGCCGTTGGGGGGCAGCACCTCTGGATCGGGGGCCGGGGCGGCCAGCGCATCGGCTGCGCCGGGCACGGGAGCATCGGTCACGGGTGCGCCGGCGTCGGGCGCGGGCGGCAGCGGCGCGGGAACCGGCAGCACCGGGTCCTGAGGCAGCGGGGCACCGTGCAGGGCCCACGCCTGCGGCTCGGACGCGGGAGCAGCACCCTCGGGGGCGACGTCCCAGTTGGCGACGGTGACGGCGGGGACGGCCTGGTCGAGCTTCAGGGGGCCGAGGCCCGGCGGAAGCGGGGGAGGCATCGGTGCGTCGAGCGGTGCGGCGTCGACCGGCGGGGGCGGCGGTGCGTCGTCGGCGGGTGCGGGCGGTGCCGGGGTGTCGAACGCGACGGTCACGGCCTGGTCCGGCGCGGGCGCCGGGGGGAGCTGGTCGACCGGGGGCAGGGGGGCGTCCAGGGGAACGGCCTGGTCCGGCGCGGGCGGCGGCGGGAGCTCGTCGACGGGAGGCGGCGGGGGCAGCGGGGCGTCCAGTGGGACGGCCTGGTCCGGCGCGGGCGGCGGCGGGAGCTCGTCGACCGGGGGAGGGGGAGGCAGGGGGGCGTCCAGCGGTGCGGCGTCGGCCGGGGGGACGGCTCCACCGAGATCGGGATTGTCCAGCGGGGCGGCGTCGGCGACCACGTTGCGCGGGGTGGCGCTGGAGAGTCCGGTACCGCACACGGGCCATGCGCCGCGGCCCTGGCCTGCCAGCACGCGCTCGGCGACGGCGATCTGCTCGTCCTTGGACGCGAGGTAGGCGGCGGGGGCGTACTCGGTGCCACCGTGGCCGGCCCAGGTGCTCGGGGAGAACTGGAGTCCGCCCTGGTAACCGTTGCCGGTGTTGATGGCCCAGTTTCCGCCGGACTCACAACCGGCGACTCGGTCCCATTCTCCGTCGGTCGCGGCGCTGGCGTGACCGGCGAGGGCGAGGCCGCCCGTACCGAGCACGGCGCCGGTGAAGGCGATCTTCGCGACGTTCACGGCCGAGCTGGGGGTCTTGCGATGCCGTCCACTCATGGGTGTAGAAAGTCCTCTCGTCCACGCCTACGAGGTCAGCTGTCGGGTTCGGGCTGGAGAGGTTGCCCGGCCTCGGCCTCGCGGCCTCGGCTTCACCCCAAGGAATCTCGCGCTGGTGCACGGGATTCCGAGTCCTTGTCTATCGGTGGACCGGTGGGTCCCCCGCCTCCATCCCTGAGGTAGGTCTTGACCATGCCCGGCGGATGGAGCTCGGCGTTACTGGGCATGGCGGGCCACGATTGGGGTCGAATGGCTTGGAATAGGACGGTAACGGGTACACCCGCGATGAGCACGTCCGGGTGGTCGCGGTGTTTCATGCCCCAGCAAATATTGTGAGAACCTTAAAACGGCAGTACGGCGTCGTGTTTACGCAGGGAAACTCCGCGGTGAACTGCACGTGTGACACTTTGTGATCATTCCGTTATGTGATGCAAATCACTCTTATCCGCCCGCGAAGGGCGGTAAGACATCGACGGTCTGATTTGTTTCGAGCGTCTTGGTCATGTCCCGGACGGCGATTTCGTCGCACAGGAACGAGCAGCGGTCGAGCACCGTCGACAGCTTGTCGCCGCGCGTCCGAAGAGCGGCCACGAGGTCGGCCACCGTGGCGTCGGGGGCGAGCGTCACCGTCTCGCCGTCAATCTCCGCGGCGGCCCTCGCCGCGGCGAAGTAGCGCACGTTCACGTTCATCTCAACCGCCGATGGCGCTCATCGGACGCTCGGGCTGCTGGAAGCCGGGTTCGTTGATGCCGTGGCCGGCCGGCTTGGCCCACATCGCGGCGCGCCAGGCGGCCTCGAGGGCGTCGTCGTCGGCGCCGCGGCGCATCAGCAGCCGCAGATCGGTCTCCTCGCGGGAGAACAGACAGCTGCGGACCTGACCGTCGGCGGTGAGCCGAGTCCGGTCGCACGCGCCGCAGAACGCGTCCGAGACCGACGCGATCACGCCGACCGTGCCCGCGCCGCCGTCGACCCGCCACAGCTGCGCGGGCGCGGAGCCGCGCGGAGCGTCGTCGGGCACCAGGTCGAACTCGCGTCGCAGCGTCGACAGGATCAGGTCGGCGTCGATCGTCTTGTCGCGCTGCCACTGATGCCCCGCGTCCAGCGGCATTTGCTCGATGATGCGCAGCTGATACCCGTGGTCCAGGCAGAACCGGAGGAGCGCGACGGCGTCACCAAGCCCGGTGACCGGGTCCAGCACGGCGTTGACCTTCACCGGCGCCAACCCGGCGTCGGCGGCCGCGGCCAGGCCCGCCAGCACGTCGTCGAGGCGGTCCCGGCGGGTGATGCGGGCGAAGTGCTCGGGGTTGACGGTGTCGAGTGAGACGTTCACCCGGTCCAGACCGGCGGCCTTGAGGGCGGCCGCGCGACGGACCAGCCCGATGCCGTTGGTGGTGACCGCTGTCTTGGGGCGCGGGCGCAGCGAGGTCGCCGCCGCTATCGCTCCCTCGAGATTGCGCGACAGCAGTGGCTCACCACCGGTGAACCGCACGTTGGTGATGCCAAGGCGGGTGACGGCGATGCCCAGGAGGCGGGCCAGTTCGTCGGGCCGCAGGAGGTCGTCGCCGGGCATCCAGTCGAGGCCCTCGGCGGGCATGCAGTAGGTACAGCGCAGATTGCACCGGTCGGTCAGCGACACCCGTAGGTCGGTGGCGGCCCGGCCGAACGTGTCGAGCAGCGGGCCGGACGTGGGAACGTCGGCCGTGGAGCGCGCTGCCGATCGCACCGCGGGCACGCCCAGTGGTGTCACCGTCACGCGAAGACGCCCTGGTTGGTCGGCACGATCTCCTTGCCGAGGGGGAACAGCGACACCGGGATGAGCTTGAGGTTGGCCAGTGCCAACGGAATGCCGATGATCGTCACCGCCATCGCGATCGCGGTGACGACGTGGCCGATCGCCAGCCAGATACCGCAGAGCACGACCCAGATCACGTTGCCGATCATGGCGCCGGCGCCCGCCCCGGGCTTGTCGACGACGGTCTGGCCGAAGGGCCACAGTGCGTAGACGCCGATGCGGAACGCGGCGAAGCCGAACGGGATCGTGACGATGAGGATGAAGCACAGAATGCCGGCGAGGAAGTACCCGAGCGCGAGCCACAGGCCGCCGAAGATCAACCAGACGACGTTCAGTATTAGGCGCATGTTCCCCTCCGGCGGTGACCCTCAGCCTACCGACAGGGGGCCAACCGGGGGTCGAGCGGTAACGGTCGCAGGTCGCCTCCTTGTAGGATCATGGCATTCGCGTCCCGCACGAGTGGGACGCGTTCATTGCGAAGCGAGCGGGTGAGACCAGTGCCGACCGGCAAGGTGAAGTGGTACAGCGCCGAGAAGGGCTTCGGCTTCGTGTCCCAAGAGGAGGGCGAGGACGTCTACGTGGGCTCCTCCGCACTCCCGGCTGGCGTGCAGGAGCTCAAGGCAGGCCAGAAGGTCGAGTTCGGCATCGCCGCCGGACGCCGTGGCCCGCAAGCGCTGAGCCTCAAGGTCGTCGAACCGCCCCCCAGCGTGGCGCGCGCCCGCCGCGAGACGTCCGCTCCCGAGCACAAGCACACCCCCGACGAGCTGCACGGCATGGTCGAGGACATGATCACCCTGCTCGAGGGATCGGTTCAGCCCGAGCTGCGCAAGGGCAAGTATCCCGACCGCAAGACCGCGCGCCGCATCTCCGAGGTGGTCAAAGCCGTCGCCCAGGAGCTCGACGCCTGACGTCGTATTGTCGAGTGTGATGTTCTGTCCGATGAATCATCGAGAATTCGCAATCGTCTTCACGCTCGGTGGATGAAAACCAGCCACGCGTAACGCGGCGAGGGTGCGATCGACGACGACGTGGGGGCGGCGGCGAAGCATGTCGGAGCTGACGCGCACGATGCGCCAGCCCAAAGCCTCCAGCTCGGCGACGCGGTCCACATCGCGAGTCCTCTGTGCTGGGTCCGTCCAGTGCTGGATGCCGTCGTATTCGACACCGACCAAGTATTGGCGCCAGCCCATGTCGAGTCGCCCGACGAACGATCCGAATGGGTCGAAGACCTCGATCTGGGTGTGCGTCGGGCGCAGGCCGGCTGCGGTGAGGACCAGTCGGGTGCGGGTTTCCTGCGGGGATTCGGCGCCGTCGTCGGCGAGGGCCATCGCACGTCGCAGTTGACGGATTCCGCGTGCGCCGGCATGTCGATCGGCGAGCAGCGCCATGTCGGCCGGCTTGAGGCCGGTGGCCTGAACGAGTGCATCGATCCGGATCACGGCCTCGGTCAGGCCCGGCTTCCTCCCCAGGTCGAAGGCCGTTCGTGCCGGCGTGGTCACGCCGATGCTCCTGAGGCGGCAGAATTCGTCGTCAGCCAGGCGATCGCTATGCAGCACGATGCCCGTCGTGCGATGGCGACTGGTGTGGATGAGTTCGGCGGGTAGCCGGGGGTCGATCCACTTGCAGCCGTGCAGTGCTGCGGCGGACAGACCTGCAGCCGTCGCCTGGCGTCCGGACCACAACCACGCCGCGACGGCGCGATCGTTGGCCGTCGGCTCCACGTCTCTCGGCATGTACACGTTGCGGTGCATGGAGGTGTAGCGCGTCGCCAGTTGATAGCGGTTCACCGTTCCGGCCGCCAGTGCCTCGGTGCCCACGAACGGTCGCATGACCATTCGACGGCTGCGAATGTCCGGGGGTTCCGTTTGCGCCAGCGAGAGTGAAGTCATTCGCGGGTCCCCGCCTGGATCCCGCGCTTTACTTCACGCTCGGTGGGGAACACTGGTGTCCGTGACCTACGTCAACCCCGAGGGCGACTTCAACCGCGACACCAAGTACATCGAAACCCGCATCACCGCCGACGGCCGCGACGGGTATCCGGTGGAGCCGGGTCGCTACCGGTTGGTGGTGGCCCGCGCGTGCCCGTGGGCCAACCGCGCGATCATCGTCAGACGACTTCTGGGCTTGGAAGACGTTCTCTCCATTGGCTTTTGCGGGCCCACACACGACGAGCGCAGTTGGACCTTCGACCTGGACCCCGGGGGCGTCGACCCCGTACTGAAGATCCCACGCCTACGGGACGCCTACCTGGCCAGGTTCCCCGATTACGAGAAGGGCATCACGGTGCCTGCGATCGTCGACGTTCCGTCCGGTCAGGTGGTCACCAACGACTTCCCGCAGATGACGCTGGACCTGTCGACGCAGTGGACCGAGTACCACCGCCCCGGTGCGCCTGCGCTGTACCCCGAAGCGCTGCGAGCCGAGATTGACGAGGTGGCACAGCGCATCTACACCGAGGTCAACAACGGGGTGTACCGCTGCGGGTTCGCCGGCTCGCAGGACGCCTACGAGAAGGCCTACGACCGCTTGTTCACCGCGCTCGATTGGCTCTCCGAACGGCTTGCCACGCAACGCTTCCTGGTTGGGGACACCATCACCGAGGCCGACGTGCGGCTGTTCACCACCCTGGTCCGATTCGACCCCGTCTACCACGGGCACTTCAAGTGCAACCGGCAGAAGCTCACCGAGATGCCCGTGCTGTGGGCCTACGCGCGGGACCTGTTCCAGACCCCCGGTTTCGGCGACACCGTCGACTTCGTCCAGATCAAGAAGCACTACTACGTGGTGCACGAGGACATCAACCCGACCAAGGTGGTGCCCAAGGGACCCGACCTGACCAACTGGTCGACCCCGCACGGCCGCGAGGAACTCGGCGGCCGGCCGTTCGGCGACGGGACACCGCCGGGGGAGACGCGCGAGGGCGAACGGGTGCCCGCCGGGCACGGGGTCGGCTAGGGCCAGATCGTCGCGATCGACCACTCGGCGTGCGGCCACGGGAACTCGTTGTTCTGCTCGTCGCGCACGAGGGTGGGCAGCTGGACCGCGAACCCGGTCAGCCGGCCGCGCCGGGCGTCGACCGTCGGGATGGTCACCGCGAGGGTGCTGTCGGGGCGGAACTCCGAGACGACGGGCTCGTCGCCGCCGTCGTAGGCCCGGATGAGCACCCAGGGGGCGCGGGCGATGGCCGGCGGCACCGACAGCTGAATCGGGTTGCGGTAGCTCACCTTCAGCGTGCCGACCGTCTTGGGGACGTCGCACTGGGTGATGACGAAGACGTCGCAGTAGCGGTACGGGCCCACCCGCACGAGCTGTTCGCGGGTGTAGGCGCTGATCTCGGGATGCTTCGGTGGCGGGTTGCGGCTGAGCTGCCACACCAGGGCGCCGGTGAGGACCGACGCCACCAGCGTGACGCAGGCGAGCACGATCGCGACGCGCTTCATTCGCGCACCGCCGACGCCGTGCCACGACTCTCCTGCTCGGCGAACACCGGGCGGTTGCCGCCGAGCCCGGGGATCAGCGAGTCGCCGCCGTTGCTCACCAAGGTCTGGGCGAGTCCCAGAATCAGCAGCGCGGTGATCGCAGTGAACCCGACCCACAGATCGGTGTAGATGAGGACGCCCATGGCACCGCCGGCCACCCAGGCCAGCTGCAGCAGCGACTCCGATCGGCCGAACGCCGACGCGCGGGACTGTTCGGGCAGGTCGTCCTGCAGCGAGGCGTCCAGCGAGGCCTTGGCGATGGCGCTCGCGCCCGAGGTGACCAACGTGGCCAGCGCCGCGACGTAGAGGTTGCCCAGTACCGCCGTCGCCAGCGCCATGACCGTCACCGCGGTCGCCGCCCGGACCACCAGGCGGGAGGGGTTGCCGAGCTGAAGCCGTGCGGCGGTGAAGTTTCCGACGAAGTTGCCGATGCCTGCGGCGGCACCGATGAGGCCGAGGATGCGCAGTTGCTCCCAGCCGCTGGCGTCGTGGGACTTGGCGACGAAGGCGGGGTAGAGGAACAGGAAGCCGACCATCACCTTGATGGTGCAGTTACCCCACAGTGAGGTGATGATGTTGCGGCCCAACGGTTGTCGGGTCTTGCCGGTGACGGGGGGCATCCGGTCGAACTGCTCGGTGGGGCCGTGGTAGCTCAGCGTGGTCGGGACCTCGCCCTCCGTCACCTCGACCCACTTCGGAATGCGCATCGACAGCGCCGCGCCCACCACGGTCACCGCGACGCAGACGTACAGCGCGCCGGGCAGCCGGAACAGGCCGAAGAGGTACTCCACCCCCGCGGCGGCGGCGCCACCGGCGATGGTGCCGCCGAGCAGGCCGAACATCGTCAGACGCGAATTGACCCGGACGAGGTCGATGCTGGGTGGCAGCACGCGAGGGGTGACGGCACTGCGCAGCACGCTGAAGGACTTGGAGAGCACCATCATTCCGAGCGCACACGGGTAGAGCACCCACGGCGGGAAGCTGCCGGTGGCGGGGTCGTAGTTGGCGATGAGCAGGACCGCCAACGCGGTGCGGATCGCGAACGACGCGGCGAGTGCGACGCGGCGGCCATGCTGCAACCGGTCGATTGCCGGACCGATGAGCGGTGCGATGACCGCGAACGGCGCGATGGTGATGAGCAGGTACAGCGCGACCTTGCTCTTGCTCTCCCCGGAGGCGGCGGCGAAGAAGAGCGTGTTGGCCAGTGCCACCGCCATGGCGGAGTCGGCGGCGAAGTTGGCCATCACCGGGTAGGTGAGAGCCGTCAGTCCCGATTTGTCGGCACCGTCGGCGGTGGCGGCCTTCTGGAACAGGCCGTACATCTTGGAGCCCATTTCGCGGCCGCGCCCGGCGGCCCCGCGCGGACGGTCTGCCGTCGGGCCGAGACCGGGCTCGTCGTCGTAGTGGTGCGCGCGGTGGCTGTCCTCGATGGGTGGCAGCCACCGGTTGGCGCTCGACTGGCGAGGGGTGGACGGGCTGCTCGGGTAGTTCGCCATGCCGGGATGCTCACCGCGATGACCGCCGGGTGGACGCGGCGGATGGTAGCGGGGGTCTCGCGAGTCATCCACGTCTCTGATTGTTCCCCATGGCGGGAGACACCGCCCGCAGGGCAGCCGGTGTGGCTTTGCTCCGGGGTCGTCAGGCAGTATTGGTGGTGATGGACAGCATGATCGACCCGGCCGAGCAGGCCGCCGATGACCTCGAGACCGAACGGCCGGAGCCGACGGCGGAACTCACCGCCGTGCTGATGGGCGCGGTCGACGCCGCCCGCTCGGCGATCGTCGAGTTCGAGGGCGGTGACGCGGCCGAGGGTCTGGTCGGCGAGTATCTGGGCGGCGCGCTAGAGGACTCGAACGCTGCCACGCACCGATTCCTGGCCGCGATGCCCGGTTACCAGGGCTGGCAGTGGGCCGTCGTGGTCGCCGCGTCCCCGGGCGCCGATCACGCCACCATCAGCGAGGTCGTGTTGGTGCCCGGCCCGACGGCGCTGCTGGCACCGCAGTGGGTGCCGTGGCAGGAACGCATCCAACCGGGTGATCTGAGCCCGGGTGATCTGCTGGCCACCCCGGCCGACGATCCGCGGCTGGTGCCGGGCTACGCGTCCTCGGGCGACGAGGAACTCGACGAACTGGCCGCCGAGGTTGGGTTCGGCCGACGGCAGGTGCTCAGCCAGTGGGGCCGCATCGAGGCCGCCGAGCGCTGGAACGAGGGCGACTACGGGCCCGACTCGCCCATGGCGCGGGCCACCCGCAAGGTCTGCCGCGACTGCGCCTACTACCTGCCGCTGACCGGCTCGCTGGGCACCTTGTTCGGCGTGTGCGCCAACGAGATGTCCGCCGACGGCCACGTCGTCGCGAGCGAGTACGGCTGCGGCGCACACTCCGACACCCCGCAGCCGGCGACGATCGGGTCGCCGTTGTTCGAGCCGTTCGACGATGGCGTCATCGACCTGACCCAGCCGGTCGCCGAGGCCGAGCCCGTCGAGGGCTAACGCTCCGCCGCCGCCTTGATGCGGCTCAGGGATTCGTTCATCCCGTCGACCAGTTCGCCTTCGAAGCTCGGAACGCCGCCAAGGGCGACGTTGACCATCACGTTCGACACCGGCTTGACGCCGTTCTCGGCATGCCGCGTCTCGGTCAGCCGGGTGCCGGTGGCCGTAGGCTCCAGTTCGAAGCTCCAGACGGTGTTGTTCTCGTTGACCCGGAACGCCAGCTTGCGCTCCGAGACGACCTCGGTGATGCGGCTGGTGGTCGGCCAGAACAGGAAGTTGCGCCGGTTGAGGTTGACGGTTCTGGTGCCGGGGCGCAGCGGTCCGAACTGCTTCATCAACCTGCACTGCGGGCTCCACTGCGGCATCAGTCGCAGATCGGACACGAGCGCCCAGACCTTCGCCGGTGGTGCGTCGATGTCGACCTGGGCTCGAAGCAGGGGTTGCGCCATGGGTGTGCCTCCGGCAATTCAGTCGAGTCCGCGTTGCGCTCCGCGGGCGCCGCGTCGGACGGCGCTACGTTGCCACAGGAAGATCGACGTGCCCAACACGCCCACCCCGAGACCGGCGACGGTTACCGGGCGCCAGTCGTGCAGACCGGGCACGGTGAAGGCCAACACGGCCGCGACCAGCCATCCGGTCGCGATCACGTAGATGACGGGCCACGGGCGGAGGAGGGCCTCGGGCAGCGGCGGAGGGGCCGGCTGGGGTTCGGGCGGCGTGGCGTCCATCCAGGAGAACCTAGCCGACCAACCCGGCCGATCCGCCCGTCCGGTGTCGGTACTCTTTGCGTCGTGACCGACCCCGAAGCCCGTTTGGCCAGTGACCTGGGGCTGGCCGTGCTGCGGTTGGCCCGTCAGCTGCGCTTCCGCCGCCCGGATTCCCCAGTGTCGCTGTCCCAGCTTTCCGCCTTGTCGACGCTCGCCAAGGAGGGACCGATCACCCCGGGTGCGCTGGCCATCCGCGAGAGGGTGCGGCCGCCGTCGATGACGCGGGTCATCGCCTCGCTGGCCGAGCTCGGTTTCGTCGACCGCGTCGCCCACCCCGACGACGGGCGCCAGGTGTTGGTGTCGGCGTCGGCGGCGGGTCGAGAGCTGCTCGACGTCGAGCGCCGCGCCAGCCAGGAATGGTTGCAGCAGCGGCTCGACGAACTGCAGCCCGCCGAGCGCCAGACCCTTCTGGCCGCGGCCGACCTGATGCTGGCGATCGTGGACGACGGCGGCGCTTGAGCGAGCCGAACGTCGTGCCGGTCGACGATCCCGCCGACTCCCGTCTCGACGACTTCCGCGATCTGAACAGCATCGACCGCCGACCCGATCTGCCCAGCGGCAAGGGTCTGGTCATCGCCGAGGGCGTGCTGGTGGTGCAGCGCATGCTGGCCTCGCGCTTCGTCCCGCGGGCGTTCCTTGGCACCGCGCGGAGGTTGGCCGAGCTGGCCGACGACCTGGCGGTGTCCGACGCCCCGTTCTACCTCGCCACCGCCGAGGTGATGGCCGAGGTGGTGGGCTTTCACCTCAACCGCGGGGTGTTGGCGGCGGCGCCGCGTCCGCCGGAGCTGTCCATACCCCAGGTGCTCGAGGGGGCGCGAACCATCGCGGTGCTCGAGGGCGTCAACGACCACGAGAACCTCGGTTCGGTGTTCCGCAACGCCGCCGGGCTCGGCGTGGACGCGGTGGTGTTCGGTCTCGGGTGCGCCGACCCGCTGTACCGGCGCGCCGTGCGGGTGTCGATGGGTCACGCGCTGCTGGTGTCCTACGCGTGGTCCGTTGACTGGCCCCGCGAGCTGGACACGCTGCGCGACAACGGTTTCCGCGTACTTGCCATGACGCCGAATCCATCGGCCCAGACGTTGGCCGAGGCGATGCCGACGCTCGAGGACGCGAAGGTGGCCATCCTGGTGGGTGCCGAGGGGCCCGGTCTTCACGAGCGGACGATGCGGGCCAGCGACGTGCGGGTACGCATCCCGATGGCCCGGGGAACGGACTCCCTCAACGTGGCCACGGCTGCGGCGATGGCCTTCTACGAGCGGGCTAGGCTCGCCCCATGACCGAGGATGCGACGACGCCGTGGGGGACCGGCCTCACCGTGGCGGCGTTCGTGGCGGCGGTGACGGCGGGGGCGATCGTCGTCCTGAGTCTGGGGCTCGTGCGGGTGCAGCCGATCCTCGCGGTGGGATTGAACCTGGTCGCCGTCGGTGGGCTGGCTCCGACGGTCTGGGGTTGGCGACGGCGGCCGGTGTGGCGGTGGTTCGTTCTCGGCAGCGCCGTCGGTGTCGTCGTCGGCTGGCTGGTGCTGCTCGGCATGGCGATCAAGGCCGTGGTCGCCTAACCGACGAGCGCCGGGATCAGGGCTGGTTGGCCGACCGGACGCCCAGCAGGACGTCTTCCCAGCCCGGAACCTCCGGGCGGCGCTTGCGCGTGCGGGGCTTCGCCGCTGCCTTCGCGGGCTCCTGAGACGGCGCGGGTGCGGGTTCGGGCGCAGGCGTGGGCTCGGGCAGCGAAAGGTCCAGCGTCGGCACCGGTGCCACCGAGCGCAGCGGCGGGCGGTCGTAGTGCGGATCGATCAGTTCGGCCGCCGCGTCGTCGAACGCGGTGGCGGTGCCGCCGTGCGAGCCGGGGGTGAACCGGAAGTGGGCGACGTTCTCCGAACGCCCGGCCTTCCACGTCAGTTGAACGGTCCAGCGGCCGTCCTCGTTGCGCCAGGCGTCCCACGCGGTGGCGTCGGGGTCGAGCCCGCGGGCGACCAGCGCGGTGGTGATGGTCTCCAGCAGTGTCAGCACGGCCGGGCCGTCGGCGAGGACGGGATGAGCCGCGGTCGCGAGTTCGGCAGCGCGGGAACGCTCGAGGAGCACCGGGTGGGCAAAGCGTTCGACCCGGGCGACGTCGTCACCGGCCGCGCCTGCCACCTGCTCGACCGAGGCGCCCGCGCGAATCCTGGACTGAATCTCCTTGGGGCTCAACACGTGCGGTACCTCGGAATCGGCTTGGGCGGGCAGGGCGTCACCGCTCAACGCGGCGCGAAGGCGGTCGTCCGGGCGCAGGACGAACTTCTCGGTGCCCTCGGCCGTCTCGCAGACGATGCGTGTGCCACCCCGACCGTCGTTGAAGTCGAGTCCGACGACCTTTAGTTCTCGCACGTGCGACCTCCTAGGGCAGCTCAAGCGGTCACCCTACTTCGTTATCGCCCCGTAACCGCGGTGACACGCTCGACCCGATCAGAGGTGCTCGACGACCCAGTCGACGCACGCGGTCAGGGCGCTCACGTCGTCGGGGTCGACGGCGGGGAACATCGCGACGCGGAGCTGGTTGCGGCCCAGTTTGCGGTAGGGCTCGGTGTCGACGACGCCGTTGGCGCGCAGCACCTTGGCGACGGCGGCGGCGTCGACCTCGTCGGTGAAGTCGACCGTGCCGACGACCTGCGAGCGCAAGGCGGGGTCCGTGACGAAGGGCGTGGTGTAGGCGGTGGCCTCGGCCCACGCGTACAGCCGACCCGAGGAGTCGGCGGTGCGGGCCACGGCCCAGTCCAGGCCGCCGTTGCCGTTGAGCCAGTCGAGCTGGTCGGCCATCAGCACCAAGGTGCCGATCGCCGGGGTGTTGTAGGTCTGGTTCTTGAGGCTGTTGTCGACCGCGATGGGCAGCGACAGGAAGTCGGGCACCCAGCGGCCGGACGCCGCGATCTTCTCGACGCGCGCCAGTGCGGCGGGGCTCATGATCGCCAGCCAGAGACCGCCGTCGGAGGCGAAGTTCTTCTGCGGGGCGAAGTAGTAGGCGTCGGTGTCGGCGACGTCGACTGGCAGACCGCCGGCGGCCGAGGTGGCGTCGATGACGACGAGCGCGTCGCCCGCGGGGCGGCCGACCGGCACCGCCACCCCGGTCGAGGTCTCGTTGTGCGCCCAGGCGACGACGTCGACGCTGGGGTCGGACTGCGGCTCGGGCGCGCTGCCCGGGTCCGCCTTGACGACGATGGGGTCGCCTACGAAGGGATTGGCCGCGACGGCGGAGGCGAACTTGGCGCTGAATTCGCCGAACGTCAGGTGCAGCGAGCGCTCGTCGATCAGGCCGAACGCGGCGGCGTCCCAGAACGCCGTCGACCCGCCGTTGCCGAGGATGACCTCGTAGCCCTCGGGCACCGAGAACAGCTGTTTGACGCCGTCGCGCACCCGGCCGACGAGGTCCTTGACCGGCGCCTGGCGGTGGGAGGTGCCGAAGAGGTGGCTGGCGGCGGTCAACGCCTGCAGTTGCTCGGGCCGCACCTTCGACGGTCCGGAGCCGAAGCGTCCGTCCTTGGGCTTGAGGTCGGCGGGTATCACGAGGTCGGCCATGGCAGACCAGCCTAGTGAGCACCCCGTCGGCGTGGTTCGCCAGGAGCCGCGGGCCCGTGATGGCCACCCGTCGACGAGACCTGCGTCACATGTGACGTGGGTAACCCGTTCAGCGCACACTCAGGAGAACGCCCTGTTGATTTCGTGGGACCTCCGGTACCGTCTTGGACACAGGGATGACGAATGTAAACCTCACGGGAGGCATCGAATGGCTACCAAGACCGCTCGCACACGCATCATCCGCCGGTGGCGCAAGAACATGGACGTTCTCGACGACACCGCTTATACGGAGACGCTGCGCACTCTTTCCGAGGGGTCCGTGCGCCGCAATTTCAACCCCTTCACCGACATCGACTGGGACTCCCCGGAATTTGCCGTCACCCCGGGCGACGAGCGCTGGATCCTGCCGGCGACCGACCCGATCGGCAAGCATGCCTGGTACCGGTCGCAGCCCAAGGATCGTCAGATCGAGATCGGCATGTGGCGCCAGGCCAACGTCGCGAAGGTCGGACTGCACTTCGAGTCCATCCTCATTCGCGGTCTGATGGAGTACGCGTTCTGGACGCCCAACAACTCACCGGAGTACCGCTACTGCCTGCACGAGGCGGTCGAGGAGTGCAACCACACCCTGATGTTCCAGGAGATGGTGAACCGCATCGGCGCCGACGTTCCCGGCATGCCGACGATGCTCAAGTGGGTGCAACCGTTCATCCCGCTGGTCGCAGGCCCCATGCCGATTCCGTTCTGGTTCGGCATCCTCGCCGGCGAGGAGCCCATCGACCACACCCAGAAGAACGTGCTGCGGGAGGGCAAGGCGCTGCATCCGATCATGGAGCGGGTGATGGCGATCCACGTGGCCGAGGAGGCCCGGCACATCTCGTTCGCGCACGAGTACCTTCACAAGCGGGTGCCCAACCTGTCCCGCGCCAAGCGCTTCTGGCTCTCGCTGTACGTGCCCGTGGTCATGCGGGTGCTCTGCTCGGCGATCATCGTGCCGCCGCGCGCGTTCTGGAACGAATTCGACATCCCGCGTTCGGTCCGCAAGGAGATCTTCTTCAAGTCTCCCGAATCGCGAAAGATGCTGCGCGACATGTTCGGTGACGTCCGGATGCTGTGCACCGAGACCGGCCTGATGAACCCGCTTGCCAAGCTGATCTGGCGGATCTGCCGCATCAACGGCGGCGCCAGCCGCTACCGCAGCGAGCCGCAGCGTCAGCACCTGGTCTCCGTCGCGTAGCCGCTCGTGCCCCATGTGATCACCCAGTCGTGCTGTAGCGACGGGTCCTGTGTCTACGCGTGTCCGGTCAACTGCATCCACCCGTCGCCCGACGAGCCGGGCTTCGCCACCGCAGAGATGCTCCACATCGACCCCGTCGCGTGCGTCGACTGCGGCGCCTGCGTCACGGCGTGCCCGGTCGGCGCCATCTCGCCGGACACCAAGCTCGACGACGGTCAGCAGGTGTTCGTCGAACTCAACGCGGCGTTCTACCCCAAGCGCGAGGGCAAGCTGCCGCCGACGTCCAAGCTGGCGCCGGTGGCCGAGGCGCCCGCCGTCCGGCCGAGGACGGGTGGGCCACTCGTGGTCGCCGTCGTCGGATCCGGCCCGGCGGCAATGTATGCCGCCGACGAACTGCTGACCCAGGAGGGCGTGCGGGTCAACGTCTTCGAGAAGCTGCCGACGCCATACGGTTTGGTGCGTGCGGGCGTGGCGCCCGACCACCAGAGCACCAAACGCGTCACCGGGCTCTTCGACCGGATCGCGCGGCAGCGTGGCTTCACCTTCTACCTCAACGTGGAGGTCGGGCACCACCTGTCCCTGGCCGAACTGGCCGAGCACCACCATGCCGTGCTGTACGCGGTCGGCGCGCCCACCGACCGTCGCCTGGACGTCGAGGGAATGGAACTGCCAGGCACTCACACCGCCACGGAGATGGTCGCCTGGATCAACGGGCACCCCGACTACGTCGACCTGCCGGTGGATCTGAGTGCCGAAGGCGTCGTGGTGATCGGCAACGGCAACGTGGCCCTCGACGTGGCGCGAATCCTCACCACCGATCCCGACGCGCTGGCCCGCACCGACGTCTCCGATCGCGCGCTCGAGGCGCTGCGTGACTCCCGCGTGCGCGAGGTCGTGGTGGCTGCCCGCCGCGGCCCGGCCGCGTCGGCGTTCACGCTGCCGGAGCTGATCGGGTTGACCACCACCCAGGAGGTGGTGCTCTCGGCCGAAGACCACGAATTGGTGCGCCGAGACCTGTCGACCGAAGGCGATGCGCTGACGCGAAACAAGCTCGAGGTGCTTGCCAAGTTGGGCGACTCGGCCGCACCAATCGGCAGGCCCCGCATTCGACTGGTCTACGGTCTGACCCCGAAGCGGGTGCTCGGTCAGGACCGGGTCGCGGGCGTCGCCTTCACCGTCACCGGCACCGACGAGGTCCGCGAGGTCGGCGCCGGCATGGTGCTGACGTCTATCGGCTACCGCGGCAAGCCCATTCGCGACCTGCCCTTCGACGAGGACACCGCCGTGGTGCCCAACGACGGTGGACGCGTGGTCGGAAGGCCCGGGGTGTACGTGGCCGGCTGGATCAAGCGGGGTCCAACGGGATTCATCGGGACCAACAAGTCCTGTGCGGCGGAGACGGTGCACAACCTCGTCGCCGATTACAACGCCGGGCTGTTGGCCGACCCCATCGGTCGGGCGTCGGCGATGGAAAAGCTGGTCCGTGCCAGGCAGCCCGACGTCGTCGACGCGGCCGGCTGGCGGGCGATCGACCACGCCGAGATCGGCCGTGGCGGACCCGACCGGCCGCGGGACAAGTTCACCGAGGTCTCCGACATGCTGGCCGCGGCGGCCACGGCGCCCGCTCCGTCGCTGGGGCAGCGCCTGTTGTCGGGGCTTCGGCTGTGACTCGCGACGCCTAGGCGGAAGGTCAGCCGGCCATGGCGGCGGCGATCTCCTCGCTGCTGACCTCGCGCATGGGCTGGCCGAGGGACCACATGTGTCCGAACGGATCTCGGATGACGCCGTAACGGTCGCCCCAGAACACGTCCTCGAGTGGGGCGACGACGGTGGCGCCGGCGTCGACGGCCCGCTGGAACTGCGACTCGACGTCGGTCACGGTGAGGTGGATGGACACCGGGGTACCGCCGAGGGACGTCGG
Organism: Mycobacterium yunnanensis; assembly: GCF_025823185.1. GTDB lineage: Bacteria > Actinomycetota > Actinomycetes > Mycobacteriales > Mycobacteriaceae > Mycobacterium > Mycobacterium yunnanensis. The sequence continues at coordinate 238,686 of NZ_JACKVK010000001.1, forward strand.
GGTCATCGACTTGCCGCCCGTCATCTCGGGGAAGTCGTCGTTGAGCATCACGACCGAGCCGTTGATGCGAAGCGCCGCGTTCACGATCTTGCCGTCCGGGCGTGGCACGCGCCCAAGCTCCTCGGCGCCGAATGCCGCGACGTAGAAGTCGATGGCTGCCGCGGCGTCGTCGACGATGAGGTAGGGGGAGACGGCGGGCTGCACGTCGATGGCCATGGTGGGGTCCCTTCGTTGGCGAGTGGTGGTCACCAGAGTCGACCGATGGCGGCGGTGAAAGTCATCGCGCTGCCGTGATCTCGACCTACACGACGGAGAACGACGGGGGTAGGTCCTCGCGACCCGTCAGGGCGAGCAACACCGGGGTGGCCGTGCCAAGGCGCACGCTGATCTGGGCCGCCAGCACCGTCGCCTCGGCGAGCACGTCGTCGGGCAGCGTGAACGGCAGGCCGGTGGCCCTGGCGACGTCGAGACCGTGCACCGCGAGCTCGAAGACGCGGGTCGGCAGGTAGTTGCTCAGCCGGATGCCCAGGCCGCCGATCACCGAGACGAGCGGATCGTCGGCGCGTGAGACGTCGTCGAGGGCGCGTTCGACCAGGGCGTCGACCGCCGCGGCGGGATCCTCGCCGAGTTCACGGCCGGCATGGCGCCCTCGTTCGACGACCGCGCCCGCGTCCGCCCCGGCCAGATACTCCCGCACCATGGCGTAGTAGTCGGCCGCGCTCGTCACGTCCTCGCGCTCGGCTGGTGCGCGCAGGTATTCGCTGACCGTGATCATCGACCGCGACGCATGCCCGACCAATGCCCGCAGATCCCACTCCCCGAGACCCTTCCGTCCCAAGCGGATTCGGGTATCTGGTGGACGAGCGCGGCGAATGCGGTTGCCGCGGAACCGAAGGCGGTGCTCACGATGAGCTGATGGAGTCCCAACCTTCGACCGATTCCGGGCTGCGCGGCGGCGGGCCGACGTAGATCGCGGCCGGGCGGACCAGCTTGCCGAGCCGCTTCTGCTCAAGGATGTGGGCGCACCACCCCGCGGTGCGCCCGCACGTGAACATCGCGGGCATCATGGTCGGGGGTACGCCTGCGAAGTCGAGGATCACCGCAGCCCAGAACTCGACGTTGGTCTCGATGGCCCGATCCGGGCGGCGCTCGCGCAGCTCGGCGAGGGCAGCTTGCTCGAGTGCCCTGGCCACCTCGAAGCGTGGCGCCTGGAGTCGCTCGGCGGTGGCCCGCAGCACCCGGGCCCGGGGATCCTCGGCCCGGTACACGCGGTGCCCGAAGCCCATCAGTTTGTCGCCGCGGTCCAGGATGGCCTTGACCACGGCGCGGGCGTCACCGGAACGCTCGACCTCCTCGATCATCGGAAGCACCCGAGCCGGCGCGCCACCGTGCAGCGGCCCGCTCATCGCGCCGACGGCGCCCGACAGCGACGCGGCGACGTCCGCGCCGGTCGACGCGATCACCCGTGCGGTGAAGGTCGACGCGTTCATGCCGTGTTCGGCAGCGGTGACCCAGTAGGCGTCGATGGCCTCGACGTGCCGCGGGTCGGGGTCGCCCTTCCAGCGGGTCATGAATCGCTGTGTGACGGTAGAACATTCGTCGATGGTCCGCTGCGTGACCGCCGGGCGGTGGATGCCGCGGGCCGATTGTGCGACGTAGGACAGTGCCATCACCGACGCGCGGGCCAGCTGGTTGCGGGCGGTCTCGTCGTCGATGTCGAGCAGCGGCTGATAACCCCAGATCGGGGCGAGCATCGCCAGGCCTGCCTGGACGTCCACCCTGACGTCACCGGTGTGAATGGGCAGCGGGAACGGCTCGGCGGGGGTCAACCCGTTGCCGAAGGAGCCGTCGACGAGCAGTGACCACACGTCGCCGAAGGTGACGCGCTTGGCCACCAGCTCCTCGACGTTCACGCCGCGGTAGCGCAGCGCGCCGCCGTCCTTGTCCGGCTCGGCGATCTCCGTGGTGAAGGCGACGACGCCTTCGAGGCCTGCTACGAATCCGTCGGGAATGTTGGACGCGTCGGTCATGGGCAGATTCTCGCACCACGGCGACCGGCGGTTGCTACCGGTGGGTAACCATGCGACGGCGCGCTGGGCGTAGCGTCGGGCGGGTGGTTCAGGACGGTGACGAGCATCTGGCTCGTATGCGCGTGGAGTACGGATCGCCCGAGAAGGACGGCAGCGCCGACCTCGACGCCGACTGGCTCGCCGACGGGTGGATCGCGCTGTTGCGCAGGTGGTTGGCCGACGCCGAAGAGGCCGGGATCGCCGAGCCGAACGCCATCGTCGTCGGCACCGTCGACGCCGAGGGAAGGCCCTCCACCCGAACGGTGTTGTGCAAGGGCGTGGACGAGACCGGCATCACCTTCTACACCAACTACGACTCCGACAAGGGGCACCAGCTGGCCGTCTCGCCGTATGCGTCGGCGACGTTCCCCTGGTACGCCCTCGGGCGTCAGGTGCACGTGCGCGGCCCCGTCGCCAAGGTCGCACCCGAGGTCACCGCGGACTACTGGGCCAAGCGGCCGCGGGGCTCCCAGCTCGGCGCGTGGGCGTCGCAGCAGTCGCACCCCGTCGCCTCCCGGGAGGCACTCGAACGCCAGCTCGCCGACGTCACCGAACGATTCGCCGGGGACGACACCATTCCCGTGCCGCCGAACTGGGGCGGATACCTCATCGCCGCCGACGCCGTGGAGTTCTGGCAGGGCCGCGAGAACCGGGTCCACAACAGGATCCGGGTGAGCGGGGCGGTCACCGAGCGTCTGCAGCCGTAGGGGTGGCGAACCTCTTCGCCGACACCACACCGCTTCGGACGCCGGACTTTCGGCGGTTGTGGCTGGCAGGCATCGTCACGGTCATCGGCGGCAACCTCACGATCTTCGCCGTCCCGGTTCAGCTGTACGCCCTGACGGAGAACTCGGCCTACGTCGGGCTGGCCGGGCTGTTCGCGCTGGTTCCCCTGGTGGTCTTCGGGCTGTGGGGCGGCGCATGGGCCGATGCGATGGATCGCCGGCTGCTGCTCTTCATCGCCTCCATCGGGCTGGCCGTGTCGTCGGTGCTGCTGTGGGTGCAGGCCGCGCTCGGGCTGAACAACGTTTGGGTGGTGCTGTGCCTGCTGTCGGTGCAGCAGGCGTTCTTCGCGGTCAACAGCCCCACCCGGTCGGCAGCGATCCCGCGGATGGTCCCAGAGGATCAACTGCCGGCGGCCAACTCGCTGAACATGACCGTCATGCAGTTCGGCGCCATCGTGGGGCCGCTGCTGGCGGGCGTGCTGTTGCACTTCGTCGACCTGTCCACGCTGTACGCCATCGACGCGCTCACGTGCATCGCCCCGATCGTCGCGACGTGGCGACTGGCGAAGATGCCGCCGACCGGCACCACCCAGGGCGCCTCGAAGTGGGGCTTCGCGGCCGTCCTGGACGGCTTCCGATACCTGGCGGGCAACCGCGTCGTGCTGATGTCCTTCGTCGTCGACCTGATCGCGATGATCTTCGGCATGCCGCGGGCGCTGTTCCCCGAGATGGCGCACCAGAGCTTCGGCGGGCCGGTCGAGGGCGGCAGCGCCATGGCCTACCTGTCGGCGGCGATCGCCGTGGGCGCGGTGCTGGGTGGCGTGTTCTCGGGGTGGTTGCCGCGCGTGAGCCGCCAGGGGCTGGCGGTGGTGCTCGCGATCGTGGTGTGGGGCGTGGCGATGATCGGGTTCGGGCTCGCGGCCGGCCTGGCCGGTGGGCATGCCGGTGCGCTGCTGTGGATTGCGCTGGCGTTCCTGGCAATTGGTGGTGCCGCCGACATGGTCTCCTCGGCGTTCCGCTCGACGATTCTGCAGCAGGCAGCCTCCGACGACGTGCGTGGCCGACTGCAAGGCGTGTTCACCGTGGTGGTCGCCGGTGGGCCTCGATTGGCCGACACCGTCCACGGTGCGTCGGCGGCCGTGGTCGGCACGACGGTGGCCGCTGCGGGCGGCGGCGCCCTCGTCGTCGTGGGCGTCCTGATCGCCGCGCTGCTGGTACCCGCGTTCGTGCGCTACCGCGTGTGAATTGGCTGTGACTGAACGCACAGATTCGCTGAGCTAGCATCTTGTCGTGCCCGACGTGACGAGTGGTGTGCCCAGCGGGTTGCGGGAGCGCAAGAAGTTGCGCACCCGTGCGACGCTCATCGACGCCGCCGCCACGCTGTGTGAGAAGCGCGGGTACGACAACACCACCGTCGACCAGATCGCCGCGGCCGCCGACGTCTCGCCGCGGACGTTCAGCCGGTACTTCCCGACCAAGGTGTCCGTCGTCGCCGCCATCACCGACGATCTCGACGAGATGATCGCCGCAGTAATGGAGCGGCTGCCCGGTGAGATGACCGCCTACGACGCCTTGCTCGCTGCGTCCCTCGAGGTCTTCCGCAGCCGCAACGGCGTCGAGTCGAATGGCTTCCGGCGGATGGCAACGCTGATCCGGATCATCAACGGCTCCACCTCCTACCGGACTGCCGCTCTCGGCCTTCGGCACGACATCACGGAGAAGGCCACGATGCGGGTGATGGCCCGGCGGCTCGGCGTGCCGCCCGACCATCGGTCGGTCACGCTCATCACCGACGTGTGGGCCGTGCTCTTCTCCGAGTCGTTCGCCGGGCTGGGGCTCGAGGGCAACGACGCCATCACACCCGAGGTCATCTCCGACCGCTTGACCGCCACGGTGACCACGTTCCGTGGCACGTGGACGCCGTGGTGCAGTGACCCGAGCGCCGACGGCCAACCCCACACGAGCGCGTGAAACCGATAGCGACTACCTTCCACTAGTGACGGACAGCTTCGTTCCGGTCGCCAACGCAGAAGGGACCCAACGTGCCGCAGGAGTCCAGTCCTTCGACTGATTCGGACGAGGTCGCCACCCTCCGGTACCCCGGGGGCGAGATCGACCTGAACATCGTCAAGGCCACGGAGGGATCCGACGGCATCGCACTGGGATCCCTGCTGGCCAAGACGGGCTACACCACGTACGACGGTGGCTTCGTCAACACCTCGGCGACGAAGAGTTCGATCTGCTACATCGACGGCGACGCGGGCATCTTGCGCTACCGCGGGTATCCCATCGAGCAACTGGCCGAGAAGTCGACCTTCATCGAAGTCAGCTACCTGTTGATCTACGGCGAACTGCCGACTGCCGACGAGCTCGAGAAGTTCACCACGCAGATCCAGCGGCACACGCTGCTGCACGAGGATCTCAAGCGCTTCTTCGACGGCTTCCCCCGCAACGCCCACCCGATGCCGGTGCTGTCCAGCGCCGTCAACGCCCTGAGCGCCTACTACCAGGATTCGCTGGACCCCGGTGACCAGGATCAGGTGGAGTTGTCGACCATCCGCCTGCTGGCCAAGATGCCGACCATCGCGGCGTACGCCTACAAGAAGTCGGTGGGGCAGCCGTTCCTGTACCCCGACAACTCGCTGACCCTGGTGGAGAACTTCCTGCGGATGACGTTCGGCTTCCCGGCCGAGCCCTACGAGGTCGATCCCGAGATCGTCCGCGCTCTGGACCTGTTGCTGATCCTGCATGCCGACCACGAGCAGAACTGCTCGACGTCGACGGTGCGGTTGGTCGGCAGCTCGCAGGCCAACCTGTTCACGTCGATCTCCGGTGGCATCAACGCGCTGTGGGGTCCGCTGCACGGCGGCGCCAACCAGGCGGTGCTGGAGATGCTGGAGAAGATCCGCACCGGCGACGACGACGTGGCGACGTTCGTCAAGAAGGTCAAGAACCGCGAGGACGGCGTGAAGCTCATGGGCTTCGGGCACCGCGTCTACAAGAACTACGATCCGCGGGCGCGCATCGTCAAGGAGCAGGCCGACAAGATCCTCGGCAAGCTCGGCGGCGACGACGAGCTTCTCGACATCGCCAAGGAACTCGAGGAGATCGCGCTCACCGACGACTTCTTCATCGAGCGCAAGCTGTACCCGAACGTGGACTACTACACCGGCGTGATCTACCGCGCGATGGGCTTCCCGACGCGCATGTTCACGGTGTTGTTCGCCATGGGCCGGCTGCCCGGGTGGATCGCCCACTGGCGGGAGATGAACGGCGAGCCCAACAAGATCGGCCGGCCGCGTCAGATCTACACCGGGTACAACGAGCGTGACTACACCGACATGGGCGGCCGTTAGCCTGTCGACTGCGCCACATCGTTTGCTTCGGTAATAGTTGTAGGTTCACAATCGTTGTGTGATTGCAACTGAGGATGGCCGCCGGCAGCCCGGCTCCGGCGACCTGACGTCGCGCCGCAAGGCCATCATCCTGGTGTCCTGTTGTCTGAGTCTGCTGATCGTCTCGATGGACGCGACCATCGTCAACGTCGCCATCCCGAGCATCCGCACCGACCTGCACGCGTCGACCTCGGAGCTTCAGTGGGTAGTGGACGTCTACACCCTGGTGCTGGCGTCACTGCTGATGCTCTCCGGCGCGACCGGCGACCGCTTCGGCCGTCGCAGGGTGTTCCAGATAGGCCTGGTGGTGTTCGCCATCGGCTCGCTGCTGTGCAGCATGGCGCCCAACATCGACACCCTGATCATGGCGCGCTTGCTGCAGGCCATCGGCGGGTCGATGCTCAATCCCGTTGCGCTGTCGATCATCTCGCAAATCTTCACCGGACGGGTGGAGCGGGCCCGGGCACTGGGCTTCTGGGGTGCCGTCGTCGGCATCTCGATGGCCCTTGGTCCGGTGGTCGGCGGCTTGCTCATCGAGCTGATCAGCTGGCGGGCGGTGTTCTGGATCAACCTGCCCATCTGTCTGGCCGCGGTGATCCTGACCGCCATCTTCGTCCCCGAGACGAAGTCTCAGACGATGCGCAACATCGATCCCGTCGGCCAGGGGCTGGCGGTGACGTTCCTCTTCGGCGTGGTGTTCACCCTCATCGAAGGTCCGGGGTACGGCTGGACCAACCCCCGCGTCATCGCGGTCGCGGTGGTCGCGGCGATCGCGTTCGTCGCCTTCCTGCGCTACGAATCGCGGCGTCACGACCCGTTCATCGACCTACGGTTCTTCCGCAGCGTCCCCTTCGCCGGGGCCACCGTGACGGCGGTGTGCGCGTTCTCGGCGTGGGGTGCGTTCCTGTTCATGATGTCGCTGTACCTCCAGGGCGAGCGCGGCTACAGCGCCATGCACACCGGCCTCGTCTACGCCCCCATCGCCATCGGCGCACTGGTGTTCTCCCCGATCTCCGGGCGCATGGTGGGTCGGTTCGGTGCCCGGCCCTCGTTGCTGGTCGCTGGTGTCCTGATCACCACCGCCTCGGTGCTGCTGACGTTCCTCACCAAGACCACCCCGGTGTGGGGGCTGCTCGTCATCTTCGCCGTGTTCGGCATCGGCTTCTCGATGGTGAACGCCCCGATCACCAACGCCGCGGTCAGCGGCATGCCGCTCGACCGGGCAGGCGCGGCCTCGGCGGTGACCTCGACCAGCCGACAGATCGGCGTCAGCATCGGTGTGGCGCTGTGCGGCTCGATCGCGGGATCGGCGATCTCGACCAGCGGCGCGGACTTCGCCGCCTCGGCTCGACCGCTCTGGTTCGCCAGCATCGGCATCGGTGTCGTCATCACCGTGCTCGGCTACCTTTCGACCACGCCGGCGGCGTTCCGGTCGGCCGAGCGGCTGGCACCGCTGATCGCCGGAGCCCGCGAACCGAAGGAGGCCGCCAATGTCGGCTGACACCCGCGCGGCCGACGAGGTGTGGCGCGCCATGGTGAGCGTCGTGTTCGACAACCGCGACGCCTGGAAGCGCGATGTCATCGAGGTGTCCGGTCTGCCGTTCAGTCGCATCCGCGTGCTGCGCCGGCTGGCCCGTCGGCCCATGACCGCCAAGGAGATCGCCGAGGCCGCCACCATGGACGCCCCGGCGACCAGCGTTGCGGTCAACGACTTGGAAGACCGCGGATTGGTTGTGCGAGAGACGAATCCGAACAACCGCAGATGCAAGGTGGTGTCGCTGACCGATGAGGGACGGCGGGTGCTGGCGCGTATCGACGGTGTCGAGGATCCCGCGCCGCGCCGCTTCGCCGACCTGAGTCGGGAGGAAGTGCAGACCCTCGAGTCGATTCTGGCCAAGTTGACCGACGGCTGAATTTGACGACATCGTCGATTCGGGTCGACTGTCCGACCGGCGAGAAATATTCTGAGCTCGTCCAGCGGAGAGGACGACGCGATGACGGTGTGCCGGAGGTGTGCCTCCGAGTTGCGCGCCGCCGCCAAGTTCTGCAGCGAATGTGGTGAGTCGACGCAGCCCACTGACGCAGCCGAATTCAAACAGGTCACGGTGCTGTTCGCCGACGTCGTGCGCTCGATGGACATCGCGGTCGCCATCGGTCCGGAGCGGTTGCGCGGCATCATGTCCGAGGTCTTCGACGTCTCGGCCGCTGCGGTCAAGCGGTACGGCGGAACCGTCGACAAGTTCACCGGAGACGGCATCATGGCCGTCTTCGGAGCTCCGGTTGCCCTCGAAGACCACGCGCTGCGCGGGTGTCTCGCGGCGCTGCACCTCCAACGGGAGATCCGCCGACTGGCCGTGCGGTTCGGCCGCGAGGGAGTCGACGTCTCGGTCAGGGTGGGACTCAACTCGGGTCAGGTCGTCGCCGGCAAGCTTGGGGCTGGCTCACTGGCCTACACCTCGATCGGCGAGGCCGTCGGGATGGCGCAGCGGATGGAATCGGTGGCACCAGTCGGCGGGGTGGCGATCTCGGAGTCGACGGCACGATTGGTCGACGAGGTCGTCGACCTCTCCGAACCTGACTTCCTGGTGGTGAAGGGCTCCGCCACCGCAGTGGCCGTGCGCAGGCTGCTGCACGTCAGGCCGCATCACGCCCTTTCGCGGCGCGCCGACTCTCCGCTCATCGGCCGTAGATGGGAGATGGCCGTCCTCGAGGGCACATTCGAGGAAGTTCTCGACGGATGCGGCGGCACCAGCGTGGGATTGTGTGGACCCGCCGGGATCGGGAAGAGCCGGGTGGTCAGGGAGATGGCGGCGATGGCCGCCACCCGGGGCGTGCAGGTGTTCGGCGCGCGGTGCGACTCGATTGCCAAGGAGGTGCCGTTCCACGTCGTCGCGCAGCTGCTGCGTGCGGTGCTCAAGGTCGGTGACGTCGAATCCCCATCGGACAGAGCGCGTCTCGCACAGGTGTTGCCCGACGTCGGCGCCGAGGATCTGTTGCTCCTCGGCGACCTGCTCGGCATCGACGACCCCGACGTGGCCATGCCGACACTGCACCCCGACGCCAGGCGCAGGCGGTTGACGGCGCTGATCCGGGGCGCCTGGACCACGCAGCGATCGCCCGCCGTGTTCGTCGTCGAGGACGCCCAATGGATCGACGAGATCAGCGAGTCGATGCTGGCCGACTTCACCGCGGTGCTCTCGCGGACCGATTCGATGGCGCTGATCACCCACCGGCCGGACTATCGCGGCCCGCTGTCCCAACTGGCCGAGGGGCGAACCATCACCCTGGCGCCGTTGAGTGATGCGGAGACCTCTGAGCTGATCGCCGAGCAGATGGGTACGCATCAGTCGCTGACGGGCCTGGCGTCCACGATTGGCGAACGCGCGGTGGGCAATCCGTTCTTCGTCAAGGAGATCGTGCGAGACCTCGTCGAGCGGGGCGTCCTGCACGGTCGGCGCGGTGCCTACACCTCCACGGCCACCGCGGCCGAGGTCAGCGTGCCGCCGACCCTGTACGCCGTCATCGCGGCCCGCATCGACCGGCTGGACGACCGAGCCAAGCGAACCCTGAACGCCGCCGCAGTCGTCGGAACGCGCTGCACCGCAGACCTCTTGGAGACGATCGGCGTGGTACCGGCATTCGACGCGCTGGTCGAGGCGGAGATGGTGGATCAGGTGAAGTCCTCGTCGTCCGATGAGTACGTCTTCCGGCAGCCGCTGATCCGCACGGTGGCCTACGAGACGTTGCTGCTCGCTGAACGTGCCGAGGTCCACCGGCGGGTGGCGGCGGCGATCGAGACGGCGGAACCCACTCTGGCGGAACAGAATGCGGCGCTCATCGGTGAACATCTCGAGGCAGCCGGAGACTTCGGCGCGGCCTACGGGTGGCACATGCGGGCCGGGGCATGGTCGAGGAATCGTGACATCGCCGCGGCGAGGTTGAGCTGGGCCAGGGCGCGACACGTCGCCTACGCGTTGCCCGCCGACGACCCCGGCCGGCTGGCCATGCGCATCGCCGCGGGCACGTTGCTCTGCGCGACGGCCTATCGCACCGCGGAGAGCATGTCCGACAGCGGCTTTCACGAAGTGCGCGAGCTCGCCGCGGCAGCGGGGGACAAGCGGTCGCTGACCTTGGCGATGCTAGGGCAGTACACCGACCACATGGTGCACGGCAGCGTCACCGAAGCGTCGGCTCTGGGTACCGAGGTGTGGTCGCTGCTCGAGGGGATCGGCGATCCCGTGCTGACGGTCGGACTGTCCGTCGCCCCGATGGTCTCCAAACAGGAGACCGGCGATGTCGACGAGCTGCTGAGGTGGTCGCAGACGGCGATCGAACTGGCCGACGGTGATCCGACCATGGGCGACGTCGTGTTCGGGTCGCCGCTGGCGTTGGCGCTCACGTTCCGCGGAATCGCCAGGTGCTGGCTCGGGCTGGCCAACTGGCGCAACGACTTTCGCGACTCCCTGACCATGGCCCGCGGGGCGGACAGACTGACCTTCAGCAAGTGCGTCGTCTACCAGCACAGCGTGAGGACGTTGCAGGGCGTGCTGCTGCCCGACGACTCCACCCTGCGCGAAGCGGAGGAGGCGCTGACCATCGCGGTGGACCACGGCGACCACCACGCCGTCGCGCTGGCCACCTATTGCCTGGGCGGGCTGCTCCTGGAACGGGGATCCGCCGAGCGGCGCCGGGGCAGGCATCTGCTGGCCAAGATCCGGGAGATGTCCGATCGTGGCCACTTCTACCGCAGCGAGCTCGCCGTCCTCGATTTGTTCCACGCGCGGGAACTGGCGCGCGACGGTCACCTCGACGTCGCCGTCGACGAGCTCAGGGCGGCGGGCAACCGCGTGTCCGAACGCGGGCAGTTCGCCCACGGCGTCGTGGCCACCCGATTCCTCGTGGAGGCCTTGCTGCAGCGCCACGGCCGGGGTGACGTGCAGGAGGCCGACGCGGCCATCGAACGGCTGGCCTCGGCGGGCCGGGACGATTTGGCGATCGTCGAGGTGGTCCTCCTAGGGCTGAGGGCGCGGGTGGCTCGGGCGCGGGGTGACGACGTGACCTACCGGGTGTCGCTGCGCCGGTGTCGCGAGCGGGCGACGGCCCTGGGATTCGAGGGTTGCGTCGCGACGGCTCAGCTCAGGTAGCCCTCGACCTCGTCCTCGGGCCGCACGCTGGCCTGATCGGGGTCCTGGCCCGTCTCGCGCAACGCCCGGCGCTGCCGCAGCAGGTCCCAGCACTGGTCGAGCTGCACCTCGATGCTGCGCAGCCGGTGGTGTTCCTCGGTCTCGTCGATCTCGTGCTGCTGGAGCTTCGACCGCAGCTCCTTCTCCTCTGCGACCAGTTCGTTGACGTGGGCGAGGATGTCGGCATCTTTGTTCGGGTCCGTACTCACGCCCCCAGTCTGCCCGACTACGGTGTCAAGGGTGGCAACTAAACCCGAGATCGAATTCCCCGACGGTCCGGCGCCTGCCGAACTCGTCATCGAAGACATCGTCGTCGGAGACGGCGCCGAGGCGGTGCCCGGTGGCACCGTCGAGGTGCACTACGTCGGCGTGGAGTACGACAGCGGCGACGAGTTCGACAGCTCGTGGAGCCGCAACGAGTCGATCGAGTTTCCGCTGCGCGGGCTCATCGAGGGCTGGCAGGACGGGATTCCCGGAATGCGCGTCGGCGGTCGCCGCAAGCTGGTGATCCCGCCGGCGAAGGCCTACGGTCCGGCTGGATCCGGCCACCGCCTGTCGGGCAAGACGTTGATCTTCGTGATCGACCTGCTCGACGCTCGCTGAGTGCGTTCCGTCCTCCTGCTCGCCCTGACGCTGCTGTTCGTCGTCGCCGGATGCGGTAAGTCCGGTGACGCCGGAACGGCCGCCGAGGCCACGCCGCCCGCAGGCCCGGCGACCACGTCGTCGGCCGTCGCGAAGACCGGGCCCTTCGGGGCGATGTCCATCGTCCGGACGGCCAACGGATTCACCGTCACCGGGGAGGTACCCGACGCATCGCTCAAGTCCGATCTGCCCGCGACGCTGCGTCAGGCCATGCCGGGCGCAAAGATCGTCGACCAGCTGACGGTCAAACCTGGCGTCGTCGCCCCGGAGTTCTCCGGTCTTGGTGCGTTGTTCGGTGTCGCGATGGACGTGCAGGGCTTTGGCGTGAAGCTCGTGGGGGACACCGCCACCTTGACCGGGAGTGCCAAGACGGAGGCGGCCAAGACCGCAGCCGCGACCGCGGTCGACGAGACGTGGCCGAACGTCAAGGTGGCCAACGACATTCGGGTTGGCTAGGACGGTCCCGGCAGCCGTAGCAGCAACCGGACACCGCCGAGTGGACTCTCCTCCAACGAGGCCGTGCCGCCGTGCAATTCGGCTTGCTGGGCAACCAGCGCCAAGCCCAGACCGGAGCCCGAGTGCGATGCGGTCGACCCGCGGGAGAATCGCTCGAAGACGATCGTGCGTTCCTCCTCGGGAAGGCCCACGCCGTCGTCGTCCACCGCGATCTCCACGCCGGCGCGTGACGTGACGGCCGACAGCTGGACCCGGGTGGCGTCACCGTGCTTGACGGCGTTGGCGATCGCGTTGTCCACCGCGAGCCGCAACCCGGCGGGCAGTCCGACGATGATGACCGTCGGCGCGGGCACCAACGACACGTCGAGGTCGGGGTAGGCCCGCATCGCGTCGTGGGCGGCCCGGTCGAGCAACTCGGTGATGTCGACCGGAGAATGGTCGTCGGAGGTCGAGAGTTCGCCCTGGGCAAGCCTTTCGATGGCCCACAGCGTCGACTCGATGCGCGTCTGGGTGCGGATGACGTCGCCGAGGACTTCCTTGCGCTGATCTTCGGCGAGGTCGAGGGTGGCCAGCACCTCGAGGTTGGTGCGCATCGCCGTCAGCGGGGTGCGCAGTTCGTGAGAGGTGACGGCGGCGAAGTCGCGAGACGACACCAGCGCCGCCTTGGTGCGGTCCTGCTCCTGCCAGATGCGCTGCACCATGCCGTTGACGGCGTCGGCGATCTCGACGGCCTCGGTGGCGCCGCGCACGTCGATGTCGGGTGCCGCGCCGCCGACGTCGATCGCCCTGGTCTGCTGCGCGAGGCGCTTGAGCGGTCTGACCGCGAACGCCGCCAGCAGCCAGCCGGCCACGGCCGCGGCGCCAATGGCGAAGGAGCAGATCATGATCACGCGGCGGTGGAGGTTGTTGGTGTCGGCGATGGTGGCGTCGTACGTGGCGCCAACGGCGGCGGTCATCCGGCCCTGCGGCCCGGTGATGTCGACGGTGCGCACGCGGTAGCGCACCCCGTCGATGGTGGTGTCGGCGTAACCGGCGGGCAATTCCGGCAGCGTCACGTCGGAGTTGGACGTCACCTGGCCGTCGGGACGCCGGACGGTGATGATCGCGTCCTGGTCGTTGGGTGACTTGGGAATCTGGTCGAGCCCGCGCGGCAGGAACGGAATCGCAAAGCCCGCCGCCTCGTCGAGCCGGCGGTCCAGGCGTTCCTTGCGGTCGTTGGTGACGCCGATCCACACGATCGTCCCGACGATGCCCACCACGATCGCGGCGGCGATGGCGGTCGCGAACGCCACGCGGGTCCGCAGCGACGGCGTGCGCCGGAAGACCCGCGAGAGGATGTTCACGTCGAACCTACTGCTGCCGTAGGACGAATCCCACGCCTCGCACGGTGTGGAGCAGACGTGACGCGCCACCGGCTTCCAGCTTGCGGCGGAGGTAACCGATGAACACGTCGACGACATTGGTGTCGGCGGCGAAGTCGTACCCCCACACCAGTTCCAGCAGCTGCGCGCGCGACAGCACGGCGGTCTTGTGCTCGGCGAGCACCGCCAGCAGGTCGAACTCGCGCTTGGTCAGGTCGACGTCGACGCCGTTGACGCGGGCCCGGCGCCCGGGGATGTCGACCTCGAGCGGACCCACGGCGATGGTCTCCGAGGAGAACGTCGCGGTGGCGCCGCGGCGACGCAACAGTGCCTTGACCCTGGCGACCAGTTCGGCCAGGACGAACGGCTTGACCAGATAGTCGTCGGCCCCGGCCTCCAGGCCGGCCACCCTGTCGTCGACCGAACTGCGGGCCGACAGCACGCACACCGGCACGTCGTTGTCCATGGCGCGCAACGCCGTCACCACGCTCACCCCGTCGAGGACGGGCATGTTGATGTCGAGGACGATCGCGTCGGGCCGGGTCTCCGTGGCGCTGCGCAGCGCCTCGGCGCCGTCGACGGCGGTGCTGACCTCGAATCCCGAGAGACGCAGTCCGCGTTCCAGGGACGCCAGCACGTCGGGGTCGTCGTCGACCACCAGGACTCGGGGTGCCGCGGCACCGCTCGCTGCCATCTCCATGCGCCTCATCTTGCCTGATGCGCCACTATGGATGCGGTAGGCGCGTGGCGCAGACCAGAGGGGGGTGGCCAGTGCTAGCTTCGACACTCGTGCAGACGAGCGGACCCCGCCTGATCGTCGAGCCCGACGACGGCTTGGGCCCGGTGCTGGAATTCATCGGTTCGGCCCGGGCGTCGCTCCTGATCAAGCAGTTCACCTTCACCGACGAGAGCCTCATCGACGCCGTCATCGCCCGTAAGGCGGCCGGGGTCGACGTGCGGGTAATGCTGAACGCGGCGCGCTCCGGTGGCGATCGCGCCAACGACGAGACCTTCGAGCGCTTCAGTGCCGCCGGCATCGCCGTGCAGTGGGCCAATCCGAAGTTCTACGTCACCCACGAGAAATCGATGGTCGTCGACGAGAAGACCGCGCTGGTGGCGACGTTCAACATGTGCCTGAAGTACTTCACGGCGACGAGGGACTACGGCGTCGTCATCGACGATCCGGTTCACGTCGCGCAGATCGTCGAGGTGTTCGAGGCCGACTGGAACCACGACGACTGGGTTCCGACGGTCTACGAGGGCCTGCTCTGGAGCAACTCGAATTCCCGCTATCACATGGCCCGGTTCATCGACACCGCCACGCACCGCATCGACGTGCAGCACCCCAAGTTCGTCGACGCCGTGATCCTCGACCACCTCGCGGCGGCGGTGGAACGCGGCGTCAAGGTGCACGTGTTGTGCGGTGGCAGGCACGGCATCAGCGAGGGCGACGTCCTCGACACCTTCGCCTCGCTGCGGACGTTGCGCCGCTTCGGCGCCAAGGTGCACAAGCAGAAGAACCTCCGCGTGCACGCCAAGCTGATGATCGTCGACGACGAGCGAGCGCTGGTCGGGTCGATGAACATCGACCGCAGCGCCTTCGACCTGCGTCGCGAACTCGGCATCACGATCACGGAGCCCGCAGTCGTCGCGCGGCTCAAGGCGACCTTCGACGAGGATTGGGCGCTCTCGCACCACTATTCGCCGCCCGATCCGCTCGACACCTCCACCCACCAGGAGGACGACTTTCCCCACGACCCGGAACTCGTCCACGAGTGACCGCTCCAGAGCCGACGAAGGTCGGTTTGGGCGAATTGGCGTTGACGTTCAACCACATTGCTCTGGCGTCCTTCGGGGGTGGGCTCTCGGCGTGGTCGCGTGAGGTCATCGTCGTGGAGAAGCAGTGGATGGGCGAGGCGGAGTTCCTCTCCGCCATGACGATGTGCCGCATCCTGCCCGGTGCCAACCAGGTCAACATGGCCGTGTTCACGGGCACGAAGCTGCGGGCCGTGCCGGGAGCCGTCGCCGCGGTCGTCGGGTTGTGCTTCATGCCGCTGGTGATCGTGCTGGTGTTGGCATTCTTGTACTTCACCTTCAAGGAGGTGCCTGCAGTCAAGGGTGTGCTGCACGGCGCGTCGGCGGCCGCCGTGGCCCTCACGCTGGCCATGGTGATCAAGACCGGCAAGACGTGCCTGACGGGGCTGATCCCGGTGGGCCTGTTCGGGCTGGCCTTCGTGCTCAACGGCGTACTGCGGTGGCCGTTGCTGGGCGTGCTCGCCATCGTCGCGCCGCTGGCGCTGCTCTGGGCGTGGCCGCGCGGGGCTGCGGAGAAGGCCGCGCAGGCCGACGCGTGACGACCTACCTGCAGTTGATCGCGCTGTTCGGTTCGCTGTCGCTGATGTCGATCGGCGGCGGCAACGCGGTGCTGCCCGACATGCATCTGCGGGCCGTCCATCAGCACCGCTGGCTCAGCGACACACAGTTCGCCGACCTGTTCTCGATCTCCCAGACCGCGCCCGGCCCCAGCATCCTGATCGTCGGCATGATCGGCTACGCCGCCGGTGTGCCCGTTGGCGGCGTGCTCGGCGGCGTGCTCGGAGGTTTCGTCGCGACGGCCGCGATGGTGATCCCGGCGGCGTCACTGGTGTACGCCATCACGCTGTTCTGGCAGCGGGCGCAGGAGTCGAAGTGGCGGATCGCCGTCGAGAAGGGCTTCGCCCCGCTGACCGTCGGGCTGATCCTGGCGTCGTCGCTGGTGATGAGCCGCGCCGCCGACCACGACTGGCGGGCCTACATGCTGACGGCGGTGTGCACGCTGATCTTCGTCCGGTCGAAGGTCAACCCGTTGCTGGTGGTCGCGGCGGCCGGTGTGATCGGATACTTCGGCATCGTCTGAGCCTTGTCGGACATAACGGGTATGACCTGTGTGTGGGTTTGCCGACGGGTAACGAATTGACCAGAACCTTTGTTGAGGTTCTACGGTGACGACATGAGCATGGAGTACGCGGCCAGCCGGGCCCTCTACCGGCAGCGCAACGCGCGTGGAGGTGATCTCCGCGTGCTGGCCAACCGTGCCCTGCTGTCGAGGATTTGGCGGTTCTCCGCCCGTCACCATCGGCGCCTCGGCGGGTTCGTGGCCGTCAGCGTCGTCGGTGCCCTGCTCGCGGTGTCCACCCCGGTACTGGCCGGCCACGTGGTCGACGCAATCGTCGACGGTGCGGACGCGAGGAGCATTTTGGGGCTCAGCGCGCCGAGCACGGTGGTGCTGCTGGCGTCGGTGATCGCCGCGGTGGCGGTGGCCGAGGCCGGTGTCGGCATGCTGACCCGTTGGCTGTCCTCCAACATCGGCGAAGGCCTCATCCTCGATCTTCGGACGGCGGTCTTCGACCACGTGCAGCGGATGCCGGTCGCGTTCTTCACCAGAACCCGGACCGGGGCCTTGGTGAGCCGCCTGGGCAACGACGTCATCGGGGCGCAACGCGCGTTCTCCGACACGCTGTCCGGTGTGGTGGGCAACGTCGTGACCCTCGCGCTGACGCTGGCGGTAATGCTCGGCATCTCGTGGCAGATCACGGTGTTGTCGCTGCTGCTGACGCCGTTGTTCCTGCTCCCGGCCCGCCGCATCGGTCGCACGATGGCGGCGCTGAGTCGCGAGAGCGCGATCTACAACGCGACGATGAACACCCAGATGACGGAACGTTTCTCGGCTCCCGGCGCCACCCTGGTCAAGCTGTTCGGCGATCCGCGGCGTGAGTCCGACGAGTTCGCGGCACGGGCCGGCCGGGTTCGCGACATCGGCGTGCGGACGTCGATGTTGCAGGCCACCTTCATGAACTCGCTGACGCTGATGTCGGCGCTTGCGCTGGCGCTGGTGTACGGGCTTGGCGGGGTCCTCGCGATCGGGGGCACTCTGCAGGCCGGTGCCATCGTCTCCCTGGCGCTGCTGCTGACGCGGCTGTACGCCCCCTTGACGGCGCTGGCCAACGCACACGTCGAAATCGCCAGTGCGCTGGTGAGTTTCGAGCGCGTCTTCGAGGTTCTCGACCTGACGCCGCTGATCCAGGAGAGGGCCGGCGCCGTGGCGGTGCCCGACGGTCCGGTCGGCGTCGAATTCGACGACGTCCGGTTCTCCTATCCGTCGGCGGACAAGGTCTCGCTGGCCTCGCTCGAAGAGGTCGCCGTCCTCGACGACCGCGGGGGAGACGAAGTGCTGCACGGTGTTTCGTTCACCGCCCAGCCGGGTCAGATGGTGGCGCTGGTGGGCTCCTCCGGTGCGGGCAAGTCGACCATCGCGTCGCTGCTCGCACGGCTCTACGACGTCGACTCCGGCGCGATCAAGCTGGCGGGCGTCGACGTGCGCGACGTGACCTTCGCCTCCCTGAAGGAGACCGTCGGCGTCGTCACCCAGGACGGTCACCTGTTCCACGAATCGATCCGCGCCAACCTGACCCTCGCCGCACCCGGCGCCTCCGATGATGTCGCCGCCGGCGCGGCTCCGGGCGATGACCAGCTGTGGGAGGCCTTGCGCCGCGCCCGTCTTGCCGACGTGGTGGCCGACATGCCCGACGGTCTGGACACCGTCGTCGGCGAACGCGGCTACCGGCTCTCCGGCGGGCAGCGGCAACGGCTGACCATCGCGCGCCTGCTGCTCGGCACGTCCCGGGTGGTGGTCCTCGACGAGGCGACGGCGTCGCTGGACTCCGAGTCCGAGGCCGCGGTGCAGCAGGCGCTGGCCGAGGCGCTCGCCGGACGGACGTCCCTGGTGATCGCCCACCGCCTCTCCACGATTCGCGCCGCGGACCTGATCCTGGTGGTGGAGGACGGCCGCATCGTCGAACGCGGGACCCATCGGGCCCTGCTGGCCCGCCGCGGACGCTACGCAGAGTTGTACGAGACCCAGTTCGGCGACGAGACGTCGGCGGCATGAAGTCGGTTGCCGAGCATGGGAGCCTTGATGGTGTGACGCCCACGGATGAAGGACTGCGGTCCGAGCCCGTCGTGGCGCCGCCCCCTCGTCGCATCCGTTCGACGTCGGACATCCTGCGGCTCGCGCCGTACCTGAAGCCGTACTGGCTGAGGTGGACCTCGATGCTGATCGCGGCGCTGCTGAGCCTCGTCGCCACCGTGGCCATCCCGTTGATGACCAAGGCCGTCATCGACGGCCCGGTACGGCACCAGGATCGAGAGCACCTGTGGACGCTCGGCTCCGCGGCCATGGCGCTGCTGGTCTCCGAGGCCGTGCTGTGGTTCATCCGTCGCTGGTTGGTCTCGCGCGCGACGATGGGCGTCGAGGCCGACCTCCGCAAGGACCTCTACGCGCGGCTGCAGATCCTGCCGATGTCCTTCCACGGCAGGTGGCAGTCTGGTCAGCTGCTCTCGCGGGTCATGAACGACCTCAGCACCATTCGCCAGTTCCTGTCGTTCGGGCTGCTGTTCTTGTTGCTCAACGTCATTCAGATCGTCGTGGTGACGGGCATCCTGCTGGCCATGTACTGGCCGCTCGGCGTGGTCGTGGTGATCTCGATCGTTCCGATCACCGCCACCGTGCTGCACTTTCAGCGCAAGTTCACCAAGCTGTCGCGGGCCGCGCAGGATCAGTCGGGCAACGTCGCGACCCACGTCGAGGAGCAGGCGCTCGGAGTTCGGGTGGTCAAGGCGTTCGGCCGCGAGCAGTACGCCTACGACCGGTTCGACCAACGCGCCACCGCGCTGTTCGACACCGAGGTGCGCAAGGTCGGGGTGTCGGCGCAATTCTGGACGCTGCTGGAGGCCATCCCCAGCGCCAGTCTGATCGTCGTACTGGGGCTTGGCGCCTACGCCGCAGGCAGCGGACTGGTCACCATGGGCACCCTGGTCGCGTTCATCACGATGATGTTGTCGCTGGTGTGGCCCATCGCGTCGCTGGGCTTCCTGCTGTCGATGACGCAGGAGGCCATGACCGCCGCCAACCGTGTCGTCGAGGTCTTCGACGCGCCGCGTGAGATCACCGACGGCCCGCACCGCGAGGTGCCGCGCGGCGGCCGTCTGGAACTGGTCGACGTCGGCTTCCGGTTCCCCGACTCCGACGAGTGGGCCCTGCGCCACGTCGACCTCGCCGTCGAACCGGGGGAGACCATCGCCCTGGTCGGCCCGACGGGATCGGGCAAGTCGGTGCTCGTCTCGTTGCTCTCGCGCCTGTACGACGTGACCGAGGGCGCCATCCTCGTCGACGGCCGCGACATTCGTGAGCTCTCCCTTCCTGCGTTGCGCAGGGCCGTCGCCACGGCCTTCGAGGACCCCACCCTGTTCTCGATGTCGGTGGCGGAGAACCTCGCGCTTGGCAGACCGCCGGGCGATCCGGCGACGGAGGAGCAGATGGCCCAGGCCATCGAGGTGGCGGCCGCCGGGTTCGTCTACGACCTTCCGTTCGGTCTGGACACCCGGATCGGTGAGCAGGGCATGAGCCTCTCCGGTGGTCAGCGGCAACGACTTTCGCTGGCCAGGGCCCTGCTGGCGGCCCCGTCGATCCTGGTGCTGGACGACACCCTCTCGGCGCTGGACGTGCACACCGAAGCCGTGGTCACCGAGGCGCTGCGCCGAGTCCTCTCCGAGGTGACCGGCTTGGTCGTCGCGAACCGTGCGTCGACGGTGTTGCTCGCCGATCGCGTCGCCCTGCTCGAGCGGGTGCCTGGTGAGGGCGCGACCGTCACCCGGGTGGGCACCCACGCCGAGTTGCTCGCCACCGCCCCGGCGTACCGCTACCTGCTGGCCGCCGACGACGACCTCGACGAGGACCTGGAACGGGAGTGCGACTGGGAGGGCGACCAGGAGCGCACCCGGCTCGAGCACCTATACCTGGAGCAGGAGGCCGACCGGGACGGGGACCGCAGTTACGTCGCGTCGGAAGCTGAGAGGTCTCGATGAGTACGACGGACTGGCGCGGCCGGGCGGTCGCAGGAGACGACGCCGACCTGCCCATTGACGAGTCGATCTCACGTCGCCGCGAGGCGCGAACCCTGTTGGGCGGGCTGCTGCGGCCCTACGCCACCGCGGTGGCGCTGCTGACCGTCGTCATCGTGGTGGAGAACGCCGCGCGGCTGTCGTTGCCATTGCTGGTGCAACGCGGCATCGACCACGGCATCCCTCCGCTCGTCGACGGCGGTTCCGCGCGGGAACTGATCCTGATCGTCGCGGCGCTGTGCGGTGTCGTGGTGATCCAGGCGACCAGCCGGATGTTCTTCCTGCGTCGTTCGGGGCGGATCGGGCAGGAAGTCCTGCTCGAGTTGCGCCGCAGGATCTTCCGGCACTTCCAGCGGCTCGACGTCGCGTTCCACGACCGCTACACCTCCGGGCGGGTGGTGGCACGCTCGACCAACGACGTCGAGGCCATCCAGGACATGTTGCAGACCGGATTCGACGGTCTGATCACCGCCGTCCTGACACTGCTTGGCACCTCGGTGCTGCTGGTGGTGCTCGACGTGAAGCTCGGCCTGATGTGCCTGTGTGCCTTTCCGATTCTGGTGCTGCTGGTGTGGTGGTTCCGAACCGAGTCGGCCAAGACCTACAAGCTGGTGCGCGAGCGCGCGGCGTTGGTCATCGTGCAGTTCGTCGAGACGATGACCGGCATCAAGGCGGTGCAGGCCTACCGTCGCGAGCCACGCAACCAGGAGATCTTCACCGCGGTCGCCGACGACTACAAGAACGTCAACGAGCGGGCGTTCAAGCTGCTGGCGATCTTCATGCCCGCCGTGCGACTGGTCGGCAACGTCACCACCGGCGGGGTGCTGCTTTACGGCGGATACCGGGTGCTGAACGGCGAGATGACGCTTGGCACGCTGACCGCGTTCCTGCTGTACCTGCGGATCTTCTTCGAACCGATGCAGGAGATCTCCCAGTTCTTCAACACGTTCCAGTCCGCGGCCGCGGCGCTGGAGAAGATCGCAGGCGTGCTGGCCGAGACGCCCGGCATCGAGGATCCCGAGGAGCCGGTCGAGCTCTCGACGGTCAAGGGCGGCATCGTCTTTCGTGACGTGGCGTTCTCCTACGTGCCCGACCGGCCGGTGCTTCCGGATCTGCGGGTCGACATCCCGGCCGGCCAAACCGTGGCGCTGGTCGGCACGACCGGCGCGGGCAAGACCACCATCGCCAAGTTGATCGCCAGGTTCTACGACCCCACTTCGGGTGCGGTCGAGCTCGACGGCGTCGACCTGCGCGACCTCGCCCAGGCCGATTTGCGCAAGCACGTGGTGATGGTGACCCAGGAGAACTTCATGTTCGAGGGCACCATCGCCGACAACATCCGGTTCGGCAGGCCCGATGCGACCGACGCCGAGGTGCGGGCGGCCGCCGAGGCGGTCGGCGCCAACCGATTCGTCGACGCGCTCGTCGACGGCTACGACACCGACGTCGCCAAGCGGGGTGGCCGGCTGTCGGCGGGCCAGCGGCAGCTGATCGCCTTCGCGCGCGCCTTCCTCGCCGATCCTGCCGTGCTCATCCTCGACGAGGCCACCTCATCGCTCGACATCCCCAGCGAGCGACTGGTGCAGCGGGCGCTGGCCACGGTGCTGGCCGACCGCACCGCCGTCGTGATCGCCCACCGGCTGTCCACCGTCGAGGTGGCCGACCGGGTGTTGGTCCTCGAGCACGGGCGCATCGTCGAGGACGGTGCGCCAGCCGAGCTGATGCGTGGGGACGGCCGGTACGCGGCACTGCACCGGGCCTGGGTCGACTCCCTGGTCTGACTCGGGCTGCGCCGCCGCGGAGTCGGTGACAAGGTAGACCGATGTCGCGTCTCGACTCGTCCGCCGTGGGTGGTCGACGGGTGTGCGCGCTGCTGGCCGCGGGCTCGGCCGCCCTGCACGCGGTGATGGCCGGTGACGCCCGCAGCGCGGTGACCACGGCGGTCGTGATCGCCATGGCGCTCGCGTGCCTCTACTGCGCCAGGGAACTGTGGACGGCGGGATCACCGCGGGTGTGGTGCGTCGTGGCGGTGATGAACCTCGGGATGGTCGCGGTGCACCTGTCGATGCCGGGGCACCACCACGGGCAGGTGGTGAGTACCACCCCGGCGGCGACGACGTCGCCGCTGATGGCCGTGGCGACCAGTTTGGCGATCGTCGAGGCGGCCGTCGCCGCGGTCGTCCTCTGGGTTCAAACCCGCAGCAGGGCTTCCAACTTGGCGTTGGCCGCGCGCAGCCGCGGCGCGATCTGAGCCGCTCCGGCCTTGGCGGCGTCGTCGTCGGTCTGCATGTGGCTCACCACGTTCAGCCGGGCGCGGTTGAGCCAGCGCATAATCTCGGGATCGTCGAACCACGTCAGCTGGTTGTGGTTGAAGTCGAGCGTCATGGTGGCCCAGTCGAGCGGTTCCATCGGATGCTCCACCGGTCGGCAGTAGTCGTTCTTGACGTCGTCGTCGGCGTCCATCGCCTCGACGCGTGCGATGACGGCGGCGCTGAACGCCGGCTGACACGTGCGCACCGACTGCAGAGTGATGTGGCCGGGAGTGAACACCGGGGTGGCCGGCCGCGTCCCGATGCCGTCGCCGGTGCAGTCGACGTACAGGGTGTCGGGATCGGCGTCGACGGTGCCGCCGTCGAGCACGATGCGTCCCGGTTCCAGTGCGCGCACCCGTCCCATCCGGACGACGTTCTCGACGAGGCGTAGCCGCTCGAGTTCGTGACGCGAGACGATCGCACAGCGGTACATCGTGGGTTCGACCGTCGGGTCGATCCTTAACAGGCAGCCCAGTTTCTCCAGCCGCAGGTAGAGATCGTCGATCGAGGTCGCCTGGTTGATGGCGCGGGCCTGCGCGGAGAAGTCTGCAAGCACCCGCCTGGCGAACAGCGGACCGGGTTGCACGGCCGCGCGGTCGAGCAGCCACGAGTCGCGCGGTTTGATCCACGTCAGCCGATCGGGTGCGACGCCGTGGCGCAGCAGCCACAGGCAGACGTCCATGGAGGTCTTGCCGGCGCCGACGATGACGTAGCGGTCTCGGGCCGGCTGCTTGGGGAGACCGTTGGGCGGGATGCAGTCGACCCCGGGGGCGACGTCGTAGAGCGGCGGCCGCATCGACGGAACCACCACGCTCAGGTAGGTGGCGTCGACCACCCGGCGGCGAACCTCGACGCGGTAGTCCTCCCCGCCGAGCGTCCGAAAGTGGTTGTCTCCCAGGTACTCGCTCATCGGGAAGTACCGGACTCGTCCGGTGGGAAGCAGGTCCTGGCGCATCACGGTGTCGTAGTACGCGCACACCTCGGCGCCGCTGGCGAGTTCGTAGAAGCCCTCGTTCCACCCGCTGACGTCGAGGGAGTCGGTACCGAGGCGGCGCGAGTTCACCCCGTAATAGGCCGACGGCTGGTGCAGCCGAACGAAGGGATAGGCGTTGACCCAATGCCCGCCGGGCTGATCGTTGCGGTCGACGAGCACCACGGTGGCGTCGGTCTCGGCGACGAGGGCGTCGACGAACGCCACGCCCATGGCACCCGCACCGATCACCAGGTAGTCGGCCTCGATGACTTCGCTCATGCCGTCATGGTGCCCGGTGCCGTCGACCCGCGATCACGCACCCCGTCAGCGGTAGACCAGCCCGGAGAGCCGCGACGCCAGCGCCCGGGTGACCCACGGCAGGTGTCCGACCACCCTCAGCGCGGCGTTGCGGGCCGGGCGCAACGGGCGCGGCATGGTGGCGAGCCGGGTCAACCGGTCGGTCAGCGCGACGACCTGCACGGCGATCGGGCGTCGGGCGGCGGCGTAGTCGTCGAGCGCCGAATCCGGCCCACCTGCCAGCACTCTCGTCAGCGCGTCGGCCAGCACGACTGCATCCTGAATCCCGAGGTTCATGCCCTGACCGCCGGCCGGGCTGTGCACGTGGGCGGCGTCCCCGGCGAGCAGGATGCGTCCCCGGCGGTAGCTGTCGGCGACGCGGTGGTGGATCCGGAACCGGGACCCCCAGACGACGTCGGTCACGGTGCTTCCGCCGTGGCTGCGGGCGTCGAGGAGGTGCTGGACGAATTCCGCCGACGGCACCTCGGGTGCGTCGTCGACGGGTGCGACGACGCGAAACGCCCCGTCCGGAAGGGGTGCGACGACGGTCAGCCCGTCGCTGGCCCAGTAGAGCCGGACCTCGTCGGAGCGTTTCTCGCCCCGCAGGTGGACGTCGGCGAGCACGAACGAGTGGGCGTAGGCACCCCCGGTGAAGCCGATTCCGGCCTGTGTTCGCACGGTGCTGTGCATGCCGTCGGTGCCGACGACGTAGCGGGCCCGGACGGTGCTGCCGTCGTCGAAGGTAGCCGACACGCCGGCGTCGTCCTGGACGAGGGTCAGCAGTGCCTTGGGTCGGACCACGTCGCCGCCGAGTTCGCGCACCCGGTCCAGCAGGAGTCGCTCCGTGGTCGACTGCGGCACCATCAGCGTGAACGGGTAGGCCGTCGGCAACCCGGTGAAGTCCACGGACAGCAGCGTGGTGGCGCCGTCGCGCACGGTGAAGCGAGGGGCTTCGAGACCCTCCTTGACGAGGCGACGTGTGACGTCGACGGCTTCGAGCACCTCCAGGGTGCGGGCGTTGACCCCGGCTGCGCGCGAGGTGTTGGCGGCTTCGGCTTCGCGGTCGACGAGTGTCACCCGCGCGCCCGCCTGCAGCAGCGAGGCCGCCAGGGTCAGTCCAGTCGGGCCGGCTCCCACGATGAGGACGTCGGTGTCGTGCATGGGTGCTCCTGAGGTCCGGTCGAATGCCAACGCATGTTGACTTTCTCAGCGTGCGCCGAGCCGCGCCAAAAGTCAACAGCTGTTGGCATATGCTCGTCGTCATGGGAGCGAAGGCCGATCAGACCAAGGCCGTCATCTTGGCTGCGGCCCGCGAGCGCTTCGCGGCGTCGGGATACGAGGCCGCCACCATCAGGGCCATCGCCGCCGACGCGAACATCGACCCGTCGATGGTGATGCGCTACTACGGCACCAAGGACCAGTTGTTCGCCGCGGCCGCCGAGTTCGACCTGCAATTCCCCGACCTGTCCGACCTCGCCCCCGACGACCTCGGTCACGCGTTGGTGTCGCACTTCCTCTCGCGCTGGGAGGCCGACGACGCACTGGTGGTGCTAC
Source organism: Mycobacterium yunnanensis (assembly GCF_025823185.1). Classification (GTDB taxonomy): domain Bacteria; phylum Actinomycetota; class Actinomycetes; order Mycobacteriales; family Mycobacteriaceae; genus Mycobacterium; species Mycobacterium yunnanensis. The sequence goes on from NZ_JACKVK010000001.1 coordinate 264,592, forward strand.
TGCGATCGGCCACCACCAATGCCGATGCGGCGCAACGCATGACCGACATCTTCGCCGCACAGCTGCTGCCGGCGATCACCAAGTTCGCCCCCGACGACGCGCCGCGCCGGGCCGGTCTCATCGCCACCCAGGTCCTCGGCATGGCGTTGTGCCGCTTCGTGTTGCGGCTGCCGCCGGTCGTCGGTCTGAGCCGAGACGAACTGATCGAATGGCTCGGTCCCACCCTGCAGCGCTACGCGGTGGGCCGCTAGGCCTCGATCTCCCCGGCAATCCGCCGCTCGATGCCGGCTCGGGTGACCGCAGGCAACACGATCAGGCCGTCGAGCTCGCGCTGGGCCTTGGAGTAGGCGTTGCGGCGTTCGTCGGTGGTGGCCGCCCCGTCCGAGGCCACCCGCAGCAGCCGCTGCGCGCGCTCCAACCGCTCCTGCGCCTCGGCGGAGAAGTCACTGCGCCGCCGGCGGACAGCCTCGGCCTCGGCGACGTCGAACGCGGTGACGTAGGAGTGGACGGCGTCGCGGTAGTCCAGCTGGGCGTCCCGGTCGCCGACCAGATCCTCGGCGTTCGCGGGCCGCAACAGGTCGGCGCGACTGCGAGCCCGGTGAAATTCCGCCGTCAGCGGCTCCCGCATGTCGGTCATCAACGGAAAGTCGAGCAGCTTGGCCACGTCGAGCTCGTACTCCAGCCACCGTGCGTCGGTGCCGTCGTGGCGCTCGAGCACCTTGGTCACCTCGCGGCGGGCGGCCGCCTCGTCCACCCGCCCGCGTCCGGACGCCTCGGCCATCGCCACCTTGGCCTGCTGCTTGATGCGGTAGCGCTCCAGCCGACGCTCGGCGCGGCGTTCGTTGGCCGCGGCGACGGCCCTGACTCCACCGCCGATCACCCCGCCGAGCGGGAAGATCAGCCACCAGAAGTTGCCGGCGAAGTGCAGCACCGAGTCCACGGGTTCCACAATGCCACCACTTGCACTGGCCCACCCCCGCCGAGCGTGGACTTTCGGCGGGCCTGCCGCCGAAGACGCGTCAAGAAGTCCACGTTCGGCGAGAAGTCAGAGGCCGATTCGTCGATAGCGGCGCAACCGCGACGCCAGCCGCTCCTCGGCGGGCACGCGCCGAAGCGCGGTCAGCTCGCCGGCGATGGTCGCCGACAGCCGCTCGGTGAAGTCCAGCGGTGTGTCGGCGGCGTCGGTGTACTCCGGGACCACGGCGTCGACGATCCCGTTGCGCAACAGATCGGCTGACCGAATGCCCTGTGCGGCAGCGAGTTCCGGGGCGTGGTCGACGTCGCGGAAGACGATGGCGCTGGCCCCTTCGGGCGGCAGCGGGGCCAGCCAACCGTGCAGGGCGGCCAGGACGCGGTCGGCGGGCACCATCGCCAGGGCTGGCCCACCGCTGCCCTGGCCGAGCAGCACCGACACCGTCGGCGTGTCCAGGGTGACGAGCTGGGCGAGGCATCGGGCGATCTCACTTGCCAGACCGCCCTCCTCGGCCGCCGCGGACAGGGCCGGCCCCGGCGTGTCGATGACGAGCACCAGCGGCAGCCGCAACTCCTCGGCCAGTGCCATGCCACGCCGTGCCTCCCGCAACGCCTGCGGCCCGGCCAACCCGCCGCCGACGCCGCGCTGCTGGCCCACCACCACCGCGGGCTGCCCACCGAATCTGGCCAGCGCCAGCAACGTCGTGGCCGCCTCGCCGTGCCCGCCGGTGCCACTGAGCAACACCCGCTCCGTCGTCCCGTGCCTCAGCAGGTACCCGATGCCGGGCCGGTCGGGACGCCGGGAGATCTCCACTGAATCCCACGCAGGCACGTCGGCGACGGGTCCGGCCTCCGGTGGCGCCGGTGGCGAACCCGGCGGGTCGGTCAGCACCTTCAGCGCACGGTCCAGGGTTGAGCGCAGCAGCCCGATCGGGACGACGCCGTCGATGACGCCGTGCCGGTGCAAGTTCTCCGCGGTCTGGATGCCCGTCGGAAACGGCTCGCCGTACAGGTGCTCGTAGACCCGCGGTCCAAGGAAGCCGATCAGCGCACCGGGCTCGGCCGCGGTCACGTGTCCCAGCGATCCCCACGACGCGAACACCCCGCCGGTCGTCGGGTGCCGCAGGTACACCAGGTAGGGCAGATGGGCTTGTTTGTGCAGTTCCACCGCGGCGGCGATCTTCACCATCTGCAGGAACGCGACCGTGCCCTCCTGCATCCGGGTGCCACCGGAACTCGGCGAGGCCACCAACGGCAGCGCCTCGGCGGTGGCCCGTTCGATCGCGGTGGTGATGCGCTCGGCCGCGGCCACCCCGATCGAGCCAGCCAGGAAGTCGAACTCACTGGCCACGACGGCCACGCGGCGGCCGAACACCGTGCCCTCGCCCGTCAGCACCGACTCGTCGAGGCCGGTCGCCGCCCTGGCCTCGGCGAGATCGCGGCGATAGTCGTCGTCGGTTGCGACGTCGAGCGGGGGGGCCGTCCCAGCTGACGAAGGACCCTTCGTCGAGGACCGCGTCGCGCAGGGCCATGGCTCCGATCCGACTCACCCAGCAAGGCTATATAGGCTGGCCCCCATGATCGGAATGACCCGTGAGGGCAACGTACTGACCCTGGAGATGCAGCGGCCCGAACGCCGCAACGCACTCAACAGCGAACTGGTCGACGGATTGCGGGAGGCCGTCGAGAAGGCCGCCACCGAGGACGTCCGCGCGATCGTGCTCACCGGTCAGGGGCACGTCTTCAGCTCCGGGGCCGACCTGTCCGGCGGTCAGGGCGTCGCCGACGAACTCCCCGACAAGGCCAAGGCGCTCAACATCGCGATCGACCAGGCTCCGGTGCCCGTCATCGGCGCCATCAACGGGCCTGCCATCGGCGCCGGGGTCATCCTGTCGATGATCTGCGACCTGCGGGTCGTCGCCCCCGAGGCGTACTTCCAGTTTCCCGTCGCCAAATACGGTATCGCGCTTGACAATTGGAGCATTCGCCGGTTGACCTCCCTGGTCGGCGCCGGCCGGGCTCGCGGCATGCTGCTGGCCGCCGAGCGGCTCACCGCCGACTCCGCCCTGGCGACCGGAATGGCGAACCGGCTGGGCACTCTTGCCGACGCTCAGGCGTGGGCGCAGGAGCTCGCCGGGTTCGCGCCGCTGGCGTTGCAGCACGCCAAGCGGGTGCTCAACGACGACGGCGCGTACGAAGACCCCTGGCCCGCCCACAGGGAGCTCTACGACCGGGCGTGGTCCAGCCACGACATCATCGAAGCGCAGGTCGCGCGGATCGAGAAGCGGCCGGCGAACTTCAAGGGGGCCTAATGCTTCGGGAGGCGGTGCGATTCATCGGCGGCACGGCCGCGCTGATCGGCGGAAGCTGGGTGTTGCGGGCCGTACAGGGCGCTCCGGCCGCGCTCGGCGCCTCGCCGGTGGAGATCGACGCCGTCGCGCGGCGCTCGCCGCACTACCGCGACGGCGTCTTCGTCAACATGGAGCCGGCGTCGGAAGCCAGCCTCACCCGCCAGGAGCAGTTCCTCCTCGCCAGGGACGTGATAGGCGGCGGCTCGGCGCAACACCCCGCGACGCCCGTGCCGCTGGTCACCCCGGACCCCAGCGTGGCCGCGGCCGACCTCGCGGCCACCTGGTACGGCCACTCCTCGGCGATGATCGAGGTCGACGGATACCGCATCCTGGCCGACCCCGTCTGGAGCGATCGGTGCTCACCCTCGCGGGCCGTCGGCCCGCAGCGGCTGCACCCCGTGCCCGCCGCGCTGGAGGCGCTGCCCGCGGTCGACGCCGTCATCATCAGCCACGACCACTACGACCATCTCGACGTCGACACCATCAAACAGCTCGCCCTGACCCAGCGCGCCAAGTTCTACGTGCCGCTCGGCATCGGCGCGCATCTGCGCGCGTGGCACATCCCGAAGAACCGCATCGTCGAACTGGACTGGAACGAGAGCGCCCACCTCGGGGAACTCGAGCTGGTGTGCACGCCCGCGCGGCACTTCTCCGGCCGTTTCCTGACCCGCAACGTCACGCTGTGGTCGTCGTGGGCAATCATCGGGCCGCGGCACCGCGCCTTCTTCGGCGGCGACACCGGCTACACGAAGAGCTTCGCCGACATCGGCGCCGACTACGGGCCATTCGATCTGACGTTGATGCCGATCGGGGCGTACCACCCCGGGTGGCCCGACATCCACATGAACCCGGAGGAGGCCGTGCGCGCGCATCGCGACGTGTCCGACGGCGGGTTGCTGATGCCGATCCACTGGGCGACGTTCCGGCTGGCGCCGCACCCGTGGTCCGAACCCGTCGAGCGGCTCCTCACCGCGGCCGAGGGCGACGGCGTCCGGGTGGTGACGCCCAAACCCGGACTGCGCGTGGACCCGGCCGCCGCGGCATTGGACCCATGGTGGCGCGTCTGACCGGCTAGCGTGCTGGTGTGCAGCGCTCACCGGTCTTCCGCCTGGTCACCATCCTCGCCGTGACGGCCGCGCTCGGGGGCTGCGCGAAGCAGGCGCCGCAGGCCGGCCCCTCCAGCGCTCCGGCGCCCGCAGCGGCTGATCCGTCGGCGGCTCCCGTGGCTCCCCCCTTGGTGCCTGCGATGCCGCTGCCCGACGACGCGGTCGGCAAGGCCGTCGCCAAACTCGACGGCATCGCCGACGAGCTGATGAAGAAGTCGGGCATACCCGGTATGTCGGTCGCCGTCGTTCACGGCGGAAAGGTGGTCTACGCCAAGGGCTTCGGCGTCAAGGACGTTCGCAAGGGAGCCGATCCCGCCAACGGGGTCGACCCCGACACGGTGTTCCAGCTGGCGTCGCTGTCCAAGCCGCTCGGCTCTACCGTCGTCGCCCACCAGGTCGGTGAGGGTGCCATCGGCTGGGACACCCCGGTCGTCGAGAAGCTGCCATGGTTCGCCCTCGCCGACCCCACCATCACCAAGCTGGTGACCGTCGGTGACATGTACTCCCACCGTTCCGGGCTGCCGGACCATGCCGGCGACCTGCTGGAGGATCTCGGCTACGACCGGCGCTACATCCTCGACCATCTGCGCCAGCTGCCGCTCGGACAGTTCCGTACGTCCTACGCCTACACCAATTTTGGGCTCACCGCTGGCGCCGAGGCCGTGGCCACCAGCGCGGGCAAGACGTGGGAGGACCTCAGCCAGGAGGTGCTCTACGGTCCGCTTGGCATGACGTCGACCAGCTCGCAGTTCGCCGACTACGAGGCAAGGCCCGACCGGGCCATCGGACACATCCACGTCGACGGGGCCTACAAGCCGCTCTACGTCCGCGACGCGCAAGCCGAATCCCCGGCGGGCGGGGTCAGTTCGACGGCGAACGACATGGCCAAGTGGCTGACGATGGTGTTGGCCAACGGCACGGTCGGCGGCAAGACGATCGTCGACCCGAAGCAGTTGCTGGCCGCCGTCACACCGCAGATCGTGGCGAGCCCGCCGTCCGAGCCCGCTGCCCGGCCCGCCTTCTACGGGTACGGCTTCAACGTCGGGACGACGGTGGCGGCCCGAACCCAGTTCAGCCACTCGGGCGCGTTCGAGCTGGGAGCGGGCACCAACTTCGTGGTCATCCCGTCGGCGGACGTGGCCATCGTCGCGTTGACCAACGCCACGCCGTCGGGTGTGCCGGAGACGCTGACCGCGGAGTTCGCCGACCTGGTTCAGTTCGGCGAGGTGCGCGAGGACTGGCGCACGCTCTACGGTCAGGCCTTCGCCGCGATGGAGCAGCCGGAGGGCTCGCTGGCCGGCCAGAAGCCGCCGACGGCCCCCGCGCCTGCGCCGCCGACCCCGACGATCGTCGGCACCTACGAGAATGCGTACTGGGGCCCGGCCACCGTCACCGACGCCGACGGAAAGCTGACGCTGGCGCTCGGTCCGCGGGAGAAGCTGGAACTGACCCACTGGGACGGCAACGTGTTCACCTTCGTGCCGCAGGGGGAGAACGCGCCGCCCGGTTCGATCTCCAAGGCGACCTTCTACGGCGACAAGCTCAACCTCGAGTACTACGACGACGAGAAGATGGGTACCTTCAGCCGCTGACGCGAACTGATTAGGGTGGTGGCATGGGATTTCTTGACAAGGTGAAGGACCTGGCGTCCAAGAACGCCGACAAGGTCGACAAGGCGATCGACAAGGCTGGCGACCTGGTCGACAAGAAGACGCAGGGCAAGTACGCCGGGCAGGTGGACAAGGTGCAGGAGGCCGCGAAGAAGGCGGCCAGGGACAACGCAGGCAGGCAGCAGCCGCCCGCCTCGCAGCCCCCGGTTCAGCAGTCGCCCGACACCACGCCGCCCGCCACGCCAGCCGGGCCGCCTCCCACGTCGTAGGCCATGGCGAAGCTCTCGGTCTCCGTCGACGTCCCGCTGCCACCCGAGAAGGCTTGGGACGCAGCCTCGGACCTCTCGCGGTACAAGGAGTGGCTCACCATCCACCGGGTGTGGCGTAGCACGCTGCCCGACACCCTGGAGAAGGGCACCAAGCTCGCCTCGGTCGTCGAGGTCAAGGGAATGATGAACCTGGTCCGGTGGACCATCGTCAGCTACAAGCCGCCGCACTCGCTGACCCTCGACGGCGACGGCAAGGGCGGGGTCAAGGTCAAGCTGATCGGCCGGGTCAAGCCCGCCGACGAGACGGCGACCACCTCCACCGTGACCTTTGACGTGCACCTGGGCGGCCCTGCACTGTTCGGTCCGATCGGGATGATCGTCGCGGGCTCGCTCAAGAGCGACATCCGCGAGTCACTGGACAGGTTCAAGTCCGTCTTCGCGTAACCCCCTGCGCGAACTCGGACAGTCCCTCGTGCAACGTATCCAACAGTTCCCGGTGCGGGCCCACGAGATATGCCGTGTCTCCGGCGGCCAACCGGGTGTCCCGGCGGGGATGCAGTTGGACGTCACCCGGGCCACGCGAGATCGCGATGACGCGGGTCTGGGTCGACATGTCGGCCATCCGCAGGCCGTCGAGTTTGCTGCCCCGTGCCACCTCGACCCCGCCGACCATGAAGGACTGCTGGCCCACCGAGAAGGTGCCGAGCACCTCCAGCCCCATGGCGGCGCCGATGAACCACGGGGCCGCGAGTTCGACCGTCGAGCGGACGTTCTCGAAGCCGAAGCGTTGGGCGACTGCCCGTCCCAGGGTCCGGTCGTAGATTCGTAGCACGACCGGCACACCCGGACCGTCCGCCGATCGCAGCCACCGCTCGCCGAGCCGTTCGCGAAGCACGATGCCCGTCTCGATGTTCACCATGTCGTCCTGTGTGAGGACGGCCACGGCGACGGCGTCGTCGATGCGAGCGTCCTCGAGCGTCTGCGCCAGCGTGGCGTCACCAAAGATGACCGGCACGTCGAGCTGGGCCGCCGACGACAGGTAGCGGTTGTCACGGCTGCGCTCGACCACGACGACGTCGTGCCCGGCGGCCTTCAGGTCCGCCACCACCCGAATGCCGAACGAGCCGAGGCCGACGACGACGACGTGGTCGGTCAGGTCCCGCACCTTGCGGCGGCCGGCGTTCTGCGCGATGCGCCGCGACAGCAGCAGATCGGCCACGAACGCCATCAGCACGGCGGTGGTGGTGACACCGGCGAACATCAGCACGATCCCGAACAGTCGCAACCAGGTCGGCTGGTCGACGAAGCTGAAGTCGCCGTATCCGACGGTCGCGATGGTCTCGGTCGAGAAGTAGAGCGCGTCCACGATGCTCATGCCCGGACGGTGGTAGGCGAAGCGCAACAACACCGTCGCTCCGATCAGCAGCGTCATCGACACGGACAGCGCCTTGAAGAAGTTGGGGTTGACGTCTTCACGGAACGCCCGCAGCGCGTCGGTGAGCGGCTTCACCGGCGACCGCCGCGCGTGCGTGTCAGGGGTCCGGGCCGCGGTTACGGCGATGCCTTGGGCGGAGAGATCGTCGGCCGTGCCGATCATCGCCGTCCAGTCCCCGGGTTCGACGCGCTCGTCTCTGCCGGGGCACGGCACCACCGTCCCCGGCTCCGGAGACTGCTCACCGCGCAGCACGGCGACCGGCGCGAGGTCGCCGAACAGCTCCCGCAACGTGGCCGCTCGCGGCGCCGTCGTGCCGGAGACGACGAACTCCACACCGGCGACGGTGATCGAATGGGTGGTGCGCGACAGGCACGCCTCGACGACCGAGGGCGCGGCCACGTCGGCGACGTCGAGGACGGCGCCGGGGCCGTTGCCGATGGCGACGGCCTCGCGCAGAACGCCGTTGGCCAGACGTGCGACGACTCGTACGGTGGGATTCAATTCCCGTGCCAACAGGGCGATTTCGAGGTTCAGGGCGTCGTCGTCGTCCGCGCAGATCAACGCGGAGGCATGGGCGATGCCTGCGTCGCGCAGTTCGGCGGGGGACTCGACGATCGCGATCTCACGGCCGGCGCTGCGGAGCTGCTCGACGATCCGCAACCCCAACGGATCGTCACCGCAGACGATGATGTGCCCCTCCATGGGGAGACGGTACTTCGGAAAGCCTGACGGCGAAGGGCGAAGATGTACCCATGCCCAACGCGAAGATCTACGTCAAGGCCTGTGTCAACGGTGCTCGCACCCCCGATCAGCACCCGAATCTGCCCGTCACCCCCGAGCAGCTCGCGGCCGCGGCGGTGTCGGCGCACGAGGCGGGCGCCCAGGCCGTGCACATGCACCCCAAGACCCCCGACGGCAAGGACTCGCTGGAGCCCGACGTCGTCGCTGCCGCGGTGACCGCCGTCCGGGCTGCGGTGCCCGGGCTGCCGCTGGGGGTCACCACCGGGTTCTGGGCGTTGCCCGACCCCGACGCGCGACGCCGTGCCGTCGAGGCCTGGACGGTGCTGCCGGACTTCGCGTCGCTGAACTGGCACGAGCCCGGCTCGCCGGAGCTCGCCGACGTCCTGCTCGGCAAGGGTCTCGGAGTCGAGATCGGCCTGTTCCATCTGGAGGCCGCCGCGTCGTGGGCGGAGTCGAAGATGGTGCAGCACTGCATGCGGGTGATGGTCGAGCTTCAGGGGCACGAAGACGTGGCCGTCGCCGACGCGATGCTGGAACGAATCGCTGCGGCGAATTCGCCGGCGCCGGTGTTGTTGCACGGCCTCGACGACAGTTGCTGGCCGTTGCTCGAGCACGCGGGTGTCTGCGGTGTGCAGACGCGCATCGGCATGGAGGACACCCTGAAATTGCCCGACGGGTCGGTGACCCCTGACAACGCCGCACTGGTCTCCGCCGCGGTGGAGCTGCTCAGTCGGTAGGGGTGACGAGGGCGAAGTCGGCGAAGTCGAAACCGGGGACGACGACGCAGCTGACCAGTGTCGGTTCGTCGTCGCGGGGCACCGCGCGCTGCCAGTGCCCTGGCGGCACGACGACCTGCGGGTGCTCGCCTGCCTCGACGTCACTGCCGAGGAGATGAGTTGTCGCGCCGTCTCTTTCGGCCCCGATGTCGAGCAGCAACGGGCTGCCGCGGTGGTGGAGCCACAGCTCGGCGCTGCGCACGGTGTGCCAGGCCGACTGCTGCCCGGGCATCAGCAGGAACAGGATGGCAGTGCCCGCGCTCCGTGCACCGCCGTACTCCGTCGGCAATGCGGGCCGTTCCAGGGTCAGCGCGCTGCGCCACGTCTCCCGGTACCAGCCTCCCTCGGGGTGGGGCGACAGGTCGAGTTTCCTCGCCCATTCCGGGAGCTCGCTCATGCCGTCAGCCTACGTCGCGGAGGCAGGCCGACCTATGTCGCGGAGGCAGGCCGACCTATGTCGCGGTGGCACGCCGACCCGATACGCTCCTGGCATGGCTCGCCTGCGCCCGGGATGGTTCGTCGTGCTGTGCGCGGCGGTGCTCCTGGTGAGCGCGTGGTTGCCGTGGTTGGTCACCAGCGCCGACGGCGGGGGCCGGGCCAACGCCATCGGCGGGAAACTCGGGGCCATCGGCGTCCCGCCGAATGGCTTCGGAGTCGGCCAGTTGATCGTCGTGCTGAGTTCGGTGTTGGCCGTGGCGGCGGCGATGTCGGCGCGCAGACTTCGACCCAAGCTCGCTTCCACTGCAGCGCTGGGCATTTCGGTGGTCCTGGCCGTGCTGGTGGTGTGGTACTACCGGCTGTACGTCGGCAACCCAATCGTCGCGGGTTACGGCCTCTACGTCGGTGCGGGAGCCGTGGTCGCCGCGGCGGTGTTGTCGGTGTTCGCGATGGTGACGGCATGGGCTGAGATGGGGAGTGGCCGATGAGTGGTTTCGTCGACCCGGTGGTGCTCAGCGGGGACCGCTGGGTGCGTCTGGAGCCGCTGACGGCGGAACATGCACCCGAGATCGCCGCGGCCGCCGCCGACGTGCGACCGCTGTGGTTCACCAGTGCCCCGACCACGGAGTCGGCGCAGGAGTGGATCGACGGGCGGCTGGCGGTGCAACATCCCGACACCGGGCTCACGTTCGTCGTGCGAGCACGCGACGGCGCGGTGGTCGGGTCGTCGAGCTACTGCCACGTGGACCCACCCAATCGCCGGCTCGAGATCGGTTACACCTGGTATCGGCAGTCCGTCCGCAGGTCGGGCGTCAACACCGAGTGCAAGCTACTGATGCTCGGGCACGCCTTCGATCGATTGGGTTGCGTCGCAGTCGAATTCCGTACGCACTTCTTCAACTCGACCAGTCGCGCCGCGATCGAGCGTCTCGGCGCCAAGCGTGACGGAATCCTGCGCAGCCATCAACTACTGCCCGACGGATCGCGGCGCGACACGGTCGTCTACTCGATCCTGGACGGCGAATGGCCGTCGGTGCGCAACAACCTGAACTTCCGACTGGACCGGTGACGACGCCTCGGCAAGCGTCGGCACCGGTCCTGGGTCGGGGGTGCTAACCGGCGTCGACCGTGTTCGCCTCGATGGACGTCCGGTCGCCGCCGTGGGCGATCTGCACCTTGCGCGGCTTGGCCCTCTCGGCGATCGGAATCGTCACGGCCAGAACGCCATTCTCGTAGGTTGCGCTGATCGCGGACGCGTCGACGCCGTCACCAAGGGACAGCTGCCTGCGGTAGGTGCCGAAGAACCTCTCGTTGGTCAGCCACTGGACGGAATCCTCGCTGCGAGCGGTCCGATGCGCGGAGATCGTCAGCGTCCCGCCGTCCACGTCGATGTCGACCGAGCCGGGATCCACGCCGGGAAGGTCGGCGGTCAGCAGATAGTGGTCGCCAACCTTGCAAAGGTCCATCGGCATGAACCGAGGACTGCGATTCGATCCGGTCTGAGCGTTCACCAGGCCACGGGTCAACACGTCGAAGTCACCAAACGGATCAAAGCGAAGCACAGCAATCCACCTCCCTCGTCGACTCGATGCCCGCCACCGCGGCGGGCTGTCAATCACTGTGCGCTTCCAAAATTAGCACTCATAGGGCGAGAGTGCCAAGAAATTTCTTGGCCGAATTTCACGCCAGTCGTGGAGCGCCACAACGACATCCGGCTCAACTCAGGCGTACGTCCGCGGCCGAGACGACCTCGGCGGCGCGTCCCGGCGCCGTCTGGTGACTCCAGTAGAGGTTGGTGTGTGCGACCACCGCATCCGGGGGCGGTGCCCCGTAGGACGTCAGATCCTCCGTCGTGTGGGCGTCACCGACGAGGGTGACGTCGTAGCCTCGGGCGAACCCGCCGTGAATGGTCGACCGCACGCACTGGTCGGTCGAGGCCCCCACCACCACCAGCCTGCCGACGCCGAGTTCGGCCAGATCGTGCTCCAGCGTGGTGGCCTCGAAGGAATCGCCGTGATTCTTCTCGACGAGCGTTTCGTCGGCCGACCGGCCGAGTTCGGGCACGATCTGCCATTCGTCGCTGCCCCTGGCCAGCTCGTCGTCGGAGTGCTGCACCCAGATCACGGGTACGCGTTCGGCACGCGCCCGGTCGACGAGGTGGCGAATCGTCGCCACCACCGCGTCACGCGCATACGCACCTGCGACGACGCCGTTCTGCACGTCGACGACCAATAGTGCACTGTTGGGCCGGTTCTCCAGAGTGGTCATCGCCTGTCCTCCACGTCGGCGCCGCGCAGCGGAGCGGCGCACTGGTCACAGCTGAGCACGGCGTCGAACGCCACGCCACACGAATCATGCCGCAGGATCACGGCCGGGCCCTCGGGGGCCGCGAACCAGCGCTGCGCCCACTGCAGGGCGGTGATGAGAATGGGAAAGGTGGCGCGGCCCTTCTCGGTGAGCAGATACCGCCCGCCGGTGGCGTCGAGAACCCCACTGCACGTGAGGATTTGCAACCTGTCGGCCAGCGAGCCCGGGGGAGCGCCGAGTTGGCCTGCGAAGTCGTTGAACCGGGTCGTGCCGACGAACGCCGCGACCAGAAGGGCGAAGGACCACCGGTTTCCGAGGATCTCCATGGTCTGCGGGAACAGCCCCGCCCGTCCCGCCGCCTGCGAGGCCGAGCGCCGGCGCGTCGACTCGGCAGGCATGGAGCGCGCCCACGACCCGCTCGGCCCCCAGGAGGCAGTCACGTCCTTCTCGGTGACGACCTGTTGGCACGCCTGGCACGTGACCTGCGGCGAGAAATCGGACCCGCAGCCGAGGTGGTGCATCGTCGGCAGCCGTTCGGCGTGCTCGGGCACCCAGCGGCGCTCCCACTCCCAGATCGCGGTCAACACCGGCCACAGCGATCGGCCCTGCGCCGTCGGCACGTACTCATACCGCGGGGGCCGCTCCTGGTACGGCTGCCGTTCCAGCAGCCCGTCGGCCGTCATCGCCGTCAACCGACGCACGAGCACGGCGTGCGAGATCGGCAGGCGGGTGGCGAAGTCGCCGTACCGAGTTACCCCGAGCAGCGCCTGCTGCGCAATCAGCAGCGTCCATTCGTCGCCCAGCACGCCCAGCATCCGGCCGACGGCGTTGACGTCACGCGCGTCCACTACAGGCCGATTGCCTCTGCGGCGGTGTCGGTCTGCTGCCAGCGGCGCAGCTCGGCCCCGGGCGCCCACGTCGAGTGCGTCCCACTCGAAACGCGTTCCGGCAGAGCGAGAGTGCACACCGGGCCGTCGCCGACCCTGGCTGCGTCGAACACCAGGCAATAGGAGGCGTCGGCGTTCATGTCGGTGGTGATGGTGACGAGGTAGCCGTCGTCCTCGCCGGTGCTTCCAATTCGGGGCGCCATCGCGGTCTCGCTGCCGTAGACGCCGTCGGCGAAGCGGTAGCTCTCCTCGGACCCCGTCGACAGGTCGTGCTTGACCAACCCGTCGAACAGGAACCAACCCGGCTTCCCCGTCGCGGCGTAGGCGTAGCGGTAATGCTGCCCCGAGTACCCGGGGTTGATCATGCCGAATTCGGTGATGGAGTCCGACAGCTGCTCCTCGCGGACCCCGCCGGTGACGAGGTTGAACCGCCAGCGGTGCAGCCGTGCCTGCATGCGGTCCAGCGCCAAGAAGCGGAACGCCCGCTGCCACTTGTCCCCGAGTCCGTTGTCACTGGGCTCCGGATCTCCCTGGTAGAACCCGTCGAGCACGATCTCGTCGCCGTCTTCGAAGGCGTTGGTGAAGTGCAGGACGTAGGTCGGGTCGGCCTCGAACCACCGGATCTGGGAGGTCTGCCCGCGCCGCGGGATGACGGCGAATCGCGACGGCATGTCGCGGTGGAAGCGCGCCACGTGGGCGTTGCGTTCCAGATACTCGGGCTCCCAGAACAACGGGAAGTCGTTGAGGATGGCGTAGTTCTCGGTGAAGGCCATGTCGTGGGGGAGACGCGGACCGGGCAGCGGCACGTCGACGTAGTGCACCAGACGGTCGTCGGCGTCGACGACGCCGTAGTGCATGAACGGATCCTGCTTGGAGTAGTTGAAGAACAGCATCTCCCCGGTCTTGTCGTCGACCTTCGGGTGCGCCGACACTCCCCAGTCGACGGGGAACGCACCGCCCCACTGCGCCTTGCCGAGCGTGTCGCCACTGAACGGGTCGACCCGGTAGAGGTCGCCGCACTGGTAGAAGCTGGTCAGCGCGGTGCCCCGGTGGACGATCACGTCGGTGCTCGACGCGTCCTTCATCAACGTCCGCGCGCCCCAGCCGTAGTCGCGCTTGGCCAGTCCGACCGGCTCGGCGAGCCCCGGCCACAGCGGTCCGCCGGCGTCGTTCTCCTCGGTGAACCCGTCGGTCTGCACGAACCTGTTGCGGTAGAACGCCTTTCCGTCACGGAACCCGACGACGTGCACCATGCCGTCCCCGTCGAAGGGGTGATAGGCCTTCATCGCCGGGTGCAACGGATTCTCCGTGTTGCGCAGGTAGACGCCGTCGAGATCGCGCGGCAGCTCGCCGGCGACGACGGTGAGGTCGTCGGCGTCCCACTCGGTGGACTGAGGTCGCCACGGCCCGGTGCGGTACGGATGGTCGTCGTCGTCGGGCAACGTCGAGAGGTACTTGCCGACCACGTCTACGTTCACGGTTGCTCCTGGCTCGAGACGACGAAACTGACGGTGGTGGCGGTGCTGCCGCCGAAGTTGAGCGTGCCGAAGGTGTGGGCACCGTCGACCTGGTAGTCACCGGCGGTGCCGCTGACCTGTTTGGCGGCGTCGAGGAGCATGCGAACCCCCGACGCGCCCACCGGATGACCGCCGCCGATCAGCCCGCCGCTGGGGTTGACCGGCAGCCGTCCGCCGATCTCGATCTCGCCGTTCTCGACGGCCTTCCAGGATTCGCCGGGGCCGGTCAGGCCGATGTGGTCGACGGCCATGTACTCGCTCGGGGTGAAGCAGTCGTGCACCTCGATGCCGTCGAGGTCGTCGAGCGTCACCCGCGCCCGGCGGAAGGCGTCGTGGACGGCGCCGCGCACGTGCGGCATGACGTACTCGTCGTCGGCGGACCGGTCGAGCTTCTGTCGCATGCCCAGGCCCACCGTGCGGTGCCCCCAGCCCCGGATGCGGCCCATGGGGCGCGCGGTGGGGTGTTCGCGCAGATAGCGGTCGGTGACGAGGACGACGCCGGCGCCACCGTCGGTCATCTGGCTGCAGTCGAAGCGACGGATCCGGCCCTCGACGACGGGGTTGGCGGCGTCGTCGTCGGTCAGGTGGGTCGGCACGGTCCAGTCGCGGGTCTGCGCGTTCGGGTTGCGGCGCGCGTTGGCGAGGTTGAGGGCGGCGATGGCCCGGAGGTGGCCTTCGTCGAGGCCGTAGCGGCGGTCGTACTCCTCGGCGACCGTGGAGAACATCGACGGCCACATGAAGCGGGCGTCACGACCTTCGTGGCCGGTCCACGCGGCCGCGCCGAGGTACTGGGCGGCGGTGTCACCCGGCACCGTCTTCTCCACCTCCACACCCAGGACCAGGGCCGTCTCGTAGGCCCCGGAACGCAGGTCGGCGATGGCCGCGAGCGTGGCGACGCTGCCCGAGGCGCAGGCGGCCTCGTGCCGGGAGGAGGGGGTGCCCCACAGGCCGTCGACGACGGTTGCCGGCATGGCGCCGAGGTGGCCCTGGGCGGCGAACATCTCGCCGAACGCGTTGCCGACGTGGACGACGCCGACGTCGACGGCGTCGATTTCCGCGGCGTGCAGCGTGGCGGTGACCACCTCGGCGGTTAGGCCGGCGAAGTCGACGCCCTCGCGGGTGAGGTTTCTGGCGAAGTCGCTTTGGTAGCCGCCGAGGACCCACACGTCGGAAGTGGTCATCTTCCGCAAGCTACTACAACTAACAGAGTGACTACTGGAAATGGCGCAATGAGGCGGTCTCGCCGGCTCTGGTCTGAACCGGGCGAGACCTCGGCGTGGTCGGTGTCGACACCGATCCACGCCTGCTTGGGCTGATTCCCCTGCTCGACGGTGACAAACGTGCTCTGCGATGGCGATAGCGTGCAAAATGCAGGCATGAAGTTGCAGTCCCACGACCTCGCCATGCGCATGGCGGAGTTGGCGCGAGTCACCGCGCTGCGAAAAGTCGACGACGTACTCGCCGACGTGACAGCCACCGCCAAGGAGCTCATCCCCGGGGTCGACGTCGCCGGCGTGTTGCTCATCGGCAAGGCCGGAACCTTCGAAACACTGGCCCCGACCAGCGACTTGATGTTCAAACTCGACGAATTGCAGATGCGTTTCAACGAGGGCCCCTGCGTGGAGGCAGCCCTCGACGAGATCGTCGTCCGGACCGACGACTTCCGCGACGAGCCCCGCTTTCCGAACTACGCGCCGGCGGTCGTCGAGCTCGGTGTGCTCAGTGCGCTGTCGTTCAAGCTGTACACCGCCGACCGCACGGCAGGCGCCCTCAACTTGTTCGGCCACGAGCCCAAGCTGTGGGACAGCGAGGCCGAGTCCGTCGGCATGATCCTCGCCGCCCACGCCGCCGCGGCGATCCTCGCGAGCCGGGAAGGCGAGCAGCTGCAGTCGGCGCTGTCGACGCGCGACCGGATTGGACAGGCCAAGGGCATCATCATGGAACGGTTCAAGATCGACGACGTGCGGGCGTTCTCGATGCTCCGCCAGCTGTCCCAGGACACCAACACCAAGCTGCTCGACGTTGCCCAGCGCGTGATCGACACCCGCGGGGACTAGTCGCGAGAACTCGTCGGCGAAACACCGACATACCGTTGTCGCGACCGTGTCCGACGCTGTGGTCATGAACGAGAACACGACGATGGACACGACCGCAGCCGCTTCGCTCGATGTGTGGTTGACGATGTGGAACTCCGACAGTGCGATCGCGCGCCGAATTTGCAGTACGGACTTCAGGATTCACTTCCTGAACTCCGAGGCCGACGGGTCCAACCCCGGTGACGACGTGCTCGGCGCGGACAGCTTCGCCGACTACCTGGACCGGTATCACGCGACGCACCCGGACACGGTGTTCAGCGAGGTCGCCCGGGCGGTGGACGGCGCTCACGGGCGGCTGCTGTGGAACGTGCGCAGCGACGTCGGCGCGGCCGGCGGCGTCGACGTCTTCGACTTCACCGACGACGGGCTGATCCGCGAGGTGTGGTCGGTGGGCGGGACCCGACCGCACCAGAGCTGAGGTCGGGGAGACTCACCCTCATGAGGAGAGCCGAGCGGCTGTACGCACTGGTCGACCTGCTGCGCGGAGCGCGCCGGCCACTGTCGGCCGCCCGGCTCTCCGAGGAGTTCGAGGTGTCCAAGCGCACGATCGAACGCGACGTGCAGTCCCTTCAGCTCGCGGGGGTGCCGATCTACGCCGATCACGGCGTGGCAGGCGGATATTCGATCTTGCGGGAGCACTCCCTGCCGCCGCTGAACCTCACGGCACCGGAGTCGCTGGCGGTGCTCGCGGGACTGGCCCTGCTGGAGACTTCGCCCTATGGCGCGGCGGCTCGACGCGCGCGGGCGAAAGTGCTCGCGATCAGTCGCGAGGATCAGCTCGCTCCGATCGACGAGGCGTTGGGGGCGATGTTCGTCATCGACTCGCAGCCACCGTCGGTGTCGGCGACCGCCCTGATCCCCGAGGCGATCGCCGCACGCCGCGTCACGCGGTTGGTGTACGCGTCGGAGGACGGCGTGAGTGAGACCACCCGCGACGTGGAGGCGATGGGTCTGCTGCGCGGCGGTGATTCGTGGATGTTCGTGGGATGGTGCCGGCTGCGCGGAGGAATCCGCGGCTTTCACCTCGACCGCATCCGGCACTTGGAGATCACCCACGAGGTGTTCCCCGAACGCGACCCGGACGTGCTCGACGCGGATCTGTCGCGCTGGAGTACGCGCCGCCTGGGGTAGCGCACGTCCGGAGGCACGACTACGTAGATCGCACGGGTCAGGTGTCGCCGACTACTGCACTTTGCTGTCGCACTACTGCAAACTCTGCAAACGCCGTGCTTCCTTATTGACGCGCTGCTATGAATTAGCTGGCGCTTCCCGTTAGAGCATCTCGAGTCGCGTAATCAGCCTGTTCCTGCGAGTGAGGATGTTCATGGGGTTTAGCCGCTACGTCGGTCGTGTCGGTGCATTGGCCGTGGTCCTGGGGGTGGGTACGGTCGTCGTATTTCCGACCACCGCGCTCGCCGACATTGGTGACGGTTCCACCGGGTCCACGAGCGCCTCCTCCCAGGAGTCCAACGCCTCCGAGGCCGCGGGAGCGGCGACTGCGCCGGCGAACGTCGAACCGCCCAAGGTCACCGCGGCGGACACTTCTGCGGACGGCACCGAGACTGGTACACGAGACACGACCGACGGCGATGCGCCGTCGAGCACCGTGACCGCACAGACGAACACCGGCGCCAGTACGGCGACGGAGCCGTCGTCCACGCCCACGCCGACACTTACCCCGGCACCCACACCGACGTCCGAACCCGTCGTCGAGGTGCCGGCCAGCGACCCGACCGTCACCCCGTCCGCGCCCGCTCCTTCGAAGCCGACCGTGACGGTGAAGCCGACGGCCGACTCGAACAACGCGCCGAAAGCGACGGTCGAAACGGGTCACCTTCCCCCGTCGACGTCGACCGTCGGGCCGACCGTCGCGAATACTGCCGGTGCAGTGCCGAACACCGCGTCCGCGCCGCAGCCGTCCACGTCGCGTGTCCAAGCTCTGGTCCAGTCAACGGGTTTCGCGAGCACGACGGCCGCACTTGCGCCGATCGCCCCGTCGGTGGCCACCGATCCCATCAGCGCACTGCTAGCAATTCCGGTGTCCATCGTCAGCACGCTGGTGAACGCGTTCCTGACGCCCATCTTTGGCAACCCCGCCTCGCCGGCTCAACCCCCGCTGCTGTGGGCCGTGCTGGGCTGGGTACGCCGAGAGTTCCAGCGCACCTTCGTCAACTCGACGCCGACGGCACCGAGCCAGAACCTGACCATCAGCCTGGCCCTCCCCAACGCGGTGAGCGCACCCGTGGCGTTTGGCGCCGTCGACCCCGACGGTGACGCCTTGACCTACACCGTGCCCGCCCGCGGCGCGATCGGGGGGCCTGCCCACGGGATCGTCACCGTGGACCAGGCCACCGGCACGTTCACCTACGACCCGGACGACGCCTATGCGCTGACCGGGGGCACCGACACCTTCACCTACACCGTGAGTGACGCTGGCGCGCGGCCCAACTTCCTTGGCATCCCGCT
Source organism: Mycobacterium yunnanensis (assembly GCF_025823185.1). Taxonomy (GTDB): domain Bacteria; phylum Actinomycetota; class Actinomycetes; order Mycobacteriales; family Mycobacteriaceae; genus Mycobacterium; species Mycobacterium yunnanensis. Next base: position 283,563 of record NZ_JACKVK010000001.1, read on the forward strand.
GTCCTGGAGTCCCTCCACCGCCACCGGAACCGTTGCCCTGACGCTGAATCGGGTCAACGTCGCGCCGGTGGTCAACGGCGACACCCGCACCACCTCCGAGGACACCTCCATCACCATCGCCGTGCTCGGCAACGACACCGACGCCAACGGGAACACGTTGACGGTCACCGGCGTCGGCCCAGCCAGCCACGGCACCACCACGTTCACCGCTTCGGGGGTCACCTACACCCCGAACGCCAATTTCGACGGCACCGACAGCTTCTCCTACACCGCGAGCGACGGATCGCTGACCGGCACGGCCACCGTCACCGTCACGGTCACCCCGGTCGACGACCCACCCGTGGCGGTCAACGACAGCGCCACCGTCACGGAGGACAGCGGCAGCACGTCGATCGACGTGCTGGCCAACGACACCGACATCGATGCCGGACCCAAGACCATCACCGGCGTCACCCAACCCACCAACGGCAGCGTCACCTTCACCGGCACGACCCTGAGCTACACGCCGAACGCCAACTTCAACGGCACCGACGCCTTCAGCTACACCCTCAACGGCGGCTCTGCCGCGACCGTCACCATGACCGTGACCGCGGTCAACGATGCCCCGGTGGCCGCAGACCAAAGCGTGACCCTTCTGGAAGACACGACGATTCGCGTAGACCCGCTGGTGGGCGCCGTCGACGTCGACGGTGATGTCGTGAGGTGGGCGCAGACGGAGAACGCCGACATCGGCGTCACGGACATGGTTTACCTCGGCCGGTGGTACATCGTCTACACGCCGCCGGCCAACTATTCCGGGCCCGCCACGATCCGGTACAAGGTGTGGGACGGCCAAGACGTAAGCGACTATGCCACCGTCACCTTCACCGTCACCCCCGTCGACGACCCGCCGATCGCCGTGAACGACGCCGCCACGGTCACCGAGGACAGCGGCAGCACGTCGATCGACGTGCTGGCCAACGACACCGACGTCGACGCTGGACCCAAGACCATCACCGGCGTCACCCAGCCCGCCGGGGGCGTGGTCACCTTTACCGGCACGACCCTGAGCTACACGCCGAAGGCCAACTTCAACGGGACCGACACCTTCACCTACACGCTCAACGGCGGCTCTGCCGCGACCGTCACCATGACCGTCACCCCCGTGACGGACCCGACGGTCGCAGTCGACGACACTGCCACCGTGGTCGAGGACACGCCGACCGCCATCAACGTGTTGGACAACGACACCAACGTCGACGGCGTACTCATGAACATCACGGCCGTCACGCAACCCGCCAATGGCACCGTCACCATCATCGGCACCACCGTGAGCTACACCCCGAACACCAACTACAACGGCACTGACTCCTTCACCTACACCCTCAACGGCGACTCCACCGCCACCGTCAGGATCACCGTCACCCCGGTCAACGATGCACCGGTGCCCGGGAGCCAGATCTATACGACCTCAGCGGGAACGCCGGTCACCATCTACCTGTACGCGGGCGCCACCGATGCCGAAGGTGATCCGATCAGGTGGTCGTTCATCGGTTTCCCGTACAACGGAACGCAGGTACTCGGGGATTACTCGCTCGGTCTCGTGACATACACGCCAAACCCCGGTTTCGTGGGAACCGACAGCTTCCAATACCGCATCAGGGACAACTCGGATGCCGGAACGTTCGCCACCGTCACCATCAACGTCATCGGGGGCGCCCGCCCGGTGGCGGTGAACGACACCGCCACCGTGGCCGAGGGTGGCACCACGACCGTCGCGGTGACCACCAACGACACCGACGCCGACGGCACGGTGGACACCACGACGGTCGTCATCACCCGGCAACCCACCGCGGGAACCGCCACCGTCAACGCGAACGGCTCGATCACTTACGCCAACAACGGAACTGAGGCGAGGACCGACAGCTTCGCCTACACGGTCAAGGACGACACCGGCGCGCTGAGCAACGAAGCGACCGTGAGCATTACGGTCACCCCCGTCAACGACGCACCGATCGCGCTGAACGACGCCGCGACCGTCGCCGAGGGCGGGACCACGGCCATCGCGGTGACGGCCAACGACACCGACGCCGACGGCACCGTGGACACCACGACGATCGTCATCACCCGGCAGCCCACCTACGGCACCGCGACCGTCAACTCCAACGGCACGATCACCTACGTCAACAACGGCAGTGAGGCGAGGACCGACAGCCTGGGCTACAAAGTCAAGGACGACACCGGCGCGCTCAGTAACGAAGCGACCGTGAGCATTACGGTCACCCCGGTCAACGACGCACCCATCGTCGGAAACGACAGCTACACCGTCGTCGCAAACGGCACCCTCGTCATCAGTGCCCCAGGCCTGTTGGCCAACGACACCGACCCCGACGGCAACCCGCTGGCGATCACGGCGGCCTTCGCGCCCCAGCACGGCACACTCTCGGGGGTGTTCTCGAGCGGCGGCTTCACGTACCGGCCGGACGCCGGATACGTCGGAACCGACTCCTTCAGGTACACGGTCGGCGACGGCACGACGACCAGCGAGGGCACCGTGACGATCACCGTCACCGCCGACGCCAACAACGTTGCGCCGGTGGGCAACTCGGATTCCTACACCATCGCCGAAGATACGGTTCTCACCGTGAACGGCCCGGGCCTCCTCGCCAATGACACCGACGCCGACGGTCAAACATTGAGCGTCGTAAGCATCGGTACCCCACCGACCCGCGGCTCGCTGGAGCTGCGCTCGGACGGGTCGTTCACCTACTCGCCGGGACCCAACCTGAACGGCACGGACACGTTCACGTACAAAGCGAGCGACGGGGCTGCCGAGACGGCCTTTACGACGGTCACCATCAACGTCACCGCCGTCAACGACGTGCCCGCGGTCAACAACGACACGATCCCCTTCCCCAAGGACACCTCCGGGGCCTATTCCTTGCTCAACCGGGTGTCCGACGCCGACGGGGACACGCTGACCGCGTCTCTGGTCACGAGCACACAGCACGGCACCCTGCAGTTCTTGGCCAGCCAGTTCGCGTTCGTCTACACGCCCACCGTCGGCTTCGTCGGAACGGACTCCTTCACGTACAAGGTGAACGACGGCAAGGTCGACAGCGCCGTTGCGACCGTGACGCTGGTCGTCAGCTAGACGGCCTACTGCAGGCGCCAAGAAATCACGGGGTGCCCCCGGCATTGTGTTGTTTCAGGACATAGGAATGGGGTGTCGCAAGACATCGGAATGGGCTGAGTCAGCCAGGTTCGGCGCATGTCGAAAGCCCGCCTGGTCATCACCGCCGTCGTCGTGGAGGGTCGGAGCCAGTCCGAGGTAGCCCGCACCTACGGTGTGTCCCAAGGCTGGATCAGCCGACTAGTCGCCCGCTATCGAACAGAGGGCGAGGCAGCGTTCGAACCACGATCCCGTCGCCCCACCACCAGCCCAACCCGGCTCCCCCAATCCACCATCGACCTGATCGTCGACCTACGACGCACCCTCGGCGACACAGGCCTCGACGCCGGACCGCACACCATCGCCTGGCACCTGCACCATCACCACCACCTCACGGTGTCGGCGGCCTCGATCAGCCGCCACCTCACCGCCGCCGGGCTGGTCACCCCCACACCGGCGAAACGACCCAAGTCCTCCTACATCCGCTTCGCCGCCGAACAACCCAACCAACGCTGGCAAGCCGACTTCACCCACTGGTGGATCACCGGAGGTGTCCACACCGAAATCCTGACCTGGCTCGACGACCACTCCCGTTACGCACTCTCCGTCACCGCCCACCACCGCGTCACCGGACCCATCGTCCTCGACACATTCCGCAAAGCCTATGCCGCCCATGGCATCCCATCATCCGCACTGACCGACAACGGCATGGTGTTCACCACCCGACTCGCCGGCGGCAAGGGCGGACGCAACCAACTCGAAAATGAACTCCGCCGCCTAGAAGTCCTCCAAATCAACTCCACCCCCAACCACCCAACCACCTGCGGCAAAGTCGAACGATTCCAACAAACCCTCAAGAAATGGCTGACCCACCACCCCGCCGCCACCACGATCACCGACCTGCAAACCCAACTCGACGCCTTCACCGACGAATACAACAACCGCCGACCACACCGCTCCCTAGACCACCGCGCCACACCCGCGACCGCCTACCACGCCCGCCCCAAAGCAACCCCAGGAACACGCGAGGACACCCACGACCGCGTCCGCACGGACCGCGTCGGCCAAGCCGGCTCCATCACCCTGCGCCTCAACGGCCGCCTGCACCACATCGGCATCGGCCGCACCCACTACCGAACACGCGTCTTAATACTCATCCAAGACCTCGACATCAGAATCATCGACGCCGCAACCGGCGAACTCCTGCGCCAACTCACCCTCGACCCCACCAAGGACTACCAACCCACCGGAGCCCCCAAAGGCCCCACACGAAAAAAGCCGCGGACCTAAAGAAGGTCCGCGGCTATTCCGATGTCTTGCGACATCACAGGGGTGCCCCCGGCATGATTCGAACATGCGACACCGGCTTTAGGAGAGCCGTGCTCTATCCCCTGAGCTACGGGGGCGGACCGGATCGCAGCATACCGAAGTCAGGCGCGACTCTGCGTTTCTCCTGCTCGTACGCAGGCTATCCACGACCATGAGCACATCGAAGAAGGCCAAGCACACCGTCGACAAGCTGGCTGGACGCGTCAAGGAGAACTTTGGCGAGATCACCGGCAACGACCGCCTTCGCGCCGAGGGCAAGGCCGACCAGGTGAAGGCGCGCGTTAAGATGTCCGGTGAGCGTCTCAAGGACGCCGTCCGCGGACGCTGATCAGCGCAGAAGTTCGATCACCTTCGCGAACGCCTCGGCGTGGGGCTGCTGAACGGTGATGTAGGTAATGCCGTAGGTGTCGCGGTAGCGGCGAATCTCGTCGGCGATTTCGCTGGGCGAGCCGGCCAGCACCCCAGGGGTGCGCAGCAGTTCCTCGTCGCTCAGCTCGGGCAGGAAACGCCGGGTGATGGAGAGGTCCGGAATGCCCGAGTCGTCGATCGGTATTGCGGTGATTGCGATGTTCAATTCCAACTCGTCGAACCGGTCGCCGGCGGCGTCGCGGACGAAGCCGATCCGCTCGGCCAGCGGGTCGCCGTCGGGGCTCTCGGGGTCGCCGCCGGTGAGACCGATGACGTGCGCACGTCTGGCGGCGATGGTCAGCACGCGATTGCCGTTGCCGGCGATCAAGATTGGCACGTCGGGGGCGTTCTCACCGAGGTACTCGACCACGTGGCGCAGGTGGTCCACTCGCTCGCGCGCACTCGGAAAGGCAAGCTCGGCGGCCGCGAACTCCGCTTCGACGTAACCCGTACCAAGCCCCAGTTCCAACCGGCCCCCGGTGAGATCGTGCATCGCCATGACGTCGCGCGCGAGGAGCGCGGCCTTGTAGAAGCCCGCGTTGAGCACGAACGTCCCGACGTGCAACCTTTCGGTACAGGCGGCCGCCGTCATCAGGGTCGGGAACGGCGCGGGCGCGCCCAAGTGGTCGGGCACGTGCAGGACGTCGTAGCCCATGTCCTCCGCGCGATGGGCCCAGTCCTGCACCGACGACTGCCGGGGTGCGGCGTGCAGGCCGAACCCGAATCGAAGATCACGCGCCATGACCCTGAGCTTAGGTGTCGATTCGACGACGGATGTTTGGCCGCGCGGTGGGCGGGGCAACTGCAATCGCGAGCCGCGCACCCATCTCGCGCGACAGTAGGAGTGTCACCCTGATCCGGCCCGTTGTGAACGATCCGATGGGCCGGATCAACACCCCCGAGCCCCCCACCTTCGGCGTGGAGGAAGAATTCCTCCTCGTCGACGCCAATACCGGAGAGCCCGCGCCTCTCAACAGGGTCGTCGCCGATCACGCCCGCACCCGCGGCGTCGAACTCGAACTCGAACTCACCAGCTGCCAGGTCGAGACGACCTCCGAGGTGGCCCACACGAGCGCGGATCTGCGCCGCGAACTGATTCGCTTGCGGCGCGGGACCGCCGACGCGGCGACCGCGGCCGGTGCCCGTCTCCTCGCGGTCGCGTTGCCGCCCACCCTGCCGCAGCACTTCCCGGTCACGGACAAGCCGCGCTATGCCCACATCGCCGAGCGCTTCGGCATGATCGCCCACGAACAAGGCATCTCCGGATGTCACGTGCACGTCGCCGTGGCCGATCGTGACGTCGCCGTCCGCGTGGCCACCCGACTGCGGCCCTGGCTGCCGCTGCTGCTTGCGCTCACCGCCAACTCGGCGGTGTACCGCAACGCCGACACGGGTCACGCGAGCTGGCGCAGCGTCCTGTGGGCGCGTTGGCCCAGCGCGGGCCCGCCGCCACCCTTCGACTCCGCCGCCGAATACGACGCCGCCGTGAAGGAGATGTTGGCGACGGGAGCGATGCTCGACGACGGCATGGTCTATTGGGACGTCCGCCCGTCGGCCAACTTTCCGACCGTGGAGGTGCGCGTTGCCGACGTGCCGGCCACCGTCGCCGACACCGTGCTGTTCGCCACCCTGGTCCGCGCACTGGTGATGACCGTGCTCGCCGAGGACGAGCCGCGGCCGCCCATCGCGCCGCACGTACTGAAGGCGGCCTACTGGACCGCCGCCCGCTACGGGCTGGAGGGCCAGCTGGTCGACCTTCCCGGCGACGGCGCGCTGCGGCCCGCCGCCGATCTGCTGCACGGCCTCGTCGAACACGTCGGGCCGGCGCTGGCCGCGCTTGGCGACGACGAGATGGTGCGCGCCGAGGTCGACCGCGTTCTCGCCACCGGCAACGGCGCCACCCGGCAACGACGGGCGTGGGCGCGGCGCGGGGACGTGGCCGACGTCGTCGCCGAGGCGGCCACCGCCACCGTTGAAGGACTCTGAGTCAGACGAGCGGAAGTTCGGCGAACGCCGGTGTCGTCGGTGCCGACGAGCCGCCACTGGGCTCGACGGTGAACGCCAGCGCCGTCGACCCGTGCAGATCCGGCAGGACCGCGGTGGTCGACGGGGCGACGGCCGCGGAATCCATGGTGCCGGCCGACTCCGGGCCCTTCGCGTCGACCAACCACATCTGGTAGACCGTGCCGGGTTTCGGCGGTTCGACGTTGTTCATCAGCAGCACGGCCGCGTTGCGCTCACGCGAGAAGACGACGGTCGCCGTGCCCCCGGTCGGGATCGGCCCGGACACCGTCCGCACGTCCGGGGCGGCGAAGATCTGTTCGGCCGCCGACGGCGTGGAGTCGGGCCGCACCGCGATGCCGACGCCGACCGCGCCCAGCCCGATGCCCACCGCGGCGGCCGCAGCGATCGCCGCGGCGCGCCAGCGCGTCGACTTCGGGCGCATCTCGACGACGCGGCCGTGGTCGGCGACGGAGGCCAGCAGGCGGTCCCGCAGGCTGGCCGGTGGTTCCTGCGCGGTCGCGGCGGATACCAGAGCCATCGTCTCGCGCACCGCCCGCACCTCGTCGGCGAAGGCGAGGGCGACGGGTCGCGGCACGTCGGTCAGCCGTCGGTCCAAGTCGTCCTGCTCGGACTGCGCCAAGGCGTGCAATGCGTACGGAGTAGCGAGAACGAGCAGGTCGTTCGTGGATTCGTCGTGTGGTTCGGTCACGAGACCCCCAGACACTTCCGCAATCCACGGATGCCATCGCGCATCCGTGACTTAATGGTGGCAAGGTTTGCCGACAAGCGCTCCGATACCTGCACATAGGTCAGGCCCTCGTAATACGCCAGTTGAATGCATTCGCGCTGCGGATCGGTCAGCGACGCCAGACATTCGGTGACCTGACGCTGCTCGTCGAGTTGGATGACGGTTTCGGCGACGCGGTCGGCCGGCAGCTCCACGTTGGCGGCGCCGTAGCGGGACTCGCGCTGGGTGGCCGACTGCTCGGAGCGCACGCGGTCGACGGCGCGGCGGTGGGCCAGCGTCATCAGCCAGGCCAGGGGCGTTCCGGCGGCCGGGTTGTAGGTCGCGGCGTTGCGCCACACCTGGAGGTAGACGTCCTGGGTCGTTTCTTCGCTGTACCCGGGATCGCGCAGGACGCGTAGGACGAGGCCGAACACCCGGGCGCGGGTGTGGTCGTAGAACGCGGCGAAGGCCTCGACGTCCTCTTCTGCCACCCGGCGCAGCAAAGCGTCGAGATCGGCTGTCACGCCGCGAAGTGTATCGGGCCGCGCGAGGAGCGTCACCGGAACCGCACTGCGGCGGGCACCCGCCTCGACGTGAGTGCAGGGATGCGACGGTGGCGACAGCGAGGCCACGTCATAGCTGACCGACCTTCTCGCGCTCGCGCTCGGGAGCGCGCGTGACGGCGGGAGCGCGCTGCGTCCAGAGCGTGGTGCCCTGCATGCGAATCCACATCTCGCCGATCAACGGCGCCATCGGTGCCACGAGCTGAAGCCGCATGACGTTGGCGACCGAAGCCTTCCATCGGGTGCCGTCCAGAGTCGCGACGAACGCGGGCTTGTTGTCGCGGTGCAGGGAGATCGTCACGTCGAGGTCGACCCCGGGCAGCGGTGCCCGCACCAGGTAGTAACCGTCGGCACCGTCGGCGGGGGAGACCATGACGGCCTTCTTGACCGCGGCGGGCTGCGCACCCGTTGGCGGCAGCAGATAGGCGTGACGATCACCCGAGGTGGTGTGCACCTCGGCAATGACGTGGCGCAGGACGCCGCGATCGTCGTGACACCAGAAGACGGTCAACGGATTGAAGACGTGCCCGAGCACCCGGGCCTGCGTCAGCGCCGTCACGGTGCCGCCGGGGAGGTCGACGCCACGGTCGGCGAGGTATTGGTCGACGCGAGCACGCAGCGTGTCCGGTCCCGTGACGGGCGGCGAAAGATGGTCGGCGGCCTCGAATGTGGCGAAGGGCTGCAGCCACCGGGGCAGCCGAGGCAAGTCGTCGAGGTCGACGTACCAGAGGTAACCGCCCTGCTCGAAGTAGTGGTGGACGGGTGAGCGGCTCAAATGCGTGATCCGCGTCCGGTAGAGGACGCTCAGCACGGGGCCCACGCCAACGACTCGGGTGCCGGAGTGATGCACTCCTTGGCGCCACCGACGAGGTCTCTACGTTCCACATCTGCTATTCGGCGCAGAACACGCTGTGGATGGGCACCGTTCTACATTGCGAAAGCGCCGCCGCCGCGTAGTGTGCCGATCCGTGGCGACAACGCTCTTTCACAACGGAACCATTTGGACAGGCACCCCGGGACCGACGAATACCGCATTGCTGGTCGACGATCACGGCGTAATCGCCGCGCTCGGCGAGGACGCGGTCGCCACCGCCGGCCAGTCCGAGGGGACCGTCGAGGTCGACCTCGAGGGCGGCTTCCTGATGCCGTCCTTTGGTGACGGCCACGCCCATCCCATGCTCGGTGGCCTCGAATACGTCGGTCCGGCGGTGCGGCCGTGCGACTCGGTGGAGGAGATCGTCGCCGAGGTGCGCAAGTTCGCCGAGGCCAACCCTGACGAGGAATGGATCGTCGGCGCCTCCTACAACGGCAGCCTCGCCGAGGGCAGCCTGTTCGACGCGCGCTGGCTCGACGAGGCCGTGCCGGACCGGCCCGTCGTCCTGCGCGCCTGGGACTACCACACCATGTGGGTCAATTCCGTTGCGCTGCAACGCGCGGGCATCACCTCCGACACCCCGGACCCGGTGATCGGGGAGATTCCGCACCGCGAGGACGGCTCCGTCCTTGGAACCCTTCGGGAGTGGGGCGCGGTCGACCTCGTCACCGCCGTCATGCCGAAGCGCGACCTCGACGTCCGGGTGGCCGCCCTGGGTACCGCGGCGGACTACTACCTGGCCAGGGGTGTCACCTGGGTGCAGGACGCCTGGGTCGAACCCGATGACGTGGACACCTACGTCACCGCCGCCGAGCGCGGCGCGCTGCGCGTCCGGTTCAACCTGGCCTTCTACGCCGACCCCCGGCACTTCGACACCCAGGTCGACGGTTTCGTCGACGGCCGCCAGCGCGTCGAGGCCGTGGACTCGCCCTTCCTGACCGCTCACACCGTGAAGTTCTTCGCCGACGGGGTCGTGGAGAACGAGACGGGTGCGCTGCTGGAGCCGTATTGCTCGGGGCTGCATAGCCACGGCATGCAGGTGTGGGAGGGCGACAGCCTGGCCCAGGCCGCGCGCCGCGTCGACGAACTTGGCTTCCAAATCCACATCCACGCCATCGGTGACGCCGCGGTGCGCCAAGCCCTCGACGCCATCGAGTACGCGATCGAATCCAACGGCCCGCGCGACCGTCGCCCGGTGATCGCTCACGTCCAGCTGGTCGACGACGCCGACCTCGAACGGTTCGCCGCGCTCGGCGTCATCCCCTGCATGCAACCGCTGTGGGCGCAGATGGACGCGCTGATGACCGTGCTCACGGTGCCGCGGCTGGGTACCGAGCGCGCCGACCGGCAGTATCGGATGCGCAGTCTCGACGAGTCCGGGGCTCCGCTGGCCCTGGGATCGGACTGGCCGGTGTCATCCGGGGCGCCGCTAGACGGCATCGCGATCGGCATCTCGCGGCGCACGTCCGACGGCGAGCCGGAGGGCGGATGGACGCCTCAGGAAGCCCTGACCGTCGAACGGGCACTGAGCGCCTACACCGCGGGCGTCGCCGAGCAGGCCTTCGCCGAGAACAGCTGGGGCCGCCTCATCCCCGGCGCCAGCGCCGATCTGGTGTGGCTGGACCGCGACCCCCGCGACGCCCCGGCCCAGCAGCTGCCCGACGTCGTCGTCAAAGCCACGTATCTGCGCGGCGAGCTCGGCCACCAGCACTCTCCGTAGAAGGGATCAGCAATGTCGGCAGAAACGCCCGTCGTCACCGAGCACGAGGGCCATCTCAAACGAGCGCTTGGCGTTCCCGCGCTCGTCCTCTTCGGCATGGTCTACATGGTGCCGCTCACGGTGTACACCACCTACGGCATCGTCACCCAGCTGACCGGCGGTCGGCTGTCGGTCGCCTACCTGGTCACGCTCGCCGCGATGGTGTTCACGGCCAGGTCGTATGCGCGGATGTCGGCGGCCTTCCCGGTGGCCGGCTCGACGTACGCCTACACGCAGCGAACCTTCGGCGCGCCGACCGGATTCCTGGCGGGCTGGTCGCTGCTGCTCGACTACCTCTTCCTGCCGATGCTGAACTACCTCGTCATCGGGATCTACCTCGAGGCGGCGATTCCGGCGGTGCCCGCCTGGGTGTTCGTCCTCGCCTCGATCATCCTGGTGACCATCTTGAACATCGTCGGCATCGTCTCGGTGGCGCGCGCCAACTTCCTGCTGCTGGCGGTTCAGGCCATCTTCATCGTCGTCTTCGTCGTGATGGCCTTCATGACCATCACCAAGGCGGGCAACGTCGACCTGATGGCGCCCTTCACCGGGGACGGCAGCGCAGGCGGCGCCAGCCCGATCTTCGCCGGTGCGGCCATCCTGTGTCTGTCGTTCCTCGGCTTCGACGCGGTCTCGACGCTGTCGGAGGAAGCCAAGGACCCCAGGCGTAGCGTGCCGAAGGCCATCATGATCGCCACCATCGCCTGCGGCGTCATCTTCGTGGCCCTGTCCTACGTCTCGCAGCTGGTGTTCCCGTCGAACCAGTTCGTCGACGTCGACTCCGGTTCGCTCGACGTGATGACCGCCGCCGGCGGCCAGTTCCTGAACACGTTCTTCACCGCGGCGTACATCGCGGGCGCCTTCGGGTCGGCGCTGACCTCCCAGGCCAGCGTCGCGCGGATCCTGTACGCCATGGGGCGCGACGGCATCATGCCGCGCAAGGTGTTCGGCCACGTCTCCGCCAAGTTCTCCACGCCGACGTTCGCGATCCTGGTGGTGTCGGTGATCTCCCTGGCGGCGATCTGGATCAAGCTCGACTTCCTGGCCTCGATCGTCAGCTTCGGTGCGTTGATCGCGTTCTCGGCGGTCAACCTGACCGTCATCAAGCACTACTTCGTCGACGAGGGTGAGAAGAACGTCCTCAACAACCTGGTGCTGCCGGGCATCGGTTTCATCCTGACGGTGTGGTTGTGGACCAGCCTGTCCTGGCTGACCCTCGAGGTCGGCGTCGTGTGGCTGGTGATCGGCGTGATTTGGCTGCTGGTCGTCACCCGCGGCTTCCAGCGGCCGACGCCCGTGCTGGCCATCGAGGAGTAGCCACGGATTCCGTGGTGGCGGGCCCTGCGCAGGTCACCGCCGAGTCCGTGGACTCACGTTTCGGGTAGCCCGGTTTGCCGACGAGCCTCATGGCAACGGAATGCGTCGTCACCAGGGCGCAAGCGGCCCCAATTGACGCAGACGACGACTTTTGCGCTGATTGCGAATGTCGACACCTGCTGCGGATTTCGTTGTACGTTCCCCCTACGTCGAGAGCACGGCGGCCCAGCCACCCGGTCTCAACCTCAGGGGGTCACGATGACACCCATCGGAACGCGCCGCGTCTACCGTCCCGATCCACGGTCGATCGGCGTCAGCGAACAGTGGGGCCCGGCGAGCGCGTCGGTGGCCCTCGAACCCGCCGTCGTCGTCTCGATTCTGGGCGAGGTCGACGCGAGCAACGCCGGCCGGTTGGCCGGCTATCTCGAGCGGCACGTCGCAATCGCGACGGCCTTGGTCGTCGACGCCACCGCCGTCGACTTCTTCGGCGCGCCCGCGATGGCTGCGCTTCACGGCGTCGACCGGTGCTGCGCGGCGCTCGGCATCCGGTGGCGGCTGGTACCTGGCCCGGCCGTGCGACGAGTCCTACGGGTATGTGCGTCAACGGATCTGCCGCGCGCCGAGACCGTTCGGCTGGCACTGGTCGAACTGGGAGTCGCCTTCGAGGCTCCGGCAGCCGCCGACTCAGTCGTCGTCGGCTGACGGCCAGGCTGTCGCCGCGGCGGCCAGTCCGGCGACGAGGGCCGACGTCGGTGCGCACAATCCGTCGTCACCCTCGGGCCCGCTGCGGGGACTGATGCCGCGCACCCGCGGCGTCAGTTCCAGTTGCGCCCCGCCCCGGCGGGCCCGGTTCACCGGATTCTCCGGATGCAGCCCGCGGAGTTCGCGGGGGATGGCGTCCAGGTCGGTCACCACCTGGAAGCCCGGCACCAGTACGTGCGCGGCCAGATGCGCAGCCAAGACTCTGTTGCCGCCGCCGGCCAGCAGGTCCATGGTGCGCCCCACCCGGCCGTACCCGTGCAGCGAGACCACGACGTCGACGTGGTCGAGGAAGGCGTCCAAGAGCGCGGACTCCCCGGCCCGATACGCCGCGGAGGACAGGTGGTGGGGGTAGTCCTTGGGGTGCCGGACGACGTACACCGACGCGTCGGCGGTCGCCGCGGCGCGTTCGGCGATGACGTCGGTCATGCGTTCCAATCCGCCGCCGTGGATGGCGAGGAATCCGAACCGTGAGCGCAGTGTGCTGGCTTCGACGACCTCGGGATCGGCGAGAAGATCCGAAAGGCTCTGCGGCCCGGGCAAACTGGCGGGTGGCAGCTGGCGCGGCCAGTTGACGGGATCCCACCGCTGGAGGTATTCGACCCATCTGCGGGGGAGGCCGTGGTGGGTGGCGCCCCCGATGATCCGTTCCAGATAGCCGGGGCGCGGGGCGCCCGGTTCGACGCGCGGGTCCACGTAGACCCACGCCTCGGCAGGCCCGTCGGAGGTGTCGACGGTCATCCGGTCGCGCCGGTATCTGACCGGGACGCCCTCGGCACTGTCGAGCACCGCGAGATCGTGGTCGCTGATCTGCCACAGCACCCCGTGCACGCGCGCGCCGTCGAGGGGTTCCACCGTCGCGACACCGCGTTCGTTGATCAGCCAGTCATGGTCGGCGAGCGTGGCGGGCCGCGGCCGAGACGCATCGGGACAGCGGCGCCTCATCTGCGACACGTCCAGGTTGGACCCGTACGCGAAGTAGGGCTGCATTCAGCCCGACACCGTCAGATAGATCAGGACCACGTTGAGCACACTAATGACGCCGGCGACCGTCCAGCCAAGGGCCGTGGTGACGCGGTGGTTCACGTCGGCCCCCATCAACGTCCGGTTGCTGGTCAGCCGCACCAGCGGGACGAGGGCGAACGGGATGCCGAACGACAGCACCACCTGCGACAGCACCAGCGCCCGGCTCGGGTCGACGCCGATTGCCAACACGACGAGCGCCGGCACCAGGGTGACCAACCGGCGCAGGAGCAGCGGGTAGGACCGGCGAAGCAACCCCTGCATGATCATTGCGCCGGCATAGGCGCCGACCGAGGTCGACGCGAGCCCCGAGGCCAGAAGGCCGATCGCGAAGAACAGTGCGACGGTGTGCCCCAGGGAGTTCTGCACCGCGGCGTATGCGCCCTCGATCGAGTCGGTGTTCTCGACGCCCTGCAGATTGGTGGCGGCGACGAGCAGCATCGCGAGGTTCACCGCGCCCGCGACGAGCATGGCCAGGCTGACGTCGTAGCGGGTGGCGCGCAAGAGGTGCCGCCGCGGCGCACCTTCCTCGGGCCTGCCGTGCCGGTCACGGGCCAGCGCAGAGTGCAGGTAGACGGCGTGCGGCATGACGGTCGCCCCGAGCATGGCGGTGGCGAGCAGGATGCTCTCGGCGCCGTCGAAGCGCGGCACCAGACCGCCGACGACGTCACTCGGTGCGGGCGGGGCGACGAACAGGCTCGTCAGGAAGCCGATCGCGATGACGAGCAGCAGGCCGGTGATGACGCGCTCGAACACGCGTTGCCCGCGGCGATTCTGTACCGCGAGGAGGACGAGTGACACGACGCCGGTGATCACACCACCGAGCAGCAGCGGCAGGTCGAAGAGTAGGTAGAGCGCGATGGCGCCACCCACCACCTCGGCGAGATCGGTTGCCATGGCGACCAATTCGGCCTGCAGCCAATACGCGACGCGGGTCCGGGTCCGGGAGTGGTCGGCGACCGCTTCGGGCAGGGTGCGTCCGGTGACGAGGCCGAGTTTGGCCGAGAGGTACTGCACCAGCCCGGCCATCACGTTGGCGACCAGGATCACCCACACCAGGAGGAAGCCGTATTGCGCACCGGCGCTGACGTTGGCGGCGACGTTGCCGGGGTCGACGTAGGCGATGGCGGCGACGAACGCGGGTCCGAGCAGCATCGCGATCGCGCGCTGCGGCGCCTTGTCTACGAGCGACAACACCGTTTCCCTTGCATCCGGTCGGACGAATAGGAAAGTTAGGTTAACCGAAACCTGCGGTGGCGTGCTACCAGGGGAAGCCGACGATCCTGCCGCCGTAGGGCCACCACGGGTTGTCGTTCATCGCCGGCGGCGAGGTGGTGATCTGGGAATGGCCGGGGGTTTGGCACTGCGTGGTCGTCGGGTCGAGGTTGACGCACTGCGGCGCCGCCGACGCGACCGGGGCCAGCGCCACCGCCGCCGCGACGACGGCGAGTGCGGACGCGACCACCCGGGAGCGCACTTAGCCCCCGTTGCCGATGACGAGCGCCGGACCGTAGAACTCGTCGTCCCAGGGGTAGGTCCACGTCGGCACGTCCGGCGCCTGGGCGGAGATCTCCACGTTGCCCGGCGTCTGGCACTGGGTGGTGCTGGTGCCGGTCTCGCCGACTTGGCCCGTCGTCGTGCAGGCGGGTTGGTTGGAGATCTCGGTAGGGTCGGCCGACGCGGCGGGGGCGACGGCGACCGCGGCCACGGCACCCGCCGAGGCGATCAGACCGATGAGATGGCGAGTGCGCATTGGCAGGCCCTTCGTCGACGCCGTTCAGTCGGTTGACGGCAGATGCCCAGCGTACAACCCCCTTCCGGTCACCAGCGGCAAGTCGAGGGTGGTCCGGATTCCCGGCGCGGCAGCGACGACCTCGGGGATCGCGTTGACGACACGCGCCGCGGTCGCCACCAAACCCGCATGGTTGTGGTCGCCGTGACGACTGCTGAGGCACAGGTCGAGTGCGTAGCTCGGCTCCCCGGTGACCTCGATGCGGTACGAGCCGCCCTCCTGGGCGGGTTGCGGCCAGTCCGGGCACAAGTCGTCGCGGGTTCGCGTGACGTGCTCGAGGACGACGGCCGGGGTGCCGTCGACCATGCCGCGGACCTCGAAGCGCAAGGCCGCCGCGGTGCCCGTCGCGATGCGGCCGGAGGCGATGTCGAAGTCCTCGGGAGCGGGTTCGCGGACGTAGGTCTCGGTGACCTCGTCGAGGGTGACGCCGAGGCCGGCGGCGAGTTGGCGCACCACCGAACCCCAGGCGAGGCTCAGCACTCCGGGTTGCAGGAGCATCGGCGTCTCGTCGAGCGGCTTGCCGAACCCCATCACGTCGAACATGACGGTGGCGCTGTCGTAGGTGTCGTAGTTGATGATCTCCATGCAGCGGATCTGCTCGACGCTCTGGCAGGTGCCCGCCAGCGCCATCGGGATGAGGTCGTTGGCGAAGCCGGGGTCGATGCCGTTGACGAAGATGCTGGAGCTGCCCGCCTCTGCCGCGTCGCGGATCGGTGCGATCATCTCGTCGGGCAATGTGCCCCAGGGGTATTGGAGGAACACCGCGGCACTGGCGACGACGTTGACGCCGGCGGCCAAGATGCGACGGTAGTCCTCGAGTGCCTCGACGAGTCGGTTGTCGGCCATCGCGGTGTAGACCACGCACTGCGGCTCGGCGGCCAAGATGTCCGCCAGGTCGGTGGTGGCGGTGACGCCGGTCGACTCGTCGAGACCGGCCAGCTCGCCGGCGTCCTTGCCGGCCTTGGCATTCGAGGACACCCATACCCCGGTCAGGTCGAATCGGGGATCGCGGATCAGTTGGGAGAGCGCGTGCTTGCCGACGTTGCCGGTGCCGACGGCGGCGACCTTGATCGTCATGTCGAGGGTCCTCTACAGATCGGGGATGGGGAAGGAGAAATTCGGGTAGGTGATGCCGCCGTCGACCTCGAGGGTCTTGCCGGTCAGATAGCTTCCCGCGGGAGACGCGAGATACACCGCGGCCGCGGCGATGTCGGTCGGATCGCCCAACCGGCGCATGGGGGTGGCGTCCTCCATCGGCTTGCGCAGTTCGTCGTTGCTCGCCAGGACGTCCAGCGCCGAGGTCAGGATCGACCCGGGGGCGATGGCGTTGACCCGGATGCGCGGCGCCAGGTCCAGCGCCGAGAGGCGGGTGTAGTGCGCGAGCGCGGCCTTGGCCGTGCCGTAGGCGGCGAACCCGCGACCGGAGACCCGGCTCATCGTCGAGGTGACGTTGACGATGCTGCCGCCGCCGGAATGTTCGAGCATCAGCGGGACGGCGGCGACGGTCAGCGCGTGCGCGGTCGCCACGTTGAACGTGAAGGCGTCGCGCAGCTCCTTGGTCGAGGTGTCCAGCAGCGGGGCGGGCATGGTGCCGCCGACGTTGTTGACGACGACGTCTAGTCGCCCGAACGCGTCGACCGCGTGCTGCGCCAAGGACGCCGTGTCCTCCGGATGGGCCAGGTCGGCCACCACCACGTGGGCGCGGCGCCCGGTGGCGCGAACCTGCTCGGCCACCTCGTCGAGCTGCGACTGCGTGCGTGCGGCTATCACGACGTCGGCGCCGGCCTCGGCGAATGCCAGCGCCATCGCGGCGCCGAGTCCACGGCCCGCCCCGGTGACGACGGCGACCTGGCCGTCGAGTTTGAACATGTCGAGGATCACGGTCGTGGACGTTACTAGAACACGTTCTAATTTGGTGGGGGAATGGCCGCGCCGTTCGTCGGAACGCGATGATCGAGAAAGATGCTGACGAGGGTGTCGCCGGTGGTACCTTCCGGGCATCGATCGCCGAGGGGCGGCGCTCGGGAGGGGGTCGCCATGCGGCTGGGCACATCAGGGGTAGTTGGTCTCGTCGCGGCCGCGTTCGCCGCGGGGTTGATCGGTGGTGCGCCGGCGGCCTTCGCGGACGAGAGTTGCGATCCCGAGGTCGTGGCGTGCGACGCTCCTGGGGGCTTCGATTCCCCGGGCAACGTCCAAATCAACGACGCACCAACGCCTTCGGCGGATGAGGGCTACCCCTTCGACAACGAGTGGTACTTCAACCCCGCCGGGGGCGGCACGGCGCTGCAGCCGAACGAGGGATCGCATTCCGGTGGCGGTGGCGGTGCGACCGGCGGCGGCGGACATCGATGATGCCCAACCCGACCAGCACGCCCAGCCACGACCGAGGGGACTTCGTCATGCCGTTCAGTACTCGAGCCACCCGGCGGCTGGTGGCCACCGCAATCGGAGCCGGCATCGCGGGTGCGGTGTTGGCCGCGACGGCGCCCGCAGCGCTCGCCGACCCGCCACCGCCGCCGGCGCCCGGCTGCTCGGCGGCGGACTTCGAGGCCGTCGTCGGGCAGGTGTCCACGGCCACCTCGGCGTACTTCTTCACCCATCCCGACGTCAACGCGTTCTATTCGACGCTCAAGGGTCAACCGAGGGATCAGGTCAAGCAGCAGGTGGCCGCCTACCTCGACGCCAATCCGCAGACCAAGACCGACCTCGAGGGCATCCGGCAACCGTTGCGCGACATGAAGGATCGCTGCCGGTAGCTCGTCACGCCGGTCCGCCGAACGGAACCCCGGCTCGGCACAGCACGTTGGCGAAGAACGTGTCCTCACCGGTGCGTACGGCGAACGCCGCGTCCAGCACGGCCGCCTTGAAGCGGTCGTGGTCGACCGGCTCCGGCGTCAGGCCGAGGCCGAGGAGGTGCTCGTGCACCTTCGGGCTGACCGTGAGGACGTCGCGCGACACCCAACTGTGCTCGACGACCACCTCGCTCAGCACGGTCGCGGTGACGTCGGCGAACGTGGCCTGCCCGTAGCGGTAACCGAGGTCGACGAATGGCATGTCGCGTGCCAGGGGCAGTCCCGCGTCGCAGATGACGAACGTGTCGGTGTGCCGCAGCGCGGCAACGTGGCGGGCCAGCTCGGCGTGAATGATTCCGTCGCGCTTCATGATCGGTTCTCCTGAACTGCCGCGGTGAGGCTGGAGAGGTCGGCATACGAGTCCTGCGCGCCGGCCGCCCGAACGGCGAGCGAGCCGGCGACCACACCCCAGCGGCACGCGTCGAGCAGGTCGTCCCCGGCGCTCAGCCGGGCCGCGACGACTCCGGCGAACGCGTCCCCGGCGCCGGTGGTGTCGACGACGTCCGACGACGGTGCGGGCAGCGACGTCGTCTCGCCGGTGGCGTCGGTGATCAGCGCGCCCGCTGCACCCAGGGTGGTGACGACGGCGCCGACCCCGCGGCCCCGCAGGCCGGCGTGTGCGGCGGCGATGGCCTCGACGTCGGTGCCCACCGTGCCTCCCTCGACGGATCCGACCACCATGGCGAGTTCGTGCTCGTTGACGATCAGCACGTCGCACCGGGCCAGCAGAGCGGCCGGCAGCGTCGCGGCGGGTGCGGCGTTCAGCACGAACGTGCCGCGCGCCCGATCGGCCGCGGCCACGACGACCTCGACCGGAATCTCCAACTGCGCCAACACCACCGATGCGTGCTCGACGACACCGGGAAGGTCCTCCGGCCAACTCCCGTTGGCTCCGGCGACGACGATGATCGTGTTGTCACGCTCGGCGACGGTGATGAGTGCCGTCCCGGTCGGCTCGCCGGCGACGACCGAGACGTGCGTGGTCAGCACGCCCCGCTCCTCGAGCCGCCGCCGCGCCGTCGACCCGCTCGCGTCGTCGCCGATGCTGGCGACCATCGCGACGGTCGCCCCCGCGAGCGCCGCCGCGACGGCTTGATTGGCGCCCTTGCCGCCGACCGACGAACTCGTCGACGTGCCCATGATCGTCTGTCCCGGTTGGGGAAACGCCGGGGCGGTGACGGTGTGGTCGACGTTGACGGATCCGACGACCACCACGGCCGGGTGCTCAGGCATCGGCGTCGCCCGCGATCGCACCGGTGATCAGGCCGACGAGCTCGGCGCCGTCGGTCTGGCTCATCGCCCGGTGGGCCGCGGTGCGTCCCCGTCGCAGCACCCACGCGGTGTCGGCCACGCGCATGACCTGATCCATGTCGTGGCTGACCAGCAACACGGTGACGCCGTTGGACCGCAGCCGGCCGATCAGCTTCTCCACCGCCGCGGTCTCCCGAACGCCAAGTGCCGCAGTCGGTTCGTCCATGATGACCAGCGTGGTACCCCAGTTGGCGGCGCGGGCGATCGCGACGCTCTGGCGTTGCCCACCCGACATTCGACGCACCGTGGCGCGCACGTTGGGCACGTTGACGTCCAGGTCGGCGAGGATCGTCGAACTGCGGGCGATCATCGTCTTCTTGTCGAGCACCCGCAGGGGCACCACCCCCTTGGTCAGTTCCCGGTTGAGGTACAGGTTCTGCCACACCTCGAGATCCTCGATCAGGCCCAGATCCTGAAAGACGGTCTCGATACCGAGGTGGCGGGCGTCGTCGGGCGAGCCCAGTTTGATGGCCTCTCCGCGGAAGCGGATCTCGCCGTCGTCGGGCGAGTGCACCCCGGTCAGGCATCGCACCAGGGTCGACTTGCCCGCACCGTTGTCACCAAGAAGCGCGGTGACCGTGCCCTCGGTGATGGACAGGTCCACTCCCTGCAGGGCGCGGACGGCGTCGAATGACTTGGTGATGCCGCGCAATTCGACCAGTGGTGCGCCGTTGTCAGTGGTCACGTCGGGAGCCCTCACTTCTGGAACCTGGAGATGAACGCGGCACCGAGCACGACGGCGCCGACGGCCACGGGCTGGTAGTTCTGCGAGATGCCGATCAGGGTGAAGCCGTTGATCAGACTGGTCAGCAGCACCGCGCCCACCGCCGATCCGAGCACCGAGGCGCGGCCGCCGAACAGGCTGGAGCCGCCCAGCACGACCGCGGCGATCGACGACAGCAGCAGGTCGGTCTGAAGGCTGGGATCGGCGCCGCCGGTGCGGGCGACCAGCAGGATGCCCGCCACCCCGCACGCCAGTCCCGACAGCACGTAGGCCAACAGCTTCATCCGCGCGACGTTGATACCCGTCCCGCGGGCCGCGTCGACGTTGCCTCCGGTGGCCAGCAGGTGCGTGCCGGTCTTGGTGCGGAACAACAGGAATGCCGTCAGCAGCGCGGCGATGATGGCCACCAACCAGAACCAGCGCACGGGGCCGACGCCGTCGAGCGCCAACCCCTGCAGGAAGGGTGACGAGACCGCGACGGTGTTACCGCCGGTCAGCAGCAGGGTGGCGCCGCTGACCACCGACAGCGAGCCCAGCGTGACGATGAAGTCGGTCATGTTCAGCCGGGCCACCAGTAGCCCGTTCAGCAGTCCGACCAGTGCACCGGCGAGCAGTGCCAGCAGCATCGACACGGCCAGATTGGCGCCGTTGGTGTAGGCGAATCCCAAAACGGCTGCAGCCCAGGGCAAATTGGACCCAACGGACAGGTCGATGCCGGCGATCGCGATGACGACCTGCTGGCCCATGGCCAACACCATCAGGATCGAGGCGGACACCAGCAGGTCGGTCAGGTTGGCGACGGTGAGGAAGTTCGGGGTCGCGATGAAGAAGACGACGAACACCACGACCAGGCCGATCGGGGCGGCGTAACGCGCCGCCGCCCCGACCGACACGGTGCGCTTCCTGGTTTCCCCGGCCGGGGGTGCCTCGGTAGCGGCGGTCATCACTTCCCGCCGGTGACGGGGTTGTCGTACGGCTCGAACGGCTGCGGGAACGAAGCGATCGCCTCGTCGACGTTGGACTTGTCGATGAGGTGGATCGGTGCGACGACCCGCTCCGGCACGGACTTCTTCGCGACCAGGTTGATGCACGCCTGGACGGCCATTTGGCCCTCGGCATAGGGGTATTGGCTGATCGTGCCGGACAGCGTGCCGTCCTTGACGGCCTGAAGAGCCGCGGTGATGCCGTCGACCGAGATGATCGACACGACGCCGGTCTTGCCCGCGTTCTTCACCGCTTGGGCGGCGCCGAGTCCCATGGTGTCGTTGGCGGCGAAGATGCCGGTGATGTTCGGGTGCGCGCGCAGCAGGTCGCCGGTCACCGTCAACGCGAGGTTCTGGTCGTAGTCGGCAGGCTGCGTGGCGACGATCTGCAGCTTGCCCTGCGTGGCGTCGGTGAAGCCCTTGAGTCGGTTGATTCCGTTCTGCTCACCCGCGATGCCCTGAAGCACGGCGACCTCGCCCTTGCCGCCCATGTCGGCCA
This sequence comes from Mycobacterium yunnanensis, assembly GCF_025823185.1. Classification (GTDB taxonomy): domain Bacteria; phylum Actinomycetota; class Actinomycetes; order Mycobacteriales; family Mycobacteriaceae; genus Mycobacterium; species Mycobacterium yunnanensis. The sequence continues at coordinate 305,638 of NZ_JACKVK010000001.1, forward strand.
TCAGCGCCGCACCGGCCTGCTGACCGGCCGAGAGGTTGTCCGAGCCGATGAACGACGCGTAGGACACGCCGGCGGCCTTGGATGCGTCCGCGTCGATCTGGGTGTCCAGGTTGAGGATTGGGATGTTCTTCTTCGCGACGGGCACCAGCGGGGTGATCACGTTGGTGGCGTTGACCGGGACGACGCCGAAGCAGTCGTAGTCCTGCGCGGCCAGCGTCGAGATCTTGGTGTTCTCGCCCGTGGAGTCGGTCTCGGAGCTACCGGCCTGCACCGTGACCTCGACGCCCTGCTTCTTGCCTTCGGCCTCGGCGCCGTCACGCAGCGCGGCCCAGTACGGGTTGGTGAAGTCGCGTGTGACGATCGCGATCTTCGCGCCGCCGCTGGCCTCGCCCCCGCTTGGCGAGCGGTTGCACCCGGCCGCCGTCAGCGCCAGGGTGCCGCACAGCAGAGCGGTAAGGGCGACGCGGCACTGCGTCGCGCCCACGGGGTTCTTCATGGTTGTTCCTTTCTCGTCGGCGTCACCGCTGTGGCGACTGCCGCTTTCTGGTTGGGGCGGGGGTCGCCCCTCCCGGGTCGTCGGTGGTGGCCTCGCCGCAGGAACCGCGGCGGACGAGGTGGCACGCGGGGTGCGCGCTGTGCGCGGGTTCGCCGGTCAGCAGCGCGACCATGGCGTCGACGGCGGCGACAGCCAACGCGCCGATGGGCTGGGCGACCGACGTCATGGGTGGGTCGAACAGGTCGAACCAGGGCGCGTCGTCGAAGCCGACGAGCGAGACGTCCTGCGGGACGCGAATGTTGGCCGCGCGCAACCCCTTCAGTGCGCCGACCGCCATCAGTCCGTCCGCGGCGAAGATCGCGGTGGGGGGCTGACGGCGGGCCATCAGTCGGTGCACGGCCGTGACGCCGCTGTCCTGGCGAAAGTCGCCCTCCACGACGGTGATGCCCCGCGGTGGTACGCCGCGGCGCAGCAACGCCTCGCGAAGGACGTCCCGGCGCTCTTGACCGACCTGGGTCTGCAGCGGGGGCGCGATGATGCCGATTCGGCGATGTCCGAGCGAGGAGAGCAGCTCGGCCACTTCGTCGAGTGCGGCCCTGGCGTCGCTGCGGACGATCGGACACTTGGCGAGGTGGCGTGCGGCGGCACCGCGGCCGGTGACTTCGACGGGCCGGTCCAGCAGGACCATCTTCGCCGCGCCGGCCGCCGCCTGCTGCAGGCCGGGGGTCATCGCCGCGGTGGGGACGACGATGGTGCCGTCGACCTGGCGGCCGGCGAGCAGGCTCGAGAGGTAGTCGTCCTGTCGCCGGGCGTCTTCGTCGCTGTTGCAGAGCACGATCGAATACGACTTCCGGGCGGCGGCGCGCTGAATCTCCCCGGCCAGCTCGGCGAAGAACGGGTTGGCCACGTCGCTGACGACCAGGCCGATGGTGCGGGTGGAGTCGGTACGCAGCGCCCGGGCGCCGACGTGCGGCCGGTACCCCATGGCACGCGCGGCTTCCTCGACCCTGGTCCGAGTGGCCGGGGAGATGCGGTCGCTCCCGGCGAGCGCGAGCGACACCGTGGCGGCGGAGACGCCGACCCGCTGCGCTACGTCCTGCATCCGAACCGTCACCCCGGCCCTCACTGTTTAATCGATTAACTAGACGTGTGACTGTGACACAGATCTCAGCGGGGGTCAACCATCGGGTGGTGCTCTGGCGGGGCGGAGCGGGGTGACGACCGGGGTGATCAGGCCTTCTTGGCCGGTGCCTTCTTCGCCGCGGTCTTCTTGGCGGGCGCCTTCTTCGCGGCCGTCTTCTTGGCGGCGGTCTTGGCGGGAGCCTTCTTGGCCGGTGCCTTCTCGTCGGTGTCAGCCGCGGTCTTCTTCGCTCCCGCGCGGGCCTTCACGCTGGCCTCCAGCTTGGCTAGCAGGTCGGAGACGTCGTCGGTCTCGTCGAGGTTCTCGGCGGGCTGGTCCTCGACCGTGAACGCCTCGCCGCCTTCGAGTTTGGCTTGCACCAACTCGTGCAGCTGCTCCTGATAGTCGTCACGGAACTGGTCGGGGTGGAAGTCGTCGGTCATCGACTCGACCACCTGGCCGGCCATCTTCAGTTCGGCGGGCTTGATCTCCACTTCCTTGTCCAGCACCGGGAAGTCGGGGTCGCGGATCTCGTCGGGCCACAGCAGCGTGTGGATCACCATGACGTCGCGCTTGCTGAAGTCCTTGACCCGCAACGCCGCCAGGCGGGTCTTGTTCCGCAGGGCAAAGTGCACGATCGCCACCCGATCGGTCTCGGCCAGTGTCTTGGCAAGCAGCACATACGATTTCGACGACTTCGAATCGGGTTCGAGGAAGTAGCTCTTGTCGTACATCAGTGGGTCGAGCTGATCGGCCGGGATGAACTCGACGACCTCGATCTCACGGCTGCGCTCCTCGGGCAGCGTGGCGATGTCCTCGTCGGTGATGATCACCGTCTGTCCGTCGTCGGAGTCGTAGGCCTTTGCGATGTCCCGGTATTCGACGACTTCGCCGCACACCTCGCACACCCGCTTGTAGCGGATGCGCCCGTTGTCCTTGGCGTGCACCTGGTGGAACTTGATGTCGTGGTCTTCGGTGGCGCTGTAGACCTTGACCGGCACGTTGACCAGCCCGAAGGCTATCGATCCCTTCCAGATGGAACGCATGACCCAGTATGGCCCACGGAGTCATCCCATTTGAAGAGCCGCGCGGTCGGGCAGGTCTGCCCCGGCCTTGGACACCGTCAGCGCCGACGCCAGGACGGCATGGGACAGAACGCCCGTCAGCGCGTCGTCGTCGATGCGCTTCAGATCGGCCCGCTTGTCGCCGCCCAGCAGGTCGAGCGACCACAGCGCGTCGACGAGACCGGTCATGAACGAGTCGCCGGCACCCACCGTGTCGACCACGTCGACCTTTCGAGCCGCCACCCGCACGGTCCCCGCCGCGGAGATCGCGAACGCACCGTCCCCGCCCATGGTGACCGCGACGATCGACGGCCCAAGGGATTGCCAAGCGGTGGCTACCTGTTCGGGCGTGCGCGTCGGGTCGATCCAGCGCAGGTCTTCGTCACTGGCCTTGACCACGTCGGCCTTCTCGACGAGCCGCTCGATCCGGTTGACCGCCTGATCGTGATCCTCGATCAGGGCGGGCCGGACGTTCGGGTCGTAGGTGACGGTGGCCGAGAGCCGATACGCGTCGAGCAGCGCCGCGGTCGCCAGGCAGCCCGGGTCGAGAAACCCTGCGATCGAACCGGTGTGGACGGTCAACGGGGGAGCCACCTCTGGGGTGCCCGACAACCGCCAGTCGATGTCGAAGGTGTACTGCGCGGCGCCGGTGTCGTCGAGCCGCGCCTCGGCGGTCGGCGTGCGTTCGGCGGTGACGCTGCCCGGCACCAGTCGCACCCCGGATGCCTCGACGTGTTCGACGATGCGCCGGCCGCGTTCGTCGTCGGCGACGTGGGTGAGGAAGTCGACGTCGCGCCCCAGTCGCCCCAGTCCGATCGCGACGTTCAGCGGGCTGCCGCCGACGTGCTCGCCGAGCACCCGTCCGTCGCGCTGGACGATGTCGATCAGCGCCTCACCGATGACGAGGGCCCGGTTCGTCATCCTTCTTTCACCAGCGCTTCCAACGTCGCCCGCGCGCCGTCACGGTGCAGCGAGTCCAGCGCCCACAGATACGCCTCGACGAAGCGCGGCTGCTCGGCGAGATCGCCGAACAGTGCCGTGTTCTCGATGAACGCCGTCGGGTTCTCCAGCTGCGACTTGGCAAGCGGCACCAGCGAATCCGCCAGGTTGTCCTGCACGTCGATTGGCTTGCCCTGCTCGTCGACGCCCTCGGCGTAGCGAGCCCAACTCGCAACGGTCGCGGCCGAGAGCCGCACCGGCTCACCGGAACGCAGATTCTCCTTGATCACCGGCACCAGCCACTGAGGAATACGATCCGATGAGCCGAAGCACAGCCGCACGATGGTGTCCCGCACGCCGGGATTGGCGAAGCGTTCGATCGCGGTCTGCTTGAACTTGGGCAGGTCGATGCCAGGCACCGGCTTGAGCGTCGGCGTCGCCTCGGTGTCCATGTACTCCAGCAAGAACTTGGCGAACAACGGGTCGCCGGCGGCGTCGGCCACCAGCCGGTAGCCCGCCAAATACGCGAAGTAGCAGAGCGCTTGATGGCCGGCATTGAGCAGCCTCAGCTTCATCAACTCGTACGGCGTGACGTCCTCGACCAGCAGCACGCCGACGTCCTCATACGGTGGCCGTCCGTCGGAGAAGTCGTCGTCGAGCACCCACGCGGTGAACGGTTCGGCCGCAACGGGCCATTCGTCCTCGACGCCGTAATCGGCGGACAGATTCTCGATCACGTCCGGCGTCGTGACCGGCGTGATGCGGTCCACCATCGAGTTCGGAAATCGCGTGTTGGCCTTCATCCATTCGGCCAGCTCGGGCTGGGTCCGCTCGGCGTAAGAGGTGAAGGCGGCGCGGGCGACGTCGCCGTTGCCCTCGATGTTGTCGCAGGAGACGATCGTCGGCGATGGGAGGCCGCGTTCCCTGCGGCGCGCCAACGCCTCTGTGACCAGTCCGAAGACGCTGTCCGGGCTGGCGTCGTCGGTCGCGTAGCCGCCCTCGGTGATGGTCAGTTCGACGATGCGCGTGGTGGGCGCGGCGATCAGTTCGACGACTGCCTCGGGATCGTCGGGTGCGAATTTGTAGTCGACGATGGATCCGATGACGCGTGGGTCGCGGGTGCCGTCGGGGTTCATCAAGATCAGGGTGTAGAGGCCGTCTTGGTCGGCCATGACCGACGCCATCTTGCGGTCGCCGGGCAGCACGCCGACTCCGCAGATGCCCCACTCCGTGGCCTTGCCCTCGGACAGCAACCGGTCCAGGTACATCGCCTGGTGCGCGCGGTGAAAGCCGCCCACACCGAAATGGACGATGCCGACGGTGATTTCGCTGCGATCGTAGGACGGCTTCGCGATCGGGATCTCGGGCAGGGACGCGTTGTTGAGCTTCATGACTCGATCACCACTTCCTGGACGCTACCCCGCACGGGTTGGGGGTCGATGTGAATTCGTACGGTCGGAGCGGCCATTTCGCCTCGCGACGGCCGCTGCACTGAAAGTGTTGTGTAGGTCACATTCACATGTTAGCGTGGTGAGCATCTACACGCGACCCCGAGCATCTGCTCACTGATCTGGTTGGAGGGGATCGGAGATCGTGGCGACACCGACGTCGAACGCCCGCGTGGTTCAGCGGGCAGTCCACGCAAGCGCGGCTCCAGCGGACCGGCCTGGGGAGTCCATGCAACCGCCCGCCCAGGCCGCCTCGAACAGCGGGGGAACCCCCGAGGATCTCCGTCTCGCGCTTCGGGCGGCCACGCTCTACTACCTCGACGGGCTCACCCAGGCGGAGATCGCCGCCAAGCTTGGCGTCTCGCGGCCCACCGCGGGCAGGTTGATCGCCAGGGCCAAGGCCAGGGGTTTGGTGCGCATCGAAGTCGTCGTCCCGCCCACCATGAAGGACGATCTGCACGCCGACGAGGAGCGACTGCTCGAGGAGCGCTACGGCCTGACCGAGGCCGTGGTAACCGGGCACCTGGGGCGCGCCGCCGGTGCCCTGCTCATGCGACGGCTTTCCGAGAACGACGTCCTCGGCTTCACGTGGGGCCCCGAGCAGGTGGCAGCCGTCACCGCCTTGGCCCCCGGCGTCGCGAGCTGTCGCGTGGTCGTCCAACTCGACGGCGCGATGTCCACCGCCGCCTACCAAACCGGCATGGAGTTCATCCTCAGTCGTGGGGCAGACATGTTGCGCGCCAGCGCAATGCGACTTCCGGCACCCCTGTACGCCGATCCGTCGACCGTGACGTCCATGCGGAACGACTCGGTGATCTCGCGCACGCTGGAGACCGGCCGGCGAGCCGACACCATGCTGTTTGGCGTGGGCTCGGTGAGCACCTCCACGACGCTCTTCGAGGGCAGCTTCCTCGACACCCGGATGCTGGACGAACTGGTCTCACTCGGTGCCGTCGGGGAGATCGGCGGGCGCTTCTTCGACGCCAACGGCGCGCCGGTGATCACCGAGCTCGCCCACCGCGCGGTGTCGGTGCCACTCGAGGACATCCGCACCTGCGCCAAGACCATCCTCGTCTGCAGCGGTCCGCCCAAGCACGAAGCAACGCGGGCCGCACTGCTCGGCGGGTTGGCGAAGCTGCTGGTATGCGACATCGATTGCGCACGTTGGCTATTGGAGCACTAGGACAGGGAACACACGCAGTTGTACTCGACGAGGAGTGAGGTGAAGATGAAAGCGACACGAGCAGTGCGAAAGCTCTCGGTGTGCGCGGTGGCCCTCGGGCTGACGCTGACCGCGGGCTGTTCGGGCGCGGGCAGCTTGGGGGCATCGGACAACGAGGTGACCATCGCCTTGGTCTCCAACTCGCAGATGACCGACGCGCAGAAGTTGTCGCCGGAGTTCGAAAAGGCGAACCCCGGCGTGAAGTTGAAGTTCATCTCCCTCTCGGAGAACCAGGCCCGCGCGAAGATCACCATGTCGACCGCCATGGGCGGCAGCCAGTTCGACGTCGCGATGATCAGCAACTTCGAGACCCCGCAGTGGGCCAAGGACGGCTGGTTGCTGCCCCTTTCGGACTACGCGAAGAACACGCCCGGGTACGACGAAGCCGATTTCATCCCGTCGCTGCGCGACTCGCTGTCATACGAGGGCAGCATGTACTCGGTGCCGTTCTACGGCGAGTCGTCGTTCCTGATGTACCGCAAGGACATGTTCGAGAAGGCCGGCATCACCGTCAACCCGGATCCGAGCTACCAGCCCACCTGGCAGGAGGTCGCCGACTGGGCCAAGACCATCAAGGCCAAGCAGATCTCGGACGCGGGTATCTGCTTGCGCGGCAAGCCCGGCTGGGGTGAAGTGCTCGCGCCGCTGGACACCGTCATCAACACCTTCGGCGGTCGCTGGTTCGACGAGAAGTGGAACGCGCAGCTCAACAGCCCCGAGGTGAAGAAGGCCGTCAACTTCTACGTCAACACGATCAAGGACTCCGGCGAGTTGGGCGCGTCCTCGACGGGTTTCCAGGAGTGCGCCAACCTGTTCGGCCAGGGTCAGACCGCGATGTGGTACGACGCGACCTCAGCGGTCTCGACGATCGAGGATCCCAAGACCTACCCCGATCTGGTGGGCAAGATCGGCTACCTGCCCGCACCGATCGTGGAGAAGCCCAACTCGGGCTGGCTCTACACCTGGGCACTCGGCATCCCCAAGGCCGCCAAGAACCCAGAAGGCGCATGGAAGTTCATCTCCTGGATGACGAGCAAGGACTACATGAAGCTGGTGGGCGAGAAGCTGGGCTGGGCCCGCGTCCCACCCGGAAGTCGCACGTCGACGTACACGGAACTTCCGCAGTATGAGGCAATCTCGAAGTCGTACGGCCCGTTGACCCTGCAGTCGATCACCAACGCGTCACCGAACAAGCCGACGGTGCAACCGGTTCCGTACACCGGCGTCCAATTCGTCGGGATTCCCGAGTTCCAGGATCTGGGCACCCGGGTCAGCCAGCAGATCAGTGCGGCCATCGCCGGCCAGATCTCCGTCGACGAAGCGATGGAGCAATCACAGAAATACGCCGAGGTCGTCGGCAAGAGCTACCAGGAGAAGTGATGACTCTTACCGCTGAAACAGAGTCGGACGCCGGTCAGGGGGCAGTGGCCGAACGGGTTCGCAAGATCCGTGAAGCCCAGGACACCGGGGTCAGCCGGGCCGAGGGGTGGCGCAGACGGGGACCGCTCCTGCCCGCGCTGATCTTCATGATCGCCGTGACGCAGGTGCCATTCCTGTTCACGCTGTACTACTCGACGCTTTCTTGGAACCTGGTTCGGCCGGGCTCACGGCAATTCGTCGGGTTCAGCAACTACGTCGCCGTCGTCCAGGACCGTCAGTTCTGGTCGGTCGCGGGCAACACCGTCGTCCTCATCGTCGGTGTCGTGCTGATCTCGGCGCTGCTCGGCCTCGGAATCGCCCTGCTGCTCGATCGCGCGTTCCTGGGCCGCGGCGTCGTGCGCACCCTCCTGATCACGCCGTTCCTGATCACCCCCGTCGCCGGGGCCCTGATCTGGAAGACGACGATCCTCGACCCCAACAACGGCATCCTGAATTGGGTGCTCTCGCTGGTGGGCATCGGGCCGGTGGACTGGATCGGCCAGTTCCCGCTGGCGATGGTGATGGTCGAATTGATTTGGCAGTGGACGCCTTTCATGATGCTGCTGATCCTGGCCGGATTGACGTCCATGCCGCGGGACCAGCTCGAGGCGGGCCGGGTCGACGGTGCCACGGCAATGCAGCTCTTCCGTGAGCTGACGCTGCCGCACCTGCGGCGCTTCATCGAGTTGGGCGTCGTGCTCGGAGCCATCTACCTGGTGAACACGTTCGACGCCATCTTCATGATGACGCAGGGCGGGCCGGGCGTGGCCAGTGCCAACCTGCCGTTCTACATCTACCAGCGCGCGTTCCTCGGCTTCGACATGGGCCAGGCGGCGGCGATGGGCGTGGTGGTCGTCATCTTCACGATGATCATCGCCAGCTTCGCGTTGAGGTTGATCTTCAAATCGTTCTCCGGCAAGGAAGAGGCTGCGTAACCATGACTACCACTGCCGAACGCACCACCGCGACAGAGGATGCCGCCCCGGTGCGCAAGAAGAAGTCCAAGAAGTTCAGCCCGTGGGGATTGGTCGCCTGGCTCGTCGGGCTCGGCTTCTTCTTCCCGGTCTTCTGGATGGTGTTGACGTCGTTCAAGCAAGAGAGTGACGCCGCGACCAACCCGCCGAAGCTGTTCTTCGTCCCCACGCTGGATCAGTACTCGGCGGTGTTCGAGCAGGGCATCGGGCCGGCGATGTTGAACTCGGTGTTCGCCACCGCGATGTCGACGATCCTGGTGCTGTTGCTGGGCGTACCGGCCGCGTTCGCGCTGTCGCTGCGCCCGGTGCGCAAGACCTCGGACGCACTGTTCTTCTTCATGAGCACGAAGATGCTGCCCGTCGTCGCGGCGATCCTGCCGCTATATGTCATCGTGTCCAACCTTGGTCTGCTGGACAACATCTGGGCACTGGTCGTCCTCTACACCTCGATGAACCTCCCGATCGCGATCTGGATGATGCGGTCGTTCTTCCTCGAAGTCCCCGGCGAACTGCTCGAGGCCGCCAGCCTCGACGGCGCCAGCCTGTGGCGGTCGGTGCGTGAGGTGATCCTGCCGCTGGTCTCACCCGGCATCGCGGCCACCGCACTCATCTGCGTCATCTTCGCCTGGAACGAATTCTTCCTCGCAGTGAATCTCACTGCGGTGAACGCCCAGACGATGCCGGTGTACCTGGTCGGCTTCATCGCCGGTGAGGGTCAGTACTGGGCCGTGCTGTCGGCGGCGGCCACGATGGCCGCACTGCCGGTGATCCTGTGCGGCTGGTTCGCCCAGAACAAGCTCGTTCGTGGTCTTTCCTTCGGCGCCATCAAGTAGAGGAGTAAACACAATGGCTGCAATCACGTACAAGAACGCGTCCTGCATCTACGAGGGCTCCGACAAGCTCGCCGTGGACAACCTCAACCTCGACATCCAGGACGGCGAGTTCGTCGTCCTGGTCGGGCCGTCCGGTTCGGGCAAGAGCACCGCACTGCGCATGCTGGCCGGCCTCGAAGACATCGACGAGGGCAGCATCTCCATCGGCGGCAAGGACATGACGGGGGTCCCGTCCAAGGACCGCGACATTGCGATGGTGTTCCAGAACTACGCGCTCTACCCCAACAAGACCGTCGCCGAGAACATGGGCTTCGCCCTGAAGCTGCGCGGCGTCTCCGCCGAGGAGCGGCGCAAGAAGGTCGAGGAGGCCGCCAAGGTCCTCGACCTGACCGAGCACCTGGATCGCAAGCCCGCCAAGCTGTCCGGTGGTCAGCGTCAGCGCGTTGCGATGGGCCGAGCCATCGTGCGCGAGCCGCAGGTGTTCTGCATGGACGAGCCACTGTCCAACCTCGACGCCAAGTTGCGGGTGCAGACCCGCACCCAGATCGCCGCGTTGCAGCGCCGTCTCGGCACCACCACCGTGTACGTCACGCACGACCAGGTCGAGGCCATGACGATGGGCGACCGGGTGGCGGTGCTCCGGTTCGGAAAGCTGCAGCAATTCGCCTCTCCCAACGAGCTTTACGACCGTCCGGCGAACGCCTTCGTCGCCGGGTTCATCGGGTCTCCGGCGATGAACCTGTTCACCGCTGAGATCGCCTCCGGCGGCGTTCGCGTCGGTGACTCGATCTTCGAGCTCGAGCGTGACCAGCTGACCAAGCTGAGCGAGTCGGGCCTCAAGGAGGTCACCGTCGGGATCCGGCCCGAGGCACTGGAGGTCACCGAGACCGGTGGTGTCGAGGTGGTCGTCGACCTGGTCGAGGATCTCGGCAGCGAGGCCTACGTCTACACCCATGCGGGCACCGGCGGTGTCGAGCTGGTGGCGCGGTGCAATCCGCGCACGGCGCCGCGGTTGGCCGACACGGTTCGGCTGCGCCGGCATCCCGAAGGTGTCGTGCACCTGTTCCATCCGAGTTCGGGCGAACGTCTGAACTGATGCGCGCGCCGGCGGGCCGGAGCGCAGCGACCGGGGGATTGACACCGGAGCTGCGGCTCCGAGCACCGTCTCCGGGTCTGCTCGGATTGCCTTGGGACAGGCCGCTTTCGGAGTGGGTGGTTCCCGACGTGCCGCTGCGCGACATCGCGGTGGGGATGAGTCGCCACCTGGTCAAGTTCGTCGACGCCGACGGTCAGCTCTGGGCGGTCAAGGACATGCCGCCGCGGATCGCGATCAAGGAGTACGAGGTGCTGCGCCAGCTCGAGGAGATGGGCCTGCCCGCCGTCCATCCCGCCGGGCTGGTGCTGCAGCCGGAGTTCGAGACCGCGATCTTGGTTACCCGGTACCTCGAGGGGTCCTGGCAGTATCGCCGGTTGTTCATGCGGTTGCCGCCGGATCAACCCGCGCACCGGGCACGGCTGCTGGATGCGATGGCGGGGCTGCTGGTGGAGTTGCACCGCCACGGCGTGTTCTGGGGCGACTGCTCGTTGGCGAACACGTTGTTCTCGCGTGACGGACAGCGTCTGCAGGCCTGGTTGGTCGACGCCGAGACCTCCGAGGTGCATCCGAAGTTGAGCCGGGGCCAGCGTCGGCACGACTTGGAGATCCTGGTCGAGAACGTGGCCGAAGGTCTGGTCGACTTGGCTGAGCGACTTGGTCTTCCGGAGGAGATGCACCTGACGCTGATCGCCGAGGCCGAGCAGGTCCAGGTGCGCTACGACGAGCTGTGGGAGTTGTTGCACGCCGAGCCCGTCTTCGGCTTCGCCGACCGCTATCGCGTCGAGGGGACGATCCGGCGACTCAACGACCTGGGCTTCGCCGTCGACGAATTGTCCTTGCAGCCAGACGCTTCGGACCCGAGTCGCATGCGGGTGCGGGTGGCGGTCGGGGATCGCAGATATCACGCTCAGCATCTGCAGGAGCTCACCGGGCTCGACGTCGGGGAGGGGCAGGCGGCGATCCTGTTGGGTGACCTCCACGCGTATCAGGCGCAACTGTGTCTGGAGGCGGGGCACGACGTGGACGAGGCGACCGCGGCCCGCCTGTGGACGATCGAGATCTTGACGCCGTACGAGCAACTGGCCCACGAGGTCGTCGGTCACCGGGGTTCGGCGATCCAGGCATACTGCGATCTGCTCGAGGTGCGTTGGTTGCTCAGCGAGAAGGCGGGTCGCGACGTCGGGACCAACAAGGCGCTCGCGGCGTTGGCCGGCGACGTCATCCCCACCGATTCGGCGGCGAAGATGTCGGTCGCCGAAGTGCCGACCGCACCGTTCGCGGTGCTGGAGATGGACGACGATCTCTCTTAGACGCTTCTCACGAAACACGTCGCGGAATTGCTAAGATTCGAACATATGTTTGATTCATGGGTACGGGGGAGGTGCAGGCGGCGGTTACAGCGCTGCGCGCTGCACATGACGCGCTGGCGGCGTTGTCGGTCGACGCGTTGACCGCTCCCGAATTGCCAAGATTCGAACATATGTTTGATTCATGGGTACGGGGGAGGTGCAGGCGGCGGTTACAGCGCTGCGCGCTGCACATGACGCGCTGGCGGCGTTGTCGGTCGACGCGTTGACCGCTCCCGAATTGCACAGTGTGCTCGACGATCTGGAGACGCTGTCCTGCCAGTTGCCGGTGCAGGGCCATCGTCTGCTGACCCGGCTGCAGGCCGAGACGACGCCGAAGGTGCTGGGGGCCAAGTCGTGGCGCGACGTGTTGGCCATCCGGTGGCGGATTTCGTCGAGCGAGGCCGGGCGCCGGCTGGAGGAGGCCGCGCTGCTGGCGTCGCGGCAGACGGTGATCGGCGCACCGCTGGATCCGGTGTTGCCGTGCACGGCGATCGCTCAGTCCCACGGTGTGATCAACCGGGAGCACGTCCACGTGCTGGCCAAGGCGATGAGCCGCATCCCACCGGCGGTGGANTGATCGGCGCACCGCTGGATCCGGTGTTGCCGTGCACGGCGATCGCTCAGTCCCACGGTGTGATCAACCGGGAGCACGTCCACGTGCTGGCCAAGGCGATGAGCCGCATCCCACCGGCGGTGGACCCGACCACCCGCGGGCAGATCGAAGCCGATCTGGTCAGGGCGGCGATGAGATTGGGGCCCAAGGAGCNCAAGGACAACGCCGATCGCACGATCTTCCTGCTCGACCAGGACGGCCCGGAACCCGACGACACNGAACGGGCCCGTCGCCGTGGTGTCACCACGGGGCCGCAGCGGCCCGACGGGATGATCCCGCTCCGGGGCACTTTGACCCCGGAGGCGTGGGCGATCTACGAGGCGATCTTCGCCAAGTGGGCNGCGCCGGGGATGTGCAACCCGGCCGACCAACATCCCTGCCTGACGGGCACTCCCACCCAGGAACAGATCGACGGCGACCACCGCAGCCTGGGCCAGCGTCAGCATGACGCGCTGATGGCGGTCGGACGCAGTGTGCTGGCCAGTGGGGAGCTTGGCCGGCACAACGGGTGGGCACTCCCACCCAGGAACAGATCGACGGCGACCACCGCAGCCTGGGCCAGCGTCAGCATGACGCGCTGATGGCGGTCGGACGCAGTGTGCTGGCCAGTGGGGAGCTTGGCCGGCACAACGGGNTGACGACGTCGATCGTCATCCGCACCACGCTGCAGGATTTGGAGAGCCGTGCGGGGGTGGGGGTCACCGGCGGTGGCACCGTCACGCCCATCGGTGAGGTCATCGGGCTGGCGGCCGAGGCGGTTCCGTTCCTGGCGGTGTTCGACGGGGCCACGGGGGCGGCGTTGAATCTGTTCCGGGCCCGTCGCGTCGCCACGTCGGCGCAACGGTTGATGTTGATCGCGCGCGACGGTGGGTGCACGAAGCCGGGGTGCACGGTGCCGGCCTATGGCAGTCAGGTGCATCACGCCGCGCGGGATTGGGCGCAGGGTGGGCAGACGAACGCCGACGAGCTCGGCCTGGCGTGCGGGCCCGACAACCGAATGGTCGGTCCCGGTGGCTGGGCCACCCGGGTCAACGCCGATCACGACGTCGAGTGGATCCCGCCGGCGGGTCTGGACACCGGGCAAGCCCGGGTCAACGACTACCACCGCCCAGAACGTCTGTATCGACCGCCCGACGACGACGTCGGGAACTCCGCGGGACAGGACCGCCAGCCGGGCGGACCGGAACCCAACGCCGCGTAGACGCGGAAGAAGTTCGCCGTCGCGAGCCGTGGGTAATACGGTCACGTGATGGAGCGCTGCGGGCGGGTCAAGCTGACCAACCCCGACAAGGTGCTGTACCCGGCCACGGGGACGACGAAGGCCGAGGTCTTCGAGTACTACGTGGCGATCGCCGACGCCATGGTGCCGCACATCGCGGGTCGGCCGGTCACCCGCAAACGGTGGCCCAACGGCGTGGGGGAGCCGGACTTCTTCGAAAAGCAGCTCGCGTCGTCGGCGCCGGACTGGCTGGACCGTGGCTCGGTGACACACAGGTCGGGCACCACCACCTATCCGATCGTCGACACCCGTGAGGGACTGGCCTGGCTTGCGCAGCAGGCGTCGCTGGAAGTTCACGTGCCACAGTGGCGGTTCCTCGACGAGGCCACCCCCGGCCCTGCGACGCGGATCGTCTTCGACCTCGACCCCGGTGACGACGTCACGTTCCGACAGCTGTGCGAGGTGGCGCACGAGGTCCGCGACTTCATCACCGACATCGGGCTCGAGACGTTTCCGTTGACCAGCGGCAGCAAGGGCCTGCACCTCTACGTGCCGCTCGCCGAGCCGGTCAGCTCCCAAGGTGCCTCCGTGCTGGCCAAGCGCATCGCGGTGCAGCTGGAGAAGTCGATGCCGACACAGGTCACCGCGACGATGACCAAGAGCCTGCGCACCGGCAAGGTGTTCGTCGACTGGAGTCAGAACAGCGCCGCGAAGACGACCATCGCGCCGTACTCCATGCGCGGCCGCGACGAACCGACGGTCGCCGCACCCCGCACCTGGGAGGAGATCGAGGACCCCGACCTGCGGCACCTGCGCTTCGACGAGGTGCTCGAGCGCGTCGAGCGCGACGGTGATCTGCTGGCGCCGCTCGACGAGATCGTGCCGCTGGCAGACAAACTCACGACCTACCGCAGCATGCGCGATGCCACCAAGACGCGGGAGCCGGTACCGCGGTCCGCGCCGACCGTCGGCAACGACGACACCTTCGTCATCCAGGAGCATCACGCGCGCCGGTTGCACTACGACTTTCGGCTCGAACGCAACGGCGTGCTGGTGTCGTGGGCGGTGCCGAAGAATCTTCCTGAGACCACGTCGGTGAACCACCTCGCGGTGCACACCGAGGACCATCCGTTGGAGTATGCGACCTTCGAGGGCTCGATTCCCAAGGGCGAGTATGGCGGTGGCGAGGTCATCGTGTGGGACTCCGGTACCTACGAGGCCGAGAAGTTCAACGACAACGGACCGGACGGCCCCGCGAAGGGCGGCGAGGTGATCGTCACTCTGCACGGCAGCAAGGTCTCCGGACGGTACGCACTGATCCAGACCGGCGGCAAGAATTGGCTGGCCCACCGGATGAAGGAGCAGCACGAACCCACCCCGGAAGACGTCAAGCCCATGCTCGCCACCCACGGGTCGGTGGCGCGACTGACCAAGGTGGTGTGGGCATTCGAGGGAAAGTGGGACGGCTACCGGTTGCTGGTCGACGCCGATCACGGGGCGATGCGTCTGCAGTCGCGCAGCGGTCGCGACGTCACCGGTGAATACCCTCGACTCAAGGCCCTGGCGGCGGATCTGGCCGACCATCACGTGATCCTCGACGGAGAGGTGGTGGCGCTCGACGCCGACGGCGTGCCGAATTTCGGTCTCATGCAAAACCGCGCCACGTCGACCCGGGTCGAATTTTGGGCGTTCGACATCCTGCAGCTCGACGGTCGATCCCTGTTGCGCGCCAAGTACTCCGACCGACGCAGGTTGCTCGAGACGTTGGCCGCAGGTGGCGGCCTGATCGTGCCCGCACAGCTCGACGGTGACGGCCCCGAGGCCCTCGAGCACGCACGGGCGCAGCGGTGGGAAGGAGTCGTCGCGAAGAGGCGGGACTCGACCTATCAACCGGGGCGACGGTCGCAGTCCTGGATCAAGGACAAGTTGTGGCTGACGCAGGAGGTGGTGATCGGCGGCTGGCGTGCCGGTGAGGGTGGCCGCACCAGCGGCATCGGTGCGCTACTGATCGGGGTGCCCTCGGACGAGGGTTTGCAGTTCGCCGGCCGAGTGGGTACTGGCTTCACCGACAAGGACCTGGCCGCGCTGAAGAAGACGCTCGAACCCCTGCACGCCAGCGAATCGCCCTTCACGACAAGGCTGTCGGGCCTCGACGCCAAGGGGGTCACGTTCGTCGAACCCGGATTGGTGGGCGAGGTGCGCTACAGCGAGCGCACCTCCGACGGGCGGCTTCGCCAGCCAAGTTGGCGTGGTCTGCGGCCGGACAAGAGCCCGGGCGAAGTGGTCTGGGAGTGACCGCCTACGACAGCGGCGCGGTCAGCTCGACGTTGATGTCGTCGGGGTCCTGAAACGACAGGATGGCGATGCCCGCGTCGGTCAGGTCGACGACGTCGCCGTGCGGGATGCCGGCCTCGCCCAGTGCCGCCGCGGCGGCCCCGAGTGCGGCACGGTCGGTCACGGTGAAGCTGATGTGGTCGAGACCCGTTCGGGTGGAATCGAATCGGTCACTGCCCACCGGCCGCAGTCCGAAGAGCGTGCCCTGCGGAGTCTGATACACCACGCCGCCGTAGAACTTCTCCGCCGACTCGGTGACGCCCGGCTCGTCGACCGAGTCCGACGCGTCGATGGCCACCGGCCAGCCGAAGACCTGGTCGTAGAACGACTTGGACCGGTCGATGTCGGTGACGGTCAGTCGGACGTGGGCGAAGCCGGAGCTGTCGATGAGTGCCATGTGGGAAGGCTACCCACACGCCGTTGCACGACCCGCGGAGAACCGACCGGTCAGCGTTCGGTCACAACCGCGCGATGGCCTGCTCCATGCCGCGGGTGGCCAGCACGTCGGCAAGCTCGTTATCGGCCACCCCGGAATGTCCCTTGACCCAAAACCATTCGACCCGGTGAACCGCACACGCCGCCTGCAGGCGCTTCCACAGGTCGACGTTCTTCACGGGTTGCTTCGCCGAGGTCAGCCAGCCGTTGCGTTCCCAGCCGAGCACCCACTTGGTGATGCCGCTGCGCACGTACGTGCTGTCGGTGTGAATGTGCACCGTCATCGGTCTGGTCAGCGCCTCGAGCGCCATGATCGGTGCGGTCAGCTCCATCCGGTTGTTGCTGGTGTCGCCGGGCTCGCCGCCGAACATCTCGCGCACGTGGCCGCGGTGACGCAGGACAGCGCCCCACCCACCGGGTCCGGGATTGGGGCGGCACCCACCGTCGGTGTGGATCACGACGGGCTCCGCGGTCTCGGTCACGAGCCGAGGATAGGCGGTGAGATCAGCGCCGTCCGGACCGACATTCCGAATTCGTCATGGCGAAGCGTGGTGATTCGGCGTCCTGGCTGCACGGCTTCCTTGACCGGTGAGGTCCGGTCGCCGAGCGCCGCTACCGCAGCCTCGACGTCGTCGACGACGAACGTCAGCCCCCACAGCGTGGCCGGTCCGTCACCTGCCGCCTCCGCGCCACCCACGACCTCGACGATCACCTCCCCGAGGCGAAGGAAGACCTGCCGGATCGGCCGTCCGCCGAGCACCCCGTCGCGCTCCCGGCGGGGGTGCGCGCCGAGCCCGGCCAGCGCGGCAAGCGTCCGGGGCAGGTCGGGTGAGAACACGACGACGTGGTCGACGGAGACGACCCCGTTGGAATGTCTGCCCGGAGGTGGCGCCGGCGGACCGTCGGGCACCGTGGTCGTCGCGATGCCGTCGACGTCGCTCGTGTCGAACGGCGCACCGCGCAACGACCAGCCCACGATGCCGGTGCCGCGGTCGCGCCCGACCAGCCGGATGCCGACGCCGCCGACTCGGCAGACCGCGTCGGCGTCGAGGGAGAAACCTGCTCGCGTCCACGCCTCTGGTGGATCGGCCACCTGGAATTCCTCGACCGCCAGGCGCCTCACGACGCCGTCACGCCCTGGATCAAGCAATCGAGCATGTGCTCGAAGGTAGCGTCCGCGTCGGGCGTCTGACCGATGCCCGCCTGCTCGATGGTGACCGACCCGTGCAGAGCCGCCCACACCGTCTGCGCCGCCTCGGGCAGTTCGCCGTCGTCGAGCTCGGGGGCCACGTCGCCGATCAATCCCTTCAGGACGGTGAAGACCGCGCGGCCGGACTCGGCCGCCTCCGACGACTGGTCCTCCAGTGGGCTGCCCGTACCGAAGATGAGGGCATACCGCGCAGGATGCCGTAGCGCGAAGTCGCGATAGTTGCGGCAGGACTGACGCAGGCGCTCCCGGGGCTCCGGACCCGCGGGCACGTCGACGATCTCGCCGAGTCGAGCCAACGTGCGCACGGCCAGCGCAACGGTCAGCCCGTCCTTGCTGCGGAAGCGGTTGTAGACGCTGGTGGGTGAGACCTCGGCGGCTTCGGCCACCGCGCGGACGGTCACCCCGTCGCTGCCGTCGCGGTCCAGCACCGTCTCGGCCGCGCGGAGGAGCGCGGCCGAGACTTCGTGGCTGGCGGTGCGGCGGCGGGTCGGGGGCGTGCTCATGACTGCGCGGTGAACCCACGGTCCTTCAGCCACGACAGGGTGACGTCGGCGACGTCGCGCCAGCCGTGGTCGACGGTGAGCGAGTGGCCCCGGCCGTCGAACTCGTGGAAGTCGGTGATCGCGGTCGACTTCGAGTACAGCCCGTGCGTGGCCTTGGCAGACACGAAGGGCACGGTGTGGTCCGCCGTTCCGCCCGTGATCAGCAGCGGACCCCTGGTGGCGTTGGCGACGTCCACCTTGGCGGGCGAATTGGGCGCGAAGTTCGCGACCGCGGCCTCGAACAGCGGCTTGCCCGGCGACGGGATGGACCACTGCCGCCACAGGTCGTCGGACTCCTCGACGGTCAACGCGTTGCCGAAGCCGTAGCGCCACTGCGCTTCGGTGAGTCCCTTGGCGCGTCCGCGGTTGAGCGGGTTGCCGAGTACCGGGAAGGCAGAACGCAATTGGGCGACGGGCAACGGCTTGACGCCCTTGATCGGAGCGGGGTCGACGGCGACCGCGGCAGCGGCCTTGTTCTGCCCCAACAACTTCTGGGCGATCAGGCCGCCGAAGGAGTGCCCGATCACCACCGGCGGGGTGTCGAACCGCTCGAGGACCTTGGCGAAGTGCTCGGTGAGGTCGTCGATGCCGACGCCTGCCTGGTCGCCGGCGTTGCGGCGGGTCTCTTCGACGCTCGCGTGCTCGCCGGGCCACGCCGGCGCGATCGCGTGGTGGCCGTGCTCGGCGAAGTGGTCGATCCACGGCTGCCAGGCGGTGTGGGAGACCCACAGTCCGTGAATGAAGACGACGTTGGTCATAGCGGGTCCTGTCTCTTATGAAACGATGTTACATAACATCGTGACGTCAAGAACCAGGACGGGGTGAAGAATATTTCCGGCGCTCAGACCCTGCTCGCGACGAACGCGGCGGCCTGGTCGGTCAAACCGATCTTGGTGTAGCTGGTGTGGGCGGCGCCGTCGTCGCCGTCGGAGCAGATCGGGTCGCCCGGTGCGCACAACTGAATCGTCTTGCCTGCGTACAGCGGTCCGATGGTCACCGGCGGCTGCCCGATCATGTCCATGAACTTCGTGTCGGGTGTGCCCAGCAGCGCCACGGCAGCCACGTGGTCGGCGACGTCCGCGGGCATCGGCTTGGGCACCTCGTTCGGGTCGACCCCGCCGGGCACGACGTTGGCGGTCGTGAAGCCGATGACGGCCGCGCCCTGGGAGTAACCGCCGAGCACCATCTTCGTGTCGGGACACGTCGTGGCCATGCTCTCGATGTGATTGGCCGCATCGCGGATGCCGTCCACGGCGGTCGGGAAGTTCGTGCTCGCCGGATACACCACGGCGTACACCCCGACCGACTTGGCGCCGGTCTTGGCGCGCACCGCGTCGACGAACTCCTGTCCGATGCCGCCAAGACCCTGGGGCGCGAAGGTGCCCCGGGCGAACACCACCTCCACGTCAGGACACGGCGCCGCCGACGCCGTCGGAGCCCCGGTCGGGACGACGAGGGCGCCGGTGACGAATGCGATGGCGGCGCCGGTCAGCCGTGCGAGGTGGCGTGCAGTCATGACTCCAGACTGACACAGGTCATCTCGTCGGCGGGAACGCCTAGCTGGCGGTCAGCGCTCGACGCCGCTGCCCGAACCCGCGCCACGGCGGAATCGTGAAGGCCAGGCGAAGGCCCAGTACGTGAACGTCGACGCGAACTCCGCGACTATCCGACATGGGAACGCTCCGTCCAGCGTTGCAGCAACACCGAGATGGTCAGGACGACCAGTCCGGCGACGGCGAGTGCCGCACCGGCACCGGCGGGTGCGGTGTAGCCGTATCCCGCGGCGATGACCAGTCCGCCGATCCAGGCACCTGCGGCGTTGGCGATGTTCAGCGCCGAGTGGTTCAGCGCCGCGGCCAGGGTCTGCGCGCCGTGTGCGACGTCCATCAGGCGGGTCTGCAGGGCCGGCCCGATGGCCGAGCCGGAGGCCCCGATCAGGAACAGTCCGAGCAGCGCCGTCCACGGGTTGTGGACGAGCACGACGAACAGTGCCAGCATCGCGCCGAGGGAGATCAGCGAGGCGTACAGCGCCCTGACGACCGAGACGTCGGCCAACTTGCCGCCGACCAGGTTGCCGACGACCATGCCGATGCCGAACGTCATCAGGCCCAGCGGGACGAGTCCGCGCGACAGCCCGGACACGTCGGTCAGGGTGGTGGCCACGTAGGTGTAGACGGCGAACATGCCACCGAAGCCGACCATGCCGAGCACCAGGGAGAGCCACACCTGGGGACGACGCAGAGCGCTGAGCTCGGTCAGGGCGCTGGTGACGTGCATCGACTTCAGGTCGGGCAGCCAGTGCCAGATGGCGGTCAGGGTGACGAGGCCGATCACGACGACGAGGGCGAAGGCGCTGCGCCAGCCGAAGTGCTGGCCGAGGAAGGATGCGAGCGGCACGCCGAGCACCGTCGCCACCGTGAGGCCGCTCATCACGTGGGCGACGGCCTTGGCCCGGTTCTTCGGGCCCATCAGGTGGGCGGCGACCAGGGCGGCGATGCCGAAGAAGGCGCCATGCGGGATGCCCGAGACGAATCGCGCGGCCATCAGGGTCTCGTAGCTCGGAGCCAGCACGCTGGCCAGGTTGCCGACGGTGAACAGCGCGATGAGCCCCAGGAGCAGCGCCTTACGCGGCATGTGCGCGGTCAGTGAGGCGATGACCGGGGCGCCGACGACGACGCCGAGAGCGTAGGCGGATATGACGTGGCCCGCGATGGGCTCGGTGATGTTCAGGCTGGACGCGATGTCGGGCAGCAGGCCCATGGCGACGAACTCGGTGGTGCCGATGGCGAAGCTGCCGATGGCCAGTGCCATGACTGCCAGCCAGCGCACCGACGGCGGCGGTGACACCACGGACAGAGGTACGGACGGGCGTTCTAGAGAGCGTGTCACCGGTCCAACGGTAGACGCACTTATGCGCGTCGGCAAACCGACTTTAGACTTTCAAGAGTCAGAAGTGGCGAGTCTTACGCTTTTGGTGCAGTATCGGGGGATGGCCAGCGTGGGCGAGCGAAGCGACGGGAGAAATTCCGTGGGCGATGTCTTCGCACTGATCAGGGATCGTCGAGACATCACCCGCGCCGAGATCGGCCAGGTGACCGGGCTCTCGCGGTCGGCCGTCGCCTCCCGAATCGCTTCCTTGAGTGCCCTTGGCCTGGTGCGCGAGCGCGAACAGGCGCCGTCGACCGGCGGGCGGCCGCCAACGCTGCTGTCCTTCGACGCCGACGCGGGCATCGTGCTCTCGGTGGCGGTCGGCATCAGCCGGACCAGGCTCGCGGTGACCGACCTCGCCGGTGAGGTGCTGTCGATCACCGACATCGACCAGGAGGTCGCGCTCGGCCCCGACGATCTGATGCCCGACGTGGTGAAGCGGCTCGACGTGATGCTGGAGGACCATCCGGGCGCCACGGTGTACGGGGTGGGACTCAGTCTGCCCGGCACCGTGGATCGGGCGCGCGGGTGCAGCCGAGACTCACCCATCCTGCGCGGCTGGGACGGTGTCGAGCTGCGGCCCTACTTCGCCGAACTTCCCCGTCTGGCCGACGTCCCCGTGATCCTGGACAACGATTCGAACGCGATCGCCGTCGTCGAGGGTCGCGGCCACGACGACGTCCTCGTCGTCAAGGCCTCGAGTGGTCTGGGGTCGGGCATCGTCGCGGGTGGTGTGCTGCAGCGCGGCGCCGCTCAGGCGGCCGGCGAGCTGGGTCACACGAAGATCGCTGCCGCGCATGGTCTTCCGTGCCGCTGCGGTGACACCGGCTGTGTCGAGGCCGTGGCAGGCGGTTGGGCACTCGTGCACGCACTGCAGCAGCAGGGCCGTTCGGTACGGAACCTCCGCGACGTCGTCGAGATCGCTCACGGTGGCGATGCCGAGGCCCGCCGGATGATCCGCGACAGTGGGCGCTACGTCGGCGAGGTGCTCGCCGCCGCGGTGAACCTCCTGAACCCGGCGATCGTCGTCGTGGCGGGCGACATGGTCGGTGCCTATGAGATCTTCGTTGCCGGGCTGCGAGAGACGTTGTACGGCAACGCCACTGCGCAGGCGACGCGCACCCTCGAGGTGGTGCCAGCGGCTCACGGCAGCCGGTCCGGCACCGTGGGTGGCGCCGTGATGGTGCTCGACGAGGTGCTCAGCGCGCGGGCCGTCGACGCGTTGGTCGCGGGCGCGGGCCGGGCCTAACCTGCCTTGGCGATGACATTCTCCGCGAACCACTCCAGATTGCGGATCTTGTCGTCGAGGGGTTCGGTGTCCGGGCCCATGATGTAGGGGATCCGGAACCCGACGATGACGTCGGTGACGCCCTTGTCCTCCAACCGCTTCACGCCGTCGAGGGTGAACCCGTCGACGGAGATGACGTGGATTTCGAATTCGTCGGCCAGCCCGATCCGCTCCTCCTCGTCGCGGTACTTCTGCAACTTGGCCAGCAGCGGGTCGAGTTCCTCGGGGTCGCCGCCGCCGTGCATCCAGCCGTCGTTGCGTGCGGCCCGTCGGAGCGCGGCGTCGGCGTGCCCACCGATGAGGATGGGCACCGGCTTGGTGGGTGCGGGCGTCATCTTGAAAGCGGGGAAGTCGTAGAACTCGCCGTGGTATTCGAAGTAGTCGCCCGAGGTGAGGCCACGGATGACGTCGATGCACTCGTCCATTCGCTTGCCGCGCTTGCCGTATGGCACGCCCATGATCTCGTAGTCCTCGGGCCACGGACTGGTGCCGACGCCGAGGCCCAGGCGGTTGTCGAACATCGCCGCCAACGAGCCGGCCTGCTTCGCCACCAGGGCAGGCGGCCGGATCGGCAGCTTCAGCACGAAGATGTTGAAGTGCAGCTTGGTGGTCACCGCCGAGAGCGCGCCGATGAGCGCGAAGGACTCCACGAAGGGTTTGCCGTCGAGGAACTCGCGGTTGCCGTCCTCGGTGTAGGGATACTTCGAGTCCGACACCTCGGGATAGGCGACGCTGTCCGGGATCGTCATCGCGTGGTACCCGGCCTCGTCGGCCGCCTTCGCCAACGGAATCAGGTACTTCGGATCGGTCATGGCTTCCGCATAGGTGAACCGCATGAAGCGAATACTAGAACACGTTCTAGTTGACGCGGGCCGAGTTGACCGAAGCCATGCAGCTCAGGCGAACGGCGGGGCGCCGACGCCGACGATCCCGTACGTGCCCTGCGCCGTGCGCTCGCTGATGCGGGCGGTCGCTACGCGGTCGCCGACGGACAGCGTGGCCCGTGGCTGCTTGAGCACGTCGCCGGGCAGCTCTCCGAAGATCGCACCCTGCCAATGATATTGGCCGTCGACGGGTTCGAGATGCCCCACGAGTCGGACGCCGACGGTGTGGTCGACGCCCCCGACGTGCAGGACGGCGGGTCCGTCATAGGAGTCGCGATCGTCGACGTCGACCTCGACGTCGGAACGCGGGCGCCCCGACGAGGTGGCGGGGAGGAAGTGGGTGCGGGTCCACAGCCGGCGCGCGACCGGCCCCATCAGCCCGACGTCGGCGAGGAATGCCGCCAGCGGGGCGAACCCGAGTGCCTGGACGTCGTGGTGGTGGGGGCTGGTGCGGGCGACACGGCGAGCCTCCTTGCCGTCGAGGCCCGCCCGTCGGTACTGGGCGGCGTTGGTGAACAGGTGCCGGAAGAACAACCCGCCGACGCCGTTGAGATTGGCCACCCACATTCGGCTGAGCCACGGCATCTCCGCGACGCGCTTGCGCGCACCGTCGCGGGCGAACTGGATGTGGCGGGCCTCTTCGGTCACGTGGATCTTCATGATGCGCTGGACCACCGGTTGCAAGTCGGGATCGTCCATCATGTTGCGCTGCAGCGAGTCGAAGATCTCCTCACCGACGAGAGCCGCGACCCAGAGCAGCGCCCCGCGGAACGTCAGCGGCAACGCGTTGATGATCATGCGCTGGTAGCGCTTTGGCCGCATCGGCTTGCCGCCGACCTTCTCGATGGCCCGGCCGAACATCACCATGTGGCGGGTCTCGTCGCCCATTTCGGTCAGCGCGTAGTGGGTCGAGCGCGCCGTGGGGTCGGCGTGCATCAGGTCGCGCAGCAAGGCCTGGTTGAGGATGTTCTCGAACCAGATGCCCGCTGAGAGCGTGTTGACGAATTCCTGGCGGGACAATTCGATCTGCTGTTCGCGAGACATGCTGTCCCACAACGGAGTTCCATAGAGGGAGACCGACCGCGGGGGCAGGAAGAACTTGTCGGGGTCCAGCGGCGCGTCCCAGTCGACGTCGACGACCGGTTCGTAGTACTTCTTCACCGACCCGCGCAACAGGCGCTCGGAGAATTCCTCGCGACTCGGAGCACCGTTGGCCTTGACGGAGGCTGTCATCGTTGACGTCCCTTCAGCGAAATTCCGCGCCGATATGCTTCGAAACCTAATGACGAAGCTCACGAGTTGTCAATACCTCCGGTACCGGATACTCGTGGTTCCGACCGGGATGGCGTGATGCGGCGAATCCACGTCATCGGGATCGGGGCCGGCGACCCGGCGTATGTGACCGCCCAGGCCGTCGACGCACTCAACGACGTCGAGGTCTTCTTCGCCTCGGACAAGGGCGCGGTGAAGGACGATCTGGTGTCGCTGCGGCGCGAGATCTGCGAGCGCTTCATTCGCGAACCGGGTTACCGCTTCGTCGAATTGCCCGACCCGCCGCGATCCAAGGACGCCCCGGACGGCCCGGCCTACCGCCGGGTGGTCGCCGACTGGCACGCCGCCCGCGCCGATCTGTGGGCCAGCGCGATGCTCGACGAGTTGACCGACGACGGCGTCGGCGCGTTCCTGGCGTGGGGCGATCCGTCGTTGTACGACAGCACCTTGCGCATTCTCGACATGGTCGCCGATCGCGTCGCCTTCACCTACGACGTCATCCCCGGCATCACCGCCATCCAGGCGCTCACCGCCCGGCACCGCATACCGCTCAACGACGTCGGCGCCCCGGTGCTCGTCACCACCGGACGCCGGCTACGGGAGGACGGGCTCAGCGGTACGGCGGTGGTCATGCTCGACGGTGACCTGGCCTTCCTCCAGTGCCCGCCCACGACGCGGATCTGGTGGGGCGCCTATTTGGGCACGCCGAAGGAGATCCTGGTGGCGGGCACCGTCGCGGACGTCGGTGATCGCATCGCGCAGGTGCGTGCCGAGGCGCGGGAGCGCCACGGCTGGATCATGGACGTCTATCTGCTGCGGTCGTGACAGCCGGCCGTGGCAGGATCGGCGCGTGATTCGCTTCGTACTGCGCGCCGGGCTCACCGGTCTGGCGTTGTGGGTCGTCACCAAGCTCGTCTCGGGCGTCGAGTTCGTCGGCGGTGACTCGACGGTGCAGCGCGTCGGCATCATCTTCGTCGTGGCGGTGATCTTCGGACTCGTCAACGCAATCGTCAAACCCGTCGTCCAGCTGATCTCGTTGCCGCTCTACGTCCTCACCCTTGGTCTCTTCCACATCGTGGTCAACGCGGCGATGCTGATGCTGACCTCCCGAATCACCGAGAGCACCACGCACTGGGGTCTTTACATCGACCACTTCTGGTGGACGGCCATCTGGGCGTCGATCGTGCTGTCGGTCGTCAGTTGGGTGCTCTCACTGGTCATTCCGGACTGACGTTCGCCACCCGTCACCGGACAAGATCACGGCGTACGCTCGGCTCGGTGGCTCCCGAGATCAACCGGCGCACCTTCGTGGGTGCCTCCATCACACTCGGCGGTGCCGCTGCGGCTGCCACGGCGCTGAGTGGCTGTGGCACCGACGACACCCCGCCCGCCGGGCAACAGACCATGACGGTGTCGCTGCGCGTCAACGGCGAGGACAAGGCCGTCGACGTCGACGCGCGAACCTCGTTGCTCGACATGCTGAGGGAACGAGTCGGACTCACCGGCACCAAGAAGGGGTGCGACCAAGGCGCCTGCGGTGCGTGCACCGTGTTGCTCGACGGCAAGAGGGTCAACTCGTGCCTCACGCTGGCCGTGATGCACGACGGCGCCGACGTGCAGACCATCGAAGGCGTCGCACACGACGGGCGCCTGCACCCGCTTCAGCAGGCCTTCGTCGACTGTGACGCGTTCCAGTGCGGCTACTGCACCTCCGGCCAGATCATGTCCGGCCTTGGCTGCATCGACGAGGGGCACACCGGTTCCGACGCCGAGATCCGGGAGTGGATGAGCGGCAACATATGTCGATGCGGGGCGTACACCAACATCGTCACCGCCGTCGCGACCGCCGCCAAGAACACCTGACACCGGTGTTCCCCTTCACCTTCACCAAGGCCGTCGACGAGTCCTCGGCGCTGGCGGCCGGCCGCTCGGGCGCGCGATACATCGCCGGCGGGACCACCCTCGTCGACCTCATGAGGGTCACCGTCGAGCGACCCGGGGCGGTCGTCGACGTCAACGCGCTGCCCTATCGCAACGTCGACCTCGACGATCGCACCCTGCGCGTGGGCTCGCTGGTGCGGATGGCCGACCTGGCCGCCGACGACCGGGTGCGCCGCCAATTCCCGGTGATCGCCGAGGCCCTGGAGCTCAGCGCGTCGGCGCAACTGCGCAACATGGCCTCCATCGGCGGCAACCTGATGCAACGCCCGCGGTGCCTCTACTTCCGCGACGTGACGGCCAACTGCAACCGACGCACGCCAGGGGCGGGCTGCGCGGCGATCGCCGGGGTCAACCGCAACCACGCCATCCTGGGCACCAGCGACCAGTGCGTGGCCACCCACCCGTCGGACCTCGCGGTCGCGCTGGCTGCCCTCGACGCGGTCGTCGTGACCCGCGACGCGAGCGGGGACCGACGCATCGCCGTCGCCGACTTCTTCCGGCAACCAGGCAACACGCCGGATCGGGAACACGACCTACGGCCAGGCGAGCTCATCGTGGCGGTCGAGGTGCCCACCGGACCCGCGACCAGCCGCTCGGGATATCTCAAGGTTCGCGACCGGCAGTCCTACGAGTTCGCCGTCACCTCGGCGGCCGTCGCGCTCGACGTCGCGGGCGGCACCGTGCGGGCCGCGAAGGTCGCCGTGGGAGGCGTGGCCACCGTGCCGTGGCGGCTCCCGGCGGTCGAGCAGGCACTGGTCGGTCGACCGGTGTCGCCCGGTCTCTGGCGGGACGCCGCCGCCCGTGCCGCCGACGGTGCGAAACCCTTGTCGGACAACGGTTTCAAGGTGGATCTGGTGAAACGGGTGGTCGAACGTCAGCTCGCCACCGTGGCAGGCCTGCCGTGACGTACCCCCAGCGCATGCCAGAAGCCGTCGTCGGCGCGCCACTGACGCGGGTGGACGGACCTCTCAAGGTGACGGGAGCGGCGCACTACGCCGCCGACAACCCGGTCCCGGACTTCCTGCACGCCGTCCTGGTCTGCAGCACCGTCTCGGCGGGTGCGGTGCAGGGGATCGACGCGGGGGAGGCCTCGCGATCACCCGGCGTCACGCGCGTCCTGGTCGACTTCGGTGCCGTTGCGCTGCCCTACGACATCCGGCGGGTCGCCTTCTTCGGCCAGCCCGTCGCCGTCGTCGTCGCCGAGAGTCTCGAGGCCGCCACGCACGCGGCCGCCCTCGTCACGGTCCGGTACTCGCCAAGTGCGTCGAACACCGACATCGATGCGCCGCAGGCGATTCCGGAGCCTGGGGAGAGACAGGCCGACTACGTCCGCGGTGAGCCGGAGTCCGCGCTGCGTGCCAGCGCCGTCGTGACCGACCGGCAATACGCCATCGCCCGCAACAACCACAATCCGATGGAGTTGCCTGCCACGGTCGCCAAGTGGGACGGCGACAGGTTGACGGTGTGGGACAAGGTGCAGTCCATCGTCGGCGCCCAAGAGGCCCACGCCAAGGCGCATGGCGTGCCCGTCGACCACGTACGCGTCATCTCGCCGTTCGTCGGCGGTGCGTTCGGCAGCGCCGGCCAGACGTGGCCGCATCAACTCCTGGCCTCGTTTGCCGCCCGCCAGGTCGGCAGACCCGTCAAGCTCGTCCTGACCCGGCAGCAGACCTACGCCGGCATCGGCTACCGGCCGACCAGCAGGCAGCGGATGGCGATCGGCGCGGACCGGTCCGGTCGCATCGGTGCCATCGTCCACGAGGGTCGCACGGAGACGGCGCGCTACGCCTCCTACGAAGACGGCCTGACGGCATCGCCGAAGTTCATGTACACCAGCCCGAACATGCGCTCCACCTATCGGGTGGTGCCCATGGACGTCAACCAGCCGACCTACATGCGCGGGCCGGGGGCGGTGACCGGGACGTTCGCGCTGGAGTCGGCGATCGACGACCTCGCGAACACCCTCGCCGTCGACCCCGTCGAACTGCGGATGCGCAACGAACCCGACCGCGACCAGACCGACGGTCTGCCGTTCTCCACCCGTCGGCTGACCGAGTGCCTGCAGCGGGGCGCGGGCGAATTCGGTTGGGCGCGGCGCAATCTTGTGCCGCGCGCGGTTCGCGAGGGTTCCGAGCTCATCGGCATGGGCGTGGCCGCGGCGGGATACCACACGAGCCGCAGCGAGTCCGACGCGCTGGCGCGAATCAACGCCGACGGCACCGCCGACGTGCAGACCGCCACCAGCGACATGGGGCCTGGCACGTACACCTCGATGTCGCAGGTGGCCGCCGACGCGTTGGGTCTGCCGATCGCACGTGTCCGCTTCGCGCTCGGCGACAGCACCTATCCCGCAGCGCCGTCGCATTCGGGTTCGCGGACGATGGCCAGCGTCGGGTCGGCGGTGTTCACCGTGGCCAACACGCTGCGGGACAAGGTGATCCGGCTCGCCGTGGTGGATCCCGGGTCACCGCTGAACGGGGTGCGTCCCGAGGACGTCACGGTCGTCGACGGGCGCATGTTCGTCGCCAAGGACCCGTCGCGCGGCGAGGGTTACCGGGATCTCCTGGCCCGGCGTGGCTGGCCCAGCGTGGACAGCCGCGGCACCTGGACACCCGACACCGCCGACGAACGCTTCTCGATGTACGCCTACGGCGCGGTGTTCGCCGAAGTGGCCGTGGACGATTCGCTGGGCACCGTCCGCATCCGCCGGGTCAACGCCTGGTACGACGCCGGTCGAGTGGTCAACCCCAGGCTGGCGCACAGCCAAGCCATCGGCGGCATGGTCGGCGGCATCGGCATGGCCCTGCTGGAGGCCACCGAACTCGACCACCGCGACGGACGCGTCGTCAACGCCAACATGTCGGACTACCTGGTGCCGGTGAACGCCGACGTGCCCGCGCTGGACGCCACGTTTCTGGCGGCGCGGGACGACGTCGCCAATCCCATCGGCGTCAAGGGCCTCGGCGAGGTCGTCATCGTGGGGGTACCGGCGGCCATCGCCAACGCCGTCTTCAACGCCACCGGCAAGCGGGTCACGGACCTGCCCATCCGGTTGGAGAATCTGCTCTAGCCTGGAAACGTGCCCGAACTACCCGAGGTAGAAGCCCTCGCCGACCACCTGCGCCGCCACGCGGTGGGCCTGACGGTGGGACGCGTCGACGTCGCGGCCCTCTCGGCGCTCAAGACCTTCGACCCGCCGCCGACCGCGCTGCATGGACTGACGGTCACCGGCGCCAATCGGTGGGGCAAGTACCTCGGTCTGCAGGCCGGCGACCTCCACTTGATCACCCACCTGTCGCGGGCGGGCTGGCTGCGCTGGTCGGACAAGCTCTCCGGAGTTCCGCTGCGACCCGGCGGCAAGAGCCCCATCGCGCTGCGCGTGCACCTGGGCACCCCGGGGGAGGGAGCGGGCTTCGACCTGACCGAGGCAGGCACCCAGAAGCGCCTCGCCGTGTGGCTCGTCGACGACCCGATGAAGGTGCCGCAGATCGCGAGTCTTGGGCCCGACGCGCTGTCGCTGACCCTCGACGGCCTGACCGGCATCCTCAAGGGCACCAGCGGCCGCATCAAGACCGTCATCACCGATCAGCGGACCATCGCCGGCATCGGCAACGCCTACAGCGACGAGATCCTGCACGTCGCCAAGATCTCCCCGTTCGCCACCTCGAGCAGGCTTAGCGAGCCCCAGCTCGGGCACCTCTACGACGCAATGATCTCGGTGCTGCAGGACGCCGTGACCCGATCGGTGGGCCAAGGTGCGGCGACGCTGAAGGGCGAGAAGCGCTCTGGGCTGCGGGTGCACGCGCGGACCGGTATGCCGTGCCCCATTTGCGGGGACACCGTGCGCGAGGTGTCGTTCACCGACAAGTCGTTCCAGTATTGCCCGACGTGTCAGACCGGCGGCAAGATCCTGGCCGACCGGCGCATGTCCAAGTTGCTGAAGTAGGACCGGCAGGCCGGTTGACTAGGCTGCCCGGATGACTCGCCAGAAGATCCTCATCACCGGTGCCAGTTCGGGCCTGGGGGCGGGAATGGCCCGCCAGTTCGCCGCGAAGGGCCGCGATCTCGCGCTGTGTGCGCGTCGCACGGACAACCTCGAGGAGCTGAAGGCCGAACTGACCGCCCGGCATCCCGGCATCACCGTTGCCGTCGCCGCCCTCGACGTCGACGACCACGACGCCGTGCCCAAGGTGTTCGCCGAACTGGGCGACGCGCTGGGTGGACTCGACTGCGTCGTCGTCAACGCGGGCATCGGCAAGGGACACCCGCTCGGACGCGGCAAGCTGTGGGCCAACAAGGCCACCATCGAGACGAATCTCGTTGCGGCACTGGTGCAAATCGAGACGGCGCTGGAGATGTTCATCGACGCAGGCGGGGGACACCTGGTGCTGGTGTCCTCGGTGCTCGGCAACAAGGGCGTGCCGGGCGTCAAGGCGGCCTACGCCGCCAGCAAGGCCGGGGTGAGCTCCCTTGGCGAGTCCCTGCGCGCGGAATACCCGTCGGGTCCGATCAAGGTCACCGTGCTCGAGCCCGGCTACATCGAGTCGGAGATGACGGCCAAGTCGAAGACCACGACGCTGATGGTCGACAACGAGACCGGGGTCAAGGCCATGGTCGACGCCATCGAAAAGGAGAAGGGACGCGCCGTCGTCCCCGGCTGGCCGTGGTGGCCGCTGGTCGAGGTCATGAAGGTGTTGCCGCCGAGGCTGACCAAGTACTTCGCCTGACCGACCGCGCCCGGCCCGCCCCGGTCGCGTCGACGCGCGATTCGGGCCCTCGGCTCGCCAAGTGCTTGCGTAGCGCGTGCCGCGACCGATGCATCCTGGTCAACACCGTTCCCGGTGACACCCCCAGCACGCGCGCGGCGTCCTGACTGTCCAGCCCCATCACGGCCACCAGGAACACCGTCTCGCGCATCGTCTCGGACAGCGAGCCCATCGCGGCGACCACGTCGGGGTCGAAGTCGTCGTCGAGCAGGCACCTCTCGGCCGAGCGCTCGTCGTGCAACGCGGGTGCGGTCGACTCGGTCACCTCGTCGAGGTGGGTTTGCACCGGGCGGCGCGTCGCCATCCGGTGACGGTCGATCCACGTGTTCCGCATGATCGTCATCAGCCACGACTTCAGATGCGAGTCGGGCTGCAGGTCGTCGTAGGCCTTGAACGCGGCCAGCAGAGTGTCCTGCAGCAGGTCCTCGGCATCCGCGGTGTTCTTGGTGCGGCTCAACGCAAACCGGTACAACTGGGCACGGAACGGCAGAACGTCCTGCTCGAAGTCACCCGAGAGGCGAATGAGGTTGGTGCTGCGGTCCGTCGTTTCGTTGGTCACGACGTCGATGCTCGTCGGGGGCGGCCTCGACTGCTTGAAGATCTCGTGGAGACGAGCTGGAGATCGCCGGCGGGCTAGCGGCTAGGCAGACCTGCCCCGCTCGGCCCGGTAGTGCCGGACCAAGGCGTCGGTCGAGCTGTCGGACTGCTCGGCGGGCGCCTCCTCCTCGGTGAGCACCGGGAGCAGCGAATTGGCTTGTGTCTTACCGAGTTCCACGCCCCACTGGTCGAAGGAGTCGATGCCCCAGATGACGCCCTCGGTGAACACCTGATGCTCGTAGAGCGCGACCAGTTGTCCGACCACCGACGGCGTGAGCTTGGTGGCCAGGATCGAGGTGCTCGGCCGGTTGCCGGGCATCACCTTGTGGGGCACCACCTCGGGCTTCGTCCCCTCCGCTGCGATCTCCTCAGCAGTCTTGCCGAATGCCAGCACCTTGGTCTGGGCGAAGAAGTTGCTCATCAGCAGGTCGTGCATGCTGCCGGTGCCGTCCCGGGTGGGCAGGTCGTCGGTGGGCTGGGAGAACCCGATGAAGTCGGCCGGGATCAACCGGGTGCCCTGGTGTAGCAGTTGGTAGAACGCGTGCTGCCCGTTGGTTCCCGGCTCGCCCCAATAGATTTCACCGGTCGAGGTGGTGACGGGGG
The DNA here is from genome assembly GCF_025823185.1 of Mycobacterium yunnanensis. Taxonomy (GTDB): domain Bacteria; phylum Actinomycetota; class Actinomycetes; order Mycobacteriales; family Mycobacteriaceae; genus Mycobacterium; species Mycobacterium yunnanensis. Next base: position 338,230 of record NZ_JACKVK010000001.1, read on the forward strand.
TGCCGTCGGCCCGCACGGACTTGCCGTTGGACTCCATCGTCAACTGCTGAAGGTACGCCGGGAAGCGGGCCATGTCGTTGGAGTAGGGCAGGACCGCCCGGGCCTGGGCGTCGAAGAAGTCGTTGTACCAGAGGCCGATGAGACCAAGCAGCACAGGCGCATTGGCCTCCAGCGGCGTGGAGCGAAAGTGCTCGTCGACGACGTGGAAGCCGGCGAGGAACTCGGCGAACCGTTCCTTGCCGATCACCGCCATCACCGACAGGCCGATCGCGGAGTCCACCGAGTAGCGGCCGCCGACCCAGTCCCAGAACCCGAACATGTTGGCGGTGTCGATGCCGAACTCGTCGACCAGCTTCTCGTTGGTGGAGACCGCGACGAAGTGCTTGGACACCGCGTCCTGGCCCAGCGCGTCGGTCAGCCAGCGGCGGGCCGCGGTCGCATTGGTGAGCGTCTCCAACGTCGAGAACGTCTTGGACGCAACGATGAACAGCGTCGACGCAGGATCGAGCCCGTCGAGTTTGGCGACGAGGTCCGCAGGGTCGACGTTGGACACGAAGCGGGCCGAGACGCCGGCGTCGGCGTAGTGGCGCAACGCCTGGTCCACCATCACCGGGCCCAGGTCCGAGCCACCGATGCCGATGTTGACCACGGTGGTGATCCGTTCGCCCGTGGCGCCCGTCCACTCGCCGCTGCGGATCTTGTCGGTGAAGTCGCCCATGGCGTCGAGCACCTCGTGCACGTCGGCGACGACGTCCTGTCCGTCGACGGTCAGCTCGGCGTCCCTCGGCAACCGCAGGGCGGTGTGCAGCACCGCGCGGTCCTCGGAGGTGTTGATGTGCGCGCCGGCGAACATGGCGTCGCGCTTGCCCTCGAGATCGGCGGCCTTGGCCAGGTCGACGAGCAGCTTCAGCGTCTCCCGCGTCACCCGGTGCTTGCTGTAGTCGACGTAGAGATCGCCGACGGTGAGCGTCAACTCGCGACCGCGGGCGGGGTCCTCGGCGAAGAACTCCCGCAGATGCGTGCCGCCGATCTCGTCACGGTGGCGCAGCAGTGCATTCCAGGCCGGGGTCGAGGTGATGTCGGGGATCGAAATCTCATCGGAAGACATATCTCGACCCTAATGCGACGTCGCTTGCGAGGGGGTAAATGATGGATGCATGGACTCCCGCATCGATCCAAAGGCTCTGCTCTCCACCGTCCCCACCGGTCTGTGGATCGGCGGTGAGGAACGGGCGGCGTCGTCGACCTTCGACGTGCTCAACCCCGCGACCGACGAGGTGTTGGCCGCGATCGGTGACGCCACGCCGGAGGACGGCATCGCGGCGTTGGACGCGGCCGCTGCGGTCCAGGGCGAGTGGGCCGCCACGGCGCCGCGGGAGCGCGGTGAGATCCTGCGCGCGGTGTTCGAGGCGATCACCGCCCGCGCGGAGGAGTTCGCGACCCTGATGACCCTGGAGATGGGCAAGGTCTTCTCCGAGAGCATGGGCGAGGTGAAGTACGGCAGCGAGTTCTTCCGCTGGTTCTCCGAGGAGGCGGTGCGCATCGGCGGCCGCTACACCAAGGCTCCGGCGGGCACCGGCCGCATCATCGTCACCAAGTACCCCGTCGGGCCGTGTCTTGCGATCACGCCGTGGAACTTCCCCCTGGCCATGGCAACTCGCAAGATCGGTCCCGCCGTGGCGGCGGGCTGCACGATGATCGTCAAGCCCGCGCAGGAGACGCCGCTCACGATGCTGCTGCTGGCCAAGCTGATGGACGACGCGGGACTGCCCAAGGGCGTGCTGTCGATCCTGCCGACCAGCAAGCCGGGTGACCTCACCACGGCGCTGATCGACGACGGCCGGTTGCGCAAGCTGACCTTCACCGGGTCGACGGGCGTGGGCAAGGCACTGGTCAAGCAGAGCGCGGACAAGCTGCTGCGGCTGTCGATGGAACTCGGTGGCAACGCGCCGTTCGTGGTGTTCGACGACGCGGACGTCGACGCGGCGGTCGAGGGCGCGCTGCTGGCCAAGATGCGCAACGGAGGCGAGGCCTGCACGGCGTCAAACCGGTTCCACGTGGCCAACGCGGTGCGCGCCGAGTTCACCGAGAAGCTGGTCACGAGGATGAGCGAGTTCAGGCTCGGCAACGGGCTCGACGAGTCGTCGACCCTGGGACCGCTGATCAGTGCCAAGCAGATCGCCACCGTCGAAGACCTGGTGTCGGACGCGGTCTCCAAGGGCGCCACCGTCGCCGTGGGCGGTGTCAAGCCCGAGGGGCCCGGCCACTTCTACCCCGCGACCGTGCTCGACGGCGTGCCCGCCGAGGCGCGGATCTTCAAGGAGGAGGTGTTCGGTCCCGTCGCCCCCGTGATCGGGTTCGACACCGAGGAAGAGGGCATTGCCGCGGCCAACGCGACGCAGTACGGGCTCGCGGCCTACATCTACACCCAGTCGCTGGACCGGGCGCTGCGCGCGGCGGAGGCCATCGAGGCAGGCATGGTCGGCGTCAACCGCGGGGTGATCTCCGATCCGGCGGCGCCGTTCGGCGGCGTGAAGGAATCCGGCTTCGGTCGTGAGGGCGGCTCCGAGGGCATCGAGGAGTACCTCGAGACCAAGTACATCGCCCTGACGAACTAGTAACCGAGGCGGCCGCGGCCGAGGCGCAACAGGATCATGGCGAGATCCTTGCCCTCGGCGCCCAGCACGCTGTAGCGCTCGATGACCTTCATCTCGCGGCTGTGCACCAGGCGAGTTCCGCCGGAGGCCATCCTGGCCTTGCCGATCGTCTGCGACACCTCGGCGCGGCGCTGGACGGCGGCCAGGATCTCGGCGTCCAGCCGGTCGATCTCCAGGCGCAGCTCGTCGATGTTGGGCGTGGGTTCGGTCTCGAGACTCATGTCTGACTCCGCATCGTCTTCTCGGGTGGGTTCTGGTCTCATCCGAATACGGGCCTCACGCGAAAGAGAAAGAGCCCCGGATCCGGACGCGGACCGCGGGGCTGAAGGGCAAGCAGCTAGACCACGGACACCGGCAGCCGGTATCCGTAGGTAAATCGTCCCTGCACATCGAGCACCTCACGAGTGTGCCACCATCGGCCGCGTCCGCGCAAAGCCTCGACCCCGGGTGTCCGCCGTCAGCGGTAAGTTGATCTCCGACATGACGATCGCCACTGAGACGGATCAGCTGCTGGACGGGCTCAACCCCCAGCAGCGCAAGGCCGTGCTGCACGAGGGCACGCCACTGCTGATCGTCGCGGGTGCCGGGTCGGGTAAGACGGCGGTGCTCACGCGCCGCATCGCCTACCTGCTGGCCGCCCGTGACGTCGGGGTGGGGCAGGTGCTGGCCATCACCTTCACCAACAAGGCCGCCGCCGAGATGCGGGAGCGGGTGGTCGAGCTCGTCGGGCCGCGGGCCAGATCGATGTGGGTCTCCACCTTCCACTCCACCTGCGTGCGGATCCTGCGCAACCAGGCGTCGCTGCTGCCAGGGCTCAACTCGAACTTCTCGATCTACGACTCCGACGACTCTCGCCGGTTGCTCATGATGATCGGCAAGGACATGGGCCTGGACACCAAGCGGTACTCGCCGCGGCTGCTGGCCACGTCGATCTCCAACCTGAAGAACGAGCTGATCGATCCCGACAAGGCGGCCTTCGAGGCGTCGGAGGGCGAGGACGACCTTGCCCGCATCGTCGCCCAGGCCTACGCCGAGTACCAGCGGCGGCTGCGGGCGGCGAACGCGCTGGACTTCGACGACCTGATCGGTGAGACGGTCGCCGTGCTCCAGGCGTTCCCCCAGATCGCGCAGTACTACCGCCGGCGGTTCCGGCACATCCTGGTCGACGAGTACCAGGACACCAACCACGCCCAGTACGCATTGGTGCGCGAGTTGGTGGGCCACGATCTGGAAGAGGGCGCCGACGGCGTGCCGCCGGCCGAGCTGTGCGTCGTCGGTGACGCCGACCAGTCGATCTACGCCTTCCGCGGTGCCACCATCCGCAACATCGAGGACTTCGAACGCGACTACCCCAACGCGACGACGATCCTGCTCGAGCAGAACTACCGGTCGACGCAGAACATCCTGTCCGCAGCGAACTCCGTCATCTCCCGCAACTCGGGGCGCCGGGAGAAGCGGCTGTGGACCGACGCCGGGGAGGGCGAGCTGATCGTCGGCTACGTCGCCGACAACGAACACGACGAGGCGCGGTTCATCGCCGAGGAGGTCGACGCGCTCACCTCCCGCGGGGACGTGAACTACTCCGACGTCGCCGTGTTCTACCGCACCAACAACTCCTCACGCGCCGTCGAGGACGTCTTCATCCGCGCGGGCATTCCCTACAAGGTCGTCGGCGGGGTGCGCTTCTACGAGCGCAAGGAGATTCGCGACATCGTCGCCTACCTTCGGGTGCTCGACAACCCCGGTGACACCGTCAGCATGCGGCGAATCCTGAACACCCCCCGCCGCGGCATCGGCGACCGTGCCGAGGCCTGCGTCGCGGTGCACGCCGAGAACACCGGCGGCTCGTTCAACGACAGCCTGCAGGCCGCCGCCGAGGGGCGGGTGCCGATGCTCAACACGCGCTCGGAGAAGGCTATCGCCGCCTTCGTCGCCTTGCTCGACGAACTGCGCGGACTGCTGGGCGACGAGCTGGGCAACCTCGTCGAGGCCGTGCTGGAACGCACGGGGTACCGCCGCGAACTGGAGGCGTCGAACGACCCGCAGGATCAGGCCCGGCTCGACAACCTCAACGAACTCGTCAGCGTCGCACACGAATTCAGCATCGACCTGGCGAATGCCGCCGCCCTTCGCGAAGAGGAGGGCGAGCCGGTCGACGAGGACGTCCCCGACACCGGGGTGCTGGCCCAGTTCCTGGAACGGGTCTCGCTGGTCGCCGACGCCGACGGCATCCCCGACAACGGGTCGGGTGTGGTGACGATGATGACCTTGCACACCGCCAAGGGCCTGGAGTTTCCGATGGTCTTCGTGACCGGCTGGGAGGACGGCATGTTCCCCCACATGCGTGCCCTCGGCGACCCCCTCGAACTGTCCGAGGAGCGCCGCCTGGCCTACGTCGGCATCACCCGCGCCCGGCAACGGCTGTATCTGAGTCGGGCGAAGGTGCGCTCGTCGTGGGGTCAGCCGATGCTCAACCCCGAATCCCGCTTCCTGCGGGAGATTCCGCAGGAGCTCATCGACTGGCGACGGGTGGAGGCGCCACAGTCGTCGTTCAGCGCTCCCGTCAGCGGGGCGGGTCGCTTCGGCGCGCCGAGACCCTCACCGGCCCGCACCTCCGCGGCGCGCAACCGGCCGGCGATCACGCTGGAGCCCGGCGATCGCGTCACGCACGACAAGTACGGCCTCGGCAGAGTCGAGGAGGTGTCGGGCATGGGCGAATCCGCGATGTCGCTCATCGACTTCGGCAGCGCAGGCCGGGTCAAGCTGATGCACAACCACGCACCCATCCAGAAGCTCTAAGTCGGGTGGTGCCACGGCCCGTCGGCGAGCTCGGCGGGTGCGGGTAGCCGCGGCTCGGCCAGCGGTGGCACCGCACCGAGGACGGGGTTCTGGTCGAGGCGCGCCCCAAGGGTGCGGCCCCGGCCCCAGCCGAGCATCGCGCGGTAGCCGCCAAAGAGGCCTTGTCGGGCCACGGCGTCCTCGTCGGCATGCGGGCTGTCGGGTCCCACCGGGGTCGACGTGGGTGCGACGTACAACGCGTCGGTCGGACAGTAGGCCTCACACATGAAGCACGTCTGACAGTCGGACTGCCGGGCGATCACCGGCACTCCGTCGGTGCCGCGGTCGAAGACGTCGGTCGGGCAGACCTTCACGCAGAGGTCGCAGGCGATGCACGCTGCGGCGCTGACGATCTCGATCATGCGGCGGGCTCGGCGGAGACGAACCGGGGCAGCACCGGGTCGGGTGAGGTCCACACGGTGTCCAGGCCGCCCACCAGGATCCGATGGTCGAACCGGTGGTCCCGGGCGGGGACGTCCTCCCGACGATGCAGGCCGCGACTCTCGGCGCGGGCCAGTGACGCCGCGGTCGTCCAGCGTGCGGCGGCGACCATGGCGATCGCCTCGCGCGGTTTGTACGACGCCCGGCGCGGCACGGGGGCCAGACCTTCGGAGACGTCGCGCCACAGGGATTCCAGCGCCGCGGCTGACTCGGCCAGGCGAGACGCCGACTTCAGGTAGCTGCGCGACGGCGGCAGCACGTGGGATTGGGTGGCGCGCACGACCTCGTCGACTGTCGGTGCGTCGACGCCACCGGTCCGGACGCCCCCATGGCCGGTGTCCCGCCTCGCCGACGTGACCCGTCCACGGCCGAACTCCGCGGCCCCGCGACCGGCGAACGTGCCCGAGGCGATCGCCCACGACCCGTTGCGACTGCCGCCACCACTGACCGACCCGGTGATCAATTCGCGCGTCGCCGCGTCACCGGCGGCGAACAGGCCGGGAACCGTTGTCGCACAATCGGGTCCGGTCAGTCGCAGACCGCCCGTCCCGCGAACGGACCCCTCGTGGATCATGCGGATCGGGTAGGCCATCGTGAACGGGTCGACGCCCGCCTTGTCCAGCGGAAGGAAGTAGTTCGGCTGGGCGTCGCGCATCGTCTGGCGAATGTCGGCGGGGGCCCGGTCCAGTCGGGCGAAGACCCGCTCGCCGCGCGCCAGGGCGCGCTGAGCGTCCTGTCGGCCACCCAGCCCCAGCTGGGTCGGCAGCGGTTGGCCGTGCTCGTCGTAGAAGCTGCCCCACTGCAACATTCGTCCCTTGGTGTGCACGCCCCACTCCGGAGCCAGGGCGTAGGCGCCGGAGAACTCCATGCCGGACAGGCTGGCGCCGAGCTCGGCGGCCATCAACAGCCCGTCACCGGTGTCGACGTTCGTGCCGAAGGTGCCGGACATGAAGGCGGTGCCGCCGGTGGCCAGCACCACGGCTCCGGCGTGGATCCGCCACGGCCGTCCGTCGTCCTGCCGGGCGATGCCCCGGGCCCCGTCGACGACTCCGTCCGCGTCGGCGCAGAGTTCCAGAGCCGGGTGGTGGTCGAAGATGCGGACCCCGCTGCGGTGGGCCTTGCGGCGCATGCGCCGCATGTACTCCGGGCCCTGCAGGCTGCTGCGCAGCGGCTGACCGTCGGGTGCCGACGGAAACGGATACCCCCACCGGGCCAGCAGTTCCACCCGATCCCACGAGGTGGCCAAGACCCGCGACATCCAGTCGGCGTCGGTGAGTCCGCCTGCCGCCAGCTCGGACTCGCGCATCGACTGCTCGCGGCGCGGTCCTGGCGGAATCAGCCACAGGTTGTTGCCACCGGATGCCGTGGCGCCGGTGGTACCGCAGAAACCCTTGTCCACCAATGCGACTCGGACTCCCGCCTCGGCGGCGGAGATGGCCGCCCAGGTGGCCGCGGGGCCACCCCCGATCACCAGGACGTCGGTGGTCAGCTCGTCGGCGTCAGGAGGGCTGCTCATGCCCGACCTCTTCGTGGACCCCCAGTTCGGCGAGGAGGGTGCGGCGCAGGTCGTCGAAACCGTCGTCCCCCCTGCTGCGGGGAAAGGGCAGGTTCACCCGCCGGTCGAGGGACACCCGGCCTTCGGAGAGCACCACCACGCGGTCCGCGAGCAGGATCGCCTCGTCGACGTCGTGGGTGACGTGCAGGACGGCCATGTGCCTGCGCGACCACAGGTCGTGCAGCAGGCGGTACATCTTCAGGCGGGTCAGGGCGTCGAGCGCGCCGAACGGCTCGTCGAGCAAGAGCAGGTCGGGTTCGCGAACCAGGGCTCTGGCCAGCGAAACACGTTGCGCCTCACCACCGGAGAGCATCAGCGGCCACGACCGGGCCTTGTCGGCCAGGCCGACCTCGGCGAGCGCGGCACGGCCGCGCGCGTCCCGGTCGGCCGCATCGGGTCCGCCGTCGGCCAGGGCGAAGGTGACGTTGGCCAGGGCGCGCCGCCACGGCAGCAACCGGGGGCTCTGGAAGACGACGGCGCGGGAGCGGGGTGCGACGACCGAGCCGGTGACCTGCTCGTCGAGTCCGGCGACGGCGCGCAGCAGTGTGCTCTTGCCCGAACCCGACCGGCCCAGCATCGCCACGAATTCGCCGTCGGCGATGTCGAGTTCGAAGTCGTCGAGCACCTGCTGAGACCCGAAGTTGCGGCGCAGCGCTCGGATCGTGACGACCGTCTGCGTCACGAGACGCCGTCGAAACCGTTGCGCCAGGACAGCAACAGTCGCTCCAGCAGCCGAACCAACGCATACGACAGCAATCCGGCGACGGCGTAGATGACGATGACGAGCAGCGAGACGTCGAACTGCAGATTGGTCTGCGCGCGAGACATCAGGTAGCCAATGCCCTTGGTGGTGTTGATCATCTCGGCGAAGATCAGGCTGAGCCAGGCGCTCGACAGCCCCAGCCGCAACCCCACCAGGAAGTTCGGCATCGCCCCCGGCAGGATGACCTGGGTGATGAGCGTGCTGCGCCGCGCCTTCAGGGTCTGGGCCATCTCGACCAGTTGACGGTCCACACCTCGGATTCCGGCGTAGGTGTTGATGTAGATCGCAATGGCCACACCCGTGGTGATCAGCACGATCTTGGGCCCCTCACCGATGCCCATCCAGATGATCAGCAAGGGGGTGAGCGCGAAGTTGGGCACGGCCTTGAAGACCTGCATGGTCCAGTCGAGGAGATCCTCGCCCGTTCGAGTCAGCCCCGCGAGCACCGCGAGTGCCGATCCGATGAGGATGCCGAGGACGGTGCCGGTCAGGACGCGCGTCGCCGACGCTCCGATGTGGGTGGCCAGTTGACCGTCGTCGAGCAGCCGCCACGCGGTGGCGGCGACCTGCGCGGGCGGCGGGAACAGATCGGGGTCGAGCCACCCGGTCGCCGCCCCGACGGCCCATGCGGCTAGGAGGGCGACGGGGCCCGCCATGCGGCGTACCGCGCGGGGGGTACGCGCCCAAAGTCCGCGCCTGGTGCGGTGTTCGGCGACGACCTCGATCAGGTCGGGTGCCGGCCGAGTGGTCGCCGCCGGGACCGCGGCGGTGGTCACTTCGTGGCGCCGATCCACTCGGTGACGGAGTACTGATTGGCCAGCGAGCCGTCGGCCTCGAGGAAGTCGTAGGCGTCCTGCAGCTGCTTGACGCCGATCTGGGGGAACGGCTCGGTGTTGAATTCGTCGGCCTGGGTGGACTTCTTGACGTCCTCGAATTTGGTGCCGTCGGTATCGGCGACCCAGTGCAGGTAGTCGTCGAAGTTCTCTTGGATGTCGGCGTTGACCGCGGTGACCGCCCGCTGCCATGCGGCACGGAAGTCGGGGTGGGCCTCGGTGAATGAGGTCAGGGCGACGTTGGTTCCGGTGCTGCCCATGCCGTGTCGCGACAGGCTGTCGATGATGGGGTAGCCCTTGTTCTGCAGATCCACCGAACTGGCGCCGCTGAGCACCGTGGCGTCGATCTGGCCCGAGCTCAGCCCGGCGATGGACTCGGGGGTGGGCACGTCCTTGACCTCGATCTTGCCGGTGAGGCCGGCCGCTTCGATGAGCTGGCGGGCGGCCCGGTCACGGATCGTGCCTTGCGGGGCGGTCACGTTCTTGCCGACGAGTCCCTCGATGGTGGTGGGCCCTCCGCGGGCTCCGACGAGCTGCATGTCGCTGTTGACCGAATCAAACGACAGGAGGACCACTTTCGGGTCGCGGCTGCGCGCCCGCAGGGCGGGGTTGTCGCCCACGGCGGCGACGTCGACCGCGCCCGCGATGAGCGCCGAGACCGCGTCCCCGCCGGACTGGAAGAACGAGTACTCGATCTTGTCGACCCCGGCGGCCTTCAACTCCCTGTTCAGGATGCCCTGACGGTCGCCCCACCCCAGCGATCCCGCAGGCGTTCCCGTCACCGACGTCGCCCCGATCCGGAGGGTGTAACCGCCGGAGTCGGCGGGGCCGCCGCTGCAGGCGACCGCCGTCGTGGTCAGCGCGGCGACGGTCAAGACATGCAGAATTCGCCTGAACATTGGAGTGAAGCCTCCGGATCGGATTCGTGACAGACCAGAACCTTCACTACAGCCGATTCACAGGTGGGGGTCGATCCTTACGCTCGTGTTGACCGGAACGCTCCACGGTCGATCCGACGAGCTAGTCGCCCTGGCTCAGTCGCACCAGCGGCCGGTAGCCGGGAGCAGCGCCAAGGTGATGGCAGCCACCGGCAGGATCGGAATGCCGTAGACCAGTCGAGGCAGGTCGGCGCCGGCGACGAAGAGGCCGGCAAAGATCATCAGCGCGACGATCGAACCGACGACGATGAGCAACCGGCCGATGCGTTGTCTCAGCAGCAGCGAGATCAGGCCGCCGATGGTGGCCGCGGCAGACACCGCGGTGAGGAAACCTATTGCGATGCAGAACAATTCGTCGGTTCCCCACCACCCGCTGATGAGGGACGTGGCGATGACGGCCGTGGCCCAGCCACTGATGATGCTGACGGTGGCAGTGGCTGACGCGGCGAGCGGGCTCCGACGGCTGGCCTGCTGCCGAGGTGCCTGCGGCGGTGCGACCGACGGCACGGGGACGGCCTGCGGGATGAAGCTGGTCTGCGGTTCGGGTGTGGCGGGAAACGCGCCGGTGGGGTGGCGGCGGATGATGCCGGTCTGTTGCTCCGCGAAGTTGGACGTCGGTGGCGCGCCTGCTTCGGGCTGCCGACGGATGATGCGGGTTTCCTCGGACGGGGGTCCGTCGGACGTCACCGGTCAGCCGACGTAGTTACCGGGGCTCAAGCCCTTGGCGGCGAGCCACGGCACCGGGTCGATGAAGTCGGTGCCGTTCTTCAAGACCGAGAAGTGGCAGTGCGGGCCGGTGGACTGGCCGCGGTTGCCGATCGTCGCGATCTGGTCGCCCGCCATGACGCGTTCGCCGGGGGTGACGAGCCAGGTGTTGACGTGGCCGTACAGGGTGACGGTGCCGTCGGCGTGGCGGATCTTCACCCAGGCGCCGTAGCCGGCGGTGAGCCCGGCGTCGGTGACCACACCGTCGGCGACGGCGTAGATCGGAGTGCCGATGGAGTTCGCGATGTCGATGCCGGCGTGCAGGACACCCCAGCGGTAACCGAAGCCGGAGGTCCACACCCCACGGGTGGGCATGACGTACATCGGCCGGGAGAGCCGGGCTTCGCGTTCGGCGCGCTCGGCGGCGAACGCGGCGCCGTTGGCGAGCTCCTGGCTGTGTACGGACTCGCTGGCCACCGGGGCAACCGTGACGATCTGCATGCCGTCGGAGGATCCGGAGATGGCGGCGCCGTCGACGAAGGCGTTCGGTCCGGCCGCGACCATCTGGTCGACGGGTGCCTTGTCGGAGGCGTTGACGACCGAGTAGGCGGCGGCTGCAGTGGCGCCGACGGCCATGGCCGCGGCCACCAGGCGGGCCTTGACGTGGTCGTCGCCGACCTTGCGATGTAGGCCACGGCGGAACGACATGTCGATGACGTCGGTGTCTGCAAGGCCGTCGCTGACGTCGGTGTAGCTGTCGCGGTACGCGTGGCGCGAGCGGGGCTGGGCCTGCGCGGTCGGCCGGAACTGCGCGGGGACGGCCAGACGCAGCGGCGTCAGGTCGTCGGTGTCGTGCAGGTCGTCGAGCTCGGGGGCGCGGATGACGAGCGATTCGCGGTCGAAGGCCGCGGTGTTGCTGAAGTCCAGCTCGTCGAGATCACCGAACTCGTTGAACGGGATGATGTCGGTGGTGGTGGCGTCGAAGTGGGTCGTCGAGGTTTCACGAGATGCCCGTGATGAACCTTGCTCAGCCAACCTAGATGTCCTTCGCGCCGTGACCGTTCCGTTACTCAGACCAGAGGCACGTTAACCAAATTCCAATGTTGGTGGCAACCCGTGGCCATATTCCGCCGAATATTGTGACTTGTATCACTACAAGGCGGCCGGTGAGATGTACCACATGAAAGGTGGGCGGTGCGGATCACATTGGGGTGTGTGGATAAAGTTCCTCCCGAGCCATTCTGGCCGAAACGTAGAGAAACAACCAATCAGTCAACGCAGACAGACTAGGGAGATCCGGGGAAACGCATGGATCTATTCGAATACCAGGCGAAGGAATTGTTCGCCAAGCACAACGTTCCCACCACCCCCGGACGGGTGACCGACTCGGCGGAGGACGCCAAGGCCATCGCCGAGGAAATCGGCAAGCCCGTCATGGTGAAGGCCCAGGTCAAGGTGGGCGGTCGCGGTAAGGCCGGCGGCGTCAAGTACGCAGCCACGCCCGAGGACGCCCTCACCCACGCGCAGAACATCCTCGGCCTGGACATCAAGGGCCACGTCGTGAAGAAGTTGCTCGTCGCCGAGGCCTCCGACATCGCCGAGGAGTACTACATCTCCTTCCTGCTGGACCGCTCCAACCGGACCTACCTGGCCATGTGCTCGGTCGAGGGCGGCATGGAGATCGAAGAGGTCGCCGCCACCAAGCCCGAGCGCCTCGCCAAGGTCCCCGTGGACGCCGTCAAGGGTGTCGACCTGGCCTTCGCGCGCTCGATCGCCGAGCAGGGCCACCTGCCCGCCGAGGTGCTCGACGCCGCCGCGGTGACCATCCAGAAGCTGTGGGAGGTGTTCATCGGCGAGGACGCGACCCTGGTCGAGGTGAACCCGCTCGTCCGCACCCCCGACGACCAGATCCTCGCCCTCGACGGCAAGGTCACCCTCGACGCCAACGCCGACTTCCGTCAGCCCGGGCACGAGGAGTTCGAGGACAAGGACGCCACCGATCCCCTCGAGCTGAAGGCCAAGGAGAACGACCTCAACTACGTCAAGCTCGACGGCGCGGTCGGCATCATCGGCAACGGTGCGGGTCTGGTGATGTCCACCCTCGACGTGGTCGCCTACGCCGGGGAGAAGCACGGCGGCGTGAAGCCCGCCAACTTCCTCGACATCGGCGGTGGCGCCTCGGCCGAGGTGATGGCCAACGGCCTCGACGTCATCCTGGGCGACGAGCAGGTCAAGAGCGTCTTCGTCAACGTGTTCGGCGGCATCACCGCCTGTGACGCGGTGGCCAACGGCATCGTCGGCGCGCTGAAGAAGCTTGGCGACAGCGCCAACAAGCCGCTGATCGTCCGCCTCGACGGCAACAACGTCGAAGAGGGACGCCGCATTCTCGACGAGGCCAACCACCCCCTGGTCATCCAGGCCGAGACCATGGACGCCGGTGCCGACAAGGCCGCCGAGCTGGCCAACAAGTAAGGGGCACTCGAATGTCGATCTTTTTGAACAAGGACAGCAAGGTCATCGTCCAGGGCATCACCGGCGGCGAGGGCACCAAGCACACCGCGCTGATGCTCAAGGCAGGCACGCAGGTCGTCGGTGGCGTGAATGCGCGCAAGGCCGGAACCACCGTTGAGCACGTGGACAAAGATGGTGCGGCAATCAGTCTCCCGGTCTTCGGTTCGGTGGCCGAGGCCATCAAGGAGACAGGCGCCGACGTGTCGATCGCCTTCGTCCCGCCCGCGTTCTCCAAGGACGCCATCATCGAGGCCATCGACGCCGAGATCCCATTGCTCGTCGTCATCACCGAGGGAATCCCGGTGCAGGACAGCGCCTTTGCGTGGGCCTACAACGTCGAGAAGGGTGAAAAGACCCGAATCATCGGCCCGAACTGTCCCGGCATCATCACACCCGGTGAGTCGCTGGTCGGCATCACGCCCAACAACATCACCGGCAAGGGCCCGATTGGCCTGGTGTCGAAGTCGGGCACGCTGACCTACCAGATGATGTACGAACTGCGTGATCTCGGCTTCTCGACGGCCATCGGCATCGGTGGCGACCCGGTCATCGGCACCACCCACATCGACGCCATCGAGGCGTTCGAAAAGGATCCCGAGACCAAGGTCATCGTGATGATCGGCGAAATCGGCGGCGACGCCGAGGAGAAGGCCGCCGACTACATCAAGGCCAATGTCACGAAGCCGGTCGTCGGCTACGTCGCCGGCTTCACCGCACCCGAGGGCAAGACGATGGGCCACGCCGGCGCCATCGTGTCCGACGGTGCCGGTACCGCCGACGGCAAGAAGGTGGCTCTGGAGGCTGCCGGCGTCAAGGTCGGCAAGACGCCGTCCGAGACCGCCAAGCTGGCCCGGGAGATCTTCGAAAGCCTGTAACGAATCGTCGAGTGTGCGGCCAGATCGCGAATCCGTCGGGATTCACGATCTGGCCGCACTTTCGTTTGGGGGGTTGGCGGTGTTACCGCAACGCGTCTCGGTACCAGGCGATCGTGTGCGCGATGCCGTCCTCGTGGCTAGTCAGCGGGAGGGGCCCGAAGGTGCGATCGAACGCGGCGTGGTCGACGATCCACGGCTTGGTCCGCTGGTGGTCGAGTTCGCCGTAGCCCCGTAAGCGCTTGTCGTACAACGACATCAGTCGCGGGACCGCGCCTGGCAGCCGAAGGGGTCTGCGAATCCGGCCCGAGATCGACCCGGCCAGGGAGATGAAATCCGAGACCGCGAGGGTCTCTGCCGCCGGCGTGTGCCACACTCTGCCGTCGGCGCGATCGTCGTCGCCCAGGACGACGAGCGCCTTGGCGGTGTCGACGGAGTAGCCGAAGGTATGCGGAAGGTCGAGCGGGGCGAACCACAGCGGGTTGCGCCCACGGGCGAGCGGTTCGAGGACGAGTTCGTCGGGCAGCGACATTCGGGCATCTGGGCCGTAATAGTCACTGACTCGGCCGATCGTCACCCGTACCCGGCCCCGTTCGTGCGCGTCGAGGAGTGTGCGGCCGAGTCGAGACCGCAGTCTCTCCTTGGGGCCGACGGGTTTCTCGGGGGTCTGCTCGCTGATCGGACCGTCGACCGGTCCGTAGGCGTAGAGGTTGTCGGTGAACACCAGCTTCGCGCCCGCGGACTCCGCCGCGACGATCGCGTTGTCGACCATGGCGGGGAACGTGTCGAGCCAGTTCGGGTACGGAACATTCGCGGCCAGGTGCACGACCGAGGCTCCGCGGCACGCGGCGACTGCCGCCGAGCGATCCAAGATGTCGGCGCGGTGATTGGCGACGCCGACCGGAATGCCGTTGCCACTACGCGTCACCCCGCGCACCTGGTGGCCGAGCGCGACGAGCTGGCGGGCGATCTCGGCGCCGAGTCCACTGCCGGCGCCGAGCACCACGGTCGTCGCATCTGACGTCGTCATTGAATCCCCTGGGGTCGGATGGCGGCCAGTCGACGAAAGCCGCTGCCGTGGAAGATGAGTGGCTCGCGGCCGTCGGCGGCGCCGTCGACGAAGACAGCACTTGAGCCGACCGTCGAACTCCAGCGAAGATTGGCGAATCGGTCCCGCCCCTTGGCTGCAAGCGTCCGACAGGTGTCAGCCTGGGAATGCGACAGCAGGCTGACGCCGACACGTGGCATCCTCCGCAGCGTCGGCCACGTCGTCGACGTCTCGGCCATTGCCACGGACACCAGCGGTGGTTCCAGGGAGATCGGTGTGAAGGAACTCGCGGCCACCCCGTGTGGTGTTCCCGACGCATCGAGTCCGCACAGCGCGACGACACTCTGGGGGATCTGGGCGAACAGCACGCGCAGGGCGGCGGGGTCCGACGGGACGGCGTCGAGCTTCATGACTGAGGCCCGGGTGCGGGGGAGTGCGGAGTGCGAAGGTAGCCGCCGGCCTCGAGTTGGTTCATCAGTCCACCGGCGTCGAGGACGTCGACGATGAAGTTCGGAAACGGCACGAACGTGTGTGTGCTGTCCCGTGTGACGTCGTGCAGCGTGGCGGCGCGCAGGTCGATCTCCAGGAGGTCACCCTCGGCGAGGATCTCGCGGGCGTGCGGAAGGGTGATCGCGGGCAGCCCGTAGTTCAGGACGTTGCGGAGGAACAGCGAGTTGAACTGTTCGGCGATCAAGCAACTCACCCCGTGTTGCAGGAAGAGCTCACCCACGGGTCGGCTGGACCCGATGCCGAAGTTCCGGCCCGCCACCACGACGTCTCCCGGCTGCACGAGGCTGGGCCAGTCGGGACGCGTCGCGTCGAACATGTGCTGCGCCGCTTGCGCGATGGGCATCTTCATGGCGAAGCCGGGATACATGTCGTCGGTGTTGACCTCGTCGCCGAAGACCCAGGCCTTGCCGCGAGCGATCAGTGGTCTCACGAGTCGACCACCGCCGTCGCAGGCGCGGTGATGTACCCGGCGACGGCCGACGACGCGACGGTCGCCGGTGAGGCCATGTAGATGGATGCCTCGGTACTTCCCATCCGGCCGCGAAAGTTGCGGGTGCTGGCGGTGATGCACACTTCGTCGGGGGCCAGGACTCCCATGTGGTAGCCGAAGCACGCTCCGCAGGTCGAGTTGGTCACGACCGCGCCAGCGTCGACGAGGGTGGACACGTAGCCAAGGTCGACCGCGTCCTTGTAGACCCGTTGAGAAGCGGGCGTGACGATCAGCCGAACGCCGTCGGCCACCCGGCGGCCCGCGACGACGCTCGCAGCGACTTCGAGATCGGCGAGTTGGCCGTTGGCGCAGGAGCCGATGAACGCCTGGTCGATCCGTACTTCGGTGAGTTCATTTGCCGGCGAGGCGTTGTGGATGACCGTGCCGGGCCGGGCGACCATCGGCTCGATGGTGTCGAGGTCGACCACGCGTACTGCGGCGTAGCGGGCGTCGGCGTCGGCCTCGCGCGCTGTGAAGGTGGCCCCCGGTGCGGTCTGCGACACGTGTCGGAGGCACACGTCGTCGGCCGGGAACAGCGTGAAGTCGGCGCCGATCTCGGCGCCCTGGGTGGCGATGGTGCGGCGGTCGCTCATCGGCACGCTCGCCAATCCCGGCCCGCCGAACTCGAGTGCATGATCGGTGGCGTCTCCGTATCGACCGGCGATGGCAAGGAAGACGTCCTTGCCGTTGACGTGGGGTGGTTTGGTGCCCACCAGTTCGTACCGGATCGTTTCGGGAACCCGGTGCCAGGTCTTGCCGGTACACAGCATCTGCAGGATCTCGGCGGGCCCGAGGCCTCGGGCGGCGGAGTTCATTGCCCCCGCGGCGCAGGTGTGCGAGTCGGTACAGGCCACGACGGTTCCGGGGAGTGCCAAGCCTTGCTCGTCGATCACCTGGTGCACGATCCCGTGCCTGCCGACGTCGAAGAAGCGCTCGATGCCGTGTTGGCGCGCAAAGGCTCTCGCCCGGGTGCCGTGCACGGCGTCACGCACCGTGGGGGCGGGGACGGCGTGGTCCATGACGACGGCAACCTTCCGGGGGTCGTGCACGGCCACGATGTCGGCCAGGCGGAGTTGGGCGAACTGCACGTCGATCACCACCGTCATGTCCACGTCGCAGGTGACGATCTGCCCCGGCGTGACGTCGGCGTGGCCCGACGACGCGGCGAGAATGGCCTCGATCATCGTGTTAGGCACGCGCGTCACCGCTGGCGTAGGTCGCGCGGAGGTCTTGCCAGAAGGGCAGGTCGAGCATCGTGAAGAATTCGTGCGGCGATGCCGTGCCGGTGCCGCTGACGTCGCCGCTGCCGAGGGCGTCGAGGGCTGCCGTGATTCCCCGAACGGCTCCGCCGATTCCTGCGGCGGGCGCGATGACCAGCGCGTAGCCGAAATCTTGGAGCTGGCTCAGCGTGACCTCGGGGGTCTTGCCCCGGGGGACGAGATTGAACAGCACCGGTGCCTCGACTTCCCGTGGTATGCGCGCGATTTCGTCCACGGTCTCGGGTGCCTCGACGAAGATGACGTCGGCGCCGGCGTCGACGTACAGCGCCGCCCGGCGCAACGCCTCGTCGAGCCCGTATGCGGCCCGCGCGTCGGTGCGCGCGATGACGAGCATGTCGGTCCGCGCGTCGGCGGCGGCGCGGATCTTGGCGGTGAACTCGTCGGCGTCGACGACCGTCTTGTCGTCGAGGTGGCCGCAGCGTTTGGGGAAGATCTGGTCCTCGATCTGGATGCCGGCGACGCCGAGGCGCTCGTACTCGATGACCGTGCGGTAGAGGTTGGTCACGTCGCCGAAACCGGTGTCGGCGTCGGCAATCAGGGGTTTGGACAACACGCGGGCGATTGCCGCGAGCTGCGTGACCATTTCGGTCATGGTCGTCAGACCGACGTCCGGCAGGCCGACCGCCGAGGCGGATACTCCGGCACCCGTCAGGTAGGCGAGTGGAGACGTCGAGTGCTCCACTACGGCCGCCGAGATTCCGTCGTAGACGCCGGGGGCCACGACGAGCTCTTCGCCCTCGATCAGTTCCCGTAGCAGCGCCGCCGTCGCGGCGCTACCCGAGGCCCTCGGCGCGGCGCAGTCGGCGTGGGGTGCGGATGTCGAGGACATAAGCGTGGAGTCCATTCAGTGGATGTGAAAACCATACAGTGGTGACGCTAAGACGGGGCGATCAGGCTGTCAACACCGTGTATCAGTTTCGCGAGGCGGCTTTTGGTGCATTGACACCGGCACAATCCGGTGACTACGGTCACTCCGTCTGACGGAATTGAAAACCATCTAGTGGAGCCGAGGTGCCAGGTGACGGAAGACGGATCAGTTCGGGTGATCGAGCGGGTGTGCTTGGTTCTGGACTGCTTCTCCAAGAGGCAACCGCGACTTCAAGTGGGCGAGATCCGCGACATCACGGGTCTGCCCGCCACCACGGTGGCCCGCATCGTCAAGAATCTCGTGGTGCAACGCCTGCTCGAGCGGGACGGGAACTACTACCGGCTCGGCCTACGGGTGCTCGTCTGGTCGGCTCCCGCCCGGGCCGCGTCCGACCTCATGGTTGCCGCCGGACCGGTGATCGACCAGATTCGGGATCTGACGGGCGAGACCACCGGCATCTACGTCCGCCAGGGCGCCGTCCGCGTCGGCGTCGCCATCGCGATGTCCGAGCGGTCGATCGTCTTCAACGGATACGTCGGTCAGGTGATGCCCATGCACGCCGGCGCCGCGGGAAAGGCCTTCATGGCCTTCGATCCCGACGCGCTGGCGGCGGCCCTGGCCGCAGGCCTCACGCGCTTCACCGACGCGACCACCACCGATGCCGCGCAACTTCGCCGCACGCTCGAGGTCGTCCGTCGGGAAGGGTGGTCCTACACCTCCGAGGAGCGCGAGCCGGGGCTCAGTTCGATTGCCGCGCCGATCTTCGACTCGTCCGGCGACATCACCGCCGCCATCGCCGTCGGCGGTCCGACCTTCCGGCTCACCGCCGCGGCGTCGGCCGAATTCGGTCCACTGATCGCCGCCGCCGGGCTGTCGATCTCCCAACGCCTGGGCCACGTCGCCCACCTCGACGACCGGGACGCCGCAGCGGCCACTCGGACACACTAGGCCAGAAGCCTCAATCCTCAACGAGCACAACGAAATCGACAGGAAGAGTCAGATGCCCGCACCCCTCGCCACCGACCTCGCCGAAGGTAGATCGCACCTGGCCATCTACGACGACGAGAACAAGCTCAAGTTGGGCACGTTCGCGACCAACGTCAGCTACGGACTGAGCATCAGCGAGGCCCCGACGACGTACGAAGTGAGCTGGGAGCACACCCGCAAGCTTGCACGGCAGAGCGACGCCATGGGACTCGACATGGTCGTTCCCGTCAGCCGCTGGCGTGGTTTCGGCGGAGCGACCAACTTCAACGGCGAGTCGTTCGACACCTACACCTGGGCGGCCGGCCTGGCGCAGGTCACCGAACGCATCATGGTCTTCGCCACCTCGCACGTCCCCGTCATCCATCCGATCGTCGCCGCCAAACAGGCCGCCACCGTCGACCACATCTCCAACGGACGGTTTGGCCTCAACCTCGTAATGGGCTGGTTCACACCAGAACTGGAGATGTTCGGTTCCTCGCAGCGAGAGCACGACGAGCGTTATCGCGTGGGCGACGAATGGCTTCACATCGTCAAGCGACTGTGGACCGAGGAGGACCCGTTCTCCGTCGACGGCGCGTTCTATTCGGTCAAGGATGCTCAGTCCTGGCCCAAGCCGATTCAGCGGCCGCACCCGGTGATCATGAATGCCGGAGCGTCACCGGCGGGGAGCGACTTCTCCGCCCGACATGCCGACGTCAGCTTCATCGCCGTCAAGGATCCGGCCACCGCTGCCGAACGCATTCAGAGGTTCAAGAGCGACGCCTTCGACAAGTACCACCGCAATCCGCTGGTCTTCTCCGGCGCCTACGTGGTGTGCGCCGACACCGAAGAGGAGGCGCATGACCAACTGCGATCCGTCGTCGACGGCGGCGACCGAGAGGCCGCACGAAACCTGATGCAGGTCCTCGGCATCCAGAGCGGCTCGTTCGACGAGATCTTGGCCCAAGCCACCGAGGACGCGTTCATCACGGGATGGGGCACCCCGGTCTTCCTCGGCACTCCAGAGCAGATCACCGATCGCCTGATCGGCCTGGAGAACGCTGGAATCTCGGGCGTGACACTGGGTTTCCACGACTACGAGCGCGGGCTCGAGCACTTCGGCGAGTCGGTGCTGCCGCTGCTGCGCCAAGCCGGACTCCGAGCCTGACGGCCGAACCAGCATCCGAGTATCGGGAAGGGCAATTCGTGGGACGTCTGGATGGAAAGTACGCGGTGATCACCGGCGTCGCCGGTGGAGTGGGGCGAGCGGCGAGCCGTCTGTTCTGCAGTGAGGGCGCATCGGTGGTGGGCGTCGACCTGTCGACTGAGGCCGGCACGGAACTCGAACGCGAACTGACGGCGCAGGGTTACGACTTCACGTTCCGCACCGTCGACGTGTCGTCTGAAGAGCAGGTTGGTCGACTCGCGACCGAGGTGACGGCCGACCGTCTCGTCGACGTGCTGTACAACAACGCGGGAATCATTCTGGGCAAGCACATCTTGGAGTCGACGGTCGAGGACTGGGATCGCGTCCACGACGTCAACTCCAAGTCGGTGTTCCTGATGATTCGCGCCTTCGCGCCCAGGATGACCAACCCGGGCGGGTCCATCGTCAACACGTCGTCGGCCGGCGGCTCGGTGGCGCTGCCCAACATGGCGATCTACGGGGCGGCCAAGGCTGGTGTGGTGTTGCTCTCGCGCGTCGCCGCCGTCGATCTCGCACCGGGCATCAGGGTCAACGCCATCCTTCCCGGCGTCGTCGACACCCCGATGCCGCGAAGCTTCGTCTCGCTGCTGCCCGAGGACCAGCAGGGCGCCGTTCTCGACCATCTGACCGCACAGCACCTCACCGGCCGGTTGGGACGACCCGAGGAAGTGGCCGCGGCGGCGCTGTTCCTCGCAAGCGACGAGTCGTCCTTCGTCACGGGAAGCGCCATGTTCGTCGACGGCGGTGCGACGGCGACGTGAACCAGGACCACCCACGGCGCGGTCTTGGCGCGCTTCTCGTGCCCGTCAGGGCCGGCCAAGCCAAACTCGTCTGGAACCGCCCCGCGCTGAGGGCAACCGACGACCTCGGCCTGACGAGCGCGGACTTCGGCCACGAGTCGACCATTCCACGCGCCCACGCGGCCACCAGAATCGGTGGCGCCAATCGATCGCCGAGCCTGACCTGGTCGGCGGCCCCACCGTCGACCGCCGAACTGCTTCTCGTCGTCGAAGACGTCGACGTCCCGTTGCCCCGTCCGCTGGCGCACGTCGCCGCGCTGATCGACCCCGAGGTGACGTCGCTGCCCGCCGGTGGGCTCAGCGCTTCCACCGTCGGCGACGGCGTCCAGCTCCTGAAGGTCCTGCTCGGAAGGGGATATGAGGGTCCGGCGCCCATCCGGGGCCACGGTCCCCACCGGTATGTCTTCCAACTGTTCGCCCTCGCCGACCCGATCCCGGACCACGCCCGAAAGAACCTCCGGACCGCGTTGAAGACTCCCACGCGCGTGCTGGCCCGCGGTCGACTCGACGGCTTCGTCGAACGGGCGTGACACGTTTGCTCTGGTGAGCGCGGTCGTCCGCCACCGGAGTGAGCGGCGCGAATTGGCGAAACAGGAACGTGTTCTATTAGCCTGGCGAATCAGTACACGCCAGGAGGTTCGCATGCCGGTCGACCCACGCACCCCCGTCGTCGTCGGGGTCGGGCAGTTCACCGAGCGCGTCGACGCCCCCGACTATCGCGGCATGTCGTCGGTCGAGCTCGCCACCGAAGCGGTACGCGCCGCCCTCTCGGACACCGGCGCCGACGAGGTGGCCGTCGCCCGCGCGATCGAGGTGTTCGCCGGGCTGCGGCAATTCGAGATCTGCACGCCGTTCGGCGACCCGCCCCTGGGGGCATCGGACAACTACGTCCGATCGGTGGCCCGCCGCGTGGGGGCCGATCCGGCGCGCGCGATTCTCGAACCCATCGGCGGCAACGGCCCTCAGCATCTGGTGACTGAGCTGAGCGGGGCGATCGCGGCGGGTGAGATCGAGGCGGCGCTGATTCTCGGCTCGGAGAACGGCTCGACGTTGAAGACCTTCGCAGGCCGCGACAACGGGCCAGACCACAGCGAGACCGTCGGCGGCCAACTGGAGGACCGCGGCTACGGCTTCGAGCAGTACATGTCCGAGTACACCGCCACGCATGGGCTGACGGGTGCGCCGGTGCAGTACGGACTGCTCGACAACGCGCGTCGCGGGCGCCTTGGTCTTGGCGTGACGGACTACCGGCACCGGATGGCCGAGCTGTTCGCACCCTTCACGAGGGTCGCCGCGAAGAACCCGTTCGCGTCGTCGCCGGTCGAGCGGTCGGTCGACGAGATCGAGACGGTCACCGTCGAGAATCGGATGATCTGCGACCCCTACCCGCGGCTGATGGTGGCCCGCGACACCGTCAACCAGGGCGCGGCGGCGGTGGTGATGTCGGTCGCCGCCGCCCAGCGCCTCGGCGTGCCGGAGGCCAAGTGGATATATCTGCGCGGCCACGCCGACCTGACCGAGCAGGACCTGCTGGACCGCGTCGACCTGAGCGTCAGCCACGCCGCGAGGAACGCCGTGGCAGAAGCGCTTCGCGGGGCCGGCACCGGCGTCGACGACGTGGCGACCTTCGATCTCTACAGCTGCTTCCCCTTCCCGGTGTTCGCGGTGTGCGACGAGTTCGGCCTCCAGCCCGACGATCCGCGGGGGCTCACGCTCACCGGCGGGCTGCCGTACTTCGGTGGCCCCGGCAACAGCTACTCGCTGCACGGCATCGCCGAGACGGTCGCCCAGATGCGGGACCGCCCAGGGTCGTTCGGTCTCGTCGGCGCCAACGGCGGCGTGATGAGCAAGTACTCCGTCGGCGTGTACTCGACCGTGCCCGCCGAGTGGGCCCCCGACCGCAGCGAAGCGTTGCAGGCAGACATCGCGGCCCTGCCGACGGTCCCGGTGACCCGGCATGCCGACGGCCCCGGGACGATCGAGACCTATTCGGTGCGCTACGACTGGCCGACGACGACGGGTGTGATCATCGGGCGGCTCGCCGCCGACGACACCCGCTTCATGGCGCTGACCGAGGACGACGACCTGGTGGCGCTGATGACCGGGGGAGACCCGCTGGGCGCGACGATCGCCGTGAAGTCGACCGAGGACGGGGTCAACCGCGCGACGCTGGCGTGACGTTCGACCGCGTGCAGATCAGGGCGAGCGCCTCGTTGACCGCGTCCACTCCGTCGTCGCCGATGAGAGTGGCCAAGCGGCCGCGCAACTCGGTCTTCGCGGCGTGCTCCAACACCACGTGGTTGGAGTGGGTGAACACCAGACTGAGCCAATCCTCGGTCGAATAGTGCAGTTCCTCGCGCACCTCGACGCGCTCGGAGGTGAACTCGGTGCGACGCAGCAGCGCCTGCAGCGCGGTCTCGGCGTTGCTGCCGGACGTGGCGGCCGGTGTGGTGACGCCGTACTGGGCGGAGACGCGTTCGAGTTCCCGACGCACCGAGTCGTTGGCGGTGATGCGGTTCCACATCAGCGCCAGTCGCCCGCCGGGGGTCAAGAGCCTCGCGAGCTTCGGCAAGGCCACGTCGGGGTCCACCCAGTGAAACGACTGCCCGAAGGTCACCAGATCGAAGGTGCGGTCACGCGGCTGCCACTGCTCGAAGGTGTTGCGCTCGACCGGGATTCCCTTCGCGGCACAGAGCGCCGCCATCTGCGCGTCGGGCTCGACGGCGAGGACGTCGGCTCCGGCACCTGCGAGCTGAGCCGACGAGATCCCGGTACCCGCCCCCACGTCGAGGACGCGTAGACCTGGCGCTGTCACCAACCGTGCGATCAGCGCGTCGGGATACCGGGGCCGGTAGCGGTCGTAGTCCTCGGCGACCGAGCCGAACGACTCGGCTCGACGACGGTCGGTGAAGACGGGTGCCTGCTCAGCCATGCCACCAGGATGCGCTCTGCGGCTGAGAAGCCTCTGAGGGAGCGGATCAGACCAGAGCCGCGAGCTTGCCCGCCAGTCTCTCCACGTAGCCGGCGACCTCGACTTCGGACTTGTCCGGCAACCCGAAGAGCACCTCGGTGACGCCGAGATCGGCCCAGCGGGCCAGCTTGTCGGGGTCGGGCTTGAAGTCCAGCGCGACGATCTGCGGTGCGCCGTCGCGACCGGCGGCGGCCCAGGTGTCCTGCAGCAGCTTCACGGGCGCGTCGATGTCGAAGTCACGCGGCGTGGTGATCCAGCCGTCGGCCGACTTGGCGATCCACCTGAAGTTCTTCTCGGTGCCCGCGGCGCCGACGAGCACGGGAATGTGCGGCTGAACGGGTTTCGGCCAGGCCCAGCTGGGGCCGAATTTCACGAACTCGCCGTCGTATTCGGCCTCCTCCTGCGTCCACAACGCACGCATCGCCTCCAGGTACTCGCGCAACATGGTGCGGCGGCGCCCCGGCGGCACGTTGTGGTCGGTGAGTTCGTCGGTATTCCAACCGAATCCGACACCGAGGCTGACGCGCCCGCCGGAGAGGTGGTCGAGGGTGGCGATGGACTTGGCCAGCGTGATGCAGTCGTGTTCCACGGGCAGTGCGACGGCCGTCGAGAGCCGCACCCTCGTCGTCACCGCGGCGGCGGTGCCCAGGCTGACCCACGGGTCGAGCGTGCGCATGTAGCGGTCGTCGGGCAGCGACTCGTCACCGGTGGTCGGGTGGGCGGCCTCCCGCTTGATGGGGATGTGGGTGTGCTCGGGCACGTAGAACGTGTGGAAGCCGTGGTCGTCCGCGAGTGTGGCCGCTGCCGCCGGAGCTATCCCGCGATCGCTGGTGAAGAGAACGAGCCCGTAGTCCATGGGCAGAATTAGAACGTGTTCTAGTACCCGGGCGCAAGGTCTGACACCTCGGTGTTGGAATCTGACGGATCAATACCCGTGACCAGTGTCGACCGACCAACTGGGATGACACACCATGACGACCGAACGCATCGCCGACCACGTCAAGTTCGCCTACTGGGTGCCCAACGTCAGTGGCGGCCTCGTGACCAGCGACATCGAGCAGCGCACGGACTGGAATTACGAGTACAACAAGAAGCTCGCGCAGACCGCGGAGAACAACGGCTTCGAGTACGCCCTGTCCCAGGTCCGGTACGAAGCCAGTTACGGCGCCGAATACCAGCACGAATCCACCAGCTTCAGCCTCGCCCTACTGCTGGCCACCGAGCGGCTCAAGGTCATCGCCGCCGTCCACCCCGGCTTGTGGCAGCCCGCGGTGCTCGCCAAGCTGGGCGCGACGGCGGACCACCTCAGCAACGGCCGCTTCGCCGTCAACGTCGTCTCGGGCTGGTTCAAGGACGAATTCACCCACCTGGGTGAGCCGTGGCTCGAACACGACGAGCGGTACCGCCGCAGCGCCGAGTTCCTCCAGGTGCTGCGCAAGATCTGGACCGAGGACGACGTGGACTTCCGCGGCGACTTCTACCGCATCCACGACTTCACCCTCAAGCCCAAGCCGGTCAACACCCCGGAGCGGCCGAACCCGGAGATCTTCCAGGGCGGTAACTCGACCGCCGCCCGCCGCAACGGCGGGCTGTACTCCGACTGGTACTTCTCCAACGGCAAGGACTTCGACGGCATCACCGAACAGGTCGTCGAGGTTCGCGACCACGCCCGCACCGTCGGCCGCGAGGTCAAGGTGGGCCTCAACGGCTTCATCATCGCCCGTGACACGGAAAGAGAAGCAAAGGAAGTCCTCAAGGAGATCATCGCCAAGGCCAACAAGCCCGCCGTGGAGGGCTTCCGCGGGGCCGTGCAGCAGGCGGGCAACGCGACCGGCGACAAGAAGGGCATGTGGGCGGACTCGTCGTTCGAGGACCTCGTTCAGTACAACGACGGCTTCCGGACCCAGCTGATCGGCACGCCCGAGCAGATCGCCGAACGCATCGTCGCCTACCGCAAGCGCGGCGTCGACCTGATCCTCGGTGGGTTCCTTCACTTCCAGGAGGAGATCGAGTACTTCGGCGCCAAGGTCCTCCCGCTGGTGCGCGAAATCGAACGGTCCGAAGAGGATTCACGCGACCAGCCGGTGCTGGTTTCGGCCTGACACCTCGTCGCGCTGGCGTGCGCACGGGCCGACCCCAAAGCTTGGTGCGCTAGCGTGGGTGAACCAATCGCCCATCAGAGGAGGGGACATGTCGTACCCATCGGGCCCGCCCGGTAACTCCGGTTACCCGTCCGGGCCGTCCGCGGGGCAGTATTCCGCGCCCGCGCAGCACTATGGACAGACTCCGGAGGCGGCACCGGCCGGCCCAAGCAAGTTGCCCGTCTACCTGGCCGCTGCCGTCGCGGTACTCGGATTGTTCGTCTACCTGGCCAACTTCGGCCCGGTGTTCACGATCAACGCACCGAATCTGCCCGGCTTCGGCCCGATCGGTGGATCGGTGAGCACGACGCCCATCGGGATCACGCTCGCGACCGCGGTGGCGCTCGTCGCCGCCCTGCTCGCCGGGGCCAGCCTGCTGCCCAAGCTTGGCCGGTCCTACACCTGGGTCGCCATCCTCTCGGTGCTCGCACTGCTGATCGTGCTGTCTCAGATCGTCGGCCTGCCCTCGGGCGTGACGTTCGGCTGGGCGCTGTACCTGATCATCGTCTTCTCGGTGCTCCAGGTGATCGCGGCCGTTGCCGCGCTGCTGCTGGAGGCAGGCGTCGTCAGCGCCCCCACCCCCAAGCCGAAGTACGACCAGAACCCGTACGGCCAGTACGGCGCGCCGGGGCAGTACTACGGTCAGCCGCAGGGTCAGCACCAGCACACCGCGCCGCTGCACCAGCAGGGCCCCGGCCAGCGCGGTGGATACCCGCAGCCGCAGTACGGCGGCTACCCCAACAACCCGACGACCGGTGGCTTCGGCGCTCAGCCGACCTCGCAGCCCGGTGGTCAGCAGACCCCGCAGTCCGGCCAGCAGACCCCGCAGCCGGGCCAGCAGACCGGGTCGCACGAGAACGGCTCACCCACGCCGCCGACGGGATTCCCCGCCTTCGGATCGCCGCAGGGATCGCTTGGCTCTCAGCCGACCCAGTCGTTCGAAACGCAGCCACCACAGCAGCAGGCTGCGCCGCAATCCGCCCCGCCACCGTCATAATCGCTAGCGGCGCGCACGCACCCGTCGCGCGCGGGAGATCGTGCGAGGAGCGACGCAGCTAGTGGACAACCGGCCAGTCGGCACGCGGCAGGCGCGCGACCTGCTTCGGGTCGCGTTCGGGCCGTCGGCCATCGCCGTCGCGGTGATCGCCGCCGTGGTGCTGGTGCAGTTGGTCATCGCCAACAGCGACATGACCGGTGCGTTCGGGGCGATCGCCAGCATGTGGCTCGGCGTCCACGGGGTGCCGGTCTCGATCGGCGGCGCCGAACTCGGCGTCATGCCACTGCTGCCGCTGCTGCTGATGGTGTGGGGGACCGCCCGCACCACGGCAGCGGCGACCAAGGCAGGCACGTCCTGGTTCGTGATCCGGTGGATCGTGGCATCGGCCCTCGGCGGCCCGCTGCTGATCGCCGCCGTCGCTCTGGCGGTGATCCACGACGCGTCCTCGGTGTTGACGGAACTTCAGACGCCGGGGGCGACGCTTGCGTTCGGCTGCGTGCTGACGGTGCACCTGGCAGGCGCGCTCATCGGCGTCGGACCCAGGGTGGCGCCCCGGTTGCTTCGACTGCCCTACGTGCCCGGCTGGTTGCCGGAGGCGTTCCGCGCGGCCTCGGTCGGCGTGCTGGCGTTGTTCGGCCTGTCCGGGGTGATCGCGGCCGGGTCGATGGTCCTGCACTGGGGCACCATGGACACCCTGTTCGGCATCACCGACTCGGCGTTCGGTCAGCTGAGCCTGACACTGCTGTCGATGTTCTACGCCCCCAACGTGATCGTCGGGACCGCGGCGGTCGCCGTCGGCTCGAGCGCGCACATCGGGCTGGCGACGTTCAGTTCCTTCACCGTGCTGGGCGGCGACGTGCCCGCCCTGCCCATTCTGGCGGCGGTGCCCAGCCCGCCGCTGGGACCCATCTGGGTGGCGCTCTTGATCGCCGCCGCAGCCGCGGGCGTGGCCGTCGGCCAGCAGTGCGCGCGGCGTGCCGAACCGTTGCCCGAAGCCGCGGGCAAGTTGGTGGCGGCGGCCGTCATCGGGGCCGTGGCGATGGCGCTGCTCGGGTACGCCGGCGGCGGCCGACTCGGCAACTTCGGCGACGTCGGCGTCGACCAGGCCACCTTTGGTCCCGCGGTGTTCATCTGGTTCGTCGCGGTCGGCGGCCTGACCGTCGTGATGAGCGGGGGGCTGCGGCGTCGGTCGAAGACCCGTACCGCCCCGGTCGCGGCGCCAGAGCCCGAGCCCGAGCCCGAGCGGGACGTGGAGCCGGAGACGGCGCCGGTGGCGACCGTCGGGGAGTCCGAGTCCGAGTCCGAGCCCGAGCCGGATGTCGAGGAGTTCCTGGAACCCGAAGCGTTCGAGCCCGAAGTGTTCGAGCCCGACGTGATCGAAGCCGAAGTGATCGAACCCGCACCCGAGCCTCGCCGCGATCCCGAGCCTCGCCGCGACCTCGAAGTCGAGGCCCGACCCGAGATCGAGGCAGAGGTCGTGCCCGGGCCGAGATCCGAGCCCGAGGCGCGGATACCGCCGCGCTCGATGCGGCCGACCCACCGCGATGCGCTCGACTTCGACGACGACCCCGAGGCGCACTACTTCGCCGACGACGACCTCTCTGCCGGGGAAGACCACACCAGCGACGGGTCACACCGCCCCGCCGATTAGGCTGCATCGCGTGCAGCCCCCGATCATCGTGCCCCCCAGTGCGCCGGCCCGGCTGATCGTTCTGGCCTCCGGCACGGGTTCGCTGCTGGAGTCGATCCTCGCCGCCACCGTCGGGGACTTCCCGGCCCGCGTGGTCGCGGTCGGCACCGACCGTGACTGCCGTGCCCTGGAGATCGCCGAGGCCGCCTCGCTGCCGACCTTCACCACGCGCCTCGGCGACCACGCCGACCGGGACGCGTGGGACGCCGCCATCACCGACGCCGCGGCTGCGCATCAGCCCGATCTCGTGGTGTCGGCTGGGTTCATGAAGATCCTTGGCTCCCAGTTCCTTTCGCGCTTCGCCGGGCGGATCGTCAACACCCACCCGGCCCTGCTGCCTGCCTTCCCTGGCGCGCACGCGGTCCCCGACTCGCTGGCCTACGGTGTGCGTGTCACCGGATGCACCGTGCACCTCGTCGACTCGGGGGTGGACACCGGGCCGATCTTGGCCCAAGAGGCCGTCGCGGTCCTCGACGACGACGACGAGGCCGCCCTGCACGAACGGATCAAGGTCGTCGAGAGACGACTGTTGGTGGAAGTACTTGCCGCGATGGCGACGCGCGGCGTGACGTGGACTGGACGAAAGGCAACGATCGGATGAGCGTGGACGTAGACGTGGACACCCACGACGGCAGACGGGCGGTTCGGCGCGCGCTGATCAGCGTCTACGACAAGACGGGTCTCGCCGAGTTGGCGCGCGGCCTCCACGAGGCGGGCGTCGCGATCGTCTCGACCGGTTCGACGGCGAAGACCATTGCCGCCAGCGGTGTCCCGGTCACGCCGGTCGAGGAGGTCACCGGCTTTCCCGAGGTGCTCGACGGCCGCGTGAAGACCCTGCACCCCAGGGTGCACGCCGGCTTGCTGGCCGACACCCGCAAGGCCGAGCACCTCGCCGCGCTCGACGAACTCGGCGTCGCGGCCTTCGAATTGGTCGTCGTGAACCTCTACCCGTTCACCGAGACCGTCGAATCCGGCGCCACCGAGGACGAGTGCGTCGAGCAGATCGACATCGGCGGCCCGTCGATGGTTCGCGCCGCCGCCAAGAACCACCCCAGCGTCGCGGTCGTCGTCGAACCCCGTGGGTACGACGGAGTGCTGGCCGCGGTCCGCGAGGGTGGCTTCACCCTCGCGGAGCGGAAGCGGTTGGCGGCCTTGGCCTTCCGGCACACCGCCGAGTACGACGTCGCCGTTGCCAGCTGGATGGGGTCGGTGCTTTCCCCGGAGGTCGACCAGGCCGGACCGCCAGAGTGGTTCGGCGGCACGTGGAAGCGGGCCGCGGTGCTTCGCTACGGCGAGAACCCCCACCAGCAAGCCGCGCTCTACCGCGACGATTCGGCGTGGCCCGGCCTCGCGCAGGCCGAGCAGTTGCACGGCAAGGAGATGTCCTACAACAACTACACCGACGCCGACGCCGCCTGGCGCGCCGCGTTCGACTACGAGCAGACCTGCGTGGCTATCATCAAGCACGCCAACCCGTGTGGCATCGCGGTGTCGTCGGTCTCGGTCGCCGACGCGCACCGCAAGGCCCACGAGTGCGACCCGCTGAGCGCGTTCGGCGGCGTCATCGCGGCCAACACCACGGTCAGCGTCGAGATGGCCACGACGGTCGCCGACATCTTCACCGAGGTGATCATCGCCCCGGCCTACGAGCCGGGTGCGGTCGAAATATTGGCCGGCAAGAAGAACATTCGCGTGCTGGTTGCCTCCGAGCCGCGCGTCGGAGGGCCGGAATTCCGCCAGGTCAGCGGGGGCCTGCTGGTTCAACAGCGCGACGCAGTCGACGCCCCCGGCGACGACCCCGCCACCTGGACCCTGGCCACCGGCACGCCGGTCGACGCCGACATCTTCGCCGATCTGGTGTTCGCCTGGCGCGCCTGCCGTGCGGTGAAGTCGAACGCGATCGTCGTCGCCAAGGACGGCGCCACCGTGGGCGTCGGCATGGGTCAGGTCAACCGGGTCGACGCGGCGCGGCTGGCCGTCGAACGTGCGGGCGACCGCGTCCGCGGGGCGGTGGCATCCTCGGACGCCTTCTTCCCGTTCCCGGACGGGCTCGAGGTGCTGACCGCGGCGGGGGTGACGGCCATCGTCCATCCCGGCGGGTCGATGCGCGACGACGTGGTGACCGCAGCGGCCGAGGCGGCCGGCATCGCGCTGTACCTCACCGGTGCGCGCCACTTCGCGCACTAGGGGCGTGGTGACGTCACCGTAATTTCGCTGAGAGCACGGACCTGGTGCCTCCCGGCGCCAACCGTCGTAGCGTGGAGTAGTGACATCACCTAACGACCTGCCCCGCACCGTCGGCGAGCTGCGTGCCTCCGGGCATCGCGAGCGCGGCGTGAAGGCCGAAATTCGGGAAAACCTGCTGGCCGCGCTCGGTGAGGGCCGTGACGTGTGGACCGGCATCCTCGGTTTCGAGGACTCCGTCATCCCGCAGCTGGAACGCGCGCTGATCGCCGAACACGACGTCGTGCTGCTCGGCGAACGCGGGCAGGGCAAGACCCGCCTGCTGCGGTCGTTGACCAATCTGCTCGACGAGTGGACCCCCGTCATCGACGGATCCGAGTTGCACGAACACCCGTACACGCCGATCACGCCCGAGTGGATCCGCCGGGCGGCCAGCTCCGGCGACGACCTGCCCATCACCTGGATCCACCGCAGCGAGCGCTACACCGAGAAGTTGGCCACGCCCGACACCAGCGTCGCCGACCTGGTTGGCGACATCGACCCCATCAAGGTCGCCGAGGGCCGAAGCCTCGGCGATCCGGAGACCATCGCGTTTGGACTCATCCCGCGGGCGCACCGCGGGATCGTCGCCATCAACGAGCTGCCCGACCTCGCCGAGCGCATCCAGGTCGCCATGCTCAACGTGATGGAGGAGCGCGACATCCAGGTGCGCGGCTACACGCTGCGGCTGCCGCTGGACGTTCTCGTCGTGGCCAGCGCCAACCCCGAGGACTACACCAACCGCGGCCGCATCATCACCCCGCTCAAGGACCGTTTCGGCGCCGAGATCCGCACCCACTATCCGCGGGAACTTGACGCCGAGGTCGGCGTCATCAAGCAGGAATCCCACCTGCCGGCCGCCGTCCCCGACTACCTGCTGCAGATCTTGGCGCGCTTCGCCCGCTCGCTGCGCGAATCGCAGTCGATCGACCAGCGCTCCGGGGTGTCGGCGCGTTTTGCCATCGCCGCCGCCGAGACGGTGGCCGCCGCGGCCACGCACCGGTCGGCGATCCTCGGCGAGCAGGATCCCGTCGCGCGGGTCGTCGACCTGGGCACCATCGTCGACGTGCTGCGCGGCAAGCTGGAGTTCGAATCAGGTGAAGAGGGCCGCGAACAGGCCGTGCTGGAACACCTGTTGCGACGGGCGACGGCCGACACCGCGCAACGACTGCTCGGCGGTCTGGACGTCGGCCCGCTGGTCACCGCGGTCGAGGAGGGCGCCCCGGTCACCACGGGCGAGCGCGTGTCGGCCAAGGACGTGCTGGCCGCACTGCCGGACCTACCCGTGGTCGACGCCATCTCCGAGCGGCTGGGCGCGCAGTCCGACGGCGAACGCGCGGCGGCCCTGGAGTTGGCCCTTGAGGCGCTGTACCTGGCCAAGCGAATCGACAAGGTCTCTGGGGAGGGCGAAACAATCTATGGCTAAGCGGACGTCGCGGTATTCGCGCTACTCCGGCGGGCCTGATCCGCTGGCTCCGCCGGTCGACCTGCGCGAGGCGCTGGAGCAGATCGGGCAGGACGTCATGGAGGGCAGTTCGCCGCGACGTGCACTAGCCGAGCTGATGCGCCGCGGCACCGACAACATGCGCGGCGCCGACCGACTGGCCGCCGAGGCCAACAGCAAGCGCCGAAAGCTGCTGCAGCAGAACAACCTCGACGGCACTCTGCAGGAGATCAAGAAGCTGCTCGACGAGGCGGTGCTGGCCGAGCGCAAGGAATTGGCCCGGGCGCTGGACGACGACGCCCGGTTCAACGAACTCCAGCTCGAGGCTTTGCCGCCCTCGCCGGCCAAGGCGGTCTCCGAACTCTCCGAGTACGACTGGCGGTCGCCGGAGGCGCGCGAGAAGTACGAGCAGATCAAGGACCTGATGGGTCGCGAGATGCTCGACCAACGGTTCTCGGGCATGAAGCAGGCGTTGGAGAACGCCACCGACGAGGACCGTCAGCGCGTCAACGACATGCTCGACGACCTGAACGAACTCCTCGACAAGCACGCCAGCGGCCAAGACTCCCCGGAGGACTTCTCCGAGTTCATGGCCAAGCACGGCGAGTTCTTCCCGGAGAATCCCAAGAACATCGACGAACTGCTCGACTCCCTGGCCAAGCGGGCGGCCGCCGCACAGCGGTTCCGCAACAGCCTCTCGCCGGATCAGCGCGCCGAACTGGATGCCCTGGCGCAGCAGGCCTTTGGGTCGCCGTCGCTGACCAATGCGCTCGACAAACTCGACCAGCACCTGCAGAACGCACGGCCCGGCGAGGACTGGCAAGGCTCGGAGCGGTTCAAGGGCGACAACCCCATGGGCATGGGTGAGGGCGCTCAGGCCCTTGCCGACATCGGCGAACTCGAACAGCTCGCCGAACAGCTGAGTCAGAGCTACGCCGGCGCGCAGATGGACGACGTCGACCTCGACATGCTGGCCCGCCAGCTCGGCGACCAGGCCGCCGTCGACGCCCGCACCCTGTCCGAACTCGAACGCGCGCTGATGAATCAGGGCTTCCTCGACCGCGACGCGGACGGTCAGTGGCGGCTGTCCCCCAAGGCGATGCGTCAGCTGGGTCAGATGATCCTCCGCGACGTGGCACAGCAGCTTTCGGGCCGCCACGGCGAACGCGACACGCGTCGCGCCGGGGCGGCGGGCGAACTGACCGGTGCCACCAGGCCGTGGCAGTTCGGCGACACCGAGCCGTGGAACGTCACGCGCACGTTGACCAATGCCGTGCTGCGCCAGGCCGGTACTGGTGTCGCGGAAGTGCCGATGCACATCACCGTCGAGGACGTCGAGATCTCCGAGACCGAGCAGCGCACCCAGTCCGCGGTGGCGCTGCTGGTCGACACGTCGTTCTCGATGGTGATGGAGAACCGGTGGCTGCCGATGAAGCGCACCGCGCTGGCGCTGCACCAGCTGATCAGCACGCGGTTCCGCTCCGACGACCTGCAGATCATCGCCTTCGGGCGGTATGCGCGCACCGTCAGCGCGGCCGAACTGACCGGCCTGGAGGGTGTCTACGAGCAGGGCACCAACCTGCACCACGCGCTGGCACTCGCGTCGCGCCATCTGCGCCGCCACCCCAATGCCCAACCGGTGGTGCTCATCGTCACCGACGGCGAACCGACGGCACACCTCGAGGACTACGGGCGCGACGAGGGCGGCACGTCGGTCTTCTTCGACTACCCGCCACACCCGCGGACCATTGCCCACACCGTCAAGGGCTTCGACGAGATCTCCCGCCTCGGTGCGCAGGTGACGATCTTCCGGCTCGGCAGCGATCCGGGGCTGGCGCGGTTCATCGACCAGGTCGCGCGGCGGGTGGAGGGGCGGGTCGTCGAACCCGATCTCGACGGCTTGGGCGCCGCCGTCGTCGGCGACTACCTACGGACGCGCCGACGACGGGGCTGAACCTCTACTGGGTCTTGCGCTTCTTGCGCTTGATCCCGACGCTGCCCCACAGCGAGAACCCACGAATGGTGACCTGCGGTGCGCCGGGCGAGCCTTCGTCGCCGAGGTGGTCGAACGCGCCCATCACTCCCACGCCGTGCACGTCGACGTTCAGCTCGGGCGGCAGCAGGATGGTCTGGCCACCAAAGACGGAATACGAGTGGATCTCGACCTCGGCGGTGGTGAAGTCGGCGTAGCGCAGGTCGATCACGCCGCCGCCGAACAGGGCCACCGACGTCAGCCGCTTCGGCACGTTCCAGCGGCCGCGTCGCTCGAAACCGCTCATGATGGCCAACAGGAGCGTCGACGGTGCCGGTTGTCCCGGCCCGATCGGGGGCGCCGTGGGGGCGATGCCCGGTAGGTCGGAGCTGAGCCGGTCGAGCTCGTCGAACGTCTGGGCCGCGTACGCCTTCTTGAGGCGTTCTTCGTATTCGCTCATCCCGAGACGGCCCTGCGCGGCGGCATCGGTCAGCAACTGCGCGGCCTGAATTCGATCGGAGTCGGCAGCGCGCATCGATCCGTGTCGCGACGCTCCATTGCTCATCGAGGACGAGCCTACGACGATCGGTCAGACATGCAAGACGCCGTGCACACCAACCAGCTAAATCGTGGCCTCGCCGGCACCGCTTAGCCACCGTGGCGGCCGCTTCTCGAGGAAGGCGGTGATGCCCTCCCGGGCCTCCTCGGACACGAACAGCGCTGCCGATTGCGTGGTCAGAGCCTCGGCTCGAGCGTCGAAGCTGGCGAGAACGCCTGCCGTCGTCAACGCCTTGGACGCCGCCAACCCCTGGGGTGACCCCTTCGTGACGTCTGCCACCAGCCGCGCGACGGTGGCCGACACGTCGTCGGCGGAGCCGACGGCGATGGTCACCACCCCGGCGGCCTCGGCTTCGGCAGGCCCGAACTTCTCCCCGGTGACGAAGTAACGGCCCGCCGCGCGTGCGGACATCTTCGGCAGCAAGGTCAACGAGATGATGGACGGGGCGACGCCGATCCGTGCCTCGGTCAGCGCGAAGGTGCTCGACGGCCCGGCGACGACGACGTCGCACGCACCGATCAGCCCGAGCCCACCCGCGCGCACGTGACCGTCGACCACGCCGACGACCGGCATCGGCAGGCTGATCAGTGCCCGCAGCAGGTTGGTCATCTCACGAGCCCGGTCGGTCGCCAGATCCTCCGGGCTGCGTCCGGCCGCCTCACCCAGGTCGGCGCCAGCGCAGAACGTGCCGCCGGTATGGCCGAGGATCACGCACCGCACGTCGGGATTCGCCGCGGCCGAGGTCAGCCCGTCGTGCAGTTGCGCGACGAGTGTCGTCGACAGGGCGTTGCGGTTGTGCGGCGAGTCCAGGGTCAGCCGCGCGACCGCGCCCTGCACCTCGTAGGTGACCAGGGTGTCGCTCATCAGTACGACCGGGGGAGGCCCAGCGACGTCTGCGCGACGAAGTTCAAGATCATCTCCCGGCTCACCGGCGCGATGCGGGCCAGGCGCGACGCCGTCAGCACCGAGGCGATGCCGTACTCCTTGGTCAAACCGTTGCCGCCGAGGGACTGCACGGCTTGGTCCACCGCGCGCACCGACGCCTCGCCCGCGGCGTACTTGGCCATGTTCGCGGCCTCGGCTGCACCGCCGTCGTCCCCGAGGTCGTAGAGCGCGGCGGCCTTCTGCATCATCAGCTTGGCCAGCTCGATCTCGATGTGATTCTGAGCCAACGGATGTGAGATGCCCTGGTGGGCTCCGATCGGGGTCTTCCACACCTGCCGGGTCTTGACGTAATCGGTGGCCTTGGTGATCGCGAAGCGGCCCATGCCGACGGCGCTGGCCGCACCCATGATGCGCTCGGGATTCAGTCCGGCGAACAGCTGCGCGATCGCGGCGTCCTCGGAGCCGACGAGGGCATCCGCAGGCAGCCGGACGTCGTCGAGGAACAGCTGGAACTGGTTCTCCGGGCTGACGATCTCCATGTCGATCTTCGTCCAGGACAGGCCGGGGGTGTCGGTGGGGACGACGAAAAGCGCCGGCTTGAGGTTGCCCGTCTTCGCCTCGGCCGTGCGGCTCACGACGAGCACCGCCTGGGCCTGGTCGACGCCGGAGATGTAGACCTTCTGACCCGAGAGGATCCAGTCGTCGCCGTCACGGCGGGCCGTCGTGGTGATCCGGTGTGAGTTGGATCCCGCGTCGGGTTCGGTGATGGCGAATGCCATCGTGATCGAGCCGTCGGCGATGCCGGGCAGCCAGCGTTGCTTCTGCTCGTCGGTGCCGTACTTGGCGATGATGGTGCCGTTGATGGCGGGGGAGACGACCATCATCAGCAGCGCGCAACCGCCGGCCGCCATCTCCTCCATGACAAGCGAAAGCTCGTACATCCCGGCGCCACCGCCGCCGTACTCCTCTGGCAGGTTCACGCCAATGAAGCCCAGTTTGCCTGCCTCACTCCACAACTCGGTGGTGTGCTCGCCGGCGCGGGCCTTCTCCAGGTAGTAGTCCGACCCGTAGCTCGCGGACATCGCGGCAACCGCCTTGCGAAGCTGCTGCTGTTCGTCGGTCTCGATGAAGCTCATGCGGATTCTCCTTGTGGGTCGTCGATGCGGGCGAGGACGGCGCCGACGTCGACTTGTCGACCGGCACCGACGTTGAGTTCGACGAGCACGCCGTCGGCGGGGGCGACGATGGTGTGCTCCATCTTCATGGCTTCCAACCAAATCAGCGGCTGGCCGGCGGTCACGGTGTCGCCGACTGCGGCGGCCACCCGTGTCACCGCACCGGGCATCGGCGCGAGCAGCGAGCCCTTGGCCACGGCGGCGTCGGGATCGGGGAAGCGCGGCAGGGCAATCAGATGCACCGGGCCCAGCGAACCGTCGACGAAGACGTCGGAATCGGAGAGTCCGTAGCGGGCCACCTCGAACGGGTACTCGACGCCGTCGACGCGCAGCACGACCCGGTCTGGTGATGCCGAGACCAGGGCGACGGAATCGTCGCCGTCGAGCTCGAGTCCGGCACGGCCCAGTCGGTAGCGCACCTCGTGCTCGCCGCCCGCGTCGTCGAGGTAGCGCTTGGTCTGAAAGCCGGACGCCAGATTGCGCCACCCGCTCGGCAATCCGCCGAGCACCGATGCGTTGGCGCGGTTGGCGGTCGCGTCGGCGAGGGCGGCGGCGACCGTCGACCAGGCAACCGCAGACGAATTACCAAGGGGGGCGGCCAGTGTGGTCAGACCGTGGGTGGCGAAGAACGCGGTGTCGGTGGCACCGTCGAGGAACGCCGGATGTCGCAGCACGTTGACCAGCAGGTCGCGATTG
Organism: Mycobacterium yunnanensis; assembly: GCF_025823185.1. Classification (GTDB taxonomy): domain Bacteria; phylum Actinomycetota; class Actinomycetes; order Mycobacteriales; family Mycobacteriaceae; genus Mycobacterium; species Mycobacterium yunnanensis. Next base: position 376,265 of record NZ_JACKVK010000001.1, read on the forward strand.
GTGCGGATGCCGTGCACCCGGGTGCGGGCCAACGCCGCGGCCAGGATGCCCGCGGCTTGCCTTCGGGTGGGGGCTCGGGAGATGACCTTGGCCAGCATCGGGTCGTAGAACACCGACACCTCCGAGCCGTCGACGATCCCCGAGTCCACCCGGACGCCGGCGCGGCCGAGCAGGCCGAACTCAGTGAGCGCACCGGGCACCTCGAAGCGGTGCACGGGGCCGGCCTGCGGCTGCCAGTCCTTCGCGGGGTCCTCGGCGTACACCCGGACCTCGATCGAATGTCCCTGCGCCCGTGGGGGTTCGGCTTCGAGTCGGCCACCGTCGGCGACCAGCAGCTGCAGTTCGACGAGGTCCAGTCCGGTGGTCTCCTCGGTGACGGGATGCTCCACCTGCAGGCGGGTGTTCATCTCGAGGAAGTAGAAGGACCCGTCATCGGAGGCCATGAACTCGACGGTGCCGGCACCCGCGTAATCGATCGCCTCGGCCGCCAGACGCGCCGCGGTGAACAGTTCGTCGCGCATGCCGGGGATGCGTTCGACCAGAGGTGACGGCGCCTCCTCGACGATCTTCTGGTGGCGGCGCTGGATCGAGCACTCGCGTTCGCCGACCGCCCACACCGTCCCGTGGAGGTCGGCCATCACCTGCACCTCGACGTGGTGCCCGGCGGCCAGGTATCGCTCGCAGAACACCGTTCCGTCGCCGAAGGCCGACTGCGCCTCCCGCCGCGCGGCCTCGGTCTGGGCGGAGAGCTCGGCGAGGTCGTCGACCACGCGCATGCCGCGCCCGCCGCCACCGGCCGACGCCTTGATCAGCACGGGCAGCTGCTCGGCGGTCACCGTCTCGGGGTCGAGTTCGTCGAGCACCGGGACACCCGCCGCGGCCATCATCTTCTTGGCCTCGATCTTGCTGCCCATCGCCTGGACGGCGGCCACCGGCGGGCCGATCCACGTCAGACCCGCAGCCAGCACCGCCGCGGCGAATTCGGCGTTCTCGGAGAGGAACCCGTAACCGGGGTGGACGGCGTCGGCGCCGGCGGCCCGCGCCGCCGCGATCAGCTGCGCGCCGTCGAGGTAACCGTCGCGACCATCCAGCCGAACCCGGACGTCGGCCTCGGCGACGTGCGGGGAGCCGGCGTCGGGGTCGGTGTACACGGCGACCGTGCCGATGCCGAGCCGACGGCAGGTCGCGAACACGCGGCGGGCGATCTCGCCCCGGTTGGCCACCAGAACTCGGGTGATCATCTCGCTCCCTCTGCGATTCGTGCACGCATACCCGCGCTCACCGCGGTCCCGCGTGCACGAATCGCGACGGGGGCGGTCATGGTGGCGCTCACATCCGGAAGACGCCGAAGTTCGACGTCCCCTCGATCGGCCCGGTGGCGATGGCGGACAGGCACATGCCCAGGACGGTCCGGGTGTCGCGGGGGTCGATGACACCGTCGTCGAACATCCGGCCGGACAGGAACATCGGCAGTGACTCCGCGTCGATCTGTGCCTCGATCGCGGCGCGCAGGGCCGTGTCGGCGTCCTCGTCGACCTGCTGGCCGCGTGCCTCGGCCGCGGCACGGCTGACGATCGAGATGACGCCGGCCAGCTGGGCGCCGCCCATGACGGCGGACTTCGCACTCGGCCAGGCGAACAGGAAGCGCGGATCATAGGCCCGGCCGCACATGCCGTAGTGGCCTGCGCCGTAGGACGCGCCCAACAGCAGCGAGATGTGCGGCACCGTCGAATTGGAGACGGCGTTGATCATCATCGAGCCGTGCTTGATCATGCCGCCTTCCTCGTACGCCTTTCCGACCATGTAACCGGTGGTGTTGTGCAGGAACAACAGTGGCGTGTCGGACCGATTGGCGAGCTGGATGAACTGGGTCGCCTTCTGCGATTCCTCGCTGAAGAGCACCCCGCGTGCGTTGGCCAGGATGCCGATCGGGTAGCCGTGCAGCGTCGCCCATCCGGTCACCAGCGAGCCGCCGTAGAGCGGCTTGAACTCGTCGAACTCCGAGCCGTCGACGATGCGGGCGATCACGTCGCGAGGGTCGAACGGCACCCGCAGGTCGGCGGGGACGATGCCGGTCAACTCATCGGCGTCGTAGAGCGGTTCGGTCACCGCTCGCGGCCGCGGACCGGCCTTGCGCCAGTTCAGCCGGGCGACGATGCGACGGCCGATGCGGATGGCGTCGAGTTCGTCATTGGCCAGGTAGTCGGCCAACCCCGATGTCCGGGCGTGCATCTCGGCCCCACCGAGCGACTCGTCGTCGGACTCCTCGCCGGTGGCCATCTTCACCAGCGGCGGCCCGGCCAGGAACACCTTCGACCGTTCCTTGATCATCACGACGTGGTCGGACATGCCTGGGACGTAGGCGCCACCGGCGGTGGAGTTGCCGAACACCAACGCGACGGTCGGAATGCCGGCCGCCGACAGCCGGGTCAGGTCGCGGAACATCTGGCCGCCGGGGATGAACACTTCCTTCTGCGTCGGCAGGTCGGCGCCGCCGGACTCGACCAGCGATATCACCGGCAGCCGGTTCTCGCGAGCGATCTGATTGGCGCGCAGAATCTTTCGCAGGGTCCACGGGTTGCTGGTGCCGCCCTTGACGGTGGGGTCGTTCGCGACGAGGAGGCATTCGACGCCCTCGACGACGCCGATGCCGGTGACGACGCTGGCGCCGACCTGGAAGTCGCTGCCCCAGGCGGCCAGTGGGCTCAGCTCGAGGAAGGGGGAGTCGGGATCCACCAGCAACTCGATGCGCTCGCGGGGTGTCAGCTTGCCGCGGGCGTGGTGCCGCTCGACGGATCTGGCACTCCCGCCGGCCAACGCCTTGGCGTGTTCGGCGTCCAACTCGGCCAGTTTGGCGGTCATCGCGGCCGCCGCGTCGGTGAAGGCCGCACCCGAGGTGTCGACCAGTGACGTCAAGGGACTCATTTGCGATCCGCTCCGCTCACGATTGGTATCCAAGCGTCTTGGCGGCCAATCCGGTGAGGATTTCGGTGGTGCCACCGCCGATGCCGAGGATGCGCATGTCGCGGTACTGCCGTTCGATCTCGGACTCGGCCATGTAACCCATGCCGCCGAACAGCTGGACACCCGCGTTGGCCACCCATTCGCCTGCCTCGACGGCGGTGTTCTTGGCGTGGCACACCTCGGTGATCAGGTTGGTGGCGCCGTCCAGCTGCCGCTCGACCACGTGCCGTGTGTACACCCGCGCCACGTCGACCCTGCGCGCCATCTCGGCCAGCGTGTTCTGCACCGACTGACGTGAAATTAGCGGGCGGCCAAAGGTTTCGCGGTCTCGGCACCACTGGACGGTCAGGTCCAGGCAGCGTTGCGCGCTGGAGTAGGCCTGGGCGGCCAGGCCGACGCGCTCGGAGACGAACGCACCGGCGATCTGCAGGAAACCGGTGTTCTCGACACCGACGAGGTTGGCCACCGGTACCCGGACGTCGGTGTAGGACAGTTCGGCCGTGTCCGAGGAGCGCCACCCCATCTTCTCCAGCTTGCGGCTGACCTCGAAGCCCGGAGTGCCCTTGTCGACGACGATGAGCGACACCCCGCCGGCTCCCGGTCCACCGGTCCGCGCGGCGGTGACGACGTAGTCCGCCCGCACGCCGGAGGTGATGTAGGTCTTGGCGCCGTTGATGACGTACTCGTCGCCCTCCCGCACCGCCCTGGTCGTGAGGTGACCCACGTCCGAGCCACCGCCGGGTTCGGTGATCGCCAGCGAGCCGATCTTCTCCCCGCGCAGCGTGGGCCGCACGTAGGTGTCGATCAGGCGCTGGTCACCCGAGGCCACCATGTGCGGCACGGCGATCCCGCACGTGAAGAGCGAGGCGAACACGCCGCCGGGCACGCCCGCCTGGTGCAGCTCCTCGCAGATGACGACCGCGTCGGCGCCGTCGCCGCCCTCACCGCCGACCGACTCGGGCAGGCTGGCACCGAGCAGACCCGCCTCGCCGGCCTTGAGATGGAGTTCGCGCGGAATGTCACCGGTGCGCTCCCACTCGGCGGCATGGGGCAAGATCTCGCGTTCGGCGAACGCCCGCACCGTCTTTCGGAGCTGATCGCGTTCGGGGGTGGTCCAGGTGTTCACGACTGAAAGTCCTCCGGTAGGTCGACGTGGCGGGAGCGCAACCATTCGCCGAGACCCTTGGCCTGGGGGTCGAAGCGGGCTTGGTGGGCCACGCCCTTGCCGAGGATGCCCTCGATGACGAAGTTGACGGCACGCAGGTTGGGTAGCAGGTAACGGGTGACCGGCAAGTTCTTCGTCTCCGGCAGCAATTCGCGCAGGGCGTCGACCGTCAGGGTGTGGGCGAGCCAACTCCACTGCTCCGGGTTCCGCACCCAGACCCCGACGTTGGCGCCGCCGCCCTTGTCCCCACTCCGCGCGCCGGCCACGTCGCCGAGCGGTGCCCGACGGGTCGGGCCAGGCGCTGGCGACGGTGGCATCGGGGCCGGGGCGACGGGTTCGAGGACCTTCGTCGGCGACGCCGAGGGAATCGACGTGCGGGTGCCGTCGGCGTGCACCGCAACGTGGGGGACGGCGGTGGCGTCCACGTACCCCGCGGTGAAGACGCCGTAGACCTGGCCGTCGCCGGGCGGTGCCGTCGTGGTGAAACCAGGGTAGCTGGCGAGCGCCAATTCGACTGCCGACGAGGAGAATTGGCGCCCCACGACCTTCGGATCGGTGTCGCGGACCACGCACCGCAGCAGCGCGCTGGCAGCCTCCTCGGTGTCGGCGTCGGGATGGTCGGTGCGGGCCAGCGTCCATTCCAGCTCGGCCGGTCGCACCGCCAGGCCGGCCTCCAGTTGACGCTGCACCAGGTCGGCCTTGGCCTCGACGTCGAGACCGGTCAGCACGAACGTCATCGCGTTGCGGAACCCGCCGACGGCGTTGAGGGACACCTTCAGGGTGGGCGGCGGCTCCTCGCCGCGGGCGCCGGCGATCCGGACGCGGTCGGGCCCGTCCTGGCTCAACCGGAGGCTGTCCAGCCGAAGGGTGACGTCGGGATTGGCGTAACGCTCGCCGCCGATCTCGTAGAGCAGCTGGGCGGTGACGGTGTCGACGCTGACCAGGCCTCCTGTACCGGGGTGCTTGGTGATCACGGACGATCCGTCGGCGTCGATCTCGGCGATCGGGAAACCGGGGTGCACGAGGTCGGGCACGTCGCCGAAGAAGGCGAAGTTTCCGCCGGTGGCCTGCGTGCCGCATTCGATGACGTGCCCGGCGGCGACGGCCCCGGCGAGGGCGTCGTAGTCGGTTCGAGTCCAGCCGAAGTGGGCGGCCGCCGGACCGACGATCACCGACGCGTCGGTGACGCGGCCGGTGACGACGACGTCGGCGCCGCCCGCGAGGCACTCGACGATGCCCCAGGCGCCCAGGTAGGCGTTGGCGGCGAGCACGTCGTCGGCGAAGCCGAATTCGGCGCGCCGGGCGACGAGGTCGTCACCCTCGACGTGCGCGACGGCGACCTCGAGGCCGAGTCGTTCGGCCAGCGCCCGGACGGCGGCGGCCAGGCCGGCGGGATTTAGCCCGCCGGCGTTGGCGACGATCTTCGTGCCGGTGTCCAGTGCGGTTCCCAGTGACTCCTCGAGCTGGGTGAGGAACGTCTTGGCGTAGCCGCGCTCGGGGGACTTGGCGCGGTCGCGGGCCAGGATCAGCATCGTCAGCTCGGCGAGGTAGTCGCCGGTGAGGTAGTCGAGCTCGCCGCCGGTCACCATCTCGCGCATCGCAGCGTGGCGGTCGCCGTAGAAGCCCGAGCAATTCCCGATGCGCACCGGCCCGACGCTGCTGCCCTGCGGACGCACTCGAGCTCCCATCGTCGACCATCGTTCAACCAACCGGTAGGCCGGTAGGTTAGCCGGTACCACCGGTCCCACGTCAAGGGGCGCGACGGCGTTTTTGGAGGCTGGGTGGCTCTGCGGCTATTCTGAACTGCAATTGCCGACGCCTTGGCAGTAGTCGAGGCGAGTGCGGCGGTCTCGAAACGAAATCTCAAGAGGAGAAGTACCCCCATGGCTGTGCCGAAGCGGAGAATGTCGCGGTCGAACACCCGTAGTCGGCGGTCGCAGTGGAAGACCGAGGCCACCGGCCTGGTCAACGTCAACGTCGCAGGTCAGCTGCACAAGGTGCCGCGTCGCCTGCTCAAGGCCGCCCGCCTCGGCCTCATCGACCTCGACCGCCGCTGACCTTCTCGTCGCTCCTCTGACGGCGCGCCTCTCAGGCCTGTCTCAGACACGGGGTTGAAACTGTCGCTGTGCGCATACTCGTGGTTGACGACGATCGTGCTGTGCGCGAATCCCTGCGCCGGTCCCTCGCGTTCAACGGATATTCGGTCGACCTGGCGCAGGACGGCCTCGAAGCCCTGGACCTGATCGCCAGCGACCGGCCCGACGCGCTGGTGCTCGACGTCATGATGCCCCGACTCGACGGGCTCGAAGTGTGCCGGCAGCTCCGCAGCACCGGTGACGACCTGCCCATCCTGGTGCTCACCGCCCGCGATTCGGTGTCCGAGCGCGTCGCGGGCCTCGACGCCGGAGCCGACGACTACCTGCCCAAGCCGTTCGCCCTGGAAGAACTGCTGGCCCGGATGCGGGCCCTGCTGCGGCGACGCGTCCTTCCCGACGACGGCGACTCCGCGGCCCTGACGTTCTCCGACCTCAGCCTCGACCCGGTGACGCGGGAAGTGACCCGCGGTGAGCGCCAGATCAGCCTGACCAGGACCGAGTTCTCCCTGCTCGAGATGCTGATCGCCAACCCGCGTCGGGTTCTGACCCGCAGCCGCATCCTCGAAGAGGTGTGGGGCTTCGACTTCCCGACGTCCGGCAACGCCCTCGAGGTCTACGTCGGCTACCTGCGGCGCAAGACCGAGGCCGAGGGCGAGCCGCGCCTCATCCACACCGTGCGTGGCGTCGGCTACGTGCTGCGCGAGACCCCGCCGTGACGCCCTGATGGGTTCGGTCCGCTCGCCGTTCTGGTCGCGGTCCCGCGAACGACGCGCCCCCGACGTGCAGCCCTACGTCACGCACCGCGCCAGTTCGGTGTCGCTGCGCTGGCGCGTGATGCTGCTCGCGATGTCGATGGTGGCGATGGTGGTGGTCCTGATGGGCCTGGCCGTCTACGCGGTGGTGTCCCGCGCCCTCTACGACGACATCGACAACCAGCTGCAGATTCGCGCTCGGCTGCTCATCGAGAGCGGCCTGCTGGCCGTGGACCCGGGCAAGGCGATCGAGGGCACGGCCTACTCCGACGTCAACGCCATGTTCGTGATGCCGGGCCGGTCCATCTACACCGCGAACCAGGAGGGTCAGACGCTGCCCCTCGGTGACCCCGAGAAGGCCGTCATCCAGGGAAACCTGCGAATGTCGTTGCGCACCGTCAACTTTCAGCGCGTGCTGGCCGTCCACCTGCCCAGCGGCGATTCCCTGCTGATCTCGAAGAGCCTCGACCCGACCGGCAAGGTGATCAAACGCCTCGGCACCATCCTGCTGATCGTCGGCGGCTTGGGCATGGCCGTCGCCGCGATCGCCGGCGGCATGGTGGCCCGGACGGGGTTGCGCCCCGTGGCGCGACTGACCGACGCCGCCGAACGCGTGGCCCGAACCGACGACCTGAGACCCATCCCGGTGCACGGCAGCGACGAGTTGGCCCGCCTCACCGAGGCGTTCAACATGATGCTGCGAGCGCTGACCGAGTCGCGCGAGCGTCAGGCGCGGCTGGTCACCGACGCGGGCCACGAACTGCGCACCCCGCTGACGTCGCTGCGCACCAACGTCGAACTCCTGATGGCCTCGATGGCGCCCGGCGCGCCGAGCATCCCCGAGGAGGAGATGGCCGGGCTGCGCGCCGACGTGATCGCCCAGATCGAGGAACTGTCGACCCTCGTCGGCGACCTGGTGGACCTGAGCCGGGAGGATGCGGGCGTCACCATCCACGAACCGGTCGACCTCGCCGACGTCGTCGACCGCAGCCTTGAACGAGTTCGTCGGCGGCGCAACGACATCGACTTCGACGTCCACACCGTCCGGTGGCAGGTCTACGGCGACGAGGCCACCTTGTCCCGGGCCGTGCTCAACCTTCTCGACAATGCCGCGAAGTGGAGCCCGCCCGGTGGCCGGGTCGGCGTGCGGCTTGCGCAGGTCGACCCGAACTACGCCGAGCTGGTGGTGTCCGACCAGGGGCCCGGCATTCCGCCGAGTGAACGCGAGCTGGTGTTCGAGCGCTTCTACCGGTCCACCTCGGCGCGGTCGATGTCCGGCTCGGGCCTTGGCTTGGCGATCGTCAAACAGGTCGTCGTGAAACACGGTGGGACGCTTCGCATCGACTACGCGACGCCTCAGGCCGATCCGCCCGGGACGTCGATCTTCGTCCTCCTTCCTGGCAGACCGCTGGTCGACGGTGCAGTCGCGGTCGGCGCGACACGCGAGGTCGGTGCGTTGGACGGCGTGGCCGGTAGCGCCGAGAATGGGTGACCGGGGCACCGGAAGTTCTGGGCAAGTCCCGAAAGATCTCTAAGTGGATTCTCAGCCCAGGGGGGCACTGTCAGAGGACATCTTTCGTTACCACGACAGACCGCTGACGTACACGACTCGAAAGAAGAGCCAACAGCCGCAATGACGAACCATCCGAGGTACTCGCCGCCACCGCAGCCCGGTCAACACACCGGTGCGCACGAGGCCGCGGCGCCGGGCTACCCCGGCCAGCATCGCAGCGGTGCCTACCCGCAGCAGTCCTATGACTGGCGCTACGCGACGCAACCCCCGCAGGGTTCGCCCGCCTCGCACGCCTATCGCGGGCCGCACGATCCGTACCGCGGCGACCCCACCCGGATGATGCCCGCCCCACCGACGTCGCCCCGCAACCGCTCCCGGGCCGGCCGGCTGACGGTGGGCGCGTTGGCGATCGCGGTCGTCTCGGCGGGCATCGGCGGCGGCGTCGCGACCCTGGTGCAACCCGGTCGGCCGTCGTGGAGTTCGACGTCCTCGGGTGCGACGCCCGGCGTGCCGGCGGCGAGCCTGCCGGCTGGATCGGTCGAGCAGGTCGCGGCCAAGGTCGTGCCCAGCGTGGTGAAACTCGAGACCGACATGGGCAGGCAGTCCGAGGAGGGGTCGGGCATCATCCTGTCCTCCGACGGCCTCATCCTGACCAACAACCACGTCGTGGCCGCCGCCAACGGTGGTCCCGGAGTCCCGGCGGGCGGCGTCCAGACCAAGGTGACCTTCGCCAACGGAGCGACGACGACGTTCAAGGTCGTCGGCACGGATCCCAGCAGCGACATCGCGGTCGTGCAGGCCGTCGGGGCCAGCGGACTCGCCCCGATCACGCTGGGCTCGTCGGGCAACCTGCGCGTCGGCCAGGACGTCGTCGCAATCGGGTCGCCGCTCGGCCTCGAGGGCACCGTGACCACCGGCATCGTCAGCGCGCTGAACCGCCCCGTGGCCGCCGGTGGCGACGCCCAGAACCAGAACACCGTGCTCGACGCCATCCAGACCGACGCGGCGATCAACCCCGGCAACTCCGGCGGCGCGCTGGTGAACATGAACGGCGAGCTGGTGGGCGTGAACTCCGCCATCGCCACGCTCGGCGGCGACTCGGGTCAATCGCAGAGCGGCTCGATCGGCCTTGGGTTCGCGATCCCGGTCGACCAGGCCAAGCGGATCGCCGACGAGCTGATTCAGAGCGGCACCGCATCGCATGCCTCACTCGGCGTTCAGGTGGGCAACGACGCAAGCGTGGACGGCGCCAAGATCGTCGACGTGACGGCAGGCGGCGCCGCCTCGGCGGCGGGCATGCCGGCCGGGGTGGTGGTCACCAAGGTCGACGACCGGGTCATCGGCAGCGCCGACGCGTTGGTCGCGGCGGTACGGTCGCGGGCCCCCGGTGACAAGGTGACGCTGACCTACCTCGACGCCTCGGGTAAGCCGCAGACCGTGTCCGTCACCCTGGGCAAGGCGCAGCAGTGACGGTCGCGCCGGGTCGCCCGGAGCTCAGGATCGCTTCGCCCGCGTCGGCGGCGGGATATACGGTTGCCTTCATGGAACAGCCTGGTGAGTTGGTGGGTCGCGCACTCGTCGTCGTCGTCGACGACCGGACCGCGCACGGAGATGAAGAGGACCACAGTGGTCCGGTAGTCACCGAGCTGCTGGGTGAGGCGGGGTTCGTCGTCGACGGGGTCGTCGTGGTGTCCGCCGACGAGATCGAGATTCGCAACGCTCTCAACACCGCCGTCATCGGCGGCGTGGACCTCGTCGTGTCGGTGGGAGGCACCGGGGTCACGCCCCGCGACGTCACGCCGGAGGCCACCCGGACGATCCTCGATCGCGAGCTGCTCGGCATCTCCGAGGCCCTCCGTGCCTCCGGGCTGTCGGCGGGGCTGGTCGACGCGGGCGTCTCGCGCGGCTTGGCGGGTATTTCGGGGAGCACCCTGGTCGTCAACATCGCGGGTTCGCGCGGTGCCGTCCGGGACGGCATGGCGACGCTGGGACCGCTTGCCGTCCAGATCATCGGCCAGCTGTCCAGCCTCGAGATCTAGGCTTCGTGGCGTCTCCGTCGCCCACCGATCCCCGCGAGCTCCGCTCGGCGGGGCGGTTGGCGTATGAGGGTGCGGCACATAGTCATCCCGGTTTGGCGCTGCGGAGATGTGAGCGGTCACGAGCGACGAAATGTGATGTTCATCACAATGGAGCGTCGACGTGACCGAGAATTCACAGCCGCGACGCCTGGCAGTTAACAAGATTTTTGGTGAAAGCCTTCCCGAGACCACCAAGGACGAGTGGGATGACGAGGCCACCGACCGTGGTCGCGAGCGCGACGACTGGCTGAGGGACAACGTCCCTCCCCACCACGGCTGAGCTGCGGTTTCCTTCCTCTTTCGGGCGTCCGACGAGGCGCGCGAACGCCGCTGAAATCCCGTCCCGACCGGGGCCGAAATCCGACGCGAGGCGCCGTACCGGAGTGCTCGCACGGACCGAATTCTCGCGCCGGTAGATGAAGCAAACATTGCCGGGCACAAACCGCGCCCACTGTTGAGCACCCGTACGCGTTGCCGGGCGGAGGCCCCGCCGTTATGTTTCTCGTCGTCTAACGATGAGCTTTACGTAAGAACCGAATGTGGAATTTCTAATTTCCTCCACATCAAGCTCTTGCGAGGTGTCAGGCTTAGCCGTAGAGCCGGGCACTCACAGGAACACGGACCGCAAGGTCCGTCACGACAGCTAGGGAGATCATGAAGGCAATCAGTCGGGTGCTGGTCGCACTGGTAGCAGCGTTTGCGGCGCTCCTCACCAGCACGGGCACCTCTCACGCAGGCCTGGACAACGAGCTGAGCCTGGTCGACGGCCAGGACCGGACGCTGACGGTTCAGCAGTGGGACACCTTCCTCAACGGTGTCTTCCCGCTCGACCGCAACCGCCTCACCCGCGAGTGGTTCCACTCGGGCCGCGCAAAGTTCATCGTCGCCGGCCCCGGTGCCGACGAGTTCGAGGGCACGCTGGAGCTCGGCTACCAGATCGGCTTCCCGTGGTCGCTGGGCGTTGGCATCAACTTCAGCTACACCACCCCGAACATCCTGCTCGACGACGCGACGCCGGCGAACCCGCTGCAGGTCATCACCCCGAACCTGTTCCCGGGTGTGTCCATCAGCGCCGACCTCGGCAACGGCCCCGGCATCCAGGAAGTCGCGACCTTCTCGGTCGACGTCAAGGGTGCCTCCGGTGGGGTCGCGGTCTCGAACGCTCACGGAACGGTCACCGGCGCTGCCGGCGGCGTGCTCCTGCGTCCGTTCGCACGGCTCATCGCCTCGACGGGTGACAGCGTCACCACGTACGGCGAACCGTGGAACATGAACTAACTCCCTAGTTCACACGAAAACAGCCCCCGGCCATCGGCCGGGGGCTGTCTTCGTATGTGCGCTACCGGTCGGCGCTGGTGTGCTTCGCCGTGTCGGGGCTTGGGCCGGTGCCGGGGCCGGTGACCGTCTCGGCGCTCGCACCGTCCTTGAGGAGGTTGCGGATTTCGGTGAGCAGGCTGAGTTCGGTGTCGCCAGCCTGCTCGACCTCGCCCTTCTTCCGGAGCCGGTTGTACGGGACCACCACCAGGAAGTAGACGACAGCGGCAACCAGGACGAAGTTGATGGCCGCGGAGATCAGCACGTTCAGATCGATGAACTGACCACCGCCGATGTTGATCTTCAGGACACCGACGTCGGTGCTGCTGGCGCCGATCCGGCTGGTCAGCGGAGTGATGATGCTGTCGGTGAAGGTCTTCACCAGGGCGGTGAACGCCGTGCCGATGACCACCGCGACCGACAGGTCGACGATGTTGCCGCGGGAGAGAAACTCCTTGAATCCCTTGAGCACGCGGATTCCTCCTCAGTTGGTGGTCAGGCCGTGCGCCGTGACCCGTGCGGCAACGCTAGCCCGAAGGTCCGAATTCAGTGGAACGTGAGGGTTATCGCCTGAGAGAGGGACGCGCCGGCGACGTCGTTGGCTTCGCGCGCCGGCAGGGCGAGCAGGACCACGCCGTCGCGGCTGCGGTCCTTGGCTGGGGTCGAGACCAAGACCACGACGGCGTCGGCGGCCACCACGCGGGAACGTTCCTCGGATCCGTCGGCCGACTCCGAGACCGCCAGCACGTCGACCACGTCGCCGGTGCGCACCACGTCGAGGAGCGCGGCGTCCGTCGGGTGCACGGGCACGATGCGCGCGTCCGGACCCGCGGCGGCCTCGGCCAGGCGCGAATTCATCACCCGGACGTCGGTCAGCACCTCGCCGCGACGTGCCGGACCGGCCAGCGTGGCGCCGATCAGATCGGCGCTGCGGACGGTCGCACCGTCCGGAATGGCCGTCACCGCACGGGATTCCACGCGCAGGTCGGCGGCCATCAACTCGACTCCGGGGGCAAGGTCGCGCGCCGCGACCACGACGTCGGCGCGGCCGTGCGACGGGTCGGGGCGCAACGCGGCCACGGCAGCCAAGACGACGAGCGCCGCGGCGGTCACGCGGCGAGCCATGAGCGTGCGCGTCCAGTCGGGGCGCAGTGCGTGCAGGCGCGACGTCAGCGACGGATTGAGTGATTGCCCCATGCGGCCACGCTAGATAGCCCGGCGGGGATGTGGCAGGGGGTGAGCCGCGCCCTGTGGATAACTACGAGCTGGAGGCAGCGGGCGTCGACGCGGGCTTGCTCGCCGACGAGGTGGAGCTGGACTTGTCCGAGCTGGACGACTTCTCCGACGACGACTTCTCGGCAGGCTTGTCGGACGACTTCTCCGCCGACCCCGACGATTCGCCACCGCCACTGGAGCCGTTGATGGTGCTCTTCGAGGTGTCGCGGCTGTCGTTGCGGTAGAAGCCGCTGCCCTTGAACACGACGCCCACCGAGCCGAACAGCTTGCGCAGCCGGCCCGAGCACTCGGGGCACGTGGTCAGCGCGTCATCTGTGAATGCCTGCACCGCGTCGAAACGGTTGTCGCACTCGGTACAAGCGTACGAATAGGTGGGCACCAAAACCTCCGGAACAATGAACAAATCCTTTAGCACTCTAGCTGCTCAAGTGCTAGAACCGCTACGTGGCTCCCGCCATTCCCGCGGCCATCGCGGCTCCTCAACCGAGTTCGACGAGCCCGTTGCCGGGGGTCAGCGCGTGGGTCATCGGGACGTCGTGGGGGTCGGCCGGAAGCGCCTGAACCAGTTCGTCGTCGCGGACCATCGCCACCAGTCGCGTCGTCGGACCGGCCATGGCCAGGGTCCGGTCGTAGAATCCGGCACCCCTGCCAAGACGGTTGCCGATGCGGTCGACGGCCAACGCCGGAATCACGACCGTCGACGCTGAGGCGACGGTCTCCGCGGGCAGGTGCGGTGCGGGTGGCTCGCGAAGACCGAAGCGAGCGGCCACCAGATCACCGCGGTACTCACCCCAGCTCAGAGGCAGGGGGTGCCCCGCCTCGTCCACGCGTGCCACCGGCAGCAGCACCCGGGCACCCCCGTCGACCAGGTCGTCGAGCATGGCGACCGAGCCAGGCTCGGAACCGACGGGGACGTAGGCACACACCGTGTCGCCCGCTCCGGCCAGGCCGGCCAGGTGTCGGCGCAGGTGGTCGGCCTCGGCGCGCCGCACCGCGTCGGGGACGGCGCGGCGGGCGGAGAGGATCGCGGCGCGCATCTGGGTCTTCGTCGGTGCCACGACTTCACCATGTCACGTCACACGGTGAGGGCTCAGCAGGTTCTCAGCGGCCGATGACGTTAGGGTGTGAACGATGACGACACGCGCTGTGGTGCCGATTCCTCGCACCGCGATCGTTCCGGCCGCTGGGTTGGGCACACGCTTCCTACCTGCGACGAAGACGGTGCCGAAGGAACTGCTGCCCGTCGTCGACACCCCCGGCATCGAGCTGGTCGCCGCCGAGGCCGCCGAGGCGGGCGCCGAACGCCTCATCATCGTCACCTCCGCGGGCAAGGACGGCGTCGTCGCGCACTTCGTCGAGGACCTCATCCTCGAGGGCACGCTGGAGGCCCGAGGCAAGACGGTGATGTTGGAGAAGGTGCGCCGAGCGCCTGGCCTCATCAAGGTCGAGTCCGTGGTGCAGGCCGAACCGTTGGGCCTGGGGCACGCCGTCAGCTGCGTCGAACCGAGCCTGGACGACGACGAGGACGCCGTGGCAGTGCTGTTGCCCGACGACCTCGTGTTGCCGACCGGTGTCCTGGAGACCATGTCCAAGGTGCGCGCCAAGCGCGGGGGATCGGTGCTGTGCGCCATCGAGGTGCCCGCTGACGACATCAGTGCCTACGGCGTGTTCGACGTCGAGGTGGTCCCGGACGCCGTGAACCCGAATGTGTTGCGCGTCAAGGGCATGGTGGAGAAGCCGAAGAAGGAGGACGCGCCGTCGCTGTACGCCGCGGCTGGCCGGTACGTGCTGGACCGGGCCATCTTCGACGCGTTGCGACGGGTGCCCCGCGGCGTTGGCGGCGAGATCCAGCTGACCGACGCGATCGCGCTGCTCATCGACGAGGGGCACCCCGTTCACGTGGTGGTGCACCGCGGTTCTCGACACGACCTGGGAAATCCCGGCGGCTACCTCAAGGCTGCGGTTGACTTTGCATTGGAGCGCGACGACTACGGACCGGAGCTGCGGCGCTGGTTGGTCGAGCGTTTGGGCCTCAACGCCAACTGACGTGCGCGTGGGCTCCATGACTGGAGAAAGGCGCACGAGTGCGTTCGGTGGAGGAGCAGCAGGCGAAGGTGGCTGCCGCGGCGGTAGCACCCAGACCCGTTCGGGTGGCCATCGCGGAGGCCCAGGGTTTGATGTGCGCCGAGGAGGTCGTCACCGAACGCCCCCTTCCTGGCTTCGATCAGGCCGCGATCGACGGATACGCGGTACGCAGCGTCGACGTGCTCGGCGTCGAGGCGGGCGGTGACGGCGAGGACGGTGACCGGGAGGTCAGCCTTCCGGTGATGGGCCTGATCGAGGCCGGTGCCAAGACCCCGAGCCGCCTTCAGCCGCGTCAGGCCGCGCGCGTGCAGACCGGTGCGCCCATGCCGACCCTCGCCGACGCCGTCCTGCCGTTGCGTTGGACCGACGGCGGCGATTCGCGGGTGCGGGTGCTGCGCGGGGTGCGATCGGGCGCCTACGTGCGCCGCACTGGTGACGACGTCCAACCCGGCGACGTTGCCGTGCGATCGGGCACCATCATCGGGGCGGCGCAGGTCGGGCTGCTGGCCGCGGTGGGACGCGAGCGGGTGCTGGTGCATCCGCGTCCGCGGCTGTCGGTCATGAGCGTCGGCGGGGAACTGGTCGACGTCTCGCGCAACCCGGGCAACGGCCAGGTCTACGACGTCAACTCCTATGCGCTGGCCGCGGCGGGGCGTGACGCGGGGGCCGAGGTGAACCGTGTCGGAATCGTCGACACGGAGTCCAAGACGCTGCGCGACGTGGTGGAAGGTCAGATCAACCGGGCCGAGGTGTTGGTGATCGCCGGTGCCGTCGGAGGGACCGCGGCCGAGAGCGTGCGGGCGGTGCTCTCGGAGCTCGGAGAGATGGAGGTCTCGCGCATCGCGATGCACCCCGGCTCCGTTCAGGGTTTTGGTCAGCTGGGCCGCGACGGCGTGCCGGTGTTCCTGTTGCCGGCCAATCCGGTGAGCGCACTGGTGGTCTTCGAGGTGATGGTGCGGCCGCTGATTCGCATGTCGTTGGGCAAGCGGCAGCCGTTGCGGCGCGTCGTGCAGGCGCGCACCCTGTCGCCGATCACATCGGTGGCCGGACGCAAGGGCTACCTGCGTGGGCAGCTGATGCGGGACCAGGACACCGGCGAGTACCTGGTGCAGGCGCTCGGCGGCGCGCCGGGTGCGTCGTCGCATCTGCTGGCGACGTTGGCCGAGGCGAACTGCCTGGTGGTGGTGCCCAGTGAGGCCGAGGAGGTCCGTACCGGCGAGATCGTGGACGTGGCGTTCCTGGCGCAACGCGGCTGACGCAGCCGATCATGAACCTGTGGCGGTCGTCGTCGATGCACCCGGGGTGGCCGCAGTCGGTCGGTCCGCTGCGGGTGCCCGCGGGTCTGGTGCGGCTGCGTCCGATTCGGCTGCGCGACGGGGCGGTGTGGAGCCGGATCCGGCTGGCCGATCGGGCGCACCTCGAGCCGTGGGAGCCCGTTGCCGAGGTGGATTGGGAAGCGCGACATAGCATTTCGTCGTGGCCGTCGATCTGTTCCGGACTGCGCGCGGAGGCCAGGAAGGGGCGGATGCTGCCGTACGCCATCGAGCTGGACGGTGAGTTGTGCGGCCAGCTGACGATCGGCAACGTCACCCACGGTGCGCTGCGCTCGGCGTGGATCGGGTACTGGGTGGCCAAGGCGCACAACGGCGGCGGGGTGGCGACGGCGGCGCTGGCGTTGGGCGTGGATCACGGCTTCGGGCCGGTGGGCCTGCACCGAATCGAGGCGACGGTGCGGCCGGAGAACGCCCCGAGCCGGGCGGTGCTGTCGAAGGCGAACTTCCGCGAGGAGGGCTTGCTCAAGCGTTATCTGGAGGTCGACGGCGGGTGGCGGGACCATCTGCTGGTGGCCATCACCATCGAGGAGCTGAACGGGTCGGCAACGTCGGCGTTGGTCCGCGCCGGACGGGCCAATTGGACCTAATTTGGGGCAGTTGTGGCTATTGGGACGAATGTGCTTGTCAGAGGCGAATTACAGGTGTGTAATTAGTCGCGGCGCGTCGTCCCCGGATGCGCTGGTCACGGACCTAACTCACGGGGAAAGGAGCCGGCGTCATGCCAAGCATCCCTCAGTCTCTTCTCTGGATCTCGCTCGTGGTGCTCTGGCTCTTCGTGTTGGTTCCCATGTTGATCAGCAAGCGGGACACCGTTCGGCGCACCAGCGACGTCGCACTGGCAACCCGTGTGCTGAACTCCGGCCACGGCGCGCGGCTGCTGCGACGCCGCAAACCGGCCGCCGGTCACCATAGCGACCCCGACTGGCGCCCCACCCACGACGACCTCGACGACGACTTCTACGACGACCGCGACTCCGAGGATGCGCCCCGCACCGCGGTCGTGGTGATGGCCGCGGCGAAGGTCGAAGCCGAGTCGGAGTACCTCGACGTCGACGTGGTGGAGGAGGACTCCGGCGCCCTGCCCATCGGTGTCTCGGCGCAGAAGACCGCCGTGCAGGAGCCCCAGCTGCCGTTGGAGTTCGCCGACGACACCGCGACGTTCTCGATCGACGACCTCCACGAGGTCGACGCCGCGGACGAGGCGCCCGCCGCTCGCGCCTCCGACGACGACACTGCCGCATCCGAGGAGATGACCGACGAGTTCGAAGCGGTGTCCGAGGACGACCCGAACCACGACTACGAGTACGTCGACGACTCCTCCGGTGTCGAGGCCGCCGAGGAGTCCGAACCGCACGGCGCGGAATCGAAGTCCCAGGAGCGCCGCCGCACCTACGAGACCAAGACCGCCGCGGCCGTCAGCGCGCGCAAGTACCGGTTCCGCAAGCGCATGCTGATGGCGATGTCGGTGCTGCTGCTGCTGAGCGCGGTCGCGGCCTTCGTGGTGTCGCCGACGTTCTGGTGGGTGTGCGGCACGGTCGGCGTCGTCACCGTGCTCTACCTCGCGTACTTGCGCCGTCAGACGCGCATCGAGGAGCAGGTGCGGCGTCGTCGCGCGCAGCGCATGATGCGCTCGCACCTGGGCGTGGAGAACACCAAGGACCAGGAATTCGACGTGGTGCCGGCGCGGTTGCGCAGGCCCGGTTCGGTCGTTCTGGAGATCGACGACGAGGACCCGATCTTCGAACACCTCGAGTACGCGAGCTTCGCGCGGGAGTACGACCTGCCGCGGGCCTCGGGTCAGTAGCGCCGATTTCTAGCAGGACACCGGCACTGGTAGCCTGCTAGCGGTACAAGGGGCTATAGCGCAGTTGGTAGCGCGTCTCGTTCGCATCGAGAAGGTCAGGGGTTCGATTCCCCTTAGCTCCACTCAGTTTCAGCAGGTCGGGACCGGTTTTCGGGGTTGATCGGTGTTCACGTCAACGCGTAGGTCAACAAAGTAACCTAAAGTCTTCACTGTGGCTTCGCTACGCAACCGCACTCGCCGGGATGGGTCCGAGTACTTCGCCGTGCTTTACCGCCTCCAGGGCAAGCAGACTTCAACGTCGTTCAACGACTTCGCCTCGGCAACAGCCTTCTGTGAAATGGTCACCAAGTTCGGCCCCGACAACGCGCTGGCCAGTCTGAAGGCCGAGTCCACGATGCCGACTCTGACTGTCGAGAAGTGGCTGAATCACCACATCGATCACCTGACGGGGGTCGACGCCAACACCGTCGAGAAGTACCGCGCTTACGTTCGCAACGACATAGCCGAGCCCTTGGGGTCCATACCCTTGGCGGCGCTGACCCGGGATCACGTAGCCCAGTGGATTAAGTCAATGGAGAAGCTGGACGAGAAGGGCTGGAGGCCCAGCGCGAAGACGATCACCAACAAGCACGGCTTCCTCGCCGGGGCGCTGAACGCCGCGGTGGCGGCAAAGCGCATCCCGGCCAGCCCTTGCGCCAGCATGCGCATGCCGAAGAATGACGATCCCCACGAAACAATCTTCCTGACGCGTGAACAGTTCGCGCTGTTGCACTCGAAGGTGACCGCGCCGTGGCAGCCAATGGTCGAGTTTCTCGTCGCCTCCGGTGCCCGTTGGGGTGAAGCCTCGGCACTGCGTCCCGGCGACGTAAACCGGGAGGATGGCACTGTCCGAATCTCGCAGTCCTGGAAGCAGGGGAGCGGCGGATACCGCCTGGGTTCGACGAAGACCAGGAAGGGCCTGCGCACGATCAACGTCCCGAAGTCCGTATTGGACAAGCTCGACTACTCGAATGAGTTTCTGTTCGTCAACAGGGCGGGCGGTCCGGTCCGGGCGCAGGGCTTCTACGCCCGCGTCTGGGTACCGGCACTGCAGCGCGCTTGGCCGTTGGTTGACGAGACCGGCGAGCAGGTGACGGACAGCATGAAGGTTCTCCGGCCCCGCGTGCACGACCTCCGGCACTCCTGCGCTTCCTGGATGATTCAAGCCGGTATCCCCCTGCCAGTTGTCCAGCAGCACCTCGGCCATGAGTCGATCCAGACGACGGTCGCCGTCTACGGACACCTGGACCGACGCTCGATGAAAACGGCCGCGGACGCGATCGAACAGGCGCTTTTGCCGATGACGCCGTAGTGCAGATTTGGATGCGCGACTAGACGAGTTCTACACCCGTTCTTGAAAAGCTCTGTAGTGCAACTGAATCAGAGGTCGGGACAACGCACGTAGGGGCGCGAGCTGCTAACGTGGCGACTAGAGCATCAACGAGATCAGAGCACCGTCGAGGTTGAGAGTGCAGCGGGACACTCGACGGCAAGAGACCCAAGGACCGGCACACCAGTACAGGCAGGCAGTTCTGCTCGAACTGCGCCTTCAGGCCATCCCATCGAGATCGCCCGTGTCGTTGCCCTACGTCTCTGAAGGCCACCCATGTCTAGTTTTGCCTACCGCGCCGCGCGCGGTCGCTATGCGTCCCTGGGACGCTCCCGCCCCGATGACGACCCCGAACTCGTCGCCTCCCGTGTGATCATGCAAGAGCTCGCGCTCATCGATGCCATTAGCCGTGCGCTGATGAAGGCACCCCCCGTCAGGGAAGAGATCCGTGAACAGATCATCGCGCTGCTGGCACCATCCGAGGGCGTGCTGGCATGACGCGTACCTACTCTGTCAGCGAAGTTGCCGAGCAGATCGGCGCGCCCTCTGAGCGGTGGCTGGTTGAGCAGCTTCGGGCCGGTCATTTCCCCGGCCGGAAAGTCGCCAGGACGTGGCGCATGACCGAACAAGACGTGACGGATGCCCTCGACGCCTGCCTCAACAACCCCCGCATCACGCGTACCGCTGCGGTCGGACTGACTGCTACCAGCCGAAAGCGGGTTTCAGCGTGACCGGCGAGACCTCAGGCGGTGGCCCGGTGTCCGGCCGAGTCTGCGTGGCTGACGTGGAGCCGGAGCGGGTGACGTGGCTCTGGCCCGGCCGTCTTCCAGTGGGAAAAATTGTCACACTCGATGGCGACCCGGGTCTCGGGAAGTCGCTTCTGGCGTTGACTATCGCGGCGATCGTGTCCCGTGGGGGCGAGTGGCCCGACGGCACACGTTGCGACGAGGCAGGTGACGTCCTCTACATGACCGCCGAAGACGGAGTTGCCGATACGATCCGTCCTCGCCTGGATGCCGCACGAGCTGACGTCAACCGGGTGCACGTGATCGAGCACGGCATCGACCAGAACGGGGACCCGTCGCCAATCAACCTGGGCGACATCGAGCAGTTGGAGCGCCACGTCGCCGTGACGGGGGCACGCCTGCTCGTCGTGGACGTCTTGATGGCCTACCTGCCGGGGGACGCCAACATGGATCAGGCCGTGCGAAAGGTGCTGACTCCGTTGAGCAAGCTGGCTGAGCGCACCGGGTGCGCCATGTTGCTCTTGCGGCACCTCCGGAAGAACAGGGGTGGCGACCCGATCTCTCACGGCAATGGCTCCGTCGGCATCGTGGGGGCCGCCCGTGCTGGGTTCATGGTGACCGCCGACCCCGACCACGCAGACGATGTCCGCATCCTGTCGTCAGTCAAGAGCAACCTTGCCGTCGCGCCGAAGTCGTTGGCCTACAGGCTGGTCGGTACCGAGAACGGTTCCGTCGCCCTGGAATGGCTGGGAGAAGACGCACGCTCGACCGTCGAGCTGCTGGCCCAGCGTTCAGACAACTTGGGCAGGGCGGCCCACGACGTCGAAGACTTCGTGAATTCGCGCTCCTCGACAATGAGCGCGGACGTCGCCGAGGGTCTTGATATGACTCTCAGGTCGGCAAACCAGCACCTGACCCGGCTGCTCAGCAAGGGGCGTATCGCTCGGCCTTCCCGCGGTGTCTACGGACCAATGAAGCCGTTGCCTGACCACAAGCTTGAAGCAGCTGAAGCAAGTGAGGGTGCTGAAGCGAGTGAGGGTACTGAAGGTTTCGAAGCAGACGACGGCGATGATCAACAAGAGGAGATCAGCGATGTCGGCGGGGTGGGTTTGCCCTGTTCGAGGGCAGCTTCGGGTCCGGATGCCGACGAAGGTGCGCCACCAACACCTTACGATGACTCTGCCGTCGTCACCGGTGACGACGCCGTGGTGGGTCGCTGCCCCGACTGTGGGGGGCCGCTGGGTGTCGCCACCCGTAAGTGCCTTCCATGCGTCATAGAGCGTGCCAACCGCGCAGCGGTGAGCTCGTCCTTGGATGAGGTGGTGCGGCCGTGAGGGGGCAGCATGATGGTGGTGGCGGACTCTCGGACACGAACCCTGACCGCGATGATCGGTTGCTGCCCTATCCCGCTTGGCTGCACCACGAACGGTTCACCCCAACCATGGTCAAGGTCTACATGGCATGGCGCTCGTTCGACCAAGGAGGCGGGGCCTGGGCCAGCATCCAGACCATTGCCGACGAGTTGGGCATGAGCGACAGAACGGTGCAGACGAAGACCCGCCAGCTCGAAAAGCTGGGTGCTCTGAAAGTTCAGAGCCGGTTCGATGGTGAACGTCAGCTCACTAACCTCTACAGCTTCCCAAGGACGCCAGGAGTCCAGAGCGCTTCGGACCCAGGGGAAATCAATCTTTCGGATATCGCGAGCTCGGGTCCAGGTGATTGCAGCAGTCCTAGGCCAGGGACGAAAGGTACAGCCC
Organism: Mycobacterium yunnanensis; assembly: GCF_025823185.1. Lineage (GTDB taxonomy): Bacteria > Actinomycetota > Actinomycetes > Mycobacteriales > Mycobacteriaceae > Mycobacterium > Mycobacterium yunnanensis. The sequence continues at coordinate 398,478 of NZ_JACKVK010000001.1, forward strand.
CGCTGGGGGAAGTCGTTGCTCCCAGCCCAGGCATGCAAGAGCAAGAAGTTGCGGGAGTGACAGATGCTGCGCGCCAAGGGGTGAAAGACACTGCAGGGGTAGGGGTGAGCGAAACTTCACCCGAAGAGGTATCTGATGTAGATAGATCTTCTCTTAATAAAGATACAAGTACTACTTACCCTTCGGAATCGGAGGGTGATCCGTCCGAAAGTCTTGAGATGCCGGGAGCCGCTGGCTCCCGGGAAGATGTTCCCCCCCAGGTGACCTCGTCTGGTAATACGATCTACTTGTTGTCCCCGGAGATCGACCAGTTCGTGAATTTCTTCGAGTTCTACGTCCAGCGCAGAGCGAAGAAACCGATCACAATGACGCGCAGGAGGAGATGGAGGCACTCCACTCTTGGGCTGCTGGCGGCTCGGAAACATCCCATCGACGAAGCCTGCGCGCTGGTGACTTGGTTGTTCGACGAGTGCGATGGCCACCTCCCCATCAAACTCGAGCGTGGCGAAACCAAGATCACCAGAGTGGCTCAGATCCTGGACAACTACGACGCTCTCCTGGTCGCGAAGGTGGAGGGGACGACGCGAATCGTCGAGCCAACTATCACCATCGGCGTCGGAAAGCGCCTCAGTCCTCTGCAGCTCGAAGCGCAGGTCACCGAACTCGTCGGTATGTTCACGGCCTACCGGGAGTCCTTGGGCAAACCTGACGTCGTCGACGACTATCGAGTCAACAACTGGGCCAAGACCTTCCGTATCATGCTCACCGCCGACCGCCGAGCCTTCGACGACATCAGCTTCGTCATCGCCTCGTTCCGGGAGCTCGAGAATCTGATGGATCACAGCCGCTACAGCACGGACGTCTTCCCCTTGCGAGCGGACTTCGAGTGGCAGCTCACTGAACGTCGCGGTCTTCGCGACGCCCTCCGTGAGCGGGCCAAGATCGAGGGCTCGAACGCGACGAAGAAGCCCTCGCCCACTCCGGGACCCGCTTTCGAAGACGACCGCCCCGTGCCTCGGATGGCGCACGCCGAGACCGGCGTACACACCAACATGGGCGAGAACATCGAAGAACGCCGACGTCGATACGAGGAGGGGGCTGCCAGAGCGAGGATGTTGGAGGATTCGGCCGCTCGGATCGCGTGGCCTTCGTCTAGAGGGCCACTGCAGCCCTTCTCGAATGGGCTCTGAGTCGCGTAGGGCTGCTCCGCGGACGTGACCGCGGGATGCGTCTGAACTGACCGCACAGCGGCGTTCAGGGCCCATTAGTGCCATCTCAGCTCCGCGTCCGCCGCACATTGGTCTTTGCCCCACTCGCGTGACGACCTAGGAACTGCGAAGTGGAGGGAAATTACAGGTGTTGTCGAATGTAAGACGAAGGTGCAAGCCATGTTTGGTTGGAGGTGTGGCACAGGTGCGAGATTGTCTGGCTGTCGTCTGCCGGTCGGCGATGTGCTACATGGTCTTTGACCTGCAGTGTCGATCGCCGTAAATATGGCGTAGAGGAAGAATTCTCCCAAAGACCTTGAAAGTCCAAAGAATCAGTTTCGGTCGCCTGGCTATCTACGGTCCGCGTGCACTGGCCGGTACTGCAGCGATTCGAGGCCTAGAGGGAAAGTCCTAGCCTTACAACGCGGCCCACGGATACGCTGGGAGTGCTTCGTTCAGCGCCGTCGCCGGGCTGCGACCTGAGGGCACGTCGATCCCCGCGTTCGGTGGCTGGCCGGGATAACGGAGCGCTGGAGCGTCGACCTAGGGCAGGCGACAGCGCCTGCATGCCCTAGAGCTGAGAGGTGCATCGAATGAACGGGATGGCGGAGAAGGACAACATCGCCTACACCGACGTGCTGTGTGACACCGCCTGCGCCATCCATCAGCGTATGGCCCGCAAATACGGCCATCTTCGCGTGGCGAGAGACGAACGACGCCACGAAGAAGAGCTTCGTGCACGGTGGACCCGTGCGGCAATCGGTGGGACCTGCCCGTAAGGACCCACAACCAACGAAGCAGAGTCGACCGGAACAGACGCAGGTTGCAGCAGCACTTGGAGTGACTGCCCCTCGGCGGCAGCGACAGCAGGCGACCTAGCGCTCGTTCAAGAGGTCACGCGGGTCCACCCCAAGGAAGTCGGCGATTTTCTCCAACGTCTGCAGAGTGAGGTTGCGCTCGCCTCGCTCCACGCTGCCGAGGTACGTCCTGTGGACGCCCATGTGGTTGGCGAACGCCTCTTGACTGAAGTCACGGTCCAGCCGAATTCGGCGCAGGTTGCGGCCTACAACGCGCTGCAGCTGGCCTTCCATGACACGAAGCCACGTTTCCGCGCCGCTACTTGAAGGTCTACATACTTATAAGTAGCATTCGGGTGCGGTCGACCGAAGCTGACGCCTGCCCATTCCAGTGCGGAGCGGGCAGCAGGCCGATAGGGATTTGATCGCAACAGGAGTAGGGGTCGGCGGTGGAGTGTCCGAATGGCCACGCCAATCCAGAGTCTCAATCCTTCTGCGGTAACTGTGGAGCTGCGTTGGCGAGACGGGCTGACGCTCGAGGCCTTCTACCGCCAGGCCAGATGGGTTCTCGCACGGTCGGCGAGACAACACAGGAGTTCGACGAGGAGACCCGGCATTCGAATTCATTCGCGGTCCCGCAGAGGCAGACAATCCGTCATCCGTCGCTGTGGGTGTGGTTCACGGCCGCCTTCGTCGCGGCCGCGGCGATCTGCGTAGTCTCTGTGCTCGCAGTCCGGACGACGAGCAGCAAGGGCGACGTCGCTGACCCGCCGATTTCACCAGCGCCCACCCCCCTGTTGGACGACTGGGAGTCAAGCGTGTGCGAGCTCGGCACGCTCAGAGACTTCAACGGCACTCTTCGCAACGCCACCGATCTGCAAGCCTGCAGCGCCGCACGCGGTGGGACCGACATCTCGATCGGCAAGTACACGTCGAACTTGTTGTTAGACAACGACCTTGCCCTGTGGAAGGGCCGCGGATACGCGACCCTCGCGACGGACGACGGAACATGGGTGTTTCTCGAGCTCGACGTCGGCCACGTAGCCCTGTCGCCACTCATGAAGTACGGCTTCCACGTGCGGGAGGTCTCGTGAGAGGGGCGGACATGTCGTCGACCAACAGTAAAGATGATTTGGACTTGCCGACGTGCCCACTTGTTTGAGCGGCCATCCGAACCCCGCCGACTACTCGTTCTGCGGCGAATGCGGTACCGCGCTGCCCCCGCAGCACTCGACCACGTCAGCATCCACCCGTACTCCTGACACCGGGCTGCGAGCCGCAATCAGGCAACGCTGGGTCGCGTGGCCCGTTGCCGCCCGGATGGGCGCAGCCCTCGCCGTGGTCACCGTCGTCGCCGCGGCGACCGTACTGATTGCCCTGGAAGCCATCTCGCCCGGCGACGGCAGCACCGCAACCACGCCTGCCTCCAGACCGGCGGGATCCTCTCAGGACTGGGTGTCGGCGACCTGTAAGCCGGGCACGTTCGTCAACGGTCACAGCGCCCTTGGCCACGCCACCGACCGGGCCGTCTGCCTGTCGCCGAGCGGAGTCGTCATCTCGATGGGCCAGTACACCTCGAATCTGCGGTTGCAGAACGACCTGGCGCAGGTCAGCACCGGATACCCGAACACCGACTACGCCGACAAGACCGAGCCGGACGGGACCGAGTGGGTGTTCCTCGCAACCACGCTCAGCCATGACATTGCGACCGGGGCGCTTGCACCACTGGAGCAGTACGGCTTCACGATCCGGCCCGTTCCTACCAGCGCAGCACAGCCGCCCCCGGCATCACAGCCTCCCACCGAGGCGCAGACCCCATCGGGGTCGGCACCATTGCCCGCACCAACGCCCGTCCCCGCCGACCCGACCGTGCCGACGCCTCAGCTGCCAGACGCTGACGCTCACGGTTTCGTCGGTTACCCGGGTGGCAGCGGACGGTGCCACGACGTCGACCCCGTTCTGGCGATGGGCCGCACCACCAAATCCCTCGCCGTCATCTGCCAGACCAGCATTGGCCAGCTGTACTACCTCGGCTACGGCCTGCAGAACGGCTCCGCGATCCAGATCAACGACGCAGCGCCCACGGCGAACGGGTTCACCGTTACCAACGACGGCTACCAATACGCGATCGACAGAAACGCGCTAGTCATCACCTCCGGCTCGACAGTGGTCAGCACCGAGCCGATGGTCGAGTACTGGTCGGGGCATTGACCTCGCAGACCTGCTGGCGGCTCGACGTCGCGACCGCCAAGGGGTGCTTCACCTGGGTACCGCGATGACGGCATGCGAGCGCTGTGGACGCGTCAGTCCTGAGGGCCACCGCTACTGCGGCAGCTGCGGCCGCCCGCGTCACGCCGAGGTCGCTCGGTTGCCGGTCCAGCCCCAGAGTGATCACGCGACCCCAGTGGCCCACCCGCACCTCGAGCTGGAGGCCGAAGCGACGACCTGGTGGAGGTACGCCATCGACTGCGCCCGGACGCTGCGCGCTCACCGGCAGCCGCCGGCGGTGGATGTGTGGGGCCCGATCTTGGCCCCCGGCGAGCACGGACTCATGCCGGTAGGCAACCTGGCCTACAGCCGCCTCTACGGCGGCGACGGTCGGTACCACCAGAGCAACCTGTTCGTCTTCGGCAAGCCCGAGTTCGTCCTGGGCGCGCTCGGTGTCAACGCTCTGGTCAACCACCAGCGCCGAGCCGAGGCCCAGCGGCGGGCCGCGGTGCAGTGGCGAGATCATCAGGTGGCACCGGTCTTCGTGACGTCGGCACGGTTGTGGTGCAGCGTCGCCAGACACGGCTGGATCTCGTTCTCGCTGAACGACATCCTCGAGTTCCATCCCGACCTCGACAACTGGGCACTCACCCTGTCGTTCAGGGGAGCCGTCGTACCGCTCAGGTTGCAGGGGCCAGCAGCCCCCGCTGTCGCCTTATGGGTCGCTGTAGGGGTATTCGGCGACCAGTGGGCCCGTGATCCTCGGTTGACGAGACTGCAATGAACACACGCGTGGGTGGGGTCTAGTTGCTGTCCAGGACGGCTGGTACGGGGACGTTGTCGCTGGCGAGGTCGCCCGGGTAGCAGGGGGAAACGCCGGTGATGGTGGGCGGGTATCCGGGCGGGTTGGACGCCACGACCTGCAGGGCGTATCCGTCGGGGCCGTATCCGAATTGGTTGGGCTTGCGGAACCCGTCGCGTTCGACCACGTGCCACCCCCAGGACGTCCAGATCTGACCCATCTTGGTGATCATCGCCTCGGCGTTGTTGCCGGGCGGGAAGACTGCTTGACGTTTGTCGGCGTACTCGTTGGGGGGTGTCCCGGTGGACTGGTCGGTGCAGGGGGTGTTCCCGGAGCCGGGGTAGCGGGAGTTGTCGAACACCGTGCCCGGGGGCAGCTCCTTCAGCGTCTTCTTCAGGTAGCCGATGACGGTGTCCTGGGCCTGTTGCTGGCTGGTCGGTACGGCGTCGACGACGTGAAAGTCGGGCGGCAAGGCGGGAGTGGTGGACATGGCTGATCCTCCGTGGTCGGGTGCGCTGGTGCTGGTGGGTCGACCGTCGTCGGTGCGACTGCACGCCGCGAGAGAGAGGACCAGGAGGAGAGCGGTCGTCGCCGCGGCGGCGCGGTCCACGATTCTCGTCGGCTTGCTTGTCATGATGATCCCGGCCCTCCTGGCATGGCCGGTGGGGTGACCCCGGCGATGACGGCACCCATGTTGGCCAATGCGGGATTGCCCGCGTTCCAGTAGCTGCTGTGGGCATCGATGCTAGGGGTGAGCCCCAGGGGGTCGGAGCTGGGTCCGGCGTCGGCGTAGAGCCGGGTGGCTCCGAAGTCGCCGTCGATGGGGTCGGGTCCCAAGGTCCACCCGCTGGCCAGGCTGATGATGTCGTTGCGGGCTTGCATGGCGTATACGTCGGCCCCCTTGTCGAGGTTGAGGTCCCCCGCGTGCGGGACCAGCATGCCGGGGCTGCCGACGGCGATGACGTTGTCCACCGCCAGGTGATGTCCGTCGGAGGCAGCCGCCCCCACCAGCGTGGAGCCGTAACTGTGGCCGATCACCGTGTCCACCGACGGCGGTCCGACGTGGGAGGCGCGCATCCCGTTCTCGTAGGCGTCCAACCCGCTCGCACCGTTGAAGGCCGGGGAGGTGCTCGCGGCCTGAGGTACGTCCATGGGTCTGTCATAGCCCATCCACGTCGTCACCGACACGTCTCCGGTCTTCAGGCTGCTGTCGGCGTCCAGGGCTGCGCCGTACATCGCGATGGCCTTCTCGTTGCTGTACTCCAGCCGCGCGAGATCCTGCCCGGTCCCGGGGACGAAGGTCGCGTTGCGGGTGGCGGTGTCGGGATTGCCACCGACGGCTACCGCGGCGTGGCCCTGCTCGTCGAGCATCCCGAGGTATCGGGGGATCTGCGCGTCGCGGTTGGGCTTGCCGTCGATCGTCTTGGGCGGATCCACCGTGTCGTGGACTTGCTTGTACCCGTCGAGCTGGTGTTTGGCCGCCTGCAGCTGGGGGGCGAGATTGGACAGCGCCGTGGCCGCGTTGTGGTCGCCCATGTACGCCTTGCGGGCCAGGTCGTCGAACTGGTGTTGCATCTGGTCGACCTTGGCTTGCTGCCGAGGGAGCAGCTCGTCGAGGTGCCGTCGGTTGTAGTGGTCCTTGCCGAGATGATCCGCTGGGTCGAAAGGCATCCCCGGATGGTTGCCGAGACCGTGGTCGCGGCTGTAGAGCCAGTCCTTCTCTTCCGGGGTGAGCTTGTTCCACAAGTCGTTGAACTGTTTGGGGTCCTCAGGCAGTGGCTGCGAGAGGGCGGCCCGGACGTCGGGGCGGTCCTCGGCAGGCCCGGAGGCGTCGTCACCGGCCATCGTGATGCCCCGGGCCAAGTCGGTGTCGGCGGTGTTGGCGTCCGCGAGGACCTGGGTGATGCGCTTCTCCAGGTCCATCTGCTCCATCGCGTAGACCGGATCGTTGCCTCGATCCGGATACAACGGCTTCACGGCCCCCGTGGCGGGGTCGACGTCGAACCCCTCTCTGCGGGCGTCGTCGAAGATGCGCTGCTGGGCCTGCTTGACCGACTCGATCTCGTCGGCCGCCTTCCTGGTGGCGTCGGCGACGGCGGTCATCTGTTCGGTGTGGGCGGCGAGGTGCTTGCTCAGCTTGTCCAGCGCGGCGCGGGCAGCGTCGCCACCGGTGCCCTGCCATGTCGCGATCAAGGGCAGCTTGCCCAGCCCGGTGCGGACTTCCTCAGCGCTGGCTCCACGCTTGCTCAAGGCCGTGGACACCTCCCGCACTGCACCAGGGTCCCAGCGGCCGATGTCGGCCAACGTGATCGGCATCAGAGCGTACGGTTCACTGCTTCAGCAGAGTCGACGTCGTTCTTCGAATAACCGTCGGCGGCCGCCGTGTAGGCAGCACCATGGGCGGCGACGTCGTCACACAACTTCGTGGTGGTGGCCTGCCACTCGACGAACTTCGCCTGCAGTGCTGCCGCCGATGTCCCCACCCAGCCCGCCTGCGCCCCTTCGATCGCGTCGTCGGCAGCAGTGTGCGCCGCGGCAAGATCGGCGCGGTGCATGTCCATGTGGTCGGCGGACATCCGAAGGTCGATCGGATCCACTCGAAGTCGGCTCGCCATTACCTCTTCCCCGTTCGAGATATTCATCCCCCCGCCATCCAGCAGCAGGTCGAACGTCAAGGATATGTGCCGCCCGCAACGTCGATCTGCACCAATCCTCTGGTAGCAGCAGGTCCGCGCCGCCGCTCGCACCTGCAGAGGTGTGAACGCCCCACACGGACACTTGGCTTCGCCAGACAACCGCACCTTCGACTCCGGCGGGTGCTACAGACAAGAGCCAATCCTTGTGATGGGTTGCTACCTTCGGCCGATGGGTATCAGCTTGTCCTCAGTCACCCGCCCCGCAGTTCTGCAGGCAATCCAAAGGTATGACGAGCTGGGTCAGCAAGGCTTCTTCGACGAGTATCACTTCAGCCACGCGCTCGAGTACTTCCTGGTTGAGGATGGCAGGGATTACGACTCGAAGGCGATCGTCGGTGTAGCTCACGGTTTCGCCACCGGAGACTTCAAGGAGTCCAGCGACTTCAGCGGGGGGAAGCCCGTTGCCGAGCGGCTCCGAGCTCTTGGCTTCACCGTCACCGAGAAGTCTGACTGGACCCCAACGGAAAACCGTGCCGTCGTGGCGAGCTACCTAGCCATGTTGACGCTCGAACTGCACGGGACACCGTTCAACAAATCCGCGGAGAATGCACGTCTCCGAGAGCATCTTCACGGCCGCTCGCACAAGTCGATCGAATTCAAATACCAGAACATCAGTGCCGTACTCGCTCAAAACAACCTGTTCTACATAGACGGATATAAGCCAGCGCACCACATCCAACGCAGCCTGCGCGACGAAGTCGTACGACAGCTCGAAGTCGACTCCGTTCTTGACCGCGCGATGGCCACTCGAGCCGAGGAGATGGCGATCGACGTGCCAAGGCAAACAGCAGATGAGCTACGGGTTGTCGACCCCCCAAAGATCACCTTGGTGACGAGCAAGTGGCAGCCGCGCGAGATCGGTATCAAACGGGACTACTCGACCCGAGACACCGCGAATCGCAAACTAGGCCTAGCCGGAGAATTCGCGGTCGTCGCCTACGAGAAGGCGCGGCTTGTTCTCGAGGGCCGTCCCGACCTCGCCGAGGGTGTGATGCACGAATCCGTGACTCGAGGTGACGGCCTGGGCTACGACGTGCGCTCGTTCGACAGTGACGGCGCAGACCGCTACATCGAGGTGAAGACGACAATGCAGGGGCGAGAGGTGCCCTTCTTCGTGTCTCGCTATGAGGTTGCAGCGTCCACGTACTTCGACGAAAAGTATTATCTCTACAGACTTTTCAAGTACGGCTCCACAGATCAGGGCATGTACGTCATTCGAGGACCGCTATCAGAATCATGCGACCTACGGGCCGAGACTCTCGTTGGTGCACCTCGCTTGACTCCGAGAGACCACCCGCTCGACAGCGCACTGCGGGGACCTTCATTGAGCACCACTACTCCCGCTCTCGAAGGTCAGTCTTGAGGGCTGCCGTCTTTACAGTTTGGCGGCGGTACCTTAGTTCTGTGGACGCCGCCGCACACACGATGGAACCGCGCGGCATCCTGCTGGTTGGACTCGAGCGCTGGTCGATGACTGGAATCCTAACGTGCCAGGGCAACGACCGTCATGGTCCCCATGGGCACCGCAAATATTCGACTTTGCACACCGTCAAATCGCCTCGTCGTACCGGACATCCTGCAGTTTCGAACATCCTTCAGTGCTAGATGGGCCACGCATCCGTTCGCCGCTGTCGGGTCTCGATCGACCTCCAACGATTGCACACGTTCACTGCTGCGATCGTTGGCGACGACTGCTGGCCGGGCGAGGGTCATCTTCAACCACTTCGACGAGCCTGATGTCGTCATCACGCAGTGCACGCGGGTCGATTACCCACTCGTTCTCGTGCAGCCCTCTGTCGCATATGAATGCCAGGGTCACCGCGGGGGCAACATGTGCGACGTACACGTTGCCGACGGAGCGGTTGCTAATCCGGTCGTACGCGAAGCTGCGGGCGACGTCGATGTCTGTCGTCCACGCCATCCCCCGTTTCTTGTCTTCAGTCGCGCCCCGATACAGATCTAGAGGTCCAGCTGGCCGGTTCGCGTAAGTGCCATCGTTGGTGAACCCGTTTAGAAGAAAAAGCTCTACCCACGTGTCCCAGTCCAGGCCCGATACGAATGGTTCTGCCATTGACCACACACCGGCAACGACGCCCTGGAACTCATCTTTGGTCAGGTCGAGGTTCCCGTCGCGGACGAGATCGCGAATTAGTTTCGGCGCTTCTATGATACCGACACCGCTCACCAGGTCGTCGCAGCCCGGGCGGTCGAGTTGAGGCCCCGAGTAGCTGAACCGTTCAGCGTTGCGGTCGGCTCCTAGGCCTTCAGCCCAGCAGGAAAGCCGAAGGTACCCGTGGCGCGGCCCGCCCAGGACGGGTTCGCCGAAGAGCTTCAATCGGTAGTGGAGCTTATTGTTCTGGACGTCCTCTTGACTGACCTCACCACTGCGGATAAGTGCATCAATCATCGATCGAACGTCAGTCTCAGCGGCCGCGTCGCGGGGGTGACTGCTCTGCGCGCGAGAGAGGGCGGCGATGACGCCACCAGCCCGATCAGTCATCAATCACATATCTGTGCAACATGAGCCATGAAGCCTGGATCCTCCGTGTGACCTGGTTCGCGCGCGCCAGGTTCTCCACTTCGGACTCGCGGCGCGCGCCTGCGCCTGTCACTGCTCACAATGAAACGCCCTAGCCGCCGACATCAACATCGTTCTGGCTTCCTCCGGCGCAAGATCTCCAGAAGACACCCTCCTGTCGAGGAGGAACAGCTCACAGGTATCAACCAATACGCCGTTGTCCTGCTGAACAAAGCGTTCGACATCTTCGCCGTGATTGCGCATGAGGGCTCTGCGCCTGTCAGGTGAGGTCAACCGGTATTGGTTCACCACGTACCAGCTGGCGTCAGGCAGTCCTTGTTCGACGGCGGCATAGATCCCCGCGAATCGCGCGATTTTGGCCAGATCGCTGGGCTTGCCGCCCGAGGTGTCGTAGCCTTTGACCTCCACCAAAGCTATCCACGGGGACGCAGGATCACGTACACGGAGGTCCTCCAGCTTCTGGCCCTGCCTCGATTCGTCTCTGTTCTCTACCTGGAACCCTAATCTTTCCAGCGCTGCCTTGACCGCTGCAGCGAGTTCCTCACCTTGTCCGGTCAAGAGGGCGCGCTCGGCACGGTCGTGACGTTCTTGAGCCTCCGCTAAAGCGAGTTTTCGCTCTTCTACTTGTGCGCTGAGTTCGGCTAGCCGCTGCTCCATCTCGAATTCTGCACGCTCAATGGCTCCCACGAGCTGCAGCTCCTCGTGAGTCATCCAGTTCTTTGATCGAGTCCAGTCCGGCGGGCCTGGAAAGCGGTCGGAGTCCTCTAAGTGCCAAGCATCCAAGGCGGCGCTCAACCACGACGCGAAGTCGAAATCCTCCGCGTCGCTGGCCTCAACAGGCAGCCACCACACCTCCTCGATTACGGGGTGGCTGTAGATCGCCGCAAGCACCTGACCGCGCGAGGTCACCAGCAGCGGCGTGAACTTAGCTGGCGCTGATTCGCCCCACACCGGTTGGATCACATGTCGGGAACTGCCTCGCGCTGCAAGAAGCGGCACAAGGGTGGCTTTCACCAGTGCCCGAAGGGCCGATGGGCACGTGTCTGGTACGTGAAGCTCCTCCCCTAGCGACACTGCCAGTGAAGGGCCCGCTGGGGCGCTGCCGTTGGACCATGTGCTGACCGGTTGGCCGCCGAACTGGACAACACGCAGGTGCGACTCACCGAGGCCGCCCACCCTTATTAACTGACCACGCGTGTCGGACGGGGATTGCCAGACTACGACTACGTCCCGCTCGTGCAGTGGCTGCGTGTCTAGGCGGTCCAAGCTCGTTGTTCCGGCGAGACCGTCGAGAGCGCGAACAATAGGATGTTCGGCCTTGCACCCGGCTAGTGCCGCCCTGGGGCGCTCGGATGTGTTGTAGGCAACCATCGCAATTAATGCTAGTGGGATCTCGGCCGGGCCGAGCGTCGTCTCGAAAACGATGGGTTGTCGAGAACCTCACCTTCTCGCGCCTGCAAGTGCCCCACCAAGCTCGACCGAGATCGCGAGCCGTCTCTAAAACCTGTCTCAAAACTGCTATTCTCATAACCCTGCCCCGATGGGTTTGTGAGACAGGAGATGCCATGGCCGGTATTGGATACGCGAGGGTGTCGACCTCAGACCAGAACCTCTCCCTTCAGCTCGATGCTCTACGTGAGGCAGGCGTCGAACGCGTATTCAGTGACCAAGGCGTGTCCGGCTCGACTTCGACTCGACCGGGGCTGGATGCCTGCCTCGATCATCTCCGGGCAGGCGACGTTCTCACGGTCTGGAAGCTCGACCGCCTAGGTCGCAACACTCAACAGGTTCTCGCTGTCGTCGAGGAGCTGACGTCTCGCGAGGTCGGATTCCGCAGCATCACCGAAGGGCTCCACACCGACGGCCCCATGGGCAAGGCAATGCTGACGATCATGGCGGCCTTCGCGCAGCTCGAACGCGACACGATGATCGAGCGCACCCGCGCTGGACTAGCGGCGGCTGCAGCCAACGGACGCAAGGGCGGTCGGCCCCGCAAGGTGGACAACGCCGACGCTGCCAGGGCGCAGAGTCTTCGCGAGAAGGGCATCACGGCGACCGACGTTGCCAAGATCATTGGCGTTTCCCGTGCCACGGTGTACCGACTCCTTGCAGAGCGCGCAGATGCCACGGCCCGCGTCACCATCGATTAGAGATAGGGCTGTGAAGGATCCGGCCGTCTCGATTCCGGTGAGTTCGCCGCGACATCCGCGGCGAACGGCTGCGTGCACCCTGATGCTGGACGGGCAGCGGACGACCTTCCAGTTCGCGTGGCTGCGAGCCGCTCATCAGTCAGCAGGTGCAGCGGCCTGACTGGTGTGGCGATGGCGGTGGCGATCGGATCCATCCGGGCAACTCTGTCCATATGGGTGACGCCGTTGTGCTGAAGGAGGGCCAGCCGCGGGTGATTGGTGGGTAGCCTTTCGGTGTCGTCCTGAGGTTGTCGCGGCCGTGAGGCCTCACTGGGCCACCTGGATCGTGGGGGATTGAACGTGTGGGCGGACAACGAGACCGAGTTCGACTTGTTAGGTTTCGACTATCTGGTCGACGGCCTCGTCGTCGCCTTGACCGAACCGCGGTTGTTGCCGGTGACGATCGGGGTGCTGGGGGATTGGGGGTCGGGCAAGAGCAGCTTGATGCTCATCGCCGCGGCCGAACTGGCGGCCGAGCGTCGGGCCGACACCGGAGAACACAGCGCCGATGACGACGAGGACGAGGACGAGGAGGCTTCGCCATACTTGTGCGTCCCGTTCAGTCCCTGGCAGTACGAGGACCTCGACGACGTCAAGGTCGCGTTGATGAACACTGTCCTGAATGCCTTCGAGCGACGTTTCCCGGCCACCGCCGAGGAGGTGGGGCGCCTGCGCGCCTTCGTCGGCACGATCAAACGATTGGCCCGCCGCGCTGGACGTCTGGGAGCCACCGTCGTCCCCACGGCGGCACCGTATGCGATGCAGGCTCTGGCCCCCGATACCGACCTGGACACCCTCAACCTCGTCGGCGAGACTGCCAAGGCGTTTGCCGCGCCGATTAAGGACGGCCTAGCTGAACCGGTGGCGACGGCGTCGGCCGACCCCGAGCCGCCCATCACCGACGTCACGCAGTTCCGTAAAAGCTTCGCCGCACTCATCTCCGAGCAAACGTCGATCGACGCGGTCGTCGTCTTCGTCGACGACCTGGACCGCTGCCTGCCCGAGACGGTGGTCGACACGTTGGAGGCGATACGCCTGTTCCTCAACACCCCGAAGACGGCTTACGTGCTAGCCCTCAACCAAGCGGTGGTGGAATCGGCGATCGACGCGCGCTACCCCGACCTCAAGCGCGAGGACGGCGCCGGGCTGGGGCGTGATTACTTAGAGAAGATGCTGCAACTCAAGGTCGCCATCCCGCCGCTGTCGGCGCCGGAAGCCGAGACCTACGCCAACCTGCTGATCGCCGAACTGCATCTGGACGACGACCGCTTCGACGACGTCGTCGTCGCGGCCGACGAGAACCGCCGCGTCAACGGACTCGCCGTAGCGTTCAACGCCGGAATCGCCGGCGACGTCCTAGAAAACATCCCGCCGGCGATGGCAGCCGACCTCGGGTGGGCGGCCAACATTATGCCCGTCCTGGGCACCTCCCTGCGCGGCAATCCCCGCCAACTTAAGCGCTTCATGAACAACCTCCTTCTCAAACACCGCAGCGCCGCCCGGCGCAACGTCGACCTCAAACTGCCCGAACTCGCGAAGATGATGGTGCTGGAGGATCAGCACAACTCCGACTTCCAGAAACTGTTTGACTGGCAGGTCCCCGCCGACGGACCCTCGCCTGAATTGATCGCCGCGGAGACGTACGCCCGCACGCCACCCGAAGACCCTGAGGCCAGCGGCGGGGAGACCGACCCGCCTCCGATGCCACGACGCACCACCGGCCCGCGGCCCGGGACGCGCACCGACACCGACGTCGCGAGCACACCAGATGGGGCCGAGCTCGACACCGAGGTGCGGGCCTGGGCGGACAAGCCCTATATCGGTGAATGGTTGCGGCTCGACCCGCCGTTGACATCGGTCGATTTACGGCCTTACTTCACCTATTCGCGGGACAAACTGTCGTTCGGCGTGTCGGCGTCGCGGCTCGCCCCTCGACTCCAAATCCTGCTGACCCATGTGCAATCAGAGGTCGAGCAGGCCCGACGGAACCACTACCCGACCGTGGCCGCCTTGGACCCCACCGAACGCGCCCAGTTTTTCGAAGCCCTGCTCGACCGGGTGACGCGAAACCCATCGGGCATCGCGCTGACCGCGGCCATCGAACTGTCGCAACTCAACGCCGACCTCGTCGATGCACTCGGCGACACCCTGCTGCGCATCGCGCCCGCGAGTATCCCGGTGACGGCGGGCGGCCTAGTCGTCCGCCGCTTGCCGGTAGACCATCCGAAGATCCAACGGGTCCTTGATCGTTGGCAAAGCGCGGGCGGCGGCCTGCGGGGCATCGTGCAGGCAGCGCTTCGGGCACGTGAGGCGCAGCAGAGAAAGGGCGCCGGAAGTGGGAACTTCCGCTGACAGGTCGGCCGGCAGCGGGGGAGCGTGGACGCCCCTGAAGTACGCGGCGTCCTCCTATGTCCGCCATCTTGACAGCCCGGACTCCGCGGCACGTGCCCGGCGGGTCCTGGGACGCCACGTTCCGTTGCTCGGGGGTACGGGCGGCGCGGCGACCTCCGCCCGGGCCGGGGCCACGGGGATCCAGAACCTGGGCGCACTGCTGTCGGGCATCGGTGCCGGTGGCCTGGCGCAGGCGCTCGAGGGCATCGGCCTGGCCGATCTGGTCGGGAGCGACCGCTTCACAGTGCTCGACGAACTGATCGGATTCATCGCCGGAGACGGTGACGACCTGGACGCCCAGGCAGCCCGCGACGCGGCGTGCGACGTCCTGGACGAGGTGTTCGGTGACGCCGATCAATGGGAGGAACTCGCCGACGTCAGCATCGACGAGACCGACCTGTTGGCGCTGCTGCAGAGCTTCCTGGCGCTCTACGTCTACAACCGCGTCCCCGTCGTCGCCGAGCGGTTATCCCGGCTGTCTGATCCGGTCGCCATGCGCAAAGCCGATCAGGAGATGCGCCAGATCATCGCCGACTTGGTCGCCATCCACCTGCCCGAGGATCCCTTCGCTGTCGACTGGCGAGGCGAACAGGGCCGCGGCATCGCCGAGGATGCCATCAGCAGTGCGTACCAGGCGATCAGCGCCCTCGACGACGGAGACGACTCATGAGCTCCTACCGGATGCGCATTGCGCTTGAGCAGGGCGACACCGGATCACAGGAAGTCCAGCTCTTGGACTGGAGGCCGGGGAGTTCGGTGTCCACGGTCCAAGTCGGCAAGGCCGGCGCCCGGTTCTTTGAAGGTTGGCGCCCCCCGCGCGAGGCCCTGGATCTCGCACTTCTTGGGGCGGCCGGCTACTGCGCCGACAAGGTGTCGCTGCGGCGCCTGACGGCGGACCGGTGGACTAGAGAACTCGACATCGACCTGCCCGTCCAGGACGCCGACCAGTGGGCCAAGGCCGATTGGTCACCAGTGCTGAGCTTTCTGACAGGGGACCGCTGGAGGGTCACCGCCCGCACCGACGAACACGATCCGCTCGCAATGGTGCCCAAGGTGCCGGCCACAGTCACCGCCGTCGGTGAGGTCGACGCAGTGTGCCTGTTCTCTGGTGGCCTGGATTCCTTGTGCGGTGTCGTCGACCTCCTCGAAGGCAACCCGGCGATGCGGTTGTGCCTGCTCTCCCACCACGAAGGAGGGCAGGCGTCCACCGCCCAAGAAGCCCTCCTCGCCGAATTGTTCGAGCACTACGGGCACGATCGGCTGGTGTCCAGACGCCTGTTCCTTCGACCAGCGCCACCCAACACGGCCCAGGCGCGGTCACTGCCGTCCCGGCGGGAGAACACCACCCGCGCACGGTCGTTGCTTTTCTTGACCACCGCCCTGGCCCTGGCGGCGTCGGTGGGCCCCGACACCCCGGTGTTCATCCCTGAGAACGGCTTCATTGGCATCAACGTCCCACTCACCCGGGCACGATCAGGGAGCTACAGCACTCGCACCACGCACCCACACTTCATCAAGATCCTCACCGAAGCAGCGGCTCACTGCGGGGTGAACAATCCCGTCCTCAACCCCTACCGCCTCACGCCCAAGGGGCAGATGCTCGCCGAAACCCTCAACCCCGACCTGCTGCGCCGCCTCGCGCCGCTGAGCGTGTCCTGCTCGCACCCCGAGGCCGCGCGCTACGTCCAGCGCGAGCAAGGCAACTGCGGGTACTGCTTCCCGTGCCTCATCCGTCGTGCCTCGATGGCCCACGTGGGCTGGGACAGCGCCGACGGCTACGCCTGGGACGCACTCGACGGCAGCGATCTGTTGTCCCGGCCGACCAGGCGAGCCAGTGACCTCCGCGCCGTCGTCAACGGCGTCTTCGCTGACCGCCCAGATCGCGACGTCTTACGCAACGGTCCGATCCCCGACGGCGAGCAGCGCGCCTTTCTGCGCGTATGGCGTGCCGGCCTGGAGGAGCTTCGCAGCTGGTTGCAGGGCGCGACCGGGGCGACCGCCGAACTGATCCAGGGGTTGCAATGACCGACCTCGGACCACTGCTGGACAGCCACTGCCACCTCGGTGCCTACGACGACCCGGTCGCGGTGATGGACTCCGCAGCAGCGGCCAACGTGTCCCTGGTCGCCGTCACCGAAAGCCCAGAGGAGTTCCGCCGCTTGAAAACTCGGTTGGGACGGCGACCGACCATCGAGGTGGCCCTGGGCTTACATCCATTGCGCGCCGCGTCCTTCCGACCCGCCGACATCGCTCGGTTCTTCCGCTGCATGCCCCAAACCCGCTGGATCGGCGAGGTCGGGCTCGACTTCTCGCAACACGGAATCGCGACCAAGAAGCACCAGCTTCGAGTGTTCGACATCGTTCTCACCGAAGCCCAGCCCGGGCGCCATCCCCTGACGGTGCACAGCCGCGGCGCAGAAACCGAAGTCGTCAACCTGCTGTCGCAGGTGCAGCTGCCCGCCGTGATGCACTGGTACACCGGGCCGCTCAAGCTCGTCGACGACGCCCTCGCCGCCGGCCTGTACTTCTCCGTCAACCCCGCTATGACCCGATCCAAGCGGTTCGCGTCCTTTATTGCGAATGTGCCAGCGGACCGAATCCTCCTAGAAACCGACGGACCATACGCCAAGACATCTGGTCGCCCGGCGCAACCCACTGATCTGAAATCGCTGGCTAACCAGCTCGCCATCGCCTGGCAGGTGGCGCCTGTCGACGCCGCGCAGACGCTGCGACGAAACCACGACCGACTGCGAAGCATGGCCGGTTGATCGAACCGACGTCCACACGCCCCCCACTAGGGTTTCGGTTGTCGTCGGGTCATCGACACCCGCAGGAGTGTGGGATGGGCCAGCAGCGGTCGGCCGTGGTGGCACTGTGCAAGCGCCCGCTTGGGTGCGATCCATCGACCGCGCTCACCGGCTCCGTACGATGTCGAAGTTGGTTGTCAATGGCCGCGGGAGTGGTGCGCAGCCCTGAGATGTTGACCGCGTCAACACCCCTCGCTGTTTCCGCAGGTCGCGGCACGTTGTTTCGCGTGGGTTCGAACGGTCGCCCTGCTGCGTTTCTGCAGATCAGCTGCATTAAGCAGCGAAGGTGCGAGGAATTTCGATTCCCCTTAGCTCCACAAGTAATTGCGGGTCAGGAATTGCGTTCTGACCGAACTCCAAGGATCGTCCGAGTGACCATGGTCCACGCAAAGCGATATCGCGGGCGATATCCTTTCAGCGGTGGGGTCGAGGCCGAAGCGATGAAGACGAGTCGGTCGCCTAGGCTCGCGCATCGATGAAACTCGACGAATGGCAGATCTATGCACTGGCGCCGTTCGCGGCGACGCTTGGCGTGACCTTTCCGGTGCTGACGGCCGAACTGGTACAAGCCGTCCTGCCCACACGACACGAACTGTCGACGCTCGGGGGAGGTCTTCACGGCGGCGCCATCATGAGCGTGTGCGACGTTGCTTCGGCGGTGTGTGTGGCGCTCAACGTCGACGAGGGCTGCGTGTGGACCACGGCGGAGTCCACGACCTACTTCCTGCGGCCCGTTCGTAGTACGGCCACGGCTACCTCGACGCCGTTGAAGATCGGCAGGACGCTGGCCACGATCAAGACCGAGGTTCACGACGAGGACAACCTGTTGTGCGCGTACACGACTCAGATGGTCCACGTCTCGCGCCCGGTGGGCTAACCGCCGACGAGGCGGCCTCCGATCAACGTACTCGAGCGCCGGGGGTTATCCGCCCCCCGATCGGGGAACCGCCTCACCGTGAACCACCCCACGAAAGACGCATTCGCCACCGAGGTCAGCCAATGGTCGGACATCCCCGGCTGGTTCCATTGGCGCGAAGGCCAGCAGGAAGCCGTCGAGGTGTTCGAAGAGGGCAGCACCTTCGTCGAGGTCGGCTCCTATCTCGGGCGCAGCCTGTGTTCCCTCGCCGACGTGGTGCGCACCTCAGGACGTGACTTCACGGTCATCGGGGTCGACACCTGCCGCGGGAGCGGCGAAGAGGGACTGGCCAGTGAGGACGCGCACGGTCCGGCGGTCGAATACGGCGGCGGAACCTTCGCGGGCCTGTTGCATCGCAATGTGATTGCGTGCGGATTCGCCGACGACGTCCACGTCTTCATCAGCTCGTCGCCAAAGGCAGCAGACTTCTTCGTCGACGGCTCGTTGGCGTGGGTGCACCTCGACGCCCGCCACGACTACGACAGCGTCGCGGCCGACATCGAGGCGTGGTTGCCGAAGGTGAGCTCCGGCGGCTGGCTCTCGGGTGACGACTACGACGAACGCATTTGGCCGGGCGTCGTCGCCGCCGTGCGGGACACTTTGCCCGAGGCTCAAGGCTGGCTGACGGCGCAGTGGCGGTGGCTCAAGCCCTAGTCCGCTCGCCGGACCGTGCCCACGCCTGCGGGTGTCCCGATCCGCCCTTGGTCGTCGGACGCGACGTCGCCCGGCTGCTCCTCGGATGCAGATCAGCCTCGGGGGCTTGCTTCGCGACGGGCTGGGTACCTGACTGGCTCCTAATCATTAAGGCACGGAGCGCAGCGCATGACCGATCGGATCGCCGAGACGTACGGACAGGCCACTCCTCACGGGTTGGGTTCGGTGTGGCCCGCCCGGGTCGACCACTTCCTCGACGAGGGGCTCGCCGACCGCGACGTGGACCGGTGGGTGCAGTCGGCGTGCCTGCTGTGCAGCAATGGCTGCGGTTGCGACATCGCCGTCAAGGACGGTCGGATGGTGGGGATTCGTGGACGCGTTGGTGACACCGTCAACCACGGGCGGCTCGGTCCGAAGGGGCTCTACGGGTCGACCCCGTGGGCGTCGTCCCCGGATCGTCTGACCCGGCCTCTGGTGCGCGAGGGTGGCCGGCTGGTTGAAACCGACTGGGACACCGCGATGGGACGGATCGTGGACAGGTCGCGTCGGCTGCTTGAGGAGAAGGGGCCGCTCAGCCATGGCTTCTACACTTCGGGTCAGCTGTTCCTCGAGGAGTACTACACCCTCGCGGTCATCGGCAAGGCCGGCATTGGCACGCCCCACATGGACGGCAACACCCGGCTGTGCACGGCCACCGCCGCGGCGGCCTTCAAGGAATCCTTTGGCGCCGATGGGCAGCCCGGCTCGTACACCGACATCGAGCACTGCGACGCGGTGTTCCTCTACGGCCACAACATGGCCGAAACCCAGACGGTCCTGTGGACCCGCATCCTGGACCGCACCCGCGGGGAGAACCCGCCGCGCATCGTCTGCGTCGACCCCCGCCGCACTCTGGTGGCCCAGGAGGCCGAGCGCACCGGCGGCGTCCACCTCGCCGCGCGGGTCGGCACCAACCTGGCCCTGATGAACGGCTTGACACGTGAGCTGTTCGAAAACGACTGGATCGACCACGGCTGGGTCGCGCAACACACGATCGGTATCGACGCCTTGCACCAGGTCGTGGACCCCTACACCCCCGAGCACGTCGCCGACATCTGCGGCATCGACGCGGGCGACCTGCGCTGCGCCGCACGCATCTTTGGTGAGAGCAGCGCCGTGCTCTCCACGGTCCTGCAGGGCTTCTACCAGTCCCATCAGGCCACCGCGGCCTCCGTCGCGGTCCACAACCTGCACTTGCTGCGCGGTTTGATCGGCCGCCCCGGTGCCGGGGTCCTGCAGATGAACGGTCAACCCACCGCGCAGAACAACCGTGAGTGCGGCGCCGACGGCGACCTGCCCGGTTTCCGCAACTGGGACAACCCCGCGCACGTGCAGGAACTCGCCGACGCCTGGAAAGTCGACGTGATGACCATTCCGCACTGGTCGCCCCCGACCCACGCGATGCAGATCATGTCTTACGCCGAGACGGGTTCGATTGGGCTGCTGTGGATTTCGGCGACCAACCCCGCGGTATCGATGCCGGAGTCCTCGCGCATCCGGTCGATCCTCGCCGGGGAGGATTGCTTCGTGGTGGTGCAGGACCTGTTCCGCACCGAGACCGCCGAACTCGCCGACGTCGTGCTGCCCGCGGCCGGATGGGGCGAGAAGACGGGTTGTTTCACCAACGTCAACCGCGTGGTGCATCTCTCCGAGCAGGCCGTGCAGCCCCCCGGCGAGGCGCGCAGCGACCTCGACATCTTCCTCGCCTACGCCGACGCCATGGGCTTCACCGATGACGACGGGGACCCGCTGATCAGCTGGCGTACACCGGAGCAGGCATTCGACGCGTGGGCGGCGGTGACGGCCGGGCGCCCGGTCGACTACACCGGGCTGAGCTATGACACGCTGCGCGGCCCGTCTGGGATCCCGTGGCCGGTCAACGCGGAGCACCCCGTGGGCACCGACCGGCTCTACGCCGACGGCGTCTTCCCGACCGACACCGACTACTGCGAAACCTACGGCCACGACCTGCTCACCGGCGGCACCGTGACCGAGCAGGAGCACCGGGCAATGGCACCGGCCGGGCGCGCGGTTCTCAAGGGAGCGCCCTACACACCTGCCCATGAACGACCAACGGATGAGTATCCGCTGCTGTACACGACAGGACGCACCGTCTTTCAGTTCCACACCCGCACGAAGACCGGACGGTCACGACCACTGCAACAGGCGGCACCCGACGCCTGGGTGGAACTGTCCGCACCCGACGCGGCGCGGCTCGACGTCACTGAAGGCGACTGGGTCCGGGTGCAATCACCACGCGGCGCGATCGAAGTAAGGGCCCGGATCGGCCACATCATGGAGGGGGCGGTGTTCGCGCCGTTCCACTACGGCCGCTGGGATCCCGACGGGGCCGCCGACGCCGACCGGCGCGTCGCCAACGAACTCACGATGACGGTGTGGGACCCGGTCTCCAAACAGCCCTACTTCAAGACCGCTGCCTGCCGGGTGACCCGCGTGCGGGCCGGCGACGGACCCTCCCCAGCTCCCACCACGACCGCGTCCGCCCCGGTGACCGGCGGCCTACCGGACACCGTCGGCGGACCAGAGTCGACCAGCGTGGTCTGGGCGGAAACCCCCCACTACCAGCTCGACCCCGCACAACGGGCCAGTGGCCCGGAAGGACGGGACTGATGCCCCACCTTGCCACCTACGTCGGCCTCGCCGACCACAGCGAGAAGACGCTGGCCAACTCGTTGCGTACGGTCGCCGCCGGGCACGCGCGGCACGCCGACGTCTTCCACACCTGCCATACCCTCGCCGGGTGGAGCGACGAGCACCGTCGCGACCTCGAACCGGTCGTCGAACGCTACGGCGAGCAGGACGACCTCGATGAACCGGAGCGGCTCCGCGCCAACGGCCTTTCCTGCGTCCGGGATGGCGAGATCGGTCTTCTACGCGACCTTCAGGACCTACACGTCCTGGCCACCCTGGTGCAGACCACCTGGACGGTCATCGCTCAAGGCGCCATGGGACTGCGCGACCATCAGCTGCTGGACATCGCACGGCGAAGCAACGCCCACACTTCCCGGCAACTGACCTGGCTCAACACCCGGATGAAACAGGCGGCGCCGCAGGCTTTGATCGTCACGCCGTGATGTTTGGCGCAGCCGGTCAGTTCCGACGGCCGTCCCACTGGCGATTTCGCGCTCGAACATGGTGGCCGTCGGAGGCTATGTCCTGGTGGAGTTCGACACTCACCATCGTGGTGCGACGACGCCCCTGACCCGTTTGGAGACCGACGACCACGTCGGGCCGTGGTTCCCCTGGGCGACGGTTGGCGTTGGCCTTGCTGAGGAGATTGCCGAGCGAGCGGGCCTGCGGCTCAAGGACACTCAGGTCATTGGTGACCGCACGCTGGTGAGCATGGCGCGGATCTGACGTGCTGGGAAGTCGCCGACGGGTGTCAGCGGCGGGCGACAAGGAGCTCGAGTCGATCCAGGATGGCTTCGAGCATTTCTTCGAATTCGGCGGTGCTGTGGTCTTCGGACAAGGCCGGCTCGAGTCGTTGGAGATGCGGATAGTCGCGCAGGTCGAGGACCGGTGTGGTCGGGTCGGCTTCGTCGAGGATGGCTTCATCGGGGTGCAGTTCGGCTCCGGCGGCCGACACTTCCTGCAGCAGCTGCCCGACCAGGAAGCTGGTGTACGTGCGGTAGGCGGTGACCGCGGCGTTGTCGGTGAAGCCGTAGCAGATCAGGGTGTCCAGGAAGGACTCCATCCACCGCAGGCTGCGCAGCGGTGGCCGCACCCACGGCGCTTCGGGTGCCGCGGTGGCCACCAGGGGGAACACCTGCGGATGGTTCAGGGCGATCTGGCGCACCCCGTGAGCCAGGCGCAGCAGGTAGTCTTGCCAGCCGTCTTCTTGGCGGCGGGCGGCCAGTTGATCGGTGTAGAGCTGGTCGAGGACGTGGTCGACGATGCCGGTGAGCAGGTCACCACGGCTGTGCACGTGGCGGTAGAGGGCCATGGCCTCAACTCCGCAGGTGGCGCCGAGGCGACGCATGGTCAGTTTGTCCAGGCCGTGGGTGTCGATGAATGCGATCGCTGCGTCGAGGATGACCGCGCGCGTCAACCGCGGCGGGGTGTGCTGCCGCCCGGTGACGGCCGCCGCGCCGGTGTCACCGTGGCGGTCTGGGGCGTGGGTGTTGATGTCGATCACCTCGTCGCTGGAAGTCTTCGCCTCGTTGCCAAGTCTTACCGTACCCCAAGTTTACAACGTAAACATCGGGGCGTAGGTTGTGTCGGTATGGCCGCCTTCAGTGCGCAGGGCGGGAGGTGTGCGCCGGATCCTCCTGTGCGCGGCGGCTTTAGGGGTATGGGCAGGTGTCTTCTGTGTCGACGTTTCATCCTCATTCGCGCTTGACCGGTTGCCTTTCTGCTGCGGCTGACGCCACCGAGCGTTTACGCGTCAACGTCCAGCGAGACGGGATGGTCACCGTGTTACGGGTCGGTGGTGACATCGACCTCACCAACGTGGCCGCCTGGAGGTGCGTGCTCGCCGAGGTATCCGCAGTGGCCACGGCCCCGGGGGCGCTGATCATCGATCTCGATGCTGCGCACTTCCTGGGACTGTGTGCATTCACCGCGCTGGCCGACACGGCCGAGCATTGCCGCGGTCGCGGCATCGACCTCCGCGTGGTGGGAACCCAACCCGTGGTGGCCCGCATCATCGGGGTGGGCCTGTGGGACACCCTGTTGCCGGTGCATGCCACCGTCGTCGCCGCGGTCGACGCCTGGCACCAGATCCATCGACCAACCGGTGACGCAGTGGCGAATTCTCAGGGGTCGTGACGGCACGGGGGTGATCGAGCGACGTCCCACACCCCGAAGTGACGTCCGCACGCGGCGGTGATGGTTACGGCCCGCCCGGGCCCGCACCGCGGTGATTCGATCGTGCATGCGCCACACCTCCGACGAGCGTCGGGCCACTGCTGCCGTGCCGAGCCGGCCAGCGACGTGGTGTGACCGCGGGCATACCTCCGCGCGCCGCCGGTCGCCGGCGATCTCCATGCGATCTCCACGTGGTCTTCACCCAGTGGGTTCTTCGGCCGCCCATGCTGGTTGAAGCGATCAGAAGCCGTTGCAAGACAACGACTTGCGACTGAATCGCCGACCACGTCGGAACGTCGAAGGAGAAGTCAGCATGAGACTCGTGAAGATTACCGCGCGCGCCGCGGTCGCCGCCGCCCTGAGTGTGAGCGCACTCGGGCTCGGCGCCGGTGCCGCAACGGCATTGGCTGACACTGGATTTCACCAAGATCGGTGCTTTGGGCACTTCTGTGGCCGCGACGGCGACGGCCGCCACGACCGGCGAGACGACTTCCGGTTCGACGACCGGCGGTGGGATCAGCGCGGGTTCGACGACGGCCGCCGCGACCACCGTCCCTTCAACTACCGCGGCTTCCGCGCGGATCCGTTCTTCGACCGCGGTCGCGGCATCTGGGGGTTCTGGTTCCTCGGCGTCTTCATTCCGCTGTGAGCAGCGGCGCGAGTCGGCCGACACCCCACCACCACGTTTCCCCCGAAAGGTCTTCCATGAGCATCCACGCCCTCCCCGCCACGCACCACGGCTCGTCGTCCGACGAACTGGTGGCACGCGCAGTGGCCCTGCAACCCCTGCTACGTCGACACGCCGGCTACGGCGACGTGAACCGCCGGCAGCCCGACGAGGTGATCGAGGCGATGACCGACGCCGGGTTGTTCGGTCTGCTGGTGCCGCGGCGCTTCGGCGGGCAGGAGGCGAACCTGCGGACCCTGCTCGAGGTCGCCGAGGCACTCGGCGAGGCCGACGCCTCGGCGGCCTGGGTGGTCAGTCTGGGATCGGTGGCGGGGTGGTTGGTGGGCCTGGCCTCCGAACGAGCCCGCGACGAGGTCTTCGGCGACGGCCCCGGCGTCCGGATCGCCGGCAGCATCACGCCCAGTCCGGGCCGGCGGGTGGAGGGCGGTCTGCGGGTGAGCGGCCGGTGGCCGTACGCCTCCGGTGCCCCGCACGCCACGTGGGCGGTGGTGGGCGCACTGGTCCCCGACGACGCCGGCACTCCCGAGGTGCTGCTGTGCCTGGTGCCGATGTCGGAACTCACCGTCGAGGACACCTGGCACACCGTGGGCATGCGGGGCACCGGCTCGCACACCCTGGCCGGGGAGGACGTGTTCGTGCCGTCGTACCGCACCGTCCCTCTGGCCGACATCGCCGAGGGCGGGTACTCCGACCCCTCGGGTGAGGTAGGCGATCAGCCGCACACGGGATCGGTTCTTTCGCTGTCGATTCTGTGCCCGCTGCTGGGGCTGGGGCGGGCCGCGCTGGCGCTGGCCACCGAGAAGGCCACGCAGAAGCCGCTGCACCACACCGTCTACCAGCGGCAGGCCGACTCGGTGGGTGTGCAGATCCAGTTGGCCCAGGCCAACCTCGCGTTGCAGACCGCGCGGTTGCACGCGCTGAGCGTCGTCGACGAACTCGACGCCGCAGGCGCCAGGGGGCAGCGGCCCGACTACGCCGTGCGTGCCCGGTTGCGTGCCCAGTGCGGTCATGCCATGACCCAGGTCCTCGAGGCGGTCGAGATCGCCGCCAACCTCTACGGCGCAGGCGGTTTCGCCGAAGCCAGCCCGATGCAGCAGGTGTGGCGCGACGCCAACGTCATCGCCCGCCACGCCGGACAGAACGCCGCCGTCGGCTACGAGGTGCTTGGCAAGGCACTGCTGGACGTACCCGAGCGCATCAGCCCGACTGTGTGAAACGACGAGGAAGCGCATCCCCCACGGGGTGCGCTTCCTCGGTCGCGAACCGCGTTGCCGCTAGCGGACTTTGGCGGCATGCAGACGGGCCAGGATGTCGGCGGTGGTGGTGAAGTCCATGCAGGCGTCGGTGACGGACTGGCCGTACACGAGGTCTCCGGTGACGGGCTGGGCGCCCGCGACCAGGAAGCTCTCCAGCATCACGCCGCTGATGCCGCGCTCGCCGTCGGCGATGCGGGCGGCAATCTCGTCGGCGACCTCGGCCTGGCGCACGTGATCCTTGCCCGAGTTGGCGTGCGAGCAGTCGACCATCACGTTGTCCGGCAGCCCCGCCGCGGCCAAGCCTTCGATCGCCGCGGCGACCGAGCACGCGTCGTAGTTGGGGCCCGAGGATCCGCCGCGCAGGATCAGATGGCAGTCGGGGTTGCCCGCGGTCTCGACGATGGCGCCGCGGCCGAGGTCGTCGATTCCAAAGAAGACGTGTTGTGCCGCAGCCGCTCTCACGCCGTCGACGGCGGGTTGGACGTTGCCGTCGGTGCCGTTCTTGAACCCGATCGGCATCGACAGTCCGGAGGCCAGCTGACGGTGAATCTGCGATTCGGTGGTCCTGGCTCCGATCGCGCCCCAGGACACGGTGTCGGCGATGTACTGCGGGCTGGTCGGCTCGAGGAATTCGCAGCCCACGGCCAACCCGATCTCGCCGATGTCGAGCAGCAGTGCCCGCGCGGTGCGCAGCCCGCGCTCGACGTCGAAGGTGCCGTCCATCCCGGGGTCGTTGATCAGACCCTTCCAACCGACGGTCGTGCGGGGCTTCTCGAAGTAGACCCGCATGACGATCTTGAGGCGGTCGGCGTAGGCGTCGGCCAACGGCGCCAGCCGGCGCGCGTAGTCCAGCGCCGCCACTGGGTCGTGCACCGAGCAGGGTCCCACGACGACGAGCAGCCGGTCGTCGCGACCGGCGAGGATCTCGGTGATCTCGTCGCGGTGGCGTCGAACCGCCGCGGCGCCGTCGGGGCCGAGGGGCAGCTCAGCCAAGAGTTGCTCGGATGGCGGCACGGGCCGAAACGAGACGATCCGCCGGTCGGAGGTCGGTTCGACGTCTGCGATGGTGCTGGTGATGGTCACGATGTGGGCGGGCTTCCTGTGAGTGGTTTCCCAGGGCTCACCCGTCGACGTTCCGGAGCCCTGAAATGACGAAAGCAGCGACCTCGTGGTCACTGCTGGGCTCCGGGTGGCGTATCGCGCGTCGAGTTACGGCGCCTTATCGCAGGCTCCACCCGGAGCCGAGATAAAGCGCCAATAGCTGCGCGTGCCGATGTTCACGTCGGCCACCATACCGTGTCATCCGCCGGGCGGACGAACCGCGGCCTCAGTTCGGCTTGTTGAAGATGTAGCGGGCGATCTTCCACGGTCCGTCGTCGGCGGTGAAGACGAACATCTCGCGGTTCGATTCGGCCGACCGCTCTCCGGTGGCGTGAACGGTCTGCTGCCCGGCGCTGCGCGTCAGCGCGTAGGCGACGACGTCACTGGCCACGACCAGCTCGTCGACGGTGAACGTGACGTCGAGGTGGATGGCCGCGAAGATCTGCTCATAGGCCCGGGTGAGGTCGGGGCCCGCGGCGGTGGGCAGGGTCGTCGGCATGAAGACGCCGTCAGCGGTGTAGCACGACACCGCAAGGGCGGTGTCGTCGGTGTTCAGTGCGCGCTCGTACGTGTCGAGCAGTGCGCGGATTTCGGCTTCTGGGCTCATGCTCTCGAACTATATTCCATGGAATATGATTCCGCAGAATCTAAATCCGACGGGCGGTGTCACACCTGAGAACGGCCACCGGCCTGCGCGACGGCTCGGCGCAGTGCCAGCAGTGTCGACTCGAACCGTTGCAGCGCTGACGTGGCGACGGCGGCGCCGATGAGCGACTGCAATTCGTCTTCCAACGCCGTCGACGCCTTGGCCAGCAGACGGCGGCCAGTCGGCGTCAGTTCGATGACCGACGACCGTCGATCGTCGGGGTTCGCCACCCGGGCACAATGACCGGCGGCCACGAGTCGGTCGACGAGCTTGCTGGTCCCACCGACGGTGATCGACAGTTCGGTGGCGATGTCGAACACCCGGCAAGACGGCACCCGAGCGATCACCTGCATGGGCTCGAACCAGGACAGCGGGAGGTCGAAGTCGGCTCGAAGTCGAGCGTCGGCCGCGTTCCACAACTCCGTCTCGAGACGAACCAACTCGCTGAAGAGACCGGCCAGTTCCACTCCAAGAAAGTACCGCCAACCACCGGCCTCGACGGTCTCGACGCGAATGGTTTCCGCAGGCCGATTGGCGGGAACTGCCGTTCGGCAGCAGAGTGCCTATTCCGAGGAGGGGACCATGGTGACACCCGCCGAAACGCAGGGCGCCCCGATCCGCAGCCTGATTCCGGCCCGCATCGACCGACTGCCGTGGTCGCCGTTCCACACCCGACTCGTGGTGGCACTCGGAGTCGCGTGGATTCTGGACGGGCTCGAGATCACCGTGGCCAGCGCCGTCGCCGACACCCTCAGTCAGCCCGAGACCCTGGGGCTCTCCTCGGCCGCCGTCGGCTTTCTCGCCACGGTGTATCTGGCGGGCGAGGTCGTCGGTGCTCTGTTCTTCGGGCGCCTGTCCGACAAGCTCGGTCGGCGCAACCTCTTCATGGTCACGTTGGGCGTGTACCTGGTGGGCAGCGGGCTCACCGCGCTGACCCTCGGCAACGGCCTCGGGTGGGTGGTGTTCCTCTACGCGACCCGCTTCATCGCGGGTATGGGCATCGGCGGGGAGTACGCCGCGATCAACTCGGCGATCGACGAGCTGATCCCGGCGCGATACCGTGGCCGCGTCGACATCGCCGTCAACGGAACTTATTGGGCCGGAGCGATACTCGGTACCCTCGGCACCTTCGTCTTCCTCAAGTCGATGGACCTGGGTCTCGGCTGGCGACTTGCGTTCTTGATCGGCCCGGTGCTCGGCTTGGTCATCCTGGTGGTGCGGCGCCATCTGCCGGAGAGTCCGCGCTGGCAGGTGATGAACGGCCGCGTCGACGAGGCCGAGCAGTCGATCAGCTTCATCGAGCACGAAGTCGAGGCCACCGGCGCCACGTTGGCGCGCGTCGACGACGCCAAGGCCATCGAGCTCAGGCCGACGCAGAAGATCGGCTACCTGGCGTTGACGCGCGTGCTGTTCCGCGACTATCCCAAGCGCGCGATCCTCGGTGCTTCGCTGATGATCAGCCAGTCCTTCCTCTACAACGCGATCTTCTTCACCTACACCCTGGTGCTCGGCAAGTTCTACGGCGTGCCGTCGGAGTCCACGCCGCTCTACCTAATCGCCTTCGCGGTGGGTAATCTGGCCGGCCCGTTGGCCATTGGCCACTTCTTCGACACCGTCGGCCGCCGCAAGATGATCTCCGGGACCTACGTGCTGTCTGGTGTGCTGCTCGCCGGCAGCGCCGGTCTGTTCTACGCCGGAGTGCTCAACGCCGTCACCCAGACCGTGGCGTGGTGCGTGATCTTCTTCTTCGCTTCGGCGGGGGCCAGTTCGGCCTATCTGACGGTGAGTGAGATCTTTCCTCTCGAGGTCAGGGCCAAGGCGATCGCGGTGTTCTTCGCCATCGCACAGTGTTTCGGCGCACTGGGGCCGGTGGTCTACGGCGCCCTCATCGGTGACGGTTCACGACCGGTGCTGCTGTTCGTCGGTTACCTGCTGGGTGCGGCGGTGATGGCCGGCGGCGGGCTGATCGCATGGTTCCTCGCCGTCGACGCCGAGGGCAAGTCGCTCGAAGACGTGGCGACGCCGCTGGCCGCAGGCGGTGTCGACCGCAGACGCGGATCGGTACGGGCCGAGGGCGCGAGCCGGCCGCGATCACCCTGAGCGCCGGACGGTGTCACGGCCGCACGGGTGCGAGCGCTTCACCCAGCGCGCCGGTGAGATAGTCGGCGTAGTCGGAGGTGAGGTCGAATTCGTTGGCGTATACCCGCTTTCCGGCGATCACCGGCTCGCAGCGGTGCGCGCACACCCACGGGGTTGGCGTGACGTAGACGCCACCGTGAGCGGTCACGGCGGACCGCTCGGCATCGACGAACGCGTCGTCGGGGGCGGCGTCGTCGGTGGCCGCCGAGCAGGCCTGGACCTGCTGCGGTCGCCGGGCCAGGCAGTGCGCGTCGTCGTCGTCCCACGTGGGCAGGTCGCCGATCGCGGCGAACCTCGCCCCGGTCGGGGCCAGGGCGGCATACGTCGACGCCAGGCCGTCGGCCCACTGCGACGGTGTGACGTCGGAACCGTCGGCCAACGGCGGCCCGACCATGCCGGTCGTGACCACCAGGCGTGGCGCCAGGGCGGTGATGGCGGCGACCGCCGCGCGGTGGAATCGGTCGCAGGCGGCATTCGGCGTGCCGGACTGTTGCGACTGAAGGTGCAGATCGGCCGGTGGGCAACCGTCGAGCGCGAAGACCCTTAGCTGCCAACCATTCTCGGCGGCGAGACGGGCGAGCGGGGTGCTCCACGTCATGGCGCGGGCGTCGCCGTACGCGACGACCACCCGGTCGCCGGCGGGGTCTCCGTAGGCACACTGGCCGAAGGACGTAGCCCCGGTGTCGTCGACCCGGCTGCAGTCGAAGCCGCGTCCCGGCGACGGCGGGTCGGGTGCGGTCAGCCGTGCGGCGACCTCGGCGGGCAGGTCGGTGACGGTCTGGGCCGCCGCCACCGCGGCCTGGACCTCGGCGCCGGTGGCGAACGTGTGGTCCGACGGGCGGGCGGCGGCCGAGGCCGACGAGCTCTGGTGCGTCGCGATCAGGACCTGGGCCACGACGACGGTGACGGCGATCAGAGCCGCACCGACGGCGAGGGTGATGCCGTCGCGGGCCACGAGGAACGACGAGTGACGGACCGGATTCTCGAGCAGTGAGTAGCTGAGCGCGGCCAGGACGGCGGCGACGGCCAGCAGGCCCGCGTTCTGCGTCTTGGTCAGCGCGTGCCCCGCGTACTGCGCGGCGACGGCGAGCACCGGCCAGTGCCACACGTAGAGGGAGTAGGAGCGCGCTCCGATCCACTGCATCGGTGCGGCGCCGAGGGCTCGTCCCACGACGGTGCGGGGATTGGCGCAGCCGGCGCCGATGAGCAGCGCCGTCCCCAGCACGGGGACGACGACGGCAGAACCCGGGTACGGGGTCCGCGCGTCGAGCAGCAACGAACTCGCGGCGATCGCCACGATGCCGAGCCCGGCGACGGTCTGCAGGATGCGGTCGTCTCGGATGCGTGCCAACGACGGCGCGGCGACGGCGACCAGGGCGCCGAGGGCGAGCTCCCAGGCGCGGGTGAACGGTGAGAGGTAGGCCCACGTCGCGTTGGTGTGCGTGCCGATCACCGACCACGCCAGCGACGCGGCGATGACGACGCCCAGGATGGCGGCCAACCCGGGACGACGCCACCGCCCGGGCAGCGCGAGCACCGCCGCAAGGAGCACCAGCGGCCACACGACGTAGAACTGTTCCTCGACGCCGAGGGACCACATGTGGTCCAGCGGCGAGGGCGGCAGCTGCGAACCGAGGTAGTCGTTGCCGAGCAGGCCGAAGTACACGTTCGCCGCGAAGACCGCGGTCCACGTGGCGGCCGCGGCGACGGCGTTGCCCGTCACGAACCCGAGCAGGACGTAGGCCGTGACGGTCGTCGCGAGCACCACGGCGGTGGCGGCGGGCAGGACGCGACGGACCCGGCGGGCGTAGAAGGCCGCGATGGAGATGCGGCCGGACCGCGAGCTTTCGCGCAGCAGCAGGCCGGTGATGAGGAAGCCCGAGATCACGAAGAACACGTCGACGCCCACACAACCGCCCGTGAAGGGGTGGGCGAAGGCGTGATAGGCCAGCACCAGAGCGACCGCGACGGCCCGCATGCCCTCGACGTCGGAGCGGAAGGTGGGCATGGCGGGCGGCGGCGAGGACCCGGCCGATGGCGGTGACGAGCCTAGTGCGACGTTGCTCATTGCCGCCTACTTCCTCGAAAGCCCACCTCGGGCTCGCTAGGGAGGACCGTAGCAGGTTGCCCTGAGGCAGGGCGGTCGAGTCGCGGCTAGGCCGTCAGGTCGTCGTCGTCCCAGCCGTTGGTCTCGCGCAGCGACGTCAGCTCCGGATTGGCGGTCGTCTCGGTGCGCTGGCCGCCGTTGCGGCGGGCGAGGTACACGTTCGTGGAGGCGATGGTGATGAGTTCCTCGACGACGTCGTGCGGTGGATGCCCGACGAGTTCGGCCAACGGTGCGACCACCGTGCCGATGCTCGCGGTCAGCCGGAACGGGGCGGTGCGGACGGTGTGCTGCAGTCGATCGGTGAGCACCGAGGCGTCGGTGCTGCTGAACGTGTCCGCGATCAGGTACTCCGATTCGCCGACGTGCGCGAGTAGGGCGTCGCGCCGCAGCGTCTCGCGAAGCCGCTGCCCGACCGCCACCCGAGCCTGGTTGCCACCGGCCTCGCCACCCATCGCGGTCAGCAGCGAGAAGCTGTCGAGGCTGACGACGACGATCGCCAGGAACCGGTCGTCGTCACGGTCACGGGTGACCACGGTCGCGACGCGTTCGGAGAATGCGTCGCGCGTCAGCAATCCGGTCAGCGGTTCGAGTTCGCCGTAGTGCACGTCGCTGTCGACCAGTCGGACGACGCTGCGGCAGCAGAACACCACGAAGGCGTTGACGAAGGCGAACAGGGCGATCGCTCCCACGGTGACCTCGGGTGCCACCCCGGCGAAGCGCACCGACTGCACCACGATGGTCGCGACGCCGACGATCCAGGTGTAGGCCAACAGCCACCCGGCGTGGAACACGGCGGTGAACGTCGACAGGGCGATGAACCCGGTGGCCCCCAAGAGTCCGAGGGCGGGATCGTTCTCGATGAGGCAGCCGACGGTGAGCAGGATGGCGCAGATCACCACGCACAGCTGAGACCCGCGGCGAGTGGGCCAGCTGGACCGCAACCAGGTGGCGGCGAGGGCAGCGCTGATCGCGAACACCGTGACGGCCAAAAAGCGGTCCCGCGCACCCGTCGGGCCATGGTCACCCAGCATCAGCACCAACGGCACGGTGCCGCAACCGAGGATGTTGAGCGCGGTCAACCGACAGGTGGCTCGCTGATGACCCCTGGCCGCGAGCAGAGACGTGATCCAGTAGTAGCGATCCTCGGAGGTGAAACGGCGCCGTGCCGAGGCCAGCGCGGTCAGTCTCACGCGGGCGGGCCGACGCTCGGGCCGCGCTCGGCGAACTCCGGTGAACGGCCGCGTAGCACGCCGGAAACACTAACCGAAATCCGAGGTCGGTGGTGACAGTCCGGGATGCTGGATAGCGTGGGGGAGTGACGGCAGACCACGAACATCTGGACGGACATCTCGACCCCGACGCCTACGAGCCGGAGATCGCCGACCCGGCCGAGCTCCGTGAGCATCGCAAGCGCCGTCTTGCCTTGGCATACCGGGTGTTCGGCGCCATGGGATGGGGCTCGCTCGGCGACGGTCACGTCTCGGCTCGCGATCCCGAACGGCCGGACTGCTTTTGGCTGGCCCGCTACGGTGTCCCGTTCCGCGCGGTGACCACCGACGACTTGGTGCTGGTGCGCCCCGACGGCACCGTCGAGGATGGTGGGCACATCAACATCGCCGCCTTTCACATTCACGCGCCGGTGCACGAGGCCCGGCCCGACGTCGTCTCGGCGGCGCATTGCCACACCCCGTACGGCACGCCGTTCTCGGCGACGGTCACCAAACTCGCGCCGATTTCACAGGAGGCGTGCGTGTTCTACGACGACCACGAGATCTTCGACGACGAGGAGGTCAACATCGCGTCCCTCGACGGCGGCAAGCGCATCGCGGCGGCCGTCGGCGGCTCGCGAGCGGTCATCCTGCGCAACCACGGGCTGCTGACGGTGGGCGCCACCGTCGACTCGGCAGTGGGCTTCTTCTTGCTGATGGAGCGGTGCGCCGAAGTTCAGGTCAAGGCCCGCGACGCCGTGCCGATCAGCGCCGAGGCGGCGCGACGCACCCACGCCGACTTCGACGAGGTTGCCGGGTGGCAGGCGTTCCAGTGGGCGCAGCGCACCTACGTACCGGCCGGCTAACGGCCCACCTTCTCGCGGATCGTGTCGGCGACGAACCGGGCGATGGACACCGGGCGGAAGGCTCGGGCGGCGGCGGTCAAGGCGTCTACGTTGGCCGTGCCCAGATCGAGATCGGCTGCTGCGACGTTGAATTCGAGTTGATCGACGCTGGACGCGCCGGGGATGGCCACCACCCCCGGCAGGCTGATCAGCCAGGCCAGCGCGACCTGGGCGGGCTTGGCGCCGACCTCTGCGGCGACGCCTCGCAGGGTGTCCAGTAGCGGCTCGACTCGTCGCAGGTTCTCGGTGCCGAACAGCGGATTGGTCGCCCGGACGCCGCCGGGCCGGTTGTCGGGGCCGTACTTCCCGCCGAGTAGGCCCTGGGCCAGCGGGCTGTAGGCCATCACCATGCGATTCTCGCGCTCGGCGAAGGGCACCAGGTCATCCAGCGGCCCGGGATGGGCGAGGGAGAAGTGCACCTGATTGCTCACCACCGGCCGGCCGAGCGCGGCGTCGGCCTTGCGCCACCGGTCCAAGGAGTAGTTCGACACCCCGACCGCGCCGATGGCGCCGTCGTCGAGCAGGGATCTCATTCCGGGCATGATCACCGAATCGGGGACGACGGGGTTGGCCTGGTGGACTTGATAGAGCGGAATCGTCCGCAGGCCCAGCCGCTTCGCGCTCGCGCGGGCCCGTCGCCGGACGACGGGCGGGAACGGGGCGACGGGGAAGACCTTGCTCGCGACGACGACGTCGGCTCGTTCGTCGCCAAGCGCTTCGCCGAGGATGCGCTCGCTCTTGCCGAATCCGTACACCTCGGCGGTGTCGAACAGCGTCACCCCCAGCGCGCGGGCGCGAGCCACGATGTCACGGGCGGCGCCGGCGGCGTAGGCGTCGCCGTACCCCCACTCCTTGGCGCCGAACTGCCACGTACCCAGCCCGATGCGACTGACCGGGCCGAGCCCGTCGACCTCCAGGAACTTCACGTCCCCTACGGTACGGGCGTCACCTCTCCGGTGGGCTGGGCGACCAGACCGGCGGCAGTCGCGGCGGTCAGCGCCCGCTGCCAGTTGAACTCGGCGACGACCACCACGCCAAGTCCGACGGCGGCGGCGAGCAGTGAAGCGATCATGGCTCCAGCGTGCTGACCGAAGTTAATGAGCGATGAAGCCCCGCCTGTGAAGTCCCTTTGAAACCGGGGGTCTAATCCTCCTTGCGCACCAGTCGCATCAGGGCCTCCCGGTCCGGCGCCAACAACTCGTCGATGCGCGGCTGGTTGACGTCGGCGACGACGATCTCGCCGACGTCTTCGTGCACGTTCGAGAAGATGCCGTGGGACTTCATCTTCTCGGTTTGGTAGACGTTGTCCTCCGTCGGCGTCACGTAGTAGACCGCATCGGCCTTGAACCGGTTGATCAACCAGAGATGCACCAGCGTCATGAGCCGCTTTTGCCGGAGGTGCTCGGCGAAGGTGTTCTGGTCGCGCACCGTCAGGATGCTGCGCCCGTTGCGATCCTTGATGGGGTCGACCAGCACGTTGGCCAGCTTGTCCTCGCCGTCGCCGTAGATGCCGAGCTCGAGCACTTCGCCACCCGCCCTAAGCGGACGGAACTGCACGCGCAGCGTCTCGTCGAGCTGGTAGTGCTCGCCCCACAGCGCCAGCCAATCCTCCAGCAGCTTCTTCGGCACCTCGGTCTGCACCAGGTGTTGGTGCTGCGTGGACCCCTTGCCCATCGACTTCGTGGTGGCGGTGCGTCCCGACGACGCCGCCAGAGCGGCGTCGCTGCGCGGGCCGCCGACGAGCGTCTGCGGAGTGCGGTACGGCGATTCGACGAGTCGCATCTTGCGCTGCAGCCGCGCCAGCGCCAGCATGCCGTCCTGTCGCAACGCGGTGGCGAACTCCTCGGCGGCGACGCCGTCGATCTGGTGGCCGCCGTAGGTCATGAAGTTGAAGACGAAGCCCATCTTTCCGATCTCCTCGGGGAAGGCGCGCATCTCGTCGTCGGTCATGCCGGTGGTGTCCCAGTTGAACGACGGGGACAGGTTGTAGGCCATCATCTTGTCGGGGTAGACGGCCCGGATCGCCCTGGCGAACTCCCTGGCGTCGGCCAGGTCGGCGGTCTTGGTCTCCATCCACAGGACGTCGGCGAACGGCGCGGCCGCCAGCGACTTCGCGATCGCGTACGGAATGCCACCGCGCACCTGGTAGTAGCCCTCCGGGGTCTTGGCCCGTTCGCAGTCCCACGGCACGTCGACGCCCAATTCCCTGGCCTTCTCGCGCGCGGCATAGAGCGACGCACCCTTGGCGAACTCGCGCCACTGCGCGGGCGTCATGGCCACCGGCTCGCCCTCGCGCTCACGGAAGGCCACCATCTCGGCCACTGCCTCGCCGTAGGTCTCCAAACCGGCGTCGGCCTGCCAGGCGTCGACGAACTGCGACTCGACGGTGTCGAAGAGGTCGTCGACCGAGGTCTGCTCGCCGCGGGCCCAGGACGCCGCGGCCTCGCTGACCGCTGCGGCGACACCGGTTCGCGCCAACCAGGCGTCGGCGGCGGCATACTCGCCGTCGGGCAGGGCGTATAGCAGGTGACCCCGCAGATCGGTGACGCCCTGCTGGTGCAGGCTGCGCATGAGCGCCAAGAAGCACGCCTTGTAGGGCGGCACCTTCAGGTTGGTCGCGCCGAGCAGGAACGGCTGGTCGCGTTCGTCGGCGCGGCTGTCGATCAAGTTGGCGGCCTCGGCGTCGGTGCGGGCGACGATGATGCCGGGCACGCGCATGATGTCGAGTTGGAAGCGCGCGGTGTTGAGGCGCTTGATCTGTTCGTCGGACGGCACCAGGACCTTGCCGCCCTGATGGCCGCACTTCTTGGTGCCGGGCCGCTGGTCTTCGATGTGGTAGCCGGGCACGCCTGCCTCGACGAAGCGGCGGATCAGGTTGCGCACGTGCGGATCACCGCCGTGGCCGGTGTCGGCGTCGGCGATGATGAACGGCCGGTAGTCGACGGGAGGACCCGCTGCCTCCCGTTGCTTGGGGGTCATCTTCAACCGCAGGTACTGCTGGTTGCGGTCGGCGGTCAGCAACGCGCGCACCAACCCGGCCGCTTCGTCGGGGACCTGGCTCAGCGGGTAACTGGCAAGGTCGGGCCCGGGGTCCTCGCTGATGGAGCCCTTTGCCGAGGTGGCCCACCCGCCGAGGTAGATGCCCTCGATGCCCATCCGCTTGATGGTCACCGCCTGGCCGGGTGAATAGGGGCCGAACGTCGTGATGCTCTTCTGCGCCGCGGCGAGTTCGCGCAGGCGCTCGTAGAAGGCGGCCGCCGCGGCGCGGGCCACGGGGTAGTCGCACTCGATGGTGCCGCGCTGCTCGGCGACCTGGCGCGCCGTGTACAGCCGGACGATGCCCTCGAACCGCGGACTGTCGAAGTACTTCTGGGTTGCCGCGACGTCGTCGTCGAAGGATGTGCTGGCGTGGACGTCGGGTTCGGTCATCGTCATGCGTTCAAGCTCCTCGTCGAGCATTTCCGGTGATGATGGTGCGAGTGTATGGCGATTGCCGGGCGGGCAGTTTCGATTCACCCATTCAGCGGGTTCGCGTGCGGCTCACAGGTTCGTCCACGGTCCACCTGTCTAACTGTCAGTGTGACAACCACATTGGAACTGCCGGTCCCGACCAGTGACGAACCGCCCGAGGCCACCCCGCCGCGCAGGCACTGGGACCGCATCGGGTTCGCCGTCCTGCTGCTGTTCACGGCGGCGACCTACCTGTGGAACATCACGATCAACGGGATGGGCAACCAGTTCTACGCCGCCGCGGCCCAAGCCGGCTCGAAGGACTGGGAGGCCCTGCTCTTCGGGTCGTTGGACACCCAGAACTTCATGACCGTCGACAAGCCCCCGGTGTCGCAGTGGGTGATGGGGCTCTCCGGTCAGATCTTCGGCTTCAGCAGTGCCAGCATGTTGATTCCCGAGGCGCTGATGGCCGTGGCGACGGTGGCGCTGCTGTACGCGGCGGTCCGCCGGGTCAGCGGACCCCAAGCGGCCCTGCTCGCCGGGTTCGCCTTCGCGCTGACCCCGGTGGCGGCGCTGATGTTCCGGTTCAACAACCCGGATGCGGTCATGGTGCTGCTGATGACGGCCGCGGTGTACTGCGGGGTCAGGGCGCTCGAGCGGGCCAGCGCCAGGTGGATCGCGCTCGCGGGCGTCGCGCTGGGATTTGCCTTCCTGGCCAAGATGCTCGAGGGCATCATGGTCATGCCGGCGATCGGCCTGATGTATCTGATCGCGGCGCCGAACGGTTTCGGTCGGCGGGTGCTCCATCTGCTGGGTGCGCTCGCGGCCTTCCTCATCTCGGCGGGCTGGTTCGTCCTGCTGACCGTGTTGTGGCCGGCGTCGTCGCGGCCCTACATCGCCGGGTCCGCCGACAACAACTTCATGAACCTGGTGTTGGGATACAACGGCTTTGGCCGCGTTCTGGGCAAGAACACCAAGATGTTCGAGCTCAACCCGGTGGTGGGGGCGGCGGCCGACACCCCGTTCGAGGTCAACCACGGCCATCACGGCTTCGGCGGGTTCGGCCGCGACTCCAGCGGACTGACCCGGCTGTTCACCGGCGAGTTCGGGTTCGAGATCAGTTGGCTGTTACCCGCCGCGCTGATCGCCCTGGTGCTGGTGCTGGGGCTACGAGGGCGCGCGCCGCGCACCGATCTGGTGCGGGCCGGCGCGATCGGATTCGGCGCCTGGATGCTGGTCGACGGTCTCGTGCTGAGCTACATGAAGTCGATGGTGCACCCGTACTACAGCCTGTCCTTTGCGCCCGCCATCTGCGCGATGGTCGCGATCGGCGGGGGTGAGGCGTGGGCTCGGCGCGACACCTGGCTGGGCCGCGGTGGCCTCGTCGCCATGATCCTGGGCACCGGTGTCTGGAGTTGGTGGCTGCTGGGCCGCAACGCCGGTTGGTTCCCCGCCATGCGCTGGTCGATCCTGGTCGTGGCGGTGCTCGCTTCGGTCGCGCTGTTGGTGACGGCCGGTGCCCCGGCCCGTCGACGGCTGGCGGCCGCCGCTGTGGGCGTGGGGTTGCTGAGCGCCGCGTTCGGGACCGCCGCCTACTCGTTCGCGACGGTCCTGCAGCCCCACGAGGGCGGGATGCCGCTGGTCGGACCGGCCTCGCCGGACGAGAAGCACGGCGGCTGGGGCCAGGACGTCGACGACCCCCGACTCGACGCGATGCTGAAGGCCACCCACACCGACTTCTCCGCGGCGATCGACCGATCCAGCGCGGCGGCGACCCTGGAGTTGTCGACCGACACCGCGGTGATGGCCATCGGCGGATTCGGCGGCACCGACCCGGCGCCGACGCTCGGGGAGTTCGAGCAGGACGTCGCCAACCACCGGATCGGTTACTACGTCGTCCAGAAGGACGACCACCGGCCCGGCGGTTTCGGTGGCCGCACTCCGCACGCCGACATCGCCACGTGGGTCGCCGCCCACTTCACCCCGACGACCGTCGGCTCCGACACCGTCTACGACCTCACCGCGCCCGCCACGTGAGGGCATTCGTGTTCCGGTAGCTCAGCGGCGTCGCCTCAGTAGGATGCGTCGCATGCCATTAGCCGATGGGGCGACGTTCGCCGGTTACGTCATCGTGCGACTGCTCGGTGCCGGCGCCATGGGTGAGGTGTACCTCGCCCAGCATCCGCGTCTGCCGCGGCAGGACGCGCTCAAGGTGATGGCGCAGTCGGTGTCCAGCGACGACGAGTACCGGGAACGCTTCAACCGCGAAGCGCAGAACGTCGCCACGCTGTGGCATCAGAACATCGTGGCCGTGCACGACCGCGGTGAGGACGAGGGCCGGCTGTGGATTGCGATGGACTACGTCGAGGGCACCGACGCCGGGCAACTGCTGCAGGAGAAGGAGTATCGCCACGGCATGCCGCCGGCCGACGTCGTACGCATCGTCAGTGCGGTCGCCGACGCCCTGGACTACGCCCACGTCCGCCAGCTCCTGCATCGTGACGTCAAGCCCGCGAACATCCTGTTGGCCAATCTGGATTCCGATCGCTGGCGGGCCCTGCTGGCCGACTTCGGCATCGCGCGCCGGGTCGACGACGCCAGCGGGCTGACCGAGACGAACATGGCCGTCGGCACCGTGGCCTACGCCGCCCCCGAGCAGCTGATGGGTCAGACGCTCGACGGTCGGGCCGACCAATACTCCCTGGCGGCAACGGCTTTCGAACTTCTCACGGGGACGCACATGTTCCTCGACCGCAATCCCGCCGTGGTGATCAGTCGGCACGTGAGCGCGCCGCCGCCCGCGATCGACGAACGCAAGCCGGAACTGTCGGGGCTGCAACCGGTGCTGGCCAAGGCGTTGGCGAAGTCGCCTGCGGACCGGTACGACACCTGTAGCGACTTCGCACGGGCGTTGGCGCGCCAACTCGGGGAGCAAGACGGTGTGGGCGTCGACGACACCGTGCTGGCGAGCCGCTATGCCGGCGCCGACGCCAAGGGTGGCCGTACCCGTGGCCGCGGGTGGTGGTTGGGGGTGGCCGCGGCGATCGCGGTCGGAGTGTTGTTGATCGCCGGTGTCGTCACGGGCATCGTCATCGCCCGTCACCAGAGTTCGCAAGTGGCCTCTGCGGCACCGTCGGCGCCTCCGATGCCCGTGGTACTCGTCGGCGCCGATTGCCAAGTGCTCGGCGCCGCAGGCATTTCCGAGACAGGGCAGAAGGCGTACTGCGCGCGGCTGCCACCGGCCAACACCGTCATGTGGTCCCTGGTCTCCGGTGTCGTCCCGTCTCCGACGGTCACCCCCGGCCCCACCGACGAGGTCTACCCGGACGGCATCGAAGAGCAGGTGCGGGTCTGCGTCCAACAGACGCGCGAGACGCGGCTGGAGTGCCGCGAGGACATTCGGCGCGGCAATCTGTACGGGCCCGCCTGAGGGGCGGCCTCAGGCCAGGGGGCCGACGACGTTCTCGGCGGCACGAACCAGGTCACCCGAGCGGGACAGTCCCACCGCCGCGGCGATCTCCGGCGCCAGGAAGCGGTCCGGACCGGGACCTTCGACCCGCTCGCGCAACGCACCTATCACCGCACCCGTGGCCGGTGCCGGCGTCAGTGGTTGTCGCATGTCCAATCCCCTTGCCGCGGTGAGGACTTCGATTGCCAGCACGGTGGTCAGGCCGTCGACCGCACGGCGTAACTTGCGGGCGGCCGACCAGCCCATGGAGACGTGGTCCTCCTGCATGGCCGACGACGGGATCGAGTCCGCGCTGGCCGGCGCGGCCAGTCGCTTGAGCTCGGAGACGATCCCGGCCTGGGTGTACTGCGCGATCATGTGGCCGCTGTCGACGCCGGGGTCGTGGGCCAGGAACGGGTTGAGCCCGTGGCTGCGATGGACGTCGAGGAAGCGGTCGGTGCGGCGTTCGCTGATGCTGGCTACGTCGGCCACCACGATGGCCAGGAAGTCCAGCGCGTACGCCACGGGCGCGCCGTGGAAGTTGCCGTTGGACTCCACCCGACCGTCGAGCGTGACGACGGGATTGTCGACGACGCTGGCGAGTTCGCGTTCGGCCACCAGGCGGGCGTGCGCAGCGGTATCTCGGGCCGCACCGGCGACCTGGGGCGCGCAGCGCAACGAGTACGCGTCCTGCACGCGGGTGCAGTCGGGGGTCCGATGGCTCGCCACGATGGCCGACCCGGCGAGCAGACGGGTCATGTTGGCCGCCGCCGCGGCCTGGCCGGGGTGCGGCCGCAGCTGCTGCAGATCGGCGGCGAACACGCGGTCGGTGCCGAGTTGGCCCTCGACGCTCATGGCGGCCGCGACGTCGGCCAGGCGCAGCAGGTCGTCGAGATCGGTCAGGGCGAGGACCAGTTGACCGAGCATGCCGTCGGTGCCGTTGATGAGGGCCAAGCCCTCCTTCTCG
This sequence comes from Mycobacterium yunnanensis, assembly GCF_025823185.1. Classification (GTDB taxonomy): domain Bacteria; phylum Actinomycetota; class Actinomycetes; order Mycobacteriales; family Mycobacteriaceae; genus Mycobacterium; species Mycobacterium yunnanensis. The sequence continues at coordinate 440,466 of NZ_JACKVK010000001.1, forward strand.
GCCAGCGTGACGGGCGTCAGACCGTGTTCGGCCAGGGCCTGCGCCGACGGCTTGATCTGACCGGTGCGGGTGCGCACGTAGCCCTCACCCATGACTGAAAGTGCCACGTGCGCAAGGGGTGCCAGGTCACCGGAGCAGCCGAGGCTGCCGTACTCGTGCACGACGGGGGTGAGCCCGGCCGACAGCAGGTCGGCATAGGCCTGGGCGGTGTCGCGGCGAACTCCGGTGCGTCCCGTCGCGAGCGTCGAGAGCCGGAGCAACATCATCGCGCGGACCACCTCGCGCTCGACTTCGGGACCCGAGCCCGCGGCGTGCGAGCGGATGAGACTGCGCTGCAGTTGGGTGCGGCTCTCGTGGGGGATGTGTCGGGTCGCCAGTGCACCGAAGCCGGTCGAGACGCCGTAGACGGGGGTGGGGTCGTTGGCGAGCGCCTCGATGATGTCGCGGCTGGCGTGGATGGCCGCACCCGCCTCCTCCGACAGGGTCACCCCCGCGTCGTCGCGGGCGACTGCGACCACGTCGCCAAAGCTGACCGGTCCTATCCCGACGGTCACGGTCATGGGTGGCGGCTCTCCTTCTGCGGGGACACGGGGGTCTGGCTAGCCCACCGTAGTCTCACCCGCTGAAGACCGGGCCGGCGTCGACCGGGTTCGCCTGGCACCGCTCGCAGAGTCCCCAGAAGGTGACCTCGGCCTCCCGGACGCGGAACCCCGTGTCGTCGGGAGGGGTCAGACACGGCGCCCGGCCGACGACGCAGTCGACGTCGCGAACGACCCCGCACTCATCGCAGACCAGGTGGTGGTGGTTGTCGCCGATTCGGCGTTCGTAGAGCGCCGCGGAGCCCGCGGGCTCGAACCGCCGGATGAGGCCGGTGCGGGTCAGATCGTTGAGCACCATGTAGACGGCCTGCGTCGAGGTGCCGGGCAGGTCCCCGCGGATCAGCGTGAACACCGTCTCCGCAGTGGCATGGGGCGAATTCTCCAATGCCCGCAGGACGGCCACGCGACCTGACGTCGCCCGCAGTCCGACGCCGCGCAGTTCCTGCTTGTACCGGCTGATCGCGTCGTCCATGGCGCCAGCTTAGCATTGCCTAACCAATACCTTGGGTCCGTCGTTTTATTGATTTACTCAAGAAAAGGCGTAGTGTCGTGGCATGGCCACCCAAGGAGGAACGATGACCACCACCACCCATGACGTCCTCGCTGGCGAGTTCGTCGCCTCGCCCGCCCTCGCCGCCCATCTCCAGACCGTGCTCGTCGGATTGTTGGAGTTGCAGAGCCAGGCCAAGCAGGCGCACTGGACGGTCGTCGGCCCGAACTTCCGGTCCATCCATCTGGAACTCGACGAGATCGTCGACGCGGCCCGCGACTACGCCGATTCGGTCGCCGAGCGCATGCGCGCGCTCGAGGCCGTGCCGGACGGACGCACGGCCACCGTGGCGACCACCACCACGCTGGACGCCTTCCCCGCAGGCGAAGTCGTCGTCGAACGCGTCGTCGCACTCATCGCCGACCGAATTCTCGCCGTGGTCAACGCAATTCGTGCCGTCCACGACGAGGTCGACGATCAGGACCCCACCAGTGCCGACATCTTGCACACGATCCTGGAGGGACTGGAGAAGCAGCGCTGGATGCTTGCCGCCCAGCTGCGACACGGCTCCTGATCAGACGCCTGCGGACTGCAGCGCAGCCCAGTAGGTGCGTTCGCGCGCGGTGTATTCGTTGGAGGTGACGGCGCCGAATGCGGCTGCGTCACGAGCGAACCTGGCCGGGGCGTCGGGCAAGGCGTCGGGACCTTGAAGCCGAAATTGGCTGGGGGCCAACGGGCCGAACAGGAGTGCCCGCCGTAGTTCGGGCCAGTCGTGCAGGCAGGGTTCGACGCCGGCCGCGCGGGCGAAACCCAGTGCGGCCAGGTTCATTCGGGTCTTCTGGGGGAGACCGCGCCGCGTGCGGTAGAGCTCGACGGCGCGTCGCTGGTGGGCCTCGTCGGGGGCAGGGATCGACCCGCCCCACGTGTAGGCGATCCACCTCGCCTGCAGTTCCAGCGGCACGAAGTATCCGCCGGACTGATCCCACATTCCCATGAACGCCAGCCCGGGCAAGTCGGGGTGAAAGGTGTACCGGTCGGCGTCCAGATGCACCGCGTCCACGCCGGCCAGGGCGCGAATCTCCTCGCTCAGGAACGGCAGGTCGAGGTCGAACCCGGTGCCGAACACGATGCCGTCGAACTGCTCGACGTGCCCGTCGGCGAAGGTGACGTCCGGCCCGCTGACCGAGGTGATCCACGGCCGTATGGCGATTCGGCCCTCGGCGACCAACGGCAGGTGCTGCTGGCTCAGCGTGACCCCGGCGGCGAACAGCGACGGGTCCGGCGCCGGCGCACCGTATTGCTCCGGGCTCCCGCCGGCCTCGACGACGATCTCGCGGAGCTGACGGTCCACCTCCGTGGCAGGAAGGTTCTCGGTGGCCAGGACGCCGTACCGGGTGAAGATTCGATGGTCGGACGGGACGCCCGCGGCGAACTTCGGCAGCACGTAACGCTGACGGCGCTGAGTGAGGACGACCGCGGCCGCGCCCTGCTGGGCGAGTTCGGCAGCCACCTCCAGCGCGCTGACCGCGCACCCTGCCACCAGGATTCGGCGGCCGCGGAGGGCCTCGGCACCTCGATAGTGATAGGTGCTCGAGGTGCCCACGGTGCCGGTGAACGTGTCGAGACCGGGCACGGGTGGGATGGCCGGGGTGTGGAACCGGCCGCTGGCCACCACCACGCGGTCGAACCTGCTGCGTTCACCGTCGTGGCTCAGCCACCACCCGGCGCCGTCGCGATCCAGGTGTTCGACGGCGCTGCCGAACCTGATCCGCGACAGCAGCCCGAAGGTCCTGGCGTAGCGGTAGAGGTAGTCGCGCACCTCCGCGCCCGACGGAAAGACGTTGGTACCGCGCGGCTCCAGATCGCTGAAGGCCGTCAGCACGCGACTGGTGTTGGTGTGCATCGCCGGCCACACGCCGCTGGTGCCCGACAGGCCGGCCCACTGCCCGCCGAGGACGGGACTGCGTTCGAACACGGTCGGCTCGAAACCCTGGGAGGTCAGCCAGCGCGCGGCGACCAATCCGCCGGGTCCCGCCCCGATCACCGCCGCGTCTGCCGTCATCGGCCCACTCTCGCACGCCCGTCACGAGGTTCGGAGCGTAAGAAGGAACGATGCGCATCATCACCGTCGAAGAACACTTCGACCATCCGGAGTCGGTGGCCAGGGTGCTGGAGTTGTCCGGACCGGGGCCGATCACGCCCGACGCCGGGTTCGGCGAGTTCCTCGGGACGTTCATGCCCGACCGTGACTCCGCGGAACGCCTCGCAGGCACCCGCCTTGCGCACATGGACCGGGCCGGAATCGACGTTCAGGTGGTGTCGCATGGCGCGAACAGTCCCGGCAACCTCGCCCATCCCGAGGCCGTTCGGTTGTGCCGCGCGGTGAACGACGAACTCGCGCGGCAGATCTCGGAGCATCCCACCCGGTTCCGCGGCTTCGCGACGCTGCCGCTGCACGATCCCGCCGCGGCGGCCGACGAGCTGAAGAGGTGCGTGGGGGAGCTGGGCTTCGTGGGGGCGCTCACCCACGGCGCCATCGACGGGGTCTTCCTCGACGACCCCAGGTTCGAGCCCGTCCTCGCGGCGGCCGAGGCGGTGACGTTGCCGATCTACGTCCATCCCGGCATGCCCCAACGCGCCGTCTCGACGCCCTATTACGCAGGCTCGTGGCCGGCGTCCGTGCAGTTCCTGTTCGCCGGTCCGGCGTTCGGGTGGCACGCCGAGGCGGGTATCCACGTGCTGCGCCTCATCCTGTCCGGTGCGCTGGACCGGCACCCGAATCTCCGCCTGCTGAGCGGACATTGGGGCGAGTTGGTCGCCGGTTGGCTCGATCGGTTGGACGAGGTCGTGGGGTGGGTCGACTACCTGGACCGCGCGCCGAGCGCGTACTACCGCGAGCAGGTGTGGGTGACGCCGTCGGGAATGTTCAGCCAGAACCAGCTGAACTTCATCGTCGCCGAGGTCGGGGCCGACCGGATCATCCACTCCGAGGACTTTCCATACGTGGTGCGCGACAACGTCGCCGAGTTCCTCGAGCAGGCCGACCTCACCGAGTCCCAGCGTGTCGCGATCGCGCACGGCAATGCCGAGAAGCTGCTCGGAATGTCAGGGCAGTAGCAGGAAGACGTCCTCGAGGACGCACGAGCGACCGGCCCGCCAGGCCGTGCGCCGCGACGCGTGGTTGTGCGCGTCGATGGTGCCGATCAGCAGCTGGTCCCCGTTTTCGAGCTGGCGGCCTGCCCAGGCGCGTTGCGCCGACGATGCGTAGCCGTTGCCCGCGTGCTCGGCGTCGACGACTTCCTCGTGGACCTCGTCGCCTTCGATCCAGCCGATGCGACCCGGGACGACGGCGAAGGCTCCGACGACGTCGTCGCCCACCACGATCGAGGTGAGCTGGCCGGCCGCGTGCCACTCTCGGAGGTCGTCGGCATCGGCCGGCGCCAGGTTGCGACCGAGGGCCGGGGCGTCGGCGTCGACCCGGTCGTAGCCGCCGGCGGACCAGGTCGACGCCGTCGTCGACGTCGGCGAACGGCGCCAGCGATACCCGGCCGTCCGGTGGCGGCATGTCGCGGTACCGGGCCAGATGGACGCCCTGATCGGCCAACACGCGCGGCCCGTCGACGAAGCCCGGCCGGCCACGAACGCGCGCGAAGGCCACCCCGAACGTCGACCACTCGCGGTGGACGGACCGTCGGAGGGCGTCGAGGTCTGCGAAGTCGTGGGCGACCACCTCGACGAAGGGCCTGCCGACGTCACGACCGTAGAAGCGGATGCCACCGAGAAGGGCGCCGTGCGCCGTCTCGAGGACACGGTGCGCGTAGTCACCGGGAGCCACCCCCGGCAACTCGACGTGATCGGTGAACAGCCGGACGTACGCCTGGTCGTCGACCTTGGCGAACTCGTCGTCCAGCCACCGGGACACGACGCGGTCGCCGCGCGCGCCGAACAGCGTCCACGCGAGATCACGGTGCTGACGCAGTGAGCCGTCGAGAAGGCGCTGGTAGAGCCGGGAAGTCCGCATCAGCGCAGAAGCGTGCCACCTTCGGCAGATCACGGCCACCGAATTTCACACCGGACCAATCGCGCGGAGTCGCACCCCTGGGCTCTATCGTGTCGCTGTGCCGGAGATGGATCGTCGAAACCTACTGTTCATGTCGGGATTGGGCCTCTTGGCCGCGGCGATCCCACTTCCCACCGCCGGTGCGGCGCCCTCGGAACCCGGGCCGACGCCGCTGGCGCCACCCCCGGAGACCGCCACCCCCGCGTTCCTCTTCCACGACGAGTTCGACGGTCCGGCGGGCTCGGCGCCAGACCCCTCGAAGTGGATCGTCTCGACGGCCCGCGAGACCATCAAGAACCCCGTGTTCTGGGATCGGCCCGAGAACATGGGGCAGTACCGGAACGACCGCCGCAACGTCTTCCTCGACGGCAAGTCCAACCTCGTCATCCGCGCCACCAAGGAGAACGGAAAGTACTTCGGGGGCAAGCTGACCGGCACCTGGCGAGGCGGTATCGGCCTCACCTGGGAGGCCCGGATCAAATTCGACTGCCTGACCCTGGGGTGTTGGCCGGCTTGGTGGCTGCTCAACGACGATCCCGTGCGCGGCGGTGAGATCGACCTCGTCGAGTGGTACGGCAACGGCAGCTGGCCTTCGGGGTCCACCGTGCACGCCCGGCTGGACGGGACGTCGTTCGCCACGCAGCCGTTCGACGTGGACAACGCCTGGCACGTCTGGCGCTGCACGTGGACCGATGCGGGGATGTACTTCTGGCGCGACTACGCGCCGGGGATGGAGCCCTACTTCACCGTGCCGGCCAACTCCCTGGACGACTGGCCGTTCAACGATCCGGGCTATCAGCTGGCCCCGATGCTGAATCTGGCGGTCGCCGGCTCCGGGGGCGGAGACCCCGCCGGCGGCACCTATCCGGCCGACATGCTCGTCGACTGGGTGCGCGTCTGGTGACACCCTCCGGGTGCTCGTGAGCGCCGTCACCGCGCGTACTTCGCCTCTGGCGGAATAAAAGTCCTCATCCATTCGTCGGTTACTGCGAAGTACTAATGAGCGTTTGGATGAAGGAGCACCCCATGAGTTCACGCAGCAAGACGTTCGCAGCCATCGCCGGTGGCGCCATGGTCACCCTCGGCATCGTCGGGGCCACGATCGCGCAGGCCGCCCCGGGGGCCGTCGCCGATTCGGAGATGTCGACGGGCACCACGAGCACCGTCACCACCGCGCCCGGCACGCCGCCAATCCCCATGGCGCAGCCCAGCATCAAGGGTCCGGCGCCGCTGCCGGCCGAGGAGCAGGGTCTGCCTGGCTGATTCAGCCGAAACTACATAGGAAGACCTATGTAGTCGCATGGGACCGATCGTGGTGCGATGGCCCCGGTACCGTGTGGTGCCGGGGCCGTCGCCATGTTCGGACACCCTGGCGGACCTGTGTTCTCAGCGTCCTCGCAGAGTACTTGCAGTCTCCTGGCTCAGTTGGCATCAGCCGCCAAAGTCTGCCATCTGCATAGGCATCGTGATATAAAGCGGTGGTGGAATCGGTGCGATCACGACACGAGCCCGACGGTTCGATCGGCGAGATGATGGATGTTGCCGCCGACCTCACCATCCGCCACCTGGCGGAGCGCGCCGGGCTGAGTGCAAGCGCGGCAATACTTTTGAACCGGCTGGCCCAGGAGGGATCGGCACGCCTCACCACCCTCGCCGGCCTGGAGGGCACCTCGCAGCCGTCGATGACGCAAATGGTCCAGCGGCTGGAACGCCAGGGCCTCGTCGAACGGACCGGTGACCCCGAGGACGGCAGAGCCGCGGTCGTCTCACTCGCCCCCGCTGCTCAGGCCCGGCTGGACGCCCGCACCTCGGCCCGCCGGGGCCGACTCGCCACCCTGATGGACACCCTGACCTCCGAAGAGGAGTTCTCCCTCGAGCTCGCCGCGGGGGTCGCACTGCCGATCCTGCGACGGTTGAGCGAGACCGCCGCCGCGGCGCGAGGGCACGACGCCGACGGCCCACCGTGCGGGGACACCCCCGAGGACGGGACACCGCGATGCGACCAAGGAGTCCGGACATGACCTCACGTCACTCGACGGCACGGCGCGTCACGCTCGTCGCCGCGGCGCTCGGCGCCCTCGCGACGTCTCTGGCGGGGCCGGCGGCCGCCGACGCCACCGACGACTTCCCCATCCCGCACCGGATGATCGTCACCACCTGCGACACCGAGCAGTACATGGCCGCCGCCCGCGACACCAGCCCGGTGTACTTCGAGCGCTACATGATCGACAGGCCTTCGACCGCATCCACTGGTTCTTCTCCCTGGACCCCGTCGCCCGCCGCCAGTACTCCGAGGACACCGCCACCAACGTCTACTACGAGAACGTGGCCACCCACTGGGGCAACTGGGCCAAACTCTTCTTCAACAACAAGGGCGTTGTGGCCAAGGCCACCGACGTCTGCACGAGCTACCCCCGCGGCGACATGTCCATCTGGAACTGGGAAGCCACGCCCTAGAGGGTGCCTCGCCGGGGCGGCAAGCCCATCCCCCTGTGTGGCTCGGGTGAGCGGGACGGGAGAATCGTCTCCACACTCGAAGAGGAGGCTTGAGATGCTGCGCGACTTTCCCGACGTAGTCGTCACCGGGTTCGCGACGACCAACGCGCTGGCCACCGACGCCGAGACGACCTGGACCTCCCTGCTGGACGGTGGCTCCGGCATCCGTCCGCTGGCGGGGGACTTCGTCGGCGAACTCCACCTGCCGGTGAGAATCGGTGGTCAACTCCTCGAGGACTTCGACTCCGAACTGAGCAGGGTGGAGCTGCGTCGGCTGTCCTACCCGCAGAAGATGGCCCTGGTGCTCGGGCGGCGCGCGTGGGCCGACTGCGGTGCGCCCGAGATGGATCCCACCAGGCTCGCGGTGTCGGTGAGCACCGGTTACGGCAACGCCGAGGAGGTCATCCTCGCCTACATCGGGATGCGCGACCGCGGCCTCAAGGCGGTGTCGCCGCTGGCCGTCCAGATGTTCATGCCCAACGGCGCGGCCGCGGCGATCGGCTTGGACCGGGAAGCCCGCGCGGGCGTGTCGGCCCCCATGATGGGTGACGCGTCCGGCGCAGCCGCCATCGCCCAGGCCTGGCAGCAGATCGTATTCGGAGACGCCGACGTCGTGGTCTGCGGTGCCGTGGAGTCGCCGATCGAGGGCGTTCCCATCGCCGCCTACTCCCAGATCGACGGCCTGATGGCCACCGACGACGGCGACCCGGCCGGAGCCTGCCGGCCGTTCGACGCCAACCGCACCGGCATGGTGCTCGGCGAGGGTGGTGCCCTTCTGATCCTGGAAACCGAGGAGCATGCCAAGGCCAGGGGAGCGCGCATCCTCGCACGGCTGATGGGGGCGGCGTCCACCTCCGACGGGTACGACGCGCTGCTGCCAGACCCCAGTGCCGAACAGGAGGCACACGCCCTGACGCGGGCCGTCGAATTGGCCGGCCTCACCCCGGCCGACGTCGACCTCGTCAACGCCCACGCCACGGGCACGGTCGCCGGCGACCTCGTCGAGGCCACCGCGCTGCAGAAGGTGCTCGGTTCTCACCGTCCGCCCGTCTACGCCCCAAAGGCCGCGCTGGGCAACACCTTCGGGGCGGCTGGCGCGATCGAAGCGGTGCTGACGGTGCAGTCCCTGCGCGACGGCGTCGTGCCGGCCACGCTGAACACCACCCAACTCGACGAGCGTGTCGACCTCGACGTCGTCACCGGCGAGCCTCGCCGATCCGACTACCGGTACGCGGTGAGCAACACCTTCGCCTTCGGGGGCCACAACGTGGTGCTGGCCTTCGGCAAGTACTAGCGGTCAGACGCCGACGGCCTGCTCGAGTTCGGCCAGCGAGTTCTCCAGGTGCATCAGCAGGCGCTGCAGATGGGGCACGCTGCGCCGGCACCCGACGAGGCCGAAGTCCAGGTTGTCTGCGTTGTTGGTCATGGTGATGTTGAGCGCCTGCCCGTCAAGGGCGATGGAGAACGGATAGTTTCCGTCGAGTCGAGAGCCATTCCAGTACAACGGCTCCGACGCGCCGGGGACGTTGGAGATGACGATGTTGAACGGTGGCGGGGCCGAGGAGACGAAACCGGGGAGCAGTCCCATCGCGAGTCCCGACATCAGGAAGGCCGACAGGGCCAGCGCCTGGGTCCGCGGCAGGTCGGCGAACACCTTCTTGTTGTCGGTCATGGAGGTGCTGATCGCGTCGAGCCGCTTCGCGGGGTCCACGACGTCGGTGGCAAGGTTGCACAGGATGGTGCCGACCATGTTGCCGCCGGCGTCCTGCTCGTCCTTGGTGCGCAGGCTGACCGGAACCATGGCCACCAGCGGAGAATCGGGCAGCGCGGCGCGTTCGACGAGATAGGCGCGCAGGGCGCCCGCGCACATCGCCAGCACGACGTCGTTGACCGTGACACCCGCGGCGGCCTTGACGGCCTTGATCCGCGACAGCGGCCAGGATTGGGCGGCCACCCGGCGGGCGCCCCCGATCGGCACGTTGAACATCGTCTTGGGCGCGCGGAACGGCAGTGTCAGTTGTTGTTCCAGGAGTGCCGCCCTGGCGATGGAGAGAGTCGACGGGGCAATCGACGCGATCGAGCCGACCGTCCCCGTCAGCGACTGCAGCGTCGAGCGGCCGCCGGAGTCCTTGGCGCGCTGCTTGGGCCCGAGGGTCCACGGGATGCGCATCTCCAGGTCGTCCGGGTCCGACGTCATCGTCCGGATGGTCAGCCGCTGGGCACTGATCCCGTCGAGCAGCGAGTGGTGAATCTTGGTGTAGACCGCGAACCGGCCGTCGCCGAGGCCTTCCACCAGGCTTGCCTCCCACAGCGGCCGGTGTCGGTCGAGCAGCGTGCCGTGCAGACGTGACACCAGCTCGAGCAGATCCCGCACCCGGCCCGGGCGGGGCAGCGCCGAACGTCGCAGGTGGTAGTCGATGTCGACGTCGTCGTCGAACGCCCACGCGAGGTTCGAGATGCCTCCGAGCACCCGGCCGGGATGCTTGCGGAACGTCGGCTGAAAGTCGTCGTTCTTGACGATCGCCTCGTACATGTCGCGGATGTAGTCCGGACCGGCGTCCTCGGGCGGCTCGAACAGTTGCAAGCCCGCGACGTGCATGGGATGTTCCCGGGATTCGCCAAGAAGGAACATCGAGTCCGTCGGCGACATGAGCTTCATGGGTGTGACGGTACCCACACTCCCTGAGATTCACTCACCGGAGGGCCCCGGTCGTCAGCCTTGCGGCAGCCGGACGACCTGGACGAAGAACTCGTCGATCTGCCGGACCGCGTTCATGAACTGGTCCAGGTCGACCGGCTTGGTGACGTAGGCGTTGGCGTGCAGCTTGTAGCTGCGCAGGATGTCCTCCTCGGCGGCCGACGTGGTCAGCACGACCACCGGAATGTGGTTGAGGTCCGGGTCGGACTTGATCTTCTCGAGCAACTGGCGCCCGTCGTACTTCGGCAGGTTCAGGTCGAGCAGGATCAGGTCGGGGGTGGGCGCGTCGGCGTAGGGGCCGCGGCGATACAGGAAGTCCAGCCCCTCCTCGCCGTCGTGTGCCACGTGCAGGTTGTTCTTGATCTTGTTGTGCTCGAAGGCTTCCCGCGTGATGAGCTCGTCACCCGGGTCGTCCTCGACCAGTAGGACGTCGATCGGCCGAGCGGCTGATGTCATGGGGCCGTTCCTTCCAGGGATGGTGCGGGGACCTGCGCCGGGGACGGTACGGGCAGGGTGAAGCGGAACCGGGTCCCCTCGGTGAAGGACGTGTCGATCCAGATTAGGCCGCCGTGGTGTTCGACGATCTTCTTGCACAGCGCCAAGCCGATGCCGGTGCCGCCGTACGTGTCGCGGCCGTGTAGGCGCTGGAAGATGACGAACACCTTCTCGACGAATTCCGGGGCGATGCCGATCCCGTTGTCCGACAGAGTGAACGAGTATTGCGACTCGGACGCGTCGGTTGGGTCCGTCGTGGCCTCCCACTCGATCACGACGTGGGGCGCGACGCCTTCACGGCGGAACTTCATGGCGTTGCCGATCAGGTTCTGCCACAGCATGGTCAACAGGGTGGGATCACCGACGACCCATGGGAGCGGCTCGGCGGGGCGCTCGATGACGGCGCCGGACTCCTCGACCGCCACCGACAGGTTGGCCAGGCCGTCGTCCAATGCGGCGCCGAGGTCCACGTCGGTGCGCGCGGCGTTGAGCCGGCCGACCCGGGAGAAGGTCAGCAGGTCGTTGATCAACACCTGCATCCGCTTGGCACCGTCGACGGCGAAGTCGATGTACTCCACGCCGCGGTCGTCGAGCTTGTCGCGATAGCGCTTCTCGAGCAACTGGCAGAACGAGGTCACCTTGCGCAACGGCTCCTGGAGGTCGTGCGAGGCGACGTAGGCGAACTGCTCGAGCTCGGCGTTGGAGCGGCGCAACTCGACGGTCTGTTCGTCCAGTCGCGCCTCGGCCCGTCTCGACGCGTCGAGTTCGTCGACGATGCGCTGCCGCATGTTCTCGACGTCGACGGCGATGCCGCGAATGTCCTTGGGGCCCTGCGCGACGATGCGCTGACCGAAGTCGCCCCCGGTGATGCGCCGGCACGACGCCGCCAGCGACGACAGCGGCCGGGTGACCGCGGTGTGCATCACCACGGCCAGGGCGGCCACGGTCAGCACCAGGGCGACCACGATCGAGCCGAGAACGGCGTTGCGCCACCAGCGAATTCGGTCCAGGCCGGCGATTCCCTCGGCGCGGGCCTTGGCGAGGTGCGCGTTCTGGGTGTCGAAGAGCGTCCGGATGCGGTCGAACTGGACTTTCCCCCGGTCGGCGACACCGGGGTCCAGCACCACGGGGGCACCGGGTCGGACGCTGGCGATGAGCGGTTCGGCGAACGCCGCGCGCCACGCGTCGGCCGCCTGGTCGACGGCGTCCACGTCGGCAAGCAGTTCGGAGCGACCGCCCGAGTGCTCCCGGATCTGTTGCGCCGCCGCTGCCTGCGCCTGCTGCCCGGCGTAGTACGGGGTCAGGAATTGGGGATCGGCGGAGATGGCATAGCCCCGGGCGGCGGTCTCCTGGTCGCGCAGCGCCGCCTGCAGTTGGTAGGCGGCCGAGCGCGACGGCTGGACCTCGTCGATCAGCTGGTGGGCGACCTCGTCGTAGCGGTTCAACAGCAGACCGCCCGCGATCCCGGCACCGAGGATCAGCACGCCCATGATGGTCAACACCAGTGTCTGCCAACCCTGCACGGTCAGCGGAGAGTTCCGGCGAGCGGTCTCGTCGGGCGAGGGCGTGATCACGACGTCCGTTCCACCCGCACGATGGCGATGTCGTCGGACAGGCCGCCGTGCAGCGCGGCCTTCTCCTCGGCGCCCGCGATGAGCGCGTCGACGAACGCCGAGCCGGTCAGGGTCGCCTTGGACCGGGCCAATTCCAGCAGACCGTCCTCCCCGAGGCGTTCGTTGCCGGTGCCCGAATGGCCCTCGAACAGCCCGTCGGTCAACAACAACACGCCGTGTCCGGCCGGCAACTCGAGCTCTGAGACCGGCCACCGGGAGGCACCGAGGCCCAGGGCAGGTCCGGCGGCCGGTTCGAGCCACTCGACGCCGCCGGGACCGTGCAGCAGCATGCCGGGGTGCCCGGCCCGTACCGCGGTGAAGCTGCGGTCCTCCGCCGAGAACGCCAGGCTTAGCACGGTCGCGAAGATGCGGGAGCCGGGGCTCTCGGCGCGCAGGATCCGTTCCAGCTGGCGCATGCGTTCGTTGCCGCGCAGGCCGGCGAACGTCAACGCGCGCCAGCCAATTCGCAGCGCGACGCCTAGGGCGGCCTCGTCGGGGCCGTGGCCCGCCACGTCGCCGACCAAGACGTGCACGGTGCGATCGGGGGTTTGCACGAAGTCGTAGAAGTCGCCACCGAGGAGCGCGTTCGCCCGGCTGGGGCGGTACGTCGCCACGATGTCCACGCCGGGATCGTCGAGCAACAGGGGTGACGGCAGAAGCCCGCGTTCGAGCCGAGAGTTCTCCTGAGCTCGGAGCTGGCTGTCGCGAAGATCTGCCGCCGTGATCTCGGCGCGCTTGCGCTCGATCGCGTACGACAGTGCCCGCCGGAGCATCTCGGCGTCGACCCGACCCTTGACGAGGTAGTCCTGCGCACCGGAGGCCAGTGCCGAGACGCCGAAGTGCTCGTCGTTCAAGCCTGTGAGCACGACGATCGGGATGGTGGGAGCGCACTTGGTGACGCGGTCGAGCGCGGCGATGCCGTTCGCGTCGGGCAAGTTGAGGTCGAGCAGGACGCAGTCCGGGCGCAGGGTGGCCAACTCGACCTCGGCGTCGGCCATCGACCGTGCCCAGTCGAGCCGGACGTCGAGGTCGACGTCGACGACCAGCTCCTCGACCAGCAGGGCGTCCCCGCGGTCGTCCTCCACCAGCAGCACCGACAGGGGGCCGCCGTGTCCCCTCGTGCCGGCACCGGCTGTCTGATCGAGGTCGTGTGGAGCCCCCACCGGCAACCACATCCTTCGAACGTCGCAATACGAAGCTGCCGCTGCTTGACAGTCGTCTGACAGTACAGTCGCGAACCCGCGCGACTAGGCCCCTAGGGCGGAAACCGCCTCGTCGGCGCTGGCGTAGAGCGCCAGGAACTCGTCGAGCTTGGTCAGCTGGATGGGGCGTGCCGTCGCGGGGCCGCTGGCCACCACCGCGAACTTGCCGGTCCCGCCCGCCCTTTCGTGTGTCTCGGCGAGTATTCGCAACCCCACCGACGCGAGGAACGTCACCGCGGTCAGGTCGACGACCAGGGGGTTCACCCGTTCTTCCAGCAGCTCGGTCAGGAGTTCCTCCAGTTGCGGGGAAGTCGCCAGATCCACCACACCGCCCACCGTGACCACGGTGGCCCCGCTCCGCCGCTCGACCGAAATCGAGAGCTCATCGGCTGCCGGCAACGGCCATCCTCCCTACTGACGTTGGTTCGCCGCCACGGCGACGAGACACGGGCAGTCTAGTGTCCGCGCACGCGCATCCGAACGGCATTCCGGGTGCGGCGCGAGCGTCACCCCCAAGGCTAATGTCAAGATCGGTGGGCCGCCGTACCGGATCCGGCGGATGACCGACACCCGTGCACGTCTAGACGAGGAGCAGACCCGTGCCCACGGTGGCGATTGCGAATCGCATTTTGCGGGAACACACGCGCGTGACGGACGACGCCGGGGCATCACCTGCCAGTGCCGGAGTCACGACCCGATGAGCCACCAAGATTTCGGTCCCTCCTACGCCGCCGCCCTGCGGCGACATCTCGAATCCGGCGGTGAGGAGAGTCTGCTCGTCGGCCGTGATCTCGGGCGCACGGCGCTGCAGGACCGACTCAGCGTGACCGACATCGTCGAGTGCCACTTCCAGCTCTCCGAGGACCTCCCGGCGGCGGCGCGGCCGGCCGCCCTGCGGTTCCTGCAGCAGACCCTGGCTGCGGTCGACGCCGCCTCCCGTGGATACGTCGACGGCGCCGAGAGATACGAGCAGCAACGCGCGCGGGTCGACGACCTCGAACTTCGCAACGCGTTCCGAACGGCGTTGGTGAACTCTCTGCAGGAGGGTTTCTTCGTCGTCGACCGCTCGGGCACCATCGTCGAGATCAACGACGCGTTCGCCGCGATCACCGGTTGTGGACACGACGGCTTGCCGTACCGGTGGCCCTACCCGTGGCTGGTCGACCAGAAGGAGGCAGGCGACCGCCTGGCGCAACTGGTCGAACGGGGCAGCATCGCCGCGCAGACCCCGATCCGCCACCGGGACGGGCGCGTCTCGTGGGCAGAGGTGAGCATCAATTCGGTCACCGCCGACGTCGCCGAGCAGGACGCGTACGTCGGAACGATCCGGGACGTGACGGCGGCGCGTGCCAGCGCCGCGCGGGAGCGGGCCGTGGTTCGACTCGCGACCGCCGTCGGCATCGCCACCAGCGTGGCCGAGGTGCTCGACATCGTGCTGGAGGAACTCCGCGCCGTCGTCGACCTCACCCGGGTGGTCGCGGTGATGTGGACGAGGTCGGGCGCCGACCCCGAGGTACAGGTCGCCGGGTCGGCGGACGCGATCGCGTGGGGCGACCTCGACCCCTTCCTCGCGGAGCGGTTCACCGAGGCTCGGGATTGGCCGCCGCTGTCGGTCCAGGCCATCGGGACGGCCGGACCGTCGGGTCCGTGGCTGGGCATCATGGCCGTCCTGTCCGGCGTCACGCCGACCGCGCTGTGGCTGGAGCTCGCCGAAGCTCGGATGATCGGCGACGACGATCGGCTGCTCGTCACCACACTCGTAGGGCATTTGAGCCTGGCCGTTCAGCACGTCCGCCAGTTCGAGATCGCCAGGGAGGCGTCGCACACGCTGCAGCGGACGATGATGCCGACGACGAAGCCGCCCGTCGGGTTCGCCGTCCGCTACGAGCCCGCCGCCTCTCCGTTGGAGATCGGCGGGGACTGGTACGACGTACTCGCGGTCGGCGACCATCACGTCGGAATCGTCGTCGGCGACTGCGTCGGCAGCGGCCTGTCGGCGGCGGCGGTGATGGGACAGCTGCGTAGCTCGGCCCGCGTTCTGCTGGTCAACGGGGTCAGCCCGGGGCGGCTGCTCGACGAGCTGGATTCCGCGGCCGCCGTGATCGCCGGCGCATACTGCACCACCGTCTTCGTCGGGCTCGTCGACGCCGACACCGGGCACATGTCCTACAGCAGCGCGGGCCACATTCCGGCGCTGCTCGCCGCCCCCGGTGAGCCGGCGCAGAGCCTGACGGGCGCCACGTCGGTGCCGCTGGCGGTGCAGAAGTCGGGTCCGCGGCCGGAGGCGTCGTCGTTCCTGCCGCCCGGGTCGACGTTGATGCTCTACACCGACGGCCTGGTGGAACGCCGGGACGAGTTGGTCGACGACGGCATCGAACGCGCGGGCCAGGTGCTGGCCGAGACGATCGAATCGACGGCCGACGTCGTCGCCGACGCCGTGCTGTCACGGCTGATGCCCGCCGACGGCTTCGACGACGACGTCGCGATCGTGGTCTACCGCCGACCGCCGGCGCCGCTGAAGATCGACGTACTCGCCACCCCCGATCAGCTCAGCGACATCCGGCATCAGATCGCCGCCTGGTTGCGGGCCACCGGCATTCCCGACGACCTGGGCGGGGACATCGTGCTGGTGGTCAACGAGGCGTGCACCAACAGCATCGAACACGCCTACCGCGAAATGGCACCGGGACGCATGGTGGTGTGTGCCGAGGCCAAGGGTCGCGGCATCTCGATTCGCATCGACGACTTCGGGTCGTGGAAGCTGCCCGACGCCAACCCGCGTACCCGAGGGCGCGGGGTGCCGCTGATGCGCGCGGTCAGCGGTGACGTCACCCTCGACGGCACGCCCACCGGCACCGTCGTGACGTTGAACTTCGAACTGTCCTAAGTCGTGACGCTCAGCGCCAGTGCGGCGGCGTCGTCGTCGACCCCGGGCCCCAGGTCCTCGATGAGGGAGCGCATGGCCGCCACGATCCCCCTGGCGTCGGTGGGGGAGTGGGCCTTGGCGAAGCGCAGCAGTTCACCGTCGTCGTCGTAGCGTGATCCTGGCCCGGTGCGGGCTTCGGTGTAACCGTCGGAGTAGGCAACCAGGGTGTCGCCAGGTGCCATGGTGATCCGGTGGGCGGAGAACCTCGGCTCGGCGAAGAGGCCGACGGCCTGGCCTCCGGTGGCCACGTAGTCGGCGGTGCCATCAGCTCGTAGGAGCAGAGGTGGGGGATGGCCGCCGGTGGCGATCGAGACGTCGAAACCGTCTGCGGCCCTGGTGATCACACCGAACAGCACCGTGCAGAACCAGCCCCGGCCGCCATGGGCGTCCTGCTTGAGGACGCGGTCGAGGGTGTGCAGCACCCCGACCGGGTGGTCGTCGCCGACGGCGGCGGCCCGCAGCGTGTAACGGGTCAACGACGTCAACGTCGCTGCGCCGACGCCCTTTCCGCACACGTCGCCCAGGAAGAAGCCGTACTTCTCCTGCGACAGCGGGAACAGGTCGTAGAAGTCGCCGCCGACGTCGCCGGCCGACGGGCTGTGGTAATGGGCGTCGACCTGTAGGCCCGGTGGCGGTGAGAAGGACGGTGGAACGAGCGAAAGCTGAAGCGTCTGAGCCAAACTCACGGCGCGGGTACGTTCCTCCTCGGCCCGCCTGCGTTCGGCCAGCAGTTCGCGCTCATAGGAGCGACGGTCGGTGGCGTCGTCGGCGACGATGCGGACCAGCAGGGGGCGTCCCTCGGCGTCGGACTTGACGTTGGCGGTCAACATGACGGGCAGCCGCCGGCCGTCGGAGGCGACGATGTCGACTGCGACGCCGTTGAGGGACCCCGACGCCAGCAGCATGGGGGCGAAGTGAGTTTCGTAGTGGATGCGACCGCCCGCGGTGAGCAACTGCGCGAACGGGGTGCCGATCAGCGTGTCGCGCTCGCGTCCGAGCCAGAACGCGATGGTGTCGTTGACGGCCTGGATCTGCCCGTCGGGTGTGGTGATGACGTACCCGCACGGCGCGTTGTCGAAGGCGTCGCGCAGGTCGGCGCTCGCCGTCATCCCGGGGCCGCGAAGCTGGCGATGGCCGCGGCGGTCTGGTCGGGTGCGCTCATCTGGGGGCAGTGCCCGGTGGAGTCGATGGTGACGAGGTCGCTGCCCGCGATGTGCTCGTGGGTGTAGGCGCCGACCGATCGCGGAGCCAGGGTGTCGTGCAGGCACTCGATCACTCGGGTCGCGATCCGCACTCGCGGCAGATCGGCACGGTTGTCGGACAGGAACGTCGTCCGCGCGAAGACACGGGCCTTGGCGGGATCGTTGCGGCAGAACGACTCGGTGAGCTCGTCCTCGAGCTGGGGACGATCCGGGGTGCCCATGACCCGGGGCGCCATGGCCCGCGACCAGCCCAGGTAGTTGCTCTCCATCGACTCGAGCAACTCCTCGACGTCCTCCCGGGTGAATCCGCCGACGTAGTCGTCGTGGTCGAGGTAGCACGGCGACGGTGTCAGCAGGACGAGCTTGGCGAAGCGGCGGGGATCCTTCGCCACGGCGAGCACGCCCATCATGGCCGCCACGGAATGGCCGACGAAGACGACGTCGGTGAGGTCGAGTCGTTCGACCAGCTCCAGGATGTCGTCGGCGTAGCCCTGCAGTGACGAATACCGTTCGGGGTCCCACGCCTGCGGGTCGGACAGTCCCGATCCCACGTGGTCGAACAGGACGAGCCGAAATTGGTCTTGCAGGCGGGCGGCCACCAGGCGCCACAAATTCTGATCGCAGCCAAATCCGTGGGCCAGCAGCACCGTCGGCCCGGATTCGAGACCGGCGAAGGTCACGTTGTTCCTGGCACCCACGTCCACGCGGCCATCATTCCATGGCCGGTCCGCGTAGATTCTCAGGTTGACGTCCATCGTCGCGACCGTGCTTGACGGCGCACGAGGGTGGGTACTGACGGCTCATGGCAAACGACGATCTGTCCAAGGGCGACCACGTCGAGTGGAAGAGTCACGGTGGTACCGCCGAGGGCACGGTGGAGAAGAAGATCACCAGCGACACCAAGGCGGCGAAGCGGACGGTGCGGGCGTCCGAGGACGATCCGCAGTATCTGGTGCGCAGCGACAAGAGCGGTGGGGAGGCCGTGCACCGTCCCGACGCGCTCGAGAAGACGGACTGAGGGACGGCGGTGCGACTCCGGCGCAGCGTCCTTGCCGGACCCGGGTTCACCCGGGTTCGGCGCGGCAAGGGGTTTTCCTACCTCGACGCCGAGGGTGGACCGCTGACCGACGACCGGCACCTCGAGCGCATCAAGGCACTGGTGATCCCGCCCGCGTGGAAGAAGGTGTGGATCAGTCCGTACCCCAATGGCCACATTCAGGCCGTCGGCACCGACGCGGCGGGCCGTCGCCAGTACCAGTATCACGATGCGTGGCAGGAAGAGCGGGCCGAGGCGAAGTTCGACCGGGTGCTCGAGATGTCCAAGCGCCTCCCCGGCTGGCGGGCACAGATCGCCGACGATCTGGGGGGCCGCGGTTTCACCCGGCAGCGGGTACTGGCGCTGGCCCTGCACCTGATCGACCTCGGGTACTTCCGCGCCGGAGGTGAACAGTATGCCGACGAGAACGACTCCCACGGCATGGCGACTCTGCTGTGCGAGCACGTCAGCGTCGCCAAGGGCGTGGTGTCGTTCGACTTTCCCGCCAAGAGCGGCGTTCGTCGCAGTCTGGAGATCGACGACCCCGCGGTCGTGAAGTCGGTGCGCTCGCTGTTGCGCCGCGAATGCCCGAGCGATCGATTCCTGGTCGTCCGCGGCGACGACGGCTGGAAGGACGTGCACGCCGATGACCTCAACACCCGCTTCAAGGAGCTTCTCGGCGCGGACTACAGCGTGAAGGATCTCCGCACGTGGCACGAAACGGTCCTGGCGGCAACGGCTTTCGTCGACGCCGATCCGCCGGTGTCGAAGAAGGTCGTCAAACGGGTGGAATCGGCGGTGATGAAGGAGGTGTCCCAGGGGCTGGGCAACACCCCCGCGGTGGCGCGCTCGTCCTACGTCGACCCCCGGGTGGTCCAGGGTTACGAGCAGGGACTGACCATCGCGGCCGCCGCCAAGCGCGCCGACCGCATCGACGATCCCGCCGAGAAGCAAGCCGTCGTCGAACGCGCCACCCGGACCCTCATCCAGCGAGTGGGCAAGTCCTGACGCCTCACCAACCGTCGGACGAGCGGGCTGCCAAGTGTCCGATCGGCGAGTCCTCCAGGTGATCGGCGAGGTCGCGCGGATTGCGGTAGACCGCTACCGCCCCTTCGCTCTGTAGCCGCAGCACGTCGACGCCGCCACTCTCCACACCGATGCACTCGACCCCCGCCCTGGCCGCCGCCTGAACGTCCCAGACGGAGTCGCCGACGAAGACCGCCTGACGGGCGTCGACGCCCGCCCGTCGCAGCGCGACCTCGACGATGTCGGGCTGCGGCTTGGCGGTCTCGACGTCCTCCGACGACGTGACGGCAGAGACGATCTCGTCCTGGTCGAGCACCTTGCGCAACAGCTCGAGTTCATCCTCGGGCGCCGACGTGGCCAACACGACCTGTAGCCCGGTGGCGTTGACCAGGTCCAGCAGGCGCCTGGTGCCGGGGAGCGGCTTCAGCAAGCGGGCGGTCTCGAGGTAGAAGCGGGAGTGCAAGTCCTTGGCGCGTTCCTTGACCTCGTCGTCGGAGTCCGGCGCCAACTCCTTCAGAAGAGACGAGCCGTCCATCCCGATGCCTCGATGGATGCGCCAGGACTCCACGTCGACGTCGACCTCGTCGAAGGCCCGTTGCCACGCGTGCACGTGGAGGTAGTTGGAGTCGACCAGGGTGCCGTCGATGTCGAACAAGACTGCGGGTGTGGGCATGCTCGCAGGGGTTCCCCCGCCGAGTCGGGTGAAACGGTGTTTCACCCGTGGGGTGCTCGGGAACGCAGCCCCGGGGGAGTTCAGCCGCCGTCGCGCCGCCGACGACGTTGGCCGCGGCACCAAGACCACACACGTGAAGGGACGATGAATCACGGGGCAGTGGGCCGGAAATGACTCGGCCGCAGGGGGTTCCGCGCATCCGTGACGATCGCTGATGACTATTTCTCACAACGCATTCGAATTCGTAACTGCCTGGGACGGTCTGTGGACGTCCAGCTTCGGGCGATGGATCGCCACCAAGGGTTTGCACATCGTGCTGGTGATCGTCGCCACGATGATCGCCACCAGGGTCATTCGTCACGTCGCAGGCCGGATCAGCAGGCGGCTCGCCCAAAGTGACGACTCCGACGCCACCGTGCAGTCCGAGGCCGTCAAACACCGCCAGGCCCTGGCGTCGGTGATCTCCTCGGTGGCCATTGCGGTGCTCTACGTCGTCGTCTCGGTCGACGTCGTCAACACTCTGGGGCTGCCCATTGGATCGCTGGTGGCGCCCGCCGCGGTGCTCGGTGCGGCACTGGGCTTCGGCGCGCAGCGCATCGTCCAGGACTTGCTCAGTGGATTCTTCATCATCACCGAGAAGCAGTACGGCTTCGGCGATCTCGTTCAGCTGACGATCGGGGCCAGCAACGAGGCGGTCGGTACGGTCGAGGACGTCACCCTACGTGTCACCAAGTTGCGCACCAGCGACGGTGAGATGTTCACCGTGCCCAACGGCCAGATCGTCAAGTCGCTCAACCTCTCCAAGGACTGGGCGCGCGCGGTGGTCGACATACCGGTCCCCGCGTCGGCGGACCTCAACCGGGTCAACGAGGTGCTCAAGGGCGTTTCGGAGAAGGCGATGAACGACGACGTGCTGCCGAGCCTGCTGCTGGACCCGCCCTCGCTCATGGGTGTGGAGAGCATCGGCGTCGACGAAGTCAAGCTGAGGATGGTGGCACGCACCTTGCCGGGCAAGCAGTTCGACGCCGGGCGGCGACTACGGCAACTGGTGGTGGCCGACCTGCGTCGTGAGGGCATCGACAGCCGCACGTCGACGACGGTCGACGCTGCCTGAGGGCAGCTCAGAAGGTCGTCACGAGCACGATGGTGGCGGCGACGACGACCGCCCACGCGATCACCGGTACGACAACGCCGTACCGGTGACGCGCGGTGAGGAAGGACAGGCCCACGGCGGCGGCGGCCACCGCCGGCGTCCCGTATTCGATCAAGCCGAACACGGTTTCATTGGGGCCGAATTCAGTGCACGTTCCGCTGCTGCATCCCGCCGTGCCGAGTACCTGTACATAGGAGTAGACGACGACGGCCAACGCGGCGGGCGCGCTGAGGATGGCCAGGATCCAGTTGACCGCCGTGCGCGTCCCGTCATTCGTCCGGGTGCTCACGGGAGTCAACCTTGAGCGCGCGCCTCGGCACCGGTCTCGCCGGCGTCGAAGTCGTCGTCGGAGGCCTGTTCGCCGACGTAGTTACCGCCCCCGTCGCGGTCGGCACGCGACGCCGCGACGTGGGAGTCGTCGTCGACGTCGGATTCGCTGCTCGACCGGTTCTCGGGGTCGTCTGTGTGGTGTCGTTCGGACATCCTCGTACCTCCTGGGTGCGCCGAAGGGATACCCCGATCGACGTCGCCCACACCCCGTGACGTTTCGCGGCGTTCGCGGGAGGGCACATGCAAGTGGACCAAGGCGGTCCGCGGCACACTTCGCAGGAGGACGTTCACTTGATGCGCATGAAGGCGATGACGGGCATGGCGACGGCGGGCTTGGCGCTCGGGGTGCTGCTGAGCGGCTGTGGCGCGAAGGTCGAAGGCGGCGACACGTCGTGCAAGGACTACCTCAAGGCCAACGACGGCGACCAGCAGACTGCCGTGTCGAAGATGCTCAAGGACGAGAAGGGCACCGACGCAGCGCAACTCGAGATCACCGGCACCAAGCTGTCGGTGCAGACCTTCTGCCAGACGGCGGGCAAGGAAGACAGCAAGATCAAGGAAGCTCCGCACCTCTAGGGGGGTGGAGTTTCTCGTCGTCGCACGCGGGTAAGCGTCGGTCATGGTGTGGGACGGTGCGGTGGTGGTGATCCCCGCGCACGACGAAGCTCGCGCGTTGCCCACCTGCCTCAAGGCGGTCGTGACCGCGGCGGCGTGCGCATCGGTTCCGGTCTCGATCGTCGTGGTGTTGGATTCCTGCACTGACGAAAGCGCCTCGCTGGCAGGACGTTTCGGTGCCGATGTGCAGTTCGTCGAGGTCGAGGCCCGCAATGTCGGCGCCGCTCGCGCCGCGGGCTTCACCCACGCCCGCCAGACCATCGGTGGTGACGAATCGCGCATCTGGTACGCCACGACCGACGCCGACAGCGTCGTCGACCCCGATTGGCTGATCCGGCAGATGGGGGCCGACGCCGACATGGTGCTCGGCGTCGTACGGGTGGCCAACTGGCGGCAACACTCCGCGGCGTCGGTGCGTCGCTATCTGGCCGGCTACCGGGCGAAGATGCGGCGCGCTGGCGGCGGACATGATCACGTGCACGGTGCGAACATGGGATTTCGAGCCGACGGATACTGGGACATCGGTGGTTTTGCGGCGCTGACCTCCGACGAGGACGTCGACCTGGTCCGCCGCTTCGAACGGGCCGGTCGTCGCATTCACCGCGACGCCGGCTCGTCGGTGGTGACGTCGGCTCGCGTCCAGGGCCGGGCACCCCGCGGATTCGCCAGCCATCTCAGGACGGTGTCGCGACGCGACGGTGCGGCATGACCGTCGCGCTGGTCCGTCGCTGGCTGGACGCCGGTGAGCTCGACCTGCCCGCGCCGGGATCCGGGCGCACGGCCGCCCGGTGGTGGAAGTTGGCCGCCCTCACGGAGAACGACGTCGTGGCAGGCAGGCTTGCCGAGGCGCACGCCGATGCACTGGCGATCCTGGCCGAACTCGGCGGGCCCGATGCGATACCCGGTCAACTCTGGGGCGTCTGGGCTGCCGAAGCCCCGACCGCCGTGGTGACGGCGACCGACGACGGCGACGGCCGGGTGCGGCTCCACGGCACCAAGGCGTGGTGTTCCGGCGCCGGGATCTGCAGCCACGCGCTGATCACGGCTCGGCACGAGGACACCGGGCGCGGCCTCTACGCCGTCGCACTCGACCAGGGCGAGGTGCAACCGCTGCCCGACGACTGGCACAACGCGGGTATGCACGACTCCGACACCCGGTCGGTCCTGCTCGCCGGCGCCGAGGCCGCACCAGTCGGCCGCCCGGGTGACTACCTGTCCCGGCCAGGCTTCTGGCACGGCGCCATGGGCGTGGCCGCGTGCTGGTTGGGGGGCGCCCGCGGCGTCGCCGCGCCGCTCTACCGCGCCGTCGCGGCCGAACACGACGGCAGGGCGCCCGACGAACACGCCCGTGCCCACCTCGGCGCCGTCGACGCGGCGCTGGCCGCCGCGGAGGCCATCTTGGTCTCGGCCGCCTGCTACGTCGACGCCGAGCCACACGGCAGTCGTGCCGAACTCATCGCGCGTCGGGTGCGCGCCGTCGTCGAGGTGGCCGTCGACGAGGCCGTCGCCCGCACGGGACGAGCGCTCGGCCCGGCACCCCTGGTGCTCGACGCCGCGCACGCCAAACGGGTCGCCGATCTCACCGTCTACGTGCGGCAAAGCCACGCCGAGCGAGACCTGGCCGCACTCGGACGGCTGGCGGCCAGATGACGGCAGCGGGCAACGGGCCTCGATTCGCGGCCGCACCCGTCGTCGACGGCGGGACGCCCGCCGCCGACTGGCGCGACTGGGTCGACCGTCTGCCGGCGTTGGATCTGTCCGAATGTCCGGCGCTCGTCGTCGTCGCGCCGCACCCCGACGACGAGACCCTCGGTTTCGGCGCGACCGCGTCGCTGCTCCATTCCCGCGGCGTCGACGTCACCGTGATCTCGGTGACCGACGGCGGTGGCTCCGTGCCAGGCCTGTCGCCCGAGGAGAGGCGGTGGCTGGAACGGCAGCGCCGCGACGAATTGCGTTCGGCGACAGCAATCTTGGGGCTCGACCAGCCGATGGCGCTCGGACTCGCCGACGGTGAGGTCGCCGCCAGGCAGGGGGAGCTGACGACGCTGCTGGCCGACGTCCTGGCGGCGAGACCGCCGGGGACGTGGTGTGCCGCCACCTGGCGCGGCGACGGTCATCCCGATCACGAGGCCGTCGGACGCAGCGCCGCTGCCGCGGTGTCGCGCACCGGTGCCACGCTGCTCGAGTTTCCGGTGTGGATGTGGCACTGGGCGGCACCCGGTGACGAGGCGGTGCCGTGGCACCGGATGTCGGCAGCGCCCCGTGACCACGCGGCCATGGAGCGCAAGCGCAACGCCACCGCGGCGTACGCGTCGCAGCTGGCGCCCTACCGCGACGGCGCGGAGGTGGTGCTGCCGCCGTTCGTGGTGGAGCGGTTGTTCGCGGTTCCCGAGGTGGTGATCCGGTGACCGACCGACTGCCCGACGAGTACTTCGACGACGTCTACGCCGACTCCTCCGATCCGTGGGGGATGGCCGAGCGTTGGTATGAGCGGCGCAAGTACTCGATCACCATGGCGATGCTGCCGCAGCAGCGGTACCGGCATGCATTCGAGCCCGGCTGTTCGATCGGCATGCTGACCGAGCGACTCGTCGAGCGCTGCGACCGCGTCACCTCCTACGACGTTGCGCAGGCGGCCTTGGACATCACGCGCGGTCGTCTGGGGGACCGGGACGGCCTCGAACTGGTGCGCTCGTCACTCGACGCGGCATGGCCGGGCGGGGACGTCGACCTGGTGGTGATCTCCGAGGTCGCCTACTACCTCTCCGAGGCGGCACTACGTCGCGTGCTCGATCGGGAGTGCCCTCGCCTGGCCGTGGGTACGACCCTCCTGGCTGCCCATTGGCGCCATCCCGTGGCGGACTACCCGCTCACGGGGGACCGGGCGAACGCGGTGATCGGCGAGACGGCCGGCCTGACACCGGTCGCGCACTACCTCGACGACGACGTCGTGATCGACGTCTTCCGGTTCGGCCCGAGCGAGTCGGTCGCCGTCGACACCGGCGTGCCGGGGGCGGTGGCCCGCGGCTAGCGGCTCGTCACCAGGCGGAGGTGGCTGCGGGGCGGGCGGGTGACCGTCGCGATGGCCGACTCCATGCTGTCGGCGACGGGGAGACCGCCGTCGGGATCGCAGACTCCGAGTACTCGGTTGACTTCCGAGCCTGCCAACACCACCCAGTTGACGGCATGCCGCGAGCTCATGACGTTGATGCGGTGCAAGATCGAAAACCCTTGCACGGCAAAGAAATCGAGCGCTCGGAGGTCGACGATCAGCCGACTCGCGCTCTCCAGTTCGCCTTCGACGTGCTTGCTGAGCAGTAGCGCGTTGGCGGCGTCGACCTCGCCCTCGGCGGTGACTACCAAGATCGGACCGCGCCCGGCGGACGTGGTGAACCTGACGTTTTGTCGACGTGGGCGGGGTGGCGCTGACGTGGCATCGGGTGCAACTGACACATGGACCTCCGGTGGCTTTCGCTCACGCGTCTGGGGGTGACGTCAAGAGGACCTCGTGACGTGGGGAGGCTGTCAGTTCAACCTGCAGTCGAGAGTAGTACGGGTCGACCAGTCGAAACAATGGTGTCTTCCTGAGAGCTTGCCGTGTTTATGGCACCTCGAGGCGGGCAATCGCTCTTACCTCCGACGCAGGAGGCGGCGCAGGAGGTGGCAGGTGGACGTCGACCATCCCGAGGCCAACCAGGACTGGGATCGGTATGCACGGTCGGAGACCGAGGCCGAGCGCTTGGACCGCAACTGGTCGAACCTGCTGCAGGAACTCCGGGTGGTGCAGACCGGCGTGCAATTGCTCACCGGATTCTTGCTGACCCTGCCGTTCCAGCAGCGCTTCGAGATGCTGGACCGCACGATGCGCATGGTCTTCCTGGCCACCGTGACGTGTGCCGTTGCCGCGTCGATACTGCTGATCGCGCCGGTGGGCATCCACCGCATCCTCTTCCGCCAGCGGCGGCTCGTGTCGCTGGTGTCTGCCGCTCACCGACTGACCTACGCCGGGCTGCTCTTGCTGGGGCTGGCGCTGGTCGGGATGACCACGATCATCTTCGGTGCCGTCTCCGGCCAGTCCGCCGCCGTCGGCGCCGGTGCCGTCTCATTGGCCGGATTCACCGCGTTCTGGGTGGTGGTCCCGGTGTGGATGCGAGTTTCTCGACGGTCGGCCGGGGGTACTAGTGCGGCAGGCAAGGGAAAGTGAGAACCGACCGTGGCCCCCAGACACCTCCAGAAGCGGCGTCGTGCAACGTTGACGAATTCGCTGGTCATCGCCCTGATGGCGGTGGCGTTCGTCGCCGTTGCCGCCGCCTTGGCCGTGCACGTCGTCGACGGCAATCCGACCGCGGCGCGCGCTGAGAACGTCGTCACGCCGGCGGCCACCCAAGAGCCCGTCAGCCAGGTCGGTCGCCTGGTGGCCGTCACCCCGTCGTCCGTGACGGCCAAGAGTGACGACGGTTTCGCCAGGACCTACCTGATCACCCCGGAGACCAACGCCATCACCGCGACCGGCAGTGCCGTGGGCGGTGCGGCGTCCGCCTTCGCCGTGAACGACGAAGTGTCGATCGTCGGAGTGGTGCGCGGGGGCACCGCCGTGGCCACCGCCGTGGCGCACCAGCAAGTCAGCGATCTCAACGGCCCGCCCATGGACGGCGTCTGAATCGACCGTCTGGTCACCGCTCATCGCGTAACGTCGCCGGCGTGACGGGATCGCGGACCGTCAGCGCCGACGAGCTGGCTGCCCTGACGTTCTTCGTGGGGTGTCCGGTCGACGCGCTCATGGACGTCGCCAAGCTGTTGTCACCGCTGACCGCACCCGCGGGCCAAGTCCTGATGCGCCAAGGCGAACACGCCGATTCCTTCCTGCTGATCGGGTCGGGCCGGGCGCGAATCACGCACGTCGGAACCGAGGGTGACGTCATCGAGGTCGACGTGGCCCCCGGGTTGGTGGTCGGCGAAATCGCCCTTCTGCGCGACGCGCCCCGCTCGGCGACCGTCGTGGTGGCCGAAGAGCTGACCGGCTGGGTCGGCGGCCGGGAGGCGATCGCCGCCATCCTCGACGTCCCCCGAATGATGGAGAGACTGGTCCGCACCGCGCGCCAGCGCCTTGCCACGTACGTCACGCCCATCCCGATCGTCCTGCGCGACGGTACCGAGCTTCATCTGCGCCCCGTGCTCCCCGGCGACAACGAGCGCACCCTGCACGGGCCCGTCCAGTTTTCGAGCGACACCTTCTACCGGCGCTTCCAGACGACGCGGACGCCGACCCCGGCGCTGATGGCCTACCTGTTCGAGGTCGACTACGTCGACCACTTCGTGTGGGTGCTGACCGACGGAAAGGCCGTCGACGCGCCAATCGTGGCCGATGCCAGATACGTGCGCGACGACACGCAGACCGCCGCCGAGATCGCATTCATCGTCGGTGACGAATATCAGGGCCGCGGCATCGGCAGCTTCCTGATGGAGGCCCTCGTCGTGGCCGCGCGCAGTGAGGGCATCCGACGGTTCACCGCGCAGGTCCTAGCGGACAATCTTCCCATGCGAACGATCCTCGACCGTTATGGCGCGCAATGGCATCGTGCCGACCTAGGCGTCGTCACCACCGCCTTCGACGTTCCCGTCATGCGTGAGCTGACCATCTCCCCGGAGCTCTACCGCGACATCCGCGCCGTGGCGCAGCAGGTGATTCGGGCGGTCGGCTGATGGGACGGCCACCGCTGAACAAGGACACCCGGTTGTGCATCTCGCTGGCCGCCCGACCCAGCAACATCGGTACCCGGTTTCACAACCACCTCTACGACGTCCTCGGTCTCGACTTCGTCTACAAGGCGTTCACGACGACCGACATCGCCGCGGCCATCGGTGGCGTGC
Organism: Mycobacterium yunnanensis; assembly: GCF_025823185.1. Taxonomy (GTDB): domain Bacteria; phylum Actinomycetota; class Actinomycetes; order Mycobacteriales; family Mycobacteriaceae; genus Mycobacterium; species Mycobacterium yunnanensis. The sequence goes on from NZ_JACKVK010000001.1 coordinate 468,951, forward strand.
GGGCGCTCGGCATTCGCGGCTGTTCGGTGTCGATGCCGTTCAAGGAGGACGTCATTGCACTGGTCGACGAGGTGGAGGCGTCCGCACGGGCGATTCACTCGGTGAACACCATCGTCAACGACGACGGTTTCCTGCGAGCGTCCAACACCGACTACCTCGCCGTCCAGCGGCTCGTCGACGAGCACCACCTCGACGCGGCGTCGCGGGTGATGATCCGCGGTAGCGGCGGCATGGCCAGCGCCGTCGGCGCAGCGTTCCGCGACCGTGGCTTCGCATCGGGCATCGTGATCGCCCGCAACGTCGACAGCGGACGGGCACTCGCCGAGCGACTCGGCTACGACTACGCCGAGGAGGTCGGTTCGCACCTCGCCGACGTCATCGTCAACGTGACGCCGATCGGAATGGCCGGGGCGCCGGAGTCCTCGGAGAAGGCCTTCGACGACGCCATGATCGCGCACGCCAACACGGTGTTCGACGTCGTCGCGCTGCCGTCGGAGACGCCGCTCATCCAGGCCGCCCGCGCTGCGGGGGTTCACGTGGTGACGGGCGCCGAGGTGATCGCGCTGCAGGCCGCCGAGCAGTTCGAGCGCTACACCGGGGTGCGTCCGACCGCCGAGCAGGTCGCCGAGGCGTCGGCGATCTCTCGAGCCTGAGCTCAGGGGGCGTTGACGACGGTGATCGGGCGGCGCACCCGCTCCAGCGAGTGCCCGCCGAAGCCCTCGTACATCAAGCGGGCCTGCACGAACCAGTTGATCGACGAGTGCACCGCGGCTGCGGTCGGCGGCGCGTCGTCGGGAAGCCTGACCTCGAACGGGTATTCCACCGGCGTCCCGGCGCGCAACCGAATGTGCTTGTCGAGCTGGACGATTCGACCGTCGAGCTGACTGCCGGGACCCGGTGTGCGGGTCAGCGGGTGCGATTCGCGCTCGCGCTGCCAGGACACCGCGAGGTCGCCGTCGGGCAGGTCGACGGTGGGCGTCAGCGTCACGTGGCCGGTGACGGTCTCGCCCGCCCGCCAGACCGGCTTGGACAACCCGAGGTCGACGACGGTCTCGGCGTCCCCCGAGACGCGCTCGAGTGGTTCCAGATAGGACTCGACGTCGCCGCTGCCGATGCGCACGGCGAACTCGTCCCGGGCCTGCGCATCCGCGCCCTCGCGGTCGACGGTCACGCGGCATTCCCAGCGCGCGATCTCCGGCGCGGACGCGGGCGCCCAGGAGGGGATGCGGAACGTCGAGGACGCCCCGGTGAACTCTCCGGTGGCGACGGGAAGGTCGTCGACGACGACGCTCACCCAGTCGTCGGTGTCGCGGTCACCGCCGTAGTTCGTGCCCACCTCACCCGCGGTCCAGACCGTGTCGTTACCCCGTGCCGCAACGGAGTCCACCCGCCCCGCCCAGTGGTATTGGTAGAAGTTCACGTAGCCCCAGTCCAGCCGGGCGGTCCTGACCTTGGTGACGGGTCGGTCCGTGGTGACGGTGGCGGTGACGGTTTGCCGCGGCTGCAGCACGTTCGGCGTCGTCGTGACGACGACGCCGCCCGAGCGGTTGAAGAGTCCCACGGCCCTCCTACTTCTTCTCGAACTTGGCGCGGGTGGCGGCGTACTCCTCGGGGTGGTGCTTCTTCTGGTGGTTGCGCATCGGCCAGAACAGCACCCACAGCACCGGATAGACCGTCACGTAGAACAGCAGCTGGAACAGCCCGCCGACCAGAACTGCGAACACCCAGCCGGGGTAGATCAGAATCAGGCAGAACTGGATGAACTGCTTGAGCACCACCGGATAGCCGTCGGCCATCGACCAGACGAGGCGCGGGCTCAACATGTGGAGGAAGCGCCGCCACTTCGACTGCTGCGCCTCGGCCTCGGCCTGCGCGGCGCTGACGTCGCGGCCATGTTCCTCCCTGGTCAGCCCGCGCTGGGGTTGCGGAGGTTCCAGGGGTGGCTCCCCGAGCGTCATGGCGTGATCTTCGTTTCTTCGTCGATCTTCGAGGTGGCCGTCATCAGCGGGTTGACCTGGTCCTCGTTGCCCTGGGCGTTGAGCTGAAGCACGAAGATGCCGTTGCCGTCGGCGGCCGGAATGACCACGGTCTTCTGCGCGATGAGCTTCTTGGTGCCGTCCTTCACGTATGTCGCACCGATTTGATAGGCGTCGAAGCCGCCGAGTTTCGCGTCGCCGCCCTCGCCCGCGCTCTCGTAACCGGGAAGGTTCTTGAGCTCACCCGGCGCGTACTCGAAGATCTTGGCCGGGTCGACGTCCCCGGTCAGCCTCGACATCACCGAGACGATGGTCGGCGGGTCGGCCGCCATCGAGGGATCGGTGAAGACGATCGCGTCGTAGGCACCCGTGGGCGTCTTGGGTCCGGCGTCGGCCCATCCTTCGGGCGGCGGCATGGTGATCGTCGGGGTGCCGGGATCGCCACGCCTAACCGGTGTCTCGGTGATGCCGTTGTCCTTGATGTAGTCGGCGATCGTCTCGTTGGCGCCGGCCTGAGTCGACGTCGGGGCCGCGCTGCTGGTGGTGGCGCTGCGGCTGGCCGAACTGCTCGACGACGAGGACGACGACGATTCCGTCGTGGACTTCGACCCGCATCCCGCGAGGGTCAGCCCCAGCGCGACGAGGGCGACGGCGCAACCCGCGACCGTACTGTGCGTTCTCATCTGGTCCCCTCTTCGTCGGCGTTTTGTGAACGTACACGGCGGTCGCCCCCGGTGAGCGTGATACGAAGGTGCATGCGCGTCGTCGCGTGGTGTCTGGCGGTCGTCGCGTCCCTCGTCGCCTGCTCGCCCGCGCCCGGACCGACCGCGGTGTCGAATCCGCCCGCCGCGAGCGCAGGCGCCGACCCCGCCCGGGTGGACCGCGTCCGTGCCGATCTGCCAACGGATTACGAGTTCACCCCGCTGCCCGCCCGTGCCGAACCGATCGCCCTGTGGGGCATTGGCGCGCAGTGGGTCGCCGACCCGCCCTCCTGTGCTGGGCTCGGCGACCCCGGGGCCGGCGCACCGGTTCGCGGCTGGTCGGCGTCCGGCCCGGGAGGCATCGTCTACGCGGTCGTGGCCGACGCACCGGCCACCGTCGACCAGGCGCTGGTCGACGCGTGTGGCACGTGGCGGGTGTCGGCCACGCACACCTCGGGGGCGGTCGGCGTCGTCCCGTCGCCGCCCGCCGACGGCGTAGCCACGCTTGGCTTGTCCGCCGAGGTCACCACGACGGTCGAGGGTGGCACCGAAACACGTTCGCACGCGGAGACATTCGTCGCCTACCTGGGGCAGCACGTTGCCTACGTCACCGTGGTGACCGACCCGGGATCGTCCGCGGCGCCGCTGGCACCGGGCTTCGCCTACGACCTGCTCGCCAAGACCGTGGCGGCGGTTCGCGGGTGACGAGCCGCGGCCGGGTAGATTGGCCGCGATGTCCAGGACGCCGTTCTCGATCTTCGTCTGCTCGGCCGTTGCGATCGCCGTGGCCGGATGCTCGACCTCGGCGCCGCCGGACGAGTCGAAGGCCGACATCTCCAAGGTGCTCGACACCAAGACCAGCTTCGGCCCGGAATTCAAGGTCAGCACCGTGGCGCCGACGGGCATCGACCCGCGTTTGCTTGCGCAGCAACCTCTTCCGCCCGGCACGGTGTTCGATCCGCCGGACTGCGCGAAGGTGGCGCTGGGCACCACGGTGCCGCCGGGTCTGGAGGGCAACATGGCCGCCACGACCGCCGAAGGCGACGGCAACCGGTTCATCGCCATCGCGCTGGAGACCTCCGAGACGCTGCCGATGCCCGATCCGGGTGACGCGTGCAAGAAGGTGGCCTTCGCTGGCGGTGGCCTGCGCGGCCTGGTGGAGGTCGTGGAAGCGCCGACCATCGACGGGGTGCGCACCCTCGGCACCCACCGCGTCGTGCAGACGGTGGTCGGCGGCAAGCCCGCCACGGGGGAGATCTACAACTACCTTGCCGACTTCTCGACGTTTCGGGTGATCGTCACCGCCAATCCGCTGGTCGAGGCCGGCAAGCCGGTCGTCCCCGTGAACACGGAGCGCGCTCGGGACCTGCTGACCACGGCGGTGAAGGACGTGCGGGGGAGCTAGCGCACGTCGCGCGGGCGGAACTGGATGCTGATCCGCGGACCGGTGGGCTTGGTGGTCTTGGGCACGGCGTGTTCCCACGTGCGCTGGCAAGAGCCGCCCATGACGATCAGGTCGCCGTGGCTCTGGGGCAGCCGCAGCGACCGGCCGCCCGAACGAGGTCGTAGCGCCAGTACCCGCGTCGCGCCGAGGCTGAGGATGGCGACCATGGTGTCCTCGGTGCTGCTGCGGCCGACGGTGTCCCCGTGCCAGGCGACGCTGTCGTTGCCGTCGCGGTAGAGGCACAACCCCGCCGAGGTGAAGGGTTCGCCGAGTTCGCCTGCGTAGATGTCGTTGAGCCGCACCCTCAGTCGCGCGATCTCGGGGTGCGGGGCGGGTTCGGAGATCAAGTCGTGGAAGCTGACCAGACGTGGCACGTCGAGCACCCGGTCGTACATCTGGCGCCGTTCGGACCGCCACGGAATGGCGGTCATCAGATCGTCGAAGAGATCCCCGGAGCGTCCGTGCCCGCCCGAGAGCCAGCCCGCACGGACGTCGACCCAGGCGCCGTCGCCCAACTCGCGGCGCTCGTCGTGGCCGAACAGTGCATCCTGAATCGCGAGATCGATTCCCGTCACGCCCTCCAGGTTATCGCACACCCGTTCGAATCTACAGCTTGACGGCGCCGGGTCCGCTGCTGGCGAGGACGTCGCCCGGGTTGGTCAGCAGACAGGTCTTCAAGCTGAGACAGCCGCAGCCGATGCAGCCGGCGAGGTTGTCGCGCAGGCGCTGCAGGTGCAGGATCCGCTGGTCGAGATCGGCCCGCCAGCCAGCCGAGAGTCGGGCCCAGTCCTTGCTGGTGGGGACGCGGTCGGCCGGCAAGGTGGACAGGGCCTCCCGGATGCGTGCCAGCGGTATGCCCAGGCGCTGCGACATCCGGATGAACGCCACCCGGCGCAGGGTCTCGCGCGCGTAGCGGCGTTGGTTGCCCGACGTGCGTCTGCTGACGATCAGGCCCTCGCGCTCGTAGAAGTGCAGGGCGGAGACCGCGACGCCGCTGCGCTGGCTCAACTCGCCGGGGGTCAACTCGACCACGTCCATGACCTAAACAATAGTTGGGGTGAGGATTCGCGTTACGGTGCTAGCCATGACAGCCACGACGCTGGGCGCGAATTCTGAGGTGGGACCGCTGCGTGTGGTCATCCTGCACCGTCCTGGGCCCGAACTTCAGCGCCTCACCCCGCGCAACAACGACCGGCTGCTGTTCGACGGGATGCCGTGGGTGGCGCGGGCGCAGGAGGAACACGATGCGTTCGCCGCGCTGTTGCGATCTCGCGGCGTCGAGGTGCTTCTGCTGGCGGACCTGCTGACCGAGGCGCTGGCCAGTGGTGCGGCGAGGATGCAGGGCATCGCCGCGGCCGTGGACAGCAGGCGACTGGGTTTGCCGCTGGCCCAAGAGCTCTCGGCTTACCTTCGCACCCTCGAGGTCGAGCCGCTGGCGCGAATCCTCATGGCGGGCATGACGTTCAACGAACTCCCGTTCCTCGGTGGCGAGCTGTCGTTGGTGCAGCGCATGCATCACGACGCCGACTTCGTCATCGAACCGCTGCCGAATCTGTTGTTCACCCGCGACTCGTCGTTCTGGATCGGGCCGCGGGTGGCCATCACGTCGCTGGCGCTGCCCGCGCGTATCCGGGAGACGTCGCTGACCGATCTGATCTATGCCCACCACCCGCGGTTCCTCGGGGTGCGGCGGGCATACGAGTCGCGGTCGGCTCCCGTCGAGGGCGGCGACGTGCTGCTGCTGGCGCCTGGCGTCGTGGCCGTCGGCGTGGGGGAGCGGACCACGCCGGCAGGTGCCGAGGCGTTGGCGCGCAGCCTGTTCGACGACGGTTTAGCGCACACCGTACTGGCCGTGCCGATCGCTCAGGAGCGCGCGCAGATGCACCTCGACACGGTGTGCACGATGGTCGATGTGGACGCCGTGGTGATGTACCCGAACATCGTGGATTCGTTGTCGGCGTTCACCATTCGGCAGAAGTCCGATGGTGTGTCGATCGCCAGCGCGGCACCGTTCGTCGAGGCTGCGGCCGACGCCATGGGGATCGGCAAGCTGCGGGTGATCGACACGGGCCTCGACCCCGTGACCGCCGAGCGTGAGCAGTGGGATGACGGCAACAACACCCTGGCGTTGGCGCCCGGCGTGGTGGTGGCCTACGAGCGCAACACCGAAACCAATGCCCGCCTTGCCGATTCGGGCGTCGAGGTGTTGCCGATCTCGGCTTCGGAGCTGGGTACCGGGCGTGGCGGCCCGCGCTGTATGTCGTGTCCGGTCGCCCGCGACCCGCTGTAGCTTTCCGCGCGCGCGTTGAAACTGCGTCCAGGGTCGTGATTCCTCGGTGATCACGACCGTCGACGCAGTCTCAACGGTCGGCCGCGTTGCGCGAAGGCATCCGCCGTTCGTCTGACGATGTACGCGCGGGAGTGCTCCGCGACGACGTGCAGGTCGAACCAGCCTTGGCGCGCAACCATTTCGTTGCGCCCGATGTCGTGGACGTAGCGTTTGCGGTCGGTGAGATGCTGAGAGCCGTCAAAGTCGGCGGCAACCAGGATGTCTTCCCAACCCATGTCGAGGACGGCCTTATAGACCCCGTCGGTCACCGGTATCTGCGTGGTAGGTCGTGGGAAGCCGGCGTCACAGTAGAGCAGTCGCAGCCAGGTCTCCTTCGGAGATTGGCCACCCGGGTCCATGAGGCCGATGGCTGTTGGCGCCCGCCTGAGGCCGCGGGCGCGCGGATGACGGGTGAGAAGGGCCAGAGCGTCATCGGCCGATAGATGGGTCGCGGCGGCGAGGGCATCCAAATGCCGAACCGCCTCGTCGCGTCGGAGATGCCGCGCCAGGTCGGCGGCGGTGCGTGCGGGTGTGGTGACGAGTAGTCCGCCAACCGCCATGACCTCATCGGAGTCGATGCGCTCGTTTCGCGCGATGATTCCGGTGGGCGAGCGGTCTCGGCGGGCGATCAGCTCGATCGGGGTGTCTGCGCGGATCCACTGCGCTCCGTGTATGGCGGCAGCCGCACGGCCGGCGACGATGCCGTCCCGACCAGACCACAACCAGGCGCCGACGGTGCGCGCCCGCAGGGACGCCGCCGTCGACTTCGGCGCGTAGACGCCGGGAAAGAGTGGCGCGTAGTTCCACCGCAGTTGGCCGCGTGTGAGTCGCCCGGAGGCCAACCGTTCGCTGCCGACGAAGACTTCGTCCATGCCGCGATGGTGGGTACGTCCTACGACAAATCGGCGCCCTGCCGTCGAGATTGCACTGAGGGTTGTGGATAACTCAAAAGTGCGACCAAATGCGCAGACGTCAACGCCAGCTGGGCAGCCAGATCTGCATGTGCCAGGTCGCCTGCGAGATCGGCAGGCCCGTCAGGATCGGATACATCCACGCGAAGTTGGTGATCACCGCCGCCACGTAGAAGCACACGACCAACAGGCCCAGCGTGCGTCGCTCGGCGTTCTGCCGCGGCGCGTAGAGCACGTCACCGAGGATCAGCGCGATCATCATCACCATGAAGGGGGCCATCGGCGCGGCGTAGAAGAAGTACATCTGCCGGTCGATGTCGGCGAACCACGGCAGGAAGCCCGCGCAGTATCCGGTCAGCGCCACCGCGTACCGCCAGTCGCGTTTTACGAAGGACTTCCACACCGCCCACACCAGGATGGGCACCGCGAGGAACCACATCGCCGGCGTCCCCACCAGCATCACGGCCTTGACGCACGACTGCGCGCCGCAGCCCGCCACGCCGTCCTGGTCGATCGCGTAGAGCACCGGCCGCAGCGACATCGGCCACGTCCACGGCTTGGACTCCCACGGATGGTGGTTGCCCGCCGCGTTCGTCAACCCGGAGTGGAAGGTGAACGCGCCGTAGGTGAAGTGCCACAGCGACCGGATCGCGTCGGGCAGCAGGCCGCCCTCGGCGAACGACTGGCCCTCCTCGTGTCGGTCGATGCCCGTCTCGGAGGCGAACCACGGTGCATACGACGCGAGGTAGACCGCGAGCGGAATGAGGCCGAAGACGTACACCGCCGGCCCGACGTCTCGCCGCAGCGTGCCCAGCCAGGGCCGGGGGACGCGGTATTGGCGGCGCGCGCTCACGTCGAACGCCAACGTCATCACGCCGAAGAAGAGGACGAAGTACAGCCCCGACCACTTCGTGCCGACCGCCAGGCCCAGCAGCACCCCGGCGCCGAACCGCCACCACCGCACTCCGAGGCGCGGTCCCCACGGGGTCTCGGCGATGCGGCCCTCGAACTGGGCGACGTGCATCCGCTCGCGCATCTGGTCGCGGTCGACCATCAACGCACCGAAGGCCGCGACGACGAACACCACCAGGAAGATGTCCAGCAGGGCGGTGCGGGCGGTGACGAAGCTGACGCCGTCGGCGACGAGCAGCAGGCCCGCGATGCCGCCGATCATCGTCGACCGGGTGATCCGCCGCGTGATGCGGGCCACCAGCACCACCAGCACGACGCCACACACCGCACCGGAGAACCGCCAGCCCAGCCCGTCGTAGTCGAAGATGGCCTCACCGATGGCCAGCAGTTCCTTGCCGACCGGCGGGTGTACCACCAGCCCGTACCCGGGGTTGTCCTCCACCCCGTGGTTGCCCAACATTTGCCAGGCCTGCGGTGCGTAGTGCTTCTCGTCGAAGATCGGGGTGCCGCCGTCGGTGGGCGAACCCAGGTTGAGGAACCTGGTCAGCGCGGCCAGAGCCATGACGACCGACGTCATCGCCCAGCCCTGAGCGCGATCCAGCGGACCGAAGTCGCCGAGGGGGACCAGTGGGCCCGGGCTGACGACCGGTACCGGCTGCTCGCGGTCGATGGGCGGGGCGGTCACGTCAGCGATCGTATTCTGTTCGGTGTGACACCCGGTCGACTGCTACTGGCCGCCACGCCGTTGGGCCAGGCTGGCGACGCCTCCGCCCGCCTGGTCGAGGCGCTGGGCACCGCCGACGTGGTCGCCGCCGAGGACACCCGCCGCATCCGGACGCTGGCTCAAAGCCTCGACGTCGTCCCCCAGGGGAAGGTGGTCAGCTTCTTCGACCAGAACGAGGCGGCCAGGGTGCCGTGGCTGGTCGAGGAGATCGCCGAGGGTGCGACGGTGCTGGTGGTCAGCGACGCCGGCATGCCGTTGATCAGCGACCCCGGCTACCGGCTGGTGGCCGCATGCGCGGCGGCCGGTCTGACCGTCAGCTGTCTGCCGGGCCCCTCGGCGGTGACGACGGCGCTGGCGGTCTCGGGCCTGCCGTCGGACCGGTTCTGCTTCGAGGGCTTCGCGCCCCGCAAGCACTCCGCGAGGTCGACGTGGCTGGCCACGCTCGCCGGTGAGCGCCGCACCTGCGTGTTCTTCGAGTCCCCGCGCCGGCTCGCCGAGTGTCTCGACGACGCCGTCGACCGGTTGGGGCCCGACCGACGTGCGGTCGTCTGCCGTGAACTGACCAAGACCCACGAAGAGGTCAAGCGCGGCACCCTGGCGGAGCTCGCCGCCTGGGCCGCCGACGGCGTGCTCGGCGAGATCACCGTCGTCGTGGCCGGCGCCGAGCCGATCGCCGACCTGGACACGCTGGTGGCCGAGGTCAACGACTTGGTCGAGGCCGGCGCCAGGGTCAAGGACGCGTGCGCGGAGGTGATCGCCGAGAACCCAGGGGCGCCGTCACGGCGCGAGCTCTACGACGCGGTGCTGCGCGCCCGCGACTGAACCGTTCACCACGGGTGCCGCCTTGTGAAGGCATTCCGCCCACTCGCCGTCGGGATCCGAATCGGCCGTGATGCCCCCGCCGACCCCGAGGACCGCACCCCCCGTGCCGTCGAACTCGACCGTCCGGATGGCGACGTTGAGTTCGGTGCCCGCGATCGGTGATGCCAATCCGACGGTGCCGCAATAGATTCCGCGTCGCACCGGCTCCCAGGTGCGCAACAGCTCACGGGCGCGGGCCTTGGGCGTGCCCGTCACCGACGCCGGTGGAAACGTCGCGTCGAGGAGGGCGGACATCGGGAGGTCGGGGTCGACCCGCGCCGCGACCGTCGACACCAGATGCCACACGCCCGGGGCTCGTCGCACCACCAACAATTCGGGCACCGTCACCGAACCCGTGACGGCGATGCGGCCGAGGTCGTTGCGGACGAGGTCGACGATCATCACGTTCTCGGCTACGTCCTTGACCGAATCTCGAAGAGTTGACGGCGATTCGGTCAACGGCAGGGTGCCCTTGATCGGACTCGACGTCACGGTCGCGCCGACCCGGCGTAGGAACAGCTCCGGCGAGAGAGAGACCACTGCACCCCAGTCACCCCCGACGAACGCCGCCCGGGCAGGTGACGTGCGGGCGACGGCGTCGGCGAAGAAGTCGACCGGCGATCCCGTCACCGTTCCGACGAGTTGGGTGCAGACGCAGGCCTGGTACACCTCGCCGGCGGCGATCGCCGCCAAGCAGGCGAGCACGCCTTCGCGATGGGCGTCGCGGTCGGCCGCACCCCACTCGACGTGACACCGCGACGGTGGCGGGTCGACGACCAGTGCGTCGAGCAGCCATTCGGGTGCGGCCGCCCCGGAAACGCTTTCGTACCACCAGATCCCGTCGGCGTCGAGACGCACGACGTGATCGGTCCAGCCGCCCGCCGCCTCGGGGATGCGTGGGGCGGCACCGTCACGCCCGGGATCGGGGTAGGACAGGTAGCCGATCCACCCGCCGCCGACGGCGTCCGATCCGGCCGCGGGGCCGACGTCGAAGACGCCGGACGGGTCGACGGGTTCGACTGCGACGCTGGGCGCGATGACCGCCCGGGAGCCGAACCAGTCACCGGTCAACGCCGCCGGGGGAGGCAGGCCGAGGCGCGTCGTCGCAGCGGCCAGACACCGCAGCACCTCCGGGGCGCTGCGGGTCGAGGTCAGCCGCTCGATCCGCACCGCCACACCCTGTCATGCCTTGCCGAGGCGTCACAGCTAGCGCGCGATCTCCCGTCGTACCGTCACCCCGCCCAGCTTCGCCGGGTTGCGCATCGCGTAGAAGTGCGTGATCAGTCCGTCGGTGATCTCGACGGCGACGACGCCCTCCAGGGTGTCGTCGCGGTAGAGCACCAGAGCGGGTGCGCCGTTGTAGAAGGCGGGCTCGGCCCGACCGCCCTCGGCGGTGAAGCGAAGCAATCCGAGGATCAGGCGGGCGACCCTGTCCGCGCCCTCGACGGGTCGGCGGGCGGCACTGGCCTTGCCGTCGCTGTCGGCAGTCCAGACCACGTCGGGGGCCAGCATCGAGATCAGCGCGTCCACGTCACCGGTTGAGGCGGTCGCGAAGAACTGCGCGGTGATCTCGAGCGACTGCTTCGGGTCGACGGGCTCGAAGCGTCGGCGGCGGGAATGCACGTGCTCGCGGGCGCGATGGGCCATCTGCCGCACCGCCGCGGTCGACTTGCTCAGCGTCTCGGCGATCTCGTCGTGGCCGAAGCCGAAGACCTCGCGCAGCACGAACACCGCCCGCTCGTCTGGGCTCAGCGTCTCCAGCACCACCATCATCGCCATCGACACCGATTCGGCGAGGACGACGTCGGTCGACGCGTCCGCGGCGTCGACGAGCAGGGGCTCGGGAAGCCACGGGCCGACGTACTCCTCGCGCCGACGCGACTGTGCGCGTATGGCGTTGAGCGCTTGGCGGGTGACGAGCTGCGCAAGGTAGGCCTTGGTGTCGCGGACGGTCGACAGGTCCACCTCGGCCCAGCGGAGGTAGCTCTCCTGGAGCACGTCGTCGGATTCGGTTGCCGTACCCAGGATCTCGTAGGCGATGGTGAACAGCAGCGGTCGCAGACTGGTGAACCGGTCGGCGTGCTCGCTGGTGGTCACCGGACCGCCGCCACGTGCTCGGCCCGCTTGCCGCCCTTGAGCCAGAAGTACGAACCCGGCTTTCGGGCCTCGACGCCCAGCTGCCACACCGTGCCCTTGCAGACGGCCTCCTTGATCGACGCCGCGACCCGGCCGCCGAGGAACACCCGCGTGGGTCGGTCGTCGAGGTGGGCGATCTGGATCACTCCGGCCTTGCGGCCCAGGCTGACGCACTGGCCGGTGAAGGCCTGGTCGACCGGGGCGGGCTCGTCGCCGGCGATGCGGCTCAGGATGGTGTTGGCGGCCTGGGCGCCCAGCGGGATCGCGGCCTGGCAACTCATCCTCAGTGGAGCGTTCGACGGTGCCACCGCGTCCCCCGCGCCGACCACCCGCGAATCGTCGACGCTGGTGAGCGTTTCGTCGGTGAGCAGGCGGCCGATCTCGTCGGTGGCGAGGCCGCTGCGCGCCGCGAGGTCGGGCACGCCGAAGCCGGCTGTCCAGACGGTGACGACGCTGGGCAGTTCGCGGCCGTCGGCCAGCACCACCGAGTCCCGCCGCACCTCGGTGACCGTGGCACCCGCGCCGGCGACGACGGTGACTCCGAGCCGACGCATCCGTCTGGTCACCGCGCGGCGGGTGGGCTCACCGAAGTACGGGCCGAGGACGCTCCCGCAGACGAGCGTCACGGCTTGGCCGCCGTCGGCCAATTCGGCGGCGACCTCGAGACCCGTCGGACCGCCGCCCACCACCACGACGGGGGCGGCGGGGTGCACCGTGGCCAACGCCGCGCGCAACGGCTCGGCGTGCTCGAATTCGGCGATGGGATAGGCGAATTCGGCGGCGCCGGGCACCGTCGCCGCGGCGCCGGTGCTGCCGAGGGCGTAGACGAGGTAGTCGTAGTCGAGGACCTCGCCCGAGGCCAGCGTCACCGTCCGCGCCGCCGGGTCGACGAGTTCGGCGGTGTCGACCACCAGGCGGACGTCGCCGGACAGCACGTCGGCGAAGTCCACCACGGCGTCGTCGGACTCGGTGACGTACTGGTGCAACCGGATCCGCTCGACGAACTGAGGCCTGGGGTTGACCAGGGTGACGGAGACGTCGCCGTCGACCTGGAGGCGGTTGGCGGCCTGGACGCCGGCGTACCCGCCGCCGACGACGACGACTCTCGTGGCGTGCTCGTGTGTGTTCATGCCATCGAGACACCTCCGACGACGGAAGTGTGACATGGCGTGCCTCAGATCACGGCACCTGATACCGGGGGAACACGCCCTCTGGCTTCGGCAGCGGCGTCCCTGGCACCAGGCGGGTGCCGACCGCGGTGAAGTCCCGTTGGTCGGCGGGCTGTCCGAGCAGGTCGAGGAGCTTGGCCGCCGAGGTGGGCATCACCGGCTGCACCAGCAGCGCCGCGATGCGGACCGCCTCCAGCGTCGTGTAGAGCACGGTGGCGAAGCGTTCCTGGTCGGCTGCCGCCTCGGACTTGCGCAGCACCCACGGCTCCTGGCCGGAGAAGTACCGGTTGGCGGCGCCGAGCATCAACCAGATGGCTTCGAGCGCCAGATGCATGGCGGGCACGTCGAAGTGACTGCGCACCTGGGCCAGCAATCCGTCGGCCAGGGCCAGCAGTTCGCGGTCCTCGGGGGTGAACTCACCCGGTTGGGGCACCTGAGCGTCCAGGTTCTTGTCGACCATCGACAGCGACCGCTGCGCCAGGTTGCCCAACTCGTTGGCCAGGTCGGCGTTGATCCGGCCGATGATGGATTCCTCGCTGTAGCTGCCGTCCTGACCGAACGGCACCTCGCGTAGCAGGAAGTAGCGCACCGCGTCGACGCCGAACTCGTCGACCAGGGCGATCGGGTCGACGACGTTGCCGACCGACTTGCTCATCTTCTCGCCGCGGACGTTGATGAACCCGTGGGCGAACACCCTTCGGGGCAGCTCGAGTCCGGCCGACATGAGGAAGGCGGGCCAGTAGACCGCGTGGAACCGGATGATGTCCTTGCCGATCATGTGCAGGTTGGCGGGCCAATACCGCCGGAAGGACTCGGAGTCGGCGTCGGGGAATCCCACGCCGGTAAGGTAGTTGGTCAACGCGTCGACCCAGACGTACATCACGTGGTCGGGATGATCGGGCACGGGCACGCCCCAGTCGAACGTGGTGCGCGAGATCGACAGGTCGCGAAGGCCGCCGGAGACGAAGCTGACGACCTCGTTGCGCCGGACGTCCGGACCGATGAACTCGGGATGGGCCTCGTAGTGGGCGAGCAGCCGGTCGGTGTAGGCCGACAGCCGGAAGAAGTAGGTCTGCTCCTCGGTCCACGTCACGGGAGTCCCGGTCTCGATCGAGTACCGTATGCCGTCGGCGCGCTCCTCGAGTTCGTCGTCGGCGAAGAACCGCTCGTCGCGCACGGAATACCACCCCGAGTACGAGTCGAGATAGATGTCGCCGGCGGCGTTCATCCGATTCCAGATGGCGGCCGACGCCTCCAGGTGGTCGGCGTCGCTGGTGCGGATGAACCGGTCGAAGGAGACCCCGAGCCGCTCCTGCATGGCCTGGAACGTGTCGGAGTTGCGCAACGCCAGCTCGGCGGTCGGCACGCCCTCCCGCTCGGCGGTCTGCGCCATCTTCAGACCGTGGACGTCGGTTCCGGTGAGGAACCGGACGTCGTACCCGTCGAGCCGCTTGAACCGTGCGATCGCGTCGGCCGCGGTCTTCTCGTAGGCGTGACCGATGTGCGGCGCACCGTTGGGGTAGTCGATGGCCGTCGTGATGTAGAAGGGCTCTTTCATTTGGACTCACCTTATTGTGTGGTGTGAGTTCTCACCCCCACGAGGGCCGACGGCAGCGCGAGCGGCCACCCGCTCCCGAGCCGCTCGTTCCCCTGGTCGACGCCCACACCCACCTCGACGCCTGCGGAGCCTCCGACGCCGACGACGTGCACGCCATCCTCGACCGGGCCGAGGCGGTCGGCGTCACGGCGGTCGTCACGATCGCCGACGATCTGGAGTCCGCCCGGTGGGCGGTTCGCGCGGCGGACTGGGATTCCCGTGTGTACGCCGCGGTGGCCCTGCACCCGACGCGTGCCAACGCGCTCACCGAGTCCGCTCGCGCCGAGCTCGAAGATCTCGCCACCCACCCCCGCGTCGTCGCCATCGGCGAGACGGGCATGGATCTCTACTGGCCAGGCAAGCTCGACGGTTGCGCCGAGCCTGCCGAGCAGCGGGAGGCGTTCGCCTGGCACGTCGACCTCGCCAAGCGCACTGGCAAGCCGCTGATGATCCACAACCGGGACGCCGACGCCGCGGTGCTCGAGGTGTTGGCCGCCGAGGGTGCGCCGGAGTCCGTCATCTTCCACTGCTTCTCCTCGGGGCCGGAGATGGCGCGCACGTGTCTGGACGCCGGATGGCTGCTGAGCCTGTCGGGGACGGTGAGCTTTCGCAACGCCGGCGAACTTCGAGAGGCGGCGGCGTTGATCCCGCCGGATCAGCTCCTCGTCGAGACCGACGCGCCCTTTCTCACGCCGCATCCGTTCCGCGGTGCACCGAATGAGTCGTACTGTCTGCCGTACACCGTCCGGGCGTTGGCCGAGGTCGTGGGCCGCCCGGCGGAGGACCTCGCTCGCGAGACGTGGGAGAATGCTCGTCGGACGTACGAAATGCGCAGCTGAACGCGGGTTGCCGCCCCCATGGGACTTCGTTACCGTCCTGTGATGAACGTGGTCGGCCGCGTAATTCCCTGTCGCCGATCCGATAGTCGGGAAAGTCAACGTTGAACTACTTGCACAGGCTTCATGAAGCGCGTTCGCCGCACCTGCGGCTCCTGGTCGGCGGCCTGCTGGTCGCCCTGACCTTCGCCGGTGGATACGCCGTCGGCACTCACAAGACCGTCACGCTCACCGTCGACGGCACGTCGATGACGGTCTCGACCATGAAGTCGCACGTCATCGACGTCGTCCAAGAGAACGGGTTCTCGGTGGGCGACCGCGACGACCTGTACCCCGCGGCGGACGAGCCCGTCGAGCAGTCCGAGACGATCGTGCTCCGCAGGAGCCGTCCGCTGCAGATCTCACTGGACGGTCGCGACAGCCGCGAGGTCTGGACGACCGCCTCCACGGTGCAGGGGGCGCTCGCTCAGCTGTCGATGGCCGACACCGCGCCCGCCGCCGCCTCCCGCGGCAGCCGGGTGCCGCTGGAGGGAATGTCGCTGCCGGTGGTGGGTGCGCGCACCGCGCAAATCGACGATGGCGGCGTGATCAGCACCGTGCGCGTGGCGGCGGCAAACGTGGCTGGCTTCCTCGAGGCCGCGGGCAAACCCCTGCAACAGAGCGACACCGTCGTGCCGGCGGCCAACTCGCCGGTCTCGGACGGAATGCAGATTCAGGTAACCCGCGTCCGGGTGTCCCGATCCACCGAGCGGGTACCCCTCGTACCCGTGAACGACGTGGTCCAGGACGTGACGATGAACATGAGCAGGCAGGTCGTCGACGACCCGGGAACCCCGGGCATTCAGGACGTCACGTACGCCGTCGCGACCGTCAACGGGGTGGAGACGGGCAGGCTGCCAGTAGCCAATGTCGTCATCGTTCCGGCCCGCGACGGCAAGATTCGCGTCGGCGCGAAGCCCGGAACCGAGGTGCCTCCGGTGTCACAGGGAACGACCTGGGACGCCCTTTCACGATGTGAAGCCGGAGGTAATTGGGCTATAAACACCGGTAACGGTTTCTACGGTGGAGTGCAATTCGACCAAAACACATGGGAGCGCAACGGGGGTTTGCGGTATGCTCAGCGGGCTGATCTCGCTTCAAGGGAAGAGCAGATCGCGATTGCTGAGGTCACTCGGGCGCGCCAGGGTTGGGGTGCGTGGCCCGTGTGTAGTGGAAGGTTGGGTGTGCGCTGACGATTCGGCTACTCGGGCGGACCGAGATAAGGCATCTGGCAAAGGAACTCGAGTTCCGGCCCCGGAAGGCGTTTGGACAGAACTTCGTCCACGACGCCAACACCGTGCGTCGGATCGTGTCGGCGTCGGGGGTGAACCGCAATGACGTGGTGCTCGAAGTGGGGCCCGGCCTCGGTTCGTTGACCCTGGCATTGCTCGATCGCGGCTCCAAGGTGACCGCGGTCGAGATCGACCCCGTTCTGGCGCGTCAACTACCGAAGACTGTCGCCGACCACTCCCACAGCGAGATCAACAGACTGGTCGTCATCAACAAGGACGTCCTGGACTTGATGCCCGCCGACGTGGAGGATCAGCCGACCGCAGTCGTGGCGAACCTTCCGTACAACGTCGCGGTACCCGCGCTGCTGCACCTGCTCGCGCAGTTCCCGACCATTCGGACCGTCATGGTGATGGTCCAGCTCGAGGTCGCCGAACGTCTCGCGGCCGAGCCTGGTGGCAAGGACTACGGCGTGCCGAGCGCGAAGGTGCGCTTCTACGGCAATGTCCGCCGCCACGGCACGGTGTCGCCGACGGTCTTCTGGCCGATTCCGCGCGTCTACTCCGGACTGGTCCGCATCGACCGCTACGAGACGTCGCCCTGGCCGGTCGAGGACGGTTTCCGCAAGCAGGTGTTCGAGCTCATCGACATCGCCTTCGCACAACGTCGCAAGACCTCCCGCAACGCGTTCGCGGAGTGGGCCGGTTCCGGCAACGAGTCCGCCGAGCGTCTGCTGTCGGCGAGCATCGACCCGGCTCGGCGCGGTGAAACGCTCGGCATCGCCGACTTCGTCCGGCTGCTTCAGCGGTCGGGTCAGGTCGAGACCGCACCCCGGCAGCCGAACGTCCGCGTGTACTGAGGCGCCTGAGCGCTCAGCACACGCGGACGTCGTCCGCCGTTAGACCTACTCGCCGTCCTTCTTGGCCTTGGCAGCGTCGCGCGCCCGGGCGTCCTTTGCCCGGAATTCGTCCTGCAGCGGGGTCTCCGCATAGATCGGGTAGTTGCCGGTGATGCCAACGCGTTCCTGAGCCACCGCCAGCACCCGGCTGCGCACGGCGTACCAGCCGCCGATCAGCGCGGGCACGATGATCACCAACGCGACGGCGTTCCAGTAGTTCTCGATGCACATCAACACCGTGACCGCCGCCAGGAACAGCAGGGTGGCGTAGCTTGTGTACGGGGTGCCGAACAGCCGGAAGCTGGGCCGCTCCAGGATGCCCTTCTGCGACCAGCGGTACATCTGAATCTGGCAGATCACGATGGTGGCCCACGACGCGATGATGCCCAGCGCCGACAGGTCGAGCGCGATGTTGAACGCCTCGGCCGGCACGACCAGGTTGAGGAAGACGCCGACGACGGTGAAGCACGCCGTCAGGGCGATACCCGCCCACGGGACGCCCTTCTTGGACATCTTGGCGGTGAACTTCGGCGCGCTGCCGTTCATCGACATCGACCGCAGGATGCGGCCGGTCGAATACAGCCCGGCGTTGAGGCTCGACAACGCCGCCGTCAGCACCACGAAGTTCATGATGTCGCCCGCCGCCGGAACGCCGATGCTGGAGAAGAACGTCACGAACGGGCTGGTGCCCTGCTTGTAGGCGGTGTACGGCAGCAGCAGGGCCAACAGGACCAGGGAGCCGACGTAGAAGATGGCGATCCGGAAGATCACGGAGTTGATGGCCCGCGGCATGATCTTGGCCGGATTCTCGGTCTCGCCCGCCGCCGTGCCCACCAATTCGACTGCGGCGTAGGCGAAGATGACGCCCGAGGTGATCACGACCAAGGCGAGGACGCCGTTGGGCAGGATGCCGCCGTTGTCGGCGATCACCGACGGGCCGGTGCTGGCGCCCTCGACCTTGAAGCGGCCGGCGAGGAACACGATGCCCACGACGAGGAACGTGACGAGCGCGACGACCTTGATCAGCGCCGCCCAGAACTCCATCTCGCCGAACCACTTGACCGAGATCATGTTGATGGTCAACACGATCACCAGCGCGATGAGGGCGATCAGCCACTGCGGTATCGCACCGAAGGTGCCCCAGTAGTGCATGTAGAGGGCGATGGCGGTGACGTCGACGATCGAGGTACACGCCCAGTTGAAGAAGTACATCCAGCCGGCGACGTAAGCGGCTTTCTCGCCGAGGAATTCGCGCGCGTAGGACACGAATGAGCCCGACGACGGACGGTGCAGCACGAGTTCGCCGAGGGCTCGCAGGATGAAGAAGACGAACACGCCGCAGACGGCGTACACGATGAACAGGCCTGGCCCGGCGCTCGCGAGACGGCCGCCGGCACCCATGAACAACCCCGTGCCTATCGCGCCACCGATGGCGATCATCTGCACCTGTCGGGGTTTGAGCCCCTTCTCGTAGCCCTCTTCTTCATGTGCGAGCGCGGAATTGTCGTATGCGCTCTGAGATTCGGTGGTCATTTGTCGAAGCTAGCCCTCCGTGCCCGAGGGTGTAGCAGAGAGCGGTAAAAAGTCTGTAACGGAACGCGGCGGCGGGTGGTCGAACTTTGGGGTCCGCTCACCCAATTGCGCGCGTGACCAGCGAAATGAACTCCGCGCACGACTGATAGCGCAGATCGGGGGACTTGGCCATCGCCTTGGCGAGAATGGAGTCGAAGGCCCGCGGGACCCACTCGACGCGGTGGGAGTACTTGGGTACCGGGCTGTTGAGGTGGGCGTCGACCAACGCCATCGCGGTGTGCGTGTGAAACGGTGGTGCCCCCAGGAGCAGTTCGACGGTCGTGCAGGCCAGCGCGTACTCGTCGGACGCGGCCGAGGGCGGGTGTCCGTGCAGTACCTCGGGTGCGGCATAGGGCAGGGAAGCCTCGACGTGCGTCATCTGGTGGGTGCCCTCGTGCGCCAGCGAGCGCGCGATGCCGAAGTCGACGAGGATGGCTCCGGCAGGGGAGAACGGTTCGGAGACAAGGATGTTGGTCGGCTTGACGTCGCAGTGCACGATGCCGAGGGCGTGGACGTGGTCGAGTGCGTCGGCGATCTGCGCGAGGGCGCTCAGACGAAGCTCGCGGCTGGGCAGGTTCGTCGCCGTGCCGCCGGTGATCAACTGCATGGACAGCCACCCGGGGCCGCAGTCGTAGACCGTCACCACGTGCGGGTGCTCGGCAGCCTTGGCGAAGTCGAACTCCCGTCGCAACCGGGTCACGTGGACGTCGTCCCGGTGGTGCGCGTCGAGCACCTTCAGGGCTACCGGCCCGGTGGAATCCGACGCGTGGTGGGCCCGGTAGACCACGGCGGAGCCGCCGCGCCCGACCTCGGCGTCGATCACGTAGTCCCCGAGAGCGTCCATCGTTGACGGCATTCTCGCAGAACCCGCCAACATTCACCGATCTCGCGGCTTCCCTTTCCGGCGGGCTTCGTTACTGTTCGGTGCGTGCCCCGGTCCGATGCAGCTGCCGAATGGGTCTCGACGAAGTCGGTGACGGTACGCGTGCCGGGCAAGGTCAACCTGTACCTCGCGGTCGGCGATCTGCGTGACGACGGCTATCACGAACTCACCACGGTGTTCCACGCCGTCTCGCTGTTCGACGAGATCACCGTCCGCAACGCGGACGTGCTGTCGCTGGAGTTGTCGGGGGACGGGCCCGGTGACCAGGGGGCGTCACTTCCGCTGGACCATCGCAACTTGGCGTGGCGCGCCGCGGAGTTGATGGCGTCGCACGTCGGTCGGGAACCGGATGTGTCCATCGTCCTGGAGAAGTCGATTCCCGTGGCGGGCGGTATGGCCGGGGGCAGCGCGGACGCCGCCGCGGTGCTGGTCGCGATGAACGCGCTGTGGGAGCTCGGCGTGCCGCGGCGGGATCTGCACGCCCTGGGAGCCGAGCTGGGCAGTGACGTGCCCTTCGCTCTGCACGGCGGTACCGCGCTGGGTACCGGCCGCGGTGAACAGCTGGCGACTGTGTTGTCCCGCAACACCTTTCACTGGGTGTTGGCGTTCGCCGACGGGGGATTGTCCACCCCGAAGGTGTTCGCCGAGATCGACCGGCTCAGGGCCGACGACGCCGTGGTTCAACCGCCACGGCTGGAGGACCCCGAACTGCTGCTGGCCGCGCTGGCCTCCGGTGACCCCCATCAGCTGGCCCCGCTGCTCGGCAACGACCTGCAGCCTGCGGCGCTCAATCTCGACCCTGGGTTGCGCCGGACGCTGCGGGCCGGCGTCGACGCGGGCGCCCTGGCGGGCATCGTGTCCGGTTCGGGGCCGACGTGCGCCTTTCTCTGTCCGACGGCCTCGGCGGCGGTCGACGTAGGCGTTCAGCTCGCCGGGGAGGGTGTGTGTCGCACGGTTCGCGCCGCCAGCGGTCCGGTGCCGGGCGCTCGCGTGGTGCCAACGCCGCCGCCGACGGCATGACGACGGGTGACCCCCGGGTGTGACCCACGCCTCAATCGCGCCAGAAGTTTGGTAGTTACTTAAGAGTCTCTTAAGATGATCGGCGGTGATGACGAGCGGCTCCACGTGCGGCGCGACGAGTTTCCCCACCGAGGTCTTCGGTGGGCGTTCCAGCAGCGGCGGTGCCGATGCGGCCCAGCCCGGTGTAGCGCACCTCACCGCACCCGTTTCGAGACGAAATCGCACCCCAATCGTGTGCACGTTCCTCGCGGGACGCGTGCACGTAGGGGTGGAACATGGAACAGCGCGCATTGGCTTCACGCCGAACACTGGTGCCCACGGCGGGCTCCCCAGACCCAGGAGGTTGTCGTGAGCAGGTTTACCGACAAGATGTACCGCAACGCGGCGACGGTCACCACGGGCATGGTGACCGGCGAACCGCACGAGCCGGTGCGTCACACCTGGGGTGAGGTGCACGAGCGTGCACGCCGCATCGCAGGCGGACTCGCTGCGGCCGGTGTCGGCCCCGGTGACGCCGTCGGCGTCTTGGCCGGCTATCCCGTCGAGATCGCGCCCACCGCGCAGGCGCTCTGGATGCGCGGGGCGAGCCTGACCATGCTGCACCAGCCCACCCCGCGCACCGACCTCGTCGTCTGGGCCGAGGACACCATGAACGTCATCGGCATGATCGAGGCCACCGCCGTCGTCATCTCCGAGCCGTTCCTCGTCGCCATCCCCGTGCTCGAGGAGAAGGGCATCAAGGTCCTGAAGATCGGGGACCTGCTGGAGGCCGAGCCCGTCGACCCCGTCGAGACCGACGAGGACGACCTCGCCCTGATGCAGTTGACGTCCGGCTCGACCGGGTCGCCCAAGGCCGTGCAGATCACGCACCGCAACATCTACTCCAACGCCGAGGCCATGTTCATCGGCGCGCAGTACGACGTCGAGAAGGACGTCATGGTCAGCTGGCTGCCCTGCTTCCACGACATGGGCATGGTCGGCTTCCTCACCATCCCGATGTACTTCGGCGCCGAACTGGTCAAGGTCACGCCGATGGACTTCCTGCGCGACACGCTGCTGTGGGCCAAGCTGATCGACAAGTACAAGGGCACCATGACCGCGGCGCCCAACTTCGCCTACGCCCTGTTCGCCAAGCGGCTGCGCAACCAGGCCGAGCCCGGCCAATTCGACCTCTCCACTCTGCGATTCGCACTCTCGGGCGCCGAGCCCGTCGACCCTTCCGACGTCGAAGACCTCTTGGACGCCGGCAAGCCGTTCGGTCTGAGCCCCAAGGCAATCCTGCCCGCCTACGGCATGGCCGAGACCACGCTGGCGGTGTCCTTCTCCGAATGCGGTGCGGGCCTGGTCGTCGACGAGATCGACGCCGACCTGCTTGCGGCGCTGCGCCGCGCCGTGCCCTCGACGAAGGGCAACACCAAGCGGCTTGCGTCGCTCGGCCCGCTGCTGCGTGACCTCGAGGCCCGCGTCGTCGACGAGCACGGCGAGATCATGCCCGCCCGTGGTGTCGGCGTCATCGAACTCCGGGGCGAGTCGCTAACCCCCGGTTACATCACCATGGGCGGCTTCCTGCCCGCCCAGGACCAGCACGGCTGGTACGACACCGGCGACCTCGGGTATCAGATGGAGAACGGCCACATCGTGGTCTGTGGCCGCGTCAAGGACGTCATCATCATGGCCGGCCGCAACATCTACCCGACCGACATCGAGCGGGCGGCGGGCCGTGTCAAGGGCGTCCGGCCGGGATGTGCCGTCGCGGTTCGGCTCGACGCCGGGCACTCCCGCGAGACGTTCGCCGTCGCGGTGGAGTCCAACGCGTGGGAGGACCCGGTCGAGGTGCGCCGCATCGAGCACCAGGTCGCCCACGAGGTCGTCACCGAGGTCGACGTCCGTCCGCGCAACGTCGTGGTCCTCGGCCCCGGCACCATCCCGAAGACGCCGTCGGGCAAGCTGCGCCGGGCCAACTCGGTCTCGCTGGTCACCTAAGCCCTTCGTCCTCTGGCGTGCGTGTCCGCGGGACACGATTGGCCGTTCGACGGATATCGGGCGTCCGACGTCCAGGTGTTGGCGTTCTCCGGTAGCGGCGCCGCTCGCGTCGCCGTGCCGGTGCAGGTGGCCGTGACCGACTCGTCGACCCCCTGGGCCGTGCACGCCACGGAGGCGGACTCCGGGCCGGGGAAGCCCCTGGACATCCATGTCACACGCACCGGCGCGTCGGTGGGCTTCGGCATCGCGATGTGCGCGGTGCTGCTGTTCTCCGTCCTGCCCATCCGCAACCTGTTCCCCGGATCGCCGCCGATCGGATCGTGGGTCGACTACACCGTGGTGCTGTGGATGGTCATGGGCCTGGCCGTCTCACTCGCTCTCTACGTCACCGCCTGGTGGCGACAGGCGCCCTGACCGCCATCCGGTCGTAGGCCCGCCACACCGCGAGTTCGTGGCCGACGGGCTGGGTCTCGCCGGCGCCAAACGCTCGGTCGGCCTCGATCAGTTCGTGGGCCAGCACGTAGAACTCGACGAAGCGCTCGGCGGCCTGCGGGTCGTGCACGCCGGCTCGTCGGATCACGATCATGGTGCGCACGCCGCCACGGTAGGCGGCCGTCGTCAGCATCATGGCCAGGCCGCCGCCGAGGAAGACGATCGACGAGATCCACAGCGCGGCAACGGGTCCGACGGCGGGCACCAGCAGGATCTCCAAGACCAGGAAGGTTGCCATGCCCCAGGTCGGCCAGGCTCGCCAGATGCGCAACCGGGCCCGGTCGTCGGCGGAGATGCCCGGTGGGAACACCACCAGTCGATAGCGGGTGACGCCGTACCGGGTCGGTGACACCTCGAGGGAGCCCCAGGAATGCCCGCCGTCGAGCAGTCGTCGCCAGCGGGGTGTGGTCGTCGTGTCGTTCACGCATTCAGGTCTACGCCCGGATGAAGGCCGCGACGAGGGTCCGTACGAAGTCTTGACGGTTCGCCGTCGAATCCTTACGACAGCTGACTATTGTGTACTATACCTAGCTATGACGGATCGAGTGGCCGGACGCATCGCCAACCATCCCACCGTACGAAAGGTGCTCGCCAACAAGACCGAACCGCCACCGGCGGTCGTCGACGCCGATTGGTTGCGCGAGGTCTGCCTGGCTGCCGGCGCCGACGACGTCGCCTTCGCCAGCGTGGAGAATCCGGACCTGGCGTCCGAACGCGAGCACGTCGAGTCCGCGCTGCCCGGCGCCAAGACGTTCATCTCGCTGGTGGTTCGGATGAACCGCGACAACGTCCGGTCGCCGGCGCGCAGCGTGGCCAACCAGGAGTTCCACCGCACCGGCGAGATCATCAACGAGGCGGCCCATCGCATCACCCGCACGTTGCAGGACGCCGGTCACCGGGCGCTGAACCCGTCGGCGACCTTCCCGATGGAGATGGACCGGTTCCCCGGCCGCATCTGGGTCGTCGCCCACAAGCCCGTGGCGGTGGCGTCGGGCCTGGGCGTCATGGGCATCCACCGCAACGTGATCCACCCCAAGTTCGGCAACTTCATCCTGCTGGCCACCATCCTGGTCGACGCCCCCGTCACCAGTTACGGTGAGCCGCTGGATTATTCACCCTGCCTGGAGTGCAAGCTCTGCGTTGCGGCGTGCCCGGTCGGGGCCATCGGCAAGGACGGCGAATTCGACTTCGTCGCGTGCTCGGTGCACAACTACCGCGAGTTCATGGGCGGCTTCACCGATTACGTGCAGACCATCGCCGACAGCACCGACGCCGCCGACTTCCGCTCGCGCGTCACCGATTCGGAGAACGCCTCGATGTGGCAGAGCTTGTCGTTCAAGGCGAACTACAAGGCTGCCTACTGCCTGGCGGTGTGTCCGGCGGGTGAGGACGTCATCGAGCCCTACCTCGACGACCGCAAGGGCTTCATGGATCTGGTGCTCAAACCGCTTCAGGCCAAGCGCGAGACGCTCTACGTGCTGCCGAATTCCGCGGCCAAGGAACACGCCGAGAAGCGCTACCCCCACAAGCCGACGAAGGTGGTCGACAGCGGCATCACCGGCCGCAGCTGACCCCCCACCCCGTCGAGTGTGCTGTGAGATCGCGAAGTTGGTCGAATTCGCGATCTCACAGCACACTCGACGAGGAGACGGTTACCAGGCGTGCACGGTGTTCTGCGCCGTCTCCAGGCCCAGTTCGATGAGCAGTTCAGTGGCGTCGGCGGCCTGCTCGCAGATCACGCCGACTTCCGGGCGCTCGGCGGCGCTGAAGTTCTCCAGCACGAACGTGGCCGGGTCCTTGCGGCCCGGCGGCCGGCCCACCCCGACGCGCACGCGTTGAAACTCCCTGGTGCCCAACGCCGACGCCACCGAGCGCAACCCGTTGTGGCCGCCCTCGCCGCCACCCAACTTGAGGCGGATGCGACCGAAGTCGATGTCCAGCTCGTCGTGGATGGTGACGACGTCGGCGGGGGCCACCGAGTAGAAGTTGGCCAGTGGACCGACCTGGCGCCCCGACTCGTTCATGTACGTCCGCGGCTTGGCCAGCACCACCGACCGTCCGCCGAGGCGACCGGTCACGACGTCTGCTCCGGACTTCTTGTGCACCTTGAAACCCGCGCCGATTCGATCGGCCAGGATGTCGGCCACGAGGAAGCCCAGGTTGTGCCGCGTCGTCTCGTACCGCGGTCCGGGGTTGCCAAGGCCGACCACCAAGAGTGGCTCGGCCACGGGAGGCTACTCGGACTCGGAGTCCGAGGACTCCCCGTCCTCGGCGTCGCCCTCGTCGGCGGCGGGGGCGTCGGCCGCGTCGCCGGCACCCTCGGACTCCAGATCCTCGGCGGTCGGCGCGGGGATGACGTTGACGACGAGCAACTCGGGATCGGAGATCAGGGTGACGCCCTCGGGCAGCGGCACCTGCGAGGCGAGGAACTGCGTGCCCGCGGGGACGCCCTCGACCGACAGAGTCAGGCTCTCCGGGATGGACATCGCGTCGGACTCGATCTCGATGGTGTTCGACTCGACGTTGACCAGGGTGTCCGGGCCGGCGTCACCCTCGACGATGACGTTGATCTCGACGGTGACCCGCTCGCCGCGACGGACGATGATCAGGTCGACGTGCTGGATCGTGCGACGGATCGGGTGGATCTCGATGGCCTTGGGCAGCGCGAGGGCTTCCTTGCCGGCGATGTCGAGGGTCAGGACGGCGTTGGTGCCGAAGTTGCGGAGCACGGCGGCGAACTCACGGGCCGGCAAGGTCAGGTGCTGCGGGTCTGCGCCGTGGCCGTAGAGGACCGCGGGCACCTTGCCGTCGCGACGGGCCTGACGCGAGGCGCCCTTGCCGGTCTTGGCGCGGACCTCAGCGGTCAGGTTGTTCTCTGCGTGGGTGGCGGTCTTCGCCATGTGAAGTGCTCCTGTGCCGTGTCAGTGGTGGCACGGAGAGGGCGACTAGAAGCAGCGTGGCTGCGAATCGGTTCCCGTCGATAACGGTAGGCCCTGAAGTCTGAAGACTGCAGCGGTCCACCCTCGCCGTGATCGTCGCCAAGGCTAGCGCACGACCCCGTCAGATCGAAAATTTGGTGCTCGTGAGCTGCTCGGACAGCTCCCACAGCGCCCGCGCGGTGGTGGCGTTGCTCGCCAGCGGGCTGCGTGACGTCAGGCCGGTCGGGCCGCGCATGGCGAACTTCGGCCCGATGAATGCGTCCCCGGGCAGGGCCTGCGACACGGCGAACAACGTCTGGCGCGCCCCGAAGTCGGCGTTGGTGGCCAGCTTGTTGCCCAGTGACATGAGCGAGCCGCTGACCTTTCCGGCGGTGTGGCCCTGCAGGTTGGTCGCCGAGTACCCGGGGTGGGCGGTCACGGCCAGGATTGCCGAGTCGACCGCGTCGAGGCGGCGCTGCAGCTCCTTGGTGAACAGCAGATTGGCCAGCTTGGATTGGCCGTACGCCAGCCACGCGGAGTACGGACGGGACGTCCAGTTGGGGTCCTTCAGGCTGATCTTGCCGAGCAGGTGCAGCATGGACGACACCGTCACCACCCGGTCGGAGATCTTCGGCAGCAACAGATTGGTCAGCGCGAAGTGGCCAAGGTGGTTGGTGCCGAACTGGCTCTCGAAGCCGTCGACGGTCCGAGCCAACGGCACCGCCATGATGCCGGCGTTGTTGACCAGTACGTCGACCTCGTCGACCGAGTCGGCGAACGCGCGCACCGACGACAGGTCCTGCAGGTCGAGCTCGCGGACCTCCACGTCGCCGGGCATTCCCGCCGCGGCGGCCTTGCCCTTGTCCAGATTGCGTACCGCGACCACGACCTTGGCGCCGACCCGCGCCAGTTCGCGCGCGGTGACTTCGCCGAGTCCGCTATTGGCACCGGTCACGATCACGGTGCGGCCGGCGAACGAGGGCAGGTCTGCGGCGGTCCACTCAGTCATGCCTGGACCATAGTCGGGAGGCCTCGGCAGTGGGTGGCGTCACGTCGGTGCGACGACGAAACCCTTGATGATCGACTCGATGTCCGGACCGTCTTCCTGGGCCTTGTCGGCAAATGACGTGACGGTCAGCTGAACCAAGTAACTCTGGCCCGGCAGGTTGGCCCTGGCGGGCTTGCCCGTCGCGAACACGATGCGGTTGTAGCTCTGCATGCGCTGGCCGTTGAGGTCGTAGGTGCCCTCGATCATCGAGGACGGGAAACCGCGGAAGTCGTCGGTGGAGGCGTTGAGCTGCTTGAAGTTCTCCGACAGCTCGGCGTCGCCGTTGGCGTGCTTGAGGGCCTCGGCCACGTCGAAGTTTCCGTCGAGCTGGAACACCAGGATCATCGCAGTGGGGTAGGTGTCGCCCTTGGCGATGGTGCGGGTGCCGGGGGACAGGTTGACGTTGAAGTACGGCTTCCAGCCCGGTGGCTCGGGCACCGTCACCGTCAGGTCGGTCAGCTTGTCGGGTGCGACCGGCGCGCCGGTGATGCCGATGTTCTCGAAGTAGGTCGACAGCGAGATGGGCTTCTCGCCGGCGGGTGTTGTGGTGGTCGTCGACGTCGTCGTGGTCCAGATCGACTTGTAGTCCGGCGTCGCCGGCCCGCACCCGGCCACGGCGAGCGTGATCGCGGCACCAGCGATCGCCACCCCGACGCGCTTCAGGAGACCGCCACCTTGAATCCGGTCACGACGCTCTTCAGCGGCGGGTTGGCGGCGATCAGCTGGTCGGCGGGTGTGGTGACGGTGAGCTGCACCAGGTACCGCTTGCCGGTCGACGGGACGTCGGCGAGCACGATGCGGTTGTAGTGCTGGGTCGAGGCGGTCACGCCCTGCGCCGCCGCCGACGGGAAGCCGTCGTAGTCGTCGTAGGACTCGGTGACGTCGGTCGCCGCCGGTGGCAACGCGTCGGCGTTGGCGTGGCGGATGGCGTCCTTCGGGTCGAACGGCCCGGTCAATTCGACGGCCATCAGCGTCACCGACGGCGTGTTGCCGCTCTGGCCGACCGGCTGGATGAACTCGACGCCGGTCGAGAACAGCGGATCGTTGGTCTGTGCCCACCCCTCGGGTACCGGCACGGTGACGGTCAGACCGGGCGCCTGGTCGAGATGCACCGGGGAACCGGTGACGTCGATCGAGGCCAGATAGTCGCGGAAGCCCTGCGGGCGGTCGGCCGGCGCCGCGGGGGCCGGGGGTACGGACGTCATGGCGGGGGTGTCGCTGGTCGTCGCCACCGGCGACGAGCTCGTCGACGACGACGCCGCGTCCTGTCCTGCGGCCGAACATCCGGCCAGAGCCAGTGCGGTGACCGCCACGCCAAGGGTGCGCCGCAGCCTCACGGGGTCTCGCGAACGTCGCCGACCAGAGGCGCCATGTCAGGCATCCCCGTCGAACAGTCCCGTCACAGAGCCGTTCTCGAACACCGCGCGGATGGTGCTGGCCAGCAGCGGCGCGATCGACAACACGGTCAGCTGCGGGAACATCTTGTCCTCGCCGATGGGCAGCGTGTTGGTGACCACGACTTCGCGGGCACCGCTCGCGGCCAGCCGGTCGCGGGCCGGGTCCGACAGCACGCCGTGGGTGGCGGCGATCACCACGTCGGCGGCGCCGTCTTCCTTGAGCAGCTTGACCGCCCCGGCGATGGTGCCGCCGGTGTCGATCATGTCGTCGGTGAGGATGCAGGTCCTGCCCTTGACGTCGCCGACCACGCGGTTGGACTTCACCTGGTTGGGCACCAGCGGGTCGCGCGTCTTGTGGATGAAGGCCAGCGGAACGCCGCCGAGCGAATCGGCCCACTTCTCGGCGACGCGCACCCGCCCGGAATCGGGGGAGACGACGACCATGTCGTGATCGGCGTAGTTGTCGCGGATGTAGCCGCACAGCAGTGACTGGCCACGCATGTGGTCGACGGGGCCGTCGAAGAAGCCCTGGATTTGGTCGGTGTGCAGGTCCACCGACACGATGCGGTCGGCGCCTGCGGTCTTGTAGAGGTCGGCGACCAGGCGCGCCGAGATGGGCTCGCGGCCGCGGTGCTTCTTGTCCTGGCGGGCGTAGGGGTAGAACGGCAGGATCGCGGTGATGCGCTTGGCGCTGCCGCGCTTGAGCGCGTCGATCATCAGCAGTTGTTCCATCAGCCACTTGTTCAGCGGCGCGGGATGGCTCTGCAGCACGAAGGCGTCGCAGCCGCGCACCGACTCGTCGAAGCGCACGAAGATCTCACCGTTGGCGAAGTCGCGGGCCGTCTGCGCGGTGACGCTGACGTCGAGCTCCTTGGCGACTTGTTCGGCGAGTTCGGGATGCGCACGACCCGAGAACAACATCAGGTTCTTGCGATTGTCGGTCCAGTCCGTGGCCACGTCGAAGCTGCCTTTGCCGTCGGGGATCGATACGGGTTGATCGTACGTAGCCATTCTGGGGGCGCGTGGTCCGGGTTGCCACGAAGCCAACGTCAGGTGTCCGAACGGTCGCTCGCCGCGGTGGCCTCGCGGGCCGCTCGCGCCGCCGCGCTGCCCGGCCGCTTGCGCTCCACCCAGCCCTCGATGTTGCGTTGCGGACCCGCCGAGACGGCCAGCGCGCCGGGCGGCACGTCCTGCCGCACGACGGTGCCCGCGCCGGTGTAGGCGCCGTCGCCGACGGTCACCGGGGCGACGAACATGTTGTCCGAACCCGTCTTCGCGTGCGATCCAATAGTGGTGCGCTGCTTGATTTCTCCGTCGTAGTTGACGAAGACGCTTGCGGCGCCGATGTTGGTGTGCTCGCCGATGTCGGCGTCGCCGACGTAGGTCAGATGCGGCACCTTGGTGCCCGCTCCGATGCTCGAGTTCTTCGTCTCGACGAACGTGCCGATCTTGCCCTCGGCACCGAGTTCGGTGCCGGGCCGCAGATACGCGAACGGGCCGACGACGGCGTCGTCGCCGATCACCGACGACGACCCGTGCGTGCGAATCACCGTCGCGCCGTCACCGACGGTGACACCGGTCAGCGTGGTGTCCGGGCCGATCTGACAGCGCGCCCCGATGCGGGTGGTGCCGAGGAGCTGGGTGCCGGGGGCCACCACGGTGTCGCGACCGACGGTCACGTCCACGTCGACCCAGGTGGTGGCCGGGTCGACGACGGTCACGCCGCTGCGTTGTAGCGCCGCGACGATGCGCCGGTTCAGCTCGCGGTGCATGTCGGCCAGCTGGACGCGGTCGTTGACGCCGGCGACCAGCGCACTGTCGTCGACGTGGCGGCCGCGGACGCGCAGACCGTCGCGGCGGAGGATCTCCACGGCGTCGGTCAGGTAGAGCTCGCGCTGGGCGTTGTCGGAACGCAGCTGGGTCAGGGCCCGCCGAAGGGCGAGGGCGTCGAACGCGTACACCGCCGCGTTGACCTCGCGGATGGCCCGCTGGGACTCGGTCGCGTCGGCCTGTTCGACGATGCTCTGCACTTCGCCGTCCTGCGTGCGCAGGATGCGGCCGTACCCGGTCGGGTCGGCCAGGGTGGTGGTCAGCAGCGTCGCGGCGGTGGAGTGGCTGACGTGGTCGTCGACGAGCCCGGCGAGGGTGTCGGAGTCCAGCAGCGGCACGTCGCTGGCGGTCACCAGGACGGTGCCGTCGAAGTCCTCGGGCAGCGCGGCCATGCCGCAGCCGACGGCGTGGCCGGTGCCCAGCTGCTCGTCCTGCACCGCTATCTCGATGGGCCTGTCCAGGTCGTCGGCAAGCCCGTTGACCGCGGGGATGACGTGGTCACGGCCCATGCCCACCACGACGACCAGGTGCCGCGGCGAGACCTTGGCGATCGCGTGCAGGGTGTGCGAGAGCATGCTGCGGCCGGCCAGCGTGTGCAGCATCTTGGGGATGTCGGACTTCATCCTGGTGCCGGAGCCGGCTGCCAGGACGATGACCGCGGTCTCACCTCTTGTCGCCATTGCAGGCCTCCTTCGTGCGATTTCGGCGTGATCGGCGGCGCTCACCGCCGGTAGGCACGCCGAAGTCGCAGCCTCGCTCCGTCGCCAGGACTCGAACCTGAACTATCTGAACCAAAATCAGAGGTGCTGCCGATTACACCACGACGGACTGCGGGAGTGACTTTAGTCGACTCCCACCCGACGGGGATTACCCTGATGGCCGTGGCAGCGCCGGAGAAGGAAGTGCGCGCACCTCGGGCGCGTATGACGGGCACCGAACGGCGTCAACAACTGGTCGAGATCGCCAAGTCGCTGTTCGCCGAGCGTGGCTACGACGCGACGTCGATCGAGGAGATCGCCCAGCGGGCCAACGTGTCCAAGCCGGTCGTCTACGAGCATTTCGGCGGCAAGGAAGGCCTCTACGCCGTCGTGGTGGACCGCGAGATGTCGGCGCTGCTGGACGGCATCACCTCGTCGCTGACCAACAACCGGTCCCGGGTGCGGGTCGAGCGGGTGGCCCTGGCGCTGCTGACCTACGTCGAGGAACGCACCGACGGCTTCCGCATCCTGATTCGCGATTCGCCCGCCAGCATCGCCTCGGGCACGTATTCGAGCCTGCTCAACGACGCCGTCAGCCAGGTCGCCTCGATCCTGGCCGGCGACTTCTCCCGCCGCGGTCTCGACCCCGACCTCGCCCCGCTCTACGCCCAGGCGCTCGTCGGTTCGGTGTCGATGACGGCGCAGTGGTGGCTGGACACCAGGGAGCCGAAGAAGGAAGTCGTCGCCGCGCACCTGGTCAACCTGATGTGGAACGGACTCACGCACCTCGAAGCCGATCCGGAACTGCACGACCAGCACTAGCGGGCCGCGTCGAATGGCCAGTAGACACACGGTTTTTCGACGGCGTCGCGGGGTAGGTGGCCACTGGGCGACCGACGAGCCCCGACGATTAGACTGGGAGAACAATGACTACATCGGGGCACCCCCATGTCCAGACCCCGATGTCGGGCCTGGTGCGTCTTGCGCTGTCCGACCCCGGTCTGGCCGAGCTCACCCGTCGCGCCGCCGACTCCACCGCCGAACTCGCCCTCGTCGGGCCGCCCGCCGCCCGGCTGTTCGTCGCCGCGGCGCTGGCCGAGGCGGGTCCGCTGCTGGTCGTCACCGCCACCGGCCGGGAGGCCGACGACCTGACCGCCGAACTGCGTGCGGTGCTCGGCGACGCCGTCGCGATGTTCCCGTCTTGGGAGACGCTGCCGCACGAGCGGCTGTCGCCGGGCGTGGAGACCGTGGGCGCCCGGATGATGGTGCTCCGCCGTCTCGCCCACCCCGACGACGCGCGGCTGGGTGCGCCGCTGCGGGTGGTGGTCACCACCGCACGGTCGCTGCTGCAGCCGATGGCGCCGGACCTGGCCGAGGTGGAGCCGGTCACGCTGACCGTTGGGGAGGACGCCGACTTCGACGGCCTCCTGGAGCGGCTGGTCGAGTTGGCCTATACGCGGGTGGACATGGTCGGCAAGCGCGGCGAGTTCGCCGTCCGCGGCGGCATCCTCGACGTCTTCCCGCCGACCGCCGAGCATCCGATCCGCGTCGAGTTCTGGGGCGACGAGGTCTCGGAGATGCGCATGTTCTCCGTCGCCGACCAACGGTCGATCCCCGACGTCGAGGTCACCGAAGTGATCGCGGTCCCGTGCCGGGAACTGATGCTCACCGACGACGTGCGCCAGCGAGCGGCTGCGCTGTCCGCCGATCAGCCCCACGACGACAACCGCGTCACCGGCACGGTCAGCGACATGTTGGCCAAGCTCGCCGAAGGCATCCCGACCGACGGGATGGAGGCGCTGCTTCCGGTCCTGCGGCCTACCGAACTGTCGCTGCTGACCGACCACCTGCCCGCCGGGGCGCCGGTTCTGTTGTGCGATCCGGAGAAGGTGCGCACCCGCGCGGCGGACTTGATCAAGACCGGCCAGGAATTCCTGGAGGCGTCGTGGTCGGTGGCGGCCATGGGGGCCGACGCGCCGATCGACGTCGAACAGCTCGGCGGTTCGGGCTTCCGCGACCTCGCCGACGTGCGGGCCAACGCCGCGGTCGGCGGACATCCCTGGTGGACGTTGAGCCAGCTCGCCGACGGGTCGGCGATCGAGTTGGACGTCAAGGCCGCCCCGTCGGCGCGGGGGCAGCAGAACAACCTCGACGAGATGTTCGCGATGCTGCGGGCGCACGTGACCACCGGTGGGCTGGCCGCCGTCGTCACCCCCGGTGCAGGCACGGCGCAGCGCATCGTCGAGCAACTAGGTGAATCCGACACTCCCGCTTCGATGTTGGCGCCCGGCGACGTCCCCAAGCCCGGTGTGGTCGGGGTGCTCAAGAGCCCGCTGCGCGACGGTGTGGTGTTGCCGGGGGCCAACCTCGTCGTCATCACCGAGACCGATCTGACCGGCAACCGGGCGGCCGCGACCGAGGGCAAGAAGCTGGCGGCCAAGCGCCGCAACGTCGTCGACCCGCTGGCGCTGGCCGCGGGCGATCTCGTCGTGCACGATCAGCACGGCATCGGCAGGTTCGTCGAGATGGTCGAGCGCACCATCGGCGGCGCGCGCCGCGAGTACCTGGTGCTGGAGTACGCGTCCTCCAAGCGCGGCGGCGGCTCCGACAAGCTCTTCGTGCCGATGGACTCGCTGGATCAGCTCTCGCGCTACGTCGGCGGCACGGAACCGTCGCTGAGCAAGCTGGGCGGTAGCGACTGGACCAACACGAAGACCAAGGCGCGCAAGGCCGTTCGGGAGATCGCCGGCGAGCTCGTCACGCTGTACGCCAAGCGTCAGGCCGCCCCCGGCTTCGCCTTCGGACCGGACACTCCGTGGCAGGCCGAGATGGAGGACGCGTTCGGCTTCACCGAGACCGTCGACCAGTTGACGGCCATCACCGAGGTCAAGGCCGACATGGAGAAGCCGGTCCCGATGGACCGCGTCATCTGTGGCGACGTCGGCTACGGCAAGACCGAGATCGCGGTGCGCGCGGCGTTCAAGGCGGTGCAGGCGGGCAAGCAGGTGGCCGTGCTGGTGCCCACCACGCTGCTGGCCGACCAGCACCTGCAGACGTTCTCCCAGCGGATGGCGGGCTTCCCGGTGACGGTGAAGGGGTTGTCGCGCTTCACCGACAACGCCGAGTCCCGCAAGGTCGTCGAGGGCATGAAGGACGGATCGGTCGACGTCGTGATCGGCACGCACCGCCTGCTGCAGACCGGTGTCACGTGGAAGGATCTCGGGCTGGTCATCGTCGACGAGGAGCAGCGCTTTGGCGTCGAGCACAAGGAGCACATCAAGTCGATGCGCACCCACGTCGACGTGCTGACCATGAGCGCCACGCCCATTCCGCGCACGCTCGAGATGAGCCTGGCAGGCATCCGCGAGATGTCGACGATCCTCACGCCGCCCGAGGAGCGATTCCCGGTGCTGACCTACGTCGGGCCGCACGACGACAAGCAGGTCGGTGCGGCGCTGCGGCGCGAATTGCTGCGCGACGGGCAGGCGTTCTACATCCACAACCGGGTGAAGTCGATCGACTCGGCGGCCGCGCGGGTGCGTGCGCTGGTGCCGGAGGCGCGCGTGGTGGTGGCGCACGGGCAGATGCCCGAGGAGCAGCTCGAGCGCACCGTCGAGGGCTTCTGGAATCGCGAGTTCGACATCCTGGTGTGCACGACGATCGTCGAGACGGGCCTGGACATCAGCAACGCCAACACCCTGATCGTCGAGCGCGCCGACACGTTCGGCCTCTCCCAGTTGCATCAGCTGCGGGGTCGGGTCGGCCGTAGCCGCGAGCGCGGCTACGCCTACATGCTCTACCCGCCCGAGGTGCCGCTGACCGAGACTGCGTACGACCGGCTGGCCACCATCGCGCAGAACAACGAACTCGGGGCGGGTATGGCCGTGGCCATGAAGGACCTTGAAATCCGCGGCGCGGGAAACGTTCTCGGCGCCGAGCAGTCGGGTCACGTGGCCGGGGTGGGCTTCGACCTGTACGTACGGCTGGTTGGCGAGGCGGTCGAGGCCTATCGCGCCGTGGTCGACGGCAACACCGTGTCCACCGCCGAGGAGCCCAAGGACGTCCGCGTCGACCTACCGGTCGACGCCCATCTGCCGCCGGACTACATCGGCAGCGACCGGCTGCGGCTCGAGGGCTACCGACGGCTGGCCGCCGCCCAGGACGACGCCGGGATCGCCGCCGTCGTGGAGGAATTGGTCGACCGGTATGGCCCGCTGCCCGAGTCCGCGCAACTGCTGGTGGCGGCCGCCCGGCTCCGGCTGCTCTGCCGCCAGTACGGCGTGACCGAGGTGACGGCGTCGGCGACGACCATCCGCCTGACCCCGCTGACGCTGCTGGACTCTCAGCAGTTACGGCTCAAGCGCATGTACCCGTCGGCGACCTACCGCGCGACGACGTCGACCATCACGATCCCGATTCCGCGGGCGGGCAGCGGAGTCAGCGCCCCGCGGGTGCGCGACGCCGAATTGCTGCGCGTGGTGGCGAGTCTGCTGCTGGCGCTGGACGGCCGGCCCCAAAACGACGTCGACGTCACCGACCTGGCGAGCGTGGCCACGTGAGTTCCGCCTCGTCCACGGTCGTCTTGGTCGACCCGCGCCGGCCGGCGCTGATGCCCGTCGAGGCGGTGGCGTTGCTCGCCGGAGACGTACAGTACACCGAGGAGATGCCGGTCAAGGTGCCCTGGTCGCTGCCATCGGCCCGGCCGGCCTACCTCGGCGACGACGCGCCCGTCCTGTTGTCGTCGGACCCCGACCATCCGGCGGTCAAGGCCCGGCTGGCCGCGGGCGCGACGTTGATCGCCACCCCCGCCCCGGCGCCCGGTGAGCGTCTCGTCGACGCGGTCGCGATCATGGACACGCTGCGTACGGCCGGCCCGTGGGAGGGCGAGCAGACCCATGACTCGCTGCGGCGTTACCTGCTAGAGGAGGTCTACGAGCTGTTCGACGCCGTGCGCAGCGGCGACACCGACGAAATCCGGGAAGAACTCGGAGACGTGTTGCTGCAGGTGCTGTTTCACGCCCGCATCGCCCAGGACGACGCCGAGTCGCCCTTCGGCGTCGACGACGTCGCCGACGCGCTGGTGCGCAAGCTCGGCAACCGCGTTCCGGCAGTGCTTGCCGGAGAGGCGATTTCGCTCGACGACCAACTGGCGCAGTGGGAGGAGCGCAAGGCCCTCGAGGTCAAGGTGAAGGCACGCGAGTCGGTCATGGACGACGTGCCGACCGCTCAGCCCGCGCTGGCGCTGGCGCAGAAGGTCCTCGACCGAGCCGCCGCAGCGGGCGTACCCGCCGACCTGATGCCCGAGGAGCTGGTGACGATCGGTACCACGTTCGGCAGCGACCCCGAAAGTGCCGTGCGTGCCGCGGCTTTGGACTTCGTCGACCTGGTCCGCGCGGTCGAGCAGAGCATCCTCGTCAGTCGGCGCAGCGCCGAGGACGCCCCCGATCTGGGCAATGCACCGCTAGGTGCGGTCACCGAGGAGGAGTGGCGGGCGCACTGGCCGGCCTGATCGTCGCCGAGCGTGGACTTATGTGCGACTTTCGGCCGCAAATTCGCACACGACTCCACGTTCGGCGTTGATCACGACAGCAGCGTCGAACCCCAGTAGGCGTCCGCGTCGCCGTCGCGAAGCCCGGGCGGGCAAGCGAACAGTGCGGTCCCGGTGTGGGTGATGTACTCGTTGAGCGCGTCGCGTCGCGACAGTTCCATCTGCATCGGCACGAACGACGACCGGGGGTCGCGGACGAATGCGATGAAGAACAGGCCGGCGTCGAGGTGGCCGAATCCGTCGGTGCCGTCGGTGAAGTTGTAACCGCGGCGCAGGATCTCGATGCCGTTGAGGTTCTCCTTCGACGCCAGCCGCACGTGTGCGGCCATGTCGATCAGGGGCGTGCCCTTGGAGCTCTTGGTGGTGAAGTCCAGTGCGTCGAATTCGTCGGCGTAGCCGATCGGGGCGCCGGATCCCTTGAGCCGGCCGATGACGCGCTCCTGCTCCATGAGCGTGGTGCGGTCCCAGTTCTCGATGCGCATGCGGATGCGGCGGGTCACCAGGTAGGAGCCGCCGGTCATCCAAGCCGGGCCGTCGCCGTCGGCCACCCAGACGTGCGCGTCGAGGGCGCCGGTGTCCTCGGCCTTGAGGTTGGACGTCCCGTCCTTGAAGCCGAACAGGTTTCGCGGTGTCGCCTGCTCGCGAGTAGTCGAGGAGGTGCGGCCGAAGCCCAGCTGCGAGTAGCGCACCGCGGCCGTGCCGAAAGCGACGCGGGCGAGGTTGCGGATGGCGTGCACGGCGACCTGCGGGTCGTTGGCGCAGGCCTGAACGCAGATGTCGCCGTGGCTGCGGGCCGGGTCCATCGTCTCGTTGGGAAACTTCGGCAGGTCGATCAACGCCTGGGGCCGCTTGTCGGCGACCCCGAAGCGATCCTTGCCGTCCTTGGTGAAGAACGTCGGACCGAAGCCGACGGTCAGCGTCAGCTGCGAGGCCGGAAGACCAAGGGCCTCACCGGTGTCCGCGGGCGGGGCGTAGGGGTTGAGGCCGACGGCACCGCCTGCGACCGCCTCCTGGGCGAGCGTCAGCCGCTCGGCCATCGCCGTCCACTCCTTGAGCATCGCCACCACGTCGTCACGGTCGTCGGTGGTGACGTCGAAGGAACAGAAGTGCATTCGGTCCTGCGCCGCGGTGACGATGCCCGCCTGGTGCTCGCCGCGGAAGGGCACCGAGTTCTGCAGTTCCTCGGTGGCCGTGCTCGAGGCCGACGCGCGGCCGGCCAGTGCACCCGCACCGGCCGCGCCGACGACGGCGGCCGTCACCCCCGCAGCGCCGAACAACCGGCGGCGGGACAGCCCGCCGCCGGCCGGTTCCGCCGCGTCACTGCTCGGCGATGACACCCTGCACCTGGCTGACTTCCTTGCTCAGCGCGTCGATCGAGCGGGACAGCTCCTGGCGCTGCGGTTCGGTCACCGTGTCGTAGAGCACGAATCCGTCGCCCTGGCGGTACTTCTGCAGCAGCGCCTCGGACTCGGCGAAGCGCTGGTCGACCTTCTTGCCCAGGTCGGGGTTGCGCTCGTCGAGGATGGGCCGCACCGAGGACACCGCGGTCTGCGAGCCCTGCAGGTTGGCCTCGAAGTCCCACAGGTCGGTGTGGCTGAAGATGTCCTCTTCGCCGCTGATCTTGCTGGAGGCGATCTCGTCGAGCAGACCCTGTGCGCCACCGGCGATCTGGGTGGAGTCGACGGTGAAGTTCGGTGCCTTGACCCCGTCGTTGAGTTCCTTGACGTCGGCGACCAGTTGATCGGCCAGGGCGTTGGCGTCGGGCTGCAGGCCGGTGACCCACAGCTGCTTCTCCAGCGCATGGAATCCGGTCCACTTCTGGCCGGGCTCCAGATCGGCCTCGCGAAGGTCGATGCGAGGGTCGAGGTCGTCGGGGAAGGATTCGGCGACGGGCTCGATGCGCTCGTAATAGGTTCGCGCAATGGGGTACTGGGCCTTGGCGGCGTTGACGTCGCCCTTCTTGACGGCCGCGACGAACACGTCGACCGCCGGGATCAGGGCGTCGGTCTGGCTGGTGACGTACCGCTTGTAGTTGTCGGCGGCTTCCTTGAACTTGCCCTCGGTGTCGACCTGGACGGCGTCGCCGGTGACGGTGAAGTCACCGCGGATGCCGTCGCCGATCATGCCCGGCTTGCACGCAGTCTGGTACTTGCCCGGCTCGGTGAGCTGGACGATGAGCTTGCGTTCGAGTCCGGGGGAGATGTTCTCCACCTCACCCATGACCCGGTCGCCCGCACCGTAGACGTAGAACTCGGTGACCTTGGTGCCGTTGTTGGTGATGACGAAGGTGCTCGGGCCGGTGGCGTTCTCGGTGCCCGACAGCTCGCACGTCGTGTCCGAGGCGTCGACCGTGATCTGCGCGGGGGCGTTGTCGCCGCTGCTGGCCGGGGTCTGGCTTTCCTTGGCCTGGCAGCCCACCAGGGAGATGCCGGTCAGCAGGGCGGCCGCGGCAGCTGCGCCCGTCCTCGCGGTGTGAGCAGAGACGATCACGTGTTCGACCTTTCGGGTGCGGTGGTGCATTCGGAGGCATTGGCGTCGGAACTGGTGGACGGGGAGTCCGGCGGAGGTGTGTCCGTCGGCTTCGCGGGCGCCTTGGTGGGTCGCAGGAAGACGGTGAGCACGGCGATCAGGTAGGCGACCCAGCCGATGAACTGCAACCACGTCGGCGTCGGGGTGACGTTGAAGACGCCCTGGATCACCTGGCCGTACCAGGACGACCAGTCGAACCAAGAGCTGATGTCGAAGGGGCGGCTGCTCAATCCGGGGAGCCAGCCGACGGTCTGCAACGCGCCGATGCCGTAGGACAGGATGCCCGCGGCGACCACGACGAGGAACGCGCCGGTGTAGGTGAAGAACTTGGCGAGGTTGATCCTCAGCGCGCCCTTGTAGATCCCGAAGGCGATCACCACGGCGACGAGGACGCCGACGATCAGGCCCGTCAGCGGCCACAGCGTCTTGGCCTCGGCGAAGCCGACCATGAACAGCGCGGTCTCGACGCCTTCCCGGCCGACGGCCAGGAACGACAGGGACAGCACGGCGAACGCGCCCGCCTCCAGCGCCTTGGACATGTCGCCGCGCAACTGCCCGGACAATCCGGCGGCGGCCCGCCTCATCCAGAGCACCATGGTGGTGACGATGGCGACCGCGATCAGCGACGCGACACCGGCGACGGCCTCGGCGCCCAGCCCCGAGATGGTGCTCGTGCCGAACTGGATGACCAGGAACACCGCGACGGTCATGACGACGGCCGCGCCGACGCCCAGCCAGACCCATCTCAGCGCATCGCGCCGGCCCGACTTGACCAGGAAGGCGACCAGAATCGTCACGACGATGGCGGCCTCGAGGCCTTCGCGGACGCCGATCAGGGCGCTGCCGAACAACTGTGAGGTGACGCTGGGCCCGGCAGCCAGCACGGACTCGGAGAGGTCGGCGACCGGGGTCATGCACTCGTCCTTGCTGCGCGTGAGGGTGAACCAAAGTTTGGCTAGCCATAGCTAGGTGTGGCTCACCTTAGCAAGGTGGCCGACGGAACGGCACGCCCCGTCACACGTCGGAAAGCAGGGCACTCGCGGACGCGTGGGACGATGGCTGGAGTCCGTAAGCGTCGAGGGAGTCCGGTGTCGTCAGTGCGTTGGCTGAGGGCCGTCGTCGTCGTCGCCGCCACGGTTCTGCTGATGGCCTCGTCGTGCTCGTGGCAGACGGGCATCCCGATTCCCGACGGCGTGCCGCCCCCACCCGGTGACGCGGTGCCGCAGGTCGACACGCACGCCAAGGGGCGGCCGGCCGACCAGCTGCGCGAGTGGGCCGCGGAACGTTCTGCGGCCCTTGGCATCCCCGCGACCGCACTCGAGGCCTACGCCTACGCCGCGCGGGTCGCCGAGGTGGAGAACCCCAAGTGCCATCTGGCCTGGACCACACTGGCCGGAATTGGCATGGTCGAGAGCCACCACGGCACCTACCGCGGCGCGACGATCGCCCCGAACGGCGACGTGACCCCGCCCATTCGGGGCGTCATGCTGGACGGCTCGTTGGGCAACATGTCCATCCCCGACACCGACGGCGGCAAGCTGGACGGCGACAAGCTGTTCGACCGCGCCATGGGGCCGATGCAGTTCATCCCCGCGACGTGGAAGCTCTACGGGGTCGACGCCAACAACGACGGCGTCGTGAGCCCCGACAACATCGACGACGCGGCCCTGTCGGCCGCCGGGTATCTGTGCTGGCGCGGCAAGGACCTCGCCACGCCGAGGGGGTGGATGGAGGCGCTGCGGGCCTACAACCTGTCCGACCAGTACGCCAGAACGGTCCGCGACTGGGCCACCGCCTACGCCGAGGGGCACTCGCTGTAGCTCTCTCGGCGTCGGGAAACCTCAGCCTCTAGGCTGTCCTGGTCCGCATCAGCACCACGCGAGGAGACGTCAGTGCCCGTCATCGAGCAGATCGCAGCGCGAGAGATTCTCGACTCCCGGGGGAACCCGACCGTCGAGGTCGAGGTGGCGCTCGACGACGGGTCCGCCGCCCGCGCGGCCGTCCCGTCCGGCGCCTCCACCGGTGAGCACGAGGCCGTCGAGCTCCGTGACGGCGGCAGCCGCTACCTCGGCAAGGGCGTGGAGAAGGCAGTCAAGGGCGTCATCGACGAACTGGGACCCGCCGTGATCGGTCTCAACGCCGACGATCAGCGACTCGTCGACCAGGCTCTGCTCGACTGCGACGGCACGCCGGACAAGTCCCGGCTGGGCGCGAACGCCATCCTCGGGGTGTCGCTGGCCGTCGCGAAGGCCGCTGCCGACGCCGCAGGCCTGCCGCTGTTCCGCTACGTCGGTGGCCCCAACGCCCACATCCTGCCGGTGCCGATGATGAACATCGTCAACGGCGGCGCGCACGCCGACACCGGCGTCGACGTGCAGGAATTCATGGTCGCGCCCATCGGTGCCGCGTCGTTCAAGGAGGCGCTGCGCTGGGGTGCCGAGGTGTATCACTCGCTGAAGTCGGTGCTCAAGAAGCAGGGTTTGGCCACCGGTCTTGGCGACGAGGGCGGGTTCGCCCCCGACATCGCGGGCACCGTGGCCGCGCTCGACCTGATCAGTTCGGCCATCGAGGGCGCCGGCTTCAAGCTGGGTTCCGACGTGGCCCTGGCGCTGGACGTCGCCGCGACCGAGTTCTACACCGAAGGCAAGGGTTACGCCTTCGAGAAGCAGACCCGCACCGCCGAGCAGATGACGGAGTTCTACACCGGACTGCTCGACGCCTACCCGCTGGTGTCGGTCGAAGACCCACTCTCCGAAGATGATTGGGACGGCTGGGTCTCGTTGACCACCGCGATCGGCGACCGCATCCAGATCGTCGGTGACGACCTCTTCGTCACCAACCCGGAGCGGCTCGAAGAGGGCATCGACAAGGGCGCGGCCAACGCGCTCCTGGTCAAGGTCAACCAGATCGGCACGCTCACCGAGACGTTGGACGCAGTGTCCCTGGCGCACGGCAGCGGCTACCGCACGATGATGAGCCACCGGTCCGGCGAGACCGAGGACACCACGATCGCTGACCTGGCCGTCGCCGTGGGCAGCGGGCAGATCAAGACCGGTGCCCCCGCCCGCAGCGAGCGCGTCGCCAAGTACAACCAGCTGTTGCGCATCGAAGAGGAACTCGGTGACGCCGCCCGCTACGCCGGCGACTTGGCCTTCCCGCGCTTCTCGGTCGAGACCAAGTAGCACCGGTCGGAGTCTTCACGGTCATGCCCGACGCCAAGCGGCCCGACCCGAAGCGACGCACCCCCGCGTCGTCGCGACCGGGCAAGGGTGGCGGGCGGCCGCGTGGGGCGTCGCCGATTCGGCGCGAGCCGCGTGCCATCGAGGCGCGACCCGCACCCGCGGAGGCAGCAGCGGAGTTCGACGACGGTGACGAGCCGACCGGTGTCATCGAGCCCATCCGCAAGGCCATCGCCGAGGCGGCCGAGCATCAGTCCGAGCAGCGCCTGGGCTCGGCGGCCCGGCGTGCGGCGATCCTCGCGGTCGTGGTGTGCGTGTTGACCCTGACGATCGCCGGACCGGTGCGCACGTTCTTCGCGCAGCGCACAGAGATGAAGCAGCTCGTCGAGGCGCAGGCGCAGTTGCGCACGCAGATCGCCGATCTCGAACAGCAGAAGCTCAAGCTCGGCGACCCGGTGTACATCGCGGCACAGGCGCGGGAGCGACTCGGTTTCGTGATGCCAGGGGACATTCCGTATCAGGTGCAGCTGCCGCCGGGGGCCGCGCCGGTCGAGGCCCCGGGCGTCGACGCGGTGAAGCCGCCGAGCAACCAGCCGTGGTACACCTCGCTGTGGCACACCATCGCCGACGCACCGCACGGCGTAACGCAGATTCCGGCGGCCCCCGAGCCGCCGGTGCCAGGGCCCCCCGGACCGGACGTGCCGCCGCCCCCCGCACCACCTCCTCCGGGTCCCGGTGGTTGACGCAGCAGATCTCGACGCCGTCGCGCAGCAGTTGGGCCGTGAACCGCGCGGCGTCCTGGAGATCGCCTACCGCTGCCCCAACGGGCAACCCGCCGTGGTCAAGACGGCGCCGAAACTGCCTGACGGAACGCCCTTTCCGACGCTGTACTACTTGACGCATCCGGCGCTGACGGCAGCCGCGAGCCGGTTGGAGTCCTCGGGGATGATGCGGGAGATGACCGAGCGCCTCGCCGTGGATCCGGACCTGGCGGCCGCATATCGCCGCGCCCACGAGTCGTTCCTCGCCGAACGCGACGCCGTCGAACCGCTGGGCACGACGTTCTCCGGTGGCGGCATGCCGGACCGGGTCAAGTGCCTGCACGTCGTCATCGCGCACTCGCTGGCCAAGGGCCCAGGGGTCAACCCCTTCGGCGACGAGGCGCTGGCCGTGTTGGCCGCGGAACCCGCGATGGCCGGAATCCTGGACCGAGAGGTGTGGAGCACGTGACTGAGGCCGACCTCGCCCCTCGCGTGCGCCGGGTGGGAGCCGTCGACTGCGGCACCAATTCCATTCGGCTGCTGATCGCCGACGTGGCCGACGGACGCCTGACCGACGTGCACCGTGAGATGCGCATCGTGCGTCTCGGC
Organism: Mycobacterium yunnanensis; assembly: GCF_025823185.1. GTDB lineage: Bacteria > Actinomycetota > Actinomycetes > Mycobacteriales > Mycobacteriaceae > Mycobacterium > Mycobacterium yunnanensis. The sequence continues at coordinate 513,181 of NZ_JACKVK010000001.1, forward strand.
GAGGGCGTCGACGCGACTGGCAGCTTCGCCGCGCCGGCGATCGAACGGACGCGCGCCGCTCTGGTCGAGTACGCCGCCCTCCTGGCCGAGCACGACGTCGCGACGGTGCGGATGGTCGCCACCTCGGCCACCAGGGACGCGGCCAACCGCGAGGAATTCTTCGCGATGACCGCCGAGGTGCTGGGCGCGGTGGTGCCCGGCGCGGTCGCCGAGGTGATCACCGGTACCGAGGAGGCCGCTCTGTCCTTCCGTGGGGCAGTCGGCGAATTGGACTCCGCCGGAGCGCCGTTCGTCGTCGTCGACCTCGGCGGCGGGTCGACGGAGGTGGTGGTGGGTACCGCCGCCGGTGTGGAGGCGAGCTACTCGGCGAACATCGGCTGCGTGCGGTTGACCGAGCGGTGCTTGACGACCGACCCGCCGACTGCGACCGAGATCGCCGACGCCCGCGCCGTCGTCCGCGACGCGCTCGACGCCGTCTTCGAGGTCGTGCCCGTCGAGCGGGCCAAGACCTGGGTGGGGGTCGCCGGCACGATGACCACACTGGCGGCGCTGGCGATGAACCTGCCCGCGTACGACTCCGAGGCAATCCATCTGTCCCGGGTGGGCTTCGAGGACCTCCTGACGGTCTGCGAGGGACTGCTCGGGATGACCCGACGTCAACGCGCGGCGCTGGGACCCATGCACGAGGGCAGGGTCGACGTCATCGGCGGCGGTGCGATCGTGGTGGAGGAACTGGCCCGTGCGCTCGGTGGGCGAGCAGGCATCGACGAGCTGGTGGTCAGCGAGCACGACATCCTCGACGGCATCGCGCTGTCCATTGCGTGAAGGGCGAATGGCGGCGGCTCGACGTTACGTTTTGAACGTGCGGGTGCGGGGTAAAAACCGTCCGTGACCGAGCAGAAGACGACGTACAACGACGATCCCAGCGCCGAATTCCTGGCGACCGCCGGGTTGGTGACGATGCTGGGCACCGTGGTGTCCGGCGTCATCGCGCTGGTCTCGCTCGGTGCCGGACACGCGATGAGCGCGGCCATCCTCGGGACCGTCGCGCTACTCAGCTTCGCCTTGAGCCTGTTCCTGTTCAGCGTGGACAGCAAGCGCTCCGAGGGCGGCGCGCTGCCGTTCCCGAGCTGGCTGAGGGCCGAGCCGGAAACGGCAGCCGAAGTCGCCGCCTAGCGTCGGACGTTGCAGTTGGGCGGGTTTCCGCAGTGATGCCCGTTGTCACACGCATTGCAATGGCAGTTGCAGGCCCCGGCCTTGTGGTCGCGGATACTCATGGCAGTCCACCTCTGTCGAGTCGGTCGAACATTCACCTTTGACGATTCGACAATAGTTCCGATCACCGTGACGCGTATCAAGACCGGAGGATCGGTGCCAGTGCGTCGAGCACACCGGCGTCTTCGATCGTCGACGGCACAGGCTCTTCGCGACCGTCGGCGATGCCACGCATGGTCTTTCGCAGGATCTTGCCCGAGCGGGTCTTCGGCAGCGCCGCCACGACGTCGACCCTCTTGAGCGCTGCGACCGCACCGATGTTCTCCCGCACCGCCAACACCAGTTCATCGACCAAGCCGTCGGCGGAAGCCCCGGACTTGAGCACGACGAAACCGCGTGGCACCTGCCCCTTGAGTTCGTCGGCGGCACCGATCACCGCGCACTCGGCGACGGCGGGATGCGTCGCGAGGACGGCTTCGATCGACCCCGTCGACAACCGGTGCCCCGCCACGTTGATGACGTCGTCGGTCCTTCCCATGACGAACAGGTAGCCGTCCTCGTCGAGGTAGCCGCCGTCGCCGGACAGGTAGTAGCCGGGGAACGCCGAGAGGTACGAGGCGACGTAGCGCTCGTCGTCGCCCCACAGCGTGGGCAGCGTCCCGGGTGGAAGCGGCAGCTTGACGCAGATCGAACCCTCTTCTCCCGGATCGCATTCCGTGCCGTCGGGGCGCAGAACCCGAACGTCGTAGCCGGGCATGGGCACCGTCGCCGAGCCGGGCTTGACGGCCATTGCCTCGACGCCCATCGGCGCGGCGGCGATGGACCATCCCGTCTCGGTCTGCCACCAGTGGTCGACCACGGGGATGCCCAGCTTCTCGGCCGCCCAATGGTAGGTGCTGGGATCGAGCCGTTCCCCTGCCTGGAACAGATACTTCAGCGCGGAGAGGTCGTAGTCCGCGAGCAGGGCGCCGTCCGGGTCCACCTTCTTGATCGCCCGGACCGCCGTAGGCGCCGAGAACAGCGCCTTCACACCGTGTTCGGCGGCCACCCGCCAGAATGCGCCCGCGTCGGGGGTGCCCACCGGTTTGCCTTCGTAGAGCACGGTCGTCGCGCCGAGCAGCAGCGGCCCGTAGACGATGTAGGAGTGCCCGACCACCCAGCCGACGTCCGAGGCCGCCCAATACACGTCGCCGGGTTCGGTGTCGTAGATGTGCTTCATGGTCCACAGCAGGGCGACGGCGTGGCCCCCATTGTCGCGCACGATGCCCTTGGGCTTGCCGGTGGTGCCGGAGGTGTAGAGCACGTACAGCGGGTCGGTCGCGGCGACGGGCACGGGGTCGACGGGTTCCGCGTCGGCCATGGCTTCGGTCCACGACACGTCGCGACCGGGCGTCAGATGGCACGGGTGCTGCTCGCGTTGCAGGACGACGCAGGCCGGGGTGTCGTGGTCGGCCAGGTGAAGCGCGCCGTCGACGATCATCTTGTAGTCGACGATGCGCGTGGGCTCGATACCGCACGACGCCGTCACCAGCACCGCCGGCCGGGCGTCGTCGATGCGGGCGGCGAGCTCGTGGGCCGCGAAGCCGCCGAACACCACCGAGTGCACGGCGCCGAGGCGTGCGCAAGCTAGCATCGCGATGAGGGCCTCGGGGACCATCGGCAGGTAGACGACGACGCGGTCGCCCTTCTCGACGCCGAGTCCCCGCAGCACGCCCGCGAAGCGTGCGGTCTCGTCGAGCAGTTGGCGATAGGTGTAGGTGCGCTTCGTGCCGGTCAGCGGCGAGTCGTAGATCAGCGCGGCCTGGTCGCCGCGGCCACCGTCGACGTGGCGGTCCAGCGCGTTGGCGCAGGTGTTGAGCTCACCGTCCGGGAACCACCGGTAGAACGGGGGATTGGAGTCGTCCAGGATGCGTCGAGGTGCGCGGGTCCAGGTGACGGCCTCGGCCGCCCGAGCCCAGAACGCGCATGGGTCGTCGATACTGGCGTCGAACATTTCGCGATAGCCCGGCATATCGGGAGCGTACTGGCTTCCCGGGTCCCATAACCTGGACTTATGACTAGTCTTGTTCCGCCGATCGACGGTGTGCGCAGATCATTCGTGGAGGCGCGCGGCGTGCGCTTTCACGTCACCGAGTCCGGGCCAGAGGACGGCCGGCCGGTGCTGGCCCTGCACGGGTGGCCGCAACATCACTGGGTGTACCGGGAGCTGCTCGCCGACCCCCCGCCCGGGTTGCGCATCATCGCACCCGACTTGCCGGGGTACGGCTGGTCCGGACCCGCGCCGCACCGCTGGGCCAAGGACGACGTCGCCGCCGACGTGCTGGCGTTGATGGACGCGATGGGTCTGGACCGCGTCCTGTTGGTGGGCCACGACTGGGGCGGCTTCGTCGGCTACCGGATGCTGCTGGCGGCGCCGGAGCGGTTCGAGGGCTACCTGGTGATGAACATGGCGCATCCATGGCAGACGCCGAGGACGATCCTGCCGCACTTTTGGCGGTTCCTGCTCTACCAACCGTTCGTCGCCACGATTGGCGTTGCGCTGCAACGCCGCACGCCCTATCTTCGCTTCTTGTTCGCCTTCGGCCCGAAGGCGCACCGGCTGGACCCGGCGACGGCGCGGGTGTACGCCGACCGGTTCCGCGACCCCGTGGTCGCGCGGACGGCCACCGACACCTATCGCACGTTCTTGCTGCGCGAATTGCCGCAGGGTGCAAGGGAACCCGAGGACCGCAGGGCGACGGTGCCGATCCGCGCGGTGTTCGGCATGGGTGACATCGCGGTGCATCCGTCGCTTGCCGACCCCGAGACGGCCAACGCCGAGGACTACACCTTCGAGCCCGTCGATTCCGGGCACTTCGTCATCGACGAGCGACCGGACGTGGTGCGGGCGCGGCTGATCGACCTTGCCGAGGAGACGGCGGGCTAATCTCCTGGGCATGACCGACGACTGGCGTGACGTCAACCTGAGGAACTGGGAGTCGCGGGTGCCGATGCACATCGGCCCCGGCGGTTACGACCTGGCGAGTTTCGAGGATCCGGACTACCTCTCACCGGTGGTGCGCTACGACGTTCCCCGGTTGGGCCGGCTCGACGGCCTCGACGTCGTGCACCTGCAGTGCCACATCGGCACCGACACCGTGTCGTTGGCTCGGCTGGGCGCGAAATCCGTCACGGGACTGGACTTCTCGCCGTCCGCGATCGATGCGGGACGGGCGCTGGCGGCCCGCGCCGGCGCCGAGGTGACGTTCGTCGAGGCCGACGTGGCCAACGCGGCGGCAGCGCTCGGGGCGCAGTGTGCCGACCTCGTCTACACCGGTATCGGCGCGCTGTGCTGGCTGCCCGACATCCGCGAGTGGGCCGGCGTGGTGGCGAGCCTGCTGCGTCCAGGTGGGCGGTTGTTCGTCAGGGAGGGCCACCCAATCCTGTGGGCGATGAGCGATCCGCGGCCCGACGGGTTGCTCGTCGTGGAGTTCCCCTACTTCGAGACGCCGGGGACGCGCTTCGTCTACGAGGACACCTATGCCGGTGCGGGCGTGGTCTCCTCGCCCGAGTCGGTCGCCTTCAACCACGGGCTGGGCGAGATCTTCACGGCGCTCTTGGAGGCCGGCTTCAGAATCACCGGGTTCGAGGAACACCGGGAGTTGGCGTGGAACTTCTTCGACGACGCGATGGTTGCCAGCCCCGAGCACGAGGGGGAGTTCGTGCTAGCCGAGGGAGGCGATCGGCTTCCGATGACGTACACGCTGCAGGCGGTGTGGGAGCCACCTCGCTGATCTCGTCCGCGAATCGGGCGGATCCAGTCCCCTCCTCTGGACCCGCCCGTCGGAGCAAATATAGACACAGTTGTTCATCATTGGCAATCGGTGAGACAGTCGTCTGAGCGCCTACACTCAGCACTCGCACAGCATTTACGTCTACCTGGCGGCAACGGCATGGAAAGCAGCAAACAGCTCCGACCCGGACGGCATCGACTGAGCCGCGACGAGGTCCGTGGTAATCAACGCGAGCGAATATTCGACGCGTTGGAGGCCGAGATGTCCGTGCGCGGATACGCCGGAACCAGCGTGGCCGACATCGTGCGCAACGCCGGTGTCTCGCGGCAGACGTTCTACGAACTCTTCGACTCCAAACAGAGCTGTTTCCTTGCGAGCTACGAACGTCGGCAGGATTCGCTGATCGAGGCGATCTTCTCGACCCCGGTGGCCGACGCCCCGATCGACCGGTTCGCGAGCTTCCTCGGCGCCTACCTCTCGGTCATCGCCTCCCGGCCGGAGACCTCGAAGCTCTACCTGATCGGCGTCTACAGCGCGGGTCCCGAGGCCGTTGCCATCAAGCTCGACAAGCAGAAGCGGTTCGTCGACGGGGTGGCCGACGTATTCGACGCCCGCACCGACGCCGCCCGCTTCGCGTGCCGGACGCTGGTCGGTGCGATCTCGACACTGGTGGTCGACGCTCTCTTGGCCGACGAGGTGCACTCGATCGAGAACCTGCACGGGCCGCTGGTCGACGTGGCGAGGAAGATGTTCACGGCCTGAGCCTCACTGCGCGAAGCGGTATCCCATCCCCGTCTCGGTGATCAGGTGACGCGGGTTGGACGGGTCGTCTTCGAGCTTGCGGCGCAGCTGGGCGAGGTACACCCTCAGGTAGTGGGTCTCCTTGGCATACGCCGGTCCCCACACCTCCTTGAGCAGTTCCTCGCGGCCGACGAGCTTGCCGCGGTTGCGCACCAGCATCTCCAGCATGCCCCACTCGGTGGGAGTGAGGTGCACTTCGACACCGTGCTTCGTGACCAGCTTGGCGGCGAGATCGACTGTGAACGAATCGGTTTCGACGACGGGCTGGTCGGTGTCGTCGGAGGCGTCGGCCCGGCGCACCGCGGCCCGCAGGCGAGCGAGGAACTCGTCCATGCCGAACGGCTTGGTCACGTAGTCGTCGGCGCCGGCGTCGAGGGCCTCGACCTTGTCCGAGGAGTCGGTGCGCGCCGAGAGCACGATGACGGGCGCGCTCAACCAGCCCCGCAGGCCTTCGAGCACGTCGATGCCGGAGATGTCGGGCAATCCCAGATCCAGGACGACGACGTCGGGCTTGTGCTCGGCGGCCACCTTGAGAGCCTCGGCGCCGGTGGCGGCGGTGTGCACCTCGTAGCCGCGCACCGAGAGGTTGATGCGCAGGGCGCGCAGGATCTGCGGCTCGTCGTCGATCACGAGCACCCGTGTCATGGGGTGTCCTCCCTTGGGGCGGCGAGGTCGACTTCGACGGTCAGCCCGCCGCCGGGGGTGTCGGTGGCGCTGATGGTGCCGCCCATGGCCTCCACGAAACCCCGTGCCACGGAGAGTCCCAACCCGACGCCGGTGGTGTTGTCGTGGTCGCCGAGCCGCTGGAAGGGCGCGAACAGTTCGTCGACTTGCGCGCGCCGCACCCCGGGCCCCTCGTCGACGACGTTGACGAGCACGCGATCCCCGACCCGCCCGGCGTTGACGCGGACCATGCCGTCGGGGGCGTAACGCATCGCGTTGTCGACGACGTTGACCAGGACGCGTTCCAACAGTCCGGCGTCGGCCATCACGGCGGTGTCGCCGACGTCGACCTTGATGCGGTCCAAACCGGCCGTGCCCCTGGGTATTCCGAGGATGGCACGGTGAACGATCTCGTCGAGGTACACCCGCTGCAGCTCGGGTCGCACCACGCCGGCCGCCAGCCGTGAGGAGTCGAGCAGATTGCCCACCAGCGACGTCAGTTGGTCGACCGACTCCTCGACGGTGGCGAGCAATTCGGCGGTGTCCTCGGGGGAGAAGCCGACGTCGTCGGCGCGCAGGCTCGACACCGCGGCCTTGGCTCCGGCCAGCGGCGTCCGGAGGTCGTGGCTGACCGCCGAGAGCAATGAGCGGCGCAGCTCGTCGGCCCGTGCGATGGCCTCGGCCTGGCCGGCCTCGTCGATCAGCTCGCGCTGGCGCACCAATCCGGCGGCCTGGGTGGCGACCGCCGTCAACACCCGACGGTCGCGGGCGGCGAGTCGTCGTCCGCTCATCAGCATCCAGAACTCGTCGTCGCCGACTTCGATGGCCGTGTCGGCGGATTCGACGTCGACGCACGGGTCGGCGCCGACGCAGGCGATGATGCGTTGTTCGCCGTCGCGCTCGCGCAGGATGCTCACCGCGCGTTGGGAATAGGTCTCGCGGACACGTTCGAGCAGCGTGGTCAGGTCGGCGCCGCGCAGCACCGAACCGGCGAACAATGCGAGCAGTTCTGCCTCCTGGGACGCCCAGCGAGCCTCCCTGGCGCGTTTGGCCGCACTGTCGACCAGGGCGGCCACCGCGACGGCGACGAGAATCAGTACCACGACGGTGACGGCGCTGTCGGGTTGGGCGATGGTGAAGCTGTAGCGCGGCGCGACGAGGAAGTAGTTGAGCAGCAGTCCCGACAGGAGCGCCGACACGGTCGCAGGCCCGACGCCGCCGAGTAGCGCCACCACGACGACACCGACGAAGAACAGCACGCTCTCACCGGCGATGCCGAGCACGCGGTCCAACAGCAGGGCGATCACCGCGCACAACACCGACGGCACCACGATCGCGGCGAGCCACGACACCAGACGTCGCTCGCGGGGGGCGACCTGCCACGTTCGACCACCCTTGGCTTGGTCGTGGGTGACCATGTGGATGTCGATCTTGCCCGAGCGCTGCACCGTGGCCGCGCCGATGCCCTCGTCGAACATCCGCGCCCACCGGGACCGTCGCGACGTGCCGAGAACCAGCTGGGTGGCGTTCATCTCGCGGGCGAAGTCCAGCAGCGCGGTGGGGACGTCGTCGCCGGCGACGGTGTGCAGCGTGGCCCCCAGGCTGGCGGCGAGTTCGCGAATCTTGCCCATCTGTGGCGCCGAGACGCCGGACAGTCCGTCGCCGCGCACGACGTGCACCACCATCAGCTCGGCGCTGGACCGGGATGCGATGCGAGACGCCCTGCGCACCAACGTCTCCGACTCGTCGCCGCCGGTGACGGCGACTGCGACGCGTTCCCGGGCCTCCCAGGTGTCGCTGATCTCGTGGTCGGCGCGGTACTTGGCCAGGGCGGCGTCGACCTGGTCGGCCAGCCACAGCAGAGCCAGTTCGCGCAGGGCCGTCAGGTTGCCCTGACGGAAGTAGTTGCTCAGGGCGGCGTCGATGCGCTCGGGCGCATAGACGTTTCCATGGGAAAGTCTGCGGCGCAACGCTTCCGGGGTGATGTCGACGAGCTCGATCTGGTTGGCACGCCGAACCACTTCGTCGGGCACGGTCTCCTGCTGTTCGATGCCCGTTATTTGGGCCACGACGTCGTTGAGGCTCTCCAGATGCTGCACGTTGACGGTGGACACCACCGCGATGCCGGCGTCGAGTAGCTCGCTGACGTCCTGCCACCGTTTGGCGTGCTTCGATCCGGGGGTGTTGGTGTGGGCGAGTTCGTCGACCAGCACGACCTCGGGACGCCGGGCGAGCACCGCCTCGACGTCCAGCTCGGCGAATTCGGTGCCGCGGTAGGAGATGACCCGCGGCGGCACCAGCTCGATGCCGTCGAGGAGCTCGGCGGTCCGCTTGCGGCCGTGGGTCTCCACCACCGCCGCGACGACGTCGGTGCCGCGTTCGAGCCGTCGGTGCGCCTCGCCGAGCATGGCGAAGGTCTTGCCGACACCCGGCGCCGCACCGAGGTAGATGCGCAGCTCGCCACGCTTCGAGCGGTGCGTGGACGCGTCGGGACTCACGTGCCCATCATCCCCTCATCCGTCGGCCGTCGAGCGCACGGTCGACGTGTCTCCCACGGTAGGACGGGCCGTCGGCGGTCGCGGCCACCCTTGCACTTTCTTGACGCGGCCGAACTGCGTCTTTACGCGTTCCATACGGCACGGCGACGAGTCCGTGGGAAACGACCATGCTGTGAAACGCCTGCGATTACTGTCAAGATCGTCAATTTTCATCGGGGTCAGGGGTAGGGACATGCAAGCAGCCATCAAGCCGTGGTTCACCACGGGCGTCGCACTCGTCGGTGCCAGCGCGATCGCGCTCACGCCCGTCAGCCCGCTGGCGCCCGCGCGGGTCTCCGCCGACGTCGCGAGTGCGACGGCGGCGGTGTCGCACGAGTTCCAGCTGACGGCCATCGAGTGGCCCTACATCCTCTCTCTGCCAATCGTGCGCCAGAACATCCGCAACACCATCGAGAACTGGGTGGTCTACCTCGGTGGTTTCGCCAAGGCCGGTGTCGGCCTTACCCAGTCGTTGTTGGCCATCCCGGGGGTCACCGTCGAGGCGATCCAGCAGGTCCTGGCGCTGGACTTCGTCGGTGCCTTCGACACCGTGGCGACCGCAGTCCGCGATTCGGTGATCGCCGTCGGGCAACCGCTGCTCGATTCGCTGATTTGGCGCAACCAGCGCGCCGCCCTGGTACAGGCTGCGTTGAGCGAAGCATTACCGCTGGCCTACCTCAGCGTCGCCAACGGCTTCCTGACCGCAGCCAACGGTGTGACAACGGCAGCCATCGTCGGCGTGCAGGACTTCGTCGCCGCGGTGCTGACGCTGAACCTGGGCAACATCGTCAACGCCGGGCTGGAGGGCACGAAGAACTTCGTCGCCTCGCTCGGGCAGGGTGCCGGTGCGATCGTCGCGGGCATCGAGGCCGCGCAGTTCGGCATCGCAACCGCTCTCGCGACGACGCCCCCGCCGCCGCCGACATTCGGCGCCGCGGACGTGTCGGACGTGTCGTCGTTCAGCACGCTGTCCACCGGCAACGACACCCTGACGCTGTCGCGGTCCGCGGGTGTCTCCCATGATCCGGCGGTGTCCGAGTCCAAACTCGTTGCGCCCGTCAGTGATCCGACTGCCGGCGAGGAGCAGCCACCGGCCGTCGACGCCCCGCTCGAGGTCGAGCCCGAGAAGACGTCCGATCCGACCCCGGTCGGGGACGTCAGCCCGTCACCCGACCCCGTGGTCAAGGACACCGCGGAGGTCAAGGACACGGTCAAGGACACCCCGGAGGTCAAGGACTCGATCAAGGCCACGCCAGGCGTCCATCCCACGGGCAATGACAAGGCCGCCGACAAGACCGGCGACGAGCCCGCCGCCAAGCCCGCCGCCAAGGACGACGGCGCGGGTGCGAGCGCCAAGCCCGCGTCCAAGGACGACGGCGCGGGTGCGAGCGCCAAGCCCGCGTCCGGAAGCGAGGGCGAGTAACGGGGTTTGGTCAGGAAGCCCTCGCCGGACACGAGACGGGTGTGCCCGATCCGTTCGGTCAGAGCTTCGACGCCTCACCCGTCCACGCCCTTCAACAGTGGCAGGATGCGGTGATCGCGCAGGCGGCGCTGATCGCCGACGAACTGCGGTTGTAGGGGCTTGCCCGGGGAGGATGGGGTGAGTGCGGATTCGATCCTCGAGCGCTCGTTCCACCATCGCGACCGTGGTTCTGCTCGTCATCGCGGTGGCATCCGTGTCGTTCGGTGCGACCGTGGCCTCGGCCGGACATCCCTCGGGCCTCGTGTATTCGGTGCTGTTCGCCGTCGTGATGGCGCTTGTCGCAGCGTTTGGTGTGGCCAGTCGCGATCGACGGCGTCCCCTCACACACGCGATTAGGACGACGAGCGTGGGCGGGTTGCCGGCAACCGAGATCTGTTCATCGCCAAGGCAATTCGCCCTGTTGGTCGCCTTGATGACCACGCTTGCGGGCACGTGTGTGATCGGCGCAGTACACCTCTTCCTTCGCCAGGGGATGTCGGTGGTCTCGGGACTGCTCGCCGTCGTCGGACTCGTCCTCGCATCGCTTCCGGTGTCGGCGCTCCTCGGGCGGATCCGCCGCGGCCGAGTGGCGCTGACGGAACGAGGTGTCACACAACGGGGTTGGAGCTTTGAGTCGGCTCTGGCGTGGACGGAGATCGCGGGGGTGAAGGCCGCGTTCAACGGACACCCGGTCATCCTGCTGATCGGGTACGCGAACGCCGAGTGGAGCCGGTCGTACACGACGCGCCTGTGGCGGATCGACCGACTCCCGCCGGTGCCCATGATCGAAGTCGACTGTCGGCGATTCGACGTAGACCACCGCGCGCTCTACGACTATCTCACGTGCTACGCACAGAACGACGACCTCCGGTCCGAGTTGGGGTACACCGCCGCCGTCGTGCGAGCGGAACGGACCAGGCCCGCGTCCACCTGACGCGAGGAATGCATTGAGGCACAATGCATTCAGGTAGTTGCCAGGTTCGAAATCTTCAGTTTGGATTCAGGTTCATCGGTCAACATCACTCGCAGCAATACATCGCCGTGGTGTTTGCCGCCCGGTCCACCGGGTCTCTTCGCGAGTGAGAAGCCCCGATGACCTTGGTGACTCTCGACGTCGTGTTCGTCCTTCCGCGACGGCTGCGTCAATTGGCCGTGACGTGTAGCAACCAACTAGCCGACGCGATGGAGGCCCACGGCGGCGCGGCCTTCCGGCTCGGCGCGAACTTTCCGGGCCAGTCCGACGGGCCGTGCGAGCCGCACGTGTCGATCTTCATGATGGCCGTGGAGGACGACGAAGTCGCCGAGGTCGGCGCCGCGTTGGCCGAGGCGCTCCGCACGTGCGGTCCCGTGACGGCTACGGCGACGGAGTACCGCCACAACCACGAGGGCGCCCCGGAGGTGTTCTTCGCGCTTGACGGCGACTTTCGGGCCGTACAGCGCGCCATCGTCGCCGCGGTGGAGCCGCTGCGCCGCGGCAGGCTCCGAGAGCGTGGGCCGGGCGGGGAACCTCTGGCGGCCATTCTCGACGATCCCCACCCGGACGATCCGGCGCGGGTGCGGCAGCTGCGGCGCTACGGCTTCGACGACGTCTCCGACGACGAGGACGATCGGTTCAACCCGCACGTCACCCTCACCTGGCCGCGAGACGAGACCAGTCGCACCGACCTGTTCGTCCTGCCGGCGGTCGAGGAGTTCAGCGGCGACCTCGACGAGGTGGCGCTCTACGGCATGAGCCCCAACGGCACCTGCACTACTCGCTACGGCGCGTGGACGCTGGCCGGGAGCCGAGTCCGGTGACGACCGACAGCCCGGAGCTGAAGCGCTCGCTGTGGGCGCTGGACGGGGTGAACTTCTTTCTCGCCGACGTGCAAGCCGGCCTCGGCCCCTTCCTCGGGGTGTACCTGATCAACAAGGAGACATGGAACCCCGCCAACATCGGATTGATCCTCACCCTGGGTGGGGCGGTGGGGTTGTTGCTCAACGCGCCGGCGGGCGCGCTCATCGACGCGAGTCGACACAAGCGCGCGCTCCTGGCCGGTGCGGCTGCCCTGACCTCGTTCGGCACGTTCATCGTGACGCTCAAGCCGACATTCGCCGTCGTCACCGCCGCCCAGCTCATCACCGGGGTGGCCGGTGTCGTCCTAGGCCCGGTGATCGCGGCGATCGCGCTGGGCATGGTCGGACCCAAGCGCTATGCCGCGCAGACCGGACGCATGCAGGCCTTCAACCACGCGGGCAACGTAATGGGTTCTGCCGTCGCCGGTTTGGCGGGGTACCTCATCAGCTTGAAGATGGGATTCTGGCTTGCCAGCCTCTTCGGCATCTTCGTCGTGCTCGCGACCCTGATGATCAAGGGACACTTGATCAACGACGACTTGGCGCGTGGCCTCAAGCCCAAGGAGGACGACGGGGACGACGAAAAGCCCTCGGGGTTCCGGATGCTGCTGCGCAACCGGCCGCTGCTGTTGCTGGCCGCGGTGGTCGGACTCTGGCAGCTGGGCAACGGCGCGATGCTCACCATCACGGGACAGAAACTGGCCGTCGGCAACTCCGGTGAAGGTGCGCTGTATCAAGCTGCCCTCATCATCGTGGCGCAGGTCGTGATGATCCCGATGGCCTTGCTCGTGTCCAAGCGCGGCGACCAGTGGGGCCGAAAGCCGTTGATGATCGCCGCTTTCGCGGTCCTGCCCATCCGCGGTCTGCTGTTCGTCGTGGCATCCAACCCCGGCGAGGTCATCGCGATCCAAGCGCTCGACGGCATCGGCGCTGGCTTGCAGGGCGCGCTGTTCGCCATCATGGTGGCCGACCTGACCCGTGGCAGTGGCCGCTTCAACGTCGCGTTCGGTGCCGCGACGATGGTGCAGGGCATCGGCGCCACGCTCAGCCCGGCCCTGGCCGGTGCGATCGACCAGGCGGCCGGCTACACCACTGCCATGCTCGCGCTGACCGGCATCGCCGTCGTCGCCCTCGTCCTCCTGATCGTCACCGTGCCCGAGACGCGCTCCTCGGTCGACGAGCCACCGAAGTCCAAGTCCGCCGAGGCGGAGCCTAGCCCGGTGGGGTAGCGACCCCGTGTTAGATGCGGTCGCCGAGGGTCGAATTGAGTTGTTCGTAGCGCTGCGGTGACCGGGCCTTGATGACGTAGGCACCGATGACGCCGATGGCGAGCGAGGCGAACAACATTGCAGTGAAGGTGAACTGGAGCCAGCCGCCACCACCGAGCAGCACGTCCATTCCGGTCACCGCGTACCAGAGGAACGGCATCAGTCCTGCGATGCCGAGCAGGGGTGCGATGAAGGTGTTCCACGGCCGCTTGTCGACCTTGGAGCGGCGGAAGAAGACGAAGATGGCGATGCTCGCGATCGTCTGCAGCAGGATGATCCCTGCAGCGCCGACACCGGTCCACCACGTGAACAAGGTGGTGTACGGATCGAGACCGAAGATGGCGAAGATCGCGACCACGACGGCGACCATGCCGATCTGGACGTAACACGCGATTGCGGGTGACTGGCGGGTCGGGTGGGTGGTGCCCAACCGTGACCAGATGACGCCTTGGCGCCCCAGCGAGTACAGGTAGCGGGCCACGTTGTTGTGGAAGGTGAGGATGGCCGCGAAGAGGCTGGTGATGACCAAGAGTTGGAAGGCTTCGGTTCCCGCCCGGCCGAGCACGGTGTCGCTCACCGCGAAGACCAGGTTGCCACCTTCACTGGCCGCGAGACCGGTGATGTCGTCGACGCCGACCGCGTTGACGATGAGGAAGGCGGTGACGGCGTAGAAGACGCCCATGAAGATCACCGACGCGTAGGTGGCCCGTGGCACGGTGCGCTTGGGGTCCTTGGCTTCCTCGCCGTAGATGGCAGTGCCCTCGAAACCGATGAAGGAGGCATGGGCGAACATGAGCGCGACGCCGATGGCCCCGGCGAAGACTGCCGACGGCGCAAAGGGTTCGAACGAGTAGTCACTGACCGGTGTCGGCGAGTTGGCCAGGATGCCGACGTTGAGGATCAGGATGATGGCCGTCTCGAGGGTCAACAAGACGGCCAGCACGCGGGCACCGGCATGGATCTGCCGGACGCCGAGGAACAGCGACGCGCCCATGGCGATGAAGGAGAACACCCACCAGGGCACGTTGGTGCCGGTATGGCGGGAGACGAATTCTGCTGCGTAGTAGCCGAACCCGCCGATGACGCCGAGCTGTATCGCGTTGTAGGCGAAGATCGCCAGTGACGCCGATCCGAGTCCCAGTGGTCGACCGAGGCCACGGGTGATGAAGGCGTAGAAGGCGCCGGCATTGGTGATGTGCTTGCTCATCGCCACGTAACCGACGGCGAAGATCGTCAACACCAGGGCGACGACGACGAACGCGCCGGCGATGCCGATGCCGTTTCCGGAGCCGATGATCACCGGGAAGAGCGCCACCACCACCGTCAACGGAGCGGCCGCGGCGACGACGAAGAAGACGATGCCGAGTACGCCGATCTGGTTGCGCGCCAAACCCGTCGAGCCATCGGGTGATTCCTTGACCGTGGCGAGATGTTGGGGTTCGTCTTGATGGAGCATGGCGGATCCTTTGCGGTTGAAGGTCAGCGGGTGGACTTGCTACGAGCGGCGAACTTGACGACCTTGCGCAGTGCGGGGCTGGTGGCGACGGTGTAGCCGAGTTTCTTGCCGCTCTTGGTGCTCATCACGGTTTCCATCGCCCGGTCCACGACACCTGCCCGCGGTGCGGGGCCGACGCGCACGGCGGTGGGTGCCGCGGTCCCGTCGAGGTCGGCGATGACGACCTTGGCGGCGTTGTGTCCGTTGGCTCCCATCACACCGCCGCCGGGGTGAGTGCCCGAGCCGCAGAGGTAGTAGTCGTCCACGGTCGTGCGGTAGTCGGCCAATTCGGGGGTGGGGCGGTTGTTGAACAGCTGATCGAAGAACATGGCGCCGTGAAAGATGTTGCCGCCGGTCAGGCCATAGTCGCGCTCGAGATCCTTGGGCGTGATGATGACCCGCTCGAGGATGTGTCCGCGCAGGTTCGGGGCGTAGCGGAACAGAACCTCCAGCACGCGATCGGCCCACTCGTCGCGGATGGTGTCCCAGTCGGTACCGGCCAATTCGAACGGAAGTTGCTGCACGCCAAGGGTCATGGTGTGCTTGCCCTTGGGCGCCAGGGTGTCGTCGTGGGTGGACTGGATGACGGCCTCGATGACGAAGTCGTCGGGAATTTCTCCGCGCCGCTCGGCCTCCCAGGCGCGCTCGAAGTTCTCTATGGAGGCACCCATGATCGCCTGTGCCTGATGCTGCGGACCGAATTCGCCGGCGGGAAAGCCGATGTAGTCGGGCAATTCGTCGATCAGGAGGTGGATGCGGGCCATCGAGCCGCGGGCGTCGTAGTCTTCCAGCTTCTCGGTCAGTTTGGCGTCGACGGCACCCTTGGGCAGCAGCTGCAGCATGGAGCGTTGCGGGTCGGCGTTGGAGATGACCGTGCGCGCGGAGATGATCTCGCCGGTGGCCAGCTTGACCCCGGTTGCCCGACCCCTCTCGACGACGACCTGTTCGACCGGCGAGTTGAGCCGGATCTGCGCGCCGTGCGCTTCGGCGCTGCGCGCCATGGCCTGGGTGATGCCGCCCATGCCGCCCTTGACGAAGCCCCACTGTCCGAGCGTGCCCTTGAATTCGCCGACGGAGTGGTGCCCGTAGACGTAGCCGGTGCCCGGCGTCGACGGGCCGCCCCAGACCGAGATCATGCCGAAGAAGGTGAAGAGGCCCTTGATGTGCTCGTTCTCGAAGTACCGGTCGAGCAGGTCCTTGGTGGACAGCAGCACCATCTCGTTGAACAGGTCTTCGGCCCCGGCAGCCTCGAATGCGGCCAGCACCTGCGAGCGACTCGGTGCCGGAGACAGCAGGAACGGCGTCAGGATGGAGGCGAACTTCTTCACCCGCAGGCCGAAGTCCAGGAACGCGGCGGCGTCGCGCTTGGAGAACTTCTCGATCTCCTTGAGCGTCTTGTCCATGTCCCTCCACACGAACAGGTGGCTGCCGTCGGGGAAGATGCTGACCTCGTTGGCTTCGGTCTGATACATCTCCAGGCCGTACCGCTCGAGTTCCAGGTCGGCGATGATCTCGGGACGCAGCAGGCTGGCGATGAAGGCGCACGACGACCACGTGGCGCCGGGGATCAGTTCCTCGCTGGTACACGCGCCGCCGACGACGTCGCGCGCCTCGACGACGAGAACCTTCTTGCCGGCACGAGCCAGGTATCCGGCGGTGATCAGACCGTTGTGCCCGGCGCCGATGACGATTGCATCGTAGGTGGTGGGATGGGTCATCGAAGCTCTCCAGGGATGAGGTGGGTGAAGTAGGTGCGAACGGTCGCGGGGTCGACGAGTTCGTCGAAGCCGTCGGTGACGGGCTTCATGGTGGGGTGGGTGTCCCGAAGCCGTTCCCACGCCGCCCAGTCGCTGACCTCCAGGACTTCCAGGATGTCGGCGGGGGAACCGTCGGGCGCCTCCTTGACGCGAAACGCCTCGAACCGTCGGACGACGTCGGGGTGGGCCAGGCACGTCGGTCGGTCGACCTCGGTGGAGAAGCGTTCGAATGCGGCCGGGTCGACGCCGGGCAGCATCGAGAACAGGTTGACCGCTACTACCGGGCGGCTGGTCGACGTCATCGTGAGGACTCCAAAGTGGTTGGGCGACTGCGGGTCAGGACTCGAGGTTGATCATGATGTGCTTGATCTCCGTGTACTCCTCCACGGAGTAGATCGACATGTCGTTGCCGTGGCCGGATTGCTTGAAGCCACCGTGCGGCATCTCCGAGACGATCGGCAGATGATCGTTGATCCAGACCGTGCCGAATTGCAGCTTGCGGGCCGCCCGCATCGCGCGGCCGACGTCGCGGGTGAACACCGATGCGGCCAAACCGTATTCGACGTCGTTGGCCCAGGCGAAGGCCTGTGCTTCGTCGCTGAACCGGGTCGTGGTGACCACCGGCCCGAAGACTTCCTTCTGCACGATCTCGGAGTCTTGGGCGGCGTCGACGACGAGTGAGGGCTTGTACCAGAAGCCGGGTCCGGTGCCGAGTCCGCCCACCGCGAGCTCGGCCGGTCCCGAGGACACCGCACGGTCGACGAAGCCGGCCACGCGGTCGCGTTGGCGTTCGGAGATCACCGGGCCCATGTCGGTCGACTCGAGCGCGGGGTCGCCCATGGCGATCTTCGACACGGCGCGGGTGAGTTCGGTGACGAAGTCGTCGTAGATGCCGTCGGCGACGTACACCCTGGAGGCGGCCATGCAGTCCTGCCCGGAGTTGCCGTAGCCGCCTTCGCAGATCTTGGTGATCGCCAGCTCGGCGTCGCAGTCGTCGAACACCAATACTGGTGCCTTGCCGCCCAATTCGAGGTGTAGGCGCTTGAGGTTGTCGGCGCCGGCGCGGGCGACGACCTTTCCGGTGTTGGTGTCCCCGGTGAGTGAGCTCATTCGTACCCTGGGGTGGGAGGTCAACGCGGCGCCGACGGTGTCGCCGTGGCCGGTGACGACGTTGAACACCCCGGGCGGGAACAGGTCTGCGGCAAGTTCGGCCAGCCGCAGCGTGGACAGCGGAGTCATTTCACTTGGCTTCAGTACCAACGTGTTGCCAGTCATCAGAGCCGGGCAGATCTTCCAAATCGCCATGACGAGCGGGAAGTTCCACGGGGCGACGCTGCCGACGACGCCGAGTGGGTCACGTCGGATGATGCTGGTGTGGGTGGGGGAGTACTCGCCGGCGGCCCGGCCCTCGAGAACGCGGGCGGCGCCGGCGAAGAAGCGCATGTTGTCCACGCCGAAGGGCACCTCTTCGCGAGCCACCGCGATGGGCTTGCCGACGTTCTGGGACTCCAACTGCGCGAATTCCTCGGCGTGAGACTCCAACCGGTCGGCCAGCTTCAGCAGCAACTCGGCCCGCTTGCCGGGGGTGGTCGCCGCCCAATCGTCGAAGGCCTCGTCGGCCGCCGCAACGGCGCGATCGACGTCGCTCGCATCGCCCAGGGGGACCGTGGCGATGCGCTCGTTGGTGGCGGGGTTGACGACCGCCTCGGTGGCGCCGCTCGCGGCAGACACATGCTCGCCCGCGATGTACATGAGATGGCCCTGTGCCATGTGAAGGTTCTCCAGACGTATGCCGTCGACCGCAGATGGTCGTTCATGTTCAAGTGTTGAACAGTTGACTTGTTGGACTTAAGCACAGGGTTCAGGTGTGCGCAAGGCGACGGTGGAATCCGGATCGCGAACGGTGGCCCCGCCCGACACGCCCGCCGGAGGCCGTCGTACCCGAAGGGTGGGGATGGAACGCCCGTCAGCCGGCGGTGCGACTGGCCAGGATCTTGCGCACCTCGTCGCGGTTCTCGGTGATGATCTCGGCGATCGTGGTTCGCGCCAACTCCGGATCGCGCGAGGTGAATGCCGCGACGATTCGCTGGTGCTCGTCCTCCAGCGCAGAGCCGCTCTCGTACTCGTGGTGATCCAGGGACAAGATGAGCAGGAAGTACCGGAGATCGGCCAGCAGTTCACCGTAGAACTTGTTCAACCTGGGGCTGTTCATCAATCCGACGATGGCACGGTGAATGTCCAGGTCCTTCTCCACGATGGTGCGCGGATCTTGGGTCAGCATCGCAACTTTCAGCGCATCCATCGCGTCGGTCAGGGGCGTCAGGTCGGTGTCGTACCCCACGGACGCCGCGGCCGCCGTCTCCAGGTGGAGCCTCGCTCGATAGATGTCGAGGACTTCCTCGTCGGAGGGGTTCCACACTGCCAATCCGCGGTTGAAGACGTACCGAACCAGCCCCGTTCCCTGGAGAAGCCGCACCGCTTCCCGGACCGTGTTGCGGGAGATGCCCAATTGCTCGGCGATGACGCTCTCCCTGATGCGCTCGCCCGGCTTGAGTTCTCCCTCGAGGATCATGTCCATCAAACCGTCGGCGATCTGCTGCGCACTGCTGCGCCCGACGATGTGAATGCGATCAGCCACGGACATGGCGCCAGCGTACAACTGCTCAACACTGCGCACCTGTAGGACGCCTCGACGGACCAGCGCCTGGACTCGGCTGCCCTATTGTCCTACAGTTGCGCTAAGTTGGCTCGCGAGTCCGGCTCGACCGGACGAGTGCCGACACGACCGCACGCACCGCTCGCCACGGCGTGTCCTCCGATCGCAACGAAGAGAGACCGGAATGCCGTACGCCACCCACCACCACTACACAGCGCGATGGCCGCTCTTCCGAAGGCGTCCACCGCAGGAGCCGACCCCGTGATCACCAACTCGGATCTACTCGAGCACATCGCGCGGGAGAGCGCGCTGGCGTCTGGTGCACCGGCGTTCCCCGACGAGCGGGTCGCCGTCGAACTGGACAGGCTCTACGGTCTCAGCGGTCAGCTGACCCGCATACCCACCGAGAAGGACGACACGTTCCGCCTCTCCACGGCCGGAGGGTCGTTCCTCGTCAAGATTGCCCCAGCGTCGGAGAGCGCGCAGATCGTCAACCTGCAATCCGCCGTCATGCTGCACCTGGAGGAGTCGACCGAGCCGATTCCGACCCAGCGCTTGATCCGCGGAGTACGTGGTCAGACCGAGTCCCCCGTCGTCGACGGCGACGGCAACGTGCGCATCCTGCGCGTTCTGAGCTACCTCGAGGGAAGTCTTCTCGCCACCGTGCAGCCGACATCCGCGCAGTTCGCCGGTGTGGGTGCGATGCTGGCCCGACTGGATCGCGCGCTGGGCGACTTCACCCACCCGGAGGACTCCCGTCTTCTGATTTGGGATCTCAAGAACTTCTCTCACATGAGACCGTTGATGGAATGGGTCACCGACCGCGACGACACGAGCATGGCCACGTGGATCTTCGACCAGTTCGACGCCCACGTCGCGTCCCGGATCAACGGCCTGGACGCCCAGATGATTCACGGCGACTTCAGCCCCTTCAACGTCGTCGTCGATCCGGCGTCCGAGGAGTTCGTCACGGGGATCATCGACTTCGGCGACGTCGTTCGCAGCCCGATCGTGTTCGAACTCAGTGTCGCGGTCGCCAACCAGATCGGCGCCGACGAGCGGCGGCCGTGGGCCAGTGCAGTGGAGATCGTGCGCGGTTACCGGCAGGAGCGTCCCGTGGCAGCCGATGAGGTGGCACTGCTGGCCATCACCGGACCCGCCCGATTACTCCTGCGGGCGTTGATCTTCGGCTGGCGCGCCGCGCTGCATCCCGACAGTCGCGACTACGGACTGTCGCATTCTGCTCTCGACTGGAAGCGGCTGCGGTGCGCGATGTCGGTAGCCACCCCGACCGTCCACGCCATGCTCGAGTCCACCGGCACACCAGCCTCACCGACAGGAAGGGAATGACCGTGACCGCGTCCCTCAACCCCAAGGCTCCCGCACCCAGGGCATCCGAGCCGATGGTGAACGGGTTCGATCCGTCACGCATCGAGGAATTGCCGCCGCGCGCACGCCAACAGGTCGGCGACCGGCAACGGCTTCTCGGGCCCGGATATCGACTGTTCTACGACGACCCCGTCGAAATCGTCCGCGGCGCAGGCACGTTGCTCTACGACGCCGACGGCAACGACTACCTCGACGTGTACAACAACGTCACGAGCGTCGGTCATTGCCACCCCTACGTCGTCGACGCGGTACACCGGCAACTCTCCACGCTGAACACCAACACCCGCTACATTCAGCAGTCGATCCTCAGCTACAGCGAACAATTCCTGGGCACCATGCCCGCCGAGCTCGGGCACGTCATGTTCACCTGCACGGGTTCGGAAGCCAACGATCTCGCCATGCGAGTGGCCCGGTACTACACCGGCAACCACGGCGTCATCGTGACCTCCGGCGCTTACCACGGCCTCACGGCCGACGTGTCGGCCTTCTCACCGTCCCTCGGTGTCGGCGTCCCGCTCGGTCCGCACGTCCGCACGATCAGTGCTCCCGATCGCCTGCGGCACGGCGGCGACGACGGCGTGGTCGAGGCCATGCGGCGCGAAATACGAGACGCCGTCGCCGACCTGCAGCGCCACGGCTTCGGGGTCGCGGCGTTCATCGCCGACATGATCTTCTCCTCCGACGGCATCTTCGCCGACCCGGTGGGCTTCCTCCAGCCGATCATCGACGAGGTCCACGACGCAGGCGGTCTGTTCATCGCCGACGAGGTGCAACCAGGGTTTGGGCGTACCGGCCAACATTGGTGGGGCTTTCAACGTCACGGGCTGGTTCCCGACATCATGACCACCGGCAAGCCGATGGGCAACGGCATACCCATCGCCGCCGCCGCCTTCCGGCCCGAACTGCTCACCGAGTTCGGCCGCAACATCAGGTACTTCAACACCTTTGGCGGCAACTCGGTGTCCATCGCCGCCGCCCAGGCCGTACTGGACGTGATCAACGACGAGGGCCTGATCGCCAACGCCGAGAAGGTCGGCAACTACATCATGTCCGAGATCTCGACGCTCACCGCCGACTACGAACAGATCGCCGAAGTGCGTGGCGCGGGGTTGTTCGTCGGCGTGGACATCGTGGCCGACCGTGAGTCCAACACCCCCGACGGGGAGTCGACCATGCGCGTGGTCAACAACATGCGACGCCGACGCGTGCTGATCTCAGCGTCCGGGCCACGGGGCAGCGTCCTCAAGGTCCGCCCGCCGCTGCCGTTCTCGATCGGCGACGCGGATCGCATGCTGGAGAACCTGGCCGTCGTCCTAGCCGAAGAACTTCATTGAGCGGAGACGTCGCAGAATTGCTCGCCGGCAGCGGGGTCGACGTCGACGTCAGCAGCAGGCGGCTCGCCGAGTACAGCTACGACGCGTCGAACTACCGCGTCGCGCCGCTGGCCGTTGCGTTTCCGCGCCACGCCGAGGACGTCAGCCGCCTCGTCGCGACGTGTCGACGAGCCGGTGTGCCCGTCGTCGCGCGCGGGGGTGGAACGTCGATGGCCGGCAACGCGATTGGTCGAGGTGTCGTCATCGACACCTCACGCCACATGAACTCGATCGTGTCCATCGACGCGGCCAGCCGGACTGCCGTCGTCGAGCCGGGGGTCGTGCTGTCCCAGCTCACGGACGCGGTCGAACGGCACACCGGTAACCGCCTCACCTTCGCACCGGACCCGTCGAGCAAGAACCGCGCCACGATCGGAGGATCGATAGGCAACGACGCGTGCGGCAACCACTCCGTTCGCTACGGCCGCACCGGCGACCACGTGGTGTCCCTCGACGTGGTGCTCGCCGACGGAACACGACTGACCGCCACCCGCACCGCGCTGCGTGCCACCGACTCCGACGACGTGGCCGCAGTCGAGCGGGCCAGTCAGCTGACCGCCGACCTCAAGGCCCTCGCCACCGGGTACATGGCTCAGTTCCGTCTCGAGTTGGGCCGCATTCCGCGGCAGGTGTCGGGCTTTCACTTGGCAAACCTGCTGCCGGAGAACGGTTTCGACGTCGCCCGCGCACTCGTCGGCAGCGAGGGAACGTGCGCCATCGTGGTGGGCGCCACCATGCAGTTGGTGGACGTGCCGTCGTCGGCGCTGCTGCTCATCGTGGCCTACGACGACGTGGTGGATGCCGCGCGCGACGTGACGACCATCCTGAAGTACTCCCCGGCCGCGATCGAGGGCATCGACGAACAGATCGTGGCGACCATGAGGGCTCGTCGCGGTCCGGACTCGGTGTCCGAACTGCCGGCTGGGCGGGCATGGCTCTACGTCGACCTCGACGGGGAGGACGACGTCGCCGTCGAG
Organism: Mycobacterium yunnanensis; assembly: GCF_025823185.1. Taxonomy (GTDB): domain Bacteria; phylum Actinomycetota; class Actinomycetes; order Mycobacteriales; family Mycobacteriaceae; genus Mycobacterium; species Mycobacterium yunnanensis. The sequence continues at coordinate 536,383 of NZ_JACKVK010000001.1, forward strand.
GCGCAGTCGAGGAAGCTCCAGGGCGAGCTTCGGGCTCTTGGGCGAGCGCTGGACTGCCGCGAGGTGCGCGATCCCGTCGAGCGCAGGAAGTTGTGGCGCGTTCGGGAGGACGGGGCGGGGCTGTCATCCCGGCTGGAGTTGCCCGACGGGTCGAGCGTCACGTCGTGGCCGGGTTGGGAGGACTCCGCGGTCGCCCCGGAAGATCTCGCCGACTACCTCGCCGACTTCCGGTCATTGCTCGAACGGCACGGTCTCATCGGGGTGATGTACGGCCACTTCGGCGCCGGGTGCATGCACATCCGCATCACCTTCGACCAACGGACTCCGGAGGGCCGGCAGGTGATGTCGGACTTCCTCACCGCTGCCGCTCGTCTCGTGGTCCGCCACGGCGGCACGCTGTCCGGAGAACACGGCGACGGACGGGCCCGCTCCGAGCTCCTGCCCGAGATGTACTCGCCGACCATCATGGAGGCCTTCTCGGCCTTCAAGCGTCTCTTCGACCCGACCAACGTCCTCAACCCCGGCATGATCGTCGACCCCGAACCGGTCACGAACTCGTTGGCGCTGGCGGACATTCCCGCGTTGCCGTGGCAGACGACCTTCGTTCTGCACGACGCGAACGGGTCGGGGAGCGGAGGGTTCGCCGAGGCCGTCCAGAGCTGCATCGGCGTCGGACGGTGCCGCTCGCACGGCAGCGGTGTCATGTGCCCCAGTTACCGGGCCACCGGCGACGAGAAGGACTCCACGCGCGGGCGTGCCCGTGTTCTCCAAGACATGGTGCGCGGCGCAACGAGCGCCGAGGAGGGGTGGGCGTCGCAGGACGTGCGCGAGGCACTCGATCTGTGCCTGTCGTGCAAGGCATGCTCGTCGGACTGCCCGACCGGCGTCGACATGGCGACCTACAAGGCCGAGTTCCTCGACCACCACTACCGCGGGCGGCTGCGTCCCGTGGCGCACTATTCGCTGGGCTGGTTGCCGCGATGGCTGGCGGTGACGTCGCGGATGGCCCCTCTCGTCAACGCCGTGTTGGCCAGTCCAATGCGCCCGGTGGGACTTCGCCTGGGCGGCTTGACCACCGAGCGACCGCTGCCGAGCTTCGCCTCCCGGCGCCAACTTCGACGCGAGCTGGCACCTCATCGCAATGGGGATGGCGACGTCGTCCTCGTGGTGGACTCCTTCACGAAGGGCTTCCGGCCCGACGTGGCCGGGGCGGCCCTGCGGGTCGTGGCGGACGCCGGGCACCGTGCCGACGTGCGTACCGACGTCTGTTGCGGTCTGACGTGGATCTCCACCGGACAGCTCCATCAAGCCAGAAAGCGACTGCGTCGCACCGCCGCATCGCTCGACGACGGGTCCGACCGCGTGATCGTCGTCCCCGAGCCGAGTTGCGCTGCAGCTCTGCGCAAGGACCTACCCGAACTCGTCGACTCGCCCGCCGCGCATCGTGTGGCGCGACGGGTCCAGAGCTTCGCCGAATACGTCAGCGCTCGACGCGACGCCGGCTGGACACCGAGTGCGGCGCTGCCGACGTCGGTGACCGTACAAACCCACTGTCACGAATACGCCGTCTTCGGAGCCGCCACCCAGGTGCGCGCGTTGAAGGCCGTCGGAATCGACGACGTCCACGAAGCCACCGGATGTTGCGGCGTCGCAGGCAACTTCGGTTTCGAGCGGCAACACTTCGACGTCAGCATGGCCGTCGCCGAGCAGGCGCTCGCGCCGGCGTTGAGGGCACGTCCGGATGCCGTCGTCCTCACCGACGGGTTCAGCTGCCACATGCAGGCCCGGCAACTCACCGAGAATCCTTCGCCGAGTGCCTCGCGGCATCTCGCGCAGATCCTCGATCCGCTCGAACGACAGGAGTAGACACCCATGACCGCACCGACCACCACCGTCGAGTCGACGTCGTCTCGCCCGGCCGTCGCCTCGATTCCGACGGGGCTGCTGATTGACGGGCAATGGAGGGACGCCGTCGGCGGACGAGTGTTCGACGTCGAGAACCCGGCGACGGGCGAGGTGCTGGCCGCCGTCGCCGACGCCGATCCGGCCGACGGAGACGCCGCGCTGGCGGCTGCGGTACGGGCACAGGCGTCGTGGGCGGGTACCTCGCCGCGGTATCGCAGCGAGATCTTGCGTCGCGCTTACGATTTGGTGATGTCCCGCCAGGATTGGCTGGCCGAGGTGATGACCCTCGAGATGGGCAAACCGCTCGCCGAGGCGAAGGGTGAAGTCGCCTACGCGGCCGAGTTCTTGCGGTGGTTCTCCGAGGAGGCGGTACGAATCTCCGGTGACCACACCACCACGGGGGACGGCGCGAACCGCATCATCGTGACCCGCGGACCGGTCGGCCCGTGCGTGCTCATCACGCCATGGAACTTTCCCCTGGCCATGGGCACGCGCAAGATCGCTCCCGCGGTCGCCGCCGGCTGCACGATGGTGCTCAAGCCGGCCCCCCAAACTCCGCTGAGTTCCCTGGCTTTGGCCGGGATTCTGCAGGAGGCCGGCCTGCCCGACGGTGTGCTCAACGTCGTCAACACCACGGACGCGGCAACGGTGGTAGAGCGGTGGATGAGCAGCGGCAAGGCCAGAAAGGTGAGCTTCACCGGCTCCACCGGGGTGGGCAAGCTGCTGTTGCGGCGGGCCGCCGACACGGTGATGCGGTCCTCGATGGAACTGGGTGGGAACGCCCCGTTCATCGTCTGTGCGGACGCCGACGTCGACGTCGCGGTGGACGGTGCGATGGCCGCGAAGATGCGCAACATGGGGGAGGCGTGCACCGCGGCCAACCGCATGTACGTTCACCGCGACGTCGCCGCGACGTTCTCCGAACGGCTGGCCGCGCGGATGGCGGCGTTGACGGTGGGCAACGGACTCGACGACGGCACCGAGGTGGGGCCGTTGATCGACTCGGCGGGCCGAGCGAAGGTGCAGCGACTCGTCGACGACGCGTTGGCGCGCGGCGCGACCGCGCTGACCGGTGGTCGGCTGCCCGAGGGACCGGGCTACTTCTATCCACCGACCGTCCTGGCCGACGTCTCCGCCGACTCCGACCTGATGACCACCGAGGTGTTCGGACCCGTGGCCCCGGTCATCCCCTTCGACGACGAGGACGACGTCGTCGACCGCGCGAACGACACCGACTGGGGTCTGGTGGGATACGTGTTCACGCAGGACGTCGACCGCGCCTTCGACTTGAGCGAGCGACTCGAGGTGGGCATGGTGGGCGTCAACACCGGAGTGGTGTCCAACCCGGCCGCTCCGTTCGGTGGGGTGAAGCAGTCCGGTTTGGGGCGCGAAGGCGGCAAGGTCGGCATCGACGAGTTCCTGGAGTACAAGTACCTGGCGGTTCCTCGACGCCGAGGCCGATGAGACCGTCGCTCCCGGCGGTGCGGTCGTGAACGTCGGGGACGAGCCGACGATCACGCAGTGGACGGAGACGTCGTACGCGGGGGTCCTGTCCGAGCTGCGTGCCAGTCCCCGGCAGTCGGGGGTGATGCTCGTCGGCGTCGACGGTCGCAGCGGGTCCGGCAAGTCGACGTTCGCGACCAACCTGGCACGTGCCGGCGCACGCATCGCCGTCGTCCATACCGACGACATCGCTTGGCACCACTCGTTCTTCGACTGGCATGACCTCCTCGTCGACGGGGTGCTGGCGCCGCTGAGACGCGACGGGCCACCGGTCGCGTTCAGGCCACCGGCGTGGGACGCTCGCGGTCGGCCGGGCGCCGTCGAGGTACCGGCCGGCACGGACGTACTCGTCGTCGAGGGTGTCGGCGCATGTCGCGAGCGACTGCGTCACTGGTTCGACGCCACGGTGTGGGTCCAGTCCGACCCCGATCTCGCCTATCGCCGGGTCCTCGCTCGCGGTGACGATTCGGTCGAGTTCGTCGACGACTGGACGGCGCAGGAGGTGCCCTTCCTGGCGCACGAACGCCCCTGGGCGCGCGCGACGATGGTCGTATCCGGGGAATTGCGGGGTGCTGGCGGGGGAGAAGTACTACTCGCGCGCGGCGCGGCATCGTTACACCTGGGGTGAGGGCTCGCGAAGCCCACCGTCGGACTCTTGCACGACTGAATTACCCTTTGAGCTGCCACGCCCCCATAGCCCAATTGGCAGAGGCAGCGGACTTAAAATCCGCCAAGTGTCGGTTCGAGTCCGACTGGGGGCACCGAATAGGGCCTGTTAGATCGGTTTTCGTCTCAAAATCTTTCCCTCTGCAGCCCTTTCACCCCGGCGTCACCCCGGCGGGCGGCGGGATCGCGGCGGCGGAGTCGCTTCCGTAGCTAACTCGGTCGAAGCTGCGCGGACAGCGTTCCTGGTGGCGGAAGATTCGACCTATGGACAGCAATGTGGACCCGTCAGTACAGAGGCTCATCGACCTTACTTATGGCTCGTTCGGCGTTCTCGCTGGAGTCATATTTTTTGTGTGGTTGTTGATAGCGCTGCTCGCTGCTGCGGTCGCACCTAACGACCGGCCCTGGTCATTCTTTTGGTGCACGTTTCTTCTACTCGGGCCAATCGGCGTCGCGCTTGCGCTTGTCGCACCCGCAAGGCCGCAATACGTCAATCACGTCACCGATTAGCACCCGTCACGCCGCCACGCGTTACCTCTGGTGCCCTTTCGCAGTCTGTTGAGACTGTCTATGGAGTTTTTCGGCTCATATACCTTCGCGGTCTTACAGCTTTCGGCGGGTACGCACTTCATGCAGGTCTCGAAATGGCTGGGGCACAGCACGTTCACGCTAACCCTCGACACGTAAGGCGACTACATTCCCGAGCAGGACGGCGGCGCACTGAACACGCTGCCCGAACCACCCGCGCCGGTTCAGCGGACTGCGGTCAGCAACGTGGTACGCCTGTTTGGGCCAGCCTAAGGGATCATCCATTAAGTCCAGAGCTTCCGGACGTTGTATCCGATCATCTGCGTACGGTGGCTATCGCAGATGACGCTCATCGGTGTTCTGTTGTTCGCGGCGCGGTTAAGCAACGCGCCGAGAAGTAATAGAGCGCCACTATCACCGAGCAGTTCTACCTCGCTCGTGTCGTACTCAAAGTTGGGTGCATGCTTCAGGCTGTTGTAGGTGTCCCAGAACGTGTCAGCCCACTTGTCCAGGTCGCCTACAAAATTTGTGAAGGCAGGCCCAACGTGACGGCCGATCGCCATCGGCAGAGGTTCAAAGGACTTCTTCGTTCGCTTTCGGGGTTTGGCCCACGCCCGTCCTAGCTGCTGGTTGACCTTTGTCCAGTACTCGAGCCCCAGGGCCACTTCTAAGAGGCGCGTTTCAACCCCACTCGCTCCGAAGCGGTGTTCGTTCGTAATCGGGCCGGTCGCTCGCGGATAGTCGTGATCAAGCCGAATCCAATTCCTTACACCTCTAGCGCCGCCGATCGTGTCGAGGGAGAACATTGGAACCTTCGTCATCGCAGGCTTTGTGCTCCCTGGCGGTAGAGTCATGAGCCGTGAGTTCCACATCTGCGGAGTGGTTCGCGGTTGACCGTCCTCACGGCACTTGAACTCGACTGTGCCATGTTCCGCTGGCACAAATCCCTCATAGGCGAGGTTGATTAGGTCCTGGACTGCGATCAGCGCCGGTAGGTGTTGACGCCAGGATCGTGGTCTGTCGCTTACTGTTCCGACGACCAGCGGCGTACTCAAGACGCGCTTATCATCCGGGCCCTGCACCGACCACGTGGTGTCGAGGGTCAGTTTTAAACCACGTCGAATGTCAATCTCGAGTGGCTCATGGTCGAGAGTGGATGCGGTGAATTTGTTCGGTCGGCCGTCGTCGCCGTGTCGAATCTGTTCAGACATCCCCCATAGTCCGGACCATTGGGTGACTTCCGAGATCCAAAGTTCAACTTCAGTGAAGTCGGTATCTTTCAGGACGGAGAATGGAACATCAACAACAACACCGCGCGTGCGTACGGTCTGCGTCGATGCGCGTTGCCCCATAACATTTGATTGCCCGACACCTGCAAGGTCGAAGAACATTGCCCTTGTGCTTGCGGTAAGGCCGTAGACCGCCTCGGGGCGCGGGAGCCTCTGGTTAGGGTTTCTGAACCCACTATTGAATTCCCGAGTGCGAAGAGTTCCGACGTGAAAGATGCTGTCGTTGACCACCCTCACGTAGCCGTCGGCAGCCTTGTCAAGGTCGTACACGTCGGTCGATTCGGTCCAGAAATGTCCGAGCGTGCCATCCATAGTTTCGCGTAGTGGATCCCCCATAGCCGAATCGTTGCATCAGGGCCTAGGGCGTCAATCGCGACACGCCGCCTCGGCTTGCTAGCTAATGCACGCCGACCAGGTCTCACCCGGCGACCGGGGGCGAATCTAGGGCGAATCGAGCCCGAACCGCAGGCGTACCCGAGAACGTCGAAATAGGATGTTGCGCAACCAAAGTGATCGCTTCGACGGTTCGTTTCCCGAGGTCGCGAAAACCCGGTCGCCCCTTCTTAAAATCCGCCAAGTGTCGGTTCGAGTCCGACTGGGGGCACCGCACTTTGAACAGGCAAGAAGGCCGCCCGTCGCTCGTCGACGTGCGGGCCGGGTGCTAGCGAACCGCCGAGCAGCGGATTTCACCACGGCCTCCCAGGACCAACGAACGGTCCCGGCTTTCACCCGTCAGGCCCAAGCACCGCGTCCTCCCCGGTTGGCAAACTGACGCAAGGCCGACCAGGGGAAGGAAGGCAACGGTGATGGCCCAGCCGCGCACGGACACCGCGTCATGAGCAACGACGACGAAAAGTCGAGCGACGGAGGCAGTCCGACGTCGGAGGGCAATCTCGAGCTCTTCTTCGATCTGGTCTTCACCTACGCCATGTCGCAGGTGACCCAGCTGGTCCTTCACGATCCGTCGACGACGGGTTTCGGGCGGGGAGCGCTCGCCCTGCTCGCGGTGTGGTGGGCGTGGGTCGGCTACACCTGGCTGATCAACACCTTCGATACCGCCAACGTGTGGCACGAGGTGATGGTCATCGCTGCGATGGCGGCGATGCTCGTCGCCGCGACGGCATTGCCGACGGCGTTCACCTCCGGTGCGTCGCTCTTCGCAATTGCCCTCCTGGCCGTGCGGTTGATTCACGCGGTGATGTTCGTCGCGCACTCGTCGAACGAGGACTCCGAGTTGCGGCGAAGCGTGTGGCGGATCGTGCCGGCCTTCGTCGTCGCACCCGCCTGCATCGTGGCGGCCGCCTTCGTCGACTCGCCCGGACGCGAGCTGCTGTGGGTTGCCGCGGCGCTGATCGACTACGGCGCACCGGCTGTGCTGGGGCTCGGTGGATTTCGCGTCTCGCCGTCCTACTTCGTGTCACGCCACGGCTCGATCATCATCATCGCGCTGGGAGAGGCCGTCGTCGAACTGGGCTCCGGTGCCAACGATTTGCACCGTCCCGAGGTGATCGCCGCGCTGATTCTGGGCGTGCTGATCAACGCAACGTTCTGGTGGACGTACTTCGGCTTGAGCAGCGGTGCCCAGAAGCGGCTGGAACAGGCGACCGGGACGGAACGCGCCCAACTGGCCCGCGACGCCTACAGCTATCTGCATCTACCGATGGTCGCCGGCATCGTGCTGTTCGCCGTGGGGGCTCACGGCGCCGTCGCGCACGTCACCGCGCCCGTGTCCGTGCCGTCGGCCGTCGCCCTTGCCGGGGGAATGGGGATGTTCTATCTCGCCGACGTCGCCTACCGGTGGCGGGACCACCGACAGATCCCCGTGGACCGCACCGCGACGGGGTTGGCCGCCGCGGCGTCCTTGCCGGTGCTGATGCACGTCCCCGGTCTCGCGGCGCTGGCCTTGCTCACCGCCCTAGGGGCCGTTCGACTGGCCTGGGAGTTGTGGCGTCGTCCGCGGATCGGCACTGGCGTGGCGGGCCAGGTGCGCTGAGGAGTAACCGGAAGGACGAAAGGGCAACCGCCACTTGGGTTGTCAGCCGGAGGCGATCGGTATCAGCGCCAGGAGACGCGGGACGACCGACGCCAACGAGCCCGCCAGGGCCAGCAGTCGGCGGAACAGGGCGTCCTGGTTCTCCACGGCGTTGTTGCCGATGATCAAGGTGCCCGCGACATGGATCGGGTTCATCACCATCAGCGCCGCGGGCACGCACACTGCGGCGGTCACCCAGAAGACGACGTCGGTGTGGCCGAATGCGCCGAACGCGATGGGCGTCACCAGCCCGAGCGCGCCGAGGGTCGAACTCTCGATGTTGCACAGCAGCGCCGTCAGGTAGGCGATGACCAGGATCAGAGGCTGATATGCGCGGACATCGGCACGAGGAAGGCGATCACCGCGGTGGAGAAGGCGCCCGCCGTCGACAGCGCACCGGCGATGAGGAAACCGGCCCACGGCAGCAGGGCGCGACGGTCGCCGACGCACCCCAGCATCAGCAAGCGTTGACGCACCGTCCAGAACGACGAAAAACGGCCGTGCCCAAGGCACGGCCGTCTCTCGTCGCTAGCTAGGTGGTGTGACTATCCCCGGTTGAAGAGGTTGCCAATCCCGTTCAGGAAGCCGTTGCCGGCCTGGCCGAGCTGGGTGATGGCGTTGGTGCCTGCGGTGCCGACCTGAACCTGTCCGTTCCCGACGGCGGTGCCGGTCTGCGAGATGGCGTTGGTGCCGGCGGTGCCACCCTGGATCTGCCCGTTGGAGATCGCGGTGCCGGTCTGCGAGATGGCGTTGGTGCCCGCGGTGCCGAGCTGGATCTGGGCGTTGGAGATCGCCGTGCCGAGGTTGTCCAGGAAGCTGGTGCCCGCGTTGCCGACCGGCGTGGTGACGGCGGCCGAGGTGCTGCCCGGGCTGAACTTGCTGCCATTGCTCGTCACGGTGTTCTGGGTGTTGTCTGCCGATGCGGCACCTGCGCCCGCCAGAGCCAAGCCGGTGGCGATTGCTGCGGTTCCGCCGGCCACTGCAACGCCCGACATGATCCTGCGTCCGATGGTTCCACTCATGAGAACTTCTCCCTTTCAGCAACGGTGTTGTTGTGTAGGAAGAAGTTACCACTGCATTCGGCAATCAAACATATTGGTCGATAAAAACTTTTGGTCTCTTTTGAGTCGCGGCTAGGTCTGGGCGTTTGCTGCTAGCGAACTGTCGGACGCGACAGCGGCCAAAATGCACGTGCGTGCGAATCGTGTAAACACCTCCGTGCGGCAGGCGTGCGATTCATTCCCATTCAGATTACCCCGTAAGCCCAGCTAGAGGCCGTTTTTTGTAGATCGACGTCTTTCGTGGCGACTCGCCACCTTCTTGTTCGAGCGAAGGATCGCCGATCCGCGCGGCCAGTCCGTCCCCGGACGGCGCCAGCCGTAGCGGAGCCGGGTTTGCCGTCGGATATGCCGTGAATGGTCATGAGCCATTGTTCCCGCCTTATTATTTGACGTACTCGTAACGTTGCCATCGGTTGCCACCAGCAAACGATTCTTAGACGCACCGTGATTCGAAAGCTCGCCGTCGCCGCATGACGCGGAGTGTCACCCCCGATGGATGCAGGAGGGACGACGCGATGTCGGCGGGAGGTGCGGCGGTGCCAACTGAACGACGAATCCGGTCGGAAGGCCGGGGTGTCGGCGGGGTTCGCCGGGTGCGCGTCCGCTCGACTGTCGCCAGCCCCTCCACCGGCGAGCCGCTCGTTCGCCGCGAATCCCGACGACTACCTACACTCCGAGAGTGCGCATGCCTCGCCGGATCGCAGAGTTCAACAAGCGGGTCACCAACCCGACGGCTCGCGCAATCACACCGTGGCTTCCCTATCTCGGGACGCTCGAGCACGTCGGACGGAAGTCGGGGAAGCGTTACCGAACGCCCCTCCTAGTGTTCGAGACCGCCGATGGCTATGCCTTCCTCATCGGCTACGGCCGAGAGACGGACTGGGTGAAGAACGTTCTGGCCGGCGGCCCGGCGGTACTGCACAGGCGTGGACGGGCAGTCACGCTCGTCGACCCACGGGTCATGAGCAAGGCTGAGGCCGCGGCTCTCGTCGTACCGCGTGCCCGGCTGCTCTACCGAGCGTTTCCCTACGACGAGGCAGCGGTCGTGCTGACGAGCGCAGGCTTGGCGGGCTGACTCCCGACCAAGCCCGGCCGGGTCATCCCGTCCGCTCGCACTGCTTCCAGAAACTGGTGAACGACGCATAGGACTTCTCCGGCACCCTGGGGAACATCCGCGGCATCTCGTCGGCATGGCCTCGCCAGTGCGGCACCGACGGGTGAGCCATGAAGGTCACGTCGTCCCCGAGACTTAGGTCGTCGAACTCGGCAACCACCACTTGGGCGCCAGGAATCTCCCGCGCGCAGCGCACTAGATAGTCAGTCACCATCGGCGAGACCGGGAAGCGCGCGAACCAACTCGGCTCCAGCAGGACGACGCGGTTGGCGTCGACGTCCGAGCGCCACGCCGCGTTCAGCCAGAACGAGTGGTACAGCAGCGTCGGCTTGGCCGGGTCGACCGCCACCGCGTCGCTCGGCGGCGGCGACCACGACAGGTCGAGGTCGGCACGCTCGGTGAGGACGTCGGGCACCGCCATGTCGGCGAGCACGCCGTACCCGTGGTCGACGATGGTGCCGTGCTGCCTCAACGGTGAGTACTTGTTGATGTTCTGTTGGGCCGGCACGTACTTCTTGTGGCTGTTGGTGCCCGCCACCCATTGCCAGGACAGGCTGTTGCTGGCGGGGTCGCCGTCGAGCAGGTGGTAGTACAACCACTGCGCGGGCTCCCACCAATGGGTGCGCCCAAGGTTGCATGTCAAGCCCGCCAACCACATTCGTTCGTGGTTGTGCATGTAGCCGGTGTCGTAGAGACCTCGCACGGCGGCGTCGAGTGCGTCGACCCCGATCTCGGCGTCGAGCACGGCACGCGGCATCCGCCGCGAGCTCACGGGGTGCTGCGGGCGCTTGACGTCGCCGAAGATGCGGTCACCGAGGAACGTCCACTCCCGCTGCCAGTACTCACGCCACGCGAGCTCGAAGACGAACTTGTAGGCCTGGCTGGGCGTGTGTCGCTCGAGGATGATGTCGCGCACCTCGGGCAAGGTCACCAACCCGCGGGTGAGATACGGCGAGATCTGCGTGCCGCCGTCGGTGAAGTTGCGCGTCCTGGCGTACTTCCCGGCGTCGATTCCCGATACCTGGTCCAGCACGTCTTGGCGAGACACCGCAAACGACTCCACCTCGTCGAGGGTAGCCACGGGGTCGGACACGCCACGCCGACGAGGCGAGTGCAAGGATGTCCACCCATGACCACACGCGAACCCGATCTGGTTGACGGCGTGCCTCGCGGGCGGATCGTCGTCGCATCGATGGTGGGCACCACCATCGAGTTCTACGACTTCTATGCCTACGCCACCGCGGCCGTCGTGGTCTTCCCGCACCTCTTCTTCCCCAAGGGCGACCCGACGACGGCACTGCTCGCATCGCTGGCGACCTTCGGCCTGGCCTTCGTGGCCCGTCCCCTCGGGTCGATCTTGTTCGGACACTTCGGTGATCGGATCGGACGCAAGACCACGTTGGTGGCCTCGCTGCTGGTGATGGGCATCGCGACCTTCCTCATCGGCGTGCTGCCCACCTATCACCAAGTGGGGCTGCTCGCCCCGGCGTTGCTCGCGATCATGCGATTCAGTCAGGGCCTGGCACTGGGTGGCGAATGGAGCGGCGCGGCCCTGCTGGCCACCGAGACGGCCAAACCCGGCAAGCGCGCGTGGGCGGCGATGTGGCCCCAGCTTGGCGCCCCGTTCGGCTTCCTGCTGGCCAACGGCGTGTTCCTCATCCTGGTGCTGTGGCTGGGCTTCAACACCGCCAGCCCCGACCTGGACGGCGCATTCCTCACGTGGGGCTGGCGCATTCCCTTCCTGCTCAGCGCGGTCATGGTGGCGATCGGGCTGTACGTGCGGCTGCGACTGACCGAGACGCCGGTGTTCGCCCGCGCGATCGCCCGCGGCGAGCGGGTGCGTGCACCGTTGGCCGAGGTGTTCCGCAACCACTGGCGTCAACTGATCATCGGCACGTTCGTCATGCTGGCCACCTACACGTTGTTCTACGTCGTCACCACCTGGGCGCTGAGCTTCGGCACCGGCAAGAAGACCCCCACCGGTGGGGGTTTGGGTATTCCCTACCTAGAATTCCTTCAACTGCAGTTGATCTCGGTGCTCTTCTTCGCCGCGATGTTGCCCGTCACCGGACTGCTGGCCGACAAGTTCGGCCGGCGGGTGACGCTGCTGGTGATCACCGTCGCGATCATGGTCTACGGCACCACGTTCGGACTGCTGCTCGACCCGGCGTCGGCGACGACCACCTCGACCCTGGTGTTCCTGATCGTCGGCATGACGTTGATGGGGCTCACGTTCGGGCCGATGAGTGCCGTGCTGCCCGAACTGTTTCCGACCAACGTGCGGTACACCGGATCCGGTATCGCCTACAACGTCGCCAGCATCTTGGGCGCGGCGATCGCACCGTTCGTCGCGACGTGGCTGGCCACCTCCTACGGCGTGGCGTGGGTTGGCGTCTACTTGCTCTGCGCGGCGGTGCTGACCGGTATCGCCCTGTTGGTGATGCGCGAGACGCGCGACGCCTCGCTCGACGACATCGAGCAACTCGTTCCCTGACGATCGCCTGTCGTCTAGTGTCCGTGCGGACCACTCGCAGAGGATCGGAACGTCGATGACGGCAGAGAACGCGGCCAGCTTCGCTGCTGCATCCCAGAAGCGGGCGGGCTGGCGCTCTCGCCTGGCGATCTCGATCGCAGCGGCAGGGCTGATGATCCAACTCGCCGTGCCCGGGGTGGCTGCGGCCGATCCTCTGCCCAGCTGTTCTGATCAGGGCTGGCTCGGCGTGTGGGCAGCCGCTCCGTCGGATGCGTCTGCCGGCGACGACGACTTCGACCGGTACGACATGTCGATGAACCCGAAGTCGGTGGTGCGGGACGAAACCATCCGCGCGATCCTCACGCCGACGTTCGACGGCAGCACCGCGCGGGTCCGGCTCTCCAACCGATTCGGTAGCGTCCCAGTGACATTCGCGCAGGCGGCCATAGCGCGCCGGGCATCCGGGCCCGCGCTGGTTCCGGACACCACCGCGCCGCTGACCTTCGCCGGCGACCGCAGCGTCACCGTGGCGCCCGAACACGATGTCCTAAGCGACCCCGTTCAATTCACGGTTCAGGCCTTCGAACCGCTGGCCGTGAGCCTGTACGTGGCGGGCGACGTCGGCAAGGCGACTGAGCACGCCGTCGCGCGGCAGACGTCCTACCTCACCGCCGAGGGCGCCGGCGACCACACTGCCGACGCCGACGGGTCCGCGTTCACCCAGCGCACCACCAGCCGCCCGTTCGTCAGCGGTCTCGAGGTGCAGGCGCCGCTCTCCGACGGTGCCGTGGCCGCAGTCGGCGACTCCATCACCGACGGCTACCAGGCGGTTCCGGCAGGGGCGCCGGAGGCTGCGGAGGGCATCGACGCCGACGGGCGCTGGCCAGACGACCTCGCCCGGCGGCTGGCCGCAGCGGGCCGTCCGCTGTCGGTGCTCAACCTTGGCATCGCAGGCAACCGCGTCCTGCAAGATTCGACGGTTGGCGGTCAGCCGGATATCCAGGGACCTGCCCTGATTCGGCGTCTCGACGCAGATGTGCTGGCCCAGTCGGGCGTGACGACGGTGATCTGGCTAGAGGGAATCAACGACTTGCTGATGCCCCCCAACGCCACCGTCGACCAGTTGACCGGCGGGTATCGCGACGTCATCGACCGCCTGCATTCTCGTGGACTGCGGGTACTGCAGGGCACGCTGACTCCGGCTGGTGGCAGCGCTGCGCCGCCAAACAGCGACGCCGTGCGTCAGGAGGTCAACGACTGGATCCGGCAGCAGAGCCCGGCGGACGGGGTGGTCGACTTCGAGGCCGCCGTCCGCGACCCCGCTGACCCGTCCCGGATCAATCCGGCCTACGACGGCTCAGACCATCTGCACTTTAACCTCGCCGGTTACCGGGCGATGGCCGACGCCGTTCCGCTCGACATGCTTGCCGACCGCGCTTGCTCCTGAGGTCATGACGTCGCCGGTCTGATGCTCTGCTCGAAGCTGAACACGTCGTCCGGGTCGTACTTCGCCTTGATGGTGCGCAACCGGTCGACACCCGCTCCCCAGTAGGCGTTCTCGTAGTCCGCCATGCCGGCATTCGGCACGTTGGTGTACGCGCCGTCGACGTAGGGCGCCAGGGCCTCCATGAATTCCGTTATCCAGGACAGACATTCGGCGGTGAGCGGGTCGGGTGTCTCCGGTCGCTCACGGGCCGCCGTGCCACGCGCGCCGCCCCAGCCGGCGCCGGGCTCGGCGTAGAACAATGCGTTGCGATGGGCGAACGCCGAACCGGCGGCGGGCTCACTGCCGGGCAGAGCACCACCGAAGGCGTTGGTGAAGTAATTGCATTGCGGTGAGGGCGCCTTGGACAGGAACGACACGATGACGTCGACCGCTTCGGCGGGGTACGGCTCATAGATGAACTGCGACTTGAACGCCCAGTTCACCGGTTCGTCTTCGGTCGGAATCTGAAAGCCGGCGTAGGTGTCGGCCCAGCCCGCGTCCGTCATCACGAGCGTCGGTATGCCAATGGACGTGACGGGCACCAAGAGCTGTTCCGCCTCGTCCGCCGTTCCCCCGGCCAGCGCTCCCACCAGTTCGAACCCGTCGGTGCCAATTTCGAGCTGAGTGGTGAGCCGACTGTCGGTGTCGAAGGCGAAGCGTTGCCAGGCGTCGAACACCGCGGGCAGGTCACCCAATCCCGACCATCTCACGGTGAGGTAGACGACGTGGGCGAGGGGGTGAACGCGGTACGTGAGGGACGTGACGATGCCGAAGTTGCCGTTGCCGGCGCCGCGCAACGCCCACAACAGGTCTGCGTTGGTGTTGTCGTCGACGACGATCGCCCGTGCCCCGCCGTCCTCGGAGGGGACGACGATCTCGGCGGCCAACAGGTTGTCCGATGCCATTCCGAATGCACGGGTCAGGAGGCCGAAGCCGCCACCGAGGGTGGCACCGACCAACCCGACGGTTCCCTCGGTGCCGGTCGGCGCCGCAACGCCGGCCGCACCGAGCGCGGTGACTGCTTCGATTTGGTTGAGCCCCGCGCCGACCGTCGCGGTCAGCCCCTCGGCGTCGACGGTGGCGGACTTCAATTCGCTGACGTCGATGACGATGCCGTCGTCGACGGTGGACCACCCCTCGAGGCAGTGCCCGCCGCTGCGGGCGCGGACCGGGACTCGGTTTTGCCGCGCCCAGGCCACTGCGTTCACCACGTCCTGCGTCTGCTGCGCGAACACGACCACCGCCGGATCGTTGCGGTGCAGCAGGTTCCAGGAGTCACTGGCGCTGCGGTAGCCGTCGTCACCCGGACGGACGACCCGGCCGGTCAGCTCGGCGGCTGAGGTGCTCGTCGTGCTCATGCGGTCACCTCGGGTGTGGTCGCCGTGACGTCGTCGATTCCCGCTTCGTGGTCGAGGACGTCGCGGTGGAGGAAGTACATGTAGGCGAAGTACATCCCGCCGGCGAGGATGATGCCGACGACGACGATGACGGGCACGGTGTTGCCGCCGGGCGTGACGAGTACGAACAGGACGAACGCCTCCCAGATCAGCGCCGCCACGGCGACCGGTATCTCGAATCGTCCGAGGCTGAACCCGCCCTCCTTGCGCTCCAAGTTCTTTCGCACCGCCAGATACAGGACGACGATTCCGGTGTAGATCAGCGCGGGCAGGATCGTCGAGCCGACGATCAGTGGGATCAGTGCGGCTCCGGGCAGAGCGAGCATCAAGACGACGCCCACGCCAAGGATCAGCAGCGTGGCGGGGACGGGGGTCTGGGTCTTCGGGTTGACCTTCTTCATCAGTTCGTGGGCCGGGAACCGCTTGTCGCGGGCCATGGAGAACACCTGCCGCGAGCACGCTGCGATGATCACCATCCCCGCACCGAACATCGCGAATACCAAGCCTGCCAACAAGACTCGCTCGGCTACCACTCCGAATTGGCTGCGGATGATCGCGGCGACCGGTGATCCGCTGGCGCTGACCGCCGGGACGTCCTTGATGGCGATGGTCAACGCAATCAGGAACACGAATCCCAGAAGGCCCGCCGCGAGCACCGAGGCCACGATTGCGCGGGGGACGCTCTTGAACGGATCCTTCGCCTCCTCGGCCAGGTTGGCCGCGGAATCGAAGCCGACGAGTGTGGTCAGACCCATGATCATGCCGGCCATCAAACCGCCGCCGATGGCGAAGTAGTTCGGTGCTCCGGCGGTGACTCCGCGGGAGGTGAGATTGGTCAGATCGCCGCTGCCGGTGAACACCATCACGACCGCCAGGCCGATCACCACCACCACGATGATGAGGAGTTCGACACCCACTGCGCTCGAGGTGAGCATGCCCAGCAGTTTCGTGGAGGCGATCACCAAGACGGATTGGATGACGAGGATCGCGACGGTGATGATGCGCGCGGTGTCCTCGTTCTCCGCCATTCCCACCAGGGGCATGAACGCCTGACTGGCCAACGCGTTGTCCACTGCGACGACGGCGATCGCCAAGTACCAGAACGTCAGCCAGCCGAACAGCCAGCCGACCTTCGGATTCGCCAGCCGCGACGCCCATTGGTAGGACGATCCGCTGAGCGCGATCCTCGCCGCGAACTGCGCCACCACCAGGGCCACCAGTGCTTGGCCGATCGCGGAGAGGATCCACAACCAGATGCCGACCGGTCCCGAGGTGGTGAGGAGGTCGTCGTAGGTCCCGAAGATGCCGACCGCCACCGAGATGAACGCGAATGACACGGCGAACACCTGGAAGCCGCCGAGTGTTCGCTTCAACTCCGGTTCGTAGCCGGAACCCAGACGCTCGTCATTCTGAGTAGCTGAATTCGCAGCAGTCTCTCTGGTCACAATTCTTCCGATCCTCTGTAGCTGGGTTCGTGCAGGACATTAAGGGATGGTCTGGGTGTTCTAGCGAGGAAATTCACGATTGAGATGATTTGCCATGCGGTGTTCGGCGGAACGCCGTGGGATTCAGTGGTCGACGTGTTGTTCGTTCGTGCCCTTGTGGCCCTGGCCGGCGTGCTCACTGTGCGGGGCGGGATTGAGGGGGAAGGGGACGTGCTGGACGGTGGTGGCGCTGCCCGGGGTTGGGACGGCGGCGACGTTGGGTCCGCGGGTCGCGCCTTCGAGTTCGTTGGTGATCCTGCCGGCGTCTTCCACGGCGGGTCCGGCAGTGCCGGTCATAGGTGTTCCGTCGACGTGGGTGACGGTCGCGGTGTCGGCTTGGGCGGGCGCGGCGAGCGTGACCACGGTTGCGCCGAGGCCGGTGAGGCCGAAGGCCAGGACGGCCGCGCTGGTGGCGATTCGGGTGGTGATCATGTGCGGTTCCCTTCTCGGAGCCACGTGGTGTGGCCGCGTGGAGAAGAGAATGCGGCGCAGTCCTCAACGGAATCTCAACGCCGACCACGCCGCCGCCGGTCAGGGGGCAGGTGGTGCGTGCGGTGCCAGTTCGAACACGAGCCGATGGCCTGCGATGGTGATGACGTCACCGTCGGAGAGCGTGGCACTGCCGCGAATGCGCTCGCCTGAGACCAGCACCCCGTTGGACGACCGGAGGTCGTTGATCACGAAGCTGGCACCGGTGTCGATCACCGTGGCGTGGTGCCGGCTCACCCGTGGATCGTCGAGCACGATGGCGTTGTCGTCGCGGCGTCCGATCCCCGTCGCCACCGTCTCCAACGGGTAGCAACGGCCCGCGGCGTCACGGAGCTGCGCCCTGCCGGCCGCCGAACTGGAATTCGAGGTGTGAAACTCGATCATGGTGAGGACGTCGGATGCGTCGCTCTGCGCGATCCGTCGGATGTCCAGGGGCTCTTGGCGCAGGATCTGCTGGTGCAGGGTGCGCAGGGTCGGGCCGGGGTCGATGCCGAGCTCCTCGGACAGCGTGGATCTCACTCTGCGGTAGGCGTCGAGGGCATCGGTTTGTCGCTCGACGACGTAGTAGGCGGTGATCAGCTGCGCCCACAGGGGTTCGCGATAGGGGTGTTCCGAGACGAGCGCCTCGAGTTCGCCGATCACCGAAGAGGCTCGACCGCAGGCGATGTCAGCCTCCGCGCGAGTGACCTGAGCCCCCACCTTGTCCTCGACCAGCGCGGTGGCGAAGGTCGCGGCGAAACCGAACTCGCGCACGTCGTCGAGGACGGGGCCACGCCACTGCGCGAGAGCGGCGGCGAGGCGGTCGCCGGCCTGGGTGAACCGACCCGCGGCGGCCGCTTCGACGCCCGCAGCCCGCTCCGTGGCGAATCGCCCGATGTCACAGGATGACTCCGGCACGTCCAGCCGGTAGCCGGGCCGTGCGCTGACCAAGACGGCTCGGGGGTCGACCCCGGCGGTGCCGAAGATCTTGCGCAGATTCGCGACGTAGACGTGAAGATTGTGGGTCGCGTCGGCATGGGCCGTGTCCGCCCAGATCGCGTCGATGATGGAATCCCTTGGCACCACGCGATTGCGGTTGATGAGTAGCAGCGCCAGCACCGCCCGCTGTTTCGGGGTGCCCAACGGCATGGGCCGGCCGTCCACGGTGACCTGGAGCGGACCGAGGAGTCCGAAGTCCAGGCTCACCGGTCGACTGCGAGTTTGACCACGGGGTTGGGGCCCGCATCGGTCACGTAGACGTTGCCTGCCCCGTCGACCGCCACACCCTGGGGATCGTTGAGACCCGTGAAGGGCAGCGGAATCGCCGCAGGCGCACCCGGTCGGAGCTCGACGACTCCCGCGTTGCCGCGGTCGGTCACGTAGACGTCGCCCTGCTCGTCGATGGCCACGCCGTGAGGATCGTTCAGACCCGTGAACGGGAGGGGGGTGGCGTCGGTAGCGCCCGGCGCCAACCGCACCACCCGGTTGTTGCCCCAGTCGGTGACGACCACACCGCCCGCCGCGTCGACGGCGACGCCACGGGGATCGTTGAGGCCCGTGAACGGCAGCTCGGCCGCCACCGTCGTGCCCGACGGCAAGAACAGCACGCGGTCGTTGCCACGGTCGACGACGTAGACGTCGCCTCCCGGACTGGCGATGATGCCGCGGGGGTCGTTGAGACCGCTGAAGGGCAACGGGATTGCCGTGGGCGCGCCGGACGGCAGCCACATCACGCGGTCGTTGCCCGAGTCGGTGACGTAGACGTCGCCCTTCGCGTCGACTGCCACGTCGCGCGGATTCTTGAGCCCGCGAAACGGCAGCTCGGTCGCATCAGTCGCGCCAGGCTCCAGTCGCATCACCCGGTCCGTGCCGATGCCGGTGACGTACGCCGTCCCCGCTGGGTCGACCGCGACCCCACCGGCGACGCGAATTCCGTTGAACGGCAACGTGGTCTGCGCGGAATGGCCCTGGCCGACCGGGCCGGACGGCGTGCCACCGCCATTCGACGATTGGGCTCCCTCGGGGGAGGGTCGGAAGGCGATGACGACCGCCGCCACCACGGTGGCCGCCAATGCGGCGCCGAGGATGGCGATGACCTTGCGCGACGGTGTGTCTCGCTTCCTTGCAGGCGCATCCGGCACGGTGTCGGTGGCGCCCGTCGCCGCGCGGGCCGCGGCGGCGAGGTCTCGGACGGTCGGGTAGCGCTCGTCGGGATTCTTGGCCATTCCCTTCGCGATGACGGCGTCGAAGGCGGTTGGCACCTCGGACGTACTGGCACTGGGTCGCGGTGGCGCGGTGTGCAGGTGGTGGGCAATCATGCCCTGAATACCCATGTCGCTGGTGAAAGGTGGCTTACCCGTGAGGCATTCGTGGAGTACGCAGGCCAGGGCGTACACGTCGACGCGCGCATGGGTCTTCACCGCGGCGCCGATGGCCTCCGGTGCCATGTAGGCCGCGGTCCCGATGGTTTCGCCGGCCTTCGTCAGGGTGTGGTCGCCTGAGGCGTGGGCGATTCCGAAGTCGATCAGGTAGGCGAAGTCGTTGTCGGACACCAGGATGTTCGACGGTTTGACGTCACGATGCACCAGTCCGACGTCATGGGCCGCCTGCAGTGCGCCGGCGACCTGGGTGATGATCGCGACCGCGCGCGTGGGAGTCAGGGCACCGTTGCGTTGGATCAGCGTGCGCAAGTCGGTGCCGTCGACCAACCTCATGTTGAGGAAGAGCCGGCCGTCCATGTCGCCGAAGTCGTGAATGGGGATGACATGCGGCTCGGTCAGCTGTGCCACCGCCTCGCACTCCCGCCGGAACCGTTCGCGCGGCTCGTCGTCCGCGGCGGAGTGTTCCGGTAAGACCTTCAGCGCGACGACCCGATTGGTCTGCCGGTCGCGTGCACGCCACACCTGGCCCATGCCGCCCGCGCCGACCAACGACAACAGCTCGTAACGCCCGAAGGTGCGGACGGTCTCGGCGCCTTCGGTCGCGGTCTCGGCAGACGGCGTGCCTCGGGTGGCCTCCCGGCCGGACGGCGGATCCTCGGTGGCGTCCCCGCCGTCTACGACCGTGTCATCCATGACGCTGCGAACTCCCGTGACCGGCCGACTTCTGTTGGCGACATTCAACCAGCCGAGGAGTCAGTTGGGCGGCTAATGCGCCGACGGCCCCGCTCAGGTCCGCCAGGCGCAAGCGCTGCAACCCCCGCCGCGGTCGTGCGAGGATGTCGCGATGCTGCGGTGGGGGAGCGTTGCGGGGGTCGTCGTGTCCGGAGTCGTCTGCGTGGTGACGCTTGCGCTCGTCACCACCGCCGTGCCGCAGGCTGCTGCGGCGCCCGACGCCGCGCCGGCCCTGGGGTGGCACGGCTGCGGAGATTGGGTCGACACCGCCAAGGTGCCCACCGCCCGATGCACCTCCGTCGCGGTACCCGTCGACTGGAGTGACGCCGCGAATCCGCAAGCGCCGCAAGCCCAGCTGGCGGTGATGTGGATACCGGCCACCGGCCAGAAACTGGGCACGATCATCTCCAACCCGGGTGGGCCAGGTGTCTCCGCTATCGAGGTCATGTCCCGGTTCGCGCCGAAGCTCGAGAAGACCGATATCGGACGACGATTCGACCTGGTGGCGTTCGACCCGCGTGGAGTGGGACTGTCCACCCCCGAGATTCGGTGTGAAACCGACGCCGAGCTCGACGAATACCGCGCCGACCCACAGGTCGACTACAGCCCGGCGGGTGTCGCCCACATCGAAGACATCGATCGGGAACGCGCTCGGAGATGCGCGGACCAGGTCGGGTTGGCGTTCCTGGCTGGGATGAGCACCGAGAACTCCGCTCGAGACATGGACGCGGTACGGGCCGCCCTCGGGGAGGAGCAACTGAACTTCTTTGGCTACTCCTACGGCACCCGACTCGGAACTGCTTATGCCGAACTGTTTCCCGACCGTGTGCGCGCGATGATGCTCGACGGTGCGGTGGACCAATTCACCGATCCACTCGCCGGAGCGGTTGACCAGGCGGCGGGATTTCAACAGGCGTTCGACGCCTACGCCGCCGACTGCGCCTCCCGGCCCGGTTGCCCCCTCGGAACCGACCCGGCAGGATCCGTCGACCGTTTCCATCAGCTCGTCGACCCACTGGTGGACGAGCCTGCGCGTACGGCAGACCCGCGGGGGCTCAGTCATTCCGACGCCCTCACCGGGGTCGAAGACGCGCTCTACAGCTCTGAGGACTGGCCTCGACTGACCGACGGTCTGACGGCACTGGCCCGTGGAACTGACGCCGACAGTCTCCTGGAGCTCGCCGACGAATACCTGGAACGCGACGAGGACGGGCACTACACCAATTCGGAGGACGCATTCAACTCCGTCCACTGTGCCGACGAGGCGTACCCCACAGACCCTGCGGTCTACGCCGACGTCGACCGAAAGATGCGAGAGGTCGCCCCCTACAAAGACTATGGCGAGTTCACGGGTGAGGCACCCCGCCCACTGTGCGTCTTCTGGCCGGTGCGGTCGGCAGCCGAGCCGCATCCGCTGAGCTCGCCGGGACCGGGGAAGGTCGTCGTCGTGTCGAGCACCGGGGACCCCGCCACCCCGTACCAGGTGGGCGTCGACGTGGCCCGTCAACTCGGCGCCCCCTTGATCACGTTCGACGGCAACCAGCACACGGTCGCCTTCAGCGGCAACCGCTGCGTCGACGCTCCCCTCGAGGCGTTCTTCGTCGACCGCCTGCAGCCCCCGGCCGACCTGCGCTGCTGATCCTCGACGAGAAGGGCAAATCGCCTAGTCGGGAAGTTCTAGTAAGCGGTCCTGCTCTCGCGTGGATCAGTCGCCAACGCGAAATGGTCTGGTTGAGCTACAGTCTGGCCAAATGAGAAAACTGACTGTGTCGACAATATTGTTTGCCGCAAGCTATCTTCTTTGCCCTGTCGCAAACGCACAGCAGAGCGACTGCGATCCGAATTACTCAGGGGCGTGCGTCCCCATCGCCAGTGACGTCGACTGCCAAGGGGGAAGCGGCAACGGCCCGGCCTACGTGTCCGGTCCGGTCACCGTCGTCGGCACTGACATCTACGACCTCGACCGCGACGGAAACGGTATCGGCTGCGAGTAGACCCGGCCTAGGTGTGATGTCCAGGGAGGTTGTCCCGATTCGTATCGGTGAGCCTGTGTGACAGAGAAGGCCTCCGGTTGTGAAGTGGAGCTGTCTAGGAACCGCTTCATCAACCAGGAGGCCTTCGTGTC
>NZ_JACKVK010000002.1 GCF_025823185.1 Mycobacterium yunnanensis
GACACGAAGGCCTCCTGGTTGATGAAGCGGTTCCTAGACAGCTCCACTTCACAACCGGAGGCCTTCTCTGTCACACAGGCTCACCGATACGAATCGGGACAACCTCCCTGGACATCACACCTAGCTGACGTCCTGATACTGCGGGACGATCAACACCGGGCGCTCGGTGTGGGCAACCACGGCAGACGCCACGCTGCCCTGCAGATGTCCGAGCAGGCCGCTGCGGCGATGCGGTCCGAGCACGATCACGCTGGCGTCGTGGTCGTCGGCTGCGGCGACGATGCCCTTCCACGTCGGCACGGCCTCGACCGCGACGCTGCGCGCCACGAAGCCCGCCTCACGCGCCACGTCCGCGCCGTGCGCTGCCGTCCGCTCGGCGGCGCCGCGCACCTCGGTGGCCCGGTCGGCGTCGAAGTGCTGCTCATCGGTGGGGCTGAATCCGACGTCGACCGGCTGCCAGACGCACACCACCAAGGCCTCGCAGCCGGTGCCGAGTCGGGCTGCTGCCTGGGTGATCGCGAAGTCGGCGAGATCGGTTCCGTCGTAGGCGATGAGCACCATGCCGGTCGGCTCGACGTCGACGTCCGGCGCACCCACGGCGGGGGCCGTGACGGCAGAGGGGACGTCGGGTGCCGCCGACACCCCGGGCCGAATGCGGGCGAGCAGCGGTGGCGAATGCCACGCCGGGTCGTCGCCGTCGAGGAATTCGTCGAGGTTGGGCTTCTGCGGCCGGGCACCGCTCAACGCGTAGACCGCCACTCCGAAGACGGCGCCGCCGACGGCGAGGCCGAAGCCGATCCACAGGGCGTAGCTCGTTCCGATCGCCAGGTCGATCGACACGGTCGTCGCGAAGTGGGCAAGGATGGGCGCAACCATGAAAGCCGCCACCGCACGGAACAATTCGATGATCGCGAACACGCGCTGCAGGCTGTTGGACTGCAGCGAGAACCCGGCGACGAACAGGGCCGGCGCGACGGTGGCGCCCAGCGCCAGGCCGGTCAGCCCTGCGGCCAGCAGCACGAGGGGCTGATTGGCGGGCAGGGCGACCTGGAAGACCAGGATGCCGGCCGCCAGCAGCACCATGCCGACCAGCGGCAGGTAGTGCATGGCGCGGCGGGTAATGACGATGCCGAAGACCACCGCCATGACCACCGCACCACCGAGTTCGGGCAGGTACAGCAGACCCACGTGAACGGGACTGTAGGTCTGCAGCAGGACGTTGGCCGTCAGGGCCGTCGCGGCGACCGAGGCTGCGGCCGCGAACAACGCGACGCCAACGCCGGCCACGGGGATCGAGCTCGTCAGCATCGTCCGGACGGTGAGAAGTGGCCGGCGCGAACGGAATTGATAGACGACCAGCACCACGATGAGGGCCAGGCCGCCGAACATGGGCAAGGTGACCGCGGCGTCACCGAAACCGTGGGTGGTCAGCTGCGAGGCTCCGACGAAGGCCGCCGCGCACCCCACCGCGGCCAGACCGATGGCCGGTAGGTCGCGGGGTGCGTCGAGGTCGGCGGGTGGTGCGTCCTCGAAGGTCAGGGCCGCCATGATCAGCGCGAGCACGGCGATTCCGGCGATGATCCAGAACAGTGGCCGCCACGCCTGGGATTCGGCTTGCGCACCGCCGATGAACGGGCCGAGCGCGACCGCGCCAAACACGCACATGTTCATGATCACGGCGGTGTTGCGCAGCTTCTCCTTTGGGAAGCCGATCGTCAGGGGCGGTGCGGCCGCAATCAGCAGCATGCTGGTCGCCAGACCCTGGAGCACGTGGCCGCCGATGAACATGGCGGGGTTCACCGCCGACGCGGCCACCACCGAGCCGACGGCCAGCACCACCGCATAGGCCAGCAACATCCGACGCTGGGGGAGGTGCTGGGCGAACTGCACCGCGAGCACGGTGCCCACGGCGTAGGCGGCGTTCCCTAGCCCCGAACTCAAGCTCATCGTTTGCACGCTCATGTGGAGTTGCGCGGTGATGATCGGCACCAGTGGGTCGATTGCCGCGGACAGCGCCAGGTAGGGGATCAACGCGAGGATGACCATGGCGGCGACGGCGGGGTACCGGCCGGCGAGGGGTCCTTGGCGCATCAGCGAACTCCGCCGAGGACGGACGGAATGAGGGTGGGCACGTACCTCTCCAGCTTCTTTCCGGCGGGTTTTCTTCCCGACGGAACGGTGTGTTCTCGCGATTGGCTGTCGCACCCGAAGCGCCATCGATCCCGGCTCAACCTGATAGTGACCCTATCTAACGTTCGCCTAAATGGGCGATTCGACGAGGGAGCAGCGGGAATAGCACGTCTCGAGGGCGGGTTCCCACCCCCGACACCGACAGAGGAGGTCGACATGAAATTCGGCATTGCCACGTTCGTCACAGACGACGGCATCGACCCGGTATCGCTGGCTACGGCGATCGAGGACCGCGGCTTCGACGCCCTGGTCGTGGCCGAGCACACCCACATCCCGGCCAGCCGCGAGTCCGCGTACCCGGGCGGCGGCGACCTGCCCGACATGTACTACAAGACGTTGGACCCCTTCGTCACCCTGGCCGCCGCGGCGGCGGTGACGTCGCGGATCGATCTTTTCACCGGGATCGCCCTGCTGATTCAGCGCGACCCCATCGTCACCGCCAAGGAAGCCGCCAGCATCGACTTGATATCCAACGGGCGCTTCGTGTTCGGCGTCGGCGCGGGCTGGAACATCGAGGAACTCCGCGACCACGGCACCGACCCGAAGACGCGAGGCGCGTTGCTCGACGAGCGGATCGAGGCCATCAAGGCACTGTGGACCGACGAACCCGCCGAGTATCACGGCAAGTTCGTCGACTTCGACGCGTCCTACAGCCGGCCCAAGCCGGTCCAGAAACCGCACCCCCCGATCTTCATCGGCGGAAACTCCGATGCCACCGTCAAGCGGGTGATCCGCCACGGCGCGGGCTGGATCTCCAACCCGTTCCCCGTCGACGTGCTGGCCTCGCGCGCACAGCAGATGCGCGACGGCTCTGGTCACGACGTCCCGCTGGCGATGTTCGGTACCCCGCTCGACCCGGACTACTGGCGAGCGGTCGACGACATCGGCTTCGGCCAGGTGGCGCTGATGCTGCCGTCGGTGCCGAAGGACGAGACGCTTCGCCTGCTCGACGAGTACGCCGCGAAGGTGGCCGACTACCGGGGCTAGCGGGATACCTCTGAGCGGTGCCCGCGGCCTGAGGCCGACGACCGACACCTATGGTCGAGCGGTGACGATCACCTACGACGAGGCGCTGCGCCAGCGGGTGCTGGGCAATCTGGCCGGGCACACCCGCCGCGAGGTCGTCGACGCGTCGAAGCGGCACGCGGCCGTGGCAGTGGTGCTCGTCGACTCCGATCTGGGTGAGGACAGGGTCGACCCGGCACCGGTCGACGACTGGATCGACGGCCGACCGATGGGTGCCGGTCTCGACGGGCGCATGGTCGACGTGTCCGGTGGTGCCGCGTTCCTCCTGTGCCGCAGGGCATCTCGGCTTCGCGCGCACGCCGCCCAGTGGGCCCTGCCCGGCGGTCGCGTCGACGAGGGGGAGACCGTGGTCGACGCGGCCCTGCGCGAGCTCGACGAGGAGGTCGGCGTCGCGTTGCCGGCGTCGTCGGTGCTGGGTCTGCTCGACGACTACCCAACCCGCTCGGGTTACGTCATCACCCCGGTGGTCATCTGGGGTGGCGGGCGGGGTGACCTGCGTCCGTCCCCGGACGAGGTGGTCGCGGTCTACCGGGTGGGGCTGCATCAGCTGCAGCGCCCCGATTCGCCGCGCTTCGTCGACATCCCGGAGAGTCCGCGGCCGGTGGTTCAGATACCGCTGGGCAACGATCTGATCCACGCTCCCACCGGCGCTGTCCTGCTGCAGTTCCGGTGGCTGTGCCTCGAGGGCCGTGACGACCCGGTCGACCAGTTGGAGCAACCGGTGTTCGCCTGGAAGTGATGCCTCAACGCTCGTGCAACCGCTGGTTGAGCCTCGCCGCCTCCCGAGTCAGGTGGTCGCGCTCCGCCAGATTCGGCGCGCGTGCGGCTGCCCGTACGTAGAGCTGCGCCGCCGTCGTCAGATCGCCGGCCCGTTCGTGCAGATAGGCACTCGCCGCGGTGTGGCGCGGCACCGTCTCGTCGACCTCGGCGAGTGCGGCCAATCCGGCGCGGGGTCCGTCGGCGTGACCGACGGCGACGGCGCGGTTGAGTCGAACCACGGGGCTGTCGGTCAGGTTTAGCAGTTCGTCGTACCACTCGACGATCTGTACCCAGTCGGTCTCGTCGACGGTGTGAGCGTCGGCGTGCAGCGCAGCGATGGCGGCCTGCGCCTGATAAGGGCCGAGTGCGTCGTGGGCCAGCGCAGCCTGCAGCAGTTCGACGCCCTCGGTGATCAGATCCGTGCGCCATCGGGTGCGGTCCTGGTCGGCTAGCGGGATCAGGCCGCCGTCGGCGCCGGTGCGGGCCGCGCGGCGGGCGTGGTGCAGCAGCATCAGCGCGAGCAGACCGTCGACCTCGGGGTCGTCGGTCAGAACGTGCAGCTGCCGGGTGAGTCGGATGGCCTCGGCCGCGAGGTCGACGTCGCCGGAGTGGCCTTCGTTGAAGACGAGATAGAGCACCAGGAGGACCTGGGCGATGGGGGCGAGCGGAGCGACGGGGGAAGAACCGGGGGCGAGCGGAGCGACGGGGGAAGAACCGGGGGCGATGGTGCGCTTGGCCCGGCTGATGCGTTGGGCCATCGTGGTTTCCGGCACCATGTAGGCCGCCGCGATCTGACGTGTGGTTAGTCCGCCCACCGCCCGAAGGGTCAGTGCCACTGCGGAACTCGCGGACAGCGAGGGGTGCGCGCACAGAAAGTACAGACGCAGGGTGTCGTCGGCCTGTTGGGTGGGACCCGCTGCCGGCTCGGCGAGCAGCCGCTCCTCTCGGGCCCGGCGTGCGACGTCGCCACGCACGGCGTCCAGGAACTTGCGCCACGCCGCGGTGATCAGCCACGCGTTGGGGTCGTGCGGCGGATCGGACGGCCACGTGTTCAGTGCTACGAGGAGCGCCTCCTGAACGGCGTCCTCGGCCGCCGCGAAGTCTGCTCCGCGACGAATGAGGACGCCAAGGACTGCGGGTACGAGTTCCCGCAGCGTCGACTCGTCGAGGCCCGGCGTCACTCGGTGATCGTGGGTGGCGAGGACAGGAACGGCCGAAGCTCGAGCCATTCGTGAACGGGCTCGCCGTGGCGGCCGGGCGCCGCGGACAGTCGTCCGGCGAGTTCCAGGGCCCGCTCGTAGTCGTCGACGTCGATCACCATCCAGCCGGCAATCAAATCCTTGGTCTCGGGGAACGGCCCGTCGGTCACGGGTGGGCGGCCCGGGCCGTCGAAGCGGACGAAGGTGCCGTCGGGCGACAGCGCCTGCGCGTCGACGAACTCGCCGGTCTCGCGGAGTTCGTCCTGCAAGTCGTACATGTACTTGACATGGGCGTCGACTTCCTCGGGCGTCCATTCGCTCATCGGCGCGAACGGTCGGTCACCGGGGACGCTCGAACTGCGGTAGTGCTTGAGCAACAGATACTTGGCCATCTCGACTCCTCGGGTGTGGTGCGGCCCATTCTGGCCGCCTCACCCCTAGGACGGAGCCGCACCAGGATTCTCGACACGGGGTGTTCGAGCGCGTCAAAAGTCTTCGATTGTCCCGATGTGACTCTCAGTCGCGTCTCAGCCGTCGGCGGCACCGTGGTGTCAACGATCCTCGACCTCGACGAGAAAGCTCATACATGACCAGTCATCCCCAGTATCCGATGCAACCATCCGGACGGCGCCCCGGCCCCAATCACCCAGGCCCCAATCACCCCGGCCCCAATTACACCGGCCCCAATCATCCTGGCGTTGCGCCCTATTCGAATCATCCCCCGCAGGGCGGGTATCAGCAGCCCTACGACTGGCGGTACGCCAGCCATCCGTCGGCGGCCGCCGACACTGCGCCGATGGCCCCAATCAGGTCGCACCGCAAGCGCTCTCGCGTCGGCGCGGTGGTCACCGGAGTGGCCGCGGTCGCCGTGGTCTCCGCCGGCGTCGGTGCGGTGGCGGTGACGAGCCGGCACGACGATTCCGCCGAGAGTGGCCTCGCGACCGCGCTGGCCACCGCGCCCAAGCAGGCACCGGCGGCCCAACCGTCGGCCGACGTGCCCACCGGCTCGGTCGAGGCGGTGGCCGCAAAGGTGCTGCCCAGCGTCGTTCAACTCCAGATCGACATGGGTGGCCAGAGTGAGGAGGGCTCCGGCGTCGTCCTCGATCCCAACGGGCTCATCCTGACGAACAACCACGTGGTGGCGGCGCTGGCAGGCGCGTCGAGCGGCCCGGGCGCCCAGGTCACCCCCAGCGCCCAGGAGGGCCCCGGCCCAGACGCCATGAAGGCCACCGTCACGCTGTCCGACGGACGCACGGCACCGTTCAGCGTCGTCGGTGCCGACCCCTCCAGTGACATCGCCGTCGTTCGCGCCCAGGGTCTTTCGGGTCTGACCCCGATCACCCTCGGATCGTCGGCAGATCTGAAGGTCGGCCAGAACGTCGTCGCCGTCGGGTCGCCGCTTGGGCTGTCGGGCACCGTCACCACCGGCATCATCAGCGCACTGGACCGTCCCGTGTCGACCGCCGGCGAGGGCCAGGACAAAGCGCCGACCGTCCTCGACGCCATTCAGACCGACGCGGCCATCAACCCCGGGAACTCGGGTGGCGCCCTGGTGAACATGAAGGGCGATCTGATCGGCGTGAACTCGGCCATCGCCTCCCTGGGCGGCGGTCAAAGCTCCGCAGGCGGGCAGAGCGGCTCGATCGGCCTCGGCTTCGCGATCCCGGTCGACCAGGCCAAGCGCATCGCCTCCGAACTCGCGTCCACCGGTACCGCCACCCATGCGTCACTCGGCGTGCAGTTGAGCAACGATTCGAACGCCCCAGGGGCCGCCATCTCCCAGGTGGTCGACGGTGGGCCAGCGGCGACCGCGGGCGTGCCCAACGGCGCGGTGGTCACCAAGGTGGACGGTCGGGTCATCGACGGGGCCGAGGCCCTGGTAGCCGCCGTGCGGTCGAAGGCGCCCGGCGACCAGGTGACGCTGACCTATCAGGATCCGTCCGGTTCCAGCGAATCCAAACAGGTCACTCTGGGTACCGCGCAGCAGTAGTCGAGACCGAGCCGCGTTAGTTGGCCCAGTTGGACTCCACAGTCCAAATGAGGGGCTACAGTTGGACGATGCCGCCATCATCGAACGACGTGTCGCGGCCACGGCTCACCTCCCGCGGTGCCGCCACCCGCAACCGCATCGTGGCTGCGGCCGCGGAACTGATGCACGTGCGGGGGGTGGCGGCGACCACGATCGACGAGGTGTTGGCTTCCAGTGCGACGAGCAAGTCGCAGTTCTACCAACACTTCGACGACAAGACCGATTTGGTGTACGACGTCATCAGCGTCCGAGCAGACGAGATCCTGTCCTGGCAACGGCTCCGATTGGAGAAGGTCGACTCGTTCCGAGGGTTGACTCACTGGCGGGACGCCATGGTGCAGCGCTGTGCGCTGCGGCGGGGGTTGTGGGGATGCGAACTCGGCTCATTGGCGGCCGAACTGTCCGACAGCGACGACAAGGCGCGTGAATCGCTCGCGGCGCACTTCGCCGAGTGGCAGGGACTTCTGGCGGCGGCGTTGGAGCGAATGCGCGACAACGGCGCCCTGCGATCGGACGTCGACGCGCCCATGCTCGCCACGGGTCTGCTCGCGGCGGTCGAGGGCGGCTACCTGTTGTCGCAGACCGCCCACGATCCGCGGCTCATGCAGACCGCTCTGGATTCGGCGATCTCCTACGTCAGGACCTTCCAGCCCGAGGGTGCGGAGCAGGACTGAGCGATCGGACCATCGGGTCCACACGAAGGAGGCGGGCCAGTCGACGACTGGCCCGCCTCGTTCGTCCTGATGAAGGGACTCGGTGAACTATCCGGTGTGGTTGGTGCCGGGGACACCGGTCGGAGCCGGGGGCGCCTTGACCGGCGGGCTGAAGGAGTTGCCACCGGTGGGGTTGATGCTCTTCTCGGTCGGCGTGGCCGACGGCGCGGTGGTCGAGGTCTCGGTGGTGCTCGAGGGGCTGGGCTTCTCGCTGCCACCGCAGGCGGTCAGCGCGCCCATGGAGAGCAGAGCGGCGATGCCGAGACCGGCCGCGACGCGGCGAGTTCTGAGGCTAGACATGTGTTGTCCTATCCAGTTCGCAGGGTCGACGGGTCAGTTGTGGGTGCCGGGGATGGCGGTCGGGGCCGGCGGCGCCTTGACGGGCGGGGTGAAGAGGTTGCCACCGGTGGGGTTGATGCTCTTCTCGGTCGGCGTGGCCGACGGCGCGGTGGTGGTGGTCTCGGTGGTGCTCGAGGGGCTGGGCTTCTCGCTGCCACCGCAGGCGGTCAGCGCTCCCATGGAGACGAAGGCAGCAATGCCGAGGCCCGCGGCCACGCGACGGGTGAGACGACTGTTCATGCTCGAAATCCTATCTTTGCTACCTAGAAAGCGCTGGTGATACGTGAACTGAACTCTATCGTCCAGTACGGTGTCTCGTCAAGGTGATTCACAGGCGGTTGTCCCAGCCGCGCTGTCGGCGAAACGCTCAGTTCACGGGGTCCGACGGACCGCAGCGGCCTGCCGCGACGACGGACGGGCAACAGGACGACTCGGTCCAGACCGAAGCACTGTCCCGCACCGCGGTCGCGGGACGAGGAGCGGTCTCGTGTAACGCCTTCCCACAGCGGGAGCGATCAACCTCCTGATACGGCAGCCGGTCGACACCCGCTGCCGCCAGGGTCGAAGGGGTCGTCGTCATGTTTCGTCGTTACGCATTGGCCGTTCTGGTCGCAGGGACCGCGCTGGCCGGGGTCGCCACGGGAACGGCCAGCGCCGCACCCGGATGCGGCGACTTCCACTGGCTCGGTGCCGCCGGATCGGGGCAGCGCGACGGTGCGGGGCTGACCGCGAACGCAGGCATGGGTCCGGTGGTCTACCAGTCGTTCCAGCAGCTGCAGTCCGAACTGGCCGCCAGCGGGCAGACGATCACCGCCGAGGCCGTCCAATACCCGGCGGCACCCGTCCCGCTCAACGGCGGCATCGGCGGCTGGATGGGGTTCATGGACAGCGTCAAGGCGGGCACCGACGCGGCCGCCAAGCAGTTCGAGGCGTTCACCGAACGCTGCCCCACGACGAAGGTCGTGCTCGCCGGTTACTCGCAGGGCGCGATGGTGATCCACCGCAACCTGCACGACCTTGCGGAGGACCCGCACGTCGCGGCCGCCCTCCTCATCGCCGACGGTGACCGTCTGCCCGCCGACACCACCGTGAATCTGGGCTCGACCGCCTACGCCACCACCCCTAGCGTTGGCAAGGGCGTCGCTCAGGAGCACTCGTTCCTCGCGTCGGCCCCGACCTCGGAGCTTCCGCCGGAGCTGGGTGCCCGCACGATCAGCGTCTGCGACGTCGGCGACCCGGTGTGCGACGCCGATCCCGATGCCGACACCGACGAGCTCTCACCGGCGGCGCTGGCGATCCACACCTCCTATGCACCCACCACCAGTGGGCCACACGCCTGGGGCACTCCGCTGTACCAATTGGTGGCTGCCGCCAGCCCCACTGCGACCGTCGGCTCCGACGGCGTGTCTGCGCTGGTCGACGGACTCGCCACGCCCGTCAGATGATCGGGTCGTCACCGGACCGCAGCAGGCGCAGCCACCGGTAGCCGTAGGGCTCCAGGCTGAGTTCCGTCCGACCGGACCCGTCGAGGGGATGCTCGGTGAGCCCGTCGAGCAGGCTCACCAGCATCGAACCGGCGGGCGCGTCCGGCAGTTCGACGGGCACCATGACAGCGTCGGCGCCGAAGTTGTGCAGCGCCAACATCTGCCAGCCCGACTCCTCCTCGCGGCACACGTGCGCCAGCACCGACCGGTGGGGTTGTCTCAGCACCTGCACGGTCGACCAACCGATCTGCGGCTGCTGGCGGTAGGTGTAGATCAGATCCCTGACGAACCACCAGAACGATTCGTGATCTCGGCGTTGGGCGGCGACGTTGACCCGGTCGGGGCCGAACAACCCGTCGGGTAGTGCTCTGGTGAGGCGCCGGGCGCGCGCCGACGAGAATCCTCCGTTGACGCCGCCCGTCCATTGCATGGGGCTGCGGACGGCCAAACGCCCTGGAATGTCGAGGTTTTCGCCCATTCCGATCTCCTCGCCGTAGAACAGCACGGGGCTGCCCGGTGTCGAGAAGGCCAGGGAGTACACCATGCGCATGCGGCGCTCGTCGCCGCCGACCATGGTCGGCAACCGCCGCCGCAGCCCGCGGCCGTAGAGCTGCATGTCGGGGTCCGGCCCGAAGGCGGCGAAGACCTCCTGGCGCTCGGACTCGCTGAGCTTGTCGAGAGTGAGTTCGTCGTGATTGCGCACGAAGTTCGCCCACTGACTGGTGATGTCGAGGTCGGGGCGTTGGCGCATCGCCTTGGCCAGCGGGCGCGCGTCACCCCGGGCGAGGGACAGGTAGAGGTTCTGCATTCCGATGAAGTCGAACTGCATGTTGAGCCCGTCGCCGTCGGCGCCGCCGAAGAACGTCTTCTGGTCCTTGTAGGGCACGTTGACCTCGCCGAGAAGAACCGCGTCCCCCACGCGGCGGGTCACGAAGTTGCGGACGGTGCCGAGATACTCGTACGGGTCGAAGGCGCCAGGCTCGCCGGGTACGGAGTCCCTGGCGAACAGGAACGGTACGGCGTCGATCCGGAACCCGTTGACGCCTAGCTCGAGCCAGAACCCCAAGTTCTTCGAAATCTCCTCCTGCACCTTGGGATTGGCGATGTTGAGGTCGGGCTGGTGCTTGTAGAAGTGGTGCAGGTACCACTGGCTGGTCTTGGGGTCGAGTTCCCAGATGCTGTCCTCCTGGTCGGGGAACACCACGTCCTTGGGGTCCGACTTCGGCTCGACGGCACTCCACACGTAGTAGTCGCGATAGGGGTCGTCGACGCTGCGGCGCGCGGACTTGAACCACGGGTGTGCGTCGGAGGTGTGGTTCATGACGAAGTCGACGATCACCCGGATGCCCGCTGCCCGCGCCGTGCGCACCAGTTCGACGAAGTCGCCGAGGTCGCCGAGTCGGGGGTCGACGCCGAAGAAGTCGGTGATGTCATAGCCGTCGTCACGCTGCCGGGTTGGGTAGAACGGCATCAACCACAGACAGGTGACGCCGAGGTCGGAGAGGTAGTCGACGCGGTCGGACATCCCGCGAATGTCACCGGTCCCGTCGCCGTCGGAGTCGTAGAACGTCTCGATGTCGGCGCAGTAGAACACCGCGTTCTTCCACCAGAGGTCACCGCCGTCGACGCGCCTCACGACGCGGTCACCGCGACCGTCGCGACGCCGCGTGAAACGATCCAATTGGGCTCCCGTGCCGGTGAGGTGGCGCGCGGACGGGGTGGGCGATGTGAGCCGGGGCCTGTCATGTGGGGGGCATACCCGTTGAACGGAGCCCTTACAGGTTCGTCAGATTCATGATCACGAGGCGACGCCGCTCGCCTTTGCCAGTTCGAATCGGTAGGTTGAGTGGTGGTTGAGCTCCCAGCCACTCACCGTCCACATCGCTTCGCTCGGTCCAGGTGGACCAAACGGGCCCCACGCGCCGTCTCGCGGCGCGCCGGGACGGACGGCTGAGACGTCGAGACGACGCGCTGGGAGGTGCAGGCATGGCAATCGAGCCGAAGACGCTGCACCCGTTGCCGCAAGATGTCGTCAGCCTCGGGCCCGATCTGCGCGTCGACGAACGACTCGTCGATGACGTCGGGCGCGCACTGTCGGGTTCTCTCAACCTGCGCCGCACCGCGCTCCGACTGTTGACGATGATCCGCCCCCGGCTCGCCGACTGGGGGATGGTGGTTTTGCCCGGCGACCGCCCGGGGGCACTGACTCTCGTCGGCGGTGACGACGCAGGCTTCCACACCGTGATCTCCGCGACCGCCATCGCCGACGTCGAGCTCGGTCGCGTGCTCAGGACCGGCGGCACCGTGTTGCGCCACGTCATGATGGACGAGGACACCGAGGCCGATCTGGCTGGCATGATTCCGCATCCCAGGCTCGTCGCCGAGGCCGCCTCCATGCGCCCGGCGGATCTGCTGGCAGTGAGCCTCACGGCGCGGGGTGCGACGATCGGCGCGCTCGTCATTATTCGTTCCGAGGGGCGTGGTTTCGACGCCGGGGACGTGGCCGTCGCCGAACGTGTGGCAACCAGCGCGGCGATGGCGCTCGACTCGGCCCGGCTCTACGAGGAGCGGGGTCGCATCGCCTCGGTGCTGCAGAGCAGCCTGCGGCCGCCCTCCCTTCCCGAGGTCGACGGCGCGCGCCTGGCCGCCCGCTACCGTCCCGCCGCCGAGCACCTCGACATCGGCGGAGACTTCTACGACGTCTACGGCCGGGGGGACGACTGGCTGCTCTCGGTCGGCGACGTGTCCGGCAAGGGAGTCGAAGCCGCAGCGCTGACCGGACGCACCCGCCAAAGCCTGCGCACCGCATGCCATTTCGATCGCCGGCCCGAGGTGGTGCTCGACGCGCTGAATACGGTGCTCTTCGAGGAGCGCACCAAGGACTTCGTGACGGTGGTGTGCGCCCGGATGCGGCGCGAGGCAGACGGACGGTTCCTCCTCGACGTCGCTGCCGCCGGTCACCCGGCACCGATCGTGCTGCGACGCGACGGCCACGTCGAGGCCGTCGGAGTCGGCGGGACCGCAGTGGGCATGATTGCCAGAGTCCGGTACGAACCGGCTACCGTCGTCTTGCAGTCCGGTGACACCATCCTGATGTTCACCGACGGAGTCGACGAGGCCAGGGGTGCGGACGGGATGTACGGCGTGGATCGCCTGATGGCGCTCTTGCCCCGCTACGCCGGCGCCGACCCCGAGGTGCTCTGTGAGGCGATCGAACGAGACGTCCTGGAATACCTCGACGGTCGCCCACACGATGACATCGCGTTGCTCGCGGTGACATGCGGCGACTAGACGAGCATCGAGTCCCGTTGGAGGCGTACGACGCCGCCTTGGCGTGCGGAGACACCGAGACGATCAAGTCGCTGGTGCTGGACATGCTCGATGACGGTCGAGATCCGGTGTCGGTGCTGACCGACGTGGTAGCCGCGAAGCAGCGGGAAGTCGGGCGGCGCTGGCAGCTCGGTGAGTACACCGTCGCGCAGGAGCACGCGGCCACCGCCGTCGCCATCTCCGCGACCAAGATCGTCGCAGCTCACGTCGGGCAGGTGCCCGTGACCCGCGGCAAGGTCCTCGTGGCGTGTGCCGAACGGGAGTGGCATGCGCTGCCCGCGATGATGATCGAGTGCGCGCTGCGCGCCCACGGCTGGGATACCACCCTGCTCGGCGCGTCGACCAATCCCATGCGCCTCAATCAGTACCTTCACGATCTCGGTCCGGACGCGGTCGCGGTGAGCTGCTCGGTGCTTGGCTCGTTGCCGACCTGCCGCCGTTTCATCGAGGCCACGACCGCCAGTGGGACGCCGATCTTGGTGGGCGGACCCGCTTTTGGCGCGGATGACGTGCGCGCGATCGCTCTCGGTGCCACGGCGTGGGCGGGCGACGCGCACGGCGCCGTGCTGGCCATGGACGGCCTGCCGGCAGTCGTGGAGCCGGCCCCGCCACTGTCCGGTGAGCGCATCGTCGAGCAGGCGGCTCTGGAGTCCGACCATCGCCGACTCGTCGGGGTGCTGCGGGAAAGGTGGACGCTGGTGGCCGCGGCGACCACACCCGACGCGGACTGCCTCAACAGTGTCATCGACGTCGCCGACGACGTCCTGCACCAGACCCTGCATGCGGTGGAGGTGGCGCTGTTGACCGGCGATGTCCGCGTGTTGCCCGAAACCGCTTGGTGGATAGACGATCTGCTAGGTACGCGAGGCGCCGATCCGACGATGATGGGCGAACTCGTCGACATCCTGACCGCCGCGATGCGGGACTATCCCATGGCGGCGGCCTTGATGGCCACCCACTTCGTCGTGCCAATGGACTGGCGCCAAACCCGGGCGACTGCCGAATGACCGCTGGCGAGAGGCGTTTTCGTGGTCTTCCGCGATGACGACGAGATCGGCCGCGACCTGGCCGTGGTCGACTGGGCGGCCACGCCGCTAGGGCCGCCAGAGCACTGGCCGCAGAGCCTGCGCACCGCCGTCAGCATCCTCCTGGCGTCTCGCTTTCCGATGTGGATGGCCTGGGGACCGGATCTGACGTTCTTCTGCAACGCCGCCTACCGTCGCGACACCCTCGGCAGCAAGTACCCGTGGGCCCTCGGCAGGCCCGCCAGCGAAGTCTGGGAGGAGATTTGGCCGGACATCGGCCCGCGCATCGCGTCGGTCCTCGACACCGGTGAGGCGACCTGGGACGAGGCGCTGCTGCTCTTCCTGGAGAGGTCCGGGTTCTCCGAGGAGACCTACCACACGTTCTCCTACAGCCCGCTGCGCGACGAGGACAGTGGTGTCGTCGGCATGCTGTGCGTCGTCAGCGAGGACACCGACCGGGTGATCGCCGAGCGCCGGATGGCGACGCTGCGCGATTTGGGTTCGGACCCAAGCGTCGTCCGCACCGAGCGTCAGATGCTGGACTTCGTCGCCCGCCAGCTAGCCGGCAACCCCTACGATCTGCCCTTCACGCTGACCTATCTGTTCGACACCGAACCAGGCGCTCGGGAGGCGCATCTGGCCGGGGTCAGCGGTATCGAGACCGACCACCGGGCGGTGCCGCAGACGCTCGCGGCGGACCGACCCGACGTGTGGCCGGCCGCGCAGGCCGCCCGCGGCGAGACGGCGGTGGTGGATCTCGACGGCCCGGCCCTCGGCCTGCCGTCGGGGGCATGGGCCGACCCGCCCGCCAACGCCCTCGTCGTGCCGCTGCTTCAGCAGGGTGGCGCCCCGGTGGGACTGATGGTGGCCGCGCTGAACCGCCATCGCCCGCTCGACGACGGCTACCGCGGATTCGTCGAACTGGTCGCCGGGCATGTCGCCGCGGGCATCGGCAGCGCACGCAGTTACCAGGCCCAGCAGCAGCGTGCCGAGGAACTCGCCGAGCTCGACAGCGCCAAGACCGCATTCTTCTCCAACATCAGCCACGAGTTCCGGACGCCGCTGACGTTGATCCTCGGACCGGTCGACGACTTGCGCGCCCGCGGCGACGAGCTGGATCAGGCCGCCCGGGACGAGCTGGACCTGATCCACCGCAACGGGTTGAGGCTCACCAAGCTCGTCAACACCCTGCTCGACTTCTCCCGAATTCAGGCCGGGCGGATGCAGGCGAGATTCGAGCCCGTCGACCTGTCGGCGGTCACCGCCGAGCTGGCCAGCGTGTTCCGTTCCGCCGTCGACCGGGCTCAGCTGAGCTTCGTGGTCGACTGTCCGCCGCTCGAGCGGCCCGTGTACCTGGACCGCGACATGTGGGAAAAGGTCGTGCTGAATCTGCTGTCCAATGCGCTGAAGTTCACGTTCTCCGGCGCCATCACGGTCCGGGTCCGCGGCGGGGATTCAGGGGCGGTGGTCACCGTCGCCGACACCGGCATCGGGGTGTCGGCAGCCGAGATGCCCCGGCTGTTCGAACGCTTCCACCGCATCGAATCCGCGAAGTCACGCTCGACGGAGGGCAGCGGCATCGGCCTGGCCTTGGTGCGCGAACTCGTCGGGCTGCAGGGTGGCACCATCACCGCCGAGAGCCGGGAGGGCGAGGGGACCACCTTCACCGTGCAGCTGCCCTTCGGCTCGGGACACCTTGCACCAGAGGAACTTTCCTCGTCCGGAGCCAGCGGCACCACCGGCGCCGTGGCGCAACCCTACGTGCAGGAGGCCCTCCGGTGGCTTCCCTCGGATCCGGCGTCGCCCGTGTCCGACGCGCCGTCGGCGGTCGTCACACCCGTGGGTGGAGGCGACGACCCGGTGCGGGTGCTCGTTGCCGACGACAACGCCGACATGCGCGAATACCTCACCAATCTGCTTCGTACGTCCGGATATTCGGTTACGGAGACCAGCGACGGCGTCGAGGCCCTGGAGGCAATCCGCGAGCAGGCTCCCGACATCGTCGTCAGCGACGTGATGATGCCACGGCTCGACGGGCTCGCCCTCTTGGCTGCACTGCGACGAGACCCGAAGACGGCGGCACTTCCCGTCCTGCTGCTGTCGGCCCGCGCGGGCCAGGAAGCCTCGATCGAGGGCCTGCACGCCGGTGCCGACGACTATCTCGTCAAACCGTTCGCGGCGGCGGAGTTGCTTGCCCGCGTGCGGGCCAACGTCGAGCTTGCCAGGTTGCGCAACCACCACGCCCGCTGGCGCATGGCACTGGTGAATTCGCTACAGGAAGCGTTCTTCGTCTGCGACGAGCACGGGGCGGTCATCGAGATCAACACCGCCTTCGTCGACATGCTGGGCTACGGTCCCGCCGGATTGCCGTACCCCGCCATGCACCCGTGGTGGCCGGACGCCGACACCGATCCCGAGGCACATCAGTTGGTGCAGACGGCGTTTCAGGGCTTGCTCGACGAGACGCACGGCACCTTCACGGTACCGGTCACCCACCGCGACGGTCACCGCGTGTGGGTGGCGGTCAACTTCAACCACGCCCAAGATCCCGACACGGCCCGGCGGGTCATGGTGGGCACGTTCCGCGACGTCACGTCCGAGCATTACGCCGTTCAGCGGCAATCCGCCCTGGCGGCGCTCAACCAGCGTCTGGCCCAATCGGATTCGCTCGACGATGCCCTGATTGGAGCCATCGAGGAACTGAAGTCGGTATGGCGGGCCCGGCGCGTACTGGCCGTCGTCTTCCCCAGTGCCGCACCCGAGACGGCTCCGCCGGACGTCGTCTGCGTCGGTGAATCGGTGCAGTGGGCCGATCTGTCCGACGGTCAGCGTGCGTCCATCACCGACGTGCGAGACGCGGGTCTGCTCACCACCTCGGTCGAGGCGACGAACTCCGGCGGTGTCTCCCTGCAGCATCCGCACGGCGTGCTGGTCGTCTGGGTCGAATTGTCCGAACGCCGGCCCTTCGGCCCCCGCGACCACACCCTGCTCGCCGTCCTGGCCGGTCGGCTCGGCCAAGGATTGCACCGCGCCTACCAGCTCGACGAGCAACGCGAGACCGCCGTGGCGCTGCAACACGCCATGCTGGGGCCGGTGAACCTGCCGGCAGGCTTCACCGTGCGCTACCACCCCGCGAGCCAACCTCTGCAGGTCGGCGGTGACTGGTACGACGTCGTCGACCTCGACGACGGCCGGATCGCACTCATCGTCGGCGACTGCGTCGGCCACGGTCTCGGAGCTGCCACCGTCATGGGTCAGCTGCGAAGTGCTTGTCGCGCACTGTTCCTCGAGCAGTCCTCGCCGAGCGCCGTGCTCGCCGGGATGGACCGCTTCGCCGCGCGGCTGCCCGGTGCGCGCTGCACCACGGCCTTCGCCGCGGTGCTCACACTCGTCACCGGTGAGCTCGTCTTCTCCAGTGCGGGGCACCCGCCGCCCATTCTGGTGCTGGCCGACGGCACCACCACCATGCTGGAGGGCGGTCGTGGGTTGCCCCTGGCGGTGCAGCTCGGCCGGACCCGGCCCGAGGTGCGCATGACGATGCCGGCCAGGGCGACGCTGCTGCTCTACACCGACGGCCTGGTGGAGCGTCGCGGCGCGTCCATCGACGACGGCATGGTCCGCGTCGCCGATCTGGTCCGCGGTGGTCGCCGCGACGGTCTCGACGACGTCGCCGATCATCTGATGTCGGAATTGGAGCCCGGCGGTGGCTATCCCGACGACGTGGCTCTCCTGCTGTACCGGCGACCGGGGCCGCTCACGCTGTCCTTCGCTGCCGACGCCGCCCAGCTGGCACCCGTCCGAGATGCGTTGCGCAGCTGGCTCGACCAGGCGGGTGTCGGGACGGAGACGATGCAGGACGTCCTCATCGCCACTGGCGAGGCCGTGTCGAATGCGGTCGAACACGGGCACCGCGACCACCCCGAGGGCGTGGTCTCGCTGACGGCGACCGCCGTCGTCGACGCGCTGCAGATCACGGTGTCCGACACCGGTACCTGGAAGCGGCCCCGGGCCGTCGCCGACATCAGCCGCGGTCGGGGCATCGCCCTCATGCAAGGCCTGATGCAGGACTTTTCCATCGTCTCCGGGGATGTCGGCACGACAGTCTCCATGCACGCGAGGATCAACTGATGGCCACACCGTTGACCGTGAACACCGACCGCGACGCCGACGGGGCGCCGCGGGTCGTCGCCGAGGGCGAGATCGACCTCAGCAACATCGCCGTGTTCACCGAGGCGCTCGCCGAAGCGAGCGCCGGCACCCGGCACCCCATCACCGTCGACATGAGCGGGGTCAAGTACCTCGACAGCGCAGGCATCAACGCCTTGTTCGACCACGCCGACGAGGTCGACCGCCTCCGCCTCATCGTGCACCCATTCTTGATCCGCGTGCTCACCATCAGCGGCCTCAGCGAGGTCGCGGTGGTGGAGGCGGCCACCCCGCCTGCTGCGGGCGCCTAACTCGGCACTGGTACCGGCGCGGTGTCGGTGTCGTCGCTCGCCGCAGGCGGCGGCGTCTTGCGAAAGTGGTTGTCGCCCCGGGGGTAGACCACCAGCGGCCACCAGAACCACCGGCCCAGGAGCGTGGCGATCGACGGCATCAGCAGCGATCGCACGATGAACGTGTCCACCAGCAAGCCGATCGCGATCGTCGAGCCCATCTGGGCCAGCACCACCAGCTTGCTGAACATCATCGCGGCCATGGTGGCGGCGAAGACCAGACCGGCCGAGGTCACCACGCCGCCGGTGCCCGCCATCGAGCGGATGATGCCGGTCTTGAGGCCCGCGTGAATCTCGTCCTTGAACCGCGACACGAGCAGCAGGTTGTAGTCCGAGCCGACCGCCAGCAGGATGATCACCGACATCAGCATCACCAGCCACTGGATCGGCTTGCCGAAGAGGTCCTGCCACAACAGAACCGAGATGCCGAACGACGCGGCGATCGAGCTGGCCGCCGTGGTCACGATGACCAGCGCGGCCACCGCACTTCGGGTCAGGATGATCATGATCATGAAGATCAGCGTCAACGCCGACACCACTGCGATCATGAGGTCGTACTTGGCCCCGTCCGCCATGTCCCGATACGTGGCCGCGACGCCGCCGAGATAGATCTTGGCGTCCGACAGCGATGACATCTTCAGTGCATCCTGGGCGGCCTTGCGCTCGGAGTCGACCCTGGCGATGCCGTCGACGGTGGCGGGGTCGCCCTCGTGGGTGATGAACATCCGGGCGGACTTGCCGTCCGGGGAGAGGAACATCGCCAAGCCGCGCTTGAAGTCCGGGTTCTGGAAGGCCTCGGGCGGCAGGAAGAAGAGGTCGTCGTTCTTGGCGTTGTCGAACGCCGCTCCCATCGCGAGCGCGGTGTCGTTGGACGCCTCCATTTGGTCCAGCAACGCCTTCTGCGAGTTGTACGACGCCAATGCGAGATCACGGCTTTGCTTCATCGTCGCGAGCGTCTGGGGCAGCAGCGCGGTCAACTTCGGTGCCAACGCGGCCAATTGGTCGGTATTCCCTTGTACCGCACCGGTCCGGTCGGTCAACTCGTCGATGCCGTCCAGTGAGTCGAACAGGGAGCGGATGGCAGAGCACAGCGGGATGTCGAAGCAGTGCGGCTCCCAGTAGAAGTAGGCGCGCATCGGCCGGAACGTGTCGTCGAAGTTGGCGATGTTGTCGCGCAGTTTCTCGGTCGTGGCGAGCAGGTCCCGGGACTTGTCCGCCGAGTCCTGGGTGAGCCGCGTCTGCTGCAGCGAGAGTTGGTACTGCTGTTCCAGGATGGCGATCGACGCGTTGGTCGAGTCGATCGTCCGCAACTGGTCGGCCAGCTGCGCACGTTGGAACGGCAGGTTCATGTTGCTCGTCTGACCCGAGACGCTCGTCTGGAACGGAATCGAGCTGTGCTGGATCGGGATTCCCAACGGTCGGGTGATGCTCTGCACCATGGCGATGCCGTCGGTGTGCATGACGTTGCGCGCCACCGCGTTGAGCACCAGCATGTCGGCGGGATTGCGCATGTCGTGCTCGGAGTTGACCATCAGGATGTCGGGGTTCATCCGAGCCTGGGAGAAATGTCGGTCGGCGGCGGCGAACCCGACGTTGGTCGGCGCATCCTTGGGTAGGTAGTACTGGTCGTTGTAGGCAGGCTTGTAGCCGGGAATGGCGACGATGCCAATCAGCACCACGAACAGGCTGACGACGAATATCGGTGCGGGCCAACGGACCACCGCCGTGCCGACCTTGCGCCAGAAGCGACTCTGGGCGGGCCGCTTGGACTCGTAGAGGCCGACCTTGCTGCCCAGGAACAGCACCGCCGGGCCCAGGGTCACGGCGATCACGACGACGACGATCATCCCGATCGCCACGGGAGCGCCCATGGTGCTGAAGTAGGGCAGCCGGCAGAAGCTGAGGCAGTAGGTGGCGCCGGCGATCGTCATGCCCGAGCCCACGATGACGGGGGCGACGGACTTGAACGTGGCGTAATAGGAGTCGTCCCGGTCCAATCCCATGGCCCGGTCTTCTCGATAGCGCCCGAAGATGAAGATGCCGTAGTCGGTGGCCGCGGCAATCGCCAGCATCGTCAGGATGTTGCCCGCGAAGGTGGTCAGGCCGAAGGCGCCGTTGGTGGCGAGCACCGAGACCACACCGCGCGCGGTGAGGAGCCCGAGGAAGGTCAGGAACAGCTGAACGAGCGTGGTGCGGATCGACCGGTAGACGATCAACAGCATGAGCGCGATCGCGGCCAGGGTGATCAGTGTGATCTGGGCCAGGCTGGCGTTGCCGATGACGTGCAGATCGTCGGTGAGGGCGGCGGGTCCGGCGACGTAGGCCTGCACGCCGGGCGGGGCCTTGGTCTCGGCGATCACCTTGCGGACGAAGTCGACGCCCTCGTTGGCCAGCGTCTGGCCCTGCTCGCCGGCGAGGTTGATCATCACGTAGGACGCCTTGCCGTCGGAGCTCTGCGCTCCTGCCGCGGTGAGCGTGTCACCCCAGAAGTCCTGAATGTGCTGGATGTGTTCGGGATCGGTCTGCAGCTTCTTGATGATCGCGTTGTAGTAGTCGTGCGCGTCCGGGCCTAGCGGCTGCTGGCCCTCGATCACGACCATCACGGTGCTGTTGGAGTTGAACTCCTTGAAGTTGCCGCCCATCAACTTCATCGACGTCATCGACGGAGCGTCCTCGGGAGCCATTGGCGCCGAGTGCAATTCGCCGACGACCTCGAGCTGGGGGGCTAGCACGTTCACCAGCACGGCCACCACGACCCAGAACAGCACGATCGGGACGGAGAACAGGCGGATGGCGTGTGGCAGGTAGGGCCGTTTGGGCCGGCTGCCGTCTCCGGACGGGGTCTGGGCCGGTGCGTCCGGCGTCGCGTGGGTCATGCCGACTTCACCAGGCAGTAGGTCTGAGCCTCGATTCCGTTGGCGGCCTGCTCTTCACGGACGATTCCGTTCACGGTGACTCGGCATCCAATCTGATCTCCGTCGGCCCGCGCCATCAGGTTGGCGCTGACGGTCGGCAACGTGGTCGACAGGGTGACCGACCACGGCAGTGACGCCGTGATCGTGTGGACGTTGGCGTCCGGATCGAAGTAGCTGATGAGTGCCGTATCGCCGGGTGCTCCGTACACGTCGTAGACCATCACCTTTGGGTTGAACTGCACGATCTCGATGCCCGAGCCCGCATTGGCGTTGAGGTTCTGCGAGGCGAAC
This sequence comes from Mycobacterium yunnanensis, assembly GCF_025823185.1. Taxonomy (GTDB): domain Bacteria; phylum Actinomycetota; class Actinomycetes; order Mycobacteriales; family Mycobacteriaceae; genus Mycobacterium; species Mycobacterium yunnanensis. The sequence continues at coordinate 21,797 of NZ_JACKVK010000002.1, forward strand.
TGACCGTGCAGGCGGTACACGACGAGACCGGAGACGGCGAGCACCACGATCAGGACGAGGGGAATCCACAACACCTTGAGGCCACGGCCGATCGGATTGTTCTTCACTACAACGCCTTCCGCTGATCGTCGTGAGATGAGGCATCCGCCTCGGCGGCGAGTCGCACGAGAATGGGCAGGGCGACCCGAGCCGAAAGGTGCAATGCGTTGCGATCCTCGGCGCTGAGGGTCTCCAGCAGTTCGGCGAGTCGTTCGCGGCGCGACCGTCTGCGGACGGCGACGGCGTCCTGCCCCAGTTCGGTGATGCCGACGAGCGTGACCCGCCCGTCCTCGGGACACGCTATCCGGGCCACGAAGCCCTGCCGTTCCAGCCTCGTGATCAGCTGCGTCATCGACGGCTGGCTGATGCCTTCCTTGGCCGCCAGGGTGGTCAGGCGCAACGGACCCTCCCGGCACAGCCGGTTCACGACGAACAACGCCGAAGCGCTCATGTCGGTGCGGTCGGTCAGGAATCGTGCGGTGAGATCCACGGCTTGGTCGAGGAGGCCGCCGACGCCGTCACTGGCGCTGCGGTCGTCGGGCTGCTCGGGCACCCGCTAGATATATCATGCCGCCTATGTAGTCGCGAACCGACGACGGATACGGGTTGCCTCCACCGGTCTTACAGGCCACCCGTCGAGCAACGCCTCACCCGGTGCATCGCCGTAGAACACAGCGCAGGTGGGGCTTTCACTCACGATGATCGAGTCGAGTCGGCGAGCGATTCGGCGAGGTGAACACGTCGCCCACCCGTTCCATACTGTGTCCTATGTATTGCTCGCCGACACCACGTCGGCGAGCGACCGGAGCAGCCGGTCGACCTCGTCACCCGTGGTGTACGGCGCCAGGCCGATCCGCAGCCCGCCGGCGTCACCGAGCCCGAGCCGCCGGGACGCCTCGTAGGCGTAGAACGACCCGGCCGGTGCATTGATTCCATGCTCGGCCAGCGCGACGCTGACGTCGGCGACGTCGTGCGCGGCAAAGGTCAGCAGCAGCGTCGGCGTTCGTCGCAGCGCCCGTGAGTGCACCGTCACACCCGTCAGATCCGCCAACCCCAGCTCGAGTCGACGGCGGAGGTGCTCCTCGTGGGCTTCCAGTGCTCCCAGGCTCGTCACGAGGCGCTCCCGGCGTGACCCGATCGCTGGCGTCAGACCCGCGAGGAAGTCGACCGCGGCGGTCGCACCCGCCATCACTTCGTAGGGCAGCGTGCCGAGTTCGAAGCGTTCGGGCACCTGGCCGGTCGACGGCAGCAGCTTGGCGGGACGCAACTCCTCGAGGAGGTCACGGCGGCCGACCACCACACCGCAGTGCGGGCCTAGAAACTTGTATGGCGAGCAGGCGAAGAAGTCGGCACCCAGCTCGGCGACGTCGACGATCCCGTGCGCCGTGTAGTGCACCCCGTCGACGAACACCAATGCGCCTGCCTCGTGGGCCAATTCGGCGATGGCTCGCACGTCGGGCATCGTTCCGATCAGGTTGGACGCCGCGGTCACCGCGACCAGCCGCGTGCGAGCCGTCAGCTGCGCCGCGACGGCGGCCACGTCGAGTTCGGAGGTGTCGGGGTCGAAGTCCGCCCAGCGCACGGTCGCGCCGGCCGCCTCGGCGACGATCACCCACGGCCGCACGTTGGCGTCGTGGTCGAGTCGCGTCACGACGATCTCGTCACCGGGGCGCCACCCAGCCGACAGGGTGCGCGACAGGTCGAAGGTCAGCGCGGTCATGCTGCGCCCGAAGATCACCTCGCCTGGGTCCGCGCCGAGCAGATCGGCCAGCGCGGCCCGGCACGCGACGACGATTGCCTCGGAGTTGCGCGCCGCAGCCGTCACGTGGCCGCGGTTGGCCATCGGCGCGAGCATCGCGTCGCGGACGGCGTCGGCCACGGCGACCGGTGTCTGCGAGCCCCCTGGCCCGTCGAAGAACGCGGTGCCGCCGTCGAGGGCGGGAAAGCTGGCGCGAACCGCCTCGACGTCGTAGGCGGTGGTGTCGCGGGTGCCGGTCACCACCGAAGTCTGGCCCACCGCGGGTTTCCGCGCATGCGGCGGCATACTCGTGTCGTGGACACCGCCAAGTTCTGGACCGACGCCGAGCACCACCTGATCCGCTACGGGGGCACCTTCGTTCCGCGGATCATCGAGCGGGCGAGCGGAAGTCACGTGTACGACGAACGCGGCAGGGCCATCCTCGACTTCACCTCGGGGCAGATGAGTTCGGTGCTGGGGCACTCCCATCCCGACGTCGTCGCCACGGTGTCGTCGGCGGTGGCGACCCTCGACCACCTCTACAGCGGAATGCTCAGTGAGCCGGTGGTGGAGCTGTCGGTCGAGCTCGCCGCCACCCTGCCCGACTCGTTGACCAAGGTGCTGCTGCTCACCACCGGCGCCGAATCCAACGAAGCCGCGATCAAGATGGCCAAGCTGTTCACCGGCAAGTACGAGATCGTGTCCTTCGACCGGTCGTGGCACGGCATGACCTCGGGTGCGGCGTCGGCGACGTTCAGCGCGGGGCGCCGCGGCTACGGGCCGCCAATGCCGGGAAATCTGACGCTGCCGACCCCCAACGCCTACCGGTCGCCGTTCCGGCACTCCGACGGCAGTCACGATTGGCGCACCGAACTGGAGTACGGCTTCTCGATCGTCGACGCGCAGTCCGCGGGCAGCCTCGCCGCCTGCCTCGTCGAGCCAATCCTGTCCTCGGGCGGCATCATCGACCCGCCGCCGGGGTATCTGGCTCGGCTCAAGGAACTCTGCGTGGAGCGCGGAATACTGCTGATCCTCGACGAGGCGCAGACCGGAATCGGTCGTACGGGAACGATGTACGCCTTTCAGCGCGACGGCGTCGTCCCGGATCTGCTGACGCTGTCGAAGACCCTCGGGGCCGGTCTGCCGGTGGCCGCCGTCGTCACGTCCGACGAGATCGAGTCCGTCTGCCATGACCGCGGTTTCCTGTTCTTCACCACCCACGTGTCGGATCCATTGGCCGCCTCGGTCGCGTCGACGGTGCTGACGGTGGTGCAGCGCGACGGGCTCGTCGACCGGGCCGAACAGCTCGGGCGCCATCTCGCCACCAGGCTGGCCGCGCTGCGCGACGAGCACGACCAGGTCGGCGACGTGCGCGGGCGGGGACTGTTGCAAGGCATCGAGCTGGTGGCCGACAAGGTGAGCAAGGCTCCCGCCGACGACCTCGGAGCCAAGGTCACCGCCGAGTGCCTCGAGCGCGGGTTGCACATGAACATCGTGCAGCTACCTGGCATGGGCGGCATCTTCCGCATCGCCCCGCCGCTGACCATCACCGATGCCGACCTCGACGCGGGGGTGGACATCCTCGCCGACTCGCTCGCGGCCTGCCTGTAGTCAGTCGCCGTGGGTCGTCAGACGATCCCGAAGTCCCTGATCTTGCGGTAGATGGTGGCGCGTGACATGCCCAAGGCCTCCGCGGCGTCGGCCTTGTTGCCGTCGTTTTCCTGCAGACTGCGGACGATGGCGTCGCGTTCCAAGGCCTCGAGCCGGGTGAGCTTGCGGCGGGATACCGAGCGGCATTCGTCGGGCAATTTGTCGATCCCGATGAGACCCGAGCGTTGACGGGTGAGCGTCTCGGCGATGACGTCGTGCAATTGGGAGATGTTGCCGGGCCACGGCAGCTTGCTCAGCTGGCGCATTGCTTCGCCGTTCAACGTGGCTTGGCCGCGCGTCATGTCGCGGAGCAGCATCGGAACCAGCTCCTCGAGATCTTCGATCCGGTGACGTAGCGCCGGCACGGTGACGGTGTGCGTGAAGAAGGGCAGGACGAGCATGTCCACCAGCGGCGAGTTGCGTTCGCTGCTGGTGGTCGCCGCGATCCAGCCGCGGCCGGCGCGCGTCTGAAGGATCCCGGCAAGGGGGTCGAGGACCTCGTCGGGAAGTTCGTCGACGTCGGCGACGATCACTGCGAAGTCCGGTGCCTCGGTCTCCAGAGCGACGTTCTCGATGAATTCTCGCGCAGTGTCGAAGGATTCGAGGTGCAGCACCGGAATGTCACGTTCTGGGCTGACGTAGTGCGCCACCGAATGAACGAGATGCTTTCGGCCCGAACCGTGCTCGCCCTCGACGACGACCCACTCACGGTCGCGATAGCAGCGCTCGACTTGCTGGCAGCTGCGTCTGAAGGAACTGCTTCGGCCTGCCAGGCGCGGGATGGCGTAGGTCCCACGCACATGGTCGCTCCCGTCGAAGTGAACCGACACGTGGAAGACCACGCCGTTGACGCGGACCCCGACCGCGATGCGCTCCGCCGCCGAGATCTTCGCCGAAGCCCCGCTGGGCAGGGTCGCCAACGCCGTCGAGGTGAACGTGGATCTCGTCAGCTCGGCGGCGTGGTCCAGGAGCACCGTTTGATCGGCGGCATCGAGGACCTGCCGCAGATAGCGGTTCATCAGGACCACGTCACCTCCCATCGCGAGCACTCCGGCGGGGTAACGACGACTCTGCTTCAGGTAGGCCTCCAGCAGTGCGGTCTCGGTCTCGTAGTTCATGGACCGGATGCGGTCCTCGATCTGACTGCCCGCACTCTTGGCGAGCACGAAGAGCAGCGGATCGGCCTGACGTGCCCAGCACGTCAGGTCGACGACGCCGAGGATGCGCCGGGTGACGGGTTCGCGGATGAGTGCACCCGCACATGCCAGCTGCCCCAAGGTGCCGACGTAGTGCTCGCTGCCCCGGATGAAGGCCGGATGACCGGTCTCCAAGGCCGTGCCGATGCCGTTGGTGCCCGCGAACTCCTCGGCATAGCTGTACCCGCGGGCCAGTCGTACGTCGTCGAGCATCCGTTCGATCTCGGCGTCGGCGGCGATGCGGTCCAACACCAGACCATCTGCCGAGGTGAGCACCACGCTGACGGCCTGAGCGGACAGGTCTTCGGCCATGCGGCGCAGGACGGGAGCGGCGGCGTGCACCAGTGGGGTGTCGGTGTCCGGTTCGCGTACGTAGGGAAGGTCGACGCGATCGGGGTGCACCTGGAGGTCTCGAGAACGCCGCCACGAGTTGAGCACGTCGGGTGACACCGCGTCGCCTGTCAGGGCGCCTGCAGACAGGAACTGATCTCGGGCGCGTTCGGTGGCGGCGGGTTCGACCATCACGGCTGTCCTCGGTCATGCACGTCGGCTGTGGCTGCAGCCTAAGGACGCCCAGGGTCGGGGCGTCTCAATTCGAGAATCTAGACGCCTGCTCGAGACAAAACCGGCGACCGCCCATCTCGTCTCAAGATGAGACACATGTGGCCTGCGCCACACGGTTCTATCAGGGGCGCGTCGTCCCCGCACTGGCGGATGACCGGCCCATCTATCAGGAGGCTCGAGTTGAGCAGACAAAGCCTGACCAAGGCACACGCCAAGATCAGTGAACTGACCTGGGAGCCGACGTTCGCCACGCCGGCGACCCGCTTCGGTACGGACTACACCTTCGAGAAGGCGCCCAAGAAGGACCCGCTCAAGCAGATCATGCGGTCCTACTTCTCGATGGAGGAGGAGAAGGACAACCGCGTCTACGGCGCGATGGACGGCGCGATCCGCGGCAACATGTTTCGCCAGGTGCAGCAGCGCTGGCTGGAGTGGCAGAAGTTGTTTCTGTCGATCATCCCCTTCCCGGAGATCTCCGCGGCCCGCGCGATGCCGATGGCGATCGACGCCGTACCCAACCCCGAGATTCACAACGGCCTCGCGGTGCAGATGATCGACGAGGTACGGCACTCCACGATTCAGATGAATCTCAAGAAGCTGTACATGAACAACTACATCGACCCGGCCGGGTTCGACATGACGGAGAAGGCGTTCGCGAACAACTACGCGGGCACCATCGGCCGCCAGTTCGGTGAGGGCTTCATCACCGGTGACGCGATCACCGCGGCGAACGTCTACCTCACCGTCGTCGCCGAAACCGCCTTCACCAACACCCTGTTCGTCGCCATGCCGGACGAGGCGGCGGCCAACGGCGACTATCTGCTGCCAACCGTGTTCCACTCGGTGCAGTCCGACGAGTCCCGGCACATCTCCAACGGCTACTCGATCCTGCTGATGGCGTTGGCCGACGAGCGCAACCGTCCGCTGCTCGAGCGCGATCTGCGCTACGCCTGGTGGAACAACCACTGCGTGGTGGACGCCGCCATCGGCACCTTCATCGAGTACGGCACCAAGGACCGCCGCAAGGACCGGGAGAGCTACGCCGAGATGTGGCGACGCTGGATCTACGACGACTACTACCGCAGTTACCTTCTGCCACTGGAGAAGTACGGCCTCACGATCCCGCACGACCTGGTCGAGGAGGCGTGGAAGCGCATCACCGAGAAGGGCTACGTGCACGAGGTCGCCCGGTTCTTCGCCACCGGTTGGCCGGTCAACTACTGGCGCATCGACACCATGACCGACACCGACTTCGAATGGTTCGAGCACAAGTACCCAGGCTGGTACTCGAAGTACGGCACGTGGTGGGAGGCCTACAACCGCCTCGCCTACCCCGGCCGCAACAAGCCGATCGCCTTCGAAGAGGTCGGGTACCAGTACCCGCACCGCTGCTGGACGTGCATGGTGCCCGCACTCATCCGCGAGGACATGATCGTCGAGAAGGTCGACGGGCAGTGGAAGACGTATTGCTCCGAGACCTGCTACTGGACCGACGCAGTCGCCTTCCGCAGCGAGTACGAAGGCCGTGACACCCCGAACATGGGGCGTCTCACCGGATTCCGTGAGTGGGAGACCCTGCACCACGGCAAGGACCTCGCCGACATCGTCTCCGATCTGGGTTACGTCCGCGACGACGGCAAGACGCTGGTGGGTCAGCCGCACCTGAATCTGGATCCGTCGAAGATGTGGACCCTGGACGACGTGCGCGGCAACACGTTCAACAGCCCCAACGTGCTGCTGAACCAGATGTCGGACGCCGAACGGGAAGCTCACGTCGCGGCCTACCGCGCCGGCGCGACGGTCTAACCCACCCGATTTCGGCGTGATTGGCGGCTGACCGCCGCCAATCACGCCGACATCGCCAGAAAGGAACCCGTGGACTCGCACAAGATCACCTTCGAACCCGTCGACGTCGAGATGGACGTCCGCGAGGACGAGAACATTCTCGACGCCGCCTTCCGGCAGGGCATCCACCTCATGCACGGGTGCCGCGAAGGCCGGTGCTCGGCTTGCAAGTCCTACGTCCTCGACGGCGAGATTCAGATGGAGAACTACTCCACCTTCGCCTGCAACGATTCCGAGGTCGACGACGGCTTCGTGCTGCTGTGCCGCTCTCGTGCATTCAGCGACTGCACCATCGAGCTGCTCAACTTCGACGAAGACGAGCTCCTTGGCGGCATCCCGATCCAGGACGTCCGTACCGAGGTCCTGGCAGTGGAACCCGTGACCCGCGACATCGTGTCGCTGCGGCTCAAGCCGGTCGAACCCGGCAAGTTCGACTTCAAACCCGGCCAGTACGCCGACGTGCACATCCCCGGCACCGACGAGCACCGCTCGTTCTCGATGGCCACCACGCAGACCTCGACCGATCAGGTGGAGTTCCTGATCAAGAAGTACCCCGGCGGCAAGTTCTCCGCTCTGTTGGACGGCGACGTCAAGGTCGGCGACGACATCGCCATCACCGGTCCCTACGGTTCGTTCACGCTCAAGGACGGGCACGTCCTGCCGGTGGTCTGCATCGGCGGCGGTGCCGGCATGGCGCCCATCCTGTCGCTGCTGCGCCACATGCGCGAAACCGAGAACGCCAGGCCGGTGCGGTTCTACTACGGCGCACGCACCCCCTCCGACCTGTTCTACCTCGACGAAATTCTTGAATTGGGCAAGGGACTGAACGGCTTTCAGTTCATCGCCTGCCTCTCGGAATCCGCGGAGGGCACCGTGAACGACATGGTCACGGTGGAGGAGGGCATGGTCACCGACGTCGTCGCCCGCCACGAAGCGGCGATCGCCAAGACCGAGGTGTACCTCTGCGGCCCACCCCCGATGGTCGACGCAGCGCTGGTCTTCCTCGAGGCCAACTCCGTGCCCAAGGACCAAGTCTTCTACGACAGCTTCACCAGCCCCCTGTTCGACTAGCGAGAGGAATCCCGATGTCAGCCCCCGAGAAGCCAAGGGAACGCAGCTTTCCCAAGATCGAGTTCACCGACTCCGAAGCCGGAGCCAAGGTGTTCCCCAGCTCCAAGAGTCGCAACTACTCCTACTTCACGCCGGCCAAGCTGCGCGCCACCATGTACGAGGACGTCACCGTCGACGTACAGCCCGACCCCGAACGTCACCTGACTCAGGGCTGGATCTACGGATTCGGTGACGGCCCCGGCGGCTACCCCAAGGACTGGACCACCGCCAAGTCCTCGAACTGGCACGCCTTCCTCGACCCCAACGAGGAGTGGAACCAGACGATCTTCCGCAACAACGCCGCGGTCGTCCGTCAGGTCGAGTTGTGCCTCGTGAACGCCAAGCGGGCGCGGGTGTACGACGGGTGGAATTCGGCGTGGCTGACCTTCATCGAACGCAACGTCGGGGCCTGGATGCACGCCGAGAACGGTCTGGCGCTGCACGTCTTCACCTCGATCCAGCGCTCCGGGCCGACGAACATGATCAACACCGCGGTGGCCGTCAACGCCGCTCACAAGATGCGCTTCGCCCAAGACCTTGCGCTGTTCAACCTGGACCTCGCCGAGGCCGCCGACGCGTTCGACGGCACCGCGCACAGGGCCGTGTGGCAGGAGGCGCCCGAGTGGCAACCGGTCCGCAAGGTCGTCGAAGAGCTGACCGCAGTGGGGGATTGGTGTCAACTCCTGTTCGCCACCAACGTCGTCTTCGAACAGCTGGTCGGGTCGTTGTTCCGCAGCGAATTGGTGATGCAGATTGCGGCCCGCAACGGCGACTACATCACGCCGACCATCGTGGGTACCGGCGAGCACGATTACGACCGCGACCTCAACTACACCCGCAACTTGTTCCGGCTGCTCACCCGAGACGACGAGTACGGTGCCGCGAACAAGGCGTTGTTCGTCGAGTGGCTGGACGTCTGGGTGCCGCGCTGCATGGCGGCGGCCCGCGCCCTGCAGCCGATTTGGTCGACCCCGGCCGACAAGGCGGTGACCTTCGCCTCCAGCCTCGACGCGGCGACCGCCAAGTTCACCGCCCTGCTGCACGAGATCGATCTCGACGTCCCCGAGGAGTTGACCAAGTGACCATGCAATTCGGATCAGCCACCGAGTTCTCCAACATGTGCGGCGTCACCCTGATGAACACGCCGATCGGCCGTGTCGTCGCCGAGGTGATGGGCGCCAAGGACGGTGTCGAACTCACCGAGTATCCGTCGATGATCCGCGTCGACGGCGTGAAGCTCCTGAACTTCGACTACGACGAACTCACCGATGCCCTCGGCGAGGAGTTCGACGGCTCGATCTTCGAGGAGATCAGCTCCACGCACTACGGACGCATGGTGCACCTCGACGACAAGACCATGCTCTTCGCCAGCCCGGAGGATGCCGCCGAGTACATCGGCTTCGACCTCACGGTGCAGTGATGAAGGCCCTCGTGTTCGGTGGGCCGGGTCAGATGGCGTGGACCGACGTCCCCGACCCCCACGTGATCGACCCGACCGACGTGGTCGTCCGGGTCGACACCACCACGATCTGCGGGACCGACCTGCACATCCTCAAAGGTGACGTGCCCGCCGTGACGCCGGGGCGTGTCCTCGGACACGAGGCCGTGGGCACCATCGTCGAAATGGGCTCGGCCGTAACCGATCTGAAGGGCGGTGACAGGGTCCTGGTGCCTGCCATCACCACCTGCGGAAAGTGCGGACCGTGCCGGTCGTCGATGCCGTCGCACTGCGCGACGGTCGGGGGGATCGGCTGGATCTTCGGTCACCTGGTCGACGGGACCCAGGCCGAACTGGTGCGGGTGCCCCACGCCGAGACCAGCGTGCACGTGCTCTCCGACGCGGTGACCAACGAAGAGGCGATCTTCCTGGCCGACGTCCTTCCCACGGGCTTCGAAATGGGCGTTCGAAACGCGGCCGTCCAGCCGGGGGACTCGGTCGTGGTCGTCGGCGCCGGGCCCATCGGGCTGGCGGCGATCAGGACGGCCGGGTTGTACGGTGCCGCAACCGTCATCGCCGTCGACGTCTCGGAATCCCGGCTCAAGCGGTCGATCGCCTTCGGTGCCGACATGACGATCAACGGTGAGCGCGAGGACGTGCGGCAGCGCGTCCTCGAGATGACCGACGGCCTCGGCGCGAACGTCGCCATCGAGGCCGTCGGCATTCCCGAGACGTTCGACGTGTGCACCGAGTTGGTGCGACCCGGCGGACGCATCGCCAACGTTGGCGTGCATGGCAAACCGGTGACGTTCCACCTGGAAGACCTGTGGATCAAGAACATCACGTTGACGACCGGTCTGGTCAACGGAACCACGGTTGGCACCCTGTTGGAACTGTTGGCGCACGGGAAGATCGACGCGGCAGCCTTCGGCACGCATTCCTTCCAGCTCGACCAGATGGTCGACGCGTATGAGGTGTTCGCCAATGCCGACATCCACGACGCGTTGAAGGTCGTCATCTCCCGGTAGCCCGCCATCCTCTCGCCACGAACCCAGCCCAACCGAAAGGGAATTCACCACCATGGCCAAGGAACTGCGCTTCAATTCAGACGCCCGTGCCCGGCTCGAACAGGGCGTCAACGCCCTCGCCGACGCCGTCAAGGTGACCATCGGACCCAAGGGGCGCAACGCGATCCTCGAGAAGCTGACCGGTCCGCCCACCATCACCAACGACGGTGTCACGATCGCCAGAGAGATCCAGTTGCGCGATCCGTTCGCCAACATGGGCGCTCAGTTGGTCAAGGAGGTGGCGATGAAGACCAACGGACGGGTCGGCGACGGCACCACCACCGCCACGGTCCTGGCCCAGGCAATGGTCCGGGAGGGCTTGCGCTCGGTGGAGGCCGGCGCCAATCCGATGAGGGTGCGTCGCGGCATCGAGCGCGCCGTTCCGGTCGTGGTGCAGGCGCTGCGCGACAACTCGGTTCGGGTTCACGGCAGGGACGACTTGCACCGCATCGCCTCACTCGCCGCCAGTGACGACGACGCCATCGGAGACGTCATCTCTCGGGCCGTCGAACACGTCGGACTCACCGGGGTGGTCACCACCGACGAAAGCGACACCCCCGGCATGGACGTCGCCGTCGTCGACGGCATCGGATTCGACCACGGATGGATCTCCGGCTATATGGTCACCGACCACGAACGCATGGAGGCGGTGCTGGAATCGCCCCTCATCCTGCTGACCAACAAGAAGATCAGCCAAGTTCAAGAGATCATGCCCACCATCGAGGTGGCCAAGCGCGCCGATCGACCCCTGGTGGTCATCGCCGAGGACGTCGACGGGCCCGCCCTGCAACTGCTCGTCGGGGGCAACATGCACGGGACGATGCGGTCGGTCGTCGTGCGCGCACCGGGGTTCGGGCACCGGCGCGTGGCCGAACTGGAGGACCTCGCGGTCGCCCTCGGCGGGCGCGTCATCGCGAAGGACACCGGAATGGAACTCGGTGAGATCACCCGCGATCATCTGGGCTCGTGCGACCGCTTCACCGCTACCGAGGACACCACGACCCTCGTCGGCCCACACGGCGAGCAGAGCCTCGTCGACGCGCGCGTCGCTCAGCTCGAGGTGCAGCGTGAACGTGCACGGCTCGACGCGGATCAGGACATGCTCGACGTGCGCATCGCGCGACTTACCGGTCGTGTCGCGGTCATTCGCGTCGGAGGGTTGACCAGCGTGGAGCTCAAGGAACGCATGCTGCGCGTGGAAGATGCCCTTGCGGCCACCCGCGCCGCTCTCGAGGACGGCGTCGTCTCCGGAGGAGGTACCGCACTCGCCCAGGCCAGTCGTGCGTTGAGCATGCTCGAACTGGTTGGAGACGAAGCCGTCGGCCGAGACGTCGTGCGCCGCGCCTTGGCCGAGCCCCTGCGCTGGATCGCGATCAACGCCGGCTTCGAAGGTGACGACGTCGTCGACGTCGTCGTCGACCTACCTCTGGGACACGGCTTCAATGCACTCACCGGTGAGTACCGCGACATGTTCGACGAGGGCATCATCGATCCGTTCGAGGTCACGCGCGCCGCGCTCGAAAGCGCAGCATCCATTGCCGCTCTGCTGATTACGACCGAGACCGCCATCACCGAGGAGATCATCGGCCAGCCCGGCGCGATCATGGCACCCGGATTCGGCGACCTCGCAGAGGGCATGGTGCGTCCGTCCAACATCTACTGATCGGATGCCGACGGGAGCGCCGACGCGCTGGGCGTTGGTCAGTGCCCCAGCGCGGTGGCCAGCGCCGAGCCGAGCCGGTGGCCCGACAACCAGGCCGACTCGACGCGGGGTGCGCCCGACGGGCACCACGAGTCGCCGCACAGCCCGAGCGGGCGATCGCCGCGGGTGGTGAGCAGGTATGCGTCGTCCCCGTGTGTGTCAACGGGTTTGGCGAAGGTCCACCGGTGGGCGTGGGTCCACAGCGGGTCCGAGGTGACGTCGAGGACCCGTCGCAACGCCTCGAGGACGGGTGCCACCGCGCCGTCGGGCTCGTCGAGGTGCGCGGCGGCCCGGTCGGCAGTGGTGTGGACGACCAGCACGGGGGCGCCGTCCCCGCGCCGGGACCCGTCGTCGGCGATGGTCGTGACGTCGGGATCGTCGTTGACGAAGGCGGCGTCCGGAAAGGGCCAGCAGCGTTGCGACCATCCCGCCACCACGGTGATCACCGGTTCGTAGTCCACCCAGTCGGCGGCGTCGGGAGCCAGCCGTGCGGCCTGCGGGTCGGGCATCGCCAAGACGACGGCGTCATGGTCGAGGTCGTCGAGTGAGCCGACGGCGGCACCGCAGGTCGGCTCCTCGGGCAGCGACGCCCGCACCAGGGACCGCAGCCCGCCGTCGGTGGCGTACCGCATCGGTCCGGAGGTGGTGCGGTGGCCGTCGGCGGAGTAGACGTCGAGCGTGTCGGTCCAGTCCCGCACCAGCTTTCGGGTCGACCAGTTCTCGACCGCGGTCAGGAAGTCGGGTTCCTTCGCGGTGAAGTACGCGGCGCCGAGGTCGACGCGGCGGCCGTGCAATTCCGGGGACGCCATCCGCCCACCTGGCGCACGGCCCCGTTCGATCAGTTCGGCCGTGATGCCGCGCTCGCGCAGGACCTGGGCGCAGACCGCTCCGGACATGCCGGCGCCGACGACGGCGACTCGTGGGGACACGACTCCAACCTAGTCCGGGCCGGCCACCGCGTTCGGCGGCCGGCCGCCCGCGGCGTAGACCGCGATCTGCTCCTGGGCGACGCGCCACGCCCGGCCCCACGCTCCCTCGGTGCTGCCGGCGACGTGCGGGGTGATGAGCAGGTTGGGAGCCGACCACAGCGGGTGCCCGGGCGGCAGCGGCTCGGGTTCGGTGACGTCCAGTGCGGCACGAAGACGCCCTGAGGTGAGCTCCGCGAGCAAGGCGTCGGAGTCAACGGCGCTGCCGCGGCCGGCGTTGACGACGACCGCGCCGTCCCGCAGCCGGCTCAGGAACGCGGCGTCGATCAGATGATGGGTCTCCTTGGCCGCAGGCAGCATCGCGACCACGGCGTCGGCATCGGGGAGGAGGTCGGCCACGTCGGCGAGGGCCGCGACGCCCGGCCGGGCCGTCCGCCCGACGAGGGTCACCTGAGCCTCGAACGGCGCTAGCCGGGCCGCCAGGTTGACGGCCAGGTCGCCTGCGCCGAGCACCACGACGCGCTTGCCGATCAGCGTCTCGGTCTCCTGGAAACCCCAGACGCCGTCGGCCTGCAAGTCGCGGAACACCGGCAGCTTGCGGTAGATCGACAGCAGCGCGGCCATCGCCCATTCGGCGGTCGAGCCGCCGTGCGCCCCGCGCCCGTTGGACAGCACCACGCCCGCAGGCAGGTGGGGCAACCATTGCTCGTATCCGGCGTTGAGCGTCTGGACGAGGCGCAGATTTGGCAGGTCGGTGAAACGGGCACCGGTGGCGGCGGCGTTGTCGAAGCCCACCACGACGACGTCGGCGTCGGCGTGATCGGCCGGCCACGGTTCGCCAGGCGCGTAGAGCGCCATCGTGGTGACGTCGGTGGGAGCGGGTAGGTCGAGGCCGAGGTCGTCAGGCACGAGCACTTTCACCGGCACCACGGTAGTCCGGGCTCACATGTAGGGGTCGGCCCATGCACTGATGATGCGCGCCGCCCGTGCGGCCTGGTTCTTGCCGGTGAGCAGATGGTCGGCGCCCTCGAGGGAGACGAAGCTGCGGGGGTGGCGTGCGGTGCGGAAGATGTCGCTGGCGTTGGCGATGCCCACGGTGTTGTCGGTGGGGGAGTGCATGACCAGTAGCGCGCGGCGCAGGGTGCGGATGCGTTCGCGGAGATCGGCCTTGCGGACGTCGTGGATGAAGTGGCGCTTCAGGGTCAGCGCCTTGCCGCCCACCAGGAAGGGCGCTTCGCCGTCGGCCTCGATGAGGTGCACCAGCGCGTCGTAGTTGTGCTCGACGTGGGCGGGTTCGTACGGTGCCCCGACGCTGGCGACCGCGGCCACCGTCTCGCACTCGTGGGCGCCGGCGATCGCGGCCGCGCCGCCGAACGAATGCCCAACCAGTAGACGCACCTCGCGGCCCGTGCCGTTCATGAAGTCGACGGCCTGCACGGTGTCGGCCACCTTGTGGGAGAAGGATCCGTCGCCCCAGTCGCCGTCGGAGTCGCCGAGGCCAAGATTGTCGAAGCGCAACATGCCGATGCCCTCGGCGGCGAGTTGCTTGCACATCCGGCTCGCCGCGGGACTGTCCTTCCCGAGGGTGAAGCCATGGGAGAAGACGCCCCACCCGCGGATCTCGCCGTCGGGGACGTCGACGACGCCGCGCAGGGTGGGTCCGGTGCTGCTGGGGAAACTGACGGGCTCGGCCACCCGCATGATCTTGTCATCGCCGGTGCCGGCGGGAGGTCACACCGGCGATTGTGAGACCGATGCCACCCGTCTCAGCCCGCGGCGGCGGCGGACTGGGCCGCGGCGTGCTCCTCCGTGGTGCCCCCGTCGTGGAAGATGCGCACGGCCCGAATCTTGTTCATCACGTCGAGCGCGGCGACCTTGTAGGCCTCGGAGAACGTCGGGTAGTTGGGGACGGCGTCGACGAGGTAGTCGACCGTTCCGCCACAGCCCATCACGGCTTGGCCGATGTGCACCAATTCGGTGGCCGCGGTACCGAAGATGTGAACCCCGAGCAACTTTCGGTCGTCGGTGGACACCAGCAGCTTCAGCATGCCGTAGGAGTCACCGGCGATTTGGCCACGCGCCAGTTCGCGGTAGCGCGACACCCCGAACTCGTAGGGGACCGCGTCCCTGGTGAGCTCCGATTCGGTGGCGCCGACGAACGACACCTCCGGAATGGTGTATATCCCGATCGGCTGCAGCGCCGTCATGTCGTTGGCGGGCTCGCCGAACGCGTGATAGGCGGCCAGCCGGCCCTGGTCCATCGAGGTGGCGGCCAAGGCGGGGAACCCGATGACGTCACCGACGCTGTAGATGTGCTCGACCTTGGTGCGGAAGTGGTCGTCGACCTCGATGCGGCCGCGGTCGTCGGTGGCGAGGCCCGCGGCCTCCAGATCGAGACCGTCGGTGCGCCCGACGCGGCCGGCCGAGTACATCACGGCCTCGGCCGCGATCTGCTTGCCGCTGGCCAGGGTGGTCAGGGTGCCGCTGGGGGACACGTCGACGTCGGTGACCTCCTCGCCGAAGCGGAACGTCACTGCGGAGTCGCGTAGGTGGAAGCGCAAGGCCTCGACGACCTCGGGGTCGCAGAACTCGAGCATGGTGTCGCGCTTCTCGACGACGGTGACGTGGCAACCCAGCGCGGCGAAGATCGACGCGTATTCGATGCCGATCACGCCGGCGCCGACCACGACCATCGACGTCGGGATGAAGTCGAGGTTGACGATCTCGTCGGAGTCCAGCACCCGCTCTTGGTCGAAGTCGACCCCGTCGGGTCGTCGAGGTGTGGTTCCGGTCGCGATGACGATGAAATCACCTGTGAGCGTGCGATGTTCGGCCTCGTGAACGCCTTCCACCTTGACGGTGTGGGCGTCGACGAAACTGCCGTTGCCGATGTGCAGGTCGACGTGGTTGCGCATCAACTGGTTGCGGATCACGTCGACCTCGCGGTCGATCACGTGCGAGGTGCGCTGGTGTAGGTCGGCCGGCGTGATGTGCTCCTTGACGCGATAGCTCGCGCCGTAGAGCTCCCGTTGGTTCATCCCGGTCAGGTGCAGCACGGCCTCGCGCAGTGTCTTCGACGGGATGGTTCCGGTGTTGGTGCACACCCCGCCCACCATGTGACCGTGTTCGACGATCGCCACCTTCTTGCCGAGTTTCGCCGCGGCCAGCGCCGCCTTCTGCCCCCCGGGGCCGGAGCCGATCACGATGAGGTCGTACTCAGTCTCGGTCGCCATGGGTAGGTGCATACCCAGATCACGCCTCCCCGCCACGACGTGAACTAAATGTGCGCAAGCTTCACTGGTGCGCCGGCGACCCGGATCATGGACGCATGACCCTCTCCACCCCGGTGCGCACCCGGCGCCCGCACTGGTCGCTGGCCCGGACGTGGCTGTTGCAGCCGGGCGTCCCCGATGGTCAGGACCTGTTCGACGCCGCCGTGGCCGGTAGCGCGGACGCCGTCGTGCTCGACGTCGAGGACGGGTTGCCCGACGTACGCAAGCCCGCGGGTCGTCAGTCGGTGGCCGAATGGCTCTTCGCCGGCGGTCAGGGGTGGGTGCGGATCAACGCCACGACATCGCCGTTCTGGGCGGCCGACCTCGACGCGCTCGCCGGTGCGCCAGGACTGCTCGGCGTCATGCTGGCCAAGACCGAGTCCGCCGGTGACGTCGAGGCGACCAGCGCCCGTCTTCCGGTGGGCACACCGGTCGTCGCACTGGTCGAGTCGGCCCTTGGCGTCGAATCGGTCTCCGAGGTGGCACGGGCTCCCGGATGCGCGCGAATTGCGTTCGGCGTAGGGGACTTTCGACGTGACACCGGGATGTCGGCAGACCCGGCGACGCTGGCCTATCCACGCGCCAGACTGGTGATCGCCAGCCGAGCGGCGGGGTTGCCCGCACCAATCGACGGACCGACGCTGCGCGACCAGGCGGCCCACCTGGCCAGGGACACCGCAGTGACGAAGGCCGCGGGCATGACCGGCCGGTTGTGCCTGGACTCCGCGCATGCCGAGACGGTCAACGCGCTGCTGTCCCCGTCCCCGCTGGAGATCGACGAGGCGCGCGGCACGCTGGCCCGGTTGGACGCCCCGTCCGGACCGTACGACGGCAGCGTCGGCCCCACTCGCGCCCGTGCCGAGGCCGTGCTCGACTATGCGGACAAACTCGGCCTCCTGAGCTGAGGCCCGCCGAGACTACGGTCGTTGCGCGCAACGGCCCAAATTCGCGCAACAACCGTAGTCTCGCGGGCTTCTAGGAGACGTAGCCGTCGGCCACCGTTAGGGCGGCGTCGAGGATCTGAAGTCCCTCGGCGACCTCGGCGTCGGAGATGTTGCACGCCGGCACCGCGTGGATGCGGTTGAAGTTGGCGAACGGCAGCAGGCCGCCGGACTTGCACGCCGCGATCACCGCGTTCATCGCCGGGCTCGAACCGCCGTACGGCGCCAAGGGTTCCCGGGTCTGCGGGTTGGCCACCAGTTCGATCGCCTGGAACACGCCAAGCCCGCGCACCTCGCCGACCGATGGGTGCTTCGCCGCGAGGTCGGCCAGGCCGGGGCCCAGCACCTCGGAGCCGATGCGGGCGGCGTTGGCCACCATGCCCTCGTCCTCCATGACGTTCAGCGTCGCGACGGCGGCCGCGCACGCCAGCGGGTGGCCGGAGTAGGTCAACCCGCCCGGGTAGGCGCGGTCGGCGAACGTCGAGTAGATCGCGTCGTTGATCGCCACGCCGCCCAGGGGCACGTAGCCCGAGGTGACGCCCTTGGCGAACGTGATGAGGTCCGGCACCACGTCGAAGTGCTGAATCGCGAACCACTTTCCGGTCCGTCCGAAGCCGGCCATCACCTCGTCGGCGATCATCACGATGCCGTACTTGTCGCAGATCTCGCGGACGCCGGCCATGTATCCGGGCGGGGGCACCATGATGCCCGCGGTGCCGGGCACCGACTCGAGGATGATCGCCGCGAACGACGTCGCCCCCTCGTGCTGGATCAGCCGCTCCAGGTACTCCAGCGCGCGCTCGCTCTCCTGCTGCTCGTTCTCCGCGTAGAAGGACGAGCGGTAGAGGAACGGGCCGTTGAAGTGCACCACGCCGCTGCTGGCGTAGTCGTTGGGGTAGCGGCGCGGGTCGCCCGTCAGGTTGACCGCGGTGTCGGTGCCACCGTGGTACGAGCGGTAGCGCGAGAGCACCTTGTAGCGGCCGGTGTGCAGCCGCGCCATCCGGACGGCGTGCTCGACGGCGTCGGCGCCACCGTTGGTGAAGAACACGCGGTTGAGGTCACCGGGGGTGCGCTCGGCGATCAGCCGGGCCGCCTCGGAGCGCGCGGCGTTGACGTGCTGCGGCGCGACGGTGCAGAGCTTGGCCGCCTGCTCGGCGATGGCCTTGACGACCGTCGGGTGCTGGTGGCCGATGTTGGTGAACACCAATTGCCCGGAGAAGTCGAGCAGCTTGTTGCCGTTGCCGTCCCACACGTACTGGCCGTCGGAGGCCACGATGGTCATCGGCGTGATCTGGGCCTGCGCCGACCACGAGTGGAAGACGTGCTTGCGGTCGAGCTCGTAGGCGTGCGCGGCTTCGGCCTTGGCTGTCGCGAGGTCCTGACCGCTCGGAAGCAATTCGGTGTCGAAGGTCGTCATGTACCCAGTCTCCCTGACTCAGTCGTTCTGCGGGAAGCCGAGGTTGATTCCACCATGGCTGGGGTCGAGCCACCGCGTCGTGACGACTTTGCCGCGGGTGAAGAAGTGCACACCCTCGGTGCCGTGGGCATGGGTGTCGCCGAACAGCGAGCTCTTCCAGCCGCCGAAGCTGTAGTAGGCGGTCGGGACCGGGATGGGCACGTTGATGCCGATCATGCCGACCTCGACCTCGTTCTGGAACCGCCGGGCCGCGCCGCCGTCGTTGGTGAAGATGGCGGTGCCGTTGCCGTAGGGATTGGCGTTGATCAGGTTGAGGGCCTCGTCGTAGGAGTCCACCCGCACCACCGACAGCACCGGTCCGAAGATTTCGTCGGTGTAGACGCTCATCTCGGGGGTGACGTGGTCGATCAGCGTCGGGCCCAGCCAGAAGCCGTCGGCCTCTCCGTCGACGGAGACGCCTCGGCCGTCGACCACGATGGTCGCGCCGTCGGCCTCGCCCGCGTCGACGTAGGAGGCGACCTTGTCGCGGTGGGCCTTGGTGACCAGCGGTCCCATGTCGGCGTCGCCGGTGCCGTCACCGGTCTTGAGTCCCTTGGCGCGCTCGGCGATCTTGCCGACCAGCTCGTCGGCGATCGGGCCGACCGCCACGCAGGCGGAGATCGCCATGCAGCGTTCACCGGCGGAGCCGAAGCCGGCGTTGATCATCGCGTCGGCCGCCAGGTCGAGGTCGGCGTCGGGCAGCACGATGGCGTGGTTCTTGGCGCCGCCGAGGGCCTGGACCCGCTTGCCGTGCAGCGTGCCGGTCGAGTAGACGTACTGCGCGATCGGCGTGGAGCCCACGAAGCTGATGGCTTTCACCGTGGGGTTGGTGAGCAGCTCGTCGACGGCGACCTTGTCGCCCTGCAGCACGTTGAACACACCGGCGGGCAGGCCGGCCTCGGCCCACAGTTCGGCCAGCCACAGCGCGGCCGACGGGTCCTTCTCACTGGGCTTCAGCACGACGGTGTTGCCGGCGGCGATGGCGATGGGGAAGAACCACATGGGCACCATGGCCGGGAAGTTGAACGGGCTGATGATGCCGACCACGCCGAGGGGCTGGCGGATGGAGGCGACGTCGACGTTGGTCGAGGCGTTCTCGGTCATCCCGCCCTTGAGCAGATGGGCGATGCCGCAGGCGAATTCGACGACCTCCTGGCCGCGGCTGACCTCGCCGAGTGCGTCGGAGACGACCTTGCCGTGCTCGCTGGTGATGATCTCGGCCAGCTCGTTCTTGCGGGCGTTGAGCAGCTCCCGGAACGCGAACAAGATGCTGGTGCGCTTGGCTAGTGACGTGTCGCGCCAGGCGGGGTGGGCCGCAGCAGCGGCGTCGATGACGACGCGGGCGTCGGCGACGTCGGCCAGGGCGAGCTCGCCGGTGACCTGGCCGGTGGCGGGGTTGGTCACCGAGGAGGTGCGGTCGCCGGATCCGGCGAAGCTCTTGCCATCTGCCCAGTGGGCGATGGTCTTGACGCGGGTGCTGAGTGTCATGCGTTTGATTCTGAGCGCTCATTCGTCATGACGGTGCCGACGATCTGTAACGAATGACGCCAAAAAACTTACTATGTGTAGATGCAGCCCACCGTCCGCGAGATCCTGGCGCTGCCGGTGCTCGAGGCCGGCGACCCCGTCCTGGTCTGCGGCGCCACCCGGCCCGACGTCCTGGACCGCCCCGTCCGGTGGGTACACGTCAGCGATCTGCCGGACCTGTCCAACCTCCTCGAGGGTGGCGAGATGGTGCTGACCACCGGGCAGGCGCTGACCGACGAACACCGCCGGGACGACTACCTGCCGCAGCTCGCCCGCGCGGGAGCCGTGGCGCTCGTCGTCGAACTCGGGGTGCACGTCGACGAGGTGCCACCGTCGGTGGTGGCGGTCGGCGCGAATCTCGACCTGCCCGTCGTCGCCCTGCGGCGCCCGGTCCGCTTCGTCGAGGTCACCGAAGAGGTGCACCGCCGAATCGTGGCCGAGCAGTACGCCGAGGTGGACTACGCCCGCCGGGTGCACGAGGCGTTCGTCAACCTCAGCATGCGCCGGGCCTCCGTCGACGAGATCGTCGCGGCCGCGGCCGACATGCTCGACACGCCAATCGTCTTGGAGGACCTCAACCATCAGGCGCTGGCCTTCGTGCGCCGAGGGCTCACGCTCACCGAACTGCTCGACGACTGGGAGCGCCGCTCACGGCTCGAGGCCGGGACGTGGGTGACGTGTGCGGTCGGCCCGTACCGGCAGGAGTGGGGGCGGCTGGTGGCGCCGGTGGGGCAGTCCGACGACCGGACCGCCACCACCCTGGAACGGGCGGCCCAGGCGCTGGCGATGCACCGCATGGTCGAGCAGGACCGCACGTCTTTGGAACTGCGAGCGCAGAGCGGTCTGGTCGACGACCTGCTGCGGGGGCGGTTGCGCGACGAGGCCGAGGCGACCGCCCGCGCACATGCCCTTGGTCTGCGACCGGCGCTCACGTACGTGCCAATCACGGTGCGGGTGCCGGAGACCACGACCGCCAACCAACTGCTGATTCAGCAGCGACGCGGCCGCACACTGGATGCGCTGGTGCACGCCATCCGATCCCTGGGACACAGCGTGCTGAGCGCCAGCCGCGACGACGGCCGCGTCGACCTGCTGCTGGCGCCGCAGCCAAGGGCGATGGCCGTCAGGGCCGACCCCAGCGCCGAACGCATCCTGGTCGAGGTCGCGGCGGGAATGCGTCGCGCCGTGCTCGCGGTCGACGGTGTCTCGCGGTGCGTCATCGGCGTGGGGCCGGAGTCGAGCCGGCTCGTCGACGCCGCAGGTGGCCTCGCCGAGTCCGGGCACGTGGCCGACGTCGCGCTGGCGATGCCCGACCGTCCCGACGTCAAGCCGTTCGTCCGGGCGGCCGACGTGCGGCTACGGGGTCTGATCGCCTTGATTCGCTCCGACCAACGGGTCCAGGCGTTCGCCGAGACCGAGCTCCGCGGGCTGCTGGAGCGTCGGGCCACCCATGGCGACGAGACGTTCGACCTGCTGGCGGCCTATCTCGAGGAGGGTGGCAACAAGGCGGCCCTGGCCAAGCGGCTGCACCTGTCGCGGCCGACGCTCTACGCGCGGCTGGCCGCGGTCGAGCGGCTTCTCGGGGTCGACCTCGACGACGCGGAGTCGAGGACGTCGCTGCACGTCGCGATGATGGTGCTCGCGCGGCCCTAGTGCTTCTTCGTGCCGAACGGGAGGACGTGGACGACGGCCGCGACGACGCCGCCGACGACCAGCCCGATCACCGCCGAGATTCCCGTGTTCAGCAGCCAGGCGACCAGGCCGTTGAGGCCCTGCTCGAGATGGTGGACGAACCCGTAGGGCGCGTGCCACCCCAGGGTGTCGGTGCCGACGAGAAGGATGTGGCCGCCGACCCACAGCATGGCGACGGTGCCGATCACCGACAGTGCCGACAGCAGCTTCGGCATGCCGACCACCAGACCGCGACCGAATTTCTGCGCGAAGGCCGACGAACGTTGGGTCAGGGCCAGGCCGACGTCGTCCATCTTCACGATCGCCGCGACGACGCCGTACACCGCGATGGTGATGACGAACGCCACGACGATCAGGATGATCAGCCGCGGCCAGAAGGACTGGTCGGCCACCTCGTTGAGCGCGATCACCATGATCTCCGCCGACAGGATGAAGTCGGTGCGGATCGCACTGCTCGTCATCTGCTTCTCGGCGTCCTCGCCGACGGCGGAGGCGGGCGCGGTGTGACCGGAGCCCTTCCGGGTCACCATCGCCAGGACCTTCTCGGCGCCCTCGAAGCACAGATAGGTCGCGCCGAGCATCAGGATCGGTGTGAGGAGCCACGGCACGAACTGGCTGAGCAGCAACGCCGCGGGAAGGATGAACAGCAGCTTGTTGCGCAGCGAGCCGAGCGCGATGCGCTTGATCATCGGCAGCTCGCGCTCGGCGGAGATGCCGTGCACGTACTGCGGCGTCACGGCGGTGTCGTCGATGACCACGCCGGCCGCCTTCGCCGTCGCGCGACCCGCGGCCGCACCGATGTCGTCGACCGAGGCCGCCGCCAGCCGGGCCAGCGCCGCGACGTCGTCCAGCAGTCCGAACAGCCCGGCGCTCATGCTTTCCGCCTCATGACCAATGAGCCTACGTGGAGTCTGGGAGGCTGCTGGGATGACTTCGCCTGACACCAGTGCCGACGTCGTCGTCATCGGCGGCGGCATCGCCGGGGTGTCGATCGCCTACGAACTCTCGCGCTCGGTCCGGGTCACGGTGCTCGAGATGGAGCCGACGCTGGCCTTCCACACGACGGGTCGCTCGGCCGCGATATTCCTGGAAACCTATGGCGGCGAGCAGATTCGGGCCTTGACGACGGGGAGTCGAGCCTTCTTCACCGATCCGCCAGAGGGTTTCGAGCCGGCCTTGGCGGCGCCGCGTCCACTCCTTCAGTTCGCGACCGAGGGGCGTGGAGGGGTGATCGAGCGGATGCACGCCGCGGTGCTGAGGCTGGTCTCGGACGCCGAATTGCTCGACGGCGAGGCGTGCCGGGAGCTGTACCCATTGCTGCGGCCGGGGGTGGCCGAGCGCGGAATGTACGAGCCGCGAGCTCTGGCGCTCGACGTGGCGGCGCTGCACCAGGGGTACGTCGGCGGTGCGCGCCGCAACGGCACCGAGATCGTGCGCACCGCCCGCGTGGTGTCGCTGGAGCGGACCGGGGACGCGTGGACCGCCACGACCGCCGACGGTGGCCGCCATCGGGCACCGGTGGTGGTCGACGCCGCAGGCGCGTGGGCGGACGTGGTGGCCGCCGCGGCCGGTGTCCGTCCCGTCGGATTGACCCCGCTGCGCCGGACGATATTCATGGTCACCTCGCCGCTGGGGGAGGGGACCCGCGATCTGCCCAACCTCAGTGACGTCGACCAGGCCTTCTACGTCAATCCCGAAGGCGCGCAATTCCTCTGCTCGCCGGCCGACGAGACGCCGTGCCCGCCGAGTGACGCCAAGCCGGACACGCTCGAGATCGCACGGGCCATCGAGGCGATCAACGCGGCGACGACGATCGGGATTCGCGGAATCGGGGCGTCGTGGGCCGGTCTGCGCACGTTCGCGCCCGACCGCTCGTTCGTCCTCGGCGCGGACGACGAGGTTCCTGGCTTCTTCTGGCTCGCCGGCCAGGGCGGCTACGGCATCCAGACCGCGCCGGCGACCGCCCGGCTGGGTGCGGCCCTCGTGCTCGGTGAGCCAGCCCCGCCGGACCTGGTGGCGCGCGGGCTCGACGTCAGCCGGCTGGCGCCGGGTCGCCTTCGGTCATGACGGCGACGAGCTGGTCGAAGTAGGAGCAGACGGCCTCCTGTTGGGCCGGGGTCAAGGCGTGCCCGACGTCGTCCATGGCGCGCACGATGGGCGCCCAGGTGTCGAACAGTCGGTCGACGGCGTGCGGCAGGGCGCGTACCGCCACCCGTCGGCGGTCGTGGGCGTCGCGGACGCGTTCGACGAGTCCGTCGGTTTCCAGCCGGTCCAGCAACACGGTCACCGACGCCGACCGCAGGTCGAGCCGACGGGCCAACTCGGTGGGGCCCATCGCGCCGTGGACGTCGAGCAGTCGCAGGGCGGCCATGTCGGTGGCGTTGAGCCCCATGCGCCGGGCCTGTCGTCGTTGCAGTTCGTCGTGCGCCTCGAGGAAACCCCGCATCGCGAGCATGGGTGCGCTGAGGCCGGCGAGCCAGTGCCCCGTCTCGTCGCGTTCGTGTGTCACGCCACCACCTCCCCGTGGGCAATTCTTTCGAAGATCGTGTATTACGTTAATCTAGGTACATCCTCTCAGATTGGACATCGAACCCGTGACCCACCACGCCGTCATCTCCGGAGCAGGTATCGCCGGACCCGCATTGGCCCACGAACTCACCGCTCGGGGCTGGCGCGCCACCGTCGTCGAGAGGTTCCCGCAGCGCCGATTCGAGGGACAGAACGTCGACGTCAGGGGCGCCGCGCGTGAGGTGGCCCGCCGGATGGGCATCGACGACGAGTTGCGCGCCGCCAACACCGGCGAGATCGGGATGCGCTTCACCCGGGCCGACGGCACGCCTGCGGCGTCCTTCCCGGTCGACCCCAGCGGCGAAACAGACGGTCCGACAGCCGAATTGGAGATCCTCCGCGGTGAGCTGTCCCGCATCCTCATCGAACGCACCGCCGACCGGGCCGACTACCGCTTCGGCACCGAGATCACCGCCGTCACCGACCACGGTGACGGCGTCACCACGACCCTGCAGGACGGCTCGACGATCGAGGCGGATCTGGTGGTGATCGCCGAGGGCCTGCGCTCGCGGGGGCGCCGCTTCGTCACCACCGCCGAGGTCAACGATCTCGGCATGTACTTCGCGTACCTCACCCTGACCCGTCGCGACACCGACGACCAATGGTGGAATTGGCAGCACGCCCCTGGGCGACGAGCCGTACACCTGCGACCCGACAACCTCGGCACCACGCGAGCGATACTCACCTTCATCAGCGACGTTCGCGGCCTGGAAGGTCTGTCCCGCGCCGACCACATCGCCATCTTGCGCAAGACCTTCGCCGACGTGGGCGGGGCGGCCCCCCGCATCCTGGCCGAACTGGACGACGCTCCGCTGTACTTCGACGCGCTGGGTCAGGTGCGGTCCCCGCGCTGGAGCACGGGCCGGGTCGCCCTGCTTGGAGACGCCGCCCACTGCAACGCCACCTTCGGTGGCACCGGGACCAGCTTGGCGCTCATCGGCGCCCACGTGCTGGCCGGTGAACTGTCGCGCGACGACGACCACCTGGCCGCCGTGGCGCGGTACACGCAGTTCATGCGTCCGCTCGCCGAGAAGGCCGGTCAGGTCTCCATCGACACGCTGCGGCGCGCCAACCCCCGCACCCAGCGGGGGATCGACGTGTTGCACGCCGGGGCGCGGCTGACGGCGAGCCCGGTGGGGCGCACCGCGACGCGACTGCTCGGTCGACGCATGACCACGGCGGCCGACGGGGCCCGGCTGCCCGACTTTCCGACGACGGCCAGCCAGCGCATCAACTGACGCCTGACTACGGTGACAGCGGTGCCGTCACCGAACACCCCCGACGAACCGGAGCCCTTCCCGCGGGGCATGGCGCTGTTGGTGGCCGGCGCCTTCTTCATGGAGATCGTCGACGCCACGATCATCACGCCGGCGATCCCGTTGGTGGCCGCGTCGTTCGGCGTCGAACCGGTCGACGTCAACATCGCAATCTCGGCCTATCTCGTCACGTTGGCGGTGCTCATACCGGCGAGCGGATGGCTGGCCGACCGCTTCGGTCCGCGACCGGTGTTCACCGCGGCGATCGCGATCTTCACGCTGGCCTCCCTGGGATGTGCGCTCAGCACGTCGCTGCCGATGCTCGTCGGCACGCGCATCCTGCAGGGCGTCGGTGGCGCGATGATGGTGCCCGTCGGCCGGTTGGCGGTGCTGCGGTTCAGCGGCAAGGCCAACCTGATGCGAGCGATCGCGTTGTTGACGTGGCCCGCGCTGACCGCGCCGGTCGTCGCTCCCGTGCTCGGTGGGGCGATCGCCAGCCTCGGGTCGTGGCGCTGGATCTTCCTGGTCAACGTGCCCATCGGTGTCGTCGGTGTGCTGTTGTCCCGCAGACTCATTCGCGGTGAAGCGCACCCGTCCCCGCGGCCACTGGATTGGCGTGGGCTGCTGATGTTGGGGGCGGGGATCGCCGCGGCTCTGATTGCGCTGGAGAACGTGCACGTCGACGCCACGCACGGGGCGCTGGTCGCCGCAGGCGGGGCGACGGCCGTGGTGCTCCTGGCCGCTGCGACGTGGCATCTGATGCACGCCTCGGACCCGCTCGTCGAACTGCGGGTGTTGCGGGTGCCGACCCTGCGCATCACGGTGACCGCCGGATCCTTGTACCGCCTCGTCATCACCGCCGTGCCGTTCCTGCTGGCGCTGGAGTTCCAACTGGTGTTCGGGTGGACGCCGTTCGCGTCGGGGCTGATGGTCGCGGTGCTGTTCCTCGGGAACATCGCGGTGAAGCCGGCAACCACACCGCTGATGCGGCGCTTCGGGATTCGCCGCGTGCTCCTCGTCAACGGGGTGGCGTCGGTCGGGTGGTACGGGCTGTTGGCGGGCCTGGCGCCGAGCATGCCCGTCGCCGCGGTCGCCGCCATCCTGTTCGTCAGCGGCGCACTGCGGTCGATTGGCTTCACCGCCTACGTCAGCCTGGCGTTCTCCGACCTCAGCGGCGATGACCTGACCCACGGCAACACCCTCAACGCCGCCGTACAAGAACTCGCCGCCGGTCTCGGCATCGCGCTGGCCGCACTGGTACTCACCACCGTCGGCCCGTTCGCCCGGACCGCCGGCGCGGCCTATTCGTGGACCTTCGTGGCGCTGGGAGCGCTGATGGCCATCACCATCGTCGCGACGATCCGACTGCCGCGCGACGCGGGGAGCGCGGTGACCGCTCGCTAGTCCTCCTCGAGTGGCCACTTACGCTGCGCCCGAGACCCTTTGGCGTGTGGCAACTGGCCACTCGCGGTCATTCCAGCAACTCGCTGCGGCGGAGTTCCTCCCACAGCGCCATCCGCGTGCGCGCGGGTTCGCCGACGGCGTCCATCACCAGGGGGATGAGGAGTTCGGTGAGCAGGAAGCCCGCCGCCATGCTCTGGTAGGTGGTGCCCACGGTGCTCGAGGCCGCCAGGACCACCTCGGCGTCCGGCGCGACGGGACAGGCCAGGTCGTCGGTGATCAGCAGCACCGTCGCACCGGCCCTGTGCACCCGCGCGGCGAGCTCGGCGACACTGCGCTGATAGCGGTGGTAGTCGAAGAGGACCACCACGTCGCGGCGCGTCAGTTCGATCATCGACCCGAGGTCGCGGCCGCCGGGGTCGGTCAGCACCCGCACCCCGGGGCGCAGTTGTTCCAGATGCGCGGCCAGGTGGACCGCCAGCAGGTGGGAGAACCGGCCGCCATGCAGGTAGAGCGGGCGGGTGGTGTCGGCGAGCAGGGCGACGGCCGCCTCGACCGCCGGCGCGGGCAGCTGGGCCAAAGTTCGTTCGGCTTGGGCGTTTTGGGCTCGGCCCTGCTGGAGCAGGCGATCGAGGGGCCCCGCATCGGTCGAGCCGGTGGGGGCCACCGGCAATCGGGTGATCGGACCGTTGGACTGTGCGCTCAGCTCCGCCCGCAACGCCACCTGTAGGTCGGTGAAGCCGTCGTAGCCGAGGGACTGGGCGAACCGCAGCACGGTCGGCGGGCTGACCTCGGCGCGTTCGGCGAGGCGGGCGGCGCTGGTCAGCCCGGCGCTCGGATAGTCGGCCAGCAGCGCCCGGCCGACGCGCCGCTCCGCCTTGCTCAACGACGGCAGGG
Source organism: Mycobacterium yunnanensis (assembly GCF_025823185.1). GTDB lineage: Bacteria > Actinomycetota > Actinomycetes > Mycobacteriales > Mycobacteriaceae > Mycobacterium > Mycobacterium yunnanensis. Next base: position 50,082 of record NZ_JACKVK010000002.1, read on the forward strand.
CGGCGCCGGCGCGCGCGGCGACGCTCTCCTCGGTCACGGGTGTGCGGCCCCGGCGAGCGGAAGCACCGTCGTCGACAGGTCGCGCAGCGACACGGCGATCACCGATTCCGGTGGCAGCGCGTCCCATTCGAGGTCGCCGAACCCGGTGGACCCGACGACCACCACGCCAGGAGTCGGCCGGGCGATGCGCAGCGCGAAGTAGTCCTCGAGGTGCTCGGCCGGCAGATCGGTGGCGCTGATCTCCTCGACGTCCTCGTCCAACAGGCGGCTGTGGGCGTGCGCGTGGACGACGACCAGCTGCTCCTCGCCGAGCAGCAGCGCGTTGAGGCTGGCGTCGGGGTGGCCCTGCCTCAGCTGGGCGACCGCCCGCCGTACCGCCTCGGGCAGGCTCGGCGCCGCGGCCCGGTGTCGGCGGATCAGTGCGAAGTAGCGCTCGCTGTCGGTGGTGCCACGGACGGTCGACGCCGTCGCGGGGTCGAGGAGGTCGTCGAGCGCGTCGACCGGCTTGATGGACCCGTTGTGGGCCATCGCGAGCCCGTCGGCGAGGAAGGGATGGGAGTTGCGCGGTTCCACGGCCAGTCCGTTGGTGGCCCAGCGCAAGTGGACCAGCGACGCGGTGGGGGTGAGGTCGTGGGTGGCCGCCGCGAACTCTCGATCACCGAGCGCGGTCCCGGCGGACACCGTGACCCACGGGGTGTCGCCGGGACGGTCGACGCCGGCGACGCCCCAGCCGTCGCCGTGGATCTTGGTCAGCGCGACGAAGTCGGTGAGCACCGCATCGCCGACCGCGGCCGCGATGGACACCGGCGCCAGCGAGGCGACACCCAAGAGCCGACACATGAAGGCATCCTCCGTTCCATAATTTTACGAATCAACCATAAACCGACGAATTTAAAGAATCTGAAACATTCATGACATAGGTTCCTCGGAGACTCACAGCGCATGCAGGACCGACGGGAGACGTGCCAGTGCCAGTGTCGATCGACGACCGCATCGACGAGTTGCGCGCCAAGGGCGTGGAACTGATCGCCGGCTCGGTGACCGACCCGGCCGGTGTCACCAGGGCCAAGTACGTCCCGCTGCGCCGACTCGGGGACTTCCAGCGCTCCGGGATGGGCGTCTCGCCGTCCTGGAGCGTCTTCTGCGTCGACACCGGCATCGCGTTCACCCCGACCATCGGCGTCGCCGGTGACCTGCGCATCCGCCTCGACCCCGACAGCGTTCGCATCGTCGACGACGGGATCGCCTGGGCGCCAGGCGACCTGACCGACCAAGCTGGGGACCCCGCACCGCTGTGCCCGCGAAGCGTGCTGCGGCACGCCGAGCGCGCGGCCGACGAGCACGGCCTCACCGCGCTCGTCGGCGCCGAACTCGAGTGCACGATGATCGCGCCCGACGGCTCACCGGCCTCCACCGACCCCTGGTCGCCGTACGGCATTCGGACGTCCCTGGAGCACTCCGCGTTCCTGGTCGACCTCGCCGCCACCGCCGAGCGCGCCGGCCTGAGCATCGAACAGATCCACACCGAATACGGCCACGACCAGCTCGAGGTGTCCCTGGCGCCCACCACGCCGGTCGCCGCCGCCGACGCCGTCATCCTGACCCGCATCGTCCTCGGACGGGCGGCCGCACGGCACGGCCTCCGAATCTCCTTCGCCCCGGTGCCGTTCGTGGGCGCCGCGGGCAACGGCGCCCACCTACACCTCTCCCTGGCCGACGCCGACGGGCCGCTGTTCTCCGGCGGCGAGGGCCCGCACGGCATCCGGCAGGCTGGCGGCTCCGCGATCGCGGGCGTCGTGGACGCGTTACCCGATCTCATCGGCGTGTACGCCGGTTCGGCACTGTCGGCGCTGCGGCTCAAGCCGGGTAACTGGGCCGGCGCCGTGGCGTGCTGGGGACTGGAGAACCGCGAGGCCGCAGTGCGTTTCGTCGCCGCCACCGCGGGCAGTCCGCACGGCGCCAACGCCGAACTCAAGCTGATCGATCCGAGTGCCAACCCCTACCTGGCCGCCGCGGCGTTGCTGGGCAGCGCGCTGCGCGGGGTCGAGCTCGAGCTCGAGTTGCCGCCCGAGGTGCCCGAGAACCCGGCCGAGTCGGCCGCTGCGCCGCCACCGCTGGCCACCGACCAACGTTCCGCGGTCGACGCTCTCGAGCGATCGGCCGTCGCCGCGGAGCTGCTCACCGCCGAGATGGTCGAAGCCCTGGTGGCGGTGCGCCGACACGAAATTCAGACCTTCGGCGACAGCCCACCCGCCGAGACCACCCAGGCGCTGCGCCTGGCGTGGAGCTGTTGAACCCCGAGGAGAGATCGATGAGCACCAACACGTCACCGGCCAGCCCGTCGGAGGAGGCGGGCCAGCTACCGCACCGTCGCCTCCCCTTCTGGGTGGCACTGGCCATGTCCGTGGCCCTCGTCGGACCGACGCTGGCCATGTCCGGCAACGGGCAGGGCCTCATCGCCACGGTCGGCAAGGCCATCCCGCTGGTCTTCGTCATCGGACTCGTCGGGGTGTCCCTCGTCGGCTACAGCTTCGTGCGGCTCACCCGGCACCTCAATCACGCCGGCTCGGCCTACGGACTGGTCGGCGGGACCATCGGGCCGCGGGCCGGCTTCTTCTCCGGCTTCGCCATGCTCGGTGCCTACGCCGGATTCGCCATCGGCACACTGGCGTTGACCGCGGCGTTCGTCAACGCGTTCGTGGCCAAGCTGCAGCCCAACACCGACACCCCCTACCAGCTGCCGTGGCTGGCGGTCGTCGTGGTCGGCGCGGTGATCTCGTTCCTCCTCTCCGGTCGCGACGTCCGGCTACTCGGCAAGATCTTGCTCGGCATCGAGGGCGTCGGCATCGTGGCGATGATCGTGCTCGTCGTGGTCATCTTCGCCCGCGGCGGTGCCCCGACGACCGGAATCGACTTCAGCGCCTTCACCTTCGAGGGAGTGTCCAGCTCCGCAGTGATCAGCGGCGTGGTCGCGGCGTTCCTGTCCTGGGCCGGTTTCGAGGCGTGCGCGTCGATGGGCGAGGAGACCGACGACCCCGGCCGCAACATCCCCCGTGCCCTGGCCGGCACGCTGATCCTGACCGGCGTGCTGTTCGTCGTGGTGATGTTCGCGCAGGTGGTCGGCTTCGGAACCGACGCCGCGGGCCTGGAGGCGTTCGGCAGCTCCGGGAACACGTTGGGCGACTTGGGCAACACCTACATCGGGCAGTGGTTCAGCCTGCTGATCATCTTCACCGCAATCGTGTCGGCGTTCGGCTGCCACTTGGCGTGCTCGGCGACGTCGGGCCGCATGCTCTACGCGTTCGGCCGCGACGGCTTCGGCCCGAAGGCACTGGCGCAGATCCACGAGGGCACCGGCGGTCCCCGCTTCGCGACCTGGCTGGTGGTCGGTGTGGCGCTGGTCGTCGACCTGCTCTGCGGCGCCTTCCGGTGGCCGGACATGGGCACCGGCAACCCCGCGATCGACACGTACTTCCTGTTCGCCGTCGCCGGATCGGTCTGCCTGATGGTCTGCTACCTGCTGGTCGAACTCGCCGCCGCATGGTTCGTCGGCGCCCCCAAGTTCGTCCGCGTGCACGGTGGTGGCGGCAAGGTGCTCGGCCTGACGCTGCCGATCCTGGGCGCCGTGGTGATCGCCGTGGTGCTGTGGTTCAACGTGAAGGACGCGACGGAGTGGGGTGCGGCACCCCTGCTCGGGTTGTATTGGTGTGCAATCGGTCTGGTGATCGCACTCGCGGCCTCGGGTATCGCCAAGCGCGTCGGCGCGTCGCTCACCGCCGAGCTGTCCGCGACGGAATGAGCACCCTCTACGCCCGCGACGAGGCCGCTGTCGCCGGCATCGAGAAGCTTCGGTTCTTCCCGCTGGAGGTGGTGTCGGGGCACGGCTCGACGCTGGTGACCCCCGACGGGCGCGAGTTGTTGGACCTGTCGGCCACCTGGACGGCCAGCGGGCTCGGACATGGGCACCCCGCGATCGTCGAGGCGGTCACCCGGGCGGTACGCACCGCGCCGGGGTCCGGTGGGCTGTCCGCGGTGCACCCCGACTCCGTGGGGCTGGCCGAAGATCTGCTGGCGGTGGTGCCGGGCACCGGCGAACGACGGGTCTACCTGGGACACGCCGGTTCCGATGCCAACGACGTCGCGCTGCGCGCGTGCCGGCACGCGACCGGCAAGCGCACCGTCATCGCCTTCGAGCACAGTTACCACGGTGGCGTCGGCATCGCGATGGGCGTCTCCGGTGTGCACGTGGACGCCGGCGCGCCCGCCGACCCGGATGCGGTGTTCCTGCCGTACCCCAACCCCTTTCGACCGGGGCCGGACGGGATCACCGCCGACGTCGACGCCTGCCTCACGCTGGCCGAAGGGCACCTGAGCGGTGGGTCGATCGCCTGTCTGATCGTCGAGCCGATCCTGTCCGACGGCGGACTGGTCGTGCCGCCCGACGGCTTCCTGGCCCAATTGCACGAACTGTGCCGGCGGCACGGTGTGCCGTTGATCTGCGACGAGGTGAAGATGGGCCTCGGCAGGCCCGGCACCCTGCACGCATTCACCCACGACGGCGTCGAGCCCGACATCGTCACGTTTGGCAAGGTTCTCGGTGGCGGACTGCCCCTGTCGGCGGCCGTCGGGCCCGCCGAGATCCTCGACAACCCGCCGGCCGCAGCACTTCTCACGACCGCGGGCAACCCCGTGTGCACCGCGGCGGGACGTGCGGTGCTGGCCACCATCGTCGGCGACGACTTGCCCGCGAGGGCGGCCACCGTCGGTGGACTGCTCGCCGACGGGCTGCGGGCGCTCTCCGGCTCACCCGGTGCCGACCGCATCGGTGACGTCCGCGGGCGAGGGCTGGCGATCGGTCTGGAACTCGTCGACCCGTCGTCGGGAGAGCGTGACCCCCGGCTGGCCGCACAGGTGGTCTACCGTGCGTGGGAGTTGGGAGCGGTCGTCTACTACGTTGGCGGCAACGTCCTGGAGATCACGCCGCCGCTGGTGCTCACCGAGGCCGAGGCGGCTCGAGCGGTCGAGATCCTTGGCGAGGCCGTCGCCGACGCGGCCGCAGGACGCGTGAACGCCGAGGAGGTGGCTCGATATGCAGGCTGGTGAACTGCCCGACGTCTTCAGCGGAGTCCGGGGCGACGTTCCCGAACCACTGGCGGCCCACCTGCAGACCGTCGAGCTGGTCGACCACCACGTGCACGGCACGTTCAGTCAACCCGTCGACCGCGCCGACTTCGAAGCCGCGATCAACGAAGGGTCCACCGACCCCGTCCCCAGCTTCATGACCCAATTCGACTCGCCGCTGGGCCTTTCCATCCGCCGCTGGTGCGCGCCGCTGCTGGGTCTCGAGGCGCTGGCGAGTGCCGAGGACTACTGGGCCCGGCGTAGCGAGTTCACACCGGACGACCTGTCGCGCATCATGCTGCCCGCCGCACGCGTGCGCCGGTGGGTCGTCGACACCGGGTTCAAGGGCGACCTCATCACCACCCCGGACCAACTCACCGATCTCAGCGGCGTGCGGTCCTCGGAGATCCTGCGGTTGGAGCGACTGACCGAGGACCTGCTCGAGGGGGGCACCTCGGCCGAGGACTTCCCCGACGCCTTCCGGGCCGCCCTGCGGCGCGCCGTCGAGGACCCAGACGTGGTCGGCACCAAGACCATCGCGGCGTACCGCGTCGGTTTCGACGTCGACTGGACGCGCCCGTCGGACGCCGACGTCGTCGCTCACGTCACGGAGTTCATGGCCGGCGCCCGTCCGCTGCGCGTGGCCGACGCCTTGCTCATCGCGTTCGGCGTGCACGAGGCGGCGGAACACGGATTGCCGATCCAGGTGCACGTCGGCTTCGGCGATCGTGACATGGATCTGCACCGCAGCGACCCGATGCTGCTGCTGCCGCTGCTGCGGACCATGACGCCGGTCCCGGTGATGTTGTTGCACTGCTACCCCTTTCAGCGTCAGGCCGGCTACTTGGCGCAGGCCTTCGACCACGTCAACTTCGACGTCGGGCTGGCGGTGAACTACCTCGGCGTGCGGTCGACGGGTCTGGTCGCCGAGGCGATGGAGACGGCGCCGTTCGCCAAGCAGCTGTACTCGTCGGACGCCTTCGGTCCGCCGGAGCTGCACGTGCTGGGGTCGGTGCTGTGGCGCCGGGCCATGGGTGTGGTGCTCGGTGAGTGGGTTCAGGCCGGCGACTGCACCGATGACGATGCGATCCGCATCGTGGACATGATCGGGGTGACGAACGCCGAGCGGGTCTACGGGTCGTGACCAGGGTCGAAAATCACCGCGCCGCACCGCTGTTCGACTCGTTGAGGCGGTTCGTCGAACGCGACCAGGCGCCGTTCTACAGTCCCGGCCACAAGGGTGGCCGCACCCTGGACCCGTGGTTTCGCGCGCATCTGGCCGACGTCGACCTGAACAACCTGCCCGACACCGACACCCTGCACTGCCCCGAGGGGCCGATCGCGGAGGCGGAGGCGTTGATCGCCGACGCCTGGGGTGTCGGGCAGAGCTTCATCCTGGTGCAGGGGTCGACGAGCGGAAACGTCGCGATGGCGCTCTCGGCGTTGGCTCCTGGCGAGCCGGTGCTGGTGGCCCGCAACGCGCACAAGTCGGTGCTCGCCGGGCTGGTGCAGGTCGGGGCCCGGCCGGTGTGGCTGGAGCCGCGCTGGGACGAGACCTTCGGCGTCGCCCACGGTCTGGACGTCGCCGTCGTCGAGCGGGCCTTCGCCGAGAACGCGGCGGCCGCGCTCTGGGTGCTGCACCCGACGTATTACGGGACCACAGGGGACGTCGCCGCGCTCGCCGACCTGTGCCGCCGCCATGACGCCACCCTGCTCGTCGACGGAGCCCATTCACCGCACTTCGCCTTCCACCCCGACTTGCCAATCCCCGGTGAGCGATTCGGCGCGGGGACCGTGCAATCGGTGCACAAGATCATCTCCGGACTCAGCCAGGCCGCGGTGCTGCACGTCGACCCGGCCCGGCTGGATCCGGCCGCGGTCCGGCGGGCGCTTCAGCTGATCCAGACCACCAGCCCGCACTTCGCGATCATGGCCTCGGTCGACCTGGCCCGTCGCCAGATGGTGCAGGACGGCCGCGACCTGCTCGACCAGACCCTGGACCGCGCCCGCCGCACCGCGCAGCGGCTGGCGGCGATCCCGGGGCTGACGGTGCTGCGACCGGAGCACCTCGCGGGTCCCGGCACCGGGCTGAACCAGCTCGACGAGACCAAACTGCTCGTCGGGACGGCGGGCCTGGCCACCGACGCCCGCGACGTGGTCGCGCGACTCAACGCCGTCCACGGCGTCCAGCCCGAGCTGGCCGGCACCGGCCACGTCCTCTGCATCACCACCATCGGCACCACCGAGGCTGACGTGGACCGCCTGGTCGACGGTTTCACCGAGGTCGCGCAGCACGCCGGCAGGCAGCCGGCGGGCTCGCGTGCCGCACTGGTGGCCGACCTGCTGGCCCTTCGGCCGCAGATGGTGCTGACCCCGCGTGAGGCGTACTTCGCCGGGCAGGAGACGGTCCGGCTGACTGACGCAGCGGGGCGGGTCAGCGCCGAGGCGATCACGCCGTACCCGCCCGGCATCCCGCTGGTGATGCCTGGCGAGCGGCTCGACGCCGACGTCCTGGGTCTGCTGAGCGCGCTCCGCGAGGCGGGCAACCCGATCAGCGCGTCGGACCCGACGCTGGGGTTCGTCACCGTCGTGCGCTGACCCCCTTCCACCCACCTCCCGCGAGCAGTCGGAAACCTGCGTGAATTACCGGCGTGTCGTGCACCTTTGCGACACCTCGCCAGAGGGGTGGGGGGCCGCGGGAGACTAGGCTGCGGGGATGCCGAACTCCGATGAGCTCTCCGCGGCGGCGATGCAGGCGGCCGTCGACGTGATCGCGGCGTTTGGATCACACGACACCGCACGCTATTTCGCTGGCTTCGCGCCCGAGGCGACGTTCCTGTTCCACGCCGAGCCCGCGCTGCTGCCCTCGCGGGCGGCCTACGAGGAGCTGTGGGCGCAGTGGGAGCGCGAGGGGTTCCGCGTCCTGTCGTGCCGGTCGGTAAACCCGCGGCTGGATCTGGTGACCGACGACGTCGCGGTGTTCACCCATTGGGTGCGCACCCGGCTGGCCGGGGTCGACGAGGAGCAGCGCGAACGCGAGACCATCGTCCTGCGGCGTGGCGCCGACGGGCGTTGGCTTGGCGTCCACGAGCACCTGTCGCTGGATTCAGCGACGGACGTCGACGCCCTCGTCGACGAGGATGGTGCGGATCGCGTCGATCTCGGCGTCCACCAGCGGTAGCAGCGGATCCGCGCAGCGCGGGGTCGTGATCACACCCCGGAGATACTGCGCCGCCTTGAAGGCACCCAATGCTCCTGCGGTGAAGCCGATTCGGGTCCGGTCGGCCACGTCGACGATGGCGAACACCCGCAGCAGCCGCTCCTGCTCGGTTGCCGCCGCGGCCCAGTCGCCCTCCGCCGCCGCACGTCCCAGCCGCACGTAGCCGTCGGGGTCGACGTTGCCCAGCCCCGGCACCTGGCCGTCCGCCCCGAGGCGCAGGGCCAGGTCGGTCACGGTCTCCGAGCCGGTGAACACCCGGAACCCGGTTCCGCCGGTGGCGGCGAGGATGCGGCGGAACGACGTCAGATCACCGCTCGAATCCTTGAGTCCCGCAATCGTTCCCGCTGAGGCGAGGCGCGCGACGGCGTCGACGGGCAGGTGGGTGTGCGTCGCACTGGGAATGTCGTAGGCGACCACGGGCACGTCGACGGCCGCGGCAACCAGCTCGAAGTGACGGACCACCTCGTCGGGATGCGGTGCGACGTAGAAGGGGCCGGTCGACACGACCGCGGACGCACCACGCTTGGCCGCCTCCCGAGCGTGGTCGATCACGCGGGCCGTCCCGGTGTCCAACGCGCCCGCCAAGACTGGCACCTGTCCCGCCGCGGCGGCGACGGCGACCTCGACGGCCCGGTACCGCTGATCGTCGGACAACAGGGCGGCCTCACCGGACGAACCGCCGACGAACAGCCCGTCGACGCCCGCGGTGATCAGGAACCCGCACAGCCGCTCCAGTGAGTCGGCGTCGACGTCGCCGGCCGGGGTCAGCGGCGTGGTGAGCGGCGGCACCAGGCCGTGCAGTGGCGCGGTCATCGTGATGCCCTCTCGTCGACGGTGACGCCCGGGTCGACGCGGCCGCAGCGGCCCGCCACGTCGAAGCCGACCAGAATGGCGATCAGCACGGTGAAGCCGAGCGTCAGCACGGTGAGCGCGGTGCCCAGACCCAGCGACGCCGCGACGGACGCGCCCATGATCGGAGCGATGGCACCGCCCAGCGCGCCGACGTTGTAGCAGAAGCCAAGTCCGCTGGCCCGGACGTTGACGGGAAGGTGGTCGGACACGAACTTCGGCAGCAGCCCGGAGATGCCTTGACTGAAGAACTGCAGGCCGAACAGCAGGACCCACAGCCAGACCACGTGGTCGCTGCTCAACGTGAACACCGGGACGACGAAGAACAGCGAGATGACGAGGCCCAGCACGTAGGTGCGGCGGGTGCCGAGCCTGTCCGCGACGACGCCCGAGGCCACCGATCCGGCCGCGTAGCCGAGGCCCGCCCAGAGCAGGACGTGCGCGACTTGCGCTGGAGCGAAGTGCAATTCGGTCTTCAGGTAGGTCGGCAACAGTGACTGCAGGGGCCACGAGTACAGGAACGCGGTGAGCACGGTGAGGATCAGCATGACGAACATCGCGGTGGCACCCGCGGCGAGTTGCCTTGCCAGAACGACGAAACAGGCGGCGGCGATCACGGCCAGCGCGAAGACCAACGGACCGGTGACGGTCCGGCTGAAGATCACGACCAGGACGACGGCGGCCACGACGGAGACCGCGGCGTTCGCGACGCGGTTTCGCGGGTTGAACAGGAGTTGCATCGCGGTGTTCTTCTCGAGCGCACCACGCGTGCGACTGTCCTCCCATTCGGTCGCCTCCGGCAGTGCGCGTCGCATCCACAGCGCCCAGGCCGCAGGAACCAGGCCGATGAAGAACATCCAGCGCCAGCCGAGGTTCGGGACCACCAGCGGATAGAGCTGGCTGGCCAGCACCACGCCGATCGGATAGGCCGACAGGAGGGCTCCGCTGGCGCGGTTGCGGAACCGCTTGGGCCACGACTCCATGGCATAGGTGACGCTGGACGCGTACTCGCCCGCCATGCCGATGCCGACGATCGCGCGAAAGACGAACATCGACCAGTAACCCCAGGACAGGCCGCACAGGAAACTGCCGCCTGCGAAGCACAGGATGCTGATGATCATGGCGTGCTTGCGGCCGAACCGGTCGGCGATCGCTCCCAGAAGCAGGCCGCCGAACCACCGTGAGACGAAGGCGGCGCTGACGAGCGTGGTGGCCTGGACCAGGCTGAGGTCGAACTCGTCGGCCAGTTCGGTGAGCACCAGGGTGATCAATACGAAGTCGAAGCCGTCGAGCAGGTAGCCGAGCCACGCGGCCCAGAACTGCTTCCACTGGGTGGTGGTCAACGAGGGGGTTTCGTCGGTTCCGTGCGGCGTCGTCGCCATGCCTGCACCTCAGATCAGATATCGGATATGTGACAGCGGATATCTGGACGGTACGGCATGACGCAGGTCACATCAAGACCTCAATGCGCCACACGGTCAGGCGGACGGCGTGTCGAGGCTGCGCTGCAGATCCTCGAAGTGCCGGGCCACGGCATCCGTCATCGCGGCCCGGTCGCCCGAGCGAAGGGCGTCGACGATGGCGGCGTGGTCCTCGGCGGTGGGCCTGCGCAGGTCGTGCACGACGTGGTCCGACGCCTTGCCGAAGATGGTCCAGAACACGTCGATGAGTTGCAGGACGAACGGGTTGTGCAGCGGGGCGAACAGCGCCTGATGGAATGCCTGGTCGACCTCGGCGGGCACCCGGCCGTCGACGGCGTTGGCGCGCATCTTCTCGACCAGTCCGTCCAGGTGCGTCAGCTCGTCGTCGGTGATCACCTTGGCGACTTCGCCGATGAGGCCCTCTTCGATCGCGCGGCGGGTCTGCAGAAGTTGGGCCAACGGCACGCTGTCGGCCTGGAGGCCGTACGGCAGCTGCTCGATCAGCGGTCCAAAGCTGAAGGTGCCGACGAACAGGCCCTTGCCACGGCGTACCTCGACCACACCGTGCGCCTCGAGGCGACGCAGACCCTCACGGACGGAGGTCTTTCCGACGTCGAGCAACGCGGCCAATTCCGCCTCCGACGGCAGGGCGTCGCCCGGCTTCAACTTCTTGTCGACGATGAAGGCCCGGATCGCCGCGCCGGTCTCGTGGGACAGCAGCGCTCGCATTGACCCTCCCTTCTCGGATATCAGGTAGGTTACCGCCTTCGGCATCAAGATCGTTCGGGCCGTGGACGACTGCACTTCGTTCCTCAGGTTGACGGGCCACCTGTGAGGGAGTTGTGTGTTCGTCACCCGTTCGCCGACCGTTTACCGAAGGCAGCTCCCGTGACGACTGAAGCGAAATCCGATCTCGACCGTTCCTTCGAGCCCGAGGAACACCGCAAACGCCGCCGCCTCGTGAAGGCGCTCGAGACCGGCAAGGGCGGCGTGATCCCACATCCAGCGCTCGACGTGCCAGTCGACGAGGAAGGTCAGGCGCGCAGCCGCGGCGTCGACTGGGTGGTGTTCGGCGTGACCGCGGTCATCGCGCTGGGCTTCCTGGTCTGGGGCTTCGTCAGCACGCCCTCGCTGAAGAGCGTGTCCGGTTCGGCGTTGACCTGGACCATGGAGAACACCGGGTGGCTGTTCGTCGTGACGTCGTCGGCGTTCGTCCTGTTCGTGCTGTGGTTGGCCGTCAGCCGCTTCGGGGCGATCCCGCTGGGCCGCGACGACGAGGAGCCCGAGTTCAAGACGATCTCGTGGATCGCGATGATGTTCAGCGCGGGCATGGGCATCGGGTTGATGTTCTACGGCGTCGCCGAGCCGCTGTCGCACCTCGTCACGCCCCCGCCGGGCACCGGTGAGGCGGGCAATCCCGAGGCGATGCAGACCGCCATGGCCACCGCGCTGTTCCACTGGACCCTGCACCCGTGGGCCATCTACGCCGTCGTGGGTCTGGCGATCGCCTATGGGGTGTACCGCAAGGGCCGCTTGCAGTTGATCAGCGCCGCCTTCGCGCCGCTGATCGGCGACCGGGCCAACGGGCCGCTGGGCAAGATCATCGACATGCTCGCCATCTTCGCGACGCTGTTCGGCTCGGCGGCGTCACTCGGCTTGGGCGCCTTGCAGATTCGCAGCGGCCTCAACATCGTGGCGGGATTCAGTGCGACGGGCAACGCGGTGCTGGTCGTCATCATCGCCGTCCTGACCGTGGCGTTCATCTTCTCGGCGGTGTCGGGTGTCGCCAAGGGCATTCAGTGGCTGTCCAACATCAACATGGTGCTGGCCCTGGCGCTGGCGGTGTTCGTATTCGTCGTCGGCCCAACGGTCTTCATCCTCAACGTGATCCCGACGGCGCTGGGTAGCTACCTGCAGGACATGGCGATGATGTCGGCCCGCAGCGGTGCCGAGGGCCCGGCCGTGGACACCTGGCTGCAGAGCTGGACGGTCTTCTACTGGGCGTGGTGGCTGTCGTGGACGCCGTTCGTCGGCATGTTCATCGCGCGCATCTCCCGCGGCCGCACCATCCGTCAGTTCGTGACCGGGGTGCTGCTCGTGCCCAGCGTCGTGTCGCTGATCTGGTTCGCGATCTTCGGCGGCGCGGCGATCAGCATCCAGCAGGGCGGCGTCGACCTGGCCGGTGAGGGAACCACGGAAGGTCAGCTGTTCACGCTGCTCGACCAGTTCCCCTTCGCCACCGTCGCCAGCATCGTGGTGATCGTGCTGGTCGCCATCTTCTTCGTCTCCGGCGCCGACGCGGCGTCCATCGTGATGGGGTCGCTGTCCGAACGCGGCACCATCGAGCCGTCGCGCGCCACGGTCGTGTTCTGGGGCGCCGCAACGGGAGCCGTGGCGGCGGTCATGCTGCTCGTCGGCGGTGACGACGCGCTCACGGGTCTGCAGTCGCTGACGATCCTGGCGGCGCTGCCGTTCGTGTTGGTGATGGTGGGCCTGGCCGTCGCCCTCGTCAAGGATCTGCGTACCGACTCCATGATGATCCGGCGCCGGTACGCCGCCGAGGCGATCGACGACGCGGTGATCGCCGGCGTGGTCGAGCACGGCGACGACTTCGTGATCGCGGTCGAGAAGGATCCCGACGCTCCAGGCGGGGCCGCCGTTCGCTGAGCGGACCGCGAGCGGGGAAGTGGGTAGCCTCGGCGGTACCCCACGTACCGGATCGAGGCGCTCCCGCATGTCAGATCACCAATCCACCCAGACCGAGCCTGCGCCGCGCGCTCGCCGACGGCGTAGGTGGTGGCTGAGCCTCGTCCCCGTCGCCATCTCGTTCATCCTGCTCGGGGTGCCGTGGTGGACGCTGCTTGGTGCGCAGACGCACTGGCCGACGATCGTCGTGGTCGCCGGCACGGCGGTGTTGGTGGCGGCCTTCGTCGCGCTGCCCACCCTGATGATCACCGGGCACGGCGGCCACCGGCCGGACTGGGCGGCGGTCACCGCCGACACCCTCCTCGGGTCGGTGTGGGTGCTGTTCTCCAGCTCGGTGCTCGGACTGCTCCTGCGCCTCGTGCTCGTCGTCGTCGGGGTCGACGACCCGACCAGATCGCGTGTCGTCGCGGTCGCCGTCGTGGTCGTAGCATTCGCCACGCTGGCCTGGGGCCACTACGAGGCCATGCGCGTCCCGCGCGTCAGGCCCGTCGACGTGGTCGTGCCACGACTTGGCGCCGGGTTCAACGGTCTGCGCGTCGCGATGATCACCGACACCCACTACGGGCCGATCGACCGCAGCCGGTGGTCTGCCGGGGTGACCGAGCGCGTCAACGCCCTGGACGCGGACCTGGTCTGCCACGTCGGCGACATCGCCGACGGCACCGTCGCCATGCGGGAGCCGCAGGCGGCCCCGTTGACGGCCATGCGCGCCACGCTCGCCCGCGTCTACGTCACCGGCAACCACGAGTACTACGGGGAGGCACTCGGGTGGATCCGCTACATGGCCGACATCGGGTGGGAGGTCCTGCACAACCGGCACGTCGTGCTCGAGCGCGGGGGTGACCGGTTGGTGGTCGCGGGCGTCGACGACGCGACCGCCAGGGGCTCGGGCGTCGAGGGCCACGGCGCCGACCTGACGGCCGCCCTGGCGGGCGCCGACCCGGATCTCCCCGTACTGCTGCTGGCGCATCAGCCCAAGCAGATACCGGACGCCGTCGCGGCCGGGGTGGACCTGCAGATCTCCGGACACACCCACGGCGGCCAGATCTGGCCGTTCAACTTCTTCGTCCGCCTCGACCAGCCCGTCGTCCACGGGCTCAGCCGCCACGGCGAGCGCACCCAGCTCTACACCGGCCGAGGCACGGGATTCTGGGGGCCGCCGTTTCGCGTCTTCGCGCCGAGTGAGATCACGCTGCTGACCCTTCGCCGAGCGTGAGATCGCCCCACCGACGGACCCGCCGGGTCCCCGTCGGTTCCTTCGACGTGGCGTCCCAGCGGTGGGCCGACGGTGGCGGTGCCGCGGCGGTGACCCGCGACGAGCTGGTGGTGGCGACCTTCAACGTGTGGTTCAGCGACTTCCACGACGAGGAGCGCTTCCGTGCCATTGCCGACGTGCTGTCGCGAAAGATGCCCGACGTCATGGTCTTTCAGGAGGTCACGCCGACGGCGCTGGCGATCTTCCTGGCCCAGCCGTGGATTCGGGTGCGATACCGTCGGGCCGCGGTCACCGGCGGCGATCTCGGAAACTACGGCATGCTGTTGCTCTCGCGAGTTCCGATCGCCAACGTCACCTACACCCGGCTACCCACGAATCTGGCGCGCGGTTTCCTGACCGCCGACCTCGACACCGGCGGCACGCCTCTGACCGTCGTCGCGCTGCACCTGGAGAGCGGAAAGGCCGCCGCCCGGCTGCGCTCGCGTCAGCTCGGCCGCGTCTTCCGTTGGCTGCGCAGGACCGAGAACGCCGTGGTGCTCGGCGATTTCAACATGCGTGACTCCGAGAACGGCGTCATCGGAGAGCCGTATCGTGACCTGTGGCCGATGCTGCGGCCAGACGACGACGGCTTCACCGAGGACACGACGATCAACCTGATGCGTCTCGACAGCAAGAACAAGCAGCGCCACGTCCGGTTCGACCGGGTGTTGCTCAAGGGCGGCGGCTGGACGGCCACCGACATCGAGCTGCTGGGCACCGAACCCATCTCCCCGACGCTGCCGAGGGTGTTCCCGTCGGATCACTTCGGCGTGCTGTGTCGCCTGGCGTCCGGGCCCACGCCCACCGAAGGCGTCCGACGACAACGCTTTTGGCGTCGCTGACGCCTCAGATGCTCAGACGGCGATGGCGCTGCAACCGCCGCATGGCCACGGCCGAGGCGGTGCCGTCGTGCGGTCGCACCGCGGCGTCCGCCCTGGCGCGTACCTCGTCGACGTCGAAGTGGGTGCCGATGGCCACCAGGCAATTGGCCCTGGCCCGTGGCGGCGCCGTCGCGACGTGCACCGACGAGCCCACCACGTTCACGACGTAGGTGCGCACCCGTTCCCTGGCGCGCACGGCCACGGTGCCCTTGAGTCGGTAGACACCGGCGGGCGGATCCTCCAGCAGGTCGAGCAGCGCCCCGGGGTCGACGCACCCGTCGCTGGTCGCGGTGACCGAGGCCGCGTGCACGTGATCGGGTTCGTCGGCGTGCGCGTGCCGTGCCGCGTCCTCGATCAGCAGCTCGCGGATGGACAGCTGCCCCGAACCGTCGTCGGCGTCGCCCGTGTCGTACAGCAGCGCGGGGTCGATTCGCGCGCCGACGGCCGCGACGACGTGGGCGTCGGGATTACGCTCCCGGATTCGGGCCTCGATGCGAGCCACCTCGTCGTCGCGACGGTCCTCGGGGAGCTGGTCGAGCTTGTTGACCACGATCAGCGACGCCGCCCCGTACCGGGCGAGCGGCGCGCCCCCACGGTCGACGACGTCGAAGTGCGTCACCGCGTCGATGACGTCGACCACCCCGCCGGGCCGGATCCGCTCGACGCCGCTGAAGCGGATCAGGCGTGACACCGCGACCGGGTCGGCCAGCCCGCTGGCCTCGACCACGATGGCGTCCAGGGCCAGCCGGGGATCGGACAACTTCTCCAAGGCCTCGTCGAGCCCGTTGTCGTCGTCGAGGCAGCACACGCAGCCGCCGGCGATCGAGACGGGCTCGTCGACCTGACCGGTCACCAGGGCGGCGTCGACGTTGACGTCGCCGAAGTCGTTGATCACGACCCCGATTCGCGCACCCGGAGCGCGCAGCACGTGGTTGAGCAGGCTGGTCTTGCCGGCACCGAGGTACCCGGTCAGGGCGATGACGGGGATGGCAGGCACCCGAGGAGTCTAGGGGAGTCAGTACCCTCGTCGAAGTGGACGCCCCGACCCCTCTCAGCAGCCTGCTGAGGCGCGCGGGCGGCGTGCGCGGGCTGGTCTACTCGTCGCTTCCGGTCACCGCCTTCGGTCTGGTGAACGCCGTCATGACGCTGTGGTGGGCCCTGGCCGTCGCCCTTGGTGTGGGCGGCCTCGTCATGCTTTGGCAGCTCGTACGGCGGGAGTCGATCCGGCCGGCCCTGTTTGGCTTCGCCGCGGTGGCGGTGGGGACGGGGTCGGCGTTCGTGACCGGCCGGGCCAAGGACTTCTACCTGCCGGGCATCTGGACCTACGTGGTGCTCGGCACCGCCTTCACCGTCTCGGTGCTGATCCGCCGGCCGCTCATCGGGGTCGGCTGGGCGTGGGTGACCGGTCGCGACGGCACCTGGCGGCACGTGCGGCGGGTCCGTCGGGCCTTCGACCTGGTCACCGCCGCGATGGCGGTCGCGTCCTGGTCGCGCTTCGCCGTTCAGGGGTACCTCTACGCCACCGATCAGGCCAATCTGCTGGCCGCGGCGCGCATCGCAATGGGGTGGCCCATCTGGATCGTCACCTCGGCCCTGATCTACTGGGCCATCCGGGTCGCCGTCCGGGCGCTGCCGCGCTCGGCTGAGGCGACCCGACCGACCTGACCGATCAACCAGCCGAAGGGGACCCACCCGTGAGCTTCGTCGACGAGCATCTCAAGGCCTACCTGACCTCCGGGGGCGCCGAGGGCCACATCCTGGACGTCAGCTCCGCGGGCGGTCACGCCTTGACGACCAACTGCCTCCTCAAGGTGGTGGGGCGCAAGTCCGGCAAGACCTACGTCACGCCGCTGATCTACGGCAACGTCGGCGGCGAGATCGTCATCGTCGCGTCCAAGGGCGGCGCCGACACCGACCCCGAGTGGTATCTCAATCTCGTGGAGAGCGAGACGCTCGGCGTGCAGATCGCCACGCAGGCGTTCGAGGCCACCTGGCGGGAACCGGAGTACGAGGAACGTCACCAGGTCTGGGCGTACATGACCCACCTGTACCCGCCCTATCTCGGTTACCAGACGGCCACGACGCGCCACATTCCCGTGGTGATGTTGCGGATCGTGAAGCCGATCTCGGTGTTCACCGCCTAATCGCCTGCGGGGGAATCCAGCTCGGCCAGCACGGTCGACGCGATCCGGAACGCGCTGTTCGCGTCCGGCACACCGCAGTAGATCGCGGTCTGCATCAACACTTCCTTGATCTCGTCGTTGGTGAGTCCGTTGTTGCGGGCGGCGCGGAGGTGCATCGCCAACTCGTCGTGGTGCCCGCGCGCGACCAGCGCGGTCAGGGTGATCATCGAGCGGCTGCGGCGGTCCAGGCCGGGCCGGGTCCAAATGCCGCCCCACGCGTACTCGGTGATCATGCGCTGGAAGTCGGCCGTCAGTTCCGTAGTGGCCGCCGTCGCCCGGTCGACGTGTGCGTCGCCGAGGACGGCGCGGCGTACCGCCATGCCCGCCTCGTAGACCTCGTCGGTGGTGCGGGGGCGGGCTTCGCGCACTCCGCAGTGGCCGGCGATCAGATCGGCCACGACGGTCGGCGCCTCGGCAGGGGCCAGGTGTCCGACGCCGTCGAGCACCTCGAGCCGGCCGTCGCGCACGCCGGAGGCGATGAGCCGCAACGACTCCGGGGGAGTGGCGACGTCCTCGGCGCCGGCAATGGCGAGCACGGGGACGTCGACGGCGGAGAGCCGGTCGGTGACGTCGAACGCGGCCAGCGCGTCGCAGGTCTGAACGTATCCCCGGGGGTCGGTGTCCCGGAGCGCACCCAGCAGTGCCGAGGCCACCTCGGGGTGACGGTCGGCGAAGCCGGGGGCGAACCACCGCTGCGCCGAACCCTCCCTGACCGCGTCCGTCCCGCCGGCAGCGACCGCGGCGGCGCGATCGCGCCAGCCGTCCTCGGTGCCGATCTTGGCGCCGGTGCACAGCAGCGTGGCCGTGCTGACCCGCTCGGGTGCGTCGAGCAGCAGTTGCAATCCGACGCACCCGCCCACGGAATCGCCTGCGTAATGGAAGGTCTCGCATCCCAGGCGGTCGGCCAGTGCGAGGACGCCTGCGGCGAGCTCGGCCATCGTGAAGTCCTCGCCGGACGGGCTTCGACCGTGACCGGGCAGATCCCACGCGACGACCTGGACGTGGGCACGCAAGATTCGGGTGGCGGCCGCCCACAGCGTGTCGGCCGACGTACCCAACGACGGCCCGAGGATGAGGGTGGGAGCATCGGTGGGTCCGGCGGTGAGGGTGCCGACGAGGCGGGGCACGGTCATGGCGCGTCCTTGCGGTTGGGGGCGTTGACGTAGCTGGCGGCACGGTCCAGCGCCGCGTCGACGAGGTAATCGGCGACGCCGAGATACGTTGACTGCGGTTGCCGCCCAACGAGAGTGGCCATCGTCGCCTGTTCGGCGGCGAGGTCGCCGGCGGCGGCGAGGTTGGCGGCGGCCCGGTCGGCGTCCACGCGCAAGCCGCCGAGCAGGTCGGTGGTGTGCGCGCCGGCGACGACCGTGCGCCGGGCCAGGGTGGCGATCGTGGCCCATTCGGCGTGCCAGGCGCCGTCGGCACGTTCGTCGACGTTCGTGGCGGCGGCGGTGTGCAGAGTGCCCGCCAACGGCCCTGCGGTCAGTGCGGCGCGGCGGATCAGCACCGAGCGCACCGGATTGTTCTTGTGCGGCATGGTCGATGAGCCGCCGCCCTGCCCCTCGGCGAACTCGCCGATCTCGGCGCGGCCGCCGGTGGCGACGTCGGCCGCGAGGTGGCCCCACGCGTCGCACAGCCCTGCGAGCAGGTCCCCGATGCGGGTCAGAGGTGCCCGGGTGGTGTGCCAAGGGTGGGCCGGCGTCAGACCGAGGCGAGTGGCGACCCGGCTGGTGAGCTCCACCGCGGCGGGAACCGAACCGGTGAGCTCGACGACGGCGGCCAAGGTGCCCACGGCACCGCCGAGTTGCGCCGGTTGCTCGGTGCGATCGAGCGGATCGGCGGCGTCGAGCAGTCCGGTCAGCCAGGCGGCGGTCCGGGTGCCGACGGTGGTGGGCAGGGCCGGCTGGGTCAGCGTGCGCGCCAGCGCCGGGGTGTGACGATGCCCCTCGGTGAGGGCGACCAACGAGTCGACCTGTGCGCGAACGTCTTCGGCAAGGCGGGTCAGCACGTCGCGAAGGCAGAGCATCAGTGCGGTGTCGACGACGTCCTGACTGGTGAGCCCCCGATGGATCCACCGCGACGCCGGGTCGGGGGTGCGGTCGCGCAGCAGGGCGACCAGGCCGGACACGGGGTTGCCGTCCGAATCCGCCTGCCGTGCAACGGTGTCGAGGTCGACGTCGGTCGGCAGCGTGATGCCGGCCGTGGTCGGGGCCACCCCGGCGTCGACGAGACCGTCGAGCCAGGCTTGCTCGACGGCGAGCATCGCCGTCAGGAACGCCGCGTCGGACATCAGGTCCCCGGCGAGGTGGTCGCCGGGCCAGAACAGGTCGGTCACGCCCGATGGCCCGGATAGCGCAGGAACACCGTCTCGTGGGGTCCCTGCAGACGGACGTCGAAGCGGAACCCGGTCGGCTCGGCCACCGCGATCAGCGTGTCGCGTCGATCGGCGGGCAGGGCGGACAAGAGGGCGTCGTCGTCGAGGTGCTCGCCAGGCAGGTAGGCCCGGGTGAACAACCGGTTGAGCAGCCCACGGGCGAACACGGTGATCAGGAAGAACGGTGCGGCACCGACTTTCGTCGCTCCGGGGGCCACCGTGGTGAAGCCGTAGTGGCCGTCGCCGTCGGTCGCCGCCCGGCCCCAGCCCGTGAACGTCCACCCGTCGCGGCGCAGCGATCCGCTTGCGGTGGGCACCGTGCCGCCGGCGTCGGCCTGCCACAGCTCGAGCAGGGCGTCGGGAATCGGGGTGCCGTCGCCGTCGGTGACGACGCCGTGCAACCGGATCGCGCCCGGGGAGCCCGGCGGTACCAGCTGCTCGCCCCGTTCGAAGGGCAGCGCGTAGCCGAAGAAGGGGCCGACGGTCTGGCCCGGGGTGGCAGTGAGCAGCTCGGTCATTCGTCCGAATCCTCCTGGGTCTCGACGGGAGTGCGGTGCGTGCCGGTCAGCACCACGTCCCAGCGGTAGCCGGTCGCCCACTCGTGCGTGGTGACGTCGTGGTCGTAGGTGGCGACGAGTCGGTCGCGTGCCTTCTGGTCGGTGATGGCCTGGTAGATCGGGTCGAATGCGAACAGCGGGTCACCGGGGAAGTACATCTGGGTGACCATTCGCTGGGTGAATTCCGTTCCGAACAGCGAGAAGTGGATGTGGGCGGGGCGCCAGGCGTTGCGGTGATTCTTCCACGGATAGGGACCTGGCTTGATGGTGGTGAACCGGTAGAAGCCGTCGTCGTCGGTGAGGCAGCGGCCGGTGCCGGTGAAGTTCGGGTCGACCGGTGCCGGATGCTGGTCCCGCAGATGGATGTAGCGCCCGGCGGCGTTGGCCTGCCAGATCTCGACGAGTTGCCGGCGCACGGGACGGCCGTCGCCGTCGACCACGCGACCGGTGACCACCATCCGCTCGCCGATCGGGTCGCCTCCGTGGCCGATGGTGAGGTCGGATTCCAGTGCGTCGACGTCGCGTTCGCCGAAGCACGGCGTCCACAGTTCGACGCCCTCGGGATCGGCGTGGTGAAGGTCCTTCGTCGGATGGCGAAGCACGCTGCTGCGATAGGGCGAGTAGTCCAGCCGCGGCTGGATCTCCTCGACACCGGCTCGCTCATAAGCAATTCCGATGGCCGCGATCTCCGCGCTGACGTCGGCCTGCGTGGCCTGAATGCCCACTGCGTTCATGGGTGGAACGTATCCCGCCCCGGTGCGAACGCGGAAGCGTACGGTTCCACTGAGCGAAAGGAATGGTCGATTGGCGGGAAACACGTCCGTGCCCGGCGCGAGGGTCTCGGCGCGGCTGCTGGCCATCATCGGAGCCTTCGACGACACCCATCGCGTCCTGCGTCTGTCCGCCATCGCCGAGCGCGCGCACCTGACGCTCCCCACCGCTCACCGGCTGGTCGGCGAGCTGGTCGACGGCCGTGCCTTGGAGCGCCGCGCCGACGGCACCTACGTGGTGGGGCCGCTGCTGTGGGAGGTCGGTCTGCTGGCCCCGGTGCAGGCCGAGCTCCGTCAGATCGCCGAGCCGTTCCTGCACGACGTCTACGCCGCAACCCTGGCCACCGTGCACCTCGCGGTGCGCGACGGCGACGAAGTGCTCTACCTCGACCGAATGTCCGGACGGGCGTCGGTACCGATCGTCAGCCGCGTCGGCAGCCGGCTGCCCCTGTACTGCACCGGGGTCGGCAAGGTGCTGCTCGCGCACGCCCCGCCGGACGTCCAGCAGCGGGTGTTCGCCTCACTGCGGCGCATCACCCCCCACACCATCACCCAGCCCGCCGTGCTCGGCGCGCAGTTGGAGCGGGTCCGGCGCGAGGACGTCGCCAGCACCGTCGAGGAGATGTCGCTCGGGGGCTGCTCGCTGGCCGTACCGGTGCGCCGTCGCGAGGCAGGGGGCGAGCCGGAGGTGGTGGCCGCCATCGGTGTCGTCGTGCCGTCGCTCAAGCGCGACCGGCAGCGGCTGATGGGCGCTCTGCAGGTCGCCGCCCGCGGCGTCGGCCGAATCCTGGGCGCCTGAGCGATCAGGCGGTGGGCCAGCCCGTGTAGGCCTCGGCGAGGTACGTCGAGCCAGCCGTGGAGGAGACCACCGAGTTCAGCTCACCGACTTGGCGTCGGACGTCGAAGGGCGTGGCCTCCGGCAGGGTGTGCAGCATCGTGGTCATCCAGTAGGAGAAGTGCTGCGCCTTCCAGACCCGTGCCAGCGCCCGGTCGGTGTATTCGTCGAGGGCGTTCGCCTCGCGTCGTCGCAGGAAGCGCTCGATGCACTCGGCGAGCACCCGGGTGTCGGCCAGCGCGAGATTCAGCCCCTTGGCACCGGTCGGCGGCACCGTGTGCGCCGCATCCCCGGCCAGCACGAGGCGGCCATAGCGCATCGGTTCGCAGACGAAGCTCCGAAAGCGCAGCACGGTCTTCGACGTGACCGGGCCCTCGGCCAGCGTGTAACCGTTGGCCCCGACCCTCTTGCCGAGTTCGGTCCAGATCCGGTCGTCGGACCACGCGTCGACGTCCTCGCCAGGGTCGCACTGGAAGTACATGCGTTGTACCTCGGTGGTGCGCTGGCTGATCAGGGCGAACCCGTGCTCGGAGTGGTTGTAGATCAGCTCGGGTGCGCTCGGTGGCGCCTGGCACAGGATGCCGAACCAAGCGAAGGGATACTCGCGAAAGTAGTCGCGGCGCAACGTGTCCGGGATCGCCTGGCGGCAGACTCCGTGCGAACCGTCGGCCCCGACGAGGACCTCGCAGCGGATCTCCGTGGCGACCCCGTCGGAGTCGACGAAGCGGATGCCGGGACGCTCGCTCGTGGCGTCGACGACCGCGGTGTCGGTGACGCCGAAACGGACGTCACCACCGTCGCGTTCCCGGGCCGTGGCGAGGTCGACGAACACGTCGGTCTGCGGATAGAGCCACACCGAGGCCCCGGTCAGGCCGTGCAGGTCGACACGGTGGTCGGCGCCTCCGAAGCCAAGGCTGATGCCGCGGTGTTCGTCACCCTCGCGCAACACGCGGTCGGACACCCCGCCGTCGACGAGCAGTCGGACGCTGTCGCGTTCGAGGATGCCCGCCCGCACCGTCTGCTCGATCTCGGCACGGGTGCGCGTGTCGATCACGGTGGAGTCGATCCCGTTGCACGACAACAGGTGCGACAGCATCAGACCGGCGGGGCCACCGCCGACGATGGCCACGGT
Source organism: Mycobacterium yunnanensis (assembly GCF_025823185.1). Taxonomy (GTDB): domain Bacteria; phylum Actinomycetota; class Actinomycetes; order Mycobacteriales; family Mycobacteriaceae; genus Mycobacterium; species Mycobacterium yunnanensis. The sequence goes on from NZ_JACKVK010000002.1 coordinate 73,386, forward strand.
GGTGGTGGTCGATCGCGCGCTCATGTCCTCGATTTCACCGCAGCCGGTGGCCGCGGTCCAGAGCGGACTTCCGCTCAGCGAAAACGTCCCCGCTGCCAGGGGCAACGGGGACGCTCGACTCCGTTCGTGTCAGTGGTCGACCAGCTTGCGTGCCGGACCGGGGGTCGTGCCCAGCAAGGCGGTCGGCACGTCCTTGGTCTCGCGGGCCGTCAGCGCCGATCCGGCGGCGATGACGCACACGACGGCGGTGAAGGCGCCGATGACGAGCCAGCCGCCCTCGCGGATGCCGCCAAGGGCGGTCACGATCGTCGGCGCGAAGCCCGCCACCAGGAACCCGAGCTGGGTTCCGATCGCCACGCCGGAGAAGCGCACCTTGGTGCTGAACATCTCGTTGTAGAACGAGGGCCACACGGCGTTGGCTGCGCCGTAACCGAATGCGAAGGTCGCGACGGCGAGCACGAAGGTCAGCGTGTGGTCGGTGTTGCTCATCGACAGCATGTGGAAGGGCATCAAGGCGGCCGAAGCCAGTGCGCCGTAAACGAATACCGGCTTGCGGCCGATCTTGTCGGCGAGCATGCCGAACATCGGTTGCGTGCCAAGCGCGACGACGTTGGCCACGACGACCAGCCACAGCGTGATGTCGGCGGGCAGGCCCACCTTCTTGCCGTACGCGATGGCCAGCGTGCCGAAGACCGTCGAGACCGCGGCGATGAAGGCGCAGAAGAAGACCCTCAGCACGTCGCGCCAATGGTCGCGCAGCAGCGGCTTGAGCGGCATCTTGGCGATGTTGCCGGTGGCCTTGGCCTCTTCGAACTCCGGCGTCTCGTGCAGCTTGCGGCGAATGAAGTAGGCGACCAGTACGACCACCGCGCTCAGCCAGAACGGAATGCGCCAGCCCCACGACAATTCGTCGTCGTCGGACAGGGAGACGAAGGGAATCAGAACCAGCGACGCCAAGATCAGACCGCCCTGCGTGCCGGTCAGGGTCCAGGAGGTGTAGAACGCCCGCTGGTGATCGGGAGCATGCTCGAGGGTCAGCGAGCTGGCGCCGGCCTGCTCGCCTGCGGCCGAGAAGCCTTGCAGCAGGCGGCACAGCACCAACAGGCTGATGCCCAGGTAGCCGGCAGTGTCGTAGCTGGGCAGGCAGCCGATCGCGAAGGTGGACACGCCCATCAGGACGATCGTGAACATGAGCACCTTCTGGCGGCCGATCCGGTCGCCGAAGTGCCCGAGCACGAAGGCGCCGACCGGCCGAGCGAAGTACGCGACGCCGAAGGTCGCGAACGACATCAGCAGCGCGGCCTGTTCGCCGCCCTCGGGAAAGAACACCCGGGGGAAGATGAGGGCTGCCGCTTGCCCGAAGAGGAAGAAGTCGTAGTACTCCACGGCGCTGCCCATGAAGCTGGCCAGGGCCGCGCGCTTCGGCGTACGCGCCGGTCCGGTCTGGGATGTGACGGTCATCGGATTCCTCCTGGGTTCCTGCGGGGGCGTGGGCGACGGGTGCGAATCACGAGACGAGGCCTCGGAAGTGACGCGACATCCTGGCCGCGTCCGGTGCGATGCCGGTGATCAACTCGAAGGCGGTGGTGGCCTGATGTACGGCCATGTGGCCACCGTCGAGCGTGCGGCAGCCCACGCGGCGCGCGGCGGTCAGCAGCGCGGTGTCCAGTGGTCGGTAGACGATGTCGGCGACCCAGAGACCGGGGTGCAGCAGCGCCTCGTCGAACGGGAGACCGGGGTGGTCGGCCATGCCGGTGGGGGTGCAGTGCACGACGCCGTCGCCGTGGGCGAGCAGCACGTCGAGCTTGTCGAAGGCCGACGCGTCGACGCGCGCCTCGGGATGGCGGGCAGACAGCTCGCCGGCCAACGTCGCGGCGCGGTCGACGTCGACGTCGACGACGGTCAGGTGGTCGGTGCCCAGGTCGAGCAGCGCGTGGCCGACGGCCGTGCCCGCGCCGCCGGCTCCCAGGAGGACGACGTCGTCGGTGGCGGCCCCGGGCAGGCCCTCGGCGAATCCGGTGGCGAAACCGGGCGCGTCGGTGTTGTACCCGACGGTCCGGGAGGACTCGAAGACCACCGTGTTGACCGCGCCGAGTGCGGCGGCCGCGTCGTCGACCACGTCGAGATGGGGGATCACCAGTTGCTTGCAGGGGTGTGTGACGTTGAGCGCGTCGAAGCCCAGCGCCCGAGCCCACCGAAGCACCTCGCCGACCTGGTCGGGGGTGACGCCGATTTCGCGGAGGTCGACGGTGCGGTACAGGTAGTCCAGGCCGTGCGCCTTGCCCTCGGCCATGTGCAGGGCGGGGGTCAGGGACGGGCCGACACCGATGCCGACCAGTCCGACCAAGAAGGGTTTCGCCGTCATGCCGACCTGCTCTCGCTTATGTACTAACTGGTACGTACAGAGTTGAGCAGTGTGGTGTGCGTCTCGTCAACCCCGGATGGTGGCGCGGATCTCTCACCGTGTTCGAAATGGCGGCGCTAGCGGGTGGTAAGCCAGCCGACCACGACGTCGCCGATCATTCGCCGCATGCGGGCGCGTTGGGACAGGTCGGTGAAGTCGACGCCGAACAGGAAGCCGAACGTGTGTCGGTTGGCCACCTGAAAGACGCAGTAGGAGCTGATGACTATGTGCACGTCGAGCGCGTCGACGTCGTCGCGGAAGGCGCCCTCGGCGCGGCCGCGTCCCAGGATCTCGTCGAGGAGCGAGGTGGCGGGCTGGGAGAGGGAGCGTAGCGAGTCGAGTCGGGCGATGAAGGCGCCACGGTGGATGTTCTCGATCGACACCAGCCGGATGAAGGCCTGATGGTCGAGGTGGTGGTCGAAGGTGAGTTCGGCCAGCCGGCGCATGGCGACCACCGGGTCGACGTGGTCGACCTGGAGAAGCTGCTCGGCGTCGCGGATGCCGCGGTAGGCGTTCTCGAGCACCGCGAGGTACAGCTGTTCCTTGCCGCCGAAGTAGTAGTAGATCATCCGCTTGGTGGTCCGGGTGCGCTGCGCAATCTCGTCCACTCGCGCCCCTGAGTAGCCCGATTCGGCGAAGACCTCGGTGGCCACGGCCAGTACCTCGGCGCGGGTGCGCTCGGCGTCGCGCAGCAGCTCCCGCTTTGGCTGGGGCCTCGACTCGGGATGCGCCACGCCCGGCAGCTTACCGAGCGACGAGGGCCGATCTCGGCGTCGCCTTCCGAATGTATGAACCGTTTAGTACATTGAATTGTGATTGGAGGCACACCATGAGGACGTCCATCGCCACCGTGTCCATCAGCGGCTCCCTGGTCGAGAAGCTGCACGCCTGCGCGGCCGCGGGTTTCGACGGCGTCGAGATCTTCGAGCCGGATCTGATCGCCAGCGACCATAGCCCCGAGGAGATCCGCGGGCTCGCGCGACGGTTGGGCCTCACGCTGGACCTCTACCAACCGCTGCGCGACATCGAGGGCGTCGACGACGAGACCTTCGCCGAGAACCTGCGCCGCACCGCGGCCACCTTCGCCACCGCCCACCGACTGGGCATCGGCACCGTGCTCGTCTGCAGCAACGTGGCCACCGCCACCGTCGACTCCGACGAGCACTCCGCCGACCAACTGCGCCGACTGGGCGACGTGGCCGCGCGCTACGACGTTCGGGTTGCCTTCGAGGCGTTGGCCTGGGGCCGCTTCGTCGACGACTACCGCCGGGCCTGGCGCATCGTCGAACTGGCCGACCACCCCGCCGTCGGCGTCTGCCTCGACAGCTTCCACGTGTTGTCGCGTGGCCACGATCCGGCCGCCATCGAGGACATCCCCGGCGAGAAGATCTTCTACCTCCAACTCGCCGACGCCCCAGCGCTTTCCATGGATGTGCTGTCGTGGAGCCGGCACCACCGGCTGTTCCCTGGCGAGGGGGACTTCGACCTGGCGACCTTCGTCGCCCACGTGCTGGCGACCGGTTTCGACGGCCCGCTGTCGCTCGAGGTCTTCAACGACACCTTCCGGCAGACCGACCCCGACCGGACCGCCGTGCATGCGCTGCGGTCGCTGATCTGGTTGCAGGACAAGGTCGCCGCGCTGCCCGGGGTTCGACGCGCCGCCGGTCTCACCCCGGTGGCCGACGCGAAACCGCCGGTCGGGTTCGACTTCGTCGAACTCAAGGCCGAGGACACCAGTGACGTGGAGATCCTCTTGGAGCAACTGGGTTTCGTCGCGGGTGGACGCCACCGCACCAAGCCCGTCTCACTGTGGACCGCCGGCGACGTTCGCGTCGTGCTCAACGAACACCAGGCCCGCGATCGCACGCCCCACGTCGCGGCGGTGGGTCTGCAGGTCCCCGACGGCGACGCCACCTCGCGGCGGGCGGCGGACCTGATGGCACCGGTGGCCTACCGCCGGACGCACGCCTCCGAACAGGCGTTGGGCGGGGCGATCGCGCCCGACGGAACGGAGTTCTTCTGGGTGACGGCGCCACCGGCGGGATCACCACCTCCGTGGGTCGCCGAGTTCGAGAACGGGCTCCCACCGGATTCGGCCTCACCGCTGACCCACGTCGACCACGTCAACCTCGCCGTCCCGTGGCAGACGTCCGACGAGGCGGTGCTCTTTCTGACCAGTGTCTTCGGGCTGGCCGCGGACGCCCCGACGGAGGTGGCGGGCCCACGCGGCCTGGTGCGCAGCCAGGTGATGCGGACCGACGACGGCTCGATCCGCTTGCCGCTCAACGTCGCCCCGCAGGTTCTCGAGGCGTCGGAGATGCCGCAGCACGTCGCGTTCGCGTGTGCCGACGTGGTCGCATTCGCTCGGCAGGCGCGGTCGAGGGGTCTGCGCTTCCTGGCCGTTCCCGACAACTACTACGACTACGTGGCGGGTCGCTTCGGTGTGGAGGAATCCGTGGTCGCCGAGCTTCGCGAGCTGGATCTGCTGTACGACCGCAACCGCGACGGAGCCTTCATCCACTTCTACACCCGGACCGTCGGATCGGTGTTCTTCGAATTCGTCCAGCGCATCGGTGATTACGACGGTTACGGCACCGACAACGCGCCCGTCCGGCTGGCTGCTCAGCGCGTGCGCACTACCGGATAGCCCCCACCGCGCGGTTGCGCCACCGGGGAGGACAGCGCCGCCCCGGCCGCCCAGACTGGAGGCATGCATCGGGATCAGCGCTGGACCGTCGTCGTCGCTGCCGTGCTGACCTTCGGAACGGGCGCGCTCGACGTGCTGGTGCTGGCGCGACTCGGCGGCGTGTTCGCCAGCGTGATGACGGGAAACCTGGCGCTGATGGGGCTGGGTCTCGCCCGCGCCGACGTCGCCACGATCGTCCACACGGTGCTCGCGTTCGTTGGCTACGTGGTCGGCGTCGCCGCCGGCAGCGCGATCACCGGCGCCCGGGCACCCGACCACCCGGTGTGGCCGCGCCGCGTCACCGCCGTTCTCGTCGTCCAGCTGGCGTTGCTGTGCGCGCTGGCCGTGGGCTGGGTCATGTCTGGCGGCGCTGCCGTCGGTGGCGTCCAAATGGCGCTGTTGGCGACCGCGGCAGCGAGCATGGGTCTGCAGGGAGCGGCGGTGCGCGGCCTCGGCGTCACTCTGGCCACCACGTACCTCACCGGCACGCTGACCGGCTTGATCGCCAACCGCACGCTGTCGAAGGCGTCGCGCGCCGACACCGCGGGGTTGGCGGCGCTGATCGCCGCGGTCGTGGGTGCCGCCTGCGGGGGGCTCACACTCGCGACCGTGCCCGTCGTAGCACCCGTTTGGTGCCTGGTCTCGGTCCTCGCGGTCATCGTCCTCGCGGAGTGGCGTCACCGCCATGCCGTCGACCACGCCTCACAATGAACCGTCGAAAGGAGCACGTCATGCCAAACCCCACCCCCGAGGTCGAGCCGACCTACACCGACGTGCCGGTCGGCGTCGACGCGACGGGCACGCGCAGCGAGTTCGACAGCCTCGGGGCGGTCGACGTGCCCGCAGATCACTACTGGGGCGCACAGACGCAACGCTCGCTACTCCACTTCTCCATCGGCAACGACCACATGCCGATCGAGGTCTACCGCGCCTACGGTCTGGTGAAGAAGGCATGCGCCCTGGTCAACGAGCGAGCCGGCCGACTCGAGGGTTGGCGCTCCAAGGTGATCGTGCAGGCCGCCGACGAAACCATCGCAGGCAAGCTCGACGACGAGTTTCCGTTGTTCGTCTGGCAGACCGGCTCGGGCACGCAGAGCAACATGAACGTCAACGAAGTGCTGTCCAACAGGGCGATTCAGCTCCTGGGTGGCGAGCTCGGCAGCCAGCAGCCCGTCGGGCCCAACGACCACGTCAACATGGGACAGAGCAGCAACGACACCTTCCCCACCGCGATGCACGTCGCGGCGGTCACCGAACTCGACGACCGGTTGATTCCCAGCGTCGAGGCGTTGCAGCGCGAGATCTCCGGCAAGGCGGCGCAGTGGGCCGGCGTCGTCAAGATCGGTCGGACCCACCTCGAGGACGCGGTGCCGTTGACCGTCGGTCAGGAGTGGTCGGGATACGCCGCCCAACTCGACGCGTGCATCGCCGAACTGCGGCACGCGCGTGAGGGATTGCTGGAGCTGGCGGTCGGCGGCACGGCGGTCGGAACGGGCCTCAACGCCCCGGCCGGCTTCAGCCGCGACGTCGCCGCCGAGCTCGCCAGCCTGACGGGAGCCGAATACGTCACGGCGCCCAACAAATTCGCCGCCCTGGGATCGCTGGACGCCATGGTTCGGGCGCACGCCGCGCTGCGCGGTCTCGCCGTGGCGCTGATGAAGATCGCCAACGACATGCGCTGGCTGGCGTCTGGTCCACGATGCGGACTTGGCGAATTGCAGCTGCCCGCCAACGAACCCGGGTCGTCGATCATGCCGGGCAAGGTCAACCCCACCCAGTGCGAAGCCCTGGTGATGATCTCCATTCAGGTCATCGGCAACGACACCGCGGTGGCGCTGGCGGGCTCGCAGGGCAACTTCGAGCTCAACGCGATGCGTCCGGTCATCATCGAGAACTTCCTGCACTCCGCTCGGATCCTGGGTGACGGTTGTGCCAAGTTCCTCGAATACTCGGTCAAGGGAACGACTCTCAACGACGAGCGGATCACCAAGTACGTCGACGAGAGCCTGATGTTGGTGACCGCACTGAGCCCCGTCATCGGCTACCAGAACGCCGCACACATCGCCGAGGACGCCCTGGCCAAGGGCACCACGCTTCGTGAGGCCGCAGTGGCGTCCGGGCACGTCACCGACGAGCAGTTCGACTCGATCGTCGACCCGGCGAGCATGGTCGGTGACGGGGTGGGTGGCGCTTGATGCAGACCGACGGGTCCGACCCGACGGAGCCCGCGTCCGACCTCGTGCTCGACACCGCTGCCGTGCTCTACGCCGGCGGCCAGTCCACCGGCATGACACTGGCCGCCGTCGACCGGCTGAATTCGGGGCTGGGCACCTCGGGGACGCTGGTACCGACGTGGGCGTCACTTCAGTTCGTCGGCCGGGGCGGTGAGGTCCGCGTCGCCCCTGGTTCACCGACCGGCGTGAACATGCGGCGGGTCGCCGCGACGATGGCCGTCGTCGACCGCGCTCAGGACGGGCCGCTCGACGCCGACACGGTACGCGACGAATTGGCCTCGGCCAGAGAACAACCCGTCTCGAATACCCTGCTCTTCAGCGTCGCCTGCGCGACAGGGGCCGGTGCGCTCGCCATCATCTTCGGGGCGCAGCAGCCAGCCGTCGTACTGGTCGCCGCCCTCAGCGCGGCCCTGGGTGGGTTGGCTCGCCGCGCGGTGGCGAGGTTGCATGGCGAGGTGCTCACCCAGGCCTTCACGGCGGCGCTGATCGCGGGTCTGGTGGGGGTCGCGGCCGACCGTCTGCACGTCGACGACGCCACCGGTCTGGTGGTGTTGTGCCCGGCCATGGTCTTGGTGCCCGGACCCCACATCCTCAACGGTGCCCTGGATCTGCTGTCCCTTCGGGTGGCGCTGGGTGCGGCGCGACTGGGATATTCGGCACTGACATTGACCGCGATCGCGACCGGTCTCATCCTCGGCTTGAGCGCCGGTGGCCTCGGCATCGCGGTGGGGCAGACGGGTGCCTCGGTGCCGATGGGCGTCGACGTCCTGGCCGCTGGAATTGCCGCGGGTTCCTACCCCGTCTTCTTCTCGATGCCGTACCGGATGATCGTCTGGCCGGTGGCGGTCGGAATGCTGGTGCATGCGGTCCACTGGTGGGCGTTGACGGCGTGGCACGTGGACCTGGCGACCGCGGCGTTCTGCTCGGCTCTCATCGCGGGCGTCCTGGTGGTGCCGATCGCGCACACCTTGCGAATCCCGTTCGCCGCGGTGGGTTTTGCGTCGGTCGTGGCCCTGGTTCCCGGCGTCTACGTGTTCCGGATGCTCAGCGGGTTGGTGAACTTCGCGTCTGCGCCAACGCCGGAACTGCTGACGGCGTTGGCCTTCGACGGTGCGATTGCGGCGCTCGTGGTGGCCGGCTTGGCATCTGGGTTGGCGTTGCCGATGCATGCCTACGCCGTGGCCTCGGCGAACCGGGTGACTCGCGTCTAAGTCCGTTGTCGGACCCCCCTTCTACAATAGGTACATGTCCACGACCGCAACACCTTTGGTGTCTGAGCCGCTGAGCGGCAAGGAGCGTCTGGAGGTGTTGTTCGACGAGTTGGCTGAGCTGACCGGTCAACGCAACGCGATCGACGGTCGCATCGTGGACATCGTCGCCGAAATCGACGGCGACGGGCTGTGGGGCAACACCGGATGCCGGTCGATTTCCGCACTGGTGGCCTGGCGCACCGGGATATCGCCCCACAATGCGCAAACCATCACCACCATTGCCGAGCGACGCGCCGCCTTCCCGTCGTGCACCACCGCGTTGCGGGAGGGTCGGTTGTCCCTCGATCAGGTCGGGGTGATCGCCGAACGCGCTGGCGATGGTTCCGATGAGCACTATGCCGCGCTGGCGTCGGTTGCCACGGTGACCCAGTTGCGGACCGCCATCAAGCTCGAACCCCGCCCCAACGCCAAGCCGTCGTGGGAGCCGGATCGGTCCATCACCACGACCGAGACCGCCACCCACACGACGTGGCGGATCCGGTTGCCGAAGGTGGAGGCGGCGAAGGTCGAGGCCGGGTTGGCCTCGCACCGCGACGCGCTGATCAACGATTGGAAGGCCGCTCGGGAGGATAACGGGGTCGGCCGCAATGACCACGACGGCGACGCGGCTGACGGCGATGGCGGCATCCCTTCGGATCAGGCCCCGCCGTTTCCCACCACCGTGGACGCGTTCATCAGCTTGGTGGAAGCCGGGTGGGACGCCGACGTGGCGCGCCGCCCCCATGGGCAGCACACCACCGTGGTGGTGCACCTCGACCCCGAGAACCGTTCAGCCGAGCTGCATCTGGGGCCGATTCTCTCCGACGCCGACCGCCAGTACCTGCTCTGCGACGCGACGTGCGAAGTGTGGGTGGAACGCCAGGGGACACCGATGGGAGCGGGGCGGGCCACCCGCACCATCAGCCGACGACTCCGTCGCGTGTTGGAGCACCGCGACCGCTGCTGTGCGGTGCCCGGCTGCGGGGCCACCGGAGGATTGCACGCCCACCACATCCGGCACTGGGAAGACGGCGGACCCACCGACCCCGACAACCTCGTCCTGCTGTGCCCGTTCCACCACCGGTTGCACCACACCGGCGGCATCACCATCAGCGGCACCGCTACCCAGTTGGTGGTCACCGACGCCGACGGCGTCCTGCTGTGCCCGTTCCACCACCGGTTGCACCACACCGGCGGCATCACCATCAGCGGCACCGCTACCCAGTTGGTGGTCACCGACGCCGACGGCGGAGTGCTGACCGGGGCGTCCCTGGCCAGGCCGCCGACCACACCGCCACCCGCGGTGCCACCGTGCACCGGCCCACTCGGGGAACGCGCCGACTGGTGGTGGTACGACCCCTACGACCCCACCAGGCAACCGTCGACCAACTAGCTGCTGACCGCGCCGACGGGTCGGAGGCGTCGGGAAGACCGGCGTCGCATCCGGCGTCTTCATCAGAGTGCTCGACAATTCAGTAGGGCCCGTCACGGAGGAGTGCGCACGATGAAGGATTCACCGACGCCGTCGCTGCGCATCGAGGTCCTGTCCGTCGAGGCGGCGTCAGACGTGGCTACCGTTCGAGACGTCGTCGAGCTGGTGAACAAGGTGTACGCCGTTGCAGAGGATGGCCTGTGGCAGCAGGGCGCGACCCGTACCACCCGTGACGAGATCATCGGTTTCATACGGGCTGGACAGATCGTCGTGGCCCGCCTCGACGATCGCATCGTGGGCTCGATTCACGTGCAACGCCTCGATTCCGACACGGCGGAGACGGGAATGCTGGCCAGCGACCCGGATTACCGGGGCATGGGCATCGGGCGTGAACTACGCCGCTTCGTCGTCGACCAGCTTCGGCGTGACGGTGTCACCGTCCTGCAGATCGAACTGCTCGTCCCACGAAATTGGACGCAAGAGTCGAAGGTGTTCATGGCGGACTGGAACGCGCGATCGGGCTATCAGGTGGTACGCAAGGGCAGGTTCGAAGACCACTATCCGCATTTGGCCCCACGACTCGCGACGCCATGCGACTTCATCGTCTACAACAAGCCCCTCGACCCGACCACGGACGTCGGGCCTGACGCGTAACCCGTTCCCGAGCACGGCCCGGCGGAGGTCGTCGAAGGGCTACTCGGCGCCGACGGTTTCCTTGGCGACGAACACGGACACGTATCCGATCGGTATGCCGGTCATGGCCGCGATGCACTCCCGTGCCGCCAGCTCGACGGTCGCCCGTCGCCGTGCGTGCGTCGTGCCACCGATCTCGGGGATCCGGATCGACCAGCCGTCGACGTCGTGGCTGATCTGAATGTCGAAGCTCTGGCCGACGGTGGGGCAGCTCAGTCGGGGCATCACGCGGTGCCTACGAGTGCCAACCGGGTTGTGTGCGCGCCGCAAGGTGGGCTGAAGAGGCATGAGGACTTTTCCTGTGTCGGACGACGGACCGCGGTAGACCATAAACCGTTGCGACCGCGAACGCCTAATCGGCGACGGACCCGTTCGCCGAGGTCAACGCCGTGTTCACCCCGATGTCATCCGTTCGTTCACCCGCAGTATGACCTCGTCGCGAACGTCAACCCGCGCTGGTAGAGGTCGTCGAGGGCGCGGTCGGCGACCACGGCCGCCCTAGCGGCCTCGAGATCGTTGGTGCACGCGGGGGAGTGCAACGAGTTCCTTTGCGCCGCAATCTCGTTGACCATGGTGCGGTTGTAGCCGTCGATCGCGGACCGGGAGTTCGACAGATCGGGTGCGGTCGTGGGTGCGCTGGCGGGGTCGAGCTTCCAGCCGCTGAAGTACGCGTATTCGACTCCGACGGTCGCGTCGATCTGATCGCGGAAGACCCGTCGGACGTAGTCGGCGTCGACGTCGCGCTCGCGGGCCGCCGCGGTGACCGAGTCGATCACCTGGGTTTCGCGGGCCGGGTCACTGATCGAGCCGCCGGTGGTCCATTTGGACGCGGCGACCGGTTGGGCGGTCTCGAGGCGTTGAGCGGCGGCGTCGACGAGGGCGTACAGCGGGCTCGGTGCGTCGGCTGAAGCCGGCACCGGAATCGTCACGAGCGCCATGGCGACACCGACGCCGATCGGCGCGACACGGGAGGCAAGGAGGGCGATGTAGGACATGACGGTCACGGTAGCCAAGCGGATCGGTCGTTCACCGCACCGATGCGTCGATGTCCTCGACGGTGACGGCGTGGCCGGCCCCGCAGCGCACGTCGACCTCGACGGGGCTGCCGCATTCGGCGTGGGTGAGGGCGATGCGGCCGCCGTCGGTCCGCGTCCATCGATTGCCCCATTGCATCAAGGCCAGGAGCGCGGGCAGCAACTCCTCACCCTTGCGGGTCAGGTGGTAGTCCTCTCGGCTCCGTTGTCCGGCAACGTGATACGGACGTCGCTCTAGCAGGCCCTCGTCGACGAGCTCCTTGAGGCGGGCCGCGGTGATCCGCTCGCTGACCTGCGCCCGGCGCACGAACTCGTCGAAGCGGTGAGCGCCGTAGAACGCCTCACGCAGCAGGAGCATGCTCGCTCGCCGGCCGACGACGTCCAGCGCCGCGGCCATCGAGCAATTGGCCGCGGACCAGCTGTCGCGGTCGGCCAGGGCGCCCTTCAACGTCATCGAGGTCACAGAGGCATGATGCCACGCTGGCTTGCCAGAGGTAAAGCCAGAGTCGTAGGGTCTGACTTAACCCGAGCGCAGCCAGCGAGCGGGTGACCTTCGAAGATGAGGCAGCGATGACCGTCGACTCGACCCCCCGCACCGTGACAGACGACCGGACCGCAGCGCTCGTCGACGGGGACCCTCAGATCGCTGCCGCCGTACCGCTGCCCGACGTGGTCGCGGCCGCCCGCGAGCCAGGTCTGCGGCTTCCCGAGGTGCTCGTGACCCTCGTCGAGGGATATGGCGACCGCCCCGCCATCGGAAGCCGCGCCCGCTCCGTCGTGACCGACCCGGACACCGGTCACCGGTCGACGGTGTTGCGACCGGAGTTCGAGACCATCACCTACCGGGAGCTGTGGTCCGACGTCACCGCCGTGGCGAGCGCGTGGACTCAGGCCGACCAGGCGCCGGTTCGCCCCGGTGACTTCGTCGCCACCATCGGCTTCGCGAGCGGCGACTACCTGACGGTCGACCTCGTCTGCGGCTACCTGGGCTTGGTCGCCATACCTCTGCAGCACAACGCACCGGCGTCGCGCCTGCAGCCGATCCTCGCCGAGGCCGATCCGGTGGTCCTGGCCGTCAGCGCCGCCTACCTCGACCTTGCCGTGGAATCGGCGCTGGGCAGCGCCTCGCTACGCCGCTTGGTCGTATTCGACTACTCGGCCGACGCCGACGGCGACCGTGACCGCCTCGAGGCCGCTGCGGCTCGCCTCAACGCCGCGGGGATGGACGTCGTGGTCGAGACACTCGGCGACACCGTCGAGCGGGGACGGGCACTGCAGCCGACGCCGCCCTTCACCGGCGCCGACCCGGACCGGCTCGCGATGATCCTCTACACCTCGGGAAGCACGGGAACGCCGAAGGGCGCGATGTGGACCGAGAAGATGGTCGCCACGCTGTGGACGCTGCCGCTCAAGGCGCCGGGTGCCCCGGTCGTCAACGTCAACTTCATGCCCCTGAACCATCTGGGCGGCCGGATCCCGCTCTCGTCGGCCTTTCAAGCGGGGGGTACCAGTTTCTTCGTGCCCGAGAGCGACCTGTCGACGCTGTTCGAGGATTGGTCGCTGGTGCGGCCCACCGACGTCGGACTGGTGCCCCGGGTGGTCGACATGCTCTTTCAGCGCTACCAGCAGAGCGTCGAGCGGCTGGTGTCCAACGGCGTCGACGACGCGACGGCCGACACCCTCGCCAAGTCCGAATTGCGCGAACACGTCTTCGGCGGCCGGGTGCTGGGCGGTTTCGTCAGTACCGCGCCGCTGTCCACGGAGATGCGGACCTTCATCGAGTCCTGCCTCGAGGCCAACCTGACCGACGCCTACGGCCTGACCGAGATCGGCGCGGTCACCACCGACGGAATCATCGTGCGGCCCTTGGTGATCGACTACAAGCTGGTCGACGTACCGGAACTCGGCTACTTCCACACCGACCGGCCCTACCCGCGCGGCGAACTGTTGGTCAAGAGCAACGGCGCGACGCCCGGGTACTACAAGCGACCCGAGGTGACGGCGGAGGTCTTCGACGCCGACGGCTACTACCGCACCGGTGACGTGATGGCGGAGATCGCTCCTGACCACCTCGTCTACGTCGACCGGCGCAACAACGTCATCAAGCTCTCCCAAGGCGAATTCGTCGCCGTGGCCAATCTCGAGGCCGTCTACGCCGGCGCCGCCCACGTCCGTCAGATCTTCGTCTACGGCAACAGTGAACGCGCGGCACTCCTTGCGGTCGTCGTGCCCACCGACGACGCACTCGCCCGCTTCGTTGGCGACCCTGCCGGACTGAAGGCCGCGCTGCTGCAGTCGCTTTCCCGGACCGCACACGAGGCCGAACTTCAGTCCTACGAAGTACCCGTCGACGTCCTGGTCGAGGAGCGTCCGTTCAGCGCCGACGACGGTCTGCTCTCGGGTGTCGGAAAGTTGTTGCGGCCCAGACTCAAGGAGCGCTACGGGGACGCGCTGGAGCAGCTGTACGCCGATCTCGACGACGCGCGGTCCGACGAACTGAGGGCCCTGCTCGAGGCAGCGGCCCACCAGTCCGTCGTCGACTCCGTGATGCAAGCCGCCCAAGCGCTGCTGGGCATCTCGGGGGCGGCACCGGAACCCGCCGACAGGTTCCTCGATCTTGGCGGTGACTCGCTGTCGGCGCTGACGTTCTCCAACCTGCTTCACGACGTGTTCGGCGTCGAGACTCCGGTGGGCGTCATCATCGGTCCCACCACGACGCTCGCCGACGTCGCGGCGCACGTGGAGCGCGAGCGGTCCGGTGGGTCTGCCGGCGCGACGTTCGCCAGCGTCCACGGCGCCGGTGCCACGGTGGTTCGCGCCTCGGACCTGACCCTGCAGGCGTTCCTGCCTGCCGAGCTCTTGTCGAATGCCGCCGAGCTCCCAGCGGTGTCGACCGACGAACCGAGGACCGTGCTGCTCACCGGCGCCAACGGCTACCTCGGCAAGTTCCTCGCCCTCGAGTGGTTGGAGCGGCTGTCGGCCGTCGGTGGGACGCTCGTCTGCCTGGTCCGTGGGAACGACGTCACCTCGGCGCGGGCCCGGTTGGAGTCGGTCTTCGACGGCGGAGATTCGACGCTGCTCGACCGGTTCCGCCGGCTGGCGAAGGACCATCTCGTGGTGATCGTCGGCGACGTCGCGCAGCCGCGGTTCGGGCTCGACCAGGATGCCTGGCAGCGACTCGCCGACCAGGTCGACCTCGTCGTGCACCCGGCCGCACTGGTCAACCACGTCCTGCCCTACGCGCAGCTGTTCGGCCCCAACGTCGTCGGCACCGCCGAGGTGATCCGCTTGGCCATCACCGCGCGGCGCAAGCCCGTCGCATACGTCTCCACCGTGTCGGTGGCGATGACCGTCGACCCGGCTCGCTTCGAGGAGGACGGCGACATCAGGACCGTCAGTCCCGAGCGCCCGGTCGACGATTCCTACGCCAACGGGTACGGCAACAGCAAGTGGGCGGGCGAGGTGCTGCTGCGGGAGGCCCACGATCTCTGCGGGCTGCCCGTGTCGGTGTTCCGGTCGGGCATGATCCTCGGGCACCGCAGCCTCGCGGGGCAGCTCAACGTCCCAGACATGTTCACCCGCTTGATCTTCAGCGTGCTGGCCACCGGACTGGCACCGGCGTCGTTCTACACCCGCGACGCCGGCGGCCACCGACAGCGCGCGCACTACGACGGGTTGCCGGTGGACTTCGTCGCCGAGGCCGTCACGACGCTCGGCGCCGAGACGACGACGGGATTCCGATCCGTCGACGTGATGAATCCGCACGACGACGGCGTCTCGCTGGACGTGTTCGTCGACTGGCTGGTCGACTCCGGACAAGCCGTCAACCGCATCGACGACTACGACGAGTGGTTCCGGCGCTTCGAGACCGCCCTGCGCGCGCTGCCCGAACGGCAGCGCCAGCAGTCGGTGCTGCCGTTGCTGCACGCCTACCGCAGACCGGAGGCGCCGGTTCTCGGCTCGCTGGCCCCGGCCGAGGTGTTCCTGGCGGCGGTACGCGACGCGAAGATCGGTGCGGACCAGGACGTTCCGCACCTCACCCGGGACTTCGCCGACAAGTACGTGTCGGACCTCAAACTGCTCGGCGTCCTGGCGACGTAGCCGACGCGCGGCGTTTCGCGGCCAAAGTCCGCATCGCCGGTCGACCGGGAACTAGGTTGGTGTCTTCGCGGGTGACGACGGGGGGACATCATGGAACGCGGCCTGAAGGTGGGCGCCGCCGGCGCCTGCGCACTGGTGCTGGTCGCCTGCGGGGGCTCGGGTGGAGGCTCGGGTGATGGCAACGCACCGGCGGCGTCACCGGGCACCAGCACTGCGAGCACCACCTCGGCGCCGCGACCAGTCGTCAGCCCCTCGCTGTTGGACGTCGGCGGGTATCCGACGGTGCCCCGCCCGCCGCTTGGGCTCTCGGGCAATCCGGCGCTCGGGGCCACGGTGGACGCCCAGCACATGGCCGACTTCGTGCTCGGCCCATGGGACGTCGACGACGCGCTGATCGGCACGTACCTCAACACCTACTACGTGCTGAACTCGGCCAGCGTCCTCAAGCAACTCGGGCCGGAGGGCATTGCCGCTGCGGCGGCGCAGAACGGAATGATCAACGGATTCGCCTCTGCCCGCGAGAGCTCCAAGACCGGGGACGGCAAGGAGGCCGGCCAGGAAGCGATGGTGAACGCCGTGCTTCGGTTCCCCGATCCCGCGGCGGCGACGGCGGCCAGTGCGGCGATGGGCGAGGCCGCGATACGACAGGCAATCAAGGGCGTCACCCCGACGGCGGTGGCCATCCCCGGCCATCCCGACGCCGTCGCGTCGACCTATCCCTTCACCCCGAACGGGGCCACGAAGCCCAGAGCCACCGTGCGGTCGTTCACTCCTCGTGGTCCGTACGTGTTCATGCACTTCGTCCAAGCGGTCGACGGCCCGGACCGCGCAACGGCGTTGACGGGCAAGATGATCGAAGCCCAGGGGAAGGCCATCGACGGCTTCACCCCCGCCGCCGACCTAGCTGCCGTCCCGCTCGATCCCACCGGGCTGCTGGCCAAGACGTTGCCCGCGGCAGCGCCCGAACCCGCCAAGAACGCGGTGTACGCCACCCGGGGTGCCGAGCACTTCCAGACCAACCCGGTGGGCAGCGCACAGTTGTTCTCCGACACCGGAACCACCGAGGTCGCGATGGGCAGTACCAACGTCTACCAAACCAAGGACGACGGCGCTGCGGTCATGATCACCAACGCGTTCAGCCAGGAGATGACCTCCAGCGGAATGGCGACCGCCGATACGGTCACGGCTCTGCCCGACAGTCACTGCTATGCGCTGCCGCAGGCGTTCTACTGCGTAGCCCCGGCAGGTCGCTACGCCATCGAGGCCCGCAGCAGCCAGCTGGCCGACGTCCACCAGCAGCTGTCCGCCCAGTACGTGATGCTCACGGCGAAGTAGCCGTCAATTCCCCAACTGCCACTTGATCCCGAACGGCGTCAGGGCGTCGAGGAATTCGACGGGCTCGAAGGCGAGCGACGGTGGCACCGCTCCCACCGGCGCACCGCGCGCTCCGAGACGCGTCGCGGCCTCGACGGCGATCAGTGCGGTGGAGCCGTAGGGGTCGCTTCCCGATACGTGGCCCCGCGCCGTGGTTCCGTCCGACGCGCGCGCCTCGGCGAGGATGGTGAAGCGAGACGCGCTCCGTTCCTCATCCGACGGTCCGGCCGGTGCCGCGGCGATCACGTCGTCGTCAAGGGACGACACCGCCGCGACGAGGTCCACGTTCATCGTGGCCTCGATCGTGCGGGCGGCGGCGTGGCGCTGGAGCATGATGAGTTCCGGCCCGGGGAGAGCCCAGGACGGCTGCTCACCGTCGTGCGGAAAGTCGACCGCTTCACGGGCGCCCGAGTCGGTCTCGCGCCACTCACCGTCGTGCCACGCCAGCGGCGGCGACGCTGCCATGTGGCCAAACGAGAGCATCGTTCCCCGCGAAATGCCTGCGTCGAACATGCCGTGATGCACGCGCAGCGTGTCCACGTCGACGAGGCGCTTCGCGACGAGCCCGGCAACGAGGTCGCCCGGGACGCCGTCATCGGTTGCGGCTGACATCAGGGTGACGCCGGCCGCCGCGGCTCGCGGACCGAATTCGTCGTAGACCCGCCGCACCCAGCGCTGCTCGCCGGTGACGTCGACGTAGTTGCACGAAGCGGCGATTGCCGCCTCCACGATCGGCCCGCCGAGCAGAGTGAACGGCGCGACGCAGCTGATCACCACGTCGCAGCCGCGAAGAGCGCCGACGAGCGACGACGGGTCGACCAGGCTAACGACCCTGACGTCTCGAGCCCCGTCCATTGCGGACAGCGCCTTCTCGTCGCGGCCGAGCAGGACCGCGTCGACGTCACGGCGAAACAACTCTGCCGCTACCAGCCGACCGGTGAAGCCGGTCGCTCCAAGTACTGCTGCCTTCATCGATGATGCCTCACTGTCGTTGGTACGCAATGAGTTTTGCGTGGATGTCACCTCGCCACAATTGGCTCTTTCGGATGACACATATCCACTAGCGGATCAAAGCGAATGCGCCTCGGTTCCGCGGCGCCGCACACTCTCCAGCGCAGACCGGACCTTTGGCGTATTGCGCACACGTTCGGGGAAGACGGCGTGGACGGAAGAAGGAACGGGCGTCCAACCGGCGATGTCGATCACGGCAAAGCTGTCGTCGATCAATGCTTCTGGTAGGAAACCGACGCCTCGCCCTCGGCTGACGGCGTTCACCGCAACCCAGGGATCATTCGATGACGCTGCAAGCTTGGTCGGGGTTATCCGGCGTTGTTCACCGTCCCGGGATACGAAGGGCCAGCTGTCGATTGGCAGGATCGTCGCGCACACATGCTCGCGCAACTGCTCGGGGTTCACGAGGTCTGCGAGCTCGGGCCTTTGGCGAAGCATTTCCTTGGAGACGACGAGACGGAATGGGACGTCATATAGTTTGACCGACACGAGGCCTTGCCGTCGTGGTGGTCCGAGTTGAATGGCCAAATCGATGCCATCGGTGAAGAAGTCGGCCTCATTTCCGTTCACCGTGAGGTTGAGCTGAATGTCCGGTCGCTCACAACCGAAGTCCGACACCCACGCGCGAAACTCGTCGGGGCAGATATAGGGCGAGACGGCAATCGAAAGCGAATCGCTCGCGCCCGACGACGCCGTACCGATTTCCTCGAGGGAAGCCCGGATCTGCGCGACCGGCGAGGCGCACGATTCGACCATGCGCTGTCCTTCGGACGTCAAACTGAGCGACCGCGTCGTCCGCCGCAGTAGCACCGCGCCGACCTGCTTCTCCAATGCCGCGACCCGCCGGCTTACCGAGCTTTGCGGCATCCCGAGCTGTCGTGCGGCTCCGACGAAACTTCCGCATTCTGCTACCGCGACGAAGACCGCCACGTCGTCCAGCCCGACAGCCTCCGTCATGCCTGTTGAGATTCCTTGGAGTAGTCGACGCTGAGCCAGTGTTCGGGTCGCATCCGAAACAGGAGCGACTCGGCGTCGGGATGGTCCCTCGCGAACGACTCGGTGAACGCGTTGCCGCCCTCCTCACCGAGATATCGCACGGCGATCGCTCTCGCGGTGGCGTCGTCGGCTGTCTCGATCGAGACCACCGGACCGTCTGCGGTCACGTAGCGATACGGGAACGTCTCATCCTGAACGGTGATCGAGAAGCGCCTGGCAGCGGTGACGAGGCGAGCCTTGAGCGAACCCGCCAGGCTGGAGACGACGACCTCGCCGCCGGGCTCGTAGGCGTACCAGATCGGAACGGACAACGGTGCGCGATCGGGGCGTTCGACGGCGATGACCCCCACGTGCAGATCGGCCAGGTAGTTCTCGCGTTCGGTGCTGGTCATCTTCGACATGATCTGACCAACCCCGTGCCCGCCCGCGCGATTCCCTGGCGCTGCCGCCCGACGACGGCCACTGCCCCGCGAGACTCGACGACCTTGGCCAGCTGAGTGCCCGCCAGGATCAGCCCGGCGCCGATCACGCCCACCACCGTCACCGGATCACCGGCCACCAGGACCCCGACGGCGGCAGCCCACAGCGGCTCGGTGCCCAGGAGTACGCCGACGCGGGCCGCAGAGGTGCGGCGCGCCGCCCACATCTGGACGACGAAGGCGAAGACGGTGCACGCCAGCGCCAGGTAGCTCACCAGTACCCAGGAGCGCACGGTCATCTGGCCGACCACCTCGCCGATGCCGCGGCCGGTGCACGACGAGAGGCCCACGAAAACGGCCAGGGCAGTGACCATTTGAACCAGTGTCACCCGACCTAGGTCGAGTGGTCGCACGCTGGACACCCTCGAGATCACGGTCACGTGGATCGAACGTGCCACGGCGGCCAGCAACATCAACAGGTCGCCGAGGCTTGGTGAGGCGAACCCTCCGTTCTGCGTCAGCAGCCCGACGCCCAGCACTGCGATCGACGCAGCCCCGTAGAAGGCGGCCGGCAGGGGAGCGGCCCCGGCGCGTCGGTCGAGCAGCGGCGTGATCACCATCGTCAGCGAGATGATCAAGCCGGCGTTGGCCGCGGTGGTCCGGGTGACGCCGAACGTCTCGAGGGTGAGGACGACGGCGAGGATGGCCCCGAACGTCGAACCCGATGCGAGCTCGGTGCGTGTCAGCCCTCGCAACCGTGGCGCCAGGAAGGCGGCGAGGCCGGCGGTGGCGATGCCGAATCTGATTGCCAGGAAGGCGAATACGCCTTCGGGGTCGACGGAATCCTTGGCGGCCAGGTAGCTGGACCCCCACACGGCGGCGACCGCCAGCAGGGACAGGTCGACGGCGCGGCGGTTCGAGTCGGGCATCACGGCGTCCAGAGTGCGAGGAATCATCAATGTAGACAAGCGAAACAAATTGACTGTAATGCGTAGGATCACTACATGGACGTCCAGCGGCTGCGCCTGCTGCGGGAGCTCGCCGAACGCGGCACGGTCCACGCGGCGGCCCGGGCGATGTCACTCACCCCGTCCGCGGTCTCCCAGCAGCTGAAGATCCTGCAGCGCGAGGCAGGCGTGCCGCTGCTGGAGCCCGACGGTCGACGGATCCGGCTGACCGACGCCGGAAGGACCCTGGTCAGCCGCACCGACGAGGTGCTCGCGGCCCTGGACCGCGCGCACGCCGACATGGACGGCTACCGCACGACGCCCCGCGGAACCGTCAGGGTGGTCATGTTCCCCTCGGGCGCGGCGATGTTCCTTGCCGGGCTCATCACTCGCGCCGCCGCCCTCGGCGTGGAGGTGCAGGGCCGCGACGTGGACCAGCCCGCGGCGAACGCGCCCACCCTCCTGGCCGACGCCGACGTCGTCGTCGTGCATCGCGACGCGCGCGACACGGGCGAACTGAGCCCCCGCCTGGACACCGCGGTGCTCTTGCGTGAACCCTTCGACGTACTCCTGCCCCCGGGACACCGGCTGGCCGACCACGACGAGGTGGCGCTGTCCGAGTTGGCCGACGAGTCGTGGGTCGGGGTCGAGGGCGGGCTGGTGCTCGACGACGTCATGCGCTCGCTGGCCGCAGTCTCGGGGATGACCCCACGAATAGTACAACGCGTCAACGACTTCCGCGTCGTCGAGGAACTCGTGCTGGCCGAAGTGGGAATAGCCCTCATGCCGCGGTACGCCTTGGGGGTGCGGGATCTGGTGCGCAAGCCGCTGAGCGGGGTGCGGGCCGCACGACGCATCGAGGCCGTGACCCGCGCCGGTGCAACCACCCGCCCGGCGGTTGCCGCCGTCGTCGACCTCCTGATGACACTGGCCGCCGAGATCGCGGGGTCATCGGTCAATGCCGTGTAACGCATCGGGAACGAGGTAACACTAGGCCCGCGGAGTCACCGACGACATCCACTCCGACCACTGCAACGAATGGGTAGACGTGGACGATCCCGACCGACCCCGTCACGGGTTTCCCGCCGCGCTTTGGCGGATGCTCGAGGACCATCCCCCGCCGGGGTTGTCCCGCATCCGATGGCGCAGCCCCCTGCGCGGCCCGTGGCTGACGTCGGTCTTCGCCTCGGCGCTGCTGGTCGTCCTGCCGATCGTCATCGTCACGGGCCTGCTGTCCTACATCGCCTACGGCCCGAAGTTCGGGCAGGCCATTCCGTTCGACGTGGGCTGGCTGAAGCTGCCGTCCTTCGACTGGCCGAGCCACCCGTCGTGGTTGTACCGGTTGACCCAGGGGCTACACGTCGGGCTCGGGTTGATC
Organism: Mycobacterium yunnanensis; assembly: GCF_025823185.1. Taxonomy (GTDB): domain Bacteria; phylum Actinomycetota; class Actinomycetes; order Mycobacteriales; family Mycobacteriaceae; genus Mycobacterium; species Mycobacterium yunnanensis. The sequence goes on from NZ_JACKVK010000002.1 coordinate 95,345, forward strand.
ATGATCCCATTGGTGCTCGCCAAGCTGTGGTCGGTGATCCCGCGGTTGTTCACATGGCCCCCGGCAAGGTCCCTGGCCAGCGTGCTCGAACGCATCTCGCTGTTGATGATCGTCGGCGGCGTGCTGTTCGAAATCGTCACCGGCGTGCTGAACATTCAATACGACTACATCTTCGGGTTCAGCTTCTACACCGCACACTACTTCGGGGCGTGGGTGTTCATCGCGGGCTTCGTCTCGCACGTTGCGATCAAGCTGCCGAAGATGATTCGGAGTTTGCGCTCCCGCTCGCTCGTCGCCGAGCTGCGCACCACCCGGGCCGACACCGTTCCCGAATCGCTCGACGAGGACGGGTTGGTGGCGCCCGACCCGGACCCACCGACGCTGAGCCGCCGCGGCGTCCTCGCCGTCGTCGGCGGTGGCGCGGTGTTGGTGGCGGTGCTGACCGCCGGACAGACCATTGGCGGCTGGACCCGGCAGTTCGCCATCCTCCTACCGCGCGGCCGCAGCTACGGCGACGGCCCCAACGACTTTCAGATCAACCGCACGGCCGCGAGTGCCCGCATCGACCCGGCCCTGACCGGTGACCGGTGGCGTCTTCAATTGCTTGGCGGCCCACAGCCGGTGGTGCTGGACCGCGCCGCCCTGGCCGCCATGCCCCAACACACCGTCAAGCTTCCGATCGCGTGCGTGGAGGGCTGGTCGACGGTCGAGACCTGGACCGGCGTGCGGCTCGCCGATCTGGCCGCCGCCGCGGGTCGGCCGACGCCAGGGTCGGCGGTGGTCTCGTCTCTGGAGCGGTTCGGCGCATTCAACCACGCCCGGCTGCAGCGCAACCAGGTGCTCAATCCTGATGCGCTGCTGGCATTTCGGGTCAACGGCGCGGACCTGTCATTGGATCACGGCTACCCGGCCCGGATCATCGTGCCGGCGTTGCCCGGGGTGCACTGCACCAAGTGGGTTGCCTCGATCGAATTCCGGGAGGTGTGATGACCGTCTTCAGGCGACTCTACGGCGACCACGTGCTGCACCTGATCGTGCTGCTGGCCGCCCTGGCGCTGGGCGCCTACACGATCTCCGTGTTGGGGGTCGATCAGTTGTTCAACCCCCGCGTGTGGTGGCAGTCGATCGCGGTGTGGTTTGCGGTGGCCGTCATCGGCCACGATCTCATCCTGTTTCCGCTCTACGCACTCGCCGACCGGTTGTTGCCCAAGCGCCGTCGGGACGCGCCCGAAGAGCGTCGGGTGCCGATCGTCAACTACGTTCGAATACCCACCCTCGCAGCGGGATTGACGTTCGTCCTGTTCCTCCCCGGCATCGTCGAGCAGGGCGCGTTCACCTACACCGCCGCCACCGGCCTGACCCAGGAACCGTTCCTGTCGCGGTGGCTGCTGCTGGTGGCGGGCTTCTACCTGGTCAGCGCCGTCTGCTACCTGGTGCGCACCGTCATGACCAAGACTCGTCCAGTTCTCCCAACGACTCGATGAGCGCGCTGTTGACGCTGTAGTCCACGGGGCAGGCGATGACGCTCACCGTGTCGGCCGCCAGCGCCTCCCGCAGGGTCGGCAGCAGCTCGTCTGCCGAGCCGATGCGATATCCCTTGGCGCCGAACGATTCCGCATAGGCGACGAAGTCGGGGTTGGTGAAACCGGTGTCGACGTTGTGGCCGATCTCGAGGTCCATCTTCCAGCTGATCAACCCGTAGGCGTCGTCGACCCAGATCAGGATCACGATCGGAGTGCCGACGCGCAGCGCGGTCTCGATCTCCTGGGAGTTCATCAGGAACGAGCCATCACCGGTGGCCACCAGCACCTTGGCCTCGGGCCGGGCGATCTTCGCGGCGATCGCGCCGGGCAACGTCCACGCCATGGTGGACAGACCGTTGGAGATGAGGCATGTGTTGGGCTCGTAGGTCGGGTACAACCGCGCCATCCACATCTTCAGCGCGCCGGTGTCGACGAGGACGACGTCCTCGCGACCCAGCGCAGCCCGGGTGTCGGCGACGATGCGGGCCGGGGCCAGGGGGAACCTGTCGTCGCTCCGGCCATTGTCGAGTTCGCGGGTGAGCAACTCCCTGATGCGCTCCTGACCCGAGGTGGGCGGATGGTCGCGGGTCACGGCGGCGGCGGCCAACTCGTCGAGGCAGCGCCCGATGTCGGCGTGCAGCCCCACGGCCACGTCGTAGTGCGCGTCGACCTCGGCCGGAAACCGGTGTACGTGAATGATCTTCGTGTCACCCCGAGGGTTGATGCGTACTGGGTCGAACTCTTGGAGTTCGTAGCCGGCGGCGACGATCACGTCGGCCTGGTCGAAGCCGAAGTTCACGTAGTCGTGGCGCATGAAGCCGACGGCGCCCAGCGCCAGCGGATGGTCGTCGGGCATGACGCCCTTGCCGTGGAACGTGGTGGCCACCGGGATGGCGAGGGTCTCGGCGAAGCGGCGCACCGCCGCGGAGGCATCGGTGCGGGCGGCCCCGTGCCCGGCCAGGACGACGGGGTTTCGGGCGGTCCGCAGGATCTTCGCGGCCCGGGCGATCTGGGTGGCCGAGGGGTCGTCGGGGCGCGGCACGTTGACCCGCAGCGGAACCGCCCCCGCCGGTGCGTCGGCGGATTCCACGTCCTCCGGCACGGCGAGATACACCGCCCCGGGCCGTTCGGTCTGGGCGAGCTTGAAGGCCTTGCGCACCATCTCCGGCACGGCACCCGGGGTGGCCACCAGTGCCGACCACTTGGTCACCGGCGCGAACATCGACACCAGGTCGACACCCTGATGGGACTCCTTGTAGCTTCGCCGCATGCCGACCTGCGCCGAGAGTGCAAGCACCGGAGTCGAATTGGTGGTGGCGTCGGCGACCCCGAGTAGCAGGTTGATCGCCCCGGGTCCCAACGTCGCCGAGCAAACCCCGGCCTTACCGGTCAGCCGGCCGTAGACCTCGGCCATGAACGACGCACCCTGCTCGTGCCGGGTGAGCACGTACTCGATCGACGATCTCGAGAGCGCGTCGACCAGCCTGATGTTCTCCTCGCCGGGAATGCCGAAGACGTGGGTGACGCCCTCGTTCTCCAGGCACTCGACGATCAGTTCGGCCGTGACGCGACTGGGTTCTGACATTCCTCGAGACTAGACACCGGGTCGATACCTGCTAGCCGGTAGTTCGGGTGGGGCAGGCGTCGTCGACGCCGGCCGGCCGGCACGACACGATCGAGGTATGACCCAGCGAGCACCGTCCGCGGCGACGCGCTGCTCGGTGCGGTGAGCATCCCGTATCAGGGCGGGTCGATGCCCGGTTACCTGTCCCTCGTCGACCCGGATGGCCCGCCGCGGCCAACCATCGTGTACACCAACGGTTTCGACGAGAGCTGCGAAGACGGTTACGCCGTCATCGGCGCGTCCGCCGTTCGGCGTGGGTTCGACTACCTGACGACGGCGCTACACGGCTGCTTCGACCTCGTGTGACGGGGATCTCGACAGGTAGGTCTGACAAGCCACGCGGGCCATGTTTAGGGTTGCCTAACCTAAACGTGGAAGGTGGGGCATGAGACGGATACGGGTCGCAGTCTTCGGTGCTGGACCGGCGGGCATCTATGCCGCCGACACCCTGGTGAACGACTATCCGGGTGCGCAGGTCGACGTCTTCGATCGGCTCCCCGCACCGTATGGGTTGGTGCGCTATGGCGTGGCCCCCGACCATCCGCGCATCAAGGAGATCGTCAAGGCCCTGCGTCGGGTGCTCTCCCGTGACGGCATCCGTTTCCTCGGCAACGTGCACTACGGCACCGACGTCAAGCTGTCGGATCTGCGGCACTTCTATGACGCGGTCATCTTCTCCACCGGCGCGCGTGCCGATCGATGGCTGGACATCCCCGGCGTCGACCTCCCCGGCAGTTACGGTGCTGCGGATTTCGTGTCCTGGTACGACGGCCATCCCGACGTCCCGCGGGATTGGCCGCTGACGGCGAAGAACGTCGCCGTCCTCGGAGCGGGCAACGTCGCACTCGACATCGCCAGGGTGCTCGCGAAACCGGCTGACGAACAACTCGCGACGGAGATACCCGGCAACGTGTATCGCGGGCTAGCCCTCAACCAGGCCACCGACGTGCACGTCTTCGCACGCCGCGGTCCGGCCCAAATCAAGTTCACCCCAATGGAATTCCGTGAGCTATCCCATTCGCCGAGCATCGACGTCATCGTGCATCCCGAGGGTTTCGAGATCGACGAGGCCAGCCAGGCCGCGATCGGCAAGAGCAAGTCGACCAAACTGGTCGTCGACACGTTGATGCGCTACCTGGAGAAGGAGCCGACCGGCGCACCGCACCGCATTCACATCCACCTCTGCCAGGCGCCGGTCGCGATTCTGGGCACGGACCGCGTCGAGGGGTTGCGGACCGAGCGCACGGAGCTGGTTGGCGACGGAACCGTCCGGGGAACAGGCGAATTCGTCGACACGCCGGTGGAGGCGGTCTACCGCGCGGTCGGGTATCGCTCGTCGCACCTGGCGGACCTGCCATTCGACCATGCCGCCGGCGTGGTGCCCCACGACAAGGGACGGGTGCTCGACATGGACGGCGTCATGATGGATGGCGCGTACGTGACCGGCTGGATCAAGCGAGGACCCATTGGTCTCATCGGGCACACCAAGTCCGACGCCGCCGAGACCGTGACGAGCCTGTTGACCGACCTGCCGGGAATCGCGCCCGCCGAAATCACCGATCCCGACGCGATCCTCGCTCACCTCGCCGGCCGTGGCGTCGACTACACGACGTGGGCCGAGTGGGAGCGGCTCGACGCCCACGAGATCGCCCTCGGGGCGGAGCAGGGTCGCGAGCGCATCAAGGTCGTGCCGCGCGATGACATGCTGCGCGCCGGCCGATCGGCCTGACCCCTATCGCCTATCAGAAAGGTCGACCGACACCTCGAAGGACGCGCGGTCGGCGCGGTAGACGTCGCGGGCGAATTCCACCCGTCGACCGCCGGCGCCAAACGTCGTCCTGGTGAGCAGGGTGCCCGCCGAGCCCGGTCGGACGTTGAGCTGGGCGCTGGAGGAATCGTCGAGGACGATCGATTCCAGCACTGCCGTCGAACGGCTCAGGTCGACGCCGTACCGGTCCCGTAGCGTCGCCCAGAGCGATCCCCCGTCGGCGAGGTCGAGGATGCCAGGGGTCAGATCGGCGGGCAGGAACGTCGTCTCGAGTGCGAAGGGCACGTCGTCGACGGTCCGCAGACGATGGAACACGTGCACCGTCGCCCCGTCGTCGAGATCGAGCGCCAGCTTGACCGAGGGCGTGGGCTCTTGGTGTTCGGCCCACAGCAGCTTCGCTGCCGGGTGGCGGCCCAGTCGGGACACCTCCTCGGAGAAACTGCCGATGTGGAAACGCACTCGGGGTTCGGCGACGAACGTGCCGCGCGGTGGCCGTCGGTAGACCACGCCTTCGTTCTCCAGCAGTGACAGCGCCTGCCGTGCGGTCATTCGGCTGACCCGGTGGAGTTCTGCGAGCTCGCGTTCCGACGGCAGCAGGGTGTGTGGTCCTAGCTGGTCGACGAGGATGCGATCCCTCACATGGGCGGCGATCGAGATGTAGCGCGGGGTGGTCGACGGCGTCCGCTCGTCCCTCGGGGCCGTCACCACTGCAGGGTATCTCCCCTGCCCTCGGTGAAGGAACCACGTGGTCTAGTCCAGCGGCGTGTTACGAGTCGATGTCCGGGGTTGACGGCAGGTGGACCCACTCCCATACTTTGGTTCAACCACATGGTCTATACCACCCGAGGGAGCCCGATGACCGATAAGCAGCCAAGCCTCCGAGGGGGTGACGAAGCCGAACTGGCCCAGTTCGGATACACGCAGTCGATGGAGCGCCACACCGGCAAGTTCGCGTCCTTCGCGGTGGCGTTCGCCTTCGTATCCATAGCGACCGGCATCTTCACCACCTACGGTGCGGTGCTGAACTCCTCGGGTCCGGTCGGGATCTGGACGTGGCCCATCGCGGTGGTCGGCCAGCTTGCCGTGGCATTCGTCCTGGGCACCATCGCCTCGCGGATGCCCGTCACCGGCTATGCCTACCAATGGATGTCGCGGCTGGCCAACCCGATCCTGGGCTGGATCATCGGGTGGATCTCCTTCACCTTCCTGGCCATCGTCGTCGTCGCGGTCGACTACACGATCGCCTCGACCGTGCTGCCCGTGCTGCTCGACTACGAGGGCACCCCGGCCGTCACCTGGGGGGTCACCGCGCTCGTCCTCCTGCTGCAGGCGGTGCTGTTGGCGTCGTCCACCAAGTGGACCGAACGCGTGAACAACGGGGCGGTGTCGCTCGAACTCGTCGGCATGGTGGCCCTGACGGTGCTGCTGCTTGTGGTCGCCGCCGTCCGCGGTGACATGGACGGAGCCAACCTCTTCAGCAAGGGAGCCGTTGCGCCGGATGGTTTCTGGAGTTTCGGCGATTGGACCTCGGCCGGTCCGTGGATGTTGGGCTTCCTCCTCGGCGCCTTCACCATCGTCGGCTTCGAGTCCGCGGCCAACCTTGCGGAGGAGACCAATGATCCGGAGCGCGTCGTGCCGCGGGCGATGTGCCAGGCCGTACTCGCCTCCGGGATATTGGGTTTCGTATTCCTCGTCGCCGTGACGCTGGCCGCAGGTGATCCCGTTGCTCTCGCCGAGTCCGGCACCCCGATCGCCGACGTCATCCAGCGCACCCTCGGTTCGGCGGTGAGCACCCTGCTGCTCCTCATGGTCGTCATCGCCATCTTCGCCTGCGGGCTGGTCATCATGATGACGGGAGTTCGCTTGACGTGGGCCATGTCCCGCGACGAGCGCTTCCCGGGGTGGCAGCAGTGGAGTCAGGTCTCGCCGCGTCTTCACACACCGCTGCGGGCGACCGTGCTGTTCGTCGTGCTGGCCGAACTCATCCTCGCCATCTTCTCGCAGTCCGAGGACGCGCTGTTCACCTTGTTCGGCGCCGCCACGCTGCTACCCGCCATCATCTACGCCGCCACCGTCGTGCTGTATCTGGTCAAGCGCAAGGACCTTCCCGTGAACGGCAAGTTCGACCTGGGCGCCTGGGAGAAGCCGATCTTGGTGGTCGCGGTGGTGTGGCTGGTCTTCGAACTCGCTCTCTTCCGCGACGCCAGCTTCGCCGACGCCTGGCTCTATGTCATCGTGATGGTCGTGATCGGTGCGGCATACCTCGGCTCCCTGCTTGCCCGCCGCGGGCGGCACGGCCTGGCCATGCCCGATCAGCACTCGATCGACGCGGAGCTCGACCACGAGGCGGGCGCACACCGGCCATGACCCACGTGCTGGCCGTCGATCAGGGCACCTCGGGTACCAAGGCGATCGTCGTCGACGGCGCCGGGCACGTGGTGTCCATCGCGGAGGTCGCGCTGCGTCCCGCCTACCTTCCCGGCGGCGGCGTCGAGCAGGATCCTGAGGCGCTGTGGGAGTCGGTGGTCGAGGCGGGACGTCGCGCGCTGACGCTTGCGGGGGTTCGCGTCGACGCCGTGGCGCTGGCCAACCAGGGCGAGACCGTGCTCGCCTGGAACCGCGCGACGGGTCGGCCACTCACCCCGGCGATCGTTTGGCAGGACCGCCGTGCGGAGACGGTCTGCGGGGGACTGCTCGCGTCGGCCGAGGACGTCGCCCGTAGGACCGGCCTGGTGCTCGACCCCTACTTCTCCGCCCCGAAGATGGCGTGGATCCGGGCCAACCTGACCCGCGAGGGGGTCGTCACGACCACCGACACCTGGCTGGTGCACCGGCTGTGCGGTGCGTTCGTCACCGACACCTCGACCGCCAGCAGGTCGTTGCTGCTCGACCTGGACTCGGCGACGTGGAGCGAGGAGCTGCTCGAGCTGTTCGGCTTGGCTGACGAGCAGCTACCGGGGATCGTCCACTGCGACGAGATCATCGGTGAGACAACCGCATTCGGCGGTGCGCCGATACCCGTCACCGGTCTCGTCGTGGATCAGCAGGCTGCCCTGCTCGCCGAGAGTTGTCTGGACCCTGGCGCGGCGAAGTGCACCTTCGGCACCGGCGCGTTCCTCCTCGCCCAACTCGGCGACGACGCCGTTCGCTCGACGGCGGGACTCACCACCTCGGTCGCCTGGACGCTGCGCGGTCGCACGTCGTATTGCGCGGACGGTCAGGTCTACACGGCGGCCTCGGCCGTGCGGTGGGCCGTCGACCTCGGTCTGCTGCCTGCGGCCGACCAGCTCGACGCGGTCGCTGCCACCGACTCCGCCGGTGTGCTGTGCGTGCCGGCGCTTGCCGGACTGGCGGCCCCGTGGTGGGACGCCAGCGCCACCGCCACCATCACGGGCATGACGCTCGGGAGTAGCCGCGGTCACGTGGTGCGCGCTTTGGTGGAGGGCATCGCCGCCCAGGTCGCCTGCCTCGCCGAGTTGGTCGGACGAGACCTCGGGCAACCCCTGACGCGGCTGCGGGTCGACGGGGGACTGACCCGCTCGGCGGCGCTCATGCAGGCTCAAGCCGACCTCGCCCGGATGCCGGTCGAGGTGTACCCGTCGGCCCACGCCACCCCGCTGGGGGCCGCAGCCTGTGCCCGGCTCGCACTCGATCCGGCGCTGAGCCCCACCGACGTCGTCGGCACCTGGACACCGGAGCGCACCTTCGAGCCGGTGTGGTCCGACGAACGTGCCGCCGACTTCTTGGATCGGTGGCGACGCGCCGCCGACCACAGCCGCAGTGAGGAATGACATGAACGCGCCCAAGGACATCCGTGACGTCGTGGTGATCGGAGCCGGCATCGTCGGCAGTGCGATCGCCCGCGCCCTCGGCGGCACCGGGCTCAGCGTGACCCTGCTCGAGGGCCGCGACGACGTCGGCGACGGCACCAGCAAGGCCAATACGGCGTTGCTACACACCGGTTTCGACGCCACGCCGGGAACGCTGGAGTCCCGGCTCGTCGCCCGGGGCTACGACATGCTCGGCCAGTACGCCCGGGAGGTCGGCATCCCGGTGGAACGCACCGGCGCGCTCCTGGTCGCGTGGACCGACGAAGAGCGCGACACCCTGCCGCGGCTGAAGGACAAGGCCGAACGCAACGGCTACCACGCCTGCGAGATCGTCACCGCCGACGAGGTCTACCGGCGGGTGCCCGAACTCGGCCCAGGCGCACTGGCCGGCCTGACCGTCCCCGGCGAGTCGATCATCTGCAGCTGGACCACCAACCTGGCTCTGGCGACCGACGCCGTGCGTCGCGGTGTCGCATTGCGCCGCCATGCAATGGTCACCGACGTCATGGCCCACGAGGGCCACACCACCGTCGTCACCACCGACGGTGACGTCGACGCGCGCTGGGTGGTGAACGCCGCCGGCCTCGGCGCCGACCACGTCGACGAGAAGTTTGGGCACCGTCGCTTCACGGTCACCCCGCGCCGCGGCGAACTGCTGGTCTTCGACAAGCTCACCCGGCCCATGGTGCCGTGCATCGTGTTGGCCGTGCCGTCCTCGCGCGGGAAGGGTGTCCTGGTGAGCCCCACCATCTACGGCAACGTGATGGTGGGGCCGACGTCGGAGAACCTGACCGACCGTACCGCGACCGCCACCTCCGAGGAAGGCTTCGAGTTCCTTCTGGCGAAGGGTCGAGCGCTGATGCCGACTCTGTTCGACGAGGAGGTCACCGCGGCCTATGCGGGCCTGCGGGCGGCAATCGACCATGACGACTATCTGATCGACGTCGACCACGACCAGCGCTACGTCCTCGTCGGCGGCATCCGGTCGACGGGTCTGACCTCGGGAATGGCGGTGGCAGAACACATTCTGGAACTCTTGGCCGACACCGACCTGGACCTGACGCCGCGCGAGGGGCTGCCACCTGCGCCCCGGATGCCCAACATTGGCGAGGCGACCACCCGGCCGTATCAGGATGCCGAGCGGATTGCCGCGGACCCGGAATACGGCCGCATCGTGTGCTTCTGTGAGCGGGTCACCGCCGGCGAGATCCGCGACGCCTTCGCCTCGACCATTCCGCCGCGTGATCTCGACGGACTGCGCCGCCGCACCCGGGTACTCAACGGCCGCTGCCAGGGCTTCTACTGCGGTGCCCACACCCAGGCGTTGCTCGAGGCGGCACAGTGAGGGTGTCGGTGGCCGTGATCGGCGGCGGGCCGTCGGGCCTGACCGCCGCCGCGGCCCTCGCGCCGGTCGTCGACGGCGAGGTTCTGGTGCTCGAGCGCGAGGCGCGCACCGGTGGAATCCCAAGGCACAGCGATCATCTCGGTTACGGTCTACGGGATCTCAAGCGGTTCGTGTCGGGGCCGACCTACGCCCGCACGCTGACCGACCTCGCCCGCGACGCCGGTGCGCGGCTGCAGACCGAGACCATGGTCACCGGCTGGGGCGGGCAACGCACGCTCGAGGTCACCTCGCCGCGCGGGCGCCACGTCGTCGAGGCCGACGCCATCGTCCTGGCGACCGGAGCCAGGGAGCGTCCCCGCCCGGCCCGCCTGATCCCCGGCGACCGGCCCAGCGGCGTCTACACCACCGGGCAGCTGCAAAACCTCGTCCACGTCCAGCACTCCAGGGTTGGCCACCGGGCGGTCGTCGTCGGCGCGGAACTCGTCAGCTGGTCGGCGGTCCTCACCTTGCGCGAATCAGGTTGTCCGACAGTCGCGATGGTCACCGGCCATCAGCGCTCGGAGTCCTACGCCGCCTTCCGCATCCCCGGCCGCGCGTTGCTGCGCGGCCCGGTGCTGACGCGCAGCCGTGTGGTGAGCGTCGACGGCAAGGAGCGGGTGCGCTCGGTGACGGTGGAACACGTCGACACCGGTCGGCGCTCGGTGATCGAGTGCGACACGGTCGTCATGACGGGGGACTGGATCCCCGACCACGAACTGGCCCGCACCGCCGGCCTGTCGATGGACGCGGCCACCCGCGGCCCCGTCGTCGACGCCGGTCTGCGGACCAGCGCGCCAGGAGTGTTCGCGGTGGGGAACCTGGTGCACCCCGTCGACACCGCCGACGCGGCCGCCCTCGACGGTCGGCACGTGGCGCCCAGGGTTCGCGACTGGCTCGCAGGCGTGCGGCCGTCGCCGGGTGTCCGAATCCGCAGCCTCGCGCCGTTGCGCTGGGTCACACCACAACTCGTCGTCCCCGGCGGTGGCTCGGCTCCACGCGACGACCTGCTGTTCTGGGTCGACGAGTATCACCGCGCACCGAGACTGCGGGCCGTGCAGGACGGCCGCACCATCGGGACCACGCGCACGGCGTGGCCTGCCGCTCCAGGTCGGATCTTCCGGGCACCGTGGTCGTTGGTGTCCGACGCCGATCCTGCGGGTGGCGACGTCACCGTAGGTCTGCTCGTCTGACAAGGTTGACGTGCAACCGTCACCCGTCAGGAGGCCGCTCATGTCCGTCACCGTTCTGCTCGAGCTGAGGTTCAAGCCCGAATCGGTCGCCGAGGCCCGCGAGGTGTTCACCCGCGAACTCGTCAAGACCCGCGCCCATAAGGGTGCGCTGACGTGCGACGTGCTCGTCGACGAGGACGACGAGGCGCACTGGATCATCTACGAGGTGTGGGAGACCGTCGCCGACGACGAGGCCTATCGCGCCTTCCGCGCCGGTGACGGCAAGATCGTCGACCTGCCGCCGCTGCTGGCCGCGCCGCCGGTCAAGACTCGCTTCGTCACGACCGACGTCTAAGCCCCGCGAGTGGCCACCTGTCGCGCGCCTTTCCGTCGCGCGCGCATCGCAGGTGGCCACTCGGCGCGTCGAATTGGGGCTTGGTGCTTTACAAACACCGTCGTCCCGACCACGCTCACAGGCATGTGCGCGCAAATCGAGACACTCGACACTCGTCGCCCGAGGTCGGCATGAGGTCGACGGTCGACCCCGGCAACGTCGAGGACGTCCTCGCCCGCTCCGGCATCGTCCAGGGAGTGGAGCCCGCCGCCGTAGCCGCCCTTGCCAATCAGTTGCAGCCCGTTGACTTCCCGCGGGGGCACACGATCTTCGTCGAAGGCGAGCCGGGTGACCGGCTCTACATCATCATCTCGGGCAAGGTGAAGATCGTTCGCAGCGCACCGGACGGCCGTGAGAACCTGCTCACGATCATGGGTCCCTCGGACATGTTCGGCGAGCTGGCCATCTTCGATCCCGGCCCGCGGACGTCCAGCGTCACCACCATCACGCAGGTGCGTGCGGTGTCGATGGATCGGGAGGCGTTGCGCGCGTGGATTGCCGGACGCCCCGAGATCGCCGAGCAGTTGCTGAGGGTTCTGGCCCGCCGGCTACGCCGCACCAACAACAACCTCGGTGACCTGATCTTCACCGACGTTCCCGGCCGCGTGGCCAAACAACTCCTGCAGCTCGTGCAACGCTTCGGGGCTCAGGAGGGCAACGCGCTGCGCGTCACCCACGATCTGACCCAGGAGGAGATCGCGCAGCTGGTCGGGGCGTCGCGTGAAACCGTGAACAAGGCACTTGCGGACTTCAGTCAACGCGGCTGGATTCGTGTCGAGGGCAAGGGTGTCCTGATCTTGGATCCGGAGAGGCTGGCCAAGCGAGCCCGCTGACCCGCGCGTTGACGGTTCCGGTCCGATCGTCCATGCTCGAAGTTACCGGCGAGTATCAAGACGCGCCGCGTGATCGAACCGGATCTGGAGAGATCGACCATGAACGACGTGAACTTCCTCGACCTGCACGGTGAACGGGTTGCCTACCGCGACGAGGGCAGCGGCGAGGTCTTGCTCCTGATCCACGGCATGGCGGGCAGCTCGGATGCCTGGCGCGACCTCATCCCGCTGCTGGCCAAGAAGTACCGCGTGGTCGCGCCCGACCTGCTGGGCCACGGCCAGTCGGTCAAGCCCCGCGGCGACTACTCGCTCGGCGCGTTCGCGGTGTCGCTGCGCGATTTGCTCGACGAGCTTGGCATCGCGCAGGCGACGATCGTGGGGCACTCCCTCGGCGGCGGGGTGGCGATGCAGTTCCTCTATCAGCATCCGGACTACTGCGACCGACTGATCCTGATCAGCAGTGGCGGCCTGGGTTCCGACGTCGGCCTGATCCTTCGGCTGCTGTCTGCGCCGGGGGCCGAATTGGTGTTGCCGGTCATCGCGCCACCGCCAGTTCTCAAGGTGGGCAACAAGATCGGAGCGTGGTTCACCGCCTCGGGCATGCGCAATCCGCGCGCCAGCGAGATTTGGCGGGCCTACTCGTCGTTCTCCGACCGCCCGACACGGGACGCCTTCCTGCGCACGTTGCGCTCGGTGGTCGACTACCGCGGCCAGGCTGTGAGCGCGCTGAACCGATTGCACATCCGTGCAGAGATGCCGACCCTGGCCATCTGGGGCGAGGACGACCGAATCATCCCCGTCGACCACGGACACGCCGCCATGACTGCCCGGCCCGGTGCACGCCTGGAGGTGCTGCCCGGCGTCGGCCACTTCGCTCATGTCGAGGCGCCATACGAGGTTGCCGAGCTCATCGACGACTTCATGCAGTCGACGAAGCGTGACACCGGCATCGACGCGCCAAATGTGTCGTCGCCTGCCGATTCCGGCAAATAGCCTCCCAGTTCGCCAAAGTCGGGTTGACTTTGGTTACTGGTGGGTATTGGGTGTACAGGTGTTCACTAAAAGAGCGCCGTAAGCCCATCGACGGATCCTGAGGTGCACGATGGCCCTGAACTTGCGCGACCTGGTCAGCTGGACGGAGAAACCTGCTCGCAAGGTCGAGGCTGACACCGGATCGCCGAAGAACCTGCTGCGCGGTCTTGCGGCGCGGGCGACGACTCCGCTGCTGCCCGACGATTACCTGACGTTGCTCAACCCGTTGTGGTCGGCGCGTGAACTCCGCGGCGAAGTCGTTGACGTGCACAAGGAAACCGAAGACACCGCGACGGTGACCATTCGGCCGGGTTGGGGGTTCACCGGGGAGTACCAGCCCGGACAGTACGTCGGCATCGGGCTGAGCATCGACGGAAAGTGGCATTGGCGGTCGTACTCGCTGACCTCCATCCCGATCCGCGACAAGAAGCACATCTCCATCACCGTGAAGGCAACCCCGGAGGGGTTCCTGTCAACCCACTTGGTGAACGGTGTGCAACCCGGAACGATTGTTCGCTTGGCATCACCCAAGGGCGACTTCTCATTGCCCGATCCGCCGCCGGCCAAGATGCTCCTCGTGACCGCCGGCAGCGGTATCACCCCGGTCATGGCGATGCTGCGCTCGATGACGCTGCGCGGGCAGACCTCCGACGTGGTTCACATTCATTCGGCGCCGACGGCGGATGCGGTGATCTTCCACGACGAACTGCGGGAACTCGACCGCAGTGAGGCGACCTACGAGCTGCTTCTCCAACTGACCGAGGACATGGGCCATCTCGACTTCGAGTCCGAACTCGACCGGTTGGTGCCGGACTGGAAGGACAGACCGACCTGGGCCTGCGGACCACCGGCCATGCTCGACACCCTGGAGACGGTGTGGGCCGACGCAGGCGTGCCGGAGGATCGACTCCACATGGAGCGCTTCGTCATCGCGCGGACCGACAAGGGCGGTGAGGGCGGCACGGTGACCTTCGCCCTGTCGGACAAGACGGCAGAAGTCGACGGTGCCACCACGCTGTTGGAGGCGGGCGAGAAGCTCGGCATCCAAATGCCGTTCGGCTGCCGAATGGGTATCTGCCAAACATGCGTGCTGCCATTGGAATCCGGCAATGTACGCGACATCCGGTCGGGCAACGAGCACGGCGAGGGTGACCGAATTCAGACCTGTGTTTCCGCCGCTTCCGGCGACTGCACGCTCAACATCTAAGGAGTCGGAACATGGCCATCAGTGACATCAAGGAATACGCCCACCTCACCCCCGAGGACGTCGAGGAACTGGGTCGCGAGCTCGACGCCATCCGTGCCGACATCGAGGAATCGCGCGGCGCCCGCGACGCCCAGTACATCCGCAAGACCATCCAGCTGCAACGCGGTCTGGCCGCCTTCGGTCGGATTGCGCTCTTCGCCAGCCGGGACAAGCTCGCCTGGACGGCCGGCACGGCCGCACTAGCCACGGCGAAGATCATCGAGAACATGGAGTTGGGGCACAACATCACCCACGGGCAGTGGGACTGGATGAACGACCCGGAGATCCACTCCACCGAGTGGGAGTGGGACACCACCTCACCTACTCAGCATTGGAAGAAGTCGCACAACTTCATCCACCACAAGTACACCAACATCGTCGACCTCGACGACGACATCGGTTACGGGATCATGCGTCTCACGCGCGACCAGCGCTGGGAGAAGTGGATGATCGGCAACCCGATCTACAACATCCTGCTCGGTACCCTCTTCGAGTGGGGTGTGGCTCTGCACGGTGTCGAGACCACCAAGTGGCGCAAGGGTGAAAAGTCGCTGGCCGAGGTGCGCAAGGATCTGCGGATCATCGGGAAGAAGGTGGCCAAGCAGGTCGGCAAGGACTACATCGTGTTCCCGGCGTTGACCGGACCGGCGTGGAAGCACACCCTCGGGGCCAACGCGGTAGCCAACTTGATCCGCAACTACTGGGCTTACATGGTGATCTTCTGCGGGCACTTCCCCGACGGTGCGGAGAAGTTCACCAAGGAGGAGTACGAGAACGAGACGCAGGCCGAGTGGTACCTACGTCAGATGCTCGGCTCGGCCAACTTCCACGCCGGCCCGGTGATGGCCTTCATGAGCGGAAACCTCTGCTACCAGATCGAGCACCACATGTTCCCCGATCTGCCAAGCAACCGCTACGCCGAGATCTCCGAACGTGTTCAGGCACTGTGCGACAAGTACGACCTGCCCTACACCACGGGTCCGCTGCTGCGGCAGTACGGTCAGTCGTTCTGGACGATCCTGAAGTTGGCTCTGCCCAACAGGTTCCTGAAGGGTACGCCGGACGACGCACCGGAGACCAACTCGGAGTTGAAGTTCCGGATCCGCGGCGGTATGCGGGACACCTTCGGGGTCGATCCGGAGACGGGCCGCCGGCGGGGACTGCGGACGGCGCTGAAGGAGATGCAGAAGGACAAGGTGGCGGCGTAGCCCCACATCGGGCGGTGGTGGCGGCGTAGCCCCACATCGGGCGGTGGTGGCGGCCTAGCCGCAGACTCGCGACGATCGGCCCCGGCGGACATCCGCCGGGGCCGATCATCGTAGGGGGGGCTTAGCGGGTGCGGGTCGAGTTGCGAGCGCCCACCCGGCTCCAAATCAGGATGACGATGACCGCTCCGATGATGGATCCGATGATGCCCGACGGTTGCAGGAAACCGTGCTCGGCGTCCTTGCCGAAGAGCAGGTAACCCAGGAAGCCGCCGACGAACGAACCGACGATGCCGAGCACGATGGTCATGACGACCGACATGCTCTGCTTACCGGGAATGAGCAGTCGGGCTATCGCTCCGGCGATGAGTCCTACGACGATGATGCTGACGATGAGTCCGAGCATGGTGTGGGCCTTTCCGAGTGCACCCCGCAGGGGGCGTGGTACCGGCAGGTCGAGCGAATGCTCGACGCTGACACCAGTCCACCCTCCCTAGGGCTGCTCGGGTACACCCCTAGGGAGGTAATCCGCCTTCTAGGTGATCGTGACTCCGCCGTCGACGGCGATCGTCTGTCCGGTCACGTAGCCGGCGGCCGGCGAGGCCAGCCACACCAGGGTCGCGGCCAGCTCGGCAGGATCGCCCATCCTCGGGACCACGAACCTGTGGGCGAGGGAGTCGAGATAGTCGGGCTTGTACTGGTCGGTCATCTCGGACTTGAAGAAGCCCGGAGCGATGGCGTTGACCCGAATGCCCTTGCGCGATCCCCACTGCTGGGCCAGGTCTCGGGTCAGGCCGACGATGGCGGCCTTGCTCGCGCTGTAGGCGGCCTGCGGCAGCCCGGCGGTCGTCAGGCCGAGGATGCTGGAGATGTTGACGATCGAACTGCCCGGCTGCATCACCTTGGCGCAGGCTTGGGCCGCCCAGTAGGACCCATGCAGGTTGACGTCGACCACGGCGCGGAACTCCTCGGGAGTCTCACGGGTGGCCGGGACCGCCGTGCCGATTCCGGCGTTGTTGACCAGTACGTCGACCCGGCCGAACTCCTCCATGGCGCGGTCGACCATGGTCTGACATTGGTCGGGGTCGACGACGTCGGTTTGCACGGTGAGCACCCGGCGACCCGTCGCGGACACCAGATCTGCTGTCGCGCCCAGCTTGTCGGTGCGCCTGGCCGCCAGCACGACATCGGCTCCGGCCTGCGCGCACGCCTGGGCGAACGCGACGCCGAGACCGGACGAGGCGCCGGTGACGATCGCGACCCGGTCCTGCAGGGTGAACAGGTTCATCACGTTCAGGTCAGCCATGGTTGATTTCTACCCTGTCGGGCGAGCCGCGCCGTAGCCGGCCACCGCGCTCACCGCCGTCCCCATGCCGAAAACGGCGGTGCCACGTCGCGGTCTGGCGGTAAACTGCGACCATGCAACCGCCGGTGCCGATGAGTGAGGTCGGGGTCGGTGGCTGGGTGTTCACCGTGGCGTCCGTCGTGGCCCTGCTGGCCGCCGGGGTCGCCGTCCGGACGGGTCGGCGCCTGCTTCGCCGGTCCACCCCCGAGCTCGTGGTGTTGCTGAACGCCTCGGCGGCGTTCTACAGCCGCTGGCCCGAGGACCGGTTGTCGGCCGTCCCCGGTGACGAGCTGGCCGCCGAGGTGGCCAGATGTACCCGCATCGTCGAGCTCCTCGAGTCCCGGCAGGGCGCGTCGGGAG
Source organism: Mycobacterium yunnanensis (assembly GCF_025823185.1). Taxonomy (GTDB): domain Bacteria; phylum Actinomycetota; class Actinomycetes; order Mycobacteriales; family Mycobacteriaceae; genus Mycobacterium; species Mycobacterium yunnanensis. Next base: position 113,058 of record NZ_JACKVK010000002.1, read on the forward strand.
GTGCCTCACGGGGTGCCGTCGATGGTCTCAAGGCGTGGATTGCGCTGCTGGACAAGCGGATCGACAAACCCGTGCACTTGCCCTCGGGTGCCGCGTACGCCTAGCGTTTGGGCCTGATGAGCCCACGACTACTGCACTTCAACGCATTCATCTGGCCCAACGGGTACCACGAGTCGGCCTGGCGACTGGCCGACGACGACGTCCGGAACGTGCTCGGGCTCCCGTACTTCGCCGACATCGCCCGCACCGCCGAACGCGGGATGCTGGACTCCATCTTCCTGGCCGACAACGTCGCGATCGCCGAGTACCGCGCCACGCACCTGCCTCAGGTTCAATTCGACCCCATCGCGGTGTTGTCGGCCTTGGCCGCGAGCACCGAGCACATCGGCCTCATCGGTACGGGTTCTACGACGTACAACGAGCCCTGGGAACTGGCCCGCCGGTTCGCCACGCTGGACCACCTCAGCGGTGGCCGCGCGGGCTGGAACATCGTCACGACCGTCACGCCCTTGGCCGCGGCCAGCTTCGGCCAGCGCGGCCATCCGGACCACGCCGACCGCTACGAGCGGGCGGAGGAGTTCGTGGCGGTGGCCTCGCAGATCTGGGACAGCTGGGCCGACGACGCGATCGTCGGTGATCGGGACGGCGGCGTGTGGGCCGATCGCGCGAAGTTGCGCGCCGCCGACCACCACGGACGCTACTTCGACGTCGAGGGCGTGCAGCCGTTCCCGCGCTCGCCGCAGGGCAGGCCCGTCCTCGTCCTAGCCGGGCAGTCGGGGGCCGGCGTCCGACTGGCCGCGCGCCACGCCGAGATGGCGTTCTCCGGACCGCCGTCCCTGGAGGCCGCCGTCGCCTTCCGCACCGATCTGCACGCGCAGGCCGCTGCCTGGGGCCGCAATCCCGAACAGGTGTTGGTGTTGCCCGCGTTGATGGTGACCATCGGCGGCACCGAGGCCGAGGCCCGCGCCCGCGCCGAACGTCTGGAAGAGCTGTCCAGCAGCGAGTTTCGTTGGCAGAACGCGCTTTACACGGCGGGACTGGATCCCGACGCATTCGATCCCGACGCTCCGCTCCCTGCGACCCTCTGGCAGGATCCCTCGCCCTCCACCAGGACTGACCAGCTCTTCGCCGCGGCGCGTGCCCGGCCCGACGCCTCGCTGCGCGAGATCGCCCGGCGAGTCACCGGGGGCGCGGGGCAAACGCACTTCGTCGGCACTCCGGAACAACTCGCCGACCACGTGATGACCTGGCAGGACGCCGGGGCGGTCGACGGGTTCACCATCATGGGCTCGACGCTTCCGTACGAGCTGACCGCATTCGTCGACCATGTCGTCCCGATCTTGCAGCGTCGTCACCGTTTTCGCACCGAGTACACCGGCCCGACGCTGCGCGACCATCTCGGGTTGGCCAGACCCGACGTGTGACGAGCTACAGCGGGATGACCGACTCGCTGTTGAGGAAGCTCCACAACCGCCGGCATGTCCTGCCGATCCGCCGCCGCGCGGGGTGCCGAGACATCGCGTCGATCAACTCCTGGTCGACGACGACGTAACCACCGTCGATCCGACGCCACCACCCGGCCAGGGAGAGCTCGATTGCGGCCATGGTGCTGACCCGCCCGTGGACCAGGGTGTCGAGGACCTCGTCGGTGACGAACTTCGAGCGCGTGGTGTGGGCGAGGTGGTCGACGACGCGCACGTGCACTTCCAGGGCCGAGGTGGAGAGCACTGCCCGGGGACCGTCCGCGCGCAGCGACGTGACCTCGGAGAACACCGACTCGTCTTTCATGTTGCCACTGTATCCGCAACATGGACGTAACACGATGGTTACACGGGCTCAGCTCGAGATGCGGTCGACGATCGCGCGCGTCAGCAGGTCGGGTTGTTCCTCGGGCACCCAGTGCGAGCCGCCCGCGACGTCGAGTCGGTAGGGGCCCGTGACGTAGCGCGAGCACATCGTCGCGCCGCGCCTGCCGAGGGCGGTGTCGCCGGTGGTCCACACGTACGTCGTCGGCGCCTCGACGGGTCTGAGGTATCGCGGGTGGCTGAACGGCATGGCGCGGTACCAGTTCAGGCTCGGTGTCAGCGCAGCGCGGTCGACGATCTCGGTGCGCACCGCTGCGATCTGCTCGGGGGTCATCCCGGTGCCGCTGAGCATCCGTGCCAGCAGACGTGGACGGCGACAGGCGAACTCGGGCAGCCAGGGCAGTTGGAACAAGCCGATGTAGTACGAACGCAGAATCTGACTGCTGATGAGCATCGAGCCGAGGAACGCCCGCGGGTGTGGCACCGAGACCGCGACGAGCGACCGGACCAAATCGGGTCGACCGGCCGCCGTCGACCACGCGACTGCGGCGCCCCAGTCGTGGCCGACCAGGTGCACCGGGCCGCCCGTCGCGCCGACGAGGGCCGCCACGTCGGAGACCAACCGGCTCATCCGGTAGGCGCGACGTCCCCGCGGCCGCGCGGTCGGCGCGTAGCCGCGCTGGTCGAACGTCAGGGTTCGATAACCCTCGGCGTGCAGTCGGTCGCAGACCGCGTTCCACGAGGTGGAGGTCTGCGGAAATCCGTGCAGCAGGACGACGACGTCGCCGTCGAGCGGACCCTCGTCGGTGACGGGGAAGGTGAGGCCGTCGTTGGAGAATTCGTGAATGCGGTCGGTCATCGTTCCTCGCTCGAGTCGGGGGCCAGGAGCGACAGCAGCAGCGGGATGCGGCCCGCCTCGATCTCCGGCTGGGGCAGGACGTGGCGCACGATCGCGGCGCCGTCGAAGGAGTTGGTCACCAGGGCCACCACCGCGGCGAGCGTGTCCTCCGGGTAGTGGTCGGCGGTGGGCAACGCGCGCGCGGTGTCGAAGATTCGGGAGCTGTACTCCTGCAGTACCCGTCGCAGTGTGGCGCTGAGCCTTTCGTCGGTCCGCGCGGCGATCAACAGCTCGTACATCACCACGTTGGTGTCGTTGCCGGTGACCTCCCGCATCGCGTGCAGGACGCCGTCGAGAGCAGCCTGGGTGGCCGGAATCTCGGCGATCAGCTTGGCGAAGGCGTCGAGCTGTCGGCGCATCACCTCCTCGGCGGTGGCGGCCATGAAGTCGCCCATGGTGTCGAAGTGGCGGAACAGCGCGCCGCCGGACAATCCGGCGCGAGAGGTGATGACGGCCGCCGACGCTCGCGCATACCCGACGTCGACGATCGTCGCGATGCTCGCGTCGAGCAGTCGCGCGACGGTCTCCTCGCGGCGCTCCCGTTGTGTTCTCGCCACCTCAGGCGGGCACGGTGGTGACGGTGGGCCGGCTCGCGTCGGCGGCGCGGAGGAAGCGGCCAGACCGGACGGTCTTTCCGTAGCCGTCTCGGAATTGTCCACTGCGATAGACGATCTGACCGTTGACGGCGGTGGCCACGACGGCGGCGTCATTGCGGTTGACCATGCGGCTCAGGCCGCCGTAGAACTCGACGGGGGATTCGTGGTAGCCGTCGACGGAGTCGTCGAGGCCGGCCGGGTCGACGATCACGAAGTTGGCGGCGTCGCCCTCGCGCAGCCGGCCGGCGTCCAGACCGAACCAGTCGGCGACCTCGGCGGTCAGGCGGTGGACGGCGTGCTCGATCGTCATGAAGGGCCGACCCGCCCGTTCGGCGACGAGTGCGCGCTTGAGCAATCGCAACCCGTAGTTGTAGAACGCCATGTTGCGTAGGTGGGCGCCGGCGTCGGAGAAACCCATGTGCACCGTGGGCTCGGTGGCGAGCTTGTCGAGTTGGCGTTGGCGATGGTTGGCGACGGTGGTGGTCCACCGGACGTTGCGCTCCCCGTTGTCGACGAGCACGTCCAGGAAGGCGTCCAACGGGTGAAGTCCGCGCTCGTCGGCGATGCGTCCGAAGCTCTTGCCGATCAGCGTCTCGTCGGGGCATTCGACGATGACGGCATCGTGAAAGTCGCGGTGCCACAACGTCGGGCCGAGCTTCTTGCGGTCGAACTCGCGTCGGAATTCGCGGCGGTACTCGACGTCGGCGAGCAGGTCGTTGCGCTCCAACTGGTCACGCAGGTGCAGCGCCGCGGTGCCGGCTCCAAATTCCTCGAACACGGGCAGGTCGATGCCGTCGGAGTACAGCTCGAATGGGACGGGGAGGTGTTGGAATCGCACGTTGGCGTCGAGCACCCGGTTGAGCAGCCGGGTGCCCCGGCCGAAGACGCCGACCGCGCCCGGTGCGGCCTTGGAGTCCGCCGAGACCAGCAGGCTCATCCGCACGCCCTCGCGGCGGCCGAACATCGCGCTGCTGGACAGGAAGAACAGCAACGCCGTCCACGGTCGCGCCACGTCGGGCGCGCTTTGCAACATCCTGCGCCGCTTGCGAAGTACGGCGATCAGAGCGCGCCGCTCGCGCCAGGTCGCAAACGTCGACGGCAGACCGCGGGACCGGTAGCGGTCGCCGTCGAGCTTGTCGATCGCCGAATCCATGCCGGACATTCCGAGCAGCCCGGCGTCGAGCGCCTCGGCGAGCTTGGTGGTCATGGCCCGTAACTCTGCGGGCGTGGGGCGCACGGTGTCGTCGGTGGCGCGGCCGAGGCCGAGCACCGACGTCCGAAGGTCGGAGTGACCAAGCAGCGAGCTGACATTCGGGCCCAGCGGGAGCGCGTCTAGTGCCTCGACGTATTCGGCGGCGGTGGTCCAGGTCTTGTTGTCGGCCAGGGCGCCCAGTACGTACTGGCGGGGCACGGCCTCGACCCGGCTGAAGAGGTCGGCGGCGTCCTCGTTGGTGGCGTAGACGGCCGACAGCGAGCAATTGCCCAGCAGGACGGTGGTGACGCCGTGCCGGACCGATTCGCGTAGGCCCGGGTCGAGCAGGACCTCGGCGTCGTAGTGGGTGTGTACGTCAATGAAACCCGGCAACACCCACTTGCCGCTCGCGTCCACGACGTCGGGACAGCCGATGTCGTCGAGCGGTTCGTCGGACACCACCTCGACGACACCGCCGCGGACACCGAGGTTGGTCACGCGTGGTGGCGCGCCCGTGCCGTCGAACCACCGACCGTTGCGCACGATGACGTCATAGGGCATGCCCAAACGCTACCCCAAGATTGCGAGTGCTCACAATCTTTTATTTTCCCGCGATTCGTGCACCCTTACCCGCGGTGGGCGCGGGCGCGGGTGCACGAATCGCTACTAGGCGGCGCGGAGGTCGGGCTCGGGTCGTTCGACGGCGACGGCGGGGCGACGGCGACGCAGCACGTCGGAGACCGTGAAGTCGTTGGGTAGCGAGAGTTTGAAGACCTTCTTCCACGCCGAGGCAACCTGCCGGGGCAGCGAACCGGTGGTGTAGGTCAGGCCGTAGCGCTCGAAGAGCTCCTGGACCTTGGGTGCGATCTCGGCGTAGCGGTTGCTCGGCAGGTCGGGGAAGAGGTGGTGCTCGATCTGGAACGACAGGTTGCCGGACATGAAGTGCAGCAGGGGACTACCCGAGATGTTGGCCGAGCCGAGCATCTGCCGCAGGTACCACTCACCGCGGGTCTCGCCGTCGATGGAGTTCTTCTCGAAGGTCTCCACTCCCTCGGGGAAGTGACCGCACATGATGACCGAGTGCGTCCACAGATTGCGGACGAGGTTGGCCGTCAGGTTGGCGGTGAGGGTGCTGATTGCCGACGGGCCCGACAGCAGCGGGTGCAGCACGTAGTCGCGGGTGGCCTGCTTGCGGATCTTCGCGAGCACGCGCTTGCCCCTGGCCTTGAACTCCGCCTTGTCGGATCGACCCTTGAGGTACTTGCCAATTTGCAAGTCGTAGGCGGCGATTCCGTATTCGAACACGCAGGCGTTGAGGAAGTTCCACAGCGGCTGCGCCAGGTAGAAGGGCACCCACTTCTGATTCTCGTCGACGCGCATGATGCCGTAGCCGAGGTCGTGGTCCTTGCCGCGCACGTTGGTGTAGGTGTGGTGCACCTCGTTGTGGCTGTGCTTCCACATCTCGGCGGGGGAGGCGTTGTCCCACTCCCACGTCGTGGAGTGAATCTTGCTGTCGCGCATCCAGTCCCACTGGCCGTGCATGACGTTGTGCCCGATTTCCATGTTCTCGACGATCTTCGAGATCGACAGCCCGACCGTGCCGACGAACCATGCGGGCGGGAACATCGAGAGCAGCAGCACGGCGCGGCTGCCCAGCTCCAGCTTGCGCTGGCCGTCGATGACCTTGCGAATGTAGGCGGCGTCGCGCTCGCCGCGGCTGGCCACGACTTGCTCGCGGATGGCGTCGAGCTCGCGGCCGAGGTTCTCGACGTCGGTCGAGCTGAGGTGGGCGGCGGGGTCATGGGTGATGGTCATTCGGATCTCCTCGTCAGAGTTCGATGTCGCAGGGACCGGCGGCGGCGGAGACGCAGGTCTGGATTTGGACGTTGTCGCCAGGGGAGGCGGTGGTGAGGTCACCGGTGCGGAGGTCGCGCACGGCGCCTTGGCGCAGCGGGACCACGCAGCCGAAGCAGACGCCCATCCGGCAGCCCGACGGCATGAGGACTCCGGCGGCCTCGCCGGCGTCGAGGAGCGTCTCGGCCCCGGTCGCTTCGACGACGGTGCCCGTCGTGGAGAAGGTGACCTCGCCGCCCTCGCCCGCGGTGATGACGGTGGGACGGAAGCGCTCGGTGTGCAACCGGTCGGCGATGCCGTCGGCCGTCCAACGGGCTTCTAAGGCGTCCAGCATTCCGGCCGGACCGCACGCCCACGTCTGCCGCTCGGCGAGATCGTCGACCAACTGGTCGAGTTCGGCGACGTCGAGCATGCCGTCGGTGTCGGTGTGCTTCTCCACCAGCCGAATTCGTCCATCGCGAGCCATCATGCGTAGCTCGCCGCCGAAGATGACGTCGGCGGCGGTGGGGGCGGAATGCACGACGACGACGTCCGGGCCGGGGCCTTCCGTGGCGGGCATGTTGCGCAGCATCCCCATCACCGGGGTGACGCCGCTGCCGGCGGTGAGGAACAGGATCTTCGCCGGGGGCTGATGACCCAGGGTGAATTCGCCTGCGGCCTGGTCGAGTTGGACGATCGTGCCGACGGTGGCCCGTCGGACGAGGTGATTGCTCACCGTGCCGTCGGGGATGGCCTTGACGGTGACCGCGATGGTGTCTTGGCCGGCATGCGAGGTCAAGGAGTACGCCCGCCATTGCCGGACGCCGTCGACGTCGACGCCGATGCGCACGTACTGACCCGGGGTGTGTCCGCGCCACCCGCGGCCAGGCTTGATGACCACGGAGACGGCGTCGCGGGTCTCGGGCTTGATCGCGACGATGCGACCGCGGAGGTCGGCACTCGAGCGTAGGGGGTCGATGACGTCGAGGTAGTCCGCAGGCACCAGCGGTGTGGTCACCCGCTCGGCGAATTTCATGACCCGGGCGCGCAGCGCGCCGACGGTGGTCGGTCGAGGTGCTGTCGTCGTCATAACCCCACCTTGGCCTACCGCTGGGTATAAAGTCTTGACGGTCAGAGGTGAACGTCCACCATCTATTTGTTCGTGAGGAACAGTCTTGCCGGAAGATGCCGTCCGATTCACCGGTCTCGACCTGTCCGACGAGGTGGCCGAGGCGTTGCGGGCCGTGCTGCCGCGGATGGCCGAGCGGACGGTGCTCGCGGTGACGCTCGAGGTGCCCAGCTATACCCGTGCCTTCAGCGGGCGCATGGGCCAGACCATCGAGAACGCCGTGCAAATGGCCCTCGGCGCCTTCCTTCGGCTGGCCGTGCGCTCGCACGACTCCGATCCAAACGCCACGATGACACCGGCCCTCGACGGGGCCTACGAGCTTGGCCGCGGCGAGGCCCGCCAGGGTCGCACCATGGATGCCCTGCTGTCGGCTTACCGCGTCGGCGCCCGCGTGGCGTGGCGAGAGCTGTCGTCGGCGGCCGTGACGGCCGGGCTGGACGCCGAGACCGTAGCCCGATTCGCCGAGTTGGTGTTCGCGTTCATCGACGAGCTGTCGGCGTCCAGCGTCGCCGGACACACCGACGAGTTGGCGACCACGGGCCGGGTCCGCCAGCGGTACCTCGACAGGCTGACCAGGCAGCTGCTTAGCGGGGCTGCCGTCGAAACGCTGAATGCCAGTGCGGCAGAGGCGGATTGGCAACCTCCGGTGACGTTGACCGCCATCCTGGTCGCCGAGGCGCAGACCCGCGGGCTGGCGGCCCGGTTCGGGCAGTCGACGCTGCAGGTGAGCGGAGACCTGCCGGGCGTCGACGCGGGCGAATCGCTGGCGGTGCTCCTGGTGCCCGACTTGGACGGTCGGCATCGCGGGCAACTGCGATCTGCCTTGCAGGGCCGACGGGCGCTGGTGGGCCCGGCGCGTCCGTGGGCGCAGGTGGAGTCGTCCTACCGTCGGGCGCTGCGGGCCAAGCAGTTGATGGTCGACGACGACGTCGTCGACACCGAGGAGCACCTGGTCGAGCTGGTGCTGACCGCCGATCCCGAGGCCGCCGCCGACCTTCGCCGTCTCGCGTTGGCGCCACTGGCGGACCTGCGGCCCAACACCGCCGAGCGGCTGGCCGAGACGTTGCGGTCGTGGTTGCTCCATCGGGGTCAGCGTGATGCGGTCGCCGCCGAGTTGTTCGTGCACGCACAGACGGTGCGGTACCGGATGACCCAGTTGCGCGAGCTGTATGGCGACCGGTTCGACGATCCCCGGGCCATCCTCGAATTGACTGTCGCCCTGGGTATCCCGACCGGCTCGGGCACCTCGTCATGACGGACGGGATGGCGGCGGGCTGCTGGCTGGTCGCCGGCGCCGCGTATCTGGGGCTGGAGGCGATCGCCGCGGCGGCCCAGCCGGGCTACCGGTATGCGGTGAACTTCATCAGCGACCTCGGCCAGCCCAGTTCACCGTTGCACACGGTGATGAACGCGGCCTTCGTCGTCCAGGGCACGCTGTTCCTCGCCGCGGCCATCCTGCTGGCGCGACGCACGGGCCGCGGCAACGGGGTCTTCGTGGGGTGTGCCGCCGCGAACGCCGTCGGCAACGTCGTGGTCGCGTCGGTGCCCAGTGGCGGCTCCGGAATCGCCTGGGTGCACGTCTCGGCGGCAGCGGTGGCCATCGTGGGTGGCAACGCCGCGATTCTGGCCGGTCACCGATTGGTGAGCCAATCACGTTGGTATCGAAGGGCGTCGGTGGGCGTCGCGGCGCTGGGGTTCCTGGCCTTCGGCATTTTGGCGGTCCCGGCGGTATCCGCCACCGGGGTACTGCTGCCCGGTGCGGTGTGGGAGCGAACGTCCGTCTACACCATCATCGGCTGGCAGTTGCTCTCGGCGCTCTGGCTGGTGCGCCGCCGACGGGTGGGTTAGGCAGGCGCGGGGACGGGAGCGGCCACCGGCGCGGGGGCCGGTGCGGGTGGCAGCGCGGCGTCGGGTGCCGGCGGCAAGGGTGCGTCCGGTGCGGGCGCCGGTGCGGCCGGGTAGCCGAGCTTGCCGACGACGAAGTCGGCCGCCTGGTCCACGCGGCCGTCGGCGACGTACTGGTTGTGCAGCCCGAAGTCGCCGCCGTCGGAGCAGATGGGGTCGCCGGGCACGCACGAGTCGAGGGTCTTGCCGGCGTACGCCGGGCCGATGACGATGTCGGGTTGGTTGACGAAGTTCATGAAGCGCGGCGACGGCTTTCCGAACAACGCCACCGCGGCCACGTGATCGGCGACCGCGGGCGGCAGCGGTCCCGTCACACCGGAGTCCGCGGCGCCCGGCGGCACGGTGTCGGCGGTGACGAAGCCGGCCACGGCGGCACCTTGCGAGAAGCCGCCGAGCACGATCTTGGTCTTCGGGCACGTGGCGGTGGTGGCCTGGATGTGCGCCGCCGCGTCGTTGATGCCGTCGACGGCGCGGGGGAAGTCGATCGTGGCCGGATACTGCACGGCGTAGACGTTCATCGACTTTGGCGCGACCTTTGACCGCAGCGAGTCGGCGAAGGCGTCGCCGACGAAGCCGAGCCCGGGCGCCTCGCCGGTGCCGCGTGCGAACACGAGGTCGACGTCGGCGCATCCGGGGGTAGTCGAGTTCGGCAGGGGTTCGGCCGACGCTCCGGGTGCCCCGCCGATCACGGCCCACGTGAGAGCAGCCACGGCACCGACGACGGGGGTGAGTCCGCGCAAGGTCATTAGCCTAGTGTGCCTAATTTCCCGTTGGCTAAACACTCCAGCAGCGTGATCTTCAATACGTTCGTATTGCTACGTACCGCAGAAGGTTTGGTAGGGCCCGAAGTCGTCGGGGGCCTTTTCGGCGTAGAGCCTCAGTTCGAGACGTTCCTCGAAGGGCGACCCAACGGCCTCGAGGAGCCGCTCGACGGGGCCGAGGTCGCCGGTGGTCGCCGCGGCGAGGGCTTCCTCGACGAGGTGGTTTCGCGGAATGTAGATCGGATTGGCGCGGTCCATGGCGTCGGCGTCGGGGGCGAGATCTCGCCAGCGCGCCAGCCAGGCGTCGAAGCGCGCGAGGTCGAGGAACAGTCCGCGGGCGGGTTCGGCGTCGCCGCGCGCCGCGGTGCCGAGGTGCCGGAAGAACGACGTGTAGTCGACCCGACTCTGAGCCAGCTGCGCCAGGAGATCCTGGGCCAGTGACGTCACCGTCGCGTCGTCGACGTCCGCGGCCAGCCCGAGCTTGGCCTTCGTGCCCGCCACCCACGCGGCGTCGTAGGCGGTGGTGAACGTGCCAAGCGATGCCACCGCGATCTCCACGGCGCGGTCTTGGTCCTCGGCGATCAGCGGCAGCAGGGTCTCGGCGAAGCGGGCCAGGTTCCATTGCGCGACTATCGGCTGGTTGGCGTAGGCGTAGCGCCCCGCGTGGTCGATCGAGCTGTACACCGTCGCCGGGTCGTAGGCGTCGAGGAACGCGCATGGCCCGTAGTCGATCGTCTCGCCGGAGATGGTCATGTTGTCGGTGTTCATCACCCCGTGAATGAAGCCGACGAGCATCCACCGGGCCACCAGGGACGCCTGCGCGGTGACCACCGCGTCGAACAGGGCCAGATAGGGCTGCTCGGCCTCGGCCGCGGCAGGGTAGTGCCTGGCGATGGCGTGATCGGCGAGCCGACGCACCAGGTCGAGGTCCCCGGTGGCGGCCGCGTACTGAAAGCTGCCGACCCTCAGGTGGCTGCTGGCGACGCGTGCCAGGACGGCTCCCGGCAGTGCGGTATCGCGCTGCACCTGAGCCCCCGTCGCCACCACGGCCAGCGCCCGCGTGGTCGGAATGCCAAGTGCGGCCATCGATTCACTGACGACGTACTCCCGGAGCATCGGCCCGACGGCCGCCAGTCCGTCGCCGCCGCGGGCGAACGGGGTACGCCCAGATCCCTTCAGGTGCAGATCGCGCGAGCCCACTTCGCCGAGCAGGAGCGCCCGGCCGTCGCCCAGCCGGGGGGTGTACCCGCCGAACTGGTGTCCGGAGTAGGCCTGCGCGACGGGAGTCACCCCCTCGGGAACGTCGGCGCCCACCAACAGCCGTAGCCCGGCGGGACTTCGGAGCCACGCCGGGTCCAGACCGAGGTCGGCGGCCAACGCCTCGTTGAGCGCCAGCAGGCGGGGTTCCGGTGCGACGGCGGCCTGCCACGGGAGGGCCATCTCCGGCAGGTCCCGTGCGAACTGACTGTCTCGAAGGACGGTGGTCGACTGTGCGGCACTCACCTCGTCCAGCGTACGGAGCGCGGACTCAACGGTCGATCCACTTCATCTGCTGCTCGTTGTGGTGCTCGCCCGCCGCGGGCGATACCTCGGTCAGCTTCCGGAGCTGCTCATCGGTCAGCTCGATGCCGTCGGCAGCGACGTTCTCCTCGAGCCGCGACACGCGCTTGGTGCCGGGGATCGGCGCGATGTGGTCGCCCTGGGCAAGTAGCCAGGCCAAGGCGACCTGCGCCGGGGTGGCGCCCACGTCGGCGGCGATTGCCGTGACCTCGGCGACCGCGCGCAGATTCCGATCGAAGTTCTCGCCGGTGAAGCGGGGGTTGGTCTTGCGGCTGTCGGAGTCGTCGAAGTCGGCCGTCGACGTGATCTGCCCGGTGAGGAAGCCGCGTCCCAGGGGGGAGTAGGCGACGAACCCGATGCCGAGTTCGCGCAGCAGCGGAAGCACGTCGGGCTCTGGGTCGCGGGTCCACAGCGAGTACTCCGACTGCAGCGCGGTGATCGGGTGCACGGCGTGTGCGCGGCGGATGTTGTCGACGCCAGCCTCGGACAGGCCAATGTGCCGAATCTTGCCCTCGGACACCAGATCTGCCAATGCACCCACGGTGTCCTCGATCGGCGTCGCCGGGTCGACGCGGTGTTGGTAATAGAGGTCGATCCGGTCGGTGTCGAGACGCCGCAGCGACCCCTCCACGGCGGTGCGGATGTTCGCCGGGCTGCTGTCCAGGTGGCCGGGACCCCCACCCAGGTGGGAGACCATGCCGAACTTCGTGGCGAGCACGACGTCGTCTCGCCGTCCCTTGATGGCACGGCCCACGAGTTCCTCGTTGACGTACGGTCCGTAGATCTCGGCGGTGTCGACGAGGGTGACGCCGAGGTCGAGGGCGCGCGAAATGGTGCGAATGGATTCTGCGTCATCGGTGCCGGCCCCGGTGTAGGCGGCCGACATGCCCATGGCGCCAAGGCCGATGCGGGCGACGTCCAAATTTCCGAGCTTGATGTGCTTCACCAGATCGACGTTACGACTGGACGACGGCGAGCGCGAGGATCCCGTCCGCACGTGCCCGTTGACATATGCAGGTAAATGCCTGCATAATTCGGTGGTGACTGAGGAGACCCACGAGATCGACTCAGTTTTCAAGGCGCTCGCGGACCCCACCCGGCGGATGCTGCTCGACCGACTGCGCGACCACAATGGCCAGACCCTGAGTGAACTGTGCGATCCCCTGGACATGAAACGCCAGTCGGCTACCCAGCATCTCGACGTCTTGGTGAAGGCCAACCTCGTGGCCGTCGTACGCCGGGGTCGTGAACGCCTGCACTACCTCAATCCCGTGCCCATCCACGAGGTCGAGGAGCGCTGGATCTCGGGCTTCGAGAAACCGCGCTTGCAGATGCTGAGCGACATCAAGAACCGAGCAGAGGAGTACGCCATGACCGAAACCGTCACCGCCATAACGAATTACGTCTACGTCACATACATTCGCGCGACCGCAGAACAGGTATGGAACGCGCTGACCGACGCCGATCTCACGGCCAAGTACTGGGGACACGCCAACATCTCGGACTGGGAGCCCGGCTCGCCATGGGAACACCGACGGACCGACGGATCAGAACGTGCCGACGTCGTCGGCAAGGTGCTCGAAGCCGAGCCCCCGTCGCGCCTGGTCATCACCTTCGAAGACGCGCCCGACGAGGACAAGCCCGGCGGACCGTCGGTCGTCACGTTCCTGATCCAGCCGCATCACGACATCGTCCGACTGACGGTCAGCCACGAGAACCTGGCGAACACGGCTATGTATGAGGGTATTTCGAACGGATGGCCAGCCGTCCTCGCCAACCTCAAGTCGCTGCTCGAGACCGGTGAGGTACTTCCGCAGGCGCCCTGGGACGTGGCCAACGTCAACCCATGATTGCGGTAGTGAGCGCGTCATGCCGCACTGAACGGACCGTGTCGAAGTCTGCCGTTACCCGCCTCGTGACGTCTGCTCGGCGGTAGCGTCGTCCCGGTGCGCAACGTCGTCATCACCGGTCCCGGCTCCGTCGAGGTGCGCGACGCCCCCGACCCCGTCCTGCCGGGTGCAGACGGAGCGGTGGTCGGTGTCGAGTCGGCGGCGATCTGCGGATCCGATCTGCACTTCTACGACGGCGATCTACCGGTCGGCGACGGAGTGGCCGTCGGTCACGAATTCATCGGCACCGTACTGGAAGTGGGGCCGGAGGTGTCGAACGTGCGCGTCGGCGACCGGGTGCTCGCGTCGTCCGTCACCGGGTGCGGCACGTGCGCCGGGTGCGCCACGGGCAACCCGGTGACGTGCGCGCGGGGCATGCAGATCTTCGGTTCCGGCGTGCTCGGTGGCGGACAGGCCACCGCAGTCGCGGTGCCGGCTGCCGACTTCCAACTCCTCGGGATTCCCGACGGAGTCGACGACGAGGCCGCACTGCTGCTGACCGACAACCTGTCGACGGGGTGGATCGGGGCGAAGAAGGCCGACATCCCGCCGGGCGGCACGGTCCTCGTCATCGGCCTCGGCGCCGTCGGACTCTGCGCGGTGCGCGCCGCCGTCGCCCAGGGGGCGGGCACCGTCCTGGCCGCCGATCCCGTGGCGGGCCGTCGCGCGCTGGCGGTGGATTCCGGAGCCACCGCCCTGGAGGGTCCCACCGTCGCCGCGGTGCTCGAGCACACGGACGGCCGCGGTGTGGACAGTGTCGTCGACACCGTCGCGCTGAACGCCACCCTGGACGACGCCCTGGCGTCGGTGCGCGCCGACGGCACCGTGTCGGTCCTCGGGGTGCACGACCTGCAGCCCTACCCGCTGCCCATCCTGATGGCGCTCATTCGCAACCTCACCCTGCGCATGACCACCGCTCCCATTCAGCAGACGTGGGTCGACCTTCTTCCGCTGGTGACCAGTGGCTCGCTGCGCACCGACGGCATCTTCACCCATCGCTTCCCGCTGGCCGACGCGCCCGATGCCTATGCCGCGGTGGCCGCCCGGAGTCCAGAGTGCGTCAAGGTGATCCTCAGACCCTGAGCGTCAGCCGGCGTAGACGACCTCGTCGAACGGCCACGCGGTCGACAACCATTTACGCACTTCGTTCCTCAGGATCGTGTCCAGCTCCGCCACGTCGGCGCGGACCCAGGACCGTACGGCGACGCTGCCCGGGCGCGGGCCGGGGTCGAGATACAGACAACCGATCACGTCGTCGTCCTGCGGCCGCAATACCGTGTAGGCGAACGCCACCCGGCGGTCGAATTCGTCGGCGTGGCGGACCAGGTCGACGAGGTTGTCCTCGGCCGAGAGGCCGTCGTCGGGCGGCCACCCCCACCCGTCGAACCCGGGGGTGCCCTTGATGTGGTCGATGCTGGCCGTCCACGCGTTTAGGTCGGCGGTGTTGTGCTGCGGCCCAAGGGGTTCGAGTCGAAACCGAGCCGAACGCAGCTCGCGGGGCACGTCGAAGTCCTCGGGTACCAACGGCTCCTGGGTCATCGACGCACTCTAGCCCTACACCAGTCGGGGAGCAGCGGCCGTCAGCATGGCCACCAGCATGTGCACGATCTCCTCGGGATCGTGCGAGTCGAGGCCATCCTGCGTCGCACGCTCGTACTCGGCGGCGAGAGCGAACATCGCGGTGGCGACGGCGGCGACCCGGCGATGGCGAGTCCTGCGATCGTCGCCGGGCACCGCATGCGAGAGCGCCTCGAGCACCCGCGGCCAGGCGGTCTCCGCGGAGTTCATTGGTTCCCTGCGCAATCGGGGACCGACGACCTGTAGGAAGCGCGCGTAGTGCGTGCTCTCCGACCGCAGTAGCGGCAGAACCAGCACGCGCATCAGGGCATGCGGCCCGGCCTCGGCGTCGAGCTCGCCGAGCATTCGTTCGCGTTCGAGCTCCATGGGCAGCAGACGACGTGTCACCACCGCGTCGACGAGGTCCTGGCGGCTGCGAAAGTGGTAGTTCACCGCCGAGTTGTTGCGCTGGCCGGCCGCCTTGGCGATGTCGCGCAGCGGCACCTCGAAACCGTGCTCGGCGACGAGCCGCTCGGCGGCGTCGAGCAGTGCGTCCTTCGACCGGGCGCCACGATCCATGACGGGCATCGTAGGCGTTCGCCGACGTCGATTAAGCGTTCGTGCTTAAATCGGAACCAGGACCGGTCCTCGGAGGGATGCACCATGACCGCAGCTGAACGGATTCGCGAGATCGACGCGGGCACCCCGGTGACGCGGTACGCCAGGGGATGGCATTGCCTCGGCCTGGCCGAGACGTTTCGCGACGGCAAGCCGCACGGCGTCGACGCCTTCGGCACGCGCCTGGTGCTCTTCGCCGACACCGACGGCGCGATCAGGGTTCTGGACGGCTACTGCCGCCACATGGGAGGTGATCTGTCGACGGGCACGGTCAAGGGCGACACCGTGGCGTGCCCGTTCCACGACTGGCGCTGGCAGGGCTCGACCGGCCGCTGCGTGGAAGTGCCCTACGCCCGCCGCACCCCACGCTTGGCGCGCACGCGCACGTGGCCGTGCCAGGAGGTCAACGGGCAGCTCCTGGTGTGGCACGACCCGGAGGGCTCCGCACCGCCGGCCGAGCTGACCCCGCCGACCATCGACGGCTACGACGACGGCACGTGGTCGCCGTGGACGTGGAACACGATCTTCATCGAGGGCTCGCACTGTCGGGAAATCGTCGACAACAACGTCGACATGGCCCACTTCTTCTACATTCACCGCGCGTATCCGACGTACTTCAAGAACGTGATCGAGGGGCAGACCGCGAGCCAGTTCATGGAGTCCAAGGCGCGTCCGGACACCACCGAGAATTACGACAAACTCTGGGAAGGCACGAATCTGAGGTCGGAGGCGACCTACTTCGGACCCGCCTACATGATCAACTGGTTGCACAACGACGTCGCCCCCGGCTTCACCCTGGAGGTGGCGCTGATCAACTGCCACTATCCGGTCACGCAGAACTCGTTCGTCCTGCAGTACGGCGTCGCGGTGCAGAAGATCGACGGTCTGCCCGAGGACAAGGCCGCCCGGCTCGCCGCCACCTTGAGCAAGAACTTCGGTGAGGGATTCCTCGACGACGTCGAGGTGTGGAAGCACAAGACCCGCATCGACAATCCGTTGCTGACCGAGGAGGACGGCGCGGTCTACCAGCACCGGCGGTGGTATGAGCAGTTCTACGTCGACGTCGCCGACGTCACCGAGGACATGGTCGCGCGCTTCGAGCTCGAGGTCGACACCGAGCACGCCAACGACGTGTGGCAGCGGGAGGTAAAGGAGAACCTCGAGCGCCGAAACGCGCTCGCGTAGGCGCCGTCTCGCTCACAGACCGGTGTGGTCGTCCACGACCCGCCGGACGGTGTGCAACGCCGAACGCAGCACCTCGAGATCGGTGGAGCCCAGGGCCAATCGCAGCGCCTGAGGCACGTGGCCGACGGCGAAGGGCTCGGCGGTCGCCACCGACACCCGTCGGGTGGCCAACGCGCCGGCGACCTGGTCGGCGCGCACCTCGTCAGGCAGCGGCAGCCACAGGAAGTACGAGCCCGGGTGCCCGACGAACGGCAGACCGGCGAGCGCGTCCCTGGCGAGCGACTGACGAACCAGGGCGTCGGCGCGCTTGGCCTCCTCGAGCATGGCGACGGTGCCGTCGTCGAGCCAGCGACACGCGATCGCCGTCATCACGGCGGGGGTGTTCCACGTGGTGACGCGAATCGCTCGTTCCAGCGCTGGCACCAATTCCCTTGGCGCCGAGACGAAGCCGACGCGCAGACCCGTCGCGACGCTCTTGGAGAGGCTCGTAAGGTGCACGGTGAGCTCGGGCGCGCGGGACGCCAGCGGCGCCGGTGCGCCGTCGGCGAGATAGGCGTAGGCGGCGTCCTCCACGATGACCAGGCCGCGGCGGCGGGCGATCTCGACGAGGCGGTCGCGGTGCGCGTCCGTCGTCACCCAGCCGAGCGGGTTGTGCACGGTGGGCATTGCGTACACCGCGCGGATGCGCCGCGTGGCGCACAGACGGTCGAGGGCGTCGAGGTCGGTGCCGTCGGCGCCGACCGGCAGCGGCGCCAACTCCACGCGCAGACTCTCGGCGAGGACCGTGAACCCCGGATAGGTGACGGCGTCGACCGCGACGACGTCGCCGGGTCGGAGGAGTGCCATCGCGGTGACGGCGAGGCCGTGCTGAGCCCCGTTGACCAGCAGCACCCGGTCGCCGCCGACCCGTAGTCCGTGGCGGCCGAGATGGGTTGCCGCCGAATCCCTCTCACGTGGTCGGCCGCCGTGGGGCTGGTAGCGCAGCAGGGCACCAAGGTCCCCGCCTGCGGCCACGTCGCGCAACGCCCGGCGCAGCAGTTCGTCCTGGCCGGGCACGGACGGATAGTTGAAGTTGAGGTCGGCCACGTCAGCGCCAAGGGCGCCTTGCTCGACGCCGTGGCCGGGGGACAGGGTGGTGTCGCGGACGTAGGTGCCGCGGCCCCGCTCGCCGTTGACGAGGCCCATGGCCTCGAGTTCGGCGTAGACCCGGGACGCCGTGACCACGGCGAGTCCCTCGGTGGCGGCGAGGCGTCGATGCGTCGGCAGTCGCGTACCCGGGGGCAGCCGTCCCGAACGGATGTCGGACGCCATGGTCTCGACCACGGCACGATATCGGGACGGCGTCATGGCGGGATTGTACGCAGGACAATTCTTTGATTGTCATGATTCATCGACCCTACGATCGCGGCCATGCACATCGCCATCCTGACCTTCGACGGGTTCAACGAACTCGACTCCCTCATCGCCTTCGGCGTGCTCAACCGCGTGGCGTCCGCCGGATGGCGCGTGTCGATCGCCAGCCCCACCCCGCGGGTCCGGTCGATGAACGGCCTCACCGTCGACGCCACGGCGACACTCGAGGAAGCGCACACCGCCGACGCCGTCGTCGTCGGCAGCGGTGTCAAGACACGTGAGGTCGTGGCCGATCGCGCGCTGATGGCCCGGTTGCACCTGGACCCCACCCGCCAACTGCTGGCCGGTCAGTGTTCCGGAACCCTGGTACTGGCCAAGCTCGGCCTGCTCGACGGCATCCCCGCGTGCACGGATCTGACGACGAAGCCCTGGGTGCGGGAAGCAGGCGTCGACGTCCTGAACCAGCCCTTCTACGCCAGGGGTGCCGTCGCGACCGCCGGTGGCTGCCTCGCGTCGCCCTACCTCGCGGCCTGGCTCATCGCCCGCCTGGTCGGCGTCGACGAGGCGCGCAGCGCACTGCACTACGTGGCGCCGGTGGGGGAGAAGGACGACTACGTGGCGCGCGCCATGGGCAACGTCGGGCCCTACCTCGTCGAGCCCGCGGCGGTCATCTGACAGGATCGCTGCCGTGCGAACCGCAACGGTCTTGGTGGTCTCGTTCGTCGTCGCCTTGGCGACATCCGGGGTCGCCCGCGCCGCGGGCGACCCGAGTGCGCTGTGGAACATCGTGGACGGCCAGTGCGTACCGAATGAGCTCGTGCACGACGATCCCTCGCCGTGTGCCCAGGTCGACCTCGACGCGGGTTCCGCGGTGCTCAAGGATCTCGTCGGCGCGACGCAGTTCCTGCTGATTCCGACTCGACGATCCTCGGGCATCGACGATCCCGCGATCCTCGCCCCCACCGCGCCGAACTACTTCGCGGCGGCATGGCAGGCCAGGTCCTTCGTCGACGAGCGTGCCGGTGCCGAAATTCCGCGGCAATGGATGAGTCTGGCGATCAACTCCGCCTACGGGCGCACCCAGGACCAGCTGCACGTACACGTCGACTGCGTGGCCCCCGAGGTGCACGACGCGCTGACCGAATACGGCGGCGCCGTTGGCCCGGCATGGGCACCGTTCCCCGTGGCGCTGGCGGGGCATCGGTACGACGCCATGTCGGTCGCCGGCGCCGAGCTGGGGTCGACGAATCCGTTCCGGTCGCTGGCCGACGGGCTGGCCGGTGCGCGCGCGGACATGGCAGCTCGCACGCTGGTGGTCGTCGGATCGGTGGACGCAGGCGGCCGGCCGGGATTCGTCATCCTCACCGATCGCGCCGACCCGGCGACCGGTGACGTCGCAGCCGGAGAAGAGTTGCAGGATCACGACTTCTGTCCCCGGTTGGCGGCGAGCCTGCCCGGCAAGTGAGTCCTATCCGGGCGGTGTGGCGGCGTCGAGCAGCATGGTGGCCAGCATCGCCGCCGCTGGGCTCGTGAGCTGCTGGGGCGGGGTGGCCAGGTGGATCTGCCAGGTGACGGGCACGGCCAGTTCGACGGCGGTCAGGTCGGGAAATCGCACCGCCTCGCTGGCCGGCATGAATGCCGTGCCCAGATCGTTGCGGATGAGCGCGGCGGCAACGGTGAAGTCGGCGGGCACCTCGTACGGCGTCCTCGCCACGGCGCCCGCGGCGGAGAACGCGTGGTCGATCATCCGACGGATGCCGAACCCCACCGGAAAGCCGACCAGGTCCTCGCCGGCGAGATCGGCGATCGGGACCCGCTTCTGCGCGGCGAGGCGGTGGTCGGCGCGGCAGACGAAGACCATCGGCTCATCGGCGAGGACGTGCATGTCCACCCCGGGCTGGCGCCGGTCGGGGGCCGACACCAGCGCCAGATCGAGGGTGCCGTCGGCGATCGAGGACAGATACGCCGACGACCCGGATTGGCTCAGCCGCAAGGCAATTCGGACGAAGGGGTGAGCGGCGTGGAATTGACCAAGTACGTGGGCGACGTCGAGCTTGCCGAAGGTCACCAGGGAGCCGAAGTCCACTGTTCCGGTCAGCTGCCCACGAAGGTCGCTCAGCGAGTCCTTGGCCAGCCGCGCGGAACGGATCAGGTGGCGGGCGTGCTCGCGAAGCCGCTCACCGGCCGGGGTGAGGCGGATCTGCTGGCGTGACCGGTCGAAGAGCTGAACCGACAACTCGTCTTCGAGTTTCTTGATCGACGTCGACAATGCCGATTGGACGACGTGCACCCGGGCGGCGGCACGGGTGAAGCTCATCTCGTCGGCCACGGCGACGAAGTACTCGAGCTGCCGCAATTCCATCCGGACGAAGGTATCACCGGAGTAGCCGGGACCTGGGCCGCTGCGCTCTCGCCCGCTGCTCACGCGTCCCGGTCGGACTCGGCGATCTGCGTGCGGCGCCGGACGTGCTCGGCGATGAGGGCGTACATCCGATCGGTGACGTCGGCGGCGTCACTCATGATGTTGTAGCCGTGATCCACCCCCGTCACGTCGTGGTACTCCGCGAGCGCACCGACCGCGTCGAGATCGGCTGCGTAAGAAGCCCCCTCGTCGCGGAGCCGATCGTATTCGGCGGTGATCACCAGCGCAGGAGCGATGCCGGCGAGCCCCGTGCCGTTGGTGCCCCAGGCAGGGGAGGCCAAGGGGTCCCGCCGACGGGTGACATCGGGCACGTAGGCGGTGTCGAACACCTCGCTCATCCACGGCCGCAACACGGCTCGCGCGCCGATCGGGGTGCGCTTGGCGCCGGCCGGGGTGACGAGGTCCAGCGGTGCGTAGTGCAGCACCTGAAGCGCGACGTCGGGTCCACGCTCTCGCAGTGCCAGCCGTGATGCCGCCGCGGCGAGATTGCCGCCCGCGCTCTGACCGCCGACGCACAACCGCGTTCCGTCCCAGTCCCGTTCCCCGGCCGACGCCCACCGCAGGACGTCGTAGACCTGTTCGACCGGAGTTGGGAACCGCCGCGTGGGCGCAAGCGCGTAATCGGTGTTGACGACCACCACGTCGGCGTGTGCGGCCAGATAGCGGCACCACGGGTCGTCCTGCTCTCGGTGTCCGACGACGAATCCACCGCCGTGCACGTTGACGTACACCGCGGGCGGCGTCGGCGACGGCGACGGGCGGTAGACCGTGGCGGCGACCTCCCCGTGCCGCGTCGGGACCGAGACGACCTCCGTGCGCCCGGGAATGTCGGGGAGGCGAACCGCAGGTCTCGGGGCGGGGCGGACGCCGGCGGCGAACGCGCGGGCCAGCACGTCGGCAACCGGGCGGCGGGACAAGATCGACATCGGACTCCTTCACGTGGTTCGTCGGGTGCAACGCACGGCGGCGCTGCCGAATTCATCCCATCGCCGACGGCGATGACGGTCATCGAAGATGATCGTTGGACTAGATGGACCGGTCTTGGTCGGATGGTGCCATGCCGACCATCCCCGAATCCGACTCCGCGCGGGCCCGCCGCTTCGAACGTGACGCACTGGCGCTGCGCGAGGAGTTGACCCGGGGCGCCCGCCGGTACACCGCCAACGCGCACGACGCGGAGGATCTGGTGCAGGAGACCTACGCCAAGGCGTGGGCGGGATTCGACTCCTTCACCCCCGGAACCAATCTGCGAGCCTGGATGTTTCGCATCATGGTGAACTGTTGGATCAGCGGCCACCGCCGCGTTCAGCGGCGACCCGCGGAGACGCTGACCGACGTGATCACGGATGCGCAGCTCATGTCGGAGAGTCGGCGTCACCCCAGCGTCGCCTCCGCCGAAACCCATGCGCTGCAGTCGATTCCAGAAGGACAGCTGGTGGCGGCTCTGCAGGCTCTGCCCGAGGCGCTGCAGTCGGTCGTCGTCGACGCCTACGTGTACCAGCTCGCCTATCAGGATATCGCCGATCGGCACCGAATCCCGTTGGGCACGGTCATGTCCCGGCTGCACCGAGCGCGTCGTCGGCTGCAGGCGGCGTTGTGTCCCGAGGTGGACCCGCAGCCGGCGCGTCCCGCCGTCGGCCCTAGTCCGGCTCGCCGTACTCGTCGAACCAGTACGCGAGCTTGCCACGCCGACTGACCGCACGGAGCCTGCGCTCGGCCGCGGCTCGCGTCTTCGTGGTGGTGACGATGAGCAGTTCGTCGCCGGCTTCGATGCGGGTGTCCGGCAGCGGAACGAAGGTGTGGCCGTCCCTGATGATGAGGGTGATCACGCTGGGGTCGGGCAGCCGCAGTTCGAGGACGGTGACGTCGTGCAGTCGTGAGGTGGGCCGGACCGTGAGCGTCAGCAGCTCCGCCTCGAGCACGTCCAACGGCGCGGATTCGACGTAGATCTCCCGCGGCGAGTCGCGGGGGATCAGCCGAAGCGCGTGGGCGAGCGGGCGCAGGCTCGGCCCCTGCACCAGGGTGAAGATGAAGACCAAGACGAACACGACGTTGAGCAACCGGTCGCTGTCGGGCACGCCCGCCACGATGGGAAAGGTCGCCAGCACGATCGGGACCGCGCCGCGCAGCCCCGCCCAGGACAGGAAGAGCTGTTCGCGCAGCGGAACGTCGAACCCCGCCAGCGAACCAATCACCGACAGTGGCCGCGCGACCAGGAGTAGCACCAGGCCGACGACGATTGCCGGCACGACGTCTGCGGCGAGCTCGCTGGGGTCGACCAGCAGGCCGAGGAGGACGAACAGGCCGATCTGCGCCAACCAACCGAGGCCCTCGGCGAACGACCGGGTGGCCGAACGGTGCGGCAGCCCGGAATTCGCCAGCACCACCGCGGCGAGGTAGGCGGCGATGAAGCCCGACGCGTGGACCGCACCCGCCGCGGCGAATGCCACGATGCCGATCCCGAACGTGCCGATGGGATACAGCCCGGATGCGGGCAGGGCGACCCGCCGCAACACCAGCGCTCCGAGGAAGCCGAAGCCGAGTCCGATCGCCGAGCCTGCCAGCAGTTCGTAGACCAGATCGGCAACGGCGCTCTCCGGTTCGAACACGAAGGGCACCGCGCTGAACATCAACACGAAGATGACCGCGGGTGCGTCGTTGAAGCCGGACTCGGCCTCCAGCAGACCGGCCACCCGGCGCGGCAGCGGAAGTACACGCAGCACCGAGAACACCGCCGCGGCGTCGGTCGAGGACACGATGGCGCCGAGCAGAAGCGACAGCTGCCAGTCGATCCCGAGTAGGAGGTGCGCTCCCGCCGCGGTGACCACCATGCTGATCACCACGCCGAGGGTGGCCAATGCACCCGCGGGCGCGATGACCTTGCGAATGTCGGCGAAGCGCGTCGTCAGACCGCCCTCGACCAGGATGACGGCCAGGGCGGCGGTGCCGACGTTGCGGGCCACCTCGACGTCGTCGAACTGCACACCGAAGCCGTCCTCGCCGATCGCGACGCCGACCAACAGGAACAGCAGCAGGCTGGGGAAGCCGACCCGGGTGGCGACTCGGGTGCCGACGATGCTGGCGAGCAGCACGAAGCCTCCGATCAACAAGGCCAGGTACAGCTCGTGCAGGCTCAAGACGTTCCGTTCGGATGCGGGGCGGACGGTCAGTATTTCAGGACGACGGCCGGTCGGCGTGCGCGCCGACGACGCCGGGGCGCTCGATGGACCAAGATGGACGAGTGGCGGACCGAAAGACACGCATAGGCATCGCCGGCGCGGGCAACGTCGGTCGTTCGGTCGCGCAGGAACTCCTCGACAACGGTCACAAGGTGCTCCTCATCGAACGCGAACGCCGCAAGTTCGAGCCGCACGTCGTGCCCGATGCCGACTGGCTCTTCGCCGACGCCTGCGAGGTGACGACGTTGGAGGAGGCCGGCGCCGAAACGTGTGACGTCCTCATCGCGGCGACCGGGGACGACAAGGCCAACCTGGTCGTCGGGTTGTTGGCCAAGTCCGAGTTCGGGGTGCCACGCGTCGTCGCCCGCATCAACGAGATCCGCAACGAGTGGCTGTTCACCCAAGCCTGGGGCATCGACGTGGCCGTTTCGACGCCGGGGGCGATGGTGGCCGGCGTGGAGGGCGCCATCGACGTCGGGCACCTGGTGCGTCTGATGGGATTGCGCGAAGGCAAGGCCGACCTGGCGAAACTGACTCTGCCCGAAGACAATCCACTCGTCGGGCAGCGCGTCGGGGAGCTGAACCTGCCCACGAACACCGCCATGGTCACCCTGGTCCGCGCGGGAACGGTGATCGTGCCGACGCCCGAGGAGGTGCTCGAGGCGGGCGACGAGATGCTCTTCGTCTCCGACAGTTCGATCGAGAGCTCCATTCGCGAAGCCATCCATGGCGCCGAGCCACTGCGGGTCACCAAGGACCTGCGCGGTTTCTAGTTCGGGGTCGATTCCGACCTCGGCGAGGCCCGGGGTGCCTACGCTGAGGCGAAGTCTAGGAGGGCCCGTTGACCGTCGTCGTCGTCATCGTCATCGCACTGCTGCTGGGCGCGGGTCTGATTCTGAGCCAGCTCGTCCGCCTCAAGGAGTGGCTCGGCAAGGCGCCGCCGCCCGATCCGGACACCCCCGAGCCGCCGCCGTAGCCGAGAGCGGTCACCGCTTCGAGTGCGCGTGACCGTTCAGCACGACGTCGACTGCCGCCTCGATGACGGCGTCGTCGGGCATGTTTCCGTACATCATCGCCGGGCACGCGACGACCCCGGTGAGCATGGAGACCGCGGCGTCCAGCGCTGGGCCGTCGAAGATCTCACCGAGCATCTCGTACATCTGACGCTGACCGTCGGTGTTGACCCGATTCCGGATGCGAGCCATCTGCTCCTCGGAGGCCCACTCCGCCATCGCCGAGAGCACGCGGTCCAGTCGCATCTCCACGATCCCGGCACGGAACACCTGCAACTCGGCGATCAGGTCGTCGCGGAGGACACCGGTGCGATCGTGGTGCGGCATCTCCCCGATGCTCTCGATGGCCATGGCGATGAGGTCGACCCGTGCGGGCCAATGGGTGTAGAGCGTGGTCTTCGAATAGCCGGCGACCTCGGCCACGCGGGCGTGCGTCACCGCATCCGACCCCTCGGTGGTGAGTACCTCGAGCGCGGCGCGCGCGACGTCGGCACGCGTGCGCGACACCCGGGCGTCCTCACCCGTGTCGCTTGGCCTGCTGCCGTCGCCGGTTGCCATCGGAGTCCGTCACTTCCTTTGTCTCTCTGGCCGCCAAAATTGACGAACCTGAACAAGAAGTTAACTGATGCACTCCTAATCCAGTATTGGTCCGCTCTTCCACTATTGAACGTTTAGATCATTAGTGTACTGGGAATTTGCCATCTCGACGGCCGGAGCCACCTGACGGCACCGTGTCGACCTACTTCGACAGGTAAGGAATCCTCGTGTCCACGATCTTCTTTGGCTCCATCAGCACCCTCGCCGACACCTCCGAACTGCAGCGTCGCGCCTTCAACGACGCCTTCGAGGCGTTCAACCTCGACTGGGAGTGGTCGCGGGAGGACTACCGGTCGATGCTCGGGTCGAACGGCGGCGCGGACCGCATCGAGCAGTTTGCGGCCTCTCGCGGCGACGACGTCGACGCCAACGCCGTGCACGCCAAGAAGTCGGAGATCTTCCAGGAGCTGCTCTCCTCGTCGTCCATCTCACCCCGGCCCGGTGTGGTCGACGTGGTCGAGGAAGCCAAGCGTGGCGGCCACGGGCTCGGATTCGTCACCACGACTTCGCAGGGCAACATCGACGCGCTGCTGGCAGCCTTGAAGCCGCACATCAGCGCGGAGATGTTCGACTTGATCGTCAACCGCGACTCGGTCTCACAGCCGAAGCCGAACGCCGAGGTCTACGAGTACGCCCTCAAGACCCTCGGTGCAGACGCCGGCGACGCCATCGCCATCGAGGACAACGTCGGCGGGGTCAACGCGGCCACCTCGGCGGGCATCAACACCATCGCCTTCCCGAACGAGAACACCGCGGGTGGTGACTTCAGTGCGGCAGACGAGACCGTCGACTCGCTGGACGCCACCAAGATCCTCGGCCTGACCGCGCCCGAGTCGCGGTCCTGAGCCGAGCCACCGAATACGTCCACCCCCCGACACGGAGCAACGACATGAGCAACATGCAAGCCACAGTGACCGTGAGTGACAGGACATTTCACGTCAAGGGCTACGAGAAGATCGAGTACGACCTGGTCTACGTCGACGGCGTATTCGCCGTCGACAACCCGGAGTTGGCAGACAGCTATCGTCAGTACGGCCGCGCATTGATGGTCGTCGACGAGTCGGTCCACGAGATCTACGGTGACGCGATCCAGACGTACTTCGACCACTACGACATCGCGCTCACGGTCGTCCCGGTACAGATTCGCGAGACGGCCAAGTCGCTGGAGACCTTCGAGACGATCGTCGGCCGCTTCGACGAATTCGGCCTCGTCCGAACCGAACCCGTACTGGTCGTCGGTGGCGGATTGACCACCGACGTCGCTGGATTCGCGTGCGCAAGCTACCGACGGAACACCCCGTACATCCGCATTCCGACGACACTGATCGGTCTGATCGACGCCAGTGTGTCGATCAAGGTCGCGGTCAACTACGGCAAGCACAAGAACCGTCTCGGCGCCTACCACGCGTCGCAGAAGGTCCTGCTGGACTTCTCGTTCCTCAAGACCCTGCCCGAGGACCAGGTGCGCAACGGCATGGCCGAGCTCATCAAGATTGCCGTCGTCGGCAATGCCGAGATCTTCGGTCTGTTGGAGAAGTACGGCCCCGACCTGCTCGCCACCCGTTTCGGATATCTCGACGGCACCGCCGAATTGCGCGAGGCCGCCGACCGCCTGACGCATCAGGCGATCGCCACGATGCTCGAACTGGAGGCGCCCAACCTTCACGAGATCGACCTCGACCGGGTCATCGCGTTTGGCCACACCTGGAGTCCCACATTGGAACTCACGCCGCCGGTGCCGTTCTTCCACGGTCATGCCATCAACGTCGACATGGCGCTGTCGACCACGCTGGCCGAGCAGCGCGGCCACCTGTCGGTCGAGGATCGTGATCGGGTGCTCGGCGTGATGAGCGCCCTGGGGTTGTCCTTGGACAGCAAGTACCTCACGCCCGAGCTCCTCGAGCAGGCGACGGCGTCGATCCTGAAGACGCGTGACGGTCTGCTTCGGGCGGCCATCCCCACGCCGATCGGCAAGTGCAGCTTCCTCAACGACCTGACGGTCGCCGAACTCGCCGACACGTTGACGTTGCACAAGAAGATTTGTCTGGACTACCCGCGGGGCGGCGAGGGCGTCGACGTGTTCACCCTGGCCGACCCGCGCGACCAGTCGTGAACGACGCCGCCGTGCTCGGTGACGCGGTGTCGTCGGCGCGGCCCGTGACGCCGTCGACCATCCTGGCCCAGGAGCTCGGCGAGGTGTGCCGCCACCTCGCCGGGGCCAGCGGCGTCGACGCGTCCCTTCTCGAGCGCTTGCAGCGCGCCAGGGACCTGGCTGCCGGTCTTGATCCGTACCTCGACCAGTGCACCACCCCCGAGTCGGCTGCGTTGACCGAGTTGGCCCGCCGGACTCGCGAGACCGACTGGGCCGCACCGGAAGCCGGGAACGGCCGCCTGGAGCAGGAGATGCTCTCGGGCCACGTCGAGGGTCAGGTGCTGAAGTTCTTGGTGCACCTCGCCGATGCTCGACGTGTTCTGGAGATCGGCATGTTCACTGGATACTCGGCGCTGGCGATGGCCGAAGCGCTTCCCGACGACGGCGTCGTGGTCGCCTGTGAGATCGACCCGGACGTCGCGCGTTTCGCCGAGGAATGCTTCGCCCAGTCGCCCGCCGGGCGGAAGATCACCGTGGAGGTGGGTCCGGCGATCGAGTCGCTGCGCCGGCTGGCGGCATCGGCCGACGCGGCGCCATTCGACTTCGTCTTCGTCGACGCCGACAAGGCGGGTTACCTCGACTACGTCGAATTCCTGCTCGCCGGGGACCTGTTGGCGCCGCGGGCAGTCATCGCGGTCGACAACACCCTGATGCAGGGTCAGCCCTACGGTGACACCGAACTGACCGTCAACGGCGCCGCCATCGCCAGCTTCAACGCCGCGCTCACCTACGATCCGCGGGTCGAGCAGGTGTTGATACCGCTGCGGGACGGACTGACCCTCATCCGGCGGACGCCGTGACGGTGCTCCTCGACGCGGGCACGCCCAGGGATTCGGCGCCAAGTTTGAAGGCGGCCAACGCCGGCAAGACGGTGGCCACGCTTGGGGCACTCCTGTTGACCCTGCCCGTCGACGCCGCTCTGACCGCCCTCGCTCTCGCGGTCGGGCGGCAGAACCCGTTGGTGCGCAGCGCCGACGGCCCGACCAGGACGGTCCTGATCAGCGGCGGGAAGATGACCAAGGCACTCCAACTGGCCAGGTCGTTTCACTCGGCCGGGCACCGCGTGGTGCTCGTCGAGTCGGCCAAGTACCGCTTCACCGGGCACCGGTTCTCCCGCGCCGTGGACGCCTTTCACTGCGTGCCCGAGCCCACCGCTCCGGGCTATGCGGAGGCGCTGCGCGACATCGCCGTGCTCGAGCGAGTCGACGTGTTCGTCCCCGTCTCCAGTCCCGCGGGCAGTCTTCCCGACGCCCAGGCCGGCGACCTGATCCGCGACTTCTGCGACGTCGTCCACGTCGACGCGGCGACTGTCCGGATGCTCGACGACAAGACCGAATTCTCCCTCACGGCAGGATCATTGGGGCTACGGGTGCCCGACTTCCACCGCATCACCGATGCTCAACAGGTCGTCGACTTCGACTTTCCACCGGGGCGCACGTACATCCTCAAACGGATTGCGTACAACCCCGTGGGTCGGATGGATCTCACGCCGCTCTCGTCGCGCACCCCCGAACGCAACGCCGCGTTCGCGCGCTCGCTTCCGATCTCCGTCGACGACCCGTGGATCATGCAGGAGTTCGTCGACGGGCAGGAGTATTGCACCCACGGGACCGTTCGGAACGGCCGCCTACAGGTGTACGGGTGCTGTGAGTCCTCGGCGTTTCAGATCAACTACGCCCAGGCCGACCATGCCGAGATCCGTTCGTGGGTGGAGAGTTTCACCGCGGCCCTCGGTATGACGGGGCAGGCGTCGTTCGACTTCATCGTGGCCGCCGACGGGCACGCCTACGCCATTGAATGCAATCCGCGCACCCATTCGGCCATCACGATGTTCTACGACCATCCCGAGGTCGCCGCAGCGTACCTCGATGAAGGACACCCCGTAATCACACCGCGGCCAGGTGCACGACCCACCTACTGGATCTATCACGAGATCTGGCGGCTGTTCACCCAATCCCGCCGAGCCGCGCGGCTCGCGACCATTCTGCGCGGCAAGGATGCCATCTTCGCGTGGTGGGATCCGTTGCCGTACCTGCTGGTTCACCACCTTCAGATCCCGTCGCTACTGCTGGCCAATCTGCGGGCCCGCCGCGGGTGGAGCCGCATCGACTTCAACATCGGCAAGCTCGTCGAAGCCGGAGGCGACTGAATGAGCCGGGTGATCTTGCATCTCGTCGGCTCCCCGGTCGACGAGTTTCACGCCGACCTGTCGCGCCTGTACGCCGGGGCGTGCATCGACGCGCTGGCCGGCGACGACCGCTACGACACACGAGTGGCCTACGTGTCGCCCGACGGGTCCTGGCGCTTCACCACCGACCTCGCCCCGGAGTCCCTGGCCTCGGCCATACCGCTGACGCTTGCCGACGCCGTCGCGCACCTACAGGCGACGGCCGTCGACGCCGTCGTGCCCCAGATGTTCTGTCTCCCCGGCATGACGGCCTACCGGGCGTTGTTCGACGTTCTGAAGATCCCCTACCTCGGCAATCCGCCGGAGGTGATGGCGATCGCCGCGGACAAGGCCAAGGCCAGGGCGATCGTCGCCGCCGCCGGCGTCGCCGTACCCCATGGCGAGGTCATCACGGCCGGCGAGTCTTCGTCTCTTCCCTTGCCCGTCGTCGTGAAGCCGGTCGACGCCGACAACTCGTCAGGGGTGACGCTGGTCCGCGAGGCCTCGGAGTTGGAAGCCGCCGTCGACCTCGCGCAGGCGCACGGACGCGCTGCGTTGGTCGAGTCCTATGTGGAACTTGGCCGGGAAGTGCGGTGCGGCATCGTCGTTCGCCACGGCGAGCTGGTCTGCCTGCCGCTGGAGGAGTATGCGGTGAACGCGGCCAAGCCGGTGCGTCTCGGCGACGACAAGCTCGATCGCTCCACCGACGGAGACCTGTACCTCGTCGCCAAGGATCCGACACGGGCATGGATCGTCCCGCAGGACGATCCGATCACCGAACGGGTCTGGGCAGCCGCGCGCCGGTGCCACGTCGCGCTCGGATGTCGGCACTACAGCCTGTTCGACTTCCGCATCGACCCGGACGGGAACCCGTGGTTCCTCGAAGCCGGCCCGTACTGCTCCTACGCGCCGACGAGCGTGATCGCCGTCATGGCGGCCACGAAGGGGGTCGACGTCACGGAGTTGTTCGCAACCACAATGACCGAACTCGACGAGGAGGTCGCTTCGTGCCTGTCTTCACCCCGCTGACGCCGGTCGGCGTCGAGGTCACCGACGCGAGGATCGACGATCTCGACGACCACGAGATCGAGAGCCTCCGTGTCGCATTGGCCGCGCACGGCGTGGTCATCATGCCCGACCAAGAGGCCGACGACGAGGCGTTCCTGCGGTTCGTGCGCAGGTTTGGGGAGACCGTCTTCACGGTGGGCGAGACGCCGGTGCCGGGCCGACCGGAGCTCAACGTCGTCACCAACGTCGGCCGCACCCGCCCGCCCAGGTCGAGCTTCCACACCGACACCAGCTACATCAGCAACCCGCCGGCGTACACCGCACTGCGAGCGGTGTCGGTCCCCGAACGCGGCGGCCAGACGCTGTTCACCAACCAGTACGCGGCGTATTCGACGTTGCCGACGCGCATGCGCACCATGCTCGAGGGTCGCACCATCACGCACGTCGTCACGGGCGTGACACCGGACGGGCGACAGGAGTCCGCTGCGACGCATCCGATCTTCCTGCAGCACCCCGTGTCCGGCAGGACCGCGCTGTACATGTCGACGCCGGAACGCTGCAGCGAGGTGAGCGGGATGGCCCCGGGGCTTGCTGCGGAGACCGTGGCATATCTCTTCGAGCACTCCACGCGCGAGGAGAACGTCTACCGGCACTCATGGGCACCCGGTGACGTCGTCATGTGGGACAACCGGTGCGTGCTGCACAAGGCCGATCACGACGGCGTCGTCGGCGACCGGGTTCTGCACCGAGGCATGGTGGCCGCCCCCGCCTAAGTGGTGAACAGTTGATCGAAACTGTCTACTCGCACCGTCGGCGGAGGTAGCGTGCCGCCATGACCATGCAGGTGCAGGTGGACGACGATCTGGTGGTGGCGGCCCGGGGGCTGCGGGACCTGGTGCGCGCCGAGGCCGCCGAATCGGAACGGTTGCGGACGATGTCCGGACCGATCGTCGACGCGATGTGGACCAGCGGTCTAATGACGGCCTTCAACCCGGTGGTCGCGGGCGGGGTCGAGCCGTCGTTCGCGGAGATGATCGAGACGTGGATCGAAATGGCTTGGCAAGACGGGTCATTCGGGTGGACGGGGATAGCCAACCTGCCGTCGTCGTTCGCCGCGGCGTCCTATCTGCCCGAGGACGGATTCGCGGAGGTGTTCACCACCAACGACAACCGGGTGACCATGGGCGGCCAATTCGCACCCAACGGCCAGGGCGTCGTGGTGGACGGCGGCTATCGGTTGAGCGGGTCGTGGAGCTTCGGCTCGGGCACCGGGCACTCGCAGTACGTCGCGGCCGGGTTCCTCCCGATGGACGGCGGCGAGATGCGCTGGATCGGCGAGGGTGTCCCCGAGCTGATGATCGCGGTGCTACCCCGTGCGGAGGTGACGTTCACCGACGGGTGGAACGTGCAGGGACTCAGGGGGACTGGATCTTACGACTACACGGTGACCGACGTCTTCGTCCCCGAGCGCCGGACGTTCCGGCTGTTCAGCACCGCGCCGCTGCGGGGGACGTCACCGGCCGGGCGTATGGGCATGATGCCGGTGACCGCCGCGGGGCACGCGGCGTGGGCGCTCGGGGTTGCCAAGAGCATGCTCGACGACGTTCAGGAGCTCGCGGCCGCGAAGTACCGGATGAGTGACATGGCGTCGCTGGCCAGTCGGCCGACCTTCCAGAAGGATCTGGCCCATCACGTCGCCGCGTGGCGTGCTGCGCGGCTACTGGTGCACGACGCGTTCTCCAGTGCCGAGGCGGTCGTGGCCGAGGGGACCGACCTGACGCCGAGGTTACGGGTCGACATGCGGGTCGCGGCGGTGTACGCGACCGACGTCGCGCGTGAGTGTGCCCAGTGGGCGCACCTGGCGGCGGGCACCAGCTCCATACGCGAGGGCAGCCGGCTGGAGCGCGCGTTCCGCGACGTCTACACCGGGACTCAGCACGCCTTCATCAGCGAGAAGGTGGCGATCGACTCGGCGCAGGTGTGGTTGGGGATCATCGAGGACCACTTCTCGTTGTAAAGCGGTCGCGCGCAGGGGACTACGCCGCCGCCTCGCCGTCGGGTGCGGGGTCGGTCTCCACCAGGAGTCGTTCGGGGTGGTGGAGGTAGTTGACGCGGGCTTGGCCCACGTCGAGTTCCGGTGGTGGGATCCATTGCACGACCCCGTCTTGAAGGTGCACGGTCCAGCCGTTTTCGGCCAGGCGATTGTCCCCGCCGCAGGCCAGGGTGACGTCGTCGACGTCGGTGAGCCCGTTCTTGGCCCACCCGGTCATGTGGTGCACCTGGGTGCCGTACCCGGGGACGGTGCAGCCGGGTTTGGTGCACCCGCGGTCGCGGGCGTGCAGGACGATCCGCTGCCCCGCGGAGGCCAGTCGCTTCGTCCGGCCCAAGTACAGGGCTTCGTTGGTGTGCTTGTCGAACACCGCCAAGTAATGATGGGCGTGGGAGGCCATCCGGATCAGGTCGGCCATCGGCAACAAGGACCCGCCCCCGGTGACCCCGGACCCGCTAGCGGATTCCAGATCCTGCAACGTCGTCGAGACGATGACGGTGACGGGTAACCCGTTGTGCTGAACCAACTCCCCTGAGGACAGCACGCTTCGGCCGATCGCGATCAACGCGTCGTGATTGCGTTGGGTCGCGGTGCGGTCGTCGGTGTCGATTTGCTCTTGGGTCGGTGTGCCGGTGGTGCGGGGCTCGTGGTCGGCCGGGTTGCACATCCCGGGCGCGGCGAATTTGGACAGGATTGGCTCGATGGTCGCCCTGGCTTCGGGGTCCAGCAGCCCGGTGAACGGGGTCATACCGTCGGCCTGCTGCTTGCCCAACCGGAAGAACCGCTTCCTGGCGCGTTCGACGTCGTCGGGTTTGGGGCCGTCCTGGTCGATGGCGGTGGCCAACCTGTCCGCGGTGCGGCGCAGTTCCTCGGGTCCGGTCGTGGACCCGATCGTCGCCAGCGTGCCTTCGGACAGCTCCCGTATCTCCGGGTCCACCCACGTGGGCAGCTTGTCGAGGAACGACCGGATCACCGACACGTGTTCGGGTCCCAGCACCCCGCGGGCTTGCGCCGCAGCGGTCGGAGCGAGTTTCGGGTCCAGCGGTTGTCCGGTCACCGTGGTCCGCGGCCCCAGATCCTCGGCCTCGCATAGCCTTCGGCGGACCTCCCTGTCGGAGATGCGCAACCGTTGCGTCAGGACACTGCCAAGCGATTTCGCGCCCAACTCCATTGGGGAGGCTTCGCGGTGCAGCCGGGCGATCACCCGGTGCCCGACCGTCGGCAGCTGCCAGGTCACCGTCTCCAATTCCCCCAACAACTCGACCAGTTCGAGGTGGGTGAACCGATCACAGTCCAGGGTGACGAGTTCGGCGACGGCAGCGCGAATTACCGCGACTGCTGCGGTGACCCGATCCGAACCCATACTCGAACATTAGTACGACCCACCGACAGAACATCCGACGATGTGACTACTGAAACCACTGTGGCACAGGAGTTTTGGAGTCAAGGTCAATTCGGTCAGAGGCGGGCAAGCACATCCACAGTCGGAGAGCGCTGCCGGGCGCAGGGACATGTGGACCGCCGATCAGAGAGAGCCGTAGTCCGGCAGTAGGGGCTTGCGGTCGGTCGATGACGACGTACGGCGTGAGGTCACGGCGCGGACGGGTGCACTCGCGGCCACTCTCACGGCAGTGCGAAACACCTGCACACCAAGCTGGCTGGTCGGATTGGCGATCCTCGGCACCCCCGGGGGCAGCTTCTGTGCCGCGTCCACGAATGGCCGCATCTGCCGTTCGTAGGTCGCGAAGGCCTCGTGGTGATCGACGGCGGACCCGAGCGCTCCGGCGAGCACATAACCACCGGCGAGCGCCAGACTGGTGCCCATCCCGCTGATCGGGGTGGCACAGTAGGCGGCATCACCCACGACGGCGACGCGGCCCTTGGACCACGACGGCAGTCGAACCTGGGCGATCCTGTCGAGATACAGACTCGATGGGTCGTCGGCGAGCGCGTCGAGGATGCGCGGCGCCGCGTCGCCAACGTCGGAGAACACCTCGCGTAGCCGTCGCACCTGGCTGTCCCGGTCCTGGTAATCCAAACCCGTTGGGGCAGTGCGAAAATTGAGGTTGGCGCGGGTGCTACCGACATTGTCGGGGCGAAGATGGACCGAGCGTCCACCGGTGGTCAGGTACCACCGCCACCACCTGTCGTCGCCAGACGTCTGCGGGATCGTGCAGTAGGCGGTGTACATCCCGAGATCGCGATAGTCGGGTTCGGCGCCGAACAGCATGTTCCGCGTCGTCGAGCGAATGCCCTCGGCCACGATCAACAGGTCGAAGCGGCGGGTGCCCGCATCGGCGAAGGTGACGTCCACCCCGTTCTCGTCTTGGGCGACCGACACGATGCGTTCGCCGAACAGGCTCTCGACGTCGCCAGCCTCATCGACCAGCAGCCGTGACAGCTGGCTGCGGAGGATCTCGAGTTCGGCCGTCAGACCGTCGCCGGCACCCGAGCGGTCGACCGGAAACTCGCCGACGGCCCGGCCGCGATCGTCCACGAAACGTAGACCGACCTCACCAGTGCCCGACGCCCGGACTCGGCCCTCGAGGTTCATCCGCTGCACGACCTCTCGGCCAATGCCTCGCACGTCCACGTTCTGACCGCTGTCGCGGAGTCCTGGCGCACGTTCTACGAGCGTCGGCTCGAAGCCGTGGCGTGTGAGCCAGTAGGCAAGTACCGGCCCGGCGATGCCACACCCGCTGATGAGAACTGCCCGCTCGGTGATGTCGGCTCCTGGCGTGGATGGGTACGACGAGTCCGGTCAGCTAACCGCAATGACCACCTTGCCCCGGGCATGGCCGATCTCGACGGCGGCCACCGCGTCGGCAGCCTCGTCGAGCGAGCGAACATCCTCCACATGGGGGTCGAGCTTGCCGTCGGCGACGAGCTGGGCGACGATTTCCAGCACGCGGCTGGTGCGGTCTCGCTCCATCATGTGACCGCCGAGATCGCCGACGGAGGGATCCCCGGCGCTGATGAGCTTGGTCTTGTCGGAGACCAAGTCGGCCACGGCGCGAAGCGCCTCGCCACCGGCGAGGTCGAAGATGGCGTCGACTCCATCGGGCATGATCTGCCGGATGCGTTCGCCCACACCGTCTCCGGACGGGACCAGGGTGGCTCCGAGGGTCTCGACCAGCGCGCGCTTGTCCTCGCTGCCGGTACCGATGACGTTGACACCCAGATCCCTGGCGATCTGTGCCGCCGCCACGCCGACACCGCCGCCGACGCCGTTGATCAGCAGAGTCTGGCCCTCCCGCAGTCCAAGCTGTGTCACCCCGTCGTAGGCGGTCGCTCCGGCAACGGGCAGGGTCGCCGCGTCGTTGAACGACACCTGGGGCGGCTTGCGCGCCGCCGCATTCGCGGTCACCAGGGTGTACTCGGTGAAGGCGCCGGAACCCGGTGCGACCGATCCGAACACCTCGTCATTCTCGGCGAAACCGTCGACGTCCTTGCCGACGCCGCGCACCACTCCGGAGACTTCACTGCCAAGGACGGCTGGTAGATCGCCCTCGCTCGCCCCGCCGAACAAGCCCTGTCGGATCTTCCAGTCCACCGGGTTGACGCCAGCCGAGCGGACCTCGACGAGCAGTTCGCCGGGCATCGGCGTCGGCATGTCGAGCTCGAGGAACTCCTGGACTTCGGGGCCACCGTTGGTGCGGTAACCAAATGCTTTGACCATGGGGCGGGCGTACCCGGCCGTCATGGGCCGGTAAACCGACGACGGGTCGTCGCGATCGCCGTGCGGATTAGGTTAGCCTGCACTACATGGATGTCGTGGTGGAGGGCTTCGTCGTGCGGGTGGACGACGTCGGACCGCGGATGAGGAGAGTCGTCCTCGACGTACCCAAGCTCGCCGACCTGAACCTGCCCGGAGTGGGCGACGAAGCCGTCGGCCTGTACTTCCCCAGCGAGCCCGACGGCCGCAATTACACGATTCGGCACCGCACCGAACGTCAGCTGACATGCGACTTCGTCCTGCACGAACGCGGCGTCGCCACCGGCTGGGCGCAGCGGGCGCGGACCGGTGACCGGGTGGTTCTGGATCACGCCCGCAGCTGGTACCGGCCCGAGAGCACCACCGTCTGGCAGCTGTTGATCGCGGACCTGGCGGGGCTGCCAGCGCTGGCTCGCATCCTCGAGGATGGGACCAAGGGCGTCGACACATCGGTGATCGTCGAGGTCGCCGACGAGTCCGATCTCGACTACCTAGCGGTGCCGCCGGGTGTCTCGTCGACGTCGACGATCGGCAGCGGGAACGGCACCGCCGCCAGCAGGCTGCCCGAGCTCGCGCGCGCCCACTCGCATCCCGACGGCCGCGGTTACTGCTGGTTCGCCGGCGAGGCCAGCGCCACCCGCGAGGTACGCAAGCACCTCCGGGCCGATCATGGCTGGACCGCCAACCAGTACGACGTCGTCGGCTACTGGCGGTTCGACTCGGAGACCTGGGACCGGCGGTTCGAGGCGGTCAGCGACGAGATGGTAGCGGTCTACGAGAAGGCCCTCGCGGAGGGCAAGGGCGACAAGATCGCCTCCGAGGAATTCGACCTGGCCCTCGAAAGAGTTGGGCTGTAACCGTTGACCGTCGCCGCGCTCGACCCGGTGGCCGACGCCGCACGCGGCAGGCGCCATGCCCTCGGTCTGGTCATGGCCGCCGTGGTCCTGATGGCGACGTGCGTGCTGAGCTTGGCCGTCGGCACCCAGAACGTGGGCCTCGCCACGGTGTGGCACGCCGTGGTCGACTACGCCGACACCGGAAACCAGTGGATCGTGCGCGAATTGCGCATCCCGCGAACACTTCTAGGCATCGTCGTCGGCATAGCCCTTGGCCTGAGTGGCGCGTTGATTCAGGGTGTCACCCGAAACCCGTTGGCCGACGCGCAGATTCTGGGGATCAACTCCGGAGCGGGTCTCTTCGTAGTGGCTGCGATCGCGTTCCTTGGACTGCGGTCGATCTGGTCCTACGTGTGGTTCGCGTTCGTTGGGGCCTTCGTCGCGATGGCCCTGGTGTACCTGATCGGCATGACCGGACGTGCCGTGGCCACCCCGGTCAGGATGCTGCTCGCCGGCGTGGCCGCCGGTGCGGTGATGGAGGGCATCTCCTACGGCATCCGACTGCGCAACCCCCGGGCCTTCGACGCGATGCGCTACTGGGACGCAGGTGCGCTCGACGGCCACACGCTCGCCGTGGTCGGCGTGGTCACACCCTTCGTCGTGCTGGGAACGGCGATGTGTCTCTACGTCAGTCGGGGTTTGAATGCGGTCGCGCTCGGTGACGATCTCGCCGTGGCCATGGGCGGCAACGTGGTTCGCACCCGCGTGATCGGTCTGCTCGCCGTCACCGTACTCGCAGGGGCCGCCACGGCGGGCGCGGGACCGATCGGCTTCGTCGGCTTGATGGTGCCGCATGCCGTGCGGTGGTTCACCGGCCCGGACTGGCGATGGATCTGTGCGTACTCGGTGTTCCTCGCCCCCGCACTGCTGCTGACCGCGGACGTCGTCGGCCGTGTCGTGGTCAGCCCCGGCGAACTGCCCGCAGGCATCGTGACGGCCTTCGTCGGCGCACCGGTGCTGATCTGGCTGGTGCGCCGTCGAGACGCGGCGGCCCTGTGAGCGCGCCCGACACCGTCGACTTCGGGAGGCGGCAGCTGATCGTCCGCCGTGAGCCGGCCATCGCGTTGCGCGCCTCGTGGCGCAGCGTCGCCGTGCTGGCGATCCTGGGTTCGGCGTCACTGGTGATGGCGGTGTTGGCACTCGGAGTCGGGCAGTACCCCGTACCGCCCTGGCAGGTGGTCGACGTTCTGCTCGGCCGGGACACCTCATTCGCCAGCGTGCTGGTGCTCGAATGGCGGATGCCGCGAATTCTGTTGGCACTGTTGATAGGTGCTGCTCTCGGCGTATCGGGCGCGATCTTCCAGGCCTTGACGCGCAACCCGCTGGGCAGCCCCGACGTGATCGGTTTCGACTTTGGTGCCTACGCCGGAGCGCTGATCGCCATTGCGGTGCTCGGAGGTGGCTACTACACGATCTCCATCAGTGCGGTGGTCGGCGGCCTGCTGACGGCCGTCGTGGTGTACCTGCTGTCGTACGAGAACGGACTGGCCGGCTTCCGACTGATCATCGTCGGGATCGCGGTGGCCGCGGTGCTGAGCTCGTTCTGTCAGTGGATCATCCTGAAGATCAAATTGCACCAGGCGATCACCGCGTCGGTCTGGCAGCAGGGTTCGCTCAACGGGATGGAATGGGCCCAGGTGCTGCCCGTCCTGGGGGGTCTCGTCGTCGCGGTCGCCATCCTGGCGGTCGTCGGGCCGCAGCTGCCGATCCTGCAGATGGGCGACGACGCCGCGGGGGCACTCGGTGTCCGTCCCGGTCGAGTGCGGCTGGTGTACTTCGGCATTGGCGTGCTGCTCATTGCGG
Source organism: Mycobacterium yunnanensis (assembly GCF_025823185.1). Classification (GTDB taxonomy): domain Bacteria; phylum Actinomycetota; class Actinomycetes; order Mycobacteriales; family Mycobacteriaceae; genus Mycobacterium; species Mycobacterium yunnanensis. The sequence goes on from NZ_JACKVK010000002.1 coordinate 152,341, forward strand.
TGGCCGCTGCCGCGGCGGGCCCGATCTCCTTCGTGGCGCTCGCGGCTCCACAGCTCGCGCGCCGTCTGACCGGTGCCCCAGGGGTGGGCCTCGTCTCGGCGGCGGCAATGGGCGCCTTCCTGCTGTTGGGCAGTGACCTGATTGCCTTGCGCATCTTCGCGCCGGCCGAACTGCCGGTCGGCTCGGTGACCGTGACCCTCGGTGGGCTGTATCTCGTCTACCTCCTCGTCGTCCAGGCTCGTCGTCGGTAGGAGGGACGGACATGACAGATCACGTGCGACTCGGTGCTCGCGAGTTGACGCTCGGCTACGGGGCGACGACGATCGTCGACGGTCTCACCGTCGACGTCGCCGCCGGGGCCGTCACGGCGATCGTCGGACCGAACGCCTGCGGGAAGTCGACGCTGCTGCGTGGCCTGGCCCGGTTGATGAATCCCGCTGCCGGACAGGTCATCCTCGACGGGTCGGACATCACCCGGCTGCGGACGAAGGACGTCGCCAGGAAACTCGGGCTGTTGCCTCAGTCGTCGATCGCCCCGGAGGGCATCACGGTGGCCGATCTGGTCACCCGGGGCCGCTTCCCCCACCAGACGATGCTGCGGCAGTTCACCCGCGCCGACCAACGGGCGGTCGCCGACGCGATGGCGGCCACCGGGGTGACGGCCATCGCCGGGCGTCCCGTCGACCAGCTCTCCGGTGGCCAACGCCAGCGGGTGTGGATCGCCATGGTGCTCGCCCAGCAGACGCCGTTGATCCTGCTCGACGAGCCGACGACGTTCCTGGACATCGCCCACCAGATCGAGCTGCTCGACCTCTTCGCCGACCTCAACGCCGATCAGGGCCGGACCATCGTCGCGGTGCTGCACGATCTCAACCACGCCTGCCGATTCGCCGATGAGATCATCGCGATGAAGGCGGGGTCGATTGTGGCGCAGGGAAATCCCGCCGAGATCATCACCGCGGCCCTGGTCGAGGAGGTCTACGGGTTGAGGTGTCAGGTGATCGACGACCCCGAGACCGGCACGCCGCTCGTCGTCCCGCGGGCTTCGGCACGCATGCGCGCCAAGAGGCAGGACCCACCCGTCGTCGAGCGGCGCGACGGGGTAGACCTGCGCCTGTGAACTTTCTAAGGTTAGGGTAACCTCTCTAAAGACCGGCTGTCGACGCGTCGGTCGTCACGGACGCCGACAACGCTGGAGGGCTAGCAATGCTGCGAACCATGCTGGGGGGCAAGGTGCATCGCGCCACCGTCACCCACGCGGACCTGCACTACGTGGGGTCGATAACCCTCGACCAGGATCTCATGCGAGCTGCGGACATCCTGGAGGGTGAACAGGTCGACGTCGTCGACGTCACCAACGGGGCGCGGATCACGACGTACGCAATCACCGGTCCGGCCGGCTCGGGGGTCGTCGGAATCAACGGCGCCGCAGCTCATTTGATCAACCCGGGCGACCTCGTCATCATCATGTCCTTCCGCCAGCTCGACGGGCGGGAACTGACGACGTATGCGCCGCGGGTCGTCCACGTCGACGACCGCAACCGGATCGTCGCCCTCGGGGTCGATCCGGCGCAGCCGGTGCCCGGTTCGGTCGACCAGTTGGCGAGTCGCTGATGACGCTGACCGTGAACGGCAACCATGCGCGACGAACCGACGACGACGTCCTCGGAGTGGTCGGCGTCGGTTTCGGCCCGTCCAACCTCGGCCTGGCGATCGCCATCGAGGAATACAACGAATCTTGCGCGGACGGAAGTGAGATCACCGCCGAATTCGTGGAGTCGAAGCCGGAATTCGGCTGGCACACGGGGATGTTAATCCCTGGGACGACGATGCAGATCTCCTTCCTCAAGGACCTGGCGAGCCAGCGCAACGTGCGGAGCCGTTACACGTTCCTGAGCTACTTGACCGAGCGCGGCCGGCTCAACGAGTTCATCAACCACCAGACGTTCTTCCCCACGCGGCTGGAGTTCCACGACTACCTGGAATGGGCCGCCGCGAGGGTCTCGGCGACGGTGCACTACGGCACGCGCGCCGTGGCGGTCCGCGACGAAGGTGACTGCCTGGCGGTCGACGTGGACGGTGCGGCGGACGGGACGCTGCGTGCCCGCGCGGTGGTCCTGGCCGGTGGTCTGCGGCCACAACTTCCCGGCGGTGTCACCGAGACGCCGCGTCAGTTCCACAACCACGAGGTGCTCGACAAGCTGCGAAGGCTGCCGTCGGTCGACCACCGCCGCTTCGTCGTGGTGGGGGCGGGGCAGAGTGCCGCCGAGGTGACCGACTACCTGCACACGACGTACCCCGACGCCGAGGTACACGGTGTGTTCGCGAAGTACGGGTACAGCCCGGCCGATGACAGTCCCTATGCGAACCGGGTATTCGACCCCGCCGCCGTGGACGACTTCTACACCGCCGAGCCGACGGTGCGTCAGCGCCTGCTCGACTACCATCGCGCGACCAACTACTCGTGCGTCGACCTGCCTCTCATCGAGGCGCTCTACGCCCGTGAGTACGCCGAGCGGGTGGCGGGCAATCGTCGGCTCTACTTCCACGGCGCCTCGGGGATCCAGTCGGCGACCGAGGACGACGGGGGGGTACGCGTGGTCGTCGAGCATCATCCGACGAAGACGGTAGAGACCTTCGACTGCGACGCGGTGGTCTACGCCACCGGGTTTGCCCCAATGTCGTTGCCGGACATTCTCGGTGACTTGTGCGACCCGAAGGTGTTCTCGGCCGACGGACCTGAAGTGGCGCGCGACTATCGGTTGCGGACGGCGCGTGACGTGCCGGGCGCGATCTACCTGCAGGGTGGCACCGAACACACCCACGGTCTGAGCTCGTCGCTCATCTCCAACATCGCCGTGCGGTGCGGCGAGATCGTCGAATCCATCGCCAACGACCCGGTATTCGGCCCGTCTCGCCGCCGCACGGTCGGTACCACCGCGGGAGGCTAGGGCTGATCGGTCAGGTAGCCACCGCCGCGGCCGAAGAACTCCAGCGCGGGAAGCTCGGTGCCGTCGTCGAGGCGGACGACCTCGACGACGAGCCCCGGCGCATCGCCGCGGTGCGCGTGCGGGCCCGCCACGATGACCATGCCGGCACCTTCGGCGATGAACACCCGTCCCGGCGTGCCGCCGTACCGGCAGCGCGACACCGACGCCTTCAGGATGCGGATCCGCTGGCCCCGCCAGTACGTGACGGCATTGGGATAGGGATCGGACAGCGCGCGGACGAATCGGTCCAGTTCCTCGGCGGACCAACGCCAGTCGACGACGCTGTCCCTGGCGGAGCGCTTGTGGAAGAAGGTTCGCTCGTCGAGGTTCTGCGGTGTCCAGGTGGCGGTGCCCTGTTCGATGAGGTCGAGGGACTCGATCAAGACGTCCGGGATGAGGTCGATGGTGGCACGCACCAGGGACGTGCCGGTGTCCGTGGGGCCGATGGGGATGGACCGCTGCAGGACGACGTCGCCAGTGTCGAGTTCGTCGTCCATGCGGTGCGCGGTGAGCCCGACTTCCGTTGCGCCGCTGATCATCGCCCAGATGACGGGGGAGAAGCCGGTGAACTTCGGCAGCAGGGAGTCGTGCAGGTTGAGGGTCCCGTGCGGCGGGAGGTCGAACAGCTCCCTCGGCAGCCAGGTGCGCCAGTTGTTGGCGACGATGATGTCGGGGTCGGCGGCCTTGACGCGCTCGATGAGCTCCTGGTCGGGACGTTGCGCCAGGTGAACCGGGATGCCGTGGTCGCGTGCCAGCTGTTCGACGGAGTCGGCCCAAATGGCTTCGTAGGGTTGATCGCTCGGCGGATGCGTCACCGCCAGTACGACGTCGTGATGCGACTTCACGAGCGCCTCGAGGGTCCTGTGACCCCAAGTCTGGTATCCGAACGTTGCCACCCGCATGATCCACCTCCGATGTGTACCCGGCCATGTGTGCCTAGATTTGGATAGCCTAACCTTTGATAGGGTCAGTTGGTTCCGGTGGGCGGGCCGATGGCGCGCCCGGAACCATCTCGGTTCCCAGATCACCATTGAGGAGAGCGTATGTCGGGCAATCCATTCGACGACGAGACGGCCAGCTTCTACGTATTGGTCAACGCCGAGGAGCAGCACTCGCTGTGGCCGACGTTCAAGCAGGTACCCGGTGGCTGGTCGATCGTCTTCGGGGCCGACGGCGGGGCGAGCAGGCAGGCATGCCTCGACTACGTCGACCAGAACTGGACCGACATGCGTCCCAAGAGCCTTCGCGACCGAATGGCGGCGGCGTCAGGGGCTGACTCGACATCGTAGCCACGATCGTGGATTCGCCGACGCCCACGGGTGACGCGCGTGCGGGCAGCGCGATCCTGCGGCGGACCATCACCCGAAATGCCCGGCTCCTCACGGTGGGATCGTTGCTGATCTGCGGCCATCAGCTGTGTGAAGCCATGGTCCCCGTGATGATCGGCGCGGTCGTCGGTCGCGCGGTGGAAACCGGTGACGTCGGCCAGCTGATCCTCTGGATCGCGGCCCTCGCGGTGTTGTTCCTCGCCTTGACGTCCTGCTATCAGGCGGGGGCCAGGCATCTGATGCGCGCCATCGCGACGGAGGGGCACCAGCTCAGGGTCGATCTCTCGCTGCGAATCCTGCATCCCTTCCGGCTGAGGACGTCGCTGCGCAGTGGCGAATTGTTGTCCATCGCAAGCACCGACGCCGACGAGACCTCCTACCTGCTGGACTACGTGCCGCGCATCGCGGGTTCGGTGACGGCAATCGCGGTCTGCGCGGGTGTGCTGTTGTCCGTCGACGTGCCGCTGGGTCTGGCGGTGTTGATCGGCACGCCGGTCATCCTGTACCTACTGCACTTCGGCGGACCGGTCATCACCCGCCGGGTCGCCGACCAACAGGAACTTGCAGGCCGGGCCACGGCGACTTCGGCCGACTTGATCGCCGGGCTACGTCCCCTGCGTGGCATCGGGGCGGAGGAGACCGCCGCGCGCCGGTATCGCGCCGTCAGCCAGGAGGCGTTGGCCGCGACGCTGCGGGCCACTCGATCGCAAAGTGTCTACGTCGGCGTGTCCAATGCGATGAGTGCGCTGCTCGCCGTCGGGATTGCCGTGTTGGCAGGGTGGTTCGCGCTTCGCGGGCAGATTTCCATTGGAGAGCTGGTCACCGTGATCGGGCTGGCGCAGTTTCTGCTCGAGCCGTTCAAGACCATGGCCGAGGTACCGAGTTGGGTCGCCGAGGCCAGGGCGTCGGCCGTACGCGTCGGCTGGGTCGAGGACGCCCCGGTGGCGCTCACGCCTGGGTCGGCCCGCCTCGGGGCGGGTCCACACGGGCTGGAACTCGTCGACGTCGGGCACGGCTCATTGGACGGTGTCACGCTGACGGTCGAGCCCGGCGCCATGGTCGGCGTGGTCACCGCGAGCGCCGCCGATGCCGACGCCCTGATCACGGTGCTGTCCGGGCAACTCGCTCCGGGGGACTACCGTGGCGAGATCCGCATTGGCGGTGTCCCGTTCGAGCACCTCGACCCCGCCGAATCCCGCCGCACACTCCTGGTCGAACCGCACCGTGCCGACCTCTTCACCGGATCGCTGCGATCGAATCTTCTCGTCGACGGCGCCGACGACGCGCACGTGGAACTCGCGCTGCGCTCGTCGTGCGCGACCGACGTCGTCGAGGTGCACGGTGAGGGTCTCGACCACGGCGTCACGGAACGGGGCTCGAGCCTCTCCGGGGGACAGCGCCAACGCCTGACCCTCGCTCGTGCCCTGATCCGTCGCCCGCCCGTTCTGGTCCTTCACGAGCCGACGACCGCGGTCGACGCCGTCACCGAAGGTGCTGTGGCACAGGGCATCGCCGAGATGCGCCACGGTGTGGAGGCAGAGTGCTTCACCACGCTGATCGTCACCTGCAGCCCGGCGCTGCTTGCGGCGACCGACCGGGTGGTCTTCGTCGACTCGGGTCGCGTGGTGGCCACCGGGTCGCATGTCGAGTTGATGGGGCGGTCGGACTATCGCACGGCGGTATTGCGATGAGCGCTTGCGCGAAGAGCCGAGGGGTGCGATGAGCGCTTGCGCGAAGAGCCGAGGGGTGCGATGAGCAACGCAATCCTCCCCGTCGCGACCGGGAGGGAGACCGTCGGGTGGCTGCGCCGGGAGATGCGCCATCGTGCGGGGGCGGTACTGCTGACCCTCGTCGTCGGTGTCATCGCCGCCGCGGCGGCGGTACTGCCCGTGTACGTCCTCGGGGTGCTGGTGGACCGCATCGTCGACGGATCGCCTCCGTCGGTCATCGGCGTGATCGCGATCGTCCTCACCGTCGCGGCGATCGTCGGCGGCCTGGCCAACGGGCTGTCCACCTATCTCATCGGGCGCCTTGGCGCGATCGCGCTGGCCGACGCGCGCGAAGCCGGTGTCGAGCGGGCCCTGACGTTGCCGACGGCGGTCGTGGAACGCGTGGGTCGCGGTGACGTGCTCTCCCGCGTCAGCACCGACGTCGCCACGATCGGCAAGGCGGTCTCCGACGTCATCCCCACGATGTTCTCGTCGATCCTGCTGGCCGGCATCTCCCTGGCGGCCATGGCGGGCCTGGATTGGCGCCTCGGCATCGCGGGTGCGGTCGCGATCCCGCTCTACGTCCTCGCCCTGCGGTGGTACCTGCCCCGGTCGGCGCCGCGGTACGCCGAGGAGCGGCGGGCCATCGCCGAACGCTCACAGGTGTTGATGGAGAGCATGATCGGCGCGCCGACCGTCCACGCCTACGATCTGCACACGACGCATCAGGACGCCATCGCCGCGGCGTCCGCCCGGGTACGCGACATCTCGCTCGCCGTGTTCACCCTCTTCACCCGGTTCGTCCGACGCATCAACCGGGCCGAGTTCATCGGCCTGGCCGTCATCCTGGTGACCGGTTTCTGGCTGGTGAAGACCGGTGACGGCACGGTCGGCCAGACGACGGCGGCGGCGCTGCTGTTCCACCGCCTGTTCAGTCCCATCAGCGAGCTGCTGTTCACCTTCGACGAGGCTCAGGACGCTGGTGCGAGCCTGGCGCGGCTCGTCGGCCTGGTCGGCATGCCCGACGATCCGGGCCGTAGCGCAGCGGTACCCGGACGCGAACCCGAGGACACGTCGCTCGAATTGGCCGACCTGCACTTCAGCTACGACGGCGACCACGACGTGGTCCGCGGCGTCGACGTCCGGGTCGAACCCGGGAACCGGGTGGCGCTCGTCGGCGCGACCGGAGCCGGTAAGTCGACCGTGGCCGGAATCGCCTCTGGCGCAATCACACCGCGAACGGGCACGGTGCGCATCGGCGGCGTCGAGGTGTCCGATCTGACGCCCGAGCAACGCCGCCGACACGTCGCCACCGTCAGCCAGGAGGTCCACGTCTTCGCCGGGCGGCTCGTCGACGACCTGCGGCTGGCCAAGGCGGACGCCACCGATGACGAGGTGCGTGACGCCCTTCGGGCGGTTGGCGCCGAGGAGTGGGTCGCGGCGCTCGACGACGGGCTCGACACCGTGGTCGGCGAGGGCGGCCACGAGCTGACATCGGCTCAGGCGCAACAACTAGCGCTGGCCCGCTTGTCGCTCGCCGACCCCACCGTCGCGGTACTGGACGAGGCCACCGCCGAGGCGGGAAGCCAAGGCGCCCGTGACCTGGAGCGGGCCGCCGCCGCAGCCACGGCGGGACGCACGACGCTCGTCATCGCGCACCGTCTGACCCAGGCCGCCTCGGCGGACCGGGTGATCGTGATGGCCCACGGCCGGGTCGTCGAAGAAGGAAGCCACCATGACCTGGTCGCGGCCGGTGGGCGCTATGCCCACCTGTGGCGCGCCTGGGCAGCCGACCATTCTCATCGGGAGCGACCAGAGACATGACGACGACCGACATCGACGGACTGACCCCGAGCGCACGCCTGGACCTGTTGCGCGAGTGGAACGACCAGAGCTGGCCCGACACCACGACGACGGTGACGGAGGCCTTTGCCCGCCAGGTCGAGTCGACCCCCGACGCGCAGGCCGTCGTCGCAGGCGACGTACGGTTGACCTACCGTGAGTTGGCCGACCGGGCCTACCAATTGGCACATCACCTGCGCGCCATGGGCGTCGAACACGAGCAGACGGTGGCCATCGCGCTGCCGCGCTCGGCGGAGATGGTGGTGGCGGTGCTGGCCATCCTCACCGCCGGTGGGGCATTCGTGCCCGTCGACCCGCAGTGGCCTGCCGAGCGCAGGCGCCGGGTGCTCACCGACACCAGGGCCATCTGCGCCGTAGTGGCGCCGGGGGCGGCGGCGCCGGAGGATCCGACGCCGGTCGAGATCGACCTCGGGACATGGGGTTTCGGCGATCGGCCGACGACGCCACCATGGACCGTGGTCGACGGCAGCCAGCTGGCCTACGTCATCTTCACCTCGGGGTCCACCGGCAAGCCCAAGGGCGCCATGATCCGTCACGAGGCCATCGCCGAACGGCTCACCTGGCAGGTCGAGGACGTTCTCGGATTCGGACCGGGTGACGCCTCGTTGTTCAAGGCTCCGCTGTCGTTCGACATCTCGGTCAACGAGATCCTGCTCCCGCTGGTCTCCGGCGGGTACGTCGTGGTGGCCGACCCCGGCGGCGAACGCGACCCGCAATACCTGCTGGACCTCATCTCGCGGGAGAAGGTCACCTTCGTCTACCTGGTGTCGTCGATGCTCGACGTCTTGCTCGACCTCGCCGCTCACAGCGGCACGGTGTCGAATCCGCTGAGCGGTCTCAAGCACGTCTGGTGCGGGGGCGAGGTGTTGACGCCGGCACTGTTCGACCGGTTCCGGTCCCAACTGGCGACGACGCTGTATCACGGGTACGGACCGGCGGAGGCGACCATCGGGGTCTCCCACGTCGTCTACCGCGACAGTGCCGAGCGCATCGAGACCTCGATCGGCAAGCCGAATCCGCACACCCAGCTCTACGTCCTCGACGACGACCTCCGGCCCGTCCCCGTGGGTGTCGGCGGCGAACTCTATGCCGCCGGATTCCTGTTGGGCCGTGGCTACATTCACGCACCGGCCTTGACCGGATCGCGCTTCGTCGCCAATCCCTTCGACGGTGACGGAACCCGGATGTACCGCACCGGTGACCTTGCCCGCTGGACGTCCGAGGGCGTTCTGGAATTCCTGGGCAGGGCCGACAACCAGGTCAAGATCCGCGGAATGCGGGTAGAGCTCGAGGAGATCGAGGTCGTCCTGGCCTCGCACCCGCTGGTTCGCCATGCCGCGGTGATCCTGCGCCACACCCCGTCCGGTGGTGCGCAGCTGACCGGTTACGTGGTGACCGCCGCCGCGGTCGACGCCGACGAATTGTCCCGTTGGTGCGCGACGACGTTGCCCGAGCACATGGTGCCCTCGACGGTGATGGTGCTCGACGAGTTCCCCGTCACCGCCAACGGCAAGCTGGACCGGCGCGCGTTGCCTGCACCACGCCCGAGTGCGGTCGCCGGCAGCGACGTCGCGTCCGGCGACCCGCGCACCCAGGCCCTCTGTGAGGTGTTCGCCGATCTGCTCGGCGTGGCCGGCGTGAGCGCCGACGCCGACTTCTTCGCCCTCGGTGGCGACAGCATCGTGGCGATGGGGCTGATCAGCCGCGCCAGGAGGATCGGGCTGCGGCTCCGCCCACGCGACGTCTTCACCGCCCGTACGCCCGCCGAATTGGCGCGCCTGACAACCGAAGTCGACGACGAAGCGACGCGGGCGACAGTCGATCCGGTCGGGGAGGTCGGTGCGACACCCATCCTGTCGTGGCTCGACGAGGTCGGAGACGGCGTCAGTGGCCTCGACGGCTTCTATCAGTCCGTCACCCTCCACACCCCCGCCGGGCTGACGCTCCAGCACCTCACCGCCATGGTCGACGCATTGCTCGACTGCCACGACGTCCTCCGCGCCCAGACGAGCACCGCCGAGCCCGCCGGACTGACGATCCCCGGCAGGGGAGCCGTGACGGCGGCCGACGTGCTGTCCAGGGTGGCACTCCACGGCGACGCCGACGCACTCGGCGCCGCACAGCGCGCGCTGGCCGTGGGTCGCCTGGACCCACGCGGCGGACGCATGCTCCAGGTGGTGTGGCTCGACGCCGGCGTCGACGTACCCGGACGCCTCGTCATCGTCGTGCACCACGTGGTCGTCGACGGCGTATCACTGCGACTGCTGGCCGAGGATCTCAGCGCATCGTGGGCGAACCTGTCTGCGGGACAGCCGATCGCGATCGACCGACCCGACACGCCACTTCGCCAATGGTCCGATGCGCTGAGGGCCGCGACGAGTAGCGGTGTCTTCGCCGCCGACGAGGACCACTGGTCGGGCGTCGCCGCTGCCGCAGCCGAATCGCCGATCGGCACCAGGCCGCTCGACCCGGCGGTCGACGCCGTCGCCACCGAGGAGAGGTTGACGGTGCGTCTCGACGTCGACGTCACGGCCCGCCTGCTCGGGCCGGTGCCGAACGCCATCCGCGGTGGCGTGGACGACGTGCTGGTGGCGGCGCTGGCCATGGCACTGGCGCAGTGGCGCGACGGTGAGTCGTCGTCGGTGCTTCTGGAACTCGAGGGCCACGGCCGTGAGGCCGAACACCTCGGTGCGGCAGGCGAACACCTCGACCTCACCCGTACCCTTGGCTGGTTCACCACGCTGTTCCCCGTCGAGGTCGACCCCGGTGGGGCTCCGTGGGATCGGCTGATGTCGGGCGGTCCGGAGTTGGGTGCCGCGGTGAAGGCGGTCAAGGAGTGCCTGCGGGTGGTGCCTCGCAACGGTCTGAGCTACGGCGCGCTGCGCTACCTGTCCGGTCGGCCGCGCCCCGACCTGGCGGTCCAGCCCCAGGTGCTGTTCAACTACCTCGGCAGGTTCGCCGGCGCGGGCTCCGCGCCGTGGACCCTGGCCGAGGACGCCGTTGCCGAGGACCGCGATCCCCGCATGCCGCTGCCAAGGGCCGTCGAGGTCAACGCCGTCACCGTGGAGACCGACGACGGCCCACGGCTCGAGGCCGTCTTCAGTTGGCCTTCCGGTGTGCTGAACGAGACGCGGGTGCAGTCGCTGTCGCGGCTGTGGTCGGACGCGCTCGGGGTGCTCGCGGGCAGCGACGCCGTGAGCGGCCCAACCCCGTCGGACTTCCCGCTCGTCGCGCTGACCCAGTCCGACGTCGACGCGCTGGGTGACGTGCTCGACGTGCTGCCGCCATCGCCGCTGCAGGCCGGCATCTACTTTCACTCCACCTACGCCGACGTCGACCCGTACGTGGTGCAGCAGATCGTCGAGCTGAGCGGACCGGTGGACGACGAGCGCCTCCGGGCCGGGGCCGACGCCATCCTCGCGCGGCACCCCCACTTCGGCGCCGCCTTCCGGCCGATCGGCGACGGTAGCGTCGTCTCGGTCATCGGAGCGACGACCAAGATGCCCTGGGAGTTCGTCGACCTCGCGGACCTCGACACCGCCGCCGCCGAGCGTCGAGTTCGGGACCTGGCCGCCGAGCAACGTGGCCGACCGTTCGACCTGGCCCGGCCACCCCTGATGCGGTACGCATTGGCGCGTCTGTCCGCCGATCGGCACGTGCTGATCCAGACCGTCCATCACGTCGTCGCCGACGGTTGGTCGGTGCCCATCGTGTTGCGGGAACTGCTTGCTCTGCACGATGATCCGACCACGCCGCTGCCACCCGCACCCCGCTACGGCGACTATCTGACGTGGCTCTCGACGGCCGCCACGACGGAGGCGCTCGACGCATGGCGCAGCGAGCTGCACGGCGTCGAGGAGTCGACGCGCCTCTCGGATGCGTTGCCGCACCCCACCTCACCGACCGAGGGGTTCGGCAAGGTCAGCACGATGCTCGACGCGGACGTCGCCGACGACCTCGCCCGATGGGCCGCCGGTCATGGCGTCACCGTCGGCGCCGTCGTCGGTGCGGCCTGGGGCGTGGCGGTGGGTCGGCTCACCGGACGCACCGACGTGGTCTTCGGGTCGACGGTGTCGGGCCGGGGCGTCGACGTCGCGGGCGTCGACGACATGGTCGGGCTGCTCATCAACACCATCGCGGCCCGGACGCGTTGGGAGGGAGACGATTCCCTGCTGACCGTGGTCCGGCGCTACGCCGACGCCCAGACCGCGCTGCTCGAGTGCCACCACGTCCCCCTCGCGGACGTCCAGCAGGCCGTCGGGGTCGACGACCTGTTCGACACGCTGGTCGTCGTCGAGAACGATCCCGCCCCTGAGCGCCAAGACGCCAGTGTCCGAGTGCGGTCGGTCGGCGTCGTCGAGGCACCGCACTATCCCCTGACCCTGATGGTCAGGCCGGCCCACCCGTTCGTCGTCGGCGTGACGCACGATCTCGGCCGGGTCGACGAGGTCACCGCACGTCGAGTGTTGGACCTCTACCGGCGAGTCCTCACCGCGATCGTCCGACGCGGCGACATGCCCTGCCGCGAGCTCGCCGTCCTCACACCCGACGAACAGGGCTCGGTCCTGCTCGCCGGCACCGGCGCACCGGCATGGCGGGGCACGGTCACCCAGGCCCTCGCCGAGCGGGTCGACCGCAACCCGAACGCCGTGGCCGTCACCGACGCCGGCGGATCCCTGACCTACGGCCAACTCGACGACGAGGCGAGCCGGTTGGCGAGCGTGCTCGTCGAGGCTGGCGTCGGACGTGGCGACGTCGTCGCCGTGGCCACCGCTCGCGGCAACGCGATGGTGGTCGCCCTGCTGGCCGTCCTGCGTGCCGGCGCCGCCTACCTGCCCGTCGACCCGAACTATCCCGACGCACGAATCACGTTCATGCTGAACGACTCCCGCCCCCGAGTGATCGTGACGGACGGCACGCCTCTGCCGCCCCACGACGCAACCGTCGTGACCGTCGACGCCCGTCCCGTCACCCGACACGGCGCCGTCGCCGTCGAACCGGACGACGCCGCATCGGTCGTCTACACCTCCGGCAGCACCGGGCTGCCCAAAGGCACCGTCGGAACCCACGGCGCGCTGGCCAATCGCCTGCGGTGGGCCGCGGAGACCTGGGCCGGGGACCGAGGCGACGTGCGTGTCGTCAAGAGCTCGGTGAGCTTCGTCGACGGCACCACCGAACTGCTCGGCGCGCTGGTGGCCGGGGCGATGGCCGTGATCGCCGACGAGGACACCGCGCGGGATGCCGCCGCCCTCGCCGACATGGTCGGCGCCGTCGGCGCCACCCAGCTGCTGGCCGTGCCGAGCTTGGCCGCCGCAATGGCCGAGGCCGCACCCGACCGTCTGGCCGGCGTTCGGCGATGGATCTGCAGTGGTGAGGCTCTGGACCTGGGCACCGTCGCCGCGCTGCGCCGGGTGTCTCCGGAAGCCGAGATCGTCAACTCCTACGGGTCCTCCGAGGTGGCGGGCGACGTGCTCGCCGCACCGGTGGCCGCCGACGGGCCGATCACCTTGGGCCGCCCGGTGCCGGGAGTGCGCATCCTCCTGCTTGGACCCGATCTGGCGCCGGTGGCGCCCGGTGCCGTCGGCGAGGTCTACGTCGGCGGCGTTCAGCTCGCCCGCGGTTATCACGGTCAGAGCGGTGCCACGGCTGCCCGCTTCGTCGCCGACCCCTTCGTCGAAGACGGCCAAAGGCTCTATCGCACCGGTGATCTCGCGCGGTGGACTCCCGGCGGCGAGGTCGAATTCCTCGGCCGCGCCGACGACCAGGTGACGCTCAACGGCTTCCGCGTCGAGTTGGGCGAGGTGGAGGCGGCACTCGTCGGGCTGCCCGCCGTCGCCGACGCCGTGGTCAGGGTGCGCCACGGGGCGCACGGCAAGGCTCGCCTCGACTCCTACGTCGTCCCGCGCGGCGCGGCCCCGGTCGACCAGGCGACGTTCCGCGCGGCGCTTGCCGATCGGCTGCCTGCGCATCTGGTACCCGCGACCGTGACCGAGCTGGTCGAGGTGCCGCTGCTGCCGAACGGCAAGCGGGACCGCTCGGCGCTTCCCGAGCCGGTGCTCTCGACCTCCACGATCACCGCCAGGAACGCGCGGGAGTCATTGCTGTGCAACACCTTCGAAGGCGTGCTCGGCGTGGCCACGATCGGCATCGACGACGACTTCTTCGCACTCGGCGGAGACAGCTTGCTCGCGCTGCGGGTGGTCAACCGCCTCGCCGGCGCTGGCGTCACCATCTCGACCCGGGAGCTCTTCGCGCTGCGCACCCCACGGGCGCTCGAGGACGCACTCGCCGCACGGCCCGTCGTCGCCGACCCTGCTCCACCGAGCGAACCCGAGCAGCCGGCCTGGCACGGGCTCTCCGACGACGACCTCGCCCGGCTCGTCGGCGGGTGCCCCGTCGAGGTGCAGGACGTCTGGCCCCTGTCGCCGCTGCAGCTGGGCGTCTACTACCAGTCCACCTACACCGACGACGTCAACACCTACCTGGCGCAGAACGTCTTCGACTTCGACCACCACCTCGACGTCGACGTGATGCGCACGGCCTTCGGCGCTCTGCTCTCACGCCACGACAATCTGCGCGCGGGGTTCACCAGTGAGGATCTGGTACGCCCCGTCCAGTACGTCGGCCGGTTCGTCCCGGCTGAGGTCGCCCTCGTCGACCTGTCGGACCGAAGCGGCGAGGACGCCGACCGTCAACTCGCCGAGGTGATGCACGCCGACGCCGAGAAGCCCTTCGACCTTCGGATGCCTCCGCTGGTGCGACTGACGGTGATCCGTCTGCCGGGGCGTGGGGACCGGCTGCTGCTCACCTGCCACTTCCTGTTGTGGGACGGCTGGTCCCGTGAGCTGGTGCTTCGAGAGTTGTTCGCGTTGTACGACTCTCGCGGCATCCGCGGCGCGCTGCCCCCTGCGGGTGCCACCTACGTCGACTACCTGCGGTGGGTCGACGCCCAGGATCAGGCCGAGTCGCTGCGGGCCTGGTCCGACGCCCTGGCCGGACTGGCCGAGGCGACGCTAGTGGCACCCGATGCCGTCGGCGGCGAACCCGCGCTGCCCCGACGTGTTTACGGCGAGCTGTCCCGGGAGGTGACCGCCCGACTCGAGGGCCACACCAAGACCCAGGCGACGACGGCCAACACGGTGCTCACCACGGCGCTCGGTCTGGTGCTCGGCCATCGGACCGGCAGCACCGACGTCGTGTTCGGCACCACGGTGGCCGGTCGCCCGCCCGAGCTGCCAGGGGTGGAGCACGTCATCGGGCAATTCCTCAACACCATCCCGACCCGCGTACAGGCCGCACCGGACGACACCGTGGCCGACCTCCTTCGGCGCGTCGAGGACTTCCGGCTCGACCTCATGGCCCACGACTACGTCGGACTCGGAGACGTCACGCGCAGCACCGGCCACCAACCGCTGTTCGACACGCTCTACGTCCTGCAGAACTTCCTCGACGACGACACGTTCGCCGACTTCGAACGCCAGCACGGCATCGTCGGCGTCGACTTCGTCGACACCACGCACTATCCGCTCACCTGGGTGCTGACCCCCGGTGAACGACTCACGATCAAACTCGAGTATCGGCCCGACGTGGTCGCCGTGGACGCCGCGACCGCGATGGTCGAGCGGCTCGTCCGCACAGTGGAGGTGCTGCTGACCCACCCGGATGCCACGGTCGGCGACCTGGACCTGGCCCTGCCCGGCGAACGCGCCGCGCTGACGGCGCAGTGGCGGTCGACCGAACACGGCGTCGGCGACGAGACCATCGCCGACCTACTGGCCGACCGGGCCCGCAGCTGCCCGCAGGACACCGCGCTGGTGTTCGGCGACACCCGGCTGACCTACGCCGAATTCGACGGCCGCGTCAACCAACTCGCGCGTCAGCTCATCGCGAGCGGGGCAGGCCCGGAGCGCGTCGTCGCGCTCGCTCTGCCACGGTCGGCCGACATGGTGGTCGCCTTGTTCGCCGTGCTCCGCACCGGCGCCGCCTACCTACCGCTGGAACGCGACCACCCACTCTCACGGCTGACCGGGATGCTCGACGACGCCCAACCGGTGCTGCTCGTCTGTCACCGTGACCACACCGAGCTGGCCGAGCACCAGGAGCGCCGCGGCGCGGCCGTTCTTCGCCTCGACCACCCGGCGATCCGGGAGGCGTTGACCCGTACGACGGCCGACGCCCTCACCGACGCCGAACTCGGCGAATTCGCGAGAAGCGTTGGCCCGCAACGCCTCGATCACCCGGCGTACGTCATCTTCACGTCCGGTTCCACCGGGCGCCCCAAGGGTGTGGTGACGCCCTACCGGGGTCTGACCAACATGCAGCTCAACCACCGGGCGGCGATCTTCGAACCGGCGATCGCGAAGGCAGGCGGTCGACGGCTGCGGGTCGCGCACACGGTGTCGTTCTCCTTCGACATGTCGTGGGAGGAACTGCTGTGGCTCGTCGAGGGCCACGAAGTGCACGTCTGCGACGAGGACCTGCGCCGCGACGCCACCGCACTGGTGGCCTACTGCCACGAGCACCGCGTCGACGTGGTCAACGTGACACCCAGTTACGCCCACCACCTGTTCGAGGAGGGTCTGCTGGCGGTGGGACACCCGCCCACCCTGGTCCTGCTCGGCGGCGAAGCCGTCTCCGACGAGGTGTGGCGCCGGCTGCGCGACCTGCCCGCGGGCTCGGGCTACAACCTCTACGGGCCCACCGAATACACCATCAACACCCTCGGTGCGGGCACCGACGACAGCGCCACACCGACCGTGGGTCAACCGATTTGGAACACCAGGGCCTACGTCCTGGATTCCTGGTTGCGCCCGGTGGGCGACGGCGTGGTGGGTGAGCTCTACATCGCCGGCGCCGGTCTGGCCAGGGGCTACCTCGACCGGCCTGCCCTGACCGCCGACCGGTTCGTCGCAGATCCCTTCCACGACGGCGGCCGGATGTACCGCACGGGTGACCTGGTGGTCCGTCGACCGGACTCCGGCGGCATGCTGGACTTCCTGGGCCGCAGCGACGACCAGGTGAAGATTCGCGGATACCGGGTGGAACTCGGCGAGGTCGCCGCGGCGCTGTCCGCGTTGCCGGGGGTCAGACAGGCCGTCGCCGTGGCACGCCCCGGTCCGTCGGAGTCGGTCAAGCAGCTCGTCTGCTACGTCGTCCGCGACGAATCCAATTCCACGGCCACGGATCCCGAGACCGCAGCGGAGTTGCGGTCGGCGGTGTCGCAGGTCCTGCCCGATTACATGGTGCCTGCGCTCTACGGCTTCGTCGACGAGATACCGCTGACGGTGAACGGCAAGCTCGACGTCCGCGCCCTACCGGAACCCGTCGTACCCGCGGCCGGTGAATCCCGCGATCCGCGTGACGACCGGGAAGCGTTGCTGGCGAACGTCTTCGCCGACGTCCTCGGTCTGCCGCACGTCGGCATCGACGACGACTTCTTCACCCTGGGAGGCGACAGCATCTCCTCGATCGCGGTGTCGGGCCGGGCGCGCAAGGCCGGTCTGCACCTGACCCCGCGCGACGTCTTCCGCCGCCGGACCGTGGCGGCGTTGGCCGCCATCACGCAGGCCGCCGCACCCGCGGCCGCAGCCGACAGCGGCGTCGGCCGAATCGCACTCACGCCCATGCTCGCCGAGACCGCCGCCGCCAACACGCCCCTGTCCAACTTCTACCAGTCGACGGTGCTGGCCACCCCAGACGGGATGACCGGCGACCAACTCGAGCGAGTGCTGCAGGCGATCCTGGACACCCACGACATGCTGCGCGCGCGACTCGACGTCGGCACCGACGGGTGGACCCTGACCGTCCCGGCCGAGCTAGTGCCTGCCTGCTCGGTGCTGTCCGTCCGCGACGGCAAGGTGACCGCGTCTCAGGCGGCCGACGCAATCGCCGTCGCCGCAGCTGAACTCGTGCCCGAGGACGGCACGATGGTGCGGGCCGTCTGGTACCGCGGCGACTCCGGCGGGGGACAGTTGCTGCTGGTCGTGCACCACCTCGTCGTCGACGGCGTGTCCTGGCGCATCATCGTCGACGACCTTGCCGCCGCGTGGGCCGACGTCAGCGCCGGCCGCACTCCCGCGCTCGACGACGTACCCACCTCGTTCCGCACCTGGGCCGAGGCCGTCACCGCCCGCCGGTTCGACACCGAGGCGGCGTACTGGAACGACCTGTCGACCACACCCGATCCCGACCTCGGCCACCGACGGCTGGATCCCGTCGTCGACACGGCGAGAACCGTCGTCAGCCAGAGCTTCTCCCTGCCGCCCGACGTCGGTGGGGCGCTACTGTCATCGGTGCCCGCCGCCTTCCACGGTGGGGTCAACGACGTACTGCTCGGCACCCTCGCCCTGGCATTGGCCCGCTGGCGCGCCGATCGCGGGTATGGGGCGAGCACCGCGGCGCTGGTGAACCTCGAGGGGCACGGTCGCGAGCCGGATGTGGTCGGCACCGACCGGGCCGGGCACCTCGACCCCTCCCGCACCGTCGGATGGTTCACCGCCATCTACCCGGTGCGCGTCGACCCCGGTCTCGTCGAGTGGGCCGACGTACTGGACGCCGGCCCGAAATTGGCGGCGGCGATGAGGTCGGTCAAGGAACAGCTGCGCTCGACCCCGAGCCGCGGGCTCGGCTACGGGGCGCTGAGGCACCTCGATCCGGCCAGGCCCGTCGCCGGCGACGCACCCCAGATCCTGTTCAACTACCTCGGACGGTTCTCCGGCGGTAGCGGCCGGCCCTGGGAACCTGTCGCCGGTTTCGGCGCGCTGCGCGAGGGCGTCGACCCCACCAATCCGGCGGTGGCCCTGGAGATCAACGCCCTCGCCGAAGACGGGCACGACGGCACCCGCCTCACGGTCACCCTGTCGTGGCCAGGTGGGCTGATCGACGCCGACGACGTCGACGAGTTGGCCGAGCGATGGTCGGCCGCGATGACCGCACTGACCCGATGCGAGGCCCTTGCCGGTCACACCCCGTCTGACTTCCCGCTCGTCGATCTCGATCAGGACGACCTCGACGGCTGGCAGTCGACGGGAGAGGTGGACGACGTGCTGCCACTGCTGCCACTGCAGGAGGGCATGTACGTCCACGGCACCCTCGGCGCAGGAACCGACGATCACGTCGACGCCTACCGCGTCCAGCAGATCGCCGAGCTGTCGGGTCCGCTCGACCCGGAAGCGTTGCGCAGCAGCCTCTCCGCCGTCGTCGCGCGGCACCAGGCGCTGCGGGCGGGTTTCCACGAACTAGGCGACGGCAGGATCGCGCAGGTGATCTGGGCAGAAGTGCCCGTCGTCCTCGAGGTCGTCGACGCATCCGATCTCGACGCGCCGACGGCGCTGCGACGCCTCGACGACGTCGCCCGCGAGCAGTTGTCGCGCCCATTCGACCTCGCGTCGCCGCCGTTGGTTCGCCATGCGGTGGTCTCGCTGAGCGCCGAGGAGCACCGATTGATTCAGACGATGCACCACATCGTCGCCGACGGGTGGTCCTATCCCGTGCTGTTCGGCGACGTCGTCACCCAGTACAACGCGACGCTGGGTCTCGGCCCGGGGCCCGCCCCGTTGACCGCGACGCTGCGCGATCACGTCGAGGCGGTCCGCGGTGGCGACCAGGAATCCGCGCGACAGGCGTGGGCGGCGGTGCTGGACGGTGTCGAACCGACACGACTGTTCGACGAGACGACCAACGTTGGCGAGCACCGAAGTTCGACGCGGCGACTCTCCGCCGACCTGACCTCGGCCCTCACCCGCACGGCCCGCGAATGTGGCGTGACCCTCGGCACCGTGGTGCACGGGGCGTGGGGGCTGCTGCTCGGTCGGCTCCTCGACCGGAGTCGCGTGGTGTTCGGGTCCACGGTCTCCGGCCGTGGTGGCGCGCTCGCGGGCACCGACTCGATCGTCGGCCTCCTGATCAACACCCTTCCTGTGCCGATGTCGTGGAGCCTCGACACCTCGGTGCTGTCGGTCATGACTGCCCTGCAGGAGCAGCAGAGCGCCGTCCTCGACGCTCAGCACGTGGGGCTGGCCGAACTGGCCAAGCTCGCCGGGGTACGCGAGTTCTTCGACACCATGGTGGTCGTCGAGAACTTCCCGACGACATCCGACGAGTCGTCGAACGACCCACGTGCGCTGCACTTTCGAGGGTTCACCGGCACTGACTCGCCGCACTACCCGGTGGCGCTGGTGGCCTACCTCGGCGACCGGCTGACCGTCGAGATCAAGTACGACGCCGACGCGGTGACCGCTGCCGAAGCCGACCGGTTCGCCGAACGCGTCGAGCGCATCCTCGACGTGTTCGCCGAACGTCCGGACACCCCCGTCGGGGACCTGGACGTACGCACCGCCGCCGAACGTGGCCTGACCGCGGCGACCTCCGTGCGGCGCGGACCGGACCGCACGCTCGGTGAGTCCTTCGCGACCGTCGTCGCCGAGCATCCCCGTCGCATCGCGGTCAGCTGCGGCCAAGACCGTCTGACCTACGCCGAGCTCGACGAGCGCGCGTCGTCCGTCGCGGCGACGCTGAGGGAACTGGGAGTCCGCGCCGAATCGAGAGTGGCTGTGGCACTGCCACGTTCGCTGGATCTGATCGTCGCCCTGCTCGCCGTCGTGAAGGCCGGGGGTACCTACGTGCCACTGGACGTCGACTCACCCGAGTCGCGCCAAAGACACATCGTCACCGACGCGGCACCGGTCTGTCTTCTGGTCGACCGCCGAGACCGATTGCCCGAGTCGGTCACCGCGGCCGTGCCGAGCGTGGTGGTCGACGAGGTCGCCCGTGCACGTGCCGCGACGCCGGCGGTACCGGCGTCCGACGCCGATCACGAGGCCTACGTCATCTACACCTCCGGATCCACCGGTGTGCCCAAGGGCGTCGCCGTCACCCACCGCAACGTCGCGGCGTTGTTCGACGGCACCTCGACGCTGTTCGACTTCGGACCAGAGGACGTCTGGACGATGTTCCACTCGGCGGCCTTCGACTTCTCGGTGTGGGAGCTGTGGGGTCCGCTGTTGCACGGTGGCCATCTGGTGGTGGTCGACCAGACCGTCGCCCGGGATCCCGACCGGTTCCTGGAACTGCTGAGCGCCGAAGGGGTTACGGTGCTCAACCAGACCCCGTCGGCGTTCTACCCCCTGATCGAGGCCGACCGCCGACGGCCCCGCGCGCTCGACTCGCTGCGTTACGTCGTCTTCGGTGGCGAGGCGCTGGACATCAGCCGTTTGGGCGCCTGGTACGAGCGGCACGAGGCCGACTCGCCGCGGCTGGTCAACATGTACGGCATCACCGAGACATGCGTGCACGTGTCGCACCGGCCGCTGGAGGCGGCCGATGCGAGGAGCACCGTCGGCAGCGTCGTCGGCGACGCCATACCCGGGCTGGCCATCCACGTGCTCGACCAGTCCCTGCAGCCCGTCCCCACCGGGGTGGTCGGCGAGATCTACGTCGCCGGAGGGCAACTGGCCCGCGGTTACGTCGGGAAGCCGGGGCTTACCTCGACCCGGTTCGTCGCCAACCCGTTCGACGGTGACGGCAGCCTGCTGTACCGCAGCGGTGACACCGCCACCAGGACCGACGACGGCCAATTGGTCTACGTCGGACGCTCCGATCATCAGGTCAAGGTGCGCGGATATCGCATCGAACTGGGCGAGGTGGAGTCCGCGCTGGCCGCGCTGACCGGCGTCACCAATGCCGCCGCCGCGGTCCGATCGGACGAGACGGGCCGCAGTCGGCTGGTCGGCTACCTCGTCGGCCGCGCCCGGCTCGACGTCGCCACCGCGAGGGCCGAGCTGGCCACCCGTCTGCCCGACTACATGGTGCCGTCGGCACTCGTCGAGCTGGATGCGTTGCCGCTCACCGTCAACGGCAAGCTGGACCGTGCCGCCCTGCCGGCACCCACCGCGGCGCCGGTCGCATCCGTGCCGTCGGCGACGGGTGGTACCGCAGAGACGTTGGCGGCTCTGTGCTCCGAGATCCTCGGCACGTCGGTCGGCGTCGACGACGACTTCTTCACCGTGGGCGGTGACAGCATCGTCGCCATCCAGCTGGTGAACCGGGCTCGCCGTGCGGGCGTGCGGATCACCCCGCAGCAGGTCTTCGTCCAGCGCACCCCGGCAGCGCTCGCCGCCACGGCCGAGGACGCCGCGCCCTCGACCGCGCCGGACGACGTCGGACCCGATCTCGGCGAAGTCATGCCGACACCCATCGTGGAGAGGCTGGCCGAGCTCGGCGGGAGTGTCGAGCGGCTCAATCAGTCCGAGCTGCTGCTCACCCCGGCCGGGGCGACCACCGAGCTTCTCGACGCCGCGCTCGCCGCCGTGGTCGCGCGCCACGATGCGCTGGGGTTGCGCCTGCAGCGGCCCGTCCCGATGCTGTGGTCGCTGGAGACGATCGTCGCGCCGCCGGTGTCGGTCGTGCGCGTGGACGCCTCCACGTTCGGCGACGACGAGCTCGTCGATGCGATCGGGGCCGAATCCGACGCTGCCGCAGACCGTCTCGACCCCGAGGCGGGGGCTCTGGTCGCGGCCGTGTGGTTCGACCTCGGCGCGGATCGGCAAGGCCGGTTGCTGCTGACGGTGCACCACCTCGCGGTCGACGGCGTGTCCTGGCGCATCCTGGTCGACGACCTCGTCCAGGCCTTCGACAGCGTGCGTGCCGGCCAGCCGGCCGCACTCCCCGCGGTGCCGACCTCGATCCGGACCTACGCGAGAGTGGTGCACGAAAGTGCTCAGCAGGCAGCACGATTGGCCGAGTTCGAGCATTGGACCGCCACGTTGGCACCGGGTGGCGAACTCGACGGTCGCGTCGACGCCACCGGCCTCACCGTGGGTTCGACGCGCGACCACGAGATCCGGCTGACCGTCGAGGAGACGCTCCCCCTGTTGACGGTCGTCCCCGCGCTGGCCAACGCCGACGTCACCGAGACGTTGACGGCGGCGCTGTCGACCGCCGTACGACGGTGGCGACGCGCGCGTGGGGTGCGCCCGGACGCGCCACTGGTACTGGACCTGGAGCGACACGGCCGCGACGGCTGGGGTGACCTGGACCTCTCCCGCACCGTCGGCTGGTTCACCGCCATCGCACCGGTTAGGTTGTCGGCCAACGACACCGACGACCATCTGGCCGTGCTCAAGGACACCAAGGAGCGGCTGCGCATGGTGGCCGACGGCGGTCTGGGGTTCGGCCAGCTGCGCTACTGCAACCCGCGCACCGCGGCGGCCCTCGGGCGCCTGCCCGGCCCGCAACTGCTGTTCAACTACCTCGGCCGGTGGCCGGTCGACGGCACCGACGACTGGGACTCTGCCCCCGAGGCGACGGCCCTGCGCGGCGGGCCGGACCCCGACCTCGGCACGCCCTACCTGCTCGAGATCAACGCCGTCTGTGACGAGACGACCGACGGGCCGGTGCTGCGCGCGACGCTCACCTATGCCGACGGGGAGTTCGGCGAGGACGCCACCGTCGAGTTGGCCCGGCACTGGACCGCAGTGCTGCGGGAGATGGGTGCGCTGGCCGGTGGGCCGTCGTCGACGTCGTCGTCCTCCCTGACGCCGTCGGACGTGACGCTGGTCGACCTGTCGCAAGCAGACCTCGACCGCGTGACGGCCGCGACGACGGCTACGGTGCAGGACGTCTGGCCGCTCTCACCGCTGCAGGAAGGTGTCTACTTCCAGGCCAGCTACGCACGGGCCGCGGTGTACGTCGTGCAGAACGTCTTCGACTTCGTCGAGCCGGTCGACCCCGCGGCGCTGCGCACGGCGTACTCGGCGGTGATGGCGCGCAACCCCGTACTGCGGTCGGCCTTCCTCGCCGACGGACTCCCTCATCCGGTCGCCGCGATCGTGCAGGATCCCGTCTGCGAACCCAAGATGGTCGACCTGTCCGACGTCGCGGCAGCCGATCTGGAGGAGCGGCTGGCCGAGATCACCGGAGCCGACCGGCTCCGCACGTTCGACCTGACCTCGCCTCCGCTGGCGCGGATGACCGTCGTGCGCACGGCCGC
This sequence comes from Mycobacterium yunnanensis, assembly GCF_025823185.1. Classification (GTDB taxonomy): domain Bacteria; phylum Actinomycetota; class Actinomycetes; order Mycobacteriales; family Mycobacteriaceae; genus Mycobacterium; species Mycobacterium yunnanensis. Next base: position 176,219 of record NZ_JACKVK010000002.1, read on the forward strand.
GGGTGACCGGCTGATCTTCAGCTACCACTTCCTGCTGCTGGACGGGTGGTCACGGGAGTCGCTGCTGCGCGAACTGTTCGCCGAATATCGCTCCGCCCGAACGGGTGTCGCGGCGCACCTGCCCGAGCCCGTCGCCCACTTCACCGACTACCTGCGCTGGCTCGCCGACCAGGATCGTGACGCGTCGGCCCGCCGGTGGGCGAGCGCGCTGGCGGACCTCGACGGACCGACCCTGCTGGTCCCCACGGCCGTCGGCACCGACCCCACGCTGGCGCGGCGCGTGGACTTCACGCTGACCCAGGACCAGACTGCGATGCTGTCGCACGCCGCGCGTGATGCCGGTGTCACCCTCAACGCGCTCATCGGCACGGCCCTCGCCATGGTGCTGGCCTACGAGACCGGCCGCGACGACGTCGTCTTCGGCTCCACCGTGGCGGGACGGCCGACGGACCTCGACGGCATCGAGGACGTCATCGGGTTGTTCCTCAACACGGTCCCGACCCGAATTCGGCTGCAGCCCAGTCGATCGGTCGCCGAGACGATGCGCGCCGTGCAATCCGACCGCCTGGCGTTGATGGACCACGAGTATCTGGGCCTCGGCGACATTCAGCGTGCCATGGGCGTCGGCAACGGGCCGCTCTTCGACAGCCTCTACGTGCTGCAGAACTTCCTGGGCGACGACACCTTCACCGACATGGAGTCGGACTACGGCATCGTCGGTCATGACTCGGTCGACGCGTCGCACTACCCGTTGACGTGGGTGGCATCACCCGGCCGTGAACTGTGGGTCAAGCTCGAGTACCGACCGGACGTGGTGGACCGGGCCGACGCCCAGCGTCTGATCGACCGCCTTCGCCAGGTGATGCTCTCGATGGTCGACGCGTCGACGCCCCTTGCCGCGGTGCCGACGTCCTTGCCCGCGGAGACCGAGGGGCTGATCGCGCGTGACGACCTGAACCGCCACGAGCTTCCCGATGCGACGGTCATGGACCTGCTGGCGCAGAGGTGCGCGGAGTCGGCGCAGTCGACGGCGCTGGTCTGCGGTTCCGACAGCGTCGTCTACGCCGAATTGGACGCGCGGGTCAACCGGCTCGCGCGACTCTTGCGCGCCCGTGGTGTCGGACCCGAACAGACGGTGGCCCTGGCGATTCCACGTTCCGTCGACGCCGTGGTAGCCCTGTTTGCCGTGTTGCGGGCGGGTGCTGCCTATCTCCCGCTCGAGTTGGACTACCCCGACGAGCGACTGGCGGTCATGCTCGAGGACGCGGCCCCGACACGTCTGCTCGTGACGACCGCCGTGGCGCCACGGATCTCGACCGTGGCGCAGTGCCCCCTGATCGTCCTCGACGCCGCGGACGTGACGGCCCAACTGGCGGCCGAGGCCACCGACTGGGACGGCGCCACGCCGTCACCGGACGACCCCGCGTACGTGATCTACACCTCCGGTTCGACGGGCAGGCCGAAGGGCGTCGTCACCCCCCACCGCGGCCTGACCAACATGCACCTCAACCACCGGGCGGCGATCTTCGAACCGGCGATCGCGAAGGCAGGCGGTCGACGGTTGCGGATCGCCCACACGGTGTCGTTCTCCTTCGACATGTCGTGGGAGGAACTGCTGTGGCTCGTCGAGGGCCACGAAGTGCACGTCTGCGACGAGGACCTGCGTCGCGACGCCACCGCACTGGTGGCCTACTGCCACGCCCACCGCGTCGACGTGGTCAACGTGACACCCACCTATGCCCAACTGCTGTTCGACCAGGGCCTGCTCGACGGCCAGGGACATCCACCGGTCCTGGTGTTACTCGGCGGCGAGGCCGTGTCCGTCGAGGTGTGGAACCGGTTGCGAGACAGCGACACCACCTACGGATACAACCTCTACGGCCCAACGGAATACACCATCAACACCCTCGGTGGCGGTACCGACGACAGCGCGACCCCGACGGTCGGCACACCCATCTGGAACACCCGGGCACACGTCCTGGACCCCTGGTTGCGGCCCGTGCCCGACGGCGTGCCCGGTGAGCTCTACATCGCCGGAGCCGGCCTGGCCCGGGGGTATCTCGGGCGGCCCGGACTCAGTGCCGGGCGGTTCGTGGCCAATCCCTTCGACACCGGCGGCCGGATGTACCGAACCGGTGACCTGGTGGTGCGGCGGCGCGCCGCCGACGACCGGGCCGGCAACCTCGACTTCCTGGGCCGCACCGACGACCAGGTCAAGATTCGCGGTTACCGCGTGGAGGTCGGCGACGTGCAGAGCGCCGTTGCCGCTCATCCCGGGGTGAGGCAGGCCGCGGTAGTCGCTCGTCCCGACCCCGCCACCTCCGGGTCCCATCGGCTGATCGCCTACGTGGTACCCGGTGACGCCGACGACCTGGCCGACGACCGGAGCGCGGCGTTGACCGCTGCGGTGCGCACGCATCTCAAGGGAACGTTGCCCGCGTACATGGTGCCCTCGGCCATCGCTGTCCTGGCGCGGCTTCCGTTGACCGACAACGGAAAGTTGGACGTACGGGCTCTGCCGCAGGTCGAGACCACCCAGCGCGTACCCAGCAGGGCGCCGCAGTCGGCGACCGAGGCGACCCTCTGCCAGATCTTCGGCGAGGTGCTCGGCGTCGACGAGGTCGGCGTGGAGGACGACTTCTTCGACCTCGGCGGCCATTCGCTGCTCAGCATCCGGCTGATCGGTGGGATGCGGACCGCCTTGGGGGTCGAGACGTCCATCCGCGACGTCTTCGACGCCCCCACCGTTGCCGCCCTTGCTGCGCTGGTGGATTCGCGGCCCACCGCCGCGACGACCCGTCCGGCGTTGACGGCGGGTCGTCGTCCCGAGGTGGTGCCCACCTCACCCGCGCAGGAACGGCTGCTGGTGCTGGACCGCCTCGGCGAGACCGGGCTGGCCTACGGCTACCCCGTGGTGTTCCGGGTGCGTGGGCCGCTCGACGTCGAGGCGTTGCGGGCCGCGTTCGGCGACGTCGTCGACCGGCACGAGTCGTTGCGGACGGTCTTCGACTACCGCGACGGCGTCCCGCGACAGTGCATCCGGCCCGTCGGAACCGCGGTGCCAGTCGGCGTGCGCGACTGCGTCGAGGACGACGTCACCGACCGGGTCGCGGCGGCGACGGCGCACCGCTTCGACCTGACGTCGGAGATCCCGCTGCGCGTCGACGTGCTGCGGATCCACGGCGAGGATCACGTGGTCTCGATTCTGTTGCACCACATCGCCACCGACGAATGGTCCGACCGGCCCTTCCTCGCCGACCTCGACCGTGCCTACGCCGCGCGGGTGGCCGGCGCGGACCCGAACTTGCCCGCGTTGCCGGTGCAGTACGCCGATTACACGCTGTGGCAGCGCGAGGTGCTGGCCGCCGTCGGGGAGGAGCAGCTGACGTACTGGCGCGCGGCTCTGGCCGGCGCCCCCGACGAGCTGGTCCTGCCGACCGATCGGCCGCGACCGACGAGGCCCAGCGGGGTCGGGGGTACCGTCCACCTCGACCTTCCCGTGGACGTCGTCGAGGCCATTCGTACCGTGGCCGCCGATCATCAGATGAGCCCCGTGATGGTGCTTCATGCCGCGGTCGCGGTACTCCTGCACCGGTTGGGGGTCGGTGACGACGTCGTCGTCGGGACACCCGTCGCGGGTCGCGCCGACAGCGCCCTCGACGACGTGGTCGGCTTCTTCGTCAACACCGTGGTGTTGCGCGTCGACGTGTCGGGCAACCCGACCTTTGGCGAGCTGCTCGCCCGGGTGCGGGCGGCCGACCTGGCTGCGTTCGCCCATCAGGAGCTGCCATTCGAGCGGCTCGTCGAGGCGCTCAACCCACCCCGCGTCGCGGGTCGCAACCCGCTGTTCGGCGTGTTCGTCGGCTACCACCGCCGTGACGGCGCCGACGCCGAGATGTTCGGCCTGGCAACGCAATGGCTGGATGTCGAGTCGTCGGCGGCGATGTTCGACCTCGGTTTCACACTCGTCGACTCCGGTGAGGACGGTGCCACGATCGTCGCCGAGTACGGCGCGGATCTCTTCGACGAGTCCACGGTGCGAACTCTGACCAGGCGGCTCCTCGGGATTCTCGGCGCGGCCGCCGACGCGGATCTCCCCATCGGTGCCGTCGCCCTACTCGATGACGCCGAGCGCGAGCACCTGGTGGTGGAACGCAACCGCACCACCCATGAGATCGAGCCGATGACGTTGGGCGCGTTGGTCTCTCGACAGGCCGCGCGAACTCCGAACGCGACCGCGGTGGTCTTCGAGGGGCGCGGGCTGAGCTATGCCGAACTCGACGGATGGACGGACCGCTTGGCCGCCCAGCTGGTCGAGGACGGTGTTCTTCCCGGCGCGATGGTCGGGGTGTCGCTGCAACGGTCGGTGGAGCTGATCGTCGCGCTGGTCGCGGTCGCGAAGTCGGGGGCGGCGTTCCTCCCCCTGGACCCCGACTACCCGACGGACCGGTTGGCGTACATGACCTCCGACGCCAAACCTGCAGTGGTGCTCGACGATCCGTACGCGGTGGTTGGTGCGTGCGGTGACACCGATGGGTCACCGGCTGGCGTGGACCAGGGACAGGCGGCCTACGTCCTGTACACCTCCGGTTCGACCGGAAGGCCCAAGGGTGTCTCGGTGCCACATGCCGGCATCGTGAATCGGATTGCGTGGCTGCAGGATGCGTATCCACTCCGGCGCGAGGACCGGATGCTGGTCAAGACACCGATTGGCTTCGACACCTCGGTGTGGGAGGTGTTCTGGCCGTTGAGCGTCGGCGCGGCGTTGGTGGTGGCCCGCCCCGGTGGTCATCGCGACCCGGCCTACCTGGCCGAGACGATCGTCGCCCACGGGGTCACCGCGGTGGACTTCGTGCCGTCGATGCTGGAACTCTTCCTCGACGAACCGGCCGTCGCGCGGTGCACGTCGCTGACGCGGATCACCGTGGGTGGGGAGGCGCTGTCGAGCGAGCTGGTGACGCGCCTGTCCGCCGTCCTCGACGTCCCATTGCACAACCTGTACGGCCCGACTGAGGCGTCCGTCGACGTGCTGGGGTGGACCGCCGACGGCGGGCCCGTCGCCCTGGGGGTGCCGGGCTGGAACGTTCGGGCCTACGTTCTGGACCAGTACCTCGAACCCGTCCCGGTCGGGGCAACCGGTGAGCTGTACCTGGCCGGGGTGCAACTGGCCGACGGCTACCTGAACCGCTACGGACTGACCGCGCAGAGCTTCGTGGCCAACCCCTTCGAGGCCGGTGCGCGGATGTACCGGACCGGGGACGCCGTGCGCCGGCGACGCGACGGGATGCTGGAGTACCTCGGCCGCACCGACGAGCAGATCAAGCTGCGGGGCGTCCGGATCGAGCCCGGCGAGATCGAGACCGTGCTGGCCTCCCATCCGGCCGTCGCGTCGGCGCGCGTGGTGGTCCGTGGGGACGTGTTGGTGGCGTATTACCTCCGCGCCACCGGTGTCGAGGAGCCGGCGGCGGACGCGCTGCGGAGTCATGCGAGCGCGTCGCTTCCGAGCCACATGGTCCCGTCGACGTACGTCGAACTCGACGCCTATCCGTTGACGCCAAGTGGAAAGCTGGATCGCCGGGCGCTGCCGGAGCCCGAACTCGTCACGGGCGGCGGCCGGCCGGCGGAGACGCCGGTGCAGGAGCGCCTGTGCGTGTTGTTCTCCGACGTCCTCGGGACGACCGTGTCCGGGATCGACGACGACTTCTTCGCCCTCGGTGGTCATTCGCTTCTGCTGGTGCGACTGGCGTCGGCGATCCGACGGGAGTTCGACGTCGAGGTGGCGGTGACCGACCTGATGGTCGCCCCGACGGTCGCCGAGGTGGCTGCGCTCCTGGCCGCGGAGGCGGGGTCGGCGGCGGTCGGTCTGGCGCCGGTGTTGGCGCTGCGCGCCTCGGGCTCGGCGCCGCCGTTGTTCTGTCTGGCCCCGGCCAGCGGACTCAGTTGGCAGTTCGCGGGGCTGAAGATGCATCTGCCGCATGATGTTCCGCTCTACGGTCTGCAGTCGCCGCTGTTCGGTGGCGGCTCGTGGCCGGAGGGCATCGACACCCTCGCAGCGTGGTACGCCGACCGGGTGGATGACGTCGCGCCGCAGGGGCCGGTGAGGCTGCTTGGCTGGTCGTTCGGTGGGTCTCTGGCACTGCTGGTCGCGGAGGAACTGGTGCGGCGCGGCCGTGAGGTGTCGTTCGTGGGAATGCTCGACGCCCGCACCGACGTCGCCGCCGACGACGACGATTTCGACGCCGAGGCCGTGCTGGCCGGCTTGCTGCGGGAGATGGGCTACTCGGTCGACCCCGGTGCCCGGATGAGCGTCGACGAGGCCGTGGCGCTGGTGCGCGCCAGCGACGACGCGATCTCGATCCTCGACGACGTGCAGATCGGTCGTGTCGTCGAGAACTACGTCGCCGCAGAGAGATTGACCTTGGGTGCCGACTACGGCCGCTACGACGGCGACGTGTTCTTCGTCGACGCCACGCGGCTGGAGATGAACCTGACCGGGGTGGCGTCGGAGGGTTGGCGCGAGCACGTCGGCGGTGAGCTGAAGGTCGTCGCGCTCGACTGTGCGCATTCGGAGTTGTTGGACGCCGAGGTGCTGGACGAACTGGGTCCACTCATCGCCAAGGAGCTCACCCCCTAGCCCGCGAGCAGACGCAAACGTGCGCGACACGCCTGTCGTTGCTGCACGTTTGCGTCTGCTCGCGGGGAAGGGGGGCACCCAGAGGGGCGCACCTCGCGGGGAGGCTAGGCGCCGGAGAGGTCCTCCACCGGCTTGCCCGTGTACGCGTTGGCGAGCTGGGGGACCAGCTTGTCGAGGGCGTACATCATCGCGTTGGGGCCCCCGAAGGCGATCGCACCGCTGAGGGTGGAATCCGAACCGGCGTAGAGCGTCCGCCCGTCGCGGACCACGGCGAGCCGCTGGAAGGCCGGGACGTCTGCCATCTGCTCCTTGGACAGGCCGTTGACGAACAACGCGGGACCGTCGAGCAGGTTCAGCTTCTCCTCGGAGACGTCGCCGATGGTGTCGCCGGTGTCGAGTCCGAGTCCGTCGAAGATCGCGTTGCGCGGATCACCCTTGCCAATGAGGTAGTGCGCGTTGGGTTCCGAGGTGAAGTCCGACACCAGCTTCTTGCCGGCGAACTCGGGATGGGCCGCCTTGGCCTCGGCGAACTTGGCGTCGACCTGGTCGACGAGCTTCTGGGCCTGATCTTCGCGCCCGAGGGCCTTGCCCGTGGTCAGCAGCTGGACGTTCCACGGCGTCTCCTCGTCGGGGTAGTCCGCGGACTGCACGACGGTGGGGGCAATCTGCGAGAGCCGGTCGTAGGTCTTCTGGTCGACCGTCTCGTTGATCGCGAAGATCACGTCGGGTTTGGCCGCGGCGATGCCCTCGAAGTTGATGGAGTCACCCTCGATGGCGGGCACGCCCTTGCCCCCGGTCTCCTGCTGCACCCAGGGGAAGCCGTCGTAGTTCTCGAAGTAGCCGCCGCGGCTGCCGACCGGCACCACGCCGAGGGACAACACGAAGTCCTGGTCGATCCAGCCGGCGGTGACGACGCGCTTGGGGTCGGCGGGAATCGTGGTCTCACCGAATTTGTGGGTGACGGTGACGGTGTCCCCGCCGGCGGCCGCGGAGGCAGAGGACGACGGCGCGTCCGAGGAGGTCGACGAACTGCCACAACCGGCGACGAGGGCGGCGCCGAGGAGGGCCGTGGAGGCGAGGGTCAGGGCACGAGGGGCGCGCGATGCGCGACTGAAGATCCGCATCGGGGAAGGCTAGCATTGCCTAACTTAACCTGGTGTGCGCCGGTGTGAGGGCGGCCTTACTTCGCTCGATCGGTAGGGTGACGTCCCGACGGCCCGCACATCTGGCGGTCCTGCGCAACGGAGCGTCGCTCATTTCCGGCATGCCGCGAATTCCATGATGTGAATTGGAGCAGTCCCTTGGCCCTCAACACCATCGCACTGGAACTCGTCCCGCCCAACGTCGACCGCGGGGCGGCCTACGCCGTCGACGAGGCCCACAAGGTGCTGCAGCTGGCCGCGGACGCCGGTATCGAGGGCCGCATCAAGCACGTGATGATCCCCGGCATGATCGAGGAGGACGACGACCGTCCCATCGAGATGAAGCCCAAGCTCGACGTCCTCGACTACTGGTCGATCATCAGACCCGAACTACCCGACATGAACGGGCTGTGCACGCAGGTCACGTCGTTCCTCGACCAGTCGGCCCTCGAACGACGCCTCGGCGAGTTGCTCGCCGCCGGCTTCGACGGCATCGCCTTCGTCGGGGTCCCGCGCACGATGACCGACGGCGAGGGCGCGGGCGTCGCACCCACCGACGCGCTGACGATCTTCGACGGCCTGGTGCCCAATCGCGGCGCCATCCTGATCCCCACCCGCGACGGCGAACGCGGCCGGTTCACCTTCAAGTGCAACCAGGGTGCCAACTACGCGCTCACCCAACTGCTGTACTCCGACGCGATCGTCGGCTTCCTCACCGACTTCGCCGCCACCACCGACCACCGGCCCGAGATCCTGCTGTCGTTCGGGTTCGTACCGAAGATGGAGACCGAGGTCGGGCTCGTCAACTGGCTGATCCAGGACCCGGGCAACGCCGCGGTGGCCGCCGAACAGGCCTTCGTCCGGGAGTTGGCCGCTTCGGACCCGGCCGCCAAGCGCAAGCACATGCTGGACCTCTACAAGCGGGTGGTCGACGGTGTCGGTGGCCTCGGGTTCCCCCTGAGCATTCACTTCGAGGCGACCTACGGCGTCTCGCGGCCCGCATTCGAGACTTTCGCCGAGATGCTCGACTACTGGTCACCCGACCGCTGAATCAGCCGCCCGCGGAGAGGTAGTCGGCCAGCGCCGTCCCCACCGCGCGGGCGCCCGCCCCGTTGGGGTGCAGCGGGGCCGCCGGGCTGACGGGGGCGAACCCCTCGAAGTAGCGGTCCTGCGGTGTCGCGCAGATGTCGTGACCGACGGTCAGCGGCCGGATGTCGAAGAACTCGACGCCGCGATCGGCAGCCACCCGGGCGAGCCGGGCGTCCAGTTCGTCGACCTTGGCCTGGAAGTACGCGGCGTCGACGGGGTTGATGGGCTCGTCGGGGAAGCAGCCCTCGGGCCGGACGTAGGTGCCGTACCCGACCAGGACCACCCGGGCCGACGGTGCCCGCTCGCGTATCGCGTCCACCAGGTCGGACCACTCGTCGGCGTCGTCGTCGATGGCCGAGGAGATGGTGTCCACGCCGTCGACCACGAGGCCGGGTGCGCACGGCGGTAGGTCCAGGGTGCTGCGGCGGCACTTCGCCGCAATGGTCGGCAGGTCGACGTCGTTGCCGCCGATCGTGACGGTGACCAGCTGCGTGTCGGCGGTGACGGCGTCCAACTGGGGTGGCACCGGCCCGGTGCGGGTGGGTTGCGACCGGGAGACGAGGTCCTCGGTGCGCGCGCCGCTGCACGTGACGTCGTCGAACGAGGCCGCCCCGATGCGACGGGCCAGCACCGACGGATAGTCGTTGGTCGACTTCAGGCATCCCACCGGCTGTGCCTGGTCGGGCACCAGCGGGGCCGCCGCGGCCGAGTCTCCCATCGCCACGTACCGCGGACCGGATCCGGCCGGCGCACCCGTTGCGGTCGCGGGCGCCGCCGACGACGGTGGCGCTTCAGGGCTGGGCGCCGCCGGACCAGGAGCCGCACCGCAGCCCGACGCCGTCAGTGCGGCCAGCGCAACCGCGACCACGAGCGGGGCGATTCGGTTGCAAGCCATCACTCGTTCATACCCGGGCCTGCAGAACATGCCACTGTGGGCTGCGTGACGGGCCACGCGACGCTTCCCTCCGACAACCACGTGCACACCGAGTTCTCGTGGGACACCGGTCCGGACGCCTCCATGGTGAACACGTGCCGCCGCGCCGTCGAGATCGGGTTGCCCGCGGTCGCGTTCACCGAACACGTCGACTTCACCGACTGGGGCGACCACGACCACCCGCCGACCGACGCCCGCGTCGGCACGCGCAAGAGGGTGCTCCCGGTCGACGTCGACGGTTACCTGGCCAGCATCGAGCAATGCCGTCACCAGTTTCCCGGGCTGCGCATCCTGTCCGGAATCGAGGCCGGCGAGCCGCATCTGTTCGCCGGCAGCGTCGCCGCGGTGCTGCGGTCGGGAACCTTCGATCGGGTGCTCGGCTCACTGCACTCCATCGTCCACGACGGGCACCTCGTCTACGCCAATCACGTCTTCCGCTCTCGGCCCGCCCACGAGGTGGTGGGGGACTACTTCGCGGAGCTGCTGCGTCTCGTCGAGGGGTCCGACGTCTTCGAGGTGCTGGCCCACTGCGACTACCCGCGGCGCTACTGGCCCGCAGCGCGGGAGGGGCAGTACCGCGAGACCGACTTCGAGGAGGAGTACCGGACGGTCTTCCGCGCCCTGGCCGGCTCCGGACGTCCCCTCGAGCTCAACACCTCCAGCCCGCTCGCGTCGGTGGACCTGATGCGGTGGTGGTACGAGGAGGGCGGCGGTGCGGTGTCGTTCGGCAGCGACGCCCACGTGCCCGTGCGGGTCGGTGACCAATTCGCGGTGGCCGTGGACGTCGTCGAGGCGGCCGGGTTCCGGCCGGGTCGCGACGAGTACGACTTCTGGCGCCGCTGAACCCGAGGCGACGACCGGATATCGTGGACCGAGTGTCCGGCGACGACTTGCGCGAATTGCGTGCGCGGCTCGACGGTCTGACGATCCGCGACGCCGACCGACTCCGGCGTCGGTTGCGCGGCAACGTGGGCCCGGAGGCCCTGGCGAAGATGGCCGCCCAAGTCACGACGGCGGAGGCCCTCGTCGCGACCCGCCTGGCGGCGGTGCCCGAGATCTCGTATCCCGATCTGCCGGTCAGCGAGAAGCGTCACGACATCGCGGCCGCGATCCGCGAGCATCAGGTGGTCGTGGTGGCCGGCGAGACCGGATCGGGCAAGACCACCCAGTTGCCCAAGATCTGCCTGGAATTGGGGCGCGGAATCCGCGGCACCATCGGCCACACCCAGCCGCGCCGACTCGCCGCCCGCACCGTTGGGCAGCGCATCGCCGACGAGTTGGGCGTCCCCCTCGGCGAAGCCGTCGGCTACACCGTGCGGTTCAACGACCACGCCAGTGACCGCACGCTGGTCAAGCTGATGACCGACGGCATCCTGCTCGCCGAGATTCAGCGCGACCGCCGCCTGCTGCGCTACGACACGCTGATCCTCGACGAGGCCCACGAGCGCAGCCTCAACATCGACTTCCTGCTCGGCTATCTGCGCGAGCTGTTGCCCCGGCGACCCGATCTGAAGGTCGTCGTCACCTCGGCGACGATCGAGCCGGGACGTTTCGCCACTCACTTCTCGGGTCCCGACGGCCCGGCGCCCATCGTCGAGGTCTCGGGGCGCACGTACCCCGTCGACATTCGGTATCGCCCACTGGAAGTCGAGGTGCGGTCCGAGGACGCCGAGGACGATCCGGACGACCCCGACCACGAGATCATTCGCACCGAGGTGCGGGATCAGACCGAGGCGATCGTCGACGCCGTTCGCGAACTGGAGTCCGAGCCGCCGGGTGACGTCCTGGTGTTCCTCTCCGGCGAGCGGGAGATTCGCGACACCGCCGAATCGCTTCGCGACGCGCTCAACCCCACCACCGAGGTGCTGCCGCTGTATGCCCGGCTGCCGACGGCCGAGCAGCAGAAGGTCTTCCAGCCGGGCCGGTCGGCACGGCGAATAGTGTTGGCCACCAACGTTGCCGAGACGTCACTGACCGTGCCGGGCATCCGCTACGTCGTCGACCCGGGCCTCGCCCGCATCTCGAGATACAGCCGCCGAACCAAGGTGCAGCGGCTGCCGATCGAGCCCATCTCGCAGGCGTCGGCCGCTCAACGTGCGGGCCGCTCGGGGCGAACCGCGCCGGGCGTGTGCATTCGGCTGTATTCGCAAGACGACTTCGAATCACGGCCCCGGTACACCGATCCCGAGATCCTGCGCACCAACCTCGCAGCCGTCATCCTGCAGATGGCGGCGCTGGGTCTCGGCGACATCGAGAACTTCCCGTTCCTCGATCCGCCGGATGCGCGCAGCGTCCGCGACGGCGTGCAACTGCTGCGCGAGCTCGGCGCCTTCGACGGCCAGGGCGCCATCACCGAGCTTGGTCGCCGGCTCGCGAAGCTCCCCCTCGACCCACGGATCGGCCGGATGATCCTGGCGGCCGACGCCGAGGGATGCGTTCGCGAGGTCCTGGTGCTGGCCGCCGCACTGTCGATCCCCGATCCGCGCGAGCGGCCGTCGGACCACGAGGAGGCGGCGCGGCAGAAACATGCCCGCTTCGCCGACGAGTTCTCCGACTTCTCGTCCTACCTGAACCTGTGGCGCTACCTCGGTGAGCAGCGACGCGCGCTGTCGGGCAGCGCCTTTCGTCGAATGTGCCGCGCGGAGTACCTGCACTACCTTCGCATCCGGGAGTGGCAGGATCTGGCCGGGCAACTGCGCAGCATCGCGCGCGACCTCGGCATCCGCGAGAGCGACGACCAGGAACCCGCCGACCCGGCGAAGGTGCACACCGCTCTTTTGGCGGGTTTGCTGTCCCACATCGGTTTTCGTGACGCCGACAGCAAGGACTCCCGCGAGTTCCATGGCGCCCGCAATTCCAAGTTCGTGCTCGCGCCGGGGTCGGTGCTGACGAAGAGGCCGCCGCGCTGGGTCGTCGTCGCCGAGTTGGTGGAGACCAGTCGCCTGTTTGGACGGATTGCGGCGCGCATCGAGCCGGACATGGTCGAACGCGTGGCGGGGGACCTGGTGCAGCGCACGTACAGCGAACCGCACTGGGACGCCCGGCGAGGCGCGGTGATGGGATACGAGCGCGTTACCCTCTATGGCCTGCCGCTGGTGGCCCACCGACGCATTGGGTACGCACAGGTCGACCCGGTGGTGGCGCGGGAGCTGTTCATCCGGCACGCCCTCGTCGAGGGGGACTGGCAGACGCGACACCACTTCCACCGCGACAACACCGCGCTGCGTGAAGAACTCGCCGAGCTGGAGGAGCGGGCACGGCGCAGGGACCTGCTCGTCGACGACGACGAGATCTACGCCATTTACGACGCCCGGGTACCGGCGGAGGTGGTGTCTTCTCGGCACTTCGACGGGTGGTGGAAGAAGCAGCGGCACCGCACGCCGGATCTGCTGACGTTCACCCGAGAGGACTTGCTGCGCAACGACGCCGATGCCGACCGACCCGACACCTGGCAGGCCGAGGATCTGTCGCTGCCGCTGACCTACCGCTTCGAACCGGGCCGAGAGGACGACGGCGTCACGGTGCACGTTCCGGTCGAGGTCCTCGCCCGGCTCGGCGGAGACGAATTCGGCTGGCACGTACCGGCCTTGCGCGAGGAGCTGGTCACCGCGCTGATCAAGTCGCTGCCCAAGGATCTGCGGCGCAACTTCGTGCCGGCTCCGGACACCGCACGCGCCGTCGTCGGGTCCCTGGATCCGAGTGCCGGATCCCTGCTGGACGCGCTGCAACGCGAGCTGCGCCGCCGCACCGGCATTCTGGTGCCCGTCGACGCCTTCGACCTGTCGAAGCTGCCCGACCACCTGCGGGTGACCTTCGCCGTCGAGGCCGGCGACGGCACCGAACTCGCGCGCGGAAAGGACCTCGAAGCGCTGCAGGAGCGGCTCGCCGCACCGGTGCGCGACGCCGTCGCAGGCGCGTTCGCCGGTGATCTCGAACGCACCGGGTTGTGCACCTGGCCCGAGGACCTCGACGAGCTCCCACGCGTCGTCGAGACCGCCGGTGGCGGCCGTGCGGTGCGCGGCTATCCGGCCCTCGTCGACGAGGGAGCGACGGCCGGCGTTCGAGTGTTCGCGACCGCCGCCGAGCAGGGCGCGGCGATGGGAGCCGGGACCCGCCGCCTGCTCAGGCTGTCGGTCCCGTCGCCTACCAAGGCGCTCGAGAAGCAGCTCGACACCCGAACCCGCCTGGTGCTGGGCAGCAATCCCGACGGGTCGCTGGCCGCGTTGCTCGACGACTGCGCCGACGCCGCCATGGCAGCGCTGGTCACGACGCCCGTGTGGAGCCGCACGGAGTTCACCGCGGTGCGCGAACGGGTGGCGGCGGCCCTGGCGCCCACCACCCGCGACGTCCTGACGCGGGTGCAGCGGGTGCTCACCGCGCTGCACGACGTCCAGGTGGCGCTGCCTGCCGCCCCGAGCGCCGCGCAGGCCGATGCGATCGCCGACATCCGTGCGCAACTGGCGGCGTTGGTGCCGCGCGGTTTCGTCAGCGCCACCGGCGTGGCTCACCTACTGGACCTGGCGCGCTACCTGACGGCCGTCGTCCGGCGCCTCGAGCGCTTGCCGCAGGGCCTGGCCGCCGACCGTGAGCGGATGGATCGGGTGCACCAGTTGCAGGACGTCTACGCCGACGTGGTCGCTGCGCTGTCGCCGTCGCGCGCCGCGGCCGACGACGTGCGGGACGTCGCGCGGCTGATCGAGGAGTTCCGCGTGAGTTTGTGGGCTCAGCAGCTGGGCACCGCGAGACCGGTCAGCGAGCAGCGGATCCACCGGGCGATCGACGCGATCACCCGCTCATAGCGACCGCAGGAAGCCCTGCAGCGCGTCGAGGTTGCGATACCAGTTGAGACCGCCTCGAATGCCGTTTGCGGGACAACTCCGTCATCGCGCCTTGGTGGCCACACGAAGAAGGGGCACCCGCCGAGCGGGTGCCCCTTCTGGTGTTCAGTCGTGCGTCAGCGGCTTTGGTGCACCGTCGTGTCGACGTGCGGCACGTTGACCTGCTGAGTGATGTCGTTGATGAACGCGTGGTGGTCGATGTCGGCCTGCGCGGCACCCGAGAGACCCAGGGCGCTGGCGGCGAGACCACCGGCGACGATCGTGGCGAAACCAAACTTCTGCATCTTCTTCATGATGTTCATCCCTTCATTCCGAACGTGTGCGTGTCGCGGCCTCGTGCTGCGATTCGGACGCTCTCCCGGTGCGGAGTTTCCTTCGTGCCGGTCTGAAGAGTGGAACGGGCCCGGGCGGGGTTTTCATTCCTCGTGTGTCCGGTGCCACACGCGGTCCGGCCGACGGAATGGATTGCGCCTCAATGCCGTTGATTCCTCTGTAATCAAGAGAAGCATTCGCCGCATGTTGCGGCTCAAAGGAATTCCCATGCATGTCAGTGCCCGTCTCCTCACCCCCTTGGCCGTGGCCGGGGGCGCCGCAGTAGCGATCGCGCTGGCGCCAGCCGCGTCAGCCGGCCAGCTCGAGTGCACCGATCTGGGCTCGGCGACCCAGTGCGTGACGCCGGGCAACAGTCAGATCACGGCCAATGCGCCGATCGTGCAGCAGCAACCGCAGATCATCATCATCCACCGCAACCACTGGTGACGGCTCAGGGCAACGCGGCCCGCACCCGACCCGCGGCCCCGACGAGGTCGGCGACACCTCGATCCAGCGGTTGCAACGCCACTGCATCCACGCCCGCGGCGAGATAGGGAGCCAGCCCCGCGGCGATCTGGCCGACGTCACCACCCACTCCGAACACCCCGGTGGGAGGCACGTCCTGCCGCCGGGCCTCCTCGGCGAGCCGACGGTCGGCGTCGGCACCTGGCGCGCACGCCAGGAACAGCGTCGTACTGAAGGACCGGGACGGCGCATTCGCCGCGGCACGGCCTTCGGCGACATGGCGTAGTGCGTCGGTCACGGTGTCGCTGGTGTACCTGCTGTCGAGCAGGACGCCGTCGGCGATCTCACCCGCCAGGCGCAGCGTCTTCGGTCCGGTACCGCCGATGAGGATGGGGTACGGCCGGGCACTCGGAAATTCCAGGCGCACCTGGGACAGGCGCACGTAGCGGCCCTCGGTGGTGACCTCCTCGCCCGCGAGTAGGGCCCGCAGGGCGGTCACGTATTCGCGGAGCAGAGTCAGCGGCGATTCGACGGCCGCACCGGCCTGCCGCATCCAGCTCTGGACGCCGTGGCCGACCGCGACGCGGGTGCGCCCGGGGAACGACGACTCGAGCGTGGCGAACTCCATCGCGGCCGCCGTCACGTTGCGCAGCGGCGCGGGGATCAGGCCGATGCCGACGCCGAGCCGTTCGGTGGCGGCCAGCGCGACGGCGACCTGCGCGACACCGCCCTGTTGAAAGCAGTCCTCCCACAGCCACAACTCGTCGACGCCGGCGGCCTCGGCCTCCGTGGCGATGCGCCGCAACTCGTGCGGCGGAAAGTCGGGACGGAAGATGACGCCGAGTCGGATGCTCACCGCACCATCATGCCCGCCACCGCACCGTGTTTGCTAGCTGGGCTAGATAGATTTCGGGGCGTGCCGTTTCTGCCATCGAGCGATCACATTCCGCCAGTGGAATCAAAGCGCTGAGCTGCCTGTTATAGGCAGCAGAACGCCAAGAGGATTTCTAAAGAAGGACACAGATCGTGAAGAAGTTCGGATTTGCCACCATCACCGCCACCGCATTCGCGGCAGCCCTCATCGGGCTGGCCGGGCCCGCCGACGCGGCGCCCGTCGCCAACCCCGCACAGGTCGGCTACAACGCCGGCATCGACCATCACCAGTGGATCAACGACATCCAGCAACAGGTGAATCGGCCGCCGGCCCCGATCGTCGGCAACGGCCGCTGATCGAGAGTTCGACCACGAGGGGCATCCGGCAACGGGTGCCCCTCGTGCTACGTCGCAGTGGCGCGCCGCCGCGCCAGTGCCTTGACGTCCTCGGGCAGCGCATCGGCGACGAGCACGTCCGGCAGCAGGTCCTTGTCCACCATCAGCGCACGGTAGACGAAGCCGACCGTGATGCCATGCGCGGGCACGTCGACGACCTCGACGGCGTCCCCACCCGACACCGAGCCCGGTTCGAGCACCCGTAGATAGGCACCCGGTGTGCCGCCGCGGGCGAAAGTCCGTATCCACCCGGCGATTCCGAGCCTGCTGGCGAACGTCTTACACGGCGTACGGGGGCTGGTGACCTCGAGGAGCAGACCGTCGGTGCCGACCCGCCAGCGCTCACCTACTACCGCGCCGGTCACGTCGACGCCCGTCGTCGTGAGGTTCTCGCCGAACATGCCGTTGGTCAATTCGCGGTCCAGCGTCGCGGCCCACGAATCGAGATCCTCACGCGCATAGGCGTACACGGCTTGGTCGTCACCACCGTGCAGCTTGCGGTTGCCGATGACGTCGTCGACGATCCCGCTGCCAAGGCCGCCACGCATGGGACCCGGAGCCCGGACCGCCACCGGCCCGCTGACCAGACGTTTGTCGATGCCCGTCTTCTTGCCGTTGCCGCCCGGCTCGACGTGCGTGCGGTTGACCGTCAACACCGTTGCCACCCCACGAGGGTAGACGGCCGGGGTCGACGGTGCCTGGTCAGCCGCCGTTCTGCGCCGCCGCGGCGTCCCGCAGGATCTGCTCGAGGCGGTCCAGCGGGTCACCCACGCCGGGGTTGAGTCGCAAGGGCTCGCGCTCGGAGGGAGCCGACCCCGGCGCGCCCGCAGGCGGGGGAGGCGGTGGCGCCGCCGGTGGCGGAGGAGGCGGAGGCGGTGGCGGAGGTGCCGCCGCCGCGACGGCCGCGAGTTTCGCGCCGAGGCGAGCCACGGTGGCCTCGAGGACGGCGCGACGGTCCGGGTCGGCATCGGCGCTGCCGGTGAAGCAACCCGGCGGTGCGGCCTCGACGACGGACAGCGCCGAGCGGTACCACCTGGCCGCCGACGCGTCGAACGTCGACGCGGCGCGATCGCCGAGGGTCTCGCGGACCAGTTCGAGGTTGACCCGCACCGGGCAGGAGTCGGCCTCCTCGGTATTCGACAGTGCCCCGGAGAACTGTGCGTCGGCGTCGGTGAGGCGGTCCTCCAGAACGGCGAGAGTGCCTGCGGCGAAGCGGGTTCGGGCTGGCTCGACGACGTCGAGCACGCTCAGCGTCGACACGTCGCGGCGCAGGGCGTCGGCGTCACGGGCGGCGAAGTCCGTGGGGGCCGAGCCGCCAGCGAGGACCACCGACCACAGCTTGACCACGACGACGATCACGACGAGCGAGATGGGCGCCGACGCCACCAGCAGCCGCGTCCTCGGTGAGAACCGACGCCATAGGGACCGCGGGGTCACGCGATCACGTCCGTCATGGTCTGCCTGGTGCGGCGGAATTCGCGAAGCACGTGGTACAGCTCGACGAGCACCAGCACTGCCGCCAGTGCGGCCGGCGCCCAGTACAGCTCGGTGCGGGTGGCCGACCCGCTGCCGGCAGTCGGCGCCGAACTGCCGTCGGCAGGTGCGGCAGGCAGCACCGACGCGAGGTCGGCGCCGTCGCGCAGTGCGTACGGGACGCCGATCTGGTCGGCCACGGTGCGCAACGTCGCCTCGTCGACCGTCGACCGCTCGACCTCCGCACCGGGAATCGGGCCGCCCGACGGGGTGCCGTAGCCGAGCACCGCCCCGCCGTCGACCGCACTCTCGGGGAGGTTGAAGTCGCGCGGTGGCTGGGCCGCCTCGGGCGCGCCGGCACCCAGGTAGAAGACCAGGTTCTGGGCGCGGGGATATTGCTGAACCGCGCCGATCAACTGGTACCGCAACATGTTTCCGGCCGATCCGGCGTTCGTCTCGGTCACCGCGTCGGGGGAGGCGGCATACGGCGTCAGGGTGGAGGCCACGGGCCGCAGGCTCCAGGTGTCCGCGGAGAGGGGCCAGTCCAACGCCGCCCGGCTCGCGAACGAGATCAGGGCCACCCGGGCGCCGGGATAGCGGTCGAGGAGCACGGCGACGTCGGCGCGTGCGGCCGTCATCCTCGACGCGCCGTCGGGTCCGTCCTGCACGGCCATGTCGGGGGACCGGTCCACGAGGATGAATACGTTGGGTGCCTGCGAATCTGCCACGCGCGTCATGGGATCGTCGGGATCGAGCACGGGCCGGGCGGCCGAGACGACGAGTAGCAGTGCCGCAGCGGTCAACCCACCCCACCGCCACAGCGCGCCGCGGGTACGGCTGGCGGAGGACATCCGGCGAAGAGCCGCGACGCGGGCCACCAGGATGACGGCCGCGACGACGGCCAACAACAACGGTGGCACCACGAGCTCGACGGTCATCGGGCCCGAACCATCGGCCAGCCGGCCACCGCGAGCATCGCGGCGAGGGCGATGAGCACGGGCACGTCGGGAGATTCCGGTGCCCGCTCGCCGTCGGCGTCATCGCTGACCCGGGCGGCAGGAGGATGGTCCCGAATGTCGTCGAGCCGTGCGGTCACGCTCGGACCGGCGGGCAGGGCGCGTCCCCCGGTGGCGCGCGCCAGGTCCGACAAGGCGCCGTCGTCCCGCCCGGTCACCACGGCGTTCACCTGCACCCCACCGGCGAGTGCGAGGTCTCGGACCCGGTCGGCGGAGAACAGCGCGGGACCACCTGGCGGCGTCGAATCGGGTCCGACGTAGATCAGCGAACGCCGTTGCGCCGTCGGATGTTCGAAGTCCGGAAACCCGGTGAGGCACAGCGTCAGGAGGTCGTCGAGGTTCGGCGTGTAGTCCACGTAGGTCACCGGGGCCGAGAAGGCGGCCACGTCCCCGCGCTGATCGGCCGGCCGGGCGTAGTCCGACAGCGTCTGCTTGGCGTATTGGTAGTCCCGCGTCAGCGGGATCACGCGACGGTTGGCCGAGGTCAACCCGATGCGTTGCGTGCCGAAACCGTCGACCTGGCTGGCGAAGTAGGTCAGCGTCGCGGCCACCGCCGGATCGGTCGACGGTGCGCCCATGCACAGCATCACGTCCTCGGGATCACCCCCGCCGACTCGCGTTGCCGTCGTGGGCAATCCCGTCGGGCGGGCCGCGACGAGCACCGATGCGGCGAACGCCACCGCCAGCAGCACGATCGTGACCACCGCCGCCACGGTGCGGGCCCGAACGGCTCGCGTGTATTCCGGCAGCAGGGTGAGGCGCTCGGTGTTCGCCAGCGGGCGCAGCCGTCGGCGTTGGGCGCCCATCGGCCGGAACAGGACCACGGCGATGCACACCGCGAGCGCGACGCACCCCGCGATGACGAAGGGAATCCACGTCACGCCCACGATCGGATCAACTCCTCGGCGTCATGGCTGACCACGCCGACGTCCAGTCCCGAGGCCGCGTTGAAGCGCACGTCGACCAAATTCGCCAACAGCGGTGCGGCAGCAGCGATCTCGCTGTTCGCCACGTCGTCGATCTGCATGTACTCCGCGCGCACGCCGCTGACCTGACGCAGGAAGCGACGCAGTTCGCGGTCGACGGCCTCGCCCGCGGGTTCGGCGTCGAGGTCGCCGGCCCGATAGCGGTCACCGATGGCGCGTACGGCACGCGCGGCCCGGTAGCGAATCACGCGGTCGCGGGCCGCGCCGACCACCGGCACGGTGCGAAGCCTGCGCCGCGGACTGGTGGCCACGAACACGCCGAGGTAGAAGACGATCAGCACGACGGTGAGTGCGATCGCCAGCCAGAGCCACCACGACGAGTACGGCGTCGGCCCGATGACGTGGCGCAGCAGGTCATCCGGCACGGGCGTACACCTGGGTCATCGCGGTGAGCTGATGGCGAATCGCGTTGCTGCCGCCGATCACCGCGTGCGGTATGCCGTAGTCGACCATGAAGTCCGAAAGCCGTTCCCGCCGTTGTGCTTCGGCCTGTCGAAAGGCGTCGACCACGCGCGGTCCGAGAGCGCCTGCGCCGAAGACGAAGCTCCCGTCGGACACGTCGAAGCCGTCGTCCTCGTCGTCGGACGATCCGATCAAGGGCACGTCCGCGACCGTCGCCCACATGACGTCGTGGCGGGCGGTGAGCCGCGACACCACCTCGGCCAGCCGGTCGTCGGGGTCGGGCTCGTCGGACACCACGAACAACAGCAGCGGCCTACGTTGGTGGCGGGCCACCCAGTCCAGTTGCGTGACGATGCGACTCGACGACGGACGGGTGCCGGCATGGTCGGCGAAGCGGTGCAGCATGTGCTCGACATGGGTCTCGCCTCGCCGCAACCGCACGTCGACGCTGCCGCGGGCGTCACCGAACACCATGCCGATCTCGTCGGAGCGGCGCAGGGTGATCAGCCCCATCGCCCCGATGACGTTGGCGGCGACGTCGCGCTTGAGCTCCCCTGACGGCGCGGTGGCGGACATGTTCCGGCCCGCATCGGCGACCACCATGATCTTGTGATGTTTCTCGGTGACGAAGCGCTTGATCAACACCTGGCCCGAGCGGGCCGAGGCCTTCCAGTCGATGTCACGGACGTCGTCGCCAGGCACGTACGGACGTAGGTCGTCGAACTCGAGGCTGCGGGTGTGCACCAGCGCGTACCGCCCGCCCTCGAGCAGGCCGTTGCCGTCACGTCCGAAGAACGTCCTTGCGTGGTCGAGATGGACGCCCACTCACGGCACCCGCACTGCCTGCAGGACCGCGTCGACGACCACGTCCGGCGTGACGCGGGCACTGGCCGCCTCGAAACCCAGGATCAGCCGGTGCCGCAGCACCCGGTGCGCCAACTTGGCGATGTCGTCGGGCACCACGTGGGTGCGCCCGCGCAGCACCGCCAGCGCCCGCGCCGACCGGCAGAACGCGATGGTGGCGCGCGGGCTGGCGCCGTATTCGATCAGCCGCGCGATCCCCGGCGACAGATGCGCCTGCGGGTCGCGCGTGACGCCGACGAGGTGGCTGGCGTATTGGATCAGGGCCCGGTCCATGTGCACCGAGGTCACCAACCGTCGCGCGCGGCGCACGTCGTCGAGGCTCACCACCGGCGCGGTGCGGTGGTCCTTGTCGTACAGACCCGCGTCCATCCGCGAGATGACCTCCACCTCGTCCTCCGTCGACGGGTAGTGCACCACCTCCTTGAGCATGAAGCGGTCGGTCTGGGCCTCCGACAGCGGATAGGTGCCCTCCTGGTCGACCGGATTCTGGGTCGCGATCACCAGGAACGGCTCCGGGATCGGATGCACCACCCCGGCGATGGTGGTCTGGCGTTCCTCCATCGCCTCGAGCATCGCGCTCTGAGTCTTGGCGCTGGACCGGTTGATCTCGTCGAGCAGCACGACGTTGGCGTGCACGGGCCCCAGCCGGGTGACGAACGAGTTGGTCGACGCCTCGTAGATCTGCGTGCCGATGATGTCGCTGGGCAGCAGGTCAGGCGTGCATTGGATGCGCCTGAATTCACCACCGACGGATTCGGCGACGACCCTGGCGGCGGTGGTCTTGGCCAGCCCGGGCACGCTCTCGACCAGCACGTGACCACCGGCGAGCACGCCGATCAGCATGGATTCGCGAAGGTGGTGCTGCCCGACGACCTTGGCCGAGAACGCGCCGGCGACGGCGTTCACCACGCGTTGCGCGTCGGCCAAGGCGGTCTGGTCGAGATGCGATCGTGCGGCGGTCATGGATCCCTTCGGAGATGGTGCGGGTCGTCGTTGGGGGTACCCGAACGGTCGGCGTTCACGCCCCGCCGTCGAGCGGCACCCGTCGTGGCCGGTCCGACGGCGGCCAGGCGTACGGCAGCCCCTCGGGCACGTCCGGGAAGTGGTGACGGTAGTGCTCCGGGTCCTTGGATGCGAGCGCGGACTGGTGGCTGCGGTGAAACGCCGGGTCGCCGAGCCACGGCGGCAGGTCGCCCGCGTGGGCCAGTTCGTCCTGGTCGCGGACGACGACGAGCCCGGTGCCGGCGTCGAGATCGGTGAGCAGCGTGGCGGAGGTCGTGTCGGCGTGTCCCCGTCGCAGCCACTCGTCGGCCACGACGAGGCCGTAGCGGACCAGGGCCTCCTCGTAGCCGGCCCACATGGCGGCCGCGGGATGACGCCGCCAGCCGTATCCAGGGACGGTCAGTGCCCGCAGGATCTGAATGGTCTCGGCACGCTGCTTGCCGAGGCGGCGGGAGTCCAGCACGGCGGCCGAAGCGGCGAAGTCGGGGTAGGGCAGGAAGGTCTGCATGTCGTCGGGTTACCCGCTCGCAACCGGCCTCCCGTAGGTTCGTCAGGTCATGCTGGGACTACTGCTACCGCTGCTGGGCTTCGCGCTTCTCGACTCGTTGAACGTCCTGAATCTCGGTGTGACCTCGGCAGTCGTGTACGACAGCAGGCTCAGTCGCAGGTCGGCGTTGCCCGGCGGGCTCAGCTTCATCGCCGGTGTGTTCGCGGCGACCTCGACGTTCGGCGTGCTCACCGTGCTGGGGCTGACCTTCCTGACCGACCGCGTCGACCTCGAGGTCACACCGACGCTGCGGTACTGGGGCCAGCTGGTGCTGGGCGTCGTCCTCATCGCGGTGGCCAGCCTGTCGGGCTCGGCACGCCCGACCCCGCCGCTGTGGGCGCTGAACCTGACCCGGCGCAACCCGTGGCTGTTCGCGATCGTCGGACTGGTCATCGGATTCGGCCAGTCCGCGACGTCGGTGCCCTACCTCACGTCGCTGACGATGCTGTCGGCTCACACGCACTCGCCGTGGCCCGTGATCGTGGTGGTCTACTGCTCGGTGGCGCTGCTGCCGTCGCTGTTGGTGCTTGGGCTCTCGACGCGGCGGACGATCCGGGCCCGTCGCGCACAGCGCAACATCGTCAGGGCCACCACCCGATACGGGCCGACGACGGTCCGGGTCCTGTTCGTCGGCGTCGGCGTGGTCCTCGTCGCCGGGGCGCTGGTGAACTACCGCGCGCTGTGGTGAGCGCGGCCGCGAGACTGCGTCCACGGTCGTGATCGCGCGACATTCACGACCGTGGACGCAGTCTCGACGCTCAGCCGCGGGTGCCGTCGGCGACGCGCGGAGCCTTGTCGGCCGTGGCGGTGTCGAGCACCATCTCGGCCACCCGTGACCGATGCGCTTCGGCACTTCCGAGCAGCGCGGCGTCGACCGTGGCCCGCTTGAAGTACAGATGTGCCTGGTGCTCCCAGGTGAAGCCGATGCCGCCGAGGGTCTGAATGGCGTCGGCGGCGATGCGGCTGAACGCAGCAGAACACGTCGCCTGCGCGATGCTGGCGGCCAACGCCGGATCGTCGGACCCGTCGGCCAGCGCCCAGACCGCGTGATACGCCGTCGAGCGGGCGTGTTCGAGGTCGACCATCATGTCGGCGAGGCGGTGCTTGACCGCTTGGAACGAGCCGATGGGCCTGCCGAACTGGAGGCGATCCTTCGCGTATTGGACGGCGACGTCGAGCAGGTGCTGGGCCGCGCCGACCTGTTCGACGGCCAGCAGGGCCGACGCGACCTGGAACGCGTGGGTGAGGACCCGCTGCGCCTCGTCGGGGCCGGCCACCAATTGGCCCGGTGCGTCCGACAGGGTGACGGTGGCCTGTGGCCGGGTCAGGTCGACGGTGAGCTGGTTCGTCCGCTGGACGCCGGTGCCTGCGGCGTCGACCGCGAACAGGCTGACGCCGTCCTGGCCTGTCGCCGCAACCAGTAGGACGTCGGCGGCACCCGCGTCGACGACGCCGTCGACCGTGCCGGTCAGCCCCGAGTCAGTGGATCGCACCGTGACGTCCGCGGCGTCGAAGGCACCGGCGCTGTCGGGCACGACGAACGCCGCCGTGCGGCGACCCTCGACGAGATCGGCGAGCAGTTCGTCGCGGACGGGGCCGGCCGACGACGCGACAAGGGCGGGGATGGCGAGGAAGACCGTGCCGAACAGCGGCCCACAGGCCAGTGCCGCGCCGAGCTCCTCGACCGCGACGGCCTGGTCGACGAGCGTGCCGCCGACGCCGCCGTCGGCCTCGGGCACCGAGAGTCCGAGCACGCCGAGCTCGGCACCGAGGCGGCCCCACGCGGTCGGGTCGAAGGGCGGGTCGGACTCCATGAGTCGGCGAATCGTCGGCTCGTCGAAGTTCTCCGCGGCGAACCGGCGGACCGCGGACAGCAGCTGTTGCTGTTCGTCGGTGAACAGGAATTGGGCGCGGGGTTCGGCCGCGAGCGTCTCCGCCAGATCAGCCACTCTGTCGGGCTGATCCGCACGCTTCTCAGCCACGGGGGATCTCCTTCCACGCCATGCCCGCATCCGCCCGCAGATCACCGGGCAGGCCCAAGACCCGCTCGCCGAGAATGTTGCGCATCACGTCGGACGTACCGCCTTCGATGGTGTTGGCGCGGCTGCGCAGATAGCGCTGCTGAATGGGTCCGCGCCAGTCGGAGTCCTCGCGCTCGGATTCGGGTTTGGAGTAGCCGTGGTACAAAATGCCTTCTGGGCCAAGCAAATCCATGCAGAACTGATAGATCTGCTGGTTGAGCTCCGCGCCGACGAGCTTGCCGATCGAGCCCTCCGGCCCCGGCCCGCCGACGGTGGCCGACACGCGGGAACGTTCGGAGGTCAGGCGCTGGGCTTCCGACCGCAGCCATAGCTGGGTGAGCCGGTCGCGTAGGACGGGTGTCTGGCGCTCGGGCCGGGTCGCCCACAACGAGACTGCTTCGGAGATGGTGCCCGCCCCGCGTCGGCTGCCGCTACCGCCAAGGGCGCTGCGCTCGTTCATCAGCGTCGTCATCGCCACGCCCCAGCCGTTGCCGACCTCGCCGAGACGGTGGGCGTCGGGGATGCGCGCGTCGGAGAAGTACACCTCGTTGAATTCGGCCTGGCCGGTGAGCTGCCGCAGGGGTCGCGTCTCGACACCGGGGGAGTGCATGTCGATCACGAAGTAGGTGAGGCCCTTGTGCTTTGGCACGTCGGGATTGGTGCGGGCCAGCAGCAGACCCCACCGCGCGCGGTGGGCGAGGCTCGTCCACACCTTCTGCCCGTTGATCACCCAGTCGTCCCCGTCGCGCACCGCGGAGGTGGCGAGGCCGGCCAGGTCGGAGCCGGCGCCGGGCTCGGAGAACAGCTGACACCAGATGTCCTCGGTGGTGGCCAGTGGGCGCAGCCACTGCTTCTTCACCTCGTCCGACAGGGCGTGCTCGCGGATCGTCGGTGCCGCCATGCCGTAGCCCATCGGGTTGAGACCCAGCGGCACGGGTCCGCCGGCGCCCTGCAGGATTCGATCGGCGACAGCTTGGTTGCCTCTCGAAAGGCCAAGTCCACCAAGACCTTCGGGGAAGTGAACCCAGGACAGGCCGGAGTCGTAGCAGGCTCCGAGGAATTCCCGGACCGGAACGGACGTGGGGTCGTGCTCGGCTACCACCGCCTTCGCGAGGTCGGCCACCCGATCGGCATCAGCAACGTTGCTCATCTGGTCACGATAGAAAGTCGACACCCGTCAACCGACACCGGGTACCACTTGCGCACATCCCGTGTGCTGGGAGATCGCTCGATTGTCCTTGGATTCAGGCGGTCGCTGCAACGTATGTGGACGGATTCGAGAGTAGTCGGTGGAGTTCTTCGGCTGGGGTTGCCCAGTTGTGGCGTTTGCGGGGTCGGGCGTTGAGTTCGGCGGCGACTTC
>NZ_JACKVK010000003.1 GCF_025823185.1 Mycobacterium yunnanensis
GAAGTCGCCGCCGAACTCAACGCCCGACCCCGCAAACGCCACAACTGGGCAACCCCAGCCGAAGAACTCCACCGACTACTCTCGAATCCGTCCACATACGTTGCAGCGACCGCCTGAATCCAAGTCCACAGAACGCGATCTGTGCGCACACTCGATCGGTGCGAGTGTCGGTTCCTAGGCCGACGCTGCCAACCGTGGACGACGACACGACACCCTTCATCGGCAGCGAGGCCCTCGTCAACGGGCGGGTGGCCAACAAGTACCAATTGCGCAAGGCGCATCAGGCGATCCTGCCCGACATCTATCTGCCCGCCGGCGTCCAGCCGACGCTGCGGCAGCGGACGCGGGGCGCATGGCAGTGGACCTACGGTGACGGTGTCATCTGCGGATTGGCGGCGGCCGCGATGCACGGCAGTCGCTGGATCGCCGATGACGTGCCCGTTGAACTCATCTGGCCGAACGCGCGGCCGCCTCGCGGCGTCAAGACCCGACGAGATCGACTGCTGGGCAACGAGTTCGAAACACTCGACGGCATGTGGGTGACCACGGCGGCCAGGACGGCGTTCGACCTCGGCCGTCGTGGTCCGGTGGGTTCGTGCGTGGAGCGCATCGACGCGCTCGGTCGTGCAACGGGATTGGACGTCGACTCCGTCTTGGCGGTGGCGCGGCGGCACCCGGGATCACCAGGGGTTCGCAAGCTGCCTGCGGTGCTGGACCTCTACGACCCAGGTGCGGAGTCGCCGAGGGAAACGTGGTTGCGGCTCTTGCTGATTCGAGCGGGATATCCGCGGCCCCGCACCCAGATTCCGGTGAGCGGTGGATACGGGCAGCCGACGTACTACCTCGACATGGGATGGGAGGAACGTCGGCTCGCCGTCGAGTACGACGGAGACCACCATCGCACCGACCCGGTGCAGTTCGCCAAGGACATCGTCCGCATCGAGTTGGCCCACCAACTTGGCTGGCAGGTCATCAGAGTCGCGAAGGCCAACCGAACGGCGGACGTTCTCGCCCGGGTGCAACGGGCGTGGCAATCGAGTGTGCGTACAGATCGCGAAGAGTCGTGAGTCTGCGATCTGTGCGCACACCCGATGCAGCAGAGTCGGCGGAGGCGCGCCTAGCTCAAGCGCTCGATCACCATCGCCATGCCCTGGCCGCCGCCGACGCACATGGTCTCCAGGCCAAACGTCTTGTCGTGGGTCTGCAGGTTGTTCAGCAGCGTGGCGGTGATGCGGGCGCCGGTCATGCCGAAGGGGTGGCCGAGCGCAATCGCGCCGCCGGAGACGTTGAGCTTGTCCTCGTCCATCCCGAGTGCGCGCGCCGAGCCCAGCACCTGCACGGCGAACGCCTCGTTGATCTCGTAGAGGTCGATGTCGTCGATCGACTTGCCGGCCCGTGCGAGCGCCTGCTTGCACGCCTCGATGGGGCCGAGGCCCATGATCTCCGGCGACAACCCCGACACGCCGGTCGACACGATGCGCGCCAGCGGCGTCAGCCCCAGCTCCTTGGCCTTCACGTCGCTCATGATCACCAGGGCCGCAGCACCGTCGTTCAGCGGGCACGCGTTGCCGGCGGTGATGGTGCCGTTGGGCCGGAAGACGGGCTTGAGCTGGCTGATCTTCTCGTACGTCGTGCCCGCGCGTGGGCCGTCGTCCTTGGACACGACCGTGCCGTCGGGCAGGGTCACCGGCGAGATCTCCCGCTCGAAGAAGCCGCTGTTGATGGCCTCCTCGGCCTTGTTCTGGCTGCGGACGCCCCAGTGGTCCTGATCCTCGCGGCTGATGCCGGTGAACAGGGCGACGTTCTCGGCCGTCTGACCCATTGCGATGTAGACGTCGGGCAGCAACCCGTCCTCGCGGGGATCGTGCCACTCCGTCGCTCCGGTCGCGGCCTCGTCCGAGCGGGCCTGCGCGTCCGCGAAGGCACCGTTCTTGGCGTCGGGCCAGCCGTCGGCGCTGCCCTTCACGAAGCGCGACACCGTCTCCACGCCGGCGGAGATGAAGGCGTCGCCCTCGCCGGCCTTGATCGCGTGAAACGCCATCCGGGTGGTCTGCAGCGACGACGAGCAGTACCGGTTCACGGTGGTGCCGGGCAGGAAGTCGTAGCCCAATTCAACGGCAACCGCGCGACCGACGTTGAAACCTGCCTCGCCGGCGGGCTGGCCACAGCCCATGATGAGGTCGTCGATGTCACGCGGATCGAGCCCGGGCACCTTGTCGAGGGCCGCCTTGACCATCTGCGCAGCCAGGTCGTCGGGACGCATGTCCACCAGCGAGCCCTTGTTGGCGCGGCCGATGGGCGATCGGGCGGTGGAGACGATGACGGCTTCGGGCATGGCGAACTCCTCGATAGGGGACGGCTAGACCGAACCTAACCCGTGACCGTGGCGACGATCGGCGCGGGTACGCCCGTCGTGCGCCGCCAGAACTGCGTGACGCCGCCCAGGCGGGCCAGCAACGAGTCGCCCCGCGCCTCGAGGGCCGGCTCGACGTCGGCGTCGGCGCTCCACTCACCCAGCGCCTTGCACAGCGCGGGCAGCAGCTGCTGGGCGGCCAACGCATAGCCGGCCGCCGACGGATGGAACATGTCCTGGGAGAAGAACTCCTCCGGGGCCTGCTGGAACTCCGAGGCCAGCAGTTCCGAGAACGGCACCGGCACGCCGCCCGCAGCGCGCACCTCGGCGGCCTGCGCATGGGCCAGTCGAAGACCGATGGTGCGCGCGACGGTGCGCAGCGGTTGCGGAATCGCGGTGATGACGCCGAAGTCCGGGCAGGTGCCGACGACGACGACCGCTCCGCTGCCCCGCAACCGGCGGACCGCGGCACCGAGCCGCCGCGCGGATTGCCCGACGCCGTTGAGGGCGGTGACGTCGTTGGCGCCGATCATCACCACCGCGGCGTCGGGAGGCGGACCCGCCACGAACATCGCGTCGATCTGTCCCGAGAGCCCCTTCGACGTGGCCCCGACGATTGCCTTGGTGCTCAACCGAATCCGCTTGCCGGACTGCTCGGCGAGCCCGCGCGCGATCAACACGCCTGGCACCTCGTCGGCGATCATGCAGCCGTAGCCGGTGGCCGTCGAGTCGCCGAACACCATCAGATGGACGTCGAAGGGCACGCCGCGGTGCCACCTCTCGAACGGGCCGCCGCCCGCAGAGTAGACGCCGTCGGCCCGCGGCGGAACGTCCCACGACTTGGGAATGACCTGACGGGCCTGGTCAGCCTGCACCTGAAGGAGGTTCCTGGCACCGACATACGCCGAACCCGTCGACGCGAGCGTCGCCGCCGCTGCCAGGGCAACGGTCGAACGTCGCGGTGCACGATTGCCCACGCGGCCAGTTTAGGACGGTCCCGACGGGATATCCGCGTGGTAGCGGTCACGGCCGGTCACGGTGCGATATCGACTGCGGTACGAAATCGGGTTTCCCATTCGTTGAACAATTGAAAGGGTTCAAGCTAAGTTACCTGGGGTTGGCTAAGCATTAACGGGCCTCGGGCACTACATCGGCGTAGGGAAGTGGTGACGATGACCGCACCAAGTGACGTATCCCGTTCGTATGGAACCACCGTTGGCGCTGGTAGATCGCGCAAGACACGACGATTCCCCGTCAGTGACGGTGCTCCGCTCGAGGTGGTCGAGGACGGCCCGAGCCTAGCCGGTCGGTTGTTTGCTCTTGGCGCGATGATGACGATCAAGCCAACCCTCGCCGTGGGCGGCTACTTGCCGCGGATGCCGTGGCCCTTCGGCGTGGTCGACTTCGCTGCCCGGGTGCTGCGGCCCGCCCCCGGCACGGTGCGCGCCACCATCGGTCTGCCGAACTGCACCGCGCAGCTGGTCCGGGCGGCGGGCGTGCTGCCCGCCGACGGTACCCGCAGCGTCATCCTCTACATGCACGGCGGCGCGTTCCTCACCTGCGGTGCCAACACCCACGGTCGCCTGGTGACCGCACTGTCGCGGTTCGCCGACAGCCCCGCGCTGGCCGTGAATTACCGGATGATCCCCAAGCACTCCATTGGCGAGGCCGTCGACGACTGTTACGACGCCTACCGGTGGTTGCGGCTCAAGGGCTACGACCCGTCGCAGATCGTGCTGGCGGGGGATTCGGCGGGCGGCTACCTGTCGCTGGCACTGGCCGAGCGGCTCAACCTGGAGGGCGAGCTGCCCGCGGCGATGGTCACGATGTCGCCCCTCTTCGAGATCGACAACGAGGGCCGCGCCCAGCACCCGAACGCCCACTCCGACGCGATGTTCCCGTCGAAGGCCTTCGACATGCTGGTCGACTACATCGAGCGTGCGGCCAAGCGCCACGTCGTCGACGGCAAGCCCGAGGAAGTCTACGAACCGCTCGACCACGTCGAGACCGGTCTGCCGCGGACCCTGATTCACGTGTCGGGCTCGGAGGTTCTGCTCAACGACGCCAGAAAGGCCTCGCACATGCTCGCCGCGGCCGGGGTGCCCGTCGAAGTCCACGTCTGGCCTGGTCAGATGCACGTCTTCCAGCTGGGAGCGCCGCACGTGAAGGAAGCGACCCGGTCGCTCAAGCAGATCGGCGACTACATCCGAGAGGCGACCTGGTAACCGAACCGCGCGCCTGACACGATGGACCCATGCGAATCGCGGGTCATGTCAGTGAGCTCATCGGCAACACGCCTCTCGTCCGGCTGAACTCCGTTGTGCCCGAAGGCGCCGGACTCGTCGCGGCCAAGGTCGAGTACCTCAACCCAGGGGGCAGTTCCAAGGATCGCATCGCGATCAAGATGATCGACGCCGCCGAGGCCAGCGGCGAGCTCAAGCCGGGCGGCACGATCGTGGAGCCGACCTCGGGCAACACCGGCGTGGGACTGGCCCTGGTTGCCCAACAGCGCGGCTACAAGTGCATCTTCGTCTGCCCCGACAAGGTCAGCGAGGACAAGCGAAACGTGTTGCGCGCGTACGGCGCCGAGGTCGTCGTGTCTCCGACCGCGGTGCCGCCGGACCACCCCGACAGCTATTACAGCGTCTCCGACCGGTTGGTCCGCGAGATCGACGGTGCTTGGAAGCCCGACCAGTACTCGAACCCGAACGGCCCTGCGAGCCATTACGAGACGACCGGTCCGGAGATCTGGGCCGCCACCGAGGGCAAGATCACCCACTTCGTCACCGGGGTCGGCACCGGCGGGACGATCACCGGCGCGGGTCGATACCTCAAGGAGGTGTCCGGGGGCGCGGTGAAGATCATCGGCGCCGACCCGGAGGGGTCGGTGTACTCGGGCGGCACCGGCCGGCCCTACCTCGTCGAGGGAGTGGGCGAGGACTTCTGGCCGTCGGCCTACGACCCCACCGTCACCGATGAGATCATCGCCGTCTCCGACGCCGACTCCTTCGAGATGACGCGTCGTCTCGCGCGTGAGGAGGCGTTGTTGGTCGGCGGGTCGTGCGGGATGGCGACGGTCGCCGCCATCCGGGTGGCGGAACGCGCCGGGCCGGACGCCGTCATCGTGGTCCTGCTGCCCGACGGCGGAAGAGGTTATCTCTCAAAGATCTTCAGTGATTCCTGGATGTCGTCCTACGGCTTCCTCCGGGAGCGACTCGACGGTTCGGTGGAACAGACGACCGTCGGAGACGTGTTGCGCGGCAAGTCAGGTGCGCTGCCGGACCTCGTGCACACCCACCCCTCGGAGACGGTGCGTGACGCCATCGGGATCCTTCGCGAGTACGGGGTGTCCCAGATGCCGGTCGTCGGCGCGGAACCGCCCGTGATGGCGGGCGAGGTGGCCGGCAGCGTCTCCGAGCGGGAACTGCTGTCGGCGGTGTTCGAGGGCCGGGCCAAGCTCGCCGACGCCGTGTCGGAGCACATGAGCCCGGCGCTGCCGCTGATCGGTGCGGGCGAATTGGTCAGTGCCGCAGCCAAGGAACTGCGCGACATCGACGCCGTGATGGTGGTCGAGGAGGGCAAGCCGGTGGGCGTGCTGACCCGGCACGACCTGCTGGGCTTCCTGTCGAATGGCAGCTCCCGCCGATAGCGATGGCGCAGTGCCGGATTGATGACTTCTTGCTGACCTTTTTCAGCTAGTTCTCGGGTAGGGTAACAGCGCTCAGACCAGCAAAATCGATCACTGGAAGGCGTTCATGACCGAGTATCCGCCGCCGCCTCCGGGGAATTACCCGCCTCCACCGCCGCCTGGAAGTTATCCGCCGCCAGGGGGATACGGGGGATACGGGGGTTATGAGCCCGCGCCCCCGCAGGGGAACAACAACCTCGCCGTGGCCTCCTTGGTCTGCTCGGTGATCGGTCTCTTCTGCGGCATTGGTGCGATCGTCGGGATCGTCCTCGGCATCGTCGCCATGAACCAGATCAAGAAGACGGGGCAAGCGGGCCACGGTTTGGCCTTGGCCGGTGTCATCGTCGGCGCGGCCTCCCTCGTCTTGAGCTTCATCGGGTACTTCGTCTTCTTCTCGAACTGACCGCCAGTCCCACGATCACACCGGCCCGTCGGCAGACGGGTTTCGCTGTCCGAACCCACTAGGACGTGACATGACCAACCCGCCGCAGCCGCCCGAGGGTGGCCATCCGAACGAAGGCAACTACCCGCCGCCCCCGCAGGGTGGTTATCCGCCACCGCCGCAGGGCGGTTACCCGCCGCCACCGCAGGGTGGCTACCCGCCGCCCCCGCAGGGTGGCTACCCGCCGCCCCGGCAGGGCGGTTACCCGCCACCGCCACCCCCGCAGGGCAGCTACCCGCCGCCACCACCCCCGCAGGGCGGCTACGCTCCGCCTCCTCCCGGCGGTTACGCGCCCCCACAGGGCGGTTATCCGGCACCGGGTGGTTACCCGGCACAAGGTGGTTACGGGGGCTACCCGCCGGCCGCCGGCGGGCAACTGGACCTCGGCGACGGGTTCGGCTGGGCCTGGAACAAGTTCAGCAAGAACGCCGGCGCGCTGATCGTGCCGACCTTGGTCTACGCCGTCTTGCTGTTCCTCGTAGGCATTGGCGTCTACTCGTTGGCCATCGCGGTGTCGCCAGATGCGGTGAGCACCTACTCCACCGACGACACCAGCTTCAGCTACTCGATGACGTCGGGACTGAGCGCCGCAGGCCTGTTCGTGGTGTTCCTCGGGAGCATCCTGACCTTCGTGCTCGCGGGTGCCATCACCTCGGCCTACTACGGCGGGCTCCTGGACATCGCCGACGGGCAGCAGGTGTCAGCCGGGTCCTTCTTCAAGCCGCGCAACGTGGGCCGGGTGCTCGTCGCCAGCCTGATCATCGGCGTCGTGTCGTCGATACTGAGCTTCTGCTTCATCTTCAGTGTGGTCATCGGTCTGTTCACGATGTTCACGACCGTGTTGATCGTCGAACGCGACACCCCGCCGATCCAGGCGATCAAGGAGAGCTTTCAGTTGGTGAGGTCGAACTTCGGTTCGGCCGTGCTGGCGTATCTCCTGGCGCTCCTCTTGATCGTGGTAGGCGCCATCGTCTGCTTCGTCGGTCTGCTCGTCGGCGCGCCGCTAGCGGGTCTCATCCTGGTGTACGCCTACCGCAAGCTGACCGGCGGTCAAGTCGCGCCGAGGACGCCGTAGCGACCACCATCTGCGTCCCCTGCTGATGGGCTCGTTCGGTACGGTCGTGTGGTGCGACCTTCCGAACCCGGGCAGCCCGCCTACGCGCCCTGGTGGCGGCGGATCGTGGCGGCGATGGTCGACGTCGTCCCGGTCGTGGTTCTGGCGCTGGTGGCTCTCGCGCTGGCCTGGGTGACGCGAAACCCCTTGTGCGACGGCGATCCTTCCATTCGCGATCTGGGGTCGCAGTGTGGGGACGCCGGTTCGACGCCGCTGGGCTGGTGGAGCTTCGTCGCCTGCTGGTTGGCGATGGTCGGATATGCCGTGTGGAACCTGGGCCTGCGACAGGGACGAGGCGGCGCAAGCCTCGGCAAGGGCCTGCTGGGCATCCGGGTGCTCGACGCGACGACGCAGCAGCCGATCGGGTTCACGCGATCGACGGTCCGCCTGCTCGCCCACGTCGCCGACGTCGTACCCCTGTTGCTCGGGGTGCTGTGGCCGCTGTGGGATCGCAGGCGGCAGAGCTTCTCCGACAAGTTGGCCTCGACGGTCGTTCAGCGGAACGCGCTGACCCCGGTGAGCGCTTCGCCGATCACCAACTGATGCACCTCGGAGGTGCCCTCGTAGGTGAGCACCGATTCCAGGTTGTTGGCATGCCGGATCACCGGGTACTCCAGCGTGATTCCGTTGGCGCCCAACAAGGTTCGGCATTGTCGGGCAATCTTGATCGCCTCGCGCACGTTGTTGAGCTTGCCGACACTGACCTGTTCCGGCTTGATCTTGCCGTCGTCCTTGAGCCTGCCAAGGTGCAACGCCAGGAGCTGCGCCTTGCCCAATTCGACTGCCATGTCGGCGATCTTGGCCTGGGTGAGCTGATATCCGGACAGGGGCTTGTCGAAGACCTCACGGGTGCCGACGTAGTCCAACGTCGTCTCCAGGCAGTCACGGGCTGCGCCGACCGATCCAAACACGATGCCGAACCGCGCCTCGGACAGACATGCCAACGGACCCGACAGTCCGCGCGCGCCCGGCAGTTTGGCGTCGTCCGGCAGTCGGACGTCGTCGAGGCTGAACTCCGAGGTGACCGAGGCGCGCAGCGACATCTTGTGGGTCATCGCCCGCGCGGAGAAGCCGGGAGTCGAGGTGGGGACCACGAACCCGATGACGCCTTCCTCGGCGCGCGCCCACACGATGGCGACGTCGGCGATCGAGGCGTTGGTGATCCACATCTTGGATCCGTTCAGAATCCAGTCCGACCCGTCGCGGCGGGCGGTCGTCCGCATGCCGCCGGGGTTGGAACCGAAGTCCGGCTCGGTCAGACCAAAGCAGCCGATCAGCTCGCCTGCGGCCATGCCCGGCAGCCACTGTTCTCGTTGTTCCTCGCTGCCCCAGCGGTGGATGGCGAACATCGCCAGGGAGCCCTGGACGGACACCAAGCTCCGGAGACCGCTGTCGACGGCTTCGAGCTCTTGGCACACCAGCCCGTAGGCGGTCGCCGAGGATCCGCTGCACCCGTAACCCTCCAGATGCATGCCAAGCAGGCCCAGCTTGCCGATCTCGACGGCGAGGTCGCGCACCGGAACCTCACCGGTCTCGAACCACTCGGGGATGTGCGGGCGCAGACGGGACTCGCCGAACTCCCGAACCATGGTGCGCAATTCGAGGTCCTCGGATGTCAGCAGCGTGTCGAGGTCGAGAAGACTTTCGATCGTCGTGGCCATAACCTTCGTTCTACACCAGAGGTGGTCATCACCGTTACCCTGAACGGTGATGAGTGAGCAGCGTTCCAAGGCAGATGCGTACCGCGCCTACGGTCCCGCGACCAAGGCCATCCACGCCGGATACCGGCCCGATCCGCAAACCGGCGCGGTCAACGCGCCGATCTACGCGAGTTCGACCTTCGCCCAGGACGGCGTCGGCGGGCTGCGGAGCGGATACGAGTACGCGCGAACGGGCAATCCGACACGCGCGGCACTGGAGGCGAGCCTGGCGGCGGTGGAGGGTGCCACCTTCGGACGGGCCTTCAGCTCGGGCATGGCGGCCACCGACTGCACACTGAGGGCCGTGCTGCGTCCCGGCGACCACGTCGTCATTCCCGATGACGCCTACGGCGGCACGTTCCGGTTGATCGACAAGGTCTTCTCCCAGTGGGGCGTCACGCACACGCCTGCACCCCTGTCGGATCTCGACGCCGTGCGTGCCGCGATCACGCCGGCCACCAAGCTGGTCTGGGTCGAGACGCCCACCAACCCGCTGCTGTCGATCGCCGACATCGCAGGCATTGCCGAGCTGTCCAGCGCAGCCGGGGCAAAGGTGTTGGTGGACAACACCTTTGCCTCACCCGCCCTGCAGCAGCCGCTGGCGCTGGGCGCCGACATCGTCTTGCACTCCACGACGAAGTACATCGGAGGGCACTCCGACGTCGTCGGCGGGGCGCTGCTCACCGACGACGAGGAACTCGACGAGGCGTTTGCGTTCCTGCAGAACGGTGCGGGTGCCGTCCCCGGCCCCTTCGACGCCTACCTGACGATGCGCGGGCTCAAGACGCTGTCGCTGCGAATGGAACGGCACAGCGCCAACGGCGCCCGGGTCGCCGAGTTCCTCGCCGAGCACCCCGCCGTCGACGCGGTGCTCTACCCCGGCCTGCCGAGCCACCCCAACCACGACGTCGCGGCCCGGCAGATGACCGGCTTCGGCGGGATGGTGTCGGCCCGGCTCAAGGGTGGCCGGGAGGCGGCGCACCAACTGTGCGCTCGCACCGAGATCTTCATCCTGGCCGAATCCCTCGGCGGGGTGGAGTCGCTCATCGAGCACCCCGGTGCCATGACCCACGCCTCCACCGCCGGGTCGCAGCTCGAGGTGCCCGCCGACCTGGTTCGGTTGTCCGTCGGCATTGAGGACGTCGCCGACCTGTTGGGCGACCTGGAGCAGGCTCTAGGTAAGGGCTGATCGCAGCGCCGACGCGGTGACCGCCAGGTTGACCTCCGCCAGCGACGTCGGGTATTCGTCGACCCAGCTGCCGCTGGCGATCTCGGTGGCCCGCGTGTGTACCCACCGCCAGCCCCGGTCGTTGAGGCTCAGCAGCGCACCGAGTCCGTCGGCCGCGTGCAGCACGGTGACGATCGCCGCGGTCGGCGGAGTCGGCGGGCGCCGGTCGAAGAGCGCCGACAGCAGGTCGGTGCGGGCGGCGGTAACCCGGTCGCGTCGGACCAGCGGCCAGCCGTAGCGGGGGTTGACCCGCGTGGACGGCATCCGCACCCGGCTGATGTCACCACGGCGCTCCAGGTGCCGTGCGACTGCTGCCTCGACGCCCTTGCCGACCTTGGCGACGGCTCGAGCGGGGGTCAGCGGACGCTCGTGCAGCAGCGCGAAGGCGGGCTCGACAATTGGATCCGACGTCACGCCTGCCTGGAGAGCGACGAGCCGACCCTGGTCGACGGCGTCACCGGGGGACGACGGGCGGATGCGGCACGCCCAGGCGAGGTCGAGCAGGACGCCTGCGGCCAGCACCTTCTCGCGCCGATTCCGTTCCAGCGCGAGTTGGGTGGTGGCGTTGTCGACGAGAAGGAGGAAGAGATCCTCGGCGATCTGCGCCATGGGCGACTAGGAGTGGTACGGCTCCGCGCTGAGCAGCTCGACCTCGACGGTGCTGCCGTTGGGCACCACGTAGCTGCGCTTCTCGCCGACCTTGGCGTCGATGATCGCGCCGCCGAGCGGTGACTTCGGCGAG
The DNA here is from genome assembly GCF_025823185.1 of Mycobacterium yunnanensis. Lineage (GTDB taxonomy): Bacteria > Actinomycetota > Actinomycetes > Mycobacteriales > Mycobacteriaceae > Mycobacterium > Mycobacterium yunnanensis. The sequence continues at coordinate 11,268 of NZ_JACKVK010000003.1, forward strand.
TAGACCTCGAGCTTGCCGTCGGTCACGCCCTCCTGGCGGGTGCCGATGAGGAACGTCTCGACGTCGCCGCCGTCGACGAACTTCACCTTGACGACCGAGCCGGGCAGGGCGATGCCGGACTGCTTGGGGGCCTCGCCGACCTTGGCGTTGTTCAGCAGCTCTTGCAGCTGCCGGATGCGCGCCTCCTGCTGCCCCTGGTCCTCACGGGCCTGGTGGTAGCCGCCGTTCTCGCGGAGGTCGCCTTCCTCGCGCCGGTCGTTGATCTCGGCGGCGATGATGGGCCGGTTGGCGATGAGTTGGTCGAGCTCGGCCTTGAGCCGGTCGAAGGCCTCTTCGGTGAGCCAGGTGACCTGGGTATCGGTCATGTCGTCGCGCTCCTGTCGTCGTCTCGCGCTGTCAGCGGGATGTTCCCGGCGGATGCCTTGATCGCAGGCGCTGAGGGCGCAATAAAGCAGCAAACACGGCTCCAGTAGGAACCGTGTACGCCGTCCATGTTAGCACCGCGTGGACAGCCGTCTTTCACGTATTGGCTGTTCGGCGTTCTCCCGCCGGTTGCCCAGGGCCCCGTCTGACCAAACTTCGTCAGGGCGCGCGAAGGTAGCCCGGCACCTCGGTACCGCAGCCGTAGACGTCGCCGACGACGGGCGGGCGGGTGGCGGAGACCACGGCCTCGACCTGGACGGTCTCCGCGGTCGACGGTGGCACCAGGATCTCGCGCCGACCGACCTCGGCACCGTCGACCGACCGCGCGCGCACGATGCACACGACGGGCCGTGACGGGTCCTGCCGCGTGACGCTGATCGTGACCTCGACCCCGTCGTCGCCCACCAGCCGGTAGCCACCGAGGTCGCCCTTCACCTCGCCGGTGCCGAGGCGCTGATAGGCGACGAGTGCCAATGCGACGCCGACGGCCACGATGACGACGAAGAGCACCGCGACCAGGCGGCGGCGGGAGCCGACGGCCAACCGTTGGCGCCCGTAGCGGGCGGCTGGGCGCTCGATCACGCGGCGGTTCACCCCTCCCGTGGGCAGTCGGCATGGGTCTGGGTTCGGCCGATTGGACTAGGACTGGAACTATAGGGGTTACCAAAGTGGTTGAACGGTGACGACCATGGCACGAGAGCAAGTTAGGCACACGTGAGCGAACTGCGTTTGATGGCGGTCCACGCCCACCCCGACGACGAGTCGAGCAAGGGCGCCGCCACGATGGCCAAGTACGTGGACGAGGGCGTCCGCGTGAAGGTGGTGACGCTGACCGGCGGCGAGCGGGGCGACATCCTGAACCCCGCGATGGACCTGCCAGAGGTGCGCGGCCGAATCCACGAGATCCGCATCGACGAGATGGCCAAGGCCGCGGAGATTCTCGGCGTCGAGCACGAGTGGCTCGGGTTCGTCGACTCCGGGCTCCCGGAGGGCGACCCGCTGCCCCCGCTGCCCGAGGGCTGCTTCGCCCTGGTGCCGCTGGAAGAGGCCACCGAGCGGCTGGTCCGCTCGATCCGTGAGTTCCGGCCGCACGTGCTGACCACGTACGACGAGAACGGTGGCTACCCGCACCCCGACCACATCCGCTGCCACCAGGTGTCGATGGCGGCCTACGAGGCCGCCGCCGACTACCGGCTGTTCCCCGATGCGGGCGAGCCGTGGGCGGTGTCCAAGGTGTACTACAACCACGGTTTCCTGCGCAGTCGCATGCAGGCCTTCCAGGACGAGTTCGCCAAGCACGACCAGGTGGGGCCCTACGAGAAGTGGCTCAAGGACTGGGACCCGGAGCTCGACGTCGTCGCCAGCCGCATCACCACCAGCGTCGAATGCGCGAAGTACTTTCCGCAGCGCGACGAGGCGCTCATCGCGCATGCCACGCAGATCGATCCGAAGAGCTTCTTCTTCAGCACTCCGATGGAGTGGCAGCAGCGACTGTGGCCGACCGAGGATTACGAGTTGGCGCGGTCGCGCATTCCGGTGTCGCTTCCCGAGGACGACTTGTTCGCCGGGATCGAGCCGTGACAGACCAGCTGCTCCTGGTCGTCGGCCTGCTCGCCGACGAGACTCCGCGCGACACCGGCCCCGACTTCGGCAAGGCCAGTCCGTTCGGTCTGGTGGTCATCGTGATCCTGCTCATCGGCACCTTCCTGCTGGTGTGGTCGATGAACAAGCACCTCAAGAAGCTGCCGGAGTCGTTCGACCCCGAGCATCCCGAGCCCGATCAGGCCGTCGACGACGGCACCGTGGTCGACACGGGTGATCCGGGGCTGGCCAAGGGCGGTCGTCCAGACGGTGGCGGGTAACGCCCTCCGGCCCGGCAATCCCCCCGTCGCTTCGCTCGCCCAGGCCACCAGCCCGTACCTGCGTCAGCACGCCGACAATCCCGTGCACTGGCAGCAGTGGACCACCGAGGCGCTCGCGGAGGCGGCGGCGCGCGACGTACCGATCCTGTTGTCGATCGGCTACGCGGCCTGCCACTGGTGTCACGTGATGGCCCACGAGTCCTTCGCCGACGATCAGGTCGCCGCGGCCATGAACGCGGACTTCGTCTGCATCAAGGTGGACCGCGAGGAGCGCCCCGACCTCGACGCCGTCTACATGACCGCGACGGTCGCGCTGACCGGCCAGGGCGGCTGGCCCATGACGTGCTTCCTTACCCCCGACGGCAGGCCGTTCTTCTGCGGCACCTATTACCCGAAGGCGAACTTCCTGGAGCTGTTGGCCGCCGTCGCCGACACCTGGCGGCAGCGGCGCGACGAGGTGGAGCGGGCGTCGGACGACATCGCCGGTGAGCTTGCGGCGATGGTCTCGGGTCTGCCCGGCGGTGGCCCCGCCCTGGAGCCCGTGGTGTGCGACCGGGCCGTCGCAGCGGTGCTGGCCGACGAGGACGTCGCCCGTGGCGGCTTTGGCAATGCCCCCAAGTTTCCGCCCTCGGCACTGCTGGAGGCGCTGCTGCGCCACGTCGAGCGCACCGCGGACGCCGGCGCGCTCGCGACCGTCGAGAGGGCGCTCGGCGCGATGGCGCGCGGCGGCATCTACGACCAGCTGGCGGGTGGCTTCGCCCGCTACAGCGTCGACGCGTCGTGGGTGGTGCCGCACTTCGAGAAGATGCTCTACGACAACGCCTTGCTGTTGCGGGTGTACGCGCATTGGGCGCGACGCTCCGCAGAACCGTTGGCGCGCAAGGTCGCCGACGAGACGGCGACGTTCCTCCTGCGAGACCTCGGCGCAGGTGGCATGTTCACCTCGTCCCTGGACGCCGACGCCGACGGTGTCGAGGGACTCACCTACGCGTGGACGCCGGCGCAGCTGTGGGAGGTGCTCGGCGACGACGACGGAGCTTGGGCGGCAAGGGTCTTCGGGGTGACCGATGCCGGTACGTTCGAGCATGGCGGCTCGGTGTTGCAGCTTCGCGAGAATCCTGACTCGGCGTCCCGCTTCGCCCGGGCGCGGACGATGCTGCTGGCCGCGCGCCTCGGTCGGGCGCAACCCACGCGTGACGACAAGGTGGTGACGGCCTGGAACGGGTTCGCGATCACGGCGCTGGCCGAGGCGTCGGTGGCGCTGGATCGGCCCGAACTGCTCGATGCGGCAATCCACTGCGCTCGGGCAGTCCTCGAGCTGCACGTCGTCGACGGCCGGCTTCGGCGCGCGAGCCTCGGCGCTCGGGTGGGGGAGAGCGCGGCCATCCTCGAGGATCATGCCGCGCTGGCGACGGGCCTGCTGGTGCTGAACCAGCTGACCGGCGATCCCGACTGGTTGACGGCGGCCACCGGGCTGCTGGACCTCGCGCTCGACCACTTCGCCGATCCGGACCGCGAGGGCCGCTGGTTCGACACCGCCGACGACGCCGAGCGGCTGATGGTTCGGCCGTCGGATCCGCTCGACGGTGCGACGCCGTCGGGGGCCTCGTCGATCACCGAGGCGCTGCAACTCGCCGCGCACCTGACCGGGTCCGAGCGGTACGGCGCGGCGGCCCGCGCGTCGCTCGCGGCGGCGACCCCGATCCTGGCCAAGATGCCACGCTCGGGCGGGCACTGGTTGGCCGTGGCGGAGGCGGCGGTGCGTGGCCCGCTGCAGATTGCAGTGGCCTGCGACCCGACCGACTCGGAGCTCTTGGTCGCAGCGCGACGGTTGGCGCCGGGTGGCGCGATGGTCGTGGGAGGGGCGCTGGACTCGTCGGAATTGCTGCGCGGGCGCGATCGAATCGGCGGCCGCGACGCCGCCTACGTGTGCCGCGGGAACGTCTGCGACCTGCCCGTCACGACGGCGGAAGATCTGGCTGCCGCCCTCGTCGCACCCGTGTAGCGTGCGGCGCATGCCCAGTGCCGAGCTGATGAAGCAGAACGTCCACCGTTACCTCGAACTGGTCGGGGAGGCGAAGGCCGACGACATCGCCGAGCTGTACGCCGACGACGCCACGGTCGAGGATCCGGTCGGCGGCGAGGTGCACATCGGGCGCACGGCGATCCACAACTTCTACTCCGGGATGCTTGGCTTGAAGGCCGAGACCGAGGTGATCACGCTGCGCGCGCTCGGACACGAGGCGGCCTATCTGTGGGCGCTGATCATCGACGGTGGCGAGGGCGGCAAGACGCGCCTGGAGATCCTCAGCGTCATGGCGTTCGACGGCGACGGCAAGATCACGGCGATGAAGGCGTACTGGGGCCCGGAGAACTTCAGCCAGGTCTAGTGGAAGACGGCGAACCACATCGCGACGTAGTGGCAGATCGCCGCGACCGCCGTGCAGGCGTGGAAGAACTCGTGGTGACCGAAGGTCGTCGGCCACGGGTTGGGCCACTTGAGGGCGTAGAAGACCCCGCCGACGCTGTAGAGCGCGCCGCCGACGACCAGCAGCACCAGTGCCGCGACGCCGGCGCCGTGCATGATCGGCACGATGAAGAACGCGGCCACCCATCCGAGCAGCAGATAGAGCGGCACGCCCACCCACGCCGGCGCCGACGGCCAGCACATCTTGAGCAGGACGCCGGCCAGCGCGCCTGCCCACACGATCCAGAACAGCAGCATGCCCTGGTTGGACGGCAACGCCAGCAGCGCGAACGGTGTGTAGCTGCCGGCGATGAACAGGAAGATCATCGAGTGATCCAGGCGCTTCATCCACTTGCGCTTGGTCGGTGACACCCAGGTCACCCGGTGGTACGTCGCGCTGACGGCGAACATCGCCACGATCGTGAGCGTGTAGAGCAGGGTGGCCCACCCTGCTCGGGTGCCCTCCGACGCCCACGACACCGACACCAGCGCGGCGCCCGCCACGGTGGCGACGATCGCGGAGTACAGATGAATCCAGCCGCGCGCCCGTGGCTTGCCGAGGAACTGCGCAACGGCCTCGGGCAGATCCTCCGCCTCGCGGTGGCCGACGGGAGGTGGATCGGAGTCGGTCGTGTCGATCGAAGTAGCCATGTCGCCTCCGCCATCTGGCATGGGTGAGCCTGGACATCACAGTAGTCTGGATCCTCGTGGAACTCATTCCCCCGCGGCTCAAGGAACCGGCCTACCGGGTCTACGAAGCACGGCTGCGGCATCAGCTCGCGCGGTCGAAATCCCAACTGCCAAGGCACATCGCGGTGTTGTGCGACGGCAACCGCCGCTGGGCGCGTGACGCGGGTCACGCGGACGTGAGCTACGGCTATCTGATGGGTGCGGCCAAGATCGCCGAGATGCTCCGCTGGTGCCAGGACATCGGCGTCGAGATGGCCACCGTGTATCTGCTCTCCACCGAGAACTTGCAGCGCGACCCGGCGGAGCTGGCATCGCTGATCGCCATCATCACCGACGTCGTCGAGGAGATCTGCGCCCCCGCCAACCACTGGAGCGTCCGTACAGTCGGCGACTTGGAATTGCTCGGGCAGGAATCGGCGCGACGCCTCCGCGACGCCGTCGACGGCACCGCCGCGACGGCACCCGCCGGCGCCCTTCACGTCAACGTCGCCGTCGGATACGGCGGACGCCAGGAGATCGCCGACGCCGTCCGCGCGGTGTTGAGCAAGGAGCTCGCCAACGGGGCGACGGCAGAACAGCTCGTCGACTCGGTCACCGTCGAAGCCATCTCCGAGAACGTCTACACCTCCGGCCAACCCGACCCCGACCTGGTGATCCGGACCTCCGGCGAGCAACGACTGTCGGGGTTCCTGCTGTGGCAGAGCGCGTATTCGGAGATGTGGTTCACCGAGGCGCACTGGCCGGCGTTCCGGCGCGTGGACTTCCTGCGCGCGCTGCGCGACTACACGCTGCGGCACAGGCGCTACGGCCACTAGGGCGTGACAGACTGAACCCGTGGCGGCGATGTCCGCGGTGGTGTTCGGCCTGAGCTGGTGGCTCGGGCTGTATCTGCTGGCGCGCGACCCCCGCAAACCCGTGCTGGTACTTGCCGCGCTGGGGTTGACGAGCTTCGCGGTCGTGGTGGCGCTCGACGCCGTACGCCACCTCGGCTCCACGCACGCCGCATTGCTCAGCCACGTCGAGGTGTACCTCGTCGTCGTGCCGGGGGTGGCCTGGTTCGCAGTACTGCTGGAGCTGACGCGGCCCGGCGACTCGTGGCGCGGCCGCGTGGGGGAGATCGGGGTCGTCGCGGTGGTCGCCGCGCTGGCGTTGGTGGGTGCGTCGATGGCGGGCTCGGTGGACGGCCCGCTGCGGGCCGGGCACTGGGTGATGTTCGCCGTCGTGTCGTCGGCGACGCTTGGCGCGATGACCAGGATGCTGGCCAGCGGGCGACGGCCGAGTTCGGTGACGGGGTCGGTGGTACTGGCCACGTTGTTCTTCGCGCTGGGAAACGCGATCCTGGTGATTCCGCTGGGGCTGGTGCCGAGCTGGTTGGCGTTGGCGTCCACCGGGTTCGACGTCCTGCTGCTGGGTGTGGCCGTGGCCCTGTGGGATTCGTTCGACGAGGGTCACGCGCTGCGGGCGGACATGCTGCGGTCGTTCACCGGCAGCGTCGTCGTCGGGGTTCTGTTCGGCGGTCAGGTGCTCGTCGGGATGGCGGTCACCGACCAGCATTCGGCGCTCTCGGTGCTGCTGTTCACCAGCCTGGCGGTGGCGATCGGCATCAACGCGATGGCCGACCCGCTGGCGGGCGTGCTGGACCGGCTCGCCTTCTCCCGCTCACCGGACCTACGGGCCGACCGGGCCGCGCTGCGCCGCACCGAGTCGGCGCTGCCGCTGCGGTCGACCGGTCCGCTCGACGGCGTCGACGACGAGACCTTCGTGCGGTTGACCCGCCGGGCACTGGGCCACTACGGCGACCTGTCCAAATTGGTGGCCAGCCCGCTGACGGCGTTACCGGCCGTCGACGAACGGCTCGCACGCCGCGGCGCTCCCGATCAGCCGCTGGAGCGGGCCAACGAGTTGCGGGCGCTGCTCGCCGACCGCATCGCCGCGCTGCGGCCACGCGACGGCGGCGAGTTCGGCACCACCGAGCAGTGGCGCCACTACAACTCGCTGTACTTCCCGTACGTCGTCGGGGTGCGCGCGTACGCCCAGAACGCGACGGCCGCCGGGCTGGATCCCGTCGCCAAGCAGGCGTGGCAATGGTTCGTCACCGAGGTTCCGCAGCGCTCGCTGCACAACTGGCAGAACGCGGCAGCCCGCGTCATCGCCGCCGACCTGCGCGGCACTCGGGTGGTGGCGGGGACCGAACGCCCCTGACCTGCGGCTGGCAGTAACTGGCAGCGTTCGGCGTCGATCTGGCAGCGGCCTCTCCAGCATCGTCGGAGGTGTCTCACCCCCTCAACGACGAGGAGCCGCCATGACCGCCACCATTGCGCACGGACCACTGTCCGACAGTTCCGACAGCCTGCTGCGCTTCGCCATTCGGGCCGACGCCACCCTGTGCGCCGGGCTGGGCCTGATGCTCGCCTTCGCCGCCGACCCGCTCTCGCGGCTCTCGGGTCTGTCACCCACCGCGGAGTGGCTGACCGGAGCCGGCCTCGTCGTGTACGGCGGCGTTCTGTACGTGCTGGCCGCGGTCCCGTTGATCCGCCGTGTCGGCGTCGGGATCGTCGTCGCCAACGTGATCGCCGCGGTCGTCCTCGGCCTGGTCGTCGCGGCCGGTCTGCTGCCCCTCACCGGGACCGGCGTGGCGATGATGCTGACCACCGTCGCCGCCATCCTCGGGCTGGCCCATCTGCAGTACCTCGGAGTCCGCCGGCTGGCGTGACCCCCTCGAGTTCCGATGCGTGGTCGCGCGCGGCGAGAGGTCACCGCGGGCGGCCCCGCATCGGTCGGCAGTACCCCGAACACACCACCACGAAGGGAACTCTCATGACCACCATCGACGCCCCCATCCACACCAAGGACTCGTTCCTGAGGTTTGCCATGCGGATCGACGCCGTCGTCAGCGCTGTCGTCGGCGTCGCGGGCCTCGCCCTCGCGCCCCGCGTCGCCGAGATGTCCGGCACGACCGCGGCGCTCGAGTACTCGGTGGCCGCGTTCTTCGTCGCCTACGGAATCGTCGTCTTCGCGCTGTCGCGGGTGGCTCGCGTGCGCACGCCCGGCGTCCTGGTGACCATCGGGAACGTCGTGTTCACCGTCGGCGCGGTCGCCATCGTCCTGGCGGGGATATGGCCGCTCACCACCACCGGCATCGTGCTCACCCTCGGCAGCGGCGTCTTCACGCTGGTGATGGCCGATCTGCAGTACCTGGGTCTGCGGAGGCTCCGGGGTTAAAGCTTGCGCAGCCGCAGCCGGTTGATCGCGTGGTCGGCGTCCTTGCGCAGCACCAGCGTGGCGCGCGGCCTGGTGGGAAGGATGTTCTCGATCAGATTGGGCCGGTTGATCGAGTGCCAGATGTCTCGCGCCGCGAACACCGCCTGCTCGTCGGTCAACGTCGAATAGTGATGGAAGTGCGACTGCGGGTCGGCGAATGCGCCGGCCCGCATCGCCAGGAACCGCGACACGTACCAGCCCTCGATGTCCTCGATGCGCGCGTCGACGTAGACCGAGAAGTCGAAGAGGTCCGACACCATCAACGCCGGGCCGGTCTGCAACACGTTGAGACCCTCGAGGATGAGGATGTCGGGGTGGCGCACCGTCATCTGCTCGCCGGGGACGATGTCGTAGAGCAGGTGCGAGTACACCGGCGCGGACACCTGATCGGATCCCGACTTGACCGCCGTGACGAACCGCATCAGCGCCCGCCGGTCATAGCTCTCGGGAAAACCCTTGCGATGCATGATGTTTCGACGCAGCAGCTCGGCATTGGAATACAGGAAGCCGTCGGTGGTGACGAGGTCGACGCGGGGATGGTGACCCCACCGAGCCAGCAACGCCTGCAGCACGCGAGCGGTAGTCGACTTGCCAACTGCCACGCTTCCCGCGACGCCGATCACGAACGGAACCGGTCGATCCGGATTCTGGTGCGGCTCGCCGAGGAATTCGGCAGTCGTGGCGAAGAGGCGCTGACGGGCCGCGACCTGAAGGTGGATCAACCGCGCCAGCGGCAGGTAGACCTCTTCGACTTCGAGCAGGTCCAGCTGTTCGCCGAGACCGCGAAGTCCGAGGACCTCGCTCTCCGTCAGCTTCAACGGGGTCGACATCCGCAGCGAACGCCACTCACTCCGGTCGAATTCGACGTAGGGACTCGGCTCGCTCGTCCGCGCCATGGGGCAAGTCTTGCATTTACCGTTACAGCCATGGACGCCCCCACCGTCATTCGCGAGTACCTGCTCCTCGGCTTGCGGTTCGACCGCATCGAGGAGGGCTACGTCGACTCCTACACCGGCGACCCCGCACTCAAGGCCGTCGTGGCCGCCGAACCGCCGCCGGATCCCGCCGATCTCGCGCGTCAGGCACAGCGGTTGGCCGCCGAGGTGCCCGGCGCCGACGGCCTCGACGACCAGCGGGCGGCCTACATCGCCGCGCATCTACGCGCGCTGGCCAGCGCGGGCCGGAAGTTCGCCGGTGAGGACATCGGGTTCGTGCAGGAAGTGCACGACTACTTCGACGTGGACATCGCCAAGGGGGATCCCGACGCCTACCGCGAGGCGCATCGCCAGCTCGACGAAGCCGTTGGCGGCACGGGCGACCTCGCCGAGCGCATGCAGAGTTACCGCACCGGCGAGGAGATCCCGCCGGAACGGCTGGAGGAGTGCATCCACGCGTTCTCCAGCGCGCTGCGTGACCGGGTGCGCGTCGACTTCCCACTGCCCGACGCCGAGACCATCAACTACGAGATCGTCACCGACAAGCCGTGGTCGGGCTTCAACTACTACGAGGGCGACTACCGCTCCACGGTCGCGGTGAACGCCGACCTCAAACAGCAGATGTCGGGGCTGCCGCGTCTCGTCGCCCACGAGTCCTATCCCGGGCACCACACCGAGCACTGCCGCAAAGAAGCCGGTCTCGTCGAGGGGCAGGGTCAGACCGAGCAGACCATCTTCCTGGTCAACACCCCGCAATGCCTGATGGCCGAGGGGCTCGCCGACCTGGCTCTGTATGCGGCGGTCGGACCGGAGTGGGGGGCCTGGGCGACCGAGATCTACGCCGACCTCGGATTGCGCTTCGACGGTGAGCGGGCGGTGGCGATAGCGAACGCTGGGCTGCTACTCGCCGATGTCCGGCAGGACGCGGCGCTGATGCTGCACGACGAGCACCGCGACGTCGACGACGTGGTCGCCTTCCTGCAACGCTGGCAGCTGACCAGCGAGACGAGGGCCCGCCAGTCGCTTCGCTTCCTGTCCTCCCCGCTGTGGCGCGCCTACACCAGCACCTACGTGGAGGGGTACCGACTACTGCGCGGGTGGCTCGACGCCCGGCCCGCGGAGGTCACGCTGACCGAGCGGTTCGGTCGGCTGCTCGACGAGCCGTTGGTGCCGTCGGCGCTGCGGGCGGTCTAGGTAGGGGCGGACCAGGCCACTAAGCTGGTCCCATGACCGCTGAGCCCGTGACCACGTCTTCATCTGCGCAGGGCGCCGAGTACGCCGAGACCGCAAGCACCGCCTACGCGGCCGCTCTGAAGGTCATCGAGTCCGTCGAACCGCGCATCGCCGCGGCGACGCGCCAGGAGCTCGCCGACCAACGCGACTCGCTCAAGCTCATCGCCAGCGAGAACTACGCCTCACCCGCGGTGCTGCTGACCATGGGCACCTGGTTCTCCGACAAGTACGCAGAGGGCACCATCGGCCACCGCTTCTACGCGGCATGCCAGAACGTCGACACCGTGGAGGCCCTGGCCGCCGAGCACGCCCGTGAGCTGTTCGGCGCGCCGTACGCCTACGCGCAGCCGCACTCCGGCATCGACGCCAACCTGGTGGCGTTCTGGTCGATCCTGGCCACCCGCATCGAGGCACCCGAGCTGGCGGAGCTGGGCGCCAAGAACGTCAACGACCTGTCCGAGGCGGACTGGGAGAAGCTGCGCGCCAAGCTTGGCAACCAGCGCCTGATGGGCATGTCGCTGGACACCGGCGGACACCTCACACACGGCTTCCGGCCCAACATCTCCGGCAAGATGTTCCACCAGCGCAGCTACGGCACCGATCCGGAGACCGGTCTGCTGGACTACTCCGCGATCGCGGCGGCGGCGCGGGAGTTCAAGCCGCTGGTGCTGGTGGCGGGGTACTCGGCCTACCCGCGCCGGGTCAACTTCGCCAAGATGCGCGAGATCGCCGACGAGGTCGGCGCCACCTTCATGGTCGACATGGCTCACTTCGCGGGCCTGGTGGCCGGCAAGGTGTTCACCGGTGACGAGGACCCGGTGCCGCACGCCCACGTCACCACGACGACGACGCACAAGTCCCTGCGCGGCCCGCGCGGTGGTCTGGTGCTGGCCACCGAGGAGTACTCCGCAGCCGTCGACAAGGGCTGCCCCATGGTGCTCGGCGGCCCCCTGTCGCACGTGATGGCCGCCAAGGCCGTCGCGTTCGCCGAGGCTCGGCAACCGTCGTTCCAGGAGTACGCCCAGCGCATCGCCGACAACGCCAAGGCACTGGCCGACGGCTTCCTCACGCGCGGCGCCCGCCTGGTCACCGGAGGCACCGACAACCACATCGTGCTGCTCGACGTCACCTCGTTCGGTCTGACGGGTCGCCAGGCCGAGTCGGCGCTGCTCGACGCCGGCGTCGTCACCAACCGCAACTCGATTCCGGCCGACCCGAACGGGGCTTGGTACACCAGCGGCATCCGCTTCGGCACGCCGGCGTTGACGACCCGCGGCTTCGGTCCCGACGACTTCGACCGGGTCGCCGAACTCGTCGTCGAGGTGCTGAAGAACACCCAGCCCGACGGGTCGTCGAAGGCGAAGTACGTCTTGGGCGACGGGGTGGCGGCGCGAGTGCGCAGTGCGTCGGCCGAGTTGCTGGCCGCGAACCCGCTGTACCCCGGGCTCGAGCTCTAGGAGACACGCCGTCAGCCAATTTCGGGGAACGTGTGTCCACGGGTTACAGTTAGTTTCATGGCAGTCAAGCCCGTAGCCAACGCGTTGACCCTCGAACTCGAGCCCGTCGTCGAGGAGAACCTCGCGCGCCACGTCGCCACCGAGGAGATGTGGTACGCCCACGACTTCGTCCCCTTCGACAAGGGTGAGAACTTCGCGTTCCTCGGCGGCACGGATTGGGACGAGTCGTCGGTGACCCTGCCCAAGCCGGTGACCGACGCGCTGGAGATCTTGCTCATCGTCAAGGACAACCTGGCCGGGTATCACCGCGAACTCGTCGAGCACTTCATCCTCGACGAGAAGTGGGGCCGCTGGCTGGGCCGCTGGACCGCCGAAGAGCACCTGCACGCCGTCGCGCTGCGCAATTACCTGGTGGTCACGCGCGAGATCGATCCCACCGCCAACGAAGACGTGCGCGTCGCACACGTGATGAAGGGTTACCGGGCCAACCACTTCAGCCAAATCGAGACGCTCGTCTTCATGTCCTTCTTCGAGCGGGCCCACGCGGTGTTCAGCCGCAATCTGCAGGCGCAGATCACCGAGCCCATCCTGGCGTCGATGATCGGCCGCATCGCGAAGGACGAGTCGCGCCACGAGGAGTTCTTCGCCAACCTGGTCGCCCACTGCCTGACCACTCAGCGCGAGGAGACGATCGCCGCGATCGCCAGCCGCGCCGCGGAGTTCGAGACCATCGGCGCCGACATCGACGCCTACGCCGACAAGGTCCGCGTCGTCGCCGACGCCGGCATCTTCGACGACGCAGCGCGCCGCCAGGTGCTGTCGGATCGCATCGAGGCGTGGGGTGTCGCCGACGCCCCCGAGCTCGCGGAATTCGTCGCCAAATAGTTAACCGCGTGGTCACACTTGGGCCACGGCGCGCCTGCGGGGCGCAATCCTCGGCACGGGAGTAGCGTCGGCTTCGATGGCCGACATGCTCTGCTGTCCGGGCGGTACCCGTCGTTTCGACGAAGGGACCGGCCCCGGTCCTGGTACCGCGGTATCCACCGAGGGAGTTCGTGCGGTGCCGCACGGGCCTAGGAGCGCCACGTGACTGATTTGGCCGTTCGGACTTATGTGCTCGACACCTCAGTGCTGCTGTCCGATCCCTGGGCATGCAGTCGGTTCGCCGAGCACGAAGTCGTCGTCCCCCTCGTCGTCATCAGCGAGTTGGAGGACAAGAGGCACCACCACGAGCTGGGCTGGTTCGCGCGACAGGCCCTGCGGATGTTCGACGACCTTCGACTCGAACACGGGCGCTTGGATCAACCGATTCCCATTGGCACACAGGGCGGTACGCTCCAGATCGAGCTGAACCACAGCGATCCGTCGGTGCTGCCGCTGGGCTTTCGCACCGGCACCAACGACGCCCGGATCCTGACCTGCGCGGCGAACCTGGCCGCCGAGGGCAAGCTGGTCACCCTCGTCAGCAAGGACATCCCGCTGCGCGTGAAGGCCGGTGCGGTCGGTCTGCCCGCCGACGAGTACCGCGCCCAGGACGTCGTCGCATCGGGTTGGACCGGCATGGCCGAGGTCGACGTGGCAGCCGACGAGATCGACGTGCTGTTCGCCGACGGTGAGGTCGACCTCGAAGAGGCCCGAAACCTGCCCTGCCACACCGGTGTTCGGCTATTGAGCGGCAACTCCTCCGCGCTCGGCCGGGTGAACGCCGAGAAGCGGGTACAGCTGGTCCGCGGCGATCGGGAGGTGTTCGGCCTCCGGGGAAGGTCAGCCGAACAGCGCGTCGCCCTGGATCTGCTCCTCGACGAGTCGGTCGGCATCGTGTCCCTCGGTGGCAAGGCGGGCACCGGAAAGTCGGCGCTGGCACTGTGCGCCGGTCTCGAGGCCGTGCTGGAACGCCGCACTCACCGCAAGGTCGTGGTCTTCCGGCCGCTGTACGCCGTCGGCGGGCAGGATCTCGGCTACCTGCCGGGTAGCGAGAGCGAGAAGATGGGCCCGTGGGCGCAGGCCGTCTTCGACACCCTGGAGGGGCTCGCCAGCCCGGCGGTCCTCGACGAGGTGCACGCCCGCGGCATGCTCGAAGTGCTGCCGCTGACCCACATTCGCGGTCGCTCGCTGCACGACTCCTTCGTCATCGTCGACGAGGCGCAGTCGCTGGAGCGCAACGTGCTGCTGACCGTGCTGTCCCGGCTGGGTGCCGGCTCGCGGGTGGTGCTCACCCACGACGTCGCCCAGCGCGACAACCTGCGGGTGGGCCGTCACGACGGCGTCGCTGCCGTCATCGAGAAGCTCAAGGGACACCCGCTGTTCGCCCACATCACGCTGCTGCGCAGTGAGCGGTCGCCGATCGCCGCGCTGGTGACCGAGATGCTGGAGGAGTTCAGCCCCGGCGCCCTTCCCTGATCTAGCCATCGAGTGTGCTGTGGGATCGCAGATCGACGCGACTCAGCGATCCCACAGCACACGCGACGGTCAGGGAGGGTCGGTAAGGTGTGCTGGTGCGAAAGCGCCCTGAAAAGCCGGCCTGGGCCTACTGGCGGACCGTCATCGGCGTGTGCGCAGGCGTGGCCATCGTCGTCGTCGGCAGCTGGACCGGACACGTCGCCAAGGCAGACGAGGTCGACTGCGCGCAGTACAAGTGCATCGCGCTGACCTTCGACGACGGCCCGAGCCCCTACACCGACCGCTTGCTGCAGGTGCTCAAGGACAACGACGCCAAGGCCACGTTCTTCGAGATCGGCAACAAGGTCGCGGCCAACCCCGAGGGCGCCAAGCGCGTCGTCGAGGCGGGGATGGAACTCGGGCAGCACACTTGGGAGCACCCCAACATGACCACCATTCCGCCGGAGGACATCCCGGCCCAGTTCAGCAAGGCCAGCGACGCGATCGAGGCGGCGACGGGTCAGCGGCCCAAGCTGGTGCGCACCGCGGGCGGGTTGATCGACGACCAGGTGCTGGCCGAGGCCAAGAAGCAAGGCCTCGCCGACATCAACTGGGACGTCATTCCGTTCGACTGGGCCAACGACGGAAACACCGCCGCGACGCGCTACATGCTGATGAGCCAGATCAAGCCGAATTCGGTGGTGCTCTTCCACGACACCTACTCGTCGACTGTCGACCTGGTGCAGCAGTTCCTCCCCGTGCTCAAGGCCAACGGCTACCACATGGTGACTGTCACGCAGATGATCGGCGAGCGCGAGCCCGGCAGCACCTACGGCAGCCGCGACAACGGCCCGCCCGTCAACGGTCTGGTCGACATCCCGCCGGGGGAGATCCCGTCGCTGCCCGACACGCCGTCGCCGCCACCGATGCCCAACATCCCCATCACCGACATCCCGGGCGCCAACTCGGGCGGTTCCAACAACGGGGCGTGACGGCCCCGCAATGACGTCGGAGACCGCGCTCGTCCTGACCTCGCTGGTGCTCGCGTACGCGGTCGTCTCGGGACTGGTCAAGCAGTGGTACCTGGCGCCGGCGCTGATCTTCGGCCTGTGCGGAATGGCGTTGGGGCCCTTCGGTTTCGCGGTGCTCGACAGCGGTCCGGACACCTCGACGTTCGCGGTGCTGGCTCAGCTGGCCCTGACGGTGATCCTGTTCAACCAGGCCGCCGAGCTCGACCTGTCGGCGGTCGTCGGACGCCGCGAGGTCACGTTCCGGCTGCTGGTGATCGGCATCCCGCTGGCCATCGCACTCGGCGTCGGCACGGCGCTGCTGCTGTTCCCGGTGATGCCGACGTGGGAGGCGGTGTGCCTGGCGGCGATCGTCGCGCCGACGGAGGTCGCGCTGATCGACGCCCTCCTGGAGGACGACCGCGTCCCCGTGCGCATCCGCCACGCCCTGTCGACCGAGAGCGGTTTCTACGACGGCTTCGCCCTGGCTGCCCTTCTCGCTGCGGTGGCATTCGCCTCGGAGCGGAACACGTCCGACGTGCACTGGGGCTTCTTCCTGCTACGCACCGAAGTGCTGTCGGTCGTCGTCGGTCTCCTCGTCGGGGCCGCCGGCGGGTGGGTGATCGGCCGGTCGCGCCAGCGCGGCTGGATGAGCGACGTGTGGGCGCAGCTCGCGACATTGGCCGTGGCGCTGGTCTGCTTCCAGATCGGTGAGATGCTGCACGGCAGCGGTTTCGTCGCGGCATTCGCCGGCGGCCTGACATTCGCCCATTCGGCGCGCCGTGCCGGCTCGCGGCCCGAGACGCAGGTGTCCGACGCCGCCGGACAACTCCTCGAGTTGACCGTCTTCGCGTTGTTCGGTGGCTACGCGGTGATCGTGGGATGGCGCGACACGAGCTGGCAGGTCGTGGTGTTCGCGATCGTGGCGCTCTTCGGCGTGCGTCTCGTCGCGGTGTGTCTGGCGCTGCTGCGCAGTGACGTACCGGTGCGAGAGCGGGTGTTCATCGGCTGGTTCGGTCCGCGCGGTATCGGCACGGTGGTGCTGGGCCTGATCGTTCTCGAGCGCGGCAGCATCGAGCAGGAGTCACTCATCGTCGAGGTGGTCGCGGTGACCGTGTCCTTGAGCGTCCTCGTGCACAGCCTGACGGCGTGGCCCGGGATCAAGGCACTGCTGGGGAACTCGCGCTGAGCGCTCGGTACTCCTCGCCGAGGTCGACGATGCGGCGGGCGATGGCGCTCGCCTCGTCGTGCACACGCCGGATGACGCGACCGATGTCGTCGAACCCGCGGCGCACCGTGTGCATCAGCAGCTGATCGCCACGCGCGGTCGACGGCAGGGCCGAGGCGACGGCGTGGACCGACGCGCGCACCGCGTCGAGATCGCGGCGGCCCTCGACGACTACGGCAGCCGAGCGGGCGATCTCGTCGGCGAGCCGCCGGTCGAGGCTCGACAGGTGGTCGAACACCTTTGCCTGGGCGTCGTTGAGGATGGTGTAGCCGTCGGCACCCGGACCGGTCCACCCGTCACGCGGCCCTGCGGCGGACACGACCTCGCCCATCTCGCCGAGCCGCCGACTGGAGTCCTCGAACTCGAGCCCGTCACGGGGAGCGCCCTCACCGAAGGTCGCCACTGCCGCAGACCACGTCGCGTCGAACGCGTCGACCAGCCCCATCCGCCGTCCCCTTCAGCCCAGTGACCACTCGATGCGAGTTTAGGGCCGAGGCGGGTGGCGCCTGCGCGGCAAAATCAGTCGCCCTGCTTGACCTTCGCCATCTTGAGGACGTCGAGGCGCTTGTCGAGTTCCTCCTCGGACAGCTTGTCGCCGATCAGGCCGCGGTCGATCACCGTTTGCCGAATCGTCTTGCGCTCCTTGAGCGCTTCCTTGGCGACCTTCGCCGCCTCCTCGTAGCCGATCGCCGAATTCAGCGGCGTCACGATCGACGGGGACGACTCGGCGAGCTCACGCAGGTGCTCCTCGTTGGCGACGAGGCCGTCGATGCATCGCTCCGCGAACAGCCGCGACACGTTGGACAGCAGCGTGAACGACTCGAGGACGTTGCGCGCCATCATCGGGATGTACACGTTGAGTTCGAAGGCTCCCGACAGGCCGCCGACGGTGACGGCGGCGTCGTTGCCGATCACCTGAGCGGCCACCTGCGTAACGGCCTCGGGCAGAACGGGATTGACCTTGCCTGGCATGATCGAGCTGCCGGGCTGAAGATCGGGCAGCTGAAGTTCGCCGAGGCCGGTGAGCGGCCCCGACCCCATCCAGCGGACGTCGTTGGCGATCTTGGTCAGCGACACGGCGATCGTCTTCAGCGCGCCCGACGCCTCGACCAGCCCGTCGCGAGCTGCCTGGGCCTCGAACGAGTCAGCGGCGGTGCGCAATTCGGCGATGCCCGTCTGGTCGACCAGGACGTCGACGACCTTGGCGCCGAATCCGTCGGGCGCGTTGAGGCCGGTGCCGACGGCCGTGCCGCCGATGGCCAGTTCACCGAGCCGGGGGAGTGTGGCCTTCACCCGTTCGATTCCGGCCTCGACCTGGCGGGCATACCCGCCGAATTCCTGGCCCAGCGTCACCGGCACGGCGTCCATCAGGTGGGTGCGACCGGACTTCACCACGGTGCGCCACTGCCTGGCCTTGGCCGTCAGCGACTCGTGCAGGACCTCCAGCGACGGAATCAGGTGTCGCACGGCGGCTTCGGTCGCCGCGATGTGCGTCGCGGTGGGGAAGGTGTCGTTGGAGCTCTGCGACATGTTGACGTGATCGTTGGGGTGGACCTCGACGCCATTGGCCTTCGCAATCGAGGCGATGACCTCGTTGGCGTTCATGTTGGAGCTGGTGCCCGACCCGGTCTGGAAGACGTCGATGGGGAACTGGTCGTCGTGTCTGCCGTCGGCGATCTCGGCGGCCGCGGCGATGATCGCGTCGGCCTTCTCGGCGTCGAGGAGCCCGAGGTCCTTGTTGACCTGCGCGCAGGCGCCCTTGAGCAGGCCGAGGGCGCGAATCTGGGTGCGCTCCAAGGGCCGGAACGAGATCGGGAAGTTCTCCACCGCACGTTGCGTCTGAGCGCGCCACAGCGCGCTCTTGGGCACCCGGACTTCGCCCATGGTGTCGTGTTCGATGCGGTACTCGGTCTCGACTGCGCTGTCGGCGGACATCTGCTCCCTGATTCGGTTGGTGGTGGGGTGTGAGAGGCGTTCTACGGCAAGGGATATGCGGCGGACGTGTCGCCGGTGAAGTCGACCGCTGAGTATTCGTTGAGCTTCGTCAGCCGGTGGTAGGCCTCGATCATCCGGACCGTGCCGGACTTGGAGCGCATGACGATCGACTGGGTGGTACAACCGCCGCCCGAGTACCGGACGCCCTGGAGCAGATCGCCGTCGGTGACGCCGGTGGCGGAGAAGAAGACGTTTTCGCCGGAGACGAGGTCCTCGGTGAACAGCACCCGGTCCAGATCGTGGCCTGCGTCGACGGCCTTCTGCCGCTCGGCGTCGTCGGTCGGAGCGAGGACGGCCTGGATCGCGCCGCCCATGCAGCGGATGGCGGCCGCCGTGATGATGCCCTCGGGCGTGCCGCCGATACCCGCGAGCAGGTCGGTGCCCGAATTGGGCCGGCACGCGGAGATGGCGCCCGCGACGTCGCCGTCGTTGATGAGGCGGATGCGTGCGCCGGCCTCGCGGACGTCGTTGATGAGCTGGGCGTGGCGAGGCCGGTCGAGCACGCAGACCGTGAGGTCGGCGACGCTGGACTTCTTGGCCTTGGCCACCTTGCGGATGTTCTCGCCGATCGGCGCGGTGATGTCGATGACGTCGACCGCGTCAGGGCCGACGGCGATCTTGTTCATGTAGAACACCGCGGACGGGTCGAACATCGCGCCGCGCTCGGCGACGGCGAGCACCGAGATCGCGTTGGGCATGCCCTTGGCCATCAGGGTGGTGCCGTCGACCGGGTCGACGGCGAAGTCGCAGTCTGGTCCGTCGCCGTTGCCGACTTCCTCGCCGTTGTAGAGCATCGGCGCGTTGTCCTTCTCGCCCTCGCCGATGACCACGACGCCGCGCATGGACACCGAGTTCACCAGCTCCCGCATGGCGTCGACGGCGGCTCCGTCGCCGCCCTCCTTGTCGCCCCTGCCGACCCAGCGGCCCGCGGCCATGGCGCCTGCCTCCGTGACCCGAACCAGTTCGAGGGCGAGGTTGCGATCGGGGGCCTCGCGTCGCGACCTCGGGGCGCCTGGGGCATCGGTAGATGTCATGACCAGATTCTTTCATTAGCGGTTCCCGCTTGGGGAGCTGGGATACTGGCAGTGTGACCACACCCCAGGCGGCTCCGGAGCCGAAGCCAGCGAAGTCACGGCTCCTGCAGGACGGCCGCGACATGTTCTGGTCGATGGCGCCGCTCGTCCTGATCTGCATCCTGTTGGCCGGGGTGCTCGGAATGTGCTCGTTTGCGCCCAACGGCCCAGGTCAGGGTCCCGTGATGCCCTACGACACCGCCGCGGCGCTCAACGCGGACGCGCAGACCTTGAAGATTCCGATTCGCTTGCCCCGACTGCCGGACGGATGGAACGCCAACTCGGGTTCGCGGGCCAGCATCGACGGGGGCCGCACCGAGAACGGACGACCGGCGCGTGCGGTCATCTCGCGGACGGGTTTCCTGGCGCCGACGGGGATGTTCATCAGCCTCATCCAGAGCGACGCCGACGAACCAAGCCTGGTGCGGTGGATCGACGCCGACGTGGTGCCCACCGGGACGCAGGAGGTCGACGGGGTGAGGTGGATCGTCTACGAGGGCGGCGACGAGTCCCGTCCGGTGTGGACCACGCGGTTGACGGGGCCCACCGGCCCGGCGCAAATCGCGGTAACGGGACCTGCAGGTACCGACGAGTACCGTACGCTGGCGGCGGCCACGCAGTCGCAGCCACCGCTGCCCACCGTCTAGGAGCGCCCCCGATGCCAGGACCGGAAGCAGACCTCACCGGTTGGACCGCCGAACCCTTCACCGCCGAGGGCTTCACCTACGACGTCTACCGCAAGGGCGAGGGCTTCGGCGTCGTGCTCATACCCGAGATGCCCGGCCTGCACCCCGGTGTGCTGGCGCTGGGAAACCATCTGGTGGACAACGGGTTCACCGTCGCCGCGCCGTCGCTCTACGGCACCCCGGGAGCGCCGGGCATCAGGCCTGGCGCGGTGCCGGTGATGGTGAAGGGCTGTGTGGCCAAGGAATTCGCGGCGTTCGCCACCAACGCCGACCGGCCCGTCGCCCACTACCTGCGAGCGCTGGCCCGCGACCTCAACGCGCGGACGCCGGGCAAGGGCGTCGGCGTCATCGGTGAATGCTGGAGCGGGGGGTTCGCGCTGGCCGCGGCGGTCGACGACAGCGTGTTGGCGCCCGTCCTGAGTCAGCCGTCGCTGCCAATCGGGTTGACGGCCAAGCAGAAGGCGGACCCCGGGCTGTCGGAGGCCGAGCTGAAGATCGTCGAACGCCGCGTCGCCGAGGAGGGCCTGTGCGCCCTCGCGCTGCGCTTCAGCGAGGATCCCATGTCGCCCGCCGCGCGCTTCAGCACTCTCAAGGCCCGCCTCGGCGACGCCTTCGAGGTCATCGAGATCGACTCGAAGAAGGGCAACGAGCACGGCTTCGGCCGGATGGCGCACTCGGTGCTGACGCTCGAGGTGCGCGAGGTCGACGGTCACCCGGCCTATGAGGCGCGCAAGAGGGTCGTCGCGTTCTTGAAGGAGCGGCTGGCCGCGGCGTAGGTCAGGAGGCGGGAGGCGGCGTGACCGCCGCCTGAGCATCCCGCCGTCGCCGATCGCGGTGGCTCCACATGCGGGCGCGCGCCCTGTCGACGAGCCGCGCGACGGGGCCGGGCTCGTCGTCCCGGTCGTCGTCCTCGTGGTCGTCGACGGGGATGCCCTTGAACACCGCGAGGTAGACGCCGACCGTGGTGACGATGACGATCATCAGCACCGGCCCGATCACGATGCCGAGGAAGCCGAACATCGTGATGCCCGCGAACACGGCCAGCAACATCAGCGCGGAGTCGAGGCGCGCCGCGCGGGGGACCAGGATCGGTCGTAACACGTTGTCGATGTTGGTCACCACGATCAGGTGCCACGCAATGACGAAGATGCCGCCAAAGACGTTGCCGTACAGAATCATTCCGATGCCGAACGGGATGCTGAGGACGCCGCCACCGAGCGGGATCACCGACAGCCCGCTCAGCAGGATCGCGAAGATGAAGAAGCCGTCGTGGAAGCCACCGAGGTAGATCGACACCGCACCGGCCAGGCCCTGGGCGAGCGCGATGACGAACTGCCCGAAGACGGTGCCGCGCACCATGGCACCCATCTTCTCCAGGTACAGGTCGGTGACGTCCTCGCCGAGTGGATTGAGCTTGCGGATCAGCATCTGGACGTTCTCGCGGTTGGAGAGCAACGAGATGAACACGTACACGAACAGCACGGCGGCGGTCAGCACTCCGGCCAGGCTGCCCACGGCACCCTGCACCGCCCCGAGGGCGTACTCGCCCGCGCTTTGGGCGACGGTGCTCATCTTCTCCTGCAGCAGTTGCGGTGTCACCTGTACGTCGCCGAGGAACGGGATCTTGTCGATCGCGTCGTTGGTCCACCTCAGCGCGTGTTCGCCGAGGGAGTTGAGGTCGGTCCGCGACACCCAATCCGAGACGCTGCGCACCATGGCGCTGATCTGCACGACGGCCAGCAAGATGAGCAGGCCCACCGGGACGATCACCGCGAAGATCGCCGCCAACAGGGTGAACGTCACCGACAGGCCGCGGTTGAACCGACGCAGGAACCAGTCGAACAGCGGGTTGAACAGATACGCCGCGACCGCCGCCACGACGACGAGGATGAAGTAGCCGCGCAGGAAGTAGGCGCCGAAGGCCAGGGCCACGACGACCGCGACGGCCAGCGCGCGCTTCTGGGTCTCGGTGAACTCCGTCTGCATCGCCACGGCGACGAGCCTACGGCGCGGCGAGTTTCGCGACGTGTCCGAGAATGTCGGGGTAGCGCTTGAGGTGGGCGCCGCCGTTGAGGTCCAGAACCTCGCCGGTGAGCCACGGCGCCTTGGTCAGGTACACCACGGCCTCGGCCACGTCCTCCGGGGTGCCCGCCCGGCCAAGCGGTGTGTTCTCGACGTACTCCTCGACGACGCCGGGCACCAACGCCGCGCCCGCGGTGAGCGGGGTGTTCACGAAACCCGGTGCGACGGCGTTGACCCGGATACCACGCGGGGCGAGCTCGAGCGCGGCGACCTGCGTGAGCATCGACAGGCCAGCCTTGGCCGAGCAATAGGCACTCATGCCGACCGCCGGTTGACGGGCGTTCAGCGACGAGATCGACACCAGCGAACCGCCGTCGACGAGATGGCGGCCCGCGTACTTGGCGACGATGAACGCTCCCGTCAGGCACACGTCGACGACTGAGCGAAACTGCTCGACCGGCAGGTCGACGATCGGCCCGAGGGTGGAGAAGCCTGCGCAACTGACCACCGCGTGACAGGTGCCGACGGTCTCGAACAGCGCGGCGACGGAGGCTTCGTCGGCGACGTCGACGAACAGTCCGAGGTGTGGGTCGCCCAGTTCGGCCGCTCGGGTGCCGGCGGCGTCACCGTCGAGGTCGGCGACGACGACCCGGTATCCGTCGGCGGCCAGCGCCCGCGCCGACGCCCAGCCGATGCCCGACGCCCCGCCGGCGACGATCGCGTTCTTCATCGCTCCAGTTCCTCGACCACGTCGGGTCGAGGGTCGGCCCACTTCGTCGCGATCGCTCCCCACGGATCGGCGTAGGGCTCGGTGCGACCGTAGTACCCCGCGCGGCGCGTGAAGACGGCCTTCGTCAGAGGTGCGGCGACACGGAGCAGGTGGCGGGTCGCGCCCGCCTTGTTGGCGGTCTCGATGAGCATCTCGGGCCACGAATGGTGCTGGTACTTCAGCACTTGCTGCGCCCGGGTGGTGTCCATCCAGTCGGTGTTGAACCAATCGGCGTCGCTGGCCGGGTCACCCTTGAGCCCGGTGGGAAGCCCCCCGACCAGTCCCATCGCCGCCGCCATGGCGGGTGCCACGTCACCCTGGACGAGGCGGTGGCTGTCGTCGCCCCCGATGAGCAAGGTCTCGCCGACGGCGGCGGCCGTGGTGGCGGTCGCGAACGCGCGGGCCACGTCGCGGACGTCGACCGTCTGGATCCGTCCGTCGACGGGCAGCAGGCCCTCGAAGTAGAGGTTGTCCAGCTTCATGTAGGCGGCGGGGTCGACGGTCAGCACCCCGCCGAGACGCAGGATGACCCAGTCCAAGGTCGACGCCCGGACCAGTGCCTCGGCGGCCACCTTGTGGGCGCCGTAGACGTCGGCCGGGTTCAGTGCAGTGTCGGCGGTCAAGGGGTCGGGGTGGGTGTGCGGGTTGCGCGCGCCGTAGACCGCGACGCTGGAGGCGAGTACGAACCGCGGTGGTGTGGGCAGCTTCTGCGCGGCGGTCACCAGCGACCCGGTCGCGTCGACGTTCACCTTCTTGGCCAGGATCCTACGGGTGTAGATGAACGGCGGGATGATCGCGGCGAGGTGGATGACGGCCGCCGGCGCGACGCTGGCCAGGAGTGCCTCGGCCGCAGCGGGATCGGTCAGGTCGGCGTACTGCACCTCGACGCCGGGCGGGAGCTTCTCGGCGGCCTTGCGGTTGGCGGGGACGTCGAGATCGGTGGCCACCACACGTCGGCCGTCGGCGGCGAGCCGCTTGACCGTCGAAGATCCCACCAGCCCGAAGGCCCCCGTCACCAGTACGGCGTCCGTCATGCAACTCCCTCGTCGACTGGAACGTGTTGCAGGCATCATTGCCTAGACCGGCGGTTCCCACCAGAGCATCCGGGTGACGTCACGGTGTCCGGATGCATCGGAACCCGATGTGGCTCATCCCGGTGTCGACGGTCTGCGGGCGACGTGCCGCGGGACGGTATCGCAGGCAGTATGCGTCCGCGCACAGGAACGACCCACCCTTGACGACCTTTCGCCCGCGTGCGAACTGCGGCTGTGCCGGGTCGTAACTGTCTGCTGCACAGCAAGATTCGACGTCGGCGATGTCCGACCACCAGTCGGTGGTCCATTCCCAGGCGTTGCCCGCCATGTCGAAGAGGCCGTGCCCGTTGGGCGCGAAGCTGCCAACGGGGAGGGTGGTCCCGTAGCCGGTGTCGGGCAGGTAGGGAAACTCGCCGTGCCAGTAGTTGGCGAGCCGCTGGCCGGGCCGTTCCGGCTCGTCACCCCAGGTGTAGGTCGCGCCGACCAGTCCGCCGCGGGCGGCGACTTCCCACTGCGCCTCGGTCGGCAGGCTGAGGTGCGCCCAGTCGGCGTAGGCGGCGGCGTCCTCGAAGGCGACGTGGACGACGGGGTGCCGCTCGCGTCCGCGCGTCGTCGACCGCGGTCCGCGTGGGTGGTTCCAGGACGCGCCCGGCGTCCAGGTCCACCACTGGCTCAGATGACGAAGGTCGACCGGGCCGGGGGTGCGGTGAAAGACCATCGACCCGGGGTGCAGGTTCTCCGGCGGAGCACCCGGATAGTCGTCGGGGTCGAGGGGCCGCTCGGCCACGGTGCGGTAGCCGGTGGCGTCCACGAACGTGGCGAATTCGGCGTTCGTCACCTGGTGGGTCTGCATCCAGAAACCGTCGACGGTCACCTGGCGGACGGGTGCCTCCTCGGCATAGTGGGCGTCGGAGCCCAGCGTGGCGGTCTGCGGCGGGATCCACGCCATGCCGTCGCTCCCCGTCATCGAGTGTGCTGGGAGATCGGGCATCGGGTCACTTTCGCGATCTGTGCGCACACGCGATGGTCAGCCGGAGCCAAAGACCGTCCTCCAATCGTCACGCATGCTCACCACGGTCCAGTCGCTCGCCGCGGCGTGCTGCAGCGCCCTCTCCGCCCCGGTGGCGTACTCGAATTCGCGGGCGGCGTCGTCGTGGCGGACGAGCAGCCGGAGGCCGCGGGTGAACTCCAGCATCTCGACGTCACCGTTGGAGTTCCCCGCCGCCAGGATGGGGCGTCGCCCGATCCGGCTCCACAACCGCACGGGCTTCATCGGTCCGTCGTCGAGGAATTCCGGTTCGGCGGTGATGAAGACGTCGGCGTCCCGGTACGTCAGACCCACCGAACTGCCGACCACCCGTTCCGGGGGGATCCCGTACATCTGCCACGTGACGGGACGCATGAAGTCGCGTCCTCCGCCGGAGACGACGTAGTTGGCGAAGCCGTTGTCCGCCAGGTAGCGCAGCAATTCCACCATCGGGGTGTATCCGCACGACGTGTAGGGCCGCCCCAGCGTCGGATGCGTGGCCTCGGCGAAGAAGGCCTTGACCCGGCTGGCGTGCTCGTCGACGGTGATCGCGTGATGTGCCGAAAGGACTTCTGCCAGAAGCAGTTTGAAGTCGACGTCGTCACCCTGGTAGTGCTTGGTGACGGCGTCGCCGAACCACGTCAGGTCACCCGTGTAGGCGGCCCGGTACGGCTGCTTCTCCCGCAAGGCCGGGTCGTCGTCGGCCTGTTCCTTGAAGCGGCGCAGCAGGAAGTCGAGTTGCACGTACATCGGCTTCTCGCACCACAGCGTGCCGTCGTTGTCGAAGACCGCGACGCGTTCCTCGGGTGGGACGTTGGTCGCCGCCCAGTCGACGAAGTCCACGATCGCCGACTTGGTGGGCCCGTCATGCCAGGATCGCAGCATCTAATCGGAGGCCAGGAATTCGTCGAGCTTCTTGACGATCTGATCGATGCTGAAGCTGGCCGGTGGGTGGCGGGGCGGAAACTCCTTGAAGGTGTCGAGGAACATCGACGCCATCGCCGTGGCGTAGATGACGAAGAAGTCGCGGCGAAGGAACCACTCGTAGTAGGTGTTCGACGTGATGTCGGCGTACTCGAACGGGTCGGTGCGCAGGTTGAACAGCTTGGGCACCCGAAGTTCGGTGAACGGCTCGGACCACGTTCGCAGCGTGCCCGGCGCCCGCTGCTCGGCGAACACTATCTTCCAATTCTCGAAGCGCATGCCGACCAGTTGCGCGTCGTCGTTGAAGTAGAAGAAGCCGCGCCGCGGGCTGTTCTCGACCTCGCCCATCAGGTACGGCAGCAGGTTGAAACCGTCGACGTGGACCTTGTACTCCGTCTCGCCGATGCGGTACCCCTTCTTCAGCTTCTCGCTGACGTCGGGATCGCCCGCCGCAGCAAGCAGCGTCGGCAGCCAGTCGTGGTGCTGGATGATGTCATTGGAGATGCTGCCCGCCCTGATCCTTCCGGGCCAACGGATCATCTCCGGCACCCGGTAGGCACCCTCCCAGTTGGTGTTCTTCTCGCTGCGGAACGGCGTGGTGCCGGCATCTGGCCAGCTGTTGCGGTGTGGCCCGTTGTCCGTGGAGTAGATGACGATGGTGTCGTCGGCGATCCCGAGGTCGTCGAGTGCGTCGAGCACCGTGCCCACGTTGCGGTCGTGGTCGATCATCGCGTCGTGATACTCCGACTGCCACAGCCCGGCCTGGCCTTTGCTGCCCGGCTTCAGGTGGGTGTAGAGGTGCATGTGGGTGAAGTTGCACCACACGAAGAACGGCGTGTCCGCCTCGTGCTGCCGGGCGATGTATTCGACCGTGCGGTCGGCGATGTCGTCGTCGATGGTCTCCATGCGCTTGGCGGTCAGCGGACCGGTGTCGGTGATGGTCTGCTTGCCGACGGGCCCGAACTTCTCGTCGTCGGGCTCGGTGGAGTCCTCGGGTAGGGCCTTGCAGTCGAGGACGCCGCGCGGCAGCGCCAACTCGTAGAGCCGCGGGAACATGTCCTTGTGTGGGTAGTCGGCCTGCTCGGGTTCCTCCTCGGCGTTGAGGTGGTAGAGGTTGCCGTAGAACTCGTCGAACCCGTGCACCGTCGGCAGGTATTTGTTGAGGTCGCCGAAGTGGTTCTTGCCGAACTGTCCACATGCGTAGCCGAGCGGCTTGAGCAGCTCCGCGATCGTAGGATCCTCGGCGGCCCAACCGATGTCGACGCCGGGGACGCCGACCTTGCTCATTCCGGTGCGGTACACGCTCTGGCCACTGATGAAGGCCGCCCGACCGGCGGTGCAGCTTTGCTCACCGTAGGAGTCGGTGAACCGCATGCCCTCATTGGCGATCCGGTCGATGTTGGGCGTGCGGTAGCCCATCATGCCGTCGCTGTAGCAGCTCAGGTTGGAGATGCCGATGTCGTCACCCCAGATGACGAGGATGTTCGGTTTGCCGCCGGGCATGATGGGACTCCCTCGCTCGATCCGAACGGTGCGAGGGAGACGCTAGGCGGGCAGGGGCGCCCTGTCAGCGGTTGCGTCAAATATTCACGCGGGAGTCGGGACGGGTGACCCGGCGCCCTTCAGTTGTGCGTAGAGGTCGACGTAGTACGGCAGGCAGTCGGCCATGGCGGCCTCGGTGGTGTACAGCGGCCGGTACCCGAGGTCGCGCTCGGCCTTGGCCGTAGAGAAGTAGTTGTCGAGGTAGACACGCTCTACCGCAAGGGGTTCCAGCAGCGGGCGGGGGAGTCCGAGGCGGAAGTGCAGCCACTGCCATGCCGACATGACCGCGTGGACCAGCCGTCCTGACACCCGCAGGCGCGGCCAGCGGTGCCCGCACGCCTCGATCACGGGCCGCGAGAACTCGAACATGTTGACCGGTTCGCCGTCGTTGACGAAGTAGGCCTGCCCGGGGGCGGAGCCGCCGGGCACCAGGTGTTGGGCGGCGAGGATGAAGCCGTGAATCAGGTTGTGCACGTACGAATTGTCGAGCTTGACGTCCTTGCTGCCGACGAGCACCTTGACGTGGCCGGCGAGGACGCTCTCGAACAGCTTGCGGAACATGGTCTGATCGCCACGACCCCAGATGCCGCTGGGGCGGATGCTACAGGTGAGCATGCCTCCGACGCCGTTGGCGCCGAGCACGAATTGCTCGGCGACGACCTTGGTCTCGGTGTACAAGTCGGCGAATCGCGTCGTGTAGGGCAAGGTTTCGTCACCGTTGGTGATGGCTTGACCGCCCATCACCACGCTGTTGGAGGCGGTGTAGACGAATCGCTTGACACCCGCGGTTTGCGCGGCGTGCACGAGGTTCTTGGTGCCGCCGACGTTGACGGCGAAGCTGCGTTCGCGGGCCGGGGCCGAGCCGCCGCCCATCAGGTCGATGATCGCGGCCGTGTGGATCACGGTGTCGACGCCGTCCACGGCCCTGGCCACGTCGTCGGCGTCGGTGATGTCGCCGACGACGGTCTCGAGCCCGGCGCGCGCGGGCAGCGGTGAGGGCGCGCGGTCGAAGGAGCGCACCGCGTGGCCGCGGTCGAGCAGCTCGGTGACCAGGTTGGTGCCGACGAAACCGGAGCCGCCGGTGACGAGCACGCGGCCGAGACTAGTGGTCAGAGATGAGTCACCCATGCGACGAGACTAACTGAAACGTGTTCCAGTTTCGAGTCTCGAGGCGGGTGGAAGTGCTGGGGTCAGGCCTCGGCGTCGTCCCGGGAGGCCAGCGCCCGCTCGACCTTCTCGCGCGCTCCGGCGAGGTGCTCTTCACACCGTTTGGCCAGCTCCTCGCCCCTTTCCCACAGCTTGAGCGACGCATCGAGGTCGAGACCGCCCTCCTCGAGTTGGCGCACCACCTCGATGAGTTCATCACGGGACTGCTCGTAGCCGAGCTGACTAATGGGCTTCATCGATTCCCTCACTCACCGTGGTCAACGCGCCGTCGGCGACGCGAATGCGAAGTCGGGTGCCCGCCGGTGCGTCGGTGGTGGACCGCAATATCGAGGGGGAGTCCGACGCGATCTGGACGACCGCGTACCCGCGGGCCAGGGTGGCTGCCGGCCCCAGCGTGGCCAGGCGAGCCGACAGGTGGCCGACGTGGCGGGACTCCGCTTCGATCAACCGTGCGATGTCGCGGCGCGCCGTCGACCGGGCCCGGTGAACTTCGTCGACGCGGGCGTTGAGCACCGCGAGCGGCTGGGCCAGCACGGGGCGGCTGCGGAGCTGGTCCAGTGTGCGTTGCTCGCGGTGGACCCAGCTGCGCAGCGCCCTGGCGCTGCGCTCGCGCAGGTCGGCCACCCGCGCCTGCTCGGCTGCGGCATCGGGCACCACCCGCTTCGCGGCGTCGGTGGGTGTGGCGGCGCGGACGTCGGCGACCAGGTCGCACAGCGGATTGTCGGGTTCGTGTCCGATGGCGGTCACCACCGGTGTCGTGCACTTGGCGATCTCGCGGCACAGCGTCTCGTCGGAGAACGGAAGCAGGTCCTCGACACTGCCGCCACCGCGGGCCAGCACGATGACGTCGACGTCCGCGTCGGCGTCGAGATCGCGCAGCGCCTCGACGATCTGGGGTACCGCGCTTGGACCCTGGACGATGGTGTTCCGCAGGGCGAAGCGCACGGCGGGCCATCGCGCCTGCGCCACCGACACGACGT
This sequence comes from Mycobacterium yunnanensis, assembly GCF_025823185.1. Taxonomy (GTDB): domain Bacteria; phylum Actinomycetota; class Actinomycetes; order Mycobacteriales; family Mycobacteriaceae; genus Mycobacterium; species Mycobacterium yunnanensis. The sequence continues at coordinate 41,429 of NZ_JACKVK010000003.1, forward strand.
CCTTCTCGGCCGCCGACGCGCGGCCGGTGATGAGGCCGATCGTGGTGGGCAAGAACGGGATTGGCCGCTTCAGGCGCGCATCGAAGAGGCCCTCGGCGTCGAGCAACTGGCGGAGCCGCTCGATGCGGGCGAGCAGCTCCCCGATGCCGACCGCGCGAATCTGGTTGACGCGCAACGAGAACGATCCCCGCCCGACGAAGAAGTTGGGCCTGCCGTGCATGATGACCTGGGTGCCCTCGGTCAGCTTGACCGGTGCGTTGAACACCAGGTCGCGCGGGCAGGTGATCTGCAATGACATGTCCGCGGCCGGATCGCGCAGGGTGATGTAGGCCGTCGAGGAGTTGGGGCGCACGTTGAGCTGGGCGATCTGTCCCTCGACCCACACCGTGCCGAGCCGGTCGATCCAATCCTTGACCATCATCGCGACCGAGCGGACCGGCCACGGATTCTCGGCGGACTTGCCCTGGGCGGTGTCTGTCACGACTTGGCGGACGCCCGGGTGATCCTGTTGGCCAGCAGCGTCTGGAACGGCGCGCGCGCCTTCGTCCCCTCCTCGAACGCGAGCAGCGCCTCGAGGTCGGCGACCTTGAGCGAAGGCAGCCGGGCCCGAAGCTGGGCCAGCGTCAGGGATTCGTAGTCCAGCTCGGCCACCACGCCGTCGGCCGGGGCGGCGGGCTTGGGCGCCTTCGGCGCGGGGGCGGGCGCGGGCTCACGCGACTCGGGTTCTCCGGTGCTGTAGAGGGCGAACCTGCCCTCGGTCAGCCGCTCGCCGTTGCGGGCCGTCTCGTCGCCAGCCTGGTCGGGGCCCTCGGCCGACTCGTCGTCGTCCTCGTCGAACGTGGCCCACTCCGGTTGCTCGTCCTTGGGCGGGAACAGGTGCTCGAGTGTCTCGTCACCCCGGTTCACCAGGTCGGCGACGTCTTGCTGCATCTTCATCACCAGTTGCGCGAACTGGCTGACGATCGTCATCGGGTAGGTGATGACGGTCTGCGGCAGCCTGCGAGTTTCCTCCAGCGCGGTCACCGCGGCGCCGACCAGCAGACGGACTCCGTACGGGGCAGTAGCCATGGGTGCAAGAGTACGGGCGCGCGCACAGGTGGTGCCGGTAGGCCGACGGTAAGTACCCTGGACCCATGCCGGAGACGATCAACATGGGTATGCCGGGCGCGACCCTTTCCGTCGTCGCGCCGGTGGAGGGCAAGCGGGTCCTGCTGGCCGAGCCCCGCGGATACTGCGCTGGCGTCGACCGCGCGGTCGAGACCGTCGAGCGGGCGTTGGAGAAGCACGGCGCTCCCGTGTACGTCCGTCACGAGATCGTCCACAACCGCTACGTCGTGGAGACCCTGGCCAAGGCCGGGGCGGTGTTCGTCGAGCGCACCGACGAGGTGCCCGAGGGTGCCATCGTGGTGTTCTCCGCCCACGGCGTCGCGCCGACGGTGCACGTCGAGGCCGCCGAGCGGAACCTGACGACCATCGACGCGACCTGCCCGCTGGTGACCAAGGTGCACAACGAGGCCAAGCGGTTCGCGCGCGACGACTACGACATCCTGCTCGTCGGCCACGAGGGCCACGAAGAGGTCGTCGGCACTGCTGGCGAGGCCCCCGACCACGTGCAGGTCGTCGACAACCCGGACGCGGTCGACGCGGTCACCGTCCGGGACCCGAACAAGGTGATCTGGCTGTCGCAGACGACGCTGAGCGTCGACGAGACCATGGAGACGGTGCGCCGGCTGCGGGAGAAGTTCCCGACGCTGCAGGACCCGCCCAGCGACGACATCTGCTACGCCACCCAGAACCGTCAGGTCGCGGTGAAGGTGATGGCGCCGGAGTGTGAGCTGGTGATCGTCGTCGGTTCGCGCAACTCGTCGAACTCGGTGCGCCTGGTCGAGGTGGCCCTCGGCGCCGGGGCCGGGGCGGCCTACCTGGTCGACTACGCCGAGGACATCGACCCGTCCTGGCTCGACGGGGTTACCACGGTCGGCGTGACCTCCGGTGCGTCCGTGCCCGAGGTGCTGGTGCGGGGCGTGCTCGAGCGTCTGGCCGAGCACGGGTACGGCACGGTGCAGCCGGTGACGACCGCCAACGAGACGCTGGTCTTCACGCTGCCCAAGGCGATCCGCGCCAAGCGCAGCACCTCGAACTAAGCGTCGTACTCCCACGAGTCGGGTGCCGAATGGCGTGGCCGACGCGGTCGGGTGCGGTGTTCGGTGCGTGAGTCCTCGTCCTCGGATCCGCGGTAGCGCACCCTCGAGATCGGATGGTGCGTGCCGGTGCCCGCGCTGCTCCGAGTGACCGGTGGCTCGTAGGGCTCATAGGGCTCGTAGTCAGTCGAGCGGGGGCGTCGACGTTCCGGACGCTCGAAGGATTCGGGCCGTTCTCGACGCTGCGGACGCTCGCGGCGGTCACGGTCGGGACGTTCGCGGTCGGGACGTTCCCGGTCGGGACGGTCGCGGTCCGCCGAGCTGGCTCGGCGTTCCACCGGGGGCCGGGGTCGCCGTTCGCGGGGCTCGCGCGCCTCGCGCGGTTCACGGGTACGCGCCTCGGTGCTGCGGGGCCGCCGGCGCGGTTCGGCAGGGGAATCCTCCGGCGCGGTGCTGCGCCGACGCGGCCGATCGAGCACGGGCTCGATGATCTCGGTCTCGGCCGGTCCCGAGGCGCGTGGACGCCGTGGACGCCGTTCGCCAGCTGCGCTCGGCCTCTCCGACCCGGTGCTCGACGTCCGCGCGCGCCGTGGCCGCGGGGCGTCGTCCTCGATCGGTTCCAACGGATCTGCCGTGCCGCGGGCCGCCCTGGCGCTGGTGCTTCGAGCGCTGCGGCGGGGCTTGGCGGCCAACTCGTCGGCGGCGGCCGCGACGTCGTCCAGCGGCTCCGCGGCCTGTTCGCCGTCCTTGGGCAACGCCCTTGTGGCCAGGGTCCCCAAATACCAGCGGACCAGACCGACGACGAGCACCGTCGCGGAGGTGAAGAACATCAGCGGGAAGCGCTCGATCAGCGGGTACCCACAGTTGATCAGGGTGTCCTTGATGCCGGTGAACGTGCTGCCGTGGAACACGAAGTACGCCGAGGGCACGGCGACGAACAGGATGAGCGGGGGCTGGATGACTGCGGTGAAGATGCCCGATTGGCGCACGGCGAGGACGGCGGCCAGGCAGCCAAGGACGTAACACGCGGCGAAGGCGCCACCGAGCGCGCTGTTGGTGTCGCCGGCGTCGAACACGACACCGATCGTCGTGAGGGCGACTGCCACGAGCGCGGCTCCCCACCAGGGGATTCCGGGGACATGGGGCAGCGCCGATCGATGGTCGACGGCCACCGCCGACCGTCCGCGCAGTCCTGACACACGTCGACCGTACCGGCAATACCGACCAGTGCACTGCCAGCGCGCGTTGGCGCGCCCACGGACCCGGCGCGGCCGACGCCTAGACTGTTCGATCCGTGGGCCTCAATCTTGGAATCGTCGGACTTCCCAACGTCGGAAAGTCGACGCTGTTCAACGCGTTGACGAACAATGACGTGCTCGCGGCGAACTATCCGTTCGCGACGATCGAGCCGAATGAGGGTGTCGTCGCGCTGCCGGATCCGCGGCTGGACAAGCTCGCGGAGATCTTCGGTTCGGAGAAGACCGTCCCCGCGCCGGTGACGTTCGTCGACATCGCCGGCATCGTCAAGGGCGCCTCCGAGGGTGCGGGCCTTGGCAACAAGTTCCTGGCCAACATCCGCGAGTGTGACGCGATCTGCCAGGTGGTCCGGGTGTTCGCCGACGACGACGTGGTGCACGTCGACGGCAAGGTCGACCCCCGGTCCGACATCGAGGTCATCGAGACCGAGCTGATCCTGGCCGACATGCAGACCTTGGAGAAGGCGGTGCCGCGGCTGGAGAAGGAAGCGCGCACCCACAAGGACCGCAAGCCGGTGTACGACGCGGCGGTCGCCGCCCAGGCCACCCTCGACGGAGGCGTCACGCTGTTCGCCGCGGGTGCCGACGTGTCCCTGCTGCGCGAGCTCAACCTGATGACCACCAAGCCGTTCCTCTACGTGTTCAACGCCGACGAGTCGGTGCTGACCGACGAGGCGAAGAAGGCCGAGCTACGCGAGCTGGTGGCGCCTGCCGACGCGGTGTTCCTCGACGCGAAGATCGAAGCCGAGCTCCAGGAGCTCGACGACGAGTCGGCCGCGGAGCTGCTGGAGTCCATCGGCCAGACGGAGAAGGGTCTGGATGCATTGGCGCGGGCCGGCTTCCACACCCTGGCGCTGCAGACGTACCTGACCGCCGGGCCCAAGGAGTCGCGGGCGTGGACGATCCACCGGGGTGACACGGCGCCCAAGGCGGCCGGGGTGATCCACACCGACTTCGAGAAGGGCTTCATCAAGGCCGAGATCGTGTCCTTCGACGACCTCGTCGCGGCGGGTTCGATGGCCGCGGCGAAGTCGGCGGGCAAGGTGCGCATCGAGGGCAAGGACTACGTGATGGCCGACGGCGACGTGGTGGAGTTCCGGTTCAACGTGTAAATAGCCTGTTCAGCAGGCATTTATCGACTGTCCGTCCGCAGTTCGTCCGCAGCGGACTAAAGCGCTGCTTGGAACAGCCGTCCAGCGGCATTCCGCGTCCGGTCGGTGGCGTTGGGCCACAGGTGTGCGTAGGTGTTTAGCGGGACGCTCGGCGACGAGTGCCCAAGTTCGCTCCGAGAGGGCATCGACACGTCGAACGCGGCAGACCGGATGGTCGCGGGAGTGCTGGCGAGCCTGGCTGAGCTTGAGCTTGAACTCGGGCGTGAGCGTCGGGCGGCGTCGCGAGACGTGAGGCGGGCGCGCGGACAGGCGATAGGTCGCCCCAAGGCGCTGGATCAGTCGAAGGTGGCGCTAGTGCAGCGGATGCACGCCAGCGGAGAGTCCGCCGGCACCATCGCCGCCGCACTAGGCGTCAGCCGCGCCACGGTCTACCGGGTACTTTCCGCCGCTGACGAGTAGCGCCCTCCTGGTGTGACGGTACTAACGCTAGTAAGACTTGCGTTAGCGACCGCGTTTGATGGAAGCTAAACGCATGATCGACTTGCGTTTAGTTCGGCTGTGGCCATCGTGACGGAGGAAGCCCGCCGCCGACCCGGCGGTCGATCCGCACGCATCGCTCAGGCGGTCGCCGACGCAACCCTGACCGTTATGGCCGAGAAGGGGCTCGCCGACTTCACCGTCACCGACGTGGCTATGCGGGCGGGCGTCCACGAAACCTCCATCTACCGCCGATGGGGCAGCCGCGAGAACCTCATCGCCGAAACACTGCTCGCCTACAGCGAACGGCTCATCCCCGTCCCTGACACCGGGTCCATCAGAACCGATCTGCGGGAGCTTCTCGCCGCCGTCGCCGACTACCTCTCGACGCCCATCGGCAAGGCGATGAGCCACGCACTGGCGTTCAGTGGCGACGAAACACGCTGGGAAAAAGTCCGATTCGACTTCTGGACCACACGATTGCAACTGGCCCGCTCCATAGTTGACCGAGCCATCGAACGCCAAGAGGTGCCGCCAAACACCGACGCACGGCTGCTGCTCGAAACCCTCATTGCGCCCTTGCAGTTCCGCACCCTGGCCACCCGCGAGCCATTCGACCGCGACCTGTGCGACCGCCTCACCGACCTCGTTCTCGACGGCATCCTGCCGCGTTCCACCAACACTAGGAAGCAGAAGCCATGACCGCACACGCCATCGACACCTACATCGACGGTCAGCTCGTCGCACCATCCGCCGTGCAAAGCTGGGAAGCCCGGCGAGCGCAGGCAGTCCTCAAGAAACTGACGGCGCGAGTGGGCGCGCTCGGCGTGGCCGAACTCCTACCCGGCGTTGATCTCTCCGCGCTGGATACCACCGACCCGCGAGCGGTGCGCGACGTGCTGGTCACGCTCAAATCGAACCTGGGCCATGCTGGGCTGTACGCCATCTTGAAGCGCGAGCTGGCTCTCTCTGATCGCATCGCACGCATCGCCGTCACTGCGAGTCGTGGCGGCAGCACCCACTGCGGGATTCGGCTCGTCGCCGCCGACTGCTCGGCCTCGGAGTTCGGAGCCTGGTTCGACGACCTCACTGCCACCGACGCCGAAACCGACATGATCGCAGCCTGCCCCGACCACTACCTCCTGCGCGGACTACCAGACGGACGCCAAGAGGTCGTCGAAACCACTGGCGGATCACCAACGCCCACAAGGTTCCTCGTCGATTACACCACCGGCAGGAACGCGTCGATACCAACCAATCCCGACTATCCAGTCCAGATCGCTGGTCAAGCCGTCCTTGATGACGGTCTCGTCGTCGGCGGTGTCCGCCACCAGTTCCGCGACGTCAACGGCGCGATGGAAGCGCTCTTAACTGTCGAGTTCCCACGCTTATTCCCATCCAGAATGATCACCGAACACCGCTGGCACCTGGCCACCGAGTTCGGCAACTGGATCGACGCTTTCCGGCAGCAGCGCAACCAACGGTAAGGGGGTGGGGGGTGTCTCCTTGCGCCACTCCGGTTCCGCCTCGTACTGCCAGCGCCTGCTCTCTCTCTGGCAGATCGGTTTGAGGTCCGCGTCCGCAGCCCGTCCGCAGCAGTTCAGTTCGCCGCAAACCGTAGTCAACGCCGCCAACCGTCTGACCTGCTAAGAGTTAACGAAGCCAACGCCGTCAACTGCGGCAAACGCCCAGCATGGAGTTCCGCTTCAACGTGTAAGCCGATGTGCCGTCGATCGTCCCGATGTCAGTCGACGCGCAGGGCGAGAGCAGCGTGCGGTCTGCCGTGATCCGCACCCGGTCGTCGAAGGCGGTCGACTTCCGCGAACCCGGCCGCTGACAGCGTCTCCGCCATCGCGTCGACGGGCCAGCGGTAGGCGGTGGTGACGCTGTGCTCGCAGGACTCAATCTCGTCGCCCTCGAAGAATCCGACGGCGAGAGTCCCGTTGTCGGACAACGCCGTACGTAGGCTCGAAGAACATCCCCGATGGCGTCGGGTTCGTAGTGGATCAGCGAGTACCAGGCGAGAATCCCGCTCAGGCCAATTCGCGCGGGCGCTTCGGATGAACGCGGGCACCAATACATCCCCCGTGCCGCGAGGCCTAGGTCGGTCAAGTGACCGGGTACGCAACCGGCATCGAGGACCGTCCCGCTACATCCCCCGAGGTTTCGTTCAAGGAACGCGACGCCGCCGAACATCCGGGTGTAGACGTCAGAAACTTCGGCATAGCGGCGCCCGACGACGGACTCCTTCGTGCGGCCGACCCCAATGTCAGGCTGAGAGCTCGTCGACGCGCATATATCCACGGCGGCGGTCTCAGCCCGACATTGCACGGCGTCACTCGCCATAATCTGGGTCCTGGTGACGAATCTGACCTTGCCCCTAGTCGGCCCGTGTGAGAACTTCGTAACAGAGCCGAAACGTTGGCTTCCGGACGATGGGTGCCGTACCCGGTGTGCGACAAGACGGCCCGGGAGAAGCGTCATGTCGTGGTTGATCCTGGCTTTGTCCGGCGTCCTCGAAGCGGTGTGGGCCACCGCGATGGGTAAGTCCGACGGTTTCAGCAAGCTGGCGCCCAGTGTCGTGTTCCTGGTCGCCATCGTCGCCAGCATGGTGGGCCTGGCCGTCGCGATGCGGGAGTTGCCGGTCGGCACGGCCTACGCCGTGTGGGTCGGCATCGGCGCCGTCCTCACCGTGGGCTATGCAATGGCCACCGGCGAGGAGGCGGCATCGGTGTTCAAGGTGGGCTGTGCGCTCGTCATCGTCGCGGGCGTCGCCGGCCTCAAGCTGGCCCATTGACGGCCGCCGACGATGATGGACCCGTGAGCGACCTGCTGAACGTCTACCGGGACTACCTGTCGTGCCTCAACGATCGGCGATGGTCCGATCTGGACCACTACGTCGCCGACGCCGTCGTGCACAACGACCGGGCGCTCGGACTCGCCGGGTATCGCGCGATGCTGGAGGCCGACACGGAGGCGATCCCCGATCTGCGCTTCGTGCCGGAGATCCTGCTCGCCGACGACCGCGTCGTGTCGTGTCGGCTGGCCTTCGACTGCACGCCGCGGCACCCGTTCCTCGGGTTCGAGGCGACGGGACGACGAGTGTCGTTCGCCGAGAACGTCTTCTACCGGTTCGACGGTGGCAAGATCGTCCGCGTGTGGTCGGTGATCGACCGAGATGCCATCAGCCGGCAGGGTTTCGAGCGCAGCCTAAACCCCTAGCCGGCGTCCTTGGTGAGGGCGTAATAGGCATAGCGGGTGTCGAGGTGATTCTCGGGAACCAGGGTCACCAGGCGCGGCGTGAGGCCGCATTCCGCTGTGAGCGACCAGAATTCGTCGATGCCGAACGTGGTCATCGTGGAGAGGCTGCGCGCGTAGTCTCGCTTGTAGGCCCGGGGCCGCCAGTCGGCGGTGTGGTACTTCATCTGTACGAAGGCGATGCCACCCGGGCGCAACATCCGCTCGGCGACGCGCAGGATGCGCTTGACGTCCTCGACGCTGGGCAGCACCTCCACGACGTAAAGGCAGATGAACGTGTCGCAGCTCTCCTCGCGTCCGTCGGCCGCGTATTCGGGATGGCGGATGTCGACCTGCAGCGGGGTGACGGGCGTGTCGCACACCATGCCCAGCTGGCGCACGCACTCGGCGATGCTGTCGGCGGAGACGTCGACGGCGATGAACTCCTGGGCAGTGGGGGCGAACGCCACCGCGTTGGCGCCACCGCCGCACCCCCATTCGACGACGACGCCGGGGGTCGCCGGCAGGTCGAGCGCCTTGGCGAACATGTCGAAGATCGCCAGGTGCTCGGCCCCGACGGTGCGCCAGTGCTCTTCGCCGAGCCCGGAACGCCAGTGTGCGTTGCCCTCCCATGCGGGGTCGGCGTCACGGCCGGTCCAGTAGTCGGCTGCGTCGTCGACGACGCGGTCGACGGGCGGCGTCGGCCGGACGTGATCGGACACGCGACGCAACTGGCTGGCGCGGCGCCGCACGACGCGGGCGATCTCACGGCGCGGTTGAATGGTCATCAGGCCCCCCTGTGCTAACTATTTGACGATCTCGACATGGGCACGGTAGTGGACAATCCTCATCGCAAACCCGATGTGGCAAAGTTCCCAGCCACATCTACGGAATCTCCCAGGTTCGACAAGGTAGCCACCGATCGTGCACTATCTGCGTATGAATGCAGGTACGGGTAAATGCCGTCGCCGGTTGCCCGCCGATCAAGTGGGTCTCGTCGTAGAGGTGTTCCGCATGCTCGCCGACCCGACCCGTGTCCAGGTTCTCTGGGCGCTCGTGGACCGCGAGATGTCGGTCAACGACCTGGCCGAGCACGTCGGCAAACCCGCACCGTCGGTGTCTCAACACCTGGCCAAGTTGCGGATGGCGCGGCTGGTGCGACCGCGCCGCAACGGAACCACGATCTACTACAGCCTGGAGAACGACCACGTCGCGCAACTGGTCACCGATGCGGTCTTCAACGCCGAGCACTCGGGTCCGGGCGTGCCCGGACACCACGCCGGCGCGACCGAGCTGCGCGCCCTTCATCCCGACACCGCGGAGCACGCCTGATGTCCCATCAACCCACCGAGACACCCGACCATCTCCACGACGGTCACCATCACCACCACCATGGCCGGGGCGGGGCCCTCGGGTCGGCCGTCCGGGAGGTGTTCGCACCCCACAGCCACGACGCCGCCGACGCCGTCGACGACGCCCTGGCGTCCAGCGCCGCCGGCATTCGGGCCGTGAAGATCAGCCTGCTCACCCTCGGTGCGACGGCGATCGCCCAGATCGTCATCGTCGTCGTCTCCGGCTCGGTCGCGTTGCTGGCCGACACGATCCACAACTTCTCCGACGCGCTGACCGCCATCCCGCTGTGGATCGCGTTCGCGCTGGGCACCAGGGCCGCCACCCGCCGCTACACCTACGGCTTTGGCCGCGCCGAGGATCTCGCGGGACTGTTCGTACTGGTGATGATCGCCGCGTCGGCCGTCGTCGCCGGAATCGAGTCGATCCGCCGTCTTCTCGACCCCGTCCCAGTGCAGCACGTCGGATGGGTGGCCCTCGCCGGCCTGGTCGGCTTCCTCGGCAACGAAGTCGTTGCCGTATACCGGATTCGGGTAGGTCGCCGGATCGGATCGGCAGCCCTGGTCGCCGACGGTCTGCATGCCCGGACGGACGGCTTCACCTCACTGGCGGTGCTTCTCGGGGCCGGCGCCGTCGCGCTCGGCTTTCCCCTGGCCGATCCCGTCATCGGCTTGGTGATCACCGTGGCGATCCTCGCCGTCCTGCGGACCGCGGCCAGGGACGTCTTCCGTCGGCTGATGGACGGCGTCGACCCCACCTACGTCGACGCGGCCGAGGCGGCCCTGGCGGCCGAACCCGGCGTGACCGGGGTGCGCAGCGTGCGGATGCGGTGGATCGGGCACCGACTGCATGCCGACGCCGAACTGGACGTCGACCCTGGCTTGCGCTTGTCCGACGCCCACCGGATCGCCCACGACGCCGAACACGCGCTGACGCACGCCGTTCCGCGGCTGGCCTCGGCCCTGGTCCACGCCTATCCCGAACACGCCGGGAGCGGGCGGTCCTGACCGGGCCGCCCGTCACACCCGAACGTCAGAACGGCAGGTCGACCTGACCGTTGGTGGTGTTGGCCTCGTCGTGGTTGGAGTCCACGTAACCGAGGTGGGCTGGCTCCTGCGGCTCGGTGCCGTAGGGCACCAGCGGATCGGTGCCCCCGCCGCTGGCGGAGACGATCACGGAATGGGTGGCCGGCGCCGCGAGCGGCGCGGCGTTGGCGACGGGGGCGAGGGCGACGACACTGCCCACGGCGACGGCGGCCAAGCCCGGGATGACGTAGCTGAAGAACTTCATGATGGCTCCTGGTGTGAGTCGGTCGATGTGACGACTTCAATCCTGCGTCGGAGAGCTCGCGGCGGAATCGGCGCTGACACCCATTCCGTATTGCAGCTAACCGGAACGGTGGCCGAGGTGTGGCTTCACCGTGACCTGGGCGGGATCGCGACCGGGAAGGCTCGAGGTCGTGTCTGCCGTCGAGGTGATCGTGTCGATTGCCGCGATCCTGTGGATCGGCGTCGTGTCGGCGGCCCTGGTCGTCGGGATCCGCGTTGCCCTGAAACTGCGCGCGCGGCGGCGGCGAATCGACCGACTGCTCTACCTGCTGCGGCTGCCGGCCGCCTACCGGTCGCCCCCGTCGCGGCGGCCCCGAGGGCCCTCACGGCGCGGACCCGGGTCGATGAACGAGATGACGAAGATCATCGCGAGCAGTGTGAAGATGGCCAGGGCAGAGAGAAGATCGCCCCACTGGAACGGGTAGAGGGTGCCGTCGATCGACAGCACCAGCACAGTCTCGATGATGCCGAACACCAGGAAGAACAGGCCGAACAACGTCCGAGAAACCCTCTGGTGCAACGCGCTTCGCCGCAACTCGATGATGAGGGTGAGAAGCAACAGGGGCAGGATCTGGGACAGAGTGGCGGCGGTCGAACCGTCCATCACGATGATTTCGACGCCGCCCGGGTTGCCCATCGGTCGCACGCTAGCAGCCGAGGCTGGACGGCGCCGGGGGTGAGCGCGAAGATCGGAGGTGTCGACCCGCGAGGGGTGGGTACCCGCCGGGCGGCCCACACGCGAAGGAGGCGAAGATGACCAACCCCCTGGACGACCAGGTGCCGGAAGCCGACCTGGCGGAGCAGCGCACACCCGTCGACTCCGCCGACGAACCGGTGTTCGACGTCGACTACCTGCAGGACCGCAGCGACGCCGAGGCCGACGAGGGCGACCTCGTCGAACAGGCGGTCGACGTCCCGTTGCCCGACGACGAGCGCGCCTAGCGGAAGGCCCGCGCGTACTGCGGCGGATGCGCCAGCGTCGCGCCCAGTTCGGCGGCAGCCTGGCTGATCCAGCTCGGATTGCGCAGCAGCACGCGAGCCAGGAACACCGCGTCGGCGTCCCCGTCGGCGATGATCGAATCGGCCTGTTCCGCCTCGGTGATCAGTCCGACTGCGGCCGTGGGGATCTCGATCTCCTTGCGGACCCGGGCAGAGAACGGGACCTGGTAGCTAGGCCCGACGACGATCTTCGCGTCCGGCGCGGAACCGCCGCTGGAGACGTCCATCAGGTCGACGCCGAGGACCTTGAGCCGTGACGCGAGTTCGAGGGTCTCTGCGACCGTCCACCCTGGGCGCTCGTCGTCGGTGTCGCCACCGAGCCAGTCGGTGGCCGAGACGCGGAAGAACAGCGGCAGCTCGTCGGGCCAGGCCTGGCGTACTGCCGTGGTGACCTCGAGTGCGAAGCGCATGCGGTTCTCCAGCGTGCCGCCGTACTGGTCGGTGCGGGCATTCGAGTGGGGGGAGAGGAACTGGTGGATCAGGTACCCATGCGCCCCGTGCAGTTCGAGAACCTTGAAACCCGCGTCGGCGGCCCGGCGGGCCGAGTTCGCGAATGACTGGACGAGTGAACCGATTTCGTCGACGGTCAGCTCGGCGGGACTTTCCAACCGGCCGAACGGCAACGTGCTCGCGCTGACCGTCTGCCACGACTCGGGCGCCCGACTCTCGTCGGGCCAGGGCCGCCCGGTCGAGCCCTTGCGGCCGGCGTGCACCAGCTGGATGCCTGGCACGGATCCCTGCGCCGAGACGAAGTCGGTGATGCGCCGAAATGCCCTGGCCTGCCGGTCGTTCCACAATCCAGTGTCGTAGACGCTGCTGCGGCCCGTGGGGTGGATCGAGGTGGCCTCGACCATGACCAGGGCGGCCCCCGCGGCGGCCCTCGAACCGAGGTGGGCGAGGTGCCAATCCGACGGCGACCCGACGTCCCCGCCGTCGGTCACCGCGGCGAACTGCATCATCGGCGACATCCAGGCCCGGTGGGCGAAGGTCACCTCGCGCAACACGAGCGGAGTGAACAAGTGCGGCATGACGTTTCCTACTTTCGGCCGGTGCTCAGCGGCAGCGGCGCGTTGGCACTGTCGAGGTGCTCGACGGTGCTGAAGATCAGCTCGGTGTCGCCGATGTTCTCGATGTCGTGCAACAGGTACTCTCCGGCACCGAAGTGGAAGTGGCGCGTCTCACCGGCCTCGTAGGACACCTCCCGCACGGTCCCGTCGAAGGTGTGCTGCCTGCTGCGGCCAGCGTTGACCGCCGTCCAGAAGTAGTCCAACACGTGCCGGTGGGCGTGCCAGCGCTCGCCAGGCGCAAGTCGGATCTCCCAGACCCGCACCCGGTCGTTCTCGCTGAGGAGTCGTGACCCGACCTCGCCGTCGTGGGAGTGCTCTTTGAACTCCGCCTTGAGCCATTCGGGCCAACTGTCGAAGTTGGTGGAGATGAGTTTGCCGGCCAGGGGCAGGTCGGACAGGAAGCTGCTGTCGGTCATGGTGTCGTCCTTTGGGTTTGGGGATCGTTTACTTGCCGGGGCCGTAGAGTCCGAAGCGCAGGTCGGGATCGCCGGGTGTCCAGGTGTTGGTGAACTGCGAGCGTTCGCCCATGGCGACGACGCGGCGCAGTAGGGCGTCGCTCATCTGGAGCTGGGCGGGCTCCCACTTCACCAGGGCGGCGGCGACGTCACCGCCGGCCTCGGAGAGTGCGGCGGCCAACGCCCACCCGTCGGCAGCGGCCTTGGCCGTTCCCGCCGCGGCGTGCGGACGAGCCGCGCAGGCGGCGTCACCGATCAGCGCCACCCGGCCCATGGCCATCCGCGCCGACCGGCTGTCGGAGACGACCTGCAGGTAGGGGGTCTCGGTGGCTTGGATGACGTTGGCGATCGCCGGTGCCAAGCGTTCGGCGGCCGTCTGCTTCATCTCGTCGACGTAGCGGTCCTGCACCTGGCCGGGGTGCACCGACACCGAGCCGGCGAAACCGCGCTTGTCGATGAGCATTTCGGTGAGGTCGGGTCCGGCCGGCACGTTGCGGTACCAGACGTAGTTCATCAGCCGGTCTTCGATGTCGAGGCTGCGCTCCCCGGGGATGGGGTACATCGTGATGTGGGAGTTGGGGATCACCTGGTAGGTGATGGCGTCCTGCAGCACCTCCCGCGTCGCGGCGTCGAGGTCGCGCAGCGCGACGGTGCCGCGCCACCCGACGTAGCCCGAGTAGTGCAGTCCCGATTCGGGGTCGAACCGTTGCCGGGCCACCGAGGTGACGCCGTCCGCGAACACCACCAGGTCGGCCGTTTCGCGGCGACCGCTGACGAAGCGGACGGTGACGCCGTCCTCGTCTTCGCCGAAGCCGCAGGCATATTCGCCGTAGTGGTAACGCTCGGTGCCGAAGTCGGCGAGCAGCGCCCGGTAGAACGTGCCCCACGAGGTGTAGGTCCAGGTGCACTCCTCGCGATACTCCACGTCACCCTCCGGCGTGAGGTACTGCACCGCGGAGGTCGACGTGCTCAGGTCGGCGAGGTTCTGGGTGCTGCGCTCGGTGAACCAGCGCACCGTGTCCGGCTGCAGGACGATGCCGCTGCCTCGGCCGTCCAGCGCGGTGGGCGTGCGCTCGTACACGTCGACGGTGAACCCAAGGTCGCGCAGCAGCAGCGCGGCGGTGAGTCCGCCGATCGAGCCTCCGACGACGATGGCATGCGAATTGGCGTAGTCGCTCACGAGGTGCTCTTCTCGGACTGAAGGGGTTGTGCAGGAATGGAATCTGCGGGCAGGGCCTCTCCGCGAGTCTCCCTGCAGAACGCCAGGCCGACGACGGCGATCAGGCCGAAGGCGGCCACCACCGCGGTGGCGACGCCGAGGTTGCCGCCGAACCACGAGGTGGCGATGGCGCCTGCGGCGAGCGGCCCGAGGGCGGTGACGTAGCGGCCCACGCTGTTGCACACGGCGATGGCGGTGGCGCGAACGCTAGGCGGGAACAGTTCCGGGGCGTAGATGAACGTCCCGGACAGAGCGCCGAAGAGACCGAAGCCGAGAAGTGGCATCACGAACTGGTATTCGGTGTAACCGCGGTCGAAGGGGAAGGTCCACGCCACGGTCACCGCCGAGACGCCGAAGCTGACCAGGAAGGCCTTGCGACGGCCGATCGCATCGGCGATGAAGCCCCAGGAGGCGTACCCCACGATGCCGCCGGCGTTGAACAGCATGGCGGCGGTGGCCACGCGGTGATCGGCCAGGCCGGTCGGCAGATGTTCGGCCGCGGTGAGCTGACGGATGATCTGCGGGTACCAGGTGGACACGCTCCAGAACGTGATGAGTGCACCGGATGCGAGCGCCGTGCAGATCAGCATCGGCCTGCGGAACGGCGGGACCAGCAGCCTGCGAAGCACGAATTGGTCCGCATCGGTACTGGTGCCGTTGATCCTTCGTTCCCGGCGCGCGGTCAGGTGGGCGTTGATCTCGGGAGGTTCGGGCACATAGCGGCGGATGAACCACACCACCAATGCGGGCAGGCCCGCCAGTGCCAGCATCGGTCGCCAGCCGTGGCTACCCCACAGGGCGTAGGCCGCGGCCGCGGCGAAGAAGCCGGCGGCATAGCCCGACGTCATGATTCCGCCCGCACGGGCCCGGTACCGGTTGCGCCACGTCTCGGCGATCAGCGCGGCACCGACGGGTGCCTCCACTCCGGAGCCCAATCCCGCGACGAACCGCAGGATTCCGAGCTGCCACCAGGTGTCGGCGAAGGCCGCCAGTGCGCTGAACACGGCGTAGGTGAGGATGCCCAGCGACAGCACCCTGGTGCGGCCGAAGTAGTCGGCCAGGACGCCGAACAGGATTCCGCCCGTCGCCCACCCGATCAGGAACAGGGCCACGGTCATGCCGCCGTAGTAGCCGATCGTGGCGGGACCCGCCTGCAGACCGCTGTTGGGCAGCAGCTCGCTCATCGCCGGCCCGAGGACCAGGATGTAGAGGCTGCCTGCGAAACCGTCGAGACCCCAGCCCAGCGTGGTGCCCGCGAGGACCAGCCACTGGGTCCGGGTGATCTCCTTGCGCCACCCCGTCGGTGGTGCGGTACTCGATGTCATGCGGATTCCCTTCGTGCGACGAGTGATTCGATGTCGGATCAGTTCAACCGGGTGGTTTCCCCACCGCCGTACCAATCGACGTGATCGGCGGCGGTGCGGACGACGACGGTCTTGATCCAGGAGAAGTCGTCGAACGATTCGGATCCGGCGTCCTTGCCCAGGCCGGATTCCTTCACGCCGCCCCAGGGCAGGGACGGCTCGAGGCGGTGGTGGTCGTTGACCCAGACCATCCCCGCCACGATGGCGGAGGCGACGCGATGAGCGCGGCCGACGTCGGTGGTCCACACTCCGGCGCCGAGACCGTAGCGGTTGTCGTTCGCCATCCGTACGGCCTCGTCCTCGTCGTCGAACGGGATGACGACGGCGACCGGGCCGAAGATCTCCTCCATGGCGACGGTGTTGGCCATGGTGGCGTCGGCGATCACGGTGGGTTCGAGGAAGAAGCCGTCCCGCAACGCTTCTGGCAGTTCGGGCACTCCGCCGCCAGCGGCGAGTCGGGCGCCTTCGTCGACGCCGGCGCGCATGAGGGCCTGAACCTTGTCGCGCTGGCGGGCGCTGATCAGCGGGCCGAGCTGCGTGTCGGCGTCGGTGGGATCACCGATGCGGATGGCCCGGGCGCGGGCCGACAGGGTGGCGACGAACCGGTCGTAGACGTTGCGCTGCACCAGGAATCGCGAGCCGGCAACGCAAGATTGCCCGGCGGCGACGAACGCGGAGAACGCCGCTCCCTCGGCGGCGACCACGGGGTCGACGTCGCCGAACACGATGACGGGAGTCTTGCCGCCGAGTTCGGCGGTGACGCGCGCGAAGCGCGACGCCGTAGCGACTGCCGCCGCGCGGCCCGCCTCGGTACCGCCGGTCAGCGTGATCTTCGCGACGTCGGGGTGCTGGGTGAGCCGGGCGCCGGCCTCCCTGGCGCCGGTGACCACGGTGACCACGCCGTCGGGCAGGCCGGCCTCGGCCATGACGTCGGCCAGCACGAGTGTCGTCAGCGGTGTCAGCTCCGAGGGTTTGACCACGACGGTGTTGCCGTTGGCCAGAGCGGCGGACACGCTGCGTGCCAGGATCAGCAGAGGGTGGTTGAAGGGCGTGATGATGCCGCAGACGCCGAGCGGGCGGCGCTCCTGGTAGGTCAGGTACGGGCCGTCGCCGGGCAGCACGGCCTGGCGCTGGGCGGCCAGCAGTCCGGCGTTGTAACGGAACCACTCCGGCACCCGGGACAACTGCGCGCGGGTCTCGGTGATCGGCCGCCCGTTGTTCTCGGCCTCCAGCGTGTAGAGCCGGTCGGCGTTGGCCTCGATCGCGTCGGCGATGCGCAACAGCAGGCGCGCTCGCTGGCTGCGCACCATCGCGGGCCAGGGCCCGCTGTCGAAGGCCGCCTTGGCCGTGGCGACGGCCGCGTCGACGCCGGTGGCGCCGTGCTCGGCGACGGTCGCGATGACGGCGCCGGTGGCGGGGTTGAGGATGTCGCGGACGTCGGCGCTGGTGGCGTTGGCGCCGGGGACGGTGCTGGTCATGACTATGAGTGTCGTCACAGCCCGCGTGGCCCTCAATGTCGACGAACACATCATCTGGCGAATGCTGTGTGTTCGAGAACACCCCCGTGGAATGCTGGTTGGCATGGCGGTGGATGCGGGGCGGCGGCCGGCGGCCGAACTGGTGACGTGGTTGAGCGCGCTGCGGGAGCTGAGTTCGGCGTCGACGTCGGCTGGCGACCTTCGCCACGTGCTCGACCTCGTCGCGGACACGGCGAGATCGCTTCTTGGCTATGACTTCTGCGGCGTCCTGACTCCGAACTCGGCCGGGGAAGCCCTCGTCATCAAGGGGTGGAGCGGACTGTCCGACGACTACGTGAATCGCGTCAACACCGACCGACCGGTCCGGCTCGGCAGCGGCTCACCGTCGAGCCAAGCCTTCGACACCGGCCAGCCCGTCGCCATCGGCGACATCGACGCCGAAGCCGAGTTCACCCCGTGGGGTGGCGTCGCCCGTGAACAGGGGTACCGCGCGATCATCTGCGTGCCGCTCGTCGCCGGTGACCAGATCCTGGGCACCCTCAACGGGTACTACGGCCCCGTGCACACCTTCACCAGCAGCGAGGTGGAACGGCTGACCCTGCTGGCCAACCACGCCGCGATCGCGCTGACGTCGGCCAGCAGGCTCGACCAGCTGCGCCAACTCAACGAGTCGCTGCGCGAACAACGCGACGCGCTGACCCGGTCGGAGCAGATCCACGAGCGCCTGCTGTCGGTGACGTTGCGGTCGGGCGGTCTCAGCGGCATCGCCGCGGTCGTCGCCGAGCTGATCGGGCGCCCCGTGCTGATCGACGACGCCCGCAACGTCGTCCTCGCCACCGCCGGTGACGCCGCAGAGTTGCCCGACGACGACTGGCGCGCCACGGCCGTCGCCGACGCGTCGGTGGCGTCGGCTCCGGTGCTGCTCGACGGCCCCGACGGTTCGGCGTACTTCGTCTCCGTCGCCCGGCTGGGTGACGACGCGGTGGCCCGAATTTGGTTCCCCCGGGGGGAATCGGCACTCGATCCGGTCGGCGTCCGTGCCGTCGAACACGCGTCGATCGTGATCTCGCTCGAGCTGTTGCGCATTCGGACCGCGGCCGAAGTGGAGCACCGACTGCGCGGTGAGCTGCTGGCCGAGTTGTTCAGCAGCGGGCCGAGCATCTCCGATCAGCTGGTGCAGCGCGCTCAGCGGTTGGGTCACGACCCGACGCGACCCCACGTGGTGGTGGTGGGAGCACTTGGCTCCGCCGACGAGCCCGCCGACAGCCGGATCTATCAACGGTCGCTGACCCTGGTCGCCGAACTCGCGCACTCGCGGCGGCCGCGGCCCCTCACCGCGATGCATCGCGGCAACGTCGTGACGCTGTGGCCGGCGGACGGTCAATCGGGGGAGGACGCGGCCGAATTGATCCGCCGGGCAATGGGTTCGGTGTCCCGGTCGGCGGACGCGACGGTCGCGGTCTCGGCACCGGGGGAGCACGGCTACAGCGAGGCGTACCGGACGGCGAAGGGCGCGCTGGACATCGCCATGCGCGCCGGGCGCACCAACACCGTGGTGCGACTGGAGGAGCTAGGCGTCCTCGGCCTGCTGCTCCAGCTCGAGGACTCCACGCAGTTGGTCGCGTTCGCGGGGCGCACGCTGGATCCGCTGCACGACTACGACACCGCCCACCGCACCGACCTGGTCCAGACGCTGCGCACCCACTTCGCCTGCAAGCTCGACCGCAGCCGAACGGCCGCCGCGTTGCACATTCACCCGAACACCGTCGCGCAACGGCTTCGCCGCATCGAACAGCTCTGCGACGCCGACCTCGCAGACCCGGCGGTGGCGTTGCAATTCAGTGCCGCGCTGACGGTGCTCGACGTGGCGAGCGTGTAGTCGAGAACATGCTTCTGGAGAAAGTATGTGCGCGCCGACATTGCCGCGCGCGACCATGCCGACGACGCTGGCCGTCATGACCACTGCCGCCGCCCACACGTTCACGGCGGCGATCGTCGGCGGGTCCGTCGGCGGACTCGCGGCCGCCCACGAATTGCGGTCCATCGGTGCCGACGTCACGGTCTACGAGCGTTCGGTCGACCGCACCCAGCCCCGTGGCGCAGGCATCGTCATGCAGCCCGAGGTCGAATCGCTGCTGTCCCGTCTCGGCGTCACGGTGCCGTCGGTCAGCGTTCGACTGCGCGAACGTCAACAGCTGCACCGCGACGGCCGGATCGGCCGATACGACGCGCCGCAGTGGATGACGGCGTGGGACACCCTCGACGCCACGCTGCGGGTGCCGCTCGGCGAGGTCTGCTACCGACTTGGCAGTGAACTCGAGGGTCTGAGTGCCGAAGACGTAGGTGTCACAGCCACATTCGACGATGGCTACAGGACGACCACCCACCTCGTCATCGGCGCAGACGGTGTCGGGTCCACGACCCGTCGCCTGCTGCACCTGCCGGGGGACGTCTCCTACGCCGGCTACGTCGCGTGGCGCGGACTGGAGCCGGAGGGCGCCCTGCCCGGTCACCTCGTCGACCTGCTCGCCGAACGGTTCACCTCCTTCGGCGCGCCCGGAATGCAGATGCTGTGCTATCTGGTTCCCGGCGCCAACGGAGAGCTCGAGCGCGGCTCGCGACGCGTCAACTGGGTCTGGTACGTCAACACCGCCGAGCGCTGCCTCGAGCGGTTCCTGACCGGCACGTCCGGCCGGCGCTACGACAACTTCCTGCCGCCGGGGGAGCTGACCGCGGAGAATCTGACCGAGGTCAGCACCCTGGCCGAGCGGACGCTGCCCGGCCCCTTCGTCGAACTGGTCGGGCGGTCGCGCGTGTTCATGCAACCGGTGTTCGACCTGCCGCCGTCCCGGATGGTCGCCGACCGCGTCATGCTGCTCGGCGACGCGGCCGGAACGGTGCGACCGCACACCGCCTCCGGCACGTCCAAGGCGCTTGGCGACGCCGCCACCCTGGCCGATGCCCTGCAGGGGTGGACGCCGCCCGCGAGCCTGCCCCGACGGCGACTCGCATCCTGGGAGGCGCACCGGCTCACGCACCTGGAATCGATCGCGCGGGCGGGCATCCGGTTGGCCGACCAATCACTGCTCGGCCCAGCAGGACCCGATCATTCGGCATGCGCCGATACCCGCTAACCGGTATTGGTGATGGTGGCCAGCAGCGTCGACGTGGAACGTGGTGAGAGGCGAAGGTGGACGACATGAGGGCGACGGGGGACGCAACGATGGTCGTCGGCACGCCGATGAACCGAGTCGAGGGCGTCGAGAAGGTGACCGGCCAGGCGATCTACACCGCCGACGTCGTCGTCCCGGGAATCACGTACGCCGTTCTGGTGCAATCGGAGATCCCGCACGGCACCGTGACCGCCGACTCGCTACGGGCGAGCACCGAGCGCGCCCTGGCCGCGCCGGGAGTGCTGCACGTCCTCACGCCGCTGAATAGTCCTGCGCTGCATGCCCCGCCGCGACAGATGAGCGACGACCTCCCGCTGGAGCGTCGCCCGCCGCTGTCCGATCTGACCGTGCAACACGTCGGGCAACACATGGCGCTGGTGGTCGCCGACACCTTGGAGAACGCCACGGCCGCGGCGGCGTCGTTCGAACTGGTCTACGAGAGGGCCCAACCCCAGCTCAGCGCGCGCGACGTGCTCGGCGACGCGGACGGATTCGGGATCGGCGACGGGGCCGTTCGTCACGGGGTCTACCAGCCCGATCACTTCGTCAAGCTCGAGGAGGAGAAGCTGCAGGACAGCCGGGGAGCCGCCGACGAACCGTTGGGCGCCGCAAGGGTTTCGGCCACGTACACCACCCCGCTGAACACGCACTACCCGATCGAACTGTCGGCGACGGTCGCGCAGTGGGACGACGACGTCCTCACCGTCCACGACACGACCCGCTGGATCACCGGCGAGCGCATGGCACTGGCCGCCTACCTCGGCATCCCTGAGGCCAAGATCCGCATCCTGTCTCCCCTCGTCGGCGGCGCGTTCGGCTCGAAGAGCTTCCTCTGGATGCACGTCGCGCTGTGCGCCGTCGCCGCGCGGGACGTCGGGCGTCCGGTCAAGCTCGTCCTCACCCGCGATCAGATGTTCTCCTCCACGGGCCACCGCCCACGCACCGAACAGCACCTGTCCCTGGTCGCCGACGACGCCGCGCACATCCTGAGCACCGAGCAGCACACCCTGACCGAGACGTCCACCGTCGCGCACTTCTGCGAGCCCGTCGGTCTGTCTGCCCGGTTCCTCTACGACTCGCCACGGCTGGTCGTCTCCCACACCGTCGCCCGAATCAACCATCCCACACCGTGTTTCATGCGTGGTCCGGGTGAAGCCCCCGGCCTGTTCGCCCTCGAGGTCGCAATGGACGAGCTGGCCTACGCCTCGAACGTCGACCCGATGGAACTTCGGCTGCGCAACGGCACCGACCGCGACCAAGCCAGTGGCAAGCCGTGGTCGGGCAAGCACCTACGCGAGTGCTACCTGCAGGGCGCCGAGCGCTTCGGGTGGGACGAACGGCCGATGGCCCCGCGGTCGTTGCACCGCGACGGTCTCCGAGTGGGCTGGGGAATGGCCACCGCCACCTACCCCGGTCGGCGCATGCCGGCGAGCTGCCGCGTCACGACCGACGCCACCGGCAGGGTGCGGTTCGCCTCTGCTACACACGAAGTCGGTACCGGGGTCCGCACGGTGATGACCCAGCTCGCCGCCGACGCGGCGGGCCTCGACGTCGACGACGTCGGCTTCGACTCGGGCGACTCGCTGTTCCCCGACGCGCCCTACAGCGGAGCCTCGCAGACGACGGCCACCGTAGGGTCGGCGGTGTACGAGGCCGCCACGGAGTGGCGACGGCGGTTGGACGACATGGGCGGCCGGCTGGACCGCCTGACCGCCGGTCAACTCGAGACCCTGACCTTCATCACGACCAGCGAGGGCGCGGCAGAGGGCGGTGCGACATCCCAGTCGTTCGGTGCGCATTTCTGCGAGGTCACCGTCGACGAGGAGATTGGCCGCGTCTCGGTGACCCGCTGGGTCGCGATGATGGATTGCGGCCGGGTGCTCAACCCCAAGCTGGCGCGCAACCAGGTGATGGGCGGCATCACCTTTGGGCTCGGCATGGCTCTGCTCGAGCAGGTGCCCTACGACGTCCACACGGCGCAACTCATCGGCGAGTACTACCTGCCCACCCACGCCGACCGACCGGAATTCGACATCGGCTTCGTCGACGTGCCCGATTATGGCCTCGACCCGGTCGGGGTGCGGGGGATCGGCGAGATCGGCACCTGCGGTGTGCCCGCGGCGATCTCGAATGCCATCTTCCACGCCACTGGCAAACGACTGCGCGACTTGCCGATCACCCTGGAGCAGTTGATGACACCGTTCGACGCCGACGGAGGCACCCCATGAGAGACGTCACGCTCACCGTCAACGGGGAGACGCGCACCGTGACCGCCGACGTCAGGTCGACGCTGCTCGACCTGCTCCGGGAGACCTTGCACCTCACCGGCACCAAGAAGGGTTGCGATCATGGGCTCTGCGGCGCCTGTACCGTCTCGGTCGACGGCGAGCGGGTGGTCAGTTGCCTGACTCTCGCGGCATCGGTCGACGGCAGCGACGTCCTCACCGTCGAGGGACTCGCCGACGGTGACCGGTTGCATCCGGTTCAGCAGGCGTTCGTCGACTGCGACGGCTTCCAATGCGGCTTCTGCACCTCGGGGCAGATCTCGTCGGCGCATGCCATGCTGACCGAATACGCCAGGGGCGACCTGTCCACCGCGTCGTTCGAGGCGGGCCGGGCCGCGGTGTGCCACGGCCCGAAGGCGCTGTCCCACGACGAGATTCGCGAGCGCATGGCAGGCAACATCTGCCGCTGCGGCGCATATGCCAACATCGTCGACGCCATCGCGGTCGTGGTGGAGGAGACGACGTGAAGACCTTCGAGTTCGAACACGCCAGCACCGTCGAAGGCGCCGTCGACCGCGTCGTCGCGACGGGCGGAAAGTACTACGCCGGCGGGACGAATCTGCTGGACCTGATGAAGGGCGGGGTCGAAGCACCACCGGCGCTCGTCGACGTTAGGCGGCTGGGGCTGCGCGACGTCACCGCCACCGAATCCGGCGGCGTGCTCATCGGGTCGGGCGTCACCAACAGCGCGCTGGCCAACCACCCCTTGATCCGCACTGGCTATCCGGTGTTGTCGCAGGCGATCCTCTCGGGTGCGACGACTCAGCTGCGCAACATGGCGACCGTCGGCGGCAATCTCCTGCAGCGGACCCGGTGCCCGTACTTCATGGAAACCGCCTTCGCGCAGTGCAACAAGCGCAATCCCGGCTCGGGATGCGCGGCCAAGGACGGCTTCAACCGCGAGCATGCTCTCTTCGGAGTCGGCGAGTCCTGCGTCGCGATCCACCCGTCCGACATGGCGGTCGCGCTGGCCATCCTCGACGCAGTAGTCCACGTGCACGGGCCCGACGGTCGTCGCACGGTGTCGATCAAGGACTTCTTCCGGCTACCGGGGGACGAGCCGCACCGCGACAACACCCTGCACCCGGCGGAGTTCATCGTCGGCGTCGAGCTCCCGCCTTCGCCGTTCGCCGAGCATTCCTGGTATCTCAAGGTCCGCGATCGGCACAGCTACGCCTTCGCCTTGGTGTCCGTGGCAGCCGGATTGCGCGTCGAGGACGGCCTCATCAGCGCCGCCGCGGTGGCATTGGGCGGGGTCGCCCCGATGCCGTGGCGCGTGGCCGACGCCGAGGCCGGGCTGATCGGTCAGCCGCCGACCGACGCCGTCTTCCGGAGGGCCGCGGAGCGGGTCATGGCGGGGGCTCGACCGTTGAGCCAGAACGGTTTCAAGGTCGACCTCGGCAAGCACTCGGTGGTGCGCGCGCTGTCGACGGCCCTGCGGGTCAGCTGACGTCGCCGACGGTCTTGTCGCGGTTGGCGTCCTTGGCACAAAATTCGAGCGTGGCCTCGACGCGTGCGGCGACGTCGGACGTGGAGGCGTTGCGCCCGTTGCGGGCCTTGAGGACGTTCGCGATGGTGGCGCTGCGGGTGTCCTGGCTCATGCCGGTGTAGTCGTGACAGGTGGTCGACTCGTCGCCGATCCCCGCGCACCCCGCGAGCGCAACGCCGATGGCGGCCAACACCGCGACGGTTCGGTACATGCCTCGACGCTACGGTACTCAGCCGTGGGTCAGAGGACGACCGAGATCTCGTCACCAAGGTCGTAACCCGGGGCGAGGGGAAGGGTGTCACCGCTCCAGAACTTGCCGGGGTCGAACCAGTTGGTGTCCTTGTCGGTGGCCAGCAGACCCATCTCCTGATAGGTCACTGCCACGGTCTCCGCGCAGTAGGCGGTCTCCAGCCCGACCTTCTGGCGTCGCTCCCGCTTACGCCCGGTGATCCGCTGAACCCGGTCGTCGAGGATCGGGATGCCTTTGGTCCAGTCGTGCAGGGTGGGGATCCGGCCGCGGAACCATCGCGCCGTGAGCTTGGCCGTCGTCGGGAAGGCGGTGCCGTCCATCCGGGCGATCACCCGGAGCAGGTCGTCCTCTTGTCGACGGGTGGCGTACGGGGTCAACTGACGCAACCAGCAGCGCTGGCCGTAGGTGAGCATCCAGCGCTCGACGGCCTGCCGAAGATCGTTGAGTTGCACGCCGCGGTGGTGCCCGCCGCTCCAGAGGCATTCCAGTTTGTCGCCGAGTTCGGCGTGCCAGATCAGTGGTGGGAGATCGTCGACGGCGACCGTCATGCCGACGTGGTTGACCGGCGCGTTGGTCATGGTCTGGATGGCGCGGTCGGGGCCGGACTCGCCGCGGAACAGCCAGATGTCACCGGTGCGCGTCTCGGCCAGCGCGCGGTCGAGCGTCACGGTGTTCGCAGTCACGATGGCAGCTTAGGTAATGGCGGGCAGAATATGGCGATGCGAGGCATCTGGAAGTGGGTCGGGCTGGCCGGTGTCGCCGGGGTGGTGGCGGGTGGCGCGCTGGTTGCACGCGACCAGCGCAAGCGACGGGCCTACACCCCCGAGGACATTCGGGCGAAGCTGCACCAGCGCCTGGCGGAGTCCAGCGCCGGCGAGTAGTCGCCTTAGACGGCCACCGAGTACAGCCGGTGAGTGCCGTTGAAGCCCTTGAGCTGTGCGTCCCTGCCGTCGTCGACGGTGACGTCGTCGCCGAGGGCGTCGCGGACGGACTCGCTGATGAGGATCTCACCGCCCTCGGCGGCCGCGGCCACCCGGGCGGCCATCGCCACGTTGCGGCCGAACAGGTCGTCGCCGCGGCGCACCGACTTGCCGCTGTGTATGCCAATGCGCACGCGAATCCCGTTGGGCCGCTTGGCCAGCTGACGTTGCAGGTCCATGCTGCACCACACGGCCTGCTCGGGTTGGGCAAAGGCGATCATGAAGCCGTCGCCCTGGCTCTTGACGACGTAGCCCGAGTGACGCTTGACCAGGCGGCTCACCATCTTGTCGTGACGGTCGATGAGGCGCACCCAGGCGCGGTCGCCGATGCGCTCGTTGAGGGCCGTCGATCCCTCGATGTCGGAGAACATGATGGCGACCCGACCGTTGGGGGTCAGTCGGGCCAGGTCGGGGCGTTCGACCTCGGCCCAGTCGGCGAGGTCTTCGATGTTGGATCTGACGGCGGCGCCAAATCCTTCCTTGCGGAGGATGTTTGCGGTCTGCCAGACCGTCTTGACGGCCTCGCGTCCGCCGGTGAGCAGGTTGGCGCGGGTGTCCAGACGACGGTGCAGCTCGGCGAGTTCCTCGTCCCGCGTCTTGACCCGCCGCCACAGGACCGCAACGGCGCAGGCCTCCGCGACGGCCACGGCGAGCAGCAGATAGATCGCGATCATTGGTACTGACACGGGTCGATTATCGGCATGGGGCGTTCGTGTCCGACCGTAGGCCCCATGGCGCTGCGCCCGACCGGGCGGTACGCCACGCCGCCGGCACCACTCTGCGATCGCGGGTCGTCGTCGCCGCACCGACTCCTGACGCCGACCGTAGGCCCCACGGCAACTCCCTCAGGCTGCGCTCTCGTCGTCAGGTGCGAGGAGTCGCTCGGGGTGGTGGAGGTAATTCACGCGGGCTTGGCCCACGTCGAGTTCCGGGGGTGGGATCCACTGCACCACCCCATCCTTGAGCTGCACGGTCCATCCGTTCTCGGCCAGGCGGTTGTCCCCGCCGCAGGCCAGGGTGACGTCGTCGACGTCGGTCAACCCGTTCTTCGCCCACCCCGTCATGTGATGGACCTGGGTGCCATAGCCGGGGACGGTGCAGCCCGGTTTCGTGCAGCCGCGGTCGCGGGCGTGCAGCACGATCCGCTGCCCCACTGAGGCCAACCGCTTCGTCCGGCCCAAGTACAGGGCTTCGTTGGAATGCTTGTCGAACACCGCCAGGTAATGGTGGGCGTGGGCGGCCATCCGGATCAGGTCGGCCATCGGCAACAGACTGCCCCCGCCGGTGACCCCGGACCCGGTTCCGGATTCGAGGTCTTGCAGTGTGGTGGAGACGATGACGGTGACCGGTAACCCGTTGTGCTGACCCAACTCACCAGAGGACAACACGCTTCGACCGATCGCGATCAACGCATCGTGGTTGCGTTGGGTCGCCGTGCGGTCGTCAGTGTCGATCTGTTCCTGCGTCGGGGTGCCGGAGGTGCGGGGTTCGTGGTCGGCGGGGTTGCACATCCCGGGGGCGGCGAATTTGGACAGGATCGGCTCGATCGTCGCGCGGGCTTCAGGGTCCAACAGCCCGGTGAACGGGGTCATCCCGTCGGCCTGTTGCTTTCCCAGTCGCAGGAACCGCTTGCGGGCCCGTTCGACGTCGTCGGGTTTGGGCCCGTCCTGGTCGATGGCGGTCATGAGTTTCTTGGCCGTGTTGCCCAGTTCTTCTGGTCCGGTGCCGGACCCGATGTGCACCAACGTCTTCTCCGAGAGTTCCCTAACCTCGGGGTCCACCCAGGTGGGCAGTTTGTCCAGAAAGCCCCGAATGACCGACACGTGTTCGGGCCCCAGCACCCCGTCGGCTTGGGCGTCGGCGGTCGGTGCGAGCTTCGGTGGCAGCGGCTGCCCCGTCACGGTCGCGCGTGGCCCGAGATCTTCTGCCTCGTGGAGCCGCCTCCGGACTTCCTTGTTGGAGATGCGCAACCGTTGGGTCAGCACATCGCCGAGCGATTTGGCGCCCAATTCGGTTGGCGAGGCTTCGCGGTGCAGCCGGGCGATCACCCGGTGCCCGACGGTGGGGAGTTGCCAGGTGGCGGTCTCCAATTCGCCCAACAACTCGACCAGTTCGAGGTGGGTGAACTGGTCACAGTCCATCTCGATGAGTTCGGCCACGGCAGCCCGGATCCCCGCGACTGCTGCGGTGACCCGATCCGAACTCATACCCGAACACTAGTACGACCCACCGACAGAAAATCCGACGATGTGACTCCTGAAACCCCTGTGACACAGGAGTTTTAGAGCTATAGCCAATTCGCTCAGAGGCGGGCAACAACCCTTGCGACGGGCTGCCGTCCCGCTAAGAATCCTTATCCGTGATGCCGTGATGCCGTGATGCCGTGATGCCGTGATGCCGTGATGCCGTGATGCCGTGATGCCGTGATGCCGTGATGCCGTGATGCCGTGATGCAAGGGATTCGGCAGTGGCTACGCCAACCCCGCCGTCACCGTCGCCAGGTCGAAGTAGTCCCGCCACGCGGCGATGCGTCCGTCGCGGACCTCGAAGACGCCCATCACGGGAAGTTCGATCCGCGCACCGTTCGTTCGGCGCATGACATCGGTGCGTTCGTTCATCACGAGATTGCCGTGGGCCACTTGCCGATGAATGATGAAGTCGATGCCCTCCATGCCGTCGAGCATCATGGGAAGGAGATCACGAATCGCCGCCAGACCCTCGCAGGTGCCATCGGAATGTTGTGGTAGATCGCATCTTCGGTGAAGTAGCTCAGAATGGTCTCGACGTCTGGCGTGACCCACAGGGCGCAGAATTCAGCCACCAGCTCGGCAGGATCGGTCGTCATTCGACTCACCGATCCACGAACGCCACGACGGCCTCGGTGAAGGCGTCGTTGTCGTCGCCTGCGGCGGTGTGTCCCGCGTCGGAGAGTTCGACGAACTCCGCGCGCGGCACCTTGGCGAGGAAGTCCTGCACGCCCTCGCTGCTCACCACGTCGGACAACTTGCCGCGGATCAACAGGATTGGGATCTCCAGGTCTATCGCCGACTGCTCGAGTGCGTCCATCCGGACGAACGGGTCGTCGGCAGGCTTGGTGAGGAACGCCGGATCCCAGTGCCAGTACCACCGGCCGTCGCGCAGCCGCAGGTTCTTCTTCAACCCTTCCGCGCTGCGCGGTTTGGGACGGTGCGGCAGGTAGGCCGCCACCGCGTCGGCCGCCTCTTCGAGCGAGTCGAACCCGTCGACCCCGCTGAACATGAACTCGCGGATCCGGGCGCTGCCGTCCTTCTCGAATCGCGGGACGACGTCGACGAGCACCAACTTCACCACCACGTCGGCACCCGCCTGGTGCGCGGCGAGGATGCCCGTCAGCCCGCCCATGCTGGCGCCGATGAGCACCGTCGGCGCACCGATCTGCTCGATGACCCTAAGGGTGTCGGCGCACAGCGCGTCGACGGAGTAGTCGGCGGTGGGGGAGCGGTCGCTGTCGCCGTGCCCTCGGCTGTCGAGGGCGACCACGTGGAATCCGGCGTCGGCGAGGATCTGGCCCGTCTTCTTCCAGGAGTGCCGGTTCTGGCCCCCGCCGTGCAGCATCAGGATGGCGGGCCGCTCGGGTGCCGCCTGGGCGTCGCGGTTCCACTCGTCGGCCACCAGGGTGAGGTCGTCCGTGCCGCGGAACTCCACGGTCGTCGACGTGCTGGTCGCCTCGTTACTCGCCATCCCCGCACGTTACCCACGGCGTGCCGATGACTTTCGCGGGGTCCGCCGGTCTGCCCCCATGACCGCTCCTCCGACGTAAGGACACTTCCATGCCGGCGATCACCCCGTCCCTGTGGTTCGACGACGACCTCGAGGAGGCCGCCGAGTTCTACACCTCGGTGTTCCCCAACTCGTCGATCGAGGGATTCACCCGCTACACCGACGCGGGCCCTGGCACGCCGGGCTCGGTGGTCTCGGGCACGTTCGTCCTCGACGGGCAGCGGTTCGTCGGCATCAACGGCGGCCCGGTGTTCTCCTTCAGCGAGGCGGTGTCGTTCGTCGTGCAGTGCGCCGACCAAGACGAGGTCGACTACTACTGGAGTCGACTGGTCGACGGCGGCGAGGAGTCCCAGTGCGGCTGGCTCAAGGACCGCTTCGGGCTCAGCTGGCAGATCGTTCCCGACCGGCTCCACGAGCTACTCGGTGACCCCGACCCGGCCCGTGCGGCGGCCGCGACCACGGCCATGCTCGGCATGCGCAAGATCGTCGTCGCCGACCTGGAAGCCGCCGTACGCAAGGTGTGAGCCAGGTACGTTGAGGCGACGCACGCGGCTACTCGAGGAGCGAACATGGCAGACGAGGAGCCGCGCTGGCTCGACGTCCCCACTCCGGACGTCCACCTCAAGGCGCTGTCCTGGGGTCCGGAGGGCGCCCCGATTGCGTTGTGTCTGCACGGCTTTCCCGACACCGCCCACGGTTGGCGCAAGGTCGCACCCACACTCGTCGACGCCGGTTGGCGGGTCGTGGCACCGTTCATGCGCGGGTACGCGCCGTCCTCGACCTCGGCCGACGGGAGCTATCACGTCGGGGCCCTGATGGACGATGCGCTGCGGGTGCTCGACGCGGCGGGCCCGACCGGTCGCGACGTGCTCGTCGGACACGACTGGGGTGCCATTGCCGGCGCCGGTTTGGCGGCCATGCCCGACAGCCCGTTCGACAAGGCCGTCATCATGTCGGTGCCGCCCGCGGGTAGCTTCCGGCCGCTGGGCCGCGTGCCCGACGCAGGCAAGCTCGCCACCATGCTGCCCCGGCAGCTGCTGCGGAGCTGGTACATCATGTACTTCCAATTGCCGTTGCTGCCAGAGCGTTCCGCCGAGTGGGTGGTGCCACGGCTGTGGCGGCAGTGGTCGCCCAGCTACGACGCCACGGCGGACGTGGCGCTGGTACTCGACGCAATCGGCACGCCCGAGAACTGGCGTGCTGCCCTCGGCTACTACCGGGCGACCATCCGCGGCAGCGCACCCCCGCCGCGCTACGCCGACCTGCACGAGCACTGGCTGGCCCCCCTGCGCCTGCCGACGCTGTACCTGCACGGCTCCGCCGACGGCTGTGCTTCGGCCGACTATTCGCGGTGGGTTGAACCTGCCCTGCCGCCCGGCAGCCGAGCCGAGATCGTCGACGGCGCAGGGCACTTCATGCAGCTGGACCGGTCGGACGACGTGGCGCGCCGCATCCTCGACTTCGTCGGCCCCTAACGGTTCTTCAGCGCCGGGTGGGTGCGCGCCAGGATCGGCAACAGCAACCGGCGAGGCAGGAGCCGGTACGCCGCTGCGCCGACCCTGTTGAACGCTCCTGGGACGACGACGGACTTGCCCGCGGCCACACCGTCGACCGCCGCGGCGGCGACGTCGGCCGCGGTGACCCACATGGCCTTCGGCAACGCGGCCTCGGCGTCGGCGTCGGAAATGCCCGCCGTCGCACCGAAACCCGTCTTCACCGGACCCGGGCACAATGTCGTCACGGCGACGCCCGTGCCGGACAACTCCTGTCCGAGGGCTTGGCTGTAGGACAGCACGAAGGCCTTGGCGGCGCCGTAGGCGGCCTGTCCCGGCAACGGTCCGAACGCCCCGACCGACGCCACGTTGAGCACCGCACCCCGCCCGCGGGACACCATGCCGGGGACGAAGCGGCTGCACAGGTCGACGACGGCGGCGACGTCCACCTCGACGAGGTTGAGTTCCGCGGTGGGGTCCGACGTCGCGACCGGACCTGAGGTGCTCAGGCCGGCGTTGTTGACCAACACGTCCACCACCCGGCCCAGTTCGGCGACCCGGGCGGGCAATGCGGCGCGCTCGTCGGGGTCGGCGAGGTCGGCCGCCAGCACGTCGGCGGCCGATCCGAGCGAGGTGGCCAGGGCGTGCAACTTGTCGGCACGCCGAGCCACGAGCACCACGTGTCGGCCACGGCGGGCCCATTCCCTAGCGAGTTCTTCGCCGATGCCCGACGAGGCGCCGGTGACGAGCACGGTTCCGTCGGCGCTGGGCGCTGGGAGCATGCCCGCAGCCTAGCCTTGGCCGCATGACGGCGAACCGACTGACGCCCTTCGACGCGCAGACGTTCTGGCTGGCCGCCAAGATTCCCAACGACACCGTGCTGATGTTTGGCTTCGCCGGAGTACCCGCCGACCTCGAGCGCGCGCTCGCCGAGGTCGAAGCCCGCGCCGCAGGGTGTCCGGAATTGGCGTGGCGAATCGACGACGGGTCGCGGGGTTACCCGCGGTGGGTTCACCGCGGGGGCGACCGGTCGCAGTTCGTGGTGCACGATCTGCCGGAGCGCACCTACGAGGCCTGCCTGGCGGCGATCGCGGCGCTGGTCGAACGACCGCTGGACGCGACGGACACGGCCTGGCGGCTGCACCTGTTCGCCGGCGTGCTCGACGTCCCGGGGGTCGACGGTCCCGGCGTGGTCGCGGTGCTGCAGATCTCGCATGCCCTTGGCGGCGGCGGGCGTACGTCGGCGCACGCGGCGCTGTTGTTCGGCAGGTCCGGCGTCGTCCTGCCCGAGATTCGTCCCGCGCCGGTGGGGCCTGCGGCATTGGCGCTGGCCGGGTTTCGCGCCGCTCGGGCGCACCGCGCGTTGACGGCCGACGTCGAGGCAGCGGCAGTGCCCGCGCAGGCCCGGTTGCGTCCGCCGCTGCGCACCAACGACCGACCCACGGGGGTGCGGGCAGTTCGCACCGTGACGCGGCACCGTCGCGAACTGGCCGCGACGACGGTGACGGTGGCCGCCCTGTCCGCGGTGTCGGTCGCACTGGCCGCGGAACTTCGGGCCCTCGGCGACGACCCGTCGGCGCTGGGTGCCGAGGTGCCCATGACCAAGCCGCCACCGCGGTTGGCGTACAACCACTTTGGCAACGTCGGAGTGGGGCTGTACCCCGATCTGTCGTCGGAGCGACGGCCGACCGCCATCGCCGAGGACCTCGCGGCCAGGCGGTTGCGTGCGGCCCATCCTGCGATGCGCGCCGACGATCTGGCCTTCGCGGCGACGCCGGCGACGCTGTTGCGTTGGGGGATGGGACGATTCGACCCCAGCGTCCGATCGGCGGCGGTGACCGGCAACACCGTCGTCTCCAGCGTGAAGTTCGGGGCCGCCGACTTCGCCTTCGGGGGAGCACCCGTGGTGTTCGCGACCGCGTTGGCCGGACTGTCGCCGATGATGGGCCTGACCCACGTCGTCGGCGGTGTGGGTGACACCGTCACCATCGGGGTGCACGCCGCCGAGTCGGCTCTGGGTGGCGCGGGAGGGCTCGACCGGTACGTGGCGAGGCTCGACGCCGCGCTGGCGGCGTCCTAGCCGCGCAGGGCGGCGATGCCGACGTCGAGTGCTGCCTCGAGGTACCCGAGATCGCCGGTGCTCATCAGCACCAGCACCCCACCCTGGATGCCCGCGAGCAACGCGGCGGCCGCGCGCGACGCGTCGACGCCGGTGTCGACCTTGCCCTGGGCCTGCATGGCCCGTACGCCGGTCTCGATTTCCGAGCGCCACCGGTCGATCAGCGTGGTGGTCACGGCCTGAGCGCCGGGCGTGCGGCCGATCTCCGACATCACGGTGGACAGGGGGCAGAGTTGGCCCTGCTGTCGGTAGCGGTCGACGACAGTGTCACGCCACCGCTGCCAGGCCGCCCACGACGTCAGGGCGCCGAGGTGCGGTTGCTGGTCGCTGATGACCCGTTCGGCTTCCTGCTCGGCGACGGCCAGCAGGAGCTGGTCCTTGCCGCCGGGAAAGTAGTGGAACAGTTGGCTCTTGGAGGTCTCGGTGTGAGCCATCACGTCCTCGAGCGTGGTGGCGACCGCGCCGCGGACGCGAATCTCGGCGGCCGCACCGTCGACGATCCGCTGGCGGGTGGCACGGCCCTTGGGGGTGAGCTTGGCCGTGGCGTTTGGACTCACGGGTCCAAACTTTACGGCACGCGCCGTGAGAAAGTGGCCCGCAAGATCTAGAACACGTTCTAGTCTCTGCGCTATGGGATTTCTCAAGCCCGACCTGCCGGTGGTCGACTTCGCCGAGTGGAGCAAGGGCACCCGCGCCGAGAGGATCCGTCCGCTGGCTGGCCACTGGGCCGAGGTGGGATTCGGCACGCCCGTGGTGCTGCACCTGTTCTACGTCGTCAAGATCCTGCTCTACGTCCTGGCCGGGGCGTTGTTCGCGGCCAGCACGACCGGGCTCGGCGGCCTGACCGACGTGACCGCCTGGTACGACGAACCGATCGTGTTCCAGAAGGTCGTCCTGTTCACGATGCTCTTCGAGGTGGTCGGGCTGGGGTGTGGCTTCGGCCCGCTCAACAACCGGTTCTTCCCGCCGATGGGGTCGATCCTCTACTGGCTGCGGCCGGGGACGATCCGGTTGCCGCCCTGGCCGACGCGACTCCCGCTGACGCGCGGCTCGGCCCGCACCCCGCTGGACGCCGCGCTGTACGGGGCGCTGTTGGTGGTGCTGCTGGTCGCCTTGCTGTCGGGCGGCACTGGTCCGATTCCGGCGCTCGACACCACGGTCGGGGTGCTCCCGGTGTGGCAGATCTGGACGATCCTGGGGCTGCTGGCGGTCGCGGGACTGCGCGACAAGGTGATCTTCCTGGCCGCCCGAGGCGAGGTCTACGCGTCGTTCACGGTGGCGTTCCTGTTCGGCGGGGTCGACATGATCATCGCCGCCAAACTGGTGTGCCTGGTCATCTGGATCGGCGCGGCCACCTCGAAGCTCAACAAGCACTTTCCGTTCGTCATCTCCACGATGATGTCGAACAGCCCCCTGGTGCGTACCAAGGCGTTCAAGCGGGCCTTCTTCGAGAAGTTTCCCGACGACCTTCGACCGGGACGGATCTCGCGGATCGTCGCCCACTTCAGCACCGCCGTCGAGGGTTTGGTGCCCTTGGTGCTGTTCTTCAGCCACGGCGGCTGGGTGACGGCCGTCGCGGCATTCGTGATGCTGGTCTTCCACTTCGGCATCCTGTCGGCCATCCCGATGGGCGTACCGCTCGAGTGGAACGTGTTCATGATGTTCTGCGTGCTCGCGCTGTTCGTCGGGCATCCGGGGATCGGTCTCGGTGACCTGACCAGCCCGCTGCCACTCGTGCTGTTCGCCGTGCTGGTCGCCACGGTGGCGACCGGAAACCTGTTCCCGCGCAAGGTCTCCTTCTTGCCGGGCATGCGCTACTACGCGGGCAACTGGGACACCACGCAGTGGTGCATGAAGCCTTCGGCGGAGGAGAAGATCAAGGCCGGGCTGGTCGCGATCGCGAGCATGCCGCAGTCGCAGGTGGAGCGCATCTACGGCAGTCCCGAGCAGGCGTTGGTCATGCTGCACTCCGGTTACGCCTTCCGGGCGATGAACACCCACGGCCGGGCACTGTTCACGCTGGTGCACCGGGCGATGGCCGACGGCGACGAGGCCGACTACGTCGTCACCGAGGGAGAACGGCTGTGCAGCACGGCGATTGGGTGGAACTTCGGTGACGGACACATGCACAACGAGCAGCTGATCGCCGCGATGCAGGAGCGGTGTGGCTTCGAGCCGGGCGAGGTGCGGGTGGTGTTGCTCGACGCTCAGCCCATCCACCGCCAGCGGCAGGAATACCGCCTGGTAGACGCGGCCACCGGCGAATTCGAACGCGGTTACGTGCAGGTGGCCGACATGGTGACGCGACAGCCGTGGGCCGACGACGTGCCCGTGCACGTGACGTGGTCGGCAGGTGCCACTACTGCATGACGTCGCGGACCTTGACGTCCTCGAAACCGGCCAGCAGCAGGATGCGGGCCGTGTCGAGGTGCTTGCGCCAGTGCGTCTCGGCGCCCGCTCCGTCGCCGGCGCGCAGCAGGGTCATCAAGCGGCGGTAGGACCGCATCAACTTGTCGTAGTCGGCCTTGGACACCTCACGGTGCTCCTTGATGGCGAAGGCCGTGTGGCGCACCGTGATCTCGTGCAGCATCCCGGCGACGATCGTCAGGGTGGCGTTACCCGACAGCTCCACCATTCTGCGGTGGAACTCGCCGGTGGCCTCGGCCAACCGCCCCGACTCCCAGCCCGCGGGGATGTCGTCGGCGAGCATGGCGTCCAGTTCGTCGAAGGCGGTCTCCGACGCACTGGTGGCCAGCAGGCGCACGGCGAGGGGTTCGATGCCCGAGCGGGCGACCAGCACGTCGGCGATGGTCGCGCCGGAGAGCTCCAGTAGCAGACCGGCCGGCCGGGCGACGATCTCCGGGCCGGGCACGCGGACCCTGGCACCCGTTCGCGAGCCGCGGCGCACTTCGACCAGGCGTTCGGACTCGAGCACCCGGACCGCCTCGCGCAGCGTCGGGCGGCTGACCCCGAAGTGCGTCATCAACTCGGCCTCGTTGGGCAGGAAGTCGCCTTCCTTGAGCTGGCCGTCGACGACCATGCGACGCAGCGTCCCGGCGACCAGTTCGGCGGTCTTGGGGGAGCGCACCGTCGTGCCGGTGCCCCGTCGCGCCACGGCATCCGGCCCCATCATGGGTGCCAGCGGCGTGTTGCGAGTCACGGCTTCTCCTGCGGGTGCGCGTCTGTTGTCGAACTCAGTAAACCATGTGGCGCCACGGCGCGGTGGCTGCTCTACCAACCAGTAGGTTGACCTAGTAAACCTACTCATCTACCTTCGAAATCATGTCAGGCAGCCTGCCCGATCGTCACGTCAAAGGAGATGTCCATGGCTGAAGCCGTCATCGTAGAAGCGGTTCGCTCACCAGTCGGCAAGCGCAACGGCGGACTGTCCGGCGTGCACCCCGGTGAATTGTCGGCGCAGGTGCTCAACGGACTCGTGCAGCGCGCCGGGGTCGACCCCGCCCTGGTCGACGACGTCATCTGGGGCTGCGTCATGCAGGCTGGCGAGCAGGCGCTCGACATCGCCCGCACCGCGGTGCTGGCCGCCGGCTGGCCCGAGAGCGTGCCCGGCGTGACCGTCGACCGGCAGTGTGGGTCGAGCCAGCAGTCGGTGCACTTCGCCGCCGCCGGTGTCGTCGCCGGGCACTACGACGTCGTCGTCGCAGGCGGCGTCGAGTCGATGTCGCGGACGCCCATGGGCGCCTCACTGGCCAACGGCGGCCACCCATACCCCGAGGCGTTCCGCGCCCGCTACACCCAGACCCCCAACCAGGGCGTCGGCGCCGAGATGATCGCCGAACAGTGGGGTTTCGACCGCACCGCGCTCGACCAGTTCTCCCTCGGATCGCACGAAAAGGCCGCCGCAGCTCAGGATTCCGGAGCCTTCGACGACCAGATCGTGGCGATCACGGACCAGGAGGGGAACGCGGTGCTCAAGGACGAGGGCATCCGCCGCGGCGGCACCGTCGAGAAGATGGCAGGAATCAAACCCGCCTTCAAGGAGGACGGGGTGATCCACGCGGGCAACGCTTCCCAGATCTCCGACGGTTCGGCCGCGCTGCTGTTCATGTCGGCCGAGAGGGCCAAGGAATTGGGCCTCAAGCCCCTGGCCAAGGTGCACACCGCAGTGCTGGCGGGTGCCGATCCGGTCATCATGCTGACCGCGCCGATCCCGGCGACGCAGAAGGCGCTCAAGCGGTCCGGCCTGTCGATCGACGAGATCGGCGTCTTCGAGGTCAACGAGGCGTTCGCTCCGGTTCCGTTGGCCTGGCTCAAGGACATCGGTGCCGACGAGAAGAAGCTCAACCCGAATGGCGGCGCCATCGCCCTTGGCCACCCGTTGGGCGGCTCGGGTGCGCGGATCATGACCACGATGCTGTATCACATGCAGGACAAGGGAATCCAGTACGGCCTGCAGACCATGTGCGAAGGCGGCGGTCAGGCGAACGCCACGATACTCGAGCTCCTGTGACCGAGGGCAAGACGGATGTCCCCGCTGTGTTGACGGAGCGGCGCGGCAACGTCCTGCTGGTCACGCTGAACCGGCCGGAGGCGCGCAACGCCGTCAACGCTGCCGTCAGCGCCGGGGTGGGCGACGCGCTGCACGAGGCCCAGCACGACCCCGAGATTCGTGCGGTCGTCGTCACCGGCGCGGGCCAGTCGTTCTGCGCCGGAGCCGATCTCAAGGCCATCTCCCGCCGGGAGAACATCTACCACCCCGAACGGGCGGAGTGGGGTTTCGCCGGGTACGTGCAACACGTCGTCGACAAGCCGACCATCGCCGCGGTCAACGGCACGGCACTGGGTGGCGGTACCGAACTCGCACTGGCCAGCGATTTGATCGTCGCCGAGGAGAGCGCCAAGTTCGGCCTACCCGAGGTCAAGCGCGGTCTGATCGCGGCGGCGGGTGGGGTGTTCCGCATCGTCGAGCAACTGCCGCGCAAGGTGGCGATGGAGCTGTTGTTCACCGGTGAGCCGATGACTTCGGCCGACGCCCTCAAGTGGGGACTGGTCAACCAGGTCGTGCCCGACGGCACCGTGGTCGACGCCGCCTTGGCGCTGGCCGAACGGATCACCGTCAACGCACCGCTGGCGGTGTGGGCCAGCAAGCGCGTCGCCGCCGGCATCGACGACGGCGCCGTCGCCGCGGAGGAACCCGGATGGAGCAGGACCATGCGCGAGATGGGCACGGTACTACGTTCGCAGGACGCCAGGGAGGGACCACTGGCGTTCGCGGAGAAGAGACAGCCCGTGTGGCAGGCGAAGTAAGCGAACGAGGAGAGACACCATGAAGCGATTGGTCTTCGACGAAGAACACGAGCAGTTGCGCGCCACCGCACGCCAATTCCTGGAGAAGGAATGTGCGCCGTACGCCGAGAAGTGGGAGAGCGAGCGCATCGTCGACCGTGACGCCTACGTCGCCGCAGGCAAGTACGGGCTGATCGGGTTCAATCTGCCCGAGAAGTTCGGCGGCGGCGGCGTCGACGACTTCCGGTTCAACGCGGTGATCGTCGAGGAGTTCACCAGGTACGGATTGCCGTCGCCGGGACTGAGCTTGCAGAACGACATCGTCGGCCCGTACTTCGCCAACCTGGCCAACGAGGAGCAGCAGGCGCGGTGGCTGCCGGGCTACATCACCGGTGAGCTCATCGGTGCCGTCGCCATGACCGAACCCGGTGCGGGCAGTGACCTCGCGGGCATCAAGACCACTGCGGTCCGCGACGGTGACGACTGGATCCTCAACGGCGCCAAGACGTTCATCTCCGCGGGCATCAACTCCGACCTCGTCGTGGTGGTGGCCCGAACCGATCCCGACGCCGGCCACCGGGGTTTCTCGCTGCTCGTCGTCGAACGTGGGATGGAGGGCTTCACCCGCGGCCGCAAGCTCGACAAGATGGGTCAGCACTTCGCCGACACCGCCGAGCTGAACTTCGAGAACGTCCGCGTGCCCGGGGCCAACCTGCTGGGGGAGGAGGGCAAGGGTTTCTACCACCTGATGACCAACTTGCCGTCCGAGCGCCTGTCGATAGCGATCGCGGCCGTCGCCGGAGCCCGTGCGACCTTCGACGACACCTTGGCATACGTCAAGGACCGCAAGGCCTTTGGTCAGCCGATCGGCAGCTTCCAGCACAACAAGTTCGTCTTGGCCGAGATGGACACCGAACTCGAGATCGCGGAGTCCTACGTCGACCGGTGTCTTCGGGCCGTCGTCGACGGCGAGCTGACGGCGGTCGAGGCGTCCAAGGCGAAGTGGTGGTGCACCGAGCTGGCCAAGCGCGTCGTCGACCATTGCGTGCAGTTGCACGGCGGCTACGGCTACATGAACGAGTACAAGGTGGCGCGTGACTACGTCGACGTGCGCATTCAGACGATTTACGGCGGCACCACCGAGATCATGAAGGAGATCATCGGCAAGGACCTCGGCCTCTAGTACGAGGCTTGCTGCGCAACGAAATTCGGCGCGTTCCCGTTCTCGACAGAGACGGGAACGCGCCGAAGTCGCGTCGGGGGCGGGTCAGCCGGCGGGCGCGGGCGCGGGCTCGGTCGACGTCGCGGTGGTGCTCGTCGGCGTGGCCGGCTTGCCCGTCCCGGCGAACGACGTCGTCGGGGTGATCGGCTCCGGCGGGGAGTTGGGGTCGAGGACGGTGTCCAAGATGTAGATCCGGGCGTTGGCGGTCTGGATGCCTCCGCAGATCACCTTGGCCGTGTCGTTGACCTTGATGTCGCCGTCCTTGCCCGTCACCTTGACCTCGGCACCCTCCTGGGTGGGCCGCTGGCCGGCGATGTCACCGGGGCCGAGCAGGCCGAGGAAGACGTGGTAGTAGTCCAGCTTGGTCAGCGCGGCGGGATCGGCCTTGATGGCGTCCAACGCGGCCGGGTCCAGCTTGGCGAACGCGTCGTTGTTGGGCGCGAAGACGACGTACGGGCCGTTCTCCAGGACGGGGACGACGTTGACGGCGGGGTTGAGGCCACCGTCGACGGCGGAGGTGAACGTGCTCAGCGACGGGATCTTGGCCAGGGCCTGCCCCACCGGCAGAGTGGCGAGGTTCTCCTTGGTGACACCACTGGGCGCCAACTCGGCGCGCAGCGGGTCGCAGTTGCCCTGCCAGTCCGGCAGCGGCTTGACGTCGGCCGTCGGCGTCGGCGACGGGTCGGCCTGCGCGGTGATCGCCAGGGGCAGCGACACGGCGATCGCGGCGATCGCGGCGGACATTCCAATGGCTCGAC
This sequence comes from Mycobacterium yunnanensis, assembly GCF_025823185.1. Lineage (GTDB taxonomy): Bacteria > Actinomycetota > Actinomycetes > Mycobacteriales > Mycobacteriaceae > Mycobacterium > Mycobacterium yunnanensis. Next base: position 81,687 of record NZ_JACKVK010000003.1, read on the forward strand.
TGGTGCGAGTCTTCACGTTTTCGGCTCCTCAGCGTGGTTGAATCGCGCCGCCTAGAGCCCGACTCTCGTGGCGACGCCAAGGGAAGCGTAAGGGCTCCGATCACGAATCGGCAAAGTCAGCGCCCTGCACCACGGGCGCTGCAGCAGCGCTGACCTGGGGTTTCCGTATGCTCAGGCACAGCAGCGCTGCCACGGCGCACAGGCCGGATGCCAGGTAGAACGCCAGGTCGTAATCGCCCTCGAGGTCGCGCAACCACCCGGCCCCGGCGGCGGCGACGGCAGCTCCCACCTGATGGGAGGCAAACACCCAGCCGAACACCACCGGCGTGCGGGCGCCGAAGTAGCGGCGGCACAGCACGATCGTCGGCGGCACGGTCGCCACCCAGTCCAAGCCGTAGAAGATGACGAACACCCACGTGCTGGGCTCGGCGTGCGGGGAGAGCAGCGACGGCAGCAGCAGCAGAGAGATGCCACGGCCCAGGTAGTAGACGACGAGCAGCACGCGTGGATCCACGCGGTCGGTCAGCCAGCCGGAGAAGATCGTGCCGACGACGTCGAGGACGCCGATCGTGGCGAGCAGCCCGGCGGCGAGGGTGCTCGGCATCCCGTGGTCGTTGGCCGCGGGGATGAAGTGGGTGCCGATGAGTCCGTTGGTCGTCATGCCGCAGATGGCGAAGCTGCCGGCGAGCAGCCAGAACGCCGGCACGCGAATCCCGAGCCGCAGACCGTCGAACGCCGCCCGGAAGCTGCCGGCGGGCACCACGGCGGGTTCGCTTGCTTCGCTCCCTTCGCTCGCCCCTGTGCCTTCCCCCGTCGCTTCGCTCGCCCCTGTGCCTTCCCCCGTCGCTTCGCTCGCCCCGTACGCAGCCAGCCCCACGTCCCGCGGGTAGTTCCTCATGAACACCAGCACCAACGGCACCACGCTGAGCGCCGCGGCCGCCACGATGAGCGACGCCCACCGCCACCCGTGGCGGGTCGTGACCTCCGCGACCACCGGCAGGAAGATGAGTTGTCCGGTGGCGCTCGCCGCGGTCAGCACCCCGGTGACCAGACCCCGGCGGTGCTCGAACCAACGGGTGGCGACGGTCGCCACGAAGCCCATCGAAATCGACCCGGTGCCCACGCCGACCAGCACGCCCCACAGCAGGATCAGCTGCCAACTGGTGGTCATGGTGACCGACAACGCCGACCCCGCCGAGACCAGCAGCAGGGCCACCGCGAGCACCGGCCGGACGCCGAACCGGTCCATCAGCGCGGCGGCGAAGGGGGCGGTGAGGCCGAACAGCGTCATGTTGACCGACATCGCCAGCCCCACCGTGCCGTGCGACCAGCCGAACTCGTGGTGCAGCGGGTTCATCATCACGCCGGGCACCGAGCGGAAGCCGGCGGCACCGAGGATGGCGACGAAGCTGACGGCCGCGATCACCCAGGCTCGGTGCAGGCGGGGTCGGCGGCGGAGGTCGGGATTGGCGATCGTCACCAGGACACGATGGCCGGGCGGGGACCGTTCCGCTAGTGGCATGAATGACACATAGCGTCAAGAACGTGCCAAACTGGCGTGATGCACCGCGTCGCCGTTCTGTTGCTGCCGCCAGTCGTGGGCTTCGACGCCGCCATCGCCCCGCTGATGTTCGGCGAAGCCGCCGACGGGCAGGGACGCCCGCTCTACGAGGTGACGGTGTGCGGGCTCGACGCAGACCCGGTGACGAGCACCGGCGGGTTTGGCATCGTGCCTACGGCCGGCGCCGAGGCGCTGGCGACCGCCGACACCGTCGTCGTCCCCGGCACGCATTTCGAGTCGGCCCGCAGGGACGGCATCCTGACCCCCGCCGCACGGGCCGCGTTCGACTCGATCCGGCCCGGGACCCGCATGGTGTCCATCTGCACCGGCGCCTTCGTCCTGGCGGCGGCGGGACTGCTCGACGGTCGCCGGGCCACGACGCATTGGAAGTTCGCCGGCGACCTGCGGCGGCTCCATCCGCGGGTCGTCGTCGACGAGAACGTGCTGTTCGTCGACGACGGCGACGTGCTCACCTCGGCGGGCCTCGCGGCGGGGATCGACCTGTGCCTGCACGTGATTCGCTCCGACCACGGCGTTCAGATCGCCAACGCGGTCGCCCGGCACTGTGTCGTGCCGCCGTGGCGCGAAGGCGGCCAAGCCCAATTCATCGACCGACATCTCCCCGTTCAGGACGACGCCTCCACCGCGGCGACGCGGGCCTGGGCGGCAGCCCATCTGCACGAGGACCTCACCGTCGAGCGCCTCGCGAGGCACGCGCATACGAGCCTGCGCACCTTCAACCGCCGCTTCCGCGAGGAGACGGGGCAGGCGCCCGGCACGTGGATCCGCCAGCGACGGGTCGACCTGGCCCGAGAACTGCTCGAATCCGGTGACCTGTCCGTCGACGAGGTCGCCCGCCGTGCCGGCCTCGGCACCGGTGGCAACCTGCGCCACCAACTGCGCCAAGGGCTGGGGGTGTCCCCCTCGGGATACCGCAAGGTGTTCCAGGGCACGTGAACCCGCCCGGCTAGGATTCGGCCATGCCAGAGCCGCTGATCCTGTCCGTCAACGGCCACGAGCCGCAGCTACACCCGGAATCGTGGATCGCGCCCAATGCCACCGTCCTCGGCCACGTGACCCTCGGCGCGAAGGCCAGCGTCTGGTACGGCGCCGTGCTACGTGCCGAATTCGAGCCCATCCACGTCGGAGACGGCGCCAACCTGCAGGACAACGTGACCGTGCACGTCGACCCGGGGTTCCCGGCCAGCATCGGTGCGGGCGTCAGTGTCGGCCACAACGCCGTCCTGCACGGCTGCACGATCGAGGACGACTGTCTGATCGGAATGGGTGCGGTGATCCTCAACGGCGCCCGCATCGGAGCCGGCACCCTGGTGGCGGCGGGCGCCGTCGTCGGACAGGGCGCCGTGATCCCACCTGGATCGATGGTCGCGGGCGTGCCGGGCAAGGTCAAGCGCGAACTGACCGCCGACGAAATTGGGCACAACCGCCTCAACGCGCAGGTCTACCAGCATTTGAGTGACGTCCACCGCACCGCGGTGGAATAGCCCTCCTGCGGGTACCTAACCTACCGTGAAATCCATGCGCGCACTCGTCACCGGAGCGACCGGCTACATCGGGTCCCGACTCGTCGCCGCCCTGCTCGCCGAGGGGCACGAGGTGGTCGTCGGCAGCCGCAACCCCGAACGACTCGGCGACTTCGGTTGGATCGACGACGTCACGCCCGTACTGCTGGACGCCGGTGACCCTGAAACGGTGCACAGCGCCTTCGGCGTCGGCGGTCCCGTCGACGTCGTCTACTACCTGGTGCACGGCATCGGCCAACCCGGTTACCGCGAAGCCGACAACGCCGCCGCGGCCAACGTCGCCGAAGCCGCCAAGGCTGCGGGCGTCAAGCGCATCGTCTACCTCGGTGGTTTCGTCCCCGACGCCGACCAGCTGTCCGAACACCTGCGAGGCCGCGCTGAGGTGGCCGAGGCGCTGACCCTCGACGGCGGACCAGAGGTGGTGTGGCTGGGTGCCGCGATCATCATCGGTGCGGGCTCGACGTCGTTCGAGATGCTGCGGGCCGTCGGCGACCGCTTCCTGCTGATCCCCATGCCGCCGTGGGCGAACAACGCGCTCGATCCGATCTCGATCAGCGACGTCATCTACTACTTGATTGCGGCCGCCGACTCCGAGCGCGTGCCGCCGGGGTCCTACGACATCAAGGGCCCGGAGACGACGACCTACGGCGACCTGCTGCTGACCTATGCGCGGGTGTCGGGGCTGCGGCGCAGTGGCGTCCCCGTGCCGGACGTCAACATGGACCTGGTGTCACAGGTGGCCGCACTGTTCGTCCCGGTGCCCCGAGCGCTCGCCGCGGATCTCGTTCAATCCCTTGACTATCCGATGACGGCGACCAACGACGGCCTCGCGGGCCTGGTGCCCGACCCACCCGGCGGCCCGGTCGGCATCGAGGACGCCATCAAGCTGTCCCTGTCGGGGCACCGGCGGCTGCCCGTCGACCAACTGGCCGACCCGCACCACCTCGCAGACACCGATCCTGAATGGGCCGGCGGCGACGTGACCCGCATCCGCACCCTCGCGTCGGCGGTGACTCCGGCGGTCACGCACCCCGCGCTCGGACTGCTCTGCGCCGTTCCCGGACCCGTCGCCGGATGGGTTCGGACCGGCCTGGACACCGTGATTGGACTGGCGCCCAAGGGGTTGTCGTGACGAGACTGTTCTCGCAAATCGGCGCGCTCGTCTCGACGCCGGCTGCGCCGCACCAGGAGTCGGCGACGATGGTGCGGACGCGCCGCATCGTCGTCGTGGTGGTTCTGCTGCTCGGAGCGACGTTGCTCGGCGTATCCCTCACCCGCACACCGGGAAGCACGTCGTTCTACGTGCTGACCGTCGCCCTGGCCGCGGTGTGGGCCATCGGCGCGCGGCTGTCGGGACCGTTGCACATCGGCAGCGTCGAGTTTCGCGGCAAGAATCGACGTCCCGTGATCACGGGCACGGTGACGGGATTGCTGCTGGGCGGGGTGTTCATCGTCGGTGGTCTGGTGGCCCGCGAGATCGGTCCCGTCCGCGAGTACATCGTCGACGTCTTGAACTACGCGAACTACGGCGCCCTGTGGTTGGTCACCCTGATCACCGTGGTCAACGGCGTGGCGGAGGAGTTGTTCTTCCGCGGCGCACTGTTCACCGCACTGGGCACGTACCGACCCGTGGTCACGTCGACCATCGTCTACGCCATTGCGGTGTCGGCGGCGGGCAATCCGATGCTCGGGTTCGCGGGCATCATCCTCGGGGCGGTCTGCGCCTACGAACGCCGAATCACCGGCGGCGTGCTCGCGCCCATGTTGACCCACTTCTTCTGGGGTCTGGTCATGGTGCTGGCCCTGCCGCCGATGTTCGGCGTGTAGCGCGGCCGCTACCGCAGCGGGTTGGCGATCTCGTCGCGCGTCATCCGCGCCGCCACCATCGAGACGGCCGCGAGCAGGACGGGGATCACCCCGGCCGCGGTGAAGATCGTCTCCATCGGCACCACCTTCGACAGTGGACCGGCGATGGCGAACGACACCGGCAGGAACGCCAACGACACGAAGAAGTCCAGGCTCGACACGCGACCCAGCATCTCTCGCGGCACCCGGCGCTGCAGCAGCGTCCCCCAGATCACGCTGCCCGCACCGTCGGTGACGCCGACGAAGAACGTCGCCAGGGCCATCAACGGAAACGACGACGTGGCACCGACGACCACCAGCGGCAGACAGCCCCCGCCCCACATCACCATCATCACCGTCAGATAGCGACGCGGCAGCCGGCGCGACGAGACCGCCAGCGCCCCGATCGCACTGCCGACGCCGAAGGCGGCCAACACGAAGCCGTACATCCGAGCGCCGTCGGCGAAGCGATCCTTGGCGATGAAGGGCAGCAGCACCTCGATGGGGCCGAGGACGACCAGCACGAGCATGCACGCGAACAGCAGCGTCCACAGCAGCCACGGGGTGTGCACCATGAAGTGCACGCCCTCGCGCATGTCGCGCACCACGTGGGTCTTCTCCCGTTGCACCGCAACGCCTCTCGCGGGCCGGGTGGCGACGAGCAGGATCAGGCCCACCGCGAAGAGACCGGCAACGGTGAACTCCCCGAGGGCCGGGAAGGTCATGCCCACCAGGACGCCGGCGACGGCGGGGCCGACGGCGCGCTCGAACACCGGACGCACGACGCCCTCGACTCCGTTGGCGGCCAGGAGCTGCTCGGCGGGCAGAATGCGGGGCAGCATGGCGCTGTAGGCGGGAAAGAAGAACGCCGCCGCGATTCCGAGGGCGCCGGCAGCAACGGCCATGTGCCAGATCCGCAGCACGCCAGTCGAACTCAGCACCGCGACGATGGTGACGACGGTGACGTTGACCGCCTCGACGGCGATGATGATCGTGCGCTGGTCGAGGCGGTCGGCGGCGATCCCGCCGATCAACACGAAGGCGACCAGGCCAGTGCCCAGGCACGTGGCGACCAACGACAGCGACGCCGGGTCGTCGTCGAGGGCGATCACCTGCATCGCCATCACGACGGCCCACATGCCCTCGGCGAAGATGGAGATCGACAATGCGCCGATCAGCAGGCGATACTCGCGGAATCGGAACGGTGCGAGTACGCGCCAGCCGCCGGTGCCCGGTACCGGCTGGTCGACGTCGACGTGCGTACTCACCACACGATGGTCGCCGATCGGTCCCGCCGAGTCGAACGATTATCGGCCGTGGTGCAACCGCTTCCGATCAGTCGTCGGTGAAGTTCGGCGACCGGCGCTGCTGAAAGGCCCTGATGCCCTCGCGGAAGTCGCGGGAGGACAGCAGCGTCAGCTGCCCCTCGGTCTCGAGCTCGAGTGCACCGTCGAGCTCGGTCAGCGTGGCGGCGTTCACGGCGGCCTTGGTCTTGCGCAACGCCGCGGCGGGACCGGACTTCAATCGCTCGATCACGGCGTTTGCCTCGGCCTCCAGGTCGTCGGCGGCGTGCACCGAGCTGACCAATCCCGCGCTGAACGCATCGTGTGCGGACAGTCGTTCGGCGAGCAGGGCCATCCGCATGGCGCGGGCACGGCCAATCGACGCGGCGACCAATGCCGACGCGCCCCCGTCGGGCATGAGCCCAATCTTGGTGAACGCCAACAGGAAGTATGCCTTCTCCGACGCCAGCACGATGTCGGCGGCGATCGCGAGCGACACCCCGACCCCGGCGGCGGGACCCTGCACGACCGACACCACCGGCTTCGGCAGCGCGACGACGGCGCGCACCGCTCGGTTGGCCGCGGCCAACGTGTCGTCGGTCCCGTCACCCGCATCCGCGTCCCCGCGGTCGTCGGCACCGATGCCCGCACCGGAGCTGAAGCCACGCCCCGCGCCGCCCAGTCGCACGACGCGTACGGCGGGATCGGTGGCCGCACGCTCGAGGGCGTCGGCGGTGGTGTCGAGCATGGCCGCGGTCAGCGAGTTGAGGCTGTCGGGCCGGTTGATGGTCACCGCGAGGACCCCGTCGTGCAGCGTCACGGTGAGATCGTCGATGCCGGTGTAGGACTCGGTAGTGGTCATGCCCGCCTTCGGTTGGGCGAGCACGAGGCCCGCCATCGTTCGACTTGGTTATACAAGTAAGCTATGTCGCGGTCAACTGGGTCGAACCGATGAAGGGTGTCAACGATGACTGGTCCACTGCACGGCTTGAGGGTCGTCGAGCTCGCGGGCATCGGTCCCGGACCGCACGCCGCGATGATCCTGGGCGACCTCGGCGCCGACGTCGTACGCGTCGAGCGGCCAGGCAAGAACGGTGGCGTGCCCGTCGGCGGCCGAGATTCGATGCTCCGCAACCGGCGGTCGGTGGCCGCGGACCTCAAGAGTGACGAGGGCCGGGAGTTGGTGCTGCGGCTGATCTCGAAAGCTGACGTGCTCATCGAGGGTTATCGCCCCGGGGTGACCGAACGCCTGGGCCTGGGTCCGCAGGACTGCGCCGAGGTCAACGAGCGACTGATCTACGCCCGCATGACGGGCTGGGGGCAGACCGGCCCGCGTGCGCAGCAGGCCGGCCACGACATCAATTACATCTCGCTCAACGGGGTGCTGCATGCCATCGGGCGAAAGGGCGAGCGGCCCGTGCCGCCGCTGAACCTCGCGGGTGACTTCGGCGGCGGGTCCATGTTCCTGATCGTCGGCATCCTCTCGGCGCTGTGGGAGCGCCAGAGTTCCGGGCTGGGTCAGGTCGTCGACGCGGCGATGGTCGACGGCTCCAGCGTGTTGGCCCAGATGATGTGGAGCTTCCGTGCGGGCGGCATGTGGAGTGACGAACGTGGCGTCAACATGCTCGACACCGGTGCGCCCTTCTACGACACTTACGAGACGGCCGACGGCAAGTACGTCGCCGTCGGGGCGATCGAACCGCAGTTCTACGCGCAACTGCTCGCCGGGCTGGGGCTCGACGCCGCCGACCTGCCCGGTCAGCACGACGCGTCGCGCGCCGACGAATTGCGCGCGGCGTTCACCGAGGCGTTCCTGCGGCATGATCGCGACCACTGGGCCTCGGTGTTCAACGGCACCGACGCATGCGTCACCCCCGTCCTGAGCTTCGGCGAGGTCGAGACGGAGCCGCACATCACCGAGCGTGACACCTTCTTTCGCGACGGCGACGATCTCGAGCCCGCGCCCGCGCCTCGCTTCTCCCGCAGCGTGCCTCCCACCCCGACGCCGCCCGGGGAGAAGGGTGCGGATACCGAGGCCGTCCTACGCGACTGGGTATAGTCCCAACCAACTAGTCGGTTGAGCCAAACGAAGGGAAACGATCAGTGCAGATCAAGGACTCGGTAGCGGTCGTCACGGGAGGTGCGTCGGGCCTGGGCTTGGCCACCGTCAAGCGCCTGCTGGACGCCGGCGGCAGTGTCGTGGTCATCGACCTCAAGGGCGAGGAGGTCGTCGCGGAACTGGGTGACCGCGCCAAGTTCGTCACCGCGAACGTCACCGACGAGGACGCCGTGGCCAAGGCGCTCGACGTCGCCGAATCGATGGGCCCGCTGCGCGTCAACGTCAACTGCGCCGGCATCGGCAACGCCGTGAAGACCGTGAGCAAGAACGGTCCGTTCCCGCTCGACGGATTCCGCAAGGTCGTCGAGGTCAACCTCATCGGCACGTTCAACGTGATCCGCCTGGCGGCCGAGCGGATCGCCAAGACCGAACCGATCGGTCCCGAATCGAGCCCCGAACGCGGCGTCATCGTCAACACCGCATCGGTCGCGGCCTTCGACGGTCAAATCGGACAGGCGGCGTACTCGGCGTCCAAGGGCGGCGTCGTCGGCATGACCCTGCCGATCGCCCGCGACCTGTCCCGCGAACTGATCCGCGTCTGCACCATCGCACCGGGTCTGTTCAAGACCCCGCTGCTCGGCTCGCTGCCCGAGGAGGCGCAGCGCTCGCTCGGCGCTCAGGTGCCCCACCCCGCCCGCCTCGGTGATCCCGACGAGTACGGCGCGCTGGCGCAGCACATCGTGGAGAACCCGATGCTCAACGGTGAGGTCATCCGGTTGGATGGCGCCATCCGGATGGCGCCGAGGTAGAAGGCACCGATGACTATCACGACGAAGTTCACCGAGGTCTTCGGTGTCGAGCACCCGATTGCCCAGGGTGGCATGCAGTGGGTTGGCCGCGCCGAACTCGTTGCCGCCGTTGCCAATGCGGGCGGTCTCGGGTTCATCACCGCGCTGACCCAACCCACGCCCGCGGACCTGGCGCGCGAGATCGCCAAGACCCGCGAGCTGACCGACAAGCCGTTCGGGGTCAACCTGACGATCCTGCCGTCGATCAATCCGCCGCCGTATGACGAGTACCGGCAGGTCATCGTCGACGAGGGTGTCAAGATCGTCGAGACCGCGGGATCGAACCCGGCACCGCATCTGCCGATGTTCCACGACCACGGCATCAAGGTGCTGCACAAGTGCACCTCGGTACGCCACGCGGTGAAGGCTCAGGGGCTCGGCGTCGACGGCATCAGCATCGACGGCTTCGAATGCGCCGGTCATCCCGGTGAGGACGACGTGCCGGGGCTGGTGTTGATTCCGGCGGCGGCCAAGCAGATCGAGATTCCGATGATCGCCTCCGGCGGGTTCGGCGACGCGCGGGGTCTGGTCGCGGCGCTGGCTCTGGGGGCCGACGGGGTCAACATGGGCACGCGGTTCATGTGCACCGTCGAGTCGTGCATTCATCAGAACGTCAAGGACGCCATCGTCGCCGGCGACGAGCGGGGCACGGAGTTGATCTTCCGCAGCCTGCACAACACCGCCCGCGTGGCGAGCAACGTGGTCTCGCGGGAAGTGGTCGACGTCTTGAAGCGGGGCGGTCAGTTCGAGGACGTGAAGGATCTGGTGGCCGGCGTGCGCGGGCGCAAGGTCTTCGACGACGGTGACTTGGACGCGGGTATTTGGACGGTCGGCACGGTGATGGGCTTGATCGACGACATCCCCACCTGCGACGAGCTGATCTCGCGCATCGTCGCCGAGGCCGAGGAAATCATCTCGGCACGGTTGGGCGCGATGGTGTCGGCCACGGTCGGCGCCTGACCCCTAGACGACGACGAGCCGCCGACCCATGGTCGGCGGCTCGTCGCGTACGGGTGAGGCGCGCGTCTTCTCAGACGGCGTAGGCGAGATCCGGGAACTGCTCGGCAGTGTCCCCTTCGACGAGGTAATCCCCGTGGTAGAGGGCCTCGAAGTCAACCTTGATGACATCTGCGCTGCTGTCGTCGATCCACATGTACTGAACGGTAACTTCGGGCTGTGAGAGAACTCTGAGGCCGCCTTCTGAAATTGGTGGCAATGTTACCGAGAAGTAGGTTCAGCTCTGCGACGCGAACAAGCCCTCGGACGGAAGAAGCCGCCGACGATGACGTCGGCGGCTACGGGTGCGTCGTCATGACGCGGCCAGAGGCACCTAGCGGCGCACACCGGTGACTCCGTCGAGCGCGGGAGGACCCGCGAACGATCAGACTGCTTGGGCGAGGTCGGGGAACTGCTCGGAGCAGTCACCCTCGACTAGGAAGTCCCCGTGGTAGAAGGCCTCGAAGTCAACCTTGATGACATCTGCGCTGGTGTCGTCGATCCACATGTACTGGACAGTAACCATCACCTTTAAGAGTTCTTTGAGTCACGATTCGGAAAACCCTGGCAATTGTTACCTCGAAGTAGGGTCTCAGCCCGTCGGGGTGCTCAGATGCAGCGGGTTGACGCCGTTCAGCAGGACCCATGTGGCCACGGCTGCGACCACCGCCACCAGGAAGAACGGGATCGTGACGGCGCCCGGCCAGCTGGGCCGGCCGAAGATTCGCGCGTCCACCGAATGCGCGCCAGCCCCGACGAAGAGCAGGGCGGTCGCGGCAAACGCCATGAGGAAGGGCACGTTGAAGGGGTCCGACCACACGACGGCACCGGACGCGGTCGCCGCCCAGGCGTCGATCATCGCCGCGATGATGCCGCACGCCGCCAGCGGCGTCAGCAATCCGAGCAGCAGTGCCAGGCCGCCGGCGATCTCGGTGGCGGTCACCAGGTAGGCGGCGAACGTCGGCGGGCGCCAGCCGTCGTCGGCCATGAACTGTGCGGTGCTGGTGAAGTTCAGCGCCTTGGTGATGCCGGCGTGCAGCGCCGTCGCCGCGACCGCGATGCGGAGCGTCAGGATGCCCAGGTCGGCGAGAGACGAAGGGGACCGCCCGGTCCGTCGTCTCAGCACGTCCGTCGTCGCCATGGCGACCACCCTAGGGGTGCGTTGAACGTTTCGCCCGCCCCCGTCGTGGCATGAAGGGGGATGGGTTGACCGGCCGAGGTTAACGTTGATAAGTTACCGCCGTTACTCGAGGGAAGGGCGACCACGTGCTGCATCGAATCGCACGGTCGGCGATCGCCGCGCCGCGCCGCATCCTGGTGCTCGCCGCCCTGGTCATGGTCGCCGCCGCAGTCTTCGGCATCCCGGTGGCCAAGAGCCTCTCGGCGGGCGGCTTTCAAGACCCCAACGCGGAGTCGTCTCAGGCGGGTCGGTTGCTCACCGACAAGTTCGGCCAGGGCGACATGCAGATGCTGCTCACCGTGACCGCCCCGGCCGGCGTCAGGAGCCCTGCGGCTGCCGACGTCGCCGCCGACGTCGTGACGCGGCTCAAGCAGTCCCCACACGTCGCCGAGGTCACCTCGGCGTGGACGCTGCCCCCGGCCGCCGCCGCGCAACTCACCAGCAAGGACGGCACGTCTGGGCTGATCGTCGCCGGCATCACCGGTGGCGAGACCGACGCCCAGAAGTACGCCCAGGAACTCTCAGACGCCCTCACCCAGGACCGCGAGGGGGTCACCGTGCGCACCGGCGGCCTCGCCATGGTCTACGCCCAGATCACTTCGCAGACCCAGCGCGACCTGCTGCTGATGGAGTCGATCGCGATCCCGTTGAGCTTCCTGGTATTGGTGTGGGTGTTCGGCGGGCTGGTGGCCGCAGCCCTACCGATGGTCGTCGGCGGCTTGGCGATCGTCGGGTCGATGTCGGTGTTGCGGCTCATCACGCTCGGCACCGACGTGTCGATCTTCGCCCTCAACCTCTCGACCGCACTCGGCCTGGCCCTGGCCATCGACTACACCCTGCTGATCCTCAGCCGCTACCGCGACGAACTCGCCGACGGCGTGCCGCGTGACCAAGCCCTGATCCGGACGATGTCGACCGCCGGGCGAACCGTGCTGTTCTCGGCGACCACCGTCGCGCTGTCGATGGCCGCGATGTTGTTGTTCCCCATGTACTTCCTGAAGTCCTTCGCCTACTCGGGCGTCGCCACCGTCGGGTTCGCCGCCGCCGCGGCGGTGATCGTCACCCCCGCCGCGATCTGGCTGCTCGGCGACCGGCTCGACGGCCTCGACGTGCGCCGGCCGCTGCGCCGGCTGTTCCGCCGCGGCGAGCCCGCGGTGACGCCGGTCGAACGGATCTTCTGGTATCGGTCCACCAAGGCGGTCACGCGGCACGCCGTCCCCGTCGGACTCGTCGTGGTGGTTCTCCTGCTCGCGCTTGGCGCGCCGTTCCTCGGCGTCCGATGGGGATTCCCCGACGAGCGGGTGCTCCCCACCTCGGCGTCGGCACATCAGGTGGGTGACCAGCTCCGCACCGACTACGCCGAGGACTCGTCGACCACCGTGGCCGTCGTGATCCCCGACGCCACGGGGCTCGCACCAGAAGCGCTGGGGCGCTACGCCGCCGACCTGTCCAAGGTGCCCGACGTCGCCTCGGTGTCGGCGCCGACCGGGACGTTCGTCGGTGGCGCCCGGGTCGGCCCACCGTCGGCGGCCACCGGGGTGGCCGACGGCAGCGCGTTCCTCAGCGTCGCCAGCACCGCACCGCTGTTCTCCGACGCGTCGGAGAATCAGCTCGACGCGCTGCACGCCGTCTCGGGGCCGGGCGGCCGCGAGGTCGCGCTCGGCGGGGTGGCCCAGATCAACCGCGACAGCGTGCAGGCGATCACCACCCGACTGCCCTGGGTGCTGGGCCTCATCGCCGTCATCACCTTCGGTCTGCTGTTCCTGCTCACCGGCAGCGTCACCCTGCCCTTGAAAGCCGTTGCGCTGAACGTTCTTTCGCTGACCGCGGCGTTCGGGGCGCTGGTCTGGATCTTCCAGGACGGTCATCTGAACGCCTTGGGCACCACGCCGACCGGAACGCTGGTGGCGAACATGCCGGTGTTGCTCTTCTGCATCGCCTTCGGGTTGTCGATGGACTACGAGGTGTTCCTGGTCGCCCGCATCCGAGAGTACTGGCTGGGATTGAGGAGCAACGGTGACGCGACGCCGTCTGGTCTGCGGGCCATCGCCGCGGCCCGCGAGGACAACGACGAGGCCGTCGCCCTCGGCTTGGCCCGCACCGGTCGAGTGATCACCGCGGCCGCGCTGGTCATGTCGATATCGTTCGCCGCGCTGATGGCCGCCGAGGTGTCGTTCATGCGGATGTTCGGCGTCGGCTTGACGCTGGCGGTGCTGGTCGACGCGACCCTGGTACGGATGGTGCTGGTGCCGGCGTTCATGCACGTGATGGGCGGGTGGAACTGGTGGGCGCCACGGCCGTTGGTGTGGCTGCACCAACGCATCGGCATCACCGAAGGCGGATCCGGTGACCACGACGCGCCCCGGCCGAGCTCCGACCGCGGCATGGTCGCCTCGGCAGACGGCCGCTGACGTGAGCCCGCTCAAGCGACGCCGCGCCGCCAGGGGGTCCGGTGAGCACCTCCGCGAGGAAATCCTGGACGCCGCAACCGATCTGCTGATGGAGACCGGGAGCGCCAAGGCGGTGTCCATCCGCTCGGTCGCCGAACGGGTCGGGGTCACGCCGCCGTCGATCTATCTGCACTTCGACGACAAGGACGCCCTCCTGGACGCGGTGTGCGCCAGGTACTTCGAGGCGCTCGACCAGGTGATGCAGCAAGTGGCCGTGGACCAACCGACGGCCATCGACCGGCTGCGGGCGCAGGGACTGGCCTACGTGCGCTTCGCCCTGGTGAACCCCGAGTTGTACCGCATCGCCACGATGGGTGAGGGCAGGCCCGGCAGCAACGTGGATCTGACCCTGAACAGCTCGGCGTTCGTCCACATGAGGGCGTCGGTCGAAGCGCTGATCGACGAGGGCGTCTACCCGGCGGGCGACTCCACCACGGCGGCGCTGGAACTGTGGACCGTGGCCCACGGCGTTGCGGCGCTGGCCATTTCGAGGCCGTACCTGCCGTTCGGCGACGTCGAGACCTTCGCCGACCGGGTGATGAGAGCGGCCTGTACGGGGCACATCGTGACTGGCATGCTGGGTCCGGACCTACCGCCGGTGGAGGCGGTCGCGAGGATCAAGGGACTGGTGATCTAGACGGGGGTGCCGCCGTCGGGCGCCGACTTGCTCAGGGCGAAGCCGTTGGCGGGCCCGACCGGGCAGGTGGCGGATTGTGCGGACACGCCGCCGACTTGGCCGACGAGGGTGTCGGCGTCCCAGCTCCACGTCTGCATCTCGGCGCCGCGGGTGCCGTCGGGGCAGCTGTGGCCGTCGGGACGGTCGACCGTCATCGTCCAGCGGCCGCCCGCCAGGTGGGCGTCACCGCTCCAGCCGCTGGAACTGGTGATGTGTGCCACGCAGCCGCCCGAGGGTGGACAGCTGGTTTTGGCGATCCAGGACGTGTGCGCCGCGGCGCCGTAGAGGTTCAGCGCGTAGCGACCGCTGAAGTCGTCGGCCGAGGCCGGTCCGGCCAGTCCTACCGAGACGGCGGCGGTGAGCAGCGTCGCCGCCAGTCCGCGAATCATAGCCATGATTCCTCCATCGCAATGGCCAGCATTCTGTGCGATATCTCCCCGGTTCGCAGCGCAACGGCCAAAAGTGGCCGCCCCTGGGAATGAACCGATGGTCGTCGACGTTTCCACTTGGCGGAGCGGTATGTCGCCGCCGCGGGTCACGCGGAGCGGGCGACGCCGTCATTCATCGTGAAACATGTTGCCCCCCAATATGTTCGAATCCTGACAATGCCCTCCCGAATCGTTGGAGCCGCTGGACTGCGGTACGTCGCAGCGGTTGACTCGTTCCACGAGCGGTCGGATCACTCGACCGTGAAAATGGTTGGAGGAGATATGACCGTCGAACGCATCAAGTTCCTCGGCGCGACCCTTGGCGGAGCCGCCGTCGTCGCCGCCGCCGTGGTGTCCGGGTTCGGCACCAGTGCACCGTCCCATGACGTCGCGGGGGGATCCGGAGACTCGTCGACCACCACGTCCTACGTGCAGCCGACGGCGTCGGGGATGAAGCTGCCTGCGACGGTCGTCCAGGCCCCGGAGACCACCAACGACGAGGCGCCCACGACGCTGGCGACGGCGTTGGCCGCGCCGACCTACAAGGCGACCGCGGCACCCGGGTGCGTCAACAACGGGCAGTGTCCGTAGGCGCTCAGCCCAGCAGGGCGGGCAAGCGCTGCAGCAGGCCGGGCAGCGCCGTCGCCGAGGTCTCCCGCAGCGACAGGGTCACCCGGTCCGACAGCGGGGTCTCCTCGGGGTTGACCTCGATGACGGGAATGCCATGGGCCAGCGCCAGATCGGGCAGGCCGGCGGCCGGGTAGACGACCGCCGAGGTGCCCACCACGACTGCGACGTCGGCTCGGCTGACCGCCTCCACCGACCTGTCCCACTGGTCCGACGGCAGCGGTTCGCCGAACCAGACCACGTCGGGGCGGATCAGGCCGCCGCACCGGCACTGCGGCGGGTCGACGCTCTCCACCGGTTCCGGCATCGCGGGCAGCGGGCCGTCGTAGGGCACCCCGCACCGGTCGCAGCGAAAGCTGAAGAGGCTGCCGTGCACGTGGTGCACTTGGCCGCTGCCGGCCCGCTCGTGCAGGTCGTCGACGTTCTGGGTGACGACGTGCACCTCGGCCCCGTCCTGCCAGGCCGCCACCGCTCGGTGCCCGTCGTTGGGCCCCACCGACTTCATCATGTAGTGACGCCAGAGATACCACGCCCACACCTTCTCCGGGTGCCGGCGCCAGCCGTCGGAACTGGAGATTTCATAGGGGTCGACCTTGGCCCACAGACCCGTCTCGACGTCGCGAAACGTCGGAACGCCGCTCTCCGCGGACATCCCCGCTCCGCTGAGCACCGTCACTCGCACGCCACCAAAGTAGCCGCTTTTTGTGATACTGGGCACGTGGGGGATTTGGGGGAGTGGGTTCGAGTCGACCCGGACGGGGCCAGGCCGCTGTTCGACCAGCTGCGCACGCAGATCATCGCGGGCGTGCGGGACGGCAGGCTGCCGCCCGGTACGAGGCTGCCGACGGTGCGGGAGTTGGCGCATCAACTGAACATGGCGGTGAACACCGTGGCCAGGGCGTATCGCGAGCTGGAGGCGGCCGGTCTCCTCGAGACCCGAGGCAGATTCGGCACCTTCGTGGCACGGATCGATCCCGCGGACGCCGCGATGGCAACGGCGGCACACACCTTCGCCGCGGCAGCCAAGGCGCTCGGCATCGGCAAGGCCGACGCGCTGCGCTACGTCGAAACGGCGTTCACCTAGCCGAATTCGAGCAAGGTGAGCGACGGCCGTACGGGGTCGAGCAGCGGGATGCGCTGCACGGCCCCCATGACCGCGTTCAGCACGCGACCGCGCCCCCGGGGGTAGGGCACGTCGTGCGCTGCCCGGACGCCCGGCACCACGTCGACGAGACGGGCGGCCTCCGACGGCGACATGCCGAATGGCATGGCAGGCACCCGGTAGCGCGTCGACGTCCACAACCCACCCCGGCGCGCGAGCACGGCGAACCACGACGGCGGCAGGTCGAACATCATCCGACCGCCCGGGAAACGCCGTGCGCACTCGGTGATGAGACCCATCGCGTCGGTGGGCTCGAGGTACATCAGCAGGCCCTCGGCGGTGATGAACACTCCGTCGTCGGCGTCGACGTGGTCCATCCAGCCGTAGTCCAGCGCCGACTGCGCGCACACCGCGACCCGGTCGGCGGATGGCAGCAACTTCTCGCGCACCTGGATCACCGGCGGCAAGTCGACCGTGAGCCAACGGAATTCGTGGCCGACCGCGCCGTCGTCGAGTCGGTAGAAGCTGGTCTGCAACCCCTCGGCGAGCGCGACGACGGTCGCCGAGGGATGCCCACGCAGGAAGTCGCGGGTGGCGCCGTCGAAGGCCAGGGCCCGCACCGCCATGTCCTGGCGCCGGGTGTAGCCGAACTTGGCGAAGTCGAACTCGATCGAGTCGACCAACGTCACGGCCATCGGGTCGTCGATGATGCCGTCGGGTCGGCGAGCTTCGTGGGCGCGCACCTGCAACGTCAGCAACGCGGTCTCGGAGACCCCGGAGAGGTCGACGTTCACCTTCACTTGGCAAGCACCTTCTCGACGGTTCGGAGGTTGCGGGTGGTGGTCGAGGACTTGTATCGCTTCTTGCCCATCGTCCTTCCGATGGTCGTGTCCAGCGTGCCGCTCTTGGGGACCTGCCAGTAGACGACGCCCTCGCCGCGTTCGATCGATTCGTCCGGTCCGGCGTCATCGGCCAGTGCCACCAATTCGTCAAGCACGTCGGCCGCGGTGACGAAGGTGACGTAGGAGTGGTGGTCGGGCACCTCGCGGGTGAAGGGGAACGCCCCCGAGATCGCCTCGACGTCGTCGCGTGCGTAGGCGAGCACCCAGGCGTCGTACCCGAACGCGTCGCGCAACGCCGTCTCGGCCGTGGCGCGTACGGTGTCGACCGTGGCCGGGCTCGTCAGGAGGACGTTGCCGCTGGCCAGGACCGTCTCGACGTCGGTGAAACCGGCGTCGGTCAGCGCGCCGGCGACCTCGGCCATCTTCAGGTTCACCCCGCCCACGTTGACGCCGCGCAGGAACGCCACGTAGCGCGTCATCCGAACTCCAGCAGGGTGATGCTCGGCCGGCTCCTCCTGAGCGGTCCGATGCGATCCAGGACGGGGGCGGCTGCCAGCCGCCACCATCCCCGGCCCCGCGGCGACCGCACGTCGTGCGCCGCCCGAATACCGGGGATGACGTCCGCCAAGGCCACGGCGTCGTCGACGGACTGACCGAACGGCATCGGGGGCACGAGGTAGCGCGACGAGAGCTTGACCCCCTTGAGCGTCCTGGCGCTGAACCACCGGGGTACCGAGTCGAACATCATCCGGCCCCC
Organism: Mycobacterium yunnanensis; assembly: GCF_025823185.1. Classification (GTDB taxonomy): domain Bacteria; phylum Actinomycetota; class Actinomycetes; order Mycobacteriales; family Mycobacteriaceae; genus Mycobacterium; species Mycobacterium yunnanensis. The sequence continues at coordinate 99,885 of NZ_JACKVK010000003.1, forward strand.
GGGAAAGCGGGCGGCGCAGTCGGCGATCAGTCCGAGGGCTTCCTCGGGCTCGAGGTACATCAGTAGTCCCTCGGCGGTGATGAACACGCCCTCGGTCGAGTCGACCCGGTCCATCCAGCTGCGATCCAGCGCGGACTGGGCCAGGCCGACGATTCTGTCGTCGGCTGGCAGCAACCGGTTGCGGAGTTCCATCACCGGCTCCAAATCGATGGAATACCAGGTGGATTGGGCCAACAGACCGTCGCGGTCCAGGCGCCAGAAGCTGGTCTGCAACCCCTCGGCCAGTGCGACCACCGAGGCCTTGGGGTGGCTCGTCAGGTAGTCGCGAGTAGCGGCGTCGAAGGCGATCGCGCGTACGGCGTGGGACTGATTGGGCGTGCCGAACTTCAGGTAGTCGTAGGAGATCGTGTCGAGCAACACGACCGCCCAGGGATCGCGGATGAGCCCGTCGGAGCGCTTGGCCTCGCTGCCGCGGTTGTGCAACGTCCACAGGGTGGTGGCGGAGACGCCGTCCAATGTGGTGCCGTGGATCTGGGGCGAGCGGAGCGACGGGGGATCTGCCTGGGTCACCGCACCATCGTAGGAGCCGGGCGCGCGGAAGTAGGTCGCCCACCGCCACGTCAGTCGTAGGCTGGCCACCATGACCCGAGACGTGTTCGACGACAAGCTGCTGGCGCTGATCGGCGGCAACTCGCTGGGTGTCCTCGCCACGGTCAAGAGGGACGGCAGACCGCAGCTGTCCAACGTCTCCTACCACTTCGACTCCCGAGAGCTCACCGTCTCGGTCTCGGTCACCGAGCCGCGCGCCAAGACCCGCAACATGCGCCGCGACCCGCGGGCCTCGATCCACGTGAGCTCCGACGACGGCTGGGCCTACGCGGTCGCGGAGGGCAACGCGAGCCTCACGCCGCCGGCAAGTGATCCCCACGACGCCACCGTCGAGGGGCTGATCGCGTTGTACCGCAAGATCGCAGGCAAGGAGCACCCGGATTGGGACGACTACCGCCGGGCGATGGTCGACGACCGACGGGTGCTGATGACGTTGCCGATCTCCCATCTCTACGGCATGCCGCCTGGGATGCGCTGACACGCGCTAGTCTCGAGCCATGGCCGAGCGACCCGAAGACGAGCAGAAGCGCAAGTTCCGCGAGGCGCTCGAGCGCAAGAAGGCCAATGCCGGTGGCGGGTCCGAGCACAAGGACGGCGGCCGCAAGCACGGTCCGCGTTCGACCGCTCCCGCCGAGGCCCACCGCGAGTTCCGTCGCAAGAGCGGCTAGCTCGGGGTCACCACCCGCCGACCCAGCCCTCGAAGATGGCGTCGGGCTCCTCGTCGGGACGTTCCGACCGGCCGACGAGGAAGTCGAAGTCGCAGCCGCGGTCGGCCTGCAGGACGCGTTCGACGTACATCGAGGCGTATCCACGCGTGTGACGTGACGGACGGGGAGTCAGGTCCGCCCGGCGTGCGGCCAGCACGTCGTCGGGCACCAGCATGTCGAGCGTCCCCGCACGGGCGTCGAGCGCGATGACGTCGCCGTCGCGCACCAGGGCCAGTGGGCCGCCCACCGCAGACTCCGGGCTGACGTGCAGGACGCACGTGCCGTACGCGGTGCCGCTCATCCGGGCGTCGGAGATGCGAACCATGTCGGTGACGCCGTCGGCGAGCAGCTTGCTCGGAATGGGCAGCTGCCCCCATTCCGGCATGCCCGGCGCGCCGCGCGGTCCGGCCGACCTCAGGATCAACACCGAGTCACGCGTCACCTCCAGGTCGGGGTCGTCGAACCGTCGCATCAGATCGTTCATGTCCTCGAAGACCACGGCCGGTCCCCGGTGGACCAGGAGTTCGGGGCTGGCCGCGCTGCACTTGATCACCGCGCCGCCGGGCGCGAGGTTGCCCCGCACCACCGCGAGGCCGCCCGGGGGCTGGAACGGCGCGTCCACCGGCGCGATGACCACGGCCTCGGTCGCAGCGGCCGTGGGAAGCTCGTCGCCCACGGTCTTGCCGGTGACGGTGACGGCGTCGGTGTGTAGCAGCGACTCGAGCGACTTCATCACCGCAGGTATGCCGCCGGCGTGGAAGACCTGCTCGACGAGGTGCTCACCGGCGGGGCGCACATTGACCACCAGCGGCGTGCGCGCCGAGAGTTCGTGAAAGCGGTCCAGCGACAACGGAACTCCCACCCTGCCGGCGATGGCGAGGAGGTGCACGATCGCGTTGGTCGAGCCGCCGACGGCGAGCATCAACGTGATCGCGTTGTCGAACGCCTCGGCCGTCATGACCTGCGACGGCCGTAACCGTTCGACGGCCAAACCGACCGCCCGTGCGCCGATCTCCTCGGCAACCTGCAGGCGGCGCGAGTCCATCGCGGGGATGGCGGCGCTGCCGGGCAGGGTCATGCCGAGGCCCTCGACGATGGTGGCCATCGTGGACGCGGTACCCATCTCCGGGCAGTGCCCCCGCGACGGTCCGGCCGCGGCCTCCAATCGTTCGTACTCGGCCATCGACATTCGGCCTGCCCGCACGTCGTCGACGTACTCCCACAGGTCGGTGCCCACCCCGAGCTGCTTGCCCCGGAAGACCGCCGGTGCGGCTGGCCCGCCGGTCAGCGCGATGGCGGGGACGTCGGCGCTGGCGGCCCCCATCAGCTGTGCCGGAACGGTCTTGTCGCAACCACCGAGCAGGACGACGGCGTCGAAGGGGTAGGCGCGGATCGACTCCTCGACGTCCATCGCCATCAGGTTGCGGAAGAGCATGGTGGTCGGCTTCATCAGTTGCTCGCCGAGTGACATCGTGGGGAACTCCAGCGGGAAGCCGCCCGCGGCCAACACCCCGCGCCGCACGGAGTCCGCAAGACCGCGAAAGTGCATGTTGCAGTTGACGACTTCGGACCACGAGTTGCAGATGCCCACGATGGGCTTGCCCTCGAAGGCCATCCGGGAGAACCCCGACGCCCGCATGGCCGAGCGGTGCACGAAGCCCGGCACGTCCTTGCCGGCGAACCACTTGGCGCTGCGCAACCCGCCGGCCGGCGTCGTCACGGTCAGCGCACCCGGGCCGCGTATGCGGTGACCTTGCGCAGCGCCGGTTGGCGCGCCGCCCGGTAGCCCACCCAGCGTCCGGGCCTGGTGGACATCAGACCGCCGACGACGCGTTGCTGCCACGGTGCCTTGGTGCCGCCGACCCGCTTGCCGACGCGGGCCGAGGGGGCCGTGCCTGCCGCGTCGGCGAGGACGACCTGGGCCGCGTTGTGGCCGTTGGCCCCCATCACGCCACCACCGGGGTGGGTGCCCGACCCGCACAGGTAGTAATCGTCGACGGGCGTCCGGTAATTGGCCAGCTCGGGCAACGGCCGCGCTCCGAACAGCTGGTCGAGCATCATGCTGCCGTGGAAGATGTTCCCGTCGGTGATCAGGTACTCGTGGTCGAGGTCGTCGGGGGTGATGACGACGCGATCCAGGATGTGCTCGCGCAGGTTCGGCGCGTAGGTGAACAGATCCTCGAGCACGAGGTCGGCCCACTTCTCCTTCTCGGCCGCCCACGTGGTGCCGGTCAGTTCCGAGGGCAGCTGCTGGATGCCCAGGGTCATGGTGTGCAGTCCGGCGGGGGCGAGCGAATCGTCGGTCACCGACTGCGTGACGGCCTCGATGACGAAGGTGCTCGGGAAGGTCCCGCGGCGCTGCGCCTCGTAGGCTTCCTCGAACGCTTCTCGGCTGGGGCCGAGCAGCTGGTGTCCGTGGTGCTGGGGCCCCTCGGTGGCGTCGGGGAACGGAAGGTACTGCGGCAGTTCGTCGATCAGGAGATGGATCCTCGCCATCGAGCCGCGGGTGTCAATGTTCTCGACGTCACGAACCAGCTTGGCCGGCAGCACTCCCGGCTCGACGAGCGTGAGCAGCGAGCGCTTGGGGTCGGCGTTGGAGATCACTCGGGCGGCGGTGATCACGGTACCGTCGGTGAGCCGTACGCCGGTGGCCTTGCCCCGCTCGACCACCACCACGTCGACCGGCGTGGAGGTGCGGATGGTCGCGCCGTGGTGCCGCGCGGCGGCGGCCAGTGCCTCGCTGATGGCGCCCATTCCGCCTCGGGCGAGGCCGAATTGGCCGAAGTTGCCGTTGAACTCGCCCCAGGAGTGATGCCCGTACGTGTACGCAGTGCCGGGCGTGGATGGTCCGCCGAAGATCGACACCATGCCGAAGAACGTCAGCATGCTCTTGAGTCGCTCGTCGTCGAAGTACCGGTCGAGCAGGTCCCGAACCGACAGCAGGGTGAACTCGTCGAACAGCGTCTGCTCCCCGGCCGCCTCGAACGCGGCGAACACCTCCGAGCGCTGCGGTGGTGGCGACAGCAGGTAGGGAGTGACGAGCCCCGCGAAGCGCTGCAGCCGCACCCCGAAGTCTAGGAAGGCCTGGGCGTCCTTCTTGTTGATCTTCTCCAACTCGCGCAGGGTGCGGTCGGTCTCCTTCCACATCGTGAACGAGGTGCCGTCGCGGAAGAGGCTGAAGGACAGCGCATCTCCCTGGTACAGGTCGAGACCGAAGCGGGCCAGCTCGAGATCGGCGATGATCTCGGGCCGCAGCAGTCCCGCGATGAACGCGCACGACGACCACTTGCTGCCGGGAATCAATTCCTCGGTGACGCAGGCTCCGCCGACCAGGTCGCGGGCCTCCAGGACCAGCACCCGCTGACCGGCCCGGGCCAGATAGTTGGCGGTGACGAGGCCGTTGTGGCCCGCGCCGATGATGATCGAGTCGTACTCAGGCATGTCGAATCTCCTGGGGCAGTGGGGAGTGGCGGGTGAAGACGGTGGTGACGCTGCCGGGTTCGACCAGTTCGTCGAAGCGGGCGACGACGGGTTCGAGTTCGGGTGCGCCGTCGCGCACCGTCTCCCACTCCGCCCACGACGAGACGGTCATGATTTCGACGACGGTGCCGTCGTCCGAGAGGTAGACCTCGAAGCCGAGTACCTCGTCGAACGAGAGGCAGGTGGGCCGGTCGAGTTCGGCGGAGAACCGTTCGAAGTCGGCGACCTCGACACCCGATCGCAGGCGAAAGGTGTTGACCGCGCTGACCGGCATCAGGCGATCTCGCGGTTGATCATGACGTGCTTGACCTCGGTGTACTCCTCGAGGGCGTAGACCGACATGTCCTTGCCGTTGCCGGACTGCTTGAAGCCGCCGTGCGGCATCTCCGGAGTGACCGGCAGGTGGTCGTTGACCCAGACGGTGCCGAACTGCAGGTCGCTCGACGCGGTCATCGCCTTGGAGAGGTCGTTGGTGAACACCGATGCGGCAAGGCCGTATTCGGTGTCGTTGGCCCAGGCGATGACGTCGTCGCCGTCACCGAATCGCGTCACCGACGTGACCGGACCGAACACCTCGTTGGTGACGATCTCGTCGCCCTGACGCGCGCCGACGACGACCGTGGGCGCGGTGTAGAAGCCGGTCCCCGGGTTGTCGCCCTGGATCAGTTCGACGTGCCCGGTGGCCTTGGCCCGCTCGACGAAGCCCTCGACCCGGTCGCGGTGCGCGGCGGTGATGACCGGCCCCATGGACGTGTTCTCGTCGGCGGTGTCGCCCAGATTCAGTCCCTTGACCGCCTTCTCGAGGCCGGCGACGAATTCGTCGTGCACGGAGTCGTGGACGTAGAGCCGGGACGCGGCCATGCAGTCCTGCCCGGAGTTGCAGAACGCGCCGTCGGTGATCTTGGCGACCGCCAGCGCGACGTCGGCGTCGGAGTACACCAGCACCGGTGCCTTGCCGCCCAGTTCGAGGTGCAGCCGCTTGAGGTTCGAGTCGGCCGAGGCGTGCATCAGCGCCCGTCCCGTCGCGACCGATCCGGTCAGAGAGGACATGCGCACCCGGGGATGGGAGACGAGTCGGGCGCCGACGTCCTTGCCGTCGCCGGTCACCACGTTGAACACGCCCGCCGGGAAGAGATCCTCGGCCAGTTCGGCGAGCCGCAGCACCGAATACGGGGTGTGCTCGGAGGGCTTGAGCACCAACGTGTTTCCGGTGAGCAGCGCGGGTGAGATCTTCCAGATCGCCATCAGCAGGGGGTAGTTCCACGGGGCGACCGAACCCACGACACCGAGGGGGTCACGCCGGATGATGCTCGTCTTGCCCCGCACGAACTCGGCCGCGGCGCGGCCCTCCATGGTGCGGGCGCCGCCTGCGAAGAACCGCAGGTGATCGGGGATCATCTCCATCTCCTCGAGCGCGAGACCGATGGGCTTGCCGACGTTGCGGGACTCGATCTCGGCCAGCGTGCGCTGGTCGGCTTCGACCCGGTCGGCCAGGGTGAGGAACGCCCGGGCACGTTCGCCCACCGGCGTCTTCGCCCAGCCGGGGAACGCGGCCTCGGCGGCCGCGACCGCTCGGTCGACGTCGGCCGCGCCGCCGCGGGCGATGTCGGCGAAGGCCTCACCGGTGGTGGGGGCCAACACCTGGTCGACGCCGCCGTCGGCGGCCTCGGTCCAGGTGCCGTCGACGAACATCTTGGTATGGAAGGTCATGCTCACTCCTCGGTGGTGGGTGCGCCGCCGACCGCGATGGTCAGCAGGGCGCGAACTTCGTCTTTGGACATGGGTCGTTGGGCAATGGACGTGTGCACCATCAGGCCCTCGACGACGACGTCGACGAGCCGTGCGGTGGTGCGGTCGAAGTGTTCGGCGAGAGCGTCCTCGGCGCGCTCCATCCAGCGCTGGGTCAGGTGCCGGATCTCGGGTCTGCGCACCGCGTCTCCGTAGAGCTCGTAGGTGACTGCGAGTTCGTTGGGATGGCTTGCGAGGTCGTCGGTGATGGCCGAGGCGATGGCGTCGACGAGATCGTCCCCGTCGACGCAGTACGACAGGCGGGCCTCGAATCGGGTGGCCAACGCGTCGACGTGGGCCTCGAACGCGTGCTGGACGAGGTCGGCCAGCGTGGCGAAGTGGTACGTCACCGAGCCCAGTGGCACGTCGGCGGCGGTGGCGACGGCCCGGTGGGTGATGCCGGCTACTCCGTCACGAGCGAGAACCTCCAGGGCCGAGGCCACGATGCGCTCCTTTCTGTCCGGGTCGTGTCGACGTGCCCGCCGCGGTGCGGATCCCATGCCCACTCCTTCGCTTGAGAACATTTGTACGCATCGTTGCGGACAAATGTACGTAACGTTGGGCGCAGGCGCGCGGCGAATCGTGAAAGTGGTTGAGCTATTGCGCTTCTGGGGCGGGGTCGTCCAGCTCCCGCTCGTTGAGCGCCTGACCGACCAGGGCGTACCTCGCCGGCGCCGCGACCTTGAGGTACAGGCCGTACGCCGCCCCCGCCAGGAACGCGATGAACACCAGCGAGAGCATGACGGCGGCCACCGTGCCCTGCACGCCGAGCAGCACGTCGAGGCTGTCGAGCGTCAGGACGAAGAACCCGCCGAGGCCCACGATCGCGAGAAGGGGTGCGATCACGGTGTTCCACGGCCGCTTGTCCACGTCGGACTTGCGGAAGAAGGTGAAGATCGCGACGCCGGCGACCAACTGCGACAGGATCACCCCGACGGTGCCGATACCGGTCGCCCAGGTGAAGAGCGTGGCGAACGGGTCCTGGCCGAACAGCGCGAACAGCGCGATCACGATGCCGACGGTCACGCTCTGAACGATCGAGGCAACCCAGGGTGTCTGGCGGCTGGGCAGCGTCCACCCCAGCGGCTTCCAGATCAAGCCTTGGCGCCCGAGGGAGAACGTGTACCGCGAGACGTTGTTGTGGAAGGTGACGATGGCCGCGAACGTCGCACTCACGATCAGCATCTGGAAGATCAAGGAGATGTTGTGGCCGATGATGGTGTCACTGGCCACGAAGATGAAGTTGCCGCCCGTCTCGGTGGCGATTCCGACGACCTGGTCGATGCCGAGCGCGTTGATGATCAACCAGCCCGACACGGCGTACAGGATGCCCATGAACGCGATCGACAGGTACGTGGCCCGCGGGATGGTGCGCGCCGGATCGCGCGCCTCCTCGCCGTAGATCGCCGAGCCCTCGAAGCCGATGAAGGAGGCGTGCGCGAACATCAGCGCGACGCCGAGCGCGCCACCCAGCACGACGCTGGGCGAGAACGGCTCGAAGGAGAACTGAGACACGGGGACCGCGTCACCGGACAGGCTGAACGCACTCAGGATGGTGATCATGGTGACCTCCAGCGTCATGAACACGCCGAGGACCTTCGCGCCGGAGTGCACGCCCTGCACACCTAGGCCCAGACACAGCAGCAGGCCGACGAAGGCGTATGTCCACCAGGGAATCTCGACGCCGAGCCGCGGATTGATCAGTTCCGCGGCGTAGTAGCCGAAGCCGCCGTAGAGCCCGGCCTGAATCGCGTTGTAGGCGAAGATCGCGAGGAACGCCGAGCCCAGTCCGGCGATGCGCCCGAGGCCCAAGGTCACGTAGGCGTAGAACGCGCCCGCGTTGGTGACGTGGCGGCTCATCGCCACGTATCCGACGGCGAAGATCATCAACACCACCGCGGCGATGACGAACGCACCGGGCATCCCGACGCCGTTGCCCGAGCCGATGATGATGGGGTACAGCGCGACGACGACGGTCAGCGGCGACGCCGCGGCGATGATGTAGAAGAAGATGCTCGGCACACCGAGGCTGTTCTCCTTCAGGCCGTGGTTGCGCCGCCCGGCAGGTGGCGACGTGTCGGGCGAGGAACCGGTCGGCGGCGTCGAGGCGGGCCGCCGCGGGGGTAGCGAGGAGGTGACGTTCTCCATAGTCGTTCATCTTTCGTGTCTTTGGGCGTGTGTGCTTGAAGCAGGGCGACCGGGCGGCGCGGCGGTCCGTCACCCCCTCGTGCTGAGGGCGAGGTCGAGGAGCAGGTCTTCCTGGCCGCCGACCATCGACCTGCGGCCTGCTTCGACGAGCAGATCGCGGGTGTCGACGCCGACGTCGGCGGCGATGCGCTCGGCATGCAGTAGGAAGCTGGAGTACACCCCGGCGAAGCCCAGCGTCAGCGTCTCGCGGTCGACCCGGACGGGCCGCTGCTGCAACGGTCGGACGACGTCGTCGGCGGCGTCCATGAGCGCGTAGAGATCGCACCCGTGTCGCCAACCCTCGAGTTCGGCGACGGCGACGAAGGCCTCCAGCGGGCAATTGCCCGCGCCTGCACCAAGACCGGTGAGCGAGGCGTCGACGCGATGCGCGCCCTCGGCGACCGCCACCAACGAATTGGCCACTCCCAGCGCCAGATTGTGGTGGGCGTGCACCCCGATCGAGGTTTCCGGTGCGAGGGCCTCGCGGTAGGCGCGCACCCGATCGCGGATGCCCGTCATCGTCAACCGGCCCGCCGAGTCGGTCACGTAGACGCACTCCGCGCCGGCGTCCTCCATGATCTTGGCTTGCGCGGCCAGCCGGTCCGGCGGGGCGAGGTGCGACATCATGAGGAAGCCTGCGACGTCGAGTCCGAGCGAGCGGGCGGTGCCGATGTGCTGGCGGGCGATGTCGGCCTCGGTGCAGTGGGTCGCGATCCGCACCGAGGTGACGCCGAGGTCGGCGGCCGCGCGCAGGTCGTCGACCGTTCCGATGCCGGGGATGAGAAGCGTTGTCAGACGCGCAGTCTGGACCACCTCGGCCGCGGCGGCGATCCAGGCTCCGTCGTCGTGTGCCCCCGCTCCGTACGTCAGGCTGCCGCCGGCCAGACCGTCGCCGTGCGCCACCTCGATCGCCGCGACACCGGCGGCGTCGAGCGCGCCGGCGATCCGTCTCACGTCGTCCAGGCTCAGCGAGTGCCCGACGGCGTGCATGCCGTCGCGCAGCGTGACGTCCTGGACGTAGATTTCGGTGGTCATCGGACCGGCTCGGGGGCGTGGGTGAGCAGGTGTTCGGCGACCCGAACGGCGGCAGCCGTCATGATGTCGAGGTTGCCTGCGTAGGCGGGAAGGTAGTCGGCGGCCCCCTCGACCTCGAGGAACACGGTGACGTGAGTCAGGTCGAGCTGGCCGGCGGCCCCGGCCAGGCGACGGCGTGGATCCTTCGCCGGAACCGGGTCGAGTCGAACCTTCTGCGCCAAACGGTAACCCGGCACGTAGCGACTCACCTCGGCGACCATCGAGGTGACCGCGGAGTCGATCACGGCCTCGTCCGCCGTCGACACCAGTGCGGCGACGGTGTCGCGCATCAGCATTGGCGGCTCGGCCGGGTTGAGGACGATGATCGCCTTGCCCCGGCTGGCCCCGCCGACGATCTCGATGGCGCGCGCCGTCGTGTCGGTGAACTCGTCGATGTTGGCCCGGGTGCCCGGACCTGCCGAGCGCGACGAGATGGACGCGACGATCTCCGCGTAGTGCACGTCGGTCACACTGGCGAGCGCCGCCACGATCGGGATGGTGGCCTGGCCGCCGCACGTCACCATGTTGAGGTTCCGCTGACTCGCCAGGCGTGCCATGTTGACCGCAGGCACGACGAACGGACCGATCGCGGCGGGCGTGAGGTCGACGATCCTTCGGCCGGAATTCAGCAGCGCCGCGTCGTTCACGTGGTGGGCGCCGGCGCTGGTCGCGTCGAACACCACCTCGACGTCGTCGAAGGCGCCGAGTCGCAGCAGGCCGTCGACGCCGTCGGCGGTGACCGCCACGTCCAGCGCGGCGGCACGCGCGAGACCGTCACTGGCCGAGTCGATCCCGGCCATGGCCGCGACGTCGAGCACGCTCGAGCGGCGCAGCTTCATCAACAAGTCAGTGCCGATGTTGCCCGACCCGATGATGGCGGCTCGATGACGTCGAGTCATCACTTCTCCGTTTCGCCGGGGTGTCAGTTTGTGTGGGCGTGGGCAACGGGACGTGGCTTCGGTGACACCGCGACGTCGGGAGCGCTGGTGTGCACCAGCTCGTTGAGGATGGCGGCGTGGCGAACCTTGTGGCGAACGAGGTCGGAGTGGAACTCGGGGCGCACCCAGCCGTTGTACATGACGGCTTCGGACTCACCGGGCTCGATCTTGAAGTAGACCGGCCCCGCGACGCGCGCGATGTCGCCGGCTTCCCACAGCCGGTTCATGCCGCCGAAGGACTCGAAGGTCTCGGCCCAGACGTCGAGCGGAACGTCGACGGAATTGCGGATGGCGGCGAGCATGGGGCGCGACAGGTCGCCGACGGGGTTGACGCTGTCGGCGCCGAGGTCCTGCAGGATGCGAATGGAGGCGGGGTTGGCGTGACCCGCGTAGACCGAGATCTTGAACTTGGCGTCGGCCGGGATGTGGCCGGCGTCGCGAGCCTTGTTCAGGATGTCGAGAACGCCCTCGTCCCAGACCAATACGCCGCGGATGCCGGTGGAGAAGATGCGAAGGTAGTCGTCGAGCAGGTACCGGATGTTGTCGAGGCCGCGGACGCGTCGCCCACCGGCCTGACCCTCCGTGCTCAGCGCCTGGCGGCCGAGGTCCCACCCCGTGCGCGGTCCGGGAACGGCGATCAACTCGATGCCGCGCTCGGCCGCCAGTGCGGCGACGTCGGACAGTTCCCCGGTCCTGAGCAACGTCGTGCCGCCGCCGAAGGCGATGACGCGGTGGATGAAGACGCCCTGCTCGTCGGCCTCGTCCAGCATGGCCTCCAAGGTCGAAAGTCGTTCGACGCCAGAGATTTCCAAGCGGTACTTGCCGCCGTCGTCGAATGCCTTCGTCGAGGGCGTGAGGGCGTAGTCGTCGGCCGTCATGAGGTCTTGCGCGGCCAGGATGCTGGCCCCGTCGACCTTGGACACACGGCTGTCGGCTGCGGTGGGCATCGCTTCTCCTTCGGCGGCCGGATGGCGCATCATCCGGAATTTCACTGAGTGATATAGAACTGCGCTGAATGAAAATCTAGGAGTAGCGACCGCTGCTGTCAACAGGAACGGGAGAATCACTGGGTACTGGTAACCTTCACTGAGTGAAAACAGCTGCGACATCGGACAAGTCCTCCAGCCTGATCGGCGTCGAACGGACGGCCAGAATCCTGACCGCCGTGGCGGATTCCGAGGTTGGCAATCTGACCGAAATCGCAAGGCGCACAGAGCTAAACGAGGCGACGGTGTTGCGCTACCTCAACAGCCTGTCCTCGCTGGGTTACGTCGAACGCTTCAACGCCAACCAGTACCGACTGGGGTGGGAGATCTTCCGACTTGGACAGCGAGCCTTCTCCAACCAGGTTCCCTCCGACGCGGTGATCCCGACCATGGAGCGGCTGGTGAACGAGTTCAACGAGACGGTGAACTTCGCCGTGCACAAGGACCGCAGCGTCGTCATCCTCGAAGTCGTCGAGGGCAGGCGCGCGGTGAAGAAGGTCAGTGACGTCGGGCAGACCGATCCGTGGCACGCCTCCGCATTGGGCAAGGCCCTCCTGGCGACCATGCCCGACAGCGTCTGGCATGACGTCGTCGCCTCGGCGGGGCTCCCCGAGCTGACCGCGCACACCATCACGTCGATGAAGAAGATGGCAGGTGAGATCGCCGACATCCGCGCGAAGGGCTTCGCGGTCGACCGGGAGGAGGCCGCCGAGGAGCTCACCTGCGTGGCGGCCGCCGTGCCCACTCCCAACGGTGCGCCGTCGCGCTACGCGCTGAGCATCAGCTTCCTGACCCACCGGCTGACGGCCGAGAGCCTGGCGCACGCGGGGACCCAGGTGGTCGCGGGCGCCCGGGAGATCGCGGCCAAACTGCCGTGACGGACCGCCGTCACCGAGTGGCGGCGCTCCGACGTTCCTGCAGCACGATCGCGACGAGGCACACGGCGGCGAGTGCCGCGGTCGCGAGGGCGAAACCGACCCCGGCGGTGCGCAGCCCCAGGTGCTGAGAGGCAAAGCCCTCGGCGATCACCGGCACCGAGATGGCCACGTAGGCCACCACGAAGTAGGTGGAGCTCACCTCCGCGCGGCGGTCGGCGGGTGCCAGTTCGGCGACGGCGGCAAGGCCGCGGCTGAAGCTGATGCCCTGCCCGATGCCCGCCACGACGCCCGCGACGACCAGCAGCGGCAGCGACGGCAGATGCAGCGCGACGGCCAGAATCACCATCCCGACGACCAGGATCGCGCAGCCGATCGCGACGGCTCGTCGCGGTGGGATGCGCCGCGCCGCGAACTGGACGACCGCCGAGGCGACGAAGATGGAGCTCGCCACCAGACCGGCGACGGCGTGGTTCTCGATGCCGACGACCGACTTGACGAACGTCGGCACCACCGCCATGAACAGGCCCGTGACGGAGAAGCCGGCGAACGCGGCGGTCGCCGCGGTCAGGAAGACCGGCCGCATCTCGGCGGGCACCGAGAGTCGCTGCAGGCCAAGCGTTCCGGTGCGCGACGACGTCTCAGGGGCGGCCACGATCGCGGCGACGGCCAGGACCACCAGGACGATGTGCACGCCGAACGACAGCTGCAACGGGTCGGGTGCGTACTGCACGAGCACACCGGCCAACAGGGGTCCGGCGCCAAGGCCGCCGATGTTGGCGACCGTGGCGATGGTCGTCGCCTGGTCGCGCCGTTCGGGCGGCGAGGTCTCGACGATCGCCGCCGTCGCGGTACCGGTGAAGACGCCGGCCGACAGTCCCGAGAGCACCCGGCCCAGGAGCAGCAGGGGCACGTCGTCGGCGAACAGGAACACCACCCCGCTGGCCAGGGCGAACCCCGCGCCGGCCAGCAGTACCGGGCGTCGACCCAGCGCATCGGACCACCGGCCGAACACCAACAGCGCGGCGAGCACACCCACCGCATAGGTGGAGAAGACGACCGTGGTGGTGAGCACCTGAAAGTGCATGCGGTTGGAGTACAGCGCATACATCGGCGTCGGCAGGGTGGTACCGACCATGATCGCCGCAAACGCGTACGCCAGCAGAGCGAAGCCGAACCGCTGGCGCACGCGCGTGGGCTCTTGCTCGGTCACTTGGCTGATCGTAGGCACCTGCCGGTCAACGCGCCCGGCACGCTCAGCCTTCCCGACTAGTGCGAGATGGCCTTCTCCGCACCGACGCCGGTGAGCGAGCGGACCTCCATCTCGGCGTCGAGCACCGGATCGCCGGGCACCTTCGACGTCACGGTTCCGACGACGCCGAGCAGGAACGCCAGCGGGATCGACACGATTCCGGGGTTGGCGAGCGGGAACCAGGCGAAGTCGGCGCTCGGGATCATCGCCGTCTTGGCCCCGGACACCGCGGGGGAGAACACGATCAGTACGAGCGTGGAGATCAGCCCGCCGTACATGCTCCACAGCGCGCCCCGGGTGTTGAACCGCTTCCAGTACAGCGAGTAGACGATGGTCGGCAGGTTGGCCGCCGCGGCGATCGCGAAGGCGAGCGCCACCAGGAACGCCACGTTCTGGCCGTTGGCCAGGATGCCCAGCGCGATGGCGAAGATGCCGAGGACCACCGCGGTGATGCGCGAGACCTTGACCTGCTCGCGCTCGCCGACCTGACCCTTCTTGATCACGCTGGCGTAGATGTCGTGGGCGAACGACGCCGAGGCGGTGATGGTGAGGCCGGCGACGACGGCCAGAATCGTCGCGAACGCGACCGCCGAGATGACGCCGAGCAGCACCACGCCGCCGAGCTCGAAGGCCAGCAGGGGAGCGGCGGAGTTGACGCCGCCGGCCGCCGCCAGGATCCGGTCCGGTCCGACGAGGGCCGCCGCGCCGTACCCGAGGACCAGGGTGAAGAGGTAGAAGCCGCCGATGAGCGCGATGGCCCACACCACCGAGCGACGGGCCTCCTTGGCCGTGGGCACGGTGTAGAACCGCATCAGCACGTGCGGCAGACCGGCGGTGCCCAGCACCAGCGCGAGGCCGAGCGACAACAGGTTGATCTTCGAGGTCGTGCTGGCCCCGTACTGCGCGCCTGGGGCGAGCACGTCGCGCGCGGCGACGGCCTTGTCGGCCGACCCCGAGACGGCGGTCTGCGCGACGCCGAGGATCTCGGAGAAGTTCAGGCCGAACTTCGCGAGCACCATGACGGTCATCAGTCCGGCGCCGGCGATCAGCAGCACGGCCTTGATGATCTGCACCCAGGTGGTGCCCTTCATGCCGCCGACGAGGACGTAGACGATCATCAGGACGCCGACGACCGCGATGACGATCGACTGGCCGCTCTTGCTCTTGACGTCGAGCAGCAGAGCGACCAACCCACCGGCGCCTGCCATCTGTGCCAGGAGGTAGAACAGCGACACGGTCAGGGTCGAGGTGGCCGCAGCCATCCGGACCGGGCGTTGCTTCAAGCGGAAGCTCAGCACGTCGGCCATCGTGAATCTGCCGGTGTTGCGCAGTAATTCGGCGACCAGAAGCAATGCCACCAACCACGCGACGAGGAAGCCGATCGAATACAGGAAACCGTCGTACCCGTATACGGCGATGGCGCCGGCGATACCGAGGAAGCTGGCCGCCGACAGGTAGTCACCGGCGATGGCGATGCCGTTCTGGGGTCCGCTGAAACCGCGGCCACCAGTGAAGAATTCGTCGGCGGTGGCGTTCTTCTTGCTGGCACGGATCACCACGATCATGGTGATGACGACGAACAGCGCGAAGATGCCGATGTTGGCGACCGGGTTGCCGACCGTCGCGCTTGCCGCGAGGTAGTTCATCGCTGCGTGCCCTCCATCTCGGCCCGAATGGCAGCGGCCCGCGGGTCGAGCTCGCGGTTGGCGAACCGCACGTACAGACCGGTGATGACGAAGGTGCTGACGAACTGCCCGAGGCCGATCAACAGACCCACGTTGACGTTGCCGAACACGCGGATGGCCATGAAGTCGTGGGCGAACGCCCCGAGCAACACGTAGGTGGCGTACCAGACGAGGAAGAACGCCGTCATCGGGAACACGAACCGGCGCAGCCGGCTTCGCAACTCTTGAAATTCGGGGCTGGACTGCATGTCCACGAACTGTTGGGCCGTGTTGGCCGTCGGCCTATCGGTGGTCGCCACCGCGGTGCTCCTGACGCTGGAAGTGAGATCGGCCTCGAGCCTATTGAGACTCACGTCACACGTTCAGCAGATTCGCAGGATCGGACGACGAAGCAGGGACGACCTGCGGCGAGCGGTTGGCCCATGGCGACGAACGGTCCACCTCACTCGCGGGGCAGCCGTTCCACTCCCATCCCGAGGCGTTCCGGCACGTGCATGCGCGCGAAGATCCTGGCGACGTCGGGCGGCCTCGACCCAGCGGTCAGCAGGCTGACGGCGACCATGGTCAGGAACGCCAGCGGAACGGTCACCGCTGCGGGGTAGCCGACGACCACCGCGGGCCAGCCGCCGAGCAACCGGTCGTCGACGCCTCCCACGACGGCGAGCGTCGTCGCCGCACCCGAGACGACCCCGCCGACGACGAGACCGCACGCCGCGCCGACGCTGGTGAGCCCACGCCACCAAATACCAAGCACCAGCAGCGGACACAGCGTCGACGCGGCGACGGCGAAGACCAGTCCGACGCTGCGCGAGAGTTCCAGCGACGATGCGAGCAGGGCCAACGGGATGGGCACCATGCCGCCGACGGCCGCTGCGACCCGGAAGTCACGCACGCGCCCGCGCAGCACGTCGGTCGACAGCGCCCCGGCGATGCTGACCAGCAGGCCCGACGACGTGGCGAGGAAGGCGGCGATGGCGCCGGCGGCCACCAGGGCTGCCAAGACCGGGGCGAGCGAAGCGACGGGGGATGACGCCGCGCCCACGCCGCCGCCGATCGCGACGCTCGGCAGCAGCAGCACGGCCGCGTCCGCGGTGCCCGTGATGAGCAGTTGCGGAACGAACTGCCTGGCGAACACGCCGAGCAGGACGGGGAACAGATAGAACAGCGACAGCAGGGCGATCACCGCCAGGGCCGTCCGCCGGGCCGCCGTGCCGTCGGGGTTGGTGTAGAAGCGCACCAGCACGTGGGGCAGGCCCATGGTGCCGAGGAACGTGGCAACGATGATCGAGATGACTTGGTAGAGGGGATGACTGCCACCCAGCCCACGGCCCGAGGACAGCCAGTCGTCCCCGGAGCTGGGAGCCCCCGCGACCACCGGCGTCGCCGCACCCGCGGCGAGCGTCAGGGTGGTGCCTCGGCTCAGCGTGTATCGGCCGGCGGTCGGGAGCTGCGCTCCGTCGACCCGTGCACCGTCGACGTCACCGGTCACGGTCACGCCCGCGGGTTCGGCGACCTGGACGACGACGTCGGTCTCGACGGTGACCGTGGTCTGCTGCTGCACGGCCGGTGGCATCGGGCCCGACAACGTCGCGGAGTCGCCGATGAACAACGCCAGCAGGGCCAGCGCGGGAACGGCGATCGCGGTGAGTTTCAGCCAGTACTGGAAGGCCTGGACGAACGTGATGGACCGCATGCCGCCGCCGACGACGTTGACGATCACGATGGCGCCGACGGCGACCGGTCCCAGCCAGACGGGAAGTCCCAGAAGGGTCTTCAGTGCCAGGCCGGCACCCTGATACTGGGGGACGAGATAGAAGACGCAGATGACGACGACCACCAGCATCGCCACCTTGCGCAGCCGGGCCGACCCCAGCCGGAACTCGGCGAAGTCCGGCACGGTGTAGGCCCCGGAGCGTCGCAGCGGTGCGGCGACGAAGAGGAGCAGCCCCAGATAGCCCGCGGTGAAGCCGACCGGGTACCACAGCGCGTCGGCTCCGTACTTCGCGATCAGCCCCGCCACCCCGAGAAACGATGCCGCCGAGAGATATTCACCCGAGATCGCGGCGGCATTCCAGTGCGGGCCGATGCTGCGCGACGCCACCAGGAAG
Organism: Mycobacterium yunnanensis; assembly: GCF_025823185.1. Taxonomy (GTDB): domain Bacteria; phylum Actinomycetota; class Actinomycetes; order Mycobacteriales; family Mycobacteriaceae; genus Mycobacterium; species Mycobacterium yunnanensis. Next base: position 117,574 of record NZ_JACKVK010000003.1, read on the forward strand.
TCCGACGTGGTCCGCGACAGCCGGGTGCCGTAGACGCCGATGCCGACGGTGGCCATGGCCGCGGCGAGCAACGCGGCCGCGGTGAGCGGGGCACCCGTCATCGGTCGCCGTCGACGACCCGGACGAAGTCGCGCTCACCCTGCTCGGCCAGGCGGACGTAGAGACGGCCCGCCCCGTAGAGCACCGGGTAGACCAGGGCCGCGAGGATCAGCCAATTCAGTCGGATGCCGGCGACGGTGACGTCGTCGATCTGAGGAAACAGCCCAAGCGCCAGGGGAATCAGTGCGACCGCGCAGACGGTGACGGCGGCCAGGCGCAGGGCCAACCCCAGTTGCGCGCGCATCAGGCCGCGGACCAGCGCGTCGCCGACCTCGGTTTGCTCCTGCACCTCCACCCGCGTGCGGATCACCCGGGCGCCCCGGCGCTTGGCCAGCACCACCCGTTCGCGCTGCGGTCTAGTCATCGTCGGCCGATTCCCCGGTCGCCGAAGGCCGGAGCTGTCGCATCGGTTCGCGGACCACCCGGTCGCGCAGTTCGCGGGCCTGTCGACGGCTCACCGGCAGTTCGATCGCCGGTGACGCACCGTTGGCTCGCAACCGCACCAGCACGGCGCCGTCGGTCGTCCGCAACCCCGTGACCATCCGCAGCGCCACCAGATACGAACGGTGGATCCGTTGGAATCCCCGCTCGCGCCAACGAGATTCGAGCGTGCTCAACGGGATGCGCACCAGGTGCGCCCCGGACTCGGAGTGCAGCCGCGCATAGTCGCCCTCGGCCTCCACCCAGCCGATGGTGTCGCGCGGGATCAGGTGGGTGATGCCGCCGAGCTCGGCGGGCAGGACGTCGTGGTCGTCGGCGGGGTCGTCGCCGTCGCGGCCCTGCTCGACGGGTGCGGCCAGCACCCGGCGAACCGCCTCGTCGAGCCGGCTCTGACGGATGGGCTTGAGGAGGTAGTCCACGGCACCGACGTCGAACGCCTCGACGGCCTTGTCGTCGTGTGCGGTCACGAACACCACCGCGGGACGGTAGGAGTAGTTGGCGAGCACCCCCGCCAGTTCGAGCCCGCTGAGGCCGGGCATGTTGACGTCGAGGAACACGGCGTCGATGGGCCGCCGGTTCAGCTCCCGCAGCGCCGAGGTCGCATCTCCGGCCCGCAGCACCTGGCCGATGTCGGGGTGCTGGTCGAGGAGGTACGCCAACTCGTCGAGGGCGGGTGCCTCGTCGTCGACCGCCAGCACCACCAGTGACTTCATCCGAATGCACCTCCGCCGGCCCGTACGCCCGACCTGAACTTCGGGACCCGCATGAGGACCTTGGTGCCCGCGCCAACGGCCGTCTCGACCACCAGACCGTAGTCGTTGCCGAACGCCGCGCGCAGGCGATGGTCGACATTGGTCAGCCCCACGTGCGCGGAGTGACCACCGCCGTCCGACGTCCCGTCGGCGAGCGCGTCGGCCGGGCCGGCCCGCAGGGCCTCGGGATCCATGCCGACGCCGTCGTCCTCGACGGTGATGACGCAGTCCGTCCCGTCGTCGCGCGCGACGATCTCGACGGTGCCACCACCACGGTCGGCCAGGCCGTGCCGGACGGCGTTCTCCACCAACGGTTGCAGTGCCAGGAACGGGACGACGACCGCGAGCATCTCGGGCGCGACCTGGAGCCGGACGGTCAGCGACTCGCCGAAGCGTGCCCGCTCCAGCGTCAGATAGCGGTCGATGTTGCGCAGTTCGTCGGACAGCGTCGTGAACTGGCCGGCCGCGCGAAACGAGTACCTGGTGAAGTCGGCGAATTCGAGGACCAGCTCGCGGGCACGGTCGGGGTCGGTGCGGACGAACGACGCGATCGTGTTGAGCGCGTTGTAGATGAAGTGCGGGCTGATCTGGGCGCGCAAGGCGAGCACCTCGGCTCGGTCGAGGCGGGCGCGTGACGCGTCGAGGTCGGCGAGCTCCAGCTGGCTGGCGGCGTACCCGGCGACTTCGCCGATGGCGCCGACCATGCCGGGGCCCGGTTCCCGCGAGGTGATCGCGACCAGGACGCCGAGGGCGTCACCGTCGCCGGTCAGCAGCGGTTGACCGACCATGGCGCCAGCGCGGTGGCCGGACATGACGCGGCGTCGGCCGGTCAGGGCTTCGGCGGCGACGGTGCCTGCCGCGTCGAGGGCGTCGGCGAACTCGGAGGGGTCGTGGGCCAGGTGCTCGCCGTCCGCGTCGTAGACGACGACGGCGTCCGCGCCGGTGAGCTGGCGCAGGAACGGCGCGGCACGGCGCGCGGAGTCCTCGTCGAGCCCGGGCCGCAGCGCGTGGGCGGCCAGCGAGGCGGTGTGCAGCGCGGCGTGGGTGGCGCGCTCGGTGGGGGTGGCCACGACGCGGCGGGTGCGGACCGCGACGACGGCCGCGGCGATCGCCAGGAGCAACGCTGCCGCCAAGGCGATCGCGATCTCGGCAGGCATGTCACCTCGCCCGGTCGGAGGGTCTGCGGGAGTGCACGTCACCTTAGACTGAGGCGATGGCAAAGCTGCAGCTAGTGCAAGATCCCGCGGCCGACGAACTGCTCGAGTCCAATCCCCTTGCGCTGCTGGTCGGGATGATGCTGGATCAGCAGATTCCGATGGAGGTCGCGTTCGCCGGCCCGCAGAAGCTGGCCGAACGCATCGGCGGTCTGGACGCCCGCACGATCGCCGACTACGACCCGGACGCCTTCGTCGCCCTCTTCTCCGAAAAGCCTGCGGTGCACCGATTCCCGGGGTCGATGGCCAAGCGCCTGCAGACGCTGGCCCAGGCGATCGTCGACGACTACGACGGTGACGTCGTCGCGCTGTGGACTGCGGGCGATCCCGACGGCCCCGAAGTCTTGCGCCGACTCAAGGCCCTGCCCGGCTTCGGCGACCAGAAGGCCAGGATCTTCCTCGCGCTGCTGGGCAAGCAGTACGGCGTCACCCCCGAGGGATGGCGCGCGGCAGCGGGCGACTACGGCACGGCCGGCACCTACATGTCGGTTGCCGACGTGGTCGACCAGGGCTCGCTGGAGAAGGTGCGCTCGTACAAGAAGGCCGCCAAGGCGGCGGCGAAGTCCGGGGCTGTGGGATCGTAGCGACATGGCGAAAACACACTTGAGCTGTCCCTGCGGTGAGGCCATTGTCGGCACCGACGAGGACGACCTCGTCGAGAAGGCTCAGTCGCATCTCTCCGAGGCCCACCCCGGCCGCGAGTACGACCGCGAGATGATCCTCTTCATGGCCTACTGAGGGCCCTCACACCCCACGAAACAGCACTGGCTGTCGTCATGGCCCAGGCCTGACGACAGCCAGTGCTGTCTCGAGGAGGGATCACGGGACGACGGTCGAACCGATCGTCGGCATGAACTGGCACTGCTTCTCGGTGGTGGTGACCTGACCGAAGATGGTCGACATGATGCTGCCCGAACCGGTGTCGGCGATGGCGGTCAGCGTGGTCGGCCCGGCCGGGTTGATGTCGGCCTGTGGCTTGAGCGTCGTGGTGCCGGACTTGCCCGTGGTCAGGTTGACCCACGTGACGTTGAGCGGGAGCTTCTGCACGGCAGCCGGGCCGGGTGTGCCCATCGCGGTGAACACGTAGGCGGTTTGACCGGCGGCAGGCCCCGGCTTGGGAATCGAGGCCGGGCCCGCGACCGAGATCGCCGCCGCCAGAACGTTTCCGCCGTCCGCCGCGCACCCGTTGCCGATCGACGGATACATGAAGTCCTGCGTCGTCGGCGCGTCCGGACCGAAGTTTGGTGCCGGTGCGGGCGCACCGTCCGGGCCGGGGACGGTGGCCGCGGCGGGCACGGCGTCGGGCGCCGGTGCCGCAGGGGCATCGGGAGCCGGCGCGGGGGCGGGAACGGCAACGGCCGCCGCGTCAGGCGCGGGAGCGGGCACGGCCTCCGGTGCCGGCGCCGGGGCGGCCTCGGGAGCGGGCACGGCCGCCAGCGGCGCGGCGTCGGGCGCGGGGCCGACGGCGTTCGCCGGGTCGATCCCCTGCGGCAGGTGCGCCTCGGCGCCGGGGACGGCACCTGCCGCGGGGACGTGCGCCACCTGAGGATCGGCGACGAACTGGTTGACCGCGGCCGCAACGTTCTTCGACCCCGACGGCGCCGCGCTGTTGCCCGCGAACGCCGCCGCCGCGGCCATCAACATCGACGCCGCGTTCGTCGGATCGGCAGCGGCCTGCTGGATCGCAGGCCCCAGGCTCTCCATCGCGGGAAGACCCGGTGCCTGAAGGCCGCTGATCGGCAGCGGCAAGGGCAGCGGCGGCGCGGGCTCCGCATGGGCGACCGGTTGGACGCTGAGCGCGAGCGCGGCCGTCGCACCGAGTGCGACCAGAAGCGAACGTGGCGATGGCATGACTCTCCCGTGATGTCGATGAGTGGTGCGGCGTTACGCGGTCAGCGTCACGGCAGGGCGGAGGTGGGGAAGAACAGCGGGACGAGCGCGCTGTCGGCGGCGGCAGGCAGCGCCGGGGTGACCGCAGCCGGGACGGCGGCGACCGCGGCGGGCGCCACGGCGGTGGCGGCCGGGACGGCGGCAGGCGACTTCGGCAGCAGGCCGGCCAGCGGCAGACCCGGGGGCAGCAGCGAGGTCAGGTCGCCCGGGAAGTTCAGCTCCTTGGGCAACGGCAGCGCGCTGTTGGCGACCTGCGGGATCTGAACCTCGGCGGTGGGGACCAAGCCGGCCGGCTGTGCGGCGGGCGCGGCGGCAGGCGCGGCCGCTGCGGGCAGGAGCCCCGGCAGGGGAGACGCCGCGGGTGCGGCGGCGGGTGCAGCGGCAGGTTGCGGAAGGGTGACCGAGGCGGTGGCAGCCGGGGCCGGTGAGGCGGCGGGTGCGGCGGCCGGAGCGCCGGTTCCGGTAAACGCCGACGCCAGACCCTGCAGCATCTGAGGCGCGCTGCCCGGAAGGCTGCTGAGGAAGGGGATGTTCGGCATGGCGGGCGCCGGGGCCGGAATCGGGTCGGCCGACGCGGTGGCGCTGAGCAGCAGTGCTGCCGGCACGGCGCAAGCGGCCGCGATCACGCTGGTAGCAAGGGCTTTTCTGGCGAAGTGCATGGTTCTCCCGATCGGTTGGTGAGGCGTCTGAAACCGAAGCTACGGAGTTACTGGTGGGACTCAAGTGACACGTGTGGCATTTATGCAACCGTTACGGCTATGACGGTCGACGGTGACCGAATCACTCGCCGGGCAAGCCGGAACCTAGAGTCGGACGGATCACCAGTCAGTCCGCCCGAATCGCGAGCGCCGCGCCGTATCTGCTCGCGCTCAGCCTCGTCGCGCGGTGTGCCGTGACCTACCTCGCGCCGAACGGCACCAACTTCGTCGACCTGCACGTCTACGTCGACGGCGCGGCCGCGATGCGGGACGGCGGTCTCTACGACTTCGTCTACCGCCCGGTGATCCCGCCGCTGCCGCTGCAGTTCACCTACCCGCCGTTCGCCGCCGTGGTGTTCTACCCCCTGCACTTCCTGCCGTTCTCCGTCGTCGGCCTGTGCTGGCTACTGGCCACCGTGGCCGCGCTCTACGGCTCCGCGGTGCTCGCCCTGAGGTTGCTGGGGCGCTCCGGCGCGCGGCAGGCGATGGCGTGGACCGCACTGGCCATCTGGTGCGAGCCGATGCGGCACCTCTTCGAACTCGGGCAGGTCGGAGCGCTGCTCATGGTCGCGGTGCTCTACGCGGTGTACTCCACCCGATGGTGGCTCTCGGGGTTGCTGGTGGGCTTGGCCACCGGGATGAAGCTGACCCCCGCGGTTGCCGGCGCCTACTTCGCCGGTGCTCGGCGCTGGGGCGTCGTCGTCGTCTCCGTCGTGGTGTTCGGTGCCACGGTGGCGGCGTCGATCGCGCTGGGCGGGGCGCAATCTCGCTTCTACTTCACCGACCTGCTCGGCAACGCGAACCGGATCGGCGTCGTCGACACGCCGATGAACCAGTCGCTGCGCGGCGTCGTGGGCTACGTCGCAGGCCGTGACGTCGGCTACGGCCCACCGATGCTCGCCGCCGTGGCACTCACCGTCGTCCTGAGCGTGGCAGCCTGGTGGCGCGTCGGACCCGACGACGCGCTCGGCCGCATCGTTGTGGTGATGGTGTTCGGGTTGCTGATCTCACCGATCAGCTGGACCCATCACTGGGTGTGGCTGCTGCCGCTGGCCATGTGGCTGGTGCTCGGCCCGGCGCGCCCGGGATCCCGGATCGTCGGCTGGGGCTGGGTGGTGCTGGCCTACCTCGGCTCACCGTGGCTGGTGACCTTCGCCGGCGACACCGGCCGGATGACCGGCCGGCCGTGGTACGCCGACCTCTTCGGTTCGCTGTACGTGCTGGCGGCGCTTGCGACGATGGCCTACCTCGCCGTGGTCAGCCGACGATCCGGTTGATGTCGCCCGCCATCGCGACGTCCTTGTCGGTGATGCCACCCTCGGAATGCGTGACGAGAGCGAAAATGACCGTGCGCCAACGGATGTCGATGTCGGGGTGGTGGTCTTGACGTTCGGCGTGCTCGCCGACGCGACGCACGGCGTCGATGCCGTCGAGGAAGCCGGGAAAGTCCACTGAGCGACGCAGGGCCCCTTCGGTGCGCGACCAGCCCTGCAGGTCGGCCAGCGCGGCGTCCACCTGGTCATCGGTCAACACGGCCATGCCTGGCACGTTATACCGTCGCACCGTGCCGAACCAGATCGTCGTCGCGGGCGCCCTGATCGACGGCGCCACACTGCTGGTCGCGCAACGGGACCGGCCGCCACGGCTCGCCGGACGGTGGGAACTGCCCGGCGGCAAGGCGATGCCGGGGGAGACCGACGCCGCTGCGCTGGCGCGCGAACTCGACGAGGAACTCGGCGTCACGGTCAGCGTCGGTGCCCAACTGGGTGCCGACGTCGACCTCGACGGTGGCATGACACTGCGGGCCTACCTCGTCACCCTGATTGGCGGAACAGCGTCCGCGCGTGACCATCGCGCCCTGCGCTGGGTGACGGTCGCCGATCTCGACGCGCTGGACTGGGTGCCCGCCGACCGCGCGTGGCTGCCGGACTTGGCCGCCGCGCTGCGCTCTGCCGGCGCGTCGCCTACGTGACATCCCGCACACCCCGGCCACGGGTTCCCCACGGGCCGTCGGCGGCCGACACCCCGTGCCCGCGCCACGCCGCCGCGACGCCACCGCTCCTGGGCGGTCCGCCGGGAAGGTGATCGCCGAGTCCGTGGGCGATCACGGGCGACTGGCCCCACGAAACGGCAGTTGATCAGGCCTTTCTGGCGCGCTTGAACACCTTCTCGAGTTCCTTGCCGCGGATCCCTGACAACTCGGCCTTGTGCACCTTGTGGAGAACGAGTGGGCAGCGCTTGCACCGCGGCTTGCTGCGGCAACACTTCTTCTTCGCCTTGACCGATGCGAACTCCGACGCCTTCACTTCTGCCTCTCCACGAGCACGGGCCAAACCCGCCGTTTTCGCGATTGCATACCTACGCTGCGACAATCTGGAGGTGGATTCTCGCCCGGATTTTCGAAATGTCGCCATCGTCGCTCACGTCGACCACGGTAAGACGACGCTCGTGGACGCCATGCTTCGGCAGTCCGGGGCCCTGTCGCACCGCGGTGACGACGCCGTCGAACGGTTGATGGACTCCGGTGACCTGGAGAAGGAAAAGGGCATCACCATTCTGGCGAAGAACACCGCCGTGCATCGCCACAACCCCGACGGCACCATGACGGTCATCAACGTCATCGACACCCCCGGCCACGCCGACTTCGGTGGCGAGGTCGAGCGCGGCCTGTCGATGGTCGACGGCGTGCTGCTGCTGGTCGACGCGTCGGAGGGCCCGCTGCCGCAGACCCGCTTCGTGCTGCGCAAGGCACTGACCGCGCACCTTCCCGTCATCGTCTGCGTCAACAAGACCGACCGCCCCGACGCCCGCATCGCCGAGGTCGTCTCCGAGAGCCACGACCTGCTCCTCGACGTCGCCTCCGACCTCGACGAGGAAGCCCAGAAGGCCGCCGAGTTCGCACTGGGCCTGCCGACGCTGTACGCCTCGGGTCGCGCAGGCATCGCCAGCACGGAGGAACCCGCCAACGGCGAGAACCCCGACGGCGAGAACCTCGACCCGCTGTTCGACGTCCTGATGGAGCACATCCCGCCGCCGCAGGGCGATCCCGAGGCGCCGCTGCAGGCGCTGGTGACCAACCTCGACGCATCGGCCTTCCTCGGCCGCCTCGCCCTGGTCCGCATCTACAAGGGCAAGCTGCGCAAGGGGCAGCAGGTCGCGTGGATGCGTGAGGTCGACGGGCATCCCGTCATCACCAACGCGAAGATCACCGAGCTGCTGGCCACCGAGGGCGTCGAGCGCACCAGCACCGACGAGGCCGTCGCCGGTGACATCGTCGCCGTCGCGGGCATGCCGGAGATCATGATCGGCGACACCCTCGCCGACACCGAGCACGCGCACGCGCTGCCCCGCATCACCGTCGACGAGCCCGCCATCTCGGTGACCATCGGCACCAACACCTCGCCGCTGGCCGGCAAGGTGTCCGGACACAAGCTGACCGCACGCATGGTCAAGGCGCGTCTGGACAGCGAACTGGTCGGCAACGTGTCGATCAAGGTCGTCGACATCGACCGCCCGGACGCCTGGGAGGTGCAGGGCCGAGGTGAGTTGGCGCTGGCCATCCTCGTCGAGCAGATGCGCCGCGAGGGCTTCGAACTCACCGTCGGCAAGCCGCAGGTGGTCACCCGGACCGTCGACGGCAAGGTGCACGAGCCCTTCGAGGCCATGACCATCGACTGCCCCGAGGAGTTCGTCGGCGCGGTCACGCAGCTGATGGCCGGTCGCAAGGGCCGCATGGAGGAGATGGCCAACCACGCCGCCGGGTGGGTGCGGATGGACTTCATCGTGCCCAGCCGTGGGCTGATCGGGTTCCGCACCGACTTCCTGACGCTGACGCGCGGCACCGGCATCGCCAACGCCGTGTTCGAGGGGTACCGCCCCTGGGCCGGCGAGATCCGGGCACGCCACACCGGCTCGCTGGTCTCCGACCGCTCCGGCAAGATCACCCCGTTCGCGATGACCCAGCTGTCCGACCGGGGACAGTTCTTCGTCGAGCCCGGTGACGAGACCTACGAGGGCCACGTGGTGGGCATCAACCCCCGCGCCGAGGACCTCGACATCAACGCCACCCGCGAGAAGAAGCTCACCAACATGCGGTCCTCGACGGCCGACGTCTTCGAGACGCTGGCGCGTCCGCTCGAGATGGGTCTCGAGCAGGCCATGGAGTTCTGCGCGGAGGACGAATGCGTCGAGGTGACACCCGAGGTCGTGCGCGTGCGCAAGGTGGAGTTGGCGGCCAGCGCGCGTGCCCGCTCGAAGTCGCGCGCCAAGGCTCGCGGCTGACGCGGCGTACCCGGGTCACGGCTTGCGTGCCGATAACCTGAACGGCGTGCCGACGACGTCAAGACGACTGCTCTCCGTCGCCGGGGCGTTGACCACGACGTTGGCGCTGGTGGCGGCGTGTACCGTCAGCCCGCCGCCCGCGCCGCAGAGCACCGAGACCACCGAGAGCACACCCCCGCCGCCGCTGAAGGCGTCGCAGATCATCATGGCGATCGACTCGATCGGGCCGGGGTTCAACCCGCACCTGCTCTCGGACCAGTCACCGGTGAACGCGTCCATCGCGTCCCTGGTGCTGCCCAGTTCCTTTCGGCCCATACCCGATCCGAACTCGCCGACCGGTTCGCGGTGGGAACTCGACCCGACGATGCTGATCTCGGCGGACGTGACGAGTGAGGAGCCCTTCACCGTCACCTACCAGATTCGCCCCGAGGCGCAGTGGACGGACAACGCGCCGATCGCCGCCGACGACTACTGGTACCTGTGGCGCCAGATGGTCAGCGAGCCCGGCGTCGTCGACCCGGCGGGTTACGACCTCATCACCGGGGTGCAGTCGCTGGCGGGCGGCAAGACCGCGGTGGTGACCTTCTCCCAGCCCTACCCGGCGTGGCGGGAGCTGTTCAACGACATCCTGCCCGCGCACATCGTCAAGGACGTTCCCGGCGGGTTCTCGGCCGGGTTGCTCCGCGCGCTGCCGGTGACCGGTGGCCAGTTCCGCGTGGACTCCATCGACCCTCAGCGCGACGAGATCCTGCTCGCGCGCAACGACCGCTACTGGGGCCGACCGGCCAAACCCGATCAGATCCTGTTCCGCCGCGGGGGCGCGCCTGCCGTTCTCGCCGACTCGATCCGCAACGGCGACACCCAGGTTGCGCAGGTGCACGGCGGGCAGGCGGCGTTCATCCAGCTCGGCGCCATCCCCGACGTGCGGACCGCACGGATCGTCACCCCGCGCGTCATGCAGGTCACGCTGCGGGCGCAGCAACCGGAACTGCAGGACACCCAGGTGCGCAAGGCCATCCTGGGTCTGCTCGACGTGGACCTGCTGGCCGCGGTCGGCGCGGGCAGCGACAACACCGTCACCCTGGCCCAAGCCCAGGTGCGCTCGCCGTCGGATCCCGGCTACGTCCCGACCGCGCCGCCCGCCCTTCCTCGAGAGGCTGCGCTGGACCTCCTGAAGGCCAGCGGGTACACCGTCGAACAGGAGGTGTCCTCGACGAGCCCGATGCCGACGCCGACCCCCGGTTCGCCGCCACCGACCCGGGGCCGCATCAGCAGGGACGGCGCGCAACTGCGCTTCGTGATCGGCGTCGCGGCCAACGACCCGACGTCGGTCGCCGTGGCCAACACCGCCGCGGATCAGTTGCGCAGCGTCGGCATCGCCGCCTCGGTGCTGGCCCTGGACCCGCCGACCCTCTACGGGGATGCGCTGTCCCAGAACCGCGTCGACGCGATCGTCGGCTGGCATCAGGCGGGCGGAGACCTCGCCACGGCGCTGGCCTCGCGTTTCGGCTGCCCGGCACTGGAGGCCACCGCCGTTCCGACCGCCCCGCCCGGCGGAACCCCGACGCCGAGCTCGTCGACGGATCCGACGACGCCGTCCTCGGTGCCGCCGCGGTCGCCCACCACGACGCCAACGGCGACGCAGCCGCCGGACCCGTCGGATCCCGATCAGCTGGTCCAGGCTCCCAGCAACCTGACGGGCATCTGCGACCGCAGCATCCAGCCCAACATCGACGCAGCCCTCGACGGCACCCAGCCGATCGGCGACGTGCTCACCGCCGTCGAGCCCAGACTGTGGAACATGGCGACCGTGCTGCCAATCCTGCAGGACACCACGATCGTGGCCGCGGCCCCCAACGTGCAGAACGTGAGTCTGTCCGGTGCCGTACCCGTCGGCATAGTCGGGGACGCCGGCGACTGGGTCAAGGGGCCCTAGCCCGCCGTCGACGCGCGACCGTCAACCCGTGCGCCGTGAAGGCCGCGGCGGCGAAGACGACGAACAGCCACAGCGGCGGCCGCGCGAGTTCCCAGACGAAGAGCGCCGCGAACAGGGGCGCGCGTTGGGTGACGGCCAGCACGCCGGCGGCGCAGGCCAGCGAGACCGCGGCGACCTCGAAGTGCGTGCCCGCCAACTGGTTCAGCGTCAACGCGACCACGGTGCCTGCCGCCGCACCGGTCGCCAGCGCCGGGGTGATCAGGCCGCCGACCGCGCCTGCCCGCAGGAACAGCGCCGTCAGAAGGGGTTTGAGGATCACCAGCACCGCGGCCCCGCCGAGGGTCAGGCCGGCGTCGACGCTGACGGTCAGGATGCTGCGGCCGTTGCCGGGCAATTCCGGCCACCAGATGGAACAGACGCCCGTCGCGAGACCCGCCAGGGCGACCGCCGGAACCAGCACCCAGGACCGCAGCTGAGGCCGCGGCCGGGCGCGCGTCGTCAGTGCCTCGAACGCCAGGCCCACGACGACGGCCACCGGGGCGACGGCACACGCGAGGAGGACGAACAGGTACGACAGTCGGGCGTCCGGCCACACCAGTGCGTGCTCGAAGTGGGTGACGGGCGAGGACACCGCAACCGCCAGGCTCGAGGTGATGAGCGCCGTCCCCACCGCGCGGGGATGCCAGGTGCCGAGCACGATCCGCACGGCGAACAGCGCCCCGCCCAGGGGCACGCTGTACACCGCGCCGAGACCGGCGCCCGCCGCGCATGCCAGCAGGATTTCGCGGTCCCGCGGGGTCAGGGACCACCGCGAGATGCCGAGGTCACCCAGCGCCGCGGCCAGTTGGCGGGGCGCTCCCTCCCGACCCAGGGACGCCCCTGCGCCGACGAGCAGCACCTGCAGCCCGGCGTCGAACGACGTACGCCACCTGGGAATGTGGCGGTGCGCGGCGATCGTCGCCGTCAGCCCGGGAACGTCACCGCCACGACGCAGCAGCCACCACCCGAGGCCCGCCAGGGCGCCGCCGACCATCGGGCCGACGGCCCGCCGCACCGGGCTGCTGGCACCCACGCCGGTCAGCAGCGTGCCAAAGGAGTAGTGGTAGACGAGATGTTCGACCCAGTGCAGGACGACGGTGGTCGCGGCCCCGGCGAGGCCGGCGCACAGGCCGATCACCACGACGGCGCAGCCGTACTCAACGGTGCGCCGCGTCACGCGGTGAACCTATCTTGTGGGGATGGAGAATCCACGGTTGTTGTTCGTCCATGCGCACCCCGACGACGAGACGTTGACCACCGGCGCCACCATCGCGCACTACGTCGCCCGTGGCGCCGAGGTTCAGGTGGTGACGTGCACCCTCGGCGAGGAGGGTGAGGTCATCGGTGACACCTACGCGCAGCTCGCCGCGGACGCCGCCGACCAGCTGGGCGGCTACCGTATCGGCGAACTCACCGCGGCGCTAAGGGAATTGGGGGTCGACGGCCCGCGCTTCCTCGGCGGCGCGGGCCGGTGGCGCGATTCCGGAATGGCCGGCACCGAGGCCAGGGGACGGCGAAGGTTCGTCGACGCCGATCCGGCCGAACCGGTCGCCGAGCTCGTCGCGGTGATCCGTGACCTGCGGCCCCACGTCGTCGTCACCTACGACCCCAACGGCGGCTACGGACACCCCGACCACATCCGGGCCCACGAGGTGACGACGGCTGCGGTGGCGGCCGCGGCCGGCACCGAACACCCCGGTCGGCCGTGGCAGGTGCCCAAGTTCTACTGGACCGTCACGGCGCGTGGCGAGGCCGAGGCCGCCATGCGGGACCTCGCCGGCGCGGACCTGCCGCCGGACTGGATCAGGGTGTCGGTCGACGACCTGGGTTTCGCGGTCGACGACGCCGACGTGGACGCGGTGGTCGAGGCACCAGAGAGTCACGGGTCGAAGGTGGCCGCCTTGCGCGCCCACGCCACCCAGGTGACCGTCGACCCGGGTGGCCGGGCTTGTGCGCTGTCCAACCTCGTCGCGCTGCCGATCTCGGCCAACGAGCATTACGTGTTGGTCGGTGGGACGGCCGGACCCCGGGACGACCGAGGGTGGGAAATCGACCTACTCGCCGGCGTGAACCTGGGATAGCAAATGCCTCGACGGGGTACGCTGCGTCACAGTCAGCGGCCCAGAGAAAGGGATGGCGATGGACCCCGATTTGGATCCGAACCTGCAGCACTGGCAGGACCGCCTGGACAGCTTTCAGTGGGTCGTCGGCTCGCTGGTCGGCCTGCTCGACAGCGTTCCCACCTGACCGCTCACTTCCCGGGCTGGCCGCGGTTCGCCGTGCTGGCCGTGCTTGCGCTGGACGGGGTCTTGTCGGCGATCGCCGGCGCCTTCTTCCTTCCGATCTATCTTGGGTCCGTGCCGCTTCCCGTCAGCGGGATGATCAGCGGTCTCGTCAACGTCGCATTGGTGTGGGCGGCATTGCAGTGGACGTCCTCACCCCGGCTCGGTGCCCTGCCCCTGTGGGCGTGGGTGGTGACCACGCTGGGTCTGACCTTCGGAGGCCCGGGTGACGACATCGTGCTCAGCGGCGCGGGGATCATGCAGCTGTCGCCGGTGATCTTCGTGGTACTCGGCGGCGGTCCGCCCGCTTACTACCTGTGGCGGCTGACGTCGAGAGTTCCCACCTAGTTCTCACCGTCCGCGGAGGGACCGGTGGCGTCGTCCCCGGACGTGTGCGGGTTCGAGGCGGGTGTGTCGGTCGCGGTGGAGATCTTCGGGTCGGAGGTCGTACCCGTTCCGGTGGTCGCGGTTCCGGTCGTCGTCGTGGTGGTCCTGGTGGTCATGGTGGTCGTCCCGGTGGTCGTCGTCGGGCCGCGCACCTCACCCTGGGCCGCGACGGCGCCGGCCGCCGTCGTGGTCGGTGGCTTGGGAGCCGATGCGGACGTGGTCTGGATCGAGGACGTTTCGATCGTCGTCGGCTCAGGGGTCTGCGTGGGTTCGACGGTCTTGGCGGGTTCGACGGTCTGGGTCGGCTCGGGGGTCTTCGTGGGGTCGACGGTCTGGGTCGGCTCGGGGGTCTTCGTGGGGTCGACGGTCTGGGTCGGCTCGGGGGACTTCGTGGGGTCTACCGTCTTGGTGGGCTCGGGCGTCGGTGACGGTTCGGCGTCGGTCGCCGACGCGTCGTGGCGTGCCGCGACGTCCTGAACCTCGGCGCTCACCGGCCCTTCCTCCACGGGCGTCACTTCCGTCGCCGCCGCGAGCGGGCGAGGTGGCAGCGGCGGGATCAACCAGCCGAAGAAGTAGTTGAATTCCGCGACGCCGGTGTTGATCGCGGCGTTGATCGACGTCTGTGCCACGGCGATCGCGCCGTTGACGTAGGCCGCCAGGTTCAGGGGATCGTTGACCACCGGGACGATCAGGTTATAGACCACGCTGTCGGAGATCGGCAGGATCAGGTTGTAGTAGAAGATGTCGACCTGATCGGCGATGGCGTATCCGAACGGGACGAAGCCGAGAACGTAGTCGGCGAGTTGGACCCCGTACGTCACCCAGTACCGCAGGAATTGATACCCGGAGACGATGGCGTCGGATGCCGCGTTTTGGGGAGCCGGGGCAGCCTGAACCACCGCGGAGGTGCGTTCCGGATCTAGTCGCGCCATCGCGGTCGTGGCCGCCGCGAAGTGCCCGGGGTCCGGCGGCGTCGCGACCAGCGCTCGCTCCGACGCAGCCAGGTCGACCCGCGGTGCGGCCTGCGACTGTACGGGGTGCACGTCCGGTTGCCGAGGGACGGCAGTGGGCGCAATTCCCACGACCGCCGCGGCGGTCACTGCGGCAACGCCGAGGCCAAGACACGAACGAACCCACCCAGCCATGTCGCCATCCCCCGAGCTCCGTCAGTGCTGCCGTTGCTCGGTCAAGGTACGCCGCTGCGCGTCCGAGCGGAGCGAGATGGCAGCCGCAGCCCGAGGTCGTTCTGGCGCTACTGTGGCCGGTATGTCGGGCAGCGGTTTCAGAACGTGGGATGCGCGGATGATTCCGGGCGACTCCGGGGTTACAGGGGAGTGGCTCTGAACCCCCAGCGTGGTGCCGATCTGCCCCTTCCCGTCGTGCCGGCCGCTCCGGCGGAGTCGAGTGCGCCGCCGTCGCCTGCTGCACTGCGGCGCGTGTTGCGCCGCGCGCGCGACGGGGTGGCGCTGAACGTCGACGAAGCCGCCGTCGCGATGACGGCGCGCGGTGAGGATCTGGCGGATCTGATGGCCAGTGCGGCCAGGGTGCGTGACGCGGGTCTGGAAGCCGCCGGTCGTCGTGGTGCGACGGGCAAGTTGCCCGTCAGCTATTCGCGCAAGGTGTTCATCCCGGTGACCCACCTGTGCCGCGACACGTGCCATTACTGCACGTTCGTCACCGTGCCCGGCCGGCTGCGCGCGCAGGGCAAGGGCATGTTCATGGAGCCCGACGAAATCCTCGACGTGGCGCGTCGCGGGGCCGAACTCGGCTGCAAGGAGGCCTTGTTCACCCTGGGTGACCGCCCGGAGGCGCGGTGGCCGGAGGCCAAGCAGTGGCTCGACGAGCGCGGGTACGACTCCACGTTGGAGTACGTGCGCGCGATGGCGATCCGGGTGTTGGAGGAGACGGGTCTGTTGCCGCACCTCAACCCCGGGGTGATGAGTTGGTCGGAGCTGTCCTCGCTGAAGCCGGTGGCGCCCTCGATGGGCATGATGCTGGAGACCACCTCGCGGCGGTTGTACGAGACGAAGGGTCTCGCGCACTACGGCAGTCCCGACAAGGATCCTGCGGTGCGGTTGCGCACGCTGGACGACGCGGGACGTCTGTCGGTGCCGTTCACGACTGGGCTGCTGGTGGGCATCGGGGAGAACCTCCGCGAGCGTGCCGAGACGATGCATGCGATTCGCCGTTCGCACAAGGAGTTCGGTCACGTGCAGGAAGTGATCGTGCAGAACTTCCGGGCCAAGGACCACACGGCGATGGCCCAGACCCCCGACGCAGGCATCGACGACTTCTTGGCCACCGTCGCGGTGACCCGGTTGGTGTTGGGCCCGAAGATGCGGATTCAGGCACCGCCCAATCTGGTTTCGCGCGAGGAGTGCCTCGCGCTGATCGGCGCGGGCGTCGACGACTGGGGTGGGGTGTCGCCGCTGACCCCGGATCACGTCAACCCCGAACGCCCGTGGCCTGCGCTCGACGAGCTCGCCGCCGTGACCGCCGAGGCCGGCTACGACCTCGTCCAGCGCCTGACCGCCCAACCCCAATACGTGCAGGCCGGAGCGGCCTGGATCGACCCACGCGTGCGGGGCCACGTCGACGCGCTGGCCGATCCGGACACCGGGTTCGCCCGTGACGTCAACCCGGTGGGACGGCCGTGGCAGGAGCCCGACGAGGCCACCGAGTCGCTGGGCCGCACCGATTTGCACACGGCCATCGACTCCGAGGGCAGGCTGACCGAGACGCGCAGCGACCTGGGAAGTGCGTTCGGCGACTGGGAGTCGATCAGGGACAAGGTGGCCGAACTGGCCGCGCGGGCCCCCGAACGCGTCGACACCGACGTGTTGGCGGCGTTGCGTTCGGCGGAGGCCAACCCGGCCGGGCTGAGCGACGACGAGTACCTGGCGTTGGCGACCGCCGACGGCCCGGCGCTCGACGCCGTTGCCGCCCTTGCGGATTCGTTGCGTCGAGACGTGGTGGGCGACGACGTCACCTACGTGGTGAACCGCAACATCAACTTCACCAACATCTGCTACACCGGGTGCCGGTTCTGCGCGTTCGCTCAGCGCAAGGGTGACGCGGATGCGTTCTCGCTGTCGAACTCCGAGGTGGCCGACCGGGCCTGGGAGGCACACGTCGCCGGTGCGACCGAGGTGTGCATGCAGGGTGGCATCGATCCGGAGTTGCCGGTGACCGGGTACGCCGATCTGGTGCGCGCGGTCAAGGCGCGGGTGCCCTCGATGCACGTGCACGCGTTCAGTCCGATGGAGATCTCCAACGGCGTGACCAAGAGTGGCACCAGCGTTCGGGAGTGGCTGACCGCTCTGCGCGAGGCGGGGCTGGGGTCGATCCCGGGTACCGCGGCGGAGATCCTCGACGACGAGGTGCGGTGGGTGCTGACCAAGGGCAAGCTGCCGACCTCGGCGTGGATCGACATCGTCAGCACCGCCCACGAGGTGGGTCTGCGGTCGTCGTCGACGATGATGTACGGCCACGTCGACACCCCTCGGCACTGGGTGGGGCATCTCAACGTGTTGCGTGAGATCCAGGACCGCACCGGCGGTTTCACCGAGTTCGTGCCGTTGCCGTTCGTTCATCAGTCCAGCCCGCTGTACCTGGCCGGTGGCGCGCGCCCCGGGCCGACCCACCGGGACAACCGGGCCGTGCATGCACTGGCCCGAATCATGTTGCACGGCAGGATCGATCACATCCAGACCAGCTGGGTGAAGTTGGGCGTCGAGCGCACCCAGGTGATGCTTCGCGGTGGCGCAAACGATCTGGGTGGGACGTTGATGGAGGAGACCATCTCCCGGATGGCGGGCTCGGAGAACGGCTCGGCCAAGTCCGTCGCCGAACTGGTCGGCATCGCCGAGGGCATCGGACGTCCCGCGCGCCAACGCACCACGACGTACGAGGCCCTCGCCGCCTGAGTTCGGTCCGGGGCGAAATGGCGAACCGGTGAACCCGTTCCAGGTTTGCCACGTATACCTGAGGACGGCCCCAGACCGAGGAGCAACCTTGACCACCATCGCCGGCATCCCTGCCCACGCCCTGCTCGTCCACGCCATCGTGGTGTTCGTACCGCTCGTCGCCCTGCTCGAAATCCTCTGTGGTTTCTGGCCGGCCGCCCGTCGCCGCCTGGTGTGGCTGGTGGTGGCCCTGGCCGCCGTCAACTTGGTGTTGACGCCCATCACCACCGAGGCCGGCGAGTGGCTGATCAAGCAGGGTGGCTCGCCCCGCCCGATCCTGATCGAGCACGCCGAGCGTGGCGATTGGATGATCTACTTCTCGGTCGCGCTACTGGTGGTCGCGATCGCGCTCGCGGTGCTGCACGTCCTGGAGACCCGGTCGAAGCCGCCCAAGAAGGTCGCAACCATCCTGGTCGCCGTGGTCGCGTTGGCAGTCGGGGTGTCGTCGGTCGTCACGGTCGTCCGGATCGGTGACGCGGGCGCGCAAGCGGTGTGGGGCGAGCGGGGCTGATCGGCGCGCCCAGGCCGCGGGCGTGCTACTCCTACGGTGTGACCTCACCTCAGACCCACACCACCGACGGCCGGCCTCGAGCCCGCGGTCTGCAGATCCCGTTGACCGGTCGGCCCGGGCGGTTCAACGCCATCACCGACGTTCCCGGCGTCGAGGTCGGTCAGGTCACGCTCGTCGAGGGTGACGGTCCGCTTCGGGTCGGTTCGGGCCCGGTGCGCACGGGCGTCACCGCGATCCTGCCCCGGGGGCGCGACGGCGTCGGGCGACCGTGCGCGGCCGGCTGGCACTCGCTCAACGGCAACGGCGAGCTGACCGGCACCACCTGGATCGAGGAGTCGGGCGCGTTCAACCTGCCGGTCGTGCTGTCGAACACCCACGCCGTGGGTGCCTGCCACACCGGGGTGGTCAGCTGGGTCAACGACGTGCGGCCGCAGCTGGCGCGGCAGTGGCTGCTGCCGGTCTGCGGAGAGACCTGGGACGGCTACCTCAACGACATCAACGGCGCGCACGTGCGGCCCAAACACGTCGAGCAGGCGCTGAATTCGGCGGCGTCGGGCCCGGTGCCGGAGGGTTCGGTCGGCGGTGGCACGGGGATGAACTGCTACGAGTTCAAGGGCGGCAACGGAACCGCGTCACGGTTGGTCTCCTACGGAGCGCGCGAGTTCGTCGTGGCGGCCTTCGTGCAGGCGAACTTCGGCGCCCGACACGAGCTGACCGTCGCGGGCCACCAGGTCGGAACGCTGCTGGACGTCGAGAACCCGATGGACTCCGACTGGTTCGCCGCCGATCTCGGCGTGCGGCCGCCGCCGGGGGCGGGCTCGGTCATCGTCGTGGTCGCCACCGACGCTCCGTTGCTGCCCGGTCAGTGCAAGGCGCTGGCCCGCCGGGTGCCGCTGGGGCTGGCGAGGACCGGCACGACGGGCAGCCACTTCTCCGGTGACATCTTCCTGGCCTTCTCGACCGCCGACGCCGACGGTCTGGCAAGCGCCTTCCCGCTCGGGCCGCCCGCCGACGACGAGTTCGGCACGCTGCGGTTCCTGCCGTGGGGCCGGATGGATCCGTTCTACGAGGCCGTCGTGCAGTCGGTGGAGGAGGCGGTGCTCAACGCGCTGGTGGTCAACGAGGACATGGTGGGCCGTGACGGACACCGGACGCCGCGGCTGCCGGTCGACGCGGTGTCGGCCCTGTTCGCCGACACCGGGGAATGAAATCGGACCGTAGTCCGTTTATGCTTGGAGAGTGGCCGGGAGGGCCGGCCCCAAGT
This sequence comes from Mycobacterium yunnanensis, assembly GCF_025823185.1. GTDB lineage: Bacteria > Actinomycetota > Actinomycetes > Mycobacteriales > Mycobacteriaceae > Mycobacterium > Mycobacterium yunnanensis. Next base: position 137,333 of record NZ_JACKVK010000003.1, read on the forward strand.
CAAGGAGATCAGACATGACTGCATCGGTAGCGAACGCACTGAGCGCCGGCACGTGGGCCATCGACCCCGCTCACTCGTCGATCGGGTTCTCCGTGCGGCACCTGATGGTCAGCAAGGTGCGCGGCACGTTCGAGACGTTCAGCGGTGCCATCACCGTGGCCGAGGACGGCACGCCCTCGGTGTCCGCGGAGATCGCCGTCGACTCGGTGAACACGGGCAACGAACAGCGCGACGCACATGTCAAGGCCGCTGAGTTCTTCGACGTCGAGAACCACCCCACCGCCACGTTCGTCTCGACCGGCGTGCGCGCCGACGGTGACGACTACGTCCTCGGTGGCGACTTCACCCTCAAGGGCGTCACCAAGCCGGTCGACCTCAAGCTCGAATTCAACGGCGTCAACCCGGGCATGGGCCACGGCGAGGTGGCCGGCTTCACCGCGACGGCCGTGCTGAACCGCAAGGACTTCGGCGTCGACGTCGACATGCCGCTGGAGACCGGCGGCACGGTCATCGGCGACAAGGTGACCATCACCCTCGAGATCGAGGCGCTCAAGCAGGCCTGATTCGCGAACGTGACGCCACTGCGACCTGGGCCAAGACGGGTCGCAGTGGCGTCACATTCGGTGCTCACCACGTGGCTGCGGTCGTAGGCTGACGGGCGATGATGGCGAAGCCCGAGATGCGGTTCCTCCCCCTCGGCTCCCGCCGCCTGGCCTACGAGGTCCGCGGCGACGGGCCGGTTCTGGTCGCACCGGCGTGGTGGGTGAGTCACCTCGAACTCGATTGGCAGACAGCCGGATTCAGGACGTTCTGGCAGGGACTCGCCGACGGGTACACGCTGGTCCGCTACGACCGGCTCGGTGTCGGAATGTCCGACCGCACGGTGTACGAGTCGGATCTGACCCTCGACGCCGAGGTCGCGACACTGAGCGCGCTGCTCGACGAACTGCAGCTCGAGCGCGTGACGCTGATCGGCGGATCCAGCGGGAGCTGCACCGCAATCGCCTATGCCGCAGCACATCCCGAGCGCGTCGACCGTCTCCTGCTCTACGGGTCGTATGCAGACGGCGCAGAACTGACCCCTCCCGGCGTCGCCGACGCGATTCTCGGCGCGGTCCGCGCGCACTGGGGGCTGGGCTCGCGCTTGCTCGGCGACATGTTCCTCGGCCGGGCCGACGCAGCCCAGCGCGAGGGCTTCGCACGCATTCAGCGAGAGGCTGCGACGGCCGACACCGCTGCGGCAGTGCTGAAGATGGTCTACACCCTCGACGTTCGCGCGCGGCTGCGCGCGGTGCGCGTTTCGACGGCGGTCCTCCACCGCCGCGACGACCGCGCCGTGCCCTACCGCCTGGGGTGTGACGTCGCCGCCGCGATCGGCGGTGCGACGTTCACCCCGCTGCCGGGCAGCGCGCACTTTCCCTGGCACGGCGACGTCGAGTCGGTGGTGAGCGCCTGCTGCCGGAGTCTCGGGGCGGCGCACGCGACGCCCCGCGCGGACACTCCACCGAAGTGGGCTCGGCTGACCGACCGGGAGCGGGAGGTGCTCGACTGCGTGGCGCGGGGTCTGAACGATCGCGAGATCGCCGAGCGCCTCGTCCTGAGCCCGCACACCGTCCACCGGCACGTCGCGAACATTCGCACCAAGCTTGGTGGCGGTTCGCGCACGGCGGCGGTCGCCGAGGCCGCCCGTCGTGGTCTGCTCGGCGATGATGACGCGCCAGGCGCCGAAGATGGCGCATTCGGGTGATGCGGGGGAGCCGCACGCGCTCCTAGCGTTGGACCATGACCGACACGACCGAATACCGGGTGAGCCGCGCGGACGTCCTGTGGCGGCCGGTGTTCGCCCTCGTGTACGACCCGTTGCTCTGGCTCGGTGAGATCGCGGGCATGAGTCGTCGGCGGCGCATGCTCTTGCGCAGTGCGCGCGGCCGCGTCGCGGAGATCGGCGCGGGCACCGGTCTCAACGTCGCGCACTATCCCGACGGACTCGCCGACCTGGTCCTCAGCGAGCCCGACGCCGGCATGCGACGACGACTGGCACGGCAGCTCGCGCGCCACGGGCGGGTCGCGCGTGTCGTCGACTCGGCGGCCGAGTCCCTGCCGCTGGCCGACGGGTCGGTGGACACCGTCGTCTCGACGCTCGTGCTGTGCACCGTCGACGACCCCGAACGCACGCTGGCCGAGATCGCGCGCGTGCTGCGCCCCGGCGGCCAGCTGCTGTTCATCGAACACGTGCGTGCGCGGTCGCCGCGGCTGGCGGCGTGGCAGGACAGACTGGCGCGCCCGTGGCTGCACTTCGCCGCCGGGTGTCGGTGCAACCGGGCGACCCTCGACCTGCTGCGCGCGGGCGGATTCACCGTCTCGGCCGACGACGCCGTATGGCGCGGCGCGCCTCCCATCGTCGGTCCGCTCGCCGTCGGTAGGGCGATCCGCTGACCCGCAGCCGACACGCAGAATTGCACTGGTCGAGCTGTATCTGCAACGTCTAGTATCAGTAACCGCGCGCCACCTTTGGGGATGGCGGGTGAAGTTAGGACACACTGAGACAGGCGTCCAGGTACGGGCACCGCATACTTGCCTTCTCGGTGGTCCGACCAAGGTCCCAACCGACCCAGCAGCCCACTGGACAGGAGAGACATCAGTGACGTACACCATTGCCGAACCCTGCGTCGACATCAAAGACAAGGCATGTATCGAGGAGTGCCCCGTCGACTGCATCTACGAGGGCGCACGCATGCTGTACATCCACCCCGACGAGTGCGTGGACTGCGGCGCCTGCGAACCGGTCTGCCCGGTCGAGGCCATCTACTACGAGGACGACGTCCCGGATCAGTGGAGCGGCTACACCCAGTACAACGCGGACTTCTTCGCCGAGCTGGGCTCGCCCGGCGGCGCGTCGAAGGTCGGCCAGACCGACAACGACCCGCAGGCGATCAAGGACATGCCCCCCCAGGGTGAGGAAAGCTGAGCGCGAGCCTCTCGGCGTCGCTCCCGGTCTTCCCCTGGGACACCCTGGCTGACGTCACCGCGACTGCCCGGGCCCACCCCGACGGCATCGTCGACCTGTCGGTCGGCACGCCTGTCGACGACGTGGCCCCGGTCATCCGCGACGCGCTCGCGGCCGCCAGTTCGGCGCCCGGGTACCCGACGACGGCCGGAACGGCCGCGTTGCGGGCCTCGGCGGTCGCGGCACTGCACCGCCGCTACGGCATCACGGGCGTGGCCGACGACGCCGTACTGCCCGTCATCGGCACCAAGGAGCTCATCGCCTGGTTGCCGACGCTGCTGCACCTCACCCGCGACGACGTCGTCGTGGTGCCCGAACTCGCCTACCCGACCTACGACGTCGGGGCTCGGCTCGCCGGTGCCGAGGTGGTGGCCGCCGATTCGCTGACCCAGCTCGGACCGCGGGCGCCCAAGCTGATCTTCGTCAACTCGCCGAGCAATCCGACGGGCGCGGTCCTCGGCGTCGACCACCTTCGCAAGGTCGTCGAGTGGGCCAGGGCCCGAGGTGCCCTGGTCGCCTCCGACGAGTGCTACCTCGGTCTCGGCTGGAACCCCGACGCACCGCCGGTGTCGGTGCTGCACCCCTCGGTGTGCGGGGGCGACCACACCGGACTGCTGGCGATCCATTCGTTGTCGAAGACCTCGTCGTTGGCCGGCTACCGGGCGGGCTTCGTCGCGGGGGACCCGGCGGTGGTCGCCGAACTGCTCGCCGTGCGCAAGCACGCCGGGATGATGGTGCCGACGCCCATCCAGGCCGCCATGGTCGCCGCCCTCGACGACGACGAACACGAAGCCGTGCAGCGCGAGCGCTACCGTCGCCGCCGCGAGGTGTTGCTGGCCGCGGTTCGCGGCGCCGGCTTCACCGTCGAGCACTCCGAGGCGGGCCTGTACCTGTGGGCCACCCGCGGCGAGCCGTGCCGCGACACCGTCGCCGCGCTCGCCGAACTCGGCATCCTGGTCGCTCCCGGTGAGTTCTACGGTCTCCGCGGTGCCCGGCACGTCCGGATGGCGTTGACGGCCACCGACGAGCGGATCGACGCGGCGGCGAGCCGCCTCGTGTCGTAGGCCATTTCCCGGCTCTCCTGACCGCCGAGTGTGGACTTCTGCTACGTCGTCATGCCCGCAGCCGTGGCATTTCTGCACATTCGTCGAGCCACGGACACCCCGAGGCCTCAAGCGCGGCGAACACTCGTTGCAGGATCACCCTCGGGCGGCGGCGCAACAGGTCGGCGCTGACGCGAACGATTCGCCAGCCGAGGGCGGCGAGGGTGGCGTGCCTGTCGATGTCACGAGCGAAGCGGGCGTGATCGGTCCAGTGTTGCGCCCCGTCGTACTCGACGCCGACCCGAAATTCCTCCCATCCCATGTCGATGCGCGCGAAGGGGTATCCGACGTCGTCGACGACTTCGATTTGTGTGCGCGGCGCGCGAAAGTTCGCTCTCCTCAACAACAGCCGAGTTCGCGTCTCCTGCGGTGATTCGGCTCCGCCGTCCATCACGTCGAGGACCTCGCGCAGCTGCACGAGCCCCCGCGCCCCACGGTGTGCCTCGAGCAACGGGCCCACCAGCGCGGCATTGACGCCGCAGGCGTTGGCGAGTGCGTCCACTCGAATCACCGCCTTCTCGAAGCCCTTCCGACGGCCAAGATCGAAGACCGTCCGGGCTGGTGTGGTGACCGACATTCCGTCGACCGCCGTCACCTCGTCGTCGAACAGGGTCTCGCGGTGCACGACTATGCCGTTCGAGCTGGCTTCGGTCCGCGTCAGCTCGGCGGGCTCGGTGGGAGAGACCCACTGCGAGCCGTGCAAGACCGAGGCCGACAGCCCGGCGACCGTGGCGCGTCGACCTGACCACAGCCATGCCGCGACGGCCCTGTCTCGAGCGGTGACTTCGTGGCCGGCGGGCAGGAACACGTTGCGATGAATCATCTGGTTTCGACTGCGCAACGTCCGCCGGGTGAAATGCCCCCTAGCCATGGCTTCCGTCCCGACGAAGGGTCCGCTGATCGGATGCACGCAATGACGGAACCATGCCCGGCACTCGCTCTCCCCGATCGGGGACGCCGCCGGCGCCGTCTCGTGGATGAACCGTCACCTGTGTACGGCCCGCCGAGTGTGGGCTCGTGTCACGTCACCACGCGAGTCTGCGTGACACAACTGCACACTCGGGGGAATGGGAATCAGCCCACCCGCAGGCTCAGCGAGAGCAGCAATCGCACATCGGGATCCAGTAGCGACGCGTCGATGATCTCCTCGATGCGTCGCACCCGGTATCGCACGGTGTTGGGGTGCACGTGCAAACCCGACGCCGCCGCGGCCACGTCGCCGCAGGCGTCCAGATAGGCCCGCAGCGTGTCGACCAGGACGGGGTCCTTGGCCCGGAGCACCGCGACGCGTGGGTCGACCAGCCGGTGGTCGGCGGCGATCATCGTCACGATCTCGTCGAGCAGCACCGTGGTCCGCGACTCGGCCAGTGACGTGACCCGACCGATGGACCCGGGGTGGCGTTCGGCGCTGTCGAGCACGCGGTCCACCTCGACCCGTGCTGCGGCGACGTCCGCCAACCCCGTTGCCGCAGAGGCGATGGCGGCTCGCAGCTCGAGGCCCAGCTCGTTGCGTAGCGCACCGATGGCGCCTCGGGTCCACGACGCCACCGCCGAGGCCTTGCCGGAGTGCGGGAACACCACGTAGACCCGTGAGCTGCCCGCGGCGACCTGGGCGTCGCGCCGAAACGCGCTGGCGCTCAGGGCGAGAACGTCGGCGAGCCGGGTCGGGGCATCGGTGGATCCGTCGAACCCCACGACCGCGGCCCGACCGTCGACGACCATGCCCAGCTCGCGAGCCAGGGCCGACACCTGCGCCTCGTCGAGGGAGGCGTCGCGCAGCCCCAGCAGTTCCTGCACTCGAATCGCATGGGTCGACGGCGTCGCGGCGAGGCGGGAGATGATCCTCGCCGCCAGCACGCCTGCGCCGCGCAGCACGTCGTCGGCGTCCTCGGCCAGCGGCCGGGAACCCTCCTGCAGCCAGATGGTGCCCGCGAATACCGGGCCACGCCGGCGGTCCGCACCGACGTGGTGGATGCCGACGGCGCGGCGCGGTCGCAGGCCGAGCTCGGGCCGGGCGCCGACGCGGACCACGTCGCCGGTCGCGCGCAGCGCGGTGAAGATGCCGGCCCGCCCGATCCACGCCAGGTGCTCGGGCGGGCCGGCCCGGCCGAGGATGGACAGCCGCCGCAATTCGTCGGCCTCGTCGTTGGAGGCGGAGTAGGCCAGCACGTGCGACGAGACGTCCTCGATGCTGACCATGCCGTGGGTGCGGTCGGCGATCGACTGCGCCAGGCCGAACAGGTCGGTGCTGGGGTCGTACGTCGGGTCGGCGCGGTCGCCGTGATGGTCGAAGACGTGGTCGACCAACCGGTACAACCGCTCCCAGCGGGCTCGCGGTTCGACCGCGACGACGGCCGTGCCCACTGCGACCGCGCGGGCGACCACCGCCTCGGAGGGTTCCTTGACGAAGATCGCCGCCGGGATGCGCCGCGACGTCTGCGAGGTCAACCACGACAACACCTCGTCGTCACCGACGCCGAGGATGAAGAAGACGTCGGCCGAGCTGGCGCCGACCGCGAGGCCGAGCCGGACGTCGTCGGCGTCGATCAGTGCGGCCGACGCGACCGGCAGGTCAAGCCCACGCGGCGCCTCCACCAGGGTGACCATGGTCGCGTCCAGGGCGAGCAGCAGCTGACCCAGTCCGACGCGGGCAGGCTTCACATTGGCCGATGTTACTGGTCGCGGCCGTCAGTCTTATCCGATCGGCCAAAGGTCGACGGTCGGTGATGAGAGACCCTGATCACATGAGTGCCTTCGCCGCCGTCACCGACGTGCCCGCCCCCACCAACGAGCCGGTGCGCGAGTATGCGCCCGGCAGCCCCGAGCGCGCCACGCTCCTCGCCGAGCTTGGCGCGGTGAATGCCGCTGACCCCGTCGACCTGCCGCACGTCATCGGCGGGGTGCACCGGATGGGTGACGGTGAGCGCGTCGACGTCGTCCAGCCGCACCGCCACAGCGCAGTACTTGGCACCCTGACCAACGCCGGTCACGCCGAGGCCAGCGCGGCAGTCGACGCCGCGACGGCCGCCAAGCGCGACTGGGAGGCGACTCCGTTCGACGAGCGCGCCGCGGTCTTCCTGCGCGCCGCCGACCTGCTCGCCGGACCGTGGCGCGCCAAGCTCGCCGCGGCCACCATGCTCGGCCAGTCCAAGAGCGTCTACCAGGCCGAGATCGACTCGTCCTGCGAGCTCGCCGACTTCTGGCGGTTCAACGTCGCCTTCGCCCGTCAGCTCCTGGCCCAGCAGCCCGTCAGCTCTCCCGGGGTGTGGAACCGCACCGACTATCGCCCGCTGGAGGGTTTCGTCTACGCGATCACCCCGTTCAACTTCACCGCGATCGCAGGCAACCTGCCCACCGCGCCGGCGTTGATGGGCAACACCGTGGTGTGGAAACCCTCGGTGACACAGACGTTCTCGGCATACCTGACCATGCAGCTGCTCGAGGCGGCCGGACTGCCGCCCGGCGTGATCAACCTCGTCACCGGCGACGGGTTCGCCGTCTCGGAGGTCGCGCTGGCCGACCCCCGGTTGGCCGGCATCCACTTCACCGGTTCGACCGCGACGTTCCAGCACCTGTGGCGCGAGGTGGGCTCCCACGTCGACCGCTACGACACCTACCCCCGGCTGGTCGGCGAGACCGGCGGCAAGGACTTCGTCGTCGCCCATTCCTCAGCCCGCCCAGACGTGTTGCGCACGGCCATGATTCGGGGTGCGTTCGACTATCAGGGCCAGAAGTGCTCGGCCGCCTCACGCGCCTTCGTCGCGCGGTCGGTGTGGCAGCAGATGGGCGACGACTTCCTCGACGCCGTCGACCAGCTCAGCTACGGGGACGTATCGGATCTGACCAACTACGGCGGAGCGCTGATCGACGAGCGCTCGTTCGCCAAGAACGTCACCGCCATCGAACGCGCGAAGGGCGCCGCCGGGGTCACCATCGCCGTCGGCGGTGAATACGACGACGCCGAGGGGTACTTCGTCCGGCCGACCGTGCTCCTGTCCGATGACCCGACCGACGAGGCGTTCTCCCATGAGTACTTCGGTCCGATCCTGGCGGTGCACGTCTACGACGACGACCGCTACGACGACGTGCTGGGCGTCGTCGACTCCGGCTCGAAGTACGGGTTGACCGGCGCGGTGATCGCCGACGACCGTGCCGCGGTGCTCACCGCCCAGGAGCGACTCCGCCACGCGGCGGGCAACTTCTACGTCAACGACAAACCCACCGGGGCCGTCGTGGGGCAGCAGCCCTTCGGCGGGTCCCGCGCCTCCGGCACCAACGACAAGGCCGGCTCGCCGATGAACCTGCTGCGGTGGACCTCGGCACGGTCGATCAAGGAGACCTTCGTGGCCCCCGTGACGCACGACTACCCCCACATGCAGGGCTGACCGATGGGCGTCTTCCAGCAGTTCGCGCGTCCGGTGATCCTGGCCGCCGCCAAGTCCGACGGGCTGCGCCGTACGGCCGAGCGGATGCCCGTCACCCGCGAGGTGGTGCACCGCTTCGTCCCAGGGGAGACCGTCGAGCACGCCTTGACTTCGGTTGCCGGACTTCGTGATTCGCGCCGCTTCGTCTCCGTCGACTACCTCGGCGAGGACGTCACCGACGCCGACGCGGCCGACGCCACCGTGCGCGCCTACACCGATCTGCTCGACGCCCTCGGTCAGCGTGGCGAGGACCAAGCGGGACCCCGCCAGCTCGAGGTGTCGCTGAAGTTGTCGGCCCTCGGGCAGGCGCTGCCCCGCGACGGCGAGAAGATCGCCCTCGAGAACGCCCACCTCATCTGCACCAAGGCGCAGGCGGCGGGTGCCTGGGTGACCGTCGACGCCGAGGACCATACGACCACCGACTCGACGCTGTCGATCGTGCGCGAGCTGCGCGGCGACTTCCCCTGGCTGGCAACGGTTCTGCAGGCCTACCTCAAGCGAACCGAAGCTGACTGCCGGGAGTTCGCGGGCTCCAGGGTCGGTTCCTCGCGCGAGCGCTCGTCAGCCGGTGCCAGGATTCGGCTGTGCAAGGGCGCCTACGACGAACCTGCCGCGGTGGCGTACCGCGACGCCGACGAGGTCACCGACTCCTACCTGCGCTGCCTGCGGATCCTGATGGCGGGGGAGGGCTACCCGATGGTGGCGTCGCACGATCCCGCCATCGTCGAGGCCGTGCCCACCATGGCACGTGAATTCGGCTTGGGCGTCGACGACTTCGAGTATCAGATGCTCTACGGCATCCGCGACGCCGAGCAGCGCCGGCTGGCCGAGGAGGGCAACCACGTGCGGGTGTACGTGCCCTTCGGCACGCAGTGGTACGGCTACTTCGTGCGTCGGCTCGCCGAGCGGCCCGCCAATCTGACGTTCTTCCTGCGGGCGCTGGCCGAGCGGCGGCACTGACGGTCAATCAGCACTGGGCGTAGACGAAACCCTTGGTGCCCCTGGCGACGAGGTCGCGATCCCGCAGGATCGTCAACGGCGCGCGCTCGGGTGACGCGCACACCGCGTCGAAGGGCGATGGCAGATCGTCGACGTATTCGATCTGCAAGACGTGGTCGCCGTACACCGTTCGGTAGCGGCCGCATTCGTCGTAGGTCGCGCACTCCTCGGCGACGGCGAAGTCGAATCCGACGTCGTGACGGCCCGATTCGGTGGACTCCGCGGCGTTCTTCTGCCCAATCGCCAGCCCGCGGTCGTGAGCGATGCGGGCGTAGGCGCGCGCCAGTTCGAGCGCACCCGCCCGGTCGACGCCGTCGAAGCGGGTGAACGTGTCGAAGTTGTCGATCTCGACGGAGTCGAAACCCTGGTCCGCACAACGAGACACGACCGGACCGAGGACACCGAGGATCACCGCCCGCTGCGGTGCGCTCGACGGATCGAGGACGTATTCGTCGGGCCAGTCGGGGTCGGTGACGGGCTCGCCACCGTCGCGCAGCACCGCCGAGGGGTGCTCCCGCAGCCATCGCTGACCCTCGCCGGGCTGAGTCTGAAAGCCGTTGACGTAGCAGACGTTGTAGGCCCCGGGCATGGGTGTGGCGGTGGCGTCGCGGGCGACGACCGCCAACCCTGGGGTGTCGGCTGTGCCGCCCAGCTGGTAGTCGAACGCCCCCGTGGTCGGAGGCAGCCGCACACCGGCGGACGCGACGGGGGCCGTGCATCCCGCGATCACGGCCGTCGCGAGCAGCACCCCGGCCAGCCGGCCGATCACCGACGCTCGGCGAGCCGCAGCTGCATCCACCCCGCGATGCTCTGGGCGTCGGTGATGGTGCCGTCGACGATCATCTGGTCGATCTGGTCGCCGGTGAACCACTCGCTGTGCATGTCCTGCTCTTCCAGCTCCCGTTCGTGCTCGCCCTCGGTGATGCCGGTGGCCAGGAAGACCCAGCCGCGCTGGCTGCTCATTCCCGGGGCGACGTCGAGCTGGCCGAGCACCTGCATCGACTCCGCGCGCAGGCCCGTCTCCTCCCGCAGTTCGTCGGCGGCGAGGTCGGCCGGCGGCGGCTCGTCGCCGTCCAAGGTTCCGGGGGCGGTGCCCTGCGGGAACTCCCACCGCCGCAGCCCGATGGGGTAGCGGAACTGCTCGACGAGCCGGTAGCGACCCCCCTCGTCCTCACGCGCGATCACCAGCGCGAAGGTCGGCTTGTCAACGACCCCGTAGATGCCGAGGCTGCCGTCGGGTCGTCGGATGTCGTCCTCCCGGACGGCCATCCATGCGTTTCGGTACACCTGGCGTGAGCTGACGCGTTCTATGGGATCCACGCGACCAGTATTGCCCGCCCACGGTAGCGTCGCGCGTGTGTTGTTGGCCTCTCTGAACCCGTCGGCCGTCGCTGCCGGCCGCGACCTCGCCGACGCGGTGCGCATCGGTGGGGTGAGCCTGAGCCGCAGCGACCTCGTCGGCGCCGCGACCTCGGTCGCCGAACGTGTCGGAGGAGCCCGTCGCATCGCGGTGCTCGCCACGCCGTCGGCCAGTACGGTGCTCGCCATCGCGGGCTGCCTGATTGCAGGCGTGCCCGTCGTCCCCGTTCCCGCTGACGTCGGCCAGGCCGAACGCCGCCACATTCTCGGTGATTCCGGTGCGCAGGCCTGGCTTGGAGAGCTGCCGGAGGAGACCGAGGGGCTACCGCACGTGCCGGTGCGGTTGCATGCCCGGTCGTGGCACCGCTACGCCGAGCCGTCGCCGGACGCCACCGCCATGGTCATGTACACCTCCGGCACAACGGGCCCGCCCAAGGGCGTGCTCATCAGTCGGCGCGCGATCGCGGCGGACGTCGACGCCCTCGCCGCGGCGTGGTCGTGGACGCCCGAGGACACCCTGGTCCACGGCCTGCCGTTGTTCCACGTCCACGGGCTGATCCTGGGTCTGCTGGGGTCGCTGCGCATCGGAAACCGCTTCGTGCACACGGGAAAGCCGTCTCCGGCCGCCTATGCCGAGGCCGCCGGTTCGCTGTACTTCGGCGTCCCGACGGTGTGGTCGCGCATCGCGGGTGACGCCGACGCCGCGCTGGCGCTGTCCTCGGCGCGGCTACTAGTGTCGGGCAGTGCGCCGCTGCCCGTCCCCGTCTTCGAACGGCTGGCCACGTTGACGGGTCACGCGCCGGTCGAACGCTATGGCAGCACCGAATCGCTGATCACGCTGAGCACCCTGGCCGACGGTGAGCGGCGGCCCGGCTGGGTCGGACTTCCGCTGGCGGGCGTCCAGACCCGCTTGACGGGCGACGACGGCACGCTGGTCCCGCACGACGGGGAATCGATTGGGCGCCTTGAGGTTCGGGGTCCCATGCTCTTCGACGGGTACCTCGACCTGCCCGACGCCACCGCGGCGGCGTTCGATGCCGACGGGTGGTACCGCACGGGTGACGTGGCCGTCGTCGACGACGAGGGCATGCACCGGATCGTCGGGCGGGAATCGGTCGACCTGATCAAGTCGGGTGGCTACCGGGTGGGGGCCGGCGAGGTCGAGACCGCGCTGCTCGGACACGACGGCGTCGCCGAGGTCGCGGTGGTCGGGATGCCCGACGACGATCTCGGCCAGCGGATCGTCGCGTTCGTCGTCGGATCGGCACGGCCGGAGGCGCTGATCGACTACGTTGCCGATCAACTGTCGGTGCACAAGCGTCCGCGCGAGGTGCGGATCGTCGACGCGTTGCCCCGCAACGCCATGGGCAAGGTCATGAAGAAGGAACTGACGCGAGGGGAGTGACGATGGGTCTGAGGTTCTCCGAGATCTGCATCGACGCCGACGACGTCGAGGCGCTGGCCCGATGGTGGTCGGAAGCGCTGGGCTGGCCCGCCGAGACCGACGAAGACGGCGACGTGCTGCTGCGCACGAATGCCGGGCCGGACTGGTTGTTCCTCGCGGTGCCCGAGGGCAAGGCGGTGAAGAACCGCATCCACTTCGACTTCACCCCCGACGACCAGGACGCCGAGGTGCGTCGGTTGCTCGCCCTTGGCGCCCGCCGGGTCGACATCGGCCAGGGCGATCAATCATGGGTGGTGCTCGCCGACCCCGAGGGCAACGAATTCTGCGTCCTCTCTGGCAGGGACTGACTCCCCTCACATGCGGTCGGAGAGTCGCCGGACCTCGGGCTGGGAGCACAGCGGCCAGACGTCATCCTGCTGATATATGCCTGGCAGCCAAGCGCTTTGGCATGACGGCAGCCCGCCGTTGCCGTAGGCCACCTCGACCGTCGGCACGCCGACGACGGCGCCCGCGGACGGGGTGACCTCGACGGTCGCCGTGAAGGGCCCGTCACCCCATTCGCTGGTGCCGATGTAGTACGTGAACGAGTCGGTCCCGACGAATCCCGTCGCCGGGGTGTAGGCGAAGCTTCCGTCACCGTTCAGGCTCAGCGTGCCGTGCGTCGGTCCGTCGACGAGGCCGGCCCTGGCGCCCTGAGCGAGGTAGTCGTTGCCGACGACGCCCTTCGCCGCGGTCACTCTCAGCGTCGTGCCCGTCGAGACGGTGAACCGGGTTGCGCCGGGTTCGGACGGACTGCCTCCGTCGTCGGAACCGGTGACGGTGATCGTGACGCTGGCGAAGCTGACCATGCCCGCGGCGTTGGTGATCGTGTAACTGACGTAGTCGATTCCGGTGAATCCGGGCGGCGGCGTGTAGTGCAGCGTGCCGTCCTGGGCGACGCTCGCCTGACCGCGGTCGGGCGGCGTGTCGATGGCCACGGTCAGGACGTCGTTGCTGGGATTGGAGTCGTTGGTCAGGACGTCTATGTCGACCGGGGTGTCCATCGCCGTGACGGCCGTGTCGTCGTTCGCCGTCGGCGGGATCCTCGGGGGCAGAATCGTGACGGTGACGGTGGCGGTGCTGGTGTTGCCGAAGGCGTCACTGATCTGATACGTGAACTGGTCGGTGCCGGAGAAGTCGGGCTCGGGTGTGTATTCGATGGTGCCGCCGAGGTTTCCGCCCGTCGTACCGTGAGCGGGGGTGCCGTAGTCCGACACGTACAGGTAATCTCCTTCGGGGTCGGTGTCGTTGGCAAGCACGTCGACGATGACCTGAATGCCGTTTGGAAACGTCACGGCGTCGTCGTTGGCGGTGGGTGCATGATTCTCCTCGACCACCGTGACCATCACGTTCGCCTCGGCCTCGTTGACGCCGTCGGACACCGCATACCGAAACTCGACCGTGCCGACGAAACCGGTTGCGGGCGTGTAGGTGAACGTTCCGTCGGAGTTGGTGGTGACGGTGCCCGACGTGGGCTTGGTGACGATGCGGGCGGTCAGCGGGGCGCCCTCGGGATCGGAGTCGTTGGCTAGGAGATCCAGCGTGACGGGTACGCCGACGTAGGTCTGATATCCGTCGAAGTTCGCCTGCGGGGGAAGGTTGGGCGCCACCTTGACGGTGATGGTCACGGTGGTCGTGTTGGCCGCCATCGTGGAATCGGTTGCGGTGTAGCTGAAGACGTCCTGGCCGAGGAACCCGGCCGCAGGGGTGTAGACGAACGAGCCGTCGGACGCCATCACGACGGTGCCGTACGCGGGCTGCTGGGTGACCGCCGCGGTCATCGAGTCGCCGTCAGGGTCGAAGTCGTTGGACAGCACCCCCCACTGGGGACTCACCACGAGAGGGGTGTCCTTGGTCGCGTCGTAGTAGTCGCGGCCGACCAACGGGTCGTTGAAGTAGCGTCCCACGTTCACGGTCACGGTGGCCGTCGAGGAGCCACCCACACCGTCGGCGGCGGCGTAGGTGAACGAGTCGACGCCCACGAATCCGGCGTTGGGAGTGTAGACGAAGGTGCCGGTGCCGTCGTCGGAGACGACGCCGGAGCGTGGCTGGTTGCCCACGGTCGCCGTCAAGGGGTTGCCCGAGAAGCCGAAGTCGTTGGCGAGCACCGTAATCGACACCGCGGTGTCGACGGGGGTGAATACGGCATCGCCGACCACGAACGGTGGTGGGGTGTATCCGGCGTTCACCACCGTGATCGTGACGGTGGCGGTCGCCGTCTGGTTGCGCGAATCGGCGATGGTGTAGGTGAACGAGTCCTCGCCGAGGAACCCCGGGTGCGCCGTGTAGGTGAACACGCCCGTCTCGTCCATCGTGACCGAGCCGTTGGCCGGGTCGGTGTGAGCGACGACGACGAAGCCCGCCTGAGAACCCGAGTCGTTGGACGTCGCCGACGTGGTGAAGGGCGTCCTCGACGTGGTGAAGGAGTCGTCGACGGCGGTCGGCGGCTGGTTCGGCAGCACCGCGATGCTCACCACGGTGGATGCAGACGACCCGGTGCCGACACTGATTGCCGTGTAGTCGAATTCGTCGGGCCCGACGTAACCCTGCTGCGGTTGATAGGTGAACGTTCCGTCGGACTGCATCGTGACGCTGCCGTGGCTTGGATCGGTGTGCGAATCGACGACGAGCGAATCACCCGCGGGGGCGGTGTCGTTGTCCAGCACACTGCCGCTGACCGCGGTGTCCACCAAGGTGGCGTAGATGTCGTTGGACACCGTGGTCGTCGTCGCGTCGACGCTTCGCTGAGCCTCGCGACGCGTCCAGGCCAGCAAGGTCCATGCCAACGGCGATTGGACGGGAACCGAGGGCCCGGGCGTGTCGGGCGGTGCCGGCACCACGGTGAGGGCGGTCGTCGACGGACTCGGCACTGGCGCAACGAGTTCGGATGTCGGCACGTCGGCGACCGGGGTGACGCTGCTCTGCGGGGTCTCCACGGCATGGGTGCCGGCGTCGACGGTGTCAGGCGCCACCGCTCTGGTCGAGGCCTCCCGAAGCGGGGTGGTGGTGGTGACCGACGCGGCCACCGCTGAGGAGGCTCCGGGTGACGCGGCTGGCGTCGTCGGCCGGTCGTGCTTCGGGGCTGTGCCCGATGAGGCGACCGAGGTGGAGTCGGCCGATGCGGAGCTCGAGGTGACGGGTCGTTGGCCCACCGACGTATTGGCGCCGCCGGAGGCGCTGACCACCATCTCGGGAACGGTGGAACCGGTGTCCCCATGTGGAGTCGAGGCCGCGCCGGATCCCGCCGTGGTCGCGGTCTCGGTGGGCGACGTCGACGTGCTGGACCCGGCCGGGGGTGAGTCAGTCGTCGCCGAGGTCGCCGCCGAAGCCGAAGCCGAAGCCGTCGAGGACGATGCACCCGACGCACCGGTCGAGCCCGCCGGTGAGTCCGTTGCGCCTTCGTCGGCGGCGGCGAGGCCGGCGCCGGTGGCAGTGGCCACCGCGACGCCGACGCCGAGGGCTACCGCAAGTGCACCCACGCGCCCGACGTGCCGCGCGAAGGCGGGTTGTCCGGACGGTGCGTTCAGGGGCGACGGACCCTCGAGGCGGAAGGTCGGGTACACGGCCTGGGCGCGTCGACCGTCCTTGCGGTGTCGTGCACGGACCTGAGCGGCGCGACGGCTGGCTGATGAGGGCATGGGGGTACCCACCTCTCTACTGGCGTGATGTTGCGAGGCGCTGCAACGGGAATTCGTCAGAGTCGCGCAAGGAGCAACTTACGCCCTCGTAAAACAATTTGCTGGCAAAACTCGCGAATTCGACGTTCGGGTCAATGAGGCTTGACCGGTGGTCGCGAAGGCGCGGTGCGGATGCTTGTCGGATTCTCCAGCTTCGCTTGGATGCCGTTCAAATCTGGCCGCAGCCAGCATGTTCGACCACCAGCCGTCGAACTGGCTAACGCGGTGGCTCCACCCAATGCGGCGACGTGCGGCCGCACCCTCGAAGATCGTGACGAAGGACGGGTTGGTTCCGCAAACTGTAATTGTGTCGTCCACTGACAATTGTCTTATTGGTGTCCGTCCATCCCGAATGTGATCTTGAATTTGCGTCGCCGAGAAAAGTGGGCCCTCCGGTCGCCAGTCGGACAGGTGCGGTTGGCGCCCGGACGTCCAACCCACAGGTATTTCGATGCCTTCTCGCAGACGGCGATGTCACTATCGTCGCGTGCGACGACTGTGGGGCTTGGTGGCATGCGTCGCCGTGCTGGCCGCGTGCTCGTCGCCCAGCCCAGCGTCGCGCCCCACGCAAACCCCGCCGATGGGATGGAACTCGTGGAACTCCGGCATTCCCCTGAGTGAGCAAGCCGTCGATGACACCGTCGACGCGATGGTCGCATCGGGCATGCGCGACGCCGGTTACCGCTACGTCAACCTCGACGCCGGGTGGGCCGCGTCCACCCGTGACGCCAACGGCGATCTGCGAGCCGACCCCGTCCGGTTCCCGCACGGCATCGCGGCGGTCGCCGCGTACGCCCACCAGCGGGGCATGTTGCTGGGCATCTATCACAGCCCCTTCAACCAGGGGTGCGGTCAGGACCCGCGCATCGGCGGTGCCGGACACGAAGAAGCCGACGCGCGCATGTTCGCCAAGTGGGGCGTCGACTATCTGAAGTACGACTGGTGCCGCCTCGACGCCGGCCACACCGATCAGGTGAAGTACTTCGCTGCGATGCGAGATGCGTTGCGGGCCAGCGGGCGTCACATCGTCTACAGCATCAACCCCAACAGTTCGGGTGACACCGACGCCGGCACCGAATACGACTGGTCACGCATCGCCGACGTCAGTCGTGACGCCATGGACCTGGTGCCGGCCTGGGGAGACCAGGAGCTGTGGGCCGAAGGGCTGGCCGGCGTCACGCAGGCGTTCGCGGCCGCCGGCCCCAGTGCGCCCCATGACGGGCCGAGGCACGTCAACGACCCGGACATGCTGGTCGTCGGCATCGGGTGGTCGCAGTTCGCCCTCGGACACCCCACGATGGCGCTCGGCTCCCAGCGACCCGATCTGACCGACGTCGAACAGCGCGCGCACTTCTCGTTGTGGGCGATGCTGGCGGCGCCGTTGCTCGCGGGCAACGACGTGCGGTCGATGGACGAGCAGACCCGAGCCATCCTGACCAATCGCGAGGTCATCGCCGTCGACCAGGATCCCTTGGTGCTGCAGGGTTTACCGCTGCTGGCCGATCCGCGGATCATCGTCAAACCTCTGGTCGACGGATCGGTGGCGGTAGCGCTGTTCAATTCCGGGGCCGAGCCGGTGGCGATTCGCACCGACGCCCATGCCGTCGGTTTGTCGGGCAGTCAGTGCTTCACGGTGCGTGACCTGTGGCAGCACTCGGAGGTCACGACCAGAGGCGACGTGGCCCAAACCGTTCCGGCGCACGGCGTCGCGATGATGCGCGTGTCGAGGTGCCGGTAGACCTCAGTTGGCGTGCAGTGCGTCGTTGAGGGTGATGCCGGTGCCGTCGCGGGAGACCACTTCGACGGCCCCGGACACCGAATTGCGCCGGAACAGAAGGTTGTTGGCGCTGGAGAGATCCTTCGCCTTCACGGTCTGACCGTCGGAGGTGGTCACCTTGGTGCCGCCGGTGACGTAGAGGCCTGCCTCGACGACGCAGTCGTCGCCCAGGGAGATCCCGAGACCGGAGTTGGCGCCCAGCAGGCAACGCTGGCCCACGGAGATGACTTCCTTGCCGCCACCGGACAGGGTGCCCATGATGGACGCGCCGCCGCCGACGTCGGAGCCGTCGCCGACGACCACGCCCGCGGAGATGCGGCCCTCCACCATCGACGTGCCCAGCGTGCCGGCGTTGAAGTTCACGAAACCCTCGTGCATGACCGTCGTCCCCGACGCGAGGTGGGCGCCGAGGCGCACCCGGTCGGCGTCGGCGATCCGGACGCCGGTGGGCACCACGTAGTCGACCATCCGGGGGAACTTGTCGACGCCGTACACGGTCACCGGCCCACGCCGGCGCAGTCGAGCGCGGGTCAGCTCGAAACCGTCCACCGCGCACGGGCCGTGGTTGGTCCACACCACGTTGGCCAGCACGCCGAAGATGCCGTCCATGTTCGCGCCGTGCGGAGCGATCAGTCGATGCGACAGCAGGTGCAGCCGCAGGTAGGCGTCGAAGGCGTCGACGGGCTTGTCCTCCAGAGAGGCGATGGTGGTGCGCACGATCACGACGTCGACGTCGCGTTCGGCGTCCCGGGTCTCCAGCTCACCGAGCTCGGCGCTCACCTCGGCGACCGAGAGGCGAACGGTGCCGGTGTCCCCGTCGGCGTCCAGTTCGGGCTCGGGGAACCACGCGTCGAGAACCGTCCCCTCGGCCGTGATGGTTGCCACGCCCACACCTGATGCTGAAGTCACGCTCAGAGGCTACTGGACTAGCCTCGAACATCGTGGCCCCTCCTTCGGCTCTTCGCGCACGCGGCTCATCGCTGGACTTGCGAGCCGATCCGATCGAACTGACCGCTGCCCTGGTGGACATCCCCAGCGAATCGCGGCACGAACGGCTCATCGCCGACGAGGTCGAGGCCGCGCTGCACGCCCAGGCTTCCGGTTACGAGGTGATCCGCAACGGCGACGCCGTGCTGGCTCGCACCAACCTGGGGAAGCCGACGCGGGTGCTGCTGGCCGGTCATCTCGACACCGTCCCAGCCGCCGACAACGTGCCCAGCCGTCGCGTCGGCGACGAACTGTTCGGTTGTGGCACGTCGGACATGAAGTCCGGTGACGCGGTCTTCCTGCACCTGGCCGCCACGGTCGCCAACCCGTCGCACGACGTCACGCTGGTGATGTACGACTGCGAGGAGATCGAATCCAGCGCCAACGGACTCGGCCGCATCGAGCGCGAGCTGCCCGACTGGCTGCGGGCCGACGTCGCGATTCTCGGTGAACCCTCCGGTGGCTTCATCGAGGCCGGCTGCCAGGGCACCATCCGCGTCGTGGTGCGGGCCTCGGGCACCAGGGCGCACTCGGCGCGATCCTGGCTGGGCGACAACGCGATTCACAAACTCGGAGCCGTGCTCGACCGGCTGTCGTCCTATGTGGCACGCAGCGTCGAGATCGACGGCTGCACGTACCGGGAGGGGTTGTCCGCGGTGCGCATCGAGGGCGGCATTGCCGGCAACGTCATCCCCGACGCGGCGTCGGTCACGGTGAACTTCCGCTTCGCGCCCGACCGTAGCGTCGAGCAGGCCGAGGCGCACGTGCGCGAGGTGCTCGACGGTCTGGACGTCGAGATCGAACGGACCGACGCTGCCGCCGGGGCGCTGCCCGGGTTGACCGAACCCGCCGCCGCGGCACTGGTGCGCGCGGCCGGGGGTCAGGTGCGCGCCAAGTTCGGGTGGACCGACGTCGCACGCTTCGCCGCGCTCGGCATTCCGGCAGTCAACTTCGGGCCGGGCGATCCGAACATGGCCCACCGGGTCGACGAACGGGTGGACGTCCGCCAGATCACCGCGGCCACGGAGATGCTGCGCCAATATTTGGTTGACTGACGCCGATACCATGGAACTCATGCTGGGTGACGACCTCTCCGGATAGCTCGGAGCACGTTCTTCCGTCGTCGCCTGCCCGTGCCTCGGGCACCATTGAGAAAGCTCTCAGCCATGTCTTCCATCGTCTCGTCACGTCTGTCCTTCGGCTGGGCCGACGACACGCCGCTGTTCTCCGACCTGACCTTCACCGTCGCTGGCGGTCGCACCGGCTTGGTCGCCCCCAACGGGGCTGGCAAGAGCACTCTGCTCAAACTCGTTGCCGGAGAGCTACTTCCCACCTCCGGCGGTGTCGTCGTCGACGGCACCGTCGGGTACCTCCCGCAGACACTGCCGTTCGAGGCCCGGCGCACCGTCGCCGAGGTGCTCGGCGTCGCACCGGTCATCGCGGCGCTGGACGCGCTGGCCGCCGGTGACGCCTCCGAGGAGGTGTTCGCCACCATCGGTGACGAGTGGGACGTCGAGGAGCGGCTGAGGGCCCAACTCGACCGCCTGGGCCTTGGGCACGTGGCGATGGATCGGCGCCTGAGCTCGCTCAGCGGTGGGGAGGTGGTGTCGGTGGGACTGGCCGGGCAACTGCTGCGACGTCCCGACGTGCTGCTGCTCGACGAGCCGACGAACAACCTCGACCTCGAGGCCCGCGAGCGGCTGTACGCCGCGCTCGACGACTTCGCCGGGACACTGGTGGTCGTCAGCCACGACCGCATCCTGCTCGACCGGATGACTCGCATCGCCGAGCTGCATCGGGGTGACATCCGGTTCTACGGCGGCGCCTTCAGCGACTACGAGGCGGCCGTCGACGCGGCGAGGCATTCCGCGGAGGCCGACGTGCGCACGGCCGAGCAGTCGTTGAAGCGCGAGCGCCGCCAGATGCAACAGGCCCGGGAGCGGGCGGCGCGGCGATCGAGCACCGCGGCGCGCAACGTCAAGGACGCCGGCCTGCCGAAGATCGTGGCTGGCAAGCTCAAACGCGACGCCCAGGAATCGGCGGCCAAGGCCGACGACGTCCACGCCAAACGCGTCGGTGACGCGCGGAGTCGGCTCGACGACGCCGAGCGCGCGGTGCGCGAGGACGACGTCATCGTCGTCGACCTGCCCGAGACCGACGTGCCGGCCGGTCGCACGCTTCTGACCGCCCGCGGTCTGCAGGTGCGGGTGGGGGACCGAAAATTGTTCGCACACAACGGAATAGACCTCGACATCCGCGGCCCGGAACGAATCGCGTTGACCGGGGCCAACGGGACGGGCAAGTCGACGCTGCTGAGGCTGCTCGGCGGTGACCTGCTGCCCGAGCGCGGGGAGGTGCGTCGTGCCGACGAGCGGATCGCCTACCTGTCACAACGGCTCGACGTGCTCGACCCTCGTCGCACCGTCGGCGAGAACCTCGCCGCGTACGCACCGGGGCTGACGCACACCCGGCGCATGCACTTGTTGGCGCAGTTCCTGTTTCGGAGCGAGCATGCCGACCTCCCCGTGGCGGCGCTCTCGGGTGGGGAACGGCTGCGGGCGACGCTGGCGTGCGTGCTGAACGCCGAGCCGGCTCCTCGACTGCTCCTCCTCGACGAGCCGACCAACAACCTCGACTTGGTCAGCACGGGTCAGTTGGAGACGGCGCTCAACGCGTATCGCGGAGCCTTCGTGGTGGTCAGCCATGACGAGGCCTTCCTGGCCTCGATTGGTGTTCGGCGCCGGCTGCACCTGGCGCACGGGGTGCTGTCCTAGCGCGAGACCTGCTGCGGCCGTGTCTGTGCGGGCTGCGGACGTTCCGGTGCAGGCGGTGCCACGGGGGCGGGCCCGGCGTCAGCGACACGGCCGGACTGTGCGCCGTCGGCCGTGGTGGGCGGTCGGGTGTCGTCGCGATCCTCGTCGGCGCGCTTGGCGGCGTCCTCCTCGCGCGTGCGCTCGTCGGCGTCGCGGTCCTCGTCCGAGGTCGTCTCGGCCGCCTTGGCCAATTCGGCCTCCGACCCGGTAGCCGTCCCCGCCGCGCCCTGGATGCCCTGCATGATCTGCTGCGGCAGCTGGGTGAGCCCTTGGGCGAGTCCCTGCACGGTTTGTGCGATGCCCTGGGCGATTTGGCCGACTTGCTGCCCGACCTGACTGGCCATCTGGCCGGCCATCTCGCTTCCGCCGCCGCCGGCGGCTCCGGCAGCGCCCGCAGTGCCGCCGGACCCCGCCGTCCCGCCGGCCCCGCCTGGGCCTTCGGAACCCTCGAGCGTCTCGGCCGCGGCGCGGAGTTTGGCCGCGCCTTCTTGGTCGCCCTCGGTGTACAGCTGATGGGCCTTGGCGAGCAGTTCGGCGATGGTGTCGCTGGAGCCCTTGGTGGCTTGCAATGTGTTGCCCCGACTTTGGGTCACGCCGGCGAGCGCGTCGTTGACCGAGGAGGCGATGTTGCCGAAGGACCGGGCCACGTCGGCGGCCTGCGGAGCGCCCGCCCCGGTCAGCTGCGCCAGACCTTCGGCGACCTGCGAGTGGATCTCGGCCAGCGGTGTCAGGCCTGCACCGTCGAGCGTGAACTTTCCGCCCATGATTGGTCCCCTTCGCGCGGTCGATGTCGACCACACGATTCTATGGCCGCGTGGACGGGCCCATCCGCGGCAGTCGAGGATCGAGGCCGCGGTGCGGGTTGGTCAGCGTTCCCGACTGGCGTTTCCAGGAAACAGCGCGTGGCCGTCGTTACGATCGCCGTTGAGTCGTCGGAGTCACGAGGTGCATGTCGGCAGGGGGAGGGGACGGTTCCGTGACCGATGTGAGCTTGGCGGCGGTAGACCGCCCGGGGACGACGCACGTTCTGCACGGTTCGCTGATGCAGGGCGCCTTGCGCGGGTTGCTCATCGTCTTCGTCGCCGTCACCGCGCTGTTGGAGCCGCCGCACCACGGCAGGTGGGTCTACGTCGGCGTCAGCGCGGCGTACGTCGTGGCCGTCGCGTGCTGGGTCGCATGGGTCGTTCGGACGACGAGGTCCGATTCTGGGTCGCGACACGTCAATCAGGTGACGCTGCTCGTGCTCGGCGTCGACATCGCGGTGGTCGGCGTGTTGTCGGTGCTGACGGGCTTGACGTCGGAGGAGGACTGGACGTCGGACGTCCTGCGCAACGGCCTGTTCCTCATCCCGCTCATCGCCGCCGCGCAGTTGAGTCCCTACATCAGCACCGTGGTGGCGGCCCCGACCGTGGTGGCGTTCGTCGCGGTTGGTTGGATCACCCAGTCGGCCAACGCCGAACCGTGGGCGTCGATCTCGTTGAGCGCCGCCATCTTGGCGGGTCTGGCCGCGGGTTCGGTTGCGCTGTCGCGCATCCAGTTGACGAAGGTGAAGCTGATCGCCGAACTCGCGCAGCAGCGCACGCAGTTGCTTCACGAGCTGCTGGCAGTCGAGAAGCACGAACGCCAAGAAGTCGCCGAACGCGTCCACGACGGCGCTCTGCAATACGTCCTCGTCGCCCGGCAAGACATGGAGGACGTCCGCGCCGGTGAGGCCGATGCGGTGGACCGGGTGGAGTCCGCCCTCGTCGAGGCTTCCCGGTTGCTCCGCGACGTCGCACGCGAGCTCCACCCGGAGGTCCTCGCGCGACTGGGTGTGAAGGCGGCGCTCGTGCATTTGGCGGCGGGGGTCGCCGAGCGGCCGGATGTCGGGGTGAAGGTCGACGTGGACGACTGGCCCGACGACGAGCGCTTCGACGCCGACTACGTACTGTTCGGTGCCGCACGGGAAATGGTGACCAACGCCGTCAAACACGCTCGTGCCCAGACGATCTGGATCACGCTGCGGCGCGATGCCGCGACTGCGGTGCTGACCGTCGCCGACGACGGGGTCGGACTCTCGCAGGCCGCCATCACCAAGAGTCAGGACGAGGGGCACATCGGATTGGCGTCCATTGGTACGAAGGTGCTCGCCTGTGGTGGGGAATTCGACGTCGGGTTCGGTCAGCCGGGGACCCGCATCACGATCCGGATCCCGCTGTCGTGAGTAGCTAATTCGATTCTGCGGGCCAGCCGGGTATGGCGTCGCCGTGCGGTGGGGGTGCGTCGTGGGTGCCCGTGTAAAGAGCACGCCGCGTCGTCGGGTGACATTCGCGCATCTTGTTTTGCGGATACCACTCGCCACAGGATTATTTGCGCGCACCGCTCGCAGCAAGTCTGCCTGCGGCTGATGGATTGGATCGGTAGTTCGCCTGCGGCGGTACTACTTCGGAGCGGAGGGCCAACCGGGCGCGGCTGGCTTCACCTCAGGGAGGGTGGCGATCGGCGTCGTAGAAATCTTCTTGCGCTGCTCGGTAGTAAGCGGATACTTCGCGAGGCATTGATCCCTCATCGCAGTCTCGGCGGCACGCGCTTCCTCGATAACGGGAGGGCTCGGCGCATCGACGTCATACCAGGCGCCGACTTCGGCGGCGCCGATCACGAACCACGGACCGAACACGTCCCCACGTGGTGCGGGCTCTGGTCCCCGCTGCGCCGTCTGCGGCGATAGCGGTGCCGGTACCGCCGCGCGCGGATCTTGGTCGCTAAATTCGATTCGCCACACCGCCATGTTGGTGAAGTCGGGATCGAAGCCTTGCGTGACCGACTCGAGGCCCCATGGACTGAACTGGGAGCCATTGGTGCCCTTGTACACGCCAAAGGTCGAGTCACACACGAACGCGCGGAAACCGGACGCGATAGGTTCGGCCTTGAGGACATACAACTCCTCATTGCCTGCGAAACGATTCCGCGGGTTCTCGACGTCCACTCTTCCCCCGGTGCCGCGAAGATCTCGCTGCGGCAATGCTAGCTTCTTCCACTCCGACGAGAACTTCGCCGGTGACTCAGGAGTCACACGCTCCAATCCTGGATAGCCGGCGTCTGGGTCTCGGGTGTAGAAGATGACCCGAAGCGACTCGACATAGGCCCGTAGTGGCACCGCCCAGCCGGTGTCTAGGGCAAATCCGGGATCCGCACTCCAGCGGAAGCGGAAGTCGGTCAGGTTTTCCGGCCAGTCCGCGGGTTGCGGCGCGGGACCGGACGTCGGTGGCGGCGGGGCGGGTGTGGAATGGCATGCGCTGACGACGACTGAGATCGTCACGGCGAACAGGATCCATACGCTGAACTTCGACAACGCTCTCATCCTTCCGGCGGCTTGATCTTGTCGAACTCGCCTTCGGACACGTAGATCGAGGTCTGGTAGGCATTCGCCCACTCGACATAGGGGAGCTCGTTGCCGCCTCCAACTCTCGAAAGATAATCGTCTACGTACCTCGTCGGGGCGTCTGCGTCCAGCACGCCGTCACGCACGTACGGCGCCAAGTCGCCCAGATCGCCTACTTGCTGGCTGACAAGGTAGGCGACGATCGGATGGGTGATCTCGTCGAGATTGCGCAGCGGCATCGGAGTAATCGTGCTCTGTGTCGGCTGCTCACCGACGAACAGATCTTTGAGCGGGTCACCCGGAATGCCGTCGTAGACGTCGACGGCGTCCTGCAAACCGGGGATCGCTGCCCCGATGTCGTGGAGGCTGTCGTACCACTCGCCCCTTTTGTTCCACGCCTCCAGCGAGGCCTCGTATTCGCTCTTGCCCATATCTAGCTGGTGGATGTACTCGCCCATGTCTTGCGCACCCGTGAGCTTGCCCGCGGCCGCCAAGAGGTCCCCGTCGGGAATGCCTGATCCTGCAAGGTTTTGCGAGTAGTTGGCAACGATGTCGCGCCACGTCGCGGTCGCGTGATCATTGAAGCTCTTCTCAGCCGTGAGATCTGAGTCGATTACGGCAAACAGTCCGCGCATGTTGTTGGCGTTTGCCCCAGTGTCGAGCTTGTCGAAACCCTGTGTGCCATCGAGGTTAGCGCCGACCATGTCGTCGATATAGGGCTTGTTCGCGTCGCCCAACGACTGCACCAGACTCGGGTTCACCTCCCCGAGAGATTCCCGGCCCCCGTTCATGTTGAGTAGGTCTTGGTACTTGTCGCCGGCGTAGGCATCGAACGCGTGCATGGTCTGGCCGGCCCGAACCGAGTGGTCTGTGGTGGAGGGGAACAGCTCACCGGCTGCCTTACCGTCGTCGGCCCAGTCGTGCTGGTACACGTCACGTATGAAGTCGTCATTCGGCGAGTGGCCGTCCACGCCGGCGAACGCATCGTGCACGGCAATCGGGTCGTGCGATGACGCCGAGAGAAGTTCCTGCAGTGTCGGATCCACATTTTCGTGGCCCCAGGCGGTGCCGAGCCCCGGATTCGGCCGGTGGTCGCTGTCGTAGTCGCTCAAGAGTTCACGGGATTCGGCGAGCATGCCCTCGTTCAGGGCGCTGCTGCGCTGTAGATCGTGGTCTCCGTAGTTGGAGATCGCGGCGATGTCTCGATATTCGTCGAGGAATTTGTATGGCCTGTTCGGATCTGGCAATTCGATCCGGGGCTTGCCGTCAGGGCCGATGACTTGCTCGGGCACCGCTGAATTCTTGAGCGGGGCGTCGAAGACTTCTTGGATGCTTGTCGGCAGGTTTTCCTTACCGCCAGTCGGCGGGACATAGCCGGCATCTCCAGGCTTGATCGAAGGGTCGACAGAGGTCTTGACGACGTCGGAACCGACCAAGTGCAACGCGTTCGACACCGCCTTGGCGTCCGCCGGCGGAAGGCTGTCAAGAGTTGATTTGATCTCGCCGGGCGATTTGCCGTCCAGCGAGTCGGAGAGGCCGTTCAGGTACGCCATCCGCTCGGGGGGGATGGTCAGATTGCCCTGGTCAAGGGCAATCTTCTGCTCGGGTGTGAGAGTGGTTGCCTCTTGCAACCGCTTCTCCTCTTCGGGCGACAGCGTGCCGTCGGCCAACGAATCGCCGTCCTCGCGTCCCTGTTCACCGCTGTCGTCGTTCTTCTTCTTCTCCTCATCCTTCTTGTCGTCCTCCCCGAGAACGCCGTCACCCACCACCTCCTTCGGAGCGAACTTCTGATTCCCCAGCGCGTCGTACTGCCCGCCGAGCCCGCGGATCTTCTCGCCGATGGTGGCGAGATCCCCGTTGGACTTCGTGACGATCTCGCTGAGTCGCCCCAATCCCTTGTTCACGATCTGCATGACCATTTGGTCATGGTTCTTGCCCGGTGGGACGGCCGCCGCGGAATCGAGCACCCACTTGCGGATCGTCTCGAGATTCTGCCGGCCGGCCGCGACTACTTGAGACGACGCGTTGACGTGGCTGCTCAACTGCTGATCCAGTGCCGCCAGCTTTCCGAAGACCTTGCCGTGGTCGGCGTTGGCGGTGTCATAGGCGGTGGCGCCGGCGCCGGTCCAGCGCGACCCTGGTGTGGCCGACTGCACGTGCGACTGCATCGTCGTCAGGGGGCCGCTCTGGTCGAATTGCTCACCCGTGGCGGGAGCGCCTTGGCCGAAGGTGTCGCGCGCGTTGGACCACGTCGCGAGGAAACCGTCCAGCACACTCACCGACTGCCCCCTTGATCACTCGAACGCCCAATTCTAAGTCGGCTCGGCTACCCGCCAGCGCGGCAACTCTGCGCCTGCCGCAACGCATCTGCGGCGACGCCTCGCATGCCCAACTCCTCGAAGTCACGTGCTGTCGACTCCAGGGCGTCGCAGTCCTTGGCCGCGAACGCCCTGGCATGGCTCAGGGCCACGGGACCGACGGCGCAGCGCACCTCGAGCCGCTCGATCGCGTCGGCCGCCCGGGCGTCACCCAGCCGCACCGCGTCGACCAACGCACGAAGGGCGACCGCAGACTGACCGCCGCGTTCGGCCGCGCGTGCCGCCTCCCGCGCCGCACCGATTGCGGCAGGCCCGTCACCCTGCGCGGCCGCCGTCCACGCCTGCGCCAGTGACAGCTCGGGTGCGAACAACATGGACTTGAGGCCGTGGCGCGACTCGGCCTTGGCCAGCGAACGGCCGGCGTCGGCGGCCCGTCCAAGCTGACCGAACGCCCGTGCCAACAGCATCCACGCCAACGGCCCCCACGAGTAGCCCGTCGGGGCGAGCCTCGCCGCGGCATCCTCCAGCAACGGCACTGCGGTCTCGGCGTCGCCCGCGGCGATCAGGACGTCGGCTACGAGGAGTCCTGCGATCGCCCGGCTCGGTTGCGACGGCGGTGTCGAGTCGAGCAACCCCTGGGCCAGCTCGCGCGCCCGGTCGAGCCGCCCCGACAACACGAGCGCCGTCGTCTGCCCTAACGCGCTGGTGAAGCGCAGCAACCCAGGGTGGCCCGCGGCGATCGCCCGCTCGGCGAGCGCGTCGACGTCGTCGAAGTCGCCCATCCTGGCGTGGCACAGGGCGGCCGCGGCAGCGGCCCAGCCGATGGCCTGCTCGTCAGCAGTCGGCGAATCCAGCACGTCGCGTGCCAGTGCGACCGCACGGACGGGGCTGCCGGCGTTCATCGTGAACGTGCCGAGCAGAGCGTCCAACGTCGCCCCGGCGCCGGCGGTGCGAACCCGCCCACGGACGGTCCTCAAGAACGCGGTCGCCCGCTCGGGCTGGTCCAGCATCCAAAACTGGTTCGCCGCCCGCGGCAACGCCCATGCCACCAGATCGGCGTCGTCCAACGACGATTCGTCGACCTCCGACATCACCGCATCGGCGTCGCGTCCCCGGCCCTGCCACGCGAGCGCTTGGGCGAGGGTCAACCGGGCTGCCAACGACCCGTCGTCGTGCAGCGCACGCCGGGCCAGTTCCTCGGCGGCGGCGAGGTCGCCCCGCTCCAGCGCCTCGTCGGCTGCGTTCGCCCCATCGGGTCCGTCGGACACCGCCGCAGTATGGCGGTTCGAGCCGCCGCCATCGGCCAAATCGGCGACCAGAGGCGCGGGGTACCTTGCTCCCGTGTCCGCTGAATCCTCAGATGCCCCAGAATCTCGCGGCCCGTGGGCGGTCTGCGTCTACTGCGCCTCCGGTCCCACCCATCGAGAGTTGCTGTCGTTGGCCTCCGGCGTCGGCGAGGCGATCGCCGACCGCGGCTGGACGCTGGTGTCGGGCGGCGGGAACGTCTCGGCGATGGGCGCGGTGGCGGGTGCTGCACGGGCGCACAACGGTCGCACCATCGGCGTGATTCCCAAGGCCCTCGTGCACCGCGAGCTGGCCGACGTGGACGCCGAGGAACTGGTCGTCACCGACACGATGCGTCAGCGCAAACAGGTGATGGAGGACCGGGCCGACGCGTTCCTGGTGCTGCCCGGCGGCATCGGCACGCTGGAGGAGTTCTTCGAGGCCTGGACGGCGGGCTACCTGGGCATGCACGACAAGCCGTTGGTCATGCTCGACCCCTTCGGCCACTATGACGGACTGCTGGTGTGGTTGAGGGGTTTGGTGGGCACGGGCTACGTCGGGGCAGCCGCGCTGGACCGCTTGATCGTCGCCACCGAGGTCGACGAGGCACTCGACGCGTGCGCGCCGACGAACGGTCGCGACGTACCACCTGTGTGACGGTTGCCACGACGCGGTTATGGTTGCGGCGTGAGCGACGAGAAATCCGGTACCCGCAGTAACGTCGGCCTCCTCGACATCGCGCCGAGGTTGCCCGGACTGATCAAGGACGCGCCGGTCATCGCCCGTGGCGTCGTCACCGGATTCCTGGCCCGTCCCACGGCCAAGACCTCCATTGGCAAGGTGTTTCAGGACCGCGCCGCGCGCTACGCCGACAAGACCTTCATCAAGTTCGAGGACGAGCGGCTGACCTACCGCGAGGCCAACGAGACCGTGAACCGCTACGCAGCGGTACTGGCCTCGCGCGGGGTCGGCCCCGGCGACGTGGTCGGCGCGATGCTGCGAAACTCCCCGCATTCGGTGCTCCTGATGCTCGCCATCGTCAAGTGCGGTGCCGTCGCGGGAATGCTCAACTACCACCAGCGCGGCAAGGTGCTTGCGCACAGCATCGGCCTGCTCGACGCGAAGGTCGTGGTCGCGGAGAACGACTTCGTCGATCCGATCGGAGAGAGCGAGGCCGACACCGACGGGCTCATGACGCTGGACGAGCTGATTCAGCAGGCCACCTCGGCGCCCGCCACCAACCCCGTCACGACCAGCGCGGTCCAGGCCAAGGACAAGGCGTTCTACATCTTCACCTCGGGCACCACCGGGATGCCGAAGGCCAGTGTCATGACCCACTACCGCTGGCTGCGGGCCCTGGCCGGTTTCGGCGGGCTGGGCATGCGGTTGACCAGTGACGACACGCTGTACTGCTGCTTGCCGCTCTATCACAACAACGCGTTGACGGTCGCGCTGTCGTCGGTGCTGAACTCCGGGTCGGCCATCGCCCTCGGCAAGTCGTTCTCGGCCTCGAAGTTCTGGGACGAGGTCATCCGTCATGACGCGACGGCGTTCGTGTACATCGGCGAGGTCTGCGCCTACCTGCTCAACCAGCCGGAGAAGCCCACCGACCGCAAGCATCGCGTGCGGGTGATTGCGGGCAACGGCCTGCGCCCGACCATATGGGACGACTTCACCAAGCGCTTCGGCATCTCGCGGGTGTGCGAGTTCTACGCCGCCAGCGAGGGCAACACCGCCTTTCTCAACGTGTTCAACGTCGACAAGACGACGGGGATCTGCCCGTCGCCGATCGCCTTCGTCGAGTACGACGAGGAGACCGGCGAGCCGGCGCGGGGCGACGACGGCCGGGTGCACAAGGTCAAGACCGGCGAGCCGGGCCTTCTGTTGTCCAAGGTCAGCAGCTTCCAGCCGTTCGACGGCTACACCGACAAGGAAGCCACCGAGAAGAAACTGGTGCGCAACGCCTTCAAGGAGGGCGACGTCTGGTTCAACACCGGTGATCTGATGCGGTCCCAGGGCTTCGGCCACGCCGCCTTCACCGACCGTCTCGGCGACACGTTCCGGTGGAAGGGCGAGAACGTCGCCACCACTGAGGTCGAGGCCGCGGTGTCCACCGACCCGCAGGTCGAGGAAGCCACGGTGTTCGGCGTCGAGGTGGAGGGTGCGGGTGGCAAGGCCGGCATGGCGGCCATTCAGCTCAAGGAGGGCAAGGACTTCGACGGGAAGGCGCTCGCCAAGGCGGTCTACGAGCACCTTCCCGCGTACGCCGTCCCGCTGTTCGTCCGCATCACCTCCGAACTGGCCCACACCTCCACCTTTAAGAGTCAGAAGGGCGACCTGCGCAAGCAGGGTTATGGCGGCAACACCGGCGAGGGCGACGAGGATGCCGGCGAGACCGCCGACCTGGACGACCCGATCTACGTGCTGGCCGGTCGTGAGGAGGGCTATGTGGAGTTCTACGACGAGTACCCGGCCGAGGTCGTGGACGGCAAACACCCCAAGTCCTGACGGCTTCTCCGTGATCGGTCACGCCCAGCGCGGCTGATCACGCCCACCGCGTGCGCGGTTAGCCTGGAATGCATGCAGTCGACGTTCCTCGGCCGCCCCGTGGCGGGCGATCGCGCCATGATCATGGCGATCGTCAACCGGACGCCGGATTCGTTCTACGACCGGGGTGCGAACTTCACCGACGAGGCCGCCAAGTCGGCCGTGCACCGGGTCGTCGAGGAAGGCGCCGACGTGGTCGACGTCGGCGGTGTGAAGGCGGGCCCCGGGGATGCCGTCGACGCCGACGAGGAGATCGCGCGCGTCGTCCCGTTCATCGAGTGGCTGCGCGGGGCGTACCCGGACCAGCTAATCAGCGTCGACACGTGGCGCGCCACCGTCGCCAAGCAGGCGTGCGCGGCGGGCGCCGACATCATCAACGACACGTGGGGCGGCTCCGATCCGGATCTCGCCGGCGTCGCCGCCGAGTTCGGGGCCGGGTTGGTGTGTTCGCATACCGGCGGCGCCGTCCCGCGGACACGACCGTTCCGGGTGAACTACGGATTGTCCGAACGAGGCGTGGTCGACGACGTCGTCGCGGAGGTCACCTCGGCCGCCGAGCGGGCGGTCGCGGCAGGCGTCGCGCGAGATGCGATCTTGATCGACCCCACGCATGACTTCGGTAAGAACACTCACCATGGCCTTAGTTTGTTGCGCCACGTAAAAGACCTTGTAAACACTGGATGGCCTGTCCTGATGGCCCTGAGCAACAAGGATTTCGTCGGGGAGACTCTGGGAGTGGGCTTGACCGAACGCCTCGAGGGAACTCTGGCCGCGACCGCGCTCGCCGCGCAGGCGGGTGCTGCCATGTTCCGGGTTCACGAGGTGGGGTCCACGCGACGCGTCCTGGAAATGGTCGCGTCGATCCAGGGCAAGCGTCCACCGACGCGGACCGTAAGGGGACTTGCATGAGTCTGACACCTGAACTCGACGCCGTAGAGGCCATCGCAGACCACCGCTGGCTGTCGGACCACACGTGGCGTCGGCCGCAGTGGACCGTTGCGGAGTTGGAGGCCGCCAAGGCAGGCCGGACCGTCTCCGTCGTGCTTCCCGCGCTCAACGAGGAAGAGACCGTCGCCTCGGTGGTCGACACCATCACCCCGCTGCTCGGCGGGCTGGTCGACGAGATCGTGGTCCTGGACTCCGGCTCGACCGACGACACCGAGATCCGCGCGGTCGCCGCCGGCGCCAGGGTGGTCAGCCGTGAGGCGGCGCTCCCCGAGGTGGCGCCGCAGCCCGGCAAGGGGGAGGTGCTGTGGCGGTCGCTGGCGGCGACGACGGGTGACCTGGTGGTCTTCGTCGACTCCGACTTGATCGACCCGGACCCGATGTTCGTTCCCAAGCTGCTGGGCCCGCTGCTGACCGCCGACGGCGTGCACCTGGTCAAGGGCTTCTACCGTCGGCCGCTCAAGGTCAGCGGCAGCGAGGACGCCAACGGTGGCGGCCGGGTCACGGAGCTCGTCGCGCGACCCCTCCTCGCCGCGCTGCGCCCCGAGCTGACGTGCCTGCTTCAGCCGCTGGGTGGCGAGTATGCGGGCACCCGTGAACTGTTGACGGCGCTGCCGTTCGCACCGGCCTATGGCGTCGAGATCGGGTTGCTGATCGACACCTATGACCGGTTGGGCTTGGATGCCATCGCCCAGGTGAACCTCGGCGTTCGCACCCACCGCAACCGTCCGCTGACCGAGCTGGCCGCGATGAGCCGGCAGGTCATCGCGACGCTGCTGTCCCGGTGCGGGGTGCCCGACTCCGGGGTGGGGCTGACCCAGTTCTTCGCCGACGGCGAGGACTACACCGCCCGCACCTCGACGGTGTCGCTGGCCGACCGCCCGCCGATGGCGACCCTGCGTCCGCGCTAAGCCTGCGGGCCGTCACGGCACGTGTCGTAGCGGTCAGGCAGTATCGACGTCGTGACGTTGATCCTCCTGTACCTGGTGGTCCTCATCCTGGTCGCCGTCGTGCTGTTCGGCGTCGGCAGCGTGCTCTTCGGGCGCGGGGAACGGTTGCCACCGCTGCCCCGCGCGACCACCGCCACCATGCTGCCTGCCTCGGAGATCACCGGCGCCGACGTCGAGGCGCTGAAATTTAGTCAGACGCTTCGCGGCTACAAGGTCGCCGAGGTGGACTGGGCGCTCGACCGGCTCGGCCAGGAAGTCGACCAGCTGCGCGGTCAGGTTGCGGCGCTTCGTGCCGCCTACGGGGTCGACGACTTCGCTCCGGGGCCGGGTGAGGACCTCCTCGTCGAGGAGCGCGCGGTGGCGGCCGACGCGCGCGACGAACGATGAGCGACGTCGTCGGCCACGACGGCCGAATCCGTTGTGGCTGGGCCGATTTCACGGGGGAGCGCTGGGCAACCGACGATTCGGTGCTCTACCGCGAGTACCACGACACCGAGTGGGGTCAAGCGCTGCGCGGGGGCCGCGAACTGTTCGAGCGGTTGACGCTGGAGGCCTTTCAGAGCGGTCTGTCGTGGCTCATCATCCTGCGCAAGCGGGAGGCGTTTCGGCGGTCGTTTCGGCGCTTCGAGGCCGAGAAGGTGGCCCGGTTCGGCGACCGGGACGTCGAGCGGTTGATGGCCGACGCGGGGATCGTGCGCAACCGCGCCAAGATCGAGGCGACCATTGCCAACGCGCGAGCCGTCGCCGACCTCGACGTCGGGCTCGACGAGTTGCTGTGGTCGTTCGCCCCGCCGCCGCGGCCACGCCCGACCGCCATGTCCGAGGTGCCCGCCGTCACGCCCGAGTCCAAGGCGATGGCCAAGGAACTCAAGCGGCGCGGCTTCAAGTTCGTCGGTCCGACGACCGCATATGCCCTGATGCAGGCGACCGGAATGGTCGACGACCACCTGGCGACCTGCTGGGTGGAAACCGCCGCGGGAAGCGACCAACTCGGCGCCTAACCCGGGTCTTTGCACACTGACTGGCCTGGATAGGGAACAATGGTCGAAAGATCAGTTCAGTGCCGAGTGCTGTCGCC
This sequence comes from Mycobacterium yunnanensis, assembly GCF_025823185.1. Taxonomy (GTDB): domain Bacteria; phylum Actinomycetota; class Actinomycetes; order Mycobacteriales; family Mycobacteriaceae; genus Mycobacterium; species Mycobacterium yunnanensis. The sequence continues at coordinate 171,406 of NZ_JACKVK010000003.1, forward strand.
GAGTGGGCAGTCTCGGCCCCGACCCGTTTCGCGCACGCGGAACGGAGCACGCGGAAGGGAGCACTCGATGGCGGCGATGAAGCCCCGGACCGGCGACGGTCCTCTGGAAGCAACCAAGGAGGGGCGGGGCATCGTGATGCGAGTACCACTGGAGGGTGGTGGGCGCCTCGTCGTCGAACTGACTCCCGATGAAGCCGCCGCGCTCGGCGACGAACTGAAGAACGTCACCGCGTAATCGCCGTCGGGTGCTCCGCTAGCCGGAGACCTTCCGATAGATCTCGAGCGTCTGCTCGGCGATGCGCTCCCAGGAGAACTCGTCGATGCAACGCTGACGGCCGGTGCGTCCGAATCGGGCGGCACGGTCGGGGTCGGCGACCAACGAGTTGACCGCGTCGGCGAGGCGGGCCTCGAAGCCCGTGGCGTCCGACGCGTCGTAGTGGACCAGCAGACCGGTCTCACCGTCGTCGACGACCTCGGGAATGCCGCCGACGTCGGAGGCGACGACGGCCGTCGAGCATGCCATCGCCTCGAGGTTGACGATGCCCAGTGGCTCGTAGACTGACGGGCACACGAAGACCGTTGCCGCGGACAATATTTCGCGGATCTGGTCGGTGGGCAGCATGTCCTGGACCCAGAAGATGCCGTCGCGTGACGCCGCCAGCTCCTCGACCGCACCCCCTACCTCCGCGGCAATCTCCGGGGTGTCCGGGGCGCCCGCACACAACACCAGCTGCACCTCGGGGGCGAAGTGGTGTGCCGCGGCGACCAGGTGCGCGACACCCTTCTGTCGCGTGATGCGCCCGACGAACGCCACGATGGGCCGCGCCGGGTCGACTCCGATGCGGGCGAGCGTGCCTGCTGCTCCCTCGGTGTCGGGGTACCACTTCTCGGTGTCGATGCCGTTGCGCACCACGTGGACGCGGTCGGGGTCCAGCGCCGGGTAGGTGGCCAGCACGTCCTTGCGCATGCCCGAGCTGACCGCGATGACCGCAGCGGCGGCCTCGACCGCGGTGCGTTCCACCCACGACGAGACCTGGTAGCCGCCACCGAGTTGTTCGGCCTTCCACGGCCGCATCGGCTCCAGCGAGTGCGCCGTCAAGACGTGTGGGATGCCGTACAACAACGCGGCGAGATGACCGGCCAGCCCGGCATACCAGGTGTGCGAGTGCGCAACGGTCGCCCCTGAGGCGGCGTTGACCATCACCAGGTCGGCGGACAGCGTCGTCAAGGCGGCGTTGGCGCCGTCGAGTGCCGGGTCTGGCGCGGCGACGTGAACGTCGGGCTCGCCGGGCCGCGGCGCACCCATGCAATGCACGTCCACGTCGCACATCTTCTTGAGCTGGGCAACCAATTCCGTGACGTGCACCCCCGCGCCGCCGTAGACCTCCGGTGGATACTCCCGCGTCATCATCGCCACTCGCATGTGGACGACGGTAGTTCACCGTCACCGAGCCGTGAGCGACTCGGACCCAATTGTCTTGACCGACAGCCCGACAGCACTTTGGTCAATCGTGTCGGAATAGCGTGAATGGCTAGCCGCGACCCCTAAGGGCCGATAGGTTTGACGCATGAGGGAACTGCCAACCGTTTTGGGCATCGTCCTGGCAGGCGGCGAAGGCAAGCGGTTGTACCCGCTGACCGCGGATCGGGCCAAGCCCGCGGTTCCCTTCGGCGGCGCCTACCGGCTCATCGACTTCGTCCTGTCGAACCTGGTCAACGCCCGCTACTTGAAGATTTGCGTTCTGACGCAATACAAGTCTCATTCGCTGGACCGCCACATTTCGCAGAACTGGCGGTTATCGGGGCTTGCCGGGGAGTACATCACCCCCGTTCCCGCGCAGCAGCGCCTCGGCCCGCGCTGGTACACCGGCTCCGGTGACGCGATCCTCCAGTCGCTCAACCTCATCTACGACGAGGACCCCGACTACGTCGTCGTCTTCGGCGCCGACCACATCTATCGCATGGACCCCGAGCAGATGCTGCAGTTCCACATCGAGAGTGGAGCGGGCGCGACGGTCGCGGGCATCAGGGTGCCGCGCTCCGAGGCAACGGCATTCGGGTGCATCGACGCCGACGAATCCGGAATGATCCGCGCGTTCGTCGAGAAGCCGGCCGACCCACCCGGTACGCCCGACGATCCCGAGCAGACGTATGCGTCGATGGGCAATTACATCTTCACCACGAAGGTCCTCGTCGACGCGATCCGCGCGGACGCCGACGACGACGACTCCGACCACGACATGGGCGGCGACATCATCCCGCGTCTGGTCGCCGACGGCATGGCCGCGGTCTACGACTTCAACGACAACGAAGTGCCCGGGTCGACCGAGCGCGATCACGGGTACTGGCGTGACGTCGGGACGTTGGACGCCTTCTACGACGCGCACATGGACCTGGTGTCGGTGCACCCCATCTTCAATCTGTACAACCGTCGCTGGCCGATCCGGGGGGAACCGGAGAACCTCGCTCCCGCCAAGTTCGTCAACGGCGGCTCGGCGCAGGAGTCGGTCGTCGGGGCGGGCAGCATCGTCTCAGCCGCCTCGGTGCGCAACTCGGTGCTGTCGTCGAACGTCGTGATCAACGACGGGGCGATCGTGGAGGGCAGCGTGATCATGCCGGGCGTCCGCATCGGGCGTGGTGCGGTGGTTCGCCACGCGATCCTCGACAAGAACGTCGTGGTCGGGCCGGGGGAGCACGTCGGGGTGGACCTCGAGCGCGATCGGGAACGGTTTGCGATCAGTGCCGGCGGCGTCGTCGCTGTCGGCAAGGGCATCTGGATCTAGCGCTGGTAGCGGCCCGGCCGATCGTGGCGGGGCACCTTCGGCGTGTTGGTGACGGTCTTTCCCTTGCCGGCGACGGTCGACAGCGATCGGCGGCAGCGCGGACAGATCGGTTTGCCCGCGATGTCCACCGTCCACGGCTTGCCGCTACCGACGCAGGTCTTGTCTACCGTCACCCGATCAGTATGAGGCGTCCTCAGGCGGCGTCAGGCCACGCGAGGTGGTCGGCGAAGGCGATCTCGACGTCACTGGGGCGTCGGCGTGGGCCGGGTAAGGGTGGCGCCGTCGAGTGGTGGCGGGCGCCGGTGGGGGTGGTGACGTCGCTGCGGTGGGTGCCGTCCCGGTCGCGGTGGTTCGAGATGCGCCAGCCGGGGGCTTGCTTGGCGTAGTTGCACGCCGCGCACGTGCCTCGACCGTTGAGCGCGGTGGTCGCACCGCCGGCGGCGTGGTCGACCGAGTGGTCGGTGTGCCGGATGGGGGCGTCGCAGTAGGGGGTGCGGCAGGTGTCGTCGCGGACGGCGATGAACCGGGCCAATCCCTTCGGGAACGCCCGGGCGCGGGATTCCATCGCGATCAACGCACCGGAGTCGGGGTGGCGGTAGAGCCGGCGCAGCGTGGCCGTGGATCGGTCGTCGGTGGCGGCGCGGTCGACGAGTTGGCAGGCGATGGCGGCGGGGATGGGTCCGTACCCGGGCACCCGGGCCGGTGTGGTGTCCCCGCCCAGGAGGGTGTCGTCGGTGATGACGACCTCGACCGCGATGGGCACGGGAACCTCGGCGGGTCTTCCGGTGACGCGTTCGACGAGGGTGTCGGCCATGACCTGACCCCGGGAGCGTCCGTCACCACACGTGTCGGGCGGGTCTTCCGGTGACGCGTTCGACGAGGGTGTCGGCCATGACCTGACCCCGGGAGCGTCCGTCACCACACGTGTCGGCTTCCCGCCGCAGGGTGGCGTAGACCGCGACGCCCTGGGTCATGGGCAGCAGCGCCGTCACGTAGGTCATCGCATCCGGGGCGGGGCGGACCCAGACCGAGCGTTCGGTGTCGGCGCGCACGGCCCGGTCCACGACGGCGTGCGGGTCGAGTTCGTAGGCGATGGCCTTGGCGTCGGCGGTGATCCGCTGATCACCCTTGCCGTCCAAACGCTCCAGATCCGCGCACATCCGGGCGTCGAGGATCTTGCGGTCGGTGACGTCGAGGCAGGCGGATTCTCGGACGATGAGGGTGGCCCGCCATTCCGAGAGCGCCCCGGCGCGCAACGCGGTCAGGGTGTGGGGCATTTCGTGGACCAGAGCGCGGGCGAATCCGAGGTGGCGGCCTCCTTGGTTGGGGGAGTCGCGGCGGGCCAGGGCGATCTCGCTGCCCAATCCCTTGCCGCGTTTCGCGGTGGGGATTCCGGCGGCGGCTTCCCGAGCCCGACGGGCTTGGTCCAGGGTGGCGGTGAGGACGGCCTGCTCGGCGGCGGCCGCGGACTTGGCGCGCTCGAGTGCGGCGATGCGGTCGACCAGCCCCGCCTCGTCCACCGTATCGAACATGTGTTCGACTGTACCGCGGCCCACCGACACGGGTCGTCACCACACGCCCGGCACCAACCGGAAGCGCACCCGCCGCACGTAATCGTCGTATCCGACCAATTCGTCGCGAAGCATCTTCTCCTCGTCACCGATCCTGACGGCGAGCGCGAGGCACCCGGGAAACACCAGGGCCAGGCCCCAGTACGAGTCGAGCGCCAGCGGAGCGCCGACCATCATCACCAGCGCGCCGAGGTACATCGGGTGGCGCACCAGACCGTAGAGACCGGTGGAGACCAACGGCTGATCGGCCTCGACGGTGATCGTCGCCGCGGCGTAGCCATTCTGGATGACGACGCACTGCGCGAGCAGCAAGCCGGCGCCCACCAGCACGTCGCCGAGGACGACGACGGGAACGGGCACCGACGACCAGCCAAAGCGGTGGTCGAGTGCACTCACCACCACTTGCGCCAGCACCGCGAGGACCGTCGCCACCATCACGACCCTTTGCACGGGCCGTGTCTCGGCGGTCGGACCACCCTTCATGCGGCGCTGCAACGCCGCCGGGTGCTTCACCGCGAGGTAGAGACTAGGCAGCAGCGTCGCCGCGACGAACACGACGAGGTACACCCAGGCCTGCCAGTAGTCCAACGTCCCGGCCGGCAGGAACAGAGCCAGGCCGAAGAACACGACGCTGAAGAGGAACGACGCGAGCAGCTGCACGGCAAGTTTCACGATGACCCTCAGTGCAGGTCTCGACGGTGAAAGGCGATGACGCCCACCGCAACCAAGACCGCATCCATCGTCAGCAGCCACCACAGCGGGGCGGCGTCGAACGCGCCCGATCCGACGCGCGGCACGTGGACGTACGGTTCCAGATTCACCAGCCATCGAGGTGAATTAGCGAGGGAGCCAAGCAGATAGAGCGCGATGAACGAACTCAAGACGCCCCACGCCACTGGCGTGAACCGCGGCACCAGGCCAAACAGGGCAACCGTGACGCCGATCGAGAGCCAGACCGCGGGCAACTGCACCGCCGCCGTCCCGACGACCGCCGACAGCTTGCCGGTCACGTCACCGGCGGCCGCACCGTAGGTCAGTCCCGCCACCACCGCCGAGAGTACGAGGGCCATCGTGGTGGCCACGACGGCGCACAGCACATGACTTGCCAGCCAACGACTTCGGCTCACCGCGCCGGACAGCACCATCTCGGCGCGCCGGGTCGTCTCCTCCTGATGCAGCCGCAGGGTCAGGGAGATCGCGAATGCCGAGGCGACCATGCCGAGCATTCCGAACGCCACGGCGATGAACGCCTGCTCGAGCTGGTCGGTGCCGCCGAGGCGCGCCACGACGTCGCGGGCTGTCTGGCTGTCGCCGATCTCACCACCGACCCCGTGGACGACGCTGCCGATCAACAGACCGTAGAGACACAGCCCCGCCGTCCACAGCGCGGTCGACGCACGGTTGAGCCGCCACGCCAGTGCCATCGGCCCGCGGAGGGCCCGACCGGCTTTGGGCGCGCCCGGGCGCTCGGCGATCATGCCGGCACCGACGTCGCGCCGGGCCAGAAATCGATAGGCAATCGCGACCAGCGCCGCGGCAAGCACCACGTGCATCGGCAGGATCCAGAACCTGTCACCGGCGTAGGGGCGCACCTGCAACGACCATCCCAAGGGGGAGAGCCAGGACAGGAATTCGGCGTGCGCCCCCGCGTCGCCGACCGCCCGGAGCGTGAACGCCGCCGCCAGCACGGCGAATGCCGCCCCACGGGCGAATCTCGTGCTCGGCGACAGCTGCGCCGTCACCGCGGCCACGGCGGTGAACACGAGGCCCGTTCCGGCGAGCGCAAGGCCGAAGGCCACCGAGCCACCGGCGGGCACGTCGAACGGCAGCAGTCCCACGATGCCGATGACCCCGGCGGCGACCGATCCGCCCGCGGCCAACAGCATTGCGGCGGTGAGGCTTGCGTAGCGTCCGATTGCCGTGGAGTCGACGAGTTCGGTACGTCCGGACTCCTCCTCGGCGCGGGTGTGCCGCACGACGGTCAGGATGACGGCCACGGCGATCAGCACGTGGAACATGCCGGCCTTCCAGATGCCGGTCGCGCCGAGGCTGTCGCCGTAGACGACGCCGTAGAGCGCACGCTGCGCCGGACTGGCCATGATGGTCGCGGCGAGGTTCGCGCGGTCGGCGGTGGTGGGGTAGACCGCGGCGATGCTGGCGACGTACACCGTGCCCAACGGCACGGACAGCAGTAGCACCCACGCGGGCAGGACGATGCGGCCGCGGCGAAGGTAGAGACGCAGCAACGCAACGGTTCCCGTGAGGTTGGACCCCCGGGTCGGCGCCTCGTGGGCGGGGTGACGCGGGCGTTCCAGGATCGTCATGCGCTCACCCGCGTCGAGGACTCGTCGTCGACTCCGTAGTGGCGCAGGAACAAGTCCTCCAACGTCGGTGGCTGGCTGACGAGGCTGCGCACTCCGGCGTTGCCGAGCAGCTTGACGACCTCACCGAGGCTGGCACCGTCGACCTGGGCGCGCAGGGTGTGGCCGTCGACGGTGACGTCCTCGACGCCGGGGAGACGGCTGATGTCGCCGGGGTCTCCGATCATCTCTGCGGTGATCGAGGTGCGGGACAGATGGCGCATCGACTCCAGCGTGCCGCTCTCGACGGTTCGTCCAGCCCGGATGATGGTGACGCGCTGGCACAGAGCCTCGGTCTCGGCGAGGATGTGACTGGAGAGCAAGACCGTGGCGCCGCGGTCGCGGGCCTCGGTGACACACTGCTGAAAGACGTTCTCCATCAACGGATCCAGGCCGCTGCTGGGCTCGTCGAGTAACAGCAGCCGCGCGTGGGAGGCGAAGGCGGACACCAGCGACACCTTCTGGCGGTTGCCCTTGGAGTAGGTGCGCGCCTTCTTCGACGGATCGAGGTCGAAGCGCTCGACGAGTTCGGCCCGCCGCTTCTCGTCGACGCCACCGCGCATCCGTCCCAGCAGGTCGACGGTCTCGCCGCCGGTGAGTGACGGCCACAAGGTGACGTCCCCTGGCACGTAGGCGATGTGGCGATGCAGGGCGACCGCGTCGGTCCACGGATCTCCGCCGAGCAGTCGGGCGGTACCCGAGTCGGCTCGCGCCAGCCCGAGCAGGATTCGGATGGTGGTGGACTTGCCTGCGCCGTTGGGGCCCAGGAAGCCGTGCACCTCGCCCTTGGCGACATCGAGGTTCAGTCCGTCGAGCGCGCGTACCGAGCCGAAGTCCTTCCGCAGATTCCGGACCTCGACGGCGACGTTGCCGTTGTCAGTGGCCATCGATCACTCCTCCTTCGCCGCCGCCGCAATGGCGTCGAACATCGTCGAATCGGTCATCAGCCCCTCGGTGTAGAGCTCAAGGGCGGGCAGTACCGAGTCCCGCGCGTAGTCGTGCAGGACGGCGCGCATGTCACCGGGGTTGTCGTGCATCTGCAGGTAGAGCAGGAAGCCACCGCCGTTGGACATCGCGATGAATCTGGCCCGCGCCTTGGGGTCTCGGCTTGGCTTGACGGTGCCAGCTCGGACGCCCTCGTCGAGATACTGCTCGGTGTTGTCGATCATGTTGCGCCACAGGGACTTTGCCAGGTCGCCGCCGGATTGCATGCTGCGAACCAGATAGGCCATCAGGGGTGCGAAGGACTCGATGTCGGCCAGCTGGGCCAGCCAGGAGGCGGGGTCGGAGGACTGAATGGACTCGCTCTTGGACGCCCGGATGGACTCGGCGACGAAGTCGTCGCACGCCTTGCGCAGGCCCTCCTTGGAGCCGAAGTGATGGATCACCAGGGCCGCGCTGACCCCGGCAGCCTTGGCGATGACGCGCAAGCCCACGTCGAATCCGTGTTCGCCGAACTGCTCGACGGCCGCATCGCGGATGCGGGCCGTGGTCGTCAGGTCCTCTGAACGCATGTTCAACATGCTAAACGCGCGTTTAGTCGTCCGTCAACGACGAAGTGCGAGAGGAGCGAAGGACAGGGGCGTCAGTCGCGCGCGGCGGCCAGCAGACCGTCACCCAAGGGGACCAGCACGGGCGTGAGCCGCTCGTCCTCGGCGATGAGTCGAGCGGCCTCCCGGACGGCAGTGACGTCACGATCGTTGGCGTTCGCGTCGCCCGCCCGGCCGCCAAGGGCCGCGCGGTGGATCACGATCACACCGCCGGAGCGCAGCAAGCGCACGCCCTCGGACACGAACTGAGGCTGGTCGACCGGATCGGCGTCGACGAACACCAGGTCGTAGGACTCGTCGGCGAGGCGGGTGAGGACCTCCTGGGCCCGCCCGCTGATCAACCTGGTGCGCGACGGCCCGATGCCGGCTTCCAGAAACGCCTGCTTGGCGAGCCGCTGATGCTCGGGCTCGACGTCGATGGTGGTGAGCACGCCGTCGTCACGCATGCCGGACAACAGCCACAGCCCGCTGACGCCGACCCCGGTGCCGACCTCGACGACGGCCTTGGCCTTGGCGATCTTCGCCAGCACGCTCAGAAGGGCGCCAACCGCGGGAGTCACGGCACCCGCGCCGCTGTCGTCGGCGCGTTCCCTGGCCGCAGCCGTCAACGAGTCCTCGGAGATCGAATTCTCGGCGTGCGCGACGATCGCTTCGGCCCGGCTTGGCCGCGGTGTGCCGCCCTCGGGTTGACCCGTCGAATCATCGCTGCTGGTCATGCCCGCAGCGTAGAGCGAAGGCCGAGCGCACGCCGCCCCGACACGCCCGCGCGGCATTGCGGGATCGACGGAGAATTCCGCCGTTTGCGCAGTTGGCGTGGTGGGAGGACGACATTCTCAGGGAAAGCTCAGATTGCTCATATGCGGACCCTAACGGGGTCGGAAAAGGTAACTGCATGGAAAGTCGCGGAGGCCGGGACCCCGGGAATATTGATGCTCACGAGTCAGTTTCCGCGGGTGCAGGTACGGGAACAGCTCCCGGCATCGGCACTAGCGACACGGAGGATCCGACGACCACTACCAGTACGTCCCCAGTATTCATGGCCCACTTCGAGCAGGCCGGCGACGGCGACTGGGTGCAGCCAGCCGACGAGCTGGCGGGCACCGCCGTATTCGACGCCACCGGCGACAAGACGACGATGCCGTCCTGGGACGAGTTGGTTCGGCAGCACGCGGACCGCGTCTACCGCCTGGCCTACCGGTTGTCGGGCAGTCAGCACGACGCCGAGGACCTGACGCAGGAGACGTTCATCCGCGTGTTCCGGTCGGTGCAGAACTACCAGCCCGGCACATTCGAGGGGTGGCTGCACCGCATCACCACCAACCTCTTCCTCGACATGGTTCGCCGCCGCAGTCGTATTCGCATGGAGGCGCTGCCGGAGGACTACGACCGGGTGCCTGCCGACGAGCCGAACCCGGAGCAGATCTACCACGACTCCAGGTTGGGCCCGGATCTTCAGGCGGCGCTCGACTCGCTGGCGCCGGAGTTCCGCGCCGCCGTCGTCCTCTGCGACATCGAAGGTTTGTCGTACGAGGAGATCGGCGCGACGCTCGGCGTGAAGCTGGGCACCGTCCGCAGCCGTATTCACCGCGGCCGTCAGGCGCTGCGCGACTACCTGGCCAGCCACCCCGACGCGCTCGCCGAGGGAGTCGCGCGTTCCGCCTGATCTCGATGCCGTCACGAGCGTGATCAATCTCGTCGGCCGCGCTACATTCGAATGTGTTGGTTGACGCAGTCGTGGAGAGGAGCAGGTCGATGGTGGACCCGGGACACGTGTTCCGTCGTGCATTTTCCTGGCTCCCGACCCAGTTGGCCTCCCAGAGCGATCATCCGGTCGGGCCACGCCGATTCGGCTCGACCGAGCATCTGTCCACCGAGGCCATCGCGGCCTTCGTCGACGGTGAGTTGCGGATGAGCGCGCACCTGAGGGCCGCCCACCACATGTCGATGTGTCCCCAGTGTGCGGCCGAGGTGGACGCGCAGGGGCAGGCCCGCTCCGCGCTGCGCGACTCCTGTCCGATCAGCATTCCGTCGTCGCTACTCGGCGCGTTGTCGGAGATCCCCCACCACGCACGGCCGGAGACACCGGTCGACGACGCGGCGGCCCGGTTCCTCACCGGCGAGACGCGTTCTCGCCGCAAGCGCCGGTAGTCTAAGAGTTGTCCCAGGTAGAGGCGCGCGTCGTTGACGGCGTGCGCTCCAACGGAGAGTGAACACGGGTGACCAACCAGGACCAGTTCGACAGTCGCCCACGGATGGAACCAAAGCCCGTCTCGCGCCCGCCGGTCGACCCGGCGCAAAGCCGAGCGTTCGGTCGGCCCGACGGCGTCAGCGGTTCGTTCCTCGGCGCCGACCAACACCGCGACCAGGGTGACTACACCCCCCGGGACCAAGCTCCCGACCCGGTGCTCGCCGACGCCTTCGGCCGCCCTGACGGGGTGAGCGACACCCTGCAACGTCACCCCGCCGACGCGGGAGCCCTCCAAGCCGAGCAGAACCGCGACGCCGACGTTCCGCCGGATCCGTGGCGTGATCCCGCGGCCACCCCGTCCCTCGGCGTGCCGGCCCAGCCGGCCCCGGCGCAGGCGATGGTCGACACCACCCCGACCGGCAAGCTCGGCGTCCGTGACGTGTTCTTCGGCGGTCGGGTGTCCTGGGTGGCGCTCGGCGCCATCGTGATCGTCGCCCTGGTCATCGGGGCCATCGGTGGCGTCATCGGCAACAAGACCGCCGAGATCGTCCCCGCCTTCACCACCTCCAAGGTCACCCTGCAGACCGGCGCCACCGACGAACAGGAGCCGACCAGCAGGTTCGCCCAAGTCGCGGCCAACGTCGCCGACTCGGTCGTCACCATCGAGGCGACCAGCAAGGGCGAGGGGTCCCAGGGCTCGGGCGTCGTGGTCGACGGCCGCGGCTACATCGTGACCAACAACCACGTCATCTCCGACGCCGCGAAGAACCCCGCCGAGTATCAGATCTCGGTGGTCTTCAACGACGGTCACGAGGTGCCCGCCAACCTCGTCGGCCGCGACCAGAAGACCGACCTCGCCGTGCTGAAGGTCGACAACGTCGACAACCTCGTCGTCGCCCGCTTCGGCGACTCCGAGAAGCTACGGGTGGGTGAAGAGGTGATCGCGGCGGGCGCTCCGCTGGGGCTGCGCAGCACCGTCACCCACGGCATCATCAGCGCCCTGCACCGGCCCGTCCCGCTGTCCGGCGACGGGTCCGACACCGACACCGTCATCGACGGTGTGCAGACCGACGCGTCCATCAACCACGGCAACTCCGGTGGTCCGCTGATCAACATGAACTCCGAGATCATCGGCATCAACACGGCCGGAAAGTCGTTGTCCGACAGTGCAAGCGGTCTCGGGTTCGCGATCCCCGTCAACGAGGTCAAGGAAGTCGTCGAGGGCCTGATCAAGGACGGCAAGATGTCGCACCCGACGCTGGGCCTCAACGCCGTGTCGGTGAGCAACGACGTCGCCTCGGGCGCGCTGGTCAAGAACGTCGTCGCCGGTGGTCCCGCAGACCGGGCCGGGGTCAAGGAGAACGACGTCGTCGTCAAGGTGGGCACCCGCAAGGTCGCCGACGCCGACGAGATGGTCGTGGCGGTGCGTCAGCTCAAGATCGGCGTCGACGCGCCCATCGAGGTGCTGCGCGACGGGCGGCCCGTCACGTTGACGGTCACCCCCGGCTCCGACAACCCCGCCGCCTGACGCCGTGTTCGGCAACATCGGCTGGGGCGAGATGCTGGTGCTCGTCGTCGCCGGCCTCGTGATCCTTGGGCCGGAACGGCTTCCGGGTGCCATCCGCTGGACGACCGGCACCGTGCGGCAAGCCAGGGAGTACCTCAGCGGCGCGACCAGTCAGCTGCGAGAAGATCTGGGGCCCGAATTCGAGGACCTGCGCCAGCCGTTGAGCGAATTGCAGAAGCTGCGTGGCATGACCCCGCGCGCCGCGCTCACCAAGCACCTTCTCGACGGCGACGACTCGTTCCTGACCGGGAACTTCGACAAGCCCGTCAAGCCGGTGTCGGACAACCAACCGCAACCGCAGCCGCCCACCCCGGCACCCGAACCGCCGCGCACGCCCGGCGTCACGCCGTTCGACAGCGACGCGACCTAGCGGCCGATCGGGTTCAGTCCGAGCGACACCCCGGCCAAGCTGCGCTTGCGCGTGGTCAGCGTGTCGGCGATCGAGCGAAGTTCCTTCGCCGCAGCCGAGTCCGGCGCGCTGAGCACCAGCGGCACGCCCGCGTCGCCGGCCTCCATGAGTGCCTGGTCGAGGGGCACCTGGCCCAGAAGCGGCACGTCGGCGCCGATGGAGCGCGTAAGGCTCTCGGCGACCTTCTTGCCGCCACCCTCGCCGAAGACGTTCATCACGGTGCCGTCGGGCAGGGTCAGACCGGACATGTTCTCGACCACGCCGACGATGCGCTGGCGGGTTTGCAGCGCGATGGCACCCGCGCGCTCGGCGACCTCCGCGGCCGCCAGCTGAGGCGTCGTCACCACCAGGATCTCGGCGCCGGGAATGAGCTGAGACACCGAGATGGCGATGTCGCCGGTACCCGGTGGCAGGTCCAACAGCAGGACGTCGAGATCGCCCCAGTACACGTCGGCCAGGAACTGCTGGAGGGCGCGGTGCAGCATCGGTCCACGCCACACCACGGGCGTGTTGCCCTGGGTGAACATCGCGATGGAGATGACCTTCACGTCATGGGCGACCGGCGGCAGGATCATCGAGTCGACCTGCGTGGGCCGCTCCTCGGTGCCCATCATGCGAGGCACCGAGTGACCGTAGATGTCGGCGTCGAGCACGCCGACGGCCAGACCGCGGGCGGCCAGCGCGGCCGCCAGGTTGACCGTCACGCTGGACTTGCCGACGCCGCCCTTGCCGGAGGCGACGGCGTAGACGCGGGTGAGGGAGCCGGGCTGAGCGAACGGGATGACCGGCTCGCGAGAGTCGCCGCGCAGCTGCTTGCGCAGTTCCGCGCGCTGCTCGTCGTTCATCACGTCGAGGGTCACCTTGACGGCGCCGGTGCCGGGCACGTCGACGACGGCCTGCTTCACGCGGTCGGTGATCTCGGTCTTCTTCGGGCAGGCCGAGGTGGTCAGGTAGATCTCGACGTGGACGGCGGCGTCGGCGGGGTCGACGGAGACGTTCTTGACCATGCCGACCTCGGTGATCGGCTTGCGAAGTTCGGGGTCGACGACCTTGGACAGCGCCGAGCGAACGGCCGATTCCAGCGCGTCGGAATCGTGGAGCGATTGCTGAGACATCACCCGCGAGTGTAGGCGCAGCCGCTAGCCGATCGGACCGGGCATCGGTCCGGGCGGTGGCCCTGGTGCCGCAGGTGGCAGTGCCGGTGGTGGGGACGGCAGTGGCTCCGCGGGCGGTCCGCCGAACGGGAACTGCATGGGCGCCGGCGGCACGGGCGCCGGGGGCAGGGGAGCTGCGGCGGGTTGCGGCGTCAGGCAGAACACCTGGCAGTTCACCGGCGGCGCGACCGGGGCCTGAGGTGTCAGGCAGAAGACCTGACAGTTCTGCTGCGGCGCCGGCGGAACGCCCGCACCAGGGCCGGGCGGAATGCCCAGCTGGTTCTGCCCGCTCAGGTCGGTCACGTTCGTGGCGGCGAGCGGATCGTTGGCCGGCAGCCCGATCCCCGGGCCCAGGCCTTCGGGGCTGGTGGCCAGATGAGCGTCACCGATCGGCGGGGCGACGCCGATGGGCGGCAGGTTCACCGGCGCGACGCCGGTGGCGTAGGCAGCCGCCCAGCCGAGCACGTTCTGCGCGTAGGCCATCGAGTTGTTGTAACGCAGGATCGCCGAGAGCACCTGGGAGCGGTCGCGCAAATTCAGGTTGCCGCTGCAGAGGTACCTGGCGGCGCCCAGCGACGCGTCGTAGACGTTTTGGATGTCGGCCTTGCCGTCCCCGTTGCCGTCGGAGGCGTACCGCGCCCACGTGCCGGGCAGGAATTGCATCGGTCCCATCGCCCTGGCGTAGGTCACCCGTCCCGCCGCGACGCTCTGGACGATGACCTCGTTGCCGGCGAGCGTGCCGTCCAGCGCGGGGCCGAAGATGCCCTGGACCGGATTGCCCTTGGCATCGGTGGCGCCGCCGTTGGCGTGTCCCGACTCGATGCGACCGATGCCGGCCAGCAGGTTCCAGCTGACCCCGCAGCCGGGATATGCCGACGCCATCATGCGTTCGGCGTTGCGGTAGGCGCTCAGTGCGACGGCGGGAATGCCAAGGCTGCCAGGCGAAGTCACCACGATGGGCGGCGGGGGCGCCGAGAGGGTGGCCACGGCGAAGCGGAACGGGGTCGGAGGCCGGGGGGCCGCGACGACCACGACGCCCGCGTCGTCACCGGTACTGGCCACCGCCGCCAGGGGCGTGATGCCGTCGTCGGCGACGGCGTGCCTCGGGGTCGGGGCCGACGCCCCGACGGCCAGCAGAAGGATCAGCGGGGCCAGTACCGCGGCGCCGACGGCGGGTCTGGCCTTCACGCGGCGCACGTGCCGCCGCACCGCCGCGTACGCGGACCCGCCTCGAACTTGCACTCGACCGTCCTCGATCCAGGTGACCAAACGCCGCCCCTGGCACATCATGGCAAACGTTGTGAACCACGCCACCATACCGATCTGGTGTTGCTCGTGTTACGGCATTGACTAGACGGATTCGTCCCAGTCCCGGGTCGGCTTGGCTGGAACGTTCTTCTTGGGCTTCTTGGCAGCCTTGAGTTCGTCGAGCAGCTCGCGTACCTCTTCGAGTTCGCGGCGCAGATAGTCACGCGTCACCACCTCGCCGACGGCGATGCGCAGCGCGGCGAGCTCCCTCGCGAGGTACTCGGTGTCTGCCTTGGTCTGCTCGGCCCGGCGCCGGTCCTCCTCGAGCGCGACCCGGTCGCGATTCTCCTGGCGGTTCTGCGCCAGCAGGATCAGGGGGGCGGCGTAGGCCGCCTGCGTGGAGAACGCAAGGTTCAACAGGATGAAGGGATAGGGGTCGAAGCGCAACGACACCGCGATGAGGTTGAACGCGATCCACACCACCACCAGAACGGTCTGGATGGCAAGGTATCGGCCGGTGCCGAGGAAACGGGCAATCGACTCGCTGATGCGACCGACCGCCTCGATGTCGACCCTCGGGGTGAAGCGGCGGCGGCTGGTGCGCGGGGTGTCGAGCCGCTGACGCGATGACAGGTCACTCACGACGGACCCCCGGCCGAGGGCGCGGCGGCATCGGTGAGCTCGTCCTCACCGGGCAGCTCGGGGTCGTCGGAGCGCACCCGCCAGTCGTGGGGCAGCAGATGGTCCAGGAGGTCGTCGACGGTGACCGCACCCAGCAGGTGCTTCTCGTCGTCGACCACCGGACCGCACACCAGGTTGTAGGCCGCGAAGTATCGCGTCACCGCCGCCAGCGTGGTCTCGGGATCGAGGCTGGGCAGATCGGAATCCATGATGCCGCTGACCAGCGCCGCCGGCGGTTCGCGCAGCAGTCGTTGCAGGTGCACGCAGCCCAGGTAGCGACCGGTCGGGGTGGACGTCGGCGGGCGCACGACGAACACCAGCGACGAGAGCGCCGGGGTCAGTTCGGGGTCGCGCACCCGGGCCAGCGCCTCGGCGACGGTGGTGCCGGGTCCCAGCACGACCGGCTCGGAGGTCATCAGACCGCCGGCGGTGTCTGGGGAGTGCTGCAGCAGCCGTCGCACGGATTCGGAGTCCTCGGGGTCCATGCGGGCGAGCAGCGCTTCGGCGGCCGAGGCACCCAACTCTCCCAGGAGGTCGGCGGCGTCGTCGGGATCCATGGCCTCGAGCACGTCGGCGGCCCGCTCGGGTTCGAGCCGCTCCATCAGATCGGCCTGCTCGCTTTCGGGAAGCTCCTGCAAGATGTCGGCGAGGCGTTCGTCGTCGAGGGCGTTGACCACTTCGTAGCGCCGCTTGGCGGGGAGGTCGCGGATGGCGTCGGCGACCACGATGGGGCGTTGGCCGGCGAACTGCGCCAGCAGGTAGGCCACGCCCTGGCCGGGTAGCGACATCGCCGACTGCGTCAGCCCGGTGACGTTCTGCCAGTCGACGATGTGCACGGAGGTGCGGCGTCCCAGTCGGCGGTGGCTGCGGACCGCGACCCTGGTCACCACCCAGTCCCTGGTGCGAATTTGTTCGATGGCGAGGTCGACCACCACCAGGTCGACGCCGGCGAGCTCTTCGAGTTCGGGATCCTGCACGCGCACGCGGGTGTCGAGCACCTGGCCGAAGACCAGGACCTCTCCGGGTCGCTGGGCGAAGCGCCGCAGCGAGACGTTCGCCGTATTCAGCGTGACGGCATTGGGTTCGATGGCGGTGACCCGCAGTAAGCCTACGAATATCCTTCTGCGAGTGAGCAATTCGACGACCAAGCCCAGCACGCGCGGTTGCTGGCGGCCGATGCCGATGCTGATCACCACGTCGCGGACACGGCCGACGGACTCACCGTCTGGCCCGAGCACCAACAGCCCCGCCAGTCGGGCCGCATAGACCCTGTTCACCGCCACCATGGGTCAAAGAGTAGAGAGTGATCTCGTGGAGAACCTCTATCGCCCCCGAAGAACGTGCCTCTCGGTTCCCGGCAGCAGCTCCAAGATGATCGAGAAGGCCAAGCAACTACCCGCCGATCAGGTGTTCCTGGACCTGGAGGACTCGGTGGCCTCAGATGCCAAGGCGCAGGCGCGTACTCAAGTGGCTGCCGGTTTGGCCTCCAACGGGTGGGCCGGGCAGCTGCGCGGGGTGCGCGTCAACGACTGGACGACGCCGTGGACGCACGCCGACGTGATCGAAGTCGTCGCGACGGCGGGCAGCGTCCTGGACGTCGTCATCCTGCCGAAGGTGACCGACGTCTCGCACGTCCAGGCTTTGGATCTCCTGTTGACTCAGCTCGAGATGACTCATGGGTTGCCGGTGGGGCGCATCGGTGTCGAGGCGCAGATCGAGAATGCCGAAGGGCTTACCCACGTCGACGCGATCGCGGCGGGGCCGCGGGTGCAGGCCTTGGTGCTCGGGCCCGCCGACATGATGGCGAGCCTCAACATGCGCACCCTGGTCGTCGGCGAGCAGCCCGAGGGTTACGACGTCGGCGACGCGCATCACCACGTGTTCATGCGCATCCTCGTCGCGGCCCGGGCGCGGGGGATCAACGCGATCGACGGGCCGTTCCTCAAAGTTCGCGACGTCGAGGCGTTCCGGCGGGTGGCGGGGCGCGCCGCAGCGCTCGGCTTCGACGGCAAGTGGGTGTTGCACCCCGACCAGATCGAGGCGGGCAACGAGACGTTCAGTCCCCGGCAGGCCGACTACGACCACGCCGAGCTGATCCTGGACGCCTACGAATGGCACACGTCGCAAGCCGGCGGCGCCAGGGGAGCGGTGATGCTCGGCGACGAGATGATCGACGAGGCGAGCCGCAAGATGGCGCTGGTCGTCGCCGGCAAGGGCCGGGCCGCGGGTATGGCGCGGACGTCGGCCTCGTTCGTGCCGCCGGGTCAGTAGCCGTACGTCGGAGTGGTGCCGACGGCGAGGGCCAGGAGGACCACGACGACGACGTAGATCACCCAGCCCGCGACGGCCAGGGCGCCGACGATGACACCCGCCAGCGCCATGCCGTGGCCCTCCTGCCCCGTGCGCCGGGTCTCGCGCATCGCGAGGACGCCGAGGATCAGTCCGAAGATGGCAGGCACGCCACAGAAGAACAGGCCAACCAAGGACGTCACCAGTGCCGCGATCGCCTTGCCGTTGGTGCCCACCGGTCGCGTCGGGGCGTAGGGGTCGTAGTAAGGGGAGCCGTAGCCACCTTGATTCGGCGGCGGGTAGCCCGGCGGCGGGTAACCACCCTGCGGGTAATCGGGCGGCGGATATCCGGGCTGGGGGTAGGCCGGCGGGGGGTAGCCGGGCTGCTGGGCGCCGGGCTGCGGGTAGTCGGGCTGCTGGTAACCAGGCTGCTGGTAACCAGGCTGCTGGGCGCCGGGCGGCGGGTAGTCGGCGGGCGGGCCGTACTCGTGCGGCGGGGGGGCCGACTCGGTCGGATAGTCCACGGGCGCATAGGGATCACCCTGCTGCGGGGAGTTCTCCAGCGAGGGATGTTCCCGGCCGCGGTTGGGTTCGTCGGATCCAGTGCTCATAGCGTGCTCAGTCCCATCACGATTGCCATCATGCTCAACAGAAGGGTGACGGCGCCGACGAGGATGCCCGCGGTCGCCAGTCCGCGACCGCGCTCGCTGGTCACCACGATCTGGTTGAGGGCGAACACGCCCAGTGCGATTCCCACGATCGACCCGATTCCGAACACCGTCACCACCGAGGCCGCCAGTGACGCGACGGCCGTCCGATTCCTGCGCCTCGCCGTCGTGGTGGGCGGTGTCATGGGGTCCAAGACTACCGGAGCGCGCATTTGCCAGACTTCCTTGCCGGGACGGCACTCATTGGCCATGTCGAACGTTGAGAATGGCAGGAGGGACGACCCTCGACCACGACGACACGACAGAACGAGGACACAGACGATGACGAACCCACTTCAGAATCCGGGGCGGGCCGGACAGAACCAGGGCCGTGGGGGATTCGCGTCGCTGCCCACGCCGCCGAAGGGCTGGCCGATCGCCTCCTATCCGACCTACGCCGAGGCGCAGCGCGCCGTGGACTACCTCTCCGACCAGGAATTCCCGGTGCAGCAGGTGACGATCGTCGGCGTTGACCTCATGCAGGTGGAGCGGGTCACCGGCCGGCTCACCTGGCCGCGCGTGCTCGGCGGTGGCGCCGTGACCGGCGCCTGGCTGGGCTTGTTCATCGGACTGGTCTTGGGCTTCTTCGGTCCGAGCCCCTGGGGATCGCTGATTGCCGGTCTGATCGCGGGCGTGTTCTTCGGCCTGATCACCTCGGGGTTGCAGTATGCGATCTCGCGGGGCACAAGGGATTTCAGCTCCACGATGCAATTGGTCGCCGGGCGTTACGACGTGCTGTGTGACCCGCAGAGCGCCGAGCAGGGTCGGGATCTGTTGGCGCGCTTGACCATCTAGGGAGGCTCGACGCGGCGCCCTAGCGCGCCAAGGTCAACGTGGCATCACGATCTGGACGCGATGATGCACGAGTGTTGCGCATCGCGCGTGACTCGCTCTACGGTTCGTGCGTGCGGGTTGGGCGGCTGGGTGCTGCAGCATTGGCTGGGCTGACGGTCGCGTCGCTCGTGTCGGCATGCGGGGCCGCCAGCGGCGGCGTAGTCGTCAATTACTACACCCCGGCCAACGAGATGGCCACCTTCACCGCGGTGGCCAAGCGCTGCAACGACGAGTTCGGCGGCCGCTTCACCATCAAGCAGATCAGTCTGCCCAAGGGTGCCGACGACCAACGGCTGCAGCTGGCCCGCCGCCTCACGGGCAACGACGCCTCGCTCGACGTCATGGCCCTCGACGTGGTGTGGACCGCCGAATTCGCCGAGGCGGGTTGGGCTTTGCCGCTGTCCGACGATCCGGCAGGCCAAGCCGAGGCCGATGCCCGGGCCGACACACTGCCAGGACCGTTGCAGACCGCCACGTGGCGCGACGTGCTCTATGCCTCGCCCATCACCACCAACACCCAATTGCTCTGGTATCGGGCCGATTTGATGCCGAACCCACCGCAAACCTGGGACGACGTGGTCGGCGAGGCGACCCGCCTGCACGACGAGAGCAAGCCGAGCTGGATTGCGTTGCAGGCCAAGCAGTACGAGGGTCTGGTGGTGTGGTTCAACACGTTGCTCGCCAGCGCCGGCGGTCAGGTGCTCTCCGACGACGGCAAGACGGTGACGCTCACCGACACCCCCGAGCACCGGGCGGCCACGGTCAAGGCCCTGCAGATCATCAAGGCCGTCGCCACCGCCCCGGGCGCGGACCCGTCGATCACCCAGACCGACGAGGCTTCTGCCCGGCTCGCCCTCGAACAGGGCAAGGCCGCCCTCGAGGTCAACTGGCCCTTCGTCCTTCCCTCGATGCTCGAGAACGCCGTCAAGGGCGGCGTGCCGTTCCTGCGCCTCGACGAGCGTGACGATCTCACGGGCAGCATCGACGACGTCGGGACGTTCAAACCCAGCGACGAACAGTTCGACGCCGCCTACGACGCCAGCAAGGCGGTGTTCGGCTTCGCCAACTATCCGGGCGTGGTGCCAGGGCAGCAGGCCAAGGTCACCCTCGGCGGTCTCAACCTCGCCGTTGGCAAGAACACCCGGCACCGCGCCGAGGCCTTCGAGGCCATCCGCTGTCTGCGCAGCGTCGAGAACCAGCGGTACACGTCGGTCGAGGGCGGCCTGCCCGCCGTCCGCACGTCGCTGTACGACGACCCCGAATTCCAGAAGAAGTATCCGCAGTACGCGATCATCCGCGATCAGCTCACCAACGCCGCGGTGCGGCCTGCGACGCCGGTCTACCAGTCGGTGTCTACCCGCATCTCGGCGACGCTGGCCCCCATCACCAACGTCGACCCCGAACGTACCGCCGACGAACTCGCCGAGCAGGTTCGGAAGGCCGTCGACGGCAAGGGACTCATCCCGTGACCGCGCCCGCTCGTGACGACCGCACGTCCGAACGCCGCCTGGCGTTCTGGTTGATCGGACCCGCCGTCGTGTTGATGCTCGCGGTGACCGCCTATCCCATCGTCTACGCCGTCTGGCTGAGCCTGCAGCGCTACAACCTCGCCGCTCCCGACGACACCACGTTCGTCTGGTTCGACAACTACGCGACCATCCTCGGCGACCGGTACTGGTGGACGGCGTTCGTCGTCACGCTGGCGATCACCGTGGTCTCGGTGGCCGTCGAGTTCGTACTCGGCATGGCGCTCGCGTTGGTGATGCACCGCACCATCTTCGGCAGGGGCGTCGTCCGCACGGCCATCCTCATCCCCTACGGCATCGTCACGGTGGCCGCGTCGTACAGCTGGTACTACGCGTGGACGCCGGGGACCGGGTATCTGGCCAACCTCCTTCCGACCGGCGTCGCACCCCTGACCGAGCAACTCCCGTCACTGGGCATCGTGGTGCTCGCCGAGGTCTGGAAGACGACCCCGTTCATGGCGCTGCTGCTGCTCGCCGGTCTCGCGCTGGTGCCCCAAGACCTGCTCAACGCCGCTCAGATGGACGGTGCCGGAGCATGGAAGCGGCTGACGAGAGTCATTCTGCCGCTGATCAAACCGGCGATCCTGGTGGCCCTGCTGTTCCGCACCCTGGACGCGTTTCGGATCTTCGACAACATCTACGTTCTGACCGGCGGTGCGAACGACACCGGTTCAGTGTCGATCCTGGGGTACGACAACCTGTTCAAGGCCTTCAACCTCGGACTCGGCTCGGCCATCAGCGTTCTCATCTTCCTGACCGTCGCGGTGATCGCCTTCGTCTACGTGAAGGTCTTCGGGGCGGCGGCACCTGGGGCGCGCGATGAGTGAGCGAGTGAGTTCGAGGCGCGCCACCGGGTGGACGGTCGTCAACGTCGTCGTCGTCCTCTACGCCCTCTTCCCCGTGCTGTGGATACTGTCGTTGTCGCTGAAGCCGACCTCGACGGTCAAGGACGGCAACCTGATTCCCACCCAGGTGACGTTCGACAACTACGAGGCCATCTTCTCGGGCAACACCTTCAGCTCGGCCCTGGTCAACTCCATCGGCATCGGACTCATCACCACCGTGATCGCCGTCGTCGTCGGCGGCATGGCGGCCTACGCGATCGCCAGGTTGGCCTTCCCCGGCAAACGGGTGCTGGTGGGAATGGCACTGCTGATCGCGATGTTTCCTCAAATCTCGCTGGTGACACCGCTGTTCGAGATCGAACGCTCGATCGGGCTGTTCGACACCTGGCCGGGCCTGATCATCCCGTACATCACGTTCGCGCTGCCGCTGGCCATCTACACGATGTCGGCGTTCTTCAGGGAGATCCCGTGGGATCTGGAGAAGGCGGCCAAGATGGACGGCGCAACCCCGTGGCAGGCGTTCAGCAAGGTGATCGCGCCGCTCGCCGCACCCGGTATCGTCACCGCGGCCATCCTGGTGTTCATCTTCGCGTGGAACGACCTGCTGCTGGCGCTGTCGCTGACTGCCACGCAGCGGGCCATCACCGCACCGGTGGCGATCGCGAACTTCACCGGCAGTTCGCAATTCGAGGAGCCGACCGGATCGATTGCCGCGGGCGCGATGGTCATCACGGTACCGATCGTCGTCTTCGTACTCATCTTCCAACGACGTATCGTCGCCGGGCTGACGTCCGGCGCGGTGAAGGGGTAGGGCATGGCCGAGATCGTGTTGGACCGCGTGGCGAAGAGCTACGCCGGCGGGACGGCGGCGGTGAAGGACTTGTCCATCACGATCGCCGACGGCGAGTTCATCATCCTGGTGGGCCCGTCGGGCTGCGGAAAGTCCACCACGCTGAACATGATCGCCGGGTTGGAGGACATCACCTCCGGTGAGCTCCGCATCGGCGGCGACCGCGTCAACGAGAAGGCCGCCAAGGACCGTGACATCGCGATGGTGTTCCAGTCCTACGCGCTCTACCCGCACATGACGGTGCGCCAGAACATCGCCTTCCCGCTGGTCTTGGCGAAGACCCCCAAGGCCGACGTCGCCACCAAGGTCGAGGAGACCGCCAAGATCCTCGATCTCACCGAGCTCCTGGATCGCAAGCCCGGTCAGCTCTCCGGCGGTCAGCGTCAGCGCGTCGCCATGGGACGCGCAATCGTCCGCAGCCCCAAGGCCTTTCTGATGGACGAGCCGTTGAGCAACCTCGACGCGAAGCTGCGGGTGCAGATGCGCGCGGAGATCGCTCGGCTGCAGAACCGGTTGGGCACCACCACCGTCTACGTCACCCACGACCAGACCGAAGCCATGACACTCGGTGACCGCGTGGTGGTCATGCTGGCCGGGGTGGCCCAGCAGATCGGCACGCCCGACGAGCTCTACCATCGCCCGGCCAACCTGTTCGTCGCCGGTTTCATAGGATCCCCGTCGATGAACTTCTTCCCCGCCACGTTGACCGACGTCGGCGTGCGACTGCCCTTCGGCGAGGTCACCCTGACCAGCGACGTGCACGACATGCTGGCCCAGCACCCCACGCCGCGCAACGTGATCGCCGGCGTGCGGCCCGAGCATCTCGAGGACGCGGCGCTGATCGACAGCTACGACCGCATCAAGGCGCTGACCTTCGAGGTCACCGTCGACCTCGTCGAATCACTTGGCGCGGATAAGTACGTCCACTTCCACACCGAGGGCGAAGGTGCCCAGTCCGCTCAGCTCGCGGAGCTGAGCACCGAGTCGGGCGTCGGGGCCAACCAATTCGTGGCTCGCGTTGCAGCCGAGACGAAGGCCGTTGCCGGTCACCCGGCCGAGCTCGCCTTCGATACCTCCAAGCTGACGTTGTTCGACGCCGACACCGGCGCTAACCTGTCGATTCCGCCGGCCGAGTGAGCGACGTCCTCGCCGCGGTCCGCGCCCGGCTGTCCGAGCACTTCGACCGGATCGGTGCCGGTCGCGAACCCACCGTCGCCAGCGTGACCTTCCTCGGCGCCGAGTCGATCGACGTGCTGCGCTTCGGGCCGGATGCCGACGACACGCTGTATCACGTGTCGCTGGGCTGTTCGCGACACCCGATGCTCGACCCGACGTCGATGGTCGTCGACTCGACGAGTGGTCCGCGCGCGGAAGTCGTTGTAGCGCTTCGCGGTTCGACGCCAGTGGGTCTGGCCCGCTCGATCGCGATCGTCGCGGCCGCGCCGGCCGTCGAGGGTCTGGTGCTGGTGCCGGACGCCCTGGTCGACCTCGAGACCCCGCTGTGGGAGGGAGCTCCGTTCACGGCGGTGCTGCTGGGCCCCGACGACGTCGAGGACGTGGAGTTGCCGGCACCCTACGAGGCGGTGCGGATCCTGTCGGCGACTCCGATCACGCCGACCGAGGCGGCCTGGGTGCGGCTCAAGGGCGCCGAGGCGATGCGGGAGGCGTGGCGGGTGGACGGGGTCGACGTCCGGGATCCCCGGCGGCGGGCCGCCAATCCAACCTGAGGCGGCGGGCCGCCAATCCAACCTGAGGCGGCGGGCCAGCTCGCCAACCTAATGCTCGCTACAGCCAGTGGTTTCGGCGGAAGGTGAAGTACAAGCCAGAACACACCGCCGCCATCACCAGCAGCACCATGGGATAGCCGAAAGTCCATGCCAGCTCCGGCATGTGCTCGAAGTTCATTCCGTAGATGCCGGCGATCGCGGTCGGGACGGCCGCGATGGCGACCCAGGCCGAGATCTTGCGCATGTCCATGTTCTGTTGCATCGAGACCTTGCCGACGGCGGCCTGCACCAGCGAGCTGAGCACCTCGTCGTAACTGGCGACCCGGTCGGAGGCCTGCGTGTTGTGGTCGACGACGTCGCGGATGTAGCGCCGGACCTCCTTGGAGATGAGGTCGTTGTGGTCGGTGCCGAGGCGTTGAAGCGCGAGGTTGAGGGGGCCCACCGCCCTGCGCATCTCGACGACTTCGCGCTTCAGCAAGTAGATGTGCTCGATGTCGGTCTCGGAGGTGGCGGAGAAGACGTTCTCCTCCATCGCGTCGATGTCGGTCTCGACGAGATCGGTGACCTCCAGGTAGTGGTCCACCACGTGGTCGGCGATCGCGTGCAGCACGGCGTAGGGCCCCAGCGCGCAACTGGCCGGGGTGGTGTCCATGCGCTTGCGCACCGCGGCGAGACCGCCGTGGTCGCCGTGGCGGACCGTCACGACGAAGTCCTGTCCGACGAAGATCATGATCTCGCCGGTCTCGACGATCTCGCGGGCCTTGGCCACCGACTCGTGTTCGACGTACATGATCGTCTTGAGCACCAGGAACAAGGTGTTGTCGTAGCGCTCGAGCTTGGGTCGCTGGTGGGCGTGCACGGCGTCCTCGACGGCGAGTTCGTGCAAGCCGAATACGTCGGCCACCGACTGCATCTGGCGCTCGTCGGGCTCGTGCAATCCGATCCAGACGAAGGCCTTGACGTCCTCGCGCTGAAGCTCCCTGACCTTCGCCAGCGCCGCGGCGTGGGTGTACTTGCCCGGTAAGCGCTTGCCGTCGGCGTAGACGCCGCAGTCGACCATGGCGCGGGCAACCGGGACGTGGATCGCGCTGGCGTCGGGATCGGGGATCCGCCGGTTGGCCGGACGCAGCATCGACGGCTGCAAGGTACGAAAAGACGGCACGATCGTCCTCCCCTCGGCGGGCGGAGCAGCTCCGTTGAGCCCCTAATTGACCGCTGCGAATCGTACGCCCCAAGCCTGTGGGCCGGCATGACGCGGTCGGTCGGCGGTGCGCGGCGGTGAAGTAGCCTGGCGCGATGGTCCTGCGACGGGTGTTGGCGTCGGTCGTCGCACTGGCAGTCGCGGGATGTGGCACGCCGGCACCGGGCACGTCGATCGCGGTGGGCACCGGGCCCGATCCCGCCACCACGTTGTTGGCGCACCTGTACGCGGCCGCGTTGCGGTCCTATGGAAGCGCGGCCCACGTCGAGCAGGGTGCCGATCCCTTGGCCGAGTTGGACACCGGTGACGTTGAAGTGGTGCCCGGTTTCACCGGCCGGCTGCTGGTTCGCTTCGATCCCGACGCGACGGCGCGGGCCCCCGAACAGGTCTACCGCTCGATGATCTCGGCGCTGCCCGAGGGCATCGGCGCCGGTGACTACGCGCAGTCCGCCGAGGACAAGCCCGCGCTGGGCGTCACCGAGTCGACGGCTCAGAAGTGGGGTTCGCGCGACGTGGCGGCGGTGGCCCGCCGCTGCCAGGGATTGACGGTCGGCAAGGTCGCCGACGGTCCCGCCCCGACGGCGGTCGCGACGTGCCGCCTACCCGCGGCGGTCGAATTCCCCACGGCCTCGGCGATGGTGGGTGCGCTGCGGTCGGGGCGCGTGACCGCCGCGTGGACGTCGACCGCGGTGCCGCAGACCCCGGACGACGTGGTGGTCTTGAGCGACAAGACCTCGGCCATCCGCGCGGAGAACGTGGTGCCGCTCTACCGTCGAAACGAGCTCGACGAGCGGCAGGTGTTGGCGCTCAACGAGATTGCCGGCGAATTGGACACGGGCTCGTTGGCCGACATGCTGGGCAAGGTCGCCACGGGCGCGGATCCCGGTGCGGTGGCCGACGATTGGCTGTCGGCGCACCCGCTGGGGCACTAGCCGCTAGTGCACGCCCGGCATCGTGCGGGCGATGACCGAGGCGAACAGCCGCTGGTAGCCCGACCCGGTGAGGCGCACGATGACGTCGAGGGCCTTGGCGTCGGCGCCGACGAGCACGCGCGCCTTGTTCTTGCGGACGGCGTCGAGGATGATCACCGCGGCCCGCTCGGGGGTGGTCTTGGCCAGCTTCTTGTCGAACGTCTGGGCCAGTTTCTCGGCGTCGACGCCCTCGGCCGCCGCCGCGTTGCGCGCGATCGCGGTCTTGATGCCGCCGGGGTGCACCGTCGTCACCTTGACCGGACGCTTGGCGGCGATCATCTCCTGGCGCAGCGCCTCGGTGAATCCACGCACCGCGAACTTCGCGGCGTTGTAGGCGGCCTGGCCGGGCACCGAGAAGATGCCGAACAGGCTCGAGACGTTGACCACGTGCCCGTCGCCGGACTCGATGAGGTGCGGCAGGAACGCCTTCGTGCCGTTGACGACGCCCCAGAAGTCGACGTCCATCACGCGCTCGATGTCCTTGTAGGAGCTGGCCTCGACGTCTCCGGTGAAGGCGATGCCCGCGTTGTTGTAGATCTGGTTGACCTTGCCGAAGTGCGCCTTCACGGCGTCGGCGTACAGCTCGAACGCCTCCCGCTCGGTGACGTCGAGGCGGTCGGCCTTGACCGGGGCTCCGATGGCCTTCAGTCGGGCCTCGGTGACGGCCAGACCCTCGAGGTCGACGTCGCTGATCGCGACCTTGGCCCCCGAGCGTGCCAACTCGACGGCCAGTGCCTGACCGATGCCCGACCCGGCGCCCGTGACGACGGCGACCTTACCGGCGAAGCCTTCCATGAACACTCCCTCTTCTCGACGACGAGCGTGTCTTTGGCGTGAAGCCTAACCGGTACCGCTGGTCCCGACTAAAGGGGTCAGGAGAACGCTTCGTCGATGATCTCCTGCTGTTCGACGGCGTGCACCTTCGACGAACCCGACGACGGCGCCGACATCGCGCGCCGCGAGATGCGCTTGATGCCGGTCAGCTTGTCGGGTACCTGCTCGGGCAGCGCGAGGCCCAAGGTCGGCCACGCACCCTGGTTGGCCGGCTCCTCCTGCACCCAGAAGAACTCCTCGGCATTCGGATACTGGTCGAGGGTGTTCCGCAGCCGCCGCTTGGCCAGCGGATAGAGCTGCTCGATGCGCACGATGCCGACGTCGTCGCGGCCGTCCTTGGTCTTGCGGGCGGCCAGGTCGTAGTAGATCTTGCCGCTGGTCAACAGGATGCGCTTGACCTTCGCGCGGTCGCCGTCACCGTCGGTATACGTCGGCTCCTCCATCACCGAGCGGAACTTCTGCTCGGTGAAGTCGCGGATGTCGCTGACGGCTTCCTTCTTGCGCAGCATCGACTTCGGGGTGAAGACGATCAGCGGTCGATGGATGCCGTCGAGCGAATGGCGGCGCAGCAGGTGGAAGTAGTTCGCCGGCGTCGACGGCATCGCCACGGTCATGGAACCCTCGGCGCACACCTGCAGGAACCGCTCGATGCGGCCCGACGTGTGGTCGGGGCCCTGGCCCTCGTGGCCGTGCGGCAGCAGCAGCACCACGTCGGAGAGCTGGCCCCACTTGGCCTCACCGGAGCTGATGAATTCGTCGATGATCGACTGCGCCCCGTTGACGAAGTCGCCGAACTGCGCCTCCCACAACACCATTGCGTCGGGATTGCCGACGGAGTAGCCGTATTCGAAGCCCACCGCGGCGTACTCCGAGAGCGCCGAGTCGTAGACCATGAACCGGCCGCCGGTCGGTGCGCCCTTCTCGTCGAGCGTCAGCAGCTCCAGCGGGGTGAACTCCGCACCGGTCTTGCGGTCGATGACCACCGAGTGCCGCTGCGTGAACGTGCCGCGGCGGGTGTCCTGACCGGTGAGCCTGATGAGCTTGCCCTCCGAGAGCAGGCTGCCGAGCGCAAGCAGCTCGCCGAACGCCCAGTCGATCTTGCCCTCGTAGGCCATTTCGCGGCGCTTCTCGAGCACGGGCTTGACACGGGGGTGGACGGTGAACCCCTCCGGGATGGCGAGGTGCGCGTCACCGATCCTGGCGAGCAGTGACTTATCCACGGCCGTACTGAGTTTCGCGGGCAGCTGCTGATCGGACTCGACGGACTCACTGGGCTCGATGGCGTGCTTCTCCAGGTCGCGGACCTCGTTGAAGACGCGCTCGAGTTGGCCTTGGTAGTCGCGCAGGGCGTCTTCGGCCTCCTTGATGGAGATGTCGCCACGGCCGATCAGCGCCTCGGTGTAGGTCTTGCGGACCCCGCGCTTGGTGTCGATGACGTCGTACATCTCCGGTTGCGTCATCGACGGGTCGTCGCCCTCGTTGTGCCCGCGGCGGCGGTAGCACAGCATGTCGATGATGACGTCCTTGTTGAACTTCTGCCGGAAGTCGACGGCCAGCCTCGCCACCCACGACGCGGCCTCGGGGTCGTCACCGTTGACGTGGAAGATGGGCGCGCCCACCATCTTCGCCACGTCGGTGCAGTACTCCGAGGAGCGCGAGTCCTGCGGTGAGGTGGTGAAGCCGATCTGGTTGTTGACGATGATGTGGATCGTGCCGCCGGTGCGGTAACCGCGCAGCAGGGCGAGGTTCAGCGTCTCGGCCACCACGCCCTGCCCGGCGAACGCCGCGTCGCCGTGCAGCATGAGCGGGACCACGGTGAACTTCTCGGGCCCGTCGGGCCCGGCCGCCGGCTCGACGAGGTCCTGCTTGGCGCGCACCAGTCCTTCCAGGACCGGGTCGACGGCCTCGAGGTGGCTGGGGTTGGCCACCAGCGAGACGTCGATGTCGTTGTCGCCGAACATCTGTAGGTAGTTGCCGGTCGCGCCGAGGTGGTACTTCACGTCACCGGAGCCGTGTGCCTGGCTCGGGTTCAGGTTGCCCTCGAACTCGGAGAAGATCTGGGAGGCGGGCTTGCCGACGATGTTGGCCAGCACGTTGAGCCGGCCGCGGTGGGGCATGCCGATGACCACCTCGTCGAGGCCGTGTTCGGCGGCCTGGTCGAGCACGGCGTCCATCATCGGGATGACGGTCTCGGCGCCCTCCAGCGAGAAGCGCTTCTGCCCAACGTACTTCGTCTGCAGGAACGTCTCGAACGCCTCGGCGGCGTTGAGCTTGCTCAGGATGTACTTCTGCTCGGCAACGGTGAACTTGTCGTGCTTGACCTCGACCCGTTCCTGGATCCACTTCTGCTGCTCGGGTTCGAGGATGTGGGTGTACTCCACGCCGACGTGGCGGCAGTACGCGTCACGCAGGACCGACAGCACGTCGCGCAGCTTCTTGTACTCGGCGCCGGCGAAACCGTCGACCTTGAACACGCGGTCGAGGTCCCACAGCGTCAGCCCGTGGGTAAGTACGTCGAGGTCGGGGTGGCTGCGGAAGCGCGTCTTGTCCAATCGCAGCGGGTCGATGTCGGCCATCAGATGGCCCCGATTGCGGTATGCCGCAATCAATTCGATGATGCGTGCGTTCTTGTCGAAGATCGAGTCGGGATTGTCGGTGCGCCACCGGACGGGCTCGTACGGGATGCCCAGCTCACGGAAGATCTCGTCGAAGAAGTCGTCGGAGAGCAGCAGCTCGTGGATCTTGCGGAGGAAGTCGCCGGACTCCGCACCCTGGATGATGCGGTGGTCGTAGGTCGAGGTCAGGGTGATGAGCTTGCCGAGACCCATCTCCGCGATTCGCTCTTCGCTGGCGCCCTGGAATTCGGCGGGGTACTCCATCGCGCCCGCGCCGATGATGGCGCCCTGGCCGCTCATCAGCCGCGGCACGGAGTGCACGGTGCCGATCGTGCCGGGGTTGGTCAGCGAGATCGTGACGCCCGAGAAGTCCTCGGCGGTGAGCTTGCCGTCGCGCGCGCGGCGCACGATGTCCTCGTAGGCGGCGATGAACTGACCGAAGCGCATGGTCTCGCAGCGCTTGATGGCGGCGACGACGAGCTGGCGACCGTTCTTGGTCTGCAGGTCGATCGCGAGGCCGAGGTTCGTGTGCGCCGGTGTGACGACGTTGGGCTTGCCGTCGACTTCGGTGAAGTGGCGGTTGAGGTTCGGAAAGCTCTTGATGGCCTGGACGATCGCGTAGCCCAACAGGTGGGTGAAGCTGATCTTTCCGCCGCGGGTGCGCTTGAGGTGGTTGTTGATGACGACGCGGTTGTCGATCATCAGCTTGGCGGGGATGGCCCGCACGCTGGTGGCGGTGGGCACCGCGAGCGAGGCGTTCATGTTCTTCACCACGGCGGCGGACGCGCCGCGGATGACGGACACCTGGTCCTCGTCGGAGGCCTTCTCGGCTTCCGGCTTGGCGGGCTCGGTCGTCGTCGGCTCGGGCTTCGAGGCGGGCTTGGTCGTGCTCTTGGCTTCGGTCTTCGGCTCTGGCTTGGCCGGAGTCTTGGCCTCCGGCGTGGCGTCCGTCTTGGCCTCGGGCTTGGGTTCGGCCTTGGCTTCGGTCTTCGGCTCGGCCGTGGGCTGGGTCTTCGTGGCGGCCGACCCGTTGCCGTTCGTACTCGCCGACGGTGGAGAGCTCGACTCGGTCGACGCCTCCGGGGAGTAGTCGACTAGGAACTCGTGCCAACTCGAGTCGACTGACGAGGGGTCATCGCGAAACTTGCGATACATCTCTTCAACGAGCCACTCGTTCTGTCCAAATGGTGAAGGTGAACTGCTCACGGCAGCTACTCGCCTCGATTCCTTACTAACTCCGCGGGCGCGCCGTTTGCCGCTCGCTATCGCCTTATGAAGGCTAACGCTTCGCCGGTGACCGGCGACGGTCAACGCCCCTACTCAACTGGAGCCGACGTCGGTGGCGGCCTGCGCGCGTCCATGGGGGACGCGCGCCCTACTTCTCCAACCCCGGCAGAACGTGCAGCGTCGCAGGCCACCTCTGGGGTGGAGTGCCGAACGCGCCGCGCGCATTGGAGATGATCTTCTTGCCCATCGCCCGGTTGCCGACGCCTCCGATGACGGCACCGATGCCGACGGGGAGCAGCTTTCCGAACGCGATGGCACCGCGCTTGAGCGCGTACTTCTTGACGAAGAACTTCAGCAGCCGGCCGTTGAGCTGCGACACCGCGGGCAGCGGCAGCGACGCCGCACCGTCTGCCAACCAGCCGCCCCCCGTGCGGCCCGCGCCGATGAGGTCCGCCACCGCCCGCTTGCCGTCGTCACCGACGAGCACCGCCAACACCAACGCCCGCCGCCGCTCGCGGTGATCGGCCGGGATGCCGTGCACTTCGGCGACCGCGAGCACGAAGACCGCCGTCGCTTCGAGGAACACCACCGTCTCACCGGCGACCGCCGACATCGCGACCAGCGTGCCGATGCCGGGGAACGCCGCCGCCGAGCCGACGGCCGCACCACTAGCCATGACGGCGGCGAGGTAGTGACTCTCCAGCTTGTCGACGATCTGGGCGGGGGTCGCGCCCGGGCTGCTCTCGCGGAGGCGGTCGACGTAGGCCTTCACCGCCGGCGCCTGTACCCGTGCGCCGCGTTCGATGATCTGCGACAGCGCTCGCGCGGCCACGCTGGGATCGTCGTCGACCTTGGCGGGCACCTGGCTCTTGGCACCGGAGCGAGCGCTCATTCGTGGGCCTCCCCATTCGCGGACTTCCTCGTCCAGGTTAGTCCGTCGTCCTGCTACTCCAACGCACTGTGGGGCACCAGCGTGCCCGGCGGTGACGGCGGTCACCATTCGCCCAGGGAAGAAAATCGTCGTGACCCTTGCTAACCACTTCCATGGCAGCATTTGGATACGTGGACCTCGAGAACACCGCATCCAAGGCACCTGAGGTGTCTCGTGAGGGCAAGACGCCGAGCCGCCTCCGGGTGATCGTGGTGCTCGGGCTGCTGGTGGCCCTCGGGCCGCTCACGATCGACATGTACCTGCCCGCGCTCCCGCAGATCGCCGAGGACCTCTCGGTGTCGTCGTCGGTGGTGCAGTTGACGCTCACCGGCACGCTGGCGGGCTTGGCACTCGGCCAGCTGGTGATCGGTCCGCTGTCGGATTCGCTAGGCCGCCGCCGCCCGCTGATGGCGGGCATCGTCCTGCACATGCTGGCGTCGCTCATCTGCCTCGTCGCGCCCAACGTCGCCGTCCTGGGCGTCGCGCGCGGTCTGCAGGGCGTCGGCGCGGCGGCCACCATGGTCGTCGCCCTGGCCATCGTTGGCGACCTCTTCGCGGGCAACACCGCCGCCACCGTGATGTCGCGGCTGATGCTGGTCCTCGGCGTCGCCCCGGTCATCGCGCCGTCCCTCGGCGCGGCGGTGCTGCTGCGCTTCTCCTGGCACTGGGTGTTCGCCGTCCTCGTGGTGCTGGCCGGGCTGCTCCTGCTGCTGGCCGCACTCGCCCTGCCCGAGACCCTGCCGGTTGGCCACCGCCGCCCGCTGCGCGTGCGCGGCATCCTCGGCACCTACGGCGAGCTGCTGGGCGACCGACGCTTCGTGATCCTGGTGCTGGTGGCGGCGCTGGGCATGTCCGGACTGTTCGCCTACATCGCGGGCGCGTCGTTCGTGCTGCAGGGTCGTCACGGTCTCGACCAGCAGAGCTTTGCCCTGGTGTTCGGCGCCGGTGCCGTGGCGCTGATCGGAGCCACCCAGTTCAACGTCGTACTCCTGCGCCGGTTCACGCCGCAGACCATCACGGTATGGGCGCTCGGCGCGTCGGTGGCCGCCGGAACGGTGTTCGTCGCGCTGGCCGCTACCGGTGTCGGCGGCATCTACGCGTTCGTCCTTCCCGTATGGGCGATCTTGGCCGCGATGGGCTTCGTCATCCCCAACGCACCGGCGGTCGCTCTGTCGCGGCATCCCGACGCAGCAGGCACCGCGGCGGCGCTGCTCGGTGCGGGCCAGTTCGGGCTCGGGGCGGCCGTGGCGCCGCTGGTCGGCGTGCTCGGCAACGACGAACTCGCCCTCGCCGCAGTCATGACCGCCGGTTCGGTGATCGCACTGCTGGCCCTGCTCGCGGTGGGGTCGACGACGCCGGCCGACGACGGCGCGTTGCCCGCGGGCGCCGTGCCAGACGCCGCCTGAGGCGCCTTCCAGGCGACTTGTCGTCCATCCGGCTGATCCGTAGCGTCGGCGGTCTAGCCGCGCACCGCCTGGTCGAACAGAAGCCGCAAATGACGAACCCCCCGCCGATGTCCCACGCCGTCATGGCGCCGGAGGCACGCCGATGACGGCTGCGCTCCAACTGCTCAGGCCCCGCACCGGAAACCCGTGGCACGCCCTGTGGGCACTGCTGGTCGGGTTCTTCATGATCCTGCTCGACGCGACGATCGTCTCGGTCGCCAATCCGTCGATCATGGACGCCCTGCACGCCGACTACGACGCGGTCATCTGGGTGACGAGCGCCTACCTGCTGGCCTACGCGGTGCCCCTACTGCTCGCCGGCCGCCTCGGCGACCAGTTCGGCCCCCGCAACCTCTACCTGGTCGGGCTGGCGGTGTTCACCGCGGCGTCACTGTGGTGTGGATTGGCAGGCAGCATCGAGACGCTGGTGGCCGCGCGCGTGGTCCAGGGCGTCGGCGCGGCCCTGCTGACCCCGCAAACGCTGTCCACGATCACCCGGGTGTTCCCACCGGAGCGGCGCGGCGTCGCACTGGCCGTGTGGGGCGCGACGGCGGGGGTGGCGACCCTCGTCGGTCCGCTGGCCGGCGGCGTCCTCGTCGACGGCCTCGGCTGGCAGTGGATCTTCATCGTCAACGTGCCAATCGGCGTGCTGGGTCTGGTGCTGGCGCTGATCTTCGTTCCGGTGCTGCCGACC
The DNA here is from genome assembly GCF_025823185.1 of Mycobacterium yunnanensis. Lineage (GTDB taxonomy): Bacteria > Actinomycetota > Actinomycetes > Mycobacteriales > Mycobacteriaceae > Mycobacterium > Mycobacterium yunnanensis. Next base: position 205,613 of record NZ_JACKVK010000003.1, read on the forward strand.
GAGAAACACGGGTACGACGTCATCGGCGTGCTCCTGTCCGGGGTGGCCCTCTTCCTGATCGTGTTCGCGCTGCAGGAGGGACAGTCGCACCACTGGGCCCCATGGGTCTGGGGCACGTTGGTGGCGGGCGTCGTCGCGATGGGCGCCTTCGTCTACTGGCAGTCGATCCACACCGGCGAGCCGCTGATTCCGCTGCGGATCTTCCGGGACAACGACTTCAGCCTGTCCAACCTCGGAATCGCGGTGATCGGCTTCGTCGTGACGGCGATGATCGTGCCGGTCATGTTCTACGCCCAGGCGGTGTGCGGTCTCTCGCCCACCCGGTCGGCTCTGTTGACCGCGCCGATGGCGATCGCATCGGGAGCGCTCGCCCCCTTCGCCGGCAAGCTCGTCGACCGGTCCCACCCACGACCGCTCATCGGTTTCGGGTTCTCGGCGGTGGCCATCGCGCTGACCTGGCTGTCGTTCGAGATGACGCCGACGACGCCGATCTGGCGGCTCGCGCTGCCGTTGACCCTGATGGGCGTGGGGATGGCCTTCATCTGGTCACCGCTGGCGGCCACCGCCACCCGCAACCTGCCGCCGCGGTTGGCTGGTGCGGGCTCGGGTGTCTACAACACCACCCGGCAGGTCGGCAGCGTGCTGGGCAGCGCGGGCATCGCCGCCCTGATGACGTCGCAGATCAGCGCGGCGCTGCCCGATCAGTCCGATCCCGGGGCGGGTCAGGGCGCGGTCACCCAACTGCCGGGCTTCCTACACGAGCCGTTCTCCGAGGCGTTGTCCCGGTCGCTGCTGCTGCCCGCGTTCATCGCTTTGTTCGGTGTGATCGCCGCGCTATTCCTCCGCGGCTTCGGCGATCCCTCCGCACTGGACGAGCCGCAGCCGGATGCCGCTCGGGCGGTCGAACCCGACTACTTCCCCGACGACGACGACTACGTGGAGTACACCGTCGAATGGTCCGCCGACGACGACCACGAGGAGTGGGACGACTCCGACCGCGCGGTGCGGCGCCACGCCGAGGTGCTGGAGCGCGACGCACCCGCCGCCGACGACAGCGCCACCTCGCCGCTCGCGGTCCACGCCGCGCCGCGAATGCCGGCCCCGCCCGAGACGTGGGCAGTGGGACACGGCCCGATGGGTGAGCCTTCTGACGAGACCGCCGTCGACGACGACCCCGACACGGTGCCCGAACTGATCGACCTTGGCGCGCGGTACCGGGCTCCGGAACCGATTCCCGCGCGCAACGGGCATTCCCCGTGGATCGATCTGCTCGACGATCCGCTCGACGGGTTCGTCGCACCGTCGACCGGCGGGTCGGCCGGTCGGCATTCACGCCGCCAGGAGCAGCCGGGTGAGGACGCCGGCACCTACGGCAAGCATTCGATGCGCTTCCGCGACTAACTCTCGCCGAAGAGCACCGCGGGGTTCAGCCTGCCGTCGGGGTCGAAGGCCCGCTTGAGGGCTCGCATCGCCGCGACGTCCGCATCGGTTCGAGACATCGTCAGGTAATCCCGCTTGCGGGTGCCGACGCCGTGCTCGCTGCTGACGTTGCCGTGATGCTCGGCGATCAACGCCATCATCGCCGCGTAGAGCGCCCGTTCGCGGTCGGCGTCGAGCACGCAGCGCACCAGGTTCAGATGCAGGTTGCCCTCGCCGAGGTGGCCGAACAACACGGGGATGGCCTCAGGTGCATGTTCGGACACCAATGCCGTTGCCGCAGAGGCAAATTCGCCGATCGACGACAGGGGCAGGGACACGTCGAACTTCAGCGGCGGCCCGTAGACGCCGAGCACGTCGGCAATGGCCTCGCGGACCTGCCACAGCCGGAACTGCGTCGCGGCGTCGACGCCCACCGCGGGCTCGCCCGTCAGTTCGGCGTTCTCGAGCAACTCGGCCAGCCGCTCGGTGGGGTCTACGTCGCCTGCGAGCTCGATCAACAGCTGCCATGCCCCGTCGACGGCGGGGCCGACGCCGGCGTGTTCGGCGGTCAACGCGCTGGCCCTGGCGTCGACGAGCTCGAGGGCGGCGATCCCGTCGACGTCGCGGAACTCGCGCCCGACGGCGATCAGCGCGTCGAGGTCGTCGAACCCCACGACGGCCGTCACCCGGTGGGCGGGGGTGGGGCGCAGGCGCAGGTCCAGACTAGTGATCACCCCGAGGGTTCCTTCGGCGCCGACGAAGAGCGAGGCGAGGTCGTAACCCGTGTTGTCGCTGCGCACCTCGCTGTGGCGGCGCACCACCGACCCGTCGGCGAGGGCCACCTCAAGGCCCAGCACCTGCTCGCCCATGTTGCCGTAACGAACCGTGCGCAGCCCGCCGGCATTCGTCGACGCCATGCCGCCCACGGTGGCCGAATCCCGTGCCGCGAGGTCGACGCCGAAGACCAGACCGGCGTCGGTGGCGGCGCGCTGCACCACCGCCAGGGGGACGCCCGCACCGACGCGGACGCGGCGCTCGACCACGTCGACCTCGCCGACGGAGGTGAGGCGCTCGGTGGAGAGCAGCACGTCGCCGTGCTCGGGCACGGTGCCCGCGACCAGCGACGTGCGCCCACCCTGAATCGTCACGTAGGCCCCGGCGTCGCGACAGGTCCGAAGGACCGCCGCGACCTCCTCGTCGGTTCCCGGCCGGACCAGTGCGCTCGCCTGGCCCCGGTAGCGGCCCGTGTAGTCGACGCAGCGGCCGGCCAGCACGTCGGCATCGGTGCTGACGTACTTGGCGCCGACGATCGCCGCGAGCAGGTCGGTCAGGTCGTCACTCACGGGCTGGGTGTACCACAGATGGACGGTGCGCCCGCCGACGCGGTGAGCGACAGGAACGCCCCGAGCTCGATCAGCCCGGCGGGGGTGGGCGGCAGGTAGTCAGTCAGCAGCCGAGACCGCACGATCACCGCCGCGTACTTGGCCCGGCTCACGGCGACGTTGAGGCGATTACGGTTGAGCAGGAACGAGATTCCGCGCGGCACGTCCTCGGCCGAGGATGCCGTCATCGAGACGAACACCACGGGGGCCTGCCTGCCCTGGAACTTGTCGACCGTGCCGACCCGAACGTCGCCAAGGTCGGCGGCGTCCAGACGGCGTCGCAGCATGACCACCTGCGCGTTGTACGGGGTGACGACCAGCACGTGTTCCTGGCCCAGCGCTGTGGTCTGCGATCCGTCGGTCCACGACCGGCCGAGCAGCCCGCGGATCTCGCTGACGATGGCGTCGGCCTCCTCCGGACTGTCGGTGGAATTGCCGTCGTGGTCGACGTCGAGCACCCGGACGCCGGGGGTCACGCCGTCCAGGTGGCGCGCCGCGCTGACCGATTCCATCGCACGGAGGCGGCCGTCGTAGGACAGCCGCGACACCGGACCGCAGACGTCGGGATGCATGCGGTAGGAGAACTCGAGGAAGTAGCCCCGTTCGGGCGGCAACGTGTGGTGACCGTCCACCAGCCAGCCCAGCGCGGAGCGGTCCACGGGTGCCGGGTGGGTGCCCTGGCTGACCTGTGGCAGCTGCTGCGGGTCGCCGAGCAGCAGCAGATTGCGCGCGGCGCTGGCGACCGCGATGGTGTTGGCCAAGCTGTACTGGCCGGCCTCTTCGACGACCAGCAGGTCGAGCGCGCCGCGCGGGATGCGGGTGGCGTTGGCGAAATCCCATGCGGTGCCGCCGATGACGCCGCCGACCGGGTCGGCGACGAACGCCGCATAGTCCTTCTCGGGGACGTCGCGCCACGGCGCGTTCGGGCTCTTCTTCTTGCCGACCCGGTCGGGGTCGACGCCCGCGTCGACGACGCATCCCAGCAGATTCTCCACCACCGCGTGCGACTGGGCGACCACCCCGACGCGCCAGTGGTGCTGCTCGACCAGTCGACTGATCACCTGGGCCGAGGTGAACGTCTTCCCGGTGCCCGGCGGCCCGTGCACGGCCAGGTAGGAGGAGTCGAGGTCGAGCACGGCGGCGGTGATGTCGGCGGCGACGTCGCCGGTGCGGGGGAGCGGGCGGCCGCTCGTCGTGCGCGGCGGGCGGCGCAGCAGCACGTCGACGACGGGGTCGGCGGGCAGGTTGGGCAGGCCAGCACCCATCAGGGACGCCGTTGCCTCGATGGACTCCTGCATGGGCTTGGTGTTGATCGGCGGCCCCGGTGTCAGCGCGAACGGCACCTGGTCGAAGGTCTCGCCGTCCTTGGGCTGTTTCTCCACGATCAGTGCCTCGGTGGGCGCCTCGGGGTCGTCGCATTCGATCACCTCGACGCTGGCGAACCCACGGCGGTCGGGATCGTCGGCGAACCCGGCCGGAGCCGGCGGCTCGTAGAGGGCGTACATGGTGCGGGCCAGGTCGCCGGTGGCGAGCTCGCCGAACAAACGCACGTGACGTTGCGGTTTACGCGCCCGGGGCGGTTGATGCCAGTCGGCGACGATCTCGTGCCGGTCGGCGACGAATACGTCACCGTCGGAAGCCCATTCGTCGACGGGACTGTTGACGCGGTCGAAGTGCGCCCACCAGAACGGCTTGTCCTCGCGCTTGTGATAGCCGCGGGCGGCAGCCACCATGGCGACGGCCGTCTGCTCGGGGGTGCGCGGCTCGACGCCCTCCCCGGCGAACCGCATCAGCCGGCGCTCGAGGGCGTCGGCCACGTCGACGGCTTCCTCGGCGGCCTTGTCGCGGACGGGTTGTGGACCGCGGGGTGGGACCTCGGACTCGATCGCGCGGGCCACAAGCCAGTCCCGCAGTCGGTGCGTGGAGCGGCAGTCGTACCGGTTGTAGTCCTCGATCTCCTTGAGTACGACCGCGGCGTCGTCGGTCCGCCCCTCGTCGCGGAGCTCGCAGTACCGGGCGTACTGCGTGATGGAGTCGGTCGCGGTGGTCACCTCACCGTCGCGCAGTTCGTTGCCCATGTACAGCGGCTCGAGATACTTGATGGAGTAGCTCTCGGTGCCAACGCGAATGCTCTTGCGCACCAACGGATACAGGTCGACGAGCACACCGTTGCGCAGCAGATCGTCGACGTCGTTCTCGCCGACGCCGTACCGCCCGGCCAGTCGCAGCAGCGTGCTCTTCTCGTACGCGGCGTAGTGGTAGACGTGCATCCCGGGGTAGCGCTTGCGGCGCTTGGCGACCATGGCCAGGAAGTCCGCCAGCGCCGTGCGCTCGCTGCGGCGGTCGTGCGCCCAGTAGGGCGTGAACTCGTCCTGGGCGGTCAGCACGCCCCACAGGTACTCGAGGCCCCACTCCCGGCCGTCGAGAGTCCAGAGCGGGTCGCCCTCGAAGTCGAAGAACAGATCGCCCTTGTTCGGGTCGGGCAGCACCATCAGGGGCTGGGCGTCGACCACCTCGAAGGGCGGTTTGAGACTTCCGTTCTCGACGATCCTGTCGGCGACCTGCAGCCGCGCCTGGGCCACCAGCGCCCTGGTCGCCCGTGGGGACAGCTCGGGCACCGAGGCGTCGAGCTCGGCGAGGTCGTGCACCGTGGTGACGCCCGCGTCGAGCAGTCGGGCCCGCTGGCTGATCCGCATGCCGGCGACGAGCAGCAAGTCGTCGCGGGCGCGCACCTCGACGCTGCACTCCGGGCAGCGGAAGCAGGCGCGGACGTCGACGTCGTCCCAGCTGACCGGACGGTCGCGGGCGAGGTGGTCGTCGAGCAGCCGCTGCAGCGCCGCGCGCCTCGGAACGTAGACGGGCAGCAGTTCGTCGACCCGGTAGGCCGACACGGTGCCGTCGCCAAGCACCAGCTCGACCTCGTCGGCCACCGGAACGCCGGTACGGGTCAGAGTGTCGGCGTAGGCGGCGAGTTGCAACAGCGCCTCCACCTTGACCGAGCGGGCCAGCTTCGTGTCCCGCAGGACGTATCGGTCGCCGGCCAGACCGTCTTCGAGGATCAGGAAGTCGGCGAAACCCACGAAGCGGCCGTCGAACATCGCGGCCTGGTAGACGACCGGCGCGCGGTCGGCGACCGCGCGCATCGTCTGCTCGGCCGCAGCGCGCAACCCGGCGGCGGAGTAGGACGGACGACCGATGACGGTGACGTCGCCGAACTCGGCCCGTAAGTCCTCCAGCTGACGGCGCTCGTGGTCGTCGCCCAGGGCGGAGGTACGGGCGAGCAGGTCGTCGTCGACGACGGTCTTGGGACTGCGCCCCAGCTTCTGGTCGAAGGCGCGCAGCAACGCGTACTCGCAGCGGGCGGCGGCGGCGAGGTCGGAGGCGCTGTAGACGACGCGGTCGACGCCTGCATCGGCTAGGACGAACACGGAGTCGACTGTAGGTCAGGGCTACGACGCCGAAGCGCCGAACTATCCGGTGTTGCCGATCAATTCGACGCCGTTGCCGTTCCAGCGGAACCGTACGACGCTCTTGAGCTTGCTGGTCTCGTTGACGTACGCCAGCGCCACCGTGTCGCCGGTGGTGGCGGTCTCGTCGATGCCGTTGAAACCGTAGGTGTCCGGTACGCCGGTGGGGATGACCTTGCCGAGGTGGAACAGCACCGCGCGGGTGTTCGGATTGTCGGCGTTGGTGTTGGCCTTGATGACGACGGCCGACAGCGGCGCGCATTCGTTGTAGTTGCCGGCCAGCGGCTCGGGGCTCCACGGCTGGCCGCTGCGGGGGTCACGCGGCAGCTCCGAGACGGCTTTGGCGATCTCCGGGGCGGCGAGGTTGACCGCGCAGGGGTCGGCGGGCGCCGGGGTCTGCGACGGTCCGGCGGCGACGGTGGGCGCCGGAGCCGGCGGGGCAGTCCGTGCCGGGGGCACCGTGGCCTGCGGAGTCTTGGACACCGTCGAGTCGCTCGCCCCGCAGCCGGCCAGCGCCGCGACCGCCCACAGAACCGCGAACCACCACTGGAACCGTCGCTTCACCCTCACGCCGGGCCACCGTACCGGCTCCCGGCGTCATCCCCGGTGCGACATGGGGGAGGGAGCTGGGATTACCCGTAGACTGCCAACTCGATGACCTCTGAAGAACCCGGCGCGACGAACGCCGAATTGACCTTTGCTGACCTGCAGCTTCACCCGAAGGTGCTGCAGGCCCTCGCCGACGTCGGCTACGAGTCGCCGTCGGCCATTCAAGCCGAGACCATTCCTCCGATGCTGGCAGGCTCCGACGTCGTCGGACTCGCGCAGACCGGCACCGGCAAGACCGCGGCGTTCGCACTGCCGATCCTGTCCCGCATCGACACCTCTAGCCGCACCACGCAAGCCCTGGTGCTCGCGCCGACGCGCGAGCTGGCCCTGCAGGTGGCCGAGGCCTTCGGTCGCTATGGCGCGCATCTCAACGTCAACGTCCTGCCGGTCTACGGCGGCTCCTCCTACGGTCCGCAGCTGGCCGGTCTCAAGCGCGGCGCTCAGGTGGTCGTGGGTACGCCCGGTCGCGTGATCGACCACCTGGAGAAGGGCAGCCTGGACGTCTCGCACCTGGACTACATGGTGCTCGACGAGGCCGACGAGATGCTGCAGATGGGCTTCGCCGAGGACGTCGAACGCATCCTCGCCGACACCCCGGAGTACAAGCAGGTGGCCCTGTTCTCGGCCACCATGCCGCCGGCCATCCGCAAGATCACCTCGAAGTACCTGCACGATCCCGTACAGGTCACCGTGAAGTCGAAGACGGCGACGGCGGAGAACATCACGCAGCGCTACATCCAGGTGGCCGGGCCGCGCAAGATGGACGCCCTGACCCGGCTGCTCGAGGTGGAGCCGTTCGAGGCGATGATCGTCTTCGTCCGCACCAAGCAGGCCACCGAGGAAGTCGCCGAAAAGCTCCGCGCCAGGGGGTTCGCGGCCGCGGCGATCAACGGTGACATCCCCCAGGCCGTCCGGGAGCGCACCATCTCCCAGCTCAAGGACGGGACGATCGACATCCTGATCGCCACCGACGTGGCGGCCCGCGGGTTGGACGTGGAGCGCATCTCCCACGTCCTGAACTACGACATCCCGCACGATCCCGAGTCCTACGTGCACCGCATCGGTCGTACCGGCCGGGCTGGCCGCTCCGGGGCAGCGGTGCTGTTCGTCACACCGCGGGAGAAGCATCTGCTCAACTCCATCGAACGGGTCTCGCGGCAGAAGCTCGTCGAGGCCAAGCTGCCGTCGGTCGACGACGTCAACGACAAGCGGGTGGAGAAGTTCCGCGAATCGATCACCGAGGCGCTGAGCGCACCGGGAATCGAGTTGTTCCGCAAGCTGATCGAGGACTACGAGCGCGACCACGACGTGCCGACCGCGGAGATCGCCGCGGCGCTGGCCGTGCAGAGCCGAGGTGGCGGCGAATTCCTGATGACCGAGCCGCCGCCGGAGAAGCGGCGCGAGCGCCCCGACCGCGAGGACGGGCCGCCCCGCAAGCGCCGGGACAACGTGCGCAGCGATCTGGCGACCTATCGCATTGCAGTTGGCAAGCGGCACAAGGTCGGCCCGGGGTCCATCGTCGGCGCGATTGCCAACGAGGGTGGGTTGCACCGCAGCGACTTCGGCCACATCACCATCAAGATGGACCACTCGCTGGTCGAGTTGCCGGCGAAGCTGTCGCGCGAAACGATCAAGAAGCTCGAGCACACCCGGATCTCGGGTGTGCTCATCGACCTCACCCCTGATCGCGGACCGAGCCACCACAAGCACAAGTGACCCAGCGCGACACCGACGTCGGCGGCCTGGAGTCGGCGAGCCGGGGCAGAGTCGCCGCACTGACCGGTATCCGCGCGGTGGCCGCGCTGCTCGTCATGCTGACCCACGCGGCGTATACGACGGGCAAGTACACCCACGGCTACGTGGGATTGATCTACTCCCGCATGGAGATTGGCGTGCCGATCTTCTTCGTGCTGTCGGGGTTCCTGCTGTTCGCGCCGTGGGTGCGGGCGGCTGCGGACGGAACTGCCCCGCCGTCGGTCCGTCGTTACGCGTGGCACCGGGTCCGACGCATCATGCCGGCGTACGTGGTGACCGTGTTGGCCGCGTATGCGGTGTACCACTTCCGCACGGCGGGGCCCAATCCCGGCCACACGTGGATCGGGCTGTTCCGCAACCTCACGCTGACCCAGATCTACACCGACGACTACCTGTATTCGTACCTGCACCAAGGCCTTACGCAGATGTGGAGCCTGGCTGTGGAGGCTGCGTTCTACGTCGCACTGCCGTTCCTGGCCTACCTGTTGCTGGTGGTGGTGTGTCGCAGGCAGTGGCATCCGGCCCGGCTGATCGTCGGGTTGTTCGCGTTGACGCTCGTCAGCCCGGCATGGTTGACACTGGTGCACACCACCGACGCCTTGCCCGACGGCGCGCCGTTGTGGCTGCCGACCTATCTGACGTGGTTCCTCGGCGGCATGCTGCTCGCGGCCCTGCTGCCGCTGGGGGTGCGGGCGTATGCGGCGGTGTGCCTGCCGCTGGCACTGGCCTGCTACTTCATCGTCTCGACGCCGATCGCCGGTGCGCCGACGACGTCGCCCGCGGAATTGCGGGAGGGCTTGGTCAAGACGGTGTTCTACGCCGTGATCTCGACGCTGGTGGTGGCGCCGGTGGCGCTGCGCGGAGGCCATGACGTCCGGGGGTGGTACCTGCGATTCATGGCGAGCCGGCCGATGGTGTTCCTTGGCGAGATCTCCTATGAGATCTTCCTGATCCACCTGGTCACGATGGAACTGGTGATGGTCGAAATCCTGCGGTTTCCGATCTACACGGGCTCGACGTGGTGGCTGTTCCTGGTGACGTTGATGGTCACCGTTCCGTTGGCCTGGCTGCTGCATCGGGTGACGAGAGTGCGGACGTAGCTCGACGCGGCAATACGACCGGGACGACGAATTCGTAAAGCATCGCGCGTTCGTCGTCCTCGTCGCCACCGGGAAACGTCAACAGCGACACCATCGTTCGCACCAGCCAGCGCGCCCGGCGGTCGGCGTCGTCGACGTCGAGGGTTCGCAGGAAGGCCGCGGTCAGCGTCGTGATCACCTCGGATCGTTCGGCCATCTCCCCGCCGATGGGGCGCTGGCTCGGTGCGAACCACGATGCCAGGGCGGGACTGTCGCGCACCATCGCCAGCGCGGCGAGCACGGCCTCGACCAGTCGCCGGCCGGTGTCGGCGACGCCGCTTACGCGGTCACCGACGTCACGAAACACCCGGTGCGTCTCGCGGTGCACGTAGGCGGTGTACAGGGCGTCCCGATTCTCGAAGTAGCGGTACAGCGTGGCGCGCGAACAGCCTGCCGCCGTGGCGACGTCGGCCATCGCGACGTTCGCGGCGCCGTGCCGGGTGAACAGGTGCTCGGCGGCGTCGAGGATGCGGTCCGCGGCGACCTCCGTGCGACTGTCGGCCAGCCAGTCGCCGGCCATCACGCCACCCGCAGCGACATCGAGAGCGGCCGCCGCACGTAGGCCCCGTCGGCCCACACGACGTCGTCCTCGGCCACCTCGAAGTTCGGGATGCCGGCCAGCAGTTCCTCCAGTGCGACGCGGGACTGCATCCGAGCGGCGGCCGCGCCGAGGCAGTGATGCGCACCGTGGCTGAACGTCAGGATGTTTCGTGGTCGGCGGGTGACGTCGAGGTCACCCGCGTCGGGGCCGTACTGGCGATCGTCGCGGTTGGCCGACCCGTAGAGCAGCATGACGCGCCGCCCGGTGGGGATCGTGGTGTCGCCGACCGTCACGTCGCGGGTCGCGGTGCGGCCCAGCATCTGCACCGGTGAGGTCAGGCGCAAGAACTCGTCGACGGCGTCACCGATCAGCTCGCGGTCGGCGGTCAGCAGCTGGCGTTGATCGGGGCGTTGGTGTAGCAATTGCACTGTGCCGCCGAGCATTCCGGTGGTGGTGTCGTTGCCGCCGGTCACCATCGTGAAGGTGAACGCGAGGATCGACAGCAATCCCGAGACGTCGCCGTTTACCCCGATGCCGGCGTCGACGAGGTGGGAGATGGTGTCGTCGCCGGGGTCGTCACGGCGGCGTTCGACAAGGGCGGTGAAGTAGGCCGTCATCTCGCCGAGGGCGTCGCCGAGTGTGTCAAGGGCGCCGGCGATACCGTCGGCAGAGGTGTTGGCGGCGACGATGGCGTCGGTCCAGCCGTCGAACCGGTCGCGGTCGGCCTCCGGCACGCCGAGGTAGTGCGCCACCACCATCGAGGGCAGTGGCTTGAACAATTCGGCGACCACGTCGCCACCGCCGTTGGCGCGCAACGCGTCGACGCGTTCGCGGACGTAGCGGCGGACCTCGGGCTCGACGGCCTGCACCTGTCGCGGCGTGAATCCTCGGGACACCAGCTTGCGAAACGCGGTGTGCGCGGGCGGGTCCTGCATCACCATCGGCGGGTTGTCCGCCATGCCAATGAGGTCGAGCTCCCCGTAGTTGACGGTCAGGCCCTTCGCGGAGGAGAAGGTCTGGTGGTCGCGCGCCGCAGCGAAGACGTCGGCATGCCGGGACAGTACGTAGTAATCGTGCTCCGGTGCGTCCTCGGGGATGACGTGGTGCACCGGGTCGTGGTCGCGCAGGGCGCGGTACGCGGGCCAGGGGTTCGCCCAGGTCTCGGCGGTGGCCAGCTGGAACCGCACCCCGTCTGCGTGAGACACCTGCGTCGTCATGTCTCATGAGTACGACATGACGGCGAATATGTCAACGGATGCGCCGCGTCGAGGCCTCGGCACGGCGTCCCCGGCACTCACCCCTACCCTTCAATGATGTCCTCAGCCAAGGAACTTGCCAGCGCACTCGTCGCTGAGCTTGCACGACGCGACATCCGCGCCAACGTGAGCGCCGGCGCCGACGAGTACGCCTGCAACACCGAGATCAACGACATCCCGGTCAGCATCTACTTCGGAACCGACGTCGACCACGCCGACGTCCGATGGATGGCCACCGACGACCAGGTGCATCGAATCGCCACCCAAGACATCGATCCACGTGATCTGGCGGACCGGGTGATGGACACGCTGATCAACCCAGCCTGATGAGGGTGTCGTCAGTCGTCGACGGGGGACGTCTCTGCAGGGCCGGTGGGGAGTCCGGCAAGGGACAGCACGTGGTGTGCGGTCCCGCCGGGCGGTGCGAGCAGCGTGCAACTGCTGCCGTGGATGTGGGCCCGTCGGCTGGTCTGGATCAGCACGCCAACTGCTGCTGATCCGAAATGAGTGACGGCGCTGAGGTCGACGGTCACGGGTGCGGTGCCGGCGTGGCTGTGGATGGACAGTATCCCGTCTAGAGCCGCGGCGGCGCTGCTGTCGACGTCTCCGGCGACGATGACCACGCCGTCGTCCTCGACGACGGCGTTGAATGTGGTGGCAGGGTTCGGCGGGGCGGTGCGGGCGGCGCGCGGGTCGACGACGATGTGGGCGTCGCGGGTCAACCGGTGAACCGCGGTCACGGTGGTGCCGGTGGGGGACCTGACGACGGAGGTGTCGGCCACCATTGCCTGGGCCAGGGACAGACCGCGACCCCGACGGGGATCGTTGCCGTTCGCATCGCGCCACCGTCCGTGATCGGACACGCTCACCCGGGCAAAGCCGCCGTCGTCGAGAACCCCGCGAACCGCCACCGTTCCCGAATCCGTTGACCCGTAGGCATGTTCGACGGCGTTGGCGACGAACTCGGTGACCGCGTGCTCGAGGATCTGGCCGCTGACGAAGTCCGCGCCGAGGGTGTCGAACCATGCGCGCAGCCGTGCGCGCACCTGGGGCTCGGCATGCTCGTCAGCCGCCACGTCGAGGTTCAGCGCCGGCGAGGCGGGACGGCGTTGCGCGGCGAGCAAGGTGATGTCGTCGGCATAGCCGGTAGCGCGGACTAGTACTTCCACGGCCTGAGAACACAACCGCTGCACGGGGGCTCGCTGCGCGTCGAGGACGAATCCGGCCGTTCCGTGCAGTACCCGCGCGGCGACGTCGGCCACCTCGGCGGTGCTCGCCGGCAGGCGCAGGCCGGGGCGTTCGATGAGCCCGTCGCTGTACAGCGCGATGACGTCGCCGTCTTCCAAATGCGTTGACCGCGTTAGGTATTCGCTACCGGAGCGCAGCGGTCGGGCATTGGTCGGTTCCAGGTACCTGGCGGACCCGTCGACGCCGACGACCAGCGGTGGGGGGTGTCCCGCGGTGCAGTACTCTACGTCGCCGCTGTCGGGGTCGACGCGGGCCAGGCAGAGCGTCGCCGAGGCCGCACCCGGTATCTCGGCGGCGAAGTCGTCGACGGCATCCAACGCCTCGACGATTCCCGCGCCGGCGTGCAGCTGCATGCGCACTGCGGTGCGCAACTGGGCCATGACCGCCGCGGCGCGGACCCCGTGGCCCACGACGTCCCCCACGACCAGATGGACGCCACCGTCGGCTCCGGGCAGGACGTCGAACCAATCGCCGCCCGCCCCGGTGTCCTCGGTGGCCACCAGATAGGCCGCCGCCACGTCGAGGTGGGGCAACACCGGAATGGCAGGGGAGAGCAATGCCTGCTGCATCACCGTCGCCGCGTCGCGCACCGCCTCGTAGCGGTCCTGCAACCGTTCGGCGCGGACTTCGACGGCACGGCGAGCCCTGACCCGTCCGGTGACCTCGTCCAACGAGATCAGGACACCGATGATCGTCCCGCCAGCGTCACGCCGCGGCGTGACGACCATGTCGAAGAACAATTCCTTGGTGCCCGCGCCGTCGAGGTCGACGTGCATGCGCCACTCTCGGGCGGATAGCGGCTCACCGGTTTCGTACACCCGCACGAACTGCTCATAGAGGTGCTGGTCGACGAGATCGGGCAACAGATCCCACACCGAGGCGCCCAACTCGAGATTGGGGTAGACCGCACGGTAGGCGGCATTGGCTGCCGCGAACCGCAATTTCGGCCCGTCGAGGGCCGTCAACATCACCGGCGCCTGCTCGAAGACGCTGCGGACGGTCTCGGCATCACCGATCAGATGATCGAGGGGATCGCGCACACTCACGGCAGCCGCCTCATCCGACGTGCGCCATGGCCGGTTTCAGTCCTGGCTGCGCGGTCAGCTCGGGCGGTCATCGCCAACCAGTCGTGCCACGACGTCGGTGAGTTTGACGTTCGTCTGCTGCGAAAGCTGCTTGAGCAGCTCGAACGCGGCGACCGCGTCGATGCCGTAACGCTCCATCAGCATGCCCTTGGCTTGCCCGATGACGTCTCGACTGCTCAACGCGCTTCGAAACTGACGATCGCGCTGGAGCATGTTCCACGCCACCGCCGTGTGCGTTGCGGCCAGTAACCCCAGTTCGATCGACTCGTCGTCGAACACCCCCGCCGTGTCGGCGTAGAAGTTCAACGTCGCGATCTGCCGGTCGTCGGCGACGAGACGAAACGACATCGTCGAGCGCACTGGGGTTCGATGGAGCGCCGCGTCGCGGAAGCGGGGCCAGCGGTGCTCGGCGGTCAGGTCGTCGACGAAGATGATGTGTTGCTGCCAGGCCGCAGAGAGGCACGGACCCTCGCCGAAGTCGCGTTGCACGTCGTCGAGTACTCGGGCGCAGGGGGCGGTGCCACCCAGCGTGGACACCGTTCCCGAGCTGTCCATGATCGTGATGCCGGCATACCGAGCCCCTGGCACGAACGCCACGTTGGACTCGTTGACCTCGCGCAACACCGGCTCGAGATCGTCCGGTCCGTGCTCTCGCATGCGTTCGACTCTGTCCAGCACCACCTGCAAATGCACGGACTCGTCCGCCAGATATCGTCGCGGCCGTTCAGATGACCGTCTGGTGTCCGTGGGACCCATGGCGTTCCCCCTCTACATCCTGCCGAGTCGGCGACACGTGCATCGTCGCCCGCTCCAAACCACCCGCGACGACTCGATGATCGAGCGGGCCCCCAACGGACGGGGAACACCCGCCCATGATGCTCCTCATCCTCTGCCAAACGCACTGAGTTGGCAGGTAGTTTGGAGATGAAACCAAAACTGAACCGTGTTGGCGACAGGCAAGCCGTGGCCTCGACGGGTCTCGACCCGTGAGGGCCAAGAAACGCCAGATGGGTTGTGCCACTGAGTCGATGCCATCGGGAGCGGCGATGGGGAGGATCGAGGGTGTGGGACGAAACCAGACACGTCACGAGTCATCCGTTCACACGATCGCCGTCATCTGCGATCCCGAGGCCGCGCCCGCAGAGATCGCCGGACATCTCTGCCGAGTGCTTCCGACGCTGCTCGACGAGGCGTGTGGTGGTTCGGCAGGGTTCGACCTGCGGCTGCACCGAGAGCGGCTTCCGATCGACCCGCAGGGAAATCATCGTTCGTTGATCGATCACGCGGGGCGGATGAAGAGCCGACGTGGCTGGGACGCCGCGGTGTGCGTCACGGACCTGCCGTTGTGCGGCGAAGACGACGAGCCCTTGGTGGCCGACGTGAGCCTTGCCAGCGGCGTCGCGGTGTTGTCGCTGCCGGCCTTCGGCGCTCCTCGATTGCGCAGCCGGGTCACCGAGGTGATGGTGCACATCCTGCAAGAACTGCTGCCGCCAGTGCGTGATTCCAGGCCGACCGACCTGGCGACTCCCTCCTTGACCGGCCGCAGGCTTCCCGGGCCGTTCCGACTGGTCGTACCGAATGACGACGGCATCGACGCCCAGGTGGTAGCCACTCGGGGACTGTGGCGTCAATTGGCGGGCATGGTTCGAGTGAACCGGCCATGGCGGCTGTGGCGCGGCTTGCGGCGAGGTGTCGTCGCGGCCCTGGCGTTCGGGCTGCTGCTGCTGATCAATCCGACGGTGTGGGATCTCGGGATCGACCACACGTGGTACGACCTGCTGGGCATCTCGCTGTGTGTCGTCGCCGCGATGGTGGTGTGGCTGATCTTCTATCACCACCTGTGGGTGTCGAAGGACGTCGGGAACCGTCAGCAGCTCTTCTTGTTCAACGCATCCACCGTGATCACGTTTGCCATCGGCTTGAGCGTCGCCTTCCTGGGCTTGTTGGTCGTGACCTTTGTGGCGTCACATCTCGTCCTGTCGGACAACGTGCTGGCCAAGCACTTTGGATCGCCGCCCGGGGTGGTCGAGTACCTCAAGCTGAGCTGGATGGCCACTGTGGGCGCCTCCGTGGTGGGAGCGTTGGGAACGGGATTCGAGACCGAGGAAGACGTCCGGCAGGCGGCTTACGGCAGGCGGGAAACGGAGCGACGCAAGCAGTGTCAGAGTGGTACACCTGGCGCGTCCGACCCCTTCTCGGCTGGACACGGGTAGTCACAGCTCGTCCAACCGCGGGAACAGCACCTCGCGCACGATCAGCTGAATTGCGGCCGCCACCGGTATCGCGACCAGCGCGCCCACGATTCCGAGAAGTCCCCCGCCGATCAGTACCGCCACCACCGTGGTGACGGCGGGGACGTCGACGGCACGACCGACGATCTTGGGAACCAGTAGATAGTCCTCGATCACCCGCAGCACCACGTAGAACGCGACCGTGGCCAGCGCCAGTGGAAACGACACCGTCAGCGCCACCGCTGCGACGATGAACCCCGCCACGGTGGACCCGAACGGCACGAGGTCGAGAAGCGCCACGAAGATGGAGAGGAGCACCGGGTACGGGATCCCGAAGGCGACGAGCCAGACGAAGGTGGCAAGCCCGGTGATCACCGAAATGACCACGTTGCCAAGGAGATAGGCGCCGACCTTCGCGCATATCTGGTCACCGATCAAGATGACGCGCGGGCGGCGGGAGTTGGGCGCGAGGCGGTACGCAGTCGCACGGATGCGCGGGACGGAGATCAGGAAGTACACCGTCAACACGGCGAGGATGAAGATGTCGGCGATTCCGCCGACGACGGTGCTTCCCGCCTTGACCACTTCACCGACAGCCGAACCCCCCGATCCGTGAACGGCGTCGGTGACGCGTTGCTGCAGGCCAAACCGATCGTTGAGGCTGCCGATCCACGATGAATGATTCTGTATCGACTGGACGTACTGCGGAGCCCGGTCGACGAATTGCCGTGCCTGCTGGAGAAGCGGTGTGATGACCGCGGCGATGGCCCCAACCACCAACGCGAACAAAGCGATTAGCACGACGGTCACCGCTGCCCACCGAGGCGCGCGCCGGCGGACCAGCCAGGAGACGGCAGGCTCCAAGCCGAGCGCGATGAACAACGCGGCACTGATGAGCAACAACATCGACGAGACCGACATCAAGGCACGCACAGCCGCATAGGTCACGGCCACACCGGCTGCGCCGGTCAGACCGATGAAGAACGGTGACCGCCAATCAGCCCGCGGGCCAGAAGGGCCGAGTGGTCGATCCTCGGAACGCATCTGGGCAGCACGTACCTCGGCGTCGGCGATCGGCCCTTCGGCGTCGGTATGGGGCTGAGCTACCAGGTGATGATGGCCCGTGTGAGTGTTCGTCATCGTGTTCCCACCTCTGATCGTCGGCGTCGCCGCCTCGAGCACGGTCGTACCCGCGCTCCGAACCACTAGTCGTCGGGATCGTCGATGTGCACTCTGGTGACGAACGGGGCGTCCGAACGTCGACCCGTCGGGCCCACGGCGGCTACCGTGGGGTGCGGTTCTGCTGTAGCCGCCGCGCATCGGCTGTGACGGGCGTGTAGAGGTTGACGAGTACGCCGTCGGGGTCGCGAATCAAAACCGACAGGTTGCCCCACGGCATCATGGTCGGAGGTTGTACGACGTCGAGCTCGTCGCCATACGTACTCTTCAGAGTCTCGAACAGGGCCTCGGCGTCGTCGACCCAGAATTCGACGATGGAGCCGTTGGCCGCCGGGGTTGGGGTGTCGCCGGCGATGAGCGGGACCCGGCTGGCATCGCTGACGGCGAGTGTCGCCGATGGCGTCACCAGCTCTGCGAAGTCCTCGGTCAGGTAATTCGGTGTCGCCCCGGTGAGCACCTCGTAGAAGGCCACCGCGCGTGGGACGTTGCGGGTGATCACGCGTACGGAGGCAAGGCGAATGGTGTTGGTCGTCATGGCGGAGACGTTAACCGTGATACCGGGCGATATCCGCCCGGTATGACGGTCTAGGTTCGTGAGGTGGCACGTCCGACCGCGCAAGTGTTGACGCTTCTGGCCTTACTGCAGGGAGGTGGGACGCGCACCGTGGCCGACCTCGCGCGTCGTCTGACCGTGGACGAGCGCACCGTGCGCCGCTACGTCGAACACCTTCGCGAGCTCGGCATTCCGGTGGAATCCGTACGCGGCCGCTACGGGGGCTACCGATTGGCTCGCCACTCGCGCATGCCCCCGCTGATGTTGAGCGACGAAGAGGCACTCGCGGTCATCTGGGGGCTGCTGCTCACGGGCCCCTCGGGGACCGGGCCGGCATCCCCGCTGGCGGTGGAGACGGCTACGGCCAAGGTGCGGCGTGTGCTGCCCACAGCGCTGAGTACGCGGATCGACACCGTGGTGGACACCGTCGACTTCCTCCCATCCTCAGGTGAGGATGCCCGCGACACGAGCCGCCGTGACGACGGCTCCGCGGTGCGCATGCTGCTCGAGCTGACCAAGGCGGTGCGAGGCCGGCGTCCGGTGGCCTTCGAATACACCACACGGCAAGGCCGAAATCAGGAACGCACGGTCGAGCCGCATGGTGTGGTCGCCCACCGAGGCCTGCTCTACCTCACCGGGTTCGACGTGATGCGTCAGTCGGCGCGCACGTTCCGTCTCGACCGAATGACTGATCTGCGGCTGCTCGAAGGCACTTTCACGCGGCCAGCCGACGCCGACCCACGAAACCAGGTCCTCGGTCCGCTATCCGCGGCACCGGACCGACATGCCGTGTCGGTGCGCATCCGCGCCGACGCCGCGCACGTGCGAACCCTCATCCCCGAGACGGTTGCCTCGATCACGCCACTGCCCGCCGCCGAAGACGGCGACGGATGGCACCGGGTGTCCCTGCACGCTGAACGCCTCGAATGGGTCGCGGGCAGACTGGCGGCCATCGACCGTCCGTTCGTCGTCGAATCCCCACCAGACTTGAGGGACGAAGTCATTGCGTTGACGCAACGTCTGATCGAGGCGTCGACTTCATCGGGGCCAAGGTTTGACTGACGGCGCTGCGAAGGCCATCCGGCGTGGCGAGGTGGTGGGCGACTACGAGCTCTATCGTCGCGCCGCGGGTGAAGTGCGTCGCCGCAGGCGGTAGCTGCGCAGCTGCGGGTAGCCGGTGACCCGGCGCGGCGCTCGTCGCGACACCTGGAATTGCATTGCGCTGGAGAGGCTCTCGGTCATCGACTCGTCGACGCGCACCGTCCCGCGTCGCGCCAGGCTGGTGATCCGTGCGGCAATGTTGACGACCGGGCCGAAGACGTCGCCGTTGCGCTGCAGTACCGGGCCGTAGGCTAGCCCGGCATGCGCCGCAGGTAACCGTTCGTCGGCGCCGATGTGCTCCACCAGCTCCATCGCGATTGCCGCCGCCGCGGCTGGGTCGTCGCTGATGAACATGACCTCGTCGCCCACGTTCTTGATCACGCGCCCGTGGTGACTTACGACGGTATCGGAGACCTGCGCCTCGAATTCACTGAGGAGGGTGGACAATTCGGCGACCGACAGGGTTCGGGACAGTTGTGTGAAGCCCGAGAGGTCGACGAAACCCACTGCCATCGGCCGGCTGTCCTCACCGTTGACGATCTCCTCGGCAGAAGGCAACAGCACCGCCCGGCCGGCCGCGGTAGCCATGTGGCGCCGCCATACGTAGAGCGTGGTTCGCTCGAGCACGGGAAGCAACTCGTGGGTGATTTGCACGGCTTGAGCTGAGAGCTGTTCGGGCGACGGGGGTTCCGTGGCGGAGTAATCCTCGCCGAGGCGCTTGCCCATCACCTCGGAGATGAAGCTGGTGTGAGCCGCCGCCAGTCGTGAGAGCAGTTGGCCGAATGGGCGGGCCATGGCGACCGCCCCGTCGGCGTCGACGATGCCAGCGGTGATCATTCCGCTGACGTCGCTCAAGGCGGCCGCGTCGGCGCTGGTGAACACGCGCTGATCATCGGCGACCTCCGCGAATCCCAATGCCCGCCACAACCGGCGACCCACGTCCAAGGGGATGCCCGCGGCGTCGAGCACCTCCGTGCGAGTGAAGCGTCCCGTCCCAGCCAACAGGCCGCGAGTAATCGCCGCAGACGTCATGTCGCCGGCGTCGCTCTCGTCGTCGACCGCGACGTCGTCGCCATACGTGTCGCCCAAAGCGGTCAACACGGTAGCCAGAAGGCTGTCCCCGCCGAGCCGGGCACGATCCCGTGTCAGTGCGGTGTTGCCGGCGTCGAGCATCTTCGGGACGACCTGCACCGTTCCGCGCAACGGCGCGCGGACACCAGACAGTACGTCCATGCTTGCCCTTCCGCCACGAGCGTTGGTACCTCCGGGGGCGTCGACCCCCGATGTCCATCATCTACCCGGCATGGCATCCGCTAGACGTGCCGTGCCTCGGCGGCGGGGATTGCGGGACGGGGGAGTGGGTATGGGCTCCGGATGACTTCAGACGACGCAACTGACCTGAACGAGGTAATGGTGCCCACCGAGCAGGCGCATCCCGATCGCCGCGAGCATGCCAAGGAGCCCAAGCACCTCAGCGAGGACGAACTCGAGCAGCGAACCCAACACGAACGCGAGGTCGTCGACTCCGAACGTCGCCGTCACGAAGATTCGTAGGGGGAGCGGGCTCCCCAACGCCCCCACCGCGGCCTCGCAGTCCCCACGTTCCCGATGGGCCCGGGGTGAAGAGCCACACGTACCGCGCAGGTCGGTTCATACTCGTGTTCGACGGCATGTATCCACGGTCGCCATGGCAGCCGATCGACAGGGGATCACCGATGAGCACGACCACCGACGACTTGAGCCGAGACCCCCGTCCGGACGAGGCCGAGGACAACGCGTACTTCCCCTCCCCGTATTCGCTGACCCAATACACCAAGCCCAAGACCGACTTCGCCGGGGTGAAGCATCAGGGCGCCTACACCGAGGGTCGGTGGAAGATCCTGGCAATCGCCACCGAGGAACGATATGTGCTGTGCCAGAACGGGAAGATGTTCTCCACCGGCAACCATCCAGTCGAGACGCTGCTGCCGCTGCACCACCTGATGCAGGCGGGTTTCGACGTCGACGTCGCGACGATCGCCGGTTATCCGGCCAAATTCGAGCTATGGGCGCTGCCGGGTGAGGACCAGGCCGTGCTCGAGACCTACGCCGCCTTGAAGTCCAAACTCAAGCAGCCCAAGAAGCTCGCCGACGTCGTCGCCGAGGACCTCGGCCCAGATTCGGACTATCTGGCGGTGTTCGTTCCCGGCGGCCACGGCGCGCTCGTCGGGCTGCCAGTGGCCGAGGCGGTGGCCCAGACCTTGGATTGGGCGATGGCCAACGACAAGTTCATCATCACCCTGTGCCACGGCCCGGCCGCATTGCTGTCGGTCGGGCAGAACGGTCGGCAGTCCCCGTTCAGGGGTTACTCGATCTGCGTGTTCCCAGACGCTCTCGACAAGGGCGCAAACGTCGACATGGGTTATCTCCCCGGCCACTTGCAGTGGCTGCTGGCCGAGGCGCTCGAAGCCCAGGGCGTGACAGTTCTCAACGACGACATGACCGGTCGGGTGCACCAGGACCGCAGGTTGCTCACCGGCGACAGCCCGTTGGCGGCCAACGATCTCGGCCTCCTCGCTGCCGACGTGCTGGTGGGCGCTCTGCAGGGCGGTTCTTGACCGAAGCGGTGGACGTTGCTCCGGACGGAGCCCGTCGTCAACCGCCGTGAGACCTTGGAGGAGTTGGACTTTCGGCGACCGTGAGAGGCCCTTTACTCCGACCCGTCGACGGGGGGCCAGTCGCGAGCCCCGGCGCTTTCGCGCAGCTGGCCGAGAACGCGATTGACTACCTGGGCGGCAAGCCACAGTGCGACCTCGTCGTCGTGCGACACTTCGGGTAACAGCGCTGCGATTCGCTGCCGACGCACCGTGGCCCTGCTGCTCCAGTTCTGCCTTCCCGCTGCACCGAGCACCACCAACGACGCACGACCGTCATCGGGGTCGCTTCGCTTCTCCAACAGTCCCTGGCGCTCGAGTCGTTGCACGAGCTGCGTCATACCGGACTGGCTGGCTCCCTCGGCCTCGGCGAGGGCGGTCAACCGCATCGGGCCTTCTCGGTACAGCCGGTTGACCACGAGCGCGGCGCTCGCACTGAGCTCTCCGCGGTCGATCAGGTATCGCCACATCAGGTCGGTGCTCAGCTCGATCATCTCGGCGATGGACTCGACGCTGCAGTCGACCGGTTGTTCCATGACTGATTTATATCAGTCACGTGATGGTTAGGGAATAAACGGAGACGCAGAACCGTTCTCCGCCTCCTTCGGCTTGGCGACGTCATGCGCTACCGGTCAACCGATTTCGTGGATGGGCACTACGTTTTGAACCTTGAGATCTGCTGTGAAACGGCCGTCGATTGGCTTAGCGGTTGAACTATCTATCGTGTATGGGATATAAAAATCTGGCAAACGGTTCGGATCGAGCATCGCGTCGAGTGCCCCGGTACCAGGCCCTGGCAGCGAACCCGAGGAGTCAGTCAATGAGTCAACGACCGACCGCCAGGGCGGTACTGGCAAGGACTTGGCTGCCCCTGGTGGTCGTCGTGGCGCTCACCGTCGGGGGCCTGGGCATGTACAAGGCGCATCAGGCTTCAGCACCCGGCCCGGTACTGGCCGTCAACCCGCCGCAGGCGCCGGAGGAATTCACGCCCAAGCGGATGACCTACGAGTTGTCCGGTGACGTCGGCAGCGGCGGCATCTTGTCCTACATCGACGTCGACGGTTACCCCCACACCGTGGACCTCACCGAGCTTCCGTGGTCCCACGTGGAGACCACCAACCTCAGCGTGGTGTCGGGTAGCGTCTCCGCCCAAGTTCACGGCGGCCAGGTCGGGTGCCGAATCTTGGTCGACGACGTCGTCCGCGACGAGCAGACCACCACCCGGCAAGACGCCGACGTGACCTGCCGGGTCAAGTCCGCGTGAGCGCGCATCAGGCCAAGCGGCCGTTCATCCCCAGAATGGTTCGCCTGCTGGCGATTCCGATCATCATCTTCTGGGCGTTGTTCGCAATCACGACGAACACCTTCGTGCCCAAGGTCGAGGACGTCGCCACCGAACTCGCCGGCCCCGAAGTACCCACCTACGCGCCGTCGCAGGCCGCGCTGTTGCACATCGGTGAGAAGTTCAAGGAATCGAACTCGACCAGCCTGACGATGGTGGTGCTGGAAGCCGACCATCCCCTCGGCGAGGCCGAACACAGGTATTACGACGACCTGGTCGTGCGGTTGAACGACGACAAGGCGCACGTGCAGTACGCGATGGACCTGTGGGGCAGCCCGGTGACCGCCGCCGGTGCGCAGAGCATCGACGGCAAGTCGACGTATCTGTTGCTGCGATTGGCGGGCAACGTCGGCCAGATTCAGGCCAACGAGTCGGTGAAGTCGGTGCGCGACATCATCGCCAACGACCCTCCGCCGCCAGGCCTCAAGGTCTTCGTCAGCGGGTCGGCCCCGATGGCCTCGGACACCCTGTCCATCGCCAACGACAGTCTCAACAACATCACCATCGTCACGATCGTCCTGATCCTGGTGATGCTGCTTCTGGTGTACCGCTCGCTGGCCAACGTCGCGGTACCCATGTACAGCGTGCTGTTCGAGATCCTCATCGCCAAGGGCCTCGTCTCGACCCTCGGGCATTACGGGTTCATCCCCATGTCGTCGTTCGCGGTGAACATCGTGGTGTCGTTGACCCTGGGCGCCGGCACCGACTACGGCATCTTCCTGATGGGTCGCTATCACGAGGCGCGACGGTTGGGGGAGAGCCGAGAAGAGGCCTACTACACCGCGTATCGCGCGGTGTCACCGATCATCATCGGGTCCGGGTTGACCATCGCCGGGTCGTGCTTCTGTCTGACGTTCGCACGGCTGGACTACTTCCACACCATGGGCCCGGCGGTCGCGATCAGCATGCTGTTCACCATCGCCGCGGCGCTGACCTTGGCTCCGGCGCTGTTGACCCTGGGCTCGCTGTTCGGGCTATTCGATCCGAAGACCGCCCACCGCGGCCGGCTGTACCGGCGGATCGGGGCCAGCGTCGTGCGTTGGCCGGGGCCGATCCTCGTCGCGAGCATGGCGGTCGTCCTGATCGGGGCGATCTTCGTACCCACGTACAGCGTGAGCTACGACGACCGGGCCTACCAGCCGCCGACGGGTGCAGCCAACGAGGGCTTCGCCGCCGCGGATCGGCACTTCTCGCCGAGCAAGCTGTTCACCGAGATGCTGATGGTCGAATCCGACCACGACATGCGCAACTCCGCGGACTTCATCTCCCTGGATCGAGTGGCCAAGGAGTTGGTCCGCCTTCCCGGAGTGGCCATGGTGCAGAGCGTCACGCGACCACTGGGCCGACCACTCGACCATGCCAACGTGCCCTACCTGTTCACCGTCCAAGGCGGCGCGGCCGGTCAACAGTTGCCGTTCAACGAACACGCCAACGACAACACCAATCAGCAGGCCGACATTCAGGCCCAAACCGTGGACACCCTCGGCAAGACCATCGCCTTGACCCAGCAGCTGGCCGACGATCTGCATGCCACCACGCTCACCGCGGAGAACCTGGCGGCCGTCACCGACGAGGTCAACGAGGACATCTCGAACGTCGACGACACCTTCCGACCCCTCAAGGCGTACTTCTACTTCGAGCCGCATTGTTACGACATCCCTGTGTGCTTTGCGATGAGGTCCCTGTTCGACTCGCTCGACGGCATCGACGCGCTCGACGAACAGATCCACAACACGGTGACCGACCTGCAGGCCGTCGACGCGCTGATGCCCCAAATGGTGGCCCAGCTCAAGGTCACCCGCGACGAGGCCCAGGCGCTGCAGACCGTCATCGTGAACAATTACGGCCCAGCGCATCTGCAGTCCACGCAAACCGACCAGACCTACTTCGACCAGGTCAACGTGGGCAACGACTTCGACAGATCCCGCAGCGACGACTACTTCTACATGCCAAGAGAAGGTTTCGACAACGACGACGTCAAGACCGACCTGAGGCTGAACATGTCCCCGGACGGCAAGGCGGCGCGGTTCGTCGTCACCCACGAGGGCAACGCCATGGCACCCGAGGGCATCGATCACGTCAACCAGTTCCCCGACGCGATACGGGCCGCGCTGAAGGAGACCTCACTGGCGGGGTCGAAGATCTACATCGGTGGCGCAGCGTCGCAGAACAAGGACATCAAGCAGTACGCCGAATCGGACCTGACCATCGTGGCCATCGCGGCGTTCGTGTTGATCTTCCTGATCATGTTGATCCTGACGCGAAGCCTGATGGCCGCCCTCGTCATCCCCGGCACCGTCGCCTTCTCCTTCGCCGGGGCGTTTGGACTGTCAATCCTGTTGTGGCAGCACCTCATCGGACTACACCTACACTGGCTGGTCCTGCCGATCACCTTCGTCATCCTGGTGGCGGTGGGCTCGGACTACAACCTGCTGCTGATCGCCCGAGTGAAGGAGGAGATCGGCGAGGGAGTTCAGACCACCGGACTGCACACCGGGCTGATCCGCGCGCTCGGAAGCACCGGCGGCGTGGTGACCTCGGCGGGCCTGGTGTTCGCGTTCACGATGCTGGCGATGCTCGCCAGCGATTTGAAGACCATTGCCCAAGTTGGGTCGACGGTCTGCATCGGCCTGCTCTTGGACACCTTGATCGTGCGCACGTTCTTCGTGCCGGCGCTCATCAGGCTCCTCGGGCCGTGGTTCTGGTGGCCCACCTTGGTGCGCACGCGCCCTCGCCGCCTCACCGAACCCACCGACTTCCACGGAGTGACGCGATGAGCATCGACACCAGTACGCACACGACCGGCCTCGGCTTGTGGGGCCTGCTGATGTTCGTCGCACTCGGCGTCGAAGTCGTCTTGGCGAGCCTCGCGTTCGTCTACGTCCGACGGCTCTTGGCTCTTCGGGCCCTCCCGGGTGCGGAAGAACTCAACAGCTATCAGAAGGCGCTGCGGAAGCTGCGCAAGAACGAGCCCATGACCGACGACGAAGTGAACCTCGCCAGGCGAATCATCGACATCCGCCGATCCCCCCTGGCATACACCGTCCCCCTCGCGTTCATGACGATGGGCATCTTCTACGTCCTCGGCAGCTTGGAATACCTGCACGGCCATCAGGCCTCCGAGCGCACATTCCTCGGATTCATCCCCATGTTCACCGCCACCAACCTCATCATCCAGATGCGCAAGACCGCCCGCCTGAAGAAGCGACTGCCGAAACAAGCTGCGCTCCAGCCCGTGGCCTGACCGATCGTCTGCCGGCGACGAAGTGATGCGCCACTCCGCCTGAAGGTTGTCGGCGGGGGCCCCGCGCGGTATTCGGTGGTCATCCGACGTCGTCGCCCCGACCGGGAATAGCGCTGCTAACTTTTCGCTTACACTCAGGGTTAGCTTCGCTAACGCACTAAATCCTCGGGAAGGAATTCACCATGGACAGCGAACGACTCATCCACGCTGCAGCCTTGGCCACGGTGCTCGCGACCGGCGTGGTCTACGGCACCGACGTGTTCTGCGCGATGGTGTTGCGCCCCGCTCTGGCCCGCGTCGACGATCAGACTCTGGTGGCGGTGACCGGCCAGATCCATTTCTTTGGCGATCGGCGGATGCCGATACCCGGGGTGCTCGGCATCGTCGCCGCCGCGGTGAGCGTCGCCGCCGCGACGTGGGCCGGCCATGACTGGCAGGCCGTGGCGGCCGGGGTCGCCCTTGCTGCGCTGCTGAGCTGGCTGCTGATCTACGCGCGTGTGAGCGCCCCCATCAACAAGCAGCTGACCGCCGCGGCCAAGGATGGCCGACAGTTGCCCAATGGGCGTGCGCTGCAACGCAAGTGGGATTCGGTCATCGACGTCCGTGCACTTCTGCAAGGACTTGCGGTAGCCGCCTCCGCCGCGGTCTTGATGATGTGATCCGCCCGCCCGCTTCCACCCAGCCAGCACGACACGGTCGAAGGAGCATCATGTTTCAGCTACGGATCTACACCCTGCGGTCACCCGAGGCATTGCGGCGCTACGCCGAACTGCACTGGGCCCGTCATCTGCCAACCTTCGCTGCCTTCGGCGTCACCACCCACGGGGTGTGGACCGAATACGGCCTCGACGCCCACCGGCTGATCGCGCTGATCAGTTACCAGGCTGGCGCCGACCCCGATGAGGTCACCCAACGTGTGATGGCCAGCCCGCAATTCGCCGCCGACATGGACGGTTTCGACATCACCGACATCCTCGACGTGCAGACCACCCTGCTGGACCCCACTGCCTTCTCCCCCCTCCGATAGGAAGGGAGCTCGAGCTCCTGACGTCCTGATTGCTTACCGGGTGCGCGCCTTCTTGGGCTGATCGGCAGTCGTCCTGGTCTTGGTCGAACCGCCGGTCGACGCGGAACCACTCGTCGTACCGGTGGATCCGGCGGTCGCGCCGCTCGTCGTGCCAGTGGTGGTGCCGGTGGTCGTGCCGCTGGCCGTGCCCGTGGTGGTGCCGCTGGTGGTGGATTTCGATGGCGACGGGGCCGTGACCGTCGAGGGGGAGAGTGTCGGGGACGGGATCGACGTGGGCTCAGTCGGGGCCACCGCGATGGTCGGCTCGGCGACGGTCGGCTGGACGACAGTCGGGGTGACGAGGGTCGGCGCCGCCAAGGTGGGTGACGTCGAGACTGGCTGCGTCACAGCAGGAGTGGGCTGCGTCGCCACCGTCGCGGGTTGCGGCGCCACCGCAGCGGGCTGCGTCACCACCGTCGCCGGCTGCGTCACCGGTGTGGCCTGCGTCGTCGTCGGTGTCACCACCGTCGGCTCGGCCAGCGTGGGCGTTGCGAGGACAGGCGTCGCGAGGACGGGCTGTGCGATGACGGGCGACGCCACGGCCGGCTGAACCACTGCTGGCGCGGCCGGATCGGTGACCGTTGCCGTGGGTGCAGTCGCGGCCATCTGAGTGGTGGCCGACGCCAGTTGCGGATCCGTGGTCGTGTCAGTGGGGCCGGCGATCGCCTGCAGCGCTGCGAGATCCGCGGGAGCGGCTGTGTCCGCTTGCGGCAGCGCAAGGGCCATCCGGGCCAGCTCCGGCGTGGTGGTCTGTGATTGTGCCAATTCCTGGATGACGTAGGCCGCCGGCTTCCAGGTGCCGTCACTGCGGATGAGGCCAAACGTGGCCTCCGGGTCGGTGCTGCTGCTGTCGGTGTCCTGCAGGGTGTACACGAACGCCGGGCCGGTGTAGCCGATCGTGCGCCACGTGGTCAGCATGTCCCGCAGGTAGTCCGCCTGCTGAGCTTCACTGGCAACCGATGTGGGTTCGCCGTACTCGCTGGCCCAAATCAGCTTGCCCCCATCGCCATTGGCCACCATCAGGTCGTGGATGTCGTCGAGCTGGTTGATCGGAGAGGTGGGGTACGCGCCACCTTGCGAGAAGGGCATCGTGTACTGGTACGGGTGAAACGACAGCGCGTCGAAGTAGCCCTGCGCACCCGCCTGATACATCTGGTCGACGAACGTCACCGGATCGAGGGTCAGGTTCTGGTAGGTGACGGTGGAGCCGACCACGCCGCCGATCACCGTCGCGTTCGGGTCGGCCGCCTTGATCGTGGGATACGCCGCCTTCAGGAGCTCCGTATAACCGGCCGGATCGGGTGCCGGTCCGTAGAAGGGCGCCGCATTGGGCTCGTTCCAGATCTCATACGCGCCTACTTTTCCGGCGTAGCGCTGGGCGGCGAGACCGGCGAATTGCCCGAATGCTGCCGGATCGTTCGGCGCGCTGTAGACCCCGGAGCCGTTCTGCTGGTAGCCGGGGGTCGTGGTGATGACCGCGAGGATGCCCATACCCCGCTGATCGGCCGCGTTGATCAGGTAGTCGGACTGCGACCAGTCGTAGTAACCGGGGATCGGATTGACGCCGGCCCAGGGAATGCCAATTCGGACGGTGTTCACGCCCATGGCCTGCATCTCGTCGAGCGCTGCGTCGATCTGGGCGTGCGATTCGAAGTAGATGTCCGAGTCAGCGATGCCAACGGTCGTGTTGGACGGGTCGATCGCGGCCGTCTCGGCAACGTCCGTCGACACCGTGCGCAAACCGGGTGTCATCGCGGCTGCGCCGAAGGCAGACACGGCTACCGTCGCCATGCCGACCACCAGATACTTCGCGAATGCCGGCTGGTCGCCCTGCGTGTTGCTTTGCCACATGACTTGCTCCTTGGTGGGTGGTGTCTACATATCCGTCTCGGAACGTTGGCGGTTCACGCAGTTGTGGTTCCCGGGCAAGCGAGACCCTAATCACATACAGACCATGTAAATTGCCTGTGACATGCGGTTATATCGTTTCAATTACACCGTCTGGCCCGTGTTTACGACACGACTCTGCAGATGTAGCAAAGTCACGATCAATTCGTTCGGCATGCTAAAGAAGTTAGCTATGCAGGAAATTTTGTTTGCCATGGCGTGCCCGGGATGGCTTATTGGCGGCTCGGCAAATTCTCGCTCCGGGGCTTTACAAGATCGTTGAATTCGCCAAATAATTTCGACCGCAAATCATGCGGCCAGGTGCCGCAACCTCCACCGTTGAGGTGCTCAGCGAAGTCCCGCAGTTCCAGTCGTCGCCGTGTGGACCCCAGGGCGTGACGGTTCCGGGGTCAGAGTTGCCCTTGGGGCCAGCTGGAGGTCGGCGATGCGAACTAGATCGCAGCGCCGGGGTTGAGGATGCCGTCGGGATCCAGCGCCGCCTTGATGCGACGGTTGAGCTCCATCGCCTCCGGGCCCAGATACCCGGCCAGCCAGGGCCGCTTGAGCCGACCGACACCGTGCTCTCCGGTGATGGTGCCACCCAAGCCGACGGCGAGGTCCATGATCTCGCCGAAGGCCGTCTGCGCGCGCTCGGCCTCGTCGGCGTTCGTCGGGTCGAACACGATCAGCGGATGGGTGTTGCCGTCCCCGGCGTGCGCGATCACCGAGATCATCAACTGGTGCTGCTCGGCGAGCTTCTCCACGCCCGCGACCAGGTCGGCCAGCGCCGGCAGCGGCACGCCGACGTCCTCCAGCAGGAGTGACCCCTTGGCCTCCACCGCCGGGATCGCGAAGCGCCGCGCCGCCACGAAGGCTTCACCCTCGTCGGGATCGGAGGTCGAATAGACCTCCGTCGCACCGGCTTCGGTGAAGACCTTCGCCATGAACTCCGCGTCTTGCGACCCGGCGGGACCGCGATCGTCGGACGCCGCGACCATCATGGCGGCGGCGGTGCGGTCCAGCCCCATCTTCAGCTTGTCCTCGACGGCGTTGATGGCGACCGAGTCCATGAACTCGAGCATCGACGGACGGATCTTGCCGGTGATCGTCACGACGGCGTCGGCGGCCGCGGCGACGTCGTCGAAGGAGGCGACGACGGTGCAGCCCCGATGCTGGGTCGGCAGCAGCTTGAGCGTCACCTCGGTGACGATCCCGAGGGTGCCCTCGCTGCCCACGAAGAGCTTGGTCAGGCTCAGGCCGGCCACGTCCTTGAGTCGTGGCCCGCCGAGGCGCACGGCGGTGCCGTCGGCGAGGACGACCTGGAGGCCGAGTACGTAATCGGTCGTCACGCCGTACTTCACGCAACACAGTCCGCCGGCGTTGGTGGCGATGTTGCCACCGATGCTGCAGATCTCGTAGGACGACGGATCCGGCGGGTACCACAGCCCGTACTCGGCGACGGCCTTCTTGACCTCGGCGTTGAACAGTCCGGGTTGGGTCACGGCCGTGCGTGTCACCGGGTCGACGGTGATGTCGCGCATCCGTTCGGTCGACAGCACGATGCCGCCGTCGAGGGCCGTTGCGCCGCCGGACAGGCCGGTACCCGCGCCCCTGGGTACCACCGCCACCCGGTAGGCCGTGGCCCACCGCATCACGGCCTGCACCTCCTCGGTGGTGCGCGGCCGGACGACGGCCAGCGCCGTGCCCGCGTCGGGATCGGCCGCGCGGTCCTGCCGGTAGGACGCGAGGATGTCCGGGTCGACGACGACGGTGCCGTCGGGTAGTTCGGAGATCAGGTCAGCCAGCATGTCCGCTCTCACGAGGTCGATGCTACGAGTGTCATGGCACCATCCACGACAAGATGGGCGAGGCTTGTAGCGCCGACAGCGCGCAGAGGACGAGCAGGAAGCCCAGACTCCACAGCACGACCCGGCGGAAGATCTCGCCCTCCTTGCCGTCGAGTCCCACCGCCGCCGCGGCGATGGCCAGGTTCTGAGGCGAGATCATCTTTCCCAACACGCCACCGGAACTGTTGGAGGCGGCCATCAGCACCTCCGAGAGCCCGGCCTGGTTGGCCGCGGTCACCTGCAGGGCACCGAACAAGGAATTCGCCGAGGTGTCCGACCCGGTGACCGCGACACCCAGCCAACCCAGGATCGGCGAGAGCAGCGCGAATGCCGTTCCCGCCCCGGCCATCCATGTGCCCAGGGTGATGGTCTGGCCGGACACGTTCATCACGAACGCAAGCGCCAGCACCAGCATCACCGTGACGATCGCCCACCGAAGTTGGTGCAGCGTCGCACCGTAGGCCTTCAGCGCCCTTGGCGCCGAGAGCCGAAGTGCGACCATGGTCAGCAGTCCTGCGACCAGCATCTGGGTGCCTGGTGTGGTCAGCAGGTTGAGGGTGAACTTCGCCAAGTTCAGCGGATCGCCGTCGGCGTCGACCACGTCGAGGCCGGGCCAGGCGAAGGAGATCGTCGCGCGGTCCAGCAGCTTCTTGACCGCACTGATCTGGCAGATTACGAAGACGGCGATGATGATGCCGTAGGGCGCGTAGGCCTTAACCACGTCGGCGCGGGAGTCGTCGACCTCGGCGTCGTCCGGCATCTGGGTAGAGCCCGCTGCGCCGACCCGTGCGGGGACGTCGGCGGTGCGAGCCGGGCGCCGGATTCGCACCATCGCGACCACGGCGGCCGCCGACACCAAGGCGGCGACCACGTCCGCCAGCGGGACCGAGACGAAGTTCGACGTGGCGTATTGCGCGGCGGCGAACACCACGCCGCACACCAGCGCCACCGCCCAGGTCTGCCGCAGACCGCGCCGACCGTCCACGATCGCCACCAGAGCCAGCGGGACGAACAGCGCGAGCAGCGGCGTCTGGCGACCAATCATCGCGCCGAGCGTGTCGACCGGGAGCTCGGTGACCCGGCCGAGGGTGACGATGGGGGTGGCCATCGCGCCGAAGGCAACCGGCGCGGTGTTTGCGACCAGGGCGAGCACGGCCGCCTTCATCGGCTGAAAACCCAACGCCATCAACATGACCGACGTCACCGCGACCGGGGTGCCGAAGCCGGCGAGCGCCTCCATCAACGCCCCGAAGGAGAACGCGATGATGATGGCCTGCACCCGCTGGTCGTCGCTGACGCTCGCGAACGAGCGCCGCAGCACGTCGAAGTGACCGGTCTCGACCGTCATCTGGTACACCCAGATCGCGTTGATGACGATCCACAGGATGGGGAAGAAGCCGAACGCCGCGCCCTCGGTGCCGGCGAGGAGTGCCTGACCGACCGGCATGCCGTAGACCACCACGGCAATGGCCAGCGACACCGCCAGTGAGATCAGCGACGCCACCCATGCCGTCATCTTCAGAGCGCCCAGCAGCACGAAGAGCAGCAGCAATGGGATGGCCGCCACCACTGCGCTCCAGGCGAGAGAACCGGCGACTGGGTCGAGAACTTGTTGGTACACGGCGGACCTCGATTGTGGTGTGCGTCACATTCGTCCTGTGACTACCCCCATCGATCAGTCGAAAACCGGGGTCTCCGGATCACGGTCCAGATGACGCAGGGCGGGCGCGAAGATCGCCGCCACCGCGAGCAGCAGCATGGGCAACGACAACGCCAGGAAGGTCACGTGCAACCCCGCGGTGTCGGCCAGCGGCCCGGCGACGACCAACCCCAGTGGGCCCGCCGCGTAGGCCAGCGAGCCCATCACGCCGACCACCCGGCCGCGCAGATGTGCCGGCGCTCGGGTCTGCATGACGTAGTTGTAGATCGGCGCGATGG
This sequence comes from Mycobacterium yunnanensis, assembly GCF_025823185.1. Taxonomy (GTDB): domain Bacteria; phylum Actinomycetota; class Actinomycetes; order Mycobacteriales; family Mycobacteriaceae; genus Mycobacterium; species Mycobacterium yunnanensis. Next base: position 238,535 of record NZ_JACKVK010000003.1, read on the forward strand.
GGCCGTAGACGAACCCGACGACGGCGCACAACACCAGGATCACCGGCAGCGGCGGCAGGAAGGCGATGACCGTCATGGACACCCCGAGCACCAGCAGGGCGACCAGCATGATCGTCCGCCGCTCCGAGTGCCTGGACAGCGCCGCGTAGGCCAGGGCGCCGACCAGTCCGCCGACGCTCAACGCCACCAACACCCAGCCCAGCTGGGCAGGCTCGTTGCGGTCGGTGAAGTACTTGGGGAACAGCACGCTCTCCATCGGCATGTACAGACCGGTGGCGGTGAGGTCGACGATGGCCAGCGTGCGGAGCACGGGCGTGTTCCACACGAACTTCAACCCCTCGACCACGCCGGCCCACACCTGCGGAACGTGCTCGCGGTTGGGCACGCCCGCCCCGTCGAGCCGAAGCGCTGCGACCGCCGAGATGGACAGCAGGAAGGTCCCGGCGGTCACCCACATCGCCTCGACGCCGCCCAGGGTGGTGATCAACAGGCCGCCGAGGCCGGGGCCGACGATGTAGGCCAGGTTGAACACCGCCTCGTACACCCCGTTGGCACGGTCGAGCGTCCACCCCGCCTCCCGGGCCGCCTCGGGGAGCATCGTCTCGCGGGCCGTCATTCCCGCCGGGTCGAACAACGCGCCGAGGGCTGCCAACGCGGCGAGCACCGCCACGTTCACCGCGCCGGCGCCGAAGGTCAGCGCGATCAGCGGCACCGCGGCGACCGAGACGGCGGACAACGCGTCGGAGATCATCGACACCCGCCGACGGCCCAGGTAGTCGACCGCGGCCCCTGCCATCAGGGTCGCCGCCAACAACGGCAACGTGCCCGCCATGGCGACGATCGACGCGTCGACCGCAGAACCGTTGCGCTGCAACACCAGCCAGGGAAACGCCACCAGGGAGATGCCGTTGCCTGCCCCTGCGGTCAGCGCGGCGAAGAAGATCAGGAACAGGGGGCGTCGGTTGGTGGTGATCATGGTGCGTCGCGGCTGAATGTAACAGCGGGTCCGCCCGCTCGGCCAACACCTTCCCGCCGCGGGCACAGTGGGGGAATGACGCTCGAGCATCCGCGAACCGGCGAGCCCTTCGACTCACCGGTGTCCCCCGGGACCGGTTGGCCCGGTGATCCGGCGGGCCCCGACACCGTGGTGGCCACGACGGCGGCGAAGGTCCGTCGACTGGCCGCCAGGGCCCGCGAGGTCGCCGAGCTCGACGCCGAGGTCAGCGTGTGCCGGGCCTGCCCGCGGCTGGTCGCCTGGCGGGAGAAGGTGGCCGTCGAGAAGCGCCGGTCGTTCGCCGGCGAGCCGTACTGGGGGCGGCCGGTCCCCAGTCTGGGTGCCGCCGCGCCGAGCATCCTGGTGGTGGGGCTGGCGCCGGCGGCCAACGGCGCCAACCGAACCGGCCGGGTGTTCACCGGTGACCGCAGCGGCGACGTGCTGTTCGCCGCCCTGCACCGCGCCGGCCTTGCCAGCTCACCACTGAGCGTCGACGCCGCCGACGGTCTCGTGCTGGTGGGCACCCGCATCGTCGCGCCCGTGCGCTGCGCGCCGCCGGACAACGCGCCCACGCCGCAGGAGCGGGAGACGTGCGCACCGTGGTTGGCCGCCGAATGGCAGCTGGTGCGGCCCAGCGTGCGCGCGATCGTGGCGCTCGGCGGGTTCGCGTGGAAGGTCGCGCTGGACATGGTGCGGGCCGGCGGTGGGACGGTCCCGCGCCCGCAACCCAAATTCGGTCACCTCGTGCTCGCGCCGCTCGCTTCGGGCGTGGGGGAGGTGTCGCTGATCGGCTGCTTTCACCCCAGTCAGCAGAACACCTTCACCGGCCGCCTCACCCCGGCCATGCTGGACGACGTGTTCAGCACCGCCGTGGCGATCGCGAATTAGTCCAACGGGGAACGATCCCGGCGGCCCGTCGGTTGAATGAAGCGTGCGACTTTCGGTACTAGATCTCGTCCCGGTCCGTAGCGACCAGACCACCTCCGATGCGCTCGCGGCGACGGTGCACCTCGCCCAGACCGCCGACGAGCTGGGCTACACCCGATACTGGGTGGCCGAGCATCACAACATGCCCGCCGTCGCGGCGACCAGCCCGCCGGTGGTGCTGGCCTACTTGGCCGGTCAGACCCGGCAGGTGCGGCTCGGCTCCGGCGGGGTGATGTTGCCCAATCACGCTCCGCTGGCTGTCGCCGAGCAGTTCGCGCTGCTGGAGGCCGCGGCTCCCGGACGTGTCGACCTGGGCATCGGACGGGCGCCCGGCTCGGACCCCGTGACGTCGATGGCCCTTCGCGGTGCCGCCGGCAGGGACGATTCCGACATCGAGAACTTTCCGCAGTACCTCGACGACGTGGCCGCGTTGATGGGCACCACCGGTGTTAGGGTCGCGGTGCGCAGCAGGGGTCTGCTCGACCAGAACTACGTCCTGAAGGCCACGCCGGCGGCCAAGAGCGAGCCGCGACTTTGGCTACTCGGATCCTCGCTGTACTCCGCGCACCTCGCGGCCGCCAAGGGTCTGCCGTACGTCTTCGCCCACCACTTCTCCGGGCAGGGCACCGAGGAGGCGCTCGCCACCTATCGCTCGGAGTTCCGGCCCAGTGATCTGCTTGCCGAGCCCACGACGTTCATGACGGTCAACGCTTCGGTCGCGGGAACCCGGGAGGAGGCGCTGGATCTGATGCTGCCCAACCAGCACATGATGGCGTTCCTACGGACCGGTCAACCGTTGCGCGCCCTGGACCTCGTCGAGGACGCCAAGCGCGTCGAGCTCAGTTTCCAGCAGGAGGCGATCGTCGACGCGGGCCTGGAGCGCGCCATCGTCGGGTCGCCCACCGAGGCGGCCGACCAGGTGCGCGAGCTGGCCACCCACTTCGGCGTCGACGAGGTAATGGTCAACCCCGTCGGGTCGGCGTTCCGCGGCGTCGACCCCCGGCTCGCGCCCGCGCGCGACCAGACGTTGGAACTGCTCGCCAAGGAGCTGTTCTAGGTCTGGGGTGCGACGGCGGGCCGTCAGTTTGGATTCAGCGCGATGATGGGAATTGGTCGCGTCGTGCGCTTCTGATACCCGTCGTACCGGTGAGAATTGTTCTCGTTGACCAACTTCCACAACCGGGCGTAGTCGGCATCGTCGGGTCCGATGATGCGCGCGGTCGCGGGCATCCTCTTGGGCCCGACGTTGATCTCCACCGTCGGGTTGGCCTTGAGGTTGAAGTACCAACCGGGGGCCTTGGGGTCTCCGCCCTTGGACGCGACGACGTGGTAGGACCCGCCGTCGAGCAGATAGCTCAGCGCGTTGGTGCGCGCGATACCGGTCTTCGCGCCGACGGTGTGCAGCAGGAGAATGGGCGCTTGCCCGGGGATCTTGTGCCCTACCCAGCCGTTGGTCTTGCGGTAGATCGCGTCGTGGACCTTGAGAAGCGGAATGCCGAGGTAGCGCTCCCAGACGGGAATGGTGCTCATGGGCGACAGTCTGTCATTCGGCGGTCTCGTGGCGGCGCAGCCACGGCTTTTGGTGTGGATGTGTAGCGGGTGACATTGTCGAGCGCCGCGGCGTCGCGCATCGTGGAGCCATGACGACTGGCCCGATCGACATTCACGCGCACTGGCTCCCCGAGGAGTTGTTCGGACTGCCGCCCGGGTCGCCGGTGCCTCCGATGCACGGTCGCGACGGTCAGCTGTACCTCGGCGAGTTGCCGCTGTACTTCGAGACCGAGGCGATGACCGATCCGCACCGGGTGCTCGCCGACACCGACGCGGCCGGCCTGGGCACCAGGGTGCTCTCGGCCCCGCCGTTCGCCTTTCCCGTCGCCGCCGCCGAAGGGGTCGCCGACTACGTCGACGACTTCAACGAGGCGCTGACCAAGGTGTGCCGCGACAGTGGCGACCGGCTTCTCGGGCTGGGCCTGGTGTCGTTGCACGACCCGGACGCCGCGCGCACTCAGATGGACCAGATCGCCGCGACCGACGTGGTCCGCGGCATCGCAGTGCCGCCGCTGCTGGGGTCGACGTCGTTCGACGTCGACCCGATGCGGGAACTGCTGAGGGCCGCCGCCGAGCGCGACCTCGCCGTGCTCGTGCATCCGATGCAGCTGCCGCGGCCGGAACTGTCGTCCTACTACCTGGTCAACCTGATCGGCAATCCCGTCGAAACCACCACCGCTGCAGCCTCCTTGGTGCTCGGTGGCGTGCTGGAGGAGCTGCCGAACCTGCGGATCTGCATGCTGCACGGCGGTGGGTGTGCGCCAGCGCTGGTGGGACGGTGGCAGCATGGCTGGGAGAAGCGCGCGGACGTGCGCACCGCGGAAACCCGTTCTCCCCGTGAGGGGTTCGCGGGCCTGTGGTTCGACACCTTGACGCACGACGCGGCGACGTTGGAGTTGTTGCGCGCGCAGGCCGATCCATCGCACCTGATGTGTGGCAGTGACTACCCGTTCGACATGGGGGTGGCCCGCCCGCAGGACCTGCCGAACGGCGTAGGCATCGACGACGCCACGCTCGAACGCAACGCGCGGCGCTTCCTCGCTCTCTAGCTCTGGTCTCTAGGCGTCGAGGGCGGCCAAGGCGTCGCGCAGGATGGCGCCCGACGCCTCGCGGTCGGGGTCGCGGCGGACCACCAACCCCTTGGCGAAGGACAGCTTGTCCCCGGTCTTGCGGGGCGCGACGTGCAGGTGGATGTGGAAGACGGTCTGAAAGGCCGCCTTCCCGTCGTTGAGGACGACGTTGTTGCCGTCGGCGTGCAGTTCCGAGGCCCGCGCGGCCTTGGCGATCCGCTGCCCGATGCGCATCATCGCGGCCACTGTCTCGGGTGGGGTGTCCGTCAGGTCCACGGTGTGCGCCTTGGGGATGACGAGCACGTGACCGCGCACGATGGGCCGAATGTCGAGGATGGCGAGGTAGTCGTCATCCTCGTAGACGCGGATGGCCGGCGCGTCACCGGCGACGATGGCACAGAACACGCAGGACATGGGGCCACCGTAGTGGCCGTTCCTCAGGCCTCCGTGTACGCGGGTCGGGTGCGGTCGTCCCGCACGCGGTCAGGGGCCGGCTCGCCGCGACGGTCGAGCGCCGCGCACACGTCGTCGGGGATCGGTGCACGGTCGACCGCGCGGGCGAAGTCGCGAATCGAGGAGCCGGCACAGCGGCCGTCGACGTTGCGCGCGCCGAGGCCCGCTCGGATGTCACCGACGTCGACGCTGTCGAACTCGACGGCGAACCGGGTCCGGTCGCACTCGGTCGGGGCGTCGGAGCGCAGATGCTGACCGGAGAACTGCAGAACGCCGCCGGCGGAGGTGACGAACGTGGTGGCCGAGAACGGGTCGACGGGTTCGGTAGGACCGGGACGAGGTCGCCCGGCGCGTCGTGGATCGTGGTGGTCGTAGCTCGCCGAGTCGTTCGCGATCGCCCGGCTGAAGTAGCTCGGATACAGCGTCATCGCGTCGTCGGGGTCGACGTCGAACACCGGCACCCAGTGGTCGAGTTGCGCCGGAGGAGCCGAGCACCACGTGTCGCGGCACGGACGCCATGCGTCGGCGCCGGAGACGTTGCCCGTGGACGCGCTCAGGCGCGGCGGGCCGACGTAGGTGGTCTCGGGGTCGGCGCCGCGCTCGAGGAGGAGGTCCCCGATGATGCGCGTCGTCTCGGGGTGATGGGCGAACCGCCAAGTCAGTGTGGCGAGAATGGCGTCGTGCTCGGCGGCAGGCAGGTCGAACTGGGCGAGTTCGGGATCCCGGCCGCCAAAGGCGTCGCCGATCAGCTTCCTGGCGAACATGACGAGCGCCGTCGACGCGGGCGAAGGGCACGTGACGTTGACGGCGCCGCCGTGTACGAGGGCGCGCCGAAGGGGGCCGTTCACCGGCTGGTCGACGAGCACTGCGATCGACATTGACCCGCTACCTCCACCCCACGACCCGAGGTTAGCTGCGGGTTAACCGCAGCCGACGTATTGACGCGTGGTAGGGCGACTATACCGCTGTCACTGTTTGCGCAGTCGCGGCAATGCGGGCGAAATCTAGACCACCGCGCGCCATTGCGCGGCCTTCTCGACCAGCGACATGGGCAGCGCACCGCTGCTCGACGGCAGCCGGACGGCCTCGATCCCGGTGTGCACCCGTGCGGCGTACAGAGTGGCGGCGGTCGACCCGTTGGCGAAGATGCGCTCGATGCCAGGGTGCCGTGACAGCAGCGGCGCGAAATCGTTGATCACCACCGACGCCTGATCGATCTTGGCGTCCATGCTGCCCACGCGGCGACAACTGTGGATGACGTCCCACAGCGCCACGCCGTGACCCGTGAGCGCCTCGATCCGCTGGTCGTAGGGCATGTCCACGTCGATGTCGAAGACGGCGCCCATTAGTTGCCAGAACTGGTTGCGCCGGTTGGCGTAGTACTCGCCGACGGCCAGCGACCGTTCACTGGGAAAGGAGCCAAGGACGAGCACACGGGTGCCGTCGGCGACGACGGGCGACAGGCCTTCTCGCAACGGTTCGGTCATCGTCGTCGATCTTCGCAGAGCCGGGCGACGGGTCCTGGATCAGCCGTCGTCGCGGCGCCCGAGCGTGGTCACCGGTGTGGCGCCGGGGCGGGTCCACTGCGGCACCGGCCGGCTGGTCGGGCCCCAGGTCGGGTTGCCCTCGGAGTCGGTGCACCAGTACCAGCACGAGTGCCGCCCTGCGGGCCAGCCGTCGGGAACGTCCTCCCATTCCTCACTTCGGCCGTAGGGAGTCATGTCCAGCAGGCCCATCGAGGCGTTGACTCGTTCGTTGCCTCGGGCGGTCGTCGAGTACGTGAGGAACGTGCGGTTGCCGAATCGCAGGTATGCCGTGAGATGACCCATCGGTCCACCTGCTGGGCCGTCGAGACCGCGGCAGGAGTACCAGGGTTCGCGGTAGCCCATGAAGTCGACGTAGGGCGCCACCTCGTCCCACGCGCCCTCGGTCAGCACGGCGTAGGAGACGCCTCTGACGTCGAGGTACGCGGCATCGTCGAGATGCCAGGCGGTGGTGGTGCAGCCGCCGCACTGCCCCTGATGCGGGGCGCCGTCGTGCCACATGTGCTTGTAGACGACGAGTTCGTCGCGACCGTCGAACAATTCGACGAAGGGGACGGGCCCACGGGGGCCGACGACGGGGACAGTGCCGTCGAACTCCACCATCGGGAGTCGACGACGGGCGGCGGCGATCGCGTCTCCCTCGCGGGTGTGGGCCTTCTCGCGGATCAGCAGCTCGTCGCGGGCGGCTTGCCACGTCGCGGCGTCGACGATGGGTGGGCGGCCGGTTGGCGTGGTCATGACAGTTCCCTTCGAGCGTGGTTCGACGGTGTAGACGATCGGTGGGCCCGGAACTCATCGCAGTCGAGAACCCGTCGGATACCTTGAGCCCGTGGACGACCTCGATGACCTGGACGCGGCCGGCCTGCTCGACGGCCTGGAAGGGACCGCGCGTATCGAACGCGCCGAGCTCGTCGAGTGGTTGACGGCGCGGGGCTACACCGCCGACCAGATTCGGGAGTCCTTCGCCCCGATGCTGCTGGCCACGCGTGCCGCCATCGGGGACGACGGGACGTTGGTGTCGGCCAGGCAGATCAGTGAGGCCAGCGGTCTGGATCTCCAACTGCTGGAACGGTTGATGCGCGCGGTGGGCTTGCCACGGGTGGACGATCCGGACGCCGCGGTGCTGCCGAAGTCCGACGGCAACGCGTTCGCAAGCGCGCGCCACTTCCTCGAGCTCGGGATCAGCGAGGACCAAGTGGTGTTGGTCCTGCAGGTGCTCGCCGAGGGCTTGACCCGTGCGGCGGAGGTGATGCGGTATGCCGCGCTGGCGGCCGTCCTCAAGCCGGGTGCCACGGAGTTGGAGACCGCCAAGGCCTCCGAGGTGTTGGTGCAGCAGGTGGCGCCCCTGCTCGGTCCGATGATGGAGGACACGCTGCGGCTGCAGCTGCTTCACGTCATGGAGAACGAGGCCGTGACGAATACCGAACGGGCGGAAGGTGTTCCGCTTCCCGGCGCTCGGCTGGTCACCATCGCCTTCGCCGACCTGGTCGGGTTCACCAGGTTGGGGGAAGCCGTACCGCCCGAGGAACTCGAGGCGTTGGCCCACCGGCTCGTCGACCTGGCGCGCGAGGTTGCGCAGCCGCCGGTCCGCTACGTCAAGAGCATCGGCGACGAGGTGATGCTCGTCAGCAGTGATCCGGTTGCGATGATCCGCGCCGCCCTCGATCTGCTGGAGGCCACCGAAGCCGACGAGGACTTCCCCCGGTTGCGGGTGGGGTTGGCCACCGGAATGGCGGTCAGCCGGGCGGGCGACTGGTACGGCAACTCGGTCAACCTCGCCAGCCGGGTGACGGGTGCCGCCCGGCCCAGCGCCGTCCTGGTGTCGGAGTCCACCCGGGAGGCCGTCGGCGACGTCGAGGAGTTCTCCTGGTCATTCGCCGGCGCGCGCCACCTCAAGAACATCAAGGACGAGGTCAAGCTGTTCCGGGTCCGCCGGGCTACCGCGAGGGAGTGAACCGCCGCAGCCGCAGGCTGTTGCTCACCACGAACACCGAGCTGAATGCCATTGCGGCACCAGCGATCATCGGGTCGAGCAAGCCGAGTGCGGCAAGCGGGATCGCCGCGACGTTGTAGGCGAACGCCCAGAACAGGTTTCCCCGGATGGTGCGCAGGGTCGCCCGGGAGAGGCGAATGGCGTCGGCGGCTGCGCGCAGGTCGCCGGTGACCAGCGTCAGGTCTGCGGCCTCGATGGCGACGTCGGTGCCGGTGCCCATCGCAAGTCCGAGGTCGGCCTGCGCCAGTGCCGCCGCGTCGTTGACGCCGTCGCCGACCATCGCGACCACCTTGCCGTCGGACTGCAACCGCTTGACGTGGTCCACCTTGTCGGCGGGCAGTACGCCGGCGATCACCGCGTCGACGTCCGGGTCGATCCCGACCTCGCGTGCGACCGCGCGGGCTGCGCGCTCGTTGTCTCCGGTCAGCAGGACGGGGGTGAGCCCCAGCCGGCGCAGGTCGCCGATCGCCTCCGCAGCCGTGTCCTTGACGGTGTCGGCGACGACGACGACGGCGCGGATCTCGTCGTCCACGGCGATCCAGACCGGCGTTCGGCCACCGGATTCGGCGTCTTCGGCCGCGGCCACGAGGTTCTCGGGCGGCGCGGCGGCCCCGGCGTCGCGCAGCCAGCTCAGGCGGCCGGCGGCGACCCGCGCGCCGGCCACGACGCCGGTGACACCGTTGCCCCCGTGGTTGACGAAGCCCTCGACCGGGAGCAGGGGGCCGGCGCCTGCGGCGTGGTCGGCGATCGCCCTGGCGATGGGGTGTTCGGATCCGTTCTCGAGGGCGCCTGCGCGCCGAAGGGTTTCGTCGTCGCCGACGACGTCGACGACCGTCATCCGGCCGGTGGTGATCGTGCCGGTCTTGTCGAGGACGACGACGTCGACGCGGCGCGTCGACTCGAGTACCTGCGGCCCCTTGATCAGGATGCCGAGTTGGGCGCCGCGGCCGGTGCCCACCAGCAGTGCCGTCGGGGTCGCGAGTCCGAGCGCGCACGGGCAGGCGATGATCAAGACGGCGACGGCGGCGCTCAGTGCGGCCGTGGCGGAGTTGCCGGTGAGCAGCCAACCCGCGAAGGTGGCGGCGGCCAGGGCGATCACGACGGGGACGAACACCGCCGAGACGCGGTCGGCCAGCCGCTGCACCTCGGCCTTGCCGTTCTGGGCGTCCTCGACCATGCGGGCCATCCGAGCCAGCCGGGTGTCGGATCCGACGCGGCTCGCCCGAACCCGAAGTACACCACTGACGTTCACGGTGGCTCCGGTCACCTCGTCGCCCACGGCGACCTCGACGGGCACCGATTCGCCCGTCAGCATCGACGCGTCGACCGCCGATGCGCCCGCCACGACCACGCCGTCGGTGGCCACCTTCTCACCGGGCCGCACCACGAAGACGTCGCCGACGGTCAGCTGGTCGACGGGTATGCGCTCCTCGCGGGAGTCGTCTCCCGCCGTGGTGCCCCGGACCACCGCGACGTCCTTGGCCCCCATGTCCAGCAGGGCCCGCAGCGCGGCTCCGGATCGGGTCTTGGCCCTGGCCTCGAAGTGGCGTCCGGCGAGGATGAGGGTGGTGACGACCGCGGCCACCTCCAGGTAGAGCTGGTGATGGGTGTCTCCGGAGAACACCTGTCCGGCCGACCACAGGTACGAGGCGAGCACGCCGATGGAGACCAGGGTGTCCATCGTCGTGGCCCCGTGCCGCAGGTTGACCAGCGCGGCTCGGTGGAACGGCCAGGCGCCCCAGCTGACCACGGGGGTGGCGAGCGCCAAGGCGGCCCATTGCCAACCGGTGAATTGCCAGGCCGAGATCATCGACACGGCCAGCACGGGCACGCTGAGGACGGCCGAGACCACGAGGCGGAGTCGGTATTCGTCGTCGTCGCGGTGGCGTGTGGACCGGCGCTCGGGGCGGTCGACCGTCGCGGAGTAGCCGGTGGCCTGGACCGCCGCCACCAGGTCGTCGGTGGTGACGCCGGCGTCGAAGTCGACGGCGGCTCGTTCGGTCGCGAAGTTGACGCTGGCCCGCACGCCGTCGATCTTGTTGAGCCGCTTCTCGATTCGCGCCGCGCAGGAGGCGCAGGTCATCCCGTCCAGGGAGAGGGTGACGGTGCTCATGGCGTCACCGCGGTCGCGTCGTAGCCGGCGTCCTCGATGGCTGCGGTGACCGCGTCGACGTCGGGGGTGCCCTCGACCCTCACGGTGCCCTCGGCCAGGGCGACGTCGACCGAGGTCACCCCGGGCAGCGGGGTCACCGCCGAGGTGATCGCGGCGACGCAGTGCGCGCAGCTCATGCCGTGCACTTCGAACAGGACGCTCATGCCGCCACTATATACCCATAGGGGGTATGGGTAGGCGGGCCGTCAGTCACCGGTGAACGTGGCCGCCAGCCGCTTCTTGTCGACCTTCTCCCCGGCCAGGGTCGGCAGCGGCTCCGCACGAATCTCCCAGCGCGTCGGGATCGCGAAGTAGGACACCACGCCGTCGAGGTGGCGGGCCAGCTCCTGCGGTGTCGGCGGCTCGGCCCCACCGTGATGGACCACGACGGCCACCAGTTCCTCGCCGAGATCCGGGTGGGGCACGCCGAGCGCGGCCACCTCGACGACGGCTGGATGGGTGGCGATCGCCGCCTCGACGTGCGGGCAGGCGATGTTCTCCCCGCCCCGGATGACGACGTCCTTGCTCCTGCCGTCGATGAACAGGTAGCCGTCCTCGGTGAGGTGCCCAAGGTCCCCGGAGTGCAGCCACCCGTCGGCGTCGACCGTGTCGGCGTTGACCTCGTCGTCGACGCCTGCGTAGCCGTTCATCACCGTGGGGGAGCGCGCGAGCACCTCGCCGACGCCGTCGGCGTCCGGATCGGCGATCCGGATCTCGACGACCGGGTACGGCCTGCCCACCGACCCGGGGTGCAGCACGAGGTCGCCGGCGTTGGCGACCGTGAGGAACCCGCCGGCCTCCGTCATGCCCCACGTGTTGCTCAGTCCGCGCTCGCGCAGCTTCGGCAGCTTGGTGCGGATTCGGTCGAGCAGTGCGGTGGTCACGGGTGCCCCGCCCAATGGCCACGACTTCAGGCTGGACAGGTCGCGCGAGTCGAAGTCGGGGTGCTCGAGGAGGCGAATTGCCATGGTGGGCACCGCTCCCCACACCTGAATGCGTTCGCGTTCGATCAGCTCCAGGATTTGCCCCGGGTCGAACCTTCCCTCCGTCATCACGATCTTGCCGCCGGTGAGGAAGTGGGTGAGCAGGCTCGAGAGGCCACCGACGTGGAACATCGGCGTCGTCGCCAGGCTGACCACCTGCGCCGAGCCGTCGTCGAGCAGATGTGGAAGCCGACCGGTACGCGCCATGATGTTCTGCTGGTTGCAGATCACCGAACGGCGGGACAGCTCGACGGCCTTCGGCATGCCCGAACTACCCGAGGTGAACAGCACCAGCGCGGGGGCGTCACCGTCGGATTCGACGACGGGGGAGTCCTCGACCGCGGGGCCGTCGAACACGGTGCGCAGGTCGCCGAGCGCGTCGACCGGCGCCCGCACGTCGAGCGCGGTGTCGCTGAGCACGTGCGCGGGCGCGAGAACGCCGACGGCATGGTCGATCTCGGCCGAGCTCCACCACCGGTTGGCCAGTACCGGCACCGCACCGGACAGCCACAGCGCCCACAGCGCCACCACCCACTCCGGGCTGTTGTAGCCGTGCACCATCACGCGGTCGCCGGCGGCGATGCCGAGGCCGGCGAGGTGCGCTCTCGCGCCGTGAACGGCAGCCCGGAAGCCGGCGAAGCCGACGCGGCGCTCGCCGTGCACGAGGAACGTTCGGTCCGTCCACACCTCGGTGCCTGCCATCAGCGCGGCGAAGTCACTCGGCGCCCGGTCGTAGAGCAGGCCGGGATGACCGCCGTAGGTGCTCTTCTGGACCTCGGTACCCCAGGTCGTCGGTGCCACGGCGGTCACGCCGGCGGAATCTGGATGCCCTCCGAGGGCTGCACGATGACGAAGCCCTGACCGTGGAACGCGACCTGCAGCGCCTCGCCGGAACCGCGGCCGATCAGCGCGCCCGCCTTGAAGCTGGTCTTCAACTGCGTCTGCAGGTTCGCCGACCAAGCCACCACGGCGTTGGTGTCGGCGTAGGTGGGGGCCTCCGCGGCGTCGAGCACCACCGGCGGCCCGTCGGTCGTCAACGCCACCCAGCCGGTGCCGCGCAGCGTGGTGTTGAACAACCCGCCGGTGGCGATGCTGCCGCCCTTGACCCGCTCGATGTTCCAGTTCAGGTTGGCGGAGAACGCCAGTACGTTCTTGCCGCTGATCGACAACCCGGAGTCGGTCAGGTGCAGCAGGTGGACGTCATGGGCGAGTTCGCCGAGGAACACGTCACCCCGGCCCTGGCAGCGCATCAGCGGGACGCCCTCGCCCGTGAGCGCCTTCTTGATGAACTTCGACGCACCGCCGCCCTCGAACGCGAAGTCCACGTCACCCTGATAGGCGACCATCGACCCCTGTCGGGCCATGAACGGCTCGCCGAGTCGAACGCGGAGCATCCGCGAATTCTGGTTGGCGATCGGCGTGGATTCCTTCTCGCTGAACCGACCGTCGACGAGATCGCCCGTGATACCGGCGAATCCGTCACCGGCGGGCTGGCCGGGGTCGTACACCGACGCCTGAGGCGGCTGGGTCTGGCCTTGGGCTTGGGCTTGGGCTTGCGGCGCGGGGGCGCCACCGAGCGGGGCCCGGCCTGGCTGACCCTGATGAGACACCTGGTCGGTCCATCCGCGACCGTCCCACCAGCGGTAGTCGAAGCGGCCCTCGGGATCGGGCTGCCAGCTTCCTTGTCCGGGTCCAGTCACCGTGTCACTCCTCGGGTCGACGTCGCATCTCCTGACCAGACCCTAGGCCAACTGCCTCTGGTGCCGGGGCGCGTCCTGGCATGCTGGGGCGATGTCCAAGGAGATCGACCCGGCCCGTGCCCGCAGTGCCGTCGAGGTGGTCAAACAGCATCCCGGAATGGTCCTGTTCCTCGCCTCGCCGGGGATCGTCGCCCTCGCCGCGGTGTGGTGGCTGGCGGGCCCGGGATGGGCGGTGTTGCTGCTGATCGCGTTGGTCGTCGGGGGCGGTGTCGCGGTCACGCGCAAGCTGCGCTGACGACCGTGCCCGTTCGCCCTGGGAGGATTCTGCTCCGTTCCATCTCTTACAAGGTAATCATGTAATCATGAAACAACATCACCGCGGCCGCCCCGGCGGCTGGCAACAGTCCCACCAGCCCGACGCCACCGACGCTCCCGAATGGATCGCCGGACGCCTACCCGAGGGCTGGTTCTCGGGTGACCCGACGGTCGTCGTCGACCGCGAGGAGATCACCGTCGTCGGGCACCTTCCCGACGCCGACGGCCAGGAGAGTGACGCCCGTGCCTCCGGTCGCGCCGCGCGCTTCCGGGAGGAGACCCGATCCGAGCGGATGCGGATCGCCGACGAAGCCGAGCACCGCTACGGCCGCAAGGTGGCCTGGGGCGTCCAGGTCGGGTCGGAACGAATCCTGTTCACCCACATCGCCGTACCGGTCATGACGCGTCTTCGTCAGCCGGAGCGGCAGGTACTCGACACGCTGGTCGACGCCGGCGTGGCCCGGTCGCGCTCCGATGCGCTGGCGTGGTCGGTGCGCCTGGTCGGCGAGCATGCCGACGAGTGGCTCGGCAAGCTGCGCGAGGCCATGACCACCGTCGACGACCTGCGCACCGAGGGCCCGAAGCTCTAGGCCTGGTTCATCTCCCAGTACTCGCCGTGGCGGGCCATCAGCTCGTCGTGAGTGCCGCGTTCGACGATGCGGCCGGCCTCCATCACCAGGATCACGTCGGCGTCGCGAATCGTGGAAAGCCGGTGCGCGATGATGAAACTCGTTCTGTCCCGGCGTAGTTCGGCCGTCGCCTGCTGAATCAGCAGCTCGGTGCGGGTGTCCACCGAGCTGGTCGCCTCGTCGAGGATCAGCAGGCTCGGCTGGGCCAGGATCGCCCTGGCGATGGTGATCAGCTGCTTCTCGCCCGCGCTGATGTTGCTTCCGTCGTCGGCGATGCGGGTCTGATATCCGTTCGGCAGGGTCGCGACGAACCTGTCGACGTGCGCCGCCCGGGCAGCCTCGACCACCCGCCGTTCGTCGGCGTCGGGGCGGCCGTAGGCGATGTTGTCGTAGATGGTGCCGCCGAAGAGCCAGGTGTCCTGCAAGACCATCCCGATGCTGGAGCGCAGGGCATGGCGGCTCATCGCGGTCACGTCCACGCCGTCGACCGTGATGCGACCGGAGTCGACTTCGTAGAACCGCATCAGCAGGTTCACCAGGGTCGTCTTGCCGGCCCCGGTGGGCCCTACGATCGCCACGGTGCTGCCCGGCTCGGCCACCAGTGACAGGTCCTCGATGATCGGCGTGCCGGGGCGGTAGGCGAACCCGACGTGCTCGAACGCCACCCGCCCCGGTCCTCGTCGCTCGGGGGCGGAAGTGGTGGGATCCGGTGTCTGCTCTTCGGTGTCGAGGAGCTCGAATACCCGCTCTGCACTGGCAATTCCGGACTGCAACGTGTTGTACATCGACGCCACCTGCGTCAACGGTTGGTTGAACTGGCGGACGTACTGAATGAAGGCCTGAATGTTGCCCAGCGAGATCTGCCCCGTCGCGACCTGCAGCCCGCCGACGACGGCGACCGCGACGTAGCTCAGATTGCCGACGAACGTCGTCGCCGGAGACACCAGCCCGGAGAGGAACTGCGCCCGGAAACTGGCCTCGTACACCTCGCCGTTCAGCTCCTGGAACCGCTCCTCGGCGATGGCGCGGTGCCCGAAGGTCTTGACGACGGTGAACCCGCTGTAGGTTTCCTCGACGTGGGCGTTGAGGCGCCCGGTGTTGCGCCACTGCGCCACGAACTGATCCCGGCTGCGACGGGCGATCGTGCGAGTCGCCCACAGCGACAACGGCACCGTCAACACGGTGATCGCGGCGAGCACCGGGGAGATCGACAGCATCATCGCCAGCACCGCCACGACGGTCAGGATCGAGGTCAGCAGCTGGCTGATGGTCAACGACAGCGACGACTGGATGTTGTCGACGTCGTTGGTGACCCTGCTCAGCACTTCACCGCGTTGGCGAGAGTCGAAGTACGACAACGGCAGTCGATGGACCTTGTCCTCGACGTCGGACCGCAGTGCCACCATCGTCTTCTGGATGATGACGTTGAGCAGGCGGGCCTGGATCCAGACCATCAGTGCGGCCACCAGATACAACAGCAGGGCCAGAAGCAGCGTGCGGCCGACGGCGCCGAAGTCGACGCCCCGTCCCGGCACCACGTCCATGCCGGACAGCAGGTCGGCGAACGTGCCGTCACCCCGCGCCCTGGCCGCCTCGACCGCCTGCTCCTTGGTGAGGCCGGCGGGCAGGCCGCGGCCGATCACACCACTGAACAGCAGGTCGGTGGCGTGCCCGAGGATCAACGGTCCCACCACGCCGATGGCGATGCCCACGACGCCGAGCAGCAGCACCGTGACGGTCGGAAGTCGTTGCGGCGTCAGCCTGTTCAGCAACCGCACCGCGGTGGCACGAAAGTCCCTGGACCGCTCGGTGGGTGCGTCGAGACCGGCGTTGAGCCTACGGCCGACCGGCCCGGTCACCGGCGGTCCCCCGTCGCGACGGCCTGAGAATCGGCGAACTCCGCGTACACGGGGCACTCGAGGATCAGCTCGTCGTGCGTCCCGACTCCGACGACGGCACCGTCGTCGACCACGACGATCTGATCGGCGTCCATCACCGTCGAGATGCGTTGGGAGACGATCACCACCGTCGACTCGGCGGACACCTCGGCCAGGGCGGCTCGGACCCGTGCGTCGGTCCGCACGTCGAGGGCGGAGAACGCGTCGTCGAAGAGGTAGACCGCCGGGCGACGAATCACCCCGCGGGCAATGGCCAACCGCTGCCGCTGACCACCGGAGAAGTTGATGCCGCCCTGGGCAACCCGCATATGCAACCCGTCGGGGTGGGCGCCGACGAAGTCGTCGGCCGCGGCGACCCGCAGCGCAGCCCACATCTCGTCCTCGCCGGCGTCGGCCTTGCCGTAGCGCAGGTTGTCGGCGACGGTTCCGGAGAACAGGTAGCCCCGTTGGGGAACCAGTCCGATCGTCGACCACAGGGTCTCGACGTCGTAGTCCCTGACGTCGACCCCGTCGACGGCCACGGCGCCCTCGGTGACGTCGAACAGTCGACAGATCAGGGAGATGAGCGTGGACTTGCCCGACCCCGTCGACCCCACCACCGCGGTGGTGGTGCCGGGCCGGGCACTCAGCGAGACTCGTTGCAGCACAGGGCGGTCGGCGCCCGGGTATCGGAAGCTGGCGCCGACGATCTCGACGGCGCCGCGGGCGACGGCAGGGCGGGTGGGTACCGCCGGACTGGAGATCGCGGGCGTGGTGGCGAGCACCTCGCTGATGCGCTCGGCACACACCGAGGCGCGCGGCAGCATCACCAGCAGCAGTGTCGCCATCAGCACCGCCATCAGGATCTGCATGAAGTAGGACAGGAAGGCGATCAGCGAACCGACCTGCATCTCCCCGGCGTCGATGCGCAGCCCACCGAACCAGATCAGCGCGACGCTGGAGAGGTTGATCACCAGTGTGGTGAACGGCAGCATGAGCGCTTGGAGGCGGCCGACGGTCATCGCGGTGTCGGCCAGCGCCTCGTTGGCCTCGCGGAACCTGGTGCGCTCGAACGGTTCCCTGGCGAAGGCGCGGATGACGCGGATGCCGGCCAGCTGCTCGCGCAGCACGCGGTTGATGCCGTCGATCAGTCGCTGCATGCGACGGAAGATCGGCAGCAGCTTCGAGACGATGATCCAGTTGGACAACCCCAACAGCGGCACGCTGACCATCAGCAGCCAGGACAGGCCGGCGTTCTGATGGATTGCCATGGCGATGCCGCCGACGCACATGATGGGTGCGGCGATGAGCATGGTGCAGGTCATCTGCAGGAGCACCTGGATCTGCTGGACGTCGTTGGTGGTGCGGGTCAGCAGCGTCGGGGCGCCGAAGCGAGCGGTCTCCTCGGCCGACAGCCCGACGACGTGACCGAACATCGCCGACCGCAGATCGCGGCCGAAGCCCATGCCCACGCGTGAACCGAAGTAGACGGCGCCGATCGCGCAGAGCACCTGCAGCGCGGTGACGCCGAGCATCATGGCGCCGAGTTCGACGATCCTGGTGGTGTCGCCCTTGGCAACGCCGTCGTCGATGATCGCGGCGTTGATCGTCGGCAGGTACAGCGACGCCAGCGAGCTGACCATCTGGAGCGCGGCGACGACGGCGACCGCCCCGCGGTAGGGCCCCGCATACCGTCGCAGCAACGCCCAGAGCATTCCGCAACTGTCGCACACCCGGGCCGCTGCGCCGACACCCGTGGATTTCCTTAGAAAGCTCCAGGTCAGTCGGCATGTCGGTGGTTGTGCCCAGAGGCTGCCGCTACAGTGTCGGGCGTGACGGGAAGACGCGGCCACCGCCTCGGCGGACGCAACACGAAGGCGCTGGCGCTGCTCGCGGCCGCCGTGATCGCATTGGTTGCGGCGTGTTCGGGCAGCTCCGACCAGGCCAGCGGTCCCGCCAGTTCGTCGGCACCCGCACCCGCGGGCGACGCCAAGCACGGAAACATGTTCCCCGAGTGTGGCGGCATCACCGACGAGACCATGGCGCAGCAGACCAAGATCAACGGATTGGTCAACACCGCCAAGACGTCGGTGGGCTGCCAGTGGCTGCTCGGCGGCGGCATCCTCGGTCCCCACTTCTCCTTCAACTGGTATCGCGGGAGCCCCATCGGGCGCGAACGCAAGACCGAGGAGCTGTCGCGCACCAGCGTGGAGGACATCAACATCGAAGGTCATGACGGGTTCATCGCCAAGAACGACGATCCCCAACTGGGCACCTCACTGTGCGAGATCGGCATTCAGTTCGACGACGACTTCATCGAGTGGTCGGTGAACTTCACCGAGAAGCCGTTCCCGGATGCGTGCGACGTCGCCAAGGAACTCACCCGCCAGTCGATCGTGAACTCCAAGTGAGCGCGCCTCGGTATCAGTTCCCCGGTCGCTACGCTCCTGCCCTCCGCCGGGTCCTGGCGGCGCTGGTCGCCATCCTCGCTACGATCACGATGCTCGTCGGTTGCTCGCGTGACGTCACGGGACAGGCCGTGAAGGCAGGTGCCGGGGGCGGCACGGCTCGCAACGACAACTCCGCGAAGACCTACCCCAACCTGCTGAAGGAATGCGACGTCCTGACCACCGACGTCCTCGCCAAGACCGTCGGTGCCGATCCGCTGGACATCCAGAGCACCTTCGTCGGCGCGCTGTGCCGGTGGCAGGCGCTCAATCCCGCGGGACTCATCGACATCACCCGGTTCTGGTTCGAGCAGGGCAGCCTCGACAACGAACGCAAGGTCGCCGACTTCCTGAAGTATCAGGTCGAGAGCCGCTCGGTCGCGGGCGTGCAGTCGATCGTGATGAAGCCCAACGACGCCAGCGGCGCATGCGGCGTGGCCAGTGACGCGGCCGGCGTGGTCGGGTGGTGGGTCAACCCGCAGGTGCCAGGCGTCGACGCGTGCGGCATGGCGATCAAGCTGATGGAGCTGACGCTCAACACGAACAACTAGCTAGCACCGACGAGCGCTCGCGCGAGGAGCCGACTAGCACCGACGAGCGCTCGCGCGAGGAGCCGACTAGCGCGGCACGTGGAAGTCGACGAGGGTCGCACCGGCTAGCTCGAGGTTCGACCACGGATGCGCGGTCGTCAGCACCGCGATCGCCGAGGTCGGGTACTTCTGCGTCATGCGTTCGAGTGCGTCCTGGTTCGATCCGGGCCCGGCGAGTGCGAAGGCCAGACTCGACGTCGTGGGCTCGTGGCCGACCACCAGCAAGCTCCGGACGTCGTCGGCGACGCCGTTGACCAGGTCGAGGACGATGCCGGGCCGGGAGTCGTACAGCGAGTCCTCGTACCGGGTGACGGCCTCGATCCCGGTGCGGGCCAACGTTTCACGGGTGCGGGTGGCCGTCGAGCACAGGACGGCGTCGACCGGCGCGACGTTGGCCCGGATCCACTCGCCGGCCAGCGCCGCCTCCCCGATGCCACGCGGGGCGAGCGGCCGGTCGTGGTCGGCCACCCCGTCGGGGTAGTCCGACTTGGCGTGCCGCAGCAGGATCAGGGTGCGCTCGGGGCTCGTCATCGACATCACGTTACCCACATGCCGACCGAGGTCCGCTGACTTGTCGGAGTGCCGACCTACACTCGCCATGCCCGTCAACACGACGACCCACGAGTAGAGAGCCGAGGAGTCCGGATGCGTTTCCTGCACACCGCCGACTGGCAGCTCGGCATGACTCGGCACTTCCTCAACGGCGAGGCGCAGCCCCGTTATTCGGCAGCGCGTCGCGACGCGGTCGCCAGTCTCGGTGCCGTCGCCGCGGAGACGGGCGCCGAGTTCGTCGTGGTCGCCGGAGACGTCTTCGAGCACAATCAACTCGCCCCACGCGACGTCAGCCAGTCCTTGGAGGCCATGCGGGCGATCGGCGTGCCGGTGTATCTCCTTCCCGGCAACCACGATCCGCTGGACGCGTCGTCGGTCTACACCAGCGCGCTGTTCACCGCCGAGCGGCCGGACAACGTCGTGGTCCTCGACCGCGCAGGAACTTTCGAGGTGCGCCCAGGGCTCGAGATCGTCGCGGCGCCTTGGCGTTCGAAGAAGCCGACCACCGATCTGCTCGGCGAGGTGCTCGACGGGATTCCCGCCGACGGCGTCACCCGGATCGCCGTCGGTCACGGGGGCATGGATCTCTTCGAACCCGATCGCGACAAGCCGTCCCTGATCCGGTTGGCGTCGGTGGAGGCGGCACTCGCCCGCGGCGCCGTGCACTACGTCGCCCTCGGCGACAAGCACTCTCGTACCCAGGTGGGGTCCACCGGTCGCATCTGGTACTCGGGATCCCAGGAGGTCACCAATTACGACCACGTCGAGCCCGATCCCGGCCACGTGCTCGTCGTCGACGTCGACGAGCACGACCCAGACCGCGGGGTTCGCGTCGACGCCCGGCGGATCGGTCGCTGGAAGTTCGTGACGTTGCGGCGATCCGTGGACGGCTCACGGGAAGTCGCCGACCTCGACATCAACCTCGACCAGTTGCCCGACAAGGAACGAACCGTCGTGCAGATCGCGTTGACGGGCACGCTGACGGTGACCGACAAGGCGGCGCTGGACGCCTGCCTGGACAAGTACGCGCGGCTGTTCGCCTCTCTCGGGACGTGGGACAAGGAGACCGACATCGCCGTGATGCCTGCCGACGGCGAGTTCGACGATCTGGGCATCGGTGGTTTCGCGGCCGCGGCCGTCGACGAGTTGGTGGCGACAGCGCGCACCGACACCGCGCAGGCCGACTCCGCGAGGGCGGCGCTGGCGCTGCTCCTGCGGCTGACCGAGCGGGGGGTGGCATGAAGCTGCACCGCCTGACCCTGCGCAACTATCGGGGCGTCGCCCACCGCGACGTCGAGTTCCCCGACCGCGGCGTGGTCGTGGTCTCCGGCGCCAACGAGATTGGCAAGTCCTCGATGATCGAGGCGCTCGACTTGCTGGTGGAGTCCAAGGACCGCTCGACCAAGAAGGAGGTCAAGCAGGTCAAGCCGACCAACGTCGACGAGGGCGCCGAGATCACGGCCGTCATGTCCACCGGTCCCTACCGGTTCGAGTACCACAAGCGATTCCACAAGCGGCCCGAGACGCGGCTGACCATCTTGGCGCCCCAGCGTGAGCAGCTCACCGGTGACGAGGCCCACGAGCGGGTGCTCGCCATCCTCGCCGAGACCGTCGATGCGGAGCTGTGGCAGGCGCAACGGGTCCTTCAGTCCGGTTCGACTGCCTCGGTGGACCTTTCGGGGTGCGACGCGCTGGCCCGCGCGCTCGACGCGGCGGCCGGCCAAGCGGTCACGACGTCCGGGTCCGAGCCGCTGCTCGTCGACCGGATCGACGCGGAGTACCGCCAGTACTTCACCGCCACGGGCCGTGCGGCAGGCCCCCTCGCCGCGGCGGTGGCCCGGGTGCGCGAGGCACGTGTGCAGGTCGAGCTGTATCAGGCCGCGGTCGACGAGGTGGACGAGGCCGTCGTCACCCACGCCGCTCTATCGGACGACGTGGTCCGGCTCTCGCAGCAGCGAGTGGCGGCCACGACGCGGCGGCGCGCGGCGGCCGAGGCGGCAGCCGCCGTCGCGCAGCTGGAAGACCGGCTGGCGAGCGCACGCGCACTGGCCGAACCGGCCGAGATGGCCCGCGTTGCATCGGAAGCCGCGCTCGGTGAGCGCCGCAGGCTGCGCGCCGACCTGACCGAGCGGACCGCGGTGATCGCCGAGCTCGACGCCGCGGTGCTGGCTGCCGCCGCCGACGAGGTCACCGCCGGCGAGGCTGCCGTCGCCGCCGCAGCAGCGGCGGACGTGGCGCGCGCCGAGGTCGCCGACGCGGCGGCCCACGTCGACGTCGTGCGCCGAACCGCCGACCGGATCGCCCACCGCGACGAGGCGACGCGGCTGGCCGCCACGCTGGCCAAGGTCGACGCCACCGCCGCGGAGCTCGCCGAGGTCGAGGCGGAGTTGGCTCTGATCTCGTTGACCGACGAGGTGATGCGCGACGTCGAGATGGCCGCCCTGGCGACCGAACGCGCGGCCTTCCAGGCCGAGCGTGCCTCGGCGCGTGTCGAACTCGACGCGGTGGCGCAGGTCGAGGTGCTGATCGACGGCCAGCCCGTGCAGCTCGAACCGGGGGTCGGGTGGACCCAGCACGTGACGACGTCGGCCACGTTCGAACTGCCCGGCGTGATGACGGTGCGGCTCATTCCCGGTGCGCCCGCGGTGGATTCGCAGGACACACTGGACAGGGCGCGCGAGATGCTGGCCGCGCTGCTCGAGGAGGCGGGCGTACCGGACGTGGCGGCGGCGAGGGTGGTCCACGCCCGCCGGCACGAGCTGTCGGCATCGGTGGGCCGGTTGCGCGCCATCGGCGAGGCGCTGCTGGGCGACGACTCCGTCGCCGACCTGCGCGCCCGCCTGACCGACCTGCAGGACCACCTGGCTGCGGCCGGCGCCGTCGACGACCCGGGCGCCGAGGTGATCCGCGCCGAGCTCGCAGCCGCGACCGACGCCCACCGACTCGCGCGGGCCCACGAGGAGGCCCAGCGCGAGGCCGCCACCGCCGCCACCGCCGCGGCGGTACGCGCCACCGGTGCCGCGACGGTGCTGCGGTCCAAGTTGGAGACCGCTCGCACCGAGGTCGCCAGTGCAGCAGATCGCCTTGCCCGCCAACGTGAGACGCAGTCCGACGACGATCTAGTCATCCAGGTCGAGGCCGACGCGGAGCGGGCCAAGGCAGTCGTGGCGGGAGTGACGGCGATCGAGGCAGAACTCGCCGCACTCGGCCCGGCGGCGGTGGCTGCCGAATTGGCCGATGCCGAGGCCGCCGCTGCCTCGCTCGACGAGCGCCACGCCGCGGTGACCGGTGACCTTCGCGAGGTGGCGGCGCAGCTGCGCGTCTACGGCACCGAGGGGCGACGGGGACGGTTGGACGCGGCGCTGACCGAGCAGGAGCGTGCGGCGGCCGAGCACGACGGCGTGCAGCGCCGGGCGGCCGCAGCACAGCTGTTGCACTCGGTGATGGCGCGGCACCGTGACCAGTCGCGCCTGCGCTACGTCGAGCCGTTCCGCACGGAGGTGGAACGGTTGGGCCGCATCGTGTTCGGCGTCGACTTCGAGGTCGAGATCGACGGCGACCTTCGCATCCTCAGTCGCACCCTCAACGGCTGCACGGTGCCGTTCGACTCACTGTCCGGCGGTGCGAAGGAGCAGCTGGGCATCGTCGCCCGTCTGGCCAGTGCGGCGCTGGTGGCCAAGGAGGACGGCGTGCCCGTGTTGATCGACGACGCCCTGGGCTTCAGCGATCCGGACCGTCTGGCCAGGATGGGCGAGGTGTTCGACGCCGTGGGCGGGGACGGACAGGTCATCGTGCTGACGTGCAGTCCGGAGCGGTACGCCGGGATCGTGGACGCGCAGCACCTCGAATTGAGCGCCTAGGCTCGCCGAGCTCAATACACTCACCCGTCGTGGACACCGATTACATCGTCGTGGGAACCGGATCGGCCGGCGCGGTTCTGGCCAACCGTCTCAGCGAGAACTCCGCAGTGCAGGTGCTGGTCCTCGAGGCCGGCGCGCGCGACAAGGACAAGTTCGTCCACATTCCGGCGGCGTTCTCGAAGCTGTTCAAGTCCGAGGCCGACTGGGACTACTCGACCGAACCGCAGAAGGAACTCGACGGCCGCGAGATCTACTGGCCCCGCGGCAAGGTGCTCGGCGGATCGTCGTCGATGAACGCGATGATGTGGGTGCGCGGGTTCGCCGCCGACTACGACGAATGGGGAGCCGCGGCGGACGAGTCGTGGAGCTATGCCAGCGTCGAGAAGTACCTCGCGCGCATCGAGAGCGGACCGCTGGAAGTGTCCCCGCAGCGCAGCCCGCGCAGCTCGACCGCGTCGTGGCTGTCGGCGGCCGGGGAATGCGGCTACCGCACCGAGGCGCCGAATCTGGCTGCCTCGGAGGGCTTTTGCGAGACCAGGGTCACGCAGCGCCGGGGCGCGCGGTGGAGTACCGCCGACGCCTACCTCAAACCCGCCCTGCGCAGGCCCAACCTCCGGCTGCTCACCGGGGCGATGGTCACGCGGGTTGTGGTGGACGACGGCCGCGCCGTCGGCGTGGAGTACCGGCACGACGGGCGAACCCACGTGGCCAGGGCGCGCCGCGAGGTGGTGCTGAGCGGTGGTGCCGTCAACTCGCCGCAACTGCTGATGCTCTCCGGCATCGGTGACCGCGAACGGCTCGCCGATCACGGCATCGAGACGGTGCGCCACGCGCCCGAGGTTGGCCAGAACCTGATGGATCACCTGTGCGTGCCGGTCGGCTTCGACGCGCACGACGACACCCTGTACGCCGCCGAGAAACCACGCCAGCTCGTCCAATACCTGGTCCGCAGGCGGGGCATGCTGACCTCCAACGTCGGCGAGGCGTATGGATTCGTCCGCAGCCGCGACGATCTCGAACTGCCGGATCTCGAGCTGATCTTCGCTCCGGCGCCCTTCTTCGACGAGGGCATCGGCGGGGGCCATCCGGGACATGCCGTGGTGATGGGGCCGATTCTGCTCAAGCCCCGCAGCCGCGGCAGCGTCACGCTTCGGTCCTCCGATCCGCTGACCAAGCCGGTCATCGACCCGCGTTACCTGACCGACGCCGATGGGGCCGATCGCGCCGCCCTGATGGAGGGCCTGCGCATCACGGCCCGCATCGCGCAGACGCCCACCATGCGGCGACTTCTCGGCGACGTCGTCCGCCCAAGGGACGCGACCGGACTCGACGAGTCGACGCTGGAGCGGGCACTGGAGACGGTCTCGCACACGCTGTACCACCCCGTGGGCACCTGCCGCATGGGCAGTGACGACGCCAGCGTCGTCGATCCTCAGCTCAGGGTTCGCGGCGTGGCTGGGCTCCGGGTGGCCGACGCGTCGATCATGCCCACCATCATCCGCGGGCATACCCACGCACCGAGCGTGATGATCGGCGAGAAGGCCGCCGACCTCATCCGCTCAGCTCGCGACTGAGACGTCGCGCCGCCGCGGTGAGTCGAATGTCGCCGCCGGAAGTCCCAGGTGGTCGCGCAGCGTGGTGCCCGTGTAGTCCTCGCGAAACAGTTTGCGCCGCTGCAGTTCTGGCACCACCGAGTCGACGAAGTCGTTGAAGGTGCCCGGCGATTGAGCCGCCGAGACCATGAACCCGTCGGCCTCGCCCTCGGTGAACGACGCCTCGATCTGGTCGGCGACCTGGGTGGCCGTGCCGACGAACTGGGGCAGCAGCACACCCTGGGCGTACCACTTGCCGATGTCGCGCAGCGTCAGGTTGTCGCGCTGGGCCACACGCCGCGCGGTGTCGAAGAGCCCCTGGGTGCCGGTGACGGCGATGTCCTCGACGGGCGCGTCGAGGTCGTAGCGGGAGAAGTCGTGGTCGGTGTGCACCGACAGGGTGATCAGTCCCGAGATCGGATCGGCGAGCTCGTTGTGGAAGGCCTGCTTCTCGCGGGCGATGGACTCCGTCTCCCCGATGAACGGAATGAAGGCCGGAAAGATCAGCACGCCGTCGGGATCGCGGCCGTAGTTCTCCGCCCGACTCTTGATGTCGTCGTAGTAGGCCTTGCGGCCCTCGGGGGTGGGGTCGATCTCGAAGATGGCCTCGGCCCAGCGCGCGGCGAAGTCCCGCCCGGTACTCGACGATCCAGCCTGAATCAGGACCGGACGTCCCTGCGGTGACCGCGGCACGTTGAGCGGTCCGCGGGTGCGGAAGTACTCCCCGTCGTGGTCCACCCGGCGGACCTTGTCGGGGTCGGCGAACACGCCGGCCTCCTTGTCGAGCACCAGCGCGTCGGCGTCCCAGCTCGACCACAGCTCCACCGCGGTGCGGACGAATTCCTCGGCACGGTCGTAGCGGTAGTCGTGTCCGAGGTGCTCGTCGTAGCCGAAGTTCTGCGCCTCGCTCTGCGTCAGCGAGGTCACGATATTCCAGGCGACCCGGCCGCGGCTGACGTGGTCGAGGCTGGCGAAGATGCGGGCCAACTCGTAGGGGTGGAAGTACGTGGCGGACTTGGTGATCGCGACGCCCAGCTTCGAGGTCACTGCGGCGATGCTGGCCGCCACGATCGACGGATCCAGCGTCGCGGTGGCCTGCGTCCCGCGCCGCAGCGGCTCGGTGACGTCGTCGCCGAAGCGGGCGGGTGCGGCCAGCAGGTCGGCGAAGAACACGAAGTCGAACTTGCCGCGTTCGAGGATCCGCCCGATGCGGTGGTAGTACTCCGGCGTGGTGAAACCCGTGTCGCTGCCGGGGTGCCGCCACGCGGCGTGGGAGTGGGTGACCTGGGAGGCGATCTGGAATCCGCCCAGGTGAAGTTGACGCGTCACGGTGTTCTCGCTTCCCGCGATTCGTGCACCCCCACCCGCGGTGAGCGCGGGTCAGGGTGCACGAATCGCGACTCAGAAGTAGGCGTTGGCGGGCAATGGGGTGTCGTGCAGCAGGTTGGCACCGATCGCGACGGCCTTGTAGGCCACCGGGTTGTGCAGCGTGATGGTGCGGATGTTGCGCCAGTGCCGGTCCAGACCCTTCTGTCGGCTGGCCGCGCTGGCACCCCCGAGTTCCAGCAGCCGCGTCGCGGCTTCCGGGGCGACGGCGTCCAGGTGAACCTTGACCTTGGCGACCTTGATCTGGGCGTCCTGAGCCAGTTGAGCGTCGGGGTTGCCGTCGGCCGTGGTCGACGCAGACGCGGTGGCGACGGCAATTGCCTCGGCGGCGTCGAGCACCGCCGCCTTCGCGATGTAGGCCGTGCTGGCCAGTTCGCCGAGCAGTCGTTGCAGTAGCGGGTCGTCGGTGGGGCGATCGGTGGGGGCGTGGCTGAAGGTGCGGTCCCGCGATCGCAGCAGGGTCACCCCGTCGTCCACGACGCCGGCGAGGATGCCGGCCACCACGGCGTGGATGAACAGTTGCAGGGACGCGTACTGAACCGACGGCACCGCTTCGGCATCGTAGGGTGAGTCGGCGAGGATCTCGTCGCTGGTGACCGCGACGTTCTTGAACACGGTGGTGCCCGTGCCGGTGCGCCGCTGGCCGAAACCGTCCCAGTCGTCGATCAGCTTGACCCCGGTGCGGTCGGCCGGCACCACGACCGTGGCCACGGAGTCGTGGTCGGTGGTGGCGGTGACGGTCAGATAGTCCGAGAACAGGGTGCCGGTGCTGTAGAACTTCTCGCCCTCGAGGCGGTAACCGCCCGCCGGATCGGGCAGCAGTCGCGTGTTGAACACCAGGCTGCCGACGGCGTTGGACCCCTTCTCGCTGAACGCGTTGCCGAACAGCTGGCCGTCGGCCACCTTGCGCAGCCACTGAGATGACGCGGGGTCGCCCGAAGCGGCAGTCCGCAGCCGTTCCTCGGTGAACCAGAAGTGCGTACGGAAGATGTGGGCGACAACCGGATCGGCCCGCGCGACGTCGATGACCGCCGAGAACAGTTGCGGCACAGTCAATCCTGCGCCACCGAGCTCCGGGGGTAGGCGCAGCGTGCCGAAACCGGCGCGTTTGAGGGCCGCCACCTCGTCAAAGGGGTTCTCGTCGTTCAGGTCTCGGTCCTTGGCTCCGGCGGCGATGCGACCGAGCAGCTCATCCCACTGCGGTGAGCCGGGAAGAATGCGGGCGTTGTTCTCGACGGTGGTCATGTCGTCGTTTCTACGCAAGGCCTCGTGCGGCGGCACTGCTTTGGCTCACCCCGAACCTAAGAACGGCGAACCAGGGCACAATGGAGGACGATGACGATGAATGCCGGGCGCCGGCGAGTGCACGACAAGCTGACCGCGTTGCCAGGGGTCGGTTCGGTGCGCAGGCCCATCCTCGACGGCGGGTCCGAGGAGTTCGACCTGTTCTACGTGCGAGTGGGGGAGAAGTCCGACCACCCGCTGCTGTTCATTCCCGGCGGGCCTGGCGCGGCGTCGATCGCGCTCTACCGCGGGCTTCGCAAACATGCCGTCGCCGACGGGCTCGACGTGATCATGGTGGAGCATCGTGGGGTCGGGATGTCGCGCCACGACGACGACGGCGCCGATCTACCGCTGGAGGCGATGACCCTCGAGGCGGCGGTCGCCGATCTCGACGCCGTCCTCGAACACGCCGGCGTCGAGTCGGCCGTGGTGTACGGAACGTCCTACGGCACGTATCTGGCCGCGGGCCTCGGCGTCCGCCATCCGCATCGGATCCACGCGATGATCCTGGATTCGCCACTGCTGTCGGCCGACGACGTCGACGTCGTCCGGGCGGCCGTGCGCCGAGTGCTGTGGGACGGGGTCGAGGGGGAGACCGACGAACTCGCCGCCAAGGTGCGTCAGTTGGTCGCCGACGGGGTGCTTACCCCGGCCGCCACCCAACTGGCGGCCGACATGTACGGCCTCGGGGGGTCCGAGCTGCTCGGTCGTCAGCTCGACCTGCTGCTCTCCGATCACGACTGGGTCTGGGGCGCCGTGGGATTGGGCACACGCCTGATCGTCGAGCGCAAGACGCCATTCCACAACGAGCCGGACCTGGTCGGCCGCATCGGCTACCGCGAGCTGAATTACGGGGCAGTGCCCGACGGTCACCCGCTCGACCCGGCCGTGGCGCTGCGAGACATGGCCACCGGGGAGGTCGACTTCGTCGCCGAACCCTATGACCTCATCGCCGAGATGCCTTCCTTCACGTGGCCGACGGTCGTCATCTCCGGCGGCCGGGACTTGACCACTCCGCGTGCGGTGGCATGCCGGATCGCCGAGTTGATTCCCAACGCGGTGCTCGTCGAGATGCCCAGCAGTGGTCACAGCGTCATCGACACCAAGGAACGGTCGGCGCTCGACATCGTGCACGCCGTCTACGCGGGCGAGATCACCGAATTGCCCAGCCGGTCACCCGAACTGGACGCCGTGCCGAGCCTGCTCAGCGTGCGCCTGCTCAGGCGGGCGATCACCGCGGCCGCCGTCGCCGAATCGGTGCTGCCGTCGGCGGTACCGCGTGCGGTCCGCAACGTCACGACTTCATGAAGCCGATCGCGGTGTAGTCCACGTCGGCCAGCCCGGCCGCACCGAAGTTGGCCAAATTGCTGCGGACCGCGACGTTCCCGGCGGACTGGAACAGCGGCAGGCTCGCGCCCTCGGCCCACACCAGCTCGTCGACCTCGTTGGCCAACGCGCGGGCCTTGTCGGCGTCGAGCTCCGAGAGGGTTTGCTCGATCTTGGCGTCGATCTCGGGGCTGCCGATCTTGCCGAAGTTGCTGTCGCCCTGCGAGGCGTAGATCTGCGGTAGACCCGACAGCGGGAACGCGTCGGCCACCCAGCTGAATTGGGCGATGTCGAAGTTTCCGACGGTGATGTAATTGGTGAAGAAGCCGCTGCCACCCTTGGCCTGGAGGTCGAGCTTGACCCCGATCTGGGCCAGACTGTTCTGGGCGATCTGGCCGACCTGGCGGGTGCTCTGCGCATCGTAGAACAGGTCGCGGATGACGAGCTGCTTGCCGTCCTTCTCCCGGAACTGGCCGTTCATCTTCCAGCCCAGGTCGTCGAGCTCCTTCTTGGCCGCCTCCTGGTCGAAGGCCACGACACCGCTGTTGTCCTGATAGCCCTTCTGGCCCGCCACGAAGACGTGGTTGTTCAGCGGTACCGGTTCGTCGGCCAGTCCGCGCTGGGCCACGTTGGCGATGGTCTGGCGGTCGATGCCCTTGGCAATTGCGTTGCGCAGCTTCGGGTCGGCGAGGATCGACCCCGGCGCGCCGTTGAAGGTGAAGTGATACCAACTGGTGCTCGGCGCTCGCCGAATCGTCACTCCCGCGGTGCGCCGGGCGATCGTCACGTCGTCGAGCGACGAGAGGCCGGTGGCGTCGATGGCGTTGTTCTGCAGCGCAGGCAGTCGCGCGGCGTCGTCGAGGACCAGGAACGTGATCGTGTCCAGCCGGGGCGGCGTGCCCCACCACTTGGGGTTGCGGCTCAAGGTAATTCGCTGCGCCGTGCGGTCCAGTGCGGTCACGATGAACGGACCCGCCGAGGGGCCGGGGCCGTTCAGCTGAGCGGTGTTGAACGCCTCCGGGGTGGCGGTCATGCTCTTCGGTGAGAGCACGGTGTTGCCCGCGAACATGCCCTTCCACTCGGCATAGGGCTTGGCGAAGGTCATGATCGCCTGTCGGTCGTCGACGCCTCGCGTCACCGAGGCGACCCGGTCGCTGCCGTTGGGGGCCGAAATGGCGAAGTCCTTGTTCTTGCCGCTGGTCGCGTCGATCTGAGACTTGATGTCCTCCCAGGTGACCGGCGTGCCGTCGCTCCACACCGCCTTGGGGTTGATCGTGTACGTGACGACCTGTGGATTCGTCTTGGTCAGCTCCACGTTGGTGAAGAAGTCGGTGTTCACCGAGGCGGTTCCGTCGGCGGCGATGCGGAACGCCCGGGGCATGGTGGCCCTGGAGATCGCGGCCGCGTCGGCGGTGGGCCCGTTGATGTGCATCGTGTTGAAGTTGTCGGGGAAGTTGGTCAGGGGGATGCGCAGGTTGCCGCCCTCCTGCAGCGAGGCGGGATCCTGCGGATTCACGTCGTTGGTGGAGCCGATCTCGGCCTTGCCGCCCGCCGACGGTGCTTCCTGGTTGCCACCGGAGCACCCGGTGAGTACGAGTCCGGCGACGAGAAGTGCACTGGCGGCACGACGGATCTGCATGGGACAGACTCTAACCGCTCACGGCTGCGGGACGGCGGCCAGCAACTTCTTGGTGTACTCGTGCCGCGGCCGGGCGAAGATCTCCGCCGCGTCACCGGACTCGACGATCGACCCCTGGTACATCACCACCAGTTGGTCGGCGAGGTGCTTGACCACCGACAGGTCGTGGGAGACGAACAGATACGACAGGCCGAAGCGCTCCTGCAAGTCCAGGAGCAGGTTGACGATCCCTGCCTGGATCGACACGTCCAAGGCGGACACCGGTTCGTCGAGCGCAAGGATCTTGGGCTGCAGCGCCAACGCCCGGGCAATCCCGATGCGCTGCTTCTGGCCACCGGAGAACTCGGCCGGATACCGACCGGCGTCCTCCCTCCGAAGGCCGACGGTGGTCAACAGCTCGGCGACCCGCTCGTCGATGAGCTTGCCGTCGAAGCCGTTGGCGGTCAACGGTTCTGCCAGGACGTCGAAGACGGGCAATCGCGGGTCCAGCGAGGCGACGGGATCCTGGAAGACCACCTGCAGGTCACCGCGCAACGCCCGGCGAGCGCGGTGGTCGAGGGTGGCGACGTCGTGGCCGAGGACTTCGATGGAACCACTCTGCGGCGCAGTCAACTCCAGGACCTGATGCAGGGTCGTCGACTTTCCCGACCCGGATTCTCCGACGATGCCGAGGGTTTGGCCCTGCCGCAGGTCGAAGCTGACCCCGTCGACGGCGCGTACCTCGCCGATCCGGCGCCGGAACACCGCTCCCTTCGTCAGGGTGAAGGTCTTGACGAGCTCGTGCACGTGCAGCACGACCGGGGATTCCGAGTCGGCCCGAACGTCCGGGGGCGCCGTGGACACGCCGTACACGTCGGCCGCCGAGCGGCCTGCGACGTCGTCGGTGCGGATGCAGGCCGCGGTGTGATCGGGTCCGACGGAGACCGGCTCGGGTTCTACGGTGAGACAGTCGTCGACGACCATCGGGCACCGCGGCGCGAACGGGCACCCGGGGGGCAGCGCCGCCATCGACGGTGGGGCGCCGGGAATCGGCACCAAGCGCGAGCCCTGCGCGGCGTCGAGGCGCGGCACCGAACCGAGCAGGCCGACGGTGTAGGGCATCACCCGGCGCTCGCCGAGGCCCGTAACGGGAGCCGTCTCGACGGCCTTGCCGGCGTACATCACCAGCGCCCGGTCGGCGAACTCGGAGACCACCCCGAGGTCGTGGGTGATGATCAGGACACCGGCACCGGTCACGTCGCGGGCGGTCCGCAGCACGTCGAGGATCTGCGCCTGCACCGTGACGTCGAGCGCCGTCGTGGGCTCGTCGCAGATGATGAGGTCCGGATCGTTCGCGATGGCGATGGCGATCACCACGCGCTGTCGTTCACCGCCGGAGAGCTCGTGGGGGAACGACTTGGCGCGGCGCTGCGGCTGCGAGATGCCCACCAGCTCCAGCAGTTCCACGGCCCGGGTCGCGGCGGCCGCCCGGCCGAGGTCACGCTGATGCACGCGCAGTGCCTCCGCGATCTGCTGACCGACCGGGTAGACCGGGGTGAGCGCCGACATCGGATCTTGGAAGACGGTGCCGACGACGCGTCCGCGGATGCGCGACATCCGTTGGTCGTCGAGGCCGATCAGTTCGTCGCCGTGCAATCGCACCGATCCCGACACCCGTGCGTATTCCGGGAGCAGGCCCACGACCGCCATGGCCGTCGCCGACTTGCCCGCACCGGATTCGCCGACCAACGCCACGACTTCACGGGGCGACACGTCGAAGGTCATGCCGCGTACGGCCTCGACGTCCTCGGCGTCGGTGCTGAAGCCGACGCGCAGGTCCTCGACCCTCAGGAGTTCGCTCACGAGCGCCGCCGCCGGCGGGGTTTCGAGCCGGGGTCGATCGCGTCGCGCAGACCGTCACCGATCACGTTGGCGCACAACACGATCAGCACCAGGATGCCTGCCGGAAACAGGAACACCCATGGGAAGGTCGTCACCGACGGGGTGCCGTCGGCGATCAACGTGCCCAGTGAGACGTCGGGCGGCTGGATGCCGAAACCCAGGAATGACAGCCCGGTTTCGGCCAGGATGGCCACACCCACGTTCAAGGTGGTGTCGATGATGAGGATCGAGGCGACGTTCGGCAGGACGTGGCGCACGATGATCCGCCGGTTGGATACGCCCATGTACCTTGCGGCGGTGACGAATTCGCGCTCGCGCAGGCTCATCGTCATACCGCGGACGATGCGCGCGCTGATCATCCAGCTGAACGCCGCGAGCAACAGGATCAACGAGAACACCCGGCCCGACTCGCCGAGCCGCGGTGTCACGATCGCGATGAGGATGAAGCTCGGCACCACCAGCAGGAGGTCGACCACCCACATCGCCGTGCGGTCTCGCCACCCACCGAAGTAGCCGGCCACGGCACCGACGGTGGCCGCGATGACCGTGGAGAGGAACGCCACGCAGACGCCGATGAGCAGGGACTTCTGCATGCCGCGCAGAGTTTGGGCCAGCAGGTCCTGGCCAAGGCCGTTGGTGCCGAACCAATGGCTGGTGCTCGGCGGTTGCTGCAACGCCAGGAAGTCCAGATCGGTGTAGCTCCACGGGAGCAGTGGTGGCAGCGCGTAGCACCCGACGAACATCACCGCCAGCACGATGAGGGCGGCCACCGCGAGGCGGTTGCCGAGGAAGCGGCGTGTGGTCAGCGCGCGGCGAGAGGCGAAGTGGCCTGCGTCCACGCCCGATCGGGCCGTCGTCGACGCCTCCGTGGTCACGGGTTCGGTCACCACATCGCTCCTCGCGTGCGCGTCATGTCACGCCACCCTGACCCTTGGGTCCAACGCCGCGTAGATGACGTCGGAGAGCAACCCGGCCAGCAGGATGGTGGCACCGGTGAAGACCGTGATCGCGGCGATGATGTTGGTGTCCTGGGTGGCGATGGCCTGGACCACCCACTCGCCCATGCCGTGCCATCCGAAGATCTTCTCCACGAACACCGCTCCCGTCACGAGTCCGCCGACGCCGTAGGCGAACAGCGTGGCCATCGGTATCAGCGCGGTGCGCAGACCGTGCTTGAACAACGCCTGCCGCCGGGTCAGCCCCTTCGCGCGGGCAGTGCGGATGAAGTCCTGCCCCAGCACGTCGAGCATGGCGTTGCGTTGATAGCGGCTGAAGCCGGCGATCGAGAACAGCGCCAGGGTGGTGGTCGGCAGGACGAGGTGCTGCAGGCGGTCGAGGAACTGGCTGCCCGCCCCGCCGGAGACGGTCGGGGACGACTCGCCGGTGTACTCGAAGAGATTGAAGCCCAGCGCGGTGTTGCTGCGCAGCGCCCCGAGGATGAGCAGGTTGGCCACGACGAAGGTGGGCATGCTGATCAGCAGCAGTGACAGGACGGTGATCACGCGGTCCGACACCCGGTACTGCCGGACCGCACCCCACGCGCCGACCACCACCCCGATGACGGTGCCGAGCACCGAGCCCAGGAACACCAGCCGCAGGCTCACCCCGATGCGCCGGCCCAGTTCGTCGGACACCGGCTGCCCGGCCACCGTCGTGCCGAAGTCGCCCTGCACGGCTTCGCTCACCCAGTGCACGTAGCGGAGGGGAATCG
This sequence comes from Mycobacterium yunnanensis, assembly GCF_025823185.1. Classification (GTDB taxonomy): domain Bacteria; phylum Actinomycetota; class Actinomycetes; order Mycobacteriales; family Mycobacteriaceae; genus Mycobacterium; species Mycobacterium yunnanensis. Next base: position 272,991 of record NZ_JACKVK010000003.1, read on the forward strand.
GCTTGTCCAGCGCAAGCTCGGCAGCCTTCGCGTCGATCACCGACTGGGGGGGCCGCGGGTTGCGACCTTCCAGACTGTCCAGCGGTTTGAACGACCACGACGCGAGCGCGAAGGTCAGGAACGACGCCAGCAACAGCAGCACGACGTAGTTCAGGGCCCGGCGGGCGAGGAAGCGCGTCATGGGGCGCCCGTCGGAAACTGCATGGCCACAGGGTAGGAGATGAACCCCGACGTGCCGTCGTCGGCTCGTGGCCGGATTGGCTGGGAACGGGCTTGGTGTTTGATGCGCGTCTGCTGGGGTTACCCGAGGAGGCAGCGGGGGCGCCGAACGTCGGCACATCCGAACAGCCCCGATTTGGGAGGAACCGTGATGAACCGCAAGAACATGAAGGTGATTGCCGCGAGCGTCGGCGCAGGCGCTGTGATCGCTGGTGGCGCATTGACCGCCGCATCGACGAGCTGGGCCGAGCCCGAGCCGTCGACCCCCGGCCCGGTGCCCACCGAAGAGGCCACCATCGGCGAGACCACGACCGAGACAGCACCGCCCACCACCCCGACCACGTCGTCGGCGGTGCCCGAGATCGAGGGCCCGGCGGCGTTGCCGCCGGAGCAGGAAGGCGCGCTGTAGATCCTGGCTCAGTGACCAGGCGACAGGGGAGGCCCCATGGTGGTGACCACGGCGGCCTCCCCGTTTCGCGTGGCCTTGATGACGACGGTGTCGCCCGTGGCGAAGGGAGGCTTCGCCGCGGTTTCCTCCGGCTCGCGAATGACGTAGCTCTCGGTGAAGCCGTCCGCGCTGCGGGCGGTCACGGCGCTGGGTGAGATCGCCGTGATGATGCCGGTCTGCTCGAGCACCGTGGAGTAGCCCCCATGATCGTCGGGCACGACGTACTCCCCGTGCAGAGCCGCCGGATCGGTCTCGGCGCGGTGGCCTCCCGGCGGGGGTCCCTGGGGCCCCCCAAAACCGGCGAAGTCGCCGAAGCCTCCGAATCCGCCGGCCCCACCGTGGAAACTCGTCGCCGTCGCCGCACTGATCGCCGCCCCACCCACGCCCGCGACGGCCGCCGCCACCGCAACGGCGCCAAGTGTCTTGCGCATTCCCCACGTGTTCACGACGACCACTGTGCCGGTCGAGGCTATGCGCCAGCTGTGAGCTGGTCTTCACAGCTTGCGCATAGGGTCGGCACAGGAGTCGCCCATGGCGCAGATCGACAATGAGGACGTGACCACCATGAACGGCGCCGATCGCGAGCACGCCGACCCCGCCCGGCTCGTCATGCGCAGGTCGGACGGCAAGCCGATCAACGTGCTGGTCGTCGACGACGAACCGGTACTCGCGGAGTTGGTGTCCATGGCGCTGCGCTACGAGGGGTGGGACATCTCGACCGCTGGCGACGGACAGACGGCCATCGCCGTGGCGAAGGAGAACCCGCCCGACGTGGTGGTGCTCGACGTCATGCTGCCCGACATGAGCGGGCTCGACGTGTTGCACGAGTTGCGCGCCCAGATTCCCGGCCTGCCGCTGCTACTCCTCACGGCCAAGGACTCCGTCGAAGACCGCATCGCCGGGCTCACCGCAGGCGGTGACGACTACGTCACCAAGCCCTTCAGCCTCGAAGAGGTCGTGCTGCGGCTGCGCGCGCTGCTGCGGCGCACCGGGGTTGCCGACGAGACGGGCGGCGCGCAGATCGTCGTCGGGGACCTGGTGCTCGACGAGGACAGCCACGAGGTCACCCGTGCGGGTGAGCCGATCACGTTGACCGCGACCGAATTCGAGCTGCTGCGGTTCATGATGCGCAACGCGAAGCGAGTGCTGAGCAAGGCCCAGATCCTGGACCGGGTGTGGAGCTACGACTTTGGCGGTCGGTCCAACATCGTCGAGTTGTACGTGTCGTACCTCCGCAAGAAGATCGACAGCGGCCGCGAGCCGATGATCCACACGTTGCGCGGCGCCGGGTACGTGCTCAAGCCTCCGCGATGAGCGCAGCTGCCGCCGTGCGGTCCGAACCACACAGCAAGCTGTTCGAGCCGCGGACGTGGTCGCTGCGGGCGCGGTTGCTGCTCACGCAGATCGTGTTGCTCGCCGTGGTGTGTGCCAGCATCGGAATCGCGACGGAATTCGCGCTGGAACGCTTCCTGATGCGTCAGCTCGACTCGCAGTTGGTGGAGGCGGGCAAGCGGTCCGCGGCGATCTTCGACCTGCCGCCACCGAGGTTCATGCCGAGCCAATTCCCCGACCGGGTGTTCGATCCGGAGGTGGGCCCCGGTCCGGGCTTCCTCAACGCTCCCGGGCAGGCGACGCGCATGGTCGGTGCCGTGGTGTCCAGCGACGGTGCGGTCGACGCCGGGGTCATCACCCTGGACGGCGGCCGCGCCGAGGTGACCTCGGCGGCGTCCGCTGCGCTGGCGAAGGTGCCGCCGACGCGCACCCCGCTGACGATGGACATCGACGGGCTCGGCCGCTACCGGGTGATCGCGCTGCACGCCCGCCACGGCAGCCAGACGATCGTGACGGGACTTCCGATGTCGGTGGTCGACGACACCGTGCTGTGGGTGGTGGGCATGTTCTGCATCCTGGGGGTGATCGCCTTGGTCGCCGCCACCACCGTCGGCATCGTCGTCATCCGACGGCAGCTGGCGCCGCTGTCACGCGTCACCGAGGCGGCGCGCGACGTCGCCGGGCTCGAACTCGACAAGGGCGAGGTCAACCTGCCCAGCGAGATCGTCCGAGTCGCCCCCGACGGGGCCCACACCGAGGTCGGTCAGCTCGGCACTGCGCTGAACACGATGCTCGACCGCGTGGCCGGGGCCCTGTCGGCGCGTCACGCCAGCGAGACGAGGGTGCGTCAGTTCGTCGCCGACGCCAGCCACGAGTTGCGCACCCCCCTGGCCGCAATTCGTGGTTATACCGAACTCGCGCAACGCAAGCGGCGCGAACTTCCCGACGACGTCGCCCATGCCATGAGCCGAGTCGAGTCCGAGACCGGTCGCATGACCCACCTCGTCGAGGACCTTCTGCTGCTGGCACGACTCGATTCGGGTCGAGCCCTGGTGCGCGAACCGGTCGACGTGTCGAGACTGGTGGTCGACGCCGTCAGCGACGCGCACGTCGCCGGTCCCGACCACGACTGGGCGCTCGACCTGCCTGAAGAACCGGTCACGGTGGTCGGTGACGAGGCGCGGCTGCAGCAGGTGCTGGTCAATTTGTTGGCCAACGCCAGGATTCACACGCCGCCGGGCACGTCGGTCACGACGTCGTTGGCCCGCGACGGCGACACGGCCGTCCTGACCGTGACCGACGACGGACCCGGCATCGCCTCGAGCCTGTTGCCGGAGATCTTCGAGCGCTTCGCCCGGGGCGATTCGTCACGTTCGCGATCGGGTGCCGCGCCAGCCGGGGGCAGTACCGGTCTTGGTCTGGCGATCGTCGCCGCCGTGGTCAAGGCGCACGAGGGCGCCATCGCCGTCCGCAGCGACGAGGGCCGGACCGAGTTCGTCGTCACACTGCCGACGTACACGGAAGTCTCACAGCCCGCCCACAGCTCGAGCCCATCCGTTGCCTAGCCGACGTGACGACGATGAATGAGGTGACTGCCGTACTGACGCGCCCCGCGCACGCCGCCGACGGCGCCGACGACCATGCCGACCGGCACCCACGCGCGACGCGCGGTGAGCGGATCTCCCTCGGTGTGTTGCTGATCGCCACGGCGCTGCTCTATCTGTGGAACCTCGCGGCCAGCGGATGGGCCAACGGCTTCTACTCGGCGGCCGTGCAGGCCGGTGCCGACGACTGGACGGCGATGCTGTTCGGATCCAGCGACGCCGGAAACGCGATCACCGTCGACAAGACGCCAGCGGCACTGTGGGTGATGGACGTCTCGGTGAGGCTGTTCGGGCTCAACTCGTGGAGCATCCTGGTGCCTCAGGCGCTGGAGGGCGTGGCCGCGGTCGGGTTGCTCTACGCCGCGGTGCGTCGTGCGGCCGGTCCGTCGGCCGCGTTGCTCGCCGGCGCCGTGTTCGCCCTCACGCCCGTGGCGGCGTTGATGTTTCGCTTCAACAACCCCGATTCCCTGCTGGTGCTCGCCCTCGTCGCAGGCGCCTACTGCGTCCAACGGGCGTGCGAGCGGGATGCCAACCGGTGGTGGCTGATCGGCGCGGGCGCAGCCGTCGGCATCGGCTTCCTGGCCAAGATGATGCAGGCCTTCCTGGTGTTGCCCGCGTTCGGGCTGGCCTACCTCGTCGCCGCCGCCGTGCCGCTGCGGACCCGGCTGGTGAGGCTGATCGCAGCGCTGGCGGCAATGGTGCTCAGCGGCGGGTGGTATCTGCTGCTCGTCGAGCTGTGGCCGGCGTCGTCGCGGCCCTACATCGGTGGATCCCAGGACGACAGCATCGTCGAACTCGCTTTGGGCTACAACGGGATTGGCCGGCTCACCGGTGAGGAGACCGGCGGCCTCGGCAACATGAACTTCGACGTTGGCTGGGGCCGGCTGTTCGGCGTGTCGATGGGCACCTTCAGCGCATGGCTCATTCCGGCCGCGGTGATCTGCGTCGCCGCCGGGCTGATCCTCACCCGCCGCGCCCCGAGGACCGATCCGGCGAGGGCAGGCCTGATCATCTGGGGCGGCTGGCTGGTGGTGACCGCCGTCGTCTTCAGCTTCGCCAACGGCATCCTGCATCAGTACTACACCGTCGCCCTCGCCCCGGCGATTGGCGGTAGCATTGGGATCGGTGCAATCATGCTGTGGCGCAACAGAAATGACGTCCGATCCGCCGTCGCGCTGGCCGGCACCGTCGCGGTGACGGTAATCCTCGCGGCGGTTCTGCTGGCGCGCCGCCAGGACTGGCTGCCGTGGCTCGGCACCGCGATTGCCGTCGCCGGCATCGGTGCCGCCGTGCTGCTCCTCGTCATCGGGCGGTTGCCCCGACGGGTGGGCACCGCGGTGGCGGGGCTGGCCATCGTGGCGTGTCTGGCCGCGCCGACGGCCTATTCACTCGCCACGGCCGCCACCCCGCACTCCGGAGCCATTCCGTCGGTCGGGCCGGCCCGGGGCCACGGAGGCTTCGGCGGACCGGGAGGACCCGGCAGCTTCCTTGACATCCCGAAGGCGGGGCCGGGGCTGGTCCAACTGCTCTCCGACGGCGCCGAGGGCTTCCGATGGGCGGCCGCGGTGGTGGGTTCCAGCAATGCCGCGGGCTATCAACTCTCCGCCGGTGTGCCGGTCATGGCGGTGGGCGGGTTCAACGGCACCGACCCAGCGCCGACGCTGTCGGAGTTCCAGCGCGACGTCGCCGACGGCCGAATCCATTACTTCATCACCGCCCACTCCATGTTCGGCATGCCGATGGGGCGCGGCACGACCGGCAGCCGCGACGCCGCTGACATCGGCGAATGGGTCGAAGCGCACTACTCGCCCGTCACGGTCGACGGTGTCGTCCTCTACGACCTGACAGAGGTGCCTCATCACTCATAGCCGACGCATAGCTTGCGCAAACGGTCGCCACGAGCAACCGAACGACGATGGAGACATGACCGACATTCAGGAAGCCGACCTCACGGAGGTCGCGATGGTTCCCAGGGCCACGGCGTTCGGATCGCGGCCCAACGCCGCGCAGGAGGCCCGGCGGCTCGGCGTCCCGGTGCTCGACGTGGTGATCCCGGTCTACAACGAGCAGACCGCGCTCGCCGACTCGGTGCGCAGGCTGCACCGCTACCTCAGCGACAACTTCCCCTACCAGGTGCGCATCACGATCGCCGACAACGCCAGCGTCGACGACACCCCGCGCATCGCCGCGGAGCTGGCCGAAGAACTCGACGGCGTCCGCGCGGTGCGGCTGGAGGAGAAGGGTCGCGGACGCGCCCTTCACCACGTCTGGTCGCATTCCGACGCGATGGTCCTGGCGTACATGGACGTCGACCTGTCGACGGACCTGGCCGCGGTCAGCCCGCTCGTCGCCCCGCTGATCTCCGGACACTCGGACCTGTCGATCGGCACCCGACTCGGTCGCGGGTCCCGCGTCGTGCGCGGACCGAAGCGCGAGTTCATCTCGCGCTGCTACAACCTGATCCTGCGCTCGACGCTGCAGGCCCGGTTCTCCGACGCCCAGTGCGGTTTCAAGGCGATCCGCGCCGACGTCGCCGACCGGTTGCTGCCGCACGTCGCCGACACCGGGTGGTTCTTCGACACCGAACTCCTGGTGCTCGCCGAGCGCAGCGGTCTGCGGATCCACGAGGTACCGGTCGACTGGGTCGACGACCCCGACAGCCGGGTCGACATCATCGCCACCGCGACCGCAGACCTCAAGGGCGTCGGTCGGTTGCTGCGCGGCTTCGCGAGCGGCTCCATCCCGGTCAACGCCATTGCCGCGCAACTGGCTCCGTCGCAGTCGTCGACGGCCGAACCGAACTCGCTGTTCCGCCAGGTGGTGCGGTTCGGCGCCGTGGGCGTCCTGTCGACGGTGGCCTACCTGCTGCTGTTCATGACCCTGCACCCGTTGATCGGTGCGCAGGTGGCGAACTTCGTCGCACTCCTGGTGACCGCGATCGCCAACACCGCGGCCAACCGCCGCTTCACGTTCGGGGTGTCGGGCACGCGCAAGGCGGGCCGCCACCACGTCGAGGGGCTCATCGTCTTCGCGATCGCGCTGGCGATCACCAGCGGCGCGTTGGCCGGGCTGCACGCCTTCGTCGACCAACCACACAAGGCGCTCGAGCTCTCGGTGCTGGTGCTGGCCAATCTGCTGGCGACCGCCGTCCGCTTCGTCCTGCTGCGCGGCTGGGTGTTCCACCCCCGTCGCAACCACTGACTCCGACCACGACACTCACGAGGACCGTTCCATGACACTGACTGCCGACGACGTCACCCACGACGCCGTCATCGACGAACAGGGAACACCATCCGCGCCCCGCTGGACGCGTCCGGCGTTCTGGGCACTGCTGGTGGGCACCGGCGTGCTGTACCTGTGGGGGCTCGGCTCCTCGGGCTGGGCCAACAGCTACTACGCCGCGGCCGCCCAGGCTGGCACGCAGGACTGGAAGGCGTGGCTGTTCGGGTCCTTCGACGCCGGCAACGCGATCACCGTCGACAAGCCGCCCGCCGCGATGTGGGTCATGGGGTTGTCCGGCAGGCTGTTTGGCTTCAACGAATTCACCATGCTGCTGCCCGAGGCCTTGATGGGCGTCGGTGCGGTCGCGATGCTGTACCTCGTGGTGCGGCGCACCAGCGGGCCCTCGGCGGGCTTGATCGCCGGCCTGGTGCTGGCGTTGACACCGGTGGCGACGTTGATGTTCCGCTTCAACAACCCCGACGCGCTGCTGGTGCTTCTGCTGCTGGTCGCGGCGTACTGCACAGTGCGGGCCATCCAGGCCGACACTGCGCGACGGATGACCATGTGGATGGCGTGGACCGGGTGCGCCGTCGGCTTCGCCTTCCTCACCAAGATGCTGCAGGCCTTCCTCGTCGTACCCGGCCTTGCGGTGGCCGTGTTGGTGGCGGCGCCGTTCGGCGTGTGGCGGCGGCTGGGTGCGCTGCTGGTCGCCGGTGCGACGATGATCGTGTCGGCCGGCTGGTACATCGCGCTGGTCAGCCTGTGGCCGGCCGATTCCCGTCCCTACATCGCGGGGTCGACTGACAACAGCCTGCTGCAGTTGGCCCTTGGCTACAACGGTATTCAGCGCATCGCGGGCAACGAGGGCGGCGGCCCCGGTGGCGGGGGCGGCCCCGGCCCCGGGCACGGTCCCGGCGGTGGAGGCATGAACTTGTTCTTCGGCGGCGACCCGGGCATCGGCCGGCTCTTTGGCGCCTCGATGGGTGCCGAGGCCTCTTGGCTGCTTCCCGCCGCTCTGATCGGCATCGTCGTGCTGGCCTGGACGACGCTGCGAGCGCCGCGCACCGACCGCGTTCGTGCGGGTCTATTGCTGTGGGGCGGTTGGCTTCTGGTGACCGGCGCGGTGTTCAGCTTCATGGCCGGGACGGTGCATCCGTACTACAACGTCGCGCTCGCGCCCGCCGTGGCCGCACTGGTCGGCATCGCCGTCGCGCAGCTCGTCGCGCGCCGAGAGAAGTTGGTCGCGCGTCTGGTGCTCGGCGCGATGCTGGTGGCCACGGGCGTGTGGTCCTTCGTGTTGCTCGATCGCACGCCGGACTGGTGGCCGGCCATCCGGTGGATCGTGCTCGCCGGTTCGATCGTGTTGGCACTGCTGATCGCGCTGCGGGCCAACCGGTTGGGCAAGGCATCGGTGGCCGTGGTGGTGGCGACGGCCGTCGTCGGCCTTGCCGGCCCCACGGCGTTCTCGATCTACAACGTGGTAAGTGCTCACAACGGGCCCGGGACGATGTCGGGACCGCAGAAGGCGGGCGGGTTCGGCGGACCGGGCGGACCTGGCGGTCCGGGGGCGCGCGGTGACTCCGCACAGCTCGAGGCGCTCATCGAGGGCACCCACACCCGTTGGGCGGCAGCGGGTATCGGCTCGATGTCGGTGGGCGATCTGGAGCTGAAGACCGGTGCGTCGCTGATGTCCATCGGTGGCTTCACCGGCGGAGATCCGTCGCCGACGCTGGGGCAGTTCCAGCAGTACGTGGCCGACGGGCAGGTGCGCTACTTCCTGGCCGACTCGGGCCGTGGTGGGCCGTTCGGTCATCGCACCGGTTCGGCCAGTGACATCACGCAGTGGGTGGAGAAGACCTTCACCAAGACCGACGTCGGCGGGACGACCGTCTACGACCTGCAATCACCGCGATCCTGACCCTCGATGTGCGGGCGGACGGCAGCTAGCGTCGGTACTGCCGTCTGCCCGCATAGGAGGTCCCAATGTCCGTGACCGACGAGTATCTCAAGAACAACGAGGCGTACGCCGCGGGCTTCAGCGGACCGCTGCCACTACCGCCGAGCAAGCACGCCGCGGTGGTCGCCTGCATGGACGCCCGCCTCGACGTGTACCGAATCCTGGGCTTGGCCGAGGGGGAGGCGCACGTCATTCGCAATGCGGGCGGCGTGGTGACCGACGACGAGATCCGTTCCCTGGCCATCAGCCAGCGGCTGCTCGGTACGCGCGAGATCATCCTGATCCACCACACCGACTGCGGCATGCTGACCTTCACCGACGACGGGTTCAAGCAGCAGATCCAGGACGAGACGGGCCTCAAGCCGGAGTGGGCGGCCGAGGCGTTCACCGATCTCGAGGAGGACGTGCGGCAGTCGTTGCGCCGCATCGAGGCCAGCCCATTCGTCACCAAGCACGAGTCGTCCAGGGGCTTCGTCTTCGACGTGGCCACGGGCAAGCTGGCCGAGGTCACGCTCTAGGGGTTCCCCTCGTCGAGTGTGCTGTGGGATCGCGAATCCTGCTGGTCTCGCGATCTCCCAGCACACGCGATGGGGGAGTTTGGCGTCAGATCTTCGTTGACACGTCTTGCCGGTGCCGGTTACATTCCTGGGCATGATTGCAATTCTGGTTAACTTCACCAAGATAGTGGTGAAGGCGTGACCGCGACGCAGGATTTGGACCGCGCGGCCGGCAAGTACGAGCTGAGCCATCTGCGGTCGTTGGAAGCCGAGGCGATCCACATCATCCGCGAGGTGGCGGCCGAGCTCGAGAAGCCGGTGTTGCTGTTCTCCGGCGGCAAGGACTCGATCGTCATGCTTCACTTGGCGCTCAAGGCCTTTCGACCCGGTCGGCTGCCGTTTCCCGTGATGCACGTCGACACCGGCCACAACTTCGACGAGGTGCTGGCCGTCCGCGACGAGCTCGTCGAGTCCTCCGGCGTGCGCCTCGTCGTCGCCAAGGTGCAGGACGACATCGACGCGGGGCGAGTCGTCGAAACCATCCCGTCGCGCAACCCGATGCAGACCTTCACGCTCCTGCGCGCCATCCGCGAGAACAAGTTCGACGCCGCGTTCGGTGGCGCCCGGCGCGACGAGGAGAAGGCCCGCGCCAAGGAGCGGGTGTTCAGCTTCCGCGACGAGTTCGGTCAGTGGGACCCCAAGGCGCAGCGACCCGAACTGTGGAACCTCTACAACGGCCGCCACCACAAGGGTGAGCACATCCGGGCATTCCCGATCTCGAACTGGACCGAGTTCGACATCTGGTCCTACATCGGCGCCGAGAAGATCACGCTGCCGTCGATCTACTACGCCCACGAGCGACCGGTGTTCGAGCGCGACGGCATGCTGCTGGCCGTCCACAAGTACATGCAACCCCGCAAGGACGAGAAGGTGGTCGACAAGGTGGTGCGCTTCCGCACCGTTGGCGACGTCACCTGCACCGGGTGTGTCGAGTCCACCGCCCGCACGGTGTCCGAGGTGATCGCCGAGACCGCGGTCTCGCGCCTGACCGAACGCGGCGCGACGCGCGCCGACGACCGCATCTCCGAGGCGGGGATGGAAGACCGCAAGCGCGAGGGGTATTTCTGATGCCGGGGCGAGCGAAGCGACGGGGAGAATAGACATGGCTACTCTGCTACGGCTGGCCACTGCGGGTTCCGTCGACGACGGCAAGTCGACGCTCATCGGGCGGCTGCTGTTCGACAGCAAGGCCGTGATGGAGGACCAGCTGGCCTCCGTCGAGCGCACCTCCAAGGAGCGCGGTCACGACTACACCGACCTGGCTCTGGTGACCGACGGTCTGCGTGCCGAGCGCGAGCAAGGCATCACCATCGACGTGGCCTACCGCTACTTCGCCACGGCCAAGCGCAAATTCATCATCGCCGACACTCCGGGGCACGTGCAGTACACCCGCAACATGGTGACCGGAGCGTCGACCGCCCAGCTGGTGATCGTGTTGGTCGACGCGCGGCACGGCCTGCTGGAACAGTCGCGGCGCCACGCCTTCCTGGCGTCCCTGCTCGGCATTCAGCACATCGTGTTGGCGGTCAACAAGATGGACCTGGTCGACTGGGACCAAGAGCGGTTCGAGAAGATCCGCGACGACTTCCACGAATTCGCCGCCCGCCTCGACGTGCAAGACGTCACGACGATCCCGCTCTCGGCGCTCAACGGCGACAACGTGGTCACCAAGTCCGACGCCTCGCCCTGGTACGAGGGCCCGGCGCTGCTGAGCCACCTCGAAGAGGTCTACATCGCCGGTGACCGCAACCTGGTCGACGTCCGATTCCCCGTGCAGTACGTCATCCGGCCGCAGACCCGCGAGCATGCCGACCACCGCAGCTATGCAGGAACCATCGCCAGCGGCGTGATGCGCACGGGAGACGAGGTGGTGGTGCTGCCCGCGGGCAAGACCAGCCGGATCACCCAGATCGAAGGTCCCGCAGGACTTCTCGACGAGGCCTTCGCGTCGATGGCGGTGTCGATCAGCCTGGCCGACGACATCGACATCTCTCGCGGCGACATGATCGCCCGGCCCAACAATCAGCCCCACGTCACCCAGGACTTCGACGCCACCATTTGTTGGATGTCCGACGACGCGGCGCTCGAGCCGGGTCGCGACTACGTCATCAAACACACCACGCGGACGACGCGCGCCAAGGTGTCGGCTCTCGACTACCGGCTCGACGTCAACACGCTGCACCGCGACAAGAGCGCAACGGCGTTGAAGATCAACGAACTTGGCCGGGTCACCCTGCGGACCCAGATGCCGCTGCTGCTCGACGAGTACTCCCGCAACGCCGCCACCGGCTCGTTCATCCTGATCGATCCCGACACCAACGGCACGGTGGCCGCGGGCATGGTTCGCGACACCACGCCGGCGGCGACGCGCTCGGCCACCCCCAATGCCGTTCGCCACCAGAACCTCGTCACCGCCGAGGACCGTCTGTCGCGGGGGAGCACGGTGTGGTTCACGGGGTTGTCGGGCTCCGGCAAGTCGTCGGTCGCGATGCTCGTCGAGCAGAAGCTGCTCGAGAGTGGCCGTCCCGCATACGTCCTCGACGGTGACAACCTGCGCCACGGCCTGAACGCCGATCTGGGGTTCACGATGGCCGACCGAGCCGAGAACCTGAGACGGTTGGCCCACATCGCGACGCTGCTGGCTGACTCCGGGCAAATCGTGCTGGTGCCCGCCATCAGCCCGCTGGAGGAGCATCGTGCGCTCGCCCGCAAGGTTCACGAAGACCAGGGTTACGATTTCTTCGAGGTCTTCTGCGACACCCCGCTGCAAGACTGCGAACGTCGAGATCCGAAGGGGCTCTATGCCAAGGCGCGGCGTGGCGAGATCACGCATTTCACCGGCATCGACAGCCCGTATCAGCGGCCCAAGAACCCGGATCTGCGTCTCACCCCGGATTGTGACGTGACCGAACTCGCCCAGCACGTCATTGACATGATCGACGCGAAGAAGTGAGCGCCGACCACGAGCTGGCGGCGCGCCTGGCGACCGAGGCAGGTCGGCTGCTGCTCGATGTGCGTACCGAGCTGGCCGACGCCACCGCCGCCGAGCGAAAGGACGCCGGGGACAAGCGAGCTCACGCCTTTCTGATGACGGCGCTGGCGACCGAGCGACCCGATGACGCGGTGCTGTCGGAGGAGGCCACCGAGGAGGAGAAGGCCAACTCGACTCGGCTGAGCGCCGACCGGGTGTGGATCGTCGACCCCCTCGACGGAACGCGGGAGTTCGGCGAGTTGGGTCGCGACGACTGGGCGGTGCACGTGGCACTGTGGCAGTCCGGCGAACTGGTCGCGGGCGCGGTGGCACTCCCCGCGCAGGGCGTGACGTTGGCGACGCCGACGGTGGCGCCCCCGGCGGCCATGCCTGCGGCGCCGCGCGTGATCGTGTCGAGGACGCGGCCGCCGGCCGTCGCGCTTGCGGTGCGGGAGGCCCTGAACGGAACCCTGGTCGAAATGGGTTCGGCTGGAGCAAAGGTCGCGGCCGTCGTGCAGGGTGTCGCGGACGCCTACGTGCACGCGGGCGGTCAGTACGAGTGGGATTCGGCTGCCCCCGTCGCGGTCGCGCGGGCAGCTGGACTGTTCACCTCGCGTCTCGACGGATCGCCGCTGCGCTACAACCAGGCCGACGTGTCGATGCCCGACCTCATCGTCTGCCGCCCCGAGCTGGCCGACGCGGTCTTGGCGGTGACCACCGAACACTGAAACCTCTTGTCCAACTTTGGTTTCAGTGGTCACATCGTCGATTGTCTTGTCGGTGGGTCGTACTAATGTTCGGGTATGAGTTCGGATCGGGTCGCCGCAGCAGTCGCGGGGATCCGTGCTGCCGTCGCCGAACTCGTTACCCTGGACTGTGATCGGTTCACCCACCTCGAACTAGTCGAGTTGCTCGGGGAACTGGAGACGGTGACCTGGCAGCTGCCCACCGTCGGGCACCGGGTGATCGCCCGACTGCAGCGCGAAGCGTCGCCAACCGAACTGGGCGCCAAGTCGTTGGGAAGCGTGTTGACCCAGCGACTTCGGATCTCCGGCAAGGAGGTCCGCCGACGGCTTCACGAGGCAGAAGATCTCGGGCCGCGGGCGACCGTGACAGGGCAGCCGCTGGCGCCCAAGTTGGCCCCGACCGCCGACGCTCAAGCCGACGGGGTGCTGGGGCCCGAACACGTGTCGGTGATTCGAGGCTTTCTGGACAAACTCCCGACGTGGGTGGACCCCGAAGTCCGGGAACTCTCGGAGAAGACGTTGGTGCACATCGGGTCGGGCACCGGCCCCGAGGAACTGGGCAACACGGCCAAGAAACTCATGACCGCCATCGACCAGGACGGCCCCAAACCCGACGACGTCGAACGCGCCAGGAAGCGGTTCTTCCGGCTGGGCAAGCAGCAAGCCGACGGGACTGGGCAACACGGCCAAGAAACTCATGACCGCCATCGACCAGGACGGCCCCAAACCCGACGACGTCGAACGCGCCAGGAAGCGGTTCTTCCGGCTGGGCAAGCAGCAAGCCGACGGGATGACCCCGTTCACGGGGCTTTTGGACCCCGAAGCGCGGGCCACGATCGAACCGATCCTGTCCAAGTACGCCGCGCCCGGGATGTGCAACCCGGCCGATCACGAGCCCCGCACGTCGGGGACACCGTCCCAGGAACAGATCGACACCGACGACCGCACCGCGACCCAGCGCAACCACGACGCACTGATCGCGATCGGCCGAAGCGTGCTGTCCTCGGGTGAGTTGGGTCAGCACAACGGGTTACCGGTCACCGTCATCGTCTCGACGACGTTGCAAGACCTTGAATCCGGAACCGGGTCCGGGGTCACCGGCGGCGGGTCACTGTTGCCGATGGCGGATCTGATCCGAATGGCGTCGCACGCCCATCACTACCTGGCAGTGTTCGACAAGCATTCGAACGAAGCCCTGTACCTGGGTCGGACGAAGCGACTGGCCTCCGCGGGGCAGCGGATCGTCCTGCACGCCCGCGACCGCGGCTGCACCAAACCCGGCTGCACCGTCCCCGGCTATGGCACGCAGGTGCACCACATGACCGGCTGGGCCAAGAACGGACTCACCGACGTCGACGACGTCACCCTGGCGTGCGCTGGGGACAATCGCCTGGCCGAAAACGGCTGGACGGTCGAGCTTCGGGACGGGGTGGTTCAGTGGATCCCACCGCCGGAACTCGACGTGGGCCAAGCCCGCGTCAACTACCTCCACCACCCCGAACGACTCCTCGTGGAGCCGAATCCTGGAGACGATGACGAGTCGGCCGTCGCCTGAGTAAGTTGAGGCGATGAGCAATCCGACGCTGCGCGCACTCTCCGAACTTCCATCGACGCCGGCGCCACTGGCCGAGTCGACCCTGGTGCTGATCGACTGCCAGAACACGTACACCCAGGGTGTGATGCAGCTCGAGGGCGTGCAGGAGGCATTGGACGAAGCGGCGGCCTTGCTCGATCGCGCGCGGTCGGCCGGCATCCCCATCATCCACGTCCAGCACTCCGACGGCCCCGGGTCGCTCTACGACATCGACGGAGAGAGCGGCGCCATCGTCACGCGTGTCGCGCCGCGGGACGGTGAGGCCGTCGTCACCAAGCAGTATCCAAACTCGTTCGTGGAGACCAACTTCGACGACCAGTTGAAGGCGGTGGGCGCGGAGAACCTGGTGATCGCGGGCTTCATGACCCACATGTGTGTCAACTCGACCGCCCGCGGCGCCTTCAACGCCGGGTACTCGCCGACGGTGGTGGCCGCGGCGACGGCCACGCGATCGCTGCCAGGAGTCGGTGGTGAACCCGTGACGGCGTCCACCCTGCAGGCCGCCAGCCTTGCCGCGCTCTCCGATTTGTTCGCGATCGTGGTTCCCGACGGGTCGGGCATCCCCGGCTGACGCCGGAACAATCGAGTTGGCGTTGCGGGCATGTCCACCCGATGATGATCAGATGACCAAGCCCTCGACCCGAGTCACCCGACTCGCCGAGAAGCAAGACGAGTCGCGTAGCGCGCTCGAGGCGCTTCTCGACGGCACCCCGCTGGCCACCATCGCGCTAGTCCGGGACGATCACCCCGTGATCTTTCCGACCGGATTCGCCCGGGTGGGAACCGATCTGGTGATCCACGGGTCGACCGGCTCGCCGTGGCTCCGGGCGTTGTCGACTGGGCAACCGGCCGCGGTGTCGGTCACCGCCCTGGACGGCGTGGTCGTGGCCCGCAGCGCATTCGAATCGTCGTTCCGTTACCGCAGCGCGGCGCTGTTCGGCGTGTTCGAGCCGGTGTCCGGGGACGAGAAGACCGCCCTCCTGGACACCCTGACCGGCGCGTTCATCCCGGGTCGGGTCGCCGAGCTGCGACCCAGCACCCGCAAGGAGATCGCCGCGACGCTCGTGCTGAGAATGCCCATCGCCGAGGACAACTGGTCGTTGAAGGTCAGCGCGGGCTGGCCCGAGGATCCCGACGAGGACGTCGCGGGAGACGCCTGGGCCGGCGTCGTCCCGATGGCCGTGACCTATGGTGAACCCCTGCCCGCGCCGGACCTCACCGAGGGCATCCCCGTGCCGGCGTCGGTCCTGGCGTTCGCCGAGCGCTCAGTCCAGTAGGCCCGCGCGGCGGTAGAGATCCGTGCGCCGGTCACCGTGGACGTCGTTGTTGTCGTTGAACCGCTTGACGCGCGACGCGGCGAGGTCGACGTCGGCGGTGATGCTCCCCGGCGTGCCGTAGTCGGCGATCGCCATGGGATAGCCGTCGGCGTCGACGATTACGCTGCCGCCGACCCAGTCCTGACCACGTTCGATTCCCGAGCGGTCGCACACGGCGATCGCGAGGCGGTTCATGCCCGCGCCAGCGAGTGCCCGCACCTGCTCGGTCGGTCGCTCGCCGTCGGGCCTGGGCAGCAGCGGCCAGTTGACGGGCGCGCACAGCAGGTCCGCGCCCTGCAGCGCGACCGCCCGCACCCACTCGGGAAATTCGATGTCGTAGCAGACCATCACGCCCAGCCGACCATGGTCGGTGTCCACCACCAGCGGTAGATCGTCGGCGCGGTCGAACACCCGGTTCTCGGTGTCCCACAGGTGTGCCTTGCGGTAGACGCCGCGCAGACCACTGGGGTCGACGACGGCGGCGCTGTTGTACACCGCGTCGCCCGCGGCTTCGGGAAAACCCGCGACGATGGTCAGGCCGAACGACTCCGCGAGGTTGCCCCATTCGGTGATCGCGGGTCCATCGCGGGTCTCGGCCAGCGATTCGAGCTCGGCGCGATCGGCGAATACGTAGCCCGAGGACGCCAGTTCGGGCAACACGACGATCTGCGCGCCGTTGCGCGCGGCATCCTCGACGGCGGTGCGCGCGGAGGTCATGTTGCCGGTGGTGTCGCCGATGTGCAGGGGTATCTGACAGCACGAGACGCGGGTAGTCATCCGTCGATGGTGGACCATTCGGAGGGCAGGAGCGAAGCGACCCGGGAAATTGCCCAGCCCGCAATCCGCAGCCACGTCGGTGGCATGATTCGCCTATGCGGATGTCGGCCAAGGCGGAATACGCCGTCCGGGCGATGGTGCAGCTGGCCACGGTCGCCGACGGTGTCCTGGTCAAGACCGACGATCTGGCCAAGTCCCAGGGCATCCCGCCACAGTTCCTCGTCGACATCCTCTCCGACCTGCGCACCGATCGATTGGTGCGCAGCCACCGCGGCCGTGACGGTGGTTACGCGCTGGCCAAGCCGGCCGCCGAGATCAGCATCGCCGACGTGTTGCGCTGCATCGACGGCCCGCTGGCCAGCGTCCGTGACATCGGACTCGGGGACCTGCCGTACTCGGGACCGACCGCGGCGCTGACCGACGTCTGGCGCGCGCTTCGCGCGAGCATGCGGTCGGTGCTGGAGCAGACCAGCCTCGCCGACGTCGCCACCGGTGACCTACCCGCGCACGTCGCCGACCTCGCCGGGGACTACGTCGGCCAGGAAGAGGAGCGGGGTCACGGCTGACGCCTCGGGTCGGGCGGATCCACGAACCTTCCCGGTTGGGCCGTTGCAGGATGTACCCATGAGTTTCGACGTCCGCTCACTCGACAAGCCGGTGATCGTCGCTCCCATGGCGGGCGGACCCACGACGCCGGAGCTCGCCGCGGCGGCGTCCACCGCAGGCGGGTTGGGTTTCCTGGCCGCCGGTTACCTCACTGCGGCGGTGCTGGCCGAGCGCGTCGCGGCGGCGCGGGCGCTGACGACGGGACCGCTCGGGGTGAACCTGTTCGTCGTGCAGTCGAGTGCAGCCCGCCCGGAGGCCATCGCGCGGTACGCCAAGGAGTTGGCCCCGGAATCGGAGCGCTACGGTGCCCGCCTCGGGGATCCGCGCTACGACGACGACGACTGGTCGGCGAAGCTGGACGCGATGTTGGACCTCAAGCCCGAGGTGGTGTCGTTCACCTTCGGTCTGCCGTCGTCGCAGGAATGCAGCGCGCTCAAGGATGCGGGCATCGCCACCGTTGCCACGGTCACCACCCTGGCCGAGGCCGAGCGTGCCGTCGCATGCGGCGTCGACGCCGTCGCGGTTCAGGGGCCTGCGGCAGGCGGGCACCGCGGCACCCTCGATCCGGCCGCGGCCCCGGCGACGCAGCCGCTCGGCCAACTGGTGCGCTCGACGACCATTGCGCTCGACGTCCCCGTGATCGCCGCGGGTGGCCTGATGACGGCGGTGGACCTCGCCGACGTCTTCGCGCTCGGTGCCGTTGCGGCGCAACTTGGTACGGCCTTCCTGCTGGCCGACGAGTCGGGCAGCAGTCCGGTGCACCGCGCCGCCCTGAAGGACCCCCAGTTCACCGAAACGGTGGTCACCCGGTGCTTCTCGGGCCGGTATGCCCGCGGCATCCGCAACCGCTTCGTCGACGAACACGACGCGCAGGCGCCGCTGGGCTATCCCGAGATTCATCATTTGACCAGCCCGGTGCGGGCGGCCTCGGTTCGCGCCGGTGATCCCCACGGGGCGAACATCTGGGCGGGCACCGGATTCACGAAGGCCGCCGACGGGTCGGTGGCCGACATCATGGCGTCCTTGGTGTGACGGTCGGCCGGGGGTAAACCCCCGCCGATGTCTCCGGAAAGCGCCATGGGCCGAGGCGTCGCGCGCTCCTAGCGTTGGGTCATCGGGAGCGTCGGGCTCCCGGAACACCAGGGAGCTCATCGTGACCATCCATCGCACAACACTTTTCGCCGCCACCCTCATCGCTTCGGCGCTTGCCTCCGCCGGTGTCGCCGGTGCCGCACCCGGTGGCCCGTCGCGGGCCGAGCAGGTGGTTCGGGCGCTGGAGGCCGACGGCTACCACGTCATCGTCAATCGTGTTGGCACCGCTCAGCTCTCGTCATGCGCCGTGCGGTCCGTCCAGCCGGGGCAGACGTACTCCACCACCGATTCGCGAGGCGGGTCCTCGCCGGCGGTCACCGTGCTGGCCAAGACCATGCTCGTCGACCTGGCGTGCTGACGGGCCGGAGTACCGGTCAGGTACTCAGCGCGAGCTGGGATGTCTTGGACGGCAGCACTATGGTGAACGTCGTTCGGCCGCGGGCACTCTCGGCGACGATCGACCCGAGATGTGCCTCGACGATCGCCGACGTGATCGCGAGCCCGAGCCCGAATGAATTGCCGGCCTGGCGTGACCGTGACTTGTCGGCGCGCACGAAGCGTTCGAAGAGGTGCGGCAGCATCGCGGCGTCGATGCCGGGCCCGTCGTCGATGACTGTCAGCGCCGCCCGTTCGGCCATGTGGTCGGTGCTCAGCGTCGCGGTGACCGTCGTTCCGTCCGGTGTGTGAACTCGGGCATTGGACAGCAGGTTTGCCACGGCCTGGTGCAGTTTGGCGCGGTCACCGCGCACCCAGACCGGATGCTCGGGAACGTCGACCACCCACCGGTGCGCGGGAGCGGATACGGCCGCGTCGTTGACGGCGTTGACCACCATGTCGGCGAGGTCCACCTCGGTGGACTCCAGGTCTTGGCCCTCGTCGAGGCGGGCGAGGAGCAGGAGGTCCGAGACCAAGGAATTCATCCGCGCCGACTCGGATTCTATTCGCGCGAGCGAGTACTCGGTGGTCTCCGGCAGGACTTCGCTGTCTTGGCGGGTGAGTTCGGCGTATCCCTGGATCGCGGCCAGCGGCGTCCGCAGTTCGTGGCTGGCGTCGGTGATGAATTGCCGCATTCGGCGGTCGGATGCCGCGACGTCGGTCAGCGCCCGCTCGACGTGGTCGAGCAGCCGGTTCAGCGTCTCCCCGACGAGCCCCACCTCCGTCCGTGGATCTGTGTAGGACGGCGGGACTCGCGGCGAGATGGCGTACTGGTCGCGATTGAGAGGCAGCGCGGCCACCTCGGCGGCCGTGTCGGCCACACGTCCCAACGGGCGCAGGGCGACCCGGACGACGGCCAGTGTGCTGAGCGCGGTGACCAACGACGCCAGCGCCGTCAGGACGCCGACGATGACGGTCTCCCGGCTGGCTGCCGCGCTGGCCGGTCGCAGGGAAGCGCCGGTGACGAGGAGCTCGCCAACCCCGCCGGGCCTGCCGACCATGCGGTAGAGGCCGAGCCCGGGCAGCCAGACCGTCTCCGATCGATCGCCCACCCAGGATTGGCCGGCCAATTCGGCGATCGCGGCGGCGGGCACCGGCCCGGCGTCACCGTCGCCGAACAACGCGGAGTCGACGACCTCGCCGTTGCGCACCAGTAGCACGACGTTCCCTGGTGCCTGTCCGACCACCTGGCTCAGAGGTTTCATCGAATCCGGCTCGGGTCGCGCGCCCGACGGCAAGGCGGTGGATCTGTACTTCGTGACCGAATAGGCGAAACCGTCGGCAGCGGCGGCCAATTGCGAGTCGACGATTCCGGTCACCGACGCGCGCAACGTCAACACCGACATCGTGCCAACGGCCACCAGCACGGTGGCGACCACTCCGGCGACGCCCACCACGAGCTGCTTGCGCAACGACCACGTGCGCCAGCTCCAGACCCGCGACGCGCTCACCCGTCGGCCCGCAGGACGTAGCCGACGCCACGAACCGTGTGGATCAACGGCGGGTGCCCGGCGTCGACCTTCTTCCTGAGGTACGACACGTAGAGGTCGACGATGCTCGACTTGCCGCCGAAGTCGTAGTTCCACACACGGTCGAGGATCTCCTGCCTGCCGACCGCGCGGCGTGCGTGGCGCATCAGGTAGCGCAGCAGCTCGAACTCCGTCGAGGACAACGCAATCGGACGCCCGGCCCGCGTCACGGAATGGCCGGCGCCGTCGAGGACCAGGTCTCCCACCTGAAGGGTTTCGTCAGCCGCGGGGGCAAGGTACGCCGACCTGCGGATGAGGCCGCGCAGCCGGGCGACCAGTTCCTCGAGGTTGAACGGCTTGGTCATGTAGTCGTCGCCCCCCGCCGTCAGCCCGGTGACCCTGTCGTGTACGGAGTCGCGCGCAGTGAGGAACAGGATGGGGGTGTATCCAGAGGCGCCGCGGATCTCCTCGAGGACCGCGAACCCGTCCCGGTCGGGCAGCATGATGTCGAGCACCACCACGTCGGGTGGGTCCGTGCGGAACTTCTCCAATGCCTCGGCGGCGTCGTGGGCGACGTCGACGTCCCAGCCCTCGTACCGCAGGGCCATTCGGATGAGGTTGGTCAGCGCGCGCTCGTCGTCGACCAGGAGGGTTCGAAGATTCGACCCGTCGGCGCGGTGCATCCGCGGAAGCTTGCCCAAGATGGCGCGACGCGGTCCCGAGCGCTGTACCTCCGCTGACGACATGAGGTCATTGTGCCCAGGCGGGCGCGAACGTTCAGCGGATTCATAGCAGGCTCACATGAACACGGCGTCAGCCGTGCCGACGGGTGTCGACCGAGACGCTGCCGTCGTCGGACCGCACCGTCACCTCGGAGACGGCCGTGGCAGGGTCCGTGGTCTCCGGGACGTCGACCGACGCCGCGTCCAGGGAGCGTGTGCGCACCAGGTAGGGCCCGGTGGGCGGCACGCTGATCGACACGTCACCACTGCCGGTCGTCGCGGTGATCCGGCGCGGGGCGGGGTTGGCGAACGTCACCGCGACGTCACCGTCGACGGAGTCGACCGAGAAGGATTCGTTGACCGACAACGGCTTTCGGGATCTCACGTCACCGTCGCGCGCGGTGACGTCCACGACGTGCACGGCTCCGTTGAGGATGACGTCGCCGTCGGCGCTGCGGGCCACCAGCCGTGCGAGGTCGGCGTCGACGGTCAACGTCCCGTCGTCTTGTCGAGTGGTGACCGACAGGCGAGCGGCCACCGCCGGCGGCAGGGTGACGACCAGCTCACTCGGGCCGCCGAAGTCGACGATCCGACCCGGCCCCGTCGTGACGCGGATTCGCGTCTCACCGGCGTCGGTGGTCACGTCGAGGGCGGGTCGGGCGCCCCGAGAGGAACCCACGGTGCGCAAGTCGGCGCGGGCAGTGCTCGCCGCCGGATCCGACGTCACCCGGACGGAGACGTCCGACGCGTCGATGAGGAGCGCTGTCGTGCCGCCAGGTAGATCCTTGCCGTCGTTGGTGACCCTCAGCGAGGCGATGCCGAGGGCCGCCGCCACCAGCGCGGCGACGAAGGCGACGACGATCACCGTCGCGGCGATCACGAGCAGGACACGCAGCGCGGTGCGATTTCCAGGGGTGAGCGGTGGTGGAGCCGACGGGGGAGCCAAGGTGGTCACGGTGGAATGCCTTTCAGTGGTTCAGGATTCGAGGTAGCGGAGGACGGCGAGGACGCGGCGGTTCTCGCTCTCGTCGGGCGTCAGGTTCAACTTCGTGAAGATCGACGCGATGTGCTTCTCGGCGCTGCCGACCGACACGTGCAGCGACGCCGCGATCGCCGAGTTGGCCCGGCCCTCGGCCATGAGTTGCAGCACCTCGAGTTCGCGGGGGGTCAGCGACTCGAGGGTGGAACGCTGCCGCGACCGGATGAGAATCTGGGAGACGACCTCGGGGTCGAGCACCGTGCCGCCACCGCCCACGACCTCGACGGTGTCGAGGAACGACGGCACGTCGGCGACACGGTCCTTGAGCAGGTAGCCGAAACCCCTGGTGTCCGAGGCGATCAGGTCGGCCGCGTAGCGCTCCTCGACGTAGTGCGACAGGACCAGCACCGCGGACTCTGGATTCTGGCTGCGCAGCAATGCCGCCGCGCGGATGCCCTCGTCGGTGAACGTCGGCGGCATCCGGACGTCCAGGATGGCCAGCGCGGGCCGCAGTTCGTTGACGATCCGCAACAGGTCGGTCGCGTCGGCCACGCCGGCCACCACCTCGTGCCCGGCGTCGGTCAGGATGCGTTCGATGCCGGCCCGCAGCAACGCGGAGTCTTCGGCGATCACGATCCGCATGGCAGCACCGCCGTCACGATCGTCGAACCGGTGACCGGGCTGGACACCTCGAACGTGCCGCGGGCCGCCGTCACGCGCTCCCCGAGGCCCCGCAGCCCCGTGGCGTCGTCGTCGGCGGTCACCGTCGCGCCGCCGATCCCGTCGTCGTACACCGACACGAACAGCGCGTCGGACGCCTCGTCGAGGCGGACCGTGACGACGGCCTGGGTGGCCCGGGCGTGCTTGGCCACGTTGGTCAGCGCCTCGGCGACCACGAAGTACGCGCACGCCTCGACTTCCTCCGGCAGTCGTCGGGGTAGGCCGACCGTCAGCGTCGTCGGCACCCCGGACGTCTCGATGCGCTGTACCACCGAGGACAGCGCGGCATCCAGACCGCGATCCGGCAGGATGGTGGGCGCGATGCCGCGGACCACGTTCCGCAACTCCAGCAGGGCGCTCTTGGCGTCTTCGTGGGCCTCGCCGATGAGCTTCTTCGCCTGTGGCAGGTCGGTGTCGAGCTTGGTCTGGGCCAGGCCGATCGTCATGGCCAGGGACACCAGTCGCGGCTGCACGCTGTCGTGCAGGTCCCGTTCGATGCGGTGGCGTTCGGTGTGCGCCGAGGAGACCGCGCCGCGACGGGCGTGGGAGAGAGCGCTGACCTCGTGCTGGAGTGCGGCCGTCGCCGACGGCGGCAGCAACCACCGGTCCACGGCGGCGTCGACGATCGGGCCGAACACGACGATGCCGACGGCGGCGATTAAGGCGACGACGGCCAGCACCCACGCCAGGGGCGGTGAGACGAAACCGAATCTCAGGCCCACGTCACTGCGCCGGGCCGCCGTCGCGACCGCGGGGCCGACGACGGCGAAGGCCAGCAGTGCCAACGCGACGCCGGCGGCGAGGACGTCGACGGTCAGTCGCAGATAGTGGTGGCCGACCACCTTCCAGAAGCGGGCGCTGCCGATGTCGAGCCACAGCTGATGGGCCCAGTGCTGGAAGCCGTCATACGGTGAGATTCGGCGTGGGGGAACGGGAATGCCGAACCCGAACACCGCCTCGCTCCGGATGCGCTCCACCCGTTCGATTCCGCGGACGAGGTAGACGAATATCACGACGCCGACGGCGAATCCGACGACGGACGGGATCGACGAGATGGCGACGACGGCGACGAGCAGGGGAATCCAGAACCACACGACGCCCAGTGCGGCACCGGTCAGCATGGAGGCCGACGGGACCACGCCGAGGCGGCGGACGGGCGCAGGATCGTCCTGGCGTGCAGGCGGCATGTCGAGGGTCGTCGTAACCATGCCTTCAACCTAGGGAGTCGGGGCGCTCGGGCGGTATGGCGTTTTCCCGCGACGTCGACGGGGGATAACCCCCGCCCCGATGAGTTTCGTGCACTCGTCGTGTCTGCTCCGGTAGAAAAGCAACCCACAGCGAGGAGCCCTCCGTGAACGTCGACGCCCCCAGCCCAACGAGCAGCACCAACGCCCCCGCCACCACGTCGCGGCGCAGGACCGTGACCGGCGTCGTCATCAGCGTGTTGGTCGGCGCCTTCCTAGCCGTCGACGTCATCGGCAAGCTCGTCGGTTTCGCGCAGGTCAAGGAGGGGACCGAAGCGCTGGGCTTTCCCGCTCACCAGGCTCTGGTGATGGGCGTGGTGCTCGCGGTGTGCGTCGTGGTCTACGCGATCCCACGTACCGCGGTGCTGGGAGCGCTCGGGATCACGGCCTACCTGGGCGGGGCCGTCACCGCGAACATGCGAATCGAGGCGCCGCTGGTCAGCACCACCCTCTTCGCCGTCTACCTCGGGGTGCTGATGTGGGTCGGCATGGTGCTGCGCCGCCCGGAGCTGCTCAAGGTGGCCGGTCTGACTCGCTGAAGTCTGCCGCGGTGCTGACGGTCGGCATGCCAGAATCCGGTCGTGCACATCGGAATGACCCTGCCGGTGATGGAGCCCGATCTCGACGGCGCCACGCTGAAGCAATGGGCTCGCATCGTCGACGACGGCCCGTTCAGTTCGTTGTGCTGGGGTGAACGCATCGCGTTCGGCAATCCGGATTCGTCGACGTTGCTCGGGGCGGTGGCGGCGTGGACCGACCGCGTCCGCCTGGTGACGACGGTGGTGGTGCCGCAGTTGCACGACCCCGTCATGTTGGCGAAGGCCCTCGCCACGGGCGACATGCTCAGCGGTGGACGGCTGACCGTCGGCATCGGCGTCGGCGGCCGCAAGGAGGACTACGACGCGGTAGGTGCCGACATCGCGACCCAGACCATGCGCGGCATGGCCGAGCGGGTCGCGATCATGAAGCGGGTCTGGGCCGGGGAGAAGGTCACCGAATCGGTTCTGCCCGTTGGCCCCCCACCCGCACGAGTCGGCGGCCCACCGCTGCTGGTCGGGACGATCGGTCCCAAGACCGTGCGCAGCGCAGCCCAGTGGGCCGACGGGATGGCGGGCACCACCCTCGATCTCGACGTCGGCCAGCAGAATGCGTTGTTCGACGTCGCACGGGCCGCCTGGAGTGCGGCCGGCAAGCCGAAACCCCATCTGGCGACGTCGTTTTGGTTCGCCATGGGGGAGGGCGACGGCCCACGCGCGCAGATGCACCGGCACCTTCGTCGCTACATGAACTGGATTCCCGCCGAGTTCGTCGACGCGATGGCCCCCACGACGGGGTGGACGGGCGACGAGGACGACCTACGCGAGGTGTTGCGGGCCTTCGAGGCCATCGGCACCGACGAAGTCCACCTCATCCCGACCAGTGCCGACGTCGACCAGCTTCGCCGGGTCGCCGACGTGGCCGCGGACTTCATCTGACGCATGCACCTCGCGCGGACGGTGCTAGGCGGCCGAGATCCGCTGACGGACTTCGAAGTCCATGCCCACTGCCTCGGCGACGTAGATGTCCTGCGACATCTGGTTGCCGCGCATCGTGACCTCGCCCCGCGGGCTGACGTAGGTGAGGTTCTCCGCAGCCGCGGTGAGTTCGGGGATGCCGAGGGACCCTGCCCGGCTGGCCAGGTTGATGAGCAGCGTCAACGCCTCGTAACAGGATTCACCGATGCTGTTGAGGGCGGGCGCGGCGGGTCCGAAGCGGGAGTAGTAGTGCCCGGCGAAGTCCATGCTCGCCGCGGTGTTGAGCGCTTCGAAGTAGCCCGCGGAGGCGAAGAGGCCCTCGTTGCTCTCGGATCCGCTGGCCATCAGCATGTTCTCCTCGACGTGCGGGCTGAGCCGTGGCACCGCACTCGCCATGCCGGCCGCGGCGAACTGACGGTTGAACTCGACACCGTCACCACCGACCAGCAGGAGCAGCACCCCTGAGGCCCCGGTCGTCTCGACGTGCCGAATGGCTGCGCCGAAGTCGGAGGTGCCCAGCGGGAGGTACAACTCTCCCACCAGTGGGCGCCCGCGGGATTGGGCATGCAGGCGTGCGGCGGTGCCCGTCTCGCGCGGCCACACGTAGTCGTTGCCGATCACCACCCAGCGGTCGACTCCGTACTCGGTGTTCATCCAGTCCATCGCGGGGAGGAGCTGGCGGGCCGGAGTCTCGCCGGTGAGGAACAGTCCGGGGGTGCGTTCCCCACCCTCGTAGAGGGGGCCGTAGACGTAGGGCACCCGGTTGGCGGTGACCTTGGCGACCGCTTGGCGCACCGGCGAGATGTGCCATCCGGTGACGGCGTCCACGGCACCGAGTTCGATGAGCGCGGCGATCTCGGCGGCCACTGCTGCCGGTGCGCGGCTGCCGTCGACCGGAGTCAGGTTGACCCGGCGCCCGAGCAGACCCGCACGGGAGTTGACGTCGGCGATCGCCAACTCCGCGCAGGCTTCGCACGACGGTCCGTAGATGCCGGCAGATCCGCTCTGGGGGACCACCAGCGCGACGTCGAGCGTGTCACGTGCCGGGTCGACGGGAGACTGGCCGTACACGTGTCACCTCCTCCGCTCGTGCGCCCCATGGATCGTGACCGCCGAGAGTTACCACGGCATGTCGTGGGTGTTAGCGACCGGGAACCGGCAATTCCGAGAGTCTGGCCAACGTCGCGAGCAGCGCAGCGGCGGTGTCCTCGCCGAACTCGTCGACCAGTGCGCTCCGAAGGGATGCCTCTTGCCGTAGGAGCTTGCGCACCTTGGTCTTACCCTTCGCCGACAGGTACACGAGCACGCGTCGCCGGTCCGTCGCGTCGACGCGCCGGACGACCAATCCACCGTCGACCAACTTGTCCACGATTCGCGTCAGCGTCGGCGGCGCCACCGACATTGCCGTGGCGATGTCACTCATCGGGAGCCCGTTGCCGTCGCGCAGCGCCCCGAGCACCCGCCACCCCTCGATGCCGTTCACCTCGGCGTCCAGTAGCCCGGTCGACAATGCCTCAGTCCACCAGCGGCCCACCCGGAACAAGACCTCGGAGACGCTGTCCAGACTCGTGGTGGTGGGCACGGCCCCTCCTCTCGACACGCTCGTCGTCATTGCCAATTGTGTTTCCGGCCAGCATATCCGGCGTCGTCGCCGGATGCCGAACTCACGCGGGTTGCCCCGACTCGACGGCGCGGACGCCCGCCAGTCTGGCGATCACCGAGGCTCCCCACTCCGACGCGATCCCGAAGCATGCACCCACCAAGGCGGTGGCGGCGGCGATCAACGCCGGGTGCGACACCCCCGTGGTCAGGATGCCGTGTCCGGTGGCGGCGATCGTGCCGACGGTCATCGCGAAGCCGAACACGATCGCCGGGGTGGCCGACAGCCACGGGAGCCGGGACACCTGAACCATTGTCAGGCTGCCTATTCCGACCGCGACGGCCAGCAGGACGGCGCTGGAAGTGGCGCTGGCGGCCAGCAACGTGCACGTGGCGATGGCGATGCCCGCCCAGTTGCAGGCGACGGACTTCACCAGGCCCGCGGGGCCAGACCCGACGAAGAAGAACGACGCCCATGCCAGGAACAGCACCCATACAGGAAGCGGCCAGACCGTCGCGGTCAGCCACGTGGACAGGGCGCCGAACAATCCGACGCTGAGGGAAAGCGCGGTGGCCTTGCTCATGTCGGGGCTCCTAGTGGTGATGCGGGTGGTCGTGATCGTGGTCGTCGTGCGCGAGCAACGCCGCCTCGGCGGCGGTCCGCTCGTCGAGAGCCGTCGCGTCGAAGAACTCCTTGGTCGCCGCGAGCCGGCAGAACGCCTCCCCGAATTGGCGGTAGTACACCGCCGGATCGCACACGTCGGTCACACCCGACTCGTCGATCACCGCGATCAGGTGTTCCTTGAACTCGTCCCATTCGAAGGCGCCGGCCTTGCAGAGGTGCACGACGAGTCCGAACAGGCGTCCCTGCCAGGGGGCGTCGAAGACCAGTTCGCCGTTCGATCTCGGAAGGGCCGAGGCGCCCTGCCAGTCGTCGAACCCGGTGAGGTCAACCGTGGCCGTGGTCATCTAGGACCCCGTCCCGACCAGCGCGGTGCCGACCATCGAGTCGCGGCTGATCATCGGGAGGAGGTCGTCGACGCTCAAGCCGTCGGTGCCCTCGGGGCGACGGGGGATCACCAGGTATCGAATCTCGGCGCTGCTGTCCCAGACGTCGACCTTGACGTCCTCGGGCAAGTCGACACCGAATTCGGCCAGGACGCTTCGGGGTTCCTTCACCACCCTGGCGCGGTACTGGGGGTACTTGAACCATGCCGGCGGGATGCCGAGAAGTGTCCAGGGGTAGCACGAGCACAGCGTGCAGACGACGACGTTGTGTCGTTCCGCGGTGTTCTCGACGGCCACCATGTGCTCGGTCTGCAGTCCGGTGAATCCCATGTCGGCGATGGCGGCGGTGGCGTCGCGCAGCAGCCATTCCTTGTATTGCGGGTCGGTCCACGCCCTGGCGACGACCTTGGCGCCGTTGACGGGCCCCATGTCGTTCTCGAATGACGCGACCACCGCGTCGACGGCCTCGTGTTCGGCAAGGCCCTTCTCGACCATCAGCGACTCGAGTGCGTTCACCCGAGCTTCGACGTCGCTTAGTGAAAGCCAGTCCATCGTCTCATCTCCTCGTTCTCGTCGTGTGGGACTACGTGGTGGGTTCGAGGTAGTCCTCGAACAGGTCGGCGTACAGGTCGAATTCCTCGGGGGCGGCGTCGCCCCACAGTTCGGTCGAGGTGAACCGCACCATGTAGAGCTGGTGTGGCACGTCGGTCTGCTGGTGCGCACTGGCCGCCGGGTCGTGGAAGGCGCCGTACTGCTTGGCGATCACGCCGCTGGCGCGGTTGAGGTACCCGGGCAGCCGGTTGTGGCTGGACTCGTGGATGTTCTTCACCCGCACGGTGGCGCCCACGTCGTAGACGGGCGGCGCCTCGGCGGGCAGATCGTGGGGAGTGCCCTTCCACAGCACGTCGACCATCTTCTCGGCGAAGGGGGACAGCGTCGCCGGCTTCTCGGGGTGCGGCGTCATGCTCGGTGCGCCGAGTTCGACCATCCGCTTGTCGATCTCGTCGTGAGAGATGTACCCCTTGTCGTTGAGCAGCTTCTCCACCGAGAACAGCCAGTGCGCGTAGTAGGTGGAGTCGGTGTAGTCACTCCACCGCATCAGCTCGATGCCGTGGCGCTGCTCGTCGAGGTTGAACGCGCCCTTGGCGATGGCCATCGCGGTGACCGCGTGCATCCGACCCTCGAACGGGTAGCGCCAGTCGGGGATGCCGGGTTCGAGGAACTCGGTGGCGATGGGTCCGAGACCGTCGCGGCCTCCGACGTCGTGTGGACCGTGCATATCGGTGGTCTCCGATCGTTAGTTATGGCTGGAAATACTTCCAATGAGCAACTAAACCCACTCGTGCCGCACTTCGCAATCGCTACGACCAGGCCGTAACGCAGGATTTACAGCAGCCAACGCCCTTTGTTAAGAACGAGTTTCGGACGGCGTCCGACGTACCGCCGGGGTTGACGCGGACCGCCGCCTGGCCAAGACTCACCGCTACGCGCAATAGTTGCGCGATGGAACTATCTCACTCAGGAGGACCGGAGATGACTGCTTCCCACGAGTCGGCGGCGCGCTGGAGCGACGCCATCGAGACCCCGGACGGCACGGTGGTCGGCACGGCGCTGTGGCTGACCGGGACGACGGTGCTCGCCTTGATCGCCTATTACTTCTTGGGCTACGACCAGGGTGCGGTGTCGGTGTTCGGCGCGGACACCCACGTGCACGAGTTCGTCCACGACGCCCGGCACCTGCTGGGTTTCCCCTGCCACTGAACGGGATTCGACATGGAGAAGAAGTACATCGGTTTCGGGGTGGGATCGGGCCTGATCGCGGGGCTGGCCTCGTTCGGCTACGCACGCCTGGAGATCTCGCCGCTGATCGAGGAGGCCATCGGCTACGAGGAGGGTCGTGCCCATGCCGAGTCGTCGCTGACCGGTGAACACGGTCACGAACACGAGGTCTTCACGAGGGCGCTGCAGGAGAACGTCGGCGCCGGGGTGGGCACCCTGGTCTTCGGATTGGTGATGGGGGCGCTGTTCGCGGTGGCCTTCAGCGTCCTCCTGGCTGCGCTGCGTCGGCGCGGTGTGGCGGTCGACCCCCGAGCGGCGGCGGTTCTGCTCGCGGCCGTCGCCTTCGTGTCGACCACGCTTGTCCCGGCACTGGCCTACCCGCCCAATCCGCCCGGCGTCGGCCTCGAGGACACCATCGGGGACCGCACCAGCGCGTATTTGACCGTCGTCGTGGCGTCCGTGACGCTGGCGACGGTCGCCGTCGCCGTCGGCTTGCGACTGGTGCCAAGAGTCGGGGGCTGGACGTCCGGGATCCTCGCGACGGTGGGCTACCTCGCGGCCACGGCGACGGTCGTCATGCTGATGCCCTCCTTCCACGAGGTGCCAGGACCCATGACCGGGCCCGGGGGCGACATCGTGTTCGCGGGATTTCCCGCAGAGGTGTTGAGCGAGTTCAGAATCGACTCCCTGCTGGCCCAGGCCATCCTGTGGTTCGTCATCGCCTCGGGCTTCGTGGTGATGCTGCCCCGCGCGGTGCGCCTGGGTGCGGCTCGACCGTTGGCAGGAGCACTGCATGGCGACCGTTGAGTTCGCGCCGACCCCCGAGCAGTACGTCTGGACGTTCGGGGGAGCCGAGCCGGTCATGGAGGTGGCGCCGGGCACGGTGCTCAGGCTGTGGACCGAGGACGCGTTCGCCGGTCGCGTCACCTCGAGCGCCGACAAGCCCAGCGAGGTGCTCAACCCCAAGGAGCTCAACCCCCAGACCGGTCCGTTCTACGTCACCGGCGCCGAGCCGGGCGACACCCTGGCACTGCACGTGGTGGCGTTGGAGCCCGCGCGAGACTGGGCGGCGTCGACCACCATTCCGCTCTTCGGCGCCCTGACCGGAACCGACCGGACCGCCGGCCTGCAACCGCCGCTGCCCGAGTTGACGTGGATCTATCAGGTCGACCGGGCGGCGGGGCACGCCACGTTCGTCGGCCACGAGACCGACTTCACCATGACGATGCCGCTGGCGCCGATGCTGGGTACCGTCGGCGTCGCACCGGCGCTGCGCGAGGTGCGCACGACGTTGGTGCCGGACTACTTCGGCGGCAACATGGACACCCCGGAGTTGCGGACCGGAACCACGGTCTATCTCGGCGTCAACGTCGACGGTGCGTTGTTCTCCGTCGGGGACGGGCACTACCGCCAGGGCGAGGGCGAGACGTGTGGCACCGCGCTCGAGGGCGCGATGAACGTGACGATCGTCGTCGACTTGATCAAGGGCGGCGCGCCCGCCTGGCCCCGGCTCGAACACGACGACGCCCTGCTGACCGTCGGCTCCGCACGGCCGCTGGAGGACGCGTGGCGCTGTTCGCAGGTGGAGATGGTGCGGTGGCTGACCGAGTTGTACGGTCTGGGCCCGATGGATGCCTACCAGGTGTGCAGCCAGCTGTGTCAGTCCCCGCTGGCCAACGTCGTCGACGTCAACTACAGCGCGGTGACCAAGATCGCGAAGTCGCTACTGCCGCAATCGGATCCGTACTCGGGTACGCACGCGCGGCTACGGGCGCTCGCTCCGATCTAAGTGGACGCCGACTGCTGCCCGTAACCCGAGAGCCGGCGGCCGACCTCGGTGATCTCCTCTGCGGAGAGCACCCGCACCGGGGCGCCGCTGGCCATCGCGCGCAGCTGGACGTCGCACACGTACTCCAGGTAGGCCACCATGCTCAGCACCTTGGGCAGCGCCGCTCCGACGAGGACGGCGCCGTGGTTGCCCATCAGCGCGGCCGTCCGGTCGCGCAAGGCCGCGACGACGTTGTCGGCCAGCTGGGGGGTGCCGAACGTGGCGTACGGCGCCACTCGGACCGCGCCCCCGAAGAGAGCCGAATAGTAGTGCGAGGCAGGCACTTCGTCGACGACGGTGGACAGCGCCGTCGACGCCGGGCCATGCGTGTGCACCACGGCGGTGTGGCTCGACTCGCGGTACACGGCCAGGTGCAGCGCGAGCTCACTGGACGGTTCCAGGACCGCGTCGACCGGCCGGCCGTCGAGGTCGTGGATGCCGACGTCACCGGGCGCCATCGCCTCGTAGTCGACGCCGCTGGGTGAGATCACGACCAGGTCGTCGACCCGGATCGAGACGTTGCCCGCGGTGCCGACCACCAGACCGGAGCGGCTCAACGACAGGCAGGATTCCACGACCTGCCTGCGCTCGGATTCCAGACGGAGGCTCATGGTTCGAGGATGTACTTCGAACCGCGGCCTGCCGCCATGTCTTCCAGGCTCGGCACCAGTTGGTCGAGCGGGCGGCGTTCGGTGACCAGCATCGACCCGTCGACCTTGCGGCTGGCCAACAGTTCGACGGCGGTGCGCACGTAGTTCGGCGTGTGGTGGAAGACGCCCTTGAGCGTGTACTCCTCGTAGTGCATCGCGCTGGAGTCGACCGAGAACGGTGCGCCCTTGGGAGTGCCGCCGAACAGCACCGCGGTGGCACCGGGCCGCAATGTGCGGACGGTCTGCTCCCAGACCTGCGGCAGGCCAACGGCTTCGATGCCGACGTCGGCGCCGCGTCCGTGTGGCGTGCGCGACTTGATGAGCGCGACGCGGTCTTCGAAGTCGCCGGTGTCGGACAGGTCGACGACGTCCACCGCGCCGGCGAGCTTCGCCTGTTCGAGCCGCCACGGGGACTGGTCGACGGAGATGACGTTCGCCCCGCGCAGCGTGGCGAGGCGCGCGAACATCAGGCCGATGGGCCCGGCCCCGTGGACCACCACGGTGTCACCCAATTCGATGCCGGTCTCGGCCATTCCGTGCACGACGGTGGCCAGAGGTTCCAACGGGGCGGCGTCGGCGAAGTCGAGGTCGTCGGGCAGCTTGTAGGTGTTGCGGGCGACGATCGCGGCGGGAATCACCACCTCCTCGGCGAAGGCGCCGTTGAGGAATTCGAGGTTCTCGCACAAACTCTCGCGATTGCGGATGCACGCCCAGCAGTACCCGCATGGCACGGTGTTGGCCGCGGTGACGCGGTCGCCCACGGCGAACTGGTCGACGCCGTCCCCGACGGCGGTGATGACGCCGGCGAACTCGTGGCCGAAACGGGCTGGCAGCGTGGGGAAGAGCTTCGGGTGCCCGCGCCGGAACGACTTGAGGTCGGTGCCGCACGTCGCGGCGGCGCGGACCTCCACCAGCACCTCACCCGGTGCGGGCTCGGTGGACGCGACGTCCTCCAGCCGCAATTCGCCTGGCCCGTAGAACATGGCCGCTCTCATCGTTGGTCTCCTAGCGATAGGTCGTGCAGGTCGTGAAGCAGGTCTCTGGTGGTGGAGTAGAGGCGGGTGTAGACCGTCCGCAGGTCGGCATAGGCCTTGGCTGCCCACGGCCGCGGTTCGACGACGGCGTCGGTGCTGGCCAGTGCAGCCGCGGCCTCGGGCAGCGAGGCGTACTCGCCGATCGCGGTCAGCGCGATGGCGGCCGCGCCGAGGGCACTGACTTCGCCGGCGGCGCGCACCTCCAACGGTCGGTCGAAGACGTCGGCGAGGATCTGCGTCCACAGCGCGCTGCGCGCCCCGCCGCCCATCGCACGCAGCACCTCGACGCGTTCTCCGCGGGCGGCCTCCAAACCGTCGAGCTGCGAGCGCAATTCGAACGCGATGCCTTCGAGCAGTGAACGGTAGAAGTGCGCGCGGGTGTGACAACCCTGCCAGCCCACCGTCACCCCGGAGGCCTGGCTGTCCCAGTGTGGCGTTTGCGCGGCGTTCCAGTACGGCAGGGTCAGCAGGCGCTCGCTGCCGATCGGGAGTTCGGCGGCGTCGCGCTCGAGCGCCGGATCCGGCGCGCCGCCCAAGTCCGGATCGCCGAACCGTTGGCGGAACCACGTCGAGAGATACGTGCCCGACGAGCTGAACGTCTCGACGGTGGTCTGCCCCGGCATCGCCGAGATCATCGACCGGTACGCCCGCGCCGGAAGGTACGCGGTGGTCTCGCTGCCGATCACCACGGCGGTGCCCAGCACGAGGTAGGCGCTGCCCGGATCCGTCACGCCGAGGCCAAGGCCAGCCGTCTGGCCGTCCCCGGTGCCGGCGATCACCGCGACGTCGGGACCCAGACCCCACCCGTCGGCGACCTCGGCGCGCAGCGGCCCGAGCGGTGTGCCGGTGGGCACCAGATCGGGCAGTTGGTCGCGGCGCACCCCGGCCAGCTCGAGCAATTCCTCGGAGTAGTCACCGGTGGCCTGGTCCACCAGCGCCAGGGGGTCGACCGAGGCGGTGCTCGACGTCCAACGACCGGTCATGGCGTGCACCAGATAGGTGTGCACGTCGGCGATGTGCGCGCTGCGGGAGAGTGTTTCGGGCTCGTGGTCGCGCAACCACAGCAGCTTGTAGAGCCCGGGGGTGATGTCGGCGGGCTTGCCGCACAGCAGTTCGACGCGGTCTGTGCCGTAACGCCGCGCTTCGGCGTGCGCGCGGCCGTCCATCCAGAGCATGGCCGGTCGTACCGGCTCGTCGTCGCTGTCGAGGCAGACGAAGCTCTCGCGCTGATGGGTCACGCAGATGGCGGCGACCGACGCCAGGTCGTCGACGTCGGCGAGGGCTCGTCGCACCGCGTGATCGGTGGCCGTCCACCAGTCGGGTGCGTGCTGCTCGAACCAGTGTGGGGCGGGGGTCGCGGTGTCGAGGGCGTAGGAGCCAGCCCCGACCTCGCGGCCGGTGCGGTCGACGACGATGGCCTTGGCTGCCGTCGTCGAGCAGTCGACGGCGATGACCAGTGGGGAGTTCACGGCAGCACCTCCTCGGATGGCGTTGCCGTACTCGATCTGACGGCGACCACGACGTTCGCGCCGGCGTCCTCCAGTCGCTGCACGGCGTCGGGTTCGAGACCGTCGTCGACGACGACGGCGTCGAACTCCTCCACGTCACAGATGCGGTGAACGGCGCGTCGAGTGAACTTGGTGTGGTCGACGAGCAGGACGCTCAACTCGGCGCTCTCGATGAAGGCGCGCTTCAGATCTGCTGCGGCACTTGACGGATGGAAGCACATACCGCGGGACACGGCGGGCACCGACATGAACAGGACGTCGTAGTGCATGTCGCGCAACGTCCGGACCGACTGCGGGCCGACGAATGACGAGAAGTCCGCCACGTAGTCGCCGCCGACGGCGTTGAGCCGAACATCCGGGTCGGTCGCCAATTCGTTGATGGCGGGCAGGAAGTTCGTCACCACGGTCAGCGGCAGGTGCGCGCGAAGGGCGGGCAATATGCGCAGTGCCGTGGTGCTGTCGTCGACCGCGACGGCCTGCATGTCGACCCGTCCGACCGCCCACTGGTAGCCGGCCCGGGCCACCGCCTCCTTCTCGGCGACGTTGAGCCCGCGCCGCATCTCGACGCTGCGCTCGAATGCCTCACTGGGCGGGGCCTCCGCGCCGGAGCGCACCTTGCGCAGCATGCCCTGGGCGTCGAGTTGGTCGAGATCGCGGTGAATGGTCATGGTGCTCACGCCGAACCGGTCGGCGAGCTCGTCGATGCGGGCGCCGCCACGGGAGGTCACGAACGCCACGATCTCGGAGCGGCGGTGGACGTGACCGCTGATCCGCGGCGACTGCGCCATCGCCATCCCCCCCCCCCCTCATTCGCGTGCGTTCCTGCGAATCTATCACCGAACATCACATCAAAACATCAATTATGTGAGGTTCGGTTTGGGCTGGCGATCCGGCAACGCTGACCTCAGTGGCGGTGACGACCGTTCACCAGGGCTCGATGCAGCGCCTGAGTCGCCGGGGAAGCGGGGCGGTCGGCTGCGACCATCACGCCCAAGACGTGGCGGGGCGGCGGCTGGGCCAAGTCGACGAGGGCGAGCCTCGGCGCGGCGCCGATGACCGTCGTCGGCAGGAAACACAGCCCGATCCCGGCGGCGGTGAAGCGGACCGCGGTGTCGACGTCGTTGACTTCCACGCTGATTCGTCGTTGAACGCCGGCTGACCGAAACATCGCGTCCACCACTCGTCGGTTGCCCCAGTCGGTCGGAAAGTCGACGAAGGCCCGCGTGGACACGGCGTCGTAGCCGACGTTCTCGGCCGCGGCCAGAGGATCGTCCACCGTGGTTGCCAGGCCCAGTTGTACGTGGCCGACGGGCGTGCTTTTGACGCCGGGGCGCTCTCCGTCATGCGGCAGGAGCGCGAGGTCGACGAGTCCTTCGGCAATGGCCTCGGCATGCTGACCGTCGTTGCCGGGGGTAAGCCGCACGCGCACTTCGACATTCGGGTACCGCTGACGAAACGTCACGAGGGTGGCGGTGAGGTCGAGGTCGCCGGTCGAGAGCACCGTTCCGAGCGTGACCGTTCCGGTCACGTCTCCCTGGAGGTTGGCCAACTCCTCGTGGGCGACCCGCAGTTGGGCGGTCACGGTCCGCGCATGGCGCAGCAGTACCCGGCCGGCCTCGGTCAGTTCCGCGGTCCGGCCGCCGCGAACGAAGAGGGGCTGGCCGACCTCGCGCTCGAGGCGGCTGACCGCGGCCGACACCGTGGACTGCACCACGTCGACCCGGCTCGCACCCTTGGTGAAGTTGCGCGCCTCGGCCACGGCGACGAAGTACTGGAGCTCGCGCACGTCCACGAGCCCAAAGGTATCGGAGAAATCGATCGCAGGCATTCGAAACGTTCGTTGGACTCGATGACGGTTCCGTGGCGAGATGGAGTCATCGGCATCCGGCGATGACAGGAGAGACGACATGACCACGGCGCTTCGAAGCCAGCGATGGCGCGACCACGGCTGGCTGTTCGACCAGCAGATCAAGACCGCAGGCATCGAGTTCGACCAGAACCGCCTGGCGTACTCGTTGGGGCCGGTGCGCGACGAGAGCTCGGCCGCCGACATCGCGATCCTGCGGTCGACGACGCACAGCTTGGCCGACCTCACCTCGCTGAGCAGGTTTCACGCCGAGCGGCACGAGCGCCTCGCGGAGCGGCTGGAGGACCGCGGCGACGCAACGTCGGCCGGGTCGCACTGGTTCGCCGCTGCGCAGCTCTGGCTCCTGGCCGCCTACCCGCTGTGGGACACCACGCCGGAGCTGGTCGAGTTGCACGAGCGCAAGACCGCGGCGTTCGCCCGATGGGCGAGTGTCGCCTCCCACCACGTCGAGCGCGTCGACGTCCCGTTCGGCGACGGCGCGCTGCCGGGCTGGTTGCACCTGCCGGCGGGTGATCACGACGGTCGGCTGCCGATTGCCATCGCGGTCAGCGGCATGGACGGCGGCAAGGAGAGTCTGGTCAACCGGGTGGGCGACGAGTTCCTGGCCCACGGCATGGCGGTCCTCGCCCTCGACGGGCCCGGCCAGTCCGAGGCCGTGCT
Source organism: Mycobacterium yunnanensis (assembly GCF_025823185.1). Taxonomy (GTDB): domain Bacteria; phylum Actinomycetota; class Actinomycetes; order Mycobacteriales; family Mycobacteriaceae; genus Mycobacterium; species Mycobacterium yunnanensis. Next base: position 310,448 of record NZ_JACKVK010000003.1, read on the forward strand.
GCGTGGCATCTACACCAGCCCGGAGGCGTGGACCACCGTGGGCGACGCGGTCCTGGCGTGGGCCGACACCAGGGCCGACCTCGACGGGGACCGGGCGGTGGTCACCGGGGTGAGCTTTGGCAGCTACTTCATGACGTCGGTCGCCGCGAACACGCCGCGGTTGCGCGGCTGCGCGGTCGCGCTGCAGTGCTTGGAACCTGCGGGCCGCACCATCTTCGACGTCGCGGCACCCTCGTACAAGTCCCGGCACATGTGGATGGCCGGCCTGGAGCGGGACGAAGTCGCCTTCGACCAGCTCGTCACCGGCTACGACCTGCGCGACCAAATCACGCAGATGTCCGCTCCGTGGTTCGTGCTCGGCGGGCTGGACGACGAGTTGTGTTCATCCACATGGGTTTACGACCTGGCGAGCCGCTGTCCCGCCCCGGCGTCGACGCTGATGTACGAAGGGTGCCGCCACTCGCTACAAGGCCCCGCGGCGGCACTCGGGCCGTTCTTTCGCTCGGAGATGGCCGACTGGCTGGCCGCGCGCGTATCCGCGCGGCCGGTCGACGCGCACTCAGAGCACCACGTGGTCACGCGCAGCGGCCACATCGTCACTGCAGCAACGAAATAGGAGGAGAAGGACATGTCCAAGGCGACCACACTGACCGGCAAGCGAGCACTGGTGACCGGAGGTAGCCGCGGCATTGGCGCCGCCATCGCTCGAGAACTGGCGGCGAGAGGAGCGGACGTCGCGGTGAACTACGTCGCCGACTCGGCCTCGGCCACCGCGCTCGTCGACGAACTGAGTCGGGGCGGCGGCCGCGCCTTCGCCGTCCAGGCCGACGTCGGTGATCCAGCCCAGACGAAGAAGATGGTGGCGCAAGTGGTTTCGGAGTTTGGCGGCCTGGACGTCGTGGCCAGCAATGCGGGCGTCGAGCACTTCGGTCCCTTGGAGTCGATCACCCTCGACGACTTCGACGAGGTGTTCCACGTCAACGTGGCGGGTCAACTGTTCGTCGCCCAGGCGGCGGCCGCGGCGATGACGGACGGTGGACGCATCCTGTTGACGTCGTCGGTCAGCGCCCGCATCGGGGTCTACCAACACACCCTGTACGCGGCCAGCAAGGCCGCGGTGTCGGCGATGGTGCTGAACCTCGCGCCCGAACTCGCCGAGCGGGGCATTGCCATCAACGCGATCGCGCCGGGCGGCACCGCCACGGACATGGCTGCCGAGGTGGGGGAGCGCTACACGCCGCAGAGCCTGCGCGACGTTCCCGCCGACGCGGTGATCCGGTCGATGAACGCGATCGGGAGGATGGCCGAGCCGGCCGAGATCGCCGCCATCGCGGCATTCCTACTGTCCGACGACGCCTCCTACGTCACCGGCGCCACCATGGACGCGTCCGGCGGCTGGATGTAGCGATCGGTGGTCATGCGGAATAAATTGCGTACCCGGTGAACTTGGCTGAAGGAGTCACCCCCTCCCCGCGTCAGGAGCCTTCATGACTCGTCCCATCCGCGTTGCCGTGCAAATTCAGCCCGGCGGTGCGCCCGACTACCGCACGTGGCGCGACGCCGTCGTGGCCGCCGACGACCTCGGCGTCGACGTGATCTTCGGATACGACCACTTCCACCGGCCCGCGATCGAGGGCATCGTCGACGGCAAGCCGATCATGTCCGACGAGCAGGCCGACGTCGCCAACTTCGAGGGGTGGACCGCGCTCGCCTCGTGGGGGGAGATCACCTCGCACGCCGAGATCGGGCTGCTGGTCACCGGCGTCGGCTACCGCAATCCGGACCTGCTCGCCGACATGGCGCGCACCGTCGACCACATCAGCGGCGGACGGCTCATCCTGGGTCTCGGCGCGGGATGGTACGAAAAGGACTACACCACATACGGTTACGAATTCGGCACCTTCGGTTCCCGCTTCGACCTGTTCGACGAGAGCCTGGTCCGCATCGAGAACCGGCTCGCGGCGCTGATTCCGCCGCCGATCCGCAAGCTGCCGATCCTCATCGGCGGCACCGGCCCCAAGCGCTCGCTACCGGCCGTCGCGCGGCACGCCGACATCTGGCACGCGTTCCAAGAGCTCGACGGCTTCCGCAAGTCATCCGACCGCGTCGACGAGTTGGCGGCGAGTTTCGGCCGCAGCGGCGCCGACATCGAACGCTCGACGCTGTGGGTAGACGGTGAGAGCGCCGATGCCTTCCGTGAGGCGGGCGTCACGCTGTTCCAGACCGAGCTCACCGCCGACGACGGTTATGACCTCGACTCCCTGAAGGCAGTACTCGCCTGGCGTGACAACGGGTAGTCGGCACAGCCGCTCCACTGGCGCACTCTGCGGCAGGTCACACGGTGCGCATCGCGTGTCGAGCGCCCTCGGCCTGGATCGCCGGTGATACTTCACCCAACGTCGCTGTGGGGCGAGTAGCGCTCACACCCACGTAGGCGATTCGTGGAGGGAGTTGCAGGCAGATGTCGCTCTCCATGGCCTTGGCCATCGACACTGACAATGCGGCTTTCGACGGCCACGTCGGCGCCGAGGTGGCACGTATTGCGCGCGCCGTCGCCGACGAGGCCGAATCGGGCGTCGTGGAGGGCATCTGCCGGGACTGCAACGGGATGAAGGTAGGCGTGTGGAAGATTCGCCTCGAAGCACGCTGACCCGTCGGTCACGGACCACTCCAGAATCCTGCGGTCGACAGTCCGCTGCGAGTCCGACCAGGTCAGACGTCATGAAATGTGTGCCCCCGGCAGGATTCGAACCTGCGGCCTTCCGCTCCGGAGGCGGACGCTCTATCCCCTGAGCTACGGGGGCGCATGCAAGAACTGCAGCGCCGATTGGGCTTGCACAGCCTAACGCATGCCTGACGGCCCCACCGCCGCCCGGGTGGCCCGTGCACCTGCAGTGACATTCCCCGGTCGCTGCGCTCCTGCCCGCCGGTAAACGATTCGGGGCCAGACCACCCCAGACCATAGGATGATGCCCCGTGACCCCCGCCGATCTGGCCGAGCTGCTCAAGACCACCGCCGCCGCGGTGCTCGCGGAGCGTGGGCTCGACACTGCCGCCTTGCCGCAGACGGTGGTCGTCGAGCGGCCACGCAATCCCGAGCACGGCGACTACGCCACCAACCTCTCGCTTCAGGTGGCCAAGAAGGTCGGCGCCAACCCCCGCGAGCTGGCCGGCTGGCTGGCCGAGGCGCTCGCGAGCACCGACGGCATCGCGGGCGCCGACGTCGCAGGCCCCGGCTTCGTCAACCTGCGCATCGAGGCCTCCGCCCAGGCCGTGGTGGTCGTCGACGTCATCGCCGCCGGCTCGGCCTACGGCGACTCGGCCGAGCTGGCCGGGGAGAAGGTCAACCTCGAGTTCGTCTCCGCGAACCCCACCGGGCCCATCCATATCGGCGGCACCCGCTGGGCCGCGGTAGGCGACGCGTTGGGGCGGCTGCTGTCCACCCAGGGCGCCGAGGTCGTGCGGGAGTACTACTTCAACGACCACGGCACCCAGATCGACCGATTCGCCAAATCGCTGATCGCCTCGGCGAAGGGTGAGCCGACCCCCGAGGACGGCTACGCGGGCAATTACATCGCCGAGATCGCCCAGCAGGTCGTCGCCGCCCAACCCGACGTGCTGAGCCGGCCTCCCGAGCAGACCCTGGAGACCTTCCGCGCCATCGGCGTCGAATTGATGTTCAACCACATCAAGAAGTCGCTGCACGATTTCGGCACCGACTTCGACGTCTACACCCATGAAGACTCGATGCACACCTCCGGCCGGGTGGACCAGGCCATCGCCAAGCTTCGCGAGACCGGCAACATCTACGAGAAGGACGGCGCAACGTGGTTGCGCACCACCGACTTCGGTGACGACAAGGACCGCGTCGTGATCAAGAGCGACGGCAACCCGGCCTACGTCGCCGGTGACCTCGCCTACTACCTGGACAAGCGGCAACGCGGCTTCGACCTGTGCATCTACATGCTCGGTGCCGACCATCACGGCTACATTGCCCGGCTCAAGGCCGCCGCGGCCGCCCTCGGCGACGACCCGGCCACCGTCGAGGTGCTGATCGGACAGATGGTCAACCTGGTGCGCGACGGTCAGCCCATGAGGATGAGCAAGCGCGCAGGCACCGTCATCACCCTCGACGACCTCGTCGACGCGATCGGCGTCGACGCCGCCAGATACGTGCTGATCCGCAGTTCGGTCGACAGCCCGATCGACATCGACCTCGCCCTGTGGTCAAGCGCGTCGAGCGAAAACCCAGTCTACTACGTGCAATACGCGCACGCACGGCTGTCCGCGTTGGCGCGCAGCGCCGCCGACCTCGGCATCGCCGCCAGCACCGAGCACCTCGAACTGCTCACCCATGACCGCGAGGGCACGCTGATGCGCAGCATCGGCGACTTCCCGCGCGTGCTGGCGACCGCGGCCTCGCTGCGCGAACCGCATCGGGTGTGCCGCTATCTCGAGGAGCTCGCGCAGGACTACCACCGGTTCTACGATTCGTGCCGGGTGCTGCCCCAGGGCGACGAGGATCCGACCGATCTGCACGCCGCCCGGCTCGCCCTGTGTCAGGCCACCCGCCAGGTGATCGCCAACGGTCTGCAGATCCTGGGCGTCAGTGCCCCGGAGCGCATGTAATGGCACATCCCGCTGGTCCCCGTCACGCCGAGGACGCCCGTCAAGGCACGGCGCCCGCTTGCCCGCAGAACTCCGACGAGCTGCTGGCGCTGGCGCCGAACGTGTGGCCGCGCAACGCCGTTCGCACTCCCAGCGGCGAGGTTACCGTCGCAGGGGTGCCCGTGACCCGGCTGGCCGCGGAGTACGGGACGCCGCTGTTCGTCGTCGACGAGGACGACTTCCGGTCCCGCTGCCGCGACATCGCGTCGGCCTTCGGCGACGGCGAACACGTCCGCTACGCCGCGAAGGCCTTCCTCTGCACGGAGATCGCACGCTGGGTCGACGAGGAAGGGCTGTCGCTCGACGTCTGCAGCGGCGGCGAGCTGGCGGTGGCGTTGAACGCCGACTTCCCACCGGAACGCATTGCCCTGCACGGCAACAACAAGTCCGTCGCCGAACTCGCCATGGCCGTCGACGCCCGGGTCGGCCACGTCGTGCTGGACTCGCTGACCGAGATCGACCGCCTCGACGCGATCGCCGGAGAGGCCGGCGTGGTGCAAGACGTCCTGGTCCGCGTCACCGTCGGCGTCGAGGCCCACACTCACGAATTCATCTCCACCGCCCACGAGGACCAGAAGTTCGGTCTCTCCCTGGCCAGCGGCGCGGCTATGGAGGCGATCCGGCGGGTGTTCGCCGCCGACCACCTGCGCCTCGTCGGCCTGCACAGCCACATCGGCTCGCAGATCTTCGACGTCGCGGGCTTCGAACTGGCCGCCCACCGCGTCATCGGCCTGCTCGCCGACGTGGTCGCCGAGTTTGGCGTCGAGAAGACCGCGCAGATGTCGATCGTCGACCTCGGTGGGGGACTGGGTATCTCGTATCTGCCGCAGGACGATCCGCCGCCCATGGAGGACCTGGCCGCCAAGATCGGTGCCATCGTCGTCGACGAGTCGGCGGCCGTCGGGCTGCCCGCCCCCAAACTCGTCGTCGAACCGGGCCGCGCCATTGCCGGTCCGGGCACCGTCACCCTCTACGAGGTGGGCACGGTCAAGGACGTCGCCGTCAGTCAGAGTGCCCATCGACGCTACGTCAGCATCGACGGTGGCATGAGCGACAACATTCGGACCTCCCTGTACGGGGCCGAATACGACGCCCGACTGGTGTCGCGAGCCAGCGACGGAGCACCCGTCCTGACTCGCATCGTCGGAAAGCACTGCGAGAGCGGTGACATCGTCGTCCGCGACACCTGGGTGTCCGACGACGTCGCGCCCGGTGACCTGATCGGGGTCGCCGCCACCGGGGCGTATTGCTATTCGATGTCGAGCCGGTACAACCTGCTCGGCCGTCCGGCCGTGGTGGCGGTGCGTGACGGAGTGTCGCGTTTGATTCTGCGCCGCGAGACGGTGGCGGATCTCTTGAGCTTGGAGGTAGGCAACTGATGGTCAACGACAACGCGGTGAAGCCAGTCGGCGTGGCGGTGCTGGGGCTGGGCAACGTCGGCAGCGAGGTAGTGCGCATCATCGAAGCCAGCGCTCCCGATCTTGCGGCCAGAATCGGTGCGCCGCTGGAACTTCGGGGAGTCGGCGTGCGCCGGGTCGCCGACGACCGCGGAGTCCCGCTCGGCCTGCTGACCGACGACGTCGACGCCCTGGTGTCCCGCGACGACGTAGACGTCGTCGTCGAACTCATGGGGCCGGTCGAGCCGGCGCGCAAGGCCATTCTCGCGGCGCTGGAGCGGGGCAAGTCGGTCGTCACCGCCAACAAGGCCCTGATGGCAGTGTCGACGGGCGAGCTGGCCCAGGCCGCCGAAGCCGCCCACGCCGACCTGTACTTCGAGGCGGCGGTCGCCGGCGCCATCCCCGTCATCCGTCCGCTCACCCAGTCGCTGGCCGGTGACACCGTGCTGCGCGTCGCCGGAATCGTCAACGGCACCACCAATTACATCCTCTCGGCTATGGCCGAGACCGGTGCGGACTACGGCTCCGCGCTGGCCGACGCGAGCGCGCTCGGGTACGCCGAGGCCGATCCGACCGCCGACGTGGAGGGCTTCGACGCGGCGGCCAAGGCCGCGATCCTCGCCTCGATTGCGTTCCACACCCGGGTCACCGCCGACGACGTCTACCGCGAGGGCATCACCAAGGTCAGCTCCGCCGACTTCGACTCCGCGAAGGCGTTGGGCTGCACCATCAAGTTGCTCGCCATCTGCGAGCGCATCATCAACGACGAAGGCCAGCAACGCGTGTCGGCCCGGGTGTATCCCGCGCTGGTGCCGCTGGAGCATCCGCTGGCATCGGTCAACGGAGCGTTCAACGCCGTCGTGGTCGAGGCCGAGGCCGCCGGTCGGCTGATGTTCTACGGCCAGGGTGCCGGCGGTGCGCCGACTGCGTCGGCGGTGATGGGTGACCTCGTCATGGCAGCCCGCAACCGGGTTCAGGGCGGTCGCGGTCCCCGTGAGAGCAAGTACGCCGAATTGCCCATCGCGCCCATCGGTTTCATCCCGACCCGCTACTACGTGAGCATGAACGTCGCCGATCGGCCGGGTGTGCTGTCCTCCGTCGCCGCCGAGTTCGGCAAGCGCGAGGTCAGCATCGCCGAGGTCCGTCAGGAAGGCATGGTCGACGACGAGGGACTGCGGTGCGGGGCCCGCATCGTGGTCGTGACGCACCGTGCCACCGACGCGGCGCTCTCGGAGACGGTGGAGGCTCTCGCCGATCTCGACGTCGTGTCCAGCATCAACAGCGTGCTGCGGCTGGAAGGAACCAACGAATGACCCACCAGCACGTCCCCGTGCATCGACCGTGGCCCGGGCTGATCAACGCCTACCGCGACCGGCTTCCGGTCGAGCCCGGCTGGACGCCGATCACCCTGCTCGAGGGTGGCACGCCGCTCATCGACGCCACGCGGCTGTCCGAGGAGACCGGGTGCACGGTCTACCTCAAGGTCGAGGGACTCAACCCGACCGGTTCGTTCAAGGACCGCGGGATGACGATGGCCGTCACCGAGGCGGTGGCCCGCGGGCAGAAGGCGGTGCTCTGCGCCTCGACCGGTAATACCTCGGCCTCCGCGGCGGCGTACGCCGCCCGGGCCGGCATCACCTGCGCGGTGCTCATTCCGCAGGGCAAGATCGCGATGGGCAAGCTGGCGCAAGCGGTCATGCACGGCGCCAAGATCATTCAGGTCGACGGCAACTTCGACGACTGCCTGGAGCTGGCGCGCAAGTTGACCGCCGACTTCCCGGCGGTGTCGTTGGTCAACTCCGTCAACCCCTATCGCATCGAGGGTCAGAAGACGGCGGCCTTCGAGATCGTCGACGCGCTCGGAGAGGCACCCGACGTGCACGCGCTCCCGGTGGGCAACGCCGGGAACATCACCGCGTACTGGAAGGGCTACACCGAGTACCACCGCGACGGGCTGGCGCAGAAGTTGCCTCGGATGTTGGGCACGCAGGCTGCCGGCGCTGCACCGTTGGTGTCGGGCGAGCCGGTTCTCAAGCCCGAGACCATCGCCACCGCCATCCGCATCGGATCCCCGGCGTCGTGGGACTCCGCCGTCGCGGCCCAGCAGCAGTCCAACGGCCGGTTCCTGGCGGCGACGGACATGGAGATTCTCGCCGCCTACCACCTCGTCGCGCGCAGCGAAGGAGTGTTCGTGGAGCCCGCCTCGGCCGCGAGTATCGCCGGGTTGCTCAAGTCGATCGACGACGGCTGGGTGAAGCGGGGTTCCACCGTGGTGTGCACCGTCACCGGCAACGGCCTCAAGGATCCCGACACGGCCCTCAAGGAGTTGCCGCCGGTCACCGCGATCGCCGTGGACCCCGTGGCGGTGGCCGCCGAGCTCGGGCTGGCCTGAACCGAATGGCGCTCCGCTGATGCAGACACTCTCCGCCGGACTGGCGGCCACCTCGACGGTGGCCGCCTCCAGCGCCAACCTCGGCCCTGGTTTCGACAGCCTTGGTCTCGCGTTGAGTCTGTACGACGAAATACACGTCGAGACAACGAGTTCGGGAATTCGAGTCGAGGTCGAGGGCGAAGGCGAGGGTCAGGTACCGCTGGACGCCACGCACCTCGTGGTCCGCGCCGTCGAGCGTGGCCTGGAGGCGGCGGGCGTGCGGGCCGACGGCCTGATCGTGCGGTCTCGCAACGCGATACCGCATTCGCGTGGGCTCGGATCCTCCGCCGCGGCCGTGGTCGGCGGTCTCGCGGCGGCCAACGGCCTTGTGGCGCAGACTGATTCGGCGATCTTGTCGGACGACGATCTCGTTCAGCTGTCGTCGGAATTCGAAGGTCACCCGGACAACGCCTCGGCGGCGGTCCTCGGTGGCGGCGTCGTGTCGTGGACCGAGGGGGACGGTCCCCACGCCCGCTACGGCGCGGCGCGGCTACGGCTGCATCCCGACGTCCACCTCTTTCCCGCCGTGCCACAGATCCGCTCGTCCACGGCCGAGACGCGAGCGGTGCTGCCCGGTCACGTCAGCCACGCCGATGCTCGGTTCAACCTGAGCCGCGCTGCGCTCATGGTGGTGGCCCTGACCGAACGCCCCGACCTGCTCATGGCTGCCACCGAGGACCGGTTGCATCAACCCCAGCGGGCCGCGGCATTGCCGGCCTCGGCGGAATTTCTCGCGGTGCTGCGCCGTTGTGGAGTGGCAGCGGTGCTTTCTGGCGCCGGGCCTGCGGTGATCGCATTCAGCACGGAGCCGGAACTGCCCGCCGAGGCCGTCCAATACGGCCTCGCCCACGGGTTCGCCGTGGGGGAGATGGCGGTAGGGCAGGGCGTCCGCTGGGCGGCCGCCCACGCAGTCGAACGCGACGTCCCCGTCGCCACCGCGACCGAATGATCGACAGGCGCCACACGGGACCGACCGGCGATTCTTGCTTCCAGCGACGATGCGGGTTATTCTCGCTCTCGTCCAGCAATCGCACCTTCTGTGCCTGCGCCTACACTAGGACGACTACCCATCCTTCTCGTGGCTGACGTTTCCCCGCATGGCGGAGAATCCCGGCGATCACCGTTGCACGCGCGATGGTTTGCGCACCGGCAATCAGGGGACACGAGGCATCCGGTAGCCGGCATTCGGCGGATCAGCTGAATGCGACGAACCTTCGCAGAATCGGATCAGCGAGGGAAAGAAAGGAAATCCGTGTCTGATACGGACCTCATCACGGCTGAAGACAGCAACGACGGCGTCGACCTGCCGAGCCCCCCGAATTCACCGTCCACGGAAGCGGTTTCGGCTGCTCCGGCAGCGGTGACCACCGTGGTCGCCTCGGGCGACCGCCCCACCGCCCTGACCGCGATGGTGCTTCCGGATCTTCGTGCCCTCGCCGGCCAGCTCGGCATCAAGGGTTCGTCGGGCATGCGCAAGAGCGAGCTGATCGCCGCCATCCGCGAGCATCGCGGCGACGCCAACGGTGCGGCCGCCAAGGCCGCCCCCGCGCCGGCCGCTGAACCTGCCGCTGCCGCCGACGCGGCCGCCCCGGCGATCGACGTAGCCGCCGCCGGCGCCACCGAGCGACCCGCCCGCGCCCGCCGTGAACGACGCGGTGCATCCCGCAGCGCCGGTGCCGCCACCGAGACCACCGAGGCCGCCGAGGCGACTTCCGCGGTCGAGACGCAGGAGACCAAGTCCTCCGAGGCCCCCCAGGCCTCCGCCGCCCCCGAGCAGAAGGCCGCGCAGGAGCCGGCCGCCGTCGAGAATGGCGAGAAGGCGGCCAAGACCGCCGACGACACCGACCGCAAGGACTCGGCGCAGTCCGAGGCCCCCGCACGCACCAACGACCGTCAGAACGGCGGCGAGCGTCAGAACAACCGCAACGACGGTGGTGGCGAGCGTCAGAACAACCGCAACGACGGCGGTGGCGAGCGTCAGAACAACCGCAACGACGGTGGCGGAAACAACGCCAACAACCGCGGCAACAACGCGAACAACGGCAACAACAACGCCAACAGCGGCAACGCCAACAACAACAACAACAACGCGAACAACAACGCCAACAACGATGACGACGACGACGAAGGTCGGGGCGGCCGGCGCGGTCGCCGGTTCCGTGACCGCCGGCGTCGCGGCGAGCGTGGCGACGGCCAGGGCGGCGGCGGCAACAACGACCGCGACACCGAACTGCGCGAGGACGACGTCGTCCAGCCCGTGGCGGGCATCCTCGACGTGCTCGACAACTACGCGTTCGTCCGCACCTCCGGATACCTGGCCGGCACCAACGACGTCTACGTCTCGATGAACATGGTCCGCAAGAACGGTCTGCGCCGCGGTGACGCGATCACCGGCGCCGTGCGCGTGGCCCGTGAGGGCGAGGGCGGCGGCAACAACAACAGCCAGAACCCGCGGCAGAAGTTCAACCCACTGGTGCGGTTGGACTCTGTCAACGGCGGACCGGTCGAGGACGCCAGGAACCGTCCCGAGTTCCAGAAGCTGACGCCGCTCTACCCGAATCAGCGTCTGCGCCTCGAGACGAAGTCCGAACTGCTGACCACCCGCGTCATCGACCTGATCATGCCGATCGGCAAGGGGCAGCGCGCCCTGATCGTCTCCCCGCCCAAGGCCGGTAAGACGATGGTGCTGCAAAGCATCGCCAACGCGATCACCGTGAACAATCCCGAGTGCCACCTGATGGTGGTGCTGGTCGACGAGCGACCTGAAGAGGTCACCGACATGCAGCGTTCGGTCAAGGGCGAGGTCATCGCCTCGACCTTCGACCGGCCGCCGTCAGACCACACCGCCGTCGCGGAGCTGGCCATCGAGCGTGCCAAGCGTCTCGTCGAGCAGGGCAAGGACGTCGTCGTATTGCTCGACTCCATCACCCGACTCGGCCGTGCGTACAACAACGCCTCGCCTGCCTCCGGCCGGATCCTCTCCGGTGGCGTGGACTCCACGGCGCTCTACCCGCCCAAGCGCTTCCTCGGCGCGGCCCGCAACATCGAGAACGGCGGCTCGCTGACGATCATCGCCACGGCGCTGGTCGAGACCGGCTCGATGGGTGACACGGTCATCTACGAGGAGTTCAAGGGCACCGGCAACGCCGAGCTCAAGCTCGACCGCAAGATCGCCGAGCGCCGGGTCTTCCCCGCGGTGGACGTCAACCCGTCCAACACCCGCAAGGACGAGCTGCTGCTGTCCTCCGACGAATTCGCCGTGGTGCACAAGCTGCGCCGGGTGCTCTCGGGCTTGGACTCGCACCAGGCGATCGACCTGCTGATGAGCCAGCTCCGGAAGACGAAGAACAACTACGAGTTCCTCGTCCAGGTCTCCAAGAACACGCCGGGGACCGAGTCGGACTAACCCGCTCGACGCGAAGGCCCCCGCACGCCCATCCGGCGTCGGGGGCCTTTCGCGTCTCTAGGCCTGGGTCGGGTCCTCGCGCAACCCCGGCATGACGTAACGGCGGACGTGGCCGAGCACCGCGTCGTGATCGGTGGGGTCGAGTTCGTGCCCCGGCACCGTCGCCAGTGAAAGCAGCGCGCGGGCAACCCATTCCGAGGCTTCCGCGACATTCGTCTTCGCGTGGATCTCGCCGCGATCCACGGCGGCGACGAGGTAGCGCGACCAGAATTCGCCCAGATCCGGCACCAGACCCTGGACGCCTGCGCCTGCGCACGCGGCGAACTCCTCGGGTTCCTCCATGCGAAGCTTCATCAGGATGGCGCCCGGATCGGCGTAGGCGGTACGCCCGTGCCGGATGCCCGCGGCGATCTGTGCGTCGAGCCCCTCGATGCGTTCCAGCATCGCGTGCGAATCGGACCAGTAGGCCTCGTTGAGCCGCACGATCGCCGCTCCGAGCAACGCGTTCTTGTCGGGGAAGTGTCGGTACAACCACCCGCGCGACACCCCGGCAACTTCGGCCACCTCGGACACCGTCGTCGACCGAATCCCCTTGTTGCGCAGGCACACCTCAGCCGCGTCGATCAGCCGGTCCCGGACGCTCTTGGCTGCCGGCCGGGGTGCGGTGGCGCTCGTCAACGGCGGGGCTCCTGTTCTCTTCGTGACCAATGGGTGAGACCAGTGCATTCTGCCCGGTGGCAGACGGTACCGTTGGCGCCGGTCGGCAGTAGACACATCTTTGTTTCTGTTCACACACGGATCGAGGTAGCCAACGATGGCGGAGACACTGCAAGGACTCCTGCGAACCCGGGCCGACCTCGACACGATCGCCGTCAAGTACGGCGATCGGGTGTGCACCTGGCGCGAGCACGTCGCCGCCGCGAGCGGCCATGCCGCCGCCGTGATCGCCGAGACCGACCCGTCACGGCCGATGCACGTCGGCACGCTCATGGGCAACACCCCGGGCATGCTGACCGCGCTGGCGGCCGCGGCGCTGGGCGGCTACACGCTGTGCGGCGTCAACACCACGCGCCGCGGCGACGCACTCGCCCGTGACGTCGCGCGCGTCGACTGCCAACTGCTGCTCACCGACGCGTCGCACCGGGGCCTGCTCGACGGTCTCGAACTGCCCGGCGTGGTGGTGCTGGACGTCGACGACGCGCAGTGGACCGAGCGGGTGAGCGCCGCGCCTGCGCTGGTGCCACACCGGGAGGTCGGTCCCGACGACACCTTCATGATGATCTTCACCTCGGGCACAAGTGGTGAACCGAAGGCCGTCGAAGTGCCGCACGCGATGGTCCTGTTCGCGGGCAGCGCACTGGTGCAGCGCTTCGGCGTCGACGACTCTGACGTCTGTTACCTGGCGATGCCGCTGTTTCACTCCAACGCGGTGTACGCCGGGTGGAGCGTGGCCGTCGGTGCGGGTGCGGCCATGGTCCCGGCCACCTTCTCGGCCTCGCGATTCCTGGCCGATGTGCGCCGCCACGGGGTCACCTACATGAACTACGTCGGCAAGCCCCTGGCCTACATCCTGGCCACGCCCGAGGGCGCCGACGACCACGACAACACGTTGCGCGTCGCCTTCGGCAACGAGGCGGCCGACCGCGACATCGAGGAGTTCGGGCGACGCTTCGGTTGTGCCGTCTGGGACGGCTTCGGGTCGACCGAGACGGCGGTGATCATCACCCGGCCCGACGGGTGTCCCCCTGGGTCGATCGGCCAGGGCTTCCCCGGGGTGGCCGTCTACGACCCGGAGACGGTCACCGAGTGCGCGGTGGCCCGGTTCGACGACACCGGCGCGTTGGTCAACGCCGACGACGCGACGGGGGAGTTGGTCAACACGACCGGCAGTGGGCTGTTCCGGGGGTACTACAACGACCCCGGTGCCACCGACCAGCGGTTGCGCCACGGCATGTACTGGTCGGGAGACCTGGCCTATCGCGACGCCGACGGGTGGATCTACCTCGCCGGGCGCACGGGCGACTGGATGCGCGTCGACGGCGAGAACTTGACGTCCGCACCCATTGAGCGAATTCTGTTGCGGCTCAACGTCATCAGTCGGGTAGCGGTCTACCCCGTGCCCGACGAACACGTGGGCGACCAGGTGATGGTCGCGTTGGTCCTGCGCGACGGGGCCGATCTGAGGCCAGAGGAGTTCGAGGCGTTCCTCGCCGTTCAGCCGGACCTGTCGCCGAAGGCGTGGCCCCGGTACGTCTGGATCGCCGAAGACCTGCCGAGCACGGCGACCAACAAGATCCTCAAGCGCGAGTTGGTCGCCCTCGGCGTCGACCCGACGGGTCGCGTGCTGTGGCGACGGGACCGCACCGGCTTCGCGCCCGTCGTCCCGGTGGACCGCTGACGTCGGCGGAATAGGGCCCGGTGCGCGCGCGTTTATGACTCTGACGGCTGACCTGGCATAATCGTCCGTCGACCCCTCGGTTCCGGTTCACGTCCAGAGACTCAGGTCAGGATCTCGGGCGACCCGGCGGCCAACGATACGAAGAGGACCATCATGAAATCGGGCATTCACCCCAACTACGTAGAGACGTCCGTGGTCTGCGGCTGTGGAAACAGCTTCCAGACTCGGAGCACCAAGGAGAGCGGCCACATCGTGGTCGAGGTCTGCTCCCAGTGCCACCCCTTCTACACCGGTAAGCAGAAGATCCTCGACTCCGGTGGTCGTGTGGCGCGCTTCGAGAAGCGCTACGGCAAGCGCGCCGGTGCCGCCGACAAGGCTGCCGCCGACAAGTAGCCGAACGATCGGCGCCCGTCCTGTCGCATTCGTCGACGGGATAGGGCGCCGATTGCGTTTCCGGTCACGTTCGAAGGAGAGAGGACACGATGGCGGCCACCGATTCGGCGACGAGGGTCGACGCGCTCCTCGCCGAGCACGCCGACCTCGAGACCCAACTCTCGGATCCGGCACTGCACGCCGACGCCGGCGCGGCCCGCAGGGTCGGCCGTCGTTTCGCGCAGCTGGCGCCCATCGTCGCGACCCATCGCAAGTTGGAGACGGCGCGCGGTGATCTGGAGGCCGCCAAGGAGCTCGCGGCAGAGGACTCGTCCTTCGCCGCCGAGGTGCCGGAGCTGACCACGCGCGTCGCCGAACTCGAGCAACAGCTCAGCGATCTGCTGGCTCCCCGCGATCCCCACGACGCCGACGACGTCGTGATGGAGGTGAAGTCGGGGGAGGGCGGCGAGGAGTCCGCACTGTTCGCCGCCGACCTCGCGCGAATGTACATCCGGTACGCCGAGCGGCACGGCTGGAACGTGACCGTGCTCGACGAGACGTTCTCCGACCTCGGCGGTTACAAGGACGCCACGTTGACCATCGCCAGCAAGGGTGACGCCGCGGACGGCGTCTGGTCGCGTCTCAAGTTCGAAGGTGGGGTGCATCGCGTCCAGCGCGTCCCCGTCACCGAGTCCCAGGGACGTGTCCACACCTCGGCGGCCGGCGTCCTGGTCTACCCCGAGCCCGAAGACGTCGAGGCCGTCCAGATCGACGAGTCCGACCTCCGCGTCGACGTGTACCGGTCCTCCGGCAAGGGCGGACAGGGCGTCAACACGACCGACTCGGCGGTCCGCATCACCCACCTGCCCACCGGCATCGTGGTCACGTGCCAGAACGAGCGGTCGCAGCTGCAGAACAAGGCCCGCGCGATGGTCGTGCTCGCCGCCCGGCTGCAGGCCCTCGCCGAGGAACAAGCCTCCGCCGACGCGTCGGCCGACCGTGCCAGCCAGATCCGCACCGTCGACCGCAGCGAACGCATCCGGACCTACAACTTCCCCGAGAATCGGATCACCGACCACCGGGTGGGCTTCAAGGCGCACAACCTCGACCAGGTACTGGACGGGGATCTGGACCCGATGTTCGACGCACTGGCCGCTGCCGACAGACAAGCCAGGCTTCAAGAGACATGACGCGTCTGCGGCGGGCCATCGACGACGCGGCACGCACGCTCGCCCACGCAGGAGTCGACAGCGCATACGTCGACGCCGAGCTGCTCGCCGCACACGTCGCCGGAGTGGACCGCGGGTTGCTTCGGTTCCAGGATCCCGACGAGGGGTTCTACGACGACTACCGTGCCGTCGTCGACGCGCGCGCTCGTCGAATCCCGTTGCAACACCTCACCTCCACCGCCGCGTTCGGCCCGCTGCTGCTCGCCGTCGGCCCCGGGGTCTTCATTCCGCGGCCCGAGACCGAGGCGCTGCTGGAATGGGCATGCAAGCAACCACTTCCGGCTGCGCCCGTCATCGTGGACCTGTGCACCGGGTCCGGGGCGTTGGCCGCAGCACTGGCCGATGCGACGCCCACGGCCCACGTCGTCGCCGTCGAGGACTCGGCCGACGCGCTGACCTACGCCCGGCGCAACGTCACGGGGCTCGACGTCGAACTCCTGCACGCCGACGTCACGGACCCGGGCCTGCTGACCGATCGGGACGGCACCGTCGACCTCCTGGTGTCAAACCCCCCGTACATCCCCGAGGGCGCCGAGCTCGATCCCGAAGTCGCCGACCACGACCCGGCCCACGCTCTCTTCGGCGGCCCGGACGGCATGCGAATCATCGAGCCGATCGTGGCCCTGGCGGCCCGGCTGCTGCGCCCCGGTGCCCACGTCGGCGTCGAGCACGACGACGAGACGGCGGCGACGACCGTCGCGCTGTTCGAACGATCCGGGGCGTTCTGCGACGTGACGTCGCGGCGGGATCTCGCCGGGCGGCCCCGGTTCGTCACGGCGAGGAGGAAGGGTTCAGGCTAGGGATCATGAGTGACGAGCGAGAAGCGGAGCGGGATCGCGCATGAGTGACGAGCGAGAAGCGGAGCGGGATCGCGCATGAGTGACGAGCGAGAAGCGGAGCGGGATCGCGCATGAGTGAGACGTTCGACTGCGCGGACGAGACCCAGCGGGCGCGAGGGGTCGCCTCGGCGATCAGCGCGTTGAAGGGCGGCCGCCTCGTGGTGCTGCCCACCGACACGGTCTACGGGATCGGTGCCGATGCTTTCGACGGCACCGCCGTCGCCGCCTTGCTGGCCGCCAAGGGCCGAGGTCGCGACATGCCGGTGCCGGTCCTCGTCGGGTCCTGGCACACCATCGACGGCCTGGTGTACTCCGTCCCCGACTCGGCCCGCGAACTCATCCGCGCGTTCTGGCCGGGGGCGCTGAGCCTCGTCGTGCAACAGGCCCCCTCCCTGCAATGGGACCTGGGCGACGCACAGGGCACGGTGATGTTGCGGATGCCGCTGCACCCCGTCGCCATCGAGCTGCTTCGCGAGGTCGGACCCATGGCGGTCTCCAGCGCCAACATCTCCGGTCGGCCCGCCGCCGTGACCGCCGCCGACGCCCGCGATCAACTCGGCGACCTGGTCGAGGTGTACCTGGAAGCAGGTCCGTCGGCCAACGGCGCAGCGTCCACGATCGTCGACCTGACCGGCGCCCAACCTCGGATTCTGCGAGAGGGACCGGTCTCCGCGGCCAGCATCGCGACGGTGCTGGGCGTCGACGCCGAGACCCTGACGGGCGTGACGCCGACCTAGGTCTCAGGTAGGTCCAGTACATTTCAGCGCGTGGAAGGCCTGCTCGCGTTGTCGGACCGCGGTGCCGGCGTCCCGTTGCGGGAGCTCGCCCTCGTCGGCCTCACCGCGGCGATCATCACGTACTTCGCCACGGGGTGGGTGCGCACGCTGGCCACCCGCTTCGGCGCGGTTGCCTATCCCCGCCAGCGCGACGTCCACGTTCAACCGACACCACGAATGGGCGGCCTGGCGATGTACGTCGGCGTCGTCGCGGCGGTCCTTCTGGCCTCCCAGCTGCCCGCCCTCAACCGCGGGTTCGTGTACTCGTCGGGCATGCCCGCCGTCGTCGTCGCGGGCGGACTGATCATGGTGATCGGACTGATCGACGACCGCTGGGGTCTGGACGCGCTGACCAAGTTCGCCGGCCAGATCACCGCGGCCAGCGTCCTGGTGACCATGGGCGTGGCGTGGAGCGTGCTCTACATCCCGATCGGCGGCGTGGGCACCATCGTGCTCGACCAGGTGACGTCGATCCTGCTGACGCTGGCGCTGACGGTGTCGATCGTCAACGCGATGAACTTCGTCGACGGGCTGGACGGTCTCGCCGCCGGGCTCGGCCTCATCACGGCCGCGGCGATCTGCATCTTCTCGGTCGGGTTGCTTCGCGACCACGGCGGTGACGTGCTGTTCTACCCGCCCGCGGTGATCTCCGTAGTGCTGGCCGGCGCCTGTCTCGGCTTCCTGCCGCACAACTTCCACCCGGCCAAGATCTTCATGGGCGATTCCGGCTCGATGCTGATCGGGCTGATGCTGGCGGCGGCGTCGACCACCGCCGCCGGGCCGATCTCACAGAACGCCTACGGCGCACGCGACGTCTTCGCGTTGCTCTCGCCGTTCCTTCTGGTGGTGGCGGTGATGTTCGTGCCGGCGCTGGACATGTTGCTGGCCATCGTGCGACGCACGCGTGCGGGCCGCAGTCCGTTCAGTCCCGACAAGATGCACCTGCACCATCGGCTCCTGCAGATCGGTCATTCGCACCGCCGGGTCGTCCTGCTGATCTACATGTGGGTCGGCATCGTCGCGCTCGGGGCCGCCAGCACGATCTTCTTCGACCCGCGGTACACCGGTGCGGTGATGCTCGCGGCAATCGTCGTGGCGGTCGTCATCACGCTCATCCCGCTCCTGCGGAGAAGCCGCGGAGCTCCCAGCCAGCTATCAGACTGAGTGGTACGACGCAAAGTAGTAGGACCCCGTTTTAGGGTGCCTACCATGTGATACGGTACTGCCAGAACCCGAAAGACCTCGCGGGTTGCCGGCCCGGCCCGGCGGTGTGAAAGCGCCGTTCGATGCCGATGTACGACCGACAAAGGGAGCAACCCCTTGGGTGATTCCAGCGCGACCACCGCCCTCCGATACGCTCGTCGGGCACGCGCCGGATCATTGCTCGTCAAAGGGGACAGCTTCCGTGAGAGCGTGGATTGAGGTGAGTCAGTGACGACGCCAGCGCAGGACGCGCCGTTGGTGTTCCCATCCGTGGCGTTTCGTCCGGTTCGACTGTTGATCGTGTGCGTGGCGCTCACCGCACTCGCCGTCGCCGCCTCCGCCTTCACCGGTCACGTCCTGTTCGGTGTCTTCTTCGGCGTCGGCCTCGGTCTCGGTCTGGTCAACGCTCTGCTGGTACGCAAGGCCGTCGAGTCGATCACCGCCTCGGACCATCCCTTGAAGAAGAAGATGGCCGTCAACTCGGCCATGCGCCTGCTGGTCATCACCGCCATCGCGCTGACGATCTCCATCGGCGCCAAGACGGTGTTCAAGAACAACGACGGACTCGGCGTGCTATTCGGCCTCGCGATCTTCCAGGCCGTGCTCGTCATGAGCACGAGCATCCCCGTCATGAAGAAGATCCGCTCGAGCGGACTCGACGTCGCAGCAATGCCCGCATCGGAATCGAAGGATTGAGCAGACGGCAATGAATGAGACCTTCCTCGCCGCCGAGGGTGGAGCCCCGATTCACGTCGGAACCCACGAATACGTGTTCCAGTTCCTGGGCATGACGTTCAACGGTGACACCATCATCTCGACGCTGATCGCCGCGGTGATCGTGATCGCGCTCGCGTTCTTCCTCAAGTCCAAGGTGACCTCGACCGGCGTGCCCGGCGGTGTGCAGCTGTTCTTCGAGGCCATCACCATCCAGATGCGTCAGCAGGTCGAGGCCGCGATCGGCATGAAGATCGCGCCGTTCGTGCTTCCTCTCGCCGTCACCATCTTCGTGTTCATCTTGATCTCGAACTGGCTCGCGGTGCTGCCCGTGCAGTACGGCGGCTCCGACGGTGCCGCAGGAGAACTGATCAAGGCACCCGCGGCGGACATCAACTACGTGTTGGCGCTGGCAGCCTTCGTCTTCATCTGCTACAACGCGGCAGGCGTCTGGCGCCGCGGCGCCTGGGGTCACGCCAAGAAGTTGGTCAAGGGCCACGTCACGCTGATGGCGCCGATCAACATCATCGAAGAGCTGGCCAAGCCAATCTCGTTGGCACTGCGACTCTTCGGCAACATCTTCGCCGGTGGCATCCTCGTGGCGCTCATCGCGATGTTCCCCTGGTACATCCAGTGGGCACCCAATGCCATCTGGAAGACGTTCGACCTCTTCGTCGGTCTGATTCAGGCCTTCATCTTCGCGCTGCTGACGATTCTGTACTTCAGCCAGTCGATGGAGCTCGACCACGACCACGAAGACGACAACGAGAAAGCGCACCACTAGCCAGCTCGACCCCGTAGGACCAGCAGTCCTGGTGGCAACCCCCACCAGCTCACAAGGAGGAAAAAGGAATGGATCCAAACGCCCTCATCACGGCCGGTGCTCTCATCGGCGGTGGACTGATCATGGGTGGCGGCGCCATCGGCGCGGGTATCGGCGACGGTATCGCCGGTAACGCACTGATCTCCGGCATCGCCCGGCAGCCCGAGGCGCAGGGACGCCTGTTCACGCCGTTCTTCATCACCGTCGGTCTCGTCGAGGCCGCGTACTTCATCAACCTGGCCTTCATGGCGCTGTTCGTCTTCGCCACGCCGGGTCTGTCGTAGTCCGTCGGCATGGGTGAACTCGGTTCGACTGTCCTTGCGGACGGCATCAACATCTTGGCGGCGGAGGGCGGTGAGGGTGGGGGCAACAACTTCCTCATCCCCAACGGCACCTTCTTCGTCATTCTGATCATCTTCTTGATCGTGCTCGGCGTGATCACGAAATGGGTTGTGCCACCGATCAGCAAGGTTCTCGCCGAGCGGGAGGCGATGCTGGCCAAGACCGCCGCAGACAGCCGCAAGTCGGCCGAGCAGGTCGCGGCGGCACAAGCCGACTACGACGAGAAGATGGCCGGAGCCCGCACCGAGGCGTCGTCGATTCGCGACGAGGCCCGCACGGCCGGCCGTGCGGTGATCGAGGAGAAGCGGGCCGAGGCCAGCGGAGAGGTTGCCGAGACGGTGCGAGAGGCGGACCAACAACTGTCCGAACAACGCTCGTCGACTCAAGCCACGCTCGACTCGTCGGTCGACGGCCTGTCGGCCACGCTGGCGAGTCGCATCCTCGGCGTGGACGTGAATTCAGGCGGGAGCCGCTAAATGTCGACATTCATCGGTCAGCTGATCGGTTTCGCGGTCATCGTCTTCATCCTGTGGCGCTACGTCGTGCCACCGGTGAAGGCGCTGATGCAGAAGCAACAGGACGCCGTACGCACCGCGCTCGCCGAAAGTGAGGCGGCGGCGAAGAAACTCGCCGAAGCCGACGCCATGCACGCCAAGGCGCTCAAGGACGCCGAGGCGCAGGCGTCCAAGGTGACCGACGAGGCTCGGCAGGACTCAGAACGCATCGTCAGCCAGCTCGAGGATCAAGCGGTCGTCGAAGCCGAGCGCCTCAAAGCCCAAGGCGCACAACAGGTTCAGCTCATGCGGCAGCAGCTCATCCGGCAGCTGCGGCAGGGCCTCGGCAAGGAGTCGGTCGACAAGGCCGACGAGCTGGTGCGAGCCCACGTGGCCGACCCAGCCGCCCAGTCGGCGACGGTGGACCGGTTCCTCGACGAACTCGACCAGATGGCACCGTCCTCGGTGACCATCGAGACGGGTGTCTCGGCCCGGCTTCGCGCCGCCAGCCGTGCGGCCTTCGAGGAACTCACGAAGGCGTTCGACGACGTCGCGGCCGACCTGCAGCCCGAGGGTCTGACGACCGTGGCCGACGAACTCTCCGCCGTGGTGGGCGTGCTGGTCGCCGAGCCAACCCTCACCAGGCACCTCACCGAGCACAACGACGACGCCGACGCCAAGGTGCGTCTGGTCGACCGGTTGTTCGCGGACAAGGTGGACGAACACACGCTGAAGCTCCTGCGGACCGCCGTGTCACAGCGGTGGTCGGCGGAGGCGGACTTCGTCGACGGCATCGAACACTTGGCTCGGCTGGCGCTGCTCAAGCGTGCCGAGATCGAGAACCAGGTCGACGAGGTCGAGGAGCAACTGTTCCGATTCGGCCGGGTGCTGGACGGCGAACCGCGTCTGACGGCCCTGCTGAGTGACTACACGACTCCGCTGGACGGTCGACTCGCGCTGCTGAACAAGATCGTCGACGGATCGGGAGTCGACGGCACTGCCGCCGCCCTGCTGACGCAGACGATCCGTCACCTGCGCGGGGAACGTGCCGACGAGGCCGTGGTGGACCTCGCCGAACTGGCCGTGGCCCGGCGCGGCGAAGTGGTCGCCCACGTCAGTGCGGCCTCCGAGCTGACCGATGCCCAGCGCAACCGGCTCGGCGAACTGCTGACCCGCATCTACGGACACCCGGTGGCGGTCCAGCTCAACGTCGATCCCGAAGTGCTCGGTGGTCTGTCGATCACCGTTGGCGACGAGGTGATCGACGGCTCCATCGCATCCCGGCTGGCGGCCGCTCAGACCCAGCTGCCCGACTGACGAGCGCTTGCGCGAGGAATCGACGCCCTGTGACAACCACAATCCAATCAAGAGGTAGGAAGACCAGAACATGGCAGAGTTGACAATCTCCGCTGCTGACATCGAAGGTGCCGTCGAGGAGTACGTAACCTCGTTCTCCGCCGACACCGAGCGCGAAGAGATCGGCACGGTCATCGACGCCGGCGACGGCATCGCCCACGTCGAGGGCCTGCCCTCGGTCATGACCCAGGAGCTCCTCGAGTTCCCCGGCGGCGTGCTCGGCGTCGCGCTGAACCTCGACGAGCACAGCATCGGCGCGGTCATCCTCGGTGAGTTCGAGAAGATCGAACAGGGCCAGCAGGTCAAGCGCACCGGCGAGGTGCTGTCGGTGCCCGTGGGTGACGGCTTCCTGGGCCGCGTGGTGAACCCGCTGGGTCAGCCGATCGACGGGCAGGGCGACATCCAGACCGACGTCCGCCGTGCGCTCGAACTTCAGGCGCCGTCGGTGGTTCAGCGCCAGGGCGTCGAGGAGCCGTTGCAGACCGGCATCAAGGCCATCGACGCGATGACCCCCATCGGTCGCGGCCAGCGTCAGCTGATCATCGGCGACCGCAAGACGGGCAAGACGGCCGTCGCGGTCGACACGATCCTCAACCAGCGCGAAGCCTGGGCGACCGGCGACCCCAAGCAGCAGGTGCGCTGCGTGTACGTCGCGATCGGCCAGAAGGGCACCACGATCGCCAGCGTGAAGCGCGCTCTCGAAGACGGCGGCGCGATGGAGTACACCACCATCGTCGCGGCCCCGGCGTCAGACCCGGCCGGCTTCAAGTGGCTCGCACCGTACACCGGTTCGGCCATCGGCCAGCACTGGATGTACGACGGCAAGCACGTCCTCATCGTCTTCGACGATCTGTCGAAGCAGGCCGACGCCTACCGCGCCATCTCGCTGCTGCTGCGCCGCCCGCCGGGCCGCGAGGCGTTCCCCGGCGACGTCTTCTACCTGCACTCGCGCCTGCTGGAGCGGTGCGCCAAGCTGTCCGACGAGCTGGGCGGTGGATCGATGACCGGGCTGCCGATCATCGAGACCAAGGCCAACGACATCTCGGCGTTCATCCCGACCAACGTCATCTCGATCACCGACGGCCAGTGCTTCCTGGAGTCCGACCTGTTCAACCAGGGCGTGCGACCGGCCATCAACGTCGGTGTGTCGGTGTCGCGCGTCGGCGGTGCGGCCCAGATCAAGGCGATGAAGGAGGTCGCGGGTTCGCTGCGATTGGACCTGTCGCAGTACCGCGAGCTGGAGTCCTTCGCGGCCTTCGCCTCGGACCTCGACCCGACGTCGAAGGCCCAGCTCGAGCGCGGCAGTCGGCTGGTCGAGCTGCTCAAGCAGCCGCAGTACAGCCCGCTGTCGGTCGAGGAGCAGGTCCTCGCGATCTTCCTGGGCACCAAGGGCCATCTCGACTCGGTGCCCGTTGAAGACGTGCAGCGCTTCGAGGCCGAGTTCCTCGAGCACGTCAAGGCGAGCCACGGCGACATCTACGACGGCATCCGGGAAACCAAGAAGTTCCCCGAAGAGGCGCAGGACAAGCTGACCGAGATCGTCAACGAGTTCAAGAAGGGGTTCGCCGCCACCGACGGCAGCTCCGTCGCGGTGAACGAAGCCGACACCGAGGCGATGGACGAAGAAGACGTCGAGAAGGAATCGGTCAAGGTCCGCAAGCCGGCGCCGAAGAAGAACTAGGAAGCAGACATGGCAGCCACACTGCGCGAGCTACGCGGGCGCATCCGCTCCGCCGGGTCGATCAAGAAGATCACCAAGGCCCAGGAGTTGATCGCCACGTCGCGAATCGCCAAGGCGCAGGCGCGCGTCGAGGCGGCTCGGCCGTACTCGGAAGAAATCACCAACATGCTCACCGAGCTCGCGGGTGCCAGTGCGCTGGACCACCCGCTGCTCGTCGAGCGTGAGTCGCCCAAGCGCGCAGCGGTGCTCGTCGTGTCCTCCGACCGTGGTCTTTGCGGCGCCTACAACGCCAACGTCCTGCGGCAGTCCGAAGAACTCTTCGCACTGCTGCGGGAGGAGGGCAAGACCCCCGTCATCTACGCGGTGGGCCGAAAGGCGCTGGGCTACTACAGCTTCCGTCAGCGTGAGGTGAAGGAATCCTGGACCGGCTTCTCCGAGCGGCCGACCTACGAGCAAGCCCGTGAGATCGCGGACGTGCTCGTGTCGGCCTTCATGGCCGGGGTCGACGACGACGACGAGAACGCCGGCGACGATGGCATTCTGGGCGTCGACGAGATCCACATCGTCTTCACGCAGTTCAAGTCGATGCTCTCGCAGTCGGCCGCGGCGTTGCGGGTCGCCCCGATGGTGATCGACTACGTCGGAGAGGACTCCGACGACGGTCCGCGGACGCTGTTCTCCTTCGAACCGAATGCCGAGAACCTGTTCGACGCACTGTTGCCGCGCTATATCGCCACCCGCGTGTACTCGGCCCTGCTGGAGGCGGCGGCCTCCGAGTCCGCGTCGCGGCGCCGGGCCATGAAGTCGGCGACCGACAATGCCGACGATCTGATCAAGGCGTTGACGCTGGAAGCCAACCGTGAGCGTCAGGCCCAGATCACCCAGGAAATCAGCGAGATCGTCGGTGGCGCCAACGCGCTCGCCGACGCCAAGTAGCCCTCGATCCCAAAACCCCGGAAGCGAAGAGAAGCGAAGAGACAATGACTGCCACCGCAGAAGATTCCAAGACCGCTGGTCGCGTGGTCCGCATCACCGGCCCGGTCGTCGACATTGAGTTTCCCCGTGGCTCGGTGCCCGAGCTGTTCAACGCGCTGCACGCGGAGATCACCTACGAGCAGATGGCCAAGACGCTGACGCTCGAGGTCGCCCAGCACCTCGGTGACAACCTGGTGCGCACAATCTCGATGCAGCCCACCGACGGCTTGGTGCGCGGCGTCGAGGTGACCGACACCGGCAGGTCGATCTCGGTCCCCGTCGGCGACGGCGTCAAGGGTCACGTTTTCAACGCGCTCGGCGACTGCCTGGACGATCCGGGCTACGGCACGGACTTCGACCACTGGTCGATCCACCGCAACCCGCCGCCATTCTCCGAGCTCGAGCCCAAGACCGAGATGCTCGAGACGGGTCTCAAGGTCGTCGACCTCCTCACCCCGTACGTGCGTGGCGGAAAGATCGCCCTGTTCGGTGGTGCCGGCGTCGGCAAGACCGTGCTCATCCAGGAGATGATCAACCGCATCGCCCGCAACTTCGGTGGCACCTCGGTGTTCGCCGGCGTGGGGGAGCGCACCCGTGAGGGCAACGACCTCTGGGTCGAGCTCGCCGACGCCGACGTCCTCAAGGACACGGCCTTGGTGTTCGGTCAGATGGACGAGCCGCCAGGCACGCGTATGCGCGTCGCCCTGTCGGCGCTGACCATGGCGGAGTACTTCCGCGACGAGCAGAACCAGGACGTGTTGTTGTTCATCGACAACATCTTCCGGTTTACGCAGGCCGGCTCCGAGGTGTCCACGCTGCTCGGCCGCATGCCGTCCGCCGTGGGGTACCAGCCGACGCTGGCCGACGAGATGGGTGAGCTCCAGGAGCGCATCACCTCGACCCGTGGTCACTCGATCACCTCGATGCAGGCCGTCTACGTGCCCGCCGACGACTACACCGACCCGGCCCCGGCCACCACGTTCGCGCACTTGGACGCCACGACGGAGCTTTCCCGTGCGGTGTTCTCCAAGGGCATCTTCCCCGCGGTGGATCCGCTGGCGTCCAGCTCGACGATCCTCGACCCGGCCGTGGTCGGTGACGAGCACTACCGCGTCGCGCAGGAGGTCATCCGAGTTCTGCAGCGCTACAAGGACCTTCAGGACATCATCGCGATCCTCGGCGTCGACGAACTGGCCGAGGAGGACAAGCAGCTGGTCAACCGGGCGCGTCGCATCGAGCGCTTCCTGAGCCAGAACATGATGGCAGCCGAGCAGTTCACCGGTCAGCCTGGCTCGACCGTGCCGCTGAAGGAGACCATCGAGGCCTTCGACAAGCTGACCAAGGGTGAGTTCGACCACCTGCCCGAGCAGGCGTTCTTCCTCATCGGCGGTCTCGACGACTTGGCCAAGAAGGCCGAGTCGTTCGGCGCGAAGCTGTAATTCATGGCTTCTGAGATCCACGTCGAGATCGTGGCCGTCGAGCGCGAGTTGTGGTCGGGTGACGCGACATTCGTGTTCACCCGCACCACGGCCGGCGAAATCGGCATCCTGCCCCGGCACATCCCGCTCGTAGCCCAACTGGTCGACGACGCCATCGTGCGTGTCGAGCGGGAGGGCGAGGACGACCTCCGCATCGCGGTGGACGGTGGATTCCTCTCCGTCACCGACGAGGCCGTCCGAATCCTGGTGGAGAACGCGCAACTGGAGTCGGAGATCAACGCCGACGAAGCCAAGCAGGACTCGGAATCCGACGACGAGCGGACGGCGGCGTGGGGTAGGGCGCGGCTGCGCGCCCTCGGCGAGCTGGACTGATTCGGCGTGAGCGCGTCCATGATCACCATGGTCGCGCTGGTCGGTGTGTTGTTGCTGGTCGTCGCCGCGCTGACCTACCGGTTGTGGAAGTTGCGCCAGGTGGGCGGCTCTGCCGCCATCCTGCGCGACGTCCCCGCGATAGGCGGCCACGGTTGGCGGCACGGAGTGGTGCGCTACCGCGGCGGCGAAGCCGGGTTCTATCGGCTGTCGAGCCTGCGGTGGTGGCCCGATCGACGGCTGTCCCGACGGGGCATCGAAGTGGTGTCCCGGCGGCCCCCGCGTGGCGACGAATTCGACATCATGAGCGGTGAGATCGTGGTGCTCGAAATCCGCGACACTGG
Source organism: Mycobacterium yunnanensis (assembly GCF_025823185.1). Classification (GTDB taxonomy): domain Bacteria; phylum Actinomycetota; class Actinomycetes; order Mycobacteriales; family Mycobacteriaceae; genus Mycobacterium; species Mycobacterium yunnanensis. The sequence continues at coordinate 337,704 of NZ_JACKVK010000003.1, forward strand.
CGCCGACAGTCGACGAGGCTATGAGATCGCGTTGGACCGCGGCGCACTGACCGCGTTCACCTCCTGGCTGGAGTCGCGGCCGTCGCCGCGCGCCCGCCGGCGGCAGAGTTAGGCGTTTGCGCCGCCCGGCTGCCACAGCACGTCACCCTCGGGGTTCGCGACCCGCGACAAAATGAAGAGCAGATCCGAGAGCCGGTTGAGGTACTTGGCGGGCAGCACGCTCACCGACTCGCCGTGCGCGTCGAGCGCCCGCCACGCCGAACGCTCCGCGCGCCGGGTGACCGTCCGCGCGACGTGCAGCAGCGCCGACAACGCGGTGCCACCGGGCAGGATGAACGAATTCAGCGCGGGCAGCGATTCGTTGAACTCGTCGCACCACGATTCCAGTCGGTCGACGTACTCCTGCGTCACCCGCAACGGCGGGTACTCGGGATTCTCGACGACCGGGGTGGAGAGGTCCGCACCGGCGTCGAAGAGGTCATTCTGGATCTGACGCAAGACGACGAGGAGTCGGTCGTCGGGGGAGCCCAGCGACACGGCGACACCGATCGCCGCGTTCGCTTCGTCGCAATCTGCGTAGGCCTCCAGGCGGGGGTCGTTCTTGGAGACCCTGCTGAAGTCGCTCAGCCCGGTCGATCCGTCGTCGCCGGTACGGGTGTAGATGCGGGTGAGGTGGACTCCCATGCCAGAACCGTACCGGGCTGACTGGCGGAAACGATTCGAGCTGGGCTGCGCTGTTTAGACTTGGTCGCGTGAGCGAGCGATTCGTAGTGACCGGTGGTACCCGGTTAGCGGGCGAAGTTGCCGTCGGCGGTGCCAAGAACAGCGTGCTGAAGTTGATGGCCGCGGCGCTGTTGGCCGAGGGCACCAGCACCATCACGAACTCTCCCGACATCCTGGACGTTCCGCTGATGGCCGAGGTGCTCCGCGGGTTGGGCGCCACGGTGGACATCGAGGGCGACACCGTACGGATCACTTCGCCCGACGAGCTGAAGTACGACGCCGACTTCGCCGCCGTCCGGCAATTCCGAGCGTCGGTGTGCGTGCTGGGTCCCCTGGTGGGGCGGTGCAAGAAGGCCAAGGTTGCGCTACCGGGGGGTGACGCGATCGGATCGCGGCCCCTCGACATGCACCAGGCCGGCCTGCGACAGCTGGGGGCCCGCTGCAACATCGAACACGGGTGCGTCGTGGCCGACGCCGACCATCTGCGCGGCGCGGAGATCCAGTTGGAGTTCCCGTCGGTGGGTGCCACCGAGAACATCCTCATGGCGGCCGTGCTCGCCGAAGGCGTGACGACGATCCACAACGCGGCTCGCGAGCCCGACGTCGTCGACCTCTGCACGATGCTGAACCAGATGGGCGCGCAGATCTCGGGCGCCGGGTCGCCGACGATGACCATCACCGGGGTCGACCGGCTGTACCCCACCGAACACCGCGTGATCGGTGATCGCATCGTCGCGGCGACGTGGGGGATCGCGGCCGCGATGACCCGGGGCGACATCTCGGTGACCGGGGTGGATCCGCAACATCTGCAGCTGGTGCTGCACAAGCTGCACGATGCGGGCGCCACGGTGACGCAGCACGACGACGGTTTCCGGATCGTGCAGTACGAGCGGCCCAAGGCGGTGAACATGGCGACGCTTCCGTTCCCCGGGTTTCCGACGGACCTGCAGCCCATGGCGATCGGCTTGGCGTGCATCGCCGACGGGACGTCGATGATCACCGAGAACGTGTTCGAGGCGCGGTTCCGTTTCGTGGAGGAGATGATCCGCCTGGGCGCCGACGCGCGGACCGACGGTCACCACGCGGTGGTCCGCGGCATCCCCCAGTTGTCGAGTGCGCCGGTGTGGGCCTCGGACATTCGTGCTGGCGCCGGCCTGGTGCTGGCCGGACTCGTCGCCGACGGCGACACCGAGGTGCACGACGTCTTCCACATCGATCGCGGGTATCCCCTGTTCGTGGAGAACCTGGTCGCCCTGGGGGCCGAAATCGAGCGCGTGGCATAGCTTTTCGGCCAAAACTGCCCTCTGGCGTGCGGTTTTGGCGTATGGGCATCGGGGATGTAGTCTCTATTCAGTGCCTACGGCCCCGGTCCTAGACCGGCAGGACGAGGATTGACGAAGCCGCCAGGATCAAGTATCTTGGCAGGGTTGCCTGAAAATCCGGGTGTGTTGTTTGAGAACTCAATAGTGTGTTTGGTGGTTTTTGTTTGTTGTTTTTGGCCATCCTCGTGGGGGACTCCCCGTCTTCCTTTGGTGAGGGTGGTCGTTGTTTTATATTGCCAGTTTTGACTGGTTGCTTGGTCGAATTTTTCTGATTCGGATTCCACCTGCGCCTTGCGGGGTGTGGGTTGTCTTTGTTTGGAGAGTTTGATTCTGGCTCAGGACGAACGCTGGCGGCGTGCTTAACACATGCAAGTCGAACGGAAAGGCCCTTCGGGGTACTCGAGTGGCGAACGGGTGAGTAACAC
>NZ_JACKVK010000004.1 GCF_025823185.1 Mycobacterium yunnanensis
GTTACGGCGGCAACAGCGGTAGGGAAACGCCCGGTCCCATCCCGAACCCGGAAGCTAAGCCTACCAGCGCCAATGATACTGCCCACACGGGTGGAAAAGTAGGACACCGCCGAACACCCATTAAGAATCACCCCCCACGTTCGCGTGGGGGGTGATTCTCATTTGTCGACTTCGTCGAATTGAATTCACGTCGTCGCATGGTGTCGAATGTCGCCGTATCCTCAGTCGGGGCGGTGAATGGAACAGGGAAGGCAGACGTGGCTCAGGACACGCAACGCGGAGGCGACGACAACCGGCCTCGGCGTACTCCCAGCGCCGGCGCACCCCGACGAGGAGCGAATGACTCCCGTCGCGGTTCAGCACCCGGTTCCGGATTCGGAGACCGTCGCGGCGCCCCGCGCACCGGTGGCCCCGATCGTCCGCGGCGACCGGCGTCGCCCTCCGATGACCCCCGCTCGGACAAGAACGCACCACCCATTCCGCCCGACGTCGAGGCCAAGCAACTTGCCCCCGACGTCCGCGGTGAATTGATGACCCTCGACAAGGCCACTGCCGATTACGTCGCCAAGCATCTGGTGGCCGCCGGCGACCTTCTCGACGAGGACCCCGAACTGGCGCTCAAGCACGCCCAGGCAGCGCGGACCCGCTCGGGCCGCATCGCTGCCGTCCGCGAAGCCGTCGGCATCGCCGCCTATCACTGCGGGGATTGGGCGCAGGCGCTCTCGGAGTTTCGGACCGCGCGACGCATGGGCAGCAAGTCTCCACTGCTGGCGCTGATCGCCGACTGCGAGCGTGGGGTAGGCCGACCGCAACGCGCCATCGATCTGTCCCACACCCCGGAGGCCGAGGAGCTCACCGGGGACGATGCCGACGAATTGCGCATCGTCGTCGCGGGCGCCCGGTCGGATCTCCGTCAGCACGAGCAGGCCCTGGCCGTGCTGTCCTCGCCCCCGCTGGACCCGGAGCGCACGGGCCTGACGGCGACCCGACTGTTCTACGCCTACGCCGACACCCTCCTCGCGCTCGGCCGCGCCGACGAGGCGCTGCAGTGGTTCCTCCACGCCGAGGCCGCCGACGTCGACGGTGTCACCGATGCCGACGAGAGAATTACGGAGCTCAGCTGACGTGACGACACTTGTCCAGGAACACGACTGTCTGCTGCTGGACCTCGACGGCACCGTCTTCCGGGGACAACAGCCCACCGAGGGTTCCGTCGAGACGTTGAAGGGCATCGGACCCCGCACGCTGTTCGTGACGAACAACGCGTCGCGCGGCTCCGACGACGTCGCCCAGAATCTCGTGGCGATGGGCTTCGACGCCAAGGCCGAGGATGTCGTCACCAGCGCGCAGAGCGCCGCGCGACTGTTGGCGACCCAAATGGATTCCGGCTCACGGGTTCTCGTCATCGGAACCGAGGCTCTTGCCGACGAGGTCCACAAGGTTGGCCTCGAGCCCGTTCGCAAGTTCGCCGACGAGCCGGCCGCAGTGGTACAGGGCCATTCGCCGCAGACCGGGTGGGCCGACCTCGCCGAGGCCGCGCTCGCCATCCGCGACGGCGCTCTGTGGGTGGCGGCCAACGTGGACCGCACCCTGCCGTCCGAGGTCGGTTTGTTGCCGGGCAACGGGTCGATGGTCGCGGCGCTGGAGACCGCGACCGACCAGCGGCCGCAGGTGGCCGGCAAGCCGCAACCGCCACTGCTGCTCGACGCGCTCGCCCGTGGCGACTTCGAACACCCGTTGGTGATCGGTGACCGGCTCGACACCGACATCGCCGGCGCCAATGCCGCCGGCCTGCCCAGCCTGCTGGTGCTGACCGGCGTCAGCTCGGTCACCGACATGATCTACGCCGACGCCGCCGAGCGACCCAACTACCTGGCGGCAGATCTACGGTCGCTCAACGCCGACAGCGGCACGCTGCGGGTTGCCCCGCATCCGTCGTGGCGCGTCGAGGTCGGCCCGCAGGACGTCACCGTGTACTCGACCGGCCACGATGCGGAGGATCCGCTGAGCATCGTGCGCGCAGTGGCCAGCACCGTGTGGGGGTCGAGCGTCGACGGGGTGCGGTTCGCCATCCTGGGCGGCGACCACACGGCACAGGAGGCGCTGCAGCGCTGCTCGCTGGCGGGACCGTCCGATCAGATAGCGTGAACGGCGAGATGACGACCGATCCCGAACAGATTCGCGCCAGGGTCGCGGCGCTGCTTGCCGAGCTTCCCGATCCGGCTGCCGACGATGCCGAACACGTCGACGTCGACGGCATCGCGGCGCGCCTGGAAGAGGCTCACGACCTGCTGGTTCGGGCGCTGGAATCCGTCGAGAGGTAAGCATCAGGTGACTCGGCGCGCTCGCGTTGATGCCGAGCTGGTCCGGCGTGGCCTGGCACGGTCCCGCCAGCAGGCGGCGGAGATGATCGATGCCGGTCGGGTGCGCATCGACGGCATGCCCGCCGCCAAGCCTGCCACCGCCGTCACCGCCGACGCCAAGTTGACCGTCACCGGAGCCGACGAGCGCACGTGGGTGTCGCGGGGCGCCCACAAGCTCATCGGCGCCCTCGACGCCTTCGGTGTCACGGTGGCCGACCGGCGCTGTCTGGACGCCGGCGCGTCGACCGGCGGCTTCACCCAGGTGCTGCTGGACCGCGGCGCCACCGAGGTGGTCGCCGCCGACGTCGGCTACGGCCAGCTGGCCTGGCCGTTGCGCTCCGATGATCGCGTCGTGGTGATGGAGCGGACGAATGTCCGCACGCTGACTGCCGAGGCCATCGGCGGGCCGGTGGATCTGATCGTCGCCGACCTGTCGTTCATATCCCTGGCGACGGTGCTGCCCGCGCTGGTGTCCTGCGCGTCGGACGGCGCCGATATCGTTCCCATGGTGAAGCCACAATTCGAGGTCGGCAAGGCACGGGTGGGACCCGGCGGTGTCGTGTCGGATCCCGCGATCAGGGCCGACGCGGTCCTCTCGGTCGCCCGGCGGGCCGCCGAGTTGGGGTGGCATGCCGTCGACGTCACGTCGAGCCCGCTCCCCGGGCCGTCGGGCAACGTCGAATTCTTCCTGCGCCTGCGCGCGCAGACCGACCGTCCACTCCTGGGCGAGTACCTGGAGCACGCCGTACGACGAGCGATCGAAGAAGGGCCACAATGACCGGCGAACGCCAGGTGCTGCTCGTCGTCCACACCGGCCGTGACGAGGCCACCGAGACCGCTCGCCGAGTGGAGAAGGTGCTCAGCGAGAACGGGATCGGGCTACGCGTGCTGGCCGCCGAGCAGGTCGACCACCAGCCGTTGCACAGCCCGGCCGAAATCGTGAACACGATCGGTCCCGAGATTCAGGTCGTCGACGCCGACGAGCGCGCGGCGGAGGGCTGCGAGATGGTGCTCGTGCTCGGCGGGGACGGCACGTTCCTGCGCGCCGCCGAACTCGCCCGCAACGTCGAGATCCCGGTGCTCGGGGTCAACCTCGGCCGCATCGGCTTCCTCGCCGAGGCCGAGGCCGGTGCCATCGACACCGTGCTGAATCAGGTGATCACCCGCAACTACAGCGTCGAGAATCGCATGACCCTCGACATCGTCGTGCGCGTCGACGGCAAGATCACGCAGCGCGGATGGGCGCTCAACGAGGCCAGTCTGGAGAAGGGGCCCCGATTGGGCGTTCTCGGCGTCGTCCTGGAGGTCGACGGCAGGCCCGTGTCGACCTTCGGATGCGACGGCGTGCTGGTGTCCACTCCGACCGGGTCGACCGCGTATGCCTTCTCCGCCGGCGGACCCATTCTGTGGCCCGATCTCGAGTCGATCCTGGTCGTCCCCAACAACGCGCATGCGTTGTTCGCCCGGCCCATGGTGACAAGCCCGGACGCGTCGATCGCGATCGAGGTCGAGGCCTCCGGATACGACGCGATGGTGTTCTGCGACGGTCGGCGCAAGATGGAGGTGCCCGCGGGCGGACGCCTGGAGGTGACCCGCTGCGGCACCCCGCTGAAGTGGATTCGGTTGGACAGCGCACCGTTCACCGACCGACTGGTACGCAAGTTCCAGTTACCGGTCACCGGCTGGCGGGGGCACAGTGCTCGCTGAGATCAGAATCACCGAACTCGGCGCCATCAGGGCCGCGACCGCCGAATTCGACCGTGGCCTCACCGTGTTGACGGGGGAGACCGGCGCCGGCAAGACGATGGTCGTCACGGGCCTGCATCTGTTGGGCGGCGCCCGGGCCGACGCCAGTCGCGTCCGGACCGGCTCGGAACGCGCCGTCGTGGAGGGCCGCTTCACGACCACCGAACTGCAGGGCACGGTCGCCGAGCGGATCGACGAGATCTTGGATTCCTCCGGTGCGGACCGCGACGACGACGGCAGCGTCATCGCCGCCCGGTCGGTCAGTCGCGACGGTCCGTCGCGCGCCTATCTGGGCGGTCGCAGCGTGCCGGCCAAGTCGTTGAGCACCTTCACCACCGAAGTCCTTGCGCTGCATGGGCAGAACGACCAGCTGCGACTCATGCGCTCCGACGAGCAGCGTGCGGCGCTCGACCGGTTCGCCGACGTCGACGCCCCCCTGGCGCGGTACCGAGCACATCGCGACGAGTGGCTGACCCTGCGCCGGGATCTGGCCGACCGCCGAGGTCGGGCGCGCGAGCTGGCGTTGGAGGCCGACCGGTTGCAGTTCGGGCTCGGTGAGATCGACGCCGTCGCCCCGCAACTCGGCGAGGACGACGCGCTGGTGGCCGACATCCGCAGGCTTTCGGAGTTGGACGCGTTGCGCGACGCCGCGCAAGTCGCTCGCGTCGCGCTGTCCGGCGAGCTGGACGACCCCACCCAGGGGGTGTCGGCGGTCGACGGGATCGGCCAGGCCAAGTCGGCGCTTCAGGCGACCGACGACGCCGCGTTGCGCGCGCTCGGCGACCGGCTCGGCGAGGCGCTGGCCGTCGTCGGTGACGTCGCGGGGGAGCTCGGTGACTATCTTGCCGAATTACCCAGCGATGCAAGTACTTTGGAAGGCAAGCTGGCCCGTCAGGGTGAGCTGCGCAACCTCACCCGCAAGTACGCCGCCGACGTCGACGGCGTGCTGGCCTGGGCGGAGGACGCGCGCGGCCGGCTGGCTCAGCTCGACGTGTCCGAGGAGGGGCTGGCCGCGCTGCAGCAGCGTGTGGACGCTCTGGAGGCCAAGGTCGTGGCCGCGTCCGCCGAGGTCACCAAGGTGCGAACCAAGGCTGCCAAGGCGATGGCCAAGGCGGTGACCGCCGAGCTGGCCGGGCTGGCGATGTCGGGGGCGGGATTCAGCATCGCGCTCGGCCCGCTGCTGGCCAGGGCCGACGACTCGGCGCCCCTGACGCTGCCGACCGGCGAGGTGGTCCACGCGGGCCACGACGGCGTCGACGCCGTCGAGTTCGGCTTCATGCCGCATTCCGGATCCGACGCGTTGCCGTTGGCCAAGAGCGCCTCAGGTGGCGAGCTGTCTCGCGTCATGCTGGCCCTCGAAGTGGTGCTGGCCGCATCGGCCGAGGGCACCACCATGGTGTTCGACGAGGTCGACGCCGGCGTCGGCGGCCGGGCGGCGGTGCAGATCGGGCGGCGGTTGGCCAAACTGGCCCGCACGCACCAGGTCATCGTGGTGACCCACCTGCCACAGGTGGCCGCGTACGCCGACGTCCACCTCGTCGTCGACAGCGGTTCCGGCAAGGGCAAGTCGAGCGAGGTGCGCCGGCTGGAGGACGACGACCGGGTTGGCGAGCTGGCCCGAATGCTGGCCGGTTTGGGGGAGTCCGACAGTGGCCGCGCGCACGCGCGCGAGCTGCTGGAGGGGGCGCAGAAGGAAGCAGCGGCGGCGGAGTGACCCGAGGGGGCGATGCTCGATCGTGTTGCAGATGTGACAGAACGTAACTTCTGAGGCTGGTGGTACGGCGCGCCTCCACCTCAACTTGAGGGTTCGCCGACAGAATCCCCCCATGAAGATGTCAGCGCTCCTCTCCCGTAATGCCGGCTCACGACCCGGCGTGACCGGCACGGCCCGCGTCGACCGCGACATCGACCGCTTGCTCCGACGCGTCGGCCCCGGCGACGTCGTCGTCATGGACGCCCTCGACCTCGACCGCATCACCGCCGACGCCCTCGTCCACGCCAACATCGCCGGCGTGGTCAACGCGTCGCCGTCGATCTCCGGCCGCTACCCCAATCTCGGCCCGGAGGTGCTCGTCGCCAACGGGGTCGTCCTGATCGACGAGGCGGGCCCGGAGATCTTCAAGAAGATCAAGGACGGCAGCAAGGTCCGGTTGCACAACGGCGGGGTCTACTCCGGCGACCGACGCCTCGCGCTGGGCACCGAGCGCACCGACGAAGAGATCCACGACCTCATGCACGAGGCCAAGAGCGGTCTGGTCTCGCACCTCGAAGCCTTCGCCGGCAACACCATCGAATTCATCCGCAGCGAGAGCCCGTTGCTGATCGACGGCATGGGCATCCCCGACATCGACGTCGACCTGCACCGCAGGCACGTCGTCATCGTCGCCGACGAGGCCGACGCCGCCGACGACCTCAAGGCGCTCAAGCCGTTCATCAAGGAATACCAACCCGTTCTGGTCGGCGTGGGCTCCGGCGCCGACGTGCTACGCCGGGCCGGACACCGGCCCGCGTTGATCGTCGGCGATCCCGAGGAGATGAGCGTCGAGGTGCTGCGGTCCGGCGCACAGGTAGTGCTGCCCGCCGACGCCGACGGACACGCCAAGGGGCTCGAGCGCATCCAGGATCTGGGCGTTGGGGCCATGACGTTCCCCGCCGCCGGGTCGGCCGCCGACCTCGCCATGCTGCTGTGCGACCACCACGGCGCCTCGCTGATCGTGACCGCAGGCCACAACGCCAGCATCGAGGAGTTCTTCGACCGCTCGCGGCAGCAGAGCAACCCCTCGATGTTCCTGACCCGCCTCAAGGTTGGCGAGAAGCTGGTCGACGCCAAGGCCGTCGCGACGCTCTACCGCAGCCGTGTCTCCGGCGGTGCCATCGCCCTGCTGGTGCTCGCCATGCTGATCGCCGTCATCGCCGCCCTGTGGGTGTCGCGCGCCGACACCGTCGTCATCGAATGGGTCACCCAGTACTGGAACCAGTTCTCCCTGTGGGTGCAGGGCCTGGTCACCTGACCCACCGGTTAGCCACTTCTCGGAGGTTTCGTGATTTCCCTGCGCTCGCACGCCATCTCGCTCGCGGCGGTCTTCCTCGCGTTGGCGATCGGCGTGGCCCTGGGGTCGGGCTTGTTGTCCAACACGCTGCTGGCGGGCCTCAAGGACGACAAGGCCCAGATGCAGAACCAGATCAACGGGCTCACCGATGAGAAGAACGCTCTCAACCAAAAGCTTGGTGCGGCTAATGACTTCGACGCCCAAATGTCACCGCGGATCATCCGGGACGCCTTGAAGGGCAAGTCGGTGATGGTGTTCCGGACCCCCGATGCCGTCGACGACGACGTCACCGCACTCTCGCGGCTGGTGGGAGAAGCCGGCGGCGTGGTCGCCGGGACGATCGGTCTGACCCAGGAGTTCGTCGACGCCAACTCCTCGGAGAAGTTGCTGTCGGTGGTCAATTCGCCGATCGTGCCCGCCGGCCGCCAGCTCAGCACCACGTCGATCGACCAGGGGTCGCAGGCCGGAGACCTGCTCGGCATCGCGCTGCTGACCGGGAAGGACCCCGCCGCACCTGCCGTCGACGACGCGCAGCGCGACGCCGTGCTGACCGCCCTTCGCGACACCGGCTTCCTGACCTACGGCACCGAGCGCATCGGCCCCGCGGACACCGCCCTGATCGTCACCGGTGGCGGGCTGGCCGACGACGCAGGCAACCAGGGCTCGACGGTCGCCCGCTTCGCGGCCGGTCTGGCTCCCCACGGGGTCGGCACGCTGCTGGCCGGCCGGGACGGCTCGGCCACCGGAACGGGCGCCGTCTCGGTCGTCCGATCCGACACCGGTCTCGCCGCAGCGATCGCCACCGTCGACGACGTCGAGCGGTCCTCGGGCCGCATCACCGCGGTCCTGGGACTACAGGAGATGGCCAACGGCGGCCGCCCCGGGCAGTACGGCACGGGCCGTGGCGCGTCGTCGCTGACCCTGGCCCAGTAGCAGGGGTGTGACCGGCGCGTCCGTCCCCACTCGTCGCCGTCGGTGTTAGGGTGAGTTTCCGTGGGTCGGCAGGCCCCAAGCCACTCGCCACGGAGGTCGCCACTTGCTCAGCCGAACGAATTCGCCACGTAGGCACCCACAGACCACGACCAAGCATCTCTTCGTCAGCGGCGGGGTCGCGTCGTCGCTCGGCAAGGGTCTCACCGCCAGTAGCCTCGGCCAGTTGCTCACCGCGCGTGGCATCCAGGTGACGATGCAGAAGCTCGACCCGTACCTCAACGTCGACCCCGGCACGATGAACCCGTTCCAGCACGGTGAGGTCTTCGTCACCGAGGACGGTGCCGAGACCGACCTCGACGTCGGGCACTACGAGCGGTTCCTGGATCGCAACCTGTCGGGATCGGCGAATGTGACCACCGGGCAGGTGTATTCGACGGTGATCGCCAAGGAGCGGCGCGGTGAATACCTCGGCGACACCGTGCAGGTCATTCCGCACATCACCGACGAGATCAAGCGCCGCATCCTCGCGATGGCCGAACCCGACGAAGACGGTGACCGTCCCGACGTCGTCATCACCGAGATCGGTGGCACGGTCGGGGACATCGAGTCGCTGCCGTTCCTCGAGGCCGCCCGGCAGGTCCGCCACGAAGTGGGTCGCGAGAACGTGTTCTTCCTGCACGTGTCGCTGGTGCCGTACCTCGCGCCGTCGGGTGAGCTCAAGACCAAGCCGACGCAGCACTCGGTGGCCGCGCTGCGCAGCATCGGCATCAGCCCCGACGCCCTGATCCTGCGCTGCGACCGCGACGTGCCCGAGCCGTTGAAGAACAAGATCGCGCTGATGTGCGACGTCGACGTGGACGGCGTCATCTCCACCCCCGACGCGCCCTCGATCTACGACATCCCCAAGGTCCTACACCGTGAGGAACTCGACGCCTACGTGGTGCGTCGGCTCAACCTGCCGTTCCGAGACGTCGACTGGACCGAGTGGGACGATCTGCTGCGGCGCGTGCACGAGCCCCAGGAAACCGTGCGAATCGCTTTGGTGGGCAAGTACATCGACCTCTCCGACGCCTACCTGTCGGTCGCGGAGGCACTCCGGGCCGGAGGGTTCCGCCATCATGCCAAGGTCGAGATCCAGTGGGTCGCCTCCGACGACTGCGAGACCGACCCCAGCGCCGCGCTCGCGCTGGGCGACGTCCACGGGGTGCTGATCCCCGGCGGCTTCGGCATCCGCGGCATCGAGGGCAAGCTGGGGGCGATCAAGTTCGCCCGCAAGCACGGCATCCCGGTGCTGGGTCTGTGCCTCGGGCTGCAGTGCATCGTGATCGAGGCGGCCCGCTCGGTCGGCATCGACGACGCCAACTCCGCGGAGTTCGACCCCGAGACGCCAGACCCGGTGGTCTCCACGATGGCCGACCAGCAGGACATCGTGGCGGGGGAGGCCGACCTGGGCGGCACCATGCGCCTCGGCGCCTATCCCGCGGTGCTGCAGGAGGATTCGATCGTCGCCAGGGCCTACGAGTCGACGAAGGTCTCCGAGCGGCACCGGCACCGCTACGAGGTCAACAACGCCTACCGCGACCGCATCGCCGAGAGTGGGCTGCGGTTCTCGGGCACCTCGCCGGACGGCCACCTCGTCGAGTTCGTCGAGTACGACTCGGCCGTGCACCCGTTCATCGTCGGCACCCAGGCACACCCCGAGCTCAAGAGCCGGCCCACCCGCCCGCACCCGTTGTTCGTGGCCTTCGTCGGCGCGGCACTGGAGTACAAGGCCGCCGAACGCCTGCCGGTGGAACTGGCCACCCAGCGGGCCAACGGCGCCGAGCTGTCCGAGCCCGCCCGCCGTGGCTGACCACGAGTTCACCACCGTCGAGTCCGAGACGCTGTACGTCGGCAAGATCTTCGCGCTGCGCGCCGACGAGGTCGCCATGCCCGGTGGGCGGACGGCCCGGCGCGAGGTGGTCGAACACTTCGGCGCCGTCGGCATCGTCGCACTGGACGACGGCGGCAACGTCGCGCTCATCCACCAGTACCGGCACCCCGTTGGGCGACGGCTCTGGGAGCTGCCCGCCGGGCTCCTCGACATCGGGGGCGAAGCGCCGCACCTCACCGCGGCCCGCGAACTCGAGGAGGAGGCGGGCCTGGCGGCCACGGAGTGGGCCGTCCTCGTCGACGTCATCTCGGCGGCGGGCTTCAGTGACGAATCCGTCCGCCTCTACCTCGCCACCGGTCTGACCGACGTCGGCCGTCCCGAGGCGCACGACGAGGAAGCCGACTTGGAGCTGCGGTGGTTCTCGCTCGCCGACGCCGTCGACATGGTGCTCACTGGTGAGATCGTCAATTCCCTTGCGGTGGCTGGCATCCTGGCCGCCAGCACCGTCACCCGCGACGGTCGCCAGCCGCGCCCGGTCGACGCGCCGTGGCCTGACAGGCCGACCCGCTTCGCCGCCCGGCGGGCCAACGGGTGACCACCGCGGTAGGGGCCCTCGACGGTCAGCTGCAGGGGTACCTCGACCACCTGACCATCGAACGCGGGGTGGCCGCCAACACGCTGAGCTCCTACCGGCGAGATCTGCGCCGCTATCTGGCCCACCTCACCGCGCGGGGCGTCGACGATCTGGCCGACGTGACCGAGGAACACGTCACCGACTTCCTGGTGTCGCTGCGCGTGGGTGACGCCGACCTGGGCATCACGCCGCTGTCGGCGGTGTCGGCCGCCCGCACCCTCATCGCCGTGCGCGGCTTTCACCGCTTCGCCGTCGCCGAGGGGCTGACCACCGACGACGTCGCCCGCGGGGTGAAGCCGCCGACCCCCACCCGTCGCCTGCCCAAGAGCATCAGCGTCGACGACGTCGTCGCGCTGCTCGAGGGTGCGGGCGGCGACGGTGAGACCGACGGGCCGCTGGCGCTGCGCAACCGCGCCCTGCTCGAGGTGCTGTACTCCACCGGAGCCCGCATCTCCGAGGCCGTCGGTCTCGACGTGGACGACGTGGACGTCCAGTCGCGATCGGTGCTGCTGCGCGGCAAGGGCGGCAAACAGCGGTTGGTGCCCATCGGCAGGCCCGCCGTCAGCGCCCTCGACGCCTACTTGGTGCGCGGCCGCCCCGACCTGGCACGGCGCGGTAAGGGCGCCGCGGGCGCCATCTTCCTCAACTCCCGCGGCGGTCGCCTGTCCCGCCAAAGCGCCTGGCAGGTGTTGCAGGACGCCGCGGAACGGGCCGGCATCTCCGCGTCGGTGTCGCCCCACACGCTGCGGCACTCCTTCGCCACGCATCTGCTGGAGGGCGGCGCCGACGTCCGCGTCGTGCAGGAGTTGCTCGGCCACGCCTCGGTCACCACGACGCAGATCTACACGCTCGTCACGGTGTCCGCGCTGCGGGAGGTCTGGGCCGGCGCGCACCCCCGAGCCCGCTGACCGTGGCTCGACACGGTCGTCGGTATTCGCATCTGCCGAGGCGTCGCACGACAAGCTCGTCTAGCCGGCCGCGCGGGTCTGACGTACGCAGCGTTCCCATCCCGTTAAACTCCAAGCGATGTTCGCCAAGCCCGAGGGATGCCTGACCGGCGGCGGTCCCGCGTGACCGACGACGCTGGTACCACCGACGGCGCGGGCGTCTCGGAGGCGACGGTTGGCACCGAGACGGTCGGACTGACGGGCCGCCCGCCCCGGCCGATCCCCGAGCCCAAGCCGCGGAGCATGCACGGCCCGGCCAAGGTCATCGCGATGTGCAACCAGAAGGGCGGCGTCGGCAAGACGACGTCGACCATCAACCTGGGGGCCAGCCTCGCCGAATACGGCCGTCGGGTGTTGCTGGTCGACCTCGATCCGCAGGGTGCGCTCTCGGCAGGTCTCGGCGTGCCGCACTACGAACTGGACCAGACCGTCCACAACCTGCTGATCGAGCCGCGGGTGTCGGTGGAGGACGTCCTGATCAAGACCCGCGTCAAGGGTCTGGACCTGCTGCCAAGCAACATCGACCTGTCCGCGGCGGAGATCCAGCTGGTCAACGAGGTGGGCCGGGAGCACTCCCTGTCCCGGGCGCTGCATCCGGTGCTGGACCGCTACGACTACGTGCTGATCGACTGCCAGCCGTCGCTGGGCCTGCTGACCGTCAACGGGTTGGCCTGCGCGGACAGCGTCATCATCCCCACCGAGTGCGAGTACTTCTCGCTGCGCGGACTGGCGTTGCTCACCGACACGGTGACCAAGGTCAAGGAACGCCTCAACCCGAAGCTGGACATCGGCGGCATCCTGATCACTCGGTATGACCCGCGCACCGTCAACTCCCGTGAGGTGATGGCGAGGGTGCTGCAGCAGTTCGGCGATTTGGTGTTCGACACCGTCATCACCAGGACCGTCCGCTTCCCGGAAACCAGCGTCGCCGGTGAGCCCATCACCACCTGGGCGCCCAAATCGACTGGCGCACAGTCCTACCGGTCGCTGGCGCGTGAGGTCATCGACCGGTTCGGCGCGTGAGCTCGCCGGTTCCGGAGGAGTCACCGCAGGCAGGATTTCAGGTCCGGCTGAGCAACTTCGAGGGACCGTTCGACCTGCTGTTGCAGCTGATCTTCGCCCACCGGATGGACGTGACGGAGGTCGCGCTGCACCGGGTGACCGACGACTTCATCGCCTACACCAAGCACGTCGGCCCCCAACTGGAGCTCGACGAGACCACGGCGTTCCTCGTGATTGCCGCCACCCTCCTCGACCTCAAGGCAGCCCGGCTACTGCCCGCCGGCGAGGTGGACGACGAGGAGGACTTGGCGCTGCTCGAAGTCCGCGACCTGCTGTTCGCGCGGTTGCTGCAGTACCGGGCATTCAAGCACGTGGCGGTGATGTTCGGCGAGCTCGAAGCCGCGGCGCTGCGCAGCTACCCACGACTGGTGTCGCTGGAAGATCGGTTCTCCGACCTGTTGCCCGAGGTCATGCTGGGTGTGGATGCCGAGAGCTTCGCCCACATCGCCGCGACGGCCTTCACGCCGCGCCCCGTGCCGACGGTCGGCCTCAGCCACCTGCACGTCCAGGGTGTGTCGGTACCCGAGCAGGCTCGATTGTTGCTGGGGATGCTCGAAGAACGCGGTATCGGCGCGTGGGCGTCGTTCACCGACCTCGTCGCCGACTGCGGCGCAACCATCGAGATCGTCGGGCGGTTCATGGCGCTGTTGGAGTTGTTCCGGGCCAACGCGGTAACATTCGACCAGCCAGAACCGCTTGGAGTGCTGCAGATTTCGTGGACCGGGGATCGCCCGACCAGCGAATACCTGTCGACGGCGGTGGAAGAGTGAGAAAACGCAGATGACCGACGACCACCCCAAACCCGACCATGCCTCCGATCTGGGGGTCGACCTCGCGCTGGAACCTCAGCTCCAGGACGCCGAATTGGGTGCCGTCCTCGAGGCGTTGTTGCTCGTGGTCGACGCGCCGGTCACCGTCGACGCGCTGGCCACGGCCGTCGAGCAGCCCGCCGACCGGGTGGCGGCGGCGCTGCGCGCGATGGCCGACGAGCTGACCGCGCGCGAGAGTGGCATCGACCTTCGCGAGGCCGGTGGCGGCTGGCGGATGTACACCCGGGCGCAGTACGCGCCGTTCGTCGAGCGGCTGCTGTTGGACGGCACCCGGTCGAAGCTGACCCGCGCCGCGCTGGAGACGCTGGCCGTGGTGGCCTACCGCCAACCGGTCAGTCGGGTGCGGGTGAGCGCCGTGCGCGGCGTCAACTGCGACGCGGTGATGCGCACGCTGTTGGCCCGCGGGCTGATCACCGAATCCGGCACCGACTCCGACACCGGCGCAACCACTTTCGCGACCACCGAGCTCTTCCTCGAGCGGTTGGGACTCTCGACGCTGGCCGAGCTGCCCGACATCGCTCCGCTCCTGCCCGACGTCGACGTCATCGACGACATCACCGAGTCCTTGGCCGACGAACCCCGGTTCGTGAAACTCGGTGTGGTGCCCTCCAATCAATCGGTGGCCTTCGACGTGGACAAGGACTGACATGAGCGAGGAAGACGAAGGCACGCGACTGCAGAAGGTGCTGTCTCAGGCGGGAGTTGCCTCTCGCCGCGTCGCCGAACGCATGATCCGCGACGGCCGGGTGGAGGTCGACGGTCACATCGTGACCGAGATGGGCACCCGGGTCGACGCCGACAACGCCGACATCCGCGTCGACGGCGTGAAGATCCGGCGCGACGACACCATGGTCTACCTCGCGATCAACAAGGAACGCGGGATGCATTCGACGATGTCGGACGACCAGGGCAGGCCCTGCGTCGGCGACCTGGTCGAGTACCGGGTGCGCGGCCACAAGAAGCTCTTCCACGTCGGCCGCCTCGACGCCGACACCGAGGGGCTGCTGATCCTGACCAACGACGGGGAACTGGCGCACCGGCTGATGCACCCGTCCTACGAAGTGCCCAAGACCTACCTGGCCACCGTCGTCGGGTCGGTGCCGCGCGGTCTGGGCAAGAAGCTCAAGGAGGGCATCGAGCTCGACGACGGCCCCATCCACGTGGACGACTTCGCGATGGTGGACGCGGTGCCCGGCAAGTCGCTGGTCTCGGTGACGTTGCACGAGGGGCGAAAGCGCATCGTGCGACGAATGTTGGCCGCGGTCGGCTTTCCCGTCACCGACCTGGTGCGCACCGACATCGGCACGGTCAGCCTCGGCGAGCAGAAGCCGGGCAGCATCCGGGTTCTCACCAGCAAAGAGGTCGGCGAACTCTACAAGGCGGTGGGAATGTGAGTGCCCCTTTGACCATCGCAGTCGACGGTCCGGCCGGCACCGGAAAGTCTTCAGTGTCACGGGGTTTGGCGAGGGCCCTTGGCGCGCGCTACCTCAACACCGGTGCGATGTACCGGATCGTGACGCTGGCCGTGTTGCGCGCGGGAGTGGCTCCCGACGACGCCGTGGCCGTGGCCGAGTTGGCCGCTGGTGTCGACCTGGCCGTCGGTTTCGACCCCGATGAAGACCTGTACTTCCTTGGCGGAGAAGACGTCTCGCTCGAGATTCGCGGCGACGCGGTGACCAAGGCCGTCTCGGCGGTCTCCGCCGTCCCCGAGGTGCGCACTCGGCTCGTCGAGCGGCAACGCGAACTGGCCGACGGCACCGTCGCCGTGGTGGTCGAGGGCCGCGACATCGGCACCGTGGTCCTGCCGGACGCCGATCTCAAGGTCTACCTGACGGCGTCGCCGGAGGAGCGGGCCCGCCGCCGCAACGACCAGAACGTCGAATCCGGTCAGCCCGGCGACTACGACGCCGTGCTGGCCGACGTCTTGCGTCGCGACCACCTCGACTCGACCCGCGCCGTGTCGCCCTTGCGGGCGGCCGACGACGCGATCGTCGTCGACAGCAGTGACATGTCCCAATCCGAAACCGTGGCAAGGCTTCTCGACCTGGTCGAGCATCTCGACGAGCGCATGCGCGAAGAACAGAAGGCCCGACGATGAGCGACGACGACGTAGCGGACGGCACCTGGTCCGACGAGAGTGACTGGGAGCTGCCCCCCGAGGGTGTCGAGTTCGGGGACTTGGAGGCCGAGTTCGCCCCACCGCCGGTCGTCGCGGTCGTCGGACGGCCCAACGTCGGCAAGTCCACGTTGGTCAACCGCATCCTGGGTCGGCGCGAGGCCGTGGTGCAGGACATCCCCGGCGTCACCCGCGACCGGGTGTCCTATGACGCGAACTGGTTGGGTCGCCGATTCATGGTGCAGGACACGGGCGGCTGGGAACCCGACGCCAAGGGTCTGCAGCAGCTGGTGGCCGAGCAGGCCACGGTCGCCATGCGCACCGCCGACGCCATCATTCTGGTGGTCGACGCGGTGACCGGCGCGACCAGTGCCGACGAGGCCGCGGCCAAGCGCCTGCAGAAGTCGGGCAAACCGGTGTTCCTGGCTGCGAACAAGGTCGACAACGAGAAGATGGAGTCCGAGGCGGCGCTGCTGTGGTCCCTCGGACTGGGGCAGCCGCACCCGGTCAGCGCGATGCACGGCCGCGGTGTGGCCGACCTGCTCGACGCCGTATTCGAGGTGCTGCCCGAGGTCTCCGAGATGGGCTCGACCACCGGTGGCCCACGCCGCGTGGCACTGGTCGGCAAGCCGAATGTCGGCAAGAGCTCACTGATCAACCGGCTCGCCAACGAGGAGCGGTCGGTGGTGCACGACGTCGCGGGCACCACCGTCGACCCCGTCGACTCGCTGATCGAGCTGGGCGGCAAGCTCTGGCGCTTCGTCGACACGGCGGGTCTGCGGCGCAAGGTCGGCCAAGCCAGCGGGCACGAGTTCTACGCCTCGGTGCGCACTCACGGTGCGATCGACTCGGCCGAGGTCGTCATCGTCCTCATCGACTCCTCGCAGCCGTTGACCGAGCAGGACCAACGGGTGCTCTCGATGGTCATCGAGGCCGGTCGCGCGGTGGTGCTGGCGTTCAACAAGTGGGACTTGATGGACGAGGACCGGCGTTTCCTTCTCGATCGCGAGATCGACCTGTCCTTGGAGCAGGTGCAGTGGGCGCAGCGGGTCAACATCTCCGCCAAGACCGGCCGTGCGGTGCAGAAGCTCGTGCCGGCCCTGGAGAGCGCGCTCGCGTCGTGGGACAAGCGCATCACCACCGGACAGCTCAACACGTTCCTCAAGGAGCTCGTCGCCGCGACGCCGCCGCCCGTGCGAGGTGGCAAGCAGCCCAAGATCCTCTTCGCCACCCAGGCGACGGCCCGGCCCCCGACCTTCGTGCTGTTCACTTCGGGCTTCCTGGAGGCGGGCTATCGCCGTTTCATCGAGCGCAAGCTGCGCGAGAAGTTTGGCTTCGAGGGCAGCCCCATCAAGATCAACGTGCGGGTTCGGGAGAAGCGGTCGGCAGGCGGCAAGAAGCGCTGACGGGCGGCCGTTCTCGGCCCGATAGGGTTTGACCGGTGTCCGTCGCCCACATGATTCTGATCGCTCTGGCAGGGGTGGGAGCTGGCGCGATCAACGCGGTCGTCGGCTCGGGCACCCTGATCACGTTCCCGACGTTGGTGGCGCTGGGCTTTCCGCCCGTCACGGCGACGATGTCGAACGCAGTCGGTCTGGTGGCCGGCGGTGTCTCGGGGACCTGGGGTTACCGTCGCGAGCTCCGCGGACAGTGGAAGCGGCTGCGGTGGCAGATCCCGGGATCCCTCCTGGGGGCGATCCTGGGGTCGTGGCTGCTGCTGCACCTACCGGAGAAGGTGTTCGTCGCGGTCGTGCCCGTGCTGCTCATCGGCGCCCTGCTGCTGGTGGTGTTTGGCCCGAAGATTCAGGCCTGGGCCAATAAGCGGTCCGGGGAGGAAGGCGCACCGATATCCAGGGGCCGAATGGTTCTGTTGGTGTTGGGGACGTTTGCCGTCGGCGTCTACGGCGGATACTTCACCGCCGCCCAGGGCATCTTGCTCATCGGCATCATGGGGGCGCTGCTGCCCGAGTCGATGCAGCGGATGAACGCGGCGAAGAACCTGCTGTCGCTGTTGGTCAACGTGGTGGCCGCCGCGGCGTACACCCTGGTGGCATTCGACCGAATCAGCTGGGTGGCGGCGGGGCTCATCGCCGTCGGCTCCTTGGCGGGCGGCTTCCTCGGGGCGCACTACGGGCGGCGTCTGTCGCCCCTCGCCTTGCGAATCATCATCGTGATCGTCGGGCTGATTGGGTTGTGGCGCCTGCTGGCGGTCTAGACGTCCGAGCTCTCGCGCCAGAGGTCGATGCCGGAGTCCGACGCGTACTCGTCGATCTTGGCGAGCTCGTCGTCGGTGAAGTCCAGGTTGTCCAGGGCCCCGAGGTTCTCGTCGAGCTGTTCGACGCTGGAGGCGCCGATCAGCGTCGACGCGACCGCGGGGTCGCGCAGCACCCAGGCCAGTGCGAGCTGCGCCAGGGACTGACCGCGGTCCTTGGCAATGGCCGCGAGCCCACGCAGCTGTCCGAGGACCTCGTCGGTGACCAGGTCGTCGTCGAAGGTGGGACGCGCCGTGGCACGGTCGACGTCGGCTGCGGCCCGCTCGAGGTAGCGATCGGTCAGCAGGCCCTGGCCGAGCGCGGTGAACGCGATGGCGCCCATGCCCGCCTTGGTCAACTCGTCGGTCAGGCCGCCCTCGATCCACCGGTTCAACAGAGAATAGGAGGGCTGGTGGATGACCAGGGGGGTGCCGAGGCGCTGCGCGATGGCCGACGCCTCGGCGGTCTTGGCCGCCGAGTAGGACGAAATGCCAACGTAGCGAGCCTTACCCGCGCGCACCGCCGTGTCGAGGGCGCCGATCGTCTCCTCCAGCGGCGTCACCGGGTCGATGCGGTGGGAGTAGAAGACGTCGACGTAGTCCAGGCTCATCCGCTCGAGCGATTCGTCGAGGCTGGCCAATAGATAGGCGCGGCTGCCGAGCTGACCGTACGGGCCGGGCCACATGTCCCAGCCGGCCTTGGTGGAGATGATCATCTCGTTGCGATACGGCTTGAAGTCGCGGCGCATCATCCGGCCGAAGTTCTCCTCGGCGGACCCATAGGGCGGGCCATAGTTGTTGGCCAGGTCGAAGTGGGTGATCCCGCGGTCGAAGGCGTGACGCAGTACCTCGCGGATGACGTCGAAGGGCCGGTTGTCCCCGAAGTTGTACCAGAGGCCCAGCGAGATGGCCGGGAGCAGCAGGCCCGACGTCCCGACGCGGCGGTAGGGCATGGAGTCGTAGCGACTCTTGGCCGCCACCCATGGGTCATGGGTGAAGGGAACATCGGTGATGGCGAGGTCGTCGGACATGACTCGATCCTAGGCGCGTCGGATCAGAATTCTTCGCGATGTGCCTCTTGTTCGAGGACGGCGTCGAGGTCCTTGAGCCGGTCCATGTTCGCCACCACCCGCTGCGTGCGGTTGTTCTTCGCGAGCATGTCGCGGTGCTCGTTGACGAAGTTCCAATAGCCAGCGGTGAAGGGGCACGCGTCGTCGCCGAGGCGCTTCTTGGGGTCGTAGGCGCAGTCGCCGCAATGGTTGCTCATCTTGTTGATGTAGGCCCCGCCGGAGGCGTACGGCTTGGTGGCCAGGAGGCCGCCGTCGGCGTGTTGACTCATGCCGACGACGTTGGTCGGCATGACCCAGCGGAAGCCGTCGACGTAGGCGGTGGCGAACCACTCGGTGAGTTCGGCCGGCTGGTACCCACGCTGCAGGGCGTGATTGCCCAGGATCATCAGACGTTGGATGTGGTGGTTCCACCCGCGGTCTCGAACGCCCATCAACGCGTGCCGCAGGCACTCCGCGGTGACGGCGTCGGCGTCGAGGTTCGCCCACCAGTCGGGCAGTTTCCGTTGTGCGCCAAGGGCATTGTTCTTGGTGTACTTCGGACCGAAGTGCCAATACAGGTGCCACATGTACTCACGCCAGCCCAGGATCTGGCGGATGAAGCCCTCGACGGCAGCCAGTGGCGCCTGACCGTCGCGGTAGGCCTTTTCGGCCGCCTCGACCGCTTCGAGCGGATGCAAGACGCCGAGGTTGAGCGGCACCGACAGCAGCGAGTGCGACATCGCCCAGTCGTCGCCCATCATGGCGTCCTCGTAGCGGCCGAACTCCGGGAGTCGGTGTTCGAGGAACCGCTGCAGGGCGCGCTTGGCCTCGGTGGGGGTGACCGCGAACAGTCGAGGGCCGTCGACGCCGACGGTGTCGAGGTCCATCGCGTCGAGGTCGTGACGCACGCGCTCGTCGATGTCGTCTTCGCGGGGTTGGTATGGCTTGGGCAGGCCGAGGGTCTTCTGCTTCTTGGGTGGGGATTCGCGGTTGTCCTCGTCGTAGTTCCATCGGCTGCCCACGGGCTCGCGCCCGTCCATCAGGACGTCGAACCGGCGGCGCTGATCGCGGTAGAAGTCCTCCATGCGAAAGCGGGTACGGTCACCTGCCCACTGCTGAAAGTCCTTGCGAGGCAGGGCAAATGTCGGGGTGGGCAAGACCTCGGTGACGAGTCCCTGCTTCTGCAGGCGATGCACGAACCGCTCGGCGGCGTGCGAGGTCGGTTCGTGGACGAGCACCGGGCGGCCGTACTGCTCGAGCGCGTCGGTGTAGGTGTCGGACGTGACGAGGGTTGCCCGGTCGCCGAGGTCGCGCTCGGCGTGCCGAAGCCCCGAGACGACCAGGTGCAGCTTCTGCCGGTGGTAGCGGCGCTTGCGCAGTGCGGCGGTGGCCTCGACCAGAAGCACCTCGCGATGTGCGTGCTCACCGCCGTGCACCGCCGGGCCCAGTTGGTCGGCGAAGAGCCATAGGGGAGTGTCGTCACGCGTCGTCGGAGCCACGGGGATCAAGTACCCGCGGGGGGCCTGGGTGATGCGGTTGGGAGTCCACCGCCCTGCTCCTGTAACATTTCGTCGGCTGCCGGTGATCCCGGCAGCGTCGCGGGCTGTGGCGCAGCTTGGTAGCGCACTTGACTGGGGGTCAAGGGGTCGCAGGTTCAAATCCTGTCAGCCCGACCGCGTGAACCCGCTCCGACTGGTGTCGGGGCGGGTTTCGTTCACAGGCGTTTAAGTGCGTGGACGTTGGACGACAAGACTTCGTCGGACAGTTGGGGGTCGACTTCGGCTACGGCGCGAGCGATGAGCTGGGCTCCCACCATCTGGCTGAAGAGCGCGATGGCCAGCTCGCGGGCCTTGCGTGAGTCGAGCTTCGTCCCCCTCTGGCGTGCGCTGGTCTTGAGCAGATCGGTGAATGCGTCGATGTAGCCCTGCAGCCCACGTCGATACTCCTGTTGGGCCTTGACTCCATGACGCCCGGCGTCGGCGGCCAGGGCAGCCGACGCGCATCCGTGTTCGGGATGGTCGCGGTGGTCGGTGCTGAGATAGGCATCGACGATGGCGTGGAGGGCAGCGCGAGCGGAGCGGGCGTGATCGTCGACCAGTGCGGCGACGGTGTCGAGCGAATCGGTGAACCCCTGGTGGAGAACCTCCAAAGCGAGATCCTCCTTGGAGGTGAAGTGGTTGTAGAAGCCGCCGTGGGTCATGCCGGCGGCCTTCATCAGGTCGTCGATGCCCACGCCGTCGATACCACGCGCCTTGAATCCTTCCCCGGCGGCCGCGACGATGCGTCCGCGGTTGCGCTCCTTCTGTTCACGTGAGATACGAGGCATCGATTCTCCCTTCGCCGGCGGCCCCCGGGGCCCGCCGGGGAATGCCCGACGTTCGATGGCGGCCATCATCAAAATAGCGCACGCCTTCTCCTTGACATCTATTGATGACGTATGACATTTTAAGATCATCAATGACGTTCGTCATTGATGCGACGGATGGAAGATCGTGAACTTTGGAACCATCGGTGCCGGGACCATCGCCCAGGCCGTTGCCCGTCACCTGGTAGCGGCCGGTCACCGGGTGGTGGTGAGCAACAGCCGTGGGCCGTCCACCCTGAACGAGGTGGTCTCGACCCTGGGGCCACTGGCGTCGGCGGGAACGGTCGCCCAGGCAGCGCGCGCCGACATGGTGTTCCTCACGGTGCCGTGGTGGAACGTCGAGGCGGCTTTGGGCGGATTGCCGTCCTGGGACGGCCGCATACTCGTCGACGCCACCAACCAGTTCGCAAAGGCGGATCCCCTCGAGGTCGCCGATCTCGGCGAGTCGACCGGTAGCGAGTGGGTCGCCTCGCTTGCTCCGGGTGCCCGAATCGTGAAGGGGTTCAACACCTTGCATGCCCGCTACATCATCCCCGATCCACGGCACGAGGCCGGTCGTCAACTCTTGTTCTACGCGGGTGACGACGCCCCGGCCAAGGCAACCTTCCAGCAGGTGTTCGAGGGGTTGGGTTTCGCACCGGTTGACGTCGGGCCGCTCCGTGACGGCGGTCGGCTCATGCAGGTCGGTGGCGGCCCCCTCTCCGCACTCCACGCCCTCAGGCAGGACTGATCGCCTGTGGTGACCAACGAGCCCACTCGGAACGGAGAATCATCGTGAAAGCTCTCGCCTATGAGCGCGCACACCCCCTGGAGGAGTTCGCCATCGAACTCGTCGAGGTCGCAGAACCCCTGGTGCGCGACACCGACGTGCTGGTCGAGGTTCGCGCGATCGGGGTGAACCCCGGTGAGGCGTCGATCCGCTCAGCACGCAGCGCCGAGCCAGGCGGTCGCGTCATCCTTGGCTGGGAGTTCTCCGGGGTGATCGTCGAAACCGGCTCCGCGACAACCGGGTTCGCCGTCGGCGACCGGGTGATGGGCACCGGTGACGTCATGCGCGACGGCTGTTGGACGCAACGGCTGGCCGTAGACAACCGGATCATCGCTACGATCCCCGACGGGTTGTCCTTCACCGACGCGGCGTCGCTGCCCATCGGAGCGCTGACCGCCTGGGAGGCCATCTTCCGCGACCGGTCGGCCCTTCCGCCCGATGTGGATCGGGTGATGATCATCGGGGGTGCCGGGGGAGTGGGTTCGCTGGCAACCCAACTTCTCAAGACCAAGACCGATGCGTTCGTCATCAGCACCGCCTCACGTCAGGAATCGCGCGATTGGTGCCGCACCATGGGCGCGGACCTGGTGATCGACCACACCGCAGATCTGGGCGACCAACTACGGCAAGCCGGCATCGCACAGGTCGACATGGTGTTCTCCACCGCCGCCACGGCCGACAACCTGAACCAGATCGCCTCGGTGATCCGCCCTTTCGGCCACGTGTCGACCGTCGACGTCGGAACGCCGGTCGACCTGGCTCCCCTAATCGGAAAGTCTGCGTCCCTTCACACCGAGATGGTCTTCAACCAACTCGTCAACGGCGCCGACCCCACCAGTCAGGGCGACATCCTCGAGACCGTCAGCAACTTCGCAGG
The DNA here is from genome assembly GCF_025823185.1 of Mycobacterium yunnanensis. Classification (GTDB taxonomy): domain Bacteria; phylum Actinomycetota; class Actinomycetes; order Mycobacteriales; family Mycobacteriaceae; genus Mycobacterium; species Mycobacterium yunnanensis. The sequence continues at coordinate 22,866 of NZ_JACKVK010000004.1, forward strand.
CAGCGGTCGGGTGCGACCCATCGTGACGACTCTGCTCGCCGGTCTGACGGCCGACTCCATGAAGACCGCCCACACCTTGCTCGAGAGCCACCGCACCGTCGGCAAGATCGTCATCGAAGTCTGACGACTACCGAGGGCCGCGACCGTCTGGGTTCGCGATGAGTGTTCGGACGTCGCCTGGCACGTGCACACCCCGCGTTCGAAGGTCGCCGTCGCGTGGGCGGTGTCCGACGGCCAACAGGTTCCCTCGGCGGTTTGCGAATGCGAACTCCACACCCCACCGCTCGCGGCCCCTGAAGCTAGGGGCGCCGGTAGGTACCGGTGAGTGTGCCGCATGCGGTGGCTGTCGCGCGAAGGTCTCGTAGGAGTTCAGTGCGGCCGGTCGTGTCTGGCCGCAGTGGCGTCGACAGCCCGAAGACGTGAAAGCGGTAGTGGTGCACGCCATGTCCTGGAATGGGTCTCGGTCCGGAGTAGCGCCGCCCGAGCGGGGTCTTGAGGAAGACGACGTCCGAGGCATCCGGGCCGAGCGCCCCCTCGTCGAGGTGGACGACGCTGCCGCCGAGCACGGCGACGGTGTGCCACAGCGGACGGGGAAGCGGTACGTCGTCGTCCTCGATGATCAACACCACCGTGCTCGTGGCGTCGGGTAGGCCGGTCCACGCCAGCGCGGGCGACACGTCGTCACCAACGCCGCGGCCCGCATGCCGTCGGGGGATGGGCGCGCCGTCGGCGAACGAGGGACTGGTCACGACCAGACCCAGGGGGGTCTCGATCTGCGCGAGACGACTCCGCTGGGCCGAAGACCTGACGGGACGCATCAGGCGACCCAAGAGCTCAGGCACCGTTGCCCGTCCCGATGGCGGCGATCGTCGGTGAACGCAGTTGATCGGCCATTTCGGCTGGGAGATAGCCGTTCTCGGCCAGTCGGGGAAGGACACCTCCAGAAGAGAGGATCTCGAGGATGAGATCGGGCAGCACGGGTACGTCGCCTCCGGCGCCGGTGGTGTCGTTGCGCCATCTTCCGGTGCGGATGTCGAAGGTGCCGGTGTCGCCGTCGTCGAACGCGGCCGTGACGTCGGGGATCGTCATCGCCGGCAGGCCGGTGTTGACGGCGTTGCGGAAGAACAGGGAGTTGAATTCCTCGGCGACCAACGCGGCGACGCCAAGTTCGGCGAACAGCGCTGCGACAGGCCGTGACGATCCGACGCCGAAATTCCGTCCTGCGATGACGACGTCCCCGGGTCGGACCTGATCGGTCCAACCGGGCCGGACTTGGTAGAAGACCATCTTGGCCGCCTCGGGGAGATCCAGTTTCATGGCGTCGGGTGGGTACATTGCGTCGGTGTTGAGGTCGTCGCCGAATACCCACACCCGACCGGTGACTTCGAGATTCGTCATGATGCCGTTGCCGTTCGCGCGTCGGTGATGTAGCCGGCCACGGCCGAGGCGGCGACCGTGGCGGGGGACGCCATGTAGATCTCCGCATCGGTCGACCCCATCCGGCCGGTGAAGTTCCTGGTGCTCGACGTCAGGCAGACCTCACCCGGACCCACGACGCCCATATGATAGCCGAAGCAGGCTCCGCAGGTGGCGTTGGTGACCACTGCTCCGGCGTCGGCGATGTCTTGCAGATAGCCCAGGCGCATCGCGTCGCGGTAGACCTGCTGGCTGGCTGGTGTGACGATTAGTCGGACTCCGGTGGCCACGCGTCGGCCCCGCAGGACCTCGGCGGCGATGCGAAGGTCGTCGAGTTGGCCGTTCGCACACGACCCGATGAAGGCCTGGTCGATGTTGCGCGGCTCCACGTCGGTGACGGGAACACCGTTGCGCGACACGGTGCCCGGGCGGGCGACGTAGGGCACCAACGTCGAGAGGTCGACGTGGCGGACCGCGACGTAGGTGGCGTCGGGGTCGGCGTAGGTGGGTTCGTAGTCGGTGACACCGAGCGTCTCGAAGTGCTCGGTCAGGACGTCGTCGCATGCGAAGGTGGAGAAGTCCGCGGATACCTCGGCGCCCTGGGTGGCGATCGTGCGCCGGTCGTGCAGCGGAATCGACGCCAGACCTGGGCCGCCGTATTCGAGGTTCTGATTGGTGGCGTCGCCGTAGGCGTTGGCGATGTGCAAGAAGACGTCCTTGCCGCTGACTCCGGGTGGCATCGACCCGCCGAACTCATACCGGATCGTCGGAGCGGCCTGGAACCAGGTGGATCCGGTGCACAGGATGGAGTAGACCTCCGCGGGGCCAAGACCCCGCGCGGCGGTGTTGTACGCGCCGCCGGCGCAGGTGTGACTGTCGGTGCAGGCCAGTACTTCTCCGGGTCGGGCAAGACCGTTCTCGGCGATCACCTGGTGGCAGATGCCGTGCCTGCCGACGTCGTAGAACCGCTCGATGCCGAACTCGGCCGCGAATTGCCGAGCCTTGGGACCACCGGCCGCATCCTTGATGGTCGGAGCCGGAACCGCGTGGTCCATGACGATCGCGACCTTCGCCGGATCGTGTATCCGCAAGGGACGCAGCCACATCGTGGCGAACTGCAGATCGATGAGGACCGTCATGTCCACGTCGACGGTGACGGTGTCACCAACCTTCACTTCGCTCGTGCCCGCCTTGCGGGCCAGTATCCGTTCGATCATCGTCATGCCCATGGTGTGGTCTCCTGGTCGGGTGTGGGGAGTCGAAATCGCTCGCCGAGGGCGAACCACTCGGCCATGCCCACCAGGTCGAAGAAGCCCTCGGGGGTGGTCGGCACGAAGTCCTCGGCGCTCGCCCCGTTCACACCACACAGGCCGGTGAGCGCGCCGAGGGCCGCCGGTGCGAGCGCGGCCGACGGGTGGATGGCCACCGCGTATCCGAGGCGTTCCAGCCGCTCGGCAGACTGATGCGGCGTCAGACCGCCGATCACCAGGTTGAGCAGCAGCGGTGCCTGGACCTCGGCGGCGATTCGCTCGATCTCCTGGTCGCCCAGCGGGGCTTCGACGAAGATCAGGTCGGCGCCCTCTGCGGCGTAGCGGTTGGCCCGCCGAATGGCCTCGTTTAGCCCCAGCGGGCCGCGAGCGTCGGTTCGGGCGATCAGCAGCATCGCGTCGTCGCGACGGGCTTCCAGCGCGGCTGACAGGGTGCGGGCGAACTCGTCGGCGGTGACGAGTTCCTTGTCGGGTAAGTGGCCGCATCGCTTGGGGAAGGCCTGATCCTCGAGTTGCAGCGCGGCCACGCCGGCGTCCTCGTAGTCCCGAACCGTGCGGATCACGTTGATCGGTGCGCCGTAACCGGTGTCGGCGTCGGCGAGCAACGGCACGTCGCCGAGCACGCGGACGACCATTCGCGCACGGTCGACCATCTCCGTCTGGGTCACCAGCCCGATGTCGGGTAATCCATAGCCCGAGGCCGCGACCCCGGCGCCGGTGAGGTAGGCCGCGGTGTGTCCGGTCCGCTTGGCCAGGTGTGCCGAGATGCCGTCGTACACACCGGGGGCCACGATCAGCCGGTGTTGATCGAGCAGATCGCGTAGCCGCTGGCGCGCCGTCGTCGTCATCGGTCCAGTGCCCCGTCGACGGGGTCGCCGAGCAGCTCGATCAACGATGCCACGTCGTCGGCGTCGGGAAGGTCGAGGACTGCCCGCTCGATCTCGGCAGCCCGTGCGTGCGGCATCACCCGCGTGGTGAGGCTGCGGAACTTCTGCACGACTTCGTCATTGGTCACCGGGTCGAGGGGGTTGCCGTGCGGGGCGATCACCGAGGCGCTGAGCCGGGTGCCGTCGGCGAGGGTCAGGACGAGGTGGGTCTGGAACCGTTCCGTCATGGGCAGGGCGTCGATGGCGGGGTCGAGTTCGACGTGGGTGCGCTCGACCAATTCCCACACGTCGTCGGCGTCGAGCCGTGCGGGTGTGAACTGCTCGGGTAGCGCGACGCCGTCGAGAAGGGTGACTGCCGCTACGTAACCGATGTTCATCTGGGCGCCGACGGCGGTCAGAGGGCGCTGCGGAGTCCACCAGCCGTGGTGGTAGACCACGTCGCCGACCCGGACGTCGACGCGATCGACGGCGTGTCCGTCGAGGCGCTCGCGCAACGTTCGCGCTGCTTCCACCACGCCGTGGAGGCCTCCCATGACTGCCCAGGACTTGACCATGATCTGCGTTGTCTCCCAGCGGGTTCCGAGGTCTCGGCTCGGAGCGTCGACGTCAGGGTGGTGGCCTTCACCGAAGACCGAGAGGTATCCCCCATAGGGGCGCTCGAGCACCTGGTCGATTCCGGTGAATCCGGCGTCGGCGAGTGCGGCGGAGTAGAAGCCGTTGCGGGCGGCGAATCCATGTTGCATCCGCTTGCCCATGGACTCGTACTGAGCGGACATCAGACCCGATGCCTGAGTGGCCGCGAATCCGATGGCGTCCTCGACGACCGCCGGGCTCGAGCCGCGAAGCCGCCCGCACGCCACCGCCGCGGCGATGCCGCCGAAGACGGCTCCGGAATGCCAGCCGCGGGAGAGCATCGCCGCACCGCCGAGGGCGAGACCAATTCGTGGGCCGGTCTCGAATCCAGTGACCGCGGCCAGCAGGAGGTCGTGGCCGTTCACGGGGTGGCCGAGGTGGGCGACGGTGGCCAACATCGAGGGGACGACGACCGCCGCGGAGTGCAGCGGCGCCAGCGGATGGAAGTCGTCCAGTTCGAAGCCCTGGATGAAAGTGCTGTTGAGTAGCGCTGCGCCGGCCGGTGTGGTGGTGCGGCCGGTACCGATCACCGGCGCGTCGCCGTGACCCTCGATGCCCAGCACGGCGGAGGTGGCGATGCGGGACCACGGCAGTTGGGCGCCCACCAATGCACATCCGATGCCGTCCAGCAGGAGGTGGACTGCCCGCTGGTACACCGGGTCGGGAATGTCGTCCCGGCTCACGGCGTGCGCCCAGGTGGCGAGTCGGCCGGTCGGTCCGTCGGGTGCGCTCGGTGCCGCCACCACGACGGGTGCCGCGCCAGTGTCGGCGAATGTGCTCATGCCACATTGCAGCCCGCATTCGCGAACCACCGCCAGTCAACTTGCGGATTCGGCAAGTACTCTGTCGGTGTGGCCACGACGGCGCTGCGCGGACTGCACCTGCTGGAGATGCTTGCCGGCATGAAGCAGCCGGCGACGTTGCGTGACATCGCCACTCGCGCTGGACTTTCCGAGTCCTATGCGTTCCGACTGCTGAGCGCACTGGAAGCCGACGGGTTCCTGCATCACCTTGGTCGGTCCGGTTATCGACTGGGCAGTCGATCGATCGCGCTGGCCACCGTCATCGGTCCACGACCGGCGATGATGCGCCTGATGTACCCGGTGCTGGCACGCCTGGTGGCCGACGGCGGCGAGGCGGCCGTCGTGCATCTGCGCGCCGGCGACTTCCGTGTGCTCGTGCTCGGGGTGCCGTCGCCCACGGGTCCCGTCGTCGATCCGGCAGGCATGCTGGGGGAGAGGTCACCACTCACCGCGGGCGCCAGCGGCCGCGTGATCCTGGCGCATCTGTCCGAAGCGGAGCGAGCCGGGTTCACGGGGGTCGACCCCGACGCCATGACCGTCATCCGCGAGCAGGGCTACGAGATGTCGTTTGGGGAGAACCACGTCGGCGTCAACGGCATCTCGGTGCCGATGCAGGCCGATCTCGACGACCCTGCCGCACCGGGGGCGGTGCTGGGCGCCCTCACCGTCGCCGGTCCGGCATCGCGCATGACCCCGGAGGCCATGTCCCGGCTACTGGGGCCGCTGCGTCGCGCGAGCCGGGACCTCAGTCCTCGGCTGGCGGCCCTGCTCGGACCCAACCCGGGGGCGACCGTGGGCGCGCTCGACCTGTAGCGGGGATCGTCGCGCCGAGCCGCTGGCCGGACTACGACGGCGTCGCCGGCGCATTTCGCGGGCTGAGGATCATCACCGGTATCGCGCGATCCGTGCGGGCTTGGTACGTGGCGTAGCCACCGTAATGTCGGTTGGCGGCGTCCCACGCGCGATGGCGCTCGGGCCCGGTGGTTTCGCGCGCGACGCAGTCGATTCGCCCGCGGTGCGGCACGAGCAACGAACAGTGGGGGTTGGCCTTGAGGTTGTGGTACCACGCCGGGTTGCGCGCTTGGCCGGTGGCCGACGCTATGAGGATCCAGTCGTCGCCATCCGGAGTGGCGACCAAGGGAACCTCGCGCAGATGCCCGGTCTTGGCCCCGGTCGAGCGCAACAAGACCGCGTGTGGGCCGAACTTCGAGCCGAAGGCGGTGCTCAATCGGCCTCCGGTCCAGCGCATCAGCCGGGCGTCGACGGGGGTCATCACGTGCAGGTTGGTCCATCCGCCTACGCGGGTGCGAAGGAAGGAGTCCACGATTCGGTCGTATGCGGCTGCGAGCACGGACCCCTTGGTCAGCACGTCGTGGCGGCTTCGAACTCGGGTGGCACTGCCGCGCCGAGGAGTGTGATCAGCTCGGCCACCAGCCCGTCGAGACGATCGCCAACGGCGCTGACGTCGGCATTGGCGTAGCTGTCGAACAGTGTGCTGGGTTGGTCGATTGCGAGGTTGGTGGTGCCTGCGGGGTCGTCGTAGATGAGCACGCGTAACGGTGCGTGCAACATGACCGAGGGATCGCTGCGGAACATCTGTTCGGCGATGGTGTGGTTGCCCATCGTGTATTGGGTTGCCTTCCAGAACGATTGGGAACCGGCCATCAGCGCGGTGAGGTCCAGGCGGTGATAGACCATGAACCCACGAGGGGCGTTGACCTCCGCGAGCTCGAGCGAGGCCTGCCAGGTGGCCAACTGGTAGAAGCGGGCGAGATCTGCTGCTGGAACCAGGGTTTCGAAGAGATGCCGTGCCGCGTCGTAGGAATGGGGCAGAGGTACCACGATTCTGCGCACGGTATGTTCGACGGCGGAGGGGTGCGTCACGGGTGTCGGTCCTGTCGGTCGGTGGTGACTAGGTCGACGTGGTGGACGTCGAGGGTGATCGCGGGCATGTTCAGGTTGACCGTGTCGTCGGGGTTGCGACGGAACACCCTGCGGCGGGTGGGCAGGCGCAGGCCGTCGAACGTGGCGTGGCGGCTGCTGTACTGCCCGACCAGGGTGCTGCCGTTGACCTCGGTGACGTAGTCCATGCGACGCTGCTCGCCGAAGGCGTCGAAGTAGAACACCTGGTGTGGGCTGTGGGTGGCGACCGAGGACGGGAAGTCCACGGCCAGCCGTCGCCAGGTCTGGCCGGCCTCGTGCCAGGGCGAGAGTTCTGTGGTGCGAAACCCGGGTTGGGTGAACAGGAAGGGTGCGGTGAAGTAGTTCCAGCAGGCATATCCCAGGAAGTAGCCGAGATGTGCTGCGTCCCAGACGCTGTTGCGCAGCATTCCGTGGAAGCTGGACCGTGCGGGGCGCAGCGCGTCGACGAGGCGCCCGTCCTCGGCGCTGATGGTAACGGTGTCGGTCGCGCCGTCGAAGGTGAGGTGGTGGTCGGGATGCGTGAACGGGTCGAAGCTGATGTGTTGGCGGCGGGTGTCCACGGTGACGATCTGATGAAACGAGCTCGCAGCCGGCCAGCCCTTGACGCCCCAGATCGGTCCGCCGACGGTGAGGTCGACGCGCAAGGCGTGCACGGTGTTCCACAGTTCGCGACCGCCGGCGGCGTCCACGGCGAGGTCGAGGAGGTCGTCGCTCATGGCGCAGCCTTCGGCGCCGTGGTGTCCCAGAACGGCCCGGTCAGACCGACGGAGGCGAAGTAGGACGCGGCGGCGGCGGGCTCGCGACGCTGGTATCCGCGGTCCAGTCGGCCCTCGTACCAGTGACCTGCCAGGCGCCACAGCGTGGGGACGTCGAAGCGGAAGCCGGGCTCGTCGGGGTAGTGGTCGACGAGGTAGGCGTCCAGGCAGGCGTCGTCGCAGAAGATGCGCTGACGTCGACATGCGTGCACGACGTCCTGCCAGACACGGGCCATGGGGGTGGCGAAATGCACGACCTGGTCGCCGGTGGGCGGTGCCACGCGAGTGACGTTCCAGGCGTGGGGGGTTCGACACCGAGGACACCGGGTGGCGACGAGCGTCTCGGGTTCGGCGGGGACCAGGTGTGGGATGGCGAACGCGTCCCAGGCGCATCCACCCCACCAGATGGTGGCCCGGCCCATGACCGAGAAGCCGAAGTCGACGGTGGCGAAGGGGTGGGCCAGCACGATGTGGTCGGCGTCGTCCAGGACGAGGTCTCGGCTGGCGTGCAGGGCGCGGAGCCCGGCGGCGGTCTGAGAAGCGGTGAGGTGCAGGGTGCTGGCGAGCTGCTCGGCGGTCTCGACGCGGCCAAGGGTGGCCAGTTGATCGAACACGAGCAACCTGAGGTCTTCTACTTGCTCGGCGGACGGGTCGGTTGGCATGTCAGATCCTAGGGGTGGCGTTGGTGGCTGCGTCACCGATCAGTACGGGCGCGTCGACGTCGATGCGAAGGTCGAATGCGTCCTGCAGGGTCATCGAGCGAGCCTTTCGCGTGCGGTGGTCTCCAACACCGCCTCCACGGTCGCCCGTAGCGGCGTCGTGGGGCGACCCAGAAGCCGACTGAGGGTGTGATCGGTGAAATCCAATGCGCCGTGGGCGATGTCGCGGTCGATGTCGGCTGCCGCGGTGACCTCGGCGGCGGTGTGACCGGCGGTGATCAGTTGGGCGCGGCGATCTGCGGTGCTGAGATCACGATAGGCGACGGGTCTGCCGAGAATTTGCCCGATGAGTTCGGCCAGTTCGCTGTACGTCCAGCTCGTGTCGCCGGCGAGTTCGTAGGTGCGGTCGTGGTGGTCGGTCGGGTTGACCAGGATGCCGGCGGTGGCCTCGGCGTAGTCCTCGAGGGCGGCACTGGCGACGCGACCGTTCGCGGCATTGCCGGTGAAGGACCCGGTGGCGGCCGCTTCGGCGACCGTCGGGGCGTAGTTTTCGTGGTACCAGTTGTTGCGCAGTAGCGCATGGCGCAACCCGGAGGTGCGGACGAGTCGTTCGGTCTCCAAATGCTCTGGGCCGAAGGCTAACTCGGTGCTGTCCACCCGTGGCGCACTGGTGTAGGCGAGGAAGTCGACTCCACTTCGCTGTGCGGCATCGACGACGGTGCGGTGCTGGGCGACTCGCTGCCCAAAGGCAGTGCCGGAGACAAGCAGAACCGTCATGGCGCCGCTGAGGGCCGACAGCACGGTGTCGGGGCGGTCGTAGTCGGCATAGCGGACGTCGTCGAAGACGTCGGCTGCCGCGGCGGCAGGTCGCCGCGCGGCACCGACGATCCGTTGCCCCGGATCGAGGCGACGGATGTGACCGGCCACCGCGGTGGCCAGTCGACCGGTGGCACCGGTGATGACGATCATGGGCTTTCCTCTCCGGGCCGAAGGCGACCGGGCAGCCCGCCTCGACATCGTCACTTTGTAGCACGCTAAGACATATGTCAATAATCTACGAATATGTCTCAAGCGTCCATCCTACGCGCGAAGATCCGGGTTGACAGGGTTGTGCCGCCGTCGGTAAGACATATATGTACTAGTTATGGTTACGTCGCAATTGCGGCCAAGAGATGCGGGGTTACGCGGTGAAGTCCATTCAATTCAGTGCCTACGGAGACCCTGGTTCGGTGTCGTTGGTCGACGCCGAACCACGAGCGGTCACCTCCAACGAGCTGCGCGTCGAGATAGAAGCGGCCCCGCTCAACCCGTCGGACTTCCTCGTGCTGGACGGCCACTACGGCATCCGGCCCGAATTGCCCTCCCCGGTCGGCGCCGAAGGCGTTGGCATCGTGCGCGAAGTTGGTGGCGGGGTGACACGCGCCGCGGTGGGACAGCGCGTTTTGGTGCTGCCGTCGGACACGATGGGGACCTGGCAGGACGAGATCGTGGTCGACGAGCGGCACGTGGTGGCCGTGCATCGCGACGCAGATCCGCTCCAACTGGCCACCGTCCCGATCAACGCGGCCACCGCGTACCTGCTCGTCGACTTCGCCGAAGCCGAACCGTCCGGGTCGTGGGTCGTTCAGACCGCGGCCAACTCCGGGCTCGGTGCCTTCGTGCGAACGCTGGCAGCCCGCGCGGGCCTCCGACTGATCGACGTCGTCCGCAGCAGCGCTGCAGCGGACGCGCTGCGGGCGGCCGGAGCGCAGTACGTCGTGGTTGCCGACGACACCCTCGGTGTTCAGCTCTACGGCGTTCTCGGAGAGGAACAGGTCGCGGTGATACTCGACGGAGTCGGTGGCCCACTCGTCGACGCCTTGCTGCCCCACATCGCCGACGACGGCCAGATCGTCAGCTTCGCTGCGCTCAGCGGCAAGCCCGTCGTCGTTCCCGCCGGTGTACTCAACTTCAAAGGACTTCACATTCACGGCTTTTGGTTGAACCACTGGCTGCGCACCGCCCCCGCCGAAGAAATCGACCGGGTCTACACCGAGCTCGTCGACCTGGTTGCCGACGGTGAGCTGAGCACCCCGGTGGAAGCAGCCTACGCATTGAGCGATCACGTCGCCGCCATGGAGCGTGCACGCACCTACGGGCGTGCGGGCAAAGTGCTCTTCGCCGCAACCGCAGACGAAGTGACGCGATGAGAGCGGTAGTCGTACAGCGCCCAGGCACCACCAATCCACTCGAGGTCGTGGACGTCCCCGATCCCGGGGACCCCCAACCAGGGGAGGTCAGGGTTCGCCTGCACGGCAGCTCACTGAACTTCCACGACGGTCTGGTGATCGGGGACCCCAATACCGCGGTGGGGCACGTGCCGCTGGCGGACGGCGGCGGCGTCGTCGAGGCAGTCGGTGCCGGCGTCACCGACCTGGCCGAAGGTGACGCCGTGTTCGCCGCCTTCACCCCGGAGTGGGCCGACGGTGCCCCCACCCGCGACGCCTTCGCCGCCACCCCGGGCATCGGACCGCCGGGGTATGCCCAGGACGTCGTCGTCGTCCCGGCCAGTCACTTCACCCTTGCGCCCCATGGCTGGTCAGCCCACGAAGCTGCCACGCTCACGGTGGCCGGTCTGACGGCGTGGCGATCCGTGATCGTCGAGGGACGGGTCAAGCCGGGTGACGTGGTGTTGGTCCTCGGAACCGGCGGGGTGGCCACGTTCGCCGTGCAGTTCGCGAAGATGGCCGGCGCCACGGTCGTCACCACGTCCTCCTCGGAGGCAAAGCTGGAACGTGCCAAGGCGCTCGGCGCCGACCACCTCGTCAACTACCGGGAGGTAACCGACTGGGGACGTCACGTCGCCGATCTCACGGGCGGCGCGGACCTCGTGGTGGAACTCGGGGGATCGGGGACGTTGCCGCAGTCCATCGATGCTGCCCGGGTGGGTGCGCAGATCTCGTTGATCGGCGTGTTGGACGGCGCCTCGGGTGCCATTCACACCGGGTCGCTGACCATGAAACAACTCCGGTTGCACGGCATCGTGGTGGGCAGTCGGCGCCACCAGCAGGACATGGTGCGCGCACTGCAGGACAACGACATCCGTCCGGTGGTGGACCGCACCTTCGGGCTCGGCGACTTGCCGACTGCCCTGGAATACTTCCGGACGGCACGACACGTCGGCAAGGTGACGCTGTCGTGGTAAGCGTCGTCGTCGTCGGGACACTCGACACCAAGGGCGTGGAACACCGGCATCTCGCCGAGCAGATTCGCCGACTCGGGGCTCGAGCGATTCTCGTCGACGTCGGAGTCGGCGAGCCGGCAGTCGACGCCGACGTCGACAACCTCACCGTCGCCGCGGCAGCAGGTACCACTGTCGAGGAGTTGTCGGCGCGCGGCGACCGGGGTGACGCCGTGGACACGATGGCCCGCGGCGCGGGGATCGTCCTTCGGTCGCTGCACGACCAAAAACGCCTCGACGGCGTCGTCGCCCTCGGCGGGGGTGGCGGGACCACCCTGGCCGGAGCCGCCTTCGCCGTTCTGCCCGTAGGCGTTCCGAAGCTGATCGTCTCCACCGTCGCCGCGGGTGACATGCGGCCCCACGTCCACGGCCAAGACATCACCTTCACCTATGCCGTCCTCGACATCGCCGGCCTCAACCCCGTCACCCGGTCCATCGTCGACAACGCCGCTGGAGCCATCGTGGGGATGGCCGGCATCGCTGCGGCCCGCGACGACGAACCGCGTGGCCCCGGCGCGGGCGGTCGACCCATGATCGCCATCACGTCCTTCGGTGTGACCACCCACGCCGTGGAAAGCGCACGGGCTGCTGTCGAAACGGCCGGGTACGAACCGCTGGTCTTTCACGCCGTCGGCTCTGGTGGCGAGTCGCTCGAGGCTCTGATCCGCGCCGGATCCCTCGCGGGCGTCCTGGATCTCACGACCACCGAGCTCGCCGACGACCTCGTCGGCGGCGTGATGTCGGCGGGCCCCAGCCGCCTGACCGCCGCTGCGGACACCGCGACACCGCAGGTCGTCTCCGTGGGGGCGCTCGACATCGTCAACCTCGGTCCGTTGGATCGCATCGCTCCCGAGCATCGCGGTCGCCGTCTCGTAGCCCACAACGCTCAGATGACCCTGATGCGCACCAACACCGGTGAGGCCGCCGAACTGGGACGACGACTGGCTGCCAAACTCAACCGCGGCCGTGGCCCGACGGCACTCTTCTTGCCTCTGGCCGGAACGTCGGCACTGTCGACCGCCGACGGGCCCCTGTACGACGCCGATGCCGACGAGGCGCTCTTCGACGCAATCCGCACCCACCTCGACGACTCCGTCGCCCTGGTCGAACTGGCCGTCGACGTCAACGACGACCGCTTCGCCAACGCCATGGTCGAAGAACTGCTCTCCTACCTGACGTTCACCCCGGAGGAAACCTCGTGAGCCACAACGCCGACGAAGTGCTTGCCTCATTCCGCCAGCAGAACCGCGACGGACGTCAGCTGATCGGCGCCGGGGCGGGCACCGGGCTGTCCGCGCGCTCGGCACACGCCGGTGGGGTGGACTTCCTGGTGGTGTACAACTCCGGGCGGTACCGCATGGCGGGACGCGGCTCGCTGGCCGGCTTCCTGGCATATGGCGACGCAAACGCGATCGTCCTGGACATGGCCGGTGAGGTCATCCCGGTCGCGGCGGGCCTGCCGGTGTTCGCCGGCGTCAACGGCACCGACCCATTCCGCCGGATGCCGACATTCCTCGACGAGGTGAAGGCAGCCGGTTACGTTGGGGTGCAGAACTTTCCAACGGTTGGCGCCTTCGACGGCAGCTTTCGGGCCAACCTCGAAGCCACCGGCATGGGATATGACGTCGAGGTGGCGATGATGCGCGCGGCCGCCGAGCGCGACCTCGTCACCGCGCCCTATGTCTTCAGCGAGGAAGAAGCCGAGGCGATGGTCACCGACGGCCACGCCCACATCGTCGTCGCCCACATGGGACTGACGACCTCCGGCTCGGTCGGCGCCTCGGTCGCCGCGTCGCTCGAGGACACCGCAGCGGCATGCCAACGAATCCTCGACACGGCGCGGCGCCTCAACCCCGACGTCCTGGTCCTGGCCCACGGCGGCCCCATCGCCACCAGCACCGACTGGAAATACGTCAAGGAACACACCGAGGGACTGAACGGATTCCTGGGGGCCTCGAGCATGGAACGACTTCCCGTCGAACGGGGCATCGCCGACACCGTCGCCGCGTTCAAGGCAATCTGAGCCCCAAATGACCTATACGAGAAAACCTTTCATGGCCGATCTTCCCCCGGGTCTCCCTTCAGGGCACGCTTCCGGCCGAGGACAGGATCACCGCAGTCGACTTCGTCAACCGCGTCAACTGGCTCTTCGAAGTGTGGGACGTCGACGCCATGGTGGAGTCGTTCCTGCCCGTTTCGACGACCTATCACTTCGAGGGAACGGTGCACGGTCACGACGGACTGCGCGCCTTCTTCCGCGACGACTATCCCTACCTCGTCCCGGAGTCGCCCGCCATGCCACCAATCACATCGTGGACGCCGACGGACCCGACGGGGTCGTGGTCCGCTACCAGAACCTGCTCGTGCGCTACGGAAGCCCTCACGGCGAGCCAGGGGTGCTACCCGAACCGGGTGTCGTGAACGGCGAAACCGGGTTGCCGGGCATCTGGATCTACTCGCCCATGCTGGACCGCCTGCGCCGGACGGCGCGGGGCTGGCGGATCTTCGAGCGGTACGTGGGGCATTCGGTCGTCGACGCGCGGCTCTCGGGGTCGACGTCGCAGTAGCGATTGACCCTTCCGCCACACAAGCTGGGTATGGTGAACTGTATCCAACCCGTCGAGAGGAGAACGCCGTGGTCTGCGGCCAGCGTGAGTTCCTGAGTCTCAAACGGTCTGTCCGACTGGATATTCGGAATGAGTGAGTCTGGTACGCCGCCCCTGGATGGCGCCATCGACGTGCACGCACACTTCGTGACGCCGTCGCTGCGGACGGCGATGATCGACGCAGGCCACGACCGTCCCGACGGTATGCCGTCAGTGCCGGAGTGGGACCCCGCCACTGCGCTGACGGTGATGGACCGCATCGGCATCCGCGCCGCGGTGCTGTCGGTGTCCTCGCCCGGTGTGCTGCTCGACGATGACGTCGACCGTGCCGTGCGGCTGGCGCGTACGGTCAACGACGAGGGTGCGGCCCTCGTCGCGGCGCACCCGGGCCGGTTCGGACTGTTTGCCTCGTTGCCTCTGCCCGACGTCGATGCGGCGGTCGTCGAGGCCCGCAGGGCGTTCGACCGCCTCGGGGTCGAAGGCATCGCCTTGCACACGAACTATGCGGGAATCTATCTGGGAGATCCGGACTTCGAGCCGTTGATGGCAGAACTGGACGAGCGATCCGCGGTGGTGCACATACACCCCACCTCGCCCGCCTGTTGGCAGCAGACCTCCCTGAACCGACCTCGACCGATGCTCGAGTTCCTGTTCGAGTCCACGAGGGCAGTCGCCGCACTCATCCTCAACGGGGTTCTCGACCGATATCCGCGAGTCAGGTTCATCGTGTCCCACGCCGGCGCGGCGCTGCCGGTGGTGGCCGACCGTATCGCGGGTTTCGCAGTCATGGAGTCTCCGTCGGCACCCGTGGACGTGCTGGGCGCTTTGCAGCGACTGCACTACGACGTGGCAGGGTTTGCCCTGCCACGGGCACTCCCGGCGTTGCTCAATCTCGTTGGTGCAGAACGGCTGTTGTACGGCAGCGACTATCCGTTCACCGCAGACTGGGTCGTCGAGGGCCTGGCGGGGGCGCTGCGCGGCACCGACGTCCTCACCGACGGGCAGCGCGACTCGCTGACCAATCGTCGAGCCGACGAACTGTTCCCCCGTCTACGCCGCGCCGACTGAGTGTGGCGAGCCCCACCGACCACACCGCACTTCGGGTGACTAGCCGCAAGACAGCAAGATGACGATCGACGCGTGGCGCCCGCCACGTGACTGACAAGGAGTAAACCCATGCGGTACAAAACCTTCGGAACGCACACCGGACTTCGTGTCTCGGAGTTGGCGCTCGGCACGGCCAATTTCGGCACCGGTTGGGGATCGGGAGCCGAGTTCGACGACGCAAAGACGATGTACGCCGACTACGTCGACGCCGGCGGCGTCTTCCTCGACACGGCCGACGTCTACCAGTTCGGCCAGTCCGAGACCTTCCTGGCCGATTTGATCGGAGCCGACCGCGACCAATTCGTCCTGGCCAGCAAGTTCACCCAGGGCGCTACTGCCGCGCCCGGTGTGTCCCGTACCGGCAACAGCCGCAAGGTGATGACCAGGGCGCTCGAAGACACACTGCGCCGGCTGCGCACCGACTACCTCGACCTCTACTGGGTGCACTGGCCCGACTTCGTCACCCCCGTCGACGAAATCGTCGAGACCATAGCCATTCTGGTCAACTCCGGGAAGATCCTGCACGCCGGACTGTCCAACTTTCCCGCGTGGCGCAGCGCGTATGCCGCCGGTCTGGCCGCCGAACGCGGCCAGTCGGCCAACATCATCGGCGTCCAGACCGAGTACAGCCTGGTCGAACGTAGCGCCGACCGGGAGATCCTTCCAATGGCCGAGGGACTTGGCCTTGGTGCCGTGCTGTACTCCCCGCTGGGAGGGGGCCTGCTCACCGGCAAGTACCGCAGCAGCGACGAAGGACGCCTCACCAGCCTGGGCGTGGTCATCCAGCGGGAGGACAGCGACCAGAAGACCGCGGTCGTCGACGCGGTGCTCAAGGTGGCGGCCGAGATCGGTTCCACCCCAGCACGGGTGGCCATGGCATGGGAACTCGAGCGCAGTCGCCGGTTCGCCACCACGGTGATACCCATCATCGGACCGCGGACGCCAGCACAGCTCGACGAGTACCTCAGCGCACTGGACGTCACCCTCGAGGATAGCCACTACCAACTCCTCACCGATGTCAGCGCCCCGGTGCTTGGCGCGCCCCATGACGACGCGGCAGGTCAGGCCGATGCGAGCCGGGGCCGAGTGGGTGCCGACTTCGTCCTCGGTTCACCGGTGGCCTAAGGAGTCATCGGCGTCAACGGGCGGTGTCGGTCAAGGAGACGGTCTCGTTGGGCCGCAACGGGGTGCGCCACGCCGTGTCGTGAACGGTCAGCGGGGAGGCCACGTGGTGCACCGGTCGGCGTGGGATGACTCTTCGCCGCAGAACGTGCATTGGATCGCCATCCGATTGGCACGCGTGCGGTAGGCGTTGCCCCAGCGCAATGGCATGGCCCCTCCTTGGCGTACTTGGACGCGGATGCGACCCCGCGACTGTTGCGGGACGACTTTCTCGAGGATGGTCGCCCGTGGGAGCGAAGCCGTTGACCGGCGCTTTCGCGCCGCGAGGTGCACGTCGTGGGGTGGTGCCATGCGGTCCGATGGTGTAAGAAGTAAACATGATTAGCCTCAGTCAAGAGCTGCAGCTCATGGAGGACGCCGACCGCCGTGCCCGGAGCTACACCGCGGGCATCGGCACGCGGCCGGTGTTCCCGACGGCCGACGCGCTGGCACACCTCGTCACGTTCGACGAGGACCTGCCGGACCACGGTCGTGATGCAGCCGAGACGCTCAAACTGCTCGACGATTACGGCAGCCCGGCGACGGTGGAGACGAACGGGGGCCGGTACTTCGGCTTCGTCACCGGCGCTGCGCTTCCCGCCGCAGCGGCGGCGGATCGACTGGTACTCGCCTGGGACAACGCCGGATTGGCCCACGTGACCTCGCCGACGGCGGCCAAGGTCGAAGCCGTCGCGTCGCGGTGGGTACTCGACGCGCTCGAGTTGCCCGATACGGCGGCCGTCGGATTCACCACCAGTGCCGGAGCCGGCACGCTGATCGCCCTGGCGTCGGCGCGACGCGCACTCCTGCAGCGCCACGGCTGGGACGTCGACGAGCACGGGCTGGCCGGGGCTCCCGTCATCCGTGTGGTCGCCTCGGAGCTGGCGCACGTCGTCGTCACCAAGGCGCTGCGAGTCCTCGGCTTCGGCACGGCGCAGGTCGTGCTCGCGCCCACCGACGTGTTCGGACGCGTCGACCCCGCCCGGCTGCCGCCCCTGGACGACAAGACCATCGTCGTGCTGCAGGCCGGTGAGGTGAACACGGGCGAATTCGACCCGTTCGACGAGATCATTCCGGCCGCCCGAGCCGCTGGCGCGTGGGTGCACGTCGACGGTGCCTTCGGGCTATGGGCGCGCGCCTCTGCCGTGCACAGGCATCTGACCGACGGCGTGGAGGGGGCCGACAGTTGGACCGTCGACGGTCACAAGTGGCTCAACACCCCCTATGACAGCGCCATGGTGATCCTGGCCGACCGCGACCAGTTGGCCGAGACGATGACCAGTGACGCGGCGTACTCCAGCACGTCGGCGGATTCGCAGAAGAACGTGACCCTGGAGTTCTCCCGGCGACCTCGAGGCATCGCCATCTGGGCGGCGTTGCGCACTCTGGGGCGCGACGGCGTCGCGGACCTGGTCGAGCGGACCGTGGCGATGGCAGCCGACATCTCGCGCAAGTTGCAGGAGTCGGGCTTCACGGTGGTCAACCGGGGCGTGATCAACCAGGTCATCGCCCGCGCCGACACCCCCGAGCAGACGGCACGCATCGTGGCCGCGGCGCAGGCCTCGGGCCGGACCTGGTTCGGCACCAGCGTCTGGCGGGGCGAGCCCGTCATGCGCATCTCGGTGTCGTCCTGGCGCACCACGGCCGCCGACGTCGACGACCTGGTCGACCTGCTGAGCAAGCTACGAATCGACCATGCATAGTTGCGACATAGCCAAAGAAGTTACGGGTAGGCTGTCACCATGAATGCAGTCTCGTGGCGGGCGACGTCCGACTTCGCGATGGACGCGGCGCCCGGGGAATTGGGTTTGGTGCACGACCTGATGAACACGGTGTCGGGTGGAAAGCCCAACCGGGTCGACCTCCTCGCCGACCTCGATTCGGCACGGGCCTGGCTCGAGACCAGCCTGAACAGCCTCGCCGCGGCGACCAAAAGCCCGCGCGTCGAGATCGAGCTTCTCGCAGACGACCTCGACGGCCTTCGCGCCCTTCGCGCCGATCTGCGGCATGTCGCGGCGATGAATCATGACGGTGCCGATCCCCATTCCGACGGACCGCTGCAGTCGGCCACCGCGGGGCTCCAACTCAACGGTGACGGAACCGTGGTGCTGCGACCGCGCGGCAGTGGTGCCCGTCAGTTGACGTCACTGGTTCTCTCGGTGATCTTGCGTGCCCAGCTTGCCGACACCTGGAGACGCGTCAAGGTGTGTCGAAATCCCAAGTGCGCAGCGGTCTTCTACGACCGGTCACGCAACAACAGCGGAGTCTGGCACGACGTACGCGTGTGCGGGAACGCGGCCAACCTGCGCGCTTCCCGCGCACGCCGCCAAGCGATGACCAAGAAGCCGTGATCGATCACCGAAGAGATGTGAGATCAGCCGCAAGGATCGGTGGTGACGCGTCCACGTCATCAGACGAGCCGGTGACATCCCGACGCGCGGACCCGTCGAAAGGGGCTGGTCGCGGCCTTGCGGACCTCCGTCACGGAGCGATGTCGGTGGGTCGGTGTAGACAAGCGGGTGGAAGCCCCGCCGCGCGCTCTTGGCTGAACGCAACTACGCGGCGGGGCTTCACTCTGGGGTGCACCCCATCGAGCGATCGTGCGCCGATGAAGTAGCGGGACCCACCAATTGTTGTGCCCGCCCCACGCCGATCCGAACCCTGCCGGGACCAGATACCGCACGACGAGCCGATTGGGGCTTGACGTCGCATAATCTGTTCATGGTCGACCGTGTGACATCCCGAACGGGTACGACGTCGGTCACCGTCTCCGCCACCTTGTCGCAGGACGCGTTGCGAGACGCCGTGAGGGACACCGTGAGCGCCGAGCTGGCGTCCACCGGCGAATACCTGGCCACCTTCGACTTCGGACCGCCACGCCGCTCCCACACCGAAGGCATGCGCTCATACGACGTCATGTTCCGCACCGGACCCAACGGCACTGCTGCCACCGGCCCCCACCTACCTGACGAGCCGCCACAAATCAGCGCCTAGCGGCGTCATGAGCGAAATGCGTTGCCCGCCAGTGGTGATATCCGCCGCGGCAACCTGTCGTCCCAGCCCATGACGCTCCGATTTGGCACCGTCCCCCGCAGCTAGGTGCACCGTTACCTCCCTAGGGGTGTAGTGAACTACCCCCCGGCGGTGGTCGACTGAGCCCCTGGCCGACCGGGAAGGAGCGTCACGCACCGACATTCAGCGACACAGGCCCCTCCGAAGGGTTTCGGCCCCCCGAGAGACGGCCATGAGTCACCAAGCGTCGCAACGTTTCCGAGCCCTCACAGTCTCGGTCGTGGACGACTCGTCGTGTCGACAACTTGCGGGGTACGCCCCGTGCAGCACGGGAGGTAAGCCGAAATGCCCAGTTGGATATGGATAGTGATTGCGATCGTCGTCGTAATCCTCCTCGTGACGGTGTTCGTCGTCGCCACTCGAGGTCGACGAGATTCCGACCGGCTCAAACAGCGATTCGGACCCGAGTACGACCGGACGGTCTACGAGGCCGGCGACGAGAAGCTCGCCGAGAAGGAACTCATGTCCCGCGAGCGCAAGCGGGACAAGCTCGACATCCGGCCCCTGAGCCCCGCGGCGTTGGACGGCTTCGCCCACCGGTGGCGGGCGGTGCAGACCGCGTTCGTGGACCATCCGTCGAGCGCGGTGGGGGAAGCCGATCTGCTCGTCACGGAGGTGATGCGGGAGCGTGGCTACCCGGTGGACGACTTCGACCGCCAGGCCGCCGACATCTCGGTCGACCATCCCACGGTGGTGGCGAACTATCGCGCGGCACACGACATCCATCTTGCCCAGCAGAAGCGGGACGTCGGCACCGAGCAACAGCGCCAGGCGTTCGTGCACTACCGCGCACTGTTCACGAAGTTGCTCGAATCGGAGAATGACAAGTCACAGGAGGCACGCGCATGACCACCCACGATGAACACATCGAACACGATCAGAACGCCCGTTTCGCCGATCAGACTGCGAGACATGACGATTGGTCGACGTCGGAACCGTCGTCGACGGAGACGGTGGCTCAGCCGGGCGACGAGCGTCTCGTCAGACCGTCGGACGAGCGTCTCGGGCACGTGGCGGACGACCGGGTCGACAAGCAGGCGGGGGGCGAGGTCACACAGCACGGATCGGCGACCGAACCGGCAGTCGGGGACGACCTCTTCGCCGACGACGAGATGGTCGGGCTCCGTGCCCGGTGGGACAGCGTTCAGGCCGGCTTCGTCGACGATCCACAGGAGTGCGTGCAGAAGGCCGACGGGTTGGTCTCCGACCTCGTCGACCAGCTGACGTCCAGCTTTGCCCATGCCCGGTCGCGACTCGAGGAGCAGTGGGCTCGCGGCGAGGAGGCGTCGACCGAGGATCTGCGGATCGCACTCAAGCGCTACCGCGAGTTCTTCGATCGCCTGCTCGCCGTCTGACGCTCCACCGCTGCGACACCGGCCCCTGCCCGACGGCGGGGGCCGGTGCTCGTGCGTCCGAAGAGACCCTGAGACAGCCGCCCCGGCAAGTCATCAGTCGCGGTAGTCCGGCTGCGTGCGATCGATCATTCGGAGCATTGCCGCCCAGGCCAGGTCGTAGCCCACGTCGTCGGTGAAGTCGTCCCCGGCAGCCTCACCGGTGAGCTGCTGCGCGGTGTGCTCGCTGATGCTGGGGTCCGGAACCACCAGCTCGCCGAGTCGGGATGCCGCGACTTGGATCTCGCATGCCTTGTTCAAGTAGTACATCCGCAGGAAGGCCCGCGCCGGAGTCGCGCCCACCGTCAGCAGGCCGTGGTTGCGCAGAATCAGTGCGTCGTGCTCACCCAGATCGTGGACGAGCCGCTTCTGCTCGTCGAGATTCAGCGCCACGCCTTCGTAATCGTGGTAGCCAACGCGGTCGAAGAACTCCATCGAGATTTGGTTCACCGGAAGGAGTCCCGACGCCGACGCCGCCACTGCGCATCCCGCGAGCGTATGCGTGTGCAGCACGCACATCGCGTCCTGGCGCGCAGCGTGGATCGCACCGTGGATGACGAACCCGGCCGGGTTCACGGGATGAGTCGTGTCGCCAATGACTAAGCCGTCGAGGTCGATTCGCACCAGGCTCGAAGCAGTAATCTCGTCGAAGAACAACCCGTAGGTGTTGATGAGGAAGTGGTCCTCCTCGCCGGGCAAGCGCACCGAGATGTGGGTGAACACGAGGTCGGTCATCCGGTAGTGGGCGACCAGTCTGTACACCGCGGCCAGTTCTCGACGCAATTCGGCCTCGGTGGCCGCGGGGTCGCGGCGCTCGATGCTCATGCTCGGCTGTCCCCGGCGTTTGGGCCGCCGACCCGGTCGGCGACCAGCTGCTGGAACATCGCGGTCACTTGATCCCAGTGCGGCACCAGACTAGTTCGGTCGGACGCCGGCGAGTGGCGTCCCGCCTGCAGCTTCTCCAGGATCGGCAGGTCCTGTTCGTTGACCCCGAACAGGACCTCGGCCAGGCGCTTGCGGTTGACCGAGTGATCCTCGGATGTCCCGTCCTGGTCGACGAAGATCGCCATGTGTTCGACGGTGCGATCGGCGCTCACCGCGTCGAAACCGATCACCTGGAACCAGTCCGCCTCCAGGAACAGCAGCGCGTTGGGGAACACGCAGAAGATGTCTTGACTCTCGGTCTTCTCTGGAGGGACTGCGCCAAGGAACGGCAGGGCGTCGGACGTCTTCGCCGCCTTTCCCGTCGCCCCCCGCGGATAGCAGCCGCCGATGATCTCCGGCGCCAGTGCCTCGTCGTCGACGTCGAGTGAGGAGTTCACCGGCCCGACCTGAGGATGAATGAAGGGCAGGTGATAGAAGTCGAGGAAGTTCTCGACGACCAGCTTCCAGTTGGCGGCGATGTCGAAGACTCGCTCGTCGGCCAGCCGGATCCGGTCGAAGTCGATGTGCGACCACCGCTGGGCCAGCGGCGCGACGAACCGGTCGAAGGACGCCGTGGCCGCGTCCATGTCGCGTTCGCCAAGGTCGACGAACACCATCCCGGCCCACACCCGGCTGGCCACTGGCAGCAGGCCCAGCGCCCGCGGGTCGGCAGGCCCGCCACGGCCCTGCCGTTCGCGCTGGAAGTACGGGGTGACCGCGAGGCTGCCGTCGAGGTCGTAGGACCAGCAGTGATAAGCGCATTGCAGGCGGCGCTTGACCCTGACCGGCTCCTCCGTCAGTGCCATCCCGCGGTGCCGGCACGAGTTGTGGAAGACGCGAAGCTCGTCGTCCTCACCCCGGATCATCAGAAGTGGTCGTCCCGCAACGGTGATCGGCTTGACCTGTCCCGTTTCGGCCACCCAGTGGGCGTATCCGGCCCATACCCAGCCGGCGGCGAAGATCCGCTCGCGTTCGACCTCGTGGGCTGCGGCGGTGGTGTACGCGCGCGCAGGAATCAGTGCGCGCTGGGAGCTGTCGCTGGTCAGTGGTCCCGTCGCCACGCGGTTGCCCGTCGAGGTGATTCTGAAGTCGACCTCGTGCATCGTGTGCCGTCCAATCCTCGTGGTGCCGTCGCCGGTCATGTGCCGCGTGCCGAATCGAAGGCCGCTGCAGCCCAATCCATCAACGTCGTCGACTCCGCCCAACGGTCTGAGACCTGCACTCCGTGGGCGTCGGTGATCGCATACGGCGTGGTCCCTAGCTCGGTGACGAAGCGCACCGGCCGGTCCGGGTGCCGGCGCAGCAGCGATGCGAACCCCGTGGCCCACCAGTCCCGGAACCGGGCCTCCCACGGCTGCGCCATGGGATGACCGAGCGGCACCTGGATTTGGGCCCGCGTGGCGATCCGCCCCTGCAGGGAGCCCGATCGGTCGAGGACGGTGGCGACGAGGGAGTCGTAGTCCGGATCGGGTGCCTCGGGGATCTCGTGCGCGCAGACGTAGTGCGACAAGTCGGCGGCGAGCTCGATCGACTCGTCGAGGCCCTCGAGCAGCATGCAGGTGAACCGCAGGTCGTTGGTGACCGTGTTGCGATGCGTCTCCAGCTGCATCTCGATGCCGGCGTCCGCGCACATCTGGCTCCACGTGCCGAGAAGGTCTGCCAGTCGGGGCACGTCGAATCCGAATACCCGTGCACAGCAGATGATCCAGTCCGCGTCGATCGTCCTCGCGTAGCCAATCGCCTCGCGCATGTCGTCGTCGGAGGAGGCGAACACCAGAACGCATCCGCGCAGGCCGTGCGCGGCCAGCATCGGGGCGATGTCGGTCGCCGCGGGAGTCTGCCGGGCGCCCAAGTCGACTCCGACGCCCGCGTAGCCTGCCTCGGCGATCCGTGTCACCTGCTCGGACAGCGTCCACGGTGTGCCCCGCCACGGCAGGTCTTCCATCGCCCACATCGATTGATAGAGCTGCAGTTCCGTCATGGCCGCACCTCGTTGATGGCGCGATTCGGACGGCCGTTGGTACGCCAGGACACCACCGCGTCGGCTTGGCGTCGCACGTATTCGGCGTCGGTCTTGTCGGACAGAAAGCCGACGTGCGGTGTCGTGAACACCCTGGGATGGGCGAGCAGCGGGTGTGAAGCGGGCAGGGGTTCTTGGGTGAAGACGTCCAGTGCGGCGCCCGCCAGCTGGCCCGACTCGACGGCGGCGAGTAGTGCGTCGGCGTCGACGACCGCACCTCGGGAGACGTTGACGACATGTGAACCCCGGGGCATCTGCGCGAAGGCGGCGGCGTCGAGCAACCCACGGGTGTCGTCGGTCAAGGGCAGGAACACGGCAAGCACGTCGCTGACGGCGAGCAGTTCCGCGTAGGGCACGCCGTCCACCCCCGGTACGACCGCGGCGCCGGGACGTTCGACGGCCACCACGCGTCGCGCCGCCCCGCGGGCGAACTCGGCGTAGCGACGGCCGATGGAGCCGAGACCCAGGATGCCCACCACGAGGTCGGACAACCGCCGCGGGGCCTCAGCGGGTCGGGCGTCCCACGGGTGCTCGACGCCGGAGCGCATGAAGAACGGAAGCCGGCGGATCAGCGCGAGGGTGAGCGCCCAGGCGTGGGTCGCGACCTCCTCGCTGGCGACCGGCCCCACCGTCGCCACCCACACCCCGCGGCGCGAGGCGGCCTCGACGTCCACGTTGTCCGAGCCGTTCGACAGCAGCGAGATGACGCGCAGCTTGGGCAACCGCTCGAGCAGGGCGTCGTCGACTGGCGCATAACCAACCAGCAGCGCCTCGGCGTTCCTGGCCGCGGCGGCGAGGACGTCGGGGTCGCGGGACTGCGCGTAGTCCACCTCGAAACCGTTGGCACGCAACAGTTCCATTCCCGGCGTGGGATCGTCACCGTCGTCGAGGTCGGTGTAGACCGCGAGGGGTGCGCGCATCAGTGGCCCACCCCACGCAGATGGGAGAGGAACTGGCGGGTGCGGTCGTGGCCGGGGTCGTCGAAGAACTGGTCAGGAGGAGCCTGTTCGACGATTACGCCGCCGTCGAAGAGCATGACCTCGTCGGCCACCCGTCGCGCGAACCGGGTCTCGTGGGTCACCACCACCATGGTCATGCCGGCGTCGGCGAGACTCTCCATCACCTCGAGCACCTCGCCGACCAACTCGGGGTCCAGTGCGGAGGTGGGTTCGTCGAAGAGCATCACCGAGGGGTTGGTGACCAGGGCGCGGGCTATCGCCACCCGTTGTTGTTGACCGCCGGACAATTCGCTCGGGTAGTGCCGCAACCGGTCGGCCATGCCCACCCGTTGCAGCATCGCCTCGGCCTTGGTGACGGCGTCGGCCTTGCTCAGGCCGACCACCTCGGTGAGCGCAAGCGTCACGTTGCGCAGGACGTCGAGATGGGCGAAGAGGTTGAAACGCTGGAACACCATGCCGATGTCGCGGCGTTGCACGGCCAAGTGGCGCTCGGGGAGTCGGCGCGTCGAACCGTTGGACGAGGTGCTGACGCCAACCTGCTTGCCGTTCAACAGAATCTCACCGGCATCGGGATGCTCCAGGAGCGCCATCAGTCGCAAGATCGTCGACTTGCCCGAGCCCGACGGACCCAGGAGCGCCTTGACTTCGCCTCGCGCGACCGTGAAGTCGACGCCCTTGAGGACCTCGGTGTCTCCGTAACGGCGATGCAGGTCGACCGCCTGCAGGACGGGCGCGCTCATGCGGGCACCGCGGTGGTGACCGTGGGGTTGGCACCCTGGCCGACCCGCCCCGCCGAGATCCAGCGGTAGCGGCGCTCGACGACGTGTTGCACGGCCATCAGCGCCGAGACGATCACCAGGTAGTAGATCAGCGCGGCCGAGTAGTACTCGGCGTAGCGGAAGGTGACCGACACCTGCGACTGGGCGGTGGTCAGGAGCTCACGCAGCGAGATCACCGATGCCAGCGACGTGTACTTCAACATCGCGATCAGCTCGTTGCCCGACGGGGGGATTGCGACCTTGATGGCTTGCGGCAGAACCACTTTGAACAACACTTTGTGCGGTGGGAGGCCGAGGGCGCGGGCCGCAAGGTGCTGTCCGTCGTCGACGGAGAGCAGCGCCGATCGGAGGATCTCCGCCATGTACGCGGCCTCGACGATCGAGAAGCCGATCAGCGCCGCGAGGAAGGGCGTGAACCAGTCATCCCGCAACGCAGGCAGCAGCTGCGGCCCGGCGTTCCAGATCAGCAGCAGGACCAGCAACGTCGGAATGGCCCGGAAGAACCAGACGTAGGCGCCTCCGATGGCGGTGGCGATCCGGTTGGACGAGATCCGCAGCAGTGCGACACCGAAACCCACGATCGACGCCAGCACCATGGCGCACACCGCGAGCGCGACCGACAACATGGCGCCGTGAAGGAACGCGCTCGACGTCAGGGCAGCGGTGAACATGTCCCATTCGAAGTCCATCGCGGTCAGGGGCTGACGAGGCGAGAAGGATCGAGTCCGTATTTCTTGGCCAGGTCCGGCAGCGTTCCGTCGGAGATCAGTTGCTTGATCCCGGCGGTGACGGGCTGCGTGAGCTCCGAGCCCTTGCGGGTGAACACCCCGAACTGGGTCTCCGCAGGAAAGATCCCGGGCTTGGAGACGAGCTTGCCGCCCGACTTGCCGACCATGTCGACGACGGCGACGTCGGTTTCGATCAGCCCGTCGGCCTTGCCGTTGGTCACTGCGGCGACCGTCTCCGCGGTCTTCGGGTAGGGCTGAATCGTGATGCCCGGCTTGCCCGCGGCGGCGAACTTCTCCGAGAGGTCCTTGAGTGTCAGCTCATTCGATCCGCCGCCTTGCACGGCCACGGTCTTGCCGGAGAGGTCGTCGGCCGTGCGGATGGAATCGTCTCCACTGCGGACGATCAACCCGGGGCCGGTCTTCATGAACGGGACACCGTCGGCGACCTTCTGGCGCTCGGGGCTGACGTACAGCGCAGACCAGGTGATGTCGCAACGCTTGGCGTTCAACGCGGGGATGAGACCGTCGAACGAGGTGTTCTGAAAGACCACCTTGACGTCCCAGAGCTTGCCGAGCGCACGGGCACCGTCGGAGTCGAACCCCGTCGGGTTGGCCGTGTCCCCATTCTCCAGGTACTCCATCGGCGGGTACTCCGGGTCCGTGCACACCGAGAATTGGCCCGCTTGAAGCAGTCCGGCGGGGGACTTGCCTGACGCCGCACTCGGCGTGCTGCCGCCGCCACACGCGCTGAGCAGGACGGCGCTCAGTGCCGCACCGACGATGGTGGCGACGTACGCAGGCTGGCTCCGCCGGTTCATGAGTACTCCTGTGGGTGGGCTGCAGGGTGCAGTGAAACCGTAAGAGCGACGGTGCGAACCATCAACACCAGATATGCACCGGTATCGCGTGTATTCGATGATTTGCATTCATTGCTGGTCGATAACGCACGAATATGCTTCCGCATGCTGTCAGACTGCAGATCTGTGCGGTGAAGGCGAGGTGTTCGACGATTGTTAAGTTCAGATGACCTGCGCGCCGGTGCTCGACTCGACGACCTCGACGACCACATCCTCGCGGCGTTGCGCCTCGACGGGCGGATTGGCCCGGGGGAGTTGGCAACGCGCCTCGGGGTGTCCCGTACGACGGCCTCGAAGCGGCTCGCGGCACTGCTGCACACGACCGACGTGCGCGTGGTCGGGATGGTGCATCCGGAGACCGTCGGCGTGCGCTCCCTGGCGCACGTGTCCATAGCCACCGACGCCCCGGCCGTCGAGGTCGGCAGCCGCCTCGCCACCCGCCCCGAGGTGCCATTCGTGTCGCTGGCCAGCGGTGCCTATCCGTTGATCGCCGAGGTCCGCGCCCACGATGACGTCGAACTCTCCGAACTGCTCGACGTCATTCGCTCCATGGACGGCGTCGAGTCGACCGAGACGCTCGTCTACACCGATCTCGTGCGCGACGTCCTCGGACCGACGAAGGTCTCGGCGGCGTGGCTCGACGCCGTGGACCGGCGGCTGCTGTCGTTGTTGCAGCTCGACGGCCGGATGCCCTACACCGCGCTGGCCGCCGGATCGGGGGTCTCGGTGGGAACGGCTCGTGCGCGCACCCTGCGCATGATCGAGGCCGAGGTGGTCCGCATCGGTGCGATCGCAGCGCCGGGCAGGGAGGGACGCAAGGTGGACGTCGGGCTCGGGGTCCGCATGCGGGGACGAGCGGGCGACGGCGTCGAACAGCTTCGTCAGTTGGCCGAGATCCGATTCCTGGCCACGACGATCGGGCGGTACGACGTGGTTGCGACGCTGCACGCCGACACCCTGGCCGACGTGGTGACCGCCCTGGAACGGGTTCGGGACCTGACGGCGGTGACGCAGCTGCACAGTTGGGTGCACCTGCACACTCTCAAGGAGAGCTACCGCTACCCGATCGAGACGGGACGATGACGCGCTCGCGGACGACCATGTCTCGGTAGATCGGGGCCTGGCGCCTCAATCGTCGTACGGCGGCGGTCGGTCGTCGACGAACGCGGCCACGGCGGTCTTCGTGGCCCACAGCAGTGCCGCATGACGGTCATACTCGCCGTGGCATTCGAACCCGTCGTTCGTCATCGTCGTCAAACCTCTTGTGTCAGTAGTCTCTTGCTGCAATTCAGCGATGAGACGACTATGTCCTGGCGGTCACCGCGAGTCTGTCCGTCGAGTGGTGGAAAGGACGGAGGAATCTGGTGTCCGCCGATCGGGGGACGGAGGGCGCAAGTCACCCATAGTCGATGCTAAGTCCGCCGGCAGTGGTGCCCGTGCACCAATTTCTTCGATCGCCCGATCGGGCCAGACGGGGCGGTCCTGCGTGCCCGAGGGTCAGTCAGCGCACGCGGGCGACGACGTCGAGTTCGACACCGCGCGCCTTTGCCATGTGGACGGGATGCCGCGCGGACCCCCGGTGCAGGTCGACCGCTCCGTGAGGCGAGTCCCATCCCCATTTGTGGAAGGCGCGTCGTGCATCCTCGACCGTCGGCATCGAGGTGCCGGCGATTCCCGCGAGCAGATGGACCCCGGAGTACGTGGTCTCGGCCATGGTGCCCGGGGGCGGGGCGGCTGACTCGTCGGCCGGTCCGATCCCGTTCACGAGGTCGAAGGCGCGCCCAAAGCCGGCCGTGAAATCGGCGGCCGAGGCGGAGTCGAGACCGGCGAACCATCCCGCAGAGATGAAGAGGTTCGCGGTCGCTCGGGCACCACTGGCGAGGATCACGGTCTCGTCGGTGAACGGGCTGAAGCGGGTGATCGTCGCGTCCAAGCCCTTCTCGCCAAATGCTCGGTTGAAGCGCACTGCGTCCGACCCCACCAGCAGCGAGATCACGCCCTGCGCGCCGCTGTGGACGATGGCGTTCAGCACGCGGTCCCAGCTCTCGGGATCGTGGGTGCCGAGGGGCACGAACCTCTCGCCGAGTATCTCGACACCGGTGTCGCGCAACCCGACTCGCGTCGCGGCGGCTGTTCCGCGGGGCCACACGTAGTCGTTGCCGACGATGAACCACGTACGCAGCCGCTCCTCGGCGCGCAACCAGTGCAGTGAGGCCACGATTTGGTCGCCGGGAACTTCCCCGCTGCACAGCACGCCGTCGCTACGCTCGCCACCCTCGTACGCCGCGGCGTAGACGTAGGGCACGTGGCCGCCGACGACCTTGGCGATGGCCTGGCGCGCATTCGACAGGTGCCACCCGGTGACGGCGTCGATCGAGCCGGTCTCCAAGAGTGCCCCGATCGTGGTGGCCACTGCCGCCGGGTCGCCGCTGCCGTCGACGTGGACGAACTGCACGCTGCGACCGGCGACGCCGCCCGCTGCGTCGATTTCGGCGGCCGCCAGTTCCGCTGCGGCATGGCACTCCAAACCGAACATGCCCGCCGGACCCCGCCGAGGCAGCACGAGGGCGACTCGATAGTCCGTGGGGTTGCACGCGTGAGATTCCAGAACCGGCGCGCCATCTGGCATGCTGGCTCGGGCTGCGGTCTGGCCGCGGGTGGAGTCGTTTGCAGAAGGCAGGTCATGGAAGCTGTCGCGGATACCCTCGAATTGCTCCGGCGGGCGGCCGTCGTGACCGCACGTCTCGAGGCCGCGCTGTCGAGTAGCGATCTCACGGTGGATCGCTGGCGCGCCCTGGCTCACATCGAATCCAATCCGGGCTGCTCGATGTCCGACCTCGTCGACGCCGTGGTCGTCCCGTCGACGTCGGCGACTCGCATCGTCGACTTCCTCGTGGAGCTTGGCGCAGTGTTCCGCACGCTGTCCCCGCGTGACCGTCGCAGGACGACGTTGCGCTTGTCCTCCCATGGTCAAGGGCTCCTCCGTGACGTCGAGCCGACGATCGCGCGGATCTGTTCGTCTCTGGTGACGGAGACCTCCCTACCGTAGAGCTCGCTGCGAACTGGCGCAGACCGTGCGCTTGCGCTTGACGTTCCGCAGCGGGGGTGTAGGTTCAGCGATATTGATCCCATTTGGGAGCAATGCCGTCGGTCAGCGGGAGGCGCGCCATGGCTGGTCACCAATATCGCTGTCTCGCACATGGTTTCACGCGAGTGTCCTTTCCGATCGGTACCGCTCCCGCCTGCGTAGTCACCAGGCCGGCCGCGGCCCTAGTTCCACCGAAGAGTCCCGTTCGTTCCCGAGGTTGATTGAGGAGACCGCCGTGCCAGACGTCATATTCCCCGTCGATCAAGCCAAGCCGTTTCGCGAGCAGGAGCTGGTCGGCCACAACCGTTGGCACCCAGACATTCCCGCCGTCGCCACCGTCAAGTCGGGTGACACGTTCCGCGTCGAATCGAAGGAGTGGTTCGACGGAACGATCGTGAACTCCGACGACGCGAACGACATCCGCGATTGCGACTTGTCGATGGTGCACCAGCTTTCCGGACCGTTCGCCGTCGAAGGAGCGCAGCCGGGCGACCTACTGGTGGTCGACATCCTGGACGTCGGACCCGTTCCGCAGGAGACCGGTCCGGTGGCCGGCCAGGGCTGGGGCTACACGGGACTGTTCGCCAAGGACAACGGCGGCGGCTTCCTCACCGACTGGTTTCCGCAGGCCTACAAGGCCGTATGGGACTTCGCCGGGCAGACGGCGACCAGCCGGCACATCCCGGGTGTCGAATTCACCGGGCTCATCCATCCGGGTTTGATGGGTACCGCGCCGAGTGCGGATCTGCTCGCCACCTGGAACGCCAGAGAAGCGGCGCTGATCGCGACGGATCCCGAACGCGTTCCGCCACTGGCGTTGCCGCCACTGCCGCCGAACGCGGTCCTCGGTAGCCTCACCGGCGCCGAGTACGAGCGCGTCGCTGCCGAGGCGGCCAGGACCGCGCCGCCACGCGAGAACGGTGGCAACCAGGACATCAAGAACCTCTCCAAGGGCAGCCGAATCTTCTACCCGGTGTTCGTCGACGGCGCCAACCTGTCGCTGGGTGATCTGCACTTCTCTCAGGGCGACGGTGAGATCACGTTCTGTGGCGCCATCGAAATGGGTGGATACATCGACCTCCGAGTCGAGATCATCAAGGGCGGAATGGAGACCTACCGCGTCACCACCAACCCAATCTTCATGCCAGGCAACGTCGAACCGCGATACTCCGAATTCCTCACCTTCGTCGGCTTCTCCGTCGACCGCAAGGGCACCCAGCACTTCCTGGACAGCACTCTGGCCTACCAGAACGCCTGCCTGAACGCGATCGAGTACCTGTCCACATTTGGCTGGACGCGCGAACAGGTCTACCTGATGCTGGGCGCGGCGCCCGTCGAAGGACGCCTGTCGGGGGTCGTGGACGTCCCGAATTCCTGTGCCACGCTCTATGTTCCGACGGCGATCTTCGACATCGACGTCCGGCCGTCGGCGCAGGGTCCACAACGCGTCGACCGCGGACAGTGTGCGGTCAGCACCTAGAGTCAAGGAATCCTTCATGCCTGCACCCACCGATGCCGAGTACTTCGAACTCGGCGACTTCACACTCCAGGGCGGCGCCACGCTGCGAGGCGCGACGCTGGCCTACAAGACCTACGGCACGCTCAACGCCGACAAGACCAACGTCATCGTCTACCCCACGTGGTACTCGGGGTGGCACACCGACAACGAGTGGTTGATCGGCACCGACAAGGCCCTCAACCCCGACGAGTGGTTCATCGTCGTGCCCAACATGCTGGGCAACGGACTCTCCTCGTCGCCGTCGAACACCCCGTCGCCCTACGATCGGGCCCGCTTTCCGGCCGTCACCTTCTACGACCAGGTAGAGGCGCAACACGCACTGGTCACCGAGAAGTTCGGGGCGTCGACGATCGCGCTGGTGACCGGATGGTCGATGGGTGCCGGCCAGACCTACCAATGGGCGGTGAGTCACCCGGAGATGGTCCAACGCGCCGCACCGTTCTGCGGGTCGAGCAAGACCGCGCCGCACAACCAGGTCTTCCTCGAGTCCCTGATCGCCGCACTCACCGCCGACGCGGCGTGGGCTGACGGCGACTACTCTCCGGACGCGTTGCCCGTCAAGGGATTGCGCGCCTTCGCCCGGGTGTATTCGGGGTGGGGATTCTCCCAAGCGTTCTACTGGGACGAGGCGTGGCGTGAGATGGGGTTCACCTCCCTCGACGACTTCCTCTACGGCTTCTGGGAGAACTTCTTCCGCGACGGGCGCGATCCCAACAACCTGATCACCATGCTCCGCACCTGGCACAGCGGAAACGTCGGCAACACACCGAGTTTCGGTGGTGACGTCGAGAAGGCGCTCGCCTCCATTCGCTGCCCGCTGCTGGCGATGCCCGCCGAGAAGGATCTCTACTTCCCTCCCGAAGACGAGCAGTGGGCGACGCAGTTCATCGCCCACGGCGAGGTGCGCGTCATTCCCGGTGTCTGGGGTCACTTCGCCGGGGGAGGGCCAAACCCCGTGGACACCGCGTTCATCGACGCCGGCATCCGAGACCTGCTCGCCAGACCGGGTTACTCACCGCAGGGCTGAGCCTGGGCCTAGACCTGTGGTGAGGATCACGGTCCGAAAGCCTCGCTCGCAACGATACTTTTAGTATCTTTTTCGTAGACGCCGGCCGAGGATGTCTACCAAGTTCATCTCGATGAAGCTGTTCGCGGATGCCCATTGGGGGCATGTACCAACTCGCGGCGACACATCCTCAGCTGGCGTCTTTTGGACTCCAGGCAGCAGCCGAGTCCCGGGAAACCATGCGACGAGCCGGACGTGATTCCTACGATGGGTCCTTCCCCCATCAAAGGATTCTCGAGTGACGTTGCGTGGATGTCTGCTAGTCGTCATGGTGACCGTCGGCGCACTGCTGTGCCCCGCCACGGCCTCGGCCCAGAGGGCGACGAGTTTGGCCGTCCTCCGCGGGCTGGTGCCCGTCACCACGCTCGGCGGCACCGATGCCGGCCGGGCCGCCCTGGCCGCCAATCTGACCGTC
The DNA here is from genome assembly GCF_025823185.1 of Mycobacterium yunnanensis. Classification (GTDB taxonomy): domain Bacteria; phylum Actinomycetota; class Actinomycetes; order Mycobacteriales; family Mycobacteriaceae; genus Mycobacterium; species Mycobacterium yunnanensis. The sequence continues at coordinate 56,122 of NZ_JACKVK010000004.1, forward strand.
ACCGGGGCCATCCAGGACGGGACGTCCGCCCAGCCGACGCTCCTTCCCTTCGCCGATCAGCAGCAGCAGGCGTTGCGAGACGCCTTCATCACCGACGGCAACGCCTATCAGCTCGCCGACGGCCTGGGGACCTCGCTGGGCAACGCCTATCAACGGTTGACGTCGGTCACCCGTGACGCCGACGGCAACGAGGACTTCACCAACGTCTCTCCGAGCGTCGCGAATGTCATCGCCTTCGCGTCGAACACGACCAAGGCCGACTCCAACGCGGGAAAGTACTTCTTCGCCAACGCCACCACCGACGGCAAGGAGCCGGTGTCGGCTGAGGCGTCGTCGATCCTGCGTCAGGCGGGCGGGGTCACCGACGTCTTCGGCAAGGCATACGCCCGACCCGCGGGAAGCGAGGGCGCCGACGCCTACGGCAACTCCCGACCGTTCCAGACCGAGCCGCACCTGGTGACCTACGACGGGCCCGACTTCTTCGGCGCCCCGTCCGACAGTTCGTCCTGGTTGCGCGGGCCGGCCCAAGATCTCGTCGACAGCCCGTCGTTCCCCAGCGGCCACACCACCTACGGTTACACCGAATCGCTCGTGCTGGCCCTGTTGGTGCCCGATCGCTACCCGGAGATGATGGCGCGAGCCGCCGAGTACGGAAACGACCGCATCATCATCGGCGCGCACTTCGCCATGGACGTGCTCGGCGGACGAACGCTGGCGACCTACGACATGGCGCATCTGCTGGCGAACACGTCGCAGTACGTGGGCGTCGACCGGGGTGGGGTGCGAATCGACGACTTCCGCCAGGCGCTGGCCGCGGCTCGCAACGATCTGTCCGCGGCGCTCGCCACGGCGTGCGGGAACGCCGTCGCCGCGTGCGCGAGGGACGACCAAAGCCGTTTCTCTCAACCCGAGGCCAACGCCGTCTTCGTCGACACCACTCAAACCTATGGCCTGCCAAGCGTATTCGGGCAGAACGCGGTTGACGTCGGCAAGGTCGCGCCGGAAGCCGGCTACCTGCTGACCGCGGCCTATCCCTACCTGTCACTCGACCAGGCCAACGCCATCCTCACGCAGACCCTGGGGCCGGGCGGTGGTTTCCTCGACGACGGAAGTTCCTTCGGGGTGTACTCGCGACTCGATCTTCACCGCGCGGCACAGCGGGCCGTCGAGGTGGCGCCGAGGTAGGCGTCTGCACGCTCACGCGCCGACGTGACGTCGCCGACACCTTGCATGCAAGCTTGCATGCAAGGTGTTAGCGTGGCGTCGTGACCGAGACCTCGAGCGCCCAGCGCGCCTACGACATCGCCAAGGAGCAGATCCTCTCCGGCGGCGTTCGCGGCGGTCAGCTGCTCAGCGAAGTGGAGATGGCGGCGCAGCTGGGGATCAGCCGCACCCCCGTGCACGAAGCATTCCTGCGCTTGGCCGCCGAAGATCTACTCGAACTGATGCCCCGCCGTGGCGCAGTCGTCGTCCCGATCTCTGCCCATGACGCGACCGACGTGCTGGAGATGCGCCTCGCGCTCGAAACCGCGGCCGTCCGCCGCCTGTGCCGATCCGCTGATGCCGTCGACGCACTCTTCACCGATCTGACCGCATTGATCACCCAGCAGCGCGACACCGCCTCCGCCGGTGACGTACACCAGTTCGCGGCTGCCGACGACGCCTTCCACCGCCGCATCGTCGAGGTGGCGGGAAATGCCATTGCGCACCGCTTCTACTGCTCCATCAGCGAGCGGCAGCGACGCATGATGGCCGACGCCGCCCGTTCCGAGTCCTCGCGGCTGGCCGCCCTGGTCGACGAGCACGACGAGCTCGCCGCCGCAATCGGCGCACGCGATCTGGCCCGCTTCGAAGCTGCCCTCGTCGGGCACTTGGAGGCGACCTACCGGGTGACGATCCGATGACCAGCACGATGCGGTCCGTCGCGGCCACCACGACGCGACGGGCCTGGCTGGCCGTCGCCTTCGCCGCCTTCTGCATCGGTTGGGGCGGAAACGAATTCACCCCGTTGCTGATTGCCTACGCCCAGCAGGCGGGCTACTCCCGCGTCGACGTCGACGTCCTGCTTGGTGCCTACGTGTTGGGGTTGGTGCCCGGCTTGCTGCTCGCATCCACGTTGTCCGACCGGCACGGTCGCCGTCCGGTCATGGCCGTCGGGGTAGTCGCGTCGGCCATCGGCAGCCTGACCCTCGCCGTTGGCGACGTCGCCGGGTTCTCGGCGCTGTTCGGCGGACGTCTGCTCAGCGGTCTGGCCGTGGGCATTGCGATGGCGGTCGGGTCGGCGTGGATCACCGAGCTGTCGAAGCCGCCGTTCGACGACGCCGACCCGGGCACCGGCGCTCGCCGCGCCTCGATCTGCCTGTCGATGGGTCTGGGTGCAGGCCCGCTGTGCGCGGGTCTGCTCGCCGCCTTCGCGCCCCTGCCGCTGGTGCTCACCTACGTCGTCCACGTCGTGCTGTGCGCGCCCGCGCTGTGGGCAGTGCTGACCCGATCCGTCGAAACCCGCACCGAAGGCTCGACGCGGAGCCTGCTGCAAGGTCTCCGCGTGCCCGCCGCTACACATCGTCGCTTCACCCACGTCGTGATTCCCATGGCGCCGTGGATCTTTGGCTCCGCGGCCATCGCCTACGCCATCGTGCCCGCGCTCGTCGCCGACGAGCTCGGGCAGTGGGCGCTGCTGTACACCGCCGGGCTCACCGTGCTGACCCTGGCTTGCGGCGTGCTGGTGCAACCGATCGCTCGGCGCCTCGACGACGTGTCGAGCGCCCGAGCCGTGGTCGTGTCGATGGTGCTGATGATCGCGGGCATCCTCGCCGCGGTGTTCACCGCGCTGACCCGGTCGCCCGTGCTGGCCGTGCTCGTCGCGATGCTGCTCGGTAGCGCCTACGGAATCGCCATCGTCTCGGGACTCCTCGAGATCCAGCGCATCGCCGCGCCCGACGAGCTCGCGGGCATCACCGGGGTGTACTACTCACTGGCCTATGTCGGTTTCTTGTTGCCGGCAGCGCTCGCGGCCCTGGCTCGTTACGTCACGTACCCGGTGATGCTGACCGGCGTCGCGGTGGTCGCAGCGGCGTGTGCGGTGCGATGCGCGTCGGGCTGGTCCAAGCACCTCGACACGGCCCGCCCCTTCGAGATGCCGAACCGGTGACGGGCAGGTAAGTTCCGTTTCGCGGGGCTGCGGTGACGTTGCCTGCGGCCCCGCCCCCAAACTTCGCCAGGTCAGAGCGCTGCGCGCCCATGGTTCGCCGGTGGCAAAGGCGGGCTGGACCATGTCACATTTCCTGGTGGTTTGCTGAAACGTCAATTGGTCTACTCGTCTCGTGCGAAGGCGGACCGGGCAGATTGCGTCCGACCGGCTGTTGTCGCAAGGCATGGGGTGAGGCAATCCGACACGCCCGTAGGGGGAGGACGGGCTCATCGCTCCCCCCTGCCACTTGAGCCCACCCGCGCGCGGGAGCGTATACGCTTCGTCGGTCGAGGACCGCTGAGTAGCACGCGGTGTCCCTCGCCACGAGCGGATTCAAGGGGACGCCATGGGGCGACACAGCAGGTCCACCCATTCACCACGCCACGCGGCGGCTGACGGCACCGGTGCGGCGATCCTCGTTGGCCGGGTCGGCGCGCTGGCGGTGGCGCTGGGCATCGGCGCCGCCGTCGCCGGCGGCACCGCGGTCGCGTACGCCGACACCACCAGCGGCGATGGGGCCGCAGCCGGAAGTCGCCCGGCGTCGTCGAGCACCACCGCGGCCGACACCGCCTCGGCCGGCGGTCGCGAGGCCGAGGGCCCGGCGCATTCGCCCGGACCCGACACCGGCGCGCCGGGCCCGACGAGCCCGAAGCCGTCCAAGCATTCGTCACCCGTCTCCGTCGTCGGCGCCACCAAGGTCACTGCCACCGGCAACGACGCCGTCGCCACCGCATCCGACGAGCCGTCGACCACGACCACCGCGCCGCACGCCACCGGGCGCGTCAACGGCGCGGACGACGGGTCCCAGTCCGTCACCACGTCCGCCGAGTCCGCCCCGGCTACCACGACCGTCACCGGTTCGGCCCCCGTCGCCAAGGCCTCCTCGTCCACCCGCACCGGCGACGCGCCTGTAGCTCCGGCGCCCGTCGCGCTCGGGGCCCTGCAACTGATCCGCCGTGAGACCGAAACCGTCGGCCTCGCCAAGCCCGCCGCCGCAGTCACCGAGCTGGTCACACCGGTCACGTCGGTCGACGCACCCCAGGCTGCCGTCGTCGCGGCGCCCAGCCCCACCGACGTCGCGCACACTCCCTACGGGGACGTCGGCACCTGGCTGCTTGCGCCCAACGGTCAGATCGCGAACTACGGTGGCGTCCCCCATGACGCCAAGACCGTCCTGGAACCCGTCAACGTCATCATCCTGGACCCGAGCTCCACCAGCACGGCGGAATCGCTGGCACGTCTGGACGCGGCCATGACGCGCGCCGGCTTCCCGGCCCAGCCGATCCACAGCACCGGTTTTCAGGGCGTGATCGACGGCACGACCTACGGACAGCAGCCCGCCGGATTCCTGCAGGCGTTCTCCGACGACTTCTTCCTGTTCCCCAACGACCACGGTCGCGTGTTCGGACCGGCCCCCGCCACGACCGGCACGGGGTACGTGTACACGGGAGCCTTCAGCACCGAGCAGCTCAACCCGGCCAATCCGTTCACCCACGAATACGTCTCCTCGACGATGGCGCGCGACGAACTCGCACGCCGCCTCGTCGCGAGCGGCGCGGCGACGGTGGTGGGCGTCGTCCCCCTCGGAAACGCCTACGACGACGGCAGCTTCACCACCGGCGACCACGACGGCTACGCGGTGGTACTACAGCTGACCCCGGGCGTGGTGGCGGTGTTGCCGACGGGCGGGGTGCTCGGTGCCGCATGCGGTCACGTCGACGACCTGCCAGGGCCGGTGGCCCGCCAGTTCGCCACGGGGCTCTGCGTGTTCGCGGCGTCGGTGTCGAATGCGCTGGGATTGCGCTCGATTATTTGACGAAGCAGTCATAATTGCCAGGCGGACGGCTCGCGTCTGCGCGACTGGGGGACGCTGCCCGTGATCTGGCTGCTGCAAATGCCTGCTCCGCTACTCGGGTTCCTCGCCGTCGGCCTCGTCGTCGGGCTGTCGGTGGGCGGGCTGTTGATCTTCCGAAAGCTGGTGTCGCACACCAGGCTCGAGAACTCGAACGTGGTCTCGGGGCAGGTGTTCCAACTCGCCGGCGTGCTGTACGCGGTGCTCGTCGCGTTCGTGGTGGTCGTCGTGTGGGAGCAGTTCGGCGACGCCGAGGACGCGACGCAGGCCGAGGCCAGCGCCATCGCGGAGTTGCTACGCGACTCCACCGCAATCCCTGCCGTGTCGCGGGACGTCGTGCGGCAGAGCCTGATCGCCTACACCCGCGACGTGATCGACGACGAGCTGCCACGCATGCGGCGTGGTGAGACCGTCGAAGAGGAGTCCGGCCCCATGAGCGAGGTGTGGTCGGCGTATCTGAGCGTTCAGCCGCAGAGCCGCAACGAGATTGCGTTCTTCGACCACGACATCGTCAAGCTCAACGACCTGAGTGCCAACCGCAAGATGCGCGTGTCGGCCGGTGACGCCGCGGTGCCGGGAGAGCTGTGGGTGCTGCTCATCGGCGGCGGCATGGTGGTCATGGCGTTCACGTTCCTGTTCGGCACCCGCGACGTGGTGCTCCACGCATGCGCGGTGGGGTTGACCGCGGGACTGATGGGTTTCGTCATCTATCTGATCTTCGCCCTGGAGCATCCGTTCGTCGGAGCCCTGTCGGTCAGTCCCAGCCCGTACGTCAACGTCCTGCAGACCTGGGCACACCAGCACCCCACGCCGTGAGCGGTCACGCGCCGTAGGTCGACACTCCCGACGGCGTCACCTCGAAGGCGTGCACCGCACCGTCGACGCTGCCCGTGCAGGCCACGCCACCGGGAATCGCCATGCAGACCGCGCCGATGCCGTGGACGCGGTGGCCGACGGGGAGTTGCTTCACCGGGCCGGGGTAGGCCGGTGTGGCGAACCTCGGGGCGTCGGTGCGGCGGATGCCCGAGGGTCCCGGCAGTTGGGCGTACACCTCGTTCTCACCCCCCAGGACGCGTGGAAGTGGTCCGTCGCAACCGATTTCGCCACCGCTAAACGTCACGATCGAGCACGTGAGACCGCCCTCGACGTGGAACACCGGGAACAGGTTCTTGGCGCCTTGGCCGACGATGTAGGTGTCGTCGCCCAGGATGAAGTCGTTGGGGTCGGGGAAGCCGGGTGGCAGGCCCGCCGTGGCGGGTCCGATGCCGGTGCCCTTGGGGGACACGACCATCCATTGCGCGACGGGCTGACCCTTGGTGCAGGCGGTGTAGGAATCGGCACCCACCGCGCATTCGAAGTCGCCGAAGACGATCTTCTGCCCCTCGCGCAGCAGCGGGGCCGCGTTCCCGGTCGACTTCACGAAGCGATGGTTCGCGGTGGTGGACAACCCGCGGGTACTGGCGTCGGGGCTCAGACCGATCTCGTTCACCTCGGGCGCCGTGCCCGGCAACCGGCCGTCGCACCCGACGACGTTGCGGTCGGGAAGCATCGCGCACAGCAGCCCGTCGGGGGTCTGGAAGTACAGCTCGTTGCCCATCACGTACGGGTAGGTGGACACCGTGGTGAAACCGCTCAAATCGGGCTGTGGCGTCGCATCGGCGTTCGCCGGTGCCGCGGGCGCGGCCATGACGCCGAAGAGGATGGTCAGGACGATCAGTGCAAGGCGCATCACCGAGCAATGTAGGCGAATGCGGCCCCGCGACCCAAAGTCGCGTAGTCCTACTCAGCCGCCACGGCCGGTCGGCCGTCATGCTGGTGACATGGAACTGACCCGGTCGTCGTCGCAGGCACCCACGGTGGCCGACGACTCCGCACCCGTCCGCGACCGCGCCGTCGACGTGGCCCGCCTCGCCGCCCTGGTGGTGGTGATGTTCGGGCACTGCGCGCTGCTGCTGGCCACCATCGACACCGGTGGACTGCGCATCGGCAACCTGCTGGGCACACTGCCCGTGATTCAGCCGGTGACGTGGATCGTGCAGGTCATGCCGCTGTTCTTCCTGGCCGGCGGCGCGGCAGGTGCGTACGGCTGGCGGCCGGGGACGGCGTGGGGCACGTGGCTTTTCACCCGCTCGCAGCGGCTGTGTCGACCGGTGTTCTGGTATCTCGCGGCGTGGGTTCTTGGCTTGTTGGTGACGCGCGCGGTGCTGGGCGCCGAATCGGCCGCCGACTTGGGGCGCGAATCAGTCGCGTTGCTGTGGTTCCTGGGTGTGTATCTGGTCGTGCTGGCCTTCGTGCCGATGCTGACGCGATTGCGCACGGGGGGTGCGGTCGCGCTCGTCGTGGTGGGCCTGCTGGCCGCCTCGGCCGCGACGGACGCCGTTCGCATCGCCGTCGGGACCCCGGAGGCCGGCGTGGCCAACTTCGTGTTCGTGTGGCTCATCCCGGTGGTGATCGGCGTGGCATACGCCCGCAACCTGCTGAACACGTGGGCAACGCTCGCCGCGGCGGTCGTTGCGTTCGCCGGTGCGGTACTGGCGGTCGCCGTCGGCCCCTACGAGGTGTCCCTGGTGGTGACCGGTGTCGAGCGGCTGTCCAACGTGTCATCGCCCACGCTGCTGCTCGGGTTGCACTGCACGTGGATGTCGTGCCTGTTCGTGCTGGTCGCCGGACCGATCCGCCGCTGGGCGGCGCGGCCCCGGGTGTGGCGCGCAGTGGCTCTCGGCAACGGCGGGACGATGACGCTCTACCTCTGGCACATCCCCGCGATTGCGGTCGCCACCTTCGCGCTGCACGCCGTCGGGGTCGACGCCTTCGACGTGCACGCTCCCGGGTTCTGGGGCCGCCTCGCGCTGCGGGCCGCCGTGTTCGCCGTCGTGATGACGCTGGCCTTCCTGCTGCTGTCCCCGCTGGAGCATCGTCGGCTGCCGTGGTGGGACGCCTCGGCGCGCGCGGGTGGGACCCGTTCGGCAGCCGCGGGGGCGTTCACGTGCGTTGCGGGTGTGGCGGTGCTGCTGATGGCGAAGTACGGGCTCAGCGGAGTTCAGGGGTGGTCGGCGCTCGGAGGCTTCCTCGTCGCGGTCACCGTTGCCAGGGTCTGCGCGGTCACCAGTCGAAGCTCGACCACATCAGCCGTCCAGGGTCGTAGCGCTGCCTGAGCGTGCGCAGACGCACGAGGTTGGAGTCGAAGTAGCGCTGTGCCGGGCTCGACTGTTCGAGGTAGTTGACGTAGCCGCCCGCTGAGTGGTCGCCCAGTGTGCCGTGGGCGGCGGTGAGCCAGCCCGCGGCGGCGTCGACGAGGGGAGTCGTCGGGGTCTCCACGTACCACTGCACGCTCGCCGCATGGCGCCGCCACGGGAACGCGGTGGCGTCCGGGGCGACGTCTTGGATTGCGCCGCCGAGTGATTCGACCACCATCGTCGCAGGGACCAGGTCGCGCGGCCAGGCCGACGTGGCGGCCACCAGCGCGGCCGCGGTCACCGGGGTCATCTGGCTGACCACGTCGGTGCCGGCGACGAAGGCGCGCGGTCGCACGGCGTCGGGGCCACCGCCGAAGTAGGCGACGAAGGCCGGGCGGTCGAAGGTTCGGATCGTCCTGCTGATCTCCGGCGCGCCGATCGCGGCGACGACGTCGTCGGCGAGGCTCGGGCCGGCCCCCGGCGGGGTGGCCAACACGACCGAACAGCGCGTGGGATCGGGGCCGACGGTGACGTTGACCATGCCCCACACCCCGTGGTCGGCCGCGGTGAGCCAACGGTGCCAGCCGACGAGGACCTCGGCCGTCGCGTCCCCGTCGAAGGCCAGTGTGACGACGTCGCGGTCAGTAGTCGGGTACGTGGTGAACGTGAACGACGTCACGACGCCCCAGTTCGCACCGCCGCCGCGCAGTGCCCAGAACAGGTCGGCGTCCTCGGCGGCCGAGGCCGTCACGACCTCGCCGCCGGGGAGGACCACCGTCGCCGAGGTCATCGCGTCACACGTCAGGCCGTGGCTGCGGGCGTCGGCGCCGAGGCCGCCGCCCAGCGCGAGGCCCGCCAGACCGACCGACGGGCAGCTGCCGGTGGGGATCGACCGCCCCAGAGGGCTCAGGGTCCGCTGCACCGAGTCGATGTCGGCGGCCGCAGGAACGGTCGCCGTGGCGGCAGCGGCGTCGTAGGTGATCGGGCCGCCCAGGCGGCGCAGGTCGAGGACCATCGTGCCGCTCGCCGTGGACGCACCGACGTAGGAATGACCGCCACTGCGCGAGGTGACCTGCACGTCGTTGGCAGCGGCGAAGGCGAGCGCCCGCTGCACGTCGGCCACCGACCTGCAGATGACGACGGCGACCGGCGTGGACCCCGAGAAGCGGGTGTTGAACACGGTCTTGGCGGAGCCATACGTGGGGTCCGACGGCAGCACGGCGAGGTCGCCCAGGTCGGCCCAGCGCGGTGGGCCCGACCCCGACGGGGACGGAGAGGGTGTCGGTGTCCCGGAACCTGGCGCCGCAGGGGGAGAGGCGCACGACCCGAGGACCGCCGCCGCGGCCACGCCGAGCGCGCCGCGTACGAAGGCCTGCCGGGAGAGCTCAGCTGTCATGGCTCGATGATTCGACCACACGGGGCTGACGGACAGGGGGCGTCGGCGGCATTGGGTAGGGTCTCGGCGTGACTCAGAGCCTGACCGTCAAGTCCGTAAACGCCCGCCTTGCTGACGAACTGGCCGTTCGGGAAGCCCAGGTGGCCGCGACCGTGCGGTTGCTCGACGAAGGCGCGACGGTGCCGTTCATCGCTCGCTACCGCAAGGAGATCACCGGCAGCCTCGACGACGGGCAGCTGCGGCTGCTGGAGGAACGGCTGGGTTACCTGCGCGAGCTCGACGCCCGCCGCACCGCGGTGATCGCCTCCATCAAAGAGCAGGGCAAGCTGACCGACGAGCTGCGGGCGGCGTTGCTGGCGGCCGACACCAAGTCCCGCGTCGAGGACATCTACCTGCCCTACAAGCCGAAGCGGCGCACGAAGGCGCAGATCGCCCGCGAGGCCGGCTTGGAACCGTTGGCCGACCGGCTGCTCGCCGATCCCACGCTGGTGCCGGACGCCGAGGCCGCGGGATTCCTCGGTGACGACGTGCCCGACGCCGCGGCGGCGTTGGACGGGGCGCGGCACATCATCATCGAGCGCGCCGCCGAGGATGCCGAACTCGTCGGCGCCGTGCGCGCCAAGTTCTGGGCCGACGGCACTCTGCGGACGTCGCTGTCGACCTCCGATGCCGCCAAGACGCCTGCGGCACAGAAGTTCCGGGATTACTTCGACTTCTCCGAGCCACTGGAGAAGATGCCCTCCCACCGCGTGCTCGCGGTGATGCGCGGTGAGAAGGAGCAGATCCTCTCGCTGAACCTCGACGGCGGTGACGAGGAGATCTACCACGCGATGGTCGCCCAGACCCTGGGGGTGGACCTGTCCGCGCAGGCTCCCGCCACCGCGTGGCTGGCGACGACGGTCAAGCTGGCGTGGCGGGTCAAGCTGATGGTGTCGGCCGCGGTCGACGCGCGCGTCAAGCTCAAGCAGCGCGCCGAGCTGGACGCGGTGTCGGTGTTCGCCAAGAACCTCAAGGACTTACTGCTCGCGGCGCCGGCGGGCACCCGCACCACGTTGGGTCTCGATCCCGGCTTTCGGACCGGTGTCAAGGTGGCGGTGGTGGACGCGACGGGCAAGGTGCTCGACCACACGGCGATCTTCCCGCACCAGCCGCAGCAGAAGTGGGACGAGTCCAAGGCCGTCCTGGGTGCGCTGATCGCGCGTCACGGCGTCGACCTGATCGCCATCGGCAACGGCACCGCGTCACGCGAAACCGACGCCTTGGCAAGCGAACTCATCAAGGACATCGCGGCCTCGGGAGCAAAGGCGCCCGTGAAGGCGATGGTCAGCGAGGCTGGCGCATCGGTGTATTCGGCGTCGGCGTATGCCGCACACGAACTTCCCAACCTCGACGTGACGATCCGGGGTGCGGTGTCGATCGCGCGACGGTTGCAGGATCCCTTGGCCGAATTGGTGAAGATCGACCCGAAGTCGATCGGGGTGGGCCAGTACCAGCACGACATCACTCCCGGGACGCTGGCGCGCAGCTTGGACGCGGTCGTCGAAGACGCCGTGAACGCCGTCGGGGTGGACCTCAACACCGCGTCGGTACCGCTGCTGGCACGGGTGTCCGGGGTGACCGACACAATGGCCGAGGCAATCGTCGCCCACCGCGAGTCGACGGGCCCCTTCCGCAACCGCTCGGCGCTGCTGAAGGTTCCCCGGTTGGGTCCCAAGGCCTTTGAGCAGTGTGCCGGTTTCCTGCGGATCACCGACGGTGACGACCCACTCGACGGATCGGGTGTGCACCCCGAGTCCTATCCGGTGGTGCGGCGCATTCTGGACCGCGCGGGCGTCACGCTGGCCGAGCTGATTGGCGACTCCCGGACGTTGAAGTCGTTGCGGCCGGCAGACTTCGCCGACGATCGGTTCGGCATCCCTACGGTCTCCGACATCCTCGCAGAGTTGGAGAAGCCGGGCCGTGACCCGCGGCCGGCGTTCTCCACGGCCACCTTCGCCGCCGGGGTGGAGAAGGTGGCGGATCTGAAGGTCGGCATGGTGCTCGAAGGCGTGGTGACCAACGTGGCCGCGTTCGGGGCATTCGTCGACGTCGGCGTGCACCAGGACGGGCTCGTCCACGTCTCGGCGATGTCGGACCGCTACGTCTCCGACCCGCACGAAGTGGTCAAGTCGGGACAGGTGGTCAAGGTCAGGGTGCTCGAGGTGGACGTGGACCGGCAGCGCATCGGATTGACGTTGCGGTTGAACGACACTCCGCAGCAGAAGGGGCCGGGGAAGTCTTCGCCGCCGAAGGCCAAGGGCGGCAAGCCGACTCAGAGCCGACCCCGGGACTCCGGGCGACGCGAGACGCCAGCGCCGTCGGGCTCGATGGCCGACGCGCTGCGCAACGCCGGATTCGGCCGCTAGGCGGACGCCAGACTGACCGCCGAACCGAGGTTTGCCGGCGCCGGGCGTGGAAACACCGCCCGCCATGACCGAGGTGTGGGAGTGTGCCGTCGTCGGTGGCGGCGCGGCAGGGTTGAGTGCAGCGCTGGTCCTCGGCAGGGCTCGGCGGCGGACCATCGTGGTCGACGCCAACGAGCAGAGCAACCTCGCCGCACCCGTCGTCGGCGGTCTGCTGGGATACGACCAGGGTGCACCGTCCGAGTTGTACGCCTTTGGCCGAGCGGAACTGTCGGCCTATCCGAGCGTCGAGTACCGCCGCGGGCAGGTCGACGGCGGTCGTCGCGTCGAGGGTGGTTTCGAGCTCGACCTGGACGACGGGTCGACTGTCGTCACTCGCCGGGTGCTGCTGGCGACGGGCATGCGGTACGGCCAGCCGGAGATCCCCGGAGCGGCCGAGCTCTGGGGCACGTCGGTGTTCCAATGCCCCTTCTGTCACGGCTGGGAAATGCGCGGCAAGCGGCTGGCCGCACTCGCCGCGGGAGAGCGGGCCGTGCACGCCGCCGTGATGCTGCGCGGATGGACCGACGACGTCGTCCTGGTGACCGACGGACGACCGGGATTGTCGGAGGCCGACGAGCGTGCACTGGGCAAGGCCGACGTCACCGTCGAGCATCGTCGGATCGTCGAGTTGACCAGCGAGAGGGGTGAACTCACCGGGATCGCCTTCGCCGACGGGACGCGGCTGGCCCGCGACGGGCTGCTCGTGGAAGCACCGCTGAAGCAGCGGTCGTCGCTGGCTGAACAACTCGAGACCTGCTGCGCGCCTGCCGAATTCGAGGCGCAACCGGTGGACGTCGACGCCATCTTCCGGACCAAGGTGGAGTCGGTGTTCGCCGCAGGTGACGCGTGTACCCGGGAGCCGCATCTCTCGAGCGCGATCGACTCCGGCTGCCGGGCGGCGATGACCATCGTGCAGAGCCTGTTGGCCGACGAGTTCGGTCTGCCGTATCCGCCGACGTGAACGACCGGCGCTCAGCGCACCACGATCGCGTGCTCGCCCCGCGGGACCAGTTCCCCGATCACCGGCGCGCCAGGGATCTCCCCGGCGATCAGAAGACCACCGGAGGTCTGGGCGTCGGCGAGCAGCAGCGCTTCGTCCTCGTTGACTGCGGCGAGGTCGACGTGCGGCGCCACCCAGTCGAGGTTGCGCCGCGTCCCGCCGCTGACGTAGCCCGCGGCAAGAGCGTCCCGGGCACCGTCGAGGTAGGGCACCGCCGAACTGTTCAGTACGGCGGTCACGCCGCTGGCCCGGGTCAGCTTGAACAGATGGCCGAGCAACCCGAAACCGGTGACGTCGGTGGCACATTCGACGCCCGCTGCCAGCGCGGCGACCGAGGCGTCGCGGTTGAGCGCCGTCATGGTCTCGATCGCCTGCTCGAAGCGTTCGCCGGTCGACTTGTGCCTGCTGTTGAGCACGCCGATGCCCAGCGGCTTGGTCAGCGACAGTGGCACGCCCGGTCGACCGGCGTCGTTGCGCAGCAGACGCCGAGGATCGGCGACGCCGGTGACGGCCAACCCGTACTTCGGCTCGGGATCGTCCACGCTGTGCCCGCCCGCGAGGTGACAGCCCGCCTCGTTGCACACGTCGAGTCCGCCGCGCAGCGTCTCGGCGGCCAGCTCGTAGGGCAACACGTCCCGCGGCCAGCCCAGCAGATTCAGCGCGACCACCGGCTTCCCGCCCATCGCGTAGACGTCGGAGAGCGCGTTGGCCGCCGCGATACGGCCCCAGTCGTAGGGGTCGTCGACCACTGGCGTGAAGAAGTCCGTCGTGGCGATCACGGCGGTGTCGCCGACGAGGACGGCCGCTGCGTCGTCACCGTCGTCGAGTCCGACGAGCAGCTCCCCGGCGGGATCGTGCGGGGCGGCCTTGGTGAGCCCGCGGACGACGTCCTCGAGCTCGCCGGGCGGGATCTTGCAGGCGCAACCGCCACCGTGGGCGTACTGGGTCAGTCGGTATGTCTGTCCTGTGGCCATGGCCTCCATCGTGCCTGTCATGATGGGGCGATGGGCCTGGGAGGCGTATCTGGTCTGGTGACCGGCACGATCTTCAAAATCGCTGAGCGGCAGTCGCTGCCGCTGGCGGGTTCGATTCCCGTCCGCCTCCGCCATGAACCACGCCATGGACTTCGTCATGACTGACCCCCGCCGCCGGGTTCCCCGCACCGACGCGCTGCTTGCCGACCCGCGGCTCGTCGACGCGCAGCGACTGCTCGGCCGCACGCTGGTCAAGGCGGTGATCGCCGACGCGCAACAGCTCGCCCGCGCCGGTGACATCGCGCCCGACGACGTCGCCGACCACGCCGTCGCCGCGCTGCCCGTCAGCGCCGCCAGTCTCAAGCCGGTGATCAACGCAACGGGTGTCATCGTGCACACCAACCTCGGGCGCGCCCCCCTGTCCCGGGCCGCGGTCGACGCGGTCGTCACCGCCAGCGGCGCCACCGACGTCGAGTTCGACCTGGCCACCGGTCGTCGCGCCCGCCGCGGTCGCGGTGCACTCGCGGCGCTTGGCGACGCCGTCCCCACGGCGCAGGGCGTGCACGTCGTCAACAACAACGCCGCGGCGCTCCTGCTCGCCGCGATGACGCTGGCGCCCGGCCGGGAGATCGTGGTCAGCCGCGGTGAGCTGATCGAGATCGGCGACGGGTTCCGGCTGCCTGAGCTGATGCAGTCGACGGGCTCCCGGTTCCGGGAGGTGGGCACCACCAACCGCACGCACCTGCGCGACTACGCCGACGCGCTCGGTCCCGACACCGGCTTCATCCTGAAGGTGCATCCGTCGAACTACGTGGTCAGCGGGTTCACGGCCGGGGTGTCGGTCGCGGAGCTCGTGACGCTGGACGCGACCGTCGTCGTCGACGTCGGCTCGGGCCTCTTGACGCCGCACCCGCTGCTGCCGGAGGAACCCGACGCGACGACGGCCCTGCGTGACGGCGCCGACCTGGTCACCGCGAGCGGCGACAAGCTGCTCGGCGGGCCGCAGGCCGGTCTGCTGTTCGGCTCCGCCGACCTCGTCGAGCGGTTGCGGCGCCATCCTGCCGCGCGGGCGTTGCGCGTCGACAAGCTGACGTTGGCCGCGCTGGAGGCGACACTGGTCGGACCGCCGACTCCGGTGGCCTCGGCACTGGACGCGGACGTCGCGTCACTGAAGGCTCGCGCGGTCGAGTTGGCGGGGCGGTTGCCCGGTGCCGAGGCCGTCGACTGCGTCGCCGCAGTCGGTGGCGGCGGCGCACCGGGGATCGAATTGCCAAGCGCGGCAATCAGTTTGTCGGCGTCCTACGCGGTCGCCCTGCGCGCCGCCAGGCCGGCGGTGGTCGGCCGCGTGCAGGACGGTCGATGCCTCCTCGACCTGCGGACCGTCGCGCCCGAGGACGACGAGGCGCTGGTGGCAGCGGTCCTGGCGTGTACGTAGTCGCGACCGCCGGGCACGTCGACCACGGCAAGTCGACGCTGGTGCAACGGCTCACCGGGAGGTGGCCCGACCGCCTCGCCGAAGAGCAGCGCAGGGGCCTGACCATCGACCTCGGATTCGCGTGGACCACGGTGGACGGGCGCGAGCTGGCGTTCGTCGACGTGCCAGGGCACGAACGGTTCGTGGGAAACATGCTCGCCGGGTGCGGCGCGCTGCCCCGAGAAAGCGCGGTGATGTTCGTCGTCGCCGCGACCGAGGGCTGGATGCCGCAGTCCGACGAACACCTCGCCGCGCTCGACGCGCTCGGCGTGCGCCACGCGCTGGTGGTGATCAGCAAGACGGACCTCGCCGATCCGGCGGACGCCGTCGAGCAGGTGCGACAACGCTTTTCGTTGACGTCCCTGGCCGATCCGCCGGTGGCGCTGGGCACCGACCTCGACGCGGTGCGGGCGGAGCTCGTGGGTCTGGTCGACCGGCTGCCGGCACCGGACCTGGACGCCGACGTGCGGCTGTGGGTCGACCGGTCGTTCACCATCCGCGGTGCGGGAACCGTCGTCACCGGCACCCTGGCCGCGGGGGTGCTGCGCGTCGGCGACGAACTGGAACTCGACGGCCGTCGCGTCACCGTCCGCGGACTCCAGTCCCTCGAGGCGGACCACGACGAGGTGGGCGCCGTCGCGCGCGTCGCGGTGAACCTACGGCGGGTCGACCGTCAGCAGGTCGGCCGCGGCGACACGCTGCGGACGCCAGGAGCGTGGCTCGACACCGCGGAGGTCGACGTCGCGCTGCGCTCGGCGGGCAAGCTGCACGATCAGTTGGTGCTGCACGTCGGCTCGGCGGCGGTGCCGGTGCACGTCCGCCCGCTCGGGGAGGCCGCCCGACTGCGGCTCGCACGGCCGCTGCCACTGCGCGTGGGCGACGTCGGCCTGCTCCGCGACCCGGGGGAGCACCGGATCGTCGCGGGCGTCGAGGTGCTCGATCCCCGCCCACCAGGGTTGCGCCGCCGCGGGGCGGCCCGCGCACGGGCCGGGGAACTGGCTGGCGGCTGCGCCCCGCCTCCGGTTTGTGCCCGGTCAGATGATCTGCGCGCCATGGGATTTCGCGCCACGGGTCTACGGATCGGGCAGTGGGTCGTCGACCCGTCGTGGTGGGCGCAGCGCCGCGACGACGCGTCGAGGGCCGTGACCTCGTGGTCGGCGCAACACAGCGTCGCCGCGGGCATGCCCCTGGAAGCCGTGCGGCAGCAGGCCGGGCTGCCCGCCGCCGATCTGGTGCCGGCACTGCTCGAGGGCACGGGCCTGGTCGTCGCAGACGGCTACGTCCGACCGCCCAACGCCACGCTGCCGCCGCGGGTCGAGCAGGCGGTGCGCACCGTCGAGGAGTGGCTCGCCGCCGAGCCGTTCCGTGCGCCGGAGGCCGACGAATTGGCCGAGTTGAAGCTGGGACCGGCAGAACTGGCCGCGGCCGTGCGGGCGGGCCGGTTGACGAAGATCGCCGACGGCGTCGTCCTCGGAGCGGATGCGCTGGGCAAAGCTACGGAGCTCCTGAAGGCGCTTCCGCAGCCGTTCACCGTGAGTGACGCCAAGCGCGCCATGGGCACGACCCGCCGGGTGGCCGTGCCCCTTCTCGAAGTCCTTGACGGACGACGGATTACGCGTCGCGGCGTCGATCACACGCGGACGGTGGTTTGATTGACCGGACGGCGGGTAACTGCCGTCCGTCCGAGAGGAGACTGCCGTGGACGTCAAGAAGCTCTTCGAGTCGTGGCCGGTGTATCAGCAGCTCACCGGTGACGACAAGCTCGGCCGCGGCAAGGCGGCCCAGTCCAAGCGCTCCCTCGGTCTGACCCCACGCACCGCCGAGGCCGACCACGTCGCACACTCGGTGTGCCCGTTCTGCGCCGTCGGTTGTGCGCAGAAGGTGTATGTCAAGGACGAGAAGGTCGTCCAGATCGAGGGCAACCCGGACAGCCCCATCTCGCGAGGCCGGTTGTGCCCCAAGGGGTCCGCGAGCAAGCAGCTGGTCACCGGGCCGCAGCGCCTGACCAAGATCCGCTACCGCCCGCCGTATGCCACCGAATGGCAAGACCTCGAGCTCGACACGGCGATGAACATGGTCGCCGACCGCATCCTCGACGCGCGCGAGCGTGGCTGGCAGCAGTTCGACGCCGACCGCAACACGCTGCGCCGCACGATGGGCGTCGCCAGCCTCGGTGGCGCGACGCTCGACAATGAAGAGAACTACCTGATCAAGAAGTTGTTCACCGCGATGGGTGCGTTACAGATCGAGAACCAAGCGCGTATTTGACACAGCGCCACGGTTCCCGGTCTGGGAGCCTCCTTCGGGCGCGGCGGGGCGTCGGACTACCAGCAGGATCTCGTCAACGCAGACTTCATCGTCATCATGGGGTCCAACATGGCCGAGGCTCATCCCGTGGGCTTTCAGTGGGTGATGGAGGCCAAGTCGCGCGGCACCGAGGTGGTGCACGTCGACCCCCGCTTCACCCGCACCAGCGCGCTGGCGGATCAGTACGTCTCGCTGCGCGCGGGCAGTGACATTGCCTTCCTCGGCGGGGTGATCAACTACATCCTGTCCAACGGGCTCGACTTCCGGGAGTACGTCACCGCGTACACCAACGCCTCGTTCCTGGTCGACGAGAGCTATCAGGACGCCGAGGATCTCGACGGTTTGTTCAGCGGCTACGACGACGCGACCGCGTCGTACGACCCGTCGACGTGGCAGTACGAGAACACCGGCGCCAAGGGCGGCGGCTCGGGAGCCAAGGAGCAAAGCTTGGCCTACCAGGCCGGATCGGGCGGCCCACCGGTGGAGGGCGGCGCGAGGGACATTCCGCGCGACGAGACGTTGGAGCACCCGCGGTCGGTCTACCAAATCCTCAAGCGGCACTACGCCCGCTACACCCCGGAGATGGTCGAGCGGGTGTGTGGCGTGCCCGCCGAGCAGTTCCTCGAGGTGGCCCGCAAGTGGACGGAGAACTCGGGCCGGGAGAAGACCGCCGCGCTGGTGTACAGCGTGGGGTGGACGCAGCACACGCTTGGTTCGCAGTTCATCCGCGCCGGAGCGATCATCCAGCTGCTGCTGGGCAACATCGGCCGGCCCGGGGGTGGGGTGTTCGCGTTGCGCGGGCACGCCAGCATCCAGGGGTCGACCGACGTGCCGACGTTGTTCAACCTGCTGCCCGGCTACCTGGCGATGCCCAATCAAACGCATGCCACGCTCGCCGACTACCTCGACGACATCGTGGGCAAGAATCAGAAGGGCTTCTGGCACAACGCCGACACGTACATGGTGTCGCTGCTCAAGGAGTACTGGGGCGAGCACGCGACCGCCGAGAACGACTTCTGCTTCGACTACCTGCCACGCATCAACGGGGACCACGGCACCTACCGCACGGTGATGGACATGGTCGACGGCAAGGTCTTCGGCTACTTCCTGCTTGGCCAGAACCCGGCGGTCGGGTCGGCGCACGGGCGGCTGCAACGCCTCGGCATGGCGAACCTGGACTGGCTGGTGGTGCGCGACCTCGTCGAGATCGAGAGCGCGACGTTCTGGAAGGACGGACCGGAGATCGAGACCGGCGAGATCTCCCCGGAGACGTGCCGGACCGAGGTCTTCTTGTTCCCGGCGGCATCGCACGTGGAGAAGGCGGGCACGTTCACCCAGACGCAACGAATGCTGCAATGGCGCGAGAAGGCCGTCGAGCCGCCGGGTGACGCGCGGTCGGAGCTGTGGTTCTTCTACCACCTGGGCCGGATCCTGCGGGAGAAGCTGGCCGCCTCGACAGACGAGCGGGACAGGCCGCTGCTGGATCTGTCGTGGGATTACGCCATGGAGGGCGACGAGCCGTCGGGTGAGGACGTGCTGCGTCGCATCAGCGGCGTCGACCTGACGACGGGCCGGGCGGTAGAAAACTATCTGTCGCTGAAGGCCGACGGGTCGACGATGAGCGGCTGCTGGATCTACAGCGGCGTGTACGCCGACGAGGTGAACCAGGCGGCACGGCGCAAGCCGCACACCGAGCAGGGACCCTACGACAACGAGTGGGGTTGGACGTGGCCGATGAATCGACGTGTGCTCTACAACCGGGCGTCGGCGGATCCGCAGGGCCGGCCGTGGAGTGAGCGCAAGAAGCTCGTCTGGTGGGATCCCGAGGCACGGGAGTGGACGGGCTATGACATCCCGGACTTCGAGAAGGGCAAGCCACCGGACTACCGGCCCTCGCCGGACGCGGTGGGCGTGGCGGCGCTGCACGGCGACGACGCGTTCATCATGCAGGCCGACGGCAAGGCGTGGTTGTTCGCGCCGAACGGCGTGGTCGACGGCCCACTGCCGACGCACTACGAGCCGCACGAGTCCCCGGTGCGCAACGCGATCTATGCCCAGCAGGGAAACCCGGCCCGAAAGGTCTACGGGCGCAACGACAATCCGTCGAACCCGTCACCGCCGGAAGCGCACGGCGAGGTGTTCCCCTTCGTGTTCACCGCGGCGCGTCTCACCGAGCACCACACGGCCGGCGGAATGAGCAGACAACTGCCGTACCTCTCGGAGTTGCAGCCCGGTTTGTTCGTCGAGGTGTCGCCGGCGTTGGCCGCCGAACGCGGACTGACGCACATGGGGTGGGCGCACGTGGTGACGAGCCGGGCGGCGGTGGACGCGCGGGTGTTCGTCACGGAGCGGATGCGACCGTTGCGCGTCGACGACCACGTGGTGCACCAGGTTTGGATGCCCTATCACTGGGGCGGCAAGGGACTGGTCGACGGTGACGTCGTCAACGATCTGCTCGGCGTGGTCGTGGACCCCAACGTGTTCATCCAGGAAAGCAAGGTCGCGACGTGCGACATCCAGCCCGGACGCCGCCCGCGCGGACCGCTGCTGCTGGAGTATCTCGCGCTGTACCGGGAGCGGGCCGGCATCACGGTCAAGACGGGCACCGACCTGGACACGACGAAGCGCTCGACCGACCACACGGAGGACTCGTGAGCGACGAACAAGTTGGGCCGCACGGCAACAGCTTTCACGGACCGCTCGCGGATCCGGCGGCCAACGCCGGATACGAGGAGCATCCGCCGCGGGTGGGGTTCTTCACCGACACGTCGGTGTGCATCGGTTGCAAGGCGTGCGAGGTGGCGTGCAAGGAGTGGAACGACGTACCCGTCTCAGGTGACGGGGACGGGTTCGACCTGTTGGGGATGTCGTTCGACAACACCGGAAATCTCGGCGCGAACTCGTGGCGGCACGTGGCGTTCATCGAGCAACCCGGCAAACCGCCGGTCGACCTCGGCATGCCGGAGATCACGAAGCAAGCAGCCGAGATGGTGGGCGAACTGCCCGACTTCCGGTGGCTGATGGCCTCGGACGTGTGCAAGCACTGCACGCACGCCGGCTGTCTGGACGTCTGCCCGACCGGCGCGCTCTTTCGCACGGAGTTCGGCACGGTGGTCGTGCAGCAAGACATTTGCAACGGCTGCGGATACTGCGTGTCCGGCTGCCCGTACGGGGTGATCGAGCGGCGAGAGACCGACGGCCGGGCGTGGAAGTGCACGCTGTGCTACGACCGACTGCACGACGGGCTGGAGCCGGCGTGCGCGAAGGCGTGCCCGACCGACTCGATCCAGTTCGGAGTGCTCGACGAGTTGCGCGAGCGCGCGGCGCAGCGCGTCGAGGCCTTGCACGACCGCGGCGTCACCGAGGCGCGGCTCTACGGTGAGGATCCGGACGACGGCGTCGGTGGCGACGGAGCGTTCTTCCTGTTGCTCGACGAGCCGGAGGTCTACGGGCTGCCGCCGGACCCGGTGGTGCCGACGCGCGACGCCGGCGCCATGTGGCGGTACGCGGGCGTCGCGGCGTCGGCGTTGGTGGGCATCGCGGTGTCGGCGTTCATCGGGCGTTCCTGATGCGCGAATTGAGTAGCGAGGCAGGCGCTTCGGACCGCAACGCCCAGACGCGACATCGTCGCCGGGGCCGCGACGACATGGCCGTCCCGTCGGCGGAGTTCCGCTCCTACTACGGGCGGCAGATCCTCAAGTCGCCGGTGTGGAATTGGATGATCGCGGCGTACCTGTTCTCTGGTGGGCTGTCGGCGGGGTCGGCGATGCTGGCGGCCGGGGCCGACCTGACGGGCCGCACCGAGTTGCGCCGGGTGTCGCGGATCGGCGCTCTGGTGAGTCTGCTTGCCAGCATGTACTTCCTCGTCGGCGACCTGGGACGGCCGGAGCGCTTTCACCACATGCTGCGGGTGGCCAAGCCGAGCTCGCCGATGAGCATGGGCACGTGGATCCTCACCTCCTACGGGCCGGGCGCAGGTCTGGCCGGAGTGGCCGAGCTGATGCCCGCCCGGGTGCGGCGGACCTGGGTGGGCAGGCTGCTCGGATGGGCAGCCCGGCCCGCTGGCCTGGAGGCGGCGGCGGTCGCGCCGGGGTTGGCGTCGTACACCGCAGTCCTGTTGTCTCAGACGGCCGTTCCCGCCTGGAACGAGGCGCACCCGTATCTGCCGTTCGTCTTCACCGGTTCCGCGGCGGCCAGCGGCGGCGGACTGGGCATGCTGTTGGCGCCGGCGGGGGAGTCGGGACCCGCGCGGCGGATGGCCGTCGCGGGTGCGGCGCTGGAGGTCGCGGCGTCGCGCACGATGGAGCGCCGGCTGGGTCTGGTCGCCGAGGCATATCAGACGGGGCGTCCGCACCGCCTGCGGCAAGCCTCGGAGTGGCTGACCGTCGCCGGGGCAGTCGGCGCCGTCGTGGGGCGCCGCCGTCCGGCGCTGGTGGCGTCGGGTGCGGCTCTGCTTGCGGGCAGTGCACTGCAACGGTTCGGCGTGTTCGAAGCGGGCGTCGCGTCGACGAAGGACCCGAAGTACGTGGTGGTGCCGCAGCGGGAGCGGCTGGCGGAACGGGCCGCGGGTCAGTAGTCGGATGGGGCTCGGCCGCACCGGCGGACTAGGCGGCGCACGCCGCCCGTCACAATCACCGGTATGAGCGATGACGCGCGGCCGCCCCGGGGCTTCTTGCAGTCCGTCCGCAAGGAGGTCCCCAGGGCGCTGACGGGTGGGCCGGTCGGCGACGACGCCGAGGTTGCCGCCATGCTGCGGGAGCTCGGGATCGCGCTGATCGAATGCGAGCAGCCGACGCATCAGGTGGAGGCGCGCCTGCGGTCGATCGCCAAGAACTACACCGACCAAACCGTCCGTGTGGTCGTGTTGCCGACGGCCTTGGTGGTGCAGGTGGGCACGGTCGCCTACGAGGTGGAGACGGTGGTCAACCCGACCACGCAACTCAATCTGGCCGGCCGGGTCGACGCGATCGCCGAGCTCGCCGAGTTCGGCGCGATCACCGCCGCCGACGCGGCGAGGGAAACGGCCGCCGCTCGCGCGATGCGGCCACGATTCGGCCCGGTGATCACCGTGATCGGCTACACGATCACCACACTGGGCTTCGGCATGGTGATCAACCCGACGTGGGCGTCGTTGTGGGGCTACGTCTTCCTGGGCGCGGTCGTCGGTGCGATCGTCATGCTTGGCCGGCCGTTCCCCACCCTGAACGCCGTATTGCCGACATTGGCGGCAGCGGTGGTGACGCTGTTGGCGACGTGGTTCGTCGCGGATGCGGCCAACGACGGTCTGCTCCGGGTCATCAGCCCGCCGCTGGTGGCCCTGCTGCCGGGACTTGCCTTGACGATCGGCGCAATGGAGTTGGCCAGCGCGCAGATGGTCAGCGGCGCCACCCGGTTGATCTACGGAGTCATGCAGTTGATGTTGCTGGTGTTCGGCGTGGGCTTGGGCATCCACCTCGGTGCGAGTCTGGTCCCGCAGCAGCCCTCGGCGCAGATGGGTAGCTGGTCCCTCTACGTGGCGGTGGTGGTGATCGCGATCGGGTTGTACGTCTACCTCTCGGCGCCCAAGGGCTCGTTGGCGTGGCTGGTGCTGATCGTCGGGGTCGCCCTGGTCGGGCAGAAGGTTGGCGGAATGTTCCTCTCGCCAACGCATTCCGGTGCGGTAGGAGCCTTTCTGGTGGTGCCCGTCGCGATGCTCGGCGCGCGTATCAAGACCTCGCCCCCGGCCATCGTGATGATGCTGGCGGCCTTCTGGGCGATGGTGCCTGGCGCGCTGAGCTTCGAGACGCTCGGCGAGGCCGTGGCTGGCGAGGGCGACGTCATGACGCTCGGCAGCACGGTAGCGGCGATCTTCTCCATCGCCCTCGGCACGCTGGTGGGGTGGAGCGTGTTCGCGACGATCAACGCGCGGTTGCGGCGGTGACGGGCCGGAACACACGACGACCACCGCTCGTTGAGGGCACCATGAAGAACATCGGCTTCTTGTCGTTTGGACACTGGTCGGACAGCCCGTACTCCCAGGTCCGCTCCGCGGCGGACTCTCTGCTGCAGTCGATCGAGCTGGCGGTGGCGGCGGAGGAAGTGGGAGCCGATGGGGCGTACTTTCGCGTGCACCACTTCGCCAGGCAGCTCGCCTCGCCGTTCCCGCTGCTCGCCGCGGCGGCCGCCCGCACGAGCCGCATCGAGCTCGGCACGGGCATCATCGACATGCGTTACGAGAACCCGCTCTACATGGCCGAGGATGCCGGCGCCGCGGATTTGATCTCCGGTGGCAGGCTGCAGCTCGGCATCAGCCGCGGTTCGCCAGAGCAGGTGATCCAGGGTTACCGCTACTTCGGTCATACGCCCGACGAGGGCGACCCCGACGGTGGTGACATGGCCCGTGAGCACACCCGAGTCTTCCTCGAGACGTTGAAGGGCGAGGGGTTCGCGCAGCCCAATCCACGCCCCATGTTCGCCAACCCGCCAGGTCTGCTGCGAATCGAGCCGCATTCACCTGGGCTGCGCGACCGGATCTGGTGGGGTGCCGGTACCCGGGCCACCGCTGAATGGACCGCTCGGCAGGGCATGAACTTGATGAGCTCGACACTGTTGAGCGAGGACACCGGTGTGCCCTTCCACCAGCTGCAGGCCGAGCAGATCCAGCGATTTCGCGACGCCTGGAAGGCGGCCGGACACGAGCGTGAACCGCGCGTCTCGGTGAGCCGCAGCATCTTTCCGATCGTCGACGAGCAGGACAAGCAATTCTTCTGGCGCGACCGTCACAGCACCGATCAGGTCGGCGCCCTCGACGGCGTCAACGCTCGCTTCGGCAAGACCTACGCGGCGGAGCCAGACAAGTTGGCCGCTGAACTTGCCGAGGACGAGGCGATTGCCGCGGCCGACACCCTGCTGCTGACCGTCCCCAACCAGCTCGGCGTCGACTACAGCACGCACGTGATCGAGAGCCTGCTCACCCACGTTGCGCCGGAGCTGGGCTGGCGCTGAACTAGGCGCACTATTCTCGGTCCCATGCGCATTGCCATTCTGGGCCTGGGAATCGTCGTCGCCTGCTTCGGCGCACTCTGGGCTCTCCAGGGGTTCGGCGTCGTCGGCGGCAGCCCGATGTCGAACACCACCACGTGGTCGATCATCGGGCCCATCACCGTCGTGATCGGCGTCGCCATCGCCGCGTGGGGAGCCCGACGCCGGAAGTAGTCGCGCCGCGTCAGGACGTTTCGAGCTCGCCGACGAACGAGGCCAGGTCGGCCATCGCCTTCTCGAGCCTCTCCCTGACGAAGTCCGGGCCGAAGCTGACCTCGGGATCGCTGGCGGCGACGTCGACGCAGGCGGTGACGATGACGGTCGCGAACGTCGCCACCGCCAGTTCCAGGCGTTTGTCGTCGGGTGCGACCCCCATGCGTTCGGCGAGCACTGCCATCGCCACCGGGCTGCGATACTCCACGGCTGCTTGGCGCAACGTGTGACACGACGACACGATTTGCAGCATCATCGCGATGCGTTCGGCGGTCAGGCCGGCGATCGGTCGACGCTCGGCCACCCGTGTCAGCACCGCCACGTGGGCAGCTCTCAACGACTCCAAGGGCCCAAGGTCCGTCGGCTGTCGCAGGATTTCGTCGGTGACCTCGGCGGAGAGGTCGTCGATGACGGCGATGAAGACGGCCTCCTTCGAGGCGAAGTACCGGCTGAACGTCCGCGGTGACACCTCGACGGCGTGGGTGATCTGTTCCACGGTGGTGTTCTCGTAGCCCTGCTTGAGACACAGCTCGACGGCCGCGTCGATCAGCAGGCGACGGGTCTGCGCCTTCTTGCGCTCACGTAGTCCCAACGGTTGCAGGACGGGGGCATCGGCCACGCGCCGATGATAGCCCGAGTGGCAAATCGACTACGACGAAAGTGACCGGCCCTACCGTCGGCGTCTCGATTCCGTCACGAGCTCTCCGACCGGGGATTTGGCCTCACCGGAGTTGTGGTATTCGGCAGTCGACTGCTGTCTGACGGGGATTGCGATTGCAACACCGCAAATCTCTTGAACGAGACCAATCAGATGGTCGTCGGCGGCAGCTCCTGGCCCGGGGGCGGCAGCTCGGGCCCGGGGGGCGGGGGCGGCGGCAGTTCGTTGACGGCGCCGTCGACCGCGGGGATGTCCGCGGGGCCGGGGAGCGGGGGTGGGGGTGGTGCGAAGGGGTCGGCCGGGGGAGGTGGCGCCATCGGATCCTGGGCCGGGCCGTCCTGGGCGACCGGGAGGTACATGTGCCGGGTGAACTGCGGTTGGAAGGCGCCACCACCGCCAATGCGTACTCCGCCACCGCCCTCGCCGGACGACACCGGGGTGCCGTCGGGCAGTGTGACCGCGGTGTGTCCGGAGTTCCAGCCGATGTTGAGGGCACCCGGCTGGGTGCCGTACTGGAAACCGCGCGCCAACAGAGCCTGCTCTTCGTTGCCCGTGTGGAAGCGGTCGCCGTAGATCGGGCGGCCGGTGGCGGCGTTGGCCACCCACGACGCCAGTCCCGAGCAGTCGGTACCCGAGGGCGAGTCGCCTCCCGTGCGGTACGGCGTGCCTGAAACCTGGTTGACCAACGTCAAGATGGCCGTGGTCGCAATAGCATCGATCATGACGTCGGACCGTAGCAACGGCGTTTTGACCTCACCAAAATCTGTGGCTGCCATCACGTTTCGCTCACGTGGCGACCGACCTCTCAAAAATATTGTGGCAGAGCCGCTCTCGCGTACCTCGTTGCGTCGTCATCGGTTTGAGGTCCGCGCGCTGGTTTTCGTGAAAGGCCATGTCAAAGGCCATTCTTCGACCACCGAGCGTGACCAGTCACGCGATGGCAGACCGCGGACCGGTCGGGCGAGAACTTGATCGGTCAAGCGGTCGACTGCGTTCCATGTCTGGCAGTTTCACGAGCGTCGTCTGCGATCAGCGGAAGACGCCCGTACCGCCGTCGACCATGATGGTTTGACCCGTGATGTAGCCGGCGTCCTCGCCCACCAGGAACGCCACGACGGCCCCGATGTCCTCGTGGATCCGACCCACGCGCCTCAGTGGCACCTGTCGCACCGCCCGTTCGTAGTCCTTGGGGGCGATCTCCTGCCAGGACTGAACCCCGGGTGAGTCGGCGAACGGGCAGATCACGTTGACCCTGACGTTGTCGCGGCCCCATTCCAGGGCGGCGGCCTTGGACATCCCCCGAATGGCCTCCTTGGCACCCGCGTAGGCCGCGAATTGGGATTGGCCGCCCGTGCCCGAGGCCGACCCCAGGTTCACGATCACTCCCGCGCCGGCCGCCTTCATCACCGGGTACACCGCCTGCATCAAGAAGAACGTGGCACGCGGACCCACGTCGAACACCAGGTCGTAATCGTCGGGGGTGATGTCCGCCAACGCCTTTGGCTCGTTGGTGGCGATCGCATCGTTGACCAACGCGTCGATCCCGCCCAGCCGCGTCACCGCCGCGTCGACGATGGCGCCAGGGCTGACCGGATCACGCAGATCTGCCACCAGGAACTCCGAAGGCCAACCCTCCCTGGCGAATTCGCCCACCGTGCGGGCCAGCAGATCGGGCTCGCGGTCGACCAGCAACACCGACGCGCCGCGCTCCAGTAGGGCGCCCGCAATGCCCTTGCCCACACCTCGGGCCGCGCCGGTGACGATCGCCGAGCGGCCAGCCAGTGCACGCGGGTGTGAGTACGTGCTCGGAATCATGTGTCTCCCAACGCATTGAACACGCCAAGCGGCCTGCCGACGCGCGGCCTGCCATACCGTGCGTCAATTTACCGACCTGCGCGGCCCGAGGGGCGGGATTGGCCTTCCACGGGTGGGCCCCATGTTTGCCGCCACGCGCGAGTGGGCATCGTTTGCTGGAACCCCGCGGGCGACCCGCGTAGCCTTGCTGCGGGGCAAAGGAGGAAGCACCGTGGCCAACAGGCGCATCAGGTCGGACATGACACCGGCCTTCGAGGACATTCAGGCGCACTACGACCTGTCCGACGAGTTCTTTCGGTTGTTCCTCGACGAGACGCAGACCTACAGCTGCGCCTACTTCGAACGCGACGACATGACGCTGTACGAGGCGCAGCTGGCCAAGATCGACCTGTCGCTGGGCAAGCTGGGGCTCGAGCCCGGTATGACGCTGCTCGACATCGGCTGTGGGTGGGGCGCCACCATCAAGCGCGCCATCGAGAAGTACGACGTCAACGTCATCGGCCTGACCCTGAGCCGCAACCAGGCCGCTCACGTCGAGAACGTCCTGGCCGGCGTCGACACCAATCGCAGCCACCGCGTCGAACTGCGCGGGTGGGAGGAATTCGACGGCAAGGTCGACCGCATCGTCTCCATCGGCGCGTTCGAGCACTTCGGCTTCGACCGCTACGCCCGCTTCTTCGAGATGGCGTACGGGGCGCTGCCCGACGACGGCGTCATGTTGTTGCACACCATCACGCGGTGCAGTCCCGAGGAGCGCGTGGCCAAGAACCTGCCGGTCACCATGACGCTGCTCAAGTTCACCAAGTTCATCGCCGACGAGATCTTCCCCGGCGGGCAGATTCCGATCGTCCCCGAGGTCGAGAAGTTCAGCACGGAGGCCGGCTTCACGATCGATCGCATTCACCGTCTGGGCGAGCACTACGCCAAGACCCTGGACATTTGGTCGGCGACGCTGGAGTCCAAGCACGACGAGGCCGTCGCGCTGCAGGGCGAGGAGATGTACGAGCGGTACATGAAGTATCTGACGGGGTGCGCCAACTTCTTCCACAAGGGCTACACCGACCTGTGTCAGTTCACGCTCAAGAAGTAGCGATCTCCTTGGCCCACCGGTAATCCGCCTTGCCTGCGGGGGACCGCACGACCTTCGGCACCCGGACGAAGGCCTTGGGGATCTTGTAGCGGGCGATCGCCGTTCGGCACACGTCGACGAGTTCTTCGTCGGTGGCGTCGGCCCCGTCGGCGAACTGCACGACGGCGACGACTTCACTGCCCCAACGTTCCGACGGCCGACCGACCACCACCACGTCGTACACGCTGGGATGTGCGGCGATTGCCCGCTCCACCTCTTCGACGAAGATCTTCTCTCCGCCGGAGTTGATGGTCACCGAGTCGCGGCCCAACAGCTGAATTCGGCCGTCGGGCAATACGTTCGCCCTGTCGCCCGGCACCGACCACCGCACCCCGTCGATCGTCGGAAACGTCTTGGCGGTCTTGGCCTCGTCACCCAGGTACCCCAGCGGAATGAGATCGCGGCGCGCCAGCCAGCCTTGGCCTTCGCCGGGGGCCAGTACCCGATCCAGCTCGGCCGAGACGACCGCCGTGTCGTACTGCGGGGTGAACGTCGCCGGCTGCGCCTCGGCCCCGGCAGTCGTCGAGGTGCTCATCTGGGCACCCGACTCCGAGGCGCCGACCGCATCGAGCAGCATCAGGTGCGGGAGCGCGGCCAGGAGGCGTTCCCGAACCGTGGGGGACAGCGGCGCACCGCCGTTGGTGATGGTGAACAGCCCCGACAGGTCGTAGTCGCCTGCCTCGATCTCGTCGAGCAGCGGGCGGGCAATGGCGTCGCCGACCACGGGCATGCTCAACACCCTCTCCTCGGCGGCCAGCCGCAGCACCTCGGCGGGGCGCATGCGCTCGACGTCGTCGGGGATGACGATTCGGCCGCCCATGGTCACGGCGTTGAACGCCGCCCACTGGGCGGCGCCGTGCATGAAGGGCGGAATCATCATCATCGACACCGCTCCCGCGGACGCCCTGGCCTTGTCCGCGAGCTCCTCGTGGGACGCCAACGGCTGGTCGCTGCCCCAGGGGCGCCCACCCATCGAGGACAGGAAGATGTCGTGCTGGCGCCACAGCACGCCCTTGGGCATGCCGGTGGTTCCGCCGGTGTAGAGGACGTACAAGTCGTCGCCCGACGGCGTGGGCAAACCTCCGGCGGGTGCGGGCGTGTCGAGGATGGCCTCGAAGTCCACGGCACCCGGCAACAGCTCGTGGCCGGAATGGTCGGCCACCTGGATGAGCACTCGCAGATGAGGCAACCGGTCGCGGATCTCGGCCACCCGCGGCGCGAACTCCGCGGGGTAGACCAGCGCCTTGGCCGTGGAATCGGTGAGCAGGTAGAGCAGTTCGTCCTCGACGTAGCGGTAGCTGACGTTGAACGGAGCCACCCGGGAGCGGAACGCCCCGATCATCGACTCGAGGTACTCGTTGCCGTTGCGGAGGTAGATGCCGAGATGGTCTTGGCCGGACTCGTGGCCCGCCAGCCCGTCGCGCTCGGTGTGGCAGCCCAGTCCCGTCGACGTCAGGTAGTTGGCGAACCCGTCCACCCGGCGGTCGACCTCTGCGTAGGACAGCCGCCTGCCTCGCCACACCAGGAACGTCTGGTCGGGAATCGCCGCGGCGACCGTGCCGAACACGTCGGACAAGTTGAAGTTAGTCCCACTAGCCATGAGAGCCGACCATACAGGTGTGTGCCTTCCGTATGGTCGGCTTGGGCGTCTAGCCGGGGAAGAAGCCGGCGCCGGTCAGGGTGCCCGGCTGCCAGCCCTGGTCACCGAGGCACACCATGGGACGGCCGTCGGGAGCCTGAGCCGCACCCTTGGGTCCGTCGCACGGAGCACCGATCTGCTGCACGCCCTTCAGCGGGTACGACGAGACCCAGAAGCCCGTGTACACCGGCGGCCACTGGTTGGGGATGTAATGGCACACCACCGTCGACCCGCCGCGACTACGCCCGAAGGTGAACAGCTGGTAGTTGTCGCAGGGCGCTCCGAGTGAGGCCTGGTAGTTCATCCCGGGCACATCGGTGGCCGACGTGTCGTAGTGGCTCGGATCGTCGGGGAACATCGGACCCGGATCGGCGGCTGCCGACGGCGCCATCGTGACGGCGGCTCCTGCGATCGCTGCGGCGACCGTCAGTTCACGGATCATGGTGGGGAGCCTCCTGGAGAACACGGCGAACGACGTTGCGAGCAAAGCGTAGCCGGTCTACAGGAGCAAGCGCGTGCTTTCGGCCGAGCCCTACTCGTGGCCGCCGGCGTCCAGCACGCTGACCGCGATGCCATACGGCAGGAAACGGACCTTGCGACCCGGATCGGTGTTGTTCTTGTTGGCGCGCAAGGCGTCCAGCTCGGTCGGGTACACCTCTTCGATGTGGGCACCCCCGGACTCGTCGACGGTGTAGATCGACCAGACGCCGTCACCCGTGTCACCGGTGGTCTCGGGTTCGGTCTTCGGTCGCGTGCCCTTGGTGAACTCGTCGAGCAGCGTCGCCCACCCTGCCTGCCTACCCATGCGACCCAGTGCGTCGCGCAGACCGTCACCGGCCTCCCGCATCACGCGGTCGAGATCCTCGGGGTCGATTCCGAACGGATTCTGGCTCATGACGGACTCCTCATCCGCGTCGACCGGAACGGCGTGACGCTTCCACCAGTGTGCAGGTCTACGACCAAGTTCGCCACGACGTTCGACCTCGAGACCCGACCGACGCGCATCCGTGCCGTGCGGGTGTTCACCGACGACCAATGGGCGTGACAAGGTAGTCGGACCATGCCTGACTACGACTCCATGACGTATGAGGAATTCGGCCGCCGGTTCTTCGAGATCGCCGTCACCGAGGAACGCGTCGCCGCAGCGATCGGTCAGATCGCCGGCGACGAGTTCACCATGGGGCCCATGGCTCAGGGGCCCGGCAAGTTCGCCAAGGTCACCGCGAAGGTCCACGTGCAAGATCCGGCGGTGACGCGCCATCTAGGCGAGCAGCTGACCTTCGACATCCAGATCCCGCTGGAGATCGAGCTGACCATCGATCTGCGCATCGACAAGCCCCGCTTCAAGGTCTTCGGGGAGATCGCCCTGCGCGCCACCGCCATCGCCGCGCACCCGCTGGCGTTGATCCTCGACGTCGGCAAGCCCCGTCCCACCGACATCTCCATCCACATCACCTCCACGACGCTGCGCGCGGAGCTGGTGCGCATCGTCGGCGGCGTCGACGCCGAGATCAAGCGATTCATCTCCCAACACGTAGCCGGCGAAATCGACAGCCCCGAATCGGCGAAGGCCAAGGTCATCGACATCGGCGGCCAAATCGCCGAGGTGTGGACCGGCATCTGATTGGGCCGATCGCGCCGATCGGCCGTACGCTTCGAGCGTGCACAAGACTCCGAAGACCGCCCGGCTCGCGCTCCTGACCGGCGGAGCCATCTGCGCCGCCCTGGTCGCGGCCGCCCCCGCCTCGGCGGACCCGACCTCGGACTTCATCAACTCCGTCGACGACGCCGGCATCGGCAGCGTCGACCCCGCCCAGGCCGCGGACCTCGGTCGCTCGGTGTGCCCCATGCTGTCTCAGCCCGGCCAGGACATGGCCGACACCGCGGCCCGGGTGGCCGACGCCGGCGGCATGTCGCTGGGCCCGGCGACCATGTTCACCGGACTCGCCATCTCCGCGTTCTGCCCCGGCGCGATGAGCTCGCTGGCCAACGGCGAGTCGCCGATCCCGCTGGGTCTACTCGGCGGCCTCGGCGGCTTCGGCAACTAGCGCGACCGGCGTCAGCACGGGGCGCTTGGCCGCCCGGCCGTTGCCGCTGGACAGCCCCCGCAGGTGACGCCAGATCCATGGCATCAGCAGGTTCTGCGTCCACAACACCTGCGAGTACATCCGCGACTGGAAGCTAGGTCTGATGACCTCGGTCTTGGAGACGGCCCAATCATGGCTGCTGCCAGGCAGACCGAGCGCCTCCGCCGCCGCCGCGGCGAACAATGCGTGGCCCGTCGGGGAGCCGTGCACACGATCTGCGCTCCACGTGCCGGGATCACCCATCGACTCTGCCTCGTAGAGGTCGACGAGCCGGAAGCCGTGCCGGTCCGCCGCCGCCCGCACCACCGCGTTCATCTGCCTGACCCGTGTCCCCAGAAACCGTCCCACCGGCAAGATGCGCTCGAGGTCGGGGAACGTCGTGGTGACCACCGTGGCGCCGGTCTCGGCCAGCCGGTCGTGCAGCAGGTCGACGTCGGCCAGCGCGGTGGCGAAGGACTTCCCGGGCCGGGTGACGTCGTTCATCCCGATACAGCTGGTGATCAGGTCGGGCTTCATCGCCACGGCCGCGGGCAGCTGACGGTCGAGCACGTCGCGGACACGGCGCCCGCGCACGGCGAGGTTGGCGTACTGCACGCCGGGCGTCAACTCCTCGAGACGGGCCGCGAGGCGGTCGGCGAAGCCCGCGACCCCCGTGTCGTCGTCGCCGTCCCAGAGGCCCTCGGTCTGGCTGTCGCCGAGCGCGACGTACCGCTGATATGACTGATTCGCCACGAGGGCACTCTAGCGGCGTCCCCGCTCGGCGGCAGGACATGCTCGTGAAAGGCTAGGGCATGCCTGACGCACCTCGCCCCGACTCTGTCGCGGGTTTTCTTGACGCACAGCGATTTACACGCGAGCAGGTGTTCGCCGAGCCCAGCCCGGTCCCCAAGGCTCCCGGTGCCTACGGCTGGTGGTTCCGGACGTTGCCCGCCGCGGTCGACGCCGAGGGGTGCGAGGTACGCGACGGCCTGACCCTGCTCCACGTCGGCATCAGCCCGACGCCCCCGCCACCGAGTGGCAAGCGTCCCGCCAGCCAGGATCTGCACAAGCGAATCCGGTATCACTTCGGGGGCGCCCGCGGCACCGCCGACGGCTCGTCGCTGCGCAAGTCCCTCGGGGTGCTGCTGGCCGGGGAACTCGGCCTGGAACTGCGCCGCGTCGGCGCCGGAAAGCAGATCACCCTCGCCGGCGGTGAGGCCGTCCTCAACCAGTGGATGGCCGAGCACACGCAGGTGTCGTGGGTGGTCCGCCCCGAGCCGTGGGTGTTCGAGGAGGAGCTGACCTCGCACCTGGTGTTGCCGCTGAACCTGCAGGGCGACACCGAGTTTCAGCAGGAACTCAAACGCCTGCGGCGCGAGGCCATGGTCAAGGCCAACAAGCTGCGCATCCTCAAGGAGTGGTAGCGACATGGCCAAGATGAGCGCGGGGCTGCTGCTCTACCGGCGCGGCGGCGAGGGGTACGAGGTGCTGATCGGGCACCCGGGCGGGCCGTTTTGGGCGCGCAAGGACGAGGCGGCGTGGTCGATTCCCAAGGGTGAGTACACCGACGAGGAGGACCCCTGGGTCGCCGCCCAACGCGAATTCGTCGAGGAACTCGGCCTTCCCGTACCCGACGGACCGCGGGTGGCCCTGCCGCCGGTCAAACAATCTGGCGGCAAGATCGTCACCGCGTTCGCCGTCGAGGCCAACCTCGACGTCACCGACGCCGTCAGCAACACCTTCGAGATGGAGTGGCCCAAGGGATCCGGTGTCGTCAAGGAGTTCCCGGAGCTGGACCGGGTGGCGTGGTTCCCCGTCGAGCAGGCTCAGGTGAAGCTACTCAAGGGGCAGCGGCCGCTGCTGGGACATCTGGTCGCCCACCTCGAGGGCGCCTGACCGTCACAGGTCAAGGATCAGGCCCGTCTCCGCGGCCGCCCGAGACACGCACACCAGCATCATCCCGGCCTCGCGCTCTGGCCCGGTGAGGAGCGTGTCCCGGTGCTCCACCTCGCCGCCGAGCACGCGCACCCGACACGTCCCGCAGAACCCCTGCTGACACGAGTACGACGCGTGCACGCCTTCCCGTCGCAGCGCCGTCAGCAGTGTCTCGTCGGCACCGACGCGAATGGCGTCCTCCCGGGAGCTCACCGCCACGGAGAACTCGGCGCCGTCGACGACCGGGGGAGCGGCGAAGCGCTCGAAGTGCAGTTCGACGTCGTCGCGGCCGGCCAGTGTCGTCCGCAGGCCGGTCAGCACCGGGGCGGGTCCGCAGGCGTACACCGTGGTGCCGCCCGGGCAGTCGCCGAGGAGCTCCGCGGGCGTGGGCAGGCCCGCCTGGTCGTCGGTGCGGATCTCGATGCGCTCACCGAAGCGGGCGAGCTCCTCGAGGAACGGCAGGGTGTCTCGGCGCCGGCCGGTGTAGACCATCGACCACTCCACCCCGAGGCTCTCCGCCTGCGCGAGCATCGGCAGAATCGGAGTGATGCCGATACCCCCGGCGATGAACCGAAACCGTTGCGCCGGTGAGCCGTATCCCGGCACGGTCAGTGGGAACGCGTTGCGGGGTCCGCTGGTGGTGATCGTCGACCCGACGGTCAGTTCGTCGTGTACCTCCACCGACCCGCCGCCGCCGTTGGGGATGCGGCGCACCGCGATTCGGTAGGACGAGGTGACGCCGGGATCGCCGCACAGCGAGTACTGCCGGACCCGGCCGCTGGGCAGGTGCACGTCGAGGTGGGCACCGGGATGCCAGCGCGGCAGGTCGCCGCCACCCGGCGCGGCGAGCGTCAGGGCGATCACGTCCTGATCGTGCGCGACCACCCGACGCTCGGACACCTGAAGCGGAAAGTCGCGCGCGACGTCGGGGAGGGGGGCCGGATTCCGTACGGCCGCAGACAAATTGAAGAACCCGGTCAACACGCTCGCTGCCAAACCCAACGGCAGGTCGTGACGGGAGCGACCCGACGCGCTCGGCGGTACGTCCCGCAGACGCGCGAACATCAGAGGTGAGCGGCCCGGGCCGCGGGGGAGCTCGCCAGGTAGGCGACGGCTTGCGCGGTGGACCCCATGTCGTCTGGCGTGAAACCCGGCCGGAAGTAGGTGAAGGTGTTGGATCCGAACAGCTTCCGGTACTTCGGCAGCAGTCCGAGCTTGGAGTCGCGCATCCGCAGACGCTGCATCTCGAACCAGCCGAGTTCGACGCCGGGGTCGTTCTTGGACAGGTACCACGCGCCCCGCTGGAAGAACGTCGCCATCAGGATGACGGCAATCGACATGGCGCGGATGCGGTCGAGATAGCTGTCGTGGAAGTAGTGGGCGACGTCGTGGGCCACCATGCGGTGCTCGACCTCCTCGCTGCCGTGCCAGCGGAACAGGTCCACCATGGTCGGGTCCGCATCGTGGTCGTCCCACGTGCAGTTCAGCGAGAAGTCGCCGAGGACGGCGGTGTAGTGCTCGATGGCGGCGATCAGCCACAGCCGATCGCACAGGTGGTTGAGCTTGCGCTTGGGGTCGGTGATCGAGGGATCCGGGGCCAGCACCCTCTCGAAGACGTACTCGACCTGGTCGAGGATCGGCGTGACGTCGACCCCGTGGCCGACCATGTACTCGTGGAGCACCTTGTCGTGCACGTCGGCGTGGGTGGCCTCCTGGCCGATGAACCCGCGCATGTCCTCGGCCAGCTTCGGATCCTTGACCAACGGCAGCGCCTCGTCGTACGCGGCGACGAACCAGCGTTCCGCGGCGGGGAGTATCACGTTGAGCAGGCTGATCATGTTCGACGCGACCGGGTGGCCGGGGATCCAGTGCAGTGGCACGTCGTCGACCCCGAAGTGCACCCGCCGGGCCTGAATTTGGACGGGACCAGGATCGATCACCGTGTTGAAGCGCCGTGGTCGCAGCATCGCGTGCCCCTTCGTCGTCGTGTGACGGGAAGCGAGTCTACGCGGGTGGGACCGTTATCTGGGAACGCGGGTACCGGGTCGTTCGAGGGTCAGCCGACGGGGACGGGGACGCCGATGGGTCCGCCATAGGTGCCCTGGCCGCTGCCCGGGGTGCCTGCGGCCGGGGCCGACGGCGCCGGCGCGTCGCCGGCTGCGTCCTTACCTGCCGCGGCGGTGCAGTCCAGCATCAGGATCATCCGGCTCTTCAAGGCCTTCTGCTGGCTGACGATGCACTGCGACTGCGGAAGATCGCTGCCGAAGGAGCCGCCGAAGGACGCCCGCAACCCCTGACTCTTCAGGATGCTGACGGCCTTGAAGTAGGGCTCGCCGACGACGTTGGCCGAGGCGCCGGTGGCCGGGGCGGCACCGGCGACGGCCGGCGCGAAGAGGGCGACCGACGCGAGGGCCGTCGACGCGATGGCTGCCGGAACGACGAGCCCGATGGCTCCCAGCCCGATGATCTTCTTCACGTGCCCTCCGAATGTCGCGGTGCGGCTGCGAACATATCGCAGTTCAGCCTCTTGAGAAACTTCGGTCACTCGCGTGCCGGTGTTACCTGAGCGCGCATGACCTCGGCCAGCCCGGCCGCCCGCGCGCTGGTGAACACGTCCTCCACCAGCAGCTCCCGACCGTCGGGACCAGCGAGTTTGACTCGCCAGTTGGGATATTCGTCGGTGGTACCCGGCTGATTCTGCGCGCGTACGTCCCCCACGGCGTCCGGAAGTGCCAGCGCCAGCAGGCGCGACGGCGTCCGCCCCAAGTATGCGTACAACGCGCTGACGATCTCCTGGACGCTGGGGTCCTCGCCCAGCAGACCTATGGCGCGCAATTCGGCGAGCCAGGCAGCCTGCTCGGCCTGGTCGTCGGCCAGCTCCTCGGCCGCCGGACGGGTGAGCAACCCCAGCTCCTGGCGAATGCGGACGTGCTCGCCCGCCAGGTAACCCGCCGTCGGCGGGAGATCGTGCGTCGTCACCGACGACAAGCAGAACTCCCGCCATCGCCTTGGCGGAAGCGGGCCGCCACCGGAGTCGCGGTCCAGTTCGAACCACAGGATCGACGTGCCGAGCAGACCGCGCTCGGACAGGTAGTCCCGGACCCACGGTTCGACGGTCCCCAGGTCCTCGCCGACGACGACGGCACCGGCGCGCTGAGCCTCCAGGGCGACGATGCCGATCAACGCCTCGTGGTCGTAGCGCACGTAGGTGCCCTCGGTCGGATCGGCGCCCTGGGGAATCCACCACAACCGGAACAAGCCGATGACGTGGTCGATGCGAATGCCGCCCGCATGGCGCAACAGCGCGTTGACCAGCGCCCGGAACGGTTCGTACCCCTGCTCGGTCAACCGGTCCGGGCGCCACGGCGGCTGCGACCAGTCCTGCCCCAGCTGGTTGTACTCGTCGGGCGGGGCGCCGACGCTGACCCCGAGCGCCAGGGTGTCCTGCAACGCCCACGCGTCCGCGCCGTTCGGGTCCACCCCGACCGCCAGATCGTGCATCACGCCCAACGCCATCCCGGATCGGACGGCCGTCGCCTGGGCCACGGTGAGCTGATCGTCGAGCTGCCACTGCAACCAGCGGTGGAAGTCGACGGCCTCGGCGCGCTTGGCCGCGAACGCCGTCACCGCGGGACTGCCGGGGTGCCGCAGCTCTTCGGGCCACCGATGCCAGTCCCCGCCGTGCTTCTCGGCAAGGGCGCACCAGACGGCGAAGTCGTCGAGGCTGCGGCCCTCCCGCGCCCGGTAGGCCACGTAGGCCAGTTCACGGCCCGCGGAGCGCTTGACCCGGTACACCGCCCGCAGGGCTGCGCGCTTGATCTTCCACGTCGAGTCACGGTCAATCAGTCGGGACTTCTTGGCCCGGCCCTGCGCGACCGACCGCGCCTTGCGCAGATCCCCGCGGTCGGCGACGAACGCGAACTCGGGAATGGCCTCGACCCGCAGATAGATCGGATTGACGAAGCGCCGCGACGTCGGCAGGTACGGCGACGGTTCCATGGGCGCCACCGGAGCGGCGGCGTGCAGCGGGTTGACCAAGATGAACCCGGCCCCGTGCTGGGAGGCCGACCACACGGCGAGATCGGTCAGGTCCGTCAGGTCGCCAATGCCCCACGATTGCTCCGAGCGCACGCTGTAGAGCTGGGTGGCCAGACCCCAGGTGCGGCCGCCGCCGAGGGACGCAGGGAACGTCGCCGCCTCGGGGACGACGATCAGCGCGGCGTCGCCCTCGACGCCGCCCGCGTCGACGTGCAACCGGTGGTAGCCGGTCGGCAGGTCGGCAGGCAGCTCGAAGCTGGCCTCACCGACCAACCGGCCGTCGAGGTCGTGGGGCGGGGTGTCGTTGACCAGCTGACGAAGCCCGGTGCGGACGGTCCCGTCCTCCAGCCGGAGCCACGCGCCGACGGGCTGGCCGTGGGTGACGTGCACCCAGAACGACCCTGCTCGGCCGGCCCGGGTGACGACGGTCGGCGGGAGGACGCGTCGCCAGTGCCGTTCGTCGAGCGCACCGAGCGCATGCTGCCGGTCGTCCTCGGTGTCCGCGGGGACGCCGAGCGCGGCCAGAACCGAGACCAGGGTCGACTCCGAGACCACGCGGTGCCCGCCCGTCCAGTCGTCGTAGGTGACCGCGACGCCGTAGCGGCTGGCGAGTTCGGCCAGGGAGGCGGCCAGTTCAGTCATGGGGGTGATCTTGCCGGTTCGGGCGTGACTGCGCGTACCCGTATCGTCGTGGCAGTGGTGACAGTCGACCTCGAGCGTCGCACCAGCCGCGCCCGGATCGCCGTGTCGGCGATGTTCCTCACCAACGGCGCCATCTTCGCCAACCTGGTGCCACGCTTCCCGGAACTCAAGACCGAGCTGGCCCTGTCAAACACCGCCTACGGCGTCGTGGTCGCCGCGTTTCCCGTCGGCGCGCTGGTGGCCGGGCTGACCGCCGGCGCGGTGATCCGTACGCTCACCTCGGCGCGCACCGCGGTGCTGTGCACCGTCGGCATCGCCGTGCTGGTCTTCGCGGCCGGGTCGTCGACGACACCGATCCTGTTGGCGGCCTTGCTGTTCGGCGGCGGGGCGTGCGACGCGATCACCGACGTCGCGCAGAACACTCACGGCCTGCGGGTGCAGCGCGCCTACGGCCGGTCGATCATCAACTCGATGCACGCGGTCTGGTCGGTCGGTGCGGTGATCGGGGCGGGCATGGCCGCAGCGGCCATCGCCCTGCACGTCCCCATCGGCGTGCACCTTGGCGTCAGCGCCGTGGTGTTCGCAAGCGTGGCGCTGGCCGCCTACCCGTTCCTGCTCAAGGGCAAGGACCAGGCCGACGCCGCCACCGCCGACGCGGGTACCGCGGGGCGGCCCGGCTGGCGGATCGCAGGCGCACTGCTGCTGCTGGTGCTGATCGCCATCGGCGGCGCCGTCGTCGAGGACGCGGGAAGCTCGTGGGCGGCGCTCTACCTCGGCGGCCTCGGCGCGCCGGGCGCGATCGCCGCGCTGGGTTACGTCGGGCTGCTTGGTGCCCAGACCGTCGGACGGGTGGCGGGGGACCGCATGGTCGACCGCTTCGGCGAGCGCGCCGTCGTGCGCGGCGGCGGCCTGCTGGTCGCGGTGGGCATGGGCCTTGCGCTGGCCGTCCCGACGGTGCCGGGCACCATCGCAGGGTTCGCCGCCGCCGGCATCGGCGCCGCGACCTCGATACCCGCAGCCATGCACGCCGCCGACCGACTGCCGGGGCTTCGGCCGGGTGCCGGGCTGACGGCGCTGGCGTGGCTGATGCGCCTCGGCTTCGTGGGCGCACCGCCGCTGGTCGGCATCGTCTCCGACGCGGCCGGTCTGCGCGTGGGGCTGCTCATCGTGCCCATTGCCGGACTGGCCATCGCCGCCGCGGCGGGGGCGCTCAGCCCACGGCGCCAGCCAGTTCGATGACCAGCACCCCGGCGATGATGAACGCGATGCCGATCAGCATCTTCACGGTCAAGGGATCGCCGAAGACGTAGCGCGCAATCACCGCGACCAGCGCGACGCCGCACGCGGTCCACACGCCGTAGGCCACGCCGACGGGCATGCCGAGCCGCAACGTCAGCCACAGCAGGTAGAACGACGCCAGGTACCCCACGACGATCGGTGCGATCCAGCCCCGCTTGCGGAAGCCGTCGGACGCACGCAGTCCCAGCGTCGCGAACACCTCCACGCCGATCGCCGCTGCCAACACCAGCCACGTCATGGCGTCGGCCCCGTGGGACGTGAGCCAAACTCGACGAACAGCACACCGACGATGATGAGCCCGATGCCGGCGACGATCGGCCAGGTGAACGGGTCCCCGAAGACCAGGGCCGCCAGCACCGCGGTCAGCGCCGTGCCGCACGCCCCCCAGATGCCGTAGGTCACGCCGACGGGCACGCCCTCGCGCAGCACGAGGGTCAGCATCGTGAACGCGCACGCGTAGCCCACGACGACTGCAGCCAGCCACGCCCCGTGGTCCTGCATGGCGCGCAGCGACAGCGTCGCGGCGACCTCGCTCGCGATTGCCGCGCCGAGCAGCATCCACTTGCGCACGGAAACAACTTAGCCGGGCACGATATCGTCGCCTTCATGACCGACTCGGTAAGCGCTCCCACCGTCGAGACCGCGTACGGGCCAGTACGCGGCGTCGACGACGGAGTGGTCAAGTCATGGCGGGGCGTTCGCTACGCCGCGCCACCGGTGGGCGAGCTGCGCTGGCGCGCCCCCCGGCCACCCGAGCGCTGGACCGATGTGGCCGACGCGTCACGCGTCGGCCCGGCCTGCCACCAGCCGACCGATCCGCGCATCCCGCTGGACCTGGGGGCCCCGCAGGGCGACGACTCCCTGACGGTGAACGTCTGGGCGACCTCCGACACCGAGGCCGGCGCAGGCAAACCCGTGCTGGTGTGGGTGCACGGCGGTGCGTACGTGCTGGGGTCGGCCGCGCAGACCCTCTACCGCGGGCGCGCTCTCGCCGGTAGCGGCGCCGTCGTCGTCACCGTCAACTACCGGCTCGGCGCGTTCGGATTCCTCGACCTGTCGACGTTCAGCACCGAACGCACCCGCTTCGAGAGCAACCTGGGCCTGCGCGACGTCCTGTTCGCCCTGGAATGGGTGCGCGACAACATCGCCGCCTTCGGCGGTGACCCCAACCGCGTCACCCTGTTCGGCGAGTCCGCAGGCGGCGGCATCGTCACCACCCTGCTGGCCAGCCCCGCCGCGCGCGGGCTGTTCGGCGGCGCCATCGCCCAGAGCTCCCCGGTCACCTCGGTCTACGACGCCAGCCGCTCCCGTGGTGTCGCCCAACAGTTCCTGCAGACCCTCGGCATCGGCGCCGACGAGGTGGACCGGTTGCCCGAGGCCCCCATGAGCGAGGTGCTGCTTGCCTCCAAGCGGCTCTTCGACGAGGTGCCCGTGCGTTCGCCAGGCACGCTGGCCTACGCGCCGATCGTCGACGGGGACCTGGTGCCCGACTATCCCGTCGAGGTGGCCCGCGCCGGCGGCACGCACCCGGTGCCGCTGATCATCGGCACCAACAAGAACGAAGCGGCCCTGTTCCGGTTCATGAAGTCGCCGCTGATGCCGATCACCCCTGCGGCGATCAAGTCGATGTTCGACGGCATCGCCTCCGAACAGCCAAGCCTG
Organism: Mycobacterium yunnanensis; assembly: GCF_025823185.1. GTDB lineage: Bacteria > Actinomycetota > Actinomycetes > Mycobacteriales > Mycobacteriaceae > Mycobacterium > Mycobacterium yunnanensis. Next base: position 98,051 of record NZ_JACKVK010000004.1, read on the forward strand.
CAGCTGCCCAGCGAGGCCGATCTGATGTCGGCCTATCCCGGCCGGGGCAAGACGCCCGGCATGGGCGTCGCCCGTGACATCGGCTTCCGGATGCCGACCATCTGGTTCGCCGAGGGCCACGCCAAGGTGGCCCCGGTGTTCACCTACCGCTTCGACTGGTCGACCCCGATGCTGCGGTTGCTGCGCCTGGGCGCCGCGCACGCCACCGAGTTGCCCTACGTATGGGGCAATCTCGTTGCGGGAAGCAAGGATCCGACGTTCAAGCTGGGCGGCCTCAAGACGGGCACCGCGCTGTCGGAGCGCATTCGCACCCGCTGGGTGAACTTCGCAGCCACCGGCGACCCGGTCGGCCCGGCCGGGCAGCCGAGATGGCGGCCCTACCGCGACTCCGACCGTGCGACCTTGCTGCTCGACAAGAACGACGTCGTGGTCGAAGACCCCGACCGTCCGCTGCGGGTGGCCTGGGGCAACGACGTGCTGAGCTTTCGTTAATCCCGTTCCAGCAGTAGGCGTATCGCGATCTCGTCGAGCATCGCCACGGTGTTGGCCAGGATGACCACCGCGGCGGCCCGGTCGCGGTCCAGCGCGATCATGCTCGAGAAGCCGCCCGTGGTGCCGTTGTGCCACGTGACGGTGGCGCCGTCGATGCGATCGACGAACCAGGCGTAACCCACCCGCCGCCCGTCGCCGGCATCCCACCGCGGCTCGAGGGCGTCGACGCCCGGCGCGGCACCGTCGAGGAGGGCCGCGGCGTAGCGCGCCATGTCGTCGAGGGTCGAGCGCACCCCGCCGGCCGGGGCGTAGGCATTCATGGACCAGGCCTCTTCGCCGTGGCCGCTCGCGCTCCACCCCGTCAGGGCGCCGGGCGGCTGGTCACGGGCCGTCAGGGGAGTCGTCGACCGGCTCATGCTGAGGCGGCCGAAGAGACGTCGATCCAGCAGATCGGGGTATTCGGTGCCACCACGTCGGGCGAGAGCCTGGCCCAGCAGTGCCATGCCCAGGTTGGAGTAGGAGAAGGTGCCCCTGTCAACGAGTTTGGCGTCACCGGCAGCGGCGAGGAGCGCCCTTACGTCGGCGACGTAGGGGTTGCGATGCCGTAGTGCGGCGACGACGGCCCGTGCGAGATCCCGGCGGCGACCGGTGACCCGGGGCAACCCAGACCGGTGGCTGACGAGTTCCTCCATCGTCACCGCGTCCGCCTGGCCGGTGACGGCGAACACGCTCCCCAGCGTGGTGTCCGTGTCGATCTCGCCGGCGGTCACCGCGTCGGCGAACAGCGATGCCGTCATGGTCTTGGTGACCGACCCGATCTCGTAGACCGTGTTCGCCTGCGCGCCGAAGTGCGCGACGGTCAGGTCGCCCCGGCGAAGATGCGCGACGCCGACGCGATCGGTCAGGCTGGCGCTGCGCAGGAGGGGTTCGATTCGCGCGACGAGGGCGAAGTCGCCGGTGGCCGGTCCGAGCCCGGGCGGCCGCGCTGCGGGGCTCATCGGGTGGGTTGATGCTCGGGGGACACCCGACGAGGATGTCATCCCCCTCGGTAGGGTTGGCCCGTGGAAACCGTGTTCGATGGATACGTCGACCCCGCACTGGTGGAGCGGTCGCTCGCCGGCAGCGCGTTCGGGTCGATGTGGCTGGATGTCGATCGTCCCGACCGCCCGGCGCTGACCACGTCGGTGTCGTGCGACCTCCTGGTCGTCGGCGCAGGCTACGTCGGGCTGTGGACGGCACTGCACGCCGCACAGCGCGATCCGGATCGGCGCATCGTCGTCGTCGACGCCGGTCGTGTCGGATGGGCGGCCTCGGGCCGCAACGGCGGCTTCGTCGAGGCCAGCCTCACTCATGGGCACGAGAACGGAAAGACGAGGTGGCCCAACGAAATCGACGCACTCGAGGCGATGGGTGTGGAGAACCTCGACGGCATGCAGGCCGAGATCGAACGACTCGGACTCGACGTCGAATGGCAGCGCAGCGGAATGCTCGCGGTGGCGACCGAACCGCATCAGGTGCCCTGGCTTGAGGAATCGGCCGCAGGCGGAGACGGAGAGTTCCTCGACGGCGAGGCAATCCGCACCGAGGTGCACTCGCCGACGTTCCTGGCCGGGTTGCTGCAGCCCGACACCTGCGCGATCGTGCACCCCGCCAAGCTGGCCCTCGAACTGGCCCGTGCGTGCACCGAGGCGGGTGTCACCATCTACGAACGCACCAACGCCACGGCGCTGAACTCGGGGACGGCCTCGATTCAGGTCACCGCGGGCGGGTCGGTCATCACTGCCAAGCAGGTGGTCCTCGCCACCAACGCCTTTCCACATCTGTTGCGCCGCAACAGGTTTCACACCGTGCCGGTATACGACTACGTGCTGTCCACCGAGCCGCTGACCGACGCCCAAGTCCAGAGCATTGGCTGGCAGAACCGGCAGGGCATCGGCGACTCGGCCAACCAATTCCACTACTACCGGATGACGAAGGACAATCGCATCGTCTTCGGCGGGTACGACGCGGTCTACCACTTCGGCCGCAAGGTCGACGCCAAGTACGAGGACCGGCAGGAGAGCTACCGCAAGCTCGCCGCGCACTTCTTCATCACCTTCCCGCAGCTCGAGGACGTCCGCTTCAGCCACCGGTGGGCGGGTGCGATCGACACCAACACCCGCTTCTGTGCGCATTGGGGCTTGGCGCGCGACGACCGGGTCGCCTACGTCAACGGGTTCACCGGACTCGGCGTCGGCGCGGCCCGGTTCGCCGCCGACGTCTGCCTTGATCTGCTGGGCGGGGTGCCGACCCCGCGAACGGAGCTGCAGATGGTGCGCCAAAAGCCCCTGCCGTTTCCGCCCGAACCGCTCGCCAGCGTCGGCATCCAGGCAACCCGATGGTCGCTGGACCGGGCCGACCACTCGGCGGGGCGGCGCAACGTCCTGTTGCGCACGCTGGATGCCCTCGGGCTGGGCTTCGACTCCTAATCGACCGGACGTCGGTACGCTAACCACCCATCGACCCCTAGCGAGCGGAGACGACGTGCGCCGAAGGCGTTTGCGTGCGGCCATGGTGGCAACCGCCTCGGCAGTGTCGCTGGTGTCGCTCGCCGGTCCCGCCGCGGCCGATCCCGGTGTGCTGGTGTACCCCGGCATGGAGATCCGGCAGGGCAACAACCTGTGCACCCTCGGGTTCGTCGACGTCGCGACGCGGAGTGCCTACACCGCCGGTCACTGCCGCGGCGACGGTGCCGTGACCGACCGCGGCGGCAACGTCATCGGCCATCAGACGACGTTCCGCGACGACACCCCCAACGGTGCGGTGGTGGCCACCGATCACATGATCTCCGACTGGGAGATCATCGCGCTGGCGCCGGACGTCGCGGTCAACGACATCCTGCCGGGCGGCCGGACGCTGGCATTCGACCCGGCTGTCACACCGCAGCGGGACCAGCCGGTCTGCCACTTCGGCGTGGTGACCGGCGAGAGCTGCGGCACGGTGGACTCGGTCAACAACGGCTGGTTCACGATGGCCAACGGGGTGGTGAGCAAGAAGGGTGACTCCGGGGGTCCGGTGTACGTCCTCGCCGACGACGGACGGGCCGTCATCGTCGGAATGTTCAACAGCACCTGGGGCGATCATCCCGCCGCGGTGTCGTGGACGGTCACGGATCAGCAGATCCGCCAGGACGTGATCACGTCCGCGGCCGACACCGTACCCGGCCCGCCGGCGGCCTAGGTGCCGATGAGGTACCGGCTGTTCTCGTGGTTTTCCTCCGGGGAGAAGTGGACGGCAAAGCGAGTTGCGACAGCGGTGCTGGCGTCGGTAGGCATCCTCGCCGTGGTCAGCACCATCGTCGTCGGTGCCGCCATGGCGTTCATGACCAAGGATCAAGGTCCAAGTGCCCAGCGCCCCACCACGATTCCGACCAGGCCTGCGCCTCCGGTGATCGGCATCCCGCTGGCGGTGCGGCCGGTGCTGTCGCCACCGCTGGTGGCCAATCCGCAGGATTGCCCGCCCGTTCCGCCGCCGACGCCAGCCGACGCGCCCATCGAGGTGTGCGACGTCGACCGCGCGGCGGTCTACCGGCTCGGCCCCGTCGGGTTGGCGCTCGACCTGACCGGGGCCAGTGAGACGAAGCTGCCCGACAGCGAGTTCCACACCGTGCAGCTGTCGATGACCCTGGCGTCCAGCACGGCGTTCACGCAATACACGACGGCCAACGTCGGCAAGCAGCTGGCCTTCGTCCGCAACGGGATCGTGTTGGCGGCCCCGGTCATCGGTCAGCCCATCGACGGACAGTCGATTCAAATCTCGGGAGACCTGCGTGCCGAGACGGCGGCCACCATCGCGCGGATGCTGCGCGAGGGCACCTGAGGAGTCACCGGAGCTCGAAGATCGGGATGGACGGCGCGACGGCGCGGATCTGCTCGTCCGACGAGTCGGGGGTCAGCCCGCCGACGTGGCCCTTGACCTCCCAGAACCAGCGATCGAGGTAACGCCGGAGCAACTCGGGCTTGGCGTCGTCGCCGATCTCGGTGATGCGGACCGTTCGGCGACGCCACCGGGGCCCCATCTCCACCTCGCCGGCGGCCCTGGCATTGCGGGCCCATTGGGTGTTGCCGCGCGGTGACACCACGAAGTCGTGGCCGTCCACGGTCATCAGGTTGATTACGACGACACGGAGTTTGCCGGTGGTGCGACCGCGGACGCGAAGGGCGTGGGTGCCGGCCACGCTGACGCCGGCCTCGGCCAGCCAGCGGAACAGGGCGTTGGTGGCGCGGGCGACGCGATTGGGTTCGTCGTAGCGGACGGTCATGTCGATCTCCTCAGCGGTGAATGGGAAAAGAGAGCGGTGCTCTCTTTCTAAGAATGGCACGACGTCTGGCCAAAATCAAGAGCATTGCTCTCGAATTGTGCGAGACTCGACGGATGGGAAAGCGTCAGCAGGCCCGCGAACGCATCGAGCGCGAGATCGTCGAGGTGGGCCGTCGGCACCTCGTCACCGACGGGGCAGCCGGGTTGTCCCTTCGGGCCGTGGCGCGCGATCTCGGGATGGTCTCCTCGGCGGTGTACCGCTACGTGGCCAGCCGTGACGACCTGTTGACGCTGCTGATCGTCGACGCCTACACCGACCTCGCAGACACCGTCGACCGGGCCGCGGCGGACTGCCACGGATCGTGGCAGGACCGGCTGCTGGAGATGGCCCGCGCCGCCCGCACCTGGGCGCTGCGCCAGCCCGCGAGCTGGGCGCTGATCTACGGCAGTCCCGTGCCGGGGTATCACGCCCCCGCCGACGTGACCGTCGGACCTGGCACCCGCGTCGTGGGCGCGCTGCTGGCCGTCGTCTCCGACGGAGTCGCCGCCGGCGAAGTGCCTGCCACCGGCCCCCGCCCGTCGGCCGCGACGTCGGCGGACTTCGACGCCATTCGCGAGGAATTCCCCTTCACCGGGGACGACGCCGCGATGCTGAAGGGGTTCCTGCTGTGGGCCGCGCTCGTCGGGGCGATAAGCCTGGAGGCCTTCGGGCAGTACGGGGCTGACACGCTCTCGGACCCCGCCGACGTGTTCGACGGGCAGATTCGTCTGGCGATTGCCGCCACGACGGGCGCCCATGCGCCGGACTAGAACACGTTCTAGCCACCGGGGGTCCCCGGGGATATCCTCGATGCGATGCCCGACCAGACACCTGTCCAGATCGCCTGGGTGACGCGAGACCTCGGGGCCACCGAGGCCGCGCTGACCCAGCTGATGGGCGCCAAGAAGTGGGTCCGAATGCCCGACGTGCACTTCGGCCCGGACACCTGCACGCACCGCGGCCATCCCGCCGACTACGTGGCCCACGTGTCGTTGTCCTACGCGGGGGACACCCAACTCGAGCTCATCGAACCCGTGCGCGGCGACAGCATCTACACCGACTTCCTCGACGCCGCCGGGCCAGGGCTGCACCACGTCGCGATCGAGGCCGACGACCGGGATGACTTCGACGCCAGGCTGGTCGACGCCGAGCGACACGGTGCGTCGGTCGTCAGCCGCGGCACCATGCCCGGCGGGATGAGTTTCGCCTACCTCTCGGCCGCCGGGGCCGGTGTGCCCTACCTCGAGATCGCGCACGTTCCGTCCGAGATCCGAGCCTTCTTCGACTACGTCAAACAGGAGCAAGCGTGAGCATGGAGATTCCCGACACCGTCGACGCCGCGACCGTGACGGACTGGTCCGACGAGGTCGACGTCGTCGTGGTCGGCTTCGGCATCGCCGGGGGTTGTGCGGCGGTCAGCGCGGCCGCGACCGGCGCGCGGGTGGTGCTGCTGGAGCGCGCGGCCGTCGCGGGCGGCACCACGTCGATGGCCGGCGGGCACTTCTACCTCGGCGGCGGTACCGCGGTGCAGAAGGCGACCGGTCACCACGACACCCCCGACGCCATGTATGACTACCTGGTCGCCACCGCCCGCGATCCCGAACTCGACAAGATCCGCGCCTACTGCGACGGCAGCGTCGAGCACTTCGACTGGCTCGAGGACCTGGGCTTCGAATTCGAACGCAGCTACTACCCGGGCAAGGTCGTGGTGCCACCCGGTACCGAGGGGCTGTCCTACACCGGCAACGAGAAGGTGTGGCCCTTCTTCGAGCAGGCGCCCCCAGCACCCCGCGGCCACTCCGTGCCCATGCCCGGCGAACTGGGTGGTGCGGCGATGGTGATCGAGCTGCTGGTCAAGCGAGCCGCCGAACTGGGCGTCGACGTTCGTTACGAGACGGGTGCCACCGCACTGGTCGTCGAGGACGACGCCGTGGTTGGGTTGTCCTGGAAGCGCTTCGAGGACACCGGGTCGATTCGCGCCAAGGGCGTCGTCATCGCGGCGGGCGGGTTCGTGATGAACCCCGAGATGGTGGCGACGTTCACCCCGAAGCTCGCCGAGAAGCCGTTCGTCCTCGGCAGCACCTACGACGACGGGCTCGGCATCCGACTCGGCGAGTCGGTCGGCGGGGCCACCAAGCACATGGATCAGATCTTCGTCACCGCGCCGCCGTATCCGCCGGAGATCCTGCTCACCGGGATCATCGTCAACAAGGACGGCGAGCGGTTCGTCGCCGAGGACTCCTACCACTCACGGACGTCGGCGTTCGTGATGGAGCAACCCGACAGCGCGGCGTACCTCATCGTCGACGAGGCCCATCTGGAACGCCCCGAGGTGCCCCTCATCCCGCTGATCGACGGGTGGGAGACGGTCGAGGAGATGGAGGCGGCACTTGGCATCCCGACCGGCAACCTGGTGCGAACGCTCAACCGATACAACGAGTTTGCGGCCGCGGGGGAGGATCCCGACTTCCACAAGCAGCCGGAGTTCCTGGCCGCCCAGGACACGGCGCCGTGGGGCGCGTTCGACCTCTCGCTGGGCAAGGCGATGTACGCCGGGTTCACCATGGGCGGCCTCGCCACGTCGCTCGACGGTGAGGTGCTCCGTGAGGACGGCAGCGTGGTGACCGGCCTCTATGCCGCCGGTGCCTGCGCGTCGAACATCGCCCAGGACGGCAAGGGCTATTGCAGCGGAACGCAATTGGGAGAAGGCTCGTTCTTCGGACGTCGCGCGGGCGAGCACGCGGCCGCACTAGCCGTCCGGGTCGCACGAACGTAGGTTCCATTCCCGTTCGCGTGTGACGCGGTCGGCGCGATCCCTGGCGCGGGTGGTGCTGCGCCGCGGCATGGTGAGCCCGGCCGTGTGCGGCGTGGGTCGTCCGGTCGTCGTGACCGTGGCGGTGAGTCTGCACAGTTCTGGGAAGAGCAGTCGGCTGCCCGGTGTGGTGACGAACTCTCGTCCGTCGGGTGCGGTCCAGATGACGGTGCCGTCGTCGAGTTGCCTGTCGCGCCAACCGTTCTCGCCACCCCAGAAGGTCTTGAGCAGGTGGTGTTTTCGGCAGACGCATTTGAGGTTGGATGCCGCGGTCGGTCCGTGTGGCCACGGAATCGTGTGGTCGACATCGCAATTCGTCGCAGGCACGCGGCAGCCCGGGAAGCGGCACGTCATGTCGCGGCAGCGCACGAAGTCGGCCAGTTTCTTCGACGGTCGGTACCGATTCTCCGGTGGGGCTTGTCCGGGGTGCACGATCCGGGTGATGGTCGCTCCGACGGCGGCGCGGCAGGCGACGGCACCGGGAAGGAATTGGCCGCCCATCAACGCCGCGGGGCGCAGTGAGGCCAGCCTGCCGGGAGTGGGGGTCATCGCTTCGGTGAGGGTGAGGTCGCGCAGCGGTCTGTCGAACAGATGTGGTTCGTCGCCGTCGAGTGCGGCGCGCTCGTCGGTGGGAGTGGCAGGATGCGCTGGCCGTGTTTCACACTGCGACGCTGCGTCATCAGACCACGACGCGGAATCGGCTTCACCCTCGACGTCCACGCCGGCGGGGTCTTCCGATGGCGCCGGCGTCTCGGGCCTCGGCGCTGGCGGCTCGGAGTCGGGCGTCGTGGTCGGGTCGGCCAGGGTGTCTTCGCTGGCGATGACGTAGACCACCCCGGTGGCGGGCGGGTTTTGGGCGGCCGCGCAGTCGTCGTTGCCGCACAGGCAGGCCATGCGGTCGGTCCCGATGGCGCCGATGGCGTCGGCGCGGAGTTGGTCGGCGGTCCGGGGATCGGCCGGGCAGACGGTGGCGGCCAGGTTCTTCAGTCGTGCCTGGAACGCCTTGGCGTCGTGGGCGAAGAGGGTGGCCAAGATGGTGGCCATTCCGCTGCCGTCCTCCTCGATGTGCACTTCCACCGACCGGCCTCGGGCCTTGGTCTCGCTGCGGCGCACCGCGTGCGGGTCGACCTGGTGAACGAAGTAGTCGATGGCCTTCTCGGTCTTGTCGACCGACCGCGGTTCCCAGTCGCCGAATGCCTCGGCGAGCAGGGCGTCCAGCGCCCGTAGGGCGTCGGGGTCGACGACCAGGGCCCCGCGGTGCACCACGGTCTTCACCAACGCATACGTGATGAGGCCCTCGGCGAACACCGCGGCCACCTTGGGGAATCGTTCGTGCAGGGCGACGGCGATCAACAGTTGGTGGGTGGCGGTGCCGGGGGTGATGTTTTGTGCGGCGCCGATGTGGGCGGCGACGGCGTCGAGGTTGTCCAGGCACCATTGGTCTCGATCGGCGGACCCGGACAGCGCATGTGCCTCGTCGAGCATGGCGGCCATCGTCGCCACCCGTTGGGCGCAGGCTGCGTTCTCCACTCGCGCCCACGACGACAGCGCCCCGGCACCACGGGTGCCGTTCGTCGCGTCCACCAGATCGTCGAACATGAACCCAGCTTAGGCCTCACCACCGACGAAAACCGTTCTGTAACAGACGTTCTTTGGATAAAGGCCGCACTGTGGACAACCCCGCCCGAGCGTTCAAGAATGTCGGTGGGTAGTGCTAGGTGCCGCCGCGGCGTCAGCCTTCGTGCCGCTGAGCGCTTCCGCATATCCTGGCTGATAGCGAATTGTGAGGTCATGCCGACGAAAGTGGTTCTGCTACACGCATTCTGTGAATAGAACCCGCCCTGTGGACAACCCCGACCAAGCCGCCAAAGATGTCGGCGGGTAGTGCTAGTGCGACGTCGTGGCGGCCAGTCGCCACCGGCCGGATCCGAGAAGCTCGAGCCGGCCGTCATGATGCTGTTCGACCGTGCTGCGGTGGCTCGTGCTGATGACGACGCACTGCGGAAGTCGTTCGCGCAGTAAACGATACAGCGCGAACTCCTGCCCCTCGTCGAGTGCGGACGTCGACTCGTCGAGGAACACCGCGCTCGGCGCGTTCAGCAGCACCCGGACGAACGCCACCCGCTGTTGCTCGCCGGGGGAGAGGACCTTCGACCAGTCGGAGACCTCGTCGAGGCGCGCCCCCAGATGTCCCAGGGCCACCCGATCCAGCTCGGCGCGAATGTCGTCATCGGCGAACGACTCCGCGGCCGACGGATAGCACAGCACGGTGCGCAGATCGCCCAAGGGGGCGTAGGGCAGCTGCGGCAGGAACATCGCGCCCTCGCTGCTGGGATAGCGCACGGTGCCCGAGGTGTAGGGCCACAGCTGGGCGAGGCTCCGCAGCAGAGTGGTCTTCCCCGTGCCCGACGGTCCCGTGATGACCAGCGAACCACCCGCAGCCAGTCGCACCGCGAGCCCGTCGACCAGTGACTCACCTGCCGGTGAACGCACGTCGACCGCGTCGATCTCCACCCCTCCGTCGGTGCTGGTTTCCACGGCCAAACTTCCGAGCGCCCTTGCTCGTTCATTCGCCGTCAGGAGTCCGTCGAGGCGGATGATGACGGCCCGGTAGCTGGCGAAGGAGTCGTACACCGCGCGAAAGAACGACAGCGACGCCTGCACCGACCGGAAGGCGCTCGAGGATTGGCTGACGTCGCCAAGGTTGATCTCACCGGCGAAGAGTCGCGGGGCCTGCACGATCAACGGCAACGGGTCCACGATCTGGGACATCGCCTTGTTCCAGCCGAGGAACGCCACCCCGCGCCACACCAACCTCCGATAATTCGCCACGACCCTGCCGAACCGCTCGGACAGGCCGCGCCGTTCGACCTGTTCTCCGCGCGAGAAGCCAATCGCCTCCGCGGCGTCACGCACCCGCACCAGGGCGTAACGGAATGCCGCGTTGGTCATCTCGTTGCGAAAGCTCAAACCGATGATGGGTCGACCGATCCAGAACGACACCACCGTCGCGGCCGCCACGAACAGCAGCACGATCCAGAACAGCGCCTTGGGCACCGTCACCCCGAAGAAGGTCAAGGGCCCGGCCAGATTCCACAGGATCGGCGTGAACGCCACCACCGACACCGTCGAATACACCGCGCCGAACAACAACGTGGTGGACGTGCCCACGGTCGGGGTGTTGGTCTCCGGGCCCGTGCCGGTGGTGAACACGTCGACGTCCTGCTGGATGCGCTGATCGGGATTGTCCACCGCGTCCTCGCCCAAGAACCGGCCCCGGTAGTAGGCCCGGCCGTCGAGCCAATCGCCGGTCAACCGGTCGGTGAGCCAGACCCGCCACCGAATGATGAAGAACTGCATCAGATACAGGTCCAGCAGGGTCTGCGCCAAGTACGCGACGACGAGCAGGGCGAACACCACGATCGAGAACCAGAAGCCACGGATCCCTGAGTCCCGGACGGCGTCGTCACCCGCGCTGGCGCCCTCGAACGCGACCTGCAGCGCGGAGTACTGGTCGTTGCCGTAATAGCTGAACAGGACGTCCATCCGCACCGACACCATCACCGACAACAGCAGGACACCGACCATCGCCCAGACCGGAATGCTCTGGCGGCCAATGAAGTACGGCCCGGTGATGCGCCAATACTGGCGACCCCACGTGGTGAAGCGTGAAAGCAGGGCCAATATCGCCAGCATCGCCACGGCGCTGATCGCCCACGCCTTGGCCACCCAGATCAGCGACGCGACGACCTCATTGCCCCAGTCCAGCGACGGAGTGAACGGCTCCATGGAGGGAAGCTACTCCGGCCCACGGGAGCATCAGACCGGAACGGGTTCGGGCTCCTCGCCGACGTCGGTGATCTCCCACTCGCCGTCACCGAGCAGGCGCAGTTCCTTGTCGTGGTGCTGCTCGACGGTCTTGCGGTGACTGACGCTGACCAGGATCATCTCGGGCAGTTCGGTGCGGACGAGCTGATACAACGTCATCTCCAGGCCCTCGTCGAGGGCGGAGGTCGACTCGTCGAGGAAGACGGCCTTCGGCTTGGTCAGCAGGATGCGCGCAAACGCGATGCGCTGCTGCTCGCCGGGGGAGAGCACCTTGGCCCAGTCCTGCACCTCGTCGAGACGGTCGTTGAGGTGGGGCAGCGCCACCCGCGTCAGGACGGCCTGCAACTCCGAATCCGAGATCGAGCCTTCCTCGCCGGGGTAGGTGACGACGGCCCGCAGATCACCGAGCGGCACGTACGGCATCTGCGACAGGAACATCGTCTCGTTCGGCCCGCAGGGGCGGGTCAGCGTGCCGGAGGTGAAGGGCCACAGTTCGCCCAGACTGCGCAGCAGCGTGGTCTTTCCGCTACCCGATTTGCCGGTGATCACCATGGTGTCGCCGACTTCCAGCCGCAGGTCTAGCGGATTGATGAGCTGCCTGCCGTCGGGGGTGCGAACCTCGACCTTCTCCAGCTCGACGGTTCCGTCGACGCAGGCTGCCGTCGTCACGGTCTGCAGTTCCCGACCCTCCTCGTTGGCGACGACGAGGCCTTCGAGACGGATGATCGCCGCACGGTAGCCGGCGAACTGGTCGTAGGCGTTGCGGAAGAAGGACAACCCGTCCTGGATGCTGCCGAACGCCGACGCCGACTGGGTCATGTCGCCCAGCTGGATCTCACCGGCGAAGAAGCGTGGGAACTGCAAGACGTAGGGCAGCGGCTGAATGACCTGGCTCAGCGACAGGTTCCATCCGTAGAACCCGATCATCCGGTTGATGTAGCGCTTGTAGTTGGCGACCACCTTGGCGAATCGTTGCCGCAGTCCCGTGCGCTCGGCGATCTCGCCACGGTAGAAGGCCACCGCCTCGGACGCGTCGCGCAACCGCACCAACGCGTAGCGGAACGCGGCGTTGAACTTCTCGTTGTCGAAGGCGAACCAGATGATCGGCTTGCCGATCCAGAAGGCGATCACCGAGGCGAAGACCACGTAGGCCAACCCGATCCAAAACATCGCCTTGGGCAAGGTGAAGCCGAACAGCGTCAGCGGCCCGGACAGGCTCCACAGGATCGCGGTGAACGAGATCATCGACGCGACGGCGTTGATGGCACCGAAGATCAGGGTCGAGCCGGTGGTGATGTTCGGGGTGTTGGGCGTCGGGCCGACACCGGTAGTGAAGATGTCGATGTCGGTCTGGATGCGCTGATCCGGGTTGTCGATCGTGTCGTCGATGAAGCGGGCGCGGTAATAGGCCTTGCCGTCGAGCCAGTCCCCGGTGAGCCGGTCGGTCAGCCACGCGCGCCAGCGCAGGATGAACCGCTGCATCAGGAACAGATCCAGCATGACCCGCGCGACGTAGATGGTTGCCAGTACGCAGAAGACGGCAATGGAGAACCAGAAGCCGTGCTTACCGGACTGCTTGACCGCCTCGTCGCCGCTCGCCAATCCGGCGGCCACGACTTGGAAGCTGGTCGACAGGTCGTTGCCGTAATAGCTGAGCAGAACCGACAGCCGAACCCCGAGGATGACCGACAGCAGCAGGCCCGCCAACCACAGCCACACCACGATGCTCGAACGGCCGGTGAAGTACGCGCCGGTGACGCGCCAGAACTGGCGACCCCAGGTGGTGAAGCGGCCGATCAGCGTCAAGATGATCAGTGTGGACGCCGCGGCGATCGCCCACGCCTTGACGATCCACCACACGGACGTGAGCCACTCGTTGCTCCAATCCAGCGTCGGAGTCCACATGTCCATTCCGGTCATCGGGAGAACGTACCTTGGCGAGCTGGTGGCAGCCGGTCAGAGGGGTCAAGTCGAGGTGGAGACCGGATCGAGCCGCCAGCCACCGGCGCCGAGCAACTCCAGTTGACGGTCGTGATGCTGCTCGACGGTCTCGCGGTGGCTCACGCTGACCAGGATCGTCGAGGGCAACTCGTCCCGAAGTAGCCGGTAGAGCATCACTTCCAGGCCCTCGTCCATCGCCGAGGTCGACTCGTCGAGGAAGACCACCCGCGGCCGGTGCAGGAGGATCCGCGCGAACGCGACGCGCTGTTGTTCACCGACCGAGAGGATCCGCGCCCAGTCCTTGTTCTCGGTGATCCGAATGACCAGATGCGGTAGCGCCACCTTCACCAAGGCCTGCTGGACGGCCGCCGCGTCGACCTCCTCGGGCGGGCGGGGGTAGGACACCACTGCGCGCAGATCGCCCAGTGGGATGTAGGGCAGTTGGGAGACGAACATGACCTCGCGCTCGGCGACGGGGAACTCGACCCGGCCCGACGCGTGGGGCCACAGTCCCGCGAGGCTCTCCAGCAGGGTGGTCTTGCCGCTGCCCGAGGGGCCGGTGACCACCACGCTCTCGCCGGGGTCGAGGCGGGCGTCGAGTGCCTCGACCAGGAGTTGCCCGTCGGGCGTGCGCACGTCGACGCCCTCGAGGCGCAGACCGTCGCCCCCGGAGCGACCGACGGTCAGTCGGGGGAGACCCCGGGTGGCCTCGTTGGCGGTCTGCAGACCGTCGAGGCGGATCAGCGCGGCGCGGTAGCTGGCGAACGCGTCGTAGGCGTTGCGAAAGAACGACAGCGCGTCGTGGATGGCATGGAACGCCGTCGCCGATTGCATGACGTCACCGAAGGAGATGCGGCCGGCGAAGAGGCGCTGTGCCTGCACGATGTACGGCAGCGGGTTGATGGCCTGGCTCACCGAGAGGTTGAAGCCGAGGAACGCCACCATCCGGTTGAGCCAGTGCCGGTAGTTGACGACGACGGCGTCCAGGCGCGTAGTCAACAGCCGACGTTCGGCGTCTTCGCCGCGGTAGAGGCCAACGGCGCTGGCGGCCTCCTTCATCCGCACCATCGCATATCGCAGACTGGCGTTGCGGAACTCGTTGAGGAAGCTCAGCCGGATCAACGGCCGGCCGATCCAGAACGCCAGCACCGTGGCCACCAGCACGTAGACGATCACGATCCAGAACAGTGCCCGCGGCAGCGTCACGTCGGCGACGGTCAGCGGGCCCGACAGCCTCCACAGGATCACGCCGAAGGACGCGACGCTCAGCACCGATTCGACGGCGCCGAAGAGCAAGGTGTTCCCCGACCCGTGGGAGGGCACATTCGGTTCCCCGGTGCCGTTGGTGACGACGTCGACGTCCTGCTGGATGCGTTGGTCGGGGTTGTCGATCGGGGTGCTGATCAGTTGCCCCCGGTAGTAGGCGTACCCGCCGAGCCAGTCGTCGACCAGCCGCCGCGTCAGCCACACCCGCCACCGAATCGCGAAGCGCTGCATCAGATAGAGGTCGACCAGCGACCGCACGGTCGCGACGGTCGCCAGCACCGCGAAGATCCGCATCGATTGCCAGAACCCGTCTACCCCGGATTCCCTGCGTGCCGCGCCCGGATCACCGGATCCCTCGAACGCGACCTGCAACGACGAGAACAGGTCGTTGGCGTAATAGCTCAACAACACCGCGATCCGCACCGACAACACCGCAGATAGCAGCAGACCGGCCAGCATCAGCCACACCGTGACCCGCGCGGAGGAGGTGGTGAAGTAGGGGCCGTTGAGTCGCCAGAACTGCCGGCCCCACTCGGTGTGGCGGCCGACGAGGACCAGGATCACCGCCAGGCACACCGCCGCGACGACGAATGCCTCGAGGACCCACAGCGCCGAGGCGAACAGTTCGTCACCCCAGTCGACGGAGGGAGCGAATCCGTTCGAATTCATCGCCACTCCTTCGCGGCCTCGGGCGAGGACGCTGTGTGCGGCAAGTTACCGCGTACCGTGAACGCGTGCCAAAGATCGCCCCGAAGACGAAGGACCGCACCTCCGGTCGGTTGAGCAACCGATTCTGGAAGCTGCTGGGTGCCAGTACGGACAAGAATCAGGCTCAGTCGATGGACCTGGTGCGCGCGTCGTCCGAGTTCGACGAGAAGGCCGCCGGCCTCGACGACGACAAGCTGAAGCAAGCCGCCAAACTGCTCGACCTCAAGGCGCTCGCCGACTCCTCGGACATCCCGCAGTTCCTCGCCATCGCCCGGGAGGCCTCCGAGCGCGCGACGACGTTGCGGCCCTTCGACGTTCAGCTCCTCGGCGCGTTGCGCATGCTGGCCGGCGACGTCGTCGAGATGGCGACCGGCGAAGGCAAGACCCTGGCCGGTGCGATCGCGGCCGCCGGATACGCGATCGCCGGGCGCAGCGTGCACGTCATCTCGGTCAACGACTACCTGGCCCGACGCGACGCGGAGTGGATGGGACCCCTTCTGGAGGCGATGGGTCTGACCGTCGGCTGGATCACCGCCGAGTCCACCCCCGACGAGCGGCGCGCCGCCTACGCCTGCGACGTCACCTACGCCTCGGTCAACGAGATCGGCTTCGACGTGCTGCGCGACCAGTTGGTCACCGACGTCGCCGACCTCGTGTCACCGGACCCCGACGTCGCGCTCATCGACGAGGCCGACTCGGTGCTCGTCGACGAGGCGCTGGTGCCGCTGGTCCTGGCGGGCACCACCCACCGGGAGACGCCGCGGCTGGAGATCATCCGGATGGTCGGCGAACTGGTCAGGGGCAAGGACTATGAGGCCGACGCCGACCGCCGCAACGTGCACCTCACCGACGCCGGGGCGCGCAAGCTGGAGAAGGCGCTCGGTGGCGTCGACATCTACTCCGAGGAGAACGTCAGCACCACGCTGACCGAGATCAACGTGGCCCTGCACGCGCACGTGTTGTTGCAGCGCGACGTGCACTACATCGTCCGCGACGGCCGGGTGCAGCTCATCAACGCCTCCCGGGGGCGCATCGCGCAGCTGCAGCGGTGGCCCGACGGTCTGCAGGCCGCCGTCGAAGCCAAGGAGGGCATCGAGACCACCGAGACCGGCGAGGTGCTCGACACGATCACCGTGCAGGCGCTCATCAACCGGTACCCGAGGGTGTGCGGCATGACCGGCACCGCGCTGGCCGCCGGCGAACAGCTGCGCCAGTTCTACAAGCTCGGCGTCTCGCCGATCCCGCCGAACACGCCCAACGTCCGCGAGGACGACGTCGACCGCGTGTACATCACGGCCGCGGCGAAGATCGACGCCGTCATCGACCACATCAAGACCATTCACGCGACCGGTCAGCCGGTCCTCGTCGGCACCCGCGACGTCGCCGAGTCCGAGGAACTCCACGAGCGGCTCGTCAAGGCGGGCGTCCCCGCGGTCGTCCTGAACGCCAAGAACGACGAAGAGGAAGCGCGCGTCATCGCCGAGGCGGGTCAGCTGAACTCCGTGACGGTGTCCACGCAGATCGCCGGCCGCGGCACCGACATCCGGCTGGGCGGCTCCGAATCAGACAGCCACTCGGCCGAGAAGGAGGACGTCGCCAAGCTCGGGGGCCTGCACGTCATCGGCACCGGCCGTCACCACACCGAACGGCTGGACAACCAGCTGCGGGGCCGCGCCGGCCGCCAGGGCGATCCCGGCTCGTCGGTGTTCTTCTCCAGCTGGGAGGACGACGTCGTCGTCTCGCACCTGGACCCGGACAAGCTGCCGAGGACCACCGACCAGGAGAACGGTGACGGGCGCATCGTAGATCCGAAGGCCGCCCAGCTGCTCGAGCACGCCCAGCGCATCGCCGAGGGCCGGTTGCTCGACGTGCACGCCAACACCTGGCGTTACAACCAGCTCGTCGCCCAGCAGCGCGCCATCCTCGTCGAGCGTCGAAACACGTTGCTGCGCACGCCGACTGCCCGCGAGGAACTCGCCGAGCGCTCACCGGACCGCTACGAGGAGCTGCTCGAGAAGCTCGACGAGCAGCGGCTGGAGACGATCTGCCGCAAGATCATGCTCTTCCACCTCGACCGCGGCTGGGCCGACCATCAGGCCTACCTCTCCGACATCCGCGAGAGCATCCACCTTCGAGCCTTGGGCAGGCAGAACCCACTCGACGAGTTCCACCGCCTCGCCGTCGACGCGTTCGCCTCCCTGGCTGCCGACGCGATCGAGGCGGCCCAGCAGACCTTCGAGACCGCCAACGTCGCCGAGGACGAGCAGGGTCTGGATCTGTCGAAGCTCGCCAGGCCGACGTCGACGTGGACCTACATGATTCACGACAACCCTTTGTCGGAGGACTCCATGTCTGCGCTGAGCCTGCCCGGGGTGTTCCGCTAGGTTCATCGGTATGAACGCCGGGGACGCGGGGGAGGTCCTCTCGGACCGCGTGTTGACGATCCCCAACGCGCTCAGCGTGTTGCGACTGATCCTGGTCCCGGTCTTCATCTACCTGCTGCTCGTCGCGCACGCCAACGCCTGGGCCGTCGGCGTGCTCATGTTCAGTGGATTCTCCGACTGGGCCGACGGCAAGATCGCCCGGCTGTTCGACAACCAATCCTCGCGCCTCGGCGCCTTGCTCGATCCGGCGGTCGACCGCATCTACATGCTCGTGGTCCCGGTGGTCATGGCCGTCGGCGGCATCGTGCCGTGGTGGTTCGTCGCGACGTTGATCGGCCGCGACGCCGTGTTGGCACTGACCCTGCCGATCCTGCGCAGCCGTGGGCTGACCGCGCTGACCGTCACCTACGTCGGCAAGGCCGCCACGTTCGCGTTGATGTCGGGTTTTCCGCTGGTGCTGCTCGGTCAATGGGATGCGTTGTGGAGCAGGGTGATCCTGGCCATCGGGTGGGCCTTCCTCGGCTGGGGGATGGCGATGTACCTGTGGTCGGGGGCGCTGTACCTGCTGCAGACCGCGATGGTGGTGCGGCAGGTGCCGCGTCGGCCCGCCGGGGGACGTGTCTGACCGCGAGCGTGCGCTCGGCGGCTACAGCCCGGACGCCGGACGCAACGCTCACCAGGCGGGCGCCCCGACGATGATCCCGGTGCCCTCCCTGCTGAGGTCACTGTTGTCCGAGCACCTCGACCCCGGCTATGCCGCCGCGGCGAAGCGACGCGCGACGGCCGCCCCGCCGCGGCCCGTGGTGACGTGGGGCTGGCAGATCCTGGCAGGCCTGTTGGTGACGGCGGTGTTCGCCGCGGCCGCCGCCCAGGCGACCTCCGTGGCCCCCGCGACCCAGGAGACCCGGCAGGTGCTCGCCACGGGGGTGCGCAACGCCGAACGCGCGAACGAGGCGGGCGCCAGGCGCCGCGACGCCCTCGCCGGGCAGGTCGAATCCGAACGCCGGGAGCGGCTCGCCGGCGACGAGCAGGGCCGCCAACTCTTGGCCGACCTCGACGTCGCGGAGTTCGCCGCCGCGGCCACCGCCGTGCACGGTCCTGGACTGAACGTCACCGTCACCGAGGCCAGCGGGGCCCGCGACCTGAGCGACGTGTCCAAGCAGCGGGTGGCCGGCAGTCCCCAGGTGATCCTCGACCGCGACCTGCAACTGGTCGTCGACTCGTTGTGGGTCAGCGGCGCCGAGGCCATCGCCATCGGAGACGTCCGCATCGGTCCCAACGTCACGATCCGGCAGGCGGGCGGCGGCCTGTTGGTCGACAACCAGCCCATCGCCAACCCCTACGTGGTGCGCGCCATCGGGCCGCCGCACGCAATGGGTGACTCGTTCGACCAGAGTCCGGGCCTGCAGCGGCTGCGGATCTTAGAGGCGGCCTACGGCGTCACCGTCAACGTCAGCGAAGCAGAGGACCTGAAGTTGCCCGCCGGCTCCGTGCGAGAGGTCAACTTCGCCAAGCAGATTGGGGCGAAATGATCGGAATTGCCGCACTCGTCGTCGGCATCGTCCTCGGCCTGGTGTTCCACCCCAGCGTGCCCGAGGCGATCCAGCCGTACCTGCCGATCGCCGTCGTCGCCGCGCTCGACGCGGTGTTCGGTGGCCTGCGCGCCTACCTCGAGCGCATCTTCGACGCCAAGGTCTTCGTAGTGTCGTTCGTCTTCAACGTGCTCGTCGCGACGCTGATCGTCTTCGTCGGCGACCAGCTCGGGGTGGGCACCCAACTCTCCACCGCCATCATCGTGGTGCTCGGCATCCGGATCTTCGGCAACGCCGCCGCGCTGCGGCGCAGGCTGTTCGGGGCGTGAGCGATGGCCGACTCCGACGACGCACCGCCGCCCGAACACGGCAGGCACGAGCTGCCCGACGACGCGCCGCGCCCGCGGCCGCGCCGGCGGCTGGCCTTCGGTGCGCTCGCCGTCGTGCTGTGCCTGCTGCTGGGTGTCGCGATCGTCACCCAGGCCCGCCAAACGGAGTCCGGTGACTCCCTGGAGACCGCCCGCCCGGCCGACCTGCTCGTGCTCCTCGATTCGCTGCAGCAGCGCGAGGCGGCGCTCAACACCGAGGTCGCCGACCTGCAGCGCACCCTGGAATCGCTGCGCACCTCCGGTTCCGACGACCAGGCCGCCATCGAGAACGCCCGCGCCCGGCTGGCCGCGCTGTCGATCCTGATCGGGACCGTCGCGGCGACGGGCCCGGGGGTGACGATCACCATCGACGACGTCGCGCCGGGGGTGTCGCCCGAGACCATGCTCGACGTGATCAACGAGTTGCGGGCCGCAGGTGCGGAGGCGATGCAGATCAGTGCCGCAGGCACGCCGCCGGTGCGACTCGGCGTCGACTCGTGGGTGGTGGGATCCCCCGGGGCCCTGGTCCTCGACGGCACCACCCTGTCCCCGCCCTATTCCGTTCTCGCCATTGGCGATCCGGCGACGTTGTCGGCGGCCATGAACATCCCGGGTGGGGCCGTCGACAGCGTCGAACGCGTCGGCGGCACAATGTCGGTGTCTCAGGCGGACGTGGTGAACGTGACCGCCTTGCGGCAACCGAAACCCCGCCAATACGCTCAGCCAGACAAGTGAACACACGAGGAGCCCAGTGAGCGACATTCCGTCCGACCTTTACTACACCGAAGACCACGAGTGGGTGCGTCGGACCGGTGACGACACCGTTCGCGTCGGCATCACCGACTACGCCCAGGCGGCCCTCGGTGACGTCGTGTTCGTGGAACTGCCCGACGTCGACGCCGAGGTCACGGCCGGTGGGGAATTCGGCACCGTCGAGTCGACCAAGTCGAACTCCGACCTCTTCGCGCCCATCACCGCCAAAGTCGTTGCGGTCAACGGTGAAGTGGCCGACGCTCCGGAACTGGTCAATTCCGACCCCTACGGCGCCGGCTGGCTCATCGACCTGCAGGTCGAGGCCGGGGCGCTGTCCGAGGCACTCGACGGCCTGCTCGACGCCGACGCCTACGGTGCCACGCTCGACGAATGAGAAATCCGGACATGATCCGGTAGTGCATGTCACGGCGACCACCCCCGCGCGGTACGGTCGTCTGGAGATGCATGACGGCTGGCGTCACGCCGGCGCGTCTGCCAACCATCGCCACAGCAGCCAGTAAGGAGCACCGGGTGACGGACAACGACACCAGTTCGGGAGCGGATCAGTCCGAAGGGGAAGTGACGGTCGAGACGACGTCGGTCTTCCGATCGGACTTCCTCAACGAATTGGACGCCCCCCCAGCGACCAGCGGTGAAAGTGCCGTTTCGGGAGTCGAAGGCCTGCCCGCGGGCTCGGCCCTCCTCGTCGTCAAGCGTGGACCCAACGCCGGGTCGCGGTTCCTGCTCGACCAGGCCAGGACGTCGGCCGGTCGGCACCCCGACAGCGACATCTTCCTCGACGACGTCACGGTCAGCCGCCGGCATGCGGAGTTCCGCCTCGAGTCCAGCGAATTCCAGGTCGTCGACGTGGGCAGCCTCAACGGCACCTACGTCAACCGCGAGCCCGTGGACTCCGCGGTGCTGGCCAACGGCGACGAGGTCCAGATCGGCAAGTTCCGGCTGGTCTTCCTGACCGGACCCAAGGGCGACGACGACGGCGGCGCCGGCAGCTGATGACGGCGCCCGACACCCCAGCGCTTGCCGGGATGTCGATCGGAGCGGTCCTCGAATCGCTCCGACCCGACTTTCCGGACGTGACCATCTCCAAGATTCGGTTCTTGGAAGCCGAAGGACTGGTCACGCCCCAGCGCTCGGGGTCGGGGTACCGGCGGTTCACCGCTTACGATTGCGCACGCCTGAGGTTCATCCTGACGGCGCAGCGTGATCACTACCTGCCGCTGAAGGTCATCAAGTCCCAGCTCGACGCACAGCCCGACGGTGCCCTTCCCGAGACCGGAACCAGTTACGGCGTACCGCGATTGGTGCAGGTCTCCGGCGACGGTGACGGTGCGTACGACACCGCCGCGGTCGCACCGGCGCAGGTCCGGCTGAGCCGCGAAGACCTGCTGTCGCGCTCGGGCGTCGACGAGGACCTCCTCGGTGCCCTCATCAAGGCCGGTGTCGTGACGTCGGGTCCTGGCGGATTCTTCGACGAGCACATGGTGGTCACCGCGCAATGCGCCAAGGCACTTGCCGACTACGGCGTGGAACCCCGGCACCTTCGGGCGTTCCGTTCTGCTGCCGACCGGCAGTCCGATCTGATCGCCCAGATCGCCGGGCCCATCGACAAGACCAGGAAGGCGGGTGCCCGCGACCGCGCCGACGACGTCGCGCGCGAGGTCGCCGCACTGGCCATCACGTTGCACACGTCGCTGATCAAATCCGCCGTGCGCGACGTACTCGATCGCTGAGGATTAGACTCGGTTCGACGGTCTGACGACCGGCTTTCAGGCGCGGAGGGCAGACATAGATGGGCGAGGTTCGAGTAATCGGCATTCGCGTGGAACAGCCGCAGAATCAGCCGGTCCTGCTGCTGCGAGAGTCCAACGGCGACCGTTATCTTCCGATCTGGATCGGGCAGACCGAGGCGCAGGCCATCGCCCTGGAACAGCAGGGGGTCGAACCGGCACGGCCCCTCACCCACGACCTGATCCGGGATCTGATTACCGCCCTTGGGCATTCGCTCAAGGAGGTCCGGATCGTCGACCTGCAGGAAGGCACCTTCTACGCCGACCTGATCTTCGACCGCGACATCAAGGTCTCGGCGCGCCCGTCGGATTCGGTGGCGATCGCCATGCGGGCCGGGGTGCCGATCTACGTCGAGGAGGCCGTCCTGGCCGAGGCGGGTCTGCTGATCCCCGACGAGTCCGACGACGAGTCCACCGGCGCCGTCCGCGAGGACGAGGTGGAGAAGTTCAAGGAGTTCCTCGACAGCGTCTCTCCCGACGACTTCAAGGCGACCTGAGACCGATAGTCACGGATGAGTCTCACGCATTCGACACGCGGAGCTGGTTTCGTCGATCCGCGTCGGAGGCGGCCATACTTTGAATCGCTACGAGGGGCAGTGAGTGCCGGGCAGGAAGCGTATGCTCGACATACTCGAGAGCTCGGAGCAAACGTGTTGAGTCGTCGTTGATGACTGCCACGCACAGATCCAGTTCGATCGGCGAGAGGATGGGCAGTGGGCGACACGCCACGTCAGGAGCAGTTGGACCTCACCTCCAGCGGCACACCGGAGCCGGCAGTCTCGGCCGCCCCTAGCGAAGCAGTGCAGGCAGGACTGTTCCCCGACGACTCCGTACCGGACGAGCTAGTGGGCTACCGCGGGCCGAGTGCCTGCCAGATCGCCGGCATCACTTACCGTCAGCTCGACTACTGGGCCAGGACGTCGCTGGTGGTGCCGTCCATCCGCGGCGCGGCGGGTTCGGGCAGTCAGCGGCTCTACTCCTTCAAGGACATCTTGGTCCTCAAGATCGTCAAGAGACTTCTGGACACCGGCATCTCGCTGCACAACATTCGCGTCGCCGTGGACCACCTGCGCCAGCGGGGTGTGAAGGATCTGGCGAACATCACGCTGTTCTCCGACGGCACCACCGTCTATGAGTGCACCTCGGCCGAAGAGGTCGTCGACCTCCTCCAAGGCGGACAGGGCGTCTTCGGCATCGCGGTGTCGGGCGCCATGCGCGAACTCACCGGCGCCATCGCCGACTTCCCCGGCGAACGGGCCGACGGCGGGGAGTCCATCTCCAGCCCGGAGGACGAACTCGCCTCGCGACGCAAGCACCGCGACCGCAAGATTGGCTGATCGGGCCCCGTCGTCGCCCGGCGGGTAGACTCGGATTCGCATCGCCCCCGTGCGGGAGAGTTCCGTGGCCGCCAGCCATGGACGCCGAAGGAGCAACACCTCTCCGTCAACCTCTCAGGCACCCGGACCGCACGGAGCCACGATGCCTCTGGAAAGTGGTGAGCTCGACTTCACCCGCCCATGGGGAAAGGCCCGACGGCCGAATCTCTCAGGCGCCCGCGACGGGTCGACGACAGAGGGGGAGGACCGCAAGCGGTTCCACGCTCTGACGTGTGAGGGGTTCTCTCTTGTCCGGTTCGACCCATGATCATCACCAGCCTCGGTTTGCCGACCGGCACATCGGTCCGGACGCCGACGCCGTTGCGACCATGCTCCGAGTCATCGGCGTGGACACCCTCGGAGAGCTTGCCGAAAAGGCGCTTCCGGCGGGCATTCTCGACGCCCTGACCGCCGACGGGCTGGCCCCAGGGCTGGACCAGTTGCCGCCGCCGGCGACCGAGGAGCAGTCGCTGGCCGAACTGCGCGCGATGGCCGACACCAACACCGTCGCCGTGTCGATGATCGGGCAGGGCTACTTCGACACGCTGACCCCGGCGGTGCTCAAGCGCAACATCCTCGAGAACCCCGCCTGGTACACCGCATATACCCCGTATCAGCCGGAGATCAGCCAGGGCCGGCTCGAAGCGCTGCTCAACTTCCAGACCATGGTCGAGGAGCTCACCGGCCTCGAGGTGGCCAATGCGTCCATGCTGGACGAGGCCACCGCCGCCGCCGAGGCCATGACGCTGATGCACCGTGCGGTGAAGGGGTCCGGCAACACGCTGCTCGTCGACTCCGACGTCTACGCCCAAACCGCGGCCGTGCTGGCCACCCGGGCCGCCCCGCTCGGCATCCGGATCGTGACGGTCGATCTGAGCGACGGCGTGCCTGCCGACCTGGCCGACGGCGAACTGTTCGGCGTGGTGGTACAACTTCCCGGCGCCAGCGGACGCGTCCAGGACTGGAGCCGCGTGGTCGAGCAGGCCCACGAACGCGGCGCTCTCGTCGCCGTCGGTGCCGACCTGCTGGCCCTGACCTTGATCACCCCGCCCGGTGAGATCGGTGCCGACGTCGGCTTCGGTACCACCCAACGATTCGGCGTCCCAATGGGATTCGGGGGACCGCACGCCGGATACCTCGCCGTGCACACCAAGCACGCCCGGCAGCTGCCCGGCCGTCTCGTCGGCGTCTCCGTCGACGCCGACGGTTCGCCGGCCTACCGCCTGGCGTTGCAGACCCGCGAACAGCACATCCGTCGTGACAAGGCCACCAGCAACATCTGCACGGCTCAGGTGCTGCTCGCGGTGATGGCGGCCATGTACGCCAGTTACCACGGCGCCGACGGACTCAAGGCCATTGCCCACAAGGTGCACGGCAATGCGCTCGCCATCGCGACCGCACTCGCCGAGGCCGACGTCGAGGTCGTCCACGACGCGTTCTTCGACACCGTGCTCGCGCGCGTGCCGGGTCGCGCCGAGGCCGTCCGTGCCGCCGCCAAGGAGCGGGGCGTCAACGTGTGGGGGGTCGACGCCGACCACGTGTCGGTCTCCTGTGACGAGGCCACCACAGCCGCCCACGTCGAGGACGTCCTGTCCGCCTTCGGGGCCACTCGCGGCGGTCATCACTGGCAGGGACCCGAGATCGAGACCCGCACGTCGACGTTCCTGACCCACCCGGCGTTCACGAAGTACCGCACCGAGACCGACATGATGCGCTACCTGCGGTCGCTGTCGGACAAGGACATCGCCTTGGACCGCAGCATGATTCCGCTGGGCTCGTGCACCATGAAGCTCAACGCCGCCGCCGAGATGGAACCCATCACGTGGCCGGAGTTCGGCAAGCAGCACCCCTTCGCACCCGCCTCGGATGCGCCGGGGCTGCGCAAGCTGATCGCCGACCTCGAAGGCTGGCTGACCCAGCTCACGGGATACGACTCCGTGTCACTGCAACCCAATGCGGGTTCCCAAGGCGAGTACGCCGGCTTGCTGGCCATCCAGGCCTATCACCTCAGCCGCGGTGACGAGCAGCGCAACATCTGCCTGATCCCGTCCAGTGCGCACGGCACCAACGCGGCGTCGGCCGCGCTGGCCGGGATGCGCGTCGTGGTCGTCGCGTGCCGCGAGAACGGCGACGTCGACCTGGACGACCTGCGTGCCAAGATCGCCGAACACGGTGACGCCGTGGCCGCGCTGATGATCACCTACCCGTCGACGCACGGCGTCTTCGAGCACGACGTCGAGGAGATCTGCGCGGCGGTGCACGACGTCGGCGGTCAGGTCTACGTCGACGGTGCCAACCTCAACGCGCTCGTCGGGTTGGCCCGGCCGGGGCGGTTCGGCGGCGACGTCAGCCATCTCAACCTGCACAAGACGTTCTGCATCCCGCACGGTGGCGGCGGACCCGGAGTCGGACCGGTCGCGGTGCGTAGCCACCTCGCACCCTTCCTGCCCGGTCACCCGCTGGCCGACGAGCTGACCGACACCTACACCGTGTCGGCGGCGCCGTACGGGTCGGCGTCGATCCTGCCCATCACGTGGGCCTACATCCGCATGATGGGGGCGCCCGGGCTGCGGGCCGCGACGTTGACGGCGATCGCGTCGGCCAACTACGTGGCCCGTCGGCTCGACGAGTACTACCCGGTGCTCTACACCGGCGAGAACGGCATGGTCGCCCACGAGTGCATCCTCGACCTGCGTGGCATCACCAAGGCCACCGGCGTCACCGTGGACGACGTCGCAAAGCGGTTGGCGGACTACGGCTTCCACGCCCCCACGATGAGCTTCCCCGTCGCGGGCACGCTGATGGTCGAGCCCACCGAGAGCGAGAGCCTCGCCGAGGTCGACGCGTTCTGCGAGGCGATGATCTCCATTCGCCACGAGATCGACCAGGTCGGCTCGGGGGCTTGGCCCAAGGACGACAACCCGCTGCGCGGTGCCCCGCACACCGCCGAGTGCCTACTGGTGGAGAACTGGGACCACCCGTACACCAGGGAGCAGGCGGCCTACCCGATGGGCAAGGGCTTCCGGCCCAAGGTGTGGCCGCCCGTGCGCCGCATCGACAGCGCCTACGGCGACCGCAACCTGGTCTGCTCGTGCCCTCCGGTGGAGGCCTTCGCCTAGCGCTCGCGGGGATTAGCCGAGGGCTGCGGTCAGGGCCGCGGTCAACTCGGGTCCGGCCGAACTGTCCAGGTTCTGGTACTCCCCGCCGGTGGTCTGCGCGACCGCTTCCCAGGTGCTGCGATCGGGATCGGCGCCGAAGTCGACCACGTTGACCGCCACGGGTCGGGCCTGGTTGAAGGTCTGCTTGATGAAGTCCTGCAGACCAGGGCCGTCGAGCGACTGGTCGGTGTGCGGTCCGGCGGTGATGACGAGAATCGAGTTGGGCTGTCCCTCACGGAAGTTGGCGACGGCCTCGGGATACATCAGGCGCAGTGTGGTGAAGGACACCGCGCCACCGTTGCTGGCCACCTGACCGTTGAGGTTGGTGGTCAGCACCTGTGAGCGCGGCGTGCCACCGATCTGGTCCGCGAGCGGTCCCATCGGCACTTCCGATCGTCCGGCGACGCCGTCGAAGGTCCACAACCCGACCGCGGAGGTCGGCGGCAGTGCCTGCAGTCGCGCGGTGAGCGCGGCGGTGACGTTGGCCAGGCGTGACTTGCCGCCCTCGTCGGTGGTCATCGACTGGTCGAGCAGCACGGTGGCCGCCGGGTTCTGAGCCGGCGCGCTGACCAGGTTGGCCAGGGTCGCGCGCACGCCGCCGTCGCCGACCGACAGCGCGGCGGGCAGCGAGCCGAAGTCGGTCACGTCGCTCTTGGGGGGCGTGGTGCCGTCGGCGCGGAACCCGGCTGCCGCGAGGTCGGCCAGCGCTTCGGGTTTGCGGAGAAAACGTGCGAATTCGCTTGCCGCGCTGATCTGTTCCTGGCTCAGCCAGGTGCCGGACAGCAGGACGGTGGGGTAGTCGGCCACCGCGGTCGGCCCCGACGGCAGCCATGCGGCGAGCTTGTCCTTGGCGTCGGCCTGCGAGCCTCGCTGGAAGATCTGCTGCTCGGTGGCGACGACGGCGTGTACGTCGGCGGTGGCCGGGTCGTCCGCGTCGAGCATCGCGTCCATCGCGGTGGACGACTTGTCGTCGGCCAGCTTGGGCTGTGCGGCGCGCAGGGTGGCGATGGCGCTCGAACCGGCGGTGGGCGGCTGGCCCTGCGGTGCCGCCGCCGAGGCGACGGCTTCAGCCGCCAGATAGGTGGCGTCGCCGTCTCCGGTCAGGGGCAACGCAAGCTTGAGCGAACCCCATCCGGGCAGGTCGAGCCCGTCCAGCGCCGTGGGGTTGGCTTGCAAGCCGGGCAGGGCGCCCCAACTGCGTTGTCCGAGAGCACTCTTCAGCTGAGGACGGACGGCCAACATCACCGGTGAGGTCACCAGCGAGCGGCTGTCGCTGACGGTCTTCTGTCCGGCAGCGGCTTCCACGCGAGCCTCGGAGATCGAACTGGCGGGGATCCAGAGCGCCGGTTGCTGCCCGAGGTCACCGGGCCAGGAGCCGGAAAAACCGTCGACCACCGCGTCGGAGTCGGCGGCCTTGACCCCGACCTTGACGCACTTGTCGCCGATGGGAGCGGCGGACTGGCCGAATTCGTCGGCCAGGGGGGTGATCTGGTCGGCGATCGACGGGTCGACCACGACCGCGACGTCGACCTCACCGGCGACGCATCGTGCGGCGCCGGCCTGGGAGCGCTGCGAGAGCGCGTCACCGAAGAAGCGCCACGCGATGACGGCGCCGACCACCACGACGACCGTCACCAGAGCCACGATCACCCCGACGCTGATGCCGCGGCGCTTGGGGGTGATGGCCCGGTGGCTGCCAGTCCATTCGCTGCTTTCCCAGTCCCGCCGGTTCGGCGCGCCCGGGGTCGTGGCGAACTTGGTGGTGGTGGCCTCCCCATCCTCCAGACGCGGGTAGCCGCCACCATGGTCGCCAGGGTCCGCGCCTGCGACGCCGTGCTCGGGATCGTCGTACCCGTCGTCGTAATCCGCGTCGTCGTAATCCGCGTCGTCGTACTCCGATTCGTCGTAATCGGAGTCGTCGGCGTCGTACTCGTCGTACTCCGGGTACTGATCCGCATGTGGAGCGTCCGGCCGTTCGTCGCCGGCGCCCCGTCCCGCCTCGGAGGAATCCTCTGGGTCGGGAATGCTGTGCCTGCCCATTCCTAACCCCTGTACTCGTTGAGTCTCGTGGTCACTCGAACCCGCCGAATCCTAGTCACCGGTTGGCGTGACGAGCCTTGAACTCCCTACGGCGGCGATGCAAGATCGGCTCGGTATAGCCGTTGGGCTGCGCGGCCCCCGCGAGGATCAGCTCCTGGGCCGCTTCGAAGGCGATGCTGGCCTCGGGATCGGGCGCCATCGGCAGATAGTCGGGATCCTTGGCGTTCTGCTCGTCGACCACGGCCGCCATCCGGCGCAGGCTGGCCTTGACGTCGTCGGCGGTGATGACGCCGTGGCGCAACCAGTTGGCCAGCAGCTGGCTCGAGATGCGAAGCGTCGCACGGTCTTCCATCAGTGCCACGTCGTGGATGTCGGGCACCTTGGAGCAGCCGACACCCGCGTCGACCCAGCGCACCACGTAGCCGAGGATCGACTGGCAGTTGTTGTCGACCTCCTCGCGGA
The DNA here is from genome assembly GCF_025823185.1 of Mycobacterium yunnanensis. Taxonomy (GTDB): domain Bacteria; phylum Actinomycetota; class Actinomycetes; order Mycobacteriales; family Mycobacteriaceae; genus Mycobacterium; species Mycobacterium yunnanensis. The sequence goes on from NZ_JACKVK010000004.1 coordinate 127,318, forward strand.
TCTCGTCGGGCGCCCACGCCAGCTCCGCCGACAGCGGGATGGTCAGCAGTTCGGAGAGCGTCGTGCGCTTCTTGCCTGCGAGTTCCTTCTGCACCTCGAAGACGTCGACCTGGTGGTAGTGCATCGCATGCAGCGTCGCGCCGGTCGGCGACGGCACCCACGCGGTGGTGGCGCCGGCCGTGGGCTGGCTGATCTTCTGCTCCACCATGTCGGCCATCAACTCGGTCATGGCCCACATGCCCTTGCCGATCTGCGCCTTGCCGGACAAGCCCGCCGCCAGACCGACGTCGACGTTGGCGTCCTCGTAGGCCTTGATCCACGGCTGGCTCTTCATCGTGCCCTTGCGCACCATCGGGCCTGCCTCCATGGAGGTGTGGATCTCGTCACCGGTGCGGTCCAGGAAGCCGGTGTTGATGAACACCACCCGGTCGGCGGCGGCCTTGATGCACGCCTTGAGATTCACCGTGGTGCGGCGCTCCTCGTCCATGATGCCGACCTTCATGGTGGCCTGCGGCAGCCCCAACACGTCCTCGACCCGGCTGAACAGCTCGCAGGTGAACGCCACCTCGTCGGGTCCGTGCATCTTGGGCTTGACGATGTAGATCGACCCGGTGCGGCTGTTCACCAGGGGGCCGTTCTGCTCGTCGTCCTTGAGGCCGTGCATGGCAATCAGTCCGGTGAACAGTCCGTCCTGGATGCCCTCGGGCACCTCCGAACCGTCCTCGAAGACGATGGCGTCGTTGGTCATCAGGTGCCCGACGTTGCGCACGAACAGCAGGCTGCGTCCGGGCAGGGTCAGTTCGCCGTCACCGTCCGGGGTGGTGAAGGTGCGGTCGGGATTCAGGACGCGGGTGAAGGTCTTGTCGCCCTTGCTGACCTCTTCGGTCAGGTCGCCGCGGTTGAGGCCCAGCCAGTTGCGATAACCAAGGACCTTGTCGTCGGCGTCCACCGCGGCCACGGAGTCCTCGAAGTCCATGATCGTGGTGACGGCCGATTCCAGCACGACGTCCTTGATGCCCGCCCGGTCCGTCGAGCCGACGGGGGAGTCCGGGTCGATCAGGATCTCGACGTGCAGACCGTGGTGTTCGAGCAGCACCGACCAGGACGCCGAGCCCAGCTCGCCGGTGTATCCGACGAACGCCGACGGATCGGCCAGCGCGGGCACCAGCTGTCCGTCCTCGATCCTCAGTTCGGTGACGTCGGCCCAGGAGCCGTCGGCCAACGGCACCGCCTCGTCGAGGAATCCACGGGCGTAGGCGATCACCTTGTCTCCGCGCACCCGGTTGTAACCGCCGCCGCCCTTCTCGGCGCCGTCGGTCTCGGGGATGACGTCGGTGCCGTACAGCGCGTCGTAGAGCGAACCCCACCGCGCGTTGGAGGCGTTGAGGGCGAACCGTGCGTTGAGCACGGGCACGACGAGCTGGGGACCGGCGGTGCTGGTGATCTCCTCGTCGACGCCGGAGGTGGTGATGGTGAAGTCCTCCGGCTCGGGCAGCAGGTAGCCGATGTCGGTGAGGAACGTCTGGTACTCCGCGGCGTCGAACGGTCCGATGACGCGCTGGCGATGCCACTTGTCGATCTGTGCCTGCAGCTCGTCGCGACGCGCGAGCAGTTCCTCGTTGCGGGGAGCGAGATCGGCGACGACCTTGTCGACGCCCGCCCAGAAGCTGTCGGGGTCGACACCGGTACCGGGCAGCGCTTCGTTGGTGATGAAGTCGTGCAGCACCCGTGCCACTCGCAGACTTCCGACGGTCACGCGGTCAGTCATGATTTCCTCTCTCAAGCGTCGGTCCAGCTTACCCATCGGTAAACCGCGTCCAACCGACCTGTCGCGCGCGGTCGCGCTCACGCGGCGGGGGCGCCACCGGGCAACGGCACCGCGGGTGCCGAGGGCGTACCCAACCGGCCCGCCAGCCATGGCAGCGCGGCGGCGAAGGCTCGGCCCGCCGCGCCGAAGTCGTGGCCGTCGGCCGCGGGCACGACCGAACAGGCGATGCCGTACGAACTCGCCAGGGGGCACAGGTAGGACGCCACTGCGAGGCGGCCGTCGGGACCGCCGGCATCGGGCGGTCCTGATGGTGCGACACCCCCCGCGGGATGGTAGGACGTCGTCCCCGCGGTCGACACTGCGAACCATCCCGCCACCCCGGTGTACGGGCCGTGTGTCGCCATCACGGTGGCCGGGTCGAAGGCCGCGAACGCCGATTCGTCACCGCCGAACAACCGCGCGACGGTCTGCTGATGCGAACCCGCCGTCGGGCCGAGGTCGCCGTCCACGTCGACGAAGCTCGAGAACAGTTCGGGATGGGTCAGCGTCGTCACCAGGGCGCAGGTCCCGCCGGCGGACCAGCCGACGAAGCCCCACCGCGAGGGGTCGGTGCTGGTGCCGAAGTGCGTCTCGACGAATGGCACCACGTCCTTGGTGAGATGGTAGGCGGCGTTGCCGCGCACACCGTTCACGCATTCGGTGTCGTCGTCGAACTCCCCGCTGGTGTCGACGAAGACGAGTACCGGAGCGTTGCCGCCGTGCGCGGCGGCGAAGGCGTCCGCAGTGTGGCGGGCGCCTCCCAGGGTGGGCCAGTCCACGGGATGCCCGAATTCACCCCCGGCCATCACGACGGCGGGCAGCCCAGGCGGAGTGTCACCGGCGAAGTAGGCGGGGGGCAGGTACACCAGCTCGTCGCGGTGCCGGAACCCCGAGGCGTCGGCGCCGATGCGGACCGACACCAGGGTGCCGGCCGCCGGGTGCACGTGACGCTGCAGCATGTCCCGAACCCCGGCCTCGTCGGTCTGGGTCGGCAGCGGCGCCCCGGTGACGCGGCCCAACGCGTCGGTCAGCGTCGGCAGGTAACCCGTCCAGGCGTCGACCAGCACTGCGACGCACGCCACGCACAGCGGGATCGCCAGCACCGAGGCCACCCGCCGCCACCAACGCGTCCGTGGCCAGCCGACCACCGCCACCACGACGGCCAGCGCCGTGACGCCGACCCACGCCCACAGCAGGACGGGGGCGGGGTCGTCGGCCAGCCCCTGGTCGGTCACGATCCAGTGGCAGGCGAGCGCGACGGCGACCCCCGCCGCCGCGGCGACGGGCAGCCACCTCAGCCGCCAGGTTCGTGACCGCCAGCCGATCGCGGCGAGCACGACGGCGAGGGTCAACGCCTGGAGGACGACCGGCACCCAGCCGTGAACGAGGGAGACGTTCACTGCGTGGCTCAGCCGGCCGTGGGCGCCGGGCAGTCGTTCTGGGCCGTGGTACCGGAGAAGCGACCCGTCAACCAGGCGACCGGGTCGGCGTCCGGCGGGCCCTGGGTGATCACGTCGCCCATGCCGCACGCCGCGGCGACCGCCGCGGCGGCTTGGTCCGGCGAGACCAGTCCCTGTGGGCCGTCGGGCACGACGAGCATCGGCGCGGCCGCGGGGGCTTGTGGCAGCGACGTCTTCCGCAGGTAACCACGCAGCACCTGAGTGGCGTCCGGACCGTCGGGCCGCAGGTCGTCGGGTCCCATCTGGTCGACGGCGCGGGCGCGGTCGGCCACGGCAGACCCCCAGCACGCCGAGAGGACGTCCCAGTCCCGCTTGGCCGCGCCGTGCCGGTAGGCGTCGAGGGGGAAGTCGCCGTACTCGTGGCCGAGCGCGGCCAGGAATTGCTGCAGCGTCGTCTGCTGGTCCTTGGTCAGCGTGCCGGCCGCCGCGGCGTCGGCCAGTCCGTCGAGCGCGGCCGTGGGACGCACCGCGGCCACACCGACCAGGGTGAGCCCGCCGCGGTAGTCGCCGGCCAGTTCGTCGGCGGCCCAGGCCGCCTGGCCGCCCTGCCCGACGCCGTACGCGGCGAACGACGTCGACGCCGCGGGAACCAGCGTGCGTGCCGCCCGAACTGCGTCGATGACGTTGTAGCCCTCGGTCGTGGAGTCCAGGAACGGGTGGTATCCGTTGAACGGCCCGATGCTCCGATCGGCCGCCGGATGATCGGTGTCCCGAAGGCCCAGACCCTGGTAGTCGGTGGCGGTGACGACGAAGCCGGCGTCGAGCAGCGCGACGACGTCGGGCGCTGACCCCATCAGGCTGGGCGAAGCCGACGGTGCGCAGCGCGACTGGATGCCCGTCGCCGGGTGGGCGAACGACACGACCGGCCAGCCGCCCGGTGGCGGTTCGCCGTTGGGCACGAACACCGTCCCGCTGACCAGGGAATGGCTGTCGTTGATGCCGGAGGTCGACTCGTAGACGATGCGCGCGGCCAGTGAGCTCCGGTCCCGCAGCGGCTGAACGAGGTCGACGAGCCTCTCGGCCGAGATCAGCGCGCCAGGACCGGTGTGGCTGAAGTCGGCGGTCAGGGCCGGGCCGCGAGGGGCCCCGGCGGGAGGGCCGGACGAGGTGCCGCACGCGGCGAGCACCGTCGAGGCCATGGCCAGCACGCCGGCCAGCACGCCGATCACCACGCCGGTGCGTTTCATCGGTGCGTCGCCCTTCTCAGCCGTCTGCGGCCTCGATCAGCTCGCCACACCAGCCAAGCAGCGTTGCCCGCAAGGGAGCTGCCCGTTTGGCGAGAGTTTCCTGTGAGCGGACGTATTCGGCTCGGCCGGAGGGGTTTTCGATCGCGATGGGGGAGACGCCGTAGGCGGCCAGATCGTAGGGACTGGCCCGCATGTCGAGCATCCTGGCGTCGGCGGCGAGGTCGAGGCAGTCCATCAGCAGCTCCGAGGGCACCAACGGCCCCAGTTTGTAGCACCACTTGTACAAGTCCATGTTGGCGTGTACGCACCCGGGCTGTTCGGTCGCGATCTGGCTGTCGCGGGTGAGCGGCTCGGCGTTGCGCGGCGCGGCGGGCTCGGTGAAGAAGCGGTAGGCGTCGAAGTGGCTGCAGCGCAGAGGTGTCGACTCGACGACTGCGTCGGTGCCGCTCGAACCCAGCCGCAGCGGCACCTGGCCGTGGCGCACGTCGTCGGCCCGGTACACCATGGCCCACTCGTGGAGCCCAAAGCAGTTGAGCCGGGCCGGGCGCGCGGCGGTCGCACCCAGCAGCCCGGCGATGAAGGTGACGGTGTCCAGGCGCGCCCGCAGGAGGTCCTCGCCCACCGTGACCGCAGAGCCCCGCCGGTGATAGCCGCTGCGGGCGAGGAACGCCTCGGCCGCCCCGCCCTGGAGCGCCACGCCGTAACCCGGGTGCCAGCGCCTCAGCCGCCGGGGCCGCAGGCTGTAGTAGGTGAACAGGAAGTCCCACACCGGATGTGCCTCACCGCGACCGGCCCTCAGCTGGTGTGGCCCGAGGAAGGTCTCCGCCCGCTCGACGTGGCGGCGTTCGCGGTCGGTCCAGTCGGCCTCGGCGAGCACCACGGGTGCGAGGGCCGTGTCAGACACGGTGCGTACCGTCGCGCACCGTCCCGACCAGATCCTCGACGAGGTCCTCCAGCGCGACGACGGCCGTCACCCGGTCGTCGGTGGTGACCAGTGCCAGGTGACTGTTGTCGCGGCGCAACCGGGTCAGCGCGTCGGGGACGGTCGACGAGGCGGCCAGCCGCGGCAGCGCGCGAATCGTGGCCACGTCGACGACGGCGTCGGGATTGCTCATCAGGCCGAGCACGTCCTTGATGTGCAGATAGCCGAGGAAGGCGCCCGTGGTGTCGGTGACGGGAAAGCGGGAGTAACCAGTGTCGACCAGCGCCCGTTCGATCGCCGCCACGGTCGGTCCGAGACCCGGACCCGCCACGGGCACCGCGCGGATGTCGGCCAGCGGGATCGCGACGTCGGCGACCACGTGGGTGCGCACCTGCAGGGCCCGGGTCAACCGGCCGTGCTCCTCGGGGTCCAGCAGACCCTCCGAGAGGGACTCGGCGATCATCTCCGAGAGCTCCACCGACGACACCGTGACGTCGAGCTCGTCCTTGGGTTCGACCCCGAGGGCCCGCAGCGTCGAGTTCGCGCACCAGTTGTAGACCGCGATGAAGGGCTTGGCGAGCCGCATGTAGACCAGATACGGCGGGATCAACAGCATGGCCGCGGATTCGGGCCCGGCGATCGCGATGTTCTTGGGCACCATCTCGCCGAGCAGCACGTGCAGCGTCACCACCACGGCGAGCGCGATGACGAACGACACCGTGTGCAACACGGTGTCGGGAATGCCGAGGACCCCGAACGGCACCTCCAGCAGGTGCGCCACGGCGGGCTCGCCGACGCGGCCCAGCAGGATGGAACAGATCGTGATGCCCAGCTGCGCGCCCGCCAGCATCAGCGAGAGCCGCTCACCGGCGCGGATGACCGTGACGGCACTCTTCTTGCCCTGCTCGGCAAGGGCTTCGAGCCGGTCGCGGCGCGCGGAGATCAGGGCGAACTCCGCGCCGACGAAGAAGGCGTTGGCGCCGAGCAGCACCACGGTGAGCAACACGCCGAAGACGTCGGATCCCATCAGTGATCCTCCTCCTCGGACGAGCCGCGTCGGCCCAGTTCGGTCAGCTCGAGCAGGTCGATGCGGCGGCCGTCCATCTGGATCACCGTCGCCTGCCAGTGCACGGGGTCGTCCAACGGGCCGTCGGGATCGAACTCGGTGAGTTCGACGGTCTCGCCGGGCTCGGGGATGTGGCCGAGCTCTTGAAGGATGAGTCCGCCGATCGTCTCGTAGTCGCCCTCGGGCGGCCGGAACGACGTCTCGCTCTCCACCTCGTCGATGCGCAGCAAGCCCGAGATGCGCCATCCGTCGCCGACCTCGACGACGTCGAGGGTGGCGTCGTCGTGCTCGTCGCGGACGTCGCCGACGATCTCCTCGATGAGGTCTTCGACGGTCACCATTCCCGCGGTGCCACCGTATTCGTCGACCACCAGCGCGGTCTGCAACCCGTTGGCGCGGATCTGGGTCATCACGGCGTCGCCGTCCAGGCTCGACGGCACCGTGGACACCGGTCGGGCGATGGTGACGAGCGCCGTGGTGGCGCGTTCGGCATGGGGCACGGTGAAGGCCTGCTTGACGTGCACGATGCCGACGGTCTCGTCCAGGTCGCCCGCGGTGATGGGGAAGCGCGAGAATCCGGTGTCGATCGCCTTGCCGATCAGGTCGGCGACCGTGTCGTCGAGGTGCAGCGACTCGATCTTGGAGCGCGGCGTCATCAGCTCCTCGGCCGAGCGCTCACCAAATTGCAGTGAGCGGTCCACCAGGTCGGCGGTGCTGGCGTCGAGGGAGCCGCTGCGCTTGGAGGTACGCACCAGCGAGACGAGCTCCTGGGGGGAGCGGGCGGATCGCAGTTCCTCGGCGGGTTCGATGCCGAGCCTGCGCAGGATCCAGTTGGCGGTGCCGTTGGTCACCTTGATCGCTGGAGTCAGGAACCGGGAGAACCACCATTGCGGCGGGGCTGCCCAGCGGGCGGTCGGCGACGGTTTGGCGACGGCGAGGTTCTTGGGCACCAGTTCGCCGAAGATCATCGACACCGACGTGGCGATCAGCAGCGCCAGGCCCAGCGAGATGCCGTCGAGCATCGACTCGGGCACCCTCAACAGTTTCAGTGGCGCGTGCAGCAGTGTGGCGACGACGGGTTCGGCGAGGTAACCGGTCGCCAGCGTGGTGATAGAGATGCCGAGCTGAGCACCCGACAGCTGAAAGGACAAGGAGCGGTGCGCCTTCTGGACGTACCCGTCGCGCCAGCCGCCCGACTTGGCGTTGGACTCGACGGTGCTGCGCTCCAGCGCCGTCAGCGAGAACTCGGCGGCGACGAAGAGCGCCGTCCCGGCCGTGAGCAGGAGGAAGGCGATCAGGCTGAGGACCAGGCTCATCGGAGCCACGCACCACGGGCGCCGGGCTCGAGGCCCGGCTTCCTACTGGAGGGTTCGGCGTCGGATGGCTCCGGGGAGGCCGGTTCGGGTTCCGGGGCCTCGGCGGGTGCCTGCGGCACGTGTTCCCTTTCGATCGATGACGAGATCGACCAATCGTAGCGGGGAGGCCGTCAAGGTCACCAGCCCGACGGCAGCGGGTGCCCTTCTGCGAAGCCCGCCGCGGACTGCACGCCGAGGACGACCTTGTCGTGCAGCTCCTCCAGCGTGGTGGCGCCGACGTAGGTGCAGGTGCTGCGCACCCCGGACGTGATGTGGTCCAAGAGGTCCTCGACGCCGCCGCGCGCCGGGTCCAGGCTCATCCGCGAGGTCGAGATGCCTTCTTCGAAGAGCGCCTTGCGGGCCCGGTCGAACTGGCTGTCGCCCGAGGTCCGGGCCGCGACCGCACGCTTGGACGCCATGCCGTAGCTCTCCTTGTAGAGGCGGTCGTCGCGGTCGTGGAGCAGGTCGCCGGGGGATTCGTAGGTGCCGGCGAACCAGGAGCCGATCATGACGTTGGCGGCGCCGGCGGCCAGCGCCAGGGCGACGTCGCGGGGGTGGCGCACGCCGCCGTCGGCCCACACGTGTCCACCCAATTGGCGTGCGGCGGCGGCACATTCGACGACGGCCGAGAACTGGGGGCGTCCGACGCCGGTCATCATGCGCGTGGTGCACATCGCGCCGGGGCCGACGCCGACCTTGACGATGGACGCGCCTGCGCTGATTAGGTCGCGGGTGCCCTCCGCGGAGACCACGTTGCCCGCGGCGATGGGAAGTCCGAGGCCCAACGACGACACGGCCTTGATGGCGTCGAGCATCTTCAGCTGGTGGCCGTGGGCGGTGTCGACGACCAGCAGGTCGACGCCGGCCTCGGCCAGCGCCTGGGCCTTGGCCGCCACGTCGCCGTTGATGCCGACGGCCGCCGCGATCCGCAGCCGGCCCGCGTCGTCGACCGCGGGGGAGTAGATGCCCGCCCGGATCGCACCCGTTCGCGTGAGCACGCCGGCCAGGCGGCCGTCGGGCCCGGTCATCACGGCCACCCCGACCGGATTGTGCTCGAGCAGGTCGAACACCGTGCGGGGATCGGTGCCGACCGCCGCGGTGACGAAGTCGACCGTCGCCACGTCGCGGACCCGCGCGAAGCGGTCCACCCCACGACAGGCCGCCTCGGTGACCAGCCCGACGGGCGCGCCGTCGGCGTCGACCACCACCGCGGCGCCGTGGGCGCGCTTGTGGATCAGTGCGGTGGCATCGGAGACCGAATCCTCCGGAGAGAGGGTGACGGGGGTGTCGACGACGAGGTCGCGACTCTTCACGAACTCGACCATCTCGCGCACCGCGGAGGTCGGAAGATCTTGCGGCAGAACGACGATGCCGCCGCGACGGGCCACCGTCTCGGCCATCCGACGGCCTGCCACGGCGGTCATGTTCGCGACCACCACCGGAATGGTGGTGCCCGAGCCGTCGGTGGTGGAGAGGTCGACGTCGAACCGGGACGCGACGTCCGAGCGTCCCGGTACGACGAAGACGTCGTTGTAGGTCAGGTCGTAGGGCGGGTGGTGCCCGTCGAGGAACCGCATGGCCCCAGCCTAGTTTGCGTTGGGGGCAGCCTCGGTCAGGCGGGGGATTCGCTGCGGTCGCCGCTCCACTGGGTGTGGAACTTCTTGCTCGGATCCTCGTCGATGCGGCCGTAGGTGTGCGCGCCGAAGAAGTCGCGCAAGCCCTGGGTCAGGGCCGCAGGCAGTCGTTCGGTGCGCAGGGCGTCGTAGTACGACAGCGCCGACGCGAAACCGGGAATCGGAATGCCCAGCTCGGTGGCCTTGACCACGACGCGGCGCCAGCTGTCGATGCCCGCCTCCACGGCATCGCGGAAGTACGGCGCGGCGATGAGGGTGGCCAGTTCGCCGTTCTCGTCGTAGGCCTCCTTGATGCGGTTGAGGAACTTGGCGCGGATGATGCAGCCGCCCCGCCAGATGGTGGCCATGTCGCCGAGGGTGATGTCCCAGTCGTATTCGGCGCTACCCGCCTGAATCTGGTTGAAGCCCTGGGCGTAGGCGATGATCTTCGACGCGTAGAGCGCCTTGCTGACGTCGTCGACGAACTGGGTTGCGTCCTCGGGCTTGACGCCGAGTTCACCGGATGCCAGCCCGGTGGTCGCCTTGCGCTGGGCCACCGAGCCCGACAGTGCGCGGGCGAAGACGGCCTCGGCGATGCCGGTGACCGGCACCCCCAGGTCGAGGGCGGACTTCACCGTCCAGCGGCCGGTGCCCTTTTGCTCGGCCTCGTCGAGGATGACGTCGACCAGCGGCTTGCCGGTCTTCGCGTCGACCTGCTTGAGCACCTCGGCGGTGATCTCGATCAGGTAGCTGTCCAGGTCGCCCTTGTTCCACTCGGCGAAGATGTCGGCGATCTCCGGTGCGGTCTTGCCGAGGCCGTCACGCAGCAGTTGGTACGCCTCGCCGATGAGCTGCATGTCGGAGTACTCGATGCCGTTGTGCACCATCTTGACGAAGTGGCCCGCACCGTCGGGGCCGATGTGCGTGCAGCACGGGACGCCGTCGACGTGGGCGGAGATCTCCTCCAGCAGTGGGCCGAGCGAGGTGTAGGACTCCTTGGGGCCACCGGGCATGATCGACGGCCCGTTGAGCGCGCCTTCTTCGCCGCCGGAGATGCCCGCGCCGACGTAGTGCAGCCCACGCTCGCGGATGGCCTTCTCGCGGCGGATGGTGTCGGTGTAGAGGGAGTTGCCACCGTCGATGATGATGTCGCCCTCCTCCATCGCGTCGGCGAGCTCGTCGATGACGGCGTCGGTCGGGTCGCCCGCCTTGACCATGATGATCACCCGGCGCGGCTTCTCGAGAGTGGCGAGGAATTCCGGAATGGTGTTGCCGCGCACGAACTTGCCCTCGTCGCCGTGTGCCTCGAGGAGCGCGTCGATCTTGGCGGTCGTGCGGTTGTGCAGCGCGACGGTGTACCCGTGGTGGGCGAAGTTGCGGGCGAGGTTGGACCCCATCACGGCCAGTCCGGTGACTCCGATTTGAGCCGTTCCGGCGGTTGCATCTGATTCGGGCGAGCTCACGGGCAGCCTTTCGTAGGTGGGTCGGCCTTGTCCTGGGTCGTGAACCAGGAGGGTTCGCAGCTCGAATCTAGCCGGTGATCAACCGTTGCAGCTCGGTGAGCCAGGGCACCGCGAGCGCGACGGTCGGGACGACGAGCAGCGCCGCGGCGGTGACGTAGGCCGCGACGGCCAGCGGCACGCTGTTGGGCTTGCCGCAGAGCCGGCGGACGCGGGTCACGGTGTGCGGTCCGCCGGCGGCGAGCGCACCGGAGGGGGCGCGGCACGACGCGCACGCCACCAGGGCCCTGGCCAGCGGCGTCGGGCCGGACGTGCGGACCGCGGCGTCGTCGGCCAGCAGCTCGATGAGGAGGCGCACGGCGTCGAGCGCGTTGGCGCTACGGACGAAGCGGGGGAAGGCGGCGTGGACGGCGGTGAACATCTCCAGCACCAGATCGTGGCGGGCCCGCAGGTGTGCGTGTTCGTGGCTCAGGATGGCGGCCATCTCGGCGTCGGACAGAGCGGTGAGCGTGCCCTCGCTGACCACGACCCGACTGCGGACGCCGGGCAGGCAGTACGCCAGCGGCTGCGCAACGTCGAGGATGCGCAGTCCGTGGGAGCGTCGCACGGAGGGGTCGTGGCACCTGCCGACGAGGTCGACCACCATGCGGTGGTGGGCCCGCCGCCGCCGGGTCGCGATGGCCACCCCGACCACGGCCACGATCAGGCGCGCGCCGATCAGCAGGGTGAGGGCGAAGACCACGACGTAGAGCACCCACAGCGGCCAGCCGAGGACCGCGATCTCGCTGGTGATCGTCGCGGTGGGCCTGCCATCAGGACCTGGGACGAAGAGCCGGCTGGCGATGGCGATGCCAGCGCTGAACGCCGACAACACCGCTGCGAGGGCGACGGATTGCCAGAGCACCACCGCGGCGCGGGGTGCGCGTAGCGGCCACGACGAGCGCGCCAACAATGCCGGCACTGGTCCGATGAGAACCAGTGCGACTGCGGCGAAGGCCAGCGCGGACACACCGCAATTGTCCCTCAGGCGGTACCCGGATTACCAGCGGCTGGGACAGACGCGTCCTTTGCCTCCAGTTCTGCCAGGGCGCGTCGCAGCGCGTCGGCCTCGTCGGCGTTGACCCGCTCGACGAAGTGGACCAGGGCGGCTTGCCTGCTGCCGGAGTCCGAGGCCTGGTCCAGCGCGTCGACCATGAGACCGGCGACCAGTTCGTCACGGCCGTGGGTGGGGGCGTAGCGGTGGGCCCTGTCGTCGCGGTGTTGCACGACGAGGTTCTTCTTCGCGAGGCGCTGCAGGACGGTCATGATCGTCGTGTAGGCCAAGTCTCGCCGCGCCGCCAGTGCCTCGTGCACCTGGCGGACGGTCTGGGGCTCGCGCGCGGACCACAGGTGGTCCATCACCTCGCGTTCGAGTTCCCCGAGTCGCGTCTGTTTGGCCATGTTTCGTTCACTCTCCTGAGCAATGGGATCAGGGTACTACGCGCGTACTACCGCGTGTCGTATGAGCCGCGGGCTGTCGGCGTTGATTCCCGCCTGTGAGTCGGGTCACGAAGGGTTTTGCCGTTCATCACGCTCACTATAGTAAGGCTAACCTAACTGCAGGAGGACTCATGACGCTTGCCTTCGAGGACCCACTCATCGCGCGGATGGCGATCGACACGCCGTTGCCGTTGCACGAATCCAGCCGCCGGCTGCGGGAGCTCTACCCCGAGTGCCCGCGGGTCTACGGCGTCGCCGTCATGGCAGATCTGTCCCGGCGGCGATGGTGGCCGCTGTCCGACGCGCTCGTCGACGGACGTCTCGGTGCCATGTTCGACGCCGCGGTCGCCGAGGCCGACAACCGCGTCGCCGTCACCCAGCAGCTCGCGGCGACGCTGGCGCACGTCGTCGTCGGACGTGTCGTGCCACTGCTGGTACTCGAGGGCAGGGCGTGGGACACCGGCCTGGAGAACCTCTGGGTGCACGTCGATTCCGAAGGTGTCATCGACTGGGTAGGCGTCGTCGACCCCACGCTGCGAGCGCTGCCCGACGACCCGAAGCTCCAGGGGGAGTCCGGAATCGTCGCACTGCCCAACGAGGCAGCGCTGACGACGTGGGTGGCCCACCGCAGCCACTGCGCGCTCCGGCCACTGTTCGACGAGCTGGTGGCGGTCAGTGGGGGCGCGATCTCGACGGACGCAATGTGGCACGTCGTCGGCACCACGGTCGTCAGCGCCGCCACGCGGGTGCCGTTGCTCACCGGCTCCAGTGAGCTCGTCAGCATGCGGCGAGGGCAGGCCGTCCTCGACGCCCTGGTCGGATTCGGCGCTCCCGTGCGCGGGGTACGCCGCCCGGCGAAGGCCTTGCTAAATTAGGGCAGCCTTGCCTATGCTCATCCGGAGCGTCACGAACGCCTCGAACCACCGGACCGCCGCGGAATCCTGAGGGCTGCAGAGATCCCCGGTCCATTCGAGGGTGGGCCCCGCACACGTCTGGTGTGCGGGGCCCACCCGTTTTCCTGGGGTACGCGTCCCCGGCGCACCCCGAGCGTGTAGACAATTCGGTGTGACGACTTGGATGCCAAACGGCGCGGACGGCGGATTCGACGACCAGATTGGCCTCACCTACCTGGACGTGACGCCCGACGGCGCGAAGGCCCAACTGACGGTCGACGCCAGGCACCTTCAGCCGCACGGCATCGTGCACGGCGGGGTGTACTGCGCCATCGTCGAGAGCGTCGCCAGCGTCTCGGCGGCGACGTGGCTGCAGGCCAAGGGCGCAGGAAGCAACGTCGTCGGCGTGAACAACAACACCGACTTCCTGCGCGCCATCACGGCGGGCATGGTCACCGCGACGTCCACTCCGATTCACCGCGGTCGCCGCCAGCAGATCTGGCTCGTCGAGATCACCGACACCAACGACAAGATGGTCGCCCGCGGCCAGGTCCGTCTGCAGAACCTGGGCAGCGAGGCCTGATCCCCGGGCGCACCCGCGCCTGCGCTGCTGAGTGCCGCGCGCCGTGGCAGGATCGCGACCTATGCGTCTGTCACCGCACGAGCAGGATCGACTGCTCATCTCCTACGCGGCCGAACTCGCCCGCCGCCGCCAAGCTCGCGGTCTGCGGTTGAACCACCCCGAGGCGGTCGCGCTCATCACCGACCACATTCTCGAGGGTGCCCGCGACGGCCGTAGCGTCGCCGAGCTGATGACGAGCGGACGCGAGGTGCTCACCCGTGACGACGTCATGGAAGGTGTCCCGGAGATGCTCGACGACGTCCAGGCCGAGGCCACCTTTCCCGACGGCACCAAGCTCGTCACCGTCCACCACCCGATCTCCTGAGGGTGACTCGATGAGCGCGTGCGCGACGATCGGAGGGCACCAGTGATTCCAGGCGAAATTCTGTACGGCGACGGTGACATCGCCATCAACGACGGTGCCCAGCGCATCGAGATGGCGGTCGTCAACACCGGCGACCGGCCCGTGCAGGTCGGCAGCCACGTCCACTTGCCGCAAGCCAATGCGGCGCTGGAATTCGACCGGGCGGCGGCCCACGGCCACCGTCTCGACATACCGGCCGGAACGGCGGTGCGCTTCGAACCCGGTATCTCGCAGAATGTTTCGCTAGTGCCCCTCGGCGGCAGCCGCGAGGTGTACGGACTGTCGTTGACGCCACCGGGAAGGCTTGATTCGTGACTGGACTATCCCGGAGTCGCTACGCCGCGCTCTTTGGCCCCACCACCGGCGACCGCATCCGGCTCGCCGACACCGACCTGTTCATCGAGATCACCGAGGACCGCAGCGGTGGCCCCGGCCTGGCCGGGGACGAGGCGGTGTTCGGCGGCGGCAAGGTGCTCCGCGAGTCGATGGGCCAGTCCCGCGCGACGAGGGCCGAAGGGGCCCCCGACACCGTCATCACCGGCGCGGTGATCGTCGACTACTGGGGAATCATCAAGGCCGACGTCGGAATTCGCGACGGTCGCATCGTCGCCATCGGCAAGGCCGGCAACCCCGACATCATGTCCGGCGTGCACCCCGACCTGGTGGTCGGTCCGTCGACCGAGATCATCGCGGGCAACGGCCGCATCCTGACCGCGGGTGCGATCGACTGTCACGTCCACCTGATCTGCCCGCAGATCATGGAGGAGGCGCTCGGCGGCGGCATCACCACGATCTTCGCCGGCGGCACCGGTCCCGCCGAAGGCAGCAAGGCCACCACCGTCACCCCGGGGTCCTGGCACCTGGCCCGCATGCTCGAGGCGCTCGACCACTGGCCGTTGAACGTGCTGCTGCTCGGCAAGGGCAACACCGTGAGCTCCGAGTCGATGTGGGAGCAATTGCGCGGTGGGGCAGCCGGATTCAAGTTGCACGAGGACTGGGGCACCACGCCCGCGGCGATCGACGCCTGCCTGACCGTGGCCGACGCGGCCGGCGTCCAGGTCAACCTGCACTCCGACACGCTGAACGAGGCGGGCTTCGTCGAGGACACCCTGGCCGCCATCAACGGTCGCACCATCCACGCGTATCACACCGAGGGCGCAGGCGGCGGCCACGCACCGGACATCATCACGGTGGTCTCACAGGCCAACGTGCTGCCCAGCTCGACCAACCCGACGCGACCGCACACCGTCAACACCCTCGACGAGCACCTCGACATGCTGATGGTGTGTCATCACCTGAACCCCAGCGTTCCAGAGGATCTCGCATTCGCCGAGAGCCGGATCCGCCCGTCGACGATCGCCGCGGAGGATCTGCTGCACGACATCGGCGCGATCTCGATGATCGGCAGTGACGCCCAGGCGATGGGCCGCATCGGCGAGGTGGTCCTTCGCACGTGGCAGACCGCGCACGTGATGAAGAAGCGCCGCGGTGCACTGGAGGGGGACGGGGCAGCCGACAACAACCGGGTGCGCCGCTACGTCGCGAAGTACACGATCTGCCCGGCCGTCGCCCACGGTGTCGACCACGAGATCGGATCGGTGGAGGTGGGCAAGCTCGCCGACCTGGTCCTGTGGGAACCGGCCTTCTTCGGAGTGCGGCCGCACGCCGTGGTCAAGGGCGGCATGATCGCGTGGGCGGCGATGGGTGACGCCAACGCGTCCATCCCGACGCCACAACCGGTGTTGCCGCGGCCGATGTTCGGGGCCGCGCCGGCCGCGGCCGCCGCCACCTCGGTGCACTTCGTCGCACCGCAGGCCGTCGAGGACGGCCTGGCCGACCGGCTCTCGGTCAATCGTCGCCTCGTCCCCGTCCGCGACGTGCGCAAGGTCTCCAAGTCCGACATGCCGCTCAACGACGCCCTGCCGCGCATCGAGGTCGACCCCGACACCTTCACCGTCACCATCGACGGCGACGTCTGGGCCGAGCAACCCGCCGTCGAGTTGCCGATGGCACAGCGATACTTCCTGTTCTGACATGTCGAATCTCTCGACCCTGCTCGTCCTGGCCGACTCGCGGCTGCCCACCGGCGGTCACGTCCACTCCGGAAGCGTGGAGGAGGCCGTCACGAGTGGTCTGGTCCGCGACGTCGTCACGCTGCGGGCGTTCCTGCGCCGTCGCATCCGCACCAGTGGACTGGTGACCGCATCGATCGCGGCGGCCGTGCACGCCGGCACGCTGAGCCTGGCGGCCGCCGACCTCGAAACCGACGCGCGCACACCGTCTTCCGCTGCTCGGACCGCGTCGCGGGCGCAGGGTCGTGGACTGGTGCGGCTTGCTCGCAAGGTGTGGCCCGGCGGGGAGTGGGACGCCGTCGGCCCCAAACCGCACCTGGGTGTCGCCGCCGGTGCCGTCGGCATGGCCAGCGGGCTGATGCCCGAGCAGACCGCCGCCTCGGTGGTGTACACGACGATGACGGGATCGGCGACCGCCGCGCAGCGCCTGCTGGCCCTGGATCCCGGCGACGTCGCCGCCCTGACCTTCGAGCTCGCCGCATTGTGCGACCTGACCGCGGCCGAAGCGGCCAAGGAGCTCGCCGACCTGTCCGATCCGTTGCTCGACGTGCTCGCCGAACGGCACGCCGAGCGCGACCGTCCGCTGTTCGCGTCCTGAAAGGCCAGTCATGCCACCACATTTGCTCGACGGTGAACCTCACGGCCACCACGACAGGCCTCGCCGCGTCCGCCAGGCCGGTGAGCCGCTACGCATCGGGATCGGTGGGCCGGTGGGCTCCGGCAAGACCGCTCTGGTGGCGGCCCTGTGCCGTCGGCTGCGCGGCGAGCTGTCACTCGCGGTGCTCACCAACGACATCTACACCACCGAGGACGCCGACTTCCTGCGTCGCCACGCGGTGCTTCCCGACGAACGCATCGCCGCGGTGCAGACCGGGGGATGCCCGCACACCGCCATTCGCGACGACATCACCGCCAACCTCGACGCGATCGACGATCTGATTGCCGGCAACCCGAAGCTCGACCTGATCCTGGTCGAATCCGGCGGCGACAACCTGACCGCCACGTTCTCCTCGGGTCTGGTGGACGTGCAGATCTTCGTCGTCGACGTCGCCGGGGGTGACAAGGTGCCACGCAAGGGCGGGCCAGGCGTCACCTTCTCGGACCTGTTGGTGATCAACAAGACCGACCTCGCCCCGATGGTCGGCGCCGACCTCGACGTGATGCGCCGCGACGCCACGACCGTCCGTGGTGAGCGGCCGTTCGTGCTCATCTCGCTCACCGAGGACCCGGCGGCGACGCTGGTGACGGACTGGGTGTACCGCCAGCTGCGCGTGCCGGTCTAGGGCATGCTCTCGGAAGTTCTCATCGTCGCGTCCGTGGGGCGCGCGCCCCGCATCGAATGCGTTGGCGGCCTCGCGGGCCGACGCACCGACGCCGACACGGTGCACCTCATCTCGGCGGCGGCGACGCCACTGGGTGGTGACACCATCTCGATCCGCGTGGTGGTCGAGGCGGGTGCGGTCCTGCGGGTGCGCAGCGCGGCCGCCACGATGGCGATGCCCGGCACGGTCACCATGGAGTCACGGGCGACGTGGGATCTCGAGGTGCACGGCCACCTCGACGTCGACCCCCAACCGACCATCGTGGCCGGCGCGGCCCGGCATGTGACGTCGACCCGGTTGGCGCTTGGCGAGGGAGGCACCGTGAGGGTGCGCGAGCGCGTGCAGATCGGCAGATCGCACGAGCGGCACGGGACGTGGTCGGGCTCGATGCGCGCCGACGCCGACGCGACACCGGTGTTGCGGCATCGCGTCGAGCTCGGCGCCGGCAGCGTCACCGACGACGAGCTCGCCTCGCCGCGCGCGTACGTGAGCGAATTGCGGTACCCGCAGGCCGAATTCGACGGTGCGGGCACCATGCTCCAACTCGCCGCCGGCGGATGCCTGGCGACGTGGCAGGGCGATCGACTGTAGCCCCGAGGGGGACTAGCTCGCGGCCTTCTCGGTCTCGCGCAGCGACGCGGCCATGTCCTCGAGTTGCTCGATGCGCGTTCTCGCATAGGCCTGTTGCTCGGTGATGGTCAGCTGTCCTCGCTCGCGGCTGAGGAAGGTCACCGCCCACGACAACAGCGTGGCGACCTTGGTCTTGAAGCCCACCAGGTAGATGAGGTGCAGGCCCAGCCACGCAAGCCACGCAATGAATCCGCCGAACTCGAGCTTGCCGACCTGGGCGACCGCGTTGTACTTCGACACCGTGGCCATCGAGCCCTTGTCGAAGTAGCTGAACGGCTCCCGCGGCTTGGGAATGGTGCCGTGCTCGCGGGCCTTGGCCTCGTTCTGGATGATCTTGGAGACGTACTTGGCGCCCTGGATCGCACCCTGCGCCATGCCAGGCACGCCCTCGACGTAGGCCATGTCACCGATGACGAATACGTTCGGGTGGCCCGGGATAGACAGATCGGGAAGCACCTTCACGCGTCCGGCGCGGTCGATCTCGGTCTCGGACTGCTCGGCGAGGTCGCGGCCGAGGGGACTGGCCTGCACGCCGGCCGACCACACCTTGCATGCGGCCTCGATGCGGCGAATGGTGCCGTCGGCGTCCTTGACCGTGATGCCGTTGCGGTCGACGTCGGTGACCATGGCGTTCAGCTGGACCTCGACGCCCATCTTCTCCAGCCGGGCTTGCGCCTTGAGGCCGAGCTTCTTGCCCATCGGCGGCAGCACCGCAGGCGCCGCGTCGAGCAAGATCACGTGTGCTTCGGTGGGGTCGATGTGGCGGAAGCTGCCCTTGAGCGTCTGGTCGGCGAGTTCCTGGATCTGCCCGGCCATCTCGACACCGGTGGGACCGGCGCCGACGACGACGAAGGTCAGCAACTTCTTGCGACGCTCGGGATCACTGGAGCGCTCGGCCTGCTCGAACGCTCCGAGGATGCGGCCACGCAACTCGAGCGCGTCGTCGATCGACTTCATGCCGGGTGCGAACTCGGCGAAGTGGTCGTTGCCGAAGTAGGACTGCCCGGCGCCGGCCGCGATGACGAGGCTGTCGTAAGGGGTGACGTAGTCGTGACCCAAGAGCTCGGAGGTCACGGTCTTGTTCGCCAGGTCGACGTGCGTGACGTCGCCGAGCAACACCTGGGCGTTGTGCTGCTTGCGCAGAATCAGCCGGGTGGGTGGAGCGATCTCGCCCTCGGAGATGATGCCGGTGGCCACCTGGTAGAGCAGGGGCTGGAACAAGTGGTGCGTCGTCCGAGCGATCAGCTTGACGTCGACGTCGGCCCTCTTGAGCTTCTGGGCGGTGTTGAGACCGCCGAACCCGGAACCGATGATGACGACCTTATGCCGATCCGTTGCCGTAGCTCCGGGGTGGCTCATTGCTGCTCCTCGCGTGCGGAAAACCTGTCCAGTACAACCTCTAGGTTAGTCGGACCAGTTCCCCAGAGTGCGGTGAGATAACCCACCGGCCGTACGGACGCCTCCGGTCTGTGTTCCAGCCCCCTGCCGTTTACCCGTTCAGCAGCGGCTTGAGCTTCTCCGCGACCTCGGTTGCGGGGCCGGGGTGGTATCCGTCGATGCTCGTCACCGGGCTGATGATCACGCCGTCGACTCCGGCGTCGAGGACCTTGGTCTTGATCTGGTCGGCCACCTGCTCGGGGCTGCCGAACACCGCCTGCTGGCGGAAGTCCTCGGGGATGAAGTCAGCGGTGATGCCCTCGCCGATGATCGCGACGACGAGCATGCTGGTCTCCAGCGTCGACGGATCACGGTCGATCTTCTCGCAGTTCTCCTTGACCACCGCGAGCTTGCGGGGCAGCTCGTCGAATCCGGCGATGATGTTGAGGTGGTCGAAGTGCTTGGCGGCCAACGGAATCGTCTTCTTCTCGCCGCTGCCGCCGATCATCAGCGGAATGTGGTCGCGGTAGCGGGGCTCGGCCATCGCCTCCTGCGTGCGGTAGTACTCACCGGTGAAGGTCGGACGCTCTCCCGCCAGCATGGGCAGGATGATCTGCAGGGCCTCGCCGAGGCGGTTGAAGCGGTCGGTGAACGTACCGAAGTCGTAGCCAAGCGAGTCGTGCTCCAGCTCGAACCAGCCGGTGCCGATGCCGAGGATGGCCCGGCCCTGGCTGATGACGTCGAGGGTGGTGATGGCCTTCGCGAGCAGGGTGGGGTTGCGGTAGGTGTTGCCGGTGACGAGGGTGCCGAGCTGCACCTTCTCGGTGGCCGCCGCCAACGCGCCCAGCGCGGTGTAGGCCTCCAGCATCGGCTGGTCGGGCGTGCCCAGGCCGGGCAGCTGATAGAAGTGGTCCATCAGGAAGACGGAGTCGAAGCCGGCGGCTTCGGCCTCGCGAGCCTGGGCGATGACGGTGGGAAAGAGCTGGTCCACCCCGGTGCCGTAGGTGAAGTTGGGGATCTGAAGTCCGAGTCGAATGGTCATTATATGACCGTAACCACGCCTAAGCGGAACCGTAACCCCGTTTCGCTCTGAGCGGATTGCGGAATGATTGCGGCTAGCGGGCGAAGCTCGCGAGCGCGCCGTGGCTGACGTGCAACGTCTGCCCGGTGATGTGCCGGGCCGCCGGCGTGGCGAGGAACAGCGCGAGTCGCGTGATCTCCGCGGCGACCGACGGCGACGTGCTCGCGATGCCGTCATAGCCCGGCTCGGCGCCGCGGCCGGACGCCACCGCGTTGAGCGTGATGCCCCGAATGCCGAAGTGAGTCGCCTGGCCGGCAGTCCAATTCGACAGCGCGGCCTTGATCGCGGCCTCGGCGCTGCCTTCGGTGGCGTTGTCGCCGACGACGTTGACGATCGTGCCGCCCGAGCGAAGGTGATCGCCCAGGATCTGGACGGTCAGCACGGCCGAGAGCACCGTGGCGTCCAGTGCCGTTCGCCACGCCGCCGCGCGTTCGGTCAGCGTGTACGTCCGCGGATCGCCGCCGTCGACGCGGAGCGCCGGCACGTTGACGATGGCGTCGAGGTGATGCGGGAACTGGCCCCGGGCCGCTTCCAGGCTGGCGGGATCGGTGTTGTCGAAGACGATCGAGTCGACCTCGAGCTCCTTGGCCGCCACCTCCAGCTCGTCTCGACGAGAACCCGCGATGACCACCTGATGTCCCGCGTCGCGGAAACCCTCGGCGATGATGCGCCCCAGATCGGTGTCACCGCCGGTGAGCAGCACGTCCATCGTTCGACCTCCTCGTGTTCGACGCTGAACCCCAGCGAGTCGCCGTCGATGTTACTGGACGGTAGCTACCCGGCGGCACGCGCCACGCGCGCGAACGCCGACGCCGTCGGCTCGCTCGCCTAGGGTTCTGATGGTGCGCAGTCTGCCGCGGTGGATCCATGTCCCGGCCGTCGCCGGTGCGATCTTCGTGGTGCTCCCGTTGGTGGCGATCGCGGCACGGGTCGACTGGTCCCGGTTCTGGTCCCTGATCACCAGCACGTCGTCGACGACGGCGCTCGTGTTGAGCTTCAAGACCGCCGCGGCGAGCACCGCGCTGTGCGTTCTGCTTGGCGTCCCGATGGCGATGGTGCTGGCGCGCAGCGGTTCCCGCGTCATCCGCTGGGTCCGGCCGCTGATCCTGCTGCCCTTGGTGTTGCCGCCGGTCGTCGGCGGCATCGCGCTGCTGTACGCCTTCGGCCGGCTCGGTCTCGTCGGGCGGTACCTGGAGGCAGCCGGGGTGCACATCGCGTTCACGACCACGGCCGTCGTGTTGGCGCAAACGTTCGTGTCGCTTCCGTTCCTCGTCATCGCGCTCGAGGGGGCCGCACGCACCGTCGGGTCGGACTACGAGGTGGTCGCTGCCACCCTGGGTGCGCGCCCGTCGGCGGTGTGGTGGCGGGTGACGCTGCCGTTGCTGGCGCCCGGCCTCGTCTCCGGAGCGGTGCTGGCCTTCGCCCGTGCGCTCGGTGAATTCGGGGCGACGCTGACCTTTGCGGGGTCCCGAGAGGGCGTGACGCGCACCTTGCCGTTGGAGATCTACCTGCAGCGCGAGGTCGACGCCGATGCGGCGGTGGCGTTGTCGGTGCTGCTCGTCGCGGTGGCTGCGATCGTCGTAATAGGGCTCGGTAGCCGCCGCATCAAGGCGGGTGGCGCGAGTGCCTGGCAGTAGACCGTGAGCGGCGTCGACGTGCGGGCCGTGGTCGACGCCCGCGGCGTGGACGTCGCGTTCTCCGTGCCGCCCGGTCGGGTGCTGGCGATCCTCGGCCCCAACGGAGCGGGCAAGTCCACGGCGTTGCACGTGGTGGCCGGTCTCGTCCGCCCCGACGCCGGGGTGGTGCGGGTCGGGGAGCGGATCCTGACGGAGTCACCGGGTGGCGTGCAGGTCGACACGCACGACCGCCGGGTCGGGCTCCTGATGCAGGACGCGCTGCTGTTTCCGCACCTGTCGGTCGTGGCGAACGTCGCCTTCGGGGCGCGGCATGGAAAGCGGTCGAGCCGTGCGGCGTCTCGCGAGGTCGCCACCCGGTGGCTTGGCGAGGTGGGGGTGGCCGAGCTGGCCGGCCGTACGCCGCGTCAGCTCTCGGGCGGGCAGGCGCAGAGGGTCGCGCTCGCCAGGGCGCTGGCCGCCGACCCGGAGGTACTGCTGCTCGACGAGCCACTCAGCGGTCTCGACGTCGACGTCGCCGCCGCGATGCGCACGGTGCTGCGTCGATTCCTGGTTCGTGACGGCCGGTCGTCGGTGCTGGTCACCCACGATTTGCTCGACGTGGTCACGTTGGCCGACGATGTCGTGGTGGTCGAGTCGGGCCGCGTGGTGGAAGCGGGGCCGACGGCCACCGTCCTGGCCGCACCGCGCAGCGGCTTCGGCGCCCGATTCGCCGGCATCAACCTGGTCAGGGGTCGAGTCGGAACCGGCTCCACGCTGGTGGCGAGTTCGGGGCGGGTGTGGCACGGCACTCTCGACGGCGACGTCGGAACCGCCACGGACGAGCCCGTCGTCGCCACCTTTCACCCGTCTGCCGTCGCGGTGTACCGCGAGGAGCCCCACGGCAGTCCGCGCAACACCGTCGAGGTCGTGCTGGCCGAGCTCGACGGTCGCGGGCCAGCGATCCGGCTGCGCGCCGAGCCGCAGTCCGACGGGTCGCCGGGGCTGTCGGCGGACATCACGGCCGACTCGGCGGCAGACCTGCGGCTGGCACCGGGCGAGCGGGTCTACTTCACCGTGAAGTCGCGGGAAGTGTCGATTCATCGAGCGCGGTAACGGTGGCTGCCGCCGTGGCGAATGACAGTGTGCAGGCCCCGCGCACCGCGCGGGCGGGTCGTGCTGCCCTCATATGGACAGCAACTGGTCCTGCATTGGCTGACTGGCCTCTTTAGCGTCACAGCAATCTCGCAGATCGGCACTTTAAGAGCAACTCACACTTGCGTCACGGCCGTAACACGGTAGTTTCTTCCCCATGCAGCACCCTCCTCGACGCAGGCGCGTCCCCCGGGCACTGGCCTCGGCCGTCCTCGCGGGCGTCACTGCAGTGACAGTCGCGCTTCCCGCCCACGCCGACCCCGTTCCCGCCCCGGCCCCGGCGCCGGCCCCGGCACCCGCCCCGGCCCCGGTGGATCCGAACGCGCCGGCGCCGCCCCCGGCCGACCCCAACGCGCCGCCGCCGGCCGATCCCGCCGCGCCCCCCGCGCCGCCCCCGGAGCCGGGTCGCGTCGACAACGCCGCCGGCGGTTTCAGCTACGTCGTGCCCGCGGGGTGGAAGGTCTCCGACAACACCCAGCTCTCCTACGGCCAGGCGCTGCTGACCAAGGTCCCCGAGGCAGGTGCCGAGGCGCCGTCGGACACGAGTGTTCTGTTGGGTCGCCTCGACCTCAAGCTCTTCGCCGGCGCCGAAACCGACAACGCGAAGGCCGCCACCCGGCTGGCCTCGGACATGGGTGAGTTCTTCATGCCCTTCGCCGGCACGCGCCAGGGCCAGGAGGCGGGCCCGCTCAACGCGGCCGGTCTGCCCGGCGCGTTCTCGTCCTACGAGGTGAAGTTCACCGACACCACCAAGCCCAACGGCCAGATCTGGGCCGGTGTCGTCGGCGACGTTCCCCCGCCTGGGGCTCCGCGGGGTTCGCGGACGCCTGAGCGCTGGTTCGTCGTCTGGCTCGGTTCGGCCAATCACCCGGTCGACAAGGCGGCGGCAGCGACGCTTGCGCAGTCGATCCGCTCCTTCACCCCGCCACCACCACCGCCGCCGCCCGCGCCGGACCCCAACGCTCCTGCGCCGGATCCGAATGCGCCGCCAGCTCGACCCGGTGTGGGCGTACCGGTTCCGGTGACGGATGCGCCTCCGGGGATGATGCCGGCCGGCTAGAAATCGGCATGTACTGACTACCGTTCGTGGGCCTAATCGTGACCCTGCGCGGGTAGACCGGACCAGACACCCGGCAACGTCGCCGGGCTGGAACGGCTATCGGTAGGAGTCATCATGAACATGCTCGCGGCAACGGATTTCCTTGCCGAACGGTCCAGCACGCTCACCAGCGTGGGGTGGATCGGCTACATCATCATCGGCGCCCTGGCGGGCTGGATCGCCGGCAAGATCGTCAAGGGCGGCGGCTCGGGCATCCTGCTCAACATCGTCATCGGCATCGTCGGCGCGCTCATCGGCGGGTTCCTGCTCAGCTTCTTCGTCGACACCGCGGCCGGTGGATGGTGGTTCACCCTGTTCACCGCCATCCTGGGTTCGGTGATCCTGCTGTCGATCGTGGGCGCGGTTCAGAAGAAGAGGTAGCGGCGACGCTCACAGCGCTGCCAGCACCCCGCGTATAGCGGAGGCAAACGTGCCGCGGCCCGCCCGATAGGTCGGGCCGCGGCCGTCGCCAAGGAGAATTCGAAGCCGGGCCATGCCTCGCGCGCGGACCGGAAGCGGCCCGAGCAGCCGGGCCCGAACGTCGTCCACGACGTCTACCGACCGCCTCACCGCGTCCGCCTCGATCGGTACCCGTGGCGCGTGATCGCCTCGACCCGTCGGGCGGTCGGCATCCTCGAGCAGCAACGTCAGCGCCGCGGCCAGGTCCGTGCGCTCCCGGCGGGAGAGCAACCGTTGGTGATGGGCGGCCAGCGGGCTGCCCGCGGTAACCGGCACCCCTTGATCCGTCCGAAGGTCGTACCGCGTCGCGAACACCCGAGCCCAGAAGCGCTGCGGCAGGGCCGAGTGAGTCGCCGCGACGAGCTCCGGCGCGGAGTCGTCGGTGCAGTGTTGCGGTATCCGGCTGCGCGGTGTCATCGCCGACCTCCTCGAGAAACGTGACCTGTAAAGACGCTATACCGGTCATGAGTGACCAGTCAACACCTGATACCGGTCACGGCACCGCTATCCTTCGACGATGACGACCGTCTCGTGGCTCGGCGACGCCGAGGCCAAACCGGCCCCCGGCGCACTGCGCCGAGTGCAGGCCCTGATCAACACCGTCGACCGGGAGTCGGGTCAAGACCGGCTGGCCGAGGCTGCCGACGCCGGCCCGTGGTTGGCGGCCAACGGGCTACTCGGGGTCGGGGAGACGCTCACCCGGCGCGATCTCGACGTGGTCATCGCGGTCAGGGAGGCCTTGCGCGCGTTGGTCATGCACAACGCAGGGGGACCGCCGCCCGACGATGCGGCCACGGCCGTCCTGCGTACCCTCGCCGACGACGGCGTCGTCCGCGTCTGCGTCGACGGCAGTTCGGTGTCGCTGACGACTGATCGCATTTCGATGCGGGCGCGGCTGCTCGCGTTGCTCCTCGTCATCCGTGATGCCCAGCTCGACGGCACCTGGGGCCATCTGAAGACGTGTGCGAACGAGGCGTGCCTGTGGGTTTTCTTCGACCGTTCGCGCAACCACGGCGGAACGTGGTGCGACATGTCCACGTGCGGTAACAAGCTCAAGAATCGCGACTTTCGTGCTCGGCAACGCCGGAGCACTCCCTAGGTCGAGAGGTGCCAGACCAGGGCCGCTGCGAGCGCCCCGAGACCGTTGAGGGACCAGTGGAGGGCAATCGGTGCGATGAGGCTGCCGCTGCGGCGGCGTAACCAGGTGAAGACGAAACCCGCTGCGCCGGTGGCAATCACGGCCATCACGATGCCGGCGATCACACCGAGCACGCCGACGCCGAAGAGGTGCGAGAAGCCGACGTTGCTGCTCGTCAACCCGAATGAGGTTGCGATGTGCCACATGCCGAACAGCAGCGAGCCCGCCGCGGCGACCCCACGGAAGCCCCAAGCACGGTCCATGGCTCCGTGCAGGACGCCGCGGAATGCCAGCTCCTCCGGGATCACCGTCTGCAACGGGATGATGACCAGGGAGGCCAGCAGCGCACCGGAGATGGTGGCGTAGTGGTCGTTCATGAACATTGGCCGCGTCCACGGAAGAATCGCGCCGACGGCGATGACGGCCCCCACCAGTCCGACCGCCCCCGCGGCATACCACGCCCCGGAGCGCCAATTGTCACGGCCGAGGCCCAGTTCGCTCCACCCAAGGCCCCGCGAGCGCACCAGCAGAACCAAGCCGATCGCGGCCGCGGGCACCACCACGACGTTGGCCATGGGGGTGGTGAAGTGCGCCAGCAGATTGGTCGTCACCAGCACGACGACCACGACACCCACGTCGACGTAGGTGCGAAAGTGGTGTAGCGCCGCCAGCTGACCGATCAGCGGGTGGGGCGGCGCATCGGCCGCGGCGGATTCGATCATGACCGCGCCAGCATACGTGAGCAGGCCGTTCACGCAGGTCGTCGTCGGCAGCCGCGACCCTGGCCGACGTTTCGTGCGCCGTGGATGGAGACCCGGCCCACAGCGGCACGGGCCGCTGCACGATACTGAGCCGCATGCTTGACACCTGTCAGTTGCTTTCGGCGATGCGGGTGGTCGACGTCGGTGGTCCCGAGTCCGACGGTGTCAGCAGGATTCTCGCCGACCTGGGCGCCGACGTGCTCAAGGTCGAGGCGCCGGGCGGGGCGGCGCACCGCACGGCCACGCCGACCGTGGCCGGATCGTCGGTCGCCTTCGCCCTCGACAACGCCAACAAGCGGAGCGTCGTGCTCGACCCGGCCGTCACGCGCGACCGGGACCGCTTTGCGGCCCTCGTCGCCGAGGCCGACGTCCTCGTCGACGGCGGCGGTGCACTCGGTGCCGCGGCCTTCGGACAGGCGGCCGCTGAGGTGACGCGACGCCACGAACACCTCGTCGCCCTGGAGATGAGCGACTTCGGGACGACGGGTCCGCGTGCGAACTGGCGGGCCACCGACGCCGTGCTCTACGCGATGTCGACGGCGCTGTCGCGGTCCGGCCCCACGACGGGACGCCCGGTGTTGCCCCCAACAGGGCTGGCCACCTCGACGGCAGCCGTGCAGGCCGCGTGGGTGGTGCTCGTCGCCTATTACGACCGATTGCGCTGCGGCCGCGGCGATTACGTCGACTTCTCGCGCTACGAGGCCGTCGTGCAGTGCCTCGACCCGCCGTTCGGTTCGGAGGGGCAGGCCGCGTCAGGGCAGAAGCAGTCTCGCGACCTGTGGCGGGGTCGGCCGCGCAACCAGCAGATCTACCCGACGTTCCCGTGCGCGGACGGCTTCGTCCGCATCTGCCTGCTCTCGCCCCGGCAGTGGCATGGCATGCGCGCCTGGCTCGGCGAACCCGAGCAGTTTGCGGATCCGAAGTTCGAGACCATCGTGGCCCGGTTCCTCGCCTCGGACGAACTCAACGCCGCCATCGCAGACCTCTTCGCCCGGCAGACGATGGACGCGCTGGTGGCCGAGGGGCAGCGCCGCGGCGTGCCCATCGCCGCGGTGTACACACCCGCCGAGGCGCTGGGCTCTGAGCACTTCCGAGCAGTCGGAGCGCTCACCGACGTTCAGATCGGCGTCGGTGCAACGCTTCCCGTGCCCGCCGGTTCCTTCGTCGTCGACGGCCGCCGATCCGGCATCTCGCGGCCCCATCCGGAGCCGGGGAGCGACGAGAGTCGGTGGCGTACGGGCGATCGTCCGCCCGTGACGCCGCCCGACGAGACCGCGCGGGCCCCGCTGACAGGTTTGCGGGTCCTGGACCTCGGCGTGATCGTGGCGGGCGGTGAGCTCGGCCGGCTGTTCGCCGACATGGGCGCCGAGGTCATCAAGGTGGAGAGCAAGGCCTACCCCGACGGGTTACGCCAGAGCCCGCCAGGTCAACCCATGAGCAGATCGTGGGCGCTGACCCATCGCAACGAGGTCAGCCTGGGCCTGGATCTGCGCTCACCCGACGGCGCCGAGCTGTTCCGGCGGCTGGTGGCGGCATCCGATGCGGTGTTCGCGAACTTCAAGCCGGGAACCCTTGCCGCGCTTGGCTTCTCCTATGAGGAGCTGACCAAGGTCAACCCCCGCATCGTGCTGGCCGAGAGCAGCGCGTTCGGATCGACCGGGCCGTGGAGCGAGCGAATGGGGTACGGCCCGCTGGTCCGCGCCACCACCGGAGTCAGCCGGCTGTGGGCGTCCGCGGACCCCGAGGACACCGGGTTCTACGACGCGACGACGATCTTCCCCGACCACGTCGTCGCTCGGATCACCGCCATCGCCGCCCTTGCGGCGTTGATCGCTCGTACCGACACGGGCGGCCACGTCCACGTGTCGCAGGCCGAGGCCGCGGTGAACCAATTGGCCACCTCCTACGTCGTCGAGGCCGCGAAGGCAGCCGGCTTCCACGTGGCGGACGACGACGCGCTGCACGCCGTCTACCCGTGTGCGGGGGAGGACGAGTGGTGCGTGGTCTCGGTGCGCTCGGCAGAGGATCGCGCCGCGCTGGCCGCCACGTTCGGTCTCGAAGCGTTGCCCGCCGACGCGACGGCGCTGCAGCAGTGCGTCGCCGCGTGGACGGCGGTGCGGGACAAGGCCGAAGCCGTCGAGGCGTTGCAGCGGGCGGGCGTGCCGGCGGGCTCGATGCACCGTGCAGTCGACGTGCTCGGCGACCCGCAGCTGACCTTCCGCAAGCTCTACGCCGACATGGTGCACCCGCTGTTCGCGGCCCCCATGCCGAGCGAGACCCATCCGGCACACTTCCGGCGCATCGCCGACGCGCCGCTGCGGCCCGCCCCGATGCCGGGGGAGCACACCCGCCAGATCGCCTGTGAGGTCCTGAGTCTCGACGCGGTGGAGATCGAGCGTCTGATCGCCGCCGGTGTGCTGTTCACCCACGACGAGACGACGACGGCGTATGCAAGTCCATCCACCGCGTCGGCCCCGCCTGACGCGCCGAGCAGTTGAGGCCACCCATGTCACTCGATCCCCGCACTCCCGTTCTCGTCGCCTACGGTCAGGTCAACCAGCACGACAGCGACCCCGCCGTCGAGCCCGTCGACCTGATGGAGCGCGCCGCCCGGGCCGCCGCCGAGCCTCGGGTGCTGGCCGCCGTCGACTCGGTCCGCATCGTCAACCTGCTGTCCTGGCGCTACCGCAATCCCGGCTTACTCCTGGCGGAGCGGCTCGGGGCGACCCGGGCCGACGGGCGCTACACCGCCATCGGCGGCAACGTACCGCAGTCTCTGGTCAACCAGGCGTGCCTCGACATCGCCGCCAGCGACGCGGACACCGTGCTGATCGCGGGAGCCGAGACGTGGCGCACCCGAACCAAGGTGCGCGCGGCGGGCGGCACGCTCGACTACACCAAGCAGGACGACTCGGTGCCCGTCCCGCAAGGCGGCGACGAGGAATTCATCCTGGCCGGGCCGGTCGAGCTTCGCATCCACCTCGACCGACCGTCCTACGTCTACCCATTGTTCGAGCAGGCGCTGCGCATCTCGGCGGGGGAGGCGCCCGAGGCGCATCGGCGCCGGATCGGCGAGCTGTGGGCCGGGTTCAGCGCGGTGGCGCAGGGCAATCCGCATGCCTGGAACCGCGACGCCGTCAGCGCGGAGGACATCTCCGAACCCAGCACGGGCAACCGGATGATCAGCTGGCCGTACACCAAATTGATGAATTCCAACAACATGGTCGACCAGGGCGCGGTGCTCATCCTGACGTCGGTGGAGAAGGCCCGGGAGCTCCAGATCCCCACCGACCGTTGGGTGTTCCCGTATGCCGGAACCGACGCGCACGACACCTATCTGATCGCCGAGCGGGCCGAGCTGGACCGGTCGCCTGCCATCCGCATCGCGGGCGGTCGCGCGCTCGAGTTGGCCGGCAAGGGCGTCGACGACATGGACTTCGTCGACCTGTACTCCTGCTTTCCCTCCGCGGTGCAGGTCGCGGCGCGTGAACTCGGACTGCCGCTCGACGGCGAGCGGGCGCTGACCGTCACCGGCGGACTGACCTTCGCCGGCGGGCCGTGGAACAACTACGTCACCCATTCCATCGCGACGATGGCCGAGCACCTGGTGGCCTCGCCTGGCGCGCTGGGTCTTGTCACGGCCAACGGCGGTTACCTGACCAAGCACAGCTTCGGCGTGTATGGCACGGAACCGCCGTCGAGTGAGTTCCGCTGGGAGGACGTGCAATCCGCCGTCGACGCCGAGCCGACCCGGGTCGCGGAGGATCACTGGGAGGGCGTCGGGACCGTCGAGTCGTGGACGACCCCGGTCAGCCGTGACGGCGCCGCCGAGAAGGTGTTCCTCGCGGTGCGTACGCCGTCGGACACCCGGGCTCTGGCCGTGATCACCGACGAGTCGGAGGCCGAGGCCAGCACCCGTGACGACCTCGCGGGTGTGAAGGTTCGGGTCGACGAGGACGGCACGGCCCACCTCCTCTAGCGATTTGGGCGTGATCACCGGCGGTGAGCGCCGGTGATCACGCCGAAATCACCTGTTGACTTCGCCGCCGCAGCTGCCTACGGTGAGCGGGGTCACCATTTGAAACGTTTCAATCGCACGGGAGCGTCATGAGTCAGCGGGTGTGCTTCGTCCTTCACCTCAAGCCCGACCGGGTCGACGAGTACGTGGCCGCCCACGAGCACGTGTGGCCCGACATGCTGGACGCGCTGAGAAACGCCGGCTGGCACGACTATTCGCTGTTCGTCCGTCCCGAGGACGGGCTCGTCGTCGGGTATCTGGAGACCGACGACTTCGCCGCCGCCCAAGCGCGCATGGCGGCGACCGAGGTCAACGCCCGCTGGCAGGCTCAGATGGCCGACTTCTTCGACCATCCGGCCGGCGTCGCGCCCGACCAGGCGATGACCCCGCTCACCGAGTACTTCCACCTCCACTGAAGGAACCCATGAGAATCGGAGCAGGCAGCACCACCGGATGGCGGGCGACCATCGCCGTCGCCATGTCGAACTACATCGAGGCCGGCTCGATCATCGCGATCGCCACCAGCCTGGCGTTCTGGCAGTCGGAGTTCCACCTCGGCGACTTCGCCGTCGGCCTGCTTGCGGCGTTGAGCGCCAATGCCTTTGGTGCCGCCATCGGTGCCATTCTCGGTGGCCCACTGTGCGACCGGTACGGCCGCAAGGCCATCTACACCTATGACCTCCTGGTCTACATGGCGGGCGTGCTGCTGGCGGCGTTCGCCGTGAACTACGCGATGCTGCTGGCGGCATTCGTGGTGACCGGCGTCGCCGTCGGCGCAGGAGTCCCGGCATCGTGGACCTACATCGCCGAGCAGGCGCCGACCGAGGGGCGCGCCAAACACGTGGGCACCGCCCAGCTGGCCTGGTCGGCCGGCCCGCTGATCGGGTTCGCGTTGGCCGCCGCCCTGGCGCCGCTGGGTCTACTCGGATCGCGCCTGATCTTCGTGCATCTCTTCGTGGTCGCCGCGATCGTCTGGTGGGTACGCCAGGGTCTCGCGGAGTCGACGATCTGGACCGAAGAGGGGCGCGCGGGAGACGTCGCGGTCGGCGTGCGCGGGGTGCGCGGGTTGTTCTCGCGCAAGGTCAACGTCACCGCCCTGTTGTTCCTGGGCGGCATCTACCTGTTCTGGAACACCGTCGCCGGGCAGGCGGGCATCTTCATGCCTCGCGTCTACGACGCCGCGGGCCTGCACAGTGCGATGGCCCAGAACATGCTGCAGGTCCTGGTGTGGGGCTGCACCGTCGCCGCCACCTACTTCGGCTTCATGCGCTTCGCCGATCACATGTCCCAACGGCTGCTCTACGTCATCGGCGCCGCTCTCGGCATCGCGGGCTGGGTCGTGCTGGTGGCGTTCACCGACGGCGGGGTGCCGACGATGTTGGCCTTCGCGGTGCTGTGGGGTGTCTCGGCGGGCATCGGGGCGCAGGCGTTCTACGGCCTCTGGGCCAGTGAGCTGTTCGCCACCCCATACCGGGCCAGCGCTCAGGGCGTGATGTTCTGCGTGGTGCGCAGCTTCACCGGCGTGTTGAGTTACTTCTTCCCGACCTTGCTGACATTGACGGGGCTGACCGGGGTGGGGCTGCTGCTCATCGGACTGCTCGTGGTGGCGCTGGTCATCGGCGCGGTGTGGGCCCCGCAGACCCGGGGTAAGACGTTGCGAGAGATCGAACTCGAGCGGTACGGCCCGCAGGCGAGCGCCGCGACGGACAATGTTGGCATGACGAGCCCGACCGCGACGGAGGTGGCAGCCAAGTGAACCTGCTCGACAACGTGGCCATCGAGCTTCCCTCATGGGCCTTCGGAAACTCCGGCACGCGGTTCAAGGTCTTCGGCACGCCGGGCACGCCGCGCACCGTGGAGGAGAAGATCGCCGACGCGGCGACGGTGCACCGCTTCACCGGAATGGCGCCGACGGTGGCACTGCACATTCCGTGGGACCGGGTCGACGATTACACAGCTCTCGCCGCCTACGCCGCCGACCACGGGGTGGCGCTGGGCACGATCAACTCCAACACCTTTCAGGACGACGACTACAAGTTCGGCAGCCTGACCCACGTGGACGAGACGGTGCGCAAGAAGGCGATCGACCACCACCTGGCGTGCATCGAGATCATGAATCAGACCGGATCCCAGGATCTAAAGATTTGGCTGGCCGACGGCACCAACTATCCCGGCCAAGGCGACATCCGGGGCCGGCAGGATCGGTTGGCCGAGTCGCTGGCGGCGATCTACCAGCACATTGGCGAGGGTCAGCGAATGGTGTTGGAGTACAAGTTCTTCGAACCCGCGATGTACATGACCGACGTGCCGGATTGGGGCACCTCCTATGCGCAGGTCTCGGCGCTCGGCGACCGCGCCAAGGTCTGCTTGGACACCGGACACCACGCGCCGGGCACCAACATCGAGTTCATCGTCGCGCAGTTGCTGCGGCTCGGAAAGCTGGGGTCCTTCGACTTCAACTCCCGCTTCTACGCCGACGACGACCTCATCGTCGGGGCGGCGGACCCATTTCAACTCTTCCGCATCATGTTCGAGGTGATCCGCGGGGGGGGACTTGGCAAGGACAGCGATCTCGCGTTGATGCTCGACCAGTGCCACAACGTGGAGGCCAAGATCCCCGGGCAGATCCGCTCGGTGCTCAACGTCGCCGAGATGACTGCCAGGGCGCAGCTCGTCGACGCGGATGCGCTGACCGCCGCGCAGGAGGCCGGTGACGTGCTCGGCGCCAACGAGATCTTCATGGACGCCTTCTACACCGACGTCCGCCCGGCGATGGCGCAGTGGCGTGCCGATCGGGGCCTACCCGAGAACCCGATGCGTGCCTTCGCCGAATCCGGTTACCAGGACACCGTCGTCGCCGAGCGCGTCGGCGGCACTCAATCTTCGTGGGGAGCATGACAACCATGGCCACATCCACCGTCGTCGCCGACTTGATCGCCCGGTCCAACCGACTTGGCGCCGATCCGAAGAACACCAACTACGCGGGTGGCAACACCTCGGCCAAGGGCACCGACACCGACCCCGTGACCGGTGCCCCCGTAGACCTGTTGTGGGTCAAGGGGTCCGGGGGAGACCTCGGCACACTGACCGAGAACGGACTGGCCGTGCTTCGGCTGGACCGCATGCGCGCGATGGTCGACGTGTACCCCGGCGTCGAGCGGGAAGACGAGATGGTCGCCGCCTTCGACTACTGCCTGCACGGCCGCGGCGGTGCCGCGCCCTCGATCGACACCGCGATGCACGGTCTGGTCGAGGCCGCTCACGTCGACCATCTGCATCCCGACTCCGGCATCGCACTGGCGACGGCCGCCGACGGCGAAGCCCTGACCAAGCAGATCTTTGGGGACCGCGTGGTGTGGATTCCATGGCGGCGACCGGGCTTTCAGCTCGGACTCGACATCGCCGACGTCAAGGCCCGCAACCCGCAGGCGATCGGGACGATCCTCGGCGGGCACGGCATCACCGCGTGGGGCGACACCTCGGCCGAGGCCGAGGCGCGCTCGCTGGAGATCATCGACACCGTGCAGCGCTACCTCGACGCCAACGGGCGGCCGCAGCCCTTTGGCGCCCCGCTGGACGGCTACGGCGCGCTGCCCGACGATCGGCGTCGCGCGAAGGCAGCCGCCCTGGCCCCGTTCCTCCGTGGGCTGGCGTCGACCGACAAGCCCCAGGTGGGACATTTCACCGATGATCCCAGGGTGCTCGAATTCCTGGGCAGCGCAGAGCATCCCAGGCTCGCGGCACTGGGCACCAGCTGCCCGGATCACTTCCTGCGCACCAAGGTCAAGCCGATGGTGCTCGACCTGCCCGTCGATGCCTCCGTCGACGACGCCAAGGCCAGGTTGACCGAACTGCACCACCAGTATCGCGCGGACTACGCCGGCTACTACGAGCGGCACGCCTCGGCCGACTCGCCGGCCATGCGTGGCGCCGACCCGGCGATCGTGCTGATCCCCGGTGTCGGAATGTTCAGCTACGGCAAGGACAAGCAGACCGCGCGGGTGGCGGGTGAGTTCTACCTCAACGCGATCAACGTGATGCGCGGCGCGGAGGCCATCTCGACCTACGCCCCCATCGACGAGGCCGAGAAGTTCCGCATCGAGTACTGGGCGCTCGAGGAGGCCAAGCTCGCCAGAATGCCCAAGCCGAAACCGCTGGCCACCCGCATCGCGCTGGTGACCGGCGCGGCTTCGGGCATCGGCAAGGCCATCGCGGAGCGCCTGGCGGCCGAGGGGGCGTGCGTCGTCATCGCCGACCTCGACGCCGAGAAGGCCAGCGCGGCAGCACGACAGATCGGCACCACCGACGTCGCGGTCGGCATTGCCGCCGACGTCACCGACGAAGCCGCGGTGCAGGCCGCCGTCGACGCGACCGTCCTGGCGTTCGGTGGCGTCGACATCGTGGTCAACAACGCCGGTCTGTCCCTGTCGAAGTCGTTGCTGGAGACCACGGTCGCAGACTGGGACCTGCAGCACGACGTGATGGCCCGCGGCTCGTTCCTGGTATCGAAGGCTGCGGCGCGCGCGCTGATCGACCAGAAGCTCGGCGGCGACATCATCTACATCTCCTCGAAGAACTCGGTGTTCGCCGGTCCCAACAACATCGCCTACTCGGCCACCAAGGCCGACCAGGCACATCAGGTGCGCCTGCTCGCCGCCGAACTCGGCGAGCACGCGATCAAGGTCAACGGCATCAACCCCGACGGCGTGGTCCGCGGGTCGGGCATCTTCGCCGGCGGCTGGGGCGCCAAGCGGGCCGCGGTCTACGGCGTCCCCGAGGAAGAGCTCGGCGCGTACTACGCCCAGCGCACCCTGCTGAAACGCGAAGTGCTGCCGGAGAACATCGCGAACGCGGCGTTCGCCCTGTGCACATCGGACTTCTCGCACACGACGGGGTTGCACGTGCCGGTGGATGCGGGCGTCGCGGCGGCTTTTCTCCGATGAGCACCGGCCGGTTCGTCGCGGTCGACCTGGGCGCCACGAGCGGCCGAGTCATGCTGGCCGACGTCGGACCAGGCACCCTGCAGATGCGCCAGCTCAACCGTTTCGCCAACGACCCGGTGTATCTGTGGAACGGCCACCGCACCGCGATGCACTGGGACCTACCGGGATTGTTCGGCCACATCTGCGCGGGGCTGGCCGAGGCGGGCCGCGTCGCACCCGACCTGACCAGTGTCGGGGTCGACTCGTGGGCCGTCGACTACGGTCTGCTGCGGGACGGCAAACTCCTTGGGCTGCCGTACAACTACCGCGACGCCCGCTGTGCGCACGGCGCCGACGCCGTCCACGAGACGCTGCCGCAGGAGCGCATCCACGCCCGCAACGGGCTGCAGTTCCTGGCGTTCAACACGATGTTCCAATTGGTCGCCGATCGACTCGAGGGTCTTCTCGACCTCGCAGACACCGCGCTGCTCGTGCCCGATCTGATCGGCTACTGGCTGACCGGCCGCACCGTGACGGAGCGGACCAACGCCTCGACCACCGGGCTGCTTGGCGTGGACGGGACGTGGGACGCCGAGCTGGAGGCCATGTTGGGTCTGCCGCCGGGATTGTTCCCCGCACTGGCCGAGCCCGGGGACGATCTCGGCACGGTCCTGCCCGATCTCGCCGACCGGGCGGGGTTCGGTGCCGGGCTGCGGGTCACCACGGTGGCATCGCACGACACGGCCTCCGCGGTCGTGGCGATCCCGATGACCGCGGCCTCGGCGGCCTACGTTTCCTGCGGCACATGGGCGTTGGTGGG
Source organism: Mycobacterium yunnanensis (assembly GCF_025823185.1). Taxonomy (GTDB): domain Bacteria; phylum Actinomycetota; class Actinomycetes; order Mycobacteriales; family Mycobacteriaceae; genus Mycobacterium; species Mycobacterium yunnanensis. The sequence continues at coordinate 164,013 of NZ_JACKVK010000004.1, forward strand.
GGTCGAGTTGGACGCACCGGTGATGGATGCTGCGGCCCGCTCGGCCAACTTCACCAACGAGGTCGGCGCCGACGGCCGAATCCGGTTCCTACGCAACGTGATGGGACTGTGGTTGCTGAGCGAGTCGGTCCGGCACTGGGAGCGCGACGGAGCCCGCGTCGACCTGCCGTCGCTGCTCGAGCAGGCCGCGGCCTGCCCCCCGCCGTCGGAGGTGTTCGACGCCGACGACCCGCGCTTCGTCGAACCCGGCGACATGCCCGGACGGATCGCCGGGTGGTACCGAGAGCGCGGTCTTCGCGTGCCGGCGAGCAGGCCCGAGATGACTCGCGCGATCGTCGAGAGTCTCGCCGCCGGATTCGCCACCGGCGTCGAGCAGGCGGCGGCGCTCAGCGGTGTGCCCGTCGAGACGGTCCACCTGGTCGGTGGCGGAGCGAAGAACCGCCTGCTGTGTCAGCTGGTCGCCAACCGGGTAGGCCGACCGGTGGTGGCGGGACCGGTGGAGGCCACTGCCATCGGCAACGTCCTCGTGCAGGCGCGCGCGCACGGGTTGCTGCACGGCGATCTCGACGACCTCCGTGCGACGATGACGACCACGTTGCCCACGTATCGCTTCGAGCCGCAACGAGCTCCGGCAGGAAGGGTATGACGATGAAGGATTCGACGAACCACTTGACCAGGCGGCGGCTGCCGAGTCGACATGATCTGGCGCCGCTCGTGCAGTTCAAGAAGCCCGAGTTCGACGCCACCAAGCGCCGGCTCGACAAGGCGCTGACCATCGAAGACCTCCGGCGCATCGCCAAGCGACGCACGCCGCGGGCTGCGTTCGACTACACCGACGGCTCCGCGGAAGCCGAACTGTCGATCGCGCGCGCCCGTCAGGCGTTCGCCGACGTCGAATTCCACCCGGCCATCCTGCGGGACGTGTCGAAGGTCAGCACGGGCTGGGACGTCCTCGGTGCGCCGGTCGCGCTGCCCTTCGGGATCGCGCCCACCGGGTTCACCCGGATGATGCACACCGAGGGCGAGATCGCCGGTGCGCACGTCGCCGCTCGGGCGGGCATTCCCTTCTCGCTCTCGACGATGGGCACCACGGCCATCGAAGACGTCAAGGCCGCGAACCCGCTGGGACGCAACTGGTTTCAGCTGTACATGTGGAAGGACCGCGACCGGTCGATGGCGCTCGTCGAACGGGCGATGTCCGCCGGTTTCGACACCCTGCTGGTCACCGTCGACGTGCCGGTCGCAGGCGCCCGCCTGCGCGACAAGCGCAACGGCATGTCGATCCCGCCGGCCCTGACCCTGCGGACCATCGCCAACGCGCTGCCGCGCCCGCAGTGGTGGATCGACTTCCTGACCACCGAGCCGCTGGCGTTCGCGTCACTGGACCGCTGGTCGGGCACCGTCGCCGAGTTGCTGGACACCATGTTCGACCCCACGGTCACCTTCGAGGATCTGGCCTGGATCAAGTCGCAGTGGCCGGGCAAGTTCGTGGTGAAGGGCGTCCAGACCGTCGACGACGCCCGCGCTGTCGCCGACCTCGGCGTCGACGCGGTGCTGCTGTCCAATCACGGTGGGCGTCAACTGGACCGAGCGCCCATTCCGTTCCACCTGTTGCCCGACGTGGTCCGCGAGGTCGGCAAGGACGTCGAGGTTCACCTCGACACCGGCATCATGTCCGGTGCCGACGTGGTGGCCGCGATCGCGATGGGCGCGCGGTTCACCTTGATCGGGCGGGCCTACCTCTACGGTCTGATGGCCGGTGGGGAAGCCGGGGTGGCCCGGGCCGTGGAGATCCTCACCGATCAGGTGGAGCGCACGATGCGCCTCCTCGGCGTCAATTCGCTGGAGGAGTTGAACCCCGGACACGTGACGCAGCTAATGCGGTTGACCCCCAGATCGACGACGAACGGGTAACCTGCCCCGATGGCCGCCGGAATACGCGATGTCGCCGCGGCGGCATCGGTGTCGGTCGGGACCGTGTCCAACGTGCTCAACGCTCCGGAACGGGTGGCACCGGCCACGGTCGCGCGGGTGCAGGCCGCGATCGAGGAGCTGGGCTTCGTGCGCAACGACGCCGCACGCCAGCTTCGGGTGGGCCGGTCGCGGTGCGTCGGGCTGCTGGTCCTCGACGTCGGAAACCCGTTCTTCACCGACGTCGCCCGGTCGGCGGAAGTCCGCGCCGCACAGCACGATCTGGTCGTCCTGCTGGGCACCTCCGACGACGACCCCGTCCGCGAACGCACGTATCTGGACACCTTCGAGGAGCAACGCGTCTACGGGCTGCTGATCTCTCCGGTGCGCGAGGATTCGGAACGGCTGCTGGCACTGCGTGGGCGCGGTGTGCCGGTGGTGCTGGTGGACCGCGACGGCACGGACACGCCGTTCTCCTCGGTGTCGGTCGACGACGTGGCCGGGGGCCGGTTGGCCGCCGAGCACCTGTGCGGTCGCGGGCGTCGCCGCCTCGCCTACGTCGGCGGTCCGCTGGGGTTGCGCCAGCTGGCGGATCGGTTGGCCGGCGCGCGCGCCGCGGTCGAGCAATTCCCCGGCGCCACACTGGAAGTGGTACCGACCGACGAATCGAGTGTGCTGGCGGGTCGCGCGGCGGGTGAGGCGTTGTGCGCCCGTCCCGCCGTCGAGCGGCCCGACGCGATCTTCTGCGCCAACGACCTCCTGGCGATCGGGATGCTGCAGGGTCTGGCAGACGGCGGGGTGAGCGTGCCCGGTGAGATGGCGGTGATCGGATACGACGACATCGCGTTCGCGCGGTCGGCGGCGGTGGCGCTGTCGTCGATCCGTCAGCCGAGCGCCGACATCGGCGCGACCGCGCTCGACCTGCTCGTGGCGTCCGCGGAGTCCCCGGCCGCCGAACCCCGCCACGTGGTGTTCCGGCCGGAGCTCGTCGCCCGCGCGTCCACTGCGGTGTGACGCCTACTTGATCGTGTAGCCGCCGTCGATCACCAAGTCGGCGCCGTTGACCATCGCGGCGGCGTCGGACGCGAGATAGATTGCGGCTGCGGCAATCTCGTTCGGGTAGGCGAACCGGCCGGTGGGGATCAGCTTCTTGAGGGCCTCGCCCTTGGGGTTGTCCCACGCCTTGATGCCCAGATCGGTCAGCACGACGGTGGGGGAGATGCTGTTGACCCGCACGCCGCGTCCGGCCCATTCAGTGGCGAGCACCTTGGTGACGCCCAGGACGCCGAACTTGGAGGCGCAGTAGGCGACGTGCTCGTCGATGGCCACGCTGGCGGCTTGGGAGGCCATGTTGACGATCGCACCACGACCGGCTTCGAGCATGTGCCTGCCGACGGTCTGGCACATCAGGAAGGTGCCCTTGAGGTTGACGGCCATCGTCGAATCCCAGTCCGCCAGGGACAATTCGTCGGCGGGCGCTAGCCGGGCGATGCCGGCACTGTTCACCAGGACGTCGACCCTGCCGTGGTCGGCGAGCACGGCGGCCACGGTGGATTCCACGGATTCGGGGTTGGACACGTCGCAGGTGTAGCCGCCGTCGGTGGCCAGGTCGGCGACGGCGACCGTCGCCCCCTTGGCGGTGAAGGCCGCCGCGATGGCTGCCCCGATGCCGGAGGCGCCTCCGGTCACCAGGGCGACCTTGCCGCTCAGGCCGAAGTCGAAGTCCACGGTGGGTTCGGTCGTGTCGGGCATGTCGTCATCTCTCCTCGTCGGTGGTGGACATGGTCATGCGAGCACTGCGGTGGCGATGTCGATGTCAGTGACCAGTGAGGACACCAGGCCCGAGTTGAGCACTGCCTGGGTGGCCAAGGCCTTTTCCTTGCCCGCCGCGATGGCGATCCTGGTGGGGATTGCCCGCAGTACCGATTCGTCGATGCCCATGCGGCGTTCGTCGAGTCCCGGCACCCGGTGACCGTCGGCGTCCAGCAGCAGGGCGCAGGTCTCGGCGCACACCCCGGCGGCGTCGAGGGCTTGGGTCTCCTCGTCGGTCAGCGCCTCGTACACCTGCGACGCGCCCGCGGTCCACGCGCCGACCGAGACGATCGCGCAACTGACCGAGGAGTGCCGCGCGGTCGTCTCCCGGATCTGGGGGGTGTCGCCGAGGCTTCGAGCGGTGCGGGCGTCGGTGACGACCAGCGGTGCGTACAGCGGCCACGAGTCACCGCCGCTGACCTCGCTGATGCGGCGTACGAGGTCGGTCCCGTTGGAGGCGATGGCACCGGCCATGCCGGTGAGTTGCACGACGTCGCAACGGGGTAACGCCACGAGGTAGGGCGCGATGTGGGTCAGGGTGCGACCGCAGTCGACGCCGACGACGTCTCCGTGGCGCAGGATCGACTGCAGCAGGTCGGCCATGGCCTTGGCGACGGCGTCGACGTGGTCGGCGGTGTTGGTGGAGTCGGCCGACACCGCGTAGGCGTGCTCGAGACCGTACCGGCGCTGCAGAGCCGTCGACAGCTCGACGTCCACCGCGCCGGGATTGTGGATCTTGATCTCCACCATGCCCGATTCGAGTGCCTCGTCGAGCATTCTCGCGACCTTGAAGCGGGACAGGCCGAACTCCTCGGCGATCTGGATTCGCGTTCGTCCTTCGAGGTAGTACCGACGGGCGATCACCGCGCGCTGAAACAGCTCATCGGGCCCCATCGGTCGCCTCCCGTACTTCCCGAGCCGCTAGGCTCACACCGCGTCTGCACATATGTGCAGAGACGTTGACATGTGAGCATAGCCATTGCATGATCCACATCACAAAGAAAACTCACGAGCAGCAAGGTTGACAGTTGAGCAGCGACGACCACGGTCTCGAAGATGAAGGCCTGGCCGACCTCGCCGGCGAGGTGTTGTCGCGCGAGTCCGCGGCGCTCGCCGCGCTCGTCGGCTCCGTGGAGTCCTCCGTCATCACCGTCGCCCGCCAGATGCTCGGCGTCGCAGGCAAAGTCGTCACGACCGGCTCAGGAACCTCCGGCATCATGGCCGAGCGCCTTGCCCACCTCCTCTCGGTGTGCGGCACACCCGCGATGTACCTCCCGTCGATGGACGCGCTCCACGGAGGCATGGGCGCCATCACCCCCTCCGACCTCGTCGTCGCGATCTCCAAGACCGGCCAGAGCCAGGAGCTCACCACGCTCGTCGACCGCCTGGAGCGCCGTGGAGTCCACGTCGTCGCCGTGACCGAGAGTCCCGACTCGCCGTTCGCGTCGGCGGCGAGCAGTGTCGCGGCGCTGCCGCCGACACCCGCCGACGCCGACCCGGGCGACATGATCGCGATGGCGAGCACGCTGGCCGTCGGCGCCTGGAGCGACGCGGTCGCGGTGGTGACCATGTCGCTGCGCGGTCACACCCTCGGCGACGTCGTCGACGGCCACCCCGCCGGCGGCGTGGGCCGTCGTGTTCCCGGGGACCACTCCGCACCGGTGGTGCGAGGCGCATGACCACACGGGCCGTCATGGGCGTCGACTCGTCGACCCAGTCCTGCAAGGTGGAGATCCGCGACATGGACTCCGGTGTCGTCCTGGGATCCGGTGCGGCCCCGCACCCGCCGGCGTTTCCGCCCTCGAGCGAGCAGCACCCAAACGAGTGGGTCGGGGCCTTCGTCGCGGCCGCCCGCGCGGCGATGTCCGCGTGCACGGCGACGCCGGACGTGCGCGCCATCTCGGTGGCCGCCCAATGCCACGGCTTGGTCCTCCTCGACGAGCACGGCGACGTGCTTCGCGCCGCCAAGCTCTGGAACGACACCACCGGCGCGCCCAATCTCGCCCGCCTCGTCGACCGGATCGGCGCGCGCCAGTGGGTGATGCGCATCGGGACCTTGCCGACGGCCGCCTTCACCATCGCCAAGCTGGCGTGGGTCGCCGAGCACGAGCCGGGTCTTCTCGACCGGGTGGCGACCATCCTCCTGCCGCACGACTACCTCACCTTCTGGCTGACCGGCGAGAGGGTCACCGATCGGTCCGACGCCTCGGGTACGGGTTACTTCGACTCCGTTGAGGGACAGTGGATTCCGTCCTACCTCGAAGTCGCGGGCGGCCCCAGGGACTGGGCCGCCAAGCTGCCGACGGTCCTCGGTCCCGCCGACGCGGCGGGACGGGTGCTGCCGGCACGTGCCGCCGAACTCGGCATCGGCCCCGACGTCCTCGTCGGCGCGGGCGGCGGCGATCAGCATGCGGCATATCTCGGCCTCGGTCTGACCGACGGCGACCAGTACTTCAGCATCGGCACCTCCGGCGTGGTGGCGACGTCCTCACGGGGCCCGGTCTTCGACACCACGGGCGCCGTGGACGGCGTGGCGGACATGACGGGCGGGTATCTGCCCCTGATGAGCACGCTGAACGCCGCTCGGGTCGTCGACCGGGCGGCGGTGCTGCTGGGCACCGACCTGGCCGGTGTCGCCGAGTTGGCGCTCGCGGCCGGGCCCACCCGCGGTCCGGTGCTGGTGCCCTTCCTCGACGGGGAACGCACGCCCGACCGCCCCCACGCGCGCGGCGCGTTCGCCGACCTCACCTCGTCGACGACGCGCGAGGAACTCGCCCGCGCGTTCGTGGAGGGCCCGCTGCTGTCGTTGCTCTCGGGGCGGGACGGCCTCATCGCGTGCGGGGTCGACGTCAGCGGCGCCGCAACGGCCGTCGGCGGTGGAGCGCGCTCGCCTGCCACGTTGCAACTGCTGGCCGACCTGCTCGACGACGAGGTGACGGTGCCCGACGTCGACGAGGCCACCGCGCGGGGTGCCTGCATCCAGGCCGCTGCCGTGGCCACGCACGCCGACCGGGCCGGTCTGGTCGACCTCGCCAAGCGGTGGCAGCCCGAGGCCAGGACTCGCGTCCAACCACGCAGGCACGGCCGCGATCTCGGCGGTCTGCGCGCTCGGTGGGCGGCCCTGGCGGCGTCACCGATCCTCGACGGGGGCGAGCGATGATCACACTGGCTCCCTGGCACCGCGACTTCCCCGGCCTGCTGGCCGGGTCGGTGTACTCCACCCCCGATTCCCGCGCGGCGGCCGCCCAGACGCTGGCCGACACGGGTCTCGACGTCCACGTCGACGTGATGGCCGCCTCGGAGGGCCTGCCAGCCGGCGTGAGTCTTGCCGACCTGCAGATGATCTCGAACTCCGTCGACCGGTCGAGGATTGGCGTACACCTGATCGGCTCGGCCGATTTCGTCGACGCCGTGCTACCCAAGGTCCTCGCGTCCCACCCCGGAGTGGTCTTCCTGCCGTGGCAGGCCTTCACCGCGGAGCGGGCCACCGCCATCCGGTCGGCAGGGGGCGCGGCGTGGATCGCGGTGTGGCGGGAATGGGACGGCCTCGCCGATCCCCACTGGCCCGCCGAACCCGACGGCGTGCTGGTGATGCTCATCGAGCCCGGTACCAAGGATCGCTGCCGGCTCGACCGGTTGAGTCTCGTCACCGCCTGCACCACCAGGTTTTCCGAATTGCCCGTTGCCGTCGACGGCGGGGTCACCGAGGAGATCGCACCCCTGTGCGCCGCCGCCGGTGTCCAGCAGATGGTCGTCGGCCGGGCCCTCTTGACCTCCGAACGAAGGGAAGCAATGTGACCAGCACGATGCGCGCCAGTGTGATGACCGGCGTGGGCACACTCGTGATCGAAGACCGACCGGTTCCGACGCCGGGGGCCCACGAGGTCCTCGTCGAGGTCGCCGCCGTCGGGGTGTGTGGTTCCGACGTGCACTACTACCGCCACGGGCGCATCGGCGACTTCGTCGTCGACGAGCCCATGATCCTGGGGCACGAACTGTCCGGCCGCATCACCGCGGTCGGCGACGGGGTCGACCCGACCCGGGTCGGGCAGCGGGTGGCCGTGGAACCGCAGCACCCGTGCCGACGGTGCAAGCAGTGCACCGCAGGCCGGTACAACCTGTGCCCGTACATGGAGTTCTACGCCACCCCGCCGATCGACGGCGCGTTCTGCCGTTACGTCGTGATCGACTCCGAATTCGCGCATCCCGTACCGGATTCCATGTCCGACGAAGCCGCCGCGCTGCTGGAGCCGCTGTCGGTCGCGGTGACGACGATGCGCAAGGCGCACGTCGCGCCGGGCACCTCGGTGCTCATCGCCGGTGCCGGACCCATCGGCGTCATTTGCGCGCAGACCGCACGCGCGTTCGGCGCCGCCCGCATAGTGGTGTCCGATCCGCTCGAGTCGCGCCGCGAGGCGGTGCTCGAGTTCGGTGCTACCGAGGTCGTCGATCCCATGGTCGACGACGTCGCCGCGCTGGACCCTCAGGTCGACGCGTTCATCGACGCCAGTGGTGCCGCGCCGGCGGTCGTCAGCGGCATCAAGGCGGTCGGTCCGGCCGGCTACGTCGTGCTGGTCGGCATGGGCTCCGGTGACTACCCGCTGCCGATCGGGCACATCCAGAACATGGAGATCAACGTGACCGGTGTGTTCCGCTACACCGACACCTGGCCTGCCGCAATCCATCTGGTGACCTCGGGCGCGGTCGACCTGGACGGCATGGTGACCGGGCGCTACGACCTCGAGCACGTCGGCGAGGCCCTCGACAGCGACACCGACCCGGCCAGCCTCAAGTCCATCGTCGTCCCGAAGTGAAGGACAGTTCTCTCGTGACCAAGCGTTCTCCATTCGACCTGACCGGGCGCACCGCCCTGGTGACCGGCGGCAACCAGGGCCTCGGACGTGCGTTCGCCTTCGGCCTGGCCGACGCGGGTGCCACCGTCGCCATCGCCGGTCGCAGCGCCGAACGCAACGACCAGGTCGTCGCCGAAGCCGCCGCCGAAGGCCACACGATGCACCCCATCACCGCCGACATCACCAAGTCGGCCGACGTGGAACGCATGACCGCCGAGGCGATCGAGGCGCTCGGACACGTCGACGTGCTGGTCAACAACGCCGGCACCTGCTACCACGCCGAGTCCTGGGACGTCACCGAGCAGCAGTGGGACGACGTGTTCGACCTGAACGTCAAGGCGCTGTGGGCCTGCTCCCTGGCCGTCGGAGCCCACATGCGCGAGCGCGGATCCGGTTCGGTGGTCAACATCGGGTCGATGTCGGGGCTCATCGTGAACCGTCCGCAGATGCAACCCGCGTACAACGCGTCCAAGGCGGCGGTACACCACCTCACCAAATCGCTTGCCGCCGAATGGGGCCCGTTGAACATTCGAGTCAACGCGGTGGCCCCGGGCTACTGCAAGACTGAGATGGCGCCGGTGGACCGGCCCGATCTGAAGCGCTACTGGATCGACGACGCCCCGCAGCAGCGGTACGCGATGCCCGAGGAGATCGCGCCGAGCGTGGTATTCCTGGCCAGTGACGCCGCGTCGTTCATCACCGGGTCGGTGTTGGTCGCCGACGGCGGGTACACCGCATGGTGAGCCCGGTGGCCCCCGGCGTGAATCGGCGCGTCGTCGTCAACGCGATCGACGACGTCGTCTTCGAGACCGTGACCGAAACCGGTCCCGCGGCAGGCGAGGTGCGCATTCGCGGCACCGTCGTCGGCATCTGCGGATCCGACACGCACGCCGCGTGCGGGCACCACCCGTTCATCGACCTGCCCTATCGACCCGGCCACGAGGTCATCGGTGTCGTCGACGCGGTGGGCGACGGTGTCGAGGATTCGTGGGTCGGAACCCGCGTCGTCGTCGAGCCCAACCTCGCCTGCGGGCACTGCACGCAGTGTCGTGCCGGCCGGTACAACATCTGCCGGGAACTCCTGGTGCTGGGGTGCCAGACCCCCGGTGGGCTGGCCGACAGCTTCACCGTTGCCGTCGACCGGGTGATCGCCCTGGACCCCGAGCTCGACGACGACCGCGCGATCCTCATCGAACCGTTGGCCACGCCGGTGCACGCCGTGCGCCGCGCCGGCGAGACGGTGGGCGATCTGCGCGACCGTCCGGTCGTAGTGATCGGCGCAGGCCCGATCGGACTGTTCGTCCTGTTGGCGCTGCGCGACGCGGGCGCGAAGGTCGTCGTGGCCGATCTGCTGGACTCCAAGCGCGAGCGCGCCGAACGTCTCGGCGCCGCAGGCACGTTCGACCCCACGGCCCCGGACGCGGTCTCCTCCGCGCTGGCGCTGCTCGGCGGACCCGCCGCGGTGGTCGTCGACTGCGTGGCCAGGGAGAGTTCGGTGGCCCAGGCGATCGAACTGGTCGACAAGGGCGGGGCCGTCATGGTCGTCGGCGTGGCGGCGGGTGCCGTGCCGGTGCGGTTGGATCTCATCCAGGATCGCGAGATCGCCCTCATCGGCAGTCTGATGTACGTCCGCGAGGATTACCTCGCCGCAATGGACCTGCTGGCCTCCGGTGCCGTCCCCGTCGACGAGATCATCACGGCGAGATACGAGTTCGAGCAGTCTGCCGAGGCGTTCAGTGCTTCGATGGACCCGGAGAACGTCAAGGTGCTCGTCCAATTGGGAAGTAGATCATGAGTTCAGCCATCCTCGAATGTGCCGAGATCACCAAGAGTTTCGGTGGGGTCCCGGTTCTGAAGGGCATCACGTTGGACCTGCAGCCGGGGACGGTCACCGCCCTGGCCGGGGAGAACGGTGCAGGCAAGTCGACGCTGATGAAGATCGTCAGCGGCCAGTACAGCGCCGACGGCGGATCGGTGACGGTGTCGGGAAACGCTCTGGTTCCTGGGAACCCGCGTGATGCCGTCCGGCACGGCGTGGCGATCGTCCCGCAGGAGCTGGCGTCCATCGAGGACATGACGGTCTACGAGAACCTGTTCGTCGGACGCGAGATCAAGGCCGGACCGTTTCTGAACCGCAAGGCGATGATCGGCGAGGCGAAGGAAGCGTTGGCGGTCTTCGGCGTCGACATCTCGCCGACCGCGCGCATGGGTAGCCTGCCCGTCGGCCTGCGGCAGATCGTCGAGATCGTGAAGGCCGCCCGCACCGGTGCGCAGGTCGTGATGCTCGACGAGCCGACCTCCGCCATCTCCGAACGCGAGGTCGAGGGCCTGTACGGCATCGTGCGGCGGCTGCGCGAACACGGCGTCGCGATGGTGTACACCACGCACAAGATGGCCGAGATCCGCGCGATCGCCGACCGCGTCGTGGTGCTTCGCGACGGCGGGCTGATCCTGGACAAGCCTCTCGCCGACGTCTCCGACGACGACATCGTGACCGCCATGATCGGCCGGGAACTCGACGCGCTGTTCCCCGAACGGGTGGCACCGAAGACCGACGCCGTGCTCGAAGTGCGCGACCTCCACGTCGACGGTGCCTCCGAGCCCGTGTCGTTCTCGGTGGGTTCTGGGGAGATCGTCGGTCTGGCCGGTTTGGTCGGGGCGGGGCGAACTGAGCTGCTGGAGGCCATCTTCGGAGCTCGGCACACCAGCTCCGGTGAGGTCGTCGTGCGCGGCAAGTCGGTCAAGCGCAACTCCCCGGCAGCGGCGATCACCGCGGGAATGGCGATGGTGCCCGAGGATCGCAAGATCAACGGCGTCGTGCTGTCCATGAGCGTCCTCGACAACGGATCGCTGCCAAGACTGTCGTCGTTCAGCGTTGCCGGATGGTTGCGTGGCAAGACCCGCACCAGCGCCGTGTCCGAGGTGATGAAGTCCGTCCGGTTGCGTAGCAGCGGGATGGGCCAACTCGTCGGCACGCTCTCGGGCGGCAACCAGCAGAAGGTGGTGCTGGCACGCTGGCTGACCGGTGACGTCAACGTACTGCTGCTCGACGAGCCCACCCGCGGGGTGGACGTCGGGGCGCGCAGCGAGATCTACCGCATCATCACCGAATTCGCCGAAGCAGGTATGGCGGTGCTGATGGCGTCGTCGGACATGCCGGAGATCATCGGACTGTCCCATCGCGCGTTCGTCATGCGCGAGGGCCGATTCGTCGGCGAGCTCGACCGCGACGCCCTCGACCATCCGGCGGTGCAGGAATCCGTGTTCCGGATGGCGACTGCGCTCGACGGACCCACACACGTCCCACATCCCGACCCGGAGGAAGAATCGTGACCACCCCAGTCGACACCGACACGACCCCGGAGCCGTCAGGCACACCGGTCGTCACGTCGCCGATCACGGGGGAGCCCGTGCGGCTGTTCTCCCGCGAGTGGATCGGCGGCATCGCCCTGCGCTACTCGATGGTCATCATCATGCTGTTGGTGATCGCCTACTTCAGCTACCGCAGTGCGCGTTTCGGCACCGTGGACAACCTGCTCACCATCCTGGTGGCGGCCGCTCCGTTCGCGCTGATCGCACTGGGGCAGACCTTGGTCGTGCTGACCGGTGGCATCGACCTGTCGGTCGGCTCGGTGATCGCGGTGTCCGCCATGGCGGGTGCGGCGACCGCGAAGGCCAACCCGGGTCAGGTCTGGATGACCGTGGGCGTGGCCATGCTCGTCGGTCTGGCGGTCGGATCGCTGAACGGAATCATGGTGTCGCGCATCAACGTGCCACCGTTCATCGCGACCCTGGGTACGTTGACGGCGGGGTCGGGTCTGGCCTACGTCATCGGCGGCGGCGCACCCATCAACGGTCTGCCCGCCGAGTTCGGTTCCATCGCCAACACCAAGATCATGGGTCTGACCATCCCCGTGCTGGTCATGATCATCGGCATCATCGTGTTGGCCGTCGTCATGAAGCGGACCACGTACGGCATGCGCGTGTACGCCGTCGGCGGCAACCGCAACGCCGCCGAGATCGCCGGCATCAACGCCAAGAACGTGTTGTTCAGCGTGTACGCCCTGTCCGGTCTGCTGGCGGGGATCTCCGGGGTCATGCTGGCCTCCCGCGTCATCTCGGGGCCGCCCAACCTGGGCCAGGGCTACGAGCTCGACGCCATCGCCGCGGTCGTCATCGGTGGCGCCAGCCTGATGGGCGGTCGGGGCACCATCTGGGGAACGGTGCTGGGCCTGTTCATCATTCAGACGCTGAACAACGGTTTGGACATCCTCGTCGTGCCGGCGTACTGGCAGGACGTGATCAAGGGGGTGCTGATCGTCGCAGCGGTTGCCGTCGACGTGTGGTCCACCCGTCGGCGAACGTGATCCATCCCCGTCAACCGATCGACCCAACGAAGAAGAGAGAGAACAGATGAGACTGACAACGAAGTTCGTCGCCATCGCCTCGGCAGGGGCACTGGCGTTGGGCATGACCGCGTGCGGCGCGGGGGACACCGAGTCCAAGAGCGGCAAGACGCGGATCGGCGTCTCGGTGTACGACATGAGCTCGTTCATCACCGCGGGCAAGGAGGGGATGGACCAGTACGCCAAGGACAACGACATCGAATTGGTCTGGAACTCGGCCAATCTCGACGTCTCCACCCAGGCCAACCAGGTCGACCAGATGATCAACCAGGGCGTCGCCGCGATCATCGTGGTTCCCGTGCAAGCCGATTCGCTTGCCCCGCAGGTGGCCTCGGCCAAGGCCAAGGGTATCCCGCTCGTCCCGGTCAACGCCGCGCTGAACAGCAAGGACATCGCCGCCAACGTCCAGCCCGACGACGTCAAGGCCGGTGAGCAGGAAATGCAGATGATGGCCGACAAGCTCGGCGGCAAGGGCAACATCGTCGTGCTGCAGGGTCCGCTCGGCCAGTCCGGTGAACTGGACCGCACCAAGGGCATTCAGAACGTCCTCGCCAAGTACCCGGACATCAAGGTGCTGGCGATGGACACCGCCAACTGGAAGCGCGACGAAGCCGTCAACAAGACGAAGAACTGGATCTCCGGTTTCGGACCGCAGATCACCGGGGTGGTCGCCGAGAACGACGACATGGGTCTCGGTGCGCTGCAAGCGTTGAAGGAAGCCGGGCGCACCGGGGTGCCGATCGTGGGCATCGACGGCATCGAGGACGGTCTCAACGCCGTCAAGAGCGGCGAGTTCATCGGCACGTCGCTGCAGAACGGCACCGTCGAACTGTCCGCGGGCCTGGCCGTGGCCAATGCGCTGGCCAAGAAGGAACAGGTCAACACCAACCCGGTCTACATCATGCCGGCGATCACCCAGGCGAACGTCGACGTGGCCATCGAGCACGTCGTCACCAAGCGCGCCGACTTCCTGGCCGGTCTCTCGGAACTGACCAAGAAGAACCTCGAGACGGGCGACATCGCCTACGAGGGCATCCCGGGCCAGAAGCAGCCCTGAACCAACCACTCCACCGATCACAGAAGAGAAAGCGAATAGATGAGACTGACCACCAAGTTGGGCGTCGTGGCCTCGGCAGGCCTGCTGGCACTGGGCATGACCGCCTGTGGGGCGGGTGACACCGACGCCAACAGCGGCACCACCAAGATCGGTGTCACGGTGTACGACATGAGCTCGTTCATCACCGCGGGCAAGGAGGGCATGGACACCTATGCCAAGGCCAACAACATCGAGTTGGTGTGGAACTCGGCCAACAACGACGTGTCCACCCAGGCCAGCCAGGTCGACTCCCTGATCAACCAGGGTGTCAAGGCCATCATCGTCGTTCCGGTGCAAGCGGATTCGCTCGGGCCGCAGATCGCGTCGGCGAAGGCCAAGAACATTCCGTTGCTGGCCGTCAACGCCGCACTCGACAGCCCGGACCTCGCGGGCAACGTGCAGCCCGACGACGTGGCAGCCGGTGCCCAGGAGATGCAGATGATGGCCGACCGCCTCGGCGGCAAGGGCAACATCGTCATCCTGCAGGGCCCGCTGGGTGGCTCCGGTGAGATCAACCGCGGCAAGGGCATCGACCAGGTGCTGGCCAAGTACCCGGACATCAAGGTCCTGGCCAAGGACACCGCCAACTGGAAGCGTGACGAAGCGGTCAACAAGATGAAGAACTGGATCTCCAGCTTCGGACCGCAGATCAACGGCGTCGTATCCCAGAACGACGACATGGGCCTGGGTGCACTTCAGGCGCTGAAGGAAGCCAACCGCACCGACGTCCCCATCGTCGGCATCGACGGCATCGAGGACGGCCTCAACGCCGTCAAGAGCGGCGAATTCATCGGCACCTCACTGCAAAACGGCACCGTGGAGCTGTCCGCGGGCCTGGCCGTGGCCAACGCGCTGGTCAAGGGCGAAGAGGTCAACAAGGCGCCGGTCTACGTGATGCCCGCCATCACCAAGGACAACGTCGACGTCGCGATCCAGCACGTCGTCACCGAGCGGCAGAAGTTCCTCGACGGACTGGGCGAGCTGACGGCCCAGAACCTCAAGACCGGCGACATCGCCTACGAGGGCATTCCGGGACAGAAGCAGCCGTAGCACGCAGCGACGAGACGGGGCCGGCCACACACGTGGCCGGCCCCGTTCGTCGTCCGCCGATGAGTTCGGTCGGCCGTCGTGGTCTGATTCGACATGACCTTCCAACACGTGCTCGCCGTCGTCCCCGTCACCACCCTGGGCGCGGCGAAGGACTTCTACGAGAAGCTGTTCGGCCGCGCACCGGACAACGAACCCATGCCGGTGCTCGCCGAATGGCAGGTGGTACCCGGCGGCTGGCTGCAGGTCTTCGTCGACTCCGAGCGCGCTGGCTCCGGCCTGGTGAACTTCGCCGTGGACGACATCGCGGCCCACGTCGCCGAGGCCGAGGATCGCGGGCTGGAGCCCGGTGACGTCGAGGTCGTGAACAAGGGCGTCGAGTTGGCGACGCTGACGGACCCAGACGGCAACCTGATCCGCCTCATCGGCAACTTCCGCGTGGAGTACTGACTCCTTCGTAGCGTCGCCGTTACGCGCGTCTCATCGTCACGACACGTGGTCGACGTATCCATTGTCGATGACCGACTACCCGCAAGCCATGACCGGCGAGGTGGACACCCCGGCGAGATCGCGGTGGTACACGTCGCTGTTCACCCAACTCTTGGTCGCCATCGTCGCCGGCATCCTGGTGGGCTGGCTCTGGCCCGCATTCGGTGCCGATCTCAAGCCGATCGCCGACGCCTTCATCAAGCTGATCAAGATGCTGATCGCGCCGATCATCTTCTGCACCGTGGTGATCGGGATCGCCCACGTCGGCGATCTCAAGTCGGTGGGTCGCATCGGCGTCAAGGCCCTCGTCTACTTCGAGGTCGTCACCACCTTCGCGCTGTTGTTCGGGTTGGTGATCGCCAACGTCGTCAAGCCAGGGGCCGGCTTCGACATCGATCCTCAGACCTTGGCCTCCGGGGCCGACGCGGTCGCCAAGAAGACCGGCAGCGGCGAACTGCCCCACACCGTGGAGTTCCTGCTCAACATCATTCCCACGTCGGTGTTCTCGGCCTTCGCCGAGAACCAACTGCTGCAGGTCCTCTTCTTCGCGGTGCTCTTCGGTTTGGCCCTCGCGAAGTTCGGTGAGCACGGTCCGCCGGTGGTGTTCGAGCTGATCGAACACCTCAGCAGCCTGCTGTTCACCATCATCGGGTGGATCATGAAGCTGGCGCCGCTGGCCGCCTTCGGTGCGATGGCCTACATCATCGGCCAGTACGGCATCTCGTCGTTGGGCAGCTACGCCAAACTGATCGGCGCCTGCTACCTCGGGGCTGCTCTGTTCATCTTGGTGCTGGGGGCCATCGTGTGGTTCGTTGCAGGTGTCAACCTGTGGCGCTTCGTGGTCTACATCAAGGACGAGCTGTTCCTCGCCTTGGGAACTGCCTCCACCGAAGTGGTGCTGCCACGCATCATGGACAAATTGATCTTCGCCGGATGCTCCAGGACGACAACGGGTTTGGTGGTACCGACGGGCTATTCGTTCAACCTCGACGGTGCCACGCTGTACCTGTCGATCTGTGTTCTCTTCCTCGCCCAGGCGCTTGGCGTCGACCTCAGCCTTGGCGAGCAGATCACGGCGGTGCTGGTGCTCATGCTGACCTCCAAGGGAATGGCCGGCGTCCCGGGATCGTCGTTCCTGGCACTGTCGGCGACCGTCGCCGCCATCGGGCACGGTGCCATTCCGGTGGCCGCGGTCGCCCTGCTCCTCGGCGCCGACCGGATCATGGATTCCATGCGGGTGTCGGTAAACCTGCTCGGCAACTGCGTGGCGACCATCGTGGTGGCACGCTGGGAGGGCCAGTTGGACTCCGTGCGCATGAGCGCGGTGCTCCGGGGGGACGTGACCGAACCCGTTGAGGCAGAAGAGCTTCCCGACGTCCCCGAGGTCGAGGTGTCGTCCCGCTGACGTGTCGTCAGCTCTTCGGCTCCAGCGGACGACGCGCCAACTCGAGGACTTCCTCGGTGGTGAGCGGACTGTTCGGGTGCTGCGACAGGCACCACGGCGTCGTGATCCTCTGGAACGCCGTGCCTTCGAGCGCAGCGTAGAAGTTTCCCGCCCGCAACCTGCTGATGTCGGGCACCAGGCCACCCTTCACCCGCGCCATCTCCTTGGCGACGGCGATCTGAACGGGCGCGTTGAGCAGTCCGAACAGTTGGGTCGCCGCATTGCCGGGAATATTGGGGTTGAGCCCGCGCGGCGCCTGGGTGGCGTACACCAACCCCAGGCCGTACTTGCGGGCCTGCGACGACAGCGCCAACGTGCTGCGGGTCGCCACCGTGGTGCGGCCCGAGGGCGCGAAGTTCTGCGCCTCGTCCATCACCAGCAGACCACCCAGCGGTCGGTCACCCGCCGGATTTCTCTTGATCCACGCGAACAACGCCATCTGCAGCTGATTCACGAACCCTTCGCGCTGCGTCCCCTCGGACAGCCCGACCATGCTGATCACCGACACCCTGGCGCGGTAGCCAGGCGACGGGGTCAGCAGCGACCCCGGATCGGCCGAGGCGCCGTCGCCGCCGAACAGCGGGTCGTTGACCATGGCGGCCCGCAGGTTTTGGCTCAGCTCCGCCGCTCGGTCCCGGGCGTTGGCGATGACGCTGACGCCGTCCGGTAGATCGGCGAGCGCGGCCAGGAATCCGGTCAGCGTGGGCGACGGCCGTCGGCCGTACCACTGAAGTGCCTCGCGGAGCACCGCCCGCGATTGGTTGGCCTTGGGGGTCTTACCCGCGATGTGAGCATGCGGTTCCATTGCGGCGAAGGCAGATTCGACTGCCTCGTTGAATTCGTCGTGATCGTCGACGACACTGGCGAAGTCGGGCAGCGGTTGAAACGACAGCGGTCGCCCCGCGGAGCGACGCGGCGTCCACACCACCACCTCGGTGTTGTCGAAATAGTCCGCGGCCAGCGCCGAGTCCGACGCCCGCCACCCGCTGGGGTGTTCGGTCCACGGCACGCCGAGCCGCGCCAGATCGTTGTTGGGGTCCAGCACGATCGACGACACCCCGCGCAGCGCGCACTCCTCGACGAGCCGGCGAATCAACACCGTCTTGCCGGATCCGGATCCGGCGAAGATCGCCGTGTGCTTGCGAAGGGCGAGCAACTCGACCCCGAGCGGTCGTCCCGTGGCGTCGTCGGTGCCGAGCGGGATGGCCGTCGCGCTGACGTGCTCGACCGGGGTGGCCGTCGACGACCGCTTGGCCCACGGTGCCGGTCGAGGCTCGGGCTCCGGCTCGGAATCCGTTGTCACCTCTGGTATCTCGGCCGAGTCCGGACCCGCTTCGTCACCGAGCGCATCGCGCAGGAACGCCAGCCCATGTGCCGGCTTGCGCGCCCGCAGCCATTCCACCAGCTCGGCGTCGTCGTCGTCGATGAGGTCACGTAACGCGGACAACGTCCGAAGGTCGTCGTCGGACAGGGCGATCGTGCGGCCACCGGACTCCTCGAAGGAGCTGACCACCTCGGCGGTCTTCGCACCGCCCGGCCAGGGGGTGTTCCGAAGCAGGAACAACCGGCGCTTGTCCAGGTTGGTGCCGAAACCGGCTGCGACACGAGCGTTCTTGATCCGGTTCTGCACCGCGATCGCGTTCGGGCTCGCAATTGCCCGAAACGCCCAGTGCAATTCGTCGTCGGTGGCGGTGTCCAGGGTCTGCCTGAGCCGGCCGTGCAGCCGCACCTGCTTGCCAGGCGGTGGGTCGAGCGCGAAGATCTGATCGGCGTCGCCGCGCTCGGCGATCCAGGCATCCAGCGCCGCCGACAGGAGAGCCGGCACCGTGGTGTCCTCTCCCTCGGGATCCAGTGCCGCCGCCCCGACCGCGCGTCGTCGGTAATCGGCGAACCGTCGGTCGAGATCTGAGGCCTGCGCCGGCGTCGCGTCGTCGTCACGCGGCGCCGGCGCGGCGGATTCACCGAGGTGCGCGAGTTCCTCGACCTCACCGCGGTCGAGGCAGGCGCGGACGTGGGCGTCGGCACGCTGAAGGAGTCGACGTGGGGTGTACGCGGGAGCGTCCTCGAAGGCCGACGGCAAGATCGGCCAACTGGGATACGGCGGGGTGAAGTCGACCGACCGGTAGCTCGCCGTGAACCGACGCTCCAGAATCGCCCGGCCGATGTCGGCATTGGGCAATTCCTTCAAGGGGGCGGTCTCGCGGAACCGGTCTGCCACCGTGGCCGTCGCCCCCGACCGGATCGACTCCCAGACCGACGGCAGGCAGGCGACGACCTCCGCGGTGCGGCGCATCGTCTCGCGGAGCGACATGAGCCCGTGCGCGACGTGCTCGAGGTCGCGGTTGTCCGAGGCGCCGTCGTCGCGGGCCGCCGTCGACGTGGCGGACTGCGCCAGCAGGGTGTCGATCTGGTCGACGGCCATGACAGACGGCCCGGCCAGGGCGACCAGCCGGGAGATGTCGCGCACGCACTCCTGCGGGGTCAACGTGGACACCCCGATCGACCAGTGCCTGCGGCCGGTGTCGTCGACGTCCTCCGCGGAGTTGAGGTAGGCCTGCCCGATGTCCTGCACGCCGAGATCGTCGGCGCCGAGCAAGGTGAGGGCGCGCAGGGTGTGCTGCGTCTGGCGGACGGTCTGCGGCGCCGCCTTGTGCAGGGCGTTGACAAAGGTGCCAAGCACCTCCGGCGTCAGCTCGTCCTCCCCGGACACGGCGCGGCGGTCGGCGCGCGACACGTGGGCGACCGACGCCAACTGCCACAGCAACTCCTTGAGTTGCGTCTCACGGTTCTGTGCCGGACGGCCGAGGCTCTCCAGGATGCTGCTCCGCGTGGACTCCCAGAAGCTCGTCGCGTCGAGCAGTTGCAACAGGAAGAAGAACCCGCCGCTTGACTGCACCCGCTCCCGGACTTGGCCCAGCAGATGCGTCTTGCCGGAACCGGCGGTGCCGCGGACCACCACGCCCAGCGGGCTCGACTCCGGGTGCCGCTCGGCGTCGGCGAAGGCGTCCATCACCTGCTCGAGCGCCTCGTCGTGGACGCCGGGCACGTGGAAGGCGCCCTGGGCGTGCCACAGATCGTCGGCCGACGGCGCGAAGGACAGGCGAAGGGACTTCAGGGCGTCCCGGGGCGCGGGGTCCATCACGACTCGATCGCGATCAGGTGCCGCGCCCGGTTGCCGATCTCGACCGCGGCGGCGCGGTCGCGATCGGTCAGGGTCTTTTGGTTCTCCTCGGGGATGAGGCTGACGTCCGGCTTGCGCTGCATCTGCGTCAGCGCGGCGTCCAACTCGGACTTCGACACGTCGGGCAATTCGGCGCGCAGACGCACCAGGTCCACCCAGCCGCCCGCCCGAGCGGCCAACCTGACGTAGGCGGCGCGGACCTGGGACTCGACGTCGACTGTGTCGTCCAGCGCGACGAAGACGTCCGCGGGGGCGAGGTCCTCCCGATCGAGATAGCGGCGCAGCGCACCGAGCACCGTGTAGAGCGCCTTGCCCTGACCGGAGGCACGTTCGGGCGTCTCGGTGCCGATGACGGCCGCGCACGTCGCCCATCCCCGGTCGGTCAGGTCCAGCGTGATCGCCGGCTTCGTCGCGGTGATCTCGACCAAACCCTTCTCGATCAGGCGTTCCCGACTGGGTTTGTCCAATTTGGGCCCCAGGACGGCGAGTTCGGGGTTGCGGACGGGTCGCGCTTGGGCCATCAGAACCAGCAGCACGGCCTGCTCGGTGCCGGTGAGTTCGTCGGGGGCGACGCTCAACTCGGATTCCCTTCGTTGGTGAAGCGCGGCACGGCGAAGCCGTCGAGGGTCAAGCCATTCTGTCCTACCCGCCGCGCGGCGGTCAGATCAGCAGCTCGCGCAGCCGCGTCGCGTTGCGCACCGCGTGGCCACCCAGATCGTTGTTGAAGTACACGACCACGCGTCGACTCTGCTCGTGCCATTCGCCGATGCGGTCGGCCCACCAGCGCAAGTCGTCGTCGGTGTAGGAGCCGTCGTAGAGGTTCTCGCCACCGGGCCCGTGCAGCCTGACGTAGACCAGATCCGAGGTCGCCCGCAGGACGCACGGCAGGTGGGCGCCGCTCATCACGACGTACGCGGCACCGTACTGCGCCAGCAACTCGTAGACCGGTTCGGCGTCCCAGGAGGGATGGCGCAATTCGAACGCCACCCGGATGTCGCGGGGCACCTGCCGAAGGAAGGCCTCCAGCCGACCGTCGTCGCGCTGCATCTGCGGATGCAATTGGATCAAGATCGCCTCGTGCTTGTCGCCAAGGGCGTCCCAGCACCGGCGGATGCGGTCGATCCACTCCTCGGGCGACGCCAGCCGCCGGTAATGGCTGAGCCCGCGGTGCACCTTGACCGCCATGGTGAAACCCTCGGGCAACCGCTCCCGCCACCCCGCGAACGTCGCGTCCTTGGGCTAGCGGTAGAAGCTGGCGTTGAGCTCGACGGTGTCGAAGACCTCGACGTAGCGGGCCAGTCGCCGCGCGACGGGCAGGCCGGGCCGGTAGAGCACGTCCGCCCAATGGTCGTAGGACCAACCGGAGGTGCCGATCCGGACCGCCATGTCGGTCAGCCGGTCACCGACGCCAGCAGGTCGTCGTCGAGGGACGCCCGCACCAGGGCCGCGGCGAACTCGGCGTCACGACCCGTGGCGAGCGTGCTCAACTCCTGAGGATCGGTCGGCAGCCCGAGCCGGCGGGCGGCGTCGCGCGCCCGTTGGTCGTAGTGGGGCCGCACCCACGTCCACGTGTGCTGCACCTCGCGAAGGAAGATGTCCGATCCGACCGCGCCGATGCCCTTGAAGCGCTGCAGCAGTGACGCGGCCTCGGCCGGATCGCCGTCGGCGGCGTCGGCGAGGTTGCGAAGGTCGTCTCGGTACTCGTCGTGAACGGTCTGAGCCATCTCGGTCAGTCGCGTCGCGGAACTCTCGTCGTAGCGGGCGTAGCCGGCGCGGCCGAAGGCGTCGATCATGGTCCGGCGATCGGCGTCGCGAACGGCCTCGGGCGTGCGCAGGCCGGCGTGAAACACTTCGCGGGCCGCGGTGACGGCGATGCCCGCGTCGATCGGCTTGCTGGCGAGCATGCACAGAACGAGAAGTTCGAACAGCGGCATCGGGGTGTCCTTCAGCGCGATGCCGGCCTCGGCGGCGTAGGTGGTCCCGGCCTCCTTCAGCAGCCGCGTGGCGATGTCGGCGGGGCGGGAGTCGTCGAGCGCCATGGCTTGGGCATACCCGAGAGGGTGGTCGACAAACGCCGCTACTTGGCAGGCAGGCCGGCGGCGTAGTGGGTGCCGCGCTCCACCCAGGAGCGCAGTTGGCGCGTGGTCGTCAGCCCCTCGGTGCCCACCCGGATCCAGCCGCGCGTCTCCCGCCCGGCCATCACCATCGGCTCGACGTGCTTGCGGGCCAGCAGCGCGTCGGTGTCCTCGGCGGGAACGCGCACCATCAGCCCGCCCTGGCCGCTCACGCAGACGGCCATGTTGCCACCGACCATGAAGGCCAAGCCGCCGAACATCCGCCGCTCCTCGGCGCCGCCGACGAGCTCACGGACGCGGTTCGCCAGGTCCTCGTCGTAGGCCATGGGTCAAGGTTCTCACGCCGTGGGCGTCCAGCCCAGCCGTGGCCCAAGGCGTTCGGCGAGGTCGGTGACGATCTGACGGTAGTCGGCCTCCTCGAACGAGAAGGGCAGGGCGACGGCCATCTCGTCGGCGCGCTGGAACCCGGCGTGTTCGAAGAGCTGGTCGGCCAGTTCGTCGGAGGTGCCGACGTAGTCGGGCGAGAACAGCATCCGGCGCGGGCCCTGCGGGGACGTGGTCCGGTCGAAGCGGCTGGCCGCATACTCTCGGTAGCGACGGATCTGGTCGTCGGTGGCCGAGTCGGTGGGAATGATCACCAATCCTTGTGACACTCGGGCACTTTCGGGTCGAGGGTGGTGGGCGCGGTAGGCGTCGATCTGTTCCCCCTGGATGGTGGCGAAGTCACGGGACTCCGTGCCCTCGGTGCTGACCACCGAGCTCGTCAGGTAGTTGACACCTTGGTCACCAGCCCATTTCGCCGATTCGAGGCCGCCGCCGTACCAGACGCGGTCGGCCAGGCCGGGAGAGTGCGGCTGCACGCGGCGGGTGAAGCGTTCGATGCCGACGACGCCTTCGAAGTCGCTGACGGGCTCGCCACGCAGGGCGCGCAGCAGGCGCAGCACCCGTTCCTTGGAGAAGTCCTCGACGTCGTGGGTGTCGGGGTAGAGCGCGGTCTTGTAGTGGTCGTACATCATCGGCGTGCCCACCGAGACACCAGGGTTGACGCGACCACCGGAGAGCACGTCGACCGTGGCGAGGTCCTCGGCGAGACGGAAGGGATTTTCCAGGCCCAGCGGGATGACGGCGGTGCCCAGCTCGATGCGCGAGGTGCGCTGGCTCGCGGCGGCCATGATCGCCACGGGGCTCGAGATGCCCGGTTGGAGATGTCGATCGCGCAGCCAGACGCTGTCGAAACCCAGTGCCTCGGCGCGTTCGATCACCTCGAGCGTCTCTTCGATGCCCGGGCCGGGGTTGGCGTCGTCGAACCGGCCGATGGTGAGGAATCCGAGCTTGCGCAACGGTTCTCCGCGTCTGGGCACGAGGTCTCCTTGGGGGCGGGGTGGTGGGTTGGTCGGCGGGGTGGGGTGGTGGTCGTCATCGGGTGATGACGTTCGTCAATTCTTGGTGACGGTGTGTAGCGCGGTGGTGGTTCGGTCTGGCGTCACACCGCAATGGTGTCAGACCCCCGTCGCATACTGCGATCGTGACGGCACCGACACCCTGGTGGGAAAACGACCCCGAACTGGAGGAGATCCGCAGGCGAACGGCCGAGCAATTCGGAATCGACTTGGACGCAGCCAGATCCGCCGAGCCAGGGGATTCCGACGGCTTCGACGACCTCGAGGATCTTCTGGTCGTCGAGGACGAGCCCGAGGACCCCGACCCGGTCATGGTCGAATTCCTCGTCGGCCGCTGCCGAGCGGAACTCGGGGTAGCCCGTGACGTCCTCGCCGACGCCAAGATGCGTTACGACGCAGCGGTACTCGGGGCTCGCGCGGCGGGGTACTCGTGGGGTGAGATCGGCAACGTTCTTGGCGTCTCGAAACAACAGCTGCACCGCCGGTTCCGCACACGACAGCGGGGCCGACCGTAGTCGACCCCGCTGCACATGCCACCGGTCAGGCCGCCGCGACCGTAGCCGCCTCCGCCGCAGGCTCCAACGCCTGGGCGACGATGTCGGCCACGTCGGTCATTGGCTTGACCTCCAGTGCGGCGAGCACCTCGGCAGGGACGTCGTCCAGATCGGCCTCGTTGCGGGCCGGGATGAACACCGTCTTAAGACCGTTGCGCTGCGCAGCGAGCAGCTTCTGCTTCACCCCGCCGATCGGGAGCACCCGACCGTTCAGCGTGACCTCGCCGGTCATGCCGACGTCACCGCGGACCTTGCGCCCGGTGGCCATCGACACCAGTGCCGTGACCATCGTGACGCCCGCCGACGGGCCGTCCTTCGGCACCGCACCCGCCGGGAAGTGCACGTGGATCTGACGATCCAGCGCAGCGCGGTCGACGCCCAACTGCTCGGCGTGGGCCTTGACGTAGGACAGCGCGATCTGCGCCGACTCCTTCATCACGTCACCCAGCTGGCCGGTCAACTGCAGACCGGCGTCACCGGAATTCGAGTTGGCCTCGATGAAGAGCACGTCACCACCCAGACCGGTGACCGCCAGGCCGGTAGCCACGCCGGGCACCGCGGTGCGCTCCTCGGACTCCGGCGT
The DNA here is from genome assembly GCF_025823185.1 of Mycobacterium yunnanensis. Taxonomy (GTDB): domain Bacteria; phylum Actinomycetota; class Actinomycetes; order Mycobacteriales; family Mycobacteriaceae; genus Mycobacterium; species Mycobacterium yunnanensis. The sequence continues at coordinate 188,864 of NZ_JACKVK010000004.1, forward strand.
GAAGCGCGGACGGCCAAGGTAGCCAACGAGATCCGGCTCGTCGATCACCAGCTTGGTCGGGTCGGCGGCCAACTTCGTGGTCGCCTTGCGCAACGCCTTGGCCAGCAGTCGCTCGAACTGACGCATGCCGGGCTCGCGGGTGTAGTCCGCGGCGATCTTGCGGAGCGCCTCGTCGGTCACCGTCACCTCGTCGGCGGTCAGCGCCGCGCGGTCCCGCTGCCGAGGCAGTAGGAAGTCACGTGCGATGGCGACCTTGTCGTCCTCGGTGTAGCCGTCGATCTGCACCAGTTCCATGCGGTCCAGCAGGGCCGACGGGATGTTCTCGATGACGTTGGCCGTCGCGAGGAACACGACGTCGGACAGGTCGAGGTCGAGATCGAGGTAGTGGTCGCGGAACGTGTGGTTCTGCGCTGGGTCCAGCACCTCGAGCAGCGCCGCGCTCGGATCGCCACGGTAGTCCGAGCCCACCTTGTCGATCTCGTCGAGCAGGATGACGGGGTTCATCGACCCCGCCTCGCCGATGGCCCGGACCAGCCGGCCGGGCAGCGCGCCGACGTAAGTCCGCCGATGCCCGCGGATCTCGGCCTCGTCACGCACGCCACCGAGCGCGACGCGAACGAACTTGCGGCCCAACGCCCGTGCCACCGATTCACCCAGTGACGTCTTGCCGACACCGGGAGGACCGGCCAGCACCATCACCGCGCCGGAACCCCGGCCGCCGACGACCTGCAGACCCCGCTGGGTGCGACGGGCACGCACGGCCAGGTACTCCACGATGCGATCCTTGACGTCGTCGAGCCCGTGGTGGTCGGCATCCAGGATCTCGCGGGCCGACGCCAGGTCGGTGGAGTCCTCAGTCGACACATTCCACGGCAGGTCCAAGACGGTGTCCAACCAGGTCCGGATCCAGCCGCCCTCGGGGCTCTGGTCGCTCGAGCGCTCCAGCTTGCCGACCTCGCGCAGTGCGGCCTCGCGCACCTTCTCGGGCAGATCCGCCGCCTCGACCCGGGCGCGGTAGTCATCGGAACCCTCGGGCTCGCCCTCGCCGAGCTCCTTGCGAATCGCGGCCAGTTGCTGGCGCAGCAGGAATTCCTTCTGCGTCTTCTCCATGCCGCTGCGCACGTCGTCGGCGATCTTGTCGTTGACCTCGGTCTCGGCCAGGTGTGCGGCCGTCACGTCGATCAGCAGCCGCAGGCGCTGCGCCACGTCCTCGGTCTCCAAGAGCTCGCGCTTCTGGACGTCGGTCAGGTACGAGGCGTACCCGGCGGTGTCGGCCAACGCCGACGGGTCGGTGATCTTGTTGACCACGTCGACGATCTGCCACGCCTCGCGGCGCTGCAGCATCGCCAGCAGCAGTTTCTTGTACTCAGCGGTCAACGCCTTGGTCTCGTCGGTGATCTCGGGCTCGGTGGCTTCGTCCACCAAGACCCAGAGTGCGGCGCCGGGCCCGGTGGTGCCGGAGCCGATGTGGGCGCGCTTCTCACCGCGGATCACCGCGGCGGCACCTCCGCCGGGAACGCGGCCCACCTGCACGATCGAGGCGATGACGCCGTACGTGGGGTAGCGGTCCTCCAGCCGGGGCGCGATGAGCAGCTTGCCGCTCTCACTTGCCTGGGCGGCGTCGACCGCGGCGCGTGCGGCTTCGTCGAGTTCGATCGGGACGACCATTCCTGGCAGGACGATCGGCTCGCTGACGAAGAGCACGGGTACTGCGATGTTTTCAGACATCAGACTCCTTCAAAGTTCAGCCTGATGCGCTCAACTATGGGGCGAGTCGGTTTGTTCCCTCGTGCTAGGCGCTGGACCCGCGGCCGCCGCGGCCCGGCGGCCGATCACGACGGTCGCCAGCACCAGGAGGCCGATGACCGGCAGGGTGATGGCCGAGTTCACGCCGTTGGCGGCGTCGACCGACAGCCGGGAGATGACCACGAGCCGGATGGCGACCTCGATCAGCAGTCCGACTCCCCACATCGCCGAGAGCAGAACGTGCACACGCCGTCTCCGGCGGGCCTCTTCCGGGGTGGGTGCAGCTTCGTCGGCAGGACGGAAGCGCTCGCCGACGACCTGGGTCAGCGGGGTTCCGACGACGCAGCTGCCGAGGAACAGCAGCCCGCCGATTCCGTTGACGAGCGTGTTGCCGATCAGGATGAGCTTGGGATTGGTGGTGGCCAGTCCGACGGCAAGGCTCAGGCCAAAGGTGAGAAGGAGGTAGACGGCGAAGGGGTCCAGCCGGCGACTCTTGACCACGCCGTAGACGACCCGAACTCCAGAGAGGACCGTCGCCGAGAGCAACGCGGCGTATTCCGAGACGCCCATGGCGCGTAACCCGTAGTAGGCGACCAACGGTGGTGCCACGTCGAGCAGGATCGTCTGGAACAGCGGACGCATCGACCGACGCTGCGCCGGGGCCGGTTGGCTCACGGCGGCCACCATATGTACGTCACCTGGAGACTGGCTGGGAGGGAATAGACCCGGAGGCCGACCCGTCGTAGCTACCGTGACCGAGACCATGATGAGGGCAGTTCGTTTCGACGAGTACGGCGACGTCGACGTGTTGGACGTACGTGACGTCCCGCGTCCCGTACCGACGGGTGGCGAGGTACTCGTCGAGGTGAAGGCAGCCGGCGTCAATCCCGGCGAGGCGATGATCCGCCAGGGACTCCTGCACGACCGATATCCGGCCACGTTTCCCTCCGGAGAGGGCAGTGATCTCGCCGGTGTCGTCGTCGAGTTGAGCACCGGCGCATCGGGTTTCGCGGTGGGGGACGAGGTGCTGGGATTCTCGTTCGGACGCTCCAGCCATGCCGAGTTCGTGGCGGTCCCTGCCGAACAGTTGACGCGCAAACCCGCCGAGGTGTCCTGGGAGGCGGCGGGCGGCCTCTACGTCGCGGGGTCGACGGCCTTTGCCGCCGTCCGGTCGGTGAACCTGACCGCGGGCGACGTGGTCGCCGTATCCGCGGCCGCGGGCGGCGTTGGCACCCTCGCCGTCCAGCTCGCCGTTCAGACGGGTGCAACGGTTCTCGGCATCGCCGGACCCGCCAACCACGACTGGCTGGCCGACCATGGCGTCGTCCCGGTCAACTACGGAGACGGTCTGGCAGACCGGCTCCGGAAAGCGGCGTCCTCCGAAGCGGCGGGCCGGGTCGACGCCTTCGTCGACCTGTTCGGCGGCGGGTACGTGAAAATGGCGGTCGAAGAGCTCGGCGTCACGCCCGAACGGGTCGACACCGTCATCGACTTCGCCGCCGTCGAGCAGTACGGGGTCAAGGTCGAGGGCAGTGCGGTGGCCTCGACCGCAGAAGTGCTCGCCGAATTGGCCGGCCAGATTGCCACCGGTGACCTGGAGGTCCCCATTGCCGGAGTGTTCCCGCTCGAGGACGTCCGCGAGGCGTATCGGACGCTCGAGCAACGACATTCGCGCGGGAAGATCGTCCTGGTCACCGGCGGGCGGCCGTAGCCGACGAGCCGGGGCCGGCGACTCAGGCGGCGTGTGGCTCGGGAAGAAGCCGCGCGAGGAGGTCGGTCAACGTCACGAGCCCGAGCTCGCGACCGTCGCCGTTGAACACGATGGCGACGTGCGTCCTGGCCTCGCGCATGGTGCTCAGCGCCGCGTAGACGGGCGTCGCGGCCTCGAGCCGCAAGGCCGGTCGCATCAGGGTGGTCGCCGTCGCGTCCGGCGGAGCCGTCAGGGTGTCGCGGACGTGGACCACGCCGACCGCGTCGACGCCGTCCCGGACGATCAGGCGCATGTGGCCGGACAGCCGGGACGCCTCGCGAACGTCGAGAGCGCTCGCCCGGGGGGAGACCTCGGCGGGGTCACGACCGACGTCGACGATGTCGCCGACCCGGACCCCGTGCAGCCGCAGGGCGCCGCTCAACCCGAGGTGATGGTGTGAGTCGAGGGTGCCTGCCGTAGCCGAGTGCTCCACCAGATGTCTTAGGGTCTCGGGGTCCTGGCCGGTCGAGACGTGGTCGACCGGGTCGACGCCGACGCGTCGCAGACACCAGTTGGCGACGTGGTTGAGCCCGACGATGACCGGCCGTGTCACCCACATGAAGGCCCGCATGGGGAGCGCCAGCAGCACCGCCGACCGCTCGGGGTGGGCGATGGCCCACGACTTCGGTGCCATTTCGCCGACCACCAGGTGCAGGAAGGTGACGATGACCAACGCCAGTACGAACCCGCCGACGTCGGCCACCCATGACGGTGCACCCCACGATGCGATCGCCGGGGTCAGCCAGTCGTGGACGGCTGGTTTGGTCACCGCGCCGAGTAGCAGGGTGCAGACGGTGATGCCCAGCTGGGAACCGGCGAGAAGGACCGACAGCTCCGACGAGCTTCGCAGCGCGGCCCTAGCCGAACGGCTTTGCGTCGCAAGGTCTTCCAGGCGATGCCGCCGGGCGGCGATCAAGGCGAACTCCACTGCGACGAAGAAGGCGCTGGCGGCGATCAGACCGGCGGACACGAGCACGATCACGGTGAGGTCATTCATGGCGTCGTCCCGTCGTCGACGTGGTCTCGGACTTCTGTTCGATGGAGACGAATAGCTCTGCCGGAACGTGTCTTTCGACGGCGCGAACCTCGGCGATCAGGATGTCCGACGAGCCGTCGTGGGCACGAATCTCGACGACGTCACCTACCGCTGGAAGTCCGCCGAATCGTTCCACCACCAGGCCGGCGAGGGTCTCGGCGTCGCGTCGGCGCAGGTCGACCGCGAGCATCCGACACACTTCGTCCAGGTGCGCCTGTCCTCCGACGTGCCACCCGCCGTCGACCCGGACGATGTCCTGGTGCGGGGGATCGTGTTCGTCGGCAATCTCACCGACGAGCTCCTCGGCCATGTCCTCCACGGTCACGATTCCGGCAAAACCACCGTATTCGTCGATCACCAGCGCCATCTCCTCGTCGGCGTCGACCAACCTGGCCTGCACGGCCGTCAACGGCAGCGACGCGGGCACGATCACCGCGGGCCGGCAATGGGATTCGACGGTGTCCTGCGGCGGAGCGCCGAGGAGGTCTTGCAACCTGACCACCCCCAGGAGGTCGTCGGTGGAGCTACCGATGACGGGGTAGCGGCTGTGACCCGTCGCCATCGTGGCCAGCACGTCGGCGACGGACTCGCCCGCGCCGACCACGTCGGTCAACGCGCGCGGCACCATCGCGTGTTCGGCGGTGCGGGTGGGGAAGTCGAGGACCCGGTCGAGCAGGGTGGACAGTTCGGCGGGCAGATCGCCGGAGCGCCGGGACTCGGCCACAATGTGCGCCAGGTCGCGCGGAGTGGCGGCGTGCTCGACGTCGTGTACCGGCTCGATGCGCAAGAGTCGCAACAGCGCATTGGACGCTGCGTCGAAGATCGAGATCAACCAGCCGAACGCCGCGAGATAGAGAGTGGTCGACCGGGCCAGCCAGCGGGCCACCGGTGCCGGTCGGGCGATGGCCAGGTTCTTGGGGAACAACTCGCCGAACACCATCTGCACGACCGTCGAGAACACAACGGCCACAACGGCTCCCGCAGCGACGGACCATCCGCGGGGAACGTCCCCGCCGATGAGGGCGGCGATGCTGCCGCCGATGAGCGGCTCGGCGACGTAGCCGACCAGCAAACCGGTCACCGTGATGCCGAGCTGGGCGCCGGACAGCATGAACGAGGTACGACGGGTCACCGCGAGAGCTCGCGTCGCAGCGCCGTCACCGGCCTCGGCGCGGGCCTTCAGCTGCGACCGGTCGACGGCCATGTAGGCGAATTCCTGGGCGACGAAGTAACCGGTGAGCGCCGTGATCGCCAGTACGACCAGCACTCCGACGGCCAGGGTAAGGGCGGCGGTCACGCCGTCGGCCCCACGCATTCGAGTTTCGTGTCAGCCTGTCGGGGTGGGCGCGTGGCGCGTCTCATTGCTCTCTTCGGGTGTGGGCATCGGCGGGTCGTCTCCCTGTATGACGAACCGGCCCACCCGAGAGTTCCCCGTCGCTGAGAGTCTCTCAGCAACGGAACCGATGTCCCGCACGGGCGGCCCGTCGAGTGCGCTGTCCATCTCCACCGTGCCGTGCTGGCGGATGTCCACCGACCCGCCGGAGGCCTGATGCTGGCGTCGCCAGTCCGCGATCGCACCATGCGCCGCATGGTCGATGAAGTCGACCGACAGGTCGACGCTGACCTTGGCACCCGGTGGCACCGAGGCCAACACGCTGGTGAGGCGGGGCAGGGACAGGAAGCTGCACGAGCCCTCGATCACGATGCGCCAGTCGCCGTCGTCCTGGCCGCCATCGCCTGCGCCGAGGGGCTCGGCGACGATGTGGGTGCGCACCACCCGCCAGACGGTCAACGCGATGGACAGGGCCAAGCCGATGAGCACGCCTTCGAGCAAGTTGAGGAAGACGACGCCGAGGACGGTCACCGCGTAGACCGCGATGTCACCGGTGCGGCGGGCGGTTTCGATGTGCACCCGCTTGACCAACTGGATGCCGATGAAGACGAGCAGACCGGCGAGCGCGGCCATCGGGATCCGTTCGGCCAGTCCGGCGAAGGGAAGGGCGAAGGCCAGCACCCACACGCCGTGCATGACGGCCGAGGCCCGGGTGCGAGCACCCGCCGCCACGTTCGTGGAGCTTCGCACGATCACGCCCGTCACGGGCAGGCCGCCCAGGGTGCCCGAGGCTATGTTGGCCGCGCCCTGGCCGACCAACTCGCGGTCGAAGTTGGTGCGCGGACCGTTCTGCATGCGGTCGACCGACACCGCGGAGAGCAGACTCTCCACGCTGGCAATCAGCGCGACGGTGAGCACGCCGACGGCGAAGGCGCCCCACTTGCCCTCCGGCAGGCTTGGCAACGCGATCGCGTCCAGCAGCGACCCGTTCAGGGTCACGCGGTCCACGTCGAACTCGAACGCGACGGCGATCGCCGTCGAGGCCACGATGGCCACCAGGGGGCCCGGCACCTTGCCGAGCCGCCCGGGCACCCATTTCCAGCCGACCAGGACGGCGATGACGAGCGCACCCAGGAACACCCCTGGGCCGTGCGCGTCGAGTACCTGTCCTGGCAGTTCCGTCACGTTGGCCCAGGCCGAACTCCGAGATTCGCCGCCCAGCAATACGTGGACCTGTTGCAATGCGATCACGAGTCCGATGCCGGCCAGCATCGCGTGAACCACCACCGGCGAGATCGCCAGCGCGGCGCGGGCCACCTTGCTCAACCCGAAGAGCACCTGGAGGACGCCGGCCGCGACCGTGATGGCGCAGGTGACCTTCCAGCCGAACTCGCCGACGAGGCCGGCGACGATGACGGTGAGACCTGCTGCCGGACCGCTGACCTGCAGCGGTGAGCCGCCGAGCGCACCGGCGACGATGCCGCCCACCACTGCGGCGATCAGGCCGGCCAGTGCCGGAGCGCCCGACGCGATCGCGATGCCCAACGACAATGGCAAGGCGACCAGGAAGACCACCAGCGAGGCGGGTAGGTCGTAACGCAGTACCGGACCGAGTCGTGGGGAGAGTGCTCTCTCCGAGCGTTGCAAGATGTCGAACTCCTGTCGGTGGTGGCTGCCGGAGCCCGCCCGCCTCGCGGTGATCCGATACGCCGTCCGGTATTGACGTAGGCGAAAGTGATTCTCTTGCAACCCGAATAACGGGACTGCGCGTCAATTCACAAGGGCCAGAGTATTAATCGTCCGTCGGTGCGACAAGGACGTCGCCGAGACGCATAGAGAATGCAAAATTTGGCAGGTGATCCGGTGTTGGTGCCGTCACATCGCCGTTTCCCGTGGAATGCAGTCGGCACGCCCGAAGACGTTGTCGCGCAACGGTCGTCGAGCAAGATGGCTTCGCGGTGACGGGCGCCCGGCCGGCGCTCTACATGAGAGGAACCTGTGAGTTGGGTGACAGCGGCCCCGATCGTCAGCACACTCGGAGGCATGACGACGACGTCGACGAACACCGGCCCCCGGCAACCCCGCACGGCCGTACTCGGACAGTTGCCGCCAATCCGGCGGCCGGACGGGTCGGCGATCAAGGTGCTGCTGGTCGACGACGAGCGCGCACTGACCAATCTGGTCACCATGGCCCTGAAGTACGAGGGGTGGGACGTCGACGTCGCACACGACGGGCGCGAGGCACTCACCAAGTTCGCCGCGACCGACCCGGACATCCTGGTGCTCGACATCATGCTGCCCGACGTGGACGGGCTCCGAATCCTCCAGCGGGTCCGGGCTGCGGGCACCTACACCCCGGTGCTGTTCCTGACCGCGCGTGACTCGGTGAGCGACCGCGTCACCGGGCTTACCGCCGGCGCCGACGACTATCTCACCAAGCCCTTCGACCTGGAGGAACTGGTCCTGCGATTGCGTGGGCTGTTGCGCCGCGGTGTCGAGCCCACGGCGTCCGCCGACGAAACCGAGGACGAGACCCTTCACGTCGCCGATCTCACCCTCGACGTCGCCAGCCGGGAGGTGACCCGAGCCGGCGAGCGCGTCGAGTTGACCACCACCGAGTTCGACCTGCTGCGGTATCTGATGCGCCACCCGCGGCGGGCGTTGTCGCGCGAGCAGATCCTCGAACAGGTGTGGAACTACTCCTTCGGCGGCCGGACCAGCATCGTCGACTTGTACGTGTCCTATCTGCGCAAGAAGGTGGACCGCGGCCGCGAGCCACTGATCCACACGATTCGCGGTGTGGGATACCAAATCCGACCGCCTCGGTGACCCCCACCTCAAAGCCCTCGGCGCCGCGGGCTCCCTGGTGGCGTCCACGCACGCTCAGCAGGCAACTCGTCGGAGGCGTGGCCGTGCTCGTCACCGTGGTCACCTTGGGTACCGGTGCGCTCTCGGTGTACAGCCTCCACACCTACATGACGACGATGAGCGACGCCGAGGTGCAACACTCGCTGGCCGCCTTCGAACATTCCTACGACAAGCTGCGGACGGGTCCCTCCGGAGCCGACGGCGACCCGCTGACCGACTTCATCGGTCAGGCCCCTGGAACGCTCATCGCGGTCATGGACGGGGACTCCGTCGTCGACTCGGCCATGTTCTCCGAGGGCGACACGGACCCCACCCCGGGTCCAGCAGTCAACTCACTGCAGTCCACGACCTGGCACACCGGCCACCCCCAGACCGTCGAACTCAACGGACTGGGGAAATACCGGGCCGCCAGCACCGAGGCCGACGACGGTCGGCGGCTGGTGTCGGCGGTGTCGATGGAGAGCGCCAATCGAGTGCTGGCGGCGAAGACCGTTGCCGTCGTGCTGATCACGTTGGTCGCCGCCCTCTTCGCCGGCTTCGGAACCGTGCTGCTGGTGCGCTGGACGTTACGCCCGCTGCGCCGCGTCGCAGCCACCGCGGCCAAGGCTGCCAAGATGCCGCTGGCCGATGACGACCACCGCATCACCACCCGGGTGCGACGGGCCGACTCGGATCCGGACAACGAGGTCGGCATCGTCGGCGAGACGTTGAATCGCTTGTTGTCCAACGTCGATTCGGCCTTGGCCGCGCGTGCGATGTCCGATCGACGCATGCGCCGGTTCCTCACCGACGCCAGTCACGAACTGCGCACACCGCTGGCCGCCATCCAGGGCTATGCCCAACTGACCCGTCAAGAGAGCGCCGCCCTGCCGCCGACGACCGAATACGCGTTGGCACGCATCGAATCCGAGTCTCGTCGGATGACGGCATTGGTCGGAGACATGCTGCTGCTGTCCCGCCTCGACGAGCGGCAGGGCCTCGAGATTCAGCGAGTCGACCTGACCCGGTTGGTCGTCGACGCGGTCAACGACGCCATCGTGTCGTCGCCCGACCACGAGTGGCCCACCGACCTGCCTGACGAGCCCGTGTGGGTGATGGGGGACCGGGCGCGTCTGCACCAGGTGGTCAGCAACCTGCTGTCCAACGCGCGCCACCACACACCGCCGGGTGTCACCGTCACCACCGCACTGCGGATGGTGTCTGCCGAGTCGCCGACGATGGTGCACGTGACCGTCACCGACGACGGTCCGGGTATCGACGCCAAGCTGCTGCCGGAGTTGTTCGAGCGATTCGTCCGGGGGAACCGCGCCCGCGCCGACCAGCCGGAGTCGACTGGCCTGGGTCTGTCGATCGTGGCGTCGATCGTCGAGGCTCACGGTGGCACGGTGTCGGCTCGATCCGGCGGCGGCAGCACGGAATTCACGGTAAAGCTGCCTTCCGCCGGCGAGGTCGCCTAGGGGTTGTGGCACACCACGTCGACGTAGACGGTGCTGTGCAGGTCGGGATCGATCTTGTTTCCCGTCTCGTCGTAGTTGGACCCGTTCAGGCCGCTGGTGCCGGTGACCTTGCACTGCGACAGCGGCACGGCCCCCGTCGATCCGTTCAGCTGAACGTGGTGACCCTGGGCCTCGAGCTGGGCAATGGTGTCGGCAGTCGAACCGACGTTGGTCGCGGCCGCGGGGGCCGCGACGCCAAGGCCAAGGGCTGCCGCGAAGCCGATGGTCGCCGCCGAGATGAAGATCTTGGTCATCAGTGAACTCCTTTGTCCGTGGATGTGTTTGGCCTCTTCGTCTATCAGCCTAGAGCGGTGTGAACGGACGCCGGATCATCGCCAGACTGGGGGATGTGGAGTGAATTCCATTGTCTTGCAGTGAATTCGACGACTTTGACGGTGTGTCGACGCCGCGTCGGCCCCGCCGGCCTCATGTCGAATTCACATCTTTGGCCGGGCCGCCGACGTGTTTCATTTGCGTTTCGCATGAAGAACGGCTTGGACGGTGAAAGATGCTCTGCCGTCGGTAAATTGGTCCTTGTCAGACGAGAACCATTCTCGAAGCACCGAATAAGGGAGAAGAAGATGAAGATGCGTTACATCGCCGCCAGCCTCATGACCGGATTCGCCGCGGCGGCCATCGCGGCGGCCCCGATCGCAGGCGCTGCCGCGAACCCCAGCACCGTGACCGACAACGGTCGCGCCACCATCACCGACAAGAAGGGGCACAACGCGATCGTCGTGCAGCCGCCGACCGTGTCGTCCCCGAACTCGTACGGCAACTTCTCCTCGCCGGCGCCGTTCATGTTCTTCGACTGATGCTCGGCCGGCGGGTGACCGCCACCGGCGAGCAGACGTAAAAGGCCCTGAAACCTCGTGTTTCAGGGCCTTTTACGTCTGCTCGCGCGGAGGGGGATCGTGGGAAGGGGGTTCGGACATGAAGAAGGGGAACCTGCCGCCCGGGGGTGGCGACAGGTTCCCCTTGGTTCTTCGTGCGTACTGCCCCTAGGCGGAGGCCTGGGCTCCCAGCGTCTTCTGGACGTCGGGGATCATCTGCTGCAACTGCTGGCCCCAGTAACCCCAGCTGTGCGTACCGGTGGGCGGGAAGTTGAACACACCGTTGGTGCCGCCCGCGGCGATGTAGTTGTCGCGGAAGCTCTGGTTGGTGCGCAGCGTGAAGCCCTCCAGGAACTGGGCCGACATCAGGTTGCCGCCGTCACCGGTGTCCAGATCCGAGGGTGTGCCGGTGCCGCAGTAGATCCAGATCCTGGTGTTGTTGGCGACCAGCTGGTTGACGTTGACCATCGGGTCGTTGCGCTTCCAGGCCGGGTCGCTCGACGGGCCCCACATGCTCTCGGCGCTGTAGCCGCCGGCGTCGTTCATCGCCAGCCCGATCAGCATCGGCCACCAGCCCTCGGAGGGGTTGAGGAAGCCCGACAGGGACGAGGCGTAGATCCAGTTCTGCGGGTGGTAGATCGCGTAGGTCAGCGCGCTGCCACCGGCCATCGACAGGCCGACGACCGCGTTGCCGGTCTGCGACACCCCGTAGTTGGCCTCCAGGTAGGCGGGCAGCTCCTGATTCAGGAAGGTCTCCCACTTGTAGGTGTAGTCCTGGCCGTTGCCCTGCGACGGCTGGTACCAGTCGGTGTAGAAGCTGGACTGACCGCCGACGGGCATGACCGTCGACAGACCCGACTGGTAGGTCATCTCGAAGGCGTTGGTGTTGATGTCCCAACCGTTGAAGTCGTCTTGAGCGCGCAGCCCGTCGAGCAAGTAGATGGCGTGCGGACCGCCGCCCTGGAACTGGACCTTGATGTCCCGGTTCATCGCCGCCGAGTGCACCATGAGGTATTCGACCGGAAGCCCCGGCCGAGAGAACGCCCCAGCCGTCGCCGATCCTCCGACGAAGCCGATCAGCCCGGGCAAGGTCACCGCTGCCATCAGTCCAACGGCCAAGCGGCGCAACCACGTACCACGAATCATTCTGTCGAACTTCATAACGGCAACAGTCCGCCTCTCTCTTTGCATCTCGTGTCCACGAGCAATCGCCGTTGCTCTCGAAAGAGAGTGAATCACGCGGATGTGGTTCGGAACCGCCCTCGACACCGTGTGGTGACGTCGCGAATGGCTAACGATTCCGACTCGGGGCAGAGACCTTGACCGGGGGGCGACGACCAATTCGCCATGTGACCTGTGTGAATGATGTGACCACTGTGGTTGGCGACCAGCAAGAAGGCACGGCGCCCGGCGGGGGCGGGATGTCATCGACGATCGGACGGCGATACGTCACAGCCGGCGGGCGCGAATGCAGCAAACTTTGGAGTCGCTTCGGAGCGGTCAGTCGGTGGTCGCGGCCGACAGTGCTCGCGACACGTCGGCGTCTCGTTCTTCGATTGTGCGGCCGATCTCCTGTAGCAGCAACGGCTTTCGTGCGACCAGTTCCTCGACGTCGGCTCGCTCGATCTGCAGCACCGTCACCTCGTCGAGGGCATATGCCCCGCTGGTGACGGGTTCTCGCGTCAAGGTGCTCGAACCGAGGAAGTCACCCTCGTCGAGGGTGCGGACCGGGACGATCTCGCCGTCCTTGCCGCGGGCGATCAGGCGCACCCGGCCGTTGACGATGAAGGTCATCCGCTTCGGCACGGTGCCCGGGGTCTGAATCGCCTCGTCGGCGCCGTAGCGGGTGAGCCGTACGTGCGGGGTCAGCGATTCCCGGTCCTCCTCGTCGAGGCGCAACGTCGGCGCCACCATGCGAACAGATCGCTCGAGTCGCTCCGCGGAGGCGAAGTCGTCGTCGACGTCATCCAATCGCAGCCCCGCCCGCCGCGAGGCATACCAGGTCCACCGCAGAAAGGTGGCGCGGGCGGTGGCGTCGTCGACGGGGGAGCGCAGCGGAATGGCGGTCGTGTACTCCCCGGCGCCGGTCGTCACGCTCGACGGGGATGCCTCGGGTCGCAGCTGTGGCAGGCCGCTGGCCACCCGGGTCAGCATGGCGCACACGTCGTCGGGCGGGTCGTTGAGGGAGAACGTGGTGGCCACCGTGATGGAGTGCTCACCGGGTGGGCGGCTCAGATTGGCGAAGGACGCGGCGGCCAGCACCGAGTTGGGGATGACGTGCAGACCGCTACCGGTACGGATGTGCGTTGCGCGCCAGTTGACTTCGACGACGCGGCCCCGCGCTGAGGTCACGTCGACCCAGTCGCCGATCCGGAAGGGCTGCTCGAACAGCAGCAGCAGGCCCGAGATGATCTGCCCGACCGAGTTCTGCAGGGTCAGGCCCAAGACGATGGAGGTGATGCCGAGCGCGGTGAACAGGCCGCCGACGTTGGCTCCCCAGATGTAGGAGAAGATGACGGCCAGGCCGACGGCGATCACCACGAAGCGGGCCACGTCGAGGAAGATCGACGGAATTCGCTTGCGCCAGGACCCTTCCGGGGCCCCCTGGAAGAGCGTCGCGTTCAACCCCGAGAGCATCAGGACGAGCAGGACGAAGCCGAGCACGGTGGCGAGGATGCGAACGGGGGTTGCCTGGGCTGGCACCTCGGTGGCCTTGATGAGCAGCAGCAGCAGCGCGGCCAGCGGAAGGATGTAGTTGCGTATCAATCCCACCGGACGTGCCAGGCCACTGCCGCGTCGAGTCAGGGCGACGCGGATCTCGGTGAGCACCACCAGGCCGATTGGCAGTCCGATCGCGACGCCGATTGCCCAGTAGAACCACGAGGAGTCGACCACCCTGGTCACGGTTGACGCTCCTTGAGCCGCCAGATGGGTTGCGGCTCGTCGCCGACGGTCACCTCACCGGCCGGGGTGAACTCACGGGTGTCGCGCATCGCGTCGTACACGCCGGCGGTCACGTAGACCCCGGGCTGCGGCGATCCGCTCTGCACTTGATAGGCGAGATCCACCGCCGCGCCCCACATGTCGTAGGCCACGCTGGAGCGGCCGACGAGTCCGCTGCTGACCCGGCCGGTGTCGATGCCGGCCCGCAGTCGCAGGGTGTGCCGGCCCTCGGCGTTGAAGCGGTCGACGATGCGGTTCATCTCGACGGCGAAGTCGACGGTGCGCCGGACGTTGTCGATGCGCGGCACGTTCAGGCCGCAGCTGGCGAGATATCCGTTGCGTAGTGACCGAACCCGCTCGATGCCCAGACCCTCTGCGGCGGCGTCGAATTGGCGCACCAGCTTGTTGAGGATGGCAAGGGATTCCGCCGAGGTCAGGCTTGCCGACAGCTCGTCGAGCCCCACGATGTCGGCGAAGATGACCGTGACGTCCTGATGGTCCTGGGAGATGGTCTCCTCGCCCTCGCGGTACCGCGCCACGACCTGCTCGGGCATCAACGACAGCATGATGCGGTCGTTCTCGCGCCGCTGCTCGTTGAGCAGGTCTTCCTTGATGGCCAGATTGCGGCTCATGTCGTTGAATGCCACCGTCAGATCGCCGAATTCGTCGCGGGACACCACCGGCAGCGTCGTGCCGTAGTCACCGGAACTGATCTGCTGCGCGCCGCTCTCCAGCCGCCGGATCGGTCTCACGAACAACCGGGCCAGCAGCATCGCGGCGATGCACACCACGAGGATGATGGCCACCGTCGAGAGCACCAACCGCCTGGTGAACGCCGAGACCGGTGCGAACGCCTCGGACGTGTCGATCTTGGCGACCACGGCCCAGCGCAGCCCGGGAATGTCCGCGGGTGCGTAGGCCTGCAACGTCTCGTGGCCCAGATAGTCGTCGGCGATCAGGGTTCCGCGCCGCCCCTGTTGTGCCAGTTTCGTGGCTTCGGTCGCAACGGGTTGGACCAGCGTGGTGCCATGCTGACGAATCGCGTTCTGGGCGACGTCGGGAGGGGTGCCCGCCTCCACCGCGTCCTTCTCGTACAGCTCGTCGTCCTCGATGAACAAGCGTGAATTGGACCGCATCAGGTCGTCGGACCCCACGATGAACGTCTCCCCGGTGACGCCCATCCCGGCCTGTTCCCACTTGCCGTCGAAGGTCATGAGCTGGTTGATCTTCGAGATGGGGAACTGTAGTGCGAGTACGCCGTCGACGCGGCCCTGCGGTCCGACCGGCGAGACGAACCACGCCGTCGGCTCGGTGGCGGGTTGGTAGTCGCCGAAGTCGGTCAGTCCGACGTAGTCCACCTCGTTGGAGTCCAGCGCCTCCTGAAAGGCGTCGCCAAGCTTGCTGCCCTTGTAGGGCCCGGTGAGGACGTTGGTGCCGAGGTCGACGCCCTTGTAGGCGCTGTAGACGACGTTGCCCCTGGTGTCGAGCAGCAGCGCGTCCTCGAACTGAAAGCGGGTGACGATCTCCCGGAAGAAGTCGTTGAACTGGGCATTGGCCGCCGACCACGCGCTGCCGTCACGGGCGTCGTCGTTGTCGATCGCCCCGTTCCAGTCGGCGGTGGGCTTGTCGTAGGCGCCGAAGGGCACGGTGTAGAGCGACTGCAGGTAGGCCGCGGCCCCCGAGGTCGGCAACAGCGCCTCGACGTCGACGTCCGCGCCGGTTTGGGCGAACTCGTCTCTGGCGAACCGCTTTTGGTAGTACTCGGCGAGGGCCCGTTGCCGTGCGGGATCGACGGGGGCGGTGGCGAGTTGGTCGAAACCGGCGGTGAAGGCGGATATCGCCATGGTCGCCGTCGACCCGCGTGAGTACACCACCAGTGAGTTCTTCAGGTCCTGGAGGCCGTTTTGCAGGCTGCGGCTCTGCGACTGCCGAATCTCGGTCAGCCTGTCGAAGACCGACGCTCGCAGTGAGCTGCGCCCAGACTGATAACCAATGGCGCCCACCACGGCCGCCGACAGGATGCTCGTCATCAACAGCATTACGAGGAGCTTGGACTGAATGCTCACGCGCGACATCAGCCGGCGGTGGCTGCGCCTGGCCGATGCGGTCTGCTCGGCCGTCCCCACCCGTTCTTCGCTTCCGGTCGACGTCGTCATCGATTCGTCAGACTAGCCGTCGAACCCGCTGGTCGCGCTGACTCGCGAATGTTCGGCGCGGTCGGATCAGGGGCACTCCGTACCCATGGATGATCCACACCGGCTGCGGCGCTTCCTCGACGCCCAGGAACCCGTCCTCGGCGCCGTGCTCGACGAACTGCGCTCCGGTCGCAAGCGGTCGCATTGGATGTGGTTCGTGTTTCCGCAGATGCGTGGGCTGGGCCGCACCCCGACGGCGGAGTTCTACGGCATCGCCTCGCGCGAGGAAGCGTCGGCCTACCTCGCCCACGAGGTGCTCGGACCCCACCTGCGGCAGTGCGCGGCGCTGGTCGTCGGGTCGGGGGCGGTCAGCGCCGAGGCGCTGATGGGGCCGGTCGACGCGCTGAAACTGCGGTCGTCGATGACGCTGTTCGCCGAGGTGGCCGACGACGACCGCGACTTCGTGGCCGTTCTCGACCGGTACTACGACGGCGAGCGGGACGCGACGACCCTGGGACTGTTGGCCGGCCGTTAGACCGTCAGGACGGCCCATCCGTGCGGTTCGACGTCGACCGCGTCGACGTCGTCCTCCGGAGGCGCACCCGACCCTGCGACGACACGGCCGCTGCCAAGACCCCACTCCGCCAGGGGCATCCGCAGCGGCGCGTCGTCGACGTTGAGTGCGACGAGTAGCGTGCCCTCCGCCGAGAAGGTCCGGTAGACGTACTGTCCGTTGGTCAGATGCAGGGCCGAGGTGCGGGCACGGTACAGCCAGGGATGGCGTCGACGCAGGCCGATCAGATGCTGGTGCAGGCGGAACGTGTCGTGCCCGAGGTGCTCGGATTCGCCTGGGTGCGTGGGGAACTCGGGGCGGACGGCGTCGTCGCCGCCGACGCGCTCCTCCTTGACACCGCGGTAGGCCCACTCGTCGCCGGCGTACACGCTCGGCGTGCCCCCGACGGTCAGCAACACCGCAAGGGCGTGTCCGACGTGCCGTTCGTCGGTGAGCTGGCTGGCGATGCGGGTGACGTCGTGGTTGCCGACGAACGTCAGCGGCGCGAAGGTCTCGAGAAACGTGTCATGCCTGCCCAGCGCGTGGTCGAGTTCGTGGAAGTTGACGTCGTTGAGGCTGCTCCACATCGCCTTCCACAGCTCGTACTGCGTCACCGAGTCGAACGTCGACGCCGCCACCGTGCCCACGTAGTCGCCGTGGATGACCTCGCCGACGAACCACGCCTCGGGGAACTCGGCGCGCACCCGCGGCAGCACCGTGGCCCAGAATTCGTCGGGCACGGCGTATGCCGCGTCGAGTCGCCAGCCGTCGGCCCCGCGGCGCAGCCAATGGAGCATGACGTCGACGACGTAGTCGACCACCTCGGGGTTGCGATGGTTGAGCGTGATGAGCCCGCCGTGCCCCTCGAAGGTCGCGAAACCGTTACGGCCCTTGCGGAACCAGGAGTCGTCGCCACCGGCCAGCGCCTCCTGATGTCGTCCGAACTCCGTGCCGACGTGGTTGAAGACGCCGTCGAGCAGCAGTCGGAGTCCGCGGCTGCGGGCCTGTTCGACGAGGTGGTCGAAGTCGGCGTCGTCCCCGAGACGGGGGTCGACGGCGTAGTGGTCGGTCGTGTCGTAACCGTGGGTCTGGGAGGCGAACACGGGACCCAGCGCGACGCCGGATGCACCCAGTTCCAGTGCGTGGTCGAACCACTCCGCGACGCGGCGCAGGCGATGCTCGTCGGCGGTGGGCGCCGGGTCGGCCGGGAACGCGCCGACGAAGCCCAGCGGGTAGACCTGCCACCAGATCGCGTGCTCGACCCAACCCGGAGTGCTCACGAGCGGAATGCCTTTTGGTACATCGCCTTCATCTCCTCGGCCAATTCGGGTGCCGGACCGTCGACCTGCACGCCGGGGGCGATGGTCGGGATCGGCAACGGGGCCACCGGCGACGCGGCCACCCCCCACCCCTGCTGCCAGGCGACTAGCTGGGCGCTGGATGCCGCGTAGACGATCCGCCCAAGTCCTACCCATGCGTGCGCGGCGGCACACATCGGGCAGTGCTCGCCGGAGGTGTACACCGTGGCGCGGGCCCGGTCGTCGGCGGTCATGTTGTCCGTCGACCATCGGGCGATCGCGAATTCGGGGTGACGCGTCGCGTCGCCGTCCTTGATCCGGTTGCGGTCCTCGAAGCGAACCACGCCCTCGGCGTCCACGAGCACCGAGCCGAAGGGTTCGTCACCCGCGGCGAGGGCCTCCCCGGCCAGTTCCACGCAGCGGCGGAGATGCCCGAGGTCCTCGTCGCTGATCGCCACAGCGGGAGTGTACGCAGGAGCCGAGGCGCGGCGGCCACGCGTCAGGGGGTAGCAGGCCAACCCGATGAGCAGCGCGCACAGATGTCCCAGCGAGGTGAAGGTGGTCTGGTAGAGCAGCCCGCCCACCACCAGCGCGGCCGTCGCCGCCAGGTAACCCCAGCGCCACCGCCGCGGCACGCGGTAGAACAGCACCCCGGCGATGCCGACGACGAAGTAGCTCACGCCGACGTCGCGGGCGTCGATCAGTCGCGAGGACGCCCCGTTCTCGTGGATGATCCAGTAGAGGTAGCCCTCGCTGAGGTAGGTCGCCCCCACGTGACAGATGAGCCCGGCAACGGCCCAGCGCAGGTGGCCCAGCCACCGTTCGGCCGGCGCGACGAACACCGTGAAGATCAGCAGGTAGGGCCACCAGTACCGGCCGTCGATCCACAGCAGGCTTTGGAACAGCACGCGCAGCGGGTCAGACGCCAGGTGGTGAATGTTGGTCGACGTCGACTGCAGCAGCGTGCGCAGTACGCGGGGCGTGAGCTGATGCTGCACCAGCGTCGTGGCCAGCAGTATGGCGAGCCACGCGTAGGTCAGCGGGGCGCTACGGACGTAGTCCTGGACCCGATCCCACACGCGGTTCACGGTCATCGACGATAGAGGGCGCCGCTGTCAAGACCGGCGTGATCACGCCGAGCCGCAGCACCCGTCGATATCCGTGGTGTCCAGCCGGCACGCGCACGACGCGGTGATCGGCACGTCGGCGCGGGCGGCGGCGGCGTGCAGTCGACCGGCCACGGCGGCCGCTTCCTCGTCGCGCCCCAACCGGGTCAGGCATTCGTGGTACCCGTGCAGCGCCCACACGTTTCCCGGGTGCTGGCAGCAGCGGCTGAGGGTGTCGTCGAGCCCGAGGTCGGCGGCGTACACCGCGGCCGCCTCCTGCACCCGGCCCTGCTCGAGGAGCAGCGCGCCATAGGCGTGCCGGGTTGGCTGCATCCAGCCCCACGGTTCGTCGTACGGCAGCGCGTCGTCCAGTTCGACTGCCCGCCGCAGGTGCTCGAAGGCCTCGTCGAAACGTCCGTCGCGGTAGGCGATCTCGCCGTCGAGCATCTCGACGGCCACGGCGAGGATGTCGCGGCTGGTGTTGTTGAAGAGGTACCTGCTGTCGGGGATCGCGGCGTAGGCGGCGTGCAGGGCGTCGCGTTCGGCGAGCGCCTCGGCCACGCGCCCGGTGGCGGCGTAGGCGATGCCGCGGCCGTAGTGGACGGTCGCGGTGGTGGTGCAGTACAGGTCGGGATCCTCGGGCAGGGGATGGGCGAGGAGGTCCTCCCAGCGGCCGAACCGGATGAGCACGTGCACCCGCAGTGGGACGAACGCCTCGAGCCAGTCCGCCATCGGCGGCGATTCGATGGACAGCAGATCGGGTGTCAGTTGAGCGGCGAGTTCGTCGGCCGCGTCGACCGCCGTCTGATAGCGGCCCTCGAACATCGCCGAATAGACCACGAAGTGCAGGTCGTGCGCCCGGTAGAGGGAGTAGAAGTTGAGCGGACCCTCGCGTTCGACGAATCGTCGGTCTGCCTGCACCGCAGCGGTATTGGAGTCGATCGAACTGCGATAGTCGCCGCAGAGCACGTCGATGTGGCTGGGCATGTGCTGGAGGTGGCCGGCGTCGGGCACCAACCCACGCAACAGGTTGGCCGCGGGCAGGGCGACCTCGGGACGGGCGGACATCTCCATCGCGTGCAGGTACAGATGCAGGACTCCGGGGTGTCGTCGGCCCTCCTCGGTGGCCAGGGCCGCCTCCAGGAGCCGGGTGGCCGCCACCACCCGTGAACCCGGTGCCGGCTCGCCGGTTCTGGTGTCCCACAACGCCCATGCGCTCACGTTCATGGCGGCGTCGGCGCCCAGCGCCTGCACGTCGACGTCGTGCGGATTCTCGGCGGCCAGGGTGGCCATCGCGTCGGCGTAGCGGGCGTGCCCGGCCGCCAGGTCGTCGGTGGGGAAGCGGGTGGCCAACGCGGCGATCAGGCCACGCTCGACGTCGTTGGCACGGCCGTGGGCCGCCAGCTCGAGCTCGTCGCGTGCCCGGGCCAGCGACTCGGCCAGGTCCTTCGGGTCGAACGCGTCCCAAGCCTTGTTGTAGTTCGGGCCGACGGCATACGCGATGCCCCAGCGCGCGATCGCGAGGTCGGGGTCATGCGTCAACGCCCGTTCGAAACAGCGGATCGACTCCTCGTGGTTGAACGCGTACGCCCAGACCATGCCGCGGTCGAACCACAGCTGGGCCTGGGCGGACGGCGTGTCAGTCGACCGATGAAAGGACCCGAGGTCGTAGTACGGCTCTTCCGGCGCGGACGCGGTAGCGGTCATGACTGGCACGATAAGTCGTCCACGCCTTGGGGGCGAGCACGGCGATCACCGCGAGTGTTAGACCGGCCGCGCCCCAGGCGGTCAGGGTGAGGATCGGAGTCAGGGCGCCGTTGCCGCCGAAGTAGGTCACGCTGCGCAGCAGCGCCACGCCCGAGCCCTGGGGCACGATCGCGTTGAACGTCCGGTAGAAGCCGGTGAGCAGCGGCAGTCCGACGGGCCCGGCGGCCGCGGCGTTTCCGACGATGATGAGGAACAGTGTCACGACGGCCGACGCGACGGTCCCGAAGGCTGCCGCGACGCCGGTGACGGCCCCCGCGACGCCGAAGGCATAGAGCCACAGCGCTCCGAACACCTGCCAGGTGTGGGCGGTCAGCGCACCGAGTACGGCGTCGACGTACACGGTGACCGCACCCGCCAGCAGCGCGGAGTAGGCGGCGAGGCTCATCGTGCGCAGCGCCAAGGTCGACAGCCTGCGGACGCTGCCCATCATCAACCCGAATGCGGCGGCGCCCATCGTCGCCCCGATCGAGAGGAAGATGACGGCGTAGAACTCGACGGTGCCCTGCGGGTCGGCGGCCGGAGTGGGTGCGACGTCCTCGACGCGGGGTGTCAGGCCGGCCTTGGCGGCGACGGCACGGCCCACGGCCTCCGAGGCGTTGGCGACGCTGCGGCCACCGCCGCCCGCGACGTAGATCGTCAGCTCACCGGTCGGGCTGACGGCCATGGCTGCGTCGGTCTTGCGTTCGTAGACCTGGGCGCGAGCGGCGGCGGCGTCGGCCACCGGTGTCACTTCGAGATTGTTTTGGGCTGCCATGCCGTCCACCAGTTGCGGGGGCCCGGCGACGGCGACGTCGAGGTGGTGCAGCGTCGGCTTGGCGAATGCGCCGGAATAGCTTGCGATCATGGCCACGACGAAGACGGTGAGTGCCGCCATCGCCATGGCCATCTTGCGGACGTCGGCGCGCGAGACGTGCCGGTTGGCCAGCGGAAGGCTCGGAACGTGGTGTTCGTGGGGAGCTTCGTGCCTACCCATGGGTGAATGCCTTTCTCAGCGAGTCGAATTGGGGTGTGCGGGCAGACGCAGCAGTGCGTCGACCGTGTCGAGTGCGGCGCCAACGCGGGCGCGGAGGTCGGAGGTCGGGTCAACGGGGGAGGGGTCCTCCATCCAGGACCGCAACACTTCCTGGAAACCTCCGACCAGGAAGCGGCTGACGGCTTCTGGAGCGACGTCGGCGATCGGGGCGACGACGGCCATGCCTTGGGCGGCGATCTCCTCGCAGGCGGGCAGCAACTCCTCCCGGAAGGCCATCACCACGCGCTGGGTGACGGCGCTGGGCACCACGTTGCGGTACACCGCGCGGTGCTCGGCGGCGAAGGCGAACAGGCCGGTGATCCTGGCGCGAGCATCGCCGTCGATGTCGGCGACCGCCGCCGCGAACGCCGCGATGACGGCGGTCGCGACCGCGTCGTCACGGTCGGTGAAGTGCCGGTAGAACACCTGGCGGCTGACCCCGGCGCGGGCCACGAGATCACCGACGGTGATCTCGTCGACCGGACGCTCGTGCGCGAGGTCGAACGCGGCGGTTCGCAGCAGGCTGCGAACGCGTTCGGCGCGCGGGTCGGCGCTGAGGGTGCGACTGGGCATGCCATCAGCATAGGCCTTTTCGTGGACAACTGACTACGAAGTCCAGGGTTAGTCGCGACACGCTGGCGCGGTGGTGTGACCGGCGCCTCCGCCGTGCGACCCCTCCTGTCCCGCGAACAGACGCAAATGTGCGCGACACGCCGGGCATCGACGCACATTTGCGTCTGCTCGCGGGAGGAACGGGAGGGTCAGTCGGTGAACGACCGGGAGTAGCGGCAGCCGTCGCGGTCCACCCACGGCACCATCGCCCCGACCCGGGGGCCGAAGGTGAGGCGTTCGGGAAGCCTTGGGTCAGCGCCGATCCGGAAACTCGAGCCCTCGAGGTGCACGAGTTCCATGTCCTCGGATGGAGCCTCAACCCCGCCCGCGGCGACGAGGAAGGGTCGTCCTCGCCGAAGGACGACCCGGAAGTTGGTGAACCAGGGGGTGTAGGAACGGTAATGGCC
The DNA here is from genome assembly GCF_025823185.1 of Mycobacterium yunnanensis. Taxonomy (GTDB): domain Bacteria; phylum Actinomycetota; class Actinomycetes; order Mycobacteriales; family Mycobacteriaceae; genus Mycobacterium; species Mycobacterium yunnanensis. The sequence goes on from NZ_JACKVK010000004.1 coordinate 211,759, forward strand.
ACACAGCGGTTCCCAGTCGTCCACCGGGGCAGGCAGGGGAACCGGATCGCCAGCGCGGGTGAACTCGCGGGGACCCCACCGCCACACCCCGGCCTCGTAGTCCAGGGCAAAGCGTCGCAGCGACGGGTGTGTCGTGACGCCCCGGCCCGACCAGTTCCGCCAAAGTGGCGACCGGGTGCCGTCGCACTCCACCGACATCGCAACCCGCTCACCGTCGCGGTCCTCGACTCGAACCGTGATCGACGTTGCCGCGGAGGTGAATACGACCGTATCGGCGGGATGCTCGAGCACGCCGGCGTCCCACCAGCGCGGGTCGAGCGCCTCGGGGTCCACAGCGCCGGGGGACCGGTACTCCGCGGCCACGCAGCGCGCGATCGCCTCGGCGACGGGGGAGTCGCCGTTGGCATTGGTCAGGACGCACACCGCGACACCGTCGTCGAGGTCGGCGAGGAGAAATGAGGCGTACCCAACCATGCCGCCGCCATGCGACAGCACGGTCCGGCCGCAACTGCGTTCGACGTTGACGCCAAGCCCGTAGTGGCTGGTGTCGGCAGGGGTCACGCCGGGCAGCGCGAGAACGTCCTCGCCGTCGGGAGCCGTCGACGTCCACATCGTCGCGAAGTCCGCGGCGTCTAGGACCGACGAGCCCTCCAGCTCGCCGCGACCGAGCAGCATGCGCGCGAACCGGCCGAGGTCCGATGCGGTCGCTGCGACGTTGCCGTCGGCGCCTGCGACTTCCAGCCACGGCGCACCGACGAGGGCGGCCCCTGGCGCCCACGGCCGATCATCGTGCAGCGGTTGACATCCGCGGGCCAGCGACCGGTAGTCGTCATGGGTGACGCACGCGATGGATGACGTCATTCCGAGAGGTGCGAAGACGTCGTCGCGCACTAGGTCGACGAGCCGGCGCCCGGACACCCGACGCACGACGAGGCCGAGCAGGATGAAGCCCAGGTTCGAGTAGTGGAAGAACGACCCCGGTGAGGCGGGCGACACCTCACCGGTGAAGGACGCCACCTGCCCGATCTCGTCGGGGAGCGCGTCGACGCTCGCCACCAGACCCGCGGTGTGGTTGAGCAGTCGCCGGATGGTGATGCCGTCGGCGCGCAGCGGCTCCGGCAACCAGTCCAGCACCGAGCCGACCGACTGGTCGAGGTCGACCAGCCCCCGGCGACGAAGGTGGAGCACGACGATCGAGGTAAACACCTTGCTGATTGATCCCACCTGGAAGAGGTGATGCGGCGCAACGAGATTGGCCCCGGCGACGTCGGCGAACCCAAACTGGTGCGAGAACACCTCCCCGCTGCGGCCGACGATCAGGACCGCACCTCCCGGCACCGCCCACTGTCCGGCAATCCCGTCGACGAGGGTGCGGAGGGAGTCAGTCATCGGTGCCCGGCAGCAGCCGCTCCCGGCGCAGCAGGTCGTCGAAGGTCTCCCGACGGACGGCCAGCCGAGACTCGCCGTCTCGGCAGAACACGACGGGTGGTCGCAGCGCCGCGTTGTAGTTGTTCGACATCGTGTAGCAGTACGCCCCCGTCACGGGGACGGTGACGAGGTCGCCGACCCGTGGGGACACGACCTCCACGTCGTGAGCGAGTTCGTCACCGGATTCGCAGTGCCTGCCGACGAGGTCGACGACTTCGGCGGGCCCGCTGCGGTCGATCACCGATGGTTGAAAGGCCTGTCCGTAGAGCGACACCTCGAGGTTGTCGCCCATGCCGCCGTCGACCGCGACGTGGGTGCGCGCCCCGCGCTTGACCGTCACGACGCGATAGGAGGTGATTCCGTTGCGCGCCACCATGGATCGTCCCGGTTCCACCAAGAGCTCGACGTCCTCGCCAAGGTGCCGGTGGACCGCGGTGACGAGGCGTTCGGCGTAGTCGTCGATCGACGGTGCGTCGTCGGCGCTGGTGTAACGGACGCCGAGGCCGCCGCCGAAGTCGTAGACCGGGAATCGTTCGAACGCCGCGAGGGCCCGCACCGCCGCCTCGAATTGGTCGAGGTCGAGGAGTTGGGAACCGACGTGCGCATGGAGGCCGCGCAGATCAAGCATGGGCTCGCGTCGGATTCGTCGGATCACGTCGTCGACCTGACCCGACGGGATACCGAACTTGGAGGCGTCGTGACCGGTCATCATGGCGGCGTGGGTCTTGGCGTCCAGCGAGGGACTCACTCGAAGCAGCACCGGCACGGGCTGGCGGGCCAGGCGACCGATGCGTTCGACGTCGTCGAGATTGTCGACCACCACGTAGCGCACGCCGGCGGCCAGGGCGCTCCGAACGTCGTCGTCGGTCTTGGCGTTGCCGTGGAACACGATTCGGGTGGCGTCGGCTCCGCCCGCGAGCGCGAGGCCGAGTTCCCCCGCGGCGGCGGCGTCGACGCCGCACCCCTCCTCCGCGAGGACGCCGATCACCGAGGCGGACGGAAAGCTCTTGGACGCGAACAGGACCAGGGAGTTGCGATGACGGCTGGCGAAGGCGTCGACGTATGAGCGTGCCGTCCGGCGCAGGGCTCCCTCGTCGACGAGATACGCCGGCGTCCCGTAGGTCTCGGCGAGGTCGGCCACCGCGCACCCGCCGATGAGAAGCCGCCCGTCGGCGTCGAGCGAGGTCCCGCCGGGGTACAGACTGAGGTCGACGGCGGCGGTAGAACTCGTGTCGGTCATGTTGACCTCTCGTCACGTCTGGCGGTTTGGGACTGGCGTGCTGCGTCGTGGCGTTCGAAGCGGTGTGCCCAGCGCTTGGCTTGCGCTGGGTCGGGTTCGACGACGCTGGTCTCGCCCGCGGAGTCGGTCGTCTCCGGCCAGTGCAGTGTGGCATGACCGGCCAGCAAGGCGGCGCCAACGGCGGAGTGGTCGAGTTCGTGACGGTCGAAGGACACCGTCCGTCCGGTCGCGTCGGCGAGATCCTGACGGAAGACCTGGGCGGCGGCTCCCGACCCGCTCATCAGGATCGTGCCGCGTCGTCCGGACGCGTGCTCCAACACGTCGAGGCATCGGCTGGACTCCAGGACTATTCCGGCGAGCAGGCCCCGCGCCAGTTCGGCGGCCGTGGTGCGCAGGGTCAGGCCCTCGACGGCACCGGTCAGCCGAGGGTCCCACAGTGCGCCTTGCTCTCCCGGCGAAAAATACGGCAGGACGAGCGGAGCGGACGCTAGGTCCGCCGTCGCGGCCAGTTCGGCGAGCGCCGCGGGTCCGCCGGCGACACCGAGCAGTCCAGCCAGCCATTCCATCGCGGAACCCGTTGCCAGCAAGTCCATCTCGAGACCGTATCCCTCGCTGGCCATCGGGGTCACCAGATAGCGCCCAGCCTCGTCGACGCGGGGTGACGCCGACCATCCCAGGATGACGTTGCTGGTGCCTGCGATGTATGCGACGTCGCCGGCGGCTCGTACCCCGAGTGCATGGGCTCCGAGGACCGAGTCGGCGGCCCCGACCACTACGGGAATGCCGGGCCGACAACCCCACCTGGCGGCCGTTGCCGAGCTCAGTGGGCGGCTCTCCCGTGAGTCGACCACGGCGGGCACGTGGGTGACCCCGGCCGCTGCCAGCACGGCGTCGTCCCAGGCCTTGGACCTCAGGTCGTACGCGCCGTAGCCCGACGCAGTACTCGGATCGGTCAGCAGCTCGCCGGTCAGCGCCTCCAGGAGGAAGTCCTTCGCCCCGGCGACGATCGTGTCGGACGGCAGTCCGAGGCGGACCCGTCTGGCGTGCATGGCGAGCAGGTAGCGGCCGTCGACGCGCTGTCCCGTTCGCCGGTACAGCGCGTCTGGCCCGACGGTGGCCGCGATGCTCCTGCCCTCGGGTTCGGCGCGACCGTCCTTCCAGGTGATGGCCGGGCCGACCGGTGTGCCGTCGGGTGCGATGCTGACCAGGGTCGGCATCATGCCTGACAACCCGATGGTCAGCCACGACGACGGGTCGGTGACGGTGGCAAGCTGACCGATCGCGGTGTCACAGGCGATCAGCCAGTCGCTCGGATCCTGTTCGGCGGCATCGGGTTCCGGTTGCGCCGTCGGGTATCCGGCGCGGGCCTGCGCGACGCATCGGCCCCTCTCGTCGACGGCGACGACCTTGAGACTGCTCGTCCCAAGGTCGACGCCGACGGCGAGGGGACCGGTTGGTGACCTACCGCTCACGCGCCACCACGGTGAGTGCGGCCTCGGCAGCGGTGAGCGTCTCGTCGATGTCGGTGTCGGTGTGTACCAGCGAGACGAAGAGGTTCTCGAACTGCAGCGGGTGGAAGAGGACGCCGCGCACCACCATCTCCTGGTACCACCGCGTGAACACCTCCTCGTGTGCGTGGGCAGCAGCGTCGCGCCAGTTCTTGATCGGGCGGTCGGTGAACCACAGCTGGAAGACGGTGCCGATGCCCTCCACGTAGGCGTCGACGCCCTTCTCGTCCGCGATCGCCTTCAGGCCGCGCCCAAGACGGTCGCCAAGCGCGCGCTGCCGCTCGTACAGGCCGGGTGTCGACAGTACGTCCATGGTGGCCGACACCGCGGCGCATTGCACGACGTTGGCGTTGTAGGTGCCCGAATGCGAGTACGTGCCGTCGGCGACGAGCCGCATCGCCTCCGTCGTACCTGCGACCGCGGCCACGGGGAAGCCGCCGCCGACGCCCTTGGCGTAGGTCGTGAGGTCGGGCGTGACGCCGAACCATTCCTGGGCGCCACCGCGGGCGAACCGGAACCCGGTGATGACCTCGTCGAAGATGAGCATGGCGCCGTACTTGGTGGTCTGCTCGCGCAGCAGTTCGAGGTAGCCGGGCTCGGGGAGGATGCACCCGGTGTTGAACACGGCGGGCTCGGTGAGGACCGCGGCGATCTCCTCGCCCCGCTCCTCCATGAGGCGTACGAAGCTCTCTGGGTCGTTCCAGGTCAGGACGACGAGGGTGTCCTGAAGTTCGGCCGGTACGCCCGGGCCCATCGCGACGGGGCTGGGCCGGTCCGCCGGGCCTGCGAGCTCGGGGTCGACGTGGTTGGACCAGTACACCGTGTCCTGCCACCCGTGGTAGTGGCCCTCGAAGCGAACGATGATGCGGCGTCCGGTGGTCGCGCGGGCGAGGCGGACCGCGGTGCCGACGGCCTCTGAGCCCGAGTTGGTGAATCGCACCTGCTCCACCCCTGGCACGGCCGCGACGACCTTCTCGGCCGCCTCGATCTCGAGTTCGTAGGGCAGGCCGAAGCACGTGCCGAACTCGCGTACTGCGTCGACGACGGCCTTCGTGACCACCGGGTGCCGATGTCCGAGGATCATCGGTCCGAGGCCGAGTAGGTAGTCGACGTACTCGTTGCCGTCGACGTCGCGCAGGCGCGAGCCCTGCCCCTCGGCCATGAAGAGGGGGTAGGGCTTCCAGCCGTTGCGCGGCAACCGGGCCGTGCTGCCCGCGCCTCCGGGGATGGTGTGGAGCGCGCGCTCGTATAGAGACTTGGTGACTGCGGTGCGCCCGGCGTATCCGGTGTCGAACGTCGTCATGATGCTCTTCTTCTTTCACTGGTCGTCTAATGCATGCTTAGTATACTAAGTATGCACCGCGATCGGGCAAGCTGTCAGGGACCTGGATGTAGGAATTCCAGAAGGGCCCGCAGCGGGGTCCCGGTGGCACCCGCCGGCCAGGGATACGCGTCGCGCTCGAGCCACGCCGCCGAGCCGTTGTCCACGTGCACCCACGGCACGTCGCCGACGAACGTGCTCAGGTAGGTGGCGGCCACCAGGCTGGAGTCCGGTGCGTCGGCGGGCGCGTTGGCGACGTCGGCGACTCGAGAGGACAGCAAGGCCAGGTAGGTCGGATGCAGCGGGAGCGCCCAGCCGGGGTCGAAGGCGCGCACCCCGGCGTCCACCAGGTCCGTCGCGACCCCCGCTACGTTCGACCAGCAGCCCCAGTACGCGGTGCCGAGCGCTCCTGAGTCGAAGAGCGTGCCGACGTCCACGATTCGCTCCGGGCGTTGCCCGCTGAGGTAACCGAGCGCGTCGGCGAGCACCAGGCGACCCTCGCAGTCGGTGTCGAGCACCTCGGTGGTGCGTCCGCCGGGATGGGTCACCACGTCACCGGGCCGAAGCGCCGACCCGCCCGGCATGTTCTCCGCCACCGGCAGGATAGCCACGACCGAAGCCGAGCGGCCGAGTGCCGCCGCCGCGATCACCGCGGCGGCCACCGACGCGGCCGCCGCCATGTCGGACTTCATCCAACTCAGTTCGCCCGCATCGCGTTTGAGATTGACGCCACCGGAGTCGAACGTGATGCCCTTACCCGCCAGCGCCGTGGTGGGTCCGTCGCCGGTGAGGCGAAGCTCGACCACCAGAGGAGAATGGACGCTTCCCGCGCCGACGGCCAGCGTCGCTCCGAAGCCGAGGGCCTTCAGCGTGGCCTCGTCCCACGCCTCCACGACCACCGACTCGGGAGCCAGCTCGCCGGCCAGGGCGCTCACCGCGTCGGCGAACTCATTGGGGCGCAGGGTGTTCGGCGGAGCCTCGACCAGTTGCCGCACCCATCCGGTGACCCGCGCGATGACGGCAGCTCTGGCCAGGACCGCCTCGGCGGTCCCGTCGGCCACACCAGCGTCGACGAGGGTGACCGGCACCGTGGGAGCCGGCACACCGGGCTCACGCCGATAGCGCCATGCACCAAGGGCATGGCCCAGCGCGACGGCGCCGAGTGCACCGTTGGCCTCCGCGGCCAGGGTGGACGTGGACGGCCTGGCGACGTTGGCGGCCACTGCCGCGTCGAACAGGGTTGCGGGAGAGGCGGGATGCTCGCCGAGGCCGACGAGCACCAGCCGCGTGGTGCCCGCCGGCCCGGTGACCACCGCCACGGTCCTGGCGGACCGCGTGCCGTCGAAGTCCGGGTCGGTGGAAGCCACCGCGACGACGTCGACGCCAAGTGCGTCACCGGCGAGGGCGGCTCCCCGCCCGCCGCGCACGCCGTCGGGCCCCGAGAACAGCCCGACGACGACGTCGTGGTCACCGGGGCGGATCAGGTCCGCGTCGGCAAGGTCGGCACGGGTGACCGACACGGTGCTCACGAGGCCGGCCGCACCTGAAGCAGCGTCTGGGTCGACAGGTTGTTCACCGAGCCGACCAACGGCGAGAGCAGGAAACCGGTCCACTTTGGGGTGCGCGCCTCGATGACGTTTTGGTAGACCAACACGATGTACGGCCGGTCGTCGAAGGCGATCTGCTGCATCTGGTCGACGATCTTCTGGCGTTCGGCGCGACCGCGGGCCACCCCCTGCGCGGCGTATAGCTCGTCGTACTTGGGGTTGCAGTAGCCGCTGTCGTTGTTGTTGCCCCACTGCGCACACGTCAGCACGCTGAGCTGAAAGTCCGGATCAACCGGTGGGATCCAGTCCCACAACGCGAGGTCGAAGTCGTCATAGGTGCTGTCCGGGCCCATGATGGCCGCACTGGCGGCGTCGGTGTCCATCTTGCGCATCACCAGGTTCACCCCGGCCTCGCGGAGGTTGTTCTGCATCGTCTGGAACATCCGATCCCCGGCGCCGTTGATCTCGGTCGGGAAGATGACGTCGTAGGACATCGGCACGCCGTTGGCCACCCGGATGCCGTCCGCGCCCTTCCGGAAACCCAGCCCGTCGAGGATCGCGTTGGTCTGGGACACGTCGAACGGCAGGGCCTTTATGGAGTCGTCGTGCCATCCGGTGGCGGGCGCGACGATCGTGGACCCAGGGGTGGCCATGCCCAGCCAAGCCGTCTTCACCATCTCGTCGCGGTTCATCGCGTACTCGAAAGCCCTGCGTACCTGGGGATCGAGCAGTTCGGGGTGGTTCTTCTTCTTGGGGTTCGTGTTGACGATGAGCTCGTAATACCCCGTGCTGGCGGTGGTCCCGACGTCGAGGTTGGCCTCCTTGAGCGAGGGCACCGTGGTGGCGGGCGTCGACTCACCGATCATGTCGACCTGACCGGTCCGTAGTGCGGTCACCATCGCGTCGGAGTTGGCGAAGATCTGCAGACCGAATCCGGCGATGTGCGGCTTGGTCGTTCCCCACCATTGGGGATTGCGATCGAAGAGTGCGAGCTGGTCCTTCTTGTACTCCGTGAGCCGGAAGGGGCCGCCCGAGACCATCGGCGCCTCGTTTTGAAAGGTGGTGAGCGCCTTGCCGTCTCCTTCGGCGTACTGGGACCAGATGTGCTCGGGAAGGATCGGCAGCTGCGTCATCTGCGCCAGCACGTTGGACACCGGCGCGGAGTACGTCACGGTCAGGTGGTCGTCGTCGGTGGCCACCGCGGAGGTCACCCCCTGCATGAAGCCGGCCAGCTTGCCTGCGGTTCCGTCCTTCAACCGTTGAATCGTGGTCAGCGTGAACGCGGCATCCTTGGCGGTGAGCGGTTCGCCGTCGGACCACTTCGCACCGCTCACCGTCTGAAACGTCCACGTCAGCCCGTCGGGCGAGGTATCCCACTTCTCGGCGAACGAGGGCTTCAGCGACATGTCGCCGGTGTCGTATTCGGTGAGGTGCGGGTAGACGTACTCGAAGACGACACTGCTGTAGTCCGAGCTCGACACGAACGGGTTGAGCGAGTCGATGGTGGCGCTCACTCCGATGCGCAACACCGAGGACGCGGAGTCCGTAGACCCGCTGCCGCCGCCACCGCATCCGGCGAGCGTGATCACCGTCGCGGTGCTGGTGAGTACTGCGACAAGACGTCTGAACCTCATCTACGACCTTCCCTTAGGGGGCTCCGACCGGTCGTCGCCGACCGCTGACGCCACCGGCACGAACGCCTCGAGGGACCTCGTCGTTCGTAACACGTGGTTCACTTTGCGTGCTTAGTATGATGACCATCTGAAGTCGCGTCAACAGGAAGGAGCACGGGTGCGCGGATACCTCTGGAAGCGTTCTCTGTTCGCCGTCGTCACCGTCTTCGTCGCGCTGACCGTGAACTTCGTCCTCTTCCGGGTCCTGCCGGGCGACGCGGTGACGCGGTTCTCGCGCATACCCAACGCCTCGCCGGCACTCAAGCACACGCTCGAAGTCGAGTTCGGACTCGACAAGTCACTGTGGGAGCAGTACGTCCTGTACCTGCAGCAGCTGTGCCAAGGCAACCTCGGGGTGTCCTTCACCAACCGGCAACCCGTGCTGGACAACCTGATCGAGGCCTTCGGCAACACCCTGCCCATGGTCACGCTCGGGACGGTGATCGCCATCGTGCTCGGGGTGTCGGTCGGCGTCTACGCCGCCGTGCGCCGAAACACCGTTGGCGATCACCTGGCAACCGGTGTCGCCGTGGCCTTCTACGCGTTTCCCACGCAGTTCCTCGGCATGATGCTGCTCATCCTCTTCGCCGGGGCGCTGCCGTCGGTGGGCATGAGCGACCCCTTCGCGGTGGCACTCTCGCCTGGCGAACAATTCGTCGACCTGATGCGACACATGACGCTTCCCGTGCTCACCCTGGTCCTGACGCTCTATGCCGAGAACGCGCTCATCGTCCGATCGGCAATGCTGGAAACCCTTGGCGAGGACTACATCCTGACCGCGCGGGCCAAGGGGCTGACGCGCCGCAAGATCATCTGGTCCTATGCGCTGCGCAACGCCGCACTGCCCACCATCACTCAGGTCGCGCTCTCACTCGGTGCGGTCGTGAGCGGATCGATCCTCGTCGAGGTCATCTTCTCCTGGCCGGGAATTGGACGCGCACTGTATGACGCCGTCCTGCAACGCGACTACCCGATGCTCCAAGGCGGCTTCCTCGCCATCACCGTCACGGTCGTCGTCCTCAACTACCTGGCCGACCTGCTGTACTTCCGCCTCGACCCGCGGGTCGCCCAGTGAGTGAGGAGATCGACGTGACGGCCACCGAACCCGCGCTGGCGCGCCGGCGAGGAGTATGGGGCGCCATGCGCACGGCGGTGGCAAGTCCGCCGGCGATCATCGGACTGGTGGTGATCGGTCTTTTTCTGACCGCATCGGTGTTCTCGGGCTTCCTCAAGCCCTACAGCACCACCGCCCCGTCCTGCGGCGTCTTCGAGCCGCCGTCGGCGCGGCACTGGCTTGGTTGCGACGACGGTGGCGTCGACGTGCTGAGCCTGGTGCTCCAGGGCGGGCAGGTCTCGATGTTCGTCGGCTTCACGGCCGCGATGATCGCCATCCTCATCGGTGCCATCTTCGGCGTGGTGTCGGGTTACTTCGGTGGCTGGGTGGACGCGGTGCTGATGCGAATCACCGATTACTTCATGGTCATTCCGCAGATCGTGCTGATGATCGTCGTCGCCGCGGTCTGGGGCCCGAGCCTCAGCCACGTCATCATGGTGATCGGCTTCCTGATGTGGACCAGTACCGCCCGGGTGGTGCGTGCTCAGGTCAAGAGCCTGCGCGAGCGGGTATACGTACGACGAGCCGTGTCGATCGGCGCCGGTCACATCCGAATCATCCTGACGCACATCGTTCCTCAGCTCGGTCCGCTGTTGATCGCGAACACCGTGCTGGCGATCACCCTGGCCATCTTCAACGAGACGGCGCTGGCCTTCCTCGGACTCTCGGATCCCACCGCGGTGACGTGGGGGACCATCATGGAGCACGCGTTCGAACGCGGCGCGATCAGTACCGGTGCGTGGTGGGCGATCGTGCCTGCCGGGGTGTGCGTCGCGGCGCTGATCGTCGGGTGCTACCTGGTCGGCAACTCGATCGAGGACGGGCTCAACCCGCGGCTGCGCGCGTCGTATCTCTCGACGAGATCCTGGCGGTTGCGACCCTTGGTCGGACGAGGGAAGGACGCACTGTGAGCCAACTGCACGCGCTCGAACTGGTCGACCTCGACGTGTGGTTCGATCCGCGAGATCACAAGGGTGGCAACCCCGTTCATACCGTCAAGGGAATCTCGCTGATGGTCGACCCTGGCGAACGGGTCGGGCTGGTCGGCGAATCGGGGTGTGGAAAGACCACCACCATCCTGGCCGCGATGGGACTGCTACCGGCCTCGGCCACCGTCGGCGGTCAGGTGCTCGTCGACGGCGTCGACGTGATCGCCGACGGGGAGTCCGGGATGCGCCGACATCGATGGACCGACGTCGCGATGGTGTTCCAGGGCGCGATGAGCGCATTCAACCCGGTCAAGACGATCGGTTGGCAGATCCGCGAGGCCCTCGAGGTACACGGGATTGCCCGCGGCCGCGGCGCCGTGGACCGCACCAGGGAACTCCTCGACCTCGTCGACCTTCCACCGGGCACCGACGGCCGCTACCCGCACCAACTCTCGGGTGGAATGAAGCAGCGGGCGGTGATCGCGATGGCACTGGCCTGCGAACCCAAGGTGCTGCTCGCCGACGAGCCGACCACCGCACTCGACGTCGTCGTCCAGGACCAGGTGCTTCGGCTGCTGGTGCGGCTGTCGACCGAACTCGGGCTGGCGCTTGTTCTGGTGACCCATGATCTCGGCGTGGTGGCGCAGGCGTGCACGCGCGCCGCCGTCATGCGCGACGGCGTGATCGTGGAGGACGGCCTCGTCGACGACCTCTTCCGCAGGCCGGCGCACCCGTACACGCGCGCGCTCTTCGAGTCGACGCCCAACCTCGACGACGTCGCTCCGAACCACACCACGGGTTCGGTCACCAATCCGGCCGCACCGGCACTGCTCGAGGTGTCCGACGTCCGCGTCACCTACGGCGGACTCACCCGCTCCCGGCGGCGACGGTTCTCCCGGACGGCGCCGGCGGTCGAATCCAGCGCGGTCGAATCCACCGACGCCGTCGCCGACGTCAGCATCCGGGTCGACGACGGCGAATTGGTCGCCCTCGTCGGTCAATCCGGCTGCGGAAAGACCACCACGCTGCAGGCCATCCTCGGGATGCAGCCGGTGCAGTCGGGTTCCATCCGCATCGACGGAGTCGAGACCACCGGACTCGGCGCTCGGGCGTGGCGTCCGTTGCGCCGCAACGTTCAAATGATCTACCAGGACCCGTATGAGGCGCTAGACGGCCGACTTCGCGTGGAGGACACCGTCATCGAGCCGCTGGTCGTGCACCACATCGGTGACGGCAAGCAGGCGCGCCGCGCCTTGGCGGCGGAGGCGCTGCGGGAGGTGGGCCTCGATCCCGATCTGTTCGCGGGACGCTATCCCCACGAGCTGTCCGGCGGACAACGGCAGCGGGTTGCCATCGCGGCCAGTCTCGTCCTGCGGCCCCGGCTGCTGTTGGCCGACGAGCCGGTGTCGATGCTCGACGTGTCGGTGCGGACCGGGGTGTTGGAGCTGCTCGACCGGCTCCGCCACGGGCATCGGATGGGCATCCTCATGATCACCCACGACCTGTCGACCGCAGCGGCCTACGCAGATCGGATCATCGTCATGCGCAACGGTCGCATCGTCGAGGTCGGCGAACCGTGGCAGATCGTCAACGAGCCGACCCAGGAGTACACCCGGCAGCTGCTGGACAGCGTGCCGAGCCCTGACCCCCAGCGTCATCGTGCCCAATGACCGGACCGCGGCCCAGCGTTCAGTCGGTGGGCGCGGGCGGGGGAGTGCCGAGCGGTCGCACCGACCAGGGTCCGCCGTCGTCGTGCTCCATCAGCCGCGGGCCCGAGCTGCCGGAGACGTAGAACAGGAACTCCCGCGCCGGATAGGTCTGCTGGAAGCTGTCGAACGCGATGCCCGCGGCGTTGACGCTGATGCCGCGGATGCGAACCACGCTCGCCTTGGCCGACAGCTGAAGGTGGGTGCGTTCCCAGGAGTTGGGCTGGTCCACCTCGAAGACCTGCTCGACGAAGTCGTCGGTCAATCCGTAACGCTCGGAAAGGAATTCGTAGAGCGATCCGCCGTCGGCGATGCGATTCTCGTCCAGGGAGGGCACGATGCTCAGCGGGAGAACGGCCTTTTCCAACACCTTTGGTGCGCTTCCGAGGAGGCGCAGCCGGGAGATCTCCCACACGGGTTGACCGGCGTCGATGCCAAGAGCGGCGGCGTGTTTGGCGCTGGGCAGGCCGACGATCATGGCCACCAGCCTGGTGTCGAGTTCGACTTCACCGCCCCGACCCCGCAGCGTCTCGAGAAGTGCGCCGGGGCGCGACGGTTCGCTGACCAAACGCTCCGGTGCGACGAAGGTCCCAACTCCCTGGTGCCGCACGATCTTGCCGCTGCGGGTGAGTTCGTCGAGTGCGCGGCGCACGGAGATCACGCTGACTCCGGCCATCTCGGCGAGTTCGGCGGTACTGGGCAGCTGGTCGCCCTCGCGCATTCCCTGCTCGTCGATCAGCGCGACCACGAGGTCGTACACGTGTTGATAGCGGAGAGCGCGTGGCGAGCCCTTGCTGCGCGGTGGTGCGCCGTCGTGCGGTGCGTCGTCGGTCACGAGGTCCTCCAGTCGGCGGGTCGACCCGTCGTTGTCACATACATCGTTATACAAGGAATGAGGAATGACGTGGAAATCATCATCGCAGGCGATGCCCGCGGCGTGTCCACCGCTGCGGCGGACATCGTCACCGACCTGGTGCGCGCCAAGCCGAACGCGGTGCTGGGCCTCGCCACGGGGTCGAGCCCCCTCGGTCTGTACGCCGAACTGGCCGCGCGTGTCGTCGACGGTCTCGACATGACCGCCGTGCGCGGCTTCGCCCTCGACGAGTACGTTGGTCTCGCTCCCGACGATCCACGCAGCTATGCCCACACGATTCGGACCACCGTCACGGAACCGCTGCGCCTGGATGCGGCGAACGTCCACGTGCCCAGTGGCGTGGCCACCGACCTGGAGGCGGCGTGTGACGGCTTCGAGAGCGAGATGGTGCGCGCCGGTGGCGTCGACGTCCAGATCCTGGGCATTGGACGCAACGGACACCTTGGGTTCAACGAGCCGGGGTCGGCCTTCGAATCACGCACCAGGATAACGACACTCGCCGAGCAGACGCGGCGGGACAACGCACGCTACTTCGCGCAACCCCAGGACGTGCCAACCCGATGCTCGACGCAGGGCTTGGCCACGATCATGAAGGCGCGCACCGCCGTGCTGATCGCCACCGGAACCGCCAAGGCCCACGCGGTCGACCGAGCCCTTCGTGGCCCCGTCACCGTCGACTGCCCGGCGTCGATCCTGCAGCGACACCCAAGCGTGGTCGTGGTGCTGGACGAGGACGCGGCCCATTCAATGTCCCGCGACTGCCTTCAGTGGCCGGCGACGACGTCCGACTCGTCGACGACCACGGGGTCCTTGGCCCCTGGAAGGAACGAATACGCCACGCACACCAGGCCGAAGAACAGATAGCCAAGCGCGACGGAGGGATTTGCGGCCCAGGCCACCTGCGGCGCGTGGATCAGACCAATGAACGACAGCACCGCACCGACGGCGGACGCGATGGCGGCGTACACGAACTTCTTCTCCAGGATGAACGTGACCATGGTGCCGAGCACCAGGCCGACGAGCACCGCGCCCTCACCGAGGGTCTGCAGGCCCTCGTACACCACACCCGCGCCGTTGAGCTTGTCCATGCCGACCGTGCTCGCCGACGTGCCCGCGGCGTTCAGCGCGTTGTCGATCAGACCGCTGGCCCACTGCGCGAGGTTCGGCAGGATGGCCGCCACGACGGCGATGGCGTGCAGCCTCGGCACGGCCTGGAACGCCTGGGCGCCGATCAGCAGCCCGATGTACAACAGGATCGGCACGATGGCCGGCACGGGGAGCAGCGCGTCCAGCACGCCAAAGAGGCCCAGGAAGCACAGGATTCCGATGACGACGCCGCTGGCCAATGAGTAGCCGGCGCGACCGCCCGCGTCCTTCCACCCGGGATGGCCGATGTACACCGCAGGCGGGAACGGCGAGCCGAACGCCGAGCCGATGCAGGCGCCTGCGCCGTCGGCCAGCAGGACGCTGCGCAGGTTGTAGTCGTCACCGGCGGCAGCGGCGCTCTCCACGTTGCTCATGGCCTCGGTGAAGTTGTAGACGCCCAACGGTATTGCGGTCCCCAGCAGGGGCGCGAGGTTCGCCAAGCCGGAGACGAGCATGTCGACGCGAAGGTCTGGCACGCCGATCGCAATGTCGGAGACCGCTTGGCTGACGTCGGGTGCGGACATGTAGCCGCCGATCCAGCCGATCGCGGTGCCGACGAGCAGCGCCACCAATCCGACCGGGATGCCGAACGGCAGGCGCACGTCGGTGAAGAAACCGATCAGGATGATCGCCATGACGGGCAGCCCGATCCACGCTGCCTCCCACATCTGCGCGGCGGGCCGCATCGAGATGAACGTGATCGAAATACCCGCCAACGTACCGAGCATGGCCGCGCGTGGGGTGAGCTTGCGGATGTACGGACCGACGAACGCGCCGATCATCACGATGATGCCGATCATGAACGCCCATGCGAGGCCGGCCTGCCAGGCCTGCATCGCATCCTTGGTGTTCAAGTACACCGGCAGCATCACCACGAAGACGACGATGAACATGTGCGGCACGCTGGGGCCGTAGGGCAACGCCGTGACGTCCGTGCGGTTCTCGCGACTGGCGAGGCGTCTGGCGAGGAACGTGTAGTACAGGTTGCCGAGGATCAGTGCGACGCCCAACGCCGGCAGGACCGTGCCGAGCACGTCTCCCGCGGGCACGTTGACCACGCCGATCATCAGCCCGGTCAGGGTGAGGACGTTGACCAGGATGTTGAACCCGAGCCCGAAGAAGGCGTTGGTGTCACCGCGCGTCCACCACGGAATGGACACTGCGGCAGTGGATTGCGGACCGTCGGCGGGTGGATCCGAAGGAGGCTTGGTGACTTCGGTGCTCATGGGGTGGTCCTCTCAGGCGGCGGTGGTCGCGAGCTGCTGCATTGCGGGAATGACGGCGGCGCTGTCGGCAACCCAACCGAAGATGCCGCCTTGGGCCTTGATCATCTCGAGACCCACGCGTTGGAATTCGGGGAAGTACGAACCCACGCAATCGGATACGACGAGGCACTCGTAGCCGCGGTCGTTGGCCTCCCTCGTCGTCGTGTGCACGCACACCTCGGTCGTCACGCCCGTGACCAGAAGCTGGGTGATGCCCGCACCCACCAGCACGTCCTGCAGCTCGGTGGCGTAGAAGGCGCCCTTGCCGGGCTTGTCGATGACGACCTCGCCGTCGACTGGGGCCAGTTCGTCGACGATGTCGTGGCCGTACTCACCCTGGATGAGGATGCGGCCGTACTTGCCGGGGTCGCCGATGCGTTTACTGGGCGCACCGCGATTCAGCTTGGCGGGCGGGCAGTCCGACAGATCCGCACGATGCCCCTCGCGGGTGTGGATCACCATGATGCCCGCCTCCCTGGCCGCGGCGATGAGGGCGGCCAGTGGGGGCACCACCCTCAGCAGCTGGTCGACGTCGTTGCCGAGGCTCTCGCCGAACCCGCCGGGCAGGATGAAGTCCCGCTGCATGTCGATGACGATCAGCGCGGTCGCGTCGGCCGACAGTGAGAAGGGCGTCGGTTCGGCGGGTATGTCGACGGAGGTGGTCATGACAGCTCCTTGCTGAGGGTGGACGCCGGTACGTCGGCGGGCGCGGCGGAGGCGGGGCGGGGTTCGTCCAGGATCTGCGAGGCCAGCTGCAGAACCGTGTCGTCGGTCTGCGCGGCGCCCAGAAGCATGGCGCTGTAGGGCTTTCCGGCGGCGTTGGTACCGAGTGGGATCGCGACGCCGAGGAGGTCAAGCAAATTTCCAAAGTGTGTGTAGTGGCCGAGCATCGTGTTGCAGTCGATGGGCCTGGCCAGCACCTCGTCGACGGTGAAGGTGGTGCCGATGGTGGGCACCACGATCACGTCGACCCCCTCCCACACCCGGCCGACCACCGCCTTGAGTTCCTGCAGCCGCTGCAGCGCCGCGAATGCGTCCACTGCGGTGTACTTCTCCCCGCTGCGCAGGATGTCGCGCACGACGGGATGGATGGAATCGGGGTGCTCGGCGAGGAAGTCGCCGAACTCGACGAGCCTCTCGGCCACCCAGGGACCTTGGTACAGAAGGGCGCCCGCGGCCAGGAACGGTTCGAGGGAGACGTCGACGATGGTGGCGTGGCGGGCGAGGTGTTCCCGGAACCCGACGTGGGCGGCCGCCATGGCGTCGTCGCCGAAGAACTCGAGTTCGGCCACCGGGGGAAGCCCGACGCGGATGGGCCCACCCGCGTATCGGGCCCCCCGGTCGCGCGACCACGCATCGGCGTCGTCGCGGCCGATCATCACCTCCATCACCCGGTCGACGTCGTCGACCGATCCCGCCATGAGGCTGATGCAGTCCAGCGACTTGCAGGCCGGCACCAGGCCGACCGTGCTGATGAGCCCGCGGGAAGGCTTGTAGCCGACGACGCCGTTGAGCGCCGCCGGCACCCGGCCCGAGCCCGCGGTGTCGGTCGCCACCGCGAACGGCACCTGACCGAGCGCCACCGCCAGGGCCGACCCCGAACTCGAGCCGCCCGAGATCATGTCGCCGCCGTACACGCTGCGCGGCACGGTGTACGGCGTCCTCGTTCCGTTCAGCCCGGTGGCGAACTGGTCCAGGTTGGTCTTGCCGACGTAGAGCGCACCGGCGTCGAGCAGCCGTTGGACCGCGGGTGCGGTCGCCGTGGCCACGTAGGCGTAGTCCGGACAGGAAAGCGTGGTCGGCACGCCCTCGACGTCGATGCTGTCCTTGACCCCGAACGGCACCCCGTAGAGCGGCAGAGTCCTTGCCCCAGGCCGGTTCTCGATGTCGGCCGCCGCCGCCAGGAGTTCGTCTCGCGGCACTGTCGAGAGCCAGGTGCCGTCGTCTCCGCGGGCCGCGATGGCGTCGGCCACCCGGGTCGCCGTCTTGGTGGGCGATCCCGTGCCGCCGGCGTGGGAGGCGAGGATCTCGGCCACCGACGGGCCGATCGACGGTCCGTGTGCGTCATGAGCCATAACTGTCGATTGTCGACAGAATGATTCCGGTCCTGGTACGGCTGTGTGTCGATCGTGTTAGCGATGCGCTCCCAGGTCGAGGTAGTCCAGGTGGCCGTGGCCCTCCAGGGCGGCCAGCACCGTGGCCGCGTCGTTGGTCTCCAAGGCCGTGAGGATGTCGCGATGCCGCGCGACCCCGTCCTCGGCGTGGTGGTGCCGTGCCTCGGACCGAAGGTTGATCGCCATGGGCAGTTGCAGCTTGAGCAGGATCGGCTCCAGCGTGATGTTCAGCTGGCGGTTGTCGGCGAGTTCGACGACGGCGGCGTGGAACACGCGGTGGGCGTCGTCGCGCGCCAGGTCGTCGGCCGCGTCGTGCATGCCGTCCAAGGCGATGCGGACCGGGTGCAGGGCGGTCGCCGGATCGGCGAGCGGCAGCGCGGTCTGGACGGCGTGGCGCTCCAGGACGTGGCGGAGCGCGAAGAGTTGCAGGATGTCGGTCGGCGACCACTCCGCCACGCGGGACCCCCGGCGCGGCAGGTGCTCGACGAGGCCTTGCTGCGCGAGCAGTCGCAACGCCTCCCTCAGCGGCGCCCTGCTGATCCCGAAGTCGGCGCACAGCTGCTCTTCGACGATCTTCTCGCCTGGCTGGAGCGCACCCCGCAGGATCGCGTCGCGGAGTCGTTGGGTGGACAGCTCGACCAGGGTGGCCGGCAACCCGGACCCGTCCGACCCCTGCGACCCCACTGCTCACCACCTTTCGTGACCGTCACGTCGACGCTCCGTTGGTGGCCGATCCTAGGGGAGCCGGGCGTCCGGCACGAGGCAGCGGCCGCAGCCGTACTCGACACCAGAGCTGGAACGTGTTCTAGTTTCAGGCGTGCTTGACTTCCCCGTGGAGAACCTCAGCGCCGAGGACGTCGAACGGCTCCGCGGCATCTTCGAGCCGCTGACCCGCTCCGTGCGCGAGCTGATCGACGCCACCATCCGCACCGAGGCCGACGCGGACGCGGTCGCCCAGGCGAAGGCCGAGATCGACGCCGCCACCGCCCGCCTTCGCGAACGACAGCTGGAGGGCTCGTTCGGGGTGCGCTTCGGCAGCGACGGCGACCAAATGCCTTGGGGCAACGTCGTGATCGGCATGCGCAACCCCGTCGCCCCGCCGCTGGTGTTCGTGCCGTCGGAGATCGGCGGGGTGCGCGCCGACTTCCACCTCGGCGCGGCCTACGAAGGGCCGCCAGGACACGTTCACGGTGGCGTCGCCGCGTTGATCCTCGACCACGCCCTCGGCGGCGCGGCGAGCTCGATGGACCAACCACGACTGACCGGCACCATCACCATGCGCTACCGCCGGATGACGCCGCTGGGCGACCTCCACGTCGACGCCGCCGTCGTGCGCACCGAGGGGGTCAAGACCTTTGCCGTTGGCCACCTCTCCGACTCCGAGGGCGTCACCGTCGAGGCGGAGGGCGTGTTCATCCGGCCCCGCTGGGCCAGGGAATGACGTCGGCCGTCAGTCGGTGATGCCGACGAGACTGCGCGTGATGTCGCCAATCTCGGCCACCAGGACTCGGCTCGCGGTGTCGTCGGGGCCCAGACTGCGGCCCGCCTCGCGAATGCGTTGCTCTGCGGCGGCCAGTCGGTCCCCGTCCAGGCGCCACGGGGCGCCGGGTGCGGTGGGTGCACCAGAGAGTGCCTCGGCGTACTCGTCGACGGCCACGACGAAGTCGGTGTGCAGCGTGGCGGGAGGCCGGGCGGGCAGGTTGGACTCCAGCGTCGCGCACGACGTGGTGATCGCGTTGAGCGCCGTGCGGTAGGACTTCAGCCAGCGCCGCAGGTCACCCGAGTCCGACGTCGTCGCGCCCGCGGCCGCCTCGAACGCCGCCCGCGCGCGGAAGGCCCGCTCCCACGCCGCTGCCAGGGCCTCACCGGGATGGTCGAGACCGTGGACGAATGCCTTGATGACCGTCGCGGCGTAGTCGATCTCGGTCTTCAACAGTTCGCCGGCCCGCTGCCGCAGGCGCACCATCGAGTGGTCGGGCAGCACCACGTGGACGAGCACCGCCAACGCGCCGCCGATGAGCGTCGCGATCAACCGGTCGGTCGCGGTGCCTGCGTCCGCGGCGTCACTGACGTCGACGAGGAACACCACGACCGCGGCCAGGGCCGCGCTCGTCGCGACGTACCCGTACCCGGAGACGACGTAGGCGACCCCGAGGGCGAGTACCGCCAGGACGGCGGCCGCGAGCCCGGTGGGGTGCCAGATGACCGTCACCACCGACGCCGCCACGATGCCGACGGCATTGCCGGCCACCCGCCCCGCACACCGCGTGTAGGTGTGGGCGGTCTCGGGCCGAAGGACCATCAGCACGGTCAGCGGGATCCAGTAGCCGTAGGGGACGTCGGCGAAGCGTTCCACCGCCACGGCGGCGCCGACGCCCGCCGACAGCCGGACCGCGTGCCGCAGAATTGGCGATCCCCAGGACAGATGCGCCCGGATCGCCGCCGCGGCGATCGGCAACGCGGACAGGGCGCCCCGTCGCCGCAGCCGCGAGACGTGCTCGACGTCGGGCGTCAACTCGCCGAAGCGCAGCGCGACGGCCTCACGCAGCTGGTGGGAAAGGCGGTGTGCGAGAGCCACGTTGATTACCGCGACGGAGTCGCTGGCCGCTTCGACCTGTAGCACTCCGAGACTGGCGTCCCGTTTCGCGGTGTGACTGCGGCTTGCGACCACGTCGAGAACCCCCGCGGCGGCGCGCAGCACGGTGGGCACCGCCGGGTCGTCGGCCGACCGGGCCGCCAGCGCGGTCAGCGTCACCGATATCCGTTGGGGCAGGCCGTACCAGGCGCGGTAGGCCAACGGCCGGCGTCGGGCCTGGCGGTCGGTCATGGTCACCGTGTCGCGCAACCACTGCAGCGGTGCCGCGTCGACCCCGGCGTTCGGGTCGGCGGCGAGGCGCTTGGCGTCCTCGCCAAGGGACCGGTAGGCCCTCGTCAAGGCGTCGCGTTGCGTCCGCCACCGGCGCCGCGGCCACAGGCCGATCAGCACGGCTTGCACCAGGCCGCCACCGAGGGTCAGCAGCGCCGTGGTCAGCACGCTCGTCGGCGTCGGTGGCACCGGCGGTGCGGTGACGAGCAGCGCACCCGTCGCGGCTGCGATCAATCCGGCATTGACGCTGACTGCCCACTGGATGCCGGCCAGGAAGCACCACGCCGTCGCGGCCAGCACGAAGAGCACGCCGTAGGAGGACGTCGACGTGCCCAGCGCCACCGCGAAGCTCATCTGTACCGAGATGGCTCCGACCAGGGCCAGTGGTCCGCGTGGACTGTCCTGCAGCGCAGCGGCTCCCGCGATCGCAGCCGCCCCTGCGGCCGCCGTCGCCGCGCCGGCGGTGCCCCATTGCAGGCCGGCGATCGCGGCCAGCAGGACGCCGACGAGGCTGCGCCCCACCGCACCGAGATCGGGCATGGCGAGTCGCTCCGGCAGCCCCTTCATCGCCTGTCCATCACAACGCCTCGAAACTACCGGGCCGATCGGCGATTGTGGGTCAGGGGTGACGGCCGTGGCGGTACGTTCGAACCGTGGAGAAGGTGATCGCGACCCTCAGGGCGGCCCCGGGTGACGACGCGTGGTGCACACGGTTGCGCACCGAGGTCGCCGACGACCTGCTGGCGCTGGGGGCCTCCGGGCTCGCCGTCAACGTGCGGGACGCGGCGGTCACCGACTCGCTGATGACGCTGACGACGCTCGACCCGCCCGTCGTCGCCGTCGTCGAGATCTGGACCCAGCAGTCCTACGGCCCACACGTCACCGGCGCGCTGAGTCGGTTGACGGGCGAATGCGCCCGGGTCGACGCCTACCTGGTGACCGAATCGGTGCCGCTGCCACCGCCTCCGACCGAACCGGGCGCGCGCACACCCGGTTTTGCCAACATCGCGCTGCTGCGGCGCCCGGCCGATCTCGACGAGGAAACCTGGCTGGCCCGCTGGCATCTCGACCACACCCCGGTCGCCATCGCCACCCAGTCGACGTTCGGCTACACCCAGAACACCGTCGTCCGCCCGCTGACCCCGGGCGCACCGGTGGTCGACGCGATCGTCGAGGAGCTGTTCCCGTTGGAGGCGACGCGGGACCTGCACGCCTTCTTCGGCGCGGCCGACGACGCCGACCTTGGCGATCGGATGAACCGCATGGTGGCCAGTACGTCGGCCTTCGGGGCCAACCGCGACGTCGACACCGTGCCGACGAGCCGCTACGTGCTGCGGTCACCGTTTGCCGCCGAGGTGACGCGATGACCCTCGACGAGGCCGTGGCGCTCGCATCGGCCGAGAGCGGTCTGGCGGTGGTCTCGACCGTCCGTGGTGACGGCACCGTGCAGGCGTCACTGGTCAACGCGGGCGCCGTCCGGCACCCGGTGACCGGTGAGCCGGTGTGTGCGTTCGTCACCTACGGCAAGGTCAAGCTGGCCAACCTGCGCGCCCGGCCGCCGATCGCGGTGACGTTCCGGGACGGCTGGCGGTGGGCGACGGTCGAGGGTGACGCCGAACTCGCCGGCCCCGACGACCCGAAGCCGTGGCTCGACGGGGAGACCCTGCGGTTGCTGCTGCGCGAGGTGTTCACCGCCGCCGGTGGCACGCACGACGACTGGGCCACCTACGACCGAGTGATGGCCGAGCAGCGGCGCACGGTGGTCTTCGTCACACCCAGCCGCGTCTACTCCAACGGCTAGCGCATACGCTGCAGCCGTGCTGGTGGAGATCGAGGACGACCGCGGGGTGCGAACCCTGACCCTGAACCGCCCGGAGGCGTTGAACGCCTTCAACGAGGCGCTCTACGACGCGACGACCGTCGCCCTGCGCGAGGCCGACGAGGATCCGTCGGTCGCCGTGGTGCTGCTGACGGGGTCGGGGCGCGCGTTCAGCGCCGGCAACGACCTCGTCGAGATGCAGGCGCGAATCACGGATCCAGAGTTTCAGTCCGGCCAGTACGGCTTTCCCGGGATGATCGAAACGCTCACCGCGCTACGGAAACCGTTGATCCTGGCGGTCAACGGCCTCGGCGTCGGCATCGGCGCGACGATCCTCGGATACGCCGACCTGGTGTTCATGTCCACTGCGGCGCGGCTGAAGTGCCCGTTCACCAGTCTCGGCGTCGCGCCGGAGGCGGCGTCGTCGTATCTGCTGCCGCAGCTCGTCGGCCGGCAGAACGCGGCGTGGATGCTGCTGTCCTCGGAATGGGTCGACGCCGCCGAGGCTCAGCGGATGGGGTTCGTCTGGAAGGTGTGCGAGCCCGACGACCTCCTGCCCGACGCCCGTCGGCACGCCGAAGTCCTTGCCTCGCGGCCGATTTCGAGCCTGATCGCCGTCAAGCAGACGATGGTCGAACCCACCCGCGGTGAGATCACCGCCGCCGCGGCACGCGAGTACGCCCAGTTCGCCGAATTGCTCGGGGGAGTGGCCAACGCCGACGCGCTGGCGTCGTTCGCCAACCGGCAGGAGTCGAAGTAGTCAGCTGGCGGCGTGCAGGGGGCAGGCCGTCGTGGCGCTGGCCGCCTCGATGATGGCGCGCACGGTGCGACGGCAACGCCCGCAGTCCAGCCCGGCTCCGCAGGCCTCGGCGACCTGCTTGGAGGTCGACGCCCCGGAGGCGACGAGATCGGTGACGGCTTGGCTCGTCACGCCGGTGCACAGACACACGAACATCAGTCGATCGCGTCCCTTCTCATCGGCTGGGGGTTCACCACGTCAGGTTAGCTCAGACTAACCTTAGTTAGGGTAGCCAGTCCATCACTATCTGATGATTTCGGCGGTTTGGCTATCCTCACCTGCGGCTTCGTCGAGGCGGCTGATCTCGGCGACACGCCACCAACT
Source organism: Mycobacterium yunnanensis (assembly GCF_025823185.1). Classification (GTDB taxonomy): domain Bacteria; phylum Actinomycetota; class Actinomycetes; order Mycobacteriales; family Mycobacteriaceae; genus Mycobacterium; species Mycobacterium yunnanensis. Next base: position 235,432 of record NZ_JACKVK010000004.1, read on the forward strand.
GCTCGCGTTCCCGCGCTTCCGTGCCTGCGGTCATCTAGATTGTGGGGACGATCACGCCTCGCTCGAGGCGCTCGACAGACAGCGGCCGAGGAGCGACACATGAACGGCGATCCCGAGGTCCTCAAGTTGCTCAACGAGCAGCTGACGAGCGAATTGACGGCAATCAACCAGTACTTCCTGCATTCGAAGATGCAGGAGAGCTGGGGCTTTACCGAACTCGCCGCGCACACCCGCAAGGAAGCCTTCGAGGAGATGAACCACGCGGAGGCGATCACCGACCGCATCCTGCTGCTCAACGGCCTGCCGAACTATCAGCGGCTGTTTTCCTTGAAGGTCGGCCAGACGCTGCGTGAGCAGTTCGAGGCCGACCTCACGATCGAGTACGACGTGGCGGCCCGCCTGAAGCCCGGTGTCATCATGTGCCGTCAGAAGGAAGATTCCACCAGCGCGATCCTCCTCGAAGGCATCCTCGCCGACGAAGAGGGGCACATCGACTACCTCGAGACCCAGCTCGAGTTGATGGACAAACTCGGCGAGCAGTTGTACGCCGCACAGTGCGTGGCTCGGCCGCCGCAGTAGAGGGCGTCAGGCGCGGAGGCGTCAGGCGCGCAACGATTTCGTCATGCTCCGCAGGATTCGCAGGGCGGCATCTTGATCGGCGCTTGACAGTCCCGAGGTCATCGTGAGTTCGACGGACCGTACCGCCGCGGAGGCGTGGGCCAAGCTGCGCCGGCCGCGCGCGGTGAGCCGTGTGGGAAGCGCCTTGCCGACGGGCGCTTCGGCGGGCCTGGTCACGTAACCATCGCGTTCCAGGTTCTGCAGGAGCACGTTCATCGACTGCCGGGTGACGAATGCGCCGCGGGCCAGTTCGGAGTTCGACGATCCGGGGCGTTGGGCCAGCAGTTCCAGGCACGCGTAGTGCGTCACGCTCATCCCCAGTGGCCGCAGCACGTCCTCCATGGCGTTCCGAAGCGCGCTCGCCGCTTCCTTCAGCAGGTAGCCCAGTGACGTCTCGAGCTCCACCCCGTCTTGACTCATGTCAGCATTCTGACATACGGTCGGTTGTGTCATATAACTGACACATACGATTCGACCGAGGAGTTCACATGCCCGTGACCGGACCCGACTTCATCTCCCTGCAGGCAAGGGATCTCGAGGCGTCCCGCGCCTTCTACGAGCACTACCTCGGACTGGTCCGGTCGCCGTCCGGTCCACCGCACGCCGTCGTGTTCGACACGGCGCCAATCGCCTTTGCGCTGCGCGACGTCGCCCCGGGAACCGATTTCGCGTCGGTGGCCCACCCGGGCGTCGGTGCCGGAATCTGGCTGCACGCCACCGACGTCCAGGCCATTCACGACGCCATGGCCGCCGACGGGCACACCGTCGTGGCACCGCCGTACGACGGACCATTCGGTCGAACGTTCACCTTCGCCGACCCCGACGGCTACCACGTCACGCTTCACGACGGGGCCTGAGCACTGGAAAACTAGAACCTGTTCCAGAAATGCGGTCTCCGGCGTACGATGCGCCCATGAGCAGAATCGGAGACTTCGCCGACGACGACGCCGCGGCCTGGATCACGCGCTCACCCGACATCGGCGTGGCCATGGCCGGCTTCACCCACGCGGTCTACAACAAGAACCGGCTGCCCATGCGCACGCGCGAGCTGGCCCGCATGGTGCTCGCGCTGGACAACGAGTGCGTGGTCTGCCAGAACACCCGCGACGCCGAAGGGGCCGCGGCGGGCGTCGACGAGGACCTCTACGACCATGCCGCGCAGTGGCGCACCTGGCCCGGCTATTCCCCTCAGGAGCGCGTCGCGGCCGAGTTCGCCTCTCGGTTCGCCAACGGCCACACCGAATTACGCGACGACGAAGACTTCTGGGCGCGCTGCAACGAGCAGTTCAGCCCCGAAGTGCTGACCGACCTCGCCCTGTCGTGCGCCATGTGGCTGGGCATGGGTCGCATGCTGCGGACGCTCGACATCGGTCAGGCCTGCAAGATCACGCTCTAACCTGCGCCACGGCCCGGCCCGTGCAGAATGGTGGCCATGGCAGCCACACCGCTCACCGCCGCGGCCACGTCCACCCTCGAATCGGCCGGCGTCACCACGCTCGTCGGCACCGTCGTCAACGCCGCCGGTCTCTGTCACGCCAAGACCGTTCCCTTGAGCAAGATGAGCGGGTTCGCCAACCCCGGCCTCGGGGCCAGCCCGGTATGGCACGTGTTCACCGTCGACCAATCGGGCATCGCCCTCGGCGGTGCCATCGGCGTGGTCGGCGACCAACGGATCCGCGTCGACCTCGACGGGTTGAGGATCCTCGGGGACGGCCTGGCGTGGGCACCGGGATCGTTCTTCAGCCAGGACGGCGCTCCCGATCCGTTCTGCAGTCGAGGCGCCCTGACGCGCGTGGAAGACCGGTTGGCCGCAGCAGGTCTCACCGCGCTCGTCGGCCACGAGATGGAGTTCGTCTTGGTCGGGCCGGACGGCGCGGCCCTGCCGTCGCACCTGTGGGCGCAGTACGGACTGGCGGGCGTCCTGGAATACGAAGGCTTCGTCCGCGACGTCATCGAAGCTGGCACCGCCGCCGGGGTGTCGATCGAGCAGTTCCATCCCGAGTACGGCGCCAACCAGTTCGAGATGTCGCTGGCACCGAAGACGCCGGTCGCCGCCGCCGATCAGTTGATCGCCGCGCGCATCGTCGTCGGAAGGACCGCGCGCAAGCACGGCCTGCGCGTCAGCCTCTCGCCGGTGCCGTTCGCCGGTGCCGTCGGTTCCGGTGCACATCAACACTTCTCACTGCGTCACGACGGCGTTCCGCTGTTCTCCGGCGGCCAGGGCGCCCAGGGGATGCGTCCCGCTGGGGAGGCCGCCGTCGCCGGTGTGCTGGCCGGTCTGATCGATGCGCAGGCTCTGCTGTGCGGATCCATCCTTTCGGGACTTCGGATGCAGGTGGGCAGCTGGTCGGGTGCCAGCGTCTGCTGGGGTACCGAGAACCGCGAGGCCGCGGTTCGCTTCCTGCGCGGTGGCCCGGGCAACGCGCACGGGGCCAACGTCGAGGTGAAGGTGGTCGACCCCTCGGCCAACCCGTACCTCGCATCCGCGGCGATCCTCGGTCTCGCCCTCGACGGCATCGAACGCGAATTGCCGCTGCCGGCGGAGGTTCCGGTGGATCCGGGGACGCTGTCGCCCGACGAGCGGAGCGCGGCCGGAATCGGGCTGCTGTCCGACGATCAGGCTGCCGTGGTGGGCGCCCTGGCCGAATCAAGCCTGTTGCGAGGCATTCTCGGGGACGCCGCGGTCGACTCTGTCGTCGCGGTTCGCCGGTACGAGCACGAGCACTTCGCCGATCTGACGCCGGAGCAACTCGCAGAACGGTTCAGGCTGGCGTGGAGCGTGTAGGTGGCTCGATGCCAGGTGTGCGGTTCGTCCGGCGCGTGGACGGTGTGACCTATGACTTCGTACGCGATGGAGAGGCTCACGGCCATCCGTCCTTCAAGCGAGTCGACGCGGACGTCTGGTGCCGACGACTCCCGGAGTTCGGGTGGGTGGTGTGTGACGGGGCCGCCGCGGTGTCGAGCCGCCCATTCGGTGATGCGGGGTGGGGCGATCTTCCGCCCGCCGGCGTGTGGGTGAGTTACAAGGGTGATCGGTCGTACGTGTACGACTTGGCGCACGTCGCTGCGAGGGTGTAGCACGCACCTCTGACATTTCGGGGCGTCTGGGCGGGGTTGTCCACAGTGCGGCGTTCATCCACAGAACGCTTGTAGCAGAACACTTTTCGTCGGTGTGTCACCGTAGACTGGGTTCATGTTCGACGACTTGGTTGACGCGACGACCGGCACCCGCGGTGCCTGGGCACTGTCGTCATGGGCGCGGGTGGAGAACGCGGCCTGCGCCCGTCGGGTCGCGACGATGGCCGCCATGCTCGACGAGGCCCATGCCGCCTCCGGATCAGCCGACCGAGACCAATGGTGCCTGGACAACCTCGACGCCGTCGCCGCCCACATCGGCGCCGCCCAGAACATCACCCCCGGCACCGCCTCCCACCAACTGTTGATCGCCGTCGCGTTGCACGACCGGTTCCCCCGCGTGGCTGCCGTGTTCGCGGAGGGGTTGATCACCTATGCGTTGGTGAAGACCGTGGTGCAGCGCGGCGCCCTGGTCATCGACCCCGATGCCCTGCGGACCCTCGACGGCTTGCTGGCCGAGGCGTTCGGGGACTGGGAACCGCGGTCGGTCGACAAGACCGAGAAAGCCATCGACTCGTTCGTGGCCCAGGTCGACCCGAACGCGGTCCGCCGGAGCGAGGCCAAGGCGCGAGGCCGGTCGGTGGAGGTGCACATCGAGGAGGACGGCAGCGGAATGGCCACCGTGTTGGCCACCCTGTTCGCCCACGACGCCAAGGCATTCGAGGGCCGATTGAAGAACCTGGCCGCCACGGTGTGCTCGGGTGACCCGCGGACCGCCGACCAACTGCGCGCCGACGCCGTCGGTGCCCTCGGGACCGACCGCATGGCGTGCCTGTGCGGCAACGACGACTGCCCGGCCGCGCAGAACCCGCCCGCGACGGGGGTGGTGGTCTACGTGATCGCCAGTGAGGACACGCTGGCCGACCCCGCAGATCCGCCAGAGTCCGGCCCGCCTGCGCCCAAGCCCGAGACACCCGCACCGACGACCCCTGTGGACACCGACGAATCTTCGGCGGCCGATGAGCGCGCGGCCATTGACGGCGACGAACCACCGCTATTCGACAAGCCCCTGCGTGACCTCACCCTCACCGAGGCCCTCACCCCGGCACCCGGATACTTCGCCAAGCTGCGCCCCGCGGCATTGATGGGCGGCCAGTTCCTCCCCGGCGCGATTGCCTGCCGCGCCACCGTCGGGGCCACGATCACCCGAATCGTGCACCCCGGCCAAGCCCCACCAGAGAATCGGTACCGACCGTCGAAGAAACTGGCCGACTTCATCCGCTGCCGCGACATGACGTGCCGCTTCCCGGGCTGCCGCGTACCCGCCAGCCAGACCGACATCGATCACACGATTCCGTGGCCACACGGACCGACTGCCGCGTCCAACCTCAAGTGCGTCTGCCGTCGACACCACCTACTCAAGACGTTCTGGGGTGGTGAGAATGGTTGGCGCGACAAACAACTCGACGACGGCACCGTCATCTGGACCGCGCCCGACGGCCAAGAGTTCGTCACCACGCCGGGCAGCCGGTTGCTGTTCCCCGAACTGTCCGCACCCACCGCCACGGTCACGACGACCGGACGACCCGCGCCGCACACGGCCGGGCTCACCATGCCGCGGCGCAGAATCACCCGCGCCCAAGGCAACGCGGACCGCGTCCGCCGAGAACGCGGGGGCCCCTACTAGACCACGCCGGTCGCGTCGTACATCCACGACATGTCGGCGTTGGCGAAGTCCTCCAGCCACGTCGGGGGAGCATGGTTGGCAAGAGCGCTCATGTCCCAGTAGTCCTTCCAGAGCGAGATCTTGCCGTTCTCGACGCGGTGCACGGTGACGAATCGCAACACTGCCGACTCACCCGTCGCCCAGTGCCATTCCTCGTGGTGCTCGTACATTGCGTCCGCACCGTCGACGACGAGCAGGCCGGTGAAGTTCTCGTAGGACGCCAGTGGCTCGAGGCCGATCTTCAATCTCTTGACGATGTTCTCGGGCCCCTTCGCCGCGGCGGTCGGGCCGACCGGGACGTCGAGGTAGATGCAGTCCTCGGACAAGAAGGACTTCAGCGACTCCCAATCGCGTGCCGACAATGCGGCCCACATGCCGAGAACCGTATCCTCAACCGACACTGGACAACTCGTCCTTCGGTGCGCCGACGGCGGGGGACTGGTGCGCTGCGCGTAGGAAGCGGCCGGTCCGCTGCCGACCGACCAGCTCGGTGGGCTCGCCGCCCAGGAACACCGCCCGGCCGCCGACGAGGACTGCCCGCACCGTCTCCCGGTTGCGGTTGACCATGCGCGACAGCCCGCCATACTGCTGCACCGATTCCTCGGCGTAGGCATCCAAGCGGTCGTCGAGACAGGCCGGGTCGACGATCGCGACGTCGGCCCGGTCCCCAATCCGCAGATGTCCGGCGTCGAGCCGGTACCAATCGGCCAGCTCACCGGTCAATCGGTGCACCGCCTGTTCCACCGTCAAGAACGGCGTGCCCGCGGCCTCGGCGTCGCGGACGTGGCGCAGCAGGCGCAAGCCCATGTTGTAGAAGGCCATGTTCCGCAGGTGCGCCCCGGCGTCGGAGAACCCCATCTGCACGCCCGGGTCGCGGGCCAACTTCTTGAGCACCTCGGGCCGATGGTTGGAGATCGTGGTTCGCCACCGCAGCGCCGAGCCATGGTCGAGCACCAGGTCCAAGAAGGCGTCCACGGGATGCAGGCCGCCGCGGTCGACGCCGACCTGACCGAAGGACTTGCCGACGACCGTCGGATCGGGGCACTCGACGATCTCGGCGTCGAAGAAGTCGCGGTGCCAGACACGCATCCCGAACTTGCTCTCGTACTCCTTGCGGAACCGGCGGCGGTACTGCTCGTCGCGCATCATCTCGTTGCGCTCGACTTCGTCACGCAGGTGCAGGGCGGCCGCGCCGGCGCCGAACTCCTCGAAGATCACCAGGTCGATACCGTCGGCGTACACCTCGAACGGCACGGGCAGGTGCTGCCAGCGGAAGTTCCCGCCAAGGCGGTTGACCAGTCGGGCGACCGGCCCCATCAACGCGATCGCGTACGGGTTGGACTTCACGTCGGCCGCCGAGAGCAGGCTGGTCTTCAGCGGGTTGCGCAGCACCCCGACCGACTGCGCGACCTGTGACAGCAGGTTGAGCGGGTTCTCGATGTTGGGCCCCGACTGCAGCACTCGTCCGGCCCTGCGCAGCAACGACTTCAGGCGGCGTTGTTCGCGAGCGCCGGCGTAGGTCGACGGCAGGGTGCGCGACCGGCAGACCTCGCCGTCGATCTTGTCGAACAGCAACTGCATCGACGACATGCCGACGAAACCGGCGCGCAGCGCCTCGGCGAGCATGCGCTCCATCTCGGCCTGCTCGACCCGGCTGGGACGCTCGCGCTTGCGGGTCGCCCGGTCGAGGCCCATCACCGCGGTCCGCATGTCGGAGTGTCCGATGAACGCCGCCAGATTCGGTCCTAGCGGCAGGGCCTCGAGCGCCTCGACGTACTCCTCGCAGGTGCGCCAAGTCTTGCGGCCGTCGACCGCGGCGATGACGTGCTCGCGGGGGATCGCCTCGACGCGACCGAAGAGGTCACCGGCCTGCGTGCCGTCGACGTGGATGGTCGACAACGAACACGAGCCCAGCATCACCGTCGTCACGCCGTGACGCAGCGACTCCGCCAACGCGGGACCGTTGAGCACCTCCACGTCGTAATGGGTGTGGATGTCGAGCAGTCCGGGCAACACCCACAGACCGGTCGCGTCGATCACCCGGGGGCAGTCGGTCGCGTCGAGATCGTCGGCCGAGACCGCTGCCACGTGCCCGCCCCGGATGCCGACGTTGCGGATCGCCGATGCGGCGCCGGTGCCGTCGAACCAGCGGCCGTTGCGAATGATCGTGTCGTAAGTCACTCCGTCATAGAACAGCCGTCGCGCACCGGTGTCAACGAAATCGTGAACAGATTTCTAGAATTGTCTACTGCTCGGCCCAGGCGTCGGGTTGGCGACCGTCGACGTCGGTGAAGCCGTACTCGCGCGCCAACTGCACCGAGCTCGCCGACCGCTGATTCCAGCGGGCCCGGTCGGGATCGGCCGCGATCGCCGCCACTCCGCGACCCACGAAGCGTGGCGTCTCGGACTCGGTGAACGCATGCGGGGCGACGGGCCCGCCGTCGGCGCGGCACGGGTCAAGCGCGTCACGCCAACTGGCTTCGCTCACCCCGTAGTTCTCCAGCATCATCTCCGAGCGCAGCCACCCGGGCGTGACGGCGACGGCCACACCCCCGTAGGGCGCCAGGTCGTGGCCCTGGCTGAAGGCGATGCGGTTGACCGACACCTTGGCCAGGTCGTAGAACGCCGAGAGTCGGTAATGGTGGGCGTTGAACTCGGCCGTGCCGTCGGTGACCTCCACCAGCAGGCCACCAGGTCGAGTGACGATCAGCGGTAGGAGGCAGTGCGAGGTGATGAGGTGCGTGTCGACGCCCAGCCGCAGGATCCGCAACCCGTCCTCCAGGTCGTGCTCCCACAACGGACGGTTCCACGTCGACGGCGGCCCCTTGAGGTTCTCCGCCCCCCAAATGTCGTTGACGAGGACGTCGATCGCGCCGTAGTCCGACCGGAGACGGTCGGCCAAGGCGCGCACCTGCGCCACGTCGAGATGATCAGTCGGCACCGCGACACCCACGCCGCCCAACTCGGTGACGAGTCGTGCTGTGTCCTCGACGGTTTCGGGCCTGTCGTAGTCGGAGCGCAGAGTCACCTGCGAGCTGGTGCGACCCGTGCACACCACCGTCGCACCCGCTTCGCCGAGTGCCGCCGCGATGCCCCGACCTGCGCCACGAGTGGCCCCGGCGACCACGGCCACCCGCCCAACCAGGGCGCGGCTACCCGCTGGGGCGATCATGACGTCGAGTATCGGGTGTGGAGAGCGCCGCCATCGCAACTTGGAAAATCTGCGGGCATACTCGATCCGGTGACTCCGCTGCAGCGCTACATCGCCGAAGAGATCGCCACCGACCACGTCGAGGGTCTGATGTCGCGCCGCGAGGCGTTCCGACGACTCGCGCTCATCGGAGTGGGCGCCGCCGCGGCCTCCTCGCTGATCGCCGCCTGCAGCTCAGCCGAGAAGCCCGCCGCCGAGTCGCCCGTCACCTCCACCGACGCGTCGACCGAGAAGGCGCCCCCGCCCGGCATCGAGAACGCCCTGCAGACCGAACCCGTCACATGGCCCGGACCGCGTGGCGAATTGCAGGGCGCATGGGCGGCCGCGCAGACGCCCAAGGGTGCCGTGCTCGTCGTGCACGAGAACAAGGGCCTCACCGATTGGGCGCGGTCGGTTGCCGGACGCTTCGCCGGCATCGGCTACTCCAGCCTCGCGGTGGACCTGCTGTCCGGCAAGGGCGGCACGGCGAAGTTCACCGACCCGGCCGAGGCCACCGCCGCGCTGAGCAAGATCTCCCCGCAGGACTTCACCGCCGACTTGAAGTCCGGGGTCGAAGAACTGCAGCGCCGCACCCCCGGGGTGAAGGTCGCTGCCGTCGGATTCTGCATGGGCGGCGGCCTGGTTTGGCAACTGCTCGCAGCCGGGGAGCCGCAGCTGGCCGCCGCGGTGCCGTTCTACGGTCCGACGCCGGACGATGCGGACTTCAGCGGTTCCAAGGACGTCGCGGTGCTGGCGTTCTACGGCTCCAAGGACGCCCGCGTCACCGGCACCAAGGACGCCGCCCAGCAGGCCCTCGACAAGGCCGGGGTCGTCAACGAGCTCGTCGTCGAACAGGGCGCCGATCACGCGTTCTTCAACGACACCGGCGAGCGCTACGACCCCACGGCCGCTGCGGACGCCTGGCAACGCGTCCAAGCGTGGTTCACCAAGTACGTCGGATAGCAGCTCCGGCGGCCCCCGGTTTGAAGATCCGCGGTCCAGGGCAACCCCTCCTCCAGCGTGCGCGTCAATAATTGGCGCGCGTAAACGAAGGAGCGGACATGAGCACCAACACCGTCATCGCAATCGTCGTGGCCGTCGTGGTGGTCCTGCTGGTGATCCTCGGGCTGTCGTTCATGGCCCGCAGCGCACGCGACAAGAAACGCCGAGCCGAAGCCGACCGCATCCGCGATGAGGCCCGTGAGGAGAGCGCTCGCGTGGAGAAGCGCGAGGCCATCGCCGCCGAGACGGAGGCCAAGGCGCGCGCCGCGGCGGCCGAGGCAGAGGCCAAGGCAGCCGAGGCGGCCCGGCTTGCCGACCGTGCCGCCAGCCATCGCGACGAGGCCGCGTCATCCCGCGAGCAGCTCGACTCCAAGTTCCAGCACGCCGACGAGCTCGACCCGCGCCGCAAGGACGATGCCGACGCCGCATACGCCCTCGCCGAGAAGGAGCGCGCCAAGCACGAGGATCTGAACGACGGCACGCACGCCGATCACGTCGAGCGGGTCGAGCACGACCCTCAGCACCGGGTCGTCAACTAATTCGCGCTAGCGCGGGGGAGTCCACGCGACGGGCAGTCGCTTGATGCCGTGGATGAACGCCGATTGCAGCCGAGCGGGCTCCTCGACCGCCGCCAGGTCGGGGACCCGCCGGTGCAATTCCTCGAAGGCGACCGTAATTTCGCGGCGCGCCAGGTTGGCGCCCAGACAGAAGTGGGCACCGCCGCCACCGAAGCCGACGTGCGGGTTGGGGTGACGGCGCACGTCGAATAGGTGCGGGTCGTCGAACTTCGACTCGTCGCGATTGGCCGACCCGTACCAGAGCGAGACCTTGTCGCCTTCGGCGAGCCTCACCCCACCGAGGTCGGTGTCGCGGGTGACGGTGCGCCGCATGTAGGCCACCGGCGAGGCCCACCGCACCACCTCCTCGACGGCGGTGGGGGCGACGGCGTCGTAGTCGTCCCACCAGACGTCGCGTTGGTCGGGGTAGCGGCTCAGCGCAAGGACGCCGTGGCTGATGGCGTTGCGGGTGGTTTCGTTGCCCGCCACGACGAGAAGGATGAAGAAGGACGCCACCTCGGCCGAGGTCAACCGTTCGCCGTCGAGTTCGGCCTGCACCAGGCTGGTGGTGAGGTCCTCGGCCGGCCGGGCCCGCCGGTCGTCGGCCAGGGCAGCGGCGTAGGCCCCGATGTCCATGGCTACCTTCACGAATTCGTCGAAGTCCGCCGTGATCTCGGGGTCGCCAAAGCCCAGAATGACGTTGGTCCAGTGGAAGACGTTCTGATGCTCCGCCTCGGGAATGCCCATCATGTCGCAGATGATCTGCAGGGGGAGCGGCCCGGCCAGCTCGGCCACCAGATCGCAGGAACCGTCGGGGTGACCGGTGATCATGGCCTGCACCAACCGGCGGGCCCGATCCCGGACCGAATCCTCGATACGGGCGAGAACCCTTGGCGTGAAGGCACTTCGGACGATGTTGCGCAGACGGCTGTGCCGCGGATCGTCCATCGCGATCATGGAGCCGAAGTACTCGGCCAACTCCGGTGACTGGTCCCCGATGACGATGCCCTGGGCGGAGCTGAAGATCTCTGGATGCCTGCTGGCGTGGAACACGTCGTCGTAGCGGGTGACGGCCCAGTGCCCTCGGCCCTCCTCGAAACCGTCCTGGACGAACTCGGGGTGCTTGGACACCGGCGCCTCGCGCCGCAGCGTCGCGAAGGCACCCTCACGCACGTCGTCGTCGGCGGCCCAGAAGTCCCACGACCCGAGATTGACCTCGGAGAGCGCGACGTCGGGCGGCGGTGCCCCGTTGACACGTGTCGAGATACCCATTGACGCGAGCGTAGCGTCACGGCCGCGCTTCGTGCCCCGATCGGCCGCGACTGCGTCGGTCCTCCTTCATGTTGGCCTCGAACAGGTGGCGTTCACCGCCGACCAGTTCGTCGCGCACCCGAGCGTCGTGCTCGCGGAACCTGCTCCAATAGCCGTCGTCGAACTCCTCGACGATCTGAAAGGTCCACCGTCCGTGCAGGACGTTCCGACCCACCATGTCGGTCTCGAGACGGTCGGCCACCTCGCCGTGGCCTGCTGTGCGCAAATCGTCGCACGCCTCTCCCAGCGTCAGGTCGGCGTGACCCATCAGCTGATGAAAGGAGTACAGGTGGCCGCGGGCGCGTTCGACGTACTCGAGGGCCTCGGACACCTTGCCGACCGCGGCGACGGTGTCGTCGTCATGGGCTGTCATGCGGGCCTGATACCCGGCCCATAAGGCACCCAACCGCCCGTGGCGTGTGGTAGCACCGACGGGTGCGCAACCCACATGCAGGGCAACCGTTTACGACCTCTGATGTCGAGATCGCCGAAGCGCTGCTCGACGTCAGCATCCCCACGCTAATGCTCAGCCTGGTGCACATGTCCGGCGATCCGGCCCTGATCCGCGGCGCGTTGCGGCCGGCCGGCCTGTTCCTCAACGAAGTGCAGGGCTACATGTCCGAGGACGACAAGGCGGCGGCCCGCGCCCTCGCGCTTCGCGTGATCGCCGACTACCGCGATCGCGGCTGTCCCGAACCGGCACCGGTCGACGGCGCTCTGCTCAAGGAGATGATGGAGTGGCTGGTCTGCGAACCGGTGCCCGACGAGTACGTCCCCATGGTGCTCGAGGAGATGGAGCTCGACGGCACCGACGGCCGCGCGGTGAGGGACGGCCCGTACGCGGACGCGTCGGCGGCCGCGCGCCGAGACTTTCCCGTCGTCGTCATCGGCTGCGGGGAGTCCGGTCTGCTGGCAGGCATCCGGCTGCTCGAGGCGGGAATCCCGTTCACCATCGTCGAGAAGAACGCCGGACCTGGTGGCACCTGGTACCAGAACACCTACCCGGGCGCGCGGGTCGACGTGGGAAACCACTTCTACTGCTACAGCTTCGAACCGACCGACCAGTGGACCCACTTCTTCGCCGAACAACCCGAATTGCAGGCGTACTTCCAACGCGTCATGGACGACCGCGGCGTCACGCCGCACGTCCGGTGGCAGACCGAAGTCGTCGCCGCAACGTGGGACGAGGCCGCCGCGACGTGGGACGTTCGCACCCGTGCCGCCGACGGCACCGAGTCGACGCTACGTGCCCGCGCGGTGATCAGCGCGGTCGGTCAGCTCGACCGGCCGCACATCCCCCCGATCGACGGGCGGGAATCGTTCGCCGGCAACGCCTTTCACTCCGCCCGGTGGGACCACTCGGTCGACCTGCGGGGTCGTCGCGTGGGGTTGATCGGCGCGGGCGCCAGCGGCTTTCAGATCGCGCCGGCCATCGCCGAGGACGTCGAACATCTCACCGTCTTCCAGCGCACCGCCCAATGGATGTTCCCCAATCCCAACTACCACGAAGCCGTCGGACCCGGCGTGCAGTGGGCTCTGCGCCACCTGCCGTTCTATGGTCGGTGGTACCGGTTCCTGCTGTTCTGGCCGGGGTGTGACAAGGGATTGGCGGCGGCCCGCGTCGACCCCGACTATCCCGATCAGCAACGGGCCGTCAGCGAGATCAACGAGCTCACCCGGCTCGTGTTCACGGAGTGGATCACGAGCCAAGTCGGCGACGACACCGAACTCGCGGACAAGGTCGTCCCGGACTATCCGGCGACCGGCAAGCGCACTCTGCAGGACAACGGCAGCTGGCTCAAGACGCTGACCCGCGACGACGTCGACCTGGTGCGCACCCCCATCGACCATCTCACTCCCGACGCGGTGGTGACCGCCGACGGCACGCACCACCACGTCGACGTCATCGTCTACGCCACCGGCTTTCGTGCCGGGGATCTCTTGTGGCCCATGACCGTCACCGGTCGAGACGGCCGCGACCTCCGCGGTCAGTGGGGCGAACGACCCGCGGCCCACCTCGGCATCACGGTGCCCGGCTTCCCGAACTTCTTCTGCATGTACGGCCCCGGCACCAACCTCGCCAGCGGCGGCAGCCTGATCTTCCACTCCGAATGTCAAATGCGCTACATCGCAGGCTGTTTGGAGCACCTGATCACCGACAACCATCGTTCCATGGAGCCGCGCCAAGACGTCACCGACGAGTGGGTGCGACGCAGTCAGGCGGAGATGCGCACCCTGGTGTGGGCGCATCCGAGTATCGAGCATTCCTTCTACAAGAACAGCCACGGCGAGGTGTACACCCTGAGCCCGTGGCGACTGGTCGACTACTGGGCCTGGACGCGGGTCGTCGACCCGGACGACTTCGTCTTTCGTTGATTCGTCACCCCCACCAGTCCAAACATGAATTCCTGCAGCCACATTGGCTGCAGGAATTCCCGCGCCACGCGTCGGCGTCACGCCTCGACGACGGCCTTGATTCGCTCCAGGGTCTTGCGCATGTCGCGGACGTTGCGGCGAGTGCGCAGCTGCCCGCCGAATACGCCGAACAACGTCGTCATCAGCCCCTCGTTCATCCGGAAGGATTCGGTAACCTCGGTGCCGCCCCCGGCCGGGACGAATCGGTAATGCCAGTTGTTCACCGGCCGGTCGCCGATGAGCACTTCGAAGCCGAACTCCCGGCCGGGGTCGCACGCCGTGACGCGACACGTCGTCCAATAGACGGGGCCGATCTCGTTGCGCTTGACGTGCCCCCGGAACATCGCGCCGAGCGCCGGCCCCGTAGCGCCGCCGAGCCACTCCGCCTCGAACGTCTCAGGGGAGAACCGGCCGGTGTTGCGAACGTCGGCGACGAGATCCCACACCTTCTCCGCGGGGGCATCCATCGCCACGGTGACAGCTGCCTGCATCCGGGAACCCGCCTTCGTCAGTCGAACGCCATGGTCAGCTGTCACGATAGGCGGGTGACCGACTGGAACGGGGACGAATACGCCGAGCTCAGCGGGTTGCAGCGGATGATGATCACCGAGGCGATGGCGGGGCTCGAGTTCCGCGCCGACGACCACGTCCTCGACATCGGTTGCGGTGACGGCTTTCTCACCGGCGCCATCGCTTCCCTGGCGCCGCGCGGGATGGTGATCGGAGCCGACCCGTCGCACCGGATGATCGCCACCGCGGCCACCGCAGCCACCGTCGGGGATGCCGGCCCGCAATTCGTCGTCGCCGACGTCCGCGCGCTGCCGTTCGCCTGCGTCTTCGACGCGGCGGTGTCCTTCAACGCGCTGCACTGGGTGCCGGAAGGACGCCTGGCCCTGAGTCAGATCGCCGCCGTGCTCAAACCCGGTGGGTCGTTGGTGGTGCAGGTGGTCTGCGCCGGACCGCGCCCCAGCCTGGAGGACGTGACGACCACCGTGTCCCGTCGACCTCGGTGGGCGCCGTGGTTCGAGGGCTTCGACCCGCCGTTCGTGCACGTGAATCCCGATGGATACGAGGCGTTGGCAGCGTCGGCCGGCTTGGTGCTCGACGATCTCGTGGTCAACGACCGGCAGTGGGACTTCGGATCCCGGGAGGCCTTCCAGCGCTGGTCTGCAATGGGGTCGACGGCCTGGACCGATCGCCTGCCAGTCGAGGAACGCGAACGATTCGTCGCCGATCAGGTCGACGCCTACGAGCGAGTGACCGGAACCGCGGGTCTGTTCGCCTTCATGCAGATGCGGGCGCGCATGCATCGCGGGCAGACTGGGTGAGGTGAAGATTCGATTCGGCGTGAGCCTCGGCTCTGGCCCCGCCGCCAGTCCCACCGAGTTGGCCGATCTCGTCGACCGACTGGAAGCTGCCGGCGTCGACTCGCTGTGGTTCTCCGAACTGGTCTACGACGACGCCGTCGACCCCGTCGTCGGCATGGCCTACGCGCTGGCACGCACCACCAAGCTCAAGGTGGGCACGTCGGTGGCGATCCTGCCCGGCCGCCACCCGGTGCTCGTCGCCAAGCAGCTCGCGTCGCTCGCCGCCCTCGCTCCCAAGCGGGTACTGCCCGTCTTCGGACTCCGGTCGGCGCTCCCCGCCGAGCGGGACGCCTTCGTCGTGCCCGACGGCAGTCGCGGCGCGGTCTTCGACGAAGCCCTCGCCATGCTCCGGGCGGCACTGCGGTCCGACGGCGACGACTTCACCGGTGAGTTCTTCTCGGCGCGATCGATGGCCGTCGGTCCCCGCGCGGCCCGGCCGGTCGACATCTGGCTGGGCGGATCGGCGCCGAGTGCGTTTCGCCGCATCGGCCGGCTCGCCGACGGCTGGCTCGGCTCGTTCCTGACCCCCGAGGAAGCGCGCCGCGGTCGCGAAGCGATCGAGGTGGCCGCCGCCGAGGCGGGTCGAGCCGTCGAGGCCGACCATTACGGCATCAACGTCGCCGTCGCCGAGAACGGCTTGTCCGACGACGTCGTCGCCGCGGTGCGGGCACGACGGCCCGACGTCGACCCGGCCGAGTTGGTCGCCGACGGGTGGCCTGCGTTGCACCGAATGATCGACGGGTACGTCGGCGCGGGGTTGACCAAGTTCGTGATTCGCCCGACCGGCGGCACGCGTGCCGTCGACTTCGTCGACCGCTTCGCCAGCGAACTGCTACCGAGGGAGAATTGAGCACGTGACCGAGGACGTGGACCGCAGCGTCGTCGTCGCAGGACATCTGATGGTGGACCCCGACGGGCGCGACGACTACCTGGCCACCTGTGTCGAGGTCGTCCGGCAGGCGCGTGCCGCATCGGGGTGCCTGGACTTCGCCATCTCGGCTGACGTCCTGGATCCGGGTCGTGTCAACGTCTACGAACGGTGGGTCTCGCAAGCCGCTGCCGAGACCTTTCGCGGTAGTGGTCCGAGCGACGAACAGGGCGCCGCGCTGCTGGGGGCGTCGGTTGCGGAGTACGACACCACCTCGCAACGATTCCTCACGTGAGCGGTCAGCAAACCGTGCTTACGGCTCGGTGACACCGGCGGTTGCTGGCCGCACCGAATTAGAGGTGCACTCGCCGTTTCGGGTAGTCTTCCTCAGATTGCGCGGACCTACGGGGGATGGCTCTCGAGAACGCGGAGCCGCCGACTCTACTCAAAATCCTGACGCCGAAGGCTGAACTGTGCCAGATACGAAGAACGACACCCAGGGCTTGACGCCGCACTTCGAAGACGTGCAGGCGCACTACGACCTCTCCGACGACTTCTTCCGGCTGTTCCTGGATCCCACCCAGACCTACAGCTGCGCGTACTTCGAGCGTGACGACATGACGCTCGAGGAAGCCCAGATCGCGAAGATCGACCTGTCGCTCGGCAAGCTCGGACTCGAGCCGGGGATGACGCTGCTCGACATCGGCTGCGGCTGGGGTGCGACGGTCAACCGGGCCCTGGAACGCCACGACGTCGACGTCGTCGGGCTGACGCTCAGCAAGAACCAGCAGGCCTACGTCAAGGAGTTGCTGGCGAAGTCGGACAGCCCCCGTCGCAAGGACGTGCTCCTGCAAGGCTGGGAGCAGTTTCGCGAGCCGGTGGACCGCATCGTGTCGATCGGTGCGTTCGAGCACTTCGGCCGCGACCGCTACGACGACTTCTTCGAGATGGCCTACGGCGTGCTGCCCGAGGACGGCGTCATGCTGCTGCACACCATCGTCAAGCCCAGTGACGACGAATTCGCCGACCGCAAGCTGCCGTTGACGATGAACAAGCTGAAGTTCTTCAAGTTCATCATGGACGAGATCTTCCCCGGCGGAGACCTTCCTCAGGTCACCAAGGTGGAGGAGCACGCCACCAAGGCCGGCTTTACGGTGACCAGGGTCCAGCCGTTGCGGCTGCACTACGCCCGCACGCTGGAAATCTGGGCGGCGGCACTCGAGGCCCGCAAGGACGAGGCCATCGCGATCCAGTCCCAAGAGGTCTACGACCGCTACATGCGGTACCTGACCGGCTGCGCGGAACTGTTCACCGAGGGCTACACCGACATCTGTCAGTTCACGCTCGCGAAGTCCTAACGGCGCCCGGGCGGCCCCATCTCGGCTCCCGCAGCGTCGCGGCGCCGGGCCGCCATGCCGGCGAGGGCCTCGAACACCACTCGGTGCGCGGCGTTCACCGTCAGCTCGGCATGGTCGTAGGCGGGTGCCACCTCCACCACGTCGACTCCCGCGACATCGTGGTCGTAGCAGAGCTGGCGCACCATCCGAAGCAAGTCGACGCTGGTGATCCCGCCGGGCTCCGGGGTGCCCGTGCCAGGGGCGTGGGCGGGGTCGAGGACGTCGATGTCCACCGACAGATACAGCTTGTCGGCCTTGGCCAGCGCCTCGCCGACCGCGTCGGCCATCACGGCCTTGAAGCCGCGCTCCCAGATCTCCTGCATGGTGTGCCACACCATGCCCTGTTCCTGCATCCACTCGAAGGTGTCCTGCGGCGGCCAGTACCCACGCAGACCCACCTGCACGAAGTGGGTGCCGGGGACCGCGCCGGACTCGATCAGCCGGCGCATGGGGGTGCCGTGGCTGGCCAGGTTGCCGTCGATGATGTCGGCGGTGTCGGCGTGCGCGTCGAAGTGCACGATGCCGACGTTGCCGTAGCCGTGCACGTCGGCGACCGCGGTGGCCGACGGCCAGGTGATCGAGTGATCCCCGCCCAGCACCACCGGCACGATGCCGCGGGAGGCGACCGCCGCCACGCGCTCACGGATGTTGGCGTGCGACACCTCGGTCATGCCGTGCGGGCAGAACGCGTCGCCGAAGTCGACGACCTCCAGCCAGTCGAAGATCTCCAGGCCCAAATCCATGTGATAGGTACCCGGTTCGTAGGCCGTCGCCCGAATGGCCCGCGGGCCGAACCGCGCACCAGGGCGATTCGTCGTCGCGACGTCGAACGGTGCTCCCACGATCGCGACGTCGGGTTGCCACGCGTCGAGTTGCTCGACCTCGGTCAGGAACGGTCGATGGCCGAAGGTGGCAAGCCCCGAATAGGGCAGGTCCAGTTGCTCGGCCATGCCCGGCGGGAGTTCGCGACGGGGTGCGTCGGCGTGCGAATGGTCCCCGTGATCATGGCTCATGGGGCGACGGTACCGCCATCGGGCGCGTCAAGCCCTTGACTCGCAACGCGAGTGAGCGCGTCGCGCACTTCGGGAGGGATCTCGCGGCTGGTCCAGTCCTGCGTCGACACCACGACGTAGACGTTGCGGCCCCGGGTCGTGGTGACCTCGGTTCCGTCGGCGGCGCGGCGCACCGCCTCGAAGGCCAACGAGAAGCTCGTCCGCCCGGTCGACACGCAGCGTGCCTCGACGCGGACGTCGTCGCGCCAGCGCACGGGGGCGAGGTAGTCGAGCTCGGCGTGCACCAACTGCAGATCCAGGCCCCATTCCTCGAATCGGGCGATCGACACCCCGAGGTGGTCGAGGTAGGCCGTCGAGGTCTCGTCGAACCAGGTGAGGTAGTGGCCGTGGAACACCACGCCCTGCTGGTCGACTTCGGCGTAACGGGGGACGATCGGCAGGCAGAACGCGTCGGTCACACCGACACCCTT
The DNA here is from genome assembly GCF_025823185.1 of Mycobacterium yunnanensis. Lineage (GTDB taxonomy): Bacteria > Actinomycetota > Actinomycetes > Mycobacteriales > Mycobacteriaceae > Mycobacterium > Mycobacterium yunnanensis. The sequence goes on from NZ_JACKVK010000004.1 coordinate 254,441, forward strand.
GCAGTCGACGCCTGCTGACAGACTCGAGGCATGCACGTGGTCACCGTCGACGACATCAGGGCCGCCGCCGAACGCATTCGTGGATCGGTCGTGCGGACGCCGCTGATCCCCGCCCCGTGGGGCGATCCGGAGCGTCCGCTCTTCCTCAAACCAGAGAACCTGCAGGCAATCGGTGCGTTCAAGGTCCGTGGCGCGTTCAACGCGATCAGCCACCTCGATCCCGCCGTCCGGGCGCGGGGTGTCGTGGCGTATTCCAGCGGCAACCACGCCCAGGCCGTGGCGTACGCGGCCGCGACGTTCGGCGTCGCCGCCTCGATCGTCATGCCGGAGGAGACGCCGACGGTCAAGGTGGACGCCACCCGCAGCCACGGCGCCGAGGTCGTGCTGTGCGCCGCCGGCCAACGCGAGAAGGTGGCCGCGGACGTCGTGGCCAGGACCGGCGGGGTGCTGATCCCGCCGTTCGACCATCCCGACGTCATCGCCGGGCAGGGCACCATCGGGCTGGAGATCGTGGAGGACCTGCCCGACGTCGCGACCGTGATCGTCCCGGTGAGCGGCGGGGGCTTGGCGTCGGGCATCGGCACCGCGGTCAAGGCGCTCGCGCCCGGTGCCCGAATGATCGGCGTCGAACCCGAACTCGCCGCCGACACGGCCGCGAGCCTTGCGGCGGGGCGCCGGGTCGACTGGTCGATCGAGGATCGCAACCGCACGATCGCCGACGGGCTCCGATCGCAGCCCTCGGAGCTGACCTTCACTCACCTTCAGCGGGTACTCGACGATCTGATCACCGTGTCCGAGAACGACATTCGGGCCGCCGTGCGAGAGATCGCGCTGCGGGCGCACCTGGTGGCCGAACCCAGCGGCGCAACGGCGTTGGCGGCCTACCGAAGCCGCGACACCCCGCCCGGTCCGACGGTGATCGTGCTGTCGGGCGGCAACGTCGAACCGGCTCTGCTCGCGGAGATCCTCGCCAGCTGACTGGTACGGCCGTACCGGACTACCAGGTCAGCACCAGTGGGGTCGACACCTCACACCGGTCGCGCATGGCGTGCGCCCACGCGTCCTGCTCCGCGGCGGCCGTCAGCACTCGGCGGCGGCCCGACCACCCGCACGAACAGCTGGCGGTCGCGTCGAACCGGCCGAGCCGACGCACGGAAGCCACGCCGGATTCCACCAGCAATTCCGGTGCCGTCATGACGCCTCCTTCGCCGAAGCTCTCGGGTTCCATCATCGCGCCGACGTGGCGTGGATTCGGCCTACGACAGGTCACAACTCGGCCAAGGCGCCGGTCGCGACGATCAGTGCACGCCCTCCATGAGTGAACTGATCCACCCGCTCAGGGCGAAGACCACCACGCCGACGGCGATGGCGACGACCCCCAGAATGCCGAAGTACGCGAATTCCCTCGCCGGGTCGTAGTACTTGGCCAGCACCCCCGACATCGACGTGCCCAGGCCCACGGAGAAGAAGTACAGCGCCATCATTTGTGCGCGAAATGCCTTGGGCGCCAGCTTGGTCGTGACCGACAGCCCGATGGGGGAGAGCATCAGCTCCGACACGGCGAAGACGGCCAGGATCGCGGCCACCAGCAGCGCGGGCACCGCCTTGCCCGTCGTCCCCGCCATGGGCAGGAACAGCAGGAACGCCACACCCATGCCGACGACGCCGTAGGCGAACTTGCGCGGGGTGGTCGGAGCCCGGTTGCCGAGCTTGGTCCACAGGGCGGCGAACACCGGCGACAGCACGATCACCCATACCGGCTCGATCGACCCGATCCAGTTCGACGGCGCCGTCCACCCGAACACCGTCCAGTTCATCCGCTCGTCGGAGTACACCGCCAGGACGGTGAAGATCTGCTGGAACAACGACCAGAACACCGCGTTGGCGACGAAGAGCGGGATGAACGCGCGAACCCGGGTGCGTTCGACGCGGTCGACCTTGGGGCTGCGCAGCATCACCACGAAGTAGACGACGGCGGCGACGACGATGACGCCGGTCGTCACCTGCGACAGGTTGTCCAGCCGCACCAGCCCGAGTGCCAGTGACGCTGCGACCACCGCCACCACGACGACCAGGGCGCCGACGTAGACCTTGATCTGGCCGTGCGGCAACGGGTTTGGCACGTCTCGGCCGTGCGTGCCCAGGTTGCGTCGAAAGACGACGTACTGGCCCAAACCCAGCGCCATCCCGACCGCCGCGGCGCCGAATCCCCAGTGGAAGCCGACGCTGGTCTGCAACAGCCCGGTGATCAAGGGCCCGACGAACGCGCCGAGGTTGATCCCCAGATAGAACAGCGTGAACCCGCCGTCCGAGCGCGGGTCGCCCTCGTCGTAGAGCGTGCCCAGCAGTGAGGACGCGTTCGCCTTGAGCGCCCCGGATCCCAACGCGACGAGCGACAGCCCGGCACCCACGCCCGTCAGCCCGGGAAGGACGGCGAGTGCGATGTGACCGAGCATGACGACGACGCCGCCGTAGAACACGGTGCGCTCCATGCCCAGTACGCGGTCGGCGATCCAGCCACCGAGCACCGTCGACAGATACACCAAACCGCCGTACGCGCCGACGATGCCCGTGGCCGTGGCCTGTGGGAGGCCGAGGCCGCCGTCGGTCACCGAGTAGTACAGGTAGTAGCCGAGGATGGTCAGCATCCCGTAGAAGGAGAAGCGCTCCCACAGTTCGACGCCGAAGAGGTTCACCAACCCGATGGGGTGGCCCATCACGGTGCGCGTCGACCTCTGATCCTCGGTCCTTCCGTCAGTCATGGGGTCACCCTGCCACGCGCGGGTGGGGGACAACGGGTAATGTCGCGCGCAATGGTCCTCCACGCTGATGCTGCCCGTGTGAGGCGGCCTCGTGGCTCCGAAGGGGAACGTGTGGACGCCGTCCTCGGTTTGTCGATGACGCCGACGTCGGTCGGTTTGGTGCTGGTCGAAGGCCAGGACGCCGACGGCGCCACGATGGATCGCGATTCCATCGCGTTCTCCGACGGTGACGTGCACTCTTCCGCGCAGGCGACCGCCGCGGTGCTGCGGACCGAGGCGATCGCCGCGACCAGGGGATTGCGCCTGCACTCCATCGGCGTGACCTGGAGCGAGGACGCCGACCTGCAGGCCTCCATGCTGATGGAGTCGCTGTCGGAGTCTGGCTTCGACAACGTCGTGGCGATTCGCATGCCCGAGGCCACCGAGGCGCTGGCTCGCGGTATCGCCGACGTGCTCGGCTACACGACCACCGCGGTCTGCGTGATCGACCCCGACTCGGTCATCTCGCTGATCGTCAACACCGACGACGGGGCGGTGCAGACCGCGTTCAACCACTCGGTCGACTCCGACGACGCCCTCATCAGCTGGTTGAGCACGGTGTTCACCCGCGCCGACTGGGCGCCCGAGGCGTTGGTCGTCGTGGGCTCCGCCGGTGATCTCGACCCCGTACTGCACCAACTCGAGGACGCTTTGTCGGTGCCGGTCTACGCACCCGAAGAGGCCAAGCTCGCCCTGGCCCGCGGCGCGGCGCTCGCCTCGGCGCAGACCACCGAGATGCCGCGTGCCGCGCTGGAGGACGCCTTCGTCGTCCAGGCCCGCGACGATCGCACCGAAAGGGACGCCCTCACCGCGCGACACGGCCGACGTCGCACGCTGGCCATCGCCGGCCCACTTGCGATGCTCGCCGTCGGCGCCGTGACCTTCGTCGTGTCGGTGTCGATCGCGATCAGCACCCAGCTCACTCCGACGCGCGCGGCGCTGCCCAGCCAGCCCGCCCCCGCCGTCCGGGCCGACATCCCGCAGGTCGCCTCGGTTCCGCCGCCCGCGGCACCCCCGCCACCGGTCGTGCTGCCGCCGGAGCCCGTCGTCGAGGCCGTGACTCCGGCCCCGTCGGAGGCGCCGCCGTCGGTCGACGACCAGGTGCCCGTGGCCGTCGTCGACGCACCCGCCGACGCGCCGTCCGTGGATCAAGCCCCCGTCGACCAGGCACCCGTCGACCAGGCACCCGTCGTCGCACCCGACGCACCCGCGCCCGTCGACCCCGCAGTCGAGACGCCCATGGTCGGCACGCCGCTGCCGCCGTCGGTCGCACCTCCGTACGTCGCGCCGGTTCCCACGAAGAAGCCTGGCATCCTGACCCGCATCAAAGAGAAGTTGACGCCCGGGCCGGGCTAGTTTGACGACCTTTCTCCCGCCGACGACGCGCGCCGCCCTGCACCTCGTCCTTCGCCTCGCGATCGTGCTGGCGGTCGCGACGGCGCTCGTCGTCGTGGAACTGACCTCGCGATCCGGGGTGGCCTGGCGGTTGATCACCTTCACCTATCAGGCCAACCTGCTGGCCGCGGCCTACTACGCGTGGACGCTGTTCTCGCGGCGCGCCGACGACCGCGCGGGCCTGCGAGGTGCCGTCGTGCTCTACGTCGTCGTGGCCGGCGTGGTGTGGAACCTGCTGTTGACCGGGCGCAGCATGGGCTACACCCCGGCCAACTTCCTGCTACACGTCGTCGTGCCGGTGCTCGCGGTCGCAGACTGGGTCCTGGTGCGGCGCGGCGCCGCCCGCTGGTGGCAGCCGTTGGCGTGGCTGGTGTATCCCGCCGCCTACTTGGGCGTGGCGCTGGTGGTCCTCAACCGGGTGGGGCGGCGCGCGCCGTATTACTTCCTCGATCCCGGCAGCGTCGGCGCGGCCGGGGTGACGGTGAACGTCGCGGTGCTCGCGGCGGGTTTCGTCGGGCTGGGCTATCTGTTACTGGCAGTGGCGCGCCCCACACCGGCTAACGTCTTGGCGCCCCCGACCGATCTATCATCGAGCTAAGCCCGACACCACCCGGAGGTTGTTCACGTGCGTATGACTCTGCGACATGCGTTGGCGGTGGCGGGAATTGCGACCCTGCTGCTCAACGGTTCCGCGGCGACCGGTCTGGCGGCCGTCCCGGCACCGGACGCCGTCGCAAACGTCTCCCCGGCGCCGGGGCAAGTCGTCGGCGTCGCCATGCCCGTCACGGTGACCTTCGCCAGCCCCGTCGCCGACCGCGCCGCGGCGGAGCGGTCCTTTCGGGTCACCTCGCCGGACGCCCCGAAGGGCACCTTCGCGTGGTTGACCGACGACGTCGTGCAGTGGACTCCGAGCAGCTACTGGCCGGCCCACACCACGGTCGCGCTGTCGGTGGGAGGGGCGAAGACCACGTTCCAGGCAGGCGCGTCGGTCGTCGGCGTCGCCGACTTGGACGCCCACACCTTCACCGTCAGCGTCGACGGTCAGGTGGCCCGCACGATGCCGGCCTCGATGGGCAAGCCCAAGCACACCACCCCGATCGGTTCGTTCACCGCCTTGGAGAAGCAGTCCCCGGTGATCATGGATTCGCGCACCATCGGCATCCCGCTCAGCGACCCCGAGGGGTACAAGCTGACCGTGTACGACGCGGTGCGGGTCACCTGGGGTGGGGTCTACGTGCACGCCGCCCCGTGGTCGGTGGCCCAGCAGGGGATCTCCAACGTCAGCCACGGCTGCATCAACCTCAGCCCCGACAACGCGGCCTGGTACTACGACCAGGTCAGCATCGGAGACCCGATCATCGTCCAGGCGTAGCCGAGTGGAGGTTCTTCGCCGTCGGCGATGACGGGACCTCAGCCGGGTCCGGGTAGGTGCCGAACATGCGGTCGGCGGTGCCCGCGCTGGTCACGGTGAACCAGTAGTGCTCGTTCTTGTAGTGGTGCTGCCGGTGATTGCGCCAGATCGCCCGGTAGAACCGCGTCTTGGGCTTTATGGTCAGAGGTCAAGTGGTAAGACCAGTCCTCTCTGTGGTCCTCAGCGTGCTGCGGCGGACCCCGTGTAGTCGACCTGCCAGTGCTTGATCCCGTTGAGCCATCCCGACCGCAACCGCTCCGGTGGGGACAGCGGCGTAATGTCCGGCATCGCGTCGGCAATGGCGTTGAACATCAGGTCGATGGTCATCCTGGCCAGGTTCGTCCCGATGCAGTAGTGCGCCCCGGTGCCGCCGAAGCCGACGTGGGGGTTGGGGTCACGGAGGATGTCGAAGGTGAACGGGTCGTCGAAGACGTCCTCGTCGAAGTTGGCCGAGCGGTACATCATCACGACCCGCTGCCCCTTCTTGATGGGCACGCCGGCGAGCACGGTGTCCTGCAGCGCGGTGCGTTGGAACGACGTCACCGGGGTGGCCCACCGGACGATCTCGTCGGCGGTGGTCGCCGGACGTTCCCGCTTGAACAGCTCCCACTGGTCGGGGAACTCGGTGAAGGCCATCATGCCCTGGGTGATCGAGTTGCGGGTGGTCTCGTTGCCCGCGACGGCCAGCAGGATGACGAAGAAGCCCAGTTCGTCGTCGGAGAGCTTGTGTCCCTCGACGTCGGCCTGGACCAGTTTGGTGACCAGGTCTTCACCCGGCTGGTCGGCCCGCTCGGCCGCGAGTTGCATGCCGTAGGTGATCAATTCGACCGACGCGCTGATCGCGTCGTTGCCTGCGAACTCCGGATCCATGTCACCGACCATCTGATTCGACCAGTGGAACAGCTTCATCCGGTCTTCCTGTGGCACGCCCATCAGCCCGGCGATCGCCTGCAGCGGCAGCTCGCACGACACCTGCTCGACGAAGTCGCCGGTGCCTTCGCTCAGCGCTTTGGCCGCGATGTCCCGCGCGCGCTCGGCGAGCTCCCCGCGCAAGCGCTCGACGGCCCGCGGCGTGAAGGCGCGCGAAACGATCTTGCGAAGGTGGGTGTGGTGCGGGGCGTCCATGTTGAGCAGGACGAAGCGGCCGGTCTCGATTTGCGCGCCCACGGTGCCGTCGGCGTACCGGGGCAGGGCCGTCTTCTCCAGGCTCGAGAAGACGTCACTGCGCCGCGACACTTCCTTGACGTCCGCGAGCTTGGAGACGACCCAGAAGCCGCCGTCGCCGAACCCGCCGACGTCGTCGGGTTGAGCGTTCCACCAGATCGGGGCGACCCGGCGCATCTCCGCGAGTTCGTCGACGGGGAGGCGTTCGGCGTAGACGTCGGGGTCGGTGAAGTCGAATCCCGGAGGCAGATGTGGGTTCGTCTTAGCGTTCGGCATGGTGTGGAGGCTCCTCACGATGACGCGGTCTAGCGGTATGAGGCATTGCTACACCACAGATGAGGGGCGTCGCGGCGGCTTGTCGAAAGTCGCGACTAGAACGTGTTACCGCTGATCATTAGACCTTCGTTAATCAATCGCTCAGGGATTGCCCTGTAACGCGAAGGGGTCGATTGTGGATGCACCCATTGGCAACATCAGTCCCTGAGGCCACAGGGGAAGGGGTCATGCACATGCAGGCATCGAAGAACGCCGTCGCGGCGAGCGCCGTCTCGGGATTGTTCCTCGCGGTGATGGCCACGGCGTGGCCCGCCGCGGCGGATCCGGTGAATCCCGGTACGCCGCCGCCGCCCGCTCCGGCAGTGGTGCTTCCACCCGCACCGGGACCCGCACCCGGACCGGACGCGATCGTGCAAGCCGCGGCTCCCGCGGATCCCGCCGCCCTACCGGCCGCCGCGCCTGGTGACCCCGCCGCCGCGCCGGTGGCCGCGCCGCCGAACGGCATACCGCACCTCGCCAGCCCCGACGCGCTGCCGCCGGGCTCGACGCTCGATCCCCAGGGGCAGGATTCGCCGAACGTCAGCTACCTCAAGGACCTGTGGCAGGCCGTCCAGAATCACGAGATCAGCGGCAAGGAGGCGCTCATCATGGGCCTCGCCCAGCGGGGGATGAACACGCCGATCCCCGCTCAGGCGCCAGGCCCGAACGTTCCGATCACACCGGGTGACCCGGCCCCCGCCCCGCCGCCGCCCGCACCCGCCGCGGACCCAGCCCCGCCGACGCCGTAGCCGCGTCCGGGTCTTACTGCCACACCCGGACGTAGTCGACGAGCATGTCCGCGGGGTAGGTGCCGCCCGACGGGTCCCCGCCACCGGACCCGGCGACGGCCAGGTTCACGATCGGGAACAGCGTGTAGCCAGGAGTGTTGAACGGCCAGTCCGGCAGCGCGCTGGCGGGCACGTCGAAGTACGGCTGCGCGCCGTCGACGTAGTCCTTCCAGAAGCGGATGCCGTTGGCGTCCCACTGGGTGCGCCAGGTGTGCCATGCGCTGTCGACCGCGATGGTCTGGCTCGAGTGCTCGCCACCGTTGAGCTTGGCGTGCACGGTGGTTCCGGGCGCCCAGCTCCCGTTGCCGTACCACTCCATGATGTCGACCTCGCCGCCGTTGACGGGGTTGTTGTTGGCCAGATACCAGGCCGGCCACGCACCGGGGGTGAGGCAGTTCAGCTTGATCCGCGCCTCCCAGGTGGTGCCGATCGGACCGCGGTACTTGCCGAACAACTTGCCGCTGTAGAACGTGTTGCCGTCCTTGGCCGCGTGGAAGACGAGGTTGGACTTGCCGTCGAGGTACACGTTGCGGCGGTCGTCCCGGTACTGCCCGACATTGCCCGGCAGCTCCCAGAACGTCGGGTCCTCCATCGACTCGCGCTCGGTGGCCGTCTCCCACTTGAAGGGGTCCGGCGCCGAACCGGCCGGACCGTCGAATTCGTCGCGGAACAGGTACTTGACCGCCGGGGGAGCCGCATGTGCGGTGGCTCCGGGTAGGGCGACCGCGGCGCCGAGCACGCCGATCCCCGTCATCAGCATCCGGCGTCGATCCATTTCGGGCATGCCGACCATGTAAGTCGCTCCGTCGCGCCGGGTGCAAGTCAGCCCGCGGTGGGTACTGCCTCGACCCGTGCCGGCACGTGCTTGTGCCACGGCGTGCCCGCGTAGGCGTCCCGCCAGTCGGTCGAGGTCAGGGCGTTGGGAGCGACGCCTGGTGTGGTCGAGGACCCGTCGGCCTCCCGGTAGTCGACGCCGTAGCCGTTGGGCAGGGACACGTGGCCGGCCAGCATGGTGTCGGTGATCTCGACGGTCGCCTCCGCGCTACCCGCCGCCGTGGTCACCCTGGCCCGGCCACCCGCGGCGAGCCCGATCGCGGTGGCGTCCTGCGGGCTTATCCGCAGCGCACCCTCGACGTCGCGAGTGCGCCAGCGCGGGTCACGCAAGATGTCGTTGGCGGTGAATGCTCGGCGTTCTCCGGCCGAGAGCACCATCGGAAACTCCGGGGAGGTCAGCGCCGCCGGTGCCGACCGCAACGCGCGCACGTCGTCCAGCAGCTCGGGGATCGCCAGGGCGATCCTGCGGTCGGGATGGGTGATCAACGCGAAGTCGTCGGCGTACTCGTGCACCGTGAACGTCACGCCCGACGGCTCGGTCAGGATCGCCTCGAACAGTGCGTTGCCGTCGGCGTGCCCGGCCCGCCGGACCGCCTCGGGGTAGGTCATCGCGGCCTTCTGGGCCAACCCCCACAGCGCGGCCGCGCCGGCCAATCCGTCGGGCAGCACCGGACCCAACGTCTCGTACAAGACGTACGGCAGCACCCGGCCGAGACCGGGGTTGGCCCCGACGGCGGTCAAGAACGCCCCAGCGTAGGCGTCCAACCCGTCGGCGGCCGCCCGACGCAACGGATCCAGCTCGGCGTCGTCGACCACGCCGAGGGCGCGGACCAACCGCGCCCAGATCTCCGGTTCGGCCAACGTGCCCGCCAGCGGTTCGAGCACGGGGTGACGAAGGTGAAAGGTGTTGTGCGGGAACTCCAGATTGAAGAACGTCGCCTCGGGCTTCTCGAACTGACTCGACGCGGGCAGCACGTAATGGGCGAGTCGGGCGGTCTCGGTCATGGCGACGTCGACGACGACGAGCAACTCCAGCGAGCGCAGCGCCTCGACCACCGCCGCGGAATCGGCCACCGAATGCGCCGGGTTGCTGCTCTCGACGATCATGGCGCGGATGCGGTCGGGATGATCGGTCAGGATCTCTTGCGGCACGACGTTGCTGGGCACCAGGCCGGCGATGATCGGGGCGCCGGTGACGGGCGTGCGCCCGACGCCCGAGCTGGCGAACAGTGGTGCGAACGACGAATGCAGATGCTGCGCACCGCGTTTGGCGAAGTTGCCGGTGAGGATCCACAGCATCTTGTTGAGGTAGGAGCTCAGCGTGCTGTTCGGCGCTTGTTGGATGCCGAGGTCCTCGAACACCGAAACGCTCGTCGCAGAGGCGATTCGGCGAGCTGCGGCACGCAGCAGTTCTTCGTCCACGCCACATCGCCGGGCGTAGTCGCCGACCGGAACGTCGGCGAGCACCTCGCGTACGGCGTCGGCCCCGGTGACGTGTTCGGCGATGAACGCCTCGTCGCAGAGCCCTTCTTGCACCAGTACAGCGGCCAGCGCCGCCAGGCACCAGGCGTCGGTGCCCGGTCGCACGCGCAGATGGAAGTCGGCCAGCTTGGCGGTGTCGGTGACCACCGGATCGATCACGATCATCGAGCGGGCGGGGTCCTTCGCGATCTCGTTGAGCACCACCCGGGCTCGCGGAAAGCTCTGCGACATCCACGGGTTCTTGCCGACGAACACCGACACCTCGGCGTGCTCGAACTCGCCACGGGTATGCCCGCCGTAGAGCTGCGCGTCGACCCAGTGCTCACCGGTCTTCTCCTGCGCCAACGCATTCGAGCGGTAACGGGACCCGATCGCCTTGAGGAACGCGCCGCTGTAAGCCCCGCCGAGATGGTTGCCCTGCCCGCCGCCACCGTAGTAGAAGACCTTGTCACCACCGTGCTCGTCGCGGACGGCCGCGAAGGCCGCGGCGATCTCGTCGACCGCGGTGTCCCAGTCGATTTCCTCGTAGCTGCCGTCGGGCCGACGGCGCAGCGGGGACGTCAGCCGGTTGCCGCTGTTCTGGTAGTGGTCCAGCCGCAGCGCCTTGTTGCAGGTGTACCCCCGTGACGCCGGGTGCTCCTTGTCGCCGCGGATCTTTACCAGGGTGCGGTCCTGCACCTGAACCACCACCCCGCAGTTGCACTCGCAGAGGATGCAGGCGGTCGGTTGCCAGTCAGCGGTCATCGCGGGTACTCCCCATCTCGGCGTGCAACAGCGCCGCCAGTTGGCGGTGCGTGGAGTCCAGTGGCGCGAGGTCGCGCGTCGCCCGGGCGACCACGACGGCGCCCTCGATGGCGGAGGTGAGGAACAGCGTCAGTTCGCGGGCGCGAGCCTCGGCGAGGCCGTCGGCGACGAGGCGTTCGGCGATCAGGTCGTGCCATCGCGTGAACGCTGCGCCGGCACGGTCCAGCACCGGGCCGTTGTCGGCCTCGACGGCCACCGCCGCCACGGGGCAGCCGGCGCGGAAGTCCGACTCCAGCAGCGCGTCGCGGAATCTGCCCACCACGCCGTCGAGCAATTCGAATCCGGTCGTGGCGCCGGCCATCTGGGTGGCCACGTGCTCGGCCGCGAAGTCGACGGCCTCACCGAGCAGCTGGGTGCGGCCCCCCGGAAAGTGGTGGTAGGCCGATCCGCGGGGCGCGCCGCTGTGCTCGAGCACGTCGGAGATGGCGGTCGAGTGCGCACCACGCTCCCGGATCAGCAGGGCCGTCGAGATGATCATGCGTTCGCGGGGACTCGCCATTATGTAGAGCATCATACATAGCGCGACCCGTGTCGAGAATGCACTCAGGGCTGCGATTCACGATGAATCGCAGCCCTGGGCGCAGTGTCGCCGTGGGTTTACACGCTCGCCGCCTCGTTCAGCGCGTTCAGCGCGCCGGTGGCCTCGAGGTATTCCTGCACCCAGCGCTCGATGACCGCGGAAGTCTTCTCCACCTTGGAGAACTGACCCACCACTTGGCCGACCGGGTTGAACGCGACGTCGACGGATTCGTTGGGGTACTTGTTGGTGGCAGCCACCGCCAGCCCGGACACCATGAATTGCAACGGCATTCCCAGCGGCTTGGGGTTTTCGGGGTTCTCCCACGCCTCGGTCCAGTCGTTCTTCAGCATGCGGGCGGGCTTGCCCGTGAACGAGCGGCTACGGACCGTGTCGCGGCTGCCCGCCTTGACGTAGGCCGCCTGCTGCACCGGGGTGTTCTCGGCCTCCTCCACCATCAGCCACTGAGAGCCGGTCCAGGCGCCTTGCGCGCCGAGGGCCAACGCCGCCGCGATCTGCTGGCCGCTGCCGATGCCGCCGGCGGCCAGCACCGGTACCGGGGCCACCTCCTTGACCACCTGGGGCCACAGCACGATCGAGCCGATCTCACCGCTGTGCCCGCCCGCCTCGCCGCCCTGGGCGATGATCACGTCGACCCCCGCGTCGGCGTGCTTGCGCGCCTGGCTCGGCGATCCGCAGAGCGCGGCCACGGTGCGGCCCTCGGCGTGGATGTGGTCGATCATGTCCTTCGGCGGGGTACCGAGGGCATTGGCGATCAGCGTCATCTTCGGGTGCCTCAGCGCCACCTCGACCTGCGGTGTCGCGGTCGCCTCGGTCCAGCCGAGGAGCTGCAGCGTGCTCTCGTTGTCCTCGGCGGTCAGCGGTACGCCGTGGTCGGTGAGGATCTTCTTGGCGAAGTCGAGGTGCTCCTGGGGCACCATGTCGACCAGCATCTTGGCCAGCTCGTCGGCCGACAAGTTGGAGTCCATGCCCTCGTACTTGTTGGGGATGACGATGTCGACGCCGTAGGTGTGGTCGCCGATGTGTTCGTCGATCCAGTTCAGCTCCACCTCGAGCTGTTCGGGGCTGAAACCCACCGCGCCGAGCACGCCGAAGCCGCCGGCCTTGCTGACCGCGACGACGACGTCGCGGCAGTGGGTGAACGCGAAGATCGGGAACTCGATCCCGAGACGATCGCAAAGGGGAGTGTGCATGGGAGTCGCTCCTCGAGGTGGCGGGCAGTGTCACGGCACGAACTGAAACGTGTTCTAGTTTAGTACGTCGCCGCGAATCCCGCGGCCACCGGGCGGCCCGCCGTACGATGAGCCCACTCGAACGCCGGAGTTCTCCGATCGCGAGGCACGCCGTGACGCACTGGCTCCACCACTCCCTGGTGCTGGCCTCCGACCACCGTGCGACCCACCCCGAACGCGTCGGCCCGCTGTTGCGCCGACGACAGGCCGCGCTCGCCGAGATCGGGGCCCATCACGTCCTCGTGTACACCTCGATCACCGACCCCGAGCGCGTCTTGGTCGTGATCGCCGTGCACGCCCGCGAACCCCTGCTCGACATCCTGCACTCGCGGGCCGTCTTCGAGTGGTTCGACGCCGTTGGCGTGGACGACATCCCCGCGGTGTTCGCCGGTGAGCTGGTCGAGGCGCTCACCGTCGACCCCGCGGACCCGGTGACCGTCCCCGAGGTCGTGGTGTCGATGGTGACGCCGGTCGACGACCTGGCGGGACTGCGCGAGCACGTCCTGGCCAGCGGTGCGGATCTGCGCGCGGCCGGTGTGCGCAGGCTGTCGGCCTTCAGCGCCTTCGACGATCCGCTCGAGGTGATGCTCCTGCTGCAGATCCACGACGAGGCGCACGCGCACCACTGGTTGCGCTACTCCGACCTGGCCGCCGAGTGGCTGACCAAGGCCGGCGTCGGCGCCTACCCGCCGGTGTTCGTCGGACGCCTCCACAGCCTGGTCCGCGTCGACCCGCGACGCCGCTGATCGTCCCCGACGCGCAGGACGGGCCACCCCTGGCGAAGCGCCTCGGCGGCCAAGCCGGACCGCGGGTTGACCGGGCGGGGATGACCGATCACCCGCATGAGGGCGACGTCCTCGTCGCCGTCTGCGTAGAAGTAACTGCTCGACACGTCGACGCCGCACCCGTCGGCGAACCGCGTCACCGCCGCGGCCTTGTTGGGGCCCCAGACGATCGGCGTGACGACGCCGCCGGTCAACCGGCCGTCGTCGTCGACCTCGAAGTGGTTGCAGATGACGGTGTCGATGCCCAGGAAGCGCGCGACCGGATCGGCGTGAATCGCCAACGCCGAGGAACTCAACACCACGGTGTGACCGCGGTCTTGGTGGGCGCGAACCACGGCCTGCATCTGGGTGAAGATTCGACGCTCGATGTGGCGGCGGAACAGGTACTCGCCCAGCTCGTCGAGTTCGGCGATCGAATCGCCGCGAAGATAACCCGCCGCGCGGACGACGAGTCGCTCGAACTCCATCCGACCCAGCCGGTACCGCACCGAGGCCTCCAAGACGCCGAGCACCTCGCCGAGGCTGGCCTGGCGGGCGTGGACGCGATGCCCTGCGTGCGCCGTCGCCGTGAACCCCGAGACCAGCGTGCCGTCCAGGTCGAAGAACGCGCCGACCCGACGGGTGGGCGGCGCGGTGGCGATGTCGTCGAGCAGCAGCGCGACGGCCGAATCGGAGTTCATTGCACCCCAGGTATACATGCCGATGGTGACCGCCGGATGTGGGTGGCACCCGGGCGCGACGGGGCGAACCACCGGCTGATGGGGACTATGGAGCAACGATCGGATAAGTTCAAGGTCGGCGGTTTCGAATTCGCGCCGGGTTCAGCCGGAGCCCCAGCGGACGAGAATCACGGCGCCGCGTCGCTGCAGTGTCGCGGTTGAACATGGAAGACGGGTTTTGAACGAACAACGGGAATCGACCGATGGCAGCTCGACGGCATCCGGCTCGACCTGCGAAGTCAACGAGCGGTTGATCGGTCAGGTTGCTGTCGTGTCCACCTCGGGCGTCGTCGACATGATCACGGCGCCGCAGCTCGAGGACGCCATCACCGCAGCGCTGGCCAAGTCGCCAGCAGGCCTCGTCGTGGACTTGACCGAGGTCGAGTTCCTGGCGTCGGCGGGCATGGGCGTGCTGGTCGCCGCCCACGACGCCGCGCCCGAGGGCGTCGCCATCCTGATCGTCGCCGACGGGCCCGCCACGAGCCGCCCGCTCAAGCTGGTCGGCATCGCCGACATCATGCCGCTGCACGCCACCCTGGACGAGGCGCTCGCCACCTTCACGGCCTAACCGCGCATAGACGGTCGATCGACTGGGTACCAGGACCCTTGCGATGATCGACTCAATGAGCAAGACAGTCACCAGCGCAGAACGCTTCGAGCGAGTGGGCGTTCCTGCGCAAGCGAACGCGGCCACCACGACCCGCGACGACTTCGCTCGGTGGTTGAAGGCCACCTTCGACCTCGATCCCGCCAAGGCCAACGACTTGGTGTTGGCGATCTACGAGGCGCTGGCCAACGTCGCCGAGTACGCCTACCTCTCGACCCCCTACGCCGGCACCATGGACCTCAGCGCCGCCCACGACGCTCGCGAAGCCGCGCTGTCGGTCACCGTCGCCGACCGAGGCAGATGGCGTACTGCGCCCTCGCATCCCGCGGACCGCAGCCGGGGCCGGGGCATCGCGTTGATGAAGGCCCTGTCGGACCGGGCGTCGATCCAGACCTCCACCACGGGCACCACGGTGCGGCTGGTGTGGACGGAAATCCACCGGCGCTGAGGTCGTCACCCCAGGGCGACGACGCCCCTGCCCGTCGGCAACGGCAGATCCAAGGTCGTGCGGATGCCTGGGGGCGCGGCGATGACGTCGGGGATGGAATTCACGATCCGAGCCGCAGCCGCCAGAATGGCCGCGTACGGCGCACCGCCGTGCTCGCTGGTGGGCACGATGTCGGCGAAGTACGACGGTTCTCCGGTGATCTCCACGCGGTAGGAACCGCCGGGGTGTGCGGGCTGGGCCCAATCCGGGCGGAGGTCGGCCCGCAGCCGCGTGACGTGCTCGACCACGATGACGGGTTTGCCGCCCACCATGCCCTCGATCTGGAAGCGCAGTGCCGCGACCGTGCCCTTGCCGATGCGCCCGGCGGCGACCTCCAGATCCTCTGGCGCCGGTTCCTGCTCGACCGAATCCCTGATCTCGTCCACCTCGACGCCCAGGCCCGCGGCGAGCTGACGGATCGCGGTGCCCCAGGCGATGCTCAACACACCGGGCTGGAACAGCATCGGGAACTCGCCGATCGGGTTGCCGAAGCCCATCACGTCGAACATCACGGTGACGCCGTCGTAGGTGGAGTAGTCGGCGATCTCCATGGTGCGGACCTGCTGGATGCTCTGGCACGTGCTCGCGAGGGTCAACGGCAGTAGGTCGGTGGCGAAGCCCGGGTCGACGCCGGTGATGAAGACACTCGAATTGCCTTGCTGGGCAGCCTCTTCGACACGTTCGATGAACTTGTCCGGCACCACCTGCCACGGATACTGCAACACCCCGGGTGCCGACCCCACCACGTCGACGCCCGCCGCCAGGAACAGCCGGACTTCGGCCATCGCCTCCTTGAGGCGGACGTCGCCCATCGCGCAGTAGACGACGCAGTCCGGCTCGCCGGCCACGATCGCGTCGAGGTCGGAGACGGCCCGAATTCCCGTCGTCTCGTCGAGCCCGGCGAGCTCGCTCGCGTCCCTGCCAACCTTGGCCGACGAGGACACCCACACGCCGGTCAGCACGAAGCGCGGATCGGTGATCACCTGGCGCAGCGCGAGGCTGCCGCAGTTGCCGGTGCCGATGACTGCGACGCGAATCGCCATGTGTCCTCCTTCGAACGGATGCCCAGCAGTATGCGGTCGCCGCGACGGAATTGGAACAAGTTCTAGTTCGAAAGGGGTATGCGGTAGCCTGACCCGTCATGGGACGCGTGGACGAAAAAGTTGCACTGATCAGCGGCGGGGCCCGGGGGATGGGCGCCGCGCACGCCCGGATGCTGATAGCCGAAGGCGCCAAGGTGATCATCGGCGACATCCTCGACGACGAGGGCAAGGCACTCGCCGACGAGCTCGGCGAATCCGCGCGTTACGTGCATCTCGACGTCACCGAGGCCGACCAGTGGGAGGCCGCCGTCGCCACCGCGGTCTCCGAGTTCGGCAAGCTGAACGTTCTGGTCAACAACGCAGGCATCGTGGCGCTCGGCAAGATCGGCAGCTTCGACATGGCCAAGTGGCAGAAGGTCATCGACGTCAACCTCACCGGCACGTTCCTCGGCATGCAGGCCTCCGTCGAGGCGATGAAGGCGGCCGGCGGCGGCTCCATCATCAACGTGTCGTCGATCGAGGGCCTACGCGGTGCACCGATGGTGCACCCCTACGTGGCGACCAAGTGGGCCGTGCGCGGTCTGGCCAAGTCCGCGGCCATCGAACTGGGCAAGTTCAACATCCGGATCAACTCCCTGCACCCGGGGTTCATCAGGACCCCGATGACCAAGCACTTCCCCGACGACATGGTGACCTCCCCGCTGGGCAGGCCCGGTGAGTCCGACGAGGTGGCGACCTTCGTGGTGTTCCTCGCCAGCGACGAATCGTCCTTCGCCACCGGATCGGAGTTCGTCGTCGACGGTGGACTGGTCACCGACGTCCCGCACAAGGACCTCTTCTGACCCGACCGGTCGTCTGATCTGCACATCGTCGACGCGCGCTGCCGCGCCGTGGGGCGCCATGCACAATGGGGGACCCCGGTTCGTCCCGTCGCTGCGCTCGCCCTAGCCACGTCACCGTGACGCACCCCCGCGCCAGGACGGAGTAGCCCCATCGCGCCCACGATGCGCCGCACTGCCGTCTTGGGCTTGGTGGTCCTGCTCGCCGTGCTCGTCCTCGGCGTCGGCGACGTCCCCCGCTTCGCCAGGCCCGAGCCGCCTGCCAGGGACGTCGCGCTCTCGGCCGGCTGGCAGCTCGCCTCGGCGCGCGACGTCACCGACGACGGCCCGTCGATCTCGACGGCGGACTACCGCACGACCTCGAGTCGGGGCCAGTGGCACGACGTCCGCCAGATGCCCGCGACCGTGCTGCAGGCCCTGCAGGCCGACGGCACCTACCCGAACCTGTACTACGGCAAGAACCTGCTCGACGAGGTTCCTCAGGACCTGTGGAAGCAGGATTGGTGGTACCGCACCACCTTCGACGCCGAAGCCGGGCACCGCACCTACCAACTCGACTTTCCCGGCATCAACTACCGCGCCCAGATCTGGCTCAACGGCCAACTGGTCGCCGACGACCGCGAGATCGTCGGCATGTATGTCGACCACGACCTCGACGTCACCGCGTGGATCCGCCCCGGGCAGCCCAACACCCTCGCCGTGAAGGTAACCCCGGAGCGGTCCCTGCAGGACGTCGACGGCGTCGAACTCGCCGACAGCTGGTTCGACTGGATCAACTGGAACTTCCTGGGCTACCGAGGACCCAACAAGAACCCTGCCAACGGCAACTCCTTCGTCGCCGACCGCAATGCCGGCGTGTGGAAACCGGTGACGCTGCGGATGTCCGGTGCGGTGGCGATCGCCGCGGCGACGGTGAATACCGAACTGCCGCTGCCCAATACCGACAGCGCCAGGCTGTCCATCTTCACCACCCTGCGCAACTTCTCGTCCGACCGCATCCGCGGCGTGCTGCGGGCCACCATCAGCCGCGCGGGCAAGCCCGACGTCGAGGTGGAGAAGCCGGTCAGCCTGGGCCCCGGTGAGTGCCGAGACGTGGAGTTCACCCCCGACGACTTCAGCCAGCTGACCGTCCAGCATCCGGATCTGTGGTGGCCGTACACGATGGGCGCACCCAATCTGTACGACCTGCGCCTCGAGTTCCGTCAGTTCGGCAGCGCGGTGGACGACACGCACCAGCGCTTCGGGGTCCGCACCGTCACCCAGTTCCGTGACGACGACGACCGCTTCCCGGAACTGGGCGCCGGCGGCAACTTCTACCTGCAGGTCAACGGGCGGGACTTCCTGGTCCGCGGCGCGACCTACACCCCGGACCTGTTGTACGCGTACGACCCGAACCGCGAGGACGCCATCCTGTCCTACGTTCGCGACCTGGGGCTGAACATGTTGCGGCTGGAGTCGAAGATCCCGGACGAGAACTTCGCCGAGAAGGCCGACGAGCTCGGCATTCCGCTGATGGTCGGCTGGATGTGCTGCAACCAGTGGGAGAAGTGGCCGCAGTGGGACGACGAGGACAACCGCGTCGCCCGCGACAGCCTGCGATCGCAGATCACCATGCTGCGCTCGCATGCCTCGGCCTTCGTCTGGGCCAACGCCAGTGACGGGCGGCCGCCGGACGAGGTGCGCGAGGACTACCACCAGATCTTGACCGACCTGCACTGGCAGAACGCCGTCGTCGACACCGTGTCGTCCTACGTCACCGACGCCAGTGGCGAGCGACTGTGGGACGGCATCCAGATGGCCGGGCCCTACACGTGGCGACCACCGTCGTACTGGTTCAGCGGCAAGTACCGCGCGGCCAGGGGCGCCTCGGCCGAGCAGGGCGACAACGAGCACATTCCGCCGTTCGCGAGCCTGCAGGAGTTCATCCCGCCCGACAAACTGTGGCCCATCAACGACTTCTGGTACTTCCACGCCGGTTCCAACCCCGACAACACCGCCCTGACGAGCACCCAGCTGGCCGTCAACCGGCGCTACGGCGCCTCCGGCAGCGCCTACGAATTCGCGCGCAAGGCGCAGCTCGCGCACTACGAGTCCACCCGGGCCCAGTTCGAGTCCTACGCCGCCCTGGGCTGGGCCGGGCACAAGATGACCATCTACTGGATGCTCAACAACCATTGGCCGTCGTTCTTCGGCAACCTGTTCGACTACTACCTGCGGCCCGGCGGTGCGTACTACGGCGCCAAGCAGGGGATGCGGCCACTGTCGGCGGTGTTCGACTCCTACGCGACCGGCGACCGCAGCCGAGCCAACGTCACCCTGGTCAACCAGACGCCCGGCGAGGCCAAGGACGTCCGCGTCCGGGTCCGCGTCTACGACCTGCAGGGCAGACTGCGCGACGACCAGACCAGCCCCACCCTGACCGTGGGCTCCGGGGACACCGCGCGTGCGCTGACCCTGCCCAGGGAGGCGCGGGACTCCCGGGTGTTCTTCGTGCGGTGCGAGGTCCTCGACGCCTCGGGCAAGGTCGTCGACGAGAACGTCTACTGGCAGTCCCAAGCCAACGACGACGTCGGCGACCCCGACGGGGACTTCGCCTTCGAACTGCATCAGGACACGTGGGCCGACATGACCCCGTTGAACTATCTGACCAAGGTGCCGTTGTCGGTCACCGCGCGCCGGGCGCCCGATTCCGTTGGCGCCGTGATGATCTCGCTGCGCAACCCCACCAAGCAGGTCGCCTTCTTCGAGCGCGCCGAGGTCACCGCGACCCGCGACGGCGACGAGGTACTCCCCATCACCTATGACGACAACTACGTGACGGTGTTCCCCGGTGAGACCGTCGACGTCCGCGCGACGCTGCCTGCGGGTTCGGCGCCTGCGGACTGGGTGCGCGTCACCGGGTACAACACCGCCCCGGTCGTGGTGCCGGTCTCGTGATGCGGCCGGGGGCGTAGCCACCAGGCCGTCGCGGCCAGGACAACGACGAAGGCCGCCACATAGGCCGCCGGAAGGACGACGTCCCATCGCCCGCCGGGCCGCAGCGACAACAGGCCGGTCTCCGGGGTGTCACCCGGCGCCGAGGTCACCCAACCGGCGAACACTCCGCAGAACACCCACGTCGCGACCAACGCCGCCCGGCTTCCCGTCACGTAGGCGAGGTGGACGACCAGCGGTACCAGCCACACCCAGTGGTGGCTCCAACTGAACGGTGACACCGCGGCCGAGGTCATGCCCACCACCGCCACCGCGAGCACCGCGTGCCCCCGTCGCCACGCCAGGACGGCCACCGTCAACCCGAGGAGGCCCAGGGCCACCGTCGCCGCAACCGCGGGTGCGCCGCCGAGGTGCAGCCGGATGAACAGACCCTTGAGGCTGGTGTTCGCGACGGGATCGCTGGTGATGCGGGCGACGTCGTCGAAACCGCCACGCAGCCAGAAGTAGGTGGAATCGCGGGGGAGGACCAGGAATCCGACGACGACGGTGGCGACGAACGTCGCCGTCGCCGTCACCGCGGCGCGCCGTCGACCGGTGAGGAACAGGAAGACGACGAACAGGGCGGGCACTAGCTTGATGCCGGCGACGATCCCCACGCCGACACCCGCCCACCGGCGCGTGTCCGGGCCGAGCAGGTCGGCGACCACGACCGCGAGGATCAGCAGGTTGACCTGCCCGAGTTGCAGCGACAGTCGCACCGGCTCGAGCCAGCAGAGAAGGCCCATCAGCAGCGCGCCAAGGCCCCACAGCTCCGCGGCCGTGCTCACCCCGAGTCGCAGCAGCGCCCGCCGGACCACGAAGACCATCAGCGCGAGGTTGCCCGCCAGCCCGACGACCTGTGCCGTCGCCGTCGTGACCAGGCTCAGCGGCACCGCGCACAGCGCCGCGAAGGGCGTGTAGTCGAACAGCAGCGTCCGCGGATTGCCGGTCAACCCGATCGAGTACAGGTCCGCACCCGCGAGCACCCGTTGCGCGCCGAAGCGGTAGACCAGCAGGTCTACCTGGGTGGCCACGCTTGGCCACCGCGCGTACAACCCGACGTACGCGATGAACGCGGCGAGGAGGACGACCGGTCCGTAGCGGCGCATCGACGCGTTCGCCTTGGTCGACATCCTGGCGAAGCTACCGAGACCCGCTGGACGGTTCCTGAAAGTCGGGGTGCCCGCACGGGACCGAATCGCAACCGGGAGGATGTCCCCATGAGCTCATCGGAAGAGGAGGTGGCGGTGACCACGACGGACCTCCGGTCAGAACTCGCAGAGACCACCGCCGCCGCGGGCTGGAACCGCCGCGTCGACGGCCGCGTGGACATCTACCTTCGCGGCGAGACCCGGGTGCGCGTCATTTGGCGAGGTGATGACGCCATCAGCGGGGGGTCACGGTTCCAGGAGGACAACTTGGAGACGTACTCGCGGGATCTGAACACGGTGAAGGGCTGGCTGGCCCGCTAACGGCCGCCCGGCGCCGGGCACGATAGGCCTGCAGCGCCGACGCCGCCACCGGCAGCGTGGACAACCCGGCGATCACGACGACCATCAGCTCGAGGTGGTCGTCGACGAAGGCCACGGTGCCCAGCTGGAAGCCCACCACGGTGAGGCCGGCTCCCCACAGCGCCGCCCCCACGACGTCGTAGAACACGAAGACGCGGTACCGCATCGCCGACGCTCCGGCGATGACGGGCATGAACGTCCGCACCACGCCGACGAAGTGTCCGATGACGATCGCCTTGCGTCCGTGGCGCGAGAAGAACGCCTGCGACGACGTCAGGTAGTGCTTCTTGAAGATGCGGGCGTCCTCCTTGGCGAAGATCGCCGGCCCAAGCCGCCACCCGATGAGGTACCCGACCTGTCCGCCGGCCACGGCGGCGAGCGCGGCGCAGGGCGCCAGCGTCCAGACGTCGACGGGTGCGTCGTCCTGCGCGGCCAGTAGGCCTGCGGTGAACAGCAGCGTGTCACCGGGCAGGAACGGACACAGCAGGCCGGTCTCGACGAAGACGATCAGCATGACCCCTGGCAGCACTGCCGAGCCGAACAGGCCGTCATGGCCCAGCCAGTACATCGGGTCCAGAATGGCGGGCAGGGCGCTGACCACCGACGTCGTCACAAGTGCCGACCGTAGCGGCCCGACATTGCCACCCGGCCAACGACGCCTGACCGCGCAGCGTCGTAATGTCTTACCTCGTGAGCGCACGCGCGGGAATCGTCGTCACCGGAACCGAAGTCCTCACCGGCCGTGTCCAGGATCGCAACGGCCCCTGGCTCGCCGACCGGTTGCTCGAATTGGGTGTCGAGTTGGCTCACGTCACGATCTGCGGTGACCGGCCTGGCGACATCGAGGCCCAGTTGCGCTTCCTCGCCGGTGAGGGTGTCGACCTCATCGTCACCAGCGGGGGGCTCGGACCGACCGCCGACGACATGACGGTGGCCACGGTGGCGAAGTTCTGCGGCCGGGACCTGGTGGTCGACGCGGCGCTGGAGGCCACCATCGCCGACATCCTGAAGACCATGATGAGCCGCTCGCAGTCGTGGGCCGGCGCCGACTTCGAGGCCGTGATGGCGGCCAACCGCAAGCAGGCCATGGTGCCGGTGGGGGCGGAGATTCTTCCTCCGGTGGGGACCGCGCCCGGGGTGGTGGTGCCTGGGTCGGACGGGCAGCCGACGGTGGTCGTCCTGCCCGGGCCGCCGCGGGAGCTTCAGCCCATGTGGGACAAGGCGATTGCTACCGCCGCCGTCCAAGAGGCGCTGGCGGGTCGCACGGAGTTCACCCAGGCGACGATCCGCATGTTCGGGCTGCCGGAGTCCGCGCTGGCCGAGACCCTGCGCGACGGCGAGGCTTCGATCCGCGACTTCGAGCGGCTCGAGATCACCACGTGCCTGCGGCGTGGCGAGCTGGAGATCGTGACCCGTTACGAGCCCGACGCCGCCCCGGTGTACTCGGACTTGGTGACGCTGCTGAGCGACCGGCACGGTGATCAGCTGTTCTCCGTCGACGGCGCCACGGTCGACGATCAGGTCGCCGCATTGCTCGCCGGCCGGACGATCGCGACCGCCGAATCGTGCACCGCGGGAATGGTTGCCGCCAGGCTCACCGACCGGGCCGGCTCGTCGAGCTACGTGGCGGGAGGGGTGGTCAGCTACTCCAACCAGGCCAAGATGGACCTGCTCGGCGTGGACGCCGACCTGCTGGCTGCTCACGGCGCGGTCTCCGAGCCGGTGGCCGAGGCGATGGTCGCCGGCGCCCTGGCCCGATTCGGCGCCGACACCGCCGTCGCGATCACCGGCATCGCCGGACCGGGCGGTGGCAGCGCCGAGAAGCCGGTGGGCACGGTGTGCTTCAGTGTGCGGCTCGCCGAAGGTCCGACCGTGACCAGGACCTTGCGGCTGCCCGGCGACCGATCCGACGTCCGCGAACGGTCGACGACCGTCGCGATGCACCTGTTGCGAAGCATTCTGCTGACTGCCGGCGACGCCGCCTGAGTGCCGATGACCTTCTCGCTCAGCGACTCCGAGCTCAACGATCGTCTCGATCGCCTGCCGGTGCTCGCCGGGCGAGAGCGCGTGGTGGAGGATCTCGTCGGCGGGCTCACCAACCGCAACGTGAAGATCACCACGGCCGATGGGGTGTACGTGGCGCGCTGCTCGGGCAGCGATTCGGAGTTGCTCGCCATCGACCGCGACGACGAATACGCCAACTCTCGAGCCGCGGAGCGGGCCGGGGTCGGCGCACCCGTCGTCGACTATCGCCCCGATCTCGGGATCCTGCTGATTGGCTATCTCGACGGCGTGACCCTCACCGCGGCGGACTTCGCCCGCGACGGGGTGATCGCCCGGGCTGCCATGGCGTGCCGGACGCTGCACGGCGGGCCCCGGTTTCGCAACGACTTCGACATGTTCGCCAGGCAGCAGGCGTACCTTCGCATCGTCGACCAGCACGGATTCCGGCTGCCGGACGGCTATCTCGACCTCGCCGACCAGTTCGCGGCGATCCGGGCGGCGCTGGATCGACCCGGGTTGGTCACGGTGCCGTGCAACAACGACCTGCTGGCGGCCAACTTCGTCGACGACGGTGAGAAGATCTGGTTGATCGACTACGAGTACTCCGGCAACAACGACCCGTGCTTCGAGCTGGGCAACATCTGGCGCGACAACGGATTGTCCCTCGACCAGCTCGAGGCGCTCGTCACCGCGTACTTCGGCCGGACCACCCGGCACCAATTGGCAAGGGCCAGGCTGCAGGGCACCGTCTCGCAGTACGGTTGGACGCTGTGGGGTTGCATCCAAAACGGAAGCAGCGCACTGGACTTCGACTTCTGGGAGTGGGCGATGCAACGCTACGACAACGCGGTGGAGGAGTTCAGGGGCCGCGACTTCACTCGCCTGCTCGACGACGCGGGAGCCACCGGACGAGAACGAGGAGTGACGAGTTGACCAGCGCCACCAGCATGCCCGACCGGGCGAGAGTCGTCGTGGTCGGCGGCGGCGTGATCGGCACCAGCGTGGCCTATCACCTGACCAAGCTCGGCGTCACCGACGTGCTCCTCCTGGAACAGGGCCAGCTGTCCTCGGGCACCACCTGGCACGCCGCGGGTCTGGTTGGGCAACTGCGGGCCTCGGAGAGCGGCACGCGGCTGGTGCAGTACTCCACCGAGCTGTATCGCGAACTCGAAGCCGAGACGGGCCTGACCGCGGGATACAAGCAGTGTGGCGGTGTGACCTTGGCGCGCACCGAGGATCGGATGATTCAGCTGCGGCGCACGGCCGCCAACGCGGCGGCATTCGACCTCGAATGCGACCTGCTCACCCCTCTGCAAGCCCTGCAGCGCTACCCCGTGATCCGCATCGACGATCTGGTCGGCGCCATCTGGCTGCCTGCCGACGGGAAGGCCAACCCGTCGGACCTCACCCAAGCCTTGGCCAAGGGTGCGCGAATGCGCGGCGCCCGAATCATGGAGCGCACCAGGGTCGTCGGCGTGAGGACCGTCGACGGTCGGGTCACCGGGGTCAGCACCGACCGGGGTGACGTCGAGGCCGAGATCGTCGTCAACTGCGCGGGCCAGTGGGCCAAGCAGGTCGGCTCGCTGGCGGGGGTCAACGTGCCGCTGCACTCCGCCGAGCACTTCTACGTCGTCACCGAACCGATCGTCGGCGTGCACCCCGACATGCCGATCCTGCGCGACCCCGACGGTTACACCTACTTCAAGGAAGAGGTCGGCGGCCTCGTCATCGGTGGCTTCGAGCCCGAGGCCAAGCCCTGGGTCAGTCCCGACGCGATTCCGTACCCCTTCGAATTCCAACTGCTGGAAGAGGATTGGGATCACTTTCAGATCCTCATGGACAGCGCCCTGTGGCGCATCCCCGTGCTCGAGGAGACCGGTCTGAAGAAGTTGTACAACGGTCCTGAGAGCTTCACCCCCGACAACCAGTTCATCCTCGGTGAGGCCCCCGAGGTCGCCAACTTCTACGTCGCAGCCGGTTTCAACTCCGTCGGCATCGCCTCGGCCGGCGGCGCGGGACGCGCACTGGCCGAATGGATCTGCAACGGATCGCCGACCACGGACCTCACCAGCGTCGACGTCCGCCGCTTCGCGCCGTTCAACGGCAACACCAGGTGGTTGCACGACCGAGTCTCCGAAGTTCTCGGGTTGCACTACGAAATCCCTTGGCCCAACCGGGAGATGACGTCGGCGCGGCCCTTCCGTCGCTCGCCGGTGCACCACCTCCTCGACGCCGCGGGCGCCAACTCCGGCAGCCGGATGGGCTGGGAACGGGCCAACTTCTTCGCCCCCGCGGGGGTGCAACCGGTCATCGAGTACTCGTGGGGCAAGCAGAACTGGCTGCCGTACTCTGCCGCCGAGCAGGTCGCCTGCCGCACCGCGGTCGCGGTGTTCGACCAAACGTCGTTCTCGAAGTACCTGCTCACCGGGCCGGACGCCGAGACGGCGCTGCAGTGGCTGTGCACCGCCGACGTCGCAGTCGACGTCGGGCGGTGCGTGTACACCGGGATGCTCGACGAACGCGGATGTTACGAGGCCGACGTGACCGTCACCCGCACCGCCGCCGACGAATTCCTGATCGTCAGCAGCGCCGCGACGACCGAGCGGGACAAGGACCACATCACCCGCAACCTCCCCGCCGGCACCCAGGCCCGACTGGTGGACGTCACGTCGTCGATGGCGGTGTTCGGCGTGATGGGTCCGCGCTCGCGCGACCTGTTGGGCAAGCTGACCGACGCCGACCTTGGCGACGACGCCTTTCCCTTCGGCACCAGTCGGCGAATCGGCTTGGGCTACTCCACCGTTCGTGCGACCCGCATCACCTACGTTGGCGAGCTCGGCTGGGAGTTGTACGTGCCCACCGAGTTCGCGGTCGGCGTCTACGTGGACCTGATGACCGCGGGCGCCGACGTCGGGGTCATGCGCGGCGGCTACTACGCCATCGAATCGCTGAGATTGGAGAAGGGGTATCGGGCCTTCGGCCGCGAGCTCACGCCCAACGACACGCCCGTCGAGGCCGGACTCTTGTTCGCCTGCAAGCTGGACACCGACGTCGACTTCCTGGGGCGCACCGCCCTCGAGAAGGCCGTCGCCGCGGTCGAGGCCGACGGTCATCGGCGGCGCGTCGTCGGCTTCCGCGTCGATGCTCCCGAGGCGATGCTGTGGGGCGGCGAGGTCATCCTGCGCAACGGCGAGGTCGTCGGGCAGGTGACGTCGGCGGCGTGGGCACAGACGACCGGCGCGTGCGTCGGCCTGGCCTACGTGCGGTCCGATGAACGGGCCAACGTCGACGCCGCCTGGATCGCCGACGGCGACTACCAGGTCGACGTCGGCGGCGACCGATATCCGGTGACGATGTCACTCAAGGCGCTCTACGACCCGGCCAACACGCGGATCAGATGAGCGGGGATCGTCACCTCGGCGGCCCGAAGATGGGTACCCGTTGACCAGGTCCCGGCAAGACAGGTCAAAGAACGCACGTCCTCAGATGGGAACGAACGGCTCGTGAAGATACTGCTCGACGACACGGAGATGGACGCTCAACTCGGGCGGACGATGATCGCCGTCTCGGCCAACGCCGCCGATCTCGGAGAGGTCATGACCACGGCGGCGCGGGTGGTCGACGGTGACTACGACTCCTGGTTCACACAGTGGTCGGCGACCGCCCAGGTTGCGCAAGATCTGGCCGAGGAGGCCTTGCGCGGCGGCCACGTCGTGACGGCCCGCAAGGCATTCCTGCGCTCCTCGGAGTACTGGCGGCAGTCGTACTTCTTCATCAGGCACGACCTCGACGACGAACGGCTGCAACGTGCGTGGCGCCGGCACCGCGAGACCTTCCGCTCGGCGGTGCCGCTGCTCGACTGCCACGTCACGGCCGTCGACCTCCCGTACGACGGTGTGACGATGACCGGGTATCTCTTCCGCCCGGCCGACGCCGACACCCCGAGGCCGACCATCCTCGCGCCGTGCGGAATGGACTCGACCGCCGAGTCCGGGTACGTCTCCACCGGATACATGGCGCTGCCTCGGGGGTACAACTTCTTCGTCTTCGAGGGCCCTGGGCAGGGCGGCACCCTCTACGAGCACCGGCGGCCCTTCCGCCCGGACTTCGAGGTGCCCTTCGCCGAGGCGTTCGACTGGCTATTGCAACAGGATGGCGTGCACCCGCACGCGATCATCGTGATGGGCCGCTCGTTCGGCGGATACCTCGGTCCGCGGGCCGCGGCGTTCGAGCCGAGAGTGGCCGCGCTGGTCGCCGATCCGGGGCAGTACGACTTCGCCTCCCGCATCGGTGCCTTCGCCGCGAGTCTCGGCTTCGCCGACGCCGACGACTTCCTGACCCGTCTGCTCGCCCGCGACGCCGATCTCGACGCCCGACTCGAGAAGACCGTCGACGGTCCCCGCAACGTGGAGTGGTACGGCGCCCGGATGGCGGCGATGGGAACGGCCACGGTGGGGGACTTCCTGCGCAAGCAGTTGACCTTCACCCTCGAGCACGTCGCCGCCGACATCAAGTGCCCGACGCTGCTCACCGAGGGCGAGGGTGACTTCGCGGCGCAGGGTGAGTTGCTGTTCGACAAGCTCACGTGCGAGCGACGCCTGACGACCTTCAGTGAGGCCGAAGGCGCGGGCGGGCACTGCGAAGGCCTCGGCAGCACCCTGTTCGAGGGCTACGCCTTCGACTGGGTCGACCGCATCCTGGGCCGCGCCCAGGGCTCGATCACGCCGCCCTAGTCACGACTCCGCGTCGAGGTCGTCCCACGACGTCGTCAGGCGGTCCAAGATCTCCTCGGCGTAGCCGAGGCCGGCGAGATGACTCTCACCGGGCAGCGCGTACAGCTCGGCGTCCGGCAACCGCGCCACCACGTGCTCTCCATGAGCGAACGGGATGATGTGGTCGGCGTCGCCATGCCACCAGCGCACCGGCACCTTGACCTCCTCGAGCCGAATCCCCCAGTCCCTAGCGAAGACGACGACATCGGCGAACGGCGCTGCCATCTGCTTGCGGCTCCCGTTGAGCAGATCGTCGAGGAACATGGCCTTGAACTCTGGCCGGGCGAGCAGTCGTCGGTCACCTACGGGCGACACGCGCCCGTAGGCGTCGACGGCTCGCTCGCCGAACGGCTTGACGAATCTGATCAGGCTGACGGCCGCCAGCCGTAGCGGCAGTCCGATGAAGGGCATCAGCGGGGCCATCACCGAGCCCAGCGCCATCGCGCCGCCACCGATGCGGTCGGGTCCGACTGTCGGCGCAACGCCGCCGAGCACGCCCACCGCCACCACGCGCTCGGGCATCGCCGCCGCACACGCCAGCGTGTAGGGGCCGCCGCCGGAGAGCCCGATGATCGCCATCTGGCCGATGCCCAGCACGTCGGCGATGGTCCGAAGGTCGTCGGCGAACGCCCGCACGTTCTCGTACTGGTGCGGCGTCGACGAGCCGATGCCGGGCCGGTCGACGCCGATCAACCGAATGCGGTGCCGTTCGGCGTACACCCGTGCCTCGACCGGGATCTGGCGGCGGGCGCCGGGGGTCCCATGCAGCCAGAACACGGCGCGGCCGAGCGGATCGCCGAACTCGGCGAAGCCGATTTGACGGTCGTCGCCGACGGCGACGTTGCCCTCCAGTCGGGGACGGGCGATGGGCTGAACCATCCTCGAAGTGTCGCATGCGGGTTTCGCCGAACATCCCGAGCGTTGGCTGCACGCGCCGACGCGGGGTGCGACAATCAGCGGCGATGAATGCCGTGCGTGTGGTCGTCGCCGACGACGACGTCCTCCTGCGGGAGGGCTTGGCGAGTTTGTTGACCCGGTCGGGTTTCGACGTCGTCGGTCAGGCCGGCAACGCGGTGGAGTTGCTCGACATGGTCGCCGACCGTCAGCCGGGGTTGGTGCTGACCGACATCCGGATGCCCCCGTCGCACGACACCGAGGGCCTCGACGCCGCCAAGTCGATCCGGGAACGGTGGCCTGAGGTCGCCATCCTGGTCCTGTCGGCGCACGTCGACGTCGAGCACGCGATGGAGTTGCTCGCCGGGGGCCACTCCGTGGGGTATCTGCTGAAGAGCCGCATCACCAACGTCGACGACTTCGTCGAGACCGTGGGCCGCATCGCCGGCGGCGCGTCGGTCGTCGACCCCGCACTGGTGCAGGAGCTCGTCACCGCCCGCCGCCGCGACGATCCACTCGAGGCGCTGAGCACCCGGGAGCGCGAAGTCCTGACGCTGATGGCCGAGGGACTGTCCAACTCGGGTATCGCCGGACGCATCTGGGTGACCGAGGGCACGGTCGAGAAGCACGTGCGCAGCATTCTGACGAAGCTGAATCTGCCGGAGACTCACGAGGAGCACCGCAGGGTGCGTGCGGTGATCATGTATCTCGACTCGTTGTGAGCGCCCGTCAGCGCCCCACCATGCGCCGGATCGCCGTGGGGGACAACGCGAACTTCGCCAGGAACCCGAGCGCCGAGCTCTCGGCGATCATCTCCGCGTAGTCCTGTTCGGAGTGTGTCGAGATGAGGATGACCGAGGGTGCGGGACCGTCCGTGGCGTGCAGGCGCTCGACGACGTCGAATCCGCTCTCGCCGTTGAGCTCGACGTCGACGAGGGTGACGTCGGGGTGTAGGTCGGAGTAGCGGGCTACCGCCTCGTCGGCCGTGCAGGCCACCCCGACGACGTCGATGCCGGCGCGTTCCAGCATGTCGGTGGCGGCGTCGCGGAAGTCGGAACTGTCGTCGACGATCAAACAGCGCATCGCGACCCCCTGGAGAACGGCATGACACGACCTTCTCAGGTCGCCAGTCCCGAGGCATTGCTGCTAGCCGGAAAGTTCCCTGTGAAGGCATTACGATCCGGGGCGATGACCGAGCGCCCGACCACAGCAGACCACCAGCAGGACGCGTGGTTGGGCGACGTCCGCCGTCGGCTCTTGACCACGTTCCTTCGCCCGACCGCGCGCCCGTTGGGGTGGGGAATCGTCGTGGCGGCTGGGCTCCTGCTGGTCGAGACGCTGGTGGTGCGCTACCTGACGAGGGTGGCCCCGGAGAATGCCTTCGGCGCGATCTTCCTGCTCGGGGTGCTCGTCATCTCTGCGGGCTGGAGCTTCGGCTTGGCCATCGCGACGTCCATTGCCAGCGCGCTGGTCTGTCTATCTGTCGTTCCACCTCGACGGCATCACGGCCGCGCTGACGGTGTTCCTGCCGGTGGCTCTGTTGACGAACGTCCTGGCGGGCCAGGCGCGGTTGCGCGCGCTGGAAGCCGAGGAACGACGACGCGAGGCCGCCGCGCTGGCTACGCAGCAGGCCGCGTTGCGCCGGGTGGCGACCCTGGTGGCCCGCGGCGCGGAACCGTCGGCGGTGTACCCGGTGACGGTGACCGAGTTGGCGCGGGGCCTGGACGTCGAGCACGTCACGCTGGTCCGGTTCGACGCCGACGACCTCTGCACGGTGCTGGCGACGCACGACCGGCCGGGTCGCGAAAGGCTCCTGGTGGGGGAGCGCATGCCGATCGACGGCGACAGCATCACCGGCCGGATCCGCTCGAGCGGTAGTCCGGCCCGGGTCGACGACTACTCGGTGCTGACCGGGACGATCGCCTCCCGCATGCGCCGCCTCGGGATGAGGTCGGCCGTTGGGTCACCGGTGAGCGTCGACGGCACGGTCAAGGGCGCGTTGATGGTGGGCTCGGGGCAGGACGGGCCGTTGCCGGAGGGTACCGAGGACCGCGTCTGCGACTTCGCCGACCTCGTGTCCACGGCCGTCTCCAACGCCGAGACGAAGGCGGAGCTGAGGGCGTCGCGGGCTCGCGTCGTCGCGGCGGCCGACCAGGCGAGGCGGCGTTTCGAACGCGATCTCCACGACGGCGCCCAGCAGCGGATCGTGGCGCTGGGCCTGGGTTTGCGCACCATCGAGGCGTCGGTACCTGCCGAGGACGTCACCGTGCGCAACCAGCTCGACAACGTCATCAACGGCTTGGCCGACCTGTACGCGAACCTCCAGGAACTTTCGCGCGGAATCCATCCGGCGATCTTGTCCAAGGGTGGATTGGGACCGGCGCTGCGCGCGCTGGGGCGTCGGTCGGTGGTGCCGGCCAGCGTCCGGGTCGACCTCGACCGCCGGTTCCCCGAGCCCGTGGAGGTGGCCGCGTACTACGTGGTCGCCGAGGCCATGACCAACGCCGCCAAGCAT
This sequence comes from Mycobacterium yunnanensis, assembly GCF_025823185.1. Classification (GTDB taxonomy): domain Bacteria; phylum Actinomycetota; class Actinomycetes; order Mycobacteriales; family Mycobacteriaceae; genus Mycobacterium; species Mycobacterium yunnanensis. The sequence continues at coordinate 286,354 of NZ_JACKVK010000004.1, forward strand.
GCGCAAGCGCAGGGGATCACCATCCAGGTCGGACTCGTCGACGACGCGCTGCGCATCGAGGTCGCCGACGACGGCGTCGGTGGCGCCACGGCCGACGGCGGTGGATCCGGCCTGATCGGTCTGCGGGACAGGGTGGAGGCGGTGTCGGGCCGGCTCGAGGTCAGCAGTCCGAAGGGGGAGGGCACGACCCTGACTGCGACCATTCCCGTGCCGCCAGAGGAGCTGGCCCCCGCCGCGGCGAGTTAGCCGACCCAGCCGGCGGGGCGCCTGTCGGCCCACGGCATCGCGGTCTCGAGCTGGGCCGCCACCTGAAGAAGGACCGTTTCGTCGGGCGCCATCAACTGGACGCCAATGGGCAGACCCGTCGTCGTCGTCCCGAGCGGAAGTGAGACGGCCGCCCAGCCGGTGACGTTGGCCATCGTGGTCCAGCCGGTGGTGGCGAACTCGACGTCGAAGAACGCCCGCGTGGTCCCGCGCGGCTGGTTGAGCAACCCGTACGGCGGCGGGGGAGTCAGCAGTGTCGGCACGAGCAGCACGTCGTGGGCCGTCATACCCGCGGCGAAGCGCCGCGTCTGGGCGTGCACCGCCCCAATCGCCTCGGCGTACGCCACACCGGTGGTCTCGAAGCCCTCGCGCATCATCACCCAGCTGCTGGGCTCGAAGTCGTCTTCGGTGGGTTCCCGGCCCAGCACCTGCGCGCCGAAGGCATGCAACTGGGCGTTGCTGACGGTGTGCAGGACGGCGATCGCATCGGCGACGGCGTCGGGGTCGAAGCTCGGCGCCCCCGAGTCGACGTAATGCCCGAGGTCGGTGAGGACGGTGGCCACCGCCTCGACTGCGGCGATCACCTCCGGATCGGTCGGTGGGCCCGGGAACGGGGAGTCGGTGGTGGTGAGCACCCGCACCCCCGTCGGCGGCCGGGTGATCGCCGTGAGGAACGGCATGTCGGGCCGCGCCACGGTGTACGGGTCGCCGGTCGCGGACCCGGCGATGACGTCCAGCAGCGCCGCGCTGTCACGGACGGTCCGCGTCAGGGCGTGCCCGTTGACCAGCCCCTCCATCCCTTGACCGCCGTCCGGGGCGAACGAGCTGCGTCCGCGCCGGGGTTTGAGGCCGACCAGCCCGCAGCACGACGCAGGCACCCGGATCGAACCGGTGCCGTCGCCGCCGGACGCCGCGGGCACCACCCCGGCGGCCACGGCGGCCGCGGAACCTCCGCTCGAACCGCCGGGGGTGACGTCGGGCGACCACGGGTTGACCGTGGGGCCGAAGACGACGGGCTCGGTGGTGCAGTGGTTGCCCCATTCCGGGGTGTTGGTCTTGCCGAACACCACCAGGCCGGCGTCCAGGTACCGCTCCACCACCCAGGACGACTCGGTCGGGACGTAGCCGCGCAACGCCCGCGACCCCATCACCTCGGGCGCTCCCGCGAGGGACGCGCCCAGATCCTTGAGCAGGAACGGCACGCCGGCCAGCGGGCCGAGTTCCCCGGAGCGCAGGGCGCCGGAGTCGTCGAGTGCCGCCGCCTGCCGACGTCCACGGTCGACGAGGTCGGTCACGACGGCGTTGAGACCGCGGGCCAGCTCGAGTCGGATGACGGCGGCATCCAGTAGTTCGACGGCGGTCAACTCACCCGCGGCCAGGAGTTCTCCCTGCCCGAGTGCGTCCAGCGATGCCAGGTCACGAGCGCGTTGCGTATCCATTGGCTCGAATCCTCAAGCCTGGCATCGCTTTCGGCAAGTCGACGCTAGCTGGTCTCCTCCACGTGCTCGGTCTTCTTCTCGTCGACCGCATCGGGCTTCTTGTCGACCACGCGGGTCTTGTACAGGCTCGCGGCCGTGGTGATGACGAGCGTGACGATGATGACGCCGAGGCTGGCCAGGGTCGGGATCTCCGGCACCGGAACGTGTTCGCCACCGTTGATGAACGGCAGCTCGTTCTCGTGCAGCGCGTGCAGCACCAGCTTCACGCCGATGAACGCCAGGATGAACGCCAGCCCCTGGGACAGGTAGACCAGGCGCTTGAGCATGTCACCGAGCAGGAAGTACAGCTGGCGAAGACCCATCAGGGCGAACACGTTCGCGGTGAAGACGATGTAGGGCTCCTTGGTGAGCCCGTAGATGGCGGGAATCGAGTCCAGCGCGAAGAGCAGGTCGGTGGTGCCGAGCGCGACGATCACGAGGAACATCGGCGTCATCAGCCGCTTGCCGTCCTCCTTGATCCACAGCTTCAGCCCCTCCCACTTGTCGGTCAGGGTCAGGTGCTTGCGGGCGAACCGCACCACGCTGTTCTCGGCGTCGTCGTCATGGTCGGTGTCGCGGATCAGGGTGATCGCGGTGTAGACGAGGAAGGCGCCGAAGACGTAGAAGATCCAGGAGAACTGGTTGATCGCGACCGCGCCGATGGCGATGAAGATGCCGCGGAAGATCAGCGCCAGGATGATGCCGATCAGCAACGCTTCCTGCTGGTACTTCCTTGGCACCTTGAAGCTGGCCATGATGATCAAGAAGATGAACAGGTTGTCGATCGACAGGCTGTACTCGGTGAGCCAGCCGGCGAAGAATTCGACGCCGAACTGCGTGCCGTGGAAGTAGGTGACCCACACGCCGAACGCAACGGCGAGGCCCACGTAGAACGACAGCGCGATCGCGCATTCCTTGAACGTCGGCTCGTGTGGCCGGCGGGCGATGAAGATGATGTCGAACAGGAGGACCGCCAGCGTGACGCCGAGGGTGACGATCCATTCGATTTGGGTGACTTGCATGGCTGAAGCTGCCTCCGGTCGTGTTTCTACGGCCGAGGTCTCTGCCACCGCACACCTGGTGCGATCCACGGCACCGGCTGCCCAGCGTTGGGCAACGTGATGACGACACCGTGGCGAAGGAATACTCCCCTCGCGGTCCAGTGTGGCAGACGACCGCCGCGACGGGCAATCAGCCCCGCCCGCGGCGGCGCTGCGAGAAGCCCGGCACCGCGACGTCGTCGACGGGCGCGTGGGTCAGGGCCAGCGCAATCAGGATGTCGCCGGTGGTGACGAACAGGCCGGCCCAGTACAGCCACTTCGTGTCCGGTTCGGGCTGCACCGCGAAGAAGACGATCAGGAAGATCGGGCCGACGATGCCGCACAGGAAGACGAAGAGCTGGATCTTGACGTAGCGAATGAACGTCTCCATGCGGCGATCTTCCCTCCCCGAGTCCCACCGGCGACCATTCTTCCGCGCGGGTGCCCGGTGCACCCCTACATTGAGCCCGTGATCCTGGACCTGCTCAGCCCCGGTGTCGAGATCGGCCTCGTCACCACCAACGTCGACGCCATGGTGGACTTCTACGAGGGCTTCCTCGGCCTCGAGCCTCAGGGTCAGATCGACTTCGCCGACGGCACGCAGCGGCGGTACACCCTCGGCGGCAGCGTGCTGAAGCTCGTCACCTACACCACACCGCCGCCGTTGCCCGTCGCCGCGGGGGGCGGCCGCGCGCAGGCCGGTTTGCGGTACTTCACCGTCGGGGTGCGCAACCTGCGTGCCCTGGCCGCCACGGTCGAGGCCGCGGGCTACGACGTCGTCGAGCCGCCGACGGAGTTCGCTCCGGTTCCTGGAATGGGGTGGATGTTCGTCGCCGACCCCGACGGCAACTCCATCGAGTTCTTCGGGACGCTGTAGGGATTAGCGGTCCGCGGCCAGGTAGCGCAGCAGGACGGCATCGCCAGGGAACGTCCGCGTCTCCACCAGTCGCAGTGCACTCAGGCGGGGACCACGACGACCAGGTCGTTGCCGGTGCGCTCGACGCGCATGCCCGCTCGACGGGCCAGGGTGGCGACCGCCGCGGCGTCGCCCGGTTCGGCGCGGCTCGACGCGAGCACCCGGGCCAGCCGGCCCTTGTGCGCCTTGTTGAAGTGGCTGACGACGGTGCGGCGACCGTCGTCGTGCTCGGCGACCACGTCGACGTCGACCGCGCCGGGCACCCTGCCCAGCGCCGCGTACGACCCCGACCTCAGGTCGACGACCAACTCCTCGGCGGCCAGCCGGGCCAGGACGGGTTCGAGCACCGGCCGCCACCGCGACGCCAGCGTGGCTCCGCCGGGCAGCTTGGAGCCCGCCGACAGTCGGTAGGCGGGGACGGCGTCACCTGCCCGCAGCAACCCGAACAGGGCCGACCCGACGGCGAGACGGGAGCGGGCACGGGAAGCGGCTGCGCCACTGAGTGATTCGACGTCGAGGGCGTCGTAGAGCACGCCGGTGTACCGCTCGATGGCGGGCATGGTGTTCGCCGTCCGCAGAGCGGCGTTGCGGTCGATCTCGGCGTCCTGGGCCGCGGAGATCCCGAGGGCGCGGCGCGCCGCGGGCCGGTCGGCGGACAGGTCGACGAGCTCGTCGACCAGGGTGGCCCGCAGCTCACCCAACTCGGGGGAGCTCAGGGAGTTCAGCCCCAGCGGCGGACCGTCGCCCCCGCCGCGCTTGGTCTCCGACGGCGGCAGCAGCACGATCACGGCGACGAGACTAGCCGTAGGCCAGCAGCAGGGGGACGCGCTGTTCGGCGGTGGTCAGGGAGCCGTGGTGGCCCACCAGCCCCGACTCGACGGGCTCGGCGGTGCGGCGCACCAGCGCCGTGCTGTCGCGCCCCGCGGCCACGACGTCTCCGATGCGGTCGGCGACGCGGTCGGTGACGCGGTCGCCGAACCAGCCCGCGGCGATGGCCTCGTCGCGCGAGACCACCCACGCCCGTCGGCCCAGGACCTCCCGCCACGCTGCGAGCACGTCGCCGGCCGCGCCGTCGACGGCGTAGACGTGCCTCGCGCGCGCCTCGCCCCCGATCGCGTGGACGCCGTCGAGCAGTTCCGGCGTGGTGTCCACGTCGACCCGGTCGTCCTCACCGACGGCGACCATGCCGTGGTCGGCGACGACGGCCAGCAAGGTGCCCGGGGGGAGACCCTCGACGATCGACTCGACCAGCCGGTCGACCTGACGCAACTGCAGCCGCCACGCCACCGAACCCGGGCCGTGAAGATGACCGATGAGGTCGAGGTCGCCGTGGTAGCCGTAGCAGAAGCCCCCGCGTGCGACGGCGTGCTGGATCGTCGCGGCGAGGTCGCCGAGGCCGTGGACGCCGACGAAGCGCCCGCCTCGCAGGACCGCGCGGGTCAACCCGGTGCCCGCGAACTGTGCGTTGGACGCGACGGTCACGGCGAATCCGGACGCCGCGGCCCGTTCGAAGACGGTGGGCAGGGGTTGCACCTGCTCGGGTAGCTGCACGTCACGCAGATCCTCGCCGCCAGGGTGCCTGCGCCACTGCAGGGCGTTGACCACGCCCGAATCGCCCAACCTGAAGGAATACCCGACCATGCCGTGCTCGCCACTGCGGCACCCGGTGCCGACGGCAGCCAACCCGGCGGCCGTCGTGGACGGGAAGCCCACGCTCAGGGACTGCCCGCGAAGGCCGGCCAGGACCGGGGCGTCGGCGGCGTGGGCGTCCAACAGGTCGGCGCCAAGACCGTCGACCAGCAGCACACACGCCCCGGCCAGCCCGTCTCGCAACGGAATTCGTCGGTCGAACTCGGGGCCGCCGAGGGCCGAGAGCACCGAGGGCGCGACGTCGGCGAGGTGGGGGAGACCCGGGTCGGGGCGGGGCAGGTCCATCGGTCACCGAGCCTGCCACAGGCTCCGATGCGGGAGTGGGCTCCGGTGCCGAATACCCTCACCCCATGGGCCAGGCGGTGACCGGATCGGTGGTGACGGCCGTCGGTCTCAGCGCGCTGCTGATGAGCTGCGGCACGACCTCACCTCCCACCTCCGCGCCGCCCACCTCCGCGCCGCCGCCCACGGCCGCCGTCGCCGTCGAACCGTTGTCGATCGGCACGGCCGCCGAGGACACCACGGGCGGCCTGGTCGCCGACGGCCAGCTCATCTCGCCGTTCGACGTGGAGAACCCCGCCGTCGGCTTCCTCGAACCCGCGCTGCTCGCGGCGATCCAGAACGCCGCCACGGCCGCGTCCGCCGACGGCGTCGACGTGAAACTCACCTCGGGGTGGCGCTCCACGGGATTTCAGAAGCGACTGTTCGACCAGGCCGTGACCACCTACGGCAGCGCCGACCTGGCGGCCCAGTTCGTGGCGTCACCGGAGAAGTCGATGCACGTGGTCGGCAAGGCGGTCGACGTGGGCCCCGTGGTGGCCGATCAGTGGATGATCGCCAACGGCTCGCGGTTCGGGTTGTGCCAGATCTACGCCAACGAGATCTGGCACTTCGAGCTCGCGGTCGACGCCGCGGGCATCTGCCCGCCGCTGCGACCCAACGCCGCCGGTTAGCCAGCGACGATCGATTCGCCCTGCACGGTCACGGCCTTGGTCTCCAGCGGCTTCTTCGCAGGGCCCTTGGCGACGGAGCCGTCGAGATTGAACTCGCTGTCGTGACACGGGCAGATGATCTTGCCGTCGGTGATCTTGTTGACGTTGCACCCGGCGTGCGGGCACACCGTCGAGAAGCCCTTGAAGTCCCCGGCCGTGGCTTGGGTGATCACCACGTCGTCGACGATGACCCCCGAGCCGACCGGAACGTCGGCCGTCTTGGCCAACGCGGCGCCCGGCGCGGCGGCGGCCGAGGAGGACGCCGCGGGTGACGACGACGATTCCGCGGTGGCCGTCTCGTCTTTGGAGCTACAGGCCGCGACGGCGGCAGCGAGGGCGCCGACGCCGGCGCCGACGATGACCGTGCGACGCTGGGGACGAATGTGTTCGAGCATGGGGTGGCAGTCCTTCTCAGTGGGTGGGCCCCGCGGGGCTGCACGAGGTCCTGCACGAATTGTGGCCCGCGGACCTGGTAATCGGCCACCGAACGCGGAAGTGGCGCCGCGTGCCAGCAAGTACACAGCGTTGCGGACCCGCCACCGCGATGGCGGCGCTGTTACCCTCCCAAGAGCCGACAGCAGGCCCCGACCGCGCGGCAGCTGACGCAACGGCGCGGAGTCACCCGCGACCCGGCCGGCTCGAATCACGGAAAGAGTGTTGTGCGCACCGGAGAGATCAAGGCCCTGTCCGGCCTGCGCATCGTTGCGGCCGTGTGGGTCGTGATGTTCCACTTCCGACCACTGCTGCAGATGGCGTCACCGCCCCTCTACGACTCGCTCAAGCCGGTCCTCGACTGCGGCGCACAGGGCGTCGACCTCTTCTTCATCCTCAGCGGGTTCGTCCTGACGTGGAATTACTTGGAGCGCATGGGCGATCGCTGGTCGACGCGAGCCACGTTGCACTTCCTGTGGCTGCGGCTAGCGAGGGTGTGGCCGCTGTACTTGGTGACGATGCACCTGGCCGCGTTGTGGATCATCTTCACGTTGAACTACGGCAACTTCCCGTCTCCGGAGGCGGGGTCGCTGACGGCGATCAGCTATCTGCGCCAGCTGGTGATGGTGCAGCTGTGGTTCCAGCCCTTCTTCGACTTCTCCAGCTGGGACGGGCCCGCCTGGTCGATCAGCGCCGAGTGGCTGGCGTACCTGCTGTTCGGGGTGCTCATTCTGGTGATCCACCGGGTCGACCGCGCGACGCGGGCGCGGGGTCTGCTGCTGCTGGCCTTCGCCGCGACCCTGCCGCCGCTGATCCTGCTGGTCGGCTCCGGCGGCCAGTTCTACACGCCGTGGAGCTGGCTGCCGCGCATCGTGCTGCAGTTCACCGCGGGGGCGCTGGCCTGCGCGGCGGTGCGCAAGATGCGGCCGTCGGACCGCGGTCGGACCGTCGCCGGACTGGTGTCGGTGCTGTTGCTGGTGGCCATCATCGGCGCCCTGTACTGGTTCGAGGCGCACCCGCTGCCGAACATCCGGGACGACTTCGGTCTCGTCGACGTGCTGTTCATGCCGTTGGTCGTGGCATTGGCGCTCGGGTCGGGCACCCTGCCCGCGCTGTTGTCCACCCGGGTGATGGTCTACGGCGGGCAGGTCTCCTTCGGGTTGTACATGGTGCACGAGCTGGTCCACACAGCCTGGCTGTGGATCATGGCGCAGTATGAGATCACCTTCGCGCCGAGCATCGGCGCCAAGCTCGTCTACGTCGCGCTGCTGCTGGTGTCGCTCGGCCTGGGGATCCTGCTGTTCCACTTCGTGGAGGAACCCGCGCGAATGTGGATGCGCCGCATGGTCGGTGAGCGCAGGCCGCCTGTCGACCTCGAACACACCCCGCAGTCCGACGTGCCCGAGCCTCACCTCGTCCGGGACTCGGTGGACGATCGGCCCACGACACTTCGAATCCAGGCGGGTTGATGCACGACTTCGGTAGCCGGTTCGCCACGTTCGTCCTGTCCCTGACCCTGGTGGTCGGGGTCCTGCTGAACGCGCCGTCGTCCCGCACGACGCCCTATGACGTCACGACGGCTGGTACGCCGGTGACACGGATCGCCGTCGTCGGCGATTCGTACACCAACGGCACCGCGATCGGTGGTCAGGGCCCCAACGCCTGGCCTGCGCTGGCCTGGAAGACATTGGCCCGACGGGGAATGCCGGTCAGCGCCGACGTCGCCGCCGAGGGCCGGGCGGGCTACGGCGTGCGCGGCGACCAAGGCAACCTGTTCGTGGACCTCACGCCGCGAGCGGTGCGGCCCGACGACGCCGTCGTCGTCTTCTACGGGTCGCGCAACGACCAGGGGGTCGACCCCAACGCCCTCAACGGGCAGGTCTTCAACGCGCTGTCCCTGGCGCGCAGCATCGCCCCCGGCGCGCGGCTCTTGGTGATCGGTCCGCCGTGGCCGACGGCGGACGTGCCGCCCGCGGTGCTGCAGATCCGCGACATCCTGTCGTTTCAGTCGATGCTGGCCGGCGCGACGTTCGTCGACCCGATTGCCGAGCGGTGGTTCGTGGACCGCCCGGATCTCATCGGCGCCGACGGCGTGCACCCCACCAACGCCGGCCACGCCTACATGGCCGACAAGATCGCGCCGCTGATCGGCGACCAGCTGCCGCGCCGGGTGTGACCTACTTCGTGCCGAAGATGCGGTCGCCGGCGTCACCGAGGCCCGGCAGGATGTAGCCGTGCTCGTCGAGCTGTCGGTCGACGGCGGCGGTGTAGACGGGCACGTCCGGGTGGGCCTTCGCCATGGCCGCGAGCCCCTCGGGGCAGGTCAGCAGGCACACGAACTTGATCGACTTCGGGCCGCACTCCTTGAGCCGGTCGACCGCGGCAATCGCCGAGTTCCCGGTGGCGAGCATGGGGTCGACGACCACCACGTCGCGCTCCTCCAAGTCGCCCGGCATCTTGAAGTAGTACTCGACCGCCACCAGGGTCTTGGGGTCGCGGTACAGACCGATGTGCCCCACCCGGGCGCCCGGCACGACGCTCAGCATGCCGTCCAGGATGCCGGTGCCGGCCCGCAGAATCGACACGAACACCAGCTTCTTGCCGTCGATCACCCTGCCGGTCATGGTCTCCAGCGGTGTCTCGACCTCGACGTCGTGCAGCGGTATGTCACGTAGCACCTCGTAGGCCACCAGTGCGGCGATCTCGTTGACGAGTTGGCGAAAGGTCTTCGTGGACGCCTCCTTTCGTCGCAGCAGAGTCAGCTTGTGCTGTACCAGTGGGTGGTCCACCAGGTGCAGCGTGTCCTGACTGTCGTCCACGTGTCGTCCCCTTTCTGAAGGCGGTCTAGAAGACGGTGCCGTCGCTGACGACGACCAGCGGTGGCAACCCGCCACGGTGGCGGTTGGCCAGGACGCGTCCGGCTGCCCAGGTGCCACCCTCCAGCACGCAGGCCAGCGGCATCCGGGTCGCGTCCACTCCCAGCTCGTCGCGTACCCGTGGGGCCAGGTCGTCGAGCAGCGCCACCGTCAACGCCCGCCATTCGACGACGAGCTCGTCGCCGACGGCCCAGGAGGAACCGAGCCAGTCGGGGTCGCGCAGCCGGAGCACGCCGGTGTCCAGCAGCAGTCCGCCGTTGCGGTATTCGGGCAGGGCGGTCAGTGCGTCGAGACCGGTCACCGGTACGCCGGCCCAACCGAACGGCTCGAGCAGCGAGTAGGTCAACCACTGCGAGAGCTTGTGAAACGGCATCCAGCCGTCGGTGAGGCCAGGTCCGGTGACGGCGCGGTGGCGCCAGCAGTCGCCCAGGGGTTGATCGCCGATGGCGTTGTCCGCCAGCCAGATTCGCGACAAGGACCGCAGCAGCTCGGAGAGGATGTCGTGCGCGGCGACCGTCGCCGGGCCGTTCCGGGGCACCAGTCGGTCGAACAATCCGCCGGGGCGTCCAGGCGAGCCGAAGGTCTCGGGCTGTGCGCTCATTGCCCGGCCGAGCCGGTGCAGCAGCTCCACCCGGCCGTCGACGCCGACCAGCGGATTGTCGGGGCCGATCTGGAACGCCGCGGCCAGCCGCGCGGGGGTCAGGGCCGCCAGACCCTCGGCGTCGACCCGCAGCGGATCGTCGGGATCGGAGGAGAAGACGCCGTCGACGAACGCGTGCCATGACGCGACGCCGAGGCCCTCCGAGCGCTCGAACCGCTTGCCGCTGACGGCTTCGTCGTAGTGCCAGTCGGGTCCGGCGCCGGCGTCGAGCAGGACGCTGACCACCGCGAGGTCGACCATGGCGCGCGCCCGGCCGCTGGAATCCCTGGCTGATAGCAGCGCGTCGAGCTCGGCCGTGCGGTCGACGCCGCCGGCCTCGAAGTGTCGCCATCGGCTGTGGAACGGAATGTCCAAGTGCGGGTACCGCTCTCGCGTCACCGTCACGACTTCGGCGACGGCTGCGGGCGTCGACTCGTCGTCGACGACGAACCACGCCGAGTCGCCGGTTCGCGCGCGCTGCAGCAGCGCGGTGGCGCGGTCCCGGACGGCGGCGGTGGTGCGCAGCAGCGTCGCGGCACCGTCGGCCTCGCCGGTGCTCATCCGTTCAACCCGCGGCCCTTCGTGTTCCTGAGGTCTTCGGCGTCCGGCACCGGTCCGGGGGTGAAGTAACCGGCGGCCATCTTGGCGTCGATTTCGACCCGGGCGTCGGCGGGCACCAGTTCCTCGGGGATGTTGACGCGCTCGCCGACCTCGATGCCCGATCCGGTGATGGCGTCGTACTTCATGTTGCTCATCGAGACGAGGCGGTGGATCTTGCGCACGCCGAGCCAGTGCAGTACGTCGGGCATCAGTTCCTGAAATCGCATGTCTTGCACGCCCGCAACGCATTCGGTGCGCGCGAAGTACTGGTCGGCGGTGTCACCGCCAACCTGCCGCTTGCGGGCGTTGTAGACCAGGAACTTGGTGACTTCGCCCAGCGCCCGGCCCTCCTTGCGCGAGTAGGCGACCAGCCCCACACCGCCACGCTGTGCGCCGAGGATGCATTCCTCGATGGCGTGCGTGAGATACGGCCGGCACGTGCAGATGTCGGAGCCGAAGACGTCCGAGCCGTTGCACTCGTCGTGGACTCGCGCGGTCAACTCGACCGACGGATCCGCCAGGTGGGCGGGGGCGCCGAAGACGTAGACGGTCTGCCCGCCGATCGGCGGGAGGAACACCTCGAGGTCCGAACGGGTGACGAGCTCGGGGTACATGCCACCGGTTTCCTCGAACAACACTCTGCGCAAGTCGGTTTCGGAACAGTTGAAGCGCCGCGCCACCCCGGGCAGATACCAGACCGGTTCGACCGCAGCCTTGGTGACGAGCGCGGCCCCGCTGGGCAGCAGCACGCGGCCGTCGGGGACCAGCCGACCCGTGCGGACGGCGTCGACCACCTCGGGCAGGATGACGTGCGCCTTGGTGATGGCGATCGTCGGGCGCATGTCGTGGCCCGCCGCCAGCTCGTCGGCGAACACCTCGGCGACCATGGCACCCCACGGATCGAGGCTGACGATCTTGCCCGGCTCACTCCACTGCGGGTAGGGCCCGATGACGTCGGTGGGTGCGGTGTTGGTGAGGTCGGCCCTGTGCTCCTTGGACAGGGCGCCCGCGGCGACGGCCAGCGCCCGGTACACGCCGTAGGAGCCACTGTGGGTGCCGATGACGTTGCGGTGGGCGCGTTTCGTGGTGGTTCCGATGATCGGTCCGCGTTCGCCGGCGGTCGGGGCGTCCCACGTGATGGGCAGCGCACCCACCCCGCCGCTGTGCGAGGTCAGTCGGATGTGCGCGACCATGCTCGCTCCTCGGGGGTCGAACGTCCGGCCGTCGGGCCGTCGGAATGCGCCAGCATAGCGACTCGCCCCCGACGACGCCGGGTGTCTAGGGCTGGGGGCCGAAGGTGGTCAGACAGAACGGATGTCCGGCCGGGTCGAGGAACACCCGCCACAGCTCCGGAGCGGGTTGATGCCGTGCGAGCCGGGCTCCGACGGCCAGCGCGCGGGCCTCGGCGGCGTCGAGATCGGCGACCGAGACGTCGAAGTGCATCTGCTGTCCCTGTCCGGGCTCGGGCCAGGTCGGCGGTACGTAGTCGTCGACCTTCATCATGGCGAGCGTGTGAGTGCCGTCGGAGATGGCGACGACCCGACCGTCGGGGGTCTCGGCGACCCGCGTCATGCCGAACAGGTCGGCGTAGAAGTCCGCAAGCTGGCCGGGGTCGGGACAGTCGACCGACACCGATCCGATGTGCAGTGCGGGGGAGTCTTGGGGCGTCGTCGGGGTCACGACGACGACCCTGCCACGTCGGGGCGACGGTGCACCGACACCGCGTAGTCGCCCCGGTCGTAGGGTTCGCGGTCCCAGGTCGCCCATCGTGCCGCGGCCGTCGCTCCGGCGCGTGCGGCGAAGTGGTCGTACTCGTCGAGGGTGAGTCGCCCAGGGCGCAGGGAGAACCCGGTGACGAGTAGGCCTCCGGGGGCCAGGCGGTCCACCATCTGCCGCACGACGCGTTCCTCGGACCCGGGGGTCAGGAAGATCATCACGTTGCCGGCGAGGAGGACGAGGTCGAAGGACTCCCGACGGTGATCGTCGAGCTCGGCGAGGTCGGCCTGGATCCATTCGAGGTCGGCGGCCTTCGCGCGGGCAGCGGAGAGCATGTCGGGGTCTGCGTCGACCCCCACCACGAATCGTCCGCGCCGGGCCAGTTCGACGGCGACCCGGCCCGTGCCGCACCCGGCGTCGAGCACCCTGTGGCCCCCCGTCTGCGCCAGCAGGCCGTCGACGAGGTCGGCCTCACCGTGGATGCTGGCGCCCGATTCGGCGAGTCTGGCCCACCGCTGGTCGTAGTCGTCGCCGCGCGGTGCGTCGGTGTCCTGCCAACGGGTGCTCACCGCGCCATCATCGTGCACGGTGGTCGACGGCTGTCCTTTGGGCACGTCAACCGGGGTAACATGGCCGAATGACGGTTCGCGATCTGGGGGCCGATCGAGACTTCTACGACCCCGACGACGGGTGGTTCGGTGCGGAAGCATCCGCCGAGGACGAGCCGCCCCAGCCGGCGCCGCCCCCACCGCCAACACCACCTCCACCGCCGCAGTACCGCGACGCGTCCGAGGCCGACACCGACCGCTGGTTCGTTCGGGACATGGACCTGGCAGAGCCCGTCCCTGCCGCCGCACCCCCCTCGTGGGAGTCCCGAATCGCCGACAGCGGCGCCTGGGAGTTCACCCCGTCGAGGTCGTCGAGGCGTCCCCCTCGGGCGGCGCTGGTCGTCGCTGCCGTCGTCGCCGGCGTGGCGGTCGTCGTGGGAATCGTCCTGCTGGTGCGTGGCCCCGGCGGTGACGACGCATCGCCGGCGCCTGCGAGTCCGTCCGCCTCGCCGCCGGCTCCCTCGACGTCGCCGCCCGTCGTCGCGACCGTTGCTCCGCTGCCGCCGCCGCCGCCCCCGGTGCTTCCGCCGCCACCGCCACCGGAGGACCCTCCGCCGGTCGTCACGCGGGACTATTGGCCACCTCAGCAGACGCCCGACGAACCGAAGAAACCGCAGCAGAACGTGACACGGGCTCCGCTGAGCGCGACGCCTCCGCCGCCGCCGCGCCAGACCGACCGCGGCCGCGCGACTCCGGGGCAATCGGGCGCGCACGGATTCTTCGGCTGAGCGCCACAGATGTGATGCGCACCCGGTCGTTGGGCTGGGCCACCGATCTCGCGGTGCTCGAACTGACCGGTTCGATCGTCGAGGAGCGTCAGGACCACGTGCTCGTCCGGACGCCGGCCAACCCCGACTTTCATTGGGGCAACTGCCTTCTCGTCACCGACGAACAGGCAGTCGACGACGCAGACCGCTGGGTGGCGGCGTTCGAGTCGGCTTTCCCGGACGCGGACTGGGTCGCGGTGGGGCTGGCGCGGATGCCCGCCGATCGAACCGGCTGGGGTCGGCATGGGGTGCAGCTCGAAGTCGACGACGTGCTGGCCGCCGCGGAACCGCCGCGCCGCACCGCCCCACCGACCGGATACGTCGTCCGCGAGCTGGCCGGCCTGGATTGGGAGCAGTTCGTCGCCCGGGACGTCGCCGTGAACGCCGAGGGCCTCCGGTACGAGGAGGTGGCCCACGAGCGGTTCGCCAGAGCGCGAATCGCGTCTCAGCGCGCGCTGGTGGCCCGAGGTGCGGCCCGGTTCGTCGGCGCGTTCGCCGACGGCCGCCTGGTTGCCGAACTTGGAATCGTCGACTGCGGTGGCACGGCGCGTTATCAGACCGTCGCCACCGCCCCCGAGCATCGTGGCACGGGGCTCGCCTCGCACCTCCTCGGTGTCGCGGGCGCGTGGGCGGCCGCCCGCGGATGCACGCAATGGGTAATCGTCACCGAGGCGACGAATCCGGCAGGGCGGGTCTACCGCAGGGCCGGCTTCGAGCCCGTCGCGCCGATCGTGCAGGCCTACCGCATGCCGCCTCGGGCCGTTGGATTAGCTTGTCCCCGATGAAGGCCTGCTCTCGATGAAGGCGATGATCGACTTCGACGCCGCGCCGATCTTCGGCATCCCCATGGCCGACGGCTCCGGCGTTCACGAGGGCATGTTGATCGAGGGCCCACAGGGGTGGGGCGAGTTCAGTCCGCTTCTGGCGTGCGCCGACGACGAGGCTTCCCGGTGGCTGACCGCCGCCGTCGAGGGAGGCACCGTGGGCTGGCCGGATTCGCGGCGCGGCCGGGTGCCGATCGCGGTGGTGGTCGGCGCGGTCGACCCCAGCTCGGCGCGTCGGGTCGTCGAGGCGTCGGGCTGCCTGGCCGCCGACGTCGCCGTCGGGACGGGGAGCCTGGCCGCCGACGCCGACCGGGTCGCGGCGGTCCGTGACGCGTTTGGTCCCCAGGGGCGAATTCGGTTGTCCGGCAACGGCACCTGGGGGGTCGACGCCGCGGTGTCGGCGATCGCCGTTCTCGTCGACGCCGCCGGTGGCGTCGACTTCGTCGCCGATCCCTGTGGCAGCGCCGCCGAGCTGGGCGCGTTGCGCGGCAGAGTAGAGGTGCCGATCGCCTCGGGGCCGTCGTGCGCCGGGGTGGTCGACGTGGTGGTCCTGCGAAGTGGGCCGCTGGGCGGGGTACGCCGTGCGTTGCGCGTCGCGGAACGGCTCGAGCTGCCGTGCGTGGTGGCGTCCTCGGGCGAGACGAGCATTGGGCTGGCCGCCGGCCTGGCGTTGGCCGGGGCGCTGCCGGAGCTGCGGTACGCATGTGCGCTGGGCACGGTGTCGGAGTTGACGGGCGACCTGGTCGCGCCTGGCCGATCGCTGCGGCCGGTGGACGGTCATCTTCCGGTGGCACCGACGCCGGCCGCTCCGTCCGCCGACCTGCTCCGCCAGTACGCGATCACCGACTCCGACCGCGCCGACCTCTGGCGCCGCCGGCTGCGGGCGGCCAGGGGGACCGCCTGATCAGGCGGACTGGGACTTGGTGTTGAGGTGGTTGTCGGCGATCCACTGGGCGGCCTTCTTGACCAGTCCCGACTGGGGATAGCGGACGTGGGAGGTGAAGTCCTTGCCGAGGGAGCAGATGGGGTCGTTGGTGTTGCACATGTCGGCCGTCTTGGGTCCGTAGAGCGCGCTGAGCGTGGTCAGGGGCTGACCGAGACGTGCCGACGGGTTGCCGAACACCGCGACCGCGCTGATGTGGTCGGTCATGGCGGCGGGTAGCGGCGCCTGGAAGCCGAGCCCGGTGATGGGGGAGGTGGTGACCACGTCCATGACCGCCGCGCCCTGGGAATACCCGCCGAGGACGATCTTGGTCTTGGGGCAGCTCTTCGCCGTGGCCTGGGCGTGCAGGCTGGCGTCGGTGGCGCCGGTGGCCACGCCGAGGAAGTCGTAGGACGCCGGATACTTCACCGCGTAGGACCGGATGGACTTGCCCTTGACCAGGGGTTTCAGGGAGTCGACGAGTGCCTGGCCGACGACGCCGATGCCCGGGGGCTCGTCGGTGCCGCGGGCGAATACGACCTCGATGTCGGGGCAGTCGTTGGCGGCCGCGGCGGCCGGCGCGGTGCTCAGCGCGACGGCCGAGGTACCGCCCAGGACGAGGGCGGACGCCATCACGGCCGCCGCGCGTGACCACCGAGAGGTTGCCCCTTGCACGTGCACGGCCGCTCCTTGACATCGGTGGGGTGAGTTGGGTGGTGGGTCGACGTCGGTGTCGTCCTCAGCTCGTACCCAATTTTCACTTCCGTCACTCTGACAACAGGATATCGTCGCCGAGAAGTTCCCGGGCGATGCGTCGAACACGACCCGGTTTCGATTCGTGGGGGGTGGGAAACCCACACCGCGCCGAGCGAGCAGGGGGCCGCCCGGCATCGACGAAGGGTGGCTTGACATGACCGATCGTGCTTCCGCCGAAGACCAGGCCTCCCGCCCGCATGCCCCGGACGGCAGTCTCGGCACCAGCCTCAAACCACGTCACATCACCATGATCTCTATCGCCGGCGTCATCGGCGCCGGCCTCTTCGTTGGCTCCGCCAACGCCATCAAGGAGGCCGGCCCCGCGGTGCTGATCTCCTACTTCCTGGCGGGCACCCTGGTGGTGCTGGTGATGCGGATGCTCGGCGAGATGGCGACGGCCAATCCCGACACCGGGTCCTTCTCCGTGTACTCGGACCGGGCGCTCGGCGGCTGGGCCGGCTTCTCCGTCGGCTGGCTGTACTGGTGGTTCTGGGTGCTGGTCATCCCTGTCGAGGCCACCGCCGCGGCGGCCATCCTGTCGGACCTCGTCGGTGCGCCCCAATGGGTCTGGGCCTTGGCCGTGACCCTCCTGCTCACGGTCACCAACCTCGTCAGCGTCGGCAACTACGGCGAGTTCGAGTTCTGGTTCGCCCTCATCAAGGTGGTCGCGATCATCGCCTTCATCGCGATCGGCATCGCGGCGATCCTCGGCCTCATCCCCGATTCCCAGGTCAGCGGGATCGACTCACTCTGGCAGCCAGACGGTTTCATGCCCAACGGGTTCGGGGCCGTCATCGCCGGCATGTTGGTGACGATGTTCTCCTTCATGGGCACCGAGATCGTCACCATCGCCGCCGCCGAGTCGCCGGACCCGACCACCGGCATCAGCAAGGCCGTCAACTCGGTGATCTGGCGGATCTCGTTGTTCTACATCGGCTCCATCTTCGTCATCGTCGCGCTGATGCCCTACGACAAGCTCGAGAACGGCTCGTATCAGAGCACTTTGGAGGCCATCGGCATCCCCGGGTCGAAGATCATCATGGACCTGGTCATCCTGACGGCGGTGGCGTCGTGTTTGAACTCCGCGTTGTACACCGCATCCCGGATGCTGTTCTCGCTGGGGGACCGCCGGGACGCGCCGCGCGCGGTGCGCAAGCTCACCGGCAACGGCGTGCCCTGGGTCGCGGTACTGGCGTCGATGGTGGTCGGCTTCCTCGCCGTCGTCGGCAACTACCTGCTGCCGGAGAAGATCTTCGGCTACCTCCTGGCGACCAGTGGCGCCATTGCCCTGTTCGTCTACCTGGCCATCGCGGTCAGCCAGTTCGTCCTCGGGCGCACGATGCGTGCCCAGGGTGAACAGGCGCCGGTGCGGATGTGGTTGTTCCCCTACCTGACAGTCGTGGTGATCGTGGCCATCGTCGCGGTCCTGGTGTTGATGGCGTTCGACCCCGATCAGCAGTCGGCGATCTTCCTGTCGTTGATCTCGGCGGTGTTCATCGTCGGGGCCGGAGTCGTCGTGCACCGGCGCCGGGGGCACCACCCGTCGATCTCGACGCGCTAGCCCCGCTTGACCTTTCGGACGCGGTCGCGAAGGCCCTTGGTGGCGGTGTCCAGCAGGCCCTTGGCGCCACGCTTGATCAGGAACGACGGCAGCGGCACGGTGGGGTCGACCGTGATGTCGAACCGGACGTGGGTGGAGTCCTCACCGACCGGGGTCAGGGTGTAGCGCGCTTCTTGTGAGCGCTGCTGTTGCGAGCTGACCAATGTCCACGCCACGCCGTCCGGGTGCACGGTGTGGGCGAGTTCCTGTTCGTCGGTGACGCCGACGATCTTCACCACTTGGCGGGTTCGCTTGGGGTGCCCGTCGGCGTCGCGTTCGAGTACCTCCACTTCCTGGTGGGCCGGTGACCACTCCGGCAGGGTTTCGATGTCGAACAGAACGTCGAGGATTTCCTCGGGGGTTGCCTCGATGGTGATTTCGCGCGATTCGTTGACGGCCACCAGGGAAACGTAGCTCACAGATCGGGATGTTTTGCGCAAAATACTTAGTGGTACTCGCGTCTCATGAGCAAGCAATTCTTCACACAGATTCTCGTCGCCGGCGCCGGAGTCACCGCGATTGCCCTCGCCCCCCTGGCCGGAGCCGCCCCACCGCCCCCGTGCGGTGTCGAGGGCACGCCAGCGTGCGCCGTCGCCGGTCCGGACGGCACCAGCGCCGGAGCTCCTGGCACGGGTGCGACCGCCGGACCCGACGGAGCCGGCGCCGTAGTCCCAGGTGCAGGAGCGACGGCCGACCATGACGGCGCCGACGTGAACGTCCCGGGTGCCGGTGCCCAAGCTGGCCCGGACGGAGCCGGCGCCGTGGTCCCCGGCGCCGGTGTGCAGGCGGGTCCGGGTGGCACCGAAGCCACGGTGCCTGGTGCCGGTGCCTCGACCAGTCCCGGCGGCGCCAGCGTGTTCGTGCCGGGCGGCAGCGCCAGTGCAGACCAGGGTGGCGCGAGGTTCTGCGTACCCAACTTCTGCGCCAACGCCGGGTAGCCCGTCTCCCCAGGCGCCGGGTAATTCGACCGTCCGAACCGACCACCCCGACTCGAGGGTTTCGGGTGGACTTGGCAGACTGTTCCCATGGCACAGATAACGCTAGGCGGAAATCCCATCAACACGGTCGGCGAGCTCCCCGCGGTCGGGTCACCCGCACCTGGCTTCACCTTGACCGGCACCGACATGAGTGCCGTGACCGACGAGCAGTTCAGCGGAAAACCCTTGTTGCTCAACATCTTCCCGTCGGTCGACACTCCTGTCTGCGCCACTAGCGTGCGGACGTTCAACGAACGCGCCGCCCAAGCCGGCGTCGCAGTGCTGTGCGTGTCCAACGATCTGCCCTTTGCGCAAAAGCGCTTCTGCGGGGCGGAGGACATCGAGAACGTCACGACGGCCTCGGGCTTCCGGGACAGCTTCGGCAAGGACTACGGCGTCACCATCGCCGACGGCGCGTTCGCCGGGCTGCTCGGCAGGGCCGTCGTGGTGATCGGTGCCGACGGCAACGTCACCTACACCGAATTGGTGCCCGAGATTGCCCAGGAGCCGAATTACGACGCGGCGCTGGCCGCCTTGGGCTGACCCGACCACCGACACTCTCCACCGACGGCGAGGACCCCATGGGTCCTCGCCGTCGTCGTGTGTCCCATGCCACGCGACCGGCACGCGGCGTCACCGTTCGGTCACGGAATGGCGGCTCATCGGCGTTGCGGCAACCAGGCATTGGTGTGCCTGCGTTGAGGGGTAGTACAAGTAAATCGTCGCCCCGACACAGCAGAGAGATGGAAACCCCGATGAGACGCATATTCGCCTTCGTGATCAGCTTCGCCGTGTTGGTGGCGACGCCGGGACTCGCGTCGGCCGACCCCTATCAGCGGCCCGCGCGCAACCAGCAGGCCGTCGACTTCATCATCAAGCGTGCTCTCTCGCAACAGGGTGTTCCCTTCGCCTACGGCGGCGGCGACGCCAACGGTCCCTCGCTGGGCCGGGGTCCGTCGGTCGACGAGCTCGCGACCGAGCAACTCCCCAACGTCCCTGGTGCGGTCCCGGGGAGCGCGTTCGGGACGGTGCCGGGCACCTCCATCCTCGGCGCGGCGCCCGCGCCCGTGCCGGCCCCCGCTCCCAGCGTCGTGGGCTTCGACGCCTCCGGAATCATCGTGTATGCCTTCGCCGGTGCGGGGATCAAGCTGCCGAGGTCCTCCGGTGAGCAGTACCGGGTCGCGCAGAAGATCGCGCCCAGCCAGGCGCTGCCCGGCGACCTGATCTTCTTCGGCCCGGATGGCACGCAGAGCGTGGCGCTGTTCGTCGGCAACGGTCAGATGCTGGAGGCCACCGACACCGGCATCAAGGTCTCCCCGGTCCGCACCGCCAACATGACCCCGTACCTCGGCCGCATCATCGCCTGAATCGCCTCGTGGTGTCGGACCTGACGAACCGCCAGATCGTCTTGCGTCGCCGGCCGCACGGGCTCGTCGCGCCGGACGACACCGAGCTGGTGGTCGCGCCGGCACCGCGGCCGGCCGACGGCGAGGCACTCGTCCGGATGACCTACGTCGGCATCGACGCCGCAGCGCGAACGTGGCTCAACGACCAGCCGGGCTATCTGCCACCCGTGGCGTTGGGCGAGGTCGTCCGAGCGGCGGGTATCGGAGAGGTGGTCGAAACCCGTTGCGACGCTTACGCCGTCGGCGACGTGGTGACGACCCTGTCCGGGTTCCAGGAATACGCCATCGTGCGCGACGACGTGTTCTGCACACCCGTCACGGACGGCGTCGACCAACTGGCGGTGATGTCGATCTACGGACCAACGGGGGCCACCGCCTACTTCGGCATGCACGACATCGGCCGACCGAAGGCGGGGGACACCGTCGTGGTCTCGGCGGCCGCGGGTGCCACGGGTTCGGTGGCCGGTCAGATCGCGAAGATCGCCGGTGCCCGTGTCGTGGGGATCGCCGGCGGCCCGGAGAAGTGTCGTGCGGTCGTCGAGGACTTCGGCTTCGACGAGTGCGTCGACTACCGGGCCGGGGACGTGCCCGCCGCGCTGAAGGCGGCGTGCCCACGCGGTGTGAACGTCTACTTCGACAACGTCGGCGGCCCCATTCTCGACGCGGTGCTGGGCCGCCTGGCCGCCAAGGCCAGGGTGGTGCTGTGCGGTGTCATCTCCAGCTATTTGACCGGTGAGCACCCCGGGCCGGCCAACTACGTCAACATCCTGGCCAAGACCGCCACCGTGCAGGGGTTCAACGCCCTCGACGAGTGGGGCCGATTCGACGAGGCGTTCGCGGCGTTGCGGGAGTGGGAGAAGCAGGGCCTGCTCGTCCACCGCGAGACCGTGTACGAGGGCATCGAGTCGTGCGTCGATGCCCTCAACGGTCTCTTCACCGGTGCCAACATCGGCAAGATGCTCGTCCGCGTCGGCTAGCCACCTGATTCGACGAGGAGTCGTTCGGGGTGGTGTAGGTAGTTGACGCGCGCTTGCCCGACGTCGAGTTCCGGTGGTGGGATCCACTGCACCACCCCATCCTTGAGCTGCACGGTCCAGCCGTTTTCGGCCAGGCGATTGTCCCCGCCGCAGGCCAGGGTGACGTCGTCGACGTCGGTCAACCCGTTCTTCGCCCATCCGGTCATGTGGTGCACCTGGGTGCCGTAGCCGGGGACGCTGCATCCGGGTTTCGTGCAGCCCCGGTCGCGGGCGTGCAGGACGATCCGCTGCCCCACGGACGCCAACCGCTTCGTCCGGCCCAAATACAGGGCTTCGTTGGTGTGCTTGTCGAACACCGCCAAGTAGTGATGGGCGTGCGACGCCATCCGGATCAGGTCGGCCATCGGCAACAGACTGCCCCCGCCGGTGACCCCACTGCCGGTTCCGTTCTCGAGGTCTTGCAGGGTGGTGGAGACGATGACGGTGACCGGTAACCCGTTGTGCTGACCCAACTCACCTGAGGACAGCACGCTTCGCCCCATTGCGATCAACGCGTCGTGGTTGCGTTGGGTCGCGGTGCGGTCGTCAGTGTCGATTTGCTCTTGGGACGGTGTCCCCGACGTGCGGGGTTCGTGGTCGGCGGGGTTGCACATCCCGGGAGCACCGTACTTGGACAGGATTGGTTCGATGGTCGCCCTGGCTTTGGGGTCCAGGAGCCCGGTGAAGGGGGTCATCCCGTCGGCTTGCTGCTTGCCCAACCGGAAGAACCGCTTCCTGGCTCGTTCGACGTCGTCGGGTTTGGGCCCGTCCTGGTCGATGGCGGTCATGAGTTTCTTGGCCGTGTTGCCCAGTTCCTCGGGGCCGGCGCCGGACCCGATGTGCACCAGCGTCTTCTCCGACAGTTCCCGGACCTCGGGGTCCACCCACGTGGGCAGCTTGTCGAGGAACCCGCGGATCACCGACACGTGTTCGGGCCCCAATGCCCCGTCGGCTTGGGCGTCGGCGGTCGGGGCCAGCTTGGGGTCCAGCGGCTGCCCTGTCACGGTCGCCCGCGGCCCGAGATCTTCTGCCTCGTGAAGCGGCCTCCGGACTTCCTTATTGGAGATGCGCAACCGCTGGGTCAGCACATCACCGAGCGATTTCGCGCCCAGTTCGGTTGGCGACGCTTCGCGGTGCAACCGCGCGATCACCCGATGCCCGACGGTGGGCAGCTGCCAGGTCACGGTCTCCAGTTCCCCCAACAACTCGACCAGTTCGAGGTGGGTGAACCGATCACAGTCCAGGGTGACGAGTTCGGCGACGGCAGCGCGGATCCCCGCGACTGCTGCGGTGACCCGATCCGACCTCATACTCGAACACTAGTACGACCCACCGACAAGACAATCCAACGATGTGACTGCTGAAACTCATGTGGCACAGGAGTTTTGACGCAGGGTCAGGCCCGACTCACGGGCCGACGCCATCCGCTCACCACCTCGCCTGCCGCAGCGCGCGCCCGTGCGACCGGATCGTCGGGCCCCCTCGCGCCGAGTAACCCGCCATTTCATCGACGTCGCTAGCCCGCATCACCCCCCAACGTGGTGACCCTCACGTCTTCGGCGGTGTCACAACGGCTTTGCCGAGGATCACGCCGCCTAGAATGGCGGCATGGCCCGTGGTTCCCGTCAGGTGTTCGCGGCCCCGGAAGGTCTGCTCCGCATCGAGGACTGCCTGACCTCCGCCGGCGCCGTCGCGCTTCCCCCGGGAGTCACGTTGCCCTCGCTGATCGATCGCAACGTCGCCCACGTCGGCGATGCCGTCGCCTACCGGTATCTGGACTTCACCCGCTCCGAGGCCGGGGTGGCCGTGGAGCTCACGTGGGCCGGGCTTGGCGTCCGGGTTCGGGCCGTTGCCGCCCGCCTGCGCACCGTCGCGGCCGCAGGCGACAGGGTCGCGATCTTGGCGCCGCAAGGGCTCGACTACGTCACGGCGTTCTTCGGGGCCATCAAGGCGGGCACGGTAGCGGTGCCGTTGTTCGCACCGGAACTGCCCGGTCATGTCGAACGTCTGGACACCGCGCTTCGTGACTCGCGGCCGTCGGTGGTGCTGACCACCGCCACCGCGCTGTCGTCGGTGGAGGCGTTCCTGGACACGCTGCCGTCCCGGCTGCGGCCGAAAGTGATTCTGCTCGAGCACATCCCAGACCACGAGGGCGACGGTTTCGCACAGGTCGCGGTAGACGTGGACGACGTCTCGCACCTGCAGTACACCTCCGGTTCCACGCGCCCGCCGGTGGGAGTGGAGATCACCCACCGCGCGGTCGGGACGAATCTAATTCAGATGATCCTGTCGATCGACCTTCTGAACCGAAACACCCACGGCGTCAGTTGGTTACCGCTCTACCACGACATGGGCCTGTCGATGATCGGCTTCCCCGCGGTCTACGGTGGGCATTCGACTCTGATGTCGCCCACCGCGTTCGTCCGTAGGCCGCAACGGTGGATCAGCGCGCTGTCCGACGGGTCGCGCGAGGGCCGGGTGGTCACCGCGGCGCCGAACTTCGCCTACGAATGGACCGCGCAGCGGGGGCGCCCGTCGCCCGGTGACGATGTCGACCTGGCCAACGTGGTGCTCATCATCGGCTCCGAACCGGTGAGCATGGGGGCCATCACCGCGTTCCGCGAGGCGTTCGCACCGCACGGCCTGCCCGCCACCGCGATCAAACCGTCCTACGGCATCGCCGAGGCCACGCTGTTCGTCTCGACCACGGCTCCCACGGCCACGCCTTCGGTGCTGCACGTCGACCGCGACGAATTGGAGGCCGGCCGCGCGGTGCCCGTGGCGGCCGATGCGGTGACTGCGGTGGCGCAGGTGTCCCTGGGTCAGGTGGCGCGCAGCCTGTGGGCGGCGGTGGTCGACCCCGACACCGCCGCAGAGCTGCCCGACGGCCACGTCGGGGAGATGTGGCTGCACGGCGACAACGTCGGTCGCGGCTACTGGGGTCTGCCCGAGGAGAGCGCCCGTACGTTCCACGCCCGGTTGGCCGACCCGCTCGTGTCCGGGAGTCACACCACCGGGGTCGCCGCGGCGGCAGACTGGCTGCGCACCGGCGACCTCGGGTTCTACCTCGACGGGGAGCTCTACGTCACGGGACGGCTCGCCGACCGCGTCATGGTCGGCGGACGCACGGTGTACCCGCAGCACGTCGAGGCCACGGTGGCCGACGCGTCACCGATGGTTCGCCGCGGGTACGTCACGGCGTTCACGATCCCGGGCGAACGTCTCGTGATCGTCGCCGAGCGTGCCGCAGGCACCAACCGCAGCGATCCGCAGGAGGCGCTCGCGGCCGTCACGGCAGAGGTGTCGCGCCGCCACGGCCTGACGGTGCACGACGTGAAGATCGTCCCGGCCGGCGCGATTCCACGGACCACCAGCGGCAAACTCGCCCGGCGGGCGTCCCTGGCGCAGTACCTCGACGGCGCCTGGGACTAGATCTGCCCGTGACGGGGCGGTCGCGTTCCAGACAGGGCATGGCGACCGATGTGCTGAATCTTCCACCGCACCGGATCGTGCAGGGTGTGGGTGCGCGCGTCGCGCCAATAGCGCGACAGGTTGCCGCTCGCCGAGGCGCTGCGGGTCCCGCCCAGTTCGAACAAGGCGGACGACGCCTCCAGTGAGGCGCGCACCGCGGCGACCTTGGCGACGGCGACGGCGATCGACGCGGCCGCCGTCGTGTCCGCGGTCGGGTTCGCCCGGGCTGCGTCCACCTGACGCGCCGCCTCGCCGAGCAACGCCTGTGCGCCGCGAACGGTGACCACCAATTCCCCGGCGAGCGCGACGACGGTGGGATCGTCGCCGGTCGAATCCACCCGAGCTTCGAAGTGTGGGCGGCCCTTGGCGGCGTTCCGGATGCCTTCGCCGAGTGCGCCCGTGGCGATGCCGACGTCGATCGCGGCGTGCAGCAACTGGGCTTGGGCGCCGTAGGTGGTCGGCTCGGCGAAGATGGGGGAGAAGGGGATGACGTGCTCGCCGGGCACCCGCACGTCGTCGAGTGTGACGGTGCCCGACGCGGTGGTTCGCTGCCCCATGCCGTCCCAATCGTCGACGATGTGCAGACCTGGCGCGTCCCGCGGCACGAAGGCCAATGCCTTGGGTGTGCTGGACGTCGGCGCGTCACCAGAGCCGTCGGCGACCGACGCCCTGACGATCACCCAGTCGGCGAACAGCGCCCCCGTCGAATAGAACTTGCGACCCGTGAGCACGTAAACACCGGACTCGCTCTTGGTGAGCGTCGTGGCGTCGACGTCGATCGGGTGCGGGCCGCGTTCGGACTGTGCGTTGGCGAGCAGTCCGCCTCCGGTCACGACGCCGTAGAAGAAGGCCCGTTGCGACGGCGTCCCCTCGAGCCGCACGGCTTCGAGAAAGGTGAAGTGCGAGTGCGGGATTTGAGCCAGCGACGGGTCGGCCTCGGCGATCGACCGAAACACCTCCGCCACGACCTCATAGGAGGCGTCGACTCCGCCGAACTCCGCGGGCACCGTCAGGGCCAGGAGCCCAGATTCCTTCAGCGCCCGCACCTGATCGTGCGGGAGGGCGCGTTCGGAGTCGCGGACACTGGCCTCGGCGCCGAACTCGACCGAGAGCCGACGTGCCAGCGCCACCGCGTCGGCGGCGGCGGTGACGCCTCCCGTCGCGGTTGGGGCGCTCACCGCGAGGTGCCCAGAAAGGGAATCGAGGTGGGCGCCGAGTCGACTCGACCGGCGTCGAACAGCCCGCGCTCACGCAGCACCGGAACCACGCCCTCGCCGAACCAGTACAGCTCCTCCAGATGCGGGTAGCCAGAGAAGATGAACTCGTCGATGCCGACTTCGGCGTATTCGGCGATGCGGTCGGCGACCTCGACGTGGCTGCCCACCAGAGCGGTGCCCGCTCCGCCACGGACCAGGCCGACACCGGCCCACAGGTTGGGCGCGATCTCCAAGCTGCGGGCGTCGTTCCACGATCCGTTGGCACGATTGGCTTCGTGGAGGGCGAGCATCCGCTTCTGTCCCTCGGATTGACTGCGGCTCAGCCCGGCTTGCGCCTTGCTCACCGTCTCCTCGTCGAGCGCGTCGACGAACTTGCCGGCTTGGGCCCACGCCTCGTCGGCGGTGTCGCGCGAGATGGTGTGCAGCCGAATGCCGAAGCGCACCGTGCGGCCCTCGTCGGCGGCCTCCTTGCGGATCCACTCGATCTTCTGCTGCACTGCTTCCGGCGGTTCTCCCCAGGTCAGGTAGACGTCGGAGTGCTTGGCGGCCACCGGTCCCGCGGCCTTCGAACTACCGCCGAAGTACAACGGCGGGATCGGATTTGGAGGGAGCGCCAGCGCCGCCTCCTCGACCTGAATGTGCTTGCCGTCCAGGGTCACCGTCTCGCCGGCCCACAGTCGGCGAACCACCTCGAGGAACTCGTCGCACCGCTCGTAGCGGGCGTCCTTGTCGAGGAAGTCCCCGAAGGAGCGTTGTTCGTGGGCTTCACCGCCGACGACGACGTTGAGCAGGAGCCGACCGGGTGCGTGCCTGGCGAACGTCGCCGCCATCTGCGCCGACAGCGTGGGACTGACCAGGCCGGGACGGAAGGCGACCAGGAAGGCCAGCGAGGTGGTCTCCCGAGCCAGCAGGGCCGCGGTGATGAAGGCGTCCTCGCACCAGGCGCCGGTCGGGATGAGCGCGCCGGTGAAACCGAAGGACTCGGCCGCCCGGACGATGGACCCGAGATAGTCGATCGACGCGTCGCGGTCGCTGTGTGCCGACCCGGCGGGGGTGCCGTGGCCGCCGCCGACGATCAGTCGGCTGTCGCCGTAGGTGGGTAGAAACCAGTGGAGCTTGACGGGCATGGCGGGACTCCTAGCGGCTGGCCGTCGGCTGCGAGGCAGTCGACGACGATGACGAGGGCTTGGTGGACGGTCGTTCGATTATCGTCGACGACGGCCCGCCCACGCGATACCGGGACCCGCGATGTTCGTCGGGTAGGCGGTCGCCGCGACCAAACAGCTTGTTGCGCAACGTTCCTGGCGCATATTCCGATTGGTAGGCTCCTCGGGCGGTCAAGACCGGCACCACGTGGTCGACGAAGTCGGCGAAGGTCCCGGGCGTGATCGCATAGGCGAGGTTGAACCCGTCGACGTCGGTTTCTTCGACCCATTCCTGCAGCACGTCGGCGACGTGTTCTCCGGAGCCGACGATCAGCGGGCCGATGCCGCCGATCTTTCCCCAGTTGGCGATGTCCTCGACGGCCCATTCGCCGCCGTCCGGATCGGCGGACTGGAAGGCCTTCACCGCGGAGAGGATGGCGTTGGAGTCGACGTTGCCGATGGGCTCGTCGAGCCCGTAGCTGGCCAGGTCGACACCCATCCAGCCGGACATGAACACCAGGGCGCCCTCGGGGTCGCCGTAGGAGAGGTACTCGGCGTGCTTGGCCCGAGCCTCCTGGTCGGTCGCGGCGGTGATCACGGTGGACAGGTTGAAGATCTTCGCCGCGTACGGATCTCGGCCGGCGAGTTCGAGTTCGCGACGAATGGTCGTCACCGTCTCGCGCAGGATGGCCTTGGTCGGCGCTGCGGTGAAGATGGCCTCGGCGTTCTCCGCGGCGAACCGGACGCCGCGTGGCGAGGCGCCCGCCTGGAACAGGACGGGGGTCCGCTGCGGTGACGGTTCCGACAGGTGAATGCCCGGGACGGTGAAATGCGTTCCGGCATGGCCGATGTGGTGGACCTTGTCGGGGTCGGTGTACACCCCACGCTCGTGGTCACGGATGACGGCGTCGTCCTCCCAGGACCCCTCCCACAGCTTGTAGAGCACCTCGAGGTACTCGTCGGCGTGGTCGTAGCGCGCATCGTGCGCGGGCTGGTCGGTCTGGCCCATGTTGCGCGCCGCCGAGGGCAGGTATCCGGTGACGACGTTCCAGCCGACCCGGCCCTTGGTGAGGTGGTCGAGCGTCGACACGCGCCGCGCGAACGGATACGGGTGCTCGAATCCCGTTCCGGTGGTGATGCCGAAGCCGAGGTGCTCGGTCACCAGCGCCATCGCCGACACCAGCAGGAGCGGATCGTTGACGGGGACCTGCGCGGCCTGTCGAATGGCCGCCTCGTCGCTGGCGCCGTACACGTCGTAGGTGCCGAGCACATCGGCGATGAACAGCCCGTCGAACCGACCCCGCTCGAGGAGCCGGGCGAGGTCGGCCCAGTAGGACAGGTCCTTGTAGTGCGAGGACTGGTCCTGCGGATGCTTCCACAGGCCGGGTGACTGATGGGCGACGCAGTTCATGTCGAACGCGTTGAAACGGATCGGTCGGCTCACTGGCACGAGTGTGTCGGTCACATCCGTCGACGTCACTGCTTTGCGTCAGGACGATTCGAACGTCACCCGCGCTACACGCAGAAGGGTCCCAGGCAGAAACCGCCGATGGGTTCCCAGCCGCCGTTCCAGCCGCCCGGGATCGGGCCGCCACCGTTCCACGGCGCAGGCGGCGGAGGCGGGGGAGGCCCGCCCCAGCCGGCAGGACCCGGGCCGCCCCAACCCGGCCCGGGCGGCGGGGGACCCCAGTGAGCGGGGATGGGTGTACCGCCGGGCGCGGGAGCGGCGTTGGCCACCCCGCTGCTGAGTCCCAATGCAGCAGCGGACAAGCCGCCGGCCAGTGCGATTCCGGAGATGATCGTGGTGGACTTCATCATGGTGTCCTTCCGGTTTGGGCGCCGGGGAGACTGTTCGGCCGGCAACACATCCGCAAGGTTATTTAGCCGAGTTAAGCACCAGCTGTGGGTGACATCAGAGTCGGCTATCGAACCGAGGTCGCACGCCTTTGACTCAGGCCGATCCCTAACCTGTGCGGCCCTCGCGGTCCTCCGTAGGTTCACTCATCTACGGCGCTGACGGCGTAGAACGCTGCGCATCGACGGATTGCAGCAGTTGCCGGATCCACCGCGAACCCCCGCCGATGCGAAGTGAGCCAACATGATCGAGATCGAGAACCTGACGAAGCGATTCGGGGATCGGGTCGTCCTCGACGACATCTCACTAGCGGTCCCCAGCGGGAAGATCCTGGCGGTCGTCGGGCCCAGCGGCGCCGGCAAGACGACGCTGTCGCGGTGCGTGAGCTTCCTGGAGCGCCCTACCAGCGGCTCCGTGCGGGTCGACGGCAAGGACTTCACCAGGCTCGAGGGTAAGGAGCTACTCGCGGCGAGGCGCAGCGTCGGCGTCATCTTCCAGACGGCCCCGCTGTTGCGCCGCCGGACCGTCGCCCAGAACATCGCGCTGCCACTGGAATACCTCGGTGCCACCGACGCCTCCATCGAGAAACGAGTGGCTCAGCTGCTCGACCGGGTCGGCCTGGCCGACCGGCGCAACGATCGCCCGGCCCAGCTGTCCGGCGGCCAGCGGCAACGCGTTGGGATTGCGCGCGCCCTCGCCCTCGGCCCGTCCTATCTGCTGTCCGACGAAGCCACGTCGGGATTGGACCCGAGTACGACGAAGTCGATCCTGGCCCTCTTGAGCCACCTTCGCGACGAGTTCGGCCTGTCCATCATCCTGATCACCCACGAGATGGAAGTCGTGCGCGAGGTCGCCGATTCGGTCGCCAGGATCGACGGAGGCCGCATCATCGAGAGCGGAGCGGTCGACGACGTGATCCTCGACCCGACCTCCTCGTTGGCCCGGGAGCTGTTGCCGGACCGCCCCAGTGTGCCGTTTCACGGGTCCGGGGAAGTGTGGGAGGTCTCCTACGCTTCCCGTGAGGTGCCCCTGGACTGGCTCACCTCGATCCACACGGTGCCCGGGATCTCCGACTCGCGGGTCGACGTGCTCAGCGCGAGCGTGGAGGCCATTCGCGGGGTGGCCGTGGGACGGGCGTTGCTGGCCGTCTCGCCCTCTGCGCCAGCCGGATTCCAGCGTCATCTGCGAGACCGCGGACTGCACGTCACGGCGGCCAGTCCGAAGCCCGAGACCGCGGAGACGGCGGCATGATCCTCGCTGCGGGGGAGGACTTCAGCACTCCGTGGGCCGACGTGCCCACTCTGCTCTTGCCCGCCTACGGACAGACCTGGCTG
Source organism: Mycobacterium yunnanensis (assembly GCF_025823185.1). GTDB lineage: Bacteria > Actinomycetota > Actinomycetes > Mycobacteriales > Mycobacteriaceae > Mycobacterium > Mycobacterium yunnanensis. Next base: position 316,856 of record NZ_JACKVK010000004.1, read on the forward strand.
ATGGTCGGCGTCACCATGATCCTGGTGCTGCTGATCGGCACTCCGGTGGGAATCACGTTGCACAACACGTCGGACTTCGGGCTCTTCCCCGACCCGCGAGTCTTCAGGGTCCTCAACACGATCGTCAACGTCGGCCGTTCGCTGCCGTTCCTGATCCTCATGACGGCGATCATCCCCGTCACGCGCTTCATCGTCGGCACCACGATCGGCATCGCCGCCGCGATCGTGCCGATGACGGTTGCGGGTGTGCCCTTCTTCGCCCGTCTCGTCCAGAATGCCTTGCGCGACGTGCGATCCGACGTCACCGACATGGGTCAGGTCTCCGGTGGCACGCACGTGCAGCTGATTCGCACGGTTCAGTTGTCCGAGGCGTTGCCCGCACTTGGTGGCGCGTTGACGGTCAACCTCATCGCCATGATCGAGTACTCGGCGATCGCCGGTTCGATCGGCGCTGGAGGGGTGGGCAACCTGGCAATCACCTACGGCTACAACCGTTTCGACCACAACATCATGATCGCCACGGTGATCACCCTGATCATCACCGTCCAGGCCGTTCAGTTCGCGGGCGACCGCCTCGTCAGAGCCCTGACGCGGTAGACGCCCCAGCCACCAACGACACCCACTACGAAGGAACCTCCGTGACCGATCAGATCAGCCCACCCTCAGACTCGGACATCGAGCTCAAGAAGAAGAGCCGCTGGCCGTGGATAGCCGGCGCCGTGGTAGTCGTCGTCGCGATCGTGGGCGGGATCGTCTACGCCACGTCGGCCAACGAGGACAAGCCGTTCGGGACCAACCTCAAGGTCGCGACGTGGAGTACCGACATCGCCGCCGAGGACCTGCTGAAGTTCATCACCGACGAGGTGGCACCCGCGCACGGCATCACCATCGAGCCGACGAAGATCGACAATCTGATCGAGATCAACCGTGCCGTCGACGCCGGCACGGTGGCCGGGAACTTCTTCGAGCATCAGCCGTTCCTGAACGACGCAATCGCCGCCAATGGGTTCCATCTCACCCTCGCCGCCCCGACGTTCACCTGGGACCAGGCCTCGTATTCCGACAAGTACCGGAGCTGGGAGCAAGTCCCCAACGGCGCCAAGATCGCCCTGCGCGACGATCCAGCTGGACAGGCCATCGCCCTTCTCGACCTGGCCCATGACAAGCAGATCACGCTCAAGCCGGGCAAGGACACGATCAAGGGCCTTCCGCAGCTGTCGGACATCCAGACCAACCCGAAGAACTATCAGTTCGTTCAGGTGCCGATCGGGCAACTCGCGCGCAGCCTCGCCGACGTCGACGTCATCGTGGTGCACATCTCCGACGTCTACGCCGCAGGTCTGAGGGAGAACCAGATCATCGCGCGCGAGCCGGCGCCGAAGGGTAGCGAGGGCGGGCTGGTCGTCAGCGACAAGCACCTCGACGACCCGAACGTGCAGAAGTTGATCGCCACCTTCAAGGACCCGAAGATCGCCGAGTTCCTGCAGACGACGGACAACGAGCTGATTCGCAACACGCTGGGGCCGATCAACCCGTGAGCAAGCGACCGCTGTACTACTCGGCGTTCGTGATGAACACTGCGTCCCACGTGCTGCACGGCCTGTGGCGCGCCCCGGAAGCCAGGAACCACGAGTTCAATTCGTTGCGGCACTGGACCTCGTTGGCGGCCGAGATCGACACGGCAGGTTACGATCTCCTCTTCTTCGCCGATGTGTTCGGACTACGGGCACCGTGGAATGGCAACTGGCGCAAGGCCGTCGAGGGTGGCATCCAGATTCCGGTCAACGACCCCTCGGTGCTGGCGTCGGCGTTGGCGGCGGTGACGGAGAACCTGGGCATCGTCTTCACGAGTTCGATCGTCCAGGACCACCCCTTCAACTTCGCGCGGCGGATGTCGTCGCTCGACCACTACACCGAGGGGCGCCTCGGCTGGAACATCGTGACTAGCTTCAACGCCAACGTCTTTCGGAGTTTCGGCCACGAAGGCACGTTGAACCACGACGAGCGCTACCGGTGGGCCTACGAGTACGTCGACGTGGCCTACAAGCTGTGGGAAGGCTCCTGGGACGACGACGGGCTGGTGCAGGACAAGGCTGCCGGCATTCACGCCGATCCGTCGAAGATTCACCGGATCAACCACGTCGGAGATCGCTACTCGGTCGAGGGTCCGCACTTCGTGTCGCCCTCGCCGCAGCGCACCCCGGTGCTGTTCCAAGCGGGCTCGTCGCCCGCGGGCCAACTGTTCTCCGCCCGCAACGCCGAGGGCGTCTACATCAGCAGCCCAAGTCCGGCGGACGCATTCACGCTCACGACCGAGACGCGCGCATTGGCCGCCGACAACGGTCGTGACCCGGAGGACGTGACCTTCGCCCAAGGCCTGTCCTTCGTCATCGGCGACACTCACGCCGAGGCGGTCCGTCGCAACGACGAGCTCAAGCGCTATCTGGACTTGGAGGGCATCGCACTGCACGCGTTGGGGGATGCGGGCATCGACGCGGGCAGCCTGCCCCTCGACACCCCGATCAGCGAGCTTGGCGAATTCACCGGCGTGAAGAGCTTCATTCGGTGGGCGTCCGAGGTCTCCGGCAGCGACGAGCCGACCATCCGCCACATGGCGTGGGTCATGGAAGGCGCGAACCGAGTGGTCGGCACGCCGGAGGAAATAGCCGACTATCTGGAGGAGTGGCGGGAAGCGGGCGTCAACGGCGTCAACGTCTACCACGCAACGGTGCCGGGCTCGTTCCGCGAGGTCGCGGACCGCCTCTTCCCCACGTTGCGGGAACGCGGCCTGATGTCGACGGACAAATCGGGCACGCTGCGACACAAGCTATTCGGACGTGGAGACCACCTGCCGGACTCGCATCCGGCTGCCGCGCACCGGGGCGCGTTCGCCGACAACGACCTACTCGACGGGGTCGACCAAGACCTCGGCGCTGCGCTCTAACCTACCGACGGGGAGCGGGTCAGCCCTGACTCTGCTGCAGCGCGATGCACTTGCCGTAGTTCTCCGGCGTGCAGGGGATGCCGTTGACCGACCCGTAACCGTTGAAGTTGGGGTCGACGACGGCGCCGCCCGGGGATGCCTGCGGCGGCACGACGACGCCGGGAGCCCCGAAGCCACCGGCCTGGCCCTGCACGCAAACTCCGTCGAACTTCGTGGGCACCGTGCCGTAGGGGCAGTCCTTGGCGGCGGCCGGGGAAGCGGCGACCAGTGGCGCGGCAACGAACGCGGCGGCGCAACCGAAGACCCACATTCCGCGTCTGACGTTGATCATTTTGCTCCAAACGGTTAGCCCGACTCGGGGTCAGCTTAGCCTGACCGCCTCGGGTGTCGCTCACATACAGTGTCGGGATGCCTGACCGCCCGTTCGCAATCGTCCGTCGGCCGGCGGAGACCCTGGCCGACGGGATCGTCACCTTCATCGAGCGGCACCCCCTCGACCTCGACCTGGCCAAGCGCCAGTGGCACGACTACGTGGCGGCCCTGGAGCGCAACGGGTGGCCCACCGTGGTGGTCGAGGCCGACGTCGACGGTGACGAGGCGATGCCCGACTGCGTCTTCGTCGAGGACACGGTGGTGATGTTCGGCGACCTCGCGGTGGTCACCAATCCGCGCCAACCGACTCGCAACCCGGAGACCGCGGCAGTGCGGCGCACCCTCGAAGAGCTGGAACTGCAGTCGGAGACCATCACCGAGGGAACGCTCGACGGGGGAGACGTCCTCAAGGTGGGTTCGACGGTGTACGTCGGGCTGAGCGGCACCACGACCGCGCAGGCGGTCGACCAGCTGGCCCGCATCCTCGCCCCGCGCGGGTACACGGTGACCGGGGTGCCCCTGACCAAGGCGTTGCACCTCAAGAGCGCGGTCACCGCGCTTCCCGACGGCACGATCATCGGGTACGACCCCGTCGTCGACGACCCCGGCGTGTACCCGTCCTTCCTGGCCGTGCCGGAGGAACCCGGCGCCCACGTGGTCATCCTCGACGACGACCTGCTGCTGATGAGTTCGGCCGCGCCCGAGACGGCCGCCCTCTTCGCCGACCGGGGATACCGGCTCGAACTCGTGGACGTCTCGGAGTACGAGAAGCTCGAGGGGTGCGTCACGTGTGTGAGCGTGCGAGTCCGCTGAGCGCGACGTCGGCCTGATGTTCCTCGTCGTCCTCGGCGCGATCCTGGCGTCCATGCACCTCTACGTGTGGGTGCGACTGGTCAAGGACACCACCCGTCCCGGGCGGGTCCGCTGGCTCCTGTCGGCATTCGTGGTGGCCTTGGCGCTGCTGCTGGTTGCGACGCTGGCGCTGAAGGGCGTGGTCGCCCCGGTGATCGCCTGGCCGGTTTACCTGTGGTTCGGCCTCGTCGCCTATCTCTTTCTGGTGCTGTTGGTGCTGGAGCCGATCCGGTGGCTGCTGCGACGGCGAATCCGGCGACGCCCGGAGCCGCAGGCAGCGCCGGAGGCCGAACCCGACGCCGTCAACCGGCGGTTGTTCCTGGCGCGGGCCAGTGCGGTGGCGGCGGGTGCGGTGTCGGTCGGCGTGGTCGGGGTGGGGGCCGCAACGGCGCTGGGGCCACCCAACGTGCTGCACGTCCCGGTGCGGCTGCGCCGGCTCGACCCGGCGCTGAGCGGTTTTCGCATCGCGGTGGTGTCCGACGTGCACCTGGGTCCGCTGGCGGGGCGCGCCCACACCGAGCGCATCGTCAGGATGATCAACGAGACGTCGCCAGATCTGGTGGCCATCGTCGGCGACCTGGTGGACGGCACGGTCGCCGAACTGGGGTCGGCGGCAGAGCCATTGCGCGACTTGCATTCTCGCGAAGGCGCCTTCTTCGTCACCGGAAACCACGAGTACTTCGTCGAGGACACCTCGTCATGGCTGCACGAGCTCGAACGCCTCGGCGTGCATCCGCTGCGCAACGAGAACACGGTCATCCGACGGGGTTCGGCGTCCTTCGACCTCGCCGGGGTCAACGACGTCGCGGGGGCATCGCGGTCGGATCCGCCGGACTTCGACAAGGCGCTCGAGGGCCGCGACCGGGCCCGCCCGACGGTGCTTCTCGCCCATCAACCGGTGCAGGTGGCCACTGCGGCCGAGCGGGGCGTCGACCTGCAACTCTCAGGTCACACCCATGGGGGCCAGATGTGGCCGTTCCACTACGCCGTGCGAGCGGTCCAGCCGTCGCTGGCGGGTCTGTCCTCCGTCGGCGACACTCAGCTCTACGTGTCCAGGGGCGCCGGGTTCTGGGGTCCTCCCGTGCGCGTGGGCGCGCCGCCGGACATCAGCGTGATCTCGTTGCAGCAACCCTGAGCGAGGTCGACCGCGCTGGTGCGCGATTAGGGCAGAATCGTGAGCGTGACGACACCGCCGCAGGGTCCCCGTCGACCGGGTGAGCGCGGTGGGCCCGTCCGCCGGGAGCCGCCGACCACGCGTATCCCGCGCCCGCCTCGTGCCGAGCCGCCGACCGAACGGATGCGTGCTCCTCGCCCACTTGGTCCACCGGTCGACGCGACACCCACGGAGCGGATGCCCAGGCGCACCGCCGGACCGCCGCCGGAGATCGGTCCGCCGTTGCCGGGCAGCGCCGGCGCCGAGCCGCCGCCCAAGGCGCCGCGCCGGTCGTGGCTGCGCGATCCGCTGTCGCTGACGCTGCTCGCGGTCATCGTGGTGGCCGTTCTGATTCTCGGTCTTGCCGGTGGAGAACTGTATGCGCGGCACCGGGTGGACGGGCTGCTTGTCGACGTCGCCGAGTGCGTGGTGCGCGACGGCGCGGAGGTCTCGTTCGGCGTCAACCCGCCATTTCTCTGGCAGCACGTCACGGGGCACTACACCAACATCTCGGTGACCACCGCCGGTGACAACGTGCAGGACGCGAAGGGCATGAAGGCCGAGGTGACGGTGTCCGACGTCCGGTTGCGGGGGACGTCGGACTCGAAGGGCACGATCGGTTCCCTGACGGCCACGCTGACGTGGACGGCGGCGGGCATCAAGGACACGGTCGCGGCCAACCTTCCCGGCGTGGGCAGTGCGATCACGGGCGTCACGACGGATCCGGCGGCGGGCACCCTGGTCATGAACGCAGGCGACATCGAGGTGACGGCCAAGCCGGTGGTGACCAACGGTGATCTTGGCCTACAGGTCGTCGACGTCAAGGGACCGCTGGCCAAGGACACCGTCCAGACCGCGCTCGACGGGCTGACCGACAAGCTGAACGCCCAGTATCCGCTCGGCATTCACGCCGACCGCGTGGAAGTCACGCCCACCGGGGTGATCGGCACGTTCTCGACTCGCGACGCGTCGATACCCCAAGACGACGCCGACCCGTGCTTCGCCTCGCTGTGACCGCGACCGTCAGTCGCCCCGCGTCGAATCCCAGGTCAGCGCAAGCCAATTGAGTCGTGCCTCCCGGGCGGCGCCCTCGGCGTTACCAGCCTCGGCGAGGTCGACCATGCGGGTGTGTTGGGCGACGGAATCGCGGCCAATCGAGGAGGCGAAGCGGGCGCGCTCCATGCGTCGCAGCAGCGGCGAGTACTGGTCGAGCACCGCCCGCACCGCCTGATTGGCGCACAGCTGCACGGCCACGTCGTGAAAGGCGTCGTCGGATGCGATGGCCGCGTCGACGTCGGCGTCGTGCAATGCGGCGTCGAAGCGTTCGTTCGCCGAGCGCATCGCGGCGATGTGCTCGGGTCCCATGTGGGGCACGGCGTCACGCACGGCGAGTTCGTGCATGGCCGCGGCGACGCCCTGGGCGTCCGTCATGGCCCGGGTGTCCAGCGGGCTGACGATGGTGTACTGCCCGGGGCGCGTTCGCACCAGGCCCGCGGCGTCGAGCCGGGCCAGTGCCTCGCGGATCGGCGTGCGGCTGACCCCCAGCCACTCGCTGAGCTCGGCGTCGACCAGGCGCTCCTCCGGTTGCAACGTGCCGTCGACGATGGCGGCCCTGATGGCGGTGAACGCATCGTCGCGAAGCAAGCGTCGCTGAGGGCTGGCGGACTGGCGGGGCACGGGCATGAGACCAGTGTACGATCCTGCAATATATTGCGTATCGCAACCCGGAAAGCAGGACGAGTCGTGGCCATCGAGGACTTTCAGAGATATCCGCTGACGTTCGGGCCGAGCCCGGTACATCCGCTCGACCGGTTGACCGAGCACCTGGGTGGAGCGCGGATCTGGGCCAAGCGGGAGGACTGCAACTCCGGACTGGCCTACGGCGGCAACAAGACCCGCAAGCTCGAGTACATCGTCCCCGACGTCCTCGCCTCTGGGGCGGACACGTTGGTCTCCATCGGCGGCTACCAGAGCAACCACACCCGTCAGGTCGCCGCGGTGGCCGCCAAGCTGGGTCTCAAGGCGCGCTTGGTGCAGGAGAAGTGGGTCGACTGGCCGCAGGTGTGGGCCCAGAACCCCCTAGACGAGTCGGTCGGCAACATCCTGTTGTCGCGCATCATGGGCGCCGACGTCCGACTCGACCCATCGGGGTTCGACATCGGCATCCGCTCGTCCTGGGAGGATGCGCTGCGCGAGGTCACCGAGGCCGGTGGCACGCCCTACCCGATCCCGGCGGGCGCCTCGGAGCATCCGCTCGGTGGACTGGGTTTTGCCAACTGGGCCTACGAGGTGCAGCGGCAGGAGGCCGAACTGGGCGTCTTCTTCGACACGATCGTCGTCTGTACGGTGACGGGCTCGACGCACGCCGGGATGATCGCCGGATTCGCCGGCCAAGATCGGCCGCGCACCGTGCTGGGCGTCGACGCGTCCGCGACGCTGGAGAAGACCCGGGCTCAGGTTGCCCGAATCGCCAGGCACACAGCCGATCTCATCGGCCTCGGACGTGACCTGCGAGACGACGAGATCACCGTTCTGCAGGGGTGGGCCGGTGACCTCTACGGGATTCCGGTGGAGTCCACGATGGACGCCATCAAGCTCACCGGCCGCCTCGAGGGCATGATCATCGACCCTGTTTACGAGGGCAAGTCGATGGCCGGTTTGATCGACATGGTGCGCGACGGCACGATTCCGAAGCAGTCCAACGTCCTCTATGCCCACCTGGGCGGGCAACCGGCCCTCAACGCCTACTCGGGCCTGTTCTCGTAGCGCGCAGGGGAGTGGGCCGACGGTTGCGCGCCGTGGGCGAGACCGTTGGCAGCGTGGACGCCTGCCAGCGCCGCGGCCACCGCTTGGTAGGCGCGGGTGCGTGTGATCTTCTGGATGCGAGACGACCTCGTGTAGAACATGATTCGATACTCGTCGCCACCCGGTGACCCGCACAGTGGCACCGAGGCCATTCATCGCTAAGATAGTGACATGCATACGGTGGCCATCCTCGCCTACGACGGCATGTCGGGTCTGGAGTCCGGCTCGGCGGCCGAGATCTTCGGAATGCACGACCTGTCCCCAGCCTTCTGCGCCGGCATCCCGACGCCCTGGTACTCGGTACGTCTGTGCTCCAAGGAGCCCGAGGTCCGAATGCTGGGCGGTGCCACCTTGCGGACATCCTTCGGGCTCGCCGACCTGGCCGAGGCCGACACCGTCGTCATTCCCAGCGTCGCCGACGCCAACAAGATCGCCTCGCCGGCGGTCGTCGAGGCCATTCGTGCTGCGTCGCAACGTCATTCGCGACTGGTGTCGATCTGCTCTGGTGCGTTCGCACTCGCCGAGGCCGGGGTGCTCGACGGCCGACGGGCCACCACGCACTGGATCTACGCCGACCTCTTGCAGGAGCGCTTCCCCGACGTCGACGTCGACCCGACCCCGCTCTACGTCGACGAGGGTGACGTCCTCACCAGCGCGGGCTGTGCGGCCGGGTTGGATCTGTGCCTGCACATCGTGCGTTCCGACCACGGCGCCCACATCGCCAACGACGTGGCACGCCGCCTCGTGATCTCGCCCCACCGGGCAGGCGGCCAAGCGCAGTACATCGAGTCCCCGGTGCCCGCGCCGACCACCGACGGTGAGATCGCTCGCGGAATGGCATGGGCCATGGCTCATTTGGACTCGCCGATCACCCTCGACGAGCTTGCGGCGCAATCCTCGCTGTCGCGGCGAAGCTATCTGCGGCGGTTCGCCAAGGCCACCGGCACCACCCCGATCAAGTGGCTCATCGCGCAGCGCATCCAAGCCAGCCTGGCCCTGCTGGAGTCCTCCGACCTCTCGGTCGAACAAATCGCCGCCAGGGTGGGCTTCGATTCGCCCGTCACGTTTCGGCACCACTTCGTGCGGTCGCTGCACACCACGCCCAGCGAGTACCGCGGCTGCTTCACCGGGCGGGTCCTCGGTGCCTGAGCCGCTGCACTACGACTGGGAGACGCCGGCCCCCGGGGTACACCGCTGTCGGCTGCCGTTCCTCGACGTCACGGTGGGGGTCGTCCGGGGCAGTGCGGCCACCCTGCTGGTCGACTGCGGCACCACCCTGGTCGAGGCGGCCGCCATCGCCGCCGACGTGCGAACCCTCGGCGGCGGCGCCGTCACGCATCTGGTGATGACCCACGCCCACTTCGACCACGTGCTTGGCTCGGCCGGGTTCCCCGACGCCCAACTCATCGGGGCTCCGGCGGTCGCGACGGCCCTCACCACCGGACTCGACGGCGTCCGCGCGCACGCGCTCGCGTACGGCGCCGAGCCCGCCGAACTCGATCGCGCCATGGCCGCCGTCCGCCGTCCGGAGCGCCAGGTGACCGACGCCGACCTCGACCTCGGTGACCGAGTCGTCCACGTTCGGCACCCGGGGGTGGGCCACACCGACCACGATCTGGTCGTCGTCGTGCCTACCGTCGCGCCGGGAGCACGCACCGTGGTCTTCTGCGGCGACCTGGTCGAGGAATCGGGTGACCCCGTCGTCACCGACGAATCCGACCTGGTCTCGTGGCCACCCACCCTGGACCGGTTGATCGAACTGGGCGCCGACGACGCGGTCTACGTGCCCGGACACGGAGCGTTGGTGGATGCTGGGTTCGTGCGTGGACAACGCGAATGGTTGACCCGTCGTCGCGCGTCGGGGACGACCGCGTGACGGGGCCGGTGGAATCGGCCCGGGTGGACCGGTGGTTGTGGGCCGTCCGGCTGACCAAGACCCGCCCCGACGCCGCGGCGGCTTGCCGGGGCGGGCACGTGCGTGTCAACGATCGTCCCGCCAAGCCGGCCACGATGGTGGTCCCCGGTGACGTGGTGCGAGCACGGGTGGGTGAGGCGACACGCGTCGTCGAGGTGGTGCGCGTCATCCAGAAACGGGTGGGCGCGGCCGACGCGGTGACGTGCTTCCTCGACCGCACGCCGAAGCCGGCGCCGACGGCCGCAGTCCCGGTGGCCGTGCGTGACCGAGGCGCCGGCAGGCCCACCAAGCGCGACCGGCGGTTGCTGGAGCAATTGCGCGCCCAACGCGGCTGAGCCCGCTGAGGCGCCGATGCTGGGTCAGGTGGGGCCAATGTGTGCGACGATGACCGTGCGTCAGCAGAGAGGACACCCGGTTACATGACTGAACGACGTCGCATCACGGCCGTCGACGCCGCGAAGATCGCCTGTGCAGGGGTGTTCCTCGCCGGTGGCGCGCTCGGCGTGGCCGCACAGGCCGCCGCCGACCCGGACGTGCCCGTGACCCCGGTGCCAGCCGTTCCCGGTCCACCTGCGCCCGACCAGCAGATGGTCGCCGGCGGAGACGCGCCGCCTGCTCCGCCGCCCGTCGGGGCGCCCGTCGTACCCGAGATCTCCAATCCGCAGTATGGCTCGGGCTCCGGGCCGCTGGGGTTCATCCGGGACGCATGGCACCAGGCGAAGGACCCGTATGGCGTGGGTGACTCGCCCGACGGGATGCCGGTCGGTGCCGCGCCGCCGCCCGGGGCCGGCCCGCCACCGCCATTGCCTCCCGGCTTCAAGTCGCTGAACTTCCCCGAGTCCGACACCGCGCCCGTGCAGGCAGCGCCGAACTCTGGTGGCCCGGCTCTGCCGCCCGGGTACTACCCGCTCAACGGCCCGCCGCCGCCCGGGTACGACGCGCCGCCACCGGCGCCCGCCGATCCTGCCGCGCCGCCGACGATCGTGCCCCTGCCGCCGGGCTAGCCGCCCATCGTGCCCCTCGACCATTGAAGCCCGCGTCGGACGTAGTTGGAACGAGCACGTAGTCGAAGCTGGGCGGATCAGTCCCGCTGTTCGACCTCATTCGATTCGCGTTCGCGGGTGTTTTTGCGCCGCGGCATGGTGAGGCCTGCGGTGTGGCTCGCTGGGACGTCGCGCACCCTCACCGTGGCGGTGGGTCTGGACAGTTCGGGGAACAGCAGTCGGCTGCCGGGCGTGGTGACGAACTCGCGTCCGTCGGGTGCGGTCCAGATGACGGTGCCGTCCTCGAGTTGCCTGTCCCGCCAACCATTCTCACCTCCCCAGAAGGTCTTGAGCAGGTGGTGTCTTCGGCAGACGCATTTGAGGTTGGATGCCGCGGTCGGGCCATGCGGCCACGGAATCGTATGGTCGACATCGCAATTCGTCGCGGGTACGCGGCAGCCGGGGAAGCGGCACGTCATGTCGCGGCAGCGGATGAAGTCGGCCAGTTTCTTCGACGGTCGGTAGCGGTTCTCCGGTGGGGCTTGGCCGGGGTGCACTATTCGGGTGATGGTCGCTCCGATGGCGGCACGGCAGGCGATCGCACCGGGGAGGAACTGGCCGCCCATCATCGCCGCGGGCCGCAGTGCAGCCAGTCTGCCGGGAGTCGGAGTCATCGCCTCGGTCAGGGTGAGGTCGCGCAGCGGCTTGTCGAAGAGCGGTGGCCCTTCCCCGTCGAGGGCTGCGCGCTCCTCGGCGGGAGTGGGCGTGAAAGTGGGTGTGGCCGGCGGTGAATCGCTCTGCGGCGCTGCGTCATCGGATGTTGGTGCGGCATCCGCGTCTTCGGCGGTGTCCTCCGGGACGAGGTCCGGTGGCGGCGCGGGTGACTCCGGCTTCGGCGCGGGCGGCTCGGACCTAGGCGCGGACTCGGGGTCGGCCAGTGTGTCGTCACTGGTGATGACGTAGACGACCACGCCGGTGGCGGGCGGGTTCTGGGCGGCGGAGCAGTCGTCGTTGCCACAGAGGCAGGCCATCCGGTCGGTGCCGTTCCCGATGGCGCCGTAGGCATCGGCACGCAACTGGTCGGCGGTCCGCGGGTCGGCCGGGCACACGGTGGCGGCCAGGTTCTTCAGTCGTGCCTGGAACGCCTTGGCGTCGTGGGCGAACAGGGTGGCCAACACGGTGGCCATTCCGCTGCCGTCCTCCTCGATGTGCACTTCCACCGACCGGCCTCGCGCCTTGGTCTCGTCCCGGCGCACCGCCTGCGGGTCGACCTGGTGGATGAAGACGTCGATGGCCTTCTCGGTCTTGTCGACTGACCTCGGTTCCCAGTCCCCGAACGCCTCGGCCAGCAGTTCGTCCAGCGCCCGTAGGGCGTCGGGGTCGACGACCAGGGCCCCGCGGTGCACGACGGTCTTCACCAAGGCATAGGTGATGAGGCCCTCGGCGAACACCGCGGCCACCTTGGGGAATCGGTCGTGCAATGCGACGGCGATCAACAGTTGGTGGGTGGCGGTGCCGGGGGTGATGTTTTGTGCGGCGCCGATGTGGGCGGCGACGGCGTCGAGGTTGTCCAGGCACCATTGGTCTCGGTCGGCTGACCCGGAGGCGGCATGTGCCTCGTCGAGCATGGCGGCCATCGTCGCGACCCGGTGGGCGCAGGCCGCGTTCTCCACCCGTGACCACGACGACAGGGCCCCGGCACCGTGGGTGCCGGTCGTGGCGTCCACCAGATCGTCGAACATGAACCCAGTCTAGGGCGGCATACCGACGAAAGTCGTTCTGCTACAAGCGTTCTGTGGATAACCTCAAGATCTGTGGACAACCCCGCCTAAGCCGCCGAAGATGTCGGACCCACGTGCTAGAGCGCTGCGGCTTGTCAGCCCTAGGTGCGGTGCTTGCACCCCGGCCAACAACACGGCCGGCGCTTGCCCTCTTCGAGTTCTTCCCTGGTGCGCCGAACGCGGCGTGCCCGGGTCGCGTCCTGCTTGGCGTCCTCGACCCAGCAAATGAACTCGTTGCGGGCCAGTGGCGTGATATCGCGCCAGGCGTTCAGCGCCGTGTCGTTGGCGACCAGTTCGTCTCGCAGGTCCGCGGGCAGGTCGTGAACCACGCCACCGGGCAATCGAGTGCTCATGTCGATCGACAACCTACTCCGGGCCGCCCGGAGCGAGCGCACGATTCACTCCATCGCGTAGCGGCTGACCGCGTCGGGCTGCAGGAGCAGCCGTACCCAATCTTGCGCCTGGATGTCTGCAAGGTCGCGGGCCCTGGCCGGGTCGTCGAGATCCCAGTAACGCGCGGCCAATCGCGCGGCCAGGTCGTGGGCACCCGTGGTCACGATCTCGACGTGGCCCGCCACCGACACCCACCGCTCGCGTTCGCCGACCGGCGCTGCGACCACCAGCGAGGCACGTGGCACTTCGACGAGGTGGCGAATCTTGGATGTGCCTGGGCCCGTGAACAATTCGATGTGGCCCTCGTCGGTGGCCTCGAACCACACGGGCCGGGGCTGCGGCGGGTGCGGGCCGGCGGCAACGGTGAAGAATCCGTGCAGCGGGCGCCGAAGGAACGTCAGGTCGTCGGCGGTGAGTGAAGTCGTCGTACCCATGACATCAGTCAACTGCACGATGCACGGACGATCCATGGGTAATTAGCCGAAATGCATGTGTGATCGTCTAACCTCGCCGAGGTGAGCGTCTTCGACGACATGATTCGCGGGGTGCGGGCCAACGGCTCGCTGTTCGGCAGTACGACACTGTCGCCGCCGTGGGCCCTGCAATTCGTCGACGGTGCTCCGCTGACCCTGTGCACCGTGTTGGGCGGAGCAGGTTGGATCGTGGTCGACGAGCATCCGCCCGCACTGTTGCGGCCCTATGACACGATCGTGGTGCGCGGACCAGCGACGTTCACCTTCGTCGACGAGGTGGGGACCGCCGCCGAACCCGTCCTCTGCGGCGAGGACTGCGCCACCCCCGATCAGGGCGGCACCCGGCATCGGCTCGGGTGGAGCGACGCCGGGGACGGAGCGGGCGCCACCACGCTGATCGTCGGTGCCTACCCGGTACGCGGCGAAATCAGCCGGCGCCTTCTGGACGCCCTGCCGGTCATCCTGCGGGTGGACGCCGGGGGCACGGGTGACCCGGTGCTCGACCACCTCGCTGCGGAGGTGGCCCTCGACGTGCCCGGCCAGCAGGTCGTCCTCGACCGACTGCTGGACTGGATGCTGGTCTGCACGCTGCGGGCGTGGTTCGACCGCCCGGGCGGCGAGCCGCCGGGATGGTGGGCCGCCCAGCGTGATCCGGTGGTCGGTGACGCGCTACGCATGTTGCACGCCGACCCGGCGGCGCCGTGGACGATCGCGGTGCTCGCCGATCGCGCGCGGGTGTCGCGGTCGACGTTGGCCAAGCGATTCGCCGATCTCGTCGGAGAACCTCCGCTGAGTTATCTCACGCGGTGGCGCATGACGCTCGCAGCGGATCTGCTGGCGCAGCGCGGGGACGCCACCGTCGCCGAGGTGGCCCGTGCGGTGGGCTACGCCGACCCGTTCGGGTTCAGCGCCGCGTTCAAGCGGGTCCGTGGCGTGAACCCCAGCGAGTACCGTCGCGCGGTCAGCCCGTGATGCCGAGGATCTTGATGGCGAATACGAGCGAGTCGCCCTTCTGGATGCCTGCGCTGGGCTGACCTTCGGGGTATCCGTCGGCCGGGTCCATGGCCACGGCGACGGTGGAGCCGACCTTCTGGCCCGCGATGGCCTTCTGGAAGCCCGGGACGACGCCGTCGAGCGGGAATTCCGCGGGCTCGCCACGCTCGTAGCTGCTGTCGAAGGTGCTGCCGTCGCGACCGTTGACGCCCATGTAGCAGACCGAGACGGTCGCGGTGTCCGGGACCACGGGGCCGTCGCCGGCCACGAGGGTGTGCACCTGGGTGGCGGTCACGCCGAACGGGCCGGCCACCTTGATCTCCGGTGCGGCCGAGTCCGTCGACCCGGTGACCGCGACGTTGCCGGTCGTCCCGGGCAACGTCCACTCCGGCGTTCCACCGGCGGCGGGGGGTGCCGACGGGCAGGACGCCGCGACGGGGGATTGGCTGGGCGCGGCCACGGCCGAGGAGCTGCCGTTCGCGGCAGGCGAGGTCGGGGTGGGCTCGGCGCCTGCGTCGGAACCGCAGGCGGCGAGCAGGGCGACGAACGGCGCGGCACCTGCCACGATCGCGGCGGAACGGAATGCGCGGGTTGACTTCATCGTCGCCACGCTACAGAAGGCATCTCGTGCAGCCGACGCTCACCTCAGCCGCAGCGTCACCCCGGCGTCGTCGAAGGCCGCGCGCACTGCCTCGACGAACGCGGTGCCGCCGCGCGTGACGCCGCGGAGCCGTCGGCGCGACGACTCGCTGTGCCGCCACTCGAATTCCACCGGCTCATCCGGCTCGGTGCCGAAGCCGCCGCGCAAGCAGTCGGCGAGCGCGTCGAGGTTGGTGCCGAAGTATCCACCGGGGCCGTTGACCGCTTCGCCGATCTCCCGGTAGAAGTCCTCGGGGGCCCCGATCCGTCGACCGTCGAGGCGAATCGTCCGCGTCACGATCGCCCGCCGGCGCCGGTCACCAGGCAGAAGGAGTCGTAGTGATCGGCGGTGTAGAAGTACTCGGGCGGATCGGTGACCGGTGACCCGCCGGTGACCATCCGTCGGGTCGAACGGTTGGTCGCACCCGGGGTGAGCACCGTGTACTCCCGGTAGTACCCCCGTGCCTGCGCTGGCAAGTGACCTTCGCGGTTGCCGAACACCACACCGTCGTCGCGGGGATAGCGGAAGGGACCGTCGGAGTGAATGGCCCGGACGGTGTCGGCGGCCTCGCGCGGCAAGGTGCTCAGCGGGCACACCGACGTGCCCGACGAATTCGGTGCGGCGGGCGGCGACGCCGGCGAGAGGGCCCAGGCGACGGCGACGGCGACGAGTCCGCACAGCACGACGAGCACGAGCTTGCCGCGTGTACCCACCTCGCGCTCCTCTCGATCCCACTGTCCGCCGACTACATCATCACCCTGCGGCGCGCCGTGAACCGCGGCCCTCTCCTCGCTGGCATCCTCGCCCCATGGTCGAGGTGGCGCTTGCCGAACCCGGTGCGCTAGGTCCGGCGGAGTTGGCCGTCGCCGAGGCGCTGGTGCGTTCGGCGTTTGGTGCCGACTTTCGCCCTCACGACTGGCTGCACGGCGTCGACGGAGTTGGTTGGCCGCACCCTTTGGCACGCTGGACGCGAGTTCTCGACCGGGTACGTCGAGGCCGTCGCCGTCCGCGAGGACCAGCGCGGCCGCGGCTTGGGGCGGCTGGTGATGGACCATGCAGAGTCGGTCATCCGTGATCGCTACACGTTGGGTGGGCTCAACGCGGTCCACGCGGCGGTGCCGTTCTACGCCGGGCGCGGCTGGACGCCGTGGGAGGGCCCGACGGCGGCCGACTCGCCCGGCGGTCTGGTGGACACCTTCGACCGCGACGACCGCATCCTGCTGTTCGGAGCGCCGGCGAATGACGGAACTGGGCTCGCCAAAGACGTTGCGCTGATTTGTGATTGGCGCATCGGCGACCTCTGGTAGCGCACATCGATTCTGCGGCAGTGACTCTCCACGGGATCTCCACATGACCTTCACGTAACGGAAGGTCCGAATCGACACAGTGGTCTCATGACCACCAACGAGTACCTGGCCATCCGTCCGCTCGTCACCGAAACCGCTCTACCCGAACCAATTTGGACGCAGACCACCGTCGAGAAACCGGGTAAGCGCGGCTGGTTCTCCTGGGTGTCCCGTCGTGGCGGTCGGGTGCGGCGCGAGGCTGCGCCCTCGACCCGCCACGCCCGGCGAGAGGACTTCCTCGAACGCGCCGCCATGTCGCGTGAGATGCATCGGCTATGACCCAGCGGGAGACCAGGCCCAGTTCTGCCGCTCGTAGAGCGGCCGGAGCCCGCTTCGCCGCAAGTTGTTCAGCGACGGGTTGACCTCACCGTCGGCGGGCCGGCCGGTCTCCGCCGAAAGCCAGCGACAGCCTGCGGCGGCGGCGGCCGCGGCGCGTGCGGCGATGAGTGCCGACTGCGCGCCACGGTTTTGGTGAGTCGGCAGCGTGGCGGTGGCGTTCAGGCTCCCGACGGTCCCGTGGACGAAGAGGTTGGCGGCCGCGACCATGTCGTCGCCGTCCCAGGCGGCGAAGGGGCGAAACCCCGGATGGGTCAACGCCGCGGCGAACATGTCCGCCAGTCCGTCGGTCGGCATGCCGAAGCCTCGGAGCACCGTCGACGACCACAGGGGGTAGTCGACGGGGTCGACCGCTCGAACGGACAGGTCGGTGTGATGATGCGTGGCGACGTCGCCGATGTCGCCGACCAGCTTGATCCACGGTGAGGTTGGCGTCAGGCCGTGCCGTCGGCGGATCTCCGACCAGTCCTCTGGCAGCAGGGAGGGCGCGATCTGAAGGATGGCCCCCGGTGCGTTCTGCACGCGATAGAAGTCGGCCACGTCCGCGACCAGTTCGGCCGTCACGGGTTCGGTGACCCCGAAGCCGAGCGCCTTGTTCCAGTAGCCGGTGACGTCGTGTCGCATCGCCAGGGCCACGCCGCCGCCGATCCGAGCGGTCGTGATGCCTAGCAACCGTGCCGTGGACGGCGTTGCCGCCGACTCGTAGTGGTACATGAATTCCGCCTCGGCGGACTCCACCAGCGGACTGATTTCCTCGGTGTGCATCCTGACCCTCATTGTGACGTGGGTCCGCCGCCGTCGGCGGTCCTCACCCAACACGATGCGTGGGAGAGTCGAATGGTTCGATACGGCCAGGAACATCTCGTGCGACGTGCGTCACACCGATGCGTCAGTCTGTGCTCGTCCACGGTTGGCGGGCGAAGACGCGCTCCACCATCGGACGGAAGAAGTCGAGTGGACGGTGCTCGAAGTCGGCGTCGAAACAGTTCTGGTCGTACTTCTCGCAGAACTCGACGCAGTCGTCGAACCACTGGTGCCCGCGGTACTTCTCGCGGGCATCGCGCAGGCCGCCCATGTGGGGTGCGTAGTAGTACTGCTGAAACTCGGGGTGCACCTTGACGATCCACGCCATCCGCTCGGACACGTACGGCGCGACGACGGCTGCGGCGAAGGCGCCGTGGGCGTGCGGTGCGTAGGTGTCACCCACGTCGTGCAGGAGCGCGGCGACCACGTACCCGTCCGAACGTCCGTCGTCGAGCGCGCGGGTGGCTGACTGCAGGGAATGGTCGAGTCGGCTGATCGGATAGGCCTGCTGGCCGTCTGCGAGAGCCTCCACCAAGCTGAGCACGCGGGGCACCAGCCCCGAATTGTTCGCCGCCTCCGCGCGGTCGATGAGGGCATAGTCCTCCGCCGTGCCCTCGGCCATCGTGCGGTAGGTGGCACGCGTCTTGGTGCTCATGTCTGACTCCTGTCGACGAACGTCCCCGTCCACCGTAGTGACTGGGAGGCGTTAGTGCCCGCGGCCGGAAACCCGATCGGCGACCGTCGCGATCGGCGAGGTGGTGGGTCGGCCGCCGAGCTCGGCCCGGTCGGCGGCATAGTACGCCTTGTACATGGCTTGAACGGCGATGTATCGCAACGGTTCCGGCTCCCATTTGCGCACCCGGTGGTTGACCCACGGCAGCTCGGTGAGCGTCGACGGCTGGTCGAGGATGAGGTCGCGCAGGGTGCGACCGGCGAGGTTGGTGGAGGTGACGCCCGTGCCGACGTACCCGCCCGCCCACGCCAAGCCGCTGGAGCGGTCGAGCCCCACGGTCGCCGACCAGTCCCGCGGCACCCCCAACACGCCAGACCACACGTGTTCGATCGCGGCCTGCGCCGTCGACGGGAAGAAGCGCACCAGGATGTCGCGAAGCAGCCCAACGGTTCTCGGGTCGGTCGCGCCGTCGACGTCGGTGTTCGAACGGTAGCGGTACGGCGCTCCGCGGCCTCCTATCGCGATGCGGTCGTCGGCGGTTCGCTGGGCGTACATGTAGGCGTGCGCCTGGTCACCGAGCGTTTCGTAGCCGTTCCAACCAATTTCGTCCCACACGTCGGCCGACAGGGGCTCGGTGACGATCAGCGAGGAGTTCATCGGCAGCCAGGTCCGCCGCAAGCCCTCGATTCGCGCGGTGAACCCCTCGGTGGCCCGCACCACGGTGCCGGCCGTGACGGTCCCGGCTGCGGTCACCGCCTGGTGGGCGCGAATCTCGGTGACCCTGGTCTGTTCGTAGATCTCCACGCCCAGCGACTCGACGACCCGGGCCAGCCCAGCGGCGAGTTTCGCCGGATGCAGTCGCGCGCAATGCGGATGCCACATCGCGCCGGTCGTGCCGCGCACGTTGATCCGCGCGGTCGCCTCGGCCGCACTCAACGATTCGACGTCGGTCATCGGCCAGGTGCGGGCCTCCTCCACCGCGTGTAGCAGGCGGGCCTGCTGGGCGGCGTTGGTGGCGACGGTGAACTCGCCGCCCTTGACGACGTCACAGTCGACGCCCTCGTCGCGCGTGACGCGGATGACCTCGTCGACCGTCTCGTTCATGGCGGTCTGCTGGCGGGCCACGGCCTCGCGTCCGTGTGACTTCAGGTATTGGCCGCGGCCGCCGGTGATCTCGTTGGTGAGCCAACCACCGTTGCGTCCCGAGGCCCCGAACCCCGCGAAGCGTTGCTCCAGCATGACGACGCGCAGGTGAGGCGCCGCCTTCTTCAGGTAGTACGCGGTCCACAGCCCGGTGTATCCGGCCCCGACGATGCACACGTCGGCCTGAATGGAGCCGGGCAGCGGTGTACGCGGTGGGGTGGCCCCAATGCTGTTCCACCAGAACGACACCTTGCCGTTGGTCAGTGTGCTGCTCACTTGCCCACCATCGCACTCGTCAGACCGGCGGCGCCACCGCCGGAGCCCGTCGGGTCCCGTCGCAGTATCAGCGCGGCGATGCCAAGCGCAATCAGGGTCAAGACGAGCATCATCGTCGACATCGCGGCGATGTCGGGCCGCAAGGACGCCTTGAGCGAGGCGAAGATGTAGACCGGCCACGGGGTCGAACCGGCCACGGACACGAAGGACGACACGACGGTGTTGTCCAAGCTCAGGGTGAAGGCGAGCAGGGCCCCCGACAGCACCGCCGGCCGGATCAGCGGCAGCGTGATGTCGGTGAAGCGCCGGATCGGTGTGGCGTAGAGGTCGGCCGCGGCCTCCTCGAGGAACTCGTTCATGCCGGTCATCCTGGCGCGCACGATGAATGTGACCACGGCGCTGGCAAACAACGAGTTGGCGATGATCAGGCGCACCTGGCCGACGTTGAACGCGGGCAGTCCCCAGTCGACGCCGAGGGTGACGAACCAGGGGAGCAGGGAGATGGCGGACACGATCTCCGGCGTCACCAGGACCAGTCCGAGGAGGACGAGCAGCCCAGGGGCCCACCAGCCCGGTCGACGGGTCAGGGCCACCCCGGCGAAGGTCCCCAGAAGGGTGGCGACCACGGCGGTGCCGGTGGCGGTGATCAGCGAGACGGTGATGGCGTTGGTGATTGCCGGGTTCGACAGGGCGGAGAGGTAGGCGTCGACGCCGAACCCGTCGAAGGTCTGCAGGGTGCGACCGTCGTTGAACGAGAACACCACGATCACCACGATCGGGAAGAACAGGAACACCAGCCCCAGGACGCCCCATGCGTTCAGCGCGGCGTCCCCGGGACGGATCCGCTGCCGGCGAACGGGTTTCGCGGTGGGTTCGACGGTCATCACGCGGTCTCCTTCGACGGCAGTTTCAGTGACGTCGCCGCATTGACGACGACGCCGACGATCTTGAGTGCCGCCCCGACCACGGCGCTGGTGCCGAAGATCGCCAGCATCAGCAGGACGGCCATCGCCGAGCCGAGCGCCCAGTTCTGGGCACTCTGGAACTGCGCGGCCACCATCTGTCCGACCATGCTGCCGCTGGCCCCGCCGAGCACGGTGGGGGTGATGTAATCGCCCATCAACGGGACGAACACCAGCATCATTCCGGCGGTCACCCCGGGCAGCGCCAGGGGAACGGTGACGTGCCAGAACGTGCTCCATGCCGTGCCGCCGAGGTCACGACTCGCCTCGAGCAGCTTCGGGTCGAGACGTTCGAGGGCGACGTAGAGCGGCAGGATCATCAGCGGCAGGTAGTTGTAGACCACGCCGAGCTGGACGGCCCCCGAGGTGTAGAGCACGTGCAGAGAGCCCTCGGTCAGGTGCGCCCACTGCAGGACCTTGGACACGAAACCCTCTGGGCTCAGCGATATCTGCCATCCGATGGTGCGCACCAGGAAGTTGGTCCAGTAGGGGATGAGCACGAGTGCCAACACGACACCGCGCCACTTGGGGGCGAGTTTGACCGCCATCCAGTAGGCCATCGGGAAGGCGATGAGCAGGCAGAGCACCGTCCCGGTGACCGCGATCTTGAGCGTGCGGACGAAGATGGCGAGGAAGGCCGGCGACGCGGCCTGGCCGTAGCGATCCAGGGACAGCACGTCGTTGGCGTGGGTGACGTAGATGCCCGGCTTGTAGCCAAAGCTGTACCAGACCACCAAGCCGAACGGCAGGATGAAGAACAGCAGGATCCAGACGCTGATCGGGAGCGCTCCAAGGCCTTTGGGCATTCGCAGCCGCCGACCGGGAGGCGCCACGTCGGCAACACCTGGGGGCGCCGCCACCCCTTCGAGGGTGGTCACTTGCCCGCCGCGGCCTTGAGCTCGTCGTAGATGCCGATGATGGTGCCGTCCGCGGACGTCATCTCGCTGTAGACAAGCTTGCTCATGACCGCGTCGTTGATGAAGACCAAGTCGGGACGCTTGATGCCGGCCTTGGTGGCGGCCTCCTCGATGCCCTGAATCCCCGTGTTGTACCCGATGTAGGTCAATTCCTTGAGAGACACGGTCGGGTCGAGGACGTAGTTGATGAACTCGTAGGCGGCGTCCTCGTGGGGCGCCCCCTTGACGATCGCCCAGTTGTCCTGCCAGAGGTTCGCACCCTCCGACGGCCAGACCCACTTGTACCGCTCCGGCTCGGAATTGGCGAGGATGCCAAGGCGGGCGTCGCCGTTCCAGCAGTGGATGAGGGCGCGCGCGGAGGACGAGATGGACGCGTTGGTCGACGACTCGAAGGCCTGCACGTGGGGCGCGATCTTGTCGATGATGAAGGAGCGATAGGCCGCGATGTGACCGGGGTCGGTGGTGTTCTCGTCGATTCCGTTGGCCCAGAAGTAGGTGAACGCGACCTCGCCCTGGTCCTCGAGCAGCGACATGCTGCCCGACGCCTCCTTCTGCGCACAGTCGAGGAAGTCGGCCCAGGACTTCAGATCTCGCTTGACCACCGTGGTGTCGTAGACGTAGCCCGTCGACCCCCAGTCCTTGCAGACGCTGTACTTGTTGCCGGGGTCGAACGAGGTGTTGACGACCTTGGGGGTGAGGTTCTTCATGTTGGGCAGCTTGGAGTGGTCGAGCTCGGTGAGCAGCCCGCCGGTCGCCATCTGCTGAACCGAGGAATGAGTGGGAACGCAGATGTCGTAACCGGTGGTGCCCTTGGCCGCACTGAGTTTGGCGATCATCTCGGGGTTGGAGCCATAGGAATCCACGGTGATCTTCGGGCCCTTGGCCGCGGTGAAGTCGGTAAGGGTCGCGGGGTCGTCGTACTCGCCCCAGGTGTAGATGTTCAGACCGCCGGACGAGGCGCCACCGCCACCGCCCGAGGAGCTGGAACAGGCGGCGAGGAAGGCACCGGCCCCCAGTGCGGCGGTGCCACCGAGGAAGGCGCGTCGCGACAGCGAGCTCTTCAGCGCATGGGGTACCAGGGCGCGGACGGTGTCAGGCTGATTCATGGTGGGGCCTCCGGATCGGTATGTCGGTGAACGGATTTGGTGTCTACGAGGTGAAGATCCGGACGGCGTCCGCCGACCAGGAGCACAGCACGGGCGATCCGAGCTCGGTGGGCGGGTTGGCGGCACGGGGTAGTCGGGCGAGCACCTGGTCGTCTTCGCGGGTGTGGACGACCAGCTGCAGGCTGTGGCCGAGTTCGGAGACGCCGAGCAAGGTGCCGGCGACGGTGTTGACCGCGGTGTCCGTTCTCGACTCCGGTTCGGCGGCGGTCACCACCACCGATTCCGGTCGGACGGCGGCACTGACATCGGCGCCGCTGGCGGCGGGTACGTCGCCCTTGGTGGGACGTGAGGAGTACAGCGACAGGCCGTTGGTGCGGACGGTCACGCCGTCGCCGTCGAACGAGGTGATGGTGCCCGCGAACGAATTCTGGCGGCCGATGAACCCCGCCACGAACGCCGACTCGGGTGCGTCGTATACGCCTGAGGCGGTGCCGATCTGCTCGATGCGGCCGTCCTTCATCACCGCGACGCGATCGCTCATCGACAGCGCCTCCTCCTGGTCGTGGGTGACGAAGATGAAGGTGGTACCGAGTTCGTGCTGTAGCAGTTTGAGTTCGACCTGCATCTCCTCGCGGAGCTTGCGGTCGAGCGCGCTCATCGGTTCGTCCAACAGCAGCACCGCGGGCCGGTTCACCAGCGCCCTGGCCAGGGCGACGCGCTGCTGCTGGCCGCCGGACAGCTGCGCCGGCTTCCTGTCGGCGAAGGCAGTCATCCGGACCATGTCCAGGGCACGACTCACGCGATCGGCCATGTCCGACTTCGGCACGCCCGAGCGGCGAAGGCCGTAGGCGACGTTGTCGGCGACCTTCATGTGCGGGAAAAGGGCGTAGGCCTGGAAGACCGTGTTCACCGGCCGCTTGTGCGGCGGAAGGTTTTCGACGTTTTGCCCGGAGATTTGGATCGACCCGTCGTCGGGGAACTCGAATCCACCGATCATTCGCAGCGTGGTGGTCTTGCCGCACCCGCTGGGACCCAGCAGGCTGAGGAACTCTCCAGGGCGCACGTCGAGGCTCAGATCGTCCACCGCGACCGCCGAGGCGTAGGTCTTGGTCAGGGAACGCAGTTCGACCGATCCGGCCACCGAACTCGGAGCGGTCTTGGCCGGGGCGGCCACGTCGACGGTGCTCACGCCGACACCAGGGCCGCGCTTGCGTCGAATACGACGTCGCCGCCGATGATCGTGTAGGCCACCGTGGCCGACCCGATCTCGGCGACGGGGGCGGCGAAGATGTCGCGGTCGAGGATGACGATGTCGGCCGCCTTTCCGAGTTCGATGCTGCCCGAACGTCCTTCGTCGTGGTTGAGGTAGGCGGTGCCGAGGGTGTGGGCGATCAACGCGTCGGCGAGCGACAACGCTTGTTCACCAAGGAACGGCATCACCGCGGACCCCGTGGCGCCCACCGGCGCACGGTTGACGGCGGTGTGGATGATGTGGATCGGGTTGCCCGTGCTGACCGGCCAGTCGCTGCCCGACGCCAGGGGCGCGCCCGCTCGATGCAGCGATCCGAAGGGGTACTGCCACGCGGCGCGACGGGTGCCGAGGAAGGGGATGGTGAGGACGTCCATCTGGGGTTCGTGTCGAGCCCACAGCGGTTGCATGTTGGCCACCACACCCAGTTCGGCGAAGCGGGGGACGTCGTCGGGGTGCACCACTTGGATGTGGGCCAGGGTGTGCCGAAGGTCGTTGTCGCCGTTGGCCTTCCTGGCCGCTTCGACGGCGTCGAGTGATTCGCGGACGGCCCGGTCGCCCAGGGCGTGGAAGTGCAGTTGGAAGCCCAGTGCGTCGAGCTGGGTGGCGATGTCGATGAGGGTGGTCGGATCCACGAAGCTCTTGCCGGTGTTCTCGCCGGGGCAACCGCACGAGTCGAGGTAGGGCTCGAGCATCCCGGCGGTGAAGTTCTCGGCGACGCCGTCCTGCATGATCTTGACGGTGGTGGCCTGGAAGCCTGCCGCCAGCGCGCGTTCGCGCTTCTCGACGAGCTCGGGTATCTGCTCCAGACCGCGATTGCGGTCCCACCAGAGGGCACCGACCACGTGGGCCTTCAGCTCGCCGGATGCGGTGACCCGCAGGTAGGAGTCGAGGATGTCGGGGGTGTCGTTGGTTGCGCCGACGATGGCGTCATGCCAGGCGGTGACGCCCCACTCGAGGAGTTGGCGCTGTGCGACCCTCAGGGCCTCGTCCAAGTCCTCTTGGGTGGCCAGGGGGATGTGGCGGGCGACCAGACCCATGGCTCCCTCTTGCAGGGTGCCGATCGCGTGGCCGTCGGCGTCGCGTTCGATCCTTCCGTCGAAGGGGTCGGGCGTGGAGTCGTCGATGCCGGCGATCTCCAGGGCCTTGGAGTTGACCCAGGCGCCGTGTCCGTCGCGGTTGGGAAAGAACGCCGGACGGTCGGGGACGACGGCGTCGAGTGCGGCGGCCGTCGGCAGGCCGCCGGGGAACGAATCCATGGACCAGCCGCCACCGCTGACCCACGGCACGTCGGGATTGTCGGCGGCGTACTCGGCGATGCGGGTGAGGTAGCCCTCGGCGGTGTCATACGGCGTGAGGTCGCAGGCGATCATGTCCAGGCCCGCGTGGTACGGATGGATGTGACAGTCCTGAAAACCGGGGGACACCAGGCCTCCCGCCGCGTCGATCTGCACGGCGTCGGACGCCTCGAGCGCCGCGGCGCCGATGGCGGCGATGACGCCGTCGGAGACGAGGAGCGGCTCCTCGACGATGCCTGCGGGCGTGAAGACGTGGCCACCTGTGATCAGGAGTCGGTGCGGTGCGGTCATGGTGTCATTCCTCGAGGTGGGGTGATCGGGTCGGCGTCGATGGGCGGGGTGAGGTGCGAGGTGATCCACATGGCCTGGGCCGGAGTGGCTCCGACGTTCACGGCACGGTGGGGAACCGAGGAGAGGTATTCGACGCTGTCCCGAGGGCCCAGGATGTGTGTCTCGGTGCCGATCGAGATCTCCATGTGGCCGGTCAGCACGTAGAAGAGTTCCTGGGCGTCGTCGTGGGCGTAGGGCTCCGGTCCGGTCGACCCGCCGACGTCGAAAGTGCCTTCGTAGACTTCGAGTTGGCGGATCGGTGGACGCGACAGCAGCAGCTTTCGAAGCCCGCCTTCGCTGGAGAACACGGGGCGTTCGTGGGCCCGCAGGATGGGTCGGGAGACGGGGGCTTCGTCGCTGAGCAGGTCTGCGACCGAGACGCCGACCGCGGCCGCGATGCGCTTGAGCACACTTACCGAGACCCCGCACTTGCCGTTCTCCAGCTGACTGATGAAGCCTGCGCTCACCCCGGCCCGGCCTGCCAAGTCTCGGGTGGACAGCCGTGCGCGTTCGCGGGCGTCGCGCAACCGGATGCCCAGCGTGGCGCGCACGGCGCCGTCAGTCGTGGGGGTGGCCGTCACGGACTCGGAAATCACATGCCTCTTTTCGCTAAGACCTACTTAACGCTTTGCTTACTGCGGGACGGTAGGGCCTTCCCAGGGTTCTCGCAACAGAACGGCACGATTCGGCCCAACTCGTAACATCCACGAAACGCCCGGCGGCCGTGGAGAACCCACGGTGCCAGCTGGAAGTCGTTGTAGGTCAACGACTCCGAGCTAGTGTCTTGCGTCGACCGGTGTCAGCCGACGTTGGCGATGCCGCCCGTCGAGATGGTGAATCCGCGGCCCTGGGCCGCCGTGCACGTGACGCCGGTCCGGGCCGACGAGCACCGGAACGGTCCCAGCACAACGGTCTGGCCGTAGGCCAGGGTCGGGGTGCCCTCGGCGGCGTCACCGACGCATGACGGACCCGAGCAGGTCGTGACGGTGCCGCGGTCGTCCATCGACGCCGATCGTGCCGGCTCGAGGGTCTTGCAGTACACCGAGTCCGGGCCCGTGCGGCCGCCCGTGTCGATCTCGCAGTCGATGCGGTGAGACGGGGAGTAGAAACCGCAGAAGCCGCCCACCTGGGGGCAGATGGTGTCTGCGTTGGCGGCAGGCGCGGCGACGGCGGCGCCGACTGCTGCGGCCGCTGCGGCGGTCGCGATCCATGTCGAGAACGAGCGTCGGCGGCGGGTGGTCTCACTCACGCCGACCACCATCGCAGACTCGTGGTCCTCGTGCGGGTGGAATCGCCAACGAGCACCGCCGTACCGGGAGGGTGTGTCGCTGGATAGCGTGGTGTGAGGCGCGTACCGACGAAGGGAGCCCGCCATGGCAGCCGAGCCGTTCGAGGTCAGCATCACCGACGACGAGATCGCCGATCTGCGTGACAGGTTGCGACGGACCCGGTGGCCGGAGCCAGAGCCGGTCGACGACTGGTCACAGGGCGTTCCGTTGGTCTACGCCCAGGACTTGTGTCGCAGCTGGGCCGAGGACTACGACTTCGGATTTGCCAAGCGGCTCAACGCCTTTCCGCAGTACCGCGACACCGTGGACGGGCTCGGCATTCACTTCGTCCACGCCCGCTCTCCAGAGCCCGACGCCCTTCCACTCGTCATCACGCATGGCTGGCCGGGATCGGTGTTGGAGTTCCTCGCCGTCATCGGCCCGCTGACCGATCCGCGCGCTAACGGCGGTGATCCGGCGGACGCGTTCCACGTCGTCGCGCCGTCCCTGCCGGGATACGGCTGGAGCGACAAGCCGTCGACCACCGGCTGGGGTGTCGAGCGCATCGCGCGGGCCTGGGACGCGCTCATGGTGTCGCTGGGATATGAGCGGTACGGCGCCCAGGGTGGAGACTGGGGTTCGGCGGTCTCCGGAGCGCTCGGTGAGGTTGCGCCGGAACGAGTTGCCGGAGTTCACGTGAACATGGGGTCGACATCGCTGGGCACCTTCGCCGACCCCACGCCGTCGGAGCGGGCGAACTTGGCGGCCGCCAAGGAATTTCAGCAGACCGGTCGGGGATATTCCGGCCAGCAGTCGACCCGGCCGCAGACCCTCGGTTACGGCTTGACCGACTCGCCGGCCGGCCAAGCCGCCTGGATTGCCGAGAAGTTCTGGGCGTGGACCGACAACGACGGCCACCCCGAGGACGCACTCTCGCGACAGACGATCCTCGACGAGATCTCGGCGTACTGGTTCACCGCGTCGGCGACGTCGTCGGCGCGGTTGTACTGGGAGAGCTTCACCAGCTTCCGCGACCAGGTCACCGCCCCGTCCGGGTTGTCGGTCTATCCGCACGACATCATTCGACCCTCGCGCCGCGAGGCCGAGCAACGGTTCACCGACCTTCGATGGTTCGAAGAAATGCCACGGGGTGGGCATTTCGCCGCGTTGGAACAGCCCGAGTCGCTCGTCGAGCAGGTTCGCGGGTTCTTCCGCCTGGTGCGGTAGGCGGCAGACCCAGGTGCCTCAGCAGCGTGGGGGAGCCAGCGACGTCGGCGAGTCTGGCGTTCCCTCGGTGCTGTAGAGCGTCGCGGGCATGCCGCGGAATCGCATGTTCGGGGCGCCGCCGTCGGCAGCAGGCACACCGTGGGGGTAGGCGATGACCAGGTTGCCGAAGAACATGGTGCCCGCCGGACACGAGGCGTCGGGAGCCTGCGGCTGCGGTTCGTCGGCGTGGATGACTGCCGGGAATGAATCACGATGTCCGGCAACACAGCTCGGTTCACACACCTGATAGCTGTACGTGCCGGTGCCCTCGGCGCCGTCCGGGCCGAAGCGGGTCCAGGTGATGTCGGTCAACTCCTTGGACCCGTCGGCGCACGTCTGGAACAGGGCCTGTGAGGGCCGTTCGACGGGCAGGGTCGCGCCCCCGTAGCAGGCTGGAAGGGCGTAGACGGTCGGCTCGGCACCGGCGACCGCGGCGCCGAAAGCCGTTGCGGAATAGAGTATTCCGCCCGTGATCAGAAGGGTCGTCGATCGTCTGAGTGCAGTCGCCATGGGCGGAGTCTAACCAGCCGCTGCCAGCCGGGGGACGGGATTAGCTGGACGGCAGCAGTCCAGCCTCCCGGTAGCCGTCGACCAGGGCGTCGTAGAGCGCGATGTCGGAGCGGCTGCGCGCGACGAGCTGAGCCCCCGCGATCGCGGCGAAGATGGCCCGTGCCCGAGCCTCGTTCTGATCCGAGGCGGTGGTAGGGGCGGCCGAGAGCATCTTGGCCAGCCACGTCACGTTGACGTCGGTGAAGGTCTGCACCTCGTGCTTCACCGGGTCCGGCAGGTCGTCGTACTCGGCCGCCATGTAGCTACACAGACACATCCGGTTGTCGTTCTCCAGCGCCCTGCGGAACGTCTCGGGATAGCGACTGAGCGCGTCGACGGCATCGTCGTTCTCGGCGGACAGTTCGTCGAGCCTCGCCGCCGCGTCCTCCCAGTAGCGTCTGGCGACGGCGGCGCCGAGGTCGGCCTTGGCCGGGAAGTAGTGGTAGATGCTGGCCGCCTTGATGCCGACCTCTCGTGCGAGGTCGCGGTAGCTGAGCCCGCCATAACCGCGGGTCTGGGCAACGGCGGTGGCCGCAGCCAGAATTCGGTCGCGTGTGCTCGTCTGTGGCTCGGTCACGTCGGTCACCCCTTCCTCGGCGTGCCTCAGCCTACCAAGTGCCAGATAGACAACCTACCTGTCGGCAGGTAACTTCCCTGCCAAGTGGCAGGTAGGCAGGTAACGAAGGGACCAACGATGGGCTCGTCCGAGATGACGTACTTCGACGCGACGGCGCTGGCGGAACTGATCCGCACCCGCCAGGTGTCACCCGTGGAAGTGATGCAGGCGCACCTGGATCGCATCGACTCGGTCGACCCGGCCGTCAACGCGATCGTCACCATTGCACCGGCGGCGATGGAGCTGGCGCGAGCCGCCGAGGCCGCCGTCGTGTCCGGTCGCGATCTCGGTGCGCTGCACGGTGTTCCGATCTCGGTGAAGGACTCGATCGACACCGCGGGCATCCTGACGCAACGCGGATCGCCCATCTTCGGTGGCCGCATCCCGGATCGGGACGCCGTCAGCGTGGCCCGGTTGACCGGCGCGGGTGCGATCGTGCTGGCGAAGACGAACCTGCCGGAATTCTCCTACTCGACCGAGAGCGACAACCTGCTCACGGGGCGGTCCAACAATCCGTGGAATCTCGACCGCACCCCTGGCGGCTCAAGCGGCGGCGAGTCCGCGGCCATCGCAGCCGGGATGTCGCCGTTGGGCCTGGGCACCGATCTCGCCATCTCGGTGCGCGGGCCGGCGGCTCAGACCGGCATCGTCGGTCTCAAGGCCACCCACGGGCGCATCCCGATGACGGGCATCTGGCCGCGAGCGCCGCGGCGCTTCTGGCACGTCGGCCCGATGGCGCGCAGCGTGCGCGACGTCGCGCTGGCCCTGTCACTCCTCGAGGGACCCGACGGCGCCGACGCCTTCGCCTCGATCACCGGGCGGTCGGACGCGGCCACCGGCGAGGCGGTGTCACGCCCCCTGCGGGTCGGCTGGTTGGTCGGGCCGGGATTCGGGCCGATCCACCCCGAGGTCGCCGCGACGGTGCAGTCTGCGGCCGATGCTCTCGGCGCCGCGGGATGCGTCGTCGAACCGGTGCGGATTCCGGCCCTCGAACGCGACTTCGCCCTCGAAGTGTTCATGCGTCTGCACGTCATGGAGCTCAAACCCGCCTTCGCGCAGGCGACCGCCGGCCGGGCGCCCGACGAACTCTTTCGGATGGCCAAGGGGATGCTCGCCGCCCCCGAGACCTCGATGGCGGACTTCGTCGAGGCGGAGCAGGCGGCCGACCGTCTCAGGGACGGCTTCGCCGACTTCTTCGGGCGCTTCGACGCGTTGCTCTGCCCGGTGCTGCCCCTGCCGGCTCACGGGCACGGTGCCACGGAGTTCGTGATCGACGGCAGAACCGTGGACGCGTCCTACGTGATGGCCGCGACCGTGCCGTTCAACGTCACGGGGCTACCCGCACTGTCGATGAGGTTCGGCACCAGCAGTGAGGGTCTGCCGATCAACGTGCAGCTGGTGTCGAGCTGGCGGGCCGAGTCGACCGTCCTGCACCTGGCGTCCCAACTGGAGTCGGTGAGTCCGGCCCGAGGCCTGCACCCCGATCTGTAGGCGCGGCCGTTTTGCGGTCGGTCCGGCCGGGAACAGCTCTCGCCATGGCACTTCGCGTAGCAGTCACCGGGCCGACGGGGGAGATCGGAATCTCCACGATCGAAGCGCTGGAGGCGCATCCCGACGTCACCCAGATCCTCGGCATGGCGCGGCGGCCCTTCGACCCGGCGGAGCGTGGGTGGTCCAAGACGGTGTACCGGCAGGGCGACATCCTGGACCGCGATGCCGTCGACGACCTGGTGAGCGAAGCCGACGTGGTCGTGCACCTCGCCTTCATCATCATGGGCACGCGCGAGGAGAGCGCCAAGATCAACCTGGCCGGGACGCGCAACGTCTTCGAAGCCACGGTGTCCGGAGGGCCGCGTCGTCTCGTCTACACCTCGTCGGTTGCCGCCTACGGGTACCACTCGGACAACCCGGTGCCGATCACCGAGGACGTCCCGACCCGCGGCACCCCCGCGCACTATTACTCCGAGCAGAAGGCCGCCTGTGAGCAGGTGCTGGCCGAGGTGACCGCCGGGTCGGGCCTGGAGGTGTTCGTGCTGCGGCCGTGCATCGTCGCGGGGCCGAAGGCACCCGCCCTCGCCGAGGCCATGCCGTGGAACCAGCTGCCCGATCCAGTGCGTCGACTCGTTCGGGCCGTGCCGGTGCTCAAGCCGCCGATGCCCGACCCCGGCACCCCCGTGCAGCTGGTGCACCACGACGACGTCGCGTCGGCGGTCGCCCTCGCGGCGACGACGACCACCGCGCCGCCCGGGGCCTACAACATCGCCGGGGACGGGTTGCTCACCTTCTCCGACGTCGGCCGCGCCTTGGGCGCGCGACCGGTGAAGGTGCCACACGTCGCGGCGGTCGCCACGTCGGAGGTTCTGGCCCGCCTGCCGTTCGTGCCGTCGGCGCTGGAGTGGTTGCACGCCGGCCGCGCCTCGACGGTGATGGACACCAGCAAGGCCAAGGACGAACTCGGCTGGCAGCCCACCTTCACCGCCGCCGAGACCTTGGCCGCCCTGGCCGAGACCGTCGACTGACGGAAGTGCTACGCCGGCGTCTCGGTGAACGTCACGACCGGGATCCGACGCCCGCCCGCCCGCCGCTCGTAGTCGGCGTAGTTGGGCACGAACTGCTTGGCAAGGGCGAACAGTCGATCGCGCTCGGTGCCGGTTGCGTCCTCGGCGAGGAAGGTGCCGGTGTAGCCGCGTGACGACAACGTGACGCGAGGATGAGCCACGACGTTGTGATACCAGGCCGGGTGACGCTCACCGCCGTAATTGGAGGCGATGGTGACGACCCGGCCCCCGTCGGTGAAGTAGGTCAACGGGGTGCTGCGACGGTTGCCCGTCTTGGCGCCGGTGTGGGTCAGCAGCACCTCGGGGAGTACGAGCGACAACGAGACGTGTCCGCGGGTCAGTCGGATCACCGCGCGGTCGACGCGCCAGCCGTACCGTTTGAGGAACCGGCGCGCGGGCTCGGTGCCCATCAGCTTGGCGCCGGCCGTGAACAGCGGTGACGGCGCCGTCGGCTCGACCTCGGGAATGCCCATGACCGGTGACGCTAGCGCAATCGTGCGGTCGCGCGATGCGGACCGCCATCGGGCTCGTGACCTTGCGGCGTGGTCGGCAAAGGTGTCGTAAACGTCAGAATTGTGACGTGAACACGGCGGTTTGGCGCGGTGGCATAGGTGCATGCGTGTGGAATGACCGCACGACCGCAGCGCATCGTGGTGACCGGCGCGTCGGGCAACGTCGGCGCGGGAGTGCTTCGCGCGCTCGCCCGGTCCGAACCGACCGCCGAACTGGTCGGCGTCTGCCGCCGGCCCCCCTCGCGAGGTGAGCTCTACCGCGGCGTCCACTGGCACGCCGTCGACCTCTCCTCGGCGAGCGCGGCCGCGGACCTGGCACCGGCGCTGCGGGGTGCCGACGTGGTCATCCACCTTGCGTTGGCCATTCTGCCGGTCGACGACGAGGCGTACCTGTACCGGGCCAACGTCCTTGGGACGCAAGCGGTTCTGGACGCAATGCTGGCCGCGGGGATTCGACAGCTGGTGTACGCGTCGAGCCTGGGAATCTACGGCCCCGGGGTGGGTGTGCCGGTTTCCGAGACGTGGCCGACCACCGGTCAGCCCACGTCGACCTACAGCAGGCACAAGATCCTGGTGGAAACCATGCTCGACGAATTCGAGCGCAAGCATCCGTACGTCGTGGTCGCTAGGTTCCGGCCGACGGTCGTGGTGCAGCGCGAAGCGGCGTCGGAGCTTCGGTCGGTCTACGTGGGCCCGTCGGTCCCGCGGGTGGCTTTCGAGCTCCTTCATCGCCGGCTCCTGCCGGTGCTGCCGCTGCCGGCCGGTCTCGCGCTGCAATTCGTCCACGCCGACGACGTCGGAGACGCGGCAGTGCGTTTGATGCAACGACGCGCACGCGGCTCCTTCAACGTGGCCGCCGACGCGTTGGACGCACGGGGCATCGCAGGGTTGGCGGGTGCGCGCCCCGTCGAAGTACGACCCGAGCTCGTGCGACGCGCCGTCAGCGCGCTACACCGAATGCGCGTGGTGGCGGTGACACCCGGTTGGTACGACGTGGCGACCCGGTCGCCCCTGATGGACACCACGAAGGCTCGCGACGAATTGGACTGGCGCCCAACGTGGTCCTCGGCGGATGCGGCGCGTGAATTGATCGACGGCTTAGCCCACGGCGTGGTGGGACCCAGCCCCGCGATGGGTTCGACGGAGGGACGACGAATGACGAAGACGAAGACGGTCGAGCGCATACACGACACGACGCTGGCGCTGTGGTGCCTCGTGGCGATCGCGCGCGCCGGGCGACCGGGGCCACCGGGGCCGCTGCACGGCGCCGTCATCGCGGCCAATCTGCTCTCGGGAACACCTGCGGCGCTGGCCCGGGTGCGCCAACGACGTCGCGACCCGCTCGCCTTGGCGGCGCCACCCGCGGTGGGAGCGGCGGTGTTGGCCAGCCTTCGTGGCGGTCGCAGCGCCGCGGCGGTCGCCGTCGCCCTCGGTCTTCTCGGAATGGCCGAGCGTCGCCGTGCCACTCGGGTAGTCAGTCGATGACCGCCAGCGTGCACGCGGGCCAACCCAGGGTCGTGGTGATCACCGGAGCGTCCAGCGGCATCGGCCGGGAGACGGCATTGCGCTACGCCGCGCGGCACGATCTCCTCGTGGTGGCGGCCCGCACCGAGAGCATGCTGCTCGAGGTGGCCGAGGAGTGCCTCGCCGCCGGTGCCAGGAACGTGGTGGTACACCCGACCGACATCGGCGACGCTGACGCGGTGCAGCGACTGTTCGACGTGGCCCTCGAGTCCTTTGGCCGCGTCGACGTGGCTGTGCAGTGTGCGGCCGTCACCGCGTTCGGCAGATTCGAAGACGTACCCGCCGAGGTGTTCGAGAGGATCATCCGCACCAACCTCATCGGGGCGGCCAACGTGGCACGGTGCGCACTGGGCCACTTCCAGGGCCGCGGCGACGGGCATCTGGTCCTGGTCGGATCTCTACTCGGCCGAGTCGCGGTGCCATACCAATCTGCCTACGTGGCAAGCAAATTCGCCCTCAACGGGCTCGTTCGATCGCTGCGCCAGGAGAATCGGAGCATGCCAGGGGTGCGCGTGCACGGCATCTATCCGGGCCCGGTGGACACACCCGTGTACGGCACTTCCGTCAACTACCTGGAGCAAACGCCACGCGTACCGCCCAGCGCCGATGCGCCGGCGACCGTCGCCAGGGCGATCGTGGGGGAGACCGACCACGACCGCTCCACCGAGCGCTACGTCGGGTG
Organism: Mycobacterium yunnanensis; assembly: GCF_025823185.1. GTDB lineage: Bacteria > Actinomycetota > Actinomycetes > Mycobacteriales > Mycobacteriaceae > Mycobacterium > Mycobacterium yunnanensis. The sequence continues at coordinate 351,575 of NZ_JACKVK010000004.1, forward strand.
GGTCAACGTGCCCGCCATCGTCGCCTACCACGTGGTGCCGGGAGTCTTCGACGCTCTGGTCGGTCCGTTGGTGCGGGCAACACTTTTCACGACGACGCGGGGTCACTCGCGTCCACGGCGACGGTTGCCGTGGCGCACCGTCGGTCAGCTCTGGTGCCGAACCGCCCCGTGACGTTGCCGAGGGGTGCGGCCGACGACGGCGCTCAGGGAGTCGGGCCGGCCGAAGTGGAAGCCCTGTCCGTAACGGCAGCCGAGTCGGCGCACGGTGTCAGCCGACGCCTCGGTCTCGATGCCCTCGGCGATCACGTCGAGTCCCAGACCGTCGCAGATGCCGATCAGCGACCGGTACAGCGTGGGGTCGTTGGCGACCCACGCGGTTAGGCTCCGGTCCAGCTTGATGACGTTCACCGGCAACTCGTGCAGGTACCGCAGGGAGTTGTAGCCGGTGCCGAAGTCGTCGAGTGCCACCCGAATGCCCCAGTGCTGCAGGCGTCGTATCGCCGCAGCGGCGTCACCGAGATCCTTCACCGCTTCGGTCTCGGTGATTTCGAAGACCAGTCGACCCGGCGGGATTCGGTGGGTGGTGAGCGCCTCGCTCACCGCGGCCTCGAACTCCACGTCACCGAGTCGTGCCGCTCCGATGTTGACGTGAACGGTGAGTTCCGCTGACACGTCGGCGATGTCGGCGCACACCGCGTTGACCACCATGACGTCCAGCACGCGGCCAAGCCCGGCTTGCTCGGCCGAGGGGACGAACAGGCTAGGTTCGACGTCGCTACCGTCGGATGCCTTCCACCGAGCCAGAGCCTCGAGCGCGACCACGGTTTCGTCGTCGAGTCTGACCACGGGTTGGTACACCATGCAGAAACCGATGGGTCTGTCGCCAAGTGCCGAGCGCAGCGCGCTGGTGAAGTCGGGCACGTCACCGATCGACGGGCGGTAGATGACCACGGCGTCCTTGCCGGTGCGCTTGCCGGCATACATGGACCCATCGGCCCGGCCGAGCAACACGTCACCGTCGAGGAAGGGCTCGTCGAGGTCGGGCAGCACCACACCCATGCTCACGCGCAGCAAGACGGGCACCTCGTCGACGAGGACCGGTGTCCTCAGCGCGGTGCGAATACGGCTCACCAGGTCGGTCGCCGTCACCGCCGCCCCTTCGACCAGGATCGCGAACTCGTCGCCACCGATGCGCGCCACGGTATCCCTGGGTTCGGCGACCTCGTGCAGGCGTCGCCCCACCTCCTGGAGCACTCGATCTCCGGCGGGGTGCCCGAATCGGTCGTTGACTTCCTTGAAGTCGTCGACGTCGACGAGGATCAATGCCATCGCCCGGCGATGTGCGATGGCGTCGTCGAGCCGACTTGCGAAGCTCAACCGGTTCGACAGTCCGGTGAGGGAGTCGTGGTAGGCCAGGTGCAACAGCAACCTCTGGTCGGCATACACGCGATCGATCAGTGAGCGGTTCTGAAGGACGGTCAGCAACTGGCGAACCACCACCAGCAGCACCACGAGAAGCCCGGTCGACGTGGCCACCACGCCGAGTGGGGGACCGACCATCAGCCGAGCGGCGACGACCAGTCCGACGGCGAGCAGAGCGGCATACGGCAGGCCAAGGGCCCACCAGTCGGCGTGACCGACGGGCCGCACCACCCTCGTGCCGCCGGAGGCCCGCTCGAGTGCCGCGAACGCGATGAGCAGCGGCCCGATGACGTAGCCAGAGTTCTCGAGGGGCTTCATCGTGCTGGCGTTCGCGGCGACCAAGTAGGCGTACACGCTGTCGGACAGCGCGAGTGCCACGATGCCTGCGGTCAGGAAGAGGAACGCGGTGCGGTCGGACTCGCGTACGCGGCCGAAGACGACGGCCAACACCGCGACCGAGACCATGACGAGGTCGGTCACCGGGTAGGCGACGGCCACGACCAGGGTGACCCGGTTCGGTGCGCCGGCGGTGACGACCGGGCCGAGCGCACCAAGCCAGCTGAGGAAGAACAGCGACGCGGTCACGATCAGACCGTCGAGCATCAGTCCCGCCGTGAAATGGTGCCCTTGGGCGCCACCGTCGTCACCGGTGGACTTAGCCGCACCCGCGATGGTGAACAACGCAGCCAGTCCGAAGGGCACGTAGAGCAGGAACCCGGCGTCCGCCAACGACGGACTTGGCAAACCTCGACCGTCGACGACTTGGTACCAGGCCCAGAGCGCCACGCCCGTCGTCCACGTGGCCATGCCGACGGCGACCAAGAGCCGCCAATGTCGGCGCACGCCGGTCTCTCTCGCACCCCAGATCAACGCCGACAGCGTGGCCGCAGCACCGGCGCTGAATTGCATCGCATTGTCCACGACGTCGGTCGTCGTCTCATTCCACCGCGCAGTGGCGTTCACCAGCACCAGCGCACCGGCGGCGACGAGGATGCCCACCTGCCAGCGCCTGGCCCGCGGCGTGCTCACCTCACCCACGCGGTGCCGCGTTTGCTGACGACGCCATGTCCGGACCACCTCACTACCCTGCCATGACCATCGCCATTTCGATCGATCAACGCCTCTCGCTGGGCGAGAACGGACGATTCCGACACGACGCAGAGCGCGCGAGTCGGACGGTCAGGCACTGCCAGGACGTTGCGACTTCCCGCCGGTGGTGACGCGGCGACGGTCGTCATGGGGCTACCGGACAGTCACGCGGACGCTCTTTTGGCAATCACGGAGGAGGCCGGACCAGGTACGACTAGCTTGTCACCATGCCCAACCCCTTCGTGCCGCGCGAACTGTTCGGTCAGGCCGTCGGTGCAGCTCGAGTGAGCCTCGACGTCTACAGCTGGACCGGTAAACGGATCATCGACACGCTGAGGCATGGGCTCGACTCCTTGGAGGGCAAGACCGCGGAGACTCCGCCCGACTCCGACTCGGCGAGCGAGCCGCCTGCGCCGGTCGCGCAAGGGCAACCCGCCACCAGCGGGCTGGGCGGAAAGCTGCACGACCTGCTGGATCGTTCCCTGGAGCAGAACACCCGGGAGAGTCGCGCCGAGCTCTTCCATCACCTACTCGACCAACTCGTCGCCGATGAGGCGCGGATCTTGGGCGCGCTGTCGGACGGGTCGTCGTCGCCGATGGTCAACGTGTACAGCTGGGGGCAACCGCGCCAGTCCGGCCGCGCGCTCTTGGAGAACGCGTCGCTGATCGGTCGAAGCGCCAATGTCGCGTTGCCGGAGCTCGTTCCGCACTACATCGGTCATCTCCTGGCGTTGAACCTGGTCGAAACCAAGCCCGAAGATCCCAGCCTGGAGACCGAGTACGAGTTGTTGATGGCCGAGTCGTCGGTACTGGCGGCGGTCAAGAACGGGGGACGGGGTCCGATTCCGGCGAAGGTCGAGCGGATGGCGGTGGCCATCTCCCCCTTGGGCTCGGAGTTCTGGGCTGCCGCCACCGGGGAATCGCCCGACGAATGACGACCACCACGCTGGCCATGGCTAGCTGGAGTGAGATCACCCACGACGTCAAGGCCTACTGGTGGATCTATCTGTCGATGCCGCTGATCGCCGCGTTCGTGGGGTGGAGCACCAAGATCGTCGTGGTGGAGATGCTCTACCGACCAAAGGACTTCAAGGGCATCGGCGTCATCGGTTGGCAGGGCATCGTGCCCCGCCGCGCGGGCAAGGTGGGCTCCACGACCATCGAATTGCTCACCGCCAAGCTGCTCAAACCAGAAGAGCTGCTCGACCGCTTCGACATCGACGAGGCCCTCGACCGCCTGCACGGTCCGCTCGCTTCGGCGGTCGAGGAGATCTCCCGCGACCTCGCCGAACAGGTCCGACCAGGTCTCTGGGACAGCATGCCCGAGCTTGGTCGCCGGGCCGTGCAAGATCGCATTGCCGCGCAGCTGCCCGAACTCACCACCCACTTGATCGACGAGATCAAGTCCGACCTGCCGCGCTACCTCGACGTCCAGTTCCTGGCGGTCACGACCCTGGTGCGCAACAAGGAGAAGCTCGTCAGGTTGATGCGGGGCGTCGGCGACGACGCGATGGCGTTCGTACGGCGCAGCGGCATCTACTTCGGTTTCGCGATCGGGATCGTCCAGATGGTGGCGTGGGCCCTGTTTCAGAACCCGTGGATCATGCCTGCATTCGGATTCGCCGTAGGATTCCTCAGCGACTACATCGCCCTCAACATGCTCTTCCGCCCCATCCATCCGCAGAAGATATTGGGCTTGTTCACCTTTCAAGGCCTGTTGCACGCGCAACGCGACACGATCACGCGCAAGTACGCCAAGATCCTGGCCGAGGACCTGTTCGCCCCCGAGATGCTGTTGGACGCCCTCGTCACCGGCCCTGGGGCCGACAAGTTGTTCGCGTTGGTCGCCCGGGAGATCGAGACCGCCATGGACAAGCAGGCCGGAGGGGTGGCGGCCCCGATCGTCGCACTGACCATCGGCACCAAGCGGTACCGGGCGATGAAGGACCGAGTGGTGGCGTTGGTGTTCGAGAGGGTGCCGTCGACTCTGTCGCAGGCTCAGGACTACGCCGCCGAGGTGATCGACCTGGAGCACACCATCATCGACAAGATGAGCCAGCTGACCAATGAGGAGTACGAGTCGATCCTGCGGCCGATCTTCAAGGACGACGAGCCGTTGATGATTGCCGTCGGTGCGATCCTCGGTGGCGTCGTCGGCGAATTACAGGTTCAAATCATCGAATTGGTGACCCACTGATGACCCCGGCGATCCGGGGTGTCGAAGACGAGGTCGACGATCGACGATCGACGTCGTTCGGCCCTCGAACAGCTGATTGAATGGTGCCCGTGTCGACAGTCATGCCCGGTCCACGACCGCAGCCCATCACCGATGTGAGTCCGACGAATTCGCAGTCGGATGGTTCGGTCGACGCTGGATCGCAGTGGGCCCAGTTCGACGGACTGGACAGCACCGTGTGGAGCAGTCTGAACCAGTTGAGTCGCGCGTTGCGCGTACCCGAAGCCAGCCTGCACGACACGCTGGTGGCCATCTTGCAGGGTGCCCTGGACCTCCTCCAGGGGGCGGCCCACGGTGCGGGCGTCAACCTTCTGGTCAAGGGCCAGTTCCGTCCGCAAGCGGTGCTCGGCGAGGCGCCCCCGTTGCTCGACGAGTTGCAGCGACGCACCGGTACCGGTCCGTGCATCGAAGCCTCTGAGAGGCAATGTCGCATCGAGATCACCGACACCAACACCGAGAGCAGATGGCCCGAATTCACCTCCCGGGCGGTGGCCATGGGGGTGAAATCGATGCTGTGCGTTCCCTTGTGGGTCCAGGACCACCGATTGGGCTCGCTCAGCCTCTACGGCTCGAGACCGCATGCGCTCGGCGGCACGGCGATCAACCTCGCGGACCTGTACGCCACCCACGCGGCGCTGGCCCTCGGCGATGCGCAACGCACCGAGAGTCTGCGTCGAGCGTTGTCCAACCGCGACACGATCGGCCAAGCCAAGGGAATCTTGATGCACTCCCGCAAACTCTCCGCCCAGGATGCCTTCGAATTGCTGGTCGCAGCCTCCCAGCGGCTCAACCGAAAACTCGTCGAGGTTGCCCAGGAAGTCGCCGACACCGGCGCGCTGCCCGCCGGGCTTGGGTAGAGCCGAACCCGGGGGGTCCTGGCGGTACCCGTACTGACGGGGTCTCCGCAGCGAGCGCACGAGTGCCTAGCGTGTCGAGGAGAGATGCCGGCGCCGCCGTCGTCTCCTTCCAGAAGGGTGACACGTGACGGACGGCCAATTCTCAACGCAGGCAGAGCTATTCGACCTGAGCGGCAAGTGTGCTCTGGTCACCGGTGGAACCAGGGGCATCGGCATGATGATCGCCCGCGGGCTGTTGCAAGCCGGAGCGCGCGTCACCATCAGCGCCCGCGACGCCGACGCCTGCGCAGCCGCCCAGGAACGACTGTCCGCCTACGGTGACGTGCGCGCGGTCCCGGCAGATCTGTCCCGGCACGACGAATGCGGGCGACTGGCTGGCGTCGTGACGGCGACCGGCAGCATCGACGTCCTGGTCAACAACGCTGGCGCGATGTGGGACGAGGCGTTGGAGACGTTCCCGGACGCCGCGTGGGACACGGTCCTCGACCTCAACGTCAAGTCGCCGTTCTGGTTGGTGCAGGAGCTGCTTCCGACCCTCCGAAGTGCGGGAACGGCCGAGGACCCCTCGCGGATCGTCAACATCGGCAGCATCGCCGCCATCCACGTCCCCAACCGGCCCAACTATTCGTACTCCAGTAGCAAGGCCGCGCTGCATCAGCTCACCCGAGTGCTCGCCAAGGAACTGGGCCCTCGACACATCACGGTGAACGCGGTGGCGCCCGGGCCGTTTCCCTCGGCGATGATGGCGGCAACGCTCGACGAGTTCGGTGAGGCCATCGCGGCGTCGGCCCCGCTGCGTCGGATCGGCCGGGCCGACGACATGGCGGGCGTCGCCGTGTTCCTCGCCAGCCGCGCAGGGGCGTACCTGACGGGCGCCGTCATCCCCGTCGACGGCGGGATCGCGACCACCGCCTGATCCGAGGGCCGGGGTCGGGGGTACCGGCGGTACCTCCCGTGGCGCGTCGTGCGGGCCTACGGTGGGTGAATGACCGCCACGCTCGACCTGCGTTTCGAAATCCGCGAGTTCCTGAGGTCGCGCCGTGCCCGGGTCACCCCTCAGACCGCAGGACTGCCCGCCTACGGCGGGCAACGCCGAGTCGAGGGTCTGCGTCGCGAGGAGGTTGCCATGCTCGCGGGTGTCTCCGTCGACTACTACGTGCGCATGGAACGGGGCGGCCTGGCCGGCGCCTCGGACGACGTGCTCGACGCTCTGGGGAGGGCGTTGCGCCTCTCCGCCGACGAGCACGAGCATCTCTTTCATCTCGCGCGCCAGTCGCGTCTGCCCGGTGGTCCACGTCAGCGCACGCCGGTTGCGGCGGTACGTCCAGCGCTACAGCAGGTACTCGACGCGATCACCGGTGCGCCGGCGGTGGTCCGCAACGGGCGCCACGACGTGCTCGCGATGAATCGGCCTGGTCGCGCGCTGTTTTCACCAATATTCGCCGACCATCGGCGACCGGCGAATGCGGCGCGGTTCGTCTACACGTGTCCCACGGAGGCCGAGGCGTTCTTCGTCGACTACGACCGTGCGGCGACGAATGCGGCTGCGGTGTTGCGCATGGAGGTGGGCTGCAATCCCCACGATGAGGAGCTCATTGCCTTGGTGGGCGAATTGTCGTCCTGCAGTGAACGCTTTCGGCGCGAATGGGCATCGCGGGACGTGCGGTTGCACGGCCATGGGAGCAAGCGTCTCAATCATCCGGTGGTGGGTCGACTCGACCTGGACTTCGAATCGATGGTCCTACCTACTGATCCGGGGCTTCATCTGAACGTCTACACCGCACCCGCGGGAGGGCCCACTGCCGACGATTTAGCCCGCTTGGCGACGTGGGCCAGCGAGCAGCCGTGGTGACCACCTTCACCTCCCGCGTGACGCGATGCATCGGCCTGGGAATCCTGTGACCACCAGCGCTCCGTCGGCCGGTCGGCTGTGGAATTGCTGTGCCGGAAAGCTCGGGTAGAGCGCTCCCCACTCGACGGCCGCACGAGTCCGACGGGCGTCGGCGACCGGGTAGGCCGTAGCACCGACATCGCAATGTCATTGACGTCGACACCGGCCCAATGACGAGGATCCGCGGCTGTCGACCGGGCAGCTTCCTTCGCCGTGATCACGTTTTGCTGAACGCCGATTCGTCGTTGGCGGTAACCTACGACCCGTGGGCCGACGACTGACCTTCGCTCTCCGCGACCGTCGACCCATCTCCAAGCGATGATGCGTCGTGGCGCATTGGCCTGACCGTCTGAGGGACGACATGATCAACGATATCCACGATCCTGGTACGCCGTTGCGAAGTTCTGGTGCGGCAACACTTCTCATCGGGCAGCGGGTGCGTGCGGGCCGTGAGGACGACTATCTGGCCTGGCAAGGGAAGGTTGGTGCTGCGGCGGGTCGGTACCCCGGTTTTCGGGGTGTGGAGCTGCGGGAGCCGGCTGACGGTCAGTCCGATTGGGTGGTGGTGTATCACTTCGATTCGGTGGCCACCATGCAGACGTGGCTCAACAGCGCCACACGCCAGGAGTTCCTCGATCGCGGTGCGGACCTGTTCGACGGTCCCGGCACCCAGCAGGTAATCGCGCAGGAGGGCCGGGTCGACGACTCCTTGGTGACGGTGGTGGTCAGTCACCGCGTCGACGCCGAGCAGGTGGCCGAGTTCTTGGCCTGGCAGGAGGAGATCCGCGCCGCTGAGGCGACGTTCGCGGGGTTCCGAGGGTCGGACCTTGGTGACGGTGGTGGTCAGTCACCGCGTCGACGCCGAGCAGGTGGCCGAGTTCTTGGCCTGGCAGGAGGAGATCCGCGCCGCTGAGGCGACGTTCGCGGGGTTCCGAGGGTCGGAGATCTTCCGTCCCGTCGAGGGGGTGCAGGAGGAGTGGACCATCTCGTACAAGTTCGACGACGCCGAGCATCTGGATGCGTGGTTGACCTCGGAGGTGCGTCAGCGGTTGTTGTCCGATGAGCGTTTCGCCGATTTCTCGTTGCGTCGCATCGATCATTCGTTTGGCACGTGGTTTGACTACGGCGACACCGATGCCCCGCCGCCGTCGGATTTCAAGACCTCCATTGCGGTGTGGATGGGGCTCTATCCGACGGTGGTGATCTTGACCTTGCTGACCGCGCCTTTGGGTATGCCGCTGTGGTTGGGCATGTTGGTGGGCAACCTGTTGTCGAGTTTCGTGATGAGTTATGTGGTGATGCCGTTCTACGGGAACCCGATCTTGCGGTTCTGGATGTCACCGGGCAAGGACGCTCGTCAACCGTTGACCAACCTGGCGGGCTTCGCGTTGGTGTTGGCGATCAACGCCGCATGGGCCATCCTGTTCTATCTCGTCACCACCAAGTTCTGGACCCTGCCATGACCAACGCTCCCGCACCGCCTCGTCACCTCCTCGCCATCCTGCTGTGCGTCATCCCGCTGAGTCAGATCCCGCTTGACGTGTACACCCCGGCGCTCCCTCAGATGGTCGTCGACCTGGGATCCACACCGGCCGCACTGCAAGGCACCGTCACCGTCTACATGCTGGGCTTGGCCGTCGGGTTCATTCCGGTGGGGGTGATGGCCGACGCATGGGGTCGCAAGCGCGTGCTTCTGGCGTCCCTCGTGGTGGTGGTCGCCACCAGCGTCCTGTGCGCCGTCGCTCCAAACGTGGGTTTCCTCCTGGCGGTCCGCTTCCTTCAGGGGCTCGCGGCGTGTGCGTGCATGGTGCTGTCGTATGCCGTTGCGGCGGACTCCTTTCGCGGTCCCAAGCTGACTTCGGTGTCCGGCATTCTGGGTGCGGCGTGGGGCTTGGCCCCGGTTATCGCGCCCGCCGTCGGCGGCGTGTTGGTGCAGTACACGACGTGGCGGATGGTGTTCGGGTTGGTGGCCGTCCTGGCCGCCGCGGTCGCCGTCCTCGTCGCGACCGCGCTGCCCGAGACCCTGGCGCCAACGAATCGCACGCCCATAGCCGTGCGCGCCACGTCGCAGGCCGTGGCGCACACCATGCGTAACCCGGTGTTCGGTTGTTTCGTGCTGGTCTTTGGGCTCATGGCCTCCACGCAACTAGCCTTTGGCGTTGCGGGACCGTTCCTGTATCAGGCTGGACTCGGTTTCGCGCCCGCCGCCTATGGGGCAATCGCGCTGGCGGTCGGAGCGGCGAACCTGTTGGGCGAGTTGGCGTGTGGGTACTTCGCGGTACGCATCAGCACGAGGAAGCTCGCCTGCGGTGCGCTGGCAGCGTTCGCGTTGGGCACGGCGGTGCTGCTGGTGTCCGCGCTGACGATTGGTCTCGACGCGTGGGCTCTGACGATCGGTGCGGCGTTGGCACTGGCGGGCTGCGGCGTGCTGTGCCCTCAGATGTACGGGTTGGCCCTCGGGCTGTTCACCAAGAACCTCGGGTTGGTGGGCGGAATCGCCAGCGCCGGCTGCTATTTGATCGTGAGTGTGGCATTGGCGGCCGTGGGCGCCCTGCCCGAGAACGACCAAAGTACGTTGGGCTGGCTGTATGTCGTGTGCGGCGCGGCCGCCTTCGTGCTCCTCATCTGGGCGACGGCCGAGCGCCGTGCCCGCCATTCGCAGCTAGAGTCACCACCACCGATCAGGGAGCAGAGTTCATGACGCAGGTTCATTTTGGTCACGTCTTCCACGTCGCGGGCACTGCGTTGGTGACCGAGGCTGCCGCGGCGTTGGTGTCGATCCCTGATGGTGCGTTGGTCGTCGACGACGACGGTGTGATCGTGTTCTGCGGCCAACGAGACTCGCTGCCAGAGGAATACGCGTCTGTGCCGGTCAACGATCATCGTGGTGGGTTCTTGTTGCCGGGTTTCGTCGACACTCACGTGCACTTCCCGCAGACCTACGCTGGTGACTCCTACGGTGGGGGCCAGTTGTTGGAGTGGCTCAACCTTTGCATCTTCCCCTCGGAAGCCAAGTTCGCTGATCCTGAGTTCGCCGCGCGGGCGGCGGTGGAGTTCTGCAACCGGCGCATCGCCGTCGGGACGACTGCGGCGATGGTGTTCGGGTCGGCGTTCCCGCATGCGCAGGATTCGTTGTTCGAACGNACCCGGGAGGCTGGGTTGCGNGTGGTCAGTGGTCGGGGGATTCAGACTGTGGGTGGGGAGACCGCGCAGCCGTTGATCACCTCCGAGGAGGAGGCGGTTCGGTTGACGCGTGCGGAGATCGAGAAGTGGCACGCCGCGGACACCGNGTGGTCAGTGGTCGGGGGATTCAGACTGTGGGTGGGGAGACCGCGCAGCCGTTGATCACCTCCGAGGAGGAGGCGGTTCGGTTGACGCGTGCGGAGATCGAGAAGTGGCACGCCGCGGACACCGGGGACGTGGCCACGGCGTTGTTGCACGTGGCGATCGTGCCGCGGTTTGCGTTGTCGGTGACCACCGAGACGTTGCGCAATCTTGGTGAGCTCTACGACGAGGTCAAGGGGCGTGGGGTGTATGTGCACAGTCACCTCAACGAGAATGATCGTCCCGGTACTGGTGAGGTNGACACGACCAAGCAGGTCTANCAGGTGAAGTCGTATCTGGACACCTATGACGGGAAGTTCCTGCCCGGGTCGCAGGTNGGCGGGAAGAGTTTGTTGGGTAGGCGGACCATCTTGGCGCATTGCGTGCATTGTCAGGATGTCGAGTTGGAGCGGATGGCCGAGACGGGGACGTCGATTTCGCATTGTCCGGTGTCGCANTTGTTCTTGGGGTCGGGGACGATGCCGTGGACGCGGACGGTGGCCTCGGGGGTGAACATCTCTTCGGGCACNGATTTTGGTGGGGGGGATGAGTGGTTGATTCCCCGGGTGTTGGGGGATGCGTTCAAGCAGCACATCACCGAGCCGGGGGAGGCTGGGGTGTCGATGCATCCGGCGGAGATGTTGTTCATGGGGACCTTGGCTGGTGCGCGTGCTCTGGACATGGAGGACCGGTTCGGTAATTTCGACGTCGGCAAGGAGGCCGACTTCGTGGTGGTGGAGCCGGCGGATGCGTTGAAGGGGTTGTTGGACAACGCCTATCGTGCTGATGATGCCGACCTGGCTCGTGATCAGACGTTGTTCGCCCTGCTGATGGGTCTGCGCGAGAGCTCCATCG
>NZ_JACKVK010000005.1 GCF_025823185.1 Mycobacterium yunnanensis
TCCACCGCCGGTGGGATGCGGCTCATCGCCTTGGCCAGCACGTGGACGTGCTCCCGGTTGATCACACCGTGGGACTGAGCGATCGCCGTGCACGGCAACACCGGATCCAGCGGTGCGCCGATCAGCGTCTGCCGCGACGCCAGCAGCGCGGCCTCCTCCAGCCGGCGCCCGGCCTCGCTCGGCGAGATGCGCCATCGGATGGCCAACACGTCGCGCCACGACTTGGCCCCCAGCACGTTCGGCGTCGTCTCGGCCTGCAGCCGGGTCAGCAGACGATGGCCCTGCACCGGCAACTGGCAGGTCAGCGTCTCCAGATCGTCGAGCACGGCGAGCAATTCGGGAGCGGTCAACGCGTCGACCGACAACGCCGCCAGCGCGTCATGTGCAGCGCGCAGCGCTGTAACCGCCGCCTGCACCTCCCCCGTACCCATGAATCAAACATATGTTCGAATCTTGGCAATTCGGGAGCGGTCAACGCGTCGACCGACAACGCCGCCAGCGCGTCATGTGCAGCGCGCAGCGCTGTAACCGCCGCCTGCACCTCCCCCGTACCCATGAATCAAACATATGTTCGAATCTTGGCGATTTGGCGACGTGTTCGATGGGGGAACGCTGAGGGAATGACGAACCGCCCTACTTGGCGCGCAGCAGCGGCGTCAGACGTCGGATGGCGCGGATCTCGTCGTCTCGATAGGGCCGTCCGTCGGGTCCGAGCAGGTCGCTGAACCACGGCTTCGGCGTGAGTTCGGGGCGGTCCCACGAATCCCAGGACAGATAGGTCTGGGTCTTGCCCGCGACCAAACCCCAGTTGAACGCGCCGACGTCGAGACGCTGCGCGACGGGCAGGATGCCCTCGACGTTGCTGCCCAAGGACCGGGCCAGGTATTCGGTGCACACGATCGGCCGCTGCAGGGGCGCCAGCTCGGCGACCCGGCCCTCGAACTCCGCCGGCTTGGCATAGGAGTGAAAGGTGATCACGTCGGAGCTGTCCAGCTGGATGCCCGCGATGACGCTGCGCTTGCCGGGGTCGGCCCAGGCCCCCTGCCACACCCCGCTCGTCAGGGGCTGGGTGGGGTCGACCTCCCGGGCCCACCGGAACACCTGCGGGAGCAGGTTGGCGACCAGGTCTTCCTTGTCGGGCCGCTCGACGTCGCGGTAGACGGCCGCGGGGTTGTCGGGCTCGTTCCACAGATCCCACCCCAGGACGCGGTCGTCATTGCGGAACTGCCTCAGCACCCCGGTGACGTACTCCTCGAGGGTGCCGACGTACTGCCGGTCGCCCAGGCGGTCGGCGCCCGGACTCTGCACCCATCCGGAGTTGTGCACACCCGGCACCGGCGCCCGCTGCGGACCCGCCTTGGGCCTGGGATCCCAGCACGAGTCGAAGAAGACGAACAGGGGCTTGATCGCGTGCCGTGCCGCGATCGTCACGAACTGCATCAACCGCCGCAGGAATCCACGGCGGTCCTGCGTCCACAGCAGGTCGTGCAGGAACACCCTGATCGAGTTGAGCCCGATCCGCCGGGCCATCCCCAGCTCGGCGTCGATGCGCCGAAGGTCGTAGGTCTCCGGTTGGAACATCTCGAGCTGGTTGACGGCGTTGGCGGGAATGTAGTTCGCGCCGACCAGTCCGCGATGGGCCCGATGCCAGCCCTGGGCACGCTCGACCGACCACCGTCCCGCATCCGCCGCCGAGGCGCGAGGTGTCGCACTCAGCGCCATCCCGCCAGCCAGGACGAGCGGAACCTTCAGTGCAGTTCGACGGTGCACGCCGTGACGTGGGACTGGTCCGCGACCACTGGCACGATCACCAACCAAGCTTTGGACCTCCGCGAATACCCGACGAAAGGCATTGCGGTACAACACCTTCGGTTGACGGCGCAGTCAATTCGAGCGTCGTCACGCACTACCGTACGTGACACGTGGCGGTGTGGCATCTGGGCCGCTCAGCGGCGCGTGGGCACCACCCAGGCACTGCCCTGCTCGTGGTCGAGCACCGTCATCCCCTTGTTCTTCAGACCGAAGACGTAGACCACCAGGCTGACGCCGATCACCACGGTGACGTAGACGATGAACGAACCGACGCGATCGGAGGACTTGGCCGCCTGGAACAGCAACGGCGCGGTGCCGCCGAACACCGAATTGGCCAGCGCATAGCCCAAACCGACGCCGAGCGCCCGCACCTCGGCGGGGAACAGTTCGGCCTTCACGATGGCGTTGACCGACGTGTACCCCGTCAAGATGACGTACCCGACCGCCGTGAGCGCGAAGGCGAGCAGCGGCGAGGTGGTCTGGGGCAGGTAGGTCAGCAGCACCCAGGTGTAGAGCACGCCGCCGATGCCGAAGAAGACCAACAGCACCTTGCGGCCGACCCGGTCGCTGAGCAGACCGCCCAGTGGCTGAAGGAGCATCAACAGGATCAGGCTGGTGAGGTTGATCCAGGTCGCGGTGACGGCCTGGTCGGAACCGAAGGTCGACTTCACGATCGCCGGGGCGTTGATGGTGTAGGTGTAGAACGCCACCGTGCCGCCCGCGGTGATGAGGAACACCAGCAGCAGAGGCCGCCAATGCGTGGTGAACAGCGCCTTCAAGGACCCGGCGGCCTTGTCGGTGCCGGCGCGCACCGCCTCGAGATAGGACTCGCTGAGCGACTCGTCCATCGAGCGGCGCATCCACAGCACCACCAGGGCGGCGATGCCACCGATGAAGAAACCGACCCGCCAGCCCCACGCCGTCACCATCTCCACGTCGAAGAGGCTCAACAAGATCAAGAGGGTGAACTGAGCGAGCACGTGGCCGCCGATGAGGGTGACGTACTGGAACGACGACAGGAAGCCGCGTCGGTGCGGAGTCGCGGCCTCCGACATGTACGTCGCCGACGTGCCGTACTCCCCACCGGTGGCGAACCCCTGCACCAACCTCGCGATGATCAGGATCACCGCCGCCCAGTAACCGATGATCTCTCGCGTCGGCATGACGGCCACCACGAACGCACACGCCGACATCACCGTGATGCTGAGCATCAGCGCCGACTTGCGTCCGCGCCGGTCGGCGTAGCGGCCGAAGAACCACGACCCCACCGGTCGCATCACGAAGGTCACCGCGAAGATGCCGTAGATGTAGAGCGTCGAGTTCTTGTCGGCCTTGTCGAAGAACTGGGCTTCGAAGTACGTGGCGAACACCGTGTAGACGTAGACGTCGTACCACTCGACGAGATTTCCCGCCGAGCCCTTCATCGTGTTGAGTACCGCCCGCCGGGTGCTGGTCGGAGCGAGGGTCGGACCACCGGGAGACTGGGTCGCGTCGGTCATCCGGCGACGATAACGGACCAGGTGACCGGTTCGTGGCGGGTTGGAGCGGGGCCCAGGTGGTCGCGGCCGGGCCCCACCAGGACGTGCCCGGGTCTCGTCGGGTAGTACAGGGATCATGCGGAACGACTTCCACGGCGAGCTCGACTCCCTCATCCAGACGTTGAGTCAGATGTGTGGTCTCGCCGGCCTGGCGATGGAGCGCGCCACCCAGGCCCTGTTGCAAGCTGATCTGCCACTGGCCGAACGCGTCATCACCGACCACGACCACCTGAGCCTGATGCAGTCCCAAGCCGAGGAGGCCGCGCTGCTGCTGCTCGCTCTGCAGGCCCCCGTCGCCGGCGATCTGCGGGTGGTTGTCAGCTCGATGCAGAACGTCGCCGACGCCGAGCGGATGGGCGGCTTGGCGCTGCACGTCGCCAAGATCGCACGTCGTCGCCACCCGGATTACGCCGTCCCCGAGGAAGTCAACGGGTTCTTCGCCGAAATGGGCCGCATCGCAGTCGATCTCGGCAACAACGCCAAGGACGTCGTCCTGTCCCGCGACCCGGAGCAGGCGGCTCAGATCGATCGTGACGACGACGCCATGGACCAACTCCACCGGCATCTCTTCACGATGATGATGGACGAGAAGTGGAAGCATGGCGTCGCCGCCGCCGTGGACGTCACCCTGCTCGGACGCTTCTACGAGCGCTTCGCCGACCACGCCGCACAGATCGGCAGGCGGATCGTCTTCCAGGTCACCGGGGAGACACCCGACATCTAGAGGAGGAAGTCCATGCCCACCGTGACGATCTTGGACGACTATCAAGGCGTGGCACTCACCAGCGCCGACTGGTCGGACGTGCGCCGCGACTACACCGTCGACGTGATCGGTGAGCACATCGCCGACCCCGAGGCCCTCGTCGACCGACTGCGCGACAGTGACGTCGTCGTGGCGATGCGTGAGCGAACCCCGTTTCCGGCCGCGGTGCTTCAGGCCCTGCCCGCACTGCGACTGCTGATCACCACCGGCCCGGTCAACGCGTCGATCGACCTCGCCGCGGCGGCAGCGGCAGGCATCACCGTGTGCGGAACCGGAGGCGCAGGCAACGCGATGCCGGAACTGACCATCGGCATGATCATCGCGCTGACCCGCAACTTCGCCCAGGAGGACGCGGCCGTCCGGGCCGGTGGCTGGCAACACACCATCGGCCCCGGCCTGCAGGGCAAGACGCTCGGGGTGGTGGGGTTGGGCCGTCTGGGCACCCCCGTGGCGCGCCTGGCGCAGGCCTTCGGCATGTCGGTCATCGCCTGGTCGCCCCGCCTAACTGCCGAACGCGCCGCCGAACACGGCGTCCGCGCCGTCACCAAGGCCGACCTCTTCGGCGAGTCCGACGTGATCACCGTGCACATGCCCCTGGCCGACGGCACCCGCGGCATCGTCGGGGCCGAGGACATCGCGCGGATGAAGCGCACGGCCTACCTGGTGAACACCTCGCGCGGGCCCATCGTCGACCAGGCCGCCTTGGTGGCGGCCCTTCGCGAGAACCGCATCGCGGGGGCCGGACTCGACGTATACGACACCGAACCCCTGCCGGTGGACGACCCGCTGCGGTCGCTGCCCAACACCCTGCTGCTTCCGCACATTGGGTACGTCACCACCGACGCCTACCGCGTGTTCTACCGCCATGCCGTCGAGGACATCGTGGCGTTCGACGCCGGCGCGCCACTCCGGGTTCTGACGCCGCGCTAGTTTGCTGGCCACCCTGGCCGGACCAGCTGGTGGCCCCGGTCACAATCGGCTGTGTCACCCGCCGACGGTGGCCCCCGCCACTCACCGGTTGTGATGCTCATCGCCCTGAGCCCGCAACACTTGGCGTCTCGTGCCGACGGTGTCACCATTGAACAGGTGTTGACGAGAAACTCCGGACTTCGAATTGGGCCGCGCCGATGAGCGCCGGATCGTTTGCTCAGCACATTCGCTGGAGTCTCGGGGCGTTGCGCCGTCATCCACTGACCCGTGCCACCGACCGGCTCGAGGCCGTGATCTTCCTGCTGCTGTTCACGGCGACACTGCTCGCCATTCCCTTCGCGGCCCACGTCGGCGACCAGGCGTACGAGTCGACGATGTCCTTCGTGCGGGAGGAGACGCAGAACCGCCACTCCGTCGAGGCCCAGGTGCTCACCGGCACCCCCGCCCCCACCGACTTCGGCGCCCCCCTCTACGTCGAGGCGAAGTGGACCGAGGGCACCCAGGAGCGCACCGAACGCATCGTCAGCCCGGGGCCCGTCCCGACGGGCGAGAAGATCACCGTGTGGTTGGACACCACGGGCAAGGTCGTCTCGGCGCCCCTGAGGCCGTCCGACGCATCGGTGAATGCGACGAGCGCGGGTTGGTCGGTGTGGCTGCTGGCCGCCGTATTCTGCGGGCTGGTCGGCCTGGCCGTCCGCAGGGCGCTCGACCGGGTGCGGTCCCGGTCGTGGGACCGCGCGCACCAACTGTTCGCCTACGGCGACGACGGTTGGGCCGACCGCAGGGGCTGAGCCCTACACTCGACCGGGTGAGCGGACCGGAGATCACCGAGGACGGTCACTACTTCGTGATCGACGGCCGGCGCTGGCGGGCGACCGATCCCGGCATCCCCGAGGACCGGCGGGCCGAGCTGACCCGCATCCTGATGGCCTGGCGACGAGAAGTGCGCCGCACCAAGGGAACCGATGAGGAGCGGGCCGCCCGCACGGGCGTTCAGGCCGCCAAGGTCGCCCTTGGCGAACGGGGTACGCCGCCGTGGTGGGAGCAGACCGACGAGCAACGACGGGCCCGGTGGGAGACCACCGTCGCTAGCCCCGCTCGAGCGACACCAGCGTAAAGGTCCGCACCCGCCCCGGAACCGTTGCGCTGCACTGGGACAGGAGCGGCTCGGACAGGCGTTCCCCGACCACGACGTCGACGGTGCCGCCCTCGGCCGCCAGCGTCACACGGGCGGTGCCGTCGGCCGGCTCCACGCGCAGCGGCGCCAGCGCCCGCAACCTGTCCTCGCCCAGCGCCTCGCGCGCGAAGTACTGCGCCGCCTGCACGACGTGCGGCAGGGAGGTCCGCCCGCGCAGGAGGCCGTTGTTCACCCGCCCGTCGGCGTACAGGCTCACCAGGTGTGCGGCGTCGACGGTCTCGACTCGCCCGTAGCACAGGCCTTCCGGCAGGATCAGCATCGTCGCGGCGAACCGGTCGCCACCCAAATGCGAACATTCCCAGGTGATTTCGGGATAGGCCGCCGCGATGGCCGCGGCCGCGCCGCGGCCCCGGACCGCGCAGCACTGATCGTGCCGGCCGTGCGCGCACACCGCGACCAGTGGCGCCCCGGTCGGGTGGCCTGCGGAGCCGTCGAGCGGCAGCTCGAGGTAGTCGGCGGGCCCGGAGACCTCGCCGTGGTGCAGCGCTTCCGCACCGAGGCGGGAGTCGGCGACGAACCACCGCCATCGCCGGGGCGCCGAGCGCCGGCCGGGCCGCCGGATCGCCGCGATCCGCATTCCGGCCGCCTCGGCCCGGCGGACGATGGCGCGGCCCAGCCCAGGGTCGATCACCGACGGTGAGTCCATGAACGCCGAAGGACCCCAGGCGCCGCACAATTCGAGCATCAGCCACGACGACCCCGCCGAGGCGGTGCCGTACATGGGGTCGCCGCGGTCGCGCGAGACATCGCTGCAGGGCCGCCAACCGGCAGGCTGCGTCATTCGCCCGCCGGTACGACGACCGCCTCGCGCAGCAGCCGACGAATCACGACCTCCCCGTCTGCCGCGTCCAGCCCGGGCAGCGACCCGGCCTCGGCGACGACGCCCGCGTGCAACGCCTCGAGGGCGTCGGCGCACGACTCCGGCAGGCTGATGGTGCGGTCCGAGAGGGTGACGGTCACCCGGCCGTCATGGCGTCGCACGGTCGCGACGAGACCGGGCCGCCACCGGACCGAGGTGGTGGCGGCGTTCTCGGCGGCCACCAGTGATGCCAGCGGCCGGACCGCGACGGGCCGGGTCCGGTCGGCGAATCGCCACCTCAACGATGTGGCGGCGTGCTCGCCCAGGTCGGCGGCGTGATCACGCAGCCTCTCGGACAGCTCCGCGATGAGCTTGGTGGCGGTCGCGGCCATCTCGCTCTGGTCGGTGAGGTCGGCCCCCATCGGGAGGGACCGGCGGAATTCGGCGTCTGCCGCCAGTTGGTCGACGACGGCGCGCACCACGTCGACCGCCGTGAACGCCGAGACGCCGATCGTCAGATGCACCGACGTCGCACCCAGGGCGCGGGCCGAGTGAATCCAGCCTCGCGGAAGATACAGCGCGTCGCCCGGATTGAGCACCGCGTCGACGACCGGCTCGTCGCGGACGCGCTCACCGATCGCGTCGCGGTGATCGGTCCACGGCTGCGAGGGCAGCGGGTCGGGGTGCACCGGCTCGTGCACGATCCAATGCTTGGTGCCCGCGGTCTGCAAGACGAACACGTCGTGGACGTCGTAATGGGCGTCGAAACCGCGATTCTGGGGCGGCGTGACGTAGGCGTTGGCCTGAACGGGATGCCCGAGGTCGTCGACCATGGCGCGAACGAAGTCGATCATCGGCGGCCACAACCGGTGCAGGCCTTGCAGCACGATCGTCGAACCAGACGCGAATTGGTCGAGCACCTTCGCCGAGTCGACCTGGTCGGGCATCTCCGCACCGAAACCGGCTGGGCTGAGGTAGCGCTCGCGGGCGAGCACCTCGCCCTCCTTGGCGACCCGAATGAACGGCGCTCGCACGCCGCGCTCGGACAGCAACTCGTCGACGTCGTCGACCGAGAGGAGATCGGAGAAGTCGCGCGGCAGGTCGGCCGCTCGGGTCAGCAACGGCAACCGCCCCCAGTGTTCGCGTGCGAACGTCTGGGGGTCGGCGCCGATGCAACGGGTCAGCACGAGGCTGGGTCAGGCAGTGCCGTCCGCGCCGCCGTCGTGACCATCGGGGTTGGAACCACCGTCGGCCGGGCCCTCGCCGCCCGCACTGCCGTCGGCGCCACCGTCGTGACCACCGGGGTTGGAACCACCGTCGGCCGGGCCCTCGCCGCCGGCGCTGCCGTCGGCGCCGCCGTCGTGACCGCCGGGGTTGGAACCACCGTCGGCCGGGCCCTCGCCACCTGCACCGCTGGTGGTGATGTCGTCGTCGTTGATCGCCATTGATTCATCTCCTTCATCGAACCGCATCGGGGCGTGCGCAGGAGGAGCCTGCGACGGCGCGGTGAGTGCGGACTTGCCCGGCGGGCGCCTTCCCAAACCGAAGGTACGGCTGACCTAACCGCACGGGTCTACGTCTCGGCGTCGTCGGACGGACGTGCGGCGAGGAGGGCGTCGACCATGGCGGGGTCCACGTCGGCTCCGAACATGGCGACCCGTCCGATCGGGAAGGAGTCGAGCAGCTTCGAGAGGTCGACGCCCTCGGGCATCATCGCGGCGGGGGCGTCGCCCATCATCTCGGCCATCGCCGCCCGAAGGATCGGCCCGGCGGCGGGGTCGGCGAGCACCTCGCCGATCGACGACGTCCGCGACAGCGGCACGGCGACGGGATCGCCGGCCACCTCGACCCGCACCGTCGAGCGGACGTCCCGGCTGGAGGCGGCGACGTCGAAGGAGTACGTGCCGCCCTCGACCACCCAGGAGTCGACGCGGACGTCCCAGTAGGCCAGGTCCGTGCGCCGCACGACGAGCACCACCTCGCGCGTCTGGCCGGGTTCCAAGGGCACCGCCGCGAACGCCTTGAGCTCCCGTGGGGGACGCTGCGTGGTCGCCGTGGGCAGCGAAGAATACAGCTGGACGATCTCCCGGCCGGCCACCGGCCCGGTGTTGGTCACGGTCAGCGAGACCTCGACGTCGCCGCCGGCTGCGGTCGACGCCGACGCCGGTCCGTACTCGAAGGTGGTGTAGGACAGGCCATGTCCGAACGGATGGGCGACGTCGAGGTCGCGGGCGTCGTACCAGCGGTACCCCACGAAAAGTCCCTCGCCGTAGCGCACGCGGGAGAACTCGCCGGGAAAGTCGAGATAGGCCGGGGAGTCGGCGAACCGCAGTGGAATGGTCTCGGTCAGCTTGGCCGACGGGTTGACCACCCCGAAGAGCACGTCGGCGGTCGCCCCGCCGCCCGCCTGGCCCAGCAACCAGCCCTCCAGGATGGCCGGCACGTTGGCCGCGAACGAGAGGGTGACGACACCGCCGTTGGACAGCACGACGACGGTGTTCGAATTGGCGTCGACGACCGCCTGCAGCACGGCGAGCTGATTGGCGGGCAGGTCGACGTCGTCACGGTCGTAGCCCTCGGACTCCAGCCGGGCCGGCAGGCCGAGGAACACCACCGCGACCTCGGCACCGCTCGCCGCGGCGACCGCCTCGTCCAGCAGTCGCGCCGCATCGGACTCTGCCACGTCGACTGCGGTGTCGAAACCCGCGGCGTAGGTCACCGAACCCGTTGCCATGGCACGTATCTCGTCGACCGCCCGGTCCAGTCGAGTGGGGTTGATCATCGACGAGCCGGCACCCTGATACCGCGGGTCGGCGGCGAACGCGCCGATCACGGCGATGTCGGCGTCCGGTGACAGTGGCAGCAGGCCACCGTCGTTCTTGAGCAGCACGATCGAGCGCCCCGCCGCCTCACGCGCCAGGGCATGATGCGCGTCGACGTCCAGCGGCCCCGACACCGGAGCACGGGCGCCCGTTCGTTCGACGAGTGCCCACACGCGGGCAGCCGCAACGTCGAGGGCCGACTCGTCGAGGGAGCCGTCGGCGACGGCCGCCAGCAGTTGGGCGGTGCTCACGCCGCGGGACCCGGGCATCTCCAGGTCCAGGCCGGCGGCCAGCGCCCTGACCCGGTCGTCGACCGCGCCCCAGTCCGACACGACCACCCCGTCGAAACCCCACTCCTCGCGCAGCACCGTGGTCAGCAGCCACCGGTCCTCCGACGCGTACACCCCGTTGACGCGGTTGTACGAGCACATCACCGTCCACGGGCGGGCGTCGGTGACGACGCGGCCGAAGGCGCGTAGATAGATCTCGCGCAGCGGCCGGGGGTCGACCTCGGCGCTGACCCGCATGCGGTCGGTCTCCTGGTTGTTGACCGCGAAGTGCTTCAACGACGCACCGACGCCGCGGCTCTGAATGCCGTCGACCATGGCCGCACCCAGCACGCCGGCGACGATCGGATCCTCGGAGAAGTACTCGAAGTTGCGCCCGCACAACGGCGATCGCTTGATGTTGACGCCGGGACCGAGCACCACCCCGACGTCCTCGATGACCGCCTCGGTGCCGATCGCCTCACCGACACGTCGAATGAGGTCGACGTCCCACGACGAGCCCATCGCGACCGCGGGCGGA
This sequence comes from Mycobacterium yunnanensis, assembly GCF_025823185.1. Taxonomy (GTDB): domain Bacteria; phylum Actinomycetota; class Actinomycetes; order Mycobacteriales; family Mycobacteriaceae; genus Mycobacterium; species Mycobacterium yunnanensis. Next base: position 10,670 of record NZ_JACKVK010000005.1, read on the forward strand.
AAGCAGGTGGCAGGCACGCTGTCGCCGAGCCCCAGGTGATCGCCCGAACCACGCTGCTTGCGCAGGCCGTGCGGACCGTCGGTCATCATGATCGAGGGCACGCCGTGGCCCTCGAGCGCCGCGGTGTGCCAGAAGTCGGCGCCGCTGAGCAGGGCGGCCTTCTCCTCGATGGTCAGCGAGTCGATCTCCTGGGACGTCATCACGTCCATGGTGCCCGTCCTCGGGGGCAGACGGGTCAGTCGACGAACCCGCCGAGCCACCGCGCCACGCTCCTGGCGAACGACTCGGGTACTCGGTCGGGATCCATCAGGTCGTTCTCCGCCCACAGGCTGCGTTCGCCGGCGACCGTCTCGGGGGTGAACGGCAGCAGCGTCCGGCCCGAGCCACGCAGCGCCTCGACGGCCCCGAGGAACGAATTTCGCTCGGTGACTTCGCGTTCGAAGTCCTCGACCGCCACGCCGAGGTGCTCGCACACCAACGCGTTGCGCAGCGCGACGATCGTGCCCGCGACGTCGTCCTCGTCGTCGGCCCCGTGCGCCTCGATGGCCACGTCGCACTCACTGTCGAAGCCCAGCGACCGGTTGTTGAGGTTCGACGAGCCGACCCGGAACAACCGGTCGTCGACCGCCATGACCTTGGCGTGCACGTAGACCGGCGTGCCGCCGTCGGTCACCGGCCAGTACACCCCGAGGCGGTCGTGCTGGTCAGCAGCCCACAGGCGCTTCAACATTCGGTATCGCGCACTGTCCATGGCCCGCTCCTCCAGCGGGCTCTCGGACTTGCGCGGGATGACGATCACGACTTCCGGACCCGACGGTTCGCGCAGGCGGGCGCAGAGTGCGTCGACGAGTATTCGCGAGGCCAGGTACTGGTTCTCCAGATAGATCGTGTCGTGCGCGGCGGCCATGCCAGCCAAGTTGAGCGCCTCGACCTCGCGCACCTCCTCGCCCTCGCCAAGCCGGGGCATGGTGCGGGCCACCGCGACGTCGACGTCGTGCAGGGTCGGCTCCAGCCCGCCGGGCCAGAGGTCGCGCGTGCCCTCGACCGGCTCCAGGTCGACGCCGGTGGCCGCCAACCAGCGGTCGCGGGCGACCTCCGAGAGGGCGCGGGCCGCGGCACCGTCCACCGCGGCCGCCACCTCGTGGCGTGGTCCGTGCGGCTCGCCGAGCGCGCGCCTGAGCCGGTTCTCGTCGAGATGTTCCGGGGTGTCCCAACGGTCCACCGTGAAGTCGATGCCGCCGCAGAACGCCACCGAGTCGTCGACCACGACGATCTTCTGATGGTGCACCGCCCCGGTGGGATGCGCGCCGTCGATGGCGAAGTGCAGGCGCTCACTGCTGAAGCGGTTCATGAACGACACCGGGGTGACGCCCTCCCAAAAACCTTCGAAGGCGGGCAGCAATCGCAGATTGGACCGCAGCACGTACACCTCGAGGTCGGGTCGTTTGCGGACCACCGACCGCAGGAATGGTCCCAACTCGTTGTATCCCGGCACCGTCTTGCCGCCGGGCTCGAAGACCGTCCGGGAGTCGAAGTCCCATCCGATGAGCAAGATGCGGTGCTTGGCCCGCACCATCGCCGCCTTGGTGTGGCGGAAGTAGTCGGCCGCGTCCACGATGAAGGCGAATCGATCGGCGCGCTCGATGCGCCAGCACGTCTGACCCGGAACCAGGAGGCGATCGCCGGTCGCGTGCGACGCTGACATAGCGCAGTGTCTATCACATCGAAACGACCCGTTCGGGGCCCGAGGCCGGCGGTAAGGGACCGGACACACCGCAGGCGGCCGACGCTAGATCGGCGCGAACCGATCAGACCATGGCACCGCCCGCTCCAGCTGGCTGGCCAGCCGGATCAGCAGCGACTCACCGGCCAGCGGTGCGACGAACTGGACGCCGAGCGGCAGTCCGTCGGCGGTCTGATGCAGCGGCAGGGAGATGGCGGGCCGCCCGGTGACGTTGGCCAGCTGCGTGTACGGCACCCAGCCCAGGTTCTGATCCACCATGTCGTCGACGATCCGGGTGTGGCGCAGCAACGTCGCGGTGCGGGTCCTGATCAGCACGTCGGCACCGCGTTGCAACGCCACCGGAAGATCGAACTGGCCGATCCGCGGTGGCGGCGTCGCGAGGGTCGGCGTCAGCAGCAGGTCGTAGGACTCGAAGAACGTCGTGAGGCGGCGAGTGTGCTCGTGGCGTCGTTCGACGGCGTCCACGTAGTCGACGCCGCCGGTAGCGCGGCCCAGCGCGGCCATGATGAGCGTGTCGCGCTCGAAGGAGTCGTCGCGCGCCCCGGTCCGCCGCTTCGCCTCGGCGACTTCGTGGGCCACGTGGACGAACCAGGTGAGCAGGAAGTCCTTGGCGAGCACGGCGTCGTCGAACGGCGCCCGAGGCAACTCCTCGACGTGGTGACCGAGGTCGGTCAGCGCGCGCACGGTGGCCTCGACGGCCGCGGCCGCCTCCGGGTGCGGGGCCGGGGTGATGGCCGACGGCACACGCACGCCGATCCGCAGCCGGCCCGGATCCTGACCGACGCACGACGAGAAGGGTGTCTCGGGTATGCCAGGCACGTAGGGCCCGCCCGGCTCGCCGCCGCGGAGGACGTCGAGCATGCCTGCCGTGTCGCGGACCGTGCGGGACACCACGCCCTGGACGGCCGCCCCGTGCATGGGCTCGCCGTGCGCCGGCCCGGAGGGGGTCAGCCCGCGACCCGGTTTGAGGCCGACCAGACCGCAACAGGCGGCGGGGATGCGGATCGACCCGCCGCCGTCGTTGGCGCCCGCGCACGGCACCACCCCCGCCGCGACCGCGGCCGCCGAGCCACCGGATGAGCCACCTGGCGTGTGCTCGGTGTTCCACGGGTTGCGAGCGGGACCCCAGGCGACGGGCTCGGTGATGCCCTTCGCCCCGAATTCGGGAGTGTTGGTCTTGCCAAAGACGACCAGCCCGGCGTCGACCCACCGCTGCACGACGGTCGCGTGCTCGGCGGCGGGCGTGAACTTCCACGCCCGCGAGCCCGCCGAGGTCGGCAGCCCCCCATAGTCCTGTGCCAAGTCCTTGATCAGGAACGGGACGCCGGCGAACGGGCCCTCGAGGTCGTCGGTCGGTACGGCGGGCACGTCGCGCACGATCGCGTTGACGCGCGGGTTGACCGCCGCGGCACGTTCGCGGGCCACGGCCAGCAGCTCCGCCGCCGACACCTGGCGGTCCGCGACGAGTTTGGCCAACCCGGTGGCGTCGTGGGCGCGGTACTCCTCGAAGTCCATCGCCTGACTGTAGGTGCCGCGAGTCCTAGCCCGAGACGGGTGGCACCGCCGAGGCCATCACCTTCGCCGCACGATCCCACGCGCGGTGCATCCCGAGCTCGGCTGCCAGGGTCGCGGTGAACGCCTTGTCGGCGTCCGACGCGACTGCGATGCCGGGACCCTTGAGTGGGATCCTGGCGGCCTTGAGAACCGCCGTGCCGTCACCCCACGCCGCGATCGACTTGCAGTGCCGGAACGCCTCCTGGAGCAACACGACGAGCTTGATGTCGGCAGCCGTCGTACCCCCTGCGACGACCACGGCGTCGAACTCGATCGAACGGGCGGTCGCGAAGGTCCGGTCGACGGTGACCGACCGGCGTCCCGACTTGAGTACGCCGCCCACCGGCGCGACGACGAGCGCCGTCACCCCAAGGGCTGCAACCGATTTGACGAGCTTGGCAATGCCTGCCAGATCGGAGCCGGCATCGGCGACGATCGCGATCTTGCGGCCGTCGACGCGGCCCGGCTGGGCGACGATCTGCACCAGTGCCGGTGACACCTCGACGTCGGCGGGCGGGGTGCCCTTGGGCGCCGGCAGGCCGAGGCCGGCCGCGACCTGCTGACACAGATCGGCGTCGACGTTGGCCAGGACCTCGAGCTCGCGTTCCTTGATCGATTGCTCGTAGACCTTGCCCAGTTCGAAGGTGAACGCCTCGACGATGTGCGCCTTCTCCAGCGTCGTCATGCTCTGGTAGAACATCGCGGGCTGGGTGAAGTGGTCGTCGAAGGACGCCGGCTGCGCCCGCACGGTGGGGCCCTCGACGACACGCGGAGTCTGGACGTACCCGCCGTGTGCTTCGTCGGCCGGCATCGGCTCGCCCCCGTCGACGCTGTTGCGGTGGTACGGCGCCTCGCCGGTGTGAATCGCCGTCTGGTGCATGCCGTCTCGAAGCATGTCGTTGACCGGGCAGTGCGGCCGGTTGATCGGCAACTGTGAGAAGTTGGGTCCGCCGAGCCGGGTCAGCTGGGTGTCGAGGTAGGAGAACAGCCGCGCCTGCATGAGCGGGTCGTTGGTGACCTCGATGCCCGGCACCAGATGCCCGGTGTGGAAGGCGACCTGCTCGGTTTCGGCGAAGTAGTTGGTGGGGTTGCGGTTCAGCGTCATCTTGCCGATCAACTGCACCGGGACCAGTTCCTCGGGCACGATCTTCGTCGGGTCGAGCAGGTCGATCCCGTCGTACGAGTCGGTCCCGTCGTCCGGCATGACCTGCACGCCCAACTCGTATTCCAGGAACGCGCCTGCTTCGATGCCGTCGGCCATGTCGCGACGGTGGAAGTCCGGGTCGCATCCGGCGGCGATCTGCGCTTCCTCCCACACCAGCGAGTGCACCCCGGCCACCGGCTTCCAATGAAATTTCACCAGGCTCGTCGCACCCTTGGCATTCACCAACCGAAACGTGTGTACGCCAAAGCCTTCCATGGTGCGGTACGACCGGGGAATGCCACGATCGCTCATGTTCCACATGACGTGATGGGTGGCCTCGGTGTGCAGCGACACGAAGTCCCAGAACGTGTCGTGCGCCGACTGGGCCTGCGGAATCTCACGGTCGGGCTGGGGCTTGCCTGCGTGGATCACGTCGGGGAACTTGATGCCGTCCTGGATGAAGAAGACCGGCATGTTGTTGCCGACGAGGTCGAAGTTGCCCTCGTCGGTGTAGAACTTCACGGCGAAGCCACGGGTGTCACGGACGGTGTCCGCCGAGCCGCGGGATCCGAGCACGGTCGAGAACCGGGTGAAGACCTCCGTCGTGGTGCCCTTCTTGCCGAGGAAGCCTGCCTTGGTGAACGCCGCTGCGGTGCCGTAGGACTCGAAGACGCCGTGGGCTGCCGCGCCGCGGGCGTGCACGACGCGCTCCGGGATGCGTTCGTGGTCGAAGTGGGTGATCTTCTCGCGAAGGTGGAAGTCCTCCAGCAGGGTCGGTCCGCGCGGGCCCGCCTTGAGGGAGTGGTCCGTGTCGGGGATGCGCAGTCCCTGCGCGGTGGTGAGGTAGGCGCCGGACTGGGCGCGCGGATCACCGTCGACCGCCTGTCCGTTGGTGACGCCGGTGGGGCTCGCCGGGGCGGGCGCTGACTGATCGGGCTTACGGGCAGGCATGGAACTCCTTGATCGGGTTCGTGCGTCACGTGCTGGCCGGCCTCTGCTTAACCCGCTGCGACTGTTGTCCTTACCCCGAATCCGTCGACGTATGCCTGCATCGCGTCCCCAAACGACGACCGGGCCGGATCCCGAAGGATCCGGCCCGGCGTCGGTCGACCAGCGCTTAGCTCAAGTCGAACCGGTCGTTGTTCATGACCTTCACCCACGCAGCGACGAAGTCCTCCACGAACTTGCCCTGGTTGTCGTCCTCGGCGTACACCTCGGCGATGGCGCGCAGCACCGAGTTCGAGCCGAACACCAGGTCGTTGGGGGTGGCCGTCCACTTGAGCTCACCGGTCGCCCGATCGGAGCCCTCGTAGGCGTGTTCGCCGGTCTCGGCCGACTTCCACTTGGTGCCCATGTCGAGCAGGTTGACGAAGAAGTCGTTGCTCAGCACACCCGGCCGGTCGGTCAGCACGCCGTGCTTGCTGCCGCCGTGGTTGGCGCCGATGGCCCGCAGGCCACCGATCAGCACGGTCAGCTCCGGGGCCGTCAGGTCCAGGAAGTAGGCCTTGTCGACCAGCAGCTGCTCGAGCGGTGCCTTCTCGCCAGGCTTCGCGTAGTTGCGGAACCCGTCGGCCTGCGGCTGGAGCACGGCGAACGACTCGACGTCGGTCTGCTCTTGGGTGGCATCGGTGCGGCCCGGCGCGAAGTGCACGTCGATGTCGAAACCACCGTCCTTGGCGGCCTTCTCGATGCCGGCATTGCCGGCCAGCACGATGAGGTCGGCCAGCGAGATCTTCTTCCCACCGGAGGCCGAGGCGTTGAACTCCTGCTGGATCTTCTCCAGCACCGGGAGCACCCTGTCGAGCTCGGTGGGCTCGTTGACCTCCCAGCTGCGCTGCGGCTCGAGGCGAATGCGCGCGCCGTTGGCGCCACCGCGCTTGTCGGTGCCGCGGAAGCTCGAGGCAGCCGCCCATGCCGTCTTCACCAGCTGCGGCACGCTCAGCCCGGCGCCGAGCACCTTGGCCTTCAGCTCGGCGACGTCGGCGTCGTCGACCAGCGCGTGGTCGACAGCGGGTACGGGGTCCTGCCACAGCTGCGGCTCGGCCACCCAGGGGCCGAGGTAGCGGGTGACGGGTCCCAAGTCACGGTGCAGCAGCTTGTACCAGGCACGTGCGAAGGCGTCGTTCATCTCCTCCGGGTGGTCGAGCCACCGGCGCGTGATCTTGCCGTAGATCGGATCGACACGCATCGAGACGTCGGTGACCAGCATCGTGGGCTTGCGGGGCGGGCCGCCGAAGGGATCCGGGATGATCGCCTCGGAGGCCGTGGCCTCGAACTGCCAGGCACCACCGGGGCTCTTGGTCAGCTCCCACTCGTTGCCGTAGAGCAGCTCGAGGTAGCGGTTGCTCCACTGCGTCGGCGTGTCGGTCCAGACGACCTCGAGGCCGCTGGTGATGGTGTCGCCGGCGTTGCCCGAGCCGAACGGGCACTTCCAGCCCAGGCCCTGCTGCTCGATCGGCGCGCCCTCGGGCTCCGGGCCGACGTTGTCGGCGCTGGCGCCGTGGGTCTTGCCGAGGGTGTGACCGCCGACGATCAGCGCGGCGGTCTCCTCGTCGTTCATGGCCATCCGACCGAAGGTCTCGCGGATGTCGTGGGCGGCGGCCAGCGGATCCGGCTTGCCTTCGGGCCCTTCGGGATTGACGTAGATCAGGCCCATGGTGGTGGCACCGAAGGGCTCGGCCAGTTCACGCTTGTCGCTGTCGTTGGTGCCGCCATACCGCTTGTCGGTGCCCAGCCAGGTGTCCTCCTGGCCGAAGAGGATCTCCTCGGGCTCCCAGATGTCCTCGCGACCGAAGCCGAAACCGAAGGTCTCGAATCCGGCCGACTCGAGTGCCACGTTGCCGGCGAAGACCAGCAGGTCGGCCCACGACAGCTTGCTGCCGTACTTCTTCTTGACCGGCCACAGCAGACGGCGGGCCTTGTCGAGGTTGGCGTTGTCGGGCCAGCTGTTCAGCGGGGCGAACCGCTGGCTGCCCTGGCCACCGCCACCGCGACCGTCGTAGATGCGGTAGGTGCCCGCGGCGTGCCAGCTCATCCGGATGAACAGGCCGGCGTAGCTGCCGTAGTCGGCGGGCCACCAGTCCTGCGAGGTGGTGATGACGTCGAGGACGTCGGCCTTCAGTGCGTCGACGTCGACCTTCGAGAACGCCGCGGCGTAGTCGAAGTCCGCGCCCAGGGGATTGCCCTTGGCCGGCTGGCGGTGCAGCACCGACACGTCGACCTGCTCGGGCCACCAATCCTGATTGGTCAGCGGCGCGTGGCCCTTGGGGTGCGGCGATTCGATTGCCGGGTTCTCGCTCTCGCTGTGCGAGCTGGTTCCCGAATCAGGGGCTGGGGGGCGGCTATCGGATGTATCGGTTGACACGACATTCCTTCCGGGTTTGACGAAACGGGCTGGGTTTCAGGATCTGGATGGGGCGGGGCCGACTGTCGAGCAAGCGGGACAATAGCCCCAGTAGATGACTTCTGCTTCGTCGACCGTGAAGCCCTCGAGGTGGCCGTCACCGTCGGCGGGCACCAGACACGGCGCCGCGCCGACCGCGCAGTCGACGTCGGCCACCGCACCGCACGACCGGCACACCACGTGATGGTGGTTGTCGCCCACGCGCGACTCGTACCGCGCCACGGACCCGGCGGGTTGGATGCGGCGGATCAAGCCGGCCGAGGTGAGTGCGTTCAACGCGTCGTAGACGGTCTGGTGCGACACCTCCGGGGAGGTGGTGCGCGTCGCCCTGGTGATCGTCTCGGTGTCGGCGTGCGGGTTGGCGTACACGGCACCGAGGACGGCGACCCTCGGGCGGGTCACGCGAAGCGACGCCTCGCGCAGCACTCGCTCGAACTCGATCGCGTGTCCCACGCCCTAAGTTCTAGTGCCTTTTCTTGAATCAGTCAAGAGTGTTTCTTCATCGGGTCGTGGCCCCAGTTCATCAACGAATACCGCCACGCGGTGTCTTCGACGTCGCCCGATGGCCGCTGAGCTCGATGCCGTTTGACGTAACCGACGACCTTGCGCATGTGGTCGTAGTCGTCGTCGGAGAGCTCGGACTTCTTGGTCTCCAGGATGTCGGCGATGTGGCGCCCACTGGCATGGCCGGTCGACTCGCCGCCGCCGTCGGCCTTTTGACCCACCGACTTGGACGCGTCGCGGTCGAGCCATCTGCGGAGCTCCGAGGCCGTCATGTTGACCGCGCCGGAGAACTCCTTCCACGTCCGTTGCCGCTCGACGTCGTCGACCACCACCACTCCTCGCAACCCGTAGCCCGCGCATTGCCGCGCTCAGTCGTCGTACCCCGAGGGCCCCGGGAAAAACCTTCCCGGGTCAGTCCGCGTCGGCCTCGGTCCGACCGGCCATCGTCGTGTAGTCCTCCTGGACGGTGTCGCCGTCCTGGTTGACGATCCAACTCCGCAGCGTCAGCACGTCGGCACCGAACGCCCGCCGCAGCGAGTCGATCCGGATTCGGCACCGGAGGACGTCACCGGCCTTGATGGGAGCCAGGAACTTCAACCCCTGCTCGGCCTGGATGAGCCGTTCGTCGGTGATGGTGATGCCGGCGTGGTCGAAGAACGCCATCTGAGCGTGGTAACCGAACACGGAGATGAACGTCAGCGGCGCGAGGATGGAGTCGTGGCCGAGGGCGCGGGCGGCGTCCTCGTCCCGGTACGCGGGGTCGTCGTTCTTGACCGCGACCGCGTACTGGCGAACGGCTTCACGCCCGACGACGTAGGTGTCGGGGTGTTCATAGGTCAGTCCGACGATGTCCGGTGACAGGGCCATGACTGAGGAATGTAGCTGCCGCGGGGCGGCGAGGAGCCCAGGCATGACGTTCTCGCGGGAGGACGTTACAACTGCCGAAGACGGGGTAAATAGGCCGACGCTTGATCCGGCCGTGGATCAACGAAAGGGGTGCGAGTGACCGCCGTCATGGACGAACCGGCAACGACGTGACGTCAGCCCTGCGCATAGCCCTCATCTCACACAACCGCTTTCCGATCAGCCAACCGTTCTCCGGTGGACTGGAAGCGCACGTATGGCATCTGGCGCGGTCGTTGTCCCACGAAGGACACCAGGTCACGCTCTTCGCCGCAGCGGAGTCCGATCTCGGTTCCCAACCCGGCCCGGAGGTTCGACCGCTGTACCGCAGCGCCGCCGCGGCACGGCGCCGTCCGCTCCCCGGCGCGGTGCCGGAATCCGATCATCTCGCCTATCTCGACGTCATGCAGGAGCTCGTCGACGACGGCGGCGACGGTTTCGACGTGATCCACAATCACTGCCTCAATCCGGTGCCCCTTCTGCTCGCCCCAGGTTTGCGCACCCCGATGCTGACCACGCTGCACACTCCGCCTGTTCCGCGATTGGAGGCCGCCATCGGCACCACCGGGGGCGCCGGCTCGGCCTTCGCCGCGGTGAGCGGTTACACCGCGGAATCCTGGCGCCACGTCGTCACCGACCGAATGCACGTGGTGCCCAACGGCGTCGAGCCCTCTCGCTGGCCTGCCGGCCCCGGTGGCGACTACCTCGTGTGGTCGGGGCGGGTGACACCCGAGAAGGGGACCCACCTCGCCGTCGCGGCGGCGGCGCTGACCGGCAGGCACCTCGTCATCGCCGGGCCCATCGGCAACGCCGAGTACTTCCACGAGGCGGTGGAGCCGCTGTTGAGTGAACGTGTCCGGTACGCAGGACATCTCGACCAGCGGCGCCTGGCGTCGCTGGTCGGCGGTGCAGCGGCCGCGCTGGTCACGCCGCGGTGGGACGAGCCGTATTGCCTCGTCGCCGCCGAGGCCGCCACCTGCGGGACGCCCGTCGTCGCCTTCGGCCGCGGCGGGATTCCGGAGGTCATCGACGCCCAGAGCGGGCGGCTGGTCGCCCCCGACGACGTGGCGGGCATGGCGGCCGCCGTCCCCGAGGCCATCACCCTGTCGCGAGATGCGGTGCGCCACAGCGCCGTCATGCGATGTAGCGCACGCGCCATGGTGTCGCGCTACCTCGAGATCTACGGCAACCTCATCGACGAACGGACCTCCGCCAACCATGATTGGCTACTACGTACATCACCACGGACGCGGGCACCTCTCGCGAGCGACGAGCATCTGCGCACGTCTGCGTGAGCCCGTGACGATCCTGTCGTCGTTGCCGGTCGAGGCGCGGCCCGGGGTCACCACGGTTCGGCTTCCTCGCGACGACGAGCCATCCGACCGAGGTGACGGCAAGGGCTTCACCGACGTCGACGCCAACGGCGCGCTGCACTGGGTCCCGTTGCATCACAGTGGTTTACGAGAACGCATGTCGACGATCGCCGATTGGGTGTCGACGCACCGGCCGTCGGTGATGGTGGTCGACGTCTCGGTCGAGGTGACGATGTTGGTGCGGCTCCTCGGTGTGCCCGTCGTCGTGGTCGCCATGCCCGGTGAGCGGACCGACCCGCCCCACGAACTGGTCTACCGCGTCGCCGAGCACATCCTGGCGGCGTGGCCCCGAACCCTCTACGAGCCGGCGTGGCTGGTGCCGTACGCGGCGAAGACGACGTACGTGGGCGGAATCAGCCGCTTCGACGGTCGCCCACGCCTTCCGCGTCCGGACGACGGACGACCCGGCATCCTGGTCCTCAACGGTTCCGGCGGCGCCGATCTCGACGTCTCCACGATAAACCGTTGCGCCGCGGCACATCCGGAGTATCGATGGTCATCCCTCGGGGTCGCCGGGGGTCCGTGGGCCGACGATCCGTGGCCGAACCTGTGCACCGCCGACGTCGTGGTGTCCTCGGCCGGCCAGAGTTCGATCGCCGACATCGCCGCGGCGGGCCGACCGGCAGTCATCATCGCCGCCGACCGTCCATTCGGTGAGCAGCGCGCCACGGCAGCGGCGCTGCGGCGCGCCGGCGTGGCGGCGGTTCGACCGTCGTGGCCCGAGATGTCCGACTGGCCCGGCGTAGTCGAGGCCGCGCGCGGCCTGGACTCGCAGGGGTGGCAGCAGTGGCAGACCGTCGGCGCGGCCGAGCGCGCCGCGGCGCTGATCGAGCGGGTGGCGGCGTGAAGACGACCGTCGTGACCGCGGTGCGCGGCCGAGGCGACCATCTTCGCCGCCAGCTCGACGGCCTCGCCCGCAGCGCCGTCCCGGCGGATCACCACGTCGTCGTGGCCGTCGACGACGACGACGTCGCGCGCCGGGTACGTGACGACGGTACGACCGTGGTGGCGCTGCGCTCGGGGTCGCCGCGCATCCCGATGGCACGTGCCCGCAACCTCGGTGCCCGGGTGGCCGTCGACGGTGGGGCCGAGTTACTCGTCTTCCTCGACGTCGACTGCATCCCCGCGCCCGAGATGATCGGGTACTACCAGCTCGCTGCGGCGAACCCCGCCCACCGGGGCGCGTTGCTCTGCGGCCCGGTCACCTACCTTCCGGCACCCGGGCCCGACGGGTACGACCTCGACCGGCTGTCCGAGCTGACCGCGCCGCACCCGGCGCGACCGGCCCCGCCGACGGGGGTGACGGTGACCGGCGACGAGTACGAGCTCTTCTGGTCCCTGTCGTTCGCCGTCACCGCGCCGGTCTGGGAGCGCATCGGAGGGTTCTGCACCGACTACGCCGGCTATGGCGGAGAGGACACGGACTACGCGCAGCGGGCGGCCGCCTCGGCCGTCGGTCTGCGGTGGGTGGGGGGCGCGCACGCCTATCACCAGTTTCACCCGGTCTCCGACCCGCCGACCGAGCACCTGGCCGACATCGTGTCCAATGCGACCACGTTTCACGCCCGGTGGGGGTGGTGGCCGATGCAGGGGTGGCTGGACGCCTTCGAGCAACGCGGGTTGATCTCTCGCGACGGACGCGGGACGCCTCGTCTGGCGGGGTAGCCGCCGTTTGATCGTGATCCGGCGGGGGCATTCGGGGGGGTGTCGCAATCGATGAACCACGACCTCGCGCTCCGCATGGCCGAGCTGGCGAGAAGCTTGGTGCCCAAACCCAGCTTGGACACGATCCTCCAAGAAGTGACGACTGCGGCCGTTGACCTCATCCCCGGCGTCGACACCGCGGGCATCCTCCTGCTGGAACGCGGGGGCAAGTTCAGTTCGGTCGCGACCACGTCGGATCTGCCCCATCAACTCGACACCCTGCAGGTGACCTTCAACGAAGGACCGTGCGTGCAGGCCGCACTCTCGGACACCGTCGTCCGGACCGACGACTTCCGGCTCGAGACGCGGTGGCCGCAGTACTCGCCTGCCGTCGTCGAGATCGGCGTGCTCAGCGGCCTGTCGTTCAAGCTCTACACCGCCGACCGCACCGCGGGTGCGCTCAACCTCTTCGGGTTCGCACCCAACGAATGGAGCGCCGACGCCGAGACCGTCGGCACCATTCTCGCCGCCCATGCGGCCTCGGCCATCATCACCACGCAGGCACGAAGTCAGCTGAACGCAGCGCTACTGAGTCGCGACCGCATCGGTCAAGCCAAGGGAATCATCATGGAGCGCTTCGGAGTCGACGCCGTCCGCGCCTTCAGCATGCTCAAACAGCTGAGCCAGGAAGGCAATGTCAAGCTGACGGACATCGCCCAGCGAGTGATCGACTCCGGCCCCGCCTGACCCACGCAGGTCACACGCGGTCGGCGCGCACCACGGCCAAGCGCTCGCGACGGCGGCCCGTCTCCAACATCCCGATCCGCTCCAACCAGAGCGCCCGCGCGGTCAACACGGGCCCGAAGGGAATCCACTGCTCGGCCACCACACGGGCTCGCAGGCCGGCCGCCGACAGATCCGCGACCGTGCGATCCACGTTCGCGAACTCGGAGTGCACGATGAAGATGGAGCCGCCGTCGGTGAGAAGCTCGGCGGCGCTTTCGCACAGCGGGTCGAGGATCCGACGCCCGTCGCGACCGGCGTTCCACGCCGCGGCAGGTCCTGCCGACTCGGCCACCGGCGTGTCGTCGGCGCCGTCGTCGAACGGCACGTACGGCGGGTTGCAGGTGACGACGTCGAAGCGCTCGAATTCGACAGCCCGAGTCCATGATCCGCGGTGCACCTTCACCGGAAGCCCGGCCGCCGCGGCGTTGGCCCTGGCGCAGTCGACCGCACGGGAACTCATCTCGAATGCGGCGACCGTCGCGGCGCCCTGCTGGGCAGCGGCCAACGCGACGACGCCGCTGCCAGAACACAGGTCGGCAACCCGTCTCCCGGCAGCCAGGCCCGACGCCCGAAGCGCCCCGATCAGCAATGCCGAATCCTCCTGGGGCGGGTACACGCCGGTCGGCACCCTTAGCGGGTCGGTCTGGTCGGGAAGTTCTTCGGTGAAGATCGTGGTCACGTCGTTGCTCCGTCGCGTCTTTGGGGGCGGTGATCAGCACATGCCCCGCCGCGTTGGGTTCGAATCCCCGATCACGCGACCAATAACCCACGCCCTCCCGCGTCTCGTAGACGGGGGCGTGGATTCACCAACGGCGGGTAAGCCCCTGTCATGACCGCATCCGCCGGCAACGTCGGCACCACCTTTGACGTCGTCGTCGTCGGCGGGGGCAACGGCGGTATCAGTGCCGCCGCGCGCCTGCTCAAGAAGGGCGTGACGGACGTCGCGGTGCTGGAGCCCAATGCGGTACACACCTACCGGCCGCTGTTGTCCTATGTCGGCGGCGGGCTGGCGGACATGCGCAGTGCCGAACGCACCCAGCGCTCGGTCACGCCGAAGGGCTGCACCTGGCTTCGGGATTCGGCCGTCGGCGTGGACGCCGAAGCTCGGACGGTGCGCTGCGCGTCGGGCCACGAGCTGCACTACCGCGACCTAGTCCTCGCGCCAGGACTGGTGCCCGACAGCGACGAACTTCCCGGGGTGGACACCGCGATGGACAGTCCCGCGGTGGCGAGCAACTACCTCGACGCCGCAGACAAGACGTGGGACCTGGTGCAGCGCATTCCCGTTGGCGGCCATGCCGTGTTCACCGTCCCGCGGCCCCCGGTCAGCTGTACCGGCACCACGATGAAACCCCTGTTCTTGGCCGCCGCCCACTGGTCGAGGACACGCCGACTCTCCGACGTCGAGATGACCCTGGTCGTCGACCGCCCGACACTCTTGGACGCCCCCGCACTGGACGGGAAGATCCGTGCGGAGCTTCACCGTCTCGGGGTGAAGGTGCTCGACGAGACCGGGGTGACCGGGTTGTTCCCCGCCGACCGCCACATCACCGTCACCGACCGCCGCGACGGCACCGTGCGCCCCATCCCCTACGACCTTCTGCACCTGGTGCCTCCGTTCCGCGGGCCACGGTGGCTGGGCGCCTCGGGCCTGGCGACCGACGACGCCGCCGGCGTCACCGACGTCGACCCCGCGACGATGCGGCATCGCAGGCACCCGAACGTGTGGGGCGTCGGGGACGCGGCGAGCGTGTCGACCGATCCGTCCGGAGGTGCTCTGCGCCCGCAAGTTTCGATCATGGTGGACAATCTGCTGGCCGCGCGCGCCGGTAGGACAACGGTGTCCGACTACGACGGTTACACCGTCGCGCCGATCGCCACCGACGCCCGCCACCTGATCGCCGGCGAGTTCACCAGAGACGGTGCCCTCGCCTCGTCGCTGCCGTCGTTCCTCGACCCGCTCAAACCTCGCCGGACCGCGTGGGCATTCGACCGCTTCGGCCTTCCGCAGGTCTACTGGAATCTCCTGCTACGCGGCAGAGTCTGACGTTCACGTCATCTTCGGTTGCCGGCAGCCGGGCAGGGTACGTCCCACGAATGGATGACCTGACGAAGAAGTTCGTCGACGCCCTCGGTCGGTTGCACCAGGACGGCGACCCCGATCCGCTCGTCGAACTGTTCTCCGACGATGCGACGTTGAACAAGGCCGGCATGCCGCACGGTCAGAGCGGCCGCGACGGAGCACGGACCTTTTGGGAGCAGTACCGCAACGTCTTCGGAGAGATCGAGTCGACCTTCCACCACGTGGTCACCGGGGATGGGATCGCATTCCTGGAGTGGACGTCCAACGGCACGCTGAGCAACGGTTCGCCAGTCGGTTACGACGGTGTGAGCGTGCTCGAATCCTCCGACGGCTCGACCGTCGACGCGTTCCGGACGTTCTACGACACGGCGGCGTTCCTCGAGAAGCAGACCGCCATCCGGTCCTGACGGTCAGACGAAAGAGCCCCAGTGCCAACGACACTGGGGCTCTTCGGAACGTCTGCGTCACTCCGACGGCGGCTCGAACAGTTGCAGGTCGTTGCCCTCGGAATCCTTGAAGGCCGCGATCCGGCCCCACGGATGCTCGCTGACCTCGCCGACGAACGTCACGCCCGCGTCGGTGAGACGAACGAGCTCGTCATAGAGGGTGCCGTCGGGTTGCAGCGTGAGCACCGCCCCGCCGGTGCTCTCACCATGGGTCTCTTCGCGGCCGTTGAGCCCGATGGACACTCCGTTCGCGTCGAGCTCGGACCAATCCTCACCCTCGCTCTTGACCTTCAGGCCGAGGGTCTCGCCATAGAACTTCAATGCCCGACTCATGTCCTCGACGGGCATCCACACCGTTGCCACACCACTAGCCATTGTTCCTCCACTCGTGAACCGACGTATGCTCGGTCCACGTACCCGGGTGCGGCAACACCTACGCCCGTTGAGCGACAACAGATTCGATCACGGAGTGGGTGCTCGTGGGCGAAGGTGTCGATCGGGCTCATCACAGCTGTGGAGGAAAGACCCTTTGGGGTGGTCCGGGTACACCCCTAGGGCGGTAATGTCCCTTCCCGTGGCCCCTGCCGACAAGCGACCCATCACCGTCGCACTGGTCGACGACTACGACGTCGTCGTGATGGGCGTGGCCAACATGTTCGACAACTACCGCGACCGAATCGTGGTGGCCGAGCTGGACACCACGATGGGCGTCAGCGATGCGGTCGACGTCGTCCTGTACGACTCGTTCGCTCAGCCGGAGTCCGACCACCACGAGATCGGGGTCCTCGTCGCCAATCCACGCGCCCGACGCGTGGTGGTGTACACGTGGAACTTCCATCCGGATCTGATCGAGAGCGCGAAACGCCATGGTGCGCACGGGTATCTGTCGAAGACGCTGCCCGCACGAGATCTGGTGGCCGCGCTCGAGGCCGTCCACGCCGGCGAGATGGTGATCAGCGAGGCGCCGGCCCGCTCCCGCACCGCGGTGGGCCTGGACTGGCCCGGCCGCGGGGAGGGGTTGAGCGACCGCGAGTCCGAGATCCTGGCGTTGATCACCCAGGGGAAGAGCAACGCCGAGGTGGCAGCCCTGACCTATCTGTCGCCCAACACGGTCAAGTCCTACATCCGCACCGTCTATCGCAAGATCGACGTCACCAGTCGCACCAAGGCGGTGCTGTGGGGCGTCGACCACGGCTTCACGCCCGACCACCATCGCATCGAGCATTGGAAGGGCGGGCCGTAAGCGCGTCGCGGCAGTGGGTCTCACGCCGGCATGTCGACCGGAAAGGGCTCGGCGAAGTCGGCGGACCTGCCAACCGCCGCCCACTTGCGGTCCTCGGCGAGCAGGCGTTCGTCGTGGCGGATCGAACCCTCCACGGCGTTGACGCCCAGCGGCAGGTGGTACGGGCGGTCGGTGCGACGCGACATCTCGACCAGAATCGCCGCGGCCCGGGCCGGGTCGCCCGCCGAGACCGCGTCGCTGGCACGGATGGCGTTCATCGCACCCACCGTGTCGGCGTAGCGGTCGGGGACGTCGGCGATCGCCATCGACGAGCCCGCCCAGTCGGTGGCGAAGCCGCTTGGCTCGACGACGAGGACGTCGACGCCGAACGGGGCGGTCTCGACCTGGAGCACTCGCGAGAAGCCGTCGATGGCGAACTTCGCGGCCTGATAGGACGCAATGCCCGCCGAGCCGCCGACGCGTCCGCCCATCGAGGAGAATTGCACGATCAACCCGCCGCCCTGCTCGCGCAGAACCGGGATCGCGGCCTTGGAGACGTGGTAGACGCCCCAGAAGTTGGTCTCGAACTGCGCGCGAAAATCGGCACCGTCACCGGTTTCGATGGGCGCGACGTTGGCGTAGCCGGCGTTGTTGACCACGACGTCCACGCGGCCAAACCGTTGCCTGGTCGCCTCGAGGGCCGCGGTGACCTGACCGGGGTCGGTGACGTCCAGAGCCAGGGGCACGACGCGCTGCCCGTACGTCTCGACGAGGTCGGCGAGGCCCTCGGGCCGACGGGCGGTGGCGGCCACGCCGTCCCCGGCGTCGAGTGCCGCCTGAACCAGGGCGCGCCCAAAACCGCGCGATGACCCCGTGATGAACCAGACCTTGCTCATGTCTTCCTCCGTCGTCGTCGCCGTGGTGCACGCGGCGGCGTTGACGCCGCACCCATAAGCGATAGTCGTACTCTCACATATGCAGAACGCCGCCGAGCTGGATTCGATTCCGCCGGCGCAGACAGGAGGTCGGTCGTGCGACGAGACGCTGCCGCCAACCGTGAACGGCTGATCATCGCCGCCGAGACGGTCTTCGCCGAACACGGACCCGATGCGACGCTCGACGACGTCGCACGGGCTGCGGGGGTCGGACCCGCAACGCTCTACCGCCGCTTCGCCAACAAGGACGCCCTCGTCCACGAGGTACTGAGCGGGTTCTTCCGCCGCCTCGTCGACGCTGCCGAGGCCGCTGCGGCCGGTCCCCCCGATCTCGGTCTCGAGACGTTTCTGCGGACCGTCGGCGTCGAACTCGCTCTCAAGTCGGGACTGTCGGCACCGGTGTGGGGCGAGCTCGCACCCCGACCCCTCGTCGAGCACCTCCGTGGCCTGTCGACCGAACTGCTGGCCGGCGCGCAACGCGTCGGCGCGGTGGGGCCGCAGATCACCCCCGACGACGTCACCGCCGCCATCTGGGCCCTGCGTGGCGTCATTCAGTCCGAGCGCCTCGACCCACGCCACCGCGGCGCGCAACTGTGGCGTCGACATCTCGAGACGATCCTGCGCGGCTTCGGCGCCGACGGAAGCGCTGTGGTCGAGCACACCGTTTGAGTCGCGCGGCGGCCCGGGAAACCGCACCCTGTCCCGCAATGACAACGAGCGGAGAGCCATGCCCCGAGGCAGCGGAATCTACGAGGACCAACCGCGCGAACACCGCACGTCCTACACCCAGCACGCCGAGGATCGACCCGAAGACAGCCGTGCCGCGGCCACGCCCGACGATACGTCGTCCGACGAGGCAGCCGAACCGACCGGCTGATCACCCCCGGTCGGGGCACCATGATCTTGCCGTCCCGACCAGCCCGTGGCAGCGGTAGAGTCAACCGCTACCGGACGCTACCGAAGACACATTTCGTCGCACATCTGGCAAATGCGTCGAACGTCAACGCGGTCCGGGTAGCGGCCAGGCAGGGGAAGCTCGATGGTGACGTCGATTCGATGGTGGTGGCGTCAGCCAGACCACTTCGAGTGGTTGAGCGCCTTCCTCCACGTCCGCCGCATGGCCACGATGACGCGCGGGGTAGTCGTCGCAGTCACGTCGTGCCTGGCGGCGGTCCCGTTCGTCGTACTGCTCGGCTCGGCACCGCCCGCCTCGCCCCTGCAACGAACACTCAGCGTGCTGGCCGGCCTGGGCGGCCTCGCCGGCGCTGCGCTGTGGCTGCACCACTTCCCGACCAAGAATCAGTCGATCGTCTTCTCCGTCACGGCTAGTTTCAGCATCGCGTGCGCGGTGCTCGCCCAGAGCGACCCGCTGACGGCGATGCTGGGCTGCACCACGTTCGCGTCGATCTCCGGCTACATCGCGCTCTTCCACACGCCCGCTCTGATGGTGGCCAACCTGCTGGTCGTGATCGCGGTGACGGCGGTGCCCGCCGTCGCGCTCGTCGGCTCCGACGGTTACGTCCGCACCGTCAGCGCCTACGCCGTGGTGCTGATCGGCAACGTCGCCGTCCCCTACGGCGTGCAGATCATCGTCCACACCCTGGGTGTCGACCTGCTGAAGGCCGACCGCGACCCCCTCACCGGGTTGTACAACCGCAGGGCCTTCCTCCGGCGGGCCGGAGCCCTTGCCGCGACCAACCGCGAGGGTTCACTGCTCATCGCGATGATCGACCTCGACCGGTTCAAGCGCCTCAACGACACCCATGGGCACAGCCACGGCGATCGAGCCCTGGCGGCGGTCGGGCGCGCGCTCCGCGATCACGCCCCACGCGGCTCGGTGATTGGCCGCGCCGGAGGTGAGGAGTTCCTGGTGGCCGTCGACCTCGGCGACGCCGACCCCCGCGCCGTCGGGCACGGGCTGCGCCGGGCGATCGAAGTACTGCCGTTCGCGACCACCGCCAGCGTCGGCACCACCTGCGTCCCGATCGCCGAGATTCCGGCCGGCGACGGTGCGCACGACGTCATCACCGAGCTCATCGCCGCCGCCGATGCGGCCATGTACGAGGCAAAGCGCAACGGCGGCAACCAAACTCGGCACCACGGTCGCCCGACCGCGCGGCAGGCCAGGACGTCGAGCCACCGGACGTGGAGTTCCACCAGCCAACGGTGGGAGGCGCTACCCAGCCCCCGACCGAATGACCTTCGGTACCGCAGACGCGACAGCGAGCGCTTCGCATCCTGGTGACCGCCGGATCACCACCGGTCCAGCACGCCCGCGACCTGCAGCAGGTACACCACGGACACGATCAGGAAGATCGTGAAGAGCAACCCGACCGCAATGAGCGCCGCCACGCCCACCGGCGTCATCCGACGGCGCGGGGGCGGGTCCTGATTGGCCGACTGAGCCGTGGAGCCCGAGTCGGGCGGGGTCTCACCGGGCTCGACCCCGTGAGCGTCGCCGACCGTCGGGATCTCGGCGGGGTCCGGGTCTGGGGGTAACGCCGTCATCGCCGCAGCGCCGATCCCGCGGCACGAGCCGTCGTGCCGGACGGGGCCATCAGCGCCAGCAGCGGGACATGGGGCTGCCCGATGACTCGCCGCCCGCCGGCCGGGCGGACGAAGTCCACCGCGCGGTCGAACACGCTGGTCACGGTCGTCCGTGTCATGGCCACCCTCCTATCTGCTCGGTGCTGACGACATCCCCGCCCCCGCGGGGTCTCAAACGCCGACGACGACTACGGCTCGCATCGCCCGGGTACCGTCGAGCCATGACGAACCCGCTGGGCCAAGTGACGAACGTGGTGACGCAGGTCGCCGAATCCGTGCTCGGCATCGTCGGCATCCGCGTGGGCACCGAGGAGCCACCGCACGACACCGAACGGCTGACCGGCGGTCTCGAGATCCGCCGCTACCGACCCCGCATCGCCGCCGAGACCACCGTCGAGGCGCCTGAAGAACGTGCGCGCAACGAGGGGTTCCGCAGGCTGGCGCGCTACATCTTCGGCGGCAACGGGGGCTCCGACAAGATCGCCATGACGGCTCCGGTCAGCCAGGCGGGGTCCACCGGGTCCAAGATCGCGATGACTGCCCCGGTGACTCGCTCGGGTGACGACGAGAACGGCTGGGTCATCCGCTTCTTCATGCCGTCCAAGTGGACTCTTGCCACCCTGCCCACCCCCGACGACGACAGGGTGCGCCTGGTCGAGGTGCCGGCCGAGACCATGGCCGTGCTCCGCTTCACCGGCGACCGCGGTCCCGCGACGATCGCGAAGAAGTCCGACGAACTGCGAAAAACGTTGCGCGACAACGGAATCGAAGTCACCGGCGAGCCGCAGGCCTGGTTCTACGACCCGCCCTGGACCCTGCCGTTCCGTCGTCGCAACGAGGTCGTCGTACCCGTCGTCACCTAGGTCGAAGACGGCCCGAAAGTCGAACCGGGAATCCGGGAATAAAGTCGGCGCCTTCGGTGTTGACGGGCGGGTGACTGACAACGCCGAAACCAAAGCCGAACTGAGCCCGACCGACTGGGTGCGCGACCAGACCAAGCGCATTCTCGAGCAGGGCACCACCGACGGCGTCGAGGTGCTCGACCGCCCGATCGTCCTGTTCACCACCACCGGGGTGAAGTCGGGCAAGAAGCGCTACGTCCCGCTGATGCGCGTGGAATCAGACGGCAAGTACGCCATGGTCGCCTCCAAGGGCGGCGACCCGAAGCACCCGTCGTGGTACTTCAACGTCAAGGCCAACCCCGCGGTCACCGTGCAGGACGGGGACAAGGTCTTCGAGCTCACCGCGCGCGAAATCGAGGGCGCGGAGCGCGAGCAGTGGTGGAAGCTGGCCGTCGAGGCCTACCCGCCCTACGCCGAATACCAGACCAAGACCGATCGACAGATCCCCGTCTTCGTCCTGGAGTGAGCGGCCCGGGGCGGGTCTACCGTTCGGTGACCCGCCCGTGGTCCACCACCCACGTGCGGTCCAACCGCACGTTCTGCAGCATCCGCCGATCGTGGGTGACCAGCAGAAGCGCACCGTCATAGCCGTCTAGGGCCTGTTCGAGCTGTTCGATCGCCGGCAGGTCGAGGTGGTTGGTCGGCTCGTCGAGCACCAGGACGTTGGTACCGCGGGCCTGCAACAGCGCCAGCCCGGCGCGGGTGCGCTCCCCAGGCGACAGGTCGTCGACCTCGCGTTCGACGTGGTCGGCGCGCAACCCGAACTTCGCCAGTAGCGTGCGCACGTCGGCGGTGGTCCAGTCCGGCACGCGCTCGGAGAAGCGGTCGACGAGACGGCCGCCACCGGTGAAGTCGGCGCGGGCCTGGTCCACCTCCCCGATGTCCACGCTGGCCCCCAGGCTCGCGCGTCCCTCGTCGGGCACCTGACGGCCAAGCAGCAACCGCAACAGGGTCGACTTGCCCGCGCCGTTGGGCCCGGTGATGCCGATGCGTTCGCCGGCGTCGACCTGGATCGACACGGGGCCCAGGACGAAGTCGCCCTGTCGCACCACCGCGTCGGCCAGGGTGGCGACGACCGAGCTCGACCGCGGTGCGGCGCCGATGGTGAACTCCAAGTTCCATTCCTTGCGCGGTTCGACGACCTCCTCCAGCCGCGCGATGCGGCTCTCCATCTGCCGCACCTTTTGAGCCTGCTTCTCGCTGGACTCGGTGGCCGCTCGCCGCCGGTTCTTGTCGTTGTCGGGTGCCTTTCGCATCGCGTTGCGCACCCCCTGGCTGGACCACTCCCGCTGGGTCCGGGCGCGCGCCACCAGGTCGGCCTTCTTGTCGGCGTACTCGTCGTACTGTTCGCGCCGGTGCCGACGCCCGACCTCACGCTCCTCCAGATAGCTCTCGTAACCGCCGCCGAAGACCGTGGTGGTGTTCTGAGCCAGGTCGAGTTCGAGCACCCGTGTCACGCTGCGCGCCAGGAACTCTCGGTCGTGGCTGACGAGCACCACTCCGCCGCGAAGGTCGTGGACGAACTGCTCGAGCCGGGCAAGGCCGTCGAGATCGAGATCGTTGGTGGGCTCGTCGAGCAACACCAGGTCGAAGCGCGACACCATCAGCGCCGCCAACCCCACCCGCGCAGCCTGCCCACCCGACAGCGCGGTCATCGGCGTGGAGTCCGGTCGCACCATGGCCGAGTCCAGCCCCAGGTCGGCCAACACCGCGGGCAGCCGCTCGTCGAGATCGGCCGCGCCGCTGGCGAGCCACCGATCCAGGGCGGCGGCATAGACGTCGGCAGGGTCCACCCCGCCCGGACCGGCGCCCTCGTCGGCCAGTGCCGCCGCCGCGTCGTCCATCGCCCTCGTCGCGGCGGTGCACCCGGCGCGGCGCGCGACGTAGGCGGCGACGGTCTCCCCCGGCACCCGCTCGTGCTCCTGCGGCAACCAGCCCACGAACGCGTCCGGCGGCGCGAGGCTCACCGTCCCCTCGAGCGGCTCGAGATCCCCGGCCAGGATGCGCAGCAGCGTGCTCTTGCCCGCGCCGTTGGCGCCGACGACCCCGACGACGTCACCCGGTGCCACCGTCAGATCGAGCCCCTCGAAGAGCGTGCGGTGAGCGAATCCGCCGGCCACGTCCTTCGCGACGAGCGTTGCAGTCATGGCGCCATAGTCTCACCGCCGCCCCGTGGGAGTTCGCGCCGCGGGCGCCTCCCGGCGGAGCGTCGGCGATTGGCACTCCGGCCCCGAGGCCGTTAGCTTTCGTGGGGTGATGTCCTCAGCTGCCGGTGCCGTCGCACGGTGGATCTCCCCTTTCCTCGCGGTCGCCGCCGTTGCCGCCACCGTGCTCGCCACGGATCCAGTCCACGTCACCAGCGCGCCCGCGGTGCGGCTGGCCGCCGACGGCAACCCGCTGGCCACGTTGCCCTTCTACGTGAACCCGAACTCCAAGGCGACGCGAGCAGCCAACGGCGCGGGCAGCCCCGAGCTGACCGCCATCGCGAACACACCCACCGCCTACTGGATGGACCACCTGTCCACCCCGGCCGTGGACGCCAAGTACATCGCCGACGCCCAAGCCGCCGGCACCATGCCGATCCTCGCGCTCTACGGGATTCCGCATCGCGACTGCGGCAGCTTCGCCGCGGGAGGATTCAGCTCGGCGGGCGCCTACCGCGGGTGGATCGACGCCGTGGCGGCCGACATCGGCGGCGGTCCTGCGGCGGTCATCCTCGAGCCCGACGCACTGGCCATGGCGGACTGCCTCTCCGGTGACCAGCGCCAGGAGCGCTTCGACCTGATGAGTTACGCGGTCGACACCCTAACCCGCAACCCTGGCACGGCGGTCTACGTCGACGCCGGTCACTCCCGGTGGGTCAGCGCCGACGAGATGGCCGCGCGGCTCAACCAGGTCGGCATCGCCAAGGCCCGAGGCTTCAGCCTGAACACCGCCAACTTCTTCACCACCGGCGAGGAAACCGGCTACGGCGACGCCATCTCGGGCATGGTCGGCGGCAAGCCCTACGTCATCGACACGTCCCGCAACGGCAACGGACCCGTCGAGGGTGACCCGCTCTACTGGTGCAACCCGAGCGGCCGCGCGCTGGGTGCCGCTCCCACCGCCAACACCGGCAACGGCAACATCGACGCGTTCCTGTGGGTCAAGCGCCCCGGTGAATCCGACGGCTCGTGCCGCGGAGGGGCCGGCGCGGGCACTTTCGTCCCCCAGTACGCCATCGACCTGGCCCACAACGCGGGCCAGTAGCACTCAGGAGTCGGTGGAGCGCTCGGCTCGACGCTTCTCCTTCTCCGTGTCGGCGAGCTCTTCGAGCCGGTCGGCGTCGGCACGCTTGGCACGGGCCGCATCCTGCTTCTGCCTGGCGTCGTCCAACGTGTCCTCGGCGGCGGCGGTCACCCGCTTCTCGACGGATTCGATGCGCTGCTCGTCGGCGCGCTTGGCGGCCTCGGCCTGCTTGGTCAGCCGAGCGGCGATGTCGTCGGCCTCCTTCTTGGTGGCCCCGGCTCGCCTCTGGGCGGCGTCGGCGGCGGCGCGCGTGCGCTTCTCCGCTGCGGCCGCGGCCTCGTCGACGCTCTGCTCCCGCTGCGCACGGGCATCCCGCACCTCGTCGACCACGTTCTCGCGCGACGCCCGCAGATCTGCCTCGGCCCGCCGCAGCTCCTCGTTGGCCGCATCCTCCAGTCGAGCGGCGCGGGCCAGTTCGTCGCTGCGCTTGGCCAGCGAGGCTCCGGTGCGCTTGAGGCGGGCGTCGCCGAGCGCATTTCCGACGGTCGCGTCCAGCACGCCCAGCGAGCGTTCGTAGACGAGTCGGGCGGGCGCTTCGGCGTCCAGCCTGGACACGACGCGCTCCTCGATGAGTTGCAGTGGCAGGCGGACGAGTTGGTACTGCAACCGCAGGATGGTTCGGGGGATGGTCACGATGCTCATGTTCGGTCCTCGAAAGTCGTTCGTCGGTCAGGGAAGGTCGGCGTTGTCGGTGAGGCGGTCGGCCCGCTCCCTGGCGGCCTCGGCGGCGGCGCGAGTGGCCTCGGCATTCTCGACGGCAGCCTGATGCTCGTCGACGGCCTCGGTGGCCTCGCTGGCGGCGGCCCGGACGTCGACCCGCTCCTGAGCCTCGGCGCGCTGCACCTCGCGCTCGGCCTGGGCCTCGGCCTCGGCGGCGGCACGCTGCGCCTCCTGCTGGGCGGTACGTTCGGCGTCGGCCTTCTGCGCGGCTTGCTCCGTCACGATGGAACTCTCGACCGACGCGGTCCGTGCGTCGACGGCGATCCGCTCCTGGGCTCCCTCGAGCCTGGCCTCGGTGGCGAGTTCGCGGGCCTGCTCGGCCTCGGCGTCGGCAACGGCCTGGACGCTGTTGGCCTCCTTGCGTTCCCGAGCCTGCGTCTGTTCGAGCTGACCCTCGGCGGTCAGCGAATCGTTGCCCGTCATGGCCCCGGCGATTTCCTTGGCCTTGCCCTTGACCGAGTCGATCAGACCCTTCCGGGCCTCGTCGGACATGTCGTGTTCACTCATGAAACTCCCTCGACCTCTCTGCGGTCTTCCGCGCGTGACGACGTGGGCCAGACGGCTCACGGGCTGCACATGCTCGGATCCGCCCCGGTTGAAACCCCTGCGGCGCGGGGGCGACCGTACCGCACCTGCCGACCGTGGCGCCGAGGCTCGAAACCCATTCGCACACAAGGACCTTCGGAGATCAGAGAGTCGCATGGGTGGGGCCAAGTTTGCGCGCCTGACGCCCGGGTACACGACCGACGGCAGGTGCTTCCAACACCGTGAGCATCACCGGCCAATTCCACCGGCCAATTCCACCGGCCAATTCCACTACGGGCTACCGCCCACGTCACTGCCACGTCCGTGGCGACGCCTCTCGACCCATTCGCAGCTGAGCCGACCACCGGCGCAGTCGGCGGCGGTTCTGGCACGCGGATGACGGGCATGACGACTGAGGAGAACCAGATGTATCTGCACACCCAACAGTTGATCAACGAAATCGCCGTCGACGAGCCCGATCCGGCCGCGGCCAACGCCCTGCAGGAAGGTCTCGGCGGGCAGTTCGGCGAGATGCGCACGATGATGCAATACCTGTTCCAGAGCATCAACTTTCGCGGTGACCCGACGTCCAAGCCGTACAAGGATCTGATCCAGGGCGTCGGCACCGAGGAGATCAGCCACGTCGAACTGATCGGCACCACCATTTCGCGCCTGCTCGACGGGTCGCCTGCCTACCAGGGCAAGAAGGACGACCCGGTCGACCAGCCCGGCGCCAAGGGTGCGACCCCGCTGAAGATCGCGTTGGACACCAGCAACATCCACCACTACCTCGTCGGGGCTCAGGGCGCGCTCCCGGTCGACTCGGCGGGCAACCCGTGGAGCGGGTCCTACGTCTACAACAGTGGCAACCTCGTGCTGGACCTGTTGTACAACCTCATGCTGGAGTCGACGGGCCGACTGCAGAAGTGCCGCATCTACGAGATGACGGACAACAAGACGGCGCGCTCGACCATCGCCTACCTCATCGTCCGCGATCAGGCGCACGAAAGCGCGTTCGCCAAGGCCCTGGAGAGCCTTGGGGTCAATTGGGGTGCGGCACTGCCCATTCCAAAGACGAACGCCGAGCAGTTCCCCGAGGTCAAGAAGCTCGTCGACGCGGGTTTGCAGAGCATCCAGTACACCTTCAGCGCCGACGACGAAAGCCAGGCGGACAAGCTCTACCGGGGCGCGTCACCGTCCAACGACGACACCGTGCTGAGCACCGCCGTCATGCCGGAGGGCTTCCCGATGACCATCGCCCCCGAACGACGCGAGGAGTTCGCGCCCGGCCTGGACACCGAATTGCTTACCCTGATTCAGGCCACCGCCGAGGCCGAGATCGCCGCCAACGGCAAGGGGTAGTCGAGCGCGGCGGGTGGTTCGGAGTCGAGGCCGGCCACCCGCCGTTCGGCGTGTCCAGCAGAGCACGGGAGGGTGACGGGTCGTGCCCGAAGGAGACACCGTCTACGTGCTGGCGCGGCGGCTCGACGACGCACTACGCGGGCGCACGCTGACCCACGGCCGGCTGCGGGTGCCTCGGCACGCGACGGCCGACCTCGCCGGGCACACGGTGCTGGGCCACGAGACTCATGGCAAGCACCTCCTGACCCGTTTCTCCGACGGCCTCACCCTGCACACGCACCTGATGATGTCGGGTTCGTGGACCGTGTCCCCGACCGGCCGATGGCTGCCGCGCACCGTCATGCCCGACGTCCGGGTGGTGCTGCGCACCGACGGCCCGGCGGCCTACGGCGTCGGGCTGCCCCGCGTCGACCTGTTGATGACGCGTGACGAAGCGCGGGCCGTCGGCCATCTCGGACCCGATCCGCTGCGCCCGGATTGGGATCTCGACGACGCCGTCCGGCGGGTGGGGGCCGACCCCACCCGACCCGTGGTGGCCGCGCTTCTCGACCAGCGGTGCGTGGCGGGGTTCGGCAACCTGTGGGCCAACGAGTTGTGCTTTCTGCGTGGCCTCGGACCGTGGACGCCGATCGCGGAGGTGGACGTCGTCGCGCTGCTCGAGCTCGGGGCCCGGGCACTGCGTCATTCGGCCACCACTGCGGGCGCGATGCAGGTGACGACCGGGTCGCGCCGCAAGGGCGAACAGCATTGGGTGGCCGGCCGCGCCGGACGACCATGTCTGCGCTGCGGCACCACCGTTCGGGTCGTCGCCGAGGTGAGCGGCGATCCCGAGCGACGACGTACCTGGTGGTGCCCGACGTGTCAGCCAGGTCCGCCGTCCCCCGGCCGCTAGCTCGCGGGTTCCCGCAGCGCCTCGTCCAGCACGACGGTCACCCGAAAACCGCACAGCACCAGGATGTGCAGCACGAAGAGCCACAGCGCCAACGCCGAGACCGCCCCCACGATCGGCAGCCCACCGAAGGGCGCCGACCACTCGACCGGGATGGCCAGGAACAGGATGAAGCCCTGCAGGAACCCGGCGAGTATCGCGCCGGTCGAGAAGGCGCCGATCAGCAAGGCGCGCAGGGCGATTCGGCCCGGACCGATCAGGCCGAACACCCCGACCAGCGCCGTCGACACGGTCACCCACACCACGTGGAAGGCCACCACGACGCCCCACACGAGTGACCATCCGCTGCCGGCGTAGAGCGGCCCGACGTACGGTGCGGCCACCAGCACGGCGAGCACCAGGAACGGGGCGACGGCCGCGACGCCGAGCAGGCCGGCCCGGCCGCGCCACCCGGTGAGGGTGTCGCGCGTCGAGGTCATCTGCACGAACGCACGGCGCAGCCCCTCGCCGTAGAGGCTGGCCGGGAACAACACCACCAGCGCCTGCACCCACGACATCGACAGTGCGACCTCGGTCAGCTTGCGCAACGCCTCGGGGGTGCCGTGGCCCTGCGGCAGCCCGTCGACGCCGGCGTTCATCGCGGCGGTGACGGTCTCGGGCCCCACCAGCGCGCCGACGGCCCACAGCGACGCCAGCGCCAGCGGCACGAGGCCGATGACCCCGAAATAGGTGGCACCGGCCGCCCACAGCGCGAGATCGCTGCCGGGAAAGGTCTTTCGCACCCCGGAGGCAAGTTCGCGGGCGCGGCTCGCCGCCGTCACCGGGTGCCCTGGCAGTCTTGGCTCATGGCGTCAGAGCGTTCCGACGAGGAGGACTGGGACGAGGAGTGGTCGGGTGTGCACGGCGGCGTGCGACCGTCGCCGGTCGTCCGCGGCTGGCTGCGCGTGATTCGGATGTTGGCATCCGGTCCGATTATCCGGGTCCCACCCGACGTCCTGTCCGTGGCGGGGGTGTTGGTGGTGGCCGGGGCGTTGGCGGCCGTCGTCGGGCCTGGCTGGCCCGCACTGGTGGTGCCGCTGGTCGTCCTCGCCGGCGTCCTGGACGGCCTCGACGGCGCGGTGGCGCTGCGCACCGGTCGTGCGCGTCCGCTGGGCGCGGTGGTCGACTCGGTCGCCGACCGGGTCGGCGACGTCCTGCTTGGGTGGATCCTTCTCGCGATCGGGGCGCCCATGCCGTGGGTGCTGGCCGCGGTGACGCTGGTGTTCCTGCTCGAATACGCCCGGGCCCGGGCGCAAGCGGTCGGCATGCCCGGCGTCGGCGCGGTGACCGTCGCCGAACGGCCGACCCGGCTGATCGTGGTGGCCATGGCCGCCGGCGGGGCCGCGGTGTGGCCGGCGGGAGTGCCTGCCCTTGGCTGGGGGTGGGGTCTCACCTTCGCCGTCACGTGGACCGCGATCGGCGTCGTCGGGCTGGCCCAGTTGCTGCCCGGGCTGCGGCGGACGGTTCCGCCGACGTTCCCGGGGCCCCGATGAGCGTGGCGACGATCTCGGCCGACATCAGCACCAACGGGATTCCGCCGCCCGGGTGGGCCGATCCGCCGACCAGGTAGAGCCCCGGAATCGGGCTGCGGTTGGCGGGCCTGCGCAGTGCGGCCCGCGGTCCGTGCGAGGCGGTGCCGTAGATCGCGCCGCCCGGCGCTCCGGTGCGCCGTTCCAGGTCGGCGGGGGTGATGGTCTCGGTGAAGCGCACGCGCGGGCGCACGTCGGCGCCGCGGTCGGCCAGCACGTCGAGGACGCGGGCGGCGTAGCGCTCGCGCAACCCGGGGGCGTCCCAGTCGACCCCGCGCGCGGGGTCGTGGGCAGGTGCGTTGACCAAGACGAACCACCCTTCGGAGTCGTCGTCGGGACGCAGGGCCGGATCGTCGGGGGCGTGCACGTAGACGGTCGGATCCGGTACCGGCCGGGGACGGCGGCCGAAGATCGCGTCGAACTCGGCGTCGTAGTCGCGGGGGAAGAACACCCGGTGCGCCGGCGCTGGGTCGCGGCCGGACAGGCCGAGGAGGAGGACGAATCCGGCCATCGAGCGGGAGGTGCCCCGCAGCGACCGTCGCATCGCCCGGGTGCGATCGCGCGGCAGGAGCCGGTCGTAGAGCACGGCCGCGTCGGCGTTGCACACCACGGCGTCGGCGGGCACCTCCCGGCCCCCGACCCGCACGCCCGTAGCGCGTCCGCCGGCGGTGGTCACGGCCGCCACCTCGGCGCCGGTGTGGATTTCGACGCCGAGCTCGGCGCAGCGCGCCGCCACGGCGTCGACGATGCGTCGCAGCCCGCCCGCCACGTACCAGGCACCAAACTCCTGCTCGACGAACGACGTCACGGCGAGCACCGCGGGAGTGCGACGCGGGTCCGACCCGGAGTAGGTGGCGTAGCGGTTGAGCCACATTCGCATCCGGGCGTCGGGGAGCATTCGGCGGCCGAGTCCGTCGATCGTCAGCCAGGGCGCCACCGTCCGAAGGTCGGCCGGCCGAAGGCTCATCGCGGCCAACGCGGCAAGCGAAATGGGTTGACGCAGAACTGGTTCGGCGACCAAGTCCCAGAGCCGGCGCGATCGTTCGTGCAACTGCCGCCACGACTCCCCGGCACCCGGCCCGAAGGCCTCGTCGAGGGCGGCGGGCACGGCGGCGGCGTCGTGCGGCATCGACAGTTCGGTGCCGTCGGCGAAGCGATAGGCGCTCGCAGGGTCGACGGCAGTCGGAGTCAGGCCGCCAGGGCCGCCGGTGTCGGCGAAGAGGCTCTCCAGGACGGCGGGCACGGTCAGCAGTGAGGGTCCGGTGTCGAAGACGAACCCGTCGCGCTCGAGCACGCCCAGCTTGCCGCCCACGGTGTCGGCGCTCTCGTAGACGCTGGTGCGGTGCCCGGCGGCCGCCAGCCGCGCAGCGGCGGCCAGCCCGCCCAGCCCGGCGCCGACGACGATGACGTGGCTCATACCGCCCGGCCCTTCCACAGCAACGTGCCCCGCGCACGACCCACCCACGACGACGCCAGCAACCCGAGCAGAGCCAGTATCGAGAAGGGGTGGGCCAGGGAATCCAGAGAGTCCAGGGAGTTCAGGGCCGCCGGTGCGTCCCCGGGGCGACCGCCCCACCGTCGCGTCCACGACCGGCCGGCGACGGCGGCGGCGTAGCCGAGCATGCCGGTGCGGGAGCCGGCCACCGCAGCGGCCGCCGGGACGACGTAGACGACGGTCAACGCCGTCGCTACGGCGAGCGCTCCGGCCGGGGAGCCGAAGGCCGCCCACAAGGACTTGCGGTAGCCGGCAGTCAGTTCGCGGCCGGTCGCGTACATGCGACACGTGGCCAGGGCGGATCCGTCGGCCAGGCCGGTCCGCCCGCCGGCCGCCCGCACGGCCCTGGCGAGGCCGATGTCGTCGAGCACCACACCGGCGACCGACTGCCATCCGCCGGCACGGCGCAGAATGTCGGCGTCCACCAGCAAGAATTGGCCGTTGGCTGCCGCCATCGACGGCCGGGAGGACCGCTCGGCGAGCCGCAGCGGCAACGTCGTCGACCACGACCACACTTGCAGCGGCTGCACCAGCCGCCCCAGCAGACCCGTGGCGACCTGGCGCGGCCACGGGCACAGCAGGTCCAGCGGACGGGGACCGCGCAGGACGGCCACCGCGGCGGCGACGGCCGTCGGCGCCAAGACCACGTCGGCGTCGACGTAGACCAGGGTCTCTCCGCGCGCGGCGGCCGCCAGCTGGGCGCACGCGTGCGGCTTGCCCAGCCCGTCACCCGGAGGTGCGGTGCCTGCGATCACGCGCACTCGGGGATCGGCGCCGGCCACGGACCGGACCACGTCGGCGGTGCCGTCGGTGGAGCCGTCGTCCAGCACCAGGATCTCGGCGTCCAGCACACCGCGCTGGGCCAGCAGCGAGGCGATGGTCGGCGCGATCCGGTGGGCCTCGTCGCGTGCCGGCACCAGCAACGACACCGGTCCGGTCACCGGGGGCGGGTCGAGTGGCGGTCGGCGGAGCAGTCGGAGGTTGACCGCCTGGTGCGCCGTTCCGAGGCAGGCCAGGGCTGATCCCGTCGCGACCAGAGCGCGCAGGGTTTTGACCGGACGTGCGTGGGGCACCTTCGAACCCTACGGACTCGCGTCCGACCGCAACGTCGTCGGGGCGCGGGTAACGTTGGCGTCTTCGCCCCTACGACTCTCGACGGTGGAGGTGCGCGTGGCCCTGGCCGAGCTTCGTGCCCCGACGAGTTCCCGTGGTGCGGTGTGGATTCTGGTGGCTGCGGCGGTCGGCTGCCAGATCGTCTACCCCCTGATGTCGGAGTCGTGGCGGACGCCCCTCACCATCGCGAGCGTTGCGGTGTTCTTCCTCGCGAGCGTCACCGACGCGTACCGGGTGCTCGGCGCGACGGGTGCGGCCGTCCTGGTGGCCGTCGCCGGCGGTGGCGGCCTGGTCGCCGAATCGGTCGGAGTCGCCACCGGTTGGCCGTTCGGGTCCTACGCCTACACCGGCACCCTCGGACCCGAGCTGCTCGGCGTGCCCGTGGTGGTTCCGATGGCGTGGGTGATGATGGCCTGGCCGGCGTTGGTCGTCGCTCGGGCCCTGGCCCGCAACACCGTGGCGGTCACCGCGGTCGGTGCGGTCGCGCTCACCACCTGGGACGTGTTCCTCGACCCTCAGATGGTGGCGGCGGGCCACTGGCGGTGGTTTCACCCCGAGCCCGGTCTGCCCCTGGTGCCGGGCATTCCGCTGTCCAACTACCTGGGGTGGCTGGTGGTCTCCGCGGTGGTCCTGGGCACGCTGAACGCCTCGTTGCGTCGCCCCGACCGGCCCTCGGCGCCTGCCGCCACGCTGTACCTGTGGGTCTATCTGTCCTCGGTGCTGGCCCACGCGGTGTTCTTCGGACTGCCCGGCTCGGCGGTCACCGGCGGCGTCCTGATGGGCGCCGTGGCGATTCCGTTCGCGATCTCGCTCGCGCGCGGTCGTGGGCGTCCCGTCGCCGCGTCGTGAGCCGCGCGGGTCAGACGACGGTCAGCTCCTCGAGGGCGGTGGCACGGCCGTAGAGGTAGCCCTGGGCGAACCGGCACCCCGCGGTGAACACGGTGTCGGCCTGCCGCTCGTGTTCGATGCCCTCGGCGATCACGTCGAGGCCCAGCGCCTCGCACAGCCCGACGACCGAGCGGTAGAGCGCCAGCCCCCGGTGGGGTTCGTCACCGACCGCCAGGCTGCGGTCGAGCTTGACGACGTGCACGGGTAGGGCGTGCAGATAGGACAGGGAGTTGAACCCGGCGCCGAAGTCGTCCAGGGCCACCCGGATGCCGAGCGCCCCAAGCCGCTCGATGGCTGCGGCACCTTCGTTCAGGTCGACGATGGGAACCGTCTCGGTGATCTCGAGGACGAGGCGGCGGGGGTCGACGGCGTGACGGTCGAGCGTCCTCATGACCTGCTGTTCGAAACCCCGGTTGCCCAGTCGCGCGGCCCCGACGTTGACGTGGATGACCGTCGACGACTCGATCTGCTGGATCTCGCGGCAGGCCAGGTCGAGCACCATTGCGTCCAGCGCGGCGCCCATCCCCGCACCCTCGGCGACGGCGACGAAGGTGGACGGCGGTATCTGCATGCCGTTGGGTGCCGACCATCGGGCCAACGCCTCGACGGCCACTGCCTGCCCGTCGGACAGCCGCACCACGGGCTGGTAGGCCAGGCTGAAGCCCGGCGGCACGCCACCCGCGGCGCGCCGGAGAGCGCCCGGGAAGTCGACCACCACCCCGGCCGACGGTCGGTAGACCACCGCGGTGTCCTTGCCGAGCCGCTTCCCGGCGTACATCGAGATGTCGGCCTGCCGCATCAGATCGTCGGGCGTCGGCGTCGGGTCTTCGGCGCCGTGTTCGACGAGGCCCATGCTGGCGCGCACCCGCACCGAGGATCCGTGCACCGCGAACGGGTCTCGGAGGGCGACGCGCAGCCGATCGGCGATGTCGTCGGGCGCATCCTGGCTGTTCTGAATGAGGATCGCGAACTCGTCCCCTCCGATCCGCGCCAGGGTGTCCTCGGGCCCGATGCCGTTGTGCAGCCGATCGCCAACGGCGCGCAACAGCTCGTCACCCGCGGCGTGGCCGTACTGGTCGTTGACCTCCTTGAAGTCGTCGACGTCGACGAACACCAGCAGGAACCGACCGTGGCGCATCGCGGCGTCGAGTCGCTGACCGAAGAGCAACCTGTTGGGCAGACCGGTCAGCGCGTCGTGGTTCACCTGGTGGGCCAGGCGACGTTGCGCGTCGTAGAGCCGTTGGGTCAGGCGGCGGGCAGCCATCACCGCCACGATCTGCCGGGCCGTCACGAACACCACCATCGCCATGCACAGCCACACCACCACCGGGGGCAGGGGCAACTCGAGCAGCACGTGCGTGGCGCACAGCAGCACGATGCTCAGGAAACCGAGGTAGGGCCACACCAACTGTGCCCAGTCCATCGCCGCGTCCCCGACGCCATCCTCGCGCGGCGTGGGATCGAGCACCGCGTAGGCGATCATCAACGGGCCAAGGACGGTGCCCGCACCACCCCACACGTCGGGGTCCGGTACCCCGATGCTCCAGAGGTAGGCCACCAGGCGATCCGAGCCCGCGATGAGGACGATGCCACCGGCCAGCGACAAATAGTTCCTGCGGTGCAGACGATCACGCCGGTAGTTGGTCGCCACCAGGACCGCAAGGACCACCACCGCGAGTTCGAGCAGCGAGTAGGCGCCCACGACGGCGACGTCGTGCGACCGGGGCAGCGCTGCCGTCGTCGTGGCGACCAACCCCCCGATGAACACGAGGATGGCGAACGCCGCCGCGGCCACCAGGCCGTCGAGCACGGCCAGCGAGACCGATCCGATGGGCGACCTGCCACGTCGCCAACTCGGCCATCCGCCGCTGTGGACCAACAGGACCATCGCCACGAAGGACAGGATCGGGGGACCGAAGTAGGCGATCACCGCGGGCAGAGGGGCGCTGGTGGACTGGTCGCCCAGCCACCAGAACGCCTCACCGGCGAGCCAGCAGGTGAAAGCGCCGATGACCAACAGTCGCCACGCTCGGGCGATGCCGTGGGCCCGCCGCGCCGTGATCACCGCACAGATCACGGCGCCGAGTCCCACCAACGCCTGCATGGCGATGGCGACGCCTCTGGCGACATCACCGTCGTAGGGAGCCAGAGCGTTGGCGACGTACAGAACGGCGACGACCACGAAGAGCGCAAGGCGAAGCCGGCCCCAGGATGTCGACACCAAACCCCCCCGTTTCGTCTGCGCCGAGGATGGCCCATCTTGGCATGGTGCCGGCCGCGGTGACGCGCACTCTTGACAACCAGTACGCCTTACCGTGACCTTAAAGTTTCCTTAGATTTCTTAATTTAGGTGTACCGTCAGTTTCACGCCCGGCGTACATCCCGACGGAAGGACCCTCACGTGCACCACGTACCCGAACGAATCGTCTTGGTGACGGGGGCCTCGAGGGGCATCGGCGCAGACGTCGCGTCGAAGCTCGCCGACCCGGACACTCACGTCATCGTCAACTACCGCGAGAAGGCCAAGCGGGCCGAGGACATCGCCGCAGCCATTCGCAACGCCGGCGGCCGCGCCTCGACGATCGGCGCCGACATCTCCGACGAAGCCGACGCCACGGCACTGATGGCCACGATCGAAGCCCGCTTCGGACGGCTCGACGCCCTGGTGCTCAACGCTTCCGGCGGTCTGGAGATGGGTGCGGATCCCGGGTACGCCATGCGCCTCAACCGCGACGCGCAACGGCGACTCGCCCAAATGGCCCTGCCGCTGATGCCCGTCGACGGTCGCATCGTGTTCGTCACCAGCCACCAGGCTCACTTCTTCCCCAACAAGGCCGTGCCGAAGGGGTATTCGGCGGTCGCGGCGAGCAAGCGTGCCGGCGAGACGGCGCTCTACGCCATGCGGGCGGCGTTCAGCCGGGCCGGCGTGCGCCTCACGGTGGTCTCGGGGGACATGATCGACGGCACCATCATCGTCCGGTTGCTACAGCGCCGCGATCCCGATGCCGTCGCGGCCCGCCGTACGCATGGCACGCTGCCGACGGTGCACGAATTCTCCGCGGCGATCGTCAGCGCCGTGACCATGCCGAGCCCTCCGGGGATCGTCTACGTCGGTGGCGCCGACTATCTCGTGACTGCCTGAGCGTCGCTCGTCAGCCCACCGGCGCGTCACCCACGGCGCGTTCGAGGATGGCACCGAAGTCTCGGTGCCGGTCGTAATCCTCCAGCCAACCGCGCAACATCTCGACCATGTCTTCGGGCAGCGAAATCTGCTCGCGGGAAACGACTTCCAGCACACAACGGAAGACCGGGGAATAGTCGCCGACACCGAGGTCGACGAACGCGGTGTTGCGCTCCTCGGCGGTGAGGTGGTCGAGTACGTGCTCGACCAGCTCCCATGCGAGCGTGGATTCCCGCGGTCGGTCAGTAGCCTTCACGTGCAACCCTCGCTGCTGGCGGTGGCGGAGGCGCCGGCAACTCGAGAGGCTGTTCTACTAAACCGGGCGAGTACGTGCGCGTTGGGCAGTGCCAACCGTAACCCGAAATGGCCGATTTCGCTGGTCGGGTGACTGCCCGAGAGCCAACCACGGCGCGCCCGGTGTACGCAGCGGTTTCGGGGGTATAGAAACCACCGTGCTTTCACAGTGTCAGTCCGTCCGGCGCCAGTGTCCCGCGACCGTGAATCGCCGGCCATGAGCGCTGAGCCGGTGTCGGAGGATTTGCGCCGAATCGCCGAGGCCCACGGTGTCGCGACGTCCTATCGCAACGAACGCCGCATCCCGGTGGAGGTCGACGCCGACGTCGTCGTCAAGGTGCTCTCGCTGCTCGACGTCGACGCGAGCACCGATGCCGCCCGGCACGCCGAGCTCGCGCGTCTCGCGGAGGTGCACCGCGCCGGGTTGCTGGCACCCACGGTCGCCGTCCGGCTGACCGGTGAACCGCAGGCGTTCCCCGGTGCGGTCGAATTGCTCGACGAAGACGGCGCGCGCATCGAGGTCTCCGACGAGCTGCCTGCCGACCTGGCACCGGGCTGGTACCGACTCTCCACCCGCGACGGACAGCAGGTCACCTTGGTGGCCGCACCGCCCAAAGTGCCGCCTGCACAACCGACGTGGGGGTGGATGCTCCAGCTCTACGCCCTGCGGTCGGAGCAGTCCTGGGGCATCGGCGACCTCGGCGACCTCCGCGAGTTCGTGGAATGGACCGCCCGCGACCACCACGCCGGAGCCGTGCTGCTCAATCCGCTGCACGCCCCCGGGCCGACCCATCCCGTGCAACCCTCCCCCTACACGCCGTCGAGCCGTCGATTCGCCAACCCGCTCGCGCTGCGCATCTCCGACGTTCCCGCCTACCGGCGTGCCGCCGACGACGTCCGCGCCGAAGTCGACGCCCTGCGCGTGTCGGCAGACACGCCAAGGATCGACCACGACTTGGTGTGGGTGGCGAAACGCGATGCGCTGGAGTTGCTTTGGCGTTCCGAGGGCCGTCCGGACCCGTTCGGCGACGGGCCGGACACGGCGTCCGACGGGCTACGCGACTGGGCCACCTACTGTGCTCTGGCCGAGCGGCACGGCGGCCGGTGGAGCCAATGGCCTCAACCGCTGCGAGACGTCACCAGCGCCGCCGTCGCAGACGCCCGCCGCGACCTGGCCCAGCGAATCGCCTTCCACGCCTGGGTGCAGCAGCAGTGCGCCGATCAGTTGACCGCCGTCCGGACCGCTGCGTCGGAGGCCGGGATGTCACTGGGCGTGCTGCACGACCTCGCGGTCGGGGTGGACGCCGACGGCGCCGACTCGTGGGCACTGGCCGACGTGCTCGCCACGGGGGTGAGCGTCGGCGCGCCGCCGGACAACTTCACCCCCCGCGGCCAGGATTGGGGACTACCGCCCTGGCGACCGGATCGCTTGGCTGCCACGGGCTACGCCGCGTTGCGCGACATGCTTCGCGCCGTGCTGGCGCACGCCGACGGGCTGCGGATCGACCACGTCGCCGGGTTGTGGCGACTGTGGTGGATCCCGCCGGGTGACGGTCCCGACCGCGGCACCTACGTCTACTACGACGCCGACGTCATGCTCGCCGTGCTAGCACTGGAGGCGCATCGTGCCTCGGCGATCGTCGTCGGTGAGGACCTCGGCACCGTGGAACCCGAGGTCACCGCGGCCCTTGCCGACAACGAGATGCTCGGCTGCGCCGTGTCCTGGTTCACCAGAGACGTCGACGCGCCCGGTGAACCCCTTCTGGCACCGGCCGATTGGCCGACGCGGGCGGCCGCCAGCATCTCCACCCACGACTTGCCGACTGCGGCGGGGTTCCTTCGTGGGGAACACGTACGTGCCCGCGCCGATCTCGGCCTGCTCGACGACGTGCCTGCCGAGCAGGCCAACGCCGATGCCGAACGGGCCGAGTGGCTGTCCATGCTGCGGGCCCAGGGTCTGCTGCCGCCCGAAGAGGCCGATCCCGATCCCGACGAGGACTCGATCATGGTTGCGCTGCACAGGTTTCTGGCGTCGACCACCAGCCAGCTCAAGTTGATCTCGCCCTACGACGTCATCGGCGAGCCGAGGCAGCCGAACCTGCCGGGGACCGTCGACGAGTACCCGAACTGGCGTCTGCCGTTGCCGCTGACCCTCGAACAGTTGCGCGCCGACCCACGGGTCGCCGAGATCACTTCGGCATTCGGAGGTAGTTGACCGGGCCGGGCGGGGCTACTCCGACCGCCGCGCGGTCCCATGAACGGTGACCCACCAGTGCGACGACCGCCGTGGCCGCCGCGGCGACGTACACCGGCACGCAGATGTGCACCTTCATCGCCAACCCGCCTGCGACGGCGCCTGCGAAGATCGCCACGATCGCCCACAGGCGACGGTGGGTGAACCATGACGTGCCGCCTGCGAACAACGTCTCGCTGGCGTAGGAGGTGATGGTCGAGGTGACGACCACCGTCGTCATGTCGGTCACCGCCAGGAAGCGCGCGATCGAGGCCTGCGCACCCATCGCGACGGCAATCGTTGCGGCCACGGCAATTCCGCCTGCTGCCTGGCCGCTGACGGGGACGAGGAGCAAGACCGTTGCGACCGCGGTGAGCAGCGCGGCATTCACGCACAGCGAGGCGGTCACGAGGGGACCCCATCCGCGTTCACGGCCCCGCATCAGTCGGCCCGTCAGGGCGGCGCCGGCCACGTAGCCCACCAGTGCGATCAACGGACCGGCGACCGGTAGGCCTTCCTCCGCGGCGATGCCCATGCCGAGGATCACGACGTTGCCGGTCATGTTTCCGGTGAACACCCGGTCGAGGCCGAGGTATCCGACGGCGTCGAGGACGCCGGTCACCACGGTCAGCGTCATCATCAGCAGGACGTGCAGATGGCGGTGTACCACTGGCCGGGTGTGCACCTACGTCATCCGCTGGTGACGTGCGTACTGCACCACGGCCGCCGATCCGTCGGAACGTGGATCCGAGGCGGCAGTCATGTCGCCTCCCCGTCCGACCCGGATCACGTTGGAGTGACCCAAGTTCTCCGAGTGCCGGGGCACCTCGACGGTCTCGAAGGCGGATGCGTGCAACGACGCGAGGGCGACGGCGCCGAGGTCCGCCTCGACGACGACCGAGTCGTCCGTGCTGCCGAGCGCCTGCTGGCCCACGACCGCGCGCGGTGCCGCGACGGCGTCGACGGCGGTGGCGCCGTCGAGCATGCGCAACAGCACCTGGGTGAGGATCTGCGGCTGTCCCTGCCCACCCATCGTCGACAACACGTGCCGCAGTTCGCTCTTCTCCGTGACGATCACCGGCATCAACGTGTGCAGGGGCCGCTTGCGCGGCGCCAGCACATTCGGGGCACCGGAGTCCAGGGAGAAGCTGGTCCCGCGGTCGTGGAACAGGATCCCGGTGTCGGGGTCGACGAGCCCGGATCCGAAGGCGTGGTACACGCTTTGGATCAGCGACACGGCCCAGCCGTCACCGTCGGCGGCTGCCACCCCCACGGTGTCGCCGCGGGGCACCGATCGCGCCGCCGCGGCGTCGCCGACGGGGGTCGCGGCCCGAAGGTCGTCGTGGACGAGGGCCTGCACGTCGACCGGGACGTGGCGGGGGTCGGCCAGGAATTCCGCGCGCAGACGGTTGCCGTGGTGGAACACCCGCATCAGGGTGCCCAGGTCATCTGCCAGGGGTGCGCCCGTGTGGAACTCCTCCAGAGCCGCCAGCGCGCGAAGCATGATGAAGCCGTGCGTGTTCGGCGGGCTGGTGGACACCGTCAGGCCACGAAACTCGACCGATGCCGGCGCGGTGATCTCGGGCCGGAAGTCGGCGAAGTCGGCCTCGTCGAGCACCGACCCGTGCGAGCGGAGATAGCGCACCATCGCCGCCGCGAGGTCGCCGCGGTAGAACGCGTCCGGTCCGCCGCCGGCGAGCGTGGCGAACGTCGACGCAAGTGCCGGTTGGCGGAACTGGTCGCCGGTCTGCAACAACCGCCCACCCGGGCGGAACAACCGCTCGAAGTCCTCGAATCCCATCAGATCGGCGTTCTCGGGATCGTCGAGATGCGCGCCAAGGGAGGCGGCGACCGGGGCCCCGGTGTCGGCCGCGCGGTGGGCGGGCTGCAGCAACCGATGCCATGGCAGTCGACCCCCCATGCCGTGCAACGCTTCCCAGCCACGCACACCGCCGGGCACGCTGACGGTGTCGGCACCCCTTGCTGGCAGTGCCGACCCGTATTTGGCGCGCATCGCGTCGACGTCGGCGTGCGCGCCGGTCCACCCGGAGGAGTTCACGCACGTGACCTCGCCGTCGGGACTGCGGACGAGGGCGATCAGATCTCCGCCGAGGGCGACGTTGTGCGGATAGACGACGGTCAGTACCGCGGCCGCGGCGATGGCTGCGTCGATCGCGCTGCCCCCGTCCCGAAACGCGTCCGTCGCCGCATCGGTCGCCAG
This sequence comes from Mycobacterium yunnanensis, assembly GCF_025823185.1. Lineage (GTDB taxonomy): Bacteria > Actinomycetota > Actinomycetes > Mycobacteriales > Mycobacteriaceae > Mycobacterium > Mycobacterium yunnanensis. The sequence goes on from NZ_JACKVK010000005.1 coordinate 51,637, forward strand.
GGTGTGCGGGGTGGCGACGGCGCCGGTGAACGACGCTGAGGAATTGGGCACGGTGACGTCCTCTCTGCAGAACGTTGGTCGGTGGATGCGACGGTGAACCATCGGTGGATGCGACGGTGAACCGTCAATGGATAGTCGACAGGAACGACTTGGTGCGTTCGTTCTTCGGGTGGTCGAACAACTCGTCGGGTGGGGCGTCCTCGATGATGCGTCCGGCGTCCATCACGATGATGCGGTCGGCCGCGTCACGCGCGAAGCGCATCTCGTGGGTCACCACCACCATCGTCATCTGTTCACGCGCCAGTTCGCGCATGACTTCGAGGACCTCGCCGACCATCTCCACGTCCAGCGCGCTGGTCGGTTCGTCGAACAACATGACCTTGGGGCGCATGGCCAGAGCCCGCGCGATGGCGACGCGTTGCTGTTGTCCGCCGGAGAGCTGGCTGGGCCGCGAGTCGGCCTTGTCGGCCAGCCCCACTCGGTCCAGGAGCGCCAAGGCGTTCCGGCGCGCCTCGTCCTTGGGCTGACCGAGCACCCGCACCGGCGCGTTCCAGACGTTCTCGCACGCCGTCATGTGCGGAAACAGGTTGAAGTGCTGGAAGACGAACCCGATCTCGCGACGCCGGCGGGCCAGCTCGGTGGTGCCGATCTTCTTGCCGTGGGCGCCGTGGGCGATGGACACGCCGCCGACGAGAACCTCACCGCTGGAGAGCTCTTCGAGGTGGTTGATCGAGCGCAGCAGGGTGGTCTTGCCTGCGCCGGACGGTCCGATGAGCACCACGACCTGACCACGCATGACGTCGAGGTTCACCTCGTCGAGCACCCGTTTGCCGCCAAGCATGCAGCAGGCGTTGCGCACCGAGACGATTGGTACGGTGGTGGCGGTCATCGGTTCTCCTGATTCATCCATGGGGTTGCAGCGTCGGGGTGGCGGCCGCCGCACGCCTGGCACCGAGCAGGCGCGACATGATGGACACCCGCTGCTGGATGCCGAGTTGGCGCGCCAACCGGTTCTCGATCCACGCCTGGATGAACGTCCAGATCGTCGTCAGCGCAAGGTAGTAGATCGCCGCGACGATGAAGATCTCGAAGGTGTGGAACGTCGCCGAGCTGATCGACTGCGTGACGAGGAACATCTCGCTGACGCCGATGACCGAGAGCACCGAGGTGGTCTTCATCATGCCGTTGAAGGAGTTGCCCAGCGGTGGAACCATCACGCGCAGCGACTGCGGCACGATGATCCACCGCATGAGCCTGCCGGGCGTCATGCCGAGTGAGGCCGCCGCCTCGAACTGTCCCTTCGGCACGGAATCCAGCCCGGCCCTGATGATCTCGGCGATGTAGGCGCTCTCGTTGACCATCAGCCCGACGACGGCAGCCTGCACGGCGGCCTTCAGGGACAACCCCAGAAGCGACACGTCGTTGAACTGATAGATGCCCACGGCGGCGAAGCCGGTGTAGATGATCACCAGTTGCACCAGCAGCGGCGTGCCTCGGATCACCCAGATGTAGACGCTGGCAAAGCCTCGCACCAGTGCGAATGGCGAGCGGCGCATCAGCGCGATCACCAGACCGAGCAGGATCGCCAACACCATTGCCACCAGGGAGATTCCGATGGTCAGGCCGAGCCCGTCGAGGAACGAGTCGCTGGGCGCGAACAGCGACTTCCAGAAGAATGGCCAGTCGAACTGCACGACTTACTTCTTGATGCTCAGGTCGGACATGCCCCACTCGTTCAGGATCTTGTCGTAGGTGCCGTTGGCTTGCAGCGCCGCAAGTGCCGTGGCGATGGCGTCGTGAAGCTGAGTGTCGTCCTTGCGCGTGGCGGCGCCGATGTCGATCGTGCCGAACGGCTGCCCAACGGTCTTGATCTTGGCGCCGGTCTTCGTCTCGTAGTAGCCCAGGGTCTCGGCGGTGTCCATGAAGGCGTCGACTTGGCCGTTCTGCAGCTGCTGCAGCGACACGTCGGCCTGGTTGCTCCGGTTGACGTCGACTGCGGGCTTGCCTGCGGCAGTGCACTTGTCGGACTGCTCCATGGCGAGCGACTCCGCCGTCGTCGCCACGGCGACCATGACCTTCTTGCCGCACAGGCTCTCGTCGAGTCCCGTGACGTCGGCGGGCTTGTTCTCCGAGACCGCGATTCCGGTGCCGGACCTGACGTAGGGCACGAAGTCCACGACCTTCTCCCGCTCGGGCTTGACGTAGAGCTGCGCCATGATGACGTCGCACTGCTTGGCCTGCAGCGTGGGGATCACGGTGGCGAACGAGGACTGCACGAAGTCGGACTTGAGTCCCATCTCGGCGGCCAGGGCCTTGCCCAGGTCGACTTCGCTGCCCACGAGTTCACCGGATTCGTCGTGGTAGACGTTGGGGGGCGTGCCGTCGTTGGGCGCGCAGATCTTCAGCGTGCCGGCCTGCAGGATGGCCGGGGGAGCGACCTTGGCCGGGCCGCTGGGCTCCGGCGCGGCGGTCTTCGACGACGAACACGCGACGAGCGGCAGGGCAACTGCGGCCACCACGCCGATGAGCGCTCTCTTCACATTTCCTCCGATGGTCGACGCCGAGACGACGTCGGTCACCGTCGGCCTATCGAACGATAGGGGAGCGACGACGGCAGCGCGACCGTTCGGCCGAATGTTTACCTGGCCGTCACGGGACACCGTCCTCGATTAGCGGGCTGCCGCAACCTCGAGGTCCCGCAGACGGTTGCGCGTGACGTCCCGTATCGACGTCAGACGCGACTGGTCGACCAACAGTGACCGCAGGACGAAGTCCGCCGCCTGCAGGGGCCGCTCGTGGCGCATCGAACCGGACGGTCCGCCCTGTTCACGCAGAGTCTCGAACAGCACGCCGTTGGTCGCCCGCAGCACGAAGCTCGGCTCGAACTCGACGAACTCACCGGCAACGCAACCACCGTGGACCACGCTCTCGACGAGGTCGTGGAACAGCGTGATGCCCTCTCGCTCGGCGGCGAACTCGTCGAGCGCCAGGACGGCGTCCTGGTACAGCCCACGGGCGTCGAACGGCTGCGCCAAGATCTCGCGGACGTCGCATGCGATGCCCAGGTGCAACTTCTCGGCCCAGGTGGACTGCTCGCCCAGACGCTGATTCATGCGGGCGATGGACGGACCCAGGTCCATCTCGACGAGCGCACGGAACATCTCGTGCTTGGCCTGGAAGTGGTGGAACAGCGACGGCTGGCGAATCTGAACCGCCTCGGCGATGTCACGGGTCGAGGTGCCGAAGTAGCCGCGCTGGGCAAACAGGACGGACGCGGCGAGCAGGATGCGGCCCCTCGTCGAGGTCCAGTCGACGGTCTTCGGCTGCCAGTCCTGCCCGTACGTCACCCTCTCACTGTGACACACGATCGCGTCCCCCACGTGAACCGCACCCGAAAGCCGAAGCGGCCTAACACGATCGGTTCACGCGTCATCGCGACGACGAGACGCTCACCACGACCTTGTCGCCACGCCGCTCCGAGGCCAACCGGAACGCCTTGGCCGCCTCGGCAAGGGGATGCCGTTCGGTCACCAGCTGGTCGAGGTCGAGGCCGCCGGCCGCCAAGGCGATCGCCCGGGGATACGTGTCGTTCATGCGTCGCACCATCGCGAACGTCAGCCCCTTGCGCCGGGCCACCGCCGCGGGATACGCCGAATCATCCTGGGATGGGATGCCCGCCAACGCGATCCGGGCACCGGGACGGGCCGCCGCGACGGCGGTGGCGATCGCGGCGTCGGTTCCGGCGATCTCCACGACGACGTCGACACCCCGGCCGCCGGTCGCCTCGAGGACGTCCTCGGCGCCGTTGGCGTCGGAGAACACGGCGTCCGCTCCGCTGCGCAACGCCGTCGCGCGGCGGTGCTCGAGGGGTTCGGTCACGAAGATCCGTGCCGCACCCCGGCGACGGGCCACCTGGACGACGAGTGCGCCAATCGGCCCTCCCCCGACGACGAGCACGTCCGCGCGGGGCCGCAAGTGACTGACCGTGACCGCGTGTAGCGCCACGCCGAGCGGTTCCAGCAACGCCCCCGCGTCGTCACTCACCTCGTCGGGGAGGGGATGCAGCAAGTGATCCGGCCACACGAGGCGCTCTTGCATCGCACCGTCCAGGGTCCCGTGACCCGCGAATCTCACCGTCGGGCAGAGATTCTCGTATCCCAGCCGGCACATCTCGCACTGGCGGCACGCAATCGCCGGGTCGACCGCGACCCGGCGGCCGACGTGCGGCCCGGTGAGTGCGACGGCGGCGAACTCGTGTCCCGGCACGACGGGCCGCTCGATGCGGTTCTCGCCGATTCCGCCGTCGGTGAACCAGTGCAGGTCGGAACCGCAGATGCCCACCGAGGTGACCGCGATCGACGACCAACCCGGCGGAGGGTCACCTGGGTCGGGTTCCTCGGCGACGCGGAGGTCACCGACGGCGTGCAAGCGGGCGGCGATCATCGCGACCCTGCGCTCACAGTCCGGCGGCGACGTGGTGATACACGTCGTTCCACTTCAGTTCGTGCTGGAAACCGCGCACCGTGGTGGCGGCGTCGATGACCAACAGTTCGGTGTCGGTCATGGCGGCCAGGTCGTCGATCGCCTCGGCGTCGACGGCGGTCGACATCACGGTGTGGTGCGGCGCCCCGGACATCAACCATGCCTCGGTCGACGTGGACCAGTCCGGCAAGGGCTCCCACACCGCACAGGCGACTGGCAGATTCGGCAGGTCCTGGGTCGGCTCGACGACGTGTACTTCGTTGACCACGAGCCGGAATCGGGACCCCATGTCACTGATGCCGAGAATGATGGCCTCTCCCGGAGCCGCGGTGAAACGCAGCCGAACCGGATCCTCCCGATCACCAATGCCGAGGGGATGCACCTCGAGGGTCGGCTTCGCCGCCGTGATGCTTGGGCAGACCTCGAGCATGTGGGCGCCGAGGATGCGTTCCCGACCCGGCGTCAGATCGTAGGTGTAGTCCTCCATGAACGACGTGCCGCCGGGCAACCCCTCGCCCATCACCTTGACCGTCCGCAACATCATCGAGGTCTTCCAGTCACCCTCGCCGCCAAAGCCGTAGCCGTCGGCCATCAGCCGCTGGACGGCCAGCCCGGGGAGCTGACGGAGCCCGCCGAGATCCTCGAAGTTGGTGGTGAAGGCGTGAAACCCGCCCCCTTGGAGGAACTTTCGCAAGCCCAGCTCGATCTGTGCGCCGTGGCGCAGCGAGTCGTGCCGGTCGCCGCCGGGTCGCAGTTCGGCGGCCACCTCATAGGTGTCCTCATACTCGCCGATCAGCTCGTCGACCTCGGCGGCCGTGACGCGGTCGACGACGGCGACGAGGTCGTTGACGCCGAAGGCGTCGATCGAGGCTCCGAAGTGGGCCTCGGCCTCGACCTTGTCGCCCTCGGTCACGGCGACGCCGCGCATGTTGTCACCGAAGCGGGCGAGCTTCATCGTCGACAATTCGGCGCGGCCGAGCGAGGCACGCGCCCAGGTGCCGATCCTCCGTCTGGTCTTCGCGTCGCTGACGTGCCCGGCGACGGTCTTGCGGGGGGTCGACAGCCGGGTCTGGATGTAGCCGAATTCCCGGTCGCCGTGGGCCGCCTGGTTGAGATTCATGAAGTCCATGTCGAGGCTCTGCCACGGCAGTTCGACACCAAACTGGGTGTGCAGGTGCAGCAATGGCTTGCGCAGCGTCTTGAGGCCGCGGATCCACATCTTGGCCGGCGAGAACGTGTGCATCCACGCGATCACGCCGATGCACTCCTCGGAGGCGTTGGCCTCGGCGAGCACCTGGGCGATGGCCTCGGTCGTGGTGACGACGGGAAGCCAGCGCACCTGCACGGGGATCTCGGCGCTGCCGTCGAGTTGGTCGGCGATCTGGCGCGACTGGTCGGCGACCTGATCCAGGATGTCCGGTCCGTACAGGGATTGGCTGCCCGTGACCAGCCATACCTGGCTGGTCACGAGTCGGGACGCGATCATCGGTGGTTCTCCTGGGTGGTGGTAGACGGTTGGTCGGCCTGGCCGTAGACGTTCTGGTACCGCTCCCACAAAGCGGTCACGTTGGCCGCGTCGATGCGTGACGTGGTGCCCATCTGACGGCTGATGTGCACGGTGCGGGCCACGTCCTCCACCATGACCGCGGCCTTGACCGCGTCTCGCGGCGTACGGCCGATGGTGAACGGGCCATGGCTGCGCATCAGGACGGCGGGAGACCTGCTGTCCCGCAACGTCTCTACAATGCCGCGCCCGATCGAATCGTCGCCGATGAGCGCAAACGGACCGACCGGCACGTCACCGCCGAATTCGTCGGCGATCATCGTCAGCACGCAGGGAATGGGCTCACCGCGCGCTGCCCATGCGGTGGCGTAGGTGGAGTGAGTGTGGACGACGCCGCCCACATCGGGCATGTGCCGGTAGACGTAGGCGTGCGCCGCGGTGTCCGAGGACGGGTTGAGGTCGCCGTCGACGAGGTTGCCGTAGAGGTCGCACACCACCATGTCGTCTGCGGTCATCGAATCATAGTCCGCACCAGAGGGTTTGATGACCATGAGGTCGCTGCCCGGTACCCGGGCGGAGACGTTGCCCGCCGTCCAGATGACCAGGTCGTAGCGGGTCAGCTGAGCGTGCAGATCGCAGACGTCACGGCGCAATTGGGCGATGACGCGGTTGGTCTCGGCGGTGACGGTCATCGCGACGCCCCTACGGTCTCCAGCGATCCGATCCGACGCAGGCGGCGCATCATGTCGTTGCCTCGTCCGAACCAGTCGTAGAGCGTCACGTACTCGCGGTACAGCTGATCGTAGAGTTCCACGTTCTCCGGAATCGGGGTGTAGGCGTTGCGCACTCTCTTGCCCATCTGCTTGGCGGCGGCACGGACGTCGGTGAACGCGCCCGCCGCAGTGGCGGCGTGAATCGCCGACCCGAGGGCCGGCGCTTGCGTCGACGGCACCGTCGACAGCGGAAGCCCGACGACGTCGGCGTAGATCTGCATCATCAACCGGTTCTTGAGCAGACCGCCGGCGACCACCAGTTCGGTCACCGGAACCCCGCACTGGACGAAGGTCTCGACGATCATTCGGGTCCCAAAGGCGGTGGCCTCCAACAAGGCCCGGTAGGAATCCACGCACGTGGTCTCCAGCGTCTGCCCGACGATCACTCCGGACAGCTCGTGGTCGACGAGCACCGAACGGTTGCCGCTGTGCCAGTCCAGCGCGACGAGCCCGTGCTCGCCTACTCGCTGAGCGCTGGCGAGTTCGGTCAGGTGCTCGTGGAGGCTCAGACCGCGGTTGCGCGCCTCGATCTCGTAACGCTCGGGCACGCAGTTCTTGATGAACCACGCGAAGATGTCGCCGACACCGGATTGGCCGGCCTCGTAGCCCCAACTGCCCTCGAGGATTCCGCCGTCGACGGCACCGCACATGCCGGGTACGTCGCGAAGGACGTCGGAGTTCATCACGTGGCACGTCGAGGTACCGATGATGGCCACCAGGTGGCCGTCGTCGAGCGCGTCGGCCGCGGCCACCGTCACGTGCGCGTCGACGTTGCCGACGGCGACGGGGATGCCCTCGGGCAGACCGGTCCACCCCGCGGCCTCGGCGGTGAGCGTGCCCGCAGGCTCGCCGAGCTGCCCGATCGGCTGCTCGAGCTTGTCGGTGACGAAGTTCGCGAAGGCGGGGTTCAACTCGGCGAGGAACTCCGCCGACGGGTAACGACCGTCCTGGCGAATTCCCTTGTAGCCGGCCGTGCAGGCGTTGCGGACGTAGCGTCCGCACAGCTGCCACACGATCCAGTCCGCGGCCTCGACGAACCGGTCCATCGTCTCGTAGACCCGAGGGTCGTCCTCGAGGATCTCCAGCGCCTTGGCGAACTCCCATTCACTGGAGATCAGTCCGCCGTAGCGCGGCAGCCACGTCTCGCCGCGCTGCGCCGCGACGGCGTTGATGCGATCGGCCTGCGGCTGAGGTGAGTGATGGCGCCACAGCTTGCCGTAGGCATGCGGCCGGTCGGCGTACTCGGGCAGCTCGCACAGCGGGGTGCCGTCGGCCAGCACGGGGACCATGGTGCAGGCGGTGAAGTCGGTGCCGATCCCGATCACGCCGGAAGGGTCCACACCGGCCTCCTCGACTGCGGCGGGGACGGCCGTGCGCAACACCTCGACGTAGTCGGCCGGAACCTGCAGGGCCCATTGCGGCGGCAGCCGCCGGTCGTGGCCCGGCAACGTCTCCGACACCACGCCGTGGGCGTAGACGTGTTCGGCCTGCGCCAATTCGTGGCCGTCGCTCACGCGGACCACCACGGCACGCCCGGACAGGGTGCCGAAGTCGACACCAACCGTGTACTTTTCGGCGGCCCTCTCGGCCGTCGCTGCGGTGGCGTCGTCGCCCTTCATCGGTTCTCCTCGTACGTTGCCGTGCTCTGACGGACGATCAATTTGGGGGGTAGCAGGGGCACGTTGGTCGTCGACCCGTCCAACGTGGCGGTGACGAGGTCGATGGCCCGACGGCCGATGGCCTGAAAGTCTTGGCGGACCGTGGTCAGCGACGGGTTGAGGTACCCAGCCTCCGGGATGTCGTCGAACCCGACGACGCTGACGTCCCTCGGTACCACGAGGCCGGCCTCGGCGAAGGCGTGCAGCACGCCGATCGCCATCTGGTCGTTGGCGACGAACACCGCGGACGTCTCGCGACGCGCGGCCATCTCGCGACCGATCTCGTAACCGCGGGCAGGGGTCCAGTCGCCCTCCCACGGTTCGCGCACCTGAAGGCCGGCACCACGCATCGCCTCCTCGTAGCCGGCGCGACGGCCCTTGGCCTCGGTATAGCTCAACGGACCGAGGACGTGGTCGATCTCGCGATGGCCCAGGTCGATCAAGTGCTGGGTGGCTTGGCGGGCGCCGTCGATCTGGTCGACGCCCACGCTCAGCCCCCGACCCGACAGGTCGCCCTCCACCACGATCAGCGGAACGCCGGGGTCGGCAGCGGCCACGACGGCCAGCGCGTCCTCCTGGGCGGCGATCATCACGATGGCCTCCACCGCTTGGCGCGCAAGGTATTCCAACGCCCCGGCCAGTTCCTCGACCGTCACCTCGGCCAACGGCACCAGGCTGGAGAAGTAGCCGGCACCGCGCGCCGCCTCCTGCACGGAGCGCTGGATGCTCGACGGACCGTAGAGCGCGCTGTTGGTGCCGACGATGCCGATGATTCCCGACCGCCGCGTGACCAGCGCTCTGGCCGCGGTGTTGGGCCGGTAGCCGAGTTCGGAGATGGCCTGCTCGACGCGGGCCTTGGTGGTGGGCCGGATGCTCGTCGACCCGTTGATGACGCGAGAGACCGTCTGATGGCTGACACCGGCGAGCCGTGCGACGTCGGCCATGACGGGTTTGGGCGCCGTGGGCGGCATGGGTTGGGCACTCATCCGGGCTTCCTCACCAACAGTCGCTGAACCAGAACGAACATCAGCAGCAGCACACCGGTCATGATGCGGGTCCAGTAGGAGTCGAGATTGGCTGCGGTGACGAAGGTTTGGATGGTGCCCAGCACCAGCACCCCGATGAGCGAACCGAGCACGAATCCCACCCCACCGGATAGCAGCACGCCGCCGATGACGGCTGCGGCGATGGCGTCGAGTTCGAGTCCGATGCCGTTCAGACTGTACCCGGAGAGCTTCTGCACCCCGAGCAGCAGTCCGGACAACGCGGCGCACAGTCCGCTGATCGCGTATACCGACACCCGGGCCCGAGAGGCGTTGAGCCCCATCAGCTGTGCCGACTGCCGGTTGCCGCCGACGGCGTAGACGGTGCGGCCGAACCGGGTCAGATGCAGCACGTAGACCGCGACGAGCACCGCGGCGAGCGCCGCCACGACCGTCCACCGAATGAACTTGTCCTCGTACAGGTAGACGTAGTTCAGGCCGAACTCGCGCAGGACTGGATCCTTGATCGGCAGCGTGTCGACGCTGATGACGTAGCAGAGCCCGCGGGCCAGGAACATCCCGGCCAGCGTCGCGATGAAGGGCTGCACGTCGAAGTACTCGATGACCAGGCCCATCATCAGGCCAAGGAGCGGCCCGACGACGAGCACCGCGGCGACGGCCAGCGGCATCGGCCAACCGGCCTTGAGCGCGGTCGCGAGGATCACGGTCGAGAGTGCGACGACCGACCCGACGGACAGGTCGATGCCGCCGGTGAGGATCACGAACGTCATGCCGACCGCCAAGACGATCAAGTAGGCGTTGTCCACCAACAGGTTCAGGAACACCTGCGTGGGGCTGGCGAAGTCGTATTGGGTGACCACGGCGACGAACATCACCACGAAGAGCACCAGTGAGGCCAGCGGTGAGAGGTACCTGCCCCTGATCCGACGGAAGACCTCCGCGGTGTCGAACCGGGGGCGTTCGACGGTCTGCACGCTCATGACTTCCTCACTTCGCCACCATCGACGTCGGCGCAGGCACCGACACCTGCTGCCCGGCGACCTCGTCGGTCGCGGCGCGGCCCGTCGGCGCGGGGGGCCGTTTGCGGCGTCGCGACACCAGGGCCCGGAACTTGGGCGCCTGCAGCAGGCACACCGCGATGACCACCAGCGCCTTGAACACCAGGGTCGTCTCGGGAGTGATGCCCGCGGTGTACACCGTGGTGGTCAGCGTCTGGATGATCAGGGCGCCGAGGATGGTGCCGGTGAGGCTGAAACGTCCACCCAGCAGCGAGGTTCCACCGATCACCACCGCCAGGATCGCGTCCATCTCGATCCACAGCCCGGCGTTGTTGGCGTCGGCGGCCGAGATGTTCGAGGCGATCATCAGCCCGGCGATGCCGGCGCAGAGCGCACAGAACACGTAGACGGCGAACACGATGGTGCGGTAGCGCACGCCGGCGAGCCGGCTGGCCTCCGGGTTGATGCCGACCGACTCCAGCAGCATGCCCAGCGCGGTGCGGCGGGTCAGCAAACCGACCAGTGCGAACACGCTCAGGCTGACCAGAATTGCGACCGGTAGTCCGAAGACGAAGCCGGTGCCGAGGATCTTGAACGGCGCGCTGGTGACGGTGATGATCTGGCCGTCGGTGATGAGCAGCGCGATACCGCGGCCCGCGGTCATCAGCACCAGCGTGGCGATGATGGGCTGAACCCCGAAGACCGAGACCAGCATGCCGTTCCACAGCCCGAGGCCGACGGCGACGCCGAGTGCGATCCCCATCGCGGTGACGACCGTGCCCACGCCGCCCGGGTCGTCGGAGGCGGCAACGTGGGCGCAGGCCAGGGCACCGCTGACCGCCACCACCGCTCCGACGGACAGGTCGATGCCGCGGGAGGCGATCACCAGGGTCATGCCCAGTGCCACCAACATGGTGGGTGCGCCGTTGCGCAGGATGTCGACGACACTGCCGAAGAGGTGGCCGTCCTGGACGCGGATGCTCAGAAAGCTCGGCGTCACGATGACGTTGACGAGCAGCAGCGCGACCAGCGCGAGCATCGGCCAGATCAGGGGCGAGGCCGCGAGCTTCTTGGTCATTGGTCTCCTCCGGCCGCGATGAGGGCGGTGAGTTCGCCGACCGAGCGGTCCGAGCCGACCTGCGCGACGCACGTGCCGTCGCGGAGCACCGCGATCCGGTCACTGATCCTGGCGACCTCGTCGAGCTCGGCGGAAATGAACACCACGCCCATGCCGTCCTTCGCGAGATCGGTGACCAACCGCTGGATTTGGGCCTTGGCTCCGACGTCGATCCCGCGGGTGGGTTCGTCGAGGATGAACAGCTGCGGTTCGGTGATGAGCCACCGGGCCAGCAGCACCTTCTGCTGGTTGCCGCCGCTGAGGTTCTTCACCGGTATGCCCGGGTTGCGTGGGCGGATGTCGAGCGCCTCCATGTAGCGGTCGACGAGGTCGTCCTTGGTCTTCCTAGACAACGGCCTGGCGAACCCGCGGCGGGCCTGAAGCGCCAGCACCAAGTTCTCCCGCACGCTGAGGTCGCCGATGATGCCCTCGCCCTTGCGGTCTTCCGAGGAGAAGGCCAATCCCTTGGCGATGGCGGCGCGCGGTGAGCGCATCGAGTCGGTCGACCCGTTGACCGAGACCTTGCCGCTGCTGGCGCGGTCGGCGCCGAACAGCAAGCGCGCCAACTCCGTTCGCCCGGAGCCGAGCAGACCCGCCAGGCCCACCACCTCACCGCGGTGCACGTCGAGGTCGACCGGCGCCAGCTTGGGCTTGCGTCCGAGCCCGCGTGCACTCAGCACGGGTTGGTCGGTGGCCGGGGTGGTCTCGGCGGCCGATTCGCCGATCTCCTCGAGGACGTCGAGTTCGTGGCCGAGCATGGCGGCGACGAGCTGCACTCGGTTCATCTCGGCGGTCGGGTACTCGCCGACGAGTCGGCCGTTGCGCAGCACCGTCATTCGATCCGAGACCGCGTACACCTGGTCGAGGAAGTGCGACACGAACAGGATGGCGGTGCCGCCGTCTCGGAGCCCGCGCATCACGCGGAAGAGTTCGGCAACCTCGTCGGCGTCGAGGCTGGAGGTGGGTTCGTCGAGGATCAGAACCCGGGCGGAGATGGCCGTCGCGCGGGCGATGGCGACGAGCTGCTGCACCGCGATGGGATGCGCGCCCAGTGTGGAGCCGGGGTCGACGGTCAGGTCGAGCTGGCCAAGCAGTTCGGCAGCGCGGCGCTTCATCGCGCGGTAGTCGATGCGACCGAACCGACGGGGTTCACGGCCGAGCAGGATGTTCTCCGCCACGGTCAGATTGGGGCAGAGGTTCACTTCTTGGTAGACGGTGCTGATGCCCGCGTCCTGCGCCTGGCGCGGACCGGTGAATCGTTGTTCGACCCCGTCGACGGTGATGGTGCCCGCGTCGGGGTCGTAGACACCGGTCAGCACCTTGATCAGCGTCGACTTGCCAGCCCCGTTCTCCCCCATCAGCGCGTGGATCTCACCGGGGAGCAGGCGGAAGTCGACGGCGTCGAGCGCCTTCACGCCAGGGAAGTCGATGGTGACGCCCTGCATGCGGACCACCGCGGCTGCGGTGGTGTCGCCACGAGACATGGTCATCGGGCGTCCTTTCCGGTGGTGATCGACGCCGCTCGGAGCATTGCGGGGGGGCTGCGTCCGAGCGGCGTCGACGATGGGTGGCGCGGGCTCAGTACTTGCGGTCGGGCAATGCGGCCTTGGCCTGTGCCTGGTCGAAGGTCTGGTCCTTGGTCACGATGCGGGCGGGCACTGCCTCGCCGGCGACGACCTTCTTCGCGATGTCCATCAGTTGCGGCCCGAGCAGCGGGTTGCACTCGACGAGGAAGTTGAACTTCCCGTCCGCGGTGGCCTGCATGCCGTCGTGCGTGGCGTCGATCGCGACGATCTTGATGTCCTGGCCGGGCTTCTTGCCTGCGGCCTCGATGGCCTCGACGGCGCCGAGCCCCATGTCGTCGTTCTGCGCGAAGACCATGTCGATCTTCGGGTTGGCCTTGAGGAACGCCTCCATCACCTGCTTGCCGCCGGACCGGGTGAAATCACCGGACTGGGAGGCGATGATCTTCAGGTTGGGGTTGGTCTTGATGGCGTCGGCGAAGCCGGTGGTGCGCTCCAGCGCCGGGTCCGAACCGGTCGTGCCTTCGAGCTGGACGATGTTCACCGGGCCGGGTGCAGAGGCGTACTCCTTGGCCGTCCACTCCCCTGCCCACTTGCCCTCCTGGACGAAGTCGGCGCCGATGAACGTCTTGTAGACGTCCTTCTCCTGAGTGTCGACCGCGCGGTCGGTGAGGATGACGGGGATGCCGGCGTTCTTGGCCTCGAGCAGCACCGCGTCCCAGCCGGTGCGCACCACGGGGCTGAAGGCGATGACGCCGACCCGCTGCTGGACGAACGAGCGGATCGCCGAAATCTGATTTTCCTGCTCACCGTTGGCGTCGGAGAACTTGAGGTTGACGTCGGCGGCCTTGGCCGCGTCCTGAATCGACGTGGTGTTCGCCGTGCGCCACCCGCTCTCCGCGCCGACCTGGGAGAAGCCCATGGTGATCTGGCCTCCCCCGCCACCGCCGCCTGAACTGCCGGACGGTACCGGTCCGCTGCCGCACGCTGCGAGAACGCCGACCGAGGCGATGCTCAGCACCGCGGTGAGGACTCTCTTCACAACAACTCCTTCGTTGATTCTGAATGCCGAGCTCGGCTGGTCGCTTCCCCCGTCGCTTCGCTCGCCTAGGTTGCCGGTGTGAGTTCCAAGAGCCCCGGGTGGGCAGAGGGGTGAGTGTGACCGGCGTTACACCGTCAGGATGTTAACGCTCACATTCGAAGCGTGTCAACGATTTGTTAGCGCTCACATCGAGGCACCGACGGGCTTGACAAAGACGTGAGCGGCGTCACAAACTCCATATGTTAGCGCTCACATGGGCGCCCGCCCCGGCCGGTGAGACCGCGGTGCGAACCCACTCAGTCGGGAGGATTTCATGCGTAAGGGCATCGTTCGAGTACTGGGGGTCTTGACCCTCGTCATGGCCGTGGTGGCCATGCTGTCAGGCTGCGGCCGTTCGACGACGGCCGACCAGCCGCAGGCCAGCAACGGTCAGCGTTCCGGCACGGTCGGCATCGCCATGCCGACCAAGTCCTCGGAACGCTGGGTCGCCGACGGCAACAACATGGCCGAGCAGTTCAAGAAGCTGGGCTACGACACGGACCTCCAGTACGGCGACGACGTCGTGCAGAACCAGGTCTCCCAGATCGAGAACATGATCACCAAGGGCGTGAAGGTTCTGGTGATCGCGCCGATCGACAGCTCGTCGCTGACCGACACCCTCCAGCGTGCGGCCGACGCGAAGATTCCGGTCGTCAGCTACGACCGCCTGATCCGCGGCACCGAGAACGTCAACTACTACGCGACGTTCGACAACTTCAAGGTCGGCGTTCTTCAGGCCACCTACATCGCCGACAAGCTGGGCTTGGCACAGGGCAAGGGCCCCTTCAACATCGAGCTGTTCGCCGGGTCGCCCGACGACAACAACGCGACGTTCTTCTTCAAGGGCGCGATGAGCGTCCTGCAGCCCTACATCGACAGCGGCAAGCTCGTCGTCAAGAGCGGCCAGACCTCCTTCGACCAGGTGGCCACCCTGCGGTGGGACGGCGGACTGGCCCAGTCGCGGATGGACAACCTGCTGAGCAAGGCCTACACCAGCGGCCGGGTCGACGCGGTCCTCTCCCCGTACGACGGCATGTCCCTTGGCATCATCTCCGCGCTGAAGAGCGCGGGCTACGGCACGCCGACCAACCCCCTGCCGATCGTCACCGGTCAGGACGCCGAGCTGGCGTCGGTGAAGTCGATCATCGCAGGCGAGCAGACGCAGACCGTGTTCAAGGACACCCGCGAGCTGGCCAAGGCCGCCGTGCAGATGGCCGACTCGCTGCTCACCAACGGCAAGCCGGAGACCAACGACACCACTACCTATGACAACGGCGTGAAGGTCGTGCCCGCGTTCCTGCTGCAGCCCGTCAGCGTGGACAAGACCAACTACCAGAAGGTGCTGGTCGACTCCGGCTACTACACCGCCGGACAGCTGGCGTGACGCTCTCGGACACCACGGGCGAGCGAAGCGACGGGGGGACGTCCCCGCTACTCGAAATGCAGGGCATCACCAAGCGTTTCGCGGGGGTCACCGCGCTCGACGAGGTCAACCTCATGGTGCGCCGTGGCGAGATCCACGCGATCTGCGGGGAGAACGGCGCAGGCAAGTCGACGCTGATGAAGGTGCTCAGCGGCATCTACCCGGTCGGCAGCTACGAGGGCGAGATCGTCTTCGACGGCCAGCCGGGCGACTTCAAGGACATCAGGTCCAGCGAGCGGCGCGGCATCGGCATCATCCACCAGGAGCTTGCGCTGGTACCGGTGTTGTCGATCGCGGAGAACATCTTCCTGGGCAACGAGCACGCCTCCGCGGGGGTGATCAGCTGGCACGAGACCATGACCGACGCGGCCCGGCTGCTCGCCCGCGTGGGGCTGGCCGAGAGCCCGCGCACCCGCATCGCCGACATCGGCGTCGGCAAGCAACAGCTCGTCGAGATCGCAAAGGCGTTGTCCAAGAAGGTCAAACTGCTCATCCTCGACGAGCCCACGGCCGCGCTCAACGACGAGGACAGCAGGCACCTGCTCGACCTGATCGTCGAACTCCGCGACCAGGGTCTGACGTGCATCATCATCTCGCACAAGCTCAACGAGGTGACCCGCGTCGCGGACAACATCACCATCCTTCGCGACGGCCACACCATCGAGACCCTCGCCGTCGACGACAACCTCACCGAGGAGCACATCATCCGCGGCATGGTCGGTCGCGACATGACCGATCGCTTTCCGGATCGCACCGACCACCCGATCGGAGACGTGACCTTCGCAATCGAGGACTGGACGGTCTACCACCCGCTGGATCAGCAGCGCAAGGTGGTCGACGGGGTATCCCTCAACGTCCGTCGCGGCGAGGTCGTCGGGCTGGCCGGATTGATGGGCGCGGGCCGCACCGAGTTGGCGATGAGTGTCTTCGGCCGCAGCTACGGCAAGTGGGCAGGCGGCAAGATCTTCAAGGACGGCAAGGAGATCCGGACGCGCACGGTGCCCGAAGCCATCAGCCACCGGATCGCGTACGCCACCGAGGACCGCAAGCACTACGGCCTCAACCTGATGGACGACATCGCGCGCAGCGTGACGCTGGCCTCGCTCCCCAAGGTCAGCCGGGCGTCGGTCATCAACGAACACGAGGAGACCGTCGTCGCCGAGCGGTTCCGCAAGGACATGCACATCAAGGCCACCTCCGTGCGGGCCACGACGGGCAACCTCTCGGGCGGCAACCAGCAGAAGGTCGTGCTGAGCAAGTGGATCTACGCCGATCCCGACGTGCTGATCCTCGACGAGCCGACCCGCGGGATCGACGTCGGAGCCAAGTACGAGATCTACACGATCATCAATTCCCTTGCCGCTCAGGGCAAGGCGGTAATCGTCATCTCCTCGGAACTACCCGAACTGATCGGTCTGTGCGACCGCATCTACACCCTCAACGAGGGACAGCTGACCGGTGAGGTCGCCCGTGAGGATGCCAAGCAGGAGACCTTGATGCGCTACATGATGAAGGGACGCAGCTAGATGACCACCACCCCCACCGTGAGCACCGCCTCGAGCGCGCCCACGCCGTCGACGCCCCCCGCGTCGACCGGTCAGCGGCTGCGTGCGGTGCTGCAGGGCAACGTCCGGCAGTACGGCATGGTGGCCGCGCTCGCGGTGATCGTCATCCTGTTCCAGGTGTTGACCAGCGGCATCCTGCTCAAGCCCCTCAACGTCACCAACATCGTCCAGCAGAACGGCTACATCCTGATCCTCGCGATCGGGATGGTCATCGTCATCATCTCCGGGCACATCGACCTGTCCGTCGGCTCGATCGCCGGGTTCGTCGGGGCGATGTCGGCGGTACTGATGATCCGCAACGACATGCCGTGGCCGCTCGCAGTCGGACTGTGTCTGCTCTTGGGTGCCGTCATCGGCGCGTGGCAAGGGTTTTGGATCGCCTACGTCGGCATCCCGTCGTTCATCGTGACCCTGGCCGGCATGCTCGTCTTCCGTGGCGCCACGCAGTATCTGCTCGAGGGCCAGTCGATCGCGCCGTTCCCCCGCAGCTTCAGCCAGGTCAGCAGCGGCTTCCTGCCCGAGATCGGCGGGGGCGGCGGGCTCTATCACTGGCCCACGGTCATCCTCGGCGTGTTCGTCATGGCGGCGGCGGTGTGGCAGCAGGTGCGGCAGCGGCGCACGCAGTCACGCTACGGCTTCGACGTCTCTCCGCTGGCGTGGTTCGTCTTCAAGTGCGCGGCCATCGTCGCCGCGCTGGCCGCCTTCACGCTGCTGCTGGCGAGCTACCGCGGAGTGCCCGTGGTCGGCATCATCCTGGCCGTCGCCTTCGTCATCTACGCATTCGTCATGCGCAGCACCGTGTTCGGCAGGCAGGTGTACGCGGTCGGCGGCAACGAGGCGGCCGCCCGGTTGTCCGGCGTGAAGAACAAGCGCGTCACGTTCCTGGTGTTCGTCAACATGGGTCTGCTGTCGGCCCTGGCCGGTCTGCTCTTCGCCGCCCGGCTCAACTCCGCGACCCCGCAAGCCGGCATCGGCATGGAGCTGGAGGCCATCGCGGCGGCATTCATCGGTGGCGCGTCGGCCAGCGGCGGCGTCGGAACGGTGCTGGGCGCCATCATCGGTGGCTTCGTCCTCGGCGTCCTCAACAACGGCATGTCACTCATCGGCATCGGCAGTGACGTCCAGCAGGTCATCAAGGGCCTGGTCCTCCTCGCAGCCGTCGGCTTCGACATCTACAACAAGAAGAAGGGTGGGTCCTGACATGCCCGACGGCTTCATCGCGGATCGCTTCGCGCACGACATCGTCACCTTCATGCGCAACTGGGCCCCCTACGGCGGGCCCCCCGCCGACGAGGTACTGGCCGAATTCGGTTTGACCAGAGATCAATTGGTGGCGCGATACCAGGAGATCATGACGGCGGCTTCGGCTCGGCGCGGTCCCGTTCGGCGGCCTGCGCCAGGCGGCTTCGCCCGTCCGACACGGCGGCCGGCCGCCGATTAGAACGTGGCGGCCCGCCGCCGATTAGAAACTGGCGGCCCGCCGCCGATTAGACCGCCGTGCTGCCGATGTGATTGGCCAGCACCCGGACGTAGGGCGCCACGGCGTCCAGTTCGTGTCCGGGCCTGGCGAAGATCTCGAGTAGCAGTTGGCGGTCGGCACCTCGCACGCCGACTGCCAGCACTGCGTGATAGCCAAGTGTCTCCAGCAGCGCCGCCTCGGCGGCGTCGCAGTCCTCCCGCCCCACGTCGGCGATGAACGCGGTACCGGGTAACGCCAACACCTGGTCCGTCCACGGATAGTCCGCCAATCGGTACACGGTCCCCGCGTCGATCCTGCGGAGCTTCGAGAGTCCGGAGTACTCGTCGAGCATGCTGTCCACGCCGCGGATCGTGCGGATGTACCCCGGCTCGGACGCGGTTTCCGACAGCGCCCACGCGGCCGCGTCGACCGCATTGTGAACCTGCATCGCAAGCACTTCCAGGGCGGCGACGAGGTCCAGGGGGGCATGCTCGTCGAGGATCGCCAGGACCCGCGGCACCAGCAGATCGATCGCCGACCTCGCGCCCTCCGTGCCGCCGGTGCGCCGGTGCGGTCCGTTCACGACGGGTCTGTCCACCCCGACGTTGTAGCGCCCCGGCCCCAGCCGCTTGGCGTCCAGCAGTGCGGCGTCGGCGGCAGCCAGAAGATCCTGTCCCGACCCGGTGTGCGGTCCCGAGAGGGTGGCTCCCCAGCTGAGGGTGACGTCGGTGCCGAGAATCCGCCGGACACGGTGGCTGGTCTCGCTGGCCAGTCGCTCGGCTGCCTCCAACGTTCGATTCGGTAGCAGCACGCAGAATTCGTCTCCACCGAGGCGCACCGCGGTGGCGTCGTCCTCGGAGGACGTCACCTCTCCGAGCACCGCGCCGACGTCGCGGAGCAGCGCGTCGCCAGCCGGATGTCCGTCGCGGTCGTTGACGGTCTTGAATCCGTCGAGGTCGCCGACGAGCAGCGCGACCGGGGTGCTCTGCCAGTCGATTTCAGAGAATTGGCGGTCGAGTTCGCGCCGGTTCGCCAGTCCGGTGAGGGGATCCTGGTGCGCGAAACGCCACACCGTACTGAACAATTCGGACCGCCCGATGGCCACCGCCGCGTGCGCCGCGATGGCCTGCAGCAGCTGGACGTCGTCAGCCCCGAACCGCCGCCCGTCGACGCCGGTCGCCCAGAGCTCACCCCACATGGCGTCGTCGTGCATGATCGGGACCGCGAGCTCGCTCTCCTTGCCAAGGCGCTGAAGCCACTGCGCTTCGGTGGGGTTGGCGTCGGCCTCGTCGACGGAGAAGGTGTAGGGCTGGCCGTGGCGCAGCAACCTGATCACCGGACCGTCGTCGCGGACGTCGTAGATTTCGGCCTCGGGCCATCGCTGCTCACCGAGGCCTAGGGTGCCGACGTTGATCAGCGTGCGGACGTGGGTCTCGGGCTCCCACCGGCTGATCGACACCGATGCCGCGTCGAGCGCCAGCTGGGCCTGCTCGGCAATGACCTCGAGGGCCTCGTCGAAGTAGTCGGCTCGCAACACGGCGCGGGAGATCCGCAGCAGAGCCCGCAGTACCGGCGCGTCGGCCACGTCGAGCTCGAAATCCGACGGGCCGCCCCGCGGCTCTCTGCCGGCCGTGGGCAGCGCCTTCAACGCACGACGACGCTGCAAGGCCCAATCCGGCACCCACACCCCCTTGCGACGCCCCCGCGGGTAACGAATGTTACCGCCGCTTTCTGTGTGCTTACTTTGGCGTCCCCGAAGCATGCCCGCGGCGTCGGGCATTCCGGCTAGCCCCCATCGGGGTATGGGGGTCAGCAACGTCGCCTCGGGGCGGGCTCTCGACCAGAGTTGGGTCATGGCCCCCGACAGCACCGAACCCAACGAGATCTACCAGACCGCGACGATGGAGGCGCTGCTCGACGGCGTCTACGACGGTGACGTCGCCATCCGAGAGTTGCTCAGCCACGGCGACTTCGGACTCGGAACCTTCAACGGTCTCGACGGCGAACTCCTGATGCTGGACTCGGTGTGCTACCAACTCCGGTCCGACGGCAGCGCGCAGGAAGCCGAACCCGACGAACTCGTCCCATTCGCCGTCGTCACCCGCTTCCGACCGCAGCAGACCATCGAGGTGACCTCGGAGTCCGACAGAGCCGCGGTGACCGCCCTGGTCGACGACGCCGTCGGGAGCGCCAACCTGATGGTCGCGGTGCGCATCAGCGGCGAGTTCGCCTCCGTCCGCACCCGCACCGTCAGCAAGCAACACGCCCCCTACCCGCCGTTCACCGAGGCCACCCGCGACCGAGGCGAGGTCACCATGATCGACGTGTCGGGCACGCTCGGCGGGTTCCGGATGCCCCAGTGGGTCTAAGGCATCTCGGTGGCGGGATACCACGCGCACTTCCTCGACGCCGATCACGCACGCGGCGGCCATGCCCTCGACTACCGCCTGCTGCGCGGCACCGTCGAGATCGGCGTCTGCTCCGACCTTCACCTCAGCCTGCCTCGGACACCGCAATTCGAGGCGGCCCATCTCTCCGACGTCGACGCCGACGGACAGATCCGTCAAACCGAAGGGCAGTGACATGAATTCACCGGCAACACGTTCCGCGCAGGGCATGGTCGACACGCTGTCGGCCTACGGCGTGCAGTTCATCTTCGGGATCCCCGGCGCCAAGGTCGACGCGGTGTTCGACGCACTCGACGACGGCGGTCCTCAATTGGTCGTGTGCCGCCACGAACAGAACGCCGCGTTCATGGCCGCCGCGGTCGGCCGGCTCACCGGCACACCCGGTGTCGCGCTGGTGACCTCGGGTCCTGGCACGACCAACCTGGCGACCGGCCTGGTGACCGCGAACACCGAGCAGGACCCCATGATCGCCATCTGCGGGGCCGTCGGGCGCGCCGATCGGCTCAAGCGCACGCATCAGTCGATGAATGCCGCCGCGATGCTCGCCTCGGTCACCAAGTTCACCGGCGAGGTCGCCCACCCGGACAACGCCCCTGAAGCGGTCGCCAACGCGTTCCGGGCCGCCACCACGGTGCCACGTGGGGCCGCCGCGGTGGTGATCCCGGCGGACGTCGCCGCCGAACCGACCACGGCCGTCGTCACACCAGTTCCGGTGGGGCCGTTGGGAGCCGCACCGGCCGAATACGTCTTGCGCGCTGCCGATCTCATCCGCCGTGCCCAACGGCCCGTTGTCCTGGTCGGGATGCGCGGCGGCGATCCTCGGGCATGTGCGGCGATCCGGGATCTACTCGCCGTCACCGACCTCCCCGTCGTCGAGACGTTCCAGGCCGCGGGGGTCGTCTCCCGGGAGCTGGAGGGGCACTACGTGGGCCGGGTGGGCCTGTTCCGCAACCAACCCGGCGACGAACTGCTCGCCGAGGCCGACGTCCTGCTGACCGTGGGTTATGACCCCGTCGAGTACGACCCCCGGCTCTGGAACTCCGACCCCGCCCGCGTCGTCGTCCACGTCGACGAGGTGGCTGCCGACGTCGACGTGCACTATCAACCCGCGCTGGAACTGCGCGGCGACATCGACGCGACCGTGCGCGCCCTCACACCCGAGCTGTCGGGCCTGCGGCTGTCGGAGTCGTCGACCGCATCCGTCGACGAGAAGCGCGCCGCCCTGACCGCCATCGACGAGGACGCCGCGGCACATGCCGACACCGAGGTCGGGTCAACCCGGCCGCTCTGGTGCTCAAGATTCGCGACCTCGTCGACGACGACGCCACCGTCGCCTGCGACATCGGGTCGAACTACATCTACGCCGCCCGGCACCTCCGCGCCTACGAGCCACGCCGGCTGCTCTTCTCCAACGGACAGCAGACCCTCGGCGTGTCCCTGCCGTGGGCCATGGCCGCAGCGCTGGTGCGACCGGGCACCCAGGTGGTCTCCATTTCCGGCGACGGCGGATTCCTCTTCAGCGCACAGGAATTGGAGACCGCCACCCGATTGGGCCTCAGCTTCACCCACGTGATCATGCGCGACAACACCTACGACATGGTCTCCTTTCAGGAGAAGCTGAAGTACGGCCGCACCTCTGGGATCCTGTTGGCCGACTACGACGTCACCCACTACGCGGCAGCGTTTGGGGCCACCGGTGTCCGCGTCAGCGGCCTCGCCGACTTCGAGCGAGCCTTCAAGGAATCGCTCGGCAACCCCGGCGTCACCATCATCGACGTCTGCGTCGACTACCGGTCCAACACCGACCTGGCCAGGCAACTCCACGACGACGTCCTCGAATGACACCATCGACCCAGACCACGCACCCAAAGGAGCCAAAGCATGATTCGCGCCTACCGTCTGTACACCGGTCCCGACGGGAACTCCCACGTCGAGCGCGGCAGCATCACCGGCGAACAACTGGTGGACGCCGAATCGATCGAATTCAAGGAGACCGCACCGCATTCGTCGTTCGACTGGCACAACGATCCGATCCCGCAGTACGTCATCACGCTGTCGGGCGTGCTGGAGTTCACGACGGTCGGCGGCGAGACCTTCACCATCCACCCGGGTGACGTGCTGCTGGCCGTCGACCACACCGGCACCGGCCACGAGTGGCGGCTACTGGACGACGCACCGTGGAAGCGCGCCTACGTGGTGTTCAAGACCGGTGCGGACACGCACTTCGTGCCCGACCCGGCCTGAACGTACGGTGGACCGCCCCGTCACCCTCGAAACCCTCGGGGCCTGGGTGATCAAGTGCAACCCCCGCAAGACCGACGTCGAGCCGATGCGCGCCGCCGGTGAGACGAAGCCGTCGTGGTGCGTCGCCGACAACTACCGGACTCGGCTGATCCGTCCGGCCCAGAAGGTCCTGTTCTGGGTGTCGGCGCACCCACGGCGCGGCTTCTGGGGTGCCGGCGAGGTCACCGGCGACGTCACCCTCGACGAGGGTCGGCTTCACGTGCCGGTCCGCATTCCGATGTTCGACGACCCCCTGACAGCCGACGAGCTGAGCTCGGCGGGGCTCGACTCCATGGAGGTGTTCCGCTCGCCGCAGCAGGCCAACCCGTCCTGGCTCAGCAGAGCCGAGCTGGCGCTGATCGAGCCGCTGCTCGCGTCGCGGGTGCTCAGAGCCATCGGCGAGACATAATCGTCGGTGACGACACGCCGTCAGAGGTCGCCACCGCTGATGTCTCGGTGTCGGGAGACCCATCCTCGGAGGGAGACACACGGTGAGCACGCACTACGGCGCCATCGCATTCACCGACGCCGTCGTGGACGTGCAGCGAGAACACGGCAGCGACGGGTTCTACGGCCGTAAGCGCGTTCAGGGCCGGGCCGCTCCAGGCACCGACGCGCTGACCGACGACGAACGCGAATACCTGGCCGACCGGGACGGGTTCTATCTCGCCTCCGTCAGCGAGACCGGCTGGCCATACGTTCAATTCCGCGGCGGGCCAACGGGTTTCCTGCGCGTCGTCGACGAACACACCATCGGCTGGGCCGACTTCCGTGGCAACCTGCAATACATCACCACCGGCAACGTCAGCGGGGACGACCGCGTCGCACTGATCGTCTTGGACTACGCGCAGCGTCGCCGGCTGAAGATCTTCGGGCATGCGCGCGTCGTCACCGTCACCGACGACCCGGCACTGGTGAAGAGCTTCGCCGACCCGGACTATGCCGCCGACGTCGAGCGTGCCGTCCTCGTCACCGTCGAGGCCTTCGACTGGAACTGCCAGCAGCACATCACTCCGCGATACAGTGCCGCCGAACTCGAACCGCACCTCGCGCCGTTGCGCCAGCAACTGGCCGACCTACGGGCCGAGAACGCCCGGCTGCGCGAGGGACTCGAAGGCGGTGAACCGCACGCCCGTTAGTGTGCAGTGGTCGGCCCCAGCGAACTGACCGATGGAAGAGATGAGCGCAGTCATGACCGCAGCAGCAGAGACCTCGGAGCTCGAGTCCCGAGTCGGCCACCACTATCAGGCCGACGGCACCTACCTCGTCGGACGCGAGAAGGTCCGCGAATTTGCGCGCGCCGTGCAGAACTACCATCCCGCGCACTGGGACGTCGCCGCGGCCGAAGCGCTGGGCTTCCCCGATCTGGTGGCCCCGCTGACCTTCACCTCTGCCCCCGCCATGGCCTGCAACCAGCGCATGTTCGAGTCGGTCGTCATCGGATACGACATGTACCTGCAGACCGAAGAGGTCTTCGAACAGCACCGACCGATCGTGGCCGGAGACGAGCTGACGGTCGACGTCGAGTTGACCTCGGTTCGCCGAATCGCCGGCCGCGACCTGATCACCGTGACCAACACCTTCACCGATGCCGACGGCGAACGGGTCCACACGCTGCACACCACCGTCGTGGGCGTCACGGGCGATGACGTCGACCCGGCAATCCGCTCGAAGATTCAGGGCGTGATGATGCACGACGTCAACCTGCTCGGGGTCGACGAGTCCGGCGACTACGAGAAGACGGTGCGGCCCGACGGTGCCGCCCGGATCTCCGAGGGAGCCGCCACCCGCACGCCGACGACGCCGTCCTTCGACGAGGTCGCGGTGGGCGACGATCTGCCGATCCATCACGCGCGGCTCTCCCGCGGCGATCTGGTGAACTACGCCGGCGTGTCCGGCGACGCCAATCCGCTGCACTGGGATCCGGACATCGCCAAGCTGGCCGGGCAGCCGGACGTGATCGCGCATGGCATGTTGACGATGGGTCTCGGCGCCGGCTTCGGCTCGTCCTGGTTGGGCGATCCCGGCGCGATCACCCGCTACGCGATCCGGCTGTCGCAGCCCGCCGTCGTGCCGGCCTCCGGCGGCGCGGACATCGAGTTTGGCGGCCGAATCAAGTCGCTCGACCCGCAGACCCGCACCGGCGTCGTCATCGTCACCGCCAAATCGGCCGGCCGCAAGATCTTCGGGCTGGCCACCCTCGAGGTTCGTTTCCGCTGACCCGTCAGGAGGCGGGACCCGACCCCATCACCAGGGTGATGGTGGCATTGTTCGCCGCGAGCAGCCGCGCGTGGGGGTTCGTCGCCAACACGCGGTCCTTGGACTCCGGGAGCGACGGCAGATACGCCTGCCGGAACTGCTGGAAACCGGCGCCGGTCAGCACCCGGATGGCATCGGCGTAGGACATCGACGCGACGTCGGGGACCTCGAGGAGGGGCCCGGGTGGCTGACGTCGGCCGGGGCCAGTCGACGCCTCGATGACGACCTCCGATCCGGCCGCCACCGCGGTCCCGGCCGAGGGGTCGGTGTCGATGACGTGCTCGGCGGGAACGCTCGGATGCGCCATCGTCTCGACGCGTGTACTCAGACCGCGGTCGTGCAACACCGCTACGGCCTCGGAGACGCTGCGGCCGCGCACGTCGGGGAGCGCCTCGGCGGTGGTCCCGCCCCCAAAGGTGCCCAGCCCAACGGCGACGGCACCCGCCACGACGAGCACCACCACCGCGGCGACGGCCGCCACTCGACGGGACACCGCGGGCGCCGGCGCCGGCCGACCCGCCCCGCGCGCCCCGGCGAGCGGCAACGGCGACGTGGACTCCGCAGCGCGTCGGACCGCCGCATAGGGCACGTCGCCGTTGAGGAGACGGATGAGGTCGACGCGCATGTCGGCAGCCGACTGATAGCGCTCGCCGGGGTCCTTGGCCATCGCCTTGGCGACGACGGCGTCGAACGCCGGCGTCAGGGCGGCGTCGAGGCTGGAGGGCTTGACCGGCTCCTGGTGCACGTGCTGGTAGACGATCGAGACCGGTGAGTCACCGGTGAAGGGCGTCTGGCCGGTGGCGAGTTCGTACAACACGCAGCCCGCGGAGTAGACGTCGGAGCGGGCGTCGACCTCACCACCGCGGGCCTGCTCCGGCGACAAGTAGTGCGCGGTGCCCATGACCGCACCCGACCCGGTGCTGCCGTGTTCCCCGTCGGCGAGCGCACGGGCGATGCCGAAGTCGACGACCTTCACGGCCCCCGTCTTGGTCAGCATGATGTTGGCGGGCTTGACGTCTCGATGGATGACACCGCTTCGGTGGCTGAACTCCAACGCCTCGCACACGTCGGCGATCACCGAGACGGCACGCCGCGGGGTCATCGCACCGCGGTCGCGCACCACGTCGCGCAGCGTCGGGCCGTCGACGAACTCCATCACGATGTACATCGGCGTGCCGGCGGACGCGTCCGCCGCACCGGTGTCGTAGACCGCGGCGATGCCGCGGTGGTTGAGACCCGCCGTCTTCTGCGCCTCCCGGCGGAACCGTGCACCGACCGCGGCGTCCTTGGCCAGGTCGGCATGCAGAACCTTGACCGCGACGTCGCGGTCGAGTCGCAGGTCCCGGGCCAGGTGTACCTCTGACATGCCGCCGATGCCGACGAGCTCGTGCAGTTCATATCGGTCGGCGAAGCGTCGCGGCGTGCTCACGGCGTGCTCATCTCCACGTCACGACGGGCGTCTGCGGTGGTGGCACCCGTCGATCCTGACACGCGACGGGCGTTGCCTCGCTCTATTGCGGTTCCCCGGATGAATCGGCGCGCGGCGCGGCGTTCGAGGGGGCAGACGGGTCACCCGACTCGCTCGAATGATGAGAAGAGGAAGTGCGCACATGAGCTTGGTGGATGAACTGGTTCCCTCTCGCTACGCGGTTCAGGTCGGCGACGTGGACGTGATGGTGATCAGCGACGGGGTTCTCCCGATCACGGCCTCCACCCTGGCCACCAATGTTCCCCCCGCCGACCTGTCGGCGTGGCTGAAGGACATGTACCTGCCCCCGGAAGTCACGGACTGGCCGCTCAACGTGGCGGTGGTGCGCAGCGGCGACAAGACCATATTGGTGGATTCCGGTCTGGGAACGGAGTTTCCGGGCTTCCCCCGGGCAGGTCAGCTCGCGGCGCGACTGGACGCCGCGGGCGTCGACGCGGCGTCGGTGACCGACGTGGTCCTCACCCACCTGCACATGGACCACATCGGTGGGCTACTCGTCGACGGTCTGCGGGGCCGGCTGCGAACGGACCTGAGGGTTCACGTGGCGGCCGCCGAGGCGGAGTTCTGGGAGGCGCCGGACTTCTCCCGCACCGTGATGCCGGCGCCCATCCCCGAGGTCCTCCGCTCGACCGCCGCACGCTTCCTCGACGTGTACCGGGGTCGACTGCACACGTTCGAGTCGGACGTCGAGGTGGCGCCAGGGGTCGTGGTGCGCCGCACCGGCGGTCACACGCCGGGCCACAGCATCGTCCGGGTCGAATCCGGCGACGATGCGCTGACGTTCGCCGGCGACGCCGTCTTCCAGCCGGGCTTCGAGAACCCCAGTTGGCAGAACGGATTCGAACACGATCCCGAGGAGTCGACCCGGGTACGGCTGGCGCTTCTCAAGGAGCTGGCGGCCACGGGCGAGCAATTGGTGGCCACCCATCTACCGTTCCCGTCGCTGTGCCACGTCGCAGAGGCAGGCAACGCCTACCGCTTCGTGCCGAGCGTGTGGGACTACTGACCGCCTAGTCTTCCCGTATGACCAGCACGCGCGACGACTACGAATCCCTCTACGGGGCATACCTCGAACTGTGCAACGCGCACGACTTCGACGGCATGACGGCGTTCTACACGCCCACCATCAAGGTCAACGACGTTGTCATGGAACCGGATTCGGTCGTCGCGCAGTTCGCGCCGTTGGTCGAGGGGTTCCCCGACTGGAAGTGGGAGGTGCGCAGCCTGCTGGTCGACGGCGATCTCCTCTGTCTGCACTTCTGGGTCGGCGGGACCCACCTTGGCGAGTTCCGCGGGATCGAGCCGACCGGCCGCACGGTCCGGATATCGGAGTTCACGCTCTACCGGGTCGAGGACGGCAAGTTCGCCGAGGTGTGGGACGTCTCGGACATGGAGTCGCTCATGGCGCAAATTACGTAGCAGCAGCAATCTGCAGCGAAGATCCCCGACCTCGGGTCCGAGGTCGGGGATCTTCGTCGTTGCCGGCATGTCGCCGACCGTAGGCCCCACGGGGTTTTGGTGGACCCCCGGGTAAACCCCCGTGTTTTTCCCTGGGGTGGCGTGCGGCGCTCGTTGATTCACTCGACCCGTGCCCAGGTTCCGGCTAGCCCCCACTCCCAAGGTGACGCTGACCTGCTCATACAACGGCCGCCAGTGGCAATGACTACGGGCGAGCAAGAGATCACAGTTCTATCAGCGGACGAATTGCCGCTGCCGCACCACCCACACAGCGAAAGGCGTTCCCATGTCTGAGAAGAAGACCATCCATCACGTCACCTACGACTTGCTGCGCACCCTCGGTTTGACCACCGTGTTCGGCAATCCCGGGTCCACCGAGCAGTCGTTCCTTCGCGACTTCCCCGAGGACTTCACCTACGTGCTGGGCCTTCAGGAAGCCTCGGTTCTGGCGATGGCCGACGGATTCGCCCAGGCCCGCCGCAAGCCGGCGCTGGTGAACCTGCACACCGCGGCAGGCACCGGCAACGCAATGGGCTCGCTGGTGGCGTCCTACAAGGCCAACACTCCCCTGATCATCACCGCGGGCAACCAAACCCGCGAGATGGCGCTCGTGGACCCGTATTTGAACAACCGCGAGGCGACGGAGTTCCCGAAGCCGTGGGTCAAGTGGTCCTATGAGCCAGCTCGGGCAGAAGACGTC
Organism: Mycobacterium yunnanensis; assembly: GCF_025823185.1. Taxonomy (GTDB): domain Bacteria; phylum Actinomycetota; class Actinomycetes; order Mycobacteriales; family Mycobacteriaceae; genus Mycobacterium; species Mycobacterium yunnanensis. The sequence goes on from NZ_JACKVK010000005.1 coordinate 80,821, forward strand.
CCGGCGGCGATCATGCAGGCCTACGCGGTGGCCATGCAACCGCCGATGGGGCCGGTGTTCGTCTCCATCCCGCTCGACGACTGGGACAAGCCCGCGTTGGGCCCCGCGGTGGTGCGCGACGTGAGCACCCGCGTCGCCCCCGACGCCGACCGGCTCGTGCACTTCGCCGAGAGGATCAGCCAGGCCAAGAACCCGCTGCTGCTCCTCGGGCCCGAGGTCGACCGCGACGGCGGCTGGGAGGCCGGTATCGCCTTCGCCGAGAAGCTCAAGGCGCCGGTGTTCGGCAGCAGCCTGCCCGACCGGATCTCCTTCCCGGAGACGCACCCGCTGGCTCGAGGCCCGCTGCCGATGACGATCGCCGGGGTGCACGACGCTCTCGAGGGCTTCGACCTGGTGATCGCCGTCGGCGCGCAGGTGTTCCGGTACTACCCCTATGTCGGCGGTGACTGGATTCCCGAGGGCACCGACGTTCTGCAGATCACCACCGATCCGCACCTGTCGGCGGTCGCTCCGGTGGGCGACAGCCTGATCGGTTCGGTCCGCACCGCGTTGGAACGACTCGTCGACCTGGTCGAGGTGCCTGCCGATCGACCCGCCCCGGCACCGCGCCAGCTTCCCGCGGCCACCGCTCCCGAACCCACCGCAGCCCCGATGAAGCCCGAACTGGTCTATCAGGTGATAGCCACGGTCAAGCCGGAGAACGCGGCGTTGGTGAACGAATCCACCTCCACGATGGCCCATCAGCTGACGTGGTGCCCCACCACGCAGAGCGACAGCTTCTTCGCGACCCCCAGCGGCGGCATTGGCTGGGGTGTGCCCGCGGCGGTGGGTGTCGCGCTCGGCGACCGTGAACGCGGCGTGAAGCGGCATGTGGTGGCCACCATCGGAGACGGCTCGTTCGAGTACTCCGTGCAGGCGATCTGGACGGCGGGGCAGCATAGACTTCCGATCATCTTCGTGGTGTTCCGCAACGGGGCCTACGAGATCCTGAAGTCCTTTGCGCTGCTGGAAAAGACGCCGAACGTCCCCGGTCTGGACCTGCCCGATCTCGACATCGAGTCCCTCGGCAGGGGATTCGGACTCCGCGCGGTCACGGTCGACGGCACGGAGTCACTGGCCAAGGAATTCACCGCCGCGCTCGAGGCCGACGGCCCCACCGTCATCGTCGTCCCCACCGAGCCGGAACTGCCCTTCCTGGGCTGACCGCCGTACCCCGTGGCCCGCCACGTCCCTTCCCGACGCACGACAGGCACCGACATGACCGTCAACGAAACCAGCTGTCACACAGTATCTCTCGCCGATTTCGCCGAAGCCGTGGCGGCCTACGGCGACGTCGTCACCGACCCGGCTACCTTGACCGAACGTGGCCACGACTTCTGGGGTGTCGGCGCCACCGCCGACCTGCTGCTGCGTCCCCACGACCGCAACCAGATCGCGGCCATCATGAAGACCGCGTCCCGGTACGGCACTCCGGTCGTCCCGCGGGGTGGCGCCTCGAATTGCTCGGGCGGCATGATGCCGGGCGCCGGGCGCGTGCTCCTCGATCTCTCCGGCCTCGACCAGATCCTCGAGGTCGACGTCGCCGCGCGCCGCGCACGGGTGGAGCCGGGTGTGGTCAACGTCGACCTGCAGGAGCGCGTCGCGCCGCACGGGCTGTGCTTCTCGCCGGACCCGGTGTCGTCGCACCTCTGCACGGTGGGCGGCAACGTCGTCGAAAACGCTGGTGGCCCACACGCATTGAAGTACGGCGTGACCTACAACCACATCCTCTCAGTCGACGTCGTCCTGCCCGACGGGTCGACCGCCACGTTGAGCACCGACGACGACGGCCCCGATCTCCTGGGGCTGATCATCGGATCGGAGGGCACCCTGGGCATCGTCACCGAGGTGACCGTCGCCCTGCGGCCCGTCGCCGAGGTCACCCACAGTCTGATGGGTGCGTTCCGCACCGCTCGGGACGCCGCCGACACGATCGCCGCAATCATCGCCAGCGGGGTGGTGCCTGCCGCGGTGGAGTGGCTCGATCACGCCGGAATCGCCGGCCTGCAGAAGCTCTACGACACCGGCTATCCGCTCGACGCCGCGGCCGTCGTGCTCATCGACGTGGACGGGACCGCCGAACAGGTTGACCGCGACCAGACAGCGGTGGAGGGGCTCCTTCGGGACCGGGCCACGCAGGTCCGCGTCGCGCAGGAGGATGCCGACCGCACCGCTCTGTGGCACGGGCGCCTCCACCTCCCCGTGGCGGTCGCACAGAGCGGCATGGGGTTCTTCATCGGTGACGTCACGGTCCCCCGCGACCGCATCCCAGAGATGCAGGACGCCATCGCGGCCACCGCTGTACGTCACCGCGACGGGTTGACGTTCATTGCCGTCACCGGACATGCCGGTGACGGCGACCTGCACCCGACGAGCTTCTTCGACCCGGACAACCCCCGGGCCGCTGCCGCTCTGGCGGCTGCCAATGACGAGATCATAGACGCCGCATTGCGATTGGGCGGAACGATCACCGGCGAGCACGGGGTTGGCACCGAGAAGATTCCATTCATGACCAAGCGCTTCACGCCTACCGAAATCGCCGTGCAGCGTTCCGTCAAGAATGCCCTCGATCCCGTCGGACTGCTCAACCCCGGCGTGATGCTGCCCGACCGGTCGGCCGCCGAACCCGACTCCGGCAGATTCGGCGCCGCCGTCGGTGACGCCGTCGCGGGCCGCCTCGCCGAGGACCCGGGCCTCCCGCTGACCACCGGGCAGTCCACCGACATCTCGGTCAACTTGGGCAACCTCAGCATGATCGTGGGTGCCGACGCCACCGTCGAGCAGGTCAACCGTTACCTGGCCGAGAATCGCGTCAGCTGCGCCGCGGTCCCCGCAGACGGTGGCGAACGCACCATCGGAGCTGTCGTCGCCACGGCGACGGGCACCGAACGCACCCACGTCCGCCACGGTCTCCTCGGCGTCGACGTCGCGGTCGTGGACGGTCACGCACCGGCCCGCTTCGGCGCCGAGACGATGAAGGACGTCGCCGGTTATGACGTCAAGCGCCTCTTCATCGGGGGTCGTGGAGCATTCGGCGCCTTGACCACACTCATCTTCAAGATCACCGTCGACGGATAGGACACCACCATGCATGCCATCCAGATCGCCGAAAACGGTGGACCGGAGGTCCTCGCCTACGTCGAGGTTCCGACGCCCACCCCGGGTCCGCGTCAGGTGCTACTGCGCACCGAGGCCATCGGCGTGAACTTCATCGACACCTACTTCCGCACCGGGATGTACCCCCACGCCCTGCCGTTCGTTCTGGGGTGTGAGGTCTGCGGCATCGTCGAGGCCCTCGGTGAGGACGTCACCGGATTCTCCGTCGGTCAACGGGTCGCGACCGCCGACACCGACGGCACCTATGCCGAACATTGCGTCGCCAACGTCGATCTCACCGCCCACGTTCCCGACGGCATCAGCCCACAGGTCGCGGCCTCCTCCCTGCTCAAAGGTGAGACCTCGCATCTGTTGATCAACTCGGTCTACGCGGTCAAGCCCGGCGACACCGTGCTGGTACACGCCGGGGCCGGCGGGGTCGGGCTCATCCTGACGCAGTGGGCCACCGCCAAGGGCGCCCGCGTCATCACCACCGTCTCCACACCCGACAAGGCCGAGATGTCCATGCAGGCGGGTGCGGTCCACGTGCTGGACTACCCCACCGACGCCACGGAGTTTGGTGACCGTATCCGCGACCTCACCGACGGTCAGGGCGTGGCCGCGGTGTACGACGGCGTCGGCAAGTCGACCTTTGACGCGAGCCTCGCCAGTCTGGCGCTTCGCGGCACCCTGGCGCTGTTCGGCGCCGCCAGCGGCGCGGTGCCCCCGGTCGACCCGCAGCGGCTCAACACCGCCGGGTCGGTCTACCTGACGCGTCCGTACCGCACCCACTTCAACCGAACACCCGACGAATTCGCCTGGCGTGCGGGTGAACTCTTCGACGCGATCGGCTCGGGCATGATCACCGTCACCGTCGGCGAGACCTACCCCCTTCAGAACGCCGCGGACGCCCACCGTGCCCTGGAGGCCCGCAAGACCCACGGCTCGACCATCCTCATCCCCTGACCTGACGAGCAAGGACACGATCATGAGTTACGGCGAATTTCAGAACGAGATCTACGCCAAGGGCCTGCAGGGCGTCGTACCCTCCCTGCCCATGGCCTACGCCGACTGGGAGGCCAAGGCGCAGAGCGCACTTGCCCCGTCGGTGCTGTCCTACGTCGCCGGGGGTGCCGGTGACGAGCACACCCAGCGAGCCAACGTCGCCGCGTTCAGCCAGTGGGGACTGATGCCGCGAATGCTCGTCGGCGCCACCAAGCGGGACCTCTCGGCAGAGCTGTGGGGAAGGCGCTGGGCCGCACCGATCTTCATGTCCCCCATCGGCGTCATCGGTGTCTGCGCACAGGACGGCCACGGTGACGTGGCCGCGGCACGGGCCAGCGCGCGCACCGGTGTGCCGATGATCGCCTCCACCCTCACCGTCGACCCGATGGAGGAAGTTCGGCCGCACACCGGGGACGTGCCCTCGTTCTTTCAGCTCTACACCCCGACGGATCGCGAGCTCGCCGAGAGCCTGATCCACCGCGCCGAGGCCGCCGGATACTCCGGCATCGTGATCACACTCGACACGTGGATCACCGGATGGCGTCCTCGCGATCTCACCACGTCGAACTTCCCACAGCTGCGCGGCAATTGCCTCACCAACTACCTCACCGACCCGGTCTTCCGCGCCAAGTGCGGCGTCGACGCCGACACCCTCGACGCCGACCCGCGCTCAGCGGCGGCGTACTGGGCGTCGATCTTCGGTCAGTCGGTCACCTGGGAGGACCTCGAGTGGCTGCGATCGGTGACCAGTCTGCCGCTGATCCTAAAGGGGATCTGCCATCCCGACGACGCTCGACGAGCCGTCGACGCCGGGGTGGACGGGGTGTACGTCTCAACCCACGGCGGCCGGCAGGCCAACGGCGGTCTGCCTGCCCTGCAATGCCTTCCGGACGTGGTGGCGGCGGTCGACGTGCCCGTCCTGTTCGACTCGGGCGTGCGGTCGGGCGCCGACGTCGTCAAGGCGCTGGCACTTGGCGCGTCCGCCGTCGGAATCGGCCGGCCGTACGCCTGGGGCATGGCACTGGGCGGGGCCGACGGTACCGTCCACGTGCTGCGGGCACTGCTCGCCGAGGCCGACCTGATCATGGCGGTCGACGGCTACCGAAGCCTCGAAGACCTCGGTCCCGACGCACTGCGTCGGACACCTCCAATCGCGATCTAGGAGTAACCATGCCCGTCTACACCTGTACGACGACGCGCTCGGCGCTGACCGCGTCGACGAAGGCGGCGCTGGCCGCCGAGCTGGCGTCGATCCACTCGCGGGTCAACCACGTGCCGAGCGAGTACGTCAACGTGGTCTTCTACGCGTTGCCCGAGGAGGACGTCTACACCGGCGGCCGACCCGCGGCTCCGCTGATCGTCGACGGCTGGACGCGCACGGGACATCCCGATGAGCAGGTCGACCAGCTCGTCCGCGAGATCGCCGACGCCGCCACCCGGGTGACGGGCGTCCCGGCCGAGCGGGTTCTGGTGATCATCGGCAACAGCCCGGCCCGCTTCGCCATCGAAGCTGGCCGGGTGCTGCCCGAACCCGGGCACGAAGACGCCTGGGTCCGCGACGGCACCGGCTAGCGAGACGGCATCCTGATCACGGTTCGACGCGACGAAGCTCCCGCCGTGAGGTGATCCCGAGCTTGGTGTAGATGTTGCGCAGGTGCCACTCGACCGTACGGTGGCTGATGAGCAGTTGATCGGCCACCTCGGCGTTGCCCAGCCCCTGCCGCACCAACCGACTGATGTGCCGTTCGCGGGCAGTCAGGTTCGTCTCGTAACGCGCATTGCGTTGAACGGCAACACCTCCGGCGGCATCCAGTTCGCGCGCGGCTCGTTCGGCGAAGGCGTCGGCACCAATCTGGACACAGAGGTCGTGCGCCAGTCGCAGCTGGGTCACCGCGGCGGCATTGCCGCGGTGACGTCGCAGCCACTCGCCGTATACCAGATGGGTGCGGGCCCGGTAGACGGCCAACGGGCTGCGCTCGAGGTGCGCGATGGCCTGCTGGTAGTCGGCGTCGGTGGCTTCGGCACCCTTTGCGATCGCCGCGCCGCGCGCCGCGAGACCCAGCGCCGCCTCAGTGGGGCTGGCCGTCGCTCGGGTCACCAGCTCGTCGGCAGCTGCCCGCGCCTCGGCATCGTGACCCGAATAGGCTGCCGCCTCGACGGTTTCGATCAGCAGGCAGCCGTAGAGGCCGATGTCGTCGTAGCGCAGACCCGTCCGGCACGCCTCCAACGCCTCGTCGTGGCGGGACAACCCGTTGTTCAGCAGCGCCTTGGAGAAGAGGGCGACCGTCACCTCGGTGCCTTCGCCCCGTTCGGTGCCCTCGCTGATGGTCTGTCCGGCGGTGGTCTGCCACAGCGACTCGTCCCCGCGGTGCGCGGCCAACAGCGCGGTCGCCGAGCGATGCGGCGGGGCGCCGGTGGCCGAGGAGACGATCATCGCCTCGTCCAAGAGCGCCTGGCCAGAGTCGAAGTCACCACCGATGACGCGTACCGCGGCCAGCGTCGTCAACGCTGCCGGCAACACCGTCAGCTCGCCGACCGTTCGCAGCATGTCCAACTGCTTGGTGGCCAGCACCTCGTATGCGACGAAGTCGTACAGGTCCAGGCAGATCCGGTTGGTCACGTCATGCCAGCGGGGATCGGCGGTACCGGCGTGGACGTCGCGCAGGTAGGCCAGCAGTGCCTTCTTCAACGATGCTGCTGCGGCGGCGTATCCGTCGACGAAGCGCACGATGAGTGCGTCGAGCAACAGGTCGACCGACCGTTGCGGGGTCGGGGCCGGCGGCGCGGCCTTGGCAGCACGCGCCGTCGCGACGGGTCCGTCCGCAGCCCCGGCAAGTCGGCCGACGATCATTGCGGCCATCAACGCTTCCAGGTACGTGTCGCGTGACGCCGCGGGTTCGTCGTCGGCGAAACCCCTTGCGGCGGCGAGCAACAGCCGCGGACCCTCGCGTCCCCGGTCGCCTGCGAAGGCGAGCCGAGCCCGAAGCAAGGCCACGCGAGCCTGGTGGCCAGCGCCGTCGGCGATGTCGACCAGCCGAGTGGCGGCCGCGACGTCACCCGCGTCGAGTTTGGCGGCGGCTGCGTCGAGTGCGCGTCGGGCTCGCGTCTCGGTGTCGGGGGTGAGCTCGGCCGCTTGGGCGAGAAAGGCTGCTGCCGCGGCGATTCCACCGCGGCCGCGGGCGCGTTCGGCCGACTCGACCAGCTCGGCGGCGATCGCTTCCACCGGAGTGCTGATGGCGTGCGCCCGATGCCACGTGCGATAGTCGGCGGCGTCGGAACTGGTGATCGTCTCGGCGAGCGCCGCATGGACTCGGTGTCGGTTCGCGGCCGGTTCACTGCGGTAGACCGCCGCGCGCACCAGGGGGTGGCGGAATCTGAAGCGGGTGTCGAGCCTGATGAGACCCGCTGCCTCCGCGGGCGCGGCGTCCTCCACCCCGAGGCCCAACCGTGTCGCGGCGGCCCACAGCCACGCGGACTCGCCGGCTGGTTCGGCTGCCGCGGTCAGCAAAAGAAGCCGCGAGCGCTCCGGAAGGACTCTCAACCGCTCGGTGAAGACGTCCTCGACGCTGCCGGGCGACGTTCGATGGTTGACCAAGCCGAAGCCGCCGGCCAACTCGCCCGGGGAGAGTGTCTGCGGCATCTCGGTCAGCGCCAACGGGTTTCCCGCCGCCTCCCCCAGCAGTCGCTCTCGCACCCGCTGATCGAGCCGCCCCGGTAACACCGCGTCGAGCAGCGAGCGCGACTCGGCATCGCTTAGCGGTGCCAGCCGCAGCTGCCGCAGGCCGTCCAGGTGGTAGGCGTCGGCGTCGCGGGTGGAGAAGATCAGGGCGACGCGATCGGCCTGCAGACGGCGGGCGGCGAAACCCAACGCCTGGCGCGACGGGTCGTCGACCCACTGCGCGTCGTCCACGACGCACAGCAGCGGGCGCTGCGCACCGGCCTCACTGAAGAGGTTGACCACCGCTAGACCGACCAGGAACGGGTCCGGTGGGTCACCGCTTCCGGCGCCCGTGGCGACCTCGAGCGCGCGACGTTGCACATCGGGAAGCCGGTCGAGGTGGATGCTCAGCTGGCTGCACAGTCGTTGCAACGCGGCGTGGTCGAAGACCCGCTCCGCTTCGATGCCGCTGACGGTCACGACCTGCATGTCCTCGGCGTACTCCGCCATCACGCGCTCCAGCAGGTGGGTCTTGCCGAGGCCCGCGGCAGCCCGCACCACGACGGCGCCGCTGCGGCCCTGGCGCGCAGCGTCGATCAGCTGGGCCATCTCGTGCAGCTCGGCGCGCCGGCCGACGAAGGTGCCGCGGCTGCCGAGTTTGCCGGTCGTCGCCATCGTCTTCTCCTTCGCGCGTCGAGGTCTCGTCGTCGTCGTATGCAGCGTCGCACGCGCCGGAGCCGTCGACCACGTCTCGAGGCAGAGATTGCAGCTACCCCCCACCAGCTGAACGTTCGGGGAGTGATCTGGGCCCGGGCGGGTAGGTGACAGTTCGAGGCCGTCCTCCCATGCCGAAGGTGCTCAACGTGAAACCATCCGACATCGTCGCCCTACCCCTGCAACTCGGTTCCGCGCTGCGGCACCGCAGGGTGTTCCACCCCCTTGGCATCCTGGCCGCCGGCAGGCTCGAGCGGATCGCCCCGCCCGGCGAGGGACTCCCGGTCGAGTCGGCGGACGTGTTGGCGCGGGTGTCCAAGGCCGTCGGCATTCCGGGCGGGCTGCCCGACCTGATCGGTCTGGCGTTGCGGATGCCGCCCCGAGGTGACGCCGTCACCCCGTGGGACGTCCTGATGGTGTCCGCGGGATCGGGCCGTCTGACGCGCTTCGCCCTGCGGCCCACCCTGTCGTGGACGGACACCACGCTTTCGACGCTGATGCCGCTGCGGTACGACGACGGCTGGTGGTGGGTCACGGCCGAGATGACGACGGAAGTGGGGCCCGGCCTCTCGCTGGACGCCGTGCGCGATGCAGTCGACGGCGGAGGCGTCCGATTCATGGTGCAGCAGGCCCACGGCTCTGGCCCGTTCCGCCCGCTGGCCGAAATCACGCTCACCCGAGCAATTCCCACCGACGAGGAGCACGACGTGTCGTTCGACCCGACGCGCAACACCACCCCCGGCGTGGGACTGGGACCACAGTGGCTGACCGAGCTGCGCGAGCGCGCCTATCTGCGTAGCCGACGCGGCAGGCACGCTCCCGACCAGGTGTCCTAGCCACCGAGCGCACGCTTGTCGTACCCGTCGCCCGAGTGGACCCGCGAACAAGCGGGCAGTCGACGGGGGTCGGGATGGCGTTTGGCCACCTCGGCGCCGGGTAGGTCAAGTGACGTGAACCAACCCCTGGCCGTGGTGACCGGCGCCTCGAGCGGCATCGGTCTCGAACTGGCACGGTTGTTCGCCAACGACGGCTACGACCTGCTCGTCGTCGCCGATGAGCCCGGCATCCACGACGTCGCAGAAGAGCTGTCCGCGATGACCACGGTTCAGGCGCTGCAGGCAGATCTGCGCCAGCCCGACGAGGTGGAACGCGTTCACGCAGCCCTCGGAAGAGTGCCTGCCGCAATCGCTCTCAACGCGGGCATTGGGCGGGCAGGCCGGTTCGTCGACGCCGACGCGTCGGCAGACCTGGACATCGTCGACCTCAACGTGCGGTCGACGGTGCATCTGGCCAAGCTGGTCCTGCGTGACATGGCCGACGCCGGTGCCGGACGAGCGTTGTTCACCTCGTCGATCGTGGCGATGATGCCGGGGTCGTATCAGACGATGTACAACGCCTCGAAGTCGTTCATCCAGTCGTTCGCCGTGGGCCTCCACGACGAGTTCCGCGGCACCGGGGTGACGGTGACCGCGCTGATGCCTGGCGCCACCGACACCGAGTTCTTCCGGCGTGCGGCAATGGTGGACACGCCGCTGGGACGGCTGCCGTTCAAGGACGACCCCGCACGAACCGCCCGGCAGGGCTACGACGCGCTGATGCGCGGCGACCGGACGGTCATCGCGTCGTCGTTGCTGAGCAAGGTGATCGGAGTGACGGCGAAGGTGATGCCCGATTCCACCAAGGCTTTTGCCAACCGATTGATCGTCACACCGTTCGGCGATCGCTGACCACGAGGAGACGAAATGACCGAGCCCTCAAGCGAAGTCGAGCGCGAGCTCAGCGTCAAGCGCGACACCACGACCAGTCGTCAGCGCGTGTGGGAGGTGCTGGCCGACGGCTGGACCTACTCTCAGTGGGTCGTGGGAAACAGTCGCATGCGTGCGGTCTCGCCGGATTGGCCGGCGGTGGGCAGCACCATCCACCACTCCGTCGGTGTCTGGCCGCTTCTGCTCAACGACCAGACCGAGGTGCTGGAGAGCGTGCCCCAAGAGCTCCTGGTGCTGCTGGCCAAGGGCAGACCCCTTGGCAAGGCGCGAATCACGCTGCGGCTCTTCGATCTCGACGGCGGTGGTTGCCGTATCGAGATGGCCGAAGTCCCGGTCGGCATGCCGATGGGGTGGGTGCCGGAGCGGGTGGCCCTGGCGGCCGCCGTGCCCCGAAACCGAGAGTGCACCTGGCGGTTGGCGGCCCTGGCCGAGCGGCGAGTCTCCGACGATGACCACTAGCGCCGACGCGACCGTCGACGCGGTGGTCATCGGTGCCGGGCACAACGGCCTGGTCTCTGCGGCGCTGCTCGCCGACGCCGGCTGGGACGTGCTCGTGCTCGAAGCGCAACCCCAACCGGGTGGCGCGGTCAAGAGCGCAGAGTTGACGCCGGGTTACGTCAGCGACCTGTACAGCGCCTTCTATCCGCTGTCGGTGGCCTCGCCGGCATTGCGCGACCTGGGGCTCGAGGACCACGGCCTGCGGTGGACCCACGCGCCTGCCGTCGTCGGGCATCCCCGCGACGCCACGGACACCGACGCACCCCTCATCCACCGCGACGTCGACCGCACCGCACGTGAATTGGACCGGCACCACGCCGGCGATGGCCAACGGTGGTGCGACCTGTTCGAGCAATGGCAGCGAATCAAGGGCCCCCTGCTCGACACGCTGTTCGCGCCGTTCCCACCCCTGCGAGGACCTCTCGGTCTGCTGCGCGGGCTGGGCACCGCTGAGGCGCTACGTCTGGCGCACCTGATGCTGCTGCCCGCCGGGGTGATGGCCGAGCAGTTGTTCGACGGCGACGCCGCTCGGCTGTTGCTGCTCGGCAACGCGATGCACGCCGACGTCCCCGTCGACGCCCCTGCCAGCGGGGTCATGGGGTTCCTGCTCATCATGATGGCGCAGGACGGCGGGTTTCCGGTACCGGTCGGCGGGGCCGGCCAACTGGCGGCGGCACTGGTCCGCCGGGCCGAGTCGGCTGGAGCGCGAGTCGAGTGCGGCCGGGCCGTCAGCTCGATCGAACTGAGCGGCGATCGCGCCACCGCGGTCCGCACCGCGGACGGCGCGACCATCAGATGCCGGCGGGCCGTCATCGCGGACACGTCGGCACCACAGCTCTACCAGCGCCTGTTGCCGGCCGACGCACTACCGGCGTCGATCCGTCGAGGTCTCGACCGATTCGTCTGGGACACACCGGTGTTGAAGGTCAACTACGCCCTCGACGCGAAGATCCCTTGGCGGTCGGCCGATCTCGCCGACGCCGGCACCGTTCACTTGGGCGCCGACCACGACGGTCTGATCCGGTGGATGGCCGACCTGAACACCCGCACCGTGCCGGAGAACCCGTTCATGCTGTTCGGGCAGATGACGACGGCCGACGCCACTCGCTCGGCGCCGGGTACCGAAAGCGCCTGGGCATATACCCATCTGCCGCGCGGGCGGGCTGACGACGAGTCCGCCGAGCGGCTCGCCGCGCGCGTCGACGACGTCCTCGAGCAGTACGCCCCGGGGTTCGCCGCGCACGTCGTCGGCAAGACGGTTCAGCGCCCGTCGGATCTCGAGGCCAGCGACGCCAACCTGTACACCGGCGCGGTCAACGGCGGCACCTCACAGTTGTTCCAGCAGCTCGTCTTTCGACCGGCACCAGGCTTTGGTCGGGCCGAGACCCCGCTGGAGAACGTGTTCCTCGGCAGCGCTGGCGCGTCACCCGGCGGCGGCGTGCACGGCGTGTGTGGGCGCAACGCGGCCCGCGCCGCCTTGGCAGCAGACGGCGCCACCGGCTGGCCGAGGCGGCGGCTCAACCGCGCGGTGACCCGTCTGTTGGTGCGATGACGAGAGCCGCATGATCTTCGACGGTCGGGGTAGCCGACGGCGATGACGACGAGCACCATCACCAGAATTCCTGATCTGGCCACGTCCCTTGGCGTCGCCAGCGCCATCCTCGGACTGTCCGAACTACTGGCGCCGCGCGGCGTCGCACGGCTCGCCGGCGTGGTGGACGGCGACGGCTCTCGCCGTGCCATCCAACTGTTGGGCGCCCGCGAATGCGGCCATGCTGCAGCCATCTTGCTCGTGTCGCGTCAGCTGGTCTGGACCAGAGTCGTCGGTGACGTGCTGGACGTGGGGTTGCTCGTGAAGGCGTTGACGTCCCCCGGCGCCAACCGTCGGCGCGGAGCTGCCGCGATGGGCTTCTTGTCCCTCATCGGCGCCGCCGACGCGTGGGCCACTCGTCGGCAACTTCGGCAAGGTTGATGACCCGGGAATAGTGTGCGCCAGTTCACGTGTTGCCCTCGACCATGAGGCCCTTCACGGATGACGAGCGAGAACGATTTCTGCGAGACGTGCGGGTTGGCGTGCTGTCGGTCGCGGCCGACAACGGCCGGCCGCCGGCCAGCGTCCCCATTTGGTATGACGTCACCGACGACGGGTTGATCCGCATCAACACGGGCGCCGGCTCACGCAAGGCCCGATTGATCGAGCAGGCGGGCGCCGTGACGTTGACGGTGCAGCGTGAAGAGCCGCCCTACCAGTACGTGGTCGTGGAGGGCACCGTCGTGGACACGGCGAACCCGGCGCCGCGTGACGTCCGCGAGGCCATCGCCATCCGGTACCTCGGCGATGAGGGGGGTCGCGCCTTCGTCGACGGCATGGGTGACGACGGCAGCGTGCTGTTCAGCGTGCGACCCGACCGCTGGATCACGGCGGACTTCTCCGACGGCGTGTAGCGCCAACGCCTTGAGGTGCGGCGACCGCGCTCCGCGACTCTAGGCCGAGGGGTTGATCAACGCGATGGCGCTGCGCACCGCCTCCTCGGTGACCGCGGCGAGAGGTGCGTCGTGCTCGACGGTGTGGGCAGTGAGTTCGCGCAGGCCGCCGATGAGAAGCACCGCCCGCGCGTGGGGCACGGGATCGATGCCGATGGACTTCAATTCCTCGGTGTCACTGAGTGTTTGGACGAGTCCGACGAATCTCTCCATGGCGACCCGCTGCAGGGAGCGCGCCGATGGACCCAGCGCTGGAACGTCACGGATCCAGGTCAGGGTGAGGTGGCGGCGACGCTCCGCCCAGTCGAACCAGGTCTCCACCGCTTGACGCACCTGAGTCTGCCATGACGCGAAGGGGTCGACCGAGGTAGCCACCGCGTCCAGGTTGGCGTCGTTGGTCTCGGTGAGCAGCGCGACGAGGCACGCCTCGCGATCGGTGAATTCGGCGTAGAACTTCGACTTGGAGGTCCTGGCTCGGCGGACGACGTCGGCCACCATCGTGTTCGAGTAGCCCACCTCGGCGATGCACTGGTCCATCGCCTCCAGGATGCGCCGTCGGTACGGCTCGGCATCCTTGGCCGGCGGCTGCGGCCGTGTGCGTTCGGTGACTGCGTCCACCCAAGATCCCTTCTGACCGTCCCATCGTAAGCGGCCACGCCCCGCACTGGTACACGTGTGTACTATTCTTTAGTACACGCATGTACCAAGGAGGACGACATGGCTGAGATCACCACCGATCCGGTGCGACTGCCGCCCGGCGTCGCGCTTCCGCGGATCGTCCAGGGCGCGGCCATGGTGATCGACCAACCCCGCGCGTTCGGATACGCCCGTCGCCGTTACGGCTCGACGTTCAGCGTGTCGGTACCACTGTTCGGCGACAGCGTCGTCGTGGGTGACCCCACTCTGATCAAGGAGTTGTTCACGGCCGGCGACCTGGTGCAGACGATCACCAACCTCGGCGACGTCATCGGCCCCGGCTCGTCGTTCAGCCTGAACGGTGCACCGCACCTGGCCCGTCGCAAACTGCTGATGCCGCCCTTGCACGGCAAGCGGATGCACGTCTACGAGCAGATCATCACCGAGGAGGTCACCCGCGAACTGGCCGCCTGGCCGGTGGGGACGGAATTCGCCACCCTGCCGTCGATGATGCGCATCACCCTCAACGCGATTCTGCGCGCGGTGTTCGGCGCCGACGGTCCCGAACTCGACGCGCTGCGAGAACTGCTCCCGCCCGCGGTGCTTCTGGCCTCTAAGCTGACCGTGCTGCCGGCCGGGTTGCGCCGGGACGTCGGACGTTGGAGTCCGGGAGGCCGGTTGGAACGGATGCGTCGCGAATGCGACGACGTCATCGGCCGACTCATTCGACGCGCCCGTGCCGCGCCTGATCTGGACGACCGCACCGACGTGCTGTCGATGCTCGTCGCCGCCCGCGACGAGGACGGGCAGCCGATCCCGGACGACCACGTGATCGACGAGCTGCAGACGCTGCTGGCCGCCGGGCACGAAACGACGGCCACCACTTTGGCGTGGGCCGTGGAACGGCTACGTCGCCACCCCCAGGTGCTGTCCGACTTGGTCGCCGAGGTAGACGCGGGCGGGTCGGAGCTGCTGCAAGCGGTGATCTGGGAGGTCCAGCGAAGCCGACCCGTCATCCCCGGCGTTCTGCGGGTGACGACGGGTCGCACCCGACTGGGCGAATGGGTTCTGCCAGAAGGACACACCGTCATCGCCAGCATCGCCCTGTCGCATGCCTCGTCGGAGAACTACCGCGACCCGGAACGCTTCGATCCCACCCGTTTCCTCAACGCCAAACCTGACACCAGTGCGTGGATTCCGTACGGCGGAGGGCTGCGTCGGTGCGTCGGTGCGGCCTTCGCCAACACCGAGATGCTCATTGCCTTGCGCGAGATCGTGCGGACCTACACCCTCGAGCCGACCGCGACGCCCGACGAGCCACGGAAGTCGCGGGGAATCGCCAACGCACCAGGGGACGGCGGCATCGCGGTGGTTCATCCGCGCCGCGCCAGCGCTGCCGGCTGACGCGGGGTTTGCGACGTCGTCGACGGGGGACTGAGCCAATGGCACGCCCGTGGTTCACGGCGCTGGAACCGACGGAATGCGGCGCTCGGCTGGGTGATTCGGTACTCCTCGACCGCGCGCACGCGCTGGCCGAACGATTGGGGGATGGGCCGGCAGGCTGGGCGGTCGACATGGGTGCACGAATGGCAACGGCCATCACCGCCGAGATTCCACAGCTGGCGGTGGACGCCGTCGCGACCGAGGTCCACAAGGGATGTGAGGCGGTGGCGCTGGGCGCGCTCGCCGCACTCGCCCACGACGACGACGTCACCTTCGGGGCGATGACCGAGGTGCTCGCCGGGCCGACGGAGGTAGTGGCGCGCGGCATCGGCATCGAACACATGTTGCGCAGCATCCACGTCGCCCACGCCACGGCCGCCAGCGCGCTGCTCGACGTGGCCGAGCGAGTGGTGCCCGAGCCGCAGCGCTTTGGTGAGATGCGGCGCATCAACCAGGTGCTGTTCGGCATCGTCGACGTCGTGACCGAGCGCATGGCTGCGGAATACTCCCGCGCTCAACAGGAATGGTTGACCAGTTCGATCGCGCTGCGCACGGAGATCGTGGAGGACCTGCTGAGCGGTACTGCCGTACCGACCGAACGAGCGACCCGCATCCTCGGTTACGATCTGACCCGCTGGCACCTGGCCGTCGTCGTCTGGACCGACGCCTCCACACCTGCCGAGCCCGCTCATCTCACGACCGCTGCCGCCGAGATGCTTTCGGCCGCAGGATGTTCGGCGACACTCCTCCTCCCCGTGGGCGCTCACCGCGTGTGGGCATGGGGTTCACGAACGCTGCAACCGCCAGACGTGGTCGCCCCGGTGACACCGCCCGTTCCCGGCGTGTGCGTGGCGATCGGCATGGCCGGTGCCGGCGTCGACGGGTTCCGCGACAGCCACCGGCAGGCAGCCGACGCGGCCCGCGTGGGAGCGCTGTCCACTCGGACCACCCGGTCGTTTCGGTACGAGGACCTCGACCTCGTCGCGATGCTGAGCACCAACCTGCGTGCCGCCCGGGAGTTCGTCGCGCGTGAACTCGGCGACCTGGCCGTCGACTCCGAGTCCGTGGCCACGATGCGGCGCACCCTGAAGTGCTATCTGGACCGTGAGCGGAGTCTGGCCCGTAGTGCCGCCGACCTCAGCATCGCCCGCAACACCGTGGCCTACCGGGTGCAACGCGCCGAGCAACTTCGCGGGCGACCCGCATCCGAACGGCGCCTCCAACTGCACGCCGCCCTCGCCCTCGCCGAGGAACTAGGAGACGCGGTCCTCACGACCCCGGCGCCGTCCTTGGACTGAAGCCCAATCACGACGGGATGATTCTGCACCGTGGTCCAGGCGGCGGTGAGTCGACACGCAGTTGACTAGGAACCGAGCTCGCCGAGCGGCGAGCAGATGCGGAGAACCCGGTGGTCGTCCATCTCGTCCGGTATGAGCTCGACGAACGAGCCTGGTGGGGTGTGCTCGACGGCGATGTCATCTCGCCACTGAGCGGGTACTACCCGCACACCGCCGACCTCATCGAACGCGGGCACGACGATTGGACGGCCGCGGCGGCGACACCCGGTTCGGTGCCCCTTGCCGATGTCGAGCCGCTCTCACCGGTGACCACGCCGTGTCGGGTGATGTGTCAGGGCGCCAACTACCGCCAGCACGCCATCGAGTCCGGCATGAACCCCGACGAGCGCGCCTTCAACCTGTTCTTCGACAAGACCGACGCCGCCGTCACTGGACCCGAGTCCCCGGTGACCCGCCCCGCGCACGTCACCCTGCTCGACTACGAGATCGAGCTGGCGCTGGTCCTGCGCCGCACGGTCGACGCGCCGACCACGATCACCGTGGAGAACCTGCACGAGTACGTCTTCGGCGTCACGGTCGCCAACGACCTGTCCGCACGCGACGTCCAACTGCCGCAAGGACAATTCCTCAAGGGCAAGAGCTACCGCGGATTCTGCCCACTTGGGCCCGTTCTGGCGGTGCTGGAACCCGACGACTTCGGCCTTCTCGACGATCTGGAGCTGCGACTGGACGTCAACGGATCGCTGCGGCAGACCGACAACACGGCCAACATGCTCTACCGGCCTGCCGAGACGCTGACCGAGCTGACGGAGTTCTGCAACATCAGCCCCGGCGACGTACTGCTCACCGGGACACCGCACGGAATCGTGGCGGGCTCGCCGCCCGCGGTGATCCGCCGCTTGGCCACCGCACTGCTACCCGAGCACAAGCTGTGGGCTGCGTTCGTGAAGCTCAACCAGCGCAAGCCCTATCTCAAGCCCGGCGACGTCGTCACCGCCTCGATCCGCAATGCCGCCGGGACCCTCGATCTGGGCACCCAGCGCACCACCATCGTCGCCCCGACCACCTAGGAAGGACCGCCATGAGCGCCACACCCGATCGGCTCGTTCCCGACTTCATCGCCCACTGGGTGGTCAAGACCGCCCGCAGCGCGGAGATGATCGACTGGTACGGACACGTCTTCGGCGCCCGAGTCGTCCACGAAGACAACCAGATCGCGTTTCTGACCTGGGACCACGAGAGCCACCGGCTGGCGCTGGTCAAGCTCCCTCCGCCGCTGCGCTACGCCTTCCCGCTGTCGCGGTGGCGCCGAAAGACCTACGGCATCGATCATCTTGCCTTCACCTTCACCTCGGTGGCGAGGCTGCTGTTGACTTACGAACGGCTCGCCGGGGTCGGCATCAGACCCGTCTGGTCCATCAACCACGGACCGACGACCAGCCTCTACTACGAAGACCCCGAGGGCATCCGGCTGGAGTTCCAGACCGAGAACCATCCCACCGCGCAGAAGACGGCCGAGTACTTCGGCAGCGACGCGTTCAGCGAGAATCCGATCGGCACCAACATCGACCCCGACTATCTCCTCGAACGACTCCGTGCGGGCACGGAGCCAGCCGATTTGCTCAAGCCGGGGGCTGGCGTTCGGCCCGGAACGAAACCCAAGTCGAACAAGCGCACCATCACGTGGAAGACGTTGTGACACATGCTCCCCGAGCCCGTCGTCATCGTGGGCGCCGGCGCCGCAGGTTCGACTCTGGCCCTGCTGCTGGCCCGCTACGACATCCCCACCACGGTCGTCGAACGACGCACCGACCCGCGCCTGCATCCGGCCGCGCACGTCGTCAACGCCCGCACGTTGGAGATCTGGAACCAGGCCTCGCCCAGGCTGGGGCAAGCCCTGGCGTCGCTCACCCCGCCGATCGACACGGTGAACATCATCCGGTGGTGCACCGACGTGCGTGCACAGCCGATCGGCGAGATCGACCTGCTCTCCCAGCCAGAGCGACTCGACGAAGTCCGTTCGCACAGCCCCTATCTCATCTCCCACATCGGACAGCATCTGCTCATGCCGACCCTGTGGGAAGCCCTCGACGACGAACCCCTGGTCGACTTCCGGCGGGGGTGGCGCGCCGACATGACCGGGGAGACGGTGACACTGCGCGCGCCGAAGTCGGAGCCGGTGGTGGTCTCACCCAAATACGTCATCGCAGCAGACGGCGCCAACAGCACGTTGCGTGAGGCTGCCGGCATCACCATGGCGGGCCCCGTCTTGGCCAACATGGGCAGCGTCTTCTTCCACGCCCCGGGGCTCTATCTCGACGGGGCTGACCGGCCGCTGCTGAGCTGGATCTACCATCCGCGCTTCAGCGGGGTGATGATCGCCCACGCGGACGACGACTACGTCCTGATGACCCCCTACTTGCACGAGGCCCAACTGATCGCGCGCGACGGCCGGCAATTTTGGAATGGCGTCCTGCCCACAGTGATCGGTTCCACCCATTACGAGATCCGGTCCACCGGAACGTGGACCATGACCAAGCAGACCGCGGACCGATTTCGCCGCGGACCGCTGTTGCTCATCGGCGACGCGGCGCACCGATTCCCGCACACCGGCGGATTCGGGCTCAACAGTGGGGTCCAGGACGCGCACAATCTGGCGTGGAAGCTCGCCGCCGTGCTGCGGGCCGGCGCATCGGACACGTTGCTGGACACCTACGAGATCGAACGGCGGCCGGTCATCGAACGGTTCGCCCAGCAGAGCACCCACAACCACTTCACTCTCGACGAGGTCACCGAACCACTGGGCATCACCAACCGGTCGCTGCACCAGGCGACCGAGCTCGTGGGCAGGCTGCCGCTGGACGGGGTGCCCGACCGGTGGATCGCCAAGGTCGCCGACCTCCTCACCTTCGCTCAGACGGCTCGAACGAAGCGACTGCTGCGCGACACTGCCCGCAGCCGTCGACTGCGCCAGCGCATGGCCGAGGCGATCCCCAGCCAAGAGGAGCACTTCGTGGCCAGCGGGCTCGAGTTCGGCTATGCCTATTCGGGCCCGCTGATCGACGGCGTCGAAGGCGACTGTCCCGACGGAGACGTCTCGTTCTATCGACCGACCACCCATCCGGGCAGCCGATTCCCGCACGCGTACATCCTCGACGCGGACGGAGCGGAGGTGTCAACCCATGACGCGATCGCCCGAACCGGTCTCACCCTGTTCACCGCCGACCCTGAGAACTGGGGCACGCACGTGGCCGGTCAGCCGGTGACGGTACCGCTGACGGTGGTCGCGTTGACCGCGGCCGACGAGGACGCGGAAGCGTCGACGATTGAACTCTTCGAGGTCGGTGAACGCGGAGCCGTGGTGGTGCGACCCGATGGCCACGTGGTGTGGCGCACCGACGAAGACGCGTCCGCGGTGACGCGACTTCACGACTTCCTCCGCCACGCCTGGGACACGACCTACCCGCAGCTGCGCGACGACGCCAGCGCTTGACCGTGACCGGCGACCGGACCTACCGTAGGGAGCGCATTAATATATCAACTGATGATCAGCTAGGCGGCCGTGCGATCGTGCTGCTGCCGGGTGACCTCAGGACGCACATCCTGCAGCGGGAGGGGCCGGCTCGTGACGATCAGCGTGTTCGAACTGTTTTCGATCGGCATCGGTCCGTCGAGTTCGCACACCGTCGGGCCGATGCGCGCCGCCGCCAGATTCGTCGCCGACCTGCAAACCCTTGGCGCTCTGACCGCCACGGCCGACGTCCGAGTAGACCTCTACGGGTCGCTGGCCGCCACCGGCGCCGGCCACGGGACCATGACCGCCGTCCTGCTGGGACTCCAAGGCCTCCTTCCCGAAGAACTTCAGACCGAGGAGATGGAGCGCCGCGTCGACGCGATGCGCTCGACCGGTCGGGTCTCGCTGGGCGGGTCCCACGACGTCGCACTGACTGAAGACGACATCGTCCTGCGCCCCCTGACGATGTTGCCGTTCCACCCCAACGGCATGACCATCACCGCGCGCGACGCGAGCGGCGGGGAGCTTCACCGCGAGACCTACTTCTCGGTGGGCGGCGGCTTCGTCGTGACCGAAGCAGAGAGCCTCGAGCCGGTGTCAAGCCATGCCCATCCGCACCCGCTGACATTTGGGTCGGCCAAACAACTCCTCGAGCTGTGTCGCGAGAAGTCCTGCAAGATCAGCGATCTCATGTTCGAGATCGAATGCGCCGCTCGACCGGCAGAAGAGGTTCGCCAACGCCTGCTCCACATCCGCGACGTCATGGTGGAGTGCGAGCAGCGCGGGGTCGCACGCGACGGAAACCTGCCAGGAGCGCTTCGAGTCCGCCGTCGAGCCAAGGACTGGTACGAGCGACTCAAGGACGAAGACCCCGACCGCCGTCCCGAATTCGCCGAGGACTGGGTCAACTTGGTGGCCCTGGCCGTCAACGAGGAGAACGCCTCCGGCGGCCGCATCGTCACCGCACCGACCAACGGGGCCGCCGGGATCGTGCCTGCCGTGCTGCACTACGCCATGAACTACACCCCCGCGGGTCGGCGGGATCGCGACCAGACCACGGTCGGCTTCCTCCTCGCCGCAGGCGCGATTGGTTCGCTCTACAAGGAACGCGCCTCGATCTCCGGTGCCGAAGTGGGCTGCCAGGGCGAGGTCGGCTCGGCAGCGTCGATGGCCGCCGCGGGCTTGGCCGAAACCCTCGGCGGCACACCGGAACAGGTCGAGAATGCCGCCGAGATTGCGATGGAGCACAGCCTGGGGTTGACGTGCGATCCGATCGACGGTCTGGTTCAGATTCCGTGCATCGAGCGCAACGCGATCTCGGCCGGCAAGGCAATCAACGCGGCCCGCATGGCCCTGCGCGGCGACGGGACCCACCGGGTCAGCCTCGACCAGGTCATCGAGACGATGCGGACCACCGGCGCCGACATGCACTCGAAGTACAAGGAGACCTCCACCGGAGGTCTCGCCGTCAACGTCCCCGTGAACTACGTCGAATGCTGAGCCCACCATGACCCAGAACATCACCCTGACGCTCAGCTGTCCGGATCGACCGGGCATCGTCCACGCGGTGACCTCGTTCCTGTTCTCGCGACACTGCGACATCGCCGAGCACCAGCAGTTCGACGACACCGTCAGCCAGGCGTTCTTCCTTCGGACCACGTTCGTGTGCGGACCCGAGGTCACCAACGTCGCAGATCTGACCGAGCAATTCGACCCGCTCGCACGCAGTTTCGGGATGACCTACCGCTTCGACGGTGGTGTGCCACCGCGGGTGATCGTCATGGTGTCGAAGATGGGCCACTGCCTCAACGACCTGATCTTCCGGTGGCGCGCCGGCACCCTCGGCGGGGAACTGGTCGCCGTGGTCTCCAATCACGAGGTGCTACGCCCGATGGCGGAGGCGGCCGGTCTGCCGTTCGTCCACGTGCCCGTCACTCCGACGACCAAGCCGGCTGCCGAGGCCCAGCTGCTGGCGTTGGTCGACGAGTACGACGCCGATCTGGTCGTGCTGGCCCGCTACATGCAGGTGTTGTCCAACGAGACCTGTTCGGCCCTGAAGGGCCGCGCGATCAACATCCACCACTCGTTCCTGCCTGGGTTCAAGGGCGCCAAGCCGTACCACCAGGCCTACGACCGCGGTGTGAAGTTCGTTGGCGCGACGGCACATTACGTGACGCCCGATCTCGACGAGGGTCCGATCATCGAACAAGAGGTCATCCGCATCGACCACTCCTACGACCCCGCGCGCCTGGCCACGGTCGGTCAGGACGCCGAAGCGCTCGCCCTCTCCAGGGCGGTGCGGTGGCACTGCGAGAACCGCGTGATGCTGCACGGGCACCGCACCGTCGTGTTCAGCTGACCGCGGTCAGACGATCGCGCGGACCGACTTCTCGAATCCCATGACGTGTTCGAGGGTGACCGCTGCGGCAGTGTCCGCATCGCCGGCGGCGATGGCCCGCAACAGGTTCGTGTGTTCCTCGACGTGATCGGCCACCGAGGGCAACCGGTCGAGGAAGAGGCAGTAGATGCGGGTGGCGAGGTTGTAGTAGCGCACCAGAACGTCTTCGAGGTGGGGGTTGCCCGCGGCCCGATAGATCGCGCGGTGCACCTTGTGGTCCCACCGCATCAGCTCGGTGCGGTCGACGTCGACTGCGTCGAGCGCGTGAGTGTCGTCAGCCAGGCGCGCGAGGTGCTCCCTGGTGGCGGAACTCGCGACCTCGGCGGCGGTCCGAGCCGCGACGGGTTCGAGGTTCACTCTGATCTGCGAGATGTGCCGCAGATCGGCCACGTCGACTCCCGTGGAGAACGTGCCGCGGCGCGGGTAGGACACGACGAGCCGGTCGGCCTCCAACCGCTTGAGCGCTTCCCGCACGGGGGTCCGGCCGAACTGCAGTTCGGCGGACAGTTCGCTCTCCACGATCGCCTCGCCGGGGCGGATGTCGAGCATGATCAGCTTGTCGCGGATGGCGAGGTAGGCGCGATCCGCGAAGGACATGCCCTCCGGGTCGGCCTCGAGTTCGTCTAGACCAATGCTCACGGTCACGATCCTCCCGACGACGACGTCATGCACCCGGCAACCGATCCGACCGTGCCGCGTCGATGATATATCAGTAGCCGGACCGCCTGGTCAGGCCTCAGAGCAGGGCGCGAACGGCCGCCTCGAAACCCGCGACGTGGGCCAGCGTGAGGTCGGCCGCGGCCGTTTCGTCTCCCGCCACGATCGCGTCGAGGAGTGCGACGTGCTCGCGCACGTGGTGGGCGACGTTGGGCAGACGGTCCAAGAACAGACACCAGATGCGCGTGGCGTGTCCGTCCAAGGTGATCAGAATCCGTTCGAGATGCGGATTGCCCGATGCGCGGTAGATCTCCCGGTGTACGTGCACGTCGCGGCGCAGCACCTCTCGAGGGTCGTCGCCGTCGCCGATGTCGGCGATGCTGCGCGCCAACGCCTCCAGCCGCACGCGGGCACCGGTCGACGCCGTGCGCGCGGCCCTGGCCGCCGCGGTGGGCTCGAGCTGCTTGCGGATCTCGGAGATGTCGGCGAGGTCCGTCATGTCGACGGCCGTCGCGAAGGTGCCTCGCCGCGGGTACGCGACGACGAGCCGGTCGCGCTCGAGCTGCTTGACGGCTTCCCGCACGGGAGTGCGGCCGACACCAAGCTCGGCGGCGAGCCGGTCGTCGTTGATGGGTTCGCCGGGACGGATGTCGAGCATCACGAGGCGTTCACGAATCAGTTCGTAGGCCCTGTCGGCGCCACGTTCGGCACCGACGTCGACCGGTTGGTCCGCCAGGGTCATCGACGACCTCTCGGTTGATGTGTTGACGTGAACGCGGTTTGATCCTAGCCTAGGCGATGACTGATATACCAGTAGCGCGAGCAGTGAGATTTCAGGAAGGCGCCCATGCCCGTCGACACCGTGCCGCCCGGCGCGCACCTTCCGGATCATCCCGAATTCCTCTGGCGCACACCGACACCGAAGAAGAACTACGACGTCGTCATCGTCGGCGGCGGCGGCCACGGACTGGCCACCGCGCACTACTTGGCCCAGAACCACGGCATCACCAACGTCGCGGTGTTGGAACGCGGTTGGCTCGCCGGCGGGAACATGGCCCGCAACACCACGCTGATCCGGTCGAACTACCTCTGGGACGAGAGCACCCGCATCTACGAGCACGCGCTCAAGCTGTGGGAGGGACTCGAGGACGATCTGGACTACCCCATCCTGTTCAAGCAGTGCGGCGTGTTGAACCTCGCCCACAGCCTGCAGGACGTCCGCGACAGCGTCCGACGGGTCGAGGCCAACAAGCTCAACGGCGTCGACGCCCACTGGGTCGACCCGGACGAGGTCAAGAAGCTCTGCCCGATCGTCAACGTGTCCAACGAGATTCGGTACCCCATCATGGGTGCGACCTATCAGCCGCGCGCAGGCATCGCCAAGCACGACTACGTCGCCTGGGGCTTCGCGCGTCGCGCCGACCAGGCTGGCGTCGACGTCATCCAGAACTGCGAGGTCACCGGCTTCGTCACCGACGGCGACCGGGTCACCGGCGTGCGGACCACCCAGGGCGACATCGGGGCCGGCCAGGTCGCGCTGTGCGCAGCCGGACACACCTCCACGCTGACCGACATGCTCGGCATCCGCACCCCGCTGCAGAGCCACCCCCTCCAAGCCCTGGTCTCCGAACTGCTCGAGCCCGTCCACCCGACGATCGTCATGTCGAATGCGGTGCACGTCTACGTCTCTCAGGCCCACAAGGGTGAACTGGTGATGGGCGCGGGCGTCGACTCCTACAACGGTTACGGTCAACGCGGCGCGTTCCACATCATCGAACGCCAGATGGCCGCGGCGGTGGAACTGTTCCCCGTGTTCGCCCGCGCGCACCTCCTTCGCACCTGGGCGGGCATCGTCGACGTCTGCCCGGACGCCTCACCGATCGTCGGGCGCACCCCGTACGAGAACCTGTACCTCAACGCGGGCTGGGGAACCGGCGGTTTCAAGGCCACGCCGGGGATCGGCTGGTGCCTGGCCGACACCATCGCCAACGACGAACCCCACGAGTTCGTCGCGCCGTTCAGCCTGGACCGATTCGTCACCGGTGCGCTCGTCGACGAGCACGGCGCCGCCGGCGTCGCGCACTAGACCCACCGGTCAGTTCACACAGGAGTAGCCATGCAACTCATCGAATGTCCCTGGTGCGGAACGCGCGAGGAGACCGAGTTCCACTACGGCGGACAGGCACACGTCCCCTACCCGGAAGATCCCCAGGCGCTGACCGACGAGGAATGGGCCCGCTACGTCTTCTTCCGCACCAATCCCAAGGGGCTCTTCGCGGAGCGCTGGAGCCACAGTGCGGGGTGCCGTCGCTGGTTCAACGCCGTCCGCGACACCGCCACCTATCGATTCCAGAGCGTGTACCGACCCGACGAGCAGAGGCCCAACACATGACCGCAGCCTTTCGCACCGCCCAGGGCGGCCGGGTCGACCGCTCCACCACACACACCTTCGTGTTCGACGACCGGGAGCTGACCGGACATCCCGGCGACACACTCGCATCGGCCCTGTTGGCCAACGGCATTCATCAGGTCACCACGAGCATCAAGCTGGGGAGGCCACGGGGTTTCACCGCCGCGTGGGCCGAGGACACCGGCGGCCTCGTCCAGATCGAGCATCCGTTTCCCGAGCCCATGCTGCTGGCCACGACCGTCGAGCTGTTCGACGGTCTGGCCGCCCGGGGCATCCCGGGGCAGGGCCGCCTGGCGGAAATCGCCGACACCGCGAAGTACGACGCCACCCACGCCCACGCCGACGTCCTCGTCGTCGGGGCAGGGCCGGCCGGACTGGCGGCCGCGCTCACCGCCGCCAGGGCCGGGGCCCGCGTCGTCCTCCTCGACGAGCAAAGCGAAGCCGGCGGCGCCCTGCTGGGCAGCACCGACACGATCGACGGCAGACCGGCACTGGACTGGGTTCGGGATGCGGTCGCCGAGCTGGCCTCCCACCCCGAGGCGCTTCACCTGCAGCGCACCACCGCATTCGGACACTACGACGACGGCTTCGTCCTGGCCCTGGAGCGCCGCACCGACCATCTCGGTCTGGACGCACCGGTGGCGGTCAGCCGCCAGCGGGTCTGGCGCATCCGAGCTCGGCGCGTCGTGGTCGCGACGGGTGCGCACGAACGCCCAATCGTGTTCACCGACAACGACCGTCCCGGCATCATGCTGGCCCATGGCGCCCGCACGTTCCTGCACCGCTACGGCGTCCGGGTCGGCGACCAGGCCGTGGTGTTCACCACCAACGACAGCGCCTATGTCGCCGCATTCGACCTGCACGACGCCGGGGTACGGATCAGCGCGATCGTCGACCCTCGGACGGACCTACCGCCAGATCTTCTCGCAGAGTGCGCCTCTCGCGAGATCGTCGTCCACCAGGGCGCCGTGGTGAGCGGTACCCGCGGCGATTCCCGCGTCACCCACGCCGTGGTGTCGCGGTTGTCCGCCGACGACGCGGCCCCGGTCGCCATCGAGTGCGACGTGCTGCTGGTCAGTGGCGGCTGGAACCCGGCGGTCCACCTCTACAGCCAGGTGCGCGGCACGTTGCGCTACGACGACGCCCTCGGCGCGTTCGTGCCCGATGCACCGCTCGACGGCGTCGACGTCGTGGGCTCGGCGACCGGAGTCTTCGACCTGCCGGGCTGCCTGCGCAGCGGTCGTCAAGCCGTCGAATCCTCGCTCCCCGCAATTGGTTTCACGGCGTCAACCAGCCCGCTGCCGGGTGAGGACGATCCGGTCCGGACGCCGGGGGCCAGCACGGTCCTCTGGTACGTCCGCGACGCCGCCTCCGCGACCCGTCAGTTCGTCGACGTGCAGCGTGACGCCACGGTCGCCGACCTGGTGCGGGCAGTCGGCGCGGGCATGGTCTCGATGGAACACATCAAGCGCTACACCACCATTGGAACCGCGCACGATCAGGGCAAGACGTCCGGTGTGGTCGCGTCGGGCATCACGGCCGACCTGCTGGGCCGCCGACCGGAGGACATGGGCGTCACCACGTTCCGCCCGCCGTACACGCCGGTCGCCTTCGCCGCCCTGGCCGGTCGCAGCCGGGGTCACATGTTCGATCCCGAGCGCGTCACCGCGGTGCACGACTGGCATGTGGCGCGGGGTGCGGTCTTCGAGGACGTCGGCCAGTGGAAGCGCCCGCGGTACTACCCGTTGCCCGGTGAGGACATGGACGACGCCGTCCTTCGCGAATGTAGAGCCGCCCGAAGCGGAGTCGGCATCCTCGACGGGTCGACGCTCGGCAAGATCGACGTACAGGGCCCGGATTCGGGCCAGTTCCTCGACATGCTCTACACCAACCTGATGAGCACGCTGAAGGTCGGCATGATCCGCTACGGCGTGATGTGCGGCGCCGACGGGATGGTCATCGACGACGGCACCGTGATGCGGCTTGCCGAGGACCGCTTCCAGGTGTTCACCACCACCGGCGGCGCCGCCCACATTCTGGACTGGATGGAGGAGTGGTTGCAGACCGAGTGGCCGCACCTGCGGGTCCGGATGACCTCGGTGACCGAGCAGTGGCACACCTTCCCCGTCGTGGGCCCCAAGTCGCGTGACGTGATCGGTGCCGTGTTCCCCGATCTGGACGTCGGCAACGACGCCTTTCCGTTCATGGCCTGGCGCGACACCACCCTTGGCGGCGCGCACGTCCGAGTCGGCCGCGTCAGCTTCTCCGGTGAACTCGCCTACGAGGTCAACGTGATGGGGTGGTACGCAACCGCGTTGTGGGAGAAGCTGATCGAGGCAGGTGAGCGTCATGGCATCACCCCCTATGGCACCGAGACGATGCACGTCTTGCGTGCCGAGAAGGGCTACCCCATCATCGGACAGGACACCGACGGCACCATCACCCCGCAGGACCTAGGGATGAACTGGGTGGTGTCGAAGAAGAAGGTCGACTTCATCGGCAAGCGTTCCTTCACCCGCAGCGAGAACCTCAACCCGCTGCGCAAGCAGTTCGTGGGGCTGCTTCCGGTCGACGCCCAGACGGTCCTGCCCGAGGGGGCCCAGATCGTCGAACCCACCGCGGACGGCGAGCTGCCACCGCCGCCGGTGCCGATGCTCGGTCACGTCACGTCGAGCTACCGCAGCGCCGAACTAGGGCGACCGTTCGCCCTCGCGTTGGTCAAGGGTGGCCATGCCCGTATCGGCGACACCCTGAGTGTCCCGGTGAACGGGACCCTGGTGCCGGTGGAGGTCACCGGATCCGTGCTCGTCGATCCCGAAGGAGCCCGTCGCGATGGTTAGGGCCACTGCCAGCCTCACCCGACACAGTCCGCTCGAAGGCTTCGCCGAGCAGTTCGCTCGACTGCCGGCGTCGGCCGCGGTGGCCGAGGAGCCGTTCGTCGCGATGGTGGACCTGTGGGTCGACCCGTCGAGCCCCGGTGCCGCGGCGGCGGCTCGGGCCCTTGGCGTGGACGCCCTGCCTCGAACGGCGTCGACGACGGCCACCGCGGCGGACGTCACGGTCATCTGGTTCGGACCCGACGAGTGGCTGGTGACCTCGACGAACGAGGCGCCCGAGGACCTGGAGTCGCGGCTGCGCCAGGCCGTCGCCGAACACGGCGGTGCCGCAGTCGACGTCTCGGCCCAGCGCACCACCCTGCGGCTCCGCGGGGAGCATGCACGTGACGTCCTCGCCAAGGGCTGCTCGATCGACCTGCACCCCTCCGCGTTCGCCACCGGTACCGCCGTCCAGACCATGCTCGGGCAGGCCGCCGTCGTCCTGACGTCCCTCGACGACGACGGGACCGACTACCGGGTGCTGGTGCGGTCGTCCTTCGCCCGCTACCTCG
Source organism: Mycobacterium yunnanensis (assembly GCF_025823185.1). Classification (GTDB taxonomy): domain Bacteria; phylum Actinomycetota; class Actinomycetes; order Mycobacteriales; family Mycobacteriaceae; genus Mycobacterium; species Mycobacterium yunnanensis. The sequence goes on from NZ_JACKVK010000005.1 coordinate 109,825, forward strand.
CGGAGTGGTTGGTCGACGGGGCCGAGGAGTTCGGCGTCGACTGGCCGCACTGACCCCGCCGGGCCTCTTCGGCGTAATACTCCACAGTTGACATGTCAATTGTGTACTGTGAGTCCAGGCCACGACCGGACGAACCAGGAGAGACTCATGCCGATACTTCCGTGGACAGCCGCCAAGGACCGCGCCGCCATCCCCGCCGGGGCGGAGGTCGTCGTGATGGCGTCCCGCTTCGAGGTCGTCTCGTGGCGTGACGTAGCGCCGTTCTTCCTGGCGGCCTTGCGAATTCGACGACAGATGCTCGGGGCTCCGGGGGCAGTAGGGGTCTCACTGGTCGCCCACCCGGCGAGGCGAGAGTTCTACACCCTCTCGGCATGGCGAGACCGCGCGGCGCTCGACTCGGCGGTGGCCGGCCGCCCGCACGTCGAGTCGATGACCCGATTCCGGCCGAGAATGGCCAGTTCTCTGTTCAGCTTCTGGACGGCGGCCATGCCGGCCGGGGTGCATCCGGAATGGCCGGAGGCCCGAGCGCGACTCCGCGAAGAGGCTGATCCCAGCCGATGTCGCCGGTAGGGGCCCCAAGAGCCGTCCGCATGCCGTGACTTTGTGCGGCGACGCGGCCGGAAGTCGTCGGTGTGCTGCAGTCCGATGATGTCCTTGCCCGCCTCTGAGCGAATTCGCCGAGGCTCCAAAACTCCTGTGCCACATTGGTTTCAGTGGTCACAGATTTGGATTTCTTGTCGGTGGGTCGTACTAATGTTCGAGTATGAGTTCGGATCGGGTCACCGCAGCAGTCGCGGGGATCCGTGCTGCCGTGGCCGAACTCGTCACCCTGGACTGTGACCAGTTCACCCACCTCGAACTGGTCGAGTTGCTCGGGGAACTGGAGACGGTGACTTGGCAGCTGCCCACGGTCGGGCACCGGGTGATCGCCCGACTGCACCGCGAAGCGTCCCCGGTCGAGTTGGGCGCCAAGTCATTGGGAAGCGTGTTGACCCAACGGTTGCGCATCTCCGGCAAGGAAGTCCGCAGAAGACTGGCTGAGGCCGAGGATCTCGGGCCGCGGACGGCAATGAACGGGCAGCCGCTGGACCCCAAGCTGGCCCCGACCGCCGACGCCCAAGCCCACGGGGTGCTGGGACCCGAACACGTGTCGGTGATTCGAGGCTTCCTCGACAAGCTGCCCACGTGGGTGGACCCCGAAGTGCGGGAACTCTCGGAGAAGACGTTGGTGCACATCGGGTCGGGCACCGGTCCCGAGGAACTGGGCAACACAGCCAAGACACTCATGACCGCCATCGACCAGGACGGTCCCAAACCCGACGACGTGGAACGGGCCCGCAAGCGGTTCTTCCGGTTGGGCAAGCAGCAGGCCGACGGGATGACCCCCTTCACCGGGCTGCTGGACCCCGAAGCCCGGGCCACGATCGAACCGATCCTGTCCAAATACGCCGCCCCCGGGATGTGCAACCCCGCCGACCACGAACCGAGAACCTCCGGCACACCGACCCAAGAACAGATCGACACTGACGACCGCACCGCGACCCAACGCAACCACGACGCACTGATCGCGATCGGGCGGTCCGTGCTGTCTTCGGGTGAGTTGGTTCAGCACAACGGGTTACCCGTCACCGTCATCGTCTCGACCACCCTGCAGGATCTGGAATCGGGATCCGGGTCGGGTGTCACCGGGGGCGGGTCGCTGCTGCCGATGGCCGACCTGATCCGCATGGCCTCCCACGCTCACCACTATCTGGCGGTCTTCGACAAGCACACCAACGAAGCCCTGTACCTCGGCCGCACGAAGCGCCTCGCGTCGGTGGGGCAGCGGATCGTGCTTCATGCCCGCGACCGCGGCTGCACCAAACCCGGGTGCACCGTCCCCGGGTACGGCGCGCAGGTGCACCACATGACGGGGTGGGCGAGGAACGGGTTGACCGACGTCGACGACGTCACCCTGGCCTGCGGTGGGGACAATCGCCTGGCCGAAAACGGCTGGACTGTCGAGCTTCGAGACGGCGTCGTGCAATGGATCCCACCCCCGGAACTCGACGTCGGGCAAGCCCGCATCAACTACCTTCACCACCCCGAACGACTCCTCGTCGAGCCGGGGGACGAGAGCGCGGCGTAACGACGAGTTGCTCAGACGATTTCGGGAAGTGGTCGACGTCGGTCGCTAGTCGTAGATGACGTCGAGCCCTCGACGCTTCAGATCGGCCAGCCCGTCGCGCATCGCGTGGAGTTGCTCGTCGGTGTGGCCCACCCAATCGGTGAGTTCGCCGACTATTCGCACCGGCTGCCGGGTGCGGTACGACATGGTCGGGTTGCCCGGCAGCTTCTTGTCCGTCACGTTCGGATCGTCCTCGACGGCACCCTCCGGTTCGACGACGTAGATGCGGCACCGACCCTCACCCTTGGCCATCTCGGCCCCCCACACCGCCGCATCCAACGTCTTGGTCACGTAGACGTGGTTCATCACGCGATCCTCCTGGTAGTTGGAGGTGCGCCCAGGAACGAGCAGGTCACCAACCTCGAGATCAGCCTTGGTGCCGTGCAAGTACGCACCAGACTCGTGCGGTTCGAACGGTTTTGGTGGATGCGGCACTATTTCTCCCATTACTCGATGGCCTGGTCGCGAGATCATGCCCCACCGCGGGGGTCTTGCCGCAAGGCCCCCATCCCGCCATAATCTGAAGTGGGAACGCACAGGAGAGCCGTTTCACTGACCGCGGGCCGGGTATCTGCGCCCAATGAGCATCCTTCGCAATGATCCGCACGGTCGCGGAGTGCAGACCCCGGGCGCGCTGCCGCCGATCCTTCACGACCACCCGCTGCAGGCGGCGGGTCGGCGTCTCCTCGACGTCGACCAACTCGACGAGCGGCGCGTCACAGAGGTGACCACCACCGAGCACGGCGTCTTGGCCGTCGGCGTGACCCCCGACGGCACGCCGTTCGCGACGGGAAACCTCTGCCGCCATCAGTTCGCCAAGTTGGGCCGGGGTCGGGTCACCGACGACGGCTGCCTCGAATGTCCCTGGCATCGTGCGGCTTACGACGTCACGGACGGAACCATGACCGCGGGCCCCAAGGGACGCATCTTCGGTTTCAAGCCGTATTCGTGGGCCATCAAGGCGTTCGGCAACGTTGCACCGCTTCGCACGTTCCCCGTCGAGGTTCGCGACGGCGCCATTTGGCTAGTGGAGGGGCTCGACTGATGCGCATCGTGATCACCGGTGCCAGCGGCAACGTCGGAACCGCCGTTCTGCGCGCCCTGCCACCCGAACACGACGTCGTCGGCGTCGTGCGTCGGCCGCCACCGCCCGACGGCGTCTACCAGCGCGTTGACTGGCACCCGCTGGACCTCACCGACCCCGACGCACCCGCCCGGCTGCGCCACGTCTTCGAGCGCGCGGACGCCGTCATTCATCTGGCCTGGGGGTTTCAGCCCACACGCGACGTCGACTACCTCAACCGCTTGGGTGTCGGCGGTACGTCGGCCGTCCTTCAGGCTGCCCACGCCCAAGGGGTGGGGCAGCTGATCCATATGTCCTCGGTCGGCACCTACGCCGCCGGACGCTACGGTCAGCGCGTCGACGAGTCGTGGCCCACCACCGGAATCGACACGTCGCCCTACAGCCGCGACAAGTCCGCTGCCGAATCGGCCCTCGACGAATACGAGAGCCGCCTGGGCAGTTCGGCCATTCCCATCGCGCGGATGCGTCCCGGGTTCATCCTGCAGCGCGCCGCGGCCAGCGGCCTGATGCGCTACGGACTGCCGGAATACGTGCCGATGCAACTGGTTCCGCTGCTCCCCCTGCTACCGCTCGACCGCAAGCTGTGCATACCGATCATCCACGCCGACGACGTCGCGGCTGCCATCGTCCTCGCCGTCGAGAATCACGCCACGGGGCCCTACAACCTGTCGGCCGAGCCGCCGATGGGTCGCGACGACGTCGCCGAGGTGCTCGGCGCACGTCCCGTCCACGTTCCGTCCGCGGTGCTGGGCACCCTGGTCGACCTGTCGTGGCGGGCACGACTGCAACACATCGACCGCGGGTGGCTCGATCTGGCATTCAGCGTGCCCCTGTTGGACTGCACGCGCGCACGAACGCAGCTCGGTTGGGCGCCGGCATGGACGGCGACCGAGGCCCTCGCCGATCTGCTCGAAGGCGTTGCGCAGCAATCGCATACATCGAGTGCTCCCCTGCGCCGACGTTCGATCCTCGACCTGCTGCGCCGCGACGTGACCGATGGGTTGATCTCCTCGCGCCGGCTGCCGTAGTGATCCGTTAACCGGCCCGACACCCGTCGGTCGCCCACTTCCCCATCCACGTTGGCCTTCGCGTCGCACCGGCACCGCATGCTGGCCCGGTGGCCCACGACGAACACCGACTAATCGGTCGGCGAACCTTGCTCCGCGGCTCATTGGCCGGGGCGCTACTCGTGCCCACCACCGCAGCTCTGCAGGCCTGCGGAGGCCCCGGCAGCAGCGGTCCGGCCAGCACCGGCCTGCTCGCCACTCGTCCGCGCATCACCCACGGCGTCGCCAGCGGTGATCCGCGCCCCGACGGCGCTCTGATATGGGCACGCTCCGACTCACCGGCCCGCATGATCGTGGAGACCTCGGCGACCGAGTCGTTCTCCAACCCCGCGCGAATCGAGGGGCCGCGGGTGACACCAGCCTCCGACGGCACCGGGCGACTCCGTGTCACCGGCCTCGAACCTGGCCAGACGGTGCACTACCGGGTGACGTTCGAAGGTGAGGACGGCGGCACCTCCGAACCCGCCGTCGGTGTCTTCACCACCGTGCCCACTCGACCGAAGGACGTGACGTTCGTCTGGTCCGGCGACGTCGTCGGCCAGGGTTGGGGCATCAACCGCGAGGGCGGCATGGGCATCTTCGGCGCCATGGCCGACCGACGACCGGACTTCTTCCTGCATTCCGGTGACGCCATCTACGCCGACAACCCGGTGCCCGAGACCCAGGTCCAGAACGACGGTGGCACGTACCGAAGCGTCACGGCCGCGGCAAAGGACCACGTTGCCCAGACCCTCGACGACTTTCGGGGAAACTACGCCTACAACCTCGCCGACGCGCATTACCTCCGCTTCAACGCGACTGTCCCACAGCTGATTCAGTGGGACGACCACGAGGTGCTCAACAACTGGTTCCCCGGCGAGTCGCTGGCAGGCCAGAGGCGCAAGGGCTACACCGACACCGACGTCGACGGATTGGCCGGTCTCGCCTATCAGGCGTGGCGCGAGTGGCAGCCAGTCGAACCCTCCGAGGCCGCCGACGGTCGATTGCATCGCAAGATCTCCTACGGGCCCATGCTGGACGTGTTCGTACTGGACATGCGCTCCTACAAGGATCCGAATCCGAGCGCGTGGTCGACGTCTGACGACGGTGGCATCCTCGGTCGCGAACAGACGCAGTGGCTCGTCGACGGCTTGAGGTCGTCGACCGCGGTGTGGAAGGTCGTCGCCAACGACCTGCCGATCAGCATCGTCGTGCCGGACACCGCCTCCGACCCGGTCGGCGGCCCCCCGTCGATGGAGGCCGTCGCCCAAGGCGAGAACGGCCGACCGCTAGGCAGGGAGATCGCCTTCTCGCGAATCTTGAGCCAGACCAAGGAGGTTCGCAACGTCGTGTTCCTCACCGCCGACGTGCACTACACCGCGGCGATCTCCTATCACCCCGAGCAGGCGGGCTTCACCGACTTCTCACCGTTTTGGGAGTTCGTCTCGGGACCCCTGAACGCAGGCGCGTTCCCCCAGAGTCCGCTGGATGGAACCTTCGGCGCGCGCTACGAATTCGTCCACGCTCCAGGGGAGAAGAACACCTCCCCTGCCGAGGGCTTTCAGCACTTCGGCGCGGTGCACGTCGACGCGGACACCCGCGCACTGACGGTCGATCTGTGCGACGCGTCCGGTTCATCGTTGTACGCCAAGGAGCTGTTGCCCGCCTAGCGACGGCTCAGGTGGCGCAGGACGCCGGTTGCTTCTGCGCCTGCACCTTGGCCAGACCGGGCAACGGGCCGAAGGCCCTCGCGACCAGAGGGCTGACGGCGGCCAGCACCGTCATGACGATCGACACCGCCACGGCGCCGTTGGGACCGTGCGAATCGGTGGCGACACCTGCGACGGCCGTACCAATGGATCCACCGACGATCGTCGCGCTGCTGAGCCACCCGAAGGCCTCGGTGGCCATGTGCTGTCCGACTTCTCGCGACACCATCAGGTAGAGCGCCGACATGGCCGGGGCGAATCCGACGCCCGAGACGAACAGGGCGGCGAACTGCAGGGGCAGGGCGTCGGCTGCGCCGTAGAGGCCGACGCCGACGCCGACGGCAGACAAGGCCACGACGACTCCGGACAGTCCGAGTCGCCGATGTCCGAACACCAGTCCGCCAAGGAGTGAACCGACACTCGCCGAGGCGATGGCGGCTCCAGCGGTAAAGCCGTTCTTGCCGAGTGCCGCGATGATGCCCACCTCCAGTGCGGTGAACGAGCCCACCAGGACGAGGCTGGACACCATGGCCAAGATGACCGCGCGGTGCAACAGGACGCGTCCGAACCTGCTCTCGCTGACCGCCTTCTCGGGATGCAGCCGCCACGAGACGAGGAGGAACCAGATCGTCCCCATCAGCGTGACCGCCGCGCAGAGAATCAACGGGAAGAGGGTCGAGATCCTCGACGCGAGGACGGTGGCCGCGACGGGTCCGATGACCCAGATGAGCTCCTGCGCAGTGGTGTCGAGGGCGAAGAGCGTGCGCACCTCGTCGTCGGGGACCATCCGCGGATACAAGGCCCGTACGACGGGCATCAGCGGTGGGATGGACGCTCCCACGATGACTCCGAGGACCATCAGCGGCACCGCCGCCGCGCCGGCGAATGCCAGTCCCAGCGTGCCGACGGCGTTGACGGTGGCCGCGGTGACGAGGGTGCGGGCCACCCCGACACGTCCGGCGAGCCGCGAGGTCAGCGGCATGGCGACGGCTTCACCGGCGCCGACGGCGGCGACCACGGTGCCCGCCAGGGCGTACGAGCCGGTCAAGCGGTGAACGTGCATGAGGATCGCCAACGACAGGATGCCGAGCGGCAGCCGCGCGAACAGTTGCGAGGCCGTCACGTTCAGCACACCCGGGACCCGCAACAGGTTCCGGTAGGTGCCCATCGTCATTCCTCCACTTCCGCGCCCATGCCGCGGCACGGATCTACACCGTCCAGACGGTACACTTCGGGGCCTCCGTCGTAAACTGACTTCGTGACCTCCTCTCGCGACCGCATCCTGGATGCGTATGCGGACCTCCTCATCACCGAGGGGGAGCGACAGGCCACACTGGAAGCGGTGGCCGCCAGGGCAGAGGTGTCCAAGGGCGGGCTGTTGTATCACTTTCCGTCGAAAGATCAACTGGGCATTGGCCTTTGCGAGCGCCTGGCCGTCCTGGCCGCCGTCGACGCGGACAGGATGCGCACCGCCGACGAGGGGCCGGCGCGGTACTACGTCCGCTCGTCGCAGTACGCCGACACCCCGCTGGACCGCGCCTTGGTCGCGGTCTCACGCCTGCGGCAGTCCGGCGACGAACGGGCACGCGCCGCGATCGAAGCAGCGTCGGAGAAGTGGCTGGCCATCCTTCACGACGCGCTCGGTGACCTCGACGTCGCCCGCGCCGTGAAGCTCATCGGCGACGGCCTCTACTACAACGCCCTGAACAAGGCACTCGGCGGCCATCCCCCCGCGCCCGGGGTGGATCAGGGACTGCTCGACGTGGTCGAGCGCATCACCCGGACCGCTCGACTCGGTCCGTGATGGGTCACCCGACCGACCGGGTCGATTCGGCCTCGCGGCCCTCCGTGACCGTCACCTCTGGACAGCGTTGGCCGTGCGAGGCGAACGGCCGGGGCAGGGTCCGTCGCCTGCTGATCACGACACCACCGAGCGCCAGCGCTCCGCCCACGAAGCCCAGGACCGTGGGCACCTCGCCGAGGAAGAGCCACGACAGGATGATCGCGACGGCCGGCACCGCCAACGTGGTGGCAGCCATCTTGCCTGCGTCCGTGCGGTTCAACGCATAGGCCCAGGTGAGAAAGGCGATGGCCGTCGGCCCAACGCCCAGGAAGATCACCCCGGCCAGTGCCATCGGCGGAGCGCTCGCGACCTCGTCGACGGCCCGAAGGGCGAAGGGGGTCGTAGCCACCAAGCCCGCCGCACAGCCGACCCACGTGGCGGCAACGGCGTCCACCGTCTTCAACGCGACCTTTTGCAGCAGCACGCCGACGGCGTAGAGGACCGCGGCCAAGAGGCCAAGGCCCACGCCGAGACGGTCGTTGGTACCCACGCCAGACCCGCCCATAGCAATAAGCACCACGCCGGTGAAGGCGACGACGATGCCGACCACCAGCGGGCGTGGAAATCCCTCGGAAAGGAACAGTCCGGCCAACACGGCGACCAGGATGGGCGCGAAATTGACCAGCAGGGCAGCGGTTCCGGCGTCGAGATGCTGCTCGGCCCAGTTCAACACCACGGTGTACGCCGCGAACCACAGCACGCCGTAGCCGATGACCAGTGCCAACCCGCGTCCCCTCGGCAGCGGTGGCCGCGAGATCAGTGCGACCGCCACCAGAGCGACGGTGCCCACACTCAACCGGACGAACGCCAGGGCGCCGGGGCTGAATGCCGCGCCGCAGAACCGGATGACCACGAACGCCGACGCCCACAACAGGACGGTGACCACGGCCGCGACGATGGACAGTCGATTCGAGGAGGCGTCCTTCACCTTCTCAGTCTCCACACGCGCCTTCGGCGGGGACAAGCGAATTTACGACATCACAGTCCCATTTCCTGCCAATGTCGAGTTGCCGATGAAACCCCGACGGTCAGAAAGACGTTGCGAGATCACCCGACTCGCGCCGCCAACCCGTCAGCGCACCGTTTCGAAGATCGCCGCCAGGCCCTGTCCGCCCCCGATGCACATGGTTTCCAGGACGTAGCGGGCGTCACGACGACGCGCCTCGTACGCCGCCGTCGCCAAGATGCGCGCGCCGGTGGCCCCGATGGGGTGTCCCAGCGATATCCCCGAGCCATTCGGGTTGACGCGCTCGTCGAGCGGGTCGACCTTCCACTCCGCGAGGACGGCCAGCACCTGGGCGGCGAACGCCTCGTTGACCTCGATGAGATCCACGTCGTCGAGGGTCAGCCCGGCTCGGTCGAGGGCCGCGGCGGTGGCTCCGACCGGTCCGATGCCCATGACCTCGGGCGAGCAGCCGGTCACCGCCCAGGATCGCAGGGCCAGCATCGGAGTCAGGCCGCGCGCGTCGGCGTCGGCGCGCGTGGTGACGATGCACATCGCGGCGCCGTCGTTCTGGCCGGACGCGTTCCCGGCGGTGACGGTGGACTGGTCGTCGACCTTCGCACGGATGGGACGCAGTGCGGCCAACCGTTCGGCGGTGATGTCGGCGCGCGGATGCTCGTCGCGGTCGACGACGGTGTCGGGCCGGCCCCGGGCGCCGGGCACGGTCACCGGTATCAGTTCGTCGGCGAAACGACCCGCGTCGTGGGCGGCCACGGCTCGATAATGGGAACGCACCGACAGCTCGTCCTGGTCCTCGCGGGTGATGCCGTACTCGCGTCGCACGTTCTCAGCGGTCTCGATCATTCCGCCCGGCACGGGATGATCTGCGCCACCGGCCGTCTCGCGGGCACGGTCCAGGCGGTCGAGCAAGGCGATGCCACCCTGGCGTACCCCGGTGCGCAAGCCGAGCGCGTAGTGCTCGACGTTGGACATGGATTCCGCGCCGCCGGCCACGACGATGCGCGCGGCACCCGTGGCGACCTGTCCCGCGGCGTACAGAACCGCCTGCAGACCCGATCCGCAGCGGCGGTCGATCTGCAGACCGGGTACGGAGGTGCCCAGTCCGGCGTCGAGCGCTGCGATCCGGCCAAGGGCCGGCGCTTCCCCGTTGGCGTAACCGTTGCCCAGAATGACGTCGTCGACCTCACCCTCACCGAGCCCGGAGCGGGCGACGAGTTCGCGGAGCGCGACGGTGGCCAGCTCGGCCGCCGTCAGGGTGGACAACACCCCACCCATGCGGCCCACCGGTGTGCGCAGCGGATGGCAGATCACGACGTCGGTCATTCCTTTACCGTATGGCGGCCATTCATCGGTGGGAAATACATAGATGGCGCCCATTGAGACGCTCGGCGTTCAGATCGGAGGGGCGCTGATGCGGTTGGCCTAGCATGGGGTGATGGCACGGCCGCGGGAATTCGATCGCGCCGAAGTGTTGACCCAGGCGATGCACCTGTTCTGGCAGCAGGGCTACGAGCGCACGTCGCTCAAGGAGCTCACCGACACCATGGGCATCTCCGCGCCGAGCCTGTACAACGCCTTTGGCGACAAGAAGGCGCTCTACGACGAGGCGGTCGCGCTGTATTCGACGACGTCCGCCGTCGTCGTTCCCCACGCCGTGGGGGAACCGACCGCGCGTGACGTCGTCGCCAAGATCTTGGACGTGGCCGTGCGCGAGTACTGCAGCGTGGAGCACCCGCCGGGCTGTTTCGTCATATCCGACCCGATTCTCGCCGACCATCGCCGAGACGGGTTGGAGGCCATTCGAACTCGCCTCCGACGCGCCGTCGACGACGGCGACGTGCCCGCAGACGCCGACGTCGACGCATTGACCGAGTTCGTCGGCGTCGTCCTGCGTGGAATGTCGTCACTTGCCCGAGACGGCGCCAACGCCGAGACCCTGCGTGCCGTGGCCGACGTCGCCCTGAGTGCCTGGCCGGCCGTCGGCGTCGACGCGGTCTGACCGACCTGGCGGGCACTGCAGAGGTCGAACCCCGTCACCGCGAACTGACTGCGGCCGCACCCGCTACCTTCGTGGGGTGTGGAGGCCACGAGGCAGGGCTCGATGAGACGGACCGACGTTCTGGTGGTCGGCGCGGGGCCCGCGGGTCTGGCCGTCGCCGGAGCCTGCGCGCGGCTCGGGCTAACCACCGTCGTCGTCGACCCCGCTCCCGACCGCCCGTGGACGGCAACCTATGGCATGTGGAGCCCCGAGCTGCCGGATGACCTTCCCGCATCCGTCGTGTCGGCTCGGGCCGCTGGGCGCGCGATCGCCGTCTCGGAGCACCGATTGGGTTGGGAGTACGCGGTTCTCGACGTGCCGCGACTTCAGGAGCACCTCACCGACGGCCTGGCCGACGCGCGTGTCCACGCCGCGCGAGTGGTCGGGTCGCCGGAGGCCGGCGTCGTCGCCTTGGCAGACGGGTCGCACCTGCGAGCCTCGGTCGTCGTGGACGCCGGCGGGGGCGCCCGTCCCTTGGACCGGACGCCGTCACGCCGAACAGCCGCTGCCCAGACCGCTTACGGGGTGATCGTCGACGAGGCTGCGGCCGCGCCGCTGGTCGACGACGGCGACGCCCTGTTCATGGACTGGCGCGCCGATCACGGTGAAGCGGGCTGGCCGACGTTCCTCTACGTCATCCCGCTCGGCGACGGCATGGTGTTGATGGAGGAGACCTCTTTGGCGCGTAGGCCGGGTCTGCCGCTGGCGACGCTGCGTCGACGCCTTCATGCACGACTCGCCCATCACGGCATCCGGCCACCGGAAGATGCTCGCACCGAACGGGTTTCGTTTCGGGTGGACCACCCGCGACACAACGGCCCCGGGACGCTCGGCTTTGGTGCGGCGGCACCGCTGATCCACCCCGCGACCGGGTTCAGTCTGGCCAGCTCGCTTCGGCTCGCACCGCGGGTCGCCTCGGCGCTGGCGGCCCGCCTTCCAGACGATCCGGCCGGGGCGCTGGCGGCCGCGCAGAAGACCGTGTGGCCGCTCGACGCCCGCGTGGTCCACCACGTCCGGCGAATCGGCCTGGAATCGCTGCTACGAATGCCACCGCCGGACGTCCCCGGCTTCTTCGAGCAGTTCTTCGCGTTGCCGGACGCGCATCGCTGGACCTATCTGACCTCGCGCGACGACGTCGGCGGCATCGTGGCCGCGATGAACTGCCTGTTCCGGACCTCCGGTGGGCGGCTGCGACGGCATCTCGTCACCTCGGCCGTGCTTCCCGCCGTGCGCAGCAACGACGATCGCTGACGCCGGTCACTGGAAGACCTTGCCGGGGTTGAGGATTCCCGCGGGATCCATGGCAGCCTTGATTCCCCGGTGCAGTTCCATCACCGCCGGCGAGAGTTCGTCCACCAGCCCGCCCCGCTTGAGGAGGCCCACGCCGTGTTCCCCGGTGATGGTGCCACCGAGCGCCAGCGCCGCCGCCAAGATCCCGTCGAAGGCCGCATGGATGCGCGGCCACAGCTCGGCGTCCTCGTCGGACGGTCCGATGATCAGCGGGTGCAGATTTCCGTCGCCGGCGTGCGCGATGTTGGCAATCTTCACGTCGTGCTGGGCCGCCAGCGCCTCGATGCGGGCCAGCATCTCGGGGACGTGCTGCTTGGGCACGCAGACGTCCTCGGTGATGACCGGCCCCAGCCGCTCGAGCGCGGGATAGGCCAGGCGGCGAGCCGCGAACAATGCGTCACCCTCGTCGGGATCGGTCGACCGCTCAGCCCAGGTCGCACCGCTGGCGCGAAAGTGCTCGACGATCGCGTCGGCGAGTGCGGTGCCGGTGGGCTCGGCGTCGTCCACTCGCGCGAGCACCAGCACGTCGCCCGCGTCGGTCAGGCCCATCTGCTTCCAGTCGTCAACGGCGCGAAGGCAATACCGGTCCATCAGCTCCAGCGCCGACGGCGTGATGCCTGCCTCGCCCACCGCACGGACCGCGGTGCCGGCAGCCACCAGCGACGAGAAGAACCCCGCGACGGTGATCGGTGGGCTGGGCAGGTTGCGCAGGCGCACGGTGATCTCGGTGACGATGCCCAAGGTGCCCTCGGAGCCGACGAGCAGCCCGACCAGGTCATAACCGGCGACGCCCTTGGCGGTCCGACGACCGATGCGCACCACGTCGGCCGAGCCGGTCACCACCTCGAGTTCCAGCACGTACTCCCGGGTGACGCCGTACTTGACGCAACAGACCCCGCCGGCGTTGGTGGCCACGTTGCCGCCGATCGTCGACCAGGGCGAGCTGGCCGGATCGGGTGGATACCACAGCCCATGCTCGGCCACCGCCGCACGAAGGTCGTCGTTCACCACCCCGGGCTGCACGACGGCCAGCCGCTCCAGCGGGTCGATCGCGAGGATCTCCGCCATCGACTCCAAGGAGAGCACCACGCAGCCGTCGACGGCGTTGGCCCCACCGGAGAGTCCCGTACCCGCACCGCGCGCGACGACCGGGGTCCGGTGTCGCAGACACGTCTCGACCACCCGGCGGACCTCGTCCGTACTCCGGGCGCGGACGACGGCCACCGGTTCGCCGGCCGGCGCACCGGCCGCCTGGTCCCGGCTGAGACTGCGGACGACGTCGGCGTCGACGACGACCCGTCCGGGCGGCAGCGCGGCCACCAAGTCGAGTACGACGGGGTCGTCGGCGGTCAGGACTGGCTGAGCCGGTGGCGTCATGCGGTGACCTCCAGACCTCGGGGCGCCTCACGACCGAGGCTAGTCCGAGCTCAGCGCAACAGGCTGCGGCCCGGCCGGCCGCGCCCCCGCAAGGGATACCCACGGCGCATGCGGCCGAGGACGCCGCCGAAGGAGCGTGCGGCCGCAGCGCCCACCAACAGTCCGACTGCGATTGCGCAGACCACGGTCACCACGCCGAACGCATTCGCTCCGCCACCACCCGGATTGGTCACCAGTGTCGTGGTGGACAGCAGGCCCAGGCTGCCGGGCACCAGCAGCCAGAACGCAGGCAGCAAGACCACCAGACGCGGCAGATTGGGTCGCACCGCCTCGACGAGCGACGCGCCGAGCGTGGCGGCGACGGCACCGAGGAAGCTGCCAAGCGCCGCACCGCCGACGTGCTGGCCGAAGCCTTGAGCGGCGAACGCCAGCACCAGCACCACGGTGATCCACGGCAGCAGACGCACCGGCGGGCTCTCCAGCACGCCGATCCCGATGATGATCAGAATCAGCCCGACGGGTGCGGCCCACCAGCCGAGCTCGTCGACTCGGAGATTCGTCAAGTCGTTTGCGGGGACCGGTATTACGTGGCTCGCCGCCACGATGCCGAGGGTGAACAGCAACAGCTGCACCAGTCCGAAGGTCAGCCGAGACGCCCCGGCCACCATGTCACCGGCGGCGAGCTCGGACATCGCCGTGACGATCAACGCGCCGGGGAGCAGGACGGCCAACGGTGGCAGCAGGGTCCGCAGTGGACCGTCGAGGAGGCCCGCGTTGGACGCGGCGAACACACCGCACGCCAATGTGAACGCCGCCAGCGTCGGCAGCAGCGTGGCGACCAGTCCGAAACGCTGGCCCAGCCGGAACAGCACCACGACGACGACTGCTCCCGCGGCGGCGAAGGCGACGTTCGGCCCGCCGGGCTGGAGGATCAGGGCGATGCCCGTGGCGATCGCGATCCAGCCGAGGTTGGCCATCCACGGCGGGTATCGGGGTGGGCGGGCGCGCAACGCGCGCAGCTCGTCGGTGGCCTCGGAGACCGACAGCGTCGACTGCGACAACCGATGCCGGATCGACCGCACCTCGGCGGCCTGGTCGAGACGCAGTCCGCCCTGGACCGACTCGAAGGTGGCGGGAAGACCGCTGGCCAGATTCACGAAGACCCCGGTCGGTGACGCCGCGATCTGCACGTGGGGGAAGCCCAGGGCGGTGCTCACCTCGGCGAGCTCGTCCTCCACGTCGCTGACGGGCTGTCCGGTCGCCACCATCGCGGCACCCAGGTAGGCCAGCAGGGCACGCACGGCGTCGTGGTCGTCGTCGGACACGGAGTCACTCTGCCAGGTCGGGAACCCCGCGCTACGCCACCACGGATGCCGGCGCCGCGCCGACGGCCACCGCGTCGGTGATGGTCGGCAGCGACACCTGCAGGCCGGAGACGGTCAGCGCGCCGAAGGCACCGAAGTTCTCGTAATTGGCGGTCGAGGCGACCAGTTGCAGTGTGAGCGTCTGACCCGGCTTCAGCGTCTGCGCCACCTGCTCCATCGAGATGCTCAGGGTGTGCGTCTGGCCGTCGAGCGTGACGGGAATGGGCGTCGCCTGATTGCCCAGCACGTTGCCGGTCGAGTCGTCGACGAGCTGAGCGAAGACGTGGCGACTGGTCCCGGTACCCGAGTAGGTCAGCGTCAGTGTGGGCGCACCCACCACGTACGTCGTCGTGGCGACCGTCGGAATGTGCACGTTGACGGCGTTCAGCGCGGCGGTCGCGCCGATCGGCAGGACGCCGAACAATGGCCCGGACCCGAAGAGCAGGGGGACGAGCGGCAGTACGCCGGATTGGCCGCTGGAGGCGACGATCGGCGCACCGGCAGCCGACGGATACGTGTTCGAGGTGTAGTACTGCCCGTGTTGGTCGACCCATTCGAACGCCGGCCCGGTCGAGACGTTCTGGCCCTTGACGTAACGCGCCAACCAGTTCAGCGTCGCGTCGGTGACGACCTGCCCGTCGGTGGGATCGAAGAGGTTGTTCGTGCAGAGTCCGTGACCGCCGCAGAAGTAGAGCACCTTGACGGGGACGTTCGGGGCCAAGGCGGCCACGTTGTCCTGCGCCTCCTGCAGGGGGAACAGGGTGTCGACGGTGCCCTGGATGATGAGAGCCGGGGCGGTGACGCTGCCGAGAAGGGCGGCGGGTCCGCGGTCTGCGAGGAGCGCCTGCTGTTCCTCGGTGATCGACCCGGTCAACAAGCCCCTGATGGCCGCGGGATAGATCTCGGGGTTGGGGCGGGCGCCGGTGAGCAGGAGGGCGGCGGTCAGCAGACTGCCCCAACCGCTCTTGAAGGCGTCGCTCTTGTACAACGACGTGTTGAGGGTGTTCCAGGAGATGCTGGGCACGATGGCGTCGACCCGATGATCGGTGGCCGCGGTGGTCCACTGGATGCCGCCGCCGTAGGACGCACCGACCATGCCGATCCGGGGATCACCGGGTGAATCGAGTTGTGCCTCAGGCTGAGTCGCCAGCCAACTGATGATCGCCGAGACGTCCTTTGCCTCGTAGTCCGCGGAGTCCAACTCGAGCTGGCCGCCCGAGCGATACTCGCCGCGTGGGTCCCAGGTGACCACGTTGTACCCGGCGTGGCGCAGCGTGCCGACCCCGACCGCGCCTAGCGCATCGGTCAGGATCCCGTCCAGCGGGGTGACCTCGAGGCTCGTCGAGCCGGGCATCCCCAGTCCGGGTCCCTCCAGGATGGTGGGCGCGACGCCCTTGGCCGGCAATCCGGCCGCCGGCATGAAGTGGACGTAGATCTGCGTGCCGTCGAAGGACGTGATCATCACGTCGCGCGGCACCGGAGCGCCGGGCGCTCCGAACTGCACCGGGTAGCCGATGAACGGATGGATGATGTCGCCCACGATCGGAATCATGTGGATGGCGGCGACGATCGGCGTCACGAACACCGGTCCGATGACCGGAATCTGCTGCAACCACGCCAGCGGCGGTGTCTGGATGACGGCCACCGGTGGGGTCGTGTCGACGAGGGCCGGGGTTGCAGCGGCGAGGGCGCTCGGGGCGGCGAGGGTCGACGCGGTCACGGCACTGGTCTTGGTGACGGCAGGAACCAACGTCTCCTTGCGTGCCGCTGCCGCCACCGCCCACGAAATCGGTGAGTCAGGAACTTTTGCCGGCGAGCCTCCGGTCTGCGAGTCCGCCGTGCCCGCATCTCCGGCGACTGCCGTGACCGCGCCGTGGGTCGCGGCGGGGCTCGCGGTGGGGGTGGCCGGCGGGGTCTCGGCGATGGTGCCAGTGGCCGAGCCGGTGCTTGGGGCTGACGTCGACCCGGTTTCGGGCGGTTGCTCCTTCGTCGTCGGCTTCTCATCCGAGGTGGCCGTCGACGTCGTGCTTGCCTCGCGGTCCTTCGTGGGCTCGTGGTCTTTCGCGGGCTCGTCGTCCTTCGCGGGCTCGCTCTTCTTGGTCGGCTTCGCAGCGTTCGCGGGATCGGCCGTGGACTTCGTCGGCGTCGAGTGCGAGCCGCGGTTGGACTTGGTGATCGTCACCGTGACCACGGGCTTGGAGGTCTCGGTCTCGATCTTGGTCGGCGCGCCGGCGTCGTGCGTCGCCGAACCGGTCGTCTGGCCCGGGGAGGAGTCCGTCGGCGACGACGTGCCGGATTCCGAGGACGACGATGATGCCGACGATGACGACTCCGTCGGACCGCCCTGCCCGGTCGAATCGGCCGAGGCGACGCCACACCCCAACCCGACGGCCACACCGATTCCGAGGGCTGCGGCCAAGCCGCCGATCCGACCTACGTGCGCTGATGCCCCCATGTGCCGACTGACCCCGATCGTGTGTCGCTGACGAGACGTACGTACCGCCCGGCACGCTAGCCGTCTCGGATGGTTCACGACGCCAGTTCGGCGAATAAAACCGGAGGCCACGAATTGCCCTCTTGGTCAATATGTTTCAGCATCTCGTCGTCGCAGCCCGTCGCCATGCCCGCCGCAAGACACTTGACAGACCATCGAGAAAAATCAACACTGTGTCAACTAACGCACGTCGACGACAATCTCGAGGAGGCAACCGTGACGACGTTCTTCATCACCGGAGTGAGCAGCGGCCTGGGCCAAGCGATCGCCGCGGGCGCACTCGAGGCCGGGCACCGTGTCGTGGGCACGGTGCGCAGGCCCGAGGACGCGGCGGCGTTCGAGGCCACTGCGCCGGATCGAGCCCACGCCCGACTGCTCGACGTCACCGACGACGCCGCCGTCACCCGTATCGTCGCCGACGTCGAGTCGACCGTGGGGCCGATCGAGGTGGTGATCGCGAACGCGGGCTACGGCGTGGAAGGCATCTTCGAGGAGACGCCCCTGTCCGATCTGAAGGCGCAGTTCGCGACCAACGTGTTCGGCGTCGCGGCCACCTTGCAGGCGGTACTCCCCTACATGCGGAAGCGACGCGCCGGGCATCTGATGGCGGTCACCTCGATGGCGGGTCTGATGGCGGTTCCCGGGATGTCTGCCTACTGCGCAAGCAAATTCGCGGTGGAGGGCATGCTGGAGAGCCTCCGGCACGAGGTCGCGCCGTTCGGCATCCACGTCACCGCCGTCGAGCCCGGATCATTCCGCACCGAATGGGCCGGCCGTTCGATGACCCGGGCCGAGCGCACCATCGCCGACTACGACGAGCTATTCGATCCCATTCGGGCCCGACGAGTCGCGGCCAGTGGCAATCAGCTGGGCAACCCGGCACGGGCGGCCGACGCGATCCTCGCCATCCTGCAGGAGAGCGAACCTCCAGCTCATCTGGTGTTGGGTTCGGACGCCCTGCGGCTGATCGGCGCCGCACGCGCCGCGGTCGACCGTGATATCCAGCAGTGGGAAACACTTTCTCGGAGCACCGATTTCGCTGACGGCGCGCAACTGGCCGCGACCTGACGAGACTTCGATAAGGTGCTGACGATGACGAAGTCCTGGCCGTCGCGCCGCACCGCGACCCCGCGCAAGGGCGATCTTCGCGAGGAGCAGATCCTCGACAGCGCCGAGGCCCTGCTGGCGACGAAGGGGTACACGGGCATGACCGTGGCCGACATCGCCGAGTCGGCCGGCGTCACCCGCGGCGCACTGTACTTCTACTTCGCCTCCAAGCAGGACGTGACGACCGCCCTGGTGGCGCGCACCACCCAAGCGCTACAGGAGAAGTCGGGGGCGGCGCTGTCGAACACCGCACCGGTCGACGAGGTCATCGCCACCGCGCTGGAGCGTACGGCGCAGTTGTGGCGCCAGCACGGTCCGGTGATGCGCGTCGCCGTCGACCTGGGATCCAGCGTCCCCGAGATCGACCGACTGTGGACCGACACCGCCAACGTCTTCGTCGAGGCCATCACCGACGTCCTCCGCCGCGGCGGCGTGCCGACCGGTGACGGCCCCGGTGACGCGCCGGCACTGGGTCGCGCGCTGTGCTGGATGATCGAGCGCAGCTTCTACCAGGCGTCGAAGATCTCGGTGGCCGACCTCGACGCCGCACGGCAGACTTGCCAAGAGGTCTGGCTGCGTCTCGTCCAGGCCTCCTGACCGCATCGCCGCGTCGAAGGGATGGAGTTTCTCCGTGCAGATCGCCATCGTGCTCTACCCCGGATTCACCGCGCTCGACGTCGTCGGTCCCTACGAAGTGCTCGGCAGGCTCCCTGGCGCCGAGATCGTGTTCGTCGCCGAGGAACCCGGCCTCATCTGTAATGACCTGGGCAGTCTGTCGATCGACGCCGTGGCGGGCCTCGATGCGGTCACCCGGCCCGACGTCGTCGTCATCGGTGGTGGCCCCGGCCAGATAGACCAGATGGCCGACGGACCCCTTCACGCGTGGCTTCGGGCGGTCGACGAGCACACGGCGTGGACGATGTCGGTCTGCACCGGCTCGCTGATCCTCGGCGCGGCAGGGCTTCTGCGGGGCCGTCGCGCCACCACCCACTGGGGCGCGGTGAATCAACTGCCGCAGTTCGGCGCCACGCCAACCGAGGATCGCGTCGTCGTCGACGGCAAGTACCTCATCGGCGCCGGCGTCTCGGCGGGTATCGACGCCGCACTCGTGTTGGCCGGCCGCATCGCCGGTGACCAGACGACTCAGGCCGTTCAATTGATCATCGAGTACGACCCTCGACCGCCCTATTCGGCCGGTTCCACCGGGACCGCGTCGGAGTCGGTGCTTCGCGCCGCCAAGGGCATGCTCACGCCTCGCCACTGACGTCAGGCGAGGAGCAGCAGCGCCGCCGTGACGAGCATGACGGCGGCGGTGCCTACGTGGACGCCGTAGGCGATCGCCTTGGCGCCGCCGCTGCGGAGCACGATGACGGCATCGGCAATCGGAATGACGATCGCCGCCAACATGATCCACCCGGCCAGATGAGTGGCACCGTTGACCAGGAGGATGGCGACGAAAAGACCGGTGGCGATGTCGCGCACGCCCTTGACGCTTAGGTAGGCCCGCACCGATTCGTCGGCGACGTCCGGTGACACCCCGTACCCGGCGGCGGCCACGCGGGGCGCGACGAGGAAACGCAGTCCGATGGCGATGATCGCGGCCGCAAGGGCTCCGGCCAGGACGTAGGCGATGGTGGTGGTGATGGACATCAGAGGGACTCCTTCGACACAGACTCTTGACGTTAGCGACGCTAACCCCGCGTCGGGAGTGCTGTCAATAGCGCCGCTAGCGGATCTAGCTGTGATAACCTCGGGCATGCCCAGCGACGACCGACGGGAACGTGAACGCGCCGCGCGCCGGCAGTTGATCGTCACCACGGCCCGAGCGTTGGCTGAGGCAGAGGGCTGGGACGCCGTCACCACGCGGCGCCTGTCCACGGAGATCGAGTACAGCCAACCCGTGCTCTACAAGCACTTCAGCGGCATGGAGCAGATCGCCGCCGCCGTCGCGCTCGACGGCTTTGGGGAACTCGCCGACAGCCTGCGCGCGGCCAATTCCGCGAGCGGACCGGCCGCCGATGCCCTGCGCCGAGTCGCCCGTGCCTATCTGGACTTCGCGGGCGAGCACCCCGCGGTCTACGACGCGATGTTCTTGCGAGCGACCGCCCTCGGATTCGCCGCCGACGACGCCGCGCCCCAGTTGGAGGCCGCGTTCGCCGCGCTGAGCGAGGCCGTCCAGGCCGCCACGGGCGGCCCGGACGTCGACTCGTTGACCGAGGTGTTCTGGGCTGCACTGCACGGCCTGGTGATCCTGACCCGCACGAACCGGCTCCGTGCCGGCCACGACGCGGCGCGCCTGGACGTGCTCGTTGAGCATTTCACCCGCGACTGATCGGCGCCGAACGCCCGGTCGACACCTCCGACACGACCAACCGTTCGTTTCACGATCAACATCAGTCACATTGGTAACATCGCCGCATGCTGGACTCGCCGGGCCCCACCGGTCCTCGGCGACCTCACGGGGTCTCGCGCCGGGATGCACTCCGTTACGCCACGGCGGCATCCGCCCTGGCTGGTCTCGGCGCTGCGGCGGGCGCACTCTCGCCCGCCGCGTCGGCGGCCGCGCCCACGCTCATCGACTACGCCATGCGTCAGATCCCGGCCCAGGACATTCGCGCCGCCGGGCACGCCGGAGTCATCAACTACGTCTCCACCTCGCGACCAGGATCCAGCTTCGGCGCCAAGCCGATCACGCTGCCCTACGCCAAGTCGTTGAACGCGGCCGGGCTCGTGATCGTCAGCAACTACCAGTACGGCAAGCCGGGCGGCACGGCACCGTCGGACTTCACGCGCGGCTACGCCGGCGGGGTTCAGGACGCACGGGTGGCCTGGCAACTGCACACCGCGGCGGGCGGCGGCCAGAGCGCGCCGATCTTCTTCAGCGTCGACGACGATATCGACCGTGAGACGTGGAACACGGTGGCGCTGCAGTGGTTTCGCGGCATCAACTCGGTGATCGGCGTGCAACGCACCGGCATCTACGGTGGCGTCAACCCGTGCCAGTGGGCGGCCGCCGACCGCGTCATCGGCAATTCGTCCTCACCCGGGCACGTCTGGGCGTGGCAGACCAGGTCATGGTCCCGCGGACAGATCTATCCCGCCGCAGTCCTCTACCAGCGCATCGTGAGCACCGCGTCCAATCCTGGCCCCGTGGTGGGCGGGCTCGAGGTCGACGTCAACGACGTCATGGCCTCGGACGTCGGCCAGTGGAACATCCACCCGTGAGGTCCTGACCGACACCTTGCCTCACGTCGCGGTCCGCACCCGGCTTATAGACTTCGCCGATGACGAGCACTGATTCCGTCGACGAGCACCGCGACACCGGGGATCCCGCCCCGGTCGCGCGTGAGGTCCCGCGCGACACTCCGACGGGCGTGGATCTCGAGAAGGTCATCGCCAAACGTGTTCGTGCACTTCGTCGTTCGACTGGTTTGTCCGTCGGCGACATGGCGGCCAAGGTGGGCATCTCGAAGGCCATGCTGTCCAAGATCGAGAATGCCCAGACGTCGTGCAGCCTCAACACACTGGCGCGATTGGCCTCGGGCCTCGACGTTCCCGTGACGTCCTTGTTCCGTGGCGCCGACACCGAACGCGAAGCAGTGTTCGTGGAATCGGGGCACGGTGCGGTCATCGTGGGGCGCGGGACGCGCATCGGTCATCACTACGAGCTGCTGGGCGCGCTTCGGGGACAGCACAAACGGCTCGAACCAGTGCTGGTGACCCTCACCGACGCGAGCGAGGTCTTCCCCCTCTTTCAGCATGCCGGAACCGAGATGCTCTACATGCTCGAGGGCGTGATGGTCTACGGCCACGGGGAGTCGGAGTACACGCTCCGGCCTGGCGATTCCCTCCTGCTCGACGGCGAGGGCTTGCACGGCCCACACGAATTGGTCCGTCTGCCCATCAGATTCCTGGCCATCACCGCGTACCCCGACGAATCGGAGTTCTGACCGACCGCAGACTCACCCCGGCGGACTGGTCTAACGCCCAGAAACGACAGAGCGCGTCGTGAAACGACGTGGCGTCTCGTGGCACCTGCACGGCTGAGATGCGCACCGACGGGTCTAATGCTAGGTTACGGTGACTCCTGTACGGAAACACGAATCATCGCGAGGACCACGTGCCAGACACCACCACCTTCCTGATCGTCGGGGGCGGTCTCGAGGGCCTGTCCATCGCCTACTCGCTCGCTGACCACGGCGAGACCGACGTCGTGGTCCTCGAGCGCGACACCCTGTGCTCGGGCATGACCGCCAAGTCCAGTGGGGTCGTGCGCTGCCATTACGGCACGCCGTCGCTGGCCGCGATGTCGTGGTACGGCATCGACGTGTTCACCCACGCCACCGAGATCTTCGGTGACGACATGTCCTTCCGGCAGTGCGGCTACCTGGTCGGGGTCGGCGACGACAACGTCAAGCCCCTCGAGGCCACCGTCGCCATGATGCAGGGACTGGGCATCACGACCGACTTCGTCGACCACGACACGGTGGCCGAGCTATGGCCGGGACTTCACCTCGACGACTTCGCCCGGTTCGCCTACGAACCCCTCGGCGGTCGCGGAGAGGCCTACATGACGGGCATGGCCTTCGCCGCGACTGCGCGCAAGATGGGCGTCACCATCCGCCAGGGCACCACCGTCACCGAATTGCTGACGGACAGCGGCGGATCGGTCTACGGGGTGCAGGTGGCCGACGGATCCCAGATTCACGCCGAGCACGTCATCCTCGCCAACGGCCCCTGGGCTCCAACCCTCGCCGCAGGCGCCGGGGTCGAACTCGACGTCAAGGCTCAGCGGGCGCAACTCGTCCTGGTCGACCAGGGTGTTCCCACTCCCGAGGTTCCGGTGCTCTCCGATCTGGCTGCGCTGCAGTACATCTGCCGTGAGCCCAACGGTGAACTGCTGATGGGCAATTCCGATCACCAGACTCCGGAGTTCGTCGACCCCGACCGGTACGTCAACCGCGCCGACGACGACGCCATCGAGAAGAACGTCGTCAAGCTCGCCCATCGACTGCCCGACATGCCCGATCCGCGGATCACGGGCAGCTATGTCGGCGCCTATGACGTCACCCCGGACTACAACCCGATCATCGGTCCCTCTCCGGTCGACGGACTCTTCCTCGCAACCGGGTTCTCCGGCCACGGCTTCAAGATTTCGCCGGCAGTCGGGAAGCTCGTGGCCGACCTGCTGGTCGACGGCACGACCACACTGCCCAACGTCGACGCCGACGACTTCCGTTACTCGCGATTCGCCGAAGGCGACTTGCTGTTCAGCCTCCATCCCTACGAGGGCGCAGGAGAAATGCGATGACCCAGACCGAAGTCGGCGTCGAGACACGCAATGCGACGGCGTCGGTGGCCCCGCCATCCCTGAACGGCCAGCGGGCGCAGACCCTCTCGGAGGTGGCGCGGGCCAGCAGCACCACCTTCATCCTCGCCCTGTTCGTCACCCTGTCGGGCAAGCCCTGCGCCAAGCTCGTCCCGATCGAGGCGGTCGAGCAACTCGAAGCCGACGGGGTGGGGTTCGCCGGGTACGCCGCGGGCTACATGGGTCAGCAGCCGAAGGACTCCGACCTCATCGCGCGTGCCGATGTGGCGTCGTTCACCCCGATCCCGTTCATCAAGCCCGGCCTGGCCATCGTGCACTGCGACCCGCACGTCGACGGCAAGCCATGGCCCTTCGCACCGCGAATCATCCTCCGGGAGCAGCTCCGTCGGGCCGCGGAGATGGGCTACACCGTCAACGTCGGCGCCGAGATCGAGTACTTCCTCGTCAACCGCGTCGACGGCGAGCTGGTCACCGCCGACCGCAGCGACACCAGCGCCATGCCCTGTTACGACGCGCGCGACGTCACCCGCATGTACGACCACCTCACCGAGATCTCCGCGGCGATGAACGCACTCGGGTGGGGCAACTACGCCAACGACCACGAAGACGGCAACGGCCAGTTCGAGCAGAACTTCGACTACGCCGACGCCATGACCACCGCCGACCGGGTCATCACGCTGCGGTATCTGCTGTCGGTGGTGGCCGAGAAGCGCGGCATGCAGGCAACGTTCATGCCGAAGCCCTTCACCACCCGCACCGGCAGCGGACTGCACATGCACCTGTCCCTCTGGAACGACGACGGTGCGGTCTTCCCCGACTCCGATGACGCACTCGGGCTCGGGTTGTCCAGCACGGCCTACGCCTTCGTGGCAGGCATCCTCGAACATGCGTGCGCGCTCCAAGGCTTGATTGCACCAACGGTCAACTCCTACAAGCGCACCGGGGCCACGGCGACGACCAGCGGGGCCACGTGGTCACCGCGCTACGCCACGTACGGCGGCAACGACCGCACGCACTACCTTCGAGTCCCGGACCATCACCGCGTCGAACTGCGTGGCGGCGACGGTTCGGCCAACCCGTACCTCGCCGCCGCGGGCGCCATCGCCGCAGGCCTCGACGGCGTGCGCCGCGGCCTGCACCCCGGCAAGCCCGGTACGGGCGACTCCCCCAGCGAGATGCTGCCGATGACACTGCTGCACGCGATGGACGCCTTCGAAGCCGATCCGGTGTTGACCGCAGCACTGGACGTCGCCGGACCCGGCGTGGCCGAGTACTTCGCGACGTGCAAGCGCGAAGAGTTCTTCGAGTGGCACAACACGGTCTCCTCCTGGGAGATCGACCGCTACCTCACCTCCTTCTAGACCGCGTTCTGACCCCAACTCATCGAGGAGGCATTCCATGTGTGGAATCGTCGGACTTCACCTGCGCGACGCCACGCTCCATCCCCAGTTGGGCGCACTGCTGTCCGGCATGTTGGACGCGATGTGCGATCGAGGGCCCGACTCCGCCGGGATGGCGGTCTACGGCGACCCCACCTGGTCGCCGGAGGGTGAATCGACCGTTTCGCTACTCGACTCGCCGCTCGCCGCAACCGAACTCGCCGAGCAGCTTGGCGTCGCGCTCGGCGCGCCGGTCACCGGACACGACCTGGACCCGACCATCGTGGTGCACGCCCCGGTGCCGACCGACGCACTGACCGCCGCGGTCCGCTCCGCGGTGCCCACCGCGCGGGTGATCGGCTTCGGTGAGCACCTGACCGTCCTCAAGGGAATGGGCAATCCCACCGAACTCGCCGACCGCTTCGGCCTGCGCGCGGCCAGCGGCTGGCAGGGCGTCGCCCACACCAGGATGGCCACCGAGTCGGCCGTCACGGCCGAGGGGTCCCATCCGTTCGCGGTTGGTCCGGATCAGTGCCTGGTGCACAACGGATCCTTCTCCAATCACATGTCGATCAAGCACGACCTCGAGCGGGCGGGAGTGGTCTTCGACAGCGAGAACGACACCGAAGTCGGGGCGCGGTACGTCGCCAAGCAGCTCGCCGAGGGGGCCGACCTGGAGAAGGCCCTGCTGATGCTCAACGAGACGTTCGACGGCTTCTACACGTTGTTGGTGTCGACCAGCGACTCGTTCGCGGTCGTCCGCGACGCCATCGCCTGCAAGCCGGCGATCGTCGCCGAGACCGACCGCTGGGTGGCGATGGCCTCGGAATACCGTGCGCTCGCGCACCTCCCCGGCATCGACACCGCCCGCATCTTCGAACCCGAGCCTGAAGAGGTCTACGCATGGCACCGACAGTGAGCACGACGACCCCGACGACCAACGGCGTGGTCGACCTGCGGACGTCGAGCACCCGCGAGGTCAACGAATTGCTGAGCTCCCCCGGTGCGCCGAAGCGGCTGACCATCACCCACCCCGACGGCGCACACGCCTTGGCCTGCGGCCTGGACGCCGAGCTCGAGGTCGTCGTCGACGGCCACGTCGGCTACTACTGCGCCGGCATGAATCAGAAGGCCACCGTCACGGTCAACGGCAACGCCGGTGTGGGGGTGGCGGAGAACATGATGTCGGGGCGCGTGCACGTGACCGGCGACGCGTCGCAGTCGGCTGGGGCGACCGCCCACGGCGGACTCCTGGTGATCGACGGCAATGCCGCTGCGCGCTGCGGTATTTCGATGAAGGGCGTCGACGTCGTCGTCGGCGGCAACGTGGGCCACATGAGCGCCTTCATGGGTCAGGCCGGACGTATGGTCGTCTGCGGCGACGCCGGTGAGGCCCTGGGAGATTCGATCTACGAGGCGCGGCTCTACGTCCGCGGCACCGTGGCGTCACTGGGCGCGGACTGCGTCAAGAAGGAGATGCGCGAGGAACACCTCGCCGAACTCTCGCAGCTGCTCGAGTCCGCCGGGATGACCCACGACGCCGATGAGTTCACCCGGTACGGGTCCGCCCGCCGGCTCTACAACTTCCACGTCGACAACGCCAGTGCGTACTAGGAGAGCCCGGTCATGACGACACCCAACCCCTCGACGCCGCCGCGCGAGTCCGCCACCTTCGATCGAGGCGTGATCGCCGAGATCCAGCGCGCTGCCGAGACCGGCATCTACGACATTCGGGGGTGGGGTGCCAAGCGCAAGCTTCCCCACTTCGACGACCTGCTGTTCCTGGGCGCCTCGGTGTCGCGGTACCCGCTCGAGGGTTACCGCGAGAAGTGCGAGACCGACGTCGTGCTCGGTGACATGCACGCGAAGTTCCCTCTGCACCTGGACATTCCGATCACCATCGCGGGCATGAGCTTCGGGGCGCTGTCCGGCCAGGCCAAGGAGGCGCTCGGGCGCGGCGCCAGCGAGGTGGGCACGTCCACCACGACCGGCGACGGTGGGATGACACCCGAGGAACGCGGGCAGTCCAAGCACCTCGTGTACCAGTATCTGCCGTCCCGATACGGCATGAACCCGGTGGACCTTCGCAAGGCCGACGCGATCGAGATCGTCCTCGGCCAGGGCGCCAAGCCTGGTGGTGGCGGAATGCTGTTGGGACAGAAGATCACCGAGCGCGTGGCGGGGATGCGGACGTTGCCCATGGGCGTCGACCAGCGCAGCGCCTGCCGTCATCCCGACTGGACCGGGCCCGACGATCTCGCCATCAAGATCCTCGAACTGCGTGAGATCACCAATTGGGAAAAGCCGATCTACGTGAAGGTCGGCGCGACGAGGACGTACTACGACGTCAAACTCGCGGTGAAGGCCGGAGCCGACGTCGTCGTAGTCGACGGGATGCAGGGCGGCACCGCGGCGACCCAGGAGGTCTTCATCGAGCACGTCGGCATTCCGACACTCGCCGCCATCCCGCAGGCCGTGCAGGCGCTGCAGGAAATGGGCGTGCACCGCTCGGTGCAGTTGATCGTCTCGGGCGGAATTCGTAGCGGCGCCGACGTCGCCAAGGCGATGGCACTGGGTGCCGACGCCGTCGCCATCGGTACTGCAGCGTTGATCGCATTGGGCGACAACAGTCCTCGCTTCGCGAAGCAGTACGACGAACTGGGTTCTGCGGCAGGCTTCTACGACGACTTCCAGGCGGGCCGCGATCCCGCGGGCATCACGACCCAGGACCCGGAGTTGGCGAAGAACTTGGATCCGATTGCCGGCGGACGGCGGCTGGCCAACTACCTGCGGGTGTTGACCATGGAGGCGCAGACGCTGGCGCGCGCGTGCGGCAAGTCGCACCTACGCAACCTCGAGCCCGAGGACCTCGTCGCCCTCACGGTCGAAGCCTCGGCGATGGCCCGGGTGCCGCTCGCCGGAACGAACTGGATCCCCGGCCAGCTCTGACGCCACGGGAATTACTTCGACATCGAAGGAGTTCTCCTTTTCGTAACTGCTTCACATTCGAAGCACTCGACGAAGGAGGACATCATGAAGGCCATCCGCTTCCACCGCTACGGCGACAGCGACGTGCTCGCCTACGAGGACGCCCCTCGGCCGGTTCCCGGCCACGGCGAAGTCCTGATCGAGGTGGCTGCCACCTCGTTCAACCCCGTTGACGCGGGCATCCGGGGCGGCTACCTCGCCGAGGTGTACGCGATCACCTTCCCGCACGTCCCCGGCGTCGACGTCTCCGGAACCGTCGCCGAGCTGGGCGACGGCGTCGACGGCTGGAACGTCGGTGACGCGGTGGCGGCCTTCCTGCCGCTGGACGCCGACGGCGCCGCCGCGGAGTTCGCACTCGCTCCCGCCGATTCGCTGGCCGCGGCACCGACGACGGTGGACTTGGCTGACGCTGCCGCGTTGCCCGAGGCGGCGCTCACGGCCTGGCAGTCGCTCTTCGAGATCGCCGGGCTCACCAGGGGTCAGTCGATACTGGTCAACGGGGCGTCGGGTGCGGTGGGCGGTTACGCGGTGCAACTGGCCAAGCAAGCCGGTGCGATCGTCACCGCCACCGCCAGGGAGCGCGACGCCGACCGCCTGCGCCACTACGGGGCCGACCGGATCGTGGACTACGTCGACTACGCACAGTCACCGCTGGCCGTGGACGGTGCGCCCTTCGACGTGGTGCTCAACCTCGTCTCGACCACCGACGACCAGACCGAGGCCCTCGTCGGGCTCGTCGCCGACGGAGGTTTCCACGTCGGCACGATGGTGCCCGGTCCGGCGAACCCGGGGCGTCGGGTGCGCACCCAGCGGGTCTTCGTTCGCAGCGACGCCGCCCAGCTCGCCGAGTTGGTCGGCCGGGTGGACACCGGTCGGCTACACGTCGAGGTGGCCCAGCGCCGTCCGCTCGCCGAGTCCGCGGCCGTTCATGCCGCCTCCGACGCCGGCCGGCTGCACGGCAAGACCATCCTCGTGCCCGACGGCAGCCACACCGCGAGCATCGATCACTAAGATGTCGTCGTGCCCGAATCGCTCAATCCTGCGCAGCTCAGGGCGTATTTCGCGCTGATGGAGGTGGTGAGCCTCCTGCAGTACGAGGTGCGACGGCAGCTGCAGGACGAGGGCGGTCTGAGCTACGTCCAGTTCGAGATCCTGGCGAAGCTGGCGGACTCTGACCGCCCTCTGACGATGACCGAACTCGCCGACGGCGTCGTCTACAGCCGCTCCGGACTCACCCATCAGGCCGGTCTGCTCGAGAAGGAGGGGCTCATCACCCGCGCGAGCTCACCGGATGATCAGCGCGCGACGGTGGTCGAGGTCACCGACGAGGGGCGGGCTCGGGTCGCCAGCGTGCTGCCCGGTCACGTCGGCGTGGTGCGCGAGCTGCTGTTCGACGCCCTCGACGAGCGCGACGTCGACGCCCTCGGCGACATGATGACGGCGGCCCGCGACCACCTGCGGTCGAGACCACCCCGGTCGGCGGCGCCGCGCGGGCGCTCGCGCCCCGCCGTCAGCGATGAAGCCTGAGCCCGTCGACGACCTTGTCCACGACCTTGCGTTCGGCACGGATCGCCAGCCCTGCGATGTCCAATTCGACGCGTCGGACGGCCCCCACGGCGGCCCGGTTGGCGTCGTCGTCGCCGGTGCCGAATAAGTCCATGGTGAAGATCGCCGGCGTCACGCCGCGGTCCATCGCCCGGTTCAAGGTACGGAGTAGGCGTGCCTTGTCAGCGCCGAACACCATGACGGGCTGACCGAACATCGGCGCGTACTCGTTGCCGTCGGCGTCTTCATAACGTTCGCCGATCGCGTCGGACGCGGTCGCCGCGATTCCGCTGGACAGGAACGCCGTCACGTTGAGTTTCTGCCACGTCGGGAGGTCCTCGTCGAGGATGACGGCGATCTTGGTGGCCAGCCGAGGGATTCGCTGTTGACCGTCGGCGGGCATCGTTAGTTCGCTCATGTCGGCCAGATTAGATTTTCACTGCCCTGTTCGACACGTTCGCCGAACTTAATTCGACAAGCCGTGTGACGATGGCGGCGTGGACGAATTAGATGGGGCGATCGTGGCCGCCTTGCAGGCGGATGGTCGACGCAGCAACCGCGACCTCGCCGCCCAACTCGGCGTCTCCCCGTCCACCACCTTGGAACGAGTCCGTGCGCTGAGGCAGAGCGGGGTGCTGGCGGGTGTGCACTTCGTGGTCGACCCGGCCCGGTTGGGGCGGCCCGTGCAGGCGATGATCACGGTGCGGCTGCGCCCCCAATCCCGAGAGGTGGTGTTGGGGTTCCGTAACTTCGTGCTCACGCTGCCGGAGACCTTGCAGGTGTTCGTCACCACCGGCGCCGAGGACGTCCTCGTCCACGTTGCGGTGCCCTCAACGCAAGCGCTGCGCGACTTCGTTCTCGACTCCCTGACCAAGAGACGCGAGGTTGCCGGGGTACGCACCGACGTGGTCTTCGACCACGAGCGGCGGCACGTCGTCGCACCCGTCGGCCCATAGGGAGGCGAACTGCAGGGCCACCGCCTGACGGTCCGGCCGATTAGGCTGGCGGGATCGGTGGTCGCAGCGTCGCCTCCAACGGTCACGATCTCTCGAAGGGGGCGTCATGGGTCAGCGGCTCGGGAAGCTGATGATCACGAAGGTGGTCACCGTCTGCGTGGCGGCGCTGCTCGTGAACGGTTGCGAGGCCCGAGTCTGGGGTTCGCCCCCGCCCGTTGCCACGCAGCCCGATCCGCCGGTCTCCAGCCCGGCACTCCCCCAAGCCCCGCCCGCGGTGAATTCGGCCCCCCTGGAGGGCCTCGACGCTCGGGTGCGTCAGGCCACCGCCGACGCCTCAGATGCCGGCGCGGACATCGAGACCGTGGTGATGGACCGCGACACCGGCCAGATCGTCTCCAATGGAAGCAACGCGCCGTTCCCGATCGCGTCGGTCGTGAAGCTGTTCATCGCCGACGACCTGCTCAAGCAGGTGGCCGACGGCAAGGCCCAACTCTCGGACGCCGACCGCAAGTCCCTCGACATCATGCTGCGGTCATCGGATGACACTGCGGCGCAGAACTTTTGGGACCGAGACGGCGGGAACGCCATCATCGGACGTGTGGTCGCCCGGTACGGGCTGACAAGCACGGTGGCGCCCTACAACGGTCACTGGGACGTCACGCAAAGCACCGCAAGCGATCTCGTCCGCTACTACTCGAAGCTGTTGGACGGAACCGGTGGGCTGCCGCCCGAGCAGGCGACCGTCATCATGACCAATCTGGCGCAGTCGACGCCGACGGGAACCGACGGATATCCGCAACGGTTCGGCATTCCCGACGGCTTGTACGCCGAGACGGTGGCGGTCAAGCAAGGGTGGTTCTGCTGTTGGAGCGGCGCCAACCAGCTGCACGTCTCCACTGGCGCCATCGGACCCGACCGGCGGTACCTGATGGCGATCAGCTCGCTGCAGCCCGTCAGCGCGGAGGCCGCCCGTCAGACCATCACGCAGGCCGTCAAGACGATGTTCCCGGGGGGCAAGATCTAGATGACGGGTCAAGGCAGACGGGGCTTCTCGGACAACGTGTTCGTTCGCGCGGTCAACGGCCTGGCGGTCGCGGTGATGAACGCTCCAATCCTGGGACGTCTGGTGCGCCGTGGCCTCGTCGAGATCCGTTA
Organism: Mycobacterium yunnanensis; assembly: GCF_025823185.1. Taxonomy (GTDB): domain Bacteria; phylum Actinomycetota; class Actinomycetes; order Mycobacteriales; family Mycobacteriaceae; genus Mycobacterium; species Mycobacterium yunnanensis. The sequence goes on from NZ_JACKVK010000005.1 coordinate 141,660, forward strand.
CGTGGGGCGCAAATCCGGCAAGACCTTCGAGATCCCGGTTGGCTACCGCCGCTCCGGCGAGTCGCTGACCATCCCCGTCGGCATGCCCGAGAAGAAGAACTGGTGGCGCAACTTCCTTGGCGAGGGCGGCGCGATCACCCTGGTGGGTCTCGACGGGCGGGACCGCACCGGCCACGCGGTGGCGACTCGCACCGACCGCGGTTCGGTGTCGGTCCGGGTCCGGTTGGACGACTGACGACGAAGACGAACGCCCCGTCGCCTTGTCGTGCGAAGCTCAGTTGCGCGGCGTCGTGGTGATGTGCACGTGGTCGTAATGGCCGTAGCCCGACGCCTGCGGGCCGGCCGGCGTGCTGTAGGTGCCACGCCAGATCACGTCCTGTATGCCGAAGCGCGCCGAGTTGCTCATCGCGAAGGCGCGGATCTGGTCTCCCAGCGCGATGCCCTCGGGACTCTCGGGGTTGGGAATCATGATGTCGATCGCCAGCCCGCTGGGATGCCACGGCTTCGAATCGGGCCGTACGCCGTCGATTTCGGCGATCTGGGGGAACTGCGCGCTGACGGCCCTAGCCGTCAGGATGGTGTTGGGCTGCAACCCCGCCTCCGACGCAACGCCAACGGGGAGCGACTCGGGAATCTCCCCGGGGCCGGCCTCGGGCGGGGTGGCGACGTCGCCGGGGGGCACGGTCGGCCGGGCGGCGACCACTTGCTGCTGCGACGGTGTCAAGGCCGCGTACTGCGCCTCCGCGGCGGCTACCTGACGCAGCAGGTCCCGCCATCTGGCGTCGAGTTCCGCGCGCCTGCGGCCGGCCGACTCGGCGGCGGCGCCCGCCTCGGCGGCCGATCTCCGCGACGCCTCGGCGGCGGAGTTCGCCCTCTCGCGTGCGACGCGAAAGGCCTTGATCTGATCGGCGACCCTCGCGGCCACCGTCGTCTGCAGCGACAGTCGGTCGATCAACTCACCGGGTGAGGCTGCGGTCAGCGCTGCCGTGAACTGGCCCGTGCTCCCACTCGCGTAGGTCATGGCCGCCACCCGGTCGAAGGCAGCCTGGCGCGGCGCGAGCTCGAGGTTGGCGGCGTCCAGCGCTCCCAGGTCGGCGCGATGGCGGTCGAGGGCGATCGTCTGCTCGGCCAGTTTGGCGTCGGCGTCGCGCTGGGCCGCGGTGACGGATTCACGAGTCTGCACCGCCTGCCGGGAGAGCTCGTCGAGACGGGCCAGCGCGTCGGCGGCCGGGTCGGCCCCGGACTCACCGATGGCCAAGCCCAGTACCAAGGTGGCCGCGGCAAGGGCGCCCGTCGTTCGTCGCAGAGGCCGGCCGACGGCGGTCACGCGGATTGTCACGGCCCTTCGCTCGGGGACCGATTCTGGCCCGGCTGTCATAGTCCCGGGCCAGGCTACGAACTGTCACCGACGGTGTCCACTCGCCAGCCATACTGGACGGGTACGCAACCGTGAAAGGCCGGCGATGGATCTCGATTTGCGCAGGCTGCGGTACTTCGTCGCCCTCGCAGAGGAGCTGAACTACCGGGCCGCAGCGCAGCGTCTCCACCTCGCCCAACCCGTACTCAGCCGGCAGATTCAGACGCTGGAGCGCGAGTTGGGCGCCCAGCTCTTCCTGCGGAGCACCAACGGCACCCGGCTCACCGCAGCCGGCGAACAGCTCTGGAAGGACGCGGTCGCGCTGCTGGCGAGCGCCGACGGGTTGCGCCGGCGGGTGGGCGCCGCAGCAGGGACCACCCGCACCTTCACCGTCGGCTTCATGCCCGGACTGACCGTCACGGCCGCCACCCGTGGCCTCGCCGATGCCCGCCCCGACGTGTCGGTCGAGGTGCTGCGGACCGACTGGACCGACCAGGTCGAAGTGCTGCGCGACGGCCGGGTCGACGTCGGGTTCGTCCGCATGCCGATCGATCTGACCGGGCTGTCCACGGTTCACCTGTTCGCCGAACCCCACGTCGCGGTCGTACCGGTGGGGCACCCGCTGGCCGGCCGCGGTGCGGTCGACATCGCAGATCTCGCCGCCGACGTGCTCCTGCAAAGTGCCGACGCGATTCCAGAGTGGACGGCCATCCCCGGTCACGAGGCGCACCACGGTCCGACGCCGGCCGCGCTCAGCGTCGAGCAGAAACTCGAATGGGTGGCCGGCGGCCGCGGATTCAGCGTGCTCCCTCAGTCGGTCGCGGACTACTACCGCCGACCCGACATCGCAGCGTTGCCACTGCGCGACGTGGCGCCCAACGAGATCCGACTGGCCTGGCTCACCGACCACAGAACCCCGATCATCGACGAATTCATCAGCCTGGCGCGCGACAGCTTCACCAAAGACGCCACACCGCAATAGTTTCGCGCTTCCAGGATTGGCGATGCCCGCTGGGTATCAGCACGGGTTCAAAAGGTCTTGGACCTACTCGACGACCGTCGGCATCGTGGACGGTGACCGGCCGGTGGCGCACTGGTCGCCGTCCGCACTCCAGGAGAGGAACGCACATGGCCCGAATCTTCATCACCGGATCGACCGACGGGCTGGGGTTGATGGCAGCCCGACTACTCGCCGACGGTGGTCACGCCGTGACGCTGCACGCCCGCAGCGCCGATCGGGCCGCGGAGGCCCTGGCCGCCCTGCCCGCTGCCGAAGGCGTCGTCGTCGGCGACGTGTCGAGGATCGACCACATGCGGTCGGTCGCCGAGCAGGCCTCCGACACCGGCCGTTTCGACGCGGTCATTCACAACGTCGGACTCGGATTTCAGGCGCCGGAGCGCGTACCCACGGTCGACGGACTCGAACGAACCTTCGCCGTCAACGTCTTGGCGCCGTACGTCATCACCGCATGCATGCCGCGGCCGAGTCGCCTGGTGTACCTCAGCTCGGTGTTGCACCAGAAGGGCACCTTCAGCCTGGCAGACCCGCAGTGGACCAGCCGGCCGTGGGACGGCAACCAGTCGTACTCCGACAGCAAGTTGTTCGACCTCCTGCTGGCGTTCGGCATCGCACGCCGCTGGCAGGACGTGCTGGCCAACACAGTCGAACCAGGATGGGTACCAACGAAATTGGGCGGCAAGGAGGCCACGGACGACCTCGAGGCCGGTCCGGTGACCCAGGCCTGGCTCGCGGTCAGTGACGATCCCGGCGCGACGGTCACCGGGCAGCACTTCTTCCACCAGAAGTCGGCCGCCACCCACCCCGACGCGCGGTCCATCGAATACCAGGATGCGTTGATCGACTACTGCGCAGGCCTTTCCGACGTCAAGCTCCCGTAGCGGACTCGTTCTGGAGTGCGTCGACGAACACCGCGATGTCACGGCGCCTTGAGTCGGCTGGCCACACCGCCCAGGTGCGGCGAACGAGCGGATTGCCAATCAACGGATACCAGCTCACGTCGTCGGGCATGGGTCGTGACCAGTGCGGCGGCGCCAACGCGAAGGCGCGACCCGACGTGACGGCGGCCATCTTCACTTCCGCGATCAACTGCTCGCCCGACGTCGCCTCGCCGCCCGGGTCCACCCCGTGGCTGCGCAAGATCGCGGACAGTTCGTCGAACCAGGCCGGGCTGCCGGACCGCGGGAACCCGACCCAGTCGAGCCTGGCCAATGCGTCCAGGCGGATGCCCCGGTCGGTGGCGACCGACTCGGCCCGCGTCCGGGCCAGCAGCACGCCGAGCCGTTCCTCCACGGCCAGGATTGCATCGAGGTCAGGCCCAGCCGGCCGCTCCCGAACCAATCCGACGTCCAGATCTGCGCTGCGGAGCGCCTCGAGTTGCGCTGCGGTCGAGGCATGCCGGGCCTGTACGCGTGTCTCGGGATGTACGGCACCCAATGTGGCCAGGGGCCCTGGCAGCAGATCAGGCGGCAACTCCAGGGGTATGCCGAGGCGCAGGACCTCCCCGGTGGTGTCATGCCGGGTCAACGCGGCCAGGGCCTGGTCGTGTCTGGCCAGTACCGCCTGCGATTCGATCAGCAGGGTGCGGCCGGCGTCGGTCGGCGAGATACCGGTGCGATGCCGGACCAGCAGCTCCAGACCCAGGCGGCGTTCCAGGGCGACCATCGCCTGCGACAACGCCGGTTGGCTGATGTGCAGGCGACGTGCCGCCCCGGTGACGCTGCCCTCCTCGACGACGGCCACGAACATGCGCATCTCTCGAAGCTCCACCAGACCATCAGACCACCTGCACCCATAAGCGCAACCAATGGCAGCCGCCGCAGCCGGTATGCGTCGGCCCGAAGGACACGCCGGGTGCCGGTGTTGTGCGATGCGCGTCCGAAAACCACACCGCGTCAACCGAATGCCACAGACAAGGAGCATGACCATGTCCGATCCCGCCTACTTCACCCGCTACGAGAACCTCGCCTTCGAGCGCACCGACGACGGTGTGTTGACGATGCGATTCCACACCAACGGCGGCAGCGTCACCTTCACCGGGCAGACCCACGAGGATCTGCCACGGGCCCTCGAGGACATCTCCCTCGACACCGACAACACGGCGTTGATCCTCACTGGCACCGGCGATGCGTTCATGGACCAGATCGACGGCGACAGTCTCGGCGAGATCTTCAAACCCGTGGTCTGGGAGAAGATTCGCCGGGAAGGCCTTGCCGTGTTGCAGCGACTCCTAAGCCTGCCGATCCCGGTGATCGGTGTCGCCAACGGTCCGGCCACCGTGCACTCCGAATACCTGTTGCTCACCGACATCCACATCGCGTCGGACCGCGCGACCTACGGCGACTTCCCGCATCCCGCATTCGGCATCACCGCCGGTGACGGCCTTCAGGTGGTGTGGGAGGAGATCGCCGGGCCCGCTCGCGCCAAATGGCTGCTGTGGACCGGTGAGACGATCGACGCCGCGACGGCCGAGCGCTGGGGTGTGGTGAACGAAGTCGTGGCGCACGACCGCGCCTACGACCGTGGCGTGGAGCTCGCCCGCACCCTGGCGGCCAAGCCCGCCCTGTACCGGTCCTTGCAGAAGCAGACCCTCAACCAGAGGCTGCTGCGCCGGATCGTCGAGGGCGTTCCCTTCGGAATGGCCCTGGAAGGTCTGACCGCCGCCGACCTGGCATACCAGCGGTGAGCGAGCCGACAGCCAGAAAGGTCGTCGTCACCGGTGCGTCCAAGGGAATCGGCTGGGCATTGGCCCACCTGCTCGCCGACGCCGGGCACCACCCGGTCGGCATCGCCCGCACCGCGCCGGATCGATTCCCCGGTACGTTCGTCACCGCCGACCTGGCCGACCGGGAGCACACCGCCGACGCGTTCGCCAGGATCCTCTCCGAGGGTCCGGTCGACGCCCTGGTCAACAACGTCGGCCTGGTCCGCCCCGCGCGCCTGGGCACGGTGGACCTCGACGATCTCGCCGCCGTATTCGACGTGAACGTCCGGGTGGCCGTTCAAGCCACTCAGGCCGTCCTTCCCGGGATGATCGACCAGAGTTGGGGACGCATCGTCAACGTCACCAGCCTGGTCACCGTGGGAATGGCGGAGCGCACGGCCTATGGTTCGGCCAAGGCTGCCCTCGAATTCTGCACCCGCGCGTGGGCCCGGGAACTGGCGCGCAGTGGCGTCACGGTGAACGCGGTGGCCCCGGGCCCCACCGAGACCGAGCTCTTCCGCGCCAACAACCCGCCGGGTTCCGACGGCGAGGCGCGCTACGTCGACGCGGTGCCGATGCGGAGATTTGGCAGGCCGCAGGAGATCTCGGCGGCCATCGCCTTCCTGCTGTCCGAGGATGCCGCTTTCACCACCGGGCAGATCCTCCGCGTCGACGGCGGCGGTTCGATCGGAGCCGGATGAGCGATGACATGTCGAACCCCATGTCGTGCGTTCCGACATTGGACGCACGTCATGGGCCGGCAGCGGCACCAGACGAGCAACCACGGTCGGCACGTCACCTCGACGCCCGGGACATCACTGTCGCGACGCGGTCTTGGGCACGACACGACGCGTGCCGGGCAACGACACCACGACAGGAAGGGCAGGCCGATGACCAACCCCAGCAGTGACCCCAGCCACGCCGGGCGCTACGACTACGTGGTGGTCGGCGGTGGCTCTGCCGGGTGCGTACTCGCCGCTCGGCTGACGGAGGATCCCACCGTACGGGTGCTGTTGCTCGAATCCGGATCCGACGGGGCAGGCGTCGACGTCGTCAGTCCACCCGCCTGGCCCACGCACTGGGGTACGGGCGCGGATTACTCCTACGTCACGGTGCCGCAGGTGAATACCGACGGCCTCGTGCACGGCTGGCCGCGGGGTCACGTGCTGGGCGGCAGCAGCAGCATCAACGCGATGGTGTTCCTGCGTGGACATCCGAACGACTTCGACACGTGGGCGGCGGCGGGCTGCACGGGCTGGGATTACCAGTCCGTGTTGCCCTACTTTCGGCGCGTCGAGACGGTTGACGGCCGTGACCCGCGTTACCGGGGTGACGACGGGCCGATGCACCCCGCGCCCGCCGAGAAAGCGGTGGCCAACCCCCTTTCCCAGGTGTTCCTCGACGGCGCCCACGAGGCAGGTTTTCCCCTCACCGACGACTTCAACGGCGCATGCGCCGAGGGGGCCGGCTGGCACGACCTGTCGATCACCCGCGGCGCTCGGGAGAGCACCGCGGTGGCGTACCTGCAGCCGGTCAGCGGCCGGCCCAATCTGACCGTCTCCACCCATTCCCGCGCAGTCAAACTACACATCGACGAGAACCGTTGTCACGGAGTCGACTTCGTGCGTCGCGGTGAGCGCGTCACCGCGTACGCCGAGGCCGATGTGATTCTGAGCGCTGGTGCGGTGGACTCGCCGCGGCTGCTGCTCTTGTCCGGGGTGGGACCGGCCGCCGAGCTCGAATCCGTGGGCGTCGACGTCGTTCACGATCTGCCGGGGGTCGGCCGCAATCTGCACGACCACCCGCTGTGCGGGGTCGTCTACGCGGCCACCCAGCCGATTCCCGCGGGCCACACCAACCTCGCCGAGACGTCGTTGCAGTGGCGGAGCGACGACTCCCTGGATGGCCCCGACATGCAATTGATGTTCATTCACGTTCCGTTCCACCCGCCCCACCTCACTGCACCGGTCAACGGTTTCACGTTTGGGATTGCGGCGGTTCCCGAGGCCCGCGGTTCCATTCGCCTCACGAGTGGCGACCCAACCGCGCTTCCTTTGATCGACCCCAATTACCTTGGTGCCGAATCGGACACGAAGCGGCTGCTCCACGGCATCGAGGTGGCGCGGGTCATTGCGGCGAGTACCCCGTTCGCACCCTGGGGCGTGCGCGAGGTTCTGCCCGGCCCCGACGTGACCGACGAGACGTCTCTGCGGGCGTACCTCGCCCGGGCCACCGGCACGTACTACCACCCCGTCGGAACCTGCGCGATGGGCGTCGGACCCGAGGCCGTGGTCGACTCCGATCTGCGGGTGCACGGGTTGACGGGCCTGCGGGTCGCCGACGCTTCCGTCATGCCAAGGATCGTCTTGGTCAACACCAATGCCGCGACGATCATGATCGGCGAGAAGGCCGCCGACACGATCCTCGGACGCAGCGCCGGAGTGGGCCCCGCCTAGTCCCGGTGGGCGCCCCCGAGCCGCACCAGCGGTAGGAACACCCCGTCGACGATCTCCTCGATGGCGTCGTCGGTCAGCGGTGCCAAGGAGAACAACACGTCGTGGCGGAGCAGATCGGCTGGCAGCTGCGCCAGTCGCCCCGTGATCTGGCCCGGCTCGATCTCCCCCCGCGCGACGGCGCGCGCGAGGAGGTCGTCCATCGTGGTGCCACGACCGCCGGCGAGCGTGTCGCGCAGGTCGGCAATCGAGGTGCCGGTGTCGCGGTAGAAGGCGCCCAATCGGGTGACGACGGTGACGGCGAGGTGTCCTCGTCGAGTGTTGGCTTGCCGCAACAGGTTCAGCACGTCACCGCGCAGGCTGCCGGTGTCGGGCACGATCAACGGATCGGCGTTTATCGCGGCGACCAATGCCGCGCGCACCAGCTCCGGCTTACCCGGCCAGCGCCGGTACAGCACCGCGCGGCTCGTGCTCGCCCTGGCGGCGACGCCGTCGACGGTGAACTCGTCGTAGCCCCGCTCGGTGAGTTCGTCCCAGGCCGCGGCGAGCAGTGCGTTCTCCAACGCAGCTCCCCTACGCCGCTGCGGTGCCTCGTCGGCGTTAAGAGACATTGCGTTTCCTAAGGTTCGGGTCTACCGTTGTTAGATACACACTGGATCCTATCTCCGAGGAGGCGCACTCATGGACATCTTGGTTTCCGGCGCGGGCATGGCCGGACTGGCCGCGGGCGTCAACCTGAGCAGGGCGGGACATGACGTCGCCATCGTCGAACGGGCGCAACACCTTCGGGTCAACGGATCACCCATCGACATTCGCGGGGAGTCGCTGACCGTGGCCCGCGACATGGGCATCCTGCAGGACATCGTCGCCCGCCGGGTCGACATGACTCAGCGCGCCTGCTTCGTCGACGGCGAAGGCCACCGCGTAGCCGACCTGCCCTTCTCGGAGATCGACGACAGCCCCGACGACACCGAGATTCCGCGCGAGGACCTGGCGCACGTGCTGCGCAACGCCCTCGCCCCGTCGGTGCCCGTGACGTTCGGCGAGTCCATCGGCGACCTCCGGGACGACGGACGCGGGGTGGACGTGCTGTTCGCCTCGGGCGCGCGCGCCCGCTACGACCTGGTGGTGGGTGCCGACGGTCTGCACTCGGCCACCCGACGCCTCGTCTTCGGACCCGAGCACGAATTCATCCGCCACCTGGGTTTCTACACCGCGTTGGCGGCGTTTCCGAACCACCACCCGAGCGATGCCCCCAATCCGGTCTACAACTTCCCGGGACACATGGCGGCGATCCTCACCTATCGCGACGTGGCGTTGACGGCGTTGACCTTCCGCTCCCCCTGGATCGACTACGACTACCACGACCTCGACGCCCAAAGACGGATCTTGACAGCTGAATTCGGTGCGCACACCCTCTGGCGAGTGCCCGAGCTGCTCGACGCCGCGTGCCGGGACCCCGAGCTGTACTTCGACTCGGTCAGTCAGATCGACATGCCGACGTGGCATCGGGGTCGGATCGTCCTCGTCGGCGATGCAGCCCACTGCGCGTCGCCGCTGTCCGGCCGGGGCACCAGCCTCGCGCTGACCGGAACGTGGCTGCTGACGAAGGCGCTCGCCGAGCACAGCGGTGACATCGCCGCGGCATTGGCCCACTACGAACGCGCTCAGCGCCCCCACGTCACCTACGCCCAGGGCACGGTCGGCACGGGCGGCAATCGCCTGGTTCCCGCCACCGCCGCGGACATCGAGGCACGCAATCGCGAACTGGCTCAAATGAGTTGAGGCGTCAGGCGGTCATTCCGAAGTCTTGGGGTCGTGGTTGAGGATGTACAGCCCTGCGATGGTGTGGTCGTCCCGAAACGTGATGCGTGCGACGAAGTCGCCCGCTTCGAAGACCATGGGCGTTGTGGTGACGGTGAAGTCGCCGGCGCGCACGACGGCGGTGTCTCCGTGGCGCTCGTAGGCGCCCGCCAACCCCGCGAGGTAGGCCCAGCCCTCGGCCAGCCCCTCCTCGGTGAGCCCGGCGCGCATCGTGTCGTCGAACTGCGCCGTGATCTCTGCCCACCGGCCACCGGCGTGGGCGTCGACGACCGCGCGCGCCAACTCGGCGGCGTCCGGAAGCGGCGTGGTGGACGGCCGCTCGCGCCCCTCCGGACGCGCCGACGCCACCAGCATCGCCAGCCCACGCTCGAACGCGCGCGTGGCGATCGGATCGTCCGACTGTCGTTGCTGCACCGCCGAATACGCAGCACTGAACCGCGGAAAGCGGTCCTCTTGTCCCACGGGGTCGTAGACGACGGTCGGCCCCGACATGTCCAGAACGCTGCCGAGGATGAACGATTCGAAGGCGGTCAGCAGCGGCAGCACCTCCTCGCTGGGCCACCCGACCCGCTCCGCGGCGACCACGAAGTCCTCGTACTCCGCCAGCAGCACAGGCGCCGAGGCTCGGGTGGTCATGAGAAGTGGCACGGCCCGATGGTGCCGCGCGAAGGCCCGTCGATACGAGCGCGCCCACGCCACCAACCCCTCTTCCCACGGCATCTCCCGCAACGGCGCCGAGTCGATCCTTGCCGACACCAGAGCCCGCACGTCCTCGATCATCGCCGCGCGGTCGGGAACGTGGTTGTACAGCGACGTCGGGTTCACCCCAAGCCGCTGCGCCACCCGTCGCATGCTCGCACCGTCGACGCCGTGGCGATCCACCAGGGCGAGCGCCGTGCGAGCGATCAGCTCGCGGCTCAGTATCGGGCGTGGGGGGCGTGCGATGGCGGGCCTCCTCTCAACCGTCGACCAGGCTACGGGGCACTGGCGTGGCCAAAACTCACGGTGTATGTTTTAGCCGATTCGACCCCTCGTCGCCACCGCCGTGGCCATATCACCGGTGGCGCGACGACCTACGAGAAGAAGTGACCGAACCGCCGATGTCCGCCGACCTCTTCGACTTCTTCACTCACCACGAATTGCCCACGCCGACAGTCGGCATCGACGAAGCCCGTCGGCTGATGTCGGAGAACTTCGGATTTGGTTGCGAGATAGCGGAGTTGGGCAGTCAGCAAGACCAAAACTTCATGGTGTCCGACGGTGAGGGTGCCGCGCCGATCGGCATCCTGAAACTGAGCAACCCGGCGTTCACTGAGGCCGAGATCGATCTGCAAGACCTGGCCGCCCAAACCGTCGCCGACCGCGAACCCACGCTGCGGATTCCCCGTGTGGTGGTGGGGCCGCGCGGCCCCATGTCGGGGTGGTGGGACACCACGCAGGGCCGCATCCATGCCCGGGTGATCGCCTACGTCTCCGGCTCGACGCTGATGGGGTCTCGGCATCTGTCGCCCCGCACGGTGGCGCGGATGGGCGAGCTCGCAGCCAAGGTGAGCCTGGCGTTGCGCGACGTCCGTCATCCCGCGACGGCGCGGGTGTTGCAGTGGGATCTGCGCCATGCCGACCGCGTCATCGCCACCCTACTTCCCGACGAACCCGACCCCGAGATGCGTCGACTCGTCTCCGCCGCCACCGACGCGGCGCGCAGCCGCCTCGACGCGGTCTCGGCCCGACTGCCCCAGCAGGTCGGACACTTCGACCTCACCGACGACAACGTCATCGCACCGTCGACGCCGGCGGCCCTGCCGGATGCCGTCATCGACTTCGGCGACGTCGCCGAGTCGTGGGCCGTCGGCGAAATCGCCGTCACCGTCTCGTCTCTGCTGCACCACGACGGTCTCACGCCGGCGGACGCCCTGCCCGCCATCCGCGCCTTCCACCAGGCTCGGCCGCTCAGTGACGACGAGGTCGAGGCGCTGTGGCCGCTGGTCGTCCTGCGGGGAGTGGTGCTGGTGCTCAGCGGCCGTCACCAAGTCAGGCTGGATGCCCAGAACGGTTACGCCGACGCCGCCCTCGATCGGGAGTTGCGGATCCTCCAGCAGGCGGTGTCGGTGCCACTGACCGTACTGGGCGAATTCACCCGTCGTGCAGTGGGTTTGGCACCACGGTCGCGACCGGCGTGGAATGGGGTTCCCTTCATCGGTGGACTATCCGATGCCGTGGTGATCGACGCCGGTACGACCTCACCGCTCAACGACGAGGGTCGCTGGCTCGACCCGAACGCGCTCGACGCCGCGGCACTGGCTGCTCTCGACACCGGCGCGCAGGCAGCGATTGCCCCCGCGTGGAGGCCACGGCTAACCGGCGCTGCCCTCCGCACTCCCGAGGTGCCGGCGACCGTCCCCACCGCGTTGACCGTATGGCTGACGGCACCGGTCACCGTCGACGTGCCCTCGGGCGGACGCCTCGTGGCGACGGCGCACGGATTCACCGTCGCCTCCGGTGAGCACGAATTGCGCTTTCACACAGCTGGATCCGAACCGGGTGTGGTGCCGGCCCGTACCCCGGTCGACGTGCAACTCGTCGTCGCGGGGACCGACGAGGTTCCGCTGCGCGTGGACCCGCGATACACAACCGGCTGGCAGATTCTCGCCGGCGATCCCGGACCAGCGCTCGGCCTGCCGGCGACTGCGCTCGACGCCGATGACGACGACACCCTCGCTCTTCGCGAGCGAGTCCTCGCAGAAGTTCAGGAGCACTACTACGCCGACCCGCCCCGCATCGAACGGGGCTGGCGTGAGTTCCTGGCCGACCTCGACGGCCGGGTCTACCTCGACATGGTCAACAACGTGGCCTCGGTCGGGCATGCCCATCCGACGATCGTCGAGGCCGCGAACCGGCAGATGCATCTGCTGAACACCAACTCGCGCTTCAACTATCGCGTGATCGCCGACTTCGCCGAGCGCGTCGCCGCGACGTTACCCGACGGCTTGGACACCGTCTTCTTCGTCAACTCCGGTTCCGAGGCAACCGATTTGGCCATCCGGATCGCGATGGCGGCCACTGGCCGGACCGACATCGTGGCCATGCGGGAGGCGTACCACGGCTGGACGTTCGCCAGCGACGCCGTGTCGACGTCGATCGCCGACAACCCCAATGCGCTGTCCACCAGGCCAGCCTGGGTGCACACGGTCGACGCGGCGAACTCCTACCGCGGCGTCCATCGCGGACCCGACGCCGTCGAGTACGCGCCAGAGGCGGTACGGGTGATCGACGACCTGGCCGCGGCGGGGACGCCCCTGGCGGGCTTCATCTGCGAGTCGTTCTTCGGCAACGCCGGTGGCGTCGCCCTTCCCGACGGTTACCTGAACCAGGTCTACGCCGCGGTGCGACGCCACGGCGGCCTGGCGATCGCCGACGAGGTGCAGGTCGGTTATGGCCGCCTGGGCGAGTGGTTTTGGGGCTTCCAGCAGCAGGACGCCGTGCCCGACGTGGTGGCTGTCGCCAAATCCGTTGGCGCCGGACAGCCCATCGGCATCGTCGTCACCCGTCGCGACATCGCCGACAGGTACCGCACCGAGGGTTACTTCTTCTCCTCCACCGGGGGCTCGCCGGTGTCATCCGCGATCGGCCTCGCCGTCCTCGACGTCATCGAGCGAGAAGGCTTGCAGGAGAACGCCCGGGTCACGGGTGCGCACCTGAAGGCGCGCCTGCTGGGGCTGGCCGACGCCCACCCCATCGTCGGCACCGTGCACGGCTCCGGTCTCTATCTCGGCTTGGAGTTCGTCCGCGACCGGGTGACCCTGGAGCCCGCCACCGAGGAGACCGCCGCCATCTGCGATCGCCTGCTGACACTGGGTGTCGTCATGCAGCCCACCGGCGACTTCCTCAACGTGCTCAAGATCAAACCACCGCTGGTGGTGACACGAGAATCCGTCGACTACTTCGTCGACGCCCTCGACCGGGTGTTGACGACGGGTTGGTGAGCGCGTCGAGATCTCGCACCTGAGAGGTCGCTGGACGTTCGGTGACGACGGGCCTCGCGGGCCCTGGCATCCGATAGCGTGACCACGGTGACCCTGGCCCAAGGGGTGGCGATCGCGCTCCTGGTCGTCGTCCTCGTCCTCGCCGTGGGGCGGCGGATGAACATCGGCGCCTTGGCTCTTGGGGCTGCGCTTCCGGTTCTCGCGTTGTCGGGCCTGCCTGCCAAGTCCATGTACAGCGCGTTTCCCGGTGATCTGTTCGTCCTCATCGCCGGGGTGTCGTTGCTCTTCGCCCACCTCGACCGCAGCGGCGCACTGGGCTGGTTCGTCGACCGGGTGTACCGGGCCGTCGGCGATCGGCGTCTCCTGTTGCCGTGGGCTGGATTCGTCATCGCCACTGCACTTTCTAGCGCCGGCGCGTTCTCCACGGCCGTGATCGCGTTCCTGGTGCCGATGGTCGCTCAGGTCAGCACGCGCTATCGCGGCACGTTTCTGATGTCGGAATTGGCTGTCGTCATCGGGGCCAACACCGCCGGGTTGTCGCCGCTGAATCCGACCGGCGCCGTCGTGCGGGCCGCAGCCACGAAGGCCGGCGTCACCTACCCAGGGTGGGGGCTGTGGGCGGTTTCCGTCGCCGTGGCCGTCGCGGTGGTCGCCGTACTGCAGTTCTTGGCGGCGATGGCGGTGCGTCGGGGTCGGGGTAGCCACATCGAGCCGATCCCCGGCGAACCGCGAGACGACGACACCCGCCCAAGTGCTGCGTACATGGTGTGCTCAGGCGCAGGCCTGGTCGGGTTCGTGGTGCTCGTCGTGGGCTTCAAGACCGACGTGGGCGTGACCGCCATGTGCTTGGCCGTGCTGCAGCAGGTTGCCTTCCGCCCCGATGAACGGACCCTGCTGACCAGGATCCCGTGGAACTCCATCCTGCTGCTGTGCGGGCTGTTGACCTATCTGGGACTGCTCCAGCAGATCGGAACGATGGATTCGATTGGTCGCCTGCTGAGCCACTTGGGAACCGGCGCCTTGCTGATGCTGGTCCTCGCCTACCTCACGGCGCTGCTGTGCAACATCGAGAGTTCCACCCTCGGCGTGCTCGGTCTGATGATGCCCATCGCATTCGGCGCCTTCGGTCACACCGAGGTCGTGTTCTGGGTCGCAGCGGCGGTATGCGTTCCCGCTGCCCTCATGGTCATGAATCCCATCCACGTGGCGGGCACCTTGATCATCGGCAACAGCGCTGTGCAGTATCAGGATTCGCTGTTCCGCCGGCTGTTGGCGTTGGCAGGTGCACTGGCCCTGGTGGTCCCGGGTCTGCTGGCACTCGTGCCGATCACCCTGCAATGACGGGCTGATGCGGGGTGACCGGCAGCGTGTGCACGTACTTACTTGACGGCCCGGCGCAGCCGGATCGCGCCACCGACGATCATCGTGATGATGCCTCCGACGACGGCCGCGCCGAGCAACGAGACCCCTTGTGCCAGATCGAAGTTCCACCCGATGAAGTTGATCTTCGTGTGGACGGTGTTTTGCAGGACGAAGATCACCAGGATCACGCTCAGGACGAGCGCGACGACGAGCGACGCCTTCGCCGCGACGCCTCCGGAGCGACGGGCCGGGGTACGGTTGGAGGTAGAGGTGGTCACGAGCGTTCTCCCTGAGTCAGTGTCACCGTTGGTGACTGGTACCCGTGTAGTCGGCGACCACTTCCACATCCGAATGCCACCGGCGGGTGTTCTGTTTCACATGGAGTTCGGGTTTGAGCGCCGACGACGAGTGCGGCCACGACTTGACGGGTAGACCGCACCGGTGGACGACCGCGACGCCGTGAAGCGGCGATATCGACACCTCGTGCAGGAAGACCTCCCCCGGCTAGGCAGGGCCGGGGCATGGGTCGTCACCCAGAACCACTGCTTCGGACGGATCTTGCTCGACCACGCCGTGGGCCGGTGCTGGTACGAGGTGCTCGACCGACGCAAGGGGCCGGCATTCGACCAACTCGACGACGACCAACTGGCCTACGCCGTGGAGCTGGCCGAACGCGTGGTGCGCGAGGGCGATCCGCTGCTGCGACGTCTCAACGACCAGAGCCTGCGGTGGCGGGGAAAGTCGCGGCGGACCGGAGCCGGAACCGGCGGGTGATCCGTCAGTTCGTCGTCGCCTCCGCTGCGTGGCGGGCGATGCTCCGCGCGTACAGCGGCGTCTCGACTCGGCAGTGCCGCTCCGATGCCTCCTGCCGCGCGGCCGCCGCATCCTCGAACGTTTGGCCCTGGGAGGCGACGAAGTCGAGGAAGTCCTCGGTTGGGTGGGAGGTGACGGTGTTGGTGTACCGGCAAGAGTCGCCGTCGAGCCGCTCCATCCGCAACTCCCAAATGACCTGTGTCGTAGTCCATCCCGACGGCGTCAACACGTCGGACAGCGAGACCATCTTGCAGTAGTCCCGCTCGGCGGTCTCGAACCGATACTGCTGAACCACCAGACCAGTGCCAATCATCTCGACGTTGATCGACATGGGGGTTCCGTCGTCGTCCACCGTGTACCCCGCAGCCTTGTGATCCCCTGGTGCACAACGCTGATACTCGTGGGTGGGAAGCGTCCTCAGCCACTCCGCGACGTCGACGTGGTCGAACGGTGCGGTGACGTCGGCGGTGATGCGGGCGTGGGAAAGGATCAAATCGGTACGGACGGTCGGGCTCACGGCGGTCTCCTGAAGCTGTGCGGGCGATTGCCTCGGCGGTGGGCGATCCGCCGCAGAAAACAGCCTGCGCCGTCGTGCGACGGCCGACAATGAAGCTCGCGTGACCTCATCGGTACGGCTACCACCCATTCCAATGAATCTCGCCACGCTCGTCGGTCGTCTCGCCACAGCTGATTGGCAGGAATTCTCTTGCCTCAGCTAATGACCCAAACGAACGAATACGCCGTTTACGTCAATTGATCGGTGATGTTTAGCTGCTGAGCAAACCGGGCAAATTGTGGCCGACAAACGCATGACAGCGACGGACGGCCCTCGATCGACGGCGGCGTTGGCGATCAAGGGAAGCGCGACGATGACCACTTTGATGGATGCCCCACCCGATGTCGCCGATGCGACGGTGCCGTCGATGCTGGACGACTGCGCACTCGTGGACGCCGGCGCACTCGGCGACCTCGACGCGTTCGAGACGCTGGTGCTCCGTCACGGCCCAGCCCTGCACCGATACGCCCGACGCATGCTGCGCGACGCAGGTGACGTGGAGGACGTCGTGCAAGACACCTTCGTCGCAGCATGGCGCCAACTCGGCTCCTTTCGAGGCGAGTCGTCCGTGCAAACGTGGTTCTTCGCGATCTGTTCACGCAAGATCGTCGACGCCCACAGGTTCAAGCGGGCCCAGCCAGTCGACGACGGGTTCTTGGAATCACTGACTCCGTCCGCGCGCTGCGAAGATCCCTTCCTCTCGGCGTCCAACGCACACTTCATGTCTGCGCTGGAAGCGGCTCTCGACGACCTTCCCTCACGTCAGCGGGCGACGTGGGTGTTGCGGGAGATCGAGGCGATGTCGTTCGTCGACATCGGGGCCGTCCTGACGTTGAGTCCCGATTGCGCCCGTGGTCATCATCGACGTGCGCGGGCGACGCTCAGCGAGCGACTGACGAGGTGGCAGTGACGCGCGAGCCTACGGTTTGACCCAGCGCCACTGGCGAGTGGAGCACTCGACGGCGTCGGGCACTCGATCCCGCACTGCGGCAACGACTCCCGGCCACCACTGCTCGTCGTAGTCGTCCCCCGACAGCCAGCCCCCCGGGGCCACCTTGGGCAGCCAGCCGTCGATGTCGGCGACGACGCTGTCGTATTCGTGTCTCGCGTCGAGGTGGACCCAGGCCAGCGACTCGTCGGCGAAGAGCGCAGCCGCCGCCGGGGACGGACTCACCACGAGATGCACCCGGTCGGCGACACCGCATGCGATGACGTTGCGGTGCAACTGGCCGGCGAACGTACCACCGCCGTCGGCGACCGCGGCGGCGTGCGAGTCCTTGTCCGCAGTGCCCTCGCGCCCGCTGCCGCGGCAGTAGTCGACGCCCACGATCGTGAACTTGCGCTTGGAAGAAGACACGACTTCGGCCATCGAGCACAGGCTCCGGCCCAGGTATGACCCGACCTCGACGAATGTGCTGCCCTCGGGGAAGGTCGCCACGGCCTCCTCCTGGAGGTCGCGCCAACCAAACCAGCCGTGGATACGCGTCCAGTGCATCGGTTCGACGAGGTCGTCGGCAGGTGACGTCACGGCTCAGATCCTCCCCCGGGTGTGGATTCCGGCGAACATCGCCGGGTTAAACCCTCAGAAAAACGTTTGCGTAAACGTTTTTGTGTGAAATAGTGTGGCGCAGAGCACACTGGCAGCGTCAACGTCGACCTCGAGGATGGGCAGTGACCGGGAGCGTCAAACCGCACGACGAACACGGGACGCCCGACGTTCTGGGCGACGCCCATCCGGTGATGGCCGAACTCGTAGGCGCCTCGAAGAGATTCGACGCGATCTACGCCGTGCGCGACGTGACGCTGCAGATCCGGGCCGGCGAGGTGCTGGCGCTGGTGGGAGAGAACGGCGCCGGCAAGAGCACCTGCGTGAAGATGCTCGGCGGCGTGTACCACCCCACCGACGGCGTCGTCCGCGTCGGCGGCGAGGACGTCACACTGCGCACCCCGCTCGACGCTCAGGAACTCGGCATCGCCGTGGTGCACCAACATCCCGGCCTGTTCCCCGACTTGCCCATCTACGAGAACGTGTACGCCGGTCGGCCGCTAACCAGCCGGTTCGGGCTTCTCGACCACGCCAAGATGAGCGACGAGGCCCGCCGGTGGCTGGAGACGCTCGGCCTCCGAGTGGACCCGGACATGTCGGCCGGTCTGCTCAGCACCTCCGAGCAGCAGCTGGTGGAGATCGCCAAGGCGTTGGCCTTCGACGCGCGGATCCTCATCCTCGACGAGCCCACCGCGTCGCTGACCATCGGCGAAACCGAACGGCTCTTCTCGGTCATCGAAGATCTCAAGGCCCGAGGGGTGGCCATGCTCTTCGTCGGACACCGGCTCGAAGAGATCATGGCCGTGTCCGACCGGGTCACCGTCATGCGCGACGGTCGCTGGGTCGCCGACCTCGTCACCGCCAACACCGACCAGCACCACATCGTCGAGCTGATGGTCGGCCGCGAGCTGACCGACATCTACCCCGAACGGGTTGCCGCCATCGGCGAGGTCGTGCTGCGCCTCCGCGAGCTCGGAGTCGGCGGCTACGTCTCCGACGTCAGCCTGAACGTGCGCGCCGGCGAGGTCGTGGGGCTGGCCGGTCTCGTCGGGGCCGGCCGCACCGAGGTGGCCCGCGCCGTCTTCGGCATCGACCGCCCCACGCAGGGTCAGATCGAACTCGACGGGCAGCCGATACGCATCACCTCACCGGCGTCGGCCTTGGCACGCGGCATCGCCTACGCGTCAGAGGACCGGCGGGGGCAGAGCATCGTCGAAGACTTCTCCATCCTCGACAACGCCACGCTCCCCGTGGTCGACCAGGCGTCTCGCTTCGGTCTGATCCGGCGGCGCGCCGAGTTCGCCTTGGTGGACGGCCCACTGCAACGGATGCGCTTGAAGTTCGCCAGCTACGCGCAACCCATCGGCAATCTCTCCGGCGGCAATCAGCAGAAGGTCGTGCTGGCCAAGTGGTTGGCGACCAATCCCCGACTCCTGATCCTCGACGAGCCCACCCAGGGCGTCGACATTCAGGCCAAGTCCGAGGTGCACCACATCATCGCGGAGCTGGCCCAGCAGGGACTGGCCATCCTGATGATCTCCTCCGACATGCCCGAACTCCTCGGAACGTGTGACCGCATCTACGTCATGCACCAGGGCCGGATCACCGCGGAGTTCGACGCCGAACGCGCCAACCAGATCGACATCGGCTTGGCCGCAACCGGATTGCTGACCTCCGACGCCAAGATCGGCACCACCTCCGAACGCGACCTCGAGATCCTGAGGTCCAAGGAGGAGGAGAAGAAGGCCGAGGTGGTCAGCGTCAGCCGCGGCGATCGACCGGCGTGGCGAAAGGTGTTCGCTCGTCGCGAGTTCGGGCTGCTGCTCGCCATGATCGCCGTTCTGTTTCCGCTGGGCATCATGAACCCCGACCTGTTGGGCGCCTCCAATCTGGGCAACCTCGCGGTGACCACCGCGCTCATCGGGGTGGCGTGCCTTGGCCAGATGGTGGTGATGCTGACCCGAAACATCGACCTCTCCCTCGGATCGGTGATCGGGCTGTCGGCCTACGCGTCGGCGTGGGCGATGAGCGATCTACCGAACGTACCGGCGGTGGTCGGCATCGCCATCGCCGTCGGCGTCGGTGTCGTGTGCGGCGCCGTCAACGGGGTCATCGTCGCCTACGGCCGCGTCCCCTCCATCGTGGTCACCCTCGGCACCCTGGCGATCTTCCGCGGCGTCGACGCCATCCTCTCGAGTGGGCGCCAGATCTCCTCGGGCATGGTGCCGCGCGGCTGGCTCGACTGGACGGCGGGCCGCTTCCTCGGCATCTCGATGCTGGTGTGGATCGGTCTGGCGCTCTTCGTCGTCTTCGCCGTGTTCCTGCGGACCACCCGATTCGGCCGCGACATCTACGCCACCGGTTCCAACCCGGCCGGCGCCGACCTCATCGGCATCCGCACCCGGGCCCTCACCTTCGCCGCGTTCGTCATCTCGGGCACCCTGGCCGGATTCGCCGGCGCCATGTGGGCATCCCACTTCGCGACCGTCGACGGCCAGCTCGCCTACGGGTTGGAGCTCACGCTGGTCGCCTCGGTCGTGGTCGGCGGGGTGTCCCTGCGGGGCGGTGCGGGAACCGTGCTCGGGGTGCTGCTCGGCACCATCACTCTGATCATCATTCAGAACGCGATCACCGTCGCCCGCATCAATCCGTCCTATCTGCAGGCCTTCTTCGGCGGCGCCATCCTGCTCACCGTGCTGGTCGACACACTGCTCTCCCGACGCAGCACCCGGCTCACCCGAGGGGCGCGCTGATGCTCGACGCCGTGATGTCCAAGTTCAAGACGTGGGAATTCGTGCTGCTCGTCCTAGTGGTGACGATGCTGGTCGCAGCGGCGGCACTCGTGCCGGGCTTCACCCGGCCGTTCAGCATCTCCACCGGGGTGGCCACCTTCGCCCCGGCCGCACTGATGGCCCTGCCGCTGGCCCTGCTGGTGATCGTCCGCGACATCGACATATCCGTGGCCAGCATCGCCGGTCTGTCCTCGGTCGCGGCGGGACTCGCCATCCAGGCGGGCCTACCGGTCTGGGCCGTGGTGGCGTTCGCCTTGGTCACCGGCCTGCTGTGCGGCGCGGTCAACGGCTTCTTCGTCGCGGTGCTGGGACTGCCTGCCCTGCTGGTGACCCTTGGCACCCTGGCCCTGTTTCGCGGGCTGTGCTACGTGCTGCTGGGCGGTACGCCGATCTCGCCGCTTCCCGACTTCTTCACCGCGCTCGGAACCGACAACATCCCCGGACTCGTCATCCCCTGGGCGATCGTGCCGTTCGCCGTCCTCGCGGTGGTGTTCGGCGTCGTGCTGCACCGCTCCACGGTGGGCAGACGCATCTACGCCATCGGCGGCAATCCGGAAACCGCGCGCTACAGCGGAATTCACGTGGCCCGCATCCGATTCCTGCTGTTCGTCGTCTCCGGTGTCGTCTCGGCCCTGGCCGGAATGATCAACATGGGCATCACCAGCCAAGTCGCCCCGGACGGCGCTCTTGGGCTGGAACTCGACGTCATCACCGTCGTCTTCCTCGCAGGGGTGAGCGTGCTCGGCGGCAAGGGCCGCATCACCGGTGTCGTACTGGCCAGCATCCTCATCCTCGCGTTGCGAAAGTCGTTGCAGTTGTTGAACGTCAGCGGATACACCCAGGGGATCGCCGTCGGCGGCGTGCTGATCGCCTCACTGCTGGTCACCAACCTCTCACGGCAGTACTTCGAGTCCCGGCGTGAGCGGCGCCCCGACCCGACCGTCGACGCCGTCCATGCCTGACCCGCGGCACCGCTCCCCAACCATCCCGCAGTCGCCACGACCGGTGACTGCCAGCCCGACCATGAAGGGAACTCGCATGAAGAAATCGGTCACCACGGTGGCGATCGGAGCAGCAGCTCTGATGGCCTTGCAGCTCAGCGGTTGTGCCTCGTCCACCGACTCGAACAGCGCCTCCGGTGCGGACTCGGGCAACTGCGTGTCCGGACCCATCAAGATCGGCCTGATTCCCAAGCTGGGCACCGATCCCTACATGGTCACGGTCAAGAACGCGGTGGAGGCCGCTGCGGCCAAGGACGGGTCGACGGTGATCTACACCTCGCCAAGCGATGCGACCGGCGCTGCGCAGATTCCCTTCGTCAATCAGCTGATCTCCCAGGGCGTCAACGTCATCGCGATCTCCGGCAGTGATCTCAACAGCACATCGGCGGCGCTGGCCAAGGCCAAACAGGCTGGCATCAAGGTCATTTCGTGGGATTCCGATGTCGCGCCCGAATCCCGCGGGTTCTTCCTCAACCAGGCCGACACCGCGCTGATCGGCGACCAGATGCTGACCTCGCTGTTCAACATGATCGGCGGTGAAGGCGAGTTCGCCATCCTGTCCTCCACTCAGACCGCGGTCAACCAGAACGCGTGGATCGCCAGCATCAAGGACAAGCTGGCGAAGGACCCCAAGTACGCCAAGATGAAGCTCGTCACGGTGGCCTACGGCGAGGAGAAGGCCGACGTCAACGCCCAGAAGGCCCAGGAGCTGGTGCAGGCCTACCCGCAGTTGAAGGGCATCATCGTGCCCGCCGGCATCGGCCTGCCCGCCGCGGCCGAGGCGTTGTCCCAGAGCGGTGACCTCGGCCGGATCAAGCTCTCCGGCCTAGGGCCGGTGACGTTGGTCAACCAGTACATCAAGACCGGCAACGTCCAGGACGTGTGGTGGAACGTGCAGAACCTGGGGACGTTGACGTTCGCGACAGCCCAGCAGTACGCCCAGTGCAAGATCGAGCCGAAGCAGGGAACCTCGTACGACGTCGACGGACTCGGTAAGTTCACCGTCGGGGAGAACGGCACCGTGCTGTTGGGCCAGCCCACCATCGTGACCCCCGAGAACGAGAAGGACTTCCCGTTCTGAGTCGTCGAGCCGAGGGTCGGGACGACCGACCCTCGGCGTCGGCCCTCGCGTAGAGGGCTCCGAACCGGATTGGAGTAGGGCCCGCTGTCCACCATCAAAGACGTCGCGCGACAGGCCGGGGTGTCGGTTGCGACGGTGTCTCATGTGCTGAACGGCACGCGGTTCGTCAGCGACCCGACTCGCGAACGCGTCGAACGGGCGGTCGCCGCCTTGGATTACGTCGGCAACCCGATGGCCAAGTCGTTGCGCACCGGACGCACCCAGACCTTCGGGCTGGTGATGTCCGCGCTGATGAACCCCTACTTCAACGACGTCGTCACCTCGATCGAGAAGTCGACGGTGGCACACGGATACACCCTGTTGCTGGCCGACCACCGGGACGAAGCCGACCTGGAGTTCCGTGCGGTGTCCAACCTGTGCCAACGCAAGGTCGACGGGCTGCTGCTGCAACCGTCGGGCGATCCCAGCCGATCACTGAAACTGCTCGAGAGTCAGCACGTGCCAACGGTATTCGTCGACCGTTTCGACCAAGGGCATGGCGTCGACGGCTACGACTTCGTGGGAACCGAGAACGTCGAGGCCACGAAGACGGTGGTGCGCCACCTGGTCGACCACGGCCATCGGCGCATCGGCATGGTGTGCGGGCAGGCGGGCAGCTCGACCACCGACGAGCGGATCGCGGGCTACCGGCTGGCGCTGGCCGAGGCGGGTCTCGACGTCGACCCCACGTTGATCCAGCCGGGGTTCTCCGACGAGACCCTGGCGCAGACGGCCACCAACGCGCTGCTGGCCCTCTCCGACCCGCCGACCGCGCTGTTCTCGGGCAACAACCGGATGACGATTGGGATCATGCGGGCCTTGCAGGCCAAGGGCATAGTCCCTCCGGAGAGGATCGCCCTCGGCGTCTTCGACGACTTCCCCTGGGCGGACCTGTTCAGCCCCCGGTTGACCTGTGCCTCACAGCAATCCGATCAGATCGGGACGACCAGCGTGGCGCTGCTGCTCCGTCGGATCGCCGAACCGGATCGGGCACACGAAGCAGTCCGGTTCCCGACCCGGTTCACACGTCGCAATTCCTGCGGTTGCCATTAGGGGTCTGCGACGTCGAGCAATTGGTTCAACCGATGGTCCACCAGCTGTCGCATCACGAGCGAGGTGTTGGTGTGCCGTACCCCGGGGACGTCAAGGATTTGTCCCGCCACGCGGTAGAGATCGTCGGCGTCGCGGGCGACCACCTGGATCAGCAGGTCAGCACCGCCACTGAGCCCGAGCACTTCGACGACTTCCGGTATGCCGGCCAAGGCCGCCGACACCTGGGCGAGCAGGCGCTGTTTGACACGCGCACGGACGAAGGCACGCATCGGAAAGCCCAGGAAGCTGGGCTCGATGCGACGATCGAAGGGCAACAACACCCCACCCTGGTCCCATTTGTCGAGACGAGCCTGCACCGTGTTGCGGGATATTCCGGCCCGCTCGGCCAAGGCGATTGCCGACAGCCGTGGGCTGCGGGCGAGCGCGGAGAGCAACCGGGCGTCGATGCGATCCGCCCTCGCAGTAGTGGTCATTCTGCACCCCCGTACGGTCGTCGGTTCCGCGCCATCCGTGCATTATGCACATCATGGGCGCACGGCGTTGCGCGAACGTGCGCTTGATGATGGAGTCACTGAACATTCTGCACTGAACGACCTACGCGAGGTGTCATCTCATGCCCACCAACGGCCGCACGGCGGCGGCGCCGGCCGAGTTCGTCGGCGACGACCCCCTAGAGCAGATCGCGGACCGCGTGCTCTGGTTGTCCACCGCGATCATCCACCACGCCAACAACGTTCGGCCGAACCCCAGCGGCATGAAGGTCGGAGGCCATCAGGCGTCGTGCGCGTCGATGGTGTCGATCATGACGTCGTTGTACTTCGAGCACCTCCGCGCCGGTGACCGAGTGTCGGTCAAACCGCATGCGTCACCGGTCCTGCACGCCGTCAACTACCTGCTCGGCTCGCTGGACGAGAAGTACCTGACCACCCTGCGCGAATACGGCGGACTGCAGAGCTACCCCAGTCGCACGAAGGACCCCGATCCCGTCGACTACTCCACCGGCTCGGTGGGCATCGGCGCGACGGCGCCGATCTGGGGTGCGGTCGCGCGCCGCTACGTCGACGCCGCGCTGGAATCGACGGGCGCCGGACGGCAGTACTCCTTGGTCGGCGATGCCGAACTCGACGAGGGCGCCGTCTGGGAGGCCATCCTCGACCCGACGGTCCACGACCTCGGCGAGGTGGTGTGGATCGTGGACATGAACCGGCAATCCCTTGACCGGGTGGTGCCCCACATCGCGGCGGGCCGGCTGGCGACGATGTTCGCCGCGGCCGGCTGGCAGGTCGTCGACGTCAAGTTCGGGGCGCTGCTGGCCAGTCTGTTCGAACGGCCCGGTGGCGAACATCTGCGGCAGCGCATCGTCGACATGCCGAACCCGGAATACCAACGGCTGCTGCGGTGTAACGCCGAGGAGCTTCGACACCGACTGCCTGGTTCGGGGCCCGGCGCAGCGGCAATCGAATTGCTCATCGGTCAACTCGACGACACCACGTTGATCCGCGCGACGGCCAACCTCGGCGGACACGACCTGACCGCACTGCGAGAGGCCTTCGCCTCCATCGACGACACCCGCCCCACCGTCATCATCGCCTACACCATCAAGGGGTGGCGACTGCCCACCCAGGGTCACCCGCAGAACCACTCGGCGCTGCTGACCGTGGACCAATTCGACCAGTGGGCAGGCACGTTGGGCTGCGATCCACTCGATCCCTGGGGTCGCTTCGAGCCCGGCAGCCCCGCCGGCCAGCTGTGCGACGCCGCCGCCGACCGGCTGACTCGATCGAACGCGTCGACGGTCGACCCGCCGCAAGTACCCGTGGAGATCGGCCGCGCCCCACAGGCCGTCACCACCACACAGGCCGCCCTGGGGCGCACCCTGCTCGACCTCACCCGCGAAGCGCCAGAGGTGGCGCGGCGGGTCGTCACCGTCAGCCCGGACGTCAGCTCGAGCACCAACTTGGCGGGCTGGCTCAACAAGGTCGGAGTGTGGTCGCCGTCGGAGCGGCGAAACTGGTTCGACGACGATCCCGAGACGATCATGCATTGGCGCGAGCGCCCAACCGGTCAGCACATGGAGCTCGGGATCGCCGAGACCAATCTCGTTGGCCTCATCGGTGAGCTGGGGGCGACCTGGAGTAAATGGGGTCAACCACTTCTGCCGATCGGGGTGCTCTACGACCCCTTCGTGGAACGTGCCCTGGAGCCATGGTCCTTCGGCATCTACGCCGGCGGGCAGTCGATCCTGGTGGGCACCCCGTCGGGAGTGACGCTGGCCGCCGAAGGTGGTGCGCACCAATCCATCAAGACGCCGTCGATCGGACTCGAACAGCCTGGCTGCGTCGCCTATGAACCGGCGTTCGCCACCGAAGTCGAGTGGATCCTCCTGCATTGCATGTCCCAACTGGGAAGGCCGAACGGGCGATCGGCCTATCTGCGACTGTCCACTCGGCCCGTCCACCAGGCGTTGGCAGACCTTCCATCCGATCCCGCGGCCCGCGAGCGGAGGCGGCGTCAGGTGGTCGCCGGGGCGTACACGCTGCGCCCGAAGGCGCGGCCCGCCGTGACGATCGTCGCGATGGGCGCGACGGTGACCGATGCGCTGCAGGCCGAGGCCCGACTCGCCGATCTGGGCGTGACCGCCGAGGTGGTGTGCGTCACCAGCGCCGGTCAGCTCTTCGAAGCCGTTCAGTCGCGTAACGGGCTGGGGTCGGCGTCCTCGTGGATACTCGACCAGGTGTTTCCGGCCGACCGCGCCGCACCCATGGTCACGGTTCTCGACGGCCACCCACACACGCTGGCGTTCCTGGCCACGGTCAACCGGGTGCCGTCGAGGTCCCTCGGCGTCACCTCGTTCGGCCAGGTCGGGGACCTCGAGGCGGTGCAGCGACTGCACGGCATCGACACCGACACCATCGTGCGGGCTGCACTCGACGCGTCGGCCTAGGCGGTGGCCTCAGCCGGCGCATGACCGTCGGGGTAGATCATCGTCGTCGGCGGATTGCTCGTACGCCGGGCCCAGGGGTAGTAGATCGCGGCCGTCACGACCAATCCCACGATCCAGGAGACGTCGGCGCCGCCGAGCATCTCGGTGACGGGCCCGGTGTAGAGGGTCTGGGCGAGGAACGGGATCTGAGCCACGACGCCAATCACGTAGCAGACCAGGGCCGTAACGTTCCAGCCACCGTATCGTCCATGCGGATCGTAGAGCGCCGGAACGTCGACCCGCTCCCGGGAGACGAGGTAGTAGTCAGTGAGGTTGATCGCGCTCCACGGCGTGAAGACCATCAGCAGCACGAGGACGAAGTTCTTGAAGTTGCTCAGGAAGTCCGCGCTGGCGCCAAGGGCAACGAGCACCGACACGGCGATGAACCCGACGATGTAGGCCGCGCGGGCCGTCGAGGAGGCTCGAGTCTTACCGTTGAACGCGGTCACCGTGGTCAGGATCGACATGAAACCGCCGTAGGCGTTCAGACAGTTGACCGTCAGCTTCCCCACCACGATCACCAAATAGATCAACAGCGCCACCAGCGTAGATTCGGCGAGCGAGCCAATGAACCCGACCTGGTCGTCGAGGAAGGCGTCTCCGGCGACGGCGGCAACCAGAGCGCCGAACGTCATCGACCACGACGACCCGATGACGCTGCCGGCCAACGTGCACCAGAAGGTGGCACGCCCGCTGGTGGTGCGTGGCAGATAGCGGGAGTAGTCCGCGACGTAGGGCCCGTAGGTCAATTGCCAGCCCGCGCCGAGGGAGATGGCGAGCAGGAACGTCGCGACGTCGAACGGCTTGACGCCAACGAACGATGCGACGTCGTAATCGGTGAACAGGCGAATCGCCAGGTAGGTGAACCCGACGATGCCGACGACGGAGGCCACTCTGCCGACCGCGTGAATCAGCCGGTATCCCGTCACCGCCACGACCGCGGTCAGGACGCCGAAGACGACGATGCCGACGGCGACGTCGTCGGAACCAAGGATGTGCCCGATGGCCTGACCACCGAGCACCGTGCCGGTCGCGGCGAAGCCCAGGTACATCAGGATGACGAGGACGAGCGGCACGACGGCACCGTAGATTCCGAATTGCGCACGGCTGGAGATCATTTGCGGCAGACCTAGCCGCGGGCCCTGGGCAGAGTGCAGCGCCATCACGATTCCACCCAGCACGTTGCCGATGAGCAAGCCGACGATCGCCCAGATGGCGTCCGCCCCGAACACCACTGCCAACGCCCCGTCGACGATGGCGGTGATCTGCATGTTGGCGCCGAACCAAAGGGTCAATTGGCTACGCGGAGTTCCGTGCCGCTCGTCGTCGGGCACGACCTCGATCGTGCGGCGCTCGATCGAGAGAGTGGAATCCGTTGTGGCGTCGCGATTCATGGACGGTCCTCGTTCCGTGACGGTCATCGGGTGCGCTAACGGTACCGCCGGGGCACCGTCCACGCGCGGCCGAACACCTCGTTGAACGAATCGGGGTCGAACGGGCTGTCACCCCCGGCGGGGAAGCTGGTGAGCTCACCGAAGACGATGCGGCCGTCTACGTCGTACAGGTCGACTCGGACGAAGTCGGTGTCGGCGCCGAGCCGCTCGGCCAGGTCCAGCATCTCGCGCAGTCGAGCCGGACGCGGGGGCTCGGGGTTGGCCCACGGCGGTCCACCGCGCAGCGGCACGTGCGTCCAGTCGGGTCGGAAGAAGTCCTGCGTCCGCCGACCAAAGCGGCCCGAGTCCACCTGTATGAACGTGCATTCGCCGTGAAAGACGAAGAACTTGTAGTCGTCGGGTATCGACCCGTCGGCGGTGGCGAGCATCTCCTCGACGATCACCCGGCGCGGGACGCGGCCGTACACCCATTCCCGGTTGGGCCCCTGACCGTAGAGTTGGGCCATCCACCCGTCCGCGATCCGGATCACGTCGGCCCGTGTCGCGACATGTGGTGCCGCGTGGCAGTACACCCAGCTGCCCGGTTCGGACGGAAGACGCGATTGGGGCGGCGCACGGTGGGAGACGACGATCGCCGCCCCGCTGCCGTGCGTCGGTTTGACGACGTACGCCTCCGGCAGGTCCACGTCGTACAACGCCGCCGGGTCCTCCACGATCGCATATACCCGCGGGAGATACTGTTCCCCAATCACTTTGGCGACGTATTCTCGGACTGCCGCCTTGTCGGCGAACGTCACGACGATGTCGCGGTGGTCGCGCAGCATCTTGTATCGGACCTTCTCGCGGAACGTGCGAGGCTTGCGAGTGCGCCAGAGCCGCACCTGGCGCACGAGTCGACTTCGCTCGCGCCAGCGGACGCCCTTACCTGAAGTGCCCCTCCGCGCCGACGTCACGGGCAGAGACTACGGCGTCGAGATGAGCGGAAGTCAGCGCGGCTCACTCTCGCCGGTACGGCAACGGGTTTCGGCCTCCGCGCACGCCGCATGCAGACGTTCGGCCGCGTGTGCGGGTGCCACGCCGAGCAGGCGCGCCAACGCGGGCACGGTGTGCTGCATCCGCATCGCGCCGTAGGCCGTCGGTTGGGTGCGGGCGCGCACCGTCCAGGTCAGCACCTGCATGCACAGCCGTGCGGTGGCCAGCGGGAAGATCGCGTCGATCTCGCCGTCGGTGAGCCGGGTGACGGCGTGATAGCCGGCAACGACGTGACCCAGGGCCCACAGCGGATCGTCCTTGCGCAGCATTGCGTAGGCGCCGGCGATCGCGGGCTCGGCGACGCGCATGCCGTGGAGCGCGTCGTTGAAGTCCAGGACGCCCGAAACCCGTTGTCGTCCTTCGACTGTGCCCACCAGGACGTTATTGTCGTTGAGGTCGTGGTGCACGACGGTGCGCGGCAGCGCGGCCAAGATCGGCTCCACGGCGGCCAAGCGGCTCAGGACGACTTCGGCGCCGAACTCGCCGGCCAGCACTGGATCGGCGTCGAGGGCGTCGCGGATGACGTCGCCGGAGCGAGCCAAGTCCCAGTGGTGGGTCTGGTGAAAGGTGGGTGAGGTGAATCCGGCCAGCGCCGAGGACACGGCGGCGGCGGTGGCACCAATGTGGTGGAGCAGCGCCGTGGAGTGCTCGCCGACGCGACTGAGCTCCGTCCCCCACACCCAGTGGAGTACACGCACCAGTCCGCGGTCGTCACCGACGTGGAGGGCGACGTGTCGCGCGCCGTCGAGTGCGCGCACGATCCGTGGCACCGCGACCCCCGGATCCTTTCCCTCTAGGTGTACGAGAATGGCTTCCTGCCAATGTAATTCGGCGACGTCGCGGACCGGGAAGTGCACCTTCACCAAGTAGGTCTCACCCGCGTCCGTGGTGAGGCGGTAATTGCGGTCCCATTCGCCGCCGAGGAACGCGAAGTCACGGGCACGAAGGCCATGACTTCGCAGGAGACTGTCGGCCAGGAAGGTCGTCGAGATGCCCTCGGTGGAGACGTCATCCATCGATGGTTCCTCCGCATCTCGTCGCCGGACTCGTGCGCCTCGACATCGTCGCGCATCTCGGTAGAGTCAAGTTTCATCATGGTAGGCAACCGCAGACTCCGCCGGTCGACGCTCGTCCTCGTCGCCGTGATGGTGAGCGCGGTGTTCGGGTCGGCTACCGCGGTGGCCGCCGAGTTGGGCGACTACCGCTGGGAGCGTCGCCCCCTGCTGATCTTCGCACCGACCGAGCGCGATCCCCGGCTCGTCGAGACGCAGCGCCGCGTGGACGCAACACGATGCGACTTCCTCGCCCGAGACATGGTGCTCGGCGTGCTGGTGGCCCAAGGCCGCAGCACGCTCGACGGTCAGCCCGTCGACGCCGGGCAGGCGTCACGGATCGCCGGTCAGTTCGGGGTCGACGCGGGTGCCTTCAGCGTGGTCCTCATCGGGAAGGACGGCGGCGAGAAGTGGCGCACCAGCGAGGTGCCCGACACGACAAGGATCTACGACGTCGTCGACGGGATGCCGATGCGCAGCCGCGAGATGAACGACGGTTCGCGCCGGTGTTGAACCTCGCGGCCGTCACCAGTCGTCGGCTGCGGCGGGGGCTGGCCGGCGTCGCGATCGCATGCTTGGCCGTGACGGTCGCGTCGTGCGGGGCCGCCACGTCGTCTCCCAGCGTTGCCGAGACGACGACCGCCGCGCCGTCGGACGTGGTGCTGACCGACCTCGACGACGCCGATGCGGTCACGGCTTGGACGACGATCAACGATCCCGTGATGGGCGGCAAGTCCACCTCCCAGGTCGCGTTCGGCGGCGGTGGGCTGACGTTCTCCGGCAACGTCTCCTTGGAGAACGGCGGAGGGTTTGCCTCGGCCCGCGGCCCGCTGGACCCCAACCTCGGCCGACGAGCGGCGGGGGCCACGGCGCTGCACGTGCACGCACTGGGCGATGGCAAGACCTATCTGTTGAAGCTGGGCGTCGCCGGGCAATCCTGGTCCTACGTCCAACGCTTCCCGACGGTGGCCTCGGTCCGGCAGACCTACGACCTACCGCTGGACGGCTTCGAGCCGGTGGGCATGCGCTTGACCCCAGACCCCGACGCTCCGCGCACACTGGATCCGTCCCTGGTCGACCAACTCTTGCTGTACATCCTCGACGAACAGCAGGGCCCGTTCGAGATCACCGTCAGCGGCGTCGACGCCACGCGCTGAGGATGTCCCACCCGGCAGATCATCGCCGTATGAGATGAGTTCCATCTCAAATGATCGTTGGACACGATGACGGTTACCGCGTCGAATGGAGGCCGAGCTTCACGACCGGCGAACGCCTCGCCGATCATGCGAGAAGGGAATGCCATCCGTGAACGGTTTCAGCAGAAGGGGTTTCGGTCGACTGACCGTTGCGGCCGCAGGTGGCCTGACACTCGCGGCGTGTGCGTCGTCTGCCGACCGCACCCCGTCGGGCGGGCCGACGACATCCCAACGGACCACCCTACCGGCCGCCCCGCAGCACACGCTGGGGCCGATCAAGCAGGTCGTCGCCGGTGACCTCGACGTGGGATACGCCGAGGCCGGACCGGCTGACGGCCCACCGGTGATCCTGCTTCACGGCTGGCCCTACGACATCCACAGCTACGCCGGCGTCAGCGCGATCCTTGCAGCGCAAGGGTTCCGGGTGATCGTGCCGTACCTACGCGGATTCGGAACGACCCGGTTTCGCTCCGACGACACCGTGCGCAACGGGCAACAAGCCGCCGTGGCCCAGGACACGATCGCCCTGATGGACGCGCTGCACATCCCGCAGGCGGTTCTCGGCGGGTACGACTGGGGCGGACGCACCGCCAATGCCGTCGCCGCCCTGTGGCCGCAGCGGTGTACGGGATTGGTCGCCGTCAGCGGCTACCTCATCGTCAACCTGGCCGCGAACCTCGAACCCCTCCCTCCCGCTGCGGAGCAGGGATGGTGGTACCAGTACTACTTCGCCACTGCCCGTGGTGAAGCCGGATACCGAAGCAACACCAAGGCTTTCAACCGCCTCATCTGGACCAACGCCTCGCCGCTGTGGCACTTCGACGACGCCACCTACGATCTGACGGCGGCGGCGTTCGACAACCCCGACCACGTCGAGGTCGTCATCCACAACTACCGCTGGCGGCTCAGCCTGGCCCCCGGCGAGGCCCGTTACGACGCCGACGAACGACGCCTCGCGGCGAAACCGGCCATCTCGGTGCCGACCATCACCATCGGCAGCGACTTCGACGGTCCCAACAAGGACGGCCAGGCCTACCGCGCGCTCTACACCGGTCCCTACCAGCACCGCGTGCTCGACGGTATCGGACACGACGTCCCCCAGGAGGCGCCGGAGGCGTTCGCGTCGGCGATCGTCGACGTGACTCGCTCGTGACTCACGGCTCCTCGACGATGTCGCGCCGATAGCGTTGCGCGGCAAGCGCATAACAGGCGATGGCCACCAGTTGCAGGGTCGGCACCAGGATGAGCAACGCCCGGCCGAGGGCCTGCGCGCCCAATTCGGGGGTGAGCGAATCGCTGATCACGCCGGTCAGGAACGGCCCGACCGCACCCATCGTCGCGTTGAAGAACAAGAAGACGGCCGACGCCGTCGCCCGTTGCTCGGCCGGCACCAAACGCTGGATCGCCGCGATCGACGGGGCCAGGTAGGAGGTCCCGATGACGTACGCCAGTGCCAGCAGCACGACGCACACCGTCTGGCTGTGCACGACGAACGCCAACACCGAAGCGGGCAGCAGGGCCGCGATGAGGATTACCACTATCCGGGGCAGCCAGCGCGGGTCACGGGTGGCCAGCCGGTCGGCGATCCGTCCGACGACCAACAACCCGATGACACCGAGCGCACCGGTGGCCAGGCCATACTCGACGCCGACCTCACCCAGCGACATGCCCCGCGTGCGCATCAGGAATGCGGGCGCAAAGGTGGTCAACGAATAACCGGCCGCCGACACCAGCGACGTGCCGGCCACCATGGCCAGAAAACTCGGTTTACGCAGCACGTTCCACCAATTCGCCGCGGCGATGCGCTCGCGCGGCGGCGGGGCGGGCAGGCTCTGCCTGCTGCCCACCACCCACAACACCAGGGGGACGAGCAACACACTGATCCCGCCCATCACCACGAATGCCGCCCGCCAACCCATGCTTTGGGCGAGCAGTCCGCCACCCAGAAGGCTGGCGGCACTGGCCAGGGGGATGGACATGGTGACGACCGCCAGTGGCGCCGAACGCTTCTCGGGGGCGAAGTTTCGCGCCACGTACGCGTGTGCCGCCGGTGTGCTGCCTGCCTCACCGATCGCCACGCCGACACGGGTCAGCGCGAGCTGCAGGCCGGATTGGACCGCGCCGCCCAGCATGGTCATCGCACCCCACAGCGTCAGGCAGCCGGCGATGACCGCACCGAACATGCCGCGGTCGGCGAACCGGGCGATCACGATGCCGAGGACGGCGTAGACGATGAGGAACCCGAACCCGTTGATGACTCCAATGGCGGTGTCGGACAACGCCAGATCTCGCTTGATGGGCTCGGCCAACACCCCCGGCAGGAAGCGGTCGACGTAGTTGAGGGTGCCGACGAGGGCGAGCACCACGACGGCGGCCCACGCACGCCTGGGCCCATGCGTGGCCAAGGGGCGTAGCGCAGCTTCATCCCGCGGTGACGGCATCGTTCTCCTCCGTGATTCGACGCCGAGCAGCCTTGCAGATGCCCCGCTAGTCGAGTGCGCCGAGGGCCAGAAGGGCGACGTCGTCGGACGGGTTCAGCTTTGGGACGAGGGTTCGGACGTCGGCGATCAATGAGCTGACGCCGACGTTCGCCCGCTCGGCGAGGAAGGCCGCCAAACTCGTCTCGTCGAAGGCGTCGGCGCCACGACGGGCCTCGACGATCCCGTCGGTGTAGAGCACGAGCGTCTGCCCCGGCCGCAGCCGCACCGAGCACGTCTGGAATTCCGCCTCGGCGAAGGCGCCGACGACCATCCCCGAACTTGGCCGCACCGGGTAGGCGGCCATCTCACCGGGGTCCAAGAGCAGAGCCGGAAGGTGACCGCCGGTCGCCACCGTCACCAGGAACCCACCGTCACCGTCCCGCTGCACCGAGCCGAGGAGAACCGTGCACAGCCGTCGGCCGTGGACTTCCCGCAACATCACCTCGTTGAGCTCGGCGAGCGCGGCCGCGAGGTCGCGGTGGTGCAGGGCGGCGGCTCGGAGCGTGTACCGAATCAAGGACGTGACGACCGCGGCCTCGACGCCATGGCCCTCGACGTCGCCGATGAAGAACGCCCACCGGTCGTCCGCCAGGGCGAAGACGTCGTAGAAGTCGCCGCCGACCTGGCGAGTGGACGCCGGGTGGTAGTGCGCCGACACGGCCATCCCGTCGATGTGCGGCAGCATCGGCGGCAGGAGGGTCCGTTGCAGGACCGACGCGTACTGGGCCACCTCGTCTCGGTCGTGCTCGGCGAAGTCGCGGTCACGTTCGGCGTCGTCGCGATCGCGGAGCGCGCGGTCACGGTCTCCCCACGCGTCGAGGCGTCCGAGCTCGGCCTCCCGACGGTCCGACCGCGCGTCGTCGCGATCGCGCCGCGCCTCGTCCCGCGCGGTCACCGCGCCGTCGAAGTCACGCCGAGCGTCCTGGCGGGCGTACTCCGCGGCGTCACCGCGACGTCGTTCGGCACGCAGCGCCTCTCGGCGCACCCGTCGCAGCTGCAGCTGCTCCATGACCACTGCCGCCACCTCGTCGAGGCGGTCGAACTGGCCGGCGCCCGTCGTGCGCGCCGTGGTGTCCATGATCGCGACCGTGCCAAGCACGTTGCCCCGGGCATCCTGGATGGGCGCGCACGCGTAGAACCGGATGTCGTGCTTGCGCACGAACGGGTTGGCCTGGACCCGCGGATCGTCCACGACGGCGGAGTACTCCCGTGGGATCTCCCCGTCGACCACGGGGCCGCACAGCCCCTGGTCGCGGGGTACGTCGCCGGCAGCCGACAGACCGTACACACCGAGGAACCAGTTGCGTCGATCGTCGACCAGGGAGACCGTCGCCATCGACGTCCCGTGGATTCCCGCTGCCAAGGCCGCGATCCGCGTGAACACCCGAGAGTCGTCGGCGTCGGTCATCACGTACTGCTTGACCGCTTCGAGGCGGGTGGCCTCCCCGTCGACGTCGGGTCCCTGTGAAATGGCGTCACATCCTGCGTGGTGTCGCACGACATCGTCAGTCGGTGCCGCGAAGGTCACTCGATGATTCCATCAGCGCGCATGATCACGCAACGCCGCATGCTCGGGCCCGGGACCTCAGGTAAGACCGTCGGCGTCGTCGGTGAACCGGACCGGTTCCGATCGCGCCCGGTTGACGACCGACCGGAAGACGTCGGGGCGCGTGTAGTGCCCGGTCGGGTCGAAGTTGAGGCGTTCCGCCGAGACGCGGTCCAGGTCGAGATCGGCCACGATCACGCCCTCCACGCCGACGACCGGCGGGATGAGCCATTTCCCGTCGGGCCCGGCGATGGCACTGCCGCCGTCGAAGACCACTGCATCGCAGGCCTCTCGAAGCTGTTTCGCCAACGGAAAGTCAGCTGGTATGGAGTCGGCGGTGATCAGTCCGGACGCGGCGACGCTGAAGACCCGACCCTCGGCGGCGACGAACCTGGTGACGTCACCGGTCAACGCGCTCGACCCCGGCCACGCGGCGACGTGAACGGTCTCGCCCTGCGCGTATAGAGCGGTGCGTGCCTGGGGCATCCAATTCTCCCAGCAGTTCAGCGCGCCAACGTCGGCATTGCCGACGTGGTGGACGAGCAGGCCGGCACCGTCTCCCTGCCCCCACACCAGACGCTCGTCGTAGGTGGGCACCAACTTGCGGTGGTGCCCCACCAGTCCGCGCCGCGGGTCGATGGTCAGGAGCGTGCACCATGCGGTACCGCGGCCGGCACCGCGTCCCCGTTCGGTGACGCCGACGACGAGGGTGACCCCGAGATCGGCGGCCGCGGTCTCCATCTCCCGTCGTTCCGGGCCGTCGACTTCGACGGCGGAATCCAAATAGTACGCGTAGCAGTTCTTTTGGTCTGGATGGTCGAACAGCGCCCCGTGGGTGCGCGACGGCCAGAAGGGATATCCGGACAGGTAGGTCTCCGGGTACGCGACGAGCGTGGCGCCGGCAGCCGCCGCAACGCGGGCGGCGTCCAGGATGCGGGTCAGGCGTGCCGCGGGTTGGAGCCACGGGCCACCCAACTGAGCCGCGGCCACCGTGATCGAATTCGGCCCCGGCGCCGCCTCGCGATGCTCCGCGATCACCGTCAACGTCATGAGTCCTGCCTTCGGATCGAGTTGAGCGCGAATGGAACTCAGTAGACTTCGAAGTACTCCCGTTGCTCCCAGTCGGTGACGTGCGCGTTGAAGCGTGACACCTCCTTCTGCTTGACGGTGGTGAGGTAGTTGACGAAGGCGTCACCGAGTTCCCGTCGCATGACCTCACTGTTCGCGAAGTGGCCGAGGGCCTCCTCGAGCGTGCCCGGTATCAGCGGTACGTCGGCGGTGTACGCCTCGTCGGCCGAGGGGCCCGGGTCGAGCTTGCGGGCGATGCCGTCGCGACCGCTGATCAATTGCGAGGCCATGTACAGGTATGGGTTGGCCGCAGGCTCGCCGATTCGGTTCTCGAGGTGCGTCGAGCCGTCGCCGCGGGCACCCGACACCCGAATCATGGCGCCACGATTCTCCTCAGCCCACGCGATCCGATCGGGTGCAAAGGAATTGGCGATGTAGCGCTTGTAGCCGTTGACGGTGGGCGTGGTGAGCACCGAGCTGGCCTTCGCATGCTCGAGCAAGCCGGCCATGTAGTGCATGGCGGTGTCGGAGAGCAGCGTGCCGTCGGTGCCGGGAAAGACGTTCGCCGCGCCCGCGTCACCGAGGGACTGATGCAGGTGCCATCCGCTGGAGACGATGTTGGGCAAGGCCGGACGCGACATGAACGTGGCGTGATACCCGCGTCGCCGACAGATCTGCTTGATGGCGCTACGGATCAAGAGCACGTTGTCGGCGGTTCGAATGCCGCCGAGCGGGTCGAAGGACATCTCCACCTGACCCGGTCCCCATTCGTCCTCCACGGTGGCCAAAGGCATTCCCAGCGCGACGATTTCGTCACGCAGCACCGACAGGATGGCGTCTGCCTCGTCGCCGCGATTCTCCGTCAGGTACTGATACCCGTGGGACAACGCCGTCACCTCTGGCGCGGCCGGGGGCCAGCCGGAATCGGCGAAGCTGAGCTTCGGGTCGACCAGACGGGTGATGTAGAACTCGAGTTCGGCGCCGGTCGTGAAGCTGAACCCCTCCGACTCCAGCTTCGCCAACTGCGTCGAGAGCACCCCGCGGGTGTCGAACGGGACTCGCTCGCCGTTGCGGTAGTACATCTCGGAGAGCACCCAGCCGGTTCTGTCGGCCCACGGCAGTACGCGGAAGGTCGTCGGATCCGGGACGAGCACCGCATCGGGCAGCCCGGTCAACCTGTCGTCGCCGAAGCCCTGCGCCTCGAACGGCGGCACGGCCGGGTTGTTGGTGGTGTCGAAGATGAGCGTCGCCGTCTGAAAGTCCTTGCCCTCCTTCAGCGCCGATCGGAACGCGTCGACCTCGAGGGTCTTGCCCCGCAAGATGCCGTGCTGATCCCCCCAGCTGACGCGCACCTGCCGAAGGTCGAGTTCCTCGAGACGCGACAGCAACTTGGCCCCCGCCTCCTGCTGTTCGTCTGACCACAAACCGTTCGCCGCGATGAATCCCGAGCCCATGAGCCGCCTCTTCCGAGTGTGCAGGTGATCAGATCACCTGAAATGTAGCAGCGGCGCGTTCCGACGGCATCTCGTGCGGCGGCACGCCGCCGCAATCAGCGCCTGACGAGGCGATCGGTGGTGCCGACGAGGTGCGCGAGCATCCTGTCGGCCGCCATGACACCGTCACGCGCGCGGATGGCGTCGACGATGCCGTGGTGATCGGCGAGCGACTGCTCGGGCTGCCCGGGCCGGGTCAGCGACGTCTCCGACGTCCGGTCGAGTGCGGACTTCAACCCCTTCAACAACCGGAGCAGCAACGGGTTGTGCGCGGCGGCCGCCACCCCAAGGTGAAACCGGCGGTCGCCGTCCAATCCGGCCTGCCCCGAATCGATTTCAGCCTTCATCTGCTTGAGTGCCGCATCCAGTTCGCGCAGATCCGCCTTCGTCGCATGCACCGCTGCCAGCCGCGCGCACTGCGTCTCCAGGGCCTGGCGCGTCTCCCAGATGTAAGGGTGGTCGACGTGGGTCTCCACGAGTTCGGCCGCCAGCGACGCGATGATGTTCTCGGGCCGCTCCAAGAGATAGATGCCGTCCCCGTGGCGGACCTCGACGATGCCTTGCGCACGCAGAGCGGTGATCGCCTCTCGAACCGACGAGCGACCCACCTGCAACTCCGTCGCCAGATCGCGGACGTTGGACAGCTTGTCGCCGGGTTGCATTCCGCTGGTGTCGATGAATTCGCGTAGCCGCTCGGCGACCTGCTCGTAGAGTGGCCGCCGGTCCACCTGGCCCATCTGGCCCGTCATCGCGTCCCCCGTCACCTGCTGATCTGGTCGTCAGACCTCAGTCTGACAGACGAGCCGTACCCTGGTCGGCCGCCAACGGCCCGCCCTCAGAGCCCGATCAGCCCCTCGAGCCATCCGCGGGCGAAGTAGACGACGAAGCCTACGGTCACGACCCACAGCAGGGGGCTGATCTCGCGGACCTTGCCGGTCGCGGACCGCGTCACCACCCATGCGATGAATCCGATCCCGATGCCGTTGGCGATCGAGTAGGTGAACGGCATTGCGGCCACGGTGAGTACGACGGGCATGGCGACCGAGAACTCGGACACGTCGATGTGCCGCAGCTGCGACACCATCATCACGCCGACGACGACGAGCGCCGCGGCGGCCACCTCCGTCGGCACGATCGACGCCAGCGGCGAGATGAACATCGCGGCCAGGAACAACACGCCGGTGACGACGTTCGCCAAGCCGGTCCGCGCTCCCTCCTCGACGCCCGCGCCGGATTCGATGAAGACGGTGTTGGAGGACGCC
The DNA here is from genome assembly GCF_025823185.1 of Mycobacterium yunnanensis. Lineage (GTDB taxonomy): Bacteria > Actinomycetota > Actinomycetes > Mycobacteriales > Mycobacteriaceae > Mycobacterium > Mycobacterium yunnanensis. The sequence goes on from NZ_JACKVK010000005.1 coordinate 180,748, forward strand.
GACGTCGCGCCGCCGACCGCCGCACCTGCACCCTCGACGATCAGCGAGGCCTTCACGCGCGGAAAGTTCCCCTTCTCGTCGGACAGTCCGGCCTCGCGGGACAGGCCGGTCAGGGTGCCCATGGCGTCGAAGAAGTTCGCGAAGACGAGGGTGAACACCAGCATCACCGCGGCCAGGACACCGATGCGGCCGAAACTGTCGAGGCTGAACGCGCCGACGAGGGACAGGTCCGGCAACGCGAACGGCGACCCGGACAGCGTCGGTACCGACAGGCTCCAGCCGCCCGGCTGGTCGACTGACGAGCCCAGGTGCCAGATGGCCTCGACGACGACGGCGACCAGCGTGCCCGTGACGAGACCGATCAGGATGCCGCCGCGCACCCGCCGGACCACCAGCACCCCGGTCAGCAGCAGCGTGAACACGAAGACCAAGACGGGCACGGTGCTGATCGACCCGATGCCGCCCTTGCCCAGCCCGACGGGTGGCGACGGCACGCCGGTGGCGCCGACGAAGCCGGCGTCGACCAGACCGATGAAGAGGATGAACAATCCGATGCCCGCGGTGATTGCGAGCTTGAGTTCCATGGGCACGGCGTCGAACACCATCCTGCGAAGGCCCGTCGCGGCCAGGATCACGATGATGAGGCCGTTGATCACGACCAGACCCATCGCCTCGGGCCAGGTGACCGAGCCGACCACCGTGGTGGCGAGGAACGAGTTGATGCCGAGGCCGGCCGCGAAGGCGAACGGCAACCGCGCGATCACGCCGAAGAGGATCGTCATGACGCCCGCTGCCAGCGACGTCGTGGCCGACACCTGAGCGAAGTCAAGCCGGTTACCGGCCACGTCCGGTGCACTGGACAGGATGATCGGGTTCAGCACGATGATGTACGCCATCGCGATGAACGTGACCACGCCACCGCGGATCTCGGTGCCGACCGTCGACTGCCGCGCGGTGATCTCGAAGAAGCGGTCCAGACGGCTGGTGGGTTCGTTGTCCTTCACGCCGATGACCTTAGTGACGCCCAGATTTCGACCCCGGCGGGGAGCCGACCTCGTGATCCGCGGCGACGCCACGAGTACGGTCTCACTAGTAGTCGACGGTCGACATCACCGGAGGATCATGGCGCCCCACCCGCCCGACTCGCCGTCGCCGCCCTTCGGTCTGGGGTGGGACGGCGAGCCCTACACGCATCCACCGGGTCCCCCGCCGCCGACGCGTGGCCTCACCTTCACCCCGAAGGTGCTGGTGGTCATCGTCGTGTTGGTCGCCGTTCTGGTGGCAGGAATCGTGGCGTTCGCCGTCGTGACGGGCGCGCTCGACCCTGGCGGCGACGCTACGACTGTTCCGTCGTCGACTCTCCATAGGCCCACGACCTCGTCCTGACGGGGGTCACGCGGATGTAGGCGGCGCCCGGTCGGGGTGCAGTCGGCCATTCGGCTTCTGGCACGCCGCGGGCGCGCGCCCCCTCCCTCGCGAGCTGAAGCGCTTCGTCCGACTCGCGGACGACGCGGGCGTGACCTTGCAGCATCACGCCCCGGATGTCGGCCATGGTGGAGCCGTCCTCGAGCAAGACGCTCACATTCGGATTGCGCTCGACGTTGGAGATCTTGTGCGTCTCGTCCCGTACTCCCATGACGACGTCGCGGCCGAGGCGAAAGTACCCGAGCGGGACGGAGTGCGGGAATCCGTCGTCGTCGATGGTGGTCAGTATCGCCCAGCCGGGGCGGCTGTCGAGATACGCCTCGATTTCTTCGTCACTGAGCTTGCGGGGCATGGAGAAAGGCTAGGGCTTGACTCTCCCCTTGGGGGAAGTTCGAGGGTGGTGTCATGACTACGACATGGGATGAACTCCCCGACACCGTCACCACGTTCATGACCGCACTCGACGCCCGTGAGGTCGACCGGGTGCTGGCCACACTGACCCCTGATGCGGTCGTGACCGACGAAGGCCACGACTACACCAGCGCCGAGCAGATCGGGACCTGGGTGGCCACCGCGGCCAGCGAGTACACCTACACGACCACCGTCACCGGCGCGAGCGTCACCGCCACCGGCGTGGTCGTCGGACAGCACCTGGAGGGCGACTTCCCCGGCGGGGTGGCCGACCTGCACTACCGCTTCACCCTCGCCGACGGCGGGTCGATCAGCCAGGTGGTGATCGAACCATGAGCAGCAGGCGGTGGTTCATCACCGGCGGCACCCCGGGCAACTTCGGGATGGCCTTTGCCGAGGCCGCCCTTCAGGCCGGAGACGTCGTCACGGTGACTTCCCGGCGACCGCAGGAGTTGGCGGGGTGGGCCGATCAGTACGGTGACCGCGTCCTGGTCGTGCCGCTGGAGCTCACCGACCCCACCGAGGTACGGGCCGCGGTGCACGCCGCCGAAGAGCGCTTCGGGGGGATCGACGTGCTGGTCAACAACGCCGGCCGTGGGTGGTACGGATCGATCGAAGCGATGGACGAATCCTCGATGCGGGCGATGTTCGAACTGAACTTCTTCGCGGTGCTGTCGGTGACCCGGGCGGTGCTGCCGGGGATGCGCGCACGGGGAGACGGGTGGATCGTCAACGTGTCCTCGGTGGCCGGGCTGGTCTCGGCCCCTGGGTTCGGGTACTACAGTGCGACGAAGTACGCCATCGAAGCGGTCACCGACGCGTTGCGTGACGAGGTTGCCCCCCAAGGGATCTCGGTGCTGACCGTCGAACCGGGCGCGTTTCGCACCAACGCCTACTCCGGTTTCGCCGAGGAGCCCGTCAGCGAGCGCATCCCGGTGTATCACGACATCCTCGAGCAGGTTCGGGCGACGTTCGTGGCAATGGACGGGACGCAACCCGGCGACCCGCACCGCGGTGCCCGCGCGGTCATCGAGGCGATGGCCCAGAACCCACCGCCCCGCAGGTTGGTGCTGGGCAACAGCGGATACGACGCCGTCGTCGACGCCTTCGGGCACACCCTGGCCGACATCCGCGCGAACGAGACCCTTTCTCGCAGTGCGGACTTCCCCACCTGAGGATACCTACAGGCCGAGGTCGGACAGGTTGGCGTGGTCGGCTGGGCGCGGACCACTCCGGTCCCAGAAGAACAGACGATCGCCGTCCTGGATGGGTACGTCGTTGATGCTGGCGTAACGGTGGGTCATCAAGCCCGACCCGTCGAACCACCAGTTCTCGTTGCCGTATGCGCGGAACCACTCTCCGGAGTCGGTGTGGTACTCGTAGGCGAACCGCACGGCGATGCGGTCATCGCCGTGGGCCCACAGCTCCTTGATCAACCGGTACTCGTGCTCGCGGTTCCACTTGCCGGTCAGGAATGTCACGATCTCCTCGCGGCCAGTGATGAACTCCGAGCGGTTGCGCCACCGGCTGTCGACGGAGTAGGCCCTCGAGACGGTCTGAGGATCGCGGGTGTTCCAGGCATCCTCGGCGAGTCTTACCTTGAGGGCGGCAGACTCGTCGGTGAAGGGCGGAACCGGCTTCTTCACCTCTGTGGAAGTGGTCATCGTCGTCTCGCTTTCGGGCAGCACCAAAGTCGTCGCGTAGACAGGTCTGTCTACGCGACGGACAGTAGCCCCTGTAGACCGACCTGTCTACACTCACTTGCGTGAATGTCTCCGACACACTCGATCCCCCGCTCGACGTGTCCACGCTGCCCGCTCGCGAGCGAATACTGACCGCCGCGTACCGGTCGTTCTACCGCAACGGAATTCGAGCGACCGGGGTCGACAAGGTGATCGCCGAAGCCGGCGTCACCAAGGTGACCTTCTACCGTCACTTCGAGAGCAAGGACACCTTGGTCGTCGCCTTCCTCGATCTGCGCCACCACCGGTGGATGGAGTGGTTCCGCGACGCACTCGAGCGTCATGCCACATCGGGTAGACGAGGACGTTCGCCGGTCGTCGGCGCCATCGAGGAGTGGCTGACGGCGGACTCGTTTCGCGGGTGCGCCTTCATCAACAGCGTCAACGAGCTCGGTGGCGACCTCCCCCAGATCTACGACATCGCGGCCCGGCACAAGACCGACATGGTCGCCGCCATCAGAGACACGTTGCCACCGGGACCCCATCGCACCCGCAACGCCCAAGCTCTTGGCGTCGCGGTGGACGGCGCGATCGTGCATGCCCAGTACGCGCGGGGCGGTGCCGCCGCAGTGAAGGCCTTGGCCACGATCGCCGCGTCGCTTCGGGCGGACGAGGTCGGCTGAGGCCCATGGGCCTGAATCAACCCAATACCGATTCGGAGTGCCCGACCACTCGGAGAACGAGGTCGGGGTGGACACTATGACGTGGCCCTTTCTGCAACGGTGTTCAAGGTCGAGCTTGGCGTCTCCGACGTCGACCACGGTTACTACGCCGATCACGCGCTGACCGTCGCCCGTCACCCCAGTGAGACCGATGAGCGAATGGTGGTACGAGTGCTGGCGTTTGGGCTCCGCGCACATCGGCTCGGCGACGTCGACGGCGAGTTGGCCTTCGGGGCCGGTCTGTCCACCCCTGGCGTACCGGACCTGCGGCTTGCCGACTACACGGACCGCACCGTGGAGTGGATCAACGTGGGTCAGCCCGATGAACGCGTCCTTGGCAAGGCGGCCAGCCAGGCCGACCAGGTGCTGCTGTTCCCCTTCGCCGCCGGCGTCGCGACCTGGTGGCGCACCGTGGGACCCAAGGTGGCGGGTCTGCCGAACCTGTCGGTGGTTCGGATACCGCACGAGCCGGTGCAGCAGCTCGCTCAGACCGTCGATCGACGGGTCTCGGCGCAGGTGATGGTGATGGAAGGTCAGGTGACGATGACCCTGGGCAGTGTCGACGTGACCTTCACACCCGAGCCGTTGCAGTGAGCCGCTGATCTACGTGGGGCGTTGCCAGCTGCGATGATGTCCGTCATGGACAGCGCCACGACACATCGCGCAGCAGAGCTGTCGTCCTTCTTGAGGGCAAGGCGGCACGCGTTGACCCCGCAAGACGCCGGCCTCGTACCTGGCGCCGGACGGCGGGTTCAAGGACTTCGTCGGGAGGAGCTGGCACTCCTCGCCGGGTTGAGCACCGATTACTACCGACGGCTCGAACAAGGTCGTGAACATCGCCCGTCGCTACAGGTGCTTCGGGCGCTCGCCCGCGCGTTGCGCCTGGACCCGCACGCGACCGCGTACCTCATCTCCCTCGTCCATCCGGCCCCCCTCGTGGCGCCGGCGCGCGCGACCACCGCCGCCTCCGTGGGCGTCCAGCTCCTTCTCGACCATGGTCTGCGCGTGCCGGCGTTCGCCGTCGACCTCGGCCTCAACATCCTCGCCATCAACGCGACCGGACGCGCGCTGTACAGCGGGTTCGACGACACCGACAACCTCGCCCGCATGGTGTTCCTCGACCCCGCCGCCCAGAGTTTCTACCCCAACTGGCACCACGTGGCCACACAGACGGTCGGCAACCTCCGGTGGGGTCTGACGGCATTCCCGGGCGACGACCGCATTACCGAGGTGGTGGACGAACTGTCAGCTCAGAGTTCGGTATTCACCGAGCTGTGGGCGACACACCACGTTCGCCCGCGCACCGGCGAAGACAAACTCTTTCATCACCCACAACTCGGCGAACTGCGTCTCCACTTCGAGGCGCTCGAGCTAGCGGACGCCCCCGACCAGCGACTGTTCGTGTACTGCGCACTCGACGGCGGGCCCTTCCCCGACGCCGTCGCGCTGCTGGAGACTCTGACCGAGTCGTCGGTGTCACTGTAGCGTCAAACCTGCTGTGCCACAGGCGGTGTCACTCAAACCGCCTTCAAGATCGCTCAGTGCGTCGCCGCGGTGAGCCGGTCGACTTGCTCCGTGGTCAACCGCAGTTGGGCAGCCGCCACATTCACTTCGAGATGCGTGCGCTGCGGTCGATGACGTTGAACCGGCTCTGGACACTCACGATGTCGGCAATCTGTCGGGCCTCGCCGAGTTGCGCAGGAGTGCACTGCGACATGCGGATCTCGCGGATCTTGCCCTCGTCCTGAAGGGCCTTGAACTCACCGATCTGTTCTGCCAGAGGGACTTTGGGGTCGACTCGGCAATGTCGATGGTCTGCGGGATTACGTTCGTCATCTTCTGATACCTCCACTTCTCGGCTTCCGACATGGCCCCGTGAACCGTCGTGCTACCGGTCCGACGTGCGCCACTGCAAACCACGCTAAGCGGCATTTGGCGACCTACGGGGGAGCAATGCACCCCCCCAGGACCGGCAGGACTATCGCACCCGAGCGGCCGCGTCGAAGTCGCAGAACATCTTCGTGAAGTACGCAGGCTGCTCCTCGGCCACCCAGTGGCCGCAGTCCGGGACGAGTTGGCCCGTCGCCGAATCGGCGACCTCTTCGCACATGTCCAGGAAGTTCGTCGCGAGAGGATTGGCGGCACCTCCGGAAGCCAGCACGGGGACGGTGAGCTTGCCGTGCTCTCGCAGGGCGGTGCGATTGTCTTCGGCGTCGCGGTCGAGTTCCCGGTAGACCTCGCACATTGCGCGGATGGCACCTGGGGCTTCGTACGCGCGAGCGTAGACGTTTAGGTCTCCGTTGGAGATCGCATCCGGTTGGTAGGTCAATTCGTCGAAGAATCGGTTGACGTACCAGCGTTCGCGTCCGTGCACGAGATACACGGCGACGTCCGGGTTGGCGTGAAAGGAGAACTGCCACGCCGACTTCTGAGCCATCCGCCGTCGGTAGTAGTCCGTGCCGGGCAGCGGAGCCTCCATGAATGTGGCGCTGACGACGTCGGCGCGGTAGCGCAGGGCGAAGCCGAGGGCCACTGTCGAACCGAGGTCATGGCCGACGAGCGACACGGGCTCCTCGACTCCCAGCACCTCGCGCACGAGGGTGTGGATGTCGCCAGCCATGGTCCACTTGTCGTAGCCGTCACGGGGTTTGTCTGACGCGCCTGCACCGCGGTAGTCGGGCATGACCACGCGGTAGCCGGCAGCCGCGAGCGGCATCATCACCTTGCGCCACTCATAGCGGGTCTGAGGCGCCCCGTGCAGGAGTACGACCGTCTTCGTCGGCTCGGGTGGCGTGGCGACGGTGTAGCCGATGCGAACCGACTCGGCGGCGTCGACCCACGCCCGACCGTGGTGGACGTCGACGTCGTGCGCTGTGGTCATGGCGGACGCCTTTCTGCGTGTTCAGATCGTGCCGACTCAGTGTCGAACGGTGATCGCAGTCAAGGGGGGCACTGACTCGGCCCCCTTGGCGGCCGATGGCAGCGACACGACCGCCAAGCTGCCATTACGCTCGTTGACGTGTTCTCACGCTGGCGTATCCTTCGGGACCCTCCGGTTCCGCTCACAGCGCCCCAAGAGCGCGTCGCTCTGCATGCGGCCGCGCGGGCCGCCCGTGAGGCGCGCCGCTCACTGCGAACGTCGCGGGGTTCATATCGCGCCTACCGGGCCGGGGCTGGTGAGGTCTACCTCGACTGGCCACGCTGGCATGCCGCCTACCTGAAGGAATACCGCGGTGGCATGCTGAACGAAGGGGGCTCGGATTCCCGTAGCTTTCCCTTGACTGGTGACCTCGGGGCTCCGTGATCCATCCTCCGGGGCAAACGGCTCACGCGCGGAAGGCGTCGATGGCCAGGGCAGCGAAGCGCCGCGTTGCCGCCTCCCGCTTGGCTTGCGGCAGGGAGCCCAGCGCGCGCCCAGCCAGCAGCACGAGGACCAGGTCGTCGATGGTGAAGTCCCGACGAAGCGCACCGGCGGCCTGCGCGCGGCGGCCCAGCGCCGCCAGTGCCCTTAGCGCGGCTCGGCGGCGATCCGCGTAGCCGGCGGGCTCGGAATTGGCCAATGTGAATGCGTCCATGAAGCCCTGATTGCGGCCGTTGAGCACACTGAGCCCCTCGATGACCGAGCAGAATCCGCGCCACGGATCGCTGTCGGCGCAGCCGTCGTCGACGATGGTTTCGCACAGTCGCGCCTCGTCGGCGAACGCCGCTTCGACCAGGTCGACCTTGGTGGGAAATCGTCGGTAAAGGGTGGCGGGTCCCACTTCAGCTCGGCGCGCGACTTCCCGCATGGTGACGTCGAGTCCGCGTTCGGCGAACAACTCGCGCGCCACCAGGAGGACTCGATCGCGGTTGTCTCGTGCGTCGGATCGCAACACTTGAGGCATCTCACCGATCCTGTCTCTCACTTCGCGCAAGTGGACGGGGGCGTCCACTAGCCTCCGACGGTACCCGCCAGCGAGAGGAATCGAAGTGCGAGCAGTAGCCATCCAACGGTTCGGCGATCCGACCGGCATGGCGATGATCGAGGCACCGTGTCCCATCGCCGAGCGAGGCCAGGTGATCATCGAAACCGGCGCGATTGGTGTCGGTGGAGTCGACGCGATGATCCGCCGCGGAACGGTGGCAGACATGCATCCGATGCCCGTTGGTCTCATCCCCGGCAGCGAAGTTGCCGGGGTGGTGGCAGCCGTCGGTGCAGACGTGGACGAGTCGTGGATCGGCCGCCGCGTCTGGGCGTTCACCGGAGTGGGCGGCGGCTACACCGAAGTCGCCAAGGCACGGGTTGGTGACATCGTGCCCATCCCCGATGACCTGACATTCACCGACGCGGTGGCAATAGGAAGTGCTGGCCCCGTCGCCCACTTCGCCTTGTCGCACGCGCATTTCGGGTCGGCTGACGCCGTGCTGGTACGCGGCGCAGCAGGCAGCATCGGCATCGCGACGGTAGAACTAGCTGCCCGCGCCGGGGCTCAGATCATCGCGGTGACCACGTCCTCGACGGAACGCGGTACCAGGCTCCGCGAGTTCGGCGCGACACACGTCCTGGATCGCGCAGGCAACGGTGACGCGTCTGCGCCGGAGAGCTTCGACGTAATCGTCGACGTCATCGGAGGTGCCCTGGTACCGGCGTTCATCGATCGACTGGCCCCGAATGGCCGAATGGTCCTCGCAGGCATGGTCGCCGGCCCGGTGCCGTCGGACGTCGGATCGCGGTTGTTACGAGGCTTTCAGTTGTCGCGCTCGTTGGCCACCTTCAGTCTCGACACCGTCCCGGCCGATGCCACGAACCGCGTCAGGCGGGAGCAGTTCGTCGCCGTGACCCGCGGTGGACTCAGTGCGGTGGTGCAGGACGTGCTGCCGCTGGACCGGGCCGCGGACGCGCACCGCCTGATGGATGCCGGACAGGTCTTCGGCCGCATCGTCCTCACGCCGTAGCCAAGACGAAAGGACAAGGCAATGACTACCTTCCCGCCGCTCGGCACCGACTTTCCCGAGGTCGGCTGCGCGCTGGTCTTTGGCGGTTCCGGCGGAATTGGTGCGGCAAGCGCGGCGCTGCTGGTCCAGCGTGGATGCAACGTCGTACTCACCTACGGGTCACGACGATCGGAGGCCGAGCAGTTAGCCGCAGACACTTCAGTACGGGCCCGCTCGCCGATCTCAGCACGGACGACTTCGTCGACGTACTACGCGCCGAAGTCGTAGGTTTGTTCAACGTCGCCAAATCGACTGTCCCGGCTCTGCGTTCAGGTGGAGGCGGCTCCGTCGTCGCGGTGGTCGCATCCTCCACCACGCGGACGGTGCCCACCAACACCATGTCGGCAGTGCCAAAATCAGCTGTAGCCATGATGATTCGCCAGATGGCGACCGAAGAGGGCCGCAATGACATCCGGGCGAACGCGGTAGGCCCCGGGATAATCGACGGCGGCATGGTGGACACAGCGTGTGAACACCGGCAATAGGGCGTAGGAGAGGCGACCCCACGAGCGACCTAAGATGACCGCTCGGTTGACTTGCTAGAATTCATCGGTGCCGTCCACCATGCGCCCGCTGCGCGCGGACGCGACCCGCAACCGCGAGTTGCTCCTCGCTGCGGCGGAGGCGGAGTTCACCGAGCGGGGTTCTGCGGCATCGGTGGCCGACATCGCGCGGCGGGCCGGCGTCGCGAAGGGGACCGTCTTTCGGCACTTCCCGACGAAGGAAGACTTGATCGCATCCATCGTCGGCGGCCATGTCGCCGCGTTGATCAACGAGGCACGGCGGCAATTGAATTCGCCAGATTCCGGTGCGGCGCTCCTGGAGTTCCTGACCGTCGCCGCCGATCAGCGCCGGCAGCATGATCTGACGTTCCTCCAATCGGTCAGCGAAGGCGACTCACGGGTCACCGAGCTACGCGACGAGTTGTTGGCCTGCGTCGACCTACTCGTCGCCGCGGCACGACAGGAGGGCACCGTGCGCGACGACGTCACCGGTGCCGACGTCTTCCTGCTGATGTGCGCACCCATTCACGTGGTGGACAACCTCGCGGATCCACCACCGGACCTCTGGCGTCGCTATCTCGCACTCATCTTCGACGGTCTACGCCCGCAGGGCGCCCACCCCTTGCCGCAGCCGGCACCGAGCATTCCGTGAGCCCACCGGCCGCCCGCGTTCACCTCGAGAGGGGGAAGATCTGCGGCGGCCCGCTCAGCGTCGCCTTGGCACTCACCCCGGCGGGATCGAGGACCTCGACGTCGCCGGCTTCGAGACCGTCGAGCGCCAAGGCGACGATGTCGGCAGGGGCGATCACCGCATCGGGCGCGATCTCGATGCCCTCCCGCTCGGCGAACGCGTAGAGCGTGTCGGTACCCACCGGACCCGGAACCAGGGCGGTGACCTGAGTACCTTGGCCCGCCAACTCCAGCCGCACTCCGTTGGTCAGCCCCCACTGGGCAGACTTGGCTGCGGCGTAGGCGGTGTTGCCCTCGACCGTCGTCCACGCCACGGCCGACAGGACGTTGAGGATGGCTCCGCCACCGTTGCGGGCCAGAATCGGCGCGAACGCCCGGATCATCGCCAATGTGCCGAAGTAGTTCGATTCCATCGTCGAGCGGATCGCACGGAGGTCGCCGGTCACCAGGCTGCCGCCGGCGGTGTCGGCGGCGTTGTTGATCAGCACGTCGACGTCACCAGCCAGTTCGGCGGCGGCTGCGACGGAGGCGTCGTCGGTGATGTCCAGTGGCAGCACCTCGGCGCCGGGCACGTCCACCAGCTCGGGTCGTCGCGCAGTGGCGTAGACCTTCGCACCGCGCGCGAGGAGGTCCAGTGCGAACTGAGCACCGATCCCTCGGTTCGCGCCGGTGACGAGAGCGGTGGCGCCGTTGAGCTTCATGAGGTTCCTTCTACCGACGGGAGATCCAACAAAATGACCGCACGGTCATGATAGGGCGAGCGTAGAGATAAGATGACCAGTCGGTCAAGTTGTCCGTCTTGGTACGCCTCGATGAACGGGCCGGTGCTCTGCCAGGGCTCGGAAGGCCTGCACGGGCTAGGCGGTGGGGTCCACTGTGAAGACCTGAATGCCGACGTGATTGGCGCCCGCGATGAGGTGCTCGTCGATCTGGGCGTAGATCGCCTCCGGGGAACCGTGAGCGACCAGGGCGTCGATGAGGGTGTCGCTGCCCGATCCGCGGATGTCACCCTCGGAGAACCCATGCCGCATCAGGTTGTTGGTGTAGTTGCGCAAGCCCAGGTAGGGCGTCTCGACGGCCGGGCGGCCGATGCTTCGCGCCGTATCGTCGTTCTCGGTCAGCACGACCTCGTGCTCGGGTGCGAGAAACGCATTGCTGCCCAACAGTTCTCGTGCATGACGAGTATGGTCGGGAACGGTCAGGTAGGGGTGCGCCCCCAGCGTCTTGTCGCCGGCCAGTGTGAGTGTGTTGTCTCCGAGGGCGCCGATCACTATCGCCGCGGCCGGCACGTCGCGATTCCTGACGTGCACGAGAAGTTTGGCGCACCAGCGAATGATGCGGGATGGTCTGCCGCCGACATCGCGGATGGTGCGCGAGAACTACTTTCAGGCCGGCGGTGCGGTGGTGCTGAAGATCGGCCAGCAAATCTCCGTGGACGTGAACGTCGTCGGATCCGTGGGGGAACCCTGGTAGTGCTCGCGGATTGGGCCCTGGTGGCTGATCAGATTCTCGTTGACGTATCGGCCCAGAGCCGCGTAGCTGCGGTCGATGCCTTCGTGGCCACCGGGGTGGGTGAGCACCGCGAACTCGGCCTGAGGCAGGACGTCGGCCCGAACGCCCTCCGGTGGGCGTGCACTCCGTGGCACTGGGACGAAGAGGGTTGCCATGCCGCGGGATTCGAGGAACAACGACCGGTCGTAGAGACCGCCCAGCGCAAACGCGGGAGGTGCTTCGGTGACCGCGGTAGCTGCGTCGCACAAAGTGTTCATCGTCGCCGCGAACCAGCTGTCGATCTCGGAAACGTCGATGACGGCACTGACCGACCAGACGGCGAGCGCTGGCGCGTGGCGCACCTCGACGTGAGCGGGGACGTCGACGGGAGACAGCAATTCGCGCAGCGCGCCGACGGTCTCACGCGTTCGTTGCAGCTGCTCCTCCATCTGCTCGAGATGAGTCGTGATGATCTCGGTGCGAGCTGCGGCGTCTTCAGTGCTCAGCAGCGCCTTGATGTCGGGAATGGACATGCCCAGAGAGCGAAATCGCCGAATGATGTGGGCGTGGTCGACCTGGCTGGTGTCGTAGAAGCGGTAGCCGGTGTGGGAGTCGACGTGCGCTGGTTCGAGAATGCCGAGGTCGTGGTAATGACGTAACGCCTTTCTGCTCAGGCTGGTCATCACGGCGAAGTCACCGATCGAGACCCGTGCGCCCATGGCATCCTCCTTGCGTCTTGGCGCTTTCTAGCGGCGAGACCATCCTGCAGTCTCCCCCTACGGCAAGGTCAACACTCGCCGGGCCGGCCGCTGCTAGAGTCAGCAAACAAGGCTGACTCCGGATTTGGCGGTGACCCCACAAGGGAAACGGGGGGTGCCAGGGTGCGCGCGATACGACGATGGTGGTCGCAGCCAGACCATTACGAGTGGATGGTGGCTTACCTCGACCACAGGGGCATACTTTCGGCCTATCGTGGCGCAGCGGCCGCTGTCATCGGTTGCCTAGGTGTCGTGCCGATCCTCATGATCGCCAGCCCGGCGGGGCCTCGCAGCCGATCAGCCGCAGTGGCCGCGCTCATCGTCGCCATTCTCATCGTCGCCATGGCCATCGCCTGGACATTGCGTCGCACCCGTCGACCTTCACGGGTTCAGTCGAAGATGTTCTCGATGATCTGCACCGGCAGCGTGGCCACGATGTGCCTGTTTCAGCCTCAGCCGCTGATCGGTTTGCTGGGGTGTACCGCCTTCGCGGTACTGACCACCTACATCTCCATCTTCCACACCGCCGGCTACATGCTCGTCAATCTCGCCGCTGGCGCCGGTGTCGCGGCCGTGCTTGCGATGCGCATCGTCGAGTCGAGCGGCGACGTGGCGCTCGCAGTGAGCGCGTTGATCGTCTTGACCGCATTGAACGTCGCCGTTCCCTTGGCGGTGCAGTCGTTGTTGCGGGCGCTCGGGATGGACTTGGCCGTCGCAGAGCGTGACCCGTTGACGGGTCTGCTCAACCGGCGGGCGTTCTTTCGTGAAGTCGCGACCCTTCTCGACGGTCACCGCGGGGCCGCCGCCGGCGGACACGTAGTGGTCATCATGGTCGACCTCGACAAGTTCAAGGCACTCAACGACCGTCATGGACACGCCGCCGGCGACCGGGCGCTCATGTTGGTTGCCCGTGCGATGCAGCGCAGCTGCCCTCGTGAATCGGCGCTCGGCCGCCTTGGTGGTGAGGAATTCGTGATTGCGGTGGTTTCCGAGGAGCCGGACTCGCCGACAGCTCACCGAATTCGGCAGGCCATTGCCAACCTCCCGATGGGTGTCACCGCGAGCGTCGGTACCGCCACGGCCGCGCTCGACACCATGTGCGCCGGCCCGCTCGTCGAACGTTCGCTGACCGCACTGATCGACGATGCCGACGATGCGATGTACCGGGCCAAGCGCTCAGGGGGTGACCGCGTCGCCCACCATCGACCGGATACGCCTGATCACGCATAGCGCCAAGCCGGAATACGGCGCGGGCCGCTCCGCGTTGGCTGGTGAGGTGAAAGCCATCACCTACGCCCGAACGGGCGACAGCTCCGTCCTGCAACTGACCGACCGCGACGTCGACGAACCGGGCGCCGGCGACGTGCGAGTGCGCGTGGTGCTGTCGGGCGTCAACCCGACCGATTGGAAGCGCCGCAGCGGCGCGTCAGGCCAATCGTTGGGGTTCCCCGAGCTGGTGCCCAATCAGGATGGCGCGGGTGTGGTGGATGCCATCGGTCCGGACGTCACCGGGTTTGCGGTGGGCGACCGGGTCTGGGTCTTCATGGCCCAGCACCAGCGCCCGGGGGGCACCGCCCAGGAATACGTGGTGCTGCCGGCCACCAACGTCGTGCCGCTCCCCGACGGCGTTGGATTCGCGGTTGGCGCCAGCCTCGGTGTTCCTGCGATGACCGCTCATCGAGCGTTGACCGTTGCCGAGGACTGGCCGGCGCGGCTGGCCCCCGGCTCACTGGAGGGCGCCACGGTGCTGGTCGCCGGCGGCGCCGGAGCCGTCGGCCACGCCGCAATCCAGCTCGCCAGTTGGGCGGGTGCGCGGGTGATCACCACGGTCAGCGGACCGGACAAAGCGGCGCTGGCGACTGCCGCCGGCGCGCACCACGTCGTCAACTACAAGGCCGGGGACGCCGCAACGGCCATCCGCGACATCGCACCCGACGGCGTCGACGTCATCGTCGAGGTCGCACCCGCGCAGAATGCCGCGCTGGACGCCGCCGTCGCGAAGAACCGGGCCTCGATCGCGATCTATGCCAACAACGGCGGCGACACGCTAGGACTCGACATCCGGGCCAACATGATGGTCAACGCGCGCTACCAATTCCTGATTCTCTACACCGTTGGAGAGGAAGCGCTGCGCCACGCCCGGGAAGACCTCACGGCCGCGGCCGCCGCCGGTGCCTTGGGCGTCGGCGAGGACGCCGGCCTACCGCTTCACTTCTTCGACCTGAAGGAGACCGCGGCCGCACACGACGCCGTCGAGGCAGGGGTGACGGGCAAGGTCCTCATCCGGGTCGGCGAATAAACGAGTATGACGAGCCGCTGTGTCTGGCCACAGGGATGCGGACGTCCGCTCACTGATAGACGTCGGGGCGTCTGTTGGTGAGGGGGTTGTTGAACTGGCCCCATTGACGCGAGCTGGCTGAGCTCTCGACGTCGACGTCGGCGATCAGGACGTCCTCACGATCGGCGTGGCCTGGCCCGGCGGCCGGCCATCCGGTCGCGTTGGTGATGACGCTTCGGCCGAGGAAGAGCTGTCCTCGTTCTTCGCCGCAGCGGTCTGCAGCCACGATGGGCAGCCCGTTGCAATGGGAATTCGCCATGCACAGGACGTTGGCCATCGCGGTGTCGTTCGCGCCGTTGCCCGCCACGAGCGGTACCCAGTTGGTGGGCACGCACAGCAGGTCGGCCCCCGAGAGTGTCAGTGCGCGAACCGCTTCTGGGAACCAGATGTCGTAGCAGATCAGGATTCCGATGTTGCCCAACGGAGTCGAGAAGACGGGCAGACCGAGGTCGCCCGGGGTGAACATGGTGTTCTCGTTGTCCCAGAGATGCAGCTTTCGGTAGGTGCCGATGTGTCCATCCGGACCCAGGATCGCGCTCGAGTTGTAGATGTCGTCCCCGGCCAGCTCCGCGATGCCGAAGACGACGTACATGTCGTTGTCGGCACAAGCGCGCAGGAGTCGTTGCACCGTCGGCCCATTCGGCACTTCCTCGGCCACTGCGCGGGCTTCGGCGGGACTGTCGAACATGTAACCGGTGGTGGCCAGCTCGGGGAAGACGGCGAGCTGGACGCCGGCGCCGGCGAGGTCCTCGATGGCGCGCACCATGTCGGTGACGTTGTCCTCGACGGCGTTGATGACCGGATTCGTCTGGACGCTGGCAACTTTGATCACGAAGTGGCCAGTTCCGTGCCGGCCGGCGACTCCACCTGCGCCGATGCGGGTGGGGCGGACAGTGATCGGTTCCTGAAGTAGGTGCGCCACGTGGGCGCCACGGGTGACCGTCGCCAGGGCGTGAGGAGCACCTCGACGAGGGCCACGATCCCGAACGCCGCCAAGCCCAAGATCACCAGGAGCACGATTGCCGCGAAGACCGAGGCGACGTCGAGTCGGGACTGCGCCTCCAGCAGCGCCACCCCGAGGCCACCCGACGTGCTGGCAGTCCACTCGCCGAGCACCGCGCCCGTGACGGCGAACGTCGCGGTCATCTTCAACGCGGAGAACAGCGGAGTGAGGGTGGCGGGGAGCGTGACCGACCGGAAGATCCGCCACCTCGTCCCGCCCATGGCGGTGGCGAGCGCGACGAGATCCTTGTCCACCGCGGCCAATCCGTCGAGCACGTTGACCACGACGGGGAAGAACACGATCAGCGCGACGATCGTCAACTTTGGCGCCAGGCCGAATCCCATCCAGATCACCAGCGCCGGGGCGACCGCGATGATGGGGACCGCCTGGGAGGTGATCAGCACGGGATAGAGCAGCCGCTGCACGAGTCTCGACCACGACATGGCTAGGGCGAAGACGAATCCTGCGACGGCACCGATGAGGAAGCCGACGATGAACTCCTTGCTGGTGATGACGGCACCGTCACGGAGGGTCTCCCAGTCGTCCTGAAGGGCCGCGAAGGTGCGCTGCGGGCTGGGGAGCACATAGGGCGCGATGTCGAAGATGCGCACGGCCAGATCCCACACCACGAGGATGACGATCAGACTCACCAGCGGTATGGCGATGGCGGTCATCAGGCGGGCGTTCTTGGCTGTCCTGGGTGATGACATCGTGTGCGCTTCCTATGCTGCCCGGCCGTAGATGAGGTCCAGGAGATGACCCTTGAGGCTGGTGTACGGAATCTCGGCGGTGAGGTGGACGTCGCGCGGGCGTCGGAGGTCGACGGCGACCACTTCTTGGACGCGGCCGGGGCGGGGTGACATGACGATCACCCGATCGGAGAGGAACAGGGCTTCGTCGATGTCGTGGGTGACGAAGAGGATGGTCTTCCGTTGCTCGCGCCAAACCTCGAGCAGCCACTGCTGCATCAACAGTCGGGTGTGGCTGTCGAGGGCGCCAAACGGTTCGTCGAGCAGCATGACGGGATGGTCGAGGGCGAGAGTTCGCATCACTGCGGCTCTTTGGCGCATACCGCCGGAGAGCGCGTGCGGATAGTGGTCGAGGTAGTCACCGAGCCCGTACCGTGCGGCCATGTCTGCCGCGCGTTGCCGTTCCCGACTGCTCGCGCGGCCTCGAAGGTCCGCTCCCAGCACGATGTTGTCGAGCACGGTGCGCCAGGGCAGCAGGAGGTCCTTCTGCAGCATGTATCCGACGTGTCCGGTCCTTCCGGTGATCGGCTTGCCGTCCAACGTCACCGAACCGGTCGTCGGCGTGAGGAGGCCCGAGACGATGTTGAAGATCGTGGACTTGCCGCACCCGGACGGGCCGACGATGGAGACGAACTCACCGGAGGCGACCTCGACGTCCACTGGAGCGAGTGCTTCGGTGCTTCCGAAGCGCTGGGACACCCCGCTCAGTACGAGGCTCATCCGGCGAGCGTTTCGGCGGTGAGCGTTTCGGCACCGGGGACGACGGACCCGTTGGCCAACCACGTTGCGGTCTGTCCCCACAGTTGGCCGAATCCGTCCCACTGGGTGAAGGTGGTCGGTGCCCAGTGGGGGCCGATGTCACTGGCGAAGGCCGCGCACCGGCCGAGACCGTAGGTGCCGACGGTCAGAAGCGGTTGACCGTTGACTTGGACGAGGACCTCCGAAGCGGATCGGGCGCGCAGACGCTGGAATCCCAACAACGCGGGCCACGCCGCGGGTAGGCCTGCAGTGCAGGGGTGTTCGGCACCGATCAGCTGCGGAACGACCCCCTCGGGGCATTCCTCGCGGTCGTCGCCGTCTTCCATCAGCACCGGCAGCGCTTCGGCCAGCAGGGAGTTCTTGTAGTTGGCCTTGGCTTCGATTCCCTGGAAGCTCAGGTACCCACCCACCATCATCAGCGCGCCGCCGCCCTTGACCCAGTCACGCAGGGAACGCAGCCGGTTGGGCCGAGCCTGGCCGCTGAGGAACACGTCGTTGGGCAGCAACAGGGTATTCGCCCCGATGTCGCTGAGCACCACGACGTCGAACTGTCCGAGCTCCTCAACCGTATGGGGGAACGACTGTGCTGCCTGGTGATTGGGCATGAACGTGGTCGTATGACCCGCGCTCTCCAGCGCCGCCTTGAAGTCGTGAACGCCTTCCTGGTAGGCCACGGTGGTGAAGGAGTCGAAGCCCTTCGTGTGAATGGACGTGGTGGTCCATGATTCGCCGGCGATCAAGACGTGTGCCATCGGATTCGTCGCTTCCTTCTGTCGTGATGAGCATGGTCGAGGTCGGTGCCCGCCGTACGTGGCTAGCGGATGACGATGCAGCCCTCGGTGCCGAACCAGATGACGTCCTCGACCTTGACGCCGTAACCGTGATTGCCGATGAAGGGCTCCACGGCCCAGCCGCCCCACATGGGCGTGGTGTTGTGCCGGTCGATGTACCCCAGTGTGTAGGAGACGTTTTGGCCGATCGAGTGGCCGATGTTCCCGAGCCGGTCCATGTGGTTCCATCCCGTACCGGTGATCAGGTCGTTGAACACGCCCCAGAGTTCGTTCGCCGGCATTCCCGGATAGGCGGCGGCGAGCACGGTGTCGTGAATGTTCTGGATGTTGGCCTTGGCTTCGACGTAGTCGGGTTGATCGCCGATGACTAAGGTGCGGGTGCAGTCTCCCCACCAGCCGTCGACCACGGGGTGGACGTCGATGTGTCCGCAGTCGATGTTCCACAGCATGCGGTCACTGGGCATCTCCGTGGGGAAGCACTTCAGGCTCCCCTCGCCGAATCCGACGTTGACCATCGTCCACAGCCCGGTGGAGCCCCCGGCGCGCAAGGTCTCCTCTGCCCACCGAGCCAGATCCTTTTCGGTCATCCCGGGCCACGCCGCACTCGCGGCCGCTTCCGCGACGTCGCGTGCAAGGAGCTGTGCCGTGACCAAGCCCGTTGGGGGTTGAGCGGTGAGCCCCGGAGGGATCACCAGCGAGGTGGTGTTCTCAGTCATGCGTGTCCCGTCCTCCCAGTGCGAATACGGACGATCTACTTCGGAAGGTAGTCGTTGGTCCAGTAAGTGTTGGGAGCACCAACCGACTTGACCAGACCCTGGTCGACCGCGGCCTTCAACAGTCCCTCCCACTGCTGGTCGCTCTGCACGAACGGGGGCTGCTGCGGTTTGAGGATTCCGACCGTCGTGTTCCACGCGTCGGTGACGAAGCCCATGTCGGCACTGGGATACATCTTCTTGAAGACTTCGAGTGCGGCAGTGGGGTTTTGGACGGCATCGTCGAGACCCTTGATGGAGGCTGCCATGAAGGAGCGGGCTTGATCGGGATTCTTCTTGAGCCATTCGGTGTTTCCGGCCACGACGAAGATCGGGGTGTTGGGAGCGCCGTGGTCGCGGGCTGGCATGAAGAAGGGATCGAACCCACCGGTGGACCGGATCTCCGAGGATTCTGCGTTGGTGACTCCGGTGATGACGTCGACCTTGTCCTGCAGCAGCAACGGCACGGTGTCATCGGCAGCGGTGACCAGTTTGACGTCGGATAGCTTGAGGCCCACCGAGTTCAGCATCAGCGACAGTTGAGCCTTCGACCAGGCGTCGTTGTAGATGCCGACCGTCTTTCCCTTGACCTGCGGGAGGTCGAAGGGCGCCTTCGCAATGAGGCCCCAGTTGTTGCTGCCGCCGTAGGAGCCGGTGGCGACCACGGGCGCGTCCTGGTCGCGGGCGAACAGGACGTCGAGTGTGGTGGTGAACGCCATGTCGGCTTGGGCGGTGCCGAGGAACTTCATGGTGTCGGCGACGGTCGGCGGTGGGGTGATGGTCACGTCCAGTCCCGCGTCCTTGTAGTAGCCCTTGTCCTTCGCGACCAGGAAGGGTGTCCAGAAGGCGTCCGCGACGGGCCACTCCATGATCATGTTGACCTTGGTCAGTCCGTCGGCGGTCTTACTGCTCGCGTCGTCGCTGCCGCATGCGCTGGAGGCGCCGACGAGGGCGACGGCCAGAAGCGCGGCGGCGGCGGTGCGTATGCGGCGTCTCATCAGAGGCACTCCCATTCGGATGTAATCGATTACTCGCAATGGCTGGGTTCGAGGAAACACCAGATCGATAAACTGCGCAAGAGGTGACCGTTTCCAGCGTGTAAACGATTTCACCGATGGCGGGTCGCGTGCTAAGAATGAACGACTCCGGTTGCCGACACGAGGGGGTTTGGTGCGTCCGACGATCAAGCAGGTCGCCGAACTCGCGGGCGTGTCGACGGCCACGGTGTCGCGTGCCCTGGCGGGTGCGACCAACGTGTCGCCGGCGCTGACGTCTCGCATCGAGAGCGCCGTCGCCGAACTGGGCTACTCGGGCAACGTCATCGCCAGCTCGCTGCGCCGCAACCGTACCGACACCATCGGCATGGTCGTGCCGGACATATCGAACCCGTTCTTCACCGCGCTCATTCAGCACGTCGATCACGCTCTCGCCCAACGTGGTTGGCAGATGCTGCTGTGCGACGCGCAATCCGACGTCGACATCGAGGCGCGGCGTCTGGAGTCCTTGGTTACCCGCAGGGTCGACGGTGTGATCGTCAGCCCCACTCACGAGACGGGTAGCGCTGCCGCGGTGCGGTCGGCTGCGGCCCGCACACCGGTAGTGCAGGTCGACAGACGTGCGCGCGACACGGACACCGACTGGGTCGGGATCGACGACGACTACGCCCAGTCGCTGGTCGTCGGGCATCTCCGCGACCGTGGCGTAAGGAGTGCCGCGTTCGTGAGCTCGGAGCTCACCAACTCCTCGACCGAGCTGCGTCGCGACGGTTTCCTCAAACACGCTGACATGCAGGCGATCACGGTGATCCCGCAGTGGATCGAATTGGGCGATTACACGGTGGAATGGGGTCAGAATGCCGGCCGGCGGATCCTCAGTGGGGTGTCGCGCCCCGAAGCCATCGTGTGTGCCGACGACTTGATCGCGTTGGGTGTTCTGCAGGCATGCCGTGAACTCGACGTCGAGGTACCCGGGGACGTGATCGTCATCGGATTCGACGACATCCCCTTCGCGGCACTGAGCACTCCCCCGCTGACGACCATCGCACAGCCCCTCGCCTCGATCGCGACCGAAGGCGTGCGGCTGCTCGCCGAAGCCATAGAGGGCGACCCGGGGCGTCAGTTGACGCGCACCTCCCTCGGGTCGACGCTCGTCGTCCGAGAGTCGTCGGCGTCCACCCGCGTCGGATCGGGCGTTCGGTGACGGACCCCGAGGGACTTCTCGCCAGTCTGGTCTCGATCGACACCACCTCCGGAGACGCCGCCGCGCAGAGACGTGTCATGGACATCTGCATCTCGGAGGCGCGACGCACTCGTCCCATGCTCCGAGTTCACGGCGATCTCGACAGCGCACATCCATGGGCACTACTCACCAATGATGCTCGCCCACACGCCAATCGACTGCTGTTCGCGTGCCACGTCGACACCGTTCCAGTCGGTGTACCCTCCGACTGGGAATTCGACCCCCTGGGGGGCGACATCGACAATGGTCATCTCCTCGGTCGGGGTTCGGTCGACATGAAGGCCGGCCTCGTCGCCGCCGTAGCCGCCCTGGCAGATGCCAGCGACGACACACCGCTGGCATTGCTTCTCACCAGTGACGAGGAAGTCGGCTCACTGGGGGCCGAGCGCGCCGTCCCCGCACTGTCGGAGCACCGCTTCGGCGCCGTGATCATCCCGGAAGCGACCTCCAACACCGTCCACCTCGGCCACCGCGGTGCACTCTGGTTGGAGATCGTCGCTCGCGGTGTGGCCGCCCACGGCAGCACACCCCACCTCGGCGTCAACGCCATTCACCAGCTGCTCGACGTCCTTCAGCGCGCCCGGACAGAATTGCCGCTGGCGACTCATCCCGATCTGCGCCAGTCGACGTGGAACCTCGGGCAGCTCAACGGCGGTACCGTCCCGAACATCGTCCCCGCTGCCGCCAGCGCCATCGTCGACCACCGAACCGTTGGAGACCAAGAGCAGCTGCTGCACTGGTGGGCGTCACAGCCGGAGATCGACGAGATCCACACCCTGATCGACTTACCTGCGGTGTGGACGCCGTCCGAAACCCCCTGGCTCGAAACTCTTCCCGCGGTCGTCTCCCACGATGCCGTGTCATATTTCACCGACGGGTCCTACATCGCGCAGGCGCTTCCCGGTGTCCCGATCGTGGTGTGGGGCCCGGGGCACCCGACGGCCATGCACGCCGTCGACGAGCGCGTCGCGATCTCCGATCTCGAGCTCGCCACTGCGCACTTCGGCTCCGCTGTCGACTCATGGGGCCACGATTCGTGACCGGTGGCCTACTTGGCGCTGTTCGGCAGCCGGCAGCCGGTGTAGCTGGCAATGGTGAGGTTCCCCTGATACCCGACTTTGACGAAGATGCCGGTCGGGCCGTAGAAGCCGACGTCGTGATTTCTCGGCCCGTCTTGCATCACCTGGACGTCTGTGGCGTCGAGCTTCGCGGCAGCCGCCCTGGCGGCGGAAAGTATTGCTGCCCAATCTTCTTCCGACACGTCCGCACCGGGCGCGACCTCATCGGGTAGGAACAGTCGCTTGCCGTCGGTCTGCTCGAATGGGGCCTGACAATTTCCGGCGGTCTCGCCGTGCAGCGTCTGCCACCCCAGGTCCGGCACGACGCGGTTGGCGGCGTCCTTGATTTCGTCCACGACGCCCTGCAACTGAGTCTTCGTGTCTTCCAGGGACGGCAGCGACTTCAATTGGTCGAGCGCCTGCGCGGCCGTGGTCGTCGGTGTGGGCGGATCGGGTTGAGACACGTGGCATCCCGTCGTGAGTAGGGCGATCGCTGCGACAGACAGTGCCGCGGCATAGCGAGTGGTGTTCGCCATCTGTGGTCTCATTTCTGCCGGACGGCGTTGTCGTCGAGGCCGGCGATGATGGCGGCGATGTTGTAGTTGGTGGTCCGCGGGGTGCCGTCGTCCATGAACCGTGGATAGTCACTGTGCCCGGACGCCCCGCCGAGACTCATGGTTCCACCCTGCCCGTTGGGTACTGCGGTGGCACCGGTTTCGAGATGAGTGAAATTGGGGTTGGTCGCTGGATTGGGGCCGAAGTCCCCTGCGCCCGTGAGATCCATGCCGCCGACCACCGTGGCTGCGAGGGGCCCAAACGGTGGCGGTAGCGCACCCAGGCCGTGGAGCCACGGCTTGCTGTCATACACGGCTTGAATCGGGTCGTCCGGGGTTTCCATGGTGAACACATGCCCCTCTGGCAGCTGCAGCTGTCCGGGCGTGGTTGCCTCGATGCCCGGGGAGCCGTAGAAGATTGCATCGGTGATCCCGTGGTTGCCGGGCTCCTGCAGGGCGAGGCCGGTGGTGAGGGACCCGTAGGAATGGCCGATGGCGGTGACGTCGGCGGGCACACCCTCGTGGCTGGCCTTGATTCCGTCGTAGAAGCCGGCCAGATGGTGCGCACCCACCTTGGCCATGTCGTCGTGGCTGACACCCCATGCTCCCGCCAAGGAGGCGGCCTTCTCGTCCCACCCGGGGATCTGCGGGGCGTCGTAGCCAATCCAAGCGATCGTGGACACGCTCTCCAGCTCGTGGCCGGGACTGTTGCCGAGCTGACGGTACGTCTCGCGTTGAAGGTTGGCCGCTTCCTCGGTCATGCTCCCGATGCTGCCGTGGACGGTGGTGTTCAGGCCCGGTGCGGTGACCGAGACGTGGCTTGCCGTGTCGGGGTCACCGATCGCGACCGCCGCGTGGGCCATCTCGCCGCTCGTGGTGTCCAGCAACATCAACTTCCGGTCGGGGAAGTCGCCGACGGATTTGTCCACCGCTTGCAGGTCGGACAAGTTCTTGGCGCCCGCGGTGGCCGCGTCGTACTTCTCCTTCCACGCCGCGTAGGCCGCCTTGTTGGCGGCGTAGTTGCCGGGCATCCTGACGTTGGGTTCACGCCCGGCGGCCCAGTCGGGGTGCTGGTTCTTGAGCGCATCGGCGTGGGCCTGGGCAGTCTTCGCCGCGGCAAGCTGGTCGGCCAGGGTCAGCCGGTTGTAGTAGTCGCGGTCCACGGCGGGCATCCCGTCGTGGTTGCCGATGGAATGGTCACGTTGGTAGAGCGCGTCCTTCTGCTCTGAGGTCAGGGCCTCCCACAGGTCGTGGAATTGCTGCGGATCCTCGGGCAGCGGCTTGGTCAACGCGTCGCGTACGCGCGGATCGTCGGGGCGTCCGGCAGCGTCGGCGGTGGCCCCGCTGATCGCTCGTGCCAGTTCGGCGTCGGCGGTGTTCGCGGCGTGGAGCAGCTGGTGTATCCGTGTCTCCAGGTCAGCTTGCTGGAGGGCGTAGATCGGGTCGCCCACCATGTCCGTGTGCAGTGGTGTGACCGCGCCGCTCGCCGGATCGATGGAGAAACCCTCGCGCCGGGCGTCGGCGTCGATCGCCGCCAGACTGGCCTTGATCCGGTCGATGTCGTCGGCGGACTCGCGCGTCGCGGAGGACAGCTCGTTCATCTCTTCGCCGTGCGCTGCGAGGTAGGCACTGAGCTCGTCCAGCGAGGCTCGGGCGGCATCTCCGCCGGTGCCCTGCCACGTGTTGACCAGCGGCAACTTCGTCAAGCCTGCTTTGACGTCGTCAGCGGACGCGCCCCGTTTGGCGAGCGCGGAGGAGACATCTCTGATCGCGCCCGAGTTCCACCGTTGAATGTCCGCCAAGGTCAACGGCATTAGAGCTGTTCGTCGACGTGCTTGGCGCCGTCATGGTCGACGGTGGCGTAGCCCTGAGCGGCGTTGGTGAAGGCTTCGCCGTGTGCTGCGATGTCGGTGGTCAGCGTGACGGTGACGTCTTGCCATTCGGCGAGCTTCGCCTGCAGCGCAGCTCCCGACGCGCCAACCCAGCCTGCCTGCGCGGCCTCGATGTCGCCGTTGGCCGCAGTGTGGGCCGCTGCCAACTCCGAGCGATGCATGTCCATGTGGTCCGATGACAGGCGCAGGTCGATCGGGTCGACCCTCAGATCCTCCGGCATGTCATCCAACCCCCTGCTTCCGGGCGGCCGTCGCCGCGGCGCGAACGCTTCCGCTCAAGGATAAACCGCTACGCACGGGCAGTTTGGCGGCGATTTCTCGCTCGGTACCGTTACCCCGACGTCACCCGCGAGCGCCGCGGACGCGGCACACTCTCAAGCGACAGGGTCGCAAGATGACGTCGACCGGGAAGCAAGTCATGACATCCGCATTCGCAGCAGCGCTCACACGCGTCGAGGGCTCGGTCCTGGATTTGACCGGTCGTCTCGTACGGTGCCCGTCGATCACCTCCGACACCGCGGCGGTCGAATCGGCACTCACCGAACTGTCGTCGTACTTGGCGGATTCGGGGATCGAGGTCGACGTGTCCCGATCGGCCGCCGGGGCTCCGATGCTGCGGGCGCGCGTGTCGGGCCCTGGCGAGGGTGTCAACATCCTGCTGCAGGGACACGTCGACGTCGTCCCCGTCGACGAGGGCTGGCAGCGCGACCCCTTTGGCGCCGACGTCGACGGTGGGTACCTCTACGGCCGAGGCACCTGTGACATGAAGGCCGGTCTGGCAGGATTCGCCGGTGTCTTGCGCGCCCTCCAATCGTGTGGCGGGCCTCGACGGGGCAGTGTCACGTTGCTGGTCGACGCGGATGAGGAGACCGGCAGCGACAGCGGCCTCATCCCCTACATTGCCAAACATGGCCTCTCGGAATATGACTGGGCGATCTGCGGGGAGCCGACCGGCTTGCAGCCGTTTCTGGGCAACCGCGGGCTGCTGTGGGTGAGTGTCACCGTGCGGGGCTGCGCCGCACACGCGGGGATCCCCGGCGCCGGTCTGAACCCGGTTCCCGTCGCCGCCGAACTGGTGACCGACTTGGGGGCCAAGGGTGAGCGTGCCGAACAGACCCCGACCGAGTCGAACCCGTTGACCATCACGACCTTTCATGCCGGCACGGTGCCCAACTCGATCGCCGACACCGCCGTGTTCACGATCGACCGGCGTCTGCAGCCTGGCGACTCGGCCGACGCGATCATCGACGACCTGCGTGCCGCCGTGGCTCGGGCGGCCCAGCGTCATCCTTCGTTCGAATTCGGACTCGACGTCGTCAAACGCTGGCCCCCATGCCTGCTCGACGAGAACAGCGACCTGGCACAAGCGGCGTACCACGCGGCGGATTCAATCACCGGGCACGCATCATTCGGATTCGACGAGGCGTGCAACGACGCGTCGTTCCTCAGTGAGGCGGGGGTGCCGACGATCATCTGGGGTCCCGGAGACCCGGCTCTTGCGCACACGTCCGACGAGCGGGTCCTTCTCGACGACATCACACGCGCCATGCACGGGTACGGACGCGCCGTGGAGACGCTGCTCTCCGTCACGTAGCCACCGCGACGAGGCCCGTTACCCACCAGGGTTCCGCACGTTCATCGAAGGGTCTCGGTGGGAATTCCCCTGCGAGAACGCCGGTCTCGCAGCAGGGCAGGCGGGATGTACAGACCGCGACGTTGGGCCCGCACGGCAGCGAGCGCCCGGGTGTTGGCGTCGAGTTTGCACAGGATGTGTTCGATGTGGGTGGCGATCGTTCGCACGGTGACGCCGAGGCGCTGGGCGGCTTCGGTGTTGTGCCGGCCGGCGATGAGCAACCCGAGCACCTCGAGCTCGCGGCGGGTCAAACCGTGCAAGTCTCCGCACGGTGAGAGCATGACGATCGCGCTCGCGTCGCGTGGTTCGGCATCGGGCAGGTCCAAGGCGGTCGCGGTCAGGTAGCCGTCGCATTCCTCAGGAGCGGGGAGCAGGAACGAGGTCTGGGCTCCGTCCAGCAGTGCGCTGGCCGCGGTAAGTGCCGGTGATCCAGGACGCAACGCCGGGTGGTCGGGTAGTCCGGGAACGGTCAGGACGCCTCGTGACCGGGTGAGGATCACCGCGGCAGTCGCCGAGTGCATCAGCTGAGCCGCCGCGGTCGCCGAGCGAAGGGGGTCGACGGCCTGGGCCAGCATTGGCGCGAGAGCGGCGAGCAGATCGCGGGCGGCCTCCGACGGCACCGCCGAGCTGACGGTGAACAGGCCCAGGAACCCCAGGTGTCGGCCGTCCGCGGCGAACAGGCAAATATTCAGGCATTCGCGGAGGCCGGCGGGCAGCAGGCACTCCGCCCACGATCGGAGTTCGCTGGCGGGGACGGGGAAGTCGACGACCCGCAGCGCGGCGCGCGAGCGAGTCATCCCGAGTCGTTCGATCTCCTCGACCAGAACCGGGCCGTCGAGATAGGCGGCGGTGTGCCGGTCCCACCCCGTGCTGACCAGCGAGCGGTGTCCGCGGCGCTTGTCGTCGCACAGGGCAAACCACGCCCCGTCGAACGGAAGCAACCGGTGCAGCGGCTCCAGCAGCGCCGTTGCGCGTTCGGTCGGCTCGCCGGGCAAGGCCGCGATCCGCGCAACCTCAGTCGCGATCTGCCCCGGGTCGGTTGATCGATGCATGGTCTCCTTCTGTCCGCCGCCACGCCAGCTCCGTCATCGGTCGTTCTGCCGATGCGCCGCGGCACGGAGTTGGCGTTGGCTGATGTTGGTGAGGATCCGCGGCGCCGGCACGAGATGGCCCGCGTACCCCTCCGTCCGACGAGTACGCATGGGACAGGAGCAGACATGAAGGCAGTGGTTTACGACGGGGCACGTCAGGTCAGCGTCAAGGACGTGCCGGACGCCAGGATCGAGCGGCCCACCGATGTGTTGGTGCGCATCACCGCCACGAACATTTGCGGGTCGGATCTGCACATGTACGAAGGCCGTACCGACTTCGAGACCGGCCGGTGGTTCGGTCACGAAAACCTCGGCGAGGTCATCGAAGTCGGCGACGGTGTGGACAAGGTGCAGGTCGGCCAGCGCGTCGTGCTCCCGTTCAACGTCGCCTGCGGGCACTGCAAGAACTGCGAGCGGGGGCTGACGAACTACTGCCTGACCGCCCAGCCGGTGGATGGGTGGGCCGGCGCCGCCTACGGATTCGCGGACATGGGGCCGTGGGCCGGCGGCCAGGCCGAGCTACTGCGCGTCCCGTGGGGTGACTTCAACTGCCTACGCCTTGGCGAGGACTCCGAGGAGAGGGAGAACGACTACGTGATGCTGGCCGACATCTTCCCCACCGGCTACCACGCCACCGAGATGGCCGGCGTCAAGCCGGGCGACCAGACCGTGATCTTCGGCTCGGGGCCCGTCGGGCTGATGGCCGCCCTGTCGGCCACGATCCGCGGGGCCAGCAAGGTGATGGTCGTCGACCGGCACCCCGACCGGTTGCGCCTGGCCGAGTCGATCGGCGCGATCGCGATCGACGATTCGAAGGTCGACCCGGTCGAGGCGGTGCTCGAGCAGACCAAGGGGCTGGGCGCAGACAACGGCTGCGAGTGCGTCGGGTACCAGGCACACGACCCCCAGGGCAACGAGCACCCGAACGACACGCTGAACAAGCTGGTGAAGTCGGTGCGGTTCACCGGCCGAATCGGCACGGTCGGAGTCTTCGTGCCCCAGGATCCCGGCGCGTCTGACGAACTGGCCAAGAACGGCCAGGTGGCGTTCGACTTCGGGATGTTCTGGTTCAAGGGCCAAACCATGGGCAGCGGCCAGGCGCCGATCAAGAGGTACAACCGGCAGTTGCGCGACCTGATCGCCGCAGGCAAGGCCGAGCCGTCGTTCATCGTCAGCCACGAACTGCCGCTGGAGCAGGCGCCCGACGCCTACTCCCACTTCGACTCGCGCGACGACGGCTGGACCAAGGTCGTGCTCAAGCCCGGCGCATCCGGCCGCCAGAAGGCGGGAGCAGGAGCCAGCTGACCCCCTGTCGTTTCGAGACTGACCTACGACACCAGCGGCCTGCCCGCACGGGCACGCCGTCACCCTTCACATGGAACGGAGCAGAACAATGGCAGACGAGTTGCGCGGGACGCGGGTCGCGATCCTGGCGGCGGACGGGGTAGAGCGCGTCGAACTGGAACAGCCCAGGCAGGCGTTGCAGGACGCCGGGGCCACGACCGAGTTGCTGTCCCTGCATGACGGCGAGATCCAAGCCCGCAACCACGACTTGGACGCAGCCGGGACGTTCTCGGTCGACGCCCTGGTCAAGTCCGCGTCAATCGACGACTACGACGCTCTGTTGCTTCCCGGCGGCACGGTGAATCCGGACCAGCTGCGCACCGACGATTCAGCGGTCGGGTTCGTGCGCGATTTCGTGACCTCGGGGAAGCCGGTGGCCTCGATCTGTCACGGACCCTGGACGCTGATCGAGGCCGGTGTCGCGGAGGGCCGAACGCTGACGTCCTATCCGAGCATCCGCACCGACCTCCGCAACGCCGGTGCCAACGTCGTGGACGAAGAGGTCGCCCGAGACGGAAACCTGATCACCAGCCGCTCACCCGACGACCTGCCTGCCTTCTGCACGGCGATCGTGGAACTGTTCAGCAAGGCCTCACGGACCGCCGGCGCGGGAAGCGGCTCGTGAGCAGCCCGGTGAGCAAGGTGGCGAACGCGGGTCTGG
The DNA here is from genome assembly GCF_025823185.1 of Mycobacterium yunnanensis. Taxonomy (GTDB): domain Bacteria; phylum Actinomycetota; class Actinomycetes; order Mycobacteriales; family Mycobacteriaceae; genus Mycobacterium; species Mycobacterium yunnanensis. The sequence goes on from NZ_JACKVK010000005.1 coordinate 210,267, forward strand.
GTGTGGCCGGTCAGTTGGTCCAGCAGTTGCAACGCGCGCTCGGCAGCCAAGGCACCCATGCCGGGGACTCGGAACCGCACTCGCGGTGGCGCAGCGTGACGATCAACAAGAGCCCGGAGGAAGTCATGCCGGACGGCCGGGTGCCGGACCCGCTCGCAGCACTGGGTGACCTCGTCGAGGTGAAGGTCCGTAAAGCCCCGGGCGACAAGGGAACCGAACTCGCCGCCCGCCTGCGACGGCCGGAACCCAGTGGCCTGCAATCGGTCGGAGCGCGGGTGTCGGGCGAGGACCCCCGCGAGCAGGTCCGCGCGGCGCTGCGCCAAGCCAAACAACTCATCGAGGTCGGTGAGGTGCTGCGGGTCGACCCCACCCCGCACGGCACCCGCACCGAGACACCGACAGGCAAGCTCGTCGAGATGGCGAGCCGCCGGACGGGTGGGGAGGGACTGCTGTGAAGGCTCTCTGCTGGACCGGCGTCAACGAGACCGCCGTCGAGACGGTCGACGACCCGAAGATCCTCAACGACCACGACGTCATCCTCAGGGTCAAGCTCACGACGACGTGCGGATCGGACTTGCACCTACTCGGTGGTTACATTCCGACGATGCGTGCCGGTGACGTGCTCGGCCACGAATTCATGGGCGAGGTCGTCGAAGTCGGTCCGTCGGTTCGCAAACACCAGGTCGGTGACCGGGTGGTGGTGTGCTCCTTCATCGCCTGCGGAGAATGCTGGTACTGCACCCACGAGCTGTTCTCGCTGTGCGACAACGGCAACCCCAATCCCGCTCTTACCGAGACGATGTGGGGATCTGCGATCGGCGGCTGCTTCGCCTACAGCCACGCACTGGGCGGTTACGCCGGCAGCCACGCCGAATACGTCCGCGTTCCCTACGCAGACCACGGGGCGTTCCCGGTCCCCGACGGGGTGTCGGACATGGCGGCGTTGTTCGCCTCGGATGCCGCCCCCACCGGCTGGACCGGAGCAGATCTCGTCGGCATCACCCCGGGCGACGTCGTCGCGGTGTGGGGGGCAGGCGGAGTCGGGCAGATGGCCGCCCGAGCGGCGATGCTGAAGGGCGCCGAGCAGGTCATCATCATCGACCGGCTTCCCGAACGCTTGGCACAGGCCCACCAGTACATCGGCGCGGAAACCCTCGACTACACCAAGGAGAGTGTCACCGCCGAGCTGAAGGAACGCACCGGCGGCCGTGGTCCCGACGTGTGCATCGAAGCCGTCGGCATGGAAGCTCACGGCACCGGCGCGCAGTACCTCTACGACCAAGTCAAACAACAGATGCGGCTGCAGACCGACCGGCCCACTGCGCTGCGGGAAGCCATCTACGCCTGCCGCAAGGGCGGCAGCCTGTTCTCCCTCGGTGTCTTCGGCGGCCTGGTGGACAAGTTCCCCTTCGGCGCGATCATGAACAAGGGCATGACCGTCCGCGGCGCACAACAGCACGGCCATCGCTACATCCCGCAGATCCTGCAGCACATCGCCGACGGCGAGCTCGACACCGAGCACCTCGCCACCCACGTCATGCCCCTCGACGACGGTCCGCGGGGGTATCGAATGTTCAAGGAGAAGCAGGACGGCTGCGTCCGCGCCGTCTTCCAGCCGACCAAGTGAGGGAACATGATTCACGTTGCACTGTCAGTCACGCTGCACGCCAAGGCCGGCAAGGAAGAGGAGGTCGCGCAGTTTCTCCGCGACGCGCGCTCGATCGTCGAACAGGAACCGGGGACGCGCGCTTGGTTCGCCCTTCGATTCGACGAGTCGACCTTTGGCATCTTCGACGTGTTTCCCGACGACGCCGCCCGTCAAAGCCACCTGTCGGGGGGTGTCGGCCAAGCCCTTGCCGCGAAGGGGGGCGAGCTGTTCAGCGCAGAACCGAGCATCCAGAGCGTCGACGTGCTCGCCTACAAGCTGCCCGGCGCAGAGTGACTCCCCGCCATGTGACGCTTCCCTCTGGTGAGCCGATCGCTGCGATGGGCCAAGGCACGTGGCACTTCGCCGAACGTCCCGCGCGCCGGGCCGAGGAGATCGCCGCCATTCGGCTCGGGCTCGATCTCGGGATGAACGTGGTCGACACCGCCGAGATGTACGGTAATGGAGCGTCGGAAACCCTTGTCGGCGAGGCGATCGCCGGGCGCCGTGACGACGTCTTCCTCGTGGACAAGGTGCTGCCGAACCACGCGACCCGGGGCGGCACCGCGCGTGCCTGCAAGGCAGGCCTCGCGCGACTGAACACCGACCACATCGATCTCTACCTGCTGCACTGGCGGGGAAGCGTCCCGCTCGCCGAGACCGTCGAGGGCTTCGCCGACTTGGTGGCAGCCGGACTGATCCGCTATTGGGGGGTGAGCAACCTCGACCGTGACGACATGGTCGAGTTGGCCGGTGTACCCGGCGGTGACCAGGTACAGGCCAACCAGATCCTCTACAACCTGACGCGTCGCGGGCCGGAGTACGACCTGTTGCCGTGGCTGTCCGAACGGGGCATCCCCGTCATGGCCTACTCCCCCATCGAGCAGGGCCGCCTTCTAGGACATCCGGCGCTGGAGGAGGTCGCGCGGCGCCACACCGCCACGGCGGCGCAAATCGCGCTGGCCTGGGTGCTGTGCCGCGGCGACGTCAACACCATCCCGCGCGCGAGCACCTCTGAGCACGTTCGCCAAAACGCGGCCGCCGCTGAGATTCGACTGAGCCCCGACGACCTCGAAGTGCTCGACGACGCGTTCCCGCCGGCTACGAGACCGAGCCGGCTCGAAATGCTCTGACGGCCGTACCGGGCTGCGTCGCGTTCCTTGGTGGGTCCTGATATCGTCCGGCTGGTTCTATCAGTACCGTTATAGAACTCGGACGATGGGTCGCCGAATCCACCCAGGAGGAGCAGCCAGTCATGACCGTCCGCCCGAACGCATCCGTCGACGTCGTGCGTCGCAACATCGAGGCGGTCCAGAACGGCGGCGATTTCGCCGTATTCGACGAGATCTTCGCCGACGACTTCACCGACCACACCCCGCAGCAGGGCGTCCCCGCGGACAAGGACGGCGTCCGAGCCCTGTACACCGGACTGCGCACCGCCTTTCCCGACTTCCATGCCGAAATCCATTGGCAAGCAGTCGAAGACGACAAGGTCACGACGTTCAAGACCTACCACGGAACCCACCGTGGCGAATTCCTCGGCGTCCCAGGCACTGGCCTGCCCGTCCAATTCGACACGATCGACGTGTTTCGTGTTCGCGACGGGCGACTGACCGACCACTGGGGAATCGCCGATCTGCTCACCGTCCTGATCCAACTTGGCCGGCTCTCGGCTGACACTGCCCTCTGATCGAATGGCAGCCCGCGCGTGAGACCGAAACTGCGCGCGCGCCTCACTGCGCGTGGTTATATAACGATCGACACAGAATAAACGAGCGAAGGGAGTGTCGATGACGGGCAGCCTGGACGACAAGGTGGCCATGGTGACCGGCGGATCGCGCGGCATTGGCGCCGCCATCGCCGTTCGTCTCGCGAGCGAGGGCGCCGACGTCGCATACACCCAGACGCGGGCGCCGGAAGAGGTCGAACCGACACGCGACGCGATCGAGCGACTCGGCCGCCGCGCATTGTGCGTTCAAGCCGACCATGGGATCCCGGCGGATTCCGAGGCCGCAGTTCAGCAAGTCGTCGACCACTTCGGCCGAATCGACATCCTGGTAAACGTCGCCGGCGTATTCGTCACGGGATCCATCGACGACCCCGATCGAGACCAGCCGAGCTTCGATCGCCAGCTTGCGATCAACCTGGGCGGTGTCGTGTCGACCACGCGAGCCGCGGTGCCCGCCCTGTCCGACGGCGGGCGCATCGTCTCGATCGCCACCGCCGGTGCACACGCAACCCGCACGCCCGCAGCGGGACTCGCCGACTACATGGCGTCCAAGTCAGCCGTCGTCGCCTACAGCAAGGGCTGGGCGCGCGACCTCGGGCACCGTCGCATCACCGTCAACGTCGTGCAGCCCGGACCCATCGAGTCCGACATGGTGCCTGCGGGCAGCGAACTGGCCGAGAACATGGCCGCCCTGACGATCCTCGGGCGCATCGGCACCACCCAGGACGTCGCGGCCGCGGTGGCCTACCTCGTGGGACCGGAAGCCGGCTTCGTCACCGCGACGAGTCTGACGGTCGACGGCGGACTCCAAGCGCTGTGACGACTAGGCCGGGTCAGTGCGACGGCCAGCCGCTCATGGTGGCCGCGGCAACGGCCCGCAATTGCGGCCGGGTGGCGCCATCCCTGGCGCGGGTCGACAGTCCGTTGATGACCACGATCAGGTATTCCGCGAGCGTGCGGGGATCGACCGACGGCGGGAGGTCGCCGTCGTCGACCGCCCGTCTGAGCCGTGCTTCGATGACCTTGCGGCCATCGTTGCGTCGCTCGGAGAGAAGTGGATCGGAGTTGACCAGACATCCCCGGGGACTGCCCCTGCGGGTGCAGTCGACGATTGCGGCGTCGAGCAGGCGCTCGGCGAAGGCGTGGGCGGTCGCCTCGGACAGCGCCAGTGTCAACGGCGTTTGCGGCCGAGCCGCATAGAGGTCGACCGCTTCGTCGTACAGTTCGCGCTTGCTGCCGAAGGCGGCGTACAGACTCGGCGACGAGATGCCCATGGCGTCGGTGAGCTGGCTCAACGACGTCCGCTCGTAGCCGCCGTTCTCCCAGAACGCGCGCATCGCCGCCTCGAGCGCGCGAGCTCTGTCGAATTCCCGTGGCCGGGCCATCCGCTGATCGTAGCGGGGTGGGGCCCTGCTACTGCGATCCCGCCAAATCCATCTCGGGCGGGGTGTTGCCGGCGATCGGTTGGGAGATCAAGCTGTGTCCCGTCAGGGGGCCGCCGAACGAGTGCAGCAGCCCGCCGGCGTCGTTGCGACCCAGGTCGATTGGCTCGAACCCGAACTGCGTTGCGAGAGCGCTGATCCGAGCGTTGGCGTCGGCCTCGTTACCCGAGATGAACGCAACGCGTCGGCCCTCCTTGGACTCGCCAGGGTCGCGAGCGAGCACCTTGGCCCAGGTGTTCCCGAAGGCCTTCACCACCCGGGCGTTGACCGCCCATTCGGCGACGAGGTCCGAGGACGCTCGCCCGCCCAGATCCGCAGGAGAGAAGTCCGTGTAGTCGATGGCGTTCGTGGCGTCGACGATGATCCGACGGTTCCAGTCCGGTATTGCCGACACCAGTCCCTGGACCGCCTCGAACGGGACGGCGAGGATGACGACGTCCGCGGCCAAGGCCTCCGACACCTCGGCCGGGACGACCTTCTCCCCCAGCCGCTCTCGGAGCGGCGCCACGGCGTCCGGCCCCTTCGACGTGGCAACCGCCACCTCGATCTCGGTGCGGGCGAATTGGCTCGCGATAGCGGTGCCGATGGCGCCCGATCCGATGACGGCGTATTCCATGTCGTCTCCCTCGTGCTCCGGCGTCAGCCGAAGTCGTCGATTCTGTATCGACCGACATATAATCACGACTGGCCGCGGAATGCGAGGCGCATCAGGTGAGATGGCGCCTACGGTGCTCGGTCGGTGCGCTCATCCGGTGACCATGCGGATCAGCTTCTTGTTGACGAACTCCTCCAACCCGACCCGGCCCAGTTCGCGACCGATCCCCGAGCGCTTCACGCCACCGAACGGCAATTCGGCACCCTCGGCGAAGACCCCGTTGACGTAGACCATTCCGGCATCGATCTGGTCGGCCATACGAAGGGCTTGTTCGGGGTCGGTGGAGAATACGAAGGAACCGAGACCGAACGGGGTGTCGTTGGCCACGGCAAGAGCCTCGGACTCGGACGCCACGCGGTACACCGAGGCGACGGGACCGAAGAACTCCTCGCGGTAAGCGTCGGCCTCGGCGGGAATGTCGGCCAGCACGGTGGGGGTGAAACCGTTGCCGATGCGTTCACCGGCCAGCACCCGCTGTGCCCCCTGCTCGGCGGCGCGGGTCAGCTGGTCCTCGAGCCGATCGGCCGCCGCGGTCGACGACAGCGGCCCCAGTGCGGTGGCCTCGTCGGTGGGGTCACCGGGACGGAACTGCTTCAGCGCCTCGGTGAAGCGCTCCATGAACGCGTCGTACAGCTCGTCGACGACGATGAAACGCTTGGCGGCGTTGCATGATTGACCGCCATTGTCCATGCGGGCGTTGACGGCGCACTCCACGACGTGGTCGAGGTCGTCGGTGGACATGACGATGAACGGATCCGACCCTCCCAGTTCCAAGAGAACCTTCTTGAGGTGCCGGCCGGCAACCTCGGCGACCGCGGCGCCGGCCCGCTCCGATCCGGTCAACGAGACCCCCTGCACCCGTGGATCGGCGATCAGACCGGCGATCTGCTCGTTGCTCGCGTAGACGTTGGTGAGGACGCCGGCCGGGACACCCGCGTCGGCGAAGAGCTCGGCGATGGCGGCCGCCGAGTGCGGGCACTGCGGCGCGTGCTTGAGCAGCATGGGGTTGCCGATGACCAGGTTGGCGCCGGCAAATCGGGCGACCTGGTAGTAGGGGAAGTTCCACGGCATGATGCCCAGGATCGTGCCCAAGGGGCTGCGGCGCAGGATCGCGGTTCCGGTGCCGCCGCGCAGCACGAGCGGTTCGTCGGCCATGGCGTCGGCGGCGACCTCGGCGAAGTATTGGTAGATGTCGACGCAGAAGTCGACCTCGCCGCGGGCCTGTTCGATCGGCTTGCCCATCTCCTCGACGATGATGGCCGCGAGCGTCTCCTTGCGTTCGGCGTGTAGGTCGGCGATGCGGCGTAGGACGTCGGCTCGATGGCTGACCGACGTGGTCGCGCCCCAGGCGCGGCCGGGGCCGGCGGCGGCGTTCAGTGCGGCCTCGAGTGCCTCGTCGGTGTCGGTGGGCTGACGCGACACCACCTCGCCGGTAGCGGGATTGACGACGGCGTAGAGGGTGTCGGACATGGGGTTGCCTTTCGGAGGGATCGGTTGTGGTGAACGGAAGTGGTTAGCGGCCGGCGATGGCGTTGGCGGCCAGGGCCAGTCGTGACGTGCGAGAGTGCGTCGAGCGTCCCTCGAGGTGATCGGCGACGGTGTAGGTGCGGTACAGCGCGTTGGCACCGATCCACCGCAGGGGTTCGGGCTCCCACTTGCGCGGCATGCGCCGCACCCAGGCTGCGGCGGTGGGCTGGCGTCCGGTGATCAGGTCGGCAACCGTGTGGCCGGCGAGGTGGGCTGCGGTGAGCCCCTGCCCGGCGTAACCGCCGACGCGGATGACGCCCGGCTGGGAGTCGGCGTCGACGAAGGGCGACCAGTCACGCAGGACGCCGAGCACACCGCACCACGCGTGGGCAGCAGTGAGGGACACGTCGGGGAACAGTTCGGTCAGAGTGGCCAACAGCTGGCCGACGGTGTGGGCGTCGACGCGCCCGTCGTCGTCGAAGGCCGACCCGAAGCGGTAGGGCTTGCCCCGTCCGCCCAGCGCAATGCGACCGTCAGGAGTGCGTTGACCGTAGAAGTAGGTGTGCGCGCTGCCGGACAACCCGTCCGCGTGCTGCCAACCGACTCGTTCCCACTGCTCGTCGCTGAGCGGCTCGGTGACCAGCATCGAACTGTTGAGCGGCAGCAGGTTTCGCCGATACCCCGGCTGCGACGCGGTGTACCCCTCGGTGGCGACGACGACCCGCCGCCGGACTCGCACGGTGTAGCCGCGTACCCGCAGCATCCCGGCGGTGACGGTGTCGACCGGCGAGTCGGTGTAGACCGCGACGCCGCCGTCGACGACGTGCTGCGCCAGCCCGAAGAGCATCTTCACCGGGTCGACGCAGTAGTTGTCCGGGGTGTGTACGGCACCGGTGAGCCCGGCGACGCGGACGCGTTGGTAGGCCTGCTCACCGCTCAGCGCGCGCAGCTGCTCTTCGCCGACACCCCAGGACCGGTTGTAGGCGACGTAGTCGTCGAGACGCCGCTGCTGACTGGCCGAGCGGGCGACCTGCAGCGCACCGCCGTGGCGGGCGTCGATCGTCTTTGCGCCGAGGACGTCGACCACGTCGTGCATCGAGCGACGCAGCGCGCGTTCGACGTCGACGACGGACTCCCGGCCCCCGGCCCGGGCCAGCACCCGCCGCACGCCAACGGGTTTCGCACTGAGCCAGCCGCAGTTGCGACCTGAGGCGCCGTACCCGATCCGATGAGCGTCGAATACGGCGACCGACGTGCTGGGGTCGAGTTGGTGCAGCGCCCATGCCGTCCACAGCCCCGTCAGGCCGGCTCCGACGATCGCGACGTCGACGTCGAGATCGGCGTCGAGGGACGAGGTTGGGGGCGCCACGATGCCGTCGCGCGCCATCCAAAAGGAGAGGTGACCGTTGTGCAAGGGAAGCTCCGTGACGGTGGGAGGTGCGGTGGGTCTCGCGGTGGTACTCAGCCGCCGTACCGCAGCGTCGGGCACCCCGTGGCGCCGGTCTGCAGGACGAACAAGTCACCGGCGTGGGGGTAGGCCTCGACCTCGCCGGGTTCTAGGTAACCGCGCGAGGTGGTCACGTAGAGGTCCGTCAGGTCGGCACCGCCGAACGCCGCGCAGGTGACGTCCTTGGCGGGAATCGTGATCTGCGACAACAGGACACCGTCGGACCGGTATCGGCGTATGCCGTGCCCGGACCACAGGGCCAACCACAGGGTGTCCTCGGCGTCGACGATCAACCCGTCGGGCACACCGTCCTGCTCGTCGATGCTGAACAGGACCGTGCCGCTGGTGGCGGTGCCGTCGGCGGGGTCGTAGTCGAACACCATGACGTCCTGGGTTCCGCTGTCCACGTAGAACATTTGCCGCCCGTCGAGGCTCCATGCGACACCGTTGGACTCGGTCACCTCGGGAAGCAGGACGCGGACCGCCCCGTCGGGCGCGAGGCTGTACAGCGAAGCGGCCCCGGTGGTCCGTTCGGTAGTGGACGTACCCGCCACGAACCGGCCGGCCGGATCGCACGCACCGTCGTTGAAGAAGTGCGCCGACGTCATGCCAGGAGGCACGATCGGATCGTCGCGGGTTTCTCCGGTGGCGTCGGCGAGGACGAAGCCGGCGTCGGTGCCGAGAACGACGCCGCCGTTGTTGCGCAAGCCGACACAGCCCACCGACGCCCCCACCACCGCCACCGTGGACTGACCGTCCTCGGGGTTGAAGCGGTGCAGTTCCCCCCGGTCGATGTCGACGAACACCAGTGTGCCGGTTCGTTCGTCCCACACCGGGCGCTCACCGAGCGAGGCCTGGGTGGGGGCGGCCACGTGCCAGCCGCCCTGCCGATCGTCGTCGAGGGACGTCGCTGAGTCAGTCATGACAGTGCCTTTCGTCGTGGTGTCTGGTTCACAGGCTCGGGGGGCTGATGATCCACAGCACTCGGGCGGCGTCGTCGCCGATGTTGGTCACGCCGTGCGTGGAACTACTGCGGTATTCGATCGAATCGTCGACGTTGAGTTCGTATTCCGTGCCGTCGAGAGACAGCCTGACCGTGCCGGCCAACACCAGCAGGAGTTCCTGAGAGTCGCCGTGAGTGTGGCTGTCGCTGCCGATGGTGCCGCCCGGTGCCATCGCGCCCTCCAACACCTCGAGGTTCTGCAGCGGGCGTCGCGTCAGCATGAACTTGGTGGCACCCGACGCGGTCTTGATCTGGGGCCGTTCCTCCTTGCGCAGGACGCGGTGATGGCTTGCCGGTTCGTCGGAGAACAGATCGGCCACCGACAGGCCCATCGCCTTGCCGATCATGCTGAGCGTGGGCACGCTGGCGCCGCACACTCCACGCTCGAGCTGGCTGAGGAAGCTCACACTCACCTCGGCGAACTCGGCCACTTGGCGCTGAGTCAATTTGCGTCCCAATCGAAATTGTTTGATGCGGGCGCCGAGTTCGACACTCCCCGAGCCCTCCGCGGTCACGTCTTCCGTACTAGTCATGTCACTTCATTTCAGTTACAGTACAGCAGCTGGTCAATACGCAGTGCGAATACTACTCCATTTGAAGTGGCAGGAGACGCCCGAAATGCACCCTGAGGACTCCTCGACGGAATCGACGCTCCCACCGGATGAGGACACCGAGATCCGTGGCACGGAGGGCAAGCTTGGCTGGTTCGACGGGTTCTCCATGGCGATGTCGATTCCCAACGGCATCGTCACCAGCCTGGGTTTCTGCATCGCCGCCGTGGGCGCCCTGCCCGCGATGATCTTCTGGGCCGCCTCCAGCGTCCTCGGGTTCCTGCAGACCTTCCTGTACGCCGAGATGGCGTTGATGTTCCCGAAGGAGTCCGGTGGCATCGCCGTCTACGCCAATCAGGCGTGGCGCCGGCACAGTTCGTTCGTCGGACCGTTGGCCACCTTCGGCTACTGGATCGGATGGTCGCTCACCTTGGGAGTGGTCGGTGAAACTCTGGGCGGCTTGATCCAATCCGAATGGCTCAGCTCGGTCGAGTGGTCAGCACACGTAGGGCCCCTGACCCTCGAAATCCCGCAGGTGATCGCCATCGTGGCCATCTTGATCAGCTGGGTGGCGAACATCTTGGGCATTCGGGTCGCAGCCGCGATCAACAGGGTCATCGCGGTGGCCTTCATCGTCTTCGTCGCCATGGTGATCCTGGCGCCGTTCGTCGCCGGCGGCTGGCAGGCGTCTAACCTGACCTCGCACATCGGCGAGCATCCCTTCATCACCGCGATGGTGTGGCTGTACGCCGCCGCGTGGACGGTGTACGGCACCGAGATCTCCGCCACCTTCGCACCCGAATACCGCAACGTGCGCCGGGACAGCTTTCGCGCCATGAAATACAGTGCAGCACTGGTCTTTGCGGTGTACCTAATCACCCCGATCGCCGCCGCGGGCGTCCTCGGCGAGCAGACCATCAGCGACAACCCCATCACCTACACCGTGCTGCTCGTCGAGCGTGCCTTCGGCAGCTGGCTGACCAACATCCTCATCATCGTCGTGGTCGCGGCCCTGTTGCTGTCGATGATCGCCGCCAGCGCCGACGGCGGTCGGGCGGTGTACGGCATCGCGCGACAGGGGTTGACGTTGCGGCAGTTCGAGCGGCTGAACCGATTCGGTGAGCCCGCCCGCGCGCTGACCGTCGACATGGCCGTCAACATCCTGGTCGTGCTCGTCGTGTCCAGCCCACTGGCAATCCTGTTGGCCGCCAACCTCGGATACATGGTGTGCACGATCTTCGCGGTGTCCGGCTACCTACTGCTGCGTCGTGACCGCCCGGAATGGCCGCGGCCAATCAAGCTGCGGTCGGCATGGAAGCTGGTCGCGTGGTTCGTGCTGATCGTCGACGTGGTGATCACCGTCGTCGGCGCCACCCACCCCGAGGAGGCCGGCTACGGCTCCATTCGCAACACCGTCATCGCGCTGTGTGTGCTGGCACTGTCCATGGTCTTCTACGTCGCCCGTCGCGTCGGACAGGACAAGCTGCCGCTGAGGTGGCGGGATCGCGAAGGCGAAGACGACCGGCCGCAGGTTGCGGCCTGAGCGACGACGGGCCTTGAGGCACAGCGACACTCGTTCGACCCGTCCTGCCGGGCACCCGGCGGTGCAGTGCTCAGTCGACGAGGCGTAAGTGGGGTTTTCAATCCGAGCTTCCCCCGACATCTCCTTGACGATCCGGCTCGGTCCGCGGTCCGAAGCCCTCGGGTGACTCGAATGCCGTCGCGTGCTTGCCGATGTGCGACTCGGCCCGCATCCGGTCGACCATGTGCGGATAGTGCAGCTCGAATGCCGGTCGCTCCGAACGGATCCGGGGCAGTTCGGTGAAGTTGTGCCGCGGTGGCGGGCAACTCGTCGCCCACTCCAGGGAGTTGCCATAGCCCCACGGGTCGTCCACCACCACTGGCTCGCCGTACCGCCAGCTCTTGAACACGTTCCACACGAAGGGCAGCATGGAGATCCCGAGGGTGAAGGCTCCGATCGTGGAAACGATGTTCAGCCAGGTGAATTCGTCGCTGGGCAAGTAGTCCGCGTAGCGGCGCGGCATGCCCTCGTCGCCCAGCCAGTGCTGCACCAGGAATGTCGTGTGGAAGCCGATGAACGTCAACCAGAAGTGCAGCTTGCCCAGGCGCTCGTCGAGCATGCGCCCGGTCATCTTTGGGAACCAGAAGTAGATGCCCGCGTAGGTGGCGAACACGATGGTGCCAAACAGCACGTAGTGAAAGTGCGCGACGACGAAGTACGAGTCGGTCACGTGGAAGTCCAGTGGCGGGCTGGCCAGCAGCACGCCGGACAATCCGCCCAACAGGAACGTGACGAGGAAGCCGACCGAGAACAGCATCGGTGTCTCGAAGGTCAACTGGCCCTTCCACATCGTGCCGATCCAGTTGAAGAACTTGATGCCCGTCGGGACGGCGATCAGGAACGTCGTGAACGAGAAGAAGGGCAGTAGCACCGCGCCCGTGGCGTACATGTGATGGGCCCAGACAACCACCGACAGGGCTCCGATCCCGATGGTCGCGTACACCAGGAGCGCATAGCCGAATAGCGGTTTTCGCGAGAAGACCGGGATGATCTCGGTGACGATGCCGAAGAACGGCAGCGCGATGATGTACACCTCGGGGTGGCCGAAGAACCAGAACAGATGCTGCCAAAGGATGGCGCCACCGTTGGACGCGTCGAAGACGTGGGCGCCGAGGTGACGGTCGGCTTCCAGGCCGAATAGCGCCGCGGTGAGCAAGGGGAACGCCAGCAGCACCAGGATCGAGGTCACCAGGATGTTCCAGGTGAAGATCGGCATCCGGAACATGGTCATTCCGGGGGCGCGCATGCAGACCACCGTGGTGATCATGTTGACGCCGCCGAGAATAGTGCCAAGGCCGGCGACGATTAGGCCCATCACCCACAGATCGGCGCCCGGCCCCGGGTGGCGGACGATGTCGCTCAGCGGGGTGTAGGCGGTCCAGCCGAAGTCGGCGGCGCCACCGGGGGTGATGAAACCGGCGATGGCGATCAGCGCACCGAACAGGAACAGCCAGTAGGAGAACGCATTGAGCCGCGGGAAGGCGACGTCGGGCGCGCCGATCTGCAGCGGCAGCACGAGGTTGGCGAAGCCGAACACGATCGGGGTCGCGTAGAACAACAGCATCACCGTGCCGTGCATCGTGAACAGCTGGTTGTACTGCTCGTTGCTCAGGAACTGCAGGCCGGGCAGGGCCAGTTCGGCGCGCATGAACAGCGCCATCAGTCCACCAACGAAGAAGAAGACCGTGCCGTGCATCGTGAACAGCTGGTTGTACTGCTCGTTGCTCAGGAACTGCAGGCCGGGCAGGGCCAGTTCGGCGCGCATGAACAGCGCCATCAGTCCACCAACGAAGAAGAAGACGAAGCACGTGACGACGTACATGATGCCGATCAGCTTGTGATCGGTGGTGGTCACCAGCTTGTAGATCAGGTTGCCCCTGGGGCCCATCCGCGCCGGAAACGGACGCCAGACCTGGAGCTCCTCGACCTTGGGTGCCTCGATGGCCATCTTCTCGTCCCTCAAGCTCGCGCGGCGTGTCCGCCGCAACTGGCACCCGGCGACCCGCCGAGCGCCGCACGCTTACCCCGACTCGCGGAGCCAAACCGTCGATTCTGGGAAGTCGAGCCACTCCGTTGATTGGCCGGGCAACCGGCGGCGGGATTTGCGCTTTCCGGACAGTCCGCTCTGATCGTGCGCGTCGTGACCTATTCGGGGCCGCGTAGCGGAGCCATGATGCGTGCTCGCGAGCCTGAAATCGACCGCCAGGCGGTGGTCTGGACGAAAGCCGCTGGTGCATCAACAGAATGGGGATGTTCGAAGCGTTGGCGACCAGCGCGGTAGGAAGGGGTAGGCAGTGACCTGTGACGACACCATCGGAGTGAACGCACCGCCGCTCGCGGGTCGGCCGCAGTGGCCGGGATCCGCCGAGGCGCATCACTTGGAGGCGGTGCTCGAACTAGTCGAGGGCTGGCAGCAGCGAGGCCACGATGATCTCGATGTGGCGCTGAAGCAGGTGAATGACGCCAATGTCCACGTGGTGCCCGGCGCCCGGTCCGCCGGTATCACCGTGGTGGATGCCTCTGGCATCATCACCACTCTCGGTGCCACCAGTGAGGATGCTCGCCGACTCGACGACGCGCAGCGCGCCACCGGCGAGGGTCCGTGTCTGTCGGCGGCATGGGAGCAACACACCGTGCACATCGAGGACTTCGCGACCGAGCGGCGGTGGCCCCGGTTCTGCGATACCGCATCGGACCAGACGTCGGTGCGGTCGGTGCTGTCGTTTCACCTCTTCACCGACAAGGACACCGTGGCGGCGTTGAATTTTCACGCCCGATCATCGGGAGTGTTCGACCAGGATTCCGTCGAGGCGGGACTGCTGGTCGCCGCCCACACCATGGTGGCCTGGAAACTGGTGAGCCGAGAACGTCAATTCCGGAGTGCGCTGGCCAACCGTGATGCCATCGGCCAGGCCAAGGGGATGCTCATGGAACGCTTCGGCATCGACGCCTTCGCCGCGTTCGAGTTGCTCAAACGCCTGTCGCAGGACACCAACACCAAACTCAGTGTCGTCGCCGAGAAGGTCGTGGCCGCTGATCAACCGCCGGTCGACCGTTGGCCCCGCAGTCGGCGTCGACCACCTCTCGGCGGAGTGTGACGATGGTTGGGGCAGGGCGCTGAGCAGCTTCGTGACGGGCATCATCTGCGCAACGTCTGGTGCGGACTTTCCCCGTACTGCAGACGATAGGCGGTGGCGAATCGACCCAGGTGGCCGAACCCCAACCGCGCGGCCACCTGCCCCACGGTCGTCGTCAGCCGGTTTCCGGTCATCAGCTCGAGACGGACGTGGTGCAGCCGAGCTTGGCGCAGGTATTCCATGGGTGTGCAATCGCGGTGCTTGCGGAACATGTACTGCAAGGCACGCGGGGAGACGTATACCGCTCGTGCGATGTCGGTCAGCGAGATGTCGTCGGCGGCGTTGTCGTCGATGAAGCTGATGGCTCGCCGAAGGAGCACCGGGGTGCTGTCGTGACGGTCTTCGATGGTGAGTTCGAGCAGCGCGGTGGTGGGAAAGCATGCCAGCATGCTTGCGGCCAAGTAGCGGGACACCGACCCGGCTACCAACGAACTCCGGTCGATGACGACGGCGACGAAGTGACCGGCACGAATCTCTCCGCTGAAGGGAACTCCCTCGCGGGCCGATCACGGCCACCGTGCCCGGGCGGGCAACCTCGAGTTCGCCACCGGGCTGTCGATGAAACATCGATCCGGACTTCACCCACACCAGTGGCGGGTGGGGCGCCGGGTCGCCTTGGGAGCCGAAGTCGTAGCCGTATTCGATCTCGTCGAACGCCAACGAACCGAGAGTCGAGCGGGTCATGTGGGTATGGGTCGGTAGGTTCGACGTGGCTCCGATGTGCATCCTGGAGTAACTGGCACTGAGGACCGCCTCGGCCTCACCGACATCGTAAGTGTCCAGCAAAACGGCGTTCATCTCGACGACCCCTAGTTCACCCGAGCGCAACGGCACCGACAGCCATCCTGCCCCTGACGACCTCGACGTGCACCCGTCAAGACCGCCTACGTCTGATCAACCTCGAAGTCGCTGGGCTTCCACGAGCCGTCGAAGGCGGCTTGGTCGGGACCGTAGATGCGGAAGTAGGCAAACCAACCTCTTCCCGGTGTGGTCTTTATCCACGAGCCTTCTCGTCCGGTGGGTGGCTGTGGGCCGAAGTAGAGGTCAGCGGATGACCCTGAGAGCGAGCTCAATTCGAACAGCGAACGCAACGCTGCCTTGCCTTGGTCCGTCTGTATCTGACTGCGGGTTTCGGCGTCGTAGACAGTGATCGACCAGAAGAGCTTGGCGGGCACGGGCAGCGGCACGGTGAGTTTGTAGGTGTTGCCGCCGTCCAAATAAGAACCCGCGTCATCCTTCAACCCCAGCCAGTAGAGCGAGCCGGCACCGGCATCGCGGCGAAACATCGACGGTGAGGTGGCGATGGCTTGGAAGAACCACTTGTCGATGGCATAGGTGTCGCGATAGTTGGGCGTGTCGAAGTCGCCGTTTTCGAATCGCAGTGCAGCCCATTGCCATTGGAGGCCATCCCATACGACGCGGTCAGGTCTGCGGTCGGCGAAGGATTCCACCCGCATCTGCGCGCAGGCTCTGCCAGCAGCCTGTACGAGGATGCGGCTCAATCGGTCGTCCGGATCGAACGGCTCACCCTTGGCGATGCCCAGCGCAGCAAGATCGCCGTACTGGGCGGGGCTGTCGTCGAGTGGCGGCTCAGTCTGAACCACGCCGTGGAGGACTTCCCAAAATCCGAGGTCCCGCTCGTAGCGGTGCGGTGTCGTGTCCTGCGGCGCGGGGGTCATGTCGAACCAGGTCGGCTCCGCCCACTCCGGGGCGGGATTCATCGGATACACCTTGGTGTTCTCGAGCCGCTCGATGGCCGCGGGTACGTCGCCGTGCTCGGGAAGTGAGCGAAGGCCGACGATCACCCGGTAAGAACCAGATGCACCGACGTGGTAGCCGGATGGCACCTCCGCCTCATACCCAGGGGGCAGCAGCAAGTGCCTTCCGCCCTTGCCCGCGTCGGGTCCCGGAATGCCCAGGTCCTGTATCCACCGCTGATGAATGTCCATTGCCGCGCCGATGAACGGGCCAGCGGGGAGCTCGACCACCATCGGGCCGTTGCGCAGGTCCAACAACACACCGCCGTACGGGGTGTCGGAATTGAGCGTGAAGCCGACGTGGCGCGGTTGAGTGTCCATGTATCCGAAGGTCGTGTTCGGCTGCGCGCCCGCATCCACGGTGCCGTCGAAGATGGCTGCGCCAGAGACGGTCCGGTAGAAGAACCGATACGACGCGATGGCCCGGTTGAGGTCGACATCGTCGAACGCCTGCCCCACCGTGTCGGGTGTCGGGTAGCCGCCATCGAAGTCGACCCGCTGTTCAGCACGTGAAGTCATGGGCCCATCTTCTCGAAGTCGACCGCGGGCACGCCCGAAATCGCCGATTCGATGCCGCGGCGCGACCCCGCGCCGTGCTATTTGAAGGGGTTGAGGTTGCGGCCCAGAACGTACTGAAGGCGTTGTGGCAGTGGACGAATGGTGGCGGCGGTGAGCTTGTTGACCTTGCCCGGGATGCAGACGGGTTTGCCAGCCATCACCGCCTCGTAGCCTTCACGCACCACGTCTTGCGGCTCTTGCCAGAGCAGGCCGGGGAGGCGATCGGCGGCCTCGCGGGCGCCCATCACGTCGTGGAACTCGCTGTGGGTGAACCCCGGGCACAACGCAGTCACGTGGATGCCATGCGGCTTGAGTTCCATGTCCAGGGACTGCGACATCTGCAGGACGTAGGCCTTGATGCCGGTGTAGAGCAGACCTTCGCCGGGCGGGGCCATCGCGGCCAGGGAGGACAGGTTGACGATGCGTCCCCATCGACGCTGCTTCATGCCAGGGATCACCCGGTGCGCGAGTTCGGTTGTCGCGGTGACCATCAGCTGTAGTTCGGCGGCCACCGACTCCCACGGAGTCTGGGAGAACTTCGTGCTCGACGACAGTCCCGCGTTGTTGACGAGCACGTCGACGGGCATCTCGGCGCGCGCGGCGTGATCGATGATGGCCGCCGGTGTGGCGGGGTCGGTGAGGTCGGCGGCGAAGACCTCACAGCGCACTCCGTGCGTGCGGCGTAGCTCGGCGGCGAGCTCTTCGAGGCGGTCGGCCCGGCGCGCGACGAGGAGCACGTCGTGCCCGTGGGCGGCGAGGTGGCGGGCGAAGGTTGCGCCGATGCCGGCGGAGGCGCCGGTGATCAATGCGGTCCGTCGAGGGTCGGTCATCGGGGTGCCTTTCTGGTGTCGCGGGGTGTCGATGCGCTCATCGGAAATCAGCCCCGACGTGGCGGTCCAAGAAGTCGACCTGGGCGGTGACGATCTGTTCGAAGTGCGGATCGAGGTAGGGCTCGAAGTGCGAGATGTCGTAGGACTTCACCTCGCCGCGGGGGATGCGCGAGACGATCTTTCGCGCCTTCGCGTACGGGGTGACGTCGTCCTTGGTGGCCAGCTGCACTAACGTCGGCACGGTGATCTTGGTGGCAAGACGGCCCGGTGAATACAGCGGCACCCGCAGCGCGATACGAGCGGCGACGTCGTTCTCGGCCTCCAGCTGCGCACGCAGGTGCTCGGCGGCCTCGCCCCCGGCCATCTCCTCGACGAGTTCATAGGCTCCGGGTGAGGTCATCATGGCGAAGTCGCCGGGCCTACCGATGGACGTGACCCGGTGGGGTTCGCGCCCCAGCCAGGCGCCGACCTGATCGCGCAGCCCGGCGGCGACCAGCCGCGCAACCAACTTCGGCGATTGGGAGAACGCTGAGGCGGGTCCGGAGACGTGGGGCACCTGGACGATGGCGGCGGCGAAGCCGCGGTCGCGGGCAGCCAAGGTGAGCACGTGGCCACCGCCGAAGGATGACCCCCAGCCCACTACCTGGCTGCCGCCGACGCCGTCGAGGCTGCGGGCGTACGCGACGGCAGCGCGCCAATCCGCCTGTTGCTTGGCGATGTCCAGTATCCGACGGGGTTCACCTGCGCTGGCACCCCAGTGCCGGTAGTCGAACACCAGGGCCGCATAGCCCGCCTGCGCGAACCGTGCGGCGTAGGCGTCCAGGCGCAATTCCCGGAACGCAGCGAACCCGTGGGCCAGGACGACGATGGGCGGATTCTCGACACCGTCGGGTCGGTAGAGCCACGCCGCGCACGACGTGCCCCCGGAATCGAAGGTGACGTCGTGGCGGACATAGCTGCGTGGTGGTGTCACGGTGCGCTCCTCGGTCAGTCGTGTTGAATAGCGTTCAAGAAAACGCTAGCAGTATCTTGAACGTCATCCAAGAAAGTGTGATTCAGCAGATCCAAGAGGGGACGTCATGGCGCGCAACAAGCGGCCCCAGGCCGCCGACGAGAAGCGCGCGGAGATCGTGGCGGCCGCTCGGCGGCTGTTCGTCGACGGCGGGTACGACGCCACCTCGATGAGTCGCCTGGCCAAGGAAGCCGGCGTGGCACCCAACACGATCTATTGGTATTTCCAGGACAAGGACGACGTGCTGATCGCGGTCCTGACCTCCGTCATGGCCGACGTGTGGCCGCAGTATGAGGCGATCGCCAGCCAACCGATTGCGGCGCGGTTGCTGTGGGTAGTCGGTCAACTCACCGAGATGAGCCGACTCGTGACGACCGTGCACTCCCGCGTCGAGCACTCCCCGGCGATCGCCGAATGGCATCAGAACTTCCACACGATTACCGGCAGCCTGCTCCGATTCGAGCTTCAGAACACCGGCATTCCCGCCTCGACGGTGGACGCCGAGGTCATGATCGGCGTGTTCACCGTCGAGGGCTTGCTCATGCACTCGCTTGGGGAAGAACGCGAACGCGCGATCTGCGACGCCCTTGCCGCGCGCTGGTCGACCGCACCGCCGACGAACTGAACCATCGACTACTCCTCGCCTGCTCGCAGGACGGTCTACACCGTGACCGGTGCGCGCCGACGAGAGAATTGCAATGCGTCGTGGTCGATCTTGCCGTTGCGGATGACCCGCAGGTCGACGAAGTAGTTCTGCTTGAGTCGCCAGGGGGCCTTGGAGCCCGACTTCGGCAAGCGGTCGGTCGCGCGCGTGATGTATCCCGAGGTGAGGTCCAAGAAGGGGTGCCGTTCGACGTCACCGCCGGGTTGGCGCGGCTCGACGACGCCGAAGTCGTTGTCCTCCATGTAGTTCAGCAGGCGGCTGACGTACTCGGAGGTGAGGTCGGCCTTCAGAGTCCAGGACGCGTTGGTGTAGCCGAAGGTGAAGGCCATGTTGGGCACACCGGAGAGCATCATGCCCTTGAATGCCACGGTGTCCGCGAGATCGACGGGCACACCGTTGCGCTGCAATTCGGCGCCGCCGAAGAACCGCACATTCAGACCCGTCGCAGTGACGATGACGTCGGCCTCCAGAGTCCGGCCGGAGGTCAACCGGATGCCCTCGGGAGTGAACCGGTCGATCGTGTCGGTGACGACCTCGGCGGTGCCCCTCCGGATGGCGGTGAAGATGTCGCCGTTGGGGGCCAAGCACACTCGCTGATCCCATGGCTTGTAGTCGGGCGCGAAGTGCTTGTCGTAGTCGAAGCCGTCGGGCAGGCGGCGCTCGGCCATCGAACGCAACGTCTTACGGAAGACGCCAGGCAGGGCGCGCGCGATCTGATATTGCGCCGTGGCGGTCAGGATGGCCTTCCACCGCACGGCGGTGTAGGCGGCCTTCTGCGGCAGCAGCGCGAAAGCCCTTGCCGCAAACGGATCCTTGTCGGACAGCGAACCGATGTAGGTCGGGGTGCGTTGGAGCATCGTCACGTGGCCTGCGCCGTTGTCGGTCAATGCGGGGACCAGGGTGATGGCCGTGGCGCCACTGCCGATGACGACGACTCTCTTGCCCTGGTAATCCAGATCCTCGGGCCAGTGCTGCGGGTGCACGATCGTCCCGGCGAAGTCGCCGGAGCCGGCGAACTCCGGGGAGAAACCCTTGTCGTAGTCGTAATAGCCGCTGCACGCCCACAGAAAGCCCGCGTGCACGACCGTTTGCTCCCCGCCGTGGTCGACGGTGACCTCCCAGACGCCGTCCTCGTCGGACCAATTCGCCGAGACGACCTTCTGGCCGTAGCGGATGTGAGTGTCGATGCCGTTCTCCGACGCAGCCTCGTTGAGGTAGTTCCAGATCGACGGGCCGTTGGCGATCATCTGATCGGTCGCCCACGGCTTGAAATGAAACCCCAGGGTATACATGTCCGAATCCGACCGAATGCCAGGATATTTGAACAAGTCCCAGGTGCCACCCAGCTTCTCGCGACGCTCCAGGATGACGTAACTCTTGCCTGGCGCTTGCTGCTGAAGGTGCCACGCGGCACTGATACCCGAGATTCCGGCACCCACGATCACCACGTCGACAAAATCGGTCATGGTGTAAAGCTACCAACACGTCGTCGAAAAGGTCAACACCTCGTTGAACTAGTCGACACCCTGTAAAGTCCGCCACTATGGCTGCCAGGGCTCGCTCGCGGATATTCGGTGGATCGTGTGCTGACCCCGATGGCACCCTGGGGACATGAACGCGATTGACGCCGCCATCGCCGTGGCGTCATCTCATGGGCTACAACTCACCTCCGGAGGCGCAACGCTGATCGAGGCGGGGCTGGACTACCGGATCGTCATGGCACAGGACCGCGACGGGTGCCGCTGGGTGCTGCGCCTGCCACGCCGCGCGGACGTCTCCGAGAGCATCGCCGCCGAGAACCGCATCCTCGAGTTGGTGGCCCCGGTTCTAGCGGCCGCCGGCGTGGCGGTTCCCGATTGGCAGGTCCGATCCCCCGACGTGATCGCCTATCCCGCCCTGCCCGGTGCGCCGGGCCTAACTCTGACCGATGACGGGGAACCGGACTGGCACATGGACGCTGCCAGTCCGGACTATGCGGTGCGTCTCGGGCGCCTCTTGGCGCGACTGCACTGCATCACTGCCGAGCAGGCGAAAGCCGCAGGGGTGCAGGTACGTACGCCCGCGCGAGTTCGGCAGTCCTGGCGCGACGACATCGAAAACGTACGCGCGGCGTTCACCGTCGCGCCCGAGCTCTCCGAGGCCTGGGACAGCTGGCTGGCCGACGACAGCTGCTGGCCCGACGAGACCGTGATGACGCACGGCGAGATCTATCCCGCGCACCTGCTCTTCGCCGAAGACGGGTCGGTCACCGGCGTGCTGGACTGGACCACGGCGCGCGTCGACGACCCCGCCCGCGACCTCGCCGCCCAGTACGGCGCCGCAGGCGAAGACATGCTTGAGGTGACCTTGGGGGCCTATGCGGCGGCCGGCGGGCACCCATATCCAGGCCTGGCCGCCCAGGCTCGTCACCTCTGGGAAGCATCCCCGATCGGGTATGCCCTGTACGCGCTGACCACCCGCGCTCAGGACGACCTCGCAGTGGCCGCCAAAAGGCTTCAAATGCACGCGTGACGTGGCAGCCGAAGATCTGTTGGGCGCGCCGTCAGGCGTCAGCCTGCATTCCAGCAACCAATAATTTCAACAGCCGTTCACGTTGTCCTGCTTGGCGATTCGGTTGTTCGCCCACCCATGTCACGGCAGCCACCATGTCCAGCACGTCGTCCGCCCGCACGTCGGGATGGAAGGCGCCCTCTCGTACGGCCCGCGCGATCAACGCCGTCCCCGCTTCTCGGGCCCGCCGACACGAATCCAGGTCATCGGACTCGTCGGTTGGCGTCACCAGTGTCTCGGCCAATCCCTTGAACATGCTGCCCTGCTCGACGTACGCGTTGAGCCACGTCTCGACCGCCTGGGCCGGGTCGGACTCCACCAGCAACGCCACGCCCATGTCGTGGATGTCGACCAGGCCGTCGTCGATGACAGCGCGCACCAACCGATCTCGCGTCGGGAAGTGTCGATACAGGGTTCCCGGGCCCACGCCAGCCGCACGCGCAATGTCGTCGAGAGAGGCCGTCACTCCGTCTCGATCGAACGCGTCGCGAGCGGCGTCGAGCACGCGCCGCCGGTTGCGTTGCGCGTCGGCGCGAAGTGGTCGCGTCATCCCTACCCCTCGACAAACGGAGATTGTCTCCGCAATACTTACCGGAGATGGTCTCCGCATCTTACCGAAGGGACGCTGCACCATGACTGAAGACATCGGCATCACTGCCGAGGAACTGTCCGAGATGAATCGGCAGGTCATCGAGGCCTTTCGCGCGACCGGGGGTAAGCCGGGAGGCCAATGGGAGGGCATTCCGGTAGTGCTCGTGCACCACGTCGGCGCCAAATCCGGCAAGAAGAGAATCGCCCCCTTGGTCCCGCTCGTCGACGGAGACCGCATCTACATCATCGCCAGCAAGGGGGGATCCGACACCAATCCGGACTGGTACCACAACTTGCGGGCCCATCCCGAGACCGTGGCGGAGTGGGGTGCGGAAACCTTTCCGGTGACTGCTCGCGTGCTCGAAGGCCAAGAGCGTGAGGACGTCTACGCCAAGCAGGTGGCGTTGCAGCCGCAGTTTGGCGACTATCAGCGTCGGACGTCACGACTCATTCCCGTCATCGAACTGGAGCGCCACGGCAGCTGACACGGCGACCTGTGCACCGTCACGCGGTGGCGGTGGCCCAGTGCCGCAGGGCGATTCGCACGATCTAGAGCCACGCCTCGAACGTGTTCTCCGCACCGGCGATCCGTTCACGGGACAGGGCGGCCTTCGCCTCCCGCGTCATCTCGTCGGTCAGGACTTCGATCACGCCACGTTCCACGCCGTCGACCGCCATGGCGGCGATGATCCCCGGGTCGGTCTTGACGGTGTCCAGGTCGGCGATCATGTCGGTGTCCATGAAGCCGATGTGCAGGGCGGTGACGGCCACACCGTGGGGTGCGAATTCCTCACGTATGGCGTCAGATTGGGCCCACAGCGCAGTCTTCGCCGCGGCGTAGGCGCCTAGTACCTGCGGGTGCAGCCAGGACAGCACCGACACGACGTTGAGGACCGCACCGGGGGCGTTGGCTATCAGCTGGGGGGCGAACGCCCGCGTCACCGACAAGGTGCCGAAGAAGTGGGACTCCATCGTCGCCCGCACCTCGTCCATCGGGCCGGTCAACAGTGTGGCGGAACTGGCCATTCCGGCATTGTTGACCAGCAGTGTCACGTCGCCGGTTGCCGCAGCAGCCGCCGCCACCGAGTCGGCGTCGGTGACGTCGACGTGCACGGGGATGACGCCGGGGGTGGTCACGCTCCCGGGTCGGCGGGCCGCGCCGTAGACCTTCGCACCCCGGGAGACCAGTTGCTCGCTGATCCGTTGTCCCAGTCCACGATTCGCACCGGTGACCAGTGCGACCGCTCCGTCGATCTGCATGATGTGACCTCTTCCGTCGTGAGGGGTTGCCCGTCGGGTCAGGATTCGTCGTCGCGTCTGATCGAGCCGGGGTGGTGGCACAGCGCGGTCACGGTGACGTTCATATAGGGGTGCAGGGGCAGCTCGCTGAGGATGTCGTGAAGCTCGTCGGGCCCGGAGACGTCGAAGATGCTGATGTTCTCGAACTTGCCGGCGACCCGCCACAGATGTCGCCAGACGCCGCTTTCCTGCAGGGGGGCGCCGTGCGCGCGTTCCTTGGCTTGCAGGTCGGCGAGCGTGTCGGCGTCCATGGTGTCGGGGACGTGAGTCGCCATGTGTACGTGGAACAGCAACGGTCTTTCCTCTAGTCGGTGGGCAGTAGGGAGATCAGCCGATGGCGACGGGACTGCGGCCGGCGACGAGGTGCAGCAGCGCGATGCCGTATTCCGACGCGGACTGCTGGTTCTGCCCGGTGATCAGTCGGCCGTCGACGATGACGCACGGCTCGGCGATACCGGCACTGGTGTATCGGCCGCCTGCCTCTTCAAGGACGGTCTGAGGGAAGTGCGGGAAGGAGAATCCATATTGCTCCAGGACGGCGTCCTCGGCCCGAGAGTAGCCGGTGACCCGTCGTCCCCGTAGCCGGTCGGGCACGTTGCCCAGGGCGATGGCTCCGTGACAGATGACGGCGACGACCTTGTCGTTGGCGAAGAAGTGCTTGAGCGCGGCGGTGACGTCGGGGTTGGGGAAGAAGTCGTGGGTCGCCCCTTGGCCGCCGGTGAAGTGGATGACGTCGTACTCGTCGAGGTCGACGTCGGCGAGCTTGAGTGTCGTCGCGAGGCGTCCGACGAGAGTGGGATCGGACAGGAATCCCTTGCTTACCAGATCGTCGGACTCCTGCGATTGCTCGGAGTACGGATCGCTCAACGCGCTCCAGTTGACGTTGCCACCCGCCGGGCTGGAGAAGTCGACGTCGATACCGCGTTCGGTCAGATGCCAGTACGGGTGAGTGACCTCCGAGAGCCAGGTGCCGGTCTCGTGGCTGCTGCTCACGAATAGTGCCTTCATGCTTCTTCCTCCGTTGCTGGCGATGTGGTAATTCGGGACGCGTCCAACGTGATGGGGACGGTCAAGATCTTGGAGATGGAGCACAGGGCTCGGGCCTGTTCGGCAAGCTCGACGAACTGGTCGTCGGTGATGCCGGGGATGTCGGCGACGACGACGAAGTGGATGCCCTCCACCGAATAGCCGTGCCCGTCGGATCCTTGGTCGTCGGTCCCCATGGTGAGTTGAGCTGTGGTGCTGATTGATTCGACGGATGCGCCCGCCTTGAAGGCGATGTTGGCCAATGCGTGGTTGTAGCAGCCGGCATGCCCGGTGACGAGGAGTTCTTCGGGGATGGCCCCGGGTGCGCCCTCGAATCGGCTGGCGTAGGTGTAGGGCGCCTCGCGGATGGTGCCCGACGTCGTCGTCGACAACGTTCCGGTGCCTTCCTTGAAGGTCCCGTTCCACTGGGACTGTCCGGTCACGACTGGCATCGGTTCTCCTCGGGTGTACGTGATGTGGTGAATGGGTCTGTGCGAACGGTCGTTTTGGTGAACGGTCGACTCGGTGCCGTCGCTCGGTCAGCTGGCGGTTGTCACGGCGGCGGCGACGTCGGCGATCTCAGCCCCGAGGCGGTATTCGAGGTCGCTCTTCTGCTGGAGGCCGCGTTCGAAGAGTCCCTTGGTGACTGCCTGGAAGCCGGGGGTGGGCACCGCCGCCCAGAAGGCGTCGGAGTGCAGCGGGAATTCACTGTCGGGCAAGCGGGTGTACTTGTTGACGAACGCCTTGATCTCACCGATGACGCGGTGGTCCCAGCGCGACACCCTCGCGGCGTAGTCGTCGACGAAGGCGACGACGTCCTCATCCGGGATGGAGCGGTTGACATAGCCGTAGCGTTCGGCCGTGTCACCGTCGTAATCACCGCCACCGAGCAAGATTTCGAAGGCCCGTCCGCGTCCGACCAATGCAGGCAAGCGTCCCGAGGCGCCGCCGCCTTGTACGGCGCCGAAGCCGACCTCCATCTGCCCGAGGATGGCCTTCTCGCGACTGGCGAATCGGATGTCGGTGGCCAGCGCGAACTCGCTACCTGCGCCGCGGGCGATGCCGCGTACGGCCGAGATGGTGACGGCGGAGAGCTTGCTGATGCGCACCGTGACGTCCACCCAGGCGGCGTACCCGGTGGGACTGGGCAGCGCCTCGGATGCTGCGTGGTCGGCGGCCAGGTCGTAGTGGGCCAGGAAGAAGTCCGGGTCTGCGCTGTCGAACAGCACGACGTTGACGGTGTCGTTGGACTCCAGTTCGGTGAGCAGGTTCTTGAGGTCACGCATCATCTCGGTGCCGATCACGTTGACCGGCGGGTTGTCGAACGTGACCCGCCAGAACGTGGGGGACACCTCGGTGAGACGAAGGTGGGTAGGGGCGAAGTCGTCGAGGAAGGTCATGCGTTGCACCGTACCACCTCACTTTGAAATGGCTAGTTAGTGTGTGTACCGTCGCCTTTGGTCATGCTCCCTCGAGTACGCCCCGACGCCGGCCGGCAGAGTACTGGTACACGAAAGCCACTGTCATTCACGCCAATGGCTCTTTCTTCGGGGGAGTGTGTTCCACGGATGCACGTCGCCAGGCCCAATCTCGCGAGCGCGCTATCCCTGCATGCTTTGACTGTTGAATTCAGAACACGATGAAGAGAAGACCACGTTGAAGGCTCGCGACATGTCCACCACCACACACACCGCCAACGCGGCGCAACCCACCTTCACCGACGCGCTGTGGGAACGGTTCCGCGGCTACGGCACCGTGCAACACGCCCCGGCAGGCACCTGGCTGTTTCGAGCGGGGGAACCGACCTGCGACATGTTGCTCGTCGAATCCGGGACCGTCGACGTTCTTCGGGCCGCTACCGCCGACAGCCCGGAAGCCGTTGTCGCACACTACGGCCCACGCCAGTTCAGCGGGGAGATGAACCTGCTTACCGGACAGGCGACCTACCTCGACGCCCGGGCCAGCGAGACCGCGGTCATCTACCGCGTCAGCCCGACCGACTTCCGCCGGCTGATGGACACCGAATCCGATCTCTCCGACCTGATCCTGCGGGCCCTGCTCGCACGACGCCAAAGCCTGCGCGACGGCCAAGGCGCCCGCAGCATCGAAGTCCTCGCCGGCCCGGCGTCCTCCCCGTCGATGGCCCTACGCACCTACCTCGACCGCCAACGACTCCCCCACACCTGGACCGACTTCGACTCCGACATCGGGGACGTCCTCGCCAAAGCAGCCGGCATCGCCGTCGAGGACCTTCCAGCCGTGCTCACCTCCACCGCCGTCATCCGCCAGGCCACTCCCGCCCGGCTCGCCGACGTTCTGGGCCTGTCGCACCGCCCTATCTCCGGCAAAACCCTCGACGTCGTCGTCATCGGCGGCGGACCCGCAGGTCTGGCCGCCGCGGTGTACGGCGCTTCAGAAGGACTGCGCACCCTGCTCCTGGACTCCGTCGCCACCGGAGGGCAAGCCGCCACCAGCTCCCGCATCGATAACTACCTCGGCTTCACCTCCGGAATCAGCGGCAGCGAGCTCACCGGACGCGCCGTCGTCCAAGCCCAGAAGTTCGGTGCCCGCATTGCCACCCCGGCCCGGGTCGTCCACCTCGACACGACCCCGGGACGCCCGCGCGTGCACCTCGACGACGGCACCGTCGTCGACACCCACACCATCCTGATCGCCACCGGCGCTCGCTACCGTGCACTACCGCTGCCGCGATGGGACGACTTCGAAGGCGTCGGAATCTACTATGGTGCAACCGAACTGGAGGCCCGTGTCTGCGGCAACGCTGCCGTCGCCGTCATCGGCGGCGCGAACTCCGCCGGACAAGCGGCCCTGTTCCTCGCCGAACGAGGCGGCATGGTGCACCTCGTCGTGCGCGGCGCCTCGCTGACCGTCGGCATGTCCTCCTACCTCGCCGACCGAATCGCCGCCCACCCCGCCATCACCGTGCACACCCACACAAAAGTCAGCGCCGTCGACGGTGACCATCAACTGCGCCGCATCACCGCCACCACGACATCGGACGGAAACGTCACCACCACGAATCACGATGTGTGCGCCCTGTTCTGCTTCATCGGCGCCGTGCCCGCCACCGAGTGGCTCACCGACATCGCCCTCGACGACCACGGATTCATCCTCACCGACTCCCGCATCCCCCCAGACGCCCTCGGACCGCAGTGGGTTCAGGCCAACCGCACACCCATGCCCTTCGAGACCAGCACACCCGCAGTGCTCGCCGCCGGCGACGTCCGCGCCGGGTCCATGAAACGCGTCGCCGCCGCCGTCGGCGAAGGCGCCAGCGCCGTCAGTACCGTGCACGCTCTCCTCACCGCTGCTCGCACCTGGCCCACCCGCCGCGGGAATGCGGGGGGCGATTCGAGCTGACTACGGAATGTCAAGTCAGAGGTGTAGAGTCCATCGAGTGGCAACCAAGAAGGTCGACGACTGGAAGTGCTCGGTCGCGCGCAGTATGACGGTGTTGGGTGAGCGGTGGACGATCCTCATCCTTCGCGAGGCCCTGTTGGGGACGACGAGGTTCGCCGACTTCGAACGCAATCTTGGCCTACCACCAGATCGACTGGCAGACAGGCTCGCCACGTTGGTGGAGTACGGCGTCATGACCAAGGAGTCCTACCAGGAACCAGGTCAACGTCGGCGCCCGTCCTACCACCTCACCCCCGCAGGCCGCGAGCTACACGTACTCATCGGCGCGCTCCAACAGTGGGGTGACCGACACCTCTCCCGGCCCGAAGGTCCCACTATGGTGCGTAAAGCCAGCCGCACCGATCGGCCGGTACACGTCGCCTTCATCGACGATCTTGGATACGAAGTGCCAGCTGACGACGTGGCGACCATCCCCACCGGCAACTGACGATGTAGCGAGAGCGCGGCCCCGACGCTTACCCGCGACATGCGGGATGTGCAGCTGCGTTCGAGGCGAGGCAGAGCTGGGGCCACGACGGCGGAGAAGACCGCTGGCGGCGGAACCATGACGGCCAGCCCGACGACGCCTCGTGGATTGGCACTTACAGCTAATCTTCGGTGATGTCGCGGACGTGGCCCCTGGCGGGGCGTGACGACCTGCTTGATGAGGTGATGGCGGTACTCGAAGAGTCTGGGGTGAGCGGGCTCGCCCTGACCGGAGGGGCGGGTGTCGGCAAGTCCCGGGTGGCGTGGGAGGCGGCCGAGCGCGCCGCCGCTCGCGGATGGACCGTGCGGAGGATCAGCGCGACCGCAACCAGTCAGCATGTGCCGTTGGGGGCGTGCGCCCAGTGGACCGACGACGTCGGAGGGGGTGAGGCGGCGCTGGTCCGCCGGGTGGGAGAGGCGGTTGTCGCGGGCAGCGACGTGGGCCGGCTGCTGCTGGTCGTCGACGACGCGCATTTGCTCGACGACTTGTCGGTTCTCGTCGTCAAGCACCTGGTGGACTCCGGGACGGCCAGGGTGGTGATGACACTACGCACCGGCGAGCCGACGCCGGCTGCCCTGCACGAGCTAGGCAAGAACGGACACGTCGTGTGGCGTGAGGTCATGACGCTGTCGCGCGAGCGAATGGACGCGGTGCTGGCGGCAGCGTTCGGGGCGCCACCCGACGGCGGCTGCAGTGCCCGGTTCTGGACGTTGACCGGCGGGAACATGCTATTCGTCCGGCAACTGGCCGGGCAGGAGGCCGACGCCGGACGGTTGGCAGTTGCGGACGGGGCGCTGCGGTGGAGCGGGGACGTGGTGGTGAGCGGGTCGCTGGCCGACCTCGTGGAGCGACAGGTCGGTGCGCTGCGAGAGCCGGTGTTGGAAGTGATCGACACGATCGCCGTCGCCGAGCCCCTCGACCGCCGCTGGCTTTCACTGCTGGCAGAGCAAGACGCCGTGGAGGAAGCCGAGCAACGTGGGTTGATCCGCCTTGCGGGTGAGCAGGTCTACCTGGGGCATCCTCTGTTCGCCGAGATCCGGCGCACGCGCTGCGGTGCGGTGCGCTTGGCACGGCTGCGCGGGCGGGTGGCCACGGCGATGGGCGAAGGCGGCAGCGCTGCGGTACTGGTCAAACGGGGCTTGCTGTGGTTGGAGTCGGATCTGGCCCTGCGGCCCGAGCTGCTGGCGGCCGCGGGCGGTGCGGCGAACTCCCTGCTCGACTTCGACCTGGCCGAGCGACTGTTCGCCGCCGCAGCCGAGGCCGGAGTGGGGCCGCGAGCGCACGTGTTGCGGGCGTGGACTCTGTTCATGATGGGTGACGGCGAATCAGCCGACGACGTCCTCTCCCAAGCGCCGCGCCAAGGGGAGGTGGGTCCCGGGTTCCGCAACGAAGTGGTGTTGCGTGCATCCAACGAGCTGTGGGCCAAACGCAACCCGGAGAAGGCGCGGCAAATCGTCGAGCACGCCCTGATGACCGAGACCGGCGAACGGCGTGCGCAGATCCTGGTGTTCCGGGCCAATCAGCTGGCACTGGCGGGGCGCACCCTGGAGGTGCTGCAGACCTTGGAGCAGGTCGACGACCGGGAGCTCGATCCCTACGGCACGGCGATGGCCTGCATCCCGAGGTGCATGGCACACGGGGACCTGGGCCAGTTGGATCAGGTGGCCACCGCCATCGCGGTGTCCGCGCGAGCGTTGGAGGCGACCATCGAGGGCGCGCACTTGCACGGCCCCCTCACAGAGGTCCATGCCAGTGCTCTGGCGGTGTCGGGACGCATCGGCGAGGCCCTGGCGGTCGCGCAGCAGTTCGCCCGCAGTCAATACGGGCGCGACACGACGATGTGCTATGTCGCCCAACAGATCCAAGGTATGGCTCATCTGGCCGCCGGGGATCTTCGCGCGGCTCTCGAGCACCTGCCCGCCCAACCGGATCCGAGTTGCTGGAGCGGACGAGGATTCCACGCCACCAACAGTTTTCCCCGTTTCGAATTGATGCGCGCGCAGGCGCTGGCTCGGGTAGGCGAAGTGGATTCCGCGGAGCGGGCGCTGGCCGTTGCCCGTGAGTGCCGACCACCGGCGTACCACTATTACGACTCAGCCGATCTCATCGCCGAGGCCTGGATCGCCGCAGCCCGATCACGATTCGGTGATGCGCGCGCCCTGGCGCTCACCGCGGCCGACGTCGCCCGCGACCACCAGCAGTGGGCACGGGAAGTGTGGTGCCTGCAGACGGCCGTCCAGCTCGACGACACCGACGCCGCCGAACGGCTGACCGAACTCGCCGAGCGGGTGGGGACCGTGCGCGCCACGGTGGCCGCCCAGTATGCCGAGGCCTTGAGCAGCGATGACGCGACGGGTCTGGAGGCGGTCTCTGAGCTGTGGGAGTCGATGGGCGATCGGCTGGCCGCGGCCGACGCTGCGGCCCAGTCGGCGACGTCGCATCGGCGGGCCGGTCGAGCAGGCAGCGCCACCACCGCCGCCGGGCGCGCGAGACACCTGGCCGCGCTCTGCGGACAGGCCACCAGCCCCGCCATCGTCACCGCCGAATTTTCTGCGCCCTTCACCAACCGCGAGCGCGAAATCGTGGTGCTCGTTGCTCAAGGGTTGACCAACCGCCAGATCGCCGACATCCAATCACTGTCGGTACGCACCGTGGAAAGTCACATCTACCGTGCCAGCAACAAGGCCGGCGTTACCGGGCGGGCTGGCCTCGGTGCCCTCGCCGACACCTGACGCGGTCGAGGCTCACCCGTGGCAACGTCTCGAACCGATTGCGCCGGTACGTCTTAGGTTGCTAGGGGGTAGGTGCGGTGTCCGACGTGCCGGGTCCGTTGCCGGAGGCTTTTGCCGTTGTGTCGTCGTGCTGTTCCTTGTACTGCCGTAATTGCATTCGCGTTGCCTGGTCGAGTGCGCGGTCCAGGCTGGCGTGGGCGCGTCGGCGGGCGACCCGACGCATCACGTCCACGAGGTCGGCTGCCCACGCCAGCTCGGCGTCGTCGCCGGGATACCAGCCCGTCCCGCGTTGTCGGACCACCTCGGCGTGGGCGGCACCGGACAACGCGCGGGCGGCCTCGTCGAGTGTGTGGTCGACCACCGCGTTGGTCGCCAGGATGCCCGACAACGGCATGCCGCGGGAGACCAGCTTGGCGAAGTCGTCGACGAGGCCACCATCGCGGACGAGGTATGAATGCCCGTCCTCGGCGGGTTCGATGATGTCGTCGGCGATCAGCTGCCTCACCGTCCCGTCCGGAAGCTCCCCCAGTCTGGCTTCGAGTTGCGCCCGGGTCATCGTGAGGGATTTCGCCCGCGAGAAGGGCTCGGTCACCAGTCCACCGAGGTCGTCGAGGTCGAGCACCTCGACCAGCCCCTGCCCGCGCTGAACCCCGGTGATGAACTTCAAGATGTGCTTGACGGTGAAGCCTTGCCCCAGCAACCGGATGACCGCCTGCAGACGGGTGAGGTGCTCGTCGGTGTAGATCGCGGTGCGGCCGCGGCGCTGGGGTCGGGGCAGTAGACCGCTGTCCAGGTAGACGCGCACGTTGCGGGTCGTGGTCCCCGCCTCCCGTGCGAGGTCGTCGATCCGGTACTCGGTCATGTTCGCATGTTAGGCGGTCAACACCGGTGCACCGTTGAGTTGGGTCGCGGTGATCTTGTAGTCCGCCAAGTCCAGCGTCTTGAGCTGGTTGACGTATTGGGTGGCGAAACCGGGAAACATGGTGGCGTTGAAGCCGTCCTCGGTGAGGTACCAGCTTTGGCATCCGGAGTTCCACGTGGTCGACTGCAGCCTGCGCTGCATGTCGTCGTTGTAGCGGGCCTGCGCGTCGGGGCGGACGTCGAGTGCGGTCCACCCGAACCGGAGCAGCTTCGTGATCGCCCCGGTGATGTAGTCGATCTGGGCTTCCATGTAGACCAGCGCCGAGCTGTGGCCGGGGCCGGAATTCGGTCCAAAGGTGAAGAACAGGTTGGGATATCCCGACACGGCGACGCTGCGGTAGGCGTACGCGCCCTTGCTCCATTCCGAGGCCAGGTCTCGGCCGTCGATGCCCGAGATCGGGAACGGCGTGCCGGCCTTGGACACCTCGAAACCGGTGGCGAACACGATGGCGTCGAATTGGTGCTCGATGCCCTCGACGGTGCGAATTCCCCTCGCCGACAAGCGGGCGATCGGCCAGGTGACGAGTTTGCAGTTGTCCGCCTGCAACGCCGGGTAGTAATTGCTCGTCATGAGTAGCCGCTTGCACCCCGCCGAGAAGTCCGGTGTCAGTTGCCGGCGCAGCCACGGATCCTTGACCTGGCGGCGCAGATTGGCCTTGCTGAGCGCTTCCACCACGCGGGTGAACGGGCTGTCCCACACCACGCCGAGGGCCACTGATTCGTGACCCCAGAACCACGCCCCCCGTACGGCTTTCTCCGCCACGGGCGACTTCGCGTAGAGCCGCTTGGTCCAGTCGGACGTACGGCCGTTGACTCGTGGCAGCACCCAACCCGGCGTGCGTTGAAACACCTTCACCGACTCGGCGGTCTCGACCAGTTTGGGGACGATCTGCACCGCGCTGGCACCGGTGCCGATGACGGCGACCTTCTTGCCGCTGAAGTCGTAGTCGTGATCCCAACGGGCACTGTGGATCTTCTTGCCCTCGAACACGTCGACGCCGTCGATGTCGGGCAGGCTGGGATTGGCCAGCGGACCGGAGGCCACGATTACGGTGCGCGCGCGTACCGGCTCGCGGCCCTGGAGCTCTACCGTCCATTCCCCCTCAGCCTGGTCGTAGACCAACCCGGTGACGGTGTGATCGAAACGGATGCGGGGGGCCAGCCCGGCAGATTCGACCATCTCGTCGATGTAGCCGAGAATCTCGGCGCTGCCCGAGTAGGTCCGGGACCACCGGGGGTTGGGCGCAAAGCTGTAGGAGTAGAGCCGCGACGGGATGTCGCATGCCGCACCGGGATAGGTGTTGTCCCGCCAGGTGCCGCCGACGCGGGTGTCGCGTTCGAAGAGGGCGAAGTTGGCGACCCCCTGCTCCTTCAGCCGGATCGCGGCGCCGATGCCCGCGAACCCGGCGCCGATGATGGCGACGTCGAGGCTCATGCGACCGGCTCGTAGGTGAGCTCTTCGGTCCACGTCGGGGTGTAACGCACCAGCGGCATCGGGATGGCGCCCGTGACCTTCACCAGCGAGTCCGCCAACCAGTGGTACTTCGAACTACGGTCGATGACCTTCTTGCTGTGCCAGGAGATGAAGCGATACATGGGCACCCGGTGCACGAACTCGCTTCGCTCGCCGACACTGCGGAACCGACGCATGGCCTGGTACAGCTTCTCCTCGTCGACGCCCATGTCGACGATGTTGTCGCGCATCTTGTTCAGCAGCGGGAAGTAGCTCAGGGTGCCGATGAGAAGTGCTGGGTTCATCCAGCTGCCGACGAACTCCACGGCCAGTTTGCGCACGGTCGCATGGCCCAAGATGTCCATCACCTCGAAATCGACTGCCAAATGGCGGGATTCGTCGGAATTGATCCGCTTGAAGACTTCCTGGGCCACCGGGTCCTTGACCTCGTCGGTGATGAACTTGATCAGCGCACCGTCCAGCGCCACCTCGAGCATCGGGATGACCGTACCCAGGATCGACAGCGACATGCCGTCGGAGAACTTGTCCAGCCACGTGATGACCAGCTGCACGTTGACACTCGGCGGTGGGATCTCGTCGTCCTCCAACATCCCCCAGCGGCGCATCAGAGCCAGTTCGGCGTTGGCGTGCTTCTGTTCTTCTGCGTGAAAGTGCTCGTAGATGCTCTTGAGCGTCGGGGTGGGGGCCTTCTTGGCCAGCGCGGCGAACCCGCGGGCGCCGACGTTCTCGATCCACATCAGGTCGGTGATGAACGGTTTGAGCTTGGCCCACAGTTCGTCGTCGATGAGCTCGGCACCCGGTGCGTCCCAATCGATGTCGACCAAGGCCCACTGCTTGTCCTTGATCTTCTGCAGCATGTTGTCCATATCCATCGCCATGAGCGAGTCCCTTCAGGTGGTGCGGTTCGATGAGTGAGTCGGGGCGGTTCGATCAGCTGGGAAGCACGCGGCCGAGCAGTCCGGCGCCGCGAACGTAGAGGGCGGGAAAATGGCGCTTGAGGTGCCAGATGACGGTGGCGTCGAGCTGCGGAACGACGTAGAGCCGGCCACGATCGTGGGCGTCGAGGGTGCGCACGGCGACGTCGTCGGCCGACAGCCCGGTGAGCCGGGCCAGCTGCTGGCTCAAATTCATCGAGGCCGGGGTGATGCGGCCGTCGGTGAAGACGTTGGTCTTCACGAAGGTCGGGCACAGCACCGTGATTGCAACGCCGGTGCCCGCCAGTTCCGCAGACAGGGTCTCCGACAGCGACATCACGGCGGCCTTGGAGACGTTGTAGGCGGCCATCGACGGGGCGGCTGCGAAGCCGGCAGCTGAGGCCACGTTGATGATGCCGCCGCGTCCAGCCTCGCGCAGCATCGGCGTGAACAGTTCGCAGCCGTACACCACGCCCCACAGGTTGATGCCCAGCGCCCAGTCCCAGTCGTCGAATCCGATGTCGCCGACCGGTTTTCCGCCGATCCCGACGCCGGCGTTGTTGATCACCAGCGTCGGCGGCCCGTCGAATATCTGCTGCGCCTGTTTGGCCAGCAGTTCGACCGCGGCGCGGTCGGACACGTCGCACTGCACGGCGTGCCCGGTCCCACTGGGCAGCGCCTCGATCAGCGCGACTGTCTCCGCAGCCCGTTCCAGGTTGATGTCGGCGCATACGATCTGGCCTCCCCGCCGGGCCAGTTCGAGTGCGAACGCGCGTCCGATACCGCTTCCCGCGCCTGTGATCACCGCATTGGCAGCGGTGGTGCGCCTCGGGCCACGCCACGTAATGAGCGCGGTGCCAATTCCGAGCATCAGGCCATCTCCCGAAGTTCATCGGCCCGGTGTGGACCGCCGGCTAGGTGTTCGGCGAGGAAGGCGGCCGTTCGTTGCAGCGCCGCGGTCGCCTCCGGCGCCACTCTTGGTAGCGCCTGGAAGACGTGCACCATGCCCGGCCAGACCTCCAAACTGCTTCGGCCGCCGGACTTCTGGAGCTCGGCGTGCAGGTATCGCGCGTCGGCGCTGAGCATCTCGAACCCACCGACCTGGATCAGCATTGGCGGTAGCAGGCGGGCGTCGGCGAAGCTCAGCCGCAGCCGCACGTGCAGCGGGTCCTGGCCACGGGTGTAGAGCCCGATCATCTTGGCTGCCGCGTCAGCCGACATCGCCGGGTCGCGTCGGGTCTTCTCCTGCTGCTTGGCCAGTGCCATGGTCAGGTCGATCAGCGGGGAGAACAGGGCCACCGCGGCGGGCTGAAATGCGGCGTCGTGGGCGTGGGCGAGCAACATGTCGCAGGTGAGGTGTCCGCCCGCGGAATCCGCCCCGACCACGACGTCGGATCCGCGGTACCCCTGCTCGAGCAGCCACCGGTAGCCGGCTTCGACGTCCTCGGCGGCGGTCGGAAAGCGATGCCTCGGCGCCAATCGGTAGTCGATGACGAAGAACGGCAGCCCCGTCGCCTCCGACAGCCTGGCGACGAGCTTGCGATGGGTGGCGGTGGAGCAGAGCACGAAGGCACTTCCGTGTACGTAGAAGCCTGCCCGCGAACCGAACTCGACCCCGGGCCCCAGGACCCATTCCCCGCGTACCCGTGGCGTGCGGACCGGGATGACCGTCGTTCCGGCCGGCAGGGAACCACCGGCGGCCATGATGGTGGCGATCAGCCCGCGCCCGAACCAGACGCCCGGTTCATTGGCGGGAATCACGCTCGTCAGGCACCCCAGCGTCCAGCGCGTCAGCGTCGCCGACGCCACGGCACGCAAGGTGGTGCGATGCGGCACCTCGGTGGTCGTCACCCCACTAGACGACCACCAATGGTGACATTTGTCAATGTCACACTTTGTACTGTGGACATTGTGACCGCCGGTCGCAATGGTCCGATCGGCTTCGCGCGCCCGATGGCCTATTCACGCGCGGTGAACTGCCGTCGATAGGCCGACGGGCTCAAGCCGGTATGCCGTTTCATCAGGCCACGCACATTCGCCGACGTGCCAAGTCCACTCAGGTGGGCGATACCGTCGAGGGGCAAGTCGGTGGTCTCGAGAAGCCGGCGGCAGTGCTGAATACGTTGCATCGTAAGCCATTTCAACGGCGTGGTGCCGAGTTCGTCGCGAAAGCGACGGTGCAGTGTCGTGGTCCCGACGTTGGCGTGTGCACACAATTCGCGAATGCCCAGCGGTTCATCGAGTCGTTCAGTTGCCTAGCGCAGAGTTGCGGCGAGCGGCACCGTCGTCGCCTCGGGCAAGGGGCGTTCGACGAACTGCGTCTGACCGCCGTCGCGGAACGTGCTGAACACGAGGCGACGACTGACGTGGTTGGCGATCTCGGCACCCCAGTCCTTGCGGACCACGTGCAGTGCCAAGTCCAGCGCAGCCGAACTGCCCGCCGAGGTGAGGATGTCGTCATCGTCGACGAACAGGACGTCGGGTTCGACCCGAACGTCCGGGTGACGTCTGGAGAAGTCCTCGGTGAGCAGCCAGTGCACGGCCGCGCGCCGGCCGGTGAGGAGACCGGCCTCGGCCAGGGTGTAGGCGCCGGTGCACAAGCCGATGAGCCGCGCACCGCGTCGGTGGGCTCGTCGTATCGCCTCGATCACCGAAGGGCGACTGCTCGAATCGACGTCGGGTCGGTTCGGTACGATGATGGTGTCCGCGCGGTCGAGGGACGCGATGTCCTCGGCACCCGTCAGGCTGAATAGGCCGTCCCTCATCGGAACCGAGCCGGCAGGCGACGCGATCCACGCCCGATACGGCTCGAATCCGAGTTGAGGGCGGCGCCGAGCCCCGAACACTTCGATGGCGCAGCTCATCTCGAAGGGATTCGACCCTTCGTCGACCAGCAACGCGACCGCGTGCGGCCGACGACGCCGTGTCGAGGCGGCGTAGGAATCTTGCGACATGCAGCATTCCTACCACTTCCACGGTCGGTCGGTTCGGCCATAGCGTCGAGTGATGAATCAGCGCATCACCCTTGCCGATGAACTCGAGACGCTCACCGAACACTGGTCCCAACGTGTGGTGGCGGAAGCCA
Source organism: Mycobacterium yunnanensis (assembly GCF_025823185.1). Classification (GTDB taxonomy): domain Bacteria; phylum Actinomycetota; class Actinomycetes; order Mycobacteriales; family Mycobacteriaceae; genus Mycobacterium; species Mycobacterium yunnanensis. The sequence goes on from NZ_JACKVK010000005.1 coordinate 248,245, forward strand.
ACGGCAACCTGTTCAAGGTTGCGAAGGGGATCGGCTCCACGAACTGGCACCATCACGACGACCAGGACGAGACGTTCCTGCTCGTCGACGGGAGTCTCGACGTGCATCTGCGCGACCGCGTGGTGTCGCTGCGTCCAGGCGACCTGTTCGTGGTGCCCCGAGGGGTCGAGCATCGACCGGTGGCCACGACGGAGGCGCGCTTCTTGATCGTCGGTCCGTCGGTCACGTCGAACGCCGCCGGCGGCAAACCCGACTGGAGCGGGCGCCACCTCGACGCCCGCTGATCGGCGCACGCCAATTCTAAGGGTGGTCAACGCCCTGGAGGTCGATGATCATCGCGACGTGGCAAGCGACGATGACACCTGGGTGAGTGCGTTCCTGACTTTCACCGACGACGACTACGACGCCGGACTCACGCTATGGAACGAGCTCACCGGATACTCGTTGTCCGTCGACGGCGGCTTCCTCAGTGCCCGACGGCTGAACTCAGGGCCTAGCGGCGTGCACCTCGGTGTACACGTCCCGGATGTCGGAACCGCCGTCGGCGAGGTCCGACGGCTGGGTGGCAGCATCGACGAAGGCGATGAGCGACTAGTGGGCCGATCCCCAGGCGGCCTTCCGTTTCAACTCGTCGATGATCGGAAGCCCGACACGTCCGCGCCGAGCCAATGGCCCGGCGCACATACGAGTATGGTCGACCAGATCTCGATCGACATTCCGCAGGAGCACTGGAACAGTGAGTCGACCTTCTGGAGCACCCTGACCGGGTGGGAGACGCAGACGATTCCGGGGCTGGACGAGTACGCCTTCCTCATTCGTCCACCCGGTGCTCCCCTGCGGATCATTTTGCAGAGGCTCGGCGAACCCACCGGTTCGGTACGCGCGCACATCGACTGGGCTGTGTCGGATCGCGCTGCCGAGACCGAAAGACACGTCGCCGCGGGTGCGCGGGTTCTTCAGGTGAACCCGATCTGGACCGTGCTCGACGGCGTCCTCACGTACTGCGTGACCGACCGTAATCCGGCGACGGGCCTGCACTACGAGAAGTGAGTCTTGCTCGACCGCGTGGGGTTCAGAGCGCCGCGAGGCGCCGGACCCGGTTGTCGAATGCTTGGCGCGACACCGGTAAATCGGCGGCCATTACCTCGAAACCGTGTGGGCAACCGGCGAAGACGTGCAATTCGGTGGGCACGCCAGCCGCGAGCAGGCGGCGGGCGTAGTCGATGTCTTCGTCGCGGAAGACGTCCAAGTCGCCGACGTCGATGTAGGCCGGCGGCAGACCAGCCAGGTCCGCCGCGCGTGCTGGCGCAGCGTACGGGGAGACGTCACTGCCGCCAGCAGCGTCGCCGAGCAGCGCTCCCCAGCCCGTGACGTTGTCCTCGTAGTTCCACACCAGGAACTCCCGCGGAAGTTGTGGGTCGGGTACCACGGTGCGGTCGTCCAGCATGGGGTAGATCAGCAGTTGCAGCGCGAGCCGGGGGCCGTTGCGATCCCTGGCGAGCAGCGCGACACCTGCCGCGAGGCCGCCGCCCGCGCTGTCGCCACCGACCGCAAGGCGCGTCGGGTCGACGTTCAGCTCGGCGGCGTGCGCTTCGAGCCATTGCAGCGCGGCGTAACAATCCTCCACCGGAGTGGGGTGGGGATGTTCGGGAGCCACCCGATAGTCCACCACCAGGGCCGGCACTCTCGACCGCGAAACGTATTGCCGGACAACGATGTCGTACACCGGAGCCGTCGGCTCGAGGCCGACGATCATCCCGCCGCCGTGAAGGTAGAGCAGCGCCGCGCTCGCACCCCCGTCCTCGACGGGCCGGTACCACGTCAGCGGTAGCACCGTCCCGTCGGACGCGGTGAGGTCGTACCGGCTCACCTCGACGTCGGTAGGAGCCTCCATCGACGATGCCAGGGCGGTGAACATCGCCGCGGTGTTGTCCCGACGCGTGGCGACGTCTCCCACTGCGGGCTCGGGGGCAGAACCGGGGGGCGGCGCTGCAGCCATCAGGATATTGGCGATCTCGGTGAGTGGACTCAAGGGCACGACACGACACTAACCCCGTGCGCGCTCGGCGGTCCGACCAGGCGGGAAAATACCTACTGCAGAGCGGTTTTGAGCGACCCGCGCGCCGCGGGGTAATCCGTCACGCAGACTGCGGTACCGGTGGGCAATCGTGAAAGTGCAGACAGACCGTAGTGCCGTCGAGACGGCCATTGACGGTGATGTCATCGGCAAGGGTGCGCATCAGCAACAGGCCACGGCCGCGGGACGATTGCGGCAGCGGAGGCTGATCCTCCACCCAACTGCCGTGATCGGTGATGCAGATTTGAACGGTGTGGGTAGGTGCGTCGTGGGTAGCCTGCAGCGTCACCGTTCCGTGGTGGTCATGGTCGCGGTAGGCGTGGTCGGCGCTGTTGGCCAGTGCTTCATAGGCGGCCAGGACGACGTCGGCGTGTCGTCGCCGGTCGAGATGCAGGCGCTCGGCCAGCCACCGACGAAGGGTGTCGGCGAGGTCGCTCACCGTTTGAGGGTTGGCTGTCCCGGTGCCGGTGAGGTCGCCGGTGCAGATCGGATGAGTCGGGTGAGTGACGACCATGGTTGTGCTCATACCCGTTGACGAGGCGTTTTATATATCGCCTCGCCGTCGTAGGTGAGAATGCGCCACTCAGGTGACCGACGGTGCGTCCAGGAGGGCGTTCTCGATGACTTCGGTGAGCGCTGGGTGTGCCCAGTAGGGGCGGTGTGCGAGATCCGCTGCAGGGATACCGAATTCGATGGCGACGACGAATACCTGGATGAGGGTGGCAGCCTGAGGCCCGATGACGTGCGCGCCCAGGATGAGTCCAGTCGTCGCATCGACGAGTACCTTGCAGAACCCGTCGTCATCTTGCATGGCCCACCCGTAGGCCACCTCCGAATACGCCGCACGCCCCACACGGTATTCGTCCTTGCGATCGCGACACTCGCGTTCGGTGCGGCCCACCGACGCCATCTGTGGCGACGCGAACACCGCCGAGGGGACTTCGGCATCGCCGATGGTGCGTAAGCGTTCTGGGTGCAGGAGGTTGTGGGACACCACCTCGGCTTCGCGGTTGGCCACGTGCTTGAGTGGGACTCCCTCGCTCACGTCACCGAGGGCGAATACGCCGTCTGCGCTGGTGCGGCACGATCGGTCCACCACGATGTGGCCGTCGTCGTCGACGTCGACGCCCGCCGAGGCCAGGTTCAGCCGGTCGCCGTTGGGCGTGCGACCCACGGCGACCAGGAGTACGTCGGCCTCTACGGTGCTTCCGTCGGTCAGCAGGAGCTGAAGGTCACCTGCCGATCCCCGCAAGCTGCTCAACTCGGTACCGAGCCGCAGATCGTGCCGTCCACGCATCAGCGTGGTGAACGTCGAACGGACGTCGTCGTCCTGCGGGCCGCCCAACAGCATGTCCGCGGCGTCGACGATGGTGATCTGACTCCCCGCGGCGGCGAACACGTGGGCCAGTTCGGCGGCGATGTAACCCCCACCCAGCACCGCCAGCCGGCGCGGCACGGCGTCGATGCGCATGATCGTGTCCGACGTCTCGTATGGCAAACCCGACTTCACCACCGCTGCGGGTACCGTCGGGCGGCCGCCGGCGGCGACGACGACGCGATCGGCGGTGACTTCCTCCACCTTGCCCTCGGCGTCGGTGACGGTGAATCGGCGCGGTCCCGTGAACGTGGCGTGACCGTCGTAGTAGGTGATGTTCTCCGACTCCTGCCGTCCCGTACGCCCGTCGTCGGAGGCGGCATCGGTGCGGGAGAACACCCGGTCGCGAACATCCCTCCACCGCAAGCCTTCTAAGGTGGCGTCGACGTCGAACTGCTGGGCCGCGTCGACCGCGTCGACGACCTCAGCGGTGAACGCCAACATCTTCGACGGGATGCAACCGTAGTTCAGACACGTACCGCCGGCGCGACGCTGTTCCACCAACGCGATGCTCCACTCGGCCATCTCGTCGGTGATGACGCTGTTGCCGGAGCCAGCGCCGATAACGGCCAGATCAAAATGCGTCATGAGCCTTACTTCCCAGCAAAGGGACAAGGCTAAACCTGCGGCCGTCAAGGAAGCATCGGTCGCTTGGTCGGTCACGGAGTGGGCATCCCACCGTTGACGTGCAGCGTCTCTCCCACGACGAAACTGGACTCCGCCGATGCCAAGAACACGTACGCGGGGGCCAATTCGGCGGGTTGGCCCCACCGTCCCAGCGGAGTCTGTCCGCCCACCTCGGGAAGTTGCTCGGTGGGTTGGCCGCCCGCGGTTTGCAACGGCGTCCACACCGGTCCGGGCGCCACGACGTTGACCCGGATGCCTCGGTCGGCGACCTGCTGAGACAGTCCCTTCAAGAAGGTGTTGATGGACGCCTTCGTCATGGCGTAGTGGATGAGGTGCGGCGACGGTGCATAGGCCTGGATGGACGAGGAACCGATGATGGTCGACCCGGGCGGCAGGTGTGGGATCGCTGCCTTGACGATCCAAAACATGGCATAGACGTTGGTCTTGACGGTGGCGTCGAACTCCTCGTCACTGATGTCCTCGATGCGTTCGACGAATTGTTGTTTCCCAGCGTTGACCACGACGGCATCCAAACCACCGAGACCGTCGACCGCGGTCTGGACCATGGATCGGCAATGAGCGGCGTCGGTGACGTCGCCGGGAATCTTGACCACCTTCTGGCCGGCGGCGGTGACGAGTTTCGCGACGGCATCAGCGTCGGATTCCTCCTCGGCCAGGTAGGAGATCGCGACGTCGGCACCCTCGCGGGCGTAGGCGATTGCGGTGGCTGCACCGATTCCAGAATCGCCTCCGGTGATGAGTGCCTTGCGGCCTCGCAAGCGCCCCGACCCACGGTAGGTGTCGGCCCCGAGGTCGGCGGGGTCACGTAGACCCGAATCCAGTCCGGCTCCTGGCTGACTCACCTCTTGGGGCGCGAAGTCGGCATACATCTGACTGGGGTCGCGAAACGTGTACTGATCGCTCATCTTGACTCCTTGGTGTGCACGGCTCGTCGAATCCGTGGCGGTCACGACGAGGCTGGGATCGTCGACCCGTGATGACCCTGCACTGCCGATTCCGAACCTCACCCCGCGCGCCACCGATTAGGCAATACCACTCCAATAATGAGGCCCGTTCGTAATAGTTTGCGCGACAACGCTATCGGCCAAAGCCCTCCCGCATTGTCTGCGCGAGGAGATGAAGGTCACGCGGCGTCGCCGCCTGGGTAACGCCGCCGTGCGTGTGCCCGCGGCGCTCCAGGTGACGAACCCACCCGTGTCAGAAGTGCACCGACCATCGTCGATCCCCATGTGCAACAATATGATCCGATAAGGGATCGGTTCTTGGCCCGGCTGATCGTTCGGCGTCGATCATCCCGGGTCTCTTGGTGATGGTGCCCAGCGCCCTGCAAAGACCGACCGGGTACGCACGCTTCCTGGCAACGTCACGATACGGCGAGGACGGTCCCTTGCCTACGTGAATTCATAGGTTGCCGATCAATGGCAAACCGCACCGGCGGGTCTAGGCGATCACCGATTCGGGCTAACTGCACCCCAGCCCGATCACACGCGGGTCACCTGAAGAATTGGAGCCCCGCAGTGAGAATGTCTCAGTCCGTTGCCGGCGCAGCGATGTTCGGCGGACTTTCGGTCGGCATCATGGGAGAAGCCGGATCGGCCTCCGCCGAACCGATGCCGCCGCCGCCCCCCTACGCCCCTCCGCGGCCCGTCGACCCGATCTGGGCTGACGGAAACCCGCAGATCTGGGACCGGGGTTGGAACCACTGGGGAGTGTGGCTGAACGGCGTCTTCGTTCCCACGTTCTGACGGCCGCCTCGCGCAACGGCCACCGCGGCATCACGCTGCGGTGGCCGTTCCGCAAGCTAATCCACGGCGAGGACGTCGGCGAGTTGCCACGTCTCGCCGTTTTGCCAGGCTTCTTCGAAAACGCTGGGCAACAACGACTTTCGGGTCGTCGCCAGTAGATCAGCGGTTACGGGTCGGCGCGGCCACACCATGGCGGCCCGTCGGGTGTGCGCGCGTGCGGCGGCGTAGAGTCGCGCAGCCTGTTGGTGGGAGCCTCGTTGGGTTTCGTAGTTGGCGCGGTTTTCGATGAACATTCCTGCAGACGACGTTCCGCCGGCGGCCAGGTGCGCTTGCATGACCCTGCGCACCCAGACGATGCCACGCTCGGGATCGTCGTGCAGCACCGCGGCCGTCATGGGGGTGGCTGCGCTCAGCCAGGCGGCAGCATCATTGCCGACGAGGACGGCGGCGTCGTGCAACTCCTCGGCCCGTGCGGCCGCTGCGGCCAGTCCGCCGCCCAGCGCGGTCACACTGCAGGCCTGGATGTCGGCGAACAGTTGCAGCTCGGGGTCGGTACTGCGGGCCGCGAGCTGCTGCAGCGCCGCGTGGACCTCGGTGATCAGCTCGACGTCGGGGTGCACCCAGAGCGCGGCGCCCAGGATGACGAGACTCTCGCCGACGTCGACCAGAGCGTCGTCCGGGAGTGCACCCAACCGCCCAAGCGCCTCCCCAACAAGGGGCCGCGCCGACTCGACGCGTCCTTGCGCCGCGAAAGCCGACGCCAGCGCCACGGTCGCCGCCGTCCAGTCGGCGCGGTGGTGCCCGTCGGCGGCGTCGCGGGCCAGGCCCAACCACCGTGCGCCCTCGGTGATTCGGGCTCGGAAGTACCAATAGAAGCCCAGCGGCGCGCACAGCCGGGCCGCACCGGGATCCGCGCGGTTCAGCAGCATGCCGGCCAAGCTGGCTCGCACCGTCGCGTCGTCGTCGTCGAGCGCGTCGAACCACGCGTGCTCACCGGCCCTCCCCAGTCGTGGGCGCGACGCGATGAGCTGCGCGGTCCACTGATCGCGGCGCTCGGCTGCAGAGTCGGCGTCATCGTGTTCCCGCAGTGTGTGCGCGGCGTGGGCGCGGACGGTGGCGAGCTGACGAAACACGGTGTGGCCACTGGGCTCACGGGTGGCCGTCGACGTCAGCATCGAGTGGTGCACCAGCGTCGCCAGCGCGTCGTCGACCTCTGCCGCGGCGAGGTCACCCGCCACCGCTGTCGCTGCAGCCGTGGTGAACGACCCCGGCAGGACCGCGAGACGACGGTGCACCAGCGCTGCGACCGAGTCGAGCGCGGCGTGGCTCGAGTCGATCGCCGACCGCAACGTCTCGCGGTGACCGGTGCGACCCCACGCGCCGACGTCGGCCTGGGACTGCTTCCGGACGTCGTGCAGACTGTGGCTGCGGGCACGGGCCGCGGCGAGTTCGATGGCCAGCGGCAAGCCGTCGACGGCGGCGCAGATGTCGCCGGCGGCCGCGCGCACCTCGTCGTCGATGGCAAGCGCAGGGTCCACCCGGCGCAGCCGGTCGAGGAACAGCTGCACCGCCGGCCCGTCGCGAGAGGTTTCGGGCGATCCCGAAATGGCCAGGGGCGCAACGGTCCACGTTACCTCGACGTCGACGTCCAAGGGTGTGCGGCTGGTGGCCAGCAGCGTGCAGCGCCCGTCACCATGGCCCAGCACAGCTGTTGCGAGGGTCGCCACTGCCGCCACGACGTGCTCGCAGTTGTCGAGAACGATGAGCACGTCACGGCCGCGGCCGTAGTGCGCAAGGTCTTCTAGTGGGGTGGAGGCTGGCGAGGACGCAATACCCAGGGTCGACACGACCGCGTCGACCACCAGCGCGGTGTCGGTCACCGCGGCCAGGTCGACGAACCAGACGCCGTCGGGAAAGCGTCCGGCGGCGGCGCGACCGACCTCGACGGCCAGTCGTGTCTTCCCGATGCCGGCAGCTCCGGTCAGGGTGACCAATGCGTTCGACTCGAGCAGGGCGCTCACCTGGGCTAGATCGCTCTCACGCCCCGCCAACGGAGTCAGGGTTGCCGGAAGGTGAACGTGGTTGAGCGACAGCACGATCGGAGCGGCCCGCGGTGTGCCGGCGAGGCTGGAGTCCTGGTCGAGAATTCGAGCATGCAGATCGCGTAGTTCGGGACCGGGTTCGGTGCCCAGTTCGTCCACGAGCACCGCGCGGGTCCGTTGGAACACGGCCAGCGCCTCCTCCGCGCGGCCACCGCGGTAGAGCGCCAGCATCTGCTGGGCCCGCAGCCGCTCCCGGAACGGCGCGTCGGCGACCATCGTCTCGAGGTCGGCCAGCGCCTGCTCGAATCGGCCGGCAGCGATCAGCGCGTCGAGGCGGATCTCTCCGATGTGGCGGCGCAGTTCCTCCAGGCGTGCGACAGCGGGTTGCGCCCATGACTGCTCGCCAAGGGCGCCATAAGGCTGACCGCGCCACAGCTGCAGCGCCTCCTCGGCGCGGGCGATCGCGGCCTCGGCTCGTCCGGCGGCGAATAGGTCACCGGCGTCGCGGCCGATCTGTCCGAACGACAGCGAGTCAACCGCGTGACCGTCGGCAACCAGGCGGTAGCCGGTGTTCTCGTTGACGAGCACGGCCGGCGGTTGTCGTTGCCCGCGGTGCGGTTCGAGCAGTTGCCGCAATCGCCATACGTGTGACTCCAGCGTCGACACCGTCGCGTCGGTGGCGCGGTCCCCCCATGTGGCATCGAGTAGCGCCTGCACCGACACCCGTTCGTTGACGTTGATCACGAGCAAGGCGAGGATCGCCGCCGCCCGCGAGCCGGCCACCGGACGGTCGACCCCGTCCACGGTCACCGTCAACGCGCCGAGGTCACGCACTCGCATGCTCTCGAACCTAGCGGCGAGCGAGGTGGAGTGGGGTTGGAGCGAGATTGGAGCTGGGGCTGCGACGGTGGGGGCACATCGCGACCGAACCCGGCGCGGAACCAAGGAGAAGAGAGCGTCATGCCCGTATATCAGTGCGTCACCGCCGGAATCGATCTCACCGACGATCAGCGTGAGCGGATCGCCACCGGCATCACCACCGTCCACCATGACGAGACCGGCGCCCCAGAGCCCTTCATCCGCGTCGCGTTCACCCCGCTGCCACTGGGTCTGATGTACACCGCGGGCAAGGTCGAGCCGTCGATCGTCATCAGCGGCGGGATCCGTTACGGCCGTAGCGAGGTGGTACGCCGCCAGATCATGCGTCGGCTACACGAGCTGGCCGTCGAGGTCACCGGCAGCCCCGAAGACCACGTGCTGATCGTCGTCTCCGACACGCCAAATGGCTGGGCGATGGAGGCCGGCATCATGATGCCCGAGCCGTTCCCCGAGGCCGAGGCTGCGTGGTTCCAGGCGCTGGCCGACAAACTGCCCGAACGCTTCGCCGATGCCGCCCGGCCGGCCACGGCATGATCACGCGGAGATGACGGGCACCCCCCTGCTCACCGCGGTCATCGGAGCCGTCGTCGTCCTCACCGGCGCACTGGTGGCCCGCGGCGCCACCCGCTACGCGGCCCAACTTCAAGCCGCCCAGCGCCGCCGCGACGCCGAGCTGGTGTCACTGCGGGAGTTTCGCGACGTGTTGATTGGCGCGCTGGGACGGTTGAGCGCTTTCCGGTACGCGCTGACACAGGTGGTTTCCGACGGGCCCGCCGTGCAGCGGTTCGAGGAGGCCAACCGGCTCCTCGAGAGCGTCGACGGGTATGGCGGATTCCGGGTGGAGATGGCCGAACACCTCGAACGGGTGCGCACCTTGGCGCGGTGTCTGGTGTGGGCTGACCTGCGGGAGGCCTTCAGGCCACTCGACCGCATATTGCTCGAGGCCGCGCGGCCGAGGGATGCAGTCGTGCGGATCGAGCAGCAGTCGGTTCTGCTGGAGGAGTTCGTCAGCCTGTTGGCCGACCGGCAGCGGCAGCTGCTCGAGGACTACCCGGTGAGGCCCCTGAGGTGAACGGCTCAAGTCCCCACTAGAACACCGCGAAACCGATGGCGGTGGCGTCCCAGAATGCGTCGGCTTCCACAGGCACCTGCGAACGGCACCCCGTCGCGCAAGACCCATCACCAATACACCTGTATTCCCGAGTCGCTACGATCGGACCCAGAAACGGCGCGAATGTGTCGAACGATTCTGGGGGGAATATGTCACCGACCATTTCACGGGCATGGCGAAGTGCGTTATGAACACTCACGACCTTCGAGATTTGCGATGGACGCTGAGGTCGGCGGTTGCCGAGGTCGTAGCCACGGGCGAGCCGGCATTCATCGCAGACGACGGTGAGCAGGTCGCCGTCCTGGTCAGTGTCGCCGAGTACGCCCGGCTGACCAACCGGTGAGGGCGGCGGATTAGCCCCTTGGGCCCGTGCGCCCGAAGCGAACCAACGCCCGTCAGCGAGACCCTGACGACAGGGTCGGGGTAGTCACATGCTCACGCCCGCATACATCATCGCGGGCGGCGGCGCGGTTGCTGCATTCGGCCCGCGCCGCGGCAGGGTCTCTCCGAAACGACCCTCGTTTGTCGGTGTGCTGCCTGGGTATCTTCACCTCGGTGCGCCATCCCGTGCCCGTCGACCAACCTGCTGACGGTTTGCGACCGCACTTAGCGGGCCTGCTGTCGCTCGCGGCGGCCTCGTGCCTGGCGGTGACCACCGAGATGCTGCCGGTGGGCTTGCTTCCCGCGATCGGGGAATCGTTCGGCATAGCCGGCTCGGCCACCGGTCTCCTCATCAGCCTCTACGCCGCCATGGTCGCCGTCTTCGCGGTCCCGCTGACCCTGTCGACCACACGATCCCCCCGCAAACCCCTTCTGCTGGCCACGTTGTCCTGCTATGCCCTGAGCAACGTCCTGGTGGCTCTTGCGCCAACCTTCGTGGTCCTGGCGACAGGGCGGGCACTGGGCGGCCTCACGCACGCACTGTTCTTCTCGTTGTGCATCGGGTACGCGCCGCGCCTGGTACCCGGCGCGCACACCGGTCGCGCACTCGTCATCGTCGCCAGCGGCGCCACCGCCGGCTTCGTGCTCGGCGTCCCCTCGTCGACGTCGCTGGGCACCGCGTTGGGCTGGCGAACGTCCTTTGCAGTCCTCGCCGCCCTGTCGTTCCTGACGCTGGCGTTGGTCGCCAAACTGTTGCCCCCGGTACCCAATGACCGCCCCGACCGGCCCCCGTCGACCGCCGGTGCACGAGCGGCGCTCGCCGTCGTCGTGGCCTCCAACACGCTGACCTTCCTCGGCCAGTTCACGCTGTACACCTTCATCAGCCTGGTGTTCCTCGGCGCCGGAGCGCGCCCGGCGCTCATCGGACCACTACTCCTGATGTGCGGCATCAGCGGCTTGGTCGGGCTCACCTACGCCGCGCATTCCCTGGACCGCCGTCCGCGCCGCACCTCCATCGTGATCCTGGCCCTCGTCATCATCGGAGTTGCGGTTCTGGGCGTTGGGTTTTCGCGGCTGGCCGCGGTGTGCGCGGCCGCTGCGGTGTGGAGCGCTGCGTTCGGCGGTGTGCCGTCGATCTACCAAGCCAGCGCGGTGCGAATCAATGTCGCCACCCCAGAACTTGCCGGCGCCTGGATCAACTCCAGCGCCAACATCGGCATCGCCGGCGGAGCCGCCCTCGGCGCAGCACTAATGCCGCTCGTCGGGCTCGGTGGACTGCCCTGGGTCAGCGCAACCCTCGTCGGTCTCGGACTCTCGGTGGTGTTGTTGGCGCGGAAGTCCTTTCCGTCGCGGGTGCCACCACAGGCCACGATCATCCACTCCGTCCAAGACCGTGCCCCATAGCGTCCCCACCACGCACGAGCCGGCCGCGCCGTCACCGTCCATCATTGATCGGCGACCGGAGTTTCGGGCTCCATGTCGTACGAGTGCTGGATTTGGTCGGGTCGGGTGCCGAGCCCGTCGGTCGTCTTCTTGCCCCACGGGGCCTCGATCAGACTCTTCGTCTCCTCGATCATCGACTTCGGCTCGAGGTTGCGGTAGGCGTCGACTTCTCCTGCCGCTACCGCGGTCAAGGTGGCGTACACGGGCTCGGGGTCGAACTGAGCGCGCGGGAACGCGAGCTTGGAGTAGTCGAACAGCCGCTGCTCGGGGTCGTCCTCCCAGCTCTCGTAGGTCTGGAACATGCGGTCGTTGAAGCCAGTGAGGAACGGTCCTGGGTTGACGGTGGCAACCTCGATCCCGAACTCCTGCAATTCGAGTTTCATCGTCTCGGCGATGGCCTCGACGGCGTGTTTGGAGGCGGCGTAGATGCCGGTGAACGGGTTGACGTTGAGGCCTTCGCGCGAAGATACCCAGACGATCCGGCCGGCTCCGCGCGTGACCATCTGCTTGGCGATGCCCTGGGTGAGAAGCAGTGGCCCGGTGATGTTGACTTCCCACTCGTTGCGGATGTTCGCGGCGGGAACGTCGACGACCGAACCGCCTTCACCCACGCCGGCGTTGTTGACGAGGATCTCGACGTCCCAGGCCAACGCCTTGCGGCGATCTCCGTCGTTGGTCACGTCGAGCTTCTCGACCTGCAACGGGACACCGCGGTCGGCCGCCTGGCGCTTGAGGGTCTGGACCTGGGCGTAGATCTCGACGGCGGCGATCACGTCGAAACCTTTCTCGGCCAGTCGCATCGCGGCTTCGAACCCGAATCCGGTACCGGCGCCGGTGATCATCACTCTCTTCAGCGTGGCTGAGCTGGCCACGGTCAGCTCTCGATCGAGTTGGGGTCGAGACGGTCGGTCGGCACACCCCTGACGTACGTCGCCACCCCCAGCCCCATGGACCAGTCCGCGGGCTGAACCGTCAACAGGTTGAAGAAGACGTCCTCGGGCCGCACGTGCAGCTTCGCCTGCAACTCATCCACGACGGCCTTGTAGAACGCGCCCTTCTGCTCCGGGGTCGCGACGTCGAGGAAGATCAGCTGGATGAAGATGCAGTTCTCGGACCGGTTGATGCCGAGGTAGTCGGCATCGAAGAGGAAGTTCTCCGCCTTGTGTTCGCTGATGGTCTGGAACCGATCCTCCGGCACGCCAAGGCATTCGATCATCTTGTCGTACACGGCATCGGCGATGGTGCGGCGGTACTCCGCGGACTTGCCCTCGATGAGGTCGATACGAGCTAGCGGCATTCAAGGCTCCTGACGAGGTCGGGCACTGTCGGTACCCCTGCAGTCAACCCCGCGCGCTCGTGCGGCGGTAGCTCATTTCTGCTCGACTAGTGCCCATTTCGACTCCGTCACCGAGCGGCGCGCAGATCGCAGCTCAGTCCATCTGCGTCGGCGTACTCGCCCGGGGTCGTGCCGAAACGCGCACGAAATTCCTTCGTGAAGTGCGACTGGCTCGCGTACCCCACTGCAACGGAAATGTCCCCAACCCCCAGCCGACGTTCGAGTAGCAGTTCGCGCGCGCGTTCCAGTCGGGTCTCCTTGACGAACTGATAGGGCGATCGGCCAGTCACTTCGCGAAACCGACGGGAGAACGCTGACGGACTGAGGTTCACCTGCCCGGCGAGGATGTCGACCGTCAGTGGTTCGGACAGGTGGACGTTGACGTAATTCAGCGCCGCCGCAACGGAGTTCCCGTCGTCCTGCTGGCCTGCGATCAACAGCAGTTTGGAGAACCGGTCACGCTGCAGGATCCGGTAGACGAGTTCCTGGAGGTACAACGGTGTCAGTACCCGTCGGTCAGAATCTGCATCGAGTGACCTCAGGAAGCGTAGAACGGCGCTCATGAGCTCGTCGTCGAGTTCGGACACGACGCCCTGGTCCTGACCCTCGGTCGGAGCTGGTGCTTGGTCCGATGACCCTCGCCGGCCGACGATCTCCGCCGAGACCTTGCGGACCACCGCCGGGTCGATCTGCAGCACGAAGGCGAGGAACGGTTCGTCCGGCGTTGCGTCCAGGATCTGCGACCGAAAATGCAGGTTGCTCCTGAGCACCAGATACTGGTACCGGTCGTACACGTAGTGATGGCCGTCGGCGGTGACGGCCTTGCGGCCCTGCGCGACGATGCATACCGAAAGTGACTGTATTTCATCCCATTTCGGTACCGTCGGCTCGACGTACCGGTAGATCGTCATGCCGGGCCACAGGCCCACGTTGGCGCCGTCGCCGAGCGAGCGACTCGACAGTTCCTCGGCGAGGTCGTACTCGGCGGGGTTACTCAGCATCCCGCCTACCTCCAGTTCCGCATGGACCATCGCTGGAGACGACGATAACTCAGCTAGCTGACCCCGGCCGACGCTTGGCGCTACCGCAGCTCCCCGCCAAGTGGCGATGTGCGCTATGAACACTCACGACCTTCGAGATTTGCGATGGACGCTGAGGTCGGCGGTTGCCGAGGTCGTAGCCACCGGCGAGCCGGCGTTCATCACAGACGACGGTGAGCAGGTCGCCGTCCTGGTCAGTGTCGCCGAGTACGACCGGCTGACCAACCGGTCTGGGTAGTCACATGCTCACGCCCGCGTACATCGTCGCGGGCGGTTGGCTGAGCAGTGCCTTCACCGCCCTGGTGTCGGCGTCAGCCAATACTTCGTCGGCCCCAGACTCCAACCCGTCCAGCGCGTCGCGGACCACGTCGGCGGGATCGTTCTTCGCCATGTCGATCCCCGCGAGCATGTCGGTGTCGGTGGCCGACAGGTGCAGACCGAGGACGTGGGTGCCCTGCGCTGCCAGCTCGAGCCGAGTGCTGTTGGTCAGTTGCCATTCGGCGGCCTTGGCCGCGGCGTAGGCGCCGTTGCCGGGGAACACCTGGAAGGACCCAACCGACATCACGTTGAGCAGGGCGCCGCCACCGTTGCGCGCCAAGATCGGGGCGAAGGCACGGGTCATCGACAGCGTGCCCCAGAAATGGGTGGCCATCTCGAGTCGGATGGCGCCAAGGTCTCCGGTCACGAGGTTCTGAAACGTCACCGTTCCGGCGTTGTTGATCAGCACGTCCACGTCCGCCGCGACTCGGGCCACCTCAGCCACCATCGCGTCGTCGGTGATGTCCAACGGCACTGGAACGATTCGGGCGTCGTCCCCCGAGATGGTCCCCGGACGTCTTGTGGCGGCATACACCCTGGCGGCGCCTCTCGCGAGCAACTGTCGGACGAACTCCGCCCCGATTCCGCGGTTGGCGCCGGTGACCAGGCCAGTGGCGTTGTGAAGTTCCATTCGCCGAGCCTAAGATCTGACACTGATGTCAGGTTCAAGCGCTAAAGCCGTGACGTGGCACACGACCATCTGACGGCCGAGTCGACGTGAAGATTGGTGAGCTCGCCCGGATCACCGGCGCCAGCGTGAGGTCACTGCGCTATTACGAACAACGAGAACTGCTGTCGTCCGGTCGCACAGCCGGCGGTCAGCGGTTCTACGATCAGGACGCGGTGGAGCGGGTCACGCTCATCAAGGAACTCTTCGCCGCCGGTGTGAGCAGTGATGCGATGGTGCAGTTGATGCCCTGCATCCATTCGGGGACGGCGACGCCGGCCATGGTGGAGCGCCTGGCTCACGAACGCGCGCGAATCGACACCGAGGTATGCCGGCTGGCTGCCACCCGCGACCGTCTCGATGATCTCATCGTCACGACGCGAGCCGCCATCCCGGACGCCGCCGGTGACGGCGCACCGTCCGAATAGACTTGGGCTGCAGCACAATCGGCGGGGCGGGACGTGCGTCACCGCGCGGAAGCATCGAGGGCGTCACCGGTTTCGGGGTCGGGGTGCCCGCCGCGGTCACTGTCACGGGTCGGCGCGTCGAAGGTGACCTCGACATGCTGGAAGGGCTTGCTGCGTTGGGCGGTGGCCTGATCGGTGTAGATCTGGCGGTCGGCGGCGGTGAGGTTCACGTCGTCGACGAATGGGGTCAGCAACGCCCGAGGATGCAACCGATCCACCCGCACCACGTTGATCTCCGCGCACAGCACCACCATCGTGGCTGTCGCGTACAGGAAGGCCAGCATGCCCAGCACCAGTGCGAACACCCCGTTGGTGGCGCTGGCGGATTTGACTACGTGACCAACGTAGGTGGCGCCAAACGACTGCACCAGTTGCCATCCCACCGCCGCGGTGACGGCGCCCGGCGCGACCTGGCCGACCGCGAGGTCGCGGTCGGTGCTGATTCGAAACGCCATGATGAACGCGCCTGCGTTGACCGCGACCGAGACTGCCATGACACAGGCCTTGGTGACAGCCCCAAAGGCCCCGGACCCGGCAGTGATTCCGGCGAGCACCGTCGTCGCTGCGAGCGCCCCGCCGACGGTGACGAGCAACAGCAGACTGCGCGCCCGCGCCGTGAAGGGGTCCGGGCGCTGATCCCTCGGCACCGCCCACACCGTGTTCATCGCGTTCTGGAGGGCTTGGCCGACGCCGAGACCCCCGTAGAGTGCGCCCGCCACGCCGACGACCACACCGGTGACTCCCCCGCCGAGATGCTTGGGCTCCCCCAATTGGCTTCCGATGACGGGAAATTGGCTCAACGCCGAAGTCATGACTTGTTGCTGCACCGCGGGGTGGCCGACTAGCACCCAGCTCAGCACCGTCGACAGCAGCAACAACAAGGGGAACAGCGACACGAAGGCGTAGTAGGTAATCAACGCCGCCAAGTAACCCCCCTGGTCGTCGAGATACTTGTAGACGACCGCGAGGGAGAATCCGACACCACGGTGCCGGCGTTGGAGTCGGTCGAGCCGTGCAGTGATCCCCATGGCGACGCGCTCCCTTGACCCAATCCGGTGGACGGAGTGCATACCCAGGTGTCGGTGCGTCGAATCGACGCGGGCCGTGGGTGAGCCCCTGGTCCCAAGGGGCCGGGGCTACACGTGACCGTGCTCGGGTCGCCGATGCCCCCGGACCAGACCGACCGGGCGACGTATCGTGTCGGCATGGCTCGAGCTACCGTCGGCGCGTCATCTCCTCCTCCCGACGCGGGATCGACTCGGGAGACCATCTTGCGAACCGCCGCTCAGGTGTTTCTCGCTCATGGTTACCAGGAAGCAAGCATGGACCAGATTGCGCTGGAGTCGGGGATGGCACGGCGGACGTTGTACAACCAATTCGGTTCCAAGAAGGCTCTTTTCGACGCCACGATGGCCCACATGTGGGAGAAGATGCCGCTGGACTCCATCATTGCAGCCAGTGCCTCGGTCAGTCCGCCGGAGGAGGTGCTGCACACGATTGGCCTAACCATCGCGGCATTCTGGGCGCCGCCGGAGGCGGTGGCGTTCATGCGCTTGATCATTTGGGAGAGTTCGAGGACTCCGGAATTGGGTGACAGTTTCGTCGACAACGGCAGGGAGCCGGCTCGACATGCGGTGAGGGAGTACGTGCGTCAGCTCAGCCTCACACCTGATTTCGAGATCGCGGACCCCGATCTCGCGAGCACGCAATTCATCTACGCCATCGTCGGAGAGGTGTTGCTGGCTCGACTCGTAGCCCCGTCGACCACCGACCTCGACGAGCAGCGACGTGATTACGTGGTACGGGAGGCGGTGGCATTGTTCCTCGCCCGCTACCGCGTCCACCCTTGATCGACGTTCTCACTGACCCTTCTCGCTGACGACCACTCGTTTGCGCGGGCTAAACGCCGTGGCCGCATATTGCACTGCACTGTATAGTGCAGTTTGGGAAGCGTCGAAGCTTTCTCCAAAGGTTGACGTGAAGGAGAAGTGTCATGAAGGTCGGCTTCGAAGACGATTCGTTTGCATTCGAACTCGTTCGCAATCTGGGTTTCGTCTACTACGGCGGCGCCGACATCGGCGAGCTGTTCGCCACTGCGGACGGCATCACCGAAGGCGACCTCGACAGCTGGTATGACGGCTGGCACAGCCGCGGTGAGCGGGTGCTCGGGCGAGCGAAGGAGTACCTGTCCGCCGGCCGCCTGGTCAGCGCTCGCGAAGCCTTGTTGCGCGCGTCGACGTATTTTCGGATGGCTGAGTTCTACCTGCACGGCAACCCCGACGATCCGCGCATCATGGGCGACGCCAAGGCCTCCCAGGAGGCCTACGCCAAGGCCGCAGAGCTAATGGGGCCAACCTGGGAACCGGTCGACATTCCTTACGAGGGAACGACATTGCCCGGCTACTTCTACAAGCCCGACGAGTCCAACGAGCCGCGCCCCACCCTCATCTTCCACGGCGGCTACGACTCGAGCCTGGAAGAGCTCTACTACTTCGCCGCCGCGGCCGCCGTCCGTCGCGGCTACAACTGCCTGACCTTCGACGGCCCGGGCCAAGGCATGCCACTTCGAGAGCAGCACCTGGTGTTCCGGCACGACTGGGAGAAGGTCGTCACCCCTGCCGTCGACTACGCCTTGTCCCGCCCCGACGTCGACGGAGATCGCTTGGCACTGAAGGGCATGAGCCTCGGTGGGTATCTCGCGGCCCGGGCAGCAGCCTTCGAGCCCCGGTTCAAGGCCGTCGTCCTCTACGACGGGGTCTGGAGCTTCTACGACGCCATCGTGGGCATGCTGTCCCCCGAGGCGAAGGAGGCACTCGACGACGGTGACGCCGTGGCCTACGACCGACTGATCGCCGCGGAGATGGACACGAACACCCAGGTTCGGTGGGCCTTCACCCAAGGCCTGTACAGCTTCGGCGTCGCGTCCTATTTCGACCTCACGATCGAGAGCAAGAAGATGGTCCTCGACCGCGACGTCGTCGAGCGAATCACCATCCCCACGTTGGTGATGGAGGCCGACGGTGACCAGTTCTTCCGCGGACAGCCAGAGCGCGTCTACCAGGCCTTGACGGCACCCAAGACATTCGCGGCGTTCCACGAAGAAGATGGCGCCGAAAACCATTGCCAGTCAGGCGCCTTGGCCTACAAGGACGAAGTCGTCTTCAACTGGCTCGACGACACGTTGAAGGCCTGACCGCGCCGGTCAATACGCGAGCTGGTTGACCGCCATCGCGAACACCCGTGGCAGGGCCGTCGCCGCGGGGACGATGCGCGCCCTGACCGGTGGCAGGCCGCTGGCACGGACTAGTCCGGCCGTCAGCATCCGGTAACGCCACGTCACGCGCCGCCACCGTCGGTCGTAGTCAGCGGGCCGGTCGGCGACCACGCAGCTCACCAATTGCCGTGCGGCGCCGAAGGCCAACCCCAGTCCCTCACCGGTCAGCGCGTCGACGTAGCCGGCCGCGTCGCCGACCAGCATCACCCGCCCCGCGGTCCGGCTGTGAGCGGTCTGCCGAAGCGGACCGGCGGCCCGATCAGACCCGTGGGCATGCCCGTGCAGCCGCTCCCGCAACGTGGGGAACTCGTCGAGGTGGCCGTCGAACCCACCGCGGGTGGAGCTGAGGACCGCGATCCCGACGCAGTCGTCGGCCACCGGTGTCACGTAGGCCTCCGCCCCGGGGGCCCAGTGCACCTCGACGGAATCCGTCCACGGTGCGACCTCGACGTGGCGCCGGATCCCCCATCGCCGCGGACCCGGGCTCGCGCGGTCGAGGCCAATGGACCGACGAATCGGTGAGTGCAGGCCGTCGGCCGCCGCGAGATACCTGGCCTCGAGCTGCCCGACGCGGACCGACGACGCGTCCTGCGTCACGGGCCCTACGTCCTCGTGGACGAACCGCACGCCGGCGTCCGTGGCGGCGTCCCGCAGCGCCGCATGCAGCACGGTCCGGCGGACGCCGCGCCCGTGCCCCGCTCGGAACGTCGCGTCGACCCGACGCCCACCGCCGAGGTAGCTGATCCCGCGGAGCTCTCGCCCCTTCGGATCAACGCCGAGATCCGCCAGATGCGCCAGCGTGTGCGGCATCAGGCCCTCACCGCAGGCCTTGTCGAGATTGCCTCGGCGGCGTTCCACCACGATGACGTCGAGCCCGGCCTGGGCGCCGTACAGCGCGGTGGCCAGTCCGGCGGGGCCGCCGCCGCCGACCAGTAGGTCGATCACGACAGGCTCGCAAGTGCGGTGTTCTCCACCTTGATCCTCGTCCGCAGGAGTACCGCGTTGAGCACGGTGAAGACGACCGCGGTGATCCAGGCACCGTGCACCAGCGGGAGCGCAACGCCCTCCACCACGACGGCCACGTAATTCGGGTGTGGGATCAGGCGATACGGGCCTCCGGTGACGCGGTCGGCCCCCGGGACGACGACGACCTTGGTGTTCCACTGTGGACCCAGCGTGGTGATGCACCACCACCGCAACACCTGGGCCGCCACCACGATCGCCAGCATCGGCCACCCCAGCGCGGGAACGAACGGCCGGTGCAGAACCAGCGGTTCGACCAGGCAGCCCACCAGCAGACCGACGTGCAGCACGACCATCACGGGGTAGTGCTCGGCGCCGAACTCGGTGCCACCCCTGGCCTGACTCCACGCCAAATTGCGCTTGGAGACGACGAGTTCAGCGAGCCGCTCGACGGCGACGGCGACGATCAGCAGGACGTACCAGCTCATCGCGTCACCGCCACCGCAGCAGAACGAGTTCCGAGCAGAAGCCCGGACCCATGGCCATCATCAGACCGGGGCTGCCCGGCTCGGGCCGCTTGGCGATGGTGTCGCGCAGCACGTGCAGTGCAGAGGCCGAGGAGAGGTTGCCCACCTCCGCCAGCGAACGCCACGTCAGCTCCAGCGCGTCGTCGGGCAGGCCCAGGGTGGCGGTGATGGCCTCGATCACCTTGGGGCCGCCCGGATGACTCACCCACGTGCCGATGTCGTCGATCGTCATGCCATGTGCGGCAAGGAAGTTGGTGACGTCGTCACCGAGGTAGCGTTCGACGACCTGTGGCACGTCGGGCGAGAGCACCAGGCGAAATCCGCTGGAGTCCACGTCCCACCCCATGGTGCGCTGCGAATCGGGGTACAGGTGGCTGCGCGAGTCGAGCACCTCTGGGCCCGACGGCGCCATGCCGTCGGCGCGGCGGTCACCCACGGCGACCACGGCGGCGGCACCGTCGCCGAACAAGCTGCTGCCCACGACCGTCGCCATCGACGGATCGCGTTTGGGCACCAGCGAGCAGAGCTCGACGGCGACCAAGACGGCGACGTCGTCCGGTGCCCCACGAAGGTAGTCGTGCAGGCGGGCAACCCCTGCGGCCCCCGCGACGCAACCCAGTCCGAACATCGGCACCCGTCGGACGTCGGGCCGCAGCCCGATCCGCGCAGCGATTCGCGCCTCGAGGGTCGGCACCGCCAGACCGGTGACGGTCGTCGAGAAGACCACGTCGACGTCCGACGGCTGCAGGCCGGCGTCCTCCAGTGCGCCCAGAACCGCGGCACACCCCAGCTCGACGGCGTGCTCGATGAACACGTCGTTGGCCGTGCCGAAGTCGTCCAGCGACGCGTACTCCTCGAGCGGCAGCACCATGTGTCTGCCGTCCACCTTGGCACTGCGGTGCAGTTTCCTGATCGGCTCGGCGTACTGCGCGTATCCGGGTATGGACAGCAGTGCTTCGGTCACCTCGGCCTGGGTGTAGCGGTTGGGTGGGAGTTCTCCCCGTACGGCGGCGATCACACTCATGGCGCCCTCCTTCTTCCTAGATACGACACCCGGAACCGAATGGTTCACGGGTTCGGTGACCGGAGCTGGCGACGGTGACCGCTCCGAGGTGTTCTTCCTGGTGGGACGCCACTGCGCCAGCACCGTCGTCGAGACCGAACCGGTCGTGCAGTCGAGTCAGCCAATGCGGTGCCCACCAGTTCCACTCCCCCATCACGCGCATGAACGCCGGCATCAGCACCATCCGCACCAGCGTCGCATCGACGAGGACGGCGAGGGTGAGTCCGAGCCCGAACATTCGCATGAACGACACCTCGGCGGCGATCAGCGCGGCGAACGAAATGGACATGACCACGGCCGCCGCGGTCACGACCCGAGCGGTGCGAGAGATGCCCAGTGCCACGCTCTCGTCGCTCCTGACCCGCGCGGGCGCCGCGGCCGAACCGCCGCCGGACGCCAGCCAGAACTCCCGAATGCGCGAGACGAGGAACACCTCGTAATCCATCGAGAGCCCAAAGGCGATGCAGAGCAGCAGCACCGGGATGTTGGCGACGAGGGTGCCGGTGGTCGTGGTGCCGAGACCGCCGAGGTGACCGTCCTGAAAGATCCACACCATCGCGCCGAATGCGGCCGTCAACGACAACACGTTGAGCGCCAACGCCTTCAGCGGTATCGCGACACTACCGGTGAGCAGGAACAGCACCACGAACATGATCGCGGCGATCAGTCCCAGCACCAGCGGCAGTCGCGACGTGATGGCGTGCACGCTGTCGGCGTTGACCTGGGCGGTGCCGGTGAACAGCACCCCTTCACCGCCCGGTCCCGGCACCGCATGCAATCGGTCGAGTTGGGCTTGGGACCGGTCGGAGAACAGCGGGGCCTCGCCGTAGACGGTGAGGAAGGCGCGCCCGTCGACCCGGGTGGGCGGGGTGACGCCGGTGACGTCCGGCACGAGGGCGAGGTCGGCGGCGTACCGGGCGAAGTCCGCGGCGCTCAGATCCCGCGCCTCGGGGACGACGACGGTGATCGCGGTGGCCGAGTCGTCGGCGAACTCGTTGCGCAGTTGGTCGCCGACCTGGTGGGCCGAGGCCGACGACGGCAGCACCCTGTCGTCGGGGAACCCCCACTTGACGCCGAGGAACGGGGCGCCAAGCAGCAGCAGCACGGCGACGACGGCGAAAGCGACCGGCACGGCGTGGCGCATGACGGCCTTGGTCCATCGATACGGCAACGGTCGAGCCACGGGGCGGTGCGCGGCAGCGGAACGCCGGAACGGTGCGCGAATCCTCCAGGCGTTCAAGCGGTCTCCGAGCACGACGATCAACGCGGGGGTGACGACCAGTGCGGCTACCGCGGCGAAGGCGACGGTCGCGACTCCCGCGTAGGCGAACGACTTGAGGAAGTGCATCGGAAACAAGGCCATCATGGCCATCGACAGCGCGACGATGGTCGCGGAGAACAGCACCGTGCGGCCAGCCGTCACCATGGTGTGCACGAGCGCCTCGTCGCGGGACGATCCCTCGGCGAGCTCGTCACGGTAGCGGCTGACGATGAGCAGCGTGTAGTCGATGGCAAGCGCCAAACCCAATGCGGCGGTGAGGTTCAGCGCGAAGATCGACACGTCGGTGAAGACGGTCACGCCGCGGAGCACCGCCAGCGCGCCGAGCACGGCCATGGCGCCGACGGCGACCGGGACCGCGGCCGCCAGCACCCCGCCGAACACCCACACCAGGACGACGAAGCTCAGTGGTATCGCCAGCGACTCCATGACCATCAGGTCGTGCTGCGACTGTTCGGTGATCTGTACATCGCGCATCGCCGCACCGCCGGAACGCACGGTCACACCGTTGCGGTCCCCGGCGAGCAGCTTCGACAGCGCCTTCGCGGTCGCTTGCGCGGCGCTGCCCTCACCGGACACCCCGGCGACGATCAGACCGGACCGCTGATCGTCGCTGACCAGACCGGCATTCGACCCCGCAGGAGCCGTCCATGCCGACGTCACCGTGCTGACGTCCGGTGATCGCTGGAGTCGGTCGACGATGTCGAGTCCGGTCGCGCGGGCCGCGGCGCTGCCGTACCCGTCGGGATCGGAGACGACGAAGATCATCTGCGCGTCGCCGTGGCCGAACGTGTCGGTCAGGATTGCCGTCGCCCTCGCCGATTCCGACGACGGGTCTTCGAACCCGCACGCGCACAACGTCTTGGCGACCGGGATGCCGAAGACGGCCGCGGCAACCGTCACCAGGGCCGCGATCGCGACCACGCGCCGGGGAACGGCGATGGCCATGCGGGCGATGTCGCGTAGGAACGAACGTCCCGGCCTTGGTGGCGTCACGGTCGACTCCTCGAGGGGCAGCATGTCAACAGATGATGACTTCAGACGGTAAGCGGCCCGACCCGGCATGTCAACAGATGGTGACTTAGGGCCTCCGCGCCATGGCGCCAACCTCACGACGCCAAGTCCCCAATCGTTGACATATGTCATCGCGCGTTGACATACTCCGATCGTGGCGAGCGCCACGCACCTGATCGGGGGTTCCAATGATTGTTCACGCAGGTTCGCCCACCAGGCTGGCAGCCGCCCTGCTGGCGGCCGGGGTGATGTCGGCTGCGGCCACCGTTGCGTTTCCGGAGCCGCAAAGGCTTCCGGCGGTCACCGTCGACGTCGCCGACGCCGCGGCGATCACCGACGCGTTCGTGTCCCTGGGCAAGAGCGTTCAGGTGCTGACCAGCCTCGTCGGCATCCACGTCGACGCGACGATCTCGGTGCCCTTCGAGGCCACGCTCGCCGTGATGGCGGCGCAGCAGCATCCCGAGTTGACCCCCAACGTGCTCAGCTATCTGGTGCAGCGCTTCGTCAACCCGTCCGTCGGACCACCGGTCACTTCCTACCCCTGGGAAACCGAACAGACCGCCGCCCTCGTGGCGAGCCTGCTGCCGTATCCGCTGGGTCCGAGCTCCACCGATCCGGGCCTCGTCAACGAGGCGCGGCTGGCATTCGCCGCCGCGTTCGACAGCGTCTTGGGCCGACTCCCCGACCTGATGCCTGGGTACGACGCCGTCCGCAGCGCGATGAACGACTCGGGGCTCGGCGGTACCGTGGTCGCCGGACAGCTCGCCGCTCGCGCACCGCTGTACATGGCCTGGAGTGCGGTCAATTACGTGGGCAACCTTCCCGCCAACGTCGCGGCCAGCGTCGAGTCGGCAATCGTTGCCCCCCAACAGATTCCGGGCCTGATGAGCAACCTGGTCTACGGTCTGTTGTCCCCGGACGCCAATGTCGGCCTGATCGGGCAACTCCTCGACGACGCCGTCGACCCGTTCACCTGGCTCCCGGCGCCAATCGGCTCTAGCCCCGCTGCGCCGACCGGTCTGGCGAATCAGGTGCGGGTAGCCATCGTCGGCATGCTGAACGCGGTGCTCTCGCTACTCCCCGCCCCGGTGACGCCCTCGGAACTCCCGTCGAGCACTGCCCCGCAGTCACGGCCGACGATGAGCGTCGGCGCAGGTAAGGGCGAGGCCGTCCCGTCGGCACTCCCATCGGCGTCGCTCGTACTCAACGGCGCGGTACACCTCGCACCGGTGCGGGGAGACGACATCAGTGTTGAGCCGATCCCTTCGGCGACGCGGGGAGTCCCCCGATCGTCGACCGACACCGTCACCCCCTCGATCGACGACGCGCCCCAGGCCGCGGTCGACACCGACGTCACCAAGGCCGCGGGCGCCGCCGCACCGGAGGACGGGTCGGTCGGGTCAGAGGACCGGTCTGGTGCCGACGGCGAGCCGTCGTCAAGCACCGCCGGTGTGCGCCATGGAAAGACCGCGACGGATGGGGTCACCAGGCCCGGCGCCAAAGCGGTTCCAGCGCCGGGGGATTCGCACCCCGGCGACGCGGCAACTCGATCCGGCGCGTCGGCTACCACCACGCCGGGCATCAACGGCACGACGGGCAAGGCCGAAGCACGGGGTACCAACGAGTCAGACGGTCAGCCAGCGGGCGAGCCAGGCGCGCCTCGACACTCTGTCAACGGCCGATGACATATCCTCGGCGGATGGTCGCCACCCGCTCCCGCAATGCCCAGGAAACGCGCACTGACATCCTCGCCGCAGCACGTGCGTGCTTTGGCGCTGACGGGTACGAGCGCACGACGCTTCGAGCAGTGGCCGCCCACGTTGGCGTCGACCCCGCCCTCGTCATCAGATACTTCGGCAGCAAGCAAGACCTCTTCGCCGCCGCGGTGGACTTCACCCTCGACCTGCCCGACCTCACCGGCGTCGACCCCGACCGCGTCGCCGAGGTGTTGCTGCCCAAGTTCTTCGCCGTGTGGGAGGACGACCCGACCTTCGTCGCGCTGCTACGCGCGGCGATGACGTCGGCCAGCGCCGCAGACACGATGCGTAAGGTCTTCGCCACTCAGGTGGCACCGGTCCTGTTTGCCGTCACCCCCGACAACCCCGGTCAGCGGGCCGGCCTGATGGGATCCTTCATCATCGGCCTGGCGACTACCCGCTACGTCCTGACCAACCCGTTCGTGGCCGATTTGAGCCAGGACGAACTGATTAGGTGGGCCGCTCCCGTCGTGCGTCAGCTCCTAGTCGGGCCGGCGCCCACGGGCTAGCGGCGCTCGGCGAAACGCTCAAGCGCCACCTGCCAGGTCGGGTGAAGGTACGTGGGATCGGCCCAAGACGGACGGCCACGTCGCCGCAGTCTGCACGGTCACAGTCCACGATGCGAGCTGCCTCAACGGTGAAACGTGACCGTTTCGGCGAGGGGTGCCCTGTCGACGCGGTGTCGGTGCGCGGGCGAGTCCGGGTCGGCGTAGCCGAACGAGATGCCGAAGAGCAGCTTGAGCTCGGAGGGCACGTCCAGAACCTCTCGAATGGGATCGGCGTAGAGGCCCAGCATCGTTTGGGGCACGCCACTGAGACCGTGCGCGGTGAGTGACAGCAGGAACGTTTGCGCGTACATGCCAACGTCGGCGGCCACCCGTACGCCGCCATACAAGTTGGGCATGAACAGCAGGCATGCGTGGGGCGCACCGAAGAACTCCAGGTTGCGCAGCACGGCGATCCGACGGTCCTCGCGCGCGTCTCGAGACACCCCCAGCATCTGGTAATAGGTTGCAGCCTGGGCCATCTGCCGATCGCTGTACTTTCCGCTGAGTTCGTCATAGCCCCAAGGGAAGTCGGGAGTGTGCGTGTCATCGGCCTCAGCGGACAGCATGGCCCTGCTCACGGCGTTGCGTGTCGCCCCCGAGACGATGTGAACGTGCCACGGCTGAATGTTGGAGTTGGACGGCGTCTGACGCGCCTCTTCGGCGACTGACCGGATCAGCGCGTCGGGCACTGGGGTGGCGAGGAAGCTGCGCACCGACCGACGCTCACGGACGACGTCGTGGAAGGGTTTGACCTGGGGCACCTTGCGCATCTCCGATCACGACTCGATGATGTGCCGGAGAGCCTCACATCGAAGTTCATTTTGTCTAGTGCACTAGATACTAGCGCGAGAGGATTCGGATGACCGCCCGTCGCGCCACGAGCCGCCACGACGTCAACAAGCAGCTGTCATTCGCGCTCTACGGGGCAGCGAATCGGTTGGTGCGGATGCACAAGCCGTTCCTCGCGCCGCTGGGGTTGACCTTTCCTCAGTATCTGGTGATGCTCGAATTGCTCGGCGAAGCGCCTCGCCCCGTCGGCGAGTTGGGTGCCAAATTGGGCATGGATACCGGCACGATCACACCGCTGGTGAAGCGACTCGAACTGTCCGGGCTCATCACGCGCCGACGTGATCCCTCTGACGAGCGCCGTGTCCTGGTCGACCTGACACCGGCGGGTGAGGCGCTGCGGGACGGGGTGTGGGCGGTTCCCGACCAGATCAAGACCGCGTGCCAGATATCCGACGACAAGGCCCGCGAGCTGCGCGAGGCACTCGACGACGTGGGTCGCGCGTGAGCCTGGCCAATGGACACGCCGCTCGCACTCTTGCTTGCCTGCCAGGGACATTGGATCACCGGACAGACCATCTTCGCCAACGGCGGATGCACCACACGGTAGCCATGACCACCCCACACCATGTGAAGGCGGCGGGTCATCGGCGACCGCATGGGGCGGCCGAGCTGTCAGAATATGGACGTGGCCGACCGGGTGAGTCTCGACCGGGAGCAACTGGGGCGCTTGATGGCGATCGTCCAGGAACTCGGCGTTGGCGAGGATCTGGACGACATTCTCCAGCACGTCGCCGCGGCGGTCGTGGATGTCATCGGCTTCGATGCCGTCGCGGTCAACGTGGTGACCAGGTCTGGTGACCTGGAGGTTCGCACCGTGGTCGGCCCGCCGGAACTCGAGACCTTGTTGGGCGGGGCGCTCCCCCAAGACGGCTGGTTGGCGTTGCTCGATGCCAGTGAGCAGTGGGGAGAGCTACGGTTTTGCAGGTCACCGGTCCTGGATGACTCGGTTCCGCACGTCGATCCGCGGCCGGACCGTTTGTCGACGCCAGCGGTGTCACCCGTGGGCCTTGATGTCGAGCCGTGGCAGCCGGAATTCGCGCTGCTGGTCCCGTTGTGGCGTGCTCCCCGTGAGCTCTTGGGCGTCATCAGTGTGGACCTCCCGCGAACGGGTCTGACTCCAGACTTCCAGCAACGCGCGCTTCTGGAACTGTTCGGTACGCAGGCCGCTGCAGCAATCGCGCGGGTGCATGCCTTCGATCTGGCCTCGGGTAAGGCCAGTTTGTATCGGGCAGCGTTCGTGGCGTCCCCGGCCCCGACGCTGGTACTGGACGCCCATCTGTTCGTCACCGACGTCAACGCCGCCTTCCTGGACTTGGCCGAGGCGCTCGAGGACGAAGTGTTGGGCCGCACGCTCGCTGACCTCGTGATCCTGCCCGGTTCCGACATCGAGCAGACGACCGCTCTCGATGCGCTCGGGGTGAACGAGTCGACGATCCTGGCCGAGGAATGCGCATTGCGCCACCCCCGAGGGCACGCCTGGGACCGGTGGGTGCAGGTGACGGCTCGCCGAGTGGACGATGCGACGACCGGACCGAATTACGTGTGCCTCGTCGGCGATCGCACCGCCGTCCGTCAGAGGATGGACGAGCTACGGAAGCGGGCAGAGCGCGACGACCTGACGGGGTTGTACCTGCGTGCGGCCGGCATGAATGAGCTCGCGGCGCGATGTCAGCCGGCGGCGGCTGATACTGCTGACCCCGACGTACACGACCCCGCGGTGACGCAGGCGGTGCTGTACTGCGACCTGGACGGTTTCAAGCAAGTCAACGACGCTGACGGGCATCGCGCGGGTGACGAGGTGCTTGCCGCGGTGGCCCGTTGTCTGACAGCGGCCGCCGAGCCCTCTGACATCTTATGCCGTTGGGGCGGAGACGAATTCGTGCTCATTGCCAGCCGAACGACCATGGGAGAGATCGTCGATCTGGCAAACGAGTTGGTTTCCGCCGTTCGGACACTCGCAGCTGCCGCCCCGCCCGGTGAACCCGTACGAGCACTGGGCGTGTCGGTCGGCATCGCCGAGTTCACCCCACCCGCGGACCCGACCGCGGTGCTCGAAGCTGCCGACGCAGCGCTCTACCGCGCGAAGACCGACGCCCACCAACGAGTCCACGTGCACGCACCCCTTCCGTGACCGTCGCACACCTGGCGCAACGCCTCGTGGCGAGCCGCACGTACGACGGGGCCTCACACGAGGCCGCCGTCGGCGGCGATGGCTTGTCCGGTGATCCACCGAGCGGCGCGGGAGGCCAAGAAGGCGACGACGTCGGCGATGTCCTCGGGTTCTCCGAGACGTCGCAGGGCGGTGCGGTTGGCGACGGCGTGGTCGTCGTCGCCATGGTCATGGCTGGTCCACATGTCGGTCCGGGTGGCGCCGGGCCTCACGCTGTTGACAGTGATCTGGCGTGGGCCCAGTTCTTGGGCCGCCGTGCGGACGAGCGCATCACCGGCGGCCTTGCTCGCCGCGTACAGCCCTCCGCCCTGCCGCGGGGGCAGACTGGCCCGGGAGATGACGATGATTCGTCCGCCGTCTGAGAGGTGTTGCGCTGCTTGCTTGATGGCTACGAAGGTGGCGCGGGCGTTGGTCGCGAAGACGGCGTCGAAGACGGCGTCGCTCGTCTGCGCAATAGGACCGTGGTGTCCGATGCCGGCGTTGCTGACCACGACGTCCAGCCGTCCGTACCGCTCGAGGGTTGTGTCGAACAGTCTTCGAAGCTGGTCGGGGTCGGCGACGTCGGCCTGGGCGGTGACCGCGCGTCCGCCGACGGAGGCGATGGCGTCGACGACGTCGTCGGCGGACTGCTGGTCGGTGCGGTAGTTGACCATTACGGCGAAACCGTCGGCGGCGAGCCGGATGGCGATCGCCGCACCGATGCCCCGCGAGCCGCCGGTGATCAGTGCAACCTTGCCAGCGGTGTCACCGGACGGTTTGCGCGACGTAACGCTGCTACTGGCCATACGAGCAACCATAGAATGAGGAACTCGGCGTCGACATTGCCGTTGGGCGGCTGCTGGTGCTGGATCGTCGAACCGGTGAGGGTAACCGAGGCGACACCTCGATTCCGCCGAGCCGATGAGTTGTGTGGGTAGCAACGGTCTGTTCAGGGGAAGAGGAAATGCCC
Organism: Mycobacterium yunnanensis; assembly: GCF_025823185.1. Classification (GTDB taxonomy): domain Bacteria; phylum Actinomycetota; class Actinomycetes; order Mycobacteriales; family Mycobacteriaceae; genus Mycobacterium; species Mycobacterium yunnanensis. Next base: position 278,167 of record NZ_JACKVK010000005.1, read on the forward strand.
CGGGGTCACGTCCGCTCAGGGGCGAGGAGAAATGGTCGTGAAGCAGATCAACTACGCCGCCGCCTGTGCGGCCGTCGTCGCGACCATGACGGCCTGCGGGGCAGGCATCTCGCCTGAACCGTCGAACGTTGGCCAGGCGGTCACGCCCACCACGACGGTTGACACGGCCACTCCGTGCGGGCAGTCGACGAAGGACGCGCTGAGGGCGGTTGCGCAGCGCCGATTTGGTGGCAACTCCAGGCAGCCGTTCTCGATCTCGGAGGTGCGGTGCGTCGGTGACTGGGCGAAGGTCATCGTCGACACGCGGTCGGTTCCCGACGCAAACCCCCCAAGCATCGTGCTCTACCACTACGACGGGAATGGTTGGCGTGCGGTGCTATACGGCAGCGGATTCAATTGCACCAACGAAGGCGTGCCACCGTCCATTGCCGCGGAACTCGCGTGCTGACTCAACCTGGTGTGGGTTCAACGGCGCCAGCACCGGGGGCCAGTGAAGGGCGATGGGGACGTCCGCCGAGGCGAAGCGTGTGCGATGGGCTTTGCCCGTACTGTTGCCGATACTGACCGGCGAATCGGCCCAGATGCAGAAACCCCCATCGGGTGGCGACCGTAGTGACGGTGGCCGAGTCAGGTGAGTGAGAGAGCAATTCTGCGTGCACCCTTTCCAGTCGAAGTCGCCGTAGATACGCCATCGGCGACGGATGACCGGATCTGTCGAATGCCCGCTGCAGGGCTCGGGCGCTGACTCCGGTGGCGCTCGCCAGTTGCGCAGTGGTCCAAGGCTTTTGCGGATCAGCATTCATCAAGTCGATCGCCCGCTTCGTCACTGCCGCGCCAGCCGGAGAATCACGTGCGCTCAGCGCATCGGCGAAGTTGTGATGCTGCATCTGCAGTAGCCCCTGGATCAGCAGAAGCTGAAGATTGCCCACCGCGAGCGGGTGGTTCAGAAGACCGCCGGGTTGCCATGCCTGACGCCCCAAGAGCCGCACCAAATAGTACCAATCCCGCGCGGCGGCAGATTCGAGATCGAAGTGTCGATCGAATGTAATGCGTTGGTAAACCGTCCGATTCAGCATCGCCTCGAGTTGACTCCGCATCTGCGACTCGTCCACCTTGACACAAAGCTGATCGCAGTCGGCCGACCAATCGAGCTGGCACGGCGTTCCCGGTGTGAACACGGCAACCGCCCCGGCGGTCGTGTGGAGACTCTCTCCGTCGCGCCAGCGATTCATCGCTGATCCGGACAGCGGTGCGTCGATGTAGTAAGCGGTGACGTCCTCGGCTCGGATCTCGATGTCCACCCCGAAGCCCACACTGCCGACGGTCACCATGGGAAGTTGCAGAGCCTTCATCTGCATCATCACCGCTGTGTCACCGACGGGATCTAGGTCGGCGGCGACGTAGAAGTGGCGCAGGGCGTCGGTGGCCACGTCGACGTCGGTCGTCTCGATCTCTGCCGCCTGGCCGAACGGCGCGTCGGTCATGTGGTGCTCCCAGTTTGCTGTGTGCGAGCGGCTCCTCGCGTGGAATGCTAGTCCGCCGCCGGCCGTCTGTACGCGTCGGCAACCCGGCCCTACCGCCATCACCTGGCGTCAATCGGCCAGAGCGCAGGCGGTCCTCGGCTAGCGAGGTGCGCATTCCACCTGATTACGTCGCCAGGAACGATACGTGGGAGGTGGATGAGTGATCGACGACGAAGCCGTCGGCTGGCAGCACGGTTGGGCCTCGACGCACGGGCGGCTCGCCAACCTGGCGCGAATCGTCGTTGCCTCCGGAGACATGAACGGTACCGAGTCGTCGATCCTGCGTCGCCGACTAGCCGACGAACTCGACGGGGAACCCACCCGATTGGTGCTCGAGCTCTCCCGCGTGACGTCGGTCGGGAGTGCCTTCATCGACGTCCTCACCGACGCCTCGGCCACGGCCGGCGAAGCTGACATATCGTTTTGCCTCGTGGCGCCGCCGAATGGCCCCGTGGTCGATGCGCTCACTGCTGCCGCATTGGACGAACTCTTCGAGATCTCGGCAACCCTCAGCGAAGCCCTGATCGCCGTCAACCATTCGGAGACAGTCGGTGCGGCCGTCGTCGAAGGGGCGCAACGCGCTCGTGAGCGAGCGCAGTTGATCTGCGAGGCAGCCCGGAAGACGCGCGATCACAGCCGACGGCTGCGAGGCTGGGGGCCGCGCGCGCACGGTTCCGAGCTTCCGTCGGGCGGCGACTGATACCGGTCGTAACCGCACGAAGGCTGCTCGGGCGCCGCTGGGCTCCATCGCGGCTCCCGGAGAGGGGTGCCGTCAGTGTTCGGTCGTCCACGGGTCGGGTTCACCGTCGAGGGGGACCTGAAGTACGCCGAGGACGCGGGCGACGCCCATGTAGTGCCCGACGAGTACGACGACGGTCAACAGGTCTCGGTCGTCGAGGACGTGATGGACCGCAGTGAACGTGGAGTCGGAAACGGTTGAACCGTCGATGATCTCATCGACGAAGCGTAAGACGGTGATGAAGTCCTGCGGTAAGACGTCATCGCTAATTCGTTCGTCTTCGATGGCGTCCACCTGGGCTGTTGTCCAACCGTGTTGCCGCGCCTGGCTCAGATGCTGAAATCGCTCGTAGGCGCTGCGCTGTCGTGCCGCGACTCGCAGGATCACGCCCTCGCGCCAGGCAGGGTCCAACGGAGAGGCGCGGAGCGCATTCGCGGTCTCCGGTAGCTGGCCGGCCAGGCTGTCGTCGAGGAGCAGCAGAGCGCGAGTGAGGTTGGAGGGGAAGCGATCGAACTGTGCCTTGCGCCGGCCGGTGAGCGTTGCCGGGTCGACGAGAGGAATACGCGTCATCAGCGGGACCGCGCCGTCTCGACATCGTGTAAGAACGCCGCCAGATGGCCCGTGACGGCGGCGGGTTGCTCGATCGGTGACAGGTGGGCCGCCTGCTCGATGATCGCCATGCGCGCGTTCGGGATGCCGCCGCGTAGCTCTTCGGCCGAGGACACCGGCGAACTCGAATCGTGCTCGCCGACCAACACCAGCGTCGGCACGTCGATCGCACCCAGCGTCGCGCAGGAGTCGAAGGCGGCGATCATCTCCCACAGGGCGGCCTGCACGCCGACGTCGTTGTTCATCAACGTCTTCTCAGCCCGGTCGACTATGTCGGGTCGACGGTCCCTCGTCTCCGGCAGGAACCAATGCTCGAAGAGCCCGCCGAGGATCGCCGACATCCCCTCCTCCCGCAGCGCGGTAGCTCGCTGCCTCATCGCGGACTGCCCTTCCGGTGCGAACCGGGCGGCGGTGTCCAACAGAGCCAGCGAGTCGACGAGGCCCGGGGCGGCGAGCGCAACGTGCTGCGCGATGAGTCCACCGACCGAGAGGCCGACCAGGGCCACCGGGCCGACGCCCAACTCGGCGATGGCCGTCGACGTCGACTTGGAGATCTGCTCGATGGTGATGGCCGTCGCGGGTGCGATGCTGGCGCCATGACCTGGCAGGTCGAACGCGATGACATCGAATTCATCGCCCAATGCTGCGATCTGCGCGTCCCAGTAGGTCAGGTCCAGCCCCGCCGAATGCAGAAGGACCACCGCAGGGGTCTCCCCACGCGGGCCGGTGCGCACGACATTGAGCTGATGGGACACCATGAAGGATCTCCTTTTGCGAGGCAGACTTTCATTCATGGTCGTCGTTCAGCGCTTAGTACGTCCAACGATGATGAGTGCACACACTAAGCACTAGGGTCGATATATTCGACGGCATGGAACTTCGGCAACTCGCGCACTTCGTCGCTGTCGCCGAGGAGCTGTCGTTCACCCGGGCAGCGCGCAGAATGCACGTCGTGCAGTCGGGGTTGTCGGCAACCATCGCCGCGCTCGAGCGGGAACTGGGCGTCATGTTGTTCGACCGCACCACCCGAAGCGTCGAGCTCACCGAGCCCGGGCACGACCTACTCGGGCATGCCCGCGAAATCCTCGACGCAGCCGAACGCGCGAAGGACTCGATCGCGACCGTGGCCGGAGGTCTCCGTGGCACACTGCGAATCGGGATGATGCACTCCTTGCTTCCGTCTCCGGTTGCGGATGCGATCGCCGAGTTCCACTGCGAGCGACCAGGAGTCCGACTACGACCGACGACCAGCCCCCACGGTTCGACGGGCCTGGTTCAGGCCGTCACCGACAACGAACTCGACCTGGCGATCGCCGTCGTTCCGCCGACCCTGGCCGACGACGTCCGAACCACCACCATCAGCTCGGAGCCCATGGTCTTCGCCTGCGCCAGCAGTCACCGGTTGTCGCATCGTCGCACCGTCCGCCTGAGCGAGCTCGCCGGGGAGACCTTCATCGACGTGCCCGCGGGCTGGGGCAGCCGGTCGAGTACCGACCGGTTGTTCCAAGAACTCGGCATCCAGCGAACGGTCGAGATCGAGATAGGCGACGTCGCAACCGTTCTCGATATGGTCCGCGCAGGACTCGGCGTAGCCCTCATCGCGAGGTCCTCCGCTCCCCATCTGGACGGTCTCGCCGTCATCCGGCCGAGGCCGGCGCCCATCTTCACCATCAGCCTCGTACTCCCGAAACACAGGGAACCCAAACCAGCAGCACGCGTCGTCGCCACCGCCATCCTGGAGCACATGGGCCGCCGCCACACCGGCGAGCCGTCAGGGTGCGGCGTGGTGTCTCAGACCTAGAACGACGAGACCGATCACATGCTGCCTCCCATGACGTGGCCATCCTGGGAATCACAGACAGTCGTGGGTTGACGGAGGAGTTGTGTACCGCACCAGTTCTGCTGACCGAGTTGGTCAAGCATCGCCGCTTCGGCCGAACCCGAATTGCGGCGCACACCGACGAGGACGGGCTCGGTCAGGGCGGGCAGCAGCGGGCAGGCCAGTTCTTCGAACCCTTCGGGGATGGCCGAGGCCGGGACCACGGTGACGCCCAGGCCCTGCGCCACGAGCCGGACCGCTGTGGAGATTTGCGACGCTCGGGCCACCGTGTGCGGGCTGAGGTCGGCGTTCGCGAACAGACGGGCGAGGTATTCGTCGAGAAGGCTGGCGCGCCGGAATCGGATCCACCCCTCGGACGCCAGGTCCTCTAAACGCAAGGCGGCGCCGTGCGCGAGAAGCGGGTGACCCTTGGGCAATACGGCGACGTAAGCTTCTTCACCCAGAGGGTGAGCGTCGAAGGTGCATCCGCCGGGGATGCGGTGTACGAGGACCATGTCGAGGGTTCCCTGGCGGAGTAGCCGTTCCATGTCTGCGGGGTCGGGCTCCTCGTGGAGTGTCACCTGCAACTTCGGGTGGTGCCTGCGTAGCTGCCCCATTGCCTGCGGAAGCTGTCGCGCGCCCAGGCCCATGTGGACGGCAATGATGAGTTCGCCTGACAGTTCCCCGTTGGCGGCGCGAGCGGCGGTGATGGCGCGCCGGGATGCGGTCGTGGCGACCTTCGCCTCCGCCAGGAAAGCTCGTCCGGCCACGGTCACGGTCACCCCATGTGGGGTGCGGGTGAACAGCTGCACCCCCAGGTGCTTCTCCAGGGTGCTGATCTGTTGGGACAGCGAGGGCTGGCTGATCCGCAGACGTTCTGCTGCCGCTGTCATGGAGCCTTCGTCGGCAACAGCCAGGGCGTATTCGTATTGGCGCAGGTTCATTCCCGAATCCATCCTCGTCACGACATAGCCGTTGTCAATGCAGACCATACAATGCCACTATTTGCGCCTATGCCCTATCGCTCCTACCGTCATACCCGCAACTACGTGCAGCCACCCGGCTATGAACTGACGGAGTGGATGCAGCCTTCGATGCCCTCCGGCAAAGCGTTGTGCAGTTGCATATTTCGCTAGTCATCACAGGTTCGACTCAAGGAGTACGGATGCGTTTAGCAAACAAAGTAGCCCTCGTCACCGGGGGGAGCACAGGCCTCGGTCTGGCAATTGCTCAGCGATTCGCAGAGGAAGGCGCCCACGTCTTCATCACGGGGCGACGGAAGGAAGCGCTCGAGGCCGCGAAGGCATCGATCGAGGGACACGTCACGGCGATCACCGCCGACGCCACGGTCTCAGGCGATCTCGACGAAGTGATCGAAGCCATCCGCGGGGAAAGTGGACGCCTCGACGTGGTCGTCGCCAACGCCGGGAACATCGAGCGGATGAACTTCGCAGACGTGACCGATGCGCACTTCGACCACACCTTCGACCTCAATGCCCGCGGCACGCTGTTCACTGTGCAGAAGGCCCTGCCGCTGTTGCCAACGGGCGGCTCCATCGTGCTGGTCGGATCGATTACGGCACTCAAGGGGCTACCTGGATCTACGACCTACAGTGCGACGAAAGCGGCCGCGCGCTCCTACGCGCGCACGTGGGCGGCCGAATTCGCAAGCCAGGGCCTCCGGGTCAACGTGCTGTCCCCAGGTCCGTTCGACACACCCATCATCGACGGACAGGCCGAATACTTTGGCCAGGATCCGGCGGCTCTCCGAGCCCAAATGAGCACCCACGTCCCATTGGGACGCCTGGGTCGTCCCGAGGAACTCGCCAGTGCCGCACTGTTTCTCGCCTCAGACGAGAGCAGTTTCATGACTGGTGCAGAACTATGCGTCGACGGCGGCATGGCCCAGGTGTAGCCCGCTCTGGCGGTTTTCGCGAACGAAATTACGGTCGGCGATATGCAGCCACTATCTCGTTGAATCTGGCGGCCACTACCGCCTCCTTCATCATCTTCGGCGAGTCGGCGTTCATCACCGATGTGGGCGTGCGGGTCTGCTCACGCGACGGTGTGCATTTCGTCGGTCCACACCCTGAAGTCCCTCAGCCACGCGGGGCCGAAGGAATTGCTCAGAGCGATGTCGGCGGCGTCGCGGCCCCGTGCGATGAGCACCCGGCCGATGCGCGGAGTGTTGTTTCGGGCGTCGAAGGTGTACCAGTGCCCACCGAGGAAGACCTCGAACCAGGCTGAGAAGTCCATCGGATCGGCGCTGGGCGGGACGCCGATGTCGCCGACGTAGCCGTTGCAGTACCGGGCGGGAATGTTGAGGGCGCGACAAAAAGCCACCGCGAGGTGGGTGAAGTCCCGGCACACCCCGACTCGTTGGTTGAATGCATCCAGTGCGGTGCGGGTGCTGTCAGCCTGCTGGTAGTCGAAGGTGATGTGGGAGTGCACGTAATCGCAAACCGCTTGCACGCGAGCCCATCCAGTGGGTCCGTCCCCAAACAGGTCCCATGCCGTTTGAGAGAGTCTGTCGGTGTCGCAGTATCGGCTGCCCAGCAGGAACACCAGGGTCTCCTCGGGCAGCTGTGGCACTGGAATCTGCCGTGCGTCGGGCACGATCAGATCGGGTAGACCCGAATCCTCGACGACCGCGTCGGCGGAAACGGTGATCTTGCCGGCTGGGGCGACGATGCGAGTGCACCAGTTGCCGAAGCCATCCCGGTAGCCGTGCACCGGAACAGGTGGGTCGAATATCAGGTTGTCGGGTGCGTGCAGGTCCGAGACGCGGGTGTAATGCACGTTGAGATTGAAGATCATCGGGACGGGACGGGGGCACTCGAAGGTCATCGCGAAGCCAAGGTGGATCTGCATTGCCGCTGCTCCATTCCTTCGCTTACCCGAGGTCGCCCGGATGTCCCGCGTTGCCCAATTCTGGGGCCGGAATAGCGGTCGCGCGACTCGACACCATCGCGCGGCCCGACGTCACCTTCCCGGAAGCCGTCCGTGGTGGACTAATCCAGATCGGGCAGTCGGCGAAACACCTGGCGCACCCCCTCGCCCCACTGAGCACTCAGTGCGGCAAAGGAGGGGTCACCCACGCCGAGCCGTCGCCGGCTAGTCACCTGCAAGCTGCCCTCGTGGTAGCAGATCAAATCGATTGGCATGCCGACCGACAGATTGCTGCGCATGGTCGAATCAAAGGACACTAAAACGCATTTGGTGGCGTCGGACAATGACGTGCGATTGGTGAGTACCCGGTCCAGGATGGGCTTTCCGTACTTGGTTTCCCCGGTCTGAAAGAACGGGGTGTCCGCTCCCGCTTCGATGAAATTGCCCTCGGCGTAAATCCGGAACAGTCGCATCGGCTCCGCGCCAATCTGGCCCCCCACGATGAACGAGGCGTTGAAACCAACCTTGTTGGCTTGCAGATACTTTGCGTCTCGGTCCTCGACGTCTCGCATCGCATCCGAGACCACGCGAACCGCATCGAACATGGTGCGCGCCCCCATGACGTCGTCGACGGCACCCCCGTCGGCGCAGCCCTGCCGCAGCACGTTGATCACAGCCTGAGTGCCGGCCAAGTTCCCCGAACTCAGCAGCACGATTACCCGCTCTCCCACGCGCTCGAAGACCGTCATCTTGCAGAACGTGGCGAAGTTGTCCACCCCGGCGTTAGTTCGGGAATCCGAGGCGAAGATCACGCCGTCCTCAAGCAACACACCAACGCAATACGTCACCGGGCTTCACCCTTCACCGAAGACGTGCCACCGTCCGGGGTCCGCGGTCTGTTTACGCAGTACGTCGAGAGCACCTCGATGAGCGGGGAGATCGGTTCGAGGTGTCGGTATCCGTCGTGCGAGTAGATCTCGAGCAGATACCGGTGTGAGGGGGCGTGAATGCCCACCCCGAGTACGGCCCGATACCCGAGATCTGCCAGCAGAGCGGTTTCAGTGGGTTCGGATCCGTCCAGGTCGAGCGCGGCGAGGAAGGTCGAGCCGGTCGCCAGCGCGCGCGCAGTGGCCGGGTAGTCGGCGAGCTCGGCGCCGTACAACCCAAGATCGGTCAACACGGTGAGACCCGATTCGGGCGTCTTCACGCTGTCCATCTTGCGCGGCGTGTAGACCGCCTTGCCGTCGTCGGTGACAACGGAGATCGCCCAACCAGCCAGCCCAATGGCCGCCTGCACCTGCATGGCCAGCATTTCCAACGCGTCGACGTCGGACATCGGCGCGTTCTCCCGCATGAGTTGCACCATCACCGCCGCGAGGCGATCGGTACCGCGTTGCGCGTCCGGGCCTAGCCCGCGCCGATCGAGTCCACCGACGACCGGACGGGTATAGGCCGTCGTACTGAAGCGGGCCGGCCCTTGGCGCTTCGATTCGAGCAGCGCCGCATCGGCTGCTTCAAGAAGGTCGCGTCCACTGGCGGTGTGAGGACCCGCTGCGGCGGCTCCCCAGCAGAGGCTCACCGTCGGCTGCAACGCGTCTCGCATCGTCCGGGCCGCCTCATCGGCGAAGCCTTCCGCGGCAGCCAATGTCGAGTCGGGCAGAAGCACGCAGAATTCGTCCCCACCAAGCCGAGCGGCGAGGGCTCCGTCCACGGCCTCGGCCTGGCCTTGAAGCACCGCGGCGACATGGCGTAAGAGCTCGTCGCCCGCGGGATGGCCGGCGTGGTCGTTGAAGTGCTTGAATCCGTCGAGATCGCACACCAGTGCCACCACAGTGGCTGTACCCCAGTCGATCTCGAGGAACCGCTGATCGATTGCACGTCGGTTCGCAATGTCAGTCAGCGGATCGCGAAATGCGTACTGCCACACGGTACTCAACAGTTCTGAGCGTCCTATGGCGACGGCGGTGTGCGCGGCGATGGCTTGCAGGAGTTGAGCGTCGCCGTGGTCGAACCGACGGCCGTCGGTGCCGCTCGCCCAGATCTCACCCCACATCGCGTTGCCGCACATCACGGGTGCGGCGACTTCGCTCTCCCTTCCCCACGCGCGGAGCAGATCCCGGCATCGGCTCGGAGAGTTCTCGTCGTCGACGGCGTTGGCGTAGGAGCGCCCACGCTGGAGCAAGTCGGTGACCGTCGGGTCGTCCGCCACCGGGTAGCACTCATCCTGCGGCCAGCGCTGCTGCCCCGACGCGAGATCACCCACGTTGACGAGTGCCCGTAAGACGCCGTTGCCGGGTTCCCAACGGCTGATGGTCAACGACGACGCCTCGAGGGCGGCCAGCGCCTGTTCGGCGATGACCTCGAGCACCTCGTCGAAGAAACTGGCACCGGAAACGGCACTGGAGATGCTCAACAGAGCCTTGAGCACGGGCAGGTCTGCGGTCAGGTCGGGAATGACGGGCAGGTCTACATCAGTGGACGACTGCATGACGGGGCGCACGTGGGCTTCGAATCGCACATCACCGTCCGTCCCGTCCTGCACCCGATCCTCCCCAAGGATTTCATGAGCCGGGCACTCGGCCGGACTGCCACCACCTTAACTACTGCCTGCGTAAATGTCGGCGCGAGTGGGGCTGCCAGCTAACGCCCGGTGGCACACACCCGGATCCTGACTCGACCCGCCGCGGGCGCTGGCCGTCACCGTCAAACCCGCGAACCAGCGGCTGACACGCCTCCAAGCGGGATCGAGCGCACGGGCGAAACCCCTCCGCCAAGTCGTCGATGAACGCATCGACCCTTCGAGATTCGTCGCCGCGTCGGCGTCAAGGAGGGCGGCGGAACTGGCGCATCCCTCAGCACGAAACGGCGCGGTGGTTGCGCAACCCGGCGTGATGGTTCTCGGCATCCGCCAGGCCGCCATCAGGGCGGGTCCAGGAGTGCGCAAAAGGTGGCGAATCCCTTCTGCGTTCGCGTGATGTCGCCGGTGGCGTCGACGTCCATGAGCAGACCGCGGATCACGGCCAAGACCAGCGTGGCGAGTTCCGGTCGCCCGATGCTCCCCAGCCCCTCTTGCAGCGGGCCAAGCCAGTCCGTGGTGGCGCGTCGGGCGAACTCGGGTAGGAACTGAGATGCTGCGGTGTCGTGCCACTGGCCGAACATCTGACGGTAGGGCCGGCCGTCGACTCCGGCCATCGACGCCCAGGCACGCTCGAGGGTGACGGTATAGGGCTCCTCGGGTCGCCGCTGAAGTAGCCCACTCCAGGTGTCGAGTTGTCGTTGGCGCGCACGCTCCACGACCGCGCGGATCAATGCGTCGCGAGTGCCGAAGTGGTACAGCAGCATTCGAGCCGACGTACCCGTGGCGGAGACGAAGGGCTCGAGCCGGCCGGGGAGACCGTGCGCGAGAGCGTGCGCGACGCAGGCGTCCAGCAGATCATCCCTGATGTGCGGTTGGGGTCTCCTACCCATCTTTCCTCCACCGTCGCAGCCGACCGTCCCTTTTAACGTAATTCACGTTACGTCTAGCGTCGTGGTCAGTGCGGGTCTTCCAGATGGAGGTGGAGCGAATGCGGGTGGTCTTCGTGCACGGGGCATGCGTGCGAGACGGCTGGTGGTGGTGGCATCGCACCGCCGAATTGCTCGAGCGGCACGGGGTTCGTAGCGTAAGCCCCCGGCTTCCCAGCTGCGGCGAGGCGGGCGCGTCCCCGGGCCTCGACGGTCCCGGTCTCGCCGAGGACGTCGCCGCGGTACGACAGGTGCTGATGGACGACGATGAGCCGACGATCGTGGTCGCCCACAGCTACGGCGGTATCGTCACCGCCGAGGCTGGCGTGGGCGTCGGATCGATCCGTCACATGGTTCTCATCTCCAGTTACCTCCCCAAGGTGGGGCAGACCCTGTCGGACTTCGGTGGCAGCGAACCGGCACCGTTCCTCGACGTCGACGCCGATGCGGGCACGTTCGAAGCGCGCGACGAGTCGTTCGTCGACACATTTCTGCACGACTGTGACATACAGGTCCAAGACGCGGGGCGCGGTCATCTCGCGCGGCAAAGCATCCAGGTGCTCGGGCAACCGGTGACGGCGACCGCGTGGCAGCAGGTGCCCACGACCTACCTCGTCTGCACTCAGGACAGGGGGACGGTCGCCGAACGACAGCGCGAATTCGCCCGTCGTGCTGACGATGTCGTGGAGATCGAGGCCGGGCACCATCCGTTTCTCTCTCAGCCCGCCGTGGTTGGAGACCTCTTGCTGAGCCTGCCCAGACATGCGCCGTCGTGAGCTCACGCCCCGAGAAGGTGGGTGAGCGTCACCGCGGTGACGTGCTCTCGTGGCCCGGGGCGGGCTCCGCCAAGTGGTGCAGGATGCGTTCGTGCAAGACCGTCAACTGGTCGAGTTCGGCGGGAGTGAGCAGATCGATGAAGCTCTGGCGTACATCAGCTACGTGACCGGGTGCCGCCTCTTCGATCGCGGTTCGTCCGACGGCCGACAGGCAAACCATGGTGCTGCGACCGTCGTTCGGGTTGGGTTCGCGACTGATCAGCCCGCCCTTCTCCATGCCTCGGAGCTGGTGGGACAGTCGGCTCTTCTCCCAGCCCAGCGCGTTGCACAGATCCCGGGCGGACATGCGGTCCTCGTCATGATCGGAGAGCAATGCCAGGACCTCGTAGTCGGCCCCGGACAGTCCCGATCGTTGCAGGCCCCGGCTGATTCGCACGCCGACGTGGTGACGGGCGTCGATGAAAGCCCGCCACGCTCGTTCTTCCCGCGCATCGAGCCATTTGGGTTCCATGCTCGTCAGTCTACCCTGATTGGTTGACTCCTCACCCAATGAAGGTTATGGTTGAGTCATCAACATAATTCGTCGGAACTTGCAATGGCGCCCCCCTTCGCCCTCGGCGTGACCGTCTTCGCTTGAACGTCAACGCATCCCGCGCTTGCAGCCTCCTCACCACCACCACCAGAAGAAGGAACCTTCGATGCGCGTCTTCGTCACCGGCGGGACCGGCCATTCCGGCTCGTACATCATTCCCGAACTCATCGCCTCCGGGCACGAGGTCACCGGCCTGGCCCGGTCCGATGCGTCCGCCGACGCCCTGACGGCCCTCGGCGCGGCGGTGCGTCGCGGCGACCTCGAGGACCTCGACGGGCTCAAGGAAGCCGCCGCGGACTCCGACGGCGTCGTCCACGTAGGTCACCGCCAAGACCTGCTGCCCTCCGGCGGAATGGACGCCGTCGCCGCCGCGGAGGTCCCCATCATGGTCGCCTACGGCGAGGCATTGGCCGGAACCGGTAAGCCATTGGTCGCCGCGGGCAGCATCGGGTCGGCAGGCAGCCTGGGCCGCCCGGCGACCGAGGACGACCCAGCCCTACCCAACGGCGAGGAACATACGGGCACCCTGCGGGCCCGCAACGTGGTGGAGCGCACCGTCATTGGCCTCGCCGAGCAGGGGGTTCGATCGTCGATCGTGCGGCTGCCTCCCATCGCGCACAGTATGACCGATACAGCTGGCTTCCTGCCCGGGCTGATCGCACTCGGCAAGGAGAAGGGGATCGTCGGCTACCCCGGCGACGGCGCGAACCTGTGGGGCGCGGTGCACCTCCGCGACGCCGCCACCTTGTTCCGTCTGGCGCTGGAGAAGGGCCCGGCCGGCAAGTACTGGCACGCCGCGGAGGACGAGGGCACCCCGTTTCGCACGATCGCCGAAGCCATCGGGGAACGGCTGCACCTACCCGTCGTGCGCATTCCCGTCGACGTCTTGATGCTGCCCGGATACTTCGGCCAATTCACCAACCTGGTCACCATGCATCTGCCGGCGTCCAGCCTGATCACCCGCCAGACCCTGGGCTGGGAACCCACCCAGCCCACACTGCTCGCCGACCTGGACAACGGCCACTACTTCCCCGCCCGCTGACGGTGCGCACGCTAGGAGCCCCGCCCACGGACACCCACCACGCCGCGCGCTTCCGCCTGCGGCGGAGTAACCATCCATCCACGAGCACGACAGGATCTTCCATGAGCACCATCAGCATCATCGGCACCGGAAACATGGCCAGCGCCATCGGCAAGCTCGCCGTCACGAATGGGCACACCGTCGAGATCATCGGACGCGATCAGGCCAAGGCCGCCGAGGTGGCCGACTCTCTCGGAGGGAGCACCACCACAGCTGAGTTCGGCGCCGTCCAGGCCGGGGACATCGTCATCGTCGCCCTGGGGTACGCCAACGTCGTTCCGGTCGTCACCCAGTTCGGAGATGCCCTACGGGGCAAGGTGATCGTCGATGTCTGCAACCCGGTCACGCCGACAGCCGACGGGCTCGCCACCCCCGACGGCACCTCCAGTGCACGGATGGTCGCCGACGCAGCCCCGGCTGGCGCGAGCGTCGTGAAGGCGTTCAACACGACTTTCGGCGCCGTCTTGGCCAAGGGCCAGCCGGTGGACGTCCTGATCGCCGGCGACGACGAGCACGCCAAGACCCGCGTCGCCGAGTTCATCACGAGCCTCAACCTGCGGCCGCTCGACACCGGCGGCCTCAACATGGCGCACTACCTGGAAGCGACGGGCCTGGTGATGATCGGCCTCGCCCAACACGGAGTGGGACACTTCGACTTCGCGCTAGAGGTCACCACGCCACGCTGAATCACCCCACCACCGGCATCGTGGACGCCAGATACGCCGTGTCTCTGCGACATTCGACCAGATGAACATCTATGCAACAGGATTGAGGGCCGATCGTGGGAAGACTTGACGGCAAGGTGGCGGTAGTCACCGGCGGTTCCAGTGGCATGGCGCTCGCCGGGGCCAAGCTGTTCGTCGAGGAGGGCGCGCACGTCTTCATCACCGGCCGGCGCAAGGACGCGGTGGACGACGCGGTGGCGTCAATCGGACGAAACGTGACTGGTGTACAGGCGGATTCATCAAACCTGGCCGATCTGGATCGGCTATTCGACGTAATTCGACGGGAGAAGGGCTCCGTCGACGTGCTGTGGGCCAATGCCGGCGCGGCTCGAGAAGCCGCGCTCGGCACGATCACCGAGGAACACTTCGACGACACCTTCGGTCTGAACGCCCGCGGCACACTGTTCACGGTGCAAAAGGCGCTACCGCTGCTCAACGACGGCGGCTCGATCCTGATGACCGGATCCATCGCGTCGGTCAGGGGCTACCCATCCTGGGGTGTGTACGCAGCGAGCAAGGCCGCGCTGCACGCATACGCACGCGTCTGGGTGGCGGAGTTGAAGGACCGCAGAATCCGGGTCAACGTCTTGACCCCGGGCCAAGTCGTCGCACCCGGACTCGAGACGACCTTCGACGCCGAGACCGCGGCCGCAATGGAGGCGCGCGAAGCCCTCATACCTCGGGGATCCAACGGACGGCCCGAGGAAATCGCCACGGCCGCACTGTTCCTCGCCTCCGACGACTCTGCCTTCGTCAACGGCCAGGAACTCATCGTCGACGGCGGCACCACGGCCGTTTGACATTCAAGACTCGGCCACGTCTCATCCAGGTTCTGACGGCTCAGGGAGTTCGTTCGGCTCGCGGGAGGAGCCATTGGCCGTCGAGGATGGCCTGTCGTGGTCGGTAGACGCGGACCATGTAGTTCCATCCAAGGGTGATGGGAAGGCAGTTGGCCGCATCGGTCGGTTGTCCGCCGAACTGGGTGATGACCGTGCCGTCGAGTGACCTGGTGGCAGTGATGTCGTTGAGCGAGTATGTGTTTCGTGGGTTGGGGGCGAAGTAGCCATTGGCGTCGTAGACGGTGATCGACCAGAACCCGTCGACGGCGTGGTTGAAGTACATGTCGGTTTCGGCCCGGATGAAGTTGTCCGGGTTCACTCGTACTAGGTCGGGCCGCTCGGACGCGTCGGTCATGGTGCGCTCCCTGCGATGCACGGGTGTAGGTCGGACAGTTGCCAGGTCTTGTTGAACAGTGATGGGGTCGGACCGTAGACGCGGAACAGGCATTCGAAGTCACCACCAGGGTCGCTCCTGGATCCCATCATCAGCCGTTGATGAGCTGCGTCGCCGTACGGCGGCACACCGACGTTCACCGTGCCCATTCTTGCGGTCGGCTGCCGCGTGCACGCGGGATCAGTCTCGTTTGTAGACAAACGAGACGTCGCTGTGCATTGCTGTCTTCGGAGTCTCGAACTCTGGCGGCCGTCAGCCATTCGCTGAGAGGCGGGATCCGGAGTTCGCAGGCGATCGCCGCAATCAGCCAGAACCGGATCAGTGTGGTCTCCGGCCAGCTCGTGAGGTGCTGCGACGGTATACGGTCGGGCTGACGCCGACGCGGTTCTTGAAGGTCGTGGCAAAGTGACTCGGATTGGAAAATCCCACGCTTGCGCTGATGTCGGTGATGCTGGTTTGGCTGCCCCACAGGAGGGCCTTGGCCCGCTCGATTCGTTGCTCGATCAGATACTGGTGGGGAGTCGTCCCGAACGCGGTCGAGAACGCCGGCAGGAACGTGGCGGTCGTCATGTCGACCAAGGCGGCCAGCTCGTCCAGATCGATGCGGGAATCCAATTCCGAGTGAAGATAGTCGACGACGATCTGTTGGGCCCGCCGATCCATGTAGCGTGCGGCGCTGCCGGTCCGCCCGGAACTTGACTTGGCGGAGTAATGATCGGAGATGTGCAGTTGCATCGTCTGGGCCAGCGACTGACGAAACAGCGTTGCCGCGGCACCGTCGCGATGGGCTTGACCGGCAAGACGCTCCACCAGTCGATGCAGCAACGTGTCGGGATACCCGACACGCGGTGCAAGTTCTCGCTCACCGAAAGCAATTACCGGAACGACGATCTCACAGAAGCCGACGGTATCTCCTTGCGCGAGAGCGGCGTAACGCTGCCCGGCGGGTATGACCCACACGTCACCGACGCGGGGAAGGCAGTCACCCGAGGGGCCGCCATCGAACTCGATCTCCATCGACGTGAGATGTCCGCGCCGGTGAACGACGAACACGTGGTGCGGCTCTTGGAAGCACCAGTCGGTCGGTGACTCCACCGTTTCGGCGACGAAGCGGAAGTCCAGACCTTGGAGCCGTAGACCGCGTTCTGCCACGACGACGCGTTCGCTGCGTTCCCGACGCCCATCCCAGACCTGCAATACAACCGCTCCCTGACCCGCCTCCCGACGTTTTCGAAGGTCGGCGATTTTTCGAAGGCTTGCCACTGTCGCCTCACGATAGCGTCCGGGCGCGCACATCGACGAGAGGAAGCAATGCCCGACACCGTCAACACCATCGCCGGCAAGAACGTGTTGGTTGCAGGGGGTGCAAAGAATCTGGGCGGGTTGATTTCCCGTGACCTCGCCTCGCAGGGAGCCCGCGCGGTCACGGTCCACTTCAACAGTGAATCAACCCGCGCGGCCGCCGAAGAAACTGGCGAGGCCATCCGCGCCGCGGGGGTGCAGGCCCACCTAGTGCAGGGCGACCTCACCAGCGCGGCGGCAATGACCACGTTGTTCGAGGATGCCAGCAGCACGATGGGATCGATCGACATCGCCATCAACACCACCGGCATGGTCATCAAGAAGCCGCTGCCGGACATCACCGAAGAGGACTTCGACACGATCTTCGCGATCAACGCCAAGACGGCGTTGTTCTTCATCCAGCAGGCCGGTGAGCATCTCTCCGAGCGAGGAAAACTCGTCACGCTCGTCACCTCACTGCTGTCGGCCTACACCGGCCTGTACTCGATCTACGCCGGATCGAAGGCCCCCGTGGAGCACTTCACCCGTGCAGCGTCCAAAGAGTTTGGCAGTCGCGGGATCTCGGTCAACGCCGTGGCGCCCGGCCCCATGGAGACACCATTCTTCTACGGTCAAGAAACGAAGGAGTCCGCCGAGTTCAACCAGAACGCCGCCGACTTGTCGAAGTACACCAAGACCGGCCTGACCGATCCGCGCGACATCGTGCCGTTGATTCGATTCCTCGTCAGTGACGGATGGTGGATCACCGGCCAGACCATCCTGGCCAACGGCGGCTACACCACTCGCTGAGGTCAACCGTGCAGACGAGAGTGCCGACCTCCACCCCTGGCCGATCGCAAGGTTCGCCGACACCAACTCCCAGCATTCCCGCCCCGTCGACGAGCGTGCCGATGATGCCCAACCCCAACGGTGACGGCGCACTAGTTCCGTGTGATGGCACCATCTGCACCAATCCCAATCACGGGGGCGGCGACGACCCGGACCGCGACACCCCGCCCTAGCCCGGCCAGAACGGAATGCAGGGATGACTCCTACGGGCCCGTTGAGGATCACCCGGGCCTCAGGCGGGCCGTTGAGCCTCGCACTTCCCGCAGAGCCCGACGATGAGAGATCGACGATGCCTTCAACGCTGACCCCCGAGGTGCGCTACCTCATCGACGCCGCCAATCGTGGCGACGTCGATGCATTTCTGGCGACGTTCACCTCGTACCAGGGAGTCGTCGACGACTGGGGGCGCAGGTTCCACGGACCAGAGGCCATCCGACGGTGGAGCGACGCCGAATTCATAGGAAGACAGGTGTCATTGAACGTCATCCACTTCTACTCGATCGACGAGACCGAAGTCGTCGTCATCGCCCAAGTCGGTGGTAACGGGTTCAATGGTCCGAGCACCTTCACCTTCCGCGTGGCACACGGCAAGATCACCGAAATGCGAATCACCGCTTGAGCGCGACGCACCGTCACCAGCCGTCACTGCCGGGCCCGCACCACCGGGACGACGCCTAGTAGCGGCGGTCGCTGCTGGCCATGACGGGGTGCACCTCGGTGTGGACGCCGTCGACGGTGGCGCCGGCAAACTGCAACGTCGTCGCGGCGTCGTTGATGTCGATCGGATAGTTCAGCGTGGGCTTGGACACCGCGTCAAGGCGCGCGGTCTGCTCGGCGGTGAGCGACACCTCCAGGGCGCGCAGGTTGTCGTCGAGGTGGGCCATCCGGCGCGCGCCGACGATCGGCGAGGTGACGGCCGGGCGGTGCCGAAGCCAGGACAGCGCGACGGCGCCGGGGGTTTCGCCGATCTGCTCGGCGACGTCGACGACTGTCTCGATCACGTCGTAGTCGGCGTCGCTGGGTTCCCCTGTCAGCGCCACCCGCGCCGAGTCGGTGGCCGTACCGCGCCGGTAGCGTCCGGACAGCTGGCCACCACGCAGTGGGCTCCACGGAAGGACTCCCATCCCGGCGTCGCGGGCCAGCGGGATCAGCTCGCCTTCGACCGTGCGGGCCAGCAGCGAATACTCCACCTGCAGGGCCGTGACCGGCGGCCAGCCGCGCAGCAGTGCCATCGTGTGAGCTTGGGCGGTGAACCACCCAGGGGTGTTGGAGAAGCCGATGTAGCGCACCTTGCCGGCGCTGACCAGGTCGTCGAGAGTCCGCAGAGTCTCCTCGATCGGGGTGAATCGGTCGTAATTGTGCAGCCAGTAGAGGTCGACGTACTCGGTCTGCAGGCGGCGCAGGGTGTCGTGCAGCTGGTCGATGATGGCCTTGCGGCCTGCGCCGCCGCCATTGGGGTCGCCGGGATGCATGTTGGAGAAGAACTTCGAGGCCAGCACCACCCGGTCGCGGGAGCCGGGGCGCCGCGCGAAGTAGTCGCCGAGGATTTGCTCGGAGTGGCCGTTGGAGTAGAAGTTGGCGGTGTCGATGAAGTTGCCACCGCGCTCCAGGTAGGCGGTCAGCATGGCCTCGGATTCGTCGACCTCGGCGCCGATGCCGGTATCGGCACCAAAGCTCATGGCGCCCAGGCACATCGGGCTGACTCGCAGTCCGGAACGGCCGAGGGTGACGTAGTGGTCGAGAGGCATCGAAGCTCCTTTGGGGATGTGCGGGGGAGGTCTCTTCCAGCACACCAGCGGCCGCGCGGGAGCGGTAGTCGGATTCTCGTCGCCTCTTGCACGATCCTGCTAGCTTCTCCTGTCATGCCCCTCGACGAAATGCGCTCGCTGGTCGACCGGCACGCCGGGCGGACCGACATCCCGGACGTGATCGTGTCGAAGGCCACCACGTCGTCGCCGCCCACGGCGTCGATGTCGCACCCGATCCTGGCGATCGTGGCGCAGGGCCAGAAGCGGGTGGTCAGCGGTGACCGGGTGCTCGACTACGGGGCTGGCCAATACCTGGTGGTGTCGGTGGATCTGCCGGTGGTGGGCCAGTACGTCGACGCTAGCGCGATCGAGCCGTGCCTGGGGTTCGGCTTGCTGCTGCGGCCCGAGGAGATCGCCGCGCTCATGGTGCAGACGGGGTTGGCGCGTGACGGTGCACGCGAGCGGGAAACGCCGCCCGGCATCGCGGTGAGCGACGCCCCCGGCGAGATGGTCGACGCGGCGGTGCGGCTGTTGCGGTTGCTCGATAGTCCCGGCGATCGCGACGTTCTGGCACCGTTGATCAAGCGGGAGATCCTTTGGCGGTTGCTCACCGGTGACCAGAGTGCGATGGTGCGGCAGATCGGGCTGGCCGACAGCAACACCTCCGCGATCAGTGCTGCGATGGAGTGGATTCGCGACCACCACGTGGAGACCCTGCGTATCGAGGAGGCCGCCCGCGTCGCGCGGATGAGCGTGTCGTCGTTCCACCGCCACTTCCGGGCGGTGACCGCGATGACCCCGCTGCAGTACCAGAAGCAGATCCGGCTGCAGCAGGCCAGGTTTCGTCTCTTGACGGCGCCCGACGACATCGCGGGCGTTGGCCAGGCTGTGGGATATGTGAGCCCGTCGCAGTTCAGCCGTGAATACCGCCGCTTGTTCGGCGAGGCGCCGGGCCGCGACGCGCTGCGGCTGCGCGGGACCGCGCAGGACCAACTCGCGCTGTGAATTCACCGACGCTAGCCGCCGACGGGAGACAGTTCTTTCCTATGACCGCGCGGGATCGGAGGAGCGGAGGTCCGCGAGGGTCTCGCGGGCGAGCCTCGCGAGTTCCCTCGTTGCGGGCGACAGGATCGCCGAGTCCTTCTGAATGAGCGCGACGGTGTCGTAGAGCGGCTCCTCCAATGGCAGGTAGATGATTCCGGGTGGCGAGATCGAGGATTCCGCAACGGCCTTCGACACGATCGTCTCCCCCGCGCCCGCAGCCACGAGTTCGAGTGCGGTGTCAACCTGTTCGACCTCGATCAGGGGCTCGAGCACCAGGCCCCTCAGCAGGGCGCGGTCGGCGAGCTGACGACGGGTGGGGTCCCGCCATCCCGCGTGCGCGTCGTAGAGGATGAGGTTGGCGGCCGCCATGTCCTCGATGGACACCGGCCCGGTCCGCCAGGAATGGGACGTCGCGTACACCACCTCGTCCCTGAGCAACGGCGTGACGGACAGTTCACGCGTATCGACGGGTAGGACCACCAAACCGGCCTCGAGGGCGCCGTCACGAACCAGGTCTGCGACGTCCGCGGAGTTGACGCCGATGACGCGCAGACGCACGTTCGGGTAGCGGGCGTGGAACGACGTCAGCAGGTCGGCCATCGCGTAGTGCTTCGCATTGCGGAGGAGCCCGAACGACGCCACGCCGCCCTGCAGTCCTGTGATCGCCTTCAACGCCCGGTCGGCACCGTCGGCGGACGCCAGCGTCTGTTCGGCCAGGGGCATCAACTCCTCACCGGGGGTGGTGAGGATCAGTCGACGCGCACCACGCACGAAAAGCGGTGTGCCGTAACTCTGCTCGATGCGACGAATGGTCTCGGAGACGGTCGGCTGCGACATGTGCAGCTGCTTGGCTGCCGCCGTGAACGAGCCGCACCGCGCCGCCGTGACGAAGACGCGTAGCTGAATAAGCGACAGCGACATAGCTAAACACGATAGCAGTCCTCGGTTTTCACAAGGTTGTCCTGTTGTTCAGGCGTTCATACGCTGGGCCCACCTCGACCGCGAACAGCATCCCCAGGAGGATCACCATGGACACCTCGGAGGAGGACCGCCAGCTCGGCGAGCTCGGCTACACCCAGAAACTCAGTCGATCAGTGGGCGGCGTGTCGTCGTTCTTCCTCGGGTTTTCGGTCATCAGCGCCACGACGGCGGTGTTCTCGGGGTTCGGATTCGGGCTGAGCACCGCGGGTCCAGCGTTCGTCTGGACGTTCCCGCTCGCGGTGGCCGTCTTCTTCGTCTGGGCCCTGATCGCCGCCGACCTGGTGGTCAAGCTGCCGCTCGCCGGATACGCCTATCAGTGGACCAGTCGGCTCGTCAGCCCAAATCTGGGGTGGTTCACCGGCTTTGCCGGCGCCGTCGGGTTCATCAGCGGGTTCACCGGTGTCGCGTATGTGCTGTCCGGGTACGTCGGCAGCCTGCTGGGCATCGAGATGAGCACGTCGTCGCAGATTCTGACGTCGATGGCCGTCGTGCTGCTGTGCGTGTTGATCAACGTCTACGGCGTACGGCTCGCAACGATCCTCAACAACATCGGCGTGGCCTTGGAACTGGTCGTAACGCTCGGCGCGACGGCCTTCATCGCCATCGTCGCGTTCTTCGTCTCCAATGAGCACCAGGGCATCGGGTTCCTCTTCTCCACCGGTGCGGCAGGCGATTCCTCGTCGCCCTACGTCATCGTGTGGCTGACCGCCAGCCTCGGATGCATCTTCGGACTGCTGGGGGTCGAATCGGCGGCCGACGTCGCGGAGGAGACCAAGGACGCCCGCCGCACCATTCCGCGCACCATGTTCCTCGCCCTCGGGGTGGCATCGGCGATCGAATTCTTCATGTACGTCGTCTTCCTCCTCGTCATCAAGGACCCGACCACGCTGTCCGAGAGTGCGTCACCCATCAGCGATTTGTTCGCCCAGCAGGTGTCACCGTGGTTCTCCAAGTTCGTCATCGCGTTGGCGCTCACCAACATCCTGGTCTGCGTGCTGGCAAGCATGCTCGTCGCCACACGCTTGGTGTATGCCATGGGTCGCGACAACATGCTTCCGGGATCGCACTCGTTGCGACGGGTCTCGCCGACGCACAAGGTGCCGACGACCGCCGTGTGGGTCACCGGACTCGTCTCGCTCGCACTGCTGCTGTCGGCGCTCGCGAGCGAGCAGACCTTCTCCTACATCGTCGGAACGGCGGCGCTCGGATTCTTCGGCGTCTACTTCCTCACGACGGCGGGACTCCTAGTCGCCAACGCACGCAAGCGAATACCGCAGGGTCCAGCCGGAGTCTTCGATCTCGGCCGGATGCGGTTGCCGGTGTACGTCCTAGGAATGGTGGTGTTCGGGTTGGTCATGTCGGCGTTGCTGTTCCTGCCGGACTTTCGGGCCAACGCGATCGTCTTCGCCGTCACGATGGGGCTGGCAGGTCTCTGGTGGCTCGTCGTACTCAGAGGACGCATCGCCCGAGCCGAAGCGGGGCCGAAGTACGTCCTCGCGAACGTCGAGAACCACGACCCGGCCGCTGCGCCGTCCTGAACCGGTCCGGGGGCGCACACGTGTCGAGACCAAGGCCCACACCGGGCCTTGGTCTCGTTGCGTTGACCATGCACACGCATCTGTTGTTCGTATAGTGAAAACCTCTGGTTCGATTCGGGAATCACCGTCTAGTCGTACGGCTGGTGAGTGCCTAGCGTGGACGTCATGCGTTACTCGACTCCACTTCTGAACCGCGTGCAGGGCAAGTTTCGACACCTCAAGCACCCCCTCGTCGACGCGCCCGCCGCGCAGCGGGACCCGGCCGTCGTCGACACCGTCACCACCATGCTGCGCGACATCGAGGCCCGCGGCCTCGACGCGGTGCGCGACTTCAGCCGGACGCTCGACCACGACGAACGCCGCAACTTCGAGCTGTCAGCCCGCGACATCGCCACGAGTGGTGACCGATTGCCGCGCGATCTCAGGGAGGCGATCGAGCTGGGCTCGCGGCGCACGGGGGCATTCGCGCGCGAACAGCGTTCGCACCTCGTCGGATTCGAGACCGAACTGAACCCCGGCCTGGTGACGGGAATCCGCTACGTCCCCGTGGCGCGGGTGGGCGCCTACCTGCCGGCGGGCCGCTTTCCGCTGACCGCGTCGGCATTCATGACGGTGGGGGTCGCGAAGGTGGCGGGCGTGTCGACGGTCGTGGCGTGCACCCCACCCCAACCCGACGGCAACGCCAACGCCGCCGTCGTCTACGCGGCCCACGTGTCCGGAGTCGACCGCGTCTTCGTGCTCGGAGGTGTGCAAGCTCTGGCGGCCATGGCATTCGGACTCCTGGGCGAGCTTCCCGTCGACATGCTCGTCGGCGCGGGCAACGCATACGTCGCCGAGGCGAAGCGACAGCTCTTCGGCACGGTGGCCATCGACCTGCTGGCGGGTCCGTCGGAGGTTGCCGTGTTGTCCGACGAGACCGCCGACCCCGAGATCGTCGCCGCCGATCTGCTCGGACAGGCCGAACACGGCACGAATTCCCCTGCCGCCCTGATCACCACGTCAGAGGAACACGGACGCGCGGTGATCGCAGCAGTCGAGCGACAGCTCGAAGGTCTGTCCACCGAGCCGATCGCCGGGCCCGCCTGGCGGGACTACGGCGTCGTCACGGTCGCCGACGACCGCGAGACCGCCGCCCTCTTGATGGACGACCTCGCGCCGGAGCACCTCGAAGTCATCACCGCCGACGACGGGTGGTACCACGACCGGCTGCAGAACTACGGGTCCATCTTCCTGGGGCCGTGGAGCACGGTCGCCTACTCCGACAAGGGAATGGCAGGCACCAACCACGTGCTCCCCACGGCCGGAGGCGCCAAGCACAGTGCCGGACTCTCGGTGTCGCGGTTCCTCAAGCCGCTTACCTATCAGCGCGTCACCAGGGAGGCCACGCCTGCGCTCGCGAATGCCGTGCAAGTCATCTCCGATTCCGAGGGCATGGCCGCCCACAGCGCAACCGCCACACGCAGACTCGCCATCTTCGCCGAGACCGTAGGTGCGGAGTAAGCGGATGAGCGACGTGGATCAGACTCTCGTCGTCGGCGCCGTGCAGATGGCACCCGTCTTCTTGGACCGCGCGGCGACGCTCGACAAGGTCGAACGCTACGTGGACGAGGCTGGGGCGAACGGGTGCGCCCTCGTCGCGTTCGGAGAGACGCTCGTGCCCGGCTACCCGTTCTGGCTCGGGCGCACGGACGGGGCGAGGTTCAACTCCGATCTGCAGCGCGAGATTCATTCGCTCTACCTACGGGAGGCCGTGCAGATCGAGGCCGGTCATCTCGACGGGGTGCGGGAGGCCGCTCGGCGCAACGGCACGACGGTCGTGCTCGGCGTCGCCGAGACGCCCGCCGACCGCGGTGGTCACAGCATCTACTGCTCGGCGGTGACCATCGACGCCCACGGCGACATCGCCTCGGTGCACCGAAAGCTCACTCCCACCTACGAAGAGCGGCTGAGCTGGGCCAGCGGCGACGGCCACGGACTCGTCACGCACGAGGTGGCGCCGTTCACCGTCGGGTCGCTCAACTGCTGGGAGAACTGGATGCCGTTGTCGCGCACGGCGTTGTACACCCAGGGTGAGGATCTGCACGTTGCGCTGTGGCCGGGCGACGTCTCCGACACCGCCGACATCACCCGGTTCATCGCCCTCGAGTCGCGGTCCTACGTCATCTCCGCGTCCAGTGTCTTGCGACGTGAGCACATCCCGGACTTCATGCCCGGCGCGGACATGATGCGCGAGGCCAGCGACGAACAAATCAGCACGGGCGGGACCTGCATCGCCGCCCCCGACGGCAGCTGGGTGGTCGAGCCCGTCGACTCCGAGGAGGGATTGTCGGTGGCCACTCTCGATCATCGTCAGGTTCGCCGTGAACGCCAGAACTTCGACCCCGCCGGACACTACGGTCGTCCCGACGTGACACGACTCGTCGTCGACCGTCGGCGCCAGGCGCTCGCGACCTTCACCGACTGAACCCTCGCTGTCGAAGTGCTGCACGTCTTGCGAGGTCTACGTTGTGAGAATGGGTTTGTTCAGCCATGAGGAGTTCCACGACTCCTCCGACCGCAGTGCTGGCGATGCTAGTGGTGGGGTGGTCGAGAGGGCGCGCCGCACTGAGGTGGACGAGTTCGGCGCACCTGACCCGACGGTGGTAGGTCCGGGGTCACTGCCCGAGGATGGTTCGTGCGGTCAATTCGCCGTGCAGTTTCACGTGTCCACTTCCATGCTGGTCGCATTGAAGCGTATTGCCGACATGCGTGGGGTGAGCGTGCCAGAAGTGTGCCGCCAGGTCATGGGCGTGTTCGTTGCCCAGCAGGAGGGCGAATTGCGTGCGTTGCTTGCTGCTGAGACCGAGGTGGCCGACTACCGGCCGAGTTTGGGTCACTAGGCGGTCCGGCAGGGGACGGTCATGGTGGTGGTCGTGGCTGACATCGACGAGTCCAAGGCAATCAACGATAGCCATGGTCACGCAGTCGGCGATGTGGTCATCGTCGCCGCGGCACAACTGCTGACAGACCACTTCGGGCAACGCGCGGCCGTGGCTCGCATTGGCGGTGAGGCGTTCGTTGTGTGTGACTACACACTCTTGCACCGCATCATCGAGACCACCCCGACTGCCGCCGCTGTGGCAATTGGCACGTCTGGTCGTCGACGGTTTGCGAGTCGCCGGCCAGTCGTAGTCAGATCCAGATACCTGCGAGCAGCGACAGGAGGATGAACGCGACGACGCCGACGAGCAATGCAAGCAGAGCACAGTTGGCCCAGAACGACTTTCGCCGTGCGACCGCACTGTTCGCGAGAACCTGTGTGGCGAGGTATTCGGTCAAGCGGCGCGAGTCACCGGCCAGGATCGCCACTTCGGCCCCAGTCGCCCCGGCGGCCGAGAAGGCCTCGGTCGGAGGAATGAGCAGAATGTCGTCCGACTTTCTGCCACGCTGCAGCGAAATGCTTGGAAGCAGTGCCAGCACGCAGCAGATCGCCGAGAGGAGTGCTGCGATCCCGCACAGGACGGCGGCGGTCGTCGCCGCTGTCGAAGGTGGGCGATGGTCGGTGGCGTACCGGAGCAGTGGTCCGCCCAGGACGCTTGCGGCAGCAAGTATGCCGGCGGTTTTCGCCTCCGCGTGTTGGATCCATCCGGTGAGGACGCCGATGGCTTGCCAGGCTTGGGTGGTGTCGGACGGGCTGTCCTGGTCGCGGCGGCCCGACGACGCGTCGTCGACGATGTCGGACATCGTGAGAGTGTCGGCTTCGGCTGTCAGAAGGCGATGTCGGCCGCGGCGAATCGATCGGTGATGTCGCCGATCAACGTTTCATCGTAGGGATTTACCGCCAACGCCGGACCGCCAGCTACAAGATCGAGGTCGTCGAACCGCACCCATACGATGCTCGGACTGGTGGTCAATTCGAAGAAGTAGATGCGCTCGGTCAGGTCCGAGATGGAACGGTATTCCGTGTCGTAGATGCCGAACTTGTCGTCCGGAGCGCCGAAGGGCACCGAGACATTACGCATGACCGCCATGACGCTCGCAACGGCTTGGCGTTGGTTCTGCGGTTTGGGCAGCATCGACGAGAAGTACGACGCGCGTTGGAATCTGTCGATGGCGCTGGCATTGCCGGCCAGCGGCATCGAGTCCCCGGGGTGAGAGAAATCCTGGGCAGCCAGCAATTGAAGCTGCTCATCGTAGGTGGGATCGTTTGTCATCACTGTGTACTGGCGGCCATGGTGTATGACGGGCTGGCCGTGGGAGAACTCGATGATGGCTGAGTCGCCGCTGGCATCTTCAAGCGCGAGGTGAATCGTGGCATCGAAGCCGTGCGCGGCCGCCATGACGACATTGACGTCGTCCATGAGCGCGATGGCTTCGCTGACGTCGGCGGCTTGGTCGAGCAGATACTGCGCCCACAGAGCGGCGTGCACTCCAGGCTTGGCGGGGTCCCGCGGACCGTAGTCGGTCGATTCCAAGTAGAGACCGTGAGCCGCAAGGCCTCGTTCGTTGAATCCATCGATTCCACCGAGCCCGTACACGGTGGCGACGATCGTGGCGTATCGGGTCGTCCATCGCAACGGGTTGTCAGCGACCAGAGTGGCAGGTCCGAGTTGACCGCCGTCGCGTTCTCGACCGGCCGGAAATGCGACGAGCAAAGGTTGCGTCGATTCGGGCCAGTCCATGGTGCGGCCGGCGAGCACAGCGAGCTCGTTGTCGTTCCACAGCACTCGGGTACACATGCCGCTGACGATAACCGATCCACACCACCTATGCAGTTTGCCGAGCAAAATATGTTGTCGCCGTCAATATTGGGGTGTTGACGACGGGTGGGTTCTAGTCAATGTCGCAACACCGATGGACCGCTTGAGGCTCGCAGGGCGGCGAATAGGTCGGCGGGGCAACGGTCTTGGAGGACCATGCGGAGACGGTTGTCGAGATCCTCTGCATTGGCCAGCAAGTGCGCTGGCGAATGCCCGATGAGTGTCAGGCCCTTTGGGAAGTAATCACGCAGCAGTCTCCCTGGTACGTGCCGTCGTCGTAGGCCGCAGCTCCATTCTCGGCAAGCCGGTCGGGATGCTGCTGCTGGGTCGCGACGCCATGGTGACCTATCACCAGCTCAACGGTAGTGCCGAACCCGTCTTCTAATCTCGGCACGCGTCAGCCGTTAACCGCGGCGTGATGCCGTTTTACCAGCTCAACACACGCGACGGCGATACTCGACGCCATGCCGGAACTGAACCACGTCCCCGCCAGCACGCCACCCGAGGAGATCTCCGACCTGCTGCGCCGCGACGGTTACGTGATCGTCGACGACCTTGCGTCGACCGAGCTGATGGACCGCATCGACGACGAGCTCGCTCCGTACCTCGACGCCACCCCGCTTGGCTACAACGCGATGATCGGGCGGCGGACGCGTCGCACCGGTGCACTGGTGGCACGGTCACCAGCGTGTCGCACGTTGATTCAGAGCCCCACGATGATGGGCGTCTGCGCCGACTTCCTCGGCCACGCGTCGGCCTTCCAGCTGATGCTCACGCAGGTGATCTCCATCGAACCCGGCGAGTCGGCCCAGGCATTGCACCGCGACCAGAACGCGTTCGACTTCTACCCCTTCCCCGACGACTACCACGTGCAGTGCAACACGCTGTGGGCGCTGTCGGACTACACCGCCGAAATGGGTGCCACCCGAGTCGTTCCCGGCAGCCAGGTCGGTGACAAGAAGCCGACTGACTATGGCGACGAGGAATGTCTGCAGGCCGAGATGTCTCGCGGTTCGGTGCTGATCTACACCGGCAAGATCGTGCACAGCGGCGCTGCCAATCGTTCCGATCGAATCCGGCGCGCGATCAACGTGAATTACTGCGTCGGCTGGGTGCGTCAAGAGGAGAACCAGTTCCTCTCCGTGCCCATCGATGTCGCCCGAACCCTCGACGACGACCTGCTGAAGCTCATCGGCTATCAGGAGGGCGCCTGGGCGATGGGCTACTTCCGGGATTTCGAGGATCCGCTGCGGGCCATCCGCGGAGACGCCGTCGAGTACGGCTTCGACGGCAGCCGCCTCACCGGCGCGGCGAACACGGCGTTCACCGACTCACTTACGCACAGCGAGTGACCGTCGTCCCTCGGTTCGTCGAGGGAGGGCCGGGACACGGTGCGACGTCCGGTGGTGGGTGGTCGGGCCCAGCGCGCGACCGGCTGCGTCGGTGACGACTAGGCTTTGATCTGAGCCCCGGTGAAGAGTTCGGCGGCTTGCCGGGCATCGATGACAGAGCTCGTCTGCAGGTAGGCCATGGCGTTCAGGGCGGCGGTGTGGGCGGCTTCTGACGAGCCGTACACCGCGTCGTTGACGACGCGGAAGTGGTAGTCGAGTTGATGGGCGTCGACGGCGGTGTAGTGCACGCACACGTCGGTGAGGCCGCCGACCAGAACTACGGTGGTGGCTTTGTATCCGCGCAGAATGGTGTCCAGATCGGTGTTGAAGAAGGCAGAGTAGCGGCGTTTGCGGACTTCGTATTCTCCTGCGAGCGGGCCGAATTCGTCGATGAATGCCGCTCCTGGCGTTCCGTCGATACAGTGAAGCTCCTCGACCCCGTCGACTTCGCGGCCGATGTCGACCAATGTGGGATGGTGGACTTCGCGGATGAAGACCACGGGAATCTTGCTCGCCCGCGCATCGTGAACCAGCGATCGGATGGTGCTGACTTCGGGCGATTCGTCACTGCCGGCGGTAGGAACGAAGTCGCGCTGGACGTCGATGCAGATGAGAACTGTGTCTGCGGTGGGGATGGTGATGTCATGCATATACGGCCACCTTGTCTGTAGTGCGGCAAGTGCGGGAATGCATGCCGATCTGGTTGGCCGTCAGACTCATGCGCCCAGTCTTCCCAAGATTGCTTCGGGAAACACAATAGGTCGACGCCGGTGCGCTCGCACAGGGTGTAGTTCCCACCGGTCGTCCGTGCGTCCCGCAAGTCGAGAGTTCGGATGGCTCAGACTCGTCCTCACGAAAACGACCGTGGACGCATGGCTCGCGCATACTGTCACCCGTGCTCGACCATGACGAGGTGGAGCGGCTGTACGGCCCGTGGGCGGCCCGCACTCCGCGCGCCGCCGCCGCCTTCCTCGGCGACTACACCGGTAGGTGGTGGATCGCCGGCGGCTGGGCGATCGACGCGTACACCAACACCGACCGCGCCCACGCGGACCTCGACATCGGCATCCCCCGCGCGGACGCTAGGGCCTTCACCGAGTTCGCGGCCACCACACTGGACGTCTGGGCGGCGGCAGGAAGCCTGACACCGCTTCCCCGTGACCGCGCATCGCGCATTTCCATTGACTGCGGCAACCTCTGGTTGCGGGCCAGCGGCGCTGATCCGTGGGAGTACGACGTTCTGCTCGACGACGTCCGTGGCCGGACCTGGTTCTACAAGCGCGACGCCGGCATCTCCCGGCCCCTTGATGATTGCCTGTGGTCAGACGACGGCATCACCTATCTGCGGCCCGAGGTGCAACTCCTGTTCAAGGCGGAGCACGCCCGGGACAAGGACACCGTCGACTTCGAGCGCTGCCTGCCCTGCCTCGACGACCGCAGTCGCACGTGGCTCGCGCAGTCACTGCGTCGGCGGGATTCACATCACCCGTGGATCAGTCGCCTCACTTGCGGACCGTAACCCACACCCCCAGTCTCACCGCTGCGCCTACTTCGTCGACCGGCGAGTTGCCCTAGGAGTCCCTGCGGCCTTGACAGTTTGTGCGAGCAGGACCGCGATGGTAGTCGGGCCTACGCCGCCGGGAACGGGGGTGATCAGCCCGGCACGTTGGGCAGCCGTGGCATATTCGACGTCGCCGACGTTGCCGGGGTTGTAACCGGCGTCGACGACGACCGCCCCGGGCTTGATCCAGCTGCCCATGATCAGTTCGGGCCGACCGACGGCGGCGACGACGATGTCGGCTTCACGCACCACCCCGGCGAGGTCAACGGTCTTGGAATGGCAGTAGGTCACCGTCGCGTCGCGAGCAAGGAGCAGCATCCCCACCGGTTTACCGAGGATGGGGCTGCGGCCGACCACGACCGCACGTTGGCCGGCGGGGTCGACGTCGTAGGCGTCTAGGAGGTGCATGATGCCGGCCGGCGTGCAGGAACTGAACCCGTTGTGGCCCAGGGCCATCGCTGCAAACGATGCCCCGGTGACACCGTCGACGTCCTTGGCGGGGGTGATTGCTTCGAACACTTCCTGTTCGTCGACCTGGGCTGGCATGGGGTGCTGAACCAAGATGCCGTCCACGGTGTCGTCGGCGGCGGTGGTGCTGACCACTGCGACTGCGTCCGCCGTGGTGGCGGTCTCGGGGAGTTGGTGCCTGCGGGAGTCCAGGCCAACCGTTCGGCATCGGTTGGTCTTCATGCGCACGTAGGTGTGTGAGGCGGGGTCATCGCCGACGAGCACCGTCGCAAGGCACGGCTTGCGACCGTTCGCCTCGGCGAACTGCGCCGCGCGAGCTGCGGTGTCGGACAGGATTAGGTTGGCGACGGCGATGCCGTCAATGACCTGGGCACTCACAGGGACGTCTCCTCAGTCGAGAGGAGCACCCAGGCGGTCGATGCTTCCGAATCTGCTTCCCGGTGGTGTCCCACCTGCGCCAGTCGCGTCGACACCATCCTAGCGATGCAACCCGGGCACCTCGTTTCCAGCGATTGACGGTGGCTCCAATCCGTGTCGGACCGGGCGTGCCCTTTCGGGAGTCGGCGGGGGTGCCGGACACTGAGTTGATGGCGGAGGACTTCGTGGCCCCTGAGGTGTACTACTCGCAGTTGGCCCGCGTCCGGCAGGGCGCCGGGGCGCTGATCACCACACCTGACGGGCGGGTGGTGATGTATGACGTGACCTACCGCGACTACCTCGAGTTGCCAGGCGGGGCGGTGAATGAGGACGAACCGCCTCCTGTGGCGTGCCGGCGGGAGTGCCGGGAGGAACTGGGCGTCGACGTCCAGGTCGGCCGGCTCCTCGTGGTCGACCACCAAGTCGACGGCGGCGAGCGGGGCAACTCGGTGATGTTCGTCTACGACGGAGGCACCGTCGAAGGATCTGCTCTGCAAGCAGTTCCGACCGATGAAGGTCGAGGTGTCGTCTTCGTCGACACCCGGGATCTGCCCGTCGCCACCATTCCACGGCTCGCCGCCAGGATTGGCAACGCACTCAGCGCACGTGAGACCGGGGACGTGGTCGAGACGGTCAACGGGCACCGCCGATGACGCAGATACTCCTTTCCGACGGCACCTACCTGCAACCCCCCACCGATGAGTACCTCGTCGAACTGGCTCACCGTGCCGCCGAACCTGGGGCTGTCCTCCCCGCGGCTGAGGCGCACTTCGTGACCTGGATCGAGGGCCGAACACCGCAACAGATTGTCCGACAGCGCATTGCGCGGGTTCAGGCCAATCGTGATCTCACCCGTCGCCCTGGCTGGACGCTTGACCTCGCGGTGATGGTCGAGGGGCAACCGGTGGGGCTCCAGAGTCTGTCCGGGTTCGACCAGTGGCCACACCACCGCGTCGTAGGCACGACATCATGGCTACTCGCGTCGTTCCAGGGTCGAGGTATCGGGACCTCCACGCGCGCAGCAGTTCTCGAGCTGGCCTTCGCTCACCTGCACGCCAACTCAGCCAAAACCTGGGTGCTGGAGGACAATCGGGCCAGCATCCACGTGTCATCGAAGCTGGGCTACCGCCTCATCGATCGTCATCACATCACCGAAAGAGGCCGCCGACACGCCGAAGGGGTCTACCAGCTCGACAGAGACGCCTGGATGAACTCACCGGCACGCCAGCGCTACCGGCCCACGATCACCAGCATCGACGGCATCATCGACCTCCTAGGATGAGCGCCTCCGCGGGGCTCACGTGCAGAAGGCGTACATGTACATGTCGCGAGACTCACCGGCGACGCGCTGCCAACGCCGCAGCAGCCCTTCCCGGCAATAGTGTGCAGATTCAGCTGCCCGCCAGGACGCTTCGTTCTCGGGCTCGACGTAGAGTTCCAACCGTTCGACGTCGGGCAGCGTGACCGCCCACTCGGTGAATACGCGAAGTGCTCGGCCGGCGTACCCGCGACGCCGGTACTGTTCGGCTACCCAGTACCCGACCATGGCGCGGCCGTCGTCGAGCAGGCCCAGCCCCACCTGTCCGACGGCGACGTCGTCGCCGTCGGCGATCGCATATGACCAGCCCGTACCGGTGGCCGCGCGACTCAACTGATCGAGGACGTAACGACGGGCGTCATGCACATCGCCTCCTGCGGTCACGGTGCTCATCGCCGGGATGAGTGGGTCTCGACCCGCGGCGATGACGACGTCGGCATCGTCATCGCGGAATGGTCGCAGCACCACGCCCTCACCGGACAGACGTGGCTGCGCCCGTGGGGTCACCTCGAACCGTGAGCCCGCATCAGAACGCCGGTACCCGTCGAACAAGCGACCGCCGGCACCGTCGAGTATCGACTCGACTGCTGCGGTCAAGACGTGGAGGTCACCGCGTGTGCATGCGGCTATGCCGTCGAGCAGGTCAGTCGCGTGAGCAGTGCCCAAATCTGCGTCCAATGAACGCAGTTCGCGCAAGAGCCACTTACCCGAACCCCACCAGCGGCCGTGCACACCAAGCACGAACTGCGCCGCCTGCATCCACAGTGCGACCGCCACCGCCGGCGCCTCTCGACCGCCCGCGACCAGATCGTCGAGCAGATCGGTCACCGCATACCGGGCGGACTCGACCTCACCAGGAGTCAGAGGCGGGGGACCCTGCCGGTCGAGTCGATCGAAACGCTCCCGTAGCCGCTGACCGCTCCCGTCACGATCGAGCAGCACCCTCGACGAGCCGATCAACCGCATCAGGGTGGGCCGGCGGCGCAACCGGTCCTGCTCGACGAAGTACTGCAGCGACGCCTCGGTGTGGACGAACAACTCCACCGGCCACCCCCGATGAATCAACGACTCCCGCGATGGCACCGCCCCGTCATCGACCAACACCGTGACGTCGAGATCCGACGTCACGGTCATCGTCGCCGCAGCTGCGCTGCCGCCCAGCCACGCGGCGCGAGCATCGGGAAACCGGCCACCGACGAATTGCTCGGCGATTACCACCACGTCGGCCATGCCTAGATGGTCCCAAGAAGCCGTCAGATCACGCCATCGAATAAGCCTGGCGACGAGAAGGCCACCTCTCGTCGGGTCAGTCGATCAGGACTGCGTCGTGGACGGGTCTACGGGCGATGCATCGTCGATGTCGTTCTCCCGCAATGCCTTCAAGGTACGGCGTTGACTCACCATGCGACGGCGGACTTGCCCCACCCGCCCTT
This sequence comes from Mycobacterium yunnanensis, assembly GCF_025823185.1. GTDB lineage: Bacteria > Actinomycetota > Actinomycetes > Mycobacteriales > Mycobacteriaceae > Mycobacterium > Mycobacterium yunnanensis. Next base: position 312,425 of record NZ_JACKVK010000005.1, read on the forward strand.
CCGGTCCATTGCGATCAGCACCGAGTTCTCCGACGCCAGCCATCACCAGGTATAGCTGTCAGTTGTCTCGTTGAGCAACGAGGACCACCGCAGGCCCACTGATCTGATCAGCAGGAAGGCGCAGGTCGGCCACGGGTCGCAGCCCCGCCCGTTGCACCAGGGCGATGAGCTGTTCGGGCTGCCACTGGTAGGTCGTCCACCTCACCGGCACCCCGTTGTAGGCCTCGGTGCGCTCGACGTCGTGGTCACCAGCGTGGGTGGCAATCATCAGTTGCCCGCCGGGGCGCAGCGCCACGGCGTAAGAGGCCAGAACCATAGGGAGGATGTCGCGCGGCAGGTTGAACAAAGACCACCAGCCCAGGATTCCGCCCAGCGATGCCGGGCGAAGGTCGAGGTCTGTCGCCGAGCCGACGGTGAACGCGCATTGAGGATGCAGACGCCGGGCGTGGTCAATCATGCGTGGTGAGAGATCGACCCCTGAAACCTCGATCCCGCGATCGGCAAGGTAGGCCGTGACCGTGCCCGGTCCGCAGCCGACATCGAGAACGGGACCGACCGACGCGACGGTGCTCGCGAACGCGTCCATCGACGCCTTCAGCCAGGGATGGGTGCGGATGTCTCCAACACCCGTGGTCGTCACCATCTCGACGTAGTTGTCAGCCGCACGGTCATATGAGTCGCGAACGGTGTCGAGATCGACGGGCTGGGTAAGCGATCGCGAAGGCACGCAGGTGACGATAGTGACGCCGCCCGACAGTCACCTTGCCTCGTTTGTTGATGATCGAGGTCGATCAGATCCTGTCTGTGCTGGCGGGCGAAATTGCGGCGGCACTACGCTGTAGTACGTGTTGACGGCGGCCGACCCAGTCACGTGGCAACCGCAGCGCATCGCCATCGCCGGTGTGACGGGATCCGGCAAGTCGACTCTGGCCAAGCGAATTTCGAGCCGACTGGATCTGACCTACGTTGAAATAGACGGCCTGTACCACGGTCCCAACTGGGAACCGCGACGCGACTTCGTCCGCGATGTGGAGGCAGTCATTTCCGGAGATTCATGGGTGGTCGAGTGGCAGTACACCGCGGTCCGAGCAAAGATCCTCGAACGCGCCGACACGTTGATTTGGCTGGACCTCCCTACGCCGCTGACCCTGTATCAACTCACGCGGCGCACGGTTCGCAGACGGTTGCGAAAAATCGAACTGTGGAACGGCAACTATGAAGGACCACTCCTTGGTTTCCTCACAGATCCTGATCACATCGTCCGCTGGGGTATCCGCACCCGAAACAAGCTCCGCGACCGGGTGCCCGCTCTCACGGAGCTCCATCCGAGTCTGCGTGTGGTGAGACTCGCATCCAGGGCGGATATAGAACTTTGGGTCAGTCGACTCTCGACTAATTCCACCTGGTAGTCGTGAGCGAAGCGCACGGCAACCCGCACCGGCTTCTGGACACCAGGACGAATACGCATCGCTCCCTGACTGACGGCTGCGTCGTTTCTCGAGAATCAAGACACCCACCCGGAGCCCGTTCTCGACCCTGAGATTGCAGCTCGTGCTTCCTCGACTTGTCTCAATCCCTGTCTCACACGGCCAGTCTCATATCCTCGACGTCGCGGGCCTCTGCGACGGTCCCACATCCGCGAACTTCAGGAACGACACCGAGCCAACGAACTGCCTCGTCCGGCCAAGTCTTGACTCGGGCAACGGGGCAGTTCCTGAGTGGTGCCGGCATCGAGTGGCACGATGGTGTGCATGACCGTGTCGGTGCCTCTTCCCTTGGAGTCCGGGCTCAGCGAGTGCGCTAGATACCCCTCGGCACTGGGGTGTGACGGCCTCGACTTGGGGCTGGCTTTGCTCACGCTCGGCGTTCTGGCGGTAGTGGTGTGGCTGCTGGCGGCCGGGTCCGCCACCACGATGATCGCCAGACGACATCCAGCGCGGTCAGCGGTGTGGTTGGCAGTCGTGTGGTGCCTACCGATCCTCGGTGCACTGTCCTGGTATACCTACCTGGCGGGAATCCACGCCTCCCGGCGGACCTCGGCGAACTAAACCGCTCCCATCGCGCAGTTGTGAGATTCTCACAGCACAATTGGATGTCGATCTTCTTCGGCGCCCGGAGATACGGACTATCCCCAGCAACTGTTCGTCGAGGAGCGCCTTGACGCAGAGATGGTCGCCGGGCGACACCTCACGGAGGACGGGTGGACTGTCGAGTACTCCACCTTGGCCACTGCGTGACCGCCGCTACTCGGTCCGAAGAGCCGACAATCTCACTTTCGTGTCCAATTGGACATCGTAAGGACACTTGATTTGAGAATTGGACACAAAGTTTGAGAAGCCACAAATGTCGAGATGCAGTGAAGATTGACAAGACACGCCCGCCTACTTCGACAAAACTCGGGCGTGTTGCGGGGGCTTGTTAATCTTCGTTGCAGAAGCCCGGGTCAGTACGCCTTTGGCATGTAAGGAGTTCCGCGAAGCCGGCGAAGCTAATGGGCATTGGTCGAGCGCGCTAGCGTTTAATCGTCGCCGCAGCGGCCTAGGTATGTGATTCACGACGTTGGTTGGGTCATCGCGAGATGTGCTCACGCCACCCGACTACGTCTGTCTCTCGGCGCGCGGAGGGCCGTGGGACCGCCGCTCAGAGTGAATGATGGGCGGATGGACTACACCACTGCGCTCGATGCACTAGTCAAGTGGGCGGAACGGACGGACAGTGTCCGTGGTGTGCTGGTCACGGGGTCAGCGGCTGCCGGCGACGTGCATCCTCTGTCGGACCGCGACATCGAGATCTACGCCCACCACGTGGAGAGCCTGCTCGAAGACGAGTCTTGGTGGAACGGGCTTGGCGAGGTCCTGGTCGCGGAACGCCTCGCGAATGGCGTTGGACCACCGACCCGACTGATCTACTACGCCGGAGGAAAACTCGACTTTACCCTGATTCCGGCCGGCGAATTAGCCACCGCCGTCCACACGCGGCCGTTCCAGGTCTTGGTAGACAAGGACGCCTGTGCGCCGCAATCGCCGTCAAGCGTGGAGATCCCAAATCCGCCGGGGACGGACGACGTCGACGAGGCGATTCAGTGGGGATATGCGGCGGCCCTCATGTGCGCCAAAGCAGTTGTTAGAGATGAGCTTTGGTCAGCGAAGTTGCGCGATAACGACCTCAAGGACGAGCTCCTGCGGATGATCGAATGGGACCACCGATGGCGGTACGGCGCCAGTATCGACACCCGCTACCTAGCTACCCGGGATGAACACCTGGATGGATGCTGACATCTGCCTCGAACTCTCACACTGCTGGAGCCGCTTCGATGCGGCGGACACCGCTGCGGCACTACGTCGCACGACAGCGCTGTTCTCCCGAGTGAGCCAACGAGTCGCGGCGGCCCTCGACCTGCCCCGCTTTGATCACGAACGCCTCATCTCTGAGATCGAGCGCATCCTCCAAATGCGTCAAGACCAGCATCCAGGGCCCACCACCGCGGCGGCCCACCCTGGAACCAACGTCGAGGAACAACACACCTAGCCTCGCGTCAGCAAACGCCGCCGCCGTTGTCTGCGCCTTGGGCAAACGACCACCAGCCCAAGGCCTCCTCTGCGACGCCAGCAGAAGGCCGGCTGCCAAGAACCGCCATGACTTGACACTTAATCTCATCGGAGGTCTAGAGATTCGAGATTGATCAAATCCTGTCTCGGCCATCGGTCCGCGCGACGCCGTCAAGTTCGACGCGGTATCGCTCTACGCCCGGATACTTCTCGCCGAGCGAGGCCACCGTGAACCCCGTGGCTCTGTCGAAGCGGATTGCGTCGCGGTCCGTTTCGGCGACGACCGGCAATTCAGGTGGCGCGACCCGTCGAACCTCCGCTAGTAACCGACTGCCGACCCCCTTACGCCGGGCGTGGGGAGCCGTGGCGACGTGCAACAGGACAACCGTGGTGCCGCCGATCACCCTGTAACCTGCCAGGCCGACCGTTTCGCCCGCCCATGTCGCAATGAGGAGTCTCGCGCTGCTGTCATCCCGATATTGGCGGACCGCCTCGTCGACGCGGGACTGACCGCCTCCGGTTGCCAGCGCGAGCAGGCCGCGCACAGCGGCGTCATCGGTAATGTCGCTGGGCGCAGCGAGGACCTCGATCGGGCCGCCCTTTCCGGCGGCTTCGAGTCGAGGCCGCATCTCGATGCCTGATTGCTTCAGAAGTTCGGCCACAAATCGGCTTTTTGCCTTGGTGTACCCCTCACGATCTGTTCGATACTGCTGTGCCAGTTGCTGTTTCAACTCTGCATAGGAATCTCGCGCCAGAGCGTCTTGACGCAGCCGGTCCCGGAAAGTGGTCAGCTCCCGGAGATGCGGATCGTCGTGCTGAATCAAGTAGAGATGATGCGTTCGATTCTCTGGTTGTGGACGCAGAAACCACAGACGCCATGTGCTGTTTGGATCGGACGGCCAATTCAGCCAGCCGGCCCGCCCCAGTACGGGTATCGCGTGGCGTGCCTGAGCCAGCGATCTGATCGGCGCGGCGATGTCGATGATTGGCTTAGCGGCCAGGCCTGGCACGGCGGTCGATCCGACGTGCTCGACCGGCCCATACAGCCAGGGTTGGAGGATGGTCTCCAACTGATCGCGCTGTTCCGCAAACTTGCCTGGCCACGCGGCGTTGTACGGCGTCACCTGCACTGGCGCATCCCCCACAATCCCAGGTTATTCGCGAAGTGGGCTCGTTCTCATATGTAGAGAATTTGGACGTCTCAGTTTCTGTCTCGCCCTGGGCCTGGCCAACCCGAGGGACAGCAGCATGCAGACCACCCCGGAGCCCTTGCGCCCCCCGCCGGATGGTCGGCCGGTCTCGGTCACCTGTGCAGTAGTGCCAGGCGGCGACACCTATGGCGCCGATCATCGGCTTCCAAGCCCGCCACCTGGGTTTCACCCTTCTCCTACGCCGCGGGGTGAGCGGATCGGGAGGTTAAGGTCGGACGGTGCGGGCGGTACTGCGATGGGGACTACTGCATTTCGGCGTCGACGCACTGCATCTTCGGAGCCTGACTACTGCACTTTGGGGTGGGGCTACTGCATTCTTCGCTGACTCACTTCATTGGGGGTCACCGCTGGTGGTGGTGGGTTACATTTCGCGTCGGCATCGTCGTGTAGCAAACCGCGGCCGCGCCCAGGACACACTCTGATTCCTCGACCACCGCACCTATCGTCAACGGGTGCGGGTGGATCTCGCGCGCGTTCGGTGATGGTGCGGGATCGGTGGGACGACGTGTCCTGCAGGACTGCTCCGATATACACGTGATCTAGAAGAGGAGTCTCTGATGGCCGGACGACATCGCACCGACACTCGACGCACCACACCCACCCCGGCCAGTGGGGCGGTCCGGGTGTTGCCGGTGTCGAGCTGGTTGAGCGCTGGGGCGCTGACCGTGGGGCTGGGTGCGGTGGTGCTGGGCAGTGCCGCCGGGTTGGCGCACGCCGACACCTCGCCGACGGCGGGTGCCGCGTCGTGCACTCTGGCCGCCCCGCTGTGCCCGACATCCGGGCAGAACGCGGTGACCGCGTCGGCCCCGATGATCGGGGTGGGTGCGTCGGTTGGTCCGTTGTTCGGGTTGTTCGGCAACGGCGCCGACGCCGCCGCGGACTGTGTGGGTGCGGCGTGCAACGGCGGCAACGGCGGTTTGTTCTTCGGCAACGGCGGCAACGGCGCCAACGGCGGAAGCGGGGGCAGTGCGTTCTTCATCGGCAACGGCGGCGCGGGTGGCAACGCCGTCGGTGTGGGTCAGGACGGCGGCAACGGCGGCAACGCCGGACTGTTCGTCGGCAACGGCGGCAGGGGCGGCAACGGTGCCAACGGTCGCGACGGCGCGAACCCCGCCCCCGCCACCACCACGGCGGCCAGCGGCGACAGGGCGGCACCGCCTCTGCAGGCGACTCCCGGTGCCGCAGGTGTCGGAAATCAGAACGGCGGCACCGGTGGTGCAGGGGACTCCTTCCCAGATGCCCCCCCTGGAACATTCCCTGGCGCCAGTGGCGGCCCGGGTGGAACGGCTGGCGGCAACGGTGGCGACGGTGGGGCCGGAGCGACCGGTGGTCTATTCATGGGTTATCCCACCGCCGGCGGCAACGGCGGCGATGCGCTCTTCGGCGGCGGCAACGGCGGTGCCGGTGGTGCCGGTGGCGACAACACCTTCAGCGGTGGCGCCAGCAACGGCGGCGCGGGCGGCAAGGGCGCGCCTGGCGTGGACGGGGTCGCCGGCGGCAATGGCGGCAAGGGCGGCTCGGGTGGCCTCCTGTCCGGCACCGGCGGCAACGGCGGTGTCGGCGGTGCGGGCGGGAGTGGAGCCAATGGCGGCACGGGTGGTGTCGGCGGCAACGGCGGCAACGGCGGCGGGGATTACAGTGATCCCGCCAACGGTGGCGCAGGTGGCGCAGGTGGCGCGGGCGGCAACGGCGCCAACGGCGGCAACGGGGGTGCGGCCGGATCGGGTGGGTTCATTCCCTCCCTCACCCATGGCGGCACCGCAGGCGCGGGCGGCAAGGGTGGCAACGCCGGCAAAGGTGGCGGCGGCGGCGCAGGCGGTGCCGGCGGCACGAACATTTCCAACCCCGCGAGCAACGGCGCACCCGGCGCCGCCGGCGCCGCCGGCGCAGCAGGTACCGCCGGCAAGGGCGGCAGCGGCAGCACCCCCGGCGCCGATGGTGCCGCGGGCTAGCTAGCCGAAAGCCCTTCGCGAACGCCGCGGCACCGGCCCCAAACCTGAACCGCGCGAAGCGTTCTCACCGTGTGCGAGGCATCGGCACCACACCACCGTCTCGAATCTAGAGATTCGAGGTCGATCAGATCCTGTCTCGAATCTTTCGGTGGGCAGAATCGGCTGCCAAACGCCGCTCATACTGGTGAATTTGAAGGGATGCCTGGGATCAGGCTGTCAGGGTGTGCCAGTCCTGCCGCGCTGCCCACTGCTCGAAGGCGGACGTGGTGAGACCGTAGCGGGCGGCGTGGTGGGGACGTGCGGGGTAACCGACGTGGTCATTCCAGATCTGGCTCTCCGTCGTGGGGGCGCCGAGGCGCTGTTCCTGTTCCTCGCGGGAGGCGAAGACGGCTGTGATGTCGTGGCCGGTGGCCTTGGTGAGGGTGTCGACGATCTCGGTGTAGTTCAGCGCGTCGCCGGCGAGGTCGATTTCGGTTTCGTGGAACTTGTCGGGCTCGGCCACGGCGGCGGCGACAGCTGCTCCGAAGTCGTCGGCGCAGATGAGCGCCAACAGGGCCTGCGGGCTCGCAGCGGTGACCAGCCTGCCCTCAACCAGGTCGGGGAACTGCTGGTCCCGCTTGGCTGGAATGAGGAAGTTGTCCATGTAGAAGGCGGGCTTGAAGATGGTCCAGCGGTTAATGCCCGCCGTTCGGATCGCGTTCTCCGCGGCTTCTTTCTCGTCCCAGTACATCTCTATCCCGGGGTCGGTGACCTCGATGTCCGGGTGCTGGCTGCGCCACCCTGTCGCCGACACGGACGTGTGGATGATCTGAGCGACGCCAGCCCGCTTGCCCGCGGTGGCGATATTGCGGGCCTGGCGCTGTTCGGCGCCAGGATCGGACGGGTCGACACCCGGCATCTGCATGGAGAACACCGCGTCGTGGCCGGCGCTGGCAGCCTCCAGGGTTGCGGTGTCATCCAGGGTCCCCGTCGCCAGGGCGACACCCTGCTCGGCGAGCGCCTGAGCTGCCGCCGATGAGGGGTCGCGCACGAACGCGGTCACGGGGTGACCGGCCCGCAGGAGCGCCTGGACCGCGGCGCCACCCTGCATCCCCGTTGCCCCAGTGACCAGCACTTTAGCCTTGTCCGTATTCGTCACAGCACGTCCTACCTTCGGTTGGTCACGATTACTTGGCATGCGGGCTCACGACCCGAAAACTAGAGACCATACAGTATCGAGTCATCCTCGTACCTAGTTGGCATGTGCCTCAGGCGCACCTGTTGATAGCCAGCGGTTTCATGGCGGCTCGTGGCAGCGCGGGGTTCTCCTGCCCCGTGCGGGTGGAGTCGGGGAGGCCCGATGGGGCCAGCAAGGGCGGTACCGTCGTGCGTGTGAGCAGGGCGACGGATTCCACGGGGCGCAAGCGTCCCAGTGGTGCTTTCGGGCCTGTCCGCGACGAGGCACGCGATGCCCGCATCATCGATGCGGTCTTGGACCTGATCGTCGAGAGCGGATACGCGGATCTGACCATGGGGGCGGTAGCCGCGCGCGCAAAGGTGGCCAAAGCCACCGTCTACCGTCGCTGGGCCTCCCGCGAGGATTTGGTCGCCGACGCCCTGGAAAGCCTCATGCTCCCCTCGGTCTCGTTCGAGGGGCTAGCAGCCGAAACCCTTCGGGAAGACCTCATCGCGACGCTCACCCGCAGTTCCGCGTGCCTGCAGCCCCAGCGGCGTCGCTTCTCAGCGGCACTGGCTGCCGCCACCGGCTCACACCCCCAGATTGCCGACACCCTGCGTGAGCGCTACATCGCCGGGCAACGCGAAGCAATCGCCTCCTGCCTCCGCCACGCCCAAGAACGCGGCGAACTCACCGCAGACAGAGTTGAACGTCTCCTGACGCCGGGCAGGCTGGAGATCGCCGCGGCCGTCGGAGTGCTGGTCCTGCAGGAGGACCTGCTAGGCGCGATTCTCGATGTCGAAGGAATAGCTCACCTGGTCGACCAAGTGCTGTTGCCTCTGATTGGCGTTACTTCAAACAGCTCATACGTTTTCGGCCAGTAGGCCCACCCAACCCGTTTAGCTCCAAAGAACGACTAACCACACTGTCTTCAGTCTCGTTTCTAGACATTCGAGACGTCTCACGTCTTGTCTCAGGTCGGCAAGGTCCGAGCGCATGTATTTGTGAGACGTTCGGGCCCCATCGCCTTATCTGCCGTCGATCTGCAACTGCGTGCCGAGCCGGTGCTTGGGTCGCGATGTTGGTGATTGTGTTAGTCGGTGTTCATCAGCTTGGCGACGCCGCGCATCACGGTTCGAGACAGGTTGTGCCGCACCCGGTTGACCGGTGACTGCTTGATTGGCTCACTCTTCGCACCGAGGCGGGGAAACAGGACCATGGCGTTGGTGCGGTCGATCGCTTCGCGCGTGGTGGGGTCGAGCGGGTAGTTCTCCAACCCGGCGGCGAACAGTTTGCTCGCCGCGATGGGTGCGAAGGGCCAGTCCGAGCCGAAGGTGACGTGTCCGGGTTTGGCGAAGGCGAGCAGGGTGGGTAGCGCTGCGGGGCTGGAGGACAGTGCGGTGTCGAAGTAGAAGCTGGAGAAGTCGTCGAGGCTGTCGGCGGCGCTGCGTCCGGTGTCTCCCATGATGGCCACGGCCATGCGGTGGCTGGCGTAGGGGACGAACCCTCCGGCGTGGCTGAGGATGAACTTGATGTTGGGGTACTTGCGGCGGATACCGTTGCGCACCAACAGGTAGGCCGCGCGGGTGGTGTCGAGCAGGAAGTCCGCGGCGAAGGGCAGCACGCCGGGCACGGTCGGTCCGGGGAGGTCGGCCGGGTGGATGAACACCACCGCCGAACGGACGTCCAGGGCGGCCCACAGGTCGTCTTGTCCGTCTTGGCCGAGGTAGGTCCCGGCGTTGTTGGCCAACAGCACCACGCCGTCGGCGTGCAGCTCGTCGAGCGCGCGGGTGGCTTCGGTGACCGCGTGCTCGAGGTGGGGCATGGGGACCGTGGCGAAGAACCCGAACCGGTCGGGCTGGTCGGCGACCAAGGCGGCGGTGTAGTCGTTGACGTCGCGCGCCAATGCCGAGGCGTCGGCGGCGGCGGGCAGGAACGTGGTGCCCGGCGTGGACACCGACACGATCGCGGTGCCGACGTCGAGGTCGGCCATCGTCTGCAGTGACGCTTCGGGGCTCCAGTCGGGCAGGGCGCGGCCACCGGCGTCGTCGATACCGGCGGCGCGCAGCGCGGCGCGGTAGTCCGGTGGGATGAGGTGGTGGTGGGTGTCGATGCGCAGCATGAGGTGCCGTCCTCCAAGGGGGTGGTCAGTTGTCGGGGATGCCGGTGCCGGCCAGCGCCGCCACGGGATCTTCGTGGTGGAGCAGCGACTGGGCGCCGAGCTTGAACTGGTGCAGTTTGTCGACGATGGTCTGCCCCTCGGGGGTGTGACCCCAGATGCTGATTCCCTGGTAGGTGGTGGGTTCCCAGGTGGCTTCGTCGACGACGACGGGGTTCCAGCCCACTTCCCATTCGAAGCCCGAGGGGGTCATGGCGTAGAAGGACAGTTCCTTGTCGTTGGTGTGTTGCCCGACTGAGAGGGCCATGTCGAATCCGAGTTGTTTGACGCGTTGATAGGCCGCGGTCATGTCGTCGAGGTCGGCGACCTGGATGTTGAGGTGCTGGACGCGGGTGCGGATGGGGTTCATCGGGAGGTGCCGCACGGCGGCGATGGCCACGGAGTGGTGGCGTTCGTTGACGCGCAGGAACCGAATCTTGAGTTTCACTCCGCTGATGGTTTCGTCGATGACGTCGGTGAGGCGGGCGTCGAGCACGGTGCGGTAGTAGCCGCGCATCTGCTGCGGTTTCTTGGAGGTGATGGCGACGTGGCCCATTCCGGCCTCCCCGGTGACGAAGCCGCCGCGGGTGACCATGTTCAGCGGGGTGGTGCTGGTGTGTGCGCGGGTGAACAGCTCTTGGGTCAGTCCGTTGGGTCCGGGGATGCGCACCAGGCGTTCCACGCCGCGCAGGGCGGCTGCCTCCGGGGTGCCGTCGGTGACGGGGACGCCGTGGCCGGTGACGCGGGCCAGGATCTCGTCGAAGGTGTCGTGGTCGTCGACCTGCCACCCCAGGGCGGTGACGTCCTCGGCGGGGCCGCGGTGCAGCAGGAATCGGCAGTCGTTGTCGTCGAGGCGGAAGCGGATGACCTCGGGCAGGGTGTCGTCGAGGTGCATGCCGATGGCGTCGCGACCGAAGCGGCGCCAGTCGGCGAACTTCTCGGTTTCCACGACGACGTAGCCCAGGTGCACGCTGCCGAACACGGTGCGGTGGCTCATGAGGCGAATGTCCTGTTTGCGGTGAGGAAGTCGGTGACCAGCTGGTTGAACAGTGCGGCGCGTTCCCATTGCATCCAGTGCCCAGTGCGGGAGGTCATCACCAGTTCGGCGTTGGGCAGGGTGTTGAGTAGCAGGGGGCCGCCGGCGGGTTTGTTGACCTTGTCGTCGCGTCCCCACAGCACCAGGGTCGGGGTTTTGAGGTGCTTGAGGCGCGCGTCTCGGGTGAGGTCCATCCGCCACAGGGTGCGCAGCGCGGTGAGCCCGGACGGGCGGCGCAGCGGTGGGTCGGCGACGACGTCGGGGTCGATCGAGGCGTCGTAGCGCAGGTCGATCAGGTCATCGGGCACTGATGACCCGTCGTAGACGAGGTAGGTGCGGATGAACGCCTCGAGTTTGTCGCGGCTGGGTCCCTCGCCGGTGTAGTAGCCCAGCAGGGCGTTGAGCCCGGCGGTCGGCGCGCCGCGGGTGGTGCCGATACCACCGGGGCCCATCAGCACCAGCTTGTCCACCCGGTTGGGGGTGTCCAGGGCCAGCCGCAGGGCGGCCGCGCCGCCGTAGGAGTTGCCAACCAGATGGGCCTTGTCGACGCGCAGTTCGTAGAGCAGTCCGCGGATCATGTCGGCGAGGTAGCCGAACGGGTCGTCGCGGTCGACGCCCTTGGCTGAGCGGCCGTAGCCCGGCATGTCGGGCACGATGACCCGGAAGTGCTGGGCCAGGGCGTCGATGTTGCGGGAGTAGTTCGACACTCCGGAGGCGCCGGGGCCGCCGCCGTGCAGCATGACCACCGCGGGGCCGGTGCCGGCTTCGGTGTAGAAGATGGGTTTGCCGGCGACGGTGACGGTGTTCTCGGTGAGGTCGGTGGTGCTCATGCGAGGGCTTCCTTGCGAGTGTCGGTGACGGGGGCGGGCGTGGTGCCGGTGAAACCGGCCGGTGGTGCGGGCAACCGGTGACCCGGAGAGGTTGCGGCGTAGACGAATCCGTCGGGGCGGATGACGACCGTGGCGGCCTTCTTCTGGGCCAGCCAGCGGGTCAGGGTGCCGGCGTCGTCGCGTACCGCGCCCTCAGCCAGCTCCGCGGCGGGGCCACTAAGTCGCAACACCGGCACGCCCAGGCGGCGCCACGCGTCCACGCCGTCGCCGGCGGGTCCGGCCTGCACGACGGCCCAGGTGCCGCCCAGCGCGTCGTCGAATCGGACCGTTTCACCGTCGGCGGTGCTGACCCAGGGCTGCGGGATCTGCCACCCGGTCGCGCCGTGCCCGGTGCCGGCGAAGAAGCCGTCGTCGTAGTGCGCGTCGGGGATCCAGTACAGCTTCTGCCCGCCGCGCAGCACGCCCGGCAGCTTGGTGATCGCGCGCAGGAGGTGGTTGCGCAGCGCCACCACCCGGGCGCGGCGTTCGGTGATGACGCGGCCGACGAACACCGCGCGCCGCGTCACCTCGGTCACGTGCGGTTTGCGTTCGGTCGCATAGGAATCCAGCAGTGTGTCGGGGGCCTGTCCGCGCAGGACGGCGGCGATCTTCCAACAGAGGTTGGCCGCGTCGCGGACACCGGCGGACATGCCCTGCCCGATCCACGGCGGCATGGCGTGGGCGGCGTCCCCGGCGAGGAACACCCGCCCGACCCGCCAGCGGTCTGCGGTGCGGACGTGGTGGCTGTAGACCACCGCGCGCAGGATCTGCACCTGCTCGGCGGTGATGCCCTGGTCGTTGAGAACCTCCCAGACCGCCTCGTCGGTGACGAGTTTCTGTTCGTCCTCCCCGGCGCGGGCCGGGTACTCCCAGCGGTGATGCCCCAGCGGGGTGGGGCAGTCCACGGTCGGCCGGTCCGGATCGCAGTGGAACCGCAGCCGGTCGTGGCCGTCCCACTCTTGGAGCACCTTGGTGTCGATGACCACCCAGCGTTCGGCGTAGGTCGTCCCCGAGTAGCCGACGCCCAGCAGGCCACGCGTGGGGGAGGAGCCGCCGTCGGCGGCGATGACGTAGGAGGTGCGGATGCGGGTGAAGCTGTCGGTACGCAGGTCGGCCACCAGCAGTTCGACGTGATCGCCCTTGGTGGCGGTGCGCAGACATTCGCGCTGCAGCAGGACCTCGACGTTCGGGAAGCGCTGCACGCCCTCGCGCAGCGCATGGTCGATGGCGGGTTGGTAGATGAACTGCTGGGGTGGGTGCCCGCAGCCGCGGCCGGTGATCGTGGTCTCGATGAACGGCACCCCGGCGGAGTCGACGAACGCCACCGGCCGATCGGGCAGCATGTCGGCTTGCAGCCGGTCGGCCAGCCCGACTGACTGCCACACCCGCAGCACCTCTTCGTCCGTGGAGATGGCCCGCGCGCGGCTGTAGACGTCCGGGTCGCGTTCGATCACCACGACCCGTAAGCCCATCTGGCCCAACAGATTCGCCGCGGTCGCTCCGGTGGGGCCGTAACCGATGATCGCGACGTCGTAGGTCGCCTCCGTCTGCGGCGGCGCGGCCGCCGGCGATACCGCACTGGTCACTATCGGTCCCCAATCGGCCGGGGGCGGTTTCGCACCGCCACTTGTTCTGTAGTGATCCCTACGCTAATGTAGTGATCGCTACGGAGTCAAGGACCGGATCGAGGGGAACATCGATGGCGACTAAGAAAGCGACATCACCGCGACGGCGTCGCGCGGACGGCGAGATCTCCCGGACCCGGATCTTGGATGCCGCCACCGAGATCGCCTCCGAGCGTGGCTATGAGGGCACCAGCATCGGCGCGGTCAGCACGAAGTGCGGATTGCCGGCCAGTTCGATCTACTGGCACTTCAAGGACAAGGACGACCTGCTGGCCGCGGTCATCGAACGCAGCTTCGGCACCTGGCTGAACGCCTGGCAGATCCCCGCGCACGGGTCGGCCGAGGAACGCATCAGTGCGGTGGCCACCCAGATCGCCAAGGCGCTGATGGATTCCCCGGACTTCATCCGCCTGGGGTTGATGCTGGCCCTGGAGCGCCGGCCCGTGGAACCGCGGGCCCGGGCGGAATTCCTCGGTGTCCGCGAGCAGGCGTATCGGGTGTTGGCGACCGGCATCGGCGAACTGACCCCCGGACTCACCGACGCCCAAGTCCACGAGCTGGCCACCTACGCCCTCGCCGGCGCCGACGGCCTGTTCCTCGCCAAGGAGATCGGCGGCGATTCGGTCGACCTGATCGCCCTGTTCGAGCTGCACGCCCGCGCCGTCTATGCGGCCGCGGTGGCCATGATCGCCCGGAACACCCCATGACCGGGGACGCCATCCTGGCGGCGGCGGCGGCCGACCTGTGGGCCGCCCACCGCGACCGCACCCCCATTCCGCCGCTGACCCAGCGCTATCCGAGCCTCGACGTCGCCGGCGCCTACGCCGTGCAGCAAGTCAACCTGCGCCGCCGCCTGGCCGCGGGCGCCACGGTGGTGGGCCGCAAGATCGGGTTGACCTCCGCACCGATGCAGGCCCTGCTCGGCGTCGACGAACCCGACTACGGCTACGTCCTCGACGGCATGGTCATCACCGGTGACACGATCGACGCTGCCCAATTCTGTTCTCCACGTGTCGAACCCGAGGTCGCGTTCCTGCTGCGGTCGACACTGCGCGGGCCCGACGTCACCGTCGCCGATGTCCGCGCCGCCACCGAGGCCGTCGCCGTGGCGCTGGAGATCGTCGACAGTCGCATCGCCGACTGGACACTCACCCTGCCTGACACCGTCGCCGACAACGCCAGCTCCGGCGCCGTGATCCTGGGCGACTGGGTGCCCTACACCGACGACCTGGCTTTGCCTCGGGCCGCGGCCACCCTGAGGGTCAACGACCGCGACGTGGCCACCGGCACCGGGGACGCGGTGATGGGAGACCCGGCCGCCGCCGTTGCGTGGCTGGCCAACGCACTCGCCGACTACGGCGCCGAATTGTCTGCCGGGCAGTTCGTCATGTCCGGCTCGTTCACCGCCGCGGAATTCGTCCACGCCGGCGACGTCGCCTCCACCACCGTCAGCGGCCTGGGCACCGTGTCGCTGACCTTCACCTGACGGGAACACCCATGACACAACGTGATTGGCCGGTGGCGATCATCGGCTCGGGCAACATCGGCACCGACCTGATGATCAAGATCCTGCGCGGCGACGGCCCGCTACGCGCCGCGGCGATGGTGGGCATCGACCCCGACTCCGACGGCCTGGCCCGCGCCACCCGGATGGGAGTCCCGACCACCGCTGGTGGAGTCGAGGGCCTGCTCGACATGGACTGCTACGGAGACATCGAAGTCGTCTTCGACGCCACCTCGGCGGGTGCGCACCGGGCCAACTGGGCGGCACTGGAACCGACCGGGGTCCGGGTGCTCGACCTCACCCCCGCCGCCATTGGCCCGTACTGCGTGCCGGTGGTCAACCTCGAGGACCACCTCGAGGCCCCCAACCTCAACATGGTCACCTGCGGCGGGCAGGCCACCGTGCCGATCGTCGCCGCGGTCGCCGAGTGCGGCATCGTGTCCTACGCCGAGATCGTGTCCTCGATCAGCTCCAAGTCCGCCGGTCCGGGCACCCGCGCCAACATCGACGAGTTCACCGAAACCACCGCCGCGGCACTGCAATCGGTCGGCGGAGCCCAGCGCGGCAAGGCCGTCATGGTGCTCAACCCGGCCGACCCGCCCATCCTGATGCGCAACACCGTCTACTGCCTGGTCGACGGCGACACCGACCACGACGCGATCGAGTCCGCCGTCGTCCACATGGCCGCCAGGGTCACCGCCTACGTTCCCGGATACCGGCTCAAGCAGCGCGTCCAATTCGAGACGTTCACCGCCCAGAACCCGCTGCACATCCCCGAGACCGGCAAGTTCAGCGGCACCCGCGTCACCGTCATGCTCGAAGTCACCGGCGCCGCGCACTACCTGCCCGCCTACGCCGGCAACCTCGACATCATGACCTCCGCGGCCAAGGCCACTGCCGAACGCATCGCCACCCACCACCGCGAAAACGCCGGAGCCACCCGATGACCCGCGACCTGTACATCAGCGACGTCACCTTGCGCGACGGCATGCACGCCATCCGCCACCAATACACCGTCGAGCAGGCCGTGGCCGTCGCCGCGGCCCTCGACGCCGCCGGCGTGGACTCCATCGAGGTCGCCCACGGCGACGGGCTGGCCGGGTCGAGCTGCATCTACGGTTTCGGTGCCCATACCGACCTGGAGTGGATCGAGGCCGTCGCGGCCACCGTGACCCGCGCCAAGGTCGCCACCTTGCTGCTGCCCGGCATCGGCAGCGTGCACAACCTCAAGGACGCCCACCGCGCCGGCGCCACCGTCGTGCGGGTGGCCACCCACTGCACCGAAGCCGACATCTCCGCCCAACACATCGCTGCGGCCCGCGATCTCGGCATGGACACCGTCGGGTTCCTCATGATGAGCCACATGACCGACCCGATGACGTTGTCCGAGCAGGCCGAATTGATGCAAGGCTACGGAGCCACCTGCGTCTACGTCGTCGACTCCGGCGGCGCGATGACCATGAAGGACATCGCCAACCGCGTCGACGCACTGCGCCAAACCCTCGACCCGGCAACCGAAATCGGCATCCACGCCCACCACAACCTCACCCTCGGGGTCGCCAACTCCATCGTCGCGGTCGAACACGGCGCCACCCGCGTCGACGCCTCCCTGACCGGGATGGGCGCCGGAGCCGGCAACGCACCCCTGGAGGTGTTCATCGCCGCGGCCGACAAACTCGGCTGGCGCCACGACTGCGACCTACACGCACTCCAAGACGCCGCCGACGACATCGTCCGCCCACTGCAGGACCGACCGGTCCGAGTGGACCGCGAAACCCTCACCCTCGGCTACGCCGGGGTGTACTCCAGCTTTCTGCGCCACGCCGAAACCGCCGCCGCACGCTACGACGTCGACGCCCGCACCCTTCTCGAAGAAGCCGGCCGCCGCGGCATGGTCGGCGGCCAAGAAGACATGCTCGTCGACATCGCCCTCGACCTCGCCAC
Organism: Mycobacterium yunnanensis; assembly: GCF_025823185.1. GTDB lineage: Bacteria > Actinomycetota > Actinomycetes > Mycobacteriales > Mycobacteriaceae > Mycobacterium > Mycobacterium yunnanensis. Next base: position 329,428 of record NZ_JACKVK010000005.1, read on the forward strand.
CGAGAAAGCAGGGATGCCGTGAGCGAGCCCACCGAGAACTGCGACCACGACGACGTCGAGCGTCTCGCCGACGCCCTCCTCGACGCCGTCGAAGACGCCGACGGCCCCCGCGACTCCCTGCTGCCCGACGTGCTCACCACCGCCGCGGCCGCCTTCCGCCACCTCGGCGTCGACTTCGTACGCCGCTACAACCGCCTCGACGTCCAGGCCGACCCGACGACATTCGACGGCCCCGTCCTATTCGTCGCCAACCACGGGTTCGGCGGCATCTTCGACCTCAACGTGTTCGCCCTCGGCGCCGCACTCGACCAGCTCGAACTGGACCGCCCAGTCACCATCCTCACCCACCAATTAGCCTGGACACTGGGCGTTGGCCGCTTCGTCGAAGCCTTGGGCGCACGGCCGGCATCGCAGCACAGCGCCGAAGAAGCCTTCGACAACGGTCACCACGTCGTCGTCTTCCCCGGTGGTGACCTCGACGCCATGAAGACCTTCGAAGACCGCAACCGCATCGTCTTCGGCGGACGCAGCGGTTTCGCCCGCCTGGCCATCGAGAACAAGGTCCCCATCGTCCCCATCGTCACAGCCGGGGCCGGAGAATCGCTGCTCGTATTGTCCAGCGGCCAACGTCTCGCCCGCGCGACGCGACTGGACAAGTTGTTGCGGCTCAAGACCGTTCCGCTCACCGTGTCACTACCCTGGGGGCTCAACATCGGCGCCGTCGGCGTGCTCCCATACCTGCCGCTGCCTACCAAACTCGACACCCGGGTCCTGACCGCCGTCGAGCGACTCGACGACGAACAACCCGAGGACTACGCCGCCCGCATCCACGCAAAGATGCAACACGCCCTAACCGACATGACCCGCTACCGCCGCCCACTGCTGGGCTGACGAACGTCCCCAGTCGCCGGGTGCAGTCGCTGAGGCGGCTGTCTCACTTCTAGAGATGTGAGACTGCGATAACGGCTGGGGATTCCGATACGTTGTCGCAGGTCGATCAATGCGCGCGTGTCTCGTTTCTTGTCTCGCAGAAGTTCGTCATGAATTTCGGTGATTGCGGGTAGTGAGACGCGCCCCGGCGGTTCGTAGACCTGGCCGCTCACTAGGACCCGGAGCCGGACAGTTGTCGGGACATTAATACTTTGGGTCAAGTTTAACAACGAAGTGCGCCTGTTAATTTGTGCTGCATCTCGACAGTGCTATTAGCTACCGCGCCATGTCCACGAACCGCGACAGATGCAGCTGGTGCGCCACGGTGACCGTCTTCGTCGGTCCTGCGCGGTGTTTTGCGATAATCAGGTCTGCCTCGCCGCCGCGGGGGTCGTCGCGCTCGAAGGCGTCGGGGCGGTGCAGCAGGATCACCATGTCCGCGTCCTGTTCGATGGACCCCGACTCGCGAAGGTCCGACAGCATGGGTTTCTTGTCGGTGCGCTGCTCCGGACCGCGGTTCAGCTGGCTCATCGCCACCACCGGCACTTCGAGCTCCTTGGCGAGAAGCTTGATCTGCCTTGAGAATTCGGAGACTTCCTGCTGGCGGGACTCCACCTTCTTGCCAGACGTCATCAGCTGCAGGTAGTCGACGACGATCAGGCGGAGGTCTGCCTTCTGATGCAGCCGGCGCGCCTTCGCGCGGATCTCCATCATCGTCAGGTTGGGCGAGTCGTCGATGTAGAGCGGCGCCTCGCTGATCTCGCTCATCCGCCGCGCAAGCCGCGTCCAGTCGTCGTCGCTCATCCGCCCCGACCGCATGTCGGCCAGCTTGATCTTCGCCTCGGCCGACAGCAGACGCATGACGATCTCGGACTTGCTCATTTCCAGGGAGAAGATGACGCTCGAATGCCGGTTCTTGATGGAGCACGAACGCAGGAAGTCGAGTCCTAGGGTCGAGTTGTGCGTTGGCACCATCGCGCGGCTGGCCAAATACATGTGGGTTGAGTTGTCGACCTCGACACAACGCACCGGAACGCGTTCGGTCGGGCGAACCGCAACGATGAATCTTGCCCCAGAGCGGGAAACATTCGAAGCAGCGCGTCGCTCTTTGTGCAGCAACGACTTTCGATGCAATCCGAAGACGTCGTCCTGCGTGGCGAACGTGAGCGTGTACGCCGTCGACGACGCTTCGGAGCGCCCTTTCACGCGTTTGGTCGAGGTCTGGCAGCGATATCCCAGACTCACTACGAGCTCAGAAACATCGGATGCCAGCCGCCGGTCGGTGACCGAGAACTGCACGGAACCCCCGTGCGTGACCGTTCCATCAGTATCCAGCAGACCGGCCAACAGGGCCCGACGTTGGGCTTCTGACGCGCGCAAATAGTGGGCAGGGATGTGCTTGTGTCCAAGCACACCTAGGGTTCGCAATCTAGCTTGAAGAGTGCCGACTGCGTTGCGGCACGATTGGCAGAGTCGCATTCCGCTCGATGAACCACCGCACCGTGCACATTGCGGTGTGGGGACTGCATCCGAGCTGAACCGTGCGCGTCCACCACAACTGCGCCCACACGTCCTGACCTGACTGGTGCGCGGAAGGAACTCGTTACCGCAGACGACACATCTGCGAACGGAGATGGCTGGCGCTTCGGGGAGCAGCAGTTGGTATCGATAGATGGCGGACGGCGACTTACGGGCTACCAGCCCTTCAGACTCGATGCGCATGATGATCTCCGGATCAGCGCTCGTTATCTGCGCCGCGGCCGTCGTGCCATCACCGAGCCACGCGCCCAACGTATAAGGCGGAACGAGTAATTCGCGCTCCTCGCCTCGAATCGGTGACGTATTCGCGACCGAGTGGTTCACGCGCTGGTCGACCGTCGGGCAACGCAACGTATCTGCGATCTCGCGGGTGGTCCGCACCGCGGCGAACGTGCGCTGGTTCTTGTACCGGTTGTAGCCGACCGCTGCCGCCTGAGCCGACTTGCGAGATGCACGAGTATCGGTCAACCACTGGTGCTCCGCATCCGCGACGATCACCGTGCCGTCGGAGAACTCGACCTCGTAGCAGGGGCGGCCCGTCATCACCTCGGTTGCCGCGACGACGCGCGTCGGCTCGCCGTCGGGACCAATCAACTCATCACCGACCGCGACGTCGCCCATCGTCGTCCAGCCGGTCGGCGTCGGCAGCGGCGTGTCCAAGGCGAGGGCCTTGCCAACGCCAGGCCTTGCCGCCACCACGATCATCTGACCGGCGTGCAGACCGTTGGTCACCTCGTCGAGTTCGGTGAAGCCGGTCGGCACGCCGCGCGCCACTCCGCCCTGGGAGGCGATCGCGTCGATCTCGTCCATCGTCGGCTGCAGCAGGTGTTCGAGGACCACGAAGTCCTCGGTGGTGCGGCGCTCGGTGACTTCGTAGATCTCTGCCTGCGCCCGGTCGACCACGTCGGCCACGTCCGCCCCGTCGGCCCCGGCGTACCCGTACTGCACGACCCGCGTCCCGGCCTCCACGAGCCGCCGCAGGAGTGACTTCTCCGCCACGATGCCCGCGTAGTACCCGGCGTTGGCCGCCGTCGGCACCGTCGAGATCAGCGTGTGGAGATAGGGGGCCCCACCGATCCGCTTGAGCAGCCCGCGGCGGTCCAGTTCGGCCGCGACGGTGATGGCGTCGGCCGGCTCACCCCGACCGTAGAGGTCGAGGATTGCGTCGTACACGCTCTGGTGGGCGGGACGGTAGAAGTCCCCCGGGCGCAGCCGCTCCAAGACGTCGGCGATCGCATCCTTGGACAGCAGCATGCCGCCCAGCACCGACTGCTCGGCGGCCATGTCCTGCGGGGGCTGGCGGCCGTACTCCTCGGCTGGCGGACCGTCCTGCTCGGGCCGACCTCCGGATTGACCACCCGGCCGGCCCAGATCGTCGACGACAGCCACGAAGCGTCCACCTCCCCCTTCACGTCAGTCGATGTCGAACACAGTTTCGATCCTCTGGCCCCGCGAGGATAAGCCCCGGCACCGACGCATCAACTTAAGGACGTTGCTGGAATCGACGCAAACCCTCTCGTGGACAGACCTGTGGACGGCGTGTGCATAGACGAGGTCGGCCATGTTGAGCCCTTGGGGACAACCTGTGCACAAAGATCGGAGAATCCGCGATCACCGCAGATGGGGGCCCTGACGACCGGGTGTCTTCTTGTGGATGCGAATTGCCCGGCGTGTCGTCCGTGGTTGCCGTCTCGGGCGTGTTGTGTTGCGCATTCGGGCACGGAAGGTTAACAGCCGGTTAGTTTCCCAGCGTCGTTCGAACCCGTTGATGTTCGCCAGCGCGCACAGCAACGCCCGGGTGAAGATCGATCTTGCCCTCACCCGGGCGTATGGTGCTGCTGCTGTTATTCGGCGACCACGTTCACGGAAACGCCGACGCTGACCTCGGGGTGCAGGCGCACCGCCACGGCGTAGGTTCCCGTGCTCTTGATGTGGGCCTTCGGCAAGTTGACGGTGCGCCGGTCCAGGTTCGGGCCGCCCGCCTTCTTGATGGCGGAGACGATGTCTCCGGTGGTCACGGAGCCGAACAGCTTGCCCGCGCCGGCGGTGCGCACCGGCAGCGACACCGGGCCCAGCTCTTCGAGAGCGGCCTTGATCTCCTTGGCATGGTCCAGGTCGCGAACGACCTTGGTCTCACGCGCCCGGCGAATCTCTTCGGCCTGACGCTCGGCGCCACGCGACGCCACGATCGCCATGCCGCGGGGCAGCAGGTAGTTGCGGCCGTAGCCGTCCTTGACCTCGACGGCGTCGCCGGCAGAGCCCAAGTGGTCGACCTCAGCGGTCAGAATCAGTTTCATGTCAGTGTCTCTTCGTCTCGTGCGTTCTTAGCGCGACGTCGCGCTGAACGGCAGCAGGGCTACCTCGCGGGCGTTCTTGACGGCGATCGCAATGTCGCGCTGGTGCTGCACGCAGTTACCGGTCACCCGGCGGGCACGGATCTTGCCGCGCTCGCTGATGTAGGTCCGCAGCAACGCGGTGTCCTTGTAGTCGATGACCTGGTTCTTGCCCTTCTTCGAGCAGAACGAGCACTTCCGGGCCTTGACCGGCTTTTCGGGGGCCGGGCGCCTCTTCGTGGAGGAGGACTTCGCCATGTCTATCTCTTTCTCAGTACTTGGAAATCAGTTGATCAGAAGGGAGGTTCTTCGTCGGCGCCGTTGAACGAACCGGACGCGGGAGCGCTGCCCCACGGGTCGTCTCTCGGGCCGTCGTTGGCGGCACTGTTGAAACCTCCACCGGAGGGGCGCGATCCACCGCCACCACCGCCGCCGAAGCCGCCTCCGCCACCACCGCTGCGGCTGGCCTTGTTGACCTTGGCCGTCGCATATCTCAGGGAAGGACCGATCTCGTCGACCTCGAGCTCGACGACGGTGCGCTTCTCACCCTCGCGCGTCTCGTAGGACCGCTGCTTGAGGCGACCCGTCACGATCACCCGCGAGCCGCGGGTGAGGCTCTCGGCCACGTTCTCGGCGGCCTCGCGCCAGATGCTGCACCGCATGAACAGCGGATCGCCGTCTTTCCACTCGTTGGTCTGACGGTCCATCATCCGAGGCGTCGACGCCACCGTGAAGTTGGCGACGGCGGCCCCGGACGGCGTGAACCGCAGCTCGGGATCGGCGGTCAGGTTTCCGACGATGGTGAGGTTGGTGTCACCAGCAGCCACGAGAGTCCTCCTGAGATTCGGTGGTGATTCGCTTTGGAGCGCAGCCTACGGTTGCGCCCCGACGTGCACGGGCTTTGTGGCCTAGTGCTTGTCGGTCCGCATCACCTTGGTCCGCAGGACGGACTCGTTCAGGCTGAGCTGGCGATCCAGCTCGGACACCGTGGCCGGCTCGGCCTTGACGTCGATGACGGCGTAGATGCCCTCGGGGTGCTTGAGGATCTCGTACGCCAACCGGCGACGGCCCCAGATGTCGATCTTCTCGACGGAGCCGCCGTCCTTGCGGATGACGTTGAGGAACGTCTCCAGCGACGGGGCTACGGTCCGCTCGTCGAGCGTGGGGTCGAGGATGACCATGATTTCGTATGGACGCATGTGGAACCCATCACCTCCTATGGTCGTGTGCGGTCACGGCGTGTTCCGTGACAGGAGGGTCGCCTGCGTCGGCAACTCGTCGAGGTTACAGCAGAACGGTCTGAGCTGCGAAATCGCTCGGCGTCAGCCGCCCTCGGCGGTCCGCTTGATCGCCGCCAGCGTCACCGGGATGCCCGCCCTGGCCGCCTTGGTGCGGATCACGATCTGTTCGGGGGCCTTCTCGCCGTATCGGCCTTCGAAGCCCGCGATGCCCTCGGGCTGAAACGCCCAGGACTCGGTGAGGCGCGTGCCCGTCTCGGCCGGTTCGAGGGTGAAGCCCCAACGCACCCAGCCCTCGTTGACCACCCATGCGAACTCGCGGCCGGGGTCGGCGGCCACGACGCGGCTGCGCGTCTCCCACGTTCGAGAGCCGTCGTCGTTGCGTCCGGTGAAGTACGAGCCGACGGACGGGCCATCACCTTCGTCCCACCAGCAGGCCCGGCACTGCGGGCTCCACTCGCCGATCCGGGTCACGTCGGACACCAACGCGTACAGGGTGTCCGCGTCGGTCTCGACCACCACCGAATCGCTGAATTCGAGATCGCTCATGCCGGCGTCAACTCCTTCTCGGGTTCCTCGGTTGGCGAAGGCTGCCGCGGCCGCAGCGACGAGGGCAACCACCTCGGCGGTGCGTCCAGCGCGTCCTCGAAGACGCCGCCCGACGGATCGTCGACGCCGCCGCGCCGGACCAGGTCCAACTCTGGGCGGAGGATCTGTCGAATGACCAAGGCGCACAACGCCATCACGGCGATGTCGCGCAACAGCACCGTCGTCGTGAACCACTCCTGGGGCAGACCCATCTTGGCCTCACCGAACAGGTAGAGCATTCTCGGGACCCAGACCAGGGCGTCGATCGTCATCCACGCCAACAAAACTCGGCGATGTGGCAGCGCGAGTACCGCCAGCGGCACCAGCCACAGCGAGTACTGCGGACTCCACACCTTGTTGGTCAACAGGAAGGCCGCCACGACGAGGAAGGCCAGTTGCGCCATCCGGGGTCGCCGCTGCGCCGTCAACCCGAGGTAACCGATACCGCACAGGCAGGCGGCGAACAGCGCCGCCGTCACCGCGTTGGTGACCGAGGGCGGTTCCCAGAAACCCAGGTTTGGGTCGAAGCCGCGCCATCCGGTGAACGACTTCACGACGTTGTAGATGGAGTCCATGTCGTCACCGCGACGCGTGTTGAGCCGGAAGAACTCCGACCACCCGCGTGGGAACAACACCATGATCGGCAGGTTGACGACCAACCACGTCACGACGGCGACGCCGGCGGTCTTGCCCACCTCGCGCATGCGACCCGTGCGCACCCCGAGGACGACCAACGGGACGAGCAGCAGCAGCGGATAGAGCTTGAGCGCCACGCCAATTCCGATGAGCGCGCCCGCGACCGCCGGTCGACGGCGCGACCACGCCAGCATCGCGCCCGCCGCGCACGCCGTCGCCAGCGCGTCGAAGTTGGTGAAGATCTGGAAGATCACCAAGGGCGACCCCGCCACCAGCGCCGCGTCCCAGATGCGGCGTCCGGCAAGGCGCGTCGTCGCCCACACGGTCGCCAGCCACGCCAACGCCAAGCCGAACGCCGAGATGTTGAAGAACATCACCACCTCGGCAACCACCGGAATCGACACCAGCTTCGTCAGTGCGCTGTACGTCTTCGCCAGCGCCATCGACACATACTGGTAGAGCCCCGTCAGAACGGGATACTCCATGTACCGCACCGCGGGCGTGCCGTCGTACTGCGTTTGAGGCTTGCCAGTGGAATCCTTCTCCGTCCACGACGACTTGTAGGGAAACTTGCCCTGGCTCAACAACTCTGCGGTGTACAGCGGCACCGTGTCGGAGTAGCAGAGCTCGTAGTAGGCGCGCTGGTTCTCCCAGATCGCGACGCGTTGGTCGGCCGTGCCGGTCTTCGTCGACTGCAGGCACGCCGCCTTCGTCGAATAGCCGAACGCCAAGAACAGCAGCGCGATGATCAGCATGACGCGCAGCGGTGTCATGAACCGGGCGCGGCCGATCAGGGCGTGTCTGCCGACGGGCCCGCCGATGGTGCCCGACAGTGCCCTGCCGATGACGTCGGTGCGGCTGGGGAGATCGCGGTCGTCGTCGCTCCGCAGGTCGCCCGCTAGCGGAGCTGGCGATTCAACCGAGGCCAGCGGAGCTGGCGATTCAACCGGAGCCAGTGGAGCTGGCGACGTCGCGCGGTCGGGCTCGGTCACGGCGGCGGGGGCGGCGCGGTGACCGTGGGGGTGGCGGCCGCGGGGTCACCGGGGGGCGGCGGGGCGCCCGGCGGCGGCACCTGAATCGTCGTCGGCGGACCAAACGGGATCGTGATGCCGGGGCCCAACTCGATCGTCGGCTGAATCACCGTCTCCGACGGCGGCGGCGGGGGTGGCGGAGGAGGCGGCGGTGCGGCAGGCACGCCTGCATAACCGCCGATCTCGGTCGGCTTCGGGAAGGACTCGTCGTCGGTGCCCTGCAGCGCACCGTCCATCGTGGACTTCCAGATGTCCGACGGCAGGCCCGAACCGTAGACCGAGCCGCCGGACTTGTTCACCAGCGGCTTGGTGCCCTCGGTGGTACCCACCCACACCGCCGTCGACAGCGACGGGGTGTAGCCGACCATCCACGCGTCGCGGTTGGCGTCGGTGTCGCCCAGCTGGTTGGTGCCGGTCTTCGCGGCCGACGGGCGCCCACCGGCGAGGTTGTGGCCCCGGGAGTAGCCCGCAATCGGCTGCATCGCCGAGGTGACGTTGTCGGCGACGGCCTTGTCGATCTTCTGCTCGCCCGGATCGTCCTGCGCGGCGGCGTCGAAGAGGACCTGACCGTCGGAGCGCACGACCTTCTGGATGAAGTGCGGTCGGTGGTAGATGCCCGAGTCCGCCAGGGTGGCGTACGCCGAGGCCATGTCGAGCACCCGGGACTGGTACTGGCCGAGGACGACGCCGTTGTTGGGCGGGCCGCCCTTGCCGTCCTCGGACAGCGTGTGCTCGACGCCAGGGAAGCTCTCGGCGACGCCCGCGGCGTGCGCGGCGTCGGCGACGTCCTGCGGGCCGTTCTTGAGCTTGAGCATCAGCCGGTAGTAGCTGGTGTTGAGCGACATCTTCAGCGCCTGGGCGATGTTGCAGGTGCCGCAACCCTCCCCGTCCACGTTGCTGATCTTGATGCCGTTGACGTCGACCGGCGAGCTGTCCACCTGGTAGCCAAGGCCGATGCCCTGCTGCAGCGCCGCGACGAGTGCGAAGACCTTGAACGACGAGCCCGTCGGCAACCCGGCCTGGGCGAAGTCGAAGCCGTTGGCGTCCGAACCGCCGTAGTAGGCCTTCACCCCTCCGGTGCGCGGGTCGACCGACACCACGGCCGTGCGCATGTCCGGATCCTGGCCGTCCATGTACTCGGCCACCGCGTCCTCGGCCGCCTTCTGCGCCTTGGGATCGATCGTGGTGGTGACCTGGAGGCCCTCGGTGTTCAACGTCTGTTCGTCGATGTTGAACAGATCCATCAGTTCCTTGGTGACCTGGCGCTCGATGAGGCCATTGGGACCGGTGGTCTGATTCTGCGCGCCCGCCTGCTCCGGCGAGACCGTCGGCGGGAAGACCTGGGCAGCGCGCTCCTGGGGGGACAGCGCGCCGACGGTCACCATGCCGTCGAGCACCCAGTTCCACCGCTCGGCGGAGCCCTCCGGGTCGACGGCGGGGTCCAGCGCCGACGGTTGCTGAATGAGCGCCGCCAACAGGGCGCCCTCGGCGACGTTCAGCTGCTCGACGGGCTTGGCGAAGTACGCCTGCGACGCCGCGGCTATGCCGTACGCGCCGCGGCCGAAGTAGATCATGTTGAGGTAGCTCTCGAGCACCTGGTCCTTGGACCATTCACCCGACATCTTGGTCGAGATGACGAGCTCCTTGGCCTTGCGCACCACGCCGCCGATACCGGAGCGGGCGTCGCCGACCAGGGCGTTCTTGACGTACTGCTGGGTGATCGTCGACCCGCCCTGCAGGTCGCCGCCGAAGATGTTGTTCTTGAACGCCCGGAGGAACCCCGTGAACGAGAAGCCGGGGTTGCTGTAGAAGTCGCGGTCCTCGGCGGCCATCACCGCGTTGCGCACCTGGACCGGAATCTGGTTGATGTCGACGTCGACCCGGTTGCCCTCCGGCGGCACGATCTTGGCGAGTTCGCTGCCGTCGCTGGCCAAGATGGTCGAGACCTGGTTGGTCCGGATGTCGCCGGGCTTGGGAATGTCGACGATCATGTAGGCCATCGCGAAGGTGATGATCGGCAGGACGATGCAGACCGCCAGCGCGATCAGCGACCCGCGGCGAACCCACTTCCAGTTGACGTTGAACTGGCGTCCGCCGGGTCCCTTGCCGCCACCGGGCGGCCCGCCGCGGCCGGGCGGACCCGGCGGCTGCTTGGGCGGCGGCGTCCCGTCCAACGCTGCCTTCACGACGTCGATCGGGTCGCGGTACTGAGGCGGCCGGGCGTCGCGGACCGGCGGGATGATCATCGTCTGCCGGTCGTCGGGGCGCGGCGGACCGCCGGGGCGCGGTATCGCCCGCGTCGCGCCGTCGGACGGTGACGGCGCCGAGTGCCGGGGTGGGACGACGCCGCCGCCGGCCGCGGGTCCCTTGGGGACGTCGTCGGCCGGGCGGTCTGGTCGTCCTTCGCTATTCACTGGCCGTGCGCGCGCCAGAGCGCGCCGTTCGAGTGCCGCGCGCCTTGGGCGGACGGGGCGCCCCCAACACGTAGGACTTGACCAAATGATTCCAACTGCAAGTTCTGCATACCTCCACCACGTGCACCGCGAATTCGTCGAACTTGGCCGCCAGCATCACCAGCTCCTCGGTGGAGCGGGCGGATCCGGACACTGCCCCGAGATGATCGCCGAACACCCACGACACCAGCGTGAGCTGTTCCTTGCGACAGATGGGGCACATCACCTGACTGGACTTGCCGTGGAACTTCGCGGCGCGCAGCAGATACGGATTGGCGTCACATACCTCCGAGACGCCAGTGCGGCCCGAGTACACCTCGGCCAGCAGGGACCGCCGCTTGAGCGCGTAGTCCACCACCTGTCGCTGCAATCGCACGAAGACCAGAGTACGTCGGCCCCCTCGTCGCGCGGCCTCGACTCCGTCACCCGTGGCACGTATTCGGCATCTGGTCTGCGGTGATGGCAGGTGAACTCCTACGATCCGTCCATGGCGACGCGGCGCACAGCAGGTACGCGGGCAAAGGACAGCGACCGCAACAACACCTGCCAGGTACTCGACAGCGCACTCAGCGACGGACAGCTGTCGATGGAGGAGCACCGCACACGCGTGGCCGCCGCCACCAAGGCCGCCACCCTCGGCGATCTGCAGAACCTGGTCGACGACCTACAAAACGACGACGCACCGGTTCAGATGCCCGAACTCAAACGGCCGTCCCCGTTGTCGTCCCCTCGAGGCGGCGCGGGGATCCGCGCGGCCATGGCGGCCGTCCTGGTGGTCTTCGGCATCGCGATCGGGTGGGGGCTCTACGGGAACACCACCTCGCCGTTGAGCTTCACCTCCGACCCGGGCGCCAAGTCCGACGGGATCCCCGCCAAGGTGATCACCCCGCCCAGGCAGCTGCAGTCCCTCGGCGGGCTCACCGGTCTGCTGGAGCAGATGCGCCAACGCTTCGGCGACACGATGGGCTACGGCCTCACCATCTATCCGGAGTACGCCGTGCTCACCCGGCCGGATCCCGCCGACGACCGGCGCACGCTCAGCTACACCTACCGGGGCGGGTTCGACGACCCGTCCACGTCGTCGAAGGGCGACGACGACGTGGTCGTCGACTTAGCCGCCTTCGACGTCAAGACCGCGGTGGGCCTGCTGCGCGGCGCCCCCGAGATGGTCGGCCTGCAACTCAAGGACGTCAAGGCCGACAGCACCTATCTGACGGTCGACCCGAGCCGTGACCCCACCACGCCTGGCGCGCTGACTCTGCGCGCCAGCGTTTCAAGCGACTTCGGCAGCGGATCGGTCACCTTCGCCGGCGACGGCACCATCAAGCGCGTCGACCCCGCGGACGACTGACGCCCAACTGGCGCCCGACTGGCGCACTTTCCAAAGTGTTGTGTATGTTCGGTCCACGTGCCGCCGTTTATATCGGCGCGATATAGTTTTGCAACGCGTCGAGGCGTCGTAGCGGCTAAGCAAGGGAGGTGATTCGGTGCTGGAGCTCGCGATCTTGGGACTGCTCATCGAGTCGCCGATGCACGGCTACGAGCTGCGCAAGCGGTTGACCGGCCTGCTCGGAGCCTTCCGTGCGTTCTCCTACGGCTCGCTGTATCCGGCCCTGCGTCGCATGCAGGCCGACGGGCTGATCGTCGAGGAGTCGGCGCCCGTGGGTGCGGTCAAGGTGCGCCGAGCCCGCCGGGTGTACGTGCTCACCGACGCCGGAAAGCACCGCTTCACCGAACTCGTCGCCGACACCGGCCCACAGAACTACACCGACGACGGTTTCGGCGTTCATCTGGCCTTCTTCAACCGCACCCCGGCCGAGGCCAGGATGCGCATCCTGGAGGGTCGCCGCCGTCAGGTGGAGGAACGCCGCGAAGGCCTGCGTGAAGCCATCGCGCGCGCCAGTAATTCTCTTGACCGCTACACCCGCCAGCTTCACCAACTCGGGCTCGAATCCAGTGAGCGCGAAGTCAAGTGGCTCAACGACCTGATCGCGGCCGAACGCATCGCCGCGCCGGGTCGACCCGAGACCACCCCCGAACAACAGCCCTGAACCCCCAGACCCGCTGCGCAGTATCAGTACGAGAAGGAGATCGCCCCATGTCCGAGTCGAATGAAATCCGGGTCGCCATCGTCGGCGTCGGCAACTGCGCCTCGTCGCTGGTGCAGGGTGTGCAGTACTACCACGACGCCGACGAGAACTCGACCGTCCCCGGCCTGATGCACGTCAAGCTCGGCAAGTACCACGTGCGCGACGTGCAGTTCGTCGCCGCGTTCGACGTGGACGCCAAGAAGGTCGGCTTCGACCTCTCCGAGGCCATCTTCGCCTCCGAGAACAACACCATCAAGATCGCCGACGTGCCGCCCACCAACGTCACCGTGCAGCGTGGGCCGACCCTCGACGGCATCGGCAAGTACTACTCCGAGACCATCGAGGTGTCCGACACCGAGGCCGTCGACGTCGTCAAGGCCCTCAAGGACGCGAAGGTCGACGTGATGGTGTCCTACCTCCCGGTGGGCTCCGAAGAGGCCGACAAGTTCTACGCCCAGTGCGCCATCGACGCCGGCGTCGCCTTCGTCAACGCGCTGCCCGTCTTCATCGCCTCCGATCCCGTGTGGGCCGAGAAGTTTCGTGCCGCAGGCGTTCCCATCGTCGGTGACGACATCAAGAGCCAGGTCGGCGCCACCATCACCCACCGCGTGATGGCCAAGCTGTTCGAAGATCGCGGCGTGCAGCTCGACCGCACCATGCAGCTCAACGTCGGCGGCAACATGGACTTCCTCAACATGCTCGAGCGCTCGCGCCTGGAGTCGAAGAAGATCTCCAAGACCCAGGCCGTCACCAGCAACCTGCAGCGCGAGTTCAACACCAAGGACGTCCACATCGGCCCGTCGGATCACGTCGGCTGGCTCGACGACCGCAAGTGGGCTTACGTGCGACTCGAGGGCCGCGCCTTCGGTGACGTGCCGCTGAACCTGGAGTACAAGCTCGAAGTGTGGGACTCCCCCAACTCGGCCGGCGTCATCATCGACGCGGTCCGCGCCGCCAAGATCGCCCTGGACCGTGGCATCGGCGGACCGGTCGAGGCCGCCTCGGCCTACCTGATGAAGAGCCCGCCCAAGCAGCTGGCCGACGACATTGCGCGGGCCCAGCTGGAGAGCTTCATCGAGGGCTAGTTGCCTTCACCCCTCACCATCGAGTGTGCAGTGAGATCGCGATATTCGCGGTTTGGTCGATCCCACAGCACACTCGATGTGGTTGGGGGCTGTGGGTAGTGTCGAGCGATGGCGGAGATCACCGACGACGACCTGCTGGGCCTCGACGAATTCGCGCTGCTGCCCGAGAACGCCGAACAGATCGGCGCCACCGGTCCCCTGCCGCCGGTCCGACGACTGGAATCCGGCCCCGTCAGCGCCCTGAAGTGGGGCTCGGAGGATCCCCAGGTGGTCTTCCTGCACGGCGGCGGGCAAAACGCCCACACCTGGGACACCGTCATCCTCGGTCTCGGCGTGCCCGCGCTGGCCGTCGACCTGCCCGGGCACGGCCGCTCCGCCTGGCGGGCGGACGGTGACTACGGACCCAAGCTCAACGCCGACACGCTGGCGCCGGTCATCCGCGACTGGGCGCCCACCCCGCGCCTGGTCGTCGGCATGTCCCTTGGCGGGCTGACCGCGCTGCGGCTCGCCGCGACCCAGCCCGCGATGGTGCCCGAGCTGGTGCTCGTCGACGTGACCCCGTCGGCGCCGGAACGCCACGAACGGATGACCCAGGCCCAAATGGGCACCGTCGCCCTGGTACGCGGTGAGCGCACCTTCCCCACCTTCGAATCGATGCTCGACGCCACCGTGGCGCTGGCACCCAATCGCGACCGAAACTCGTTGCGGCGCGGAGTGTTCCACAACAGCAAGCAGCTCGACGACGGCACCTGGACGTGGCGTTACGACTCCTTCCGCAAGGGCGACGGGTTCGAGGGCCTGTGGGACGACGTGCCGTCAATCACGATGCCGACGACGTTGATTCGGGGGGCCAACTCCCACTTCGTCGACGACGCCGACGCCGAGGCGTTCGCCGCGTCGGCGCCGGGCTTCGTCCGTACCCACGTGGTCGCCGACTCCGGGCACTCGGTGCAGGGCGATCAGCCGGCGGCGCTCGTCGGAATCCTCCGCGGCGTGCTGGCGGGTTAAGACTCCGTTCACCCAATGCTTCACAGCTGAACACCAGCGACCCGTAAGTTTCGGCGCACTGGCCCAGCCCGGCCGGTGTCGTCGTCGCAAAGGACTCCCCCACGCATGTCGCTGGTGCCGTTGAACCTGTTCGTCAACCACGACGGTCGCTCCGCGCGGCAGCACGTCACCTGCCGGTACAAGTGCGGTGACGCCTGCTCGCAGCCGGCGCCCAACTCCAGTGACAACGAATACTTCGGCGAGGTGGTCAAGCGAGTGTCGCGGCGAACGTTGTTGCGCGGCGCCGGCGTCACCGTGCTGGCCGTTGGCGCCGGGTCGGCGCTGGCCGCCTGCAGCACCGACACTCCCCCGGCGGCCAGTCCCACCCCGGAGGCCCCAAAGCCCAACGCGGGCATGAACTTCGCCTCGGTGGCACCCAACAGCGACGACGCCGTGGTCATCCCCGAGGGCTATCGCCAATCAGTGGTCATCAGCTGGGGTGATCCCATTCTGGCCGGCGCCCCCGCGTTCGACGTGGCCAAGCAGACCGCCGCGGCGCAGCGTGGCCAGTTCGGGTTCAACAACGACTTCGCCGGCCTGCTGCCCATTCCCGGCAGCACCGACCACTTCCTGCTGGTGACCAACCACGAGTACACCACCGAGCAGTTCATGCACCCCGGCTACGACGCCGACGAGCCCACCCGCGAGCAGTTCGACATCTCGATTGCCGCGCATGGGCTCTCGGTGGTCGAGGTCGAGCGGACCGCCAACGGTCTCGCGCCGGTGATGGGCCGTTACAACCGGCGGATCACCGCCGACACCCCGATGACGCTGACGGGCCCCGCCGCGGGCAGCGACTTCGTCAAGACTGCCGCCGACCCCGACGGCCGCACCGTGGCGGGCACGTTCGCCAACTGCGCAGGCGGCGTCACCCCCTGGGGCACGGTGCTCTCCGGGGAGGAGAACTTCAACGGGTACTTCGGGGCGCCGGAGGGCGCACCGGTCAGCCCGGTCCGCTCCGACCAGCTGAAGCGCTATGGCGTCAAAGTCGAAGCGAGCGAGAGGAAGTGGGAGACCTTTGATCCGCGTTTCGACGTCGGCGCCACGCCGAACGAGGTGAACCGCTTCGGCTACGTGGTCGAGGTCGACCCGTGGGATCCCGCCTCACGACCGGTCAAGCACTCCGCGATGGGGCGGCTCAAGCACGAAGGCGCCACCGTCTACGTCACCGGCGACGGCACCGTCGTCTCGTACACCGGCGACGACGAGCGCTTCGACTACATGTACAAGTTCGTCTCCTCCAAGAAGGTCGTCCAGGGCACGTCTCGAGAAGTCATGGCGCAGAACATGACGATCCTCGACGAAGGCACCCTGTACGTCGCCAAGCTCTCCAGCGACATCCCGGGAGACCAGATCGACGGCTCCGGCACCCTGCCCGCCAAGGGGTCCTTCAGCGGCACCGGCACCTGGCTCCCGCTGCTTCGCTCCGGCCCGAACGGCCAGGCCGAGTCGCTCGTACCCGGCGTCAGTGCCCAGGAGGCGGCGGTGTTCACCCGCTTCGCCGCCGACAAGGCCGGAGCCACCAAGATGGACCGGCCCGAGGACTTCGAGGCCAATCCGAAGACCGGCAAGGTGTACGTCGCGCTGACCAACAACGACGAGCGCGGCGCGCCCGGCGAAGCGGCACCCGACGCGGCCAATCCCCGCAACGACAACAAGAGCGGGCAGATCCTGGAGATCACCGACGACCACGCTGGCACCACCTTCACCTGGGAGCTGCTGCTGGTGTGCGGCGACCCGGCCGCCGCCGACACGTACTTCGCCGGCTTCGACAAGAGCCGCGTCAGCCCCATCTCGTGCCCCGACAACCTGGCCTTCGACAGCCACGGCAACCTGTGGATCTCTACCGACGGCAACGCGCTGGATTCCAACGACGGCCTCTTCGCGGTCGCGCTCGACGGGCCCAATCGTGGTGAGACCAAACAGTTCCTGACCGTCCCGCTCGGCGCCGAGACATGCGGGCCCGTCGTCACCGACGACCTCGTCACCGTCTGCGTGCAACACCCCGGCGAGAGCGACGACAACAGTCTCGACGACCCCCTGTCACGGTGGCCGGAGGGCGGCAACGGCACCGCACGCCCGTCAGTGGTCGTGGTCTGGCGGGACTCGGGGAACATCGGTGTGTAGCTCGCGTGGGACAACTCGTGGGAGAAGGGGTAAGCAGTAGCCATGAGCTTCCCCACTCGTATCGGCGTCCAACTCCAACCCCAGCACTCCCCCAACTACGGCCATCTGCGCGACGCGGTCCGGCGCTGCGAGGACATCGGCGTCGACGTCGCCTTCAACTGGGACCACTTCTATCCGCTCTACGGTGATACCGACGGCGCCCACTACGAATGTTGGACGATGCTCGGCGCGTGGGCCGAGCAGACCTCGCGCATCGAGATCGGCGCACTGGTGACCTGCAACTCCTACCGCAACCCCGAACTGCTCGCCGACATGGCGCGCACCGTCGACAACATCAGCGACGGCAGGCTGATCCTGGGCATCGGGTCCGGCTGGAAGCAAAAGGACTACGACGAATACGGCTACGACTTCGGCACCGTCGGCAGCCGGCTCGACGACCTCGCGGCGGCCATGCCGCGCATCACCTCCCGGCTCGGCAAGCTCAATCCCGCACCGGTGCGCGACATTCCGATCCTCATCGGCGGGCAGGGCGAGAAGAAGACGCTGCGCCTGGTCGCGCAGTACGCCCACCTGTGGCACGGCTTCACCACCACCGAGACCTACCCGGAGAAGGCCGCCGTGCTCGACGGTCACTGCGCCGACGTCGGCCGCGATCCCTCGGAGATCGAGCGGTCGGCGGGCGTAGAGGCCGGCAAGGGCACCGACGCGCTGCTGGCCGACGCCGAGGCGCTCGTCGGACTGGGGGTCAGTCTGCTGACCATCGGCGTCAACGGGCCCGACTACGACCTCAGCGCCGCCGAAGCGCTGTGCCGCTGGCGCGACTCTCGATCCTGAACCGTTTGCGTTCCAGATGAGCCCAACGGCTGGCAGCGAGGACGACGGACGTTAGGTTGCTCTGATGACCGCCGAGCGTATGTACAAGGGCGTCGTCCTCGCGTTGATCTCACTCGTCGTCATGACGATGGCATTCGCGCCAACGGCCGCCGCCGACAGCGACCAGTGCGCGCCGCCGGGTGTCGAGAGCGCCAGTTCGTTGCCGACCAACTTGGCATCGGCGGCCAAGGGACCCGCCGCCGACAAGTACACGACCCCGGGCGTCGAGCCGCTGCCGGTGGACGTCAACGCCTTGGGCCTCGGCACCCCAGGCACGTTGACGGTCGGCACGCTGTCGGACGCGCCGCCCAGCATCTGCATCGACTCGAAGGGCCAGTTCACCGGATTCGACAACGAGCTGCTGCGCGCGGTCGCCGACAAACTGGGCCTGAAGGTCAACTTCGTCGGTACCGACTTCTCCGGTCTGCTGGCCCAGGTGGCGGCGCGACGCTTCGACGTCGGCTCGTCGTCGATCACCACCACCGACGCCAGGCGGCAGACCGTCGGCTTCACCAACGGCTACGACTTCGGCTACTTCTCCCTGGTGGTCCCGCCGGGTTCGCCGATCAAGGGCTTCTCGCAATTGGCTGCCGGACAACGCATCGGCGTCGTCCAGGGCACCGTCCAGGAGGCCTACGTCGTCGACACCCTCGGGCTGGACCCGGTGAAGTTCCCCGACTACAACACCGTCTACGGGAGCCTCAAGACCCGCCAGATCGACGCCTGGGTCGCACCGTCACAGCAGGCCGTGGGCACGGTCAAGGCCGGTGACCCCGCGCAGATCGTCGAGAACACCTTCAGCCTGGACAACTTCGTCGCCTACGCGGTGGCCAAGGAGAACAAGCCGCTCATCGACGCGCTCAACGCCGGTCTCGACGCCGTGATCGCCGACGGCACCTGGTCGAAGTTGTACTCCGACTGGGTTCCCCGCGCCCTGCCCCCGGGCTGGAAACCGGGCTCCAAGGCCGCGCCCGCACCGGTCCTCCCGGACTTCAACGCCATCGCGGCGAAGGCGACACCGCGGGCCGACAACTCCGGTGTCGCACCGAAATCCGTCGTCCAGCAGCTCAAGGATTCCTTCCTGGACTGGGAGCTGTACAAGCGCGCCGTCCCGGACCTCTTCAAGACGGGTCTGCCCAAC
The DNA here is from genome assembly GCF_025823185.1 of Mycobacterium yunnanensis. GTDB lineage: Bacteria > Actinomycetota > Actinomycetes > Mycobacteriales > Mycobacteriaceae > Mycobacterium > Mycobacterium yunnanensis. Next base: position 348,539 of record NZ_JACKVK010000005.1, read on the forward strand.
ACCCTCATCCTGACCGTCAGCGCGAGCATCATCGGCCTGGTCCTCGGAATGGGCCTCGCCGTCGCCGGCATCTCGAAGGCGCGGTGGCTGAGGTGGCCAGCGCGGGTGTACACCGACGTGTTCCGCGGCCTGCCAGAGGTCGTGATCATCCTGATCATCGGCCTTGGCGTCGGACCCATCGTCGGAGAGCTGACCGGCAACAACCCCTATCCCCTTGGCATTGCCGCTCTCGGGTTGATGGCGGCGGCCTACATCGGCGAGATCCTGCGCTCGGGCATTCAGAGCGTCGAGGCCGGGCAGCTCGAAGCGTCCCGTGCACTGGGCTTCAGCTACACGTCGTCGATGCGGCTGGTCATCGTGCCCCAGGGCGTTCGACGCGTGCTACCGGCACTGGTCAACCAGTTCATCTCGCTGCTGAAGGCCTCGTCGCTGGTGTACTTCCTCGGTCTGGTCGCCAGCCAGCGCGAACTGTTCCAGGTGGGCCGAGATCTCAACGCCCAGACGGGCAATCTCTCACCCCTGGTCGCGGCTGGCATCTTCTACCTCGCACTGACCATTCCGCTGACCCATCTGGTCAACTACATCGACGCGCGCCTTCGACGCGGCAAGCACGTCGCCGACTCCGAAGACCCCGCCAGCCCCGCCGCGACCCAGGAGATGGTGTGAGCGCCACAGTGAAGTTCGAACCAGTGTCACTGCAAGCCAACGACATTCACCTGTCTTTCGGGTCCAACGCCGTGCTGCGGGGCATCGACCTCGACGTACCCGCCGGCACCACCACCGCGGTGATCGGACCCTCGGGTTCGGGCAAGTCGACCCTCCTGCGGGCGTTGAACCGGCTACACGAACCGCACCGCGGCGACATCCTGCTCGACGGACGCTCGGTACTCAAGGACAGCCCCGACGAGCTGCGCCAGCGCATCGGCATGGTGTTCCAGCAGTTCAACCTCTTCCCGCACCGCACCGTGCTCGACAACGTGACGCTCGCCCCCCGACGGCTCAAGAAGCTCGACGCCGACGCGGCGCGCGAACTCGGCCTCGCTCAATTGGAGCGAGTCGGGTTGCGGCACAAGGCGCAAGTGCGACCGGCCACCCTGTCCGGCGGCCAGCAGCAACGCGTCGCCATCGCGCGCGCCCTCGCGATGGCGCCCCAGGTGATGTTCTTCGACGAGGCAACCTCGGCGCTGGACCCCGAACTGGTCAAGGGCGTGCTGGCGCTCATCGCCGAGCTGGGTAAGGACGGCATGACGATGGTGGTGGTCACCCACGAGATGGGCTTCGCACGGTCGGCCGCCGACTCCGTGGTCTTCATGGATCACGGCAAGGTCGTCGAGACGGGCACGCCCCAACAGATCTTCTCCGACGCCGGAACTGACCGCCTCCGTCAATTCCTGTCCCAGGTGTTGTAGCGATCTACCCGCTGGTGAGGATCAATCACGGCATGTCGAGCTGCCAGCGGAGACGACAGGTTAGACTAGCGAATCATGGTAGAGACCGAACCGCAGGTCACTGAGCTGGCCGGAGAGCTGCAGCAGGTGCTCTCCAAGCTCTTCTCCGTCCTGCGTCGTGGCGACTCCAATCGGAACATGCCCGAGGGCGGCGCCGATCTCACCCTGGCGCAGCTGTCGATCCTGCTGACGCTGCTCGACCTCGGGCCCATCCGCATGACCGAGCTCGCGGCGCACGAACGCGTGCGTACGCCGACGACCACCGTGGCGATCCGCCGGCTGGAGAAGCTGGGGTTGGTCAAGCGCTCCCGTGACCCCTCCGACCTGCGGGCGGTCCTGGTAGACGTCACCCCGCGCGGTCTGGTCCAGCACCGCGAGGCGCTGGCCACGCGACGGGCTCAGATCGCCGGCATGTTGACGAAGCTCAGCGTCGAGGAACGCGAGACGCTGGCCAAAGCGCTTGCCCCCCTTGCTCGTTTGGCCGAGCAGGGCGACTAGCCGAGCCAGTCCAGCACGGCTGCGGCGGTCCACGACTGTTGCATGCTGCCCAGTGGTTCCCCGGTGAACGGCTCGTAGTACTCGGCGAACGTGCCGTCGCTGGCCTGCCGCAACCCCTCCCGGCGCAAGTTCGACGAACGCTCGGCCCAGCCGCGACGCGCGAAGCACCAGGAGAACAACCACGTCAGCACCGGCCAGACCGGGCCGCGCCAGTACTCACGCGCCCGGAAGTCGCGCGACACCGGCGACGTCGACGGAATCAGGGCGTACTTCAGGTCGGGGTGCCCGCAGAACCTGGGCCCCTCGAAGCGCTTGAGCAGCGCACGTTCCCGGTCGTGGGACAGGCCGCCGCACAGGAGCGGCGAGAACTGCGCCACCGTCTCGGTGGCGATCCACTTCTGCGACCGGAGATCGTAATCCCTTGCCGCACTGGTACGTTCGTCGACCGAATCGACGACGCCACGGCGGAACCGTTCGGCCCAGGCGTACAGGTCACGTACGTCGGAATGCGGCCGCTTGTAGTCCTCACCGATCTCGGCGAGGACCGTACACGCCACCGACAGGATGGCCGAGACGAAGACGTCCTCCACCGCGAAGCTCATCACGGTGGGCAGCAGCAGGTCGTCGTAGTTGACCGACTTCATCTGCTCGACCAGCCAGATGTAGCGGTCGTACTCCAGGTCCGACGGCCGCTGCGACGCGTCGGTGACGATGGCGTTGTCCTCACGCTGGTACGGCGGCATCGGACCGGGAGTCACGTTGGCGTAGGCCGCATCCCACCGCGGCGAGTTGTCCATGCCGGACTCCCACCCGTGGTACAGCGTCACCCGTCCCCTGGCGTCGGGGTCACGGGCCTCGGCGAGCCACCGGTGCCACCGCACCAGGTCACTCCACCGGCGGTCCAGGAACGCCTCGGCGACCGCACGCGTCGAACGGCCCCGGGTGCGCGCGTTGTCCAGGATGCGCTGGACCGCGATCGCGTGCACCGGAGGCTGCGTGATGCCGGAGGTCAGCCGGCCCAGTGGGGCGTCGGCCGCGAGCGTCGAGGTCGCCCACCGCGCCGGACCGGGAAAGTAGCCGTCGACGCCGTTGGCGAACACGATGTGCGGGATCATGCCGTTCTTCCACTGCGCCGAGAGCAGGGTGTCCAGCTCGACGACGGCGCGCTCGACGCTCAACGGGGCCAGGCCGATCGACACGAAGGCCGCGTCCCAGCTCCACATGTGCGGGTACAGCAGGGGCGCGGCAGTGGTCATCACACCCAGGTCGTTGCCCCGCAACAGATAGGCGGCGCGGGCGGCGAGCTGGGTGGGCGCGAAGTTCGAGTCCGGTGGCATCGGGTCAATCATGCGATGCCGACGTCCAGAGCGCAGATCGGTAGGGTTGCCGCCGTGTCCACTCAGGAGAACCCACCCGTCGAGAAGACCCGGTCTGCCCTGATCACGGGCGCGGCGGGCGGCCTCGGCGTCGCCATCGCCGAGGCGCTGGCGCCCACCCATACGCTGCTGCTGGCGGGCCGCCCGTCCGACCGCCTGGACGCCCTCGCCGCCCGGCTCGGCGCCCCGACCTGGCCGCTGGACCTCGCCGACCCAGACTCCATCGAATCGGCCGCCGAAGTGCTGACCGACCTCGACGTGCTGATCCACAACGCCGGCGTCGCCTACCCCGGGCGAGTGAACGAGTCCACCGCCGAGCAGTGGCGCGCGACCTTCGAGGTCAACGTCACGGGTGCCGTCGCGTTGACGCTCGCCCTGCTGCCCGCCCTTCGCCGGGCACGCGGGCACGTGGTGTTCGTGAACTCCGGCGCGGGGATCAAGGCCTCACCCGGGCTGGCGTCGTACTCGGCGAGCAAGTTCGCGCTGCGGTCGTTCGCCGACTCGTTGCGCGCCGACGAACCGGACCTACGCGTGACCTCCGTGCACCCAGGTCGGATCGACACCGAGATGCAACGCGACCTCGTCGCGTACGAGGAGCGCGACTACGTCGCCGAACAGTTCCTGACCCCCGCCACGGTCGCGGGGGTCATCGCGCAGGCGGTCGCCGCACCGGCCGACGCGCACGTCCACGAGATCGTGATCCGCCCCCGATGAGCGCACCGTTCGAGGTCCACGAGGCCTCCATCGCCGACCTGCGTGCCGCACTGGACGACGGCCGGGTGACGGCGGTCGAAATCCTCGACGCCTACCTGGCTCGGCTGGCGGCCTACGACGACGAGCTCAACGCCGTGGTCGTGCGCAACCCGGCGGCCCGGGCCGAAGCGGCGGAATCCGACGCGCGACGCCGCGACGGTCGCACCCAGGGTCCGCTCGACGGCATCCCCTACACGGTCAAGGACAGCTACCAGGCGCGCGGTCTGACCGTGGCGGCAGGCAGCCCGGCCTTCGCGGAGCTGGTGGCCCAGCGTGACTCCTTCGTCGTCGAACGACTCCGGGCCGCAGGCGCCGTGCTCATCGGGCTGACCAACATGCCCCCGATGGCCAACGGTGGCATGCAGCGCGGCGTGTACGGCCGAGCCGAAAGTCCTTACAGCGCCGAGTATCTCACCGCACCGTTCGCCTCGGGCTCGTCCAACGGGTCCGGCACTGCGACCGCGGCGTCGTTGTGCGCCTTCGGCATCGGCGAGGAAACCTGGTCCTCGGGCCGCGGGCCTGCGTCGAACAACGCGCTGTGCGCGTACACGCCGTCGCGCGGGGTGATCTCGACCCGCGGTGGCTGGCCTCTGGTGCCAACCATGGACGTGGTGGTTCCCCACACCCGGTCGACGGCCGATCTACTCGAAGTGCTCGACGTCCTCGTCGCCGAGGACCCCGACGCGCGCGGCGACTTCTGGCGCCTGCAGCCGTGGGTGACGCTGCCCCGCGTCGACGAGGTGCGCCCACCGTCGTACCCCGCGCTCGCGACCGGCCCGGAGGCGTTGGTGGGCAAGCGATTCGGTGTGCCACGGATGTACGTCGACGCCGACCCCGACGCCGGCGTCGGCGCCACGGGCATCGGCGGACCCACGGGCCGGCGCATCGAGACCCGCCCGTCGGTGCTCGACCTGTTCGACGCCGTGCGCCGGGACCTGCTGGCCGCCGGAGCCGAGGTCGTCGAGGTGGACTTCCCGGTGGTCACCAACTACGAGGGTGACCGCGCCGGCGCCCCCACCATCGGCACCCGTGGTCTCGTCAGCCCGGAGTACCTCCGGCGCGAGATCGTCGACCTCTGCGCGTGGGCGTGGGACGACTTCCTGGCCGCCAACGGCGATCCCGCGCTCAATCGGCTCGCCGACGTCGACGGCAGCCAGATCTTTCCCGCCCCGCCGGGCGCGCTGCCCGACCGCTACGACGGGTTCGACGACGACATTGCGGAGTATCCCGACTTCATCCGCGACAACCCGATCGACTCGTTCCTGGGCATCCCGACCATCCCCGAGGGGGTGCACGCCTTGGAACGCACCCGTCGCGTCGACCTCGAGGAGTGGATGGACGGCCTCGCATTGGACGCGGTGATCTTTCCCGCCGTCGCCGACGTGGGGCCTGCGGACATGGACGTCAACCCGACCTCGGCCGACCTCGGCTGGCGCAATGGTGTGTGGGTCGCCAACGGCAACTTGGCGATTCGCCATCTCGGCATTCCGACGGTGACCGTGCCGATGGGCACGATGGCCGACATCGGCATGCCGGTGGGCCTCACCTTCGCCGGCCGGGCCTACGACGACGTCGCACTGCTGCGCTACGCCGCGGCCACCGAGGCCACCGGTCGGCGGCGCACCTCGCCACCGCGCACTCCCCCGCTGTCGCGGTGATTTCGGCGTGCTCAGACGACGACGTTCACCATCTTGCCTGCCACCACGATGACCTTCTTCGGGGTGGCACCGGCGAGGAACGCGACCACCTTCTCGTCGGACAGGGCGGCGGTCTCCACGGCATCGGCCGCAGCGTCGGCGGCCACGGTGATGCGCCCGCGGACCTTCCCGTTGACCTGGACGGGGTATTCGACGGTGTCCTCGACCAGGTAGGCCGGATCGGCCTGCGGGAAGGGACCGTGGGCCAGGGAGGTCTCGTGACCGAGCCGGCGCCACAACTCCTCGGCCAGATGCGGCGCCAACGGCGCCACCATCAGCACCAGTGGCTCGACCGCGGCGCGCGCGGTGACATCCTCCTTGGTGAGATGGTTGGTGTACTCGATCAGCTTGGCCGCCGCGGTGTTGTTGCGAAGGGCCGCATAGTCTTCGGCGACCCCGGCGATGGTCTTGTTCAGCAGCCGCAGCGTCGGCTCGCCCAGCTTCTCGTGGTCGACCACCCGTTCGGCGCCGGTGGTCTCGTCGACCACCACCCGCCATACCCGCTGCAGGAACCGGTAGGCACCGACGACGTCCTTGGTGGCCCACGGTCGAGACGCTTCGAGCGGGCCCATCGACATCTCGTACACGCGCAGGGTGTCCGCGCCGTACTCCTCGCAAATCTCGTCCGGCGAGACGGAATTCTTCAGGCTCTTGCCGATCTTGCCGAACTCGCGGTTGACCTCGCCGTCCTGATACCAGAACTTGCCGTCGCGCTCCACCACCTCGGCCGCGGGCACGTAGGACCCGCGCGAGTCGGTGTAGGCGTAGGCCTGGATGTAGCCCTGGTTGACCAACCGCCGGTAGGGCTCTCGGGAGCTGACGTGACCCAGGTCGAAGAGAACCTTGTGCCAGAACCGCGAGTACAGCAGGTGCAACACGGCGTGCTCGACGCCGCCGACGTAGAGGTCCACGCCACCGGGGTCCGACGGGCCGTGCTCGGCAGGCCGCGGTCCCATCCAGTAGGCCTCGTTCTCCTTGGCGCAGAACGTTTCCGAGTTGTGCGGGTCGGCGTAGCGCAGCTCGTACCACGAACTGCCTGCCCACTGCGGCATCACGTTGGTGTCGCGGGTGTAGGGCTGCAATCCGTCGCCGAGATCGAGCTCGACGTGCACCCATTCGGTCGCCTTGCCAAGCGGTGGCGACGGTTCGCTGTCGGCGTCGTCGGGGTCGAACTGCACCGGCGCGTAGTTCGGGATGTCGGGCAGTTCGACCGGCAGCGCCGACTCCGGTAGCCCGTGCGCGCGGCCGTCGGCGTCGTAGACGATGGGAAACGGCTCGCCCCAGTACCGTTGGCGTGCGAAGAGCCAGTCGCGCAGTTTGTACTCGGTGCGGGCGCGGCCACGGCCGTCGGCCTCCAGCCGGGCCAGCACCGCCTCCTTGGCCGAGGCGACGCTCAGCCCGTCGAGGTAGTCCGAGTTCACCAGCATGCCGTCGCCGTTGTAGGCAGCCTCGCTGACGTCCCCACCAGAGATGACCTGCTTGATCGGCAATCCGAACGCCGTCGCGAACTCCCAGTCGCGCTGATCGTGACCGGGCACCGCCATGATCGCGCCGGTGCCGTAGCCGGCGAGCACGTAGTCGGCGATGAAGATTGGAACCCGTTGGCCATCAACCGGATTGGTGGCATAGGCGCCGGTGAAGACGCCGGTCTTGGACTTGTTCTCCTGGCGCTCCAGGTCGGACTTGGCGGCCACGGTCGCGCGATAGGCGGCCACGGCCTCCGCGGGCGTCGCCGCACCGAAGGTCCACCGCTCGTCGGTGCCGTCGGGCCACGCCAACCCGTCATCCCCGGCCGGGACCAACGCGTCGACCAACGGGTGCTCGGGTGCCAGCACCATGTAGGTGGCGCCGAACAACGTGTCCGGCCGGGTGGTGAACACCTCGATGTCGCCGGCGTCGGTCCCGAAGCGCACTTCGGCGCCGGTGGACCGGCCGATCCAGTTGCGCTGCATGGCCTTGACCTTGTCCGGCCAATCCAGGTCGTCGAGGTCGTCGAGCAGTCGGTCGGAGTACGCGGTGATGCGCATCATCCACTGCCGCAGTCGCTTTCGGAATACCGGAAAGTTGCCACGGTCACTGCGGCCGTCGGAGGTGACCTCCTCGTTGGCCAGCACGGTGCCCAGACCCGGGCACCAGTTGACCACCGAGTCGGCGCGGTAGACAAGCCGGTATCCGTCGACCACGTCTGCGCGTTCGCCCGCCGACATCGTCGCCCAGTCGCCCTCAACGGGGGTGCGCGTGCCGGACTCGAATTCTTCGATCAGTTCGTTGATCGGCCGTGCCCGGTTGGCCTCGGGGTCGAACCAGCTGTTGAAGATCTGTAGGAAGATCCACTGCGTCCACTTGTAGAACTCGGTGTCGGTGGTGGAGAAACTGCGCCGCGCGTCGTGGCCGAGGCCCAGGCGGCCGAGCTGGCGGCGGAAGTTGACGATGTTGGCCTCGGTGCGCGTCCGCGGGTGGGTACCCGTCTGCACCGCATACTGCTCGGCCGGCAACCCGAACGCATCGAAACCCAAGGCGTGCAACACGTTGCGACCGGTCATCCGGAAGTACCTGGCGTACACGTCCGTGGCGATGTAGCCCAGCGGGTGCCCGACGTGCAGGCCCTCGCCAGAGGGGTACGGGAACATGTCCTGGACGAACATCTTGTCGGCGGGGACGGGCGACCCGTCGGCGGGCGCGAGCGATCCCACCGGGTTGGGCACGTGGAACGTACCCAGCCGGGCCCACGTCTCCTGCCACGTGCGTTCGATGTCCCCGGCGAGCGTCGCGTCGTAGCGATGCTGCGGGGTGCTCGAGGCGTCCAAGCCGCCTTCCCCTTCATTCACGTGAACAGGGTAGTCAACGCCGTGCTCGGAGCCCCAATCACCGGTCGGGCGCGCGACCGGTTAGGTATCGGTTCCGTTGCAGAGGGGTCTTCGCATGGTTGCAGGTCCGCGCCGGGCCTGGTTCCCGACGCAGAAGCGTGGATACAGTCGGCGCCTGGCCGGGGCTCACCGGACCCATGGAGCTCGTGCGACCCGGAAGGACCGACGTTAGATGTTCGAAAATGCCCGTCGTTGGGGACTTCTGGTCGGTGGCTTCGCCGCCGGCACGGCGTGCGTTCTGGGCCTCGCCGGTCCCACCGCCTCGGCCGAGCCCACCCTTCCCCTGCCAGCGGTACCGGCGCCTGCGACCGTCACGCAGACCGTGACCGTCCAAGCCGCCGCACCCGCCGCCGGGCCCAACCAGCTGATCGCCTCCCCGGTCGCGGCCGCCCCGGTGGCGCCCGTCACCCCCGCGGTGCCTGCCATCGTGCCGGCCACCTCCGGCACCCTCGCGGACTTCTTCGCGTCCAAGAACGTCGCGATGGAGCCGCAGAAGGCCGCCGACTTCAAGGCGCTGACCATCGTGCTGCCGATGCCGACGGGCTGGGCGCAGGTGCCCGACCCCAACGTCCCGGACGCCTTCGCCGTGATCGCCGACCGTGTCGGCGGTGACGGGCTCTACACCTCCAACGCCGCCGTGCAGGTGTACAAGCTCGTCGGTGACTTCGATCCCCGCGAGGCGATCAGCCACGGCCTGATCGACACCCAGCAGCTGCCGGCCTTCCGAGCGACCGACGGCTCGCTCGCCGATTTCGGTGGCATGCCGTCGGCGCGGATCGAGGGCACGTACCGGCAGAACAACCTGACGTTGAACACCTCGCGTCGTCACGTCATCGCGACCTCGGGTCACGACCGGTATTTGGTGTCGCTGGCGGTGACCACCAGCGCGTCGGTCTCGGTCGCGGCCGGATCGGCGACCGACGCGATCGTCAACGGTTATCGGGTCGGCTCGCCGGACGCGCCGCCGCCGGCGCCGGCTGCACCGGCCGCCGTTGCCGCAGCTCCCGTCGCCCCAGTGGCGCCTGCGGTGATCCCCGCAGCGGCGCAACCGCTGGGGCTGCCGCGCTAGCGGTTACGACTTCGGGGGCTCGGCCTCGTATTGTGGGGCCCATGCTGATCGCCGCCGTGCTGTGCCTGTGCGCCGCCGTGGCGACCGCGGCCATGGGCCTGTGGTCGGCGACCCGCCCCCATGCCGTCGACCAGGTCGCCCAAGTCCTGCGCGCCGTCGTGCCGACTCAGTTCGCCGCGGCGGTCATGCTGGCCGCCGGTGGCGTCGTCGCCCTTGCGGCCCCTCCCCACGCCGGGGTGCTGGCGTTGGTGGCGTGCGTCGTCGGGGCGGTCGGCACCGTGGCCGCCGGCTGCTACCAGAGCGCCAAGGCGGTCGCCAGGCGCGAGGCCATGCAGAAGAGCGAATCGAGCTGTGCGGGTTCCTGCGCGGCGTGCACGCTGTCGTGCAGTTGACCGCTCAGTTGCGGCTGACGTCGATCGGGTGGGTCGCCAGCAGCGACAGCGGCATCGGCTGACGCCGCAGGACGCGCGACCACAGGTCGACCCTGGGCTCGACCAGGACGTCGGACGGCAACGCCGACAACACGATCCAGTCGTCGCGTTCGATCTCGCCCTCCAACTGGCCAATGGTCCAACCGGAGTATCCGGCATAGATCCGCACGGCCTCCACGGCCTCGGCGATCGAATCGGGATCGGCGTCGAGGTCGACCATGACGATGCGACCCTGCACGTGGCGTAGCCCCGAGACGTCACCGGGCTGCACACCGGCGCGCAGCGTGGCCAGACAAAGTGCGGCGTCTCGCTTGACCGGCCCGCCGACGAACATCGTCTTCGGCTTGGCGGCCAGCTTGGTCCACTGCGGCAGCACGTTGAACACGGCGGTCTCACTGGGCCGGTTGAGCACCACGCCGAGGGTTCCGCCGTCGTTGTGCTCGACGACGTAGATGACGCTGCGTCGGAACGTCGGCTCCATCAGGTCGGTGTTGGCGATCAGCAGGGTGCCTGCCCGGACCCGGTGCGTCGCAGCAGCGAAGTGATCCTCCGGGTCCTCTGACTGCGCCACCGGTCCATCATGTCACCAGCGTGCGCCGACGGTGGCGATCGGGCGCGGCCGTGCCGGGCCTTTTCGCGAAACTTTGTAGGGTGGTTTCGGTCGCCACCGGGCGCATCGAACATCCCATCGACATCGGACGGCCATTGACCACGCCCCACGACCGCTTCGCCCCGTGGCGAGCGGTGCGGAAGCTCCCCGAGTTCCGCCGGCTGCTGGAACTGCGGGCCGTCAGCTCGTTCGGCGACGGGTTGTTCCAGGGCGGTCTGGTGGGGGCGCTCCTCTTCGACCCCGAGCGCGCGGCCAACCCGTGGCAGATCGCCGGATCGTTCGCGGCGTTGTTCCTGCCCTATTCGCTTCTCGGCCCGTTCGCCGGTGCCCTGCTGGACCGGTGGGACCGCCGCCGCGTACTCATCGGCGCGAACCTCGCGCGGGTGGTGTTCATCGTCGCGGTCGCGTTCCTCCTGGCGTTTCACGCCGCGGCGCCGTGGATCCTGCTCGGTGCCCTGGTGGTCAACGGGTTCACCCGGTTCGTCACCTCCGGCCTGTCCGCCGCGTTGCCGCACGTGGTGCCCCGCGAACAGGTGCTGACGATGAACTCGGTGGCCACTGCCGTCAGCGCTGCCACGTTGTTCTTCGGCGCCATCTTCATGCTGGTGCCGCGGTGGCTGTTCGGCGTTGGCGACGGCGGCTCGTCGGGCGCGCTGTTCATGGCCTCGGTGCCCGTCGCCGTGGCGTGGCTGCTGTCGATCCGATTCGCGCCCCACGTACTCGGCCCCGACGACTCGGCCCGCGCGGTTCACGGCTCGGTGGCCTACGCCGTGGCCACCGGGTGGGGCTACGGCCTGCGGACGGCCTTCACCGTGCCGAGCGTGGCAGGCACGCTGTCCGGCGTCGTCGCCCACCGCATGGTGTTCGGCATCAACACGCTGCTGGTGCTGGTGACCGTGCGGCATACCGGTTCGGCCAACGTCGCCGGCTTCGGCGTCGCCGTGCTGTTCGCGGCCACCACCGGAATGGGGTCGTTCCTGGCCAACTTCCTCACACCCGTCGTGGTGCGCCGCTGGAGCCGGTACCGGACCGTCAACCTCTGCCTGCTGGCCGCTGCCGCGATCCAGCTCGCGGCCGTGGGGTTGGACCTCCCCGTGATGATGGCGTGCGGCTTCCTGCTGGGCGCTTCCGGTCAGATCGTCAAACTGTGCGCGGACTCGGCGATGCAACTCGACGTCGACGACGCTCTGCGCGGTCACGTCTTCACCGTTCAGGACGCGCTGTTCTGGGTGGCCTTCGTCGCGTCGATTACGTTGTCGGCGGCCGTCATCCCGGACGACGGACACTCCCCCGCCCTGGTGGTCGCCGGCGCGGTGCTCTACCTCCTGGGGCTGGCCGCGCACGCCACGATCCGCAGGAACGCCACTCCCACCGCGGGCTAGGCTGACGCCATGGCTGGGGCCGAGGGCGTGGTGGCAGACCTGCGGGCCGAGAGCGAGGAGCTCGACGACCTCGTCGCCGGTCTCGACGACGAGGGCTGGCGCCGCGACACTCCGGCACCGGGATGGACCATCGCCCACCAGATCGCTCACCTGTGGTGGACGGACCGGGTGTCCGTGATCGCCGTCACGGACGACGCGGCCTTCGCCGACGTCCTCGCCGAGGCGGCCACCAATCCGACCGGCTTCGTCGACGAGGGCGCCGAGGAACTGGCGAGGACGGCACCCGCCGAATTGCTCGCCGGCTGGCGCGACACCAGAGCCCGCCTGCACGACGAGCTCCGCCGCGTCGCCGACGGACGAAAGCTGCCCTGGTTCGGTCCGCCGATGAGCGCGCCGTCCATGGCGACGGCCCGGTTGATGGAGACCTGGGCCCACGGGCTCGACGTCGCCGACGCGCTCAGCGTGACCCGAACCCCGACGTCTCGCCTGCGGTCGATCGCCCACATCGGGGTGCGCACCCGCGACTTCGCGTTCGCCGTGCACCAGCTTCCGGTTCCCGCCGAGCCGTTCCGCGTCGAGCTGGCCGCGCCCGACGGGTCGACGTGGTCGTGGGGACCGGAGGACGCCCGCCAGCGCGTCACCGGGTCGGCCGAGGATTTCTGCTTGTTGGTGACCCAGCGCCGGCCGCGTGCGGACCTCGACGTCGTCGCGACCGGGGAGGACGCCGCCACGTGGCTCACGATTGCGCAGGCGTTCGCCGGGCCGCCGGGACCCGGGCGGAGCTGACTACAGCTCGCTGGCCGCGTCGGCCGCGCCGTCACCGTCGGAATCGGTCAGCTTGAGATCCCACCGCCCGTCGGCGTCCACGTCGACGTAGGCCTCGTCGCCGACCAGCACCCGGTCGGCCAGCCCGTCGCGATCGGAGTCCACCACGCGGTCGTCGACCTGCCCGTCGCCGTCGAAGTCCACCAGCGGGCCGCCCGTGACCTCCACGCCGTCGAGGCCCAGCCAACGGATCTGCGCCCCGGCCGCCCATGTACCGGTTCCGTCGTCGGTGAAGGAGGCCTCGGGGTGGCCGTCGTCGTCCACGTCGAGCAACAGGTGGTCGGCGGTGCCGTCCCCGTCGGAGTCGGTGAGGGCATCGTCCAGACGTCCGTCGCCGTCGAAGTCCAGGCCGATCGCGTCGAAGATTCCGTCGCCGTCGGCGTCGACGTCCAGCTCGGCCGACCACATCGTGGCCGACCCGTCACCGTCCCCCAGGCAGTAGTCCATGAACGGTTTGACGTTGGTCTACTGCTGGGCGTTCCACCACTTCTGCAGTTCCTCGACCGCCTCGTCGTGCTCCAGCGGCCCGCGGTCCAACCGGAGCTCCTTGAGGTACTGCCACGCCTTGCCGACCTGCGGTCCCGCCGGGATGTCGAGGATCCGCATGATCTCGTTGCCGTCCAGGTCCGGCCGGACGCGCTGCAGATCTTCCTTCGCCGCCAGCTCCGCGATGCGGTGTTCGAGATCGTCGTAGCTGGCCCGCAGCCGCGCGGCCCGACGCTTGTTGCGGGTGGTGCAGTCGGCCCGAACCAGCTTGTGCAGCCTTTCGAGCAGCGGTCCGGCGTCGGTGACGTAACGACGGACGGCGGAGTCGGTCCACTTGCCGTCGCCGTAGCCGTGAAACCGCAGGTGCAGGTACACCAGCTGCGACACGTCGTCGACCATCTGCTTGGAGTACTTCAGCGCCCGCATGCGCTTGCGGGTCATCTTTGCGCCAACGACCTCGTGGTGGTGGAAGCTGACGCCGCCGTCGCTCTCGTGCTTGCGGGTGGCGGGCTTGCCGATGTCGTGCAGCAGCGCCGCCCACCGCAACACCAGATCGGGCCCGCCGGCTCCTTCGAGATCAATCGCCTGCTGCAGCACCGTCAGCGAATGTTGGTAGACGTCCTTGTGCTGGTGATGCTCGTCGATGGCCATCCGCATGCCACCCACCTCGGGCAGCACCACCTCGCCGAGGCCGGTCTGCACGATCAGGTCGACTCCGGCCACCGGGTCGTCGCCCAGCATCGTCTTGTCCAGCTCCGCGGCGACCCGTTCGACGGTGATGCGGCCCAGCTCGCCGGCCATCCGCGTCATCGCGTCGCGCACCCGCGGTGCCACGTCGAACCCCAACTGGGAGACGAAGCGTGCGGCCCGCAGCATCCGCAACGGGTCGTCGCCGAAGGACACCTCCGGGGTGGACGGGGTGTCGAGCATCCGCTCGCGGATCGCGGCCAAACCGCCTAGCGGGTCGTGGAATTCGCCGAGCCCGTCCGCGGTGATGCGGACCGCCATCGCGTTGACGGTGAAGTCGCGGCGCACCAGGTCGTCGGCGAGGGAGTCACCGAATCGGACCTCCGGGTTCCTCGTGACCCGGTCGTAGGCGTCGGCGCGGAACGTCGTGATCTCCAGGCGTTCCGACCCCTTGCCGACGCCGACGGTGCCGAACTCGATGCCGGTGTCCCACAGGCCGTCGGCCCAGCGCCGCACCACCTCCTGAACGCGGTCGGGCCGGGCGTCGGTGGTGAAGTCCAGGTCGGTCAGAGGCCGCTGCAGGAGCGCATCGCGCACGCTGCCGCCGACGAGGTAGAGCTCGTGGCCGGCCTCAGCGAACAACTGGCCAAGCTCCCGGAGCACCGGGGTGTGCCGTTGCAGCGCCTTGGCCGCGGTCAACAGTTCGGCGGTCGTGGAGGGATCGTTCGGCACGTTCGGTGAGCCTAGCGGTCGTGACGGGTGCATAACGACCCGGCGACAAGCCGACGTCGACGGCGAGTGGTAGGGGACGAATACCAAGTGGCAGCTACTATCGCTTGGGTGTCGGAGGGCGAACGAGCCAAACCACGACGGCGTCGAGGGCGGCGCCGCGGGCGACGCTCTGCAGGCCCGTCGGAGGCCGCCTCGGCCGATCCGGCCAACCCGTCGGTGCCGCTGCCAGGTCCCTCTCCCGGCCATCAGGCCGACGCCACCTCGAAGGTCGCGCAGAACCGATCGGGCCGACGCGCCCCCGAGCGCCTGCGCACCGTGCACGAGACCTCGGCGGGCGGGCTCGTCATCGACGGCATCGACGGTCCTCCCGACGGTCAGGTGGCGGCCCTCATCGGGCGCGTCGACAGGCGCGGGCGGATGCTGTGGTCGCTGCCCAAGGGGCACATCGAACAGGGCGAGACCGCAGAACAGACCGCCATTCGGGAGGTCGCCGAGGAGACCGGAATCCAAGGCAGCGTGCTAGCCGCACTCGGCAGCATCGACTACTGGTTCGTGACCGAGGGCAGGCGCGTCCACAAGACCGTGCACCATTACCTCATGAGATTCCTCGACGGCGAGCTCTCCGACGAGGACGTCGAGGTCACCGAAGTTGCCTGGGTGCCCCTGACGGATCTGCCGGCGCGACTGGCCTATGCCGACGAGCGCAAGCTCGCGCAGGTCGCCGGAGAGCTGATCGCCAAGCTGCAGGCCGACGGCCCCGGGTCGCTTCCACCCCTGCCTCCCAGTTCGCCGCGGCGCCGCCCGCAGACGCACTCCCACACCCGCAACCGTCGGCCCGAGGACTCCCCGCAACCCGGCCGGCGGGCGAACGGCTGCGGCCAAGGACCATGACGCGCGCCGCGGCGTGGATCGCCGGGTCGCGCCCGCTGGTACGTCTTCTGGCTGTGTTCGCCTTCATGGCGTTGATCGTCGTACCCGCCGTGGTGCCACGCGCCGCTGCAGGCGAGCCCGGAGATCGCCCCTTCCTCCAGCTGCACATCGACACCATCACCCCGGATGCGGTCACCACGACCAGCGATCCCGTCGTCACCGTGACCGGCACGGTGACCAACGTCGGGGATCGTCCGGTGCGCGACATCAACGTGCGCCTCGAGCACGCCGCGGCGGTCACCACGTCAGACGGCCTGCGCACCGATCTGACCGGCGGCGTCGACCAGTACCAGGCGGTGGCCGACTTCATCACCGTGGCACCGGAACTCGCGCAGGGCCAGCACGTGCCCTTCACGCTGTCCTACCCCGTTCGCTCCGCGGAGCTCCCGTCGCTGAGCATCGACCAGCCGGGGATCTATCCGGCCCTCGTCAACGTCAACGGAACGCCGGACTACGGCGCCCCGGCCCGCCTCGACGACGCCCGGTTCCTGCTTCCGGTGCTCGGCGTACCCGCCGACCCCTCGCAAACCGACGAGTCCCCGGCGGCAGTGGTTCCGCCGGACACCTCCAAGCCCGTGCGCGTGACGATGCTGTGGCCGCTGGCCGACCGACCCCGACTGGCCGCCGGCGTGCCGGGCGGCAGCACCCCGGTCCGGTTGGTCGACGACGAACTGGCGACGTCCTTGGCCGCGGGCGGCCGCCTTGACACGCTGCTGTCGGCGGCCGACTTCGCCACCAGCGCGCCCGTCGACCCGGGCGGGCAGACGCGCAGCGCGTTGTGCCTGGCCGTCGATCCCGACCTGCTGGTCACCGTCAACGCCATGACACTGGGCTACGTCGTCAACGACGATCCGGTCGGTGGCGTCAACTCGCCGACCCACCCCGGCACCGGTCAGCAGGCGGCGGTGGCGTGGCTGGCCAAGCTGAGGGCGCTGGCTCAGCGGTCGTGTGTGACGCCGACGGTGTACGCGCAAGCCGATCTCGCGGCGCTCGCGCGCGTGGGCAACCCCGAACTGGCCACCGTCGCCGTCAAGGGCGCCGCCGACATCGTCGACCAGATCCTCGGCGTCGTCTCCACCCGCGGGGCGACCATCTTCGGCGACGGTCCGATGACCGGTGGGGCGATCCGGATGCTGTCGGCGCAGGGTCCGACGGTCGCCATCGCGGCCGGCGACGTGACCCCGCGCCGGTACGACGCCAACGTGGTCGCGGCGCCCTTCGACCCCGCCGTCGGGGCGGCGCTGGCCGGCGCAGGCACGATGCCGGTGACGCCGTCGTACCTGGATCCGTCGCTCGGCGTGCCGCTGTCGCACGATTCCCCGATCGCCCGTCGTGAGGACGCGATCGCCGCGGTGCTGTGGCGGGCGCTTCGCCCGCAGACCGAGCCCCGCACCGAGATCCTCGTCCCCCCGCTGGCGTGGAACCTGCCGCCGGAGGAAGCGCAGTCGATCCTCTCCACTCTGGCGTCGTCGATCCGGTCCGGGTTGGCCGTGCCTAGACCGTTGGCCACCGTCGTCGCGGAGACCAACGTGATCCCACCGTCGGACGCCGCGCCGCTGCCACCGGACACCCTCGGCAACCCGCGCGCCCACATCGACGGCAGCGTCACCGACGGCATCGCCGGCACCACCCTGCGGCTCGGCGGGCTGACCGCCGCGCTGACCGTCGACCCCCGGACCGGACTGACCGGTACGCAGTACACCGCCCCGCTGCGCGAGGACCTGCTGCGCGCGCTGAGCCAATCGGTGCCGCCGGATTCGCGCAACGGCCTCGCCGCCCAACGCGTCCGCGTGGTCGACGACACCGTCGGCGACCTGCTGCGCGCGGTGACCATCGTCAACCCCGGCGGTTCGTACACCCTCGCCACCGAACGCAGCCCGTTGCCGCTGGCGTTGCGCAACGACCTGCCGGTGCCCATCAAGGTGCGGCTCGCCGTCGACGCGCCGCCGGGGATGACGGTCGACGACATGGGTGAGATCGAACTGCCGCCGGGCTTCCTGCCTCTGCGCGTCCCCATCGAGGTGCACTTCACCCAGCGTGTCGCCGTCGACGTCTCCCTGCGCACGGCCGACGGGCTGCCGCTTGGTGAACCGGTGCGGCTGTCGGTGCACTCCAACGCCTACGGCAAGGTGCTGTTCTTCATCACGCTGTCGGCGGGGGCGATCCTCGTCCTGCTGGCCGGCCGCAGGCTCTGGCACCGTTTCCGCGGCCAGCCCGACCGGGCCGACCTCGACCGGCCCACGCGCCGCGACGGGGAGGGCAGGCCCGATCCGCTGGACGTGGCGCTCGCGCATGGGCACGATGAGCGCTCGCGCGAAGAGCATCTACATGACGGGCGCAAGACGTGACCCCAACCCGACCCCCGACCCCGGCACCACGCCCACCGCAAGCCCCCCGTCGCATCCCGCAGGGACCGGCCCCGCGGCGCCGTGCCGGTCGGCCCGAACTGACCGACGCCGCCGTCGTCTCCCGGTCCTGGGGCATGGCCCTTGCCACGTTGATCAGCCGCATCACCGGCTTCATCCGAATCCAGCTGCTGGCCATCCTGCTGGGAGCGGCGGTGCTGAGCGCCTTCTCGGTGTCCAACCAGCTGCCCAACCTGATCGCCGCACTGGTGCTGGAGGCGACGTTCACCGCGATCTTCGTGCCGGTGCTGGCTCGCGCCGAACGCGACGACGCCGACGGTGGCACCGCGTTCGTGCGGCGTCTCCTGACGCTGGCGACCACCCTGTTGTTGGTCGCGACCATCGTGTCGGTGATCGCCGCGCCGCTGCTGGTCCGTCTGATGCTCGGCGGCGACCCCAAGGTCGACCGACCGCTGACCACCGCACTGGCCTATCTGCTCCTGCCGCAGATCATCTTCTACGGTCTGTCCTCGGTGTTCATGGCAATCCTGAACACCCGCAACGTCTTCGGGCCGCCGGCCTGGGCACCCGTGCTCAACAACGTGGTGGCAATCGCGACGCTCGGCGTGTTCGTGGTGGTTCCCGGCGAACTGACGGTGGACCCGGTCGCGCTCAGCACGTCCAAGCTGCTCGTGCTGGGCATCGGCACCACCCTCGGCGTGGTCGCGCAGACCGCGGTGCTGTTCGTCGCCATTCGGCGGGAACGGGTCAGCCTGCGCCCGCTGTGGGGCCTCGACGACCGGCTCAAGAAGTTCGGCGGCATGGCCGCCGCGATGGTGCTCTACGTGCTGATCAGCCAGGCCGGACTGGTCGTCGGCAACCAGATCGCCAGCAGCGCAGCGGCTTCCGGGCCCGCCGTCTACAACTACGCCTGGCTGGTCCTGCAGCTGCCGTTCGGCATGATCGGCGTGACGGTGCTGACGGTCGTCATGCCCCGCCTGTCACGCAACGCCGCCGCCGACGACCTGCCCGCCGTGCTCGCCGACATCTCCTTCGCGACGCGGCTGACCATGCTGACGCTCATCCCGGTGGTCGCCTTCATGACGGTGGCCGGGCCGGCGATCGGCAGCGCGCTGTTTGCGTACGGCAAGTTCAGCGACGCGGACGCCGGCAGCATGGGCAACGCGATCGCGCTGTCGGCGTTCACCCTGCTGCCGTACGCGATGGTGCTGCTGCAGACGCGCGTCTTCTACGCCAGGGAGCAGCCCTGGACCCCGATCGTCCTGATCGTCGTGATCACGGCGGTCAAGGTCATCGCCTCGCTGGCAGCGCCGCATCTGACCGACGACCCCGAGCTCGTCGCCGGCTACCTCGGATTTGCGAACGGACTCGGGTTCCTCGCCGGTGCCGTCGTCGGACACGTCATGCTCCGGGCCAACCTCAAGCCGCCGGGGGGCAGGCTCATCCAACTCGACGTGGTGCGCACGGTCCTGGTCACCCTCGCCGGGTCACTGCTCGCGGGGCTGGCCGGGCACTTGGTCGACCGGCTTCTGGGCCTGCAACCGCTGACCGAGAACGTCGGCGGCGGCGGCTCGTTCCTGCGCTTGCTGATCCTCGGCGTGATCATGCTGCCGATCGTCGCCGCGGTGTTGCTGGCCGCCAAGGTGCCCGACGCCCAGGCTGCGGCGGGCGCGATCCGGCGACGGTTGGGCCGCGGTCGGGCGACGGTTCCCGCGGGGGTTCCCGTCCCACCGCGTCCGGGTACACCCCTCCCGTACGCTAATCAGAGCAGTTCACCTTCGTTGCGGCCGCGTCAATATGGCCCACCGGCGGGGCGGACTGGCGAACCTCCGGCAGGACGTGCCGGAGCAGTCATTGGGAGGGGATTCACGGTGAGCGACGACCCGGCGGGCAGTTCGACGCCCGACGCAGGCGCGACCACCCGCATCCCCAGGCAGAGTGCCGACGACTTCCAGCCCGACGTCCCGTCGGAGTCGCATCTGCCCCCCTCGGGCCGCCCGCCCGCCGACTACGGCGGTGACCCGACCCGCGAGCCGGTCAGCGCCGGCATGCCCAACGAGCCCGCGATCGAAGCCGCGACCGCGGACGACGACGTGCACCTGATCCCCGGTGCCACCATCGCCGGAGGGCGTTACCGACTGCTGGTGTTCCACGGCGGTCCGACGCATCTGCAGTTCTGGCACGCGATGGACACTGTCCTCGACCGTCAGGTCGCGTTGACCTTCGTCGACCCCGACGCCGTGCTGCCCGATGACGAGCTGTCCGAAATCCTTTCTCGGACGATGAAACTGGGTGCGATCAACGTGCCCGGGATCGCCCGCGTGCTCGACGTCACCCGCACGGGGTCCGGCGGGCTCGTCGTCTCGGAGTGGATCCGTGGCGGTTCGCTGGCCGAAGTCGCCGAGACGGCTCCGTCGGCGATCGGCGGCGCTCGCGCCGTTCAGTCCCTCGCCGCCGCGGCGGAGGCCGCACACCGCGCCGGGGTGGCCCTGTCGATCGACCATCCCGGTCGCGTCCGGGTCAGCATCGACGGCGACGTCGCCCTGGCCTTCCCCGCCACGATGCCCTCGGCGACACCCGAGGACGACATCCGGGGCATCGGCGCCGCGCTGTACGCGCTGCTCATCAACCGGTGGCCGCTTCCCGACCCCGGTCAGCGCGGCGGCATGGAACCCGCCGATCTCGACGCCGCCGGCGAACCGGTCGAGCCGACCACCGTGGACCGCAACATCCCCTTCCAGATCTCGGCGGCCGCCGTGCGCGCCGTGCAGGAGCACGGCGGCATCCGGTCCGCCCCGACGCTGCTGAACCTCCTGCAGCAGGCCACCGCCGTCGCCGACCGCACGGAGCTGATCGCGCCGGTCGACGAGCCCGCCGCCAACCGCGCGCGGTACCGCGACGACGCCGTCGACGATCCGGAGGCCAAGGCCCGCCGCAAGCGCGGCGTGTTGATCGGCGTCGCGGTGGCGGGTTCCATCCTCGTGGTGGCGCTCATCGTGCTGGCAACCGTGTTGCGCGGAGTGTTCAGCGACGTCGGCGGTCCGCTGGACAAGGACGAGCTGGGACTCAACGCGCCGTCGAGCAGCACCACCGGCGCGCCCAGCGCGAGCACGGTGAAACCCGTTCGGGCGACGGTGTTCTCACCCGGCGGGGAGGCAGACAACCCCGCCGACGCCGGCAACGCGATCGACGGCAATCCCACCACGGCGTGGCAGACCGACACCTACAGCGACCCGGTACCGTTTCCCAACTTCAAGAGCGGCGTCGGGTTGATCCTGCAGTTGCCGCAGCCCACCGCCGTCGGCTCGGTGACGCTGAACCTCAACAGCACCGGCACGTCGATTCAGATCCGGGCGGCGCAGTCCGCCACGCCGTCCTCGCTCGAGGAGACCACCGAGCTGACCCCGCCGACGCCCATGAAGACGGGGTCCAACACCATCACGATCAGCAATCCGCAGCCGGTGTCGAATGTGTTGGTGTGGATCACGACGCTGGGCACCGTGAACGGCAAGAGCGAGGCCGCGCTGTCGGACATCACCATCAAGCCCGCGTCCTGACGGTCGCCGCGCACGTCCCAAAAGAAGTGCGGGGACGGGTGCCCGGCGTTGATTAGTGTTCGCTTGTGGGGAGTTTCGGGGGGATCACCAGCGGCGGGCGCACCGATGCGGAGTTGCTCGTGGCGCACGTCGGCGGCGACCCGTATGCCTTCGAGGAACTCTTCCACCGGCACCGCCGTCAGCTCCACCGGCTGGCGTTGGTCACCAGCCGCGATCCCGAAGACGCCAAGGACGCGCTGCAGGACGCCATGCTGAAGGCCCATCGCAAGGCACCGTCATTCCGTCACGACGCCTCGGTGAGCAGCTGGCTGTATCGAATCGTCGTCAATGCGTGCCTGGACCGTTTGCGTCGCAACAAGATTCATCCGGTCAGCCCGCTCGAGGACGACGTCTGCCACTACGGGGACCCGACGTCGCGCGTCGACACGGCGCTCGTCGTCGAGCGGGCCCTGCTGCGGCTGCCGCTCGAGCAGCGCGCCGTCATCGTGGCCGTGGACATGCAGGGGTATTCGGTCGCGGAGACCGCCCGCCTGCTGGGTGTGCCCGAGGGCACCGTCAAGAGTCGTTGTTCGCGCGCAAGGGCGAAGTTGGCCAAGAGTCTGGAGTACTTCGACGACCCCGCACCGACCGTTCGCCCGTGACGTCTACCGCGACTGACGAACTCGCGTGTCGGGTTGCGGCACCGCCACGAACTGCGGACCGTTCACGGCCTGAGACAAGCACCCTGGGATGCCGCGGCAGGCGATGATCGCCCCGGCGCCCGGCGCCTGCCCGGGCGCGGTGGGAACCTCGTTCGGAATGCCGCAGGTCTGGTGATACGGGTCGTACGGCACGATGTTCATGTCGCAGGCCAGCAGGTCCGACGCCGGCGTGGTGACCACGTCGACGACGGCCGCTCCCGAGGCGGCCAGCAGCCCGAAGACCCCGGTTGCCGCTAACCGGCGGAGATTGACCATGTCGCCTCGTTCATGCCGTCGTGCCACCAGATTCCTGGCCGCACCTCCAGCATCCTCTCGACCACAGCTTAGCGAAAGGTCATTCCCAGCCAGCGGCGTCGCACGTGGTGCGAGACTGACTAGGTGCACGGCGAAGCCGACGACGGCGTCACGGTCGACCAACTCGCCGACCTGAGTGCCGGGCTGCTCGACGATTCCACGGCAGCCCGGTTGCGGCGGCGAGCCCGCACCGATCCCGAGGTGGGAACCGTGTTGGCCGGTCTCGATCGCGTCCGGCGCGAGGTCGCGGCCCTTGGCGAGGACCCGACGTCGGCGGCCGAGGTGCCCGACCACGTGACCTCGGCGATCGTCGAGGCGCTGCGTGCGGCTCCCCCGCCGAGGCGCCGACGCCCCCCGTGGCGACGGGCTGGCCGCTGACCGCGAAGCCGCCCACCGCGCAGGTCGACGCGGCCGTGGCGGTCTGATCACGCGTCCCAGGGTCAGGACTGGAACATGCGGGCCTACGCTGGTGTTATAGGCGTACGCAGAAAGGCGGACATGACTTCCTCGAACACCGTTCATGACCTGATCATCATCGGCTCGGGCCCTGCCGGTTACACGGCGGCGGTGTACGCCGCCCGTGCCCAGCTGCATCCGTTGGTCTTCGAAGGGGTGCAGTTCGGCGGAGCCCTGATGACCACGACCGAGGTGGAGAACTACCCCGGCTTCCGCGAAGGCATCACCGGTCCCGCCCTGATGGAGGAGATGCGCGAGCAGGCGCTGCGGTTCGGCGCCGACCTCCGCATGGAGGACGTCGACGGGGTGGACCTGGACGGTCCCGTCAAGACCGTGACCGTCGGAGACGAGACCTTCCAGGCGAAAGCGGTCATCCTGGCGATGGGCGCCGCTGCCCGTCAGCTGGGCGTGCCCGGCGAGATGGAACGCATCGGCACCGGTGTGAGCACCTGTGCGACGTGTGACGGCTTCTTCTTCCGCGACCAGGACATCGCCGTCGTCGGCGGCGGAGACTCCGCGATGGAGGAGGCGATCTTCCTCACCAAGTTCGCCCGCCACGTGACGCTCATCCACCGCCGCGAGGAGTTCCGGGCGTCGAAGATCATGCTCGACCGCGCCAAGGACAACCCGAAGATCACCTTCCTGACCAACACCGCGGTCACCGAGGTCGAGGGCGAGCCCAAGGTCACCGGGCTGCGTTTGGTCGACACCGTGACCGGCGAGGAGTCCAAGCTCGCCGTGACCGGCGTCTTCGTCGCGGTCGGTCACGACCCGCGGTCGGGCCTGGTCAGCGGCAAGGTCGATCTGGACGACGAGGGTTACGTCAAGGTCGAGGGTCGCTCCACGAGCACCTCGGTCGACGGCGTGTTCGCCTGCGGTGACCTGGTGGACCACACCTACCGCCAGGCCATCACCGCCGCCGGCAGCGGTTGTGCGGCGGCGATCGACGTCGAACGGTGGCTCACCGGCCACCAAATCGCCGACAACTGGTGATGCAGCACCCCGTCAGTCCACACCCCCGAGACAGGAGCACCCCATGAGCGAGAAGACCAGCGCCACCGTAGCCGTGACCGACGATTCGTTCTCCGACGACGTCCTCACCAGCAGCACACCCGTCCTGGTGGACTTCTGGGCGTCCTGGTGCGGCCCGTGCAAGATGATCGCCCCGGTGCTCGAGGAAATCGCCACTGAGAAGGCAGGCGCCCTGACCGTCGCCAAGCTGGACGTGGACGCCAACCCCGGCACCGCGCGCGACTTCCAGGTCGTGTCGATTCCGACGTTGATCCTGTTCAAGGACGGTCAGCCGGTGAAGCGCATCGTGGGCAGCAAGGGAAAGGCCGCGTTGCTTCGCGAGCTGTCCGACGAGGTCTGACCGGGGCCCCGCTGCCCCGTCCGAGATGCCCGCACCCGGCTCGCGGCTGGCCTGGAGGTTTCTTCATTAGCGACTCAGTCTGCGACAATTCTGGTCATGTCTAGTCTGCGCCGCGGCGATCGAGGAGCCTCGGTGGTCGAAATTCGGTCGGCGCTGGCGGCGTTGGGCCTCATCGACGAGCCGGATGACGACCTGGTCACCGGCAAACACGTAGCCTTCGACGTCTTCGACGAGGACCTCGACCGCTCGGTGCGCGCCTTCCAGCAACACCGGGGTCTCTTGGTCGACGGCGTGGTGGGTGAGGCGACATATCGCGCGCTGAAGGAAGCGTCCTACCGTCTCGGCGCCAGGACCCTGGCTCATCAGTTCGGCGCCCCGATGTACGGCGACGACGTCGCAACCCTGCAGGCCAGGTTGCAGGACCTCGGCTTCTACACCGACCTGGTCGACGGGCACTTCGGTCTGCAAACGCACAACGGTCTGATGTCCTATCAGCGGGAGTACGGTCTGTACCCCGACGGCATCTGCGGCCCAGAGACGTTGCGCTCCCTGTACTTCCTGGGTTCTCGCGTCACCGGCGGTTCGTTGCACGCGATTCGCGAGGAGGAGCTGGTTCGTCGCTCCGGCCCGCGGTTGTCTGGCAAGCGCATCATCATCGACCCGGGCCGCGGTGGCGACGACCACGGGCCCATCATGAACGGTCCGGACGGTCCGATCAGCGAGGCAGACATCTTGTGGGACTTGGCAAGTCGGCTCGAAGGCCGGATGGCCGCGATCGGCATGGAGACGTTCCTGTCGCGTCCGGTGGGTCGTAGCCCGTCGGACGCCGAGCGTGCCGCGACGGCCAACACGGTCGGTGCGGATCTCATGATCAGCCTGCGGTGCGCCTCGCTGCCCGACTCCCCCGCCAACGGCGTGGCCTCGTTCCACTTCGGCAACTCGCACGGCTCGGTGTCGACCATCGGGCGCAACCTGGCCGACTTCGTGCAGCGAGAGCTGGTGGCCCGCACCGGTTTACGCGATTGCCGCGTCCACGGGCGCACGTGGGATCTCCTGCGTCTGACGCGGATGCCCACGGTGCAAATCGACGTCGGGTACATCACCAACCCGCATGACCGCGACCTGCTCGTGTCGGCTCAGGCCAGGGACTCGCTGTCGGAGGGCATCCTCGCCGCCGTGAAGCGGCTCTACCTGCTCGGCAAGAACGACCGTCCCACGGGCACGTTCACCTTCGCCGAGCTGCTGGCGCACGAACGGTCGGTCGAACAAGCCGCCGGTCGCGCCGCTCAAGCCTGACGCGGCGTCAGCTGCACGGGCTCGCGCCGGCTCCCACCGGCTGCTGAAGCTGCGCGCTCACCAGCAGTCGCTCCAGCGCGGCCTCCACGTCGGCCTTCCAGCCGAGTCCCTGCTCGAGCTCCAGACGCATCCGTGGGAAGTACGCATGCGGCGCCACCACCTCGAAGCCGACGTCGGCGAGGAAGTCCGCGTCGATGACGCACTGCTCGGCGGAGCAGTCGCCGAAAGATTGGACGGCCGAGCGTAGGTTCGGCGCGATCAGGTGTGGTTCGGTGAGTTCGGCCGCCGCGGACGTGCGGCCGAACGACTCCAGTGCGCGGACGCCTCGGCGCACCAGGTCCCCGACGACGGCGGCCATCAGTGCGCGAGTGAGCCCCTCCCCGTCGTCGCCGGATTCGACACCGACCGTCGTCAGCAGGACGGCGTCGGCGCTGACGGGCCCGGTCGGAAACAGTGCGGCGCGCGGGACGGCACGCGGCGGCGCGTAGAACGCGAAGCCAAGACACGGCTCGTCCCCGCTGGACGCCGGGGCGGAGAAGTCGGCTTGGTCGGGCGCGCAGGCTACGGCCATTTGTCCGCACGAACCCCACTCCAGCATGACCATGGAGAGCCACGCTTCCTTCTCGAATTCGGGGTCGGCGAGATGATCCTCACCGGGCAGCGTCGTCGGGTCCACTTCCCAGAACACACATCGCCGCGCGTGCTTGGGCAATTGCTCGAAGGCCTCGAGCCGCAGCGGCGTGATTCGTGCTGACACTAGACACCCCGCGTTTCAGATCGGCCAGCCGGACGTGACTGCCCCTCCAGGATAGAAGGCCGGGGCGAGTCTGGCCCCATGCGCCGCCTCGGCGGCACGCTTCCGAGGGTGTCAGGGCGAAAGATATTGCTGCGCAAGGACTTTGCTCCTTCGGGCGACGACGAGTCCCGTTGGGATCCATCGCTTTGTCACAGTGACGTAATTACCCGTTGTGGTAGGTCACGGCTTCGCCGCGTTCATGAGGTCGACTATGCGCTGCAAATCGTCGACCGACCCGAACTCGACCACGATCTTGCCCTTGCGTTTGCCAAGGCTGACCGACACCCGGGTGTCGAAGGCCGACGACAGCCGCTCGGCGACGTCCTGCAGCCCCGGCATCTGAATGGGCTTGCGCCGCTGCGGTGGAGGTGCGTCCGGAGCACCGTCACGGTTGGCCAGGGTGACCGCTTCCTCGGTCGCGCGGACCGACAAGCCCTCGGCGACGATGCGCGCGGCCAGTTCCTCCTGCTTCTCCGGCCCGCTCTCCAACGCCAGCAGGGCGCGGGCGTGTCCGGCGGACAACACGCCCGCCGCCACCCGCCGCTGCACCGCCACCGGCAGTCGCATCAGCCGAATCATGTTGGTGATGACCGGTCGTGACCGTCCGATCCGGACGGCCAATTCCTCATGGGTGACGCCGAACTCTTCGAGCAGCTGCTGATAGGCCGCCGCCTCTTCCAAGGGGTTCAACTGAGCGCGGTGGATGTTCTCCAGCAGCGCGTCACGGAGCATGCTGTCGTCGGCGGTCTCGCGCACGATCGCCGGGATCGCCGCGAGGCCGGCCTCCTGCGCGGCACGCCAACGCCGCTCCCCCATGACCAACTGATAGCGAGGGCTCCCCTCCCCCGCATCGAGGGTCCGCACCACGATCGGCTGCATCAGGCCGAACTCCCGGATCGAGTGCACCAGTTCGGCCAGCGCCTCACCGTCGAACACCTGGCGTGGCTGCTTGGGGTTGGGCTCGATGGCTGCCGGATCGATCTCGCGGTAAACGGCGCCCATGTCGTTCGCGTCGTCCACGGAAGGGACGGGCTGTGCCGGTTCGGTAGGCGCCGTGGGGGCACCGCCGTACATGACGTCCGCCGCGGCGGCACCCATGGCGGGACCCATGCTGCCCTTGTCGTCGCTCGGCCCGGTCGGAATCAAGGACGCGAGGCCGCGACCGAGGCCGGTTCGCTTGGGGGGCGGAGTCATGCGCTTCTCCTGTTCACGAGGGCGGTCATTGGGCGCGCGCCGGGCCGTGCGCCCTCTCGGCGATCTCCCGACTGGCGTCGAGATAACTCATCGCGCCGCGAGATCCGGGATCGTATTCGAGAATCGTCATCCCGTACCCGGGTGCCTCGGACACCTTCACACTGCGCGGAATGACGGTACGAAGGACCTTGTCGCCGAAGTGTGAACGGACGTCCTCGGCCACTTGGTCGGCCAGCTTGGTCCGGCCGTCGTACATGGTGAGTACCACCGTGGTGACGTCCAGCAACGGGTTCAGGTGGGCCTTGACCATGTCGATGTTGCGCAGGAGTTGGCCCACTCCCTCGAGCGCGTAGTACTCGCATTGAATGGGAATCAGCACCTCGGGTGCGGCGACGAGCGCGTTGATCGTCAACAGCCCCAGTGACGGCGGGCAGTCGATGAACACGTAGTCGAAGTCGTACTCCTTGAGCGTCGCGAGTGCGTTCCGGAGACGTCCTTCGCGCGCCACCATGCTGACGAGTTCGATCTCGGCGCCGGCCAGGTCGATCGTCGCGGGCACGCAGTAGAGGCGCTCGCTGTACGGGCTCTGCTGCAGCGCAGACTCCAGCGTGATCTCTCCGATCAGCACCTCGTACGACGACGGCGTACCCGGGCGGTGTTCGATACCGAGGGCGGTACTGGCGTTGCCCTGCGGATCCAGATCGATGACGAGGGTCTTCAGTCCCTGCAGTGCAAGCGCCGCAGCGACGTTGACCGCCGTGGTCGTCTTGCCGACGCCGCCCTTCTGGTTGGCGATGGTGAACACGCGCTGGCGGGGCGGCCGCCTCAACTGCTGTCCCTTGGCGTTGTGGAGGATGCGGACGGCGCGCTCCGCCTCGGCACCGATCGGTGTGTCCGCAGTCGTGGGTTCCTGCCAGGCCTCCTCGGCGGGTGGCAGCCATGTTTCACGTGAAACATTGCGGGGGGTCTCTGCGGCTGCGCGCTTCGCGTCGCGGGTCGGCCGTAGCTTCACTTGCTTCTCCTCGTCGGGCCGTCCGGCCGCGATACTCGTTGATCCTGGGCTCGAGCCGGCTTCCGCTGCGGGTTGATCCCCCGGCCGCCCGCGCCCGCCGGGCGATCCGATTTGACTGCCACGACGACGGTCACGGGCGGACTCAAGTACGTCACGCCACATTCCATCACTCTTACGTTCACCGCACCCAACGAACTCATGGCCCGTCGGTGGTCCTCGATCTCCTGGGCCGCGCGCTCGCCCTTCATCGCCAACATGCGCCCGTGCGGACGCAGCAGTGGCAGACACCAACGGGTCAATTTGTCCAGCGAGGCAACCGCCCGGGACGTCACGACGTCGATCGACCCCGCGGACTCACGGACGGACTTCTCTTCGGCACGGCCTCTGATGACGGTCACCGGCAGACCCAGGAGGTCGACGGTCTCGGCCAGGAAGTCGGCTCGGCGCAACAGCGGCTCGACCAAAACCACGTGGATGTCGGGCCGCGCCATCGCGAGGGGGATCCCCGGCAGGCCCGCTCCGCTGCCAACGTCGGCAACGCGCTCCCCCGGGTTCATCAACTCTCCGATGGCGGCGCTGTTCAAGATGTGGCGATCCCACAGCCGGTCCACCTCGCCGGGACCGATCAGCCCACGCTCGATTCCGGCACCGGCGAGAATTGCCGCATATTCCGCGGCAGTGTCCAGACGATCGCCGAACACGTCGGCGGCCCCGTCGGGGGCCGGCGGTGCATCACCATGTTTCACGTGAAACATCCTCCGCTTCCGCCGCCCCGGCGGCCAGGTCGAACTACATCCGTGTAACTCAGGGGGTCAGGCAGGGAGGACGACGACGCGCCGCGACGGCTCAGCGCCCTCGCTCTCGCTCCGCACACCGTCGACGGCCGACACCGCGTCGTGCACGATCTTGCGCTCGAAGGGAGTCATCGGCGCGAGCTCTTCGCGCTCGCCACTGGCCAGCACCCGCTTGGCCACCTTGTCGCCCAGTGCGGCCAACTCGTCACGACGTCCCCGACGCCAGTGCGCGACGTCCAGCATCAACCGGCTACGCTCGCCCGTCTTCTGGTGAACAGCGAGCCGGGTCAACTCCTGGAGCGCGTCCAACACCTCACCCTTGCGGCCGACCAGCTTGGCCAGATCGCTGCCGCCGTCGATGCTCACGACGGCGCGATCACCTTCCACGTCCAAATCGATGTCGCCATCGAAGTCGAGCAGATCGAGGAGCTCTTCGAGGTAGTCCCCCGCGATCTCGCCCTCGTTGACCAAACGGTCTTCCAGGTTCTCCGCCTTGGGCGCCGAGCCCTCGACGTCGGTGCGTTCGGTCGTATCAGCGTCAGTCATCTTGGTCCTTACCTCCGTGCTGTAAACATCCATCAGTCGCCGCGACGGGACGCACTGATTCGGGTTCTAGGGCCGTCGCTTCTTCGGCCTGTTGTTGTTGCGCTTCGGGGCACGATTGGCCGCGGTACCGGCCTTCGGCGTGACGGGCTTGCCGTTCGTCGATCCAGCCACCGGCCGCGTGCCGATCTCGGTTGCGCCGTCGTCGACGGCGTCGGCGTCCTGGCCGACAGCCTCGCGCTCGGCAGCTGCCTTCGCCGAGTTCTCGGCCGCGGCGGACTGGGGGCCCTTGCGCTTGGGCTTGGGCTTCGGCTTGGAACCCGGGGCGGGGGCATTGGACGCGCGTCGCGCCAAGTCCTCTTCCTTCTTGAGTTCCTCTTCCTTCTCGATCTTGCCGAAGACGTAGTGCTGCTGCCCGTAGGTCCAGATGTTGTTGGCCACCCAGTAGAGGATCACCGCCAACGGCAGGAACGGACCACCGACGACGACGCCGAGCGGAAACACGTACAGCGCGAGCTTGTTCATCATCGCCGTCTGCGGGTTGGCAGCGGCCTCGATGCTCTGCCGGGCCACCGACGCGCGGCTGTTGAAGTGCGTCGCGACACCGGCGAGGATCATCAACGGCACACCGACGGCGATGACCGCGCCGCGGTTGAACTCCTCGAAGGCGCCCAGCCCGACGGTCTGGATCATCGACGCACCCAGGGGCGCACCGAACAGGTGGGCATCCAGGAAGTGCCCGACGTCGGTGGCGCTGAACACGTAGTTGCCGAGCGAGCGGTTCTCCTCGACGGTTAGACCCAACCGACCGAAGCCCGTCTGGGTCCGGTTGAAGGAGTTGAGCACGTGATAGAGGCCGATGAAGACCGGGATCTGCGCCAGCATCGGCAGGCAGCCCAGAATGGGGTTGAACCCGTGTTCCTTCTGTAGCTTTTGCATCTCGAGCGCCATCCTCTGGCGATCCTTGCCGTACTTCTTCTGCAGCGCCTTGATCTGTGGCTGCAACTCCTGCATCTGGCGCGTCGTCCGGATCTGGCGGACGAACGGCTTGTAGAGGATCGCGCGCAGCGTGAACACCAGGAACATGACGGTGAGGCCCCACGCGAAGAAGTTCTCCGGGCCCAGGATGAAGGCGAACGCCTTGTACCAAACCCACATGATCGCTGAGACCGGGTAGTAGATGACGTCGAGACTGAACCAATTAAACAAACGAATCGCTCCTCAGCGTCGTGGCATCGGGTGCCACCTCGTGGCGCTCCGGGATCGGATCCCATCCACCTGGGTGCCACGGACCGCACTTGGCCAGCCGCACCAGAGACAACCAACTCCCCCGCACCACACCAAATTCGCGGAGGGCGTCGACGGCGTACTGACTGCACGTCGGGGTGAACCGGCACGACGGCGGCCGGTACGGAGAAATCATGTTGCGGTACAGCTCGATGGCGGCAATCGCCCCGCGGGCGACGGCTCCACCGATGCGTCCGCGACTCATCGCCGGGCTCCCGCGCGAGAGTTGACGCGGCGCACGGCGGCCCGCAATTCTTCGTCCAGCCGGGACGACGTCGCGGCGTTGCTGCCTGGGAGGGCGCGGATCACGACCTTGTCACCTGGCCCCAACTCGTCGAGGACGCCGCGGGCCACATGGCGCAAGACCCGCGAGACCCGATGACGCTGGACGGCCGACCCGACGGACTTCGCGACCACCAGCCCGATCTTCGGCGACTCGGTGGTCGCCTCGGAAGACTTCAAGGCATGCACGACGATGTCGGGCTGTGCTGCTCGTACGCCACGACGGACGGTGATGCCGAAGTCGGTCGATCTCGTCATCCGGTACTGGGCCGGAAGCACCTGTCTACACCCTGCTACGGATTAGACAGGATCACGCAGTGAGTGAGCGACGGCCCTTGCTACGCCGGCCCGACACGATGGCGCGACCAGCGCGCGTCCGCATGCGCAGGCGGAAGCCATGCACCTTGGCACGGCGCCGGTTGTTCGGCTGGAACGTCCGCTTGCCCTTGGCCACGGCTATATCTCCTCAGTGTGTGCGACCACTTGCCTCGCGCACATGTGAACATGTCCGTCTGGAAGCAGTCGCGGTACGTACGCTTCGTTGGTCCCGCTTGCTAGCTCCGGCGCGTGAACCCGACGATCCGAGTCGCAGCCGTATCGCCACGTTCGGGCGACTGTTCGAGGGTACTGACGAGATTTCCCTAGGTCAAACCTGCTTAGTCCGGTTCGATTGGCATCCCGATTTCGTCACATCGTTCCCACCTGTCACCATTGAATCCGACGCCCACCAACCGGTCCCCGCAATGTTGCAGAACTGTTGGCACCCGGCAATAAACCTGTTAGCTTCTGCCAAGGCCATCTCAGACCGAGACGGCGCTGGACGAAGAAGGACGGCCGCCCAACCGCGAGCCCATGGTGTCTCGAGCACCGTGACGAGCCCCGGCCACGCAGCCTCCGTGCAAGAAAGCAACGACACAACGACCGGTGTCGGTTATCCACAAACTGTGGATAACCATGTGGACACTCGGTCATTGTCTATTCGGCCAACCCTGCCTGGCCACGAGGGGGAACTTCTCCGTTGACCGCAGACGCCGACCCCCCGTTCGTCGCCATTTGGAACGACGTCGTGGCGGAACTCAACGGTGACGTGCCCTCCGACGTCTCGGGCGACTCGACTTCCGGATTCCCCTCCCCCTCCCTGACCGCGCAGCAACGGGCCTGGCTGAAGCTGGTCACACCGCTCGTCATCGCCGAGGGCTTCGCCCTGTTGTCGGTGCCTACCCCGTTCGTCCAGAACGAGATCGAACGGCATCTGCGCGAACCCATCGTCGCCAGTCTGAGCCGGCACCTCGGCGGTCGTCGCATCGAGCTCGGAGTGCGGGTGGAAGCCCCGGGCCCCGACTCCGACCGCGACGACGAGATCCGGGCCGACGCGCTACCCGACGTCGACGAGGTCGACGAAGACGAGGAAGCGTTGGCCAGTGCCGAGGCCAGCTGGCCGACGTACTTCACCAGCCGAGCCCAGAACGCCGCGACCAACGACGTGAGCCTCAACCGTCGGTACACCTTCGACACCTTCGTGATCGGGTCGTCCAACCGTTTCGCCCACGCCGCGACACTGGCAATCGCCGAGGCTCCCGCCCGGGCATACAACCCGCTCTTCATCTGGGGTGAGTCCGGTCTCGGCAAGACCCACCTCTTGCACGCCGCGGGAAACTACGCCCAACGCCTCTTTCCCGGCATGCGCGTGAAGTACGTCTCCACCGAAGAGTTCACCAACGACTTCATCAACTCGCTGCGCGACGACCGCAAGGCCTCGTTCAAGCGCAGCTACCGCGACATCGACGTGCTGCTGGTCGACGACATTCAGTTCATCGAGGGCAAGGAAGGCATCCAGGAGGAGTTCTTCCACACCTTCAACACGCTCCACAACGCGAACAAGCAGATCGTCATCTCCTCGGACCGCCCGCCCAAGCAGCTCGCGACGCTGGAGGACCGGCTGCGGACGCGCTTCGAGTGGGGTCTGATCACCGACGTCCAGCCGCCCGAACTCGAGACCCGCATCGCCATCCTGCGCAAGAAGGCGCAGATGGACCGGCTCGACGTGCCCGACGACGTGCTGGAGCTCATCGCCAGCAGCATCGAACGCAACATCCGCGAGCTCGAGGGTGCACTCATCCGCGTCACGGCGTTCGCCTCGCTCAACAAGGCCGCGATCGACAAGACCCTGGCCGAAATCGTGCTGCGCGATCTGATCTCCGACGCCAACTCGATGCAGATCAGCATCGCCACGATCATGGCGGCCACCGCGGAGTACTTCGAAATCACCATCGAAGAGTTGCGCGGGCCGGGCAAGACCCGGGCGCTGGCTCAGTCGCGTCAGATCGCGATGTACCTGTGCCGGGAACTGACCGATCTGTCGCTACCGAAGATCGGTCATTCCTTTGGCAGAGACCACACCACGGTCATGTACGCCGAGCGAAAGATCCGCGGCGAGATGGCTCAGAAGCGCGAGATCTTCGACCACGTCAAGGAACTCACGACGCGAATCCGTCAGCGCTCCAAGCGCTGACTCCGTCCCACAGCCTCTCCGCGACCCCTCGTGGTGCCGTCCTCGGCCGCCATTTTCGAAGAAACTTCTGACCCTGTCGCACCACGAGTCACATGAAATCCTCGTGCACTACTCGTGGACAACCCGTGCATGGACGACGTGCAGTCACCCCCGCCGTCCACACCCGCACCCCGCCGTGCACGAGCGCCCGAATTTCACGAGTCGGTACTCCACGAGCCACCCACGAGCGCGTACCGCATCCGACCTGCCCACCTGCTGGTCGATCCACAGCTTGCACAGCACCTATTACTGTTACTCATCTATCAATCACTCTTCTTCTTTAAAAGCAGTACCTGGGGAACGTGCCCTGTGAGGCATCCGAAATCGAGCCCTCCCGGGGCATTCGTCACTCCGATGGATTAGCTTTCAACTTGAGGACGGAGGCTCTACGGTGGGTCTTCGACAACCGGAACGGTCGTCGGAACGCAGCGTGGTGACATGTCCGTAAGACACACCCGTAGATCCGCTGCTCGAGCAAGTGGTGGGTTGTACCGAAGGGGACGCTATGGACGCGGCGACGTCGACGATTGGCACCGATCTGAAGTTTCGGCTGGTCCGTGAGGACTTCGCCGACGCGGTGGCCTGGGTGGCACGCATCCTTCCGACGCGACCCACCGTGCCGGTGCTGTCCGGTGTCTTGCTGACCGGCTCCGAGGACGGCTTGACCATCTCGGGTTACGACTACGAGGTGTCCGCCGAAGTGCGCGTGGCCGCTGAGATAGCTTCTCCCGGAAGTGTTTTGGTCTCAGGCCGACTGCTGTCGGACATCACCAAGTCCCTGCCAGCCAAGCCGGTCGACGTGACCGTCGAGGGCACCAGGGTCTCGCTGAGCTGCGGAAGCGCTCGATTCTCGCTGCCCACCATGGCCGTGGAGGATTACCCGACCCTGCCCGCCCTGCCCGAAGACACCGGCGTGGTGCCCTCGGATCTGTTCGCCCAGGCGATCAGTCAGGTGGCCGTGGCCGCCGGCCGTGACGACACCCTGCCGATGCTGACCGGCATCCGGGTGGAGATCTCCGGTGAGAAGGTCGTCCTGGCGGCCACCGACCGGTTCCGTCTCGCGGTGCGCGAGCTCACCTGGACGACCAACTCCGCCGACATCGAGGC
The DNA here is from genome assembly GCF_025823185.1 of Mycobacterium yunnanensis. GTDB lineage: Bacteria > Actinomycetota > Actinomycetes > Mycobacteriales > Mycobacteriaceae > Mycobacterium > Mycobacterium yunnanensis. The sequence goes on from NZ_JACKVK010000005.1 coordinate 383,938, forward strand.
CGCGGTTTTGGTGCCGGCGAAGACCCTCGCCGAAGCGGCACGGGCCGGCAGCGACGGTGCCGACGTACACCTGTCCCTGGGTGCGGGCGCCTCCGTGGGCAAGGAAGGCCTGCTGGGTATTCGCAGCAACGGCAAGCGCACCACCAGTCGTCTGCTCGACGCGGAGTTCCCCAAGTTCCGCCAACTCCTGCCGGCCGAGCACACCGCGGTCGCCACCGTCGGGGTCGCCGAATTGACCGAGGCCATCAAGCGCGTCGCGCTGGTCGCCGATCGCGGCGCCCAGGTGCGCATGGAGTTCACCGAGGATTCCCTGCGGCTGTCCGCCGGCGGTGAGGACGCCGTCGGTCGCGCCGAGGAGGACCTGCCCGTCGAGTTCTCCGGCGAGCCGCTCACCATCGCCTTCAACCCCACCTATCTCACCGACGGGCTCGGGTCGTTGCACACCTCGAAGGTGACGTTCGGGTTCACGACATCCAGCCGTCCCGCGGTGTTGCGGCCGGCAGGAGATGATGATGATTCGTACGCCGGTGCAAGCGGACCGTTCCCGGCCGCCCAGACCGACTACGTGTATCTGTTGATGCCGGTACGTCTTCCAGGCTGACCGGCCCTAGCTCCAAGGAAAGAGGAGCACATGCAACTCGGCCTGGTCGGTCTCGGCAAGATGGGCTTCAACATGCGTGAGCGCCTGCGCAAGGGCGGTCACGAAGTGATCGGTTACGACCCCCGTCCCGAGGTCACCGACGTTCCCGACCTCGCCGGACTCGCAGCGGCGCTGACCGCCCCGCGCGTCGTGTGGGTGATGGTTCCCTCCGGTGACATCACCAGCAACACCATCTCCGGCCTCGCCGAGGTCCTCGGTGAGGGTGACCTGGTGATCGACGGTGGCAACTCGCGCTACACCGAAGACGGACCACACGCGGCACTGTTGGCGGAGAAGGGAATTGGCTTCGTCGACGCCGGCGTCTCCGGCGGCATCTGGGGTCTGGCCGAGGGCTACGGCCTGATGGTGGGCGGCAGCGACGCCGACGTGGAGAAGGTCATGCCGATCTTCGACACGCTGCGCCCGCCAGGACCACGGGAGGACGGTTTCGTCCACGCCGGTCCCGTCGGTGCAGGTCACTTCGCCAAGATGGTTCACAACGGCGTCGAGTACGCCATGATGACCGCCTACGGCGAGGGTTACGAGATGCTCGCCGCCGAAGAGCTCATCAAGAGCCCGCAGGCGGTGTACCAGGCCTGGTCCAACGGAACGGTGGTCCGGTCGTGGCTGCAGCAGCTGCTCGCCAAGGCGCTGAAGGAAGATCCCAACCTCGCCGAGATCCGCGGATACACCGACGACTCGGGTGAGGGTCGCTGGACGGTCGAGGAGGCGATTCGTCTGCGAGTGCCGGTTCCGGCGATCGCGGCGTCGCTGTTCGCCAGATTCCTGTCACGACAGGATGATTCGCCGACGATGAAGGCGGTGGCCGCACTGCGCAACCAGTTCGGCGGCCACGCGGTGCAACGTATTCACAAGTCGGGCTGACCGACGGGTTCGACGACGACGTGGTGCGAGGCGACTAGGTGTACGTACGACAACTGGGTCTGACCGACTTCCGGTCGTGGTCGCGACTCGAGTTGGAGCTGGAGCCGGGGCGCACGGTGTTCGTGGGCCCCAACGGCTTCGGAAAGACGAACATCGTTGAGGCGCTGTGGTATTCGTCGACCCTGGGTTCTCATCGGGTCGGCACCGACGCGCCGTTGATCCGCACCGGAGCCGAGCGGGCCATCGTCTCGACGATCATCGTCAACGACGGCCGAGAGTTGGCCGTCGACCTCGAGATCACGGCAGGCCGTGCCAACAAGGCACGCCTCAACCGCTCCCCCGTCCGCAGTGCCCGAGAGATCCTCGGAGCGATCCGCGCGGTGCTCTTCGCGCCGGAGGACCTGGCGTTGGTCCGGGGCGACCCAGGCGAACGTCGTCGGTATCTCGACGAGTTGGCCACCACCCGTCGCCCGTCGGTGGCGGGTCTGCGTGCGGACTATGACAAGGTGCTCAAGCAGCGCACCGCCTTGTTGAAATCTGCTGCGGGAGCGCGGTTTCGAGGTGATTCGGGGGCGCTGGAGACTCTCGACGTGTGGGACGGGCACCTCGCCGCGGCCGGTGCCAGGCTCATCGCCGCCCGCGTCGCGTTGGTCGACCTGCTGGCACCGGAGGTCGAGAAGGCCTACCAATTGTTGGCACCCGCGTCGCGGCCGGCGTCCATCAGATACCGCAGCTCGGTCGACGCGGTGCAAGACGAAGCGGCCAGCGGCGCGGCGAGTGCCGAAGTCTTCGAAGTCGGGCTCCTCGACGAGCTCGCCCGTAAGCGGTCGGCGGAATTGGAGCGCGGGGTGTGCCTGGTGGGGCCGCACCGTGACGACCTGGAGTTGCGGTTGGGCGACCAGCCCGCCAAGGGTTTCGCCAGTCACGGCGAATCGTGGTCGACGGCGTTGTCGTTGCGGTTGGCGGCCTATGAACTGCTGCGGTCCGAGGGCTCGGACCCGGTGCTTCTACTCGACGACGTGTTCGCCGAGCTCGACAACGCGCGCCGGCGAGCCTTGGTGGAGGTGGCGGCCTCCGCTGAACAGGTGCTGGTGACGGCCGCGGTGGCCGAGGACATCCCGCAGGACTGGGATGCGCGCCGTGTCACCGTCACGATGAGGGACGACGACACCGGCCGGCTCTCGGAGGTGACGCGATGAGTGACGAGACCGACGGCGACGAGCCACAGGGCCCGCCGCCGGAGTTGGCGCATCTCAAGGGCATGGACTTGGTGAGGCGCGCGCTGGAGGAGGCGCGCGGTGCGGCTCGCAGTCAGGGGAAGGACGTCGGCCACGGCCGGACGTCGGCGCCGAAGAAGATCGTCAGCCGCGGGGGCCGCAAGAGATGGTCCGGGCCCGGGCCGGATTCCCGGGATCCGCAGACCCTCGGATCGCTCACGTCGCAGTTGGCGAAGAGCCGAGGGTGGACGCCCAAGGTGGCGGAGGGCGCGGTGTTCGCGCGATGGGCCTCCGTGGTCGGCGAGCAGATCGCCGAGCATGCGACGCCGACCGTGCTACGCGAGGGAGTACTGACGGTGGAGGCGGAGTCGACCGCGTGGGCGACGCAACTACGAATGGTGCAACCCCAGTTGTTGGCGAAGATCGCCGCCGCCGTGGGTGACGGCGTCGTGACCAGCCTGAAGATCGTCGGTCCTGCGGCGCCGACGTGGCGCAAGGGCAAGTACAACGTGCCGGGTCGCGGTCCGCGCGACACCTACGGCTGAGCCATTCGGCGAGCTTCCTGAGAGCGCCGACAACGCGCGCAACCGCCTCTTCGGCCGTCGGGACGCGTCGTTGGCTGCGAAATTCCGCGCACGGGTCTTTTAGGTGCACGAAAACGTCGCCTCAGAGTCAGTGCTGACGGTAGGTAAAGGTAGACTGGACGAAGACTCGCGAGGGGCGCTTCGCTCCCCCGCTCGTGCACAATCCCAAGGAGACGCGCTCACTGTGGCTGCCCCGAAGAACAATGCCCCTACCGCATACGGCGCGGAGTCGATCAAGGTTCTCGAGGGCCTCGAGGCGGTCCGCAAGCGCCCGGGCATGTACATCGGGTCCACCGGTGAGCGCGGCCTGCACCACCTGGTGTGGGAGGTCGTCGACAACGCCGTCGACGAAGCGATGGCCGGATTCGCCAGCAAGGTCGACGTCCGAATCCTCGAAGACGGTGGCGTCGAGGTCACCGACGACGGTCGTGGCATTCCCGTCGCGATGCACAGCACCGGCATCCCCACCGTCGACGTCGTCATGACCGTCCTGCACGCCGGCGGCAAGTTCGAAGAGGGTGCCTATCAGGTGTCCGGCGGTCTGCACGGCGTCGGCGTGTCGGTGGTCAACGCGCTGTCCACGCGCCTGGAGGCCGACATCCGCACGGATGGCTACGAGTGGTTCCAGACCTACGACAGCTCCGTACCCGGGACGCTGCGCCAAGGCGAGAAGACCACGAAGAAGGGCACCACGATCCGCTTCTGGGCGGACCCCAACATCTTCGAGACCACCAACTACGACTTCGAGACGATCGCCCGGCGCCTGCAGGAGATGGCCTTCCTCAACAAGGGACTGACCATCAACCTGGTCGACGAGCGGGTCGCCGCCGACGAGGTCGTCGACGAGGTGGTCAGTGATACCGCCGACGCCCCCAAGACCGCCGACGAGAAGGAAGCCGAGGCCCAGGCCCCGCACAAGGTCAAGCACCGCACCTATCACTACCCCGGCGGGTTGGTCGACTTCGTCAAGCACATCAACCGCACCAAGACCGCCATTCAGCAGAGCATCATCGACTTCGAGGGCAAGGGCCCCGGCCACGAGGTCGAGATCGCCATGCAGTGGAACGCCGGCTACTCCGAGTCCGTGCACACCTTCGCCAACACCATCAACACCCACGAGGGTGGCACGCACGAAGAGGGCTTCCGCAGTGCGCTGACCACCGTGGTCAACAAGTGGGCCAGGGACAAGAAGCTGCTCAAGGAGAAGGACCCCAACCTCACCGGTGACGACATCCGCGAAGGTCTGGCGGCGGTCATCTCGGTCAAGGTCAGCGATCCGCAGTTCGAGGGTCAGACCAAGACCAAGCTGGGCAACACCGAGGTGAAGTCGTTCGTGCAGAAGATCTGCAACGAGCAGCTCAGTCACTGGTTCGAGTCGAATCCCGCCGAGGCCAAGACCGTCCTCAACAAGGCCGTGCAGTCCGCGCAAGCCCGGCTCGCGGCCCGCAAGGCGCGAGAGTTGGTGCGTCGCAAGAGCGCGACCGACATCGGCGGCCTGCCCGGCAAGCTCGCCGACTGCCGCTCCACCGACCCACGCCTGTCCGAAGTGTATGTGGTGGAGGGTGATTCGGCCGGTGGCTCGGCCAAGAGCGGCCGCGACTCGATGTACCAGGCGATCCTTCCGCTGCGAGGCAAGATCATCAACGTCGAGAAGGCCCGTATCGACCGAGTTCTCAAGAACACCGAAGTCCAGGCGATCATCACCGCTTTGGGCACCGGCATCCATGACGAGTTCGACATCGCCAAGCTGCGCTATCACAAGATCGTGCTGATGGCCGATGCCGACGTCGACGGCCAGCACATCTCCACCCTGTTGCTGACGCTGCTGTTCCGATTCATGAAGCCGCTCATCGAGAACGGGCACGTCTTCCTCGCCCAGCCGCCGCTGTACAAGTTGAAGTGGCAGCGCAGCGAGCCGGAATTCGCCTACTCCGATCGCGAGCGCGACGGGCTGCTCGAGGCCGGCCGCGCCGCCGGGCGAAAGATCAACGCCGAGGACGGTATTCAGCGTTACAAGGGTCTTGGCGAGATGGACGCCAAGGAACTGTGGGAGACCACGATGGATCCGAGTGCACGTGTGCTGCGGCGGATCACCCTCGACGACGCGGCGGCCGCCGACGAGCTGTTCTCGATCCTGATGGGCGAGGACGTCGAGGCACGGCGCAGCTTCATCACCCGCAACGCCCGCGACGTCCGGTTCCTGGACGTCTGAGTCCGTCTGACCCGCTTCCCCAAAGACGAAGGCTGACACCATGACTGACACCACCTTGCCGCCAGGCGGCGACGACGGAGCGACCACCGACCGCATCGAACCGGTCGACATCCAGCAGGAGATGCAGCGCAGCTACATCGACTATGCGATGAGCGTCATCGTGGGCCGCGCGCTCCCCGAGGTCCGCGACGGTCTCAAGCCGGTGCACCGCCGCGTGCTGTACGCGATGTACGACAGCGGTTTCCGTCCCGATCGCGGTCACGCGAAGTCCGCGCGCTCGGTCGCCGAGACGATGGGCAACTACCACCCGCACGGCGACTCGTCGATCTACGACACCCTGGTCCGGATGGCGCAGCCCTGGTCGCTGCGCTACCCGCTGGTCGACGGACAGGGCAACTTCGGCTCGCCCGGCAACGATCCGCCAGCAGCCATGCGGTACACCGAGGCGCGTCTTACGCCGCTGGCGATGGAGATGCTGCGTGAAATCGACGAGGAGACAGTCGATTTCATCCCCAACTACGACGGCCGGGTGCAAGAGCCCACCGTCCTGCCCAGCCGGTTCCCCAACCTGCTGGCCAACGGGTCGGGCGGCATCGCCGTCGGCATGGCGACCAACATGCCGCCGCACAACCTGCGCGAGCTCGCCGAAGCCGTCTTCTGGTGCCTGGACAACTTCGAGGCCGACGAGGAAGCCACCTTGGCGGCGGTGACCGAACGCGTCAAGGGTCCCGACTTCCCCACGCACGGCTTGATCGTCGGCAGCCAAGGCATCCACGACACGTACACGACCGGCCGCGGATCGATCCGCATGCGCGGTGTCGTCGAGGTCGAGGAAGACTCCCGCGGCCGCACGCTGCTGGTCATCACCGAGCTGCCGTACCAGGTCAACCACGACAACTTCATCACCTCGATCGCCGACCAGGTGCGCGACGGCAAGCTCGCGGGCATTTCCAACATCGAAGACCAGAGCAGCGACCGGGTGGGCCTGCGCATCGTCGTCGAGGTCAAGCGCGACGCCGTCGCGAAGGTGGTGCTGAACAACCTCTACAAGCACACCCAGCTGCAGACCAGCTTCGGCGCGAACATGCTCTCCATCGTCGACGGTGTGCCGCGCACGCTGCGCCTCGACCAACTGATCCGGCTGTACGTGGCCCATCAGCTCGAGGTCATCATCCGGCGCACCCGCTACCGCCTGCGCAAGGCCAACGAGCGGGCTCACATCTTGCGCGGCTTGGTCAAGGCGCTCGACGCCCTCGACGAGGTCATCGCGCTGATCCGGGCCTCGGCCAACGTCGACGTCGCCCGCACCGGCTTGATCGAACTGCTCGACGTGGACGAGATTCAGGCCCAGGCCATCCTCGACATGCAGCTGCGCCGGTTGGCTGCCTTGGAACGCCAGCGCATCGTCGACGATCTCGCCAAGATCGAAGCCGAGATCGCCGACCTCGAGGACATCCTGGCCAAACCGGAACGCCAGCGCGCGATCGTCCACGACGAGCTGGCCGAGCTCACCGAGAAGTACGGCGACGACCGGCGCACCCGGATCATCCCCGCCGACGGTGAGGTCGCCGACGAGGACCTCATCGCCCGCGAGGAGGTGGTCGTCACGATCACCGACACCGGATACGCCAAGCGGACCAAGTCCGACCTGTACCGCAGTCAAAAGCGCGGCGGCAAGGGCGTGCAGGGTGCGGGTCTCAAGCAGGACGACATCGTCCGGCACTTCTTCGTCGGTTCGACCCACGACTGGATCCTGTTCTTCACCACGCAGGGTCGGGTCTACCGGGCGAAGGCTTACGAACTGCCCGAGGCGTCCCGCACCGCCCGCGGTCAGCACGTGGCGAACCTGCTGGCCTTCCAGCCGGAGGAGCGCATCGCCCAGGTCATCCAGATCAAGTCCTACGAAGACGCGCCGTACCTCGTCCTGGCCACCAAGAACGGCCTGGTCAAGAAGTCCAAGCTGACCGACTTCGACTCCAACCGCTCCGGCGGCATCGTCGCGGTCAACCTGCGCGAGGGTGACGAACTGGTCGGCGCCGTGCTGTGCTCGGCCGAAGAGGATCTGCTGCTGGTCTCGGCCAAGGGTCAGTCGATTCGCTTCTCGGCGACCGACGAGGCGTTGCGCCCGATGGGTCGCGCGACCTCGGGTGTGCAGGGCATGCGCTTCAACGACGACGACCAGTTGCTGTCGCTGAACGTGGTCCGCGAGGGGACGTATCTGCTGGTGGCCACCTCCGGTGGGTACGCCAAGCGCACGGCCATCGAGGAGTACACGACGCAGGGTCGTGGCGGCAAGGGCATCCTGACCATTCAGTACGACCGCAGGCGTGGCACCCTGGTCGGTGCGTTGATCGTCGACGACGACACCGAGCTGTATGCCATCACCTCCGGTGGGGGCGTCATCCGGACCGCGGCACGTCAAGTGCGCAAGGCCGGGCGGCAAACCAAGGGCGTTCGCTTGATGAACCTCGGTGACGGCGACACACTGATTGCCGTCGCCCGCAACGCGGACGAGGATGCGGCGGAGGACACCGACACCGTGACCGACACGCAGACCGACGTCGACACCGAGACTGACCCGAGCTAAGGAGCCGTAGGTGGGTTCACCAAACGAACCTGGACCACCGCGCACCGGCGATGGGCCGGAGACCGCGAACGGGTCCAACGGCGGCCGCGAGGCAGGTCAGGGTAACGGCACCGCGTCCAGCGGGGACGTCCCACCCTGGCAGCGGGGGGCGGCCAACCGGCCCCGGCAGGCCGACGGCCCGCGCGCAGGCGCGGCCGCTGGGCATGCGGCAGGCAACGCCGACGCTCGACTGAACCGCTTCATCTCGGGCGGGCCGGCCTCGGCCCCGCCCCAGCGGGAGTCGACGGCCCCGCGAGGGGCCACCGGGCCTCGGGAGGCCACCGCGCCTCGCGAGGCAACCGCCCCTCGGGAGGCCACCGCGCCTCGCGACTCCACGCCGACGCGCGAGATCGTGCCCCCGCGGGATCCAGCGCCTCAGCGGGACGCAGCTCCGGTGCGGGAGCGGGAGGCCGAGGCCGCCCCGTCCGGTCGTCCGGAGCGTGGCGAGCAGGGTCGCTCGGACGCCGCTTACGCAAGCGAGCTGCCCGACCTCTCCGGAGCCGCGCCGCGCGGTCCACGCAAGCCTGCCGAGCGCAGCACCTCCGAGTCGTCGTCGCGGCCGACGACGCGAGCGGCGGCCGGTAGGTCGTCGCAAGGCCCGGTGCGCGCGAGCATGCAGATCCGGCGGTTCGACCCGTGGAGCGTGTTGAAGGTCTCGCTGGTGCTCAGCGTCTCGCTGTTCTTCGTGTGGATGATCGCCGTGGCGTTCCTCTACCTGGTGCTCGGCGGCATGGGCGTGTGGACGAAGTTGAACAGCAACGTCGGCGACCTGCTCACCAGCGCGAGCGGCAGCGGTGGCGAATTGGTCTCCAGCGGAACGATTTTCGGCGGCGCGGCGCTCATCGGTCTGGTCAACATCGTCTTGTTGACCGCGATGGCAACGTGCGGTGCGTTCATCTACAACCTGACCACCGACCTCGTCGGCGGCGTCGAGGTGACCCTCGCCGATCGGGACTAGGGACGGCGGTTTGGGACGGCGGCGGTGCTTGCGGTAACCTCGTCCCTCGGCCGTCGTATGTGAATACGGGCCTGTAGCTCAGGTGGTTAGAGCGCTTCGCTGATAACGAAGAGGTCGGAGGTTCGAGTCCTCCCAGGCCCACGGTTTGCCTTACCGGGAAGGGTGCACTGTGAGAGTCTTCGTGGTGCTCGCGCTCCTCGTCGCCGCGGTGGCGGTGGTCAAATCCCGCAACCGCGTCGAGGTATGGCACGTGGCCGCCGATCAGCCCAGCTGATCACCAGAAGGGGCCTTAGCTCAGTTGGTAGAGCGCTGCCTTTGCAAGGCAGATGTCAGGAGTTCGAATCTCCTAGGCTCCACTTTCCTCGTGACCGCCCTCGGCATGCAGACCCTGCGGCCCTCGGGTGTTCGACTCCTCGGTCTCCTGCACCAGGAAGCGGGCGACGTCCACCAGCTTGACGTTCGTGTGTTGCGATGCGCGGGTCAGCAGCGCGAACGCCTGCAATCCGGTCAGGGAGTCCCTCTGCATCAGGATGCCCTTCGCCTGCCCGATGATGTCGCGGGTGTCGATCGCCGTTCGCATCCGGCTCTCCGCTGCCGAGCCGGCCAACGCCACCGAGACGTGCTGCGCGAGGATCTCGCCGATCAGCACCGATTCCTCGGTGAAGGTGTTGGGTGTCGGTCCGTACATGGTGAGGGCACCCAGCACCCGGTCGTGGACGAAGAGCCGGAACGCCATCAGGCAGTGGACGCCCCGTGCCGTTGCGGCGGTGGTGAAGCGCGGCCACCGGGTTTCGGTACCGAGGTCGGGCACCACGATCGAGGTGTGCTCTGCCAAGGCCGTGATCGCCGGCCCCTCCCCCAGGATGGCCTGCACGTCGGCAAGATCCTGCGCGATGTCGTCAGTCGGATGCTGAGCGACGACTCTCTCGTGGCGACTGACCGCCAATGCGGCCCAGCTGACTCCGGGCAGCAGGATCGTGGCGGCTGCCACGATGGGCTTCAGCAACTCCACGTCGGTGGTTTGCGCTTGCATGTCCAACGCCAAAGTGCCAAGAGCCTCGGCCAGGCTCGTTGGTGTCTGCTCGTCCACGGCTAACTACAGTACAAAGCGCTGCGCCGGTTCGTCAGCGACTTCGTGCAGGCGGGTGGCTCAGGGCCGGGGTGTGGAGTCGACGCTCGGGGGCAGGGGCGACGGTTCGGGCTGAGTCGAGCGCCGGATGATCGAGAACGACACCGCGCCGACGGCCAAGACGGCCACACCCGCCCCCAGCACCATGAGCGGCCGGGGCCGACGCCGAGCTCGACGGGCGGCCCGAATGGTGTCCGGCAGGCCGGTGACGACGTCCTGAGCCACCGCGAATTCGCCGGCGATTGCGTTCTGGGCGGCGGCGAGTTCCTTGGCCAGTCGGCTCTTGAGCCGGTCACGCCGATAACGGTCGGCGGCCCACGACACCGACGACCGCGTCGAGTTGAGCGCGACACCCGCTGCTCCCCTGGTGATGTCGACCGGGCCCACCGTCGAATACTTCAGTCCGCGGGCGATGCGGGCCGCCGGGGTCAAGCGGACGGCAGTGATGGTGGGGCTCATGGGTTGGCCTCTCTTCAGCGGTACTACGACGTCGGCGACCACCCTATTGCGTGCCCCCTTGGAGGGGGCCGGAACTCGCTCGCGGAACCCGAAATGGCACACTGGCATCCCGTGACGAGCCCCATACAGACAGCAACCGCGACCCTGCACACCAACCGCGGTGACATCAAGATCGCGCTCTTCGGAAACCACGCCCCCAAGACCGTCGCCAACTTCGTCGGACTGGCCCAGGGCACCAAGGACTACAGCACCGAGAACGCCTCGGGCGGCACCGAGGGACCGTTCTACGACGGCGCGGTGTTCCACCGCGTCATCGCCGGTTTCATGCTCCAGGGCGGTGACCCCACCGGCACCGGACGCGGCGGCCCCGGCTACCAGTTCGCCGACGAGTTCCACCCGGAGCTCGCCTTCGACAAGCCGTACCTGCTGGCGATGGCCAACGCCGGCCCGGGAACCAACGGTTCGCAGTTCTTCATCACCGTCGGCAAGACGCCACACCTCAATCGCAAGCACACCATCTTCGGTGAGGTCGTCGACCCGGACTCCCAGGCCGTCGTCGACGCCATCGGCAACACGCCGACGGGCCCGGGCGACCGGCCGACCGAGCCGGTCGTGATCGACTCGATCACCATTTCCTGACGCATTCAGCACGGATGACGCCCCGCGGGTGATCCCGCGGGGCGTCTTCGGCGTAGGGGGTCGTGTGGGGGTCAGCGACCGTCGTAGCCGGCGGCGGTCAACGCGTCGAGGACGTCGAGCGGATCGGTGCCCAGATCCCACCGGGTGAACACCAGCAGGCGGTCATCGTCGACCGTGTCGATCTCCAGCAGACGGACCTTGCGTCCGATGCGGCGAAACTCGGTGATGCGAATCTTGGCGACGTCGTCGCGGCCGATCACGTGGGTGCCCAGCCAGCCCCGGACCACCAAGCCGGCCTCGGTGATTGCCAGCTTGGGACGCGCCCGCCACGACAGACCGGCAAACGCCAGCAGGCCCACCCCGGCAACACCGGCGAGAGCGCGCCCGGGAACGTCTGTGACCAGCATCACAGCTGCGAGAAGCATGCACAGACCGAATGCGCCAGCGACGACGATGCCCCCCGTCGGAGGGCCCCACTTAGTTTGCTGCATGACGCGTGAGCAGGCCGTTAGCGGGTTTGATCATGTTATCCACAAGTGCTATCCCCAATGGGGATGAATCACATCGGTGTGATTGGGTGACGGGCAGGTTGCGGGAGCGACAACGAGTGGTGACGGCGACGGTTCGTGAAATGTCCGAACGTCGGTCATCGCCAACGCATCGTGAGCAACAGCCCCGTGATCATGAAGGCAAACGCAATCGCATAGTTCCACTGCGCCAGGTTGGCCATCCACGACAAGAAGCTGGGGGCGTCCACGGGGTTGGTCGCGGCCAACTGGAAGACCAACAGCCACACCAAGCCGAAGAGCATCAGGCCGACGAACAGCACCACGAACCACACGCTCGACGGGCCGACCTTCACCTTCACCGGCGTCCGACTGACGGGGCTGATCGTGAAGTCGTTCTTCTTGCGAACCTTGGACTTGGGCATGGTTACCTTCGGGCAGTTGGCGCCACGCGAGCTAAGCGGTGCGACGATGGAGCGGATGCAACCCAGAGCCTAACTCAGCACGGCGCGAGGAGGAGAAACGATGGCTCGAGCGGGCCGGTCCCCCTGGCGTTACGGCGTGCCCGTGGTCTGCCTGTGCGCCGGTCTGCTGTTGGCCACCACTCACACCGTCTCCGGCGGTAGCGAGATCCGCCGCAGCGACGCCCCCCGGCTGGTCGACCTGGTCCGCGACGCGCAGGCGTCGGTCGACGATCTGGCGGCCCAGCGTGAACGCCTCGTCGACGAGGTCGACAACCATCACGGCGGCAGCCCCTCGGCATCGGCCGCGTTGGCCGCCATCACCGGGCGGGCCGACGCGTTGTCGGCCGACGCGGGCCTGGAGGCCGAACACGGTCCCGGTCTGGTGGTCACGCTCAACGACGCGCAGCGCGACGCCGAGGGGCGGTTCCCGGGTGACGCGTCGGCCGACGACCTCGTGGTGCACCAGCAGGACATCGAGGCGGTGCTCAACGCCATGTGGAGCGCCGGCGCCGAGGCCATCCAAATGCAAGATCAGCGGATCATCTCGACGTCGGCGCCGCTGTGCGTCGGCAACACCCTGCTGCTCAACGGGCGTACCTACAGCCCGCCGTACGTGATGACCGCGATCGGCGACGCGTCGGCGATGCAGGCGGCGCTGGCGACGTCGCCGATGGTCGAGCTCTACAAGCGGTACGTGCTGCGGTTCGGGCTCGGCTACACCGAGGAACGCACGACCGACGCCACTGTTGCCGCTCATCCGCCGGCGGTGCGGATGCGCTACGCGAAGCCGGCCGGCCCGCTCGGCTACTGATACCGATGCCGCGCCCAGTAACCTGGGGGAATGCGTGTTCTCGTCGTCGACAACTACGACAGCTTCGTCTTCAACCTCGTCCAGTACCTCGGACAGCTGGGTGTGCATGCCGAGGTGTGGCGCAACGACGACCCGCGGCTGGCGACCGACGCCGACGTCGCCAAGGTGGCCGAGGACGTCGACGGCATCCTGTTGAGCCCCGGCCCGGGTACCCCGGAGCGCGCCGGCGCCTCGATTCCCCTCGTCCGCGCCAGCGCGGTCGCCGAGACGCCACTGCTCGGCGTGTGTCTCGGGCACCAGGCCATCGGGGTGGCGTTCGGCGGCACCGTCGACCGCGCCCCGGAGCTGCTGCACGGCAAGACCAGCAGCGTCGAGCATGCGAATATCGGTGTGCTGAAAGGACTTCCGGATCCCTTCACGGCCACTCGGTACCACTCGCTGACGATTCTGCCCGACACGATGCCCGCCCAGCTCGACGTCACGGCGCGGACGTCGGGCGGTGTGGTGATGGGGGTGCAGCACGTCGAGCTGCCCATTCACGGCGTGCAGTTCCACCCCGAGTCGATCCTCACCGAGGGCGGGCACCGGATGCTCGCCAACTGGCTGGCCGTGTGCGGTCAGCCCCTCGACGAGGAGTTGGTGAGCTCGCTCGAGCGCGAGGTCGCCGACACCGTGCGGACGGCTACTGCGCGAAGCTGAGCGTGATGGTGTCGCCGAACTTCACCGGCGTGCCCGCCGACGGGCTTTGGGTGACAATGCCGTTCGACGGAACCCCACTGTTCTGAGCGTTGGGGAGCTTGTTCAAGTCGCCCGTCCACCCCAGCGCCCGGAGAAGCGGTTCGGCACCGTCCCAGAATTGACCCTGCAAGGGCGGCATCGTGAACTCGTTGCCTTGGGACACCTGGATCTGAATGGGCGTGTCCACGGGGACGGTCTCGTTGGCCGTCGGCACGGTGCCCTGAATCTGCCCCGCCGTTGACTTGAGGCCGTCGACCTGAACGGGGATGGGCGGCTTGGTGAAGCCGCTCGCGGTGATGATGGCGGTGGCTTCGTCGAGCGTGCGGCCCTTGACGTCGGGAACCAACCTGGTGTCCGGTCCCGAGCTGACGACGATGATGATCTCGTTGGTGATCGCCGAGGTCTGGTTCGCCGACGGGTTGGTGCCGATGACGACGTCCTTGGGCACCACCGGGCTGCTCGAGGCGCTTTGGCGGACCTTCTCGAAACCGGCGGCCTTCAGCTTGCTGGCACATTGGGCGTAGGTGAGGTTCGCCGTGCAGTCCGGCACCTCGGCCTGCTGTGGGCCGGTCGAGACGTTGATGGTGATCTGGTCGTCGCGGGCGGCCGCGGTGTTGGCGGCCGGGTCGGTGCTGATCACGTCGCCCACCGGCACCTCGGAATCGGGCTGCTGACTTCGGACGGTCTTGAAGCCGAGATTTTGCAGTGACACGACGGCCTCGTCGTACTTCTGGCCGCGCAGGTCCGGGATTTGGACGTCGCGCGGGTTGCCGCCGACGAAGTTCAGCAGGACCGTCACCGCGACGGTGAGCACCGCGAGCACCGCAACGATGGCGAACCACCGACCGATGGCGGGGTTGCGCTCCTTGGGCACGTAGCGCGGCTGATGAGCCGGGATGTTCTCGGTGGGCTGCTGATGGCGTCCCGGCGCCGGGCTGGCCGCCAGCAGGGAGGTGCGCTCAGCGTCGGTGAACACCTTGGGCGCTTCGGGCGTCTCACCGCTGTGCACCCGAATCAGGTCGGCGCGCATCTCCGCGGCCGTCTGGTAGCGATTGTCGGGGTTCTTCGCCAGTGCCTTGAGCACCACGGCGTCGAGGTCGGGTGACAGGTCGGGGTTGCGCTCCGACGGCGGAACGGCGTCCTCCCGGACGTGCTGATACGCCACGGCGACGGGGGAGTCACCCACGAAAGGTGGTTCTCCGGTGAGCAATTCGTACAAGACGCAGCCCAGCGAGTACACGTCGGAACGTGCGTCCACCGGCTCGCCGCGGGCTTGCTCGGGGGAGAGGTACTGAGCGGTGCCGATGACCGCGGCGGTCTGGGTGACGCTGACGCCGCCGTCGTGCAACGCGCGGGCGATGCCGAAGTCCATCACCTTCACTGCGCCCGACTTACTCATCATGATGTTGGCGGGCTTGACGTCTCGGTGGATGATGCCGTGCTGATGGCTGAAGTTCAGGGCCTGGCACGCGTCGGCGATGATCTCGATGGCCCGGCGTGGGTCGATGGGGCCGTCGTTGTGCACGATGTCGCGCAGGGTGACACCCTCGACGTACTCCATGACGATGTACGGCAATGGGCCGGTTGCGGTTTCGGCTTCACCGGTGTCGTAGACGGCGACGATCGCGGGGTGGTTCAGCGCCGCGGCGTTCTGCGCCTCGCGGCGGAACCGGAGGTAGAAGCTCGGGTCGCGGGCCAGGTCGGCGCGCAGCACCTTGACCGCGACGTCGCGGTGCAGCCGGACGTCCCTGGCGAGGTGGACTTCGGACATGCCGCCGAAGCCGAGGATCTCTCCCAGCTCGTAGCGGTCGGACAAGTGACGCGGGGTGGTCATCGAAACATCTGCTCTGCTGGTGGCGGTGGGGACGACCCGGCGTCGTCGCCGAGGCGGGGCATCGCCCCCGGTGTCGGTGTGGGTGGGACGGACACCACCGTGGTGCTGGTCTCGGTGGACGGCGCCGTCTTCTTGTCGTTGCGGTCCTGGACGTTCAAGACCATCAGGATCGCGATGATGATCGCGAGGGCACCGAGCACGCCGGCCGCCCACAGCAGTGCACGCTGACCGGGGGAGAAGGTGCGCTTGGGGGGAGGCGTCCGGTGACTACCGGTCGGTGGTCGGGTGCGGACACTGGCCGTGGGAGGGCGGCCGTAGTCGGGAACCGCGCGGGTCTGTGCGGTCGAGGGGATGGCGGCCGGGGTGGCCCTGCCGATCGACGGCGCGTGATTGGGTCGCGGTGGGCGGCGTCCGGCGCGCACGGCGGCGACGGCGTCGGCGAACGCGCCGCCGGTGCGGTATCGCTGGCCGGGCTCCTTGAGCAGGCTGATCTCGATCAGCTCGCGGACGTTGGGCGGAATGTCGGTGGGCAGCGGCGCGGGCTGCTCCTTAATGTGCTTCATGGCGACCGTCAGGGCACCCTCGCCGATGAACGGCCGTCGCCCAGCGACGGATTCGTAGCCGACGACGCCGAGGGAGTAGACGTCGCTGGCGGGGGTGGCGTCACGGCCGAGGGCCTGCTCGGGGGCGATGTACTGGGCGGTGCCCATCACCATGCCGGTCTGGGTGACCGGAGCGGCGTCGACGGCCTTCGCGATGCCGAAGTCGGTGAGCTTGACCTGCCCGGTCGGCGTGATCAAGATGTTGCCGGGCTTGACGTCGCGGTGCACCAGACCGGCGGTGTGCGCGACCTGCAGCGCCCGGCCGGTCTGCTCGAGCATGTCCAGGGAGTGGCGCAGCGACAGTCGTCCCGTGCGCTTGAGAACGGAGTTCAGCGGTTCGCCGGTGACCATCTCCATGACGAGGTACGCCGTGCGGCCGGCGTCGTCGAGCTCGGTCTCGCCGTAGTCGTAGACGCTGGCGATGCCGGGGTGGTTCAGCATGGCCACGATGCGGGCCTCGGCCCGGAAGCGTTCCACGAATTCCGGGTCGGTGGAGAACTCGGCCTTGAGCACCTTGATCGCCACTTGGCGACCCAGCCGGGTGTCGAGCGCCTCCCACACCTGACCCATGCCACCGGTGGCGATGAGGCGCTGCAGCCGGTAGCGATCGGACAGCGTCACTCCGACGCGCGCGGTCATGATCCCTCCCGCAGGGCCGCGGCGATGGTCGCCCGTCCGATCGGCGCCGCGAGGGCGCCACCGGTTGCGGACAATCGGTCCCCGCCATTCTCCACCAACACCGCGACGGCCACCTTCGGCGCCTTGGCCGGGGCGAACGCGATGTACCAGGCGTGAGGTGGGGTGTTGCGCGGGTCGGACCCGTGCTCGGCCGTCCCGGTCTTGGAGGCGATCTGCACGCCTGCGATGGACCCCGATTGCTGGGTGGCCTGCTCCGCGCCGATCATCAGGTCAGTAAGTGTAGTGGCGACCTGCGGGGACACCGCCCGTCGAAGTTCACGGGGGCTGGTCGAGCTGATGCTGGCGAGGTCGGGACCCTTGAGGTCCTCCACCAGGTACGGCTGCATCGTGACACCGCCATTGGCGACGGTCGCCGCGATCATCGCGTTCTGCAACGGGGTCAGCGCCACGTCCTTCTGCCCGATGCTCGACATTCCCAGGGCGGCCTTGTCGCCGATGGGCCCCACGGTCGACGCCGCCACCTGCAGGGGAATGGGCGGGGGAGCGGTGTCGAGTCCGAACGCCTGGGCGGTGCTGCGCAGTGCGTCGGCACCGGTGCGGATGCCGAGGTCGACGAAGGCGGTGTTGCACGACTTGGCGAAGGCGGTGCGCAACGTCGTGGTCGGGTCGTTGCCACACGACGCGCCGCCGTAGTTCTCCAACGTTGCAGTGCTGTCGGGCAACGGGATTCGCGACGCCGCGGTCACCTGGGTGTCCGGGTTGGCGCCGTTGGCGAGCGCCGCCGCCGTGGTGATGACCTTGAACGTCGAACCGGGCGGGTAGGTCTCGGAGATGGCCCGGTTGACCAACGGTGAATCGGGGTCGTCCCGCAACTGCTGCCAGGACCGAGACTGCACGTTGCCGTCATGGGACGCCAACAGGTTCGGGTCGTATGACGGTGACGAGACCATCCCGAGGATCTTTCCGGTGGACGGCTCCAATGCCACGACCGAACCCTTGCATGGGCCGCCGTTGCACCCCTTCTGCATGGCATCCCAGGCGGCTTGCTGTACCTGAGGATTGATGGTCGTGGCGACGTTCCCGCCGCGAGGATCGCGGCCGGTGAAGAAGTCGGCGAGCCGACGGCCGAACAGCCGCTCGTCGGAGCCGTTGAGCACGGTGTCCTCGGCGCGCTCGAGCCCGGTGCTGGAATACAGCAGCGAGTAGAAGCCGGTCACCGGGGCGTACGCCTGCGGATTCGGATACACCCGCAGGAAGCGGAAGTGCCCGTCGGTCGAAGTGGAGTAGGCGAGCAGTTGACCGCCCGCGGAGATCTGGCCCCGCTGGCGGGAGTACTCGTCGAGGAGCACGCGCTGGTTGCGCGGGTCCGAGCGCAGTCCGTCGGCCCGAAACACTTGTGTCAGTGTGGCGTTGGCCAGCAGCAGCACGATCATGCCCATGATGGCGATCGAAACGCGTCGCAGAGAGGTGTTCATACGCGCCCGATCACCTCCGTGCGTGCCGACGCAATCGGGGTGGCATTGGGGACCTTGCCGTCCAGCGGGCGACGGGCCGAGTGCGAGATGCAGATCAGGATCGCCAGCAGCACGTAGTTGGCGATCAGCGAGGATCCGCCGTAGGACAGCCAGGGCGTGGTCAGGCCGGTCAGGGGGATGAGCTTGGTGACGCCGCCGACGACGATGAACAGCTGGATCGCCAACGTCGACGCGAGCCCGGCGGCGAGCAGCTTGCCGAAGCTGTCCCGGACGGCGACCGCAGTGCGCAGGCCGCGGATCACCAGGATCGTGTAGAGCATCAGGACTCCGGCGAACCCGACGAGGCCGAGCTCCTCGCCGATCGCGGCGATGATGAAGTCGGTCGACGCGGCGGGCACGGTGCCGGGCTGGCCGTTGCCCAACCCGGTGCCGAAGATGCCGCCGGTGGCGAAGCTGAACAGCGACTGCACCATCTGGTAGCCGGCACCGTCGGGGTCGGCGAACGGGTCCAGCCACGTCTCCACCCGCACCCGGACGTGGGCGAACGCGTGGTAGGCGACCACGCTGCCTGCGGCGAACAAGAAGAGCCCCAACAGAACCCAGCTGATCCGGTCGGTCGCGATGTAGACGATGACGAGGAACGAGGCGTACAGCAACAGCGAGGTGCCGAGGTCCTTCTCGAAGACCATGACGCCGACCGATGCGATCCAGGCGACCAGCAGCGGGGCGAGGTCGCGCGGCCGCGGCAGGTTCATCCCGAGGATGTGCTTTCCGGCGCTGGTGAACAGGCTGCGCTTGGACACCAGGACGGAGGCGAAGAAGATCAGCAGCAGGATCTTGGAGATCTCGGCGGGCTGAATCGAGAAGCCCTGGAACCGAATCCAGATCTTGGCGCCGTTCTCCTCCGACATCGAGCTGGGCAGGACGGCGGGAATCACCAGCAGGACCAGGCCCACCAGTCCGCAGACGTAGCCGTACCGGGCCAGCATGCGGTGGTCGGTCAACAGTCCGACGACGAGACAGAACGCGATCACGCCGACCAGGGTCCAGAGCATCTGCTGGTTGGCGCTCGGGCCGCGGTCTCCGCCCGCGCCGACACCCTCGGCGAGGTCGAGGCGGTGAATCATGACCAGCCCCAAGCCATTCAGCACTGCCACGACCGGAAGCAGCAGCGGGTCGGCGTAGGGCGCGAAGCGACGGACGGCCACATGGGCGGCGCCGAACAGTGCGAGGTAGCCCAGGATGTATTGCGCGAGGTCCCAGCGCAGACCCTGCTCCTGGTTGGCCTCGACGATGAGCAGCGCAACCGTGGTGATCACCGCCGCGAACCCGAGCAGAACCAACTCGGAGTTTCGCCGGTTGGGCAGCGGGGGGACGACGGTCACCGGGGCCTGCGGCTGCGTGCTCATGACGCGTTCCGGCAGTCGGTGCCCGGCTTCTGTGGCGGTGGCGGAAGGGCAGTGGCGGTCGGGGTGGGCGACGGCGGCGCGGTGACGGTGGGAGTCGCCTCCAGGGCGGGACTGCTCGCAGGCGGCGCCGACGTCGTCGCGGTCTGCGGCGTGGGGGGCGTCGACGTCGTGGCCGGGGGAGGCGTCGGGCTGGGCGGCGGGGTGGACGTCGTCGTGCGCGCCGACGCGGGCACGCAGATGGGCAGCACCGAGGACTGGGCCAGCTCCCTGAGCTGGCGAATGGCCTCGTCGAGGGTGCCACCGGGCAGCCCGGCGGTCACCTGCGCGCGCTCGGACTCGCGGAGGTCGGCCACCTGCAGGGGTTTGCAGTTCCCGCGGTCGTCGTCGACGCCGATGTTGGTGATCGAGTTGCGTGAGTCGAGGCAGGCGATCTGAAACGTCTGCTGCAGCGACATTCCGGCGAAGCTGCCCTGCACACCACGCATGATGTACACCGAGCCGTCGCGCTCGGCGACGTAGTAGTTGTTCTGAATCACCGTGCGTCCGACGGCGAGTCCGGCGCCGACCAACACCAACAGCAGCAGCGCGACGAAGATCATCGTGCGACGCGAGCGCGGCTTCTTCACCGGGGGCGCCGGCTCGGCGGGAGGCCGGTTGGCCGCCGCGGCGACGCGCTTGGGGTTGAAGGCCGACGCTCGTCCCGCCGCGGTGTTGGGCGGCGCGCTTTGGTCGTCGACCCCGGAGACCGCGCCTGCGAGGATCGGCTGGGTTTGGCCGTACTCGTAGTCGACGACGTCGGCGACCACGACGGTCACGTTGTCCGGACCGCCGCCACGAAGGGCCATTTCGATGAGGCGGTCGGCGCTCTCGGTGACGTCGGAGATCTGCAGCGCTTCGTGAATGGTGTCGAAGCTGACGGGGTCGGAGAGGCCGTCGGAGCACAGCAGATAGCGGTCCCCGGCGTGGGCTTCGCGCACCGTCAGCGTCGGCTCCACCTCGTGGCCGGTGAGCGCGCGCATGATCAACGAGCGCTGGGGGTGGCTGTGCGCCTCGTCGGCGGTGATGCGGCCCTCGTCGACGAGGGTCTGAACGAAGGTGTCGTCCTTGGTGATCTGCGTCAGCTCACCGTCGCGCAGCAGGTAACCGCGGGAGTCGCCGACGTGCACCAGACCAAGCCTGTTGCCCGCGAACAGGATCGCGGTCAGCGTGGTCCCCATGCCCTCGAGGTCGGGGTCGGACTCGACGTGTGCGGCGATGGCCGAGTTGCCCTCGTGGACTGCGGAGTTGAGCTTGCTGAGCAGGTCCCCGCCCGGCTCGTCGTCGTCGAGGTGGGCCAGCGCCGCGATCACCAACTGGGAGGCGACCTCACCTGCGGCGTGCCCGCCCATGCCGTCGGCGAGCGCCAGCAGGCGGGCCCCGGCGTACACCGAGTCTTCGTTGTTGGCGCGCACCAAGCCGCGGTCGCTGCGGGCGGCGTACCGGAGGACGAGACTCATGGGCGCAACTCGATGACGGTCTTGCCGATCCGCACCGGCGTGCCCATCGGAACCCTTACCGCCGTCGTCACCTTCGCCCTGTCAAGGTATGTACCGTTGGTCGATCCTAGGTCCTCGACGTACCATTCGGACCCTCGTGGAGACAGCCGTGCATGCCGTGTCGACGAATAGTCGTCGGTGAGCACCAGCGTCGAGTCGTCAGCCCGACCGATCAAGACGGGCTGGGCACCCAACTGAATGCGCGTGCCCGCCAACGCTCCTTCGGTGACCACCAGCTGCCTGGGCGTGTTGCGACGCTGGCCGCGGCTGGGCAGCAACGTCCCCCGCAGAGCAAGGCCACGCTTGACCATCACCGCACCGGTGGGTGCGTAGATGTCGGTTCGCAGGATCCGCAGCACGGACCAGATGAACAGCCACAACAGCAGGAGGAAACCGACGCGCGTCAGCTGCAGCACTATCCCCTGCATCTGACGTCCTCTCCGTCACCGTCCCGATGTCGCCGCCTCGGCGTCACCGCACCGTTCCCCGGGCAGCGTCGCAGCCGATCACCGGCTGGTTCAGCCGTCGTCGGCAACGTCACGATACTTGGGCCGGTGAGCGGGGTGGGGCACGAGTGCGACCTCGGGCCCCAGCCGCCGCCAGCCAGAGCGCTCAGTGAACGCGGACGATGATCTCGGAATGGCCCAGACGGATGGTGTCACCGTCGGCCAACTGCCACTCCTGAACGGGTGCGTTGTTGACCGTGGTGCCGTTGGTGGAGTTCAGGTCCGACAGCAGCGCCACCTGACCGTCCCAGCGGATCTCCAAATGACGGCGTGACACGCCGGTGTCCGGGAGGCGGAACTGAGCGTCCTGGCCGCGTCCGATGACGTTGGCGCCCTCGCGGAGCTGATAGGTGCGACCGCTGCCGTCGTCGAGCTGCAGCGTCACCGTCGCCCCGGCGGAGCCGTATCCGCCACCCGCGCCGTAACCGGCCACCGGCGCGGCGGCCGCGGGCTGGCCGTAGTCGTAGCCGGACTGGCCGTAGCCACCGTCGGCGGGCTGGCCGTAGCCGGGATCGGCGTACCCCTGGGGAGCACCCTGGTCGCCGTAGCGGCCGTAGTCGGCCTGCGAGCCGTAGCCGCCGCCCTGCTCGGGACGTCCGTAGCCCTGGGCGCCGTAGCCACCCTGGTCGGGGTAACCGCCCTGATCCGGGTAGCCACCTTGATCGCCGTAGCCACCCTGGTCGGGATAGCCGCCCTGGTCCGGGTAGGACGGGCGGTGCGGCTCGGCCGGACGGCCGTACTCCTCACCGCGGGGCGGGGCCGGCGGGCGGCCGTAGTCGTAGCCGCCGGGTTCGCCGTAGCCACCGGGCGCACCCGCCGGAGGGCCGTACGGGGGAGGAGACTGACGGTAACCCTGGTCGGGGTAGCCGGCCGGCGGACCGTAGCCGGCGGGGGAGCGCTGGTCGTAATTGGGCGGCGGGTAACCCTGATCCGGGTAGCCACCACGGTCATAGCCACCCTGCTCCGGGTAGCCGCCTGCGGGCTGACCGCCTGCGGGGGCCGCCGGGTAGCCGCCCTCGGGCGCGGGCGGGTAGGGCGCGCGGGGCTCCTCGCCCTGACGGCCGTACTCGTAGTAGTCGTCGCCAGGCTGCGCTGGTCCCTGGCCGCCGCCGCGGTAACTCGGGTTGTCGGTCATCGGTGGAACTCCTGGTTCTGCGGTGTGAGCACGGGCTGAGGGTGCAGGGGCGCTTGCGCCGCTGGTCGAGTCTGGGTTAACCGTTCCACGGGTGCGAAACTGGCCGGTGTGCAACTGCGGTGACGCTTCGAATCCAACGACCACATCACCATACGTTTGCCACCCTTGGTCACGGATGTATCCCTCCAGGTATCGGGCGAATGTCGTCGGTGTGAGGTCGGGGTCGGCGCGGACCTGGCGAAGATCGGATGCACTGAGGGTAATGACGTAGTCGTTGGGGGCCAAAATCCTGCCGCCGCCCACTTCGCGCGCGCCGGCGTCGGCTTCGCGCTGCAAGATGGCCTCGACCTCCTGCGGAACGATGCTGCCGCCGAAGACACGCGCGAAGGTGTCACCGACGGTTGCCTCGAGCTTGCGCTCGAAGCGGTCGACGAGTCCCATGTCACCGCCTGCCTCGCTGTTCGTCGTGGTGGCCGCGCGGAACGCAGTGCTGAACCTGCGTGTCGCGGGTGTCGATTCTTCTTGGCATGGTATCGGCCATCGGCGCCAGAACGTGACCACGAGTCATCCTTGATCGGATCGAGGCTGGTCAGAGACGTCGACGACGGCTCACCGGGGCCGAACTGCGCGGTTGGGAGACCGGCGCGGGTGCGTGATAGTGTCACCGGGTTGTTGGGGCGAGTGGCGGAATGGCAGACGCGCTGGCTTCAGGTGCCAGTGTCCTTCGGGACGTGGGGGTTCAAGTCCCCCTTCGCCCACAATGAGGAGTTCAACGAACTCCGTGCACCAAGGTCACGAACTCGAAAGAGGTCGTGACCTTTGTGTTAGATATAGCTGTTCCCCGCCGGGATGAGACGGTTCATTCAATCCGGGGTGTTGTCGCGCAGGTCGCCATATCGGCTAGGGCGCGACTCGAGACTCCGGGCTCCCTCGACCACGCCGAAGTACCCGCGCTGAGACCGGGGATAGTACCGTCCGCATCATGGTGTCAGCCCGTGAGGTGTCGAGTGACCTCGGAGCATTCCTCCGAGCTCAACGGGCTCGGGTGTCTCCCCAGGACGCGGGGCTCCCGACAGTTGTGGGGCGCCGTGTGGCTGGGCTGCGGCGCGAAGAGGTGGCGGTGCTGTCCGGGGTCAGTGCGGATTACTACACGCGACTAGAGCAGGGGCGGGAGCGCAGTCCGTCGGCGCCGGTGCTCGATTCGATCTGCGAGGCGTTGCGAATGTCGCCCGATGCCCGCGACCATGCGTTCCGACTTGCCCGGCTGACGCCGCGGATGGACCGCGACGACGAGATCATCAGCCCCGAACTGTTGCAGACCATGGACGCCTTTGCGCACACCGCGGCGTACGTAACTAATGCGTCGTTCCGGGTCCTGATCGCCAATCCCATTGCCGCAGCGCTGATCGCGCCCCTGCAGCGACGCAACAGCAGCGTGCTCGCGGCCATCTTCGTCGACCCCGTGGCGCGTGACTACTACGTCAACTGGGACGAGGTGGCCCGCGCGGCGGTGAGCGCGCTGCGCTTGGCGCAGGGCTTCGTGCCGCCGGTGCCGGAGGTAGACGAACTGGTGGACCGTCTCCATCAGCGCAGTGAGGCGTTCCGTGGCATGTGGGACGACCAGCGGGTGGCCGGGTTGTCGGCGACCCGCAAGACGATCCACCACCCGGATGTAGGGCTGCTCCAGTTGAGTTTCCAGACCTTCGACGTCAACAACGCCCCCGGACAGCAGCTGACGGTGGCCACGGCGGCCACCGGATCGGCCAGCGCGGACGCGCTGGCGCTGCTGGGATCGCTGGGCGCCACCCGCCGTCACGAGCACGCGCAGCACGATCGCTGACCCTGGGTGCGCTGCACCCAGGAAGTTTCGCCCTTCTTCGCGATGCACCGGCGGCGTTGACTCATCTTCCGTTAGCCACACGACGGAAGGAATTACAGAAATGACGATCATCGTCATCACCGGCGGAAGCCGCGGCTTGGGCGCCGCCACGGCGCGGGCCTGCGCCCAACGAGGCATGGGGGTCGTGGTCACCTACAACGCCAGCCCGGAGGCGGCGATGCGTGTCGTCGACGACATCACCGCCGACGGCGGCACCGCCGTGGCGCTGCCGCTGGACGTCGCCAACACCGCCTCGTTCGTTGAATTCCAGGACTCCCTGCGCGCAGCACTGCGCACGACGTGGCAGCGGGAAGACTTCGACGGCCTGGTCAACAACGCCGGCTACGGCGAGTTCACGCCGATCGCCTCGGTGACGGAGGCGCAGTTCGACGGCCTGTTCAACGTGCACCTCAAGGGTCCGTTCTTCCTGACCCGGACGCTGCTGCCGTTACTGGCCGACGGTGGCCACATCGTCAACATGACCAGCGCGACCACTCGGGTGGCGACGCCCGGCGTGGCGCCGTACGCCAGTTTCAAGGGCGGCCTGGACGTGCTGACCCGGTATCAGGCCAAGGAGTTCGGCGAGCGCGGAATCCGGGCCAACTCCATCTCTCCGGGGCCGATCCGCACCGAGCTGGGCGGCGGCCTGACTGACGAGTTCGAGGCCGCGCTGGCCGCTCAGACCGCCCTCGGTCGCGTCGGGCAACCCGACGAGATCGGCACGATGATCGCCAGCCTGCTCTCCGATGACAACCGGTGGATCAACGCCCAGACCGTCGAGGTCGCCGGCGGCTACGTCATCTAGAAGGGGACTCTCAAGTGCTCGACCACGTTTTTCTCACGGTGTCCGACCCGCAGGCGTCGATCGCGTTCTACACCGCCGCGCTGGCCCCACTAGGCATCACTACCCGGCTGGACTACGCCGGTGAGGACGGACCACCCGGCCACCCGGACCTCTACGGGCTCGGCGACGCCGGCCGGATGATCTTCTGGCTGCGCCGCGGTACAGCTGCCGGCGGTGCGGCCCACGTCGGATTCGTCGCCGACAGCACGGCCGAGGTGGACGCCGCCTACGCCGCCGCGATCGCTGCGGGCGCCATCGACGACGGAGCGCCGGGTGCACGGTTGCATTACGACCCGCGCTACTACGCCGCCAACGTGCTTGATCCCGACGGCTACAGCCTGGAGTTCGTCTACAAGAGTTGGCAGCACTGACATGGGTGGGTTGTTGATATACGGCGCAACGGGTTACACGGGTGCGATGGCCGCCGAGCACGCCCGCGACCTCGGTCTGAACCCAGTGCTGGGCGGCCGCAGCGGCGACACGATCGCGGCTCTCGCCGAGCGATTGGATTGCCGCTACACCGTTTTCGACATCGACGACCGGCCTGCCGTCGACGGCGCACTGAGCGAGGTCGAGGTGCTGCTGAACTGTGCCGGCCCATACCTGCGCACGGCGCGGCCATTGATCGAGGCGGCGATCCGTGCCGGTACGCACTACTTGGACATCGCCGCGGAACTGGATGGCTTCCGGCTGGCCGAAACCCTCGACGCCACCGCTACCGCTGCCGGGGTCATGCTGGTGCCGGGCAGCGGTGGCAGTGTGGCCATGCTGGGTTGTCTTGCCGCGCACACCGCCGCCCGCGTCGAGGCGCCGCAGCGGTTGCGCATCGCTCTGCACGTGGCGGGGTCGATGTCGCGGGGATCGGCGATCAGCGCCAGCGAGAACGTCACTACCGAGACGCTGCATCGCGTCGACGGGAACCTGGCGACCGCAGATTCAACCGCATTGTGGCAGTTCGACTTCGGGTTCGGTGATGTCGTCTGCACGCCAATCACGCTGCCGGATCTGATCACCATTGGGTGGGCGACCGGTATCCCGAACGTCGACACCTACGTCTACGCCTCCGGCGACGCGTTCTCTGACGGTGCGTTGGCCGACCTGCCCGACGGACCGAGCGCCGAACAGCGCGCCGCTGATCGCTATCACGCGGTCGCCGAGGTCACCGGACGCGACGGCCAGGTCGTCTGCTCGAGGCTCGACACCGTGAACGGCTACACCTTCACCCCGCTGGCGGCGGTCCACGCCGCGCGCCGGGTGCTGGCCGGCGAGGTGCGCCCCGGCTTCCGTACCCCCGCCGAGGTGTTCGACGTCGGGTTCGCCGAAACCATCGCCGACACCCACATCACCGACCACTGACAGACCTAGAAGGAGATCTTCCCTGATGAGCAACGAAGACGCGCCGACACTGGAAGTGTCGATGGTGACGTTCGACTGCACCGATCCCGAGGCGCTGGCGGCGTGGTGGGCCGGCGCCCTCGACGGCCAGGTGACCGTCGAGGCGGCAGGTGAATTCGTCATGGTCACCGTAGTTGGCCGATTACGGCTGGGCTTCCAGAAGGTGCCCGACCCCACACCGGGGAAGAACCGACTGCACCTGGATCTGCACTCGCCGGACAAGGACCGCGACGCGGCCCGTCTGATCGCCGCGGGCGCTGTGGAAGTGGGCCGGCACACCGCCGGCCCGGACTTCGGGTGGGTGGTGCTGGCCGACCCGGACGGCAACGTGTTCTGCGTCGCCGGCGCGCCTTAGCGGCCGCGCCCTGGGTCGCTAGGAGATCGTGGCGTTGGCGGCGTACTCGGCCACCGCGTCGCGCAGCACGTCGGCGATCGTCGTGTTCTTCAGCGTGCTGCACAGCGAGGCGGTGGCATCGGCGTACACCCGCGTCAACACGGGTTGGATGCCGAACCCGACGTAGCACTCGGCGTCCGGCGGTGTGGTGTGCATGGCGAAGATGGGCTCACCACCCACGGCCAGATAGACGTCGAGCAGGGTGATGTCGGCGGCGTCGCGTGTCAGCGTCCACCCACCGTCACGACCACGGGTGGCCTGCACCAGGCCCGCCTTACGAAGTTCTCCGAGGCTGCGCCGGATCACCACCGGGTTGGTGTTGACGCTTGTCGCGATGCGCGCCGAGGTGGCGATCTCCTTGTCGGTGCCGCGGCGGTCGAAGGCGATCCACGTCAGCACGTGCACCGCCAGGCTCATCCGGCTGTTCGCGCTCACCTGAACCTCCTCACACCGTTTGACTGCAACCACCATGATTACATATAGTTAGCTGTAACTGTGATAGTTACATATTGCCGTTACCGCTGCTGGATGCAGTGGCACCACCTAATCGGAGCGAAACATGGTAGAGCCGTTGACAATCGACGAGCATCCCTCCGACGACGCCATGAGGCGGGTGCAGTTCACCCGCCTCGGCGGGCCCGAGGTGCTGGAGATGGTGCCGCTGCAACTGCCAGCACTCGAGGCCGGGCACGTGCGCATCGCGATCCACGTCATCGGGTTGAACCGCTTCGAGGCCCTGTTCCGGCGTGACCACTACGTCATCGCCCCCACCCTGCCCGCGACGCTTGGCGTCGAGGCCGTGGGCACCGTCGTCCGAACCGCACCCGACGTCGACCGATTCGTAGCGGGGCAGCGGGTGGCGATCCTGCCGATCCAGTCCCCGACGGTCGGCACCGGCACCTACGCCACCCACGCCGACGTCCCCGTCGAGGCCCTGATCTCGGTGGCCGACGACCGGTCCGACGAGCAAGAGGCCGCGACGTGGATGGCCGGCCTGCAGGCCTACACCCTGGCCACCAAGGCGCCCATCGGCGCCGGTGACACTGTGATCGTCACCGCCGCAACGTCCTCGGTCGGGAACGCCTTGATTCAGATCGCCCGCGATTTCGGTGCCACCGTCATCGCCACCACCCGCACCGCCGCCCGCAAGCCCGAACTGCTCACGCTGGGAGCCGACCACGCCATCGCCACCGACGACGAGGACCTCGCCGCCGTCGTCGCCGCGATCACCGCCGGCCGCGGCGCGACCGTCGCCTACGACACGGTGGGCGGACCCCTGCTCGCTGAATTGATCACCGCCACCGCGGCATTCGGACATGTGTTCTGCTACGGCGCGCAGACCTCACCGGACATCCGCGCGGCCCGCGTCGACGTGCCCCTGGTCTCGCTGGACCGCAAGTCCCTCGCCTTCGTCGACTTGTTCGAACTCGTCGAATACCCCGACCGTCTCGCCGCAGCGAAGGCCTACATCACCGACGCCGGCACACGCGGCGCGCTGAGCATCGGCGTCGACCGCGTGCTGGCCTTCGACGACGTGCAGGAGGCGCACCGCATCCTCGACACCGGCCGCCTGGCAGGAAAACTCCTGCTCCGCGTCACCCAGCCCTGACCCACCACCTCAACCCCATCGACGACGGGAAGACGCACACCATGAGATTCGGCCTGCTAGGCGTGAACACTTTCCACGGCGCTCACCCCGCCGCCGCCGCGGCCACCGCTCGCCTCGCCGAAGAGATCGGGCTGGACTCGGTCTGGGCGATCGACCACGTGGTCGTCCCCGCCACCTACGACACCGCCTACCCCTACGACGAAAGCGGCAAGATGATGGGCGGCGAAGTCGAGTTCGACCTCGCCGACCCGCTGATCTGGCTGGCCTACGCCGCCGCCGTCACCGAACGCGTCATCCTCGCGACCGGGGTTCTGATTCTCCCGCAACGCAATCCGCTGGTCCTGGCCAAACAGGTCGCCTCCCTGGACGTGCTCTCCGGCGGGCGGGTACACCTCGGTGTCGGTGTCGGCTGGCTCGAAGAGGAATTCGCCGCCCTCGGGGTGCCGTTCGCCGACCGCGGCCGCCGCCACGACGACTACGTGACCGCGATGCGCGCCCTGTGGCGCGACACCAAGGCCACCGTGGACACCAACTACGCCAGCTTCACCGACGCCATCAGCCTGCCCCACCCGGTCTACGGCGGCGTCCCCATCGTCATCGGCGGCGGCTCCACCCGCGCCGCGCGGCGCGCCGGACGCATCGGCGACGGATTCTTCCCCACCGTCGCCGGGCCCGACGCGCTCGAACCGCTGCTCGCCACCGTCCGCACCGAAGCCGACGCCGCCGGACGTGACACGGACTTCATCGAGGTCACCGTCCCCTACGGCGGGGACCTCAGCGGCCTCGATGACGATGCGCGCCGCCAGGGCGTCGTCGACGAGCTGTGCCGCACCGCCGACGGCTACGCCGCCCTGGGCGTCACCCGCCTCCTGATACCCGTACAGCCCGCAGATGCGCTGCGCGCACTTGCCGCCGACCTGGCCGACCGTTACGGCATCACCGACGCGACCATCGGAGGTGCCGCCGCAGCGGTGTAATCCGCAGTCCTACAGCCGAAGCCGCGCAGCAGCGAGGCTCGAACCGTCGCCATCCGATTCAGACGATTACCGCACCCCGAAAGGGGTTGCGGCACAACAACAAAGCAAGGGATTACCATGTCCGGGAAACTCGAAGGCAAGGTGGCAGTAATCACCGGCGGTTCCAGCGGCATCGGTCTGGCCACCGCCAAGGAGTTCGTCGCCCAGGGCGCACACGTCTACATCACCGGTCGCCGTCAGACCGAACTCGACAAGGCGGCCAGCGAGATTGGGCGCAAGGTCACCCCGGTTCAAGGCGACGTCGCCGAATTGGACGACCTCGACCGACTCTACGAGGTGGTCCGGCGCGAGCAGGGCCGTGTCGACGTCATCTTCGCCAACGCCGCCGTCGGCGGTCTGGCACCCGAAGGCGCCTCCGCAACGCCGGAACACTACGACAAGGTCTTCAACGCCAACACGCGCGGCGTATTCTTCACCGTCCAGAAGGCCGTCGACCTCCTCAGCGACGGCGCGTCGATCGTCCTAACCGGGTCCAACGCGCACTATCTCGGCATTCCGGGCTTCGGACCCTACTCCGCGTCCAAGGCGGCGGTCCGCTCGTTCGCACGAACCTGGGCCGCCGAGTTCAAGGACCGTGGCATCCGCGTCAACACGCTGAGCCCCGGCCTGATCGACA
The DNA here is from genome assembly GCF_025823185.1 of Mycobacterium yunnanensis. Lineage (GTDB taxonomy): Bacteria > Actinomycetota > Actinomycetes > Mycobacteriales > Mycobacteriaceae > Mycobacterium > Mycobacterium yunnanensis. Next base: position 414,715 of record NZ_JACKVK010000005.1, read on the forward strand.
CGCCGATCTTGCACACCTCGGGGCGCACCCCGGAGGAGGAGCGAGCCTTCGAACAGGAGATGGTAGCCATGGTGCCGCTCGGCCGGATCGGGCGCCCTGAGGAGATCGCCAAGGCCGTCCTGTTCCTGGCCTCCAGTGACTCCAGCTTCATCACCGGCATCGATCTAGTCGCCGACGGTGGCATGACTCAACTCTGAACGACCCGTCGTCGGTCACGCATGACTGACGCAGTGCCGGTGAGGCGTTGGCCCAGGCGGTGACGATGCCGAGCGGAGCTGGGTTTGGCGGACCCCGCGGGCGCACTATGACCTGCGCGTCTCGACTATTGCGTGACGATTCGGTAGGTCACCTGCCGCCCGCCCTGGACGGCGATCAGCTCACCGGCGTCCTCGAAACCCAGTCGGCGGGTCAGACGAAGGCTGCGTTCGTTCCAGTCTTGGACGACGGCACGCACGTGACGCTCGGAACGGGTCGCGATGAGGAAGTCCAGCACGGTTCGGCCGAACTCTTCCCCCTGACCGTGGCCGACCAGGTTGGGGTCCATCCCGAGTCCGATGTCGAGCACGTCACCTTCCTCGAGCAGACCGGGAATGCGGGCAGCGCGACCGACGCAGCAGAACCCAATCAGCCGCTCACCGGAGGTGACCGCGAAGTAGTCGGACAGGTCGTCGAGGATGGGCTGTGCTGAGGCGACGTCGTAGACCGCGGCGGGGCCGCTGTAGCGCCACGTCGCCACCAGCTCGGCGTCCTGCGCCGTCATCGGCCGTATCGCCAGAGGCAGCCCCACCCACGCGTCGTCGAATCCGCCCGAATCACGCATGGCCTCAGAGCCTTTCGGCGTCAGCGCGCGACCATCAGCGACACCATGTCGAAGACGACGGTCGCGGCGGCGATCGAGGTGATCTCCGCGTGGTCATAGGCCGGTGCCACCTCGACGACGTCCGCGCCGACCAGATTGAGGCCGGTGAGCCGCCGCAGCATCCGGAGCAGCTCGCGTGCGGTCAACCCGCCCGACTCCGGTGTGCCCGTGCCGGGCGCGAACGCCGGGTCGAGCACGTCGATGTCTACCGACAGGTACACGGGTACGTCACCCACCCGGCGCCGAATCACGTCCACGGCGGCGTCGATCCCCATGACGTCGAGGTCGCCGGCGCGGATGATCCGGAAACCCATGGCGGCGTCGTCGTCGAGATCGGCGCGGTCGTAGATCGGTCCTCGGATTCCGATGTGGATCGAATGATCCTCGATCAGCAAGCCCTCTTCGAACGCACGCCGGAAGATCGTGCCGTGCGTGACCGGGGCGTTGAAGTAGGTGTTCCACGTGTCGAGGTGGGCGTCGAAGTGCACGAGGGCGACGGGACCGTGCACGGCGTGCAGGGCGCGGAGGTTGGGCAGCGCGATGGTGTGGTCACCGCCGATGGAGACGATCCTGCGGCTTCCGTCACCCAGCAGCTCGGCGGCGTGCCGCTGAATCTGACGGCACGCCTCGTCGATGTCGAAGGGCGTCACGGTGACGTCACCCGCATCGACGATCTGCACGACTTCCAGTGGAGCGACGCCCAATTCGACGTGATAACCCGGTCGCAACGTGCGGGCAGCCTGCCGCACGGCCATGGGTCCGAAGCGCGCCCCGGGCCGGTAGGAGGTGCCGCCGTCGAACGGCACGCCCAGAATGGCGACGTCGAAGTCGCCGACCTCGTGGATGTCGGCGATCCGGGCGAAGGTGCCCTTGCCGGCGTAGCGGGGCACCTCGATGGCCGGCACGGCTCCGATCGGCGTCGACTCACTCATCGGGTACCGCCTTCGTGTGAAAATTCCTCGTCGAGCACCTGCACGACCCGCTCGACGAACCATTCGGTCAGGACGCGCCCCTTCTCGGCGCTGGCGGGTACGGGAGAGGACAGAGCTCCGCTCGCCGTCGACAGGCGCGCGTCGATGGGCAGGACGTCGTGGTTTACCACCCGCTCGGGTTGGTCCGGTGCGATCAGATCGGCACGCACCAGGTCGGGCTGGTGATGCATCCACAGGGACGTCTCGATGACGGCGGCGTGTTCGAGCGCCAGGCCGGGAAACGCGGCCGGCCACAGCTGCTCGCGGCGTTCCGGGGTGTAGTCGGGGTTCACGTCCTCCATCACGACGATCTTGACGTGAGGATGCCGTTCGCTGACGAGGAAGGCGGGCTCGTAGACGAAACCGCTGTTCTCGTAGTGCCAGTTGTACAACACCAGGTTGCGGAATCCGCTGCGGACGAGCTCGGTGAGGACGTCCTCCACCACGCTCATGAACGTCGTCGCACGCAGCGACACGGTGCCCGGGAACTGCTGACCGCCGCCGCTGCCAGGACGGCTGCGGTAGCCGAAGGGAACGAACGGGCCGACGACGATGCGGCGGTACCGTGCCGCTTCTGTCAAAATCCGTTCCGGCAGAACCCAATCGGTGCCCACGGGAAGGTGAGGTCCGTGTTGTTCGGTGGCGCCAACGGGGATCACCACGGGAACGTCGGCGCCGGCTGCGGCCGCGATCTCCGGCCACGTCATGTGGTGGTAGAGGACGGGGGTGGTGCTCTCGGTCATCGGGCTCCTGTCTCGCCGGGGTCGCCTCCCGTGGGATTCAGTGTTCCACCGGGATGGGCGGCCGACCATTTGTCGCCGATGGGGTTGACCCCGTTCTTCCGTGGGAAAGCACCCAACGTCAACAGTGGTGGACAGGCATGGTCGCCTCGTGCCATGCGGTAGCCCACTCCGATGGCAGGGGAGGGCGTCGATGACCGACCATCGTGACGAGCATCGCCGCGTGCTGCGCGACACCATGATGAAGCTGACGGCACAGTCGACCGCCAAGACCGAGGCGCACCTTCAGCATCAGTTGAGGGTCGTCACCAGAGCAGCGGTCGACATGATCCGCGGCGCTGAACTGGCCGACGTGATGCTCGTCGACGGCGATCGCTTCACATCGGTGGCGGCCACGCACCCGTTGGTCGCCGACCTGGATGCCGTCCAGATGCAGCACGGCGCTGGTCCTTGCCTGGACGTCGCAGAAGACGGTCCGGTCATCCACGTCCGAGACTTCTCCCTCGAGACCCGTTGGCCGGAATTCACCGCCGCCGCCCTGGCTGCCGGCGTCCGCAGCGCTCTGACCTTTCGGCTGTACACCCATCAGCGCGGCATTGGTGCCCTGAACGTCTTCAGCGGTGCCGCTGGCGCCTTCACACGCGACGACGCGGCGGTCGGCGCGATGCTCGCCACCCACGCGGCCATCGTCCTCATCGCCGCCGCCGACGAGGGCGTCGACCCGACGTCCGACCTCGTCGCCGATGACCTCATCGGTCAAGCCAAGGGGATCTTGATGGAGCGGTTCGTCATCGACTCTGCCGCCGCCTTCGACCTGATGCTCGAACGCGCTGAGACGGAGGGCACGTCGATGCACGCCGTCGCCACCGCCGTCGTCGCCAGCATCTGAGCTCCGGAACCCGTCGGGTGTCACACGAGCGTGCCAGTGAGCCCCAGTTCGTCGAGTGACGCGCGGATCGATTCGCGCAACCATGCCTTCGTGTTGGGCGCACCCGGTTGGTACCCCACCACGGTCATGCTGACCTTGCCCGCGAGCCGACCGCACACGACCGTGAGAAGGCCGCGGCGCTCCTCGAGCACGTGGCGTGTGACGTGCTGGTCGACCCCGCGCATGATCACCAGATCGGCGGGGGTGCCGTCGAGACGGGTGACGTCGTCGGGGAGGTCGCCCACGTTGGAGCAGGACACCGGCTCGGAGGTGAAACCGAACGCCAGATCGGCGGTCCGCCGCACGGCGGCCTTGGGGATGAACGGCGTCAACGGCAGCAGCGCCAGGGCCTCGTCGGGAGTCTCTCGCATCGTCTTCAACGCATCGCGGATCGCGGTACGCGCGTCCCGCAGGTCAGTGGTGACCGCAGTGGGGTCGATGCGCACGTAGGCGAGGTTCACCGCGTTGGCCCTGGTGTCCTCGAGGGTGCGGTCGTTGATGGGAACGACGAGCCCGACCGTTCCGTCGTCGGCCAGTGCGCGCCCCTGATGCACGGCCAGCCTGGCGCAGAGCGCGGCGAGCATCGCGTAGCTGTTGCCGCCGAGCTCCGCGGACCGCGCGTCCCAGTCGTCGATCGGAATGATCACCGCGACGGCTGGGGCGGTCACCGGGTCGTCCGTCATGCCGACGGCGGGGGTCTTCGGCACGGTCGCGTCGGAGGCCGGCTGGTCCTTGCGGCGTTTGGCCAGGAACCGGACGGCGGCGACGACGGTGCGCGCGAGCTCGGGAATGTCGCGGACGGTCTGGCGCAGGTCTGCGGAGAGGGCCCGGAGCCAGGTTCGCGAGCGCGGTGGTGGATAGCCCAGGTGACGGCGAGCTCCCATGACGGACTCGTACACGGTCAGCAGAGCCCCGCCCCCGTCGGCGACGCAGTGCGACCCCACCAGACTCACGGCCGTCGAACCGTCCGTCATCGGCAGAACGCTCATGTGCCAGGACGGTCCGAACTGGGGATCGATCGGCTGCTGGGCGCTCTCGTCGACCCAGTCGCTGAGTTCGGTACGAGGTCGAGGTCGAGGCGCGATCCGCAAGGGTGCCGCCGGTCCCAGCGAGGTGACCCAGCGATGGCGGCCGAACGGCAGCGGCGACGGCTCGATGAGGCGGCCCGCCATGCCGTACCCCATGTTCCGGTGAAAGCGCCGCACACCGTCCATGTCGACCCCGTGGTCGTACACCCAGACGATCTGCGTCACCGCGGATTGCCCGGTCGCACGCAAGCCGAGGAACAAGGCCTGGTCGACGAAGTCGAGCAGGTTGCCGCGGGTCGCCAGCCTCTGGTTCACGTTGCGGAACATAGCCCCGTCGTCTGGCAGTCCTAGGGGCGTCTCGAGGTCGTCACGCCGGTCGTTCCTCGGGCCGAATTTCCACTCAGCGCGGTCGGAGACCGTCGTCGACGAGGCTACGACCCGGTGACGTCCTAGAGATCGACGCCGTCAAAACAGTTGCGGTGCATGGCTGTTCGAATCAGTGGCCCCCTGGGAAGCGGCTGGCCGCGAGAAGGGGGGACGCTCGCAGAGCCGACGACGTCGGGCGGCCCACCCTCTGCCGCACGTGCGCGGGGCCCGTCCACCGCCGCGCGCCCCGGGCCAAAATGTCACCCACACGTCACGAGTGTCATCCGATCGACCGGACGGGACGCCTACCGGCCGCCGCGGGCCAAGTGTCCCGTGATGTCGGTGCTCCGATGGTCGGCACCGACGCCCTCGACCAGTAGCACGTGGCTGTCGCTGTTCTCCGATCGGAGACTCGAGATGGCTTGGTAGGCCTCGGATTCGTACCACTGCCGTGCCCCTCGGGGGTCGGGAAAGGCGATGAGCACCGGAGCGCCGATCGGCTGACCCTCGACCTGCTGCCACGGCGCGCCGTGAATGAGGAACACGCCCCCGAAGGGGTGCAGCGTGTCCTCGATGCGCTCGAGGTATTCCACGATCTGAGGGCCGAAGCGTAGATCGTCGAGGATGCCGAGGGCGTAACTGCCCCAGAATCCGTCGAACCTGGTGTCGGAGGAGGTCTGATGGGTGGTCATGGAACCAGCATTGGCTGGCCAGGCGCTTGCGTCGATGACCTCCGAGGTCAAGTCGGCGGTGGCGGTTGTTCCGCGCGCAACAGACGCAGGGTGGCGTCGTCGGCCGGATAGAAGCTCTCCACCACCAGCTCGTCGACGGTGACGTCGGCCGGTGTCCCCAACGCCGCGGCGATGGTGAACATCGACAGCGTGTGCTCGCCCACGCGCAGCACCATCGGCAGAACCACCTGATGAGGTGACGGCGTCGGATCGTCGGCACCACCCGGGTACGACGACAGCTCCGCATGCAATGCGCGAAGCTGCGCGTCGTCGGTCAGCTCCACTCGCCGGCGAAGCTGGGCCAGCAGGTGAGCGCGCCACTGTCCCAGATTGACGATGCGCGGGGCGAGACCATCGGGGTGAAGGGTGAGTCGCAGGACGTTGACCGGCGGTTCCAGCAGGTGGGCGGCGACGCCGTCCAGCAGCGCGTCGACGGCGGCATTCGCGTCGACCATCTCCCACCATCGGTTGAGAACCACTGCGGGATAGGGCAAATGGCGGTCCAGCACCATGCGCAGCGCGTCGGCGACCAAAGCCAGGGCCGGGGCGTCGAGACGCTGCTGTGCGTAGGCGGGCGCGTAACCGCCGGCGAGCAACACCTCGTTGCGTTCGCGCAGCGGAAGCTCCAACTGCTCGGCCAGCCGCATGATCATCTCCGGCGAGGGCCGGGACCGCCCATTCTCGACGTAGCTCAGGTGGCGGGTGGACACCTGCACCCGCGTCGACAGTTCGAGCTGGCTCAGCCGGCGCTTCTCCCGCCAGCTGCGCAGTAGAGCCCCCGCCCCCACCGGAGGTGGTGGGGTCGCCGTCGTCACCATCGTCACGCTAGTGCACCCAGTGGGCAGTCAACTGGCGGATATCGCGCTCCGGCGCCACGCAACTGGCCACTCGGCAGTCAGCTGGCTAACGGCCTACACCACGTAAAGCCTAGGAGGCAAAGGCCGCCCGTACGACGGACTCGTCGCCCTCGATCTCGACGAGCCCGAGGGCGAGGGCGTCGTCGATGGCGAGGGCTCCGGCGGCCAACCCGAGTACGCACATCGGCTCAGCTCGCACAGTGGCATCGACGGCGCGACCGTCGCAAGGTGCGACGTCGACGCCGCTGCGCGTGAGGCGAAGCCGGAGGTGAGAGCCGGGGCCGACGTCGAGACCTACGGTCGTCGTCGTCCTGGTCTTGACACGCCCTTCGAGGAGGGCGGGGAGGGCCAAGGCGAGCCATTCGAGTTGGAACGCATCACCTTCGGGCCCGCGGACCATGAGGGGAGTCGACCATCGGATGAGGCCCTCGATGGGCTCGCGCAACTCTGCACCCCAGGGCGTCAGGGCGTACTCGACGACACCGCCCGCGGGCGTCAGTCGCCGTTCGACGACGCCGGCGCCTTCGAGGTCGCGGAGCCGATCGGCGAGCAGGTTGGTGGCAATTCCCGGGAGGCCGGCGGCCAGGTCGCGGTAGCGCGCGGGCCCGCCCAGCAATTGGCGCACGATGAGCAGGTTCCACCGGTCGCCCACCACCTCCAGTGAGCGAGCGAGCCCACAGTATTGGCCGTAGCCGCGCATCTCGATTCCTATCGCTTGAGTTTCTCAAGTACGCGTGAGATATTCAACCACATTCGGATCCGACCCGTGAGGAGCGGCACATGGCCGACACCGCCAGACGCACCCGGCCCACCTGGGTTGACGACGACCTGTTTCCCTTCGAGAGTCGCTTCGTCGACGTCGACGGGAACGACGTCCACTACGTCGACGAGGGTTCAGGACCCACTCTGCTTATGCTGCACGGCAATCCGACGTGGTCGTTCTTGTGGCGCGAGGTCATCGCCGAACTGCGACAGGACTTCCGGTGCGTTGCGCTCGACCTTCCTGGCTTCGGACTCTCGACGGCCCGCCCGGGCTACCGCTACCTGCCGGAGGAGCACGCGGAGGTGGTCACCGGCTTCGTGGACGCCATGCGCCTCGGCGACGTGACCCTCGTCGGCCAAGACTGGGGCGGCCCGATCGGTCTGGCCGCCGCGCAGCGCCGACCGGGTGCCTTCGAGCGCCTGGTGCTGGTCAACACCTGGGCGTGGCCGGTCAACGGAACCCTGCACTTCGAAGCCTTCGGGCGCATCGTCGGCGGACTACCCATGCGATTCCTGGTGCGGCGGTTCAACCTTCTGGTCAACGCGTTCATCCCGACCGGTCACCGCAGACGGACGCCGGCCGCGGCCGAGATGACGCACTACCGGCGGGCGTTGGACACCCCCGAGCGACGCCAGGCCTGTGCCGTGCTGCCCGGCCAAGTGCTCGGCAGCCGCGCCTTCCTCGAGGAACTCGAATCGGGCCTCGAACTCCTCGCGGATCTGCCGACCCTGATCATCTGGGGTGACGCCGACTTCGCCTTCCGGGCCCAGGAACGCGCACGTCTCGAAGAGGTCTTCCCCCGACACGAGACCGTCATCGTCGACGGCGCCGGCATCTACGTCGAATCCGATGCGCCAGAAGAGTTCGTCGCCGCGATCCGCGACTGGACACGCAAGCTCTAGCTCGGCGCGCCCGCGCCGACGCCAATGGTGATCTGCGGGTTTGCCGACGGGTCGAGCCACTGCAACACCGACTTCATCTGGTCCCGGTCGACGGCAACGCAACCCCAGGTCGGGTCACCGTCGGTCACGTGCAGGAAGATGCCGGCCGACCGCCCGGGCACGCGCTGCGGGTTGTGGTCGATCACCACCGCGTAGTCGTACATCGGCCCGGAGTCGTAGAGATTCTCGGCGTCCTCGGAGTCGATCTCGGCGGCGTGCACATGGGTGTTGTAGGTGGGTGAGTCGACGTCCTCGTCCCACCAATCCTCGTCCGTCGCTTGGAAGTACGGCATCCGGGTGCCAGGGTTGGGCTTACGCCCGAAGGCCTGGCCCAGGGGGAAGGTTCCCTCCGGAGTGCGGAAGACGTCGTCCTCCGGCTCCCCGACACCCAGCTCGCCCAGGGTCGCCGGGGTGGGTCCGAGCACCCGCTCCCACGTGCCGTTCACGCGTTCGTAAGCACTCAGGGTGCCGGTGTCGGAGCTGGGGGACGGCGCGCTGACGACGATCATCTGGGCCGACGACCCGCTGGGGGCCAAGCCGAGCGTGCGCCTCATCCACGAGCCCACGGTTCGTACCGTTCGCGCCATGCCGTCGACCCTACGCGGACACGGGTCGCGCGAGTGTGGTCGTCAGTCCGGGTGACGGCCGTCTGCGGCATCATCTGTAGCCATGACGCCGCTCCTCTGGGATCAGCACGCCTGCCTTCCCTTGCAGGTGGGCACCGACGTCGAGCCGCTGACCCGCTTTCGGCGTCGCGGCGGTGCCTTCGTCTCCGTCAACGCCGGATACTCACCGCAGTCCTTCGCCGACTCCGTCGCGCTGCTGGAGCACTTCCGCGCGGGCGTCGACGCACACCCGGACCTGGAGCTGGCGTTCGACGTCGACGACGTCGAGCGGATCACCGCCGAGGACCGGATCGCCGTGGCGTTCGACCTGGAGGACTCCGGGCCCGTCGGCGACGACCTGGACAATCTCGCCACACTCGCGGGCCTTGGAGTGCGCACGCTGCTGCCGACCTACAACCACGCCAACCGGGCGGGCTGCGGATGTCTGGACCTCGTGGACACGGGCCTGACCGCGTGGGGCGAGCAGATCGTCGCCGAGATGAACGCCGTCGGCATCGTGCCCGACGGGTCGCACTGCAGCGCCCAGACTGGCCTCGACCTCTGCCGAGTCTCGAAAGGCCCAGTGGTGTACAGCCATTCGTGCATGAAGGCGCTCTGGGACCATCCGCGCAACATCACCGACGACCAGGCGCGCGCCTGCGCGGACACCGGCGGCGTGGTCGCGATCACCGGCGTCGGCATCTTCCTGGGGCCCAACACCCCGACGCTCGAGGCCATGACGAGCCACCTCGAGTACGCCGTCGACCTGGTTGGCGTCGACCACGTCGCCCTCAGCAGCGACTTCTCCTTCGACCACGCCGACTTCAACGACGAGATGCAGCGCAACCCGCAGGCGTTCGACGACAGTTACACCGCCTGGGGACCCATCCAGTGGATGCCGCCGGAGACGGTGCTGACCATCGGCCGCCACCTCACCGACCGTGGTTGGCGGGACGCCGACGTGCGTGCCGTGCTGGGCGGCAACATGCTTCGCGTCGCGAAACGGGCCTGGGTGCGCGGTTGACGCCGCGCCTAGGTCAAGTGCACCCTGCGTCGGTGGACACCGACGTCGAAACGCTTGTGCCCCCACGGTGTCTCGAGGTCGAAGTGGATCGTCTTGGGCTTGCCGGTCAGCGTCGTCTGCACGACGGTGCCGACCGCGCCAGCGGGCACGTCGGGAACGTTGATGCCACCGATGTCGCTGAGCGTGGTGATCCGGTCACCTCTCTTGTAGCGTCGCACAGGTTCCTCCCTCCCCTCGGTCGCCGACATCCATGGTCGACCGGAGGCGGTGTCGACCGCAACTGATTTTAGGGCTGACCGTCCCACCACTCGAGCACCCGAATGCCGAACAGCGTCAACCACTTCGACGATTCACCTGCGGGAACGTCGACGGGAAACCACTGTCGGCCAGGCAGTGTCGGCCCCTGAGTCCACGTGCCGTCGGGCTGGCGGGCGTCGCGGATCAGCGCGATGGCCCCGGCCATCCGTGGATCCGGCGCCGAGCCGTCGACGACGGATCGTCGACGGAAGTAGTCGGCGGCGTTGAGTGCGCTGTAACGCCACCGCGTCGGGTAGGTGAAGTCGCCGACCCACGGCCCCACCGGGTGCCCGTCGGACAGTCGACGCATCAGACCGCGCGTCAGCAGATACTCCTCGCCGGACCGTCGCGCCGCCCGGGTGGCGTCGGTGCCGCCCGTGACGATCTCGTGGTCCAGTAATCCCTTGAGGGCGTTGAGCGTCGAATGGAACGACGATCGCGTCGACCCCTCCACCCATTCGCAATTCCAGCCGCCGTCGGCCAGTTGGTGCTCGACGAACCAGTCGACGACGCCGGTGACGTCCGCACCGAGCCACAGCCCGTTGGACACCGTCCAGGAGTTGATGCAGCAGTCGACCTCGCCACCCCAGTAGGGCAGGTCGTCGTACTCCCAGCGACTGTTGGCGGCCAGCAGGTCCGCGGTGCCCAGCAGCGCCAACGCGTCGACGCCCCACTCCCGCAACGAGTTCAACGTCCACGTCGTGGCCGTCCACGGCTGCCCGGCGCCCTCGGCGGCCTCCGGACCCTCGAAGTCGAAGTCGGCCGGGAAGAAGGCCCCACCGGCCCACTGACCGTCGGGGTCCTGCAGCGCCAGCAGCCGCGCTCCGAAGCCCTCGGTCGCGACCCTGGCCCGGGTGCGCTCCCACGTACCGGGGGGCGCGCGGAGCACGTCCCGCTCGACCTGCCACCGCAGCGCCGGATCGGAGTCCAGAAGCCATGTCGTGGGAAACGTCGCCGTCATGGTCGGAGCCTAGGTGGCACCATCGACGAATGACGGAACCACCGAACGGACTGCCGAGGTACCGGCTGCTCACCGGGCCCGACGACGAGGCGTTCTGCCGCCGTGTCAGCGAAGCCCTCGACCTGGGTTACGAGCTCTACGGAAATCCCGCCATCAGCCTCGACGGCGGCCGGGCCGTCGTGGCCCAAGCCGTCATCTGGCAGCAGACGGTGCGCTACGTCTGACGGTCAGTCGTCACCAGCGGCGACGAGGGACTGCAGCTTGACCGAGGGGTTGTCGCGCTGGAATCCCTCGAGGCGCCACTTCGTGGAGAACAGCACCAGGATCACGCCGTCGGTGCGGGTGAACACCTCGACCGACGGCTGGCGCTGCAGGAATTCGACGTCACCGGGGTCGGCGGCTCGGGCGACGGTGTAGGGGAGGGACTCCAGGGAGATCGGCGCGCTGAGCTCGGTCGCCATCCGGTGCGTCGCGACCTCGAACTGCATGGGCCCGACGGCGGCGAAGACGGGAGCCTGGTCGCCGCGGCGGTCCGAGCGGAGCACCTGGACCACGCCCTCCTGCTCGAGCTGTTCGATGCCCTTGCGGAACTGCTTGTGCTTGCTGGGATCGGTGCCGCGCGCGACCGCGAAGTACTCGGGGGAGAAGCTCGGGATCGGCGGGTACTGCACCGGAATGTCGCGGTAGAGCGTGTCACCGGGACGCAGCACGTTGGCGTTGGCCAGGCCGATGACGTCACCCGGCCACGCCGTGTCCAACGTGGAACGCTGCTGGCCGAACACCGACTGCGCGTACTTGGTGACGAACGGCTTGCCGGTGGTCGCGTGGGTCAGCACCTCGCCACGTTCGAACGTGCCCGAGCAGACCCGTGCATAGGCGATGCGGTCGCGGTGGGCGGAGTCCATCCCGGCCTGCACCTTGAAGACGAAGGCGCTGAAGGGCGCCTCGGCGGGCCGACGGTGGCCCTCGACGTCGAGCTGACCGTGCGGTGACGGGGCGAGCTGCACCAGCACGTCGAGCAGCTGGTTCACCCCGAAGTTCAGAGCCGCCGAAGTGAACAGCAACGGGGTGGTCTCGCAGCCGAGGAAGGTGTCCTGGTCGTAGTCAGACCCGTCGGCGGCCAGCAGCTCCGATTCCTCGACGGCGTTGTCCCAGTCGACGCCGGCCGCGGCATGGGCGTCGGCCGGGGCGATGTGCTCCTCGGGTGCGGCCTTCGCACCGCCCGCGGTGCGGGTGTAGCGAATGAAGTTGCCGGTGCGTCGGTCGAGCACGCCCTTGAAGTCGCCGGCGATGCCCACCGGCCAGGTCAGGGGGGTGGGCCGCAGGCCGATGCGGGACTGGATTTCGTCGAGCAACTCGAGGGCGTCACGGCCCGGCCGGTCCCACTTGTTGATCACGGTGATGATGGGGATGCGTCGCAGTCGGCAGACTTCGAACAGCTTGAGCGTTTGAGGTTCCAGACCCTTCGCCGCGTCGATGAGCATCACCGCGCAGTCGACGGCGGTCAGCACGCGGTACGTGTCCTCGGAGAAGTCGGCGTGGCCGGGGGTGTCGAGGAGGTTGATGACGCAGTCCTGCCCGCTGGGGGCCTGGTACGGGAATTGCAGCGCCGTCGACGTGATGGAGATGCCGCGGGCCTTCTCCATGTCCATCCAGTCCGACACGGTGGCGCGGCGCCCGGACTTGCCGTGGATCGCGCCGGCTTCGCTGATGCGGTTGGCGTGCAGCACCAGCGCCTCGGTCAACGTGGACTTGCCGGCGTCGGGGTGGCTGATCACCGCGAACGTGCGTCGTCGTCGAGCTTCGGCGGTGATGCGGTCCGCGGCGCGGCCCTCGGCGGCCGTCAACGTGCCGGAGGCCGGTGAGGAATTGTCGGTCATTGCACTACCAATGGTATTGGCTGTGGCGCCGAATCGATAAATCGGACGGGCCGCCCGTCGGCATGGACCCGCACGTCAGAGGGGGTTGGCGGCCGTCACCCCTGACCGTTGCCTGGCCGCCCCGTGGCAGTTGCCTGGGCAACCGGCCGCAGCCCTGGTGCCTCGAGGAGCGGTGAGCCTAACCTAACCTCCGGTCTGGCCGGCGAAAGGGAGAGGCGTGCACGGCATCTTCATCGGCACGTTCCTGATCGGCCTGCGCGAAGGGCTCGAAGCCACCCTGATCGTCAGCGTCATCGGCGCATTCCTGACCCGCAACGGCAAGTCGGTGCGACCGATGGTGCTCGGCGTCGCGTCGGCCGTCGCGATCAGCGTCGCCGTCGGTGCGGGCCTCGACGCCCTGTCCGCGTCGCTGCCCCAGCGTCAACAGGAGATGTTGGAGACGGTCATCGGGGCGATCGCCGTGGTCTTCGTGACCACGATGATCCTCTGGATGAACCGCAACGCCTTCCGAATGAAGGGGCAGCTGGAACACGAAGCGGCACAGGCGATCAAGAGTGGCGGGGTTACCGCGCTGGCGCTGATGGCCTTTCTCGCCGTCCTCAAGGAGGGTTTCGAGACGGCGGTCTTTCTGCTGGCGGCGGCCCAGACTGCCCAGGGCAGCCGGTGGTACGCCCTCCTCGGCGGCGTCGCGGGCATCGCCGTCGCCGTCGCGATCGGCGTCGCTCTCTACGCCGGCAGCCTGCGTTTGGATCTGGGCCGCTTCTTCCGCGTGACCGGGGTATTCCTGGTGTTCGTCGCGGCCGGCCTGGTGATGAGCAGCCTGCGCACCGCCCACGAGGCGGGCTGGATCGTGGTGGGGCAAGAGCGCGTCGCCGACCTTTCGACCCTGCTGGGCACCAGGTCGCTGGTGGGCGCGGTGGTGACGGGCATGTTCGGAATCCCGCCCGACCCTCGCCTGATCGAGGTGCTCGGCTGGCTGCTCTACGCCGTCCCGGTGCTGTTCGTCTTCCTGTGGCCGGCGAGGTGGGCGCCCAGCCCGTTGGTCAGGCGCCGGCTGCAGTGGGGCGTCGCCACCGGCCTCGCGATCGTGGCGGCAGCGATGGCTCTGCTCATTCCTGCGGGCGGCACCCCCGCAGCGGGGACGACGAGAACCGCGAGGACCGCGGGAGGTGACGACGTGACGGTCACGGTGCGTGCAGACGGCGCCGCCCGCGTGCTCACCGCTGACCGGCAGGGACAGCAGATCTCGCTCGACGCCGCGGGAGGCCAGACGGTCGACGGCATTCGACTCGACGTGTGGCAGACCCGCGTGCCGGCTGACCCCGGTGTCACGACGACGCCGATCGACCTGGCGCAGTTGAGGAATCTGACCGGCGGGCGCCTGCCGGTCGGCCTCGGCACCGCACGCACCCCTGGACCGTTCGACGCGCGGTGGAGCGCCAGCACCGTCTACACGGTGCTGGCACGAGGCGACGACGTCGTCTCGGCGCAACGGACCAGCAGCAGGATCGCCACCCTCAGCGGCGGAGGCCTGACGGGCTCCAAGACGGTCAGCGTCGGTGCGCTGGCGCAGGACTGGGCGACGAGCCCCGCCGACGATCAGGCCCGCATCGCCGCCATCGCCCAATCCACCCAGGACCGAAGCGAGCGGACGCTCTGGACACGTTGGCTGCCAACGGTATTCGCCGCCACAGCCGTCCTCGTCGGTCTGGCCGCCATCCGAACCACCCGCAGGACCAACGAAAGGGAACGACGACAGCATGGTGAATCACCGACGCGTGACGAGATCAGCGTGGCTTAGGGGCCGTTGGGCGGCGCCGGCCGTGGTCGCCGCGACCGCACTGGCGCTGAGCGCCTGCGGATCGTCCGGCGACACGGCGACGAGCACGCCGGGCACGGGCGGCGCCAAGACAGCCAACGGTGTCCCGACAGTCGACGTCACGCTGGCCGACGACTCTGGCAAGGACGCGTGTTCGGTGGACACCACCACGGTGCCCGCCGGACCGGTCACGTTCACGGTGACCAATTCCAGCGCACCCGGCGTCACCGAGATGGAACTGCTGAAGGATCAACGCATCGTCGGCGAGAAGGAGAACCTGGCCCCCGGACTGGATCCCGTCTCCTTCACCGTCACCCTCGACGGTGGCAAGTACCAAATCTATTGCCCCGGTGCGGCATCGGAGTACCAGGACCTGTCCGTCACCGGTCAGTCCGCGGCCGCGCCGACCGGTACCGTGCCGACGATCCTGGGACAGGGCACCAAGGACTACTCGGCGTACGTCGTCGACCAGGTGAACCAGCTGAACACGGGGGTCAAGGCCCTCGACGTGGCCGTGCAGGCGGGCAACCTCGCCGACGCGAAGACGGCCTACGCGAAGGCCCGGCCGTTCTACGAGCGCGCGGAGTCGAGCGTCGAGGGGTTCGTGCTGCCAGGCTTCGCCGTCGACGACAACGCAGGCAACCTCGACTACCTGATCGACATGCGCGAGTCGACGCCGGTCGACGCCAAGGTGGGCTGGAAGGGCTTCCACGCCATCGAGCGAGACCTGTGGCAGGGCGGTGCGATCACCCCGGCGACCAAGGCCCTCAGCAGCGAATTGGTGGGCAACGTCGGACATCTGGTCACCGTGGTCGCGCCGTTGCAATACAAACCGGAGGATCTCGCGAACGGAGCGGCCGACCTGATCGAAGAGGTGCAGAACACCAAGATCACCGGCGAGGAGGAGGCCTTCAGTCACATCGACCTGGTCGACTTCGCCGGCAACGTCGAAGGCGCGCAACAGGCCTACGCGTCGCTACGCCCGGGGTTGCAAAAGATCGACCCCGCGCTAACCACCACCTTGGACCAGCAATTCCAGACCGTGCTCACCACCCTCGACGGCTACCGCGACGGCACAGCGCCGGGAGGCTACCGGGTGTGGACGGCGGCGTTGCGCGGCACCGACGCACCGAAGTTGACCGCGGTGATCCAACCGCTGCACGACAGCCTGGCCACGGTGGCGCAAAAGGTGGTGTCGGCGAGTTGACGACCCCCGGCGAGTCGACGGGGATCAACGAGCCCAAGGGGGTGTCGCGTCGTGGATTGCTCTCTGGCGCATTGGTTGCCGGTCTCGGCGGTGCGGTCGTCGGGGCAGCCGGCGGCGGGACGGCGGCGTGGACGATGGCCTCGTCCCGGGCTGCGACGGCCGACGACGTGGACGGGGTCGACCTCGACCGCAGCCACCCCTTCTACGGGACCGGCCGCCAGGGCGGCATCTCCACCGAACCGCAGCGGCACACCGTCTTCATGACGTTCCGGCTCGCGGAGGCGGCCTCGTCGACGTCCGTGCAGACCCTGTTGGCGCGTTGGTCGGCGGCGGCGGCGGTGATGCAGGACGGCCGACCGGTCGGCACCGTGCAACCCGAGGACGACGTGGCGCCGCCCGTCGACACCGGCGAAGCGTTCGGGCTGAGCCCGGCCAGCCTGACGGTGACGATCGGCCTGGGGCCTGCGCTGTTCGACGGACGCTTCGGCCTGGCCGCGCACAAGCCGGCTGCCTTCACCGACCTTCCCACGCTCAACGGTGACGTGCTCGACCCGAACTTCACCGGCGGCGAGTTGTCCGTCCAAGCCTGCGCGGACGATCCCCAGGTCTGCTATCACGCGGTGCGCAACCTGGCCCGCCTGGGCCGTAGCACGGTCTCGCCGTTCTGGGCGGTGTTGGGGTTCGGTCGGGCATCGGCCGGGACGGGTCAGGAGACACCGCGAAACCTGTTGGGCTTCAAGGACGGGACGCGCAACGTCGAGACCGACGAGCAGTACGACGAGTTCGTCTGGATCATGAACGGCGACCAGCCCTGGATGGAGGGCGGCACCTATCAGGTGGTGCGCAAGATCCGGATGCTGCTCGAGACGTGGGACACCGACCGCGTCGGCAACCAACAGCAGATCATCGGCCGCCACAAGGAGGAGGGCTCTCCGCTGTCGGGCCGACGTGAGAAGGACACGCCTGACTTCGCCCTCAAGTCGGCGACCGGTGATCCGGTGATCGACCCGCTCTCACACGTCGCGCTCGCCGCGCGCGAGAACAACGACGGCGTGATGATCAAGCGCCGCGGCTACAACTACACCGACGGACTCGACCCGAACGGCGAATTGAACGCCGGCCTGCTGTTCATCTCGTACCAGAACGACCCGCAGCACTTCATCCGACTGCAGAACCGGCTGGGCGGCCACGACTTGCTCAACGAATACATCCGCCACGTCGGGTCGGCGATCTTCGCCGTCCCGCCCGCCCCGGAACGGGGCCACTACGTGGCGCAGGGTTTGTTCGAATGAATAGTGCTCGTCGCGTCAGCCGAACAGTTCGCGAAGATGCGGGTTCAGGAAGATCCCGTGGGGATCGAACTGGCGTCGAATGTCTTGGAAGAGTTCATATTTGGGGTACAGTGCCTCGACCCGATCCCTGGTGAGGAAGTGGACTTTGCCCCAGTGGGGACGTGCGTCGAACTGCTGCAGTTCGCGGTCGAGGTCGCGCAGAAACGGTTCGTACGTGGTGCCCGGCTTGCCCGACACCGACACCGAGACCGTGTCGCGGTGGTACTGCGCCGACAGCAGCGCCTCGTCGGCTCGTTGCCAACGGATCTGCACCGGGCTGATCTGATCGGTGTGGCGGGTCGACATCAGGTCGCGCACCACGTCCAGCGCAGCCCGTCCGTGCTCGGCAGGAACCATGTACTCCAGCTCGTGAAAGCGCGCATCGGTCGTGGCGTCGGGATAGATGAGGTGTGCCCGACCGGTCCGGGAGCCGGGTTCGCCCTCGACGTCGGCGGCGGTGGCTAGCTCCTCGGTGAGCAGCTTGACGACGCAGTGGTCGGGCGGCAGGTGACCCAGGTCGTACATCTCGGAGGACCCCTCTGCCGGGAGCCACCAGAAGGAGAAGTGTCGGTAGTCGGCCAGAAACGAGTCCCAGCGCGCCTCGACTTCGGAAAATGGCAGTACTGCGTTCTGTTCACGCAGCTTGTACGCCGGAACGCACTGCAACGTCAGGCCGAGGAACACCCCGAGCATGCCCACCGACACCTGTGCGGCATGCAGCAGGTCGGGTTGGTCCTCGGTAATGGTGACGATCTCGCCGAGTCCGTTGACCAGGCGTACGTTTCGCACGGTCGACGACAGGCTGCCGAACAGCGGGCCGGAGCCCTTCGTGCCCGTCGCGATCGACCCCGAGATGGTCTGGGCATCGACGTCGCCCTGGTTGGCCAACGACAATCCGTGATCCCACAGGGGCGCCCCCACGTCAGCCAAGCGGGTTCCCGAGCGCACCGTCGCGCGGCCCTTGGAGTCGACACTGCTCACCCCTGACAGCGCCGAGACGTCGACCAGCGTGTGATCGGTCTGCACGATGGGAGTGAAGGAATGACCGCTTCCGGTCACGCGAAGCCCCTGTCGGGCACGCGATGCCGCGGCAACCGCCGCGACGACGTCGTCATCGGTGGTCGCAGTCACCGACTCGGCGAAATCGAACTCCTGGTTTCCGCCCCAGTTCTCCCAGTGGTGCACGGGGGCCGAGATGTCGGTCTGCTGGCTCATGAGAACCCTCCACTAGTGTCACTTGTCAGTGCCATGTTACATGTCACGGGTCACCGGTCCGAGCCGCGGCGCGGGTCAGTCGTTCCGCTCGTTCGGGTGACGTCGCGCCCGTTGCGTTGACACGAGCCGCCGTCAGTCGCATAGTAACCGGTAAGATATTACCGGTTGCCGGTTAGGTGGCAGCGGTCCGCATCGACAGAAAGTGCAGGGACATGCCCGGCTACGACCACCACGCAGATGATGAGCTTCTCGCCAAGCTCGGATACCGACAGGAGCTCACGCGCTCGCTGGGCCAGTTCTCCACCTTCGCCACCGGATTCGCCTTCATCTCGATTCTCACCGGAATGTTCCTGCTGTTCGGGTTCACCTATTCCAGCGGCGGGCCGGCGTCCTTCTGGGCGTGGATCGTCGCTCTGGGCGGGCAAATGCTCTTCGCACTGGTCTTCGCCGAACTGGCCGTCAAGTACCCGTTGACCGGGTCGGTCTACAACTGGGCCAAACACATCACCAAGCCGGCGGTCGCCTGGATGGCGGGCTCGTCGATGATCCTGGCCCTGGTGGTCTCCACCGCGGCGGTGGCCTTGGCAATGCAGGCGATCCTGCCGAGCATCTCCCCCGTCTTCTGGATCTACGGCGACGGCACCGGACCCAATGACGCCAGTGTCAACTCCGTCATCCTCGGTGCCCTGATGCTGGTGGGCACGACCATCGTGCTGCTGTGTGGCACCAAGGTGCGCGCGATGGTCAACAACATCGGGGTCACGGTCGAACTGGTGGCCGCGTTGGCGTTGATGGTTCTGCTGCTGGTTCACGCCCAGCGCGGACCGTCGGTGGTCATGCAAACCAACCACACCGAAAGTAGCTACAGCTCAGGCTATCTCGGCGCGCTGATGCTGTGCTTGTTGCTGGGCCTCTACGTCATGTGGGGTTTCGACTCGGCAACGTCGCTGAGCGAGGAGACCATCAATCCCCGCAAGAACGGCCCCAAGGCCATCATCCGCGCCCTGCTGGCCTCCGGCGTCTTCGGCGCCTTCCTCATCTTGCTCGCGGTGATGGCGGTAAAGGACCTGAGCTCCGAGGACATCGCCTCCGGCGGCCTGACCTACATCGTCAAGAGCACCCTGGGGGACACGGTCGGCGACGTCTTCCTGGTGTGCGGCGCCTTCGCGGTGTTCGTCTGCGGCATGGCCAACCAGACCGGCGCCGTCAACCTGATGTTCGCCATGGCCCGCGACAACGCGTTCCCGGGGTCGAGGTACGTGTCGAAGGTCAGCGAGCGCATCAAGGTTGCGGTGGTGCCAACGGTGATGGTCGGCGTGCTTGCCGTGGGGATCCTGCTGGTCAACATGGGTCAACCGCAGATCTTCCTGGTCGTCAGCGGCTGCACCATCATCCTGGCGCTGGTGTCCTACCTGTTGGTGGTGGCCCCGTTCGCGATGCTGCGGGTCACGGGCCGCTGGGCCCGCCCGGAGAAGGGCTACTTCACCCTCGGCAAGCTGGGCCCGGTGATCGCGGTACTGGCCGTGGTGTGGGCGGTGGTGATGATCGTCAACATCGCCTGGCCGCGTCCGGTGGTCTACAACCCAGCCGAACCGTTCCACTTCTACCTGCAGTGGGGCGGGGTGCTCGCACCGGCGATCATGCTCGGCCTCGCGTTCGCGGTGTATCTCACGCGTCGCGGCAAGCTCGGTGTGCTCGCCGAACACGCCGCACCCGTCGCGGCCTCGAGCTCCGACGGCCGCGCCGAGCGGGCCATGAGCTAGGCACACGCCACGAAACCCCCCGAACCCTTTGGGTGCGGGGGGTTTTCGTCTTCGGTTCGGGACGCCGCGCCGCCGTCATCGGGGTGCGACGAAGCCCGGGTCTGCCCAGTCGCCGCGGATGTGACGCAGATGGTGCTGCATGAGATCGCGGACTTCGTCGGGCCGATCGGCGACGATCGCGTCCAGGATGGGGAGGTGCTCTTCGGCTGAGGCGACCAACGTGCCGTTGTCGGAGAGGTTCTTCAGCCCATAGAGGCGGGTGTTGTCGCGCAGCCCGTCGATCGCGTGCACGAGGCGGTGGTTGTTGCCGAACGCCAGCAGCCCCAGATGGAATCGGCGGTCGGCGTCGAGGTAGTCGATCAGGTCACCGCGGCGTGCCGCGGCGACGATCTCCTCGGCGATCCCTCGGTACGTCTCGTAGTCGTCGGCGATCTCCTGGCGGCCGGCGAGTGCGGCGGTCGCGGGGATCTCGAGCAGGGTGCGCATCTCGTAGATTTCACGCCGGTCGTCGTCGTCGAGGGGCAGTACTCGAAAGCCGCGGTTGCGGACGGCTTCCATCAGCCCCTGGTTGACCAAGGTCAGCATGGCCTCGCGCACCGGGCTCGCCGACACGCCAAGCTGATTGGCCAGGGCGGTGGCCGAGTAGATCTCACCAGGTGCCAGTTCGCCCGACACCATTCCCTCTCGAATCACGCGTAATGCCTGGTCCCGCAAACTGGGTTGCTTGAGGCTGGCGGTCGTGCTCAACATGGCGATCCTCCCTCGGCGCTGCGGGCAAACCCGTCGATGCAACGCGCTAGGTAGCATGTTACATCTGACCGGATGGGGAGCCCGTGTAGAGCCGGTGCGGCGAGGTCGCGGTCCTGCCTACCTGGTCCCGGTGTCGGTGTCCGCAAGCTGCAGGACGCCGTCGACCCGCCGGGCAACGGGGCAGGGACCGTCCCGAAGTTCGTCGGGCAACAGGTCGGTGGGCACGTTCTGGTAGGTGACCGGGCGCAGAAACCGGCGGATGGCCGTCGCACCGACCGAGGTGTGTGCCGCGTTGGTCGCCGGCCACGGACCGCCGTGAGTTTGCGCCCACGACACCGCTACTCCGGTGGGGAAGCCGCCGAACAGAACGCGGCCGGCGTGCGCGGTCGCCAGCGCCAGCAGTCCGGCGTTGTCGTCGTCGTCGGTGCTGTGCACGGTGACGGTGAGCGAATCCGGGAGACGCTGCAGCAGTTGGGCCGCCGACGCGTCGAGCTCTGCGGCCCGATACCGCGCGATGACCGCCACCGGTCCGAACGTCTCGTGAATCATCGCCTCGGACAGGTCGTCTAGGTCCACCTCGACCAACTTCGCGGTGACGTGGTAACCGGGTCCGGTGGCGAGAGGGGCTGTGTAGCTGGTCATTTCGCGATGCTGGGCGTAGTCGGAGACTGAGAGCTGATAAGCGTCGCGGATCCCTTCGCTGAGCAGCACGTGATCGGTGCTGTGGGCCAGAGCGCTGCACGCAGCGTCGACGACGGCGGTGCCGTCCTCGTCGTCGGGAACCAGGACGAACCCTGGCTTGGTGCACAGTTGGCCCGAACCCAGGGTGAACGACGCCACTAGACCCGCGCCGATTTCGGCGCCCCGGTTGCGCGCCGCCGACGGGGTGACGATGACGGGGTTCAGGCTCGAGAGCTCGCCAAAGAACGGGATCGGGTCGGGCCGGCCAGAGATGACGTCCAGCAACGCCTTCCCTCCGCCGACAGAGCCGGTGAACCCGACCGCCGTGACCGCCGGGTCGGCGACTAGAGCCGCGCCAGCGGCGAGCCCGTACACGACGCCGATCGAGCCTTCGGGAGCGCCGCCGTCGCGCAGGGCGTCGGCGAGTATCTGGTAGGAGATGTCAGACGTATGGGGATGTGAGGCGTGCGCCTTGACGATGACCGGGTTGCCGGCGGCCAA
Source organism: Mycobacterium yunnanensis (assembly GCF_025823185.1). Classification (GTDB taxonomy): domain Bacteria; phylum Actinomycetota; class Actinomycetes; order Mycobacteriales; family Mycobacteriaceae; genus Mycobacterium; species Mycobacterium yunnanensis. The sequence goes on from NZ_JACKVK010000005.1 coordinate 436,933, forward strand.
CGCGGACGCGGTGTCGCCGCCCAAGACGGAGAAGGCGAACGGGAAATTGCTGGCGCCGAACACCGCGATCGGGCCCAGGGGGATGAGCCAGCGACGCAAATCCGGCCGCGGACCCATCGGGGTGTCGGCGGCGTGGTCGACGATCGCTTCGAGGTAGGCACCGTCGCGGACCACCTCGGCGAAGAACCGGAACTGGAAGGCCGCGCGGGTGGCCTCGCCACCCAGTTTCATTGCGGTGAAACCGGTTTCGCGGACGGCGATGTCGACCAGTCGATCGCGGTGAGCGTCGATGCCGTCGGCGATGCGCTCGAGCAAGTCGGCGCGATCGTGGCGGGATAGCGCCGCCAGTGCCGGGGCCACGACGGCGGCGCGCTCGCAGAGTCGCCGCACCTCGGCGTCGGTGGTGTCTTCGGCGGGGACCTCGAGCGCCTCGCCAGTGCGGGGGTTGACGGCTGGCGTGGTGGGCACGGTCGGGACGTCCTAACGGTGGTGGGAGAGGAGGCGGTGTCGCCGACGACCGCGCTCCCCGGTGGCGGGGAGCGCGGGCATCGGGATCTCGTACGTGGGTGAGCGTCGTCAGAGTGTGGCGGCCAGCGCCTGTTCGACGTCCTTGACGACCTGCTCCCGCACGTCGTCGGGCAGCGGGCCGCGCGGAGCGCGGCAGGGGCCGCCGTAGCCGCCGGCGACGTCCTGGGCCAGTTTGATGGCCTGTACGAACTGGTGGGTGGTGTCCCAGAAGAACGCGGCCTGCAGGTGCGCGTAGAGGGCCCGGCCCTTCTCGACCTGACCGGTGGTGCCGTACTCGTAGATCTTCGCGCACTGCTGCGGCAAGGCATTGGAGAACCCGCCGATCCAGCCAACCGCGCCGAGCAGGGTGGCCTCGAAGACGTTGTCGTCGGCGCCCGAGAGCACGTCGATCTGTGGGGCCAGCCGCTGGATGGACGTGATCCGCCTGATGTCGCCGGAGAATTCCTTGACCGCAACCACCTGGTCGATCTCGGCGACCCGGGACAGCAGTTCGGCGGTCAGATCGATGCGGGTGTCGAACGGGTTGTTGTAGGCCACGATCGGCAGACCGGCCTTGGCGACCTCGCGGTAGTGGGCGACAACCTCGTCGTCGCTGGCACGGTAGGAGTTCGGCGGCAGAGCCAGCACGGCGTCTGCGCCGGCGGCCTGCGCCTGCTCGGTCCACCGCAGCGACTCCGCCGATCCGTAGGCGCCCACCCCGGGAATGACGCTGAAACCTTCCGGCGCCGCCTCGACGGCGGCCTCGACGACCCGAGCCCGCTCCTTCGCGGTGAGGACCTGGTACTCGCCCAGCGACCCGTTCGGGGTGATGCCGTCGACGCCGTTGTCGGCGAGGTAACGCACGTGCTGCTGAAAACGGTCGTAGTCGACCGACAGATCATCGGTGAACGGCAACGTGGAGGCGACGACGATTCCGTGCCAGGGCTTCTGAGTCATGACGGTACTTCCTACTGAGGCAGGTGGATCTGGATAGTACCGATAGCCTATCACCGGTAATCGGTAATATTCTACTCTCAGCGGTCTCAGCGAAGCGTGATCCAAATGGTCTTCAGCTCGGTGTACTGGTCGAACGCCTCCAAACCCTTGTCATGCCCGCCGAAGCCGGAGATGCCAAACCCCCCAAACGGCGTGGAGATGTCGCCTTCGCTGAATCCGTTGACTGCCACGGTGCCGGCCCTCACGGCCTTGGCGACGCGCAACGCGGTGTTGATGTCGCGGGTCCAAATGTTCGCGGCCAGCCCGTACGCGGTGTCGTTGGCCAACGCAATCGCGTCGTCCTCGGTGTCGAAACCCACCACGGCGACGACCGGGCCGAAGATCTCCTCACGAACGACGGCGGCCTGCGGGTCGACCTCGTCGACGACCGCCGGGGACACGTAGTTTCCGCCCGTCTCCTCGAGGATGGATTCGCCGCCGTGAACGGTCGCCCCGTTCGTGCGGGCTCCGTCGAGGAAGCGGAGCACGCGCTCCTTGGCGCTGGGTTCGATCAGCGGGCCGATCTCGGTGCCGACGTCGGCGGGGTCGCCGACGACGCGGGCCTGCGCCAGCCCGACCATGTGCTCGACGAAGTCCTTCTTGATCGAGTTGTGCACGAGTATGCGTGACCCCGCCGAGCAGTTCTGCCCGCCATTCCAGAAGGCAGCCCCGGCAAGGTCTTCGGCGACCTGCGCGAGTTCGTCGGCCATGTCGGCGAACACGATCTGCGGGCTCTTGCCGCCCATCTCGAGGGCAACCTGCTTGAGGTTGCTGTCGGCGGCGTACTTCAGGAACATCCGGCCAACCTCTGTGGATCCGGTGAAACTCACGACGTCGACGTCGGGGTGCAGGCCGAGGGCCTTGCCGGTGACGTGTCCAAGACCGGGCAGAACGTTGAATACACCGGCGGGGATGCCAGCTTCGGTGGCGAGCTCGGCGTAGCGCAGCGCGCTGAGCGGAGACAGTTCGGCGGGTTTGACGATGACCGAGTTGCCGGCGGCCAGAGCGGGACCGATCTTCCACGACAGCGTGTTCGACGGGAAGTTCCAGGGCACCACCACGGCAACGACACCGGCGGGCTCGCGGACGACCAGCCCCACGTTGTCGGTGCCGGTCGGGGACACCTTGCCGAACACCTTGTCGACGGCCTCGGCGTACCAGCGGATGGTCAACACGACATCGGGCAGGTCGCCGTCGATGCAGTCGCTGATCGGTTTGCCGGCGTCGACGGAGTCGATGTGGGCGAGCTCCTCGGCGTGCTGTTCGACGAGGTCGGCGAATCGCAGCAGCACGGCCTTGCGGTCGGCTGGTGCGATGCGGCTCCAGTGGCCGGCGTCGAAGGCGCGCCGCGCCGCGGCGACGGCGGTGTCGACGTCCTGTGCGGTGCAGGCCGCCACCTCGTTCAGGACCTCGTTGGTCGCCGGTGAGATGTTGGCGAATGTCGACCCGTCAGACGCGTCGACGAAGGCGCCGTCGATGTAGGCCTGCGTCTTCACGGTGTCGGGAAGGACGATCGATGCCGCGGTCATGTTGTGCTCCTTGCATTTTCGGCGTGTTACGGGTGTGCGGGGGTCCGGTCCGACAGCGCGATCGGGTCCCGGTGATCAGGTTCCGGTGGTGAAGATCGGCGCCGACAGCGCCGTCGGGTCGACCTGGATTCCGAGGCCCGGCGCCGTGGGCGCCGAGCCGCGTCCGTTGCGTGAGCGCGGCGAGTATCCGGCGACGTGCCCGTCGGTCCAATCGTTGAAGAATGACGCCGTCAACAGGTTCTCGGGGCGTGTGCTGGCGGCGAGGTGGCTCACCGCGGCGGTGATGACGTCCCCGCCCCACGTGTCCTCGACTGAGATCATCATGTTGAGGTCCTGCAGCAGGTCGCGCATGCGGGCGGCCTTGGTGAGACCGCCGACACGGCTGAGCTTGAGGTTGACTCCCATCGCGCCGGCCGCGTGTTTGGCGTCGAACACGTGCTCGGTGTCGGTGATCGACTCGTCGAGCACCAGAGGTACGCGACAGTTCCGGTGCGCGATGATCGAGTCGGCGGTGGTGCGGCACGGCTGTTCGACGTAGACGGGCAAATCTTCCATGCCCCGCATGGCGAGCTGGCCGTCGAGGATGTTCCAGCCCCCGTTGGAGTCGGCGATGATCACCGCCTCTCCGCCGCCGGCCTCGGCGCATGCCCGCGCGCGGGCAATGTCGTCGTCGGGCCGGTTGCCGACCTTGAGCTGAAACTGCGTGATACCAGCCTTTCGGCGGGCAGTGACGAAGTCGGCCATGCTCTGTGGGCTGCCCAGCGGTACGGCCTCGTAAATCGGAAAGTCCTCCTGCAGGACCCCACCCAGCAGGGCGGCGATCGGCATGCCGGCGTGTTGACCCAGCAGATCCCAGCACGCGATGTCGAGGGCACTCTTGGCAAAACCCTGCCCCAGGGCGATGCCGTCCAGGAGCCGGTGCACGGACGAGAGATTCGTCGGATCCGCCCCGATCACCCCGGGCAGGAGCTGGGTGAGCGCAGCCCGGATGACCTCGGGCGAGGTGGGTAGGTAGGTCGACCCCAGCGGGGTGACTTCCCCCCAGCCGTCGGCCCCCTCGTCGGTGCGCAACCGAACCAGCGTGCCGACCTGCGCCACTGCCGCACGTCCCCCGGACATGACGTATTCGCCGTGGCTGTAGTTCAGGCGGTAATCGAAGACGTTGGCTTCGACGATCTTCATTGGGTGCGTGCTCCACTCTCTGGGCAATGGCCTTAGTAAAATATTACCGGTCACCGTTTACTGTATAGGTGGTGGTTCAGTGGCGCTAGTAGGTCACATACCGCGAAGAATTCTCGAACGGTGACGATGAGCGCGCGGAGGTGGAACCCAACTCGGCGAGTGCGCTCTGTCTCGAGATCAGCTGTTCGAATAGCTAATTCACACAGGGGATTCCGCTGCCGCTGATCGGCAGCCCTTGGTCCGGGGCGGGGTCGTCGGAGCTGCCGACGTCGATGCCCAGCGCCTCGCCGCCCGACGGTGCCGTTGCCATGCTCGCGACGGCGGTGGGCAGGGAGTATCCGTCGCCGAGGACCACCCTGACGTGCCCTGCGGTCAGGTCGGCGGCAGGCTGCGGCGGGGTGCCGATGTCGAGCACCGACGCGACGGCCTGCGCCGACGGTTCGCCACCCACGCCGTACTCGACGGCGGTCGCCGTCGTCTCGCCCGCCGCGCCAAGGCTTAAGTCGCCTTCGCGATATCCCTTGTGCGTCAAGATGTCCGACGCCTCGGTGGCCAGTCCGCGGACGCCGCTGGCATTGACTACGTCCACGGTGACCTCGGAGGCCGGGACCGGTGCCGGCGTGGCGGCCGCCGACGGGTCGGCGAAGGTCGTCGTCACCAGTGAGCGAATCGCCTCCGGGTCGACGATGTTGACGTCCTGGCCGTTGACCACGTCGTAGCGGATCACCGGCAGCGTTTGATAGTGCACCTGCTCACCGGAGAGCCCGCCGATGCGCTGGAACAGGCTTTGGTCCCATCCGCTGGAGAGCACCAAATCCTTGCGGGCGACACCCATCAACGAATTGAGCTTGCCCACGTCGCTGAAGGATCCCGAATCCTGGAGCTGGCGGATGACGGCGATCAGGAACGCCTGCTGGCGGTGCGTACGGTCGAGGTCGCCGTTGTCGAGGCCGTGCCGCTGCCGCACGAATGCCAGCGCCTGCTGGGCGTCGAGAGTCTGGCGCCCGGCGGGGAAGTCAGCGCCGGAGTAGTCGTCGTGCACCGCGTGGTTGAGGCACACCTCGACACCGCCCAGGCTCTCGGCCACGTCGTAGAAGCCGGCGAGGTTCACCTCGGCGAAGTAATCGATCGGCACGCCGGTCAGCGACCGCACCACCGCCAGGGTGGCCTTGCGGCCTGCCTCGCGGCCCTGCTTCTCCAGGGTGGCCTGATCGGTCTCGCCGTCGTCGACGAGCTTCTGCTCCTCGTCGGCCTTCGTCAGACCGTACGCCTCTTTGATCTTGATGTGGCTGTACCCCGGGACGATCCCCTTCACGCTGACGTAGTCGTCGCGGGGTATGGAGAACGCCTCGACGCTGCCGTCCTCGGCCAGGTGCACCAGGATCAGCGTGTTGGTGTTGTAGCCGCCGGAGTCGGAATCGCCGGCGTGCAGCTGGTCGAGGACGTTCTGCGGCAGGTCGTCGCCGTTCTGGTCCTTGCGGGAGTCCAGACCGATCAACAGGATGTTGACCGCGGTTCCGGTGGAGTGCGGGGCGTCCGCCCCAAGGGCCTGCGAGACGGTGATGCCACTGAGCATGCCGTGCAGGGTCCACCAGCCGAAGCCGGTCGTCGCCACGACGACGGCCGTGAGGAGGGCCAGTCCGCCGCGCATCAACCTTCGCGCGCTCGAGCGGGGACCGCCGGCAGGCGGCATCAGGTGACGCGCACGCTCACCCATCACCGCCACCTTCGATTGACCGCCGCCTCCCACCATCCGGGAAGAACCTCGTGGCGCGGCTGTGGGGGTGGTCTGAATCAACCCCGGCGCATACGCGCGCCACGCCGAACGCCCGGCTCAGGATACGTGGACCCCTCCGGCCGTCGCCAGTCGACGAGTGGGCGGCTGCCCTCACCGCAGCGTGAGCCAGAGCAAGCTGCCTGCGCCGGCGACGACGCAATAGATTGCGAACGGCGTCATGGTGCGGGTGTGGAAGTACTTGGTCAAGAAACGCACGGCCAGATAGGCACTGACGAATGACGCGACGCTGCCCGCCAGTACCTGCCCGTGGATTCCGGAACCCAACGGGCCGAACAAGTCTGGGACCTTCAGCACGCCCGCGGCGAGGATGACCGGCGTTGCCAGCAGGAACGAGAACCGAGCGGCCTCGTCATGGGTGAGCCCGCGGAGCAAACCTGCGGTCATGGTGACGCCCGATCGGCTGATGCCAGGAAGCAGGGCCAACGTTTGCGCGGCCCCGATGAGCGCACCACGTGCCAACGGCGTGCGGGCGAGGCTCTCATCCGTGCCGGCGTCCGCCGTGGCGGTCGCCACGCCGCCGTCGCGCCGTCTGCGCAGCCGCTCTCCGGCATATAGGACGACGCCGTTGACCACGAGGAATGCGGCGGCGGGAACGGGTTTGCCCAGGGTCGTGCGGAAGGTGTGTTCGAGCGCCAGACCGACGAGGCCGACGGGGACCGTGCCGACGATGATCAGCCAGGCCAGGCGTTCACCGGTGGTCTCGATGCGTCGGTACCGCACCGAGGTGACGAAGCCGGTGACGATTTGCACCCAGTCCCGCCAGAAGAACAGAAGCAGCGCGGCCGCGGTCGCCACGTGCAGACCGACGATGAACGCGAGGTACGGCGACTCCGGCGCCGACACGTCCAGATCGGTGGCCCACCGCCCCCCGATCAACGCGGGCACCAGCACCGAGTGCCCGAGGCTGGAGACGGGGAACAATTCCGTGACGCCCTGGAGCAGACCGACGACGGTCGCTTCGAGATAGCTCAGACTGCTCACCGGGAGATGATGGCGGGCGCTCCTGGGAGTTTGCTGACGGTCTGCGCCGCGCTCGGGTCAGAACGGGATGACCGCGGGCACCACGGCGCGAAGGATCAGCACCGCGACGAATACGACGGTGAAGGCGAGGTCGATCGACACCGACCCCACCCGGACGGGTCTCAGCACGCGCCGCACGGGGGCCAGCACGGGTTCGGTGATCCCGTGGGTCACCCTGCGCGCCTGGTACATGCTGGCGCCGCCACCGGCCTGGGGGGACAGCATCCCGACCCAGTCGACGACCATCCTGGCGATCAGGACGATCTCGAACAGCAACAGCGCGAAACTCAGCAGGCTGGCGACCATCGCACACTCCCTTCCCTCTCAGGAGCCTGCGCCGCGTCCATGAGGAGCGGCTGACGGGTTCCTGAGAGGGGCCCGAGAAAGTGCCGTCAGACCGTGATTTCGCCCATCTCGCCCCAGCCGTCGGCGCCGACGGAGTCACTGATGATCAGCGGCGTCGACGCCAAGACGCTCGGAGCCATGGCGACGAACTTCTTGAAGTGCTCACTGTTGACGTGCTCACCACCGGCGTCACCGTCGCGGAACCCCTCCACCAACACGTATTCGCCGGGGTCGTCCACACTGCGCGACCACTCGAAGAACAGGTTGCCCGGTTCGTTGCGGGTGGCCTCGGTGAACTCGGCGACCACGCTGGGGAAGTCCTCGACGTGCTCGGGCTTCGGGGTCCACTTGACGACGATGAAGATCATGGCAGATCAGTCCTCCTACGGGATCAGGATGGCGCGTCCGCGAACGTTGCCATTGTCGAGATCGGTGATGGCCGACTGGAACTCGTCCAGCGGATACTTCTGCGTGTGCAGGTTGACCTTGCCGCGGGCGGCGAGAGCCATCAGGTCGCACAGGTCGTTGTAGGACCCGACGAGGTTGCCGATGAAGTTGATCTCGCTGGAGACGATGTCGATGGTGGGCACGTCGATGTTCTCGCCGTACCCGACGACGTAGTAGTCACCCGCACCGCGCAGCATGGCCACGCCCTCCGCGGTGGCGCCACCCTCGCCGACGAAGTCGACGACGGCCTCGGCACCGTTGCCGCCGGTGAGGTCGAGCACCTGCTGCACGTGACTGCCGTCGGCCGCCACACCATGGTCGGCGCCGATCGCCTCGGCGAGCTTGAGCGCCTCCGGATTGCGGTCGACGACGATCAGTTCGGCCGGGGACAACGACTTCAGAACTTGAATTCCGATGTGGCCCAGGCCGCCTGCGCCGATGATGACGACGCGGTCGCGCGGAGTCAGCTTTCGAGCCGCCTTGGCCGCGGCGTGGTAGGCAGTCAGGCCGGCGTCGGCCAGCGCGGCCACGTCGGACGGCTCCAGCGAGTCGTCGATCTTCACCACGCTGCGTGCCGAGGTCTTCAAGTACTCGGCGTACCCGCCGTTCGTGTCGATGCCGGGGAACTGATTCGCTTCGCAGTGCACGTCGTCGCCAGAACGGCACGCCCGGCACAGCCCGCAGGTGATAAGGGGATGGACGATCACCTTGTCACCCTCGGCGACGTTGGTGACCGCCGAGCCGACGGCCTCCACCCAGCCGGCGTTCTCGTGGCCGATGGTGTACGGCAGCTGCACCTGCGACTTCTCGGCCCACTGGCCTTCCAGGATGTGCAGGTCGGTGCGGCACACGCCCGCACCGCCGATCTTCACGATGACGTCGAACGGGCCCTGCGGCGTGGGCTTCTCGACCTCTGCCATCTCCAGGTTCTGGTGGTAGCCGACGACCTGGACGGCCTTCATCCTGCTCATTGAAATGCGTTCCTTCCCGAGAATGTCAGTTCGAGATCCGTTGTTGCCGAGAGGCTTTCGCTGCCACCGTCGACGTACCGCGTACGTAGCAGGCCTCGGCAGAAGTGGGCGTTGCCCTCTATCGAGATCCTGGTGGAGCGGGCGCGCCGCAACGCCGTCGGAACGGCGTCGGAGGGATACCCGTTGCCGACGTGGTCGACCATCACCAAATCCTCTGCTGTGCATGGCAATCCGATGGCGGCCCGTCGTCGAAGCAGCGAATCGCGAACGGCGTCGTCAGGTAGATCGGCGATGCGGACCCGCCCGAGCTCCTCGACCGGGCGCGCCGGGTCGGCGCGTAGCAGCGCGGTCAGGCAGCGCTCCATTGCCGCGGTGTGCGCCTTGCGCTGGAACGTCAGTCGCAGATCCTCCAGGCCGTCGTCCGCCTCGTGCCGGAAGGTGCCGCGGTACCCGGCGTCGGCGGCCAGGCCGGTGTTGATGATCTCCGAGTCGTGGTGGTCGTCCAGTTCGACGGTCACCTCGTTCGTCCAATCCAGAGCCACCAGAACGTCCTTCGCGTCCGACGCCATCAGGTAGGCGAAGTTGGGCGCGCAGAACGAGGTCGGGAGGCGCAGGTGCACTTCGACGTCACCGTTGCCGTCGACGTCGACCGTGTGCACGAAGCCCAAGTCGGTGATCGGCTCGTCGAGCTCGGGATCGATGACGACGTCGAGGGCGCGCAAGACGTCGTCGCGCAGGTACGCCCGGTCCACGTCATGCCCCCACGAGGTGATCTGCGGTCTCGTCGGCGCCGCGCGGTCCGACGGCCGGTTCGTCGGCGTCGGCGAGCTGCAGCTCGGCCGGCACCGGGATGTCGTACATCTTCGCCGCGTTGAGGCCGAGGATCTTCTTCTTCTGGTCGGTGGTGATCGGCGCGTACTCGGCGAGCTCGGCGGGGATCTGGAAGTCGACGAAGGCTTCGACCAGCCAGCGTGGCGTCCAGATCGCGTAGTCCGACGAGAACTGGATGCGATCCTCACCGATCCAGTACAGGAGCTCACCCATGATCTGGCCGAAGTACTTCGGGCGGGTGTGGATGAACGGCATCGCGACGGCCAGGCCGGCGTGCACGTTCGGCTCCTGCGTGGCGATCCAGCAGAAGTCTTCCAATCGCGGCAGCCCGCAGTGCTCGACGATGAAGTTCAGGTCGGTGAAGTCCGACGCCACGTGATCGATGTCGGCGACGTCGAACGCGTCACGGTCCAGCGGCCGGATGGTCGGGCCCTTGTGCACGTGGATGTTCGTCACCCCGAGCTCTCGGCAGGCCTCGAAGTATCGGTAGGCCCACGGATCGGTCAGGCTCCAGCCGCGGGACTCGCCGTGCCACTCGGCGGTGTAGAGCTTCACGCCCTTGAGGCCGAACTTGGCGGCGTCCTCGCGGAACTGGTCGAGGCCGGCCTCGCCGTTGCGGGGGTCGAAGTTGTGGTTGTAGGTCAGCTTGTCGGGATGCTTCTTGGCCAGCTCGGAGGCTTCGTCGGTCTGCCCGAAGCCCTTGTAGTAGAACTCCCCGAGGTGGGCGGGCTGGAAGATGGCGTGGTCGACGTACCCGTCGGTGAACAGGTCCTTCATCAGGCGCTCGCCGCCCTGATACAGGTAGTCCTCGTAACTCCAGACCTCGGATTCCGGCGAGAGGTTGCGGTGGTAGTCGTAGAAGCAGTCGATGAACTGCTTGCCGTGGATGTTGCGCTGGTTCTCCGGCCGGGCGTCCCACAGGGCGACGTGAGCGTCGACGATGAAGTAGCTGTTGCCGTCCTTGCGATACACGAGGTCTCCCTAAAGTCCGTGAGTGGTGTGAGGGCTGTCACATCAACTGACCGGAGCCTAGGGACGGTGTTCGCTCTGGACGAGGCGCTCGGCGTCTCAATCTGAGACTGCAGACCGAACGCCGCGCGTTCCCGATCCGGCACGCTGCTTGTAACGTGGATCACAGCGTGAGTGACGGCCTACCCGATCGAATGAAGCTGCATCACCTGCAGCATCGCGAGGCACCCGAGGTGCCCCGGCGCCTGTTGGCGTCCTGGGAGCGCAGCGAGGGCTATGGCGTGCCGTCCGACAGCGTCGAACCGGTCTTCACCGGCACCGACCATCTGGATTCGCTGTTCGCCGAGTGCGGCAACGAAGTGCTCCTCGACCTGCACCGGACCCTCGACGGCGAGCCGGTCAGCATGATGCTGACCGACGCCGACGGGGTGGTGCTGAGCCGGATGAGCGGTGACCACGGGCTGCTGCGAGCCCTCGACGACGTTCATCTCGCGCCGGGCTTCGCCTACGCCGAACGCGACGTCGGCACCAACGGACTGGGCCTCGCGTTGGCCGACCGGGCGCCGACGTTGGTCCGCGCCGACCAGCATTACGCGATGAACCTGTGCACGTTCACCTGCGCGGCCGTCCCCGTCCTGGACGCCTCCACCGGCCGGCTGGAGGGGTGCGTCAACCTGACCACCTGGTCGCAATCATCGAGTGAGCTACTCCTCGCGCTGGCCCGGTCGGCCGCGAGCAACACCGCCGCGCTGATGCTGGCGAGGTCGAACGGACGTCGTCCCCGTCAGACGCCGCGTGGGCAGGTCTTCAGGGTGGAGATGCCGCGACTAGAGCCGGGTTCCGGGAGCCTGCACGACCTGTCGGAGTCCTGGAACGCCGCGGTGTCGACCGCGGAGCGGGCCATGGCCGCGGGCAGTGTGGTCGCCGCCATCGGCGAACCCGGGTCGGGGCGCGCGACGCTGCTGGCCCAGGCCGCGCGGCATACCTACCCGCGGGACCGGATCCTCTCGGCCAGCGCCCCTGGAGACTCCGACGTCCAGACCTGGTTGGGCCTCTGGACCCCCGAGCTCGGCAAGGAACACACCGCGGTGGTCGTGCGCGACGTCGACGCGCTGCCGACGTGGGTGGCCGACCAACTCCGGGATCTGGTGATCCGGTCCAGCCGTGAGGCCAGGGTGCCGTTCGCCGTCACCGCGGAGCGCTTCGAGGACATCCCGTCGGCGTTGGCGGGTCTCGTCGACGCCGTCGTCGAGGTCCCGCCGCTGCGGGACCGACCGGAGGACGTGTTGCCGCTCGCCGCGCACATCGCCAAGCGTGCGCGCGGCCGTGACGTCGCCGTCAGCCCGGCGGCGGCTCGAGCGCTGCAGAGTCACGGGTGGCCGGGAAACGTCGACCAACTGGCGCGCGTCGTGGCCCACGCGGCCAATCGCAACGACGTGGTCGACGTCGGCAGCCTGCCGCCGGAGGTGCTCGCCGGCCCGTCGCGGAACCTGTCCCGCATCGAGGCCTTCGAGCGGGGCGAGATCATCAGGGTGCTGTCGGCCCGCAGTGCGCCGACCATGGCGGAGGCCGCCCGCGAACTCGGGATGAGCCGGGCGACGTTGTACCGCAAGATAAGTCAGTACGGCATCCGGGTGCCGCGCTCGACGTAGCGCTAACTGCGGTAGGACTGACCGTGCGGCTCGGCGCAGTGCTCGTCGGGGTCGTCGGCGCACACGTGGTCGACCTGCAGGGTGGTGTGGTCGATGTGGTGCCGTTCGAGCAGGATCCGTTCGAGCTCGCCGCGGATGGCGTGACAATCGGCGCCGTCGCCGACGATGACGTGCGCGGACAGGGCCGCCTCACCCGAGGTGATCTGCCAGATGTGCAGATCGTGCACCTCGACCACGGCGCCGACCTCGACTAGTTCGGCCCCGACTACCGCGGGGTCGACGCCCTCGGGAGCGGCCTCGAGGAAGATGCGTCCGCTGGCGCGCACCAGACCCCAGCCGGCCTTGACCATGAGGGCCGCGACGAGCAACGCGGCGATCGCGTCGGCGCGGGCGAAGCCGGTGAGCCAGACGACGGCGCCGGCGACCGCGGTGGCGATGAACGCGTAGAGGTCGTTGAGGATGTGTTGGTAGGCGCCCTCGACGTTGAGACTGGACCGGTTGGCGCGGCTGATGCACCAGGTGGCGGCGACGTTGACGGCGATGCCTACCAGCGCGGTGACGAACACCAGCAGGCCCTCCACCTCGCCTGGGTCGACGAGTCGGCGGATGCCTTCGACGACGAAGTAGGCGGCCAGCAGGAGCAGCGTGATGCCGTTGGCCTGGGCGGAGAGGATCTCCGCGCGCTTGAGGCCGTAGGTGTAGCCGCCGCGCGCGGGTCGGGCGGCGAGCCGAATGGCGATCAGCGCCAAGACGATCGACACGGCGTCGGTGAGCATGTGGCCGGCGTCGGAGATCAGGGCGAGTGAGCCTGCGATGACGCCGACGACGACTTCGGCAGCCATGAAGCCGACGATCAGGATCAGCGCCAGTGTCAACCACTTTCGATCGGCGTCGGCCGAGACACCATGGGAGTGTCCGCCGGGCCCGTGATCGTGTGAGCTCTCTGCCATGCAGGGAGCATACATCGACACATGCGAATATTGGAATGTATGCGTCGGCTCCATCTACTATGCTGCTACGTAGATGCTGTGCCGACCGGAGACGTGCCCGTGACCCCCCTACGCCGACGCCGCGCCGCGTTGCCCACCCTGATCGCCGTCGTGGCCGCATTGGCCGTCGTGACAGGCGACGGTTTCCGCCCGGATTCCCCCGACGGCACCGCCACGCCCGCCGAGCCGATCGCCACGGCCGAGCCACCCCGGCTGGCGTTGTATCCACCGACGGGGGCCCGCGACGTCGTCCCCGCCGACGCACCCTGGGTGGCCGCTCACTCCGGCACGTTGACCGAGGTGCGGCTGGTCAACGAGGAGGGTAGGACGATCGAGGGAGCCATGACCGCCGACGCGACGGCGTGGCGGCCCGCGGTGCCTCTCGGATACGGACGTACCTACACGCTCACGGCCACCGGCCAGGGCACCGACGCCACCGTCACCACGAAGACGACCCGCTTCTCCACGGTCGTGCCCCAACGGCAGACCGGCGTCACGCTGACCACCACCTCGGGAGCCGAATTGCGGGACGGCGCAACGTATGGCGTGGGAACGGTGATCGTCGCGCGCTTCGACGCGCCCATCGTCGACCGGCCCGCCGCGGAGCGCCGGATGAACGTCATGACCGACCCGCCCGTGGTCGGGGCGTGGTCCTGGGTCGACGACCGCAAGGCACACTGGCGTCCGCGGGAGTACTTCCCGCCCAACACCGCCGTCCGCGTCGCGGCGGGTCTCTACGGCACCGAGCTCGGCCAGGGTCTCTACGGTCAAGAGGACAGCAGCGTCGGCTTCACGATTGGGCGCTCCCACGTGACCATCGCCGACGACCTCACCAAGCAGGTCAGCGTGTACGACGGCGGAAAGCTCGTCAGGACCATGCCGACCTCGATGGGCCGCGGCGGCACCGAAACCGTGGGCGGCAAGACGATTCACTTCTGGACCCAGCGCGGTGTCTACACGGTGATGGACAAGGCCAACCCGGTGATGATGGATTCCTCGACCTACGGGCTACCGGTGGAGTCGGCGTCCGGCTACCGGATCAGCGTGCCGTACGCCACGCGAATCAGCCCCGACGGGATCTACCTCCACGAACGGGAGGCGACGGTGTGGGCTCAGGGCAACACCAACGTCTCGGCGGGGTGTCTGAATCTCAGCGCCGAGGACGCTCGCTGGTTCTACGAATTCTCTGAACCGGGGGACGTCGTCGAGGTCCGCAACACCGGCGGCGAGGCGCTGGAGAGATGGCAGAACGGTGACTGGAGCGTGCCCTGGCGAGAATGGCTGCAGGGCAGCACCCTTCGCGGCTGACGCCTCGGCGTCACTTCTCGGCGGTCGACCGCGTCCGGTAGGCGTCGATGACCTCGGACCGCAGGCGGCCACGCGGGCCGACGTCTAAGCCGTTGTCCATGGCCCACTTTCGGGCCTTGGTCGACTCCGAGGAATCGTTCTTGGGCTGCTGTGCGCTCTTCGCGCGGCGGCTCGACGCCCGGCGGCTGGCCTCGATCCAGCCACTCATGGTCTTTCGCAGCTTGGCGGCGTTCTTCTCCGAGAGGTCGATTTCGTATCGGGAACCGTCGATGGTGAACGTCACCGTCTCCGACGCAGCGGTTCCGTCGATGTCGTCGACCCATTCGACGACGGTCTTCTTTGCCACTGGCCGCCAACCCTCCTCGCACTCTTGGTGTTACCGGGAACGAACATCATGATAGCCAACGATGCCGTGGCCAAGGGCCACCATCTCCTGAAGCTTTACTTGAAGCGGTTGTAGCAAAGATCTGCGTCGCCGCCCAGGCCGGACCGAAACGCCACGATTCGGGTGAATCCGGCTGGCACCGTCTCGCCGTCGACGTTGCTCGCCACCATGCCGTTGGTCAACAGACCTGCCACCGCCTCGTCGAGATCCCCGGCGGTCAAGCTCAATGCCAGTCCCTTGTCCTCGGACATCGCACTCTGCGCGACCCCGGTCAGGCAGGCCGTCCGCAACGCGGCGGCGGCGGTGTCGAGCGGCGTGTCGCGCTCGTGCTCGACCGCCAGCACATAGCGCGATGTCACGACCGACAGCGCGGTGTCGTCACCTTGGAGCAGGGTGTAGTCCTCACGGTCGGACGGCTTGCCCATCTCCGCCAGCGTGGCGACGTCGGCGTAAACGGTGTTGCTGGCTGGGCAGTACGACGCCGCTGGGCCGGGTTTGGCGTCGGAGCACTGTGGCGTGTCGAACGACAGTTTGGGCGGGTTGGCCGGCTTGAACACCGTGCCGAGCACGTCGACGAGGGAGGTGAGCACGTCCTCGGTCACCGTGACGTCGCCGGAGATCGGCTCGTCGCCAGTCTGCGCGGGGAGCGTCAACGGCAAATCCCCACGCCGCTGGGTGATCTCGTTCATGTCGATCTTGCCGCACTCCGCAGCCCCCGAGGTGAAGCCCATCTGGAAGGCGCTGATGCGGTCGAGGGCGGTGCCGTGACCCTGCTCCAGATACGGTGCGTCGTCGGCGGCGTAGGTCGGGTCACGGAGCGTGAGCACCCCGGCCAGAACGTGATTGAGGCCGTCGCCGGTGCTGAGCTGAAAGCGCCGCGACTTGCCCTCGGCCACCCATCGGACGTAGGTACCCGCCAGGCAGTCGGCCTGTTGCTCACTGACCAGCGTGCTGGTGTGGTCGTCGGCGATGTGTGCCATGTCCTGCACGGCGTGCCCGTACTCGTGGGCGAGCAGGGCGGCGATCGACGTGTCGCCGAAGAATTGCTGGCCGAGTGGCACCAACACGCCACGGTCCCAGGCGATGAGGTGATCCGGCGGGCAGAACAACGCGTTGGGGTTGTCATAGGTCTGCCCCCCGCAGATCTCCGGACTCGACGGGCTCTCCGAATTGAAGGACTCCAGATCCGTTATCGCGCTGAAGGATCCGTCGAACGAGTCGGCGTAGTTCTTCTCCCAGAACTCCGTCACGTCGTTGACCCCGAGAGTGGCCAACTTGTCGGCGTCGCCGCCGTCGGTGCCCGTGACGTCGCCCTCGGGGGCCGGGGCGTCCGCTCGGATCCCGCTGGGGCCGTCCTCGGCGGGCAGACCGCCGGCGCGGAATGGATCGTAGAGCGGTGAGACGGCCACACCGGCGGTGGTCGTCGCGCAGCCGGCGACCAGCAGTGCCACGGCCGCCGCGATCAGCGCCGCCTTCAGTCCGCCCATTGGTTCACGTCTCGTTTCGTCAACGCACTCGGTGATCACACGAAAGGGCGAGGGTATAACGGCGGCCCGGTGGGTGCTCAGGTCGCAAGCCCTGGTAGGGATACCGGATGGGCAAGAACGAACGTTCGAAGATCGTGATGAGCGACGACGAGATCGTCGAGTTCGTCGAGCGCAGCCGCACGGCGACCCTGGCGACGCTGTCCGCCGACGGCAGACCGCATCTGGTCGCCATGTGGTACGCCGTGGTCGACGGGGACATCTGGTTCGAGACCAAGGCGAAGTCGCAGAAGGCGGTGAACCTTCGCCGCGATCCCCGCCTCACCGTCATGATCGAGGACGGCCACACCTACGACACGCTGCGCGGAGTGTCCTTCGACGGCCAGGCGCACATCGTCGACGACGACCCGGAACTGCTACTGCGCGTGGGGATCAGCGTCTGGGAGCGCTACACCGGTCCGTACAGCCACGACATGAAGCCGTTCGTGGATCAGATGATGCACAACCGGATCGCCGTCCGACTGGACGCCACCAGGACGCGTAGTTGGGATCACCGCAAGCTGGGCATGGGCGAGATGCCGGTGGCGGGGTCGACGGCGCAGTACTTGAGCTGAGGCTCCCGCGTCGCGTCGATCGGCGATCAGGATGCGTCGGTGATGTCCTGGTACTCGGGGTGCTTGTCGATGTAGTTGGCGACCATGGAGCAGGCCGGCACCACGCGCAGACCTGCTTCCTTCGTGGACCGCAACGCCTCGGCGACCAGGATCGTCGCCAGCCCGCGTCCCTGATACGTGGGATCCACCTCGGTGTGCGGGAAGGTGCGACGACCGTCGCCGTCGAAGAACTCGGCGAAGCCGGCTTGCTTGCCGTCGACGGCGATTACGAAGCGATCGGACTCGGCGGTGACGGTGGCTTCCGCACCGGTCTTGTCGGTGGTGCTGGCGGCGGTCATCGATCTCCTTTGGTCAGCTGGTTGGCACGGGGCCGCAGCGTCGAGTTGGGTAGCGGCGGGGCCGACAATCGGCTACCCGGGTAGCCGCTGACCGAACCGAATCGGTCGTCGTGCCGCTCCCACTCTCGACGGTATTCGACGATCTCGTCGTGGGTTCGGCCGACGAAGTTCCACCACATGACCAGTTCCTCACCGAAGGGGAGACCCCCGAGGAGCAGCATCCGCGCCGGGGTGTCGCCGCCGTTGGTGAGCCGGACGACGTCGTGGCCCGGTGACTGAAACCAGAGGTCGGCCACGTCGAGAGGCGTGTCGCCGGCGCGCACGTCGCCCTGGTCGAGCAGGACGCCGTGTTCGAAGGCCGGGTCGACCGTCAACTCGACCGTGCCGGCCGGCGCCAGGTCGACCTGGGCGCCCAGCAGAGGGGTGAAGGTGTGCACCGGAGAACGGACCCCGTCGAGTTCGCCGAGGAACACCCGGACGTCGGCGTCGCCCATGGTGTGGGCGGCCGGCGCGAAGTGGGCGAAGTCGCGATCGGTGTGCCGGTCGGCGTCGGGCAGGGCCACCCACAGCTGCACGCCGTGCAGGATGGGTGCGGTGGGCTGCGACACCTCGGAGTGGCAGATGCCTGCGCCCGCCGTCATCAAGTTGAGCTCGCCCGGGCGCACGACGGCACGCACGCCGGCGCTGTCGCGGTGCTCGATCTCGCCGCTGAACAGCCAGCTGACGGTCTGCAGTCCGGTGTGTGGATGTGGTGGGACGTCCATGCCCGCGCTCGTTCGAACGTCATGCGGGCCGTAGTGGTCGGCGAAACACCACGCACCGATCAGCGACCGTTCGCGCTGCGGCAAGGTGCGGCGCACCCGAATCGCCCGAGGACCTCCGAGTGGCACCTCTCGCGGGTGCAGGACACCGGTGAATCGCGAGGCACCGCAGGCGACGTGCTCGGGCGCGGCCTCGGTGTTGCTCACCCCGTCAGAGTAGCTCCGGGCGGGGTCGTCGACCCCGTCATGGCCGCGCGGATCAACTCGAAGTCGCCGACGTCGATCTTGAAGACACCGAAGCGAAAGCGATAACCCCACTGGGCCTTGACCTCGATGAAGTCGAGCTCGTCGATCAGTGGACGGATCGGAGTCTCGACGCATGGCAGGAACTCGACCCGGCGCCGCCACGGCTGAAACTGCGGGTCGAAGTCCTCCTGGTAGACCTCGTCGTCGACGACCCGG
Organism: Mycobacterium yunnanensis; assembly: GCF_025823185.1. Lineage (GTDB taxonomy): Bacteria > Actinomycetota > Actinomycetes > Mycobacteriales > Mycobacteriaceae > Mycobacterium > Mycobacterium yunnanensis. Next base: position 455,521 of record NZ_JACKVK010000005.1, read on the forward strand.
CCAATGGCAGTGAACGACTGCAGGGGCGCGCCGTCGGGATAGTCGGTCTTGGGCGAGTAGAAGACGATCCAATCGTCGCGGGCCATCCGCCGCAACATGTGCGGCTTGCCGTGGTTGGCCTGGGTGAAGCCCCCGGCCACGCCTCGCACCACATGGCCTCGGCTGACGGTGTTGATCCAGTAGGTGGTCATGTCGGTGAAGCTACGAGTGGCTGCCGACGAATTTGCGGGCGGAAGTCGGAGTCATCCACAGTCCGGACTCGATGCACAGGCCCAACGTGCCCCAGAAAACCCAAAGCCGCCGATGCGAGTGCATCAGCGGCTTAGGCGACGGTACCGCCATGGCGCCTCACGGCAAGTGGTCGCTCTAGGCGACGAATTTAGTTGGTACCCGGGGCATGAGCGGCACCGTCACGAAGAGTCTAACCGCTCAGGGGCCCTTGAGTATTCCGAACCGGCGACCCCTCGACGCCGATTCTTCGTGACTCAGCCGTTGATCAGGCAGATTCCAGGAACTGTTCGACGAAGATTCGCCGAGCGCGAACGGGATAGCCGTGGCGCTCGGCCAGTTCGCGAAGCTGACGCAGGGCGTGACCGCGGCCGCGGCCGGCTTCTGGCACCACGATGCCTGCCCACAAACCCTCGGCCTTCGGCAGTTCGACAGCCTCGCGTGCGCATGCCCACCGGCGCGGGCAGGTCCGACAGATCGCCTTCGCGTCCTCGTCGGCAACGGTCGTCCATCGCTCCGGATCCTTGGTGCATTCGCCGAGTGGTAGTCCGTCCAACCCGACGGGGTTCGTCGCCGCCAGTCCAATCCGGGAAGCCTGCATGTCGTACTCCTCTCTCCGGCGTCGCCGTCCGGGGCGTCGCAATGGGGAGAATGTATAGCACTAAACCGTAGCAATGCAACAGTTCAAACCGAAGCAGTTCGGCGGGGCCGCTGCGGAACGTCCGGTGTCGCCAGGTCGCGGACGGACCCATATTCGACTGTGACTACCGCTCAACTGGGAGAACGCAACCGCTGCCACCAAGCCGTCGTCATTTCCCGTCTTGACCGCCAGCCGTAGCGATGAGACAGTTCAGGGGGTCAACCGAAGCGGTCGGAGACGACTGCTACGGTCAGCGGGGCCGTCAAACCATCGCAGCTCGACGAGGACCAAGCAGAGATGACCATCCCGGCGGAGGCGGACGACGACGCCACGATCGTGGACCCGGGCATGGCCCGAGCCGGAGCAGCAGCGGCTGCCCGCCGGCGTGAACTGGACATCTCACAGCGCAGCCTGGCCGCCGACGGCATCATCAACGCCGGCGCCCTGATCGCATTCGAGAAGGGCCGAAGCTGGCCGCGCGACAAGACCCGGGCGAAGCTCGAAGAAGTCCTTCGGTGGCCTCCCGGCACGATCAATCGGCTGCGCGCCGGCGCACCCACGGCGGAGCCCGAGCCCACGGCGGTCGGACGTCGGGACGCGGCCGCTGGTGACGAGGGCTCGCTCATCGCCGAAGCCGTGGTGGCCGCGGCCAATGCCCTTGGCTCCACGGTCGACGCACTGCCACCCGTCGACGACCCCGACTTCATCGCGCGGGTCTCTGCGATCCTGGCCGATCTCCGGCAACTCGAGGCCGTGGCGGCGCGCGCGACGAGGATCGGTCGCGTCACCCCCGCCCTGATCCGCGCGCTCAGCACGGTCCGGCGACGGATGGACGAGCTGACCATGCGGGCTGCAGTTGCCAAGGGCGCCACGCTTGGTCAGCGCCTCTATGCCGCGCGTCGCACCGCCAACCTCACCATCGATGAGACCGCCCAAGCCGCGGGCGTCGAGGAGGACGTCATCGTCCGCCTCGAGTCGGAGCAGACGGTTCCAGAGACCGCAGTCGCCGCCGTCGAGGCATTGATCGGGCAGCTCGACTGGAGCTGAATCAGCGGCGGTCCCGGTTCCGGTCGTCGGTGGTGGGGAAGTGCTCGGCCAGCGCGGCGGCGACCTCGACGAACTTGCGGCGGGTGGGCTCGGACATCACGGCCGTGCCGTCGATGACCCCGCCCGGTCGAAGGTGGGGGTCGAACGGGACCTCGACCACCACTTGGCCCTGGCCGGCGAACTGCTGGGCAAGGATCGCCCTGGTTCGCTTGTCGGCATGCCCGTCGGAATCGTTGAGCACCACGACCGTGCGTCGCAGCAGATTGGTCAGCCCGCGGTTGGCCAGCCAATCCAGCGTCTGACCGGCCGCCGCCGCACCGTCGACCCAGGGTGACGAGACCACCACCAACGCGTCGAGGTCTCGCAGCACCTCCTGGGTGACCGGCGTGTCCATCGTCGAGCTGCAGTCGACGATCGTGATGGAGAAGTAGCGGTCCAACCGAGCGGTGGCTTCGCGATAGATGGCCGGGTCGAGCACTCGCCGGCGCGCCGGGCTCGCCTCGCCCGCCAAGACGAACAGCCCGGCGGAGTTGTTGCCGACCCGGCTGCGCACGTCGGCGAACGTCTCGAGGTGCTGATCGGCCGCCAGCTCCCAATAGGAGCCCATGGCCTTCGGGTCGACACGGCTGCCGAGCTTGCCAAAGGCGGTGTCTGCGTCCACCGCGACGACGCGGTCCTCCTGGCGTAGTTCGGCGAACACCGAGCCGATGCTGGCCGACACGGTGGTCTTGCCCACGCCGCCCTTGCCCATCACGCCAACCTTGTAATGGCCGCGCATGACGACCTTGACGCGGGCCTCGAGCTCGGCGAGGCGGATCTCCTGTGGCGACGGGCCGGGGTTGACGAGTCCGAAGGTCAGCCGGTGCACCGCGCGCCGCCACCCCGACGCGGGGACGGGGCGCCGGGGTCGAACCAAGTCGTCGGCGCGGATCCGGTCGGCGTACGACGCGGGGGGAGCCGACGGCGCGAGGCGGGGATCCGGCCCTGGGGGCTGGCCCGGCCACGTGCCGTACGGGGGCGGCGGGCCGGGTGGCGGCGGGCCGGGCCGCTGGGGTGGACCCTGGTGCCAGGTCGGAGGCGGTTGCTGCGGCTGCGGCGGCCACTGCGGCGGTGGCGGGCCCTGCGGTGGCGGGCCCTGGGGTGGTGGTCCCTGCGGTGGTGGTCCCTGGGGCGGGCCGAACCGTTGCGGCTCGCGTGGTGGTGGTGGCGACGATTCGGGCAGGTCGACGGGCGGCCGCGGTGGCAGCGGAGCGGTGGCGGAGGTAAAGGTTTGTGGTGGGTCGGGATTGGGCTCGTAGTCCGAGTCCTCTGGTCCGGTCCAGCCCAGTTCCCTGCGCAGGGCATCGTCGCGATCGCTCACGGCACCATGCTCCTTCCCGTGTCCCACACGACGCGCCAGCCGGCTTCGGAGTCCAGTATCAACCACCCGGCGAGGACGCGACCGTGGCGTCGAGCCCCGCCGGATTCGTCACGCTGCCTAGCAAACGATCGGTCGGCGAACTCAGACGACGGGGTTCGAGCCGGCGCACGGCACGAATCCGACCTTGTTGCAAGCGCTGCCGCCGGGGTCCGAGGCTTCGCCCGTCTCGGCCCGGGGCGACGGACGCCAGGCCGGTCGGTTCGCGTGAATCGTCATAGACACAGTTCAACGGTGGTTAAAGGACGGATTCAACCGATCCGTGGCGGCGTCAATTAGTGCACCGGGGATGCCGAAACCGCTGGTAGCCTCATATCCAGTGGGGGACTGGGATCTGACCATCGCATCGGTGGCCGACGGGTCGTCGGCAAATCTCGGCGGGGCGCACTGCACGACCGTGATCACGTCGAGGCGGGCACTCGTCCCGACCCCCGGACCGACGTACAGGTGAAGGGAGTGGACCGACCGTGACGATGCCCACCGGCAGCCGTGGCACGCACGTCGACGACGTCGTCGCCGTGGAAGTGACGATCGACGGCATGCTCGTCATCGCCGACCGGCTCCACATGATGGAGTTCCCGCCGGCACTCGGCATCCGCCCCAACATCCCGCAGCTCGAACTGCGGGACATCGTCTGGGCACAGGTCGCCCGCGATCTCACCGACCAGGGCGTGCTGGACTTCTACGGGGCACCGCATCCCGAGGTCGCGGCCATGGTCGACACGTTGAGCCGTGCCGACCGCACCCTCGAGGGCCGTTGGTGGCGGCGTGAATTGGGCAAGATGGTCCGCTTCGCGGTCTGCCGCAAGGGCGACCGTCACGTCATCGCCGCGCGCGACGGCGACATGATCGTGCTGCAACGCATCGCGCCGCAGGTCGGACTCGCCGGCATGGTGACGGCGGTGCTGGGCACCGCGTCCCCCGCCGACGTCGAACCGCTCACCGGCGTGGCGAGCCAACTCGGGCAGTCCACGACGGCCAATCAACTCGCCCAGTTCGGCATCGACCCGCCGTCGGCCAGGTTGTACGCCGAGATCACCGCGGCGCCGAGCAGCTGGGTGGAGATCACCGCCAACGAGCGTCACCCCGGTGGCACCTACACCCAGTCCGAGGTCGCGGCCGGTGTCCTGGACTCCCGCCAGGGCCGGATCGTGTCGTTGCCCCGCCGCGTCAACGGCGAGTTGTACGGAAGCTTCTTGCCAGGCACCAACGAGAACCTTCAGCGGGCCCTCGACGGCCTCATGGAGTTCCTGCCCTCGAAGGCCTGGTTCGACAAGAAGCCGCTCGACTTCGACGCCCACCTTGCGGATTGAGAAGGGCCATCACGTGATGGACGACTCTTGGCCGCGAGACGAGGACGAGCCGGGTACCGACGACGGCGACGAGCACCCGACCTTCACCGTCACCAATCCGTCCGGCACGGTCACCGTGTCCGCGTTCACGGACGGCGGCGTCCACCGAATCGACCTAGCGCAGGAAGTGATCTCGATGACCGAAGCCGATCTCGCGGAGGAGATCGTCGTCATCGCCGGACTCGCCACTCAGGACGCGAGGGCCGCGCAGTACGTCCACGTCCTCGACGGGATGCGGCAGCAGGGCCACGACGACGCCGCCACCCGTGACTTCCTCTCCAGAGACCTCGACCTGCCGTCGCCGGAAGACGCCAGTGCCGCTCGCGCACGCGCCTTCGCGACGCGGTATGCAGGTGACCATGAATGAGCACCTGAGCGCGCTCTTTGGCAGCGCCGTCGGCATGCTGCCCACCGCGCCAAACCGATCCATGCAGATGTTCACCGAGATCACCGCCGTCGACGACACGGCGTGTGACGCCTGGGTCGGCCGCATCCGCTGCGGCGACTCCGACCGCGCAACCCTGTTTCGCGCGTGGTACTCGCGGGGCAGCTTCGGACAGCTGGCAGGTGCCGCCGAGGTCTCCATGAACGTGCTCGAGGCACGCGTCGAGATCGGTGGAATGTTCGGCAACATCACCTATCCGGTGAACTCGCCGCTGTCGCTGACGCTGGGCTTCGCCGTCAACGAGGCATTGCTCGGCAACTACGCCGACGCGATGGAGGCGCTGGAATCCGTCCATCCCGGCGGGGCCGATCACCTGGTGGCGTGGGCCAAGGCGGTGGTCTACGGCGCGGCCGAGCGGTGGACCGACGTCATCGACGAGGTGCGGGGGGCCAGCGCGTGGCCCGACAAGTTCCTGGGGGCGGCCGCGAGCGTCGCGCACGGCGTCGCGGCCGCCAACCTCGGGCTGTTCAACGAGGCCGAGCGTCGGCTGACCGAGGCCAACTCCTCACCGGCCGGTGAGGCCTGCGGGCTGGCCATCGCGTGGTATCTGGCGATGACGCGGCGCAGCCTCGGCAACGAAGAGTCCGCCGTCGTGCTGCTCGAATGGCTGCAGGCGACGCATTCGGAGCCCAAGGTCACCGCTGCGCTGCGGGACCCGGGTTACCGGCTCGCCACGACGTCGGCCGAGAAGATCGCCGCTCGCCGAGATCCGTGGGACCCCAGCAGTGTGGTGGCCGACAACTCCGGACGTGAGCGGCTGCTCGCCGAGGCCCAAGCCGAGCTGGACCGCCAGATCGGTCTCAGCCGGGTCAAGGAGCAGATCGAGAGATACCGCGCCGCAACGCAAATGGCGAAGGTACGGGCCGCCAGAGGAATGAAGGTGGCTCAGCAGTCCAAGCACATCATCTTCACCGGACCGCCGGGGACGGGCAAGACGACGATCGCGCGAGTGGTGGCCAACATCCTGGCCGGTCTCGGTGTGATCGCCGAACCCAAGCTCGTCGAGACCTCCAGAAAGGACTTCGTCGCCGAGTACGAGGGGCAGTCCTCGGTCAAGACGTCACGCACCATCGACCGCGCCGTCGGAGGAGTGCTCTTCATCGACGAGGCCTACACGCTGGTGCAGGAACGCGACGGACGGGCCGACCCGTTCGGCACCGAGGCACTGGACACGCTCTTGGCGCGGATGGAGAACGACCGCGACCGCCTCGTGGTGATCATCGCGGGCTACCCCAACGACATCGACCGGCTCTTGGAGACCAACGACGGTCTGCGGTCGCGGTTCTCGACTCGAATCGAATTCGACTCCTACGGTCCGGACGAGATCGTCGAGATCGCCAAGGTCCTTGCCCAGAACAACGACTCGACGCTCAGCGAGGAGGCGACCAAGCGTGTGCTGGCCGCGGCGACCCTGCTCAGCCAGCGGTCGCTCAACGGCAAGCCGGCGCTCGACATCGCAGGCAACGGCCGCTACGCCCGGCAGCTGGTGGAGGCCGGCGAGCAGAGCCGCGACATGAGGTTGGCCAGGTCCATGGACTTCGAGAGCCTCGGCGTGGATCAGCTCAGCGAGATCGACGGAGACGACATGGCCGGCGCCATCGAGGCCGTCCACAGCCGACTGAACATCGGCGACTGACCCATGGCAGGGTTCCGGTTGACCACCAAGGTCCAGGTCAGCGGCTGGCGCTTCCTGCTGCGGCGCGTCGAGCACGCGATCGTGCGTCGCGATACGCGCATGTTCGACGATCCGCTCCAGTTCTACAGTCGCGCAGTGTCTCTCGGCATCGTCATCGCGGTGTTGATCTGTCTGGGTGCCGCCCTGCTGGCCTACTTCAAACCGCTGGGCAAGAGTGGCGGCGACACCCTGCTGGTCGACCGGAACACCAACCAGCTCTACGTCGTCATGCCCGGCAACGGCCAGTTGCGACCGGTCTACAACCTGACCTCGGCGCGATTGGTCCTCGGCAACGCCGGCATGCCGAAGGCAGTGAAGTCCGAGGAACTCGACCGTATGCCCAAGGGACAGCCGATCGGCATTCCTGGTGCTCCCTATGCGACACCCGTTGCCGGCGTGGCCGAGTCGAGCTGGACTCTGTGCGACACCGTGACCAAGGCCGAGAGCGTCGCGCCCGTCGTCGCGACGTCGATCATCGTGCTGCCGCTCGTCACCGACTCCTCCGTCGCCCCGATGACGCCCGGGCAGGGAATGCTGGTGTCGTTCCAAGACCGGGATTGGCTCGTCACGTCCACCGGCCGGCACGCCATCGACCTGTCCGACCGCGCCGTCACCTCGGCGGTGGGCATCCCGGTGACCGCGAAGTCGACGCCAATCTCGGAGGGTCTCTACAACGCGCTTCCGAACGCTGGTCCGTGGATGCTGCCGCAGGTGCCCGCTGCCGGTGCACCCAATACCCTTGGGCTGCCTGCCAACCTGGTCATCGGATCGATCTTCCAGACCGTGTCCGATTCGGGCGCCCAGCAGTACGTCGTGCTGCCCGACGGCGTGGCCAAGGTCAACGACACCACCGCCGCGGCGTTGCGGGCGTCGAACTCCTATGGGCTGATCTCCCCGCCGTCGGTGGAGTCCAGCGTCGTCGCCAAGATCGCCGAGCAGGTGTTCACCTCACCGCTGCCTGCGACGCCGCTGCAGATGCTCCTGCGTGAAGACGCGCCTGCGCTGTGCTGGTCGTGGCAGCGGGCACCGGGTGACCAGTCACCCAAGGTCTCGGTCATCGCCGGCAGGCACCTGCCGATCGCCGCCTCGGCGATGACCACCGGTATCGACCAAATCGGCGGTGACGCAACGGTGTACATCGCCGGCGGCCAGTACGTTCAGCTGCAGTCCCCGGACCCGCGCTATGGCGAGAGCCTGTACTACATCGATCCCCAGGGTGTGCGGTACGGCATTCCCAACCAGGACACGGCGAACAAGCTGGGCCTGACCACCCCGCTGACCGCGCCGTGGCAGGTCGTGGGTCTGCTGGTCGACGGTCCGGTGCTGTCCAAGGAGGCCGCGTTGCTCGAACACGACACGCTGCCACCGGATCCCGACCCCAGGAAGATTCCCGACGGAAGGCAACCCGTGGTGGCGGGGGCCGGAGGTGGCTCGTGACGACGCGAAAGTTCACGCCGATCATCAAGCGCGGGCCGCGGCTCACGCCTGGTGAGATCAACGTGACCCCACCGGATGACCTCGGGGTCGAGATCCCCCCGTCGGGCGTCCAGAAGATCCTTCCGTACGTCATGGGTGGCGGCATGCTCGGCATGATCGCGATCATGATCTTCACCGGCATCCGCCAGCTGTCGCCGTACATGCTGATGATGCCGCTGATGATGATCATGGGGACCGTCGGCTTCATGGCCGGTGGCGGCCCGGGCGGAAAGAAGGTGCCCGAGATCAACGCCGACCGCAAGGAATACCTGCGGTACCTCGCCGGCCTCCGCACGCGCGTCACGTCGTCGGCGGCCGCGCAGGTCGCCTTCTTCAACTATCACGCCCCGCATCCCGACGACCTGTTGTCGATCATCGGAAGCAACCGCCAATGGTCGCGAACGTCCAACGCCGACTTCTTCGCGGCCACCCGCATCGGCGTCGGCCTCGAGGCAGCCGTCGACCGGCTGCTCAAGCCGAACGTCGGCGGTGAACTCGCGGGCCCGCAGGCCGCGCCGCAGCCCCACCTGGAACCCGTCAGCCACATGTGGGTGACGAAGTTCCTCCGTACGCACGGGCTCATCCACGATTGCCCGAAACTCGTTCAGCTGCGGTCGTTTCCGACGATCGCCGTCGGTGGCGACCCCGGCGGTGCAGCCGCACTGCTACGCGCCATGATCTGCCACTTGGCCGTCTTCCATCCGCCGGACCTCTTGCAGATCCGGGTGCTGACCGACGATCCGGAAGATCCCGACTGGGCCTGGTTGAAGTGGCTGCCACACGTGCAGCATCAGACCGACACCGACGCCGCGGGTGCCGTACGGCTGGTGTTCACCCGACCCGACGGACTGGCGGATCTGACTGCGCGCGGCCCACATTCGGCCGATTCGGCGCCCACCGGACCCTACGTCGTCGTCGTCGACCTCACCGGTGGGCGGGCGGGGTTCCCGATGGACGGGCGTGCCGGCGTCACGGTCATCACCCTGGGCAACCATCGGTCGGCCTACCGCATCCGGGTGGCCGCCGACGGCACGGCCGACGACAAGCTGCCCAATCTGAACTTTCGCCTGATCACCAGCACCTGCGACCGGATGACGCCCGGCCAGGCCGGACGCATTGCGCGCAAGCTCGCCGGCTGGTCGATCACCGGGACGATCATCGACAAGACCACGCGCGTACAGAAGAAGGTAGCCACCGAGTGGCACCAACTGGTCGGCGCGCAAAGCGTGGAGGAGGTCACGCCGTCCAGGTGGCGGATGTTCACCGACCTCGACCGCGACCGGCTTCGCATTCCCTTCGGCCACGAGCTCAAGACGGGCGAGATTCAGTACCTCGACATCAAGGAGGGCGCCGAATTCGGTGCAGGTCCGCACGGGATGCTGATTGGCACCACCGGTTCGGGCAAGTCGGAATTCCTTCGTACGCTCATCCTTTCGCTGGCCGCGACGCATCACCCAGACCAGGTGAACCTGCTGCTGACCGACTTCAAGGGCGGTTCGACGTTCCTCGGCATGGAGAAGCTGCCCCACACCGCGGCGGTGGTCACCAACATGGAGGAGGAGGCCGAGCTGGTCAGCCGCATGGGCGAGGTGCTCTCCGGCGAGCTCGACCGCCGCCAGTCGATCCTGCGTCAAGCCGGGATCCAGGTCGGTGCAGCGGGTGCCCTGTCCGGCGTAGCCGAATACGAGAAGCACCGTGAGCGCGGCGCCGATCTCGCCCCGTTGCCGACGCTGTTCGTCGTCGTCGACGAGTTCGCCGAGCTGCTGCAGAACCACCCGGACTTCATTGCGCTCTTCGACCGGATCTGTCGGGTCGGTCGCTCGCTGCGAGTGCACCTGCTGCTCGCCACGCAGTCCTTGAACACCGGTGGCGTCCGGATCGACAAGCTCGAACCGAACCTGACCTACCGCATCGCGCTTCGGACGACGAGCTCGGCGGAGTCCAAGGCGGTGATCGGAACGCCCGAGGCGCAGTACATCACCAACGCCGAGAGCGGCGTCGGCTTCCTGCGAGTGGGCATGGAGGACCCGGTCAAGTTCCGCAGCGTGTTCACCGGAACCACCTACGTTCCCGCGTCCTCGGAATCCGACGCCGTGGCCGCCCCAAAGCACGCGGCCCAGAGTCCGCTGCGGATCCGGCCGTTCACGGCCACGCCCATTCCGGAGCCGGTGATCTCGTGACTTCACGACGACGAGCAGGAGTCGAGGAATGACCATCGAGCCTGAACAGCGCGTGTTGCGCGAGGTCGTCCTCGGGCAGCTGGGCACCGGTGAGATGCGGGCCTACCGAATGTGGTTGCCGCCCTTGACCGATCCGACACCGGTCAACGAACTCGTCGCGCGCGACCACCGTCAGCCGTTGCGCTTCGGTCTCGGCATCATGGACGAACCCAGACGACATCGGCAAGAGGTATGGGGCGTCGACGTCTCGGCGGCGGGCGGCAACATCGCCATCGGTGGGGCCCCGCAGACGGGCAAGTCGATGTTCCTGCAGACCCTCGTGCTGTCCGCGGCCGCGACCCACACGCCGCGGCAGGTGCAGTTCTACTGCGTGGACATGGGCGGCGGCGGCCTGATGTACCTGGAGGACCTGCCCCACGTCGGCGGTGTCGCCACCCGCGCGGAACCCGACCGCGTCAACCGCGTCGTCGCCGAGATGAAGGCCGTGCTCCGTCAACGCGAGGCGACGTTCAAGGAGTACCGGGTCGGCTCCATCGCCTCCTACCGGCAGATGCGCGAGGACCCCAGCCACCCGGCGTCGGCGGATCCGTTCGGCGACGTGTTCCTGATCATCGACGGTTGGCCGGCGTTCGTCGCGGAGTTCCCCGAACTCGAGCCCGTCGTCCAAGACCTCGCCGGTCAGGGCCTCGCCTACGGCGTGCACACCATCATCTCGACGCCACGGTGGACCGAGCTCAAGTCCCGCATCCGCGACTACCTGGGCACCAAGGTGGAGTTCCGGCTCGGCGACGTCAACGAGACCCAGGTCGACCGCATCACCCGCGAGATCCCGGCCAACCGGCCCGGGCGCGCCATCTCGATGGAGAAGCACCACCTGATGATGGGGGTGCCGCGGCTCGACGGCGTCCACGGCGTAGCCGACATCGTCCCGGCGATCACGGCGGCCGTGCAGTACGTCTCTTCGCAGCACTCCGACGAGGCGCCCAAGGTGCGGGTGCTTCCCGAGCGCATCTACCTCGACGAACTGGACCCGGCCCCGCCCGGCCCGGACAGCGACTACCGGACGAGGTGGACCATCCCGCTCGGCGTCCGCGAATCCGATCTGTCAGTGGCCTACAGCTCGATGCACTCGTCGCCGCACCTGCTCATCTTTGGTGCGCCGAAGTCGGGCAAGACGCGCATCGCGCACGCCGTCGCGTCGGCCATCTGCGCGCGCAACAGTCCCGAACAGGTCCGGTTCATGCTGGCCGACTACCGCTCGGGTCTACTGGATGCGGTGCCGCAGAGCCACATCATGGACGGTGCCGGCGTCAACCGGAACAACGCTGCCCTGGAGGAGGCCATCAAGGCGTTGGCCTCGGCGTTGAAGCAGAGGCTGCCTCCGCCGGATCTGACCACGGCTCAACTCCGCGCCCGCTCCTGGTGGAAGGGACCCGACGTGGTCCTGCTCGTCGATGACTGGCACATGGTCGTGGGCGCCGGAGGACCGATCGGACCGATGACGCCACTGACGCCGCTGTTGCCCGCGGCGTCGGACATCGGCCTGCACCTCATCGTGACCTGCCAAATGAGTCAGGCCCAGCGCTCGACGATGGACAAGTTCGTCGGCGCCGCCTACGGCGCGGGCTCGCCCACGCTGTTCCTCTCGGGCGAGAAGATGGAGTTCCCCACCAGCGAGTTCAAGCTGAAGCGGCGGCCACCCGGTCAGGGTCTCCTACGTACTCCGGACGGCAAGGAAGTCATCCAGGCGGCGTACGTCGATCCCCCCGAAGAAGAAGTGTTCGCAGCACCCTAGAGGTGCCGGTAATATTCGACACAGACGAATAGCAACAATGCGGGGTACATCCCAGCAAAGGATCCAGGGGGATCCGACGGGGGAGCAAGATTTCCGCTCCGGGCGGGCCGCCTGGCTTCGCAGTCGAGGGATATTCGCAATGAGTGAGGAGTGATCGAAATGCAACCGTTGGAACACAATCCCGCCGCGGTCGGGGTCGGCACCGAGGTGACCGCAAACGGCACCCGCGGCTTGGCGACCGGAATGGCGGCGACGACCGAGGCCAGCGCGTTGGTGCCCGCCGGCGTCGACGAGGTGTCCATCCAGGCGGCCCTGTCGTTTGCGACCGAGGCGCTCGAGATGAATGCGATCAACGCGTTCGCACAGCAGGAATTGGCGCGGGCCGGCCTGCAGTACGTGGAGTCGGCGGCGATCTACGAGGCGGTCGACGCCTCCACCGCCACGACGCTTCTCTAAGACTTCCTCACGACCCAGAGAGATTGAGCTCAGCAAACCATGTCCGCCGTGCCCGCAATGCTCGCCATGTTCTATGGCGCGCTACCGCCCGAGGTCAACACGGGCCGGCTGATGGCGGGTGCGGGCGATGCGCCGATGTATCAGGCCGCCGCCGGGTGGGAGATGTTGGCGATCTCGCTGGAGACGCAGGCCGAGGAACTGGCCGCCAGTTTGGTTGCGTTGCAAGGGTCGTGGCAGGGCTCGGGTAGTCAGCAGGCCATCACCGCCTCGACCCCGATGGTGCAGTGGCTGCGGACCGCGGCGCTGCAGGCGCAGAAGCGCGCAATGCAGGCAATTGCGCAGGCGAGCGCCTATGCCGCGGCGTTGACGACGACGCCGCCGCTGCCCGAGATCGAGCAGAACCACATCACCAACGCGGTGCTCAACGCCACGAACTTCCTCGGTGTGAACACGGCGCCGATCGGCGCCAACGAGTTCGACTACTTCGTGCGCATGTGGAACCAGGCGGCGGGCGCCATGGAGGGATACCAGGCCGAGACGTCGATGAACACCATCTTCGAGCCGGTGCTGCCGCCCAAGCCGATCGTGGTGCCGGGGGTCGGTGAGATGGGCGCTGCGACGGCCGTCGCGCAGAATGCCGCGCTGATGGGCGGCGCCGTCGTCCGTGACGCGACCTTTGCCTACGTCACCGCACAGGGCGCGGTCGACTCGACGAACATGGCGGTGGGCAACGCCGTCGGGCAGGGGGCCTTTGCGGCCGAGCGCGCCGAGGGTGCCTCGCAGAACGCCCAGAACGCCGGCCAGCAGGCAGCCAGCCAGCAGGACAAGCCGCAGCAGGGCATGCAGATGATGACGCAGGTGGCGTCGCAGATCGGGTCGACCGTGGCGCAGCTGCCGCAGCAGCTCGGTCAGATGGTCACCCAGCCGTTGCAGCAGATGACTCAACCGATGCAGCAGTTCACGCAGATGTTCAGCCAGATGGGCAGCAGCTTCGGTTCCGACAAGGGCGCCCAGATCGGATTGATCGGGGCCAGCCCGATGTCGAATCACCCGCTCGCCGGGGGATCGGGTGCGGGGAGCGGCGCAGGACTGGTGCGGGCAGCCTCGTTGCCGGGGATGGGCGGCTCGGCCGCGCGCACACCGCTGATGTCCAGCTTGGTCGCCAGTCCCGAGGCGGCGGCACCGTCCGCCCAGGCCGGCGTCGTCGGTGCCGCGCCCGGTGCAGGAGGTCCCGGAGCTGCGCCGGTCGGCAATTCGGGCGCCGGTGCCGGCGGGCCCATGGGTGCCGCCGGCCAGCACGGCAAGAACGGCGGTGGCGGGACCAGGGCCGGCCTGAAGGTGCCGACCACGCTGCCGACGGACACGCGCGAAGACGACGACGACGACTGGTAACGGTCACCACAGACTTTCCGGCCCGGGGGGCTGGAAGACTCGCCAAAGCCTTGGTGAGGACACAAGGATGAGAGAGGTAAACAGCAATGGGTCAACCGATGCAGACAGACTCAGCGGTCCTCGCCAGCGAGGCCAGCAACTTCGAGTCCATCGCCTCGCAGCTGAGGGCCATCATGAGCCAGGTCGACTCGACCGCCGGCGGACTTGCGACGCACATGGTGGGCCAGGCGGGCACCGCCACCCAGCAGGCATTCGTGCGCTACCAGGAAGCGGCGCTCGTCCAGAAGAACGAGCTCGACGAAATCTCGGCGAACATTCACACCGGCGGCACGCAGTACGCGTCGACCGACGAGGACCAGAGCGCTGCTCTGGGGCAGACCATCAATCTGAACATCCACGGTTAACGACAGCCCGAGCGTCAGGAGACACGACATGAGTGAACAGGTTTGGAACTTCGCGCAGATCGAGGCCGCCGCTGGAGAGGTCCAGGGCTACGGAAGCGCCGTGCACGGGCTGCTCGACGAGGGCACCGCGTCCCTCGGCCGCTTGCAGGCCGCGTGGCAGGGCACCGGCCAGGCGTCCTACGAGGCCGTGCAGATGCGCTGGAACAACGCCTCCACCGAATTGAACGCCGCGCTGCAGAACCTCGCGACCACCATCAGCGAGGCCGGCATGACGATGCAGGGCACCGACCAACACGTTGCGGGTAGCTTCGGCGGCTAATCGTCGCCCTACTTCAGGTGGGCGGCAGGGTGACCGCCCCTCCGCCCACCTATGCACGTCTTCCCGCGATCGAAACACTTTGAGAGGCAACCCATGTCGGCGGACTACGATCGGCTCTTCCACTCCTCGGAGGCGTCACAGCCCGATGAGGAGCCCGTGACCGCCGACCGCGACTCGGTGGCACCGGCCGCACCCGCGCCGGCGGCCCCGGCCCGGGGTGACCTGCCGTCCGGACCGCTGCCCGCACAGGCCCAATCGGCGCCGAGCCCGACGACGGCGTCTCCACCGCGGCCCACCGAGGTGACGATGCAGATGCCCCCGACGAAGGCGGGTGCGCCACGCGTCCAAAACGGGTTGATGCGGGCCCCGCAGGCCGCGACCCAAACCGGTGCGCGCTTCGACCAGCGGGCCACGACCGCGGCGACACCGGCCCGGCCCACGACGGCACCGCCACAGCACTACGCCGACGGGCCGTCCGAAAGCCCCCCGACGTGGGCGTCGGCCCAACAGGCTTCGGTTCCGCCGGCTCCGACGTCGGCCGCGACGATGGGCAATCACCGCGCCATCGACGCTCTGTCGCACGTCGGTGTGCGGTCCGCGGTCAAGATGCCGTCGCAGCGGGGTTGGCGCCACATCGTCTACCTGCTCACCCGAATCAACCTGGGGCTCTCGCCGGACGAGATGTACGAGATGGATCTGCACTCGCGGATCCGCCGGAACGCGCGCGATTCCTACCAAATCGGCATCTTCGGACTCAAGGGCGGTGTCGGCAAGACCGCGGTCACCGTGGCACTCGGTTCGTCGCTGAGCAAGATCCGTGGTGACCGGATCCTCGCGGTCGACGCCGACCCCGACGGCGGCAACCTCGCCGACCGGGCGGGCCGCCAGTCCGCGGCCACGGTGGCAGATCTGTTGTCGGACAAGGAATTGTCGCGGTACAACGACATCCGCGCGTACACCAGCATGAACGGCTCCAATCTCGAGGTCCTCTCCTCGGAGGAGTACAGCGGTGCGCGCCGCGAGTTCAACGACGACGACTGGAAGGGTGCCGTCGGCATCGTGTCGAGGTACTACAACCTCGTCCTCGCCGACTGCGGTGCCGGGCTGTTCCAGCCGGCGTCGCGCGGTGTGCTCTCCACGGTGTCGGGCCTCGTGATCGTCGCCAGCGCATCCATCGACGGTGCCAGGCAAGCCGCGGTCACCATGGACTGGTTGCGGCAGAACGGATATCAGGACCTGCTGGGGCGTTCGTGCGTGGTGATCAACCACGTCACCCCCGGCAAGCCGAACATCGACGTCGACGACCTCGTGCAGCAGTTCGAGCGCCACGTCCCGGCTGGCCGCGTCATCGTCTTGCCCTGGGACAAGCACATCGCCGCGGGTCCCGAGATCCAACTCGATCTGCTCGGCCGCGACTTTCAACGACGGGTCACCGAACTGGCCGCCGCGCTGTCCGACGACTTCGACCGACTCGAACGTCGTTGACCGCCACAGCCGCCGCACCCACCTCGTCGAGCGTCACGCCCGGCAGGCCTTCGACGACCCGCGTCACGATCCTGACCGGTCGGCGTATGACCGATTTGGTGCTGCCGGCGGCGGCGCCCGTCGAGACCTACATCGACGAGACCGTCTCCGTGCTCGCGGAACTGCTGGAGGACACCCCGGCCGACGTGCTGGCGGGGTTCGACTTCAAGGCGCAGGGAGAGTGGGCGTTCGCGCGTCCGGGTGCACCGCCGCTGAAGGCGTCCGAGTCGCTTGACGACGCCGGTGTCGTCGACGGTGCGCTGTTGACTCTCGTCTCGGTGAGCCGCACCGAGCGGTACCGACCGCTGGTCGAGGACGTGATCGACGCGATCGCGGTTCTGGACGAGTCGCCTGAATTCGACCGCCGCGCCCTGAATCGGTTCGTCGGGCTGACGATTCCGGTCGTCTCGACGATCGTGGCACTGCTGGTCGTGCTGAGTTGGGCGCAGACCGACCACGGCTGGTGGTGGACGCTGGCGCTGGGGCTGCTCGGCGTCGGCACCTTCGTCGGCAGCGTGGTGGCACGCAACCGTTACGGCAATCCGAGTACCTCGGAGAGCCTGCTGATCGCCTCTCTCGCACCGCTCGCCGGCGCCGCGGCGTTGGCGGTGCCACTTCCCGTCGGGGTCGACGGCTTAGGCGCGCCCAACGTCGCGGGCGCCGCGGCGGTGGTGCTCTTGGTCGTACTCGCGTCGCGTGGTGGTCCGCGTAAGCGTGCCGAGGTCGCCTCGTTCCTGGCCGTCGGCGCCGTCGCAGTGACGCTGGCCGCGGTGGCCTACGGTTACGGCTGGCAGGAATGGGTGCCCGCGGGTGCCATCGCATTCGGCATGATCGTGGTGACCAACTCCGCGAAGATGACCGTGGCCGTCGCGCGAATTGCGTTGCCGCCCATCCCGGCCCCGGGTGAGACGGTCGCGAACGAAGAACTGCTGGACCCGGTGTCGGCCCACGAGGCGACCGACGAGGAGTCGCCCACCTGGCAGGCGATCATTGCCTCGGTCCCGGAGTCGGCTGCCCGCCTGACCGAGCGCAGCCACTTGGCCAAGCATCTACTCATCGGCTTCCTCTCGGCGGGCGTGCTGGTGCTCGCCGCCGGCGCGATAACCGTCGTCGAGCAGGGCCACTTCTTCGTCCACAGCTTGATCGTGGCGGGCCTGGTGACGACCCTGTGTGCCTTCCGATCCCGGCTCTACGCCGAAAGATGGTGCGCGTGGGCCCTTCTCGCTGCCACCGTCGCGATTCCCACCGGTGTGGTGATCAGGTTGACGCTGTGGGATCCGAGCAGCGCATGGCTGGTGCTCAGCATCTACGTGGCCGGTGCCGTGGTGACGCTGATCCTAATCGGCGCCACCGAGGGCGTGCGGCGCGTGTCGCCGGTGACCAAGCGCATCCTCGAGCTCTTGGACGGGGTGGCCATCGCGGCGGTCATCCCGCTGTTGCTGTGGATTGCGGGCGTCTACGACCTGCTGCGAAACA
Source organism: Mycobacterium yunnanensis (assembly GCF_025823185.1). Taxonomy (GTDB): domain Bacteria; phylum Actinomycetota; class Actinomycetes; order Mycobacteriales; family Mycobacteriaceae; genus Mycobacterium; species Mycobacterium yunnanensis. Next base: position 473,347 of record NZ_JACKVK010000005.1, read on the forward strand.
TCCGGTTCTGAGCGGAGGCGTGACATGGGAAGCAGCCCCGGTGGTTATCCGACTCTGAAGGTGGATCCGGAACTCCTGCAGAAGTACGGCGGTCAGCTGCTCGCTGCCGCGGGAGACCTCCCCGACGCACCCCCGCCCTTCACGGTGACCGGATCGGATGCGATCAGTCAGGCCATCTCGGAGAAGTTGCAAGGCCTCGAAGACCCGATCCAACAGCAGCTTCCGCAACTCAAGACCGAGGCGTCGGACACGGCCAACAACGTCATGGCGGCCGCGGGACGCTACTCGGAGACCGACGCTCAGCTCGCCGCCAACTACGAGAAGCTGCAATTCGGTGAGGCGGGCGGTGCCGGCGGCGCGGGCGCTGGTGGTGCTGGTGCCGCTTTGGGCGCGGGTGGCGGCGCCGGGGGCGCGATGGGGCAGATGGGCCAGATGATGAGCATGCCCATGCAGATGGCGAGCCAGGCCGCGCAGATGCCCATGCAGGCGATGAGCGCGCTCGGTCAAGTGCCACAAGGGATCATGCAGGGCGTTCAGCAGATTAGCCAGATGGCTGGGGCAGGCAGCGGTGCCTCGTCGGCGTCCGAGGTCGGCGCGGATAAGCCGGCCGACGGCGACGCGCCGCCGCAGGACGATCGCCGCGAGCAGGACGACAAGCGCTCGCCGGGGGCGGCCGCGGGCGACAAGTCCGCCGAACGGGCTCCCGAGCCGGCACCTCCGGCTGCGGCCGCCGCACCTCGACCAGGGTCACCGCGGCACGCGGCACCGGACCCGACGGTCGAGCTGTAACCGATTAGACCGTCACCTCGGAGCTGATCGCGTCTGACATCAGCACGCTGAGGTGCTGCCAGTACACCCAGTCGGCGATGGCAGATCGTTGGACCTCCGCATCAAGAGCGTTGTGCGCCTTGTGAAGTGCCAACTCTTGAGCGTGATCGGCGTAGGTCACGAACGCTTCGAGGTGAGCGACGCCGCGGTCGGGCGACGTGCTCATCAGCGGCTTGATGAGGGCGAACCACAGTGCCGCGGTCCTGTCCTCGGGGGCGGTGGAATCGGTCGGCGCGACCGGCAGCAGGTCTTGCAATCCGCCGTCGGCGACGGATGCCAGCCGCGTGGCGACGCTGGGTGCGATCACCTCGAGTCGGCTGCGGCCTTGCATCTTTCCGGTCTCCGGGATGTCGTCGCGCTGCAGGACGACCTTCGGGACACCGGGGTCGAAGTTGGCGAACTGCTCCTTGGTGGCGATGACCGCGCGGAGCGTGTGATCGTGGGCTTGAGCCCAGCCCTGGATGGCGAGGATGGGGTAGGTGGCCCACTTGCCGCGGTCGGTCGGGCTGATGGATTCGTCGGCCGAGGCCACCGTGACTTGAGCCGGGAGCTCGACGCCGTCGGGGATGTAGGCCAGACCGAAGCTGTTGGCCACGACGATGGATCCGTCGGCAGTCAGCCCGGTCACCCAGTAGAAGCCGTATTGCGGGGCGCCCATGTTCAGCGCGGCGGCGATGCGGCGGGCCTGGATGAGGGCGGCGTTGGCGTTGCCGCGGTGTCGTTGCATGGCGCCGGCGGTCGAGGCGGACAGGATGGCGTCGCGCTCCAGTCGGGCGGGCGACACCGGGATGGGCGCCACGCCGGCCAGTGCGGGGTCGACTCGGCTGGTCGAGGCGGCGTTGACGCCGGGGCCGGTGCCGGTCGACGCCGCAGGTTGGGCCGGGGTGCCGCTGCCACTTCCTGGGGACGGTGGGCCCGCCGGGGGTGGGGTGGCCGGGGGACCCAAGGGCATCGGCGGTGGCGTCGGGGCACTGGCGGACGGCGAGCCGAATGATCCGTTGCCGCCGGCCATTCCACCGACACCGCCGCCGCTTCCTCCGCCAGCTCCGCCGGTCGACCCGGCGGAGTGCTGGATGGGAGCGGATGCGGCCGGGTCGGTCGGGGGTGCCAGGGGTGTGGGCGGTGGGGCGGTGGCCGCTGCGGGGGACATGGTGGGCTGCGCGGTGGCTGACTGAGCGGTGCTGAGACCCTTGGCGAGCTGATCGGCGGGGGCCTTCTCGCCTCCGCCGCCCGGACCGCCAGTGGCACCCGCCTTGGCCGGCGCGTTCTTGGCGTCGGCGGCCGGATCTGCCTTGGCGCCCATGTCCGCGCTGGCTTTCGCGCCGGCGGACGCACCGCTCATCGACTGCGACGGCGAGGACGCCGAGCCACCTGTTGACGCGCCACCGCCGGTGGACGGGGCTGAAGGAGAACCGCCGCCGCCCATGTTCAGGCTGGGGGCGCTTGGGGGGCTGGGGGCCGGTGGTCGAGGTGCAGGTGTCGAAGGAGCACCGGTCTGGGTGCTGTTGAAGCCAGCGTTCTGCACGTTCTGGGGAGTGCCGCGGTTGTCCGCGTTCTGATTCGAAGCACCGGCTGGTGGAGGTGTAACTGCGGTGACACCGGTAGCCGTTTGCTCGGAGTCGATGTTTTGTGTCTGGGCGGCTGTCGGTGTACGGACACCGTTTGATTGCCCGTTCGGATTCGACGATCCTGACGCGCCTGAGTTGGAGTTCGGTGCGGCAACAGGGCCGGCCCCCACGGCCCCCATGGCCCCCACGGCGCCCATCGCGCCCCGAGGTGTCTCGAGCGATGGGACGTTAATCGAGAAGTCTGGAACGGCCTTATCGGATGGGGGCGGGACGACTTGGCCAGCGCGCACGGCGGCGGCAGCAGCTTTTACAACTGCCTCATTTGCTTGGAGGGCCTGATCAATAACAGCCCGGATAGCGTTGTCACGTTGTTGCTGTTGGTCGGCCTGAATGGACTGCGATAGCATGCCATCAATCGTTTTCTGGGCGGCTTCGCAGTTGGCTATTATTTGATTTTTTGCATTGGTAATAGACGTGAATGCATTGCGGTGGAAATTAATTGCGTCTGCAAGTAGTTCTCCCGTTGAGCGCATCGTGTCGGCTAACTTTTCAATCAGCTTCTCGCCCGCCGCGGACGCCTGACCAAACCAGGTATTGCCGTCGAAAATCCAAGTCTGTGCTCGCAACCATGCTTCTGCAGCTCGCTCCAAGCCGAGGGCTGTCTTGAGGAGCTCGCCAGCCTGATGCGAGTGGGTGTCCTCATCGGCCTCGGGCCAAGCCGTGGGTGGCGTCGTCATCTGGCTTGTGTATTCGCCCGTCGGCCGCGTAATGGTCATTCTAGCTAGCCTGACACCGCGCGACACGCACCAAGAACGACTTGATTCAGTTTGAGCGAGACGTATGAAAGCCAACTGTCAGTGGCGGTGTAATTGTCGCCGACTGCAATATACGCGCGCAGGTAAACGGCCGCCGTAGCGGCGAAATCTTCCAGAGTGGGGTTGTTACTCTCTCTGCCGACTTTTTCCATTCCATCTGCCCAATTTGACATGGCAGGCAATGCTGCCGCCTGAGTTGCGCGCTGCTCGGGTGTCCACTGGTTGGCTGGAATCGATGAGTCCATCCGTTGCCATTCGGCTGCCTCTACATCGAATTGGTCGGACAACTGCTGGAACGAAGTGCACGCCGCGTCCTTGTCAGTGATGAACCGCTGCGGGCTCGAAATATCGGCGGGCTTATCGGTCGATGGCGGCTTGACTGGGTCCAGCGCGACCGAACGCGCGGCCGAACCGTAGGTGATCGCATTACATATCCCCACAAGCGCCGAGCTTGCGTTTACGTTTGCCGAAGCAAGTCCGTTATCTGCCGGCGTGTAGTCGTTAATGCTATCGGCGTACGCCCTTCCATAGGAAATAAACTGCTCGTAGAGCCTAGCTACCACTCGGTTCGGCGTCTGCCTCGCCAGCGGGGCCATCTGGTCGGCTGCATTTTGCGTTGCCTTTGTCACCAACTCCACCTGGGCAAGCTGATCAGGGGTCCAACTCTGCCGCGGTCCCAGCGTGCTGCGTTGTGCGCCCCAACCTTTGGCCTGGATATCGGCCAGGCTGTTGTTGATTCCGACAAATGCGTTGCAGGTGGGCTCGGTTGTAATCACTGACACCGGCCCCGTGTCATTCGCACTGGCGATATCGCTCGTACTGTTCGACGTCGGCGAAGTGCTCCCGGCACCACCGTCGCGCGTGAAAAGCAGTGTGGCCCCAACGGTTATGCCAATCACCAACAGAACCGCCACACCGATCAACAGCCACTTGAGGCTGCCGTTCTGCTTGGGCGGAGGGGTCTGCTGGGGCCATCCCGGCGGCGGTTGTTGAGGCGGGTAACCCGGTTGGCCGTACGGCTGGCCCTGATTGAACGGCGGGTTCGGTTGCTGCGGAGGTGGCCAGCCACCGGAAGGGGGCATGCTCATGCTCGCGTACCTGCGACCGGCAACTGCATTCCTACACCCTCACGAGATCCGCTCATCACGTCGCGAAGTTTACCGACGTGTAGACATATCGAGCCTAAGCCAGGAATGCAGGAGGGCGTTGCATCAATTCAAAAGTGGACTCGCAGCCATCACCCCAATAGACGACGCTGCCGCCACGTTAACGCGGCTTATGAGTGGCCACCGAAAGGTCGTTTCCCGCACGACCTAAACCAACAACGCGACGGCCACTGCCACGACGAGTACCACTAGCACCGCCACCGCGAAGAGCAGCCACCTGCCGCTGCCCTCGGCGTTCTTGGACCCGCCGTGCTCGGTCCACGTGCCGCCGTCCCATCCCGGTGGCGGGGGTTGCTGCTTCGGGCTCGACACCGTCGGGTCGAAAGGCTGACCGTAGGGCTGCTGCCCGCGATCGGTGGGCATGGGGTCCCATTGCTGAGGTGAGGACCATCCGTCCTGAGGAGGCGTGCTCATACCCGCGCTCCCCCGACAAACCCGTACATGTCAGTACCCCCGCCACGTCGCCGGTCGCGCGTCACCCGGCGACGCGCACACGTCTTCACCGTAAGCCGAAAACCGCACTCCCCCGAGCACCAAAATGCCGCATCCGCTACCCCTCGGTCGCCAGGCACGCGGAGTCGATGGCCCCCGTGGCCGCGGACGCGGCACGCGTCAGTGCGCCGTCGGCCGGCACATAGGTCGGCAGCGCCGCGGCGAAGGCCCGGCGATACTCCCCGGCGAACGTCGCGAAGTCCTGGAACACCGCATTCGCACTTCCCTGGGCGAGCGCCTCGACATCACCGGCGAACCCGACCATCACCGGCGCAACGGCGTTGCTGACCCGTTGCTGGGCCGGACCCCACTGGGCCGCCGCGATGGTCGGGTCGGTGCCTCGCCACGGCGCGAACGCCGCGGTGTACTTCTCCACCAGCGCGTGCCACTGCGTGCACACCGGATCTGTCGGCGGCTGGAAGAACCGCGTCGGTGGCCCCGACGCCACCGGGGCTGCGGTGGGCGCCGCCGCCGGCGGAACGAGCCCGGCCCGGGCCGCCGCCGATCCGTTGCCGATCGCCTCGCACATCGACGTCAGCGCCAGCGCCGTGGACGTGGCCACCTGCGCCAGTGCGTCGTTGGCCGGCACGTAGGTGGCGACGCCGTCGGCATAGGCCCCCAAGTAGGCCGCGGTCTGTTCGTACAGCTCACGTACCACGCGGTGCGGTGTCTGCTTCGCCAAGGCGACCGTCTGATCCGCCGCGGTGCGCATTGCAGCGCCGACGGCTTCATAGGTGGCCTTCTGGTTCGCCGACCACGCCGTCGCGGGCGTCGAGGGATCCCGTTGCGCCCAGCCGTTCTGCTCGGCGGCGTTCAGCGCGTCGTTGACCGGCGTCCACGCGGCGCAGGTGGGCTCTTCGGTCACGACGCCCACCGGTCCCGTGTCGGCCGCGCTGGCGAAGTCGGAGGGATTCGGCGACGGGGTGGCGCCCGTCGAACTCACGGCCGCAGCCGTGGGGCCGGGCTCCGCCGAGCTGCCGCTGGACGAGTCTCGGGTGAAGTAGACCGTGGCACCGGCGATCACGCCGAGCACGGCGACCAGCGCCACCGCGATGATCGCCCATTGGGGCAGGCCGCCCGGTTTGGACTCCGACGCCCACGGCCGCTGCGGTCCCCAGTTCGGAGGGCCTGCCGGGGTGTTCACGCGGTCCGTCGCGGCTGGGTGCGGTCCATCGCAATGACTCCCGTTGCTAGTCGTTGGCGTCGTCGAGGTCTGACGTGATCTCTGCGACGACGGAGTCTATGCGTTCACGGTCGGCTTCGATCGAGGCAGACGCCGTAGCGCCCGCGTTCTGTAGGGCTTCGTTCACCCTGGCGGCGACCTCGTCGGCACCGAGTCGCAGCAACCCCTCTTCGATGAAGACGTCGGTCAGCCAGTGGTGACCGTTGAGCGTCACCTCGACGGTCTTTGCTTCGTCGGTCGCGGTGAAGGTCTCGCTGGCCATCTTGTTCAGCTGGTCGTCCATCAACGCCTGCAGGCGCTGCGCCTGCCTGAGCACCGCCGCGACCTGCGGGTGCATGTCCTCGGTCACTGGGAGTCCTTGGGATCCTGCACGGTCCTGCGCTTGCGGTCACCGATCACGCCGCGCGTGTACTCGCGGTCCTCGACGTAAAGGTCCTCGTCGGGGGACAGGCCGGGGGTGCGCCGCTTCTCCTTGCCGCTTTGGGCCTGACCGCCGTGGCCGCCGCCCATTCCACCACCCATGCCGCCGCCCATCGCGCCACCGGCGCCGCCGGCCGCGGTGCCACCGCCCGGGCCGCCCGCACCGGCTGGGCCCGGTCCGACGGATACTCCACCGACGCTGGGCTGCAACGGCATCGAGCCCGCACCGCCGCCAGCTCCGCCGCCGGAACCGCCGCCCGCGCCACCGCCGGCCTCGGCGGCGGCGGGATGCAAGCCGGGGTCGTCGGGCAGGAAGGGGGTGTCCGCCGGTTCGCCACCGGGCAGGCCGCCGCCAGGTGAGCCTCCCGACGGTGACCCACCCCCGGACGGCGACCCGCCACCGGAGCCTGAGCCCTGACCACCGGACGGCTCACCCGCACCCTTCTCCGCCGACATCGGCGAGACGCCTCGTGTTGGTGACTGCGGCATCGTCGGCGACCCGCCGGGCTGCTGTCCCCCGCCCCCGCCCCCGCTGCCGGCACCGCCTCCGCCGGTCGACGGCGATCCGGGGCCCTGTCCCGGGGACCCCTCCTTCCAGTCGGACGGCAGTTGCCTCGGGTCGCCGTTCTCGGTGACCGGCGCCGACGGGGTTCCCACGGGCGGAGGTGGATTGTCGACCGTCACTCGGTCGACCGCGGCGGCGGTCGTGTACTCGTCCTGAATGTCCTCGGACTGCTCGACCAGCTTCTCCATCGCAACCAAGCTCGCATGCTGGTTGGCGGTGGTCATGTTCTCTTCCAACGACTTGTACTGCTCGTAGACCGGATTGTGCTTGCCCACGGCCGCGAGATGGGCGTCCCACACCTTCTGGGCCTCTTGCGCCAACTTCTGCCACTTTTGGCCGAGTTGGGTGATCCAGTTGCCGTAGTCGAAGAACTTGCCGTACGCCTCGTCGGCCGCTTCACCCTCCCAGTTGACGATGGGCGCGATGAACGTCGCCCCCGCCTTTTGCAACGCAACGCCGTTGGCGTCCCACTTGTTGCGGGCGGCTTCGAGCGACGCCCCGTGGTCACCGCTGCCGAGGGCGTCCTGGGCGAGGTCGATGAAGACATTGCCGCCGCTGCTCGTTCGCGACGGCGCCGCAAGTGGGCCCGGTGCCTTTGGCTCCGGGGTCCCGCTACCCGCCGGGACGACGGGTGCCGGTGCGGGCCCGCCGCTGTCGATGCTGTGCCGCGCGGCCTCGTCGAAGTCGTCGTAGGCCTTGGCGACTGACCTCAGCGTCTCGGCCAGGCGCTGCTGCTCCGTCCTCGCGAAGGCTTGATTCTTGGCCAGGTAGTCCGCGTTGGCCTGTAGATGCTCGATGGTTCGTTGCGTGTGAGGCAAGCTATCCGGCGCCTGAAGCCCCGAGGAGAGCCCCTCGGGGTCGGCGAACTCGACATTCGCGACCTGGTTTGCCTTGGTGCGTAGATCGCCCGTGTCGACCTTGATGCCGTCGCCCATCAGTCCCCCTCACGCCCCGCCCACATGTGGCTCCAGAATCGAAGTGTCATGGCTCCAGCGCCATCTGGTAGCGGCTTTCCTCACGCGGGTTGATCAACCGGATCGGCAGCTGGCGGTGGCGTGGTGTGTCGATGAAGTTGTGTCGCAACACGACTCGTCCGACACCGGCGTGCGGTCCCAGATAGGTCGTCGAGTTGGGCCACACGATCTTCGCAACGGTGCCCACGCGGGCGTTGATCAGCCCGGCGAACTCACGGAACTGCGGGCCCAGGGTGATGACGGCGCCGGCCGCGGCCGACCGGATGACGAACTGCGTGAACAGGCGAGCATCGCCGAGGTTGACGCTGACGTCGACGTCGTCGAATGGCATGTACACCGGGTACCGATCGGCGGTCTCCCCGACCAGGACGCCCGCCGATCCGATCGGCAGTTCGTAGTGTCGGTCGGTCGTCGGGCTCTCGCCGTGCAGTGCGGCGCGCTGGCCGCCAAAGAGGCACGAAAAACCGCGCGGTGTCGAGGGTTCCGCGAGCGTCGTCAGCAGAACGGTCGTCGTCGGGGCGGTGCCGGGACGCACCCGCACCCGGGTGATGGTGTGGTCGGCCCGCGCCGACCACCACACGTCCGGACCTCCGGGTGCGGTGTACGCCGCGGTGAACGTGCTGCGCCCCTTGATCAGTGACCACGCCTCGCGCTCGAAGCTGATCTCGGTGGCGCGGTCGAAGTCGTCGAAGCTGCGTCCGCACCTCGCGTCGATTCCGTTGCTGGACAGGTAATCCGCGATACGGGTCGTCGAGGCCACCAGGTAGCGGGCGAGGCCGGCGACGCCGGCGTCACGGCGTAGCGCCGACCTGCGGGTCTCCTCGGGCAGCGCGCGCAGCACGATCCAGGTGCGCCGGTTGGCCGGTGCCGGGTACGGCCCCACCACCTGGTCGTACAGCGCCACCAGGCTCGCCGGGGCGGTGCGGCCCACGCGGTAACCGGCCGAGACCACGTCGGCCTGCAGGTCCGGGCAGTAGGTCGAGATGAGTCGTTCGACGAGTTGGGTGTCGACCACGTCGTCGGTGAACGCCTCGCCGGAGACGATGACCGTCGGGGTGAACGGCCTCGGGACGAGTTCGATGATGGAGATGAGGTGGTCGTCCTGCCACCGCACCGCCACGTGGTCACCGGGAACGACCGTGGCGCCGACCGCCGCGGTCGACGGTGCCGCCGGCGGGACGACGTGGCGACGCCGCCACGCGAACACCGCGGCGATCCAACCGGTAATCCGCCGGCCGCGGACGGTCAGCGTGGTCGCGATCGCAATCAGCACCGCCAGCGTGATCGCCAGCCACATCAGATGTATGTGGACGAAGAACACCACGCACGCCGGGATCAGGACGGCAGCCCAGAGCAGGTGGCCAGTCGTGACGCGAAGACCGAAGAGCGACAGCACGTTCTTCATCGGCGCCTCAGCGCGCGCCTCGCCAGCGCGAGGATGCCAAGGGCCACGGCCAGGCTGACACCCGTCACCACGACGAGCGTGATGGGTCCACGGTCGGGCGGCGGGACGTACACCGGCGCCGGAATCGACTGGACCTTGTAGGGCACCGTCTTCGGACCCGAGGGCACGTCCCACGTCAGCGCGGCCACCGGGTCGATGACGCCGGCGCCCACGTAGTTGTCGACGCCGCCGCCAGGATGCCGCGCCGTGGCGGTGATCCGGTACATGATCTGGGCCGGGGTCAGGTCGGGAAAGCGTTGGCGCAGCAGCGCGGCCAGGCCCGACACGTAGGCGGCGGCGAACGAGGTTCCGTTGATCGGGATCGGGCCGTCTTGGCCCGCAAGCGCGTTGACCGGGTTGCCGTCGTACCCCAGGGCGACGATGTTCTCGGCGGGCGCGGCTGCGCCGAGCCACGGGCCCGACATCGAGAACGTGCTGGGTTGCCCGGTCTGGCCGATGCCGCCGACGGTCAGCACCAACGGCGAGTACCACGCCGGCGAGACGATGGTCTGAACCTGCTTCCAGCCGCGTGGATCGGCCGGAGTCGCCGCGTCGGGCGGGGGGTTCTGGTTGCATTCCTGGCCGGTGTTGCCCGCCGCCACGACGACGACCGCGCCCCTCGCGTTCACCGCGTATTCGATGGCGGCGCCGAGGCTCTTCTCGTCGATGGGCCGCGTGATCTTGTAGCACGCGGCCTCACTGATGTTGATGACCTGCGCCCCCAGGTTGGCAGCGTGCACGATCGACCGGGCGAGGCTGCGCAACGACCCGGCGGTCTGGGTGGTGTTCGGATCGTTCGGGTCGGTCCGCGCCCCCACCGGCTGATAGTTGTCCGACGTTTGACGCAGTGACAACAGCCGGGCGTCGGGGGCGACGCCGATGAACCCGTCCGTGGGAGAGGGCCGACCGCCGATGATCGACGCGGTGAGCGTGCCGTGGCTGTCACAGTCGTTCATGCCGTCGCCAGCCTTGTCGACGAAGTCGCCGCCGGGCAAGGCTGGCACCCGCGCCGAACCGTTCACGCCGGTGTCGATGACGGCGACGGTGACGCCCGCGCCGGTGGCGAACTTCTGCGCGTCGGCGATCCGGAGGTAGTCGTTGGCCCACGGCTTGTCGGCGAAGTTCGCGCCCGGGAAGATCGTCGGGCTCGAGCAGACCCGACGTAGCTCGGTGGGGGTGTCGGGCCCCGTCTCGTCGGGTGGCAGTGCCCCCGGGTCGATGGCGGGCGGCTCGATCGCCACGGCGGGCGGCGCGGTGAACACCGTCAGGAACAGCACGGCGATGAGCATGACGATGCGGCGCGTCACAGGTCACCCCTTCGTTCCCCGACCCGGCCCAGCTGGCGCCGAGACCCCCATAGCAAAGCTGCAGCCGCCCCCTGGGCAGCGCATTCCCTCACGTCAAGCCCCACGAGCACGTGCACAGCGCAATCCTACGATGCAGCTGGAGTGCCCCATGCACCTTTATTGACGGCTCGGGGGGAGGTGCCTGGTGGCACCTCCCCCCGAGTGGGACCTGCGGCGGAGCTAGGCGTCGAGGTCCTTCTGAATGAGCTCCGCTACGGTGCCCAGCGCGGCCTCGTCGTCCGAGGCGACCGTGACCTGAGCGCCGTTGCCGGCCCCGAGGGTCATGATCATCAGCGCCGAGCCGGCGTCGACCGGCTCACCGCCATCGAGGGACAGGGTGACGGGAACGCCGGCGTTGACGACGGCTTCGGCGATGATCGCCGCGGGGCGGGCGTGCAGGCCGATGGACGAACCGACGATGACGGTCTTGGCAGGCATGGTGAATCTCCTTCTGTGATGGGTTCGAGAATGTCAGGCGGCGACGAGTTCGGGTGCGGTATCGCTGTCCGCCTTCTTGGAGAACTGCTTGGCCGTGACCACCGCGGCGGCGGCCACGACGGTGCCCAGCGCCAGGGCGACCAGGAACCAGAGGAGGTTCCCGATGGCGAAGAACACGAAGATGCCGCCGTGGGGAGCCTTCAGCGTCACGTCGAACGCCATGATCAACGCGCCGGTGACCGCGCCGCCCGCCATCATGGACGGGATGACGCGCAGCGGGTCGGCCGCGGCGAACGGGATGGCGCCCTCGGAGATGAACGACGCGCCGAGAAGCCATGCAGCCCGGCCGTTCTCGCGCTCCGGCTCGGTGAACAGCTTGGGACGCACCGTCGATGCGAGCGCCATCGCCAGCGGCGGCACCATGCCGGCGGCCATGACCGCGGCCATGATGCGCAGCGACGACGGATCGGCGACGTTGAGCCCCGCGGTGGCGAAGGCGTAGGCCGCCTTGTTGACGGGCCCGCCCAGGTCGAAGCACATCATCAGGCCAAGGATGACGCCGAGCAGGATCACCGAGCTGCCGGACAGGCCACCGAGCCAGCTGGTCAGGCCCGAGGTGATGGCGGCCAGCGGACGGCCGAGCAGCAGGAACATCAACAGGCCCACGATCAGGGAGGCACCCAGCGGGATGATCACGACCGGCATGAGGCCGCGCATGGCCTTGGGGACGGTGATCTTGCTGATCCACAGTGCGGTGAAGCCGGCGATGAGGCCACCGACGATGCCGCCGATGAACCCGCCGCCCACGAACACGGCCACTGCGCCTGCGGTGAAACCCGGTGCGATGCCGGGCCGGTCGGCGATGGCGAAGGAGATGTAACCGGCAAGGGCGGGCACCAGGAAGCCAAAGGCCAACCCGCCCAAGGTGAACAGCACGGCGCCGAGGTACTGCACGAATCCGCCGGAGGGCAGATTGGTCAGCGAGTTGGTGCTCGCAATGATGTTGCCGAGGGACTGCGTCGCACCCTCGGGCTTGTTCGCGATGTCGTAACCGGCGAACAGGAAGCCAAGGGCGATGAGGAGACCGCCTGCGGCGACGAACGGGATCATGTAGCTGACGCCGGTCAGCAGGATCTGCCGAGTGCGGGTGCCCCAGCCGACGCCGCCCGATGCCGAGGGGCTCGACGACGACGCAGCCCCACCGGCCGACCCCTCGACGCGCGCGGCGTTGGGATCGCCTGCGGCGGCGACCGCTTCGGCCACCATCTTCGCGGGCTCGTTGATGGCACGCTTCACGCCGGAGGCGATGACGGGCTTGCCGGCGAACCGGCCGCGGTCCTTGACGCCCACGTCGGTGGCGAAGATGACGGCGTCGGCGGCGGCGATGACGTCGGCGCCCACCGGGGTGCTGCCCGAGGAACCCTGCGTCTCGACGTGCATCGTGACACCGGCGTCCTTCGCGGCCAGCGCCAGGGAGTCGGCGGCCATGTAGGTGTGCGCAATCCCGGTGGGGCAGGCGGTGATCGCGATCAGCGTCGTGGTCTTCTTCGCCGATTCGGCGGGTGCGGGTGCCGCCGCCGCGGCGGCGGGAGTGGTCTGGGGGTTCACCACACCCTCGACCAGCTCGACGATCTCCTCGGCCGACGTGGCGGCCCGCAGCGATGCGACGAACTCCTTGCGCACCAGGGCGCGGGCCAGGCTCGAGAGCAGCTTCATGTGCTCGGCACCGCCGGAGTCGGGAGCCGCGATCAGGAAGGCCAGGTCGGCGGGGCCGTCGGGTGCACCGAAGTCGACGGCGGGGGCGAGCCGCGCGAAGCCGATCGTGGCCTGGTCGACGTAGGGCGAGCGGCAGTGGGGGATGGCAATGCCGCCAGGAAGGCCGGTGGCGGACTGGGCTTCCCGTGCCATCGCGGCCGCGACCAGGCCCGCGCCGTCGGAGGAGCGCCCGGCATCGGCGAGACGCGCGGCGAGCAAGCCGATGACGGCCTCCTTGTCGCCGCCCGCGTCGACGTCCATGGCGACGAGGTCGGTGGTGATGATGGACATGGTTCTCTTTCCTCTGGTGTGAGTCGGGTCGGTCAGGGGCGGACGGCGGACGGGGTGATGCTGAACACGCGAACGGCATTCACGTCGACTTGCGACGGCGCGGGTAGCGCAGAGCCTGGCAGGGCGGCCGCGGCGCTGCCGTAGGCCACCGCCATCTGCAGTCGACGGGGAGGCTCGGCCCCGCCGACGGCGGCGCGCACGTAGCCGGCCAGCGACGAATCGCCGGCGCCGACGGTGCTTTTCGGGGTGATGGGCGGCGGGGCGGCCATCCAGCTGCCGGTCGGGTCGACCAGGACGGCACCCGCGGCGCCCAGCGTGACGAGGATGGTCTTGGCGCCGCGCTCGATGAGCTGGTTGGCTGCGGAGATGACGGGTGACGGATCACCCTGTGCGACGGCGTCTTCCAGCTCCTCGGGCGACGCGCCGACCAGTCCGGCGAGCTCCTCGGCGTTGGGCTTCATGAGATCCGGTGCCGCGGTGCCGAAGCCGGCGGCCAGGGCGTCGAGCGGCCGCTCCGAGGTGTCGACGGCGAGCTGGCATGGCGCCCCGGCTAGGCGTGCGACCACGTCGGCGTACCAGTCGTCGGGCACTCCTGGCGGCAGGGAGCCGGAAAGCACGATCCACGAAGCGCTTTCGGCATAGGAGAGCACGGTGTGGGTCAGCGCGTCGAGCGCGGCGGCGTCGAGCGCCGCGCCTGGCTCGTTGAGCTTGGTCGTGGTGCCGTCGGCCTCGGTGATCGCGAGGTTGGTGCGCACGACTCCACCGACGGGCACGGTACGGAAGTTCACCCCGGCGGCGCGCAGGGCGGTCACCATGGCGTCGTCGTCGCCGGCGGGCAGCACGGCGACGGTGTCGAGCCCGGCGAGGCCCAGCGCCCGCGCGACGTTGACGCCCTTGCCGCCGGGCTCACTGGTCGCCGAGGTGACGCGGTGCACCGCGCCGCGCACGAGCGATGCGCCCAGTGACACCGTGCGGTCGATGCTGGGGTTGGGGGTGACGGTGACGATCATTCGGGTGCTCCCGTCACGATGACCTCGACGCCTTCGTCGGTGAGGGTTCGGCGGTCGGCCTCGGAGATCTCGGCGTCGGTGATGAGGGTGTCGACGCTCGAGATCCGGGCGAAGCTGACGAAGTCCTCGTGCCCCACCTTGGTCGAATCGGCGGCGACGACGACGTAGTTGGCGCACGCGACCATGGCGCGCTTCACGGCGGCCTCCTCGCTGTCGGGGGTGGACAGCCCGTGTCGGGCGCTGATGCCGTTGGTTCCGATGAAGGCGATGTCGACGCGGAGGTTGTCGAGGACGCGCAGCGTCTGCTCGCCGACCGCGGCCTGCGTGACGCCCCTGACCCGGCCGCCGAGCAGCTGCAGGGAGACCGTGGACATCGCGGCGAGCCGGGCGGCGATGGGCACCGAGTTGGTGACCACCAGGAGTTGGCGGTCGGTGGGCAACTGGTTGGCGATGCGGGCGGTGGTGGTGCCGGCGTCGAGCAGCACGCTGGCGCCGTTGAGCGGAAAGAACTCCGCAGCCGCCTCGGCGATGGCGTCCTTGTAGTCGGCGCGGGTGGTCTCGCGCTCTCCGACGCCGGGTTCGACGAGGTGCAGCGCCCGGGTGGGGACGGCACCGCCGTGCACGCGACGGAGCACGCCGGCCCGGTCGAGTGCGGCGAGGTCCCGGCGCACGGTCTCGGTGGTGACGTCGTAGGTTTGCGCGAGTTCGGCGACCGAGGCGCGACCCTGGCTGATCACCATTGCGGCGATCGCTTGTTGGCGCTCTTCGGCGTACATGACTCTCCGTTTTTGTGGGTTATGCGGTTCGGTGATGTTGATATAGTTGGTTTTACCCTTGAATATGTTGACTTGTCAACGGTTTGTTGTAATCTGGTTCACATGAGCGCCACTTCGTCTCCTGTATCACTGCACCCGGCGGACACCCTGCCGCCGGCCGTCGGCACCGTGCTGCGCGGCATCCCCGCCGTGGGCGGCGTGCAGTACGCACCGGTGATCAGGCCGGGCTCGCGTCCCTCCGTGGAATCCACGACCGCGACCGCCGAGCTGGAGGAATCCCGCCGCCCCGGGGAGGTCGCCCGCTTCACCGCCGCCGCAGCGGCCGTGGCCGACCGGTTGCGCGAGCGGGCCGCGAACGCCTCGGGCGCCGCCTCGGAGGTCTTGGCCACGACCGCCCAGCTCGCCCAGGACCGGGCCTGGATCGCCGCCACCGAGAAGCGAATCGGGCAGGGCAATCCGGCCGTCACCGCCGTGACCGGTGCCGTCGACCAGTTCGTCACGATGTTCACGCAGCTGGGCGGCCTGATGGCGGAGCGGGTGACCGACCTGCGCGACATTCGCGATCGCGTGATCGCCGAACTCGACGGTCTGCCCGAACCCGGCGTCCCGGTTCCGGAGGTTCCCTCGATCCTGTGCGCCGAGGATTTGGCTCCCGTCGACACCGCGGGTTTGGACGCCGCGCTGGTCGTGGCGCTCGCCACCACACTTGGCGGGCCCACCAGCCACACCGCGATCATCGCCCGTCAGCTCGGCATTCCGTGCGTGGTCGCCGTCGACGGCCTGGACTCGGTGGCCGCGGGCACCATGGTGATGGTCGACGGCACGGCGGGCACGGTGACCGTGGCGCCCGACGAGGACGTGGCGTCCCGGGCGGTCGCGGTGGCCAGGGGCGAGGCCGATCTGGCCAAGAGTTGGAACGGTCCGGGCGCCACGGCCGACGGTCACGTCGTGGCCATCCTCGCCAACGTTCAGGACGGAGCGGCCGCACGGGCTGCCGCCGAGACGCCGGCCGAAGGCGTCGGGCTGTTCCGCACCGAGCTGTGCTTCTTGAATCGCTCCACCGAACCGTCCGTGGACGAGCAGGCGCAGATCTACGGCGAGGTGCTCGAGGCGTTCGGCGGTTCCAAGGTCGTCATCCGCACGCTCGACGCGGGTTCGGACAAGCCACTGAAGTTCGTCGGGCATCCTGACGAGGCCAACCCCGCCCTTGGCGTGCGGGGCATCCGCATCGCCGACGGAAACCCCGGCATCCTGACCCGGCAGCTCGAGGGCATCGCCGCGGCGGCCGAGAACACCGGTAATGCGCCATGGGTGATGGCGCCGATGATCGCGACCCCGGCCGAGGCCAAGGCCTTCGCCGAGGAGACGCGCGCCCACGGCCTGGTGCCCGGCGTGATGATCGAGGTGCCCGCGGCGGCTCTGCTGGCCGACCGCATCCTCGAGCACGTCGACTTCCTCTCGATCGGCACCAACGACCTGACGCAGTACACGATGGCCGCCGACCGGATGTCGGCCGAACTGGCCACCCTGACCGACCCGTGGCAGCCTGCGGTGCTCGCGCTGGTCGCCATGGCGGCCAAGGCCGGCGCCGCGGTCGGCAAGCCCGTCGGGGTCTGCGGTGAGGCTGCCGCCGATCCGCAGCTGGCCTGTGTGCTGGTGGGCCTCGGGGTCACGTCCCTGTCGGCGGCCGCCGCCGCGGTCAGCGCCGTGGGCGCGAAGCTCTCGCAGGTCACCCTCGCCCAGTGTCAGGAGGCGGCCGCGGCCGCGTTGGACACGGCCACCGCCGCCGAGGCGCGGGCAGCAGCCGCGGCCGTGCTCGCCTGACGGAATAATCGGACCGCGGTCCGGTTATAGTGGATACATTCTGAGCAGGAGGTATCCGATGCCCGCCGTCACCGCCGACACACTCACCCTTACCCGCGTGGCCCCGCCCGCCGCCTCGGACACCGAGCGACCCGTGCGCTCGATCACGACTGGCCCGAGAGGATACGAGGGCGAGGGCTTTCCGGTCGTACGGGCCTTCGCCGGCGTCAGCGCCGCGGACCTCGACCCCTTCGTCCACATGGACCAGATGGGCGAGGTCGAATACGAGCCCGGCGAGCCCAAGGGCACCGACTGGCACCCGCACCGCGGCTTCGAGACCGTCACCTACATCATCGACGGACGGTTCGCCCATCAGGATTCACACGGCGGCGGTGGGCTCATCACCGACGGCGCAACCCAGTGGATGACCGCGGGCGCAGGCGTGCTGCACATCGAAACGCCGCCGGCCGAATTGGTGGAGAGCGGAGGAACGTTCCACGGCATTCAGCTGTGGGTCAACCTGCCCCGCAAGGACAAGTTCGCCGCGCCGCGCTATCAGGCCATCGAGGGTGGCGAGGTCAAGCTCCTCGCCTCCGACGACGGCGGCGCCCTGATCCGCATCATCGCCGGCGAGGTCGACCGGCAACGGGGTCCGGGAAGCACGCACACGCCGATCACCATGGCGCACGCCACCGTTGCCCCCGGCGCACGCCTCGACGTGCCGTGGAACCGGGACTTCAACGCGTTGGTCTACGTGCTGGCGGGCGAGGGAACGGTCGGTCCGGTCGACGCCCCGATTCGGCAGGGCCAGCTCGCGGTCATGGGACCCGGCGACCGAATCTCGGTCTCCGCTCGCTCGTCCCAGGACGCGCGCAACCCGGCGATGGAAGTCCTGTTGTTGGGCGGCAAGCCCATTCGCGAGCCCGTCTTCCACTACGGGCCCTTCGTGATGAACTCGAAGTCCGAGGTGATCCAGGCGCTCGAGGACTTCAACGCGGGCAAGTTCGGCGCCATCCCGCCGAATGCCCTGATGCCGCATCGGGGCGGGCGCTAACCGCTCCGCAGGGCGGCGGGGTGCACCGGCTCCGGGTACAGGAGCTCCAACTCACCGAGGTTGGCCGCGACGGTGACGAGCGGCAGCGCCGCCCGGATGGACAGGTCGTCGTCGCCGGCCTCCGCGCGCAGCGCGAGGACGAAGTCGTCGCTGATCGGGCCCAGATCGTGCACCGGGCGCCGGCCGTGCAGGCGCTCGCGGATCACCGAGGTGTGCAGTTCGAGCACCTCGCGCACCCGCGGGTAGGCGTCGATCGGCGGCGGCACCACGTCGGCGATCAACTCGGCGGCGGTGCGCACCCGCACCGCACGGTTCGCCGCACGAATCGCCGGAGCTCGCCGGTCGGTCGAACCGCCGCTCTCCGAGAGATAGTGGCGCACTGCGTCGTCGAGCGTGCGCGAGGCCGTCATGGCGGCGTGGCTCAGTGAGAACACCTGATCGTTCGCCGACTCCGAGGCGCCGCGCGTCACCCGCTTGACGGCGACGGTCAGGAACGTCGCCCCGGCCGAGATGGCATCGTCGACGGCACGGGACACCCTGGCCGCAGCCCCGCGCGGCCACAACAGCAGTGAGACGACCGCGCCCACCATCGCGCCGACCACCACGTCCTCGACGCGCAGCAGGCCCACCTGCCAGCCGCTGGGATTGATGACGTTGAAGATGATCAGCACCATCATCGTGAACATCGCCTGACCCGCCACGAACGAGGCCACCTCCGGCACGTATGCCGAGCCGAAGGCCACGACGGGCAAGGCCAACCACAGGACGACCGGGTCCACGCCCATCAGCTCGATGAACACCACGCCCAGCAGGAAGCCGATGGTCGTGCCGACGACGGCGCGAACCACCCGGGTGCCCGTCGTCAACGCGCTGCTGCGCAGGACCGACATGGCGCCGAGCACCACCCAGAAGCCGTGCTGTACGGGAAACACGTGAGTGACCGCGACCGCCAGAGCCAGGCCCAGGCCTGTCCGAATGCTGTTGCGCACCACCACCGCCCGGGTCGCCAGGAATCCCCCCGGCAACGAGGTCAACGCCTGCGACTCCGACAGCAGTCGCTCGGCGGCCCCGGCCTCGGGCAGGCGACGGCCCAGCAACCGGGCCCACACCGGACGGGCGTCGGCCGCGGCGGCGATGCCCACCACCCGACCCGTCGTGCCGACGCACCCGGAAATGGTGCGGCGGGTCAACAGCTTTCGGCCCACGCCGATCGCGGTGGCGTCATTCGGCTCGGCGAGGATCTCCAGGATGTCGTCGCGGTAGCGGCTCTGGGCGATCAGCCGATGGATGGCGAGCGCCTCGGACAGGTTCGCGCGGTGTGCGTCGCGCTCGGCGACCGAGGTGCTCAACACCAGGGCGCTCTCCCGCAGCACCCGCACCACGGGATCCCGCATCTCGGCCAGGAGTTCTGCGCTGGATCCGGTGATCCGATCGGACAGCCATTGGAGGTCGTCGACCACCCGCACCAGCGCCCGGCTGCCCGCGGTCAGCCCCACCGGGCGAAAGTCGGCGCCGAGGAAGTTGGCGCGCAGCGCGCCCATCGCCGCCGTCGTGTCGTCGTCGGTGGCGTCGCCGTCCAGTCGGTCGGCCAATGTCTGGCATACCAAGGCGGCGTGCCGGCGGAGCTCGCCGTGGTGGCGGGGCGGCAGAAGGAACAGGGCGGCAGGGATGGCCAACGAGACGGCGATCAACCAGCCCAGCAGCCGTTCCGGGATGGGGCCGACGGGCGTGCACGCGGGCAGGACGAAGAGCATCAGCGTCGAACGCTGACCGGCCGCGAACGTCTCGCTGAGCACTCCCGACAACGTCACCAGCACGGCCAGGACGAACATCGTCAGCACCGACAACCACGGAGAGGGTGCCACCAGGGTGCCCAGGGTGATGAGGATGGCGCCGTTGACGCCCAGGCCGCCGTAGGCGAGTGCTCGCGCCGGCCGGTTACCCGGGAAGTCCGTGGTGATCAGCAGCGCGACCGAGCCGAAGATCGCGAACAGCGGTGTCTGAGAATCACTTCCGAGCGCAAAGCCGATGGCCGCGGCTAGCGGCAGCACCAGTGCCGCCCGTAGCGCTCGCCGGGCCGCGTCGTGCTCGGGATCGCGCCGCCTGATCCTGTCGATGGCCCGGCTCCAGAGGAGGGCCGGGTTCAGCATGGTCCCAAGGTAGACCGCGCCTCACTCGTCGTCCGGCACGGAGGCGAACCGACCGGAGTCCAACGCGTCGAGCAGCTGATCCGCGGCCCACCTCAACCCGATGGTGTCGCGCGGCAGGGTGGCCTGCTCGTACCCGATCAGCAGATACATGCTCCAGGAGGCGAACACGTAGGCCTGGTTGGTCTTCCCGAGGATCTCGAACGCCGCGTCGTACATGACGTCGAAGCGGCGCTTGTCGACCTCGGTCTGCACGACGAGGACGTCGGGGTCCAGCGAACTCCAGACCCGGATGGCCGCCTCGGCACCGTGGGGCAGCGCCAGTGCGTGCTTGATGATGACGTCGATGCGCCGGCGGGGATCGGGCTCGTCGTGGGCGACGGTCATGCCGTCGAGGCGGCGCCGAAGCCAATGGGCGATGAGCTCGCGGGTGTAGGCCGACCAGCTGGGAAAGTAGTGGTAGAAGGATCCGGTGGTGACCCCGAGCCGGTTGCATACCTCAGCCAGTTTCAGGCCGCCGTAGCCGACGTCGGCCAGTACATCCAGACCCGTCTCGAAATACGACTCCCGAGACACCCCTCCCACCATGATGAAACGATAGTTGCAGGGGAGTGCGAACTCGAAGGGGAGGCGGTCTGGCCAGCTATGTCGGACTTTCGTAAGAATTGGCCGCACCAGCACCATTGACGGCGCCGACGGTTTGCTGCGAACCCCCCGAGCGCCGTTCCGCAACCAATTGGCGCTGGCTCGACACATTGTGTGTGGCACAATTTGACCGTGCCGTATACCGCTACCAGAGGCCCTGGCCGCCCGCCCGCAGCGAAGGCGGCCGAGACGCGTGAGCGCATCGTGCGCGCCGCGCGGGAAGTCTTCAGCGAACTCGGCTATGACGCAGCGACGTTTCAGGCGATCGCCATACGTGCTGATCTGACCCGCCCGGCGATCAATCACTACTTCGCCAGCAAGCGTGTCCTCTACGCCGAGGTGGTCGAGAAGACCAACGAGATGGTCGTCGCGGCCGGCATGGCCAAGGCCGACGGGCAAACCTCCCTGTTGAAGAGGCTCTCCGCCTTCTTCTCGGCGGCCATGCAGGCGGATTCCCGGGACCGCTCCGCGGCTGCGTTCCTGGTGACGTCGGTGCTGGAGTCTCAGCGGCACCCCGAGTTGAGCCGCGACGAGCACAACTCGCTCAAGACCTCCAGGGCCTTCGTGACCTGGGCCGTTACCGAAGCTCTGCAGAGCGGCGAGCTCACCACCGATACCGACGTGTCCACGCTCGTCGAGATGCTGGTGGCGGTGATGTGGGGCATGGGCTTCTACGCCGGCTATGTCGGCGGCCACGACGAACTTGGCAACATCGTCGACAAGCTGGAACTCCTGCTGGCGAACAAACTCTGGACGCTCGCCGAGTAACTCGGTGCCGTTCTGGCAAGGACGGAGGGCGAACCGCCCGACATCGCCCGATAGCACGACTAACTTTCTGGTTAGCATTGCGTGATGAGTTCTCTGCGCACCGATGACGACAGCTGGGACATTGCCACCAGTGTGGGTTCCACCGCGGTGATGGTGGCCGCTGCGCGCGCGGCCGAGACCGGGCGCGACGCCCCCCTGATCCAGGACCCCTACGCCAAGGTCCTCGTCGCCGGTGCGGGAACCGGCGTCTGGGAGTTCATGCTCGACGACTCCTTCGCCGACAAGGTCGCGCAGGCCGATCCCGAGGCGGCCGCGATCCTCGAGCACATGGGCAGCTACCAAGCGGTTCGCACCCACTTCTTCGACGCGTTCTTCGCCGACGCCGTGGCCGCCGGCATCGGGCAGGTCGTCATCCTGGCTTCGGGACTGGACTCCCGCGCCTACCGCCTCGCGTGGCCCGACGGTACGAAGGTGTTCGAGATCGACCAGCCGAAGGTCCTCGACTACAAGTCGGCGACGCTGGCTCGGCACGGTGTCGCGCCGTCGGCGACGCGGCTCGAGGTGCCGGTCGACCTGCGACACGACTGGCCCGCGGCGCTCGTCGACGCGGGATTTCAGACGGGGGCGCCTACGGCCTGGCTGGCCGAAGGCCTGCTCATGTACCTGCCGGCCGACGCCCAGGACCGGCTGTTCGCCGACGTCACCAGGTTGAGCGCGCCAGGAAGTCGGGTCGCGGTGGAGACCGTGGGCGTCCAAGCCCAGGATCGGCGCGAAATGATGCGCGAGCGGTTCCAAAGGATCGCCGCCCAGTTCGGCATGGAAGACGCCGTCGACGTCGGGGACCTGATGTACCACGACGAGAACCGCGCCG
Organism: Mycobacterium yunnanensis; assembly: GCF_025823185.1. Classification (GTDB taxonomy): domain Bacteria; phylum Actinomycetota; class Actinomycetes; order Mycobacteriales; family Mycobacteriaceae; genus Mycobacterium; species Mycobacterium yunnanensis. The sequence continues at coordinate 495,706 of NZ_JACKVK010000005.1, forward strand.
ACGTCACCGACTGGCTCAACGAGCACGGCTGGACCGCGTCGTCGGTGACGTCGCGTGAGGAGATGCAGCGCCTGGGTCGCTGGGTTCTGCCCGACGCCGCCGACCAGAGAGCGTTCTCGGACTTCGTCGTTGGCGAACGGCACTGACCAGAAGGGTGTCGGTCAACCAGGCGGTTGGTTAGGATCGGGCGGACGCGAGGGGCAGTGCACGCCTCCCCGTAACCACAGGTCAGGAAGGACTCCCCGTGACGACCGAGGCCCCAGCCCCGCCTAGCTCAGTCCCCGAATCGGCCGACGTCGCAGCGATCGTCGCGCGCCTGCGCGCCACGTTCGCCACCGGACGCACTCGTGACGTGGCGTGGCGGAAGCGCCAACTCGACGCCATGGTGCGGCTACTGACGGAGAACGAGCCCGCCATCGCCACCGCCCTCGAGCAGGATCTGGGCCGCAAACCGTTCGAGGCGTGGCTGGCCGACGTCGCCAGCACGGTGGGCGAAGCCAAGGACGCGGCCAAGAACGTCGGCAAGTGGACCAAGCGCAAGCAGAGGCTGCTGGAGTTCGCGCAACTGCCTGGCCGCGGCTGGGTGGAGTACGAGCCCTACGGGACAGTGCTGGTCATCGGCGCGTGGAACTTTCCCTTCGCGCTGACGCTCGGGCCCGCCATCGGCGCCATCGCGGCGGGAAACACGGTCGTGCTCAAGCCTTCCGAGGTCGCACCGGCGTGCTCGGCGCTGATGGCCGAGTTGGTCCCGCGCTACCTGGATTCCGATGCCGTCGCCGTCGTCGAGGGTGACGGAGCGGTCAGCCAGGAGCTCATCGCCCAGGGCTTCGACAAGCTGTGCTTCACCGGCGGCACCGAGATCGGCCGCCGGGTCTACGAGGCTGCCGCCAAGCATCTCACCCCGGTCACGCTGGAACTCGGGGGCAAGAGCCCCGTGATCGTGGCCGCCGACGCCGACATCCCCGTCGCCGCCAAGCGGATCGCCTGGACCAAGCTGATCAACTCCGGTCAGATTTGCATTGCGCCGGACTACATCCTGGCCGACGCCACCATCCGCGACGAGCTGGTCGCACGGATCGGCGAGGCCGTCGCCACCTTCGAAGAGGGCAGCTCGGGCAAGCGCATCGTCAACGGGCGACACTTCGACCGCTTGACCACTGCGCTGGCGGCTACCAGGGGCACCGTGGCAGTCGGCGGCGGCTCTGACGCCGCGGCCGTCGAGATCGAGCCGACCGTCGTCGTCGACCCGGCGCTGGACGAACCGCTGATGACCGACGAGATCTTCGGGCCCATCCTGCCGATCGTCACCGTTCAATCCCTGGACGAGGCAATCGATTTCGTCAACGCGCGACCCAAGCCGCTCGCCGCATACCTGTTCACCAAGTCGAAGTCCGTGCGCGAGCGGGTGGTCAAGGAGGTGTCTTCGGGCGGCATGCTCGTCAACCACCTGCTGTTCCAATTCACCACTGCGAAGCTGCCGTTTGGCGGCGTCGGGCCGTCGGGAACCGGCGCCTATCACGGCAAGTTCGGCTTCGAGGAGTTCAGCCATCGAAAGTCGGTTCTCACCAAGCCGACCCGACCCGACTTAACCGCGATCATCTACCCGCCGTATACAGAGAAGGCGTGGAAGCTCGCGCGCAAGCTCTTCTGACCCAGCTCTAGTTCACCGAAGATCGAGAGATAGGAACGCAATGCCCGGAGTACAGGATCGTGTCGTCGTCGTCACCGGAGCCGGGGGTGGTCTGGGACGCGAATACGCCCTCACCCTTGCCCGTGAAGGCGCCAGCGTCGTGGTCAACGACCTCGGCGGTTCTCGCGACGGATCCGGCGCCGGACACAATATGGCCGACGAGGTGGTGGCGGAGATCAAGGAGGCCGGCGGACGCGCGGTCGCGAACTACGACTCCGTCGCCGAGTCCGAGGGTGCCGAGAACATCATCAAGACCGCGATCGACGAATTCGGCGCGGTGCATGGCGTGGTCAGCAACGCGGGCATTCTGCGCGACGGCACATTCCACAAGATGACCTTCGGGAACTGGGACGCGGTACTCAAGGTCCATCTCTACGGCGGATACAACGTGCTGCGCGCCGCGTGGCCGCACTTCCGCGAGCAGAGCTTCGGGCGCGTCGTGGTCGCGACGTCCACCAGCGGGTTGTTCGGCAACTTCGGCCAGGCCAACTACGGCGCCGCGAAGCTGGGGCTGGTCGGCTTGATCAACACGCTGGCTCAGGAGGGCGCGAAGTACGACATCAAGGCCAACGCCGTCGCGCCGATCGCGGCCACCCGGATGACGCAGGACATCCTGCCGCCCGAGGTCTTCGAGAAGCTGACGCCGGAGTACGTCGCCCCCGTGGTGGCCTACCTGTGCTCGGAGGAAGTGCCCGACACCGACTCGATCTTCATCGTGGGCGGAGGCAAGGTGCAGCGCACCGCGCTGTTCCAGAACGAGGGCGTCACCTTTGGCAGCGTGCCGTCGGTCGACGACGTGGCGGCCAAGTGGGGCGAGATCACCGACCTCTCGGCGGCACAGTCGGCCAGCTTCAAACTGGGCTGATTCGGTGAAGGCGCTCGTCGCGCAGGAACTCTCCGGTCCCGCCGGGCTGGTCTACACCGACGTGCCAGATCCGGTCGAGCCCGCCGACGGAGCCGTCGTCGTCGACGTCGGTGCGGCCGGGGTCAGCTTCCCCGATCTGCTGCTGCTCAAGGGCGAGTACCAATTGAAGTTGGACCCGCCGTTCGTGCCGGGTACGGAGGTGGCGGGCGTCGTACGGTCGGCGCCGGCCGACTCGGGATTCGCGGTGGGACAGCGGGTTACGGGGCTGAGCATGCTCGGCGCCTGGGCGCAGCGGGTGGTGCTGCCGCTGACGAGCGTGTTGCCCACCCCCGACGACCTCGACGACGGCGCGGCGGTGTGCCTGCTGGGCAACTACTACACGATGTACTTCGCGCTGGTGCGCCGCGGCGGCCTGTTGGCGGGGGAGACCGTGTTGGTGCTCGGCTCCGCGGGCGGGGTCGGCACGGCGGCCATTCAGATCGCGAAGGCGTTGGGCGCCAGGGTGATTGCGATGGTGCATCGACCGGGTGCGACGGAGTTCGTACAGTCCCTTGGCGCCGACGTGGTGTTGCCGCTGACCGAGGGCTGGGCGCAGGCGGTGCGCGAGCACACCGACGGCCGCGGGGTCGACCTGGTGGTAGATCCGGTGGGCGGGGAGGCGTTCGACGACGCCATCCGGGTGCTGGCCACCGAGGGCCGGCTGTTGGTGATCGGTTTCGCGTCCGGCGGCGGCATCCCCACGGTGAAGGTCAACCGGTTGCTGTTGCGCAACGTCAGTGTCGTGGGAGTTGGCTTGGGCGAGTTCATCAATCGCACACCTGGTGCGCAAGCAGAGATCGGCGCCGGGCTGGGCACGCTGGTGGCGGCAGGGCTGCGGCCGCCACCGCCGGTGCGGTACCCGCTGTCCGACGGCCGGGCGGCGCTGGAGAGCCTGGCGTCCGGTGGGGTCAGGGGCAAGGTCGTGTTGGAGCCGTGAGCGTGACGAGCGCGAAGCCCCGGGCACTGGCCTTCGACGTCTTCGGGACGGTCGTCGACTGGCGCAGCAGCGTCATCGGCGAACTCGAGATGTTCGGTGAGCGCCACGGGGTTGCCCAGGACTGGGCGGCGTTCGCCGATGCGTGGCGGGCGGGATACCCCGCGGCGATGGACCGCGTGCGCAGCGGGGACCTGCCGTGGCTGAAGATCGACGCGCTGCATCGGCTGATCCTCGACGATCTGCTCGACGGAGCCGGCCTCGGCGAGATCCCCGACGCCGACGTCGCGGAGCTCAACCTCGCGTGGCACCGCCTGGACCCCTGGCCGGACTCGGTGGCGGGGCTGACGCGGCTCAAGCAGGACTTCGTCATCACCACGCTGTCGAACGGCAACCTGTCGCTGCTGACGAACATGGCCAAGCGGGCCGGATTGCCGTGGGACTGCGTGATCTCCGCGGAACTGTTCCGGCACTACAAGCCCGACCGCGAGGCCTACCTGGGCTGTGCGGAACTGCTCGACGTGGCACCGGGTGAGCTGATGCTGGTGGCCGCGCACCCGAGCGATCTGCGAGCGGCCCGCGACGCCGGCCTGATGACCGGGTACGTCGCGCGACCGTTGGAGCGGGGCCCGGATCGGCGCCCGCCGACGGTCGAGGACGGCGAGTTCGACGTGGTGGCCGACGACTTCCTGGAGCTCAATGCCAAACTCGTAGGGTGACCGGCGTCGAGACCCTGCTCGTCGCGGTGGTGATCGCCGTTGGACTGGTGGGCATCCTGGTGCCCCTGCTGCCGGGCAGCGTCTTGATCTTCGCGGCCATCGGGGTGTGGGCCTACCTCGTGGGGACGGCCGTCGCGTGGGTGACGTTCGGGCTCGCCACGGCGATCCTGGGTGCGGCCTTGCTGGTCAAGTACCTGTGGCCGATGAAGCGGATGCGCAGGGCCGACGTCGGCGGGTGGAGTCTGTTCGCCGGGGGCCTGCTGGGCATCGTCGGGTTCTTCGTGATCCCCGCCGTCGGGCTGGTGGTCGGGTTCGTGGTGGGGGTGTTCCTCGCCGAGCTGACGCTGCGGGGCAACTCGCGGTTGGCGTGGGCGTCGACGGTGCACGCGATCAAGGGCGTCGCGCTGTCGGTGGGCGTCGAGCTGGCGGGCGCGCTGCTCGCGACGATGGTGTGGGTGGCCGGGGTGCTGCTGGTGTGACCTCGAGATTGACGTGGCGCAGGTCGCTACTCGACCTTCACCTGCGTGAGGTCAATCTCGGGACGGTTTTCGACATTGCAAGTGCGTGCATCGTGGGACCATGCGCCCATGACGTCGCCGGAGGACCCCGAGCAGCGCATCGCCGACCTCGAGGCGCAGCTCGCCGAGGCGCGTGCGCAACAGTTCGCCGGAACGTACCGCGCCTCTGGGCCTGCGCCGGGCGGCTCCCTGGCCGACGCACCCCGGCGCATCCCGCTCGGCTTCGTACTCGCCGAACTGCTGCCGTTTCGCTGGTGGTACCTCTTCGCCATGTTCATGGTCGCCATCCCGCCGATCATCGTGTGGATCATCCATCCGCAGTGGTTGGCACCGGCCGCCGTGTTGGCGCTGGTGCTCGTCTACGGCCTGCAGTTCCGGGCGGCGCGCACGCGACTGGCGCTCCTGAAGTGGGGCCGGGTCGCGCAGGTCGTGGACTCCGACGTCAGGTCCCGCGCCACCTATTACGGCGGTACGACGTACTCCAACGTATGGCTACCGCAGGCGCACGGGTGGACGGTCACCCGCCAACTGTGGAGCGGGCCCAGCACCACCACCGTGGTGCGCTACACCCTCGACGGCTACCGGGGCGAGCTCAAGGTGAAGGGGCGCGAGTACGACGACGGCGTCATCCTGGCCGACGCCCGCCACCCGGGTCGCGCGCTGTGCGTCAGCTCGTTTCCCTACGACCTCGACCGTGACGACTCCGGCAACTGGACCGGCCGACTGCGACCCCGGCTGGTGATCGGGATGATGGTGTGGGTGCTGATCGCCGCCGCCTGGTTGGGCGGCGCGCTGTGGATCAGCACGGGGCTGGCGGCACGGATGCTCGCCGAGGACAACGCCATTCGGCTCACCCCCGGCGCCACCACCAGGCTCAGCGACAGCGGACCGCACACCGTGTACTGCAACGACGGGCACCTCGTCATCAGTGGTGGAGCCACCCCGGTCACCGTCAACGGCCACTGCGCCAGCCTCGAAGTCGCAGGGATCGACGCCGACGTCACGGTCGACTCGGCCGACGTCATCACCCTGAACGGCATCGACAACCACGTCACCTTTCACTCCGGGAGTCCTAAGATCGTTCAGGACGGGATCGACAACACCGCCGTCCGCGGCTGACAACGGAGGATCGCCATGTCCGAAACGAAGATCACGGTCATCTACGACAACCCGACCGATCCGGAGGCGTTCGAATCCGCCTATCCAGCAGACCAATTGGAGGCCGCCCGGAAGGTCCCCGGATACGTCCGCTTCGAAGCGTCGAAGGTGTGGCCCAAGGAGGACGGCTCACCCACCCCGGCCTACCGGATGGTCGACTGGTACTTCGCCGACTACGACGCCGCCAGCGCCGCCGTCACCACCCCCGAGTTCGGGGCCTTCTTCCAAGCGATGGGCGCCCTGTCCACCGGCGGGGTTCGGGTGCTGTTCTCCGACGTCGAGGTGCCCCAGCAGTAGAGAGGTCGACCGTGTTGAAGGAATTGTCCCTCGCCCTCGTCCAGGATCCGGCCGCAGCGTCGTTCGAGGAGTTCGAGCACCGCCTGCGTGAACTGGTGCGGCAGTACCCGAGAACGCAGCTCTTCGTCTTCCCCGAACAGCACCTGCTCGGCGCGTTCGACCCGTCGGACCAAGCCGACCTGGCCCGCCATGCCGAACCCCTGGACGGCCCGACGGGTCGCGAACTGGCAAGGCTGACAGCCGAACTCGGCGTGTGGCTGATCCCCGGCAGCGTGTTGGAGTCGACGGATTCCGACCTGGTGTACAACACCCTGGTGGTGTACTCACCGTCCGGCGAGCTGGCGGCGAGCTACCGCAAGATCTTCCCGTGGCGGCCCTCGGAGACCGTCGAGCCCGGCGCCGACTTCACGACGCTGCGCATCGACGACGCCGGAACCATCGGTCTGACCGTCTGCTACGACGCGTGGTTCCCCGAGCACTCCCGCCAGCTGGCCTGGATGGGGGCCGAGCTGTTGGTCAACGTCGTGCTGACGCCCACCGGCGACCGGGCCCAGGAGGTGATCCTGGTCCAGGCCAACGCGATCGCCAACCAGGTCTTCGTGGCCAGCGTCAACGCCGCCGCACCCCGCGGCCAGGGGCGCAGCCTCCTCGTCGACCCCCAGGGGCGCATCCTCGCCGAGGCCGTCGGGGCGGAGTCGACGGTGCTCGCCGCCACCGTCGACCTCGACGAGGTCCGGCGCACGCGCGAGTACGGCACTGCCGGCGTCACCAGGCCGTGGTCGCACTTCGCCGACACCGACCAGCCCATCGAGCTGCCCGTCTACGGGGGCCGGATCACGCCTCAGACCTGGCAACCCAAACTCTGAGGTCAGCCCACCAGGAACGTACGCAAACGCAACACCTGGTCGTCGGTGACGCCAAGGGACTCGAGATACCCGGCCGTGGAACCGTATTCGCCGTCGATGGAGCGCTTCGCCGCCACCAGGTAGTCCTCGCGAACGCCGAGCACCTCGTCGTTGAGTCGTGCCTCGGCGAACGTCACGATCTCCGGCGTCGTCGTCTCCTCGGCGCGCGCGCGAATGGACTCGAGGATGCGGTCGCGCAACCGTGGTACCGCGGCGTTGCTCCGCAGGAAGTCCGCGACGATCGCATCCCGTGGCACGCCAACGGTTTCCAGCACCAGGGCGACGGTGAAGCCGGTGCGGTCCTTGCCGGCGAAGCAGTGCGCGATGACGGGCCGCTGCTCGGCGAGCAACGAGACCACCTCACGCACGGCGGTCCTGGCACCTGGTAGCGAGGGAAAGCGCTCGTACTCCTCGGTCATGAAACGCGCCGCGGCCACCGACACGTCCTCGTCGTCGGGCTTGGCGGTCAGCATCTTGTCGAACGCGCTCTCGTGCGGGGCAGCGGCCTGCTCGGCGGTCAGCTCGTGGAACGGCAACGAGTGCACCGCCACCCCGTCGGGCACCAGGCCCGGGCCGCGCCGCTCGACCTCGCGGGCCGAGCGCAGATCGGCGACGTCACCAATGCCGTACCGCGCCAACGCTTCACGGCCCGCGTCGTCGAGACGACTCAGCTCGCTGGACCGGAACAGTCTGCCGGGTTGGATGCCCGTCTCCTCCGCGACGTCGCGGAAGTTCCAGGCTCCGGAGAGCTCGTCTCCCGTGGAGATCCCCTGGCCGCCAACGACCACTACGACGTCACCGCCGTGCCAGATTGGCGGCACGCCGCCGTCGCCAGCGCGTCCTTCTCCCGGCCCAGTTCCGCCCGTGCGATGGCCCGCATGTGCACCTCGTCGGGGCCGTCGAACAAGCGCATGGCGCGGTGCCAGCCGTACAGCCGGGCCAGCGGCGTGTCGTCGGTGACACCGGCGCCCCCGTGCACCTGAATGGCGCGGTCGATCACGTTGCACGCCATCTGCGGTGCGACGGCCTTGATCATCGCGACCTCGTTGCGCGCGGCCTTGTTGCCGTGCTGGTCGATCACCCAGGCGGCCTTGTGGCACAACAGCCTGGCCTGGTCGATCTCGTTGCGGGACAACGCCACCTGCTGCTGCACCACGCCCTGCTCGGCCAGCGGCTTGCCGAACGCGATGCGCTTGTTGACCCGGTCGACCATCAGCGCCAGCGCGCGCTCGGCCACCCCGATCGCACGCATGCAGTGGTGGATGCGGCCGGGGCCGAGGCGGGCCTGGGCGATCGCGAACCCGCCGCCCTCCTCCCCGAGCAGGTTGGAGGCGGGCACCCGGACGTTGTCGAAGACGATCTCGGCGTGGCCGTGCTGATCCTGCCAACCGAACACCGGCAACGAACGGAGGATGGTCACGCCGGGAGTGTCCAACGGCACCAAGATCATCGACTGCTGCTGATGGCTTGCGGCGTCGGGGTTGGTACGGCCCATGACGATCAGGATCTTGCACCGCGGATCGTTGGCGCCGGAGGTCCACCACTTGCGGCCGTTGATGACGTAGTCCCCACCGTCGCGCAGCATCGTGGTCTCGATGTTGCGAGCGTCGCTGGAGGCCACCGCGGGCTCGGTCATCGCGAACGCGCTGCGGATCTCACCGTTGAGCAGCGGCTCGAGCCACTGCGTGCGCTGCTCCTCGGTGGCAAACAGGTGCAGTGTCTCCATGTTGCCGGTGTCGGGCGCCGCACAGTTGGTGGCCTCGGGAGCCAGTTCCATGCTCCAGCCGGTGAGCTCGGCAAGCGGCGCGTACTCGAGATTTGTCAGCCCGGACTCAGACGGCAGGAAGAGGTTCCACAGTCCGCGGTCGCGGGCCAATTTCTTGAGCTCCTCGACCACCGGCGGGACGGTGTGGTCGTCGGGACCCGCTTCCAGGCGGTACTGGTCGTAGACGTGCTCGGCGGGGAACACGTGCTCGACCATGAAGTCGGTGAGCCGCTGGTGGTAATCCTGCCCTTTTGCCGACATCGCGAAGTCCATGACCGCCACGATATGACACCTGTCAGAGCACGTGGACCTCGCCGGTCGCCCCGTCCACTTCCACGACGGTTCCGGTGACCAGTCGCGCGGTCGCGCCACGCGCGTTGACCACGCACGGCACCCCGAACTCGCGGGCCACGATCGCCGCGTGGGACGTGGGCCCGCCCAGTTCGGTGACGACGGCCGCGGCGTAGGCGAAGGCCGGGGTGTAGCCGACGTCGGTGACCTTGGCGACGAGGACCTCGCCGGGCTGCAGGTCGTCGATCGTCTCGGCCTGCACGATGCGGACGCGCCCCCGGGCGCTCCCCCCTGAGACGCCGATGCCGTGCAGCACCTCCCCGCCCCCGAAGGCGGTGGTGGGGCCCTCGGTCGGGGTCCAGTGGCCGCTGAACGCCTCGGGTGGGACCAGGCCCTGCAACGTCGCCTGTTCGGCGCGCCGCCGGGTGACGATGCCCGCCAGGTCGGGCGGCGGGGCGTTCACCTCGTCGACCAGTAGGTAGAACACGTCGTCGATGTCGCGGAGTTGACCCGCGTCGACCATGCGCCGTCCCTGCTCCCGCAGCAGCCGTCGCAGAACCCAGATGGCGCGCACCATGCGGTCGCGGCGTACTTCCCGCTCGCGGAGCTGGGTGGCCGCGGCGACGCCCACCGCCCGCGCGCGCAGCGGCACCTGCGGCAGCCGGGGCAGGTCCCTTGGCAGAGCCGTCAACGCCTTGCTCACCATGCGGACCAGCAGGTCGGGATCGTCGGCGTAGGTCGCCGAGCGCATCTCGACCTCACCGGGTCCGCGGTGCCCGATGAGGGCCAGCTCATCGCTGAGCGCGGCCGAGAACGCGGGCGCCCGCGCGGCGAGCGTCGCGGCGTCGACGTCCGGTTCGGACAGCAGCTTGGCGGCGACGGGATCGCGGCGCGCCGCGGCGGCCAGCCGGTGGACCGCACCGAGCGCCTGCGCGCTGACCAGTTCGTCCCCGGCGGCGGGCATCACGTCGCGCCCGCACAGCAGGCGCATCACCACGCCGTACCCGGCGCACAGCAGGATCGACGCCGACGACAGCACCCACCCGTGAACGACGTGGTCGCGGCCCAGCAGGATGAGCTCCCGCAACCGCTGGTCGTCGAGGGCGGTCGGGTCCGTGGCGGCCGTCTCCAGACGCTCGACGTCGGCGACGAAGGCCTGGGTGTCACCGCGCGAGCCGGCGGACAGGCCGACGAGGCAGTTGGCGAACGTCAGGCCGCCACGCAGTTGGCGGACCAGGCCGCGGGGCTCCACGGGGGGTAGGTGCTCGCCGAACAGCTCGAGGCCGTCCTCGGTGTGGCCGAAGAACCCCGACAGCACCAGGTTCGGGTCGATGAAGGGCACGGTGTGGGCCATGAAGTGCCCGGTGGTGATGCCGGCGTACAGACGGTGCCCGAAGACGCCGGTGGTCCGCACCGACATCTCGCGCTGCACGGCCCCGCCGGGGCGCAGCCGCTCGGAGATCACCAGACCGGCCGCGCGGGTGCCAAGCACCGTCACCGATGCCGACGACGGCGAGAACGGCCCGGCGAGTGCCTCCGACAGGTTGGTGGCGATGAAGGCGGGGAAGCGCGGGTCGATCGGGGTGTCGAATTCGCCGGTCACCTCGCCGGGGCCGGCGGGCACCGGCTCGACTCCGTCGGCGGCCGGGGCGTCCACCGCCGGGATGGACAGCACGCGCGGCAGCCGCCAGGGAATGTCGTGCACGGCGCTGCCGACGGCGATGCGGCCGCGGCACGCCAGGGTGAAGTCCTCGATGGCCTGCGCCGCGTCGTAGGTCGGGGTGACGCCCCAATCCTCGCGCAACGCGGTGGGGTCGAGGGTCGGCACCGTGACGGGCCGGCGGGCGAGGACGCGGGCCAACGGGCCGGGCACCGTGACGACGGGCCGACCGACGGCGGTCGCGATCGCGCGCAACGTGGTGGGTTCGGAGGCGGTGACGTCGACCCGACCGGTGGGCAGATCCTCGTCGAGTGCCGCCCGCACCAACACCCGTTCGACGTCATGGGCGTGCACCACCTGCAGGGGTCGGTCCGCGGAACCGTCGTCGACGAAGACCGGCGCGGTGAACCTCGTCAGCACCGCGTCGTCGACGTGGCGGCCCAGCACCAGCGCGGTGCGCACCACGATCGCGCCGTCCACTGCCGCGGTGGTGTCGTCGACCGGCCAGGTCGCAGACATCACGACGACGCGTCCCACGTCGGCGGCCACCCCGTCGAGGCCATGGGTGCCGCCGCAGTGCAGCACCGCGTCGGCGCCCTTGGTGGTGTCCGCCAAGTACACCTCGGAGGTCACGAACTCGACCGTCCCCGGCCAACTCTCGGGACGACGAGCACCGAAGCCCACCACGTCGTGGCCGAGGGTCACCAGGCGCGCGGACACCCCGCGGCCGATCGCGCCGTCGGCGCCCCCGACGACGATCCTCATCGAGTCCTAGCCCGCATCGTCGTCGCTGAACGCGGCCAGCAGATCCTGCAGGTCCATGTCGGCGATGTCCTGCGTGCGATCCGGTTCGGTCGACCCCGCGGCCTCGGTGTCGGCACCGCCGCCCGCGGCGAGGTTGAGCAGCATGTCCAGCACGCCCGCCTGCCGCAGCCGCTTGATCGGAATGGTCGCCACGACCCGCTGCAGTTCCGCGTCGACGTCGTTGGTCGCCGCGCCCTGCTCGTCCTCGCCGACCAGCTGGGTGCGGAAGTACTCCGCGATCGCCGCCGGGTTCGGATAGTCGAAGATCAGCGTCGGCGAGAGGGTCAGACCCGTCGCTGCCTTCAACCGGTTGCGCAGCTCGACCGCGGTGAGCGAATCGAAGCCGTGGTCCTGGAATGCCAGGTCCGGCGCGATCGACTGCGGGTTGGGCACGCCGAGCACCGTGGCCATGTGCGACCGCACCAGGTCGAGCAGCAGGTCGTACTGCTCGTCGGTCGGCAGTCCCGACAACCGTTGCGCCAGTGCCGACCTCGACTGCGCCGCGGCCAGCGAGTCGCCGACCTGACGGCGCGCCGGACCCGAGATCAGGTCGACGAACATCGGCGGCAACGTGCCCGCCGAGGACTTGGTGCGCAAGGCCGCCCGGTCGATGCGTGCGGGCACCAGGAACGGCTCGTCGACGGTCAGGGCCTCGTCGAACAAGGCCAGCGCGTCGTCGAGTGCCAGGGCGAGGATGCCGTCGCGGTTGAGGCGCGCGAGGTCGACGTCCTGGAGGTGGCCCGTCATGCCGCTGGCCTGCTCCCACAGACCCCAGCCCAGCGACATCGCCGGCAGGCCCTGGGCCCGTCGATGTGCCGCCAGCGCGTCGAGGTAGGCGTTCGCCGCGGAGTAGTTGGCCTGTCCGGATGCACCGACCAGACCCGCCATCGACGAGAACATCACGAATGCCGACAGGTCGTGGTCACGGGTGAGCTCGTGCAGGTTCCACGCCGCGTCCACCTTGGAGCGCAGCACCGAGTCGACCCGATCCGGGGTCAGCGACGTCACCACTGCGTCGTCGATGACGCCCGCGGTGTGGATCACGGCCGACAGCGCGTGCTGGTGGTCGATGCCGGCAAGGGCCTTGGCGAGCGCGTCGCGGTCGGCGGCGTCGGCGGCGACCACCTGAACGTTGGCGCCTGCGTCGGTCAGTTCGGTCACCAGCTCGGCCGCACCCGGTGCGTCCTGGCCGCGCCGCGACAGCAGCACCAGGTGCCGCACACCGTGATTGGCGACGACGTGGCGGGCCACCGAGGCGCCTGCCATGCCGGTGCCGCCGGTGATCAGCACGGTCCCGGTGGCCCAGGCGTCCGGCATCGTCAACACGACCTTGCCGATGTGGCGAGCCTGGCTGAGGTGTCGCAGTGCCGCCGGTGCCCGACGCACGTCCCACGTCGAGATGGGAAGTGGCCGAAGCACTCCCGCGTCGGCGAGCTCCGCGACGCCGGTCAGGATCTTGCCGACCCCGTCGGCACCCGCCTCGAAGAGGTCGAAGGCGCGGTAGCGCACTCCCGGGTGGGCGGCGGCGACCTCGTCGGCGTCGCGCATGTCGGTCTTGCCCATCTCGAGGAACGCTCCGCCGCGCGGCAACAGGCGCAGCGACGCGTCCACGAAGTCACCCGACAGCGAGTCGAGTACGACGTCGACCCCGCGCCCGCCGGTGACGGCCAGGAACTTCTGCTCGAAGTCCAGCGTCCTGGAGTCGCCGATGTGGTCGTCGTCGAAGCCCATGGCTCGCAACGTGTCCCACTTCGGCTGGCTCGCGGTGGCGAACACCTCCAGACCCCAGTGGCGGGCCAGCTGGACGGCGGCCATGCCGACGCCGCCGGTGCCCGCGTGGATCAGCACCGACTGGCCCGGCTGCACGTCGGCCAGCCCACGCAGCGCGAAGTACGCGGTGGCGAAGCCGACCGTGAAACCGGCGCCCTGGGCATATCCCCAATCCGACGGGATGGGCAGCACGACGCGAGCGTCGGTGGTGGCCATGGTGCCGGTGCCCTCGGGGAACAGACCCATCACCCGGTCACCGACGGACACCTCGGTCACGCCCGGCGCGACCTCCACGACGATGCCCGCCGCCTCGATGCCCATGGAACCGCCACCCGGGTAGAGCCCAAGGGCGATCATGACGTCGCGGAAGTTGGCGCCGATGGCACGCACGGCGACCCGAATGCGACCGGCCTCCAGCGGTTCGTCGGCGTCGGGGATCGCCTGCAGCGTCAGGTCGTCGAACGTGCCCGACTCGGCGACGGTGAGCCGCCACGGCGCATCATCGGCAGGCGGGGTCAGCAGCGACTCCGCGGCCCGGCTCGGCAACACCCTCGCGGTGTGCAGCACACCGTCGCGGATGACCACCTGCGGTTCGCCGAGCGCCACGATCGGCGCCGGATCTACCTGATCTGACTGTGCATCGACGAGGACGACGCGGCCCGGATGCTCGGTCTGCGCGGCGCGCACCAGCCCCCACACCGCGGCACCCGCCAAGTCGGTGACGTCCTCACCGGGCAGGGCGACGGCCCCGCGGGTCGTCACCACCAGGGTCTTGGGCGTGGTCGCCTCGGCGGTCTCGGCGAGCCAGGACTGCAGCCGTTCCAGCGCGACGTGAGTGGCGCCGTAGACGCCGGCCAGCTCGTCGGATTCATCTGAGACGGGCTGAGATTCGAAGATCGCGAACTCGCCGTCGGGGATCTCGGTGGCCGGCGTGGCCGCCGACCACACCACCTCGAACAGTTCACCGCCGCCGGTGCCGCCGACCGCGGCCGCCAACTGCTGGGCCGTCACCGGCCGGGCCACCATTGCCTCGACCGACAGCACGGGAAGGCCGAGCCCGTCGGCGAGGTCGATCGACATCGAGCTGGTTCCGTTGGGTGCCAGCCGTGCCCGCACCGCGGAGGCCCCGGATGCGTGCAGGGACACCTTCTGCCAGGAGAACGGCAGCGCCATTTCGCCCTCGGCGTCGTCGCGGCTCATCACCACGGCGTGCAGCGCGCCGTCGAGCAGCGCCGGGTGCACGCCAAAGCCGTTGGCCTGCAACTCCTGCGGCATGGACACCTCGGCGAACACCTCGTCGCCCCGCTGCCACATGCCCTTCAGCCCGCGGAACGCCGGACCGTACTCGTAACCCCTGGCCGACATGGTGGCGTAGGCGTCGGTCACGTCGACCTCGCGGGCACCGACCGGAGGCCAGATCGACAGATCCGAACCGGGAGCCGACGCCGCGACGCTCAACTCGCCCTCGGCGTGGAGGATCCACGCCGACGAATCCTGCTGTGCGCGCGAGAAGATCGACACGACGCGGCCACCGGCCTCGTCGGCCTGACTGACCACGACCTGCACGGCGACGCCCTCGGCGGGCAACACCAGCGGTGCGTGCAGCATCAGCTCGTCGACGCTCGAGCACCCGACTTCGTCACCCGCCCTGATGGCGAGCTCGACGAACCCGGCACCGGGGAACAGCACGACGCCGGCGACCGCGTGGTCGGCCAGCCAGGGCATGGTCGACGTGGACAGGCGGCCGGTCAGCACGACGCCACCGGTCTCGGGCGACTCGACGACCGCGCCAAGCAGCGCGTGGTCGGTGCGGCCAAGACCCAGACCCGTGGCGTCGGTGGAACCGGATCCACCGCTGGTCAACCAGAAGCGTCGCCGTTGGAAGGCGTAGGTCGGCAGGTCGAGCAGGCGACCGCCGGTGCATGCCGCCTGCCAGTCCACCTCGACCCCGGACACCGACAGCTCGGCGAGCCCGGTGAGCAGCGTCTTCGGCTCGGCGGCGTCCTTCTTCAGCGTCGACACCGTCACCGGCTCGGACTCGGCCAACGACATCGCGATCGTGGCCGTCAGCCCGCTGGCCGGGCCGACCTCGACGAAGCGCGTGACCCCCGCGGAGGCGAGGAAGCGCGCGCTGTCGTCGAATCGGACCGCCTCGAGGATGTGGTTGGCCCAGTACGGCGCGGTCGCGAAGTCGGCACCCGCCAGCTCGCCGGTCACGTTGGAGACGACCGGAATCCCTTGCTCCGCCAGCGTCATGCCACCGGCGACGGTGTTGAACTCCAGCAGCATCGGCTCCATCAACGACGAGTGGAACGCGTGCGAGACCGCCAGCTGGTGCACGCGGCACCCGGTGGCCTTGGCCTCCTCGGCGATGGCCAGGACGGCGTCCTCGGGACCCGAGATGACGACGGACTCCGGCCCGTTGACCGCAGCGATGCCGACGCCGTCGCGCAGCAGCGGCCGCATCCGGGCCTCGCTGGTGCCGACCGCCACCATCGCGCCGCCGTCGGGCAGGCGCTGCATGAGCCGGCCGCGGGCGGCCACCAGGGCGGCCGCATTCTCCAGCGACAGCACGCCGGCGACGTGCGCAGCGGTCAGTTCACCGATGGAGTGCCCGAGCACGAAGTCGGGTTCGATGCCCCACGACTCGAGCAGGCGGAACATCGCCACCTCGACGGTGAACAGCGCGGGCTGCGCGTACTCCGTCGAATCCAGCACGGCGGCGTTGCTTCCCCACATCACGTCGCGGATTGGCCGCAACAGGTGACGGTCCAGTTCGGTGGTCACCGCGTCGAAGGCGGCTGCGAAGACCGGGAACTCGGCGTGCAGCTCGCGACCCATGCCCAGCGCCTGCGCGCCCTGGCCGGGGAAGACGAACGCGGTCTTGCCCGAACCGGTGGCGCGACCGACGACGGTCTGTCCGCCGGGTGCGTCCTCGGCGAGCCCCTTCAACTCGGCCAGCAGGTCGTCACGACCCGCGCCGAGCAGCACCGCCCGGTGGGCGAACGACGACCGGCCGCCCAACGTCCAGCCGACGTCGACGGCGTCGAGGTCGGGGTGGGCGTCCAGGTGGTCGGACAGGCGGCGGGCCTGTGCGGCAAGCGCTTCGGGCGTCTTGGCCGACAGCGCCCACGGCACGACGGCCGGCCGGTGCACCTCGCCGACGGGTGCCTCCGACGGGGGCGCCTGCTCGATGATGACGTGCGCGTTGGTGCCGCTGATGCCGAACGACGAGACACCGGCACGCCGCGGCGTGCCGTTCTGGGGCCACGGCTGAGCCTCGGTCAGCAGCGCGACCGAGCCCATGGTCCAGTCGACGTGCGGGGTGGGTTCGTCGACGTGCAGCGTCGCGGGCAACTGCTCGTGGCGCATCGACTGCACCATCTTGATGATTCCGGCGACACCCGCGGCGGCCTGGGAGTGACCCATGTTCGACTTCACCGAGCCGATCCACAGCGGCTGCTGACGGTCCTGGCCGTAGGTGGCCAGCAGCGCCTGCGCCTCGATGGGATCACCGAGGGTGGTGCCGGTGCCGTGGGCCTCGACGACGTCGACGTCGGCGGCGCTGAGGCCGGCGTTGGCCAGGGCCGCGCGCAGAACGCGTTGCTGCGACGGACCATTCGGCGCGGTGAGCCCGTTGGACGCACCGTCCTGGTTGATCGCCGACCCGGCGACCAGTGCCAGCACCTCGTGACCGTTGCGCTGGGCGTCGGAGAGGCGCTCGACGACGAGGATGCCGCCGCCGTCGGCGAATCCGGTGCCGTCGGCCGCGCCGGCGAACGACTTGCACCGTCCGTCGGAGGACAACCCACGCTGCCTGCTGAACTCGACGAAGATGTCGGGTGCGGCGTTGACGGTGACACCGCCGGCGAGTGCGAGATCGCACTCACCGGTGCGCAGCGCCTGAACGGCCATGTGCAGGGCGACCAGAGACGACGAGCACGCCGTGTCGATCGACACGGCCGGACCCTCGAGGCCCAGCACGTAGGACACCCGGCCCGAGGCGACGCTGGAGGCCTGGCCGGTCAACCGGAAACCCTCCGCGCCCTCGGCGCCGACGCCGTAACCCTGGGCGTACACGCCGGCGAAGACGCCGGTGGCGCTGCCGCGCAACGACAGCGGATCGATGCCGCCACGCTCGAGGCCCTCCCACGCCAGCTCGAGGAACAACCGCTGCTGCGGGTCCATCGCCAGCGCCTCGGTCGGGGAGACGCCGAAGAAACCGGGATCGAAGTCGGCGGCGTTGTCGATGAAGCCACCCGTGCGGGCGTAGGACTTGCCAGGAGCGTCCGGATCGGGGCTGAACAGCCCGGCGAGGTCCCAACCGCGGTCGGTCGGGAAGTCGGTGAGGACGTCGCGGCCCTCGGCGACCATCTCCCACAACGCCTCTGGGGAGTCGACACCGCCGGGGTAGCGGCACGACATCGCGACGATGGCGATCGGCTCGTCGTCGACGCGCTGCGCCGCCGACGAGGTCGCGGTGATCTCCTGCGGCGCGCCCGCGAGCTCCTGGCGGATGTAGCCCGCCAGCGCCAGCGGAGTCGGGTAGTCGAAGATCAACGTCGGAGACAGGGCCAGACCGGTCGCCGTCTTCAGCCGGTTGCGCAGCTCGACGGCGGTCAGCGAGTCGAAGCCGTGGTCGGAGAAGGCCAGCTCGGCGGTGATGGCCTCGGGCTCGGTGTTTCCGAGCACCGCGGACATGTGCGACCGCAGCAGGTCGAGGATCACGGCCTGCTGAGCCTGTTCGGTCAGCCCGTGCAGGCGTTGCGCCAGAGCGGACTTCGACTTCGCCGCCACCAGGGAGTCGTCGACCCGGCGCCGAGCCGAGGTGCTGGCCAGCTGGGCGAACATCGGCGGCAGCAGACCCTCGGCCGACCTGGCCCGCAAGGCCGCGCGGTCGATGCGGACGGGGGCCAGCAGGGGCTCACCCACCACCAGGGCCGAGTCGAACAGCGCCATCGCGTCGGCGGTCGACATCGCCAGGATGCCGTCGCGACCCAGTCGGCTCAGGTCGGCGTCGGCGAGGTGCCCGGTCATGTCGCTGGCCTGGTCCCACAGACCCCACGCCAGGGAGGTGGCGGGCAGCCCGTGGACGCGGCGGTGTGCCGCCAAGGCGTCGAGGAACGTGTTGGCGGCGCAGTAGTTGGCCTGGCCGGCTGAACCGACCACACCGGCCATCGACGAGAACATCACGAACGCGGCGACATTGGCGTCGCGGCTGAGCTCGTGCAGGTTCCACGCCGCGTCGACCTTGGCCCGCAGTACGGGGTCGACGCGCTCGGGGGTCAGTGACCCGACCACCGCGTCGTCCAGCACGCCTGCGGCGTGGATCACCGCCGAGAGCGGTCGGTCGAGCCCGCCCAGGACGGATTGCAGCTCGGCCCGGTCCGCGGCGTCGGCGGCGAGCACCCGGACGTCGGCACCCGCGGCGCTCAGTTCGGCCACCAGCTCGGCCGCACCGGGTGCGGCCGGACCGCGACGGGAGAGCAGGACCAGCTGAGTCACCCCGTGGTTGGCGACCACGTGGCGGGCCACCGCGGAGCCGGCCATGCCGGTACCGCCGGTGATCAGCACGGTGCCGCGGGTCCATGCCGCGGGCATCGTCATCACGATCTTGCCGACGTGGCGGGCCTGGCTGAGGTACCGCAGGGCGGCCGGTGCGCGACGAATGTCCCACGTGGTCACCGGGAGTGGGGTCAGGATGCCCTCGTCGAACATCCGGGACAGCTCGACGATGTACTCGTGCATCCGCGGGCGGCCCGGCTCGAAGAGGTCGAACGCCCGGTAGCGGACGCCGGGGTGGGCGGCGGCGACGGTGTCGGCGTCGCGGATGTCGGTCTTGCCCATCTCGAGGAACGAGCCGCCGCGGGGGAGCAGGCGAAGGGACGCGTCGACGAAGTCGCCGGCCAGCGAGTCGAGCACGACGTCGAAACCGCGGCCGCCGGTGACCTCGGCGAACTTCTGCTCGAAGCCCAGTGAACGGGAGTCGCCGATGTGGTCGTCGTCGAAGCCCAAGGCCCGCAACGCGTCCCACTTGGGCTGGCTGGCGGTGGTGAACACCTCCAGCCCCCAGTGCCTGGCCAGCTGGACGGCGGCAAGGCCGACGCCACCGGTGGCGGCGTGGATCAGGATCGACTGTCCTGGCTGCACGTCAGCCAGCTCGCGCAGGCCGTAGTAGGCGGTGGTGTAGACGACCAGCGTGGCCGCGGCCTCGGCGTCGGTCCACCCGGTCGGGATGGGCGCGACCAGCCGGGCGTCGGCCTGCACGAGCGTGCCGGTGCCCTCGGGGAACAGGCCCATCACGCGATCGCCGACGGCGAAGTCGGTGACACCCTCGCCGACGTCGACCACCACGCCCGCACCCTCGGAGCCGAGCAGCGCGTCGTGGGTGAACATGCCGAGGGTGATCATCACGTCGCGGAAGTTGGCGGCGACGGCGTTCATCTCGACGCGAATGTGTCCGGTGCGCAACGGTTCTTCGGAGTGCGGCACCTCTTCGAGGGCGAGGTTGTCGAACGTACCCGCGGTGGCGATGCCGAGCCGCCACGGCTTGCCCGAGGTCGGCGGTTGCAGCACCGCGTCGGCACTGCGGCTGCGGACCACTCGCGCGACGTGCGGCACGCCGCCCCGCACGACGACCTGCGGTTCGCCGACGGCGAGTACGGATGCGAGGTCGAGGGAGACGTCCGGGTTGCCCGTGGCGTCGACCAGCACGATCCGGCCGGGGTTCTCGGTCTGCGCGGCGCGGACGAGGCCCCAGACGGCGGCGCCGGCCAGATCGGTGGCGTCCTCACCCTGCAGCGCGACCGCTCCGTGGGTGACGACGACCAGCGTGGCCGCCGACGGTTCGGCGAGCCAGGACTGCAGATGCGTCAGCGCGGCCTTGACCGCGGTGTGCGTCGCCGCGACGGCGTCGGCGGAATCGGCTGCGGCCGAGGGCACTTCGTACACCGTGAATTCCGCGGCAGGCGTGGCCGGCTCGGGCATGGCCACGGCGGACCACTCGACCTCGAACAGTTCACCGTCGGCGCTGGCCTGGCCGACGAGCGCCAGCTGCTCGGCGTTGACCGGACGGGTGGTCATCGAGCCCACCGACAGCACGGGCAGGCCCAGTCCGTCGGCCAGGTCGATGGACACCGAATTCGGGCCCACCGGTGCGATTCTCGCGCGCACCGACGAGGCTCCGGCGGCATGCAGGGCAACCTGCTGCCAGGAGAAGGGCAGGGCCAGCTCGTGATCCTCGAGGGCGAGCGCGATGGCGTGCATCGAGGCGTCCAGCAGCACGGGGTGCACGCCGAATTCGCCGGACTGCACGTCTTGCGGGATGGTGACCTCGGCGAACACCTCGTCGCCGCGGCGCCACATCGCCGTCAAGGCGCGGAAGGCAGGCCCGTACTCGTAGCCGCGGGCGGCCAGCGTCTCGTAGGCGTCGCTGACGTCGGTGGCCACGGCGCCGGCAGGCGGCCAGACCGACAGGTCTGCCGTCGACGGGACCTCGGCCGACCCGACGATGGCCTCGGCGTGCTGGACCCACGGGGCTTCGGGATCGTCGGGGTGGGAGAACACCGACACCGTCCGCGAACCGGACTCCTCGCTCGCCCCGACGACGACGCGGATCGGAACACCCGACGGGGCCACCACCAGCGGCGCCATCAGGGTCAGCTCCTCGACGATGCTGCAGCCGACCTCGTCGCCCGCGCGGACGACGAGCTCGACGAATCCCGCACCGGGGAACAGGATTAAGCCACCGACGGCGTGGTCGGACAGCCATGGTTGCGTCGCGGCGGACAGCCGGCCGGTCAGCACGACCTGACCCGTCTCCGGCACCTCGACCACGGCACCAAGCAGCGCGTGCGCCGCGCCGTCGATGCCGAAGCCAGAGGCGTCCGAAGATCCGGTGCCGCCGCCGGACAGCCAGAAGCGGCGGCGGTCGAAGGCATAGGTGGGCACCTCGACGAGGCGGCCGCCGGTGCACGTCGCACGCCAGTCGACGGCGATGCCCGAAATGAAGGCCTGCGCGGCGGAGGCAAGGAAGCGGTCCCAACCGCCGTCGTCACGCCCGAGTGTGGGCACCACGACGGGTTCGGTTGCGGCGTCGGTGCAGTCGCGGACGGTGTCCTCGATGCCCGCGATCAGCGCCGGGTGGGGGCTGGTCTCGACGAAGGCGCGGTAACCGTGGGCCGCCGCGGCGCGGACGGCCTGGTCGAACTGCACCGTCTGCCGGATGTTGCGGTACCAGTAGTCGGCGTCGAGCGTCGCGGCGTCGACGAGATCGCCCGTGACGGTGGAGAAGAACGCGGTGCGGGTCGAGTGGGGCTCCAGGCCGGCGAGGGCTTCCTGCAGGCGACCGTCGATGGCCTCCACCTGTGCCGAATGCGACGCGTAGTCGACGTCGATGCGGCGCGCGCGGATCTCGAGCGCTTCGCACTGGGCCATCAGGGCCTCGAGTGCGGCCGTCTCACCGGACACCACGACGGCGTTGCGGCCGTTGACGACGGCGATGCCGGCTTGCCGAGGCTCGATGTCCAAGCCCGACAACAGTTCTCGGGCGCGGTCGGCGCCACACGCCAGCGACACCATGCCCGCCGAACCGGACAGTTCGACCAGCAGCTTGCTGCGCAGCGCGACGATCTTCGCGGCGTCGCGCAGGGACAGCGCCCCCGCGACGTGCGCGGCGGCGATCTCGCCCTGGGAATGCCCGATGACGGCGTCGGGCGTCACGCCGACCGAGCGCCACAGCTCGGCCAAGGACACCATCACGGCGAACAGTGCGGGCTGGACGACGTCGACGCGGTCGAGGGTGGGTGCACCCGGCTCCCCGCGTAACACGTCGAGCAGCGACCAGTCGACGAACTCCGACAGCGCTTCGGAGCACGCGGTCAACTTCTCGGCGAACACCGTTGAGGCGGACATCAATTCGATGCCCATGCCAATCCACTGACTGCCCTGGCCGGGGAACACGAAGGCGACCTTGCCCACGGGGGTGGCGGTGCCGCGGATCACCCGCGTGACGTCGGCGTCGGACGTCAGCTCCGAGAGGCCGGCGGCCAGCTGAGCGCGATCGGTGCCCAGGACGACGGCGCGGTGCTCGAAGGACGTGCGTCCTGCCAGCGTCCAGGCGACGTCGAGGTCGGAGAGGTCGGCGTGGGTGGCCAAGTGGTCGGTCAGGCGAGCGGCCTGGTTGCGCAGCGCCGTCGCCGTCTTGGCCGACAGCACCCACGGAAGGACGCCGGCCTGCGGAACCGGTGCCGTCGCGTCCTTCTCGACCTGCACGGTCGGAGCCGACTCGACGATCACGTGGGCGTTGGTGCCGCTGATGCCGAACGACGAGATGCCGGCCCGGCGCGGGGTGGGGCCTGCGGGCCACGGCTGGGGGTCGGTCAGCAGCGAGACCGCACCCATCGTCCAGTCGACGTGCGGGCTGGGCTCGTCGACGTGCAGCGTGACCGGCAGCGTCTCGTGCTGCATCGACATGATCATCTTGATGACGCCGGCGACGCCGGCCGCGGCCTGGGTGTGGCCCATGTTGGACTTCACCGAACCCAGCCACAGCGGCTGCGTGCGGTCTTGGCCGTAGGTACCCAGCAGCGCCTGTGCCTCGATGGGGTCACCCAGCGGGGTGCCGGTGCCGTGCCCTTCGACGACGTCGACCTGGGCGGCCGTCAGGCCGGAGTTGGCCAGCGCGGCGCGCACCACGCGCTGCTGGGACGGCCCGTTGGGTGCCGTCAGACCGTTCGACGCGCCGTCCTGGTTGACCGCCGAGCCCCGCACCACGGCGAGCACGTTGTGTCCGAGCCGCTGGGCGTCGGAGAGGCGCTCCACGACGAGCACGCCGCCGCCCTCGGCCCACCCGACGCCGTCGGCTGCATTCGCATACGGCTTGCACCGTCCGTCGGCGGCCAGACCGCGATGGCGGCTGAATTCGACGAAGATCGTCGGCGTCGCGTTGACCGTGACACCGCCGGCCAGGGCCATGTCGCATTCGCCGAGTCGCAGCGCCTGGACGGCCATGTGCAGCGCGACCAGTGACGACGAGCAGGCGGTGTCGATGGACACCGCCGGGCCCTCGAGGCCCAACACGTAGGCCACCCGGCCGGAGGTGACGCTCGAGGTCATGCCGGTCAGCCGGTAGCCCTCGATGCTGTCGTCGGACATGCCGTAGCCGCCCGCGATGACGCCCGCGAACACACCCGTCGCGCTGCCCCGCAGAGTCGTCGGGTCGACGCCGGCCCGCTCGAGGGCCTCCCACGACAGCTCGAGGAGCATGCGCTGCTGGGGATCCATGGCGAGGGCTTCGCTGGGGGCGATGCCGAAGAAGCCGGCGTCGAAGTCGCCGACGTCGGTGACGAAGCTGCCCGCCCGGGCGTAGGACTTGCCAGGGGCGTCGGGGTCGGCGTCATAGAGGCGGGCGACGTCCCAGCCGCGGTCGTCCGGTAGCTCGGTGGCCACGTCGCGACCCTCGGCGACCATGTTCCACAGGTCCTCCGGGGAGTTAACGTCGCCGGGGAATCGACACGACATGCCGACCACGGCGATCGGTTCGCCAGAGCGCTCGAGAAGGGCCCGGTTCTGGGTCTTCAGCCGGTCGTTCTGGACGAGAGCCCGACGGAGCGCCTCGGTGGCATTGGCGAGTTGATCGGCCATACGGTGTGAAACCCCTGTCTGAACCGCTGCGCGTGCAGCGACCCACAAGTATTCGGTACGACGTGTTCGAAGGATGAGCCTAGAAGCCTCTGGCGGTGCAGGGCGAACCGTGACTGGTCATTGTGTTCCTTCCGGTGGCGTCGGGTATCCCGTCGGGTGCATACACTCGGGCGTTCCCTCCAACCGTGGAGGGGGCACCGAGCGAGATGACTAGGCGAGATGAGTGGTCACGCGATGAGGATCGGCGCAGGTAGCCGGCACGCGGTCCTGTTGGACGAGGGACTCGACGATGCCACGCTACTGGTGATCGGCGGCAAGGGTCGGGCGGTCGCCTCGATGGTGTCGCTGGGTTTGCCGGTGCCCCCCGCCTTCTGCGTGACCTCTGGCTGGTGTGACGAAGAACCCGCCAAGCTCGTCGACCGCCTGTGGCAGGACGTGCTGGGCGGGCTCGAGGTGCTGGAGGAGCGCACGGGGCGCGTGTTCGGTTCCGGCCCGCGACCACTGCTGCTGTCGGTCCGCAGTAGCGGTGTCACGTCCATGCCAGGGATGCTCGAGACCGTGCTGAACGTCGGAGTCGACGACGGTGTGGTCGACGCCCTCGGAAGGGAGCACTCGAGGCCGTTCGCCGAGGACGTCCGGGAACGCTTCCGACGCGGCTACCGGCGCGCGGTCGGTGCGCCGGCCCCCGACCGGCCGCTCGACCAGCTGCGCGGCGCCCTTGACGCGGTGGTGTCGTCGTGGTCGTCGAGCCGAGCCGAGGCATACCGTGCGCACCGCGGACTCGACCGCGGCGGGATTTCGATCTTGTTGCAGGCCATGGTCTTCGGCAATCTCGACGACCGCTCGGGCACCGGGGTGCTGTTCACGCGCAACCCGACGACCGGTGCGTCGACGCCGTTCGGCGAGTGGCTTTCCGCCGCCCAGGGCGAAGACGTCGTCTCGGGCATCACCGACTGCGAGCCCCTCGCGTCGATGCGCGAGCTGTTGCCGGAGGCCCACGACCAGCTGGTCGACGCCGGGACCCGGCTCGAACGTCTCGCCGGCGACGTTCAAGACGTCGAGTTCACCGTCGAGGCCGGCACGCTGTGGTTGCTGCAGGCTCGGGTGGCGCAGCGATCGCCGCAGGCGGCGTTGCGGTTGGCCCTCGCGTTCCGGGACGAAGGTCTCGTCGACGACGCCGAGGTGATCGAGCGGGTGACGCCCGAGCAGCTCGAGACGCTCCTGGCGGTGCGCTCGGCGCCGGCGGGACGGCTGCTGGCCACCGGTGCGGCCGCGTGCCCGGGCGTCGCCTCCGGGGTCGCGTGCACCACCAGCGACGACGCCATCGCGGCGGCCGACGAGGGCCGCGACGTGATCCTGGTGCGGCCGACGACGAGCCCGGACGACGTGGCCGGACTCGTGGCCGCCAACGGCGTCGTGACGGAGGTCGGAGGCGCCAGCAGCCATGCCGCCATCGTGGCCCGCGAGCTAGGGATACCGGCGGTCGTCGGGTGCGGTGTGGGGCTGACGGCGGCGATGGCCGGACTGGTGATCACCGTCGACGGCGACGCGGGCGAGGTCCGGATCGGCGAGTCGGCGTCGTCGCAGCCGGTGCTCAGCCCGGAACTGGCCAGGTTCGCCGAGATCGTGCGCGCGGCCGCCCCGAACGCCGTCGGCGACCTGCCTGCGCTGCATCTGGCCGCCCGTTCGGGGCGCCCGTGACCGACGCCGACCAGCTGGCGCTGCTGCAGACGGTCCGGCTCAAGGGCCGGATGCCGCGAGCCGAGCCGACCGGTCCCGTGGAGGACTGCGTCGCCGCCGGACTGCTGGTCGACGCGCCGTCGGTGCGGCTCACCGACGCGGGCCGGGCCCGGTTGGCCGAGCTGCTGGTCGCCGAACGCGCCGGCGTCGACCGAGCCGCCGCCGAGGACGTCTACGACCGGTTCCTCGCGGTCAACGGCAGCGTCAAGCCCCTGATCTCGCAGTGGCAGCTGACCAGGGACTCGGCGGGCCCGGACGAGGTGACCGCCGTGCTAGACCGGCTCGACGGCCTGCACGCCCAGGTGCTGCCGGTGATCACCGCGGCCGCCGACCTCGTCGCGCGGCTCGCGACGTACGCCGATCGCCTCGATGCCGCGTTGCGGAGGGCACGCGACGGCGACATGTCGTGGCTGACCCGTCCGATGGTGGACTCGTATCACACGGTGTGGTTCGAGCTACACGAAGAGCTCATCGGGCTGGCCGGGCGGACGCGCGCCACCGAGGCCGAATCCGGAAGCGGCGGATGAGTTTGCGTGCGAAGCTGGCGGCGTGACGGCTGAGAAGGTGCGCGTGGTGGTGGGTGACGACCACCCGCTGTTCCGCGACGGCGTGGTGCGCGCCCTGAATTCGAGCGGTTCGATCGAGGTGGTCGGCGAGGCCGACGACGGCGTGGAGGCGCTGGCGATGATTCGGGAGCACGGGCCGCGGGTCGCGCTGCTGGACTACCGGATGCCGGGCCTGGACGGCGCCCAGGTGGCCGCAGCCGTCCGTCGTGACGCGCTGCCGACCCGGGTCCTGCTGATCTCCGCGCACGACGAATCGGCGATCGTCTACAGCGCGCTGCAGGAGGGTGCCGCCGGCTTCATCTCCAAGGAGTCCAGCCGGTCCGAGCTGGTCGACGCCGTCCTGAGTTGCGCGAAGGGCCGCGACGTCGTCGCCCCGAACCTCGCGGCCGGACTGGTCGGAGAGATTCAACGCCGCAACGAGTCGGACGCTCCAATGCTCAGCGCCCGCGAGCGTGAGGTGCTCGGCTACATCGCGAGCGGTCGGAGCATCCCCGCGATGGCCAAGGACATGTTCCTCGCCCCCTCGACGGTGAAGACCCACGTGCAGCGGCTCTACGAGAAGCTCGGTGTCGGGGACCGGGGCGCTGCGGTCGCCGAGGCGATGCGGCGCGGACTGTTGGAGTAGCCGTGGACCGCGCGTCCCGCCAGATCGTCGACTACTTCGCCGCCGAACCCGTCCGCGTCTCGGCGCTACTGCGGCTCCCGCTCATCGGTCTGATCGGCTTCCTGGTCTGGATCTGGGAAGTCGACAGCTGGTTGCCCGAGGTCTACGCGGCGATCCTGGGTGCGTATGCGATCGCGGCGGTGCTGTGGGCGGTCGCGGTGTTCCGCGGGCCGGTGCCAAGCTGGGGTGGCCGGCTCTCCACCGGCGTCGACGTGCTCGCCGTGGTGGCGTTGTGCGTGGTGTCCGGCGGGGCCACGGCGGCGCTGCTGCCGGTGTTCTTCCTGTTGCCACTGTCGGTGGCGTTCGGTGACCGGCCGGTGTTCACCGGCATCCTCGGCATCAGCACCGCCGCGTGTTACCTGGCGGCGTGGATCGTCTATTCCAAGCGTGACGACCACGTCGGGTTGCCCGACGTGGTCTATCTGCAGGTCGGGTTCCTGGTCTGGCTGGCGGTCGCGACGACCGCCCTGTGCTTCGTGCTGACCAGGCGGGCAGCCCGGGTGGCGACGCTGCTGGACGTGCGCCGCAGGTTGGTGGCCGAGTCGATGCAAGCCGACGAGCAGACCAAGCGGGAGCTCGCCGAGGAGCTGCACGACGGCCCACTTCAGACCCTGCTGGCCGCCCGTCTCGAGCTCGACGAGGTGCGCGACCGGATGCCCGATCCCGCGCTGGACATGGTCTATGCGGCGCTCAACGACACCGCGGCCGGGCTTCGGTCGACGGTGACGGCCCTGCATCCTCAGGTGCTGGCTCAGCTCGGGTTGACCCCCGGTGTGCGAGAACTGGTGCGACAGTTCGAAATTCGTGGTGACTGGGTGATCACTGCCGAGTTGGAGGACGTGGGCAAGCCCGTGTCGCAGCCATTGATGTACCGCGCGGCGCGCGAACTGCTGACCAACGTGCAGAAGCACGCGGGTGCGCACGAGGTGACGATCCGCTTGTTTCGCCAGGGGCGCCGGGTGGTGCTCACCGTGGCCGACGACGGTGTGGGCTTCGAGCCGTCGATCGTCGACCAGCGGGTCGCCGAGGGGCATATCGGATTGGCGTCGCTGCAAGCCCGGTTCGACGCGATGGATGGTGAGATGTCGATCGTCTCGGGGGAGGGGCGTGGCACGGTGGTGACGGTGACGTCCCCGCCGGAACTCTTCGCCGACCTCTAGCGGGGGCGGAAGGCGCCCGCCGTCGCGAGGGCCACCCTGTCGCGGGCGCGTGGCGGCTCGTCGCCGAACCGGTCGATGGCCCAGGAGACGGCCGTGACGAGCTCGAAGAGGTCGTCTGCCGTGACGGACTCCGATGCCGATCCGTCTGCCTGGGCGCGGTCCAGGAAGTGGCGGGTGCGGTCGGTCAGTCGGGTGGCGACGTCCTGCACCGGGGACGAGGAGTCCTCGATGGAGGTGGCGATGCAGGTTGGCAGATCGTTCCAGATGCGAAGCTGCCACGCCACGCGCTGAAGCCATTCGCGCAGGGCCTCGTCGGCGGGCAGCGTCTGCCCCAATTCGACTGAGCCGTCGACGAGTTCGACGATGCTCTTCTCGATGACGGCGGCCAGCAGGTCGTTGCGGGTGGGGAAGTTGCGGTAGAGGGTCGCGTTGCCCACGCCGGCAGCTGTGGCGATGCAGTCGATGGGCGCGTAGATCCCCTGGGTGTCGAAGATCGTCATCGCCGCGCCGAGGATGGCGTCGCGATTGCGTTGAGCGTCCGCGCGCAACGGTCGAGGGCTCTGTGTCGTCACCGACGGACCTCCGCCCCTTGCGTAAGTGGGGACACTCCCCACATAATCGAAATGGGGAGTGACCCCACTTAGTGCCCGACTTTACCGCAGGAGTGATCATGGCAGAACGGCTCGACGGTCGAACGGTGTTGGTGACCGGGGCAAACGGAGGCCTCGGCGAGGAGTTCGTGCGGCAGGCCCTCGAGCGGGGTGCCGCGAAGGTGTACGCCACCGCCCGCACGCCCAAGAGCTGGGGTGACGACCGCATCGTCCCGCTGGCGCTCGATCTGACCGACCCGGCGTCGGTGGCCGGCGCCGCCGAGGCTGCCGCCGACGTCGACCTGGTGGTGAACAACGCCGCCATCGCACCGGCGGAGGACGTCTCGGTGGCGACCGGAGACGAGGAGATCACCCGCCGGATCTTCGAGACGAACTACTTTGGAAATCTGCGGGTCGCCAAGGCTTTCGCCCCGGTGCTGGCGGCCAACGGTGGCGGCGGCTTGCTCAACGTGCTGTCGTTGGCGGCCTGGCTGCCGCTGCCCACGGCCTATGCCGCCTCGAAGGCTGCGACGTGGTCGGCGACGAGCGCGCTGCGCACCGAGCTCGCGCCCGCCAACACGACGGTGACCGGCGTGATCGTGGGGATGGTCGACACGGCCATGTCGGCCCGGTTCGACATGCCGAAGGTGACCGCGGCGAGCGTCGTCGAGCAGGCGTACGACGGTGTCCTGACGGGCGCCTTCGAGGTGCTCGCCGACGAGGACTCGCGCGACGTGAAGTCCCGGCTCAGCGGCTCGGCCGAGGATCTCGGCGCCTACATCCTGGCCAAGCTCGCCACGTTCTACGACGACCTCGGTCAGGGATCCGCCGGCGCGGCATAGGGCTCGCGTTCGGCGTTGAGCTCGCGTTCGGCCGCGACGCGGTGGGCCCGGTCCTGGGCACGGGTGGTCCTGCGACGCGGCATCGCGAGTCCTGCGGCGTGGGGTGCGGGCCTCCCTGTCGTCGACACCGTGGCGGTGGGTCTGGAGAGTTCAGGGAGCAGCAGCCGACTGCCCGGCGTGGTGACGTACTCCCGGCCGTCGGGTGCGGTCCAGATGACGGTGCCGTCGTCGAGTTGCCGGTCGCGCCAACCGTTCTCACCACCCCAGAACGTCTTGAGCAGGTGGTGTCGGCGGCAGACGCATTTGAGATTGGACGCCGCGGTGGGGCCGTGCGGCCATGGGATCGTGTGGTCGATGTCCGTCTGGGTGGCGGGCACGCGGCAGCCAGGGAAGCGGCAGGTCATGTCGCGGCAGCGGATGAAGTCGGCCAGCTTCTTCGACGGTCGGTACCGGGTCTCCGGTGGCGCTTGCCCGGGGTGCACGACCGGGGTGATGGTGGCGCCGATCGCGGCGCGGCAGGCGATCGCACCGGGCAGGAACTGCCCACCCATCATCGCCGCGGGGCGCAGTGATGCCTGATACCCGGGGGTCGGGGTCAATGCTTCGGTCAGCGTGAGCTCACGCAAGGGCTTGTCGAACAGGGGAGGTTGCTCGCCGTCGAGGGCTGCGCGCTCGTCAGTGGAAGGGGAAGGCGTGGCTGGCCGTGAATCGCTCTGCGGCGCTGCGGCATCGGATGTTGGCGCGGCATCGGCGTCTTCGGCGGTGTCCTCCGCGACCAGTTCCGGTGGCGGCGCCGGCGACTCCGGCTTCGACGCAAGCGGCTCGGACCTAGGCGCGGGGTCGGGGTCGGGGTCGGCCAGCGTCTCCTGGCTGGCAATCACGTAGACCACCACGCCGGTGGCGGGCGGGTTCTGCGCGGCCGAGCAGTCGTCGTTGCCGCACAGGCAGGCCATGCGGTCGGTGCCGTTCCCAATGGCCCCGTAGGCATCGGCACGCAACTGGTCGGCGGTCCGGGGATCATCCGGGCAGACAGTGGCGGCCAGGTTCTTCAGTCGTGCCTGGAACGCCTTGGCGTCGTGGGCGAACAGGGTGGCCAACACCGTGGCCAGGCCGCTGCCGTCCTCCTCGATGCGCACCTCAACCGACCGGCCTCGTGCCTTGGTCTCGTCCCGCCGCACCGCGTGCGGGTCGACCTGCGCCACGAAGACGTCGATGGCCTTCTCGGTCTTGTCGACCGACCTCGGTTCCCAGTCCTCGAACGCTTCTGCCAGCAGGCCATCCAACGCACGTAGGGCGTCGGGGTCGATCACCAGGGCGCCGCGGTGCACCACGGTCTTCACCAACGCATAGGTGATCAACCCCTCCGCGAACACGGCAGCCACGCGAGGGAACCGGTCGTGCAACGCCACCGCGATTAGCAGTTGGTGAGAGGCCGTACCGGGGGTGGTGTTCTGTGCGGCGCCGATGTGGGCGGCGACGGCGTCGAGGTTGTCCAGGCACCACTGGTCCCGGTCGGCGGACCCCGACGCGGCATGTGCCTCGTCGAGCATGGCGGCCATCGTCGCCACTCGGTGGGCGCAGGCCGCATTCTCCACCCGCGACCACGACGACAGCGCACCGGCACCGCGGGTGCCGGTCGTCGCGTCCACCAATTCGTCGAACATACTTGCGACTATATGGCTCGACGCCCGCTCGCAGAAGACGTCCAGGAAAGTTGTGGATGGACCGGTCCACCCTGTGCACAACTGGCCACCAAACGCCGAAAGTGTCAGTGCGCCATGCTAAGCGATGAACCGCGCCCGCACGTCGGGTGCCGGGAGCGCACACGAGTCAACCCTGCCGAAGACGCGATAGCGAATCGCTGCGAAGCGGTCGTATAGTCCGTCGCGAACCGGTGCCGGCACCACCCGTGCCACGGACCCGAGCGCCTTCCACGGACCGCCAAGATAATCGGCGACGTGCAGCGCGGCCGCCGAGCGCACCGTCACGCGTTCATCCGCCTGATCCGGGTTCTCGACGTAGACGACCGAGTCCACGCCTGCCAACTCGGGATGGCGTCGTAGTACCGCCTGGCCAAAGTCGCTGTCGAGAGCGGCGAAGCGCATGTTGCCTCGCCGGTCCACCCGGAGCACGAACTGCACGGCGCCGTCACAGAAGCCGCACGTACCGTCGTACAGCAGGACGGGTTGCCCGTTAGTCGTCATCGGAGTGCTCCCTTCACCTCCGGTGTACCCCTGCGCCAGCGTTACTGCACGCGACCCCGGCGGTCGGCGGCGGCACGGCTCGACGTGCCGGTCGAGCGGTTCGCTCGCGACCCGAGCAGCAGACCCAGCGCGATCATGCCCAGGGCGAGGGCCAGGTGCAGCCAGTTGTCCGCGGTGTTCAGCGGCACGAAGTTGGCGGGGCCGTCGCGGTCGATCGCCAGCCCGTAGACGAAGAGCACCAGATAGATCGCGCCACCGCCCAGCAAGTAGATCCGTGACCGCGGGACGGAACGGGCCAGCAGGATTCCGGCCACTCCGAAGACCAGATGCACCACGTTGTGGAGGATGGACACGTTGAACACGCCCAGGAGCATCGCCCCCGAGTGGTGGCCGGCGGCCGTCATCGTGTCGTAGTTGGTCGTCACGCCCGGCACGAAGCCGAGCACCCCCACCAGGAGGAACACCGCCCCTACCGCCAGGGTCGCGATCTGAATCGGGGTCTTCGCCGTGCCGGCGCCCCTGTTGGTGGCTGTCATCGCCGTCCTCTCGTGTCGTCGTGAGAGGGGCCGGTACCCGCCGGTTGGGGCTCCAAACGAGCCTAGGCCGAGAGGCTTCGTGCAATGACGAGGCGCTGAATTTGGTTGGTGCCCTCGAAGATCTGCGTGATCTTGGCCTCGCGCATGTAGCGCTCCACGCGGTAGTCGCGGGTGTATCCCGCCCCGCCGAGAACCTGCACGGCATCGGTGGTGACCTTCATCGCCGCGTCGGTGGCGACCATCTTCGCGATGCTGGCCTGCGTCGAGTAGGACTGACCCAGGTCGCGGCGCCGTGCGGCGTCGAGATAGGTGGCCCGGGCACTTCCCACCGCCGCGGCCATGTCGGCGAGCAGGAAGCCCAGACCTTGATGGTCGATGATCTTGCGGCCGAAGGTCGTTCGCTCGTTGGCGTAGCGACTCGCGTCGTCCAACGCAGCCTGCGCGATGCCGGTCGCGACCGCGGCGATGCCCAACCGGCCGGCGTCGAGAGCGCTGAAGGCGATCTGCAACCCTTGGCCCTCGGCGCCGATGCGTCGGTCGGATTCGATCACCGCGTCGTCGTAGAACGCCGTCGTCGTCGGAATGGCCGCCAGGCCCATCTTCTCCTCGGGCTTGCCGAAGCTGAGGCCAGGCAGGTCACCGGGAACCAGGAAGCAGGAGATGCCTCGCGATCCCTCACCGGTTCGGGCGAACAGCGTGTAGAAGTCGGCGACCCCACCGTGGGTGATCCACGACTTGGTCCCGGACAACCGGTACCCGCCGTCGACCGGTGCCGCCGCACACCGCAGCGCGGCGGCATCCGACCCGGCTTGCGGCTCGGAGAGGCTGTATGCGCCGATCGTGTTGCCCGACAACATGTCCGGTAACCAGCGCTGCTTCTGCTCCTCGGTGCCGAAGGCGAGCAGGGGGTGCGACGAGAGGCTGTGGACGCTGACCGCGACCGCGACGGCCGCCCAGCGCGCGGCGAGCTCCTCGAGCACCTGCAGGTAGACCTCGTAGGGCTGCCCGCCGCCACCCCATTCCTCCGGCTGAGGCAGGCTCAGCAATCCCGCGGCGCCGAGCTGGGCGAAGACGCCGTCGGGGTAGGTCTCGGTGCGCTCGTGACCGTCGACGATGGGGTCCAGGAGCTTGTCGGCGACGTCGCGGGTGAGCGCGATCAGCTCAGAGGCGTCCTGGGAGGGCAGCAAGCGGTCGACCGGCATGGTTGCATCTCCTAGTTTCGGAACGCACTCACCATATCGCCGGGTCTCACGCAGGCGGAATGAGGACCGTCCAGAGGTCGGTGATGACCCCGTCGGCGATCACGGCAGCGTCGAAGCCCGTCATCTGTTCCGCGCCGTTCGAGTCGACCAGGCGCCACGCCAGGTAGCCGAAGCCGGGCAGCTCGTGGACGGGGCCGGCCGCCTCGAACTGGAGATCGCCGATGCCCGCTTGCAGGCCAACGCATTTGGCCTCTAGGCCGGCGTGCCCGACGGTCACCCCTTCGGCGTCGGTCCACCGCACCTCGGCGGCATAGGTACGTAGCGTGGCGGCGCGACGCTTCTCGGCGTCGCGTTCGTTGAACACCGCCATCAGGTTGTCGTGCATCAGCGTCTCGATGGAGCCCGTCGCGGCCACTGTTCTCCTCCAGGTCTGGGATTCTGTAACAGAACATATAAAACCACGTCACCGTCAGTCCCGGGAGACCACCACCAGGGCCGCCATCACCAGTGCGATGCCGACCACCTCGGCGACCGTCGGGCGCTGTGCCAGGGCGACGGCACCGACGATGGCTGCCGTCGCGGGCAGGAGGGCGAGCAGCAGCGCGAACCGGGCCCGCCCCACCCGCCTCAGCACCACCTGGTCGAGCCCGTACGGCACCGCCGTCGACAGCACGCCCACCGCAGCGCCCAGCGCCCAGGTGCGCGGGTCGGCGAACACCGAGGCGTCGTGGAGCACCTGACGGGCCAGCAGCGGCGCTGCAAGCACGACGGCCGCCACCGCCATCCCGATGGCGAGTGAGTCCAGACCCGAGCCCGCGTCGGCGACCCGTTTGCCGAGCAGAATGTAGCCGGCCCACAATGCCGCGGCGACCAACGCGAACGCGACACCCGCGGGGTCGGCGTCGAGCTGCACCCCGGCCGCCAGCGCCACCCCGGCGGCCGCGAGGACGACGGCGACGACGTCGGTGGCCCGTCGCGAACCCAGCACGGCCACGGCGATCGGACCGACGAACTCGACGGCCACCGCGGTGCCAAGCGGGATGCGGTCGATGGCCTCGAAGAACGCGACGTTCATTCCCACCGTGACGACACCGAAGCCGCCGGCGACGGCGATCGACCGGCGCGTCCAGTCGCCACGCCACGGTCGCCGCCAGACGACGAGCGCGACGGCCGCCGCCGCCGCTCGCAACCAGGCCACGGCCATCGGATCGGTGGTCTGAAACAGGAACACTCCGACCGCGGCGCCCACGTACTGCGATACGGCGCCGACGACGAAGAACAGCGGCACCGACCACCCGGGAACGGCTCTGAAGTCAGTCCCGATGGTCACGTCCTAGCGGCTGAGCGCGGCGGACTCCAGGGCCGAGTTGATCGCGTCGACCCGGTCTTTGGCGTCGCCGAAGAGCATCTGGGTGTTCTCGCGGAAGAACAGCGGGTTCTGCACGCCGGCGTACCCCGAGGCCATGGAGCGCTTGAAGACGATGACGTTCTCGGCGTTCCACACCGTGAGGACGGGCATGCCTGCGATGGGGCTGCTCGGATCCTCCGACGCGGCCGGGTTGACCGTGTCGTTGGCGCCGATCACCAGGACCACCGACGTGTCGTCGAAGTCGTCGTTGATCTCGTCCATCTCCAGCACGATGTCGTAGGGCACCTTGGCCTCGGCCAGGAGCACGTTCATGTGACCGGGCAGGCGACCCGCGACGGGGTGGATGCCGAAGCGGACGTTCACCCCGCGGTCGCGGAGCTTGCGGGTCAGGTCGGCGACGCCGTACTGCGCCTGAGCGACGGCCATGCCGTAACCGGGGGTGATGATCACCGAGCTCGCCGAGCTGAGCAGTTCTGCGGCCCCCTCGGCGTTGATCTCGCGGTGCTCGCCGTAGTCCTTGTCCTCCGCCGGGCCAGCCTCGATTCCGAAACCGCCCGCGATGACCGAGATGAACGAGCGGTTCATGGCCTTGCACATGATGTAGGACAGGTAGGCACCGGAGGAGCCGACGAGCGCGCCGGTCACGATCAGGAGGTCGTTGGACAGCAGGAAGCCCGACGCCGCCGCGGCCCAGCCGGAGTAGCTGTTGAGCATCGAGACCACCACCGGCATGTCGCCACCGCCGATGGAGGCGACCAGGTGCCAGCCGAGCACCAGTGCGAGCACGGTGACGGCGATCAGCAGCCACAGCTGCGGGCTGATGACGAACCACACCGTGAGTGCGAAGAACACCACCACGGCGCCGACGTTGAGGACGTTCTTGCCCGGCAGCATCAACGGGGTGGACTTGATGCGCGCGGAGAGCTTGAGGTTGGCCACGATCGACCCCGTGAACGTGACGGCGCCGATGAACACGCCGATGAAGACCTCGGCGGAGTGGATGCCCAGCAGACCTTGGCCGTCGAGCACGGCGGCTTCGGCGCCGGTGGGGTCACCCTCGACGTGCAGGTAGCCGTTCCAGCCGACCAGCACCGCGGCCAGGCCTACGAAGGAGTGCAGCAGCGCGATCAGCTCGGGCATGCCCGTCATCTCCACGACGCGGGCGCGCCACAGGCCGATCGCGGCACCGATTGCCATCGCGGCGACCAGCAGGCCGATGCCAAGCGGCTCGATGTGACGGGAGATCGCCAGCGCGATGGTGGCGACCAGCGCCACGGTCATGCCCGCGATGCCGAAGCTGTTGCCCGAGCGCGAGGTCTCGTGCTTGGACAGTCCGGCCAGCGCCATGATGAACAGCAGTGCCGCGACGACGTAGGCGGCCGTCGCCGCAGTTTCCAGGGTGAACACGGTGCTAGCTCCTCGAGAACATGGCGAGCATGCGGCGAGTCACCGCGAAGCCACCGAAGACGTTGATGCTGGCCAGCAGGATCGCTACGAAGGCCAAGGAGGTGATGACGGGATCGCCGTGCCCGATCTGCAGTAGCGCGCCGACGACGATGATGCCGGAGATCGCGTTGGTGACCGACATCAGCGGCGTGTGCAGCGCGTGGTGCACGTGCCCGATGACGTAGTAGCCGATCACGATTGCCAGCGCGAACACCGTCAGGTGCACCTGCAGTGCGGCCGGGGAGAGCGCGATGAGGACGAACAGCACCGCGGCCGCGGCGAAGGTGAGGCCCAGCCGGCGGCCGGCGCTCATCGGCTCCTTGACGGGCTTGGCCGCGACGGGCGCAGCCGCGGCGGCGGCGGCCGGGGCGGCCGACACCTGTACCGGCGGTGGCGGCCAGGTGATCTCGCCCTCGCGCACCACGGTCACCGACCGCTGCACCACATCCTGGAAATCGAGTCGAAGTTCGCCGTCCTTCTCCGGGGTGAGCAGCTTGAGCAGGTTGACCAGGTTGGTGCCGTAGAGCTGCGACGCGGTCGCGGGCAGCCGCCCGGCGAGGTCGGTGTAGCCGATGATCGTCACCCCGTTGTCGGTGACGACCGCCTGATCCTTGACCGTGCCCTCGACGTTGCCGCCGTTGGCCGCGGCCATGTCCACGATGACGCTGCCCGGCTTCATCGAGGCCACCATCTCGGCGGTGATGATGCGCGGTGCGGGCCTGCCGGGGATGAGCGCGGTGGTGATGACGATGTCGACGTCGCCGGCCTGCTCGGCGTAGAGCGCCGCCTCGCGGGCCTTGTAGTCCTCGCCCATCTCCTTGGCGTAGCCGGTGGCCGACACCTCGGCGGCCTCCGGGTCGACGTAGAGGTATTCACCACCAAGGGACTTCACTTGGTCGGCCACCTCGGGCCGAGGGTCGGTGGCGCGCACGACCGCGCCCATGCTGCCTGCGGCGCCGATGGCGGCCAGCCCGGCCACGCCTGCGCCGACGACGAGCACCTTGGCCGGTGGGACCTTGCCCGCCGCGGTCACCTGCCCGGTGAAGAACCGGCCGAAGGCGTGCGCGGCTTCGACGACGGCGCGATAGCCGGCGATGTTGGCCATCGAGGACAGCACGTCCAGCGACTGGGCACGGGAGATGCGGGGGACGGCGTCCATTGCCAGCACCGTCACGGGCCGGGCGGACAACGCCTCGAGGAGTTCGGGCTTCAGCGCCGGCGAGATGAGGCTGACGAGCGTCGCACCGTCCCGAAGCGCGCCGATCTCGTCGTCGGACGGCGCGTTGACCTTGAGGACCACCTCGGAGCTCCAGGGGTCCCCGACGCTGGCGCCCGCGTCGAGGTAGGCGGCGTTGGAGAAGCTCGACGCTTCGCCGGCGCCGGACTCTACGACGACGGAGTAACCCAGTTTGAGGAGCTGGCCGACGGTCTGCGGTGTGGCGGCGACGCGCGTCTCACCCGCGTGAGACTCGCGTGGGATCCCGATCTGCATCCGAAGAGTCTCGCATTTGCTCAACGTGTCGTTGCGCACACCTCGGCCGACGCGATGCGGTCCAGCGCCCACCGCTG
Source organism: Mycobacterium yunnanensis (assembly GCF_025823185.1). Classification (GTDB taxonomy): domain Bacteria; phylum Actinomycetota; class Actinomycetes; order Mycobacteriales; family Mycobacteriaceae; genus Mycobacterium; species Mycobacterium yunnanensis. Next base: position 533,653 of record NZ_JACKVK010000005.1, read on the forward strand.
CTGTGCCGCCACTGCCTTCTTGACGGTTCGCCCGCCCGCTCGGCGGGCCCGCCGACGCAGTGCGCGGCGTCGACGTGCGGTGGGCAGCGAGTCCAGCACCGCCGCGTCCACCCCGGCCAGGGGCATGTCATCGCGGCCCAGCGCGATGCGGTCGACGACCCGCCGACGCTCGTAGCGCAGCAGGAGGAGCACCGCGGTCACGAAGACGGCGATGTTGACGGCGAACTTCCACCACACGCTGGGCACGGGACCGTCCCAGACGAAGTGCATGAACGACGCGGAGAAGAAGAGCACCCCGGCCACGCTTACCCGACGTAGCCGGCACCAGCCGACGTCGTTGGCGAACGTCGGTAGTAGCAGCAGTACGCCCACGGCCGCCAACCCGGTGTAGGCCCAGTGCGCTGGGACCGCGGTGATCGCACGCACCAGCAGGCTGCCACCGGCTCCGCTGGTGTCGGAGTCCAAGCTGCCGATGGCCTCGTTGGTGGCGTAGGTGAGGTCTTCGGCGATGTCGAAGCCGAAGCCGACGAACATGCCGACGAGCAGCGCGTGGGAGATGCGGTTGAAGGACGACGCGCACAGCACCAGGACGACGGCGGCGCACATCGCCTTGGCGGCCTCCTCGACGAAGGGCGCGGTCAGTGCGGCCGACCAGTCGGCGTAGACGTCCGGCGGCAGGTAGCGGGCCCAGATCTGCCCGAGTTGGTCGTTGCCCAGCATGGCCATCGCCAGCGCGGTACTGGCGCCTAGCGCCGAACCGGCCACCAGGCCCTGCTTGTAGGGCCGCACGGTGCGGAACGGATCGCAGACGAACATCAGCCACAGCAGGAACGCCATCAGCGCCAACCACGCGGGCGCCAGGACGAGTTGCGCGTCGAGCGTCTCGTGGAAGGCCTGGCCGTAGTCGTTGAGCACCGACAGGATGCCGGCCAGCAGCGCCGCCGCGTACAGCCAGAAGACCCACGATTCGGGGCGGTAGACGACGGCGGGTCGCGACGTGACGCCGCGGGGCGGGTCGAGGAGTTCGGCGGTCATGACTGCTCCCTGGAGAACGGCGCGACGACGTCGGCGATGGCGGGGGTCGAGCGACCGCTGCTGCCGAGCGCAATCACCGAGAGCATGACGTCGCCGTCGGACAGATAGGCGCAGGTTCCGGTGGCCTGGTCGGTGAGCGCCACGCAGGTGTCGCCCGACAGCGATCCGTCGGCGGTGGCGACGCGGCCACCGTCGAGGGTGGTGTGGACGTCGCCCACGCGGTTGGACCGCATCAGCCGTCGCGCGACGGCGTCGGGGTCGCGGCCGTCGAGGTCGTAGACCTGGACGAATACGGCACCATCGTCACCGCGCAGGATGGCTTGGTCGCCGAGATCCTGAACCTGCCAGCCGTCGGGCGCGACGATGGCGACCGCCGCTCCCGCCACACTCGTCAACGTCATGGCGTCGGTGGATTGGGCGGACTCCCACTCCTTCTCCGGCAACCACGAGTTGACCAGGGTCGGTATCCCCGGCACGGCCAGCAAACCCAGGGCCAAGGCCAGAGCCGGTCCCCGTTGCACGAGCTTCGTCCCCACGATCGGTCAATGTAGTGCCACGACGGCGACCGCGCTCGGCAATTGACGGGTACGTCAAGCGCGTGTCACAGCCAATCCCTCCGCCGGAACATCACGTACAGGATCGCCACCAGCAGCACGATGACCGCCGAGCTGGCGACGAAGCCCGCCACCGTGTTGATCCCCGGGTATTCGACGTTCTGGCCGTAGAAGCCGGTGACCGCGGTCGGGACGGCGATGATCGCCGCCCACCCCGTCAGCTTCTTCATCACGGTGTTCAGCCGTGCGTCCTGCAGCGACAGGTTGGTCTCGAACACGGTGGTGACCATGTCGCGAAGCGATTCCGTCCACTCCGAGGCCCGCAGCACGTGGTCGTAGAGGTCGTCGTAGAGCGGGTTGAGCTCCGGTGAGGTCTTGGAGTCGAGCCGTCGCGTCTTGATGGCGCTGACGACTTCTCGCATCGGCAGCACCACGCGGCGCAGTTCGACCAGATCCTTGCGGTAGCGAAACGTGCGGCGCTGCAGTCCACGGCGGGGACCGCTCTCGTCGAACAATTCGTCCTCGAGCGACTCGATGCCGTCGTCGAGGGTCTGCACGGCGTCGAAGTGGCCGTCGACCACGACGTCGAGCAGACCGTGCACCAGTGCCGCCACGCCGTACTGCTGCCCGCCGAGCTCGTCGAACCGCTGGGAGACCTCGTCCATGGCGAAACCCGGATCGTCGCCGGCCAGCGGGGGTAGGCGCACGGTGATGAGACCGTGCGGCAGCACGAACGCCGAGATGCGGTGCTTCACCAACGTCGACGTCGAGTCGTCGACGGGGTCGAGCATCTGAATGGCGTAGACGGTGAAGAACGTGTGCGTGCGGTAGACCGTCGCCTTGGTGCGCTCGTTGGGCGCCGTCGCGTCCTCGACCGCCCACACGTTGAGGCTGAGTTCCTTCGCCAACGCCATGAGCGTCTCGTGGTCCGGGTCGTAGACGTCGGCCCACACCAGGGTGTCCTCGGAGCTCAGGCAGTCGGAGATGGCGGAGAACGTGAAGCCCTCCACCGGTTTGCCGTCGACCCACATCCGTCCGCGCACCTCGGTCATGGCGTCATCATTGCGTAGTTGTCTGGCATCTCGGTTGGGCACCGATCCCGCAACGAGATTCACGGGCCCGATGCATTCGAATGGACGTGGCCCCACGATGGCTGTCATGAGCGTGGTGGTCGAACGGGGACTCGCACGATGTCCACGGTGCGTGGCCGTGGCCGACTACACCTTCGTCGAGTCCGGCCCCAATACGCTGTGTTACGAAGTGCAGTGCGGAAAGTGCGGGGAGGCCTACCGCGAGGTGCACACCCCGGTGGCACCGGCGTTCGCCGCCACCGCCGACGCGCTGGTGGTGTTGCCGCCGCCCGCTCGCCCGACGGCGCTGCAGCTGTTCGAACGACGGGTCGTGGCGTGGCTGCAGAGCGTGCGCGCCAAGATCGCATCCGTGCGCCACGGGCGAGGCCCCTCCCCGGTCGTCCAGGAAGGGGCCTCATCGGAGCGGGTCTAGATCTGGTCGCGCAGCTCCCGGAGGGTCTTCTCCAGGATGCGGGACACGTGCATCTGGGATACCCCGATCCGTTCGGCGATCTGGCTCTGCGTCATCGATTCGAAGAAGCGCAGGTACAGCACGGTGCGTTCGCGCTCGGGCAACGCTGCCAGCAGGGGACGAACCGTCTCCTGGTCGGTGATGCGGTCGAAGGAGAAGTCGACGTCCCCCACCGTGTCCGACACCATCCGCGGTGCGGAGTCCCCGCTGGAGACGGGTGCGTCGATGGAGTGCACCCGGTACGCCTCGGCGGCCAACAGACTGTCGACGATGTCCTCGCGCCGCATGTCCAGTAGCTCCGCCAACTGACCGGCAGTCGGCGCCTTACCCAGGGTCTGCGTCAATTCCATTGTGGCCCTGGTGATGTGGCCGTGACGGTCCTTGAGCCGACGCGGTACGTGCATCGACCAACCGTGATCTCGGAAGTGCCGTCGCACTTCGCCCATCATGGTCGGCACCGCGAAGGCCACGAAGTGCGAACCCTTGGTGTGGTCGAACCGGTTGACGGCCTTGACCAAACCCAGTCGGGCAACCTGTACCAGGTCCTCGATGTCCTCACCGCGGCCCCCGTAGTGGCGGGCGATGCGATCGGCCAGGGGCAGGCACCTGTTGAAGATGGCCTCACGGCGGCGGCCGAGGTCGGCGGCGTCGCACAGCGTTCGGAACATCTCCATGACGTCGGCGTATTCGTCGACCTCGGGCAGTTCTGGGGCGTCGGAGGCCGGACGTTCGAGCTCTACGGTCACGAGGTCACCATCCCGGCATAGTCGCTAGAGATGATTTCCGTTGTGCAGCAATGATCTTCCACAGTGGACCCCCTAACAGGCGTCCATGGACTTAGCGCGCACCAATGGGACACGGTGCAGCGACGAGCCCAATCCGTCTACGACGGAACCGGCAATTTGCCGTAACCTCACGGTGATGAGATGGGCACGGTCTCTCGCAGGGTGTCTCTACGAAATCGGTGCGGCCAAATAGTGTCGCGGGGCTTCAAGCCCGCTTTGCACTAAACGGGGAATGTCCTTACGGGACTTCTGCCACCCTACGCCCTCACTGCGTCTGCCGGTAGTTCGGCGACTAAAACTCGCGGTGAGCGCAGCTGTGTACATGCTGCCTGAAAGCCGATAGAACGATCCGGTGACGACGACCGAGGCTGCCTGCTGTCGCTGAACGCCTTCCGTCCAGCCCAGCCTGCCAAAAGAAAGTCGTAGGAATCGTGTCGGTCTTCGTAGACATCACCCCGGACGAGTCGCACGTCGACTCTCCGCGCGTGCGTACCTCCGCAAACCCCTGGCGCGGCCGGCTGACCAGGGCGGCCCTGCCCGTGCTGTCAGTCGTCGTCTTCGGCATCGGCTGGCAACTCGTCGCCGCCGCCGGGCTGTGGAATCAGACGTTCGTGCCCTACCCCAGCACTGTCTGGAAGGCGTTCGTCGACGTCTCGACCACCCACGACGGCACCCGCGGCTACGCCGGCTACTTGCTGTGGGAACACCTCTACATGACGCTGCGCCGCGTGCTGGTCGGCGTCGTGATCGGCGTCGGGCTCGGTGTTGCCCTCGGTCTCATCATGGGTTCGGTCGGTTGGGTGCGAAGCGTCCTGGAGCCGTGGCTGACGTTCCTGCGGGCACTGCCGCCGCTGGCGTACTTCTTCCTCCTGGTCATCTGGCTGGGCATCGACGAGGCACCGAAGATCACGCTGCTCGCGCTGGCCGCACTTCCGCCCGCCGCCGTCGCGACCACGGCCGCGGTGGTCGCCGCACCCGTCGGATTGACCGAGGCCGCCAGGGCACTCGGAGCGAGCCGCCTCCAGGTGATCCGCGACGTCGTGGTGCCCTCGGCGCTACCCGAGACGTTCACCGGCATCCGGTTGGCGGTCGGCATGGCCTACTCGTCGGTGGTCGCCGCCGAACTGTTCAACGGCATCCCCGGCATCGGCGGCCTCGTTAAGGACGCAAGCAACTACAACAACACCCCCGTGGTCCTGGTCGGCATCTTCGCCATCGGTTTCTCGGGCCTGATCATCGACGGTCTCCTTCGCGCCGTAGAACGGCGCGCCGTCCCTTGGAGAGGAAAGATATGAAGCTGAGGGCACTCCTCGTCGCGGCAGTCGTCTCGACCCTGGCGCTCGCCGGCTGCTCGGTGGACCACTCCGGTCAGGACGCCAGCAAGCCGACCATTCGCATTGGCTTCCAAACGTTTCCGAGCGGCGACCTAGTCGTCAAGAACAACAAGTGGCTCGAGACGGCGCTGCCGGACTACAACATCAAGTGGATCAAGTTCGACTCCGGCGCCGACATCAACACGGCATTCATCGCCAAGGAACTCGACTTCGGCGCGCTGGGCTCCAGCCCGGTGGCCCGCGGCCTGTCCGCGCCACTGAACATCCCCTACAAGGTCGCCTTCGTGCTCGACGTGGCGGGCGACAACGAGGCGCTGGTGGCCCGTAACGGCACCGGCGTCAACACGATCGCCGACCTGAGGGGCAAGCGGATCGGTACGCCGTTCGCGTCGACCGCGCACTACAGCCTGCTGGCCGCCTTGGCGCAGAACAACTTGTCGCCCACCGATGTTCAGCTCGTCGACCTCCAGCCCCAGGCCATCCTCGCGGCCTGGGAACGCGGTGACATCGACGCTGCCTACACCTGGCTGCCGACTCTCGACGACCTGCGCAAGACCGGCAAGGACTTGATCACCAGCCGTCAGCTGGCCAAGGACGGCAAGCCCACGCTGGACCTCGGTGCCGTCGCCGACGACTTCGCCACGGCACACCCCGAGGTCGTCGACAAGTGGCGTCAGCAGGAGGCGCGTGCCCTCTCGACCATCAAGGACGATCCCGCCGCCGCGGCCAAGGCCATCGCATCGGAGATCGGTCTGACGCCGGAAGCCGTTGAGGGACAGCTGAAGCAGGGCATCTACCTCACGCCCGAGGAGTTGACCTCCGCCGAGTGGCTCGGCACCGAGGCCGCGCCGGGCAAGATCGCCGACAATCTGGAGAGCGCGTCGCAGTTCCTCGCCGAGCAGAAGCAGATCCCGGCGGCGGCGCCGCTGAAGACGTTCCAGGACGCGATCTACACCAAGGGACTGCCCGATGCCCTCAAGCAGTGACGTCCGCGGCGGCGTGCGGATCGAGAACCTCGCGCACCGCTACGGAGACGTGACCGCGCTCGGCCCGGTCGACCTCGACGTCGAACCTGGCGCGTTCTTGGTGCTGGTCGGCGCTTCCGGGTGTGGCAAGAGCACCCTGTTGCGGCTGATCGCCGGATTCGAGGAACCGACCGCGGGCAGTGTCCGCGTGTCGGGCGACGCACCGAGTCCCGGGGTGACGGCAGGCGTCGTCTTCCAGCAGCCGCGGCTCTTCCCGTGGCGGACGGTCGGTGGCAACGTCGACTTGGCGCTGAAGTATGCCAAGGTGCCAAAGGAGCGGCGGGCCGAGCGGCGCGACCAGCTACTGCAGCGCGTCGGTCTCGAGGGCACCGCCGCCAGGAAGATCTGGGAGATCAGCGGCGGGCAGCAGCAGCGGGTCGCGATCGCACGGGCGTTGGCAGCCGAGACCCCGCTGTTCCTGCTCGACGAGCCGTTCGCGGCGCTCGACGCGCTGACGCGGGAGCGGTTGCAGGAGGACGTGCGCCAGGTGAGTGCCGAGACGGGCCGCACCACGGTCTTCGTCACGCACAGCGCGGATGAGGCGGCATTCCTGGGTTCCCGGATCGTCGTGCTGACCCGCAGGCCGGGTCAGGTTGCGCTGGACCTTCCGGTGGACCTGCCGCGCTCCGGCGTCGACCCCGACGAATTGCGGCGCTCACCCGAGTACACCCGGTTGCGGGCGGAAGTGGGCCGCGCGGTGAAGGCGGCAGCGGCGTAGCCGCTAATTGGGCGTGAGCGGCGTAGCCAGAGGACTCTCCCTGTCATCCGAACGTAGGACACGCCGAGGTTGCTGAATCTGCACATCGACGACCAGAACGAGACTCGCGGGGAACGTGTGGGGCGGCAACGGTCTGTGTTTCCGGCCGTAGGCAGCGACCGGATCTTACGGGCCGGGCGAGCCCGGACAGTAGATACCAAAAACTGTAAAGCGTTGTTGCACAGCTGATTTCACAGTGCACGCGAACGCAATGACGTCACGGTGCAGCAAAGGCAACCGACCGGCAGCTCGGCGGCGGGGCGGGGCAGCAGGGGCGTTTCTGTTGCGGGGCGCCTGAGCCCGGGATACATTTGCGGCGGTTGTCAAAGTTGGCTGTGACTGCAGCCGGGGGCCGTATCGAGAGATCGATTGGCAGGAATTGACTGTCCGCTTCGCACGCTGAAGTGCCGCACTTGTCTTGCCCATAGGTGTGGCGACCCTGCGTGTGATGCGGGCGGAGGGGGCGGGTCGGTCATGATCGAAACCACTGCGCGCGCCGAAGCGGGCGTGGCGACGCGGACGTCGCTGACGGTCGTGGTGTGTGCCTATACCGAAGAACGGTTGCCACTGCTGGTCGAGTCGCTCGACGCACTCCTGTCGCAATTGCACGCGACGGACGAACTCATCGTCGTGATCGACTACAACGAGAAGCTGCTGACCACGATTGGCGAGCGCTATGCGCGACGCGCCGTCGTGCTCGAGAATCGTTGTGCGCGTGGTCTTTCCGGGGCGCGGAACACCGGCGTGGCCGCCGCGACTCGCGACGTGGTCGCCTTCGTCGACGACGACGCGACGATAGCGCCGGGGTGGGTAGAGGCCATGTGCCGCGGCTACGGGCAGCCGCAGGTGGCCGGGATCGGCGGATACGCGCAACCGGTCTGGCCCGGTCGGAGGCCGGGCTGGTTTCCGCCCGAATTCGACTGGGTCGTCGGATGTAGCCACCTAGGCCTTCCCCGCAGCGCCGCGCCGGTCCGCAACTTCATCGGCTGCAACATGTCCTTCCGCCGGAGTGTGCTGACCGAAGCGGGGGACTTCAGCACGGCGATCGGTCGGGTCGGCAACCGCCCCGTCGGATGCGAGGAGACCGAGCTGTGCATCAGGATCTCCCAACGTGATCCGTCGACCACGTTGATGTTCGACCCCAACGTCGTCGTCCGGCATTCGGTTAGCGAAAATCGGGTCACCGTCAAGTATTTCCTGGACCGGTGCTTCTCGGAGGGGCTCTCCAAGTACAAGGTGAGCGGTATGGTGGGCCGGTCCGACGGGCTCAGCAGCGAACGTGACTACGTGTTGACGGTCCTGCCATTCGGTGTGGTGCGGGGGCTCGTCGACGCGGTACGAGGCGGCGGTGCAGTTCGCCGGGCCGCCGCCGGGCGCAGCCTCGCCATCGTGGTCGGATGCGCCGCCACGGTGACCGGCTATCTCTACGCGATGACCCACGCTCGTCTTGGTCTGACATGACCGCGACGCTGTCAGACCTTGAGTCGGTCATGCCGACCGACGATGCTCCGGAGTGGCCGTCTGCCACGTGGATCGGAACGTTGGATCTGCCGGTCGAATTCGCCGACTCGATACGAGTGCACGACAGTGGCGGCTATCGTCGCGCACGGTTGTTGCTGCGGCGCGAAGGCCGGCCAGTCGCGTTCGTGTACAGCGAGATCGAGGACGGAAATCTGGATGCCGCCCGCCTCAGGGAGCTCGTTGCGCCGTGGAATGGCGGCGACGAACCTCCTGCAGAGGAATCGCCCGACGGTGACGTCGTGCAACTTCCGACGATGAGCGTCGTGATCTGTACCAGGGACCGGTTGGACTTGCTCCGAGAGGCCTTGGCTTCGGTCCTGAGGTGCGACTATCCCGACTTCGAAGTGATCGTCGTCGACAACGCCTCCTCTGACGACAGTTGTGTGAAATTCGTCGAGATACTTGGTGATCCGCGTGTGAGAGCGGTGACCGAGCCACGACCGGGACTGGCGGTGGCCCGGAACACGGGCGTCCTGGAAGCCCGGGGGGAATTCGTCGCCTTCACCGACGACGACGTCGTCGTCGAACCGAGGTGGCTTCGGTGGTTGGCCACTGCGGCGACCGGATCCGACCGCATCGGCTGTGTCACCGGACTGGTGCCCAGCGGCGAACTGCGCACGCCGACGCAGCAGTACTTCGAGAGTCAGGTCCACTGGTCGAACAATCTGCAGCGCACCGTGTTCGACATGGCAACTCCGCCGCCCGGCGTGCCGCTGTTTCCGTTTCAGGTGGGTTTGTACGGAACCGGCGCGAGCTTCGCGATGCCGCGCGCTGTCGTGGTCGACCTCGGAGGATTCGACGAAGGACTCGGCGTGGGATCACCGACGGGTGGCGGCGAGGACATCGACATGTTCGTTCGGGTTCTCGCGAGCGGACGTCAGTTGGTCTACGAACCGGCGGCAATCGTGTGGCATCGACACCGGGCCGACGTCGACGCGCTGGTGACCCAGGCACGGGGATACGGTCTCGGACTCGGCGCATGGCTGACGAAGGTTGCGTGCAGCGGCACCCTGATGCCGTTGGCCCTGCGGAGGGCCGTCCGGGCGGCCGGGCATCTCCACGACGTGACGGCGCCGCCGAACGTCGAGGACTTCTCTCCGCCGGCCGACCTGCGTCGCGCTCACACGCGGGCCGTCGTCCGTGGGCCGCTCGCATACGCGACGTCTCGTCGCCAAGGTCGCCGGGCGCGTCCCCTGTCCCAGCTTCGCCGCGGGCGCCAGATCCCATGGGAGGTCAGCGATCAGAACACGTGGACCGCGAGACTTGCGGTGCTCGCGGGAACCTCCGGGGCCCTGTCGACTCTTCCGCTCGGTGCGGTACCGAGCGCGCTGCTGCTTCTGGTCCTGGTGTGCTGTGGAGGCGGAAGCGCCGTCACCTGCTGGCTGGACTTGCCGGCCGTGGCCGCGGCGGCGAGCGTCGTCGGCCTCAGCGTCGGCGCGATTATCGCCGTCGCCACCGCGATGGCGTGGATGGGTGCGTGGTACCCCATCCCGTCGTGCCTCGTGCTCTCGGCCGCGGTAGCCGCGGCCGGTGGCCTCCGCCTGTGGCAGGCATCAGCCAACGGCCCTTCCCTCACGGTCCCCTGATGGTGCTCGTCGCCGAGCCGGTGCCCCAGCTGACGGTCGTTCCACCAGAGACGATTTCGGCAGCCGAGCCTCGCCACTCGGACTATGTCCGCTATCTGGCGCCGATGATGTACCTGTACGCGATCGCCATGTGGGCCATGGGTGTCATGCTCGTTGGCGACGGCGCGCCGGCCGGCCAGTACGGTTTGTTGGCCACGCGTGGCGGGCTGCTCCTGGCGGTGGCGATGGTGGCCACGGTCGCCACGTTCCTGTATGCGCTGGCCGCGCGCCACCTCGCGCTCGCGGCGGTCGGCATCGGCATCGCCATTCTCGTGCAACGCGTCTCGGTGACGCTGGTGACCGAAATACCGATCTACACCTGGACTTACAAGCACATCGGCCTCGTCGACTACCTCCTGGTCAACCACGAGCTCGCCCCGGAATCGGTCGACGTCTACAACCAGTGGCCAGGTTTCTTCACGGCGATGGCCTGGTTCACGACCGTCGCGGGTGTCGACCCGGTCACCGTGGCGCACTGGTTCGCCCCCGCCACCCATCTCGTGACGGCGCTGCTGGTAGCCGCACTCGCGGTCGGTCTGGGACTGGACAAGAGAGCGGCGCTGGCCGCCGCGATGCTCGTGGAGTTGTGCAATTGGGTGGGCCAGGACTACTACTCGCCCCAGGCCGTCGCGCTGATCCTGGCCACCGCGTGCCTCACCCTGCTCGCCTACTCGAGGAGATACCCGGCCGCGGCATACCTGTCGGTCCTGGTGTTCGCCAGCCTCGTCGCCACCCACCAGTTGACGCCGGTGTGGCTGTGCGCGGCGGTCGTCGCGCTGGCGGCCCTTCGCCAGATCCGGCCGCTGTGGCTTCCCGTCGTGTACGTCGTCATCACGTTGGCCTACGTGGTGCCCAGGCTGGGGAACGTCTCCAGGTACGGAATCTTCACCGGCTCGAATCCGATGTCGAACGCGTCGTCGAACGTGCCGACCACGGGTTCGGCGGGGCGGCTGTTCACGATGCACGTCGACAGATCCCTCTCGGTGGCGCTGTGGGTGGCGGCAATCGTCTGCTTCCTGATCCTGTGGCGTCGAGTGGGCGCCCCGTGGGCCGCCGGAATCATGGCGTTCTCGTCGATGCTCCTGCTGGGCGGCCAAAGCTACGGAGGGGAGGCCATCTTCAGGGTCTTCCTGTACTCGCTGCCAGGTTGTGCGGTTCTGATCGCCCCCGTGCTGGTCGGCCTGCTCGACGGCCGGCGCAGGTTGGCGCGGTTGGTGGCCACGCCCCTGGTCACGCTCGGCCTGGTGGCGCTGTGCGTCGCCAGCATGCAGGGCTACTACGGCGGCTGGTCCTACCTCACGATGACCAGGACGCAACTCGAGCAAAGTCGATGGCTACTGGCACGCAACCCCGAAGGCGCCACCATCACGGTATTGGCGCCTGCCGGATGGCCCGAGCGGCCCAGCGCAGACTACGTCGGGCACGCGACCGTCGACGCCGACTACGACAAACCCCTCGTGACGCTGAAGGAATCGCTCTCGGACGGATTTCCCACCTCGTCTGACATCGACAGGATGGAGCAGTGGACCCGGGGCTCCGGCAAGACGGTCTACCTCGTGCTCCCACGCCAGGCGGGCACGTATTCCGACTACTACGGGCTGTTCCGGCCTGGCGCGATGCCTGCGTTGATCGACCAGCTCTCGAGCCGCCCAGCGTGGAACAAGGTCATCGACGACGAGAACACGGTGGTCTTCACGTACGCGGTCCAGAAATGAGGTCCACCAGACGATGAACGAGACCCCCGCAGGCGACTCGACGCCAAGATCACGCCGGCTCAGGATGAGTCTTCCACAGCCCCGGATGGCGCTCTTGGTGGCGACGTGCGTAGTCGCGTTCACCGCGATGGGAATTCACGCCGCGGTGAGTGAGCCGGCAGTGAAGAGCAGCGGCCTGGAACTCTTGGGTCAGATGACCCTCGTCAACAGTGAGGACTTCGCGGGCCCCGCAGGTGCGCCCCCCAACCCCAAGCTCTGGCATGCCGAGACCGGTGGTGGTGGATGGGGCAATCACGAATCGCAGGTCTACACCAACAGTCCCGACAACTTGCGTCTGGACGGCAACGGGCACTTGGTGATCGAAGCGCGACGCGCCGGGGATCTCATCACCTCGGCCCGGATCTCCACGGTGCGTCGGTTCGACTTCGACGACGGAATGATCCAGGCCCGCATCAAGATGCCGCGCGGCACCGGCATCCACCCTGCCTTCTGGATGCTGGGGTCGTCGTTGCCGGAGGTCGGATACCCGGCCGCCGGCGAGATCGACATCGTGGAAACCGTTGGTAAGGACGGTATCTCGCATGCAGCCGTGCATGGGCCGGGCGATCCGAGTCAGGTCGGTCCGCAGGGAAAGTGGAAGCTGTCGGCCGACTCCGCGGCGACTGCGGGATCGGACGACTTCCACACCTACTGGCTACGCAAGGGACCCGGATATCTCACGGTCGGCGTGGACGACCAGGCGTACGCGACCTTCCACCGTGACCAGGTGCCGACCGGAGGCACGTGGGTTCAGGATCAACCGTTCTTCCTGCTCTTGAATGTCGCCGTCGGAGGAGACTGGCCTGGACCAGTTGCCAAGGGAGCGCTGCCGGCCGAGATGCTCGTGGACTGGATTCGAATCTACAAGTGACCTGGTGGTCCGTTGCCGTCGGGAATCCTCCCGGACCGTCAGCGAGCACCTCGAGACAGCAGTCGTCGAAACCAGCTCGGGCGGCGAAACTTGGGGCACGTGCACAACGCGCATTCCGTTCCTGGCCGGTGGTGCGTGTGGGCGGCCTGTTCGTGCGAGCACTCACATACGTCGTTTGCCACGGTGCGCCACCCTACCTGCCGTGCGCTGACGGCCGTCGACGAACCGACGGGCAAGACTGGCACGGGGCCGCACCTCACGGTGGCAGGAGGGTGTCGAACCAGCTGACGACGTCCGAGCCCTGAATGCAGGAGGGGTCCAGATGATCTCCGCTGCAAGGTGCAGTCGAGACGTTCGCCACGCCACCAAATCGCCGTTGGAAGGCCAGAGCGTTGCCGTCGGTGGGAACCACCGAATCGGCCGGGGTCACGTAGAACCGCACGTATCGGCCCACCATGGCGCTCAACGGAAGCGCCAACGGGCTCTGGGTGGCGGCCGCCGAACCTGCGTAGCTGGCCTGAACCGCGGACCGGTAGGTCGGTGGGACGTGCTCGAGGTTCAGCAACGGGTTGATGGCGGCGAGTCCGCGCACGGAGACGTCGGTGCCCTGTTCGGTGCCCTGGTCGACGCCCTTGGCCATGAGATTCATCGCCGCCACCGTGCCCATCGACTCGGCGAGGAAATACGTCTCGTTCGTGCGGTACCGCTTGCCCGAATCGCGAATCAAGGCGGCGTAGTTCCGCTGAGACGACGGATTGCCGAAGGCGTTCCCGCCGGCATCGCTGGCCACGACTGCGTAACCGGCGTCGGTCAATGTGCGGACCAGATCCCGGTGTGGCTGATCCAGGTCGAGAATGTTCGCGTCGCGATCCAACCCGTGAAAGAAGACGACGACGGCCCGTATCCGAGTCTGGGTCTTGTACGCCTCGAGGACGTTCTGGCCGTCGACCGTCGTTCGTACGAAGACGAGCTCGGCCGAGGCGGACGAGCATCCGGCAATGACCGTCATCACGACGACGAGCACGGCGTGCGCCCACGAAAGACGCCCGAGGGCCAAGAGTCACCCGCCCGTCATGTCGCGATACAGCCGCGCGAAACCATCGGCTCGGACTGCGGCGGTGTACCGCGAGCGAACACGGTCCTGTCCGGCTCGGGCGATCTTCCGCCGAAGGGTTTCGTCACCGAGGAGACGTCCCAGGCCTACGGCGAGATCATGCGAATCGTTGGGGGCCACCAACAGTCCCGTCACCCCGTCGACGATGAACTCCAGCGGGCCACCGGCCGACGTCGCAATCACCGGCACACCGCACGCCTGTGCCTCGAGCAGGATCTGGCCGAACGGTTCTTCCACCGAGGGGCAGGCGAGGACGTCGACGGCACGCAGCGCCGCCGGTACGTCGTCGACCTGGGGGACCATCGTCAGGGCGTCACCAAGAACCCGTTCGCCCAGCGCCACGAGATGGGCCTGGTACGAGCCGTCGTCCTTGTTGGGCGATCCGACCAGCACCAGCTGCGCGTTCTGACCCGAGGCCCGTAGCTCGGCCACGGCCGAAATCAACACGTGCAAGCCCTTTTCCGGGTCGACACGCCCCACCGCGGCGATGGTGGGAACTCCGCTCAGTCCACCGAGCCGACGAGGCGGCCCGGCGGTGGCGCTGCTGTCCGAGAACTTCTCGACGTCGACGCCCTGCGCAATGACGACGACGTTCCGACGGGCCCAGGGCGGAAGTTGGTCACGCACCGCCTCGCTGACGGCAATGGCGTTGCCCGCGATTCGCACGGCCACCCCCATGACGAAGCGACCGATTCCGGGGGCGACGATGTCGTGCAATTCGAGTACGGTCGCGACGCGGGCGAGGCGGCCGGCGATGGCGCAGTCGACGTGCGTCATCAGGGAATTGGAGTGCACCACCTGGGCGCGACTGTGCTTGACCAGCTTCGTGATCCGCACGATCGACGTGATCGTCTTGCCGGGCAGACTCGCGAGAAGCGGGATCCCGTGGTACCCCTTGCCCGTGTTCGGGCGGAAGCCCTGACGCGAGGGAACGGTGAGCGGAAGGAAGCGAAGGCCACGATCCAGCCAGCCCTTTTCGAGCGCCCCTCCCGGCTCCGCGGCCAGCATCATGTCGACCCCGCGCGCGCTCAGGTGGTCCGAGACGTTGAAGAGGCTGTGCTCGGTCCCCATGACCTCTCGGGATGCGGAGACGGCGAGGACGCGGGTCACCCGGTCCTCCGTTGCTCCACCATGAATTGCACGCCCGCCGCCGCGGTCAACGCGACCTGATGAACCAGTAGCGCCACGGCCCCGCCGAGCGCTCCGTAGTCGCGGCAGAGGACGGGGAGGATGGCCAACATCAACGCTGCGGTGAATGCGTTGAAGATCAGCGGCATTCGCAGGTTGCGCCGGGACTGCTGCCATGCCGCCCAGACGAGATACGGGACACGTGCGAGCGTCGACGCGCACAGCACCGCGATGACGGCGAAGGCGCCCATCTGCCCGTATTGCGGGTTGAGGAACCGCAGTGCTGCCGGTACCACCGCGATCAACACGACGACACCGGCCAAGGTGACGGCGCCGGAACGAATCAGGATGGTGCGAGCCATGGTTCGGGTGTCCTCCGGAGAGCCGGAGGCGTGCACCACCAGCGACACCGACATGGACGCCCCGATGAAGTCGAGGGTCGTGACGAGCGAGACCGACAGTGCGAAGAGCGCACCTTGGCTTGGGCCGGCGTACACCGTCACCAGGAACGGCGTCAGAAGGAGCAGACCAAGCCCGAGCGTGCACAGGGCGACGGTCCGGACCACCAACCGGTTGAATTCGGAGACCGCCCGATCCTCCGATATCGAGGCGCCGGAGGGAAGGTCGTCGTTCGACTTCATGACCTGATTGATCCGCGGCCACAGTATCGCGACGAGCGCGGCCCCCGAGATCACCACTGCCAGTTCGACACTGTGCCAGCTCAGCGTGAAGGCCAGCAACGGCAGAATGACGATCTTGCCAATCCCGACCGCGATGTTGGCCACCGGCAGCCATTGCGCCCGGCCGACCGCCGCGACCGTCGAGTTCTGCAAGGCCCACGTTCCCCACACGACGATTCCAACGGCCACCAGGGCGGCGACGCCCCACGAACCGCGGACCTCGCGCAGCAGCATCGTGCAGCCGACCGCCCCGACGACGGCCGTCACCGAGATCAGCGCGAAGAACACGCGCTGACCGTGTCGATAGACCAGCCCCCGCGCCGGCCCGACCGCAGGCAACAGCGCAGTGTAGGCATCACCCACGCCCGTCGACACGATGGCGACGGCTGAGAGGATGACAGCCAAGACGGCGGTCATCACGCCTAGGTCCGCAGGTGAGATGAACTTGGCCGAGAATGCCCAGAAAGAGGCTCCGAGAACCGAATTCACCAATGAAGCAACTGCCATCGCGGCGGCGTCCCGCTGCACGCGCCGAACCCCGAAGCGCGCGCCGGCAACGCCCTCGACCGCCTGCGGTTCGACGGTCATGCCGCCGCCGCTCTCGTCACGAGGCCATCTCCGAACCACTCGTCGGGCTGACGTCGACGACGGCCGGTACGACGTGCAACCGATCTACGGGGCGCGACCGCACGGTGGTGCGGCGCAAGCGTCGGAATTCGGTCATGATCGTGCGCAGGACACGGAGGCCGTCTCGGACGGCATTGAGATTGCTCACGCCGTGAATGCGAGACTCCTCGAAGCTGTGGACCTCGGCCACGGCCAGACCGCTGGCGGCGATGCGCACGTTGATCAGCGTCTCGATCTCGAATCCGTCGCCCCACTGACGGTCTGGGCTTCCGATGGCGGGCAGCTCCATCACGTCGAGGCACCGACGCCAGAATGCGTTGTACCCGTAGCACAGGTCGGTGTATCTACTTCCGAACAGTCCGTTCACCGTCGCGTTCAAGCACCAGTTCCCAATCCGCCGGATCTTGGTGATGTCGGCGCTTCCCCCGCCCTGGATGAACCTGGACCCCTTGGCGAAGTCGGCTCCACTGACCAAAGCTCCCACGTAGCGCGGAATCTCGGCTGGATCGGTACTACCGTCGGCGTCCAACATCACGACGATGTCGCACGTCGCCGCGGCGAACCCGCAGGCGAGCGCGTTGCCCTTGCCCGTCCGGGTCTGGGTGACCTGCACCGCGGCGGGCCACAGTGCCCTGCTCACCTCGACCGTGTCGTCGACTGAGTGGCCGTCGACGAAGATGATCTCGTCGATGTCGGTCGGTATGCGCGCGGCGACGTGTGGCAGGTTGCGCGCTTCGTTCATGGCCGGAATCACCAACGAGATCGTCGGGCGCGCAACCCCCAACGCCGCGCCGTCCCAGACGCTGAGGTTCAGCAGAGCCGCCGGCCTGGTGCCGGCGCTACCAGGCAACCCCTCCGGCGCCGGCCGTCGTGCCAGGCCGCGGATCCGTCGGCGGGTGCGGCGGCGGTCTTGCTCGCGGGTCAATCGTTCGGTAGTCATCACGGCCCCCTGTTTTGGTCTTCAACGAGCCGCGAGGCCCCCGGCCCGGCCAACTCACGATAGTTTGCCAACGCACAGTAGCACCGCACCCGCAGGTCACGCAGTTCGTCGCAGATGCGGTCTCGCCGGACATCCTTGAAAATGTTTGCGAACTGTCTCTAGGGCAGGTGTCGGCAGCTGGAGAAATGGCTGAAGATATCCCGTCTCAACGCTTTGCGCGGCACGTCTGCCGTCATCGACGATTGGACATCCCAGAGTCGAAATGTGCGGTGGACACCAGCCGTCGGACCCGCCGGCGGGCTCGGCAAGACGTCCGCGAGATGGCACCTAAATCCACCCTCAGCTGCGCATTTCCCAGCTCTGGGAAAGGCGACATCGGCTGTCGTACGAACGGCGGACACGTCCTGTCGGCGAATTGAATGATTACGCGGAAATGGATGGCCGGGGCGCTTTTCGAGTTGTGGAAGCTCGATGTCGCACTTAGTGTCTGTCCAATCGTCATGGGGATTGGCGGAAGCGCTTCGACCGGGGGGATTCGGGCATGGAATCGACGCTCGAGGTGTCCGTCGATCGTAGGACAGCAGTCGTAGTCGAAAGTTGCCAGCAATGGCACCGCAATGTATTTCGCGCCCGGTCTGGCTCATGAGCCTCGCCGCATCACCGCGATTCCCGGGCCTGGCCGGCTCCGTCACGTTCGTCACGCGCCCGGCTCGCGCCGAGCATGGGGCCGCCGACATGCCGACGTCCGCGTTGGCCAGAGAGCTGGCCAAGAGCGGGACGAGGGTGGTGGTGCTTACGGCCGAACGGGGTATCGACCGGGCGCTCGTCGAACGCCGCGATGGCTGCTGGAGCGTCAGCTTCCCGGCGTGGGCCGTGCGGTGGGGCACGTTCTCTCCCCGGCTCTCGTGGGCCGCCCTCCAGAGTCGACGAGCCGATCGCGTGACGCACGTCCACGGGTGTGACCTGAACGCGGCGCTCGCGCTTCTCGGCCGACGGGCGCCGGCGGTGTGGACGCCGCACCCGTACGGCACCACTGGCGGCCCTCGGCCGTCGCGGTGGTCCACCCGGCTCCGTCGCCTCGTGACGATGACGCTGGTGAGTAGATGCGCTGCCATCGTCTGCGGCTCCGAGGCGGAACGCCACGACTTCGTCGGAGACTTTCCCGCCGCCGCCAACCGAGTCGTGGTCATTCCCAGGGGTGTCGAGACCGAAGCGATACGGCGGGCCCAGCCGCTGCCGGGGCAGGCACCGACCGTCGTGTGCCTCGATCACGGAGACTCCGCCCTGCGGGTAGTCGACGTGATACGCGCGTTTCGCGACGTGCCTGCGCCCACCCAACTCGTCGTCGTCGGCGGCGACCGTCACCGTGACGAGTTGACCGCCCTGTCGGAGACCCTGGGCATCTCGGACCGCGTGATGATCACGGGACGCCTGGGTGCCGAGGAGATGTACCGGTGGTTTCGTACGGCTGCCGTCTTCGTCGCCATGTCGCCGAGTGAGACGGCGGGTATGGCGCCGGTCGAGGCCGCCTACGCGGGAGCGCGAATCATCCTGGGTGACCATCGATCTCATCGACGATTGGCCGATCAATTCCTGCGCCGATGCGCGACCATCCTGACGGACGGCACGCCAGCGGCCATCGCCGCAGAGATCCGACGGCAGCTGAACGCGTCGCGTTCCGATCCCTGCGGCGCCCTCGACTGGGGAGACGTCGCATCACGAACCGCCGACGTCTACCGGACGTTGGGTGTCGCACCCGCGATGCCGGTGTTGACGACAAGGGATCCGCTCGGTGCGGATCCGTTCGCACAGAGGGAGTTGAGGATATGAAGACAGCACGAGCCAAGGCACGCGGCAGGCGAACGAGCTATCTCGACCGCACCTGGTTGAACCGGTGGACGGTGCTCACCATAGCGCCCATCGTCACGCCGAGTCTCGACGAATTGCGCGGCAAGATGGTCGATTTCATGACCGCCGATCCGACCCACCCGTTGTGCTGCACGCTGGAGGACGGGGGCAAGCGTTGGCGCCCGGTTCCACGTGACGAGCGATGGCGCCACGTCAAGGACACCATCGTGAGTGGTGGACCGTACTATCTCGACGATCCGTTCGCCTACCTCGACCAGCACCGACCCGACGAGGGGTCGACGGCTCCGTTCAAGGTCATGGTCGGGCCCGATTCGATGACCTTCTACTTCCTGCACGCATGCGGTGATGCCTCGGTCTTCTCGCCGTTCTCCGTGCTGATGTCGCTTGGCGACGTCGACGGCCTCCGGGCGCTTCGGGGAGACGCCGGGCTTCCCGTCGCAACCAAGATCCTGTTCAAGGAGGCCAGGCCGCACTGGCGTGAGTGGTGGAACCACCTCCGGTCGTCGCACACCGCACCCGCCGCGCCTGGCGATGGTGAGGCGCACCCCGTCACGCCGCGACCCAATGCCACGACGGCCGTCGGAACCGTGCTGGATGCAACTGCCTTCGCCCATGTCAAGGCGTGGCGCAAGCAAGCCATGCCCGGTGTGGCCACCACGGCACTGATGGCGTCTGCGACGTATCTCGCACTCGCCGCAGAAGGCGTACCCGTCAACCCGCGGGGTCTCTACACCCTCGTGGACCTTCGGCGTCACCTGCCGCAGGATCAATCGTCACGACCAGGAAATCTGGCCAAGGGCGTCTTCATCCCTGCCGATCTTGGCGATCCGACGTCGGTGGGTGCCGGGCTCAAGCAACTGGTGTCTTCGGCACGTGCGGTACCTGCGTTGTTCTCCGGCGCGCTCGCCGTAGCGCTCCGAAGGACGACGCCATCGCCGGTGGCAGGAGATCGCACCGAGGAGGTCACCATGACGTTCAACTCGATGATGCGCAATCCCGGTGCGGACGACATTCCGTGGACGGACCCGAGCGAGGCCAGCTACGTCACGATGTCGTACCCCTCGGCATCCGACGGCATCAGCGTCTCGGCGTGCGCGATCGCGGGGCGGTTGCTCTTCTCGGCGTCGTTCGACCCGAACCGAATCGACGCCCACGCGGTCGACCGCGCCCTCAAGCGACTCCTGGACATCCCTGCGCTGTTCACCGAATCGTCGATGGCCGACGAACTGGTCGCCCCGGTGCCACAGGCGCCAGCGGGGAGCGGTGTTGGGCAGTGACGACCAGCTAGTGAACAGGACCTTGAACGACTGAACGATCAGAGGAAGAAAGCATGTCAGACAACGGAATTGGAGTCACCGGCCTAGGCGTCGTCAGTGGATACGGCTGGGGTCGGGAGGTGTTCTGGGACGGAATGTGCAGCGGAAAGTCCGCCGCCCGCCTGATCGGCGGTTTCGGGGCCGACGGCACCGATTCGGCCTGGATCGCCCAGATCCCCGAAGGGGGTGAGGTGGCCGACGGCGACGGTCTGTTCGGCCGCGCGTTCATGGCGGCGGGGCGTGAGGCGATCGTCGACGCCACGGCTCGAGGATGGACGCCGGGGGATCGAGTCGGCGTGATCTATGCGGGCTGCTTCAACGACATGTACGCATGGCGTGAGGTGAGCCGCGGCAACGCCCGCCGCGCCCGAGAATTCGTCAGGGCGTTTCCGTCCACGCCGACGGCAATGTTCATGAAGGAGTTCGGGTTTCATGGGCCGTCCTTCGAGGTGTCCGCGACCTGCTCATCCGCCAACTACGCGATGTTGACGGCCAAGGAGTGGCTCGAGCTGGGCAAGGCCGACGACGTCGTGGTGATCTCTTGCGACCTCTCGCTCACGCCCGAGGTAGTCGCCGGCTTCGTGGGCATGAAGGCCGCCGTCGTCGACGTCGAACCGCAGGACGCCTGCCGTCCGTTCCAAACGGGGAGCCGGGGGTTCCCGCCCGGCGAGGCGGCAGTGGGATTCGTGCTGTCCGCCGCGTCGCAGGACCCGTACGCCATGCTCCTCGGCGGCGCCATGACCAGCGACGGTTATCACGCGACGGGAATGGATCCGTCATACGCACAGGTGATTCGGTGCGTCACCGAAGCCATGGCCGACGCCGGCGTCGGTGCCGAGGACGTCAACTATCTCAACGCCCACGGCACCGGCACCGAACAATGCAACGCGGCCGAGGTGGCCTTCCTGGATGAGGTATTCGGTACCGCGCAGCCGTCGCTGTACGCGCTTAAGCCCCTTGTCGGCCACTGTCTCGCCAGCGCGGGTGCGGTGGAGCTGGCGGCGGGAATGATGGCATACCAACGCAAGGTGGTACCGGCGTCGAGAGTGGTCAGTGTCGGCCACCCACGGCTGCTCGACGGTCAGACGCCCTTCGACGGCGGGGTGACGCTGAAGACCTCCATGGGTATGGGTGGCTACAACTCCGCCCTCCTCGTCGGGCCACCCGTCGCCGCGGCGTGATGAAACGGCGGCGTCGTTCGAGTCGGAGGTGACCCCGGTATTCCCCGCTTTCGGACTGGCCAAGAAAGAGGCATTCGTTACGACGTCACCGTCGACGTCCTGTGTATCGGAGGGGGCCCGGCGTCGATGGTTGCGGCCATCGCCGCGGCCAACGCAGGCAGGGTGGTCTTGGTGGCCAAACTCGCTGTCGGGCAGGCACCGTGGCGCTCCGCGGAGCCCAAGCCGCCACGGTCGTGGACGGCTGCAGTGCGCGATGCGCTGAGCTTCGACGGCATGCCGGCGGCGACGCTGAACTACCTCGACGCGGTGACCAGCGGTGTCGACGCACCTCGCCCCGCTTCGATGCCGGCGGGGTTGCCGCGGCGGACCCTTGCCGAATCACGGGAGCCGTTCGGGCCGGTGCCGCCCTTTCGTGGCTGCGACATCCCGAGCTGGAACCATGACTGCCTGAACTCCAGATACTGGTCGATCTACACCCGGGCCACCGTGCCGGGAACGCGGGAACTCATCCTGCCGACCGGTAGGCGGATCGAGGTCGGCATGATCGGAGGTCAGCCCGACGACTGGTCGGCGACGACTCCATCTGCGTGGTTGGGCATCCGCGCGCGCACGTGCGGAGTGATGACGATGTACGCGGATTATCTGCACCACTTGGTGTTCGACGACGACGGTCAGGTCATCGGAGCTGCGTTCGGCAACCACACGGTCCGTGTGCACGACGGGGTCGCCTTCGCGTCGACTCCACAGGCGTCCGACGACTCCGTCCTGGGCGAAGCGTGGCGGTGGCCCGACGCCCAGCTCGGGCTGACCAGCGCCGTCGCCAGCCGGTTCGGCCGCCTCGAGCTGGTGACCAGCGGCGAGACCAAGCCGGTGTCGTCGGCGCGAATGGCCGTCTCCGAGGCCGTGGCGCGGAGTTCGGGTCTAGGTCGCGCCACCAGGCGTCACAGATCGTCGAGGTAGATGATGCCGTCTTGAATGGCGCGCGCGACCAGAGCGGACTTCGTCGGAGCAGCGCGTCCGACCGCGGCGTACTTGGCCCGCACTCGTTGCAAATGGGTTCGAACGGTCGTCGACGAGATGGCAAGCTTCTGCCCGACGAGATCCTTGCTCTCGGTTTGGAACCAGGCGATGAGGACTTCCTTTTCCCGCGGACCGAGTTTGGGTCTGCCGACGCTCCTGTCGTGAAAGATCGCCTTGGCCATCCGTGGGCCCACGTAGGGCTCGTTGGCCAGAGCCGCACGAATGGCGTCGACCAGATGAGACCGTCCTTCGGACTTCACGATGAACGTGACGGCGCCCAACTCCAGGCACCGCAGGATCACCTCGTCACCCGCCAGATGGGAGTACACGACCACCCGGTGACCACGTGCGACCACCTTCTCCAGGCCGGCGAAATCTGGTCGGTGCGAACGCTGTTCGAGGTCGAAGACCACGACGGCGGGCGGGCCCGTCCCATGGGCGCCGAGGAACTCCGAGGTCACACTGAATCCGGTGGCCACACTGATCGGTGGGTCTGCCTGCTGGCACCAGATCTGCACGGCCATCTGAATGGCATCGTGATCGTCGATGACCACGATCGGCATCGGGTGGGCAATCTGCGATTCTTCTGTCATGTTCCCCCGTTCGATCCTCATCCCGCGCGCAGCGTCCACCACATGGTGTCGTCTGCGACGACGACTTCCGCCTCCCCCGGCGGTCGTCGCGCGTTGATCCAGGTAGTTTCGGACACGTCACACACCACGCTGAGATCGACTTTGGTCTGCGCGGCCGTCAGGACGACTCTGGCCCAGGAGTTGGCCTGCTCGAGCACGGCGTCGACGTGTCTCAGCACGTCCTCGACGGTGTCGTCGTCGAGCGCGGGAAGATCGCGGTCGACGTGTGCGGTGACGCTCACGCCGCGTCGTTCGGCCTTTCCGATGAGCGCCTGGATCTGCCGTGACAGGTCGCTTGCCTCCGCACCGGACTGGTCGAATAGCGTTCGGAGCCGTTGGCATTCGGCCCGCGCCCGGCGCCGGACGTCCTCGGTGATCGGGCCACCCCCGGCCAGCCCCCGCAGCAGTGGAATCAGGCGATCCACGGTGTCTGAGCGGGCGCGGACGCACTCGGACTGCAGAGCCGAGGCAATGGCCTCGGCGGTCTGCAGACCTAGCTGAGCTTCGTTCTCTCGGCGTGCCCTGCGGACCGCGTCGAGGACTGATGCACCGATGAGACTGATCGCGATCTGGGGGATGAGGAACGCCGACGTCGCGATGCCGAGATCGGCGGCCATGCGGACGGACGGCTCTCGGAGGACGTCGAACGCCGCGGGAATCACCCAGACCACCAGCAGGATCGTGACACTACTGCCGGCGGGTAGCCCGAAGAGCAGGAGAAGGAGACCGAAGCCGACGATGCCCAGCGTCCAGTCTGCGTAGGTGTCCAGCTCCAGAGGGTCCAGCGTGCCGTGTTGGATCACGGCGGTCGCCGCCAACACCGCCGAGACGGTCCAGCCCGCCCACCGGACGCCACGTAGCGCCCGTGGGAGCGCGGCAAGTATGCACGACGTCATTGCGATGCCGAGACCTATTTGGACGTGGGCGACGGTGTGGTCGGTCGGGCTGCGCCACAACCCGATTGCCGTGAGAAGGGCCGACGCGACGACCAGTGCCAAACCGTACCGTGATCGGAGGCCGGGGATCGTGTCGTCGTCGACCGCGCGATCACCGGAATGGCGCGCCGGAACGCCTTCTCGTTCGGTGGACCATCGCAGCTCGACGGTCGTGCCGACGTCGGGCGTCGAATGGACGGTGGCGCCGCCGCCGATCCGGTGCATCCGCTCGACGATCGACTCGCGAATACCGTGGCCGCTGGACGGTGTGGGCACGAAACCCCCTCCGTCGTCGTTGATCTCGACGCATTGCCAACCCGTGTAGATGGTCGTGAGCGTCGCGCCCGCGTGACGGTCGACGTTGTTGAGCGCCTCGCGTGTCGCGGCGCAAATCGCCTGCGCCCGTTGACCGTCCAATAAGAGGTGGTCGAGCCCGGTGAACTCGACGGGGAGGTCTACGTACGCGGACGCCTCCGTGCGCAACAGCGTCACCAGGTCGACCGGTGCGCTGCCGTACGCGTACGGGTTGGTCTGCAGGACCACGATGTCGCGCGCGGCTCGTGCGGCCAGCCGCCGCTCGGGCACGTGGGCAGTCTGTGCGACCAAGAGCAGGGTGGCCGCAGCCGTGTCATGGAGCATGGCGACGTGCTCGCGCTCTGCCCGTCGCACGGCTTCCGCGACGCTGACGCCCATCTTCGTCGGCGCGTGACGTTGATGCAGGCGGTCGGAAGTCCTCGCCACGTGTTCGATCGTCAGGCGCAACATCACACCCACGGCCCAGCCGCCGAGGACCGCAGGTACACAGATAAGCGCGCCGTCGACCCCCGTGAGCATCGTCGCTCCATACGCGAGGGCGCCCGCGCTGAGCGCCGAGGCCGCCAGAGACCACCTCACCCGCAGTTGGACCGCAAGGGTGCCCGTCGAGACGACGACGATCGCCACCGGCGCACTGACCGCTCGAGTCAGCTCGGTCGCGGGTATGAGCGCCGGCAGGCTGGCGCCCGCGACGACGATCCACGCGACGTCGCATCCGGTTGCGACGCGCGACCGCGAGCGGCTGGCCAGTCGGTACACCGACCAGCCCGCCACGGCAGCCATCAACGACGTGCCGTAGATGCCGGGGACACCAGTTTCGACCGGTGCGAGCAAGGCGACCATGGCTGCGGCCAGACAGGAGCAATGCCGCGCGACGGTGACGATGCCCGCAATCTGCTGCCGCACTTCGTGCCGAGACACCTCGCGCGACGTGGTGGTCGTACGCGCAGAGGCTGCGCCAAGGTGCGTCCCGGCACGGAGGATCCCGACCGTGTCCCCGATCGCCCCCATGGGAACAAGATTAACGCCGACGTGCAGAACCAGCAACGCGTAGGGAGATGCAGAAGGAAGACGGTCAAACGCGCTATAAGCACATTACAAACGACTAATTCGCGATTACCGCAATGTTACTTTTCGCCGTAGGCGTGCGAATATGGCGAACGGTTGACGGATCAAGCCACTAAACGAACTGAGTAATTCGCGGACGGACGCCGCGGAGGAGCGGGTTGACTGCACGCTCAGTCGCCGAACCCTGGACCCAGGGGATGACGCTCAACCCAAAAACCGGTCGTCCATGGGACGACCGGTGAGGGGGACTGAGATTAGGTGCTAGACCGGCGGGTACGCCGGGGGCGGGTAGACGCCGCGCAGACCCCACGGGATGAAGTTGAAGAAGTATTCGGCTTCGTCGCTGATGTCGTAGTCAGGATTCGGGTCCATCATTACCTCCATAGCGGGCCGGCGTTGGTCGAAGTGTAGCCCGGGACGAACCGCGGTAAACAGTGGATGAGGACGATTCCCTAGACTGGCCAACCAGTTGATTGGTACCCCGGGAGCAGGCCCGGCCTACGTAGAGTGAGCCCTCATGTCCACCACCGAGCCAGACTCCCTTCGCGCCAACGGCCTGACCCGTCGGGAGGAGCTGCTCGCCGTCGCCACCAAGTTGTTCGCGGCGCGCGGGTACCACGGCACTCGGATGGACGACGTCGCCGACGCGGTCGGTCTGAACAAGGCGACTGTGTACCACTACTACGCCAGCAAGTCGCTGATCCTGTTCGACATCTGCAAGAGTGCCGCCGACTTCACCGTCGAGGCCTTGCACGACGACCCGTCGGCATCGGCGCGCGAGATGATCTACCACTTCACCCGCCGACTGCTCGTCGGGATCGCCTCCGACATCGAGCGGGGGGCCGTCTACTTCCAAGAGGCGCCCTACATCACGGAGTGGTTCACCGAGGAGCAGGTGGCCTACATCCGCAAGGCCGAGAGCTCGGTGTACGAGCACGTCCGCGACGTCATCGACCGCGGCATCGCGAGCGGCGAGTTCTACGACTGCGACTCCCACGTGCTGGCCCTCGGCTACATCGGCATGACGCTGGGGTCCTACCGCTGGCTCCGGCCGCAGGGCCGGCGGACGGCCCAAGAGATCGCCGTCGAGTTCAGCACCGCGCTGCTCCGCGGTCTCATTCGCGACGAAGCGGTGCGCACCGAGGCACCGCTCGGCATCGACGTCGCCAGCGAGGCGTAGAACGGTCTGATGAAGTCCACCTTGCTGTCGCGGCGCGATCTCGACTTTCTGCTCTACGAATGGCTCCGCGTGGAGGAGCTCACCAAGCGGCAGCGGTTCGCCGAACACTCCCGCGACACGTTCGACGGCGTACTCGACCTCAGCGAGGACCTCGCCGAGAAGTACTTCGCGCCGCACAACAAGAAGAGTGACGCCAACGAGCCGACCTTCGACGGCCAGCGGGTCACCGTGATCGGCGAGGTAAAGGAGGCCCTCGAGGCATTCGCCCAGGCCGATCTGGTCGGCGCCAGCATGGACGAGGAGCTCGGCGGTGCGCAACTGCCCGTGTGCGTCGCCCAGGCCGGATTCGCCTACGTCTCGGCCGCCAACGTCAGCACGTCCGGCTACCTCATGTTGACCGTCGCCAACGCGAATCTGATCTCCAAGTTCGGCGACCAGCAGCAGATCGACGCGTTCGTCAAGCCGATGCTCGCCGGCCGCTTCACCGGCACGATGGCGCTCTCGGAGACCCAAGCGGGTTCGTCACTGGCCGACATCCTGACCCGTGCGGAGCCGCGGCCCGACGGCAGTTACCGGCTGTTCGGGGCCAAGATGTGGATCTCGGGGGCCGAACACGAACTCAACGACAACATCGTCAACCTGGTGCTGGCGAAGATCCCCGGTGGACCGGCCGGGACCAAGGGCATCTCGCTGTTCATCGTGCCGAAGTACCTCGTCGGCACGGACGGCTCGATCGGGGAGCGCAACGATGTGACCGTGGCCGGGCTGAATCACAAGATGGGGCAACGCGGCCTGTCCAACACGGTGCTCAACTTCGGTGAGGGCATCCACCAACCGCTCGGCGAAGCGGGCGCGGTGGGCTACCTCGTCGGCGAACCCCATCGTGGTCTGGTCTACATGTTCCACATGATGAACGAGGCCCGCCTGGCGGTCGGGATGGGCGCGGTGTCGCTTGGCTACACCGGCTATCTGAAGTCCGTCGAGTATGCCCGTGACCGTCCGCAGGGCCGACTGGTCAAGGATCCCACCACGCCGCAGGTGCCCATCGTCCAGCACGCCGACGTCAAGCGAATGCTGTTGGCGCAGAAGGCATACGTGGAAGGCGGGCTGGCCCTGGGGCTCTACTGCACCAAGCTGATCGACCTGCAGCGCACGGCGGAGTCGGCCGAGGAGGCCGAACACGTGACCGACCTGCTCGACATCCTGGTGCCGGTGGCCAAGAGTTGGCCCTCGCAGTGGTGCCTTGAGGCAAACGACCTGGCCATCCAGGTGCACGGCGGCTACGGGTACACCCACGAATACGACGTCGAACAGCACTACCGCGACAACCGACTCAACCCCATCCACGAGGGCACCCACGGCATTCAGAGTCTGGATCTGTTGGGCCGCAAGGTGACTCAACGAAACGGTGCAAGCCTGGCCGAGCTGGGTCGGGTGGTGACGGCGACGGTCGAGCAGGCCACCGCCGCGGGCGGCGAGGCCGCCGAACTCGCCGGCCAATTGGCGGCGGCCTGGCAGCGTGTACTGCAGGTGACCTCGGCCATGTTCGCCACCGCCGACACCGAGGCGACGCTTGCCAACAGCGCGATCTACCTCGAGGCGTTCGGCCACGTCGTCATGGCATGGATCTGGCTCGAGCAGTTCGTCGTCGCCGACGGTCAGTCGGGGGACTTCTACGACGGCAAACGTCAGGCGGCCAGGTTCTTCTTCCGCTACGAACTACCTCGCACCGCACCGCAATTGGACCTGCTCGAGCAACTCGATCGGACCACCCTCGAGATGCGCGACGACTGGTTCTAGCCGAACTCCGCCCGCCACCAGCCGTCGAGACATAAACCTCGTCGGGGTTCCCCGGCGTGTCGCCGCCGACGTCTATGTCTCGCGGGGAGGGGCGAGGGGAGCCGCTAGAACTCGACGATCTGGCGCACCGCGAGCCCGTCGGCCAGCTGGTCCATGCCCTCGTTGATCTGGTCGAGGCCGATCGTGGCCGACACCAGGGATTCGACGGGCAGCCGGCCGTCGCGCCACAGCCCGACGAAGCGCGGGATGTCGCGCGCCGGCACCGCGGAGCCCAGATAACTGCCGATCAGCGATCGGCCCTCCGCGACGAAACCCAATGGCGCCACGCTGATTCTGGCGTCCGGGTGGGGGAGTCCGACCGTGACGGTGCGCCCGCCGGGCCCGGTGAGCGCGATCGCGGTCTCGAGCGCGGCGGGATGCCCGGCTGCCTCGATGACGATGCGGGCCTTCAGGTCACCGGCGTCCTCGGGGGTGACGACGGTGTGCGCGCCAAGTTCCGTTGCGCGCGCCAACTTCTCGGGCACCTGGTCGACGGCGATGACCTCGACGTCGTCGTGTGCCAGCGCGGTCAGCAGCGCCGCCATGCCGACCCCACCCATGCCCACGATCGCGATCGTGTCGCCGGGCCGGGGCTGGCCCGCGTTCAGTATCGCACCGCCGCCGGTGAGCACCGCGCAGCCCAGCAGTGACGCCACGACCGGCGGGACGTCGTCGTCGACCGGCACGACCGAGCGGCGGTCGACGACGGCGTGCGTGGCGAACGCGGAGACGCCGAGATGGTGCAGCACCGGCTCGCCGTCGGCGGCCAACCGGGTGCCTCCGGCGAGCAGGACGCCCGCCCCGTTCGCGGCGCTGCCCGGAATGCACGGCGCCAGGCCGTCGGTGTCGCACGCCGCGCACTCGCCGCACCGCGGTAGGAAGGTCATCACGACGCGCTGACCCACCCCCACGTCGCCCACACCGGCGCCGACCGCTTCGACGACGCCCGCGGCCTCGTGGCCGAGCAGCATCGGCACCGGTCTCACCCGGGAGCCGTTGACCACCGACAGGTCGGAGTGGCACAGCCCGGCGGCCTCGATGCGGACCAGGAGTTCGGTGTCGCCGGGCGGGGCGAGCTCGAGGTCGGCGACGGTCAACGGCGTCGACTCGGCGTAGCGCCGGGGCGCTCCGATGCGGTCGAGCACGGCTCCACGAATCTTCACACCCGACAGCTTGCCCGCACTGGCACACTCGTGCGGTGAGTACAGCCGAGCGGGACCTGACGTCGAGAGACTTTCCGGTGCACTGGCCGGTGACGACCAGGTGGGCCGACAACGACATGTTCGGCCATCTCAACAACGCGGTGTACTACCAACTCTTCGACACCGCGATCAACGCGTGGCTCGGCACCAGCACCGGTCACGACCCGCTTGCCGCACCGCAGCTCGGGGTCGTCGCCGAATCCGGCTGCCGCTACTTCGCCGAGCTGCAATTCCCCGACCCACTGGTCGTCGGATTGGCCGTCACCCGGCTCGGCACCAGCAGCGTGACCTACCGCCTGGCGGTATTCGCCCCGCCCGAGTCGGAAGATGACGCCAAAGCCGTTGCGGCGGTGGGGCATTGGGTGCACGTGTACGTCGAACGGGACAGCAGGCGGCCGGTTCCGATCCCGGATGCGTTGCGCGCTCTGCTGACCACCGCGGTCAGCACCTGAGGCCGTCGCGCACCACCGCTGCCGATATGCTCGCCCGATGCCGCTCGTGAGCAAGACCGTCGAGGTCGAGGCCCCCGCCGACGCGATCATGGCGATCGTCGCGGACTTCGAGTCCTACCCCCAGTGGAACCCCGAGATCAAGGGCTGCTGGATCCTGGCCCGTTACGACGACCAGCGGCCCAGCCAGTTGCGCCTGGACACCTCGGTGCAGGGCATGGACGGTACCTACATACAGGCGGTCTACTACCCCGGCGAGAATCAGATCCAGACGGTGATGCAGCAGGGCGATCTGTTCTCCAAGCAGGAACAGCTGTTCTCCGTGGTGGCCATGGGGCCGATCAGCCTGCTGACCGTCGACCTCGACGTCGAGGTCTCGATGCCCGTGCCGGCGATGATGGTCAAGAAGATCGTCAACGACGCCCTCGAACACCTCGCCGAGAACCTCAAGAAGCGGGCGGAGTCGCTGTCCGCCTGACGCCTAGGTCCAGAGCCCCAGCTCGTCTAGGCGCGCGGTGAGCCGGCGGGCGCCGTCGGTGAACTGGTCGTCGGTCACCCGCACGACGGTCTCCACGTCGCGCCGCCGCAGCGCGGCGATCAACTCGTGACGGTTCGCGACTGCCACTCGACCCCACTGTGGGTCGTCGGCGTAGATGTGCGGCGGCAGATACCGGGATGCGTGCAACAGGAACCACGCCAGCTTGATCCGGCCCGATGCGCGGTTGAACGCGCGATGGAAGGCGAACTCCGCGGCCACCACCGACTCGGTGTCCCGCCGGGTGATGGCGTCGGCCGAGGTCGTGGCGAGCCGTTCGAGTTCGTCGATCTCCTCGACGGTGATGCGTTCGGCGGCCGATCTGGCGAGCTGGCCCGCGATCACGGCCTGCAACCAGAAGATGTCCTCGATGTCGTCGCGGGTGAACGGCGACACCACGTGCCCGCGATGCGGTTCGAGCTGGACCATGCCTTCGCCGCGCAGCGTGCGCAGGGCCTCGCGGACGGGGGTGATGCTCACCCCGAGTTCGGCAGCCGTCTCGTCGAGCCGGATGAAGGAACCCGGGCGCAGCGCACCGGACATGATGCGGACCCGCAGGTGCCCGGCGACTTCGTCGGAAAGCTGTTCGCGCCGTGGCCTAACCGGTGCGCTCACGGTACTTGCGCCTTCATCGATCCCCCGCCGTCGGTGCCGCTGCCCGGGCTTGTCCACGAGCCGCCGAGGCCATAGTGTGACCGGGGCAACACCATGTTTGATCAAATATCAACGCCGCGCAACCCGCGCGCAGACGTCAGGGAGCGTAGCCGTTGACCGCGACGCCAGCATCGGATCGGCTGGTCCTCGAGCAGCCGTATCTGGCGCGCCGGCAAAACTGGAGCACCCAGCTCGCGCGGCACGCGCTCATGCAACCGGGGGCGACGGCGCTGCGATTCCTTGGCGAGACGACCACCTGGGATGACTTAAACCGGCGCGTCACCGCGTTGGCCGGGGCACTGAGTCGACGGGGCGTCGCCGTCGGGGACCGCGTGTTGATCCTGATGCTCAACCGCACGGAGTTCGTCGAGACGGTCTTGGCCGCCACGCGCCTCGGAGCCATTGCCGTGCCGGTGAACTTCCGCATGACGCCGCCGGAGATCGCCTTCCTGGTCGGTGACTGCGAGGCGCGCGTGGTCGTCACCGAGCCGGTGCTCGCCGCGGTCGCCACGGCGGTCCGCGAGCTCGACCCAACTCTGGCCGAGATCGTCGTCGCCGGCGGTCCGACCGAGGACGGGCTGCTCGGTTACGACGACCTGCTCGCCGAGGAGGGCCCGGCTCCGGCGCCGGTCGACATCCCCGACGACTCACCCGCCCTGATCATGTACACCTCGGGGACGACGGGTCGCCCCAAGGGCGCGGTGCTGACCCACGTCAACCTCGCCGGCCAGGCGATGACGCATCTGTTCACCAGCGGTGCCGACCTGAACGGCGACGTCGGCTTCATCGGCGTGCCGCTGTTCCACATCGCCGGCGTCGGCAACCTCATCACCGGCCTGCTGCTCGGCCGGCCCACCGTGCTCTACCCGCTCGGCGCCTTCGACCCCGGCGCGCTGCTCGACGTCCTCGAAGCCGAGCTCGTCACCGGCATCTTCCTGGTCCCGGCGCAGTGGCAGGTCGTGTGCGCCGCCCAGCGCGCCCGGCCCAGGAAGGTCGTGCTGCGCACCCTGTCCTGGGGAGCCGCTCCCGCGTCGGACACGCTGCTGCGCGACATGGCCGAGACGTTCCCCGGCGCCCAGATCCTCGCCGCGTTCGGGCAGACCGAGATGTCGCCGGTGACCTGCATGCTGCTTGGTGACGACGCGGTCAGAAAGCTGGGGTCGGTCGGCAAGGTCATCCCGACGGTGTCGGCCCGCGTCGTCGACGACGACATGAACGACGTTCCGGTCGGTCAGGTCGGCGAGATCGTCTACCGGGCGCCGACGCTGATGGCCGGGTATTGGAACAACCCGAAGGCGACCGCCGAGGCGTTCGCGGGCGGGTGGTTTCACTCGGGCGATCTCGTTCGCCAGGACGACGAGGGTTACGTCTGGGTGGTGGACCGCAAGAAGGACATGATCATCTCCGGCGGGGAGAACATCTACTGCGCCGAGGTCGAGAACGCCTTGGCCGCGCACCCGTCGATCGGCGAGGCGGCGGTGATCGGCCGTCCTGATCCGAAGTGGGGTGAAGTGCCCGTCGCGGTCGTGGCGCTCGCCTCGACGGCGGAGTTGACGCTGGCGAACGTGCAGGAATTCCTCGACGACCGGCTGGCTCGCTACAAGCATCCGCGGGCGCTGGAAGTGGTCGACGGGCTGCCGCGCAACCCGGCCGGTAAGGTCCTCAAGACGGAACTGAGGGCGCGGTTTGGCAAGGGGGGCCTGATTGACGCGAACGAAAGTTCTTCTGTCTCAACGGTTTCTGTCGACTCGGTGGATCGCTGACCTGTGACGACGAGTTTGCCAGCCAGCTGGGTGACAATCCGGCCGATGCGGTCCGCGGCGCTGAATTCATCGGGTACTCTCCTGTGGTCCGCCTTACTACCCACGAGTAGGGAGACTGTGATCACAGACACGAAGCTTGGGCAAGGAGGCGGCGTGCGACAGCTCTTGCCGTTGCATCACGAGTATCGTGGCCAGATCGCGCGCCAGACGGTGAGTTTCCGCCGGTGACGGCGCAGAACCCCGGCTTGTTCGACTACGTCCGGGACACGGTTCGTCCGGGCCTGGTGGCCGTCGGCGGCTTCGTCAAGATGTGCGTCCTGACCGGCAAGGCCCTGTTCCGCAGGCCGTTCCAGTGGCGCGAGTTCATCCTGCAGGGCTGGTTCCTGATGAGGGTGGCATTCCTGCCGACCATCGCGGTCGCCATCCCGCTGACGGTGCTCATCATCTTCACCCTCAACATCCTTCTCGCCGAATTCGGTGCAGCCGACATCTCCGGCGCAGGCGCGGCGCTGGGAGCGGTCACCCAGCTCGGCCCGCTGGTAACCGTGCTCGTGGTTGCCGGTGCCGGGTCGACCGCCATTTGCGCCGACATCGGAGCCCGCACCATTCGCGAGGAGATCGACGCCCTCGAAGTGCTGGGCATCGACCCGATCCACCGCCTCGTCGTGCCCCGCGTCCTGGCGTCGACGTTCGTGGCCTTCCTCCTCAACGGCGCCGTCATCACCATCGGCCTGGTCGGCGGCTTCGTCTTCGGCGTCTACATCCAGAACATCTCCGCCGGCGCCTACGTCTCCACGCTGACCCTGGTGACTGGCCTGCCCGAGGTCGTGATCTCCGTGGTCAAGGCCCTGGCATTCGGACTGATCGCCGGACTGGTCGGCTGCTACCGCGGTCTGACGGTGTCCGGCGGCGCCAAGGGCGTCGGCACCGCGGTCAACGAGACGCTGGTGCTCTGCGTCATCGCGCTCTTCGCGGTCAACGTCATCATGACGACCATTGGCGTTCGATTCGGAACGGGGCGCTGACATGTCAACGGCTGCAGTCCTCAGGTCGCGCTTCCCGCGCGCCGTCGCGGGTGGCGAGCGGCTGGCCAAGTCGCCGGCCCGGTTCCTCGACAGCGTCGGGCACATCGCCTGGTTCGTCGTCACCGCGGTCGGCTCCATCGGCCACGCGTTCCGCTATTACCGCAAGGAAATGCTGCGCCTGGTCGCCGAGATCGGCATGGGCACCGGCGCCATGGCCGTCATCGGTGGCACGGTCGCCATCGTCGGCTTCGTCACCCTCTCCGGCGGCTCGCTGATCGCCATCCAGGGCTTCGCCTCGCTCGGCAACATCGGCGTCGAGGCCTTCACCGGCTTCTTCGCCGCTCTGGTCAACGTCCGCATCGCGGCCCCCGTCGTCGCCGGTCAGGCCCTGGCCGCCACGGTCGGCGCGGGCGCGACCGCCGAGCTGGGCGCCATGCGCATCAGCGAGGAGATCGACGCCCTCGAGGTCATGGGCATCAAGTCGATCAGCTACCTGGTCTCGACGCGCATCATGGCCGGCTTCGTCGTCATCATCCCGCTCTACGCGATGGCGATCATCATGAGCTTCCTGTCCGCCCAGGTGACCACCACCTTGTTCTACGGACAGTCGACCGGCACCTACGAGCACTACTTCCGCACATTCCTGCGGCCCGACGACGTGGCCTGGTCGTTCGTCCAGGCGATCATCATCTCGGTCATCGTCATGCTCAACCACTGCTACTACGGCTTCTACGCCAGCGGCGGCCCGGTCGGCGTCGGCGAGGCCGTCGGCCGTTCGATGCGCGCCTCGCTCATCGCGATCGTGCTCGTCGTCCTGTTCGCATCGTTGGCGCTGTACGGCACCGACGCCAACTTCAACCTGACGGTATAGACGATGACCGCACCAGAGCAGACGAAGTCACCGGTCAACGAGCCGCGGACTCCTCCATACAAGATCGCCGGCGTGGTCCTGCTCATCATCACGGCGATCGTCGTCAGCCTGGTCTGGTTCCAGTTCCGCGGCGACTTCCAGAACCCCGAGAAGCTCGAG
This sequence comes from Mycobacterium yunnanensis, assembly GCF_025823185.1. GTDB lineage: Bacteria > Actinomycetota > Actinomycetes > Mycobacteriales > Mycobacteriaceae > Mycobacterium > Mycobacterium yunnanensis. Next base: position 568,958 of record NZ_JACKVK010000005.1, read on the forward strand.
CTCATCTCGTCACGTTCGGGTCTATCGATGGACCCCGGTTCCAAGGTCACCTACAACGGTGTCGAAATCGGCCGCGTGGCCGACGTCTCGGAGACCGAGCAGGACGGCAAACCCGCGGCCAAGGTCACCCTCGACGTCGACCGGCAGTTCACCGACCTCATCCCGCAGAACGTCGACGCACAGATCAAGGCGACGACGGTCTTCGGCAACAAGTACATCGCGTTCTCCTCACCGAAGGACCCGTCCCCGCAACGGGTCTCGCCGAACACGCCGATCCTGGCCAGCGGGGTGACGACCGAATTCAACACGCTGTTCGAAACCGTCGTGTCGGTGACGCAGAAGGTCGACCCGATCAAGCTGAACCAGACGCTGACCGCCACCGCGCAGGCGTTGGACGGGCTCGGCAACCGCTTCGGCCAGTCGATCGAGAACGGCAACGCGATCCTCGCCGACGTCAACCCGCGCATGCCGCGGATCAACCAGGACGTGCGGGGGTTGGCAGATCTGGCCAACATCTACGCCGACGCGTCCCCCGACCTCTTCGACGGTCTGCAAAACGCCGTCACCACGGCCAGGACCCTCAACGAGTTGCAGGGCACCGTCGACCAGACCCTCATGTCGGCGGTCGGCTTCGGCAACACCGGCGGCGAGGTCTTCGAGAAGGCGGGCCCGTACCTGGTGCGCAGCTCGGCTGACCTGGTGCCCACCAGCGCCCTGCTCGACGAGTACAGCCCGATGCTCTTCTGCACGATCCGCAACTACCACGACGTCGAACCGAAGATCGCGGCATCGCTCGGCGGCAACGGCTACTCGCTGAACACCCACTCCGAGGTGCTCGGCGCCGGCAACCCGTACGTCTACCCCGACAACCTGCCCCGGGTCAACGCCCATGGCGGACCCGAGGGTCGACCCGGCTGCTGGCAGCCCGTCACCCGTGACCTGTGGCCCATGCCCTACCTGGTGATGGACACCGGCGCCAGCATCGCGCCGTACAACCACCTGGAACTGGGCCAGCCGATCGCCAGGGAGTACGTCTGGGGACGTCAAATCGGGGAGAACACGATCAACCCATGAGAATCACCGGTACCGCGATCAAGCTCGGCGCACTCTCCGTGGTGTTGCTGCTGTTCACCGCGCTCATCGTCGTGGTGTTCGGTCAGCTGCGCTTCGACCGCACCACGGGGTACACCGCGATCTTCAAGAACGCCAGCGGTCTGCGCTCCGGACAGTTCGTCCGCGCCTCGGGCGTCGAGGTTGGCAAGGTCTCCGACGTCCAACTGATCAACGGCGGCAACGAGGTCGAGGTCCACTTCGACGTCGACCGCTCGCTGCAACTGTTCCAGGGCACGACGGCCTCGATCCGGTACCTCAACCTGATCGGCGACCGCTACCTCGAGCTCAAGCGGGGCGACGACAACACCAAGCTCCCCGCCGGTGGCACCATCCCCGACACCCGCACCGAGCCGGCTCTGGATCTCGACGCGCTCATCGGCGGGTTCCGCCCGCTGTTCCGCGCGCTGGACCCCGACAAGGTGAACAACATCGCCCAGTCGATCATCACGATCTTCCAGGGCCAGGGCGGCACCATCAACGACATCCTCGACCAGACTGCGTCGCTGACCTCGGCGTTGGCCGACCGCGACCAGGCGATCGGCGAGGTGGTCAAGAACCTCAACACGGTGCTCGCCACCACGGTCAAGCACCAGCAGCAGTTCGACGACACGGTCAAGAACTTCGAGACCCTGGTGACCGGTCTGAAGAACCGCGCCGACCCGATTGCGGCCTCGGTGGCCGACATCAGCGACGCGGCCGGCTCGGTTGCCGACCTCCTCGGCGACAACCGTCCGCTACTGCAGAAGACGGTCACCAATCTCGAGATCCTTCAACAGCCACTGGTCGACCAGAAGGAACAGTTGAACGACACCCTGATCAAGATTCCCGCCGCGCTGAAGATCATCGGTCGCGCGGGCGGCATCTACGGCGACTTCTTCAACTTCTACGCCTGCGACATCACGCTCAAGCTCAACGGCCTGCAGCCGGGCGGCCCGGTCCGCACGGTCAAGGTCTGGTCTCAGCCATCGGGTAGGTGCACGCCGCAATGAGAAGCATCGAAGGCAACAACCGGATCCGCAACGGGCTGGTCGGCATCATCATCCTGGTCCTCGTGATCGGGGTCGGCCAAAGTTTCGCCAGTGTCCCGATGATCTTTGCGCAGCCCAACTACTTCGCTCAGTTCTCCGACACGGGCGGCCTGAACTCCGGCGACAAGGTGCGCATCGCCGGCGTCGACGTCGGCGAGGTCAAGTCGATGAAGATCGACGGCGACAAGGTCGTCATCGGCTTCTCCCTCGACGGCACCCGGGTCGGCACCGAAACTCGCGCCAACATCCGCACCGACACCATCCTCGGTCGCAAGAACCTCGAACTGGAGCCCAAGGGGTCCACGACGCTCGGCGCCAACGGCGTTCTGCCACTTGGCCAGACGACCACGCCGTATCAGATCTACGACGCATTCTTCGACGTGACGAAGGCGGCGTCCGGCTGGGACACCCAGGCGGTCAAGAAGTCGCTCAACGTGCTCTCCGAGACCATCGACCAGACCTATCCGCACCTGAGTGCGGCGCTGGACGGCGTGTCCCGATTCTCCGACACCATCGGCAAGCGTGACGAGGACATCAAGCAGCTGCTCGCCAACGCCAACAAGATCGCCGGCGTCCTCGGCAGCCGCAGCGGCCAGATCAACGACCTGTTGGTCAACGCCAAGACCCTTCTCGCCGCGATCAACGAGCGCTCCTACGCGGTGAACATGCTGCTCGAGCGGGTGAGCCAATTCTCCACGCAGGTCAAGGGTTTCATCGACGACAACCCCAACCTCAACAAGGTCCTTACCCAGCTGCAGACCATCAGCGACGTGCTGGTGGCCCGTAAGTTCGACCTCGCCGACACGCTCACCTCGCTGAGCAAGTTCACCGCGTCGCTGGCCGAGGCCATCGCGTCGGGTCCGTACTTCAAGGTGATGCTCGTCAACCTGCTGCCGTACTGGATCCTGCAGCCGTGGGTAGACGCCGCCTTCAAGAAGCGCGGCATCAGCCCCGAGGAATTCTGGGGCAACGCGGGTCTGCCGTCGTTCCGCTACCCCGATCCCAACGGGCAGCGCCAGGCAAACGGTGCGCCACCACCGGCGCCGACGCCGCTGGAGGGTACCCCGGAGCATCCCGGTCCCGCCGTCATCGCCGGCTCGCCGTGTTCCTACGCGCCTGCCCCCGGTAACTACCCGACGCCGGCCAACCCGCTGCCGTGTGCCAGTGCCGAGAACGGACCCTTCGGTCCGAACCCATACGGCGCCAACGACTATGGGCCGCCCGACGTGCTCGGTGCACCGCCGAATCCGAATGCTCCGCCACCGGCACCCGGCGTGCCGAGCGCGGCGTTCCCCGGCGAGTTCTCCCCGCCGGTTCAGGGCACCCCTGCGCCCGAGTTCGCGCCGGGCCCGCCCGGAGCGCGGACCGTTCCGGTCACCCCGGGACAACCGTCGGATCCGTACATCGCACCCGGATCGCTGCAGGGTGACGGCACCTCGCCGCCGCCGCCTGCGCTGGTCGGTCCGATCCCGCCGCCGGGACCCGGCCCGCAGACGCCCGGCGACGCGCAACTGCCCGGCAACCCACCGTTCCTTCCGCCCGGATCACAAGGTTAGGGGGCCCGAGAGATGTCGACGATCTTCAACGTCCGCAACATGAAGATGCCCGCACTGACCAAGACGACCCTGATCGTGGGCACGCTGGTGCTCGTCGCGGTCATCGTGGCGGCCTTCTTGGGCTACAACCTGTACAAGCGGCTGACCTACAACACCGTCACGGCCGAGTTCCCGCAGACGCTGGCGCTCTACCCCGGTGACAAGGTCCAAATCATGGGCGTGCGCGTCGGGTCGATCGAGAAGATCGAACCCGACGGCGACAAGATGCGGGTGACGTTCAACTACGAGTCCAAGTACAAGGTGCCCGAGAACGCGACGGCGTCGATCCTCAATCCGAGCCTGGTCGCGTCGCGCACCATCCAGTTGGCACCGCCCTACACCGGCGGCCCGGTCATGGAGAACGGCGCGCTCATCCCGGAGGACCGCACCCAGGTGCCCGTCGAGTACGACGAGCTCCGCGACTCGATCAACCGCATCCTGACCGACCTCGGCCCGACGAAGGAACAACCCAAGGGCCCCTTCGGTGACGTCATCGAGTCGTTCTCCGACGGTCTGCAGGGCAAGGGCGAGCAGATCAACAAGACGCTCAACAACCTGTCCGAGGCGCTGACCACCCTGAACCAGGGCCGCGGTGACTTCTTCGGCGTCATCAAGAGCCTGGCCCTGTTCGTCAACGCGTTGTACAAGAGCGACCAGCAGTTCGTGGCCCTCAACGACAACCTGGCACAGTTCACCAACGCGTTCACCAACACCGACCGCGAAGTCGCCACGGCGGTCAAGGATCTCAACCAGCTGCTGAGCACCACGCGTGGTTTCCTCGACCAGAACGCGACCGTCCTGACCAAGGACGTCAACAACCTGGCCGACGTGACCAACGCGATCCTGCAGCCCGAACCACGCAAGGGTCTCGAGACGGGTCTGCACGTCTACCCGAACCTGGCGGCCAACATCGTCAACATCGCCTCGCCGAATGCCGGCGGCATCGTGGGCCTGCCGACCATCAACAACTACGCGAACCCGATGCAGTTCCTCTGCAGCGCGATCCAAGCCGGCAGCCGCCTGGGTTACCAGGACTCCGCGGAGCTGTGCGCGCAGTACCTGGCGCCGATCCTGGACGCGACGAAGTTCAACTACCCGCCGTTCGGGTTGAACCAGATCAGCACGGCGATGACCCTGCCGAAGCAGATCGCCTACTCCGAGGGCCGTTTGCAGCCGCCGCCCGGGTACAAGGACACGACCGTTCCCGGCATCTTCTCGCGCGACACGCTGTTCTCCCACGGCAACCACGAGCCCGGGTGGACCGTCGCCCCCGGGATGCAGGGCGTCGAGGTGCAGCCGTTCACGCAGAACATGCTGACCCCCGAGTCGCTTGGCGAGCTCATGGGTGGAGCCGACATCGTCGCTCCGCCCGCACCGCCGGCCTTCGGCGTCAACGACGGCCGCCTGCCCGGCCCGCCAAATGCGTACGGCGAGAACAGCCCGCTGCCTCCGCCGTGGTACCCACAACCAGGTCCGCCGCCGGCACCCGCACCCGGTGTGCTGCCCGGCGACCCGCTTGGGGCCGTGACGCCCGCGGCAGGCCCGGCGCCCGCCGCCGCGCCCGCACCGGCGGGACCCCCGCTGCCCGCCGAAGCAGGAGCCGGTTGATGAGCCGCTTGCGCGAAGAGAAGACGACGGCGATGCGCACCACTTTGAGAACACTGGTCAAACGCGGTGGAGCTCTGCTCGCGGCCGGTCTGATCCTGACGTCGTGCGGGTGGAAGGGCATCGCGAACGTGCCGGTGCCCGGTGGCCCCGGCACGGACTCCAAGGCGATGACGATCTACGTGCAGATGCCGGACACGTTGGCGCTCAACGTGAACAGCCGAGTGCGCGTCGCGGACGTCTTCGTCGGCACCGTGCGCGCGATCGAGTTGAAGAACTGGGTCGCGACGCTGACCCTCGGTGTCGAGCCCGGTCTGAAGCTGCCGGCGGACACCACGGCGGCGATCGGCCAGACGTCTCTGCTCGGGTCGCAGCACGTGGAGTTGACCGCGCCGTCGGATGCGCAGAACGGTCCACTGCTCAAGGACGGGGACACGATTCCACTGTCGCGAGCTAGTGCGTTCCCCACCACGGAGCGGACGCTGGCGAGCATCGGCACCATCCTCACCGGTGGTGGCATTCCGAACCTCGAGGTCATCCAGACCGAGGTGGCCAACATCCTGACCGGCCGCGGTGACCAGATCCGGGAATTCCTTGGACGTTTGGACACCTTCACCGCCTCGCTGAACGACCAGCGCCAGGACATCACCCGCGCGATCGACTCGACGAACCGGTTGCTGGCGATCGTCGCGCAGCGCAACGACACCCTCGACCGGGTGCTGACGGAGTTCCCGCCGTTGATCAAGCACTTCGCCGACACCAGGGATCTGTTCGCCGACGCGGTGACGGCCCTTGGCCGAGTCAGCAAGGCGACCGACGACGCACTGTCGCAAGCGAATCCGGACATCACGGCCAACCTGAAGAACCTGCAGCGGCCTCTGGTCCAGCTGGGCAAGGCCTCGCCCTACCTGCTCGGTGCGCTGAAGGTCATCGGAACCGCACCGTTCAGCATCGAGAACGTGCCGAAGGCCATCCGCGGTGACTACATCAACGTCTCGCTCAACGTCGACCTGACGCTGTCGGCGATCGACAACGGAATCCTCAGCGGCACCGGCGTTTCGGGCATGCTGCGGGCCCTCGAACAGTCGTGGGGTCGTGACCCGGCGACGATGATCCCGGACGTGCGGTTCACCCCGAACCCGCACAACGCGCCGAACGGACCGCTGGTCGAGAGAGGAGAGTGAGCGATGCTGACCCGCTTCATCAAGATTCAGTTGGTGATCTTCACGGTCCTGACGATCATCGCGTTGGTCGTCCTCGGGTGGTACTACCTGCGCCTGCCCAGCGTGGTCGGCATCGGGCAGTACGAGCTGAAGGCGCAACTGCCCCGCTCGGGCGGCCTGTACTCCACGGCGAACGTGACCTATCTGGGCACCCAGATCGGCAAGGTCACCGACGTGCGACCGACCGAGACCGGCGTCCAGGCCACCATGAGCATCGACAGCAAGTACAAGATCCCGGCCGACGCCACGGCAAACGTGCACTCGGTCTCGGCGATCGGCGAGCAGTACCTCGACCTGGTGTCGACGTCGTCGAATCCGGGCCAGTTCCTGGCGCCGGGGTCGACGATCATGAACGGCACCGTGCCCAGCGAGGTTGGTCCCGCGCTCGACGCCGCCAACAACGGTCTGGCCGTCCTCCCGAAGGAGAAGATCGACAGCCTGCTGACGGAGACGTCGAAGGCCGTCGGCGGGCTCGGGCCCGCGCTGCAGCGGTTGGTCGACTCGACGACCGCGATCGCCAGCGACTTCAAGGACAACCTGGGTCCGGTCGACGACATCATCGACAACTCGACGCCGATCCTGGACAGTCAGGTGCAGTCCGGGGACGCCATCTCGCAGTGGGCTCGGAACCTGAACACCATCGCCTCGCAAACCGCCGAGCAGGACCAGGCGTTGCGCAGCGGGTTGCAGCAGGCCGCGCCGACCGCCGACCAGCTGAACTCGGTGTTCGGCGACGTGCGTGAGGCGTTGCCGCAGACGCTGGCGAACCTGGCGATCGTCACCGACATGCTCAAGCGCTACCACAACGGCCTCGAACAGGCCTTGGTGATCCTGCCCCAGGGCGCCACCGTCGCCCAGGCGGGAACCATCTTCCCGGGCGAGGGCCTGCTGCACTTCGGTCTGTCGATCAACCAACCGCCGCCATGCCTGACGGGCTTCCTGCCCGCCGCGGAATGGCGGTCGCCTGCCGACACCTCGACCAAGCCGCTACCGGACGGGCTGTACTGCAAGATCCCGAAGGACTTCCAGGCCAACGTCGTCCGCGGCGCGCGCAACTATCCGTGCGCGGACGTGCCGGGCAAGCGTGCGGCGACGCCCGAGGAGTGCCGCGGCAACACGCCGTACGAGCCGCTGGGCACCAACCCGTGGTACGGGGATCCAAACCAGATCCTGACGTGCCCCGCGGCCGGTGCTCGCTGCGACCAACCCGTCAAGCCGGGTTACGTGATTCCGGCCCCGACGATCAACAACGGCCTCAACCCGTTGCCCGCCGACCAGCTGCCCCCGAAGCCGGCGCCGATCAGCGACCCGCTCACGGCCCCTGGCCAGGGCACCGTCGCGTGCAGTGGCCAGCAACCCAACCCGTGTGTCTACACTCCGGCATCAGGGCCGACGGCGGTCTACACACCGTCCAACGGTCAGGTCGTCGGACCCGATGGAGTCCAGTACTCCGTCACCAACTCAAGTGATCCAGGAGAAAACGGATGGAAGGAGATGCTGGCACCAGCCGGCTGAACCCCCACGACATCCCTCGCGAATCCGACGCGTCGGTGGAGTCCGACGCAGAATCTCAAGCTCGATCCGATCTACCCCAGGATCAACCCGCCGAGGTAGCGGCCACCGACGACGTGGCCCGTCGACCAGAGCGGTTCGGACGTGGCTGGCTCGTCGCCATCTGCTTGGCGCTGCTGGTCCTGACGGCAGGCGCGGGCGTCGGCGGATACCTGGCGTTGAAGTCCCACGACCAGAGCGAAGCCATCGCCCGCGAAGACGCCACGGCGCTGCAGCGCGCCAAGGAGTGCGTCCAGGCGACGCAGGCGCCCGACGTCGCCGCCATGACCGCCAGCCAGACCAAGGTCATCGAGTGCGCCACCGGTGACTTCGGCGTGCAGGCCAACCTGTTCGCCAGCATGCTGGTCGAGGCCTACCAGGCGGCCAACGTCTCGGTGCAGGTGTCGGACATGCGTGGCGCCGTGGAGAAGCACAACGACGACGGATCGGTGGACGTCCTGGTCGCGGTGCGGGTCAAGGTGACGAACTCCCAAGCCGCCGACCAGGAGCAGGGCTACCGGCTGCGGGTGAACATGGCGCCAGCGGACGGCACCTACAAGATCAACCGCCTGGACCAGGTCACCTCGTGACGGCCGTGCTCGACGACACTCCCGAGACGACGACCGCGCCGGACGACACCGTCCGGTTCGCGTCATGGCCGGCGCGCGCCGCCGCCCTGCTGCTCGACGTGCTGCCCGGTGTCGCCGTCGTCGCCACGATGGCGCTGCTGGCCTACACGACGCCGGTCGGTGGCTGGCTGTGGTGGGTGTTCATGGCCGTGCTGGCCGTCGCCGTCCTCGCGACGCTGGTGAACCGGTGGCTGCTGCCGTCGGTGGTGGGCGCCACGATGGGTCGATCGGTGATGGGCATTCGCGTCACGACGTCGGACGGCGATCCGGCGGGCAGCCCCCGCCTCATCGGACGGGACGTCGCCCATCTGCTCGACACCGCCGCGCTGTTCGTCGGCTGGCTGTGGCCGCTGGGGGACAAGAGGCACCGCACCTTCGCGGATCTGTTGCTGCGCACCGAGGTTCGCGTCGTCGACGGTACCGAGTCGAATGGCCGTGACGTGCGGCGTGTCGCCGGTGCCGTCCTGCTGGCTGCGGCCGTGCTCTGCGCTGCGGGTGGCGGTCTGGGCTACCTGCAGGTCTACCGGCAGGACCGGGCCGTGGAACAGGCCAGGACTCAGATCGCCGAGCAGGGGCCGCGGATCGTCGAGCAGTTGCTGAGCTACGGCAGCCAGAGTGTCGTCGGCGACTTCGCCAGGGCGCAATCGCTGGCCACCGACGCGTACCGAACGCAGCTCGTCGCCCAGCAGCAAGCCGTTCAGAAGGCCGGTGTCACCGACAACGAGTACTGGGCGGTGAGCAGCGCGGTGCTGTCGGTGACCCCCGACCGGGCGGCAATGCTGCTGGCCCTGCAGGGTCAACGCGGCTCCGACCCGGCGAAGCTGAAGTTCATCACCGCAACGGTGCGCGCGGACTTCGAGAAGCACGACGGCCGCTGGCAGGTCGGGGTCTTGACCGTGCTCAAGAAGCCGCTCACGGGTCAGAGCGCGGCATCGGCGCCGCAAGCACCTGCGCCGCCGCCGCCCGCACCGGCACCACCGAAGGGACAGGGCCGATGAGCCCGCGGCGCAAGGTCGACGAGACGGATCGGGACTTCTTCTCGACGAACGCGGCCAAGCCAAAGGCTCCCCTGCGATGGGGCCTGCCGTTGACGTCGATCCTCGCATTCGTTCTGGCGGCTGCGGCGATCGCGGGCAGCGTGTTCATGCTCGTCGCGCACGAGAGTCTGGAGCGGACCGAGGCCAGGGACGCTGCCGCCCTGTTCTACGTGCGCGGCTTCATGGCGGAGTACACCTCGCTGGATCCCTTCCACGCCAACGACTACGCCGACCGCATCATGGCTCAAGGCACCGGCGACTTCGAGAAGTCGTTCAAGGAGAAGCTGAACGAGATCGTCGTGCAGGTGGCGCGGGCCGAGCCCACCACCGGTGTCGTCCAAGAGGCCGGGGTACAGCGCTGGAACGAGAACGGCAGCGCCGACATCCTGGTGGCCACCAACGTGAAGTCCACCGGACCCGATGGCAAGACTCCGATCGAGAGTGGAACCCGTTGGGTCGTCACGACCATCGAGGAGGGACAGCAGTGGAAGATCAGTCAGCTGATTCAAGTGATCTGACCGCCGACGCTGCCGCCGCCTCAGTCCCGCAGGGTAAGGCGGCGCGCAGCCGCCACCGGCTACCGCGGCAGAAGGCGCAGCAGGTCACACCGGCCGGCGAGGTCTCCGAGACCACCGACGTTTCCGAGACCACGGTTTCCGACACCGATGAGGTGCCCGAGACCGCGGAGGTTTCCGAGACGGCCCCGGTGTCCGAGCCCGCGGGAGCCTCCGAGCCCGAGGTCGCGGAACCAGCCGACGCCGGTGACGTGGCGCCGCCGACGCGCCGTCGTCGGTCGCCGTGGAAGCGCGGCAAGGCGGCCAAGGTCACGCCGTCCGCAGCGGAGCCCGACCCGGAGACCGTCGTCGGCACCGACCCGGAGCCCGCCGCCCACATCGAGTCGGATGCCGCCGAGTCGGACGCTGTCACCGAAACCGATTCGGACGCAGCAGAACCCGAACAGGTCGTGCTCGTGCCGCACCGCCCGGCCGGTCGGGCCCTCAAACTGATCGCGGTCGCCGCCGGCGTGCTGTTCGTCGCCGCCTGCGCATTCGCGGGTGCCACGGTGCAGCCGTATCTGGCCGACCGAGCCGCAGTTCACACCAAATTCGTCATCGCCGAGACCGCGGCCAGTGCCATCACCACGCTGTGGACCTACACGCCCGACGACATGGACAAGCTCCCGGAACGCTCCGCGAAGTACCTCGGTGGCGACTTTGCCGCAGACTACAAGCGCTACATCGACGCGATCGTCGAGCCGAACAAGCAGGCGCAGGTCACCAACAACACCCAGGTGCTCGGAGCCGCCGTCGAGTCGCTGACGCCCACTGAGGCCACCGCCATCGTCTACACCAACTCGGTGGCCACGAGCCCGGTCACCAAGGGCATTCCGTCTCTGCGGTACCTGTCCTACCGGCTGGTCATGAAGCCTCAGGACGGCCGCTGGCTGATCACCCAGATGGTGGCCGTCACGAAGCTGGACCTCACTCCACGTCTGTAGCGGGCGACGCATAGCACCACAGGCCATCCCTGGCTACGCCGAAGTCATCGCCGGGGCTCGTCGGCAGCGCACACCCAGCCGGGCGGGAAGCGACGAAGGTCGCAGGTCGAGAGTGCAGGACCGATCAAGATCGGCAAACTCCGCACGTCGACCTGCGGCCAAGGCCGGCATACTTAGCTGCGCTCGGTTGCTCATCGGTTATGAAATCGTCGTCTGCGTCAACGGTCGAACGCCCAGCTGAGGCGCCGAAACGAAGCCCCGACACGGGCTGGTGGCCAACGGGCGATGCGTTCCAGAAAGGCGGCTGTCAACGCCCGCGTAAGTGCTACGTTCTGTGGCGCAGCGCACTCTGCGGGGTCGAAAGGGACAGGTCAGATGGCAGGAACTCATCGCAGGAGAAGCCAACGACGCTTCAGCGTGGCGCTCGTCAGCGCCGCGACCGCGACGGCGACGGCACTGACCGTGGGCGTCGAACCGCCGCCCGATCCGGTCAAGCGAATCAGCGCCGACACGGTCGACCTCACCGCTGCGATCCAGTTGCTGCCGACGCACGACAAGGTGCCCGACATCACCGGAGGCCTCGGCACCGCGATCTACGACGGCAAACAGGCAATCGCCGACGTGATCATCCGAGCCGTCGTCAACGGCGTCAACCTGTCGGCGTTCGCCAGGGCGGCCGGGGTGGACCCGCAGAGCCTCATCACCGGCTTGCTCGCCGACCTGCCCGCCAACCTGCTCCCCGGCATCCTGGCCCAGCTGTCCTTCGACGTGCCATTGCTCGGGCCCGTGTTGCAGCAGCTGACCGGCGGTGACCTCGCACTGCTGACCAACGTCCTGGATCTGCTCGGCGTCGACGAAGTCACCGACGCCACCCTGACCGGCGTGCTGGCGCTGCTCGGACTGAACCTGTCGGATCCGCTGAACCTGTCGGGTCTCGACGTGCCCGGTCTGAACGTCGTCACCACGGGGCCGGCGTTCGCCGCGCTGAAGATGCTGCTTGGGCTTGACCTGGGGTGGGTACCTGGGCTGCCCAATTCGGTGGCCAACGAGATCAACGGAACGCCGTATGCCCGCTTGGGCGTCGACGGCGTGCTGGATTTGGTGCTCGACAAACTGAAGGCAAGCGCGATTCCGGGGGCGTCGCTGCTCATCAACCCGCTGGCGGACCTGATCAAGAGCATCACCGATCCGATCACCAGCCAGCTGCCCGACGTCGTCGACGTCCGAGTCATCCCCACCGTCGGCATCGGGATGGGCGCGTTCGCCGCAGCGATGGCCTACCAGAAGGTGCTGGCCGATCTCTCACTGCAACCAGGCGGCCTGAATCACGTCTTCGGCAGCGATCCCATCCTCGGCAGCCTGACCGTGCTGCCGCTGATCCTCATCAACAACCCCGCCCGGCCCGACGGCGGGGCGTTCGCCCGATTCGGGCCACTGGCGGCGCTCTTCGGCATCGACACCGTGAACCCGACGACGAAGTTCACCAACAGCCCGTCCGGACCCGGCCTTCCGATCCTGGGAACTGGTGTGGCGCTTGGCAACGCGAACCTGCTGCCCATCCTCGTCGACGCCACCTACGAATATCAGCCTCTGTCGGACCTGGCGTCGTGGCCCAATCCCTTCACGCTGGTGAACAACTTGGCGGCCGGGCTGGCGCCGACCTACATGTTGCGCGGGCTGAACCTCGACCTCGGCGGTCTAACCCAGGAGATCCTCGCGGGGGTGGGAGCCGCAGTTGGCGGCGTGAATCCCCTCGACCCGAATTCCTCACTGGCACTGAATCTCTACCTCACCCTGCACTCGGCGACGCTGCCGATGCTCGAGCCGCTGTATCTGGCCTCCGACGTTCTCAACCTCGTCGGGCTCAGCCCACTGGCGCAAATCCCGATGCGCCTGGCGAACGCCTTGGCGCCCGCACTGCGCATCCTCACCGACGTCGGCTACTCCGACACCGTGCGCAATCCCGACGGCACCTACACCCGCGACACCACGCAGGCGGGTACCGAGGTGCCGTTCCTGTCCTTCCCGAACCTCGACCCCGGGTTGGTACTGAGCGACGCATTCCATGCGTTGGTGGCCGGCTTCCAGAAGGAACTCGGACCCAACCCGACGCCGAACACCCCCAACGTCCTGGCGAACATCCTCGACGCGCTACTCAAGGGCAACCTGCTCGACGGCCTCGGTGCCCTCACCGCCCCGCTGGCCGTGCCGGATGCCACCGTGGCGGCCGCCTCCAAGACGTCCGCAGGTGACCTGCCGTCCGCCTCGGCACGACTTCTCAGCGTCGCCCCCGCGACGGATGCACCGACGGGCGTTGCGCCCAAGGATGATTCGAAGACCGGTGACGTCACGGCCGCCGCGGGGGAGGAGACTCCGGCGGCGGGTACGAAGGATCAGGTGTCAGAGCCGACACCGCCGGCGACCGAGAAACCCGGCGACGGCGTCGAGACCAAGACCGAGACCGAGGCCGGTGCCGGAGTCGACGCGGACGCCAAGATCGGCACCGGGACGAAGACGGGTTCGGGCTCCGCGACCGATCCGACATCGGTCGCAGGCCCCAAGCATGCCAAGCCCGACGATGATTCGACGCCGGTGACCGGCACCAAGACCGGCACGGGCACCGACGCCGGTACGTCCACCGGGCCCAAGCACGCCAAGCCCACCGTCGACGAAACCCGCGACACCGCCAACGACTTCTCCCCCAACCGGGGCGACGCGGGGACGGCCAAGCCGGCGGGTACCGGCACCAAGCCGTCGGACGCCGCTAAGACGACCACGGCGGCCGCCTCGGGCGGGACGACCAACGACAGCCCGTCGCAGAACGCACCGTCGGACAAGGCGGCCTAGCGGTCAGCTGAAGGCAAGCCAACTGGGCAGCGCTCGCTCGCGGGAGTCGCACAGCACCTGCATCGTGTCGCAGGAGCCCTTCGGGACACCGGCGCCCGCCCACATGCCGCCAGTGTCGCGGCGCAGCACGATGGCCGACGAACCGCCGCCGTCGAGCAGGATGGCGGTGTCGCTGCCCAAGGCGCGGAAGAGGTCCTGGATCTGGTCGGGGGTGTAACTGCCGCCCTGGAAGACGTACATCTCGTCGCGGTCCCTGGTGTAGGCGATCGCCGTGCGGGCGGCGCTGGGGCCGCCGTCGTTCATCTGGCCCGTCGCACCGGGTGCCAACAACCCCAATCCGGCGACCGCGACGAAGCGAGAGCCCTTGTCCACCAAGCCCTTGATGACCGGCGTCGCCGCGTCGTAATCGTCGGGTGCGCGCGGTGACACGACGAACGGGGCGCCCCCAACGGGCAGGATCATCGTCGTCAGCGCGGTCCAGACCTCGTCACCTCCGGAGAGTGCCTGCTTGCCCGCGTAGGCGAGGGTTCCGGTGACCGCGACGTTGGCCGGGCCGCCGCCGCGGGTGTTGTCGAAGTAGGCCCCCAGGGGCGAGCTGCAACCGGTCGACTTCCAGGAGCCGCCCTGCTGGCCGCGCACGTCGAAGAAGTTCGCGTTGACGGCGATCGTCGGTTTGCCGAGCGCCTGCCAGGCCTGGATCGGGGAGAAGGTCTCGGACGCTTGCCGCAGCCCCTCGCCGGTGCGGGCGCCGGGCGTCGACTCGCAACGGGCCTGGTAGCCACGGTGCGAGTCGACCAGCAGCCGGGGCGTCAGCCGTTGGGACGCCGCCTTGATGATCATCAGGTGCCCGCCGCTGCCCATCTCATACCGGCGGCCGTTGGCGTCGAGCATCGGAGCTGGGTTGTTGCCACCGAAGTTGTAGACCAGGTAGGAACCACGGGTGTTCGCGATGGCCGCGGCGAGCAGTTCTCGGCCGTCGGCGGCCCGAGCGGCGGGGGCCACCGCCATCGTGGCTAGCACGGCAGCGAGTGTCAGCGTGGTCGCCGAGGCGACCAGGCGCCGGACGTTCACTGCGGTCATCGGCACGAAGCGCCCCCATCGGATGATTGCCACGGACTGCTCGAAAGCACGTACCTGCAATCACAGCCGATGCACAGTCGGCTTTGGTCACGGCGTCGACACGATTGCGCATCGACACCCCCGTGTCACAGCCCGAGGCGCTTTGCCGGCGGCCTCGAGAGCAACGTCAACGCCCAGGGGGCGCCACCCGGTAGATGGCGTCCGCGGCGTCGTCGGTCACGTAGACGGCGCCGTCGGGTCCCACCACTGCGGAGACGGGCCGGCCCCACCGTGAACCGTCCGCGGCCTGGAAGCCGCCGACGAGGGTCTGCTGGTTCCCGAGGGTGCCGTTCTGCCACGGATAGAAGGACACCTCGGGCGCACGGGGAGATTGCCGGTTCCACGACCCGTGGACGCCGACCAATGCGCCCCGCTCGTAGGGGGCAGGCAGTGCACCGTCGACGAAGGTCAAACCCAGCGGGGCGGAGTGGGCGCCCATGCTCTGTTCGACGGGCGGCAGGGTCGCGCAGTCGAGCTTGGATCCGTCGGCGTTGGTCTGGACGTCGCGAATCAGTGGCAGATTCGCCGGTCCGCCGTCGGGATTGCAGTAGGGCCAACCCAATTCGCGTCCGGGAGTGAGCTTCGCCAGCGTCTCCGGAGGATGGTCGTCGACGTAACTCGGAACGACCTGGCCATAGGTGGGTCCCTGGTCGGGCACCTGGACGTTGTCGCGGTTGTTGACCGCGGTCCACACCGAGCCGTCCGGTGCGACGGCGAGTCCGGTGCCGTTGCGTACGCCGGTCGCAAATGGTGCGTACGGCCCACCACCGGGCGGGACCCGCATGATGGTGGCACGCTGCGGGGTGGCCGTACGGTCCTGCGCGGAGACGTTGCCGGTCGAACCGATCGAGAAGTACACGGCACCATCGGGTCCCACGGCGACGCTCTTCAACGCGTGGCTGTAGGCGCCGCCGAGATCAGGGCTACGCGCGTCGGGGAGGCCGGCGGCGACGGTGCGCTCCGGAGTGGCCTTGCCGTCGGCGTAGGCGAAGGCGTCGACCTGGTCGCTCTCGGCGATCAACAGCGTCGAGCCCTGGAACGCCAGGCCGTGCGGCTGGTTCATGCCGTTGACCAGCAGTTGCATCTGCGGTCCCAGTCCCGAGGGCTCGATCCGAATCACCTGCCCGGCGCTGGGCAGCGAGACCAGCAGTGAGCCGTCCGGTGCCCACAGCGCCAACCGCGGCTTGGGCACCCTGGCCCAGACCGACATCGTCCACCCCTTGGGCACCAATGCCTTCCGCGGTTCGTCGAACGGCTCGGCGGCGAGGTCGCCGGGCACCTGAACCGTCACTTCCTCGAGGCCGGCCGCACGGGGCGCCGCACTGGCGGTAGTCGACGTGCCGTCCGCTGCTGGCGGGGTGTTCGACGAGCACCCCGCCATCAGCAGGACGCTCAAGACGGCGAGTGTCTTACGCGGCCAAGCTCGCATGCATCTCCCAGACCAGGATTTCCGACGGCTCGGTAGCGGTGATCCGCTGCCCGCCCGATGCCGTGAAGCGCACGGCGTCGCCTTCGTGCAGGGGACCGGCACCCTCGAGTACGACCTCACCCCGTGGGACGAACAGGTGGAGGAACGGCGCCCGGGGCAGTTCGACGACGTCGCCGGGTTCCAGGCGCGCGCCGCGCAGGGCGGCGTACTTGTTGCTGATGGTGATGGCGGCGTCGTCGGCGTGTTCGGGCATGCCGGAGGCGATCGTCGCCCACGTGCCCCGCAGCGCCTCGTCGTCGATCTCGAGCTGCTGGTAGCCGGGCGTGATGCCGGCCTCGTCGGGCACCACCCACATCTGCACGAAGTGCACGGGCTCGGCGTGGGTTGGGTCGCCGGTGAGCGTCCACGAGTCGTTCTTCTCGGAGTGCAGAATCCCTCGTCCAGCCGACATCCGTTGCGCCAGACCGGGATAGATCACGCCGGAGTGACCCGTCGAGTCCTGGTGGACCAGCGATCCGCGGAGCACCCAGGTGACGATCTCCATGTCGCGGTGCGGGTGGGTGTCAAAGCCCTTGCCTGGCTTGACCACGTCGTCGTTGTTGACCAACAGCAAGCCGTGGTGGGTGTTGGACGGGTCGTAGTTCCCACCGAACGAGAACGAATGCTTGGAGTCGAGCCAGGAGATCTTGGTGGCGGACCTGTCCTGTGCGCGTCGGACGTCGACGATGTCGGTCGTGGTCATGGGTGCTCCTCGGGCGTCGTCGCCAGCCTAGGTGGCCGGCACTGGACACGACAACTTAGATGATGTGTCATATATTCCATGTGGCTTACCAAGGAGCAGCAGCGGACGTGGCGCCAGTACCTGACGATGACGGCCGCCCTACAGGCCGAGATGAACCGGCAGCTGCAGCGCGACTGCGGTCTGTCGCTACCCGACTACGACGTGCTCGTCGCGCTCGACGAGCTCGCGGTGTGCCGGGTCAACGAACTGGGTGAGCGGTTGGGGTGGGAGCAGAGCCGGCTGTCACACCAGCTCAGACGCATGCGGACGCGCGGACTCGTCGCCCGTCGCGGGGCCGAGGACGACCGGCGAGGCGCCACCGTCGAGCTCACCGACGCCGGTCGGGCTGCGCTCGAGGCCGCCGCGCCGGAACACGTCGCCTTCGTGCGGGACGTGGTGTTCGGCGGGGTCGCCGCCGCGGACCTGCGGGCACTGGATCGCTGGACCTCGGCAGTCCTGTCACGGCTGGGGCGTGGGTCTGCCTAATCTGTCGGGGTGGACATCAACGGAGCAAGTGCAATCGTCACCGGTGGCGCGTCCGGCATCGGCGCGGCCTCGGCCCGCCAGCTGGCCGCCAAGGGTGCGCGCGTCGTCGTCGCCGACCTGAACGCCGAGCGCGGCCAAGAACTCGCGCATGAGATCGGCGGCGTATTCGTCAGCGTCGACGTGACCGACACCGCGCAGATCGAAGACGCCGTCAACACCGCCGCGGATCTCGGCCCGTTGCGCGCCCTGGTGAACTCGGCAGGCATCGGCTGGGCCCAGCGGACCATCGGCAAGGACGGCGAGTTCGCCTCCGCGCACAACCTCGACGTCTACAAGAAGGTGCTGGCGATCAACCTGGTCGGCACGTTCGACTGCATCCGGCTGGCCGCCACCGCGATGAGCCGCAACGAACCCACCGAGACCGGCGAGCGCGGCGCCATCGTCAACATGACCAGCGTCGCGGCGTTCGACGGCCAGATCGGCCAGGCCGCCTACTCGTCGTCCAAGGGCGGCGTGGTGGGACTGACGCTGCCCGTGGCCCGCGACTTGTCGGCCGTCGGCATTCGCGTCAACACCGTCGCCCCCGGCCTGATCGACACCCCCATCTACGGCGAAGGCCCCGACTCGGAGGCGTTCAAGGCCAAGCTCGGTCAGTCCGTGCTGTTCCCGCACCGCCTCGGCAAGCCCGACGAGTTGGCGTCGATGGTGGTCGAGCTGATCACCAATTCGTACATGAACGCCGAGGTGGTCCGCGTCGACGGCGGCATCAGGATGCCCCCGAAGTAGCCCGCTACCAGTCGGATTCGTCGAACGTGACGACTCCGCGGATGTTTTTGCCGTCGAGCATGTCCTGGTAACCCTCGTTGAGGTTCTCCAACGAGTAGGTGTTGGTCACCATCTCGTCGACCTTCAACAAGCCCGCCTTGTAGAGGGCGACGAGCCGGGGCGTCTCGACGTGTGAGCTGCCACCGCCGAAGATGTTGCCCTTCAACGTCTTCTGCAACATGGTGAACAGGAACAGGTTGAGCTTCACGTCGACGTCCATGAGCGAGCCCATGCCGGTGACCACGCAGGTGCCGGTCTTGGCGGTCAGGGTCATCGCCTCCTCGACGTATTCGCCGCGCATCTCGCCGACGGTGATGATGGTCTTGTCGGCCATCAAGCCGTGGGTGAGGTCGATCATCGGCGCGATCGCCTCGGCCATCGACGGATAGACCTGCGTCGCACCGAATTTGACGGCCTGGTCGCGCTTCCAGGGGTTGGGGTCGATCGCGATGACGTGCCGGGCGCCGGAGATGACCGCACCCTGCAGCGCGCTCATGCCGATGCCTCCGACGCCGATGACGGCGACGGTCTCACCCGGCTGGACCTGGGCGACGTTGGTCGCCGAGCCGAAGCCGGTGGGCACCGCGCACCCCATGATGGCTGCGGCCTCGAACGGCACGTCCCGGTCGATCTTGACCACGGAGTCCTCGTGGACCGTCATGTACGGCGCGAAGGTGCCCAGCAGGTTCATCGGGGACACGGCGTGCGATCCGGCGTGCACCCGATTGGTGCCGTCGGCGATCGCCTTGCCGCCTAGGAGCACCGCCCCGCGATCGCACAGCGAGCGATGCCCCTTCAGGCACGGCGGGCAGGCGCCGCAGGCCGGGATGAACGCCAGGATGACGTGGTCGCCCTCCTCGACGCTGGTGACGCCCTTGCCCACCTTGGTGACGACGCCGGCTCCCTCGTGTCCGCCGAGGGCCGGCAGCCCGATTGGGGTCGCCCCGGTGGTCAGGTGGTAGTCGGAATGGCACATGCCTGCCGCATGCATGCGGATCTGAACTTCGTGGGCGACGGGATCGCCCAAATCGATCTCGTCCACCTTGAACGGCGTGTTCAGTTCCCACAGCAGAGCACCCTTGGTCTTCATGGCGGCGATCATAGAACACGTTCTAGAATGTCTGCCAACGATGCTCTTGAGCTGCTGGTATTCATCACACGACATCTCGTCGTTGGCGAGCCGACGAATGGCCAGTTAGGTGGCGGTGGAGCGAGATCGCCGCGTCGCAACTGGCCACTCGCGGGCCTGTGGATGAATCCAGCGGCGTATCGCGAATGTGGTGCATCGTGCGAGTCAGCGCGGACATGCTGCGCGCCACGGCCGTCAGGTGATCGTCGACAGGACCTGCGCCGCCCTGCGTCAGGCCGGCGCCGAATGGCCAGTTACGTGGCGGTGGAGCGAGGTTGCCGCGTCTTGACTGGCCACTCGAGGGTTAGAGGGTGAGGGGCAGTCCGAACGTCTCGAACAGTGCGCCGTCCTGGGCGTGAAACGCCACCACGTGCGACACCTTGCCGGACTGCACGCTCAGCACGTGCAGCTGAAACGCCTCGTGGACGCCCGTCTCGGGGTTGCGCATGTACAGCGCGGCCGCGGGCTGGCCGTTGGCGGTGGTGGCCACGAACCGCATGTCGCCGGGGCCTTGGGCCGGGCAGTGCAGCGACGAGAGCGTGACGATGTCCGCCGGACCCTGGTACCACCCGTCGAACGGCGGCATCTCGAAGATCGCGTCCTCGGTGAACAGCCGAACCAGGGCGTCCATGTCGTAGGTCTCGAAGGCGTCGACGTACTTGGCCAGCATCTCCCTGGCCTCCGGCGACTCCGGCGGGGCGATCTCGTCGTCCTGGCTGGGCTGGATCTCGTCGAGTTGCGCGCGGGCCCGCTGCAGCAGGCTGTTGACCGCGGCGGTCGAGGCGCCGATGGCCTCGCCCACCTCGGCGGCCTTCCACTGCAGCACCTCGCGTAGGAGGAGCACCGCCCGCTGCCGGGCCGAGAGGTGTTGCAGCGCAGCGATGAACGCCAGACGCACCGAATCGCGGGAGGCCACGATGACCGACGGGTCCGACGGATGCTCGTCGGGGGCATCCGGCAGTGGCTGCAGCCACGTGATCTCGGGGTGCTCGGCGATCTCCGCCGTGGGGT
The DNA here is from genome assembly GCF_025823185.1 of Mycobacterium yunnanensis. Classification (GTDB taxonomy): domain Bacteria; phylum Actinomycetota; class Actinomycetes; order Mycobacteriales; family Mycobacteriaceae; genus Mycobacterium; species Mycobacterium yunnanensis. The sequence goes on from NZ_JACKVK010000005.1 coordinate 589,864, forward strand.
CGGCGTTCGGGGCGCCCAGGCCGCTGGGCAGCGGGCGACGCTGCCGGCCGTCGAGCGCGGTGAGGCTCGCGTTGGTCGCGATGCGGTAGAGCCAGGTGCGGACGGACGACCGGCCTTCGAAGCCGTCGTACGATTTCCACGCGCGCAGGTAGGTCTCCTGCACCAGGTCCTCGGCGTCGTGAAGCGACCCCGTCATGCGGTAGCAGTGGGCCAGAAGCTCCCGCCGGTACCGCTGGGCGTCGGCGAGGAAGGCGTCCTTCGAGTCGAAGGTTTCGGCAAGCACACTCACGAACGAAGAGCCTACCGAGGGGGTGTGACGAGCGACACCGTCGTCGTCTGGAACGTCCAGCGTGGCCCGCTAGTCTCCCCTGATGGCCACTTCCCACAGCGAACGCAGCTTCGACGGTGTCGGCGGCACTCGAATCGTGTACGACGTGTGGACGCCCCCCGTCGAGCCCCTCGGCGTGGTGATCCTGTGCCACGGCTTCGGCGAGCACGCGCGGCGCTACGACCACGTCGCCCAGCGCTTCGGCGAGGGCGGTCTCATCACCTACGCAATCGACCTGCGCGGACACGGCCGATCCGGGGGCAAGCGGGTCTTCCTCAGGAACATCTCCGAGTACACCGACGACTTCCACCACCTGGTGGGCATCGCCACCGCTGCTCATCCCGAGCTCAAGCGCGTGGTGCTGGGCCACAGCATGGGTGGCGGCGTGGTCTTCACCTATGGCGTCGAGCATCCTGACGACTACGCCGCGATGGTGTTGTCCGGGCCGGCGGTATACGCCCAGGACGGTGTCTCGCCGGTGATGGTCGCCGTGGCCAAGGTGGTCGGCAGCGTGGTGCCGGGACTGCCGGTGGAGGACCTGCCCGCCGACGCGGTGTCGCGCGACCCGGACGTCGTCGCCGCCTACGAGGCCGACCCCCTGGTGCACCACGGCAAGCTCCCGGCGGGTATCGCCAAGGCGCTCATCGGGGTCGGCGAGACCATGCCTCGACGTGCGGCGGCGTTGACGGCTCCGCTGTTGGTGGTCCACGGAGGCAAGGATTCACTGGTGTCGGTCGACGGCAGCCGCCGGCTCGTCGAATGCGTCGGCTCGACCGACGTCAACCTCAAGGTCTACCCCGAGCTGTACCACGAAGTGTTCAACGAGCCGGAGCGCGCGGTGGTGCTGGACGACGTGGTGTCCTGGATCGAGGTCCACCTGTGAGAGCACTGCTCGGCCTGCTCGCCGCACTGCTGCTCGTCGCGGGCTGCTCGTCCGGCGGCGGTGACGGAGCCCCCACGGCGGCCCCGCGCCAGGGCTGGGTCGAGGACGACGTCAGCTTCACCGCCGACGGGCTGACCATCTACGGCACGTTCCGCCATCTGGCCGACGCCAAGCCCGGACCCGCGGCGCTGCTGATCTCCGAGAGCGGCAACACCGACCGCAACGGGGACAACGCGGTCGCCGGGCCGGTCGGCAACATGCGACAGCTCGCCGAGTACTTGTCCGGCAAGGGAATCAGCACGCTGCGCTACGACAAGGTGGGCACCGGCAAGACCGGGCTCGGGCCGTATGCGCTGCGACCGGCCGAGGTCGGCAGCGCGGTGTACGACCTCGGTGCCAAGGCCGCGGTCCGGTACCTCGCCGGCCAGCCGGGGGTAGACCGTGCGCACCTCTCGGTCTACGCGCTCGGCGAGGGCACCGTGCACGCCATGTCACTGGCCGTCGACGCCGCACCCGACGCGCCGAAGATTCACTCCCTGGGTCTGTTCGCACCACTGGCCGGCCGCTACCTAGACATCATCACCGGCCGCGTCCGCACCGGTCTGGACGCCGACGTCAAGGCCGGGGCCAAGACGCAACAGCAGTCCGACGAGGTGCTGGCGACGTGGAACGCCGCCGTCGTCGAGGCGCGCACCAAGCGCACGGCGCCTGCCAAGCTGCCCGAGGGGCTCGGGGCCATCCTCAACCCGTCGAACGTGGGCGCGGTGGTCGAGGCCGACGCGATCGACCCGCTCGAACTCGCTAAGGCACTTCCGGCGGGGATGCCCGTGCTGGCCACCTGTTCGGACTCCGACAGCCAGGCCAGTTGCCCCGCCGAGCAACCGATGTTCGACGCGCTCGCCCACACTGCGCTGACCGTCGTGCGGCTGACCGGGGTCAACCACGTGTTGCGTGACGATCCCACCGACAACGTCGGCAACTACTCGAAGAAGGATCCGCTCTCGGCTCAACTGCTGACCGCGCTGGACGGGTTCGTGGCCAAGTAGACTTCGGCGTCTGTGGACCAACGCCGGGGTGTGGACGGATGACACCGCGCTGGACCACCACTGCACGTGCGCGTCGTGGGGGTGCCCTAGCGTGCGCAGCCATGACGAACAGCGAGAATCGGGATCGCGCATGAGTGACGACAAGATGCTGGCGCGGATCGCCGCGCTGCTGCGCCAGGCCGAGAACACCGAGAACCCGCACGAGGCCGAGGCTTTCATGTCGGCTGCCCAGCGGCTGGCCACCACCACGTCGATCGACCTCGCGGTGGCCAGGGCCCACTCGGCGACTCGCACCGCCGCACAGACACCCGTGCAGCGCACCATCACCATCGGCGAGGCGGGCAGCAAGGGCCTGCGAACCTACGTCCAGCTGTTCGTGGCCATCGCCTTGGCCAACGACGTGAAATGCGACGTCGCGTCCAATTCGACGTTCGTCTACGCGTACGGATTCGCCGAGGACATCGACGCCACGCATGCGCTCTACGCCAGCCTGGTGGTGCAGATGGTGAAGGCCTCGGACGCCTACATCGCCAGCGGTGCGCACCGGCCGACCGCGACGATCACCGCCCGGCTGAACTTCCACCTGGCGTTCGGCGGGCGGGTCGGGCAACGGCTGGCGGAGGCACGCGACGAGGCCAGGCAGGCCGCCACCACGGGTCGGGACCACCAGCCCGGCACCGCGGTCGCCTTGCGCAACAAGGACGTCGAACTGAAGAGTTTCTACCGGTCGGCGTCCAAGGCGCGCGGCACGTGGCGGGCCAGCAGCGCCTCGGCGGGCTACTCGTCGGCGGCCCGGCGGGCCGGTGACCGGGCCGGACGACGGGCCCGCCTTGGGCCGAGCACCGAGCTGGCCGGTGCGCGAAAGCCCCTGGACCGGTAGGTGCCCCGCGACTCGCAACGCTCCAAGGTCTACGCCGCCGAGCAGTTCGTGCGGACGTTGTTCGACCGTGCCTCCGAACGGGGCACCAGGACCGTCGACTTCTTCGGCACCCAGCTGACCCTGCCCCCGGAGGCGCGATTCGGATCGACGGACTCGGTGCGCGACTACGTCGGCGAGGTGCTGGCCCTGGGCGCGGTGCGATCGCGCTGGCCGGCGGCCGAACCGCTGGCGGTCCGTGCCCGGCGCGGTGTCACCGCCGCGCACTACGAGTACGACGGCGGGGTGGCGACCATCGCCGTGCCCGATCGGCAAAGCACTTGGGCACTAAGGGAATTGGTGGTGCTGCACGAGATCGCCCACCACCTGTGCCGCTGCGAGCCGCCGCACGGACCCGAATTCGTCGCCGCGTTCTGCGAGTTGACCGAGGCGGTGATGGGTCCCGAGGTGGGCCACGTGCTGCGGGTGACCTATGCCAAAGAAGGCGTACGGTAGCCAGCCATGGACGAACCCGATCCGCGCGCCCTGGACGCGATGTACGGCGAGTTGTTGCACACCGAGGACTCCGTGTTGGCCGCCGCGCGCGAGAGTGCCGTTGCCGCGGGCATGCCCGCCATCGAGGTATCCGCGCAGCACGCCAAGCTGCTGACGCTGCTGGCCACGCTCAGCCGCGCCACTCGGGTGCTGGAGATCGGCACCTTGGCCGGGTACAGCACCATCGCGTTGGCGCGTGGCGTCGGGCCCGGTGGTCGCGTCGTCACGCTGGAGTACGAGCCGCGCCACGCCGAGGTGGCCCGGGCCAACCTGGCCGCCGCTGGCGTCGGCGACCGGGTCGAGATCATCGTCGGCGCCGCTCTTGACACCCTGCCGACGCTGGCCGAGCGGGGCGAGACCTTCGACATGTTCTTCGTCGACGCCGACAAGGAGAACAACGTGGCGTACGTGAACTGGGCGGTCGAATTGGCCACTCCCGGAGCGCTTTTGGTGGTCGACAACGTCGCCCGCTTCGGCCGGGTGCTCAACCCCGCGCCCGAGGACCGTCAGGCCCAGGCGGTGCGCGACATGTTCGCGATGATGGGTGAGCATCCACGCCTGGACACCGCCGCCATCCAGACGGTCGGCACCAAGGGCTGGGACGGTTTTGCGGTGTCGGTCATCCGGCCCTGAACCGGGTTGAGTCCGCCTTCTGACGTTCTGCCCGCAACGCCCCGGCCATCGGGCAGGTTCTTGTAGCGTCGAAGACGTGCAGCCTCGGCCGAGGACACGCAGCATCACTTCCGTGACCGTGCTGGTCGCGCTGATCTTCGTGGCCGCGGCAGCACTGCGCGGTTACGTGCCGGGGGCGCAGGTTGGCCCGCGGCGGCCGTCGTCGGATAGTCCGGTGGTGACGGCCGTCGTCGTCGGTCTGCTGCTCGCCTCGGTCGCCGTCGTGGCGACCGCGGTGCTCACCCGCTTGCGCAACCGCACCCTGACCCCGGCGCGGGTGGCCGACCGACCGGACTGGCTGCGGGAGAACCGCGGGCGGCCGACCTGGCGGATCGTGCTGATCGGGGTGGCCGTCCTGGTCGGCGTCCTGCTGGCCTACGCGGCGCTGAGCCGGCTGACCGTGGGGCTGGGGGACGACGCCGACGGCACCGGAGCGACGACCGCGCCGGCGGAGTCGGCGCCACCCGAAACCGGCGGGAGCGCGGGGGCGGCGACCCCGGTGGCGGACGACGAGCCCGGGACGAACCTGCTGACCTACTTCTACGCCGCGACGGGTGTCTTCCTCGTCGTCCTGACCGTCGGCACGATCGTCGCCAGCCGTCGGCGCACCGTCCCGTCTGAGGCCGTTCCGGATGTCGGACCCTCCGATGCCGCGGCCGGTACCAGAGCCGAATCCCTGGCTCTGGCAGCCGAAGTCGGCCTTGCCGAGGTCGAGGACCTCAGTCGAGAGCCGCGCAAGGCGATCATCGCCTGCTATGCCGCCATGGAACGACGGCTGTCGCTGCTACCCGAGGCGGCCCCGCGCGACTTCGACACGGCCTCGGAGGTCTTGGCCCGCGCGGTCGACCATCACGCCCTCGCCCCCGACAGCGCCACCCAGCTGGTCGCGCTCTTCGAAGAGGCGCGCTTCAGCCCCCACGTCATGGACGAGGGCCATCGCGACGCGGCGGTCGCGGTGCTCACCGCGGTGCTCGACGAGCTTCGGAGCCGGGTGTGAACCGGATTGGTGCGGCGGCCGTCGTGGTGGTGCTCGGGGTCCAGCTGCTGGCGCTGGCGCACCCCGACCGGCACGTCGCGCTGTGGATGGGTGCCGCCGCGGCCACCGTGGCGCTGCTGACGCTGCGCTGGTTGGTGGTGCGCGACGTCGGGGTGGCCGTGGACGACTCCCGCGCCCGCGACCCGGCCGAGACGTTGCGTCGGTGGCGGTCCAAGACCGAAATCATGATCGCCCGTGCCGATTCCACCCGCTCGGACTGGGACAAGTACCTGCGTCCCATGCTGGCACGGCAGTTCGAACTCGCCACCGGTGCCCGTAAGGGCAAGGACCCGAGGGTGTTTCGCGCCACGGCCGTCGCGCTGTTCGGTGAGCAGCTGTGGCCGTGGGTCGACCCGGACAACGTGTCCCGCACCGGCGTCGAGGAACCCGGCCCCGGTCGGGCCGTGCTCGACGACGTGCTGCGGCGACTGGAGGGAATATGAGCCTGCCGGTGACCACCACCGCCGCGCGCTGCGAGGCCGTCCTCGACGAGATCCAGCGCGTCGTCGTCGGCCGACGGCCCGCGCTGACCCTGATCCAGACGGCGCTGCTGGCGCGGGGGCACGTCCTCATCGAAGACCTTCCCGGCCTTGGCAAGACGCTGATCGCACGGTGCTTCGCCGCGGCGCTGGGACTGGAGTTCACCCGGGTGCAGTTCACCCCCGACCTGCTACCCGCCGACCTGCTGGGCTCGACGATCTACGACATGCAGTCGGGGCGTTTCGAATTCCGCCCCGGCCCCATCTTCAGCAACCTGCTGTTGGCCGACGAGATCAACCGGACCCCGCCCAAGACGCAGGCCGCGCTTCTCGAGGCGATGGCCGAACGACAGGTGAGCGTCGACGGAATCACCCACCACCTGCCCGACCCCTTCATCGTGCTGGCCACCGACAACCCCATCGAATACGAGGGCACCTATCCGCTGCCGGAGGCGCAACTCGACCGGTTCACCATCCGGCTGGAACTGCGCTATCTGACCGAGCGGGACGAGGCGTCGATGTTGCGGCGCCGGCTCGATCGCGGGTCTGCCGAGGCCGCCGTCGCCCAGGTGGTGGACGCCGACGACCTCCTCGCCATGCGTGAGTCGGTCGAGGAGGTCACCGTGCACGACGACGTCCTGCAGTACGTCGTGTCGTTGGCGGCGGCCAGCCGCCAGCACCCCCAGGTGGCCGTCGGCGCGAGTCCGCGCGCCGAGCTGGACCTCGTCCAACTGGCCAGGGCCCGGGCTCTGCTGCTCGGCCGCGACTACGTGATCCCCGAGGACGTCAAGGCACTGGCCGTGCCCGCCATGGCGCACCGGATCAGTCTGCGACCGGAGATGTGGGTGCGGCAGGTGCGCACCACCGACGTGGTGGAGGAGTTGCTGCGCCGGCTGCCGGTGCCGCGAGCCCGCGGGGCGACGTGATCGACACCCGTTCGGTCGACGTCGAATTGCGTTGGCGGGCATCGAACCTCGCGCTCTCACTGGCCTCGTGTGCGGCGGTGGCGTTGGCGGCGGCGCTGATCGACGCGCGGTGGCAGCTGGTGGTCGTCGCCGCCCCGCTCGTCGGGGTGCTGGTGTCGCTGGGCTGGCAGCGATCGACGCCGGCGGTCCGCGTGTACGCCGAACCCGGCCTGGTGCGCTGCTTCGAGGACGAAGAGGTCCGACTCGAACTGTGGGCCGAGGCCGACGACGGATCGCCCGTGCGTCTGCTGGTCGAGACGCCCCCCGGCGCGGCGCTGCAGGTCGACCGCGGGCCGTCGGGCCGGTTGCAGATCGTGGCGTCGATGCCGCGGTGGGGTCGGTACCCGGTGCGGGTGCGGGTGACGGTGGCGGGCAGGGGCGGTCTGCTGACCGGCGCGGCGGCGACCACGTGGGTGACGGCCGGGGAGGTGTTCGCGTTCCCGGTCGCCCCGGCGCAGTCGACCGGTTTGCCGCGAACCGAGCTGCTCGACCGTCTCGGCACCCACCTCACCAGGCACGTCGGCCGGGGCGTCGAATACGGCGGCATCCGGGCCTACGTGCCGGGGGATCAGCTGCGCACCGTCAACTGGCCGGTCAGCGCCCGCCGCGGCAGCTTGCACGTCACCGAACGGCTCAGCGAACGCGCCACCGACGTCGTCGTGCTCGTCGACCGTCACGACCAGCCGCCCGGACCCGCCACCGACGCCACCGAGCGCACGATGCGCGGCGCCGTCCAGGTGGTGCAGAGCGCGCTGCGCAACGGCGACCGGGCCGGGGTCGTCGCGCTCGGCGGCCGGACCCGCTGGCTGGGCGCCGACATCGGCCGGCGCCAGTTCTACCGGGTGCTCGACGCCATCCTCGGGGCGGGTGACGGCCACGAGACCACCCCGGGCACGCTGGCCCCGCGCGCCGCCCTGCCGCCGGGCGCCGTGGTCGTGGCGTTCTCCACGCTGCTCGACACCGACTTCGCGCTGGCACTGATCGACCTGTGCCGCCGCGGGCACGTGGTGGTCGCAGTCGACGTCCTCGACGGCGCACCGTTCGAGGATCTCGACGACCCCCTGATCGCCCGAATGTGGTCCATGCAAAGGGCTTTCATGTATCGCGACATGCGCACGATCGGCGTCGACGTCATCGGGTGGTCCACCGACGGCACGCTCGACCAGGTGATGGGGCTCGTTCCACGACGACGTCGGCGCGCCACGGCGAGGAGGTGACGTGACACGCCCTCTGGCCCTGGCCTTCGGTCTGCTCATGGTGGCCGCTGGCACGCTGGCGAGCGCGGGGCCCGCGCTAGTGCTGTCGGCGGTGGCCGGTGCGGCGGTCGTCCTCGGACTGCTGGTGCCGCTGGCCGCGACGATGGCGGTCGTCGCCGTCATCGCTGCGCTGGCCCTGTCCGAACCCGACCCGGTGGTCGCCGGCATCGCCGGCCTTGCGGCGGCCGGCTACCTCGTCGTGCGGCATGCCGATGGCGACGCCGCCGCGGCGCTCACCATGCCCACGGTGCTGGGCGCACTCGGTGCGTCGGTCGTGGCCGTCCTCGGTGCCACCGTCCCGTTCGCGTTGCCGTGGGTGCCGCTGGTGGCTCCGCTCGCCGTCGTCGCGGCCTACGTGCTCGTACTGGACCGGTACGTCGGGCATCCCGGGCGGGGTCGCCCGCTACGCTGACCAACCCATGACAGGTGTCAAGCCCGACCGACCGAGCTGGATGGCCCGACTTCTCGACTTCGAACGCGACGGCGACGTGTTCCGCGCGCCGCAGCCGGCCGCCGGACCCGGCACCCGCTTGTTCGGTGGGCTGATCGCCGCCCAGTCGCTGGCCGCCGCAGGGGCCACCGTCGCGCCGGACAAGCATCCGCAGTCGCTGCACCTGTACTTCGTGCGCGGCGGCGAGTACGGCGTGGACGTCGAGCTGAACGTGGTCCGCACCCGCGACGGCCGATCCTTCGACACCCGGCAGGTCACCGCGGTGCAGCACGGCAAGACCATCCTCGAGATGATCGCGTCGTTCCACCGGCCCGAGGCGGGCGCCGATTGGCACCCGACCCCGCCGGCAGGCATCGAATTCGAGGCCGCGGTGCCCAAGACCCCCGACCTCGGCTTCGCGGGCCGATTCGAGATGCGGGTGACCCCCGACGACGACTCGCCGTTCGCGGTGCCGCCGTTCTGGATCCGCACCAAGGCCCGCATCGACGACTCACCGCTGGTGCAGGCGTGCGCGCTGACCTTCATGTCGGACTTCGGGCCGGTGCCGGTGGCGCGGCCGCCCGGCGTCCCCGTGGACGCTGGCAGCGGATACGCCGCCAGCCTCGACCACGCAGTCTGGTTCCACCGCCCGTTCCTGCCCCACGAATGGCACCGCTACGAGGTCAGGTCACTCAACAACAGCGACTCCCGCGGCCTGGTCGTCGGCGCGATGTACGACGGCGCCGGGTCACTGGTCGCCAGCACGACTCAGGAGGCCTTGTGGCGCTTCTGAGGACCCGCGCGCTGATGGAACACTGTGAGGCGTGAGCACTCCAGGCCCTCCTAGCGCGCCGTCGGCACCGCCGACCTGCTATCGGCACCCCGACAGGGCCACCTACGTCAGCTGCACGCGGTGCCATCGCCCCATCTGCCCCGACTGCATGCGGTCCGCGTCGGTCGGGCACCAGTGCCCCAACTGCGTCGACGACGGCGCCAAGTCGGTGCGCCGACCCAAGCGCAACCTCGGCGCCACCCCCGTCGTCACCTACGCGTTGATCGCCGCGAACGTGGTGATGTTCATCCTGCAAATGGCCGTCCCCGGGCTGCAGCAGGCCCTGTTCCTCTGGCCCGCCGGCGTCGTCGCCTACGACCAGTACTACCGCCTGCTGACCTCGGCGTTCCTGCACGACGGACCCACCCACATCCTGTTCAACATGTGGGCGCTGTGGGTCATCGGCCCCGCGCTGGAACGGTGGCTGGGCCGCACCCGATTCGTCGTCCTGTACTTCTTGAGCGCACTGGGCGGCTCGGTGCTGGTGTTCCTGCTGACGCCGGTCAACGTGCCGACCCTCGGTGCCTCGGGCGCGATCTTCGGCCTGTTCGGCGCCACGCTCGCACTGTCGCGCAAGCTGAACTTCGACATGCGCTGGATCGCCGGGCTGATCGTGATCAACCTGGTCATCACGTTCGTGGTGCCGTCGATCAGCTGGCAGGGCCACGTCGGCGGCCTGCTCACCGGAGCTGCGCTCGGCGCGCTGTACGCCTACGCGCCGCGCCAGAACCGGGTCTCGATCGAGACCGCGGTGTCGGTCGTCCTGCTGCTGGCGTTCGTCGCCCTGGTGTGGTGGCGGGCGACGAGCCTGCTGGCAGGCGTCGGCTAGCTAGGGCGTGCCGCCGCAGCGGTTCTTGATGTCCAGCAGCGGCTGGCGGATGCCGGTGATGTCGTTCTTGGTGTCCGGGTGCGCGTTGAGGTAGTCCTGCATCTGCTTGTGCACCTGGTCCTTCGGCAGCCCCTCGAGACTGGTGACGAAGTAGTTGTAATCGGGGTGGGTGAACAGGTATGCCGAGGTCGACGCGTCGACGCCGGCCCGCACGCCCTCGAGGTCGGCCGCGGAGCAGTTGGGCGGGTTCAGGGCGGGATCCTCGTTGGCGAACGCCGACGGCAACGCTCCGAACAGGGTGGTGCCGATCAGGCCGCCGGCGAGCAGCGCTCCACCGGTGAGGCGGCGTGCGAGACGTCCCGAGGACGTCGGGGCGGGAGAACCGGTAACGGACATGATCATGCTCCTTCGTGTGTGCGCACTGAGTGTGCCGTGGCGTACGCCACCTTGCATGTTCTACGCGTCAATTCACAGGTTATTCACTCGTGTCTCACAGTCCCCGATCGGGTGGCTCACATCCCAGGGCGTGTCGTCGCTTCCGGAACCCGTTGATAACGAGCCGATTACACCGCGCGTGGGCGGCGCGGCGCAGCGTTTCAGCGCTGCTAGCTTGCGCTGAACGGATTATTCGAACAGATGGGATGCAGCCGTGTTGGCGACGATCGTTGGTGGGTTCCGACGCCGGTGGGCGCGGCGGCTCGCCGTCTCCGCATTCCTCGTCGCGATGATGCCGGGCGTGGTGGGCCCCGTCGGATTGCTGCCGACCGCGTCGGCGTTCTCGCGCGACGGTCTGCCCGTCGAGGGGCTGCAGGTGCCTTCGGCGGCCATGGGCCGCAACATCCTGGTCCAGTTCCAGGGCGGCGGACCGCACGCGGTCTACCTGCTCGACGGTCTCCGCGCGCAGGACGACTTCAGCGGCTGGGACATCAACACCCCGGCGTTCGAGTGGTTCTACCAATCCGGGCTCTCGGTGGTCATGCCCGTCGGCGGGCAGTCCAGCTTCTACAGCGACTGGTATCAGCCTGCCAAGGGCAGCAACGGCACCTCCACCTACAAGTGGGAGACGTTCCTGACCCAGGAGCTGCCGGCCTACCTCGCGGCCAACAAGGGCATCTCGCCCACGGGCAACGCGGTGGTCGGGCTGTCGATGTCGGGCGGCGCCGCCCTCAACCTCGCCGCGTTCTACCCGTCGCAGTTCATCTTCGCCGGGTCCCTGTCGGGCTTCCTGAACCCGTCGGCCGGTCTGTGGCCAACCATGATCGGCTTCGCCATGAAGGACGCGGGCGGGTACAACGCGACCGACATGTGGGGCGTGTCCAGCGATCCGGCCTGGCGGCGCAACGATCCCATGGTCAACCTGCCGACGCTGGTCGCCAACAACACCGCCATCTGGGTCTACTGCGGCAACGGCCGGACCTCCGACCTGGACTCTGCGGGCGACTTCGGCGTGCAGTACAGCGCCCAGTTCCTGGAGAACATCACCATCAACACCAACAAGGACTTCCAGAAGCAGTACCTGGCCCTGGGCGGTCGCAACGCGGTGTTCAACTTCCCGAACGACGGCACCCACAGCTGGGGCTATTGGGGCGCCCAGCTGCAGGCGATGAAGCCCGACCTGCTCCGGGTGCTCGGCGTCGGCGTGGCGCCGCCGGCCCCGGCACCGGCACCGCCTGCCCCGCCCGCGGGGTAGAACCAGCCAAGGTCGGGTAAGAAGTGACCCATGGCCAGCGTCGACGTTTCGGTTAAGTCCAAGCTCTCACCCGACAACGCGTGGAAGTTGGCGTCCGACCTCGGTCGGTTCGACGAGTGGCTGACCATCTTCGGTGGGTGGCGAAGCCCGGTGCCCGAGGTCATCGAGAAGGGCACCACGGTGTCCTCGCTGATCAAGGTGAAGGGCTTCCGCAACACCATCCACTGGGAGGTGACCAACTACGACGAGCCCCACCGCATCGAGATGTGCGGCAAGGGCTTCGGCGGCGTTCAGATCTCGCTGCGCACCGACATCCGCGACGATCAGCCCGGCACGACGTTCCACCTCGTCGCCGACCTCAGTGGCGCGGTGCTCAACGGTCCGGTGGGTGCGCTCGTCGCGCGGGTGATCAAGGGTGACGTCAAGCGGTCGGTGGAGAACCTGGCGCGCCTGCAATAGCGGCGCGGTCGATTCCGACCGCCGACGTCACCGCAGCTCAGGGCCCTGGCGAGGAGTCTCGGGTCGAAGCCGGTTGGCGACACCTCTACGGTGTAGTGACGGGTTGGGTCACATCGCCGATGAAGGGTGCCGAGGACGTTGTTGGGCCATGGACTGGTCGTCCTTCTCGCGCTGTGCTCGGCGGTGTGCATGGCCGTCGGGATCGTCGTGCGGCAGCGGGCCACGATGGACGTGCCAGCCGATCAAAGCGTCAGCACCCGCATGTTCGCGACCCTGCTGCGGCGCCCGTTGTGGTGGGCGGGCACCGGGGTCGCCGTCGCCGGTTACGTGTTTCAGGCGTTGGCGCTCGTCAAGGGGTCCCTGATCGTCGTCCAGCCACTTCTGGTGTCGGCGTTGCTGTTCGCCCTGCCGCTGAGCGCGCGGCTGGCGGGCCGGCGGGTGACCCGTCGAGAGTGGCTGTGGGCGGCGCTGCTGACGGTGTCGCTGGCCTTCTTCGTGCTGTTGGCCCGCCCCGGTCCGCCGGACCGGCCCGCGTCGCTGGTGACGTCGGCCGTCGTGTCGCTCGGCTGCGTCGTGTTGATCATGGCCTGCATCCTCGTCGCCCGGCGGTTGGAGGGCGCACGTCGGGCGGTGCTGTTCGCCGTCGGCGTCGGCGTGCTCTTCGGGGCGGTCGCCGTGCTCACCAAGTACGTCATGCACCTGCTCGACGAGCGGGGGCCTATGGGGCTGCTGGCGACGCCGGCGCCCTATGCACTGATCGCGCTCGGCATCATCGCGACGCTGCTGCAGCAGTCCGCCTTCCACGCCGGTGCGCTGCAGACCTCCGTGCCGGCGATGCTCGTGTTGGAACCCATCGTCGCGGTGGCCCTCGGTGCCCTGCTGCTCGGTGAGGAACTCGACGTCGACGGCGTCGAACTGCTCGCCCTCGTGCTCGCCGTGGGCGCCATGACCGCGGCGACCTTCTCGCTGGGGCGCGGTGAGGGCGCCTACGCCGCCGAACTCGAGATCGAGGCCGCCCGCGCGGCGGCCTGATCCCCAGTTCGGGCCGGTCAGTTCCTGGTCGACGTGATGTAGGTGACGCCGCTCATGGTGGGAGCGTCGTCGTCGTCATCGGCCTTCGGGATCGCGTCGAAGCCGTGCGTCTGCAGGAGCTCGTCCATCGGCGTCGCCACCGACGACCAGCCGCGGGCGGCGAGGTACTCGGCGACGTCGTTGCGCTCGCCCACGAAGGTGAGATCGCTGAAATCGAGGTCGAACCCGTGCTCACGCCACTTGGCCGTGGACTGCTGCATGCGTTCGCGCATCTCCTCCGAGTCGAACGCGGCGGTGTTCGGCACGGCCTCGCTGCCCAGCCGGCTACCCGGCGAACTGAGCGTGGTGACGGCGTCGAGCAGCCGGTCCTGCGCCTCGGGTGGCAGGTAGCCGTACAGGCCCTCGGCGATCCACGCCGACGGCTGGCTCGCGTCGAAGCCGGCGGCCTCGAGCGCCGCGGGCCAGTCGTCGCGCAGGTCGACCGCCACCGCGCGCCGCTCGGCGGTGGGTTCGGCGCCCAGGCCGGCCAGTGTCGTGGACTTGAACTCGATGACGGCCGGCTGGTCGATCTCGTATACCGTCATGTCCGCCGGCCACTGCAGCCGGTAGGCGCGGGCGTCCAAACCGGAGGCCAGGATGACGGCCTGCCGGATTCCGGCGGCGGCTGCGTCGGCGAAGAACTCGTCGAAGTACCGCGTCCTGGCGGCCATCGCCGCGGGCATCTGCGCCAGCCCCCAGCCGCCCTCGCCAGCGTCGACGTCGGATCCGCTGAGGTCGCCACTGGCCCACCGGGTGAGGAAGTCCACACCCACCGCGCGGACCAACGGTTCGGCGAATGGATCGTCGATCGCTCCGTCGCGGGTGGCGATCGCCCTGGCGGCCGCCACCATCGTCGCGGTGGTGCCCACGCTGGTCGCGAGATCCCAGGTGTCGTCTTCGGTGCGGCTCATCTCTACCTCTCCATAGGTTACTTAGACAGCATAATGATCAATGCGGGACATGGTCGCGCTCACAGGAAACTGCCAGGTCAGAAGTTTGGGGCATATCTTTAGTTTTGCTAACGTTGTACCCGACGGGTCAGGCAACGGCGCCTCCCCACCTCTACTTCCCATTCACCAACGCAGTAATCGCAAGGGGTCTTCCATGTCGAACAACAGCCGCGAAGCGCGCCACGAGCGCCGCGTCGCCGACCTGTACGCCGACGACGAGCAGTTCGCCGCCGCAGCGCCCGATGGCGCCGTCAGTGAGGCTGCGGGCCAACCCGACCTGCGCCTGCCCGATGTCGTCCGCACCGTGATGGAGGGCTACGCCGACCGGCCCGCGCTCGGTCAGCGCGCCGTGGAGTACGTCACCGACGCCGGCCGCACCACCGCCAAGCTGCTGCCGCGCTTCGAGACCATCAGCTACGGCCAGCTCTGGGAGCGCATCCAGGCGTTCGCGGCCGCACTGCATGACGACACCGTCCGCCCCGGAGACCGCATCGCGGTCCTGGGCTTCACCAGCGTCGACTACGCCGTCGTCGACACCGGCGCCTCACAGCTCGGTGCGGTGTCGGTACCGCTGCAGACCAGTGCTCCGCAGTCCCAGCTGCAGCCGATCATTGCCGAAACCGAACCCGTCGTGATCGCGTCGAGCATCACCTACGTCGACGACGCGGTCGAGCTCGTCCTCGCCGCCGCGACGCCGCCCGCTCGGCTCGTCGTGTTCGACTACCAGCCCCAGGTCGACGACCAGCGCGAGGCGCTCGAGGCCGCCACGGCCCGGCTCCAGGACACCTCGGTGGTCGTCGAGACCATGGCCGACGTCCTGAACCGCGGCGCGGCGCTGCCCGCACCTCGGTCGGTCGTCGGAGAGGGTGACGACCCGCTCGCGCTGCTGGTCTACACCTCCGGCAGCACCGGCGCGCCCAAGGGCGCGATGTACCCGGAGAGCAAGGTCGCGAACATGTGGCGCGCGGCCGCCAATTCGCACTGGGACGAGAACCAGGGCGTCCTGCCCGCGATCACGCTGGCCTTCCTGCCGATGAGCCACGTCATGGGCCGCGGCATCCTCTACGGCAGCATCGCCAGCGGCGGCACCGTCTACTTCGCCGCCCGCAGCGACCTGTCGACCCTGCTGGAGGACCTCGCGCTGGTCCGGCCCACGCAGCTCAACTTCGTGCCGCGGATCTGGGACATGCTGTACCAGGAGTACGTCAGCCAAAGTGACCGCGGCGCAACCATGGACGAGCTGCGGCAGAGCCTGCTCGGTGGGCGCTACGTCAGCGCCCTCACCGGCTCGGCGCCCATCTCGCCCGAGCTCAAGGCCTGGGTCGAGGAGTTCCTCGACATGCACGTCCTGGAGGGCTACGGCTCGACCGAGGCAGGCGCGGTCTTCGTCGACGGCGTGATCCGGCGGCCACCGGTGATCGACTACAAGCTCGTCGACGTGCCCGAGTTGGGTTACTACGGGACCGACGTTCCGCATCCCCGCGGCGAGCTGCTGGTCAAGTCCGAGCAGCTGTTCCCCGGGTACTACAAGCGGCCCGAGGTCACCGCCGAGGTGTTCGACGCCGACGGCTACTACCGCACTGGTGACATCGTCGCCGAGCTCGGCCCCGACCAGGTGCAGTACCTGGACCGGCGCAACAACGTCATCAAGCTGGCCCAGGGCGAGTTCGTCACGGTGTCCAAGCTCGAAGCGGCGTTCACCGACAGCCCGCTGGTGCGTCAGATCTACATCTACGGCAACAGCGCGCGGCCATACCTGCTGGCCGTCGTGGTCCCCACCGACGACGCCCAATCACGTTACGGCGCAGACGAGCTGAAGCCAGCTATCAGCGCCTCGCTCAAGGAAGCGGCGCGGACCGCGGGCTTGCAGAGTTACGAAGTTCCTCGCGACTTTCTGGTGGAGACCACTCCGTTCACGACGGAGAACGGCCTGCTGACCGGCATCCGCAAGCTGGCCTGGCCACGGCTCAAGGAGCGTTACGGCGCCGAACTCGAGCAGCTGTACGCCGACCTGGCCGACGGCCAGGAGGGCGAACTGCGGGCTCTGCGTAACGGCGGTGCCGACCGGCCGGTCCTCGAGACCGTCGGTCGCGCAGCCACGGCGCTGCTGGGTGCGGCCGCCTCCGACGTGCAGCCCGACGCCCAGTTCACCGATCTCGGCGGGGATTCGTTGTCCGCCTTGACCTTCGCCAACCTGCTGCACGACATCTTCGGCGTCGACGTCCCCGTCGGCGTGATCGTCAGTCCCGCGAGCGACCTCGCGTCGATCGCCGCCTACGTCGAGGCCCAGCGGACCGGCGGCAGCAAGCGCCCCACCTACGACGCGATCCATGGTCGCGACGCGACCGTGGTGCGTGCCGCCGACCTGACACTGGACAGGTTCGTCGATGCGGACACCCTCGCGGCGGCCGCCTCGCTACCCCATGCCAGTTCCGAGGTGCGCACCGTATTGCTGACGGGCGCAACGGGATTCCTAGGCCGCTACCTGGCGCTGGAATGGCTGGAACGGATGGATCTGGTCGACGGCAAGGTCATCTGCATCGTGCGCGCCAAGTCCGACGACGAGGCACGCCGCAGGCTGGACGACACCTTCGACAGCGGCGATCCCGCACTGCTCGAGCACTACCGGGCGTTGGCCGCCGACCACCTCGAGGTGTTCGCCGGTGACAAGGGCGAGGCCAACCTCGGTCTCGACGACGCCACCTGGCAGCGGCTGGCCGACACCGTCGACCTGATCGTCGACCCGGCGGCGCTCGTCAACCACGTCCTGCCCTACAGCCAGCTGTTCGCGCCGAACGTGCTCGGCACCGCCGAGCTCCTCCGCATCGCGCTCACGACGAAGATCAAGCCGTTCGTCTACGTGTCCACGGTCGCCGTCGGCGCGGGTATCGACCCGGCCGAGAACACCGAGGACGCCGACGTCCGCGTGGTCAGCGCGACCCGCACGGTCGACGAGAGCTACGCCAACGGGTACGGCAACAGCAAGTGGGGCGGAGAGGTGCTGCTGCGCGAGGCCCACGAGCACTACGGTCTGCCGGCATCGGTGTTCCGCTGCGACATGATCCTCGCCGACACCACGTATGCCGGTCAGCTCAACCTGCCCGACATGTTCACCCGCATGATGCTGAGCCTGGTGGCGACCGGCGTTGCGCCGCAGTCGTTCTACCAGTTGGGCGCGAACGGTGAGCGCCAGCGGGCGCACTACGACGGCCTCCCGGTGGAGTTCATCGCCGAGGCGATCTCCACTCTGGGCGTTCGGGTTCAGGACGGCTTCGAGACCTACCACGTCATGAACCCGTACGACGACGGCATCGGCATGGACGAGTTCGTCGACTGGCTCGTCGACGCGGGATACCCGATCCGCCGCATCGAGGACTACGGCGACTGGCTGCAACGCTTCGAGACCACGTTGCGGAGCTTGCCGGAGAAGCAGCGCAACGCCTCGCTGTTGCCGCTGCTGCACAACTACCAGTCCCCGGAGCATCCGATGAACGGGTCGATCGCCCCGACCGACCGGTTCAGGGCTGCCGTTCAAGAGGCCAAGATCGGGCCGGACAAGGACATCCCGCACATCACCGCGCCGGTGATCGTCAAGTACGTCACCGACCTGAAGGTGCTGGGCCTGCTGTAGCTCGGCTGGCGCCGGGTCTCATCCCCCCGGCGCCGCCCCCGCATCGAGTGTGCTGTGGGGTCGCGATTCGTCGAGGCGGACTCAAGTGGTCGCTGCAACACCTGATTGGTTGAGGGGTGTTGTTCGATGGGGTTTCGCAAGCACGGCAGCAAAACGGTTCCCGCGGCGGCGCGCGGGGTGTTTCTGGAGGCGTTGAGG
>NZ_JACKVK010000006.1 GCF_025823185.1 Mycobacterium yunnanensis
GGGCACTCCCACCCAGGAACAGATCGACGGCGACCACCGCAGCCTGGGCCAGCGTCAGCATGACGCGCTGATGGCGGTCGGACGCAGTGTGCTGGCCAGTGGGGAGCTTGGCCGGCACAACGGGTTGACGACGTCGATCGTCATCCGCACCACGCTGCAGGATTTGGAGAGCCGTGCGGGGGTGGGGGTCACTGGAGGTGGCACCGTCATGCCCATCGGTGACGTCATCGGGCTGGCGGCCGAGGCGGTTCCGTTCCTGGCGGTGTTCGACGGGGCCACGGGGGCGGCGTTGAATCTGTCCGGGCCCGTCGCGTCGCCACGTCGGCGCAACGGTTGATGTTGATCGCGCGCGACGGTGGTTGCACGAAGCCGGGGTGCACGGTGCCGGCCTATGGCAGTCAGGTGCATCACGCGGCGCGGGATTGGGCCGACGGCGGCCAGACGAACGTCGACGAGCTCGGCCTGGCGTGCGGGCCCGACAATCGGATGGTCGGTCCCGGTGGCTGGGCCACCCGGGTCAACGCCGATCACGACGTCGAGTGGATCCCGCCTGCGGGCTTGGACACCGGGCAAGCCCGGGTGAACGACTACCACCGCCCAGAACGTCTGTATCGACCGCCCGACGACGACGTCGTGAACTCCGCGGGACAGGACCGCCAGCCGTGCGGCCCCGAACCCAACGCCGCCTAGGTGTGATGTCCAGGGAGGTTGGTCAGTCTGGTGACTGGTGGGCGGCCTCCGATGGCGGAGTGGGCTCGGTGGTGATTGTAGAAGTGCAGCCAGCCCGGTAGCGCGGTGTTGCGTTGGTC
>NZ_JACKVK010000007.1 GCF_025823185.1 Mycobacterium yunnanensis
CCGGCCGCAGAACCGGTGACCACCACCCCCACCACCAACGACTCAGCCACCACGACCAAGCCCGACACCACCACAACCCCCGACACCACCACCAAGCCCGACACCACCACCAAGCCAGACAAGGCCGACGGCAAGACCGATGGCACGGGCGCCGCCAAGGACGACGGCAACGCGGCACAGGGGAGCGCACCCAAGACCCCAAAGTCGCCCAACGCACAGAAGGCGCCTGCCAAGGACACTCCGCACGCAGAGAAGTCCGAACCGTCGGGTCGCCAATCCGACAATGACGCCAAGCCCGCGGCCAACGCTGCCAGCACATCAGAAGGGCACGCCGCAGCCAGCTGATTCAGCGCGGGTTCGACGACCGTTCACCGTAGCGACTCCATTGCCAATGGAGTCGCTACGGTTCGTTTGTCCATGTCCTAAAAGACCACGAGTGTATTTGGTGACGCCATCGGCTTCCGTTTCCACAGCGATTATTCGATCTCAGGGGACAACCGCTCCGCCACCCTCGAATCGAGACTTTTGGTACGAATTTCCCGTCGGTCTGAGCAATCATCGCTGGCGGCGCAATATAGGCCATTAAACCCTGGTCACGGTCGATTGCTCGCCAGAATCCCAGTTTGCGTTAATTGCATCGTGATGTAGCGCCTCACCAGTGCGTTTTTCGGATGAAGGAGGGCCCTCAGCAAGCTTCTCGATTCGATGTGCGGTTTGCCGCAAAGCACGCTAAATTCAGCGCGTTGACGGTGGCGATAATTACACGCATGAAAGAGAGCAGTAATGACGAAGGTCAGTCAGGGATTCTTCAAGGCCGTTGCGACGCGTGGCGTCATCGCGGCCATCCCGGTCGCCATGGCAAGCGCCTATGCAAGCAACTTGATGGTCCCAACGCCGCCGAGGATTGCCGCGTACGAATTTCAGCAGGTGGCTGAGATTACGGTGTCCCCGGATACGGTGGGTGTGGCTGCCTCGCCGTTGTACGGGCAGACGAAGGCGCAAATCGACCAGCAGCTCAGCGATATGCAGGCCTTGGGCATTCAGAACATCCGGGTGTTCGTGCCCTGGGGCC
>NZ_JACKVK010000008.1:0-670295 GCF_025823185.1 Mycobacterium yunnanensis
AGGGCCACCGAGTTCACCGTGGTGTTGGTCGTGCCGCCCAGGCTGATCGGCCGCTGGATCAGAGCTCCGGTGCTGGTGTTGACGTCGACCGCGGTCAGACCGGTGCTGGTCTTCAGGATGATCAGCGCCGCGGTTCCGTCGCTGCTGAACACCGGCGACCCCACCACCGCGCCGACCAGGGGCACCTGGCGGGCTTGGGCGCCGGTGCCGAGATCGATCACGTTGAGCTGGGTGCGGGTGGTGTCGGCGGGGGAGGTGGTGGTGATCAGGGCGTGGGTTCCGTCGGGGCTGTAGGCGACGACTAGCGATGAATTGTCCCGGTTGACGGTGAAGGTGGTGCCGAGTTGGGTGCCGGTGCTGGGGTCGATCACGGTCACGCTGGTGTCGGTGGTGAGGACCACGCGGGTGGCGGTGGGGTTCAGGACCACCGTGGCTGCGGTGGCTCTGACGGTGATGACCCGAGAAGCGAGCCGTCCAGTGTCACGGTGTGGCCGGCCTGGGTGCCGGTGCTGGTGTCGATCACGGTGAGCAGGGTTTGGAAGTTCTGGTTGGGCCCAGCTGGGACCTTGGTGATGACCACCGCGTGGGTGCCGTCGGCGTTGAGGGCCACCGAGTTCACCGTGGTGTTGGTCGTGCCGCCCAGGCTGATCGGCCGCTGGATCAGAGCTCCGGTGCTGGTGTTGACGTCGACCGCGGTCAGACCGGTGCTGGTCTTCAGGATGATCANAGGGCCACCGAGTTCACCGTGGTGTTGGTCGTGCCGCCCAGGCTGATCGGCCGCTGGATCAGAGCTCCGGTGCTGGTGTTGACGTCGACCGCGGTCAGACCGGTGCTGGTCTTCAGGATGATCACCGCCGCGGTTCCGTCGGCACTGAACACCGGCGACCCCACCACCGCACCGACCAGGGGCACCTGGCGGGCTTGGGCGCCGGTGCCGAGATCGATCACGTTGAGCTGGGTGCGGGTGGTGTCGTTGGGGGGTGTGGTGGTGATCAGGGCGTGGGTTCCGTCGGGGCTGTAGGCGACGACTAGCGATGAATTGTCCCGGTTGACGGTGNAGGTGGTGCCGAGTTGGGTGCCGGTGCTGGGGTCGATCACGGTCACGCTGGTGTCGGTGGTGAGGACCACGCGGGTGGCGGTGGGGTTCAGGACCACCGTGGCTGCGGTGGCTCTGACGGTGATGGTGCTGCCGGTCTGGACGCCGGTGACGGTGTTGACGNCACTGACGTTGACGTTGGTGGGGTTGCCGAGGTTGTTGAGGCTGGCTTGGGTGGTGATCACCACGTGGGTGCCGTCGGCGCTGTAGAGCGGTGACCCGAGAAGCGAGCCGTCCAGTGTCACGGTGTGGCCGGCCTGGGTGCCGGTGCTGGTGTCGATCACGGTGAGCAGGGTTTGGAAGTTCTGGTTGGGCCCAGCTGGGACCTTGGTGATGACCACGACCCGAGAAGCGAGCCGTCCAGTGTCACGGTGTGGCCGGCCTGGGTGCCGGTGCTGGTGTCGATCACGGTGAGCAGGGTTTGGAAGTTCTGGTTGGGCCCAGCTGGGACCTTGGTGATGACCACNNCGTGGGTGCCGTCGGCGTTGAGGGCCACCGAGTTCACCGTGGTGTTGGTCGTGCCGCCCAGGCTGATTGGCCGCTGGATCAGAGCTCCGGTGCTGGTGTTGACGTCGACCGCGGTCAATCCGGTGCTGGTCTTCAGGATGATCACCGCCGCGGTTCCGTCGGCACTGAACACCGGCGACCCCACCACCGCACCACTCAGATTCCCATGCCCGATGACCGTTCCCTCCGAAACCGGGGCGACCGGCACGGTGATGGTTTCGCTGCCGGAGTTCACGCCGTTGGACGCGGTGACGGTGAAGGTGTCCGTCGGGGCAGTGGAGGCGGCCAGGCGTTGGCGCAGTGTGGGGGTGTAGGTGTACGTGCCGGTGTCGTCGATCGTGACGGTGGCGCCGCCGGTGCTGGTGCCGGACGTGCTGTAGCGCAGGGTGCCCCCGGCGGGATCGGTGAACGTGGCCGTACCGGCGATCGCGCCCGTGGAGCTGGGTTGCCCCGCAGTAGGGGTACCGGGTTGGGGAGTGCCCGGATCGACCGTGACCGTAATGGTTTCGCTAGCTGAACGCACGCCGTTGGAGGCGGTGACCGTGAACGTGTCGCTGCCGCGGGAGCCCGCAATTTCGGCGGCCTGCTGCTGGGCGCGGGTGGGGGTGTAGGTGTACGTGCCGGCGTCGTCGATGGTGACGGTAGCGCCGCCGGTGCTGGTGCCGGAAGTGCTGTAGTGCAATGTGCCCCCGGCGGGGTCGGTGAAGGTGGCGGTGCCGATGATCACGCCGGTGGAGCTGGGTTGCCCGGCAGTGGGGGTGCCGGGCTGGGGAGTGCCGGGTTGGGGACTGCCCGCCACGACGGTGACCGTCGCGGTCGCGGTGGAGCCGCCGTTCAGTGTGTAGGTGAAGCTGTCGGTGCCGTGATAGTTGGCCGCCGGGGTGTAGCTGGCGGTCGTGTCGGTGACGGTGACCACGCCGTGGCTGGGTTGCGTGACCGCGGTGATGACCTTCGGTCCGCCGTCGACGTCGGTGTCGTTGGCCAACACCGCGATTGGGGTAGGGCCACTGTTCTCGGCGACGGTGACCGAGTCGTCGACCGCTACCGGTGGCTGATCGACCGGCCCGCTGTGGTTGCCCAGGCTTCGACCACCACCGCCGCCGCCGCCGGTGCCGATGAACTGATCTCCCTGGCCACCGGCGCCACCCGCAGCGCCGACACCGCCACCACCGCCACTACCGGCGTTGATACCTCCGCCGCCATTACCGCCGGCGCCGCCGACGCCGCCACCACCGCCGCCGCCGCCGTAATAGCCCGAGCCAACTTCGTAGCCGTTGACGCCGGGGCTACCGGGGCTGCCGGCTCCGCCACCGCTGCCACCTTCGACGGTCGGGACATCGCTGGCGCCGTGGGCTGCCGCCCCGTCGCCACCGACGGCTGCGGAGCCGCCGTACCCGTCGCTCTCGATCGCAGCGCCGCCGCCACCACCTCCCGGACCGCCCACGCCTCCACTGCTTTTGTTGTTATTGCCACCGTCGCCGCCGCGGTCGGCTGCGCCTCCAGCGCCTCCTGCAACGACGGAAATGGTCTGGCCAAAGTAGGCGTAGCCGGCGCTGCCGCCGGTGCCGCCATGACCGCCGATGACGCCGTCACCGCCGCCACCGCCGCCACCTGCTCCGCCGCCGATGTACCCCCCGTCCGGATCCTGGATCAGGTCGTTGCCGCCGGTCCCACCGTCGCCGCCGTTGCCCAGGCTGCCTCCGTCGCCGCCGTTACCGCCGGTGCCCGCGGCCTCGTACGACAAGGTGTCGGACCCGGTCCCGCCGTTGCCGCCGTTGCCCGCCAACCCGGTGGCCGCGGCACCGTCGACCCCATCGCTGCTGCCGCGAGCACCGCCCCCGCCGGGGGTGGTCCCGGGCGAGCCGGCGCTGCCGCCGGCGCCGACCGTGCCGGGGTTCCCGCCGTTGCCGCCGTTGCCCCCGTTGGGGTGCGCGACACCGCCGGTCGCACCGGAGCCACCGTCGGCGGGTAGTCCGGCCGCGCCACCATCGGCGCCGTTGCCGCCGTCACCGTTGGTCCCGAGCCCACCGCCAGCGGTCGTGCCGGCGTTGCCACCGGCGCCGCCGCGCCCACCGCGACCGCCGTTCCCACCGTCACCACCGTTCCCGCCGTCGGCTCCCGTCTCGGCGGCGGCTGGGTCGCTGGCGGCGTCATAGCCTGCGGCACCCGTGGCGCCGTCCCCGCCCGCGGCGCCGTTACCACCGGCGCCACCGGAACCGTTGTGCCCGACCAGCCCGATCGTGGACCCGCTGCCACCAATTCCTGCGTTGCCGCCGCGGCCGCCCGCGCCGCCGTCGCCACCGACTTGGCCGTTGCCACCGTTGGCGCCCGGGGTGACACCGTTCGCGCCATCGTCCCCGGCGGCGCCGTCACCACCGTTGCCGCCGCGGCCTCCGTCACCCCCGGCCCCGCCCGCACCCTGGATCGCGGTGGCGCCATCGGCGCCGCGTGACCCGCCGCGGCCACCGCGGCCTGCGACGCCGCCGAGTCCGGCCGCCCCGGCCGCGCCGCCATTTCCGCCCGCGCCACCATCACCACCGGCGACGCCCGCGCCGCCGCTCATTCCGGCCATCGTCGCGTCGGCCCCGTCCGTGCCGTCGGCTCCGTTCGCGCCGGCGGCGCCTGCACCGCCGTCGGCGGCGTTCCCGCCCCGGCCTCCGGAACCGTTCGTTCCGGCCGTGCCGGCGGTACCGAACAGCCCTGCCCCGCCACCGGACCCGGCGTCCCCGCCCGCTCCACCTGCACCGCCGGACCCGCCCGCCATTCCGGTGCCGCCCGCGGCTCCGGGCATGGTGGCCGACATCCCGTGGGCGCCGGCCACACCGTTGCCTCCGGTGCCGCCGTTCGCGCCGGACCCACCACTGCCGCCGTTGCCGAGCAATAGACCGCCGTTACCGCCGGCCCCGCCCCGACCGCCGGCGGACCCGTTGGTGCCGGACTGCCCCGCGCTCAGACCGTTCGCGCCGTCGGTTCCGTTCACGCCGGCACCGCCCGCACCGCCGGTACCGATGAGGAGTCCGCCGTTGCCGCCGCGCCCACCCGCACCACCGTTGACGGCTGCTACACCGACCCCGCCGTTGCCGCCGTTGCCGAGGAACCCAACCGCGCCGCCGTCACCGCCGGCGAAACCGGCACCGCCCACGCCTAGCAACAGGCCGCCGTTGCCGCCGCGGCACGCCACACCGCTGGCGCAGGTGGCGGCGGTGTAGCTGTATCCGGTGCCCAACAACAACCCCGCGTTGGGGTGCGCGGCGGTGCCGTTGCTGATGAACAACGCCAACACATCGGAGACGAACGTCCCCAGATCCGGTAAGGCAGGAGTCAGTGCGGTGGGAACCACGACCGTGCTCACCGGGGCCAGAACCCGGGCCGTGCCCGGGCTGGTGGGGGTGGGCTGCGCACCCGTGGTCGACGCCAAGGCGTGTGGCAGCCCCGACGGCGATGTTTGTGACGCGGAATCCTCAACGGCGGCAACCGAATTGGTGTTCGTACTGGACGACGCGGTCGACGCCCGCGTAGTGGACCTGCTCGTCGATGCCGTGTGCGTCGTCGTGGGCGTCGCGGTGCGCGCGGTACCCGAGTCGGGGTCGTGCGAGGAGTGGCCACCTGTGTGACCGGCGGTGGCTTGACTCGTCGACGCCGCGGGGGAGTCGTCGACGGAGGTGGCGTCGGCTGCCGAGGAGCGATCTCCGGCTTCCGTGGAGGCGGAGGTCTGGGACGAGGATGCCGTCGTCGAGGACGTGGGAGTGCCCTTCGTCGCCGAGGCGGTGGTGCTTCCGGTGCCGGCCGATCCACCCGATCCATCCGACGCGCCGGCCCCGGCGGGGTGATTGGTCGAGGAGTCCCCGGTCTCGGCGTGGGCCGCCGCGGCCCCCGTCAGCATTGCCGCACCTACACCGACGCTGAGTGCTCCGGCGGTGAGCCACGCCGACACCGGCAACACCCGGCCCGCCCCACCGCTGCCGGTGCGTGTGGCGGTCCGTCGAGTGTTACTGCGATGCCGTCCCGCCATCAGAATTTCTCCTTCGCATTCATTGCTCGTCGGGCAGCTCGTGAGACATGTCGTCCCGCCAATCCCGCACCTCCTTTGGACGCGCGAAATCGCCCGGACCCCGTCGACGACGGAACCGGTGATGGCGATTTCGGGTGTGTCCTGGGCGTGGCCGCGGTTTGCTACACGACGACGCCGACGCGAAATGTAACCTACCCAGCACCACCGGCGACCCCAAAAGTGCCGCCAACGCAGAATGCAGTAGTCCCGTGCCCAAAGTGCAGTAGTCCACCCCCCGCAAGTCCGGTCCATTGCAGTAGTCCCACCGGGGGGCGCTGCGCCGCGACGCCCTTGGCGCATCGCGGCACGCTCTCAGTGGCGCCTGAGCATCTGCGGGAACCGACCGACGGGGTCGCGTAGATTCGTCGACGACCAACCCACGCGCCCCAGCGCAGTACTACGACGAAGGCCATCATGTCCGAGGACCAAGACGTTCCGCCGAATCATCTGTCCATCGATCCGCGCAGCGCGTTCTACGACGAAGAGGTGCTGCTGCGCGACGTGGGCATCCGCTTCAACGGGTCCGAGAAGACCAACGTGCACGAATACGACGTAGCCGAGGGATGGGTACGGGTCGAAGTGCCCACCGCGAAGGATCGTCGCGGCAATCCCATGGTCGTGAAGCTCCGCGGCACGGTCGAGCCGTTCTTCCGTCCGGCGACCTGACGCGAGTGTGAGGCTGGACGGGCAGCGGCTGGCGGCCTTCGCGGCCGTGGTCGAACTGGGCTCCTTCGACGCCGCCGCGGCACGGTTGCACGTCACGCCCTCGGCGGTCAGCCAACGCGTCAAGTCCCTGGAGCACGATGTCGGCCAGGTGTTGGTGAGGCGCGAAAAGCCTTGTACTGCAACGGTGGCGGGGGTGCCGCTGCTGCGGCTGGCTGCCCAGACGGCAATGCTGGAGTCCGAGGCGCTCGCCGAGATGAGCGGAGCCTCCGACCGTCTGACGCGCGTGGCGCTGGCGGTCAACGCCGACTCGATGTCGACGTGGTTCGCCGACGTGTTCGGCGCACTGCCCGGGGTGTTGTTCGACGTTCGGATCGAGGACCAAGACCGGTCGGCGCGGTTACTGCGGGAGGGGGCGGTGATGGGCGCGGTCACCACCGAGCGCGTCGCGGTGTCCGGGTGCCGGACCGAACCGCTCGGGGTGATGCGGTACCTACCGGTGGCCAGTCCCGGCTACGTCGACCGGTATCTGGGCGACGGTGTCACCGCGGCGACGATGGCCGTGGCGCCGGCGATGGCGTGGAATCGCGACGATGCGCTGCAGGACATGTTGCTGCGCAAGCTCTTTCGTCGCGCCGTCAGCCACCCGGTGCACTACGTGCCCACCGCGGAGGGCTTCGAGGCCGCGACGACGGCCGGGTTGGGGTGGGCGATGTACCCGGAGCGTGCCGCAGTGGCGTTGGTGGACGCCGGCGCGTTCGTCCCGATCACCGACGCCCATCTCGACGTTCCCCTGTTTTGGCAGTGCTGGAAGCTCGACAGCCCCATGGTGGAGGCCGTGACCGACGCCGTCCGCGCGGCAGCCTCGGCGCTGCGCTGACCTCCGACTCGCAGCGGCCTACGTGTCCTTGAGGCTTCCGATGCCCAACGACGTGTCCGTGGGCGCGCCGGAGTCACCCTCGACGGCGTCGACGTAGGCCTGCGGATCTCGGTCGGTGATGTCGAGGCCGCGGGTGGTGGGGTGGTCGGTCATGAACGCGTGATACTGCCTACCGAGCGCCTCGCGCAGACCGGCGGGAGCGTGTTTGCGGAAGTCGGACAAGCCTTCTCGTTCTTCCTCGCCCATGTGTTCGTCGTTGGCCTTGCGGGCCCGGCCCACCGCCGCCCACCACTCGTCGGAGCCGACGTCCGCCTTGGCTGCGTCGGCGACGCCGTCACGAATGTCGTTGTGGTCGCCGATCGCGTCGAGCGTCTCCCCCTCGGGGTCGTCCTCACCGCGTGTGAGGAGTTGGGGATAGAAGAGGGACTCTTCGGCATAAGCGTGCACGTCGAGTTTGTCGGCCAGCGGTACCCACACCCGCTGCAGGTCCTCGGCACGGGGATGCGCACGGGCCTGCAGGTAGTCGAGCTTGGCGAACTGCTCGCGGAACCACTCGTGGTCGGCGAGGATCAGTCTGGTGATGTCGGCCATCGAAGGGTGGGCGGGTGGCGCGTCAGGCGGCAGAGATGCCGACCGTGGGTGACGTGCAGTCCTCCACGTATTCGTAGCCGCACGGCTGGCAGGACACCTGGTAGCGCAGGAATCCGCCGTCGCCCTCCTGGAAGGCGTAGTCGGCTTGAACCATGCACCGGGGGCACCGTGCGGTGCCACGTTCGACCACGCTCATGGGCAGGGCCTTTCGTCCAGGGCAGCAGGTCTGCTGCCTGCAGCTGCCGGGTACCCACCCCGTGCGTGTGTCAATCAGCTGGCCCGCACGCCGCCCAGGTGTAGGGCTGCTCGGGGGTGTTGGCGCTGCCGAGCATGAAGGTGCGGTCGGTACGGCGGGCGCGAGCGATCGTGGCCAGCCACGTGGCGACGGTGCTGACGCGGTTCTGCACTCCGGTGAGGAAGGCGATGTGGATGACGCCCCACCCCACCCATCCGAAGAATCCGGTCAGCTTCACCGGGCCGGCCTGCAACAGTGCGTGGCCGCGGCTGATGTACGCCGCCGAACCCAGGTCGCGGTACCGATACGGCTTACGCGGCGTGCCCTTGGCGTCCCGACGTACGCACGAGGCCACGTGCAGACCGCCCTGCATGGCGTTCTCGGCCACCCCGGGCAGGTGGTCGCGGCCCACCAGGTCGCCGATGACGAAGATCTCCGGGTGCCCCGGCACGGTCAGGTCGGCCTCCACTGTGATCCGACCGGCATGATCCGACGGCGCGCCAAGCACCGTGGCCACCCGCTTGGCGAACGGCACGGCCTCGACGCCTGCGGTCCACAGCACGGTGCGCGCGGCGTGCTCCTCGCTCGGGCCACCGGACTTGGGGGTGACGGTGATGCCGTCGCGCCGGACGTCGGTGACGTGGACGCCCATGCGTAGCTCGACCCCGAGCCCTTCGAGGATCGATGCGGCCTTGGCGGCAAGGTTCGGCGCGAAGCTGCCGAGCACGCAGTCGCCGCCGTCGAAGAGGAGTACCCGGGCTTCCTGAGGTTCGATGCTGTGGAACTCGTGGGCCAGGGCCCGGGTGGCCATCTCCCGGATCTGTCCGGCCAGTTCCACGCCGGTGGGTCCGCCTCCGGCGACGGCGAACGTCAGCCATCCGTCGCGTTCCGGACCGGGAGCGAGCGTCTCGGCGATCTCGAAGGCCGCGAACAGGCGGCGGCGGATGGTCAGAGCGTCGTCGAGGGTCTTCATCCCTGGCGCCCAGGTCGCGAATTCGTCGTGGCCGAAATAGGACTGACGCATGCCGGCGGCGACAACCAGCACGTCGTAGTCGAGGACGAACGTGCTGGCGTCCGGACGCCGGGCCGTCACGCGTCGTCCCTCGGGATCGAGGTCGACGGCCTCGCCGAGCAGGGTCGTCACGTTGCGGTGGCCGGCCAGTTCCTCGCGCAGGGACCTGCTGATCTGACCGATGCTCAGCGTCCCGGTCGCACATTGATAGAGCAGTGGCTGGAAGACGTGGCATGCCGTCCGGTCCAGGAGGGTGACGTCGACGTCGTCACCACCGAGGCTTCGCGCGCAGAACAGACCGCCGAATCCACCGCCGATTATCAGGACCTTCGTCCGGCCGTTGCTCATCGCTCGACCATACGCAGCGAACCCGGGAGGAGTTTGGGCGCGACCGTGGCGGGGTAGCTGAGCCCCACGCTGCAGCCACGTCGGCGTCGGATCACTGTCAGCGGAAGGCCCCGTGCCATGACCTCTTCGACCACCCGGCGGTTTGCCCGTCTCCATCCGGTCGACCTGGTGCTGGCGACCACGCGGGCGTACTCGTCGCTTCCCGTGGTTGGCAAGCACCTCGAACCGTTCGCCGGCTTGACCGCCTTGGCGCTGTGGGGCGGTCACTACGCGCCCGCCGCGGCGCGCGCAGCGGTCAGTCGCCACACCGGCGTGGCCGCGGCGCCCGTGGCGGTGGAACCGGGCGCCCCGAGCGTCGGCCGGATTCCGCCCTACCTGAGGGCCCGCGGTCAGAAGCGCAAGTGTCTGCACGCCAGCTCCATTCGTTATGGCAGCCACCCGTCGCAGTTGCTCGACGTATGGCGCCGCCCCGACCTGCCCCCGAACGCGCCGGTGCTGCTCTTCGTGCCGGGCGGGGCGTGGGTGCAGGGCACCCGCGTGCTGCAGGGCCACACGCTGCTCTCACATCTGGTTCGACTGGGCTGGGTGTGCCTGACCATGGACTACCGCGTCTCACCCGTGCACCGCTGGCCCCGGCACGTCCAGGACGTCAACGCGGCGATCGCCTGGGCGAGGGCGAACGTCGACCAGTACGGCGGCGATCGCGAGTTCGTCACCATCGCAGGATGTTCGGCCGGCGGGCACCTTGCGTCGCTGGCCGCGCTCACCCCAGGCGAGCCGGCGTTCCGCGGCGAACTCGTCGACGACGCCGACACCACGGTCGACGCCGTCGTGGGCATCTACGGCCGCTACGACTGGGAGGACCGCTCGTCCCCGACCCGGCGCAACTTCCAGGGTTTCCTCGAGCGGGTCGTGGTGCGGCGCAGCCAAGCTCGCCATCCGGAGATCTACGCCGCCGCGTCGCCGATGGCTCGCATCCACGCCGACGCCCCGCCGTTCCTGCTCATCCACGGCGAGCACGACGCGCTCATCCCCGTGGGGGAGGCCCACGCCTTCCGCGATGCACTCGCAGCGGTGTCGCGAAACGCAGTCGACTACCTGGAGATCCCGCGTGCCGGGCATGCCTTCGACCTGGTCGACTCGTCGCACGCCCGACGCAGCGCGGTGGAGATCGCCCGCTTCCTCGGCGAGGCGCGCGACCGGCATCATCAGCAGTGCACCGCCGCGGCGGTCTGAGCTAGGCCTGCGGGGGCGCGCACGTCCTGAGGCCCCGCATCACGAGCTCGAGGGTGGCGTCGAACGACGACTGCACCATGTAGGACGCCAAGTGCGGGGCGGCTGCCTGGGTGTAGGGGTGGTCGCCGTCGGGAAGACGTTCGGGCAGGGCCTCCCATGCCGAGTCGTCAGCGGATCGGACCTCCGTCGGCAATGTCGCGGAAGCACTCTCGAGCATCGCCTGACCGAGCAGGAAGTCCGACAGCGTGACGAACCACTTGGCGGCGGATTCGTCGTCGAAGCCACCGGCGCGCAGCAGTCCCAGGGTGAGTTCCACCGCGCGAATCTCGTTGGGCAGGCCGGTCGTCCGCGCCGCGACCGCGAACCCGGTGCGGGGGAAGTCGCGGGCGTAGACCTCGAACAGCACGCGGGCGAGTCTCGACAGCGACTCCAGCCAGTCCGCCCCGGGCGTCCAGCGGTCCAGGCCGAGGCCGATCATCCGGTCGGCGACGGCCCGCACCACGTCGTCGACGCCCGGGAAGTAGCGATAGAGCGCCGAGGGGTCGGCACCCACCGCCGCCCCAAGCGTCCGGGCACTCAACACGGCGGCGCCTCGGTTCTCGATCAGATTGACCGCGGCGTCGACGTATACCTCGCGCGACAGTTCGGCGCCACTCGAAGTGCGCCGCCGGCGGCGCCCCGCCGCCGGTCGTCGTCCCGATTCCGCCACGTTTCCCGCGCTCCTTATGTCAACACCGTTGACGCCACGGTAGGGATGCCGCAATCTCTTTCGCCGAAGGGGGTCTACATCGGTGAGCAGCGGCCAGTTCGAAGTGAACAGTGTGAGGCGCGTGGCGGGCGAGGCCGGACAGGTTGGCTACTACGTCGACGTCGAGACCAGCAGCGGTGAGACCAGGCACTTCGCCTTCACGGGCAACATCTTCGTCGGCCCGGTGCTCGTCACCAGCCGCGACGGCGCCGGGCGCTGGGACTACGAGGTGATCGACGATCCTCGTCGATTCGGTGAGTTCGTCTCGGCGGAATGGGTCGACCGATTTCTCGAGTCATGGCCGAAGGCAAGGGCCGCCTGACGATTGGCTCGCCCCTCAGCCGGGAAAGCCAGAGGCCATGACCTCGTCGAGCGCAGATCGATGCTGACCACGGCGCGCACCATCGCCGCCCCCGCGGAGTCGGCGTGGCGGGTCTTGACCGACCTCTCGCAGTGGCCGCGGTGGGGGCCGACGGTGCAGCGGGCCGAGCTCGACGAGGACGGACCGCTGCGGCTCGGGTCCCGCGGACGGGTGTGGACCCCGATCGGCGTTCCGCTGCCCTTCGAGATCACCGAGTTCGACGACGGTTCGGCGTGGGCGTGGAAGGTTGCCGGGGTGTCGGCGACCCGGCACGTGGTGACCGGGCACTCGCAGGGCTGCCGCGTGTCATTCGGCGTGCCGCTGTGGGCGCCGGCCTATTTACCGGTGTGTGCGTTGGCGCTCAAGCGGATCGAGGATCTGGCTAGGGCTTAGCCAGCTGCTCCAGCAACGGTTTGGTGCGGTAGGCGACCACCTCGTGCATCGCGACCGACATGGTGGTGCGCTCGACGCCCGGCACCGCGAGGATCAGGCCGGCGACCCGGTAGAGATCGTCGGCGTCGGTGGCGACCACGCCGATCAGCAGGTCGGCCGCACCTGACAGGCCCGTGATCTGGGTGACCTGGGCGATGGTCTCCAGTTCGACGAGCACCTGGTCGAGTCGATGCTGGTCGACCACCGCGGTGATGAACGCCTTGAGCGGATAGCCGAGGTCGCGGGGTGAGACGCAGCGGTCGATGGGTGCGAGGAC
The DNA here is from genome assembly GCF_025823185.1 of Mycobacterium yunnanensis. Classification (GTDB taxonomy): domain Bacteria; phylum Actinomycetota; class Actinomycetes; order Mycobacteriales; family Mycobacteriaceae; genus Mycobacterium; species Mycobacterium yunnanensis. The sequence goes on from NZ_JACKVK010000008.1 coordinate 12,438, forward strand.
CCGTTCGTCGTCCCAGCGGGCCAACCGGGCGGCAACGGTGTTGCGCGCCAGGCCGAGGGTGGCCGCCAGTTGGACACCGGTGGCGCGAGGTGCGTCACACATTGCCAGGAGCATGCGGGCGTCGGTGCGGTCGAGCTTCGCCATGACGCGCAGTATTCCATGTCACATTCGCTTATAAGTGGGCGACATGCTCAGTGTGTTCGACATTGCTTGCTCACTATGCGTCCCGATGGTTCCCTTGAGGTAGCAATACGCCCACTGCGCCGAAGGTGGTGATCTCTCATGACGGATCTCGACACCCGCCCGACCCACCGCCAGCCCTACGAATTGGGCGACCGCTACCGGTCCGGATCGGGAGCCGTGGTGTTGACCGGGGTGCAGGCCATCGCCAGGGCGCTCGTCGAGCAGCATCAGCGTGACGTACGCGCCGGCCGCACGGTGGCGACGTTCGTGTCCGGCTACCAGGGCAGCCCGCTCGGCGGCGTCGACCGGATGCTGTCGGGCATGCCCGACGTCCTCGAGGCCAACTCCGTCACCTTCGTGCCCGGTCTGAACGAGGAACTCGCCGCGACCGCGGTGTGGGGCAGCCAGGCCGATCTGGCCGCTTTCGCGGCGGCCACGGGGACCTCGCCGCGGTACGACGGTGTCGTCGGCGTCTGGTACGGCAAGGGGCCCGGTCTCGACCGCGCGACCGACGCGCTACGCCACGCCAACATGTACGGCGTCAACCCCACCGGCGGAATGCTGCTCCTGGTGGGTGACGACCCCGCCTCGAAGTCCTCCACCGTGCCGGCCGTGAGCGAGCGATCGCTGGCCGCCCTCGGCATCCCGGTGCTGTTTCCGCGCAACGCCCGCGAGATCGTCACCATGGCCATGCACGGGGTGGCGATGTCGCGGGCGTCGGGTTGCGTCGTGGCGCTGAAGATCGTCGCCGACGTCGCCGACGGTGCCTGGTCGGTCACCGGCGACATGGCCGACCTCGACGTCGTGGTGCCCGAGGTGCAGTGGAACGGCCGCCCCTTCACCTATCGGCAGCGACCGATGGCCGCACCGTCGAGCAGCCTGGACGCGGAGGCCGATCTCTACGGCCCCCGCGCGGAGGTGGTGCGCGCCTACGGCGCCGCCAACGGTCTCGACGTCGTGGAACTCGACCCACCCGGCGCCACGCTCGGAATCGCCTCCGCGGGACCGGCATTCGACGCGATGCGGCAGGCACTGGGCGACCTCGGCGCCGACGACGCGGCGCTGCACCGGGCGGGAATTCGGTTGCTGCGCATCGGCATGCCCACCCCGCTGGGTCCGGACGCCGTGACGACGTTCGCCGCGGGCCTCGAGGAGATCCTCGTCGTCGAGGACAAGACGGCGTTCGTCGAGACCCAGATGCGCGAGATCCTCTACGGCACACCGGGTGCGCCGCAGATCCTCGGCAAGAAGGACGCGGGCGGTCGGTTGCTGATCCCCGCCGGTGGTGAACTCACCGCCGGCCGGTTGGCGGCGCCGCTGCGCCGCGTGCTGGCCGGTCGCCTCGAACTCAGGAAGCCGCCGCCCCCGGCGCTGTCGCTGGACGTGCTGCCGGTGACGCGGGCGCCATACTTCTGCAGCGGTTGCCCGCACAATCGGTCCACGGCGGTGCCCGAGGGCTCGCTGGCCGGCGGTGGAATCGGCTGCCACACGATGGTGACGATGTCGCCGCGCACCGACAGCGCCGTCACCGGGCTCACCCAGATGGGCGGCGAGGGCAGCCAGTGGATCGGTCAGGCGCCCTTCACGAACGTGGGGCATCTGTTCCAGAACATCGGCGACGGGACCTTCTTCCACTCCGGACAACTCGCCGTGCAGGCGTGCGTCGCGGCGGGCGTCGACATCACCTACAAGGTGCTCTGGAACGAGGTCGTCGCCATGACCGGCGCACAGGACGCCGAGGGCGCGTTGTCCGTGGCCAGGCTGACGCACAAGCTGACCGCCGAGGGTGTCAAGCAGATCATCGTGTGCGCCGACGAGCCACGGCGCCACCACCGCAGGAACACCGGCGAGCGGATGGCCAAGGGCACGATCGTGTGGCACCGGGACCGGCTCGACGAGGCCCAGAGACGCCTCCGGGAGATCAAGGGTGTCACCGTCCTGATCTACGACCAGCACTGCGCGGCCGACGCGCGTCGCCAGCGCAAGCGCGGCACCCTGCCGGTGCGCACCACACGCGTCATGATCAACGAGGCGGTGTGCGAGGGGTGCGGAGATTGCGGCGTGAAGTCCAATTGCCTTTCGGTGCAACCCGTCGAGACCGACCTGGGCCGCAAGACGCGCATCGACCAGACGTCGTGCAACACCGATTACAGCTGCCTCGACGGTGACTGCCCGTCGTTCGTCACCGTCGAGGTGGCACCCGGGCGCCGCGTCGGGAAGCCGACGGCGCCGCACGCGCCCTCGCTGCCCGAGGTCGACGTCGAACCCCTCACCGCAACCCACAACGTCTTCCTCGCGGGCATCGGTGGCACCGGCATCGTCACGGTCAACCAGGTGCTGGCGACGGCCGCGCTGCGCGCGGGCCTCGAGGTGGAGGGTCTGGATCAGATCGGCCTCAGTCAGAAGGCCGGGCCGGTCGTGTCGCACCTGCGGTTCGCTCCGGCCGCGCTCGAGCCGTCCAACCGGCTCACCCCTGGCGCGGCGGACTGCATCGTCGCCTTCGACCTGCTCGCGGCGGTCGACGGCAAGAACCTCGACTACGGCGACCCCGCGCGGACCATCGCGGTGGCGTCGACCAGCAAGACGCCGACGGGGTCGATGGTCTACGACACGTCGGTCGCCTATCCCGAGACGCCGTACCTCCTGAATCGGCTGGACCGGGTGTCCAAGCACCTGCATTCTTTCGACGCCCTCGCCGCCGCTCAGTCGCTGTTCGGCAGCACCGCGGCGGCCAACTTCCTGCTCGTCGGCGCCGCGCATCAGGCCGGGGCGCTGAAGCTTCCCGCGGCGTGCGTGGAGGAGGCGATCCGCATCAACGGCGTTGCCGTCGAGGCGAATCTGGCGGCCTTCCGGTGGGGTCGCGTCGCCGTCGCCGACCCGTCGCGGTTCGGCGACGTGGTCATGCCCAAGCGGACCCGCCGCGTCGAGCCACCGCCGGCGTACCTCGTGGCAGGCACCGCGTTCACCGGCCGGGTGGCCGACCTGGTGGCGCGGCGGGCAGCCGATCTGGTGTCCTTCCAGGGTGAGCGGGTTGCTCGCCACTACGTGGCGGTGCTCGACGAGGTGTGGTCAGCCGAGCGTGCCGTGTCGGCGCGAACCGACTTCAGCGAAGCCGTGGCGCGGGGCCTGTTCAAGTTCACCGCCTACAAGGACGAGTACGAAGTGGCCCGGTTGCTGACGGATCCTGCTTTCAGCGACCAGGTTCGGGCGGAGTTTCCCACCGGGGAGAGGGTCACCTATCGGCTGCACCCACCGGTGCTGCGGGCCCTCGGCAGATCGAAGAAGATCGGCCTCGGGCCCAAGGCGCACGTGGCCCTACGGGTCCTCGCCCGCGGAAAGCGGTTGCGGGGCACGGTGTTGGACCCGTTCGGCTACGCCCACGTGCGCCGAGTGGAGCGCCAGCTCCGGGACGACTACGAACGCCTCGTCACTGGACTCGCCGCGCAGCTCACCGACTCCTCCTACGAGCACGCGGTCGAGGTGGCGTCTCTGCCGGACGTGGTGCGCGGCTACGAGGGAGTGAAGCTGGCCAACGTCGAGGTGTACCGGGCACGCCTACGCGAGCTGGGCGTCAGCTAACGAACGGCCGGCGCCGACAGCGGCGTGCCGGCACGTGAGGCGAACGACATATCCGCTGAATCGTTGTGTCATGGTCGTACGTTGGTTCAGAATGTGAACCGTCGGGGCAACTTTGACAGACGGGGGAAAGACCATGAGTGACGAGGCAACCAGCGGTGAGGGTGACTCGCCTGCCGGTGTCGGCATAACCACCCGCGTTCGCGTGTTCCCCAGCTCCGATCGCGAAGTGCACGGCGTCATCGTCGACGACTTCGGCGAATCCATCGGCATCCCGGTCGAAATCGGCGGCAATCGCATTGCCGGTCCAGCACGCCGCTGGGCAGTCATGCTCGACGACGACAACCTCCTCTTCGTCGACAGCGAAGACATCGAACCGGAATGAGCTCGCCCCGCGACATCGCCTGACCGCCAGCGCGTTTTGCCGTCTCGCACACGGGTACCTGCCAGGGACCCAAGAGACGGCGAATGGAGTGGGCGTGAAGGCAGTCACCTGGCATGGCAAGCGCGACGTAAGGGTGGAACAGGTCCCCGATCCGAAGATCGAGGAGCCGAACGACGCGATCATCGAGGTGACGTCGACCAACATCTGCGGCTCGGACCTCCACCTGTACGAGGTCCTCGGTGCGTTCATGACGCCCGGCGACATCCTCGGTCACGAGCCCATGGGAGTCGTGCGCGAAGTGGGCAACGACGTGACCAACCTGTCGGTGGGTGACCGGGTGGTGATCCCGTTCCAAATCTCCTGTGGGCACTGCTACATGTGCGACGCCCATCTGTTCACCCAGTGCGAGACCACGCAGGTCCGCGATCAGGGCATGGGGGCCGCGCTGTTCGGCTACTCCGAGCTCTACGGGGCCGTGCCCGGCGGGCAAGCCGAGCTGCTGCGGGTGCCGCAGGCACAGTTCACCCACATCAAGGTGCCCGACGGCCCGCCGGATTCGCGGTTCGTCTACCTCTCCGACGTGCTGCCCACGGCGTGGCAGGCGGTGGCGTATGCGGGAATTCCCGACGGTGGCACCGTCACCGTCCTCGGACTCGGACCCATCGGTGACATGGCCGCGCGCATCGCGCACCACCTCGGTTACGACGTCATCGGCGTCGACCTCGTGCCGGAACGGTTGGCGCGCACGGCCTCTCGCGGAATCCGGACGGTCGACCTCAATGAGATCGACTTCGCCGTCGGCGACGCGATCCGGTCGATGACCGACGGCCGCGGCACCGACTCGGTGATCGACGCGGTGGGCATGGAAGCGCACGGGTCGCCGGTCACCAAGCTGGCCCAGCAGATCACCGGTCTGCTGCCCGACGCCCTGGCCAAGCCGATGATGCAGAAGGCCGGGGTGGACCGGCTGGGAGCGCTGTACTCCGCGATCGACGTCGTGCGGCGCGGTGGCACCATCTCGCTGGCGGGCGTGTACGGCGGCATGGCCGATCCGATGCCGATGTTGACCATGTTCGACAAGCAGATTCAGCTTCGGATGGGCCAGGCCAACGTCAAGCGATGGGTCGACGACATCATGCCCCTGCTGACCGACGACGACCCGTTGGGCGTCGACGACTTCGCCAGCCACGTGCTGCCGCTCGACGACGCCCCGCACGCCTACGACATCTTCCAGAAGAAGCAGGACGACGCCGTCAAGATCATGCTCACGCCGTGACGTGGGCATCCGGTTGGTAGACGAGAGTTGTCCCAAAGGAATGCATTTCGGCCCGTGTGGTGGAGTGCGTTCCGACGGGGGTTGCGAAATGCGTGCCGGCCCGTGCGTCTTCGACGACGCGGTGCCGTGGACCGGCCCCACCGCGGAGGCGAGGGCGGTGCAGGCGCCGTTGATCCTCGGCGACTTCAGTTGCAACCCGTTCGACGCCACGGACGTCGCAGCCACTGCGGGAATTCTCTCGCGGTCGTGTGACGCCGTGCTGGTCGGTGAGCATCAAAACCGGCCCGACTTTCCGCCCACGTTGATGGGGGCGTTGTTGACCGAAGCCGGTGTCAGACCGTGGATCACGTTGTCGTGCCGCGACCGCAACCGCATCGTGCTCGAGCAGGAGCTCCGTGGTTTGGCTCACGTCGGTGTCCGCACCGTGCTCTGCGTGACCGGTGACGGGCGTGGTTACGACGTGCGTCCCGACGTCACGCAGACCTTCGACCTCGACGGTCCGCGGCTCGTCGCCCTGGCCGACGCCCTCGACATGGTGGCGGCGGTGCCCGAAACGCCCACCGCGCCACCGGTGGCCGCCCGACCACGTCGCCTGGTGTACAAGCAACACGCGGGCGCCCGGCTGGCGGTACTCAACCACGTGCCGTCCCCGGCGGCGGCGCGCACGTTCATGGCCGAGGCGCGGGCGGCGGGGTTGACGATCCCGGTGGTGGCCGGGGTCGCCGTGTTCACCGACCAAAGTTCGGCCGCGGTGCTGCAAGGATTGCCGGGGCTCGACCTCGACCCGCAGGTCGTCGAGGCCGTGCTGACTGACGCCGATCCCGTCGAGGCCGGCATCGAAGCAGCGGTCGCCCAGGCGCGCGCCCTGTTGTCGATCGACGGCGTGCACGGGGTGAACCTGTCGGGTTCGGCGACCTCAGGCGGCACTCGCGCGGGGGCTGAGATCAAGGCCGAGGTCGGCGCGCGCATCCGAGCGGAAGTGGGTCGATGAGCGACGCGATGACCGCCGAGTTCGACACGGTCGCGCAGTGGACTGCCGAGGTCGCGGCGGACCTCGGTGCCGACTACCACGTTCCGGCGGGCTGTCGCGGCAGTGGCAGTCCCGCGGCGCTGGACTGGTTGCTCGATGGCCTCGAGCTCACCCACGGCGAGTCGTTGGTCGACTGTGGGGCGGGCGTGGGAGGGCCGGCCGCCTACGCCGCCCAACGCAGTGGGGTGCGGCCACTGTTGGTGGAGCCCGAGGCGGGTGCGTGTCGCGCGGCAAGGACCCTCTTCTCGTACCCGGTGGTCCGGGGCGACGCCGCCGCACTGCCGCTGAGAGACGGCGCGTTCGACGCGGCCTGGGCGTTGGGCGTGCTGTGCACGACGGACGAGCAAGCGCCGCTTCTGCGCGAACTCGGACGGGTGACGAGCGCGCCCGGTCGAATCGGGCTGTTGGTTCTCGTCGCGAGGGACCCCGAGGTCGGGTCCCCTGGGCACGGGGAACAGCCCGACGGCAACCACTTTCCGACCGTCGACGGCTTGCGCGAGCTCGTGGACGCGGCGGGTCTGACCGTCGAGGCGTTATGCGACACCGCCGATCTCGACGACGTTCCTGGCGACTGGAGCAGCCGCGTCGACGCGGTGACCGCCGAATTGGCCGCACGTCACGGCGATGACCCCGCGTGGCAGCAGGCCGAGCACCAGTCCGACCTGATCGGGCAATTGATCTCGGACGGACGAATCTTCGCCGAACTGCTCTCCTTGCGACGGCGGTAGTGCCATCTAAGAGGCAGAATCAGTCACGATGAGCATCGGCGAACGAGTTCCCCTCGGCACCTTCCCCACGCCGCTCGAGGCGGCGCCACGGCTGGCCGCGGCACTGGGGCTTGGACCCGAGGACCTGTGGATCAAGCGCGACGACCTCATCGGACTCGGCGGCGGTGGCAACAAGGTTCGCAAGCTGCAGTACACGGTTGCCGCGGCAATGGCTGGCGGCGCAACCACTCTCGTCACCACGGGTGCGGCACAGAGCAATCACGCGCGGCTCACCGCCGCCGCCGGGGCTCGGCTCGGTCTCGACGTCGTCCTGGTGCTGGCCGGATCCGGCGGCGCGGTCGCCGGGAACCTGGCGCTGAACGCACTTCTCGGAGCCAGGATCGTCTGGGCGGGCGACGTAGAGGCCGCGGAGACCGAGCAGCTGGCCAGCCGGATCGTCGAGGAGCTGACTGCCGACGGTCGCCCCGCGGCTCAGATTCCGTTCGGCGGTTCCAACGCCGTCGGCGCGCACGGCTACGTCGACGCCGGGCACGAACTGCTCGAGCAGCTACCGGGCTTGGCTCAGGTGGTGGTCGCCGTGGGTTCCGGGGGCACTGCGGCCGGACTGGTCCACGCCCTGGGGGAGCGGCGCGTGCTCGGCGTGCACACCGGTGCCGTGCCCGATCCCGAGGCGCGAATCTCCGGCATGCTCGCCAGCCTCGGCTCGGCGCACGCCGATGGGGAGTTGCGGCTGCGCACCGACCAGGTGGGCGCGGGCTACTCGTCGTTGACCCATTCGGTTCAGGACGCGTTGGCGTTGGCGGCGCGCACCGAGGGGCTGATCCTGGACCCGGTGTACACCGGACGCGCGCTCGCCGGCCTGGCGGCTGCGGTCCTCGAGGGTGACGTACGTCCGGGCGAACCGACGGTGTTTCTGCACTCCGGAGGATTGCCGGGGCTGTTCGGCTCGAGCGCGGCCATGGTGTGGGCAGGGTCACTCGGTGACGCTGCGGAAAATTAGCGAACTCAGTCCGGGACAGCATCGCGGCGCTCCCGCGCCCGTCGGGACCGGTTTCGGCTCGACCCCGTGCGGCAAATTCGCTATGGTGGCTAACCAACTCACTCGCGTGGTCGGCCCCGGCGGATTTCTCCCTCGGAGAAGATGTAACGCGGCGGGCCTGGCAGACGGTTAAACTCATGACGACACTTCGATGATGCCGTCGTCTACACGTGTCGGAAGGTTGAAGAAATGGCTCTTATAACGAAATTGGCTGCCGGTCTGGGCGGCGTGGCTCTTGCGGCGATGGCCGGGAGCGGGATCGCCTCGGCGGCCCCCGGCGACGCCGTGATCCTGAACTCGACGTGCACCTACCCCCAGGTGATCGCCGCAGCGAACGCCCAGGATCCCGTCGCGACCGCTGCGCTGCAGAACGACCCCGCGGCCAACGGATTCCTTCAGGGTCTGGTTGCCTCGCCTCCGGGATCGCCGGAGCGCCAGCAGAAGATCGACTTCGTGCGCAGCTTCCCGCAGGCGGCGCAGTTCAACGGGCTGATCATGTCCGTGGCGAACAGCTGCAACAACTACTGATCGGCTGAGCTGCCGGGCGTGACCCGCTCGGCGACCGACACGAATGCCCACCTCCGAGCCATGCGCTCAGAGGTGGGCTTATTCGTGCGAGGGGTCAGAGCAGCCCGAGCAGCTGCAGATCCGTGACGTACTTCAGGATGACCGGCGCGGTGAGGTGCGGGATGTCGGGATCGGTGGGGTCGGGACCCAACTTCTCCTCCTGCACCGCAGTCCGGAACCGGTCCACCGGAGCCAGCGAGCCGTTGATCGGCTGCTGAGCTGACTGATAGTTGTGCAGCAGCGGCAGCAACGACGCCTGACGCTGCTTGTCGGGCAGCGACCGCAGGGCGGTGTCGAATCGGGCCAGCCAGTCGGTGTAGGCGGGGATGCGGACGATCGGGTGGCCTGCGTCGACCAACCAGTCGACGAAGGTGTCCATGCTGATGCCGTCGTCGTGCGGGTTCATCACGTGGAACGTCTCGAAGCCGGTGACGTGCCCGCTGATGGCGTCGACGGCGTCGGCGATGAATTCGACGGGCAGGCCGTCGAAGTGGGACCGCTGCCGGCTTCCGCCACCGTCGAGCTCGTAGAACGAGGCCGGGGCGACGCCCGTGGCCACCAGGCTCAGCATCATCCTGGTGAACATGTCGGGCACGTTGAGCTGACCGGCGTAGCTGGTGTCGGCCATGATCATGTCGCACCGGAACACCGAGACCGGCAGACCGCACAGGTCGTGCGCCTCGCGCAGCAGCACCTCTCCGGCCCACTTGCTGTTGCCGTAACCATTTGCGTAGTCGCCGTTGACCTTTCGCGTCGCGCTCATGGTTCGGATGTCGGTGTCCTCGACGAAGTGGCCCGGCTCGATGCCGTCACCGACGCCGATCGTGGAGACGTAGACGAACGGCTTGACGCGGGTCGTCAGCGCGATGCGGATCAGCTCCGCGGTCCCGACGACGTTGGGTCCGAACAGTTGGCTGTAGGGCAGCACGTGGTTCACCAGCGCCGCCGGGTCGACGATCAGGTCGACGGTGTCGGCCAGTCGCTGCCAGGTCGCTTGGGACAGGCCAAGATTCGCCTCACCCTTGTCTCCGGCGATGACCTCGAGGTGGTCGGATAGCGAGCGGTAGTGGGCCAGCAGTTGCGGGTCTCCACTGTCGAACGTGGCGTCCAGTCGAGCGCCAGCGTCCTCGTCGGTCCTGGCTCGCACCAGGCAGATGACCTTGCCGTCGACCAGGTCCATCCGATCCAGCCAATCCAGCGCCAGGTACCGGCCGAGGAAGCCGGTGGCACCGGTCAGCAGCACCGTGCGAACCTCGCCGCTTGGCCTGGGCAGCGACGGTGCCGCGGCCAGGGTGGCGTCGTCGAGGAACTTCTCCAACGTCAGGTCGCGCGCGTGCACTTCCGTGGCGTCGCGGCCGTGGACTGCGTCATAGGTGGGGCGCTTGGTGCCGCCGGCACGCTGCGCCTCGACGTACGCGGCGATCGACGCGAGGTCGCTTGCGGGACTGACGATCACCCCCACCGGCACGTCGACGTCGAAGATTTCGTGGAGCAGGTTGGCGAAGGTCAACGCCGACAACGAATCTCCACCGAGATCGGTGAACGCGGAGTCCGGTGCGACGTCGGCGGCGGCGGTCCCGAGCAATGCGCTCGCTGCGCGGCCGACGGTCTCGGCCACCGGGCGCTGGGCGCCGTCGCGTCGCAGCGTCCGCAGGACGTCGGCCTGCCCGTCGGCGAGGTCGACGTAGAGCTGCTCGAGTCGCTCGCCGTAGAACTCCTTGAGCTTCGGGCGGGCGAGCTTGCGGATACCGGTCAGCAGCCCGTTCTCGAGGGTGAACGGTGTGGTCTCCACCAAGAAGTCGCGAGGAATCTCGAAACCCTGCAAGCCTGACTCCCTGGCGACGCTCTGCAGGGCCTCGGCCAGGACCGGCTTCACGGCGGCGACGTCACCGCCGACGGCGGCGAGCGCGTCGTCGGTGGGCACCACCACCGCCAGCAGGTACGAGCGAGCGCTGTTGCCGTAGACGAAGATCTGGCGGACCAGCGGGTGGCCGCCGTAGGCCGCCTCGAGTTTGGAGACGGTGACGAACTCGCCCTGGGACAGCTTGAGGACGTTGTTGCGGCGATCCACGTAGGCCAGGTGATCGGGCGCGGTCTCGGCGAATACGTCGCCCGTGTGGTACCACCCGTCGGCGTCGAACAGTTCGGCGGTCACGTCGGGGCGCTTGAAGTAGCCGGGGATGACGTCGGCGGTCTTGACCCACAGTTCGCCGCGGGGGTGCGGTCGGTCGGTGGCGAAGTAGCCAAGGTCCGGAACGTCGACCAGCTTGTAGTCCACGACCGGTGGGCGTCGGATCTCGCCGTCCACCAGGACGACGCCGGCCTCGGTGGAGCCGTAACCGTCTTGGACGTGGACGTCGACGAAGTCCTCGATCCACGCGTGCAGCTCCGGAGAGATCGGCGCGGACCCCGTGATCGCCGAGAACTGCCGCCCACCAACGAGACTGGTGCGCTGTTCGGCCATGACCTCGCGTTCGACGGCGGCTCGGTCGGCGCCGTCGAGGCCGCTGGCCCGCCGGTCGGTCTCGCTTTGCACTTCCTGGAACAGCATCTCCCAGATGCGGGGGACGAAGTCGAGTTTGGTCGGGCGCACCAGCGAGAGGTCCTCGAGCAGCGTCGAGAGGTCGCTCTTGGCGGCGAAGTACGCCGTGCCGCCGGCGCCCAGCGTCGAGTACAGGATGACCCGGCCCATGACGTGGCTGATGGGCATGAAGCTCAGGGTGATGGCGGGCAGCTTGTTCTCGGTGTCCCATTCGGGGCTGAACCAGCCGCGCCAGCAGTTGGCCATCAGGCGGTCGGTGTACATCGCGCCCTTTGGCGCACCGGTGCTGCCGGAGGTGTAGATCAGGAGTCGGAGGGCGTCGGCGTCGCCGGCGCGGTGCCGAACGGCCGCGGCGTGCTTGGCGCCGCCGTCGACCACGTCTTGCAGCGACGTGACGGCGACGTTCAGCTCGGCGAGCCGGTCGGCGGCGGACCGCAGCGCGTCGCGGTGGTCGTCGACCTCGGGGTGGTAGTCGAAGACCACCAGCCGTCGCGGCGCATGGCCGGTCACGGCGAGTTCGACCGCGTCGTCGAGGTGGTCGACGCTCGAGAGGATCACCACGGGCGTGGTCTCGACGAGGATGGGCTGCAGCTGCGCGACGGGCGCACTGGTCTGAAGCGGCACCGACACAGCGCCCGTCAGCGACAGTGCCATGTCGACGACGGCGTAGTCGGCGCTGGTGAAGCCGAGCGTGGCGACGCGGTCGCCCGGTTGCACGGGGTCGCCGGCCAATCCGTCGGCCAGGGCGCGCACCCGCTCCCAGGTCTCGCGGTAAGTCAGGGTGTCGAAGCGGGGCAGCAGGGAGGCGACGGTGCGCCCGGAATCGTCGGTGACGAACTGCACGGCCCGATGCCCGAGTGCGGGGCGGTCGGCGTAACCGGTCATCGAGATCCGGATGACGTCGGCGAGCATCTCCCCGGGCGTGTTCATGGCGGCGACGATCGCCGGATCGGGTTGTGCGGCAACGAGTTGCGCGTCACCTGTGCCATTGGGGGAGGTCAATTCCTCGAATCGGCTGGTGAGTCGCGCTTGACGGTCGGCGGCAGCAGTTGACATTGGGTCTCCTGGGACGTGCAGGTGGTCGAATCGCCGGCGGGATGTGTCACCGGCTCCACCACCGGAAACTACGTTAGCAAAACTAAATATTCCTGAACGTTCCCTGTGCGGGGACTTGCCGCTGGCTGGGGCGAGGCTCCCATCGGCCACGTCGTCGATGCGTCCCGACGACCGGGTGACCGATGTCACCGGATCTCACCGCGTGAAAACGTCGACTCCAGCGCTCAGCACCACGGCGCACACCACGAACGACGCGGCCGCCCACGCCACGGCGTGGCGTTTGCTCTCCATGGCGACCACCGCGGCGACGACGGCGAAGAAGATGGAGCCCACGAACACGGCGATGGCAGGCCCGCCGCGGGGGATGACCGCGAGTGCCATCTGGGTGGTGGTCATTCCTGCGATGGTGGCACGGAAACACCGGGGCCAGCTGTGGATTGGCTAGCCCCTGGCTGGGACGACGTCAGCTACCCGGCCACTCGCCGGTCCACCGTTCGAAGACACGTGCCCCCTGCCGGTCGATGACCGTCTTGACCAGCGAATAGACGACACCCTGCACGGCGGCGGCCACCAGGATCTCCTTGAACGGGTATTCGGTCTGCAGGGCCGTCGGCGGGTCGGGCTTGTCACCGGGGCTCACCCGCTTCCAGATCTGCTTGAAGATGGCACTGGCCACCAACCCGCCCAGAATCGAGCTCACCAACCCGACGGGACGGTAGAGGATCTTCGCCGTGGCCGACGGTGCGTTGGTCATCGCCTTCTCCTTCGCCATACGACGACTCCGATCGTCAGCAGTACCACCGCGACAACCGCGGCGACGCTTGGCTTGACGGTTCCTTCGGGGGTTGTGGTGCTGTCGATGAGGTCGCGCTTGACACCGGTGACGGCGTCGCTCGCACGGGCCTTGACGTCCAGTTTGTCGGTCAACGCGCGTGCGGTGTCACCGAGTTCGGCTCGGGTGGCCTCGATGTCGGCCTGGAGTTCGTCGATGCCGGCCTCGGGTCCCGGCTCGGCGGGCGTGGGGTCAGGTCCTGTCATGGCGGGCGTCCTTCACCTCGTGGATGTCGTCCTTCACGTTCGCGACCGTTCGTTCTGGCACCGGCGACACCTCCTGCACCTGGCGCTTGCCGATCAGAGCGGCGACACCGCCGACGGCCAGCAGGACGACTCCGACGATCACGGCCGCCGCCCACACCGGAAGCACCAGCGCGAGTGCGGCCACCGCTGCGGCCACCAGGGTGGCCGCGCCGAAGACCGCGAATACCCCTGCGATGCTGAACAATCCGGCGCCGACCCCGGCACGTTTGGCCGATTCCTGGAACTCCTTTTGGGCCAAGCGCATCTCGTCGCGTACGAGACGTGACGTCTGCGTGGCCAGTTGGGTGATCAATTCGCCGGTGGAGGCACTCTCGGTCGGCATCGAGCCTGTGCTCATCACTGCTCCTTCTCGGGCCCGTGTTCTCCGTGGGTGTAGGCGACGTTCCCGCTGCGGCCGCACTCAAACGTCGACGTCGCGATGCCGATTCACGAGCTGAATGGGGTGTCGTCGGTAGGACGGCCGAAGTGTCACGCACTGCTGGTCGAGGCGGCCGACGTCGTCCCAGGCGGCCAGGAAGGTGCCCCGGTGCCGCCACCCCAGGACCGTCGAGACGACCGCCGGTCCGGTGCACCCGTAGCCGAGGTATGACGCCCGGGGGTGTGGGCTGACGGCGAACCCGAGCACTCTCGCGAGGCCTGCCCCGGTACCGTCCCCGTCGCCGGGCGGCAGACCCAGTCGGACGTCGACCACGGTGCCGACGCGCGTCCCGTCGTCCTCCAGCACGGCTAGACCGAGGATGTCACTCAGGAGCATGTCGACCTCCAGGGATGCGTCCAATCACGTGGTGCCGCAACCAGTCCTCCAGCCACAATGAGCTCGGCCGGACGTCGGTGGGTCGCAGGGTGAGCGTCACGCCGAGACGGTCCACCAGGTCCCACGGGATGAAGCAGAGCCGAGAGGCGGACGTGCTGCCGCCGAGGATGCGCGTGGCCAGCACGTGTCCGGTCACCAGTGCGGCGACGGTGGGAGCCGGCGTGCCCGGCTCGATGTCCACCCCCACGGGAACGTCGGCCAGATCGAGGTCGTCGACGACGCCGATCGGGTCGCCGTCGTGGTCGTGGAGTTGGCGGTCGAGCACCTGGCGCCGGGCGTCGACGACCCGGCCGTCCCACGGCGGCCCGGTCCTCATTGCCCGGCCCCCGTCACGATCATCAGCGGAATGGCGGCGATCGAGGCAACCAGGATCAACCCGAGGTACATCGTCGCGAACACGTTGGTGGTCCTTCCGTTGACGTGGTCGCCCATGTACTCGGAGTCGTTGGCCACCAACAGGATCGGCAGATAGGTCAGGGGCAGGGCGACGGCGGAGAACACCACGGAGTACTCGGTCACCTTGATCGGGTCGACGCCGGTGAGCAGCACCGCGCAGCCGACGATCAGGACGACGATCATCAACAGGTGAAAGCGCGCCGCCTCCGCCGGTCGCCGGAACTTGCCCCACGTCCAGCCCGAGTACTGGGCAATGGTGTAGCCGGCCGACAGGGTGGTCTCGAGCGCGGCGCCGAACGTCGCGGCGACGACGCCCACGATGACCAACGCCAGCGCCAGCTTGCCCCCGGCGACCACCACCGGCGCGACCACCTGGGACAGCGATGTCACGTCGATCTGCCGAGGCAACAGGACGATCGTCGCCGACGCGGCGATCGCCAGCGACAGGAGGCCGCCGAGCGGGAAGCCGACGAGGACGTTCATCCGGGAGCGGCCGAGGTCCTCGATGCTCCAGCGTTCCTCCACGGCCCCCGAGGAGAAGAAGAACACCTCGTACGGCGTCATCGCCGCGCCGAACAGGGCGACGGCGTAGTACCAGTAGGTGGCCGTCGACTCCGACTGCGGGACGGTCGGCGCGACGACCTGGCGCCCGAGGTCGCCCCAATGTGGGTGCAGCAGGAACACACTCACCGCGAACACGATCAGACACAGCCCGACGAGACCGGTGACGTTCTCCATGACGGTGAACCGAACCCGCCAGATGACGATCCACACGGCGAACGCCGCCACCGGCATCCACAGCGTCGGTCCCACGTCGGTGGCGAGTTGCAGCGCCAGCGCCATGCCGCCGATCTCGGCGGTGAGGGTCATCAGGTTGACGAGGAACGAGGCGGAGAGGTTCACCAGCGCGGAGCGGGGGCCCAGGCGGTCGCGGATGATCTCGAAGGTGGCACGTCCGCTCACCGCGGCGACCCGGCCTGCCATGTTCGCGTACAGGCAAATGCCCACTACGCCAACCGGAACCACCCAGGCCAGCGTCATCCCGAATCGGGATCCGACCACCGCGTTGGTGACCAGGTCGCCGATGTCGAGAAACCCGCCGATCGCCGTGAGCACGCCAAGGGCAATGGCGAACACCTTCGTCACGGCCCGCGCCGATCGGTGAACTCTCCCACCACGCGGTTCAGTTCGTCGCCGACGTCCTCGGACACCGGCACTCCCCGAACCACCGCGCCTGCGGCGTCGAGAGCGGCGGCCGCCTCGGCCAGGGTCGCCATGAGGGTCTGCTGCCGGGCAGTGTCGGCCGCGGTGTCGGGAGCGAGTGCCGCGACGTCGCCCAGTGCGGTGGTGACCTGCTCCCCGGCGTCGTCGAGCTGCACGGCGACAAGGGCACCGCTGGCGCGGTGATCACGCCACAGCTCGAGGACGAGAACGCCGGTGCGCGCGGCGGACTCGCCTTCGCGGTGGGCTTGAACGAGCTGACCGGGTACGCCGTCGCGGACCGAGGGACACGCACGGAGCAGCAGCCCCAGGCAGGCCGCGACCACCAGTGCGACGACGATCCGGCGTACGTACCTCACCCCCGGCTGTACCCAGCGGCGGTCGAGTCAACCCCCGGGACGGTCAGTCCTCGTCGTCGGCCTTCTGATCGGGCTTCTCGGCCTTGACGTCGGTGTCGTCGGACTCGTCAGAGTCGTCGGAGTCCTCGTCGGAGTCGTCGGACTTGCCCTTGGACTCCTTCTCGTCGTCGCTGCGTCGGCCGCCGACCTCGAGAACGGCCCAGTGACTTGGAGAGACGTAGACGGACCACTCGCCGTCACGCCGCCCCATCTTCAACACACCGTCGTCGACTTCCCACGCCGTGTCGTCGTCGTAGTCGGTCTCTTGCCCGTCGGAATAGGTCAGTGTGAATGCCATGGCCAGAGCCTGCCACCGCGGCGGCGGCTTCGTGGTGACCCCGCGAAATTGATCAAGATCATTCATCGCCATGTGCCACTGGCCTTTTCGTCGCCGTTTGATCCGTGCCGACTCGGCTACCACACTGAGATGGTGTCCACCCCGTCCGAAGACGTCGATCCGTTCGTCCGCGTGATCGGATCACAGGTCCACAATCTGAGGACCGTCGACGTGGCGGCGCCCCGCGACGCGTTCGTGGCGTTCACCGGGGTGTCCGGGTCCGGCAAGTCGTCGTTGGCGTTCGGCACCGTCTACGCGGAGGCGCAGCGCCGGTACTTCGAATCCGTCGCGCCCTATGCCCGGCGCCTGCTGCTGCCAGCCGGCGCCCCCAAGGTCGACGACATCACCGGTCTGCCGCCGGCGGTCGCCCTGCAGCAACGCCGCGGCGCGGGGACCTCCCGGTCGACGGTGGGCACGGTGACGACGCTGTCGAATCTGTTGCGAATGCTGTACTCCCGTGCGGGCACCTATCCACCCGGTGCGACCGTCCGGCTCGACTCCGACTCGTTCTCGCCGAACACCGCCATCGGTGCGTGCCCAGAGTGCCACGGCCTCGGCCGAATTCATCGCGTCACCGAAGAGACGCTCATACCCGACCCGTCGCTGACGATCCGCGAGGGCGCCGTCGCCGCGTGGCCGGGGGCCTGGCAGGGGCAGAACCTTCGCGACATCCTCATCACACTCGGCCACGACGTCGACGTGCCGTGGCGAAAGCTGCCCAAGCGCACCCGCAACTGGATCCTGTTCACCGACGACCAGCCGACGGTCGAGATCGACCCGAGCCAACATCCGGTCACCGCGGACTACTACTACAACGGCACGTTCTCCAGTGCCGAACGCCACGTGCGCCACACGCTGGCCAACTCACAAAGCGCGATGATGCGCCGCCGCGTGCTGCAGTTCGTCGACGCGGTCGACTGCCCGGTGTGCGGCGGCTCCGGGTTGCGGCCGGAGGCACTTGCCGTCACCTTCGCCGGACGCAACATCGCCGAGATGGTGGCCCTTCCGCTGACGGAGCTGGCCGCCGCGCTGGAGCCGGCGGCCAACCGCGTCGACTTCGACGCGGCGTACGAGTCCATCGAATCCGGCGAGTTCACCGAGGTCGCCACGATGATCGCGGCGGATCTGGTCGCGCGCATCCGGGTTCTGCTCGACCTCGGACTGGGATATCTGAGCCTCAACCGCCGGACGCCGACGGTCTCACCCGGCGAGCTGCAACGCCTGCGGTTGGCGACACAACTTCGAGCCGGGTTGTTCGGCGTCCTGTACGTGCTCGACGAGCCGTCGGCCGGACTCCACCCCGCCGATGCAGAACCGTTGCTCGACGTCTTGGATCGGCTTCGGCGCGCGGGCAATTCGCTGTTCGTCGTCGAACACGACATGGACGTGGTCCGGCGCGCCGACTGGATCGTCGACGTCGGGCCCGGCGCGGGCGAACTCGGCGGCGAGGTGCTCTACAGCGGCCCCGTGCCCGGCCTGGCCGACGTGACGACCTCGGTGACCCGCCGCTACCTCTTCGGCGACACCGAAACCGAGCCGCGCGCCGCCCGCGTGGCGTCACGCCACCTGCACCTGCGCGGCGTGAACTTCCACAACCTGCGCGACCTGGAGGTGCGCATTCCGCTCGGGGTGTTCACCGCCGTCACCGGGGTGTCCGGATCGGGCAAGTCGACCCTGGTCTGCAAGGTCGTCGGTGACGTCGTCGCCGGACATCTGGGCGCGGTCAACACCGTCATCGACGCCGAGGGCGCCGATCCCGCCGACGCCGACGGGGGCGTGGCCGACGTCGACGCCGACGCCAGCATCGGGGTGACGGTCGAGGGGGTCGAGTTCGTCGACCGACTCGTCACCGTGGACCAAAAGCCCATTGGTCGAACGCCGCGGTCCAACCTCGCGACCTACACCGGCATGTTCGACGCGGTCCGCAAGGTGTTCGCCGGCACCGACGAGGCGCGACGGCGGGGCTGGAGCGCGGGCCGCTTCTCCTTCAACGTGGCCGAGGGACGCTGCCCGACGTGTCAGGGCGAGGGTTTCGTCGCGGTCGAATTGCTGTTCCTGCCAGGCACTTACGCACCGTGCCCGACGTGTCATGGGGCCCGCTACTCCGCGGAGACCCTCGAGGTGCGTTACCGCGACCGCACCATTTCCGACGTGCTCGCCATGACGGTCGAGGAGGCCGCGGAGTTCCTGGCCGACGTTCCGGGGGCGGTGCGCAGCCTGACCACGCTGGTCGACGTTGGGCTGGGCTACCTCCGGCTGGGGCAACCCGCCACAGAACTCTCCGGCGGAGAGGCGCAACGCATCAAGCTGGCCACCGAGCTGCAGCGCGCCCGCCGGGGTCATACGTTCTACGTTCTCGACGAGCCGACGACGGGTCTGCATCCTGCCGACGTGGACCTGCTGGAGCGCCAGCTCCACCTGCTGGTCGACGCGGGCAACACCGTGGTCGTCGCCGAGCACGACATGAGAGTGGTGGCGGGTGCGGACTGGGTGGTCGACCTCGGCCCCGGGGCCGGTGACGACGGGGGCCGCGTCGTTGCCGCCGGGACACCGGAGCACGTTGCGCGAGCGAAACGGAGCCGGACGGCGCCCTATCTGGCGGCGCGACTGCGCTAGTCAGCCCTCGGCGCGGTGCCTGCCACGGTAGCCATCGCCGACGGAGCCCTGGGTCGGTGACCAGCCGAAACCAAACAGTTCCAGGCAGGGATCCACGACCTGCGGTACCAACCCTTGTGTCCCCCCGCGCTCGGCAGTCACGAGGTCGTCGCGTTCCATCACGGCGCGTATTTACCCCGACGTCAGGCGTTGCCAAACATTTCGGTCAGTGTCGTGAGGCGAAGTCCGACGGCGTGAAGTCACCGGCACTGAGTTTCGATTCGATGTCCTCCAAGCTTCGACCGGTCAGGTCCGGCATCCGGAAGTACACGAACAACCACGCCGCGACGTTGAACCCCCCGTAGAGCCACATGGCCGGGCCGACTCCGATGCCGCTGATCAACGTCAAGAGGGTCAGGGTGATGAGCAGGTTGGTGCCCCACAGCGCCGCGGATTGAGCCGCCGTGCCTGCCGGCCGCACCGCCAGAGGATAGGTCTCCGACCCGGTCAGCCAGCCCATCAGCTGCAGCCCACCGGCGTTGAACAGCATGAAGACCACCAAGCAGGCAATGATGAACGGCGTCGACTCTCGTCCGCTGTTGCCGGAGACGAAGAGCCACCCCAGGACGAACAGGCTCAGCGCCGCGCCGGGGATCATGATCAGGGTGAGGCGCCGACGGCCCACCCGGTCGATGATGCTCAGTCCGACCAGTTGGGCCACCAGGTAGCTCACCCCGAGGGCGACCGACACCTCCAGCGCCACCGATTCCGAGAACCCGTTGTCGGTGAGGATGGTCGGGGAGTAGTAGATGATCATCTCGATACCGCTGAGCTGGGTGAAGATGGCGATGCCGCAGCCCAGGATCAGGGCCGGTCGCACCCACGCCGCCCGCAGCCCCGACCAGCCGCGCGTCTCGGCTGTCTTCTCCTCGTGCGCCAACTCGGCCATCTCGTCGAGTTCGCCCTCCACGTCGTACTCCGAGGGCCGCACCCGGTCGAGCACCTCGTGTGCGTCGTCTCGCCGGTCCTGCTTGACCAGCCACCGCGGGCTCTCGGGCAGGCGCAGCAGCAGCACCAACATCAGCGCCGCCGGCACCGCGGCCGCTCCGATCGACCACCGCCACGGTATCGACTCCGAGGCACCGACGATCGTCGCGATCACGATGCCGACGCCGATTGCGATCTGGAAGCAGAGCACCAGACGTCCCCGATACTTCGGTGGCGCGAGTTCGGCGACGTACATCGGGGCGGTCTGGGTGGCGCCGCCGACGGCGAATCCGAGCACCAACCGCCCGATCGACAGCAGTACGGGATTAGGGGCGAGGGCGCACCACAGCGACCCGACGGCGAAGACGACCGCGAGCATCACCAAAGTGCCTCTGCGGCCGCGTCTCTCGGACAGGTGGCTGCACGTCAGCGCCCCGACGACGGCGCCGAGCAAGATGCTGGCGGCGATGACCTGCTTCCAGGCCTCCTCGATGCCGAAGTCCTTGGTGATCTGGAGCAGGGCGCCGGAGATGATGCCGGTGTCGTAGCCGTAGAGCATGCCGGACACCGCCGAGACCAGCGCGACGACGACTACCGCGCCGGTCAGCTGTCCTGGTGCCTTCTCTCTGGCCTCCGCCGAGCCGGTAGGTGCTTCGTCGGTCGAACCCATGCGTGATCCTCCAGCCGCCGTGACGTCACTGTCTTGATCTGGCTGAAGCGGTTTCACCCTTTCGTCGAAAGCTAAACTCCGCGCCGACGACGACGCCCACCTCGGAGCGGTGCTCTGAGGTGGGCGTCGTCGATTCGCGTGGGCGACCCCGAGGGTCAGCGCGCGGGCTGAGCCAGGTCGCTCTTGTTGTGGCGCTGCAGGAGGAAGCGGATCCAGCGGACGTCGATGATCACGAGTGTTTCCTTCGCTTAGGCGGACTTGGTGAGGATGGGGAGGATGCGCCGGCGTTCGCCCGCGACGTCCGAGAAGTGGTGCAGCGCATCGGGAACCGACGGGGTGGCCGGGAAGACGTCGTCGACGCCACAGAGGCGAAGCGTGCGCGACACCGCCTGGCTGATCACCAGCGACCATTCGTCGCCGGCGGCGAAGCAGGCCTCGTCGATGGCGTCGAGCAGTTCGATGCCCGGCGCAGCGAAGGAGGTGACGCCGCTGAGATCCAGGACGAAGGGCTTCTCGGCGATGATGCAGCCCTTGGCGTGGGCGACGACCTGCCCGACGTTCACCTCGTCAATGGATCCGGTGATGGTCAGCACGGTGGCAAGCTGGCGGCACTGCTTGTGGAGCTCGGCGCCGTTGCATTCGACCGACGGATTTCCATAGCGGAAGCGGGAATTCGTAGCTGAGCTGGTGCTCGTTGCGATCATGGCACTGCCTCCCTTCGGTAGTTGCCGAATGAGTTGGCGGCGTCGCCGTCACTTCGACCTGAAACCCAAGGTAAGGGCCCAAAATAAGGTACCGGGGAGTAGTTCCTAAATCATCGCTAAGACTTCCGCGGCCGCAGACGGCAAACCGTTCCGGGAAGCGGTCAGGTCCGGCGACCCTGACCCCCGGTGTAACCCTCCCACGGGGAGTAGTCGGCGATGAGCGATTCTTGCGGTGGCCGTTGATCTTCGGGCACGTGCTGCAGGTTGATTCGCACCCGGTACCAGATCGAACTGGGGCCGCGCATGCCGTCGACGAGCACGTCGACCGGGGTCAGCCGGTCGGCGGCGGCGGCGTACTTCGCCTTCCAGGACTCGAGGGCGGCCATCGCCTCGTCCTTCGTCTTGGTCCTCGCGATCTCGATGAGGGGCTTGGTCGACACCCGCTGACCGGGCGGGTGGCCCGCTCCACCAGCGTCGCGCCGTGCCCCGCTGGGTGCCTTCTCCGCCGGGCCCAGTTCTTTGGCCAGGGCGAGCAAGCCCTCTAGGCCGCCGGCGGCGGTGTCCATCCCCTCCCACGGGTCGCCCATGTCGGCGACGCGCTGCGGCACGGTCCTGACGGTGAACGCCTCGGGGCGGCAGCCGGGGACTTCGTCCCACCTCAACGGCGTCGACACCCGCGCGTCCGGCCGTGACCGCACCGAATAGGCCGACGCGACGGTGCGGTCCTTGGCGTTCTGGTTGAAGTCGACGAAGACGCCCTCGCGCTCTTCCTTCCACCACCGACTGGTGGCCAAATCTGGTGCCCGCCTTTCGACTTCGCGTGCGATCGTCTCGGCGGCCAGTCGAACCTGCCGATACGGCCAGTTGGGCTCGATGCGGGCGTAGACGTGGAATCCCTTCGAACCCGACGTCTTGGGCCACGCCACGAGGCCGTAGTCGGTCAGCACGTCGCGGGCCACCAGCGCGACCTCGACGATTTGGGCCCACTCCACCCCGGGCATGGGGTCGAGGTCGACGCGCAATTCGTCGGGGTGCTCGAGGTCGTGGGCGCGCACGGGGTGCGGGTTGAGGTCGACGCAGCCGAGGTTGACCGCCCATGCCAGGCCGGCGGCGTCGGTCAACACGGCCTCCTTGGCCGACGTACCCGAGGCGTACTTCAGCTCGGCGACGTCGATCCACTCGGGCCGCTTCTCGGGCG
Organism: Mycobacterium yunnanensis; assembly: GCF_025823185.1. GTDB lineage: Bacteria > Actinomycetota > Actinomycetes > Mycobacteriales > Mycobacteriaceae > Mycobacterium > Mycobacterium yunnanensis. Next base: position 35,238 of record NZ_JACKVK010000008.1, read on the forward strand.
CACGCTTCTGGAAGACGGCCTCCTCGCCGATGCCCTTGACGAACCGTTTGAGGATCATGGGGCGTCCGGCCACTCCGCGCAGGGCACCGTCGGCCACCGACAGGTAGTACTCGATGAGGTCGCGCTTGGTGACCTCCGCGTGGCCGTCGACGCCGGGGAACACGACCTTGTCCGGGTTGGTGACGCGCAGGATTCGGCCGCCGATGTCCATCGACAGCGCGGAGGCCATGATGACGATGGTAGTCAGGCGCGCCCGCATGCGACGGCGGTCACATATTGTGTGCCCATGCCCAACCTCACAGAGCTTCCGCTGCAGGCAGCGGCCAAGGTTCAGCAGTACCTCGAACGCGGCTCGGCCGAGTTGCACTACGCCAGGAAGATGTTCGAGGCGGGCGCCCTGAAGGTCGAGCCGCCGCAGAACGTGGCCGCCATGCTCGCCGACATCCGGCGGTGGGGCGAGATCGGAATGATCCCGGCGCTCAACGCGCGGCGCAATCCTCGGGGCACGGCAATCGTCGACGACGACGGCGAGGTGACGTTCGCCGAACTGGACGAGGCGGCCAACGCCGTGGCTCAGGGCTTGATCGGCATGGGCGTGCGGGGCGGCGACGGGGTGGCGCTGCTGATCCGCAACCACCGCTGGTTCCTCATCGCGCTCTACGGGGCCGCCAAGGTCGGCGTGCGGTTGATCATGCTCAACAGCGAGTTCTCGGGTCCGCAGATCAAGGAGGTCTCCGAGCGCGAGGGCGCCAAGCTGATCATCCACGACGACGAGTACACGTCGGCGTGTGCGTCAGCAGAGCCGGAGCTGGGCAAGCTCCGGGCGCTGCCGACCAATCCGGACAAGCCCGACGAGCCGTCGGAGAGCAACGACGAGACCCTGGCCGACCTGATCGAGCGCAGCAAGTCCGGCCCGCCGCCGAAGGCCGCGGCGCACTCCAAGATCATCATCTTGACCAGTGGCACGACGGGAACTCCCAAGGGCGCCAACCGAAGCAGCCCGCCGTCGCTGGCCCCGATCGGCGGCGTCCTGTCGCACGTGCCGTTCCGGTCGGGTGAGGTGACCTCGCTGCCCGCACCGATGTTCCACGCCCTGGGATTCCTGCACGCGACCATCGCGATGATGCTGGGCAGCACGCTGGTGTTGCGGCGCAGGTTCAAGCCCGACACCGTGCTCGCCGACATCGAGAAGCACGGGGTGACGGCCGTGGTGGTCGTTCCGGTGATGTTGTCGCGCATCCTCGACGAGTTGGAGAAGACCAGCCCCAAGCCGAACCTGTCGAGCCTGCGGATCGTCTTCGTCTCCGGGTCGCAGCTTGGCGGCGAGCTGGCGACCCGCGCGCTGAAGGATCTGGGTCCGGTCGTCTACAACCTCTACGGGTCGACGGAGATCGCGTTCGCGACGATCGCCCGGCCCAAGGATCTGTCCGTCAACCCGTCGACGGTGGGACCGGTCGTCAAGGGTGTGAAGGTCAAGCTCTTCGACGACAACGGCAAGGAAGTGGCCCCGGGTGAGGTCGGCCGCATCTTCGTCGGCAACACCTTCCCCTTCGAGGGCTACACCGGCGGCGGCCACAAGGCGATCATCGACGGCCTGATGTCGTCCGGCGACGTCGGCTACTTCGACGAACACGGGCTGCTCTACGTCAGCGGCCGCGACGACGAGATGATCGTCTGTGGCGGCGAGAACGTCTTCCCCGCCGAGGTGGAGGACCTCATCAGCGGTCACCCGGAGGTCGTGGAGGCCACCGCCATCGGGGTCGAGGACTCCGAGTGGGGCCACCGGCTGCGCGCCTTCGTCGTCAAGACCGAGGGCGCGTCGGTCGACGAGGACGCCATCAAGGCCTACGTAAAGGACAACCTGGCTCGCTACAAGGTGCCGCGCGAGGTGATCTTCCTCGACGAACTGCCGCGCAACCCGACGGGCAAGATCCTCAAGCGCGAGCTGAAGGACATCGAGCCGAAGGCCGACGAGAAGGACCCCGAGCCGGAATCCGACGATGCGCCCGACGAGAAGGTCGACCAGAAGGCCGATTAGGTCGCGACGAAGGGCTCCAGGTCGAGCCAGCTGCCATGCGGGGTCCGGTCCAGCAGGTCGCCGATGCCGGCGTCGTGAAACGCCGCCGCGACGTCGTCGACGCCCTCGGTGAAGTGGGCCCAGGAGTCGAGGTGTGCGGCGACCACCACCCGTGGTGCCAGCACCTCGGCGGCCGCCGCAGCCCTGGCGCTGGTGAGGGTCAGCGGGCGGCCGCCCTGTTTGGGGGGCACGCGCGCAGCGCCGACGAAGAGCACCGCGACGTCGATCGCGCCGACGCCGTTCGCGATCTCCGCCACCGCGGCCAGCGAGGCGTTGTCACCGCTGACGTAGACGGTCGGCACCGCCTCGCCGGACAGCACGAAACCGGTCACCTCGCAGTTGACGTGACCGGAGTCGTCCCTCTCGCCGTCGGCCGGGCCGTGCACCGCGGGCACCGCCTGAATTCGTAGCCCGTCCAGCTCTGCGGTCTCCCAGGGGGCCAACCCCCGCGCGGGTGACCCAAGCCGTTGGGCCGCACCAGGATTGGTGAGCACCAGCGGCGCCGCCAGGGCCATCGCGCGGCCGGCGTCGTCGAAGTTGTCGAGGTGCTGATCGTGGCTGACGAGCACCACGTCCACCCGACCGAGCGCCGCGGCGTCGACCGCGGGCGCGGCCGTCTTGGTCAGGTAGGCGTGCGGGCCGGGCGGGTCGAACGTGGGGTCGACGACGATTCGCTGCCCGCCGAGGTCGAGCACGATCGTCGGGCCGCCGAGCACGCTGACCGCACATGGGCGCCTCGCCTCCGTGACTCCCATGTGCGGTCCTCTCCGGCTAGGTGGTGGGCGTGGCGCCCAGCACCCGTTGCAGGTCGGGCTTCATCGCCTGCAGCTGCTGGCCCCAGTATGGCCAGTCGTGCGTGCCGTCGTCGGGGAAGTTGAACACGCCGTTCTTGCCGCCCGCAGCGATGTACTCGTCCTGGAACGTGCGGTTGGTGCGAATCGTCAGGCCCTCGAGGAACTTGGCGGGCAGGTTGTCCCCGCCCAGTTCACTCGGGGTGCCGTTGCCGCAGTAGATCCAGATGCGGGTGCCGTTGTTGACCAACTGCTGGATGTTGACCATCGGGTCGTTGCGCTTCCAGGCGCTGTTGGGGTCCTCCGTGGCGCCCCACATGTCGTTGGCCTTGTAGCCGCCGGCGTCACCCATCGAGACGTTGATCAGGAACGGCCACGACCCCTCCGAGGGGTTCAGGAAGCCCGACAGCGAGCCCGCGTAGATGAACTGCTCGGGGTGGTAGATCGCCAACGTCAGCGCCGCCGAACCGGCCATCGACAACCCGACTGCGGCGTCGCCGGTGGACTTCACCTGGCGCTGGTCGGCGAGGTAGGCGGGCAGCTCTTGAGTCAGGAACGTCTCCCACTTGTAGGTCTGGCAGCCGCTCTTGCCGCACGCGGGCTTGTACCAGTCGCTGTAGAAGCTGGATTGGCCGCCGACGGGCATGACGACCGACAAGCCCGAGTTGAGGTACCACTCGAAGGCCTGGGTGTTGATGTCCCAGCCGTTGAAGTCGTCCTGGGCGCGCAGACCGTCGAGGAGGTACACCGCCGGGGAGTTGGGGCCGCCGCTCTGGAATTCGACCTTGATGTCGCGCCCCATGCCCGCCGACGGCACCATGAGGTACTCGACGGGCAGGCCGGGCCTGGAGAAGGCGTTCGCCGTGGCGGCGCCGCCGGCGATGCCGACGAACACGGGTAACAGAACCGCCATGACGGCCGTGATGACGAACCGGCGCACAATGATCTCCTCTGGTGTCGAACGTCGTGACGTCAACGGTCGCACGCGCTCCTGTCAACATCTCGTGGCTTCGATGGAGGGAATAGCTCCGGCATCCCGGTGGTACTACACCGGAGTGAACATCGACCTGACAGGAAAGACTGCGCTCGTCACCGGCTCCACCCAAGGCATCGGACTGGCGATCGCGAAGGGGCTGGCCTCGGCCGGAGCCCGCGTGGTGGTCAACGGGCGTACCGCCGAGCGCGTGGACGAGGCGGTGGCCGGGCTGAGTGGTGACGTGGTCGGCGTGGCGGCCGACGTGACCACCGCTGAAGGCGTCGCAGGTCTGGTCGAGCAGGTGCCCGCAGTGGACGTGCTCGTCAACAATCTGGGCATCTTCGGCGCGGCACCGGCCCGCGAAATCTCCGACGACGAGTGGCGCCGTTACTTCGACGTCAACGTGCTCTCCGCGATCCGGCTGATCCGCACCTACCTGCCGGGGATGACCGAACGTGGCTGGGGCCGGGTGCTACAGATCGCCAGCGACTCCGCGATCGTCATCCCGGAGGAGATGATCCACTACGGCACCTCCAAGACCGCTCTGCTGGCGGTCTCTCGGGGGTTCGCCAAGGACGCGGCGGGCACCGGGGTCACGGTCAACTAGGTCATCGCCGGGCCCACCCACACCGCGGGCGTGGAGGACTTCGTCTACCAATTGGTCGACGAGAACCTGCCGTGGGAGGAGGCCCAGCGGGAGTTCATGCGACAGCACCGCCCGCAGTCTCTGCTGCAGCGCCTGATCGAGCCCGAGGAGATCGCGAACATGGTCACCTACCTGAGCTCGCCGTTGGCGTCGGCGACCACCGGCGCGGCCGTCCGCGTCGACGGGGGATACGTGGACTCGATCGTCCCCTAGACTCTTGTCCATCACGTCGACGTGATCGGAGCAGGTGAACGGTTTCGGCGGCAGCTCATTCGGGTACGGATGGGCCGAGACGATGCGCTTGCCGCGTTACCCCCCACCCCCTGATCGAAAGCCGTGGTGAGCCCATGAGACGAGAAGTTGGCGCCCAGTTGCAGGTCGAGGTGTTCGACACCACGACGCTGGAATTTCAGATCGCCGTCGCACCCCAGCCGGGTGCCGAGGTGACCGAGGAGTTGTCGTTCACCCTGAACGGCAACGCCATCGAGCCGATCGAGCTGATCGGTCCGCACGGCACCCGAATCCACAAGTTCGAGGCGGGCAAGGGCACGGTGCTGGCGAACTACTCGGCCACCGTCATCGGCCAGGCCGAGCCGGCCCCGGTCACCGAGATCGACCTGTCGACGTATCTGCGACCCAGCCGCTACGCCGAGGCCGACAAGTTCTACGGCTTCGCCGCCACGGAATTCGGCAATGACGCGAAGTCGTCGGCGCTGCTGGAGAAGGTGTCGTCATGGGTCGGCACCCGCTTGCAATACGTGCCGGGCTCCAGTGATCCCATCGACGGGGCCGCCGACACCGTGCTGGCGGGCACCGGCGTCTGCCGCGATTACGCGCACCTGGTGATCGCCCTGCTGCGGGCGGTCAACGTTCCGGCCCGCTTGGTCGCGGTGTACGCGCCGGGCTGCTATCCGATGGACTTCCACGCCGTCGCCGAGGCCTACGTCGACGGGATGTGGCGGGTGGTGGACGCCACGTGCCTGGCGCCACGGCAGACCATGGTGCGCATCGCCACGGGCCGTGACGCCGCCGACACCGCATTCTTGGACAACCACGGTGGGGGCATCAACCTCACCAGCATGAACGTCAACGCCTGGGTCGAGGGCATGTTGCCGCTGGACTCGGTCGAGGAACTCGTCTCGCTGGGCTAGCCCCACGCCGACTGCCCGCTTCTCGACGCCGTCTCGTTGCGTCAAGGAAGCGGGCAGTCGGCGCGAGTGCTCAGTACTCGATGGCCTCGATCAGCGGTCCGGGCTCGTCCATCAGCGCCCAGAAGCGATCCCGGATGGCGGTGGTGACGGGGCCGGGTGTGCCGTCGCCGATCTTCTCGCCGTCGAGGGTGTTGATCGGCGTGACGCCACCGGCCGTGGTCACGGCCATGATTTCGTCGGCGTCGTAGAGTTCGCGGCTCGTCACGTCGCGCAGCGTGGCCTCGATGCCCATCTGGTCGGCAAGCTCGTAGACCGTCTTGCGGGTGATGCCCGGCAACGCATTTCGCGACGGCGACGCCAGGGCGCCGTCCTTGACGATGACGACGTTGAAGCCGGGGCCCTCGGCGACGCAGTTGTCGGAGTCCAGCAGGATGGCGGTGCGGGCGCCGCGGTCCTTCGCCTCGAAGCTGGCGGCGGTCAGGTCACCCCACTGGTAGTTCTTGATGGTGGGGTCGACGGTGTTGCGCCCGGCCCGCCGCACGTGGCGCGGCACGATCGCGGTGGTGCCGAAGATCTGCTCGGCGGGCGGGAACGCCCACAGGTAGGGAATGGCGTAGATGTAGACCTGGTGGGTGAGCTTCGAGAGGTCCTTCTCACCCTTCTTCTTGCCGTAGCCACGGGTGATCGTCAGGTTGACGAAGGACTCGCGAAGCTGCGACAGCGAGACGCACTTCTTGGTGATCTCGGAGATTTCATCCTTGCTCATCCCGGCGTCCAACCGCAGCTTGCTGGCGCCGTCGTACAACCGGTCGACGTGGTCGTCGAGCCGAAAGATGTTGCCGTGCCATACGTGTGCGACGGTGTAGGTCACGTCCGAGTGGCCGAAACCGGTGTCGAAGATCGAGATCCTGGCTTCCTCGGCGGGGATGAACTCGCCTTCGATCCAGGCCACCCCGCCCGCGAACGGGCTGGAGGTGTCGAGTTCGTAGTCGCTGTACTGGATGGCCGAGCCGGCGGGGGTGTCCTCGCGGATGGCGGCGCCGGGTTCGACGGCGACGAGGTTGCTGGTGCCGATGTCAGTGGTGAGGCTCATGGTGAATATCCTTGCTGCTTAGTGGTTTTCAGGACGTGTGGGTCTTGGCGTAATCGGGTCCGGCCTCGCCGGTCGCCAGCCGCTTGCGCAGTCCGGTGACGGCCCAGAGCGCGGTCAGCGCGAGCAGGCCGGCGAACACGTAACCGTTGCCGGCGAATTGGGGCAGGAAGATCAGCGCGGCGCACACCAGCGTGAAGGCGATCGCGGCCACCACGGCCACCGGCACGCGGGCCTTGCCGAGGTCGAACGTTCCCGGCTCGGGAGCAGGGATGGTGCGGCGGCGAGTGGCGATCATGACGGCGACGGTCTGCAACAGGTACATCGCGCAGACGGCCAGCGAGGAGAGCCCGAGGATCAGGAAGAAGGCCTTCTCGCTGACGAGTGCCGAGAGCAGCAGGATGGTCGACAGTCCGAAGATGCCGAGCACCGCGTAGGTGGGCGTGCGGTTCGACGGCGACACGTGCCGCCAGACGTGGGAGAACGGCAGCATGTTGTCCCTGGCCATGGAGTACGTCAACCGGGTGGCGACCAGGATGTTGGCCAGGATGCACGCCAGCACGTTGGTCAGCGCGACGGCGACCACGATGCGGCTGATGACCGGGCCCGCCTGCTGGGTGATGATCTCCTCGATGGGTGCGGCCGAGGCGGCCTCGACGGCGGCGGCGTCCTTGATGGCGAGCACGTACACGACGTACATGCCGAACTCGATGATGATCGACGCGGTCAGGGCGTAGAACATGGTGCGGGGAATCACCTTGCGGGCGTTCACCGTTTCCTCGGCGATGTCGGCGCTGGCCTCGACTCCGATGAGCCCGAAGAACGGTCCGAGCGAGGCGGCCAACCAGGCCAGCACGTACGGGGTGCTGTCGTCGGACGCGCCGCCGGTGAAGAGCACCGACACCGACTGGTGGTTGTCGGGGGACGAGAACGCGATGACCGCGACGACGATGGTGGCGCCGACGGTGATGATGAATTCGAGGCTGACCCCGATGTTGTTGACCATCGTCGCGAAGCGAACGCCGTAGAGGTTGATGAGCATGCACACGGCCATCACGCCGATCGCGACGAGGATCTGCGAGGTCTGGCTCATGTTCCAGCCGAACAGGCTGCCGAGGTAGCCGGAGAGGATGAAGCCGACGCCCGTCATGCCGCAGATCCAGCCGGCGAGCGCCAGCACGCCGGTGAACAGCGCCATGGTGGAGCCGACGAGCCGGCTGGTCCACTGGTAGGAGTAGCCGGCCAGCGGGATCTTGGCCGTCAGGTCGGCGGCGATCAGCGTCCAGATGATGAACACCGCGGCGGCCAGCAGTAGCGTCCAGACGAAGGGTCCGCCCGCGGTGAAGTAGCCCGCGCCGAAGCCGGTGAACACCGCGGTCGTCGCGCTGATGGTGGCGAAGCCGATCGCGAAGGACGCCAGCCTTCCGACCGAGCGGTCGAGCTTTTGGGTGTAGCCGAAGTCGGCGAGCTTGGCGTCCTCGTCGCGGAGGGGTGGTTCTGAATGAGTGGGTGAAGCCAGGGCATCGGTCATGATCGCTCCAGGTCAGGTCTGTCGAATTGCGCCTAGAGACAGGAAAGCGGTCCGGCCGGGCCGGCGGAAGTTCCGTGTTTTGATCTGCTCATAAATTGTCGTTATCAATGATCTCGTCGACCGGCGCCTCGCCGAGGTTCCAATGTGCCCGGACGTGCCTGACCAGCGCGTCTGCCTGCGGCGACAGCACTCCCGGCTGCCACGCCAGCGCCGTGTAACTCGGCGGCCGGTCGGTGATCGGCACGTAGACGATCCCGGGCCGATCGTAGAACCGCGACACCGACGACGACGTGAAGCTGATGCCGAGGCCGCGGGCGATCGACGTCGTCTCCGCCTCATAGGTCGCGGCGACCGCGGCGATGGTCGGCGGCCGGTTGCCCCGCACGTCCATCGCCAACCAGTAGTCGCGCCACGTGCCGGCAGTTAGCGGCGCACACACGATCGGGTCGTCGAGCAGCTCGGTGATCGACACCTCGGCGCGGTCGGCGAGGCGGTGGTCGCGCGGCATGCAGACCACCCACGCCTCGGAGTCGAGCATCAGCATGCGGTGCTCGGGCAGGTCGACCGGAGGCCGGATGATCGCGACCTCGGTGCTGCCGTCGCCGAGCCCGGCGGTCGGATCGGCGAAGTCGTACTCGATGGGTTCCACCGTGACCTCCGGGTAGGCGGCCTCGAAGTGGCGCACCACCCGGAACAGGAGGTCGGCCCCGGTGCCGATCAGATACCCGAGGCGCAGCACGCCCTTTCGCGTCCCCGAGAGGGTGACGAGGTTGTCGACGACCGCGTCGACGCCACTGAGCGCCTGCTGCACCTGCGGCAACCACGCCGCCCCGAGATCGGTCAGCGCGACCTCGCGGGTGTTGCGGGTGAACAGCACGACGCCGAAGTGCTGCTCGATCTGCTTGATCGCCGTGGACAGCGCGGGCTGGGTGATGAACAGCCGCCCAGCCGCGCGCCGGTAGTTGAGTTCCTCGCCGAGAACGGCGAAGTACCGCAGCTGACGCAGCGTGATGTCGGCGCTCATGCGCCGAAACTACGGCCTCTGGGGGTTACGGATCACGCGGCAGGCCGAGCAGGCGCTCGGCGATGATGTTGAGCTGCACCTCCGAGGTGCCGCCGTAGATCGTGGTGGCGCGCCCTGCGAGCAGGTACTCCGCCCACTTGCCGGAGGCCTCGTCCTGGTCGCCGATCGCGGCGTCGGTGCCGAATGACGACACCCCGAATTCGGCGTACCCCTGGCCGGTCTTCATCGACAGGAGCTTCGAGATGGCCGCGGCGGGCATCGGATCGCCACCGGCCAGCGTCAGCAGTGTGGAGCGCATGTTGAGCAGCTTGGCCGCGTGCCCCTCGGCGATGAGCTTGCCTGCCTCGGTCTGTTCGATCTGGTCGAACTGACCGTTGCGGACGAACTCGACGAACTGTTCGAGGCTGGCGAGGAACGGCGGTTCGCTGCTGCCGATCGACACGCGCTCGTTGGTCAGCGTGTTGCGGCTGACCTCCCAGCCGCGGTCGACCTCGCCGAGCACCATCTCGTCGGGCACGAAGACGTCGTCGATGAACACCGTGTTGAACATCGCGTTGCCGGTGAGCTCGCGGAGCGGCTTGACCTCGACTCCCTCGGCCTTCATGTCGAGCAGGAAGTAGGTGATCCCTTGATGTTTCGGCGCCGACGGGTTGGTCCGCGCGAGCAACGCACCCCACTGGGAGTACTGGGCGCCGGTGGTCCAGATCTTCTGGCCGGTGATGCGCCAGCCGCCGTCGACCTTGGTGGCCTTGGTGGTCAAGCTGGCCAGGTCGGAGCCCGCGCCGGGCTCGGAGAACAGCTGGCACCAGATCATCTCGCCGCGGAACGTCGGCGGCAGGAAGCGCTGCTGCTGGGTCTCGGTGCCGTAGGCGACGATAGACGGGATGATCCAGGCGGCGATGCCCATCTGCGGCCGCTTCACGCGTCCGGTGGAGAACTCCTGGGCGATGATGATCTGCTCGATCGGCTTGGCCGCTCGGCCCCACGGCGTGGGCAGGTGCGGGGACACCCAGCCGCCCTCGGCGATGGCGGTGACGCGCTCCTCGCTCGGAAGTGCCTTCAGCGCAGCGACTTCCGCACGAATCTCTTCGCGGAGCTTCTCGGTGTCGGGGTCCAGGTCGATGTCGATCGGGCGCATCCCGCTGTCGGTGGCGACGTCGACGACCTGCTGCGGGTAGTCCGCGGCCCGTCCGAAGCACGCGGCGAGCACGATGGCCCGCCGGTAGTAGACGTTGGTGTCGTGCTCCCAGGTGAAGCCGATGCCGCCGTGCACCTGGATGCAGTCCTGGGTGGTGTGCTGTGCGGCGACGGGCGCCAGCGTGCCTGCGACCGCGGCGGCGAACTCGTAGTTGCTGTCCCGAGGGTCTTCGTCCAGTGCACGCGCGGCGTCCCAGACTGCCGCGGTCGCGCGCTCGGTCTCGGCGATCATGTTGGCGCACTTGTGCTTGATGGCCTGGAACTGGCCGATCGGGCGGCCGAACTGCTCGCGGATCTTGGCGTACTCCGACGCCGTGTCGGTGGCCCAGCGCGCGACGCCGATGCACTCGGCGGCCAGCAGCGTCGAGATCAGGGCGCGAGCGCGGGTGCGGCCGAGGTTGGCGAGCACGCGATCGTCGGCGACTTCGACGGCGTTGGCGCGCACGTGGGCCAGGGGCCGCAGGGGGTCGACGCTGGTGACCGGCTCGATCTCGACCTGGTCGGCGTCCAGGACGATCCACCGTTCGTCGCCGTCGATGGACACCGGGAGCACCAACAGCGAGGCTTGGGCCGCGGCGGGTACGGCCCGCACTTCACCGCGGATGACGAGGCCGCCGCCCTGACGGGTCGCCGTCAGCCCGGAGTCGATGGCGTATGCGGCGATGACTTCACCGGAGGCGAGGGCCTCGAGCAACTTGTCGCCGGGGTCGTTGGCGGCGATCAGCGCGCTCGCGATCGCCGATGGCACGAACGGGCCGGGGACGGCGCCGTAGCCGAACTCGGCCAGTGTGATGGCGAGTTCGAGCACGCCGAAGCCCTGCCCGCCGACGTCCTCGGACAGGTGCAGACCCGGTAGACCCTGTTCGGCGGCGGCCTTCCAGTAGGTCGGCGGGTTGGCGATGGGAGTCTCCAGCGCCTCGTGCAGCACGTCCGACGGTGCCACCCGCTTCACCAAATCCCGTACTGAATCGGCGAGGTCGTTGTGCTCGGACAGGATCGCGATCGGCATGCGGTGCTCCTAGATCAACCGGTGGGTTGGGGTCGAGGGTACCTGCGGGTCAGTCCCGCGCGATAGTCACCTCGTTTACCAGGTTCATCAAGTGCTCCCCGTCACGCAAGCGTCGGCACGCCTCGACGCCCTCGGCCAGGTAGCGCTGCATGGTGTCGGCGGTGTACCAGGTGACGTGCGGGCTGACGACGACGTTGTCCAGCGTCAGCAGGGGATCGTCGACGGGCACGGGTTCCTTCGCGAACACGTCGAGGCCGGCTGCGGCAAGGCGGCCCGACTGGAGCGCGGCGACCAGTGCGCCCTCGTCGACGATCGCACCGCGCGAGGTGTTGACGAGCACGGCGCCGGGTTTCATCAGGGCCAGCCCGTCGGCATCCAGCAGGGCTTCGGTCCTTTCGGTGAGCGGCAGGTGCAACGACACGACGTCGCTCTCGGCGAGCAGGGCGGGTAACGGCCGCCAGCCCGGGGTGCCGTCGTCGCGGGTGCTGGTGTGCACGACGGTGGCTCCCATCGCGGTCACGATCGTCTCGACCCGCTTGGCGACGTTGCCATAGCCCACCAGTCCCACCGTGCAACTGCCGACGTCGCGCACCGTCTCGCCGAGGGTGGGATCCGACGGCCAGCCCCGCCCCTGCCGGGTGTCGGCGTCCAGCGTGGGCAGACGGCGAAGTGCGGCGAGCATCAGCAGCACGGTGCCCTCGGCCACCGACGGCGCGTTGGCCCCCGGCATGTTCGCCACTCCGATGCCCAGTCGCGTCGCGGCGTCCACGTCGACGGTGTTCACCCCGGCCCCGAGTTTGTGTACCAGGCGGCACCGGGTCGCCCGTTCGAGATCGCCGGCCGACAGCGGGCGCAGGACGTGCCAGACGACGTCGGCCTCCGGCAGTTCGCGGTAGAAGGTCTCGTCGTCCTCGGCGTCGCAATAACGTACGTCGAGCCAATCCGACTGTGGCGCAAGGAACTCGAGTACCTTTTCGCCGGGAGTGAAGTGGGCCAGCACTCTCAACGCCATCGTTTGGCTATCCACCTCGTGATGGTATCGGCCTGCTCGCTGCGCGCGCCGGGAGTGGTGAAGTAGTGATCGGTGTCCATCGAACAGAGGGTCTTGTCGGCGCTGGCCAGCGCGTCGTGGATGCGCCGTGCGTCGGACGGGTAGACGCCGGTGTCCTGGTCTGCGTTGATGATCAGGGCGGGGCAGTCGACGCGCGCCAGGTGGGGCTCGGCGCTGGTTTGGGCCGTGCGCAGGCTCCACATGCCCAGCCAGTTGCGCAGTGTGCACGCCGCGGCGATGCCGCGCGCCGACCGGTTGGCCGTGGCCGGCACGCCCGCGTAACAGGTGTTGGGCGGCCGTTTGGTCGGCTCGAGTGTGGGGTCGACCATCCGCGGGTCGGCCCAGGTGCGGTGGACCGTGAACGCGCGGTCGGAAAACCCCGCCGCACGAACGCGTTTCATCTCCTCGAGCACCCAGTCGGTGATGGCGTGGTTGCGGGCGGTCTGGGCGTCGCGGTAGCGCACGACGAACTCCGGCGAGAATGGCGGCCCGTTGCCCTGCCGGAACAGGTCCAAGCCGGCATCGGTCGCGACGGGGTCGTTCTCGTCGACGACGGAGGCGTCCATCCACGCCGTCAGCACCTCGGGCCGGCCGGGATGTGCCGCGCTGGCGACGTAGCCCTCGGCCGGAAGAAGCTCGCCGAGGCCCGCCGCGGGCCGCATGCCCGCGGAAGGGGTCACGTGTGGGTCGACGGCCTGGGACTGGTATGCCGCCATCAACGACCCGCCACCCGAATTGCCAAGCAGCACGATGGTTTCGAGGTGCTGTACCTCGCGGAGCCATCGAACTCCGGCCCCCACGTCGACCAGCGCGTGGTCGAGCAGGAAGCTGCTCTCGTTACCGCGGAAGCGGGTGTTCCACCCGAGGAAGCCGACGCCCCGGGTGGCCATGTAATCGGCGAGGTAGTGCTCGGAGAAGTCGATCTGATAGTGCGCGGCGATCATCCCGATCTTCGGCTTGCGGCCGACGCCACGGTGATACACGCCTTGGCACGGGTGGCCGCCCGAACCTGCCCGTCGCGCAGTGGGGGAGTCCAGGGCCACGAATTCGCGTAGCACGCCAGGTGTCATGGTGACGACCTCTCTGGCGCTCGTCGACGACCGGGTGCCGATGCGCTGATGTTACTTCAAGATCGCCCGTTGACCAGCCGATTCCCTGTTCGAGGGCGCGAGTAGGTCGAGCATTCGGGTGAGGTGTGAGACCAGCTGCGCCTGGCTGAGTGCGACGTCGCCGGACACCCATGCGCTGATCGTCTGGGCCACGCCGCCGACGATGAAGTGGGCGGCGGCCGTGGTCCAATCGTCGTCCGGTAGCGCGTGGGCGCTCGTCGCGTGCTCGCCGGACAGGAGCGCGAAGAAGCCGCCCGCCTCGGACCGCTTGCGCGCCAGCACCGCATTGGTCAGCCGGGGGTTGAACAGAAGCCGTCCGACACGGGCGTCGTCGGCCACCGCGCCGACCAGGTTGGCGATGCCCGCCCGGTTCTGTTCCTCGGGCGGTGCGGCGGCCACCGCGGCCTGGGTGGTGGCGGCGATGTCGGCGACCACCTGGTCGAAGACGGCGGCCACCAGGGCGTCCTTGTCGGTGAAGCTCTCGTAGAAGTACCGGGCGGTGATTGCCGCCTCGGAGCAGACGGCGCGCACGGTGAGCTCCGGTGGGCTCTCGGAGCCGCCGAGGAGCTCGAGACCCGCGTCGAGCAGGCGGCGTCTGCGCTCGGCGACCCGGTCGCGGGCCTGCACGCCGCGGTAGGGCCGCACGTCTGCCATGGGTCGATCTTGACACGCGGACCCGGGGCGAGCAATATCTGGAAACATTCGTTGTCAGATATGAAGGCGGGGACCATGGCGGTCGACGACAGTCACGTCGAGCGGGCGATCAGCGCGCCGGCCTCGAGCGCGGCGCGGCGCAGGACGTCCAGGCGGCGCGGCCCGACCATCGACGACGGGCTGCTGGGCGTGGGTCTGCTGCTGGGCCCGGCGAACGTGATCATGCAGCTGGCCAGGCCCGGCGTCGGTTACGGCGTGCTCGAGAGCCGCGTCGAGAGCGGACGGGTCGACCTGCATCCCGTCAAGCGGGCCAGGACCACGTTCACCTACCTGGCCGTCGCGGGCCGGGGGAGCGACGAGCAGAAGGCCGCCTTCCGTCGCGCGGTGAACAGGGCCCACGCGCAGGTGTACTCCACCGAGGCAAGCCCCGTGGCGTACAACGCCTTCGACGAGGACCTCCAGATGTGGGTGGCGGCCTGCCTGTACAAGGGCGCCGTCGACTCGTACCGGACGTTCGTCGGGGAAATGGACGACGAGACCGCCGATCAGCACTACGCCGAGGGCAGTGCGCTCGGCACGACGCTGCAGGTGCGGCCCGAGACGTGGCCGCCCGACCGGGCCGCGTTCGACGCCTACTGGAACGAACAGCTCGCCAAGGTGCACATCGACGACACCGTCCGTGAGTACCTACTGCCGATCGCCGCCAGCCGCATTCGCGGGGTTCGCCTGCCGGGACCGGTGCAGCGCGCCAACGAGGCTCTCGCCCTGTTCATCACGACGGGCTTTCTGCCGCAACGGTTTCGGGACGAGATGCAGTTGCCGTGGGATGTCCGTCGGCAGCGCCGCTTCGACCAGTTGATGAGGCTGCTCCGAGCCGGCACCCACCTGTCGCCGCGCGTCGTGCGGCAGTTTCCGTTCAACGTCCTGCTCAAGGATCTGGACTGGCGGATCAAGACCGGGCGTCCGTTGGTGTAGTCGAGTGACGGGCGTATCGTCGGCGTCGTGCGACCCGGAGGCGACGAACGAGACACGTGGGACATCACCACCAGCGTCGGGTCGACGGCCCTGTTCGTCGCCGCCGCAAGGGCATTGGAGGCCCAGCGCCCCGAGCCGCTGGTGCGCGACCCCTACGCCGAGGTCTTCTGCCAGGCAGCCGGCGGTGAGTGGGCGGACTTGATGGACGGCCGCGTGACGGGTAGCCATGGCGCGCAGTTGCTCGAAGGTGACTTCGGTCGGCACTTCACGTCGTTCCAGGCCGCGAGGACGAAGTACTTCGACGCGTACTTCGCCGATGCCGTCGACGCGGGCGTGCGGCAGGTGGTCGTCGTCGCGGCCGGTCTCGACTCCCGTGCGTACCGCCTGCCATGGCCGGACGGCACGGTGGTCTTCGAACTCGACCAGCCCAAGGTCCTGGAGTTCAAGCGCGACACCATGGCCCAGCTTGGCGAGTCACCTCGGGCCGAGCGACGCGAGGTCGCCGTGGACCTACGCGACGACTGGCCTGCGGCCTTGGCCGAGGCCGGCTTCGATCCGACGGCACCCACCGCGTGGATCGCCGAAGGTCTGCTGATCTACCTTCCCGCGGCGGCGCAGGAGCAGCTGTTCCTCGGCATGGATCGCCTCTCGGCCCCCGGCAGTCGGGTGGCCGTCGAGGAGGGCAGGCCCATGCCGCAGCGGGTGTTCGAGGCCAAGCAGCAGCAGGAGCGCGACGCCGGTCAGGCAGGCACCTTCTTCACCCTGATCTACAACGAGCAGATCGCTCCCGCCGCCGAGTGGTTCGGCGCGCGTGGGTGGCACGCCACGCCGACACCCCTGGCTCAGTACCTGGCGTCGGTGGGGCGGCCCATCCCCGCCGACGACCCGGAGGCGGGCCCGATGGCCGAATCCAACAGCCTCGTGACCGCGGTCAAGGACTGACTCCGCACAACCGGTACACCAGTGACGTGCCAACCGTCGTCGCCCGATAGTGGTCGGCCACCCAGTCGGCGATCTCCCTGACGTGGGACGGGCCGTGGTTCTGCGACCGAATCACCGGACCCTTCGGCGCCGCACCCCCGCGACCGGCCTCCACGTAGAAGGTCACCCGCCCGGCGCGTACGTCGTCGACGAATTGCGCCAGGGTGGGCGTCGGATCACCGCTCCAGCCGCCAATCGCCATGACCGAGGTTCCGGTCGCCAGCTCGAGCGCCGCCGCGGACTGCGACCCGTTGGTGGCGGCCGACCAACGCGTCGTGGTGGACCGCAGCATGGCGGCCAGGGTCGGGTTGCTGCCCTCGTCGCCGGTCCAGCCGCCCACGGTGTGGTTGGTCTGCCCGCGCGGCGCGGCGGCGGTCGGAACGGCACCGTGGTGAGGCGTCGTAACCGTGGCGATCGTGAAGGCGACGGTGCCCGCGACCGCCGCCACGGCCCCCGCGACGAGCCCCGCCGTCATCGACCAGCGCCGGCCGAGCAAGACGCCTGCCGCCGCAGCCAGGGCGAGCACCAGCAGCGCCGTGGTCAGCCAGGAGGGTCCGAACTGGTTCCGGCGCAACGTGATCGACGACCATCCAACGCCCAGTGCGACCATGGCCATCATCGCGAGTCGGCCGTCCCACGCCGTCCTCGACCGCCAGGCCCACGTGCCGCCCAACCCGACGAGCGCGGCGACCGCCGGTGCCATGGCAGCCGTGTAGTACGGGTGGATCGTTCCCGCCATGAAGCTGAAGACCAGGCCCGTCACCACGAGCCACCCGCCCCACGACACCAGGGCGGCCCACTCGGTGCGCTCGAGTCGCCCGAGCACGCAGAGCAGTGCGCCGTAGGCCACGACGAACGACGCGACGGGCAGCAACCACGAGATCTCGTTGCCCATCTCGGCGGCGAACAGCCGATGCAGTCCCGTCCCGGCGCCGCGCGGCCCGAGAGTCGGTGCCGAGGTGTGCGATTCTCGCCCGACGAGCCGGCTCAGCCCGTTGTAGCCGAACGCGAGGTCCAGCACGGAGTCGTCCGTCGAACCACCCACGTAGGGCCGCGACGACGGGGGTGTCAGTTGCACCGACAGAACCCACCAACCGGCCGAGACCACGAGCGCACCGACGCCGACACCCAGGTGCCGCAACCGGTTTCGCCACGTCGTCGGCGCCCCCACCAGGTAGGCCAAACCGAATCCGGGCAGCACCAGGAAGCCCTGCAGCATCTTGGTCAGGAACGCGACGCCCATGACCAGTCCGACCGCGGCCAGCCACCGCCACGACGCCGCCTGTAGGGCGCGCGCCAGGCAGTAGGCCGCCACGACCAGCAGCAGGACCAAGAGGGCGTCGGGATCGTTGAACCGGAACATCAGCGCCGCCGCGGGGGTGCAGGCCAGCACCGCCCCCGCGATCAGTCCGGCGGCCGCGCCCTGGCCGGCGTCGGGCACCGCGCGACGAACGGCCGCGTAGAGCACCCCGACGGCTGCGACGCCCATCACCGCCTGCGGTGCCAGCACGGCCCAGGGATTCATGCCGAACATCCGCACGCTAAGGCCGGTGACCCACAGAGACGCCGGTGGCTTGTCGACGGTGATGAAGTCTCCGGCGTCGAGCGAACCCCAGAACCAGGCCGACCAACTGCGTGCGCCGGCCTCGGCCGCGGCGGCGTAGAAGGCGTTGCCGTAGCCCGAGGCAGACAAGTTCGGCAGATACAGGGCGGCCGTTCCCACGAGCAGCAGGGCGAGTCCCCACCGCGGCCACCGGGTCGTCACACGGGGAAGCTAACCGGCCGTCGCTGTCAGGATGCTGTGGCGCCCAACCCGAACAGTGTTGCGGCGTTGTCGTGCAACACACCACGCAACCAGTCGTCGTCCACGCCGGGCACCTCGGTCAACACCCGCATGGCCTCCAGGTAGCCGTAGGGGATGTTGGGGAAGTCGCTGCCGAACAGGATGCGGTCGCCAAGGGCCAGCAGCCGGGGTCGCTCCGACGGCGGGAACGGGTGGTCCTCCTCGACGAACGGCGTGAATGCCATCGTCGTGTCGAGCCGAACGTCGGGGTGGCGCTCGGCGAGGTCGAGGAATTCGCCGTATTCGGGCATGCCCATGTGGGCCACGACGAGCCGCAGCCCGGGGTGCCTGGCCAGGACCGCCGCCACGGGGCCCGGTCCGGTGTGCGGTCCGGGCTGAGGTCCGGAACCGCAGTGGATGACCACGGGGACGCCTGCCTCGGCGACGACGCCCCACACGGAGTCGAGCAGCGGGTCGGTGGGGTCGTAACCGCCGACCTGGACGTGGGCCTTGAACACCCGGGTGCCACCCTCGATGGCGGCGGTGACGTACTCGGCGGCACCGGGTTCCGGGTAGAAGGTCGCGGTGGACAGGCAATCCGGCGTGGTCGAGGCGAAGTGGGCCGCCCATTGGTTGAGCCACGCCGCCATGTCCGGCTTGTGCGGATAGATCAGCGAGGTGAACGCCCGCACCCCGAAGCTGCGCAGCGTGCGGAGCCGCTCGGCCTCGTCGGTGCGGTAGGTGATGGGCCACGTGCGGCCGACCAGGGGCCCGGCGGCGTCGAAGTACTGCCACACCTTGTCCATCACGCGCGTGGGCATGAAGTGGGTGTGCACGTCCACGATTCCCGGTATCCCCAGGGGTTCCCAAATCGCCCGCACTGCGGCTGACTCGTCCATCGTGGGACAGGATGGCATACCCGGACGCGAGGAGGATGATCCAGTACATGTGGAATCCCGACGTATACCTGGCCTTCGCCGACCACCGCGGCCGTCCGTTCTACGAGCTGCTCTCGCGGGTGCGGGCCGAATCACCGCGCCGCGTCGTCGACCTCGGGTGCGGGCCGGGCAATCTGACGGTGACGCTGGCGCAGCGCTGGCCGGACGCCGTCGTCGAGGCGGTCGACGGGTCTCCCGAGATGGTCGCCGCGGCCCGCGAGCGTGGCCTCGACGCCACGCTCGGCGATCTGGCGGCGTGGACGCCGAAGCCCGACACCGACGTCGTGGTGAGCAACGCCGCGCTGCAGTGGGTGCCGTCGCATCGAGACCTGTTGCGCCGCTGGGTCGACGCACTGCCCACGGGGGCATGGATCGCGGTGCAGGTCCCGGGAAACTTCGACGCGCCGTCGCACGCCGCCGTGCGGGAGCTGGCAAGCAGCCCGCAGTGGGTGGACGCGTTGGGCGACATACCGTTTCGCGTCGGGAAGGTGACCGACTCGGCCGTCGAGTACGCGGGCCTGCTGACCGACGCCGGAGGCGCCGTCGACGCGTGGGAGACCACCTACGTCCACGAGCTCACCGGTGAGCACCCGGTGCTGGACTGGATCACCGGCACGGCGTTGACCCCGGTCAAGGGCGCACTGGCAGAAGAGGATTGGCAACGCTTCCGCGCTGAGTTAATCCCCCGGCTGGCCGAGTCGTACCCGGCCCGACCCGACGGACGGACGTTCTTCCCGTTCCGCCGGGTCTTCGTCGTGGCGCAGGTCGGGTTAGGCGCCCGGTAGCAGCGGCTTGACAGCCTCGCCGACCGCGGCGACGGCGCCCGGCGTGTAGTTCGGCATGTTGAACACGATGCCGTCGATGCCCGCGTCGAACACCTTGGTCTTGATCTGTTCGGCAATTGCCTCGGGGCTGCCGATTGCGGTGCGCTGCCGACTGCCTTCCGGCACGTCGTCGAGAGTGGCCTTCTCGTCGACGATCACCGAGATCAGCGTGCTGGTCTCCAGCGTGGCCGGGTCGCGGCCGGCCTCCTCGCAGCGCTCCCTGAGCACGTTGACCTTTCCGGGCAGGTCGTCGAACCCGGCGATGAGGTTCAGGTGATCGAAGTGCTTGACCGCCAACGGCATCGTCTTCTTCTCGCCGCTGCCGCCGATCATCAACGGGATGTGGTCGCGGTAGCGAGGCTCGGCCATGGCCTCCTGGGTCCGGTAGTACTGACCGGTGAAGGTCGGCCGTTCTCCCTTGAGCATCGGCAGGATGATCTCGAGCGCCTCGTTCAGCTTGTTGAAGCGGTCGGTGAAGGTGCCGAACTCGTATCCCAGCTGATCGTGCTCGAGCTCGAACCAGCCGGCGCCCAGGCCCAGGATGGCGCGGCCCTGGCTGATCACGTCGAGCGTGGTGATGGCCTTGGCCAGCAGGGTGGGGTTGCGGTAGGTGTTGCCCGTGACGAGCGTGCCCAGTTGGACGGTCTCGGTGACCGTCGCCAGGGCCCCGAGCGCGGTGTAGGCCTCCAGCATCGGCTGGTCGGGCGTCCCGAGGCCGGGCAGCTGATAGAAGTGGTCCATCACGAACACGGTGTCGAAACCGGCGCCCTCGGCTTCCTTGGCCTGCTCGATCACGGTCGGAAAGAGCTGTTCAACACCGGTTCCGTAGGAGAAGTTCGGGATCTGATAGCCCAGTTTGATGGTCATGCGTCGACCTTAACCAGAGCGCGCCAGCCCGTGAACGACGTTTCGCTGCGTGCGAAGCGGGAATAAATCAGCCGCGATCGCGGGTGGCCCGCAGCACCTCGAGTACCTTGGCGACCAGCTCGTCGATGTCGGCGCCGGCGGTGTCCAGGACCAGGTCGGCGTTCTCCGGAGCCTCGTAGGGCGCGTCGACCCCGGTGAGTCCCTTCAGTTCGCCGGCCCGGGCCTTGGCATAGAGGCCCTTGGGATCGCGCTTCTCGCACTCCTCGACCGAGGTGCAGATGTACACCTCGATGAACGGCAGCTTCGCCGCATCGCTGAGCGCCCTGGCGGTCTCCCGGTCGGACTTCAACGGGGACACCAGCGACGCCAGCGCGACGACTCCTGCGTCGGCGAACAACCGCGTCAAATGTCCCACGCGCCTGATGTTCTCGGTACGGTCACCGGCGGTGAAGCCGAGATCGTCGGAGAGCCCGTGGCGGATGTTGTCGCCGTCGAGCAGGTAGGCGACGTCGCCCGCTTCGACCAGCGCACGCTCGACGGCCACCGCCAGGGTCGACTTGCCGGACGCCGGCAGGCCGGTGAACCAGATGGTGGCGCCGCGCTGACCGGTCGCGTTCCAGCGGTGGTCGCGGTCGAGTGACGAAGGATGCCAACGAATGTCGTTGCGCGTCTGGGCGCCCGGCTTGACCTCGCGCGGCTCGACGATGGTGCCGGCGCCAATGGTCTCGTTGGACGTCTCGTCGATCAGAATGAACGCGCCGCTGTCCCGGTTGTCGGAATAGGCGTCGGCAACCACCACGGAACTGGTGCGCAGGGTCACCGCGCCGATGTCGTTGATGGATAACTCGACCGGGTTGTCGAGCTCGTCGAGCGTCTCGGGATCCAGCCGCGTGTGCAGGGCCTGGACCGTCGCGCGGACGGTCTTGCTGGTCTGCTTGAGCGCTACCCGGTCGCCGGCCCGCAACGGGGTCTCGGTGAACCAGCACACCGTGGCGTCCAGCTCGCGAGCCAACACCGGCAGGGCGGCATCGTCGGCACCGCTGACGAACACGTCACCGCGGCCGACGTCGATGTCGTCGGCCAGCTCGATCGAAACCGACAGCGGCGCAACGGCGGTCGTACGGTCGTCGTCCAGAGTGTCGACGGCGGTGACCGTCGAGCGGGTGCCCGCGGGCAGCGACACGATCGCGTCGCCGACGCTGACCGTACCGGCCGCCAGTCGCCCGGTGTAGCGCCGCCGCTCCTCGGCCGTCGGCCGCGACACCCACTGAATGGGGAGTCGCAGCTTGGCGGCTTCCGGCTGCGGGGCGGACAATTCGACGCCCTCCAGGTACTCGAGCAGCGTGGGCCCGGAATACCAGGGAGTGCTCTGCGAACGGTGCACGACGTTGTCGCCGTGCTTGGCGGCGATCGGGATGACGGTCAGTTCGGCGCCGCCAAGGCGCGCGGCCATTCGCTGCAGCTCGCCGGCGACCTCGTCGAACCGGCCTTGGTCGAAGTCGACCAGGTCGATCTTGTTGATCGTCGCGACGAAGTGCTTGATGCCCAACAGCTTTGCGATCCTGGCGTGCCGCCGGGTCTGGCGCAGCACCCCCGCGCGGGCGTCGACGAGGAGGATCGCGACGTGGGCGTTGGACGCTCCGGTGAACATGTTGCGCGTGTAGCGCTCGTGGCCGGGGGTGTCGGCCAGGATGTAGCTGCGGGTGGCGGTGGAGAAGAAGCGATACGCCACGTCGATGGTGATGCCCTGCTCGCGCTCGGCCCGCAGCCCGTCCGACAGCGCGGCCAGGTCGGCGACCCCCTCGTCGTCGGTGACGGCTTCGAGGTGGTCCAGCGGCAAGCTGTCGGTGTCGTGCATGAGCCGGCCGATCAGGGTGCTCTTGCCGTCGTCGACGGATCCCGCGGTGGCGATGCGGAGCAGTTGCCGGGTGGTCGTCGTCGTCATCAGTGTCCTCTGCTCTTCGCGCAAGCGCTCATCAGAAGTACCCCTCGCGCTTTCGGTCTTCCATCGCCGCAACCGACGTACGGTCGTCGGCGCGGGTCTCGCCGCGCTCGGACACCGTCGCCGCGGAGATCTCGTCGATCACTCCGGCGATGTCGGTGGCGTGCGAGCGCACGGCACCGGTGATGGTGAGGTCGCCGACGGTGCGGTAGCGCACCCATTCGACGGCCGCGGTCTCGTCCTCGCGTGGCTGTACGTACTTCGACACCGCGAGCAGGATCCCGTCCCTGGCGACCACCTCGCGCTGGTGGGCGAAGTAGATCGACGGCAGCTCCAGGCCTTCCAGTTCGATGTAGCGCCAAATGTCGAGTTCGGTCCAGTTGCTCAGCGGGAACACCCGGACCTGCTCGCCCTTCTTGATGCGGCCGTTGTAGAGCGACCACGGCTCGGGACGCTGCGAGCGCGGATCCCACTGACCAAACTCGTCGCGGAAGCTCAGGATGCGTTCCTTGGCCCTGGCGCGTTCCTCGTCGCGGCGTGCCCCACCGAAGGCGGCGTCGAAGCCGCCGGCCTCGAGGGCGTCGAGCAGCGTGCGGGTCTGCAGACGGTTGCGGGACCCGGCGGGGCCGCCGACCTCCTGAACCCTGCCGCTGTCGATTGACTCCTGCACCGATCCGACGATCAACTTGTGGCCGTGCTCGGCGAGCCGGCGGTCGCGAAACTCGATGACCTCGTCGAAGTTGTGGCCGGTGTCGACGTGCAACACCGGGAACGGCAACGGAGAGGGCCGGAATGCCTTCTCCGCCAAGCGGAGCAGCACGATCGAGTCCTTACCGGCCGAGAACAGCAGCACCGGTCGTTGCAGTTCGGCCACCACCTCGCGGATGATGTGCACCGACTCGGCCTCGAGCAGGCGTAGCTCGTCGACGTGGGTGGCGTCGGGGGTGTGAACGGTCATGTGGGCAGGCCCTCCCTCTCCGCATCTCTGCGATAGCGCTCGACCCAGTCGTCGGATCGCTGGTCGGCCTGGCGTTCGAGCACGGGCGCGGGGGCCAACCGCGGATCCAGCCCCAACGCCTCCAGCACGGTACCGACGACCTCCGTCAGATTGCGCCACAGCACCGGATACGAAACGTCGATCGGGGTGATCTGCTCCTCGGCGAACCAGGCTCGCCAGGCATCCTCCTGAGCGCGGAGCATCGTCACGACGTGCGCGATGGCGCCCGCGTGGTACTCGGCCCTGGCGTCACGGACGGGGTCGGGGCGCCCGCGCCACACCCGGGTCTGCACCGCGCGCCAGAACGACACCGCCTGGGACACGACGTCGGGCCGGTAGACGTGGACGAGCACCGGGTCGGAGCCGACGACGTCGCGAATGGCCGAGAGTAGGCCGGTGCCCGAGCGGTCGGGCAGTCCCTCGGCGCGTTGCATCAGCAGGGGGGTCTGGTTCCACATCAGCTTGCCGCCCCACACCCCGTTGGGTGTGCGCCCGACGGTGCGGATGTAGTCGCGCCAGATCTCCGGCGGGGCGAGATCGGGCTTGCCCTCGTCGAGCGGGTCGAGCAGACGCATGATCGAGTCGTCGCCGGTGTCGGCGAACCATTCCCGGGGCTGCGGCGACTGGCTGGTCGACGGCAAATACTGAAAGAACTCCTGCGGTTCGCCGGCGACACCCGTGGCCCGAAGCGACTCGACCAGAAGCGTGCTGCCGCTGCGCTGCGAGGCGAGCACCAGATATGCGGTCGGGGAGGGCATGCGCGAGAGCCTAACCGCAGCGAAATCGCGTTGCATATTCGCCTACGGCAACGACTTCAACTCGTCACGAGCACAACTATTGCGGCCGTCGGACGTCGTCGTCGATACCGCGTCCGGCGGCCAGTGCCGACCGGCTGGGCAGCGGATTTCCCTTGATGAACCAATAGGTTTCGGTGTACCGGGCAGAGATGCGAGTTCCGGCGAACTCCGACGGTATGACGTCGTTGGTCTTCACCCGCCAGTCGTTGAGGAGCATCGACAGCTCGTTTGCGATGGCCTCGGATTCGCTCGTCACGACGCCGGTCAGGAGGTTGTCGCGTTCGGTGGGATCGGTGCGCAGGTCGTAGAGCTCGCGACTGGGTCGCGGTGCCGAACTCAGCGGTCCCACCACCTGGCCCGGAGCGCTCGCCTCGATGTCCAGCGGCAGATCGAGAAGTGGCCGGGTGGCGTAGTTCTCGATGTAGCTGTACTCGGTCGTCCTGATCGCGCGGATGGGATCGAAGGAGTCGTGGTAGGTCTTGGTCGTGTAGACCTCGGAGCGGACGGGTGTGGCGACATCGACGTCCGGGGCAACGTCGTCGAGCAGATGGCTCGCGTGGGACAACCCGTCGACGTCGTCGGGAGTCGGCACCCCGAGGAGTTCCAGCAGTGTCGGCACCAGGTCCACGCCGCTGAACAGGCCGTCGTACACCCGGCCCGAAGCGCCGAACCGAGTCGGGGGCCGCACGATGGTCGCGATGCCGGTGCCCGCGTCGTAGAGCGTCGACTTGGCGCGGGGTAGGGCCGGACCGTGGTCGGTGAGGAACACCACCCATGTCGTGGCGTCGAGCCCGGTCTCGGCCAGAGTGTCGAGTAGTTGCCCCACTGCCGCGTCGGCGACGCTGATCGAGCCGTAGAAGTCGGCGAGGTCTTCCCGGACGCCGGGCAGATCGGGCAGGTAGTCGGGCAGCTCCAGGGCGTCGGCGTCGGCGGGTTCGTAGCGATCCCTCGGATAGGGCCGGTGGGTCTCGAAGAAGCCTGCGGTCAGCAGGAAGGGGGTCGACGGCCCCTGGCGGAGCCAGGCGGTGGCCTTCCTTACGACGTATTCGCAGTAGGAGTTGGACACGTCGTACTCGTCGAACCCGAGCCGGGCCGGAAACGACGTTTCGTGCTGCATCCCGAAAAGCGCAGTGTGAAAGCCCGATTCGCTCAGCAGGTCCGGCAACGTGCGGACCCCCGCGCGATACTCCCAGCCGTGGTGCGCCAACCCCACCAGCCCGTTGCTCTGCGGGTAGCGGCCCGTGAAGAGCGATCCACGCGACGGCGAGCACAGGGGAGCGGTGGCGTGCGAGCGCGTGAAGAGGATTCCTTCGGCGGCGAGCTGGTCCAGCCTGGGACTGGACACGTCGTCGTGGCCGTAGGCGCCGAGATACCGACCGAGGTCGTGCCAGTGCACGAGGAGCACGTTGTCCGTCATCGTTGATACACCGAACAGGTTCTCCGTCGAATCGGCAACCGTTGGGCTCGTCCAGACCGTGATGAGACGATGTCGGCGAACTTTCGACGGGTGGTGCGATGGGCCGTCGCCGGGGCGGCGGTGGGCGTGTTGGTCTTCTACTCTGCCACGGTGCCGGCAAACGCCGTCACGCACTCATTGCGACACCCCGTCACGCCGCGGCCTCGTCGTCGGGTGCGGGGTCGTTCTCCACCAGGAGTCGTTCGGGGTGGTGGAGGTAGTTGACGCGGGCTTGCCCGACGTCGAGTTCCGGCGGTGGGTTCCACTGCACGACCCCGTCTTGGAGTTGCACGGTCCAACCGTTTTCGGCCAGGCGATTGTCCCCGCCGCAGGCCAGGGTGACGTCGTCGACGTCGGTCAACCCGTTCTTCGCCCAGCCCGTCATGTGATGCACCTGGGTGCCGTACCCGGGGACGCTGCATCCGGGTTTCGTGCAGCCCCGGTCGCGGGCATGCAGGACGATCCGCTGCCCCACTGAGGCGAGGCGTTTGGTGCGGCCGAGGTAGAGGGCTTCGTTCGAATGCTTGTCGAACACCGCCAAGTAGTGGTGGGCGTGGGAGGCCATGCGGATCAGGTCAGCCATTGGCAACAGGGAACCACCACCGGTGACACCGCTGCCGGTTCCGTTCTCGAGGTCTTGCAGGGTGGTGGAGACGATGACGGTGACGGGTAACCCGTTGTGCTGACCCAACTCACCAGAGGACAGCACCGACCGGCCTATTGCGATCACCGCGTCGTGGTTTCGTTGGGTCGCGGTGCGGTCGTCGGTGTCGATTTGTTCTTGGGTCGGTGTGCCGGAGGTGCGGGGTTCGTGGTCGGCGGGGTTGCACATCCCGGGGGCGGCGTACTTGGACAGGATCGGTTCGATCGTCGCGCGGGCTTCGGGGTCCAACAGTCCGGTGAAGGGGGTCATGCCGTCGGCCTGTTGCTTGCCCAGCCGGAAGTACCGCTTGCGGGCGCGTTCGACGTCGTCGGGTTTGGGGCCGTCCTGGTCGATGGCGGTCATGAGTTTCTTGGCTGTGTTGCTTAGTTCTTCTGGGCCGGTGCCGGACCCGATGTGCACCAACGTCTTCTCCGAGAGTTCCCGGACTTCGGGGTCCACCCACGTCGGGAGTTTGTCCAGGAAGCCTCGGATCACCGACACGTGTTCGGGTCCCAGCGCCCCGTCGGCTTGAGCGCCGGCGGTCGGAGCCAACTTCGGCGCCAACGCCTGCCCGTTCATGGCCGTCCGCGGACCGAGATCTTCTGCCTCGTGGAGCCGTCGGCGGACTTCCTTGCTGGAGATGCGCAATCGTTGGGTGAGCACACTGCCCAACGATTTGGCGCCTAGTTCGGTGGGGGAGGCTTCGCGTTGCAGTCGGGCGATCATCCGGTGCCCGATTGTGGGCAGTTGCCAGGTGGCGGTCTCCAATTCGCCGAGCAGCTCGACCAGTTCGAGGTGGGTGAACTGGTCACAGTCCAGGGCGACGAGTTCGGCGACGGCAGCGCGGATCCCCGCGACTGCTGCGGTGACCCGATCCGAACTCATACTCGAACACTAGTACGACCCACCGACAAGACAATCGACGATGTGACTACTGAAACCAATGTGGCACAGTAGTTTTGGAGCCATGGCCAATTCGCTCAGAGGCGGGCACGTGCACCATCGGACGGAGAGCGCGGGGCGACGTTCAGCGCGCCGACGACGGGTCTTGAGGCAGTCTTGTCGTCATGAGCGATCCCTTCGGAGGGCAGTGTCCCTGCGGCAGCGGCACCGTCTATGAGGCGTGCTGCGGTCCCTTGCACCATGGCGAGCGTCAGGCGGCCACCGCCGAGGAACTGATGCGCTCGAGGTACGCCGCCTATGCCACGGGGCAGGCCGACTACCTGTTCCGCACCTGGCATCCGCGGACGCGGCCAGCGACCGTCACCGTCGACCCGGAGGTGGTGTGGAGGGGGCTGACCATCGTCGACGTGGTCGCCGGCGGCAGCGACGACGAGTTCGGCGAGGTCGAGTTCACCGCCGCCTACGACGACGCCGTGATGCGCGAGCGCAGCACCTTCGAACGACGAAGCGGGCGTTGGGTATACGTCGACGGCGACTAGTCAGACCCGGTGTTCGAATACTGCCCGGCGCTCGCGTCAGCCGATCGTGGTGTCGCTGTCGATCTTCATGGTCGCCGCGCTCAGGACCTCGCCCGCAGCCTCCGGGCCGTCGACGTTGAGTTGCAACACGTACAGGCCGTCGGCCGCCGGTATGACGACCGTCTTCTGGGCGATGAAACGCGTTGCGCCGTCACGGGTATACGTGCCGCCGAGGACGTACGCGGGGTAGTCGCCCAGGGTGCTGGTCTCGCCCTCGTTGCCCGGCTCGTAGTCCGGCAGGTTGTTCAGCTCACCCGGGGCCAGGTCGACGATCTTCTGCGGGTCGACGTCGCCACTGAGCTTCGACATCAACGCGACGATGTTCGGCGGATCGGCTTCGAACTCTGGCCCGGTGAAGACGATCGCGCCGTAGGCGTAGTCGGGTGCCTCCTCCGGGCTGAGCGGCTGCCAGCCGTCGGGGACGGGAAGGTTGACGGCCGGGGCGCTCGGATCGCCCATCTTGACGCCCGTCTCCTGAATGCCGTTCTCCTTGATGTAGTCCGCGATCGTCGGGTTCGGGCCTGGGGCCTCCGCTTCGGTGGTCTCGGGAACCTTCGGTTTCTTCGAGGTGCTGGTCGCAGTCTTGGACGACGTGGACGTGGACGAGCTGCTGGCCGCCGCGGTCTTGGTCTCCGAACCGCAGCCGGACACGACGACGGTGAGAGCGGTCACGGCCGCAGCCACCCCGGTGATGGCCGATGTCCTCATGCGAACACTCCTGATCGTCGCTCCCCGACGACCTGCCGAGGTGATGCGGGACGGTAGCGACGCGGGATTGGAGGATCGTTGGAGACGGCCGCTCGACGGCGAGTGGTCAGATTGCCATGCGCCGGTCGACGGTGCCGCGCCATGCCTCCGCGGCAGCGGCCAGCGGCATGTCCAGCGCCGTGCACAGCCCGATGACGGTGCCAAAGCTGGGGCTGGGAATCCGGCCGACCTCGATCTTGCGCAGCGTCTCGGGGGAGATCCCGGCGGCGCGCGCGACCGTCTCTGGATCGCGGCCCGCGCGCGCGGTTCGGATCAATGCGCCCAGGCGTTGGCCGGCGGCGACTTGCTCGGGGCTCAGCGGCACGCGCACCATGGGGTCAGCATAGCGGTATTGAAATACCGAAGCTGGTAGCGTGACTGCGGTATAAGAATACCGACGCTCGAGGAGGCCGACGTGATCGAACTCAAGTCCGCCGGCGAGATCGACGCCATGGCCGTGACGGGTCAGTTCGTCGCTCAGACGCTGGCCACCCTGTCCGAGGAGGCCAGGCCGGGCGTGGACGTGATGCAGCTCGAACTGCATGCCCGCCAACTGGTCGCCGACCGCGGAGCGACGTCGTGTTACTGGGACTACGCACCGTCATTCGGCCGCGGACCGTTCCGCAACGTCATCTGCCTCTCGGTCAACGACGCCGTGCTGCATGGCAAGCCGCGCTCGCAGGTGCTCCGCGCCGGCGACGTGCTCAGCCTGGACTTCGCGGTGTCGATCGACGGCTGGGTCGCGGACTCCGCGGTCACGGTCATCGTCGGTGACGAGGACGGCGACGGTGACCCCGCCGACCAAGCGCTCGTCGACTCGACTCGACGCGCCCTCGACGCCGGCATCGCCGCGGCAGTTCCCGGCGGTCGGCTGGGTGACGTCTCGGCGGCCATCGGCGAGGTCGCCGCCGCGTCGGGGTATCGCGTCAACCTGGAGTTCGGTGGGCACGGCCTCGGACGCACCATGCACGAAGATCCGCACGTCCCCAACAGTGGTCGGCGCGGTCGCGGAATGCTGCTGCGGCCGGGACTGACCCTGGCCTTGGAACCGTGGTGGAGCCGCGGCAGCGACCGGCTCGCCCTCGACGCCGACGGGTGGACCCTGCGCTCGGCGGACGGTTCACGCACCGCGCACTCCGAACACACCATCGCGATCACCGAGCAGGGGCCGCGGGTGCTGACTCAGCGCGACGGTATGCCGCACACCGAGTAGACGAACTTCGGTGGCACGTCGAAGACGAACTCGCGTTCGGGCAGGGCGGCCAGCACCTCGTCGGACAGCGGGGTCTTGTAGTGCAGGGACACCGAACCGGCGAAGGTCGGGTCGATGGCCGACAGATCCGACCCGCTGAGCGTCAACCCCGACTCGTCCAGCACGGCCTCGACCATGGTCCCGCGCGGCGCGTTCCACTCGTGGTCGACGGCGCGGGCGGCCTTGTTGGGCACCGAGGACAGCGTGCCGAGGACACGTCGACGCGTCACCGCGAGCGTGCCGACGTAACTACTGATGTTGCCCTTGGCGACCTTGCCGGGCAGATTGCCCGAGAAGCGGTAGGTCACCGGGATGAACTCGGCGAGGACCAGCACGCCCTCTGCCTCGACCTCGGCGCGCATGTCCGGTGGCAGCCCGCCGATGCCCAGCATCTTGCGCAAGAAGACGGCCATGGCCGAAGGATATCGACCATGGCCGTCGTCCGGCGTGCGTTCTACTTTTGAGCGGGCAGGACCTTCTCACCCGTCTTGTCCGTCGAGAGGCACAGCGAGCAGATGTAGCTCTCCGCTTTTGCCTTCTCGCCCGCCGCTTCACCAGCTCCAACCGCGGACTTGATCATGTCGGGCCGCTCGTAATCGTGATGGCAGACATGGCATTTCAGGTGCACGTCCGACGGGTTGCCGTACTCGTCGAGCATCGGCAGGTCGATCCCGTCATCCGTGCGGCGCAGGTAGTACTTGCCCTTGGTCGCGACCGCGATGATCGGCGGCAGCACAAGGGCCAGGCCGATGGCCACCAGCGGTGAGTACGGCCGGATGGCCGCCCCGAGACCGCCGAAGAACGCCAGCACGGACACGCCCGCCGCGATGAGCATCGAGCCAAAGCCCACCGGGTTGAAGTCGTACAACATGCCGCGACGGAACTCGGGCTGCTTCGGCGAGAGCTTCAGCAGGTACTTGTTGAACACGATGTCCGACGCCACGACGACGACCCACGCCATGCCGCAGTTGGCGTAGAAGCCGAGGATGGTGTTGAGGAAGTCGAACATGTTCGCCTCCATCAGCACCAGCGCGATCAGCAGGTTGAAGGCGAGGAACACCAGGCGACCGGGGTAGGTCTTGGTGACCCGGGTGAACGAGTTGGTCCACGCCAGCGAGCCGGAGTAGGCGTTGGTCACGTTGATCTTGACCTGGCTGATGACGACGAGCACCACGGCCAGCGTCATGGCCAGCCACGGGGGCAGGAAGTTCTGGTAGATCTCCAGGAACTGGTGCACCGGCTGGTTGGCGATGCCGGCGCTGTCGGCGACGTTGGCGATCAGGTAGACCGCCAGGAACAGCCCGACGATCTGCTTGATGGCGCCGAAGATGACCCAGCCGGGGCCGGCGAGGAACATCCAGGTCCACCAGCTGCGCTTGTTCTCCGGCGTCTTGGGAGGCATGAAGCGCAGGTAGTCGTTCTGCTCGGCGATCTGCGCGATCAGCGAGAGGCACACGCCGGCGGCCAGCAGCGTCGAGCCGAGGTCGAAGCCCTGCACTCCGTTCTCGCCCTGGTAGGCGAAGAACTGGCCGACCGACTCGGGATGGGTGATGACGAGGTAGCCGAACGGAGCGACCATCAGCACCAGCCACAGAGGCGTCGTCCACACCTGCAGTGTGGAGAGCACCTTCATGCCGTAGATGACCAGCGGGAAGATGATGAGCGTCGACGCCGCGTAGCCGATCCACAGCGGGATGCCGAGGCCCAGCTGCAGGCCCTGGGCCATGATCGAGCCCTCGAGGGCGAAGAAGATGAAGGTGAACGTCGCGAAGATGACGTTGGTGACCACCGACCCGTAGTAACCGAACCCGCTGCCACGGGTGACCAGGTCGAGGTCGATGTTGTACCGGGCCGAGTAGTACGCGACCGGGAAGCCGGTCAGCATCACCACGACGGCGAAGATGAGGATGCCCCACAGCGCGTTGGTGGTGCCGTAGGCGATGCCGATGTTCGCGCCGATGGCGAAGTCGGCGAGGTAGGCGATGCCGCCGAGGGCCGAGATGCCGACCACCCGCGTCGACCACTTGCGATAGCTACGCGGCGCAAAGCGCAGCGTGTAGTCCTCCAAGGTCTCCTTGGTGGCCGTCATCTGGTCCAGGCCCGCGTCGGCGCCTGTCCCGACGGGGGTTTCTGGCTCTTTGCTGAGCTCTTGAGTCATGTTTGGCAAGGTAAATCCAGGTTGTTTCGGCAGTGTGACGACAGTGTTCCCACCGAAAACAGAAAGGGCCCGCGCTGCCGTCAAGAGTCGGGGTTGTGACGGCAGCGCGGGCTCTACCCCACACATCGGTGCAGTAGTGAAGGGTGTTACACGTGATGTCCACTGAATCTTCAGTACGGCGGTGGTTGCTCGCCGGTGTCTGCGTCGCCGTCTACGCCGCCCTGTGGGTCGGCTGGGTTCAGGACTGGCCCTGGCTGGAGTCGGCCGACACGTCGACGCTGGCAGCGGGTTGGCGGATGGGCGCCGGCAATCCGGGTTGGGTGACCTTCTGGCACGTGTGGTGCACGGTGTTCTCCCCGGTCGCGATCCGCATCGTCGTGGTCGGATTGATCGTCTACCTCTTGGTCAAGCGGCGAGTCCGGCCGGCGGTGTTCCTCATCGTCTGCGTCGAGTTGTCGGGGGCGCTGACCGAGCTGCTCAAGACGCTGGCCGACCGGCCGCGCCCGGCGACGGCCATGGTGGACGCGCTGTCCACGTCGTTTCCGTCCGGCCACGCCCTCGGCACCATGGCCTCGGCGACGGCCCTCGGGGTGGTGGCGCTGCCGATGGTGCGGCCCCGCCTGCGACCGTGGCTGGTGGCCGCCGCCGTATTCGTGGTGGTGACCGTCGGCGTCGGTCGGGTCGCACTCAACGTGCACCACCTGTCCGACATCGTCGCCGGGTGGGCGATGGGCTACGCCTACTTCGTGGTCTGCATGCTGATCCTGCGCGGCGACCGCGCGGTCGTCACGCAAGCGGACGAAACACCGGCAGTGCCCGGTACCGCACGCTGAAGGTGGCCTCGTCGAGCTCGTCGGCGAGCTCGCCGTCGTGGGCCAGCAGGGTGGGACCGTCGACCGCCCGGAAGCTGAATTCGGGCACCCTCAGTTCGTGGTAGAGCGGGCTGCGGACGAGCCGACCCAGCGCCAGTGAGGTCACGATGCGCAACGTGCTGAACCGCTTCTCGGTCTCCAGGATGCGGACGTCCATCAGGCCGTCGTCCATGCGCAGACGTCGGGACGGGGCGAATCCGGATGGCAGATAGGACGAGTTGCCGAGGAAGAACAGCGAGGTCTGCAGCACCTTGTTGTCGTAACTGATGCGGACGGGCTTGCCGCGGCGCAGCGTGTGGAACATGGAGTAGATGCCGGCCAGCGGCTTGCCGATGCGGTGCTCGAGTTTCTCGCGCTGCTGCACGAACGCGGGGTAGGCGCCGATGCTGGCGGTGTTGATCACGGTGCCGGTTTCGTTGAGCCGCAAGACGTCGACGCACGCGACGCTGCCCTCGCGGATCGCCTCGACGGTCCTGGCGACGGTCTCGCAGCCGATGTCCTTGGCGAAGTGGTTGAACGTGCCGCCGGGAAAGACCGCCAGCGGGCGCTCGGCGGCCAGGGCGACCCCCGCTGCGGCGGCCACGGTGCCGTCGCCGCCGCCGACCGCGAGCACCTCGGCTCGCTCGGCCGCGGAGCTCAGTACTTCGACGACGTCGTCGTCCTTCTCCAGTTCGACGATCTCCATGCGCGGCAACGCTTCTCGCGCCTCTTCGATGACTCGGGCGCCGGTGCCGCTGCCCGATGCAGGGTTGATGACGAGGACGACGCCGGCGCCGTCGGGCCGCTTGATGGTGGGTATCCGCAGCGGGTCGGCGACCGGTACCCGCGCCTCGACGATCGGGGGCACGATGCGGGCGCCCGCCACGGCGATGGCGGCGCCGAGTCCGAAGCCGGCCAGCACGTCACCGGGATAGTGCGCGCCCGTCGCGACGCGCGAGACGCCGACCATGCCGGCGAGCAGGGCCATTCCCAGGCCGACGGGTGCGTTCTCCAGGCCGACGCCGACGGCGAAGGCCGCGGCGCTCGCGGAGTGGCCCGACGGCAGCGAATTCGAGGTGGGCATGTGGCGGGATCGCCTCAGCACCGGCACGGCCGACCACTCCGGCCGCGGGCGCTTCCACACTCGTTTGGCGATCTGATTGGCCACGAGGCTCGTCACGGCCAGAGAGGCCACGCCCCGCCCCGCCCCGCGCTGTAGCGACGGCTGCCGGGTGGCCGCCAGCGCGGCGGCGATCGCGAACCACAGCTTGGAGTGGTCGGCGGCGGCCGTCAGCCGCGGCATGAAGCGGTCGAGGAGGGGGCTGGGCGATTCGGCGATGGCTTCGTACACTTCGCGGTCCAAGGTGCCCAGACCTGCACCGATCTGCCGGATGCCGCGATGTCGGTTCACGCGCCTGCGCAAGGGGTGCATGCCCCCAACCTAGCGGGGCGACGAAACTGCCCTTGTCGCAACTCATCCGTTTGGGCCGACGATCGTTGCTAAACCTTTACTTGACCTCCAGTAACCGCTGTGTTGACGTTGACCCGTGCGTCGACTGCTGATTTCGCTGTGCGCGTTGGCGGTCGGACTCGTGCTTGCTCCGGCCGCCCGAGCCGAGCTGGTGCCGTGGTTCGCGCCAAGCGTCGGCACCGCCACCCAGGTGATATCCGTTGTGGGAGTGGGCGGTTCGAACGCGAAGGTCGACGTCTACGAACGCACCGCGGCCGGCTGGCACGCCGTGGCCGCGGGCATTCCCGCGCACGTCGGCGCCAAGGGAATGGCCCCGGAGACCCACGACGGTCAGATGCTCACGCCGATGGGCGTGTTCACCCTCGACTTCGCGTTCGGCACCGCCCCCAATCCCGGTGGCGGCCTGCAATACGTCCAGGTAGGGCCGGACCACTGGTGGGACGGCGACATGAAGAGTCCCACGTACAACACCATGCAGGTCTGCAAGAAGGCGCAATGCCCATTCGACACCGACCCCAGCAGTGGCACCGAGAACCTTCAGATCCCGCAGTACCGACACGCCGTGGTGATGGGCGTCAACAAGGCCCGCGTGCCCGGCAACGGCGGGGCGTTCTTCCTGCACTCGAGTGACGGCGGACCCACGGCCGGGTGCGTCAGCATCGACGACGACACCCTGGTGGGGATCATGAAGTGGCTACGCCCCGGCGCGCTGATCGCCGTCTCGAAGTAGCGATTCGTGCACCGTCACCCGCGGTGAGCGCGGGCGAGCGTGCACAGCATCACTCAAAGAGCTATGGCGCGACCGGCTTTCACGTTGAAGTCGAGGGCCTTGGTCGAGAACGACGCGTCGTAGGTGCGGTCGTAGCCGGTCACGCTGATCTTCCAGCCGTCGGCGGTGCGGCGGTAGCGATCGCGGTAGAAGCCCGCACCGATCAACATGAAGTCGAACTTCGGGACGATGACCTTGTCCTGCAGGTACCAGATCCCCGTCGCCTCGTCACCGTCGACCTCGATCTCGGGATGCGTCACCCGGTGGTCGGTGATGACGTCGGCGGGCATCGAGGTGCTCATGAATTCGACGAGGGTGGCTCGGTCGGTGAAGTGGTGGGTCTCCCCGAGGGATTCGCCGTAGTCGCCGACCACGTCCTCGGTGAGGGTGTCGGCGAACTCGTCCCAGTGCTTGGTGTCGAGCGCGCGCAGATACCGATACTTGACCCGCTGAATGTCTTCGATGTCACCCATTCGGTCATTGCAACACAGCCATCCCCGCCGCGGAGCGCGTTGCCGCCACTTCGGTTGACGCCACCGTCAACCGGTGCTGACGGTGGGTGGCGGCTATGTACCGGCTATGAATCCAAAATGGCGCTGCCAGAACGTTGTTCGCGCACTCCCGCGCGGAGTGTCGGGCCCCGCAGCGCCGCCGGACGGGTTATCGTGGTCGGGTCATGAGCGATCCGTTGGGATTGTCGATCGGGACGACCAACCTGGTCGCGGCCCGCGTCGGCAGTCAGCCCGTCATCCGTCGCTCCACGCTGCCTCGGGCCGGGCAGGTGCTCAGTGGCTTCGTCGAGCGCGTCGGAGACCCGGTGCCTCTGGTCTCTGGCGACGGCTCCTCCTATCGCGCGGACCTGCTGATGGTCGAGGCGCTCGACGCCATGGTGGCCGACGCCGGCGACGACGTCGGCGCGCAGATCGCGGTCGCCGTCCCCGCCCACTGGAACGGCGCCACTCTCCGGTCGCTCCGCGACGCGATGCGGACCACGCCCAGGTTGGCGCCCAACGGGGTCCCCGTTCGGTTGGTGTCCGACGCCGTCGCCGCGCTGACCGCGCTTGGGGCCAACCCCGGCCTGCCGGTGCGGGGCGTGGTGGCGCTGCTGGACTTCGGCGGCGGTGGTACCAGCATCACCCTCGCCGATGCGACGGCGTCCTTCGAGCCCATCGACACCACGCGGTCGACCGACTTCTCCGGCGACCAGGTGGACCGGTCGCTCCTGGCTCTCGTCCTCGACCAGACCGCCGACGAGGTCGACCCGGCGGGCACCGCCGCCGTCGGCTCCCTGGGCCGTCTGCGCGAGGAATGCCGACTGGCCAAGGAACACCTCTCCGACGCGTCGACGGCCGACATCCCCGTCGACCTGCCAGGGCGGCAGACGACGGTGCGCGTCACGCGCGACCAGCTCGACGCCGTGATGGACGCGCCGCTCGCCTCGGTTCTGGCCGAACTTCGAGAATCGTTGCTGCGCAACAGGATCAGCGCCGATGATCTGTCGGCTGTGGTGGCCGTTGGCGGCGGGGCCCGCATCCCGCTGGTCACCAGCGCGCTGCAGGACGAATACGCCGACGCATTCGTCACGACTCCGCACCCCGCGCTCGACGCCGCCGTGGGGGCGGCACTCTTCGCGGCCTACGGTGCCGACGCCGACGCGCAGACCGGGATGGCGGCGGCCAGCCCGCTGCTCACCGGGGCGTGGACCGCGCCCGCCGAGGTGGCCCCGGACTCGTCGGCGTTTCGTGCGCTGGCGTGGTCGCAGGACGACGACACCGTCGGTGACCCCGCGCCGTATGTCGGCGAGGATCCGTACGCCGACCCGTACGCCGACGCCGGCACGACGCGCGTCGTCACGCAGTACCGCCCCAGGGATGACGACGAGCCCCGGTCGTGGCTGCGTGTGCCCCAGCTGCTGGTCGGAGTCGCCGCGGTGGTCGCCCTGGTCGCGGTTGGCGGCGTCGCCATCGCGCTGACCAGTGCCACCGACGAGACGCGGCCCGAGCCGGCCACCGTCCCGATCACCGCGACGTCCCCACCGGCGCCGCCCCCCACCACCATCGCGCCGCCCCCAGCGGCGCCGTCGACCGAGCCGCCGGCGCAGAACGTGGTCACCGTGACCAGTGCGCCGCCGCCTCCGCCGCCTCCGCCGTCGACCGAGACCGTCACCGTCGAACGCCCCGTCACCACCACGACGACGCAGCCGACGACCACGACGACCACCACGACACCGACGACCACCACGACGACGACGACGACGACCACGACGACCACGACGACGACGACGACCACGACGACTCCGACCATGACGACGAGCTACATCACCGTGCCGTTCGTCCCTGTGCCGATCCCGATTCAGGTCCCGGCCACCCCGACCCCGACCCCCGCCCCGTACGCGCCGAATCCCTATGCGCCGTACGCGCCGCCGGTGTATCAGCAGCCGCAGCAACTCCCGTACTGACCTCCGCGGCCGTCACCGCGCCAAGGAATGTCACAGTTGCGTTCCAGGTTCCCCGTGGGTCGGCGGTTCACCATCTGTCCATGACCGAGAAGAGAATGCAGACCGAAGGCCTGCGCGTGAAAGTGCTTGGACTGGCTGGAGCCGCCGCGTTCGTCACGCTGGGGATCCTCAGCCTCGGTGGCGGCCACTCCACCACCGGTGGCGTCGATCTGGCGGGTTCGGGTGACGCCCCCGCCAGCACCACCTACGTCCAGCCGACGGAGAACGCCATGACCATGGGGGCCACCGCGACGTGGACCACCCCGACCAGCGTGGAGCCGATCGCCAAGGCTTCCCCCGCGAAGACGGGTTAGTCGACATGCGCACATTGGTGAGTGGCTCGCTACTCGCGGCATCGGCCGTGCTGTGCCTCGGGGCCGGCGTGGCGCATGCCGGGTCGACGCCCGACGTCGTCGGCAAGAAGTACAGCGACGCCCAGACCGACATCAGTGGCGCCGGCCTCACGGCGGTGGTCTCCACGACCGTCGGCGATCAAAAGGCATGGCCCGACTGCCTGGTGACCAACACGGTCGCTCGTACCGTGCCGGCGCCGGAGAACAGCGGCGGCTCGGCGACGAACCAGCTTCTGGTCTCGCTGAACTGCGACGACGGCGAAGCCTCCAACAAGGGGCCCGGCTTCTCGGCGGCCAGCCCCGAGGGCAAGGCGGCCGCAGCGGCGTCGTCGTCCGCCGCCGCAGCCGCCTCGTCGTCTGCCGCAGCTGCGGCACCCGCGGCCTGATCGCTCAGTTCTGCGCGACCAAATTCCGCGGGTGGTGGCACGCCGCGACGTGCGCGGCCTCCAGCTCCTCGAGTTGGGGGTCGTCCACGGTGCAGACCTCTGTCGCCCACGGGCAACGGGTGTGAAAGTGACACCCTGACGGCGGATCGATGGGGCTTGGCACGTCGCCCTCGAGCACCAGCCGCTCGCGGGCGACGTTCAGCTTGGGGTCGGGAATCGGCACCGCGGAGAGCAACGCATTCGAATACGGGTGCAGCGGTTGGTCGTACAGCTTCGCCGAGGGAGCGCTCTCCACGATTCGGCCGAGGTACATCACCGCGACCCGATCCGAGACGTGCCGCACCACACCGAGGTCGTGTGCGACGAAGAGGTATGACAGGCCCAGCTCCGACTGAAGGTTCTTGAGCAGGTTCACGATTTGCGCCTGCACCGAGACGTCCAAGGCCGAGACCGGCTCGTCGGCGATGATCAGCTTGGGCTCCAGGGCCAAGGCCCGCGCGATGCCGATCCGCTGTCGCTGACCACCGCTGAACTCGTGCGGGTAGCGGCTGGCGTGCTCGGCGCTCAGGCCCACGCGGTCGAGCAACTCCTGCACCCGCCTGTCGACGTCGCGGCCGCTGGCCAGCCCGTGCAACTCCATGGGTTCACCGATGATCTGCCCGACGCGCTTGCGGGGGTTCAGCGATGCGTAGGGGTCCTGGAAGATCATCTGCATCTGGCGCCGGACCGGACGCAGGCTGCGCCGTGACCGGCCCACCAGCTCCTCGCCGAGGAACTTGACCGAGCCCGAGGTCGGGGTGGTCAACTGCAGGATGGTCCGGCTCAGGGTCGACTTGCCGCAGCCGGATTCACCGACCAGGCCGAGGGTTTCGCCTTCGTTGATCGTCAGGCTGACGCCGTCGACTGCCTTGACGTGGGCCACCACGCGGTCGACGATCACCCCGGACTTGACGGGAAAGTGCTTGACCAGGTTGGTCACCTCGAGCAGGGGTTCACCGCTCATGACGCCACGTCCTTCCGAAGACCGATGTGCCCGTCGACGTCGCGGAGTCGGCGCTTGTCGGCTGGGTCGAGCCAGCAGCGGTCACCGTCGAGCGGTGGCGGTTGCGAGCACTTGTCGAACTCGTGCGGGCAGCGAGCCGCGAAGCGGCAACCCGTTGGCGGATTCAGCAGCGAGGGTGGCGAACCCGCGATCTGGGCCAGCCGGGTCGGCCGGGGTTGGTCGAGTCGCGGCAGCGAGCCAAGCAGGCCCCACGTGTACGGGTGCTGCGGATCGTAGAAGATGTCGTCGAGCGTCGCGTCTTCGACGATCTGGCCGGCGTACATCACCGCGACCCGGTCGGCGATCTCGGCAACCACACCGAGATCGTGGGTGATGAGGACGACGGCGAGCCCGCGTTCCCGGTTGAGCTCGTCGAGCAGGCGAAGGATCTGGGCCTGCACGGTGACGTCGAGCGCGGTGGTCGGCTCGTCGGCGATGAGCACGTCGGGGTCGAGTGCCAGCGCCATGGCGATCATGACGCGCTGGCGCATGCCGCCGGAGAACTCGTGCGGGTAATCCTGAACGCGCCGTTCGGGATTCGGGATGCCCACCGACCGCAGGAGTTCCACGGCCTTGTCCTGGGCGTCCTTCTTCGACACCTTGCCGTGTGCCCGGATCATCTCCACGATCTGGTGGCCGACCCGGTACACCGGATTCAGCGACGTCATCGGATCCTGGAAGATCATCGCGATGCGCTTGCCGCGGATCTCGCGGAACCGCTCGTCGTCGAGCTCGATGAGGTCGTGACCGTCGAACTCCA
Organism: Mycobacterium yunnanensis; assembly: GCF_025823185.1. Taxonomy (GTDB): domain Bacteria; phylum Actinomycetota; class Actinomycetes; order Mycobacteriales; family Mycobacteriaceae; genus Mycobacterium; species Mycobacterium yunnanensis. The sequence goes on from NZ_JACKVK010000008.1 coordinate 75,514, forward strand.
CGGATCCCGTGATCGTGGCGTTCGGCGCGCGGGTGAGACCCAGCAGCGTCTGGGCGGTGACGCTCTTGCCGGAACCGGATTCGCCGACGATGGCCAGGATTTCGCCCTCGTCGAGGTCGAAGGACACCCCGTCCACCGCCCGCACCACTCCGCCGTCGGTGGCGAATCGGACGGCCAGGTCGCGTACCGAGAGAATCATGCGGGTGCCGCCTCTCCGAGACGAATTCGTGGGTCGAGGAACGCGTAGAGGATGTCGACGACGGTGTTGAAGAACACGATGAAGAACGCGCCGAAGATCGTCACGCCCACCAATGGCGGCAGGTCGAGACTGCCGATGGCGCGTCCCGCGTAGAGCCCGACGCCGTTGATGTTGAACACCGTTTCGGTGAGGATCGCACCACCGCCGACCACCGCGCCGAAGTCCAATCCGAACAGCGTCACGATGGGGATCATCGAGTTGCGCAACACGTGTCGAATTCGCACCTGGCGCTCTGGCAGACCCTTCGCGCGGGCCGTGCGGACGTAGTCCTCGTTCATCACGTCGAGCATGTTGGAGCGCAGCACCCGGCTGTAGAAGCCGACGTAGAGCACCGCCAGTGTCAGCCACGGCAGGATCAGGTGCGACGCCCATCTCAGCGGATCGGTCGTCAGGGGAACGTAGCTACTGGTCGGGAACAACTGCACCTTGAAGGTGAAGAAGTACAGCAGGATTGCCGCCAACCAGAAGACCGGCATCGAGATGCCCACCAGCGACAGGATCGTCAGGGCCCGGTCGGTGAACCGGCCCGAGTGGATCGCGCTGAGGTAGCCGAACACGACTGCCAGCACCATCCACAGCACGGCCGCGCCGATGGTGAGCGACAGCGTGGCGGGCAACCCGCGCCAGATCTGGTCGGTGACGTTCTGCGCGCTGGCGTACGACGTCAGCGTCCCGGTGAAGATCTTCTTCATCAGCGTCAGGTACTGAACCCACAGCGGTTGATCCAGGCCAAGATCCGCGCTCACCCTGGCGATCAGCTCGGGATTGGCGTTCTTGCCAGCGATGCGGATGGCCGGATTGGAGTTGGGGATGACGTTGAAGATGAGGAAGACGATCACCGAGATTGCGAACAGCACGGCGATCATCCCGGTCAGTCGCCGGGCGACGAAACGAAACATGGGGCTAGTGCTCCAGTCGGATCTTGGCGCGAGGATCGAGTGCGTCGCGGAGACCGTCACCAAAGACGTTGAGCGACAACACCGTGAGCACGATCATGAGGCCAGGGATGATGGTCAGATGCGGCGCGGTGTAGATGGTCTGATAGCCGTCGGCGATCATGGTGCCCCACGACGCACTCGGGGGGCGGACACCTGCGCCGAGGAAGGACAACGCCGATTCGAGCAGCATGTCGTTGGCGATGTTCAACGTGAAGAACACGATGATCGTCGACACCACGTTGGGCAGCAGCTCGGTAATCATGATGCGCACCGAGCCCTTGCCCTGCGCGACCGCAGCCTCCACGAATTCCTTCTCCCGCAAGGCCAGAACCTCGCCACGGATTGGTCGGGCCATGTACGGCACGTACACCAAACCGATGATCAGGATCGGAATCCACACCGAGTCGCCGGCCAGCGTGGTGAAGCCGAGGCTCAGGCCGCCGACTGCCAGCGCCGTGCCGAGGGCGATGCCAAGCAGCAGTACCGGGAAGGCCCAGACGACGTCCATGACCCGGGAGAGGATCGCGTCGATCCAGCCGCGGTAGTAGCCGCACAGCAGTCCCACCACGACCGCCACGACCGTGGTGATCGCGGCCGAGACGACACCGATGAACAGCGACGTGCGTCCGCCGTAGAGCAGTCGCACCATGACGTCGCGGCCGTTCTGGTCGGCCCCGAGCAGATACTGCCCGCGCAACCCCGGACCGATCGGCGTGCCGTCGGGAGAGACGATGTCGACTTGCTTACCGCCCACGTCGATCGTGTCGGTGATGTGGTTGGCGTCCGGGGTGGTGTGGGCGACGTGGTCCGCCCACAGCGGTGCGGCCAGACACAGCAGCACGATCGCGACGAACAACAGCCCGAACGCCAGTGCAACCTTGTTGCGGCGCAGCCGAAGTCCCGCCAGATACCAGGGGCTGCGCCCCTGGATCGTGGCGAGCGGAACTCCGGTGGGAAGTGGCGGCTCGTCCGCCACTTCCACCTCTGAGAAGGGGGCAGCCATTACTTGATGGCGAAGGACGTGAAGTCCTGGCTGAACAGCAGGTGGCGGTAGCTCTTGTCGAAGTCCATGCGCTCGGACAGGAACGTCGTGTACTGCTCGTTGCCGTACGGCGCCCACGCCGCCTGCTCCATGTACGCCTTGTCGAGCGCCGCGTACTGGTCCTTGACGCCCGGATCCTCCAGCTGCTTGGTGCGCAGCTCGTTCATCTTGGCGTCCAGCTCGGGGTAGTTGGCCCGCGAGTAGTTGTTGCCGTTGGTGGGCAGGATGCTGGCGCCGTTGAGCAGCGGGCGGAAGAAGTCGTCCGGGTGCGGGAAGTCCTGGAACCAGTCACCGAAGCCGGTGTCGAGGTCCGGGGTGGACTGGTTGCCGATGGTGGCCCAGTAGACGTCACCGGAGATCACCTTCAGCGTGGCGTTGAAGCCCAGCTGGGACAGCACGTCGTGGTAGTACTCGCCGATCCGCTTGCGGTCGGGCTCGTCGTCGGTCCACACCGTGATGTCCTTGTCGGCGGGGTTCGCCTCGGCGATGAGCTGCTTGGCCTTGTTCAAGTCCTGACCCGGGTAGAGCTTGAACTCCTGGTAACCCGGCATTCCCGGCGGCAGGATCTGCTGCGACGGGTGCAGGCGACCACCGAAGACTCGGTTGAGCGCCTCGGGGTCGATGGCGTAGTTGACGGCCTGGCGCACGCGCAGGTCGTTGAACGGCGCCTTCTGGTTGTTCATCCAGAAGTAGTAGGTGTTGATCGATTCCTCCATGCGGAAGCGATCGGCGAAGCGCGACTTGACCTCGGCGAGCCGGTCGGCGTCCGGCGGATCGGACATGTAGTCGACCCGGTTCTGCTCGATGTCGGTGACCTGTGCGGTGTTGCTCTTGTTCTGCGTGATGGTGATCTTGTCGACGTTCGCGTCGGCGACTTCCGTCGCGCCGGCGTCCTTGACGGACTTGAAGTTCGGGTTGCGCTCCAAGGTCATGGTCTGCGGGGCCTGAACGTTGGAGATCATGAACGGGCCACTCGACGGCGGCGGGTTGTTCGTGGCGTCCTTGTCCAGCGGGGTGCTCGGCGGGACGGGTGCGGCGAAGGTCAGGCCGAGGATGCTGTCGAAGGTGCCGTTGGGCTCGGTCAACGTGATGGTGATGTCCCCGGTGGCGTCATCGGTGACGATTCCACTGATGGTGTTGGCCGTGCCGCCGGCGTATTCCTTGGCGCCGACGATGGTCTCGTAGAAGACCGACCCGCCGGAATTCGCCTTGAACAGACGCTGAATGGCGTAGGTGAAGTCCGACGCCTTGATCGGGGTGCCGTCGGAGTACTTCATGTTCGACCGCAGCTTGAGCTTGTAGGTCTTGCCGTCGGGGGAGACCGTCGGCATCGCCTCGGCCAGGCCGGGGACGACCTTGGTGCCGTCTTCGCCCTTGGCGTGCTTGTAGGTGAGCAGCGGGGTGTAGACGTTGTAGAGGGTTTCCCAACCCTCCACGGTGTAGGACAGCTGGGGATCGACGTAGTCCGGGAAGGACGTCATCGTGACGTTGATGTCGCCGCCGCCGGTACCGCCGCCACTACTCGCACTGTCACCGGTGTCACCCCCGCACGCGGCGACGCCGAAAGCCGTCAGCGCCGCGACGACGCTCGCGGTCACCGCCTTGTGAAACTTGGTCATGTGAGATCCCTTGGTCATGTGTCCCGACGGTGTCCACTACGTGTACGCCTCCCGTCGAGGTGCCATTGCATCTTTTACGAAAAATGACGGATGGCAACTCGGGCTGCCAGGAATGGGCGCTGCGCCCCACCGCTCTGGCCTGCGAAATCCCAGGATGCGGCGGGTGCGGCCCGCCCCCCGACGAGGCCTGCGGCGGTTGCTGCAGTCGTCCGCAGCGGCCTGTCACGATCTCGCGGTGGTCGGAAAAATTACTGTTATCGTGCCGTTTGACCGGAAAATTAACGAGTGCGTGGGAATCGCCACGAAGGTAGCCGACCACGGCGGCGCTCCCGGTGGTAGGGGAGGTCTGAAAAAAACCTCCAAGAATTCTGAGCGAACCGGCGCGTCGGCTGGTCGGCGCGCCGGTCTCGGTGCCCCGGGGGTCGGTATCCGACTGGGTACATTCGACCCGTGGCGCGCAACGACGGTCCCCGCGGACCCCAAGACGACCCGTATTACTCCGACGGCGAGCCGACGCAATACGGCGGTTACCCCCGCGGGGACTCGCAGGCCTACTCCGATCCGACGAGGGCGGCGAACTACGGCGGCCAGGATGCCTACGGTCAGCAGCCGCAGTACGGCCAGCCCGACTACGGCCAGCCTGACTATGGCCAGCAGCTCCCACCCGAGCCGCCCCAACCCTGGTACCGCACCGCTCCCGGGTTGGTCAGCCTCGGCGCGATCGGCGTCATCATCCTCGCTCTGATCGTCTACGCGATCGTCTCGCTCACCGGCGGCGACGACTCCAGCTCCACCTCCACCACGTCGAGCACGACGAGTTCCAGTGCGGCCACGACCACCTCGGGCGCGGAATCCGTCGCGCCGGCTCCCACGGGCGGCACGGAGACGGTGACCCAAACCGAGACCCCCAGCTCGACGACCGATCCGTCGACCACGACCACGACGAGTCCGACCACGACCACCACGACGCCGCCGACCACGAGTACGACGGTCTCGACGAGTACGAGTACGAGTACCGTCACGCAGACGGTGACCGTGCCCCCGACCGGCGCGGCCCAGACGCCCGGTACTGGTGGAACCGGCACCGGCTAGTCCTGCGACCACCGCGTATCGCGTCTGTCCTAGGGTGCTTGCATGCGAGGAATCATCCTGGCCGGTGGTACGGGGACGCGGCTCTATCCGATCACCATGGGCGTGTGCAAGCAGTTGCTGCCCGTGTACGACAAGCCGCTGATCTATTACTCGCTGTCCACCCTGATCCTGGCCGGCATCCGCGACATTCAGGTGATCACCACCGCGGGTGACGTGGAGGCCTTCACCCGGTTGCTCGGGGACGGTTCGACATTCGGCACCAACATCACCTATGCGGTTCAGGATCGACCCGAAGGCGTCGCCCAGGCCTTCGTGGTCGGCGCCGACCACATCGGCGACGACTCGGTCGCCTTGATCCTGGGGGACAACATCTTCTACGGTCCGAGCCTGGGCACCAGCCTGGCCCGGTTCTCCAACGTCGACGGCGGCGCGATTTTCGCGTACTGGGTGGCCAACCCGTCGGCGTACGGCGTCGTCGAGTTCGGCGACGGGGGCAGGGCACTGTCCTTGGAGGAGAAACCAGCCACCCCGAAGTCGCACTACGCGGTGCCCGGCTTGTACTTCTACGACAACGACGTCGTCGAGATCGCAAAGTCGCTACGCCCCTCTGGCCGTAGCGAATACGAGATCACCGACGTCAACCGGACGTACCTCGAGCGCGGCAAGCTGGGCGTGGAGGTCTTGGCCCGCGGCACGGCGTGGCTGGACACGGGAACGTTCGACTCGCTGCTCGACGCCAGCGACTACGTCCGGACCATCGAGCGCCGTCAGGGGTTGAAGATCGGCGTGCCCGAGGAGGTCGCCTGGCGCCTGGGCTTCATCGACGACGAGCAGTTGGTCGAGCGGGCGCACTCCGTGCTCGAGTCAGGGTACGGCGCTTACCTGTTGCAGCTGCTCGACGTCTAGACGCTCGAGGCGACCGTTCTCCGTGAACCGGTTCGGCAGCGCCAGGGCGAAGATGGTCCGCACCGTCATCAGGTACTGCTTGACCAGATGACCCGTCGTGTAGGGCAGGCCGTAGGCGTCGCACAGCGCCCGCACCCGCGTGGCGATCTCGGCGTAGCGGTTGCTCGGCAGATCGGGGAACAGGTGGTGCTCGATCTGGTAACACAGGTTGCCGCTCATGAACGCCATCACCGGTCCGGCGTCGAAGTTGGCGCTGCCCAACATCTGTCGTAGATACCACTCGGGTTTGGTTTCGTTCTCGAGTGTCTTGGGTTCGAACTTCTCGGCGCCGTCGGCGAAGTGGCCGCAACAGATGACCACGTACGCCCAGACGTTGCGCAGCACGTTGGCCGTGACGTTCGCGCCCAGAGTCCGCCGCCATCGCACGAGGCTCAACGCCGGGTACAGGGCGTAGTCCTTGACCATCTGGCGCCCGATCTTACGCCGCAGCGCCTTGCCGTGGGCCGCCTTCTCCACGTCGGTGGTGGCCCGCTCCTGCTCGGAATACAGGTCGTGCAAGGCGATGCCCCACTCAAACCCCAACGCCAGCAACACACTTCGCAGCGGCGCGAAGAGGTAGCTCGGATTCCACTCCTGATCCCGGCTGACCCGCAGCACGCCGTAGCCCAAATCGTCGTCGACGCCCACGACGTTGGTGTTCACGTGGTGGCGGTAGTTGTGGGAGTAGCGCCACTGCGACGACAGCCCGGCCATGTCCCACTCCCAGGTGGTGGAGTGGATCTCGGGATCGTTCATCCAGTCCCATTGCCCGTGGCCGACGTTGTGCGCGATCTCCATGTTCTCGATGCTCTTCGCGGCCGCCAAGCCGATGGCGCCGAGCCACCATCCGCGCCGGCCCGAGGTCGCGGCGATGGTCAAGCGGGCTGCGACTTCCAGTACTCGTTGGCCCGCGATGGTCCTGCGGATGTAGTTCCGATCCCTGGTGCCGCGACTGGCTTCGACGTCGCGGCGGATCTGGTCCAACTCCGCGGCGAGCGCCTCGAGGTCTGATTCGGTCAGGTGCGCGTATTCGGCGACGTCGGCAATGGCCATCGGTTCATCGTCTCTGCTTGGTTTCGGAGGCCCTCGGCAGAGGATCGTGAATCAGCGTAGACGTCACGAGCGTCCGGTGGTGAGTCGTTTCCCGCCGAGGTGCCCCAGCAAAATACCTTTGGTCTCATACGTTCGACGCGCGCAGAATGAGCTAACCGGATACGATCCGTGGGGCTTCAATCCGTATTACCTTCGCTAACAACTGCGTGCGTTCGACAGCTCGGAAAAGTGCACATCGAGGTAGCTGATGTGCGGATGAACCGGCCAGTGAATGCGATGCTCGCTAATGTCCGCGAACCGCTGCGCGAGGTAATGATTCAAGTGCAGCAAATAATGATCTTGATGGTTTGCTGGCCAATCACAGCATGGCGACGCGTTGTCATACGTGCAGCGACTGGCAAGCCTCGTGAGCTGGGAAGCGACCATTCTTGCTTTCGCTAACATCTATGGCCCTGCCATTTGCCGAGGGGAAGCCGGTACGGCAGCCGAGACCACAGCGGGCTCAATCGTCGAATGGGCCGACGTAATGCGCCGCGGCACCGCGTCCCGCCGCGCAGCAAAGGGTGGATTCTCCGAAAATCGGTTAGCTGAATCCGTTGCAATTTTCTGTCACCGGGGTAAATTCAGTGCACGCTCAGAGGGGCTGTTAGCTGTCGGCAAAAGGGGAAATCATGATCAGGACCAACTGTCGCTCGGTGGGCGCAGGCATCACGGCCGTCGGAGCCGCTGCATTGCTCATCAGTCAGTATGGTTCGCTCGCTGCTACCCCCGAGAAGCCGGCAGTGCCCGAGATCCGCACGGCGGCCCTGCCGTTCGAGTTCGACTTCAACCGGACGTTCCCGTGGGCCTTGGCTCCCGGCAACGTCGTCAGCAGCGTCGGACAGGCGACCGTATCCGCCGTCAGCGCGTATCAGAACGCGACGTTGTTCGGGGCGGGCGCCGCGCTGCAGACGGCCAACCAGATTGGTCCACTGACGTTCGGCCTCAACTCGATCAAGGCCATCAGCGCCCAGCAGGGTCCCAACGGGCAACAACCGTCCACCGTGAACGTGACTGATCTGGACCAGTGGCAGCTCGGCCTGGCGGGCCTGGCCAACACCGCGGGCGCCATCGGCTTCGTGGACAACGCCGCCTTCTACGACCCGTACGTCCTCACGCACGCTGGTTTCCTGCAGACCACCAACAACTTCGGCCCAGCGTTCTTCAACCTCAACGTCCTCAAGGCCATCGGGCTCACCCAGGTGCCCAACGCCAACAGCGGCGCCGTCCTTCAAAGCGGACGGCCCGACGATTTCAGCGCCGTCGACATCGGCCGCTGGTCGGCCGGCATTCCCGGGGTCATCACCAACACCGGGACGACGGGCTTCGTCTTCTCCTTGGACTTCGGCAACGGGCTCGACGCCTTCTTCGTCGGCGGTCTGCACACCACCACGACGATCGGCGGGATGGTGTTCGACTTCAACTTCCTGCCGTCGATCCGGGCTGGTCTCTACCCGCCGAGCCTCAACATCTCGTTGGCACCGGACATGACGGCCGCCGAGACGGAGTTCAGGGACATCACCCCGCCACCACCGGGAACCATCGACCCGCCGGTCACCAATCCGCTGCCCTTCACCCCGCCCACCACCCTGACGGCGCGGTCGGCACCTGCCACCGAAGCCATCAGCGGTCCGCCTCCGGCTGACGCGAAGGCCGCCGCCGAAGACGAGACCCCGGCGGTCGTGGCAGACGAGCCGAAGGTGGACGCGACGACGGTCAGCGAGCCCAGTGCGACCACCGAGCCCACTGCGACCACCGAGCCCACTGCGACCGAGCCCAGTGCGACCAGCGAACCCAAGCCGAAGGTCGAGATCCCCGGTGTCAACGGCGTTCCGCTGATCGTGACGCCGGGCAGCGGGACGGGAACGTCTTCGGGCAGCGGCAACGGCCCGGCCGATCCGTTCGCAGGGTTGCGCTCCTTCGCCGACAACGTCAGGGGCGGGCTCGAGCGGCTCACCGGAACCGGACCGGCAGCCGCCACGGGTGGGGCCGGCTCGGAAGGCACCGGCACGTCAGGCGCCTCGGGCAGCACCGGCTCGGCCGGCTCCAGCGGTGGCTCCGACAAGTAGCGACAGCCGAAGACACGACGGCAGCCCCGGTATCCACCGGGGCGGCCTTCGTATGTCGCGGACGGCCTCAGCTCACTTGCAGAGCTCGACGATCTTGGCGCTGTTGGTCTCCAGCGCCTGCAGCCGTGCCACCTGACCGGACTGACCGTCGGCGCTTCCGGCCAGGGCGTCGATCGTCAGGTCCTGAAGGTCGGTCGCCAGCGTGCGCAACAGCCCGGCCAGCTCGGCGGGCACGGCGGGGCTGAGATTGTCGACCAGGTGTTGGCTGCCGACGGCCATCGCCAGCCGCGCGTTGGCTGCAACCGCCTGCGTGGCAACGGGATCGTCGCCACCCGAGGACTGGGTTTGCAGGGCGACCGCGGTGCGCACCTTGACGTAGGCCTGGCACGCCCGCGCCTTGGCCTCGGCGACCTGCTGGGCGCTGGGCGCCTGTGTCTGCTCGGTGGCCGGCGTGCGCGTCAGCGCCCATACCGCGACACCGGAGGAGGCCACCGCGACGACGGCCAGCACTACGGTGGCCCATCGCCACGGGGATCGTGCAGGAGGCGGGGGTGGTGGCGGGGCCACCGGCTCCCCGTCGGGCTCGGCGGCGTGCGTCATAGTTCGTCGATCGTATCCGGTGAATTTGCTGACGGACTCATTTGAGGGTTTCGACGCGACATCGTCACGGTTGGGTCGTGACACCGAGGAAGTCGCGGACGGGTTCGACCCCGCCGAGTCGGATGTCGCTGCGTCCAAGGGTCTCCCACTGCCGTCGGCCCATCGTGAACACCAGCATGGTGTCGGGGTGTCCGCGCCGGCGTTCCACCACCGGTTCCTGCTCGGTGTAGGGCAGCGAGCGGGTGACACCGAGCGAGGCCGCGTTGTCGTGCCACGCCCGGGTGGCGGCCACCCCGCCGTGCAACCCGTCGAAGATCAGATGCAGGGCAGCGTGCCGCATTTCGCGACCAAGGCCCTGGCCCTGAAACCGGCGGCCGATCCACGACCCCGTCGTCGCAGTGCGGGTGGAGGGAAAGTGAGCCGCGCTCAGCGTGCACACACCCACGAGCGCACCGTCGCGGTCGTGAGCCGCCAAGTTGAGGTGCCAATCGGCGGTGGTGGTCTCGGCCCGGCAGCGCCAGAAGTAGCGAACGGTGTTGCGCTGCAGCTCCGGAGGTTCGGCGTCGGTCCACGGCTCGGAGAACGGCATGGTGGCCGGGTCGTGGATGCCGTGGGTGGCCAGCTCGGCCAGCTCCGCTGCAAGCTCGTCGGTGACGTAGCGCAGCGTCAGTTTCGGCGTCGACGCCACGAGGTCGAAGAGAGGCCAGATGGCTCCTGTCATGGAGTCATCGCATCGCATCGTCGGTGCCGACCGCAACCGAGATTCGTCCCCGGCGCTAGCGTGGGGCGGTGTCCCGAGACAAGCCTCTGGGCTTCGACCTGCAGACCGACGGGGTGACGTCGGCGCGCATGCAGCGTCAACGCCGGCGTGACACGGCCATCGAGTTGGCGTTGCGGTCGCAGTTGCACGCCGCCGGGTTGAGATATCGGATCCATCAACGGCCGTTGCCTGCGCTGCGCCGCGAGGCCGACATCGTCTTCCGGCGGGCGAAGGTGGCGGTCTTCGTCGACGGGTGCTTCTGGCACGGGTGCCCCATTCATGCGACGACGCCGAAGCGCAACAACGACTTCTGGGTGGCTAAGATCGAGGGGAACGCGGCGCGGGATCGGGCGACCGATCAAGCGCTGCACGACGCCGGCTGGCAGTCGATCCGTGTCTGGGAGCACGAGGCGGCCGACGAGGCTGCCGCCACCGTCCGGCGAGTCGTCAAAAGCCGCTCAGGCCGAGGTTGACTCGACGAATTCCCGGAGCGGGGTGAGGTCGTGTTCCCAGAGGATGACGACACCGCGATCCTGGGCGGTGATGAGGCAGGACAGGTCGAAGACTCCGGCCAGGATCACCCCGGTCAGGGCTTGGGACCCGAAGTGGGCCCGCCAGGCGTCGGACTTGCCGCCCACCTCGCGGTTGACGCGCTTCCAGCCGTTCTTCGGGCCGTTGGACACCTTGCACTCCAGCGCGAGCAGGCGGCCGTCGAAGAGCCGGGCCGGAACGTCGCACTTGGCTCCCGCCAATCGGCGTTCCCGGCTGTAGCCGCCGCGCGGCATGTCGTCGATGAATTGGATTGGTGCGCGCGAGGGTTCGAGCGTCAGACCCGCGTCGTCGAGGGTCTTGGCCGTCGAGGTCTCCTGCCGGGACGACGCCTCGCCGCGTCGTTCCGTGCCGGTCTGCTGCGCAGCCCAGAGCACCGTCGTCGCCATGATCGCGGCGTCCCGTTCGTCCGGCCACGGTGGCCGTCCCTGGACGAGCCAGGGAAACCGCACCGGGTCGACGACATCGCGGATGGCCTCGGCGGTGTCCTCGGCGTAGTCCGGCGGCACGGAGCGGAACTTCGGCCCGCCGACGAGGGTCCACAGGTCTTCCTGGCTAATCGGTGGACCACACAGATAGCGGCAGGCTTGCCACGCCTGAGGGTCGGCCTCGAAGACCTTGCCGGTGAGGTTCTGGATGTCGTCGGAGGCCTCGAAGACCTGCTCCACGCGTGGTCGGAGCTGGTTGTACACCTGCTCGAAGGCCTTGGGGCCCTCTTCACGGCGAAGGTGGGTGAAGGCGTCCTCCGACGCGTCGCGGGCGGCCTTCAATTCCGCCGCCGTCCACCGGGGCGGGGCGACGAACGAAGGCGACACAGGCCGAGTCTGCCATCGAGGGTGCGCGGGCTCGGCCGACACGCTACTGCCTGGCGAGGATCCTCGTCCGCAGGCTTCCGTTGACCCGGTGCTCGGCCTCGGTGTAGCGAACGCGCTTGGTCAAGTAGTCCGGCCACGGCGGCATCGCAGGCGGCGTCTCGGCGGGGCCGTTGCGCACCGCGTCGAGCAGGGTTCGGCCGATGGCCTCGACGGCGTCGACCTGAACCGCGTTGCCGATGTGGCGGAAGAAGTTGCTGTTCTTTCCGGCGAAGCGCCAGTCGCGTGGAAATCCTTGCAGCGCAGCACATTCCTGCCAGGTCAGGCGGCGCAGGTCATGATCGCCGGGCAGCCGGATCCAATCCGGGGTGGCCGCGGTGCGGATGGTCCGAGACGGCAACGACAGGTTGGCCAGGAAGGCGTCCTGCCGATAGCCCCACTGACCGCTGGGCCGGTTGTTCATCACGCGGCCCTTCGTGCGCAGGCCGGTGCCCGGGGTCAGCTGCCGCAGCGCGTCACCGTCGAGCCCGGTGGGTCGGACCACGGCGTCCGGCGGCGCGGGCGGCAGAGAATCCAGTAGCTCGCCGAGGGAGACCCAGGGCTTGAGACCGTTCTCGCCATGGCGGTGATGGGTGGGCTCGGGAAATTCGGGCAGCTCGTGGTCGGCGGTCGCGATCAGATACAACCGCACCCTGCGCTGTGCGGCGCCGTAGTCGGCGGCGTTGAGCGTGGCCACCCGGCTGGAGTAGCCCTGGTCCAGCAGGTCGTGCTGGATGCTGCGCAGGACCTCCCCGGGTGCCCCGGTCGGCCCGACCGCGGTCACGAGGCCGCGAACATTCTCGAACAGCACGTACCGGGGCCGAAGGTCGTCGACGAGGCGGATCATGTGCGCGATCAACTGGCCGCGGGAGTCCCTCAAGCCCTTCTGGTGGCCGGCCGAGGACCACGGCTGGCACGGCGGTCCACCGGCGACCAGGTCCGGGCGCCAATCGGCGGTGGCGCCGCGCGGGCGTAGTTCCTCGGCGGTCAACGTCGCGACGTCCTTCTCGATCAGCGTCGTCTTGGCCAGGTGCTTTCCGCGGCGTCCCTTGATGGGAATGCCGGCGGCCTTGCTGGCGCGCAGGGTGTCCATGGCGTCGGCGGCGTGGTCGGTCGCCGCGACGACGTCCCAACCTGCGCGTTCGAGAGCGATGTCGAAACCGCCTGCGCCGGCGAACAGGCTCAGGACCTGGGGCTTGCGCGTACTACGCGGTGCCACCGCCACCCCTCTCGTGCGTCGAACGGCCATTCGGCTACAGGTATACAGCCTCGTACCGACAAGACTCGCACGCCATTCTCGTCGACGGCCGCCGTCTTCGGGGGACGCGCGCCGTCCCCGGTCACCACCAGATGGCGACGGCGCACCCGGCCCCGAGGGCCGCGGTGAGACCTCCGGTCAGACCGACCTGCCAGCGTGCCGGCGCGACGGCGACGTCGGTGCCGCTGAGCTGGCGTCGGCGGGCGATGCAGGTGTACGCGGCCGCCACCACGGCGAGGACGGCGAGCAGCGCATGCCCACGCACCATGGTCTCCCCGGTGCGGACGCCCAGCAGGATCGCGACGGCGATGAAGCCCAAAGCGGTTCTCTCCCAGCCGAGATGAGTTCGTTGGCGCGGCAGTGTCATGACCCTGCCAGGAGGATCATGACCAGCACTCCCACGCACGCGACGAGCAGGAACGCGGTGAGCGCGGCCGGTAACCGCGTCGGCGGCATGACGTCGTCGTCGTGCATCGCGCGCTGCACCAACTGCCAACGCCGCACCGACGCGACGGCGAGCACGGCACCGGCGGCCACCAGCAGCGTCGCCAGCGCGTGCCGACCCCACGCCACCGGGAACGGGGGAAGCAACTGCGCGACCGCGACGCCGCCGGCGATCAAGGCCAGGGCCGTCCTGATCCACGCCAGGAACGTGCGTTCGTTGGCAAGGGTGAACCGGTAGTCCGGCTCCCCGGAATCCGCACCGCCGGTCACGAGCCGTACCGCAGCCAGATGGGAAGGCACTGGTCGAGTTGCTGAGCGAACTTCTCCAGGCCCACGCGGTGCTCGCCGTATCCGGTGGGGTCGACGCGATGGCCGGGGAATGCGATGCCAATGCCGAACAGGCCGGGGGCGATGATGCCGTTGGCGGGGTTGTGGCGCAGCGGTCCCCACTGTGGTGCCTCGACGCGGCGTGGCTCGAACCCCACGGTGTAGACGACGCGGTCGCATCGAGCCAGCATCTCGTCGAAGCGCGGGTCGTCGACGTGGCACCGCTGCAGTCGATCGGGGAGCCGACCGTCGAGATTGTCGCGAGCCCACTGGGCTGCGTGACCCTTGAGGCCGGTGTCGTCGAACAACGTCCAGTCCTCGAATTCGACGGCGTAGCGCAGGGGTTGGCGGTAGAAGTCGACGATCTCGGCCACCGGCTGGGCCAACAGGTTTGGCAGGGCGAGCATCGTGGAGTGCGACGAGCCGAACACCGCAACCGTGGCGCCGTCGAGGTTCTCGGTGGCCAACTTGAGTGGGTCGACGACCACGTCGAGGGGGATCTCGCGCAGATCGGGATGATCGAGCGTCCGCGGGTCGGACCCGATCGCCAGGACGACGTTGTCGGAGGTGAGGGCGGTGTCGTCGGTGTGCAGCGTCCACCGGCGTTCGCTCATCTCCAGGCGGGTAACCCCGGCCTTGAGGGCGGTGACGCGGTCGGCGAGTCGCGTGGTGATCCAGCGCAACGGCTCGGCCACCACCCCGAGCAGACAGGTCTCCCGAGGGTCGACGTCGTGGATCGCGAAGTGGGGTGCCCGGGCGAAGTCGAACGCGGCGGTGGACTCCAGGAAGTTGACGAAGCCACCGGTGCGGGTGTTGCTGGACACCACGGACCACTTGGTTCCGAAGTCGCCGACCGCGAATTCGGGGTCGAGCCAGACGATGTCGGTCGGGGGCACGCCGACGTCGACGAGACGCCCGACGGTGGCGATCCCGGCGGGTCCGGCGCCGAGGACGGCCCACCGGTAGTGCGCTGTAGTCATGGCAGCGTTCCTTCGCTCGCAGTGACGTGATGCCGGTAGGCGTCACTGGTTCCATGGTCGGTCCGGCGCTCCCCGGCCGGTAGTGTCTTCGTCGTTGTGACCTCACAACCTCTGTTTGTGAGCTACGCCCCGGCGGTGCCGCGCTGCAAACGCTGCATGGTCTGAATGTGACCGAGGAGGTCGCGAACCGCTCCGGCCGGTGGCGCGCGGACGCCGAGCCAGATGGCCCGGAGGTGTCGACGCAAGTCGAGTTCGGGCGTCGAGACTTCCCTGAGCCGCCCGAAGGCGAGGTCGTCGGCGATCGACAGCCTGCTCATCACCGCGGGCGCCTGGCCTGCGAGCACGGCCGCCCGAACCGCGGCGGCCGAGGAGAGCTCGAGTGCCGGTGGCGCCTGCTCGGCGGGGTCGCACCCCGCCCGCTTCAAGGCTGCGGTGAGGGAATCGCGTGTGCCCGAACCCGATTCGCGGGAGATGAGCGGCGTCCTGGCGAGTTTGGCGGCGCTGACCGGACGCGGCCGGCGGGCCCATTCGTGATCGGGGGCCACCACGACCACCAACTCGTCTGCCGCCACGATCCTGCTACGCACCCGGCCGGGAGCCGTCGGGCTCTCCACGAATCCCACGTCGGCAGTGCCGCTTTCGACGTCGGCTACGGCGTGGCTGCTGTTGGTGGCGGTGAGGGTCAGCTCGGGGACCGGCGTGCCAAGGCGGGCTGCCGATGCGCGCAACGACATCAGCCAGCGCGGCAAGAGTTGCTCCGCGACGGTCTGGCTGGCCGAGATCACGAGGTGGGTTCGGGCGTCCGAGCGCAGCGACGCCAGCCCCGCGTCGACGTGATGGGCGACGTCGAGCAGTTGATGCGCCCATTCGGCGACGACCACGCCTGCCGGTGTCAGCTGTGAACCGCGGGGAGTGCGGACGGCGAGCTGCACGCCAATGCGCCCCTCCATCGAGGCCAGCCGGGCCGACACGGCTTGCTGGGTCAGGCCGACGTTCTTGGCGGCCGCGCCGATGCTGCCCGTCTCGGCGATCGCCAAGATGACCTCGAATTCCGCGAGGTCCGGCATGCGCGAACTGAGGGGCATGGTGGACATCGTGGCACCTGCCGTCGGGGTCAGGCGTCGACGGTGATGCGAACGGCGACGCGATCCTTCTTGCCGCGCGCGATGATTCGCTCGATGAACGTGATGACGTAGAACTCGAACCCGTATTTGGCCTTGATGAGGCGCTCGACCCTGGAGGTCTCCGCCGGGTCCGAGTCGACCACCCCGGAGCCGGTCGTCGTGCGGGCGCCCTCGGGCACGGTGCCGGTGCGTCCACATGGCGCCAACTGCACGCGGCTGTCGCGGCGCAGGCGTTTGACCTTCCAGCTGTCGGCGGGAGTCCACATCACCAGAGCGTCCCCGTCGCGCGCCAACCACATTGCGCCCGCAACGGGTTCACCGTTCTTCTTGAAGGTGGTCAGTGACACGAACTTCTCGTCGGCAAGGGAGGACACGTCGTCAGGCATGGCCACATCATGCATCTCGCCCGGGGGTCCGTCCATCGACGAGTCAGACGTCGGACCACGGTGCGTCCGCGACGCGCCGATCCCCGCCGTTGCGTTCCTGCCAGAACCGGTAGACGTCAACGGCGTCGTCGCGAGGCTCGTGGCGCATCGGCAGGCGACGCTCCTGCCAGGGCTTGGCCATCTCGTCGTAGAACGTGCTGAGCTCGAAGTACCGGCGGTCGTCGACGTAGTGCGGCTCGTAGGCCTCACGTGTGGTCAGGAAGACCACCTCGTCGGGGGAGCAGTAATACAGCGCTCCCAGGCACATGGGGCAGGGGTGGGCGAGCACGTAGATCGTGGCGCCGACGAGATGTTCGGTGCCCAACCGCGTGCAGGCCTGGCGGATGGCCAGGATCTCCGCATGTGCGGTGGGGTCGTGGGTCTGGGCGACCAAGTTGGGGCTCTCGGCGACGACCTCGCCGTCGCGGACGATGACGGTCGCGAACGGCCGCCCACCCTCGGCGACGTTGCGGCGAGCGATCTCCACGGTGTGCTGCGCGTAGTCGACCACGGCGTCGGGGTAGCCGTTGCGGGGTCGGTTCAACCGCGTGGCTTCGATGGTTTGCCGATTGTGCATCGCGCGCTACGTCGTCCGGATCAGATCGGCGGCCTTCTCGCCGATCATGATGGCGGTGGCATTGGTGTTCACCGGCCCCAGGCGGGGCATGACCGACGCGTCGGCGACCCGCACGCCGCTGAGCCCGTGCGGCCGCAGGTCGGGCCCCACGACGGCGTCGGGGCCCGTGCCCATCGCGCACGTGCCAACCGGGTGGTAGTAGGTGCCCGTGGCGCGAGCGAGGAACGCCCGCGCGGCCGCCTCGTCGGAGACTTTCGGCCCGGGGAGTACTTCGCGTGCGCGCCAGGGCGAAAAGGGTTCGGTGGCGCCGATTTCGCGAGCCACGCCGAGGCCGTGCAGCAGTCGCCGAACGTCGGACTCCGCGCCGAGGTAATTCGGGTCGATCAGCGGCGGCGTCGCCGGGTCCGGCCTCGCCAGCCGCACGGACCCGCGTGCCTCCGGCGCCGTCGTCACCGCCAGCGTGTAACTGTTCGGCGGCGCAGAGAGGTGCGGCGGGTGGAAGGGCACGTGAATGAACATCAACTGCATGTCGGGGCCGGGCAACGCAGCGTCGCTGCGCCACGTCAGCGACGCTTCGGCGAGATTGGTCTGCCCTGCGGGAATTGGCGCCGCCGACTCGTAGACGACCCCGCACAGTGGGTGGTCGTGCAGATTGCGGCCCACCCCGGGCAGATCGTGGATGACACCCACGCCCGCGGCACGAAGTTCGTCACCGGGGCCGACGCCCGACAGCAGAAGCAGGCGCGGCGTGTCGACGGTGCCTGCGCTGACCACGACCTCCGCCTCGGCGTAGACGGTTCTGGTGCGTCCATCCTGAACGAAGTCCACACCGACGCAATGCGTTCCCACGAATCGCAGTGCGTGGGCGCGCGAGTTAATCATGACGGTCAAGTTCGTCCGGTCGCCCGCGGGGTGCAGGTAGGCGGCGGCGGTGCTTTGCCGCCTGCCCTTGGAGATCGCGAGATCATGCCAGCCGGCACCCTCGGCCTTGGCGCCGTTGAAGTCGTCGGTCAGTGGGAATCCGGCCGCGACGGCGGCGTCGAGGAACACCTGCGACAACGGGCTGGCCACCTCGGCCGCAGCGGGTGCGGGAGCCATGGGGCCGTCGGTGCCACGGTAGCGCGGATCTCCACCCGGGACGGTCTCCATGCGCTGGAAGTATGGCAGCACAGAGTCGTAATCCCAGCCGGTGCAACCGAATTCCAGCCACCGGTCGAAGTCGCTGCGATGGCCGCGCACGTGCACCATCGCGTTGATGCTGCTGCTGCCCCCGAGGGTGTGCCCTCGCGGCCAATTGTGAACCAGGTCGCCGGTACCCCGTTGCGGGACGGTGTCGTAGGAGTAGTCGACGTCGGTACCCCACAACGTCGGCCACACCGGCGGTGCGGAGATCTCGGGCCGGGCGTCGTCCCTCCCGGACTCCAGCAGCAGAACCTGGACGCCCGGATCCTCGGACAGCCGGGCGGCGATCACGCTCCCGGCCGAGCCGGCGCCGATCACCACGTAGTCGTACTCGCTCAATCTGGCCATCGTCATCGTCCTTCATCAGTCGGTTGTGGTCGGTCGGTTCTCGGCTGCAGCACGAAGTCGTAGTGCGCCGACAGCCAGGGCACGTCGGAGGTTCCCCCACCGGGGGTAGGCCCCGGGGGACGACGGTCGAAGTCGACCACCAGCTCGGACCTGGTGCCGAACAACACGTCGGAGTAGAGATAGGCTGCGCCTCTGGCGAAGAGGTGCGTGGTCAGCGAATGTTGACCGGGTGAGGTGATCAAGAAGTACACGTGCGCCGGGCGGTAATGGCTGATGTCGGTACGCGAGATCAACTCTCCGACGGGTCCATCCATGGGGATGGAGTAGCCGAGCGGTGCGATGGTCTGCACGCAGAAGGTGCCGTCGGCACGCGAGGTGTACTTCCCGCGCAGCCGGACCTCGTCCCCGACTACCTGACTGTCGTAGAGTCCGTCGGCATCGGCCTGCCACACGTCGAGCACCGCCGCCGCGACGGGCCTGCCGGAGAGGTCGCGAACCAGACCGGTGACGTAGAGGGGTGTCCCGTCGACGCCGTCGGCCATGTTCGCCCCGTAGGCCAACGTCGGAGAGCCCTCGACGTGGAAGGGCCGAGGGACCGTGGCCGGCGTGGCCTTCGGCTCGTCGTGGGCCGTGGCCCAGCGTGCCGCCGCGACGGTGGTGAGGTCATGGCCGGTCACGACGCGGTTGCGCGAGCGGCTTGGTCGATGACGTCGGTGACGGCGTCGGGGCGAGAGACGGTCACGGCGTGCGAGGCTCCGACCTCCACCGTCGTCGACATGGCGCGTTCTCCCATGAAGCGCATCGAATCGGCCGGAATCGCAAGGTCTTCGGTGGTGACCAGATTCCAGGATGCGACGTCGTGCCAGGCCGCCCGGGTGGCCGGCTCGTCGAGCGCCGACTTGGTGATGGGTCGCTGGGTGGCGGCCATCAGCGCGGCGACGTCCGGTGCCACGTCGGCGGCGAACACCTTGCGGAATTGGTCCTGCTGAATGTAGAGATCGGTGTCCACGTTGCCGGCTGCAGGTGGCACGGGGACGGTGTGCAGGGCCGGACCGAGTTGGCCGCCGGGGAACTTGCCCGCCAACTCCGACGTGCTTTCACCCGGTTCGAGGATGAAGCTGGCGACGTACACCAGAGCCTTGACGTTGGCGTGCCCGACGGCGGCCTCGCTGATCACCGATCCGCCGTAGGAATGTCCGACCAGCACGACCGGGCCAGGCACACTGTCCAGGACGCTGGCGACGTACCGGGCATCCTGCTGCAGCCCGCGCAGCGGATTCGCCACGCCGAGAACGGGATAGCCGTCGCGTTGCAAGCGCTGGATGACCCCGTTCCAGCTCGAGGAGTCGGCGAAGGCGCCGTGGACCAGCACCACCGTGGGCTTGCCAGGCTCCGCCGGTTGCTCGGAGGGGCCCGACACCGCGAGCGCGCCACCGCAGGCCGCCAGTACCGCCAGCATGACGACGGCGACGATGGTCGTCGCTGCGGAGATGATGAATCGCATTGTCTTCCTTGATCGTTGATGTGAGCGCAGAATGGGCGCACAGTCACTATCGCGTCAGTGCCGCCGATGCGAATCAGTCATTCGACCTAAATCCGGGTCGGACAGCGCGTCTCGGAGCCCGGCGCGGGAGGACACGCCGAGCTTGGGGAAGACGCGGTACAGATGCGCTCCCACGGTTCGGTGCGACAGGTACAGGCGTTCGCCGATCTGGCGGTTGGTGAGCCCGCTGGCCGCCAGGTGGGCGACGTGAAGCTCCTGTGACGTCAAGCCGCTGGTGGCCTTGACGACCTCGGGTGACGCTCGCCGAGGTCCGTCGCTCTGCCGCGATGCAGTCAAGACGAGGTGGGCCTTCACGTCCCCGTCACCCTCGATGGCAGCCGAGAGAAGGAGCCGCCGGGTGGCCTCCGGCAGGTCCGCGACGCGGGACTCGAACAGGCTTCGCAGGCGGTCGCTCAGCGGCGCGACAACGGGTTGGTCATCGGTCGGCAGCGTGCGTTCATTCAGCACCGTTGGCAGTTCCACCAGTGCGAGGGGGTTTCCGCGGGCGAGGCCGAGCACCCGCCGGCGGACACGTGACGGGAGATCCGGCCAGGTGGCGTCCACCAGTTGCGCGGATGCCGCGTCGTCGAGCGGAGCGAGCAGTTGCTCGGTGAGCCCCATCCGGTCGAAGGGGCAGTCCTCACCGGTGCGGTAGGACAGGACCATCCCGACGGGGTGACCCTGGACGCGGCGGGCAATGAAGCCGAAGGCGGCGGCACTGGCCCGGTCGACCTGGGGGACGTCGTCGACGAGCAGAAGCGCGGGGCGCTCATGGGCGACCGCGATCACGAGGGACAGCGCGGCGTTGCAGACCCGCAGCGGAGTCGGTGGCGGTCCGGAGCCAAATCCGAGTGCCACCGAAAGAGCCTGTTGCGCTTCGGGATCGAGGTGAGTTAGCGCGTTGCGCAGAGGTAGCAGGAGCTGGTTGAGGCCGGCGTAGGCGACGTGTGCGTCGAGTTCGGAGCCCGAGGCGCGCAGCACGTGCATGCCGACGGCGCGTGCCCGGTCGGCGGCCGCGTCGAGCAGAGCGGACTTGCCTGCGCCGGGTTCACCGCGGACCAGTCGGACGTCACCGTCGCGCCGGGCCCGGGCGAGGAAGGCGGCGATGCGGTCGAGTTCGACCTCGCGTCCGATCAGGTGCGTCATGCCTGCTTGTAACGGTAGGAGAGCGCAATATATTGCATATCGCTGATTCTGCCGGCGATCCAGTCAGGGTTGGAGGTCGACGGACCATCGGATTGGGTGACTAGACGCAGCGAAAACTTGGTCAGGGGCTCTGCGCCGCCATTCCCGTTGTAAGGTCTCCGCCGGGAGGGCCGATTGAACGCTACTGGGCACTATCGGGTATGGAACGGCAACGAATGGCAAGACTACTGCCTTCGTTTGTTGAAGGCTCGGTACGCTGATCATCAGCTACAAGAGGTGCCTGATCGCGACCGGGGAGACCTTGGCGTTGAGGCATTCACGCATGACGGCGTTGCATTTCAGTGTTATGCGGCGGAAGAGCCACTCGATGTAAAGGAGCTGTATGAAAAACAACGGAGCAAGCTTACTTCGGATCTAAACAAACTAAATAAAGCAACAAAGCGACTAGATTTAATCGCACTCTTTAACGGTGTAAAGATCCATATATATGTCTTTATGGTTCCGAGGCATGAATCGAAGGAACTGGTCAAGCATGCCCAAGCTAAAGCCTTAGAGGTCCGTGGCTGGAAACTGCCGTTCATTGCAGATGATTTCGCCATCACCATAGAGACTGACGAAAATTATGACTGCGAACGCGATCAAATTTGGTCCATACCACGCCCGCTGATAGACAATCGGCCAATAGGCAGTGTGGAGATAGCAAAGTGGCAAGAGGAGAACAACCCGCTATTCGTAGACGCCCAGCGCAAGCTAGGCGACTTGGGGCTGGTAGGCGAGGGTTTGTCGGCGGCGCTGCGTACACTGCTCTCACAGTATCTAAAAGGTGAGAACATGTTGACGAGCTTGCGAAGTAGCTTTCCGGACGGATGGCAGGCAGTAGCGAGAGTGAAGTCTATGAAAGAAGACTTGCTCGCTCTCGAGTACCCGCCGGGTGCAGCCGAAACACTGGCCGACGTAAAGTCGATCGCCGAAGAGCTGGCGAAGGAAATTTGCATAGCAGCGCCGACCGTCGATCAACTATCGGCGCGTGTGCTCGCGTGGTCAGCCGTTGCAGATTGGGTGTTCCGCTGCCCGTTGGACTTTGTGGGGTCAAAATGACGTCGGTCGAAGCGGTGGAGGAACTATTCGCCGGCCGGCCCACGAAAATTGGGTTCAGACGTCGGAATGATTCTATCCCAGGTGACTTGCGTATTTCATGGAGACTGGCAGTTCTTTGTCTACTGCTGGTTCGATTTCGAGCGAAGACGGCGAGGATCGAACACTTACACACACTGTGGTGGGCTATTCGTTCCGAGAATTCTCGTGATCTGATTATTCGGTGGTTCGACAATAAGCCCATACCAGATGAGATAATAGTCAGATTTGATCCCTCGCTCACGCAAACGATCGACTTAGCCGTTGGCCAAGGTCTAGTTGAGTCTGACCGCCGTGGGAGCGTGAAGCTTTCTCCTAAAGGCGTGGCGATGGCTCAGGCCGTAGGAACTAGAGACGGCGTTCTCGCAGACGAAAAGAACTTTCTTGAAAAGCTGCCCAGAAATATTTCACAAAGGGCGATGAAAGAGATGACGGAATGGCGTTAACTCCTGGCCTCAGACTTATCGCCGTGAGATTGGTGGTCGAGACTGTCTCGGGGGCACAGTTCGGTCACACATTCACTTTTCAAGAGGGCTTAAACATCATCCGTGGCGATAACACAAGCGGTAAGTCGACGACCCTTCAAGCGATCATCTATGCCCTGGGATTAGAAGGGATGCTCGGGGCATCGCACCAGATACCGCTACCGCATTCAATGACGGAGAAGCTCGCGTTCGATTCCGAGGAATTCGATGTCATGGAGTCGTACGTCGAACTAGAGGTAGCCAACAGGAATGGGGTGGTTATCACAGTTCGCAGATTCGTAAAGCATCCGTCGGTGAATACGAAATTGATCAATGTGACAATGGGTCCAGCTCTTACGGATACGAATGCTTACGAGTCGCGCGATTTTTTCGTTCGTCGTGCAGGTGGTGCTCAGCGTGAGGCCGGCTTTCACTACTTCTTAGCGGACTTCATTGGTTGGACACTCCCAAATGTAACGCGGATCGATGGCTCAGAGATACCGTTATACATGGAGACTTTGTTCCCATATTTTTACGTCGAGCAAAAACACGGATGGTCCGGCGTACAGGCGCGAATCCCGACGTACCTCGGTATTAGGGATGTGGGCAAGAGGTCGGCGGAATTTGTACTTAGCCTCCAAATATTTGACCTAATTTTACAAAAACAGCGGATATCTTCCTCGATCACCGAATTAGAGGCGCAATGGCGTCAATCGATGCGCGAAATGAGAGAGGCTGCGGATGCTGCCGGCGTTACGCTGGCAAAGATTCCGTCAACTCTCAAAGAGTCTTTGGAGGAAGATACTGCTCAGCCTCTGACGGTTGTCGAGGGTGATTGGGTGGCGCTTGATGAGGCGATACCGCAGTTGCGTGATCAGCTTTCGGCTATGACGGCTCGGTCTGTTCCAGCGGTGAGGGATGTATCGACGCAACTCGACACTGATGTTGCTCTCGAGGAGGACGCCATCAATGACCGACTCGTTGAAGTCGCAGTTATTGTAAATGAACGAGAAGAGTATCGGCGCCGACGGAATCAATTGGAACTCCGAATTGATGCCCTCGAAGCCGATCTACAAAAGCACAAAGATGCTCGTACTCTCGTTGAACTAGGTGCAAATTTTGCGACAGAACTACTTGGGGAACACATCTGTCCGACATGTCACCAGGATGTTCATGATGGTATGGATATCTCGTCACACGTAATGGCTGTCCAAGAGAACATTGATTTCATCGGCCGTGAATTGACAACGTTGCGCTCAGCGTTGAACGATATTGAGAGCGCGGGTTCTGCTCTTCGTGTTCGTGAACGGAGTGCTCGCGCTGCGCTGACAGACGCGCGGCGGAAGGTCCGGGCGCTTCGCGAGACACTTGTGAGTGCCGATAGTGCGCCATCGGCGATTGACGTGGCTAATCGACTACGGCTACAAGACCGTGTTGAGCGGCTAGAGGAGAGCGGCCGCCACTTGGCTGACTTGCGTCAAGGTCTCGTGTCGATCGCGAAGCTCTGGGAAAAGCAACGTGAATTGCTTCGATCGCTGAATGTCAATGATTTGCAGGGCACAGACCTAGTGAAAATACTCGCCCTAGAGAACTATCTCAGGTCACAGCTTGTGCGCTACGGTTTCAGCTCTCTAAGTACTAGCGAAGTTGACATTAGTCGGGAGACCTACAGGCCGGCTCACGAAGGGTTCGATTTAGGATTCGACTTGTCCGCTAGCGATATGATTCGCGTGATTTGGGCATATTTGATGGGCATTCTCAGGGTCGCCGATGAACATGGCGGGAACCATCTCAATCTGTTGATATTTGATGAGCCGAAACAGCAAGATACGGCGTCGGAAAGCTATCGGGAGCTTTTACAAGAGGCGGCAGGCCAGGGCACGAGGGGTGGCCAGCTCATCTTCGCAACAAGCGAGAATCTCGACAGTCTGCTCGCGATGCTAGGCGATGCGGCCTATCATTTGCAGGACATCGGCACAGGTCAGAAGTTGTTGCGCCCCATCACAAGTTCCTGACCCGACGAACGGCGAGTTTTCTAGCGAGAAAAAAGCCGCTTGCAGATTGAGGCGCGCAACTCCATCGCGGTAACGGGGCAACCCCAGCCTCCAGTGCGGCGTTTTTGTGTCCCATGCTGCGGACGCGGTTACTCAGCTCCGCTTCGGTGTTGTCCATGTCGATTTACTAGACACAGACGGGCTCGCGAGAGGTCGGCCGTACGCACCTGGCGTTCTATCGCGCTGTTAGCGCGACATTGCGAAAGCCGCAGGTATCCGCCGCGCGGCACGGCACATATGTGCGAAGCTGACGCATCTATAGGTTGCCCCAGCGGCCGTGGTCGCGGCACGGATCGGGCCCAGGGGCGCCACTCTCACGATTGAGCTGTAGGCCCACTCGCAAGACAGTGCGCTCAAGGCTGCAAGGCTGCTGGCGCGACTCTGAACCGGCTTGTGACATTGCCTCACACCGACGTGGTCTGATCGAACAGTCGTAACGGCATTCCCACTGCTCGAACTCTGGAGCCGATGACGGGAATCGAACCCGCGTATTCAGCTTGGGAAGCTGATGTTCTGCCATTGAACTACATCGGCCTGACCAGCAGTGCTGGTGAGCACGAAGGCTAGCACCTCTGCAGGCTTGGTACGCCGTCAGGCCAGCGGTGCGAACGCCTCGGCCAGTGCCCGGTAGGAGTCGAGCCGCTGCGGACCGCGGGGCATGCCAAAGTCGGGGACGATCACCTCGTCGACGCCCTCGTCACGCCACGTCGCGGCGGCCTCGGCGATCCGCTCGGCCGGCCCGTAGACCACCGGCTGCGGCATCGACTCTGCGGCCTCCTTCGCCTTGGCCTCCGACTCGGCCGAATCGGTGACGATCACCACGGCCTGCGTGGAACGCCATACGGTGGCCGGGTCGCGGCCCTCCTTCTCGCACGCCGCGTCCAGCGCCTTGGAATTCTCGCCGAACCCGCCCGGTGAGGACCACTGATTCCACTCGTGGGCGTGCCGCGCGATGAGCCGCAGCATTCGCGGACCCGTCCCGCCCACCAGCAGCGGCAGCGGCGACTGCAGCGGCTTGGGCTCGCACAGCGCATCTTTCAGTTGGTAGTAGTGCCCGTCGAACGTCGTCGTCTCATTGGTCAGCAGCCCCGAGATCACCGCCAGCCCCTCGGCGAAGCGGTCCACCCGCTCCTTGGGCTCGCCGAGTGCCAACCCGTACTGCTCGTGCTCGGTGATCTGCCAGCCCGCGCCGAGGCCAAGGGTGAAGCGGCCGTTGCTGATGCGATCGATCGTCACCGCGAGATTGGCGAGCACGGCCGGATGCCGGAACGTCATCGACAGCACCAGGTTGGCCAGCCGGATGTTGGACGTGACGGTGGCCAGGGCCGCCATCACGGCGGTGGCCTCCAGCCAGTCGCTGGTCCGGCCCGGCTCGTCGCCGGGGGACATGAAGTGGTCGGCGACGTAGATCGAATGCCAGAACCCGTCATCGGAGAACGTGGCCAGTTCGAGTACGTCGTCCCACGGTTGAGTCGTCGACGGCCACACGGAGAATCGCACTTGGCCAGTCTAGGGACGAAAGCTGGCGGAACGCTCGCGGTTACGACGTGGGCGAGTACGTCAGAGCCGTCGGCCCGGGCGGGGGCACCGCCCCGGGGGCGATGGGGACGCCTGGTGCCAGGTGCTGCGACGGGTCTTGATCGACGACGCCGGCGGGGCCTGGCTCGGTACCGGCCGCCGCGTCCGCCGCCCACAGTGCCTGCAGTCGCTGCGCCGCGAACGTCGCCCCCTGGTCGACCATGCCGGCCTCGACGTAGGTGTTGTGCACCGAGAAGCTCCTGCCGTGCGGATCGCAGACGAGGTCGTCGTCGACGCACAGCTCGAGTGCCTTGCCCACGTAACTGGGACCGACCTCGACGTCGGGATCCTTGATGACGTTCATGAAGCGGGCCGAGGGCTTGCCGAACAACGCGACCGCCGCGACGTGGTCGGCGATCTCGGGCGGCATGGGGGCGGGCACGTCGGTTTGCCTCACCCCGTCGGGAACCACGCTTGCGGTGACGAAGCCCATCACCGCCGCGCCTTGGGAGAAGCCGCCCAGCACGAGCTTGGTGGTGGGGCACGCCGCAGTCGTGGCGAGGATGTGCGACCGCGCGTCGACGATGCCCTGCATGGCGGTCGAGAACGCCATCGTGGCGGGGTAGTCGACCGCGTACACGCCGACCGACTTGGGCGCGACCCGGGCCTGCACGGCGCTGACGAACGCGTCCCCGACGGGACCCACCCCCGGCGCCTCGGTGGTCCCGCGAGCGAACACGATTTCGGCGTCCGGACACGGCGCCGCCGACGCGGTCGGCCCGGCAACGCACGACATAGCAGTGAACGCCGTCAACACCGACGTCACGATGGCCCCACTACGAGTCAACAGCCCCATTGGCAAATGCTGTCACGCCTGTATCGCGACTGCCGTCCCACTTCGCGAAGACACAGAGTTTCGTCAGGAAACCCAGAATTTCCTTAGTCAACGGCACGGTGCCAGGGACGTGCGCCGCCGACGCTAGGCTCGTCGGGTGCTGCTCTCCGATCGCGACATTCGGGCCGAGATCTCCGCAGGCCGCCTGGCGATAGACCCGTTCGACGACAGCCTCATCCAGCCTTCGAGCGTGGACGTCCGGCTCGACAACCTGTTCCGGGTCTTCAACAACACCCGGTACACCCACATCGACCCCGCCATGCGCCAGGACGACCTGACCACGCTGGTGGAACCGAAGGAAGACGAACCCTTCGTGCTGCATCCGGGGGAGTTCGTGCTCGGCTCGACGCTGGAGCGCTGCGCCCTGCCCAACGATCTCGCCGGCCGGCTGGAGGGAAAGTCGTCCCTGGGACGCCTGGGTCTGCTGACCCACTCGACGGCCGGCTTCATCGACCCCGGCTTCAGCGGTCACATCACCCTCGAGCTGTCCAACGTGGCCAACCTGCCGATCACCCTGTGGCCGGGCATGAAGATCGGTCAGCTGTGCCTGCTGCGTCTGACCAGCCCCGCCGAGCACCCCTACGGCAGCTCCTCGGTCGGCTCGAAGTACCAGGGCCAGCGCGGACCGACCCCGTCGAAGTCCTACCTGAACTTCGTCAAGCACTGACTCAGCCGTCGCGGGTAAGGTTTAAGAGCGGGCTAAGGGACGCTGCGTCCGGTGTAACGACCGCGTCGCCGACGGCGATGAAACATCCGGGCGTGCCACGTGCGTTCAAGCCCTAGTGACGAAAACGAGTAGCACAGCGAAGACTTTGGAGGCGTTCGTGGACATCGTGCTTGGTGTGTCCCTGACACCAAAGACGGTGCGACTGGTGCTCGTCGAGGGCAACGAGGCCGACGGCGAGATCGTCGACCACGACACCTTCGACGTCACACCGTCGGACGGCTCGGCAGCGTCGAGCGCGTCCTCGCAGGTTGTCGCCGCCGTCCTGGGAACATTGGAGAGCGCCCGCGAGGGTGGCCACCAGCTCAAGGCCATCGGCGTCACCTGGAGCGACCACGAAGAGGCCGCCAAGCTGCGTGATGCGCTGGCCGCCGCCGGGGTTCACGACGCCATCCTGGTCTCCGAGCTGCACGCCGCCGGCGCGCTCGCCCAGACCGCGGGCCGCGCCGTCGGGTACGAGACCACCGGCCTGCTGTTCGTTGACCGCGACACCGCGACGCTCTCGGTGGTCCGCACCGACGACGGCTCCATCGTCAAGGTGCTCAGCCGCAGCCTGCACAGCACCGACGCGATGGCCGTGCTGTCCGACATGGCGTCGGCCGCCGCCGCGCAGGCGTCCCCGCCGCAAGGCATGTTCGTCGTCGGATCCGGCGTCGACGTCGCCTCGGTCAAGGCACACCTGCAGGACCTGGTCGACGTGCCGGTCAGCGCCCCCGAGGAGTCGGGCTTGGCCCTGGCGCGCGGCGCGGCGATCGCCGCCGCCAACGCCCCCATCTTCGACGCGTCGACCGTGGGACTGGCCTACTCGCAGGATCCCGACGGCATCACCGCAGGCAACGACTATCCCGGCTTGGCCGGCGCCGACACCCAGATGGCGCTGGCCGGGGTGGCCACGCCGCTCGGCGCCGAGGACCTCGACTTCGCCGAGGAGTCGCCCGCCGAAGAGGGGCGCAAGCCGTTCCTCCTGGTGGGCAGCGCCTTGACCTCGGTGTTCGTCATCGGCGTCATCGCCCTGGTCATCTCGCTGGCGGTCAGCATCCGTCCGACGGCCGACCAGCGCCCCGACCCCGGGCAGAGCGCGATCGTGCCCAACGCCGCCGCTCCCGCCGCGACGCTGCCCGAGGCGGCCCCCGCGCCAGCGCCGGCCCCCGCCGCGCCTGCGCCCGCCCCGCCCGCGGAGACCATCAAGGCACCCATCCCGGTCGTCCAGCAGGAGCAGGCGCCGCGTCGCCAGGTCTACGTCGCACCTCCCGAGGCGCCGCCCGCGCCGGCTCCCGACCCACCCGCGGCCGCACCGGCACCCGACCCGGCCCCACCGGCGGCTCCGCCACCCGTTCCCGCGGTGCTCCCGCCGCTGATTCCGAACATCTTCACGCCGCCCGTGCAGCAGTATCCGCAGTACAACCAGTACCCGCAGTACAACCAGTACCCGCAGTACCAGCAACAGCCGCAGTGGCAACCGCAGCCGCAGCGACCGCCGTGGCAGCAGAACCCGTGGCAACCGCCGAGCAATCAAGGCTCCTCGCACGACGACGACTGGCCCGGTTCGGGTGGCCACGGAGGCTGGCCCGGCCGTGGTGACGACGGCCCCGGCCGTGGTGGTGACGGCCCCGGTGGGGGACGTGGGGGCGGCACCAACTGCTTCCTGATCTTCTGCGCGCCGGCGGGTCGCTGACACCGAGCCGAATCCGGTTGGTCACCCAGCGTTGGCCTGCCGCTGGGTGTCGCGTGGGTTTCAGCTCACCCCCAGCGGATAAGCAGGCGGTATGCGATGCACTGTGTTCGGGACGGGTTACCTCGGCGCCACCCACGCGGCCGGCATGGCCGAACTCGGACACGACGTCATCGGCGTGGACGTCGACCCGGGCAAGGTGGCCAAGCTCTCCTCGGGTGAGATCCCGTTCTACGAGCCCGGGCTGCGAAAGGTGTTGCGCGACAATCTCGATGCCGGGCGGCTGCAGTTCACCACCGACTACGACGAGGCCGCGGCCTTCGCCGACGTGCACTTCCTCGGCGTCGGCACACCTCAGAAGAAGGGCGAGTACGGCGCCGATCTGCGCCACGTACACGCCGTGATCGACACGCTGGTGCCGCGCCTGGAGCGGTCCGCGGTGATCGTGGGCAAGTCGACGGTGCCGGTCGGCACGGCGGCCGAGTTGTCCGAACGGGCCCGTGCGCTGGCCTCGCCCGGGGTCAGCGTCGAGATCGCGTGGAACCCCGAATTCCTGCGAGAGGGCTTCGCGGTGCAGGACACCCTGCATCCCGATCGCATCGTGCTTGGGGTGCAACCGGATTCGCAGTGGGCGGAGGCGGCGATGCGCCAGCTCTACGCCCCCATCCTCGAGACCGGGGTGCCGTTCTTGGTCACCGACCTGCAGACCGCCGAACTGGTCAAGGTCTCGGCGAATGCCTTCCTGGCGACCAAGATCTCGTTCATCAACGCGATCTCCGAGGTGTGCGAGGCCGTCGACGCCGACGTGACGACCCTGGCCGACGCGCTCGGGTACGATCCCCGAATCGGTCGACGATTCCTCAACGCCGGGTTGGGGTTTGGTGGTGGCTGCCTACCCAAGGACATCCGCGCGTTCATGGCCCGCGCCGGCGAGTTGGGCGCCAACCACGCGCTGACGTTCCTCCGCGAGGTGGACAGCATCAACATGCGCAGGCGCACCCGGATGGTGGAGTTGACGACCCAGGCGTGCGGTGGCTCCCTACTGGGGGCCAACGTCGCCGTCCTCGGCGCCGCCTTCAAGCCCGAATCCGACGACGTGCGCGACTCGCCTGCGCTCAACGTCGCGGGCCTGCTTCAACTCAACGGCGCCAACGTCAACGTGTACGACCCGAAGGCGGTGGAGAATTCGCGGCGCCTCTACCCGACGTTGAACTACTCGGCGTCGGTCCTCGAGGCGTCCGACCGGGCCGACGTGGTCCTCGTGCTCACCGAATGGCAGGAATTCGTCGACCTCGACCCAACCGAGCTCGCGGCGACCGTCCGTTCCCGCATCGTGGTGGACGGCCGCAACTGCCTCGACGCCGATCGGTGGCGTGCCGCGGGCTGGCGGGTGTTCGCCCTGGGGCGTCGCGTACCGGAGGCGCTCCCGTCGTAACGTGCAGCCATGACCGTCTACGCGCTGAACCTGTTCGACGTCGCCGACCGCGAGGAGTACCTGGCGTACTCGAAACGGTCGGTCGACGAAGTCGCCCGCTACGGCGGCAAGGTGGTGGCGCTGGGCAAGTTCCGGGAGAACGTGCAGGGCGACGTGGCCGGCCGTCAGGTGCTGATCCTGGTGGAGTGGCCCGATAAGGACGCCTTCGACGGGTACTGCAACGACCCCTCGTTGGCCGATCTGCACGCACACCGCGAGAACGGAACCTCGGGCTACGTCTGGCAACTGTTCGACCGGTTGGCCGATCTGCGGCCGGTGCTTAAGCTCGAGCGATGACCCAGGCGATTAGGCCGAGCATCCGACAGCGACTGCACTGGTTCGCCCTGCACGGGGTGATTCGCGGGCTGGCGTCCTACGGCGCCAAGCACGGCGAGATGCAGGGCAGGCTCATCGCCGATCCAACGGTGCGGGCCGACCCCGGTGGCTTCGCCGACGAACTTCGCGGCCGTGGCCCCATCGTTCGCGGCCGCGCCGCCTGGCTGACGGCCGACCACGCCCTGGCCCATCAGCTTCTGCGCTCCGACGACTTCTCCGTCACCGCGATCGGCAAGACCCTACCGGGACCGCTGGGGTGGCTGGAGCAGAAGACCACCGTCAAGGGCAGGCTGCACCCGCTCCTTCCGCCGTCGATGTTGTCGGTGGAACCACCCGAGCACACCCGCTACCGCAAGACCGTGTCGTCGGTGTTCACCACCAGAGCCGTTGCGGCACTGAGGGAACGGGTCGAACGGGCGGCGACCGACCTGCTCGACGGTGTGGTCGCCGGGCCGACCGACCGCGTCGACGTCGTCGACGCCTATTGTGCGCAGCTGCCCGTCACCGTGATCGGCGACATCCTCGGTGTGCCCGACCATGACCGGCCCAGGATCCTGGAGTTCGGTGAACTGGCCGCCCCCAGTCTCGACGTCGGGTTGTCCTGGGACCAGTACCTGCGGGTCGAACGGGGACTCGACGGGTTCAACACGTGGCTCGAGCAGCACCTCGGCCACCTTCGGCGTCATCCCGGCGACGACCTGATGAGCCAGATCATCGCCGCCGGCGACGAGGGCACCCGGCTCGACGACGAGGAGCTTCGGGCGACCGCCGGTCTGGTGCTCGCCGCGGGCTTCGAGACCACGGTCAACCTGTTGGGCAACGGGATTCGCATCCTTCTCGAGCATCCCGACCAGCTGGCGATGCTGCGCGCCGATCCGGACCTGTGGCCCGGCGCGGTGGAGGAGATCCTGCGGCTGGAGTCGCCCGTTCAGCTCAGTGCCCGCCTGGCTCGGGTCGACACCGAGGTCGCGGGGCACCAGATCGCCGCCGGCGAGCTCGTCATCCTGTACTTGGCCGGCGCCAACCGCGACCCCGCGGTCTTCGCGGACCCGCACCGGTTCGACGTCACCCGTGACAACGCGGGCAAGCACCTGTCGTTCTCCGGTGGCAGGCACTTCTGCCTCGGTGCGGCACTGGCCCGCGCCGAGGGCGAGGTCGGGTTGCGCGCGTTCTTCGACCGTTACCCGGACGCACGGCTCGCCGGTGCCGGCAGCCGTCGCGACACACGTGTGCTGCGCGGATGGGCGACGTTGCCGATCACGCTCGGCGAGGCCCGAGCGGCGGTACCGTCTTAGGCGTGGACTTCCGCGCAACGCTGCTCGAGGAGACCGGGGCCCTCGGTGAGGTCGTCCGCACCGCCGACCCCGAAGCTCCAGTGCCGACCTGCCCCGGCTGGACGATGAACCAGCTGCTCAAACACGTTGGCCGGGGTCATCTCTGGTCTGCGCAGATCATCGCCGAGCGTCGCCTCGATGCGCTCGACCCCCGTGAGGTACGCGGTGGCAAGCCGCCGGGCGACGCCGACGGCGCGATCGAGTGGCTCGACGCGAGCGCCAAGGCCGTCATCGCGGCGGTCGACCGGGTAGGCGCCGAAACCAGGGTGTGGACCTTCAACGGGCCCAAGCCGGCGGGCTGGTGGATTCGACGTCGCGTCCACGAGGCCACCGTGCACCGCGCCGACGCGGTCCTGGCCGTCGGTGGCGACTATCAGCTGCCGGCCGAACTCGCCGCCGACGGCATCAGCGAGTGGATCACCCTCGCCACCGCCGGAGCCGACCGGCGCCATCCGCCGCTACCGCGAGGATCGACGCTTCACCTCCACGCCACCGACGTCGGACTGGGTCCGACGGGGGAGTGGACGATCACCAACGACGAAGACGGCCTGCAGTGGTCGCACGCCCACGCCAAGGGCGACGCCGCGGTGCGCGGCAGCGCGGTCGGCCTGTTCCTGGCGCTGACCCGGCGACGCTCCACGGCCGATGCGGGCCTCGAGGTGTTCGGCGACGAGGCGGTATGGAACGCCTGGCTCGACGGGACGCCCTTCTAGGCGTTCTCCGCCTGCGGCGTCGCAAGCACCGCGGCGATGCCCGTCGTCAGCGGCACCGACAGGGCTAGTGCGATGCCGCCGACGGCGGAGCGGGTGACCTCGATGGCCACGCTCTCACTGGTCAGCACATCCGACAGCGACCGGTTGGCGACGCTGAACAGCAGCAGCAACGGCAGCGCGCTGCCCGCGTAGGCCAGCACCAGGGTGTAGACCGTGCTCGCGATGTGGTCGCGACCCACGCGCATCGCCCCGGTGAAGATTGCCCGGCGGGTGGCGCCGTGTTCGGCGATCTCGAAGGCCGTCGATGCCTGGGTGACCGTCACGTCGTTGAGCACGCCCAGCGACCCGATGATGAATCCGGCCAGCAGCAGGCCGGTGATCGACACGTTGCCGAGGTAGGCGGCCACCTCGTTGTTCTGATCTTCCGACAGACCGGTCAGGTGGACCAGTTCGATTGTGGCCCAGGACAATCCGGCGGCCAGCAGCAGAGCGGTGAGGGTACCGAGCAGGGCGGCGCTGGTGCGCAGACTCACCCCGTGGGCCAGATAGATGACCGCGTACAAGATGGCCCCGGAGGCCACCAGCGAGACCGGAACCGCGGGCGCCCCGTCCCGCAGTGCGGGCAACAGGAACACCATCAGCACACCGAACGCGACCGCGATGCCGACGATGGCTCGCAGCCCGCGCCACCGCGCGACCGCGACGACGATCACCGCGAACAGGGCGGCCACGATGCCCAGCGGCCAGCTGCGCTCGAAGTCGTAGAAGGCGTACGTCGTGGTGCCGTTCTGGTCGACCTGCCTGCTGACGCGGACGGCGTCGCCGACGGCGAGGCTCGGCTGGCCCGGGCCGCCGCTGAACTCCAGCAGCGTGTCAGCGCCCTTGTTGGGACCCGATCCGATTTCGACCAGCGACTGCACGCACGTCCCACCACCGGGTGGTGCGGCGACGGGGGTCGAGGTCAACACTCCGCCGGCCGACGGGCTGCCGCACGGCCCCTGCGCGCTGGAGACGACCCGCCCGGACTCCGTGGTCACCGCGCCGCCGGCGGCGTTCTGGAACGGAAGGGGGACGTCGACGCTCTGGTGGCTCGGCCACAGCAACGCCATCCCGGCCAGGACGGCCACCCCGATCGCCACCAGCAGTCCGACGACGATCTTGGCCGCCAACGGGCCCAGTGGCGCCGGGCCGGAGGACATGGAATGCGAGTGCGAATGCGCCACCCGGACAGGGTAGAGGGGAAAGGCGGGGCCGTGACTACTGCCGGTAGCTGGCCAGGAAGTTGCCAAGCCGGTCGACGGCGTTGGACAGGTCGCGGGCCCATGGCAGCGTCACGATGCGAAGGTGATCGGGTGCGGGCCAATTGAATCCGGTGCCCTGCACCACCAGGATCTTCTCCTGCAGCAGCAGGTCGAGCACCAACTGCTCGTCGTCGTGGATGTCGTGCACCTCGGGGTCGAGCCGCGGGAACGCGTACAGCGCCCCCTCCGGCTTCACGCAAGACACGCCGGGGATCTCGTTCAGCTTGTTCCACGCGACGTCACGCTGCTCGAGCAGACGCCCACCGGGCAGGACGAGGTCCTCGATGCTCTGGTGGCCGCCGAGGGCCACCTGAATGGCGTGCTGCGCGGGTACGTTCGGGCACAACCGCATGTTGGACAGCAGGTTGATGCCCTCCAGGAAGCTCGCCGCGTGCTCCTTGGGCCCGGTGATGGCCAGCCAACCGGATCGGTATCCCGCCACGCGGTAGGCCTTCGACAGGCCGTTGAACGTCAGACACAGCTGATCGGGTGCGACCGACGCCATCGCGACGTGCTCGGCGTCGTCGTAGAGGATCTTGTCGTAGATCTCGTCGGCCAGCAGCAACAGCTGGTACTTGCGAGCCAATTCGGCGATCTGCTCGAGGTTTTCGCGGGTGTACACCGCGCCGGTCGGGTTGTTCGGGTTGATCACGACGATCGCCTTGGTGCGCTCGGTGATCTTGGATTCGATGTCGGCGACGTCGGGCATCCAGCCTTGCGTCTCGTCGCACAGGTAGTGCACCGGCGTGCCGCCGGCCAGCGCGGTCGACGCCGTCCACAGCGGGTAATCGGGCGCCGGGATCAGCACCTGGTCGCCGTTGTCGAGCAGCGCCTGCAGCGTCATCGTGATGAGCTCGGAGACACCGTTGCCGAGGTAGACGTCGTCGACGTCGAGGTAGGGAAAGCCGTCCACCAGTTCGTACTTGGTCACCACGGCTCGACGGGCGGAGACGATGCCCTTGGAGTCGGAGTAGCCCTGGGCGTAGGGCAGGGCCGCGATGATGTCGCGCATGATGACGTCGGGAGCCTCGAAGCCGAACGGGGCGGGGTTGCCGATGTTCAGCTTCAGGATGCGGTGACCGTCCGACTCGAGCCGTGACGCGTGCTGGTGCACGGGCCCACGGATCTCGTAGAGGACGTCCTGCAGTTTCGTGGACTGCGCGAACGTGCGCTGCCGTGGCTGATGTCCTGTCTGCCAGGGCACCTGATGGGTACTCACACCGCTAAGTCTCCCACGGCCGCTCAAGCGCATTATTCGCCGAGGGCTCCGCCGGATGAGTCGGTGTGCCGTCGTTTCGGCGGCAGGTTGGACACGAAGTGGTCGACGAGCGCCGTGATCCCCCTGTCCGCGCCGGGCCGACTGTTAACTTGCTGAGTCCGTACCCGGCGAAAGGCGCCAAGATGAAGCTGGTCACCACACGAATCGTGGCTGCCGTCGCCGCGATGACGGCCGTAGCCGCGGGCGTCGCGGCACCAGCGCTGGCGGATCCGCCGCTGATCAACGGCACGTACTCCGGTGGTGACGTCCTCAACCTCTGGACGATTGCGACGACGTGTGCTCCCACCGGATGCACCGGCACCGTCTCCAGCAACCAGGGCTGGTCGGTCCCCGCCACGCTCGTCGGCGGGCTGTGGAACTTCCGGATCACCAAGCCCGACGGTGCCATCTGCGACGACGGCAGCTACGCACCCGCCTACATCTCGCTGGCGCTGGACCCGGCGACCCTGGCCGGCACCATCACCACCGACTCGAACTACGACTGCCCCGGCGGCACCCTGACCTCGGCGCCGTTCCAGCTACACCAGGTGAGCTGAGGCTCTACCGCTTTCCCGGGCGGCGGACTCCCGGAGCGATGCCCAGCCCCTTGACGGGAGCCTCGGGCTCGGCGGGGGCGCTGGCCTTCTCGGGGGTCGCCTCGGCGGCCGGTGCGGGAGCTGAGTCGGCGGCCGGCTCGGGTGCCGACGCCTCCGCCGAATTCGGTTGCGGCGTGGCCGCTTCGGCAGGCTTGGCGGCCGCGGTCCTCTTGCTGCCGGGGCGGCGGGCGATCGCGAGACCCTTCACCTCGGGCTCGGGCTTGGAGAGACCGAGATCCGAGTCTGCGGAGTCCGCCGGATCGGTACCCGCGGGGGCCTCGTCAGGGGTGACGTTGGCCGGCTGCACGACGGTCGAGTCGCCCTCGTGTGGCGTCTCGGCCTTGGGTGCGGCCTTCTTGCTGCCGGGACGCTTGGCGATCGACAACCCCTTCACCGGCGGCTCGGCGGCAGCCGGTTCGGCGGGAGCGGCGGGAGCCGGTGCGGCCTCGGCAGCCGGGGCGGCGGCCTTCTTCGAACCCGGCTTCTTGGCGATGGCCAGGCCCTTGACGGGCGCCTCGGCGGCGGCGGGTGCCTCGGCGGGCGCAGAGGCCTGCGCAGGTGCTGCCTCGGCCTTGGCGCCGGGCTTGCGGCCCGGCTTCTTGGCGATGGTCAGACCACCCTTGGCCGGCGCGACGGGGGCCTCGGGTGCGGCGGTCTCCGTCTCGGCCTCGGCGGCCGGTGCAGTCGTCTCCTCGGCGACGACGGGCTCGGCCGCGGCCGGTGCCTTCTCCTCGCGCTCGGCCACCCGGGTCGCGAACGCCTTTGCCGCGGTGCCCTTCTCGGGCAGGGTGACGGAGTCCTTGTCGAGTGAGGCGAGCAGCAGCTGCGCGACGTCGAGGACCTCGGCCTCCTTGCCCATCTCCTCGGCACGGTCACCGACACCGTCGGTCATCATGACGCGGCAGAACGGGCAGCCGGTCGCGATCTTGGAGGCGTTGGTGTTGAGTGCCTCTTCGGCGCGCTCGTGGTTCACGCGCTTGCCGATGTGCTCCTCCATCCACATCCGCGCGCCGCCGGCGCCGCAGCACAGGCCGCGTTCGGCGTGGCGCGGCATCTCGGTCAGCGTGGCGCCCGAGGCGCCGATGAGCTCGCGGGGAGCGGAGTACTCCTTGTTGTGCCGTCCCAGGAAGCACGGGTCGTGATAGGTCACGTCCTGGCTGACCGGGCTGACGGGGACCAGCTTCTTGTCGCGGATCAGGCGGTTCAGCAACTGGGTGTGGTGCACCACCGTGTAGTTGCTGCCGAGCTGCGGATATTCGCGACCGATGGTGTTGAAGCAGTGCGGGCAGGTCGCGATGATCTTGCGGTCGACGGTTTCGACGCCCTCGAACACACCGTTGATGGTCTCGACGTTCTGCGCGGCCAGCTGTTGGAACAGGAACTCGTTGCCCGCGCGGCGCGCGGAGTCGCCGGTGCAGG
Source organism: Mycobacterium yunnanensis (assembly GCF_025823185.1). Lineage (GTDB taxonomy): Bacteria > Actinomycetota > Actinomycetes > Mycobacteriales > Mycobacteriaceae > Mycobacterium > Mycobacterium yunnanensis. Next base: position 113,576 of record NZ_JACKVK010000008.1, read on the forward strand.
TCTCGCCGCTGCCGAGGACCAGGAACTTCACGCCCGCGGTCGCCAGCAGTTCGGCGACGGCCTTGGTGGTCTTCTTGGCGCGGTCCTCCAGGGCGCCGGCGCAGCCGACCCAGAAGAGGTACTCGAAGCCGTCGAAGGAGTCGACGTCCTCGCCGTAGACCGGCACGTCGAAGTCGACCTCGTCGATCCACTTGGTGCGTTCCTTGGCGCTCTGACCCCACGGGTTGCCGTTGCGCTCGAGGTTCTTGAACAGGCCGTTGAGCTCGGCTGGGAACTCCGATTCGACCATCACCTGGTAGCGGCGCATGTCGACGATGTGGTCGATGTGCTCGATGTCGACCGGGCACTGCTCGACGCAGGCGCCACAGTTGGTGCAGGACCAGAGGACGTCGGGATCGATGACACCGCCCTGTTCCAGGGTGCCGACGAGCGGACGGGTGGCTTGGTCGGGGCCGGAGCCCAGGATGCGTTCGAAGCCGGACTCGGGGACGTGGTGCTGGGAGTGCTCCTCGGAGTGCTTCTCCCCGCGCAGTTCCTCACCGATGCCGCCCTCGGCGGTGTTCTCGAGCGGGCTCTCCTGGCCGCCGATGATGTAGGGCGCCTTGGCGAACAGGTGGTCGCGCAGGTTCATGATGACGAGCTTGGGAGACAACGGCTTTCCGGTGTTCCACGCCGGGCACTGCGACTGGCAGCGGCCGCACTCGGTGCACGTCGTGAAGTCGAGGTAGCCCTTCCAGGTGAAGTCCTCGATCTTGCCGCGACCGAGCACCGCGTCCTCGGCGGGATCCTCGAAGTCGATGTACTTGCGGTCGTACTCCATGGCCAGCAGGGGGCCGAGGCCGTTCGGCAGGCGCTTGAAGGTCACGTTGACCGGCGCGAGCCCGATGTGAAGGTGCTTGGAGTGCAACACGATCAACAGGAAGACGAGCATGACGCCGATGTGCAGCAGCAGCGCGACGGTCTCGATGATCTCGTTGACACCGTGGCCGAGGGGCTCGAGCGCCGCGCCGATCGAGTGCGAGAAGAACGCGCCCCAGCCGTACGGCAGGTTGCCGGTGGCGACGGCCGCGCCGCGGAACAGCGCGTAGGTCCACACGACGTTGAAGATCATGAAGAGGATCAGCCACGCGCCGCCGGTGTGCGAGCCGTAGAAGCGGGAGTCGCGGCCGTACTCCTTGGGCTCGGAACGCAGCCGGATGATGGAGAAGACGACGATGCCGAGCAGCACGGCGAGGGCGAAGAAGTCCTGCAGGAACCCCAGCAGATCCCAGTGCCCGACGAAGGGGATGGCGAACTTCGGGTTGAACAGCACGCCGTACGCCTCGAGGTACACCGTCGACAAGACGAAGAAGCCCCACATGGTGAAGAAGTGGGCGATGCCGGGGATGGACCAACTCAGCAGCTTCTTCTGCCCGAGGACCTCGGTGAACTGCGTGGTGATGCGGGCCTTGAGGTTGTCCTTGCGGGCTTCCTCGTCGATGGTGGGCTGGCCCGACCGGATGAGGTTGGTGAGGAACAGCACGCGCTTGGCGGCGAACGCCAGCACGATTGCGGTCAACAGCAGGCCAAGGGTCAGCCTGATTAGAGTCTGCGTGTCCACGCGTGCCTCCCGGGTTGAAGTTACCGCTCGGTAGGAGTGCCGGTTACCGGCGGGTAACTTTCGCTGAATACCAGCTCATAGTGGCATCCGCCGCTTTCGTGTCGCTACGAAGGATGGCCTAACCTACCGGTTGGTCAGCTGGGCGGCGGCTGCGAGTGCGCTCGTCGTACGCGGTGCGTCCGCCCTCCCTGTGTCAGTGGTCACACGGCACGACGGTCAACCTGGCGAACCCAGGATGGCCCGCAACATCGACATCAACTCCGACCGCGACTCGGCCCCCAGCCGACGCCGAATGCGAGCCACGTGGTGCTCGACGGTCTTCGCGGAGATGAACAGCTGGCTGCCGATGTCCCGATACGGCATGCCTTGCAGCAGCAACTCGGCCACCTCGCGCTCCCGCTCCGACAGTCGGGGCTCGCGGGCCGCAGGCGACCCGGGCCGCGGTGACGCCACGGCAGGCACGTCGACCACCTCACCGCCGTCGCCGAGACCGCCTGTGGCGATCTTCAAATCGCGCGCCAGCTGCAGCATCGCCCCCGACACCTTGCCGTCAGGCGTGTGCAGCGCGGCCTGACTCGCCAGCCGGGTGGCATCCCAGGTCAGACCGAACTGCGTCAGCGTGCGCGCCGCCACCGTGACCTCACCGGCGTCGACATGGTTGGCCAGCACCCGCAACCACGTACGGCCCGCGTTGGCCAGCGCCCGCGCGAAGGAACTGTGCGCGGCCGCCGCGGTGAGCGCCTGACCGTGGGGCGCCACCGACGCCGGTGAATTCGCCAGGATGCCGGCGTGCACGCCCGACCAGTGCAACGGAACCGACCACAGGATCGGATTGCCAAGGGCGCCAAGCAGTCCGAAGGCCTCGTCGACGGCCGGGGTGATCAGGTCGACCTGCCGCAGCCGGGCAGCCGCCACCCAGAGCTCACCGAGCGGTAGCAGTGCGTAGAGGTCCATGGAGTACTCGGTGAGCACCTCCATCGCCGCGTACCAATGCTTCTGCACCGCGCCGGTGTCACCGGCGCGGCGGGCCACCGCCGTCTGCAGTGCCGCCGCCCACAGCGCGTCGCGACGGTGAGCGTCGCCGGCCGCGACCGAGGCGGCGTCGGTCGCGGTCAGCTGCCCGTCCAGCATCCGTGCCCAGGCCAGCAGCAGGGCGTGCCGCCGCCCGACGAACCCGTCGTCGTCGCCGGTGCCGCGGACCGCCCGGCCCACGACGCTGCGGGCCCGCACCGAGTCGCCGCCGTGCATGGCCACCAACGTGACCAGGGCCGAGGCGGTGTCCGGGCTCACGGCGGCCGAGGCCTGCTCGGTCACCGACTGCGCCAACCGGGCGACGGCCGCCGGATACGTGCCGTCCACCGTGAGCAGCAGGCCCTCGGCCACGGCGCGGGCCGCACGCGCGGTCGACGTGGGCGGGCCGTCGGAGTCGACGGCCGCCGCGGCCCGCGCCGTCGCGACGTCGCCCACCCCCAGAGCCGCCACGACCGCGGCCGCTCCGACAGCGGCATCGGGATACGGGCCGAGCCAGCGGACGAGTTCGGCCGCCTGGGCGGCGCGACCGTCGTGCGACGCGACGCTGGCGGCGATGCGCACCGCGGCCGCCCGGTCGGGGGCCACCTCGGAGCCGAGAAGCTCGTCGGCGAGCCGGCCCGCGGTGGCGCAGTCCCCGGTCAGGGCGAGCGCGTCGGCGAGCTTGGTGCTGACCTCGCTGGCGCCAACGCTGGTGGCCGCGCGGTACAACCGGGCCGCGGTCGCCGGGTGATCCTGGTGCCTGGCGGCGAGATCGGTCAGCGCCGCGGCCAGCCCGGGGTCGCGCAGGCCGTGCTCGGCGAGCCGCAGTGCCAGGTCGGTCGGGAGCGTCGACTGCGCCAATTGTGTTCGCAACAGCGAGGTCTCGACCTGGTGATGGCGGGCTGCGCCGATGATCTGGGCGACGCTGCGATGCACGGTGACGGCGAAGGCGTTGCTGAGTGCGGGGGCGATGAGACCACTGGCCCGGGCGGAGTCCACCAAGCGCTGCGCCTCCTCCTGTTTCACGCCCAACGCCGCGGCGACGTCGTCCGGGCCGAGCTCTTGGCTCAGCGACGACAACAGGAGGGTGTCGAGCACCGCCTCCTCCACGCGGCGCAACCGCTCGATCAACGCCACCCGGACCGCGCGGTCGACGGCCTCGGCCACGGAGGTGTCGTTGGTCGACCGCGCCGCCGACAGCGCGGCCCGAACCAAGAACGGCAGGCCGGCGCTGGCCGCCAGCACGTTCCCGACCAGCTCTGCCGACGGGGGCGCCCCGAGCAGGTCGGTGGCCACGCGGTGCACCTCGGTCGGCGTCATCGGGGCGAGCACCACCTCGGGGGCCTCCCGGGCCATGGCCGTGCGCAGCGCCGTCACGGCCGGCTGATGGGACAGCGGTTCGGCGGCGACGACGACCGTTGCGGCGGGATCGCCGACGAGGTCCAGCAGTCGACCCAGCTCGGTCGTGCTCAGCAGATGGGCGTCGTCGACGACGACGGCGACACCCGGCGGGTCACCGGCGCGCGGGGGACGGGCGACGACGGTGACGCCTGCGGCGCGCAAGGCCCCCCGGATCGCGGCGAGCGCGGTCGTCTTTCCGGTGCCCATCCCGCCGGACACCAGCACCTTCGCGGGCTCGGTCGGCGACGACAGCCAGGTCGCGACCGCGTCGCTGAGGACCACTAGGCCGCGGGTGTCACCGGGGCGATCACCGGAGTCGTCGCCGTCTGGGGCGGTGGCGCCACGGTGGTCGTGACCGGCGGCTGCGTGGTGGTCACCGGTGGTTGCGTGGTGGTGACCGGCGGCTGGGTGGTCGTGGTGGTGGGTGGCGGGGTGGTCGTCGTCGTCGGGGGCGTCGTCGTGGTGGTGGTGGTGGTGGTCGTCGTCGTGGTCGTCGTGGTCGTGGTGGTCGTCGGCGACGTGGTGGTGGTCGTGCTGGTCGGCGACGTCGTCGACGAATCGGAGGTCGGCGAATTCGAGACCGTGGAGGTGTCACTCGGCGCGGAGCTGGCCTGGGTCGAGGTTCTGGTCGACAGGCTGGTGGTCACCAGACCGTTCGCCCCGGTCGAGGAGATGGTGACGACCTCGGTGACGGTTCCGCTGTCCGTCGAACCTCCGGTCAGCTGCACGGCGGCGAACCCGCCCACCGCCAGCAGGGCGGCAGCCGCGGCCGCGCCGAAGAGGACCGGCGGCCGCTTGTACCAGGGCAGCGGTTCGGAGTCGGGCCGGTCGTCCTCCTCCTCGTGGGCGAAGGCCATCTCGGGGCGAGCACCCGTCGACGAGTACTCCGAGCTGTATTCGCCTCCGGCGTAGGGCATCGGCTCGCTGGCAGGCACGTCGTCGTCCTGCGACCACGCCAAGGCGCCGCTGTCACCCGGGGGACCGGCGACCTGTGCCCCCGCCCACCCCATCGTCGGGGCCAGACCCGTAGGTGCGTCGACGCTCGGGGCCATGCCGGTGGGCGCCATCCCCGTCTGCGCGTCGTCGAATCCCAGAGCGCCGACCACGGCGGCACCCGCCGCGATCGACAGCACCGGTACCGGTGCGGTCACGACGGGCGCGCGGAACTGCTCGGAGAGGCGCTGCGTGACCAGTGGGATGGCGGCGCCGCCGCCGACGGTCGCGACCGCCGACACGCTGGCGAGCGGAACTCGGTAGCGCTGCAACAGCTCTGAGATGGCCGCCACCAGACCGGACAGGGGCGTCTCGATCAGGCCCTCGAGTTCGGAACGGGTGATCCGGACGTCCGAGGAGTATCCCGGCACCTCGGCCTTGATCACCGTGGCGGTGTCGGCGGACAGCCGCTCCTTGGCGGCGCGGCACGCGTCGCGCAGCCGGCTCAGCGATCCGACGGCCGCAGTGCTGCCAGGGTCGGCCGTGTTGGCCTCGGCAATGCCGGTGACCACGTGGTTGAGCAACGCCTGGTCGACCAGATCGCCGGAGAAGTCCTGATGCCGGATGGTGGTGCCGATGACGGACAGACCGGCCGCCGCGTCGGCCAGCGTGATGCTGGTGCCGCCCCCGCCGAGATCGCATAAGACCACCACACCCTGCGACGGCAGGCCCGGGTTCGCGCGCAAACCCTCGAGCGCGGCAACCGAATCGGGGACGAGAGTGGCGGGCACACCGCCGGGCGACAGCGCGGGCTTCGCACGCAGGGCGTTGCGCAGCGTGCCGAGCACCCCGGGGCCCCAGTACGCCGGTACGGCGATCGTCACCGGCGCGCCACCGCCAACCTCGCGAGCCATCACGTCGAGCGCTTCGGTCAGCACGATCTCGCCGCGATGAGAGGAGCCGTCTGCCGCGACCAGGGGCACCGGGTCGCCGACCCGCTCGACGAAGCCCGCCAGCACGAGGCCCGGTTGATTGGGGCCCGGAAACACGCCCACTTCGGGAGCGCGGTCGGGGTAGACGACCAAGACGGATCGCCGCGTGATCGGAGCAGATCCGACGCGGGCCGCCACCAAATTGGTGGATCCGACGGAGAATCCAAGTGGTTCGGTCATGTCCCGTGGTTCGCTCATGTGCCGCAATTCCTCGGTTGGTGTGTCCGGCTTCGCCGGTGGGGTAAAGGCGCATCCCTTGGGGGGATCGGAGAAAGCCAGCACTCACCATAGCGGCGCTCGACGGGCCGACGGGTTACATCCCCCTAACGATTGCGAACCCCTAACGCGTCGGCCCCTAATGCCCACTAGGCGGGGGTGGCGTCAGCACCGATTCCCGCGGGCCGAACCGTGGATAGCATTCAAGTCGAACCGATGCGGCCACCCCATGGGCAGGTCTCGTGCCGGTGCTTCATCGACATGAGCAGAAAGAGGAGGTGGGCCGTGGCGAATTCACTTCTCGACTTCGTGATGTCGCTGGTACGCGATCCCGATGCCGCCGCCCAATATGCGGCCAACCCCGCCCAGAGCATCGCCGACGCCAATCTGACCGACGTGACCCACGTCGACGTCGCCAACCTGATCCCCGTGGTTGCCGAGTCGATGTCGACTGCGGTGCCCTCGACCGGTGTCCCGGCCGGAGCCGACACGCTCCTGGACTCCGCGCACAACGTGTGGGCCAGCGGCGCCGCCACCGCGGCCTTCGATGCCTTCGACGACCACCTTCCGATCCAGGGCGCTGACGTCGTCGCAGATCACGTGCCCGCGGTGGCCAACGTCATCCAGCTGCCGGAGGACTCGACACCAACCATCGTCGACCACGACTTCGGGTCCGGCCTCGACGATCTGAGCATTCCCACGGTCGGCGCGCCCACCGTCGACGACCTGCATCTCGCGGCCGTGCACGACTCGGTGGACGCCTCGGACCTCGGCCAGGACGCCGGCCAGCATCTCTCCGACGTGGTTGGCGACCAGCTGGACCACCCGCACGATCCGGGATTCGACATCTTCACCTGATCCACCCGACACCCAACTGAGACAGCGCGGCCAGCAATGGCCGCGCTGTCGTCGTTTGGGGGTCGTCAGCCCAGGTCAGCGACCCGCGACGCCGTCCCCCGGGGCGCCCCCTAATCCCCTAACGGATGCCCGTAGGGGTCCCCGTAACGCTCCGGGGGAGCGAGGGGCGGCGTCCCCGTTCCCGGGGTTGCCGGCGGCCCATAACGTAGTGAACAGATCGCCGGAGGCACGGCGACCCGACCTAGACACCGACAACTGGAAGGCACTCCCATGACGAACCTCCTCGACTACATCCTCGACCTGTTCCGCAGCCCGGCAGTGGCCGCCAACTACGTCGCCGACCCCGAGGGCGCGCTGCGCTCCGTCGGCCTGCAGAACGTCACGGCCCAGCAGTTCGCCGCCGTCGCCGCCTCGGCCGCGCCCGCCGGCGTGCTGCTCGGTGGCGGGGACCCGGTCTACGGCCTGCAGAGCGCGGTCGCGAGCTACCACAACATCCCCGCGGCGTTCTCCCCGCAGACGGCCTTCGCGCCCCAGACGGACTTCGCCAGCCACAACGACACCCAGTTCGCCAGCAACAACGACACCTCGCTGCTCAGCCCCGATCAGCACGCCGGCTCCAACGCCCAGCAGGGTGCGTTCAACCTCGGCTTCGGCGACATCACCCTGGGTGACAAGACCAGCAACAGCGCCACCAACGGCGGCGTCGTCAACACCGGCTCGGCCGGACACATCGACACCACCAGCGTCAACGGTGACGGCAACGTCGTCGGCGAGGGCAACAGCGCCAACACCGGCTACGTGGGCGGCGGCAGCCACTCGCCGATCATCTTCGGCGAGGGCAACGAGACCAAGGTGACCGACACCTCGCAGCACTCCGGCGGCGACATCATCACCGGCAACGAAGGCACCGTCATCAAGGACAACGACATGTCCGGCGGTCACGGCGGCAGCGCGGGCGCCAGCGGCGGCTCCAGCGGTGGCGGTCTGCTCGGGGTCGGCATCGGCAACGGCGGCAACGAGGCCAACGCGGGCAACGGCGGCAGCGGCGGGTCGATCATCGTCAACGACACCTCGTCGCACTCGGCCAACACGACCGTCGGCGGCAACCAGACCACCGCGGGTGGCGACCTGGGCAGTGGCAACCACACCGACAACTCGGTGAACACCCACGTGTCCACGCAGACCGAGACCCACACCGACGACTCGGTCAACACCCACGTCGACGACCACAGCTTCACCAGCAACGTGGCCTCGAACAACGACACCGATCTCGCGTCGCACAACGACGTGGCGTCGCACAACGACGGACACATCGGCTTCTGATCCACCACCAAGACTGGCGGGGACTCCTTCAGGGGTCCCCGCCAGTCGCACGCCTACCGTGGACCGCGGAACAGGAGACCCCGTGACGCAACCGAACGACCCCCGCAAGGTCAAGGTGATCGTCGAGCTGATCGACCACAGCACCAGGATCGCCGAGGCCTATGAGCGGGGCGATCTCGTCGAGCGCCTCGCCAGAGCCAAGGAACGCATCAGCGATCCGCAGGTCCGTGTGGTGATCGCGGGTCAGCTCAAGCAGGGCAAGAGCCAGTTGCTGAACTCGCTGCTCAACGTGCCCGTCGCGCGCGTCGGCGACGACGAGACCACCACCCTGGCGACCGTGGTCACCTACGGCGAGCAGGCGTCGGCCCGGCTCGTGGTGGCGCGCGGCGAGGGTGCCGAGCCGGAGGTCGTCGAGATCCCGATGGCCGACGTCCGCAACGACCTGAGGCGCGCGCCGCAGGCCGGTGGCCGCGACGTGTTGCGTGTCGAGGTCTCCGCGCCCAGCCCGCTGCTGAAGAACGGGCTGGCGTTCGTGGACACCCCGGGCGTGGGCGGCCACGGTCAGCCGCACCTCTCGGCGACGCTGGGACTGCTCCCCGATGCCGATGCCGTCCTCATGGTGAGCGACACCAGCCAGGAATTCACCGAACCGGAGATGACCTTCATCCGCCAGGCCATCGAGATCTGCCCGGTGGCAACGATTCTCGCCACCAAGACCGACCTCTACCCGCACTGGCGTGAGATCGTCGCCGCCAACGTCGAGCACCTGCGACGCGCCGGTGTGACGGCCCCCGTGACTCCGGTCTCCTCGGTCCTGCGATCGCACGCCATCGCCATGAACGACAAGGAACTCAACGAGGAGTCCAACTTCCCGGCCATCGTGAAGTTCCTCAGCGAGAGGGTGCTCAGCCGCGAGGACGACCGAATTCGCGACCAGGTGCTCGCCGAGGTCAGGTCGGCCGCCGAACACCTGACCATGACCGTCGAGACAGAGCTGGCGTCCATCAACGACCCCGAGGCCCGCGACGCGCTGAACGCCGACCTGGAACGGCGCAAGCAAGAGGCGCAGGACGCGTTGCAGCACACCGCGTTGTGGCAACAGGTGCTCAACGACGGCATCAACGACCTGACCTCCGACGTGGACCACGATCTGCGGGCCCGGTTCCGGGCCATCACCCAGCACACCGAGCAGCAGATCGACACCACCGATCCCACCCACCACTGGGCCGAGATCGGCGCCGAACTGGAGAACGCCATCGCCACCGCCGTCGGCGACAACTTCGTGTGGGCGTATCAGCGGGCCGAGGCGCTGGCCCAGGAGGTGGGGCGCACCTTCTCCGAGGCCGGGCTCGACGCGGTGAAGATGCCGCAGATCAACGCCCGCGACATGGGTGCCGGCTTCGGTGAGATGAAGTCGCTGAGCCGCCTGGAGGCCAAGCCAATTGGCAAGGGCCACAAGGTCGTCACCGGTATGCGCGGCTCCTACGGCGGTGTCCTGATGTTCGGCATGCTCACCTCGTTCGCCGGCCTTGGCATGTTCAACCCGCTCTCGCTGGGGGCGGGGCTGCTGCTGGGCCGCAAGGCGTACAAGGAGGACATGGAGAACCGCATGCTCCGGGTGCGCAACGAGGCCAAGACCAACGTCCGCCGCTTCGTCGACGACGTCTCCTTCGTCGTCAGCAAGGAATCTCGCGACCGGCTCAAGGGCGTGCAGCGCCAGCTGCGCGACCACTACCGCGACATCGCCAACCAGACCACCCGCTCCCTGAACGAGTCGCTGCAAGCCTCGCTCACCGCGGCGAAGTTGGAGATGGACGAACGCGACACGCGGGTGCGCGAATTGGAGCGCCGACTCAACATCCTGCGACAGGTCACCGAACACGCCGTCAACCTCTCGCCGCGACCGGAGCCAGTCGCCACGTAAGTCCCCAGGGACGGTCACTAAGCTGGGCAACCGACATGAGCACGAGCGATCGAGTACGCGCGATCCTTGGCGGCACCATCCAGGCCTACCGCAACGACCCGGCCTACCGGGAGCGCCGCGACGTGCTCGACGAGTTGGACTGGATCGGCCGCCGGCTCAACCAGCCCATCCGGGTGGCGCTCGCCGGCACCCTGAAGGCCGGTAAGTCGACGCTGGTCAACGCGCTGGTCGGGGAGGACATCGCGCCGACCGACGCCACCGAGGCCACCCGCATCGTGACGTGGTTCCGCAACGGCGCGACCCCGAAGGTGACGGCCAACCACCGCGGCGGCCGGCGCTCCAACGTCCCGATCGCCCGCGACCCCGGTGACCGCGGGCTGACCTTCGACTTCGCCAGCCTGGACCCCGACGACGTCGTCGACCTCGACGTGGAATGGCCGGCCGCCGAACTGGTCGACACCACGATCATCGACACCCCCGGCACGTCGTCGTTGTCACGCGACGTCTCCGAGCGCACGCTGCGCCTGCTGGTACCCGAGGACGGGGTGCCACGGGTGGACGCGGTCGTCTTCCTGCTGCGGACGCTCAACGCGACCGACATCGGACTGCTCAAGCAGATCGGCACGCTCGTCGGCGGGTCCGCCGGTGCGCTCGGCGTGATCGGCGTGGCGTCGCGGGCCGACGAGATCGGCGCCGGACGGATCGACGCGATGCTCTCGGCCAAGGACGTCGCCACCCGTTTCACCGCCGAGATGGACCAGACGGGCATCTGCCAGGCCGTGGTGCCGGTGTCGGGTCTGCTGGCGTTGACGGCGCGGACGCTGCGGCAGAGCGAATTCGTGGCGCTGGAGAAGCTCGCCGCGGTCGAGGCCGGCGAGCTGGCCAAGGCGATGTTGTCGGTCGACCGCTTCGTGCGGGAAGACGCCCAGCTGCCGGTGGACGCCGCCACCCGGGCGTCCCTGCTGGAGCGCTTCGGCATGTTCGGCATCCGCATCTCCATCGCGGTGCTGCGGGCAGGCATCTCCGACTCGGTCGCCCTGGCCGACGAACTGCTCGAACGCAGCGGGCTGATAGCCCTGCGCGACGTGATCGACCAGCAGTTCGCCCAGCGGTCGGACCTGCTGAAGGCGCATACCGCCCTGCTGTCGTTGCGCCGGGTGGTCGAGGACAACCCGATCTACGCGACACCGTTCATCCTCGCCGACGTCGAGCCGCTGCTCGCCGACACCCACGCGTTCGAGGAGCTGCGCCTGCTGAGCCAGTTGCGCTCGCGCCCGACGACCTTGAACGACGACGAGATGGCGTCGCTGCGCCGCATCATCGGCGGCTCCGGCACCGACGCCGCCAGCCGCCTAGGGCTTCAACCCGACGCGCCGTATGACGGCCCGCGGGCGGCGTTCTCCGCCGCTCAGCGCTGGCGACGCCGAGCCGACCACCCCCTCAACGACCCGTTCACCACCAGGGCGTGCCGGGCCGCGGTCCGCAGCGCCGAGGCGATGGTGGCCGACTTCCACGCTCAGGGTCGCTGAGATTCTGCGCTGACTGCCCGCTTGTTTGCGGGGTTACTCGGCCGACGTGTACGACAAGCGTCTGCTCGACGAGGTCACGGCCGCGGGTACAGCGTGCGAGTCTCGTTGAGCCGCGGCCTCTGACGCCCGTCGCTGTAGGTCGACGACGCCCGCGTCCGTGGCAGGTTCGACGGGTCGAACGACGTGGTGGTGGGCGTCGACGAGGTCGTGTCGGTGCTACTCGTCGTCGTGTTGCCGGGATCGATGTCCGTGGTCACCGGTGGGCTGGTGCTGGTGATCGTCTCGGTGCTGGTGGTCCCGCCCGGCGAATCCGTGGTCGACGCCGAACTACGCTCGGAGAAGCTGGGATCCGGGTAGTACTGCGGCCCGCTCCCCGGATCGTCGGAGCCGCCGACCATGTACGAGATGAGCAACCAGAGCACCCCGATGACCGCGATCGCACCGATGCTGGCCCCGACGACCGTCGACGTCCGTTCGTGCCACGCCGGCTCGTCCTCGTCGTGGTCGGCGTCGTTCACGGGCTCGATGGTAACCGCGGACATGCCCCTCGGCCGGGGTCAGCCCAATTGCGGGATGACCTCGGAGGCGAAGAACTCCACGTGGTCGAGGTCGGACTGGTCGAGCACCTGGAGGTACACCCGCTGCACACCGGCCTCGGCGAACGGATCCAGCTTGTCGGCGATCTCACCGGGGGTGCCCACCAGTGGTGAATTGGCCCGCAGCTCGTCGACGTCGCGACCGATGGCCGCGGCGCGCGCCGCCACCTGGGCGTCGTCGCGCCCGGCGCAGACCACGAACGCCGCCGAATACGTCAGCGAGTTCGCCTCGCGACCCGCATCGGCGACCGCCGCGGCGACCCGACCGTACTGCGTCGTCAGGGTGTCGAGGTCGGCGAAGGGAATGTTGAACTCGGCGGCGTACTTCGCGGTCAACGCCGGCGTGCGCTTGGGCCCGCCGCCGCCGATGACGATCGGTGGATACGGCGACTGTGCGGGCTTAGGCAGAGCCGGCGACTCCTTGACCGTGTAGTGCGTGCCGCTGTAGTCGAACGTCTCGCCAACCGGCGTGCGCCACATGCCGGTGATGATGTCGAGCTGCTCGGTGAGGCGGTCGAACCGCTCGCCGAGCGGTGGAAACGGGATCGCGTACGCGTCGTGCTCGGCCTCGAACCAGCCCGCACCGAGGCCGAGGTCCACTCGGCCACCGCTCATCTCGTCGACCTGGGACACGGAGATGGCCAGTACGCCGGGGTGCCGGAACGTGGCGGAAGTGACCATGGTGCCGAGCCGGATCGTCGACGTCTCGCGCGCGATGCCGCCGAGGGTGACCCAGGAATCGGTGGGACCCGGCAGGCCGTCGCCCGACATCGCCAGGTAGTGATCAGACCGGAAGAAGGCCGAGTAGCCCGCCGCCTCGGCGGTCTTGGCCACGGCCAACTGGTCGGCGTAGGTGGCACCCTGCTGCGGTTCGACGAATACGCGGAAGTCCATGCGTTCGAGCCTATCCCGTGAACCTGGGTGCCTACAGTCCGCGCTCGCCGTCCCGCACCGCGCTCACCGCGGCGTCGTCACCGGTGAAGGTGACCAGGGCCTGGTCGCGACCGGAGATGAACATCAGCAGCTCGCCGGGATCACCGGTGACGGTGACGGCAGCGCCCGAGCCGACGGTGGCCAAATTCTTGCCGTCGGGGGTGTTCAGCGACACGCGCGCCGGCGTCTTGCGCATCGTCATGCGCGACATCAGACCGACCTGCTTGGCGACCGACGCGGCGGTCTCCGCGTCCAGAAGCCGTGGCTCCCAACCGTCTTTCGCGCGGCGCACGTCTTCGTGATGGATGAACATCTCCGCGACGTTGACGAACGGGTCGAGCACCTTGAACGGCGACAACAGCGGTGGGCCCGAGGCGATCTGGTCGAGCAGGACGTTCCAGTCGTTCTCGGCGGCCACCTGATCTTGCACCCGTTGGGTGTATCCGGCGAACTTGGGCACCATGATGCCGGGCGCGGCGTCGAGCCGACGCTCCCGAATCACCAAGTGGGCGGCCAAGTCTCGGGTGGTCCAGTCTCCACAGAGCGTGGGCTGCTCGGGACCAACGCCGCGCATGGTGGTGACGAGCGCCGCGCGCTCCCGCTGTGCAACCGTCATGACGTCTCTCCTGTGCCGAGTGCGCGATCGAGGTTGATCGCCGCGCTGATGAGGGCGAAGTGGGTGAAGGCTTGGGGAAAGTTGCCGACCTGGTCGCCGGTCGCGCTGACCTGCTCGGCGTACAGACCGACGTGGTTGGCGTAGGTGAACATCTTCTCCAGGGCCAGTTGGGCGTCCTCGAGGCGGCCCGCGCGGGTGAGTGCCTCGACGTACCAGAACGAGCATAGGGAGAACGTGCCCTCGGCGCCGTCGAGCCCGTCGGTCTCCGGGGAGTAGCGGAACACCAGGGTGTCGGTGACCAAGCCCTTCTCGACGGCCTCGAGCGTGGACAGGAACTTGGGGTCGGCGGGGGAGAGGAACTTGACCATCGGCATCAGCAGTACGCCTGCGTCGAGTTCGGTACCGCCCTCGGTCTGGGTGAACGCCTTCAGGTCGTCGTTCCAGGAACGGGACATGATGCGGTCGTAGACGTCGTCACGCGTCTTCGACCACGCGACGATGTTGCCGGGCAGCCCCCGCTGGCGCGCGATGCGGATCGTGCGCTCGAGGGCGACCCAGCAGAACAGTCGCGACGTGGTGTACGCGCGGTGGTCGCCGCGCACCTCCCACATGCTCGCGTCCTCCCGGTCCCAGTTCTCCATCACCCAGTCGATGACCTTGACGACGTCGGCCCAGGCGTCACTGCTGATGCCGGCGCCGTATTTGTTGAACAGGTACACCGAGTCGATCAGTTCGCCGTAGATGTCGAGCTGCAACTGGTCGACCGCGGCGTTGCCGATGCGGACCGGCTTGGAGTCGCGGTAGCCGCGCAGATGGTCGAGCTCGGTTTCCTCGACGGGACGGTTGCCGTCGATGTCGTAGAGCACGCGCAGCGGTCCGATGCCGTCGTTCTGCTCGCGTTCGTCGCCGAGCCGTTCGGAGAGCCAGCCGATGAACGCACTGGCCTCGTCGGTGAAGCCGAGCCGCAGCAGCGCGTACAGGCTGAAACCCGCATCGCGGACCCAGACGTAGCGGTAGTCCCAGTTACGGCTTCCGCCAATGAATTCCGGGATGCTGGTGGTCGGCGCGGCGATGACGGCGCCGGTCGGTTCGTGGGTGAGCAGCTTGAGGGTGATGGCCGAACGGTGCACCATTTCCCGCCAGCGTCCCACGTAGCGCGATTGGCGAAGCCACGCCCGCCAAAACGACGTCGTCGCGTCGAGTAGTTGGTCGGTCAGGTCGACGGAGTTGCTCGACGGCACATCGTCCCCGTCGAGGATCTCCAGGACGAACAACGCACTGTCACCTTGGGACAGTTCGACTTTCGCACTGACGCGGGTGTTGTCGTCACCCTCTTCGATGGAGAGCTTGGTGGAGGCGACGAGGCCAAGGCGGATGCCGTCGCCGGTGATGAGGATGCCGTCGCCGGTTTCCTGAGCGACGCAGCGTTCCCGGCCGTAGTCGGGCCGCGCGTCGACGCACATCCGCATGGTGATTGTGCCCCGGACCCCGCTGACGCGGCGAACCAAGCGCTGGCGGTGTTCCGGGTCGAGTGCTCCCAGCACCGGCATGAAGTCGTGTACTTCGGCGACGCCGTCGGGGGTCAGGAAACGAGTGATCAGGACGGCGGTGTCGGGAAAGTAGAACTGCTGGGTGCGCGACACCTCGCCGATTGGCGACAAGGTCCAGCTGCCGCCTTGCTCGGGGTCCAGGATCGCGCCGAAGACACTCGGCGAGTCGAAGCGGGGTGCGCAAAACCAGTCGACGGTGCCGTTGGTGGCCACCAGAGCGCACGTGCGCAGGTCGCCGATCAGTCCGTGGTCCGCGATCGCGGGCCAGTCGTCAGGCATCGGGCAGGTGCCACCCTTCCGGGCCTGCCAGCTCGATTGCCTTCTCCGGGCCCCACGACCCGCGAGCGTACGGCAGCGTCGGCGGCGGGTTGTCGAGAACCGGTTGGCAGATCTGCCACAGCCGGTCCACTTCGTCGGCCCTGGTGAACAACGTCTGGTCGCCACGCATCACGTCGAGCAGGAGCCGCTCGTAGGCCTCCAATGGCTTGTCGTCGGGGTCTTCCTCGGCGATGTCGAGGTGGAACGTCAACGGCACCAAGTCCATTCGCGGGCCCGGCCGTTTGGCCATCAGGCTCACGCCGAACTCCGGTGAGTCGCTCAGTTCCAGCACGAGCTGGTTGGGGCCGTACTCGCTGTCGCCGAAGCGCCCCATGGGTGGGGTCCGGAAGGTCAACGTGACGGTGCGCCGGGTGGCCCCGAGCGCCTTGCCCGTCCGCAGCAGGAACCGCACGTCCTGCCAGCGTTCGGTGTCGACGAAGGCCTCCAGCGCCACGAACGTCTCCACCGTCGAATCCTTGGCGACGCCCTCTTCGTCCCGGTAGCCCTCGTACTGCCCGAAGACGACACGGTTGGGATCGAGGGGCTTCATCGCGGCGAAGACCTTCGCCTTCTCGTTGCGAAGGGCGGTCGGGTCGAGATGAACCGGGGCTTCCATGGCGATGAAGCCGAGCACCTGGCACAGGTGCGTGGAGATCATGTCGCGAAAGCAGCCCGTCGACTCGTAGAAGGCGCCGCGGCCCTCGGCCGTCAGGGTCTCCGGCACGTCGATCTGCACCGAGACGAGGTGGTCGCGATTCCAGGCGGGCTCGATCAGGCCGTTGGCGAACCGCAACGCCAAGATGTTCTGCACCGCTTCCTTTCCCAGGAAGTGGTCGATCCGGTACACCTGGTCCTCGTCGATGACCTTCTTCAAGGCGGCGTCCAGTTCCCGGGACGACTCCAGATCGGTGCCGAACGGCTTCTCGACGACCACGCGGGCGCCGTCGGTGAGGTGTTCGCGACCGAGCATGTCGATCATCGACTCCATCGCCGTGGGCGGCACGGACAGGTAGATCAGCGTCTTGGAGTCCTCGCCCAGCCCGTCGTGCGCCGTGCGGACGGCCGCGGCGAGATCCTTGCCGCCGTCGTCGTCGGCGGGGTCAGAGGTCTGAAAGCTCAAGCGGCGCAACAGGTCGTCGAGGACCTTGGAGTCGACGTCGTCGACTGATTCCTCCAGTCCGCTGCGGATCTTGTCGCGAAATTCGTCGTCGGTGCCGGGGGAGTGTCGTCCCGACCCGATGATCGCGTACTCCTCGGGCAGCCGCCCCGCCGCGGCGAGGCGATACAGGCCGGGGAACAACTTGCGCTTGGCCAAGTCCCCGGTGGCGCCGAAGATGACGAAGACGTGCGGTCCGGGACGCTCTTGGTCGCTGGGGGCATTCACCGTCGGCGTCTTCCCCCAAACGCGTCCCGACTAAACGTCTAGAAGGCGTCGACCCCGCCGATCGCCACGAACATCCCGTGGGTGGTGGAGTCGTTGGTGAACCGGGTGCCGTCCTCTGCGGCGACGATGGTCCATCCCTGCGCGCTGTACGTGCGGTAGTCGATGGGGACGACGGGGATGTCGCCGAGGTTGCCGAGCACCCACGTCAGCTTCCCGTCGGAGGTGACGCGGACGCCGTTGGCCGGGGTGCCGTCGACCGGCGGCGAGTTGGTGAAGGGGGCCTCGCAGTCCACCTCCGCGGTGCTGATCTGGCAACGGGTCTGGCCCGACTTGGTGGTGATGAAGACGTAGCCGTTCTGCGGCTCGAGCGCTTCGGCCGGAGCGGGCGCCGCGACGGTCGGCGTGGACGTCGTGGTGGTCGTCGGGGTGGGACTCGACCGCGTCGGGCGTGAGGTGGGGAACGTCGGCTCGGTGGGGTTCTGAGAGCTGGCTTCCGGGCTACCGGGGACCGTGGACTGACAGCCCGCGAGCAGAGCCCCCATAGCGAGCGCAGTCACGACCATCACCGGAGCCTTCATCGACGTCCAGGCTACGCACGGTGGGGCGAAAGTGGCGGTAGTGACTCGCTCACTCGAACAGATCGGGTTGTTCCCGGGTGATCTTGGCGAACAGCGGCTGGAAGCTGAACCACCCGGCGAAGTGACTGCCCACCTGCCCGCGGGTGAGGGTGGCCATCTCGTCGTCGATCAGCACCGGTGTGCCCGCGGCCTCGGCGAGCAGCTGGGCCTGGCAGGACCGCTCCATGGTGATGAACCACCACGCGGCCTCCTCCACCGACTGCCCGACCGTCAGCAACCCGTGGTTGCGCAGGATGGCCGCCTTGCGGTCGCCGAGGGCGTGCGCGATGCGCTTGCCCTCCTCGAGATCGAGGACGACGCCCGAGTACTGGTCGAACAATGCGTGGTCGTCGTAGAACGCACAGGCGTCCTGGGTGATCGGATCGAGCAGCCTGCCCAGCGTCGACCACGACTTGCCGTACACCGAATGGGAATGCGCCGCCCCGATCACGTCCGGGCGGGCGGCGTGCACCTGTGAGTGGATCGCGAACGCCGCCTGGTTGACGGGCCGGTCGCCGTGCACGATCTCGCCGTCGTGCCGCACCAGCAGCAGGTCGCTGACGCGGATGTGGCCGAAGTGCATTCCGAACGGATTCACCCAGAAGTGGTCGGTGAACTCGGGGTCGCGCGCCGTGATGTGGCCCGCGACGCCCTCGTCGAAGCCGAACCGGCTGAACAGCCTGAACGCCGCTGCCAGGTTTTGCTTGCGGTGCAGGCGCTCTTCTTCGACCGTGCGATCGGTGCGGGGCAGCAGCGCTGCCACGTTCCCGCCCGCGAGCTTGGTGGCGTCGTCGATTCCGGTGTCGGACATGCCCCGATCGTACGTCTGCTACTTCAGTGGCAACAGGATGTTCTTCACGTCCGGGTTGGTGGCCAGGTACTGCTGCACGGCCGGGTCCTGGAACGTCTCGACCAGCTTCTTGACGTTGTCGGTGTCGGCCCACTTGCTGCCGATGGTCAACTGGCCGGCGAACTCGTCCGGCGCGGGCGGGGCGAAGATCTGCTGGGTCAGCGGCACCTTGGCGGCGAGGTAGTACTCGGTGTAGCCGACGGCGGCGTCGAGGTCGGGGAGGGACCGCGACTGCGCGGCGAAGTCGAGAAGCGTGAACTTCAGGTTCTTCGGGTTGGCGACGATGTCCTTCTGCGTGGCCTCGAACTTGTTCACCGACGGATTCAGCGTGATGAGGCCCGCCCGCTCCAATAGCCACAGACCCTGCGCCTCGTTTGCCGGGTCCGAGTAGAGGGACACGTTGGCGCCGTTGGGAAGCTGCGACGGATCGGTGTACTTGTCCGACCAGATGCCGAAACCCCACCGGAAGACCGGTGTCGCGGCGGTCTCGCGGAAGTCCGGGTTGGCTTCGAGCACCTGGCTCAGCCACAGCTTGTGCTGATAGATCGTCCCGGCCACTTCGCCGTCGCTGACGGCCCGGTTGATGGTGTTGCTGTCGGCCAGGCCTCTGAAGGCCACCTTGATGCCGTGCCGGGGTGCGACGTCGGAGGCGATGAACTCGATCAGCGACTGCTCGGCGGCATTGCCCTCATTGGTGGCGACGACGAGGGTGGCACCGGCGATCTCGTTGGCGGACTTGGTCTCTCCGAAGACGAAGAACTTCACTGCGACGGCCGCGACGACGACTACGACGAGTCCGACCGCAGGCCACAGCCACTTGGGTCGTCGGCGCAGCTCGAAGCCGTGGTCATCGGACTCCGGCGGAGCCGTGGGTGTGGTCGTCATTGTTGGCCTTTCGGGCTAGACGGCGTGCGCGAGCCGACGATGAGGGGTGGTGAACCGGACGAGCGCGTCGCCGATCAGCTGAATGACCGCGACGGTGATGACGAGGATGACGATGGTGGCGAGCATGACGCCCTGGTCGAAGCGTTGATAGCCGTAGGTGACTGCGACGTAACCGATTCCGCCAGCGCCGATGGTGCCCGCGATGGCCGAGTACTCGATCATCGCGATGACGTTGATGGTCAGGCCACCGATGATGGACGGAACGGCCTCGTTGAGTTGCACGGTGCGGATGATCTGCAGCGACGACCCACCCGAAGCACGGGCCACCTGGACCGCCGACGGCGGCACCGATCGCAGGGAGTTCTCGACTATCCGGGTGAAGAATGCGATGCCGGCCAAGGACATTGGCACCACGGCAGCCGCGATGCCGATGTTGGTTCCGGTGATGAAGCGGGTGAACGGCATGATCGACGCCATCAGGATCAGGAAGGGAAGTGATCGGCCCACGCTGATGATCCAGCTCAACACCGTGTGCAACCCGGGGTTCTCGAACAATCCGCCCGGGGCCAGGTTGTGGACGACGGCACCCAGCGGCACGCCGACCAGCACCACGATGGCCATCACGATCCCGACCATGATGAGCGTGTCGACCAGGGCGGGGAACAGCAGTGCGGGCAGTTCGCCCACGGGCACCTTGCTGTTCGCGAGCAGCGTCTCGGTCATGCGACACCCTCCAGCGCCCTGCTCCGTGCCGGGTGCTCGGCGAGTTCGGCGGCCAGCCCGTAGCGGGCGAGTACGTCGCGGACGTCGTCGCCGAGTGCGGCGCTCACGCCCAGTGTCACCCCGCCCACGTTGACGCCGCCGACCACCTGCACGGAAGCGCCAAGGACGGACAGTGGGGTGTCCAAGTCGTTCGAGGCCTTGGCGATCCAGTCGGCGGGTACGTCGGGGGCGTCGTAGACGACGTTCCAGACCCGTTGTCCGGCAGGTGCTCGAGCGTCGGACCGCTGCGGCCGCAGTTCTGCGCCCAGCGACGAGCTCGGATTGGTCAGCAGGTCGACGATGGGACCGGACTCGACGATACTTCCGTGATCCAGTCGCGCGACCGAGTCGGCGATCTTGAGCACGGTGTCCATCTCGTGGGTGATGAACACGATCGAGAGGTTCAGGTCGTCGCGTAGTTCACGGAGCAACTGCACGACGGAATCGGTGGTGACGGGGTCGAGTCCGGCGGTGGCTTCGTCGGACAACAGCACCGACGGTCGCAGGGCCAACGCTCGTGCGATGCCGACCCGCTGCCGCTGCCCCCCGGACAGCTGGAACGGGTAGTGCCCGGCGCGGTCGGCGAGGCCGACCCGGTCGAGCAGTTCGGCGACGCGGCGCGACGTCTCCGCCGCGGTCACGCCGAGGTACTGCAGGGGAAGCGCGACATTCTCTGCGGCGGTGCGTCGTTCGAGTAGGCCTGCGGCCTGGAACACGGTGCCGATGCGTCGGCGGGCCACCCGCAGTTTGCCGGCCGACAGGGTCGTCAGGTCCTCGCCGTTGACGACGACCGACCCGGACGTCGGCGGGGTCAGAAGGTTGATGCACTGGGCGAGCGTGCTCTTGCCCGCGCCACTCGGACCGACCACGGCGAGGATCTCGCCCCCTTCGACGCGGAAGGTCACACCGTCGAGTACCACCGTCTGCTGGGCACCGCGGCCGTAGACCTTGGTCAGGTTGGTCAGTTCGATCACCGGTGAAGGCTCCCAGAACGGACTGGGGTGGAACACCTTTGCGATCAGCACGAGTGCAGCAGCCGTCGCATTGACGCCAGCACGAGCGAAAGGCTTATCGGTGGAGAGACTTCCCCGCACACTTGGCGCCCATGAGCATCGACGAAGCGGCGTCTGACACGCACGCACACGGGTTCACCCTGTCGCGACGACGGCGATGGCCCTATCTGGTGGCCGCGATCGTCGTGATCGTGGCGCTGGCAGGCTATTTCATCTTCCTGCGGCCCGGTGCCGCGAAATCGCCCAACGAGACGGCGGGGGCCACGCTGCAGGTGGTCTATCTCGACTCCAACCCGGCCGAGAAGCGGATCGTCGACTACATCGCCGACAACGTCGCCAAGGACTACGGCGTGAAGGTCGCGTCGGTCGGGTTGGGCGACAGCACTCAGATCAACAGCGCGATCAGCGACGGCCGATACGCCGGCACGATCTTCCAGCACCGGCATTGGCTCCAGCAGGTTCTCGACGCCAACCCGGGCTTCCACGAGCAGGCCGCGACCGGTCCGTTCTTCCACTGGGTGTTCGGCATCTGGTCCGACAAGTACCGCACGCCCGAGCAGATACCCGACGGTGCGACGGTCTCACTGCTGGCCGACCCCGCCAACAATGCGCAGGGCATCTGGTACTTGGCTCAGGCCGGACTGATCACGCTGCGACCGGGCGCCGACATCACCGCCCTGACGCAGAAGGACATCGCGACCAACCCGAAGAATCTGAAGTTCACGCTGCTCGACTTCGGAGCTCAGCCCAGGGCGCTGCCCGATCTCGACGCAATCGTCGGATATGCCGAATCATTCCTGGCTGCAGGCGTTTCCGAGGACAAGCTGATCTTCGCGCCGAAGTCACCCGACGAGTTCGCCTCGGTGCTCACCGTCGGCAGCGACTACGTCGACGCTCCCAACGTGCAGAACCTGATCAAGGCGTTCAAGGACCCACGGGTGCAGACGTTCATCGCCAACGATCCCGAGGTCAAGAAGCTCGCGCTGCCTGGGCAACCGGGGTGAGCCCGGCGCGCGAGCTTCACCTCGGCGTCAACGTCCTCTCCGACGGCATGCACCCGGCGGCGTGGCGACACCCCGCCGCCGACCCGCTCTGGTTCACCGACCCGGCCTACTGGATCGACCTCGCCAAGACCGCGGAACGGGGCACCCTCGACGCGCTGTTCCTGGCCGACAGCCCGTCGCTGTTCCAGAAGCCGAACGAACCGCTGGGTGCGCCGCCACTGGCACTGGACCCCATCGTGCTGCTGTCCACCCTGGCCTCGGTGACCACGCGTCTCGGTCTCATCGGCACGGTCTCGACGTCGTTCGAGGAGCCCTACAACGTCGCCCGGCGGTTCGCCTCGCTGGACCACCTCAGTCGCGGCCGGGTGGCGTGGAACGTGGTGACCAGCAGCGACCCCTACGCCTGGAACAACTTCGGTCGCGCCGGGGAGGCCGCCGGGCAGCCCGGGCGCCACCAGCGATACCGGCGAGCCGCCGAATTCGTCGACGTCGTTCGGGCACTGTGGGATTCGTGGGACGACGACGCGGTGCTCGCCGACAAGGCGACCGGGGCGTTCGGTCGCATCGGCTCGGTCAACACCATCGACCATCGCGGTGAGTACTTCGCCGTGGACGGGCCGCTGACGCTGCCCCGCTCGCCGCAGGGCCACCCGGTGCTGTTCCAGGCGGGCGGATCCGCGGGTGGCCTCGACCTCGCCGCGCGCTACGCCGACGGCGTGTTCGCCGCACAGGCGTCGCTACCGGACGCGGTGCGCTACGCCGACGACCTGAGGGCCCGCACGCTGGCCCATGGCCGGCCCCGTGACGCCGTCCGGATCATGCCCGGGCTGTCCTTCGTCCTCGGCAGCACCGAGGAGGAGGCCCAGCGACGCAACCGCGAGCTCAACGAGCTCTCCGGTGACGGGCGGCTGGCCCACCTCGCCGGGCAACTGAGCGTCGACGTCTCCGAGCTGAAGTGGGACGAGCCGCTCCCGGCATGGCTCCTCGACGGGGCCGAGTCGGCGGGGGGATCGCAGGGAGCCCGCGACATCGTCGTCAACCTGGCCCGGCGCGAGCACCTCACCGTCCGTCAGCTCCTCGACCGGGTGATCACCTGGCACCGGCTGGTCGTCGGCTCGCCCGAACGACTCGCCGACGCCATCGAGGAGTGGTTCGTCGCGGGTGCGGTCGACGGGTTCAACCTCATGCCCGACGTGTTCCCGTCCGGCTTGGAACTGTTCGTCGACCACGTCGTTCCGATCCTGCGCGACCGCGGCCTGTTCCGTCGCGAGTACACCCACACGACGCTGCGCGGGCACCTTGGCCTGCCGCGCGTGCCGGATCGGCGGGGAGATCTCGCGAAGTCTGCTTTGCTCTCTGGATGACACCCTTGAGTCGGCGTCGCGCGATCGCCATGATGGGCGGCGTGACGGCGGTGGTGGCCGGCTGCGCGCCACGCGCCCACGGCGACGACGATGGTCCGATGCGCTTCGACTACGGCCCGCACCCCAGCCAGTACGCCGAACTCTCGCGGCCAGTCGGCTCGACGTCGGCGCCGGTGGTGGTGGTCGTCCACGGCGGCTACTGGCGGTCGAGTTACGGAGCCGAGTTGGGCCGCCCGTTGGCGGCTGATCTGGTGGGCCGCGGTCTCGCGGCGCTGAACGTCGAGTACCGCCGGGTGGGCGACGGCGGCGGCTGGCCTCAGACCGGCCAGGACGTTGCGGCAGCGGTCGACGCCCTCGCCGAGCGGACGACCGGCTTGGATCTCACGCGCGTCGTGGGCCTTGGGCATTCGGCAGGCGGCCAGCTGGCGGGCTGGCTGGCCGCGCGCCGCGGCGGCGCCGTCGTACTCACCGGCGCCATGCTGCAAGCCGGTGTGCTGGATCTGGTGCGCGGCTCGGCGGAGGCGCTCGGTGGCGGCGCCGTCGACGACTTCCTCGGCGGCTCGCCAGCGAGCGCGCCCCAGGCGTACGCGACGGCGTCCCCGGTGGCCCTGGTGCCGCTTGGCGTGCCGACGGTGTGCGTGCACGGCACCGCCGACACCCTGGTGCCGATCAACCAGTCGGAGCGCTTCGTCGCCGCGGCGTCGGCGGCCGGTGACGCGAGCACCCTGCACACGTTCGACGGTGATCACTTCGATCCGATCACCGTCGGCACGCGGGCTTGGGATCTCTGCGTCGACGGTCTGCGGGTGCTGACCCGCAGTTGACGTACATCAGGCCCTCCCCCGGGGATTGGTTGGGGAGGGCCTGATGGGTTCGTGGGCGCCTACTTGCCGTTGAGGTGGGCGATGTAGGCGGGGCCGTGGTTGCCGTACCAGCCGGGTCCGACGGTGGGGGCCGGGGTGGCGTAGGTGCCGGGGCTGTAAGAGTAGCCGGGGCCCTGCGGCTCGGTGTGGGTCGACGGGGCCGCGTTGGCGATTCCGGCGACTCCGAGGGCGGCGCCTCCGATGACGGTGGCGGTGATGAGGCTGCGGGCGATGACGTTCATGTCTGACTCCTTTGTCGTCGAGCCGTTTTCGGCGTTGACATGACTATGTCGCGCCCGGAGGCCGGCGTCTGTCGGCTGAGCGGTGGACCGGCGGGATGAACGTCGTGTCCACCGATCGGGGGAACGCCTGGTGGGAGTTCCGCGACACACGCTCGTAACACTTTGGTGGACAGCCCATTTCCTTCGGTACGTCCTGCGGCGTGGTCGTCGGCGACCTAGGGTGGGAGCATGCCCGACACCGAACTGTGCTGGACGCCCGCCACCGAACTCGCCGACGCCGTGCAGGCCGGTTCCTTGAGTCCGACGGAGATCGCGAGCGAGTTCGCCGACCGCATCGAGACGGTCAACCCGCAGTTGAACGCCTTCATTCACTTCGACCGCGAGCAGGTGCTGGCCGACGCCGCCGAACTGCAGGAGGAGGTGGCCCAAGGCCGCACCCGCGGGCCGCTGCACGGGGTGCCGTTCTCGATCAAGGGTCTGACCACCATGGCCGGACTGCCGTTCGATTCGTCGTTGAAACCGTTGGCGGGCAACGTGGGAACTCACGACGCCACGGTGGTGACCCGCTTGAAGGATGCCGGTGGCCTGTTCCTCGGCAAGACGAACGCACCCGAATTCGGTTACTACGGTGGCACCGACAGCCATCTCTACGGCCCCACGCACAACCCCTGGCGCCACGGCCACACCGCTGGTGGTTCCAGCGGTGGCGCCGCGGCGGCGGTGGCGGCCGGCTTGGGCCCGCTCGCCGAAGGTGCCGACGGTGCGGGTTCGGTGCGCATTCCCTCGGCGATGTGTGGCGTGGTGGGTTTCAAGCCGTCACTTGGTCGCATCCCGCACACGCTGCTCGACGGGCGGCATTACACCCACGTCTTCCACGGGCCCATCACGCGGACCGTCGCCGATGCGGCGCTGATGTTCTCGGTGATGGCCGGCCCGTCCGATAGCGATCCGAACAGCGTGCCCGCCGACGGAATCGACTACGCCTCGGCGATCGAGGGTGACGTCGCCGGGTGGCGGGTGGCCTGGTCGCCGGACCTGGGCCTCGGACACGTCGACCCCGAGGTGGTCGCGGTGTGCGCCGAAGCCGTGCGGGCGTTCGAATCCCTTGGTGCCGTGGTCGAGGAGGCGACGCCGGACTGGGGCGATCCCGAAGAGGCCATGTGGAAGGGACTGTGGGTGCCCGGGTACTCCTGCGAGTACGACGTGCTCGACTGGAAGACGCAGCAGGGCCAGGTCGACGACAATCTGATCGAGATCTTCGCCCAGGCGGAGACGTTGACCGCCGTCGAGATCGGCCGCGCGGAGGCGTTCCGCGGCGCGATGTGGGACACCTTCAGTCAGTTCATGCGCACCTACGACATCCTGGTCAGCCCCACGTTGGCCACACCCACCTTCCCGCTCGACCGGTTCGCGCCCGAGTGGCTCGACGGTCAGTCGCTGCAGCGTCAACTCCTCGGCTGGCTGCTGACCTACCCGTTCAACATGACCACGACCCCCGCGATCACGGTGCCCGCCGGGTTCACCGCCGACGGCAGGCCGGTCGGCCTGCAGATCGCCGGGGCCCACCGCGCCGACGCCGCCGTCCTTCGGGCCGCGGCGAACTACGAGGCTGCCCGTCCCTGGGCCGACGCCACACCGGTTCTGACTACAGCGCCTTGAGCCAGAACGGCCAGCGGGGATCGGACATCTTGAGGCGCGCCCGCATCAGCTTCCAGCAGCCGTACTTGTGATAGTCGAAGTCCCATGCCGTGCTCAGCTGCTGGTTGACGCAGGCCCACAGGCCCCACTTGGTGTCGGCCAACGCACTGCACACCTGCACCCGGGCCAGCAGTCCGAAGTCGGCCCTGCCGTAGAAGGCCTCGACGAGTTCGTTGATCAATTCCTCGGTGTAGAACATCTCGGTGGTCAACAACGCGAGCTCGTAGGCGCGTTCGTTGTTGGAGGCGAACTCGTAGTCCACCAGCTTCATCGGCTGACCGTCGCCGACCAGGAAGTTGCCCGGCATCGGATCGTTGTGGCACGCAGCCAGATCCAAACCGGAAGCCAGTAGCGCCTCCTTGGCGACCTGGTACTCGCCGAGGATGAGCTCGACGTCCTCCGGGAGCCGCACGCCAAGCTCGCGGGCCTGCCCGAGGTGCTCGTCGATCATGTCGAACATGGTCTTGGTGGTGCTCAGCAGTTCCCCGTCGTGCAGTACCCGGTAGATGTCGATGATCTGGTGGGGGATGCTGGCGTCCTTGAAGTCGCCGTTGGTGCAGGCCCGGTAGCCCTCGAGGAACTCGATCACCTCCACCCCGGTGTCGGCGTCGAAGTGGACGAGCTCGGGACCAATCCCCTTCACCCCGGCGCGGCGGGCCGCCTCGTTGGCCAGACCGCGGTCGATGAACGTCTCGCTGCCTGCGCCCGGAATCTTCAGGAAGTAGCGGGTGTCGTTGCCCTCGACGGTGATTCGCCAGTTGCTGTTCTGCAAGCCGCCCAGCACCGGGGCGTACTCCAGGCGTTTGCCCTGCCACGGCTCGATCGCCGCCAGCGCCGCCTCCACACAACGCTCGGTGTCGTTGCGCGCGGCCCCGAGCACCCGGTCGCCGCTCACAGGTTGGCCAGCCGATCGTAGAAGTGCACGTCGCCCAACCCTGCTCGCGCCCGGAGGAACTGCCAGTCCGACAGTTTGGAGTACTCCAGCGTGCCCGGCCGGGCCGAGTCCGCGTACGCACCGATCAACCCCCACCGGACGCAATCGGCGATGCCGTAGACCCGAGCCCGATCGAACAGCGATTGGTCGAAACGCCCCCACGCGATCTCGAAGGCCTGCCGGGCGGTCGAGTCGAAGGGCCGCACCTCGGCCAGCAGGACGCCGATGTCCTGAAGCGGATCCATCACCGCCGCCACGTCCCAGTCCAGCAGCAGCAGCCGCCCGTCGTCGACGAGGAGGACGTTGGAGACGTTGCCGTCGCCGTGGCAGGGCACCGTGTCGAAATCCGTTGTCACGATGCGCTGCTCGGCCATCGCGAGCATGCGCGCCATCCAGTCGAAGTCGGCGGGCAAGGCCACGCCCTTGGCCACGGCGAGGGCGCTCAGCGTCCGCAAGTCGTCGAAGACCGTAGCCGTCCGGGTGATCGAACCGAAGCCGTGCACCTGGGCGCGCAGGGCGATCAGTTCTTCGAGCCGGGCGTCGTCGTCGAAGACGTTCAGCGTCGCGGTCGAGGCGCTGTCGACCAGGTTCTCCAGCACCAGGGTGCCTGCGGCGGCGTCGGACGCGTGCACCCGCGGACCCACGCCGCGCTCTCCGGCCTCGGTGGCGGCGGCGAACGCGTGGGCCACGTCGACGTACGCGTCGGCGTGGCCGATCATCTTCTTCACGAAGACGGTTGCGGGAGAATGGGAGGCGTCACCGGTGCGAACGTCGAAGCACTCCGAGTCCGCCCCCCACCAACTCGGGCTGGCCATCGTCGGGGCGGCGTCGGCGGTGATGTCCGCGCCGACGAACAACCCCAGCGAGTGCAGCGAGTCGGCGAGCGAAGTGGTCATCGTCGGCCTCCCAGGTGAACGGCGGCCGGTTCGGGCCAGACGAGGGTGACGGGTCGCGCGGCCTCGAGCCACTTGGCCAGACGCAGCACGTCGGTGTCGGCGAAGCGCGGCCCGATGATCTGGATGCCGACGGGCATGCCGTCGACGACACCGAAGCACAGGGCCGCGGCGGGTTGCGCGGTCTGGTTGGCCCAAGCGGTGAAACCGCAGTGCGACAAGGGGTGTGACGGATCGAGCCCGACGTCCTCGGCGGCGAAGCCGACCGTCGGGATGATCGGTGAGATGACGTAGTCGAATGCTGCGGTGGCGGAACGGACGAGTTCCGCCGAGCGTGCCACGGCCTCTCCGTCGCGGGTGAAGTCGGTGGCAGTGCGGCGTGCGCCGGGCTCGCACCACTCGCGGATGGCCGGATGCACCAGCCCGCGAAGGCCCTCGTCGATCGATTCCAGCTCGGCCGCGGCGCGCACCTGGAACAGCCGGTCAAGGGCGGGATAGGGGTCGTCGCGGAAGATGGGCGCCATGGCCGACACGTCTGCGCCACCGTCTCGCAGTGCGGCCGCGGCATCGGCCAGCACCGACTGCACCGCGTGGTCGGCGCCGAAGCCCGCTCCCAGTTCGCCGAGGATCCCGATGCGAAGACCGTGTGGAGCCAACGGTTCTCGTGCCGTCGGGGCGGCCGGAGGCTCCAGGCTCCACAGATCGCGGACGTCGCCGCCGGACAGGACGTCGAACATGTCCATCACGTCGTCGACGGTGCGGCCCATCGGTCCGGCCGAGCGCATCGTGGACGGGGCGGTGTGGGGGACGCGGCCCTGGGTGGGCTTGAGCGCCACCAGGCCGCAGTGCCCGGCGGGCAGTCGGACCGAGCCGGCGATGTCGGTGCCCACCGACGAGAAGCCGATCCCCGACGCCAGCGCGGCGCCCGCACCGGAACTCGAGCCGCCCGTGCTGCGCGACGTGTCCCACGGATTGCGGGTGATGCCGTACAGCGAGCTGACACCGGCGGCCATCATGCCGAAGTCGGGCATCGTGGTCTTCCCGAGGATGACCGCCCCGGCCTCCTTGAGGCGGGCGGCCGGTGGCGCGTCGAACGTCGAATCGGGCAGGTCGGCGAACGCGGCGCAGCCGTGGCGCCAGGGCATTCCGACGGCCTGCACGCTGTCCTTGATGGTCACCGGAAGACCGTCGAGCGGACCCAGCGGCGAGCCCTCGGCCCACCGGCGGGCGGCCGCCTCGGCGGCGGTCGCGGCGCCGTCGGCGTCCACGTAGGCCATGGCGTTGACGGCCGGATCACGGGTCTCGATGCGCTCCAGGGTGCGGCGCAGCACGTCGACCGGTGTCAGGGTGCCGTTTCGAAATGCCTCGCGCACCACGGCCGCGGGGGCGTCCAGCACGTCGTCGCTCACGGGACCGGCACCGCCTCGAGCGCACCGGTGACCATCCGCCGGGCGGTCGAGGTCAGCAGGTGCAGCCCGGCGAGCATCTGCCCGTCGGTGCTGAATTCGCGCTCGTTGTGCGAAACGCCGTCCACGCTGGGGATGAACAGCATGACCGTCGGCACCACGTCCTTGAGGTTGACCGAGTCGTGCCCGGCCATGGTGGGCATCGTGCGCCACCGCAATCCGAGTTCGTCGGCCACCTCACCGGCCAGCGCCACCCCGTCGTCCTGATAGCGCGTGGAGGGGCGGAACGCAGCGCTTTCGATCTCGACGTGGACCTCGCCGGCCTGCTCGATCTCCGCGACCCGCTCGAGGAATCGCGCGTGGGCGGCCTCGACCGTCTCCGCCTGCAAAGCGCGCACGTCGGCCGCCAGCCGGACGCGGGCGGGCACCACCACCGGCGAGTTGGGTTCGGTGATGAACCGCCCGACCGATCCGAGCACGGTGTCGGGGCCGAATTCGTCGGCGACCGCCCGCACGGCCAGCACCACCTGGCTGGCCCCGACGAGCGCGTCGCGCCGGTACCGCATGTGCGTGGCGCCGGTGTGGGCTTGCTCGCCGTGCACCGTGACGACGTACTTGTAGGCAGCCCAGTTGCTGGTCACCACGCCGACGTCGAGGCCGTCGTCGACCAGCGTGCGCCCCTGCTCGATGTGGATCTCGGCGTAGGACTGCGCCGGCGGCGCGACGTCGCCGCCATGAAAGCCGATGCGTCCGAGGGCATCCCGAACCGACATGCCATCCTCGTCGACGACCTCGAGGACCGCGTCGGCGTCCGCCTTGCCGGTGTAGACCGCGCTGCCCATCAAGCTTGGCGAGAAGCGCGACCCCTCTTCGTTGAACCAGTTGACCGCCGCCACGTTGAATCGCGCGCCACCGGGCCGGGCGGCCACCGCGGCTGCGGCGTAGGCACCGGCCAGCACGCCGTAGGCCCCGTCGAACCGCCCCGAGGTGGGCTGGCTGTCCAGATGCGAGCCGAGGAGGACCCACGGTTCATCCGCCACGACCTCGGCGCAGCCGTACATGTTGCCGACCGCGTCGACTCGGCAGTGCAGGTCATGACGGCCGAACCAGTCCCGCAACCATTCTCGGGCTCGGCCGTCGGCCTCGGTGCCTGCCTCCCTGTGCACCCCGCCAGCTGCAGTCGCGCCGATCGCCGACAGCTCGGCGAAGTCGGCGAGGAACGCCTCGTCGGTGAGGTCTGACGTCATCGTTGTTCGTCGGCCAACTCGTGGACCTGGTCCTCGAGTGCCACCGGCGGCACGGGCGCCGCGATCCGCATCTTGGTCTTGGCGGCCTCGAACATGTCGTCCACCCGGGCCTTGTCGGCGTCGTCGGACGTGATCAGCGTGGCCGCCGCCAGGAACACCGCGAGGTTGACCACGAGGCCGACGATACCGCCGGTGAGACTGCCCAGCCACCGGATGTCGTCGGGGTAGATCGAGGTGAGCACCATGGCCACCAGGAATCCCGACACCATGCCCGCGACCGCACCCTGCTTGTTGCCGCCCCGCCAGAAGATGCCAAGGAACAGGGGCACCGACAGCTGAATCACGCCCTGATAGGAGATCTGGGCCAGCAGCTGCAGCCGCGTCATGTTGAAGGTGGCGTACGCGACGACGCCGGCGGCGATCATGAAGACGAGCATCGAGGTCTTCGCCACCTGGGTGAGCCGCTTGTCGGTCAACGGCCGCTTCGTGGTGTTCACCAGGTCGTTGGCGATCTGCAGGCCGCACACCTGCACGCTGCCGTCGATGTGGCCCATGGACGCGGCGAAGACGATGGTGATGCCAAGGCCGAGAAGCCACGTGCCGCCGTAGTCGCTCATGATCGTGAACCAGCCCGCCTGTGGGCTGTCGGCGACGTCGGGCATGACCGTGGCAGCGATGCCGACCAGCATCAGCAGGGTGTAGAAGACACCCGAGATCAACACGGTGCACAACGTGCCGGACTTGACCGACCGGACGCTGGATGCGGTGTAGATGCGCTGGAAACTGGTTGGCCAGCAGAGCGATCCGACCACGCCGGTGAAGATGAGCGCGAAGATGTACAGCGGCCCGTACTTGTCGCCGTCACCCGGCAGCACCAGGTACTTGTCGGCGACGTCGTTGAGGTCGCCGATGCTGATGGGGCCGCCCGCGACGCCGGACAGCAGCACCACGCACAGGATGGCGGAGAAGACGTAGGCGACGGTGCCCTGGAAGGCGTCGGTCATGATGAGGCCGCGCATGCCCATTCGGACGGTCCAGTACTGCCGGATGAGGATGACCGCGAGGCCGACTATCAAGCACGTGGTCACCGACCAGGCGCCGTCGCTGGCGAGCTCGAATACCGTTCCGAGGGCCTGCATCCCGAGGACCACCCAGGGGAAGAGCGACACGATGCCGATCACGCTGGCGACGATGCGCACCGCGGGGGAGTCGAACCGCTTGCCGAGGAGGTCGGGCTGGCTGCGCAGGTCGTACTTCTTGCCCCAGCGCCAGGCCCTGGTGGCCATGAAGTACATCATCGCCACGCCCAGGCTCGAATAGGCCAGGCCGTACAGACCGAAGACGCCGGCGCCCGTCGCCAATCCGAAGAAGGCGATGAACGTCGATCCCGGCCACCACGAGTTGACGTAACTCATGGCGACGTACCAGGGACCGTAACTGCGGCCACCGACGGCGTACTCGTCGAAGGTGGGCGCCGTCTTCTGTTGCGTCACATACAGAATGGCGATGACGATGGCGTAGAACACCGCCAGCATCGCGAGCATGATCCACATGTCAGCCTCCGAGGTTCTCTACGAGGGGTTCGAGCGAGTCGTCGTCGAGCTCGCCGCGGATGTCTTCGACGACGTAGAAGGCCGCCAGGGTCAGGCCGAGCACCAGGGCGTCGACGATCCAGTACGCGATCGCGAACGGGATGCCGAGGATCTCGACCCTGCTGCCGCTACCCCACAGGTACAGCGGCGGGAACAGTGCGAACAGCAGCGCGACGGCGTACAGCGTGCCGAAGAAGGCGACGATGGACCGCCGGCTGAGCCCCTTGATGAATGCCGTCATAGCCGAACTCCTCGTTGGTTCCGATGTGCTGCCAGAGGGGCGCTCACGTATGCGCGGAGTGTCTCGTGAATCCGCCCGTTGCTCGCGATTCCGTTGCCGCTGTTGAACACTCGCCGCCCGTCGAGGCTGGTGAACCGTCCGCCGGCTTCTTCGATGATCACCGGCATCGGTGCCAGGTCATATGGTTGCGTCGTGTAGTCGACCACGGCGTCGGCGAATCCGCACGCCACCATGGCATAGCCGAACGCGTCGCCCCAGGTGCGGACCGTGGCGCCCTGGGTGTGGAGATCCTCGACGACCTCGGGTTCCCAATCCTCGAGCCAGGTGGCCATGACGTACGCGCCGTCGAGCGTGGCGCGGTCCGACACCCGTGCCGGCATGCCGTTGCGGAAGCACCCCTTGCCGCGTTCGGCGTGGACGACGATGCCGGCACTGGGCAGGTTGATGATCCCGAACACGATGTCGTCACCCTCTTGCAGGGCGATGAGGTTGGCGTACAAGGGAACCCCGCGGACGAAGGACTTCGTGCCGTCGATGGGGTCGACGATCCAGGTGAAGCCGGAGTCGCCCTCGTCGTCGGGAAACTCCTCGCCGATGAAGCGGTCCCGAGGATGGTGCGCCGCCACGGTGTCGCGCATCGTCTGCTCGATTTCCCGATCGGCGACGGTGACGGGTGTGCCGTCGCGCTTGGTCTGCACCGCGAGGGTGCCGTCCTCGAAGTAATGCCTGGACACGGCGCCGGCACTCTCGGCGAGTTCGAGAGCGAGGGCGATGCGGTCTGCCCGGTCGTCGCTCATGGTGTCCGAAGATGCCGCTAGACCATTTCTGGTTCGTCGCGCCGCACGTTAACCGCGTGTAACAACGTCGTTCGGCCCGTGCCCGGGTGCCCTGCAGTGGGTAACGTCAGGCCATGCTCCTCCTCGAGCACGCGCACGAGGCCTTGATGCGCCTGGCCACCGAACTCGCCGAACGCGGTGAGTCCAGACTGCCCACCGAGCGCGTCCTGGCGCAACGGTTGGAGACGTCGCGCACCACGGTCCGCAAGGCCTTGGACCGCTTGGAGGACGACCAGGTGATCCGCCGTGTGCGCGGCCGCGCCGGCGGCGCCTACCTGGTCGGCGTGACGTCGCAGGCCGCCGCGGACGGATCGGCACCGCTGTGCCACCCCCACGGCATCCTGCGCAGCCTGAATACGGTGAAGGGCATCCCAGAGATCCTGCACGAGCAGGGATTTCGCGATGGCACCACCGTCATCTCCGCCGAGGTGGCGCCCGCGTCGGCCAGGGTCGCCAACGCGCTCGGTCTCGACCAGGACGAGCGGGTGGTCGCGTTGCAGCGGCTGCGGCACGCCGACGGCGAGACGCTCTCGCTGGAGCGGATGTATCTTCGCCCCGAACTCGTCGACCTGCTGGCCACCGAGATGAAGTCGGTCTACCGCACCCTCCGCGCGCAGTTCGGCGTCCAGATCTGCGTCGCCGACGAGTCGATCGAGATCGCCGCGCTCTCGTCCTCGGAGGGCGAGCTGCTGGACCAACCGTCCGGTACTCCGGTGCTGAAACTGGAACGCACCGGGTACGACCAGCTGGGCCGGGCCGTGGAGTATTCGGTCGACCTGTTTCGCGCCGACCGGACCCGGCTGCACGTGCGGACGCAGTCACCGGTCACCCCGCGTCGGATGTGACGCCGGACCCCGCCGAGACTGCGTCCACGGTCGTTACTCGGCGGTCTTCACGACCGTCAGCGCAGTTTCGACGCGGACGGCTGCTCCGGGAATGAAACGCGTGTCGCCCCGGTTGTGCCGTTCGACAACTTGAGTGACTCAGGCTCAACTCTCGCTTGACACCATTGCATCCGCAGGGGCAAGCTTGAGCGCGGTCCACTCAGACCCCAGAACGTTTTCTATACAGGAGGCAGTAACTATGGCTCGTGCGGTCGGTATCGACCTCGGGACCACCAACTCCGTCGTCTCGGTGCTCGAAGGCGGCGAACCAGTCGTCGTCGCGAACTCGGAGGGCTCACGCACCACCCCGTCGGTCGTCGCGTTCGCACGCAACGGCGAGGTGCTGGTCGGTCAGCCCGCCAAGAACCAGGCAGTCACCAACGTCGACCGGACCATTCGCTCGGTCAAGCGCCACATCGGCACCGACTGGACCGTGGCGATCGACGGCAAGGACTACACGCCGCAAGAAATCAGCGCGCGCATCCTGATGAAGCTCAAGCGTGACGCCGAGGCGTACCTGGGCGAGGACATCACCGACGCCGTCATCACCGTGCCGGCGTACTTCAACGACGCCCAGCGTCAGGCCACCAAGGAAGCCGGCCAGATCGCCGGCCTCGAGGTGCAGCGCATCGTCAACGAGCCCACCGCGGCGGCATTGGCCTACGGCCTGGACAAGGCCGACAAGGACCAGACCATCCTGGTCTTCGACCTCGGTGGCGGCACGTTCGACGTCTCGCTGCTCGACATCGGCGACGGCGTCGTCGAGGTTCGCGCGACCTCCGGTGACAACCACCTCGGTGGCGACGACTGGGACGACCGCATCGTCACCTGGCTCGTCGACAAGTTCAAGGCCTCGGCTGGCATCGACCTGACCAAGGACAAGATGGCCATGCAGCGTCTGCGCGAGGCGGCCGAGAAGGCCAAGATCGAACTGAGCTCGGGTCAGTCGACCTCGATCAACCTGCCCTACATCACGGTCGACGCGGACAAGAACCCGCTGTTCCTCGACGAGCAGCTGAGCCGCGCGGAATTCCAGAAGATCACCCAGGATCTGCTGGACCGCACCCGCAAGCCGTTCCAGTCCGTCATCAAGGACGCCGGCGTCTCGATCTCCGACATCGACCACGTCGTCATGGTCGGCGGTTCCACCCGCATGCCCGCGGTGACCGAGCTGGTCAAGGAACTCAGCGGCAAGGAGCCCAACAAGGGCGTCAACCCCGACGAGGTCGTGGCCGTCGGTGCCGCGCTGCAGGCAGGTGTGCTGGCCGGTGAGGTCAAGGACGTCCTGCTGCTCGACGTGACCCCCCTGAGCCTCGGCATCGAGACCAAGGGTGGCGTGATGACCAAGCTCATCGAGCGCAACACCACCATCCCCACCAAGCGGTCGGAGACCTTCACCACCGCCGACGACAACCAGCCGTCGGTGCAGATCCAGGTGTTCCAGGGTGAGCGCGAAATCGCCTCGGCGAACAAGTTGCTCGGCTCCTTCGAGCTGACCGGCATCCCGCCCGCCCCGCGTGGCACGCCGCAGATCGAGGTCACCTTCGACATCGACGTCAACGGCATCGTCCACGTCACCGCCAAGGACAAGGGCACCGGCAAGGAGAACACGATCAAGATCCAGGAGGGCTCCGGCCTCTCCCAGGACGACATCGATCGGATGATCAAGGACGCTGAGGCGCACGCCGAGGAAGACCGCAAGCGTCGTGAAGAAGCGACCGCTCGCAACGACGCCGAGGCGTTGGTCTACCAGACCGAGAAGTTCATCAAGGAACAGCGCGAAGCCGAGGGTGGCTCCAAGGTTCCCGAGGAGACGCTCGCGAAGGTCGAGGGTGCCATCACCGAGGCGAAGTCTGCGCTGGAGGGCAACGACATCACGGCCATCAAGTCCGCGATGGAGAAGCTGGGCGTCGAATCCCAGGCTCTCGGCCAGGCGATCTACGAGGCCACCCAGGCCGAGCAGGGCGCCGCAGGAGCCGAGGGTCAGTCTCAGCCGAAGGCCGACGACAACGTGGTTGACGCGGAGGTCGTCGAAGACGACGAGCAGGAGCGCAAGTGACCCAGTCGAACGATCCGCACGAGCCGGTGACCATCACCGACAAACGGCGCGTCGATCCCGACACGGGTGCAGTTCGATCTGATTCGGATCCGGCGTCGGCCCCCAGTGGGTCGACGCCGGACCCGGCGGGTGCGGACTCGGCCCCCGAGACCGACGAAGCCGCCGAGCTCAAGTCGACGCTGCAACGCGTCAAGGCGGAATACGACAACTACCGCAAGCGTGCGGTCCGTCAGGAACAATCCGCGGCCGAACGCGGCAAGGCCTTCGCGGCCACCCAGCTGCTGCCCGTGCTCGACGATCTCGAGCGGGCGCGCAAGCACGGTGACCTCGAAGCTGGACCGCTGAAGTCGGTGGCCGACAAGCTCTCTGGCGCGTTGCACGCCATCGGGCTGGTGGCCTTCGGAGCCGAGGGTGACCCGTTCGACCCGTCACTGCACGAGGCCGTGCAGCACGACGGTGACGGCAACAATCCGGTCATCGGAACCGTCATGCGCCAGGGCTACCGCCTCGGTGACGGCCCGGTACTGCGGCACGCGATGGTCGGCGTGGTCGACGCGCCCGACACGAACGACGTGTCACATGCCCACAACGCACCGAACGGCAACGAGAATTCACAATCAGATCAATAGGTTGACAGGACTGGCAGGAAGGGAGGTGACGCAGCATGGTCCAGCGCGAATGGGTTGAGAAGGACTTCTACAAAGAACTCGGCGTCTCCTCCGATGCCAGCGACAGCGAAATCAAGAGTGTCGCCCGCAAGCTGATGGCCGAGAACCACCCCGACCGCAACCCGAACAACCCGGCGGCCGAGGAGCGGTACAAGGCCGTCGGCGAGGCCAAGGACGTCCTCTTGGACAAGGCCAAGCGCAAGGAGTACGACGAGACCCGTCGGCTCTTCGCCAACGGTGGCGGCCGCCGCTTCAACGGTGGCGGTGGCGGCGGCAACTTCGGCGGATTTGGCGGCGAGGGAGCCGAATTCAACCTCGGCGACCTCTTCGACGCGGCCCCGCAGGCCGGGGGCGCCAACATCGGCGATCTGTTCGGTGGGCTCTTCGGTCGCGGTGCTCAACAGCCGCGGCCGAGCCGCCCTCGCCGTGGCAACGATCTGGAGACCGAGACGGAACTGTCGTTCCTCGAGGCGACCAAGGGCGTCGCGATGCCGCTGCGGCTGACCAGCCCGGCGCCGTGCACCAACTGCCACGGCAGTGGTGCGCGGCCGGGCACCAGCCCGAAGGTGTGCCCGAACTGCAACGGTGCCGGCGTGGTCAACCGCAACCAGGGCGCCTTTGGCTTCTCCGAGCCGTGCACGGAATGCCGGGGCACGGGCTCGATCATCGAGGAGCCGTGTGACGAATGCGGCGGCAAGGGTGCCACCACCCGGACCCGCACCATCAACGTGCGCATCCCACCGGGTGTGGAGGACGGCCAACGCATCCGACTCGCCGGCCAGGGCGAGGCGGGTCTGCGCGGCGCACCGTCGGGCGATCTGTTCGTCACCGTGCACGTGCGGCCCGACAAGGTGTTCGGCCGGACGGGTGACGACCTGACCGTCACGGTTCCGGTCAGCTTCCACGAGCTTGCTTTGGGCACAACGCTTTCGGTGCCGACACTCGAGGGCAAGGTCGGGGTACGGGTGCCCAAGGGCACGTCCGACGGACGCATCCTGAGGGTCCGCGGCCGCGGCGTGCCCAAGCGCGCGGGCGGTCACGGTGATCTGCTGGTCACGGTGAAGGTCGCGGTTCCCCCGAACGTCGAGGGCGAGGCCGCCGAGGCGCTCGAGGCCTACGCGAAGGCCGAGCGGGCGAGCGGGTTCGACCCGCGGGCCGGATGGAGCGGTGCGTGATGAGCGAGAAGGATCCCTCCTCTGCTGCGCGGACCTTCCTGATCTCGGTGGCCGCCGAGCTTGCGGGCATGCACGCCCAGACGCTGCGGACCTACGACCGGCTCGGCCTGGTCAGTCCGCAGCGTAGCTCCGGCGGCGGGCGCCGCTACTCCGAGCGTGACGTCGACCTACTCCGCGAGGTGCAGCGGCTCTCGCAGGACGAGGGCGTGAACCTGGCAGGCATCAAGCGCATCATCGAATTGACCAACCAGGTCGAGGCGCTTCGTTCGCGGCTCAACGAGATGGCCGACGAGGTCGAGCGGCTGCGCGCCAACCAGCGCCGCGACCTCGCCGTCGTACCCAAGAGCACCGCGCTGGTGGTCTGGCAGCCGCGCAAGGGTGCTCGCTAGTCGAAGGCTGACGCGAGCCACGAGCGGCACGCCGTCCCGCGCGGCGACCTTCGTTGTCTGGGGCCATCGCGGAAACCTCATCTCGTTCGCGCTGTGGCCCGGGTTCGCCTTTGAATTCTAGGCTGCCGAAAGACGGCGGCGGCCAATAGCTGGCGTGGCGGTGCGGCATGGTTCGGGCGAGGGTATTGCTAAGCGTCAAATGTCTTGTCGAAGCGCCTATCCGTCCCACATGTCGGCCAGCGGGCAGGCCGCGGAGTTCGATAGGTTGATTCCGAGTGGCGCGATTGCTAGTTAGTTATGCCGCAAGACCTTGGAGGTGGCCCTCGCCGCGTGGTGCGGCCGGGGTTTGCGATGGCCGCAATCCGCGAGTGGTGGCAGCGGGCCACGAAGTGCGTAGGGGTACGTAGAGGGGAGGTGACCGTGGCGTCAGCAGCAGCACCAAATTCCGGCCATAGTAGCGCCGCCGAGCGGTGGCAGTGCCGGTTGCTGCGAATTGCGCCTCTCCTGCTCGCGGCATCCGTCCTCATACGATTCGCTGCCAGCGTCCTCCAGTACGGCGATCTCTATATCGACCTGCGTGTATACGTGGTGGGCGGTGCGGCGGTAGGGCGGCCCGGCACGTTGTACGACGCCTTCTCCCTCGACGGAGTTGGCCAGCACCTGCCGTTCACCTATCCGCCCTTCGCGGCGATTCTCTACTACCCGCTGCACTGGTTCCCGTTTGCGATCGTGGCGTTTGCATGGACGGCAGCGACCATCGCCGCCCTGTATGGCGTGGTGCGGATCAGTCAGATGATGGCAGGGTCAGATAATCCTCGCGCTGCCATGTTGTGGACTGGCGCTGCCATATTGTTCGAACCCGTTAGAAGCACATTGGATCTTGGACAGGTCAACATGTTTCTCATGTTGGCCGTGCTGTACGCAGCTCGCTCCTCACGCTGGTGGGTGTCGGGATCGCTTGTCGGTCTCGCCGCAGGGGTCAAGCTAACCCCTGCGATCGCCAGCTTCTACCTACTCGGGATGCGGCGGTGGACCGCGGCAGCGGCGTCTATTGTCGCATTCGTTGCCACCATCGGGGTATCGGCAGTACTGCTCCCGCGAGAAACGCGGCTCTACTTCACCGAACTTCTCGGTGACGTGCAGCGGGTCGGAGCGGTGGACTATGCGCCGAATCAATCGTGGCAAGGGACCCTCTCGCGCATCGTCGGCTACGACGTTGGTCGCGGACCTCTGTTGTTGTTGGCAATATTCGCGACTGCGATCCTGGCCGCGTTCGCCTGGCGTGCGCTAGGTGGGCGATTTCAAATCCGCGATGCGCTCGGCTCGCTGTTAGTGATTCAACTGTTCGGGCTGACGATATCGCCGGTTTCGTGGACCCACCATTGGGTGTGGGTGGTTCCGTTGGTGGTCTGGCTGTTTCACGGCCGATGGTGCGACGCTCCAGGGGTCAAAGTCCTGCGGTGGCTTTGGGTGGCGTTGCTTCTGATCGGAGTTCCGACCCTCCTGGCGCTGCAGCCGCAGGACTACTCCCGCCCTTGGTACTTTGCGTGGGCTGATGCCGTATACGTGCCGATGACCCTTGCAACGTTCGCATGGATGATCGTCGCCGGTCGCCAGGGAGCGAAACAGGATGGGGACCGGCGCGCGATACGTGCGGGCGAACGATAGGCAGTTCCGACGGGCTCGGACCCGCGACATTTCTGGAGAATGCCTTGACGCATGTCTGTGGGATCGTCCCTGAGTGTGGGCGTCCCGCCTCACTCGCCAGATACCGCAAGCAGTCAGCTCTCGCCCGCGAGAGCTACGTCGGTACGCTCGTGCCGTTATAGTCGCGCGGGTGACTGCGGCGTCGATTCCTGGGGCGCGGCCTCGTCTTTCCCGCTTGGTTGCTCTTGCGCCCATCCTCCTCGGTATCAGCGTGATCGTTCGAATCGCCTCGACGATGATCGCCTACTCCGTCCAGGGCGACTTCTTCTTCGACCTGCACGTCTACGTGATCGGCGGCGCGGCGCTCAATCACCCCGGCACGCTGTACGACGTCTTCTACGTCGACCCGGTCAAGGGCGAGCACCTGGCATTCACCTATCCGACCTTCGCGGCAATGGTCTTCTACCCGCTGCACTTACTAAAGTTTGGTCTCGTCGCCTTCCTCTGGCAGGTGGGCCAGGTCGCGGCCGTGTATGGATCTGTGCGGATCAGTCAGCGCTTTATTGGCGGCGGCAGCCGACGGATCGCCATGTTGTGGACGGCTGTAGCCCTTTGGCTAGAACCCGTGGCGAGCAGCTTTCAAACCGGTCAGGTCGGCGTCTTCCTGATGTTGGGCGTTCTCTATGCCGCCTACACCACCCGCTGGTGGCTGTCTGGTCTGCTCATTGGCGTCGGCGCTGGTATCAAGCTGACACCAGCTATCACTGGCCTTTACTTCGTCGGTATGCGGCGCTGGGCCGCCGCCGCGTTCTCGGCAGTGGCCTACTTCGGCACGGTTGCAGTGGCTTACCTCGCGTTTCCGGTCGACACGGGCCGTTACTTTCCCCACCAGATGATCAAGGCGGGCCAGACACTGCCGGTCGGGTCGTCGTGGAATCAGTCCTGGTTGGGTGGTATCTCGCGGATCGTGGGACACGACGCAGGTCCCCGCTCGCTGGTCGTCCTGGCGATCGCCGCCACCGGGTTGCTGACCGTAGTGGCCTGGCGTGCACTTGCTTCCGGCACGGGTGAACGCGACCGGCTGGGCCTCCTGCTGGTGATTCAGCTGTTCGGGCTGATGGCGGCGCCGGTGTCGTGGATCCATCACTGGGTGTGGGTGGTGCCCCTGCTGATCTGGCTTATTCACGGACCGTGGCGCGACAAACCCGGTGCCAAGCTCCTGGGCTGGGGCTGGCTGGTGCTCATGGTGATCAGCGTTCCCAGCTTGCTGTCCCTGGCTCAGCCGAACATCATGGAGTTCAGCAGGCCTTGGTACCTTGCGTGGCCCGGACTGATCTACATCGCGGCATCGCTGACCACACTGGCGTGGATCGCCGTGACCGGGCGACGGGTAGGCGCTGCGGACACGGTCACCACACCTTGATCGAGAACCTCGTCGTCTCCGGCTTGCCCGCGACGGCGAAGCGGTAGTGGCCCTGGCGCAACGCATCCGTCGGCGCGGCCATCGGTTCGATCGCGATGACGTCGTCGCTGGGCGGCGCGAACAACTGGGTCGCGGGATAGCCCTCGAGGAAGGCGATCTCGACGCGGCGATCTCCACCGGAGACGGTGAACACCGCGCCGGCGGGCACCTGGTCGAAGCCGTCGTCGTAGGTGGTGCTGCCCAGCAGCGTCGACCCGCCGGGCCAATCGTCGTGCGCGCCGGTGGGCAGACCCACGTCGTCGACCGGCCGGTGCCGCATGGCCGGGGTGGTCAGGGTCCACTCGGCGCGGGGGACTCCGGGCAGTTGGACGTACGGGTGATAGCCGAAGCACATCGGCACCGACGCACCGGTGGTCGGGGTGACGGTGGTCTCGACGGTCAGGGTGCGGTCGGCGAGCGTCACGCGCTGGGTCAGGACGTGGGGAAACGGGAACGACGCCAGCAGGCGCGGTCGCCCGGCGAAGTCCACCACCGCCGTCAGCGAGTTCTCCGACCGATCCGAGACGAGCCAGCCGGAATAGCCGGTGAGGACGCCGTGGATGGTGATGTCGTTCTCGTCGGTGCGCACGCCGCCGGTGCCCGGGGTCAGTGTCACCACGGCGCCGTCGATCCCATAGTGGTTGGCGCTCAGGCGATTTGCCCACGGATAGAGGATCGGTATGCCCATCGTCTTGCCCGCGGTGATGTAGGCGTCCAGCCCGCGCCGCTGCCCCAGGAACTCGTGTTCTCCGTCGCGCAACGACGTCACGATCATGCCGGCCATGGGGACGACGGTCGCCGTCAGCGACGACGACGGGTCGGTCAGCGTGACGGCTTCGAACTCAGACATTCGGCGATTCTGTCACGCTCAACCAGACAGCGGATCGTGTTGGATGCGCCGTGGATCGGCGCCCCGCGCGATCAGGGCCGCCTTCGTCGTCTCGACCATCGCGGGCCCTCCGCAGATGAGGATTTGCCGGTCGCTCCAGCTGCCGTATCGCGTGACCACCTCGGGAAGCCGACCGGTCTGGCGGACGTGCAACCCGCGGGGCGGGTCGACACGGGGGTAGTCGGCAGCCCACGGCGGATTGGTCGAGTACTCCGAGACGGGGGTCACCGCCAGCCACGGGTTGGTCGAGGCGACCTGCCACAGGGTCTGCAGGTCGTAGAGGTCGCAGGGATACCTGGCGCCGAAGAACAGGTGGACGCGCGGATTTTGGCCCCAGCGAGCCAGATTCATGATGATCGACCGCAGCGGCGCGAGACCCGTGCTGCCTGCGACCATCAGCACGTCGGCGCCGCTTCGGTCGACGTGCATCGCGCCGTGCGGATTGGACACTCGCCACCGGTCCCCGGGGGCCGTCTCGCCGACGATCGCGGTGCTGACCATTCCGCCCGCGACCGAACGCACGTGGAACTCGATCGCGCCGTCGCGGTCCGCTGGAATCGAGGGGCTCAGGTACCGCCAGCGACGCGGCCACTGCGGCACCTGAACCGTGACGTATTGACCGGCATGGAAGTGCAGCGGCTCGTCGAGCTGCAGCCGGACCACCGACACGTCGCGGGTGGCGCGGACGTGCTCGACGACGGTGCCGTCGACGAACGGTGGCCCCTTCTCCGCGTCGGCCGCGCCCCGCATGATCCCGACGATCAGCGTGACGGCCTGCTGTGCGGCATCGGCCAGCCGGTCGTCCCATCGTTCGATGAGGTGGCTGCGCAGCGTGGTCAGCAGCGCATCCTGCATGGAATCGTAATGTCGTTGCGTGACACCGTATTTGCGATGATCCCTGCCCAGCTGGGCGAGGAAGGCGACGGGTTCGTCGGCCCGCTGGGCGACCAGTTCGCCCAGCAGCCACGTCATCGCCCTGGCGAACACCGTGCGCTGGCGCTCCATGTCGGGCGGGAACAGGTCGCGCACCCCGGTGTCGACGGCGAACCAGCGGGTGTAGAAGCGGTGGATCAGCTCTCCGGAGCCGGCCGCGGGGTCGAACGCATCGCGTAGCGTCGCCAGCGCGTCACGGTCGTCGAGTCCCACGCCGTTCGAGTGTAGGGGCGACCCGGGAGTCAGAGTCCATGCAGGCCCTTGTAGAGCACCAACAGGCCGAGCACGATCAGGATGCCGGCGACCAGCGCGGCGTGCTGCGCCTCCATCCAGTCCTTGAGTCGTGTCAGCGGCTCGTGCAGTCGGTCCCCGGACACCGCGTAGGCCAGCACCGGCAGCGCCACCGTGGAGGCGGCGACCGCGACGTAGAACGACAGTCCGAGCGTGGCACCCCGACGGCCCAACCCCTCGGTGCCGATCGCCAATCCCGCTGCGGCGCACATGAACAGCACCTTCGGGTTCGCCACGACCAGGACCAGCGCGGTGACGGCGGCCTTGCGTGGGGTGATCTTGGCGAAGCTCGTCATCCACTTCGGCGAGTGGTCCGAACGACCCCTGGTCAGCCACTTGTAGACGCCGAAGGCGACCAGCGCACCACCGGCGACGATGCGCACCCACGACGCCCAGCTCGGCGGCTTGTCCAGCCCTCCGCC
Source organism: Mycobacterium yunnanensis (assembly GCF_025823185.1). GTDB lineage: Bacteria > Actinomycetota > Actinomycetes > Mycobacteriales > Mycobacteriaceae > Mycobacterium > Mycobacterium yunnanensis. The sequence goes on from NZ_JACKVK010000008.1 coordinate 158,026, forward strand.
GACGAGGTTGGACACCTCCACGAACACCTGCGTCACCAACGCGAGACCGACGATCCAGCCGGCGAGGAAGGCCAATCCCGTCGGTCTCGGGCGCGGCGAATGCAGCACCAGCACCCCGGGAATGATCGACAGGGGTGACAGTGCGACCACCAGGGCCAGCGGGATGAGTTCGGCCAGCATCGCGGTAAAAGTAGCAAACGCCGACCGGTCCGGGGGTGCGGTTGTACTCTGCCGCTCAGCCCGGCGTTCGCCTTGGGCCCGGCCAGGGAGAACGTTCATGTCGGTCCGTCGGGTCAAGTCAGTCGTCGTCCTGCTCGTCGTGATGTCGATGACGGCGATGCTCACCGGTTGCTCGACGAGCTCGCCAAAGGTCTCCACCAACCCGCCGCCCGGGGTCTTCGCGGGCCCGAACGGCAAACCAGCCCCGTTTCGCGAGCCGGTCCGGCTGTCGAGCAAGGACGGCGTCCTGGAGGTTCGGCTCTCGGCGCACCAGGGCACCGTCAACCTCGACACCGTCGCCGAGCCCGTCACCAACTTCCTGGTGTTCGGCTTCGACCTGATCAAGGGCACCAGCTCCGACGGGTCGACGAAGGGCGACGACCTCTATCCCGCGCCGACGCTGCACGTCGAACCGGGCCAACGGCTGATCGTCCACTTCGACAACGACCTGCAGAACCTCACCATCAAGGACTTCTACGACCCGGCGTTCACCCCGAAGGGCGGCGACGTCCCGGTCTACCCGCCGACGCTGACGGAGTCGCCGCTGAACCTGCACACCCACGGTCTGCACGTCAGCCCCTCCGGCAACGCCGACAACGTGCTGTTGTCCATCCCGGCGGGCATGGGCAACACCTACACCTACGACGTGCCCGCCAACATGCCGAACGGGCTGTACTGGTATCACAGCCACCGTCACACCATGACCACGCAGCAGACCTATTTCGGGCTGGCCGGGCTGCTCGAGATCGGCCGTCCCGACGGGAATCTGCCGCTGGTCACCAAGAACGACATTCCCGTGCGCACCATGGCGATTCAGTACAACTACGTGTTCGACCGCAACGGCCGGGGTCATCAGCTCAACAACTACAGCTGGCCGCAGTTCGTCAGCACGCTGACCCCGCCGACGGGCAGTCAGCTGGCCGACGGCACCTATGAGCCGAGCCTGGCACCGGTCGACATCGCCGACACGACGGTGGGGGCGCAGTACGTCACGCCGTGGTGGTCGGGACCCCTGTCGCCGCACAACAATCGCGGCCAGACCCAGTTCATGCCGTCGAACCTCATCGCCTTCGACGGGCCCGGCAAGAAGGTCGTGGAGAACCCGAATCTGCCGGAGAATGAACGAGATCTGCAGTACACCGTCAACGGCCAGTTTCAACCCGAGCTGAAGATCAAGCCAGGGCAGACCGAGATCTGGGTGGTCGCCAACATCAGCGACATCTCCTACATGACGCTGCGACTGACCGAGACCGCCACCGGCAACCACCCCAAGTTCGCGATCGTCGGTCAGGACGGCAACCCCTACACCCAGGTCGGCCGACCGGTGTACGGCGACGGCACCACCCTCGACATCCCGCCGGCGTCGCGATACGCGATCGCCGTGACCATGCCCGCGGACGGCGATCTGGTCCTCGAGTTTCCTCCGGATCCCAAGGCCGCCCAGATCACCGATCCCGGTGTGCTCTACACGAACAACGGCACCAAGACCACCCCCGCCGTGCTCGGCACGCTGAGCGTCGACCCGAAGTACATCAGCTACGCCGACGGCTTCTTCGTGTTTCCGACCCAGACCTTGATCCGCGCGACACCCGACACCAGTGGCCAGGGCACGACCACGGCGTTCGAACCCGGCCAGAAACTCGACGCCTACACCTCCTACGTGGACACCTCGGTGATGACGCCCGCCGTCACGCGGGCCCTGACCATCTCCGACACCATTGGCGGCGACAAGGCCAGCAACAACGATCCGAAGGCCGTCATCTACATGTTCGGCACCGGCGCCTTCCCGAATGTTCCGCTGATCCAGCCCAGGCTGAACTCCGTCGAGGAGTGGCAGATCACCAACCGGAACAACGACGCGCATCCAATGCACATCCACGTCAACGACTTTCAGGTCACCGGCATCGACGACCCGCGTCGGGGCAAGACGGGGGTGCAACCGTGGGGGCTCGACAACGTCAACGTCCCCGCTCCGGTCTTCGACGACATGCACGTGGTGACCACGCCGGCGTCGCTGACTCTGCGTCAGGAGTTCCAAGAGTATCCGGGGACCTACGTGATCCACTGCCACCGGCTCAACCATGAGGACAACGGGCTGATGGCCACCATCAACGTCATCCCCGAGGTGTCGAGCTACGCCGTGGCGGTACCGGGGTTCAGGGGCAAGGCCGCGTCGGTGCAGGTGCGGGATGAGAACGGCGACAAGTTGATTCAGACCGTGGTGCCGTTCGGGGGCTTCGAGGGCACCCCGTCGGTGGCCATGGCCGACGTCGACGGCGACGGAATCCTCGACCTGATCGTCGGCACCGGAAAGGGCGTGTCCGCCCAGGTGGTCGTCTACGACGGCAACTCGACCAAGGGCGGAGCGTTCACGACCGAACTGACCCGGTTCGCGCCGTTCGACGCCGACTTCACCGGCGGAGTCACCGTCGCCGGTGCCGACGTGGACGGGAACTCCATGGCCGACAACGTCGTCGTCGGATCGGGGCCGGGCATGGAATCGCAGATCAAGGTGTTCTCCTCCACCCTGCCGAAGGAATCGGGATCGGCGCCCGGGGTGTTCTCGGCCTTCACGCCGTACCCCGGCTCGGAATCGGGGGTGACGGTGGCCACCGGAATGGTCGAGATGGGATCCGGTCGAGAGAGCATCGTCACCGCCCCCGGTGCGGGTGACGCGCCGCTGGTCAAGACCTTCCGTTACGACCTCTACGAGCCGACTGCACGCGCCCGCGCCAATGGGACGGCGCCGCAATCGCATTCGGCAGCTGGCCGGACCGACCCGCGGATGACGTCGCAGTTCATGGCCTACGGCGAGGATTACACCGGTGGCGTCGGACTGTCCACGGGGTGGGTGGCGGGCGCTCAGGGCGGGGCGAAGAGCATCGTCACCAGTCAGCTCTCCGGGCCGGGCACGGTACGGGCGTGGTCGAACGGGTCGCTGCTGACCGGGCAGCCGGAGGTCTACCTCGACGGTCCCAATCATCACGAGGAGAACGCCACCTACGGTCAGATCGCGTCGTTCACGCCGTTTCCGGACGGCGGCGGCACCACGGTCGCGACGACGAGCACCACCGTCGGCGCGGACGTGCTGGTCGCCGGCCGCACGCCCACGGGTTCGGAGGTGCGCAGATATCTCCTACAGCGGTCCACCCCGGACGCCACCGCCGTCGACCCGACGTTGACGTCGACGCCCACGGTGGTCACGGGCGCCACCGGCCCCGTCCCGCTCGGGGGCCGGTGACCAGCGGCGGGTGACGTTTGGGCCGTTGTGGGTAAGGCTGGAGGCATGGCCCCCACCCGCGGATCGATCTACGGTGCCCATCTGCGACGCAGCGGCACCGTGGCGGTGCAGTTCATCGCGGTCGTGGCCGCCCTCTGGGTGCTCGGCTGGGTGGTGGGCAAGACGTGGGTCATCGTCCTGCCCGTGGTGCTGGCGCTGATCGTGTGCACCGTGCTGTGGCCGCCCGTGCGGTGGTTGCGCGACAAGGGGGTGCCCCCGGCCGGGGCGGTGCTGTTGGTGCTGCTGCTCGCCGTGGGGGTGGTCGCCGGTCTGATCGCGGCGGTCGCGCCGGCCATCGTCGAGCAGTCGGTCGAACTCGCCGACCAAGCCCAGGCCGGCGTCGTCCAGGTGCGCAACTGGCTCGACGGGCCACCGCTGAACGTCAGCGAGGCGCAACTGAATTCGGGCGTGGCCGCCATCAACGACGCACTCAACTCCAGCAGCGCGCAGATCGCCTCGGGCCTGTTCACCGGCGTCGGGGCCGCCGCGTCGGCGCTCGTCACGCTGTTCACCGCCATCGTGGTGACGTTCTTCCTGCTCAAGGACGGCCCAGGGTTCATTCCGTGGCTGCGACGAAGTGTCGGCATGCCGGCTGCGCCGCACCTCGCCGAGGTGTTGAGCCGCTGCTGGGCAACCCTTGGCGGCTTCATCCGCACCCAGGCATTGGTGAGCCTGGTGGACGCGGTGCTCATCGGGGTCGGCCTGGTGATACTCGGGGTGCCACTGGCGTATGCCCTGGCAATCGTCACCTTCATCGGCGGATTCGTCCCCATCGTCGGAGCGTTCGTCGCCGGTGGTCTCGCGGTACTCGTCGCGCTGGTGTCCAACGGTCCGGTCAACGCCCTCATCGTGCTGGGGCTGATCCTGGCCGTCCAGCAGCTCGAGGGCAACGTCCTGCAGCCGTGGCTGCAGGCCAAGTCGATGAAGCTGCACGCCGTGATCGTGCTCCTCGCAGTCACCTTGGGCAGCACGGAGTTCGGGATCATCGGTGCCTTTCTGGCGGTGCCAGTGGCGGCCACCGGCGCGGTGATCATCCGCTACTACGGCGAGCAGGTGGGGCTACGAGCGGGCGAGAATCCCGACGACGACGAGCCCGAGGGGGACGACGCCGCCGAGGGGGACGGGGAACCCGTCACGGCAGGTGCCAGATGACTCGCGTCGCGAGGTAGAACACGACCACCCAGAACGCGTTCAGCGCGAGCAGCAGCAGCAGCCCGCGGACGTCGGACCGCCGAGACGACGCCCCGGTCGGCGGACGCAGCCAGCGCTTCAGCACGGGATTGACGTAGTACGGCATCGCCAGGTAGCTCATCGCGAAGCTGGACAACAGGTTTCCCACCAACATGCCGAGCCACAGCGGCATGTGCAGCGGGGAGAGCGCAAGGGTCAGGAACACCACGGTCGGATAGAGGCCCATCCACACCGCCAGCGAGGTCTTCACCTCCGACGGCCGCGGCGCCTGCTTTCCGTCGTCGTCGAAGGCGAACCAACTGCCGAAGGAATTGTCCACTGTGCGCGACTGGAAGTCGGCGAACTTCTCGCCCTCGGCCAGCAGTTCCCGGCGTTCCTCCGAGACCAGCCACGTCTCCAAGTCCGACTCGTTCTCGAAGCGGTAGAGCGTGGTCCACTCGTCCTGGATGCCCTCGACGGGCCGGAAGACCTCGGTGCCACGGAAACCGCGGAACCGCTCCTCGGCCGCGCGGAGGCGTTCCTGCCAGGCGAGGAAGTCCGCCACGTTGTCGGGGGTCACCCGGTGCGTCACCACGACCGTCACCAGGGGATCGCTCGGTCGCGCGCCACCGCTGATCACCTGCTGCGTGCCCGGACCGTCGCAGAATCTGGCGCCCTCGGACAGCATGTCCTGACGAGTCGCGCTGTTGAGCCACGCCTGGACGTGGGCGATCGAATCGAAGCGGTAGACGACCACCCAGTCGGACTGCACGGCCGTCGGAGGGTTGACCTCCGCACCGAGGAAGCCCGGGTACACCGCGGCCCTGGCGTTCATGTTCAGCTGCCACGCCTCGAAGTCACGCTCACAGCCGGGCCTGACCTTCTGGCCGATGATGACGGTGGCCGCCGTGTCCGTCGACTCGTGCCTGTCCATGGCGCCGCCTACGAGACGGAGGTTGGCTGAGCGGCGGGCAGTCGGTCGTAGATGCGCTCGGGCGTCAGCGGGAGGTCGCGGAAACGCACACCCGTCGCGTCCTGCAGTGCGTTGGCCAGCGCGGGCGCAACGGGATTGATGCAGCACTCCGCCATGCCCTTGGCCTTCATGGGGCCGAGGGAATCGCTGGACTCCACGAAGAGGATTTCGGTCCTCGGCACGTCGGCATAGGTCGGAATGCGATAGTTGCGCAGGCTCGGATTGGTCATCACTCCCGCGTCGTCGACTCCGAAGTTCTCGGTCAGCGCGAAGCCGATTCCCATCGCCACTCCACCGTCGACCTGCCCGCGCACCTGTGCCGGGTTGATGAGCACCCCGGCGTCGGTGGCGTGCACGCTGTAGAGGATGCGGATCTCACCGGTGACGCGATGCACCGCGATGCGGAAACCGTGGCTGTTCGAGGTGACGCTACGGGGCGAACCGAACGCCTTGCGCGACTCCGTGAGTCGGATTCCGCGTGCTGCCGCGGCCTCGACGAGCTCGGGCAGCGAGAGCCTGACGGCGCCGCAGCGCACGCCCTCGTGCTCCAGCGCGCACTCGTCGAGCGCGACGCCGGTGTGCTTGGCAGCGAAGCGCAGGATTCGGTTGCGCAGCGCAGTCGAGGCGTAGTTGACGGCGTTGCCCGCGACGAACATCCCCGCGCTGGCGAAGGCCCCCGTGTCGAAGCCGGTCCGGTCGGTGTCGGACTGCACGAGGTGAATGCGGTCCGGCGTCGTCGCCAGGTTGGTCGCGGCGATCTGGACGTGCACCGTGGACGTTCCCTCACCGAATTCAACCGTGCCCGCGGCGATCTCGTAGACGCCGTCGGCGCGCAGCGTAGCCCAGGCGTCACAGACGTGATCGGTCGGCGGTGCGGTCTCGTGCAGCGAGGTCGCTGCGCCGGACCCGACGAGCCAGTCGGGGCCAAGGTCGCGGCCGCTGTCGTCGCGCCGCAGAGCGTCGTCGACGAGGTCGACGCACTCGGTGATTCCGTCCTCGGTGAAGTCGACGTCGTCGGCGTGGTCGGCCAGCGCCAGCAGCGGGTCGCCGGGGCGCACGACGTTGCGGCGCCGCATCTCCATCGGGTCGATCCCGAGTTTGACCGCGAGTTCGTGAATAGCGCACTCCACCGCGAAACCCGGTTGCGTCATGCCGTAGCCACGTAGCGCGCCACTGGGAACGGTGTTGGTGTACACCGACCAGGCGTCGAACTTCTTGTTGGCGCAACGGTATAGCGCAATCGCGGCCCCCGCCGCGAACAGCGTCTCGCCGCCGTGGTTGCCGTAGGCGCCGGTGTTGGAGACGTTCCGGTAGCCGAATGCGGTCAGCGTGCCGTCGGCCTTGGCGCCGAGGGTGACGGTGACCTTCATCGGGTGTCGGGGGGAGGCCGTGATGAACTCCTCCTCCCTGGTGAATTCGAAGGACACGGGTCGACCGGTCTCCATCGCGGCGAGAGCGGGCAAGTCCTCGGTGATCAATTCCTGCTTGCCGCCGAAGCCGCCGCCGACCCGGGTGCAGAACACCCGCAGCTGATCCGGGCGCAGGTCGAACAGGTGGGCCAACTTGAGCTTGGCGATCGACGGGGACTGCGACGCCGTGCGGACGTGCAGCCGCCCCTCCTGCATCCACGCGATCGAACCGTGGGTCTCGAGATGGGCGTGCTGAACCCGTGGGGATACGTACGTCGCCTCGTGGATGACGTCGGCCTCGGCCAAACCCGCGCTCAGATCACCGATTTCGCCGTGCAGTTCGAGCAGCACGTTGTGGTGCTTGTCGTGGGCGAACGGATCCTCGTAGGCGTGCAGCTGTGGGGCGCCGTCAGTCATCGCCTCCTCGGGGTCGAACACCGCGGGCAGGATCTGGTACTGCACCACGACGCGGCGACAGCCCTCCTCGGCCGCACGGACGGAATCGGCGAGCACCGCCACCACGCGTTGACCCACGAAGCGAACGACGTCGTCGAGCATGTAGGTGTCGTCGGGGTCGACGAGGTGATCGGTGTGGATCGCCGTGCTGTAGCGCTTGCGGGGAACGTCCTTCCAAGTGTAGACCCGTTGCACCCCAGGCACTTCCAAGGCAGCCGAGGCGTCGACGGAGACGATCCTGGCGTGCGCGTGCGGGGAGTGCAGCACCTTGAGGTGCAGCATGCCCTCCATCTGGGTGTCCATCGTGAACTCGGCCGTGCCGGTCACCACGCCGAGGGCCGCCGGCGCGCCGACGCTGGTGCCGACGGCCTGGCCCGGCTCCGGATCCTCGACGCCGCAGACGCCGTGGACCGCGTCCTCGATGGCGCGATAACCGGTGCAGCGACAGAGGTTCCCCTTCAGTGCTCGGGGGAGGTCTGCCTTCTGCTCGTCGGTGAACGTCGCGGCCGTCATGATCATGCCTGCGGTGCAGAATCCGCACTGGAAACCCGGGGCGCGACGGAACTGCTCCTGCATGGGATGAGGATTCTCCGGCGTGCCGAGGCCCTCGATGGTGGTGACCTCGCGGCCGTCGGCGCGGAATGCGGGAGTGATGCAGCTGTGCACCGGGCTACCGTCGAGCCACACCGTGCACGCACCGCAATCGCCTGCGTCGCAACCCTTCTTGACCCCGTGTGCACCCAAGGACCGCAGATGAGTCCGCAGGCACTGTCCGGGGTGTGGCTCGGCGTCGAACACCCGGCCGTTGACGGTATAGCTCATGCTGCGGCTCCGTCGAGTAGTTCGGTGCGGATCTCTTCGGCGTAGTGCCGCGCCAGATGCTTGCGGTGTCCTGGGCTGCCGTTCGGATCGTCGAACCACACCTCGTCGTCGATGGCGTTCACGGCGGCTGCCAGTTCGTCAGCCGAAGGCGCGGTGTCGAACCTCAGCCGAACGGGGTGCGTGGTACCCGCGGTGACGACGATCGTCATGTCGTCGGCGAGCGGTTTCTGCGTGCCCACCACGAAGATCGTGGAGCGCCCCAACTTGGTGAGCGTGAATCGCCGATGGGCATGGCGTGTGCGCAAGGCGCTCGCCGGAATGTGCACGCGCCGCAACAACTCTCCGGGCTGCAGGATCGTGGCGTGGTTGCCGGTGACGAAATCGGCGGCGTCGACGATGCGCTCGGTTCCGGTCGTCGACCACAATTCGTAGGTCGCCTCCAACGCCACCGTCATGGTGATCATCGGCCCGGCGGGCAGGGCCATGCAGATGTTGCCGCCGACGGTCGCCGAGTTCCACACCTTGAACGAGGCGAGGAACGCCTCGCAACTCGTCCTCAACAGCGGTGCCGCGGTCCACTCCGTTGGAGTGGCCAGCGCGTAGAGATCGGCGATCGTGGCCGTGGCGCCGATCTCGAGACCGTCGTCGGTGACCTGCATCGTGTGCCACCCCAGCGGCGCCAGATCGATGAGCCGGCGCAGATCCGGTTGCGGATCGGAGTACAGCCACGTGCCACCGGCCAGCCACGCGTCACCGGGACGCCACTGCGGACCGGGCACGTCGGGCGGATTCCGGATGACGTCCGTGATCGTGCCGATGTCCACGTGGCTTCCCTTCGTCGATTGCCTGCCTGACTGTAGGGCAGGTTCGCGTTTGCCGACGTCGAATGGTGGCTGGCGCGTTCGGTGACCGGCGCGAGTCGGGCAGCTCGGTGCCCGTTTGCTGAACGTCGACTGAGCGGCACCGCGACGGGGGCCGTGCCCAGGCCTCGCATTCGTCAAGTGGCTGCCGGTCTGAGACGATCTGCTCTGATCGCGAGCATGCTGCGTCGGATCTCCGGGGAGGGGCTGAGGGTGACGTTGCTGCAGCCTCGCCGCGCCGCACCGCTCGGGATCGCCGTCTGGCTCGTCTACGTCGTGTGGTTGATCGCCCAGCTGGCCATCGGGCAGGCGACCGCTCCGGTGGCGCAGATCGTCGGCGACGTCGCCTTCATCGTCTTCGGGCTCTTCGCGCTGACGTGCGCCGCGGCGGCAGCGTTGTCGAACGGCGGGCGCGCCAGGGCGGCGTGGGCGCTGGTGGGCGTTGGGGCGGCCGCGTGGATCGTCGCCGTCGCCGGCTCGGACCTCCGCTCGCCCCTTGGTGCCATCCGAGGCCCCTTCTCCACCTGGGCCGACGTGGGCTTCGTCGTCTTTCCGATCGTCACGTGCGGTGCGCTGTTGCTGCTGCCCGTCGGTCCTGTGGGGCCGTCGACCGTCAGGCTCCTGATGGACGGGCTCGTGGTGGTGGGGTCGCTGTTCCTCATCGCCTGGATCGTGGTGTTGCGGGGATTGTTCGACGCCGGCCGCACGGATCCCCTGACATTCGCCGTCACGCTGGCCTACCCCATCCTCGACCTCGTCGCCATCACCGTCGGAGTCCTCGTCACGATCCGCGCACGGGGTGCCGCGCGGATGTCGGTGGCCCTGCTGACGGTGGGCATCGTGCTGATGTCGATCTCCAACGACGTGCTCTACCACGTGGTCGCCGCCAGCGGACGCAGCCGGGGTGACCTGCTCGACCTCGGTTGGGTCACCTCTCTGCTGGTGGTGGGGCTCGGCGCGCTCGCCGGCTGCAGCCAGCGGCTCGCCGGGCAGATACCCGTCCACGACACCCTGTGGTTGCCCTACGTGCCGCTGTCGGTGGCGGGTGTGGTCGTGGTGGCCGACCTGGCCAAGCCGGCGTCAGTCGTGGTGCTGTCGGTGTCGGTGTCCTTGGTGATCGTGGTGATGCTGCGGCAGTTCCTCGTCATGGGCACCAACCAGCGGCTGCTCGCCGTCGTCGCCGAGCAGGCGTTGCAGGACCCCCTGACCGGCCTTGCCAATCGACACTTGTTCAACGACCGACTGCACCACGCCGTCGAATTGCACCGCCGGGAGCTGTTCGGCGTGCTTGCGGTGCTGACCCTCGACCTCGACGACTTCAAGCTCGTCAACGACGGACTTGGCCACGCCGCCGGGGACGCACTGCTCGTCGACGTCGCGGCGCGGATCCGATCGGCGGTGCGAAGCGGCGACACGATTGCGCGGCTGGGCGGCGACGAGTTCGCGATCCTCATCGAGAAGGGCCCCGAGACGCCCGACTCCGTCGCGCAGCGCGTGATCGACGCGTTCGCCGAACCGTTCGTGGTGGACGGGCATCTGCTGCCCATCCGTCCAAGTGTGGGGTTGTCCGTCGCGCCAGCCCGGGATCGCGATCTGCGGGCCGACATGCTGCTCAAGCAGTCCGACTTGGCGATGTACGCAGCCAAGCGCACCCGGGGTTCCGGGGTCGTGACGTTCGCCTCGGACACCGGACCGATGCGCCGACTCGCCGCCGAGGACGACGCACCCAAGCTGGGGTTGCTCAACGATCTTCGGCACGCAATCGAGCACGGCGACCTGACGATGGTCTACCAGCCGAAGGTCGACCTGCGTCTCGGCGGGCGCGACGTCGTCGGGGTGGAGGCGTTGGTCCGTTGGCCCCATCCCGAGCACGGGTTGCTGACCCCGGGGGACTTCTTGCCCCTGATCCGTCGTCACGACCTGATGGCACCGATGACGGAGTTGGTCTTCGAGTTGGTCTTCGCGGACTCGGCGCGGTGGCACGAGGCGGGCCGGACGGTCCCCGTCGCGATCAACCTGTTCGCACCGTCCTTCGACGATTCCGGCCTGCCCGACCGGCTGCTCGCGACGCTGGGTGAGCACGGGCTGGCCGCGACCGAGCTGACCCTCGAGATCACCGAAGACCTCGTCATCGACGACGTGCCGCGGGCGCGTCAGACCTTGGAGTGCTTGCGGGAGAGGGACATTCGCGTGTCGGTCGACGACTTCGGCAGCGGGTTCAGTGGACTGCACTACCTGCGGGAACTGCCGGTCGACGAGGTCAAGCTGGACCGGCAGTTCGTCATGCCCATCGTCGAGGATCCCCGGGCTGCCGCCATCGTGCGCGCCGTGATCGGCCTGGCCCACGACCTCGGGGTGGCCTGTGTCGCCGAGGGCGTCGAGAACGCCGCGACCGCCGAGCGGCTCCGGGAGTACGGCTGCGATCTGGCGCAGGGGTACCACTTCGGGCGGCCCGTCGCGGCGCCTCTACTGCTGGACGCGTTGACGAGTCCGGACCCGCAGACCACCCGGGGTTGACGCGGCGTCGAAAACTCATCAGAGTTGAGCGGAACAGACTCAACCTTGACGACGTTGGACAACGCGAGAAGCATTTTCCAAGAAAGAAACGGAGGTGTCGTGGACTCGTTCAACCCGACCACGAAGACCCAGGCGGCGCTCAGTTCGGCGTTGCAGGCGGCCAGCGCCGCAGGCAACCCCGAGATTCGGCCCGCCCACTTGCTGACGGCGCTGCTCGCCCAGAGCGACGGCATCGCGGCACCACTACTCGAGGCGGTCGGCGTCGATCCCGCGGTCATCCGCTCCGAGGCCACCACTCTCGTCGACCGCCTGCCCAAGGCCAGCGGCGCCAACTCGACGCCCAACCTGTCGCGTGAGTCGCTCTCGGCGGTCACCGCCGCCCAGCAGCTCGCCGTCGAGATGGACGACGAATACGTCTCCACCGAGCACCTGCTCGTCGGCCTGGCCACCGGCGACTCCGACGTCGCCAAGCTCCTGACGGGGCACGGCGCCTCGCCGCAAGCGCTGCGGGAGGCCTTCACCAAGGTGCGCGGCAGCGCCCGCGTCACCAGCCCCGATCCGGAAGGCAGCTACCAGGCGCTGGAGAAGTACTCCACCGACCTGACCTCGGCCGCCCGCGAGGGCAAGCTGGACCCGGTCATCGGGCGCGACAACGAGATTCGTCGCGTCGTGCAGGTCCTGAGCCGGCGCACCAAGAACAACCCGGTGCTGATCGGTGAGCCCGGCGTCGGCAAGACCGCGATCGTCGAGGGCCTCGCCCAGCGCATCATCGAAGGTGACGTGCCCGAGAGCCTGCGCGACAAGACCGTCGTCTCCCTGGACCTGGGTTCGATGGTGGCCGGCGCCAAGTACCGCGGCGAGTTCGAGGAACGTCTCAAGGCCGTCCTCGACGACATCAAGAACTCGGCCGGGCAGGTCATCACGTTCATCGACGAGCTGCACACCATCGTCGGCGCCGGCGCGACCGGTGAGTCCGCGATGGATGCCGGCAACATGATCAAGCCGATGCTGGCCCGTGGCGAGCTCCGCATGGTCGGCGCCACCACGCTCGAGGAGTACCGCAAGTACATCGAGAAGGACGCCGCCCTGGAGCGTCGGTTCCAGCAGGTGCTCGTCGGCGAACCGTCGGTCGAGGACACCATCGGCATCCTGCGCGGGCTCAAGGACCGCTACGAGGTGCACCACGGCGTCCGCATCACCGACTCCGCACTGGTCGCCGCTGCCACGCTCAGCGACCGGTACATCACCTCGCGCTTCCTGCCCGACAAGGCGATCGACCTGGTCGACGAGTCGGCGTCGCGGCTGCGCATGGAGATCGACTCCCGGCCCGTCGAGATCGACGAGGTCGAGCGGTTGGTCCGTCGCCTCGAGATCGAGGAGATGGCACTGTCCAAGGAGTCCGACGACGCGTCGAAGGATCGCCTCGAGAAGCTGCGGTCCGAGCTGGCCGACCACAAGGAGAAGCTGGCGGAGCTGATGACGCGCTGGCAGAACGAGAAGGGCGCGATCGACGTCGTCCGCGAGCTCAAGGAGCAGCTCGACACGCTGCGCGGCGAGTCGGAGCGGGCCGAACGCGACGGCGACCTGGCCAAGGCCGCCGAGCTGAGGTACGGGCGCATCCCCGAGGTCGAGAAGAAGCTCGACGCGGCGCTACCCGTCGCCGAGGCGCGCGAGAACGTCATGCTCAAGGAGGAGGTCGGGCCCGACGACATCGCCGACGTGGTGGAGGCCTGGACCGGCATTCCCGCAGGGCGGATGCTCGAGGGCGAGAGCGCCAAGCTGCTCCGCATGGAGAGCGAGCTGGGCAAGCGCGTCGTCGGTCAGCGCAAGGCCGTGCAGGCGGTCTCGGATGCGGTGCGCAGGACGCGCGCCGGTGTCGCCGACCCCAACCGGCCGACCGGGTCCTTCATGTTCCTGGGCCCCACCGGCGTCGGCAAGACCGAGCTGGCCAAGGCGCTGGCGGAGTTCCTGTTCGACGACGAGCGGGCGATGATCCGCATCGACATGAGCGAGTACGGCGAGAAGCACTCCGTCGCCCGCCTGGTCGGTGCGCCTCCCGGTTACATCGGCTACGACCAGGGCGGTCAGCTGACCGAGGCGGTGCGCCGTCGCCCCTACGCCGTCGTGCTGTTCGACGAGATCGAGAAGGCGCACCCGGACGTGTTCGACGTGCTCCTGCAGGTACTCGACGAGGGCAGGCTGACCGACGGCCAAGGCCGCACGGTCGACTTCCGCAACACCATCCTCATCCTGACCTCCAACCTGGGCGCCGGTGGCACCGAGGAGCAGGTCATGGCGGCGGTGCGGTCGGCCTTCAAGCCCGAGTTCGTCAACCGGCTCGACGACGTCATCGTGTTCGACGGGCTGAACCCCGAGGAGCTGGTGTCCATCGTCGACATCCAGCTGGCTCAGCTGCAGAAGCGGCTGGCTCAGCGCAGGTTGACCCTCGAGGTGTCGCTGCCCGCCAAGAAGTGGCTCGCCGAGCGTGGTTTCGACCCGCTGTACGGCGCACGGCCGCTGCGCCGGCTGCTACAGCAGGCCATCGGTGACCAGCTGGCCAAGCAGTTGCTGGCCGGTGACGTGCACGACGGTGACGTGGTGCCGGTCAACGTGACCGCCGACGGCGACGGCCTCATTCTGGGTTGAGTCCCCCGCGAATGGCCAGTTACGGCGCGCTTTCGAGAGATCGACGCGCGGTAACTGGCCTTTCGGCGTCAGAAGGCGGTGCTGGGGACGTCGGTCTCGGTGCCCAACAGCGCCTCGACGATGCGCGCCGCGACGGCATCGGGGTCCAACCCCGTGGGCAGCTTCGGTGCCTCGCCGGCGATCGCGCGTCCGGCCAGCCCGGTCTCGGTGTGCGGTGGCCGCACGTCGACGACGCGGACCTTGCGCCGCCGGGCCTCGCTGCGCACCGCGGTGAACAACGCCGCCGTCGCGGCCTTCGCCGCCGAGTAGGCGGCCATGTTGGCCATGGGCTTCTCCGCGACCACCGCGCTGATGCCGAGGATCACGCCGTCGCGTTCCAGTACCGGCAGCGCCGCCCGGATCAGCCGCAGCGGGGCCAGGAAGTCGACCAGAACCAGGTCGTCGACGGTGTCGTCGTCCACGTCGGTCAGCGCGCCGAAGGCCACCACGCCCGCGGCGATCACGAGACCGTCGAGCCGGCCGTGACGGTCGGCAGCGGCGGCGACGATCTCGCGGGGGGCGTCCGGTTCGCGCAGATCGCCGACCACCTGGTGGGCACCGGCGATGCCGAGCCCGGCCAGGGCGTCGGCCGACCGGCCGCTGATCGTCACCGAGGCTCCCCGGTCGGCCAGCAGCCGGGCGATGCGGGAGCCCAGCGCGCCACTGGCGCCGACCACGAGGAAGGCCTTGCCGGAGAGTTCGCTCACCGGACCAGTCTGCGCGAGCCCCTCGTCGCACGGCGGCGACCAGGCGTGACCGGTTTGTGATCTTCTCGAGTTCGGGCGAAACCCGTACCAACCAGTAGGCTGGGGCTCAATGGTCCCGCTTTGGTTCACACTGTCCGCACTCTGTTTCGTGGGTGCGGCGGTGCTGCTGTACGTCGACCTCGACAAACGTCGCGGTCTCGGTCGGCGCCGCAAGTCGTGGGCCAAGTCGCACGGGTTCGACTACGAACACGAGTCCTCCGAGATCGTGGATCGCTGGAAGCGTGGCGTGATGTCGACCGTCGGCGACGTGAGGGCCAAGAACGTCGTCCTCGGACAGATTCGCGGCGAGGCCGTCTACGTCTTCGACCTCGAGGACGTCGCGACCGTGATCGCGCTGCACCGCAAGGTCGGGACGAACGTCGTGGTCGACGTCCGGCTCAAGGACGTCAAGGAACCCCGCGAGAGCGACATCTGGCTGCTCGGCGCCATCGGACCGCGGATGGTGTACTCCACCAACCTCGACGCCGCCCGCCGCGCCTGCGACCGCCGCATGGTGACCTTCGCCCACGCCGCCCCCGACTGCGCCGAGATCATGTGGAACGAGCAGCACTGGACGCTCGTCAGCATGCCGATCACGAGCACCCGCGCCCAGTGGGACGAGGGACTTCTCGTCGTGCGGCAGTTCAACGACCTGCTGCGCGTGCTGCCCCCGATTCCGCAGCCCGGCCAGAGTGCCGTCGCAGGGCAGGCCATCGCCCGCCGCGGCGGATCGCCCAGCCGTCCCGTGGCCGCACGCCCTGCCGAGCTGCCCGCCGGACGCACCGACGCACCGCCCAACCGTGGCGACGTCGGGCGTTACACCCAGCAGCGCCCGCCGGTGCGCAACGGGCATCAGTCGCCGCACTATCAGCGCTAGAGTGCCGCCCGCGTAACCTGTCGGGCATGCCACGACCCGTCGCTCTGATCACCGGACCGTCCTCTGGACTTGGGTTGGGATTCGCCCGCCAGTACGCCTCGGACGGACACGACCTCGTCCTGGTGGCCCGCGACGTCGAACGCCTCGAGCGCCTCGCCGCCGAACTGCGGGCCGACGCAGGCGTGGACGTCGAGGTGCTGGCCGCCGATCTGGCCGTCGCCGACGACCGCCTCAAGGTGGCCGACCGACTCGCCCTTGGCGTGCGAATCCTGGTCAACAACGCGGGCTTCGGCACCTCGGGTGAATTCTGGACCGCCGACCCCGACGCCTTGCAATCCCAACTCGACGTCAACGTCACCGCCGTCATGCAGCTGACCCGGGCCGCGCTGCCGCCCATGCTGGCCGCCGGCGCGGGCACCGTGATCAACGTGGCCAGCGTGGCCGGGCTGCTGCCGGGCCGGGGCTCGACCTATTCGGCGTCCAAGGCCTACGTGATCTCGTTGTCCGAGGGGCTCGCCAACGGACTCGACGGCACCGGCGTCGGCGTGCACGCGCTGTGCCCCGGCTTCGTCCGCACCGAGTTCCACGAGCGCGCCGGGATCGACATGAACGGCACACCGTCGTTCCTGTGGTTGGAGGTCGACGACGTCGTGCGCGACTGCCTGGCCGCCGTGGCCAAGGGTGAGGTGGTGATCATCCCCGGTCTGCAATACAAGGCCCTCACCACGGCCGGACGAGTGGTACCGAGGAGCCTGGTGAGGGCGGCGACCAAGGTCGTCGGTCGCGGCCGGGGCCGTACCTGAGTGCGCACAGTCCTCGCACTGCTGCTGACCCTGGTCCTCGGCGCCGCCGTCGTCGCCTGTTCCGACGACCCCCAGCCCAGCCCGTACGCCACCCAGGGCGCGAAGATCGGTGAGTCGCTCGCCGTCCTTGGCTGGAACGTCTCCGCGTCCAATCTTCGCTTCGACGGTGACTACGTCCTCGTCGACGTGGACGCGTCCCCCTCGCAGGCCGGTGGTCGGCACGCCAGGGCCGACTCGCTGCGGTTCGGCCTCTACGGGGCGCTGGCCCATCCGATCGAGAGCACCGCGCTTGGCAGTTGCGCGAACGTCACCACGCTGAGCCTGCAGCCCGCCGTCTCACCGAATCCCGACAAGGTATCGGGCACCGTGTGTTTGGGCCCGCTCCGTGATCAGACCCAGGTGCGCGGGGTGTACGCGTACTCGCCACAGGACCGCATCCCCGGCACGATCGCCGCCTACGGAGCGTCCTTCCCGGTCGGGTTGAGCCCCACCGCCGACACCGAGACCGGCCTGGTGGTGAAGTCCACCAGCGTCGACGCGTTCGACGCCGACGGATCCCAGCTGGCGCCGACGGCGCTTGGTGAACCGAATGCGTTCAACGGCAACGGGTACATGCTGCTGGGGCTGGACATCAGCGGGCTGGCGTCGCGCTACCGGGAGGACTCGATCCGGCGCGGCGGTCCGCTCATGGTGCAGGTGACACCGACGCTGCCCGGCAAGGGACTGTCGTATGCCTGCTCGGTCTACGGTGCGTCGCTGCTGGTGCTGCCCGACGCGTCGTTGGACGCGGTGTCGATCCGGGCCTCGCTGTGCACGCAGGGCGAGATCAACCAGGCCCTGCTGTACGCCACGGTCGCGGTCGTCGGGACCCACGCCGCGCTGTGGACGACGCGTGACTGACGCCGACCCCACGCCGCCGGGCCCCACCGAGTGGGGCACCACCCCTGGGGTCGGCCCATGGGACGGCCCGCTGCCCGACGATCCGCGCTACGACCGGGACCTGTTGCGCGACGGCGACACTCGCAACGTCGTCGACGCCTACCGCTACTGGACGCGTGAGGCGATCATCGCCGACATCGACGAGCGACGCCACCGTCTGCACGTGGCCATCGAGAACTTCGGCAACGACGCGAACATCGGCGCCGTCGTGCGCACCGCCAACGCCTTCGCCGTCGACACCGTCCACATCGTCGGCAAGCGCCGGTGGAACCGGCGCGGCGCCATGGTGACCGACCGCTATCAGCGCCTCCGCCACCATGCCACGACCGCCGAGCTGCTCGACTACGCCGCCGAACGGGGGCTGGAGGTCGTCGCAGTCGACAACGTGCCGGGGTCGGTCCGCCTCGAACACACCCGCTTGCCCCTGGACTGCCTGCTGATCTTCGGTCAGGAGGGACCCGGCATCAGCCCGGAGGCGCAGAACGGCGCCGCCATGACGGTGTCCATCGCCCAGTTCGGGTCGACGCGCAGCGTCAACGCCGCCGTGGCCGCGGGCATCGCGATGCACGCCTGGATCACGGCGCATGCCGACACAGCGCGCGCCTGGTAGGGCAGGATGAAATCCACCAGGCGAGCGAAGCGACGGGAACATTCAATGGATCAGCTGTGGGCCAATCGCGCGGCCAGCGCAGAGGCCGCCATCGCCAAACGGCACTACCGGAAGCTGTGGCGGTTGCCCGGCACCCAGCTCGGCGTCGTGTCGTGGCCGCCCACGAAGAAGAACCTGTCGTTTGGCACGTGGCACTACTGGTGGCAGGCCCATCTGCTCGACTCTCTGGTCGACGCCCAGATGCGCGACCCGCAGCCCGAGCGCAAGGCGACCATCGAGCGCCAGATCAAGGGTCACCATTGGCGCAACACGTTGAAGTGGACCAATGACTACTACGACGACATGGCTTGGCTAGCACTGGCTTTGGAGCGCGCCGGCAGCCAGGCCGGCGTCGAACGCCCGAAGGCGCTCGAGACGTTGGCCAACCAGTTTCTCAACGCCTGGGTGCCCGAGGACGGCGGCGGCATCCCGTGGCGCAAGGAGGACCAGTTCTTCAACGCACCGGCCAATGGGCCCGCGGGGATCTTCCTGGCGCGCTATGACCGGCTGCGCCGCGCCCAGCAGATGTCGGACTGGATCGACGAGACGCTGATCGACCCGGAGACCCACCTGGTGTTCGACGGCATCAAGGGCGGCTCGCTGGTGCGTGCGCAATACACCTACTGCCAGGGCGTCGTCCTGGGGTTGGAGGTCGAACTCGCCGACCGCACCCAGGACGCCCGGCACTCCGCACGGGCCCGCCGACTCGTCGAGGCGGTCGCCGACCACATGGCGCCCGGTGGCGTCATCCAGGGTGCGGGTGGGGGAGACGGCGGTCTGTTCAACGGCATCCTGGCCCGCTATCTGGCACTGGCCGCCAACCGGCTGCCCGAGGACGATCCGGAGAACGCCGCGGCGCGCGCCACCGCGAAGGAGCTGGTGCTCAAGTCGGCACAGTCCGCGTGGGACTTTCGCCAAAACGTGGACGGGCTGCCGCTGTTCGGGGCGTTCTGGGATCGCAACGCCGAGCTGCCCACCGCAGGCGGCAAGGACGCGCAATCCGTCGACGGTGCGGTGAACGCCTCGGACGTGCCCGAGAAGGACATGTCGGTGCAGGTGTCGGGCTGGATGCTCATGGAGGCGGCCTTCTCGGTCGCCGACGAGACCCCGGCCGGGCAGCTGCTGCTCGACGTGCCCGAGCCGTCCGACGAGGAGGACGGCGTCCAGTGACCGCCACGGATCAGCTCACCGGCGGCTGGGCGCCCGACGAACGAGGCCTCGAGGACGCCAACCTGACGCGCTTCCTGGCGTGGCTGGCCGAGACGGGCCGAGGCGACTTCGCCGACTACCACGCCCTGTGGTCTGCCTCGGTCGACGATCTCGGGTGGTTCTGGGACGCGGTCTGGACGTTCTTCGACATCGAGGCGGCGACGCCTCCCACCGCCGTGCTGGGCAGCACGGACATGCCTGGTGCGCAATGGTTTCCGGGCGCGACGCTGAACTACGTCACGCAAGCCTTCCGGCACGCCACCGACGATCGGCCTGCGATGGTCGTCGCCGGGGAGGACGGCTCCTCGGAGTGGTCGTGGCACCGCCTACGCGCCGAGACCGCGGCGTTCGGGGCGTATCTGCGCGGCCTCGGCGTGGTGCCGGGTGACCGCGTGGTCGGCTACCTGCCCAACGTCGGCGAGGCCGTCGTCGCCTTCCTGGGCGCGGCCAGCGTCGGGGCCACGTGGGCGGTGTGCAATCAGGACTTGGCCGTCGGCGGCGTCGTCGCCCGCCTCGGACAGCTGGAGCCCAAGGTGCTGGTGGCCAGCGACGGCTCGGTGTACGGCGGCAAGCAGCGGGATCGGCACGCCGAGCTGGCCGAGATACGGTCGAAGATGCCGTCCTTGGTCGACACGGTGCTGGTGCCGCGGCTCGGCCTGCCAGTGGACGGGACGACCCCGTGGGCCGAGATGCTCGAGCGCGGGGCCGGAGCGGAACTGGACGTCGCCCCCGTGCCGTTCGACCACCCGCTGTGGGTGCTGTTCTCCTCGGGTACCACCGGAACCCCCAAGGGCATCGTGCATGGCCATGGCGGAGTGTTGCTCGAACACGTGAAGTACCTCGACCTGCAACTGGATCTGAAGCCCGAGGACCGCTTCCTCTGGCAGTCCAGCACCAGCTGGATGATGTGGAATCTGCTGGTGTCGGGTCTGCTCGTCGGCTCCACCATCGTGCTGTACGACGGCAGCCCCACCTACGGTCGCACCGACTACCTCTGGCAGGTGGTCGCCGAGCAGGAAGTGACGGTCGTCGGCGCAGGCGCCGGGTACTGGTTGGCATGTGCCAAGGAGGAGCTGCGCCCCGGGCGCGATCACGACCTCGGCGCGCTGCGGGCAGTCGGCTCGACGGGATCGCCGTTGCCCGCCAGCGGTTTTCGCTGGGTGCAGGAAGGCGTCGGACGGCCGATCCCCGTCGTCTCCATGAGCGGTGGCACCGACGTCGTCACCGCGTTCATCGGCGGGACCCCGCTGGTGCCCATCCGGGCCGGTGAGCTCAACGCAATCTGTCTCGGCGTGGCGGCGCAGGCGTGGGGTGACGGCGGACGGCCGGTGGTCGGGAGCGCGGGTGAACTGGTGGTGACCAAACCCATGCCCTCGATGCCGGTCTACTTCTGGAACGACCCCGACGGCGAGAAGTACCGGTCGGCGTACTTCGACAAGTACCCCGGGGTCTGGTGTCACGGCGACTGGATCACCGTCACCGACCGCGATTCGATCGTCGTGCACGGCCGGTCGGACGCCACCCTGAACCGCGGCGGCGTCCGCATGGGCAGCGCCGAGATCTACAACGCCGTCGAGGGTCTGGCGGAGATCCAGGACTGCCTGGTGGTCGGCGTCGAACTCGACGACGGCGGATACTGGATGCCACTGTTCGTCGCCTGCGCCCATGGCGTGGAGTTCGACGACGACCTTCGGTCGCGGATCGTCGACGCCGTCCGCTCGGGCGCCTCGCCGCGGCACGTCCCGGACGACGTGATCGCCGTCCCCGGCATCCCGCGCACCATGACCGGCAAGCGGCTCGAAATACCAATCAAGCGAATCCTGTTGGGCGCCAAGGCGTCCGACGTCCTCACGCCGAGTGCGGTCGACCGTCCGGAGTTGCTCGCCGAGTTCGAGGACCACGCGAGGACGTGACCATCGAGGCCGACGACACCCGCCGTGGCAAGGCGGCGCCGAGCCGCTTCGGCCGCGATCCGACGGCGGCCCGCGGCGGTGAGAACACCGCCGCGGCGCTGCTGCTGGCCTTCACCGTCGTCGCCGTGGTCTGGGCCAATTCGCCATGGGCGGACAGCTATTCGGAGTTCTGGAGCACCGAGGTCGGGTTGAGGATCGGCGACCTGCACGCCGAGATGAGCCTCAAGCACCTGGTCAACGACGGCCTGATGACTTTCTTCTTCTTCATCGTCGGGCTGGAGGTGAAGAGCCAGTTCACCATCGGCGAGCTGACCGACAGGGCCCGAGCCGCGGTGCCCGTCGTCGCCGCGATCGCCGGGCTCATCGTGCCTGCCGTCGTCTTCCTGGCGTTCAACCCCTCCGGCGACGACGCGAGAGCCTGGGGTGTCGTCATCTCCACCGACACCGCGTTTCTCGTCGGAGCGCTGGCGATCATCGGGCCGCAGTGCCCGGCCCGCCTGCGCACCTTCCTGTTGACTCTCGCGGTCGTCGACGACGTCGGCGCGCTGCTCGCGATCGCGGTGTTCTACTCCGACCACGTGAGGCTGGTGCCGTTGCTGATCGCGGCGGTGCTCGTCGCCGCCATCGCAGCGGTGCGGCTGTTGCCCGCCGGGCAGGGCCCCGCCTATGCGCTGCTCTCGGTCGCGCTGTGGGTGGCGCTGTCGATGGGAGGTGTGCACTCGACGTTGGCAGGAGTCGTGGTGGCCCTGCTGATTCCGGTGTTCACCCCGCAGAGGCAGCGGGTCGAAGAGGCGGTCGAGGTCATCCGCGCCTTCCGGCAGTCGCCCAACTCGGAGTACGCCCGCGCGGCCACCCGCAGCCTGCGGGACTCGATCTCCATCAACGAACGGCTCCAGACCGGCTTCGGCTCGTACGTGTCGTTCTTCGTCCTCCCCACGTTCGCGCTCGCCAACGCCGGCGTGCACCTCGACGGCGAAACGGTGGCGGCCGCGATTCGCTCACCGTTGACCTGGGGCGTGGTCGCCGGTCTGGTGGTCGGCAAGTTCGTCGGCATTCTCGCCGCGACCGCGCTGGTGCGCGCGACCGGACTCGGCGTGCTGGCACCCGGTCTGACGCTGAGGCGGGTGGCGGGTGGGGCTGCGCTGTCCGGTATCGGCTTCACCATCTCGTTGTTCATCGTCGACCTGGCGATCGACGATCCGGCCAAGCAGGATGAGGCCCGGGTGGGTGTGCTGGCCGCCTCGGTGCTGGCCCTGGCGTTCGGGTGGGTGACGTTCCGGGTCACCGACTGGTTGAGCCCGCCCGTCTCGGTCGGCATGACGCTGATTCGCGAGGTCGACCCCGACCGGGACCACCTGCGGGGAAATCCGAACGCACCGCTGACCCTCGTCGAGTACGGGGACTTCGAGTGCCCGTTCTGCAGCCGTGCGACCGGCGCCATCGACGAGGTGCGCGAATACTTCGGCCCCGACCGGTTGCGCTACGTGTGGCGCCACCTTCCGCAGGAACGCGTGCACCCGCATGCCCTGGATGCCGCACGCGCGAGCGAGGCCGCGGCCCTGCAGGGAAGGTTCTTCGAGATGTCGGTCCGGATGTTCGAGTTCCAGGATTACCTGGAGTGGGAGCACATCTACCGCTACGCCGACGGGGTCGGCGTCGACGTCGCCAGATTCGACGAAGACCTGCACTCACCCCGGGTTCTGCACCGAGTGCAGGACGACGCCCAGGACGCGGAGTTGATGGACTTGGGGTCGACGCCGACCTTCTTCGTCAACGGTCGCCGCCACGAGGGGCCCTGGGACGCGGCCAGCCTCATTCGGGCGTTGGAGGCGCCCAACCAACCCGATGGTTGACCGCTTACGATCGAGGCGTGACCGACACTTCCCGTGCCCGCATCGACTTTCCCTCCACGATCGGCGTCTGGTGGTCCAGTGACACCTGGCCGATCGGTCAGGCGCAGGACGTGGCCCGCGAGATCGAAGCCCTGGGCTACGGCTCGTTGTTCATCCCCGAGGTCACCGGCAAGGAGTGCCTGACCCAGTCGGCGGCGTTCCTCTCGGCCACCGAGCGATTGGTCGTCGGCACCGGCATCGCCAACATCCACGCCCGCGCCGCCTCGGCAGCGGAGTCCGGTGCGCGCACGCTGACCGCCCTGCACCCCGGCCGGTTCGTCCTCGGCCTCGGAGTCAGTCACGCCCCGCTCGTCGAGCACGGTTTCGGCGGTAATTACGCCAAGCCGCTCGCCACGATGCGCAGCTACCTGGACAAGATGGCCTCCGTGCCCGAGCAGATCGAGCCGGGCTCGGGACGGCCGGTCCGTCTGCTCGCCGCGCTCGGCCCGATGATGATCGAACTGTCCGGAACGCACGCCGACGGTGCGCACCCGTACCTGGTGATGCCCGACCAGTCCCGCAGGACCCGCGAGATCTTGGGTCCGGACAAATGGATCGTCTCCGAGCAAGCCGTCGTCGTGGGCGGTGACGACGACGAGCAGCTCCGCGCCGCGCATGGGCACCTCAACGTCTACAGCGGTCTGCCCAACTACCGGAACTCCTGGCTGCGGCAGGGCTTCGACGAGTCCGATCTCGTCCGCGGCGGATCCGACCGGTTGGCCCGCGGGCTCGTCGGGATGGGCTCGGTCGACGACGCGGCCGCGACGCTGCGGGCCCATCTCGACGCAGGCGCCGACCACGTCGTGGTCCAGGTGTTGGGGGAGGACCCCACGGCCGATCCGCGGCCTGCGCTGCGCACGCTCGCCGCGGCGCTGGGGCTGGGCTAGACCCCTCCGGCGCGCTTGGCCGCCTTGCGGCGCTTGTACCACTCGAAGACGATCGGGGCGAGCGACGCCAGCACGATCACGATGAAGATCGGTTCGAGCAGCTTCTGGATGATCTCGAACTGGCCGAGCCAGTAGCCCAGCAGTGTCAGCCCGACGCCCCACACGACGGCGCCGATGACGTTGAAGAGGGTGAAGACGCCGTAGTTCATCTTCGCCGCGCCCGCGGTGATGGGCACGAGGGTGCGCACGATCGGGACGAATCGGCCGAGCACGATCGCGAAGGGGCCGCGCGCCTCGAAGAACGCGTGCGCCTCGTCAAGGTACTTCTGCTTGAGCATGCGGTTGGTCGGCTTGAACATCGACGTGCCGATGCTGCGGCCGATCCAGTAACCGACCTGGCTGCCCGCCACGGCGGCGACCGGGATGAAGACCAGCAGCTGCCAGAGGTGGAAGTTGGTCTGCACGCTCTCGGCCTGGGCCGCGGTGCCGGCGGCCAGCATGCCCGCCACGAACAGCAGTGAGTCGCCGGGCAGGACGGGGAACAGGACGCCTGACTCGATGAACACGACGACGAGCAGGCCGACGAGGGCCCATGTGCCGAAGTACCCGAGAAGCGTCAGCGGATCCAGGAAGTCCGGCAGCAGCGCCAGGGTCGTGGTCGTCATGGCAGCCGAGGATACCGGCGTTGGCTGATGTCGACGACAGCCCGACGCCGGAGCCGTCCCCTCACTAATCTCTCCTCATGCCTACCCACAAAGCCGTGCACGTCGCCGAACCGGGCGCCGAACTCATCCTCGTCGACGTCGACACCACTTCACCTCCCCGCGACCACGTGCGCATCGCGGTCGCCGCGGCAGGGGTGTGCGGCACCGACCACGCCTTCGTCAACGGCGGTTTCCCCGGACTGAACTGGCCCATCACGCCGGGGCACGAGATCGCGGGCACGATCGCCGAACTCGGGGACGGCGTCGAGGACTTCGCCGTCGGCGACCGCGTGGAGGTCGGCTGGTTCGGCGGCAACTGCAATCGCTGCACGCCATGCCGCAAGGGGCAGTTCATGCAGTGCGAGCGGCTGCAGGTGCCCGGCTTGCAGTACCCCGGTGGTTACGCGGAATCGGTCACCGTGCCTGCGACGGCCCTGGCCCGCATCCCGGAGGGGCTGTCCTTCGTCGAGGCGGCACCGCTGGGCTGTGCGGGCGTGACGGTGTTCAACGGCCTGCGCAGCACCAGGGCCAAGGCCGGTGACCTCGTGGCGGTGCTGGGCGTCGGTGGGCTCGGCCACCTCGGGGTGCAATTCGCCCGGGCGATGGGCTTCGAGACGGTGGCGATCGCACGCGGCGCGGACAAGGCGGCCGACGCCAAGGAGCTTGGCGCGCACCACTACGTCGACTCCACGGCCGAAGACGTCGCCGGGGCGCTGAGGACGCTCGGCGGTGCCGCGGTCGTACTCGCGACGGCGGCGAACTCCGAGGCGATGGCCGCGACCGTGGGCGGTCTCGGACCCCAGGGCGAGCTCGTCATCATCGGCGTCACCCCCGAGAACCTGCCGATCAGCCCGCTGGACCTCATCAATGCCGGCCTGTCGGTGACGGGACACCCTTCGGGCACCTCCAGCGACGTCGAGGAGACCATGCACTTCGCCCTGCAATCCGGGGTGCGCGCCATGATCGAGGAGCGCCCGCTGGCCAAGGCCGCGGAAGCCTACGCGGCCATGGACAGCGGCAAGGCGCGCTACCGGATGGTGCTCACCGTCTGAGGTCGGCGGGCCGGCCGCTGGCGCACGTTCAGCGGCCACCAGAACCAGCGGCCCATCAGCGCGGCGATCGACGGCGTCAGGAACGACCGAATGACCAGGGTGTCGACGAGCAAGCCGAGACCGATAGTGGTGCCCACCTGGGCCATCACCTTCAGGTCGCTGATCGCGAACGACATCATCGTGAAGGCGAACACCAGTCCTGCCGAGGTGACGACGCTTCCGCTGCCCGCGATCGCCCGGATGATGCCCGTGTTCAGCCCGGCGTCGCGTTCCTCCTTGAATCTGGACACCAGCAGCAGGTTGTAGTCAGACCCCACCGCCAGCAGGATGATGACCGACATCGCCAGCACCAGCCAGTGCAGTTCGAGGCCGATGACGTGCTGCCACAACAGAACCGACAACCCGAACGAGGCGGCCAGCGACAGCACCACCGTGCCGACGATCACGAAGGCGGCCACCGCCGCCCTGGTGATGATCAGCATGATGATGAAGATCAGGCAGATTGCCGAGACCGCGGCGATGATCAGGTCGTAGTTCGACCCGTCGCGCATGTCCTTGTACGTGGCCGCGGTGCCGCCAAGGTAGATCTTGGAGGTCTCCAGAGGCGTGCCCTTGATGGCCTCGAACGCCGCGTTCTTGATGGCGTCGATGTGCGAGATGCCCTCCGGGGTGGCGGGGTCGCCCTGGTGGGAGATGATGAACCGCACGGCTTTTCCGTCGGGTGAGACGAACTGCTTGAGACCCCGCTTGAAATCGGGATTGTCGAACACCTCGGGTGGCAGGTAGAAGGAGTCGTCGATCTTTGAGTCGTCGAACGCCTTGCCGATGGCGCTGGGGTCGGACTGCTGCCGATCCTGCAGGCGCTGCTGATCCTCCTGGGTGGCGTAATTGGTCATGATCTGGTCGCGATTGCGTTCCTGGCTGGCGATCTGCGGCGGGATCAACGCGATCAGCTTGGGCTGCAACGCATTCAGCTTGTCCAGGCTGGCGGTGGTCTGACCGAGGAGGTCGGTCAGTTGATCGATGCCGTCGAGCGCGTCGAAGATGGACCGCAGCGTGTAGCAGATGGGGATGTCGTAGCAGTGCGGTTCCCAGTAGAAGTAGCTGCGCAGCGGCCGGAAGAAGTCGTCGAAGTTGGCGATCTTGTCGCGCAGGTCTTGGGTGACCGCCACCGTCTGCTTGAGGTCGTCGGTCTGTTCCTGTTGGGCTGCCGCACTCTGCTTTTGCAGTGACAACTGTTGACGCAGAACGTCGATCTGGGCGCTGATGTCGGCGGCCTGTGTGAGCAGATCGTTCGTGCGCTGTTCGGAGTAGGACTGGCCAAGCTTCTGGCTGACGCCCTGCTGGCCGACGATGAAGGGAATGGAGCTGCCTTCGATCGGTGTGCCCAGCGGCCGGGTGATCGTCTGGACTCGGGCGATGCCCGGCTGATGGAAGACGCCCTTGGCCACCCGGTCCACGACGAGCATGTCGGTGGAGTTGCGCAGATCGTGGTCGGCGACCAGCATCAGCACCTCGGGATTCAACCGGGCCTGCGGAAAGTGCTTGGCCGCAACGCCGTAACCGATGTTGGCCTCGACGTCGGCGGGCAGGTACTTCTTGTCGTCGTAGCTGGTCTTGTAGGACGGCAGGGCCAGCAGACCGACCAGGGTGATCGCCGTCGACGCCACCAGGATGGGTCCGGGCCAGCGCACCACGGCCGTGCCGATCCGCCGCCACCCGCGGGTCTTGGTCTTGCGCTTGGGGTCGAGCAGGCCGAAGCGCGACGCCACGGTCATCAACGCCGGAGCCAGCGTCAGTGCCGACATGGTCACGACGAACATGCCGATGGCGAGCGGGATTCCGAGGGTCTGAAAGTAGGGCAGCCGGGTGAAGTGCAGGCACAGGGTGGCTCCGGCGATCGTCAAGCCGGAGCCCATGATGACGTGCGCGGTGCCGTGATACATCACGTAGAACGCGTCTTCCCGGCTGTCGCCGAGGTTGCGCGCTTCGTGATAGCGACCGACCAGGAAGATCGCGTAGTCGGTCGCGGCGGCAATCGCCAACAGCGTCAACAGGTTCACCGCGAAGGTGGAGAGCTCGATGACGTGGTGATAACCCAGGAACGCCACGATGCCTCGGGAGACGGCCAGTTCGAGCACCACCGTCAGCAGCACGATGAGTACGGTGACGATCGAGCGGTAGACCAGCAGCAGCATGGTCACGATCACCACGAAGGTCAACGCCGTGACCAACTGCAGACTCTTGTCACCGGCGTGCTGCTGATCGGAGTTCAGCGGTCCCGCGCCGGTGACGTAGACCTTGAGCCCCGGTGGTGGTGGATGCGCGGCGACGATGTCACGCACCGCTTCCACCGATTCGTTGGCCAGCGTCTCGCCCTGATTGCCGGCGATGTACAACTGCACGTACGCCGAGAGGTTGTCCGCACTCTGCGATCCCGACGACGTCAGCGGATCGCCCCACAGGTCCTGGATGTGCTGGATGTGGGTCGTGTCCTTCTCCAGGTCCTTGATCAGGCCGTCGTAGTACTGATGGTCCTGCGCCCCAAGGGGTTTGTCGCTCTCCAGGACGATCATCGCCGAGCTGTTGGAGTCGTACTCGCCGAACAGCTTGCCCACCAACTGGGTGGCCTGCAGCGAGGGCGCGTCGTTCGGTGTCAGCGAGGTGGAGTTGGCCGCGCCAACGGCCTCCAGCTGCGGCACCACCACGTTGACAAGCGCCGTCAACGCCAGCCAGCCCAACAGGACGGGCACGCAGAACAACCGCAGGAAACGGGGTACGCGAGCGCGGTGCGCGGTCAGCGGCTCGGTCATGCGGACTTCACCAAGCACGACACCTGCGCGTTGACGCCGGTGGACGACTGTTCGTCTCGGACCTCGTCGTCGACGCTGACGCGGCACCCGATCTGGTCGCCGTCACTCTGGGCGATGATGGTCGCGCTGGCCGACGGCTTGGTGGTCCGCAGGGTGATCGACCACGGCAGGCGGGCGTCGTCGACGCGCTGTGGAGTCGCGTCGAGGTCGAGGTAGTTGATGGTCGCCACGGCGCCTTCCGTTCCGGTTACTTGGTAGGTCACGACCTTGGGGTTGAACGGCTCCGCGTCCTGGGCCAGGCCGGCACCCGGGCGGGTCGTCTCGTTGTCGGAGCCGAAGAACCCGTGCATTCGATAGACCACGACGCCGCCGAGCACCACCACGACGACGATGACCAGCGGTATCCACGCGCGTTTGACGATCCCGACCACGCAAAGCCCCTTCGTCGCTGCGGCGCTTCGACCCCAAGTGGTTAGCGCGTCAAAACAATAGAGCGCCAACTGGAGTTGAGCAAGCCGAACGGCTAAGTTCACTTGAATGATCGTTTGCGACAAGTGACGCCCCTCGCGGACGTACACTTCGCCCATCCGCGACATTCGGGCCGGGAGATCACGAAGGCAAGGCATTGGCGAAACCGGTAGCACCTCGAGGGCTGGCCCGTGACCGGGTCCTCGACGCCGCGATGACGCTGTTCGCCGAGCACGGCGTGCACGGCACGTCGCTGCAGATGATCGCCGACCGGGTGGGGGTCAGCAAGGCTGCGGTCTACTATCAATTCCAGTCCAAGGAGGGCATTGCGCTGGAGGTGATCCGGCCGTCCATCGAGGACATCGCGCGGGTCATCAGGATCGCCGACGCGCTACCCGACCAGCAGCAGCAGCGGGCCGTGGCGATCAGCGGACTCGTCGAGATGGTGGTACGCCACCGACGGTTGGCAGTGGTGTTCTACGGCGACCCCGCCATCGACGCATTGGTGCTCAGCGATCCCGAGTTCAACGCGGTGACGGGCCGGCTACGCGAACTGCTGGAGGGGCCCGAGCGCGACCCCGTCGACCGAATCGCCTTCTCGGTGTTCTGCTCCGGTGTGGGCCGGGCCGCCGCGGATCCGGAGCTGGCCGACATCGACGACGAAGATCTGCACCGGGCGCTGCTGGAATTGTCGGGACGCATCCTCTCGCCCGTGGAGCAGCCGTCCCAACCCTGAGGTGCCACGACACCACGGCTGTTGAGATACTCCTCTTCGAACCCGGACGAATGCCGAGAGGAAACTGACATGCCCATCGCGACTCCCGAGGTCTACGCCGAGATGCTGGACCGTGCCAAGGAGCACTCCTTCGCATTCCCTGCCATCAACTGCGTCGGCTCGGAGTCGGTGAACGCGGCGATCAAGGGCTTCGCGGACGCCGGCAGTGACGGCATCATCCAATTCTCCACCGGCGGTGCGGAATTCGCATCCGGTCTGGGCGTCAAGGAGATGGTGACCGGCGCCGTTGCTCTGGCCGAGTTCGCCCACGTGGTGGCCGCCAAGTACGACGTCACCGTCGCGCTGCACACCGACCATTGCCCGAAGGACAAGCTCGACACCTACGTCCGACCGCTGCTCGCGATCTCCGCCGAGCGCGTCGCCAAGGGGCAGAACCCGCTGTTTCAGAGCCACATGTGGGACGGCTCGGCCGTGCCGATCGACGAGAACCTCGAGATTGGCAAGGAACTGCTGAAGCTCGCGGCCGAGGCCAAGATCATCCTCGAGGTGGAGATCGGCGTCGTCGGCGGCGAGGAGGACGGCGTCGAGGCCGAGATCAACGACAAGCTCTACACCTCCGCGGAGGACTTCGAGAAGACCATCGAGGCGCTCGGCGCCGGCGACCACGGTCGGTACCTGCTGGCCGCCACCTTCGGCAACGTGCACGGCGTCTACAAGCCGGGCAACGTGAAGCTGCGTCCGGAGGTGCTCGCCGAGGGGCAGCGGGTCGCCGCCGCCAAGCTCGGGCTCGCCGAGGGCAGCAAGCCCTTCGACTTCGTGTTCCACGGCGGTTCGGGCTCCCTGAAGTCCGAGATCGAGGACTCGCTGAAGTACGGCGTGGTCAAGATGAACGTCGACACCGATACCCAGTACGCGTTCACCCGTCCGCTGGCCGGGCACATGTTCGCCAACTACGACGGCGTGCTGAAGATCGACGGCGAGGTCGGCAACAAGAAGGTCTACGACCCGCGCAGCTACCTGAAGAAGGCCGAGGCGTCGATGTCCGAGCGCGTCGTGGAGGCGTGCAACGACCTGCACAGCAGCGGCCGCTCGGTGTCCGCCGGCTGATAGTTCGGCGATTTGTGCACCCGCGCCCGCGGTGAGCGCAGGTGCGGGTGCACAAATCGCAAGGGGGGTCTACTGCGGCGCTTGGCAGATCTTCCACTGCTCGTCGCGGAGCTCCAGATCGAAGCTCCGCGTCGAGCGGGTGGAGGGGTCGTAGGCCATGAACGACGTCACGTTGGCCTCGGCGTGCGAATCGTGCACGACCACTTCGTCGATGCTCGCGACGATGGGGTACTGACGCGCCGCGGCGACGCGGGCGTGGATGTCCTTCCACTGGTCGTCGTCGTACCTGATGTAGCTGTCGGCGGTCTCGCCGCAGGTGATGGTGCGCAGCGTCGACAGGTCGCCCCTCTGGATCGCGGTGTCGAAGCTCTGGATCGTGGTGCGCACCATGTCCTCCTGCGACACCGCCGACGAGTCGTCGCGCGAGAGCAGCACGGTGCCAAGGATGGCGACGGCGACCAGGGCGGCGATGACGAGCACCAGTGCGATCACCCAGCCCCAGCTACGACGGCTGCGCGGCGCCTTTGGCTGCTCGCCGCGGCCCGGAATGACTTGCGGCGCAGCGCCTCCGGCGTGGGGGATCGGCGCGGTGAAGGCACCGGCCTCCGCGGCGTCGGCGTGCTCTCTCGACACGGCGAAGATCTCGGTGGCCGGCTCGGGTGCGGTCGCGATGATCTGCGTCTTCCCCGCGTCCATGCCCGACGGTGCGGTGAATCTGCGCTCGGGGGATTCGGCCTCGGCGGCGCTGGCCAACGCGGCCGGGTCGATGACCTCGGTCTCGGGTGAGGAGCCGTCGTCCCCGCTCATTCGGTTGCCAGGTTCCCTGTTCTCGTCCGTCCCCGATGGGTTCGACATGCGCGCGTGAGACCTCCCTCGTGACTACGACGAATCCTATCCGCCTCGCCGTCGGTCAAGCCTGAGGGCGTCGGCGTGGGATCCGCACGGCACAATGAGCCCATGACTCACATGGGCGATCTGCTGGGGCCTGACCCGGTCCGGCTTCCAGGCGACACCGAAGCAGAGGCGGAGCTCGAGGCCGGCGAGAACCCGGCGATCGTCGCGGCCGCGCATCCGTCGGCCTCGGTCGCCTGGGCAACGTTGGCCGAAGAGGCCCTCGCCGACGACAAGGCGGTCACCGCCTACGCCTACGCGCGCACCGGATACCACCGCGGACTGGACCAACTGCGCCGCAACGGGTGGAAGGGCTTCGGGCCGGTGCCGTACTCCCACGAACCCAACCGCGGCTTCCTGCGCTGCGTGGCCGCCCTGGCGCACGCCGCCGACGCGATCGGCGAGACCGACGAATACCAGCGATGCCTGGACCTGCTCGACGACTGCGACCGGACGGCCCGCGGCGAACTGGGGCTCGCCTAGCGTCGCAAGGCCGCGGTCAGGGCGCCGACGTCGGCGGCCATGAACTCCGGTGCGCCCTCGACCGCCGGCGCCGTCGCCCGGGTGCGCAGCGCGGCCGCCAGATCGTGCAGTCGTCCGGCGAACGCCAGCGCGTCGTCGCGACCCACCGGCGGACCTGCCAGGTGGACGTCGGACTCCCAGCACGCGGCGACGGTGCGGTAGGCGAGTTGCTCGGCGGCGACTGCGGCGGGCCGCATCGGCTCATCCGACCCGGCCGTCGAGGCGTCGAGGGCGTCGCGGAGGTCGATGACCGCGAGCTGCAGATCCCGTCGCGCGGTCCGAGCCGCCAGGGTGCCGGTGTCGTCGGCCAGGTGCGGCATGGTCGCGCCGACGGCGTCCACGACGGCGGCGACCGAGTCGACCAGCCTGTCGGCCTCCTGGAAACGGCTGACCACCAGGAAGACCGCCACCCCGACCGCGCAGCCGATCAGCGTGTCACTGCCGCGGGCCAGCAGGAGGTCGACGACGTCGACGCGGTGGCTGCCCGTGGCGATGGTCAAGGCCGCGGCGGTGATGAACACCGAGGCCAGCCCGTAGTGCCTGACGACGAGCATCTCGATCGTCAGTTGCAGGACGGCGAGGATGACCGCCAGCCACCACCCCTGCGGATGCAACCACAGGATGCCCGCCGCGAGGATCAGCCCCACCCACGTGCCGACGAGGCGGTCGGCGCCACGTCGCAGCGTGCGGCTGCGGTCGGCCCCCTGATGCAGGATCAGCACCGCCGCCGCGATGGCCCAGTAGGCGTGTCCGATGCCAAGCAGCACGGCCGTCGCACCCGCCAGCGGGGCGGCGATCGCCACCCGGACCATGACGTGCCGGACGTGGGAACCGGGACGCAGCGCCCGCCGCAGCAGAGTGCCCGTCGAGGCGCGCCCGAGTGGAACCCGCGCGGTGTCGCGGGCCGAAACCGTCGCGGGATCCACGGTCAGCTCGGCGATCCGGCGCGCGGTGTCGGCGGTCCCTGTCGGCGGGCCGTCACCGACGGCGACGGCCGACATCGCGTCGGCGAACAGCACGTGCAGGGCGTGGGTGGCCGCGCGCAACCCCTGCAGCGTGTCGTCGGTCGTCGGTTGAAAGGTGATGAGGATGTTCCACGCCGCGTGCAGCGCCGTGGCCGCGCGGTGCCTGGCGACGACTTCGCGGGCCGACCCGACGGCGTCGACGTACTCGGCCACCGCGGTCCCGGCCGCCGAGACGGCGACCCGCTCCGGACGGCGCCGCCCGCGCAGCGCTCCCGACATCTGAATCAGCCACGCGACCGCACCACCGCCGAGCACCAGAAGTCCCAGCTGCCACGGCGCCAACCCCGAGGCCGAGACACCGACTCCGGCCGCGCAGGCCAGCGCGAACACGTAGGCACCCGGAGGTCCGACCGCGAGGGCGTTGCACAGCCACACCGCCGCCACCGCCACCACCGACACGACGGCGATGCCGAGCCATTCGACCCGCGCCGACCACGAACCCATCGTGACCGCCGAGGCCAGGGCTACCGAGACCGTCGCCAGCTGGATACCGCGGTTGAGGTAGGGCCGGTCCCCGCCGAAGCGGGCGGTGAAGGCGCCGAGGGTGGCGATCAGCCCTGCCCCGACGTTGCCGACGGCGGATCCGATCACGACCGGCACCGCGGTGCTCGTGGCCGCACGCACCGCCAGCGGCCACCGGCTAGGGCTCATCGGCGTTCGGTCAGAACCAGGCGGACCAGAACCGCGTCAACGACGCACCGACCTGCCAGAGCGCACC
Source organism: Mycobacterium yunnanensis (assembly GCF_025823185.1). Lineage (GTDB taxonomy): Bacteria > Actinomycetota > Actinomycetes > Mycobacteriales > Mycobacteriaceae > Mycobacterium > Mycobacterium yunnanensis. The sequence continues at coordinate 192,368 of NZ_JACKVK010000008.1, forward strand.
CGGAATGCCCGACAGTTCGAAGAACCACGTCACCAGTCCGAAGAACCACTGGTTCAGCATCGGCGCCATCAGCAGGACGAACAGGATGAGGAAACCCCACTGCTTGACCGGTTGAAGCTGCCGCTGGGTGTCCGGCTTGAGGTGCGGTTCCAGCGCCCCGTACCCGTCCAGGCCGGGAATGGGCAGCATGTTCAGCAGCACGGCCGTCACCTGCAGGAAGCCCAGAAAGGCCACCCCGCCCCAGAACACCGAGTGCTCCGGGTCGAAGAACAGCCGGGTCACGGTCAGCAGCACGATTGCCAGGACGACGTTGGCGAACGGTCCGGCGAGGCTGACCGTGGTGCGTTGCCGCTTGGTCATCGGCCAGGTGCGGACGTACACCGCGCCGCCGGGCAGCCCGATGCCGCCCAGGGCGATGAACAGTACCGGAATGCCAAGGGAAAGAAGGGGATTGGAGTACTTCAGCGGGTTGAGCGTGAGGTACCCACGGACCTCGACGTCATGGTCGCCGTACCGCCAGGCGGTGTAGGCGTGGCCGAATTCGTGCAGGCACAGCGACACCAGCCAGCCGAAGACCACGAAGACGAACACGCCAAGGTAGGCCAGCGGCGTCGCGTCGAACTCGGCCAGCCAGGCGAGCACCCCGCCGACGGCGGTGATGGCCACGATGGCCAGGAAGACCGGGCTGGGCCGCACCGATTGGCGCAGGGGACGGACGTTGCTCACCTCAACGAAACTACTGGACGCGCAACCAACCCTCGACGTGTCGGTAGAACGTCGACCGGCGCGCCGGACGCGGGGCGCGCACTCCGTCACGGACGACCGTCACCCCGGTGGTGCCGAGTTGTGCGGCCCGCCCGGTCACCCAGCGCCGCGGCCGTAGGCGGGTGGTCAGCACCCGGGCCCGCAGCCCCGGCACCTCGGCCGTCGGCTCGATCCGGACGCCGTTCACCTCGCCGTCGAAGAGCAGCGTGTCGTCGACGACGGCCTCGCCGGTCAGGGTGCGTACCGAGTCGTCGGGTGGCAGCCACAGGCCTGCCTCGACCAGCACCGCGCCGGTTTCGTCGCGGATCAACGGGACCCGTCGTGCCGTCCCCGTGCGCGCCCGCCGAGCCCGCCACCGCCGCACGTGCGCGACCTCGACGTCGAGGCGGTCGGCGCGCAACAGCCGGGCCAGTACGACCGCCAGGTCGGAGTGCGCGCCCACCACGATCAGCCGCCGGGCGCCCAGTGCGGCGTCCACGTCGGCGACGGAACCGACGTCGACGGTGGGGAGTCCGGCCAGCGGGCGCGGTGCCCGTCGGTCGCCGAAGCGGAGCACGAGGTGGTCGGGATTCACCTGCTGGGCATGAGGTCGGATAGGGTATGTCACCGGCTGCCACAGTATTCGAGGCAGATGAGCGGGAGAAACGCGATGCCGGCAATCGTCCTCATCGGCGCCCAGTGGGGCGACGAGGGCAAGGGAAAGGCCACCGATCTGCTCGGTGGGCGTGTCCAGTGGGTCGTTCGTTACCAAGGGGGGAACAACGCCGGGCACACCGTCGTCCTCCCCAGCGGTGAGAACTTCGCCCTTCACCTCATACCGTCGGGCATCTTGACCCCCGGTGTCACCAACGTCATCGGCAACGGCGTCGTGGTCGACCCCGGGGTGCTGCTGACCGAGTTGAAGGGCCTGGAGGATCGCGACGTCGACACCTCCCGGCTGCTGATCTCCGCCGACGCGCACTTGCTGATGCCGTATCACGTGGCCATCGACAAGGTGACCGAGCGGTACATGGGTAGCAAGAAGATCGGCACCACCGGCCGCGGCATCGGACCCTGCTACCAGGACAAGATCGCCCGCATCGGCATCCGCGTCGCCGACGTGCTCGACCCCGAGTCGCTGACCCAGAAGATCGACGCCGCACTGGAATTCAAGAACCAGGTGCTCGTCAAGATCTACAACCGCAAGGCGCTGGACCCGCACGAGGTACGCGACGCACTGCTCGAACAAGCCGAGGGTTTCAAGCACCGCATCGCCGACGCCCGACTGCTGCTCAACGAGGCGCTCGAAGGTGGTGAGACGGTGCTGCTGGAGGGATCTCAGGGCACCCTGCTCGACGTCGACCACGGCACGTATCCCTTCGTCACGTCGTCGAATCCGACGGCGGGCGGCGCGTCCGTCGGCTCGGGCATCGGGCCCACCAAGATCACCACGGTGCTGGGAATCCTCAAGGCGTACACCACGCGCGTCGGCTCCGGCCCGTTCCCGACCGAACTGTTCGACGAGTTCGGCGCGTACCTGTCCAAGACCGGCGGCGAGGTGGGCGTCACGACCGGCCGGGCCCGTCGGTGCGGTTGGTTCGACGCCGTCATCGCCCGGTATGCCACGCGCGTCAACGGCATCACTGACTACTTCCTGACCAAGCTCGACGTGCTCTCGAGCCTGGAGACGGTGCCCGTGTGCGTCGGCTACACCGTCGACGGCAAGCGCACCGACGAGATGCCGATGACCCAGAGCGACATCGCCATTGCCCAGCCGATCTACGAGGAACTGCCCGGGTGGTGGGAGGACATCAGTTCCTGCCGCACCTTCGACGAGCTTCCCGCCAAGGCGCGCGACTACGTCCTGCGTCTCGAAGAGCTTGCCGGAGCCCATGTTTCGTGCATCGGCGTCGGCCCCGGCCGGGATCAGACGATCGTGCGCCGGGACATCCTGGCGACCAGGTGACCGACCTCCACGGCGGGTTTCCGCTCCTGGAACCCGTCGACCCCGGGCCGGGGTTCGGGCACTTCCTCTCCTCGATGCGGCGGCTGCAGGACCTCGCGGTGTCGGCCGATCCGGACGGCGACACCTGGACCGAGGCGGCCGCGCGGGTGGACGCGCTGATCGAGCTGCTCGCCCCGTCCGACGCGCCCGAGGGCGTCGGACCGGCCAACCGGGTGCCGTCCCTGCCGGGGGCGGGCAGCCTGCTGATGGCGCCCTACGTCATCACCAGCATGGAACCCGACGGCGTCGCGTTGACGGTTCGGTTCAGCCGGTTCCACGTCGGCGGCAACTCGGCGGTGCACGGCGGAGTGCTGCCGCTGCTGTTCGACTCCATCTTCGGCATGGTGATCCACGCGGCGGGCCGGCCGATCAGCCGCACCGCGTTCCTGCACGTCGACTACCGCAACGTCACGCCGATCGAGGAGACGCTGACCGCGCGTGGCTGGATCCGGGAGACCGACGGCCGCAAGGCCTTCGTCAACGCCGAGCTGCACCGTCCCGACGGGACGTTGTGCGCGGAGGCCAACGGATTGATGATCCGGCTGCTCCCCGGTCAACCCTGACCGAAAGCGCCGCGTGCGTGTCACCATGACGCGGTGACCGACGATCCAACCCCCCGGCACCTGCGCAAACTGTCCACGCCACGCGCGGCGGCGGTGGCAGGCGTGTTGTTCGCGCTGCTGTTCGGCGCCGCGCTGATCCTGATTCGGACGTCACTGCCCGAGCATCCCGAGATCGGTACCTCGTGGATCGAAGCCGGCCGGGGCAAGATCCACGTCGCAGCCCTCTTGCTGCCCTTCGCCGGGGTCACGTTCCTGTGGTTCATCGGGGTGGTGCGCGACGGCTTCGGCAGCTACGAGGACAAGTTCTTCTCGTCGGTGTTCATCGGCAGCGGTCTGCTGTTCCTGGCGATGGCATTCGTCGCCAGCGCGGTCGGGGTGGCCCTGACGACCGGCCATCCCGTCACCGCCGACGCGGCCGCCCACGCCCAGGTCGTCGCCTTCGGCCAGGTGCTGATGTTGACGTTGACCAAGACCTACGCCGTGCGGATGGCGGCGGTCTTCATGATGTCGCTGGCCACCATCTGGCTCAAGACGGGTCTGATGCCGCGCTGGCTGGTGATGACGACGTACGCCGTGGTGGCGGCGGTGCTCGTGGCCGCCGACGTCAGCATGTGGATCGCGTTGGCCTTCCCGGCGTGGGTGCTGATCGTCAGCCTGTTCGTGCTCAGCAGGCGGGACTCACACCAAGCGCAACACTGAGGCCGGGCAGATGGCGACCGCCTCGCGGGCGTTGGCCTCCTCGGACTCGGGCACGTCCTCGGTCAACAGCACCACCACGCCGTCGTCGTCCTGGTCGAACAGCGCCTCGGAGGTCATCACGCAGTTGCCCGAGGAGATGCACGCGCGCCGGTCGGCCTCCAGTTTCACGGTCGCCACCTCCTAGAAGCCGACGGCCAGCGACCGCAGGCCGTAGATGAAGTGAAACGACCGGAACGCGACGTCGTCGAAGTCCTCGGCCAGCGCGAGGCGCGGGAAGCGGTTGAACAATGCCGGCCATGCGATTCGCATCTCCATCCGCGCCAAGGGTGCGCCGAGGCAGTGGTGCACCCCGTGGCCGAACGCCAGGTGCCCCGCGGCGCCGCGGCGAATGTCCAAGGTGTCCGGGGCGTCGGTGAAGTCGGGGTCGCGGTTGGCCGACGGCAACGAGGCGAAGACCAGCTGGCCCTCGGGGATCGTCACCCCGGCCACCTCGACCTCGTGCGTGGACACCCGGGGGATCGAGGTGTGCACGATCGACAACCACCGCAGCAGTTCCTCGACGGCAGGCCCGACGGCGTCCGGATCGTCGCGCACGGCGGCCAACTGGTCGGGGTTGCGCAGCAGCGCGAGGGTGCCCAATCCGAGCATGTTGGAGGTGGTTTCGTGGCCGGCGAGCAGCAGCAGACCGGCGATGCCGATGAGTTCGTCGTCGGTCAGTTCGTCGCCGTGCTCGCGGATCAGCATGCCGAGGATGTCCTCGCCAGGGTGACTGCGGGCGCGTGTCACCAGCGACTGCATGTAGGCGCGACCCTGGCGTTGCATCTCGAGGCGTTCGGGCATCGGCAGGGAGAGGTCGAGCTGGCGGACCGACCGAGCCTGGAAGTCGGCGCGGTCCTCATACGGCACCCCGAGCAGCTCGCAGATGACCAGCGACGGGATCGGCAGGGCGAAGTGCTCGACGAGATCCACCGGCGATCCGGCGGCTTCCATCGCGTCGAGGTGCTCGGTCACGATCTCGGTGATTCGGGGCTCGAGGCGCTTGATCCGGCGGATCGTGAATTCCGGGGTGAGCATGCGGCGCAAGCGCTGATGCTCCGGCGGGTCGAGGCCCAGCAGATTGCCCGCCCGGCTGCTGGCCGCCTCCTCCTCCGACAGCACCGGGGCGCCGGGGACGACGAAGCCGGGAGGCCGCGAGTTGGAGAAGGACTCGTGGTCCGACAGCACCCGCTTCACGTCGTCGTGCCGAGTCACCAGGTAGACCGGCATCCCCAGGGCGTTGACCACCCGTTCGACGCCTGCGTCCCGACGGATCTCGCCGAGCTCGGGGGTGGGGTCGAAGGCGTTGCGCCGCATGTGCACCGGTGGCAACGAGGGAGCCGATGTGGTCATGACTTCGACGGTACCGACGCGTTCCGCATCGCGGCGACCGTCGAGGTCAATCCCGGTCGAGCGTCGCCTCTTCGAGATCGAGTCCTCGCAGCACCGACCGAAGCACCTCGTCGTCGATGCGGCCGGCGTCGCGCTCGGCGATGAACGTCGCCCGCTCGGCGCGCAGCATCTCCAGACGGAGTCGGCGGAACGCGGCCGCGGGCCCCTCGCCGATCTCGTCGTCGCCGCGGCCCAACTGTTCCCACGCGGCGTTGCTGCGTCGGTCGTTCCAGCGGCGCAGGATCACCGCGGCGCGCTCCGGCACGTCGGTGTCGGCGCGCTGGTTGGCCATGATCTCGTCGAGCCGGTCGGCGGCGGCCTGGGCTGCCTTGGTCTGGGCGGCGGCCTCGGCCAGCGCGTCTTGGTGCGCGTCGTCGCCGGGCACGTCGAGCACCTTGATGATCCACGGCAGGGTCAGCCCGTGCAGCAGCAGCGTGCCGACGACCACCACGAAGGTCAGGAACACCAGCTGCGGGCGCCCGGGGAACTCCTCGCCGCTCAGGGTGGTGACGGGGACGGCGAACGCCGCGGCCAGTGACACCACCCCGCGCATTCCCGCCCAGGCGACGATGAAGACCTGGGCCTTCGACGGGCTCTCCTCGGTCTCGCGGATCCGCCGCGACAACTTGCGCGGCACGTAGGCCATGAGGAACACCCAGACGATGCGCACCCCGATCACCGTCGCCAGCACCGCAGCCGATGCGATCGCCAACACCTGGGCCGAGATGCCCCGCAACTCGGCGACGACCGTCGGCAACTGCAACCCGATCAGCAGGAAGGCGAACGACTCGAGCACGAACTGCAACGTCTTCCACACCGCGGTGTCCTGCAGGCGAGTGGCGTAGCTGGCCTTGGTGGAGCGCTGGCCGAGGATCAGTGCCGCCACCACCACGGCGATGACGCCCGAACCGTGCACTTCCTCGGCGAGCAGATAGATGAAGAACGGCGCCACCAGGCCGAGCGCGCTCTCCACCAGGGAGTCGCCGAGCCAGGTGCGGACGTAGACGATGAGCGAACCGGTCGCCACCCCTATCACGGTGCCGCCGACTGCGGCGAGGGCGAAGGTGAACACCGGCGTGCCCCAACTGGAGGCGGTGCCGATCGCCGCGGCGAGCGCGACCTTGTATGCGGTCAGGGCCGTCGCGTCGTTCAGCAGGCTCTCACCGCCGAGCAGCGTCATGATCTGGCGGGGCAGGCCCAGCCGTCGACCAATTGCCGTGGCGGACACCGCGTCCGGTGGCGCGACGATGGCGCCGAGTGTCAGCGCCGCGGCCAGGGTCAGCTCGGGCACCGTGTGATAGGCGACGATCCCGACGGCGAACGTGGTCACCAGCGGCAGTCCGACCGCCAGCAGACCGATCCGGCGGGTGTTCTTGCGCATGGCGACGTAGCTGCTCTCCAGGCCGGCCGACCACAGCAGTGGCGGCAGGATGACGAACAGCACCAGGTCGGGTTCCAGTTCGATGGCGTCGACGCCGGGGATCAGACCGAGGAGCAGCCCAGCCACGACCAGTGCCAGAGGCCCCGAGACGTCGTATCGGCGGGCGATGCCCGCGAGGACGACCGAGACCACGAGCACCGCGAGCAATGAGGCTCCACCCACGCTGCCAAACCCTTCTGTCCATGAACCGAACGGGGCCGTCCTATTGTTGACGGCATGCGGAGGAGAACGCGACAGCGCGACGTGAATTCCCCGCCGGCCCCCTCGACGTGCGAGCACCTGGCCGACACCGTCGAGGCGGCCGAGCCGGAACCCCGCACTCCCGGCAGGTGCCAGGAATGCGAAGAACTCGGTGAGAGTACCTGGGCGCACCTGCGGATGTGCCTGGACTGCGGGCACGTCGGGTGCTGTGACTCCAGCCCGCACAAGCACGCCAACCGGCACTTCCACGACACCGGTCACCCCGTCATGCGTTCGGTCGAGCCGGGCGAGAACTGGCGGTGGTGCTACGTCGACATCCGCCTCGGCTGAGCGTCTGGCAGGGTGGTGAGGCGATGAGTGACACCGATCGACCCACCACGACGGTCCTGCTGCTCGGCGGGGGTGACACCGGTCCCGAGCTGGCACTGGCCTTCGAACGCCTCGGTGTCGCGGTCGTCCGGGTCGCCGACTGCGCCGACGCCCAGGCGATGACCGCGCTGCTCGACGAGCACCAGCCCGACTACGTGATCGCGGTGTCCGCCGAGGTCTCACCCGCGGCGCTCATCGCCGCGGCCGAACGGGACTCGGTGGAGGTGTTCCCGACGCCGCGCGCCACGCGTCTTGGCGCCGACCGCGAGGGGTTGCGCAAGCTGGCCGGTGACGAACTCGGCTTGCCGACGGTGCCGTTCTGGTTTGCCTCCTCGTCCGAGGAACTCGCCGCCGTCGCCGACCACGCGGGTTTCCCCTTGGTGGTGACGCCGTTGTTCGGCGCGGTGTCCGACGGGCAGTCGGTGCTCACCCGGGCCGACGACGTGGACGCCGCATGGCGCCGCGCCGCCGCCGCGCTGCCGACGCCGCAGAACCGGGTGATGGCCGAGACCGTCGTCGAGGTCGACGAGGAGATCACGCTGCTGACCGTGCGCACCACCGAGCCCTCTGGGCCGGCGGTGCAGTTCTGCGAGCCCATCGGGTTCCGGCGCAAGGACGGCGACCTCCTGTCCACCTGGCAGCCGGAGCGGTTGTCGCTCGCCGCGCTCGACGCCGCCCGGTCCATCGCCGCGCGCATCGTGCACTCGCTGGGCGGGCGCGGGGTGTTCGCCGTCGAACTGCTGGTGCGAGGCGACGAGGTGTATTTCGCCACGGTCGACGCCCAGCTGGGCGACGTGGGCCTCATTACCCTTCGCTCGCAACGGCTTTCGCACTACGAACTACATGCCAGGGCGATCCTCGGCTTGTCGATGGACACCATCATGATCTCGCCGTCGGCCGCCGAGGTCGGCCCTCGCCGCGACGTGTCCGCAGGCGAACTGAAGGAAGCCCTCGACGTGCCGGAGAGCGACGTCCGCGTCGTCGGCTCGACGGTGGCCGCGATCGCGACGGCTCCCGACGTCGTCCGGGCGCGCGATCGTGCCCACCGGGCGTCGACCGTCGTGCACGGGCTCGGGTCGTGACCGAGCCGGAACCCGACCGTCCGACGATGGCGCCGTTCCTCGGCGCGTTGGCGGTCTTCGCGCTGATCATCGTCGGGATCATCCTGTTCAACGTGTTCGGGTCGCATACCACGACGCCGGGAGACCAGGTGGCCAAGGCGGCCGTCGGCCAGAACGACGCCCTGCAGCGCCAGGACTTTGGCAAGTATCAGAGCTTCACCTGCCGTGCCGCCCAAGGCTCGGAGGCCGACTTCCTGGCACACCAACGTGATTCGGTGGCCAAGAACGGTGAGCGCTACCTCGACGACGTCACCGACATCGCGGTCGACGGTGGGCGAGCCTCGGCGACCGTCACCTACCACTTCGACAAGTCCGCCGACACCAAGACCCCGGCGCAGCTCACCTTCGTCCAGGAGGACGGCGCGTGGAAGGTCTGCCCAAGCTAGGTCGTCACCAGCTGGCTGTGGGACACTCGCGGTCGTGAGCTATGCGGGAGACATCACCCCTGAAGAGGCCTGGAAGCTGTTGGCGGAGGATCCCCACGCGGTTCTGGTCGACTGTCGCACCGAGGCCGAGTGGCGCTTCGTGGGCGTGCCCGACGTGTCGTCGCTGCAGCGCGACGTGCTCTACGTCGAGTGGAATCGCTCCGACGGCTCGCACAACGACGGTTTCGTCGAGGATCTGATCTCCGCAGGGGTGACGCCCGGTGAGCGTCCCGTGGTCTTCCTGTGCCGCTCCGGCAACCGCTCCATCGGCGCGGCCGAGGCGGCCACCGGCGCGGGGCTGACGCCGTCCTACAACGTGCTCGACGGTTTCGAGGGCAATCTCGACGAGGCGGGGCATCGTGGGCGCACCGGCTGGAAGGCCGTCGGCCTGCCGTGGCGGCAGTCATGAGCGAGCCAGTGCCGAGCGTCCGCATCCCGAAACCGTTGCCCGAGGGCGTCAGTCAGGCCACCATCGGCGTGCGCGGCGGTCTGCTGCGATCGGAGTTCGAGGAGACCGCCGAGGCCCTGTACCTGACGTCGGGCTACGTCTACGCCTCGGCCGGCGACGCCGAGAAGGCCTTCACCGGCGAGATCGACCGCTACGTCTACTCGCGATACGGCAACCCGACCATCTCGATGTTCGAGGAGCGCCTGCGGCTCATCGAGGGAGCGCCCGCGGCGTTCGCGACGGCGACCGGCATGGCCGCGGTGTTCACCGCCCTCGGCGCCCTGCTCGGCGCGGGTGACCGGTTGGTGGCCGCGCGCAGCCTGTTCGGCTCGTGCTTCGTGGTGTGCAGCGAGATCTTGCCCCGCTGGGGAGTCGAGGTCGTCTTCGTCGACGGCGAGGACCTCGCGCAGTGGGAGCAGGCGCTGTCGGTGCCGACGCAGGCGGTCTTCTTCGAGACCCCGTCGAATCCGATGCAGTCGCTGGTCGACATCGCAGCGGTGTGCGACCTGGCCCATGCCGCCGGCGCAAAGGTGGTGCTGGACAACGTCTTCGCCACGCCGCTGCTGCAGCAGGGCATGCCGCTGGGGGCTGACGTCGTCGTGTATTCCGGCACCAAGCACATCGACGGGCAGGGCCGCGTCCTTGGCGGCGCGATCCTGGGTGACCAGGAGTTCATCGACGGCCCGGTGCAGAAGCTGATGCGCCACACCGGCCCGGCGATCAGCGCGTTCAACGCCTGGACCCTGCTCAAGGGTCTCGAGACGCTGGCGGTTCGGGTCGACTACTCGAATGCCTCGGCGCAGCGGGTTGCGGAGTTCCTGCAGGATCACCCGGCGGTCAGCTGGGTGAAGTACCCGTTCCTGGAGAGCCATCCGCAGTACGACCTGGCCAAGCGGCAGATGCGCGGCGGCGGCACCGTGATCACGTTCGAGGTGGCCGGTGGCACCAAGCAGAACGCGTTCGACGTGCTCGACAAGCTGCGGGTCGTCGACATCTCGAACAACCTGGGCGACTCCAAGTCGCTGATCACCCACCCGGCCACGACGACGCACCGCGCGATGGGTCCGGAGGGCCGGGCGGCGATCGGGCTCGGCGACGCGGTGGTGCGGGTGTCGATCGGGCTCGAGGGCACCGAGGATCTCATCGCGGACCTGGACCAGGCGCTGAGCTAGGTGTCGCGCTCGAGTGCGGCCAAGAAGGCGCGGCGCAAGAAGCGCCTCGGCGCCCGCAACGACGCCTGGCTGCCCGACGACGTGCACGCCGACATCAAGGGCGTGGCCCGCATTGCCGACGAAATCGTCCCGCGGGGTTGGGAATTCGACGCCGACTTCTCGACCGACGAGTTCGTCACCTGGTACTACGCGCCCTCTGCCACCGACGAACTCGACGAGTCCCTCGAGCCGGTCACGCGGATCTGGCTGACCGATCCCGAGGAGCCGCACGTGATCCTGGTCGGATCCGGCGAGGGCGACGCAGAGGTGGTCCTGACGGTCGAGGAGCTCTTCGCCCGGCTCGACGAGTTCGAGGCACACCGAGCGGGCTGACCCTGGCTGGCCCGTCGCTGTCGGTGCCCGGACGTACCCTCGTCCCATGTCGGGCCCGGACCGCTTCCTGTACTACCTGAGCGGTGTGCCGCGGGGGGTCGCCGGGGCCCCCGATGCCATCGAGATACCCCGCGTGTACGAATCCGAGGACGAGGCGCGCGCCGAGCTGGGCGTGGTCATGACGCTGAGCCGCATGGTGCACGGTGACGTGATCGCCGACGCCGCGAGTTGGTACCTGCAGGTCGCCGACGTCGGCAGTCCGCCGGACCTCGACGAGGAGCAGGTGTTCCACGGGTACCTGCTCGCCGACACCGTTTACCCGTTGGCCGGGGGGTGGCGCGACCTGCTGACGGCCCTCGTCTGGGAGCCGTTCCTGCGGGAGATCGAACAGCGCCGCGCCCATCGCGCCCGGCTGCCGTGGTCACCAGACATGCTGGGGCAGTTCAGCATCGAGACGTGCCGGCCGACGTGTTCGATCGACTACTCGTTCTTCCGGTTCACGCCGGTGGAGTCGGAGTTGCTGGTGCGCCCGCTCGACGTCTACGTGACCGAGCCGCTCTTCTAGAGCGGGTGGGCTAGCTCTCGCCCGGCTTCTCGAGGACGCCGACCGCGGCCTGGGCCCGATCCTCGTAGGCCTTGCGCGCCGCGGTGTCGAACTGCAGGAAGACGTGGTCGTTGCCCATCTGCTTGGACAGCCAACGCCGGCCGCGAGGTCCGAGCATCGAGGTGACGGCGCCGACGAAGCGCAGCGGGCCGGGCACCGACACGTGGGTCTTGGGCTTGTCCAGGGATTTGACGATGGCCGCGGCGATGTCCTCGGGTTCGACGGGCTTCTGGGCGCCGGTGTTCTTGGTGCCCGAGATCAGCTCGGTGTTGGTGAAGGTGGGCAGGATGGCCGTGACCTCGACGCCCTGGGGCGCGAACTCGTCGGCCATCGCGGTGGTCAACCCCACGACGGCGAACTTGGTGCCGGCGTAGACGACCTGGCCTGGCACGGCGACCATGCCGGCCATCGAGGCGATGTTGACGATGTGGCCGCGGCGACGGCGCACCATCTCGGGCAGCACCAGTTGGCAGCCGGTGAGCACACCGTAGAAGTTGACCTCAATCGAGGAGCGGATCGACTGCTCGGACTGCTCGAGGAACGGGCCGACGGGCATGACGCCGGCATTGTTGATCAGGACGTCGATGTGGCCGTCGCCGTCGGTGCGGGCCTTGTCCAGGAACATCTCGAAGGACTCCCGGTCGGTGACGTCGAGCGGGTACCCCGTGACCTGGCCGAAGCGGGCGAGGCCGCTGACCGCCGACTCGAGAACCGCGACGTCGCGGTCACCGATGACGACCCGAGCGCCGCGGTTGAGGAGAGCCTTGGCGGTGGCGTGCCCAATGCCGCGGGCGGCCCCGGTGATGGCGACTGTCCTGCCCTTGATGTTGTCCATGCGACGAAACTTTACACGTGTCAAGTTTGGATCCCAAGAGCGGATTGTTTCGATCAGCACGAGGCGAAGGGCGCCGTCCGGAATGCGAACGGCTGATTCGCGGTAGACATTGAGGTGATGACTCTGCCCACCGTGGACGGACTGCGCTTCGTGACCGTCGGCCAGGACGACGACCTGGCCGCACCGCTGATGGCCGAGCTCGCCGTGGAGTACGCCACGCGCTACGACGACACGCCGGAGAACGTGACGGCCTGGCTGCGCGGCTACCCGGCCGCCCAGTTCGCCGCACCCGGAGGCGGCATGCTGATCGGCGTGCTCGACGGCATCCCGGTGACCGGCGGCGCGTTCTGTCGCTTCGACGAAGGAACGGCCGAGCTCAAGCGCATCTGGACCGACAGCGGATACCGCAGGCGCGGGCTGGGACGGATGCTGTTGCTCGCCCTGGAGGCCGAGATCACCGCGCGCGGTTACCGCCGGGTGTACCTGACCACCGGCGACCGACAGCCCGAGGCCGAGGCGCTCTACCTCGCCGCCGGCTACACCAGGCTCACCGAACCGCTGCCTGCCGAGGGTGACGTGTACCCCATCGCCTTCTCGAAGGAGCTGCACCCGTGAACGTGCCGTTGTCCATCCTGGACCTTTCGCCGATCAGTGAAGGCAGTGACGCCCCCACGGCGTTGCGCAACACCGTGGACCTGGCCCGGCACGCCGACCGATGGGGCTACCGGCGCTATTGGCTCGCCGAACACCACTTCGTCTCCGTGGCGAGTTCGTCACCGGCCGTCCTCATCGGTCAGCTCGCCGCGGCCACCTCGCGCATCCAGGTCGGCGCGGCGGCCGTGCAGCTCGGCTACACCACCGCCGTGGCCGTCGTGGAGAGCTTCGGCGTCCTCGACGCGCTGTACCCCGGCCGGATCGACCTCGGGGTGGGGCGCTCTGGTCAGCGCCGTCGTGAGGCCGTCTCGCAAGACCCGTCGAAGGCGTCGTCGTCATCCACGTCGCCCCGGGTGTGGCACGAGGTCGACGGCGTCGTCGTCCCGGCACCATTCGACCTCAGTGCGATGATGCGCAACCCACGCCTACGGGCCCGGGCGTCGGTGCTGCAGCAGCCCGAGGCCAACGCACCCGACTTCGCCGATCAGGTGGCCGACATCCTCGCGATGATCGAGGGCACCTACCGCGTCGGGGACGTGGAGGTGCGTGCCGTGCCCGGTGAGGGAGCCGCGTTGCGGCCCTGGGTGTTCGGCAGCAGCAGGGGTCAAAGTGCGCAGGTGGCGGCCAAATTCGGCCTTCCGTTCGTCGCGAGTTATCACATCACGCCCGCCACCGCGCTCGAGGCGGTCGAGGTGTACCGCGAGAACTTCCAGCCCTCTACAGCGCTGTCCGAGCCCTACGTCGTGGTCTCCGCAGACGTGGTGGTCGCCGACGACACGGCCACCGCTCGACACCTGGCGTCGAGCTTCGCGCAGTGGGTCCACGCCATTCGCGCGGGTGACGGCGCAGTGCCCTATCCCGACCCGGAGTCGACGCCACCCCTGACGGCCGATCAGCTGGAGGTGGTCAGGGATCGCACCGCAACGCAATTCGTCGGCGACCCGGACGAGGTGGCTCACCGGCTGGACGCACTGCAGCGGCTCAGCGGGGCCGACGAACTGGTCATCACCTCCGTCACCCACCGTCACGCCGACCGGTTGCGCTCCCACGAGCTGATCGCCACGCGGTGGGGGTTGGGGTAGCCGCTACGCTGGGAAGGTGCTGTCAGAGTCGACCGTGGGCTGGCTGCTGTTGGCCGCCGGTCTGCTGACCTTCGTCGCCGGCGTCGGGCTGCGCTCCCACGTCGGTCGTCGGCCCGACGGCCGAATTGGCCGAATTCTGAGCACGTTTCGAGAATCCGGGCTGGGCCGCGCGCTCTACGGGCCCGTCGCCTCGGACGCGCGCGACCCCGAAGAACTCGACCAGACGGTCCTCATGCCGACGATCGTGCTTGGCTGCGGCTTCCTGCTGACCGCGATCTTCCTGCTGGGCTACAGCTTGCTCACGTAGGCCTGCTCAGGTAGCCGCCTGCGCCGCCGCCTCCCGGATGGAGCCGCGCCAGATTGGACCGTGACCCGGCAACATCACCTCGGCGTCCAGCGCCCCGAGCGTCGACAGGCTGCGGACGCAGGCGGCCTGGTCATGGTTGAACAGACCGGGCAGCAGCTGCGGACCGCGGCGCGTCGACACGGGGTGAGCGGTGATCAGCGCGTCTCCGCTGACGAGCACGCCGTCGACGAGGTAGGAGCAGTGCCCGCCGGTGTGGCCGGGCGTCGGAATGGCCGTCGGGGTGCCGGGCAGCGCGGCGGCGACCTCGTCGGTCAGGGCGCGCGCGGTGGGGATGGCGTCGTGGGTCAGTGCGCCGACGCGCGCGATGTTCAGCGACCACGTCAGATATCTCGGGTGCCAGGCCTTGGCGGCGAGCGCGATGGGTGACACCTGTTCGAGGTAGTCGCGATGGGCGTGCCCGACCTCGCTGGTGTGGCAGAACACCGGTGTGCCATGGGTTTTCGCGAACCAGATCGCCGACCCCATGTGGTCGACGTGGGCGTGGGTGAGCAGGATCGCATGGATGTCGTCGACGCCGAAGCCGAGCTGACGCACCGAGTCCAGGACGTCGTCGCGCTGCCCGGGAAACCCGGCGTCGATGATCACCACCCCACTGCCATCGGTGACCAGCGTCCAGTTGACCAAGTCGGTGTGGGCGAAGTGCACGGAGTCGGTGATGGCCGAGAGGGTCGCCATGGCAGAAGTCTAACGAGACTGATGGAATACTCCGCCGGCCCCAGGAGTAGAACAGAAGCGTGGCTGAACTCAAGTTGGGATACAAGGCGTCGGCGGAACAGTTCGCCCCGCGGGAACTCGTCGAGCTGGCCGTCGAGGCCGAGGCGCACGGCATGGACAGTGCGACGGTGAGCGATCACTTCCAGCCGTGGCGACACGAGGGCGGGCATGCGCCCTTCTCGCTGGCGTGGATGACGGCGGTCGGCGAGCGCACCAAGCGACTGGTGCTCGGCACCTCGGTGCTGACCCCGACGTTCCGCTACAACCCGGCGGTGATCGCGCAGGCGTTCGCCACGATGGGCTGCCTGTACCCCGACCGGATCTTCCTCGGGGTGGGCACCGGTGAGTCCCTCAACGAGATCGCCACGGGTTTCGAGGGCGAATGGCCCGAGTTCAAGGAGCGCTACGCACGGCTGCGCGAGTCTGTGCGGTTGATGCGCGAACTGTGGCTCGGCGACCGGGTCGACTTCGACGGTGAGTTCTACAAGACCAAGGGCGCGTCCATCTACGACGTGCCCGAAGGCGGCATTCCGATCTACATCGCCGCGGGCGGGCCGCAGGTGGCCAAGTACGCCGGCCGCGCCGGCGACGGCTTCATCTGCACCTCCGGCAAGGGCGAAGAGCTCTACAAGGACAAGCTGATTCCGGCGGTCAAGGAGGGCGAGGAGGCTGCGGGCAAGGCCCCGGACGCGATCGACCGCATGATCGAGATCAAGATCTCCTACGACACCGACCCGGAGTTGGCGCTGGAGAACACCCGGTTCTGGGCGCCGCTGTCGCTGACCGCCGAGCAGAAGACGAACATCCACGACCCGCTGGAGATGGAGAAGGCGGCCGACGAGTTGCCGATCGAGCAGGTCGCCAAGCGGTGGATCGTGGCGTCGGATCCCGACGAGGCGGTGGCCAAGGTCAAGGACTACGTCGACTGGGGCCTCAACCACCTCGTGTTCCACGCCCCGGGCCACGATCAGCGCCGCTTCCTGGAGCTGTTCCAGCGCGACCTGGAGCCGCGGCTGCGCAAGCTCGGCTGATTTGGCAGGCTGGCACTCGTGACCCCCACGAGCGCCTCCGCCATCTACGTCGCGTCGCCCGAGGGCGACACCGGCAAGTCGACGATCGCGCTGGGCATCCTGCATCGTCTCGCTTCGACGGTGGCGAAGGTGGGGGTGTTCCGGCCGATCACGCGCATGGGCGAGGACCGGGACTACATCCTCGAGTTGCTGCTGGCGCACACCACGGCCGGGCTGAGCTACGACGAATGCGTTGGCGTGGACTACCAACGGCTGCACGACGATCCGGACGCGGCACTGGCCGACATCGTCGACCGCTACCACCAGGTGGCCGAACGCTGTGACGCCGTCCTGATCGTCGGCAGCGACTACACCGACGTCGCATCCCCCAGCGAGCTGTCGGTCAACGCGCGCATCGCGGTCAACCTCGGCGCGCCGATCGTGCTCGCCGTGCGAGCCGCCGACCGCACCCCCGACGACGTGGCCCACGTCGTCGAGTTGTGCCTTGCCGAGATCGCGGGCCAGCACGCCCACACCGCCGCCGTCGTGGCCAACAGGTGCGACCCCGACGAGCTGACCGCCGTCGCCGAGGCGCTCAAGCGGGTCGCCCCGAAGAGCTACGTGCTCCCCGACGAGCCCTTGCTGGTGGCACCGTCGGTCGCGGAGTTGACCGACGCCGTGCACGGGTCGGTGCTCAGTGGCGACGAGGATCTGCTGCACCGGGAGGCGCTGGGTGTCCTGGTCGCGGGGATGACGGCCGAGCACGTGCTGGAGCGTCTGCGGGAGGGCATGGCGGTGATCACCCCGGGTGATCGTTCCGACGTGGTGCTTGCCGTCGCGAGTGCCCATGCCGCAGAGGGATTTCCGTCGATGTCGTGCATGATCCTCAACGGCGGTCTGCCACTGCACCCGTCGATCGAGGCGTTGGTGGCCGGCCTGGGGTTGAGGCTGCCGGTCGTCACCACCGAACTGGGCACTTACGACACGGCACGGGCCGTGGCGTCGGCGCGAGGTCGGGTGACGGCGTCGTCGCATCGCAAGATCGACACGGCGCTGTCGCTGATGGACACCTACGTCGACACCGCCGACCTGCTCGCGCAGCTGTCGATCTCCGGCCCGTCGGTGGTGACGCCGCAGATGTTCACCTATCAGCTGCAGGAGCGGGCGCGTTCGGACCGCAAGCGCATCGTGCTGCCCGAGGGCGACGACGACCGGATCCTCAAGGCCGCGGGCCGGCTGCTGCAACGGTCGGTGGCCGACCTGACGATCCTCGGCGAGGAGTCGGTAATCCGAGCCCGTGCGGCCGAACTGGGCGTGGACCTGTCTGCGGCGACCGTCGTCGACCCTCGCACCAGCGAGCTGTGCGACCAGTTCGCCGAGCAGTACGCCGAATTGCGCAAGCGCAAGGGCGTCACCGTGGAGCAGGCCCGTGAGGTGATCCACGACGTCTCCTACTTCGGCACGATGCTGGTGCACAACGACATGGTGGACGGCATGGTGTCCGGAGCGAAGCACACCACGGCGCATACGGTCCGGCCCTCGTTCGAGATCATCAAGACGCTCCCAGACGTGTCCACGGTGTCGAGCATCTTCCTGATGTGCCTCGCCGACGAGGTGCTCGCCTACGGCGACTGCGCGATCGTGCCCGATCCGACGGCCGAGCAGCTCGCCGACATCGCGATCTCTTCGGCTCGGACCGCGGCGCAGTTCGACATCGAACCGCGGGTGGCGATGCTGTCCTACTCGACGGGCACGTCGGGCACGGGTGCTGACGTCGACAAGGTGAGGACGGCAACGGAATTGGTGCGCAGCCGCGAGCCCGACCTGCTCGTCGAGGGCCCCATCCAGTACGACGCGGCGGTGGAGCCGTCGGTGGCGGCCACCAAGATGCCCGACTCCAAGGTGGCGGGCCAGGCGACGGTGCTGATCTTCCCCGACCTGAACACCGGCAACAACACCTACAAGGCCGTGCAGCGCAGTGCGGGGGCCATCGCGATCGGACCGGTGTTGCAGGGACTCAACAAGCCGGTCAACGACCTGTCGCGGGGCGCGCTGGTCGAGGACATCGTCAACACGGTCGCGATCACGGCGATTCAGGCCCAGGGAAAGTGAGCGCCACCCGCACCGTCCTGGTGCTCAATTGCGGTTCGTCGTCGCTGAAGTACGCGGTGGTCGAACCGGATTCGGGACGCCAGATCGCCGACGGGATCGTCGAGCGCATCGGATCTGGACCAGTCGCCGACCACGAAGCCGCGCTGCGGGCGGCGTTCGACGAGTTGGCCGGGGACGGGCTCAAACTGGAGTCGCTGGGCTTGGTGGCGGTGGGGCACCGCGTCGTGCACGGTGGCCCGGACCTGTACCGGCCGACGGTCGTCGACGACGCGTTGATCGACACCCTCGAGACCCTGGCTCCGTTGGCGCCGCTGCACAACCCGCCGGCGATCCTGGGCATCGAGGTTGCCCGCAAGGTGCTGCCCGACCTGCCGCACGTGGCGGTGTTCGACACGGCGTACTTCCACGATCTGCCGGCCGCCGCCGCGCAGTACGCCATTCCGCGAGACGTGGCCGAGGAGTGGCACATTCGGCGCTACGGCTTCCACGGGACGTCGCATCAGTACGTCAGCGAGCAGGCCGCGGAGTTCTTGCAGGTGCCGGTGGAATCGCTCAACCAGATCGTGCTGCACCTCGGTAACGGGGCGTCGGCGTCGGCCATCGTCGGCGGCCGGCCACAGGACACGTCGATGGGGCTGACGCCGATGGAGGGCCTGGTGATGGGCACCCGATCGGGCGACCTGGATCCCGGCGTGATCATGTACCTGAACCGCACGGCCGGCATGAGCATGGCCGACATCGAGACGATGCTCAACCGCCGCTCCGGGGTCCTGGGTCTCGGCGGCGAGATCGACTTCCGGCAGTTGCACCGCCAGATCGACGCCGGCGACGCGGATGCTCAATTGGCCTACGCCGTCTACATTCATCGGCTGCGCAAGTACATCGGCGCGTACATGGTGCTGCTGGGCAACACCGACGTCATCACCTTCACCGCCGGGGTGGGGGAGAACGACGCGGCAGTCCGCCGGGATGCGCTCAGCGGTCTCGCGCCTCTCGGCATCGAACTCGACGAGCACCTCAACGACAGCCCCGGGCGCTCACCCCGACGGATCTCCTTCGAGACGTCGCGCACGACCGTGCTCGTCATCCCCACCGACGAGGAACTCGCCATCGCCAGGGCCTGCGTGGACGTCGTCGGCTCCTAGCTCGTTCTCTAGCTCGTTCAGCTCGCGTTCCCGTTCGACGCGTCTGGCGTGGTCTTGGGCGCGGGTGGTCTTGCGTCGCGGCATGGTGAGTCCCGCGGTGTGCGGTGTGGGTCCTCCGGTCGGCGTGATCGCGGCGGTGGGCGCGCTCAGTTCGGGGAACAGCAGCCGGCTACCCGGTGTGGTGACGAACTCTCGGCCGTCGGGTGCGGTCCAGATGACGGTGCCGTCGTCGAGTTGCGTATCTTGCCAACCGTTCTCGCCACCCCAGAACGTCTTCAAGAGGTGGTGTCGACGGCATACGCATTTGAGGTTGGACGCCGCAGTCGGGCCGTGCGGCCAGGGAATCGTGTGATCGATGTCCGTCTGGTTCGCCGGAATGCGGCAGCCCGGGAAGCGGCACGTCATGTCGCGGCACCGGATGAAGTCGGCCAGCTTCTTCGACGGTCGGTATCGCATTTCGGGTGGGGTTTGGCCGGGGTGCACTACTCGGGTGATGGTCGCTCCGACGGCGGCGCGGCAGGCGACGGCGCCGGGGAGGAATTGGCCGCCCATCATCGCCGCGGGTCGCAGTTTCGCGAAGTATCCGGGTGCCGGGGTGAGGGCCTCGGTGAGGGTGAGGTCACGTAGCGGCTTGTCGAAGAGCGGTGGCTCCTCGCCGTCGATGGCGGCGCGCTCGGCGGACTCCTCGGAAATGGGCGGGGCATCGGCCTCGGGGGCTTCCGGTGGCGGCGCGGGCGTCTCGGGCCGTGGCGCAGGCGGCTCGGACTCGGGCGTCGCGGTCGGATCAGCCAAGGTCTCGTCGCTGGCGATCACGTACACCACTACCCCCGTGGCGGGTGGGTTCTGGGCGGCCGCGCAGTCATCGTTGCCGCACAGGCACGCCATGCGGTCGGTCCCGATGGCCCCGACGGCGTCGGCGCGGAGTTGGTCGGCGGTCCGGGGATCGGCCGGGCACACCGTCTTGGCCAAGTTCCGCAGCCTGGCCTCGAACGCCTTCGCGTCATGGGCGAACAGGGTGGCCAACACGGTGGCCATTCCGCTGCCGTCCTCCTCGATGTGCACCTCCACCGACCGGCCTCGGGCCTTGGTCTCGCTGCGGCGCACCGCGTGCGGGTCGACCTGGTGAACGAAGACGTCGATGGCCTTCTCGGTCTTGTCGACCGACCTCAGTTCCCAGTTCCCGAATGCCTCGGCCAGCAGGGCGTCGAGCGCCCGCAACGCGTCGGGGTCGATGACCAGGGCGCCGCGGTGCACCACGGTCTTCACCAGCGCGTAGGTGATGAGCCCCTCGGCGAACACGGCGGCCACGCGAGGGAACCGGTCGTGCAATGCGACGGCGATCAACAGCTGGTGGGATGCGGCACCGGGGGTGATGTTTTGTGCGGCGCCGATGTGGGCGGCGACGGCGTCGAGGTTGTCCAGGCACCACTGGTCTCGATCCGCCGACCCCGACAGCGCATACGTCTCGTCGAGCATCGCGGCCATCGTCGCGACCCGGTGAGCGCAGGCCGCGTTCTCCACCCGCGCCCACGTCGACAGCGCCCCGGCGCCGCGGGTGCCGGTCGTGGCGTCCACCAGATCGTCGAACATGAACCCAGTTTACGGCGACGGTATGACGAAAGTCGTTCTGCTACAGGCGTTCTGTGGACGAATGCCGGACTGTGGACAACCCCGCACGGGCTGCCAGAAATGTCGGCAGGGAGTGCTAGGTGGTTTGAGGTGACCGCGCCCTCCAAGCCCAGGGTGCTGGCTCTCACCGGATAATCCCAGGTTCGGAACATAGCGTCGTCTGGTGCCATCTCCAGCTCAGGCCCCGCTCACCCTTCAGGTGGCGGTCGAGTCGTGGCACCTGGACCCCGCAGCGCTCCTGCTGATCGTGGCGTTCGGCACTGGCTACGCATGGTGTCGCAGGGCGGCCCGAGCCGCCGCGCCGCCCGAGCGCGCACCCGCGTACTGCTTCGCCGCCGGGCTCGTCACGTGGGCCATCGCAACGTCGAGCGTGGTCGCCGTCTATGCGCCCGTCCTGTTCTGGATGCGTGCCCTGCAGGTGCTGGCACTGCTGTTCGTCGTCCCGTTCCTCCTCGCCCTCGGCAGGCCCGTCACCACGCTGCGGGCCGCGCTACCGGAAGCAGGCCAAGACCGGGTGGACCACGTGCTCGCCACCCGGGCCTGCCGGGTCGCGGCATCCCCACTGTGCACGTCGGCTGCGATGCTCGGATTGCCGTGGCTGCTCTACCTGACACCCTGGTACGTCGCCTCGATGACGGGCATCGTCGGAGCCGCGACCCGAGTGGTGTTGGTGATCGTCGGCTTCGGCTACTACTACGCGCGGGTGCAGACCGATCCGGTGCCCCGTCGTTACCCGCCGCTGCTCTCGGTGGGCATCAGCGTCGTGGAGTCCCTCGGCGACGGACTGCTGGGCCTCGTGCTGTGGCTGGGCCCGCTGATTGCGGTCGGCTATTACGCCGGGCTGCAACGCGATTGGGGTCCCAGTCCGAGGACCGACCAGTCCGTCGGAGCGGGAATTCTCTGGATCGTCGGCGACGTCCTCGGGGTCCCGTTCCTGGCCGTCCTCTTCCGGCGGCTGTCGAAACACGAGAAGTCCCGAGCCCGAGAAGTCGACGCCGAGATCGAAGAGAAGGCCGACGTAGCCGAGCCCGCGCTGTGGTGGGAAGCCGACCCGCAGCTGAACCAGCGCTTCCGGCGAGGCTAGAAGGTGCTCATCGGCCGCACGCTGTTGGCCAGATCGACCAGCGCATAACGGTGTTCCTGCGTCGGCGCCACCCGGGAGAGTCCCCGTAGCGAGGCCTCCACCCCGAGTCGTAGCCCATGCTCGGTGAAGGGGAAGCCGAGGATGTGATTGGTGCTCGCCTCGTTGTCGGCCAACCAGTCCATCGCGGTGCCGAGCACCAGTGCGCGGATCTGCAGCACCCGGGGCTCGGTGTCGGGCAGCACCTCGACCCGCCTGGCGGCGTCGCGGATCTGCTGTTCGGTGATCTCGCTTCCCGACCGGCCGGACAGCAAGGTCACGGCGCTGGTGAGTCGCGCGGTGGTGAAGTGGCGAGAGGTGGGCGGCACCTGATCGAGCGTGGTGACGGCCTCGTCGCGCAGACCGTCGGCGGATTGCGTGCGGGCCAAACCGAATCCGGCCGAGATGATGCCGTTGTCGGTGTTCCACACGGTCTTGTAGAACCGGCGCTCGTCGGCTGATCCCGACAGCTCAGCGGTCGCGGCCAGCGCCAACTTCGGTGCCAGCTCGCCGGGCAGCGTGTCCAGCACCTCGGTGAAGTGCTTGGTGGCGGATTCGTAGTCCGCAGAGAGCAATTCGGCCACCGCGCGGAACCATACCAACCGCCAACGCCAACCCACCCGCTCGCCGAGATCGTCGAGCTTGCGGTTGGCCTTGGCCACGTCGCCCAGGTCGAGCAACGCCCGCACCTCCATCAGCGGGAGCTCCACGGACTCCGAGAGGTCGACACCGCCGTCGGAGTCCAGCGATCCGTATCGAGCCGCGCGCAGCGAATCGAGGGTCTGCACGGGCTGGCTCAGCACCGTCGCCGACAGCACCGCGGCGCCGACGTCGGCGGGGTCGACGAGCGGAACCTGCAGTGCCCGAACGATTTCCTGCGCCGTGAGCTTCTCCGAGTGCACCTGGCCGTCGAGGTAGACGTCGGTGTGTGCGACGAGCAGGTCGACGCCGAACGTCGAACGCGAGGGACTGAATACGGCCGACAAGCCCGGCCGCGGCACACCGGTGTCCTGGGCCACGACCTCGCGCAACACGCCGATGAGCTGACCGGACATCTCCTCGGCGCTGGCGAACCGGCGCCGCGGGTCGGGGTCGATCGCCCGCTGCAGTAGGCGTGCGAACGAATCGTATTTCAGCAGAGTGGGGTCACCCTCGGGCAAGCCGTCGTCGTAGCGACCGTTGCGGGTGCGCAGCGCCAGCGTCAGTGCCGCCAGGGTGCGGCCGACGGTGTAGATGTCGGTGGCGATGGTCGGCCCGGTCTTGACGATCTCAGGAGCCTGATAACCCGGTGTGCCGTAGAGGAACCCGTAGGAATTCAACCGGGACACGGCGCCGAGGTCGATCAGCTTGAGCTGCTCCTCGGTCACCATGATGTTCTCGGGTTTGAGGTCGTTGTACACCAGGCCCATCGAATGCAGGTAACCCAGGGCGGGCAGGATCTCCAGCATGTAGGCGATTGCCTGGGCGACCGGAAGTTGGTGCCCCCTGGCCTGTTTCAGCGACGTGCCGCCGACGTACTCCATCACGATGTAGCCGACGGGGTCGCCGTTCTTGTCGTCGTGCTCGACGAAGTTGAAGATCTTGACGATCCCCGGGTGGGTCACCTCGGCGAGGAACTGACGCTCGGCCATGGCGATCGACTGCGCCTCGGCGTCACCGGAGTGCACCAGGCCCTTGAGCACCACCGGCCGGTCGTTGACGTTCTTGTCGAACGCCAGGTAGATCCAGCCGAGGCCGCCGTGGGCGATGCATCCCTTGATCTCGTACTGGTCGACGACCATGTCGCCCGGACTCAGCTGTGGCAGAAAGGAATACGGGCTGCCGCAGTGAGGGCACCAACCCTCGGAAAGCGCCTCGCCGTCCGAGGTCGAGCGGCCGACCGGCTTGCCGCAATTCCAGCAGAACCGCTTCGCCTCCGCGACGACCGGGTTGGTCATCAACGCTTCCAGCGGGTCGCGTTCCGGTACGCGCGGCACCTCGACCAGGCCGCCGCCGAGCCGTCGGATGGGGGACCACTGACGCGTCAGCATGGTCGGCTGCTCGTGAGGCTCGGTCTCGACGCTTCCGACCGTGAAGCCCTCGGAGTCGTCGAAGTTCGGCCGGAAGACGGCCTGGGTGGCCATCGGCCGCATCGTCGCCAAGGAGTCGTAGCTCATCGCGTCGGCCGGCTGAGTGCCCGGATACTCCTCGTCGTGCTCTTCCTGCGCGCTCATTGGGCTTCATACCTCGGCGAGGGTGGCGAGGGAGCCGGTCCGAGCACGGTCAACCACTTGCGGTACAACGTGTTCCACGTGCCGTCGCGCCGGATGCGTTCGAGGGTTCCGTTGACGAACCGGACCAGGCCGGTGTTCTCCTTGTTGACCCCGATGCCGTAGGGCTCCTTGGCCATCGACGGTCCGACGATGTGCAGGTACGGATCCTGGCTCACCAGGCCGGCGAGGATCGAGTCGTCGGTGCTCACCGCGTCGACCTGACGCTGCTGCAACGCGACGAGGCAGTCGGCCCACGTCACCACCTCGACGATGACCGGCGGCGGGTCGACCTGTCGGACCCGCTCCAGCGACGTCGTCCCCGCCACGGCGCACACCCGCTTGCCGGCGAGATCGGAGGCCTGTGCGATCGGGGAGTCGCGGGGCGCCAGGATGCGTTGGGTGGCCGCCAGGTACTCGGTGGAGAAGTTCACCAGTTCCTTGCGCGCACAGGTGATGCTCATGGTCTTCACGACGATGTCGACCTGGTTGTTCTGCAGTGCCGTGATGCGATCGGCCGAGGACAGGATGCGGTACTCCACCTGTGACGGCGTGCCGAAGATGTCCCTTGCGACCTCCCCGGCGATGTCGACGTCGAAGCCGGTAATCTCACCGGTGATCGGGTCGCGGAAGCTCAGCAGGTTGCTGCCGATGTCGAGTCCGACGATGAGCCGACCCCGGTTGCGAATGTTCATCACGGCTTCGTCGGCATCGGCCTTGGTGCTGAACGGTCGGAGGCTCGCCGTGCACCCGCCGTAGCCTTCGTCGTCGTCCTCGGAGTCCGGTGCCAGTGCGGGCAGCGGCGGAGCCTCCTGCATACCCGCGGGCGTGGGGGGTGCGAGCGTCACGCTCGGCACGTCGTCCACGGGCGCGGTTTGGCTGCAGCCGGCCACCGTCAGCACTGCTGCCACCGCCGCGAGGATGCGTTTCATCGGCTTCATGCTCTTCGCGCAAGCGCTCATCGGTACTCACTCAACCTCGGCCACAGCCCCAACGCCACCGCGATCGCCGCGATGATGCTGAGCACCGCGGCGCCGACCGTCGCGCCCGAGAGCACCCGGCGGGCGTTGACGATGTCGTTGCGCAACTGCTGGCGGCTCTCCTCGATGCCCTTCGTCAGCGCCGCGTCGAGCTTGTCGAAGGCCGGCGTCGAATCGTCCTCGCCGGTGCCGAGGGCGACCTGGGTGGCGGCCTGATAGTTGCCCACCGCGATGTAGGCGTTGATCCGGTCGTCGGCGGCGCGCCACCGTCGCAGCAGTTGTTCGGCGTCGGCGAGATCGGACTTGTCGATCGCGTCCTTGCGGCCCAGGTAACCCGCGAGCTGTTGCTGCATGGTGTCGATGCGCTGGTAGTAGGACTGCTTGCGGACGCCCTCGTCACCGCGGCGGATCAACGACAGCGTCTCGTCGGCCCGCGCCTGCTGAGCGGTGATGGCCATGGTGGTGACGGTCTTGAGCGATTCGGCGGCGGTGCTCTTGGCGCTGCGGCTGTCGGCGGTCGAGATCGCCAGCGCGGTACCCACCCAGATGATCATCACGAGCACCGCGATACCGCCGGCGACGAAGCCGACGTTGACGCGCCGGCGGGTGCGCCGGGCCAGCCACCGGTTCGCGAACGCGCCGAACATCAGGGTTGCCAGGACGACCAGGATGACGGGGGCCGGGATGCGCGTCGAGGCGGTGGTCTCGGTGTCGACCTGCTTGCTGGTCTCCTCGTAGAGGCGCTGGGCGTCGGGCAGGATCTGCGTCTGCATCAGAGACGACGCCTCCGACAGGTACGACGACCCGACGGGGTTGCCCGCACGGTTGTTGGTACGTGCGGTCTCGACGAGACCGGTGTAGACGGCGAGTTCGGCGTTGACCCGGCCGAGCAGCCGGACCATGTCGTCGTCGGTGAGGCCGCTGGAGGCCCGCGTCACCGCCACCGACGCGTCGGTGATCGCCTGTTCGTAGCGCTGCCGGACGGCGCGCGGCTCCGCACCGGAGATGAAGGCCGTCGCGGCGGCGGCGTCGGCGACGGACAGCGTGGTGTACAGCTGGCCGGCCGCGAACGCCAGCGGCTCGGTGTGGTCGAGCACGTTGGACAGCGCCTGCTGGCGGTCGTTGATCGTGGTCGAGGTCGCGAACGCACACGCGATGACCATGGCGGCCAGCACGATGCCGATGGTCAGGATGCGGCCGGGCGTGGTCCAGAGGAACCACCAGCGCGGGTGGGCTGGTTTCGTCTGCGAGCGCGACGCAAGGGGCTCGGTGGAAGGATGCGCCAACTCCACGGTCACCTGTGCGCGGACCTCTGCTCTCGGTCTACTTTCTCGACTCGTCAACTGTAAAGGAATTCTAAGAGCAGGGGGCGGGACGCGCGGGCCAAACCGCCTATCCTGGGACCGTGCGTGGTGACGGTGACGGCTGGGTCAGTTCGACGGATGGTGCGCACTTCTGGGGCCTGCACGGTGCGGCCGGTCTGCTGTTGCGGGCCCCGCGGCCGGACGGTCGCGCCGCGGTCCTACTCCAGCACCGTGCGCCGTGGAGTCATCAGGGCGGCACGTGGGGTTTGCCCGGCGGCGCGCGTGACAGCCACGAAACCGTCGAGCAGGCCGCCGTCCGCGAGGCACAGGAGGAGGCCGGCCTGAACGCCGACCAGCTGGTGGTCCGGCGCGAGGTCGTAACCTTCGAGCCGCATGGCGTGTCCTGGACCTACACGACCGTCATCGCCGACGCACCGGAGCCGCTGCACACCGTGCCCAACCGCGAGAGTTCCGAGCTGCGCTGGGTGCCGGAGGACGAAGTCGCGGACATGCCCCTGCACCCCGGGTTCGCCGCCAGCTGGGAGCGGCTGCGCAGCGAGTCGGCGTCGTTGCCGCTGGAGATCAGTCGCGAGACGTAAGTCCGGCGACCAGCTCCTTGGCCGCTGCGGTCGGATCCTCGGCCGCGGTGATCGCCCTGACCACCACGACGCGACGCGCACCCGCGGCGAGTACCTCGGGCAGCCGGGCCAGGTCGACCCCACCGATCGCGAACCACGGCGCCTCGGTCTTCAGGCCGGCGGCCACCCGGACCAGGTCGAGACCGGCAGCCGGCCGGCCCGGCTTGGTCGGCGTGGTCCAGCAGGGGCCGACGCAGAAGTAGTCGACGGCCTCGCGAGTCGCCGTCAGGGCCTGGTCGACATCGTGGGTGGACCGCCCGATGAGGACGTCCGGCCCGACGACGTCCCTGGCGACGGGCAGCGGAAGGTCGTCCTGGCCGAGGTGGAGCACGTCGGCCCCGGCCGCTCGGGCGATGTCGGCACGATCGTTGACCGCGAACAACGCCCCGTGTCGGCGCGCCGCGTCGGCGAGCACCTCCAGGGCAGCCAGCTCATGGCGGGCCTCCAGAGGGCCGAACTCCTTCTCGCCCGGCGAGCCCTTTTCGCGAAGCTGGATGACGTCGACGCCACCTGCCAGGGCGGCGTCGGCGAACTCGGCGAGGTCACCTCGTTCGCGTCGGGCGTCGGTGCAGAGGTAGAGCCGGGCGGTCGCCAGACGACGACGACGGTCGAGAACCATGACGCGAACGTTAGCGAGTGTGAGTACTCTCGGCTACGGAAGAGCTAGACACGCGGGAGTCCCGATGCCGGGGGCTGAGAGTGGGTGCGATCACCCTGACCGTCACACCTGATCCGGGTCATGCCGGCGTAGGAAGGATGGGTCGTGGACGTCAACGGTGCCAAGGGCACACTCGCCGTGATCGGCGGCGGCGTCATCGGATTGGCGGTCGCCCGGCGGGCGTCCTGCGACGGCTGGGCGGTGCGGGTACATCGGGCCGACGCCCCCGGCGCCTCGTGGCTGGCGGGCGGGATGGTGGCCCCGCTCGGTGAGGGCTGGCCCGGTGAGGAGCGACTGCTGGAGATCGGCTTGGCGTCACTGCGCATGTGGCACGACGACTTCCTCGACGGGCTGCCGCCGGAGGTCGTCACCGCACGGGAGTCGCTGGTAGTGGCCGTCGACCGTGCCGACGTCGACGACCTCGCCACCGTAGGGAAGTGGCTTGCCGCGCAAGGACATCCGGTGGAGACGACCACATCGGCGCGCGAGCTGGAGCCGTTGCTGGCTCAGGGCATCCGGCACGGCTTCACCGCCGGTGCGGAGTTGGCGGTCGACAACCGGGCCCTGGTCGCCGCGCTCGCGGACCGATGTCAGGCCCTCGGCGTCACCTGGGCCGGGCCGGTCCGGTCGTTGGACGAGGTGCGCGACGCCGACCTGGCGTTGATCGCCAACGGCGTCGACGCCCCGGCCCTGTGGCCCGGGCTGCCGATCCGGCCGGTCAAGGGAGAGGTCTTGCGGCTCCGGTGGCGACGTGGTTGCATGCCGTTGCTGCAGAGGGTGATTCGGGCCAGGGTCCACGGCAGGCAGGTCTACCTGGTGCCCAGGCCCGACGGCGTCGTGGTGGGTGCGACGCAGTACGAACACGGCAGGGACACCGCGCCTACGGTGGCCGGGGTGCGCGAACTCCTCGACGACGCGTGCGAGGTGGTGCCGGCACTGGGTGAGTACGAACTCGCCGAGTGCGCCGCGGGTTTGCGTCCGATGACGCCGGACAACCTGCCGCTGGTCGGCAGGCTCGACGACCGGACGCTGGTGGCTGCGGGCCACGGTCGTTCCGGATTCCTGTTGGCACCGTGGACCGCCGAGACGGTCGCGGCCGAGTTGAGGGTAGGTGTGCGCGCGTGAGGATCGTCGTCAACGAGGAGTCCGTCGAGCTCGACGAGGGTGCGTCCGTGACGGATCTGCTGGCACGCCTGGACATCCCCGACAAGGGAATCGCGGTGGCGGTCGACTGGGCGGTGGTGCCGCGCTCGGAGTGGCACTGCGGGCTCACCGACGGCGCGAGGGTCGACGTGGTCACGGCGGTGCAGGGTGGCTGACACGCTGACCATCGCGGGTCGCAGCTTCGGATCGCGGCTCATCCTCGGCACGGGCGGTGCTGCCAATCTGGCCGTGCTGGAAGAGGCCTTGGTCGCCTCGGGGACCGAGCTGACCACCGTCGCCATGCGCCGGGTCGACGCCGAGGGTGGCACGGGGGTACTCGACCTGCTCACCAGATTGGGCATCATGCCGCTGCCGAACACGGCGGGATGCCGTGGCGCCGCCGAGGCGGTGCTGACCGCCCAACTGGCCCGTGAGGCGCTGGGGACCGACTGGGTCAAGCTGGAGGTGGTCGCCGACGAGCGCACCCTGCTTCCCGACGGCGTCGAATTGATCCGCGCCGCAGAGCGACTCGTTGACGACGGCTTCGTGGTCCTGGCCTATGCCAACGAAGATCCGGTGCTGGCGCGGCGTCTCGAGGACGTCGGGTGCGCGGCGGTGATGCCGTTGGGCTCGCCGATCGGAACGGGCCTTGGCATCGCCAACCCCCACAACATCGAGATGATCGTCGAGCGCGCGGGCGTGCCGGTGATCCTCGACGCGGGCATCGGCACGGCCAGCGACGCCGCCCAGGCGATGGAACTCGGGTGCGACGCCGTGCTCCTGGCAACGGCCGTCACCCGTTCGGCCGACCCGCCCATGATGGCGGCCGCGATGGCCGCGGCCGTCACGGCGGGCAGGTTGGCGCGAGGCGCGGGCCGGATACCGAAGCGGTTCTGGGCGCAGGCCTCGAGCCCGTCGATGCAACGCTCGTGAGTCGGTACGTCGCGCTCGGCTCGTCGATGGCGGCCGGTCCTGGGCTGCGGCCGAGGGCGGCGAATGCACCCCGGCTGTCCGGTCGCTCGGCGATCAACTACCCACACGTGGTCGCCGAGCGGCTGTCCTACGACCTCGTCGACGTGACGTTCTCGGGTGCCACCACGGCCCATGTGCTGTCCGAACGCCAGCGGGGTACGCCGCCGCAGATCGACGCGCTCGACGGTTCGGAGACCCTGGTGACCGTGACCATCGGCGGCAACGACGTCGGCTATGTCCCGCTGCTCGTCGCCGCCGGGCTGCCGCGCTGGGTACGGTCGGTGCCCGTCGTCGGCCCGACGGTGCGCAGTCGACTCGACGTCGCCGCGCGCGACGACGCCCTTGCCGTGGTGGGCGATTCGCTCACCGCCGTCGGCGCAGAGGTGCGCCGCCGAGCCCCGGCGGCACGGGTACTCTTCGTCGACTACTTGACCCTGTTGCCGCCCAAGGGAATTCGCGCAAATCCCTTGCCGGAGGACGCGTGCGAGACGGCCCGGCGGATCGCTGCCACGCTGGCGCGGCTGACCGCCGACGCGGCAGCGGCCACGGGATGCGAGGTGGTGTCGGCCGCGGCCGCGAGCCGCGAGCACCACGCATGGTCGCCCGATCCCTGGACGACGAGGTTCGGCCTGCCCGTACCGGGCCGAGCGGCGCCGCTGCACCCCAACGCGGCGGGGATGCGCGCGGTGGCCGATCTGGTCGTGGCTTGGCTGACCTGACGCGCGCTCTCCGTTTGCGTGAAGTGTCATCCAATGGCGATGATGGCGTGATGGCCGTGTGGTTGACGCCGGTACAGGGACGCACCTGGTTGAACTACATGAGCGTCTACCACCGGCTGGAATACGAGATGAACCGCCACCTGCAGGCCGACTGTGGGTTGTCGTTCCCCGACTACACCGTGATGAACGCGCTGTCCACTGCGTCCGGGCGGCGGATGAGGCTCTCGCAGCTGGCCACGATGATCGGATGGGAGCGCAGTCGACTGTCACACCATCTGCAGCGGATGGCCGCCCGCGGCCTGGTCGACCGGGTGCAGTCCGACACCGACGGACGCGCCACGGACGCCATGTTGACCGACACCGGGATGCGGACGCTGCGCACCGCGGCGCCCAAGCACGTCGCGTGGGTCCGCAAGGTGTTCTTCGCCGACCTCGACGACGACCAGGTCGAGGAGCTGGGTGATCTCCTCGACCTGGTCTACGGCACGATCCTGCGCGAAGGCACGCTTCCCCCGCCGGGGTGACCTAGGTCTGAACTTCGCCACCGTCGACGAAGATCTCGCTGCCGGTCATGAAGCTGCTGGCGGACGAGGCGAGGAACACGACCGCCGTGGCGATCTCAGAGGGCTGCCCGACGCGCCCGAGCGTCACGTCGGCCGTCAGACTCTCCAGCAGTTCCTTCTCGCCGCCCTCCGGGGCCAGCCCGAGGAGTCCCGGGGTCTCGATCGGCCCGGGTACGAGAACGTTCACCCGGATGCCGCGCGGCGCCAGTTCCGCGGCCCAGGTGCGGCCGAAGGACCGGACGGCGGCCTTGGAGGCGGCGTAGGCGCCGAACGCGGGCACGCCGCGCGACGCCGCGGTCGACCCCGCCAAGATGACCGACGCGCCGGAGTTCAGTAGCGGCAGCACCTTCTGCACCGTGAACACCGTTCCGGCGACGTTGCGGTCGAAGGTGTCGTGGTAATGCTCGGCGGTCAGGTCGGCCAGGGTGGCGAATTCGCCACCGCCGGCGTTGGTGAACACCGCGTCCAGGCCGCCGCCGTGTGCGGTGATCGCGTCGACGACGGCGTCGAGCTGGTCGGGCTCGCTCACGTCGCTGCGGATGCCGGTCGCCGCCTCGCCGATCGACGCCACGGCGGCGTCGATCTTGTCCTGATTGCGGCCGGTGAGGAAGACGTGAGCGCCCGCCTCGGCCAGGGCCTGCGCCGCGGCGAGGCCGATACCGGACGTGCCGCCGGTGACGAGCGCGTTCTTGCCATTCAGTGATCCCATGACTACTCCTTGGTCCGTGCTTCCTCTCCTGCCGAGAGAGTCCGCCATTTTGCGTGACATGTCAATCAACTGGCCCAGGCTCGGAGGTATTCCGCGCGGCGTGACTAACGTTGGGGCCATGCGGCGGAGATCACGGACGGTGGGTGCGGCCTTGACGGTCGCGGTGTTGGCGGCGGGCGTCGCCGGATGCGGCACGGAGGGCGTGCCCGCAGAGTCCTCGTCCTCCGGTACCGCCTCGCCGTCGGCGGAGGACTTCGCGGTCGCGCTGATGGACCGCGTCTCGACCGACGCGATGATGGCCCACCTCAAGAAGCTGCAGGACATCGCCGATGCGCACGGCGGCAACCGCGCCCTGGGCACGCCGGGGTACGACGCGAGCGTCGACTACGTGGCGCAGACCCTGCGGGACAAGGGCTTCGACGTGAAGACCGACGACTTCGAGGTCCGCATCCCGTTCGCCGACGAGCCGGTCCTGACCGTCGGAGGCCAGCGAATCAAGGCCGCGCCGCTGAACTACACCGTGGGCACGCCCGAGGGTGGCGTGTCCGGCCGGCTGGTGCCGGCCCGCACCGGCCCTCGGCCCGGCTGCGCGGCGTCGGACTACGACGGGCTCGACGTGTCGGGTGCGGTGGTCCTCGTCGACCGTGGTGCCTGCCCGTTCGGCGACAAGCAGGCCGTCGC
Source organism: Mycobacterium yunnanensis (assembly GCF_025823185.1). Lineage (GTDB taxonomy): Bacteria > Actinomycetota > Actinomycetes > Mycobacteriales > Mycobacteriaceae > Mycobacterium > Mycobacterium yunnanensis. The sequence continues at coordinate 225,244 of NZ_JACKVK010000008.1, forward strand.
CGCCGACCGCGGGGCGGTCGCCGTCGTCGTGGCCGACAACGTCGACGGCGACGAGTTGGGCGGTGGCACTCTCGGTGAGGGCACCGACGTCAAGATCCCGGCGATCAGCGTCTCCAAGGGCGACGGCGCCCGATTGCGCGCGACGCCCGCCGCGACGACGATCAAGATGAATGCCGGAGTCCGCGTCGACCGCACGCGCAACGTCATCGCACAGACCAAGACCGGGTCGACCGCCAACGTGGTCATGGCCGGCGCCCATCTCGACAGCGTTCCCGAGGGGCCCGGTATCAACGACAACGGCTCCGGGGTGGCCGCGATACTGGAAACCGCTGTGCAGCTTGGCAGTTCGCCCGAGGTGACGAACGCGGTCCGATTCGGGTTCTGGGCCGCGGAGGAGGAGGGTCTGGTCGGGTCCACCGAATACGTCAAGACCCTCGACGAGGAGGCGCTCAAGGACATCGCGCTCTACCTGAACTTCGACATGCTGGCCTCGCCGAACCCCGGCTACTTCACCTACGACGGCGACCAGTCCGCACCCCCGACGCCGAGCGTGCCGCGGGTGCCGGAGGGCTCGGCGGGCATCGAACGGTTGTTGTCGGCCTACCTCGACGACGCAGGCAAGGAGCCGCGCGACACCAGCTTCGACGGACGCTCCGACTACGACGGCTTCACCCAGGCCGGCATCCCGGCGGGCGGACTGTTCGCCGGGGCCGAGGACAAGAAGAGCGCCGACGAGGCGAAGATCTGGGGCGGTGCGGCCGACGAGCCGTTCGATCCGAATTACCACGAGGAGACCGACACCTACGATCACGTCGACCGCGACGCGCTCGACCTCCAGGGCAAGGGCGTCGCATATGCGATCGGGGTGTACGCCAAGGACATCGGCGGGCGCAACGGCGTCCCGATTCGTGACGACCGCACGCGGCACGCGGTGTCCGGATCGTGAAGGCGGCGCTGATCGCGACCGGCCTGGTGCTGCTACTGGCCGCCTGCTCCTCTCCGAGTGCGCCCGCACCCGCGGCCCCGCTGTCGGGTCGCGACTTGGCGGACGAGGTGACCGTCGACGGGATGTACGTCCACCTGCAGAAGCTCGCCGACGCCGCCAGCGCCAACGGCAACACCCGGGCCGACGGCACGCCCGGTTTCGACGCGAGCGTCGACTACGTTGCACAGACGTTGCGTGACAAGGGATTCGACGTCGAGACGCCAGAGTTCGACCGGCTCGCCATGACGTCGCCGGGTCGGCCGACCCTGGCCGTGTCGGGGCGCAGCTTCCCCGTCGTGCAGGCCTCGCCGTTGGCGTCGACGCCTGTGGGCGGGCTCGCCGGTACGACGCTGCGGCCGCAGAGGGCATCCGGTTGCGCTGCGGGTGACTACGGCTCGGTGAACGTCCGCGGGGCGTTCGCCGTCGTCGACGACACGGGTTGCTCGGTGGTCGACAAGCAGAACGCGGCGGTGGGCCGGGGCGCGATCGGCGTGCTCGTGGTGAGCGATCCCGACGAGGGTGGCAGCCCGGCAGGGTTGTTCACACCCGGGTACTACCAGCGGCTCACCTCGCCGGTCGCGGTGATCGACGACGCAGCCGACGCGGCACTGCGCCGCACGACGGCCGACGCGCGGCTGACCCTGGACGGCAAGAGCGCCGTCGTGAAGTCGCGAAGCGTGGTGGCCCAGACCAAGAGCGGCGACCCGCACAACGTGGTCGTCGCGGGCGCGCACCTGGACTCGGCCCCCGACAGCCCCGGCCTCAACGACGACGGTTCGGGAGTGGCGGCGGTCCTGGAAACCGCGGTTCGACTGGGGAGTTCGCCGACGGTCACCAACGCGGTGAGGTTCGTGTTCTGGGGTGCCAACGAAACCGGTCTACAGGCCTCATCGACGTACGTGGCGGCCTTGGGTCCAACCGGGTTGGCCGACGTCGCCCTCTATCTCGACTTCGACCTGCTGGGCTCGACCAATGCCGGGTTCTTCACCCTCGACGGCGACCAGTCCGGTCAACCCAACCCCGACGTGCCCGCAGCGCGCGTGCCCGCCGGGTCGGCCGGTGTGGAGCGGACCCTGGCCGGATATCTCAATCTGGCCGGCGTGCGGCCGGCCGATCAGCCACTGGGCCTGACGAGTGACTACAGCGCCTTCCTACGCGCTGGCATCCCCATCGGCGGCATCACGACCGGTTCGTCACAGCGCAAGACCGCGACCCAGGCGCGGTTGTGGGGCGGCCGTGCCGGAGCGCCGTTCGACCCCAACTATCGGCGTCGAGGTGACACGATCGCGAACGTCGACCGGGCGACGCTGTCGACGACCGGTCCGGCCGTGGCCTTCGCGGTCGGCACCTACGCCCAGAGCACCGAGGGCCCCAACGGGGTGCCGGCGCGCAACTAAGCCGAGCCCTGGTAGGCCCGGGCGACGCGGGTGACGAACTGGTAGACGCCGTCCTCGTCGGGAGCCAGCGGTCCCGGTCGGGCATGCGGCGAGCTCAGACCGCGCTGGACCGATTCGCACGCGGCCCAGTCCTGCCGGTTCGTCAGATCCCAGAAGTCCACGGCGTAGGACGGATCGAAGTCCGCCTGGGCCGCGACGTCCTTCGGGAACGCCCACGCGCATTCGACGAGGGTGCGGTCGACCGCGAGCGGGGTCATCAGGTGCGTCATGACGTAATCGGGATGCAGGCTGACCAGAAGGTTCGGAAATCCCACCAGGTACATCACCGTGCTCAGCTCGTGCTCGGAGAGGCCCGCGATGGCCACGCCACCGCTCTTGCCGGTGAACGACATCGTCTCGGCACCCTCGATCATCGACATCCAACCGCCCATCCACGAGCCCTCGAAGTTCAGGTTCTCCCCGCTGGTGGGTGGGCTGATCTTGGACAGTTCGGGGTGAATGGTCGAGCAGTGGTAGCACTCCTGATAGTTCTCGGCGATGACCTTCCAGTTGGTGGCCAGCTCGTAGGAGTGGCGGTCGACGATCACCAGTTCCTCGGGTCGATAGCCACGCACCACGTCCTCGAGGCCGGCGACGTGGTCGGCGAAGTCGGCGTCGGTGCCACTGACGTCGACGAAGAGCCAGCCGTGCCAGTCTACGAGCCTCAGCTCGGTGAGGCCGAACTCGCCCGCCGCGAATCCGTCGTCGAATCCTGGTGCGTTGCGCAGACTTCCGTCGAGCCGGTAGGACCACGAGTGATACGGGCACACGATGCCGCGCCGCTTCGCCGTGGTGCCGCATTCCAGTAGTTCGTGTCCGCGGTGGCGGCACGTGTTGGCGAAGGCGCGGATGACCCCGTCATCCCCGGTGGCCAACAGCATCCCGTCGGCGCCGGAGCCGACCGCGCGTTGCGTGCCGGTACCCGCCAGGTCGGCGGAGTGGCCGACGCACTTCCAGCCGGAGAAGATGTTTCGCTGCTCCCACTCGAAGACCTCGACGTCGACGTACGCCTCGCGGGGCAGCATTCGCGAGGAGCCGAACGGCGCCAGGCTCGCGGCGAGGTCGTCGGCCGGAACGGGAGCCGGCTCCGAACGCGAGGAGGAAGAACCGCCGCGGTGCTGTTTGAACATACAGTCAGGATAGTCGCTGGGCTCTGAATGGTCCACAGATGGGCATCGCTCAGGCCTCCCCGGCGAACGCGGCGAGTCCGCGGTCGGCAGCGGTGGCGTCACCGCGCGTCATCCGGCGGTACACCAGATAGCCGATGACGACGGCGGCCAGCGCGGCCAGCAGCAGCAGTGTGGCCAAGGCGTTGAGCGCCGGTGTGGGCGCGGCGCGCGCCGTGTTGTAGATCTTCACCGAAACGGGTTCGGTCGACGAGCCCGCCGACAGGTAGCGCACCAGCACGAAGTCGTCGATGACGTCGGCGAAGACCAGGACCGTGCTCGCGAAGATGGCGGGCTTCAGCATCGGCATCGTGACCCGCCACAGCGATCCCAGAGGTGAGGCACCCAAATCCGTTGCCGCTTCTTCGTATTGCTTGCCGATCGTGGCGAGTCGGGCCCGGACCAGCACCGCCGGATAGGCCACCTGATAGGTCACCAGTCCGACGACCTGGGCCGACGTGCCGAGCCCGATCGGTAATGCCAAGTTCGTCATCACGAACAGCAGTGCGACGGCCAGCAGTACCTCGGGGATGACGAAGGACACGAGCATCAGGACGTTCGCCCCGGACGGGAGCCTGCCGCGCCAGCGGTCGACGCCGATCGCGAACAACACCCCCAGTGGCACCGTGATCACGGTGGCGATCACTCCGAGCTTCAAAGTCTGCAGCAGCGCGGTGTGCAAGCTGGCGTTATGCCACACCGACCGGGTGGGATCGCCCCAGTACCAACGCAGCGAGAAGCCTTGCCAGTTGGTGCGGGATCGGCCGTCGTTGAACGAGAACATCACCGCGATCAGAACTGGCAGTAGCGACCACACCAGATAGAAGGCGGTGATGCCGGCGAGCACCCGAGGACTGCGCCACGGATCTCGATACCACGTCACGGGTCCCCTCACGTGCGAACCTCGTCGCCGCGCAACGTGACTCGAACGTAGTAGAACATCGGCAACACCGTCGCGAGCAGCACGAGCATCACGAACGCACCAGCCTGACCGGTCTGGCCCGGCGCCTGCACGCTGTCGTTGATCAGGTTGCCGACCATCGCGGTCTTCGGCGACGCCGACAGCAAGTCGTTGGTGAAGTAGTCGCCCAACATGGGCAGGCACGTGAGCAGCAGCGCGGCCAGGATCGTCGGCCGGCACAGCGGAAGCGTCACCCGCAGGAAGGACGACACGCGGTTCGCGCCCAGATCCCGCGCGGCCTCCAGCATGGGTTGCGGCAACCGGTCGAGACCCGCATATAGCGGCAGGATCATGTACGGGACGTAGCCGTAGGCCAAACCGAGGATCACCACGACGGGTTGGCCGGTGAGCCAGTCGACGGTGACGTCGAAGAAGCCGCCGACGTTCAGCAGCCGGTTGACGAGACCGTCGTTCTGAAGCAGATTGACCCAGGCCAACATTCGCATCATGTAGCTGATCCAGAACGGGGCGATCAACAGGGCGATCAGCAGCCCCTTGCGACGGCCGGAGAGGCGAGCCACGTAGTAGGACACCGGGAAGGCGATCGCCAGACACAGGGCGCTCGCCGCGCCGACGTAACCCACCGTGCGTAGCAACGCGGGAAAGTAGACCCCGTCTGGGCTGATCCGGGACAGCACGTAGGTGAATTGAGTCGGGTTCCACTGCAACGGATTCCAGACCGGGACGGCCGTGCGGAACAGCGGGTCGACGCGGCCGAACACGATCGCCAGCACCACGTAGAGCGGTGCGAGGAAGAACAGCACCAACCAGCCGATGCCGGGCGCGGCCAGCGCGGCCCACAGTCGGACGTTGGGATCGCCGGACCGCCGCAACACCGCTGCTAGGACCCGCCGGCGTTGAACGTGTTCCAGACGTTGTGCCAGGCAGCGTCGTTGTCGGCGTCCAGTTCGAGTAGGCGATAACCGCTGTCGAAGTACTCGGGCCTCACGATCGCCGACCGAAGGTTCTCGGGGATGAACTCCTCGGCGATCAGCGAATCGGCGTTGAGTGAGTTCTGTGGGGGCTGGTAGCCGATTGCGGAGAAGTTCTCCTTGGCCACCGCGGGATCCAGCATGTGGTTGAGGAACAGATGCGCCAGCACCGGGTTCTTTCCACCCTTGAGGGTGACCAGCATGTCGTTGTCCACCAACCCCTTGCCGTCCTGGGGGAACCAGTACTGCAACACGTCGGTGCCGACCCCCTCGGGGAGGTAGGACTGCGCGTTGATGGCGTCACCGGACCACATCTGGCACAGCCCGATTTGGCCAGAGGGCATGTCGCTGTACATCGTGATCGTGACCTTGGGCGACGTGGCCTTGACCAGTGCGCCGAGTTGGTCACCGACCATCTTCAGGTCGGAGGCCGACGACGTGTTGACGTCGGTGATGCCCTGCTTCAGCAGCACCATTGCCATCGCGGTGTGCCAGTCGTCGATGATGGCGGTCTTGTCCTTGTAGGCGGGGTCCCACAGCGATTCGTACGGGTTCTTCAGCCCGCCGATGTTCGAGGGCACTTGGTCACTGCGCCAACCGATTCCGGTCGTGTAGATGGTGTAGGGCACGGTGTACTGCCACCCCTGGTCATACCAGGGGTTGGTGAAGCTCGGCCACACGTTGGAGATGTTGGGCAGGTAGGAGTGATTCAACGGCCGCAGCAGCCCGCCGGTGACCAATCGGCTCATCTCGGTGTAATTGGCGTTGTAGATGTCGAAGTCGACGCCGCTGCGGAGCTTGGTGATCGCCTCGTCGCCGTCGTTGAACGTGGACACCTCGATCTTGCAGCCGTACTGGTCCTCGAAGGCCTTGATGGCTTGCGGGCTGAGATAGTCGGCGTAGTTGTAGATCTTCAGGGTGGCGCCCTTCTCGGGCGCCAGGCCGTCCGCGATGGGCTTGTCGTCGGCCGGAATGTCCCACGTGACCGGGTGGTCCGGCTTGGCGATGGTCAGCGTGGGTCCGGCGCTCTGCGTTCCCGCCGGCCCCTTCGCGCAGGCCGCCAGAAAGGCGCCGAAAGTGGGCGCGGTGACCGCGAGAAGCGCAGCGCGCTGGAGGAATTGGCGACGATTCGACGCGAACTGCCGGGGCGTCGGCTTCTGGGCTGGCATCCGGGCCTCCCGCAGGTTCGCGTCTTGTCGGTGATAGGACTCTCGCATAGACTGAATGCTCAGTCAACCGCTAGTGAGTGGAGGTGCGCCGTGCCCTCGACGGTGCTGCAGAGCCAGGTGTCCGACGCGGTCGACGATCTCATCGCCGTCGAGGAGCGGATCTTCCTTCGCCGTCAGCCGCGCAGTACGGAGATGATCGGGCGGGCACGCGAACACCTGGCCGGTGGAGCCACGTCCAACTGGCAGATCGCCGAGCCGCAGGCCGTCTGGATGAGTCACGGCGAGGGTTCCAAGGTGTACGACGTCGACGGCAACTCCTACGTCGACATGCATGGTGGCTATGGCGCATCGATTGCGGGCCACGCCCATCCGGCGATCGTCGCGGCGGTGAGCGACCGGGTCCGGCGCGGCACGCACTTCGCCCAACCCACCGAAGATGCGATTTGGATTGCGGGAGAGTTGGCCCGCCGATTCGACCTACCGCTGTGGCGATTCGCGAACTCGGGCACCGAGGCCACGATGGATGCGATTCATCTGGCCCGCGCGCTCACCGGCCGCGACCTCGTCATCAAGGTGGAAGGCTGCTACCACGGTCACCACGATTCGGTGCAGGTGTCGGTGCTGCCGGAGGCCGAGGAGATCGGACCCCGCGACCATCCCACCGGAGTGCCCGGGAATTCGGGCATTCCGGCGGCCATCCGCGATCTGGTGGTCGTCGTGCCGTTCAACGACGTCGACGCGGTGGCTCGCGCGCTGTCCGAGCATCGCGGCAGGGTGGCCGCGATGATCCTCGAGCCCGTCATGATGAACGCCGGCATCATCACCCCCGACGCCGGTTATCTCGCGGCGATCCGTGACCACGTGCACGCGGCTGGCTCGCTGCTGATCTTCGACGAGGTGAAGACCGGGTTCACCACGGGGCCCGGCGGGGTGACCGCGCTGTCCGGTGTGGTGCCTGACATGGTGTGCCTGGCCAAGGCGCTGGGCGGCGGCATCGCGGTGGCGGCGATCGGCGGCACGACGGAGGTCATGTCGGCCATCGCCGACGGGCGATACGAGCAGGTCGGCACCTTCAACGGCAATCCGTTGGCGATGGCGGCCACCCGTGCCACGTTGTCGGAGGTGTTGACCGACGACAACTACCGCCACCTCGACGCGCTCGGCACCCGCCTCCGTGAAGAGTTGGAGTCGGTCATCGCCGAGCACGGGTTCGACTGGCACGTCGTCGCGGTCGGTGCCAAGGGATGCGTCACGTTCCGCCGCGACCCCGTCCGCGAGTTCCGCGACTTCCTGGGGGTCGACGCACGCCTCGGCCATCTGCATTGGCTCATTCAGCACAACGGCGGCGTGTTCCTGCCCCCATGGGGAAAGGTGGAGCAATGGCTGCTGTCGGTTCAGCACGACGAGTCGGACGTCGACCGCTTCACGGCGAACTTCGCCCGGCTGGCCGCGGCGGTGGCGCCCTGACCGGCGTCGCGGGCGGCCGCATTGGTCTGCACCAGCTGGCGAAGTCCTTCGACGGCGTTCCCGCGGTGACGGGGATCGACCTCGACATCCCTGCGGGACAGTTCTATTCGCTCCTCGGGGCATCGGGTTGCGGCAAGACCACGACTCTGCGCATGATCGCCGGATTCGAGAAGCCCGACGCGGGCCGCATCGAGCTCGACGGTCGTGACGTGGTGGGCGATCCGCCGCACCGGCGCCCGGTGAACACCGTGTTCCAGACCTACGCCCTGTTCCCGTTCATGACCGTGGCCGAGAACGTCGCCTTCGGGCTCAAGTACCTCAAGACGTCGAAAGAGGACGCCGCGCGTCGGGTTGGGGAAGCCCTCGACCTGGTGCAGATGGGCAGGTTCGCCAAGCGCCGCCCCGCGCAGCTGTCGGGTGGTCAGCAGCAGCGAGTGGCGCTCGCGCGGGCGTTGGTGCTGCGGCCTCGGGTGCTGCTGCTCGACGAACCCCTTGGGGCGCTGGACGCCAAGCTGCGCAGGCAGCTGCAACTCGAATTGCGGTCCGTGCAGCGCGAAGTCGGCATCACCTTCGTCTACGTCACGCACGACCAAGAGGAAGCCCTGACGATGAGCGACCACATCGCGGTGCTGGCGGACGGGAGGGTGGAGCAGGTGGGGCCGCCGCAGGAGATCTATTCGTCACCGGCGACGACGTTCGTCGCCGGATTCCTCGGCGCGGCGAACATCTTCGACGCCGACGTGGTCGACGTCTCCGGTGCCTCTGCAGTCTGTCTGGCGGTCGACACCCGGCTGAGCGCGGTGGTCGACCGATCGGTGCCACGGGGCGCGGCGGCCATCGTGATACGGCCCGAGAGGATCGTGCTGCAGGAGCCCGACGAGCCCGTGGCGGCGGGTCAGAACGCCATCAGTGGCACGGTCGCGCAGATCGTGTACCTGGGCGCCCAGACGCAGGTCCACGTCGACGTCGGCGCCGCGACGACGTTGGTGGTCGAGGTGCCGAACAATGCCGGTCCCGCATCGGTGACACATGCCCTCGGGTCGCCGGTCACGTGCGTCTGCGCCCACGACGCGGTTCGGGTGTTGCAGCGCAGCCCCACGCCGACGAAGGTCGATCCCGTGGCACCGTCCGCCGACGAAGAGCTCAGCCCTTCTTCGGCCTGACCTTCTTCTGGGCCCTCTTCGCCGGCGGCAGGTCGAGTTCGCGTTCGCAGAACCGCATTGCGATGGCGTAGGCGACGTCGGAATCGACCTCGGGATCCTCGAGCGCGACCTGAATCGACAACCCGTCGAGCAGCGCGGCGAATTCGAGCGCGAACATCCGGGCGTCGACCCTGCCTCCGAGTTCGTCGGTGGCCTCGCCGGACTTCACGGCGTCGACGATCATCCGGCGCCAGCGGGCGTCGAGCTCGACCCGGCCCGCCTTGACCTCCTCGTGGCGGAAGGCCTGGGCCCACAGGTCGAACCACAATCCCCAGGCGCCGGGAATCTCGTTGTCCGCCTGCGGAATCACCGTCCACTTGATCAGCAGCGACAGCCGCTCCCGCATCGAGGTGACCTCGGCGAGCATCTTCTCCGCCGCTTCGTAGAACGACTCCTCGGAGTGGCGAAGGGCGTCGACCAGCAGACGGTCCCGGGTGCCGAAGTAGTAGATGACGAGGGCGGAGCTGACGCCGGCCCGCTTCGCGACGTCGGCGATGCGCGTGTCGCCGAAGCCGCGCTCGCAAATCAAGCTCGCTGCGGCGTCCAGCATCTCGACCCGACGGCCTTCGTTGTGCTCCGTCGCAGCCGCACGTTCGGCCATGTCGTTCTCGTTCCCTCCAGTGGCGGCACTGCTACTTGTCCGAAAGCCTAACATCCGATTAGATTGAACAGTCAGTCAGGCCAGTCGCCGCACCACACGGAAGAAGGTCGCTCATGGCCAATGCTTACGACGCCGTCATCGTCGGCGGAGGGCACAACGGTCTCGTCTCGGCCGCGTATCTGGCTCGGTCGGGGGCGAAGACGCTGGTGCTGGAGTCCCGAGGCAGCCTCGGGGGAGCGGCGACCACGGAGTCGCCGTGGAAGGACGCGCCGCATCTGCGCGTCACCCGCCTGTCCTACGTCGTCAGCTTGATGCCGCCGACCATCGTCGCCGACCTCGGCCTCGAGCGCCACGGGTACAAGGTCCATCCGATGGGCCCCTACTACCAGGCGTTCCCCGAGGGCGGTTCCTTGACCATCTTCGAGGACGACCCGGCGCGCACGCACGAGCAAATCGCCAAGTTCTCCAAGCGGGACGCCGACGCGTGGCCCAGATGGAACGAGTGGCTCGAGGGCATTGCCGACGTGATGGGTCCGTTGCTCACCCAGGTGCCCCCAAACATCGGCTCCCACAAGCCGTCCGACCTGTTCGACCTCGCCAAGCTGGCCTGGAGTCAGAAGGGCATCACCACCCGGATGACCGCGGACGTCACCCGATTGTTGACGATGAGCATCGCCGACCTGCTGGACGACTGGTTCGAGTCCCCGCAGATCAAGGGGGCGCTTGCCGTGAACGGCGTGATCGGCACGTGGGCCGGTCCGTACGAGCCTGGCACCGCCTACGTGATGGCACACCACTCGATCGGTGACGTCGGCGACGGGCAGCTGGGAAGCTGGGGCTATCCCGAGGGAGGCATGGGCGGCGTGTCGGCGGCCATCGCCCGCTCGGCCCGTGCCTTTGGTGCCGAAATCCGGACCAACGCAGCGGTTTCCACCCTGAAGGTCCGTGGCGGCAAGGTCGAGGGCGTGGTGCTGGAGAACGGGGAGGAGATCACCGCACCGCTGGTCGTCACCACCCTGCACCCGCGGACCGCCTTCCTCGACCACATTCCCCGCCACGAACTGCCCGACGACTTCGTTCGCGACATCGAGCACTGGAAGACCCGCAGCGGCGTGGTGAAGATCAACCTGGCGCTCGGCGAGCTACCCAACTTCACCGCCGACCCCAGTTCGGGCATCGCCGAGCATCACACCGGTTCGGTGGAGATGGCGCCGACGATGGAGTACATCGAAGCGGCCTTTCAGGACGCCCGGCTCGGCAAGCCGGCGCTGGCGCCCTTCAGTGACGGCGTCATTCCCACCACACTGGACAAGACGCTCAATCCCGATGGCACGCACGTCATGTCGCTGTTCACCCAGTGGGTGCCCGCGGAGTGGGCCGACACCCCACACACCGAGGAACTCGACGCCTACGCCGACCGGCTGATCGATCTGTACGACCAGGTGGCACCGGGCTTCGCGTCCTCGATACTGCACCGGGACGTCGTCGGGCCGTACGAGATGGAGCAAGAGTACGGCTTGATCGGTGGCAACATCTTTCACGGCGAGCTGTCGTTGGAGCAGTTGTTCCACATGCGGCCCGCGCCCGGATTCGCCGACTACCGCACCCCGATTTCCGGGCTGTACAACGGTAGCTCGGCCACCCACGCAGGCGGCGGAGTGTGCGGTATTCCGGGCTGGCAGGCCGCCAGGGCCGCACTGGCGGACAAGAAGAGAGCCAGCGGGCGGCTGCGCGCGGCGCTCAGTCGCACGTCCTAGGCCCTGATCCGTGGGGGAGCAGCGCCGCGCGGCGGTGGCCGCCATGCTCGAAGCCCGGTCGGTGGCAATCGTCGGCGCCAGCGCGCGCGCGGACAGCTTCGGCGCCCGCATGATCGTCGAGGCTCGGCGCAGCTCCGCGCGGATGCATCTGGTCAACCCCCGCTACGACCGGATCGGCGACGTGCCGTGCGTGCCGTCGCTGGGTGAACTCGACGAGGCCGTCGACCTCGTGCTGCTGGGCGTGCCCGACGGTGCACTGGTCGACCAGGTGGTCGCGGCCGCCGACGCCGGTGCCCGGTCGGCCGTCGTCTTCGGCGCAGCCAACGGTGTCCGCGATGACGTCGCCGCCGTGGCGTCGGAGGCCGGAATGGCCGTCTGCGGCGCGGGATGCATGGGCTTCGTCAACAACGCGATCGGTCTTCGCGCCCTCGGGTACCTCGAGCCGGAGGCCTTGCCCGTGGGCGGCGTCAGCCTGGTCACCCATTCCGGATCTGCGTTCTCGACGCTGTTGCGGGCCCGTCGCGGGTTCGGCTTTCGGCTCGCGGTCTCCTCGGGGCAGGAACTGGTCACCACCACGGCCGACTACGTCGACTACGCACTCGACGACCCCGAGACCCACATCTTGGCGTTGCTACTCGAGACGCCCCGAGACATTCCCCGGCTGCGACACTCGTTGCGCCGTGCGTACGACCGGGGCGTTCCCGCCGTGGTCCTGCCGGTTGGAGGGTCGCCGACGGGGCAGGCCATGGTGGCCGCCCACTCCGGTGCGCTCGCCGGCGGGGACGCGGCGTGGCAGGCATTCTGCGATTCGGTCGGTGCCGTCCGCGTGCGGGACGTGGCCGAATTCTGCGACACCCTCGAACTGTTCAGTGCGGGACGCCGTGCTGGCGCGGGAGAGGGCATCGCGACGGTGCACGACTCGGGGGCAGAACGCGCGATGGTGGCCGACCTGGCCCACCAGGTGGGCGTCGACTTCGCCAAGCTGTCGGCGCCGTCGCTGTCAGCCATCGAGGACCTACTCGACGACGGTCTGGTGGCCACCAATCCGCTCGACGTGTGGGGCACCGGGGCGGACACCCGGGCGCTCTTCCGCGCGTGTCTGCGCGTCATGGTCGACGACCCGGCGGTGGCCGTCACGGCGTTGGCGGTCGACCTGGTACCCGAATTCGACGGGGACACCGCCTATCCGGACGCCGTGCTCGACGTCGCCGCAGAGACCAGGGCTCCGTTGGCCGTGCTGACGTCCCTGCCCGCTGCGATCGACGGCGACGTGGCCACCCGGTTGCGTGACGGCGGGGTTCCCGTTCTCGAGGGGTTCCGCAGTGGCCTGGTGGCGCTGGGGCATCTGGCCGGCTGGCCGCGAGAGATCGAACGGTACGAGGGCACGTTCGATCCCGACCGTCGACGACGATGGCGGGCCTGGCTGGCCGACTGGAATCCCGCGCTGGGGTTCGAACTACTCGCCGACTACGGGATACCGATCGCGCGACCCGTCGTCGCACACGACGAGCACCGGGCCGTGGCTGCTGCCGACGCGGCCGGATACCCCGTCGTACTGAAGACCGTTGCCGCCCAGCACAAGAGCGACGTCGGCGGCGTCGTCCTCGGCCTGGCCGACGCCAGCGCGGTGCGATCGGCGTATGCGGACCTCGCCCACCGGTTGGGACCGTCGGTGACGGTCCAACCGATGGTGCCCGCCGGAGTCGAGGTGTCCGTCGGTGTCGTGCGGGACGCCGTATTCGGTCCGCTGGTGGTGGTGGCCGCGGGCGGGACGTTGGTGGAGCTGGTGGCCGACCGCGCATTGGCCTGCCCACCGGTGTCATGGGGCGGTGCCCTGCGCATGCTGGGCACCCTGCGCATCCGGCCTTTGCTCGACGGTTGGCGCGGCGCTGCCGCTGCGGACGTCAGTGCGCTGGCCGACGTCATCGTCGGATTCTCAGCACTGGCAACCGAATTGGGTGACTCAATCGAGGCGGTCGAAGCCAACCCGGTGATCGTCTCGCCTACCGGCGCGATCGCGGTGGACGCCCTGGTGGTACAGCGCGGCGGGGTCGGCCAGTAGCGGAGCGAAGGCCAGTTCGGCGGCGCCGATCATCAGGGTGTCGGCGTCGAGGCTGGCCGGGACGATCCGCAGCATCTCCCTCGGTGCGCGCAGGCCGTGCCGCGAGATGGCTGCATCGAGGGTGTCGGCCGCGACCGAGGGAAAGACCCGCAGGAAGCCGCCGAGCACCACCAGACCCGGATTGAGCAAATTGACCACGTTGCCGAGCGCGATGCCGAGGAAGTGCGCCTGACGTTCGACCGTCGTGGCCCGCACGGTGGAATCCTTCTCGTAGATTTGGGATTGGCTGACCTCGGTCTCCAGGCAACCGATTGCGCCGCAATGGCATTGGCGCGCACCGCCGACGTAGGTGTGGCCAAGTTCGCCCGCGTAACCCGCCGCGCCGTCGAGCAGTTGCCCGGCGACGACGACGCCCGCGCCGATGCCGCCCGCCCCGCCGTTGACGTACACCATGTGGTCGGCGTTGGCGTGCCGTCCGAAGATGTGCTCGGCGATCGCACCCAGGTTGGCATCGTTGGCGGCGAACGTCGGCAACCGCGTGGCCGCGCCCAGCATCTCCCCGATCCTCGCGTCGTGCCAGTCCAGGTGTGGAGCCAGTCGGATGGTGGACCCGGCGGCGTGCACGAGGCCCGGGACGGCGACGCCAACGGCCGTCACGGTGCAATCAGGGTCGAGTCGACCTCGCAGGCGCTCGATCATGTCGGCCGCGAGGTCGACGGTCTGCTCTGCGTTGAGGACGCCGGGGGTGGCCCGCTTCGTCACTTCGAGAACTGATCCGCCGAGCGTGACGAGGCCGATGGTGAGCGAGTCGACTTCGGGGTTGACGGCGATCGCGAGTGTGCCCGGATGGGGACGGACGACCGGGCTGGGCCGCCCGACCTGGGCCGAGGCTGCGGGCCGCGTCTCCTCGATCAGCCGGTGAGCGGCCAGTTCCTCGACGAGGTCCTTGACCGTGGAGCGCGACAGGCCGGTGCGGCGGGTCAACTCGGCGCGGCTCATGCCGCGGTGGCGATGTACCAGCGTCAACACCCCGGACAGGTTCCGCCTGCGAACGTCGTCGGTGCTGGTGCCAATCCTCGCGACGCGATTCACGACGTTCCTCCCCTCGACGAATCCGACCGTTGACAGTGGCGTAGACCACACTATAAGTTCGGGCGCTGAACAAATCTACCCCAGGTCGGGGCCACGTCAGGAGGCGGAGATGTCCGTAGTCCAGTCCAGTGTCGCAGTCGCCGACGGCATCACTCCGCAACCGTCGGACAAGTTCTCCTTCGGCCTGTGGACCGTGGGGTGGACGGCGTCGGATCCGTTCGGAGTGGCCACCCGTCCGGAAGTCGACGCGGTCGAAGCGGTCGAGCGACTCGCCGAACTGGGCGCCCACGGCCTCACCTTTCACGACGACGACCTCTTTCCGTTCGGCTCGACGGACACCGAGCGTCGGCGAGCAGTCGACCGGCTGGTGGCGGCGCTGCAGTCCACCGGGATGGTGGTGCCGATGGTGACCACCAACCTGTTCTCCCAGCCCGTGTTCAAGGACGGCGGATTCACCAGCAACGACCGCTCCGTGCGACGCTTCGCGCTGCGCAAGGTGCTGCGAAACCTCGACTTGGCCGCTGAACTGGGTGCCGAGACGTTCGTCATCTGGGGTGGCCGGGAGGGTAGCGAGTACGACAGCGCCAAGGACGTCCAAGCTGCCTTCGAGCGCTATCGCGAGGCGCTGAACCTGTTGTGCCAGTACGTCGTCGACCACGACTACCCCATCCGCTTCGCCATCGAGCCCAAGCCCAACGAGCCCAGGGGTGACATCCTCCTGCCGACCGTGGGTCACGCGCTGGCGTTCATCGAGTCGCTGGATCACTCCGAGATCGTCGGCGTCAACCCCGAGACCGGGCACGAACAGATGGCGGGCCTGAACTTCGTGCACGGCATCAGCCAGGCGCTGGACGCCGGCAAGCTGTTCCACATCGACCTCAACGGCCAGCGCGGCATCAAGTTCGACCAGGATCTCGTCTTCGGCCACGGCGACCTGGCCAACGCCTTCGCGCTCGTCGACCTGCTGGAGAACGGTGGTCCCGGAGGCGGCCCGAGCTATGCCGGTCCCCGGCACTTCGACTACAAGCCCAGTCGTACCGAGGACGTTTCCGGTGTCTGGTTCTCCGCGGCGGCCAACATGCGGATGTACCTGTTGCTCAAGCAGCGCGCGGCGGCATTCCGGGCCGATCCCGACGTTGCCGAGGCCATGGACTTGGCGCGGGTCGCGGAGTTGCGCGAGCCCACCCTCGACGCAGGCGAGACCTACCGCGACCTGTTGGCCGACCGCTCGGCCATGGAGGACTTCGATGCCCAATCATATTTTGGGGCAAGGGGATCCGGCTTCGTTCGGCTCAACCAGCTGGCAATCGAGCATCTGCTGGGCGCCCGCTGAACTGCCGAAACGGCAGGCGCTAGACGTGATACACGTCACGCTATATGTTGTCGGCAAGAACAAATCTAGATGTGGGGAGCATTCCATGAACCGTGTGCCATCAATGGTGTTTGCCGTAGTCGTCGGTGCCGGGCTGGTGTTGTCCGGCTGCAGCAGCAGCGGGAGCGGCGGCAACTCCGGCGGGGGCGGTGGTGGTGATGCCAAGGCTCAGGGCAAGATCGGCGTGATCCTGCCCGACACCAAGTCGTCGGTGCGCTGGGAATCCAAGGACCGGCCCGCGCTCGAAGAGGCCTTCAAGGCCGCCGGCGTGCCCTACACGATCCAAAATGCCGAGGGATCGGCGGACAACATGGCCACCATCGCCGACGGCATGATCGCCGACGGGGTCACCGTGCTGGCCATCGTCAACCTCGACTCGGACAGCGGAGCCTCGATCCAGCAGAAGGCGGCCAGCCAGGGCGTCAAGACCATCGACTACGACCGGCTGACCCTCGGCGGTTCGGCGGACGTCTACGTCTCGTTCGACAACAACACAGTCGGCCAGCTGCAGGGCCAGGGTCTGGTCGACTGCCTGGCGGGCAAGCCGTCGAACGTGGTGTTCCTCAACGGGTCTCCCACCGACAACAACGCCACGCTCTTCACCGCCGGTGCGCATTCCGTGGTCGACAAGACCCCGACCGTGAAGATCGTCGGTGAACAGTCGGTTCCCGATTGGGACAACGACAAGGCCGTCAGCATCTTCGAGCAGATGAACACCGCCGCCGACGGCCGGATCGACGGCGTCTACGCCGCCAACGACGGACTCGCGGGTTCGGTCATCTCGATCCTGGAGAAGAACGGCCGCGCCGGGCAGGTGCCGGTCACCGGTCAGGATGCCACGGTCGAAGGTCTGCAGAACGTGCTCGCGGGCACCCAGTGCATGACCGTCTACAAGTCGGCGAAGGAAGAAGCCGGCGCCTTGGCCAAGGCCGCCATCGCGCTGGTCAAGGGTGAGTCGGTCGACGCACCAGGAAAGTCCCGCGACGACAAGGGCAACCGCGACGTTCCCTCGGTGCTGCTGACCCCGAAGTCGATCACCAAGACCAACGTCGACGTGGTGCTGTCCGACGGTGGCCAGTCCAAGGACGAGGTGTGCGCCGGTCAGTTCGCAGCCATGTGCAGCGCGGCGGGGCTCTGACCGGCCGATGACCGACCAGGTGGCGCCAATCCTCGAACTGCGAGGAGTCAACAAGAGTTTCGGCATGGTGCACGTCCTTCGCGACGTCGACTTCGCCGTCTACCCCGGTGAGGTGACGGCGCTGGTCGGGGACAACGGGGCAGGCAAGTCGACGTTGGTGAAGGCGATCGCCGGAATCCACCCGATCGACGCCGGCGAGTACCTGTTCGAGGGCAAGCCGGTGACGGTGCACGGCCCCAACGACGTCGCCGCCCTCGGCGTCGAGGTCGTCTATCAGGACCTCGCACTGTGCGAGAACCTGGACATCGTCTCGAACATGTTCCTGGGCCGGGAGATCCGGCGGCGGGGCGTGCTCGACGAGGCGCGCATGGAGACGATGGCCCGCCAAGCGCTGGCATCGCTGTCGGTGCGCACGGTCAAGTCCGTGCGTCAGACCGTCTCCAGCCTGTCCGGCGGGCAGCGGCAGACCGTCGCGATCGCCAAGTGCGTGCTGTGGAACTCCAAGGTGGTACTGCTCGACGAGCCGACGGCGGCTCTTGGCGTGGCGCAGACGCGTCAGGTCATCGACCTGGTGCGGCGCCTGGCCGACCAGGGCCTGGGCGTCGTCCTCATCTCGCACAACATGATGGACGTCTTCGAGGTGGCCGACCGCATCTGCGCGCTGTACCTGGGTCGGGTGGCGGCCGAGGTCAAGACCGCCGAGACCACCCGCGGTCAGGTGGTCGAGCTGATCACCTCCGGCCATTCCGGCAGCCTCGGCCTGACCCCGGCCGACGCCGCCCAGTCGACGTGAAGGAACGCGACATGACCACCACCAAGCCCGAACTCGACGACGCCGCCTTCGCGGTCGACAGTCACTCGGACGCCACGTTCGCCGATGCGGCCCGCAGCTACTGGGCGAGGGTGCGCGGCGGCGACATGGGATCGCTGCCCGCGATTTTGGGCCTCGTCGTGCTCTTCGCCGTCTTCGGGCTGGCCAACGAACGCTTCCTCTCGGCGCTGAACCTGGCCAACCTGGTCACCCAGGCCGGGTCGATCTGCGTACTCGCGATGGGTCTCGTATTCGTGCTGCTGCTCGGCGACATCGACCTGTCCGCCGGTGTGGCGGGCGGCGTGTCGGCGTGCGTGATGGCGCTGACGATGACCGGCCAGGGTTGGCCGTGGTGGGCCGGCGTGCTGGGCGGTGTGCTCTGTGGCGCCGTCATCGGCCTGGCGATCGGGCTGCTGCGGGCCAAGTTGGGCATCCCGTCGTTCGTCGTGACGCTGGCGTTCTTCCTCGGTCTGCAGGGCGTGACGCTCAAGCTGATCGGTGAGGGCGGCTCGGTCCGGGTCGACGATCCCGTGATCCGCGGGATCACGATCGGCAATCTGCCGGTGGCCGTGGGGTGGGCGTGTGCGCTTCTGGTCGTCGTGGCCTTCGCCGCGTTCGAACTGGTCAAGCACCGCGGCAAGGTCGCGGCCGGATTGCACCACGCCCCACTGGGGGTCGTGATCGGCCGCATCGTCGGCGTCGCCGCGGTGACGCTGGGCGTGACCTTCCTGCTGAGCCTCAACCGCAGCGTGAACCCCCGGATCGAAATCCGTGGCATCCCCTACGTGCTGCCGCTGGTGGTCGTGCTGCTCATCGTTCTGACCTTCGTCTTGACTCGAACCCGCTACGGCCGGCACCTCTACGCCGTCGGCGGGAGTGCCGAGGCGGCCCGGCGCGCCGGCATCGACGTCGACCGGATCCGCATCTCGGTGTTCGTGATCGGCTCGTCGCTCGCGGCCGTCAGTGGGATCATCGCGGCGTCCTACGGCGGCAAGGTGTCCGCGTCCTCGGGGGCGGGCAACGTGCTGCTGTACGCGGTCGGCGCGGCGGTGATCGGCGGCACCAGCCTCTTCGGCGGCAAGGGGCGGGCGGTCGACGCGGTCATCGGTGGCGTGGTCGTCGCCACGATCGCCAACGGCCTTGGCCTGCTGAACCAGTCGTCCTACATCAACTTTCTGGTCACCGGTGGAGTGCTGCTGCTCGCGGCCAGCGTCGACGCCATCTCGCGACGCCGTCGGTCGGCGACGGGCCTGGGCTGACCCGGCCGCTCAGAAGATGGAGTAGACCTTCCGCACGGTCTCGTGGATGTCCCACGTGCCGGTCCAGCCCTTCGGGAACACGGCGACGTCGCCGGGTCCGATGTCGTCCGCCTCGCCACCGTCGGGGGTCACCGTCATGCGGCCCGCCACGAGATAGATCACCTCGTGGGTTTCCAGCGTCCACCGGGACGGGCCCGGAGCGCACTGCCAGATGCCGGCCGACGAGTCACCGTCGACCCACACCTCCAGTCCGTGGGTGGCCATCGGGGCACCGGTGGCCTCGTCGAGCGGCCCCCAGTCCTCGAGTTCGGCGTCGGCGGCGTCGAGGAGCAGGCTGGTGATCACGGAGCGGCCCTTTCGGGGAACGGGAGCGAAATTGGTTCGGGTTCGGCGCGGCTGTTGCCCTCGGCGTCGAACCGGTCCAGTCCGAGGTCGGTGAGGTCGAGCCAGTCGCACCGGCCAGTCGTCGTCAGGTCGGCGGCCACCTGTGACACCGCGGGGCCCCACATCATGCCGTGCCCGGCGGCGCTCGCCACGACCGTGCCCTCGACCGGACCGTCGTCTGTGAGCAACGGACCGAGGATCGGCAGGTGGTCGGGGGTGTAGTCGATGGTCGCCGCCCACGACCGTCGAAGTCCGAGGCCTCTTACCGCCGGGAAGAGGTGCTCCATTCGGTCGCGGGCCTTGCGGTAGTAGAGCGTGTCGAAGTCGACTGCAGTGCCGGGAGTTTCGTCGGGGTTGCTCATGCCCCACAACACGCCGCCAGCCTCGCCTGGTCGCCAGTAGATGCCGGAGGTGACGTCGAAGACCATGGGCAACGAGTGAACGTCGACGGTGGGTGGTGCGGCGGTGACGACGACCTGATGCCGTGCGCCGCCGGCATGGATGCGGCCGCCGGCCGTGCTGCCCACCGCGGCCAGTTTGGGCCCTCCGGTCAGCACGACGCGGCCGGTGTCGACCGGCCCGCCGGTGGTGTCGACGCCGATCACTCGGCCGTGGGCGGTGCGCAGACCGGTGAACGCGCAGTGCTCGCGGACCTCGACCCCGCGCGCCACCAACGCTGCGGTGTAGGCGAGCACGTTGCGTGGCGCGTCGACGTAACCGTCTCCCGGGGCGTAGGAGGCGCCCATGCTCACCCCGGGCGCCAGTCCCGTGGCGCGGGCGTCGAGCTCCTCGCTCGACAGCCACTCAACGGTGAGGCCAAGGCGCTGCTGCAGGGCAATGCGGGAATGAGCTTGCTGCACTTCGGCTTCGGTGAACGCCGGCATGAGGTAGCCCTGAGCGACGAATCCGCAGTCCAGCGGAAAGCGATCACCGCTGGCGGCGTAGAACTCCTGGGCGCGCAGACCGAGCACGATGGCGGTCTCGGTGCCGCCCTGGGCGCGGACCATGCCCGCGGCGCGGCTGCTGGCGCCGTCGCCGAGCGTGGCCGCTTCCAGCAAGACGACCTTGCCCGCGCCGGATTCGGCGAGCAGGACCGCCGTCCACGCGCCGACGGTGCCGCCACCGACCACCACCACGTTAGCCTGGGTGGAACTAGTCATAGCACTGAACGCTGACATAGACTGAACGCTCAGTCAAGAGCGAGGAGCGCGAATGTACGGGCTATCGGAGGCGGACCGACGCATCCGGGACACGGCGCACGACTTCGTCGACTCGCTGATCCCGCTCGAGCTCGAGGCCGAGATGGCTGGTGGTCAGCTCCCGAAGGAGGTGACCGCCGAACACCACTCCAGGGCAATCGATTTGGGACTGTTGGCCACCAACATGCCGACCTCGGTTGGTGGCCGGGGGTGTACCGCGCTGCAACAGGTGCTGGTGCAGGAGCAGTGCGGTCGCGCGACCAACGGGCTCGGTTGGGTGATGGCCACGCCACCGCAGTGGTGGGTCGACGTCGCCACCGATTACCAACGTGAGCGGTGGCTGCTGCCCGCGGTGCGCGGGGAGAAGCACGAGGCCTACGCGATCACCGAGGAGTTCGCCGGCTCGGACGTCTCCGCGCTGGCGACCACCGCACGCCGGGACGGGGACGAGTACGTGATCGACGGCGTCAAGTGGCATGTCACGTCCTACAACCTGGCCGACTACTGCTTCGTGCAGGCAGTGCTGGTCGGAGGAGAGTTCGAAGGTCGGCACGTGCTACTGATCGTCGACCTGCCGTGGCCGGGCGTCGAAGTGGTTCGTACGCCTCACTATTCACATCACATCGCCGACGAGCACCCGATCGTGGCCTTCACCGGGGTTCGGGTGCCGGTGGAGAACCTCGTCGGCGCCGAGGGGGAGGGCATGACCTTCACCCAGGACTGGTTCCGATTCGAGCGGCTGATGGTCGCGGCCCGATGCGTCGGAGCCGCCCAGCGCCTCGTCGACGACGTGACGGCGTTCGCCAGGGAACGGGTCGTCGACGGCAAGCCGCTCGGCGAGCACCAACTGGTGGCGGGCATGCTGGCCGACTGCGCGACCGAACTGTTCGCCGCGCGCACCATGCTCTACGAGGTGGCCCGGTCGATCGACGGTGGCGCTGACCGGAAGACGTTGCACGCGCAGGCCTCCATGGCCAAGCTCTACTGTTCGGAGATGGCCGGCCGGGTCGCCGACCGCAGCGTCCAAATCTTCGGCGGACGGGGCTACATGCGCGAGAACGTCGCCGAGCGAATGTACCGGGAGTTGCGCGTCGAGCGGATCTGGGAGGGCGCCAGCGAGATTCAACGCCTCATCGTGGCCCGTCAGTTGATGAACCGTGGGCCGTCAGCGGTGTTGGAGGGTCGTCAGCAGGGGTCACCTGGCGGCGTGTAGTACGGCACGCCTTCCACGGTGTAGCAGGGCACCTCACCCCAGACGTACGGGGTGTCCGAGGACGCGATGGCCACGCCGCGTGCCACGTCGCCTGCGACGTTGGTGCATCCGCCCACCGACACGTGCCGTCCACCGGCCCCCGCACAAATGTCGGCCTGTGCCGCCGGGGCCACCGCGAACGGTAGGGCTCCCATGGCGGCCGACGTCAACAGCACCGCTGCCATCTTCTTCATCTCGTCTGTCCCCTCACTTGGCCGACTCGCCGTCATTGTCACGCACGTCAATCCGTGCGGCGGGGGTTTCGACGATTCTGCGGGAGTCGTCGTCCTCGGCCCTGGCCGTGCGCAACCCCAGCAACCGCATTCCGTGATAGACGACGAGTGCGGCGATCGAGCCCAGCGAGATCCCGGTGAAGATCAACGAGCCTGGCTGCCACGTGAAGTCGGCGATTCCGATGATCAGCGGGATGGCTGCCGTCATCTGGTTGATCGGCAACCCGAAGTCGACGTGGTTGGTCAGCCAGATGCGGATGCCGAGGACACCCACGAGTCCGTAGAGGACGATCGTCGCCCCGCCGAGCACGCCGGGCGGGATCGCGGAGATGGCCGCACCGACCTTGGGGCACATCGCCAAGACGATCGCGACGATCGCGGCAATCCAATAGGCCGCCGTCGAGTACACCCGGGTTGCGGCCATCACACCGATGTTCTCGGCGTAAGTCGTGGTGGCCGAACCGCCGCCGAATCCCGCGAGCGTGGTGGCGACACCGTCGGCGGCGATCGCCCGGCCCATCACCGGGTTGGTGTCGGTCTCGGTCATCTGGCCCACCGACTTGACGTGTCCGATGTTCTCGGCGATCAACGCGATGACGGCGGGCAGGAACAGCGGAAGCACCGACAGGTTGAAGGTCGGCGCCTGAAAGTCCGGCAGGCCGATCCACGGCGCAGCGGCGATCGCCGACGTGTCCACGTGCCCCAGGGCCAGGGCCACCAGATAGCCGACCAGGACCGCGAGGAAGATCGCGAGCCGGCCGATGATGCCGCGGAAGAAGGCCAGGATCGCCACGAGCAGCACCAGCGTGACCAGACCGTCGACGGGGCCCTTCTCGAAGTTGTTCTTCGCAGCGGGTGCGAGGTTGAAGCCGATCAGCGCGACGATCGCACCCGTCACCACCGGCGGTAGCGTCGCCTCGAGCCACCCGGTGCCCACGACGTGGACGATGCCGCCGACGACGATCAACAGCACGCCGACGGCGACCAAGCCGCCCAGCGCGCTGCCGGCGCCGTGGGACGCCACTGCCGCGGTCACCGGTGCGATGACCGAGAAGCTCGAGCCCAGATAGCTGGGCAGTCGGTTGCCGGTGATGATCAGGAACAGCACCGTGCCGATCCCGGAGAACAGCAGCGTGGTGGCGGGCGGGAACCCGGTGAGCACCGGAACCAGGAACGTGGCGCCGAACATCGCCACGACGTGCTGCGCGCCGATGCCGATGGTCCGCGGCCAGCTCAGTCGCTCGTCCGGCGCGACGACGAAGGCGTCGGATGGGACGGGTTTCCAGCCAAGTGAGATCACGGTTGTCGACTACACACCATCGGCGGTCCGCGCGCGACTCATCCGCCGAACCGGCGGCGGCTAGGCCTGACGGCGCGTGCCGAGTGTGAACGCGTCTTCGAGCTTTCGGCCGTTCTTCGCCGACGACTTCACACTCGGCGCACGGCGTAGGCCACCGACCCGGCCAGCACGACCGCGATCCCGGCGAGCACCGACGTCACCGGAAGCGTGAACGCCAGGACGACGCAGCCGACGAAGCCCAGGACCGGAATCAGCTTGGCGCTCAGCGTGAATGCCGAGGCGTTGGCGATTGCGTAGTAGACGAGCACCGCGAACGACGAGAAGCCAATCGCGCCCCGTAGGTCGAGGACGCCCGCGAGCACGGCGACGACGGCGCCGACGACGAGCTCCGCGCGGTACGGGGTGGCGAACCGCGGATGGACGACGGCCAGGGCGGGCGGGAGGTGGCGGTCCCGCGACATCGCCAGAGCGGTCCGTGACACCCCGAGGATCAGCGCCAGCAGCGAGCCCAGCGCGGCCAACGTCGCGCCAGCCCGCACCACCGGGGTCAGCTCGGGGTGACCGGCGGCGCTCACCGCGTCGGCCAACGGCGCGGTCGCCGAAGCCATTCCCGCGGCGCCCAATTCGGCCAGCACGGCGATCGCGACCGCGGCGTAGACGATCAGGACGATCCCCAGCGCGATCCGGATCGCACGGGGGATGGTGCGCGTCGGATCCCGCACTTCCTCGGCCAGGGTGGCGATCCGCGCGTATCCGGCGAACGCGAAGAAGCACAGTCCGGCGGCTTGCAACACGCCGAGCGCGCTCGCGTCGTCGAGCCTGAGGCGCGCGGCGTCGGCGCCGTCGGACGTGGCGATCGCGACGACGACCGCGGCCAGCACGGCCAGCACGATCACGACGAGAACCTTGGTGAGCCACGCCGACTTCTGCACCCCCACGGTGTTGACGACCGTCAGCGCCACCACGGCGAGGACCGCGACCGCGTGCGCGTGGTCGGGCCAGGCGTACACCCCAACGGTCAGGGCCATAGCCGCACACGACGCGGTCTTGCCGACGACGAAGCTCCACCCGGCCAGGTAGCCCCAGAACGGGCCGAGCCGCTCCCGGCCGTAGACGTAGGTGCCGCCGGACTGGGGGTAGAGCACGGCGAGCCGCCCCGATGAGGTGGCGTTGCAGTAGGCGACGACGGCCGCGACGGCCAGGCCGACCAGCAACGCCGACCCCGCGGCCGCGGCCGCGGGGGCCAGCGCGACGAACACACCGGCGCCCAGCATCGAGCCGAGGCCGATGGTGACGGCGTCCGCGGTTCCGAGGGTGCGTCGAAGGGCGGGCGGTTCCGGCGCGGCCACGCGTGCAGCGTAGCGGCGTCAGGCCGGGTAGGCGGAGGTGAGGCGGCTTGTCTCCGGTTTGGTGAAGACGTCGTTGAGCGTGACCGTGCGGAGGCGGCGGTCGTGGATGATGTCGACCAGTTCGTGGTAGACGCCCGTGACCGGTGGGTGGTTGAGGTGGCCGATGACGATCTTCTGCGGGACGTAGTACTGGTCGGCGTTGGCGACGATGTCGCGCGGCGTCAGGATCTGGTCGTCGCCGATGTTGCCGTCCCACAGCGCGGTCTGGGTGTAGCCGAAGTCGGCGGCCACCGACTGCACCAGATCGTTGTAGGCGCCGTAGGGCGGCCGGTAGTACGGCGTGGCGTCGACGCCGAAGGTGTCGTGCAGGAACTGGTCGGTGTGCCTCAGCTCGTCGGCGATCCGGCTGCCGGTCAGCTTGGTCAGGTCGGGATGAACCCAGGTGTGGTTGCCCAGCTGGATCTGGCCCGAGTCGACCAGCGGCTGCAGCAGGTCGCGGTTGTCGGTCCAGGAGGAGAACGCCCCGGTGACGAACATCGTCAGGCGGATGCCGGTGTCCTTCGCCAGTTGCGCGTAGGCGCGTACCACCGCGGTGTCGACGCCGTCGTCGAGGGTCAGCGACAGGAGGTCCCCCGGGCCGGGCAGAGCGCTCAGCACGCCGCCGCCGGGCAGGGGGATCCGGTCCTGCGGTGCGGGGGCGGGCAGCAGTTCCGGCCAGGTGGGAGCGGTCGGGAGCGCAGCGGGCGGCGCCGGTGCGGGCGCCTGCGCGGCCTGGCTCGACGCATCCGCGCCGCAACGCACCAGGGCGATGCCGGCCGCCGACGCGATGGCCCCCGCGAGCAAGTTGCGCCGGGACAGCAAAGTCCCATTCGTCACTCTGGTCACATTGGGCACGTTCAGCAGGGTAGCTGCCGAACGCCCGACAACCCGGGAAGCTGGGCTGACAGTCGGCTGGGTGCCGGTCTTAGCGGTTGCGGATGACGTTGACGGCCAGGTAGCCGCCGTAGCCGAGCAGTCCGATCAAGGCGACCTTGCGGGTCTGGGGGACGGCCACGCCGAGCCCCAGGGCCGTCTCGAGCCCGCCGTTGATCTTCAGGAAGCGCGCCGTGTCGGTGGGAAATGCCGCCTTGGTGATGCCCTCGAACAGCTCCGGGCGGACGAAGTGCGCCACTCCGGTTCCGGCCAGGGCCAATCCGGCGATGGTGGCGGGCGTGGACGTCTTCTCCTGCGGCACTGCGATTCCTCTCGTCAGGCAATCTGATAGTCGGTCAGCGGAAACTCGGAGGCCTCCTTGATGGCCGCCTCGGTCGACGACGGCCGCAACAGCGTGGGCTCACCCGCGGGATTGAAGTAGTACGAATGGGCACTACCGCAGTTGCCGTTGGTGAACAGCGAGTCGCCGAGCAACTCGGTCATCCGGTCCAGGAATGCGGTGTTGGCGTCCTCGGTGACCTCGAAGGTGGTAGCGCCCCGACGCTTGAGCTCCGTGAACAGCCGGTCCATCAACCGCATCTGATACTCCATCGTGTTGAAGAAGTTCAGACCGAGGAACGCATACGGGCTCGCCAAGCTCAGATAGTTCGGGAAGTACGGCATCGACACACCCTGGTAGGCCTGGAACCTGGTGTCGCGCCACCACTTTCCCAGATCGCGCCCTTCGCGTCCGATGACCTCGACGGCCGGGAAGTTAGCTTCCCACAGGTCGAAGCCGGTTGCGAGCACCAGCACGTCGACGTCGTTCTTGGTGCCGTCCTTGCCCACGATGCCGTCGGCGACGATGTGGTCGATCCCGGCGTCCTGCAGGTGTACGTGCGGTTTGGTGAACGCACGATAGTAGCCGTTGGAGAACGTCGGGCGCTTGCAGCCGAAGTCGTAGTCGGGGGTCAGCCGGCGGCGCAGGTCGGGATCGCGAATCACCGCGAAGCGGTGCATGCGGGACAGGTCGGCGGCCGAGATGTTGAACCGTCCTCGGAACGTGCGGTAGTGCCGCACTCCGACCGACACCATCACCTCGTAGATCGACGAGGTCAGCCAGCGGAGGAGTCGCTGGGTCGCCGGGACGCGGGCGAACATCCGCTTCGCGCGCTCACCGAACCGCACGTCGATCTTGGGCACCACCCAGATCGGGGTGCGCTGGTAGACGGTCAGGTCGGCGGCCTTCTTCGCGAGCTCGGGAATGAGCTGCACGGCGGTCGCGCCGGTGCCGATCACCGCGATGCGTCGGTCCGAGGGGTCGAAGTCGTCCTCCCACTCGGTGGTGTGGACGACCTTCCCGGCGAAGTCGGCGATGCCGGGGATGTCGGGCACCGCGGGCTGGGACAGGAATCCCGTCGCGGTGATGAGGTAGCGCGCCGTGACCGTCGCGCCGTCGGCCAGCGCGATGCGCCACTGGCTGGCGTCCTCGTCCCAGCGGGCGCCCTCGACCGTGGTGTTGAACCGCATGTTCCTGCGGACGTCGTACTTGTCGGCGACGTCGTCGGCGTACTGCTTGATCTCCGGGCCGGGGGTGAACAGGCGCGACCAGTTCGGGTTGGGCTCGAAGAAGTAGGAGTAGGTCGTGGTGGGGACGTCGACCGCCAGGCCCGGGTAGTGGTTGACGTACCAGGTGCCGCCGAGGTCGTCTTCGCGATCCAGGATGACAAAGTCGTCGATGCCGTTGCGCTTGAGCGCGATCGCCGCGCCGATTCCGGCGAACCCTGCTCCGACGATGACTGCGTCGTAGTGCTCCGAAGTCATGGCAAGACGGTACCTCAGGTACTGAGTTCGACCTGCTCCCCAGTCAGCCCTTCAGCGATCCTGTGCGCTTGTCCTCGGTGGTGGCGATGCACACGATGGCGCGGTCACCCTGGCCCCACGTCTCGGCGGTGGGGTAGAGCACGAACACCCCGACCGAGGAGTCCTGCATGGCATCGGGGGAGTAGGACTCCAACTCGGCAGGGCACTTGTTCTGCCAGTCGCTGATGGTCGCCTCGCCGGGGTAGGCGCCGTCGGGCATGGTCAGCACCGCGTACGCCTCACCGGCGTGCGGCTGACTGCAATCGGTCTTGGGGACCATCCGGATCAGCGTCGCGTCGGGGATCTCCGTCAGGCAGTCGCCCACGGCCAGATCGGTCGCGACGACCTTGTCCTTGTTGGCCATGACGAAGAACACCGCGGCACCCACCAGGATCGCGGCGAGGACGAAGGCGCCCACCGACAATCCGATGATGAGGCCCTTGCGCGACTTCTTCGGCGGTGGCGCCGGATACGGGTAGCCGGCGGGCGGCTGTCCGTACTGTCCCGGCGGGCCGTAGGGGCCCTGTTGGTACGGCAGGGGCGGTGGCGGCGGGTATTGCGCCCCGGGGTGCTGGTACGCGGGCGGCTGATTCGGGTCTCCCGACGGCCAGGTCATCACCGGAACTTAGCAGGATTGGGGTCGCAGTACCGGAGAGCTGCGTCGACGGCCAGCGCAGGCACGTTCAGCGTCTTCGAGCCGAGATCGTGGCGGGCGCCGGTCACCTCGACGAGCTCCGTGGGACCGGCGACCAGGGCGGCCGCCGACCGCAGTTCCTCCACGGTGCCGAACGGGTCCGACGTGCCGTGGGTGAAGACCGTGGGCACGGTGATCAGGGGAAGGTGTTCGGTGCGACCGCGTTCGGGCTTGCCCGGCGGATGCAACGGATAGGAGAACAGGGTGAGGACGTCGACCGCCAGGCCGTCGGCGACCGCCATCGACGTCATCCGACCGCCGTAGGAGTGCCCGCCGGCGAGGACCGGGCCCTTGGTCAGCGAGCGGGCCAGGGCCACCGCCTCGACGATGCCGGCCTGGTCAGCGGTGGCCGAACCCGACGGCGGGCCCTTGGGCCGACGCCTGCGATAGGGCAGGTCGTAGCGCACCGCGAGCCAGCCGCGGCTGGCCCATTCGTCGCACAATTTGACCAGCATCGGCGAGTCGCGGTTGCCGCCAGCGCCGTGGGTCAGCAGCACGATCCCGGTCTCGTCGCCGGCAGGCGCGTGCGCCACGCCCGCAATGGCGTCAAACGCCATCGGCGAGCCGGAACAGCGGTGACACCGGACCGTGTCCGGCGCCCAACGGGTATGCGGCGCGCACACATTCGGTGACCCACCCCTTCGCGAAGGCCACCGCCTCTGGCATCGACCAGCCGTGGGCAAGTGCCGCCGCCGTCGCCGACGCCAGGGTGTCACCGGCGCCGTGGTCGTGCACCGTGTCGACGCGCTCGGCGACGAACTCGTGGAACTCGGTGCCGTCGAACAGCAGGTCGGTGCTGCGCGAGGAGGTGCGCAAGTGCCCTCCCTTGACCAGCGACCACGCCGGTCCCATCGCATGCAGCGCACGGGCGGCGTCACGCTGAGTGGCGTCGTCGACGACCTCGATGCCCGTGATCAGTCTGACCTCGTCCAGATTCGGGGTGACCAACGCGGCGAGTGGGAAGAGCTCGTCCCGCAACGTCGCGAGTGCCGACGGACGCAGCAGCGGATCGCCGTGCATCGACGCGCACACCGGATCCACCACCAGCGGGGGCGCCAAGCCCTCGGTGGACAGATTGCGCCAGGTGCCGGCGACGGCACCGATGATCTCCGAGGAGGCCAACATGCCCGTCTTGGCCGCCTGGATGCCGATGTCCTCGGCGACGGCCCGAATCTGGCCGGCGACGACGTCGACCGGGATTTCGTGAAACGCCTTGACACCCAACGAGTTCTGGACGGTGACCGCCGCGACCGACACGCACCCGTGCACGCCGAGGAGGGCGAACGTTCGCAGGTCTGCCTGAATGCCCGCGCCGCCGCCGGAGTCGGTCCCGGCGATGGTCATCACGCGCAGTGGCGTCTGCCCCGGTGGGGTGAGCGGAAGGTAGTTCACGTCGTCAAGGGTAGATAGACCTTGTTGCCGCCGGCGGTGAACTCCCTCGACTTCTCCGCCATGCCCTGCTTGGCGAGGTCGTGGTCGAAGGCGTCACGCACGTCGTGGCTGATGCGCATCGAGCAGAACTTGGGCCCGCACATCGAACAGAAGTGCGCCGTCTTCGCCGGCGCGGCGGGCAGCGTCTCGTCGTGAAAGTCCCGGGCGGTGTCCGGATCCAGCGACAGCGCGAACTGGTCATGCCAGCGAAACTCGAAGCGGGCCTTGGACAACGCGTCGTCGCGCTGCTGCGCGCGGGGATGCCCCTTGGCCAGGTCGGCCGCGTGTGCGGCGATGCGGTAGGCGATCACGCCGTCCTTCACGTCCTTGCGATTGGGCAGCCCGAGGTGCTCCTTCGGGGTGACGTAGCACAGCATCGCCGTGCCGGCCTGGGCGATGATCGCGGCGCCGATGGCGGAGGTGATGTGGTCATAGGCCGGCGCGATGTCGGTGGTCAGCGGGCCGAGGGTGTAGAACGGGGCCTCCTCGCACAGCTCCTCCTCGAGGCGGACGTTCTCGACGATCTTCTGCATCGGTACGTGGCCCGGTCCTTCGATCATCACCTGGACACCGTGGGCCTTCGCGATCGTGGTGAGCTCGCCAAGGGTTCTCAGCTCGGCGAACTGCGCCTCGTCATTCGCGTCGGCGATGGATCCGGGCCGCAACCCGTCGCCGAGGGAGAAGGTGACGTCGTAGCGGGCGAGGATCTCGCACAGCTCGGCGAAGTGCGTGTAGAGGAACGACTCCGTGTGCCGGGAGAGCATCCACGCGGCCATGATCGACCCGCCGCGGCTGACGATTCCGGTGACCCGGTTCACCGTCAGCGGGATGTGGCGCAGCAGCACGCCTGCGTGCACGGTCATGTAGTCGACGCCCTGCTCGCACTGCTCGAGGATGGTGTCGCGGTAGATCTCCCACGTCAGCGCGGTCGGTTCGCCGTCGACCTTCTCGAGGGCCTGATACAGCGGCACGGTGCCCACCGGCACCGGGGAGTTGCGCAGGATCCACTCCCGGGTGGCGTGAATGTCGCGGCCGGTGGACAGATCCATGATGGTGTCGGCACCCCAGCGGGTGGCCCAGACCATCTTCTCGACCTCCTCCGCAATCGACGACGTCACCGCGGAATTGCCGATGTTGGCGTTGACCTTGACTCCGAATGCCTTGCCGATGATCATCGGCTCGCTCTCGGGGTGGTTGTGGTTGGCGGGAATCACCGCACGTCCGATGGCCACCTCGTCGCGCACCAATTCGGCTGGCGCGCCTTCGCGTTCGGCGATGAACGCCATTTCGGCGGTGATCTCGCCTGCACGGGCGCGCTGCAACTGCGTCCCGCGGTCGCGCCGGACCCCCGGCCGCGGCGGCAACCCGGCGGCGAGGTCGACCACCGCAGACGGGTCGGTGTACGGGCCCGAGGTGTCGTACAGGTCGAGGTGCTCGCCGTTGGTGAGATTCACCCGGCGCGACGGCACCCTGCCGCCGTCGGGCAACTCGCGGTAGACCTTCGTGCTGCCGGTGATGCGGCCGGTGGTCACGGAAACGGGGTCGGAAACAGCAGTCATCGAACACTCCCTACGCCGGCATTACCCGGTCAGGTTCATACGGTCGACGGCGCTCGTTCCTAGCCGTCCTCTCAGCGCACTTGCGTGCGCTCCCGCGCGGACGAGGTTGAACGTACCCCAGAGCACGGCATGCGCGCGAGGGGTAGGGGAATAGGAATTGCCACGAGATGTTTTGTATAGCTAACATATGTGTTTTGGGCAGCGCAGCCCCGCACGCCAGCATTGCCGACATAGCGAGACGACGCCGATGACGACTGAGATCGAGATGACGAAGACCGACGAAGCCCTCACCGACACCGCCACCCGCAGGCGGCGCATCGACCACGACCATCCGCACTACAAGTGGGTCGTGTTGTCCAACACCACCCTTGGAACGCTGCTGGCCACCATCAACGCCTCCATCGTGCTGATCTCGTTGCCGGCCATCTTCCGTGGCATCGGGCTCAACCCGCTGGCCCCCGGCAACGTCAGCTACCTGCTGTGGATGTTGATGGGGTACCTGGTGGTCACCGCCGTGCTGGTGGTTCCCTTCGGCCGGCTCGGCGACATGTTCGGCCGCGTGCGGATCTACAACTGGGGCTTCGTGGTGTTCACCGTCGCCGCGATCGCGCTGTCCTTCGACCCGTTCCACCTCGGCGGCGGTGCGCTCTGGCTGATCGGCTGGCGCGTGGTGCAGGGCGTCGGTGGCGCGATGCTGATGGCGTCGTCCTCGGCGATCCTCACCGACGCCTTCCCCGCCAATCAGCGTGGCATGGCACTCGGGGTCAACATGGTCTCGGCCGTCGCCGGCTCGTTCCTGGGTCTGCTGATCGGCGGGTTCCTCTCCGAGTGGCACTGGAAGGCGATCTTCTGGGTGGGCGTGCCGATCGGCATCGCCGGCACCATCTGGAGTGTTCGGTCGCTGCGCGAACTCGGCTCACGCACACCGGGCAAGCTGGACTGGCCCGGCACCCTCACCTTCGGCTTGGGGCTGACGGTGCTGCTGGCCGGCATCACCTACGGCATCCAGCCCTACGGTGGTGCGTCGACCGGGTGGACCAACCCGATGGTGCTGGGCGCCATCGGCATTGGCTTGCTGCTGCTGGTGGCGTTCTGCTTCATCGAGTTGCACGTCGAGTCTCCGATGGTCGACGTGCGGCTGTTCAAGTCCGCATCGTTCGGCATGGGCAACCTGGCCGGTCTCATGTCGTCGATGGGCCGCGGCGGGCTGCAGTTCATGCTCATCATCTGGCTGCAGGGCATCTGGCTTCCGTTGCATGGCTACAGCTTCGAGTCCACCCCGCTGTGGGCCGGCATCTACCTGTTGCCGATCACCGTCGGCTTCCTGGTGGCCGGCCCCGTCGCGGGTTCGCTGTCCGACCGCTTCGGCGCGCGACCCTTCACCGTCGGCGGCATGCTGCTGATGGCGGCGACCTTCATTGCGCTGGTGCTGATTCCCGTCAACTTCGACTACTGGGTGTTCGCACTTCTGGTGTTCCTCAACGGCCTTGGCGGCGGCATCTTCACCGCCCCCAACACCGCGGCCATCATGTCGAGCGTGCCTGCCGCTCAGCGCGGTGCGGCATCCGGTGTGCGCGCGACCTTCTTCAACGCGGGCTCGTCGTTGTCCATCGGTGTCTTCTTCTCCCTGATGATCGTCGGGTTGGCCCACACCCTGCCCTCGGCGTTGAACAGTGGCCTTCAAGCGCAAGGGGTTTCGCCGTCGGTGGCCGGCGACGTGGCCAACCTGCCGCCGGTGGGCAGCCTCTTCGCGGCATTCCTGGGCTACAACCCGATGGGCGAATTGCTCGGCCCATCGGGTGCACTGGACCAACCCGGCGTCAACGCGGATCTGCTGACCGGCAAGACGTTCTTCCCGCAGCTGATCACCGAGCCGTTCCACTCCGGCCTGACGGTCGTGTTCATCGCCGCCGCGGTGATGATGTTGCTCGGAGCGGCGGCGTCGCTGTTCAACCCTGGCCGCTACGGCACCGAGGCCGGCGCCGACAACGCCGCCTGAGCCCCGTCAGCCGAGCGGCGGCAGATTGCCCCACGGTCCGTACGGACCGTTCTGCGCGCCCGGTCCCGGATCGACGTTGGGGGTGGTGCCGCCCTCGACACCCTCCGGGCCAAGGCACCGCGACGTGGACACGGCGACGTCGCACGGATCGTTGGCCAGGGCAACGGGTGCGCCAGCCACCCCGAGGGCGATTCCGGCCGCGGCCAGGATGGGGGCGACGGCGAGTGTGGTGAACGACATGTCTTCTCCTTCGTCGAGTGTTCGATGATGCGCGTTCTCGCGCTCACCGCAGGACTACCCGGGCCTCGAACCCCGAGAACGCCGCGAAAAGTGCTCATAGAGAACGCATATCTGGCGCGGTACGCGAAACATCCCTGACACATATGCGTTCTCGATGAAGGCCGCCTCGCGCGCGGCGTCGGGTGGATCTGCCCGGTATCGGTGGAAGTGACCGTCTTTGCCCGACACCCACCACAGCGCGGAGGACATGCTCATGCCGGACAAGGGATATCCCGCCGACGCCACCACCAGGAACCGATTCGCCGTCGCCCTCGCCGCAATCGCAGGGACCGCCGACGTGATCGGCTTCATGGAGTACTCGCAACTGTTCTTGTCCTTCATGAGCGGCAACACCACCCGCATGGGCGAGGCCGCCAGTTCGGCCGAGTGGGTCATGGTTGCCCGCTTCGGCGGGGTGATCGCCGTCTTCTGCTTCGGCGCCTTCCTCGGCACGCTGATCGCCGCCTGGTCCGGACGATGGCGGTTGGTCACCCTCCTGGGCATCCAGTCCAGTCTCTTGACCCTCGGTGCCTTCTTGCCGGTGGCCTCCGACGCGATCCCGTGGCACGCGTACCCGGTCGTACTGGCACTGGGTCTACAGAACGCCACGCTGCAGGACGAGGCGGGCCGAAGCATGGCGCTGACCTACGTCACCGGCACCATCGTCCGGTTTGGCGCCGGACTTGCCAACCTGCTGCTGCACAAGCCCGCCCCGTCCTTCTGGATCCAGGGCCCGCTGTGGGCTGGCCTGGCCTCCGGCGCGGTGCTCGGCGGCGTGCTGCAGCACTGGTTGGGACAAACGGCGTTCCTGGTGCCGGCCGCCATGCTGACGGCGCTGGCGATCTGGGCCCTGGTCAGACTGCTCAAGGAGCCCGCGAGCCCGCTCGTCACCAGCGAGCACGCGCCGCAACCCGACGCCCATCCGTCGGCGCCCCCGGCCGTCCTGATTCGGCGCTAGTCGAGGTCCACCAGCACGGGGGCATGGTCGCTCGGCGCGGGCGTCCCCTTCTTGCCGGGCTTGCGCTCGTCGCGGGCGATCTCGGCGTGGGTGACGCGGGCCGCCAAACCCGGTGAGCCCAAGATGAAGTCGATGCGCATGCCCTGGCGCTTGGGGAACCGCAACTGCGTGTAGTCCCAGTAGGTGAAGTTCTCCGGCGGTGGTGCGAACGGACGCACCACGTCGGCGAACTCGCCCTCGATGGCACGGAACGCCGCCCGTTCCGGCTCGGTGACGTGCGTGCTCCCCTTGAAGACCTCGACGTCCCACACGTCGTCGTCGGTGGGCGCGATGTTCCAGTCGCCTACCAGGGCGATCGGTGCGGTCGGGTCCGCTGCCAGCCAGCCCGATGCGCTATCACGAAGCGCCGCAAGCCATTCCAGCTTGTAGGCGTAGTGCGGGTCCTCGACCGTGCGGCCATTCGGAACGTAGAGACTCCACACCCGGACCCCACCGCACGTCGCCCCGATCGCCCTGGCCTCGTCGGAGTCGTTGAAGGCGGGCTGCCCCGGAAAGCCAACGGCGACGTCCTCGAGCCCGACGCGGGAGGCGATCGCGACGCCATTCCACTGGTTGTGGCCGACGTGAGCCACGTCGTAGCCCAGCGCGGCGAAGGGCATGGTCGGGAACTGCGCGTCGGTGCACTTGGTCTCCTGCATGGCCAGCACGTCCACGTCGGCGCGTTCGAGCCAACCGGTGACGCGGTCGATGCGGGAGCGGATGGAGTTGACGTTCCAGGTGGCCAGGCGCACGCGGTTACCCTAGCGACACGTAGCGGGAGCGATGATGCTCGGCGAATCCCATGGTGTCGTACAGCGTCTTCGCCGGTGCGTTGTCGGCGAGAACCTGCACGTAGGCACGGGTCGCACCCTGATCGGCGCCCCACCGCAGCAGCGCCTCACACAGCGCGCGGGCCAGACCCCGTCGTCGCGCGTGCTCGGCGACGTGGACCGACGACAGGCCGACCCACCGGGTGCCGTCCGGAGCCGCGGTGACCGCCGCCCGCCCCACCGCCGCGTCCTCGACGTGCCCGAAGCCCACCACGCCGTCCACGACCGCGGTGAGCACGTCGACCGGCACCCGTCGCGGATGCAGGCGCAACCAGTCGTCGTCCGGTCGAGACGTCACCTTCAGGGGTGCCGCGTCGACGCCGTCGGCCAGATGCCTTGCCATCACGACGTTCTCGCCGTCGGTCGGACGATCGGCAGAGATGCGAACGAGACGGTCCGGCACGGCGAGAAGCGCCGGCAGCCCGCGGGCGGCGTACCACTGGGCGATCTGGTCGGTGTGTTCGCCGGGGGTGGGCAGCAGCGGCACCGCCGAGTTCGCTCGCCTGGTGCTGCCATGACCTGCCCGCAGCAGCCAGCCGCCGAGCCATTCGCGCTCGACCCCGGGCCAGCCGAGCGCAGCGGCATGCTCGAGGTTGCGGATGTCGCGGTTGCGCACCGGTGCGGCCGACAGCGGACGCAACGACACCACGTCGGCCACCGAGACGTTCACCACGTCGCCGGCCTTGGTCTCGACGAGAAGCGTCGGTCCCACCTCACGCAGATGCCCGACGACGTCGCTCATCGGCGGCACCGATCCCGCAGGCAGCCGGTACCGCAGGCTGACCCGGGTGCCGACCTCGGGAACGTCAGGGGCCATCAGTGTCCGAACGGGTCGGGATCCTCACCGGGAGTCCACGTCAGCCCGGGGGAGCCCCAGCCGTTCGACTTGACGGCCCGCTTCGCCGCGCGGGCATGCCGGCCGATCAACTTGTCGATGTAGAGGAAGCCGTCGAGGTGTCCGGTCTCGTGCTGCAGCATCCGGGCGAACAGCCCGTTGCCCTCCAGGGTGATGGGGGTGCCGTCGGCGTCGAGTCCGGTGACCCGCGCCCAACTGGCCCGGCCGGTGGGGAAGGACTCGCCGGGCACCGACAGGCAACCCTCGTCGTCGTTGTCCGGATCGGGCATCGTCTCGGGCACCTCGGAGGTCTCGAGCACCGGGTTGACGATGACGCCGCGGCGGCGCGAGCTCATCCCGCGTTCGTCGGCGCAGTCGTAGACGAACACCCGCTGGGATATCCCGATCTGGTTGGCTGCCAACCCGACACCGTTGGCGGCGTCCATCGTGTCGTAGAGGTCACCGATGAGATCGGCGAGCTCCGCGGGCAGCGAACCGTCGTCGCCGACGGGGATCGGACTGGTCGCGGTGTGCAGGACGGGATCTCCCACGATGCGGATGGGTACGACGGCCATGAGGAGAAGATTAGTGGGCGGCCTCTCCGGTGCCGACTCGCGGGCAACGGTCACGGCTTGACTCGGTCTGCCGTGGTTGAATGTGGGCCGTCACCACCGGAATGTCATCAGTGTTTGGAAGGGTCCACAGAGCAAATGGACGGCGCCATTGCGCGGACTGGCAAGTCCGGGGACTCCGAGGACGGCGGTGCTCTCGCCGACGGCCTGACCCGCCGAGAACACGACATCCTGGCCTTCGAACGGCAGTGGTGGAAGTACGCCGGTTCCAAGGAAGACGCCATCAAGGAACTGTTCTCCATGTCGGCGACGCGGTACTACCAGGTGCTCAACGCCCTGGTCGACCGTCCCGAAGCGCTCGCGGCGGATCCGATGCTCGTGAAGCGTCTGCGTCGTCTGCGGGCCAGCCGCCAGAAGGCGCGCGCCGCGCGTCGTCTCGGCTTCGACGTGACGTGATCGGTACCTAGGGGTTTTCTTCCCACGGCACCGGCTCGATACAGTGAGTGCGATGAATCAACGAGACTCCTCCGGGTTGCCGCTGCGCGCCATGGTCATGGTGCTGCTGTTCCTCGGTGTCGTGTTTCTGTTGGTCGGATTCCAGGCCATCGGCTCCGGTGACGACGACGACTCCGGCTCGGCCAGCACCACGACCTCGGCGACCACCGCTGCGTCCTCGTCGTCTCCGACCTCCACGCCGGCGGCCGCGAAGCCCGACGTCCGGGTCTTCAACACCTCCGAGGTCGCCGGTCTGGCGGATCAGACCGCGAATCGTCTGCGTGACGCCGAGTGGAACGTCACCGAGACCGGAAACCTCACCCTCGAGGGTCTGAACGGGACGACGGTGTACTTCGGCGAAGCGCCGGGGGAGAAGGAAGCCGCCGAGGAGATCGGCACTCTGCTGAACGCGGCCGTCGAACCCAGGACACCCGCGGTCGCAGAGCAACCGCCCGGCGTAATCGTGGCGGTCACCGGTTAGGCTTTCCGGCATGCCGATCCCTGCCCCGCTCCGCCTTCTTGCCGCCGCGGCACTCGTCGTCCCCATTGCGGCGGCATGCTCGCCCAATGAGCCAGTTGCCACACAGCCTGGCACCACCCCGCCGGTGTGGACCGGTTCGCCGGCACCGTCGGCCGCCGGCGAAGGGGGCGAGGGCGCAGGATCCTCTGCGACCACGAGCGGCGAGACGCTGACCGCCGACATCAAGACCCCCGACGGCACGTCGGTGGCAAGCGCAGAGTTCGTCTTCTCGGGCGGGTACGCCACCGTCACCGTGAAGACCACCGCGTCGGGCCAGCTGACCCCCGGTTTCCACGGCATGCACATCCACTCGGTGGGCAAGTGCGAGCCGGCCTCGGTCGCACCAACGGGCGGGGCGCCGGGTGACTTCAACTCCGCGGGCGGACACTTCCAGGTAGGCGGCCACTCCGGACACCCGGCCAGCGGCGACCTCTCCTCGCTGCAGGTGCGCGCCGACGGTTCGGCGATGTCGGTGACGACCACCGACGCCTTCACCGCGGCGGATCTGGAGGCCGGCACCAAGACGGCCATCATCATCCACGAGAAGGCCGACAACTTCGCCAACATCCCGCCGGAGCGCTACCAGCAGGTCAACGGAACTCCCGGCCCCGACGAGACGACGATGGCCACCGGTGACGCCGGTAAGCGGGTGGCGTGCGGTGTCATTTCCCCCGAGTGAGACGTCGGTCGTCCCGCGACCGCAACGCATCGACTTCAAGGGGTCGGCCCGCCCGACCATCGGGGTCGAGTGGGAATTCGCGTTGGTCGACCCGGTCACCCGGGAGCTGAGCAACGAGGCCTCCGCGGTGATCGCCGAGATCGGCGAAAGTCCGCACGTGCACAAGGAATTGCTGCGCAACACCGTCGAGGTCGTCACCGGAATCTGTGACAACTCGCGTGAAGCGATGGACGACTTGCGGGCCACGCTCGCGCCGGCCCGACGAATCGTGCGCGCCCGCGGCATGGAGCTGTTCTGCGCAGGCACCCATCCGTTCGCCAAGTGGTCGGCCGAGCAGCTGACCGACGCGCCGCGCTACGCCGAGCTGATCAAGCGCACCCAGTGGTGGGGCAGGCAGATGCTGATCTGGGGTGTGCACGTCCACGTCGGTGTCTCGTCGGCGCACAAGGTGATGCCGATCATCACCTCGCTGCTGAACCACTACCCGCACCTGCTGGCGCTGTCGGCGTCCTCGCCCTACTGGGACGGCGGCGACACCGGCTATGCCAGCAACCGGGCGATGATGTTTCAGCAGCTGCCGACCGCGGGCCTGCCCTTCCACTTTCAGGAGTGGTCGCAGTTCGAGCAATTCGTCCATGATCAGAAGAAGACCGGCATCATCGACCACATGAACGAAATCCGTTGGGACATACGGCCTTCACCTCATCTGGGCACCATCGAGGTGCGGATCTTCGACGGCATCTCAAACATCGACGAACTCGGTGCCCTGGTGGCGCTGACGCACTGCCTGATCGTCGACCTGGATCGTCGGCTCGACGCCGGTGAGCACCTGCCGACCATGCCGCCGTGGCACGTGCAGGAGAACAAGTGGCGTGCGGCAAGGTATGGCCTGGACGCGGTGATCATCCTCGACGAGGACAGCAACGAACGTTTGGTCACCGAGGACCTCGACGACCTGCTGAACAAGCTGGAGCCGGTCGCGAAGTCGCTGCGTTGCGCCGACGAACTGGCGCAGGTGTCGAGCATCTACGAGGCGGGTGCGTCCTATCAGCGGCAGCGCCGGGTCGCCGAGGACAACGACGGCGACCTCCGCGCCGTCGTGGATGCATTGGTCGCCGAGTTGGTTCTGTAGGTCGACGACCGGGTAGGTGTCATAGATGACCATCAGGCCGATGTTCCCGCTGGAATCGGTACGGCTGCCCGGCGAGGATCTGCCGCTGCGCATCTTCGAACCCCGCTACGGCGCGCTGGTGCGCGACTGCCTCGATGATGCAAGGGAATTCGGCGTCGTGTTGATTGCCGCCGGTCGTGAGGTCGGTGGCGAGGACGCGAGATGTGACGTGGGGTCGGTGGCGCACATCGTGGACTACCAGGACCTTGGCGACGGCCAGTACCTCCTCGAATGCGAGATGCGGGAGCGCATCCGGGTGACGGCGTGGCTGGAGGACGATCCGTACCCGCGGGCCGACGTCGAGCCATGGCCCGACGAGCCGGGTGCGACCGTCACCGGTGACGAGATCGCCGTCGTCGAGGACCGTCTGATCGAGATCTTCGAGCGGGTCGCCGCGGCCCAGGAGACGACGCTGCCGTCACGGCTTCAGCTGCTCGGCGAGCCGGAGCCTGGTGACGACGCGGGAAAGCGCCTCTTCGCGTTGTCCTCTCGCGTGCCCATGGGCCAGGCCGACAGGTATGCGGTGCTCGAGGCGCCCTCGGCGGCGGCGCGGCTGGACGCGCTTCGGGACGCCGTCGAGACCGTGGCCGCGATGGTGGAGTTCCAGCTCGCCGGCGATTAGCGCAGCCATCTGGCCGACCGCGCCCTACGCCGCGTGGTCGGCGGGCGGCGCAGGCCCGCCGGGCTGGCTTG
Organism: Mycobacterium yunnanensis; assembly: GCF_025823185.1. Taxonomy (GTDB): domain Bacteria; phylum Actinomycetota; class Actinomycetes; order Mycobacteriales; family Mycobacteriaceae; genus Mycobacterium; species Mycobacterium yunnanensis. Next base: position 265,900 of record NZ_JACKVK010000008.1, read on the forward strand.
GGTCGTCGCTCTGCCTGAGCGAGTCCGGCTCGTCGTCGTGCTGAAGGAGCCGCTCGGGGCGGTGATAGTGGTTGATCCTGGCCTGGCCGGTGTCCAGCCGAGGTGGCGGAGCCCATTCGACGTCGCCGTGCGCGTTGACGGTGGTGGACCACCCGCCGTCGGCGCCAACGAGGCGATTGTCGGGCCCGCATGCCAGCGCGAGATCGTCGACGTTGGTGAGCCCGCCCTCGGCCCAGTCGCGCCGGGCGTGGTGGATCTGCGAGCCGTAGGCGCCCACCGTGCAGCACGGCTTGGTGCACCCGCCGTCGCGCGCGATCAGCATGATGCGTTGCGCCGGGGAGGCCACTCGGCGGGTCCGGAACAGGTTCAAGGCCGAGCCGGTCGCACCGTCGAACACCGTGAGGTAGTGGTTGGCGTGGCCGGCGAGCCGGACGACGTCGCGAACGGGCACGACTGTTCCGCCGCCGGTCACACCCACGCCCGCGCGGGATTCCAAGTCCTGCAGAGTGGTTCGAATGATTACGGACACCGGCAAGCCGTTGAGCCGACCGAGCGTGCCGCTCATCAGGGCGATGCGGCCGACGGCGAGCATGGCGTCGTGTCGACGTTGCGCAAGGCTTCGGTGGTCGTCGTCGATCTGCTTCTGTGACGGTGTCCCGGAGGTGCACGGTTCGTCGTCGGCCGGGTTGCACATACCGGGCGCGGCGTACTTCGCGAAGATCGACTCCCACACTGCCCACGCCTCGGGGGTGAGCTCTGCGGTGATCGGGGTCATCGCGTCGTGGCGTTGCTTGCCCTTGGAGATTCCGCGCTTGCGGTCACGCTCGGCGTCGTCGGGCGGTGGACCGTCCTGGTCGAGCAGGAAGATCGTCAGATCGGCCGCGTCCTTCAACTCCTTGGGGCCGACCTTCGCGGCCGTGCGGACGAGGTCGACCTCGACCTGGCTGCGGGTGGCCGGGTCGACGAAGCCAGGCATGCGGCCCATCGCCTTGCGAATCACCTCGACGTGCTCGCCGTTGAGCACTCCAAGGGCTTGTCCCGTCGCGGTTGCGGGGAGCGCCGGCTCCAGCGGCTCGCCACCGAATGCGCCTCGCGGGCCCAGCAACGCGGCATCGGCCAGGCGGCGAGATGCCTCAGAACTCGAGATGCGCCACCGGATCATCAGCGCGTCCCGCCAAGACTTGGCGCCGAGGTCGTTGGCGGTCGTCTCCAGCTGCAGCCGGGCCAGCAACCGGTGCGTTTGGGTGGGCAGTTGGCAGGTCAGCGTTTCGACGTCGTCGAGGCTCTCCAACAGCTCGTCGCGGGTCAGCAGCCCAACTTCGCAGCTGGCCAGCGCCTCGTGTGCGGCACGCAACGCCGCCAACGCCTCTCTCACCGCCAACGCACCGGACATGATTCGAACATACATTCGACCACCGACACATCATGCGTCAATCCTGGGGGCGATCCGCCATTTCGTCCCTGGTCAACAGGTCGTCGCGGAAGCTCTGCTCCCGATAGGCGAGCTGACCGACCCGGTTGGCCACCACGGGCGCGGTGATCAGGGTGAACATGCCAGCCAAGATCAGCATCCCGACGTCCGGATGTCCGCGTAGCCGCAGGGCAGCTCCGGCGAGCACCAGCAGCAATCCGAGCACCTGTGGCTTGGTGGCCGCATGCATCCGCGACAGCGTGTCGGGGAACCGGACCACGCCGATCGCCGCCGTCAACGCCAGCGTCGAACCGGCCAGCACCAAGATGCCGGCCACCACGTCCAGGACGCCGCTCACTGCGGTTCACCGTCCGCCCGGTCGGTGTCCCGCACGCGGAAGCGCGCCACGCTGACCGAGCCGACGAAGCTGATCAGGGCCAGTGCGGTGAGGCTATAGGTGACGGTGGTGTCGAGGCTGTAGGCAGCCCACGTGCCGATCGCACACATCGTGACCGCGACGAAGGTGTCGAGCGCGACCAAGCGGTCGAGCGTTCCGGGACCGGCGAGCAGCCGGAACATGGTGACGACGATGGCGGCGCCGAGCATCACCGCCGAGATGGTCCACACGGTGTTCATGCGCGATCCCGCTTGGCTTCTCGCTGGACGTTCATGCGCGATCCCGCTTCGCTTCTCGCTGGACCTTCATGCGCCAGCCTCCCTCTCCGCACTCGCCCTCCAGTCGGCCTCCTTCTCGAACGCCGCGATCATCAGCCGCTCGATGTCGGCGACCTGCCGGTAGAAGCGCGCGACGGCCTTGTCGGTGCCGGCGTCTATGACGTGCACGTAGATCATCCGCCGGGTCTGGTCGATCTCCAGCACGATGCCACCGGGAATCAGGTTGAGCGCACTGACGGTCAACGCCAGCACCAAATCGGACTTGATCGCCACGTGCGCCCGCAGCACGGCGCTGAGCGGTGGCGGCCCTGGCTTGACCGCCAGCCACGCCACCTGAATCGACGACAGCACCAGGTAGTAGGCGATGAGTGCCACCAGGCGTACCAGCGACAGCGGATGCAGCTTTCCCTCGACGGGCACTCGCGGCAGCGGCAACAGCAGTGTGATCACGAGGGCCACGGCGACGCCGCCTACCACGTTGGCTGCGGAGACGTTGCCCCACAACAGGTTCCACACCAGCGTCAGCCAGCACACCACCCAGACTCGCAGCAGTACGGTTCTCAGAAATGCCGATCGGTTCTTCGCGCGAGCGCTCATCGTCATGGCCTCAACACCGCCGACACGTACTGACCGCGGTCGACGACCTCGGCGGCGGCCCGCTCGCTGAACGCGAAGATCGGACCGGCGAACACCGTCAGCGCCAACCCGACGGCGATGAGCGCCGCCGTCGGCGCCACCATGCCGACGGGCATGCGACCGACGTCGTCGCGGTCGGCGTGGTCGATGTCCTCCTCGGAATCGTCGATCAGGGAGGACGGGGAGACGTCGGCGAGGTTGCCCTCCGGGGCGTCCGCACGGGCGCGCCAGAACGCCTTCGTCCAGACCCTTGCCATCACGTAGAGGGTCAGCAGGCTGGTTACGACACTGCCGCCGACCAGGGTCCAGGCGAGCACCGAGGCGTCCTGGGTGCCGGCCTCCAGCAGTGCGACCTTCCCGATGAAGCCGGAGAACGGCGGGATGCCCCCGAGATTGAGTGCCGGGATGAAGAACACCAGGGCCAGCAGCGGGCTCGCGGCGGCCAGCCCCCCGAGGCGCTGCAGCGTCGACGCACCGGCCTGACGTTCGATGAGGCCGACGACGAGGAACAGCGTGGTCTGGACGACGATGTGATGCGCGACGTAGTAGATCGCCCCCGACATACCGAGCTGACTGCCCAGCGCGATGCCGAACACCATGTATCCGATGTGACTGACCAGGGTGAAGGACAGCAGACGCTTGATGTCGCTCTGCGCGATCGCCCCGAAGATGCCGACCAGCATCGTGATGAGCGCGGCGACCATCAGCACGTCGTCGAGCGCTCCGCCGGGGAACAGAAGTGAGTGCGCCCGGATGATTGCGTAGACGCCGACCTTGGTCAGCAACCCGGCGAACACGGCGGTGACCGGGGCGGGCGCGGTCGGGTAGGAGTCGGGCAGCCACGTCGACAGCGGGAACACTGCGGCCTTGATGCCGAAGGCCACCATCAGCACGGCGAACATCGCGCCGCGAGTGCCCGACGGGATGTCCTCAAGGCGCACCGAGAGCTCGGCCATGTTGAGAGTGCCCGCGGCCGCGTAGATCATGGCCAGACCGATCAGGAAGATCAGCGAGGACACCATCGACACCATCACGTAGGCGATGCCGGCCCTGACGCGGTCGGTACTGGCACCGATGGTCAGCAGCACGAAGCTCGCCGACAACAGCACCTCGAACCCGACGAACAGGTTGAACAGGTCACCGGCCAGGAACGCCGTGCACACGCCCGCGGACAGCACCAGGTAGGTCGGCAGGAAGATCGACACCGGTTGGCGTTCGTCGCCGTCGCGGATGCCCTGGCCGATGGCGTAGAACACGACCGCCAGCAGCACGATCGACGACACCAGCAGCATCAGCGACGAGAGCCGGTCGACGACCAACGTGATGCCCAGTGGACCCATCCCGGGAACTGACTGACCCCACCCGCCCACGTGCACGGCGATGGTGCCGTCCCGGTCGGCCAGGTAGACCAGCGACGCGCAGACCGCGACCACGGCCGCCAACGCCGCCACCGCGATCGTGCGCTGCAGCCGCGGGCGGCGGCCCGCGAACAGGGTGACGGCCGCGGCGAGGGTGGGAATGAGTACGGGCAGCGGCGTGAGCACCGCGGACAGGGTCGGGGTCATCGCGACCCCTCGTGCCCGGGGAGTGCGTCCAGTTCGTCGGGTGCGTCGGTGTCGCGCGCCGGATCGTGGGTCACGAGGTCCTCGTCGATGGCTCCGGCCGACAGGTCCGACAGCTCCGAGACCCTGGTGTCCTCGGGGTCGTTGACCACGTCCTCCGCGCGCGACAACCGGTAGGACCGGTAGGTCAGGGCCAGGACGAACGCGGCGATGCCCATCGAGATGACGATGGCGGTCAGGATCATGCCTTGCGCCAACGGATCTGCGGTGGCGGTCTTGCCGTCACTTGTCCGCCCGCGGATCGGAGGGTTGCCCGCGGGCCCGCCGACGGTGAGGATCAGGATGTTGACGGCGTTGCCGACCAGGAGCAGCCCCAACAACATTCGCGTGAGGTTGCGTTCCAGCAGCAGGTACACCCCTGCGGTGGTGAGGCCTCCGATGAGGATCAACGGCACGACGTCGACGACGGTGGAGTTCATCGGCGGGCCACCTCGTTGTGTTGAGCCATCTCCACGTCGACGCGGGCGCCGAGGCTGCGCAGCACGTCCAGCACCAGGCCGACGACGATCAGGTAGACGCCGGCGTCGAAGAACAGGGCGGTGACGAGCTTGATGTGTCCGAGCACGGGCACGTCGAATTCGAAGACGGCCGAGGACAACACCGGGGCGCCGAGGAACAACGACGTGACCGCCGTCCCCGCCGACAGTGCGAGCCCGACGCCGAGCACCTTGCCCGCGTCGACCGGAAGTGCCTCGCCCAGTTCGAAGCGGCCGCCTGCCAGGTAGCGAAGAACCAGCGCGAGACCGGCGGTCAACCCGCCGGCGAAACCGCCGCCCGGGGTGTTGTGCCCGGCGAAGAAGAAGTAGAACGACAGCACCATGATGAGCGGGAAGATGATTCGCGTGGCCACCTCGAGCACCAGCGACCGGTAGCGGGGGTCGCGCAGTTCGCTGCCGCGCAGCCAGGTGATGTCGCCGACGGCGGGGCTGGTGGGCAGTGCGGGGATGCGGCCGATGTCGGGCTGCCCGGCGTCGCGGAGGTCTCTCGGAACGCGGGGTGCGCTACCGAAACGTCTGTTGCGGAACACCATTGACGCCACACCCGTCGCAGCCACCAACAGCACCGAGATCTCGCCCATGGTGTCCCACGCGCGGATGTCGACCAACAGCACGTTGACGGTGTTGGCGCCCTGACCGCGGTAGTAGGCGGCGTCGGGCAGCAGGTCGGCGATCGGCCGGGTGGTGCGGGCCGCCATCGCGAACGCCGCGAGCGTGGTCACGGTCGCGCCGACGGCCAGCGACAGGGCCAGTCGCGGCAGCCGGTGGCGGCTGATGTTGCCCTGATCGGCCTCCGCGGGCAGCGTCCGCAGAACGAGGACGAAGATGACCAGCGTCAACGTCTCGACGAGGAACTGGGTCAGCGCGAGGTCGGGCGCACCGTGGAAGACGAAGATTGCGCCGCAGCCGTATCCCGTCACGCCGACCACCAGCACGGCGGCGAGCCGGTTTCGCAGGATCGTCGCACTGATGGCCGCGGCCAGGATGACGAGGCCGACGACGACCTGTAGCGGGGAGTCCCACAGCGCGAGCTCCGGGCGGTCGCGCGCTCCAAGCAGCAGCATGGCCGTCGGCAGCAGCACCAGCGTGGAGAGGATGACGGCCTGCGTGGCGGGGATCGACCCACGCTGCGTCAGCGCGGTGAGCCGGACCGCGAAGACGTCGGTCTCACGGATCACCGCGTCGTAGATGCGGTCGGCGTTCCCCAGCGGCAGGTAGCCCAGCCGGGCCCGGCGCAGACGGTTGCGGGCGAAGAACGCCACGACGCCCGCGGCCAGCACCAGGATCGACAACAGCAGAGGCACGTTGACGCCGTGCCACAGCGCAAGGTGGTAGCCGGCCTCGGGGGCCAGGTCGTCGGCGTAATCGGCCAGCACGTGGTCCAGGCCCGTCGGCCAGACGCCGAACGTCAGGCCGGCCACCGCCAGGATGGCCGGCGAGACGAGGAATGTGGCTGGGGGACGGTGCATTTCGGCTACGCGTTGACTCGGCTCGGGCTTGCCCTTGCGGGCGAATGCGCCGTAGATGAACCGCAGGCTGTAGATGGTGGTGAACACCGATCCGAAGACCACGCCGCCGAGCACCCACGGCGCGGTGGCGCCTAGGGCGGCGCTGTCGGCCAGGGTGGCCAGGTCGGCTTCCTTGGCGACGAAGCCCAGGAACGGGGGCAGGGCGGCCATGCTCGCGGTCGCGCCGATGGCGATGACGAGCAGGGGCCGGTGACGGTCACCGAGCCAGGCCAGACGGCGGATGTCGCGGGTGCCGGTGGCGTGGTCGACGATGCCGACGACCATGAACAGCGCCGCCTTGAACATGGCGTGGGCGCAGAGCATGGCCAGGCCGGCGAGCATCACGTCACGTCCCCCGACGCCCACCATGAGGGTGATGAGGCCCAGCTGGCTGACGGTGCCGAACGCGAGAATCAGCTTGAGGTCGTACTCCCGGACGGCCCGCCACCCCGCGAGCAGCATCGTCGCCAATCCGAGGGTGACGATCATCGGCCGCCAGGCGGGCGAGTCGGCGAAGCCGGGCGTCAAGCGGGCGACGAGGTACACGCCGGCCTTGACCATCGCCGCGGCGTGCAGATACGCGCTGACCGGGGTGGGTGCGGCCATCGCGCCGGGCAGCCAGAAGTGGAAGGGCACCAGGGCGGACTTGGACACCGCGCCGACCAGGACCAGGACGATCGCGACGCTCGCGGCGAGGCCCGTCGGTGGCGCTTCGACCAGCTCCGAGAGCCGGTAGGTGCCGGCCAGCTCGCCGAGGATGATGATGCCGACCAGCATCGCCAGGCCGCCTGCGGTGGTCACCAGCAAGGCCTGGGTGGCGGCTCGTCGGCTGGTGGCGCGCTCGGCGTAGTGGCCGACCAGCAGGAACGACAAGACGGTCGTCAGCTCCCAGAACAGGTACAGCATCAGCATGTTGTCGCTGATGACGAGCCCGAACATCGCGCCGGCGAAGGCGACCAACTCGGCGGCGAAGCTCGGCAGCCGGCGTTCGGTGTGGCCGTCGTGGTGGTGGAAGTACTCGGCGCAATAGAACAGGACCAGCGCGCCAACGGCCAGGACGAGCACGCTCATGATCGCGGCCAGTGCGTCGAAGCGGAACGTGATGTCCATCGACAGCTCGGGGACCCACTGCAGGTGGACGGTCTGCTCGCCCTGTCCGGGCCAGTTCATCGCGACCCACGGCAGCGACCCGAGCGGAACCAGGGCCAGCCCATAGAAGGCACGTCGTCCCCAACGCTGCACGAGAACGGGCGCCACCAGGGCGGCCACCGCGTGGGCGTAGAGAATGGCGAGCATGGCACTCCGGTTCTGGTCGAGCGCTGGCCGCGCGTCAGCCAAGTGGGGTGTCAGCCGTCTAAGGCTATGTCTGCACCGAGTTTACGGGGCACGGGGCCGACCACTTACCAGCGGGCGAAACGACCCGGTTGAATGAGGCCATGGGACACGACGACAAGGTGGCCAGCGCGACTCTCGACGTCGCCGCGCCAGCCGACCGCATCTTCGACCTAATCGCCGACCCGGCCCGTCAGCCGACGTGGGACGGCAACGACAACCTCGCCGAGGCGGCCGAGGGTCAGCGCGTGCACGCCGTCGGCGACGTCTTCTCGATGCTGATCAGTCAGGGCGCGATGCGGGACAACCACGTGGTGCAATTCGAGGAGGGCAGGCTCATCGCGTGGCGTCCCTCCGAGCCCGGTCTGCCCCCGCCCGGGCACCTGTGGCGCTGGGAACTGGCGCCGCTGGACGACTCTCACACCCGAGTCACCCACACCTACGACTGGTCGGAGCTGACCGATGAGAAGCGCATGGTGCGTGCCCGCGCGACCGATCGGGACGCACTGATGTCGTCGGTGCGACGGCTGGCCGCGCTCGCCGAGGGCCGCTGAGCTCAGCGGTTCGCGGCGAAGGCACGGAGAGCGTCGACCTGTGCCGGGTCCAGTGACGGGCGAACGGTGCTCCGCGCCTTCTCGACGTCGGCGGCGGTGACGTCGGCGGCGTCGATCGAGCGCCGCATCGCCGTGAGCGCCGATTCCCGCAGCAGCGCAACGCAATCGGCGGCGCTGTAACCGTCGAGGGTGTCGGCGAGTTCGTCGAGGTTCACGTCGGGGCTGAGCGGGATGTTCTTGCCGGCGGTCCGCAGGATGTCGCGGCGCGCGTCGGCGTTGGGCGGTTCGACGAAGACCGACTTCTCCAGCCGGCCCGGTCGAAGCAGGGCTGGGTCGATCAGGTCGGGTCGGTTGGTGGCCCCGAGGACGACGACGTCGCGCAGCGGGTCGATGCCGTCGAGTTCGGTGAGAAGGGCGGCCACCACGCGGTCGGTGACACCGGAGTCGAAACTCTGACCGCGGCGTGGCGCCAGCGCGTCGATCTCGTCGAGGAACACCAGCGACGGCGCGGAATCGCGTGCGCGACGGAATAACTCGCGCACGGCCTTCTCCGACGAGCCGACCCACTTGTCCATCAACTCGGCGCCCTTCACCGCGTGCACCGACAGTCGGCCGCTGCTGGCGAGCGCCCGCACGACGAACGTCTTGCCACAGCCAGGCGGCCCGTAGAGCAGGACACCGCGCGGAGGTTCGACGCCGAGGCGTTCGAAGGTGTCGGGGTGTTGCAGCGGCCAGAGCACCGCCTCGGTGAGCGCCTGCTTGGTCTCCACCATGTCGCCGACGTCCTCGAGGGTGACCGAGCCGACCGCGACCTCCTCGGTGGCCGACCGCGACAGAGGGCGGATCACCGACAGTGCGCCGGTCAGGTCGTCTTGGGTCAACGCCGGTGGCCGACCGTCCGAGCTGGCGCGCGCGGCGGCCCGCAGCGCGGCCTCGCGAACTACCGCGGCGAGGTCGGCGACGACGAAACCCGGTGTGCGGTCGGCGATGTCGTCGAGGGCGAGGTCGTCGGCAGGAACGCCGCGCAGGAGCACCTCGAGCAGCGCCTTGCGGGTGGCGCCGTCGGGCAGGCTGAGCCCCAGCTCGCGGTCGCACAGCTCCGGTGCCCGTAGTCGGGCGTCGACGGCGTCGGGCACCGCGGACGTCGCGACGAACGCCACACCCGGCGTGGCCACCGCCGTACGCAACTCCGACAGGATGAGGGTGGCCACGGGTTCGGGCGCGGCGGGCAGCAGCGCGTCGACGTCGGTGATGAGCAGTACGCCGCCGCCGTCGCGAACCGTGGCGACCGCCGAGGCGACTCGAGACGAGCGGTCCTCGGCGCGCAACGCGCCGACCTCGGGACCGTCGAGTTCGACGAGTCGCCGCTCGGCGCAGACTGCGCGCACCAGCGTGCTCTTGCCCACCCCGGCCGGGCCGGAGACCAGGACACCCAGATGCGGTTTCGCACCAAGGGTTTCGAGCAGCTCCGGCTGGTCGAGCGAGAGTTTGAGCCACTCGGCGAGGCGGCCGGCCTGAGTGTGGGCGCCGCGCAGATCGTCGACCGACACCGCAGGGACTGCCGCCTGCACCGTCGGTGTGCGGTGCGGCTCGGAGACGGTGTGGGCCGCGGCGGGGGAGTCCACGCCCTGCGTCGTGCCGTCGCCCCAGGCCACCACAGAGTTGGGTTGCACGCTCACCGGTCCGGCGGGGTCGACACCGGTCACCGTCAGCAGCTCCGAGGTCCAGGTGATGCCGACGGACGCGGTCAGGGCCGAGGACGCCTGCGACGTCGAGGTGCCGGGGCCCAGGTCACGCGGTAGCAGCGAGACGGTGTCACCGACCGTCATCACCTTGCCCAACAACGCCAGTCGAAGCGTGGCCGACGAGATGGACTGGGTGGCCAGCTTGGAGCCGCTCACGGTCACCGATCGCGCGCCGTACACCGTGACCGGCGCGACCAGGACGGTGGTGTTCTCGCGCAGTCCGGCGTTGGACAGCGTCACGTCGTCGAGCAGCGCGGTGCCGGCCGGGGTGTCGGGACCGGCAACGCCGACGACGGCCGAAGTGGTGCGCGCCCCGGTCAACGACACCGCGTCCCACTCCCGGATGCCCAGCGCCGCCAGCGCTTCGGGATGCAGGCGGACGACGCCGCGGCGCGAGTCGCTGGCCGAGGTGTTCAACCGCGCGGTGAGCGGGAGGCGACCCCGTGGCGGTTCGTCGAACGCGTCGGACACGAGATCGCTCACCGTCAGCCTCGCGAGCCGGGCTTGCGCAGCCCAAGCCGTGCCACCGAACGGCGGTGCGGCGCGGCCCGCCGTGCCGCGCGGCGAACTGCCCTGCGCTGTTCGGGTTTGGTGTCCCACGCCTCCGGACGGGCGGCCACCCAGCGCTGGCTGCGGATCGTGAACGGCATGATCACCAGGTATCCGCCGATGATCAGCAACACCAGCACGTACGGGAACAGCAGCAGTCCGGCGGCGGCGGCGGCCACTAGGATCAGCAAGATCGGCGCGGCGTTCTCGGGCACGGAGATGGCCTTCAACGCCAGCGTCGGCACCCGGCTGACCAGCAGGGCCGCGTTGGCGGCCAGCCACGCGCAGACGAACCAGGGTGACGTCCACCAGCCGTGCCCGAACTGCATGTACGCCACCAGGGGGCCGATCGCCCCGACCGCGCCGCACGGCGCGGGCATGCCGGTGAAGAACTGCCGGGTGTAGGCGGGCTGGGTGTCGTCGTCGAGTAGCGCGTTGAACCGGGCCAGACGCAGCACCACGCAGACGGCGTACAGCAGGATGAAGATCCAGCCGAGCTGGGAGTTGGGCAGCAGCGTCAGGTAGATCACGAGTGCGGGCGCGACGCCGAAGTTCACGGCGTCGGCCAGGGAATCGATCTCGGCGCCCATCCGGGACTGCGCGTTGAGCGCGCGGGCGATGCCGCCGTCGATGCCGTCGAGCACCGCGGCGGCGCCGATCAACGCCAGCGAGATCCACGGCTTCGCGTCGAGGGCGAACTTGATGGACGTCAGACCCGCGCAGATCGCCAGGACGGTCGTCGCGCTTGGCAGGATCCGGAGACCGCGGGCAGACCGGCCCCTGGGACGGCTCACACCGGCTCCGCGAGGACCGTTTCGCCGCCGATGGCTCGCTGGCCCAGTTCGACGGCCACCCGGGAGCCCTCGGGGACGTAGGTGTCCAATCGCGACCCGAAGCGGATCAACCCGTAGGTCTCACCGAGGGCGACCTTGTCCCTGGGGTGGACGGAGCAGACGATGCGGCGCGCGATCAGGCCGGCGATCTGCACGGCCGCCACGTCGACGCCCTCGACGGTGCGGAACCAGACCGCGTTGCACTCGTTGAGCTCGCTGGCGGAGTCCTTGTCCGCCGACTGGAACTGGCCGGGCCGGTACTTGACCGTGACGACCTCGCCCGCGACGGGTGCCCGCTGCACGTGGGCGTCGAAGATCGACAGGAAGATGCTGATTCGGGTCATCGGCACGTCGGGCATGCCGAGTTCGGCCGGCGGCCGGACGCCCTCGATGAGCGTGACGAGACCGTCGGCGGGAGCCACCACGACACCCGGACGGGTCGGCGGCACGCGCGGCGGGTGCCGGAAGAACAGCGCGCAGGCGCTTGCCGCGGTCAGGCCCGCGGTGCGCAACCATCGGTGCTTGCGACCGGCGGCGGCCACGCCAAGCCCACCTGCGATGAACGGCAGGCCGGCGGCGTGAATAGGGGGGACGGTGGAACGGACCAGCTCAACGAAGCGGGCGATCTCGGACTCGTTGGCGGCATCGGCGGGTCGCGCGGGTCTGGCCATCAGGACTCAGATCCTACGTGCTCAGCTCAGGTCCCATACCTGCACCGGCGATCCGGCCGGGAGTTCGGTGACGTCCTCGTCGATCTCCAGCAGGCAGTCCGCCGACGCCAGCCAGCGCAGGTGATGCGACGCGGGCGGTCCGTAGCTGGTGACCGTCGTGGCGCCCGAGCGGTCCTCGAGTCCGCCGAGAACGCCGCGGCGGAATTGCCGCCGCCCGCGGGGCGAGGTCAACGGTTCAGCCAGGTTGGCCGACAGGTGGGGACGGCCGGGACGCGGCAAGCCCATCGCGGCGCGCAACGGCTCGCGGATGAACACCTCGAACGAGACCAACGCGCTGACCGGGTTGCCAGGCAGCGTGACGATCGGCGTCCCCCACACGACACCCGAGCCCTGCGGCATACCCGGCTGCATGGCGACCTTGACGAAGTCGACCTCGGCGCGCAGGGAGTCCTTCACCACCTCGTAGGCACCCGCGCTGACGCCGCCGGTGGTGATCACCAGATCGGCGTCGCGCGCGTGCTCCTGCAGCTCGGCCCGAAAGAGGTCGACGTCGTCCTCGGTCATCGACGAGGTCACCACGTCGGCCCCCGCGTCGCGCACCGCGGCGGCGAGCATGACGGCGTTGGACTCGTAGATCTGACCGGGTTGAAGCGGCGTGCCCGACGCCACCAGCTCCGACCCCGTCGACATCACCAGAACACGTTGTCGCGGAATGACTTCGACCGAGCCGAGGCCAAGGGCGGCGATCAGGCCAAGCGCGGCGGGGGTGAGCACCTGGCCGGCGCGCAGCACCGTCGTGCCCGCGGTGACGTCCTCACCGGCGCGGCGGACGTGCTGCCCTGGCGTCACGCTCGTGCGGATCGACACGGTCTCCGTCGAGCCGTTGGTGGCCTCGACGGGCACGACCGCGGTGGCGCCGGTGGGCAACGGTGCGCCGGTCATGATGCGGTGCGCGGTGCCGGGCGCCAGGACCAGCGCATCGGTGCGGCCGGCCGGAATGTCCTCTGCCACAGGCAGTTCGACCGGCTGGTCCTCGGTGGCGTCGGCGACGTCCTCGGCGATCACGGCATAGCCGTCCATCGCCGAGTTGTCGAAGCCGGGAAGTGCAAGCGGCGCCACGACGTCGGCGGCCAGGACGAGGCCCAGCGCGTCACCGACGGCGACGTCGACCGGGTCGCGAGCGGTGATCAGCCCGGCGACGACCCGCTGGTGCTCGGCGACGGACCTCATACCGGATAGCTGACGCCGGTCAGCTCCTCGGACACCGTCCACAGCCGACCTTGAACGTCCTGATCGTGGGACTGCTTGCTGGACTCGACCCGCTTCGGGTGCCCACGCAGCTCGCGAATGCCGTCGGGGCCGTAGTACTCCGCACCGCGCACGGCTGGGTCCGTCGCGGCCCGCAACGTGGCCAGCGCGCCCATCTCGGGGCTGTTGGTGACCAGCCCCGCCAGTGCGCTGAAACCGGGCAGGCTGGAACCGGGGATGTGCCGCATGAGTTCGGTGTTGGAGATGCCGGGATGTGCGGCCACGGCGATCGTCGACTCGTTGCGTGCGGCCAGCCTGCGGTTCAGTTGGTAGGTGAACATCAGGTTGGCCAGCTTCGACTGACCGTAGGCGGCGACGCGGTTGTACTTGCGCTCCCACTGCAGATCGTCGAAGTGGATGGCGGCCTGGATGGTGTGCGCGATGCTGGCGACCGCCACCACGCGAGATCCCTCGACGGGCAGCAGGTTCTCCAGCAGGAGGCCCGTCAGCGCGAAGGGGCCGAGGTGGTTGGTGCCGAACTGAAGCTCGAACCCGTCGGGGGTCGTCTGCTTCGGCGGATACATCACCCCGGCGTTGTTCACGAGGAGGTCGATGCGGGGGTAGGCGCTCTTGAGCTCGTCGACCGCCGCGCGCACCGAGTCCAGCGAGCCGACGTCGAGTCGCTGCACGGTGACGTCGGCGCGTGGCGCCTGCCCCTGCAACCGGGCCGCTGCCGCCCTACCCTTGTCGACGTCGCGCACCGCCATGACGACGTGCGCCCCGCGGGTCGCGAGTACCAACGCCGTCTCGTATCCCAAACCCGTGTTGGAGCCGGTCACGACGGCGACACGGCCGCTCTGGTCGGGTACGTCGGCGGCCGTCCACTTGGCGTGCGAGCTCATGGGCACGACCATACTCAGCGTGATGGTGACCCTCGTCGACCCCGCCAACCCGCCGAGCCGCAAGGCGCCGATGGTGTGGGCGCTCGCGGGGGCGGTCCCGTGGACGGTGCTCGCGGGGATTCAGGTGGCGTGGTTCGTCGTCGACCGGCAGAGCCCCGGCTGGCTGCACGCTGTGCCGGCGGCGCTCACGGTGCTCGGCGTGGTGACGTTCGTGGTGGTGGCCCCCCTGTGGCGGTACCGGGTGCACCGCTGGGACGTCGCTCTCGAGGTCGCGACGCCCGCGGTGTTCACCAGGACGGGCTGGCTGGTGCAGGAACGCCGCATCGCGCCGATCTCCCGGGTGCAGACCGTCGACGTCCACCGTGGCCCGTTGGACCGAATCTTCGGACTGGCCAACGTCACGGTGACGACCGCGTCCTCGGCCGGGGCGGTGCGCATCGTCGCGCTGGACGTCGAGGTCGCCGACCGGATCGTGGCCCGGTTGACCGACGTCGCCGCGATCGGCGACCGGGACGCCACGTGAGCGAGTGGCGCAGGCTCAGCCCCCGCATGCTGCTGGTGCATCCCGCGCACGAACTGCTACGGCAACTGCCGCTGCTGATCGGCTCGGTGGTACTCGGCTCGGCGACCGGCAACCAGACGTGGTCGGCAGTGGTGCTGGGTCTGCTCGTCGTCTTCGGCGTGGCGCGGTGGTTCACCACCACCTACCGCATCGACGGCGAACAGATCCAGCGTCGCGAGGGAGTGCTTCGACGTACCGTGACGTCATTGCCGCGCAACAGGATTCGGTCGGTGTCGACCGACGCCCGGCTGCTACACCGCCTGCTCGGGTTGACGGTGGTGAAGGTCAGTACCGGCCGAGAGGTCAAGGGAGACGCGGAGTTCGCCCTCGACGCGGTGCAAGCGGCCGACGTGCCTGCGTTGCGCGCGATCCTGCTGGCCGACTCGCTGGCACCGAAATCGGAGGTGGGGCCGCCGCCGAGCCGAGTGATCGCCAGGTGGCAACCGTCGTGGCTGCGGTACAGCCCGTTGAGCTTCACCGGGTTGGCCATGATCGCCGCCGCCGTCGGCGTGGTGTATCAAACGGGAGTGGCCATGGCGCTTCGAGATTCGGCGCTCGCCCGCCAGGGGGTCGACGCCGCCGAGCGCTTCGGGGTGGTGGTCACCGTGGCGATCGGCGTCGGCGGGTTGCTGCTGCTCTCGGTGGTCTTGTCCGTCGTGCGCTCCCTGGTGACGTTCGGCAACCTGGTGTTGTCGCGGCGCGACGATCACGGAGGCGCCGGCGTCCTGCACCTCGAGCACGGCCTGCTGCGAGCGCGCGAGAGCACCTTCGACATGCGACGGCTGCGCGGCGGCACGATTCGCGAACCCGCGCTGGTGCGGATGTTCGGTGGTTCCCGCCTCGACGCGGTGATGACCGGCGTCGACGGCGCGGGCGAGGCGTCGCTGCTGCTGCCGCCGTGTCCGGCCGCGACGGTGCGCGACGTGCTGAGCGAGGTGACCGGGCGACCCGACGTCGTGCGGGGCGAGTTGCGCCGGCACGGCCGTGCTGCGACCCGCAGGCGGTGGACGCGGGCGCTGTCGATCCCCGTCGCGCTCGGTGTCGCCATGGCGGGGGCGACGGTGGTCGTCGAGGTGCCACCGGTGGCGTGGGTGACGTGGGCGCTGGCGACGGTGCTGGCCGGGGTACTCGCCGCAGACCGGGCACGGTCGCTGGGGCACCGGGCCGGTGACGGCTGGTTGGTGGCTCAGGCCGGCAGTATGGAACGCCGACGAGACTGCATCGCCGCGGCGGGTGTCATCGGTTGGACGGTGCGCCAAACGCTCTTTCAGCGACGTGCGGGCGTGGCGACGCTGGTGGCGGCGACCGCAGCAGGAGTGAAGGGATACCGGGTCCTCGACGTCCCCGCCGAGGTCGCGTGGTCGGTGGCGGCGTCGGCGTCACCGTGGCTCATCGAGAACGACTGGGCCTCGGCTCGGCGGGGTCCGAGTTGCGCTGACACGTTTGCCGTTTAACCTCGGCACCATGGCTATCGGTGGAGTGCTCTTCGACATCGACGGCGTGCTGGTGACCTCGTGGCAGCCCATCGCCGGTGCGGCGGACACCCTGCGCGTGCTCGCCGACCATCAGATCGCCCGGGCGTACCTCACCAACACCACCACCAAGACGCGTGCGCAGATCGCCACACTGCTGACCGACGCCGGGATGGAGGTCAGCGCCGACGAAGTCATCACTGCGGCCGTGTTGACCGCCAACTACGTCCGCGACCGCTACCCGGAGGCCAGGTGCTACCTGGTCAACAGTGGTCAGATCGCCGAGGACATGGACGGCATCGACGTCGTCTACCCCCACGAGGTGACTGGCTCCGACGCCGACGCTCCCGACGTCGTCCTGCTTGGCGGGGCGGGCTCGGAGTACGACCACGTCACGCTGAGCCGGGTCTACGACTGGATGGCCAAGGGCGTGCCCGTGGTGGCGATGCACCGCAGCACGGCCTGGAACACCGCCGAGGGGCTGCGCGTGGACACCGGGATGTACCTCATCGGCATGGAGCAGACCTCGGGCCGCAAGGCCACGGCCGTCGGAAAGCCCGCCCCGGAGGGCTTCCTCGCCGCGGCAGGTCGCCTCGGTGTCGAACCGGAGGAGATGTACGTCGTCGGCGACGACCTGAACAACGACGTGCTCGCCGGACAGGTCGTCGGCATGGCCGGTGTGCTGGTGCGTACCGGCAAGTTCCGCCAGGACACGTTGGATCGTTGGGCGGCAGACGAATTCGCGATGCAGCCCAACTACGTCATCGACTCGGTGGCTGACCTTCCGGAGCTGCTCGACCTCTAGAGCTCGCTCCATCGCGTCGAGATCATCCGTTTGGATGACGTGTCGCCCGTTCGTGGCTGGTTGGTTGGACACAGGCCAACCGGGGGGTTTGGCCGCGAAAGGGGGGACAAGTGCCATGACCAGACGTGGCGAACACGCGGTGGTTCTCGGTGCCAGCATGGGAGGGCTGCTCGCGGCGCGCGTGCTCAGTGAGTTCTACGACCGGGTGACGGTGGTGGAACGCGACGAGCTGACCGACGACGTCGCGCCACGACGGGGCGTGCCGCAGAGCCGGCAACCCCACGTGTTGATGTCCCGCTGCGGACAGATTGCCGAGGAACTGTTTCCGGGTCTGCTCGACGAATTGGTGGCCGACGGCGCGCACTGCTGGGACGACGGCGATCTGTCCCGCTTTCACGTCTTCTTCGGCGGACACCTCGTCATGCGGACCGGCTCGATCCCGGCCCCGGCGTCGTTGATCACCCACCACGCCAGCCGCCCGTTCATCGAATGTCACGTCCGGCGTCGGCTGCGGCGCATCCCGAACGTCTCGATGCTCGACCGCCACGACATCGTCGACCTCACCGCCTCCGGCGGCCGCGTGACCGGCGTCGTCGTGCACCGACACGAGGACCGCTCGGCCGTGGAGCTCGTCGCGGATGTCACCGTCGACGCGACCGGGCGGGGCTCTCGGACGCCCGTCGTTCTTCAGCGGCTGGGTTACGGCCGACCCGAGGAGCAGGAGTTGGCCGTTCACGTCACCTATTCCAGTGTGTTGGTGCGCATTCCGACGGGCACGCTCAGAGAACATACGATCGCCCGATTATTCGAACCCGGGCGCCCGCACGGGTTCGTGATGTTCCGGGCCGAGGGTGAGCGGTGGATCCTCGGTGCGGGCACCCTGGGCTCGGTGGAGCCGCCGACCACCCAGGCCGGGATCGTCGCCTTCGGTGCCGACTGGGCGCCCGAGCACGTTCTGGGGGCGGCCCGCGCCGCCGAGCCACTCGGTGAGGTGTGCATGCATCGCTTTCCGGCCAACCGATGGCGCCGCTACGACCGGATGGTGCGGATGCCCGACGGGCTGCTGGTGCTGGGCGACGCGGTGTGCAGTTTCAACCCGATCTACGGGCAGGGCATGACGATTGCGTCGATGGAGGCTCTGGCCCTGCGTGACTGCCTGCGCCATGGCGAACTCGACCTGCCGCAGCGCTTTCACCGCGCATCGGCGAAGAAGATCCGGGTGGCGTGGCAGACGGCCGTCGGATCCGATCTCGCGTTACCGGAGATCCCCGGCCCGCGGCCCATGGCGGCGCGTCTCGTGAACGCCTACGTCGACCGCGTGCTCGCCGCGGCCGAGTCGGACCCGTTCGTGGCACAGGAGTTCCTGAGGGTGACCGGAATGCTGGCGACGCCAGCGCGACTCCTCAGGCCTGACTTCGTGGGTCGTGTCGCCAGGGCGTCACGTCGGCGGCGGCCAGACCCGGTTCTGGCGAGCCGCAGACTCACGGTGTGACAGTGAGGAGCAACCTGACCAGCTCGGCTTGGCGGTGCGTACTCGTCTTCGCGAAGATGCGCTGAAGATGGGTCTTCACCGTCGCCAGCGACAACGTCAGCTCGTCGGAGATGGGCCGAAGGCCGTCGCCCCGAAGGACCCGCATGGCCACCTCCGCCTCTGCTCGGGTCAGCCCGAAGAGCCGGATCAACAGATCCAGATCCGGTTGGGCCTGCCGCTCCGGGTCGACGACGATCACCAGGACTCGGGGCTCGCGTCGGTCGGGCGGCAGAGACGTGAAGGGCACGACGTGGACGACGTAGGGACGCACGTCCGCGGTGCGGGGACACAGCAGGGAGTTGCCGTGCCGGGCGCCGGAGTCGTTGTCTCCGAGCGCATCTGCGACGGATCGTTGCAGCCGGGCGTCGGCGGAGGGCACACCGAGCCCGATCCGTCCCCACCGCACGACGAGCCCGTCGCCGACCGCCACCATGTCCTCGGCGACTCGGTTGGCGTAGGTGACGGCGCAGGCGGGGCCGACGACGAAGATCCCGTGCCGCATGTTGTCGACGGCCTCGGCGACGTCCCGCGCGCCGAATGTCAACCCGCTGAGGTGGTCCTGGGTGCGCAGCGCCTGCTGCAGGTGGGGGATGAGGGCGTTGACGAGTTCGACCCGCTCGGGGGTGGCGAAGGGATCATCCTGCTTTGGTGAGGCGACGAGGAAGCACGTGGGGTGCGCACCGTCGGTGAGCCGTACGAACAGGCCGTCGTCCATGTGGTGTGGCCGCATCCAGTCGTTGTTGAACTCCGACTGAGGATTCAACGCGATCAGAGCGTCGCCCGAGTGCGTCATGCCGACGGGTCCGTGTTCGACCGCGTCGAGCACGTAGTCGAATTCGCAGTAGTACTCGAGGTAGGTGCGGTGAGCGTCGGGCGCGAGGTTGGCGCTCTTGGGGGCGCGCGTTCCGTTCTCGGCGATCACCAGCGCTGCACTGATGCCACCCATGCTGGCGCACGCCGCCGTCATCGCGTCGTTCCAGTGATCCGGCGTGACGGCGGCGTCGTGAATCGCCGAGACCAGTCGCGAATAGTCCTGCAGCGTCACCGAAGTGCCCATCGCAAACCCCTGCGCGTTTGCCCATTCGTCGCCGACCCCATCCGGGGCCGTTGACTTGAACCAAGTCAGACTCGTGCCGACGACGCTGTCAAGGCATTTTTCGCGGCTCGGCTAAAGCCGCTGGACGTCGAGTCGCGTCTCCTCGGCCTCGCCGGCGGCATTGGACGTCACCAAGTACGTTGCTGCGCCGTCGGTCTCGACGAAGGAGCCGGCGTACTCGGTGCCGCGATACAGCACGCCCGCCCCGTCGTCGGTCGCATACCCGGCGTCGAGCACGCCGTCTGCGACCAATTGCTGGAGGAGGGGGCGCCGCCGGGGTTCCGAGTCGTAGTGCACGCCATTCGAGTACGGAAGCAGGGCCAAGCCGTCGGTGACCGGACGGAGCTCGGGGCCGAAGGAGTCGGTTGTGCCACCGGTGTGCCAGCAAATCGAGCCCGCGGAGACTCCGGTCAGCACGACACCGGCCGCCCACGCCGCGCGCATCGCCCGGTCGACGCCGTGCAGACGCCACAGGGCCAGCAGTGCGACGACGCTGCCGCCGTAGACCCACACCACGTCCTGCTCGAGCAGATGCCCTTCCACGTCGGCGACGTTCGGCATCGGCACCAGCGAGAGATGACTCGCGGCCAGCCCGCGCAGCTGGGCGGCGGCGTAGAGCTCGTGGAGCACGGCGGGGTTGTCGCCCTGGGCGGTGGCGAGGAAGCAGATGCGCGGCGCCCGACCCGTCACCCCGGCCAGGTCGACCGCCAACTCGGTGAGGGGGCTGAATTCGTAGCGCGTCCGCACGCCGCTGCGCAGGCCGCCGCTGGTGGCAAGAATGGTCGGGCTGTCGGCTGCCATGCCTGAAGACCCTAGGCCCGCAGTGTGCGGACCGCCTCGATGCGCGCGGTGATCTGGTCGGAATTGGCCGCGGCCAGCACCGGCCCGCCGCAGATCCGGCGCAGTTCGTTGTGAATCCAGCCGTGTGGCTTGCCGGTGCGGTGGTGAGCGAGGGTCACCAGCGCGTTGAGTTCCTTGCGAAGGTCCCGCAACTGACCATGCGTGGTGGACCGCACCGGGACGGTGCCGCCGGCGGCGGTGCGCTTGTCGAGCTGCTCTTCCTGTCTGCGCCGCAACAGATCTCGCATCTGGGAGGCGTCGAGCAGTCCCGGGATGCCGAGGTAGTCGGCCTCCTCCTCGCTGCCCGAGGGGGTCGCCGTGCCGAACGACGAGCCGTCGAAGATGACCTGGTCCAATTCAGCGTCGGCGCCCAGCATTTCGAAGCCGTTGTCGAGTGCATCGGCCTCGTTCTTCTGCTTCGCGGCGTCCTCGGCGGCCTCGTCGTCCCATTCGTCGCCCTGCGATTCCCGGTGCGGCTTGCCGATGACGTGGTCGCGCTTGGCCTCCATTTCGCTGGCCAGCTGCAGCAGGTTGGGCACCGACGGCAGAAAGATGCTCGCGGTCTCCCCTGGCCGCCGCGAGCGCACGTAGCGGCCGATGGCCTGGGCGAAGAACAACGGCGTCGACGCGCTGGTGGCGTAGACCCCGACGGCGAGTCGGGGCACGTCGACGCCCTCGGACACCATGCGCACGGCCACCAGCCACCGGCTGGTGCCCTGCGAGTAGGCCGTGATGCGATCCGAGGAGCCGGGGTCGTCGGACAACACCAGCGTCGGAACCTCGCCGGTGATGGTGGTGAGCAGACCGGCGTAGGCCCTGGCCGCCGTTTGGTCCGAGGCGATGATCATGCCGCCCGCGTCGGGAACGTGTTGACGCTTCTGCTGCAGACGCTTGTCCGCCGCCGCGATCACCGCGGGCATCCATTCACCCGCGGGGTTCAGCACGGTGCGCCAGGCGCGGGCGGTCTGCTCGGCGTTGAGCGGTTCGCCGAGGCGGGCGGCATGTTCCTCGCCCGCGCTGTCGCGCCACCGCGACTCACCCGAGTAGGCCAAGAACACGACGGGCCGCACCACGCCGTCGGCCAACGCGTCGGCGTAGCCGTAGACGTGGTCGGCCTGGGAGCGCTCCAGTCCGTCGGGACCGCGCTCGTACTTGATGAACGGGATGGGGCTGTCGTCGCTGCGGAACGGGGTACCGGTTAGTGACAGCCGGCGGGTGGCGTCGTCGAACGCTTCCCGGATGGCCTCACCCCAACTCTTCGCGTCGCCGCCGTGGTGGATCTCGTCGAACACCACGAGGGTCTTGCGGTTCTCGGTGCGCACGCGGTGGCGACCCGGGTGGCTGGCCACCTGGGCGTAGGTCACGACTACGCCGTGGTACTCGTCGGAGTTCTGTGCGGAGCTGTTGCTGAACTTCGGATCCAGCGAGATGCCGAGCGCGGCCGCGGACTTGGCCCACTGAATCTTGAGGTGTTCGGTGGGCACCACGATCGTGATGCGCTCGACGGTGCCGTCGCCAAGGAGTTCGGCGGCGATGCGGAGCGCGAAGGTCGTCTTACCGGCGCCTGGAGTAGCCACGGCCAGAAAGTCCCGAGGCGCCGCCGTCAGGTACTTCACCATGGCCCGACGTTGCCAGCCCCGCAACGCCTGGGTGCTGGGCGCTGCATAACCCTGCACCCGAAGACTCCTCCCTGATCGAAGAGCAGTCTAGGCCAAGGGGTTCCGCGTTCGCATACCTGCAGGCCGTGTCCGGCGGCGGCGTCGAAGGTGTCACGGTCAGTAGATGCACGACTCTCGTCCAGGGAGTTGCCATCGACCTGGCATCGGAGCCGCAGGCTGCCCGCCTACGGTTCGCCCATGCCCACCCGACGGACCTTCCTGACGGCTCTGACCGGCGCCGCAGTCGTGCTCGGCACGGGGTCCCGCATGCCTGCGGCGTTCGCTGCGTCCGGCGTCGACCTCAGTGCGGTGCCTGCCGCGGATCTCACGCGTCAACCCACGCAGTGGGGCATGTCGTTGCCGGGCATCGTGACGCGGTTCGCGCCCTCGGGGCGCCAACTCGCGCTGACCTTCGACGCGTGCGATCACGCCTGCGACGACGCGTTGCTCGACACGCTCGAGCGCAACGGCGTCCCGGCGTTGCTGTTCGTCTGCTCGAAGTGGATCGACGCCAACCCGGGCCGCACCGAGCAGCTGGCCGCCAATCCGCTGTTCGACATCGGCAATCACGGCACGCGGCACGTTCCGCTGTCGGTCACCGGCCGATCGGCCTACGGCATCGCGGGCACGAAGTCCGCGAGCGAGGTCGTCGACGAGGTCGGCGGCGAGCAGGCCCGGCTGACGGCGCTGACCGGCAAGGCCCCGACCTTCTTCCGCACCGGCACCGCGCACTACGACGACGTCGCCGTGCAGATCGTGCACGACCTCGGGCTCACCCCGGTCGGCTTCTCGGTCAACGCCGACGACGGCGCCACGGCGCCGGCCGCCGCGGTGAGCGCCGCGATCACTCGCGCGGCGCCGGGTTCGATCGTGCTGGCGCACATGAACCATCCCCGTTCTGGCACCGGTCCCGGGGTGACCGCCGCGGTCCCGGCGATGCTGGCGGCCGGCTGGCAGTTCGTCCCGGTGGCCGGGCAGTCGCTGTCGTAAACGATCAGACGAAGTAGTTGTCGTTGGCGACGAACCACGCCGCGCGCTCGTCGTCGGTCATGTCGCCGAGGTGGGCCAGGCCCTCGAAGTAGTGCTCACGGGGTGCGCCCGGGGCGAACAGCATCAGGATCGACGCCGGCTCGTCGGCCTCGTTGCGAAACCCGTGAATGCCCCCGGGCGGTACGTAGAGGTAGTCGCCCTGGTTGCCGTCGACCCAGTCCGTGCCGTCGTGCAGGCGCATTCGTCCCGAGAGGACGAAGAACGACTCGGACATGCTGCGGTGGAAGTGCGGCCCCGGGCCGCCCGCCTTGGGGGCGAGGTCGACGCGGTAGGCCGTAGTCCCCGTCGGTCTTCGTCTGATCGGCGAGGTAGTGGTACTGAACCAGCCCGAAGGAGTCGTAGTCGGCGGGCTGGTTGGCCCGCCGCAGCGATGCGGAGACCTCCGGCTCGTCCTGGGTGTAGCGGGCCGGGGGATAGGGCGGCACGATCAGCGACACGCTCGTCAGTGTGCTACCCGCGGGTCCGCGACCTCTACCCCCAGGTGCTCGTCCGGTAGACAGAACCGGTGAGCAACGCCGAGTCACCGCTGAGCCAGCGCCCCGACGAGGGCTACGTGTACGAAACGTCGTGGCCCGTGGCCACCGCTGACGTCGACGACCGCCTGATGCTCCGCCTGGACGGGGTGGCCCGCTACATCCAGGAGGCCGGTGCGGAGAACCTGGTCGACACCGGCGAGGCCGAGGCGCACCCGCACTGGATCGTCAACCGCACCGTGATCGACGTGATCGAGCCCATCGAGTTGCCGTCGGAGGTGACGCTGCGGCGATGGTGTTCGGCGCTGTCGTCGCGGTGGTGCACGATGCGCGTTGACCTCGTCGGCGCCGAGGGCGGCCGCATCGAGACCGAGGGCTTCTGGATCGCGGTCAACGCGAAGACGATGACCCCGCTGCGAGTCTCCGACACCCTGATCGAGAAGTTCGCGTCGACGACCACCGAACACCGGCTGAAGTGGCGCAAGTGGCTGGCCGATCCGGAGACCGTCGACGTCAGCGTGGCGTTCCCGCTGCGCCGCACCGACGTCGACGTCTTCCAGCACGTCACCAACACCGCGTACTGGCACGCCGTCCACGAGGTGATGGCGATGGAACCCGACGTCTGCGTGCCGCCCTACCGAACGGTGGTCGAGTACCGCAAACCGATCCGGTACGGCGAAGACGTGACCATCGGATACACGCGGCAGGGCGACGACGTCCACGTCGCGTTGAGCGTGGACGAGGACGTGCGCGCCGCGGCCCTGCTGCGCAAGTTGTAGCTAGACGGGGAACGTCACCCCGGTCAGTTCCTCGGACACCGTCCACAGCCGGCGCTGCAGGGCCAGGTCGTGGGACTTGTCGCTCGACGGCACCACCTTCGGGTAGCCACGCATCTCCCCGAAGCCGCCCGGACCGAAGTACTGGCCGCCGAGCACGCCGGGGTCGGTGGCGGCGCGCAGCGTCGGCAGCGCCCCCATCGCGGCGCTTTGGGCCAGCAGCGGGGTCAGTGCGCGGGTCGCCGACAGCACCACCTCGGGCAGATGGCGAGACAACTCGGTGTTGGAGGAGCCCGGGTGCGCGGCGACGGCGATGGCGGCGTGCCCGTCGGCCAGCCTGCGCTGCAGTTCGTAGGTGAAGAGCAGGTTGGCGAGCTTGGACTGGCTGTAGGCGCGGAGCCGGCTGTAGCCGCGCTCCCACTGCAGGTCGTCGAAGTGGATGTCGGCGAGCAGCTTGTGCCCGTTGCTGCTGACGGTGACGACGCGTGCTCCCGGCACGTCGGCAAGGTGGTCGACCAGCAGCCCGGCGAAGGCGAAGTGGCCCAGGTGGTTGGTGCCGAACTGAAGCTCGAAGCCGTCGGCGGTGGTGGACTTGGGGGTCGTCATCACCCCGGCGTTGTTGATCAGCAGGTCGAGGTGGTCGAATCGGGACCTTAGTTCCTCGGCGGCGGCACGGATACCGGCCAGCGACGTCAGGTCGAGCTCGACGACCGAGACGTCGCCTCCGATGCGGGCGGCGGCTTGCTTGCCCTTCTCCACGTTGCGCACGGCCAGGACGACCTGCGCGCCGTGGGCGGCGAGTGCCGTGGCGGTCTCGAAGCCCAAGCCGGTGTTGGCTCCGGTGACGACCGCGATGCGGCCGGATTGGTCGGGGATGTCGGCGGTGGTCCAGTGGCTCATCGGTGTTCCTTCGGGGTCGGTGTGGACGGGCGGACGGTCAGGCGGCGGGTGGCAGGTCGAACGTCACGCCGGTGAGTTCCTCGGAGACCGTCCACAGCCGGCGTCGCACGTCGGCGTCGTGTGAGCGACGGCTCGACGAGACCACCTTGGGCGCGCCGCGCATCTCCATGAAGCCGGCGGGGCCGAGGTACTGGCCGCCGCGAACCCCTGGATCGGTCGCCGCCCGCAGCGTCGGCAGGGCGCCGGCCTCGGTGTCCTGGGACATCGCCGCGA
This sequence comes from Mycobacterium yunnanensis, assembly GCF_025823185.1. GTDB lineage: Bacteria > Actinomycetota > Actinomycetes > Mycobacteriales > Mycobacteriaceae > Mycobacterium > Mycobacterium yunnanensis. The sequence goes on from NZ_JACKVK010000008.1 coordinate 291,519, forward strand.
AGACCAGCTTCAACGGACCGGGCAGATGGCGGTCCAACTCGGAGGCCGACCCGCCTGGGTGCGCGGCCAGCGCGGAGGTGGTGGTGCCAGCCAGCCGATCCTGCAGTTCGTAGGTGAACAAGAGGTTGGCCAACTTCGACTTCCCGTAGGCGGTGAAGCGGTTGTAGCCGCGCTCGGCTTGCAGATCGTCGAAGCGAATGCGGCCGAACCGATGGCCGATGCTGCTGACCGTGACGACGCGCGACTCGGGGGTGGCCAGGAGCAGGTCCAGCATGCGGCCGGTGAAGGCGAAGTGGCCGAGGTGGTTGGTCCCGAACTGGAGCTCGAAGCCGTCCTTGGTCTTCTCCTCGGGGGTGAACATGACGCCCGCGTTGTTGACGAGCAGGTCCACGCGGTCGAGTCCGGCGTGCAGTTGGTCGGCGGCCTCGCGAACGGAGTCCAGGGAGGTGAGGTCGAGCTGTTGGAGGGTGACCTCGGCCCCCGGGGTGCGCCGCGCGATCAGATCGGCAGCGGCCTTGCCCTTCTCCAGGTTGCGGACCGCGAGCACGACGTGGGCGCCCTTGGCGGCGAGTGCGGCGGCGGTCTCGTAGCCCAGGCCGGTGTTGGCTCCGGTGACGACGGCCGTCCGACCGGTTTGGTCCGGAATGTCGGTAGTGGTCCAACTCATGTCTGCCTCCTGCGTAAGATTGAAGCGGAACGTGCGCTCCGGTTGTCTCAACTATACGGAACGCGCACTCCGTTTTGTCAACCCGAAGGAGGCATCGTGACCGAATCAGTTCGGCCGCTGCGTGCCGACGCCGCCCGCAACCGCGCGCGGGTGCTCGAAGTGGCCTATGAAACCTTCGCCGCCGAGGGCGTCGGGGTTCCGATCGACGAGATCGCCCGTCGCGCCGGCGTCGGCGCCGGCACGGTGTACCGACACTTTCCGACCAAGGAGGCCCTCTTCCAGGCCGTGTTCGAAGACCGGGTGCGCCGCATCGTCGAGGACGCGCGCGCCCTGATCGCCGACAAGGGGCCCGGCGAGGCGCTCTACGACTTCATGCGGGGGATGTCCCAGTCCAGCTCCGTCGACCACGGGTTGTTCGATGCGCTGGCCAGTTACGGCTTCGACGTCGAAGCCGCCACCACGGGTGCCGAGAAGGAGTTCCTCGGCGTGCTCGAGGAGTTGCTGGTCGCCGCGCAGGGAGCGGGCACCGTTCGGGCGGACGTCGGCGTGGCTGAGGTCAAGGCACTGCTGGTGATGTGCAAGTCCAACGCCGAGTACGGCGCCGGGGTGGCCAACCGGGTCGTCGACGTCGTCATCGACGGTCTGCGCGCCTGAGCGAGCCTTGCACTCGCCATGGGCGAGTGCTAAAAATGACGTTGGCACTCGCGATGGGCGAGTGCTAGGTCGGGACGGTGAGACTGGGGCCGCTACTGCGGTCGCACACTCCAGTCGTCCGTCGCGGGCACTGAGCCCGACCGAAATACGTGCCATCCCCAATCCGGAGGAACACTTCGCAATGGCCAAGACAATTGCGTATGACGAAGAGGCCCGCCGCGGCCTCGAGCGGGGCCTCAACGCCCTCGCCGACGCGGTAAAGGTGACGCTGGGCCCCAAGGGCCGCAACGTCGTCCTCGAGAAGAAGTGGGGCGCCCCCACGATCACCAACGATGGTGTGTCCATCGCCAAGGAGATCGAGCTGGAGGACCCGTACGAGAAGATCGGCGCTGAGCTGGTCAAGGAAGTCGCCAAGAAGACCGACGACGTCGCTGGAGATGGAACGACGACGGCAACGGTCTTGGCCCAGGCGCTCGTGCGCGAGGGTCTGCGCAACGTCGCGGCCGGCGCCAACCCGCTCGGCCTCAAGCGCGGCATCGAGAAGGCCGTCGAAAAGGTGACCGAGACCCTGCTGTCGCAGGCGAAGGCCATCGAGACCAAGGAGCAGATCGCTGCCACCGCTGGTATCTCCGCCGGTGACCAGTCCATCGGTGACCTGATCGCCGAGGCCATGGACAAGGTCGGCAACGAGGGTGTCATCACCGTCGAGGAGTCCAACACCTTCGGCCTGCAGCTCGAGCTCACCGAGGGCATGCGCTTCGACAAGGGCTACATCTCCGGCTACTTCGTGACCGACGCCGAGCGTCAGGAAGCCGTCCTCGAGGAGCCCTACATCCTCCTGGTCAGCTCCAAGGTCTCGACCGTCAAGGACCTGCTGCCGCTGCTGGAGAAGATCATCCAGTCCGGCAAGCCGTTGCTGATCATCGCCGAGGACGTCGAGGGCGAAGCCCTGTCCACCCTGGTGGTCAACAAGATCCGTGGCACCTTCAAGTCCGTCGCCGTCAAGGCGCCCGGCTTCGGTGACCGCCGCAAGGCCATGCTGCAGGACATCGCCATCCTCACCGGTGGCCAGGTCATCAGCGAAGAGGTCGGGCTGTCCCTCGAGACCGCCGACGTCGCGCTGCTCGGCAAGGCCGACAAGGTCGTCATCACCAAGGACGAGACCACCCTCGTCGGTGGCGCCGGTGACGCCGACGCGATCGCCGGACGGGTCGCCCAGATCCGCGCCGAGATCGAGAACAGCGACTCTGACTACGACCGCGAGAAGCTGCAGGAGCGCCTGGCCAAGCTGGCCGGCGGTGTTGCGGTGATCAAGGCCGGAGCGGCCACCGAGGTGGAGCTCAAGGAGCGCAAGCACCGCATCGAGGACGCCGTTCGCAACGCGAAGGCCGCCGTCGAAGAGGGCATCGTCGCCGGTGGCGGCGTGGCCCTGCTGCAGTCGGCCCCGTCGCTCGACGAGCTGTCGCTCACCGGTGACGAGGCGACCGGCGCCAACATCGTGCGCGTCGCGCTGTCGGCTCCGCTCAAGCAGATCGCCTTCAACGGCGGTCTCGAGCCCGGTGTCGTTGCCGAGAAGGTCACCAACCTGCCCGCGGGTCACGGCCTCAACGCCGCGTCCGGCGAGTACGAGGACCTGCTCAAGGCCGGCGTCGCCGACCCGGTGAAGGTCACCCGCTCGGCGCTGCAGAACGCAGCCTCGATCGCGGCGCTGTTCCTCACCACCGAGGCCGTCGTCGCCGACAAGCCGGAGAAGGCCGCCGCACCTGCGGGCGACCCGACCGGTGGCATGGGCGGAATGGACTTCTAAGTCCCAGTACGAAAGGAAGCCCCGGTGCGCTCTCTGCACCGGGGCTTCTTCGTGTCCAGGCGCGCAATGTCGTCCTGACAGCCTCGGCATGGACATATCTCCGCGGTTCGGGTCTCAGGACGACTTTGCGATCGGACCGCGGTGTGCGCGCCGTCGGACGACCGACAGAATGTCGTCGATGACGACGTCCCAGCGATGGACGACGTCCTCGTAGGTCAGCCGAATCACCAGGTATCCCAACCCGGTGGCCACCCTGTCTCGAGTGCGATCGGCCTGATAGCTCGACAGGTGGTGCTCACGGCTGTCGGCTTCGATGATGAGTCGGTCGCCTACTAGGAGATCGACCCGGCCGACCCCAGCGATGTCGACCTGCGTCCGCAGCTGGATGCCGCGAGCTCGCAGCCGCAACCGCACCATGGTCTCGGTGCCGGATTGGCTAGCGCCGTCGCAACGCTCGCCGAGGTCGAGGTGCGCGAACCGCGACCCGGCCAGGATGGTCCGCACGTCGGCCATGTCGAGCATCCGCTTGTTCAGCATCGAGTCGAGCACGACGATCACATCCTCGGCGGCGAGGCAGTTGGCCGCCGATGCGACGGCGATGTCCACCGGATCCACGGCTTGGCTGGTCGGCGGGTCCCGCCGGTATGGATGGCAGGACCGCACGCCCGGACGGGACCGGCGCGCCCTCTCCGAATACCGGATGTGCGTCGAATTGTCGGGAACCCATACGCGGTGCAGGCGCAGGGTCGAGACGCACCCCAGTACACCCCCGGCCGAGACCGCCCTGACGACCTGCGGGTCGGCGGACCGGTTGGCATACCAACCGCGCCGCACCTGCCGCCAGCCCTGCGCGTGAAGTGTCGCGATGCGCCCTCGCGACCACCCGGCCTCGCGCAGCTGACCCGTTGACACGACTCCGCCGTTCGCGGCGATCACGTGCTCGAATCTCGCCACCAGTCCATTGCAGCCCACCTGAGGCCGACCGGGAAGCCGCCCGACCGCCGGCTGTGGATAACCCGCACACGGGAACAACGGAGGCGGCTCGGGTAGTTTCCGCCTCCATGGCCCTCCCCACACCCGCACCCACCACCACCGCAGTCGTCACCGGCGCCTCGTCCGGCATTGGCGCCGACATCGCCCGCGAACTCGCCGCCCGCGGTCACGGCGTCACCCTGGTCGCACGCCGTGAGGACAAGCTGCGCGACCTGGCCACCGAGCTGGGCACGGCCGTGCGCGTCGAGGTGATCGCCGCCGACGTCGCCGATCCCAACGCCCGCGCGGCCCTGTTCGGTGAGGTCGAGAGTCGCGGTCTGACGGTCGACGTGCTGGTCAACAACGCCGGCATCGGGACCATCGGCGCAGTCGCCGAATCGACGGCGGACGCCGAGACCGCGCAGGTACGCCTCAACGTCGAAGCAATCGTCGACCTGACCACCCGTGCGGTGCAGCAGATGGTGCCACGCGGACGCGGTGCCATTCTGAACGTCGGCTCCACCGCGGGGTTTCAGCCGTTCCCCGGACAGGCCGTTTACGCAGCCACCAAGGCGTTCGTGATCAGTTACACCGAGGCGTTACGCACCGAACTCGCCGGCACCGGTGTCACCGTGGCAACGCTCAACCCGGGGCCGGTCCGCACCGAGTTCCTCCAGGTTGCGGGTGTAGACGAGAATGCGTTCGCCGCAGCGTTTCCCAAATTCATGTGGGAAGAGTCGCGCGACGTGGCGAGGATTGGCGTCGACGCGCTCGAACACGACCGCGGCAACGTGATCGCAGGCTTGCCGAGCACGCTGAGCACGCGACTCTTCCAGCTGATCCCGAACCGGTTCCTGCTGCCGCTGCTGGCCAAGCAACATCCTGCGCTGCGCAACGGGAAGTCGGTGCGCTAGATCTGGTCTAGCGGTGTCGGCTTGAGCAGCAGCGTGGCGACGACGGCGATTGCCGCGGTCAGCACCAGGTAACCGCAGGCCAGCCACGGCGTGCCGCCCGCCGCGCCGATCAGCGCGGTGAGGATCAGCGGCGTCAACCCGGAGGCGTACACCCCCGAGAGTTGGTAGACCGTCGACAGCCCGGTGTAGCGGATCCTGGCCGGGAACAGCGATGCGTACAACGAGCCCTGTGCGCCATAGAACGACGCGTGGATGACACCGAACACCATGACCATTCCCACGGCGTAGAGCCAGATGTCCCTGGTGTCGAACAGGGCGAAGACGGGGAACACCGCGACACCGTAGGCGGCGATTCCGGCGGCGTACACGCGCTTGGGGCCAAATCGGTCGGCCAGCAGGCCCGACACCGGAATGAGGACCGCCATCAGCAGTGCGGCGACGGTCACGGTCACCAGCACGGGGATCTTGCCGAGCTTGAGGGTGCTCGTCGCATACGAGATGGCGAACACGCCCCAGGTGTTGAAGGCGGCGCCCTCGCCCCAGCGCGACAACATTCCCAAGACGGTCGACCGTAGCGCCGGTGGCTTGAAGACCTCCCGCACCGGGACCGCTACCCGGTCACCGCTGGCGCGGACCTTCTCGAAGGCGGGTGTCTCGGTGGCCTTCAGTCGGACCACGATGCCGAAGACGACCAACACGATGCTGAACAAGAACGCGATCCGCCACCCGTACGCCAGGAAGGCGTCGTCCGGCAGCACGTACTGCAGAAGGGCGAAGACACCCGTCCCCAACGCCAACCCGAGGGCGAGCCCGACCTGCGGGATGCTGCCGAACAGGCCACGCCGCCGTGCCGGACCGTGCTCGACGGCCAGCAGGACCGCACCCGCCCACTCGCCGCCGAGGGCGAACCCTTGCACGATCCGCAAGAGCAGCAACAGGATTGGCGCCAACACCCCGATCTGCGCGGCGGTGGGCAGCAGTCCCATGAGTGCTGTCGCACCGCCCATGAGGAACATGGTGAGGGCCAGCGTCTTCTTGCGTCCGATGCGATCGCCGACATGACCGAAGACGAACCCGCCGATCGGCCGGACGAGGAAGCCGACGGCAAAGGTGGCGAAGGCCAGCAGCGTGCCGACGAAGGTCGTCTGGTCCGGGAAGAAGGCCTTGTTGAATACCAGGCTGGCGGCGGTCGCGTAGAGGAAGAAGTCGTACCACTCGATGGTGGTGCCGACCAGGCTGGCCCACAGCGCGGTACGTGCCTGCGGCGAGGCGCCGACGGTTTCGTCGCCCGCGGCGGCGTTGATGACGGTCACGGGAGCCAATCACCTCGTGTCCAGCGCCCGTTGACCACCTTTGTGCGCGCCCTGATTCAAAGTCAGTTGACAGGTAATAGTCAGAAACGTCAATGCGGGCGCTGGAGCCGTCTTACGATCTTGATGGCGACAGGGGGTCGCCAACTTGCGGTGATGACCGCAGGTGAACTTTCTCGGGGGAGAAGCACATGAATGCATCCGTTCGGCCTTTGCCAACCAAGCTCGCCGCTGCGTTCTTGGCCGCTGGGGTGATCTCGACCGGCGCCCTAATCGCGCCGGACAAGGCACCGCTGCCCGTCGTCTCGTCCGACGTGGCCAACGCCTCTGTCATCACCGACGCGCTGTATCGACTCGGCGACGTCGTGAACGGCGCGGCCTACGGCTACGCGATCACGCAGGACGCCGGCTCGTCGCTGCCGTTCGACGTCGCCACCGCCTTTGCCATCGCTGCGCAGAATCCGACGCTGGCGCCGAGCCTCTTCAGTTGGCTGGTCAACCGGTATGCGAATCCGGCCGACGACTACCTGTACTGGACCTATCCGTGGTCGTTCAAGGTCGATTCTCTCGAGGTGGTCGCGGGCGCGCTACCGTTCCCGCTCGGCCCTAGTGACCTCGGTCAGGGCGTCGTCATCGACGCCGCCAACGCGATCGCCAACGCCATCAATGGATTCCTCGGCGGCGTGCTGCCCGATCCGACCGCCGGCGTAGCCGCGACGGACGCGTTCTGGGAGACGGACATTGGCAAGACGGTCGTCGCCGCCAACCTCGCCGTCACCGCGCCGGTGTATGCGTTGTACAGCACCGCGTACTACCTCGGTTATCTGCCGGCCGACCTCGAAGCGACGTTCGAGTCCGCGATTCAGAACCCGGCCGAGATACCCGGATTGCTGAGCAACCTGGTCTACGGCCTCGTGTCGTCGGACGGGCTCGTGGGTGATTTGATCTGGAACTTCTCGGCGCCGCTCAGAGCTCTGCCCGGTCCGATCGGGGAGCTGGCCAACAACGTCGTCGACTCGCTGTATACCGGTATCGACAACGTGCTGTCGGTGCTGCCTGCGCCGATCACGCCGACGCCGTTCGCGTCGGGGGCCGCGAACGTCGACGACGTCTCCGATGACACGACGGCCGATCTGCGGGTGAGCTCGATACCGGACCCGACCGTCTCGCTCGACAACGCCGTGACGCTGCGAGTCGCCGCCCCGGTCACCGACCCCGTCGTCACTCCGGATACGCCTTTGCCCACGGAGCCGACCGAACCGGACACGACGGGTGGATCGGCGACGGGCCTGGTCAAGACCAGCGATTCCGGGCCGCTGACCAACGTGGTGCGCGACTCCATCAAGGTCGAACCCGGCGACACGTTCGCGGGCAGCGGTACCGTCACGGGGTCCGAGCCCGAGTCCGGGACTGTCACCACCGGCACCACGACCGACCCGGTGGCCACCGCCACGCCGGACGAGCCGTCTGGCCCGGCCGAATCCACTGATCGCGCGGCGAATTCGAACTCCGGTGACGCGGGTGACGCGTCGCCCAGCGCGTCCTAGTCGCGTCGACGGGCCCGGTTGCCATGGTGGCCGGGCCCGCACAACGTAGCCGACGGCGCTCTGGTTGGGGACGATGTCGGTGGTCCGTGCCACGATCACTCCCGTGATCGACCACTTTGGAATCGTGTGCGCGGACTTCGCCAAGGCGCAGCACTTCTACGACACCGTGCTCGGCGTCCTCGGGTACAGCCGACAGATGGAGTTCGGGCCCGCCATCGGGTACGGACGGGCCGGCAAGCCGGACTTCTGGATCGAAGACGGCGGCGACCGCGAGGTGGGCGCCCCCATCCACTTCGCCTTTCAGGCCGCCGACGTCGACCAGGTTCGCGAGTTCTATGACGCGGCGGTGGGGCTGGGCGCGGAGTCGCTGCACGCCCCGCGTCTGTGGCCGGAGTACCACCCCGGGTACTTCGGAAGCTTCGTGCGGGACCCCGACGGCAACAACGTCGAGGCCGTGTTTCATGGTGCTGGGCCCACCCCCGGTGACGGCTGACGGCGGCCGGTCACCGAGTAGCGTCGACGCCATGGCCGAGACCGACATCTCCGTGACCCGCGAGCTGCTGCGTGATTCGTTCACCCGGCTCGCCGAACACGTCGACGACCTCGTCGACGGGTTGACCGACGAGGTGGCCTACTACCGGGCCACCCCGCACGCCAACACGGTCGCCTGGCTGCTGTGGCACAGCGCCCGGGTGATCGACGCGCAGCTCAGCGAGATTGCCGGCGCCGAACAGGTGTGGTTCCGCGACGACTGGGTGGGCAAGTTCGACCTCGACCTGCCCAAGGATTCCAGCGGCTACGGACACGACGCCGGACAGGTCGCCAAGGTGCGCGCGTCGGCGGAACTGCTGGGCGGGTACTACCGGGCCGTGCACTCGATGGCGCTGTCCTACGTCGCCGCGTGCACCGCGGAGGACCTCGAGACGATCGTCGACAAGCGGTGGACGCCTCCGGTGACCGCGAGCGCGCGCATCGTCAGCATCATCGACGATTGCGCCCAGCACCTGGGTCAAGCGGCCTACGTGCGGGGTCTCGTCACCGAGGGATGAACCCGGCGTCGAGGTGGTGGCCGGCAGTCGGCCTGCCGCTGATGATCGCCTTGGGGCTGGCGGTCGGCGACGGGTCCACCCGGGTCGACGACTGGTTCAGCCGAAACGGATGGGCGGCGCACCCCATGATTGGGGAGTTGTTGTTCTTCACCGAGCCGCTGCTGCTTCAGCTGATTCTGATCAGCGCCTTCGTCGTCGCCCTCTACCGGCGCCGCTGGCGGCTGGCCGCAGTGGTCGTGCTCGTGCCGCTGGCCGGGGTGGTGGCGGTGCGAGTGCTCAAGCGGCTGTTTGGACGCGAGCGGGAGGGGGCCCTCGCCTACCCCAGTGGGCACGTGACCGTGATGATGACGGTCTTGGGGATGGTTCTGCTGGTCTGGGGAGCGCGACGATGGCTGCTGCTGACGGCGGCAATGTTCGCGGTCCTGGGCACCGCGGGACAGGCGCTCACCTACCACTACTTCACGGACACCATAGGGGCGGTGCTCCTCGGTAGTTCACTGGTCGTGCTGGCCGCGACGGCGGCCAAACTTGACGGGTGTCAACCCCGGTGCGATCTAGATCACAGCAACGGTTTAGCATGGGGGAATGACAGCAACGCCTGAAGTCGACGCGGTCGCGAAGATTCTCAATCCGGCCACCGGCGCCGTCGCCGGCACCGTCCGTTGGTCCGACCCCGCCGACGTCGCCAGGGTCACCACCGGACTCCGTCACGCCCAGCGCGAATGGGAGGCGCGCGGCGCCGCCGGTCGCGCCAAGGTCATCGCCCGCTACGCCGTGTGGCTCGGCGAACACCGGGAGGAAATCGAGTCGCTGCTGATCGCCGAGACCGGCAAGTCGGCCACCGACGCGGCTCAAGAGGTGCCGTTGCTCCTCATGATTGCGTCTTACTACATCAAGACGATGGAGAAGGCGCTGGCGCCGGAGAAGCGACCGGCCTCGCTGCCGTTCCTGTCGATCAAGAAGATCGCCGTGCACTACCGGCCCCGCCCGATCGTCGGGATCATCGCGCCGTGGAACTATCCCGTCGCCAACCTGCTGATGGACGGCATCGCCGCCCTCGCGGCGGGGTGCGCGGTGCTGCTCAAGCCCTCCGAGCGCACCCCACTCACGGCTGAACTGCTGCAACGGGGCTGGCTCGACTCGGGTGCACCCGAGGTCATGGCGATCGTCCAGGGGGCGCGCGAGGCCGTCGAGGCCGTCGTCGACAACTCCGACTACGTCCAGTTCACCGGTTCCAGCGCCACCGGCGCGAAGGTGATGGAACGCGCTGCCCGTCGTCTCACCCCGGTCAGTCTGGAACTCGGCGGCAAGGACCCGATGATCGTGCTGGAGGACGCCGATGTCGACCTCGCCGCGCACGCCGCTGTGTGGGGCTCGATGTTCAACGCCGGCCAGACGTGCGTGTCCGTCGAGCGGGTCTACGTGCTCGAGCAGGTCTACGACGAGTTCGTCGCGGCCGTCGTCCGCGATGTCGAGAAGCTGAAGATGGGCGCGGGGGAGGGCTTCGACTTCGGCGCCCTGATCGACGACAGCCAGGTTGCCGTCACCGCCCGCCACGTCGACGACGCCGTCGCCAAGGGTGCCAAGGCACTCACCGGTGGGACGCGGCCTACCGGACCCGGCAGCTTCTACCCGCCGACCGTGCTGGTCGACGTCGACCACTCGATGGCGTGCATGACCGAGGAGACCTTCGGCCCGACGCTGCCCATCATGAAGGTGAAGTCGGTCGCCGAAGCGGTCCGGCTGGCCAACGACAGCCCCTACGGACTGAGCGCTGCGGTGTTCTCGCGTGACGTCGAGCGAGCGAATGACGTTGCGCTGGAGCTGGATTGCGGTGCCGTCAACATCAACGACGTGATCTCCAACCTGATGTGCACCACGGCGCCGATGGGTGGCTGGAAGTCCTCGGGCATCGGCGTGCGCTTCGGCGGTGCCGAGGGACTGCGCAAGTTCTGCCGCCAAGAGGCGATCGTGTCCCCCCGCACGAGCGCCGGCGCCGGCGGCAACTACTACAACAACTCGCCCAAGGCGCTCAAGCGGATGAACGCGATGATGACCAAGTTCGCGCTGATCCGCCCCCGGCGAGCGGCCAAGTAGTTCCCACCTCCCGCCCGATAGGGCCCGCTACCTTCCGTTCACGTTGCGGTCACCGACCATTGGGTCGGGGTCGCTAGGTTTCGCCGGTGACCCTGGACGCCTCTGCCCTCAACGGCTACACCGTGCGTGACGACGACGACGATGATCCGGAGCTGATCATTCAGCCCACGGGCGAGGTCGTCGACACTTGGCGCGAGAACTACCCGTACGACGAGCGGATGAGGCGCGAGGAGTACGAGGAGCAGAAGCGGCTGCTGCAGATCGAACTGCTGAAGCTGCAGAAGTGGAGCCAGACCAACGGGCTGCGGCACGTCATCGTCTTCGAGGGACGCGACGCCGCGGGCAAGGGCGGCACCATCAAGCGGTTCATGGAACACCTGAACCCCCGCGGAGCCCGCGTCGTCGCGCTGGAGAAGCCCACCGAGCGCGAACGGTCGCAGTGGTACTTCCAGCGCTACGTGAAGCATCTGCCCGCCTCGGGCGAAATCGTGTTGTTCGACCGATCCTGGTACAACCGGGCCGGCGTCGAACGCGTCATGGGGTACTGCTCGGGCAAGCAACATGCCGAATTCATCCGGCAGGCGCCGCTGTTCGAGCAGATGTTGGTCAACGACGGGATCAGCCTGACCAAGCTGTGGTTCTCGGTCACCCAGGCCGAGCAGCGCACCCGGTTCACGATCCGCCAGGTCGACCCGGTTCGGCAGTGGAAGCTCTCGCCAACCGATCTGGCGTCGCTGGACAAGTGGGAGGCCTACACCGCCGCCAAGGAAGACATGTTCGCGTGGACGGACACCGAGATGGCGCCGTGGACCGTGGTGAAGAGCAACGACAAGAAACGCGCCCGCATCAACGCAATGCGCTACGTCCTAGGTAAGTTCGACTACGACAACAAGGACCACGAGGTGGTCGGTCGCGCTGACCCGCTGATCGTGGGGCGCGCGCTCGCCGACTGACCTGTCGGATTGAAGGGACGCACGCATGCGGATGCTCGCGGCCCTGGTGTTCTGGATTCTGTTCACCGTCACCCTCGCGGTCGCGATTCCCGCGACGTGGGCCCAGCACAACCTCGTCGACCAGGACGGCTACTCCGCGCTGGCGACGTCCGCGGCGAAGGATCCCGCCGTGCAACAGGCGATGGCGGCCGCGCTGACCGCCGAGGTGACGAGGTTGTCCACCAGCGCGGGGTACACCAGCGGTGAAATCAACGAGACGCTGCTGAACGGGGCGGCGCGCGCGTACACCAGCGGCGTGGCCTTCCCCGGCCAGTTCGCGCTCGCCAACCAGGTGGCACACCGCTGGCTGTTCACCGACACCGTGGCGCAGTCCGACTCGTCGGGTCGCTGGGTGGTCGACCTGTCACCGATGTTGGCGGACAGCTCCTTTCAACAGACGCTCGCCGACTTCGGCATCACACCGCCCGCCACTCTCGAGATCCCCCTGACCCAGAACATCTCCGAATCGCTGCGACCCGGCAAGTACCGAGACGTCGCGAAGTGGGGCCCATGGGCCAGTGTGGGCGCCGCCGTCCTTGCCGGGGTATTCGGGCTGCTGACGCTGGCCTCGGCTAGGCGTCGCGGCAAGGCGCTTGGCGCGCTTGGTGTTTCGGCGCTCATCGTCGGAGCCGCCGGCTGGGCCGGGATCGAGGTGGGACGGCGCTACGTGAACCGAGCGCTCGACGCGACCACCGACGACGTCAGGAACGTCGCCGCCGCCATGGTCGACCACGCGATCGGCAGTCAGCATCTGTGGCTGAACCTGACGCTTGCCGCCGGTGCCGCCGTCGTCCTCTTCGGGGTGTTCGTGTCCATGGTCGGCGGACTGCGGCGGGACTAGGGGCGGCCGCCGCCCCGAGGCGTCGGATCCGGTTCGCGGTGCGACGGATCGGCGGTGATGATCCGCCCACCAACCTTGATGTTCGGGGTGCGGAAGTACGCCCAGCCGCCCATCAGCACGCAGGCCATCGCGGTGAAGGCCAGCGAGCTCTGCACGTCGGGCCAGCCCGCGGCGAACAGGACGGGAAGGGCGACGAGCGTTGCACCCCAGTAGATTCGACGCTTCACGGCTCGCCTCGGCAACGTCGCGGTGTCCCATCCCGGCAGCAGCAGCCCGACGACGAGGATCCCAAGGCCGCCGTAGAACAGGCTCGTCGACAGGGTGCTCACGTCGACCAGGATAGGTGCGCGGCTAACGCCAATCTCGGAAGGCGTCCATCAGGCGGCGGCGAAACCGAGGGTCGACGTCGTCGTCGCGGATTCTGCCCAGCGTCGTCACGGTGACGCGGAACTGCTGTAGGTAGTGCTCGCACCCGTCGCACTCCAGCAGATGCACGTCGAACCGGGCACGCGTCTCCGGGTCGAGTGATCCCTCGAGGTAGGCGGTGACCAATTCGACGAGGTCGCGGCAGTCCATCGATTCGGTACTCATCGGCCGTCCCCCAGGTAGTCCTCGAGCTGCGCCCGCACTGCAGCCCTGCCGCGATGCAACAGCACACGCTGATTGGCGACGCTGATGTCGAGCAAATCGCACACCTCAGCCGAGTCGAACCCGAGCATGTCCCTCAGGGTTACCACCACGCGCTGACGTTCGGGGAGTTCGTCGAGCGCACGCCTGGTGACGGCGACCAACTCCGACCCGAGCAGCGAACCCTCCGGTGTCTGCGGAAACGGCGACGGTTCCTCGGTCTCGCGCCAGTGCCCCGACCACTGCTGCCCGGCGGCACGGAATCGGGCGGGGTCGACGGTCCCGCCGGTGTAGGCGGTGATCGCGACGTCGGCCTCGCGTCGCTCTCGGAGGCCGCGGCGTTTGGCGATGTTGATCATCACGGTGAACAGCCACGTCCGTAACGACGAGCGTCCCTCGAAGGCGTCGATCCCCCTGAACAGCGCAATCCAGGTCTCCTGCACCACCTCTTCGGCGATGGCGACGCTTGGCACGTAACCGCGGGCGACGCGCAGCATCGACGGTGTGTACAGGTCCACCAGCTCGGCGAAGGCCGCCTCGTCACGGGCACGCAGCGCCGTGATGAGCGTGGCTTCGTCGGGGGTCGCACATGCCATCGACACGGATGGTAGCCGCTCGTCGCCGAATCAGCGGCGGCGCAAGGCGTCGCCCAGCGTCCACGCCGAGATGCCAAGCAGCGCTACGTCCTTGATCAGGAATTGACCCGCCGAGCCGAGTATCGGGAAACCGCCCTCGGCCGCTTCGAAGACACCCGGTGCGGTGACCAGGAAACTCAGCGTGGCGACGAACAAACCGACGGCGATTGCGCTGCCTACCGCGGACACCCTTGGCCACCATGGCGCGAGCGCGATCAGCACCGCGGCCGCCACCTCGACCACGCCCAGCAGAGCCGACAACGTCGTGACGGAGAACAGGTCGTAGAGCCAACTCATCAGCGGGCTGGAGGCAACCAAGGGCTCGATGCCCTTGGCCTCGTAGACGGTGAACTTCATGAGCCCGATCCAGCCGATCACCACCACGAGGCCGTACCGGGCCAGAAGCCCGCCAATGCGTTCGATCCGCGCCGTGACAGGCGCATGCCCTTCGATGACGGTCATGCCACATCCCTTCGACATCGGGGGAGTGTCAGCCCGTCGGGCGACCGTTACGTCGACGGTTCGTCGCCCAGCATGCGGTGCAGGAACTCGTAGATGAGCGCCGATCGGAACGCCGTCTGAGCATTGTCCGCCGCGCCGGCGTGGCCGCCCTCCACGTTCTCGTAGTAGCGGACGCGGTGTCCGGCCGCCTCGAGTGCTGCGGTCATCTTCCTGGCGTGCCCGGGGTGCACGCGGTCGTCCCGGGTCGACGTCGTCATCAGCAGTGCGGGGTAGTCCCGGTCGGCCGAGATGTTCTGGTACGGCGAGTATTCGCGGATGAACGCCCAGTCGTCCGGGTCGTCGGGATTGCCGTATTCGGCGACCCACGACGCCCCGGCCAGCAGCAGGTGGTAGCGCTTCATGTCCAGCAGCGGCACGGAGCACACCAGCGCCCCGAACAGCTCCGGGTACTTGGTCAACATGATGCCCATGAGCAGGCCGCCGTTGCTACCACCCTGGGCGCCCAATTGGTCGACGGTGGTGATGCCGCGGGCCACCAGATCGGCAGCCACGGCGGCGAAGTCCTCGTGGACGAGGTGGCGGCCCTCGCGCATGGCCTGCGTGTGCCACGTCGGTCCGTATTCGCCGCCGCCGCGAATGTTGGCCAGCACGTAGGTGCCACCCCGCGACAACCACAGCTTGCCGAGGACGCCGGCATATCCGGGGGTGTTGGACGACTCGAAGCCGCCGTAACCGCCCAGCAGTGTCTTGCCCGCTCCCGTCGAATCACGGTGTCCCACCACGAAGTACGGGATCATGGTGCCGTCGGCCGAGGCGACGAAGTGCTGACTCACCTCGATGTCGGAGGCGTCGAAGAAGGCCGGCGCGCTCTTCACCTCGACGAGCTCGTCGCCGACGCGACCCCACAGCAGACGCGACGGACTGTCGAAACCGCTGGAGTCCAAGAAGATCTCGTCACCGAGCTCGTCGGCGTCGACGATCACCGTCGTCGCATTGGCAGGCAGGCCCGCGACCGCTTCGCGCTGCCACGTGCCCGGGGTGACCACCTCGACGTGGGTGGCCACGTCGACGAGGGTGCCCAGCACCAGGCGTTCACGGGTCCAGGTGTAGGTGTCGAGACTGGTGTGGGCGTCCGGCTCGAACACCACCGTCAGGTCGGCCGCGCCCGAGAGGAAGGCGTCGTAGTCGGTGGCCAGCAGCGATCCCGCAGGGTAGGTCGTCGGTCCAACGGTCCATGGGGTGCGCGGCCGAATCAGCAACCACTGCCGGTGAATCGAGATCCCGGCATCGGTCGGGACGACGATCCTGAGCAGGTCCTCACCGCGGATCTCGAAGTACTCCCGGTTGAAGAAGTCGACCGACCGCGACGCGATCAGCCGCTCGTAGCCCGGCGTCGGGTCGAACCCCACGCCGACGCTGACGTCGGACGCGACGCCCTCGAAGACCGTCTGCGCCTCGGAGAGCTGCTGGCCACGACGCCAACGCTTCACCACGCGTGGGTAGCCGGAGTCGGTCAGCGAACCGGGACCGAAGTCGGTGCCAACCAGCACCGTGTCGTGGTCCTCCCAGGAGATGCTGGTCTTCGCCTCGTCCACCGCGAAGCCGCCGGCGACGAATTCGCGTGTCGCCATGTCGAATTCGCGTACCACGGTGGCGTCGGACCCGCCGCGGGACAACTCGACCAGGGCCAGGGTGTAGTCGGGTTCGATGACCTCGGCGCCCGCCCACACCCAGTTCTCGCCGTCCGCGGCGGCCAGGGCGTCCAGGTCGACCAGGACGTCCCATTCGGGATCGTCGGTGCGGTATTGCTCGAGCGTGGTGCGCCGCCACAGTCCCCGCGGGTGGTCCCCGTCGCGCCAGTAGTTGTAGAGGAAGTCCCCGCGGCGTCGCACGTAGGGGATGCGGGTGTCGGTGTCGAGGATCGCGAGGGCCTCGGCCCGCATGGTCTCGAAGCGCTCGCCGCCGAGCTCGTCGAGTGTCGGCTCGTTGTGCCGTCGCACCCACTCGAGCGCGTCGTCACCGGTGATGTCCTCGAGCCACAGCTGGGGGTCGTCTCCAGTACTTCGTTCTTCGCGCAAGCGCTCGTCGTCCACCCGACCATTGTGACCACCGGCGTACTGTGAGCTGTGTAACACCTGGCCGACGCACGGGGAAGGGGATGACGACGGTGGACGTACCCAACCGCGCACTGATCACCGAGGCGGCGGCCGAGCTGTTGCGCACGTTGCAGGGTCGCCACGGCGCGTTGATGTTTCACCAATCGGGCGGCTGCTGCGACGGCTCCTCTCCGATGTGTTACCCCGCCGGGGAGTTCCTGGTCGGGGATCGCGACGTGCTGCTCGGCGTGCTCGACGTGGGTGACGACGGCGTGCCGGTGTGGATCTCGGGCAGTCAGTTCGAGGCGTGGAAGCACACCCAGTTGGTCATCGACGTGGTGCCCGGCCGCGGGGGCGGCTTCAGCCTCGAGACGCCGGAGGGCATGCGGTTCCTCAGCCGCGGCCGCGCCTTCACCGAGGAGGAGAACCGGCTGCTCGAGGCGGAGCCGCCGATCACCGGATCCCGGTACGAACGCGGGGAGCGGCCGCGCGAGGGCGGCACCCACGTCGTGGCCGAGGCGCAGGACGCCTGCCCGATCCCGGCGGCGCGACCGGCGATCGCTCACAGCTGACGCATCTCCCGCAGGTGCGACGGCCGCGACCATTAGGCTGGGGTCGTGACTCACTATGACGTCGTCGTGCTCGGTGCCGGTCCCGGCGGTTACGTGGCCGCCATCCGCGCCGCCCAGCTCGGCCTCAACACTGCCATCGTCGAGCCCAAGTACTGGGGCGGCGTCTGCCTCAACGTCGGATGCATTCCGTCGAAGGCACTGCTGCGCAACGCCGAGCTGGCGCACATCTTCACCAAGGAAGCCAAGCAGTTCGGCATCAGCGGCGACGTGTCGTTCGACTACGGCTCGGCGTTCGACCGCAGCCGCAAGGTCGCCGAGGGCCGCGTCGCCGGCGTGCACTTCCTCATGAAGAAGAACAAGATCACCGAGGTGCACGGCTATGGCAAGTTCACCGACGACAAGACCATCGAGGTCGACCTCAACGACGGTGGCACCGAGACGCTGACGTTCGACAACGCCATCATCTCGACCGGCGCGCACACGAAGCTGGTGCCCGGTACGTCGATGAGCAAGAACGTCATCACCTACGAAGAGCAGATCATGGAGCGCGACCTCCCCGGGTCGATCGTGATCGCCGGCGCCGGCGCCATCGGCATGGAGTTCGGCTACGTGATGAGCAACTACGGCGTGGACGTCACCATCGTCGAATTCCTGCCCCGTGCGCTGCCCAACGAGGACGCCGAGATCTCCAAGGAGATCGAGAAGGCGTTCAAGAAGCTGGGGGTGAAGATCCTCACGGGTACCAAGGTCGAGTCGATTACCGACAATGGAGCCGACGGCGTCCTAGTGAAGATCAGCAAGGACGGCAAGACCGAGGAACTCAAGCCCGACAAGGTCATGCAGGCCATCGGCTTCGTGCCCAACGTCGAGGGCTACGGCTTGGACAAGGCCGGCGTCGAACTGACCGACCGCGGCGGCATCGGCATCGACGACTACATGCGCACCAACAAGCCGCACATCTACGCCATCGGTGACGTCACCGGCAAGCTGCAGCTGGCGCACGTCGCCGAGGCGCAGGGCGTCGTCGCCGCCGAGACCATCGGCGGCGCCGAGACGCTGGCGCTGGGCGATTACCGGATGATGCCGCGTGCGACGTTCTGTCAGCCGCAGGTCGCCAGCTTCGGTCTCACCGAGCAACAGGCCCGCGACGAGGGGTACGACGTGAAGGTCGCGAAGTTCCCGCTGACCGCGAACGGCAAGGCTCACGGTCTCGGGGCACCCGGCGGTTTCGTCAAGGTGATCGCCGACGCGAAGTACGGTGAGCTGCTCGGCGGACACCTGATCGGCCACGACGTCTCCGAGCTGCTCCCCGAGCTGACGCTTGCGCAGAAGTGGGACCTGACCGTCAACGAGCTGGCCCGCAACGTGCACACCCACCCGACGCTGTCCGAGGCGCTGCAGGAGTGCTTCCACGGCCTGACTGGCCACATGATCAACTTCTGATCGACGTACCCGCGTGAAGGCACATGTCGTCGTCGCAGGCGTCGGCGGACTGATCATCGGCCACGTGCTGTGGCTGGCCGCCGTTTCATTGGCGACGAGGAGTACCACCGTCGACGTGTGGGTGCTGGTGACCGTGGCGGCCACCGTGGCCATCGGTGCGGTGTGCGTCGTCCTCGGGCGGCGGTTCCAGCACCGGAAGGACTACGCCAAGGCAGCGTTCCTGTGGTGTCTCCCGGTCTCGCCGGTGCTGTTCTCGATCAGCGTGCTCGCGGTAACCTACCTCTAGCCACGCTCAGTTGGGGAAGTCCAGCGGAATCTTCAGCGTCGCCAACGTGGCCGCGAGACCGTCGTATTGGCTTGCCAGCATGCAGAATTCGATCAGCTGCTTCTTGGTGAGGTAGGTCGACAGCGCGGTCCAGGTCTCCGCCGACATGGAGCGGGTGATGACGAACTCGTCGGTCGCGGTGATGAGCGTGCGCTGCCGGTCGGTGAGTCCTTCGGCGTCCGGGCCCTCGAAGATCCGGGCCTGCGTCTGCAGGTCCACGCCACGACTGCGGGCCAGACGCCGGTGCTGCTGCAGCTCGTACTCGCAGTCCCGAAGGTGTCCGACGCGCAGGATGACCAACTCGGCCTCCTGGCGTGGCAGTTTGCCGAGCCCGAGCAGCATCCCCGAATACGGCAGCCACGCCAGGAACAGCAAGTGGTGCTGGCCGAGGACGTTGAACAGCGCGAACCGGGGGGCGCGGATGGCGCGGGCCCCCAGCTTCGCGATGATCCAGTTCAGGGGTCCCAGTTCGCGGAAACCTCCGGGCCGGATACGGGCGGGAACAGTCTCGGGGGCGCTCACCTCTTGAAGTGTAGGTGGGTCAGGTACGCCGGACCGGGTAGGGCGACACCGTGCTGCGGTGCTCGTCGAGGTCGAGGGCCCGTCCGAGTGCGGGGAAGGCCCGTTGCGGGCAGTTGTCGCGTTCGCACACCCGGCAGCCGGCACCGATCGGAGTGCCTACCTCGCTGGAGAGGTCGAGGCCGTCGGAGTACACCAGCCGTTGCGCGTGGCGCAGTTCGCAGCCGAGACCGATGGCGAATGTCTTGCCCGGCTGGCCGTATCGCGACGCGCGGCGTTCCACGGTGCGCGCGACCCACATGTAGTGCCGCCCGTCGGGCATCTGGGCGATCTGCACCAGGATCTTGCCGGGATTGGCGAACGTCTCGTAGACGTTCCACAGCGGGCACGTGCCGCCGCTGGAGGAGAAGTGAAAACCGGTGGCGGACTGACGTTTCGACATGTTGCCGGCCCTGTCGACCCGGACGAACGACAGCGGCACGCCGCGCATCGACGGCCGCTGCAACGTGGACAGGCGGTGAGCGATGGTCTCGTAGCTCACCGAGTAGAACGCCGAGAGCCGCTCCACGTCGTAGCGGAAGTTCTCGGCCACGTCGTGAAATTGGCGGTAGGGCAGGATGGTCGCCGCCGCGAAGTAATTGGCAAGGCCGAGGCGGGCCAGGGTGCGGGACTCCTCGCTGGTGAAGTTTCCGTCCTCGACCAGCGCGTCGATGAGGTCGCCGAACTCGAGGAACGCCAATTCGGCGGCGAGTTTGAAGACGGTCTGTCCCGACGGCAGGTGACCGCCGATCTCCAGGGTCTTGGTGGCGGGGTCGAAGCGATGCAACACCGTGTCGCCCAAGTCGATTCGCTTGACGATGTGGACCCCGTGCACCCGGACGAGGCGGTCGGACAGCTCGGCGGCCAGATCCGCGCGGTTCATTCGCATGCGGACGGTCAGGTCTTCGGCAGCCGTGTCGAGCTCGTGCAGATAGTTCTGCCGTTGGTAGAAGTAGTCGCGCACCTCCTCGTGCGGCATCGTGATGGAGCCCCAGCCGGAGCTCGATCCCGTGCCGGAGAAGCGGCCCTCGGTGGCCGCAGCCAGTTGCGTGGTGGTCAGTCGGTAGCGCCGGTGCAGGTTGACCATCGCCTGGGCCAGCGCGGGGTGGGCGTTGACGATCTCGGCGACCTCCGACGGCGCCACGTCGACGCCGACGTCGCTGTCCATGGTGACCTCGCGCAGTTCGGCGACCAGCCGGGTGTCGTCCTGGGAGGCGAAGAACGTGGCGTCGACGCCGAACACCTCGGTGATGCGCAGCAGGACGGCGACGGTCAGGGGACGGACGTCGCGTTCGATCTGGTTGAGGTAGCTGGGGGAGATGTCGAGCATCTGGGCCAGGGCGGCCTGACTGAATCCACGCTCGCTGCGAAGCTGCCGCACCCGCGATCCGACGAACGTCTTGGCCACGCCGACCAGCATAATGAGCCTGCGAAGGAGACCTTCGCAGGATTGGCACAGCGAGCTCTCGTGGCAATATCTGGTTTCGTGAGCACCGCAGGTCGACCCGTCGCGGGCATGGCGAAGTCGTTGATGCCCGTGCCCGATCCACATCCGGACGTGTTCGACGTCGAGTGGCCGCTGCGGGTGGCCGACGTCGACCGCACGGGACGGTTGAAGTTCGATGCCGCCACTCGGCACATTCAGGACGTCGGGTCAGATCAACTGCGCGAGATGGGTTTCGAGGAGACGCATCCGTTGTGGATCGTGCGACGCACCATGATCGACATGGTCGAGCCGATCGTCTTCAAGGACATGCTGCGGTTGCGACGGTGGTGTTCTGGCACCTCCAACCGGTGGTGCGACATGCGGGTGCGGATCGAAGGCAGGCGGGGCGGCCTCATCGAATCCGAGGCGTTCTGGATCAACATCAACCGCGAGACCCAGGGTCCGGCGCGCATCTCCGACGACTTCGTCGCGGGGCTGCAGAAGACGACCCCGGTCAACCGCCTGCGATGGAAGGCCTATCTGACCGCAGGTGCACGTGAGGACGCCGTCGACGTCCGGCCGTACCCCGTGCGCGTCAGCGACATCGACATCTTCGACCACATGAACAACTCGGTGTACTGGAGCGTCGTCGAGGACTACCTCGCCGAGAAGCCGGATCTGGTGGCCGCACCGCTGCGGGTGACCGTCGAGCACGACCTGCCGGTGGCGCTGGGCGACGATCTCGAGATCCTCCGCCACGACTACCCCGCCGGCTCGACCGACGCGTTCGGGCCGGACGTCGCGAATCGCACTGTTACGACGCTCACATATGTGGTCGGCGATGAGGTCAAGGCCGTCGCCAGTCTGTTCGCGCTCTGAATCGATCGGGTTAAACAGTACGAGCGTACTGACCTGCGCAATTGTGTTACCCCGCGGTAACTTCTGAACCGGTTCAGTTGGGCAGTTACTTCGCAACCTTCGCAACATGCAAGCAAGGGTTGGCGAAAATTGGCAACTGAAACCGGTGGACCTGCGGCTATGTGCTGTGTCATGGTCGTAACAGCAGAGAAGCTAATTGCGCGGTGGCGTTAACAACGGAACGAAGGCAACGTCGCCGGCACTCGTAATCGAAGGAGCCCCGATGTCCACCGTTGGCACGCCGAAGTCGCCCGAACAGATCCAGCACGACTGGGACAACAACCCTCGCTGGAAGGGCATCACCCGCAACTACACCCCGGAGGACGTCGTCGCGCTGCAGGGACACGTCGTCGAGGAGAGCACGCTGGCCCGCCGCGGTGCCGAGGTGCTGTGGGAGCAGCTCCACGACATGGACTACGTCAACTCGCTGGGCGCCCTGACCGGCAACCAGGCCGTGCAGCAGGTGCGCGCCGGCCTCAAGGCCATCTACCTGTCGGGTTGGCAGGTCGCCGGTGACGCGAACCTGTCCGGTCACACCTACCCCGACCAGAGCCTGTACCCGGCCAACTCGGTGCCGCAGGTCGTCCGTCGCATCAACAACGCCCTGCTTCGCGCCGACCAGATCGCCAAGGTCGAGGGTGACCGCTCCGTCGAGAACTGGCTCGCCCCGATCGTCGCCGACGGCGAGGCCGGCTTCGGTGGTGCGCTGAACGTCTACGAGCTGCAGAAGGCCATGATCGCCGCCGGCGTCGCCGGATCGCACTGGGAAGACCAGCTCGCCTCGGAGAAGAAGTGCGGCCACCTCGGTGGCAAGGTCCTCATCCCGACCCAGCAGCACATCCGCACGCTGACCTCGGCCCGTCTCGCGGCCGACGTCGCCGACGTCCCCACCCTGGTGATCGCGCGCACCGACGCCGAGGCCGCCACGCTCATCACCTCCGACGTCGACGACCGCGACAAGCCGTTCGTCACCGGTGAGCGCACCTCCGAGGGCTTCTACCACGTGAAGAACGGCCTCGAGCCCTGCATCGCCCGCGCCAAGGCCTACGCGCCCTACTCCGACCTCATCTGGATGGAGACCGGCACCCCGGACCTGGAGCTGGCCAGGAAGTTCGCCGAAGGCGTCAAGAGCGAGTTCCCCGACCAGATGCTGGCCTACAACTGCAGCCCGTCGTTCAACTGGAAGCAGCACTTGGACGACGCAACCATCGCGAAGTTCCAGAACGAGCTGGGCGCAATGGGATTCAAGTTCCAGTTCATCACCCTCGCCGGCTTCCACGCCCTGAACTACTCGATGTTCGATCTGGCCCACGGCTACGCCCGCAACCAGATGAGCGCCTACGTCGAGCTGCAGGAGCGCGAGTTCGCCGCCGAGGAGCGCGGTTACACCGCCACGAAGCACCAGCGTGAGGTTGGCGCCGGCTACTTCGACCGGATCGCCACCACCGTGGACCCGACCTCGTCGACCACCGCTCTCGCGGGTTCGACCGAAGAGGGCCAGTTCCACTAGCAGTTCGGCTGCGCGAGCAGACACAAAAGTGCCCGGCACCTCGGCGTGTCGGGCACTTTTGCGTCTGTTCGCCAATAGGGAAGGATTCCTGGCGTGACCAATATCGAACGAGTAGGCGTCGTCGGCGCGGGCCAGATGGGCGCAGGCATCGCGGAGGTGTCCCTGCGTGCTGGCGTCGACGTGCGCATCTACGAGCCCACCGAGGCCTTGGTGGAGGCCGGCCGCGACCGCATCGTGAAGTCCCTCGAACGCGGGGTCAGCCGCGGCAAACTCACCGAAGCGGAGCGTGACGAGGCGCTGGGACGCCTCAGCGTCGCCACCGACGTCGCCGACCTGGCCGACCGCCAACTGGTGGTCGAGGCCATCGTCGAGGACGCGGCCGTCAAGGCCACGGTGTTCGCGCAGCTCGACGAGGCGATCACCGATCCCGACGCGGTGTTGGCGTCGAACACCTCCAGCATCCCGATCATGAAGATCGCCGCGGCGACGAAGAATCCGAGTCGCGTGCTGGGGCTGCACTTCTTCAACCCGGTGCCGGTGCTCCCGCTGGTGGAGCTGGTGCCGACGCTGGTGACCGCCGACGCGGCACTGGAGCGCGTCGCCCAGTTCGCGGGTGAGACGCTGCGCAAGAAGGTCGTGCGGTGCACCGACCGCTCCGGCTTCGTCGTCAACGCGCTGCTGGTGCCCTACCTGCTGGCGGCGATCCGGATGGCCGAGGCCGGCGTGGCCACCGTCGAGGACATCGACACCGCGGTCGTCGCCGGGTTGTCGCATCCGATGGGCCCGCTGAAGCTGAGCGACCTCGTCGGGCTCGACACGCTCAAGCTCATCGCGGACTCGATGTTCACCGAGTTCAAGGAGCCGCTCTACGGACCGCCGCCGCTGCTGCAGCGGATGGTCGAGGCCGGCCAGCTCGGCAAGAAGAGCGGCCAGGGCTTCTACACCTACTGATCTCGGCGCCGACACTACGGTTGTTGACCTAAATCCCGGAAGAACGCGCAACAACCGTCGTCTCGGCGCATCGGAATGGAACCAAACGACGCGATCGTGCGCCTAACAAGGTGTGGACGACCTCCTCTTGGCGACCGAAGCCATCGCGGCCGGACGCGTGACGCGAAACGACCTTCGCCGTCGATACGTCAAGGTGCACCGCAACGTCTACGCGCGGCGCGGCGTGGAACTGACGGCCCGCGACCGAGCGATGGCGGCGTGGCTGTGGTCGGGGCGGGAGGCAGTCTTGGTGGGGCAATCCGCGGCCGCCCTGCTGGGCACCAAGTGGATATCCGCCGAGGAGCCGGCCGAAGTCGCCAGAGTCAGGTACCCCTCTCCGCCGGGAATCGTGGTGCGCAGCGGTGTGATCGACGACCGCGATGTCCAGCGCATCGGCGATCTGGCGTGCACGGGCGTGGCCCGGACGGCCTACGACATCGGTCGCCGGACTTCCTTGGACCGGGCGGTGATGCGCATCGATGCGCTGCTCAACAGGACCCGCGTGCCGGTGTCCGCAGTGGATGCCGTCGCCGAGCGGTACCCAGGCGCGCGCGGCATTCGAACCCTGCGGCGGGCTCTCGCGCTGGTCGACTCGGGAGCCGAGTCGCCGCAGGAGACAACCCTGCGACTGGTGCTGGTGCGGTCGGGATTGCCGCGGCCGCAGACCCAGGTCCCGGTCCTCGATCAGCGCGGCCGGGTCGTGCGACGCGTCGACCTGGGGTGGCCGCAGTGGTTGGTCGGCGTCGAATACGACGGCGCGCACCATTTCACCGACGCCGGCCAGTAAGCCGACGACATCGAGCGTCTCGAGTTCCTGGCCGCGCGCGGGTGGACCATCGTGCGGGTGAGCTCTCGCCAATTGCGTGCGCAGCGGCCGGCGGTCGTCGCACGGGTGCGAGCGGCGTTGGCATCGCGAGGCTACGGTTGTTGATTCAAATCCCGGGATGAACGCGCAACAACCGTAGTCTCGGCGAGATCAAGCCGACTTCAGCCGCTTCTTCTCCGCCTCGATGTCGAAGTCGGCTGGCGGCCAAGACAAGTCGAGCCCTTCCAGCGCCTCGATGAGCAGCTCGGTGACGGCGAGGCGGGCATACCACTTGTGGTCGGACGGGATGACGTGCCACGGGGCGACGTCGGTCGAGGTGCGTTCGAGCATGGCCTGATACGCCTCCTGGTAGCGCGGCCAGAGCATGCGTTCGTCGACGTCGGCGGGGTTGTACTTCCAGTACTTGTCGGGCCGTTCGAGACGTTTGGTGAGCCGCTTCTTCTGCTCGTCGAGCGAGACGAACATGGCCACCTTGACGATGCTCGTGCCGTCGAGGGCGAGGCGCTTCTCGAAGTCGTTGATCGTGTCGTAGCGGGTGCTCCACACCTCGGGGGCCACCAGGTCGTGCACGCGGACGATCAGCACGTCCTCGTAGTGCGAGCGGTCGAATACGCCGATGTGCCCGGGCGTGGGCAGCTTGCGCTCGATGCGCCACAGGAAGTCGTGCGCCAGCTCCTCATCGGTCGGCTTGCCGAAGTTGGCGTACTGAATGCCTTGTGGATTGCCTGCCCCGACAACGTGTTTGACGATGCCGCCCTTACCGGCGGTGTCCATGCCCTGCAGCACCAGCAACACCTTGCGGTTGTCACCGGCCAGGCTGTTGGCGTAGAGCATCTCCTGCAACTCGGCGAACCGCTCGGCACGCTCGAGCAGCAGATCGGGTGCGTCGGCCTTGCTGCCCGAGAAGCCGGGCGTGGAATCGGTGTCGATGGCGGCGACGGAGTCGCCCGGTTTGAACGCCAGATGGACGTGCGGTTCGTGGGTCCACAGCTCGGGCAGGTCGTCAGTCACGACCTCAGTCAAGCAGGCGCGGTGGCAATGACGGGGACGGATGGGGTGCCGAGTTGAACTTCTCCAGCGATCCGTTGGCTTCGACGATGCCGCGCAGCGCGTTCCACGACAGCATCGTGAGGTAGTCGATGAGTTCGTCGGCCGTCATCCGGGGATGTGACATCCAGGAGTGCGTGGCCAACTGCACGCCGCCGACGATCATGAACGCCCACGGCTGCGCGCCGCGGGTGTCCATGCCCGCCTCGGCCATGCGCCGCCGCAGCATGACGCCGAGCATGCGCGCGATGATCTGTTCGGAGTCGGCGACGGCCTTGCTCTTGCTGGCCGAACTGTTGGCCATCACGAACGGGTAGATCTCGGGCTCGGCGGCGACGGTGGCAACGTAGACGCGGATGATCTCTCGCGTCAGGTCGTAGCCGTCGAGGTTCGCGGTCAGCGCCGCGGCCATGTTGGGAATCAGCGTGGTCTGGGCGAATCGCATCATCACCGCGGTGGTGAGGTCGTTCTTGTCGACGAAGTAGCGGTACAGCACCGTCTTGGAGACACCGATCTCCGCGGCGATCTCGTCCATGCTGACGTTGCTGCCACGGATGCGGATGGCGTCGAGCGTGCCGTCGACCAGCTCGTTGCGTCGGTCGACCTTGTGTTGATGCCAGCGCCGCTTGCGACCGTCGGTCTTAGCCGGCCCGGCCGGGGTCTGCTGTGCCACTTCCGCCGTAATCCGTTCCCTCGTTCCGCATAGATGATACGGCCGAATTCGCTCGTTGCCCGGGACGGGGACGAGCCCGCGGGGACATGCAGGATGATGGTGGTGTGGTGACCACGTCCGGCCAGCGGCCGAGCTTTGCAGAATCGATCGCCGGTGCCGACACGAGTGCCGATGCCGAACGTCGCCGCGGGCTGCGCAGGATGAAGGCCGTCGCCCTGAGCTTCCTGCTCGGCGCGACGGCGATCTTCCTGGTGTCCACCTGGGCGCAGTCCCAGGGGGCCGCCGGCTGGGTCGGCTATGTACGGGCTGCGGCCGAGGCCGGGATGGTGGGCGCGCTGGCCGACTGGTTTGCCGTCACCGCCCTGTTCAAGCACCCGTTGGGCATCCCGATCCCGCACACCGCGATCATCAAGCGCAAGAAGGATCAGCTCGGCGAGGGCCTCGGCGACTTCGTGCGGGAGAACTTCATGTCGCCGGAGGTGATCGCGACCAAGGTGAACGACGCCAACGTCGCCGAGCGCACCGGCAAGTGGCTGGCCGACTCACGCAACGCCGAGCGGGTGGCCGCGGAGGCGTCGACCGCATTGCGGGTGCTCGTCGAGATGCTGCGCGACGAGGACGTCCAGCAGGTGCTCGACAAGATGATCGTCAAGCGGATCGGACAGCCGCAGTGGGGTCCGCCGGTCGGCCGGGTGCTCTCGAGCATGCTGGCCGAGCATCGGCAGGAGGCGCTGCTGCAGCTGCTGGCCGACCGTGCCTTCGAGTGGTCGTTGAACGCCGACGAGATCATCGAGCGCGTCATCGAACGCGATTCGCCGACGTGGACGCCGAGGTGGGTCGACGGTCTGGTCGGTGACCGCATCCACCGCGAGTTGATGGACTTCACCGACAAGGTGCGCCGCAACCCCGACCACGAGCTGCGCAAGTCGGCGACGAAGTTCCTGTTCGAGTTCGCTGACGACCTGCAGAACGACGAGGCGACCATCGCCCGCGCCGAGAAGGTCAAGGACCAGATCATGGCCCGCGACGAGGTGGCCAAGGCCGCGGAGACGGCGTGGGGTACCGCCAAGCGCATCTTCATGGAGTCCGTCGACGACCCGACGTCGACGCTGCGCACCCGCATCGCCGACTCGGTGGTGCACATCGGCGAATCGCTGAGGGACGATCCGCAGCTGCGCGACAAGGTCGACAAGTGGATCGTCAGGGCCGCTCAGCACCTCGTCGCCCAGTATGGGACGGAGATCACAGCGATCATCACCGAGACCATCGAGCGATGGGATGCCGACGAGGCGAGCAAGCGGATCGAGCTCCATGTGGGTCGTGACCTGCAGTTCATCCGGATCAACGGCACCGTGGTGGGTTCGCTCGCGGGGTTGATCATCTACTCGGTGGCCCAGATTCTGTTCTGATCCACCGCCAAGCGCTAACAAGTGCTTGCAATAGCTAGCACCCCGTCCTACCGTTGTGTTCGAAGCAATCCCTGGCCCAACGCGAAGGGGGACGGACATGCCGCAGGACGAAAATCTTGCCGCGGTCGTGTCCACCGCCGCGCAGGACATCGGAGGCTTCATCCGTAGCCAGCGCGAATTGGCGCAGGTTTCGGTGCGGCAGTTGGCCGAGAAGGCCGGCGTCAGCAATCCCTACCTCAGCCAGATCGAGCGGGGATTGCGGAAGCCATCCGCGGAGGTGCTCAACCAGATCGCCAAGGCGCTCCGGGTCTCCGCGGACGTGCTCTACGTCAGGGCAGGACTTCTCGAGCCCAGCGAGCCGAGCGAGGTTCGCGACGCGATCGTCACGGACACCGCGATCACCGAGCGGCAAAAGCAGGTGCTGCTCGACATCTACACCTCGTTCCGTGAGCAGAACGAAGCGCTCGACGAGGGGCGACACGTAGATGGGGAGCCAGCTACCGACTGACCTCCGATCAACTGCTGACCAGCCACACCGAACACCAATGTCGAAGGGATCCAACATCATGGCCGAGAAGAACCAGCCCACCGTCGAGGACCTCAAGGCCCCGCTGCTCGCCGCCGTCGGCGCCGCGGACCTCGCACTCGCGACCGTCAACGAGATCGTGGCCAGCCTGCGCGAGCGTGCCGAAGAGGCCCGCACCGACGCCACCGCCCGTGTCGAAGAGCGTCGCGCCCAGCTGACCAAGCTGCAGGAGGACATCCCCAGCCAGGTCGGCGAGCTGCGCGAGAAGCTCAGCTCCGAGGAGCTCCGCAAGGCCGCCGAAGGCTACGCCGAGGCCGCCACCGCCCAGTACAACAAGCTCGTCGAGCGTGGCGAGGAGGCGCTCACCCGCCTGCGCAGCCAGCCGGCGATCGAGGATGCCGCCCACCGCGTCGAAAGCGTCACCGACCAGGCCGTCGAGCTGACGCAGGACGCCCTTGGCACCGTCGCCAGCCAGACCCGCGCCGTCGGTGAGCGTGCCGCCAAGCTGGTCGGCGTCGAGCTGCCCAAGAAGGCCGAAGAGACCGCCGCGCCGGTGAAGAAGGCCGCGGCCAAGGCGCCGGCTAAGAAGGCCCCCGCCAAGAAGGCGCCGGCGAAGAAGGCTCCCGCCAAGAAGGTGACCCAGAAGTAACGATCTGGGCCTGCCGAACCTGGCAAGTCGACTGAGGGGACGTAACCCGCTTAGGCTTGAAGCGTGATGCTTCAGGACTTCGCGAGTTACGTCCTCTTCGCCATTCAGGTGGGCGTACTCCTGGCGGGGCTGTACGCCTTCGTCCACGCGGCGCTGCAGCGCACCGACGCCTATCCCGCCGCCGAGAAGCTCAGCAAGCCAATCTGGTTGGCCATCCTCGGCGGCACCACCCTGGTGGGTCTGTTCCTGCCGCCGCCGGTCGGCTCGGCCATCGCCGCGTGCGCGGTCGGTGTCTACCTGGTGGACGTGCGTCCGAAGATCCTCGAAGTCCAGGGAAAGTCCCGTTAGCCGATGACCTCCTTGCGGACCGCCCTCGCGGCGGTGATGGTGGCGTGCGCCGTCACGCCAACGCTGCTGGCGCCGAGTGCGGCCGCCGCACCGGTGGCCAGCCCGCCCTTCGTCGACCACGCCCAGTGGGCCGACTGGGGTGACCTGTCCAGTCTGCGCGTCTATCCCACTGCGGCCGGTCGCCAGGCGGCAGGCCAGTTGAACAACGCCGTCCAGGGCGAGGAGGCGTGGGGCGAGGTGCTCGCGATGGCGCCCGACGCCGACCTGCCCGGCATGCACGATCAATTCATGTGCCACTGGAGCTTCGCCGAGATCGTCGAGCCCGGTAAGACCAGCTGGAACCTCGAACCATGGCGTCCCGTGGTCGACGACGCGACCATGGTCGACACCCGGTGCAATCCCGGTGGCACCGAGGAGCCGTTCTGATGATCTGGACCCGCGACCTCGTCGCCAGCATGGTCGACCACACCCTGCTCAAGCCGGAGGCGACCGAGGCCGACGTGGCCGCCCTCGTCGCCGAGGCCGAGGCCCTCGACGTCTACGCCGTCTGCGTGTCACCGTCGCTGGTGGCCGCCGCTGCCGGCGCCCGCACCGCGGGCACCCTCGTCGCGACCGTCGTCGGATTTCCGTCCGGCAAGCACGTCTCCGACGTCAAGGCCCACGAGGCCGCCCTCGCCGTGGCGGCCGGCGCCGCCGAAGTCGACATGGTGATCGACGTCGGCGCCGCGATCGCCGGCAACCTCGACGCCGTTCGCTCCGACATCGCCGCGGTTCGCGCCGCGGTGCCCGGCTCGGTGCTCAAGGTGATCGTGGAGTCCGCGGCGCTGCTCGAGCTGGCTGGCGAGCAGACGCTGGTCGACGTCTGCCTGGCAGCCGCCGAGGCCGACGTCGAGTTCGTCAAGACCTCGACCGGATTTCACCCCGCGGGCGGGGCGTCGGTGCGGGCCGTGGACATCATGGTCGCCACCGTCGGACCCACCGTGGAGGTCAAGGCCAGCGGTGGCATCCGCACCGCCGAGGCCGCAGTGGCGATGCTCGAGGCCGGCGCGACCCGGTTGGGCCTGTCCGGCACCCGCGCGGTGCTCGACGGTCTGGGTTCGACCAGCTCCTAGACCCGGGGACCTAGAACCCGGTGATGCAGGGCTGCCCGTCGTTGCCGCCGGGGATGGTCGCGTTGCGGGCCGACAGCTTGGTGACCACGCCGGTGTCAGTGACCTGGACGCCGTCGACCTTCAGTGCCAGCGGTGAGTTCTTGGTCAGCTGGGAGCTGACCGCGTCGAGCGCCGGCTGAACCGCCTCGCGCGGCAGTGTGAAGCCCAGCCCGGTGAGCTGCTGAACCTGCAGCGTCAGTTCATCGTTGGCGACCTGCGGCTTGGTGACGATGCTGCCGATGGGGCCCTCGATGTTCACGGTGCCGTCGGCGGCGTTGGTGGTGACGCCGCTGACGAGGCCGCCGAGCAGCGGGATGGCGTTCTGCACGGTCTGCTTGATGCCGTCGGACGACCAGGTGGCCGTGACGTCGAGCGCCGAGAGACTGCCTTGGGAGTTGGGATCACTGGACGGGCGGGCGCCGTCGATGTCGATCTGGACCTTCATGCCCTTCATGTCCCGGATCTGGTTGCCGGCCGAGGTCACCGAGACGTGTGAGTAGTCGTCGGTGGCCCACTGGTACAGAAACGGCGGGAAGGCGCCGAAGGACACCGAGACGTCGTCCTGCAAGACGCACTTCATGGTGGCTTCGACCAGGGCGGCGCCGCGTTGGCGGGCGTAGATCTCCCCGCCGACCAATCCGGCAGCGGCCAGCGCGAGCACGATCACGAAGACCAGCACGATCGAGAGCGGATCGCGGACCAGCCGCCCGAGCTTGCCGCGGGGCGGTTCGTCGTCGCCAGGCCCGGTGGCCGGGGAGGACTCCGAGGTCGGGTACTGGCCAGGGGGCGGTCCCTGTGGTGGCGGCCCGGCGTACTGCTGCTCCGAGTGCTGGGGCCCCGGGTACTGCGGTCCGGCAGGCCCCGTCGGGCGCTGGTACTGCGGCGGCGGCGGCTGGCCTTGGCGGGCCCAGGGATCGGATGGGTCGGTCACCTCAGCGATTGTGCCCTACTGGATTGAGCGAACTCGGTGCGGTTGCGCAGCACGGCCACGGTGTCGCGGGCCTTCTCGACGGATTCGAGGTCGACGTCGAGCACCAGCAGGTCGGGCTCGGCACCGGCGGAGACCAGCACGTCACCGGTGGGGGAGCACACCATGCTGCCGCCGACACCGGTCGGTCCGAGCGCGGCGATCTCGTCGCCCGGATGGGCCTGTCCGACGGCTGCCACGATGCTGGTCGCGTCGGCCGCCCGCGCTCTGGCCAGCAGCGTCCACTGGTCGAGCTTGCCGGAGCCAGACCCCCACGAGGCGTGCACCGTGATCACCTGCGCGCCCCGCTGGGCGAGCTCGACGTACTGCTCGGGGAAGCGGACGTCGTAACACGTGGTGAGGCCGACGGCCACGCCGTCGACCGCGATGATCACCGGATCGAAACCTGGTGCGACGGTGCGTGATTCGGTGAAACCGAAGGCGTCGTAGAGATGGATCTTGTGATAGTGCTCGTCGACGCCGCGACCGGTCGCCAGCAGCGTGTTGGTGACCCGCCCGTCGTCGGCGGGGCAGAACATCCCCGCCACGACGACGACGTCGAGGTCCGCGGCCAGCGCCCGGACGCCCGACGCCCACGGGCCGTCGAGCGGCTCGGCGACGCGTGTGAGCGACACCCCGAACCGGCACATCGTGGCCTCGGGGAACAGCACCATGTCGGCGCCGGCGTCGACTGCGCGCCGGGAGAAGTCCCCGACCACGCCGAGGTTGGCCGAGGGATCGGTGCCGCTCTGGATCTGCGCAAGGGCAATCCTCATGGCGACAGCCTAGTGCGGACCGGCCCTAGAGCGGGGCGACCGCCGACCAGGGCACCGACAGAACGCCGTCGCGCAACCGCCGCCGCGGCGGCTCGACCGGGTACCCATCGGCGGCCAATGACTCCAGCATCGCCCGCCACCGCACCCGCGGGCCGAACACGCCGTGCCCCGCAGCCGCTGCCCAGGCGCGGTCGGCCGCGGCCAGCAGGTCGTGGATCGGCTGCCCGGGCACGTTGTGATGGATCAGCACCTTGGGCAGTCGCTCGGCGAGATCCGACGGCCGGTCGATCGCGAACGGGTCGCACGCCAGCACCAGGCTCACCGGGCCGGCGTCGTCGAGAAGCACCCAGCAGCAACGCCTTCCGAGTTCGTCACACGTACCGTCGACGATCAACCCGCCCGGCGCGAGTCGCGTGCGCATCTGCGTCCACGCCTCGGCCACGTCGTCGACGTGATACTGGCGCAGAACGTTGAACGCGCGCACCAAGATTGGGCTCAACCCCGCCAATTCGAAACCGCCCAAACCGAAGTCGACGCCCTGCTGCGAGGGGACCACGCGGTCGGGGTGGATCTCCAGACCGACCACGCGCACGTCGGGCCGCACCGTGCGCAGTCGCGCCGCCAGCTCCAGGGTCGTCACCGGCAACGCGCCGTACCCCAGGTCCACCACGACGGGCGCGGCGGCCGAGAGCAGCGCCGCCCGCACACGCGGCGAGTGGACCAGCCAGCGGTCGCTGCGGCGCAGCCGGTTGTACCCGGTCGTCCCCCTGGTTGGCTGCCCGATGGGCACGTCAGGCGTGGGCCTTGATCCAGGCCGTGGTGAAGTTCTGCTCCGCGGTGAGCAGTCCGACCAACTGGGCGCCCACGAAGTTCTCGACCTTGCCGCCGACGAGCGGAATGCGCACCTCGACGGTCGCATGGAACGCCAGCCGCGACCCGGTGTCGGTGCCGAACAGCTCCGCGGTCCCGGACAGCGTCGCAGGAGCGCCGGGAATCGTTCCCTTGACCGTCGCGGTGGCCCTGCCGTCGCGCACCGGAGTCCAGGCCTCCTCGCGCACGATCTTCAGGTCGCCATGGTGGAACTGCCCGACCACGGCGGGCAGTCGGTCGGCTCGCATGATCTGGGTGGTCACGACGTCGAGCCCGCCGTCGGCGTCGGCGGCGATCGAATCCAGCGTCGCCTCGTCGGCACCCGACTCGGCGAGGCGCGCGAGCCAATAGTTCTCGTCGGCGAAGGCCTCGTGGATCTGCGCGACGGTGCCGTCATAGTCGGCCGCCATGTCGAAGGAACGCGGCATAGCCGACCACGCTACCGTTGACGCCCGTGGTCAGTTCGGATATCGGTGGCGTCGCGGTGGAGGAGTCCGTCTCCGTCGCGGCCATGACCACGCTCCGGCTGGGGCCCGTTGCCAGCACGGTGCTCACCTGCAGCACCTCCGACGCGGTCGTCGCCGTCCTGCGCGAACTGCCGCCCGACGACCCGGCTGAGCGCACGCTGATCCTGGGTGGCGGATCGAATGTCGTCGTCGCCGACGATCTCACCGACGTCACCGTGGTGCGTCTGGCCAACACCGAGATCACCGTCGAGGGTGACGTGGTGCGCGCCGAGGCGGGTGCGTCCTGGGACGACGTCGTGGTGACGTCGCTGGCCTACGGGCTCGGCGGCCTCGAGTGCCTCTCCGGCATCCCCGGGTCGGTGGGCGCGACCCCCGTGCAGAACGTCGGCGCCTACGGCGTCGAGGTGGCCGACGTCATCAGCCGGGTCCGGTTGCTGGACCGGCGCACCGGGCAGGTGCGCTGGGCCGAACCGGGGGAGCTGGGCTTCGGTTACCGCACCAGCGTGCTGAAGAATCGCTCGGAGGTGGTGGTGCTCGAGGTCGAGTTCACCCTCGACGCCGCGGATCGCAGCGCGCCGCTGCGGTACGGCGAGCTGCTGCGGGTGCTCGACGTCGAGCCGGGCGCACGGGCGGTGCCGACCCGGGTGCGCGAGGCGGTGCTGACGCTGCGCGCAGGCAAGGGCATGGTCCTCGACGACGGGGACGCCGACACGTGGAGCGTGGGCTCGTTCTTCACCAACCCCGTGGTCTCGCAGGCCGGGTTCGAGCGGCTGCGCGCGTCGGTCGACGGTCCGGTGCCGAACTACCCGGCCCCCGACGGGGTCAAGCTGGCCGCGGGATGGCTGGTGGAACGCGCGGGATTCGAGCGCGGATATCCCGGCGACGGCGCGCCGGCCCGGCTGTCGACCAAGCACGCACTGGCTGTGACCAATCGTGGTTCGGCGACGACCAAGGAGCTGTTGTCGCTGGCCAGAGACGTGCGGGACGGGGTCGAGCGAGCATTTGGGGTGCGTCTGGTGCCAGAACCGATTCTGGTTGGATGCGAACTCTAGGTACCGTGTGTACACGTGACCCTCAATCGGCGCCAAGCGCTGACCGCCCTCGCCGTGGGCGCCTCCGGCGTGCTCGCCGCCTGTAGCGGCAGGACCACCACCGGTTCGCCGGGCACCACCGAGGCACCCGCCAAGGCCACCGTGGCCTTCAAGCCGGCCAAGGACGCCGCCGACGTCGTGCCCACCGACTCGGTGGGTGTCACCGTCGAGAACGGCTGGCTGCAGCGCGTCACGCTGACCAATGCCGAGGGCACCGTCGTCGCCGGCGCCCTCAACTCCGACCGCACCTCGTTCAGGGTGACCGAGCCGCTTGGCTACGGAGCCACCTATACGTGGGGCGGGTCGGCCGTCGGCCGCGACGGCAAGGCCATCCCCCTCGCGGGCAAGTTCACCACCGTCGACCCGCAGACCAAGGTCAACGGCCAATTTCAGCTCGCCGACGGCCAGGTGGTCGGCGTCGCGGCGCCCATCATCATGCAGTTCGACGCCGCGATCGGCGACGACGCCAAACCCACCGTCGAACGTGCGCTGGTCGTCACGACCACCCCGGCCGTCGAGGGCAGTTGGGCCTGGCTGCCCGACGAGGTCGGCGGTTCCCGCCTGCACTGGCGCACCAAGGACTACTACCCGGCCGGCACGAAGGTCCACGTCGCGGCCAACCTGTACGGCGTGCCGTTCGGCGAGGGCGCGTTTGGCGCCGCCGACTCCACCCTGGACATCGAGATTGGTCGGCGGCAGGTCGTCAAGGCCGAGGCGACGTCGCACCAGATCGAGGTGGTCACCGACGCAGGCACGATCATGACGCTGCCCTGCAGCTACGGCGAGGCCGACCTGCCGCGCAACGTCACCCGCAGCGGCATTCACGTCGTCACCGAGAAGTACGAGGACTTCTACATGTCCAACCCGGCGGCGGGTTACACCAACGCCCACGAGCGGTGGGCGGTCCGGATCTCCAACAACGGCGAGTTCATCCACGCCAACCCGTCCAGCGCAGGCGCCCAGGGCAACACCAACGTCACCAACGGCTGCATCAACCTGTCCACCTCGGATGCCGAGCAGTACTTCAACACCGCCATCTACGGGGACCCGGTGGAAGTCACCGGCACGTCGATCGAGCTGTCCTACGCCGACGGCGACATCTGGGACTGGGCCGTCAGCTGGGACGAGTGGAAGTCGATGTCGGCGTTGACCGACGCCTCGCCGCTCAACTCCGTGCCCAGCAACGCGCCGGCCACCCCCACCGATGCCCCGACGCTGTCGGGCACCCCGACGACGACGCCGCCCTCGGCCGTCACGGTCTCCCCGACGGTGACGACCACGCCGTCGTCCTCGTCGGCGCCCACGGTCACTCCGGGCGGGTGAACTTCCGCGTCGCGTTGGCTTGATCCCTGGGC
Source organism: Mycobacterium yunnanensis (assembly GCF_025823185.1). Classification (GTDB taxonomy): domain Bacteria; phylum Actinomycetota; class Actinomycetes; order Mycobacteriales; family Mycobacteriaceae; genus Mycobacterium; species Mycobacterium yunnanensis. The sequence continues at coordinate 328,086 of NZ_JACKVK010000008.1, forward strand.
CGGATGACGATCTGGTCGAGGTTGACGTGCGACGGCCGTGACGCGACGAACCCGATCACCTCGGCCACGTCGGTGGCGGTCAGTGGCGTCAGGCCTTCGTACAGTGCGTCGGCTCTGGCCTTGTCACCCTTGAACCGCACGACGGAGAACTCCGTCTCCACCATTCCCGGCGCAATCTCGGTGAGCCGCACCGGCTTTCCCAACAGTTCGCCACGGAGTGTCTGGTGCAGCGCGGCCTGGGCGTGCTTGGCCGAGGTGTAACCCGCACCGCCGTCGTAGATCTCGAAGGCGGCGATCGAGGTCACCGTGACCACCAGCCCGTCGCCGGAGGCGATCAGCTTCGGCAGCAATGCCCTGGTCATGCGCAGGGTGCCCAGCACGTTGGTCTCCCACATCCAGCGCCAGTCGTCGAGGTCGGCGTCGACGACCGACTGCACGCCCTTGGCCCCGCCGGCGTTGTTGACCAGCACGTCGACGCGGTCCAACGACGCCGCCAGCTCCTCGACGGCCGACCCGTCAGTGACGTCCGCCACAGTCGGGGTGCCGTCGATCTCGGCGGCGAGGGCCTCGACACGGTCCTTTCGGCGGGCCACGCAGACCACGTGAAAGCCAAGTGCGGCAAGGGTTCTCGCCGTTGCCTCGCCGATGCCGGAGCTGGCTCCGGTGACGACCGCGACGGGCCGGTCGGATTCTGATGACGTCATTCGTCCTACTGTAACGAGCGTGCTAAATTCACCACGTGTCCGCTAGTCAGGGTTTCGCCGCCGCGTCGCGTGCGTGTTGTTGTCGTCGCCATCGCCGCCGCGCCTGACTGAACCCCGGACCCATCGGTCCCGCTGAGTCGCCAGGTGAGGCACAACCCCACCGGCCGACTTCCCCGAGGATCACCAATGAGCACTCCCACCGCCCTCCGCAAGACCCCCGCCGTCATCGCGACGCCCCGCACCAAGCGCGCGCTGCTCGCCAGACACCACATCGTCGCGCCGTCGCTTCGCGTCGCCGAGGCGGCCGCGGCCTCGGTGTTCGGGGCGGCGCGACTGCGGGGCCCCATCGCCCGCGACGTCATCGCCCAGACCACCGGCCTGAGCATCGCCACGGTGAATCGTCAGGTCACCGCCCTGCTCGACGCCGGTGTGCTTCGTGAGCGGGCCGATCTCGCGGTCTCCGGTGCCATCGGCCGGCCGCGGGTCCCGGTCGAGGTCAACCACGAACCGTTCCTCACCCTGGGCATCCACGTCGGCGCCCGCACCTCGATCATCGTGGCCACCGACCTGTTCGGCCGCACGCTCGACGTCGTGGAGACGCCGACGCCGCGGGGTGGGCAGAACTCCGCACTGGCCGCACTGGCGGGTAGCGCCAGCCGCTATCTGAGCCGCTGGCACCGACGTCGGCCCCTCTGGGTCGGCGTCACCGCAGGCGGGGTCGTCGACAGCGCCACCGGGCACGTAGACCATGCGCGACTCGGGTGGACGGACGCACCGGTGGGCCCGGTGCTGGCCGAGACCCTCGGCCTGCCGGTGTCGCTGGCGTCCCACGTGGACGCCATGGCGGGCGCCGAACTGCTGCTGGGCGGCGGTCGGCGGGCTGCGAACGTCGCCGCCCCGACCACCGCGGCTCCGGCCACCAGCCTGTACGTCTACGCCCGCGAGACCGTCGGCTACGCCCTGTCCATCGGTGGCCGGGTGCACTCGCCGACCAGCGGCCCCGGCACCATCGCCGCGCTGCCCGTGCAATCCGAAATGCTCGGCGGCAGCGGCCAATTGGAGTCGACCGTCAGTGACGAAGCGGTGTTGACCGCAGCCCGCAAGCTCCGCATCGTGCCCGCCGAAGGCCCGTCGTCGACCATTGGGGCGGTGCTGCGTGCCGCGCGCCAAGGCAACCACACGGCCGTCGAACTGCTCGACGAACGCGCCAGGGTGCTCGGCGAGTCGGTGGCGCTGCTGCGGGACATGCTCAACCCCGACGACCTGGTGGTCGGCGGGCAGGCGTTCACCGAGTACCCGGAGGGCATGGCCGAGGTCGAGGCCGCCTACGCCAGGCGGTCGGTGCTCGCCCCGCGCGACCTGCGTCTGACGTCGTTCGGCAACCGCATCCAGGAGGCGGGTGCCGGCGTGGTGTCACTCGGCGGCCTCTACGCCGACCCGATCGCCGCGATGCGACGCGCGGCTCGCGACAAGACGGCGTGATCACGTCCGAGCAGGGCAAGGTGGGAGCCGGGGCAGCCCGGTGTAAGTATGGGTTGTGCGCGTAGCCGTCTTGTCGGTCCATACCTCCCCGCTGGCCCAGCCCGGGACAGGTGACGCGGGCGGCATGAACGTCTACGTCCTGCAGAGTGCGCTGGAGTTGGCACGCCGCGGCGTCGACGTCGAAATCTTCACCAGGGCGACGTCGTCGTCGGACGCGCCGGTCGTACGCGTCGCCCCGGGAGTGCTGGTACGCAACGTGGTGGCCGGCCCGTTCGAGGGCCTCGACAAACACGACCTGCCCACTCAGCTGTGCGCGTTCACCGCCGGCGTGCTGCGCGCGGAAGCCACCCACGAGCCTGGCTATTACGACGTCGTGCACTCGCACTACTGGCTGTCGGGTCAGGTCGGCTGGCTCGCCCGCGACCGCTGGGCGGTGCCGCTGGTACACACCGCGCACACGCTCGCCGCGGTCAAGAACGCCTCGCTCGCCGTCGGCGATCAGCCCGAGCCGCCCCTGCGGTCCGTCGGTGAACAGCAGGTCGTCGACGAGGCGGACCGGTTGATCGTCAACACCGAATACGAAGCGCGCGAGCTCGTGTCGCTGCATCATGCCGACCCGGACCGCATCGACGTCGTGCACCCCGGAGTCGACCTTGCGACGTTCACCCCCGGCGACCGGGCGCAGGCGCGGCGCGCACTGGGCCTGGAAGTCGACGAGAGGGTGATCGCGTTCGTCGGACGCATCCAGCCCCTGAAGGCGCCGGACGTGTTGCTGCGCGCTGCCGCCAAGCTAGACGAGCCGGTACGCGTGGTGATCGCGGGCGGCCCGTCGGGCAGTGGCCTGGCCAATCCCGACTCCCTGGTTCGACTGGCCGAAGACCTGGGTATCTCCTCCCGGGTGACCTTCCTCCCCCCGCAAAGCCGCGAACAGCTCGTCGACCTCTACCGGGCCGCCGACATGATGGCGGTGCCCAGCTACGCCGAGTCCTTTGGCCTCGTCGCCGTGGAAGCCCAAGCGTGCGGGACGCCGGTGGTGGCGGCCGCGGTCGGCGGGTTGCCCGTCGCCGTCCGCGACGGAGTGACCGGCGTCCTCGTCCACGGCCACGACCCCGACGACTGGGCGGCGGCCATGGGCGGCTTGTTCGATCGCGGGCCCGAGACGATGCGCGCTGCCGCCGTCGACCACGCCGCGACCTTCTCGTGGGCCCACACCGTCGACGCCCTTCAAGCCAGCTACGGGCGGGCGATCAGCGACTACCACTCCCGCCGTCAACGGCCCGACGTGCCGTCGCGGCGCACCGCACGACGGTTCTCCATCCGGCGCGGGATTCGTGCCTCGTGAGCGCCGAGCAGGTGCCCGCGCGGCTCGCCGAGAACCCGGCTCTGCAGGTCATCGAGGCCACTCTCAGGGAAGCTGAACTCGACTACGCCTTTCACGAGGGCGCCGACGGCAACCCGTCCGGGGTCGTGGTCGCGGTCCCCGGCGAGCGGCGCCTGGTCACCAACACCATCCTCACCGTCGGCGACCACACGGTGCGCGTCGAAGCGTTCATCTGCCGCAAGCCCGACGAGGACTTCGAGAAGGTCTACCGGTACCTGCTGCGGCGCAATCGCAGGCTGTTCGGCGTCGCCTACACCCTGGACAATCTCGGCGACATCTACCTGGTCGGCAAGATCGCGCTGGAGTCGGTCACCCCCGCGGTGATCGACGGCATCCTCGGCCAGGTGGTCCAGGCAGTCGAGGCCGACTTCAACATGTTGCTGGAGTTGGGCTTTCACTCCTCGATCCAGAAGGAGTGGGAGTGGCGGGTCAAGCGTGGTGAGTCGCTGAAGAACCTCAAGGCGTTCGAGCACCTCATCGACGACCAGGACGACGACTAAGCGAACGCCGCGCCCGGTATCTCGTCGGGATAGCATCGTCGCCATGGCGACACTGGTGCTTCTGCGTCACGGCGAGAGCGAATGGAACGCGCTGAATCTCTTCACCGGCTGGGTCGACGTCGACCTGACCGACAAGGGCCGGGCCGAGGCGGTGCGCGGCGGCCAGTTGATGAAATCCGAGGGCGTGCTGCCCGACGTGCTCTACACCTCGCTGCTGCGGCGCGCGATCACCACGGCCAATCTGGCGCTCGACGCGGCCGACCGCCACTGGATCCCGGTCGTGCGGGACTGGCGGCTCAACGAACGGCACTACGGTGCGCTGCAGGGTCTCGACAAGGCCGAGACCAAGGCCAAGTACGGCGAAGAGCAGTTCATGGCGTGGCGCCGCAGCTACGACACCCCGCCCCCACCCATCGAACGTGGCAGCACGTTCAGCCAGGACTCCGATCCGCGCTACGCCGACATTGGTGGCGGCCCGCTGACGGAGTGCCTGGCCGACGTGGTGGCCCGCTTCGTCCCGTACTTCACCGAGACGATCGCCCCTGACCTGACGGCGGGCAAGACGGTGCTGGTCGCCGCGCACGGCAACTCGCTGCGCGCGCTGGTCAAATACCTCGACGGGATGTCCGACGAGGACGTGGTGGGTCTGAACATCCCGACGGGCATCCCGCTGGTGTACGAACTCGACGACGCATTGAAGCCGACCGTTGCGGGCGGCCGTTATCTCGACCCGGACGCCGCAGCGGCGGGTGCGGCCGCCGTCGCCGCCCAGGGCGCCAAGTAGTCGTCCGGAGGCCGGCGGGGCGAACAATGGGTGAACTCGGGTGAACGGGGCCCGAACTCCTGTATTCGTCCTCGTGACATGTCCCGATTTGGCCGCACGCTGCTGGGATGACGTTCACCCAATGCGTACGATTTTCGCGTGAGCGGGGTAGCGGCGCTGCTGTCGGCGGTAGTCGTGTCTGTCGTCGCGTTGGCCGCCGGGGTGGGGATCGGCTTCACCCTGGCCCCTCGGATCGCCGAGCGCCGGCGGCGCCGGTCGGAGGACCAGGACGGTTTGACCGTCTCGCAGATGCTGCAACGGATCGTCTCGCTGTCGCCTGTGGGCACCGTGGTGGTCGACACCTACCGTGACGTCGTCTTCATGAACGAGAAGGCCCGCGAGCTCGGACTCGTCCGCGACCGCCTGCTCGACGACCGGGCCTGGGCCGCCGCGCAGCGCACGCTGGCCACCGGGCACGACGTCGACTTCGACCTCGCGCCGGTGCGGCGCCCGATTCCGGGGCGGGCGGGGCTGTCCGTCGGCGGTCACGTCCGGCTGCTCAGCGAGGACGACCGGCGATTCGCCGTGGTGTTCGTCGACGACCAGTCCGAGTACGCCCGGATGGAGGCGACCCGTCGCGACTTCGTGGCCAACGTCAGCCACGAACTGAAGACTCCGGTCGGCGCCATGGGGGTGCTGGCCGAGGCGCTGCAGGCCTCCACCGACGATCCCGAGACCGTCGCCCGCTTCGCCGAGATGATGATCACCGAGTCCAACCGACTGGCCAACATGGTCGGCGAACTCATCGAGCTGTCGCGGTTGCAGGGCGCCGAGCGGCTGCCCAACCTGGAGGCCGTCGACGTCGACTCGGTGGTCAACGAGGCGCTCTCGAGGTACAAGGTGGCCGCCGACAACGCCGACATCGCCATCACCACCGACGCCCCGACCGGGTTCAGCGTCCGCGGTGACCAGGGTCTGCTGGTCACGGCAATCGCCAACCTGGTGGCCAATGCAATTGCGTACTCGCCCAAGGGTTCCCCGGTGTCGATCAGCCGGCGGAGCCGGGGCGACAACATCGAGATCGCGGTCACCGACCGCGGCATCGGCATCGCGCGCGACGACCAGGAGCGCGTGTTCGAACGATTCTTCCGCGTCGACACGGCGCGGTCCCGGGCCACCGGCGGCACGGGACTGGGATTGGCGATCGTCAAGCACGTGGCGGCCAATCACAACGGATCCATCCGGCTGTGGAGTCAGCCCGGTACCGGTTCGACGTTCACCCTGTCGATCCCGGCCCATCCCGAAACCGACGACGAGTCGGACGTACGAGAGGACCAGTCGTGACGAGTGTATTGATCGTGGAAGACTTCAAGACGGAAGGCACGAGGAAGCCGTGACCAGCGTATTGATCGTGGAAGACGAAGAGTCGCTGGCGGATCCGCTGGCGTTCCTGCTGCGCAAGGAGGGCTTCGAGGCCACCGTCGTCACCGACGGCCCGTCGGCGCTGGCGGAGTTCGAGCGGTCGGGGGCCGACATCGTCCTGCTGGACCTGATGCTCCCCGGCATGAGCGGAACCGACGTCTGCAAACAACTGCGCTCCCGTTCGAGTGTGCCGGTGATCATGGTCACCGCCAGGGACAGCGAGATCGACAAGGTCGTCGGGCTGGAACTCGGCGCGGACGACTACGTCACCAAGCCGTACTCCGCGCGCGAGCTCATCGCCCGCATTCGCGCGGTGCTGCGCCGCGGCGTCGACACCGACGACCTCGGGGGTGACGACGGCGTCCTGGAGGCTGGTCCGGTACGGATGGACGTCGAGCGGCACATCGTCTCGGTCAACGGCAGTTCGATCACGTTGCCGCTCAAGGAATTCGATTTGCTCGAGTACCTGATGCGCAACAGCGGCCGGGTACTCACGCGTGGCCAGTTGATCGACCGGGTGTGGGGTGCCGACTACGTGGGCGACACCAAGACCCTCGACGTGCACGTCAAGCGGTTGCGCTCCAAGATCGAGGGCGATCCGGCCAACCCGGTTCACCTGGTGACGGTCCGCGGGCTCGGCTACAAGCTCGAGGGCTAAACCAACCGCTGCGTCAGTTGCGCGTGGTCGTGCACTTTCAGCAATTGCCCAGAGATTAGCCAATCGTGTTAGGCTCGACGTCAAATCGTACCTTCGGTATGGAGTTGACCAATGTCTACCGCCCTGCACTGCCGGGTCTGCGAGTCGGATCGCCTGCTCAGCGTCCTGGACCTGGGCGCGACGCCGCCCTGTGAGCTGTTCCTCGAAGCCGATGCGCTGGACGAGGCTGAGCAAACTTTTCCGCTACACCTGCGGCTGTGCGAGAACTGCCTGCTGCTGCAGATTCCCGCGCTCATCACCCCAGTCGAGACGTTCACCGAGTACGCCTACTTCTCGTCGTTCTCCGATAGCTGGGTCGAACACGCGCGGACCTTCGTCTCGGGTGCGGTCGAGAAGCTCGACCTCGGACCCGAGTCGTTCGTCGTCGAGGTGGCCAGCAACGACGGCTACCTGCTGCGGCACGTGGTCGACGCGGGCATCCCGTGCCTTGGCATCGAGCCCTCGGTGAACGTCGGGGCCGCCGCCGTCGAACGGGGTGTGCCCACGCTGACCGCCTTCCTGGACGAGGCGACCGCGCTCGAGGTTCGCCGGCAGCACGGCCCGGCCAATCTGGTGGTGGCCAACAACGTCTACGCCCACGTGCCCGATCTCCTCGGGTTCACCAAGGGCCTGCGCGCGTTGCTCGCCGACGACGGGTGGCTCTCCATCGAGGTGCACCACGCGCTGAACCTGGTGGCGCTGGCGCAGTTCGACACGATCTATCACGAGCACTTCCAGTACTACACCGTGGCGGCGGCGGCGACCGCGCTCGCCACCGCCGGGCTGACGCTGGTCGACGTCGAACTCGTCGAGACCCACGGTGGCTCGATCCGGCTCTGGGCGCGACCCGAGGCCGCCGCGACCGATCCGCACCCCCGCGTCGCCGAGGTGCTGGCGCTGGAGGCCGCGGCCGGCCTGCACGACGTCGCCGGATACGTCGGGCTGCAAGACCGAGTCGAGCGGCTGCGGCACGACCTGCTCCGCTTCCTGCTCGACTGCCGTGCCGCGGGCAAGCGCGTCGTCGGCTACGGCGCGCCGGGCAAGGGCAACACCCTGCTGAACTACTGCGGCATTCGGCCTGACCTCGTCGAGTACCTCGTCGACCGAAATCCCTACAAGCACGGCAAGTTCACGCCGGGCACCAGGCTGCCCGTGCACCAGGTCGACCGGCTGGACAAGGACCGGCCCGACGTCATCGTGGTGCTGCCGTGGAACCTCGAGGCGGAGATCACCGCCCAACTGGCCTACACCGCCGAGTGGGACGCCCAACTCGTCTACCCCATGCCCCAACTGCACGTCGTCGACCAAGCGAAGGTGGAGAAATGAAGGTAGTGCTGTTCTGCGGTGGCTACGGCATGCGGATGCGCAACGGGGACGACGACACGATCCCCAAGCCGATGCAGATGATCGGATCGCGGCCGTTGATCTGGCACGTGATGCGGTACTACGCGCACTTTGGCCACAAGGACTTCATCCTGTGCCTGGGTTACGGTGCCGCCCACATCAAGAACTACTTCCTGACGTATCAGGAGTCGGTGTCCAACGACTTCGTCATCCGCGGCGGCAAGGTCGAACTGCTGCAGTCCGACATCAGCGACTGGTCGATCACCTTCGTGGACACCGGACCCGAGTCGCCCATCGGCGAACGTCTGCGCCGGGTCAGCCAATTCGTCGAGGACGACGAGTACTTCCTCGCCAACTACTCCGACGTGCTGACCGACGCTCCGCTCAACGACATCATCGACGACGTCAAGGAAGCCGGTGCGCTGGCGTCGATGCTGATCGTGCCGCCGCAGTCGTCGTTCCACTGCGTCGACGTCGCCGACACCGGGTCGATCACCGGCATCACCCCGGTGTCTCAGCTGCCGATCTGGGAGAACGGCGGCTACTTCGTCCTGTCGTCGAAGATCCTCGAAATGCTCACCGAGGACTGCGACCTGGTCGAGGATGTCTGCGGGCCCCTGGCGGCGCGAGGAAAGCTGTACGGCCACAAGCATCTTGGCTTCTGGAAGCCCGCCGACACGTTCAAGGAACGCGCCGATCTCGACAACGCCTACAAGCGCGGTGACGCACCGTGGATGCTGTGGGAGCACGCCAAGGAGACCGTCTCGCCGTGATCGACCTATGGGCCGGCGATCTCGGTGAGATCGCCGTTCTCGGAGCGCATTGCGACGACGTCGCCATCGGCATGGGCGGCACCCTCCTGACCCTGTCCCGCGCGATTCCCGGTCTGCGCGTGCGCGCACTGGTGCTCAGCGGGGGCGGCACGCCGCGGGAGGCCGAGGAGCGCGCCGCGCTCAGCGCGTTCTGCCCCGGTGCCGACCTCGAGATCACCGTCGACGACGTGCCCGACGGCCGGGCGCCCGCGCACTGGGATCGAATCAAGGACGCGCTGCGCGCCTTTCGCGGTTCGTGCGAGCCGGACGTCGTGTTCGCCACGCAGCGGCGCGACGCCCACCAGGATCACCGCACGCTCGCCGAACTGGTGCCGACCGAATTCCGCGACCACCTGCTGCTCGGTTACGAGATCATCAAGTGGGAGACCGACACTCCGACGCCGACGGTGTTCCACCCGCTCGACGAGGCGACGGCGCGGGAGAAGGCACGGCTGTTGCACGACCACTATCGGTCCCAGGTGGCCCACGACTGGTTCGACGACGCGTCGTTCCTCGGGTTGTCCCGGCTGCGCGGCGTGCAGAGCCGCAGCCCCCACGCCGAGGCATTCGTCATGGAGAAGGCCAGACTCACGTTCGGAAGGAACTCGCGTACATGAAGGTGTTGGTCACCGGCCATCAAGGCTACCTCGGCACCGTCATGGTGCCGCTCCTGCAGGCCGCCGGCCACGACGTGGTCGGGTTGGACAGCGGATTCTTCGCCGACTGCGTCCTGGGCGTCGCACCCCCCGAACCACCGGGTCTGGCAGTCGACCTGCGTGACGTCACCGTCGAGCAGCTACGCGGTTTCGACGCCGTCGTGCACCTCGCGGCGTTGTCCAACGACCCGCTCGGTGCGTTGGCCCCCGACATCACCTACGACGTCAACCATCACGCCTCGGTACGGCTGGCGCGGCTCGCCAAGCAGGCCGGTGTCGGACGGTTCCTCTACGCGTCGACCTGCTCGGTGTACGGGGCGGCCGGAGCGGACCTGGTGACCGAGGACGCCGAGCTGCACCCCATCACGCCCTATGCGATCAGCAAGGTGCGCGTCGAGGCCGACGTCGCCGCACTCGCCGACGCCGACTTCGTGCCGGTGTTCCTGCGCAACGCAACGGCTTTCGGCTTCTCGCCGCGCCTGCGCGCCGACATCGTGCTGAACAACCTGGTCGGGCACGCCGTGCTGACCGGGGTGGTGCGGGTGTTGTCCGACGGCACGCCGTGGCGTCCGCTGGTACACGCCCAGGACATCGCGCGGGCATTCGAGACCTGCCTGAGCGCGCCTGCCGAGATCGTGAGCTGCCGGGCGTACAACGTCGGCACCGAGTCCAACAACGTCACGGTCGCCGAGATCGCCAAGGCCGTGGTCGACACCGTCCCGGGCTCGACGCTGTTGATCACCGGTGAGACCGGCGCCGACCCCCGCTCGTATCGGGTCGACTTCAGCCGCGCGCGAACCGAACTCGACTTCGAGGCCACGTGGTCGGTCGCCGACGGCGCGGCCGAACTCTACGAGGCCTACCTCGCGAACGGCCTGACGCGCGAGGACTTCGACGCCTCGTTCACCCGGCTCAAGCGGCTGGAGTGGCTCACCGCCCACGGTGAACTCGACGAGACGATGCGCCGTGTCAGCGCAATTGCCTGACCAGCTGAGCCCAGCTACCCGCCGACCGGTCCCGCGCCGACACCACGCCGGCGGGCAGCGGCCAGTGGATGCGAAGGTCGGGGTCGTCGTAGGCGACGCCGAGGTCTTCGGTGGGGTCGTGCGGACGGTCGATGCGGTAGCAGACGTCCGCCACCTCGGTCAGCGCCTGGAAGCCGTGCAGCAGACCCGGTGGCACGTACAGGTGACGAAAGTCGTCGTCGTCGAGCAAGAACGATTCCTGTCGGCCGAAGGTCGGCGAGGAGGGCCGGGCGTCGACCAGGACGTCGTGCACCGCGCCATTGGCGCACCGCACCAGTTTGGCCTCCCCGCGGCCACCCCTGCCGTGCATGCCCCGGATGACGCCCCGGCCGGAACGCGATTGCGAATCCTGCAGGAACGCGGCCGCCGCGCCAGGCACCCCCGCCCAGTCGTCGAAGATCTGCGCGTCGAAGGTTCTGGTGAACAGTCCGCGCTCGTCGTGAAACGGGGTGGGCACCAGGGTCACGACGCCGGCCAGGGTGGACTCCTCGATGCGCACGCGGCCATGCTGCCATGAACGCCTGCCGGGCGTGTGGACACGACGATCTGCGGCGGGTACTCGACGTGGGCGCCGTGCCCGCGGCCGACCACTTCCCACCCGCGGAACAACCGGTGGCCGCCGAGGAGGGCGCCCACCCCCTGGCCATGGACCTCTGCGCCGATTGCGGTTTGGCGCAGCTCGCCGACGACGACACCGTGACCGCTGAACCCCGGGGCGTGGAACCGCTCGCACTGCGCGAGCAGGCCCTCGACGCGGTGCAGCGCGTCGAACGGGCGGGGTGGCTGCGGGGTGCGACGGTGCGCGAATTCGGCAGTCCGCACGGAGGTACGTGGGTCCCGCTGCTCGCCGAGCGGGGTTTCGCGCCGGTGGACGCCACGGCCGACGTCGTCCTCGATTGCTTCGGCATCATGCACGAACCCGACCAACGCGGGGCGTTCGCGCGCCGGGCCGCGGCGACTGCACCCGGGGGAGTGCTTCTGCTGCAATATCATTCGCTGTCGGCGATCATTCGCCAGGGGCAGTGGAACGCGTTGCGACACGGGCACTTCGCGTACTACTCGCTCCCCGCGCTCGTCCGGCTGCTCGAGACCGCAGGCATGCGCGTGGTCAGCGCCTGGGACTTCGACCTCTACGGCGGGACCGTGCTCGTGGCGGCGGTCCACCACGACGACGAGCGGGCCGCCTCGCCGGAGGCCGTCATCGCCGCCACGCTCACCGCCGACGCCGCGGTGACCGATCCGGCGGTGGTGGGTGGGCTTCAGGCGGCCGCCGACGACTACGTGGCGGCACTGCGTTCGTGGTTGACGGCGCATCGTGATTCGGGCCGGCGGGTGTACGGCTACGGGGCGGCCTCGCGAGCCGTCGCGGCGTTCGCGATGGCCGGGTTGGACCGCTCGTTGATCGCGGGCGTCGCCGACGCGTCGGCCGCCAAGCAGGGCCGCCGGATGCCGGGCACGGACGTGCCGATCATCTCGCCGGATGATCTGGTGGCGGCCGTTCCCGACCTGGTGCTGCTTACGCTGCCGGACCTGTTGGCCGAGGTGTCACAACGCCTTCCAGAGCTGAATGGTCGTTGGCGGACCGACGACCATGTCGCCATGCGGAGCGGCTGAACAGCAGGCTGCGGCGGGCCTGCATGGTCACCGCGCCCAGCCACCCGATTGCCCTGTCCAGGCTGCCCATCCGCCAGGCCCCGTCACCGGCGATGCGGCGGGTCAACTCGACCTGCTGGCCGAACTGGGCCCGCACGGAGGTGAAGGCAGTGGCCCCGTCCGCCGAGACGCGGAAGGCCGCCATGGCGTCGGGTTGGCCGACGAAGTCGCCCTGCCGCAGCAGACGGGTCCAGAGTTCGAGTTCCATCGGGTAGAGCAGGTCACCCTTGAACCCGCCGACGTCGTCGAAGTCCTTGCGACGAAACGTCACAGCGGCCGACGGCCCGATGGGGTTGCCCCCGCTGCGGACCACCTGCCTGACGACCGTGTGACCGTTGTGACGGCCCGTCAGTCGACGAAGACCGGTCGACCGGCGAAGGGGCTGCCCGGCGTCGTCGAGCAGGTCGACCTTGCAGGCGACCAGCGCCACGTCAGGATGCTCGACGAGGACGTCGACCTGATCCTGGACGCACGTCTTGTCGATGAGGTCGTCGGCACAGAGGAGTTTGATCAGCGGGGCCCGGCACAGTTCGACGACCCGGTTCCAATTGTCCGGCATCGACAGCGTGGCGTCGTTGCGCACCACGCGCAGCCGCGGATCGCGGCGTTCCTGCAGTGCCTCGTCGAGGATGGCCCGGGTGCCGTCGGTGGTGTTGTTGTCCAGGACGAGGATCTCCATGTCCTCGCAGGTCTGGGCGAAGGCGGCGTCCAGCGTCTCGCGCAGGTGCTTCTCGGCCTGGTAGGCCGGAATGCACAGGGAGACGGCGGGAGCGGCTCCTGTCGAACTCGTCGGTGAGTCGGGTGTTGGTTCGGTCGACATGCATTTCCCCCGTGTGGTCGCTCCGATCGCTATCGCTTGGAGAGTCGCCATGACCTGGCCGCTCTGCGGGGCATGGTCAGCACCGCCCCCAACGAGGTGGCGCCGGCTGCCTCGAGGGTGGCGACCGAGGCGTCGACGTCGTCGATCTTGGTCTGGCCCGACTCGACGACCAGGATCACGCCGTCGGTCGCCGCTGCGACGATGGCCGCGTCGGCTGCGTCGAGAACGGGTGCGGTGTAGACCACTACGACGTCGAATTCCTGGCGCAGCGACTCGAGCACCTTAGGCAGGTTGCCAGTCGACAGCAGCGCCGTCGCCGTAGTGTCGGCGGGAACACGTCCCGCACCGAGGATGTGAATGGCCGGGGAGTTCCAGGTGGGCAGGCGCTCGGCGACCGGAACGGTCAACTCGGGTTGACGGAGCAGGTCGGCCAGACCGTCGCCGTCATCGGGTCGAGCGTCGACTCCCTTGCCAACGCGCATGTCCGCGTTCACCAGCACCATGCGCGCACCGGCTTCGCTTGCGGCCCTACCAAGGTCGACGGCCGTTGCAAAGGCGGCCTCGTGGTTGCGCGCCCCGACGACGGTGACGACGCGTGCGTCGTCGACGACGGTCATCCGCAGCCGGCGGAACTCCTCGACCCGCTGGTCGCCGTCGGCCCACGTCACCGACGCGTCGTGGGGTGGCTCGGACAGGACGGGGAGGCCGGCAGCCTCGATGGGAGCGGCCGAACCGACCTTGGCGTCCAAACGATCTCGGACCAAGGCGGCGATGAGGCCGACGATCAGGCCCGCGATCGCACCGAACAGCAGATTCATCACGGTGCTCGAGCCCGTCTTGGCTGCCACCTTCGCCGCTTCGACGATCGTCAGGTTGGTGAACGGGTTGTTCTGCTGGCCGGAGTTGCGCAACTCGACCTCGCCCACCATCTGAACGAACTGGCGTCCGGCCGAGTCCGCCATCCGGCGGGCCTCGTCGGGATCACTGTCGGTGACCGTGATCTCGATGAGCGCGGTCTCGGGTTCGGCGGTGGCGGTGATCTTGCTGGCGACGTCGTTGGCCGCGGTGTCGAGGTGCAGGTCGTCGACGACCCGTTGCGCCAGAACGTCACTGGTCACCAGGGCGGCGTAGGACTGCGCGCGGTCCTTGGTGAACATGCCGCACTGGTAGGCCTGTTCGATGGAGCCCTCGGCGCAGGTGCCGACGAGGACGCGCGTCGAGCTGTGGTAGGACGGCGGGCTCAGTGCCGACACCGCCCCGGCGCCGACGATGCCGACGAGAACGGAGACGACGAGCAGCGGCCAGCGGCGGCCGATGAGCCTGACGAACTCGACGATCCCCGGCTGGCGAGCCGCGTCGTCCACCGCGGGAGGGGCCAGTTCTCGGTTGGCGACCCGGTGTGCTGACATGTGAGTACTCCTATCCGTCCGCTGCCGCGGGCGTCGCTGCGAGATTCGAGATCCCGCGTCGAGGTTCGTCTGAGGTGGCGCCGTCCCGAAGCTTGAAGACCTTGACTACCAAGGGAACACAGTTGGCCGCAGTGGCCAGGCACCCTCCGACGGCGGCTCCGACGGCGCCGTGGAGGTGACCGCCGATGGCGATCGCCGAGATGAAGGCCAAGGCGAAGCCGACGCCCACCTTGGCGACGAATCGTTCTTGACCCTGGGCCTGGAGCACCGCGCTCAACGCCGCGGCCAGCACGGCGAACGGGATGCCCAGAACCAGTACGGACAGCGCCCGGCCCGCGGCGCGGTACTCCTCGCCGTAGAGCAGCACGCACAATGGTTCGGCGACGAAGTAGCCGACGGGCGCGACCACCAGCAGGACGACGGGCAGCAGCATGGCGATGCGCAGCCCCGCGGTTCTGGCCTGGCCCGGCGTCGCGCGGGCGGCGGGCGGCAGCACGGTGGAGGCCAGGGTTCCGGGGATCAGGATCAGCGGGCTGGTCACCCGGGACGCGGCGGCGTAGAGGCCCGCGCTGTGGGCGCCCGCGAACGCCGACACCAGGAAGGTGTCCAGCGTCGAGATCTGCGCGGTGACGTTGTTGATGAAGAACGCAAAGGACTTGCGGAACACCGTGGTCCACGCCAGTCGGCTCTCCACCCGCACGACGCGGCTACGCAGGAAGTAGGTGCTCTGCAGATATCCGGCGAGGGCTCCGATCAGCTGAGCAAGGGCATAGGCCCACAGCGCGGAGACGTCGGCCGTCACCAGCGCGACGAAGACCAGGAACTGCACGCCCCGACGCAGGAGGATCGACGAGGAGGGGATGATCTTGGAGTCAGCCGCGATCGGCACGCTGAGCCGGTACTCGACGCATCGGTCGATGGCCACCGACAGGATCAGCGCGGTCAGGCTCAGCGGGATCACGTGCTGGGCCGAGAGACCGACGCCGACGGCCAGCGCGAGGATCCCGAACATCCACGTGGTGATCGTGGTGTAGCGCAACGCCGATGACACCATGACGTGGTCGTCGCGTGCGTAGGACTTGGAGATCAGGGTGGACAACCCGAAGTCGGTGACGGTGAAAAGCACCATGCAGAAGCCGATGATGGCCGACGTCATGCCGATGTCGGCCGGCGAGACGGCCCTGGCGAGGATGATGACGTTGACGGCCTGCAGCACGTTGGCGAGGATGCGGGCCGACAGGATCGAGGCGAATTGGGCGTTCACGATGCCCTCGCAGTCTGCGCGAGTCGTCGGATGGCGAACGGCGGCCAGCTCAGCGCGGCGCCGGCGAGCAGCACCGTCTTGGTGGCGCGACGGGACCCGTCGGTCAGCATCGAGCGGCGGTAGAGCCCGAGGCTGACGCTCTCGGCGCGGATCTTGAACTTCTCCAGCGCGTCGAGGTGATCGGCGTAGGTCTGGGGGTCGAATTCCGGACGGCCCGTGGCGCGGCGGCGGTAATTGGCCACCGCGAGCGCGATGTTGGTGCGAACGCGCCGCATCGAGGAGGCGTTGATGCCGCCGCCGTGGAAGGAGTAGTCCAGGACGTGGTGGTCGACGTTGGCGAGGTCTCCCACCTCGGACAGTCGCAGGAAGAGGTCCCAGTCCTCGGCAACGCCGTAGGACCAGTAGCCGCCGACGGTGTCGAGCGCCGCACGGCGGATCATCACCGCGGGGTGGCACATCGCATGCTGGCCGCGGAGCAGGGCGGCCACGATCGCGTCGTGATCCTGGGGGAACGACGACGCCGACTCGGCAACGCCGTCGACGACGCGGCGGATCTGGCCACCGACGAGGACGACCTCGGGGTGGGCCTCGAGGTGGTCGACCTGGGCGCGGAACCGGCCGGGGACGGAGACGTCGTCGGCGTCCATGCGGGCGACGTAGGGCGCCGTGGTGGCGGCGATCGCCTCGTTCAGCGAGGCGGCCAGCCCGCGGTTGGGTCGCGAGACGATCGTGACGCGGGGGTCCTCGGCGAAACCACCGAGGGCGGCGAGGGTTCCGTCGGTGCTGCCGTCGTCGACGATGAGCAGTTCGACGGCGACGGAGTCGTCGACCAGCACGCTGCGCGCGGCCGCGGCGATCGTGTGCTCGGCGTTGAAGGCCGGCAGGACCACCGCGACGGCGGGGCGTGCTGCGGTGCCGTCATCGGCCACGAAGGACCGCCAGGATGAATCGGGCGTTGCCGAAGAGGTAACGGCGCCACAGTCTCTTGGGCTCCGTCACCAGCCGGTAGGCCCACTCGAAGCCGGAGTTCTGGACCCACGTGGGGGCTTCGCGCACCGAGCCGGCCACGAAGTCGAAGGCGGCGCCGACGCCGATGAAGACGCCCGGCAGTCGCTCGGCGAGTGCCGCGGCTGCGAAGTCCTGCTTCGGGGTGCCCATGCCGATCCACACGATGTCGGGCTTGGCTTGGGCGATGCGCTGGATGCACTCCTCGTCGAGAGCCTCCTCGACGGGACCGAACGGCGGGGCGTAGGCGTCGACGATGTTGACGCCCGGGTACCGGTTGGTGGTCTCGTCGACCAGCTTGGTGAGCGTCTCGTCGGTCGCGCCGAGCATGAAGTGGCGAAGGTCGCTGCCGCGTCCGTGGTCGAGGACGTCGACGAAGAACGACGGCCCGCGCACCCGGCCGGCCCGCTGCGGACTGCGGGCGCGGCTACGCATCGCCCAGGCCACCGGGGCGCCGTCGGGCAACGTGAGGCCGGGGCCGTCGAAGAGTTCGCGGTACTCCTGGTCCTGACTGGCCAGGGCGACGCAGTACGCGTTGGACAACCGCACGACCAGGCTCTGCTTCGAGGACTGGGTGGCGATCGAGACGACGTCGCGAACGGCGGTGTCGAGGTCGGTGACCTCGAAGGGGAGACCGCCGATCAGGACGGACTCACGGGGGCTACGAAGGTCTACCTCTTTGAAGTCAGTCACCTGGGCCTCGTCGACGTTTGTCACTCTGTGCCTCGCAAAGTTTGTTCGGATTTCGGCTTGCCGTCCGCCGGAGCCCGGTGGCGGGTCCGATTCTGTGACGACGCTGACCGGTTAGGCTCACTTCGGTGTGTGCCAGACGTAGATATGGGGGATGTTTTCGCACTAATTACCCTGTGTTTATACCCTAGATGGGGTTGCCTGTACATCTTCGTACGCATCTTACGGGGTGATTCATACCACTGGTATGTTTTAGTAACTTAGCGTCAACTCGCAGATTCAGCAAACTTTTGCTACGTTTCAGCGACGGCGCGGGCCCGGGTCGAGCGGTGATCTGCCCCTAGATCCCGGTCCGGCCACTGCGATTCACGTGGTGGCTGGCGTCGCACGGCGAGTGGGCGGCGATACCCAGGACGGCGATGGCGAGGTGGTGTGGTGAGCTCAGGGCCGCGGTGCACCCTGGTACGGGGCGGAGACGAACCAGCCCGTCATGCCCCGAACGGCATGCCGGACGGTGCCGTCGGACTCGTTGCGCACCACTGCCGTGCAGCCGACGCCCGGTGGGATGGCGAAGTCGGCGTCGCCGACCGTCACGCGCCCCGGACCGGACAGCACCTTGGTGGTGACGCCCTCGGTGCCGACCACCGCAGGCAGTACCGACGCCCCGTCCAGGGCGAGGCGCAGCGCGCTGGCGCCCGCGCCGGCGTACAACACCGCCTCGGGCTGAACGCCGCCATTGGCCGCGATGAAGTCGTCGACCTCGTAGCCCGTGCTGGTGTTGACGACCAGCCGGCCGGAGTTCGCGCCCTGGTCGACGGCGGTCTGGTAGTTGGTCCAGCGGGAGCTGTTGACCGTCAGCGCGTCGCCGCGGACGAAGCGCACCGACACCGCCCCCTTGGCCACCCGCAGGAAGCGGCACCCGTTGAGCGTGACCGCCGCCGGACCGGTGGTGTCGTCGCCGACGACCAGATCCTCGCCGCCGATGCGCTCGAAGTTGACGCCATGCAGGGTGATCGACCGGGTCTCGTTGCCCGACAGCAGCACGCCGCGACCGCAACCCGCGAAGTCGCCGCCCACCCACTCCAGGGCCTCGACCCCGTTCTCGACGATCACCGCGGTGTCGCATTCCACCGCGCTGCAGTTGCGCAGACCCAGGGGGGCGGTCGGGGCGAAGTTCGTCGTCGGGAACTGCCACCCGGTGCCGGACCGTCCGACGCTGACGCCGTCGTAGCCGCCGTCCCAGCTGGATTCGTGCCGAACGCCGATTCCGTGGTCGAACACGGTGACCTCGGACACCGAGAATCGCGAGGCGAGTTGGACGCTCAGGCCGACCAGGTTGGGCTGCTTCTTGGTCGCCACCAGGGACAGGCCTGAGATGGCCCAGTCGGACGCGTATTCGTTGCCGCCGGGCACGCCGTGTGCCGTGACGGACGGCTCGGTGCCTTCGTTGCGCAACGTCGTGACGCCTCGGCCCGCACCTCGGACGTTGACGCGTCCCTTCGCAGGCAGCGTCATGCCGAGGAAGCCGTATTCCCCACCGGGCAGCACGACGTCGGCGCCCACCTTCGTCGACTCCGCGATCGCGGCGTCGAGAGCGTCGGTGTTCGCCTGCGGGCTACCCCCCGTCGAGAGCTTGGCAAGCACGCTCCTGGCACTCACCTCGACCTCGACGGTCGCCGGGTCGCTGCGCGAACACGAGGTGGCCGCCGCAGCCACCCCCGCGCCGACCGCAGCGGCCGATGCCACCAGCAGTCCGCGTCTGCCCTTGTCGAATGCGTTGCGATCGTTCGCGTTACGCGACGGCTGGGGTGCGTCGGCTGGCATGTCGACTGGCGTCACGTCGGATCCTTCGGGGTTACGGCATGGCAGCGAGATGCTCCTGGTAGCCGACGATACTTCAGCACGGATGGAGGAGTTGACCCCATGTTGACGCAGCTACGTGGTGCAGGGCCCTGGATCGTCGGGTTGGCGGCCGCGATGGTGGCCGGCGCCGCGGTCGCCATCTCACCGCTGTTCCTCGCCGTAGAAGCGCTCTTGCTGTTCGTACTGGCCGCCCTGCTCTACCCGGGCACCCGCTGGCAGCTCGCTCCGCTCACGGTGCTCGTCGTCTCCCCGGCAATCTTCCTCGACGCCGCGGGCGAACCGATGCCCAACGGTGACGCCGCCCAAAAGGCGTTGCTGATCGTCGCGCTCGGATGCCTGGTGTTCACCGCCGGAGTCAGGTGGTCGGGCGTCGGAGCCGCGGCGGTCGCCGCGGTGGGCCTGGCGCTCGTGGTCTCGGTGCTCGACGTGGGAGGGGCGATCGACGTCGGCACGGCGCTGGCGGCCCGCGCGTTCGTCGGTTACACGCTGCCCTGGCTGTTCCTCTTCGTCGACTGGCGCAGGATCGGGGTCTCGCGGGGTCTGGGGTTCATCGCCAAATTGCCCCTGCTGAGCGTGATCGCCGGCATCCCGCTGCAACTCGCCGGGGTGTCGACGGTGTTCAGCATCGAGGCCACCGGCGTGCCGCGGCTCGAGGGCGCCTCGATCCCGGCGCACCTGGCCTTCCTCGCCCTCGTCGGGTTGGCCGCCGGACTGTGCCTGTTGGGTCTGCCGCAGGTCGACCGCAACTCGCGCACCCACCTGTGGGTCGGTCTGAACCTCGTCATCCTGGTGGGCACTGCGACGCGTGGCGGCATCGGCGTCGGCCTGGCCCTGGTGGCCGTCTTCATCGTCCACGCGCTGATGGTGAGCCGGACGTCGTCGCGACTGGCGCGCCGGGGCGCGTGGATGGCCACCGCCATCGGCGTCGTCGCCATGGTCGTGGCGGCGCCCGAACTGATCCGGCGCAGCATGGGCAACAGCTACGAGGGCACGTTCAACCTCTCGGGCCGAGATCAGGCCTGGGACTTCTTCTTCGGTCTCGCCACCCAGAGTCCGGCCACCGGCAAGGGGCTGGGCTTCGCCACCATCGCGGTGCAGCTGTACGCGCCGCCCAACGTGCAGAAGGAGTTCGTCGCACCGCACAACGAGTACATTCACCTCTGGCTCGACGGGGGCCTGCTGTTCCTCGTTGCGATGATGGCCACCATGCTGACGCTGTTCTTCCTGGCCGCCCGCGCGCACCGCGGCACCGTCAGATGGGTCATCGCCACCTTCGGACTGGGCTTCCTGGGCTACTCGTTCACCGACAACACCTTCTCCACACCACAATTCACCGTTCTGGTGGTCATGCTGCTCGGCATCCTGGCTGCCAACCCCGCATCGCCCAGACAGGTCGGCGCGCCGTCGGCGCCGGTCGAGGCGAGGGCGGCGGTGCCCGCGTGAGCACCCCGGGAGAGCCGACCTTCGAGGAGTCCCGTCGGTTGCAGGACAGGTTGCACGAACTGATCCCCGGTGGCGCGCACACCTACGCGAGGGGTTCAGACCAGCTGCCGGAGTTCATGACGCCGGTGCTGACCCGCGGCAGCGGCTGCCGGGTGTGGGACGCCGACGGCAACTGCTACGTCGAGTACGGCATGGGATTGCGCTCGGTCACCCTCGGCCACGGGTATCAGCCGGTGCTCGACGCCGTCACCGCCACCATCGCCGACGGCGTCAACTTCACCCGGCCGACCGTGCTGGAATTGGCTGCGGCAGAGGACTTCCTGAGCCTGGTGCCGGCCGCGGACATGGTGAAGTTCGCCAAGAACGGCTCCGACGCCACCACCGCCGCGGTCAAGTTGTCCCGCGCCGTCACCGGCCGGCGCCGGGTCGCGATGTGCACCCAGCCGTTCTTCTCCACCGACGACTGGTTCATCGGGTCCACCCCGATGAACGCCGGCATTCCCGACGGCTGCGCCGACGCCGCGCGGTTCGAGTACAACGACCTCGAATCGGTGTCGAAGGCGTTGGCGGGCAACGACATCGCCTGCGTCATCATGGAGGCCGCAAGCGCGAACGCCGAACCCGAGCCCGGCTTTCTCGAAGGCGTGCGGGCGTTGTGCGACCGGCACGGCTCGCTCCTGGTCTTCGACGAGATGATCACCGGGTTCCGCTGGTCTGCGCACGGGGCCCAAGGCGTCTACGGTGTCGAACCCGACCTGTCGTGCTGGGGCAAGGCCATGGCCAACGGCTTCCCGCTGGCCGCCCTGGCCGGCAAGCGCGAGTACATGGAGCTCGGCGGGTTGCGCACCGAGCGCGACCGGGTCTTCCTGCTCTCGACCACGCACGGCCCGGAAACCGCGTCCCTGGCCGCCTTTCGCGCCGTCGTACACGCCTACCGCACCGAGGATCCCGTCGGCCGGATGGAGCACGCGGGTCGGCTGCTGGCGCACGGGGTCACCGAGGCCGTCGCCGCCGCCGGGCTGGACGAGTACGTCAGCGTCGTCGGTCGGCCGTCCTGCATGGTCTTCGTCACCCGGGGACCCGACGGCGCCCCGTCGCAGGCCTACCGCACCCTGTTCCTGCAGGAGCTGTTGCGCCGCGGCGTACTCGGGCAGTCCTTCATCACCTCGGCGGCCCACACCGACGCCGACGTCTCGGCGACCGTCGACGCGGTTCGGGCCGCGCTGCCCGTCTACGGCACGGCGATCGAGGCGGGCACCGTCGAAGGTCTGCTCGAGGGCCGACCCGTCGCACCGGCATTGCGCCGGTCGGCGCACCCGCGTCTACTTCGCGGCGCGAGTAGCGGGGTGAATCGCGATTAGCCCCAACGTGCTGCGTCGCTTGCACAGCGCGGCGAGTTCGGCGTAGGCCTTCGCGCCGAGGAGTTCGGTGAGTTCGGGGGCGTAGGACTGCCACACCTGCCGGGTTCCGACGTGGGCGTTGGGATCTCCGGTGCAGTACCAGTGCAGGTCCGCACCGCCCTCGCCCCAACCGCGCCGGTCGTATTCGGTGATGGTGGTGCGCAGCACCTGGGAACCGTCCGGCCGCTCCACCCACTCCTGGCTGCGCCGGATCGGCAGCTGCCAGCAGATCTCTGGTTTCATGGTCAGGGGTTCCACGCCGAGCTTGAGCGCCTTGGTGTGCAAAGCGCAGCCGATGCCCCCGGCAAAGCCGGGTCGGTTGAGGAAGATGCAGGCGCCCTTGTACTTCCGGGTCCGCAGGTTGTCCTTGCCGTCGTACTCGTCCATCTCCAGGTAGCCCTTGCGGCCCAGGCCCTTGTCCCGGAACTGCCAGTCCTCGTCGGTCAACTGCTTGACGGCGTCGTCGAGCTTGGCGACGTCGTCGTCGTCGGACATGAAGGCGCCGTGGCTGCAGCAGCCGTCGTCGGGTCGGTTCGCGACCGTGCCCTGACAGGCGGGGGTGCCGAACACGCACGTCCAGCGCGAACACAACCAGGTGATGTCCGCCGCGATGAGGTGTTCGGGATTGTCGGGGTCGAAGAACTCCACCCATTCTCGGGCGAAGTCCAAGTCGACCTCACCATTCTTGGCACCGGGGCGCGATCCGCTCACGGAACGCAACGGTAGACCCGTTAACGTGGGACGCGTGCGATTGGGCGTGCTCGACGTGGGCAGCAACACGGTTCATCTGCTCGTCGTCGACGCCCGGCGAGGTGGACACCCGACCCCGATGAGTTCGACGAAGGCCGCGCTGCGCCTCGCCGAGGCCATCGACGGGTCCGGAAAGCTGACCAGGAAGGGCGCCGACAAGCTCGTCGACACCGTCGACGAATTCGCCAAGATCGCCGCCAGTTCGGGGTGCGTCGAGCTGATGGCGTTCGCGACGTCGGCCGTTCGCGACGCCACGAACTCCGAAGACGTGCTGGCGCGGGTGCTTTCGGAGACGGGGGTGGCCCTCAAGGTGCTCTCGGGGGTCGACGAGTCTCGCCTGACGTTCCTCGCGGTGCGGCGCTGGTACGGCTGGAGCGCCGGGCGCATCATCAACATCGACATCGGCGGCGGATCGCTGGAACTGTCCAGCGGCGTCGACGAGGAACCCGAGGTGGCGCTGTCGCTTCCGCTCGGCGCGGGCCGGCTCACCAGGGAGTGGCTGCAGGACGACCCGCCGGGGCGCCGCAGGGTGGCAATGCTGAGGGACTGGCTCGCCACGGAGATGGCCGAGGCGGGCGCCGGGGTGCTCGAGGCGGGCGTGCCGGACCTGACCGTCGCGACCTCCAAGACGTTCAGATCGCTGGCGCGACTCACCGGTGCGGCGCCTTCCGGCGCTGGACCGCGGGTGAAGAGGACACTGACTGCATCGGGGCTTCGTCAGCTCATAGCATTCATCTCTAGGATGACGACGGCCGACCGAGCGGAATTGGAAGGGGTGAGCGCCGAGCGCGCGCCACAGATCGTGGCGGGAGCATTGGTAGCTGAAGCGAGTATGAAGGCCCTTGCGATCGATACCGTGGACATTTGCCCCTGGGCGTTGCGAGAAGGGTTGATCTTGCGGAAACTCGACAGTGAGGCCGACGGGACCGCCTTGTTCGGCACCTCGGCCGGCCTCACCAGAGCCAGAGGCGCGAGACGATGACCGATCCAGACGACACGACCTCGACGCGGCCCATCTCGGTCGCGGAACTCCTGGCGAAGAACGGCACCATTGGTGCACCCCCGGCCGGCGGTCGACGCCGTCGCAGGCGGGGCAACAGCGACGCGGTGACCGTCGCGGAACTCACCGGTGAGATACCGATCGTCAACACCGGTTCGATGCCCGTGGTGCGCCAGCCGGTCGCCGAACCCACGCCGGCGGTCGTCGAGCCGCCCGCGCCACCCGAGCCGCCCGCCGCCGAGGTCGAGCCGACCCCGGAGCCAGAACCGGACGTCGTACCGGACGCGGAGGCCGAGAGCGACGCAGCGGCCGAGACCGCCGTCGACTCCGACGCAGACGCCGACGCCGAGCAGGAGCTCGAGCCCGAGCCCGAACCCGAGGCCGAGCCAGAGCTCACCGAGGCCGAACGGGACTACCAGGCCCACCTCGACGAGCGCGCCGCCGACCCGGACCCGGTCGACTTCTTCGCCCCGGCTCCGCGCCGCTCGCAGGCGTCTACCACCGGCGGATTCGCGGTTCAGAGCGCCGAGGAGATGAGTCCGGACCCCGTCGTCGACGACGACGAGGACTCCGACGAGATGCTGGACCTGGGACCCGGCTTCGGGGGCGCCCTCGACGACGATGACGCCCTCGACGAGCATGCCGCCGAGGACGACGAGGAATTGCGGCAGGAGACGCCGTCGTACCTGCGCTCCAACACCGACACCCTGTTCGGCGGTCAGTCCGTCGCCGACGACCTGGCCCGGCGCGGCCGTGCTCCCGGACCCGAGGACATCGACCTCGGCGAGGACGACGCGACCGCGGCCGAATCGGTGGCCGAGGAACCCGCCGAGCGCCCCACCGAGGAGGCCTCGGCATTCGTCAGGGGCGTCTGGGTGGTGGTGCAGTGCGTCCTCGCCGTCGCCTTCGGGGCGGGGTTGTTCATCGCGTTCGACCAGCTGTGGCGGTGGAACACCATCGTCGCGCTGGTGCTGTCCGTGCTCGTCATCCTCGGCCTCGTCGTCGGCGTGCGCGTCGTCCGCAAGACCGAGGACATCGGCAGCACCCTGATCGCGGTGGCGGTGGGTGCCCTCGTCACGTTGGGACCCCTGGCTCTGCTGCAGTCGCACTGACGCGTCACACTGACGGCTCGTGCGCCCCGCAATCAAGGTCGGTCTGTCCACCGCCTCGGTGTATCCGTTGAGGACCGAGGCGGCCTTCGAGTACGCCGCCCGCCTCGGCTACGACGGCGTCGAATTGATGGTGTGGGCCGAATCGGTCAGCCAGGACATCCCGGCGATCCGCCGGATGTCGGAGAGTTACGGCATCCCGGTGTTGAGCGTGCACGCGCCCTGTCTGCTGATCTCGCAGCGCGTGTGGGGCGCCGATCCCGTCTCCAAGCTGGAGCGCAGCGTCCGGGCGGCCGAGGAACTCGGCGCGCAGACCGTCGTGGTCCATCCGCCGTTTCGGTGGCAGCGGCGCTACGCCGAGGGGTTCACCGACCAGATCAGCGCCCTCGAGCAGTCCAGTGAGGTGATGGTCGCCGTCGAGAACATGTTCCCGTTCCGCGCCGACCGCATCTTCGGTACGGGCCAGTCGTCGATCTCACGGATGCGCAAGCGCGGGGGTAGCCCCGGCATAGCGGTGTCGGCGTTCGCGCCGTCCTACGACCCGCTGGACGGCAACCACGCGCACTACACACTCGACCTGTCGCACTCGGCGACCGCGGGCACCGACGCCGTTGAGATGGCGGGCCGCATGGGCGAGGGGCTGGTGCACCTGCACCTGTGCGACGGCAGCGGCGCGTCGACCGACGAGCACCTGGTGCCCGGGCGCGGCACGCAGCCCACCGTCGAGGTCTGTCAGATGCTGGCCGCGAGCAATTTCGCCGGGCACGTCATCTTGGAGGTGACCACCTCGGGAGCGCGCACGGCGGCCGAGCGTGACGAGCTGCTGACCGAGTCCCTCGAATTCGCCCGAGTCAACCTGTTGCGTTAGGAGCTGTTGCCGTCATGGATGGGTCGACGTCGTTCGGCGATGCGATGAGGCTGAGCGAGGTGTCCTCGGACGATCCGCTGGTGCGGGTGTTCGACGGGGAACTCAACGAGCACTGGACGATCGGTCCGAAGGTGCACGGCGGCGCGATGCTGGCGCTGTGTGCGAACGCCGCGCGGACGGTGATCACCGGAGGGCAGGAGCGGAGCGACCGGGGAAGTGTCACCGGCGGGCAGGACGTCGAACCGATCGCGGTGTCGGGCAGCTTCCTGTGGGCGCCGGACCCCGGGCCGGTGCGCGTGATCACCACGACGCGCAAGCGCGGTCGCCGGATCAGCGTGGTCGACGTCGCCCTGAAGCAAGGTGATGAGCGCTCGCGCGAAGAACAGAGGACTGCTGTGCGGACGACGATCACCCTCGCCGTGCCCGAGCACGACGCCCCGCCGTTGCTGTCGGTCAACCCCGTGGCGCAGCTGATGACGCCCGACCCGCCGCCGGGGCTCGAACCGATCGGGCCCGGGCATCCGATGGCCGACGTCGTGCACCTGGCGCACGGGTGTGACATCCGGCCGTCGATGACGACGATGCAGCCTCGGACCGACGAATCGGATCGATCGCCGGCCTTTCAGTACTGGGTGCGTCCCAAGGACGCGTCCCCCGACGTCCTGTTCGCCCTGCTGAGCGGTGACCTGTCCGCGCCGGTCACGCTCGGACTGAACCGAAGTGGTTGGGCGCCAACGGTTCAGCTCACCGCCTATCTACGCGCACGACCGGCCGACGGGTGGTTGCGGGTGATGTGCACGGCCACTCAGATCGGCCAGGAGTGGTTCGACGAAGACCACGTCGTCGTCGACTGCGAGGGGCGCATCGTCGTGCAATCGCGCCAACTGGCACTGGTGCCGCCGCCGGCGTGACCCGCGCGCCGCACCACGGTCACGAGGTCGACCGCGACGCGTGCAATGCTTGCCGACGTGGCGAGAATTGCGATCATCGGTGGCGGAAGTATCGGCGAGGCACTGCTTTCCGGGCTGCTGCGCTCGGGTAGGCAGGCCAAGGACATGGTCGTCGCGGAGCGGCACCCCGAACGGGCCAGGTACCTCTCCGAGACGTACTCGGTCTTGGTGACGTCGGTGGCCGACGCCGCCGAGAACGCCGGCTACGTCGTCGTCGCGGTGAAGCCGTCGGACGTCGAGAAGGTCATCGGGGACATCGGCGAGGCCGCGGCGCGGGCGGAGAACAACAGCGCCGAGCAGGTGTTCGTCTCCGTGGCCGCCGGGGTCAGCACGGCGTACTACGAGGCCAACCTGCCCGCCGGATCGCCCGTCATTCGGGTCATGCCCAACGCTCCCGTCGTGGTCGGCGGCGGCGTCAGCGCGTTGGCGCCGGGTCGGTTCGCGACCTCCGATCAGCTCAGGGAGGTCTCGGCCATCTTCGACGCCGTCGGCGGCGTCCTGACGGTGCCGGAGAACCAGCTGGACGCGGTCACGGCGGTCTCGGGTTCGGGGCCGGCGTACTTCTTCCTGATGGTCGAGGCGCTCGTCGACGCGGGCGTCGCCCAGGGGCTGCCGCGGGCCGTGGCGACCGATCTGGCGGTGCAGACGATGGCGGGCTCGGCGGCAATGCTCCTGGAGAGCCTGGACCGGGCCAATCCGTCGGGTGACGGGGCGATGGGTACGGCCTTGGACACCAGCCCCGCGCAGCTGCGCGCCACCGTGACGTCTCCGGGGGGCACCACCGCCGCTGGGCTGCGGGAATTGGAGCGAGGGGGCCTGCGGGCGGCGGTGGCCGAGGCCGTCGCGGCGGCGAAAACACGCTCTGAGCAGCTAGGAATTACACCGGAGTAGTTCAGGCAATCTGAACGGATTGACCCACACCCGTCGCAATAACCCCAATGGCCACGCTATTCTCCCTGAGGTATGCGCGCTCCTGCGCCAGCGGTGGGGAAGCCGTTGGACAAGACGTGCCTGATTGATTGGGTTGCGATGACGTCTATGAACGGGCCATCGGCACGGGATTCCGCTAGTGGTAAATCGGCGCGCGATGGCTCCGGCGGCGAGCCTGCCCGGCAGCAATTCCTCACCGTTGCCGAGGTGGCGAGCTTGATGAGGGTCAGCAAGATGACGGTCTACCGACTGGTGCACAACGGCGAACTGCCCGCGGTGCGCGTCGGTCGGTCGTTCCGGGTGCACGCCAAGGCCGTTCACGACCTCCTGGAGACGTCGTACTTCGACGCCGGGTAGTCCCCTCCGGTGTGCACGCCCGGGTCGCCGTCGCGGCGGCCCGGGTTCAGTACGGCCGTTTTCGTGCCGGAGTGCATCCCGGGTAAGGTGACGGGTCGGTTCTCCTGGCGCAGATGCCGGGAGATGTCTTAGGTAGCGGAGTTCATGGGTTCAGTAATCAAGAAGCGGCGCAAGCGCATGTCGAAGAAGAAGCACCGCAAGTTGCTTCGTCGTACGCGGGTTCAGCGCAGAAAACTCGGCAAGTAGCCTCTCGGGCCGCGCCCGTTAGGCTGTCGACATGGAATCCCCGGGTGACGCCAAGGATGCGGCTGGGCCGCCCAAGGTCGTCCTGGTCACCGGGGCGTGTCGATTCCTCGGCGGGTATCTGACGGCGAGGCTGGCGCAGAACGCGGCGATCGACCGCGTCATCGCGGTCGACGCCGTCTCGCCGAGCAAGGACTTGCTCCGGCGGATGGGCCGCGCCGAGTTCGTTCGGGCCGACATTCGAAATCCGTTCATCGCCAAGGTGATTCGCAACGGAGACGTCGACACCGTGGTGCATGCCGCGGCGGCGTCCTACGCTCCGCGCGCGGGCGGCAGGGCGGCGCTCAAGGAGCTCAACGTGATGGGCGCGATGCAGCTGTTCGCGGCCTGCCAGAAGGCGCCGTCGGTGCGGCGGGTCATCCTCAAGTCCACCTCCGAGGTGTACGGCTCGAGCCCGCGCGACCCCGTCATGTTCACCGAGGACGGCAGCTCGCGCCGGTCGCCGGGCGAGGGCTTCGCCAAGGACAGCATCGACATCGAGGGGTACGCCCGCGGCTTGGCGCGTCGGCGTCCGGATCTCGCCGTGACGATCCTTCGGTTGGCCAACATGATCGGTCCGGCCATGGACACTGCACTCTCGCGCTTCCTGGCCGGGCCCGTGGTGCCGTCGGTGCTCGGGCACGACGCCCGGTTGCAACTGCTGCACGAGCAGGACGCCCTCGGCGTCCTGGAGCGGGCCACGATGGCGGGTCGGTCGGGCACGTTCAACGTCGGCGCCTCGGGCATCATCATGATGTCCCAAGCAATCCGCCGGTCCGGCCGGGTGCCGCTGCCGGTGCCGCGATCGGCACTTTCTGCCGTCGATTCGCTGCGCCGCGCAACCAAGTACACCGAGCTGGACCGCGAGCAGTTGAACTACGTGAGCTATGGCCGGGTGATGGACACCGCGCGCATGCGCAAGGAGCTAGGTTACAACCCGAAGTGGACCACGGCCGAGGCTTTCGACGATTACGTACGGGGTCGAGATTTGCAGCCGATCCTCGATCCGCGATGGGTACGCTCGGTCGAGAGTCGCGCCATGTCGGCGACACGGCTGCTGCGGCGTTAGTCTGTTACTTCGAGGCGTGGGGGAGGTTGGGTCATGGCTGGCGAGTCCAAGGCGAAAGTCATTCCGCTGCACTCGAATTCGACTCGAGCGTCAGCGCAGCGACGAGCGGCTGCGCGCGAGGCCGCCCGTAGGCACCCGTCGCTGCTCGACGAATCCGGTGCGCGCGCGTCGGCTGACCAGCTGGCGGCGGTCGTCCACGAGATCGACGATCGACGCGAGTTCGCCGGCGTCGCGGGCGGCGCCGACGAGGGCCCCGGTGAGCTGAGTCAGCGCATCGCCACGATCGCCGAATTCGTCCGCAAGCGGATGTCCGGCGACTACACCGTCGACGAATTCGGCTTCGACAA
The DNA here is from genome assembly GCF_025823185.1 of Mycobacterium yunnanensis. Taxonomy (GTDB): domain Bacteria; phylum Actinomycetota; class Actinomycetes; order Mycobacteriales; family Mycobacteriaceae; genus Mycobacterium; species Mycobacterium yunnanensis. Next base: position 358,081 of record NZ_JACKVK010000008.1, read on the forward strand.
GCACCTCAACGAAGCAATCTTCCTGCCTTTGCTGCGGGGCTTGTTCCGCAACTGGTTCCGCGTCGAGGTCAGCGGTATCGAGAACCTGCCGGACACCGGTCCGGCCCTCGTCGTCGCCAACCACGCCGGCGTGCTGCCGATGGACGGACTGATGGCCTCGGTCGCCGTCCACGACAATCATCCCCACCAGCGCGACCTGCGCCTGCTGGCGGCGGACATGGTCTTCGACATGCCCGTGATGGGACAAGCCGCCCGCAAGGCCGGGCACACCATGGCCTGCACGGCCGACGCCCACCGACTGCTCGCCGCAGGCGAATTGACCGCCGTCTTCCCCGAGGGCTACAAGGGGCTGGGCAAGAACTTCCGGGACCGCTACAAGCTGCAGCGCTTCGGCCGCGGTGGATTCGTCTCCGCGGCACTGCGGGCCCACGCTCCCATCGTGCCGTGCTCGATCGTCGGGTCCGAGGAGATCTACCCGATGCTCGCCGACGTGAAGTTGCTCGCCCGGCTGATGGGCCTGCCGTACTTCCCGGTGACGCCGCTGTTCCCGCTCGCCGGACCGCTCGGGTTGGTGCCGCTGCCGTCGAAGTGGCACATCCAGTTCGGCGAACCCATCTCCACCGAGGGGTACGACGAGACGGCGGCCGACGACCCGATGATCACCTTCGAGTTGACCGACCAGGTCCGCGAGACCATTCAGCAGACGCTCTACCAACTGCTGGCCAACCGCCGGAATCCCTTCCTCGGCTGACGGCCCTCAGGCGCCGGTCTTGGTTTGCCCGGCAATCATCCGCTTCATCGCCGCGTCACGCCCGGCGGCGATCTGCGCCGTCACCTCGTCGTGTTCGTCGGTGTTGGTCGACTCACCGAACAGCGTGACGATGCTCGTCAGGATGGGGGTGCCGTCGTCGTCGGTCACCTCTGCGCGGACCTCGGCGATGATCGCGCCGTGCGATTCGATGACCGAATCCAGATAGGAGTCGAACCACAGCTTGTCACCCACCACTATCGGGCGGTGGAAGACGAGCTTCTGGTCGCGATGCAGGACGCGTTCCATGTTGATCGGCACGTCGAACTGGTTGAAGATCTCGTTCTGCACCCGGCGTCCGGCGACGGCCACGAAGGTCAGCGACGCGATGAGAGCACCCTGCCCGCAGTCGGCGGCCGCGTCCTCGTCGTAGTGGGCCGGGTGGTCGTCCTTCACCGAGCGGGCGAACTCACGGACCTTCTCGCGATCCACCAGAAAGTAGTCGGGGTACCGGAAGTGGGTCCCGATGATGTCCTGGGCGATGCTCATGGTTCGGTTCGGCTCTCCGCTTGGTCCCTGGCTGGTGCGGCGCCGAGCCTATCAGCGGGCGGTCAGCCGCCAGTGCCGCGACGGGACACGACCGCGGCCAGTGCGCCACCGGCGGCACCGAGGGCCAGCGCGGACGGAACGCCGATGCGCGCGGCCTTGCGGGCGGTACGGAAGTCGCGAATCTCCCAGCCCCGCTTGCGGGCGACGTCGCGCAGGGCGGCGTCGGGATTGATGGCGACGGCGGTGCCGACCAGAGACAGCATCGGGACGTCGTTGATGCTGTCGGAGTAGGCGGTGCAGCGTCGGAGGTTGAGTCCCTCGCGAATGGCCAGAGACCGCACCGCGTGCGCCTTGCCCGCACCGTGCAGGATCTCCCCGACGAGGCGGCCGGTGAACACCCCGTCCACCGATTCGGCGACCGTGCCGAGCGCGCCGGTCAGCCCCAACTTGCGGGCGATGGTGGCGGCCAATTCGTAGGGCGTCGCGGTGACCAGCCAGACCTGCTGGCCGGCGTCGAGGTGCATCTCGGCCAGCGCCCGGGTGCCCTGCCAGATCTTGTCGGCGATGATCTCGTCGTAGATCTCCTCGCCGACCTCGGTCAGCTCGGAGGTCGGCCTGCCCTCGATGAACGCCAGCGCCTTGGTGCGCCCGGCGGCGACGTCGTCGCTGTTCTCCTTGCCGGTCAGTTGGAACTTCGCCTGCGCGTAGCCGAAGCGCGCCAGATCGCCGTAGGTGAAGTACTTGCGTGCCGCCAGCCCGCGGGCGAAGTGCACCAGCGACGAGCCCTGCACCAAGGTGTTGTCGACGTCGAAGAAGGCCGCCGCCGTCAGATCGGGTGGTGGTGGCTCGGTGGCGGATGCCTCGTCGGCCACGATGAACTCGACGGCGTCGGCTTCATCCCCGGCCTGCTCACCGGCCTTCCGATTGGCGTCAGCCCCTGACTCGGACACCCTTCAACAGTAGGGCACGCGATACTCGGTCCCGTGGACCACGTGGGGAGCAGGCATGCCGTCGAGTTGTTGACCCGCGCCGGGTGCAGCATGTGCGAGAAGGCCGCGGCGGTGCTGACCCGCCTCGCCGCGGAGTTGGACTTCGACCTCGCCAGCACCGACGTCGACGCCGCGGCCGCCGCGGGTGACCCCTCGCTGCGGGCCGAATACGGCGATCTGCTGCCCGTGGTCCTGCTTGACGGGGTGCAGCACGGGTACTGGGAGGTCGACGAGCAGCGTTTGCGCGCCGATCTCTCCAGGGTCGAGTGACGCTTACCTCGAATTTGGTTGGCGGCCAGATGGCCGACTATCTTCGATGTCATCCGGGGCGGCGTAGCGACGGGAAAGTAGCACGGTGACGAGGCCATGAGCGTTCTTCTCTTCGGGGTGTCGCATCGCAGCGCCCCGGTGTCCGTTCTGGAACGCCTCAGCACCGACGAGTCCGATCAGGCCAAGATCGTCGACGAAGTCCTGCGGTCCCCACTCGTCACCGAGGCGATGGTCCTCTCCACGTGCAACCGGGTCGAGATCTACGCCGTCGTCGAGGCATTCCACGGCGGGTTGTCGGTCATCGGGCAGGTGCTCTCCGAGCATTCCGGTCTGTCACTCGGCGACCTGACCAAGCACGCCTACGTCCGTTACGCCGAGGCCGCCGTCGAGCATCTGTTCGCGGTGACCAGCGGCTTGGACTCCGCGGTGATCGGCGAACAGCAGGTCCTCGGTCAGGTGCGTCGCTCCTACGCCTCGGCCGAAGCCCACCAAACCGTGGGTCGCACCCTGCACGAACTGGCGCAACGCGCGTTGCAGGTCGGCAAGCGCGTGCACTCCGAGACCGGCATCGACGCCGCGGGTGCGTCGGTGGTGTCGGTGGCGTTGGACATGGCCGACGCCAAGTTGTCCGGTTTGGCGGGGCGGGCGGCCGCGGTGATAGGCGCCGGCTCGATGGGCTCGCTGGCCGCGGCACATCTGGTGCGCGCCGGCATCGGCCGGGTCCACGTGGTGAACCGCTCGCTGCCGCGTGCCGAGCGTCTCGTCGAGAACCTGCGGGCCCAGGGCGTCGACGCGCACGCCTTCCCGTTCGACCACATTCCGGCGGTGCTCGCCGACGCCGACGTGGTGGTGGCGTGTACCGGGGCCGTGCGCCCCGTCGTCTCGTTGGCCGACGTACACCGCGGGCTCGCGCACGGCCAGGAACCCAAGCAGCTCGTGGTGTGCGACCTGGGGATGCCCCGCGACGTCGACCCGGCGATTGCCGGCTTGCCTGGTGTCTTCGTCGTCGACATGGACCGCATCCAGCGCGAACCCGCCGCCCGCGCCGCCGCCTCGGATGCCGAGGAGGCCCGCGCGATCGTCGCCGCGGAGGTTGCCAACTACCTTGCCGGCCAGCGGATGGCCGAGGTGACGCCCACCGTGACGGCCCTTCGTCAGCGCGCCGCCGACGTCGTCGAGGCCGAGTTGTTGCGCCTGGACAACCGGCTGCCCGGCCTCGATACCGCGCACCGCGACGAGGTCGCGCGCACCGTGCGGCGCGTGGTCGACAAGCTCCTTCACGCCCCGACCGTTCGGGTCAAGCAACTGGCCAGCGCGCCGGGTGGGGACAGTTACGCCGAGGCGCTGCGTGAGCTCTTCGAGCTCGACCCGCAGGCCGTCGATGCGGTCTCCGGTGGCGAATTACCGCTCGTGGCAACGGAATTGATCCCTGGCGACGTCCGATTCGACCTTGGTCAGGCTGAGTAGACACTTGTCACATTCGCGCGATACGGCCATCCGGATCGGCACGAGGGGCAGCCTTCTGGCTACCACTCAGGCCGGACTCATCAGGGACGCTCTGATCGCCAAGGGGCACGCCGCCGAACTCGTCATCGTTTCCACCGCTGGCGACCGCTCCAGCGGCCCGATCGCCGACATCGGCATCGGGGTGTTCACCGCGGCGTTGCGCGACGCGATCGCCGACGGCACCGTCGACGTGGCGGTGCATTCCTACAAGGATTTGCCGACGGCGCCCGACGACCGGTTCTCGATCGCCGCCATCCCGCCACGCGAGGACCCCAGGGACGCCCTGGTGGCCCGCGACGGCCTGGTGCTCGGGGAGTTGCCAGCCGGTTCGGTGATCGGCACGTCGAGCCCGCGGCGGACGGCGCAGCTTAGAGCACTGGGTCTCGGTTTGGAAATTCGCCCCCTAAGAGGCAACCTAGACACCAGGTTGAACAGGGTAAGCAACGGTGATTTCGACGGTGTCGTCGTCGCCCGGGCGGGCTTGGTCCGCATCGGACGGCAGGGCGCGGTCACCGAGACCCTGGAGCCGGTGCAGATGTTGCCAGCGCCGGCCCAAGGTGCGCTCGCGGTGGAGTGTCGCGCGAGCGATTCGGAGCTCGTCGCGCTGCTGGCGGAGATGGATCACGCCGACACGCGCGTCGCGGTCACCGCGGAGCGAACTCTGCTCGCCGAGCTCGAGGCGGGGTGTTCCGCGCCGGTGGGTGCGATCGCGGAAGTGGTCGAGTCCATCGACGAGGAGGGCAACGTCTTCGACGAGCTGTCGCTGCGCGGCTGCGTGGCGACGCTGGACGGATCCGATGTGATCCGGGCGTCCGGAATCGGTAGCCCCGAACGGGCCAGGGAGCTGGGTCTCTCGGTCGCCGCGGAGCTGTTCGATTTGGGAGCACGGGACTTGTTGGATCAGCGGACGACAGAGCGGGAGTGAAGGATGACGACCCGAGGGCGCAAGCTGAAGCCCGGCCGCATCACGTTCGTCGGTTCAGGCCCCGGTGACCCGGGCCTGCTGACGACGAGGGCGCGCACGGTACTGGCCAACGCGGCACTGGTCTTCACGGACCCTGACGTACCCGAGGCGGTGCTCGCCATAGTCGGCTCCGAGCTGCCGCCCACGTCGGGCCCGGCGGAGGCTACCCAGAACGACGACGCGACGACGGCCGACGCCGACGTCCCCGTGGCCACCACGACCATCCCCGGCGGTGCGGACGTCCGCCCCGCCCTGGGTGATCCGACCGAGGTCGCCAAGCTGCTGGTCCACGAGGCGCGTACCGGCGTCGACGTGGTGCGGCTGGTGGCAGGCGATCCACTGTCGGTCGACGCGGTGATCACCGAGGTCGGCGCCCTGGCCCGGACGCAGGCCCAGTTCGAGATCGTGCCCGGGCTGGCGCCCGGCGCCGCGGTTCCCACCTACGCGGGACTCCCGCTGGGTTCCTCACACACCGTGGCCGACGTTCGCGGTGACGTGGACTGGGCCGCCCTGGCTGCGGCCCCGGGCCCACTGATCTTGCACGCCACCGCATCTCACCTTCCCGAGGCTGCGCGCACGCTGATCGAGTACGGCTTGACCGAGTCGACGCCGTGCGTCGTGACCGCGAATGGCACGACGTGCCAGCAGCGTTCGGTCGAGACCACGCTGTCGGGCCTGCAGGACAAGGCGACGCTGGTCGCCGCCGAGTCGACGGGGCCGCTCAACGGCCCGCTGGTCGTCACGATCGGCAAGACCGTCGCCAACCGCGCCAAGCTGAACTGGTGGGAGAGCCGGGCGCTGTACGGCTGGACCGTGTTGGTGCCCCGCACCAAGGATCAGGCCGGCGAGATGAGCGATCGGCTGGTCTCCCACGGCGCCCTGCCGATCGAGGTCCCGACGATCGCCGTCGAACCGCCGCGCAGCCCGGCCCAGATGGAGCGGGCCGTCAAGGGTCTGGTGGACGGTCGGTTCCAGTGGGTCGTGTTCACCTCCACCAACGCCGTGCGTGCGGTGTGGGAGAAGTTCAACGAGTTCGGTCTCGACGCCCGCGCCTTCTCCGGGGTGAAGATCGCCTGTGTCGGACAGGCGACGGCCGACAAGGTCCGCGCCTTCGGCATCAACCCCGAGCTGGTGCCGTCGGGTGAGCAGTCCTCGCTGGGCCTGCTCGACGAGTTCCCGCCGTACGACGACATCTTCGACCCGGTGAACCGGGTGTTGTTGCCGCGGGCCGACATCGCCACCGAGACCCTCGCCGAGGGCCTGCGCGAGCGGGGCTGGGAGATCGAGGACGTCACGGCCTACCGCACCGTGCGGGCGGCACCGCCGCCGGCGCAGACGCGCGAGATGATCAAGACCGGTGGTTTCGACGCGGTGTGCTTCACCTCGAGTTCGACGGTGCGCAACCTGGTCGGCATCGCGGGCAAGCCGCACGCCAGGACCATCGTGGCGTGCATCGGACCCAAGACCGCCGAGACCGCAGCCGAATTCGGGCTGAGGGTCGACGTGCAACCGGAGACCGCTGCGGTCGGACCGTTGGTCGAGGCGCTGGCCGAGCATGCCGCGCGCCTGCGCGCCGAGGGTGCGCTGCCTCCGCCGCGCAAGAAGAGCCGCCGGAGGTAGCGGAGGCTCGATGCCCAACCTCAACCACCGTCCGCGCCGTCTACGGTCGACGCCGGCCATGCGCCGGCTCGTCGCCCAGACCTCCTTGGAGCCACGGCATCTGGTGCTGCCGATGTTCGTCGCCGACGGCATCTCCGAGCCGCGTCCGATCGACTCCATGCCCGGGGTGTATCAGCACACCCGTGACTCGCTGCGCAAGGCGGCCGCGGAGGCCGTCGCCGCAGGCGTGGGCGGCCTGATGCTCTTCGGGGTGCCCGAGGAGGAGGACAAAGACGCCACCGGGTCGGCCGGGGTGGCCGAGGACGGCATTCTGAACGTCGCGCTGCGTGACCTGGCGACCGACCTGGGGTCGGACACGGTCTTGATGGCCGACACGTGCCTGGACGAGTTCACCGATCACGGTCATTGCGGCGTGCTCGACGTTCGCGGTCGGGTAGACAATGACGTCACCAACGCGCGCTACGTCGAACTCGCCGTGGCACAAGCCAATTCGGGCGCCCACGTGGTGGGCCCGAGCGGGATGATGGACGGTCAGGTCGCGGCGATCAGGGGTGGCCTCGACGCCGCCGGGCACTCCGACGTGGTGATCCTGGCCTACGCGGCCAAGTTCGCGTCCGGTTTCTACGGCCCCTTCCGCGAAGCGGTGGGCTCGAGCCTGCAGGGTGACCGCCGGACCTACCAGCAGAATCCCGGCAATGCGCGGGAGGCGTTGCACGAGATCGAGCTCGACATCGACGAGGGCGCCGACATGATCATGGTCAAGCCCGCCATGGCCTATCTGGACGTCGTGCGCACCGCCGCCGAGGTGTCGCCGGTTCCCGTTGCGGCGTACCAGGTTTCGGGTGAGTACTCGATGATCCGCGCCGCCGCCGACAACGGGTGGATCGACCTGCGCACCATGGCGCTGGAGACCTTGACCAGCATCCGTCGGGCCGGAGCGGACATCGTGCTGTCCTACTGGGCGGCCGACGTCGCGGACTGGCTCGCGTGACCGAACGTCCGCAGGTTCCGCCGCCGGAACCATATGGCGGCCCGCCGCCCAATCCATACGGCGCACCCCCACCCGGATATGGCGGCCCGCCGCCCGGATATGGCGGCCCCCCGCCCGGATATGGCCCACCACCCCCCGGCCCGCAGGGCCCGCCGGTGCTGTCCGAGCCGCTCGTCCGCCCCGACGACGTCGACACCGGTTTCTGGTTGTGGCTGGTCGCGACGACGATGATGGTGATCGGCTACGTCGTCGACCTGGCCGCTGCGCCCCTCAAGGCCCCCTCGGTGGTGGTCTACGGGGTCTCGGGAGTCTTCCTCTTCGTCGTCGCGTCGGTGGTGGTGACGTTCCTGTTCCTGCTGCGCGCGGGGTATCGCTGGGCGCGCACCCTGCTCACCGGCGGTGGGGCGGCGACCATCGTCTATGCGCTGACCAACTTGTTCGGCGTCGACCGACCGACGGTGGCAGCCTTCGTGTTTGCGATCACCGCCGTCATCGCCGTGGTCTGCGTCGCCGGCGGAATCTACCTGCTGCACCGCAAGGACGCCCACGAATACTTCACGCGCTGAGCGTGACGCTAGGCTGGCCCGACCATGTCCGACTCCCCACCCGACGCCACTCGTCCACGCACGGTGACGGCGGCGTTCTGGTGCTGGTTGGTCGCGGCGATCCTGGCCGCAGCCTTCGGGATGCTCATCGGCACCTTCACCACCGCGTTGGTGTTCCAGGTGGCGGGGCTGATCCTGGTGGTCGCCGGCTTGGCGCAGGGCTATCTGGCGGGCCGGGCGCGCCGGGGGTCCAGGCGGTTCGCGAACGCCGCGGTGGGTCTGTCGATGGCGTCGGTGGCATATCTGGGCGTACTGATCGTCGTGGCCGGAATCGCGCCGTTCGGCGTGCTCATCGTCGCGGTGATCATGGTGCTGTTCATCACCGGCTCGGCGATGAATCAGCGCAGCACGTCGCAGCAGTGGTACGAGTCCCGGGGCCACGCGTGACATCCGATCCCGAGATCCTCTTTCACGAACCCGGTGCCACGCTGTGGTGGCTGGCGGCCGGCCCCGTCGCGGCCGTGCTGATGATGTTCATCCAGGTGTCCTCGGGCTACGGCTGGCACCCCCTGCTGCCCGGGGTGTTCCTGGTGTTGGTGACCGGCTTCCTCGGACTGCAGGTCAAGGCAGCCCGCATTCACACGTCGGTCGAGCTGACCCGTGAGTACCTGCGGCAGGGCACCGAGACGATCCTGCTCTCGGAAATCGCCAGGATCTACCCGGAGGCAGACGGGCCAGAGGTACCCAAGTGGCAGTCGTACCGGGCACTGGGGGAACTGACCGGGGTACCGCGCGGTCGCACCGGCATCGGGGTGAAGCTCAGCGGCGACCGTCGGGCCCAGGCGTGGGCGCGCCGGCACCGGAACCTGCGGGCCGCGTTGGTGTCCGTCGTCGACGAGGGAGTTGCGTCGTGAAGGCTCGGGCGATCGTCGAATTGGTGCTCGCCGCGGTGGCCGCGGTGGGATGCGCGCTGAGCTGGCTGGCGGCGAAGTCCCCGGCCGTGGCCGCCCCCGTGATCGCCTCCGAGCCGCCGATGCCCACCGTGACCTACGACCCGTCCTTCGTCGTGCTGGCGATGCTGTTGCTGACGGTGGCGGCGGTGTTCGCGGTGCTCGGCATCGCACGGCTTCGACGCGGCTGACTCTCGGGAAGTGACCCCCACCACAGCGCTATTGGTACAAAGTACGAAATCTGTAACACTGTGTCGGTGACCGAACTCGCCGAGAATGGCCAGCGCTCCGACGCCCTGCCCCTTGGACCCGACTCGTTGGTGTGGAAGTACTTCGGTGACAACCGGATGTACCTGATCGGCCCACGACCCGCCGTCCTGCAGAACATGCTGGCCGAGCTGGGCCAAGGCGTGCTCGACCACTCGGTGTTCTTCGCCGACACCGCGGCCAGGGTCAAGCGGTCCATCCCGCCGATCATGATGACCGTGTACGGGTCCGACGACGACGCCGAGGGGCACGAGGTGCGGGACTTCCACCGCGACATCAAGGGCGACATGCCAGACGGCCGCCGCTACCACGCGCTGGACCCGGAGACGTATTTCTGGGCGCACGCCACCTTCGTCGAGCAGGTGCTGTACTTCGCCGACACCTTCGTCAAGCGGCTCACCGACGAGGAGAAGGAACGCATCTACCTCGAGTCGAAGACGTGGTACCGCCGCTACGGCGTCAGCGACCGCCCGATGCCCGCCGATTACGCCGGCTTCCAACGGTATTGGGACCGGATGATGGATCAGATCGTGATCGCCCACCCCACGGCGAAGTACGGCGTCGGCTATGTCACCAAGGGCTTCCCCCGCCCCAAGGGGGTGTCGCCGACGACGTGGCGTGTGGTGTACCCGTTGTTCAACCCCGTCGCGGCCTTCCTCACCACCGGCGGCATGCCGCCCCGTGCCCGGGATCTGCTGGAGCTGCCGTGGGGTCCCCGGCGAGAGCGGGCGTACCAGGCCTTCGCCGCGGCGTGGCGGTCGGCGCCGGTGAACTGGACGTGGAACCGGCTGCCGATGACGGTGCGCTACAACGGTTTCGCGCGGGTGGGCTATGGCCGTCGTTGACACCGCCAATTCCGCGACCCGGGCAATCCTGGATGCGGCCCTCGTCGAATTCGAGCGGCACGGCTTTCAGCGGGTCGCGCTCGACGACGTGGCCCGCCGGGCGGGGGTCAGCCGCACCACCATCTACCGCCGGTTCGCCAACCGAGACGAGTTGGTCGCCGCGGTCATCGAGCGCGAGAACGTGGTGCTCTTCGCCGACATCGCCGCGGAGTTGTCCCGCGCCGAGAAGCCGGCCAACTACTACGTCGAGGCGTTCACCCAGTCGATTCTGATGTTCCGCAGGCACCGCGTGCTCAACCAGATGATGACCGAGGAACCCGCCCTGGTGCTGGAACTCGGGCGGCGGCACCACGGTGCGGCGATCGAGCGGATGGCCGACGCACTGCGGGTGATCTTCCCCGCCGGGTTCGCCGACCGGATCGGTGCGGCCGCCGTCGACGACCTCGCCGAGACGATCCTGCGCTACGCCGCCATGGTGCTGCTCTTGCCGAGCGCCGAACCGCTCGACACCCCGGAGCGTCTGCGCGCGTTCGCCGAGAGGCACTTCGTCCCCAGCCTGCCTGCTGCGCTGCGGGCCGTCCCGGTGTGATCCAGACCCCTGCGACAGGCGGTTGTTTTGCTGATCACACTTTTGGGCAATCTTGGCCCATGTCTGACGAGCAGATCACCGAGAAGCCCGAGGTCACCGACGAGCACCGCGAGAAGGCCAAGGAGATGGCCAAGGCCTATCAGGACGATCGGCCTACCGTCGGGCTCCCCGGCACCAGCAACACCGTTACGGGACAAGCGGTCTCGGAGTGGATCGACGAGGATGGCAACCCCAAGTTCGGCGAGGTCGAGGAGGGCGGCGGCGTCAAGCGCGAGGACGTGATGGGTGTGCGCGAAGAGTCGATGGGCGACGAGTCCAAGGAGGAATCGAGCTAGGTGCATTCCCTGGAGGACGTCGCCCCGGTCTTTCGCGACATGGCCCACGCCATCGTGTGGGCGTCGGTCGCCACCGTCGACGGCGACGGTCGGCCCCGTTCGCGCATCCTGCACCCCTACTGGGAGTGGAACGGCACGGATTTGGTCGGGTGGATCGCCACCGTGCCCACGCCGCTGAAGCGGGCCCACCTCGACGCCCACCCCGAGGTGTCCGTCAGCTATTGGCGGCCCAGCCACGACACGTGCAGTGCCGAGGCGACGGTGCAGTGGTATCTCGACGACGACACCTGCGGGCGGGTGTGGGAGGCGTTCGCCAGTGCGCCTGCCCCGGTTGGCTACGACCCGTTCATCATCCCGATGTGGAGCGACGGCCCCACGTCGGATCAGTTCGCCGTCCTGCGTCTGGCGCCGTACCGTCTGCGGGTGATGCCAGGCACCGTGATGACCGCCGGTGAGGGCGAGACGCTGCTCTGGTCGGCCTCCTAGCAACGTTTGCCACCGTGGCCAGAGCCCCCCACAATGGCCCCGTGGTCGGCTCGGACGTCAGTCATCTTCCTCGGGCACCACGGAACCCACTGTCGCCGAGACGGCTGCTGGCCGCGTTGCGCGAGTTCGACACCGGCGGGGAAGTGCTCAGCGCGGCGGGCGGACCGGTCACCAGAATTCAGTTCGGCCCCGCGTGGCTGATGCCGCCGGTGGTGCTGGTGACCTCACCGGAGGGCATCGGCGACGTCCTCGCACGCAATCACCACCTCGGCGAGCGATGCATCGTCCACGACGAGGTCCGGCACCTGGCCGGCGACAGCCTGTTCGTGCTGCCCAACGAACGCTGGGTGCCCCGCAAGCGCGCCCTGCAACCGGTTTTCACCCGCCACGAGGTCCGGCGGTTCGGCGGTCACATGTCACGGGCCGCCCACGAATTGGTCGACCACTGGCGGGCCGCGGGCCTCGACGACGGCCTGCAGGTCGACCTCGACCCGGCGTGCCGTCGGCTGACCATGCAGTCGCTGGGCCGCTCGGTCCTGGGCGTCGACCTCAACGATCGCGCCGACGTGATCTCCGAGTGCATGCACGTCGCCTCCGGGTATGCCGCCGACCGGGCGCTTCGTCCGGTGCGGGCTCCGCGTTGGCTGCCGACCCCCGCCCGTCGGCGCGCCCGCCGCGCGGTGGCGACCATGCTGCAGGTCGCCGACGAGATGCTGCAGGCGTGCCGTCGGGACCCCGCGCGCGACGCACCCCTGATCCGCGCCTTGCTCGCGGCCACCGATCCGGTGACCGGAGCCGCCCTGTCCGACCGCGACGTCTGCAACGACCTGCTGATCTTCATGCTCGCCGGACACGACACCACCGCCACGGCGTTGACGCACTCGCTGTGGGCGCTGGGACACCACCCGCAGATGCAGGATCGGGTGGCCGCGGAGGTCGCGGCGATCGGTACCCGCGAGCTGACCCCTGCCGACGTGCCACGGCTGGGTTACACCCGCCAGGTGCTCCTCGAGTCGCTGCGGCTGTGTCCGCCGGCCGGCGGGGTCGGGCGGCTCGCGCTGCGGGATCTCGAGGTGGCCGGTCACCGGATCGAGGCGGGCAGCATCGTCGCGGTCGGCATCCAGGCCGTGCACCGGAATCCCGCGCTGTGGACCGACCCCATGGCGTTCGACCCGGACCGATTCGCCCCAGAGGTGGCCGCCACCCGGCCGCGGTGGCAGTTCGTCCCGTTCTCGGGTGGTCCGCGCTCCTGCATCGGGGAGCACTTCGCGATGCTGGAGACGACACTGGCGCTCGCGACCGTCGTCGCGGCCGTCCGGGTGCGCTCGCTGAACGCCGACTTCCCCGTCGAGGTGCCGTACACCACGGTGGCCAAGGGGCCGATCCCCGTCGCCCTGGCCGCTCGGTGACCGGTACTCCTACACCCTGTAGTTGACGGCGGGGGACCGGCTGGGACACTGGTGGACATGCGTGCTGACCCACAGGTGTCCACCTCGGCACGGCTCTTCGCCGAGGCGTCCGCCGTCATCCCCGGTGGGGTCAACTCGCCGGTCCGGGCGTTCAACTCCGTCGGAGGTACGCCGCGCTTCATCACCAAGGCCGCGGGTTACTGGCTCACCGACGCCGACGACAACCGCTACGTCGACCTGGTCTGTTCCTGGGGTCCGATGATCCTCGGGCACGCGCACCCCGCGGTCGTCGAGGCCGTCCAACGCGCTGCCGCCGACGGGTTGAGCTTCGGGGCGCCCACGCCGTCGGAGAGCGACCTGGCCCGCGAGATCGTCGGCCGCGTCGCCGCGGTCGAGCGGATCCGCCTGGTCAACTCCGGCACCGAGGCGACGATGAGCGCCATCCGACTGGCCAGGGGTTTCACCGGCCGGGCCAAGATCGTGAAGTTCTCGGGCTGCTACCACGGGCACAGTGACGCGCTGCTGGCCGACGCCGGCTCAGGCGTCGCGACGCTGGGGCTGCCCTCCTCGCCCGGCGTCACCGGCGCGGCCACCGTCGACACGATCGTGTTGCCGTACAACGACGTCGGCGCCGTCGAGCAGGCGTTCGCCGAGTACGGCGCGGACATCGCCTGCGTCATCACCGAAGCGGCGGCAGGCAACATGGGCGCCGTCCCGCCGCGCCCCGGCTTCAACGCCGCGCTGCGCCGGATCACCGCCGAGCACGGCGCACTGCTCATCCTCGACGAGGTGATGACGGGGTTCCGGGTCAGCAGATCCGGTTGGTACGGCGTCGATCCCATCGACGCCGACCTCTTCGCGTTCGGCAAGGTGATGAGCGGCGGCCTGCCTGCTGCGGCGTTCGGCGGCCGCGCCGAGGTGATGGAGCGGCTCGCGCCACTGGGGCCGGTGTATCAGGCAGGCACGCTCTCGGGCAATCCGGTCGCGATGGCCGCGGGCCTGGCCACGCTGCGGGCCGCCGACGACGCGGTGTACGCCGCGCTCGACGCCAACGCCGACCGGTTGGCCGGGCTGCTGACCTCGGCGCTCACCGAAGCGTCGGTGGCGCACCGTATTTCGCGGGCAGGCAACATGCTGAGCGTCTTCTTCGCCGATCACGAGGTGGTCGACTTCGCCTCGGCCAAGGCCACCGACACGTGGCGCTTCCCGCCCTTCTTCCACGCCCTGCTCGACGCGGGGGTCTACCCGCCGTGCAGCGCCTTCGAGGCGTGGTTCGTCTCCGCGGTGCTCGACGACGACGCGTTCGGCCGCATCGCGGCGGCCCTGCCCGCCGCGGCCCGCGCCGCCGCCGACGCGACGAGGCCGTCATGACCGATCCCGTCAAGACCGTCGTGCACGTGATGCGCCACGGCGAGGTCCACAACCCGGGCCAGATCCTCTATGGCCGCCTGCCCGACTTCCACCTGTCCGACAAGGGCCGCGCCCAGGCCGCCCGGGTCGCCGACTGGCTGGCCACCCACGACGTCACCTACGTCGTCGCCTCGCCGCTGGAACGGGCCCAGGAGACGGCCGGACCCATCGCGGCCACGCACGGCCTGGCAATCGACACCGACCCCGACCTCATCGAGTCGGAGAACGTCTTCGAAGGCGAGCGGGTCTCGCCGGGGGACGGCGCCCTGCGCAACCCACGCAACTGGTGGCACCTGCGCAACCCACGCACTCCGTCATGGGGTGAGCCGTACACCCACATCGCCGAGCGCATGCAGACCGCGTTGTTCCGGGCCCGCGACCACGCCATCGGCCACGAGGCCGTGTGCGTCAGCCATCAGCTCCCGACGGCCACCTTGCGTCGGTCGTTGACCGGGCAGACGCTGCACCACCTGCCCACCGCGGCCAACCGGATGTGCAACCACGCGTCGCTGACGTCGTTCTACTTCCACGACGAGGCATTGGTCGGCTGGGGTTACTCGGAGCTGGATGGCCAGTGAGATGGATCGCGGCGTGGCTGGTCGGGGTATCGGTCCTGGTGGCCGGCTGCGCCACCGGTGACGACGCCGTCGCCCAGGGCGGCACCTTCGAGTTCGTGGCACCAGGCGGCAAGACCGACATCCTCTACGACCCGCCCGACAGTCGGCACCGCCCCGGCACGATCAGCGGACCGCTGCTGACGGATCCGGCCAAGACGGTGTCCGTGGCCGGGGCGAGCGGAGCGACGGGAGAAGGTGAAGACTTCGCGGGCAAGGTCGTGGTCGTCAACGTGTGGGGACAGTGGTGCGGGCCGTGCCGTTCGGAGGTCCCCGAACTGGAGAAGGTGTTCGAGGCGACCCGCGCCCAGGGCGTTCAGTTCCTCGGCATCGACGTGCGAGACAACAACCGTGACGCCGCAGTCGACTTCGTCACCGACCGCAAGGTCACCTATCCGTCGATCTACGATCCCGCGATGCGCACCATGATCGCCTTCGGCGGCAGGTACCCGACGACGGTCATCCCGTCGACGGTCGTGCTGGACCGCCAGCATCGGGTGGCGGCGGTGTTCCTGCGCGAACTGCTCGCCGAGGACCTGATGCCGGTCGTGCAGAAGCTGGCCGCCGAGAAGTGACGGCAGACGTGACGGTCCTCGCGGCGGGTCTCGACCAGGTCGGCACGCTGGTCTCGGCCGGTCCACTGGTCGTCGCCGTGCTTGTCAGCGTGCTGGCCGGATTCGTCTCGTTCGCCTCGCCGTGCGTCGTGCCGTTGGTGCCGGGCTACCTGTCCTACCTCGCGGCCATCGTCGGAGTGGACGACCGTGACGCCGCTGCGGTGACGGTGAAGACGGCGCGGCTGCGCGTGGTCGGTGCGGCCGCGCTGTTCGTGGCCGGGTTCACGGTGGTCTTCGTGCTCGGCACCGTGGCGGTGCTCGGGCTGACCACCACGCTGCTGATCAATCAGCTTCTGCTGCAACGCATCGGCGGCGTCGTCACCATCGTGATGGGGTTGGTGTTCGTCGGCTTCATCCCGGCTCTGCAGCGCGAGGCGCGCTTCACTCCCAAGCTGTTGTCCACGATCGGCGGGGCGCCGCTGCTCGGTGCGGTGTTCGCCCTGGGGTGGACGCCGTGTCTGGGCCCGACGCTGACCGCGGTGATCGCGGTGGCCTCGGCCACCGACGGCGCCAACGTGGCCAGGGGCGTGGTCCTCGTCGTCGCCTACTGCCTGGGATTGGGAATTCCGTTCCTGCTGTTGGCCTTCGGAAGCGCCGGGGCGGTACGGGGGCTGGGCTGGCTGCGCCGGCACACCCGCACGATCCAGATCTTCGGCGGTGTCCTGTTGATCGTCGTCGGCGTCGCCCTGGTGACCGGGGTGTGGGCGGACTTCATCTCCTGGGTGCGTGACGCGTTCGTCAGCGACGTGCGGTTGCCGATATGAGGGTGCTCACCCGCCTTGGCGCGTATGCGAGGAACACCTGGCGCACCTTGACCTCGATGGGCACCGCGCTGGTGCTGCTGTTCCTGCTGGCGCTGGCGGCGATCCCCGGTGCGCTGATCCCGCAGCGCAGCCTCAACGCGGGCAAGGTCGACGAGTACCTCGCCGAGCACACGCTGATCGGGCCGTGGCTGGACCGGCTGCAGGCCTTCGACGTGTTCTCCAGCTTTTGGTTCACCGCCATCTACGCACTGCTGTTCATCTCCCTGGTGGGGTGTCTGACCCCGCGGTTGGCCGAGCACGTCCGCAGCATGCGGGCCACGCCCGTCGCCGCGCCGCGCAACCTGGCGCGGCTGCCCAAGCACCAGACCGTCGTCGCGGCGGGTGAGGTCGACTCGGTCGCCGCGGGCGTGGAGGAGCGCCTCAAGGGCTGGCGCCGGACCAGTCGCCGTGAGGGCCCGAACGGTGAGATCGTCGAGATATCCGCCGAGAAGGGTTATTTCCGCGAGTTCGGCAACATCGTCTTCCACTTCTCGCTGCTGGCGCTGCTGATCGCCATCGCGGTCGGCAAGCTGTTCGGTTACGAGGGCAACGTCATCGTGGTGGCCAACGGCGGGCCCGGGTTCTGCTCGGCGAGCCCGGCGGCCTTCGACTCCTTCCGGGCGGGCAACACCGTCGACGGCACCTCGCTGAATCCGATCTGCTTGCGCGTCAACGACTTCGACGCGAACTACCTGCCGAGCGGGCAGGCGCTGAGCTTCGCGGCCAACGTGGAGTACCAGGCGGGTGACGACCTCACCACCAACACCTGGCGGCCCTACCGGCTCGAGGTCAACCACCCGCTGCGGCTCGGCGGGGACCGGTTGTACCTGCAGGGCCACGGCTACGCCCCGACCTTCACGGTCACGTTCCCGGACGGGCGCACCCGCACCCAGACGGTGCAGTGGCGGCCCGACGATCCCATCACCCTGCTGTCGTCCGGGGTGATCCGCGTCGACCCGCCCGCAGGCACGTATCCCGACGCGGGGGAGCGCCGCAAGAATCAGATCGCGATCCAGGGCCTGTTCGCCCCCACCGAGGAGCTCGACGGCAAGCTGCTGTCGTCGAGCTTCCCGGCGCTGCGCGATCCCGCGGTGGCGATCGACGTGTACCGCGGTGACACCGGTCTGGACACCGGGCGTCCGCAGTCCCTGTTCACCCTCGACCCTCGCCTGATCGAGCAGAAGCGGCTCACCAAACAGGTGCGGGTGAACCTCAAGGCGGGCCAGTCGACCCGGCTGAACGACGGCACCGTGGTCAGGTTCGACGGGGCGGCACCCTTCATCAACGTGCAGGTCTCCCACGACCCGGCACAGGTCTGGGTGCTGGGGTCGGCGATGACGATGATGGCCGGGCTGTTGGTGTCGCTGGTGGTGCGCCGACGACGCATCTGGGTTCGGGTTTCCCCGGCCTCGCCGGGTACCGTTGAGGTCGAGCTGGGCGGACTCGCCCGCACCGACAACTCCGGGTGGGGCGACGAGTTCGAGAAGTTGACGGCGCGGCTGGTGCCGGCGACGGAAGAAGGCGGGAGAGAACGCGGATGAACACCCCCCACATCGACATCGGGCTGGCCCGGTACTCGGATCTGGCGTTCACGTCCACGATCGTGGTGTTGGTCATCGCCCTCCTGCTGCTGGCCGTCGAGCTGGCCTACAGCGGCACCCGTCGGGCCGACGCCCGTGAATTGGTGACGGCGACCTCGGCCGGGTCGGGCACGGTGTCCACCGACGTCGGCACTCCCGGCGTCGTCGTCGACGCGCCGAAGCGTCCGGCCGACGAGCGGATCGGACGGGCCGGTCTGGCCCTGGTCTACGTCGGCACGGCCATGCTGTTGGCCTGCATCGTGCTGCGCGGCCTGGCGACCTCGCGCGTGCCGTGGGGCAACATGTACGAGTTCATCAACCTGACCTGTTTTTGCGGGCTGGTCGCGGCGGCCTTCACGCTGCGCAAGCCGAAGTTCCGCGCGCTGTGGGCGTTCGTGCTGCTGCCGGTGCTGATCCTGCTGGCGGTGTCGGGCAAGTGGCTCTACTCCAACGCCGCGCCCGTGATGCCCGCGCTGCAGTCCTACTGGTTGCCCATCCACGTGTCGGTGGTCAGCCTCGGATCGGGTGTGTTCCTGGTCGCCGGCGTAGCCAGCATGCTGTTCCTGGCCAAGATGTCACCGCTGGGCGAACCCGGCAGGCCAGGGCGGCTGGCCGCCGTCGTCGGGCGGCTGCCCGACGCGCAGACCCTGGACCGGATCGCCTATCGCACGACCATCTTCGGGTTCCCGATCTTCGGCTTCGGCGTGATCTTCGGTGCCATCTGGGCCGAGGAGGCATGGGGCCGGTACTGGGGCTGGGACCCCAAGGAGACCGTGGCGTTCATCGCCTGGGTGGTCTACGCGGCGTATCTGCACGCCCGCTCCACGGCGGGGTGGCGCGATCGAAAGGCCGCCTGGATCAACGTCGTCGGCTTCGTGGCGATGGTGTTCAACCTGTTCTTCATCAACCTGGTCGTCACCGGCCTGCACTCCTACGCCGGGGTGGGCTGAGATTGCATCCCCGAGGCTCTCGGCGTTTCACCCCACCGCCGTCGGACTTCCGCGCGCAGCAACGGTTCAGTGATCCGTCGCAGGCCATTCCACCGGAGTGGACCGCACCGACACCGCCTCGCGGCATACCCGTGATCGAGCTGCCAGCGCCCCAGCCCGCGCCCGCCCCGCAGCCCGCGCCCAAGCCCGAACCGACTGCACCGTCGCCCTCGCCCTACCTCGACCTGTCGACCGTGGCACTGCTGGGCCAGCCCAAGCGCACGCCGACCGCGGGCTGGCGGCGCTGGGTCTACCTGTCGACCTTCACGCTGGTCAATCTCGGCGAGAGCCGCAAGGCGTTGCGGCGCAAGGAGCTCGCCGCGCAGGCCAGCCGGCCGCTCCGCGGGTGCTACCGGATCGCCATGCTGTCACTGAAGGGCGGTGTCGGCAAGACCACGATCACCGCCACGTTGGGCGCGACGTTCGCCTCCGCGCGCGGTGACCGGGTCATTGCGGTGGACGCCAACCCCGACCGTGGAACGCTGAGCCAGAAGGTGCCGCTGGAGACACCGTCGACCGTTCGGCATCTGCTGCGCGACGCCGAGGGCATCACCAGCTATAGCGACGTCCGCCACTACACCTCTCAAGGCCCAAGCCGACTGGAAGTGCTTGCCTCGGAGAGTGATCCGGCCATCTCGGAGGCGTTCAGCAGCGACGACTACGCCCGCACCCTCGAGGTGCTCGAGCGCTTCTACAGCCTGGTGCTCACCGACTGCGGCACGGGCATGCTGCATTCGGCGATGTCGGCGGTGCTGAGCAACGCCGACGTGTTGATCATCGTCAGTTCCGGCTCGGTCGACGGTGCTCGCAGCGCATCGGCGACCCTGGACTGGCTCGACGCCCACGGCTATCAGCAGCTGGTGGTGAATTCGATCGCGGTGATCAACGCCGTGCGGCCGCAGACGGGTCGCGGCGGGTCCCGCGTCGACCAGAAGAAGGTCGTCGACCACTTCTCGCGGCGGTGCAAGGCCGTGCTGCAGGTGCCGTTCGACCCGCACCTGGAAGAGGGCGCCGAGATCAGCCTGGAGCGGTTGAAGCCGGAGACGCGCGATGCGCTGATGGAGCTGGCGTCCGTAGTGGCGAGCGGGTTTCCCACCACGGCGTGACGGACTGAACCCTAGCGAGGGTCCTTGCCGTGGTTGAGCCGATTCAGGAATTCGGGGTCGTCGTCCGGCCCGATGGTCCTGGTTCTCGGCCGGTTGGCAGTCGCGCGCAGCAGGCGCCAGGCACCGTAGGCCAGACCCGCCAAGATGACGACGAGGAGAACGAACTGAAGCACAAAAACCTCCTTGACGTAAAGGATACGCGTCGTCGGTAGGCTCGGGTTCGTGTCTGATGTCGATGGAAGTGACGCGACTCGCGCGGCGGTACGTCCCGGATCGCGGATGGTGCTCGACGTCCTGATCTACACCGTCGCCCGCATCCTGCTGGTCGTCGTCCTCGTCGCGGCGATCTACTTCGGCGGCAAGGCTCTCGGCATCACCGAGTTCCCGATCGTCATACCGATGTTGTTCGCGATCGTGCTGGCCCTGCCGTTGGGGATCTGGCTGTTCGCGCCGCTGCGCAACAGGGCCACCGCGAGCATCGCCGTCTTCGACGAGCGTCGCCGCCGCGACAAGGAGCAGTTGCGGTCGCGCTTGCGCGGCGACCAGCCGCCGCAGTCGTGACGGAAGTATGACGACGTCACCGAGGTCCGCCTTCGGAGCCGAATTCGCCGGGGCCGCAGGATTTCTCAATTCGGCCACCTATGGTCTGCCGCCGACCTTCATGCTCGAGGGCCTCACCGACCGCATCGCGCAGTGGCAGGCGGGCACCCTGGACGTGCCAGCCTTCGACGAGTCGGTCACCCGCGCCCGCGCGGCGTATGCCGATCTGGTCGGCGTCCCCGTCGACTCGGTGGCCATGGGCGGAAGCGTCTCGGCCCTGCTGGGTCTGGTGGCGGCGGCCGTGCCCGACGGCACCCGGGTGGCCACACTGCGCGGCGAGTTCACCAGCACCACCTTTCCGTTCGCCAGTCAGGCGGCCCGCGGCGTCACCGTCACCGAGTTGGCGGGAGCGGAGTTGACCGCCCGCGCCGCGGACTACGACGTGGTGACGGTGAGCCTCGTGCAGTCGGCCACCGGCGAGGTGCTCGACGTCGACGCCCTGAAGGCCGCGGTCGCAGGCACCGACACCCTGACCGTCGTCGACCTCACCCAGGCGGTCGGCTGGAAGGCGCTCGACCTCGGCTGGGCCGACGTCACGGTCGCCGCGGTCTACAAGTGGCTGCTGGCGCCGCGGGGTACGGCGTGGATGTCGTTGAGCCCGAGGGTCGCCGCATCGACGACACCGCATCTGGCCAACTGGTACGCCGGCGAGGAGCCGTGGTCGTCGATCTACGGTCTGCCGCTGAGGTTGGCCGATGACGCCCGTCGCTTCGACACGTCACCGGCCTGGTTCGGCGTCTACGGCGCCGGGCTGACGATGCCGTGGCTGGCCTCCCTTGATCGTGCGTCGGTGGAGGCTCACTGCCTGGCCCTGGCCGGCCGGTTGCGCAGCGAGTTCGGGCTGCCACCTCACGACTCGGCGATCGTCTCGCTGCCGGTGCCGGGTGTTCCGGAGCACGCCGCGCAGGCGTTGACGCAGGCCGGGATTCGGGCCTCGGTGCGTGCCGGAGCGGTGCGCGTGGGCTTCCACCTCTACAACACCGAGGACGACCTGCAGCGTCTGCTCGACGCGCTGGCGCGGTAGGCGAGCTATCCGTCGAGCTGCCCGGCGATGCCGCGCTCGATGCCAAGCCGCGTGGCCGGCGGCAGCACCACCAGGCCGTCGAGCTCCTTTCCCGCCAGCTCATAGGCCTGCCCGCGTTCGTTCTGCGTCGCGCCGGCGTCCGAGGCGACACTGAGCAGGCTGCGGGCGCGGGCGATTCGCTGCTGCTGTTCGGGCGAGAAGTCGCTGCGGCGCCGTCGGATGGCCTCGGTCTCGGCGGCGTCGAACGCCGTCGTGTAATCCTCGACGGCCGCGAGGTACTGGGCGGCGGCCTCGCGGTCGTCGAGCAGATCCTCGGCCCGCGCCGGACGCAGCAGGTCGGCGCGCAGCTTGGCCTTGTGGAACTCGTTGGTCAACGGCGCGCGCAGATCGGTCATCAGCGGGAAGTCCAAGAGCTTGGCGGCGTCGAGTTCGTATTCCAGCCAGCGGGCGTCGGTCTGGGCGTGGGTCTCGAGGGTGCGGGTGATCATGCGCCAGACAGCGGCGGGCCGCTCATTGGGCCCAGCGGCGGTGTTGGCCGGCGCAGGTGATGGGGCGTGCTGCGGTTCAGCGGGTGCCGGCGCCGACGACCCCTGGAACCGCTTCCAGAGGCCGAGACCGGCGAAGACCACCCCGGCGACGGGAACGAGCATCAACGCAAGCTCCGCCAACCGGAAGACGATGCCCATGTGGCCAGGATGCCACTAGCCAAACGTCAGGGCAGCCGCGACGGCGATCGACCACACCAGCATCGTCAGACCCGTGTCGCGCAGGACCGGGATCAGGTCGCGGCCGCCGAGACCGGACCGCACGGGCTTGGCGGCGCGCACCGCCAGCGGCAAGGCCACCAGACCGGCCGCGCACCACGGGGTCGCCAGCATCAAGACGAGCGTCAGCACGAACGCCGCCGCGACGAGCACCTGGTAGAGCACGCGGGTGCGGCGATCGCCGAGGCGCACTGCGAGGGTGATCTTGCCCGACTCGCGGTCGGTGGGGATGTCGCGCAGGTTGTTGGCGACCAGCACGGCCGACGACAGGGCGCCGGTCGCCACCGCCAGCGCGGCGCCGACCCAGTCCACCCGCAGCGCCTGGGTGTACTGCGTGCCGAGCACGGCGACGAGACCGAAGAACACGAACACCGCGATCTCGCCGAGGCCGATGTAGCCGTAGGGCTTGGAGCCGCCGGTGTAGAGCCAGGCACCCGCGATGCATGCCGCGCCGACGGCGATCAGCCACGGCTGGCTGACGACGGCCAGCACGAGGCCGGCAACCGCGCCGACGCCGAGACTGATCGCCGCAGCGGTCGCGACGGCGCGCGGCGTAGCCAGGCGCGAGCCGACCAGCCGCAGCGGCCCGGCGCGCACGTCGTCGGTGCCGCGGATGCCGTCGGAGTAGTCGTTGGCGTAGTTGACCCCGACGATGAGGGCCAACGACACCACCAGCGCCAACAGGGCGCGCCACCACACGGCCTCGCCCAGCCACGCCGCCGCGCCCGTGCCCGCGATCACCGGGGCGACGGCGTTCGGCAACGTGCGGGGGCGGGCGCCCTCGACCCACTGCGCAAGAGATGCCACGGGGAGAATCGTCGCACGGGCGACCGTCATCGCTCCGGTGCCGGGTGCGCGACGCCCCCGATGCCGGGCACCAGCTCCCGGGTCACCGTCCGCCGGTATGCGTCGCGGGCGAGCCCGCCGAACACCTGCACGCTGCCCCAGTCGACGTCGGGCCTGCCGACGAGGCGGCTCGGCACCTCGTGCAGCTGGCCGAGGACCGTCAGCGTGGCGAACACCCCACCGACGTCGCGGCGCCGGTCCTCGATGAGCGAGGGCCGCGGTGACTCGATCACCGTCAGCGGGGTGCTGGCCACCCCGGCGCGCACCCAGGGGACGTCGTGGATGCAGGGGAACAGGAACGCGACCGGCCACCCGACGAGCACCGGTCCCTTGTCGGCGAGGAACGCGGTCAGCCCGATCACCGACCGCAGCCGCGGGCCGGTGAACGCCAGCCAGCCCAGGGGGTCGGTGCGGGCGTCGACGGCGTCGATGCGCACCCGGTCGGCACCGGCCGGGACGGCGGTGGCGTCGACGCCGAGGGAGCGCCACAGGGGATGGGCGGGATCCTCGCCGGCGGCGGGCCGGTCGGCGGGCACGATCTCGCCGAGCGGGGTGACGCCGTCGCCGCCGGCACGACCGAACTCGAAGGCCAGCCGATTGCCGCCGTCGGTCCGGCCGGCCACCGACGTGGTCACCCCGCCGTTCGCCGGTTGCGGCGGGAGGACGAACCAGGGACTCGTCGCGCGGCCGGTCGATTCGGTGCCCGGGGTCAGGCTGCCCCACAGGTACGTCGAGGCACCGCGACCCGGCGGGTCGGGCGGAGGAGCGGCGGGGGGATAGCCGGCGCCCGGGGCGAACCCGGTCAGCTGCTCGCCGCCGTCGGCGGAGGCCGCCAGGGTCGGCCCGTCGGGCAGCACCTCGACGTCGTCGGCCAGCCCGCACACCCCACCTCCGGTGAGGCGGTTCAGGTTGACCGTCGCCAGCGATCCCTCGCTGCGGCGCAGTGGCGCGGCGGCGAAGGACCCCAGCAGCAGGGCCAGCGCGGCGCCGACCGCGATCATGGTCGTCACGGCGGGCGCCCTGGCCAGGCGACGGCCGCTCGCCGTCACCGCTGCGACGGCGACGAGCCAGGGCAGCGGTGAGTTCAGCGACAGGCCAAGCGGCCGTGGAGGTTCGGCCTCCCACGGCACGTCGTAGACCACGGGCAGCCACCACGAGTTGGGTCCGTCGAAGGAGACTGCCGCGGCGGCGATCAGCAGGGCGGTGCCTGCCGCGGCGACGACGTTGGTGTACCGGTCGGGGGTCCGCGCCCGCCGCGCCACCAGCACCACGCCCACCGTCAGCAGTGCCGCGGCCGGGCCGGCCACCGCACCGAGGTGGTAGGACCACTTGGACGGCGACACGGCGAAGAGCGCCAGGGCCACCCCGAACACCGCCGCCGTCCTCAGGGCTGCCCGCCCGACGACGTCGCGGCGCCGGCGCGGCAGCGCGAGGAGCCCGACGACCGGAATCATGGCCGCCGCCAACAGGATTGGCAGTCTCTTGGCCGCGCTGCCCTGCTGGTCGCCGCCCAGCAGGTAGCGGTACCGGTCGGGTTCGTCCCACCAGGGCAACGCGGGTCCGAAGAACGTGTGCCAGTCGCTGGCGATGAGCAGCCCGTCCCAGGTCTGGTCGGCGAACACGATCGTCAGAGCTACGGCCAGAAGGCAACTGAGGGCCGATGCGGTGGCGATCAGCCGCGTACGGGCGCCGCCGCGCAGGATCGCCAGCAGCCGTGGCGCGCACACCAGGATCGGGGCGGCGACGATGACGCCGCTGGGGCTGACGGGCACCGTCACGGCGAGCACCAGCGCGAGCACACCCAGCCCGCGAGGGTCGCGCACCCGCAGCGACAGCGCGAAGGCCGCCGTCACGCCGAGGGCGACGAACGACTCCGGGCGCGTGCCCAGGTTGAACGGCAACCACGCCGCCAGCAGGCACAGCGCGGCGATGACCCGTACCCGAATCGTCGCCGCCCGCACCGGAAGCAGCGCGCCGAGGACGCCGCGGCTCAGGGCGTACCAGGTGGCCACCGCGAGCAGCGTGCTGGGCAGGCGCAGCCACAGCGGCGCGATGCTGACGGAGGTCAGCGGGGCCAGCAACTCCTGGCTGAAGGCGAACGGCACCTCGGGGGCGTTCCACCACCGGTAGTAGTTGCCGGGGCTGCCGGTGGCCGCGACGTTGCGCGCGATCATCGACGCCCACCCGTCGTCGACCGCCAGCGGCCCGATCACCGCCCATCCCAGCAGCGTCGTCACCACGGCGGCGTCGACCCACCACACGCGCCTCCACCGAGGCCGGTGCCGAGGGCGTCGCCGCCGAACCCGTGGCAGCAGCACCACGACGGCCGCGGACGCGCCGAGTTGCGCGGCGACGAGGGCAATCTTCAGCGCGCCCGGTGTGGTGGCGAACGGGTCGGTGACCTCGACGGTGACGGACAGGCCCGCGGCGGCTCGCGGGCCGAGGTCGGTGCGAAAGCCGAACACCTGGGGCACCGGTTGCCCGGTCAGCTCCGTGCGACGCCCGTCGGGCGATTCGACGGTGACGCCGCCGGGTCCGGCGGTGACGGCGGCGCGGCAGTCTGCGGCGGCCGACGGCGCGAGCGGCACCGTCCGACCGTCGACGCGGACTCGGGCGCCGGTCACGTCCAGCGTCCCGGGCCCGGTGCCCGTCTCGAGCACCGTGCGGTCGGGGCCTGCCGCCCGCAACGCCGAACAGGGCACCGTCGCGGTCAACGTGGTGGGCCGGTACGGCACGATCGCCGCCGAACTGGAGGTGACCGCCTGACCCGGTACGGGCCAGGTGACGGTGGAGGTCTGCACCCACGTGGGCGCGAACGGCAGTGCCAGTCCGGCGAGGACGCCGATGAGGCCGAGCAGCATCGTCGGCCACGGGTGCGTCATCTGCCGGCCAGCCGTCGGGGACGTAGTCAGGGCCTACCTTGCCGGGTTGGTGGGTGATCCAGGGTTCAGGCTGTCAGCAGATTGCGTCTCGAGTGACCATGCCGCCGGACCGTCACAGCACCGTCATCATGCGCCCGCACGAGCGCGTCGGACGCGATACCGGACAATGGGCTGATGCTCGCAGTGATCGGTGGCAGTGGTTTCTACTCGTTCTTCGGCTCGGATGCCCGCAGTGTCAGCGTCGACACCCCCTACGGTCCACCGAGCGGCGCGATCACCGTCGGCACCGTCGGAAGCCACGAGGTCGCCTTCCTGCCGCGCCACGGCGCCCATCACGAATTCAACCCGCACACCGTGCCGTATCGCGCGAACATGTGGGCGCTGCGGGCGCTCGGCGTCCGACGCATCTTCGCGCCGTGCGCGGTGGGCAGCCTGACCACCGAGCTGGGACCCGGGTCGATGGTGGTGCCCGATCAGCTCGTCGACCGCACCAACGCGCGTGCCGACACCTACTTCGACACCGGCGGCATCCACGTCGGGTTCGCCGACCCGTATTGCCCGACGCTGCGCGCGAACGCCGCCGAACT
This sequence comes from Mycobacterium yunnanensis, assembly GCF_025823185.1. Lineage (GTDB taxonomy): Bacteria > Actinomycetota > Actinomycetes > Mycobacteriales > Mycobacteriaceae > Mycobacterium > Mycobacterium yunnanensis. The sequence continues at coordinate 384,963 of NZ_JACKVK010000008.1, forward strand.
GCCCGGCGTCGTCGACGGGGGCACGATGGTGGTGATCCAGGGTCCGCGCTTCTCGACGCGTGCGGAGAGCCGCTGGTTCGCCTCCCAGGGCTTCACGCTGGTCAACATGACCGGGTACCCCGAGGCGGTGTTGGCCCGCGAACTGGAGATGTGTTACGCCGCAATAGCGTTGGTGACCGACCTCGATGCGGGCATCGAGTCCGGCGAGGGTGTGAAGGCCGTGGACGTGTTCGCCGAATTCGAGAAGAACATGGTGCCGTTCAAGAAGTTGGTGCGCGAGGCCATCGGCAGCGTGGCCCAGGAACGAACCTGCACGCACTGCCTGCCCCACGAGGGCGTCACCCTGCCGTTCGAGCTGCCGTGAAGGTCCTCGTCACCGGTGCCGCGGGTTTCATCGGCTCGCAGGTGTGCGCGGCCCTGACGTCGCGCGGCCACGAGGTGGTGGCGGTCGACGCGATGCTGAGCGCCGCCCACGGTGCCGCCAGCACCACACCCGAGGGCGTGCTGGAGGTCGACGTGCGCGACGCGTCCGGCATCGCGTCACTGCTGCCGGGGGTCGACGTCGTCTGCCATCAGGCGGCGGTGGTCGGCGCCGGAGTCGACGCCTCGGATGCGCCAAACTACGGCAGCCACAACGACTACGGGACCACGGTGCTGCTCGCGGAGATGTACGCCGCGGGTATCCGGCGGCTGGTGCTGGCGTCCTCGATGGTGGTCTACGGCCAAGGCGGCTTCACCTGTCCGGCCCACGGTGCGGTCGACCCGTTGCCGCGGACGACGGCGGATCTGGACGCGGGGGTCTTCGAGCACCGCTGTCCGATCGGGGGCGAGGAACTGGACTGGCGGCTGGTGGGGGAGGACGCGCCGCTGCGGCCCCGCAGTCTGTACGCGGCCAGCAAGACCGCCCAGGAGCACTACGCCCTGGCCTGGAGTGAAGCGACCGGAGGGTCGACCGTCGCGCTGCGCTATCACAACGTCTACGGCCCGATGATGCCGCGGGACACGCCCTACTCGGGCGTGGCGGCGATCTTCCGGTCCGCGATCGAAAGAGGCGAGCCGCCAAGGGTATTCGAGGATGGCGGGCAGATGCGGGACTTCGTGCACGTCGCCGACGTCGCGGCCGCCAACGTCGCCGCGGTGGAGGCCGACACGTCGAGTTTCGAGGCGTTCAACGTGTGCTCGGGGCGGCCCATCTCCATCATGGACGTCGCGACGAGGATTTGTGCCGCGCGCGGTGGTCAGCCGCCGGTGGTCACCGGCCAGTACCGCAGCGGCGACGTCCGCCACATCGTGGCCAGCCCCGCGGCGGCCGCCGAGGTGTTGGGCTTCCGTGCGGCGGTCGACCCGGACGACGGCTTGCGGGAGTTCGCGTTCGCCCCACTGCGGGGGTGACCCTCGGTCAGATCGGTGCCGCGTTACCCAGCGTCGTGAATCCCGAGCGGAAGAGCGCCCCGTGGACCGCAGGGTATTCACGAGCGACACCGCGAGCCTGGGGTTTCACGGGCGGCTGTTGGCCTTTGACACCCGTCAAGTAATACTGCAGGGATGACGACCCCGATCTGCGAGCAGTACGGAATCGACTTTCCCCTGTTCGCCTTCAGCCATTGCCGCGACGTCGTCGCCGCGGTGACCAACGCCGGCGGCATGGGTGTGCTCGGTGGCACCGCGTTCACCCCGGAGGCCTTGGAACGGGAACTCGCCTGGATCGACGAGCAGGTCCGGGGCAAGCCGTACGGCGTGGACATCATCGTGCCCGCGAAGTTCGAGGGCAAGGGCGAAAAGCTCGGCGCCGGTGCGCTGGTCGACCGGATCCCGGCCGAGTATCGGGACTACGTCACCGAAATCCTTGCCGCCCATGACATTCCCGCTGACGACAAGAAGCGCGTCGGCGGCAGCAGCCTGTCCGGCGACACCGGCGAGGCGCTGCTGGAAGTGGCCCTGCGGCACCCCATCAAGCTGATGGCCAACGCCCTCGGGGTGCCGCCGCCCTACATGATCGAGGCGGGGCGCGCCTCCGGTGTTCCGGTGGCCGCGCTGGTCGGGGCCCGTGAGCACGCGCTCAAGCAGGTGGCCGCAGGCGTCGACCTCATCATCGCCCAGGGCACCGAGGCAGGCGGACACTGTGGCGAGGTGTCGACGCTGGTGCTGGTGCCCGAGGTGCTCGACGCCCTGGCCGAGGTGGGCAGCGACATCCCGGTGCTCGCCGCGGGCGGCATCGTCACCGGCCGGCAGATGGCGGCGTGCGTGGCGATGGGCGCCGCGGGCGCGTGGACGGGGTCGGTCTGGCTGACCACCGAGGAGGCCGAGACCGCGCCGCACACCAAGGACAAGATGCTCGCCGCCGGTTCGCGTGACACCATCCGCTCGGCCGGCCGCACCGGCAAGCCGTCGCGGCAGCTGGTGTCGGACTGGACCGACGCGTGGGCGCCCAACCCCGACGGCCGCACGCCGTTGCCCCTGCCGCTGCAGTCCATGCTGGTCGAGCCCACGCTGCGCCGCGTCGACAAGCTGGCCGCCAGTGGGCATCCCGGTGCGCAGGAGCTGGCCACCTACTTCGTGGGACAGGGTGTGGGGTTGATGAACAAGGTGAAGCCCGCCCGCGACGTCGTGCTCGAGTTCATCGAGGACTACCTGCGGGCCGCTCAACGCCTGGGTGCGTCGGTACCCGACTGAGCTACTGGCCGGCCAGCGGCAGCCGCACCTCGAAGCGGGCGCCGTTCTCCAGGTTGTAGGCCGACACCGTGCCGTGGTGGGCGTGTACCAGACCGGCCGCGATCGCCAGGCCGAGGCCGGATCCGCTTGGCAGGGAGGCGTCTTCGCGAGGCACGCGGCCGTTGGACCCGCGATAGGCGACGTCGAACACGCGCGCCAGGTCGTCGTCGTTGATGCCGACGCCGGTGTCGTCGACCCTGGCCCAGGCGCCCTCGCCGTCGGATCCGATCGCGAGTTCGACGCTGCCGCCCTCGGGGGTGTGGGCGATGGCGTTGGCGACCAAGTTGGACAGCACCCGCACCAGGGCACGGTCGCTGCCGATCACGCCGACCGGGGTGGCGGGCACCGAGGCGCGCAGCGCGACACCGGAGCGCTCGGCGGCGATGCGGTGCGCGGAGACGACGTCGTCGACCACCTCGTCGAGGGACACCTTGTCGTAGGCGGGCTGGACGGCGCCCGCGTTGATCTTCGACATCTCGAACAGGTCGTCGACCATCTCGGAGAGCCGGATGGTCTCGTGTTCGATGTGCTTGGCGTGCGCGCGAACCTCGTCCGGCTCGACCACACCGTCGGCGATCGCCTCGGCGACGGCGCGGATGCCGGCCAGCGGGGTGCGAAGGTCGTGGCTGACGAACGCGACGAGCTGGCGACGGGACTGCTCGGCGACCTCGTCGGCCTCCCGGATCTGTTGTTCCCACACGGTGCGTCGGGCCTGGAAGCGGGCCAGCATGATGGCGGCCGGGATGGTCACGACCGACACGATCACGAGCACCACCGCGATGCCTTCGTATCGTGGCGACGACATGAAGCCGCTGGCGCCGAACACGCCGGTGAACGTCGCCACGGTGGGGATCAGCACCAGGACGACCATGCTGAGCGTCAGCGACCACGATCGGGCCAGCCGGATCAGGATTGCTCCTGCCACCACCACCGGTACCGAACACGCCAGCGAGAAGCCGACGATCTGCCACAGGTCAGTCGACGGCATACCGCTCCTCGCTCCACATGTAGCCGCGGCCCCACACCGTTTGCACCCGGTGTTCGTTGCCCAGCTTGGAGCGTAGTCGCTTGACGTGCACGGTCACCGTCGACAGATCGCCGAAGTCCCACTGCCACACCATTTTCAGCAACTCTTCTCGGGTGAAGACGGTGCCGGTGTGGGTGAGGAAGAACAGCAGCAGGTCGAACTCGCGGTTGGTGAGGCTGACGGGCTGACCGTTGACGGTCACGGACCGGGCGGCGGCCGAGACCGTCATGTCGCCCACGGTGATCGCGACCGGCTGCGTGCCCGGTGAGGCGGGCGCGCGACGCAGCACCGACCGCACCCGGAGCGCCAATTCACGCGGGCTGAACGGCTTGACGAGGTAGTCGTCGGCGCCGGCCTCGAGTCCGGCGATGCGGTCGTCCTCCTCGCCGAGGGCGGTCAGCAGGATCACCGGCACCGCGAAGCCACCGCGTTCACGCAGGACCCGGCACAGGGCCAGACCGTCGGGGCCCGGCATCATCACGTCGAGGACGGCAACGTCGATCTGCTCGGTTCCCAGCAGACGCAAAGCTTGGTTCCCGTCGCGGGCGACCAGCACGTCCAACCCGTCGCGCTCGAGATATCGGCGCACGACGTCGCGGACGACGTTGTCGTCGTCGGCGATCAGTACTCGGGTCACAACGTTTCAGAGTAGTCGGGCAAACGCGGTACCCGGGCCCGTGTCATTGATTCGTCAGTGTTCGGCGCGCGTGATGACAGGCTGCGTGGTTAACCTCATGCCCGTGGATCCAACTCGGGTGACGGTGGTGATGCCCTGCCTGAACGAGGCGGAATCGCTGCCAGGAGTCATCGCTCTCGTGCCCGATGGGTACCGCGCCCTGGTGGTCGACAACAACAGCACCGACGGCACCGCCGAGGTGGCTCGACGGTGTGGAGCCACGGTCGTATACGAGTCGACGCCCGGGTACGGCGCGGCGGTACACGCCGGCATCGTCGCCGCGGCCACGCCGATCGTCGCGGTCATCGACGGCGACGGCTCGCTGGATCCGCGGGAGTTGCCCAAGCTCGTCGACGACCTCGACCGCGGCGCCGACATGGCGGTGGGCCGTCGGCGGCCGCTGCCGGGAGTGGGCTGGCCGTGGCACGCCCGGCTCGGCACGCAGGTGGTGTGCTGGCGGTTGCGGCGACGGCATGGCATCCCGGTCCACGACATCGCGCCCATGCGAGTGGCGCGCCGTGACGCCGTGGTCGGGCTGGGTGTGGAGGACCGCAGATCAGGGTATCCGCTCGAACTATTGGTCCGGGCAGCCGCCGCGGACTGGAAGATTGCCGAGCGCGACGTGGCCTACGGAACCCGTACGGGCGGAAAGTCGAAGGTCAGTGGGTCGGTGCGGGGGAGTTTCTTTGCAATACTTGATTTTTGGCGGGTGATTTCGTGACTCGACCCGTCCCGGTGGCGGTGCTGGTGGTCGCGAAGGCTCCGGTGCCCGGTCTGGCCAAGACCCGGCTGGCGGCCACGTTGGGCTTCGAGGCTGCCGCCGACATCGCGGCCGCCGCGCTACTGGACACCCTCGACAGCGTGGCGAACGCACCCGTGGCGGTGCGCATCGTGGCGATGACGGGCGACCTTGCCGCGGCCAGCCGCAGCGACGAAATTCGCACTCGGTTGGCCGATTTCACGGTCCTCGAGCAGCGTGGCGACGACTTCGCCGATCGCCTGGCCAACGCGCACGCCGACGCCGCCGCGACCACAGGCGGACTTCCCGTCCTGCAGATCGGGATGGACACCCCTCAGGTCAGTGCCGACCTGCTGGCCGAGTGCTCGACCGCGCTGCTGTCCACCGACGCGGTGTTGGGCATGGCACGCGACGGCGGCTGGTGGGTTCTCGGGCTGACCGACCCGCGTGCCGCGGAGTGCCTGCGGGAGGTGCCGATGTCGACGCCCGACACCGGCGCCGTAACGCTTGGCGCCCTTCGGGACACAGGGCTGACCGTGGGATTGGTATCCGAGTTGGCAGACGTCGACACCGTCGACGACGTCGCAGCAGTTCGCCGGGCGTGCCCGCCGGACAGTCGATTCAGTCGAGTGACATTGGCTGTGGAGGTGGAACGTGCTGGGTAATCTGTACGACGAGGCCCTGACCGGCGAGCGATGTTGGATTCGCTACGACGACGGCAGCATTCAGGGGCTTCCGGTGCACAGCTGGTTGCCCGGCGGCAAACGCCTCGACAAGGCGTTCGACGAGGCCGTGCTCGACATGTGCGACGGGCCCACGATCGACCTGGGCTGCGGGCCTGGGCGATTCGTCGCACACCTGACCAAGCTCGGCATTCCGGCTCTCGGCGTGGATCAGTCGCAGACCGCGGTGGAATTGGCGCGCCGCAGTGGTGCCCCTGCCCTGCGGCGCGACGTCTTCGACCGGCTGCCCGGCACGGGCCGGTGGGGCACGGTGCTCCTGGCCGACGGCAACGTCGGCCTCGGCGGCGACCCGCAGCGGGTGCTGCGACGGGCCCTGGAACTGATGCGCCGCGGGGGCCGCTGCGTCGCAGAGTTCGACCCGACCATCAGCGGCGTTCAATCCCGTTGGGTGCGGCTGGAATCGACCACCACCGTGGGGCCGTGGTTCCCATGGGCGTCGGTGGGCATGGATTGTGCGACGCACCTTGCCGAGGAGGTCGGGTTGGTCGTCAAGGAGGTCCTGCCGATCGGTCAGCGCGTCCTGGCCAGCCTGCTAGCCGCCTGATCACCAGTTGGTCAGAATGAGGTGGTTGAGTGCCAGCGCGCCAAGCACGTTGAGCCCCAGCCACCATCGGTGGGAACGCGGCGCGAGCAGTGCGCCTGCGGCGGTCAGCCAGACGGTGTACGGCAGCCAGATGCGTTCGACCTCGGCCTTGCTGAGCATGCTCAGGTCGGCCAGCACGATGGCCAGCAGCGCGAAGAGGATCACCAGGTGTAGCCCGGAGCGGTCCTTGATCGCCCTGAGGTCAAAGGCGCGCGCCACGCCCGCCACGGTGCCGAGACCGACGGCGCACACCACCGAGGCGAAGTTGGCCCACGCCCAGTACTGGAACGGCCTGTTCATCGCGATGCCCTGCCAATAGCGTTGCTGCACCAACAGGTAACCGTCGAACCACCAGAATCCCGCCAGCGCGAACGCGCCCACCACGGCCAGCGCCGCCACCACGGCCGGGATCAGCGCACGTAGTGCTGAGCGACGATCCTTGGCGGCGATCAGCACGGCCACCGCGGGCAGGGCGATCAGGCCGAGCCCGTAGTTGAGGAAGATGGCCCAGCCCAGCAGCAGACCTGCCCCGGCACCGGCCGCCAGTGACAGACGCGTGGTGCCGCGCACGGCCACCGCCAGCAGGGCCAAGCCCCACGCCGCCACCCCCGCGAAGTACCCGTCGGCCGACACCGCGATCCAGATGGCCGTCGGCGCCACGGCGACGAAGGGGGCCGCGCGGCGGGCGAGTTCCTCACCGGAGAGGGTCTTGGCCGTGACCAGGATCGCCGCGGCCGCACTGGAACCGACCAGCAGGCACAGCAGTGCTGCCCACGCACCACCGCCGAGCCCGATGCGTTCCAGCCAGACGAAGGTCAACAGCGCGCCCGGCGGGTGGCCCGAGACGTGGGTGATCCACGAATCAGGTTGGAAGTCGAGGATTCTCGAGGAGAACGTCCTCAGTGCGTACGGGATGTCGGTGACCGTGGGCACCTGGCGCAGGTACTCGTTGGGAGTCTCGAGCCGGCGGGCGAAGCCCAGGGACCAGCCGTCGACCATGGCCAAGGCGAAGGCCCACGCGCACGACGTCGCCCACGCGACCCAGGGCACGGCCCGCCACGGCAGGCGGTGAGCCACCGCGGGCCCCCACAGCGCGGTCGCGAGTCCAATGGCGATCGCCGGAACGGTGCCCCAACCCACGTGGGCGTTCCACCAACCGAAGATCGGCGCGGTCTGGGCGTACATCGAGATCTGGCGTGCAGTGCTGTTGATCAGCGGCGTGACGATGCCAAGACCGAGATGGGGCACCGTGAACGCGGCGACCACCAACACGACGGCCGCGATGGCGGCCACGATCTCCCGGCGGGCGGACTTCACGCCTACCCACCATAGGCGGGGGCCTACGGGTGTGTCGTGACGGTTCGCTGACCCCGCCGTCTACCCGTCGCGCCAGGCCACCATCTTCTCGATGGTGGTGAAGTCGTAGCCGTTGGCGTCGGGGTGGATCTCGGTGGTGAAGAGCGTGACCCCGGCCTCGCGGTAGGCGTCCCCACCCGCGACGTCCTCCCACACCGAGGAGCGCTCGATGTCGGAGTCCTTGCGGCCGTTGGCCTCGGCGAGTTCGCGCAGGACTCCGCTGGCCTGGTGGAACTCCTCGACGGGCAGGAAGCTGTGCCAGATGTCGGCGTGCTTGGCGACCGCGGGCAGCGTGCGCTTGATGCCGGATCCGCCGATGAGGATCGGAATGTCGCGCACCGGCGCCGGGTTCAGCACGCGCAGTCGACGTTCGATGCGCTCGAGGCTCTCGTCGAAGAGGTCGAAGCGCGACCTCGTGGTGCCGAAGTCGTATCCGTAGGTGGTGTAGTCCTTCTCGTACCAGCCGGCCCCGAGCCCCAGGACCAGCCGTCCGCCGCTGATGTGGTCGACGGTGCGCGCCATGTCGGCGAGCAGGTCGGGATTGCGGTACCCGATGCCGGTGACCAGCAGGCCGATGTCGGCGCGCGAGGTGATCTCGCCCCAGGATGCGAGCGCCGTCCAGCCTTCATAGTTCGCGATGTCGGGCTGCACCTTCGACAGCACGGGCGTCGCGCCGACCCTCCCGTCGAACGCGGGCGCGTGGAAGTGGTCGTAACCGAAGATGACGTCGACCCCGATGTTCTCGGCACGCAGCACCGCTTCGCGCCAGCTCCGATAGTCGGGCGCTCCGCCCGGCCAGAGCTGGACGCCTACGCGGATGGGTCGGGTCATGCGGCACTCCTCGATTGGTGAGCGGGGTCACCCAGGGTCAAGAAGGGCCGTCGACCGATTATTCCGGTGCCGCCACGATGCCCAGCCGTTCCACGAGGAACAGGAAGGCCGCGGCGAAGTCGTCGTCGACGGTCGCCTGGCGGACGTGCGTCCAGTCGACTTGCTCCCGGATGGCTCGAGTGGCGGGAAGGAGCAAGCCGAGGTTGCAGTGGTGCTCGTGAAGGGCCAGCAATCTCTGACACGTGACCACCGTCGCCGACAGCACGGGCATCGAGATGGCCAGGACGTCGCAGGTGTCCGCGGCGCCGAGCAGGTCCGGGTCGACGGCCACGCCGTCGACCCGATGGAGGACGTCGACGACGGCGCCGTCGGAGGTCGAGGTCGAGGCCTTGAACAACCAGTCCTCCGGGGTGCGTTCGATCTGGAAGCCCGCGGCGGCCAGGGTCGCGGCTGCCGCGTCGGAGTCGGTCTCGGCGACGACGAGGTCCACGTCGTGCACCGGTTCCGGGGCGCCGTGCACCCAGAGCGCGTAGCCCCCGGCCAGGGCGAAGGACGGCCCGTGGGCCTTTAGAGCCGACGCGGCCCGTTTCAGCCCGTCGCGTAGTGCGTCTTGATGGCAGGTCATGTTGGGTACCAAGTACCCCATGCGGCTTGCGACATTCAACATCCTGCACGGCAGAACGGTGCGCGACGGCGTCGTCGACGTACGCAGGCTGCAGGAGAGCGTGCGGGCCGTCGACGCCGACGTGCTGGCCCTCCAGGAGGTCGACGTCGACCAGCCGCGCTCCAACCTCGCCGACCTCACCGCCGCGGCCGCCGAGGCCATGGGAGCGGTGAGTCACCGCTTCGTCGCGGCGATCGCAGGCACTCCCGGTGCCACCTGGAGTGCCGCCACCGGTGACGAGCAGCCCGGCGCGGCCGCGTACGGCATCTCGCTGCTGTCGCGATACCCGGCGACGTCGTGGCAGGTGGTGCGGATGCCGAGGATTCCGGTCAAGGTGCCGGTGTACGTGCGCGGGCTCAACCGCGTGATCGTCGTCGACGAGGAGCCCCGTGCCGCGGTGATCGGTTGCTTCGAGACGCCGCTCGGCCCGCTCACCGTCGCCAACACGCACCTGTCCTTCGTGCCCGGGTGGAATCGGCGTCAGCTGCGTCGCCTCGTCCGCGATCTGCGCGCCCTGCCGGGCCCGCACGTGCTCGTGGGCGATCTCAACCTCGGTCCTGTCGCGGTGAACCGGCTCTCCGGCATGCGACCGCTCGCGACGATGCCCACCTTCCCGTCCGACGCTCCGAGCCGTCAGCTCGACCACCTGTTGACCGACGACGACGCTCTGGTCGCGACGCAGGCCCGGGCGCCGCAGATGACCATCTCGGACCACCGACCGCTGATCGTCGAGCTGAGCCGCGCCAGCTGAGCGTCTGACGCGCGGGGCATCCCGATTGCGAAGTCGGCCGTCCGTCCGGCGAAGAGACGCCCGTGCGATGTTTCGTGAGCGGCACACGTTGGGATTCGGTCCGGCATGTCGATCAAGGAACGCTCGTGAAACTGGCGCTGGTCGGGTCACATGGGGTGGAGCAGGGCGCGAATGCGCGGGACGACGTCGCACCATTGGCGTCCGCCCTGGCCGAACACGGGGTCGACGTCGTGGTGTACTGCTGCCGAGGCGGAGCCACGGGCCAGTCTGCGAGTCGGGCCGAGGCGGGGTACCGGGTGGTTCACCTGCCGGGGGCCGGGACGGCCGGAAACGGGTCCGACGCCGAACTGGCGGCCGTGATGGGTGACTTCGCACGTTTCCTCACCGCGCGGTGGACCGAGGATCCGCCCGACGTGGTCGGGTCGGCATCGTGGATCTACGGCGTGGCAGCGCAATTGGCGGCCGACCGTTGCGGTGTCCCCTCCGTGTCGTCCCTGCCCGAGCTGGGCCACGTCGTCCAGCGACGTCAGCGCCGACGTGCCGGGCCCCCACAGCGGCCACGTTTCGAACGGCTCATCGCGAGATCGGCTGCGGGCGTCATGGTTTCGTGCAACGAGGATCTCGCCGAACTGGTCGGACTCGGCTGCTCGCGGCGGCGGTTGTCGTTGCTGCCACGGCCGGTCGACGCCCGGCACTTCTCGCCGGAAGGGCCGGCGGTTCACCGTACGGACCGGCAGCGGATCGTGACCGTCACACGGGATCTGTTGCCGTACAGGGGTGTCGACGACGCGATTCGAGCGCTCTCCCGACTGCCGGGGGCCGAGCTCGTCGTCGTAGGCGGGCCCGACCGGCACAGTTTGGACAAGGATGCCGACGCGCGCCGCCTGTTGGGCGTGGCGCGGGCGGTGAACGTGTCCGATCGCGTGCACTTGACCGGTCACGTATCCCGGGACGACCTTCCGCGGGTGTTGAGATCGGCTGACGTCTTCGTGGCGCCGTCGTGGTACCAACCGTTCGGCGTTGCGCTAGTGGAGGCCATGGCGTGCGGGCTTCCGGTGGTGGCCTCTGCGGCAGGCGGAATGCTCGACACCGTGGTCAACGACGTCACGGGGGTGCTGGTTCCACCCCGGAATCCGTTCAAGCTGGCCAAGAGTCTCGACGAAGTGCTCCGGGCGGGGGCGTTGCGCAGCGGGATGGGCCTGGCCGGCCGAGTGCGGGCTCAGTCGCGGTACTGCTCGGACCGGGTGGCCGCCGAGGCTGCCGAGGCGTACGAGGTGGCCGCGCGCGCCAAGACCGTGCGCGGCGCAGGCGGCTCGTCGTCGTCCACCGCCACGAACCACGTCGCTTGACCCGCGCGTGGAAGGACGGTGCGGTGGCGATTCTCCATGCCCAAATCATGTTCTGCGCAACGACTTCGGCGTCGTCTTTACGCCGAGAAATGACGTTTAGGTGATTTTTGCCAGGGTACCTGCGGCGCCATGTCCTCCTCGCTGACGTCGCGCCGGGTGCTCGTCTGGCACGTGCACGGCTCCTGGATGGACTCGTTCACCGCGGGCCGACACGACTACCTGATTCCCGTGGACGACGACGCGCGGGCGGGCGGGCTCCGTGGGCGTGACTGGCCCCACGCCGTCGAGGTGCCGTCGTCTCAGCTCGCCGACGAGGACGTCGACGTCGTCGTCTTGCAAGCGCCCGAGCAACTCGCGTTGGCCGAGGCATGGCTTGGCCGCCGGATCGGTCCCGACGTTCCCGCCATCTACGTCGAACACAACGCTCCGCGGCCGAGCCCGGTCGACAGCGTGCACCCCATGGCGGGGCGTCGCGACGTCGTCGTCGTCCACGTCACGCAGTTCAACCGGTTGATGTGGGACAACGGCATGGCTCCCGTCAGCGTCGTCGCCCACGGCATCCACGACCCGGGACCGCTGTACACCGGTGAGATACTTTCTGCCGCAACGATGATCAACGAGCCGGTGCGTCGGTGGCGGACAGTCGGCGCGGACCTCCTCGAAGACTTTGGTCGACACGTGCCGGTCGACGTGTGGGGCATCGGAACCGACGGCGTCGACCTCGGCGCGGGTGTGACGGGCCGAGGCGACGTGGCGACCCGGCCGTTGATGGCCGAGGTGGCCAGACGGCGACTGTACGTCCACACGGCGCGATGGACGTCGCTCGGCCTCTCGCTGCTCGAAGCGATGTTCCTGGGGATGCCCGTCGTCGCCGTCGCGTCGACGATGGCGCCGCTGGTCGTACCGGCGGGCGGGGGTGTGGTCGACGCGGACGTCGAGGTGCTGGGCTGGGCTGCCGAGACATACGTCGCCGACCATGGCGCGGCGGTTCTGGCGGGGAAGATCGCGCGTGAGTACGCGACGAGTCACTTCGGGATCGGGCGCTTCCTGGCCGAATGGGATCTCTTGATCGAGGAGGCATGCTCGTGACTGCGTCTGACCCCTTGAAGATCGCGATGGTGTCCGAACATGCCAGTCCGTTGGCCCTCGTGGGTGGCGTGGATGCCGGTGGGCAGAACGTCGCCGTTGCCGAATTGTCGGCCGCGCTGGCCCGTCGCGGACACCAGGTCGTGGTGTACACCCGCCGCGACGATCCACTTCTGCCGTGGCGAGTGGAGACCGACCGAGGGTTCGCGGTGGTGCACGTGCCTGCGGGGCCGGCTGAGTACTTGCCCAAGGATGAACTGCTGCAACACATGTATGCCTTCGGCGAGTCACTCGTCGAATCGTGGTCCACGTGGCGGCCCGACGTCGCGCACGCCCACTTCTGGATGTCGGGATTGGCGACGCTGCGTGCCGCGCGGTGTCACGACGTGCCCACCGTGCAAACCTTCCACGCCCTTGGCGGGGTGAAGCGGCGTCACCAGGGCGCCGACGACACCAGCCCCGACGATCGCATCCGGCTGGAGGCCATCGTCGCCCGCAGCGTCGACCGGGTGGCGGCCACGTGTTCCGAGGAATTGCTGGAGTTGGCGCGGATGGGGCGCACGCCCGACGGTGTCTCGGTGATCCCGTGCGGGGTGGACGCCGACGAATTCACGCCGTACGGACCGGCATCGTCGCGGGGGCGCAGGCGTCGGGTCGTCGCCGTCGGAAGGCTGGTCCCGCGCAAGGGTTTCGAGACGACGATCGAGGCCATGCGGCATCTGCCGGACGCCGAGCTGGTGATCGTCGGCGGCCCGGACAAGTCGAAGCTCGACTCCGATGCGGAGGCGATCAGGTTGCAGCGCATGGCCGCCCGGCTCGGCCTCGCCGACCGCGTGCACCTCTACGGATCGGTCTTGCGGGAGGAGATGCCGATGCTGTTGCGTTCGGCCGACGTGGTGGCGGCCACGCCGTGGTACGAACCGTTCGGGATCGTTCCCCTCGAGGCGATGGCGTGTGGCGTGCCCGTGGTCGCGTCGGCGGTCGGCGGCATGCTCGACACCGTCGTCGACCAGGTGACGGGTCGGTTGGTGCCGCCGACCGATCCGCGCGCGCTGGCGTCCGCCATCGGCCCGATCCTGTCGCAGCCACGGCTGCGGGAACGGCTCGGACGAGCCGGCCGACGGCGGGTCTGCGCCCGCTACACGTGGGATCGAGTCGCCGACGACATGGCCCAGGTGTATCGCCGACTGACGAATTCTGGACCGGCATCGGGGGCGACCTCGTGACGCACGTCGTTCAGGCGGTCGACAATCGGGCCAGCGACTCCTCCACCGCGGGCGGCAGCCGCCTCCGCTCCCGGACCACGGCGGGCAGCAGGCGCAGCGCCTCGACGAACGCCTTGGCGTGCGCCGAATCCACGGCTGCGGCCCTGGCGAAGTCGAGGCTCGCGACAATGCAGGACCGAGCCGGTCGTCGAAGCCAGGCGGTCAGGACGTCGTTGCGCGTCGCGCGCGCCGTTTGCACCGCGTTGGGCGGGCGCGTCGCCGACGGCTGGTGGTGGGCGATCAACTGCGGACAGAAGCAGAGGTCCCACCCCTGGGCGGCCAAGTCCCACGCCAGCAGGCGTTCCTCGCCACGGAAGTGCAAGATGGCGCTGAATCCGCCGACCGCCTCGAACGCCGTCTTGCGAACCACCGCCGAGCAGGCCAAGAACCCCAGGATCGAGGGGCCGGGTAGCGCCGGGTCGTGGCCGAGAGGGCTGGCTGCGAGCAGTTCGACCATTGGGTCGTCGGTCTGGCGTGGCCACACGACGGTTCGTCCCGCCAGCAGCGCCACGGAGGGATGGGCGTCGAAGAGGTCCTCGGCGAGGAGCGTCGCGTCGGGCTCCCACCACGAGTCGTCGTCGCAGAACGCGACGTACGGGGTCGTGGCCCGGGCCACCCCGACGTTGCGCCCGACCGCCCCGAGGTTCTCGGGGAGCGCCACCACGTCGACGCGGCCCGCCGACCGCGCCGCCAGACGCGTCGACACCGACACCGAGTCATCCTCGGAAGCGTTGTCCACGAGGACGATCGGGCAGTGCGTCGTATCCAGGAGGCGTCCCACTACGCCGGCCAATTCCGCGGAGCGGTTGCGGCTGGCGATGACGAACGAGGTGTTTGACTTGGTGACCACGAACAAGCGCACTACCCGAGGCCCGGACGACGAAACACGCATCCGCCGGGCCTTGGTGACCGGCGGCGCGGGTTTCGTCGGCAGCCACCTCTGCACGGCCTTGCTCGATCGCGGGGTGGACGTCGTCTGCCTCGACGACCTCTCGACCAGTGCGCCAGGCGCTCACGAGCTGCTCGCGGGACGACCCGGCTATCACTTCGTTCAGCACGACGTCAGCGAGCCGCTACCGGCTTCGTGCACCGACACGTCGTTCGACGTGGTGTTCCACCTCGCCTCACCGGCGTCGCCGGTGGACTACCTGCGCATGCCGACGGCCACTCTGCGTGCCGGGTCCAGCGGAACCGAGGCCGCGCTGCAGGTGGCCGAGAAGTGCGGCGCCCGTGTGGTGCTTGCGTCGACGAGCGAGGTCTACGGCGACCCGCTCGAGCATCCGCAACGTGAAACCTATTGGGGCAACGTCAATCCGGTCGGTCCGCGAAGCGTGTACGACGAGGCCAAGAGATACGCGGAGGCGCTGACGTTCGCCGTCCACCGCGAGCGCGGCGTCTCCGTCGGGGTGGCCAGGATCTTCAACACCTACGGCCCTGGGATGCGGTCGGACGACGGGCGAGCCGTGCCGACCTTTTGCAGGCAAGCACTCGACGGCGAACCGATCACCGTGTCGGGTGACGGGTCGCAGACCCGTTCACTGTGCTTCGTCGACGACACCGTCGCGGGCTTGATCGCCCTGGCCAACAGCGACGTCACGGGTCCGGTGAACATCGGCAATCCCGACGAGCTGACGGTCTTGCGGATCGCCGAAATCATCGGCGACCTGGCCGGGACGGGCGCGCCCATTCGGTTCGTCCCAGCCGTGGCCGACGATCCGCAGCGGCGGTGCCCGGACGTGTCCTTGGCCGCGCATCTCCTCGGGTGGCAACCGCGAGTGGACTACGAGCGCGGACTGGCCGTCACGGTCGAGCACTTCCGCGCGGTGCGGCCGGTGCGGTCGGGGGTGAGGCGGTGAACATCCTCGGCGTCAACGCCGTCTTCCACGATCCCGCGGCGGCGTTGGTGGTCGACGGTCACGTGGTCGCGGCTGCCGAGGAGGAACGGTTCAGCAGGCGCAAGCACGGCAAGGCGGCGGTGCCGTTCTCCACCTGGGAGTTGCCGACGGCGGCGGCCGCGTGGTGTCTCGCCGAGGCGGGGCTGACACCCGGTGACGTCGACGCGGTCGGCTATTCCTACGACCCGGCCGTGATGACGGGCGAGAGTGACGATCTGGCAGGTCTGGACGCGAACTGGGAGTACCTGCGAACCCTGTACGCCAGGCGTGCACCGCATTTCCTGGCCACGGCCCTGCCCGGTCTCGATCCGGCGAAGGTTCACCACGTTCGGCATCACGTGGCGCACGCGGCGTCGGCCGCGCTCGCGTCGTCTCGGGCGGATTCCGCGGTGCTCGTGGTGGACGGCCGGGGCGAACGCACCTCGATGCTTGCCGGGGTGTACCGCGGCGCCAAGCTCGACGTGCTGGCGACGCAGTCGCTGCCCCACTCCCTTGGCCTGTTCTACGAGGGCCTGACCGAGCACCTCGGATTCACGCGTTCCAGCGACGAGTACAAGGTGATGGCGATGGGGTCCTACGGTGCCCCGCGGTTCGTCGACTACCTGCGTACCCGCGTATATGCAAGGGAGGACGGCGGTTTCGTCACCGACTCCGTCGACTGGTCGACGCTGGTACCACCCCGTCCGGCCACCCCGCCCGAGAAGGCTTCGGCGTTCGCCCGGCCGGAGCCGGAGTACGCCGACCTCGCCTGCAGTGCGCAAGTGGTCCTTGAGGAGGTGCTGCTGGACCTGGTGGTCTGGCTGCGGGAACGCGTCGACGTCGACCGGCTCTGTCTGGCCGGCGGCGTCGCGCTCAACTGCGTGGCCAACACCCGCATCTTCGCCGAGGGCGACTTCCAGGACGTATGGGTGCAGCCCGCGTCCGGGGATTCGGGCACGGCCCTTGGCGCGGCGTTGACGATGGCCGCCGAGTTCGGTGAATCGATCGAGCCCATGCCGACGGCATTGCTTGGTCGAGGATGGACCGACGAGCAGATCGCCGCCGCACTGAATTCCGCGGGCGTTCGGTACGAGCGGCCCGTGGACTTCGCCGCCACGGTGGGCGATGCCCTTGCCGAGAATCAGCTGATCGGCTGGTTTCAGGGGCGCGCGGAGTTCGGCCCTCGCGCGCTGGGCGGGCGCTCGCTGCTCGTCGACCCACGGCGGGTGGAGAATCTGGAGCGGCTGAACGCAGTCAAGGGGCGCGAGCAGTTCCGGCCGGTGGCGCCGATGGTGCTGGCCGACCGGGCCGCGGAGATCTTCTCCCGTGGTCCCCTGCCGAGCCCGCACATGCTCTTCGTCCACGACGTCGCGCCGCAGTGGCGTGAACGGATCCCGGCGGTCACCCACGTCGACGGCACCGCACGGATCCAGACCGTGAAGCCGACGCAGAAACGCTTGTACGACACCATTTCTCGCTTCGCCGAACGCACCGGTGTTCCCGTCGTGGTCAATACCAGCTTCAACACCGCGGGGCGCCCGATGGTGGACAGCCCCCGCGACGCACTGGAATGCTTCGGCAGTTCGCCGCTCGACATGCTCGCCATCGGTCCGTTCGTGGTTCGTCGACCATGGTGACCGCGAGGGGGGACGGCGCCCTGGACTGCACCATCGTGATTCCGACCATCGGCCGGGACTCGTTGTCGCTCGTGCTCGACGCGCTGTGCGCCTCGGCGGCGCGACCGGCCGGGGTGGTGATCGTCGACGACCGGCCAGGCGGCCCAACCGAATTGGAGCTGCGATCGCGACTGCCGGTGACGCTGGTGCGCAGCGGCGGACGGGGGCCTGCCGGCGCGCGCAACGTGGGCTGGCGGGTCGCGCACACGCGGTGGATCGGCTTCCTCGACGACGACGTGCTGCCCGAGCCGGGGTGGCTGGACGACTTGGCCGTCGACCTGGCGGCCGCCGAGGCGGCGTGCGCGGCGGGCTCGCAGGGCGTGCTGGAGGTGCCTGCGGCGGTCGGTCGTCGGGCGACCGACGACGAGCGCCGCACCCTTCGGCTGGCCACCGCCCGGTGGATCACCGCCGACATGGCCTACCGGCGTGACTCGTTGGTGGCCGTCGGCGGCTTCGACGAGCGGTTCCCCCGGGCCTACCGCGAAGACTCCGACCTCGCCCTGCGTCTGCTTGCCACGGGCCGCCACGTCGTCTCCGGTCGGCGCCGCGCGGTCCATCCGGTCGCACCGTCGACGCCGCTGAGCAGCGTGCGGGCCCAGTTCGGCAACCGGGACGACGCGCTGATGCGCCGCAAGTTCGGGCCCGGTTGGCGACGGGAGATCGGCGAGGGGCCCGGCCGCCTGCCCGCCCACGCGACGACGACTGTCGCCGTGCTGGTGGCGGCGCTAAGTGCGGTCGCCGGTCGTCGCCCGGGGGCGAGCGGAGCGACGGGGGGTGGACTCCGAACCGCCCGAGCAGCGGCCGCGGTGTGGCTCGCGATGACGGCCGAATTCGCCGCTCGACGATTCGCGGCCGGTCCCCGCCAGCTCGCCGAAGCCGCCACGGTGATCGTCACCTCGGCTCTGATCCCACCGGTGGCGGTGTGGCACCGCCTGGTGGGCGAGTGGCGGCACCGCCGGGCCGTTGCCCACCCCGTGCTGGCCGTATTGCTCGACCGCGACGACACCATCATCGAAGACGGGCCGTTCCTGGCCGATCCGGACGGCGTTCGACCGCTGCCGGGGGCGGTCCGGGCCCTCGCCAGGTTGCGCGCGGAGGGTCTGCGTCTGGCGATCGTGACCAATCAGTCCGGCGTGGCCAGGGGGTTGATCAGCGCCGACCAGTTGGACGCGGTCAACACGAAGGTCGACGACGTCCTCGGCCCCTTCGACTCCTGGCAGGTGTGCGTACACGACGACGCCACCGGGTGCGGTTGCCGAAAACCGCGGCCTGGAATGGTGCTCGCCGCTGCCGACGCCCTTGGCGTGCCGCCGGAGCGGTGCGTGATGATCGGCGACACCGGCGGTGACGTCGACGCCGCGTTGGCCGCCAACGCGCGTGCCGTGCTGGTGCCGACGGAACGCACGCGTTCGGGCGAGATCGCCAGTGCACGACTGCGGGCCAACGTGGCGGCCACGCTCTCCGACGCGGTGGCCATGGTCTTGCGGGAGGCGCGGTGAGCACCGCGGTGGTGGCCCGTCTGGACAGCGCAGGTGACGTACTGATCACCGGTCCTGCCGTGCGGGCCGTTGCGACGGCCCACGACCGCGTCGTCTTCTTGGCCGGGCCTAGGGGTGGTGCGGCGGCGGCTCTGCTGCCCGGCGTCGACGAGGTTCTGGAATGGCAGGCGCCGTGGGTCGACTTCGACTCACCCGCGCTGACGGGCGATCACGTCGAGGCCGTGGTGAAACAGCTGCGCGACCTCGCCCCCGATCGCATGTACGTGATGACGTCCTTTCACCAGTCGCCGCTGCCCCTGGCACTCGTCTGCCGGATGGCGGGAGTGCCGTGGGTCGGTGCGATCTGCGAGGACTACCCCGGGACCCTCCTGGATCTGCGCCATCACGTCGAACCCGGCGTACCAGAACCCTTGCGCGCCTTGTCATTGGTGTCGGCGGCCGGCTGTGGGTTGCCCGCCGGTGACGACGGCACACTGCGGGTCACCTATCCCGCGGTGGTTCCCGAACGCCTGCGCCGGCGAATCGGGCAGGGACCGTACGTCGTCTTCCATCCCGGTGCGGCGGTGCCGGCCCGCATGCCGAGTGTCGCGCGGAGTGCGGCGATGGTCGACGCGCTCGGCCGTGCCGGGCACCGGGTGGTGGTGACCGGGTCGAGTTCGGAGCGTCGACTGACCGAGGAGGTCGCCGGGGGCCATGCGGTCGACCTCGGTGGTCGAACCGAATTGCACACGCTGGCAGCGGTTTACGCCCGTGCGGCAGTGGTGGTCGCGCCGAACACCGGGCCCGCCCATCTGGCCGCGGCCGTAGGGGTGCCCATCGTGTCGTTGTTCGCCCCCGTGGTGCCCGCCACCCAATGGAAGCCCTACGGCACCGACGTGACGGTCCTGGGAGATCAGAGGGCGCCCTGCCGGGCCACTCGGGCTCGCCGGTGTCCGGTCCCCGGGCATCCGTGCCTCGACCGAATCACCGACGCAGAACTGGTGTCGGCCGTCGACGCGGCCGTCGAACGAAGGGAATGGCGATGACGACCGAATCGATCACCGCGCACTTTCACGCATTGTCCACTGCTCTTTCTCGGACCGAGGGCGACGTCGTCCGCATCAGGTCCTGGGGTCGCCACCTGGCCGAGGTGCTCGACGGCGGCGGTCGTCTTCTGGCGTGCGGCAACGGCGGAAGTGCCGCCGAGGCCCAGCATTTGACCGCCGAACTGGTGGGGCGGTTCCATGGCGAGCGGCGAGCGCTCTCGGCGATCTCACTCCACGCGGACACCTCCGCGTTGACCGCGGTTGCCAACGACTACGGACTCGAGGAGATGTTCGCCCGCGGAGTCCGTGCGCATGGTCGCCGCGACGACGTGCTGATCGGGTTGTCCACCAGCGGTGCCAGCCCCAACGTGCTCGCCGCCGTCAAGGCTGCCCAAGACGTCGGCATGACCACCTGGGCCTTGACGGGTCCCGCGCCCAACCCGTTGGCAGGCACCAGTGACGACGCCGTCTGCGTCGACTCTCCGTCGGCCGCAACGGTTCAGGAGGTGCATCTGGTTCTGGTGCACACGCTGTGCATGGCGCTGGACGAGTCGTTGTCGTCCGCGGGGCGGCCGTGAGCGGGCGCGGCCCCTTGGTGATCGTCGGCGACACGATGCTCGACGTCGACCTGGAGGGCTCGGCCACCCGACTCAGTCCGGAGGCGCCGGTACCCGTGGTCGACGCGCAGCGGTGCTGGCACCGACCCGGTGGCGCCGGTTTGGCCGCGATGCTGGCCGCCCGACACGACCGCGACGTGGTTCTGGTCACGGGCATCGCCGACGACGACCGCGGCGCCCGGATCCGAGAACTGTTGGCTGCTGGGGGTGTTCGCGTCCTTTCCCTACCGATGCGAGGCAGCACCGTGACCAAGACCAGGATCAGGGCTGCGGGTCAGTCACTGCTGCGGGTCGACCATGGTGATGCGCGGTACCAGACGCAACCACTGCCGGACGAGGTCCCCGAAGCCCTGATGACGGCACGGTCGTTGTGCGTCGCCGACTACGGCGGTGGGTTGACGGCGTTGGCGACGATGCGGGAGGCGTTGACGCGAGCCGCGACGACCGCGCCGATGGTGTGGGACCCGCATCCACGCGGACGCCCGCCGATTCCGGGGTGCGTGTTGGTCACCCCCAACGAGGCCGAGGCCAAGCAGTTGTGCCCCGACGGAAGCCTCGACGCGTTGCGGCGGCAGTGGCACGCCGAGGCCGTGTGCGTGACGATGGGCGCCCGTGGCGCGCGACTGTTCGTCGGGGACGCGCCCCGCAGGCACGTCGAGGTTCCCGTCGTCGACCGGTTGGCCGCAGCACGCGTCGACGCGTGCGGCGCGGGGGACAGGTTCGCCGTGGCCGCGGCCGTCGCGTTGGCCGAGGGGGCGGGACCGCACGAGGCGGTGGTCATGGCCGTCACCGCCGCCGCCCGGTTCGTCGCCGCCGGCGGCGCCGCGGGCGTGTCGACCACCGCATCGCTTGGCCATGACGGCGACGCGCTGACGCCGAGCCGCCAGGCCGGCGCCGAGACCTCACTGGACGCGGCAGAGCAGGTCCGTCGATGGCGGGCCGACGGCCGGACCGTCGTGGCGACCGGTGGCTGCTTCGACCTGTTGCACACCGGGCACGTCAACCTGCTGCGCCACGCCAGACAACTCGGGGATGCGCTGCTGGTACTCGTCAACTCCGACGAGTCGGTCCGTGCCCTCAAGGGGCCGAACCGCCCGATCATGCCCGCAGCGGATCGTGCGCGCGTCGTCGCGGCGCTGGGCTGTGTGGACGCCGTCTTCGTCTTCGACGACGCGACCCCCGAACGTCTGCTCGACGATCTGCGCCCCGACGTCTGGGTCAAGGGCGGCGACTACGCCATCGAGGACCTGCCGGAGGCGCAGGTCGTGCGGCTGCACGGAGGCGACGTGATCACCGTGCCGATCGTCGCCGGATATTCGACGTCCCAGCTGATCGCGACGGCGCGATCGGAACGAGCCAACCACGGAAGGACCTCGAGATGACCTATGCTGCAACCCCGTCCATCGTCGGAAACGTGATCATCACCGGCGGGGCGTCGGGTCTCGGCGCCGCAACGGCAGAGGCGGTACGGCGCCACGGCGGGACACCGCTGATCATCGACAAGCAACCGCCGACGGGGCCCAACGCCAACGCTGCCCACGCGTTCGCCGATCTGGCCGACACCGATGCCGTGCAGGCCGCGGTCACCAGTTTGGCCGAGCGCGCCGACGGCCCCGTCACGGGGCTGTTCACCCCCGCGGGCATCGACTCCTGCGGCACCTTGGAAGACGTCCCCGCCAAGGAGTGGAACCAGGTGGTGATGGTCAACCTGCTGGGTACCGCGGCCGTCGTGCGGGCGGCCTTGCCGCTGCTTCGCGCCAGCCGGGGCCGGATCGTGACGGTGGCGTCGACGCTCGGCATCAAGGCGGTCAGCGACGCCACCGCGTACTGCGCCTCCAAGTTCGGCGTCGTCGGCTTCACGCGGGCCCTGGCCGCCGAACTGGCGGGCGACGTGGGGGTGACGCTGCTGATCCCGGGTGGCATGCACACGCCCTTCTTCGACGGGCGAGCCGAGCAGTACAAGCCGCCGCCCGACGCGAAGCTCAACCGCCCGGAAGACGTCGCCGAGACGGTGGTCTTCGCGCTGTGCCAGCCCGCGGGTTGTGAGATCCGGGAGATGGTGGTCGCCTCGTCGACGGAGTCGTCGTGGCCGTGACGACCCCCGTCGTCTACGTGCTGCGCGCGCTGGGACTCGGCGATCTGCTGACGGCGGTGCCGGCCCTGCGAGGTCTGCGGCGCCATTACCCGGTCGCCCGGCTCGTCCTGGCCGCCCCCGAGCGGTATCGCGAGCTCGCTCTGATGACGGGAGCCGTCGACGACGTGGTGCCCACCGCGGCCCTCGGCGACCTGGCCCCGCTTCGCCACCCCCCGGAGCTGGCGGTCAACCTGCACGGCAGTGGGCCGCAGAGCATCTCTCACGTCGTCGCCCTCGAGCCCAGGGCCGTACTCAGTCACCGGCACCGACGGTTTCCCGCCGTGCCGGGTCCGCCGTGGCGCGAGGATCTCCACGAGGTGGACCGGTGGTGCATGCTGCTCGCCTCGGCGGGCATCGCGAGCGACCCGTCGGATCTGATCCTCGACCGACCTGCGGCCACGCCGGGGCGCGCCGGCACGGTCGTGGTGCACCCGGGTGCCTCGGCGGCGGCCCGCCGCTGGCCGTTGGACCGCTTCGCCCAGATTGCGGCCGCTCTGCACGCCGACGGTCACGACGTGCTCGTCACCGGTGTCGCCGACGAGCGGCCCCTGGCCATCGAGGTGGCCGAAGCCGCCGGGTTGCCCGAATCATCGGTCATGGCAGGACGATTGACCGTTCGTGAACTGGTCTCGTTGATCGGGTGCTCCCGCCTGGTCGTCTGCGGTGACACCGGCGTCGGACACGTCGCGACCGCGACGTCGACGCCGTCGGTGGTGCTCTTCGGCCCCACCGCTCCCAGCCGGTGGGGGCCTCGGAACCCCGACCGCCACCTCGTCCTGTGGTCTGGCCGGCTCGGAGATCCCCACGGCGACCGGCCGCATCGGGGGCTGCTGGAGATCGCGGTATCCGACGTCCTCGACGCGAGCCGTGCGCTGCTCGCGAGGTCGGCATGAGCGGCATGCGGGTGGGCGTGGTCGGCGTCGGCTACGTCGGACTCACCACCGCGGTCTGTCTGGCCGAGCGCGGTGCCCACGTCGTCGCCGTCGAGGTGGATGCGGCGAAGGTCGACTCGCTCAACGAGGGCCGCCCGACCGTCGACGAACCGGGACTGCGGGACATCCTGGTCGACGGGTTGGCTCGCAGAGCGGTGTCCTTCACCACCAACGACCGGTTCATGGCCGACCGCGAGGTCGTCTTCGTCTGCGTCTCGACGCCCGAAGCGCCCGACGGCTCAGCCGATCTCACGGCGGTGGAACACGTCGTCGACCGGTTGGCGAACGTCCTGCCTCCCGGCGCGGTGGTGGTGATCAAGTCGACCGTGCCCGTGGGCACCACCCGCTGGCTGGCAGAACTCCTGCAGCCCAACGGCATTCACGTCGCATGCGCACCGGAATTTTTGCGCGAGGGCTACGCCGTGCACGACTTTCGACACCCGGACCGCATCGTGCTCGGGGTGGACGAGGACGTCGCGGCCGAAATCGTCGGCCGCTGCTACGGCCCACTGTCGAGCCCACTCCTTCGTACCAATCTCGAAAGCGCCGAGCTCGCCAAGTACGCGAGCAACGCCTTCCTGGCCGTGAAGTCCTCCTACGCCAATTCGCTGGCGGCGTTGTGCGACCGTACCGGTGCCGACGTGCTCGACGTGGTCCGCTGCATGGGCGCCGACGGACGCATCGGCACCGACTTTCTCGAGCCGGGACCCGGATGGGGTGGGTCCTGTCTTCCGAAGGACTCTGCGGCGTTGCTGCACACCGCCCGACGACACGGCGTGGTCCTGGCCGAGGTCGAAGCGTGCCGGCGGACCAACGAGGCGCAGGGTGCGCGCATCGCGGACACGCTGCGGCGCAGTGTGGGTCGGCCGCTGCGAGACATGCGCGTCACGGCCCTGGGATTGACGTTCAAGGCGCACACCAGTGACACTCGCGATTCACCGGCGCTGACGGTGTGCAGCCAGCTCGTGTCCGGCGGCGCCCACGTGCAGGGGTACGACCCGCGGTTGGCAGCCGTCGACCCAGGTGTGCTGGCCGCGGCGGGTGTGAGCGCCGTCGACGATCCCTATCGAGCGACCAAGGCCGCCGACGCCATCGTGGTGCTCGTCGAATGGCCCGAGTTCGCCGAGTTCGACTGGTACGCCATCGGCGAGCAGTCACCCGGCGCGGTGGTGGTGGACACGCGAAACGTGCTCGACGGCGAGCTCGTCGAGCGGGCGGGGCTGCGGTACGTCGGAAATGGGCGGCGGGCGTTTGGAACCGGCGGCACCGGGTAGCACTGCAGAACCGCGATGTGAGGGCCGCCCGTGCGTACGAACTTCCAACTGCAACTCGAGTCGCTGCAGGCCGACCTGGGTGCGATGTGCGCGTTGGCGGGGGAGGCCGTCGGCGGGGCCACGCGTGGATTGCTGGACGTGGATGCCGCCGTGGCGCACGAGGTCACCCGCGAGATCGGTCAGCTTCGGCGGCTGCGCGACGCGGTGGAGCGTCGCGCGATCGGAATCCTGGCGAGGCAGGCGCCCGTGGCCCGGGACCTTCGCATGGTGGTGACCGCGCTCCACGTGGCCGCCGACGCCGATCGGATGGGCGGTCTGGCTGCTCACGTCGCCAAGCTCACTCTGCGCCGTTACCCGGAGTCCGTCATCCCCCGGGAGCTTCACGGCCGGTTCGAGGAGATGGGTGCCACCGCGGTGGATCTCGCGGGACGGTGCCATGCCATCTTGACGACGGGAGACTGCGCGCAGGTCGACCGGGTCCGGTCCGACGACCGCTTCGTGGAGACCCTGCATCGCGAGCTGTTCACCGCGGTGGCGAGTCCCGGGTGGGCACACGGAGCCACGGTGGCCTCCGACGTGGTCCTCCTGGGTAGGTTCTACGGACGCTTCGCCGACCACGCCGGCGAGATCGCGCGCAGGATGATGTTCCAAACCAGCGGTGCGTCGAGCCTCGACCATGAACGGGTCGTGTGACTGCTGCCGCTGATCGAGGCCGAATGTGACCAAAGTCTGACGTTGCCGAACCGTTGCGGTACGCTGCCAGGACTCGAGTTTAGACACAGCTCGGTCAGTCAGCGTTGAAATTTGGCATCATGGCCCCCTCAGGTTGCCTCCGTGTACAGGAAGTACACAGCGACGAATCCGCCGAGATCACGTCGTATCTCAACCGCGTCTACCGCACCGAGGTGGACGTACGGCCGCTGACCCGTCAGCCGGGACGGCGACTACGCGTCGACCACCGTCGTGTCTCGAGTTCGACGTTTGCCCTGGAGAGCGTTCGCCATGACGGCGACGTCGAGGTGCGCGCCGAAGCCGCCATGGGATCCGTCGTGGTGCTCTGGCCTGTAGAGGGGCGCGCAGAGAGCCAGGTAGGTGGTCGTGCCGGACGGGCTGCGGCCGGCGAGCTGATCATCGGGTCGAGTGCGGCGGAGCCGGTTCGGATCCGGACCAGCGACGCGACGCTGCAGACCGTGGTGCTGGATCGCCGACTCCTCGTCGAGGCGGCTGGCGACGTTGGGCACGTCCGACCGGCAGACGTCAGCTTCACCGGCGCCGAGCCCGTCAGCGCCTCTGCTGGCAGGGCGCTCACCGCGGCTCGTCGGTACGTCGACGACTTCGTCTTGTCCGGCGACGGTCCGGCCACACCGTTGGTACTGGCTGCCGCCGGTCGGCTCTTGGCGGCGACGGCCCTTGCGGCCTTTCCCAATACCGTCGTCACCTCGGACCGCGATCACCTACGGGATCGGCGCGACGTCTCCGACCAGCCGGCGCTCCTGCGCAGGGCCATGGCCTTCATCGAGGAACACGCCGCACATGACGTGGGGATCGGCGATGTCGCGAGCGCGGTGTACGTGACACCACGGGCATTGCAATACATGTTCCGCCGTCACCTCGACAGCACGCCCATGGCGTATCTGCGGCGCGTCCGTCTCGAGCACGTTCACCGCGAGCTGGTCGACGGCGACAGGTCGACGATCACGGTCACGGCGGCGGCCGCTCGGTGGGGATTCGCACACACCGGACGCTTCGCCGTGCTCTACCGCGAGACCTACGGTCAGAGTCCGCACGTCACGCTGCGTTCGTGAGATGCCGACGAAGACCATCGTCTCCGAACGTCCTCGGCTCCCGCACGACGTGAGCCGCTAGTCAGACGATCCGCTGGTCGAGACGACGCGTTCCGCAACCTCGAACAGCTTGATGTTGCCATCCTGCGACAGCCGGGTCAGCAGCGCAAAGGCGCGTACCGCGTCGACGCCGAACCGCTCCATCAGCACGCCCTTGGCCTGCCCGATGATGTCCCGGCTGGCCAATGCCCGGTGGAACTGTTCGACGGCCATGGTGTCGGCCATGGCCACCGAGGCGTGTTGAGCGAGGGTTTCGCCGTAGAGCAGGGATTCGTCGTCGAACACCCCCGGCTCGCCCCCGTAGAGGTTGAGTGCGCCAAGGTTGTCCTTGATGACGAACAACTGAAACGACATCGAACTGTGCACTCCGAGCGCCAGGGCAGCTTCGGCGAACCGCGGCCACCGCGTCTCGGCCGACATGTCGTCCACGACCACGGTGCGGTGGTCGCGCAGGGAGCTGATGCAGGGACCCTCACCAAGTTCGGACTGCAACGAGTCGATCTTCATCACCAATGGATCGCTGGGCGAACGAGGCTCGACGTTCCTCCCGTGGGCCTGGGAAATTCCCGCCCACCGGGCTCCGGGAACCACGTCGACGGATGCCGCCACGATCATCTGCAGAACGGATTCGACGTCCCGCAGATCCTGCATCTCGACGGCAAGGCGTCCCAACGTCGTCGCCAGATCGATGCTCGTCTCGTTGGCCATGACTCCGGTGTACCCCCTTGCTGTGCGCTTCGACGACGGGTGGCCGCACTCGTCGGTGGACCGCCTCCATCGTGGCACTTCGGCTGTACCCCGGGCCATGTCACGGTCAGTTGGTCGTGACCCCGATCGTATCGTTCGACCGTTGCGCGCGTTGGCCTTTGGACTCTTCGGAGGAAGTCGACGGCCGTCCGGCCAACTCGCGAACCATTGACCGGGGCGGATATCCGTCAAACGAAGACTCGTGAATCCGTACGACGGCCATACCCTGGCCCGATCACGCTCTGGCGCTGCGGAATCGGCGATCTGACGGCGTCGTGGGGCCCGTCGACGGGTCGACGGCGACGATTTCAGGGTGCACACTTGTCACCATCCCTGGAGCCAGCGGGGCGGCAACCACCGCAGGAGACTCCATGGACAACGTGAGCTCGCCCATGCCCAAGGGTTCGTTGCGGCGCAGTCCCGCCAAGGACGACACCCGCTATGACGAGGTGCAGGAGCTCTTCGTCGAATTGCGTTCGATGGCAATTGAATCCGATGAATACCGGCGGCTGCGTGACCACATCATCGAGCAGTGCCTACCGTTGGCCGACCACATCGCCCGACGCTACGCGCGCCGCGGCGAAGCCCATGACGACTTGGTGCAGGTTGCCCGCGTGGGACTCTTGAACGCGGTGAACCGCTTCGACCCGTCCGCGGGTGACTTCCTCGGCTTTGCGGTGCCGACCGTGATGGGTGAGGTCAAGAGGTACTTTCGCGACTACAGCTGGTCGGTCAAGGTGCCGCGACGCCTCAAGGACGTCTACCCTCAGTTGGGTCAGGCGATGAATGACGTCGCGCAGCGACTCGGACGCTCCGCAACCCCGTCGGAGCTGGCCGACGAGCTGGGCATGGACCGCGCCGACATCGTCGAGGCAATGGTGGCCGGCGCCGGGTTCAAGACGTTGTCGATCGACTTCGGATCCGGATCCGACGACGACGCGCCGACCCTTGCCGATCGATTGGGTGGTCTGGACCCCGGCATTCGGTTCATCGAGGACCGAGAGGCACTGCGCGCGCAACTCTCGACGCTGCCAGAGAGGCTGCAGCGAATCATCGTCATGCGGTTCTTCGAGTCGCTGACCCAGGACGAAATCGCCGTGCGCGTTGGCATTTCCCAGATGCACGTGTCGCGTCTGCTGGCCCAAGCGCTCGATCGCCTGCGGCATGGGATGAGTGACACGGTGGGCAGTCGACGGTCGCTGGCGGGCTGATGCCGGTTGAGACGACCGGGGACGGGTAGCCCATCTAAGTGGAGGAGGAGATCGGCACGAACGTCAACGCACCGCGGGGTGTCATCGCCATCGGTGCGTCGGCTGGCGGCGTCGAGGCGCTCAAACAGCTCGTGGGTGGCCTACCCGCCGGCCTTCCCCATGCGGTCCTCGTCGCGCTTCACATGTCCAGCGCTACGCCGAGCGTGCTGGCTCAAATCCTCGACCGCCACGGACCGTTGCCCGTCAGTCAGGGCGTCGACGGTGAGCTCCTACGCGCCGGGCACGTCTACGTCGCCACCCCGGATCGCCACCTGCTGGTCAGGCGTCGTCGGATCGTGGTGTCGCGCGGGCCAACCGAGGACGGCCACCGTCCGGCGATCAACGCGCT
Organism: Mycobacterium yunnanensis; assembly: GCF_025823185.1. Classification (GTDB taxonomy): domain Bacteria; phylum Actinomycetota; class Actinomycetes; order Mycobacteriales; family Mycobacteriaceae; genus Mycobacterium; species Mycobacterium yunnanensis. The sequence goes on from NZ_JACKVK010000008.1 coordinate 413,966, forward strand.
GCTGAGGTCGGCCGCGGTGGACTTCGGGTCACGAGCCATCGGCGTGCTGCTGTCCGGGGTGCTCGACGACGGCGTCCTCGGCCTGACCGCGATTCGAGCAAGGGGTGGGGTCACGGTCGTGCAGGCGCCGGACGACGCGCTCTTCCCCGACATGCCCAGAAATGCGATCGCCGCACAGATCGTCGATCATCAGGTGGCGGCGGCCGCAGCAGGGCAACTGTTTGCCTCGCTGGCCGACCGTCCCGGGCAGGAGGGCGAGACGGTGTTCGATCCGATGATGGAAGCGGAGAACGACATAGCTATGGGACCTCGCTTCTCTGACGTCTTCGACGCCGAGACGTTGGGGCCGCCGTCGGGGTTCACGTGCCCGGATTGCAACGGGTCGCTGGTGTCGGTGGGCAGCACGAACTACCGCTGCCGGGTGGGGCACGCGTGGACGCCGGAAGCGCTGTTGCGGGCGCGGGACCGAGAGACCGAGAACGCTTTGTGGGTTGCGCTGCGCAGTCTGGAGGAGAAGGCCAAGCTGTCGCGCAAGCACGAGTCGATCGTGAGTCCGGGCGCACTGCAGCGTCGCTACGCCGAGATTGCCGAGGAAGCCGAGCATGCCGTCGCGGTCCTTCGGAGCCGGCTGTCCGAACTGTTGGACGACGACGGAGACGCGCCTGATGCATCCATCGCGTAGTCCGCTGACGGTCGACGTGGCGATCGCCCCCGCTGCCGCGACGGTGGTGCTGGGCGGGGTGCTCGACGCCACCACCTACCTGGTGATCCGGGATGCAGTGGTGAAGGCCGCGCTCGATGCGCCGATGGTGCTGGTCGACGTCACCGCACTGCATGCGCCGTCGCCGTCGGCGTGGGCCGTCTTCACCAGCGCGCGCTGGTTGGTCGTCGACTGGCCGAACGTCCCGATCGGTCTGGTGTGCGCCCACACCGCTGTTCGGCGGGTTCTGGCCCGCAACGGAATCACCCGGTACCTCCCGGTCTACGGAACGGCCACGGCGGCACGCTCGGCGATGGCGTCGAACCTCGGGCCGCTGCGCCAGCGCGCGAGGGACGTCTGGCCTGCCACGCCGACAGCCGTCGCTCCGATCCGGGACTTCGTGACGCATCGGCTCTGCACGTGGTCGTTGAGCGCCTTTGCTCCGACTGCCTGTGTGGTGGCCACCGTCCTCGTCGAAAACGTTCTGCAACACACCGACAGTGATCTCGACGTCCGGGTGGAGGCCGGCGACGACACCGTCACCGTGGCGGTCACCGACGGAAGTCCCTCACTGGCGTTGATTCACGAAGACGACGAACTCCTCGGCGCCCTGACGCAACTGCAGATCGTGGATGCCTTGACCAGGGTCTGGGGTAACACGCCGGTGCCCGGGGGCAAGGTCGTCTGGGGCGTCATCGGCCCGGAGAACCGTCTCTAGTTCGTCCTACGTCGTCGAGGCGGCGCCGGTCGACGGCTAGCGATCAGTCCTTCGCCGAGGTCGTAGTCGTCGTCCGCGTTGCAGGTGAGCACGCCGACGGCAACGCCGTCGGTTTCGTACCAGACGGTGAAGCCGTCGTCGTGGTCGACCACTCGGCTGGCGTCGAATCCGTCGCCCCACGCGTGGTACTTCACCGTCGCCTCACCGATCGTCGACCAAAAGCCCGGTACGGCATGCCACGTGTCCCTGGCCCCCGCGGCCTGAGCGCCCGCGATCTCGCCGTGATCCATCGCATCCTGCCAATGCTCGACGGCGATGTGGCGACCCACGGCGGTGTTGAAGGCGAACGACACGTCGCCGGCGGCGTAGACGTCGGCCGCCGAGGTCCGCATGTCGGCGCCGACCACGATTCGCCCGTCCTCGACGTCGAGTCCGGCGGCGGACGCCAACTCGGCGTGCGGGGTCACGCCGGTGGCGGCGAGCACCACGTCGCAGTCGACGGTCACCCCGTCGTCGAGCACCACGCCTGCGTCGGTGATCGACGTGACCTTGGCGTTCCCGACGTACCGCACGCCCGTCGACGTCACCAGGTCGCGCAGACGCCGACCGGCCTCCGCTCCAAGCCGCTTCTCCTGAGGGACGGCGTCGGGCGCCACCAGGGTGACCGCCAGGCCGCGCATCGCCAGCGACGCGGCCGCCTCGCAGCCGATGAAACCGGCTCCGACGACGACGGCCGACGTCGCGCCAGAGGCGGCCTCGCGAAGCCGATGCGCGTCCGCCAGGGACCGCAACGACAGTGCGCGTTCGCCGCCGGGCACGGGCAGCCCGGATGGCGCGGCGCCGCAGGCGAGCACCAGCGACTCGTAGGGGATCGGCTGACCGTCGACCGTCACGGTGTGGGCGTCGACGTCGACGGCCGTGGCGGGTCGCCCGTGGCGAAGGTCGACGTCGTGCTCGACGAACCATTCCGGGGGATGCAGCGCGACGTCGTCGGTGTCGCCGCGGAGGAAGTCCTTGCTCAGCGGCGGGCGCTCATACGGCAAGTCCGGATCGGCGCTGCACACCAGCACCGGCCCGGCACCTCCGTGCCGGCGGTAGGACTCCACGGCGCTGATGCCGGCCGGTCCGCTTCCGATGATGATCAAACCCGCTGTGGTCACACGGTGCCAGTACCCGTTCGCCGGATCGGCACACGTCGCCTCAGCGGAGTCGACGGACGGGTCGGCGCCCCGGCGGTTGCCGGGGTTCCGGGGACGACGGCAACCGCGCGTGCAACCGGACGGTGGTGGGCGTGGCGGTGTCGAGCTCGAGGTCGGTGCCGGCGTGACGGATGGTCAGCCGGCCCTCGTCCTCCCCGTCGCGCGGAAGCAGGCGGTACACGACGTGTTCGTGATCGGCATCGATGGTCAACCGAAACCCCCTCCAGCGCAACCGAAACCGGAGTCGGGTGATCTGCTCGGGCAGGTGCGGGTCGAGCTCCAGCACTCCGGCGTCGTCACGCAACCCGCCAAAACCCGCGACCAGGGCCGTCCACGCTCCCGCCAGCGACGCCATGTGCAGACCGTCGCGCGTGTTGTCGTGCAGGTTGCGCAGGTCGATCAGCGCCGCTTCGTAGGCGTAGTCGTGGGCCAGCTCGAGGTGGCCCACGTCGGCGCACAGCACCGCCTGCGTCGACGCCGACAACGACGAGTCCCGCACCATTCGCGGTTCGTAGTAGTCCACGTTGCGAGCCTTCTGCTCGGGAGTGAACGCGTGACTCTGCCAGTGCATCGCCAGAACCAGGTCGGCCTGTTTGATGACCTGCGCCGGGTACAGCCGCACATAGGATTCGTGCAGTAGCAGCGGGTAGGACGTGTTCTCGCCAAAGTCCCACTCCCGCAACGTGGTGAAGCCCTCACACTGCTGATGCACGCCGAGGCCTTCGTCGACCGGCACGTGCACGGCGTCGGCCGCGTCACGCCAACTGGCCGTCTCCTCGGTGGTGACGCCGAGGGCCCTTGCTCGTTCGGGATGTCGGCCGCAGGCCGCCGCCGCGATGCGCAGATTCTCGGCGGCCACGAGGTTGGTGAACACGTTGTCCCGCACCACCGCGGTGTACTCGTCGGGCCCCGTCACGCCGTCGAGATGCCATCGGCCGTGGCGGTCGTGATGCCCGAGGGACACCCATAGCCTGGCGGTGTCGACGAGCACTTCGAGTCCGCCGTCGGCCTCCAGCGACTGATCCCCGGTGACGACGCGGTATCGCTCGAAGGCCAGGGCGATGTCGGCGTTGACGTGCCAGGCCGCCGTGCCCGCCGGCCAGTAGGCCGAGCATTCCTGGCCGCGGATGGTTCGCCAGGGAAAGCTGGCCCCGGCGAGGTCGAGTTCGGCGGCCCGCGCGCGAGCCGGATCGATCGTGGATGCCCGCCAGCGTAGGGCGTCGGCCGCGGCGTGCGGGTGCGTGTAGGTCAGGACGGGGAGGACGAAACCCTCGGTGTCCCAAAAGGCGTGACCGTCGTAGCCGGTGCCGGTGAGCCCCTTGCCTGCGATGGCCCGGCGCTCGGCCCGTGCGCTGGCCTGAAGCACGTGGAACAGGCCGAACCGTACCGCTTGCTGAATCTCCGGGTCGCCCTCGACCTCGACGTCGGCGTTGGCCCAGAAGTCGTCGAGGTATTCGCGCTGGGCGTCGAGCAGGCCCTGCCATCCGATGTAGCGCGCTCCGGTCAGGGCGCCGGCGACCTGGTCGTGCAGGGCTGGCCGGGACCGCAGGCTCGACCACCCGTAGGCGAGGTACTTGACGATGCGCAACTTCTGGCCGGGGCGCAGTCCGCACACCACGGTCGTTCGCGCCAGGTCTTCCCAGCATTCGGTGTGCGTCTCCACCCGACCGGGCACCTCGACGTCGTGGTCCATCGCGGCGGCCATGGTCAACTCGCTGAGCCGGGTGTGGTGGATCAGCACCGCCCGTTCACCGTCGCAGTCGTGCGACACCGGCATCAACGGCTTCTCCAACAGTGCCGCTGCGCGTGGATCCTTCGACGTCTCGGGTTGGTCCTCGTTGGCCACGAGCTCCGATTGCACCGTCACCCTGACGAATTCGTCGACCGCTTCGACGACGTATTCGACGGCCGAGACCCCCCGCTGGGCCAGGGACACCAGCCGGGTCGAGGTCACGGCCACGGCGCGTCCCGCCGGTGAGCGCCACTGCAGGGTGCGGGTCAGGGTGCCCGCGCGGAAGTCCAGTGTGCGTTCGTGGTGTTCCAACTCGCCGTAGCGAACGTCGAACGGCTCGTCCTCGACGAGGAGGCGCAGAATCTTGCCGTTGGTCACGTCGACGAGGGTCTGTCCCTCCTCGGGGTAGCCGTAACCCGCCTCGGCATACGGCAGGGGCCGGATCTCGAAGAACGAGTTGAGGTAGGTGCCGGGGGTGCCGTGCGGTTCACCCTCGTCGAGGTTTCCCCGTAACCCAATGTGGCCGTTGGACAGAGCGAACAGTGATTCCGACTGGGCGAGGGCGTCGACGTCGAGGGTGGTCTCCCGAAGGCGCCATGGCTCGACCGGGTACGTGGCATCGGCCGTCATCGCGCGTCGAGCAGGTCGGCGAGATCGGTGACCACGACGTCGGCACCGTGTTCGCGCAGGGCATCGGCTTGGCCGACGCGGTCGACACCCACCACGAGCCCGAAGCACCCGGCCCGGCCGGCTTCCACGCCGGAGAGGGCATCTTCGAACACCGCTGCCGCGGCCGGGTCGACGCCGAGGCGGCGCGCGCCCTCCAGGTAGGAGTCCGGTGCCGGCTTGCCGGCGATGTGCTGCTCCCGAATGGTGACGCCGTCGACCCGCTCGTCGACGAACTTGGCCAGGCCGGTCACCTCGAGCACCTCGCGGGTGTTCGCCGATGAGGACACTACTGCTATCGGAAGTCCTTCCGCCGCAGCCGATTCCAGATATCGACGAGAACCTTCGAAGACTCTGACTCCGTCGGTGTGCATGGTGTGTTGGAAGGCGGCGTTCTTTCGGTTGCCGAGCCCGCTGACCGTGTCGGCGTGCTCGTCGTCGTCGGGATCGCCCTCGGGTAGTTCGATGTCACGGCTGGCGAGGAAGGACCGCACCCCGTCCTCCCGGGTCTTTCCGTCGACGTAGCGCTGATAGTCGGCGTCCACGTCGAACGGCGTGAACGTCGAACCGGACTCGTCGGCCCGAGCGCGGAGGAAGTCGTCGAACATCGCCTTCCAGGCGGTTCGGTGCACGCTCGCGGTGTCGGTGAGCACCCCGTCGAGGTCGAACAGACACGCGTGTACACCGTCGGGCAGGCCTAGCACATGGCACCTTCTTCGCTCGCGGGCATCGTCGAGGCGGGGAGTACCCACTTTCCGAGGCGATGGCCACGTCGTGTCCACACCGGGCCGTCAGGCCCCGCCCCACCCCTCGTCGCACGCCTGGTCCTCCTGGAAGCCGAGCGACGTGAACGCGTCGCTGTACGGAGCTCGAGGCGGACCGATCTCGTCGAGTCGCTCGTTGATGGCGTGGGCGAGCACGTCGTGCTCGAAGGCGGGCAGCGCCAACGCCCCGCCGATGTACGCGTCGAGCTCCAGCTCGCTGGCCTGGCCTCCAAGTGCGAAGTAGCGCAGCCACAACTCGGGCACCGTCAACCGCGACGCCTCGAAGGCCTCGTGAAGACGCTCACTCGGGGAGGCGGTCATCTGTCGGGGGCGGCGTCTCGCCGCACGGGAGAGGCCACCATGCGCTCGGCTAGTTCGGTCAGCGGGATGCGCGACTGCCTGGCCAACTGGACGAGCTGCCGGTAGGCGCGTTCGGAATCCATGCCCCGACGCGCCATCACCATGCCCCGGGCGACGGCGATGACGTCACGGCTGTGCAGCGTGTCGGTCAGGTCGTCGCTGAGGCGCTGCGTCGCCTCGGCGGTCTGCACGTTGGCCGTGAAGATCGCCGCCTGGGCGCCGAACCGTCGCAGGACTTCCGCCGAACGCTCGTCGTAGCAGTTCGGCGCCGCGCCGTACACCTTGACCGCGCCCCACGTCGTCCCACCGGCCTCCATCGGCGCGCTGAGCACCGATCGCATGCCGATGGCCGCAGCCCTCGGCGACCACACCGGCCACCGGTCCTCGGTCGTCAGATCGTCGACCCGGACCACCGACGACGTCGCCCACGCCGTCAGACAGGGGCCCTCTTCGAGTCCGTGCTGCAGTCGGTCGAGTGCCTCCACCTCGGGGTCGGTGGCCGCCGAGGTCGCCGGCCGGCCATCGCGGCGCATGAGCGTCACACCCGCACCGACGCTTCCGGGGAGGGTGTCCCTGGCCAGCGAGATGATGAGCTGCAGTGCTGAGTGCACCGTCTGTTCGGTGAGCAGGATGCCGGCGAGCCTGGCGTGCACTGCGGCCAATTCGTCTCCCACGGTGCGGTTCGAGGACAACGGTTGCACGTCGGCCGCCTTTCTGTCGCCGCAATCGGCGACGCCTGCCGAGGGCCTCAGCGCCACTCGATGGCAGCCGTCGGTGGCACGGCGGCTACCCGGGGCCGCAGACCCGAAACACCTCGTTTTCCCCCTCCATCGGCGGGTATCGGCCGCCAACGCCCGTCACGGGAGGAGGAGCGCCAGTGCAACCGACCATTCACGGGGCCGCCATCTTTCGTGGAGTCGAGCCCGAACTCGTCGCCGAACTCGTCGAGGACCTCTCCACGACGACGGTCAAGGCCGGATACGTCGTCTTTCGGCACGGACAGTTCGGTGACGCGCTGTTCGTCATCGCCGCCGGCAAGTTCAAGGTCGGCCGCGGCGCACCCGGTGCACCGGACACCATCTTCACCATGCGCGGGACGGGCGAGTCCTTCGGTGAGCTCTCGGTATTCGACCCTGGCCCCCGCACGTCGACCGTGACCGCCATCGGTGAGGCATCCGTGGTCCGCGTCGACGGCGTCGTCATGCGGTCGTGGATCGCCCAGCACCCCGAAGTCGGCGACCGGATGCTTCGCATTCTGGCGCGACGGTTGCGTCGCACCGAGGATGCCCTGGCCGACCTGGTGCTGACCGACGTCCCCGGCCGGCTCGCCAAGCAACTCCTGGGACTTGCGCAGCGTTTCGGTGTGCAGGAGAACGGCGTGGTCGCGGTGCGACACGGCTTGACCCAGGAGGAGCTGGCCCAGTTGGTGGGCTCCTCGCGGGAGACGGTCAACAAGGCGCTGGCCGACTTCAGTCAACGAGGGTGGATTCGTTTGGAGCGCAAGGGGATGATCATCGCGGACTCCGACCAACTGGTACGCCGCGCCCGCTAGGTACCGGTGGGCCGATCGAGGTCACTGATCCCGCCCTGGCAAAGTGGTCAGCGGGTAGGCATAGCCTTCCTGGAGTTGTGACGGTGGGCCGCGCCCGCAGAATCGGAGGTTCGACAGTGAAGTTGGCGCTCAGTGACGACGAGGCCGCGTTCCGCGACGAACTGCGGGAGTTCTTCACCACGAAGATCCCCGAGGAGATCCGGACTCGCGTGCGGGACGGCGAACTGAAACTGCCCGACGACGTGGTCACGACGCAGCGCATCATGAACGAACACGGCCTTGCCGTGCCCAACTGGCCCGTCGAGTGGGGCGGCAAGGACTGGACGCCGCTGCAACGGCAGATCTGGTCCGACGAGATGCGTCTGGCGTGCGTACCCGAGCCGCTGGCCTTCAACGCCAGCATGGTCGGACCGGTGATCGCGCGATTCGGCTCCCAGGAGCTCAAGGAGCGCTTCCTGCCGCCGACCGCCAACGTGGACATCTGGTGGTGTCAGGGCTTCTCCGAACCGGAGGCGGGCTCGGACCTGGCCTCGGTGCGCACCACCGCCGTCCGCGACGGCGACTCCTATGTGATCAACGGGCAGAAGACCTGGACCACGCTCGGCCAGTACGCCGACTGGATCTTCGTCCTCGCGCGCACCGACCCGACTGCGCCGAAGCGGCAGGCCGGCATCTCCTTCCTGCTGGTGGAGATGTCCACCCCCGGGGTCACCCTGCGCCCGATCAAGCTGATCGACGGCGGCTACGAGGTCAACGAGGTGTTCTTCGAAGACGTTCGCGTGCCCGCCGATCAGCTGGTCGGCGAGGAGAACAGCGGCTGGACCTACGCGAAGTTCCTCCTCAGCAACGAGCGCACCGGCATCGCGCGGATCGGCACGACGAAGGTGTGGCTGGCCCAAGTCAAGGAGCACGCGGCCAAGACGATCACCGACCACGGGACGCTGCTGGACGATCCGCTGTTCGCCGCCCGGGTGGCCGAGGTGGAGAACGAGCTGCTCGCCCTGGAACTGACGCAGCTGCGGGTCAGCGGCTCCGAGGCCGACGGCAAGCCCAACCCGGCGTCCTCGATCCTCAAGCTCAAGGGCAGCCAGCTGCAGCAAGCGGTGACCGAGTTGCTCGTCGACGTCGCCGGACCCGACGCGTTGCCGTTCGACGCGGGCGACGACATCGGCTCGCCACCGTGGGCGCAGCTCGCGGCCCCGAAGTACTTGAACTACCGCAAGGTGTCGATCTACGGCGGCACGAACGAAGTGCAACGCACGATCGTCGCCTCCACGATTCTGGGACTGTGAGGACGCCATGGACTTTCATTTGACAGACGAGCAGGAACTGCTGCGCAACATCACCGACGAGGTGCTCGAGCGCAACTACGACGTCGAGAAGCGCCTCCGGGTCATCGAGACCGATCTCGGGTGGAGTCGCGAGGTGTGGTCGCAGTTGGCCGAAATGGGCATCCTGGGGCTCGGATTCGATCCCGACGAAGCGGGTCAGATCGAACTGATGGTGGTGTTCACCGAGATCGGCAAGCGGCTCGCCCCGGAGCCCGTCGCCGCAGCCGCGCTGATTCCGGGCGGCGTGATCGCCGAGCTGGGGTCCGACGAGCAACGCAAGGTCCTCGACGAGGTCGCCGAGGGCCGCACCCTGCTGGCGCTGGCTCACCACGAGCCCGGCATGCGAGGTGCGACGACTCGGGTGGCTACTCGCGCTGAGCGCCAGGGTGACGCGTGGACGCTGACGGGACGCAAGAACCCCGTCCTCGCCGGCGACAGCGCGGACGTCTTCGTCGTCAGCGCGGCGCTGCCGGACGGCGGGGTGGGGCTGTTCGTGGTGTCCGCCGACGGCGTCGCGCGCCGGGGGTTCCCCACCTTCGACGGACAGCGCGCCGCGCAGCTGGACTTCGACGCCACGCCGGCCGAACCCCTCGGAAGCGGCGGTGACGCGACCGTCGGATTGCAGAACGCGCTCATCCGCCATCAATCGGCGCTGTGCGCCGAGGCAGTGGGCGCGATGGCCGAGGCGCTGCGGCTGACCACCGAATACCTGAAGAGCCGCAAGCAGTTCGGCGTGCCGTTGAGCACCTTCCAGACGCTGACTCAGCGCGCGGCGGACATGTACGTCTCCCTGGAGCTGGCCCGCAGCATGAGCTTCTACGCCGCGATGTCGATCGCCGACGGCACCTTCGATCCCGTCATCGCGGCCCGGGCCAAGCTGCAGATCAGTCGCTCGGGCAGGCACATCGCGCAGGAGGCCATTCAGTTGCACGGCGGCATCGGCGTCACCGCCGAGTATCCCGTCGGCCACTACGCCGCCCGCTTGACCGCGATCGACCAGTCGTTGGGGTCGGCCGACGACCAGTTGCGCGTGCTGATCCCGGGTTTGAGCACCTACGGCACCGTGGCGCTGTAACCCGGCCGCGCTCGGGTGTGGGCGGGGTCTCCACTTGTCAACGGCCTCCGGCGGGGGATACTCGTATGACGACCCGTCGGGGGTCGGCACGACGGGGAATCACCATGTTGGACGCGGGTGGCGGGTTCGATCTGGAGGCAGGCGCGTCCTGGCTCCAGCCGGCGAAACGTGCCGAACTCGCCCATGCCCGCGCCGTGGAATTGCGCAGGAGGCTGGCCGAACTGGTGGGTGGCGCTCAGCCCGCGCCGGGCACGGCAGCCCAGGCTCGGCTACGGGCGGAACAGGCCAGCCTGCGCGCCGCAAATGCGTGGCGCGCCGCGCTGCACCGGCACGTCGAAGCCGAGCAGGCGCATCTCCGCGCCGCGGCCGCGCACGAGCAGGCCGCCATGACCGTTGGCGACGAGGAATGCGACATGCACCAGACGGCGGCGGAGCGGCATCGTGCTGCTGCCGCGGCTCATCAGGCCACCGTGGCGTACCTGTCGGCCAGCGATTCGCCGGACGCCACGTCAGCCCGCGTCCTCCATGAGCAGTAGTGCGCCACTGCTGGTTCCGGTAGGGGAGCGAAACGACGTGCACACGACGCGCAGCTGGAAGTGACGGCCACGCCGGTTGACCGCGGTCACACGAGCCTCCCCGACCGCATCGAGGTCGACGAAGGCGTTGCCGATCAACGGTTTCAATTCGTCCACCGGCAGGCCGAAGTCCAGGTTGCCGATGGTGGCACCCACCGCTTCCTCCGACCGCAGCCCCCACAACTCTTCGCTGCCGCGATTCCATTCCACGACCTGCATCTCACGGTCGATCACGATCATCCCCATCGTCATCGAGTCGACGAGCGAGGCGAGAAACGTTCGCGCGTCGTGCAATTCGCCGCTGCGTTCCCGCAGGGTGTCGTTGATCGTGTGGAGCTCGTCGTTGGTCGACTGCAGCTCCTCGTTCATCGTCTCGAGTTCTTCGTTGGTCGACTGCAGCTCCTCGTTGGTGGTCTCGAGTTCTTCGACGGTGGATTGCAGTTCTTCGTTGGTGGTCTCGAGTTCTTCGTTGGTCGACTGCAGTTCTTCGTAGGCGGCCTCGAGTTGACCGTTGGTCTGCACGACCTTGTCGAGCAGGATTCGATTGGCGGTCACGTCGAAGAAGACGATCGAGACGCCCACGAGACCGTTCTGCGCGTCCACCAGCGGGTTGACGTGGATCTCGAACCACACCGCGTCGGTGCCTGCCCGCTGCCACTCGACCTCCTGGATGCGAGCCGACCTGCGCTCCACCTTGGCCTGCTCGACGTAGGCCCGTAGCTCCACGGGGCGGTAGGACACCTCGAGATCCCGCAACAGCCGACCGATGTCGCGCGCCGACAACCCGAAGGACTGTTCGGCCTGCCGGTTGATCATCGCCACCGTGTCGTCACCGGTCACCACGATCTGGGCGACGGGGCTGGCCCCGAAGGCCAACTCGCGCAGTGGCGCCAGACCCGAGAGGTTGCCCTGACGCGGCGACGGCGCCTCGTGCGTGACGGCTCTGTTCAGCTCGCTCTGCGAGCCGGGCGCGCGCTGGAAGATGCGGTGCTTGAGGTCGACCGGGGCGAACTTGTCGGTGTGGCTCAACAGCATCTCTGCATGGCCCAGGAATAGCACGCCTTCGGGCGCCAGCGCGAAGTGCAACCGCGACAACACCTTTCGCTGGGTCTCCGCGTTGAGGTACATCAGGGTGTTTCGGCACACCAGCAGGTCGACGCGGGAGATCGGCGCGTCCTTGACCAGATCGTTGCGGCCGAAGATGACCGCCCGGCGCAGATCCTTGCGGAAGACATACCGACCGTTGACCTGGTCGAAGTACTTCGTCAGCAGCGGTTCGGGTACCGAGGCGACCGCCTTGGCGTCGTACGTGGCGGCTCGGGCGTGGGTGAGGGCCTGCTCGTCGAGGTCGGTGGCATAGATCTTGACGCGGTGCCGGAACGCCTCGACGTCCAAGTCGTCGGCGAGGATCATCGCCAGCGTGAACGCCTCCTGGCCAGAGGCGCATCCCGCGCTCCAGATGCGGATGGGCTCGTCGGGTGCGCGCCGGGCCAGCAGCGCCGGCATCACCTCGTCGCGGATGAACTGCCAGGCGGTCGGGTCGCGAAAGAACGAGGTGACGTTGATCAGAACGGTGTCGAACAGCGCGGCGAACTCGTCGGAACTGGCTTGCAGCACGTCGAGGTATTCGTCGAACGTCGCGATGCCCGAACGGTCCATCTGGTGGCGCATGCGGCGCGCGAGGGACGTTCGCTTGTAGCCGGTGAAGTCGACGCCCCGTGTGTCGCGCAGATAGTGCAGCAACGCTTCGAAGGACGCGTCTTCCTGATCGCTCATGTCATCCCGCCTGCCGCGTTCACCGTGCCGACCTTACCGAGGGCCGTGGCCCGCCGTCGGGATGTTCATGACGCCAAAACTGGGGAATGCGAACCAACTGCGTCGTGAAAGGGGAGCCTCACCAATGGCCCTGCTGTTGCTTCTGGTCATCGCGACGGTGCTGCTCGCACCGGTCGCCGAGCGGATGACGGTTCCGTACCCCGTGGTCATGTTGATGTTCGGATTGGTGGTCGGCGTGGTGCCCGGGGTGTCGGTGCCGACGGTCGACGGGGACTGGATCCTGCCCGTGGTGCTCCCGCCGTTGCTGTTCGCCGCGGCGCGCCGAACGTCGTGGCGTCAATTCCTCGACAATCGGCGCGCCATCGGCCTCTTGGCGGTCGCCCTGGTGGCCGTGACCGCCTTCGCCGTGGCCGTGGTGGCGACTGCGGTGGTGCCCGGATTGCCGCTCATCGCGGGTGTGGCGCTGGGTGCTGCGGTCGCCCCGCCAGATCCGGTGGCCGCGACCGCCGTCGCCCGAAAGCTCCGCCTGCCGAGGCGCTTGCGAACGATTCTGGAGGGGGAGGGACTGTCCAACGACGCGACGTCGCTGGTGCTCTACGAGGTGGCGGTGGCGGCGACGTTGACGGGTGCGGTGTCGCCGGTGAAGGCGGCCGGTGCGCTCACCCTCGCGATCGCGGTGGGCATCGGGGTGGGCGTGGTGATCGCCGTGGCGGTGCGCTGGCTGCTGATCCGGTTGCCTGCTCATCCCGCAGGCAGTGGTCTGATTCTGGTGTTGCCGTTCGCGGCCTACGCGGCCGCCGACGCCGCCCACGGCAGCGGCGTGTTGGCCGTCGTCACCGTCGCCCTCGGGTTGAGCAGGTACGGCGACGTCGAGTCCGCCCAGACCCGGCTGGTGTCGGGCACCACGTGGGAGATCGTCGAGCTGTTGCTGACCGGGGCGGCGTTTGCGTTCGTGGGCTTGGAGATTCGCAACGTGGCAGGCAGCGTGCCCGGCCCACTCGACGTGGCGATCTGGCAGGCGCTGGCGGTGACCGCCGTCGTCGTGGTCGTTCGGTTCGCGTGGATCTTCCCGGTGACGTCGGTCGACGAACGCGTGCGACGGCGTCGAGGCGTCGAGGCCGAGCCCGTGGGATGGCGTGAGATGACGGTGGCCTCGTGGGCCGGGATGCGGGGCGTCGTCACGCTCGCCGCGGTGCTGGCACTACCGTCGGGGACACCTGGGTTCCCCGAACGCGACCGGCTGATCTTCATCGCCTTCGTCGTGATCGTCACGACCATGGTTCTGCAGGGGCTCACGCTGCCGCTGGTGGTCAAGCGACTGGGCGTCGTCGCCTCCGACGACGAACGCCATCGGGCCACCCGGGAGCTCGTCCGCCGTGCCAGGGACGCGGGCTCGCGCCGACTCGACGAGATTCGTGGTGACGGTCCCTGGGACGCCGAAATCCTCGGCCACGCGCAGGACAACGCCGACCGCATGTGGCACTCGATGGAGTTCACCCCCGCCGAGCCGGGCGACGAGCAGGGCGCCCGCAGCGCCGATCACGCCGCGGCAATGAACGCGGTGAAGGACGAGATCCTCACGGCCGCGAGGCAGGAGATCAGTTCGGCGCGTGCCGAATCCGGTGTGGACCCGGTGGTGGTCGACGCCGTTCTCAAGCGGTTGGACGCACGGGGCTCGCAGCCGGATTGAGCGCCTCAGGACGGGTGTGGGTGCTCGTCGGCCTCGGCGTCGACGAGCGGCCCGTCCTGCCGTTCGAGCGCCTCGGTGCGGGCAGTGGGATCCTTGGCGGTCAGCACCCGCACGAAGCTGTTGCCGAACGCGATCGCGGGCACGGCCAGGAGCGCGCCGATGATGCCGGCGAGGACACCGCCTGCGGTGAGTCCGAGGACCACGGCCAGCGGGTGGATGGACACCGCGCGGCCCATCACCAACGGTTGCAGCACGTGAGCCTCGAGCTGCATGACCGCGACGATGAGGCCAAAGGTGATGAGCGCGTAGACGAATCCCTTGGCCAGCAGCGCCACCACGACGGCGAGGAAGCCCGTGGCCAGCGCACCCACGACGGGAATGAAGGCGCCCAGGAAGATCAGCGAGGCCAGCGGAAGCGCCAGGGGGATGCCCATGATGGCCAGCCCGCTGCCGATGGCCACCGCGTCGACGAGGGCGACCAGCGAGGTGGCCCTGGCGTAACCGGCAAGTGAGTGGAATCCGGCGGCGCCCGCTTCGTGGACGCGGGCGCGATGCTCGGCGGGCACGACGCGGGTGACGAACTGCCAGATGTTGCGACCGCCCAGCAGGAAGAAGATGAGGGCGAACAGCAGGAGGAAGGCGCCGGCGAGGATCTCGACGATGGTGCCCGCCGTTGACAAGGCGCCGGTCGTGAGCTGGGCCTGGTGGGTGCGCAGGGCGTCGGTGAACGTGCCGACGGCGAGGTTGAGTTGGTCGCGACTCAGTGCGGCCGGACCGTTGATGAGCCAGTCACGGGCACCTTCGATGCTTCGGGTGACTTGGTCGACGAGTTGTGGTGCGCCCTCGATGAATTGGTTGACGACGAAGGCGAGGATCCCGCCGAAGACGGCGAGCCCGAGAACGAGGACGAATGCCACTGCGCCACCGCGGGCGGCGCCCTTGGCGTCGAGGAAGTCGACGGCGGGTGCCAGCAGGGCGGTGAAGATCAGGGCCAGGGCGACCGGTACGACGACCACCCCGAAGAAGACGAGGAATTGGAAGATGACGTAGGCGGCGCCTGCGAGGAGGAGCAGGCGCCACGCCCACGCCGCGGACGCACGCACGAGTGGACTGACCCAGTGGTCGGCGTGGTCCGCAGCGGGGGGCACGACGCGTTACTGCGCTAGAACCAAACTTTTCGACCACCGACCGGACGGCCGACGGCTCCCAGGATGAACAGGATGATGCCGATGACCAGGAGAATCCAGCCGATGGTGACCAGAAGGGGCAGCGGCAGCAAGTAGCCGGCGACGAGGAGGATGATGCCGAGGACGATCATGACCAGTCCGATCAGTAGAAGCGGGTGAAACTGTCGCCGACAGGAATTGCCCCATTCGTCAAAACCAAACCCCCGGGGCCTCACGGGTTTTTAATGAAGCGATCATTCGCCATCTTTGCGCCGGTCGGGGGCTCGCTAGTAGAGAATCTTGCGCACGTTCTCTTCCGCGTAGTACTCCTCGAGCTCGCGATCGCTCATCTCCGGCTTGATGGCCTTGGCCAGCTGCGCCACCGTCGGCACTGCGGTGGGGTCCCACGTCTCCGGCTTCCAGGCGTTCGACCGCAGGAACGCCTTGGGGCAGTGGAAGAACACTTCGTCGACGTCGATCTCCAGCGCGAGGATGGGCCGCTTGCCGCCGACGGCCATGTCGTCGAAGTAGTCCGCGTCGGCCAGTATTCGTGCGGTGCCGTTGATCCTGAGCGTGTCGCCACGGCCGGGGATGAGGAACACGGTGCCGACGCGGGGTCGCTGCAAGACGTTGACGAATCCGTCGACGCGCCGGTTGCCCGGCCGCTCGGGGATGGCGATCGTGGTGTCGTCGAGCACGTGGACGAATCCGGGCGGATCGCCCTTGGGGGAGACGTCGACCCGACCGTCGGCGTCGGTGGTGGCGACGAAACCCAGTGGCGAATGGGCGAGCCAGTCGCGCTGGGCTTCCGACAACCTGTCCTTGACCTTGTTGGCGGTGGCGGGCACCGGGTGGCCGACGATGGCGCGCAGATCCGCCTCGGTGGTGACTTCTCGGGTCATGGACCCATCATCCACCGGTGTCGAACCGTTTTCGTAGCTCTCCTCGGTCCAGCTTGCCGATGCCTCGCCGCGGCAGCTCGTCGACCACGTGTACTTCGCGCGGTGCGGCGGTGCCGTCCAGAGTCTGCGCCACATGGGTGCGCAGGTCGGCCACCGTGGGCGCCGTGGCGTTCTCGGCGAGCACGACGGCTGCGACCACGCGTTGGCCAAGCCGGTCGTCGGTCACGCCGAACACCGCGCAATCCGTGACGGCGGGATGGGTGGCCAGCGCCGCCTCGACCAACTGTGGTTGGACGGTCAGTCCGCCGGTGCCGATCGCGTCGTCGACGCGACCCAGGATGCGCAGTCGGCCCGAATCGTCGACGGCGCCAACGTCGTCGGTGCGGAACCAGCCTGGCTCGGAGAACGGGTCCGGGTCCGTCGGATGCCGGTAGCCCTTGGCCAGGGTGGCTCCGCCGAGGATGACGCGACCGTCGTCGAGTCGCACGCGCACGCCGTCCAGGGCCACGCCGTCGTACACGCAGCCACCGGCGGTCTCGCTCATGCCGTAGGTGCGCACCACCCGGATGCCCGCCGCCGCGGCTGCCTCCCCGATCGCCGCCGGCATCGGTCCGCCGCCGATCAGCACGGCGTCCAGGTCGGCCAGCGCAGCGGTGGCCCCCGGGTCGCCCAGCGCCTTGGCCAGTTGCACCGCCACCAGGGAGGCGTATCGCGGACCCGACCCCAATGCCTCGACCGCAGAGGGTAATTCGACGACGTCGAAGCTAGGGTCGACGGCAACCGGCACGGTGCCGGCCAGCAGGCTGCGGACCATCACCTGCATTCCGGCGACGTGATGGGCAGGCAGCGCCAGCAGCCAGGTGCCCGGGCCGCCGATGCGGTCGTGGGTGGCCGAGGCGCTCGCGATCAGCGCCGCGGCGGTGAGCATCGCGCCCTTCGGCACCCCGGTGGTGCCGGACGTGGACACCACCAGTGCGACGTCGTCGTCGATGTCCTCGCCGATCCCGAGAGACGAGGTGAGCGATTCTGCCGACCGGACGTCGGCGGGCACCGGCAGGATTGCCGGGTCTCGGCCGTCCAGAACCCCTTCGAGGACCGCGAGCAGCGGCTCGGGCGACGGGATCGGCGGTATGACGACGGCGCGTAGGGAGGCTATGCGGAACCCTCGCCGTCGTCGGTGATCGCGGCGTCGCCGTCGCGCGCGTCGTCGAGCGGCCAACCCTTGGCGGCCAAGCGTGCTCGCACCCGTTCCACGTCGTCCTCCTGCGGAAGTTCGTCGGTCATCTGGGTGATGAGGACGCCGATGTCGATGTGGTCGAACTCGCCACGGTCCATCAGAGCCTTCGCCACGGCCTTCACCTCGTCGTTGGACAGGCGCCGGTTCAGCAGGGACATGAGCGGCACCCGATCCGGCCCCGGGACGCCCTCGGGGTAGCCCGCGGTGATCCAGGCGACGATCTTTGCGAGAAATGCGTTCACGAGTCGACTCCCCTAGTGGCCGCGGCGAGGTTCCGGTCGCGGCGATAGTCCGATGGTAGATGCGCGGTACGACGGTTGTCCCACCGCGGCGTCCCGCGAGGGAGTTTTCGGGTTCGCAGACGAACGTGCCCCACCCTTTGGGTGAACAGTGGGTGAACAGCTCGGCCGGGACCCTGAAAGCCCAGGTGAGGCGTGTGATTCAGTCGATCACCGGCTGGTCAAATCGACCTGAGAAGCCTCACAATCTCAGCTATGGACACAACCATGATCATCTTGGTGTTGTTGATCGCCACCGCGCTGGCGTTCGACTTCACCAACGGCTTCCACGACACGGGGAACGCCATGGCGACGTCGATCGCCACCAACGCCCTGAAGCCGAAGACCGCCGTCATCCTCGCCGGGGTGCTCAACCTCGTCGGCGCCTTCCTCTCCGTCGAGGTCGCGGTCACGGTGACCACCTCGGTCCTCAAGATCCAGGACGGCAAGACCGGTTCGCTCATCTCGGGCATCGACCCGTCGACCGGTCTGACCATCATCTTCGCCGGCCTCATCGGCGGCATCCTCTGGAACCTGCTCACCTGGCTGTTCGGCATCCCGTCGAGCTCCTCGCACGCCCTGTTCGGCGGACTCATCGGCGCCGGCCTCGCGGCCCTTGGCCTGGCCGGCGTCAACTGGAGCGGCGTCTTCGCCAAGGTGATCCTGCCCGCGCTCGCCGCCCCGTTCATCGCCGGTCTGGTCGCCGCGTGCGGCACCTGGTTGGTCTACCGCCTGACCCGCAAGGTCAACAAGAAGCGTCGCGAGGACGGCTTCCGCTGGGGCCAGATCGCGACCGCCTCGCTCGTCGCCCTGTCCCACGGCACCAACGACGCGCAGAAGACGATGGGCGTCATCGCCCTGGCGCTGATCACCACCGGCCATCTGACCGGCGACGTGAAGAAGGACGGCCTGCCGTTCTGGGTCATCGCGTCCTGTGCGCTCGCCATCGGCCTTGGCACCTACATCGGCGGCTGGCGCGTCATCCGCACCCTCGGCAAGGGTCTCGTCGAGATCGAGTCGCCCCAGGGTCTGGCCGCCGAGGCGTCGTCGGCCGCGATCATCCTGAGCTCGAGTGCTGCCGGCATGGCGCTGTCCACCACCCACGTCGCCACCGGTTCGATCCTCGGTAGCGGTGTCGGCAAGCCCGGCGCACAGGTCCGCTGGGCGGTGGCCGGTCGGATGGCCGCCGCGTGGCTCATCACGCTGCCCGCCGCCGCTCTCGTCGGGGCGCTTTCGTACTGGCTGTCGAGCGTCGTGAAGTCGGCCTCGGGATCCGATCTGGCCGGCGACGGACTCATCTTCGTGATCCTGGCCGGGCTGTCGGGCTTCATGTACTGGCGCGCCCAGCAGCAGAAGGTCGACCACAACAACGTCAACGCCGACTGGGACGACGCCACCAACTCGGTCGTCCCCGTCGACGAGCGCAAGGGCGGCGTCTCGCAGCCCACCGCGTCGGTCTGATCCCGGAACCAGTGAGAGAACTGACATGACTTATCTCGAAGCAATTCTCAAGGTCCTCGCCGTGGGCCTGATCCTCGGCGCCGGACTGCCCGCGATCTTCGCGGTCGGACTGGTGGCCTTCGCGAAGGGGTCCGGCGGAGCCGAGGCCGACGGCACCACCACGGCACCCAACCCGGCGCTGAAGTTCGTCGGGCTGCTCCTGTTCGCCGCCGTCGCCGCGGTCATCGTGATCGCGATCCTCTACATCACCAAGGCGACGATCATCCACCACTTCGGCTTCAACCCCGTCCCCTTCCTCCCAAAGTGAGCTGACTGACCATGACCGAGAACAAGGGTTTGCTCGACAACGTCGTCACCTGGCTGAACAAGGGTTACCCCGACGGCGTGCCGCCCAAGGACTACTTCCCGCTGCTGGCGCTGCTGAAGCGTTCGCTGACCGAGGACGAGGTGGTCAGGGCCGCGCAGACGATCCTGCGCTCGACCGACGGCGACACCGTCACCGAGGCCGAGATCCACGCCGCGGTCCAGGGCGTCATCGACAAGGAGCCCAACCCCGAGGAGCTGCACCAGGTCGCCTCGCGGCTCGCGTCGGTGGGCTGGCCGCTGGCCACCGCGACGCGCTGACGGAGATTTCGACGACACGTCCCCTCGGCTCTACGGAGCCGGGGGGACGTCTCAGTTCCTGGTGTCGCGACGCAACGGGTGCGTCGGTGGCACCTGCACGAAGATGAGGGTGACGCCGTCGGGGTCGACGACGTGCATCTCGTGCAGCCCCCACGGTTCCTCGGCGGCCGCCCTGGCGATCGCCACGCCCCGGGCCTGCAGCTCGGTTTGCGTGGCGTAGACGTCGCGCACCTGCAGCCACAGCGCACCCGCGCTCGAGCGGGGAGTGCCGTGATTGGCCAGTTCGATCAGCGACTGCCCGGCGAAGAACACCGTGCCTGCGCCGTATTCGCGCGCGATCGCCAGTCCGATGTCGTCGCGGTAGAAGGCGACTGAGCGCCGGTAGTCGGCGGGCCGGAGCAGGACGCGACTCGCCAGGATCTCCATGTCTGCCGTTCTAACACGAGTCCGCGACTCGCCGGTCTAGAAGGGTTGGACGCGTTGCCGTTTCATCACCGCGTCGACCGCGGCCGGGGCGAAGCTGTTCACCGCGTGGGCGGTGACGGCCATGCGCGGTGCGATGCGTACCGGGCGGCGCCGCACGGCGGTGACCATCCAGTCGGCGGCCTCCTCGGCCGACAACCCGGGCAGGCCGTCGTAGGCGCGGGTGGGAACGATCATCGGCGTCTTGACCAACGGGTAGAACAGCGTCGTCGAATGCACGCCGTCGGCGGCCCACTCGGTCTCCACGACGCGGCTGACGGCGGTCAGGGCCGCCTTGGAGGCGTTGTAGACGGCGAACAGCGGTGAGGACTCGTTGAGCACGCCCCAGGTCGAGACGTTGACGATGTGCCCGTCGCGGCGCTCCCGCATGCCGGGGCCGAAGCCGCGGATCAAGCGCAGCGGTGAGTAGTAGTTCAGCGCCATCGTGCGTTCGACGTCGTGCCAGCGCTCCAGCGATTCGGCCAACGGCCGGCGGATCGACCTGCCGGCGTTGTTGACCAGCACGTCCACGCCACCGAACCGCTCGTCGACGTCGGCGACCAGGGCGTCGACGGCGTCGAGGTCCGACAGGTCACATGCGATCGCGGTCGCGTCGCCACCGGTCGCCTCGATCCGCCCGACGACCTCGTCGAGGAGGTCCTTGCGGCGGGCGACGACGATCACGCGGGCACCCTCGGCGGCGAGCTTCACCGCGCCTGCGGCACCGATGCCCGACGATGCGCCGGTCACCAGGATCCGCTTGCCTGCCGGGTCGACCTGCTGCCGCGGCCCGAACAGCTGGGCGGCCAGCGGTGGCCGCATGCTCGCGAGCAGCAGGGTGTCGGCGAAACGGCGAAGGGGGTTCTTGCTCACGGCCCAGAGCTTAGGTCGCCGGCGAATTGGCCCAGACTGGCGACCGCCAACGTCTGTTGCTCGCCGAACTCCTCGAACGTCATGACGGGGACGAAGCCCAGCCGGCGAGCCAGGTTCAGTGAGCGGACGTTGGCGCTCTGGGTGACGACGATGACGGGCTCGTCGCGCAGTTCGGCGGCTGCGGTGCGCAGCAGTGCGCTGGCCGCCCGGTAGGCGAGACCTCGTCCCCAGTACCGGCGGTCCAGCGTGTAGGCCAGCTCCAATTCCTCACCCGACGGGCCGAGATGCCCGGGATGGTGCAGGCCGCGGCGCGTCAGCGACACCGTCCCGATGAACGTGTCGGTCTCGGCGTCGGCGATGACGTAGGAGCCCGCCGAGTGGGTGGCCGCGGCCACGCCGGCCTCGTCCAGGTCGCGGGTGACGGTCCGGCGCGGCTGGGGACCGCCGAGATGGGCGTGGACGTCGGGGTCGACGAGGTGGTCGATGATCGAGCGACGGTCGTCGTCGCGGGCCTTGCGCAGCACCACGACACCGGCGTCGATGCGCAGGGCGCCGAGGGTGCTCACGCGTCCTGCCGTGGCGAGGGCCGAAGGACGCATCGGGCGTAGCCGATCCAGCAGACCACCGTGCCGACGAATCCCACGCCGAGCAAGGCTAGCGGCGCCGCCGCCACCTCGACGGCCACCGAACCGCTGCCGGGCACGTGGCGGTCGACCGCGCGCATCACGAGGAACGGCAGCACGGCCACGGCAAAGGTCGCCATGGCGCCGACGACGGCGAGGCCGAAGGCGCCGCGGACGGCGCCGTAGACCATCAGTCCGGCCGACGGCAGCACCAAGACTCCCAGGGGCAGCGGCCGCAACCCGGCGTCGACGTCGCCGACGGTGGACCACGCTCCCCAGCCCGCCATGTCGGCCGAGCCGCCGACGGCCTGCGCGGCGTACCAGGGCAGCCCGACGGCCACGGCGACGGCCAGCACGCCGAGGGCGCCGATCGCCCACCTGGTGACCATGGCTTCGATGACGTGCCCCCTCGCGAGTCCGGCGTGTCGACGACCGCTCACCGAACGGTAGCGCGACCGAGTCCGAGGGTGGTCCTCAGGGAATGAGCAAGGTGCGCAGGGCTTCCCCGGTCTCGAGGTGGGCCAGCGCCTCGGCGGCCTCGGCGAGCGGGCGGCGACCGGAGATCAGCGGGTCGAGGTGCAGTTGCCCGTCCATGTACCGGTCGACCAGTGCGGGGATGTCGACCGACGGCCGCACGGACCCGTAGTTCGACCCCAGGATGCGCTGGTCGGCCTCGGCCAGGACGAGCGGTTCGAACGACGCCTTCGCACCGGTCGGCGGCAGTCCGACGATGACCGCGGCACCGCCGAGGCCGAGCATCTGAATCGCCTGCTCGGTGGTCGAGGTGCGGCCGATGGCGTCGAAGGCGTAGTCGACGCCGTCGGGGAGCATGTCGAACAGCTGCGCCACCGCGTCTCCGGTGCTGGCGTCGATGCGGTCGGTCGCGCCGAACTGCATGGCCAGCTGGGTCTTCGCGGGTAGCACGTCGATTGCAATGATCCGCTCGGCGCCGGCCAGCAGGGCGCCCTGGACGACGTTGAGGCCCACGCCGCCGCAGCCGATCACCGCCAGCGTCGAACCGGGCTCGACGGCGGCGGTGTTGAGGACCGCACCGACGCCGGTCGCGACGGCGCACCCGACGACGGCGACGACGTCGAGCGGGGCGTCCTCGCGAATCTTGATCGCTCCCGAGGCGGGGACGACGACCTCTTGTGCGTAGGAGGACACCCCGAGGTAGTGGTGGATGGATTCGCCGTCCTTCGACAGCCGCGACGTGCCGTCGTACAGCACGCCCTTGGGGGCGATGACGGTGGCGGCCCCCTGGCAGCGGGCCTCGCGGCCGGATCGGCAGTACCGGCATTCGCCGCAGGGCGGCACCCAGCTGAGCACCACGTGGTCCCCGACGGCCAGCGAGGTGACGCCCTCGCCGAGTTCGACGACGACGCCGGAGCCCTCGTGCCCCATCACCATCGGCGCGGGCGCGTCCCACTCGCCGCGCTTGACGTGCAGATCGGAGTGGCAGACGCCGGCGGCGGCGATTTCGACGCGCACTTCACCGGCCTTCGGACCGGCGAGGTCGACGTCGGCGAATTCGACGGCGGTGTCGGGATCGCGGAACACGATGGCCTTCATGGAACTCCTGGGGGATTGGGCGGGGTGTGAATCGGATCAGGAGACTAGCTTGCGAGCTGCCGCGTCGACGGTCTCCTCCGACAGCAGCACCGTCAGCGCGGCGTCACCGAGGGGGATGAAGCTGTCCTCGCTGGCGACTCTCGCCAGCGCACCGGTGTAGCCGCCGTCGACGAGCGCCGCCAGCACCCCTTCGGAGACGCCTCCGGTGGCCCTCGTCTCGTCGACCACCAGGGTTCGGCCGGTGGCGGTGGCCTCGCGCAGGACGTCGGCCGCGGGAAGTGGTGCCAGCCAACGCAGGTCGACGACGCGGGTGGAGATGCCGTCGTGCTGAAGTCGGCGGGCGACCCGCAGGCTCATCGGCACGCCGTTGCCGAAGGTCACGATGGTCAGGTCGGTGCCGTCGCCGTGGGTGCGGGCCCTGCCAATCGGGACGGCCTCCGTCGGATACGGGGCCACCCACTGCTCGTCACCGGGCTCGTGGAGGTCCCGAACGTGGTACAGCGCAATGGGTTCCAGGAAGACGCTCAGCGTGCCCGCCGTGCGTGCCGCCGCGGCGCAGGTGCGCATCATCGCGGCGGCGTCGTCGGGGCGCGACGGCGAGGTGATCACGATGCCGGGGATGTCCCGCAGCGCCCCGACGGCGTTGTCGTTGTGGAAGTGCCCTCCGAACCCCTTCTGGTAGCCGTACCCGGCGACGCGCACGATCATCGGGTTGCGGTACTGGCGGTCGGAGAAGAACTGCAGGGTGGCGCCCTCGCCGCGAATTTGGTCGGCGGCGTTGTGCAGGTAGGCCAGGTACTGGATCTCGGGAATGGGCAGCAGACCGGCCAGGCCGGCGCCGAGCGCGAGCCCGAGGATGGCCTGTTCGTCCAGCAGGGTGTCGAATACCCGTGCGGGACCGAACTTCTGGGCCAGTCCGCGGGTGACGCCGTACACGCCACCCTTGCGGGCGACGTCCTCGCCGAAGACGAGTGCCCCCGGGTGCTCCGTCATCACCTCGACCAGCGCGCGGTTGACCGACTGCGCGAACGTCAGGGGGATGTGGTCGCCCGCTTGGTCGCCGTCGCCGCCGGGAGTCACCGCCACGGCCTCGGCAAGGCCCTCGCGCAGCGGGCGCATCACCGCCGCTGCGCTGTCGAGCTGCGGCAGTCCGGCGACCTCCTCGGCGATGTCGACCACCTGGCTGCGCTTGGCCTCGTAGCGGTCCAGGATCTCGGCGGGTGCCAGGCCGGCGTGCTCGACGAGCAACCGCGCGGTCCGCAGCACCGGGTCGCGGTCGTAGTCTCCCGTGATCTCGGCGGGCGTGCGGTAGGCCGCCTCGACGTCGGAGCCTGCGTGGCCCATCAGTCGCACGGTGCGCAGGTGCAGGAACGCGGGTTTGCGATGCTTGCGCACCCAGTCGGCGGCCCTGGTCGCGACGGCGTAGGCGTCCACGACGTCGGATCCGTCGGCAGTGAAGTACTCCAGGCCGACGCGGGTGCCGAAGTTTGCCGCGATCCATCCACTCGGGGTCTTGGTGCTGATGCCGATGCCGTTGTCCTCGCAGACGAACAGTAGCGGAAGCGGAAGTCCTTGGTAGGCAGCATGAGTCGCCGTGTTGAACGCACCCGTGGCCGTCGAGTGGTTCGCCGACGCGTCGCCGAGGCTGCACACCGCGACGGCGTCCCGCGGCCACGGTGTCTCGATTCCGAGTTTGGCGGCCCGGCCGATCGAGAAGGCCACCCCGACGGCACGCGGCAGGTGCGAGGCGATGGTCGAGGTTTGTGGGATGACGGCCAGGTCGTGGCGACCGAAGACCTTGTGCCGCCCCCCGCTGATCGGCTCCTCGGTGGCCGCACACATCCCCAGCAGCACGTCGCGCAGCGGATCGCCACCGTCGACCTGCCGGGCGCGCTGCAGGAAGAATCCGCCCGAACGGTAGTGCAGCAGAGCGGGATCGGTGGGCCGCAGGGCCGCGGCGACGGCGGCGTTGCCCTCGTGGCCGGACGATCCGATCGTGTAGAAGCCCGTGCCCCGCGAGCGCAGCCAGCGCGCGGCGAGGTCGAGGTGTCGGCTGCCCAGTTGTGAGTCGAACAGGTCCAGGACGTCTCGAATCGTCAGCATCGACGACGCCGCAATGGGCGCATCGGGGTCGACGCGGTGCGCCCCGGAACGCAACCCGCCCACCGCGTCCAGGAAGTGTTCGTCGATCTTCTCGGCCATGGCGTCGCTCAGAAGTGGCGCGGGAAGCTCGACCAGTCGGGGTCGCGCTTCTCCAGGAAGGCGTCGCGTCCTTCGACGGCCTCGTCGGTCATGTAGGCCAACCGAGTCGCCTCGCCGGCAAAGACCTGCTGGCCGACCAGTCCGTCGTCGAGCAGGTTGAACGCGAACTTCAGCATCCTGATGGCCTGCGGCGACTTGCCGTTGATCTCCTGGGCCCATTGCAGCGCAACGGTTTCCAGCTCGGCGTGGCCGACCACCTCGTTCACCGCGCCCATGGCGAACATCTGCTCGGCGGTGTAGGGCCTGCCGAGGAAGAAGATCTCGCGGGCGAACTTCTGGCCGGTCTGCCGCGCCAGGTAGGCGCTGCCGTAACCGCCGTCGAAGCTGCCGACGTCGGCGTCGGTCTGCTTGAAGCGGGCGTGTTCGCGGCTGGCCAACGTCAGGTCGCACACCACGTGCAGGCTGTGTCCGCCGCCGGCGGCCCAGCCGTTGACCAGGCAGATCACCGGCTTGGGCATGAAGCGGATCAACCGTTGCACCTCGAGGATGTGCAGCCGGCCGGCCTGGGCGGGATCGACGGTGTCGGCAGTCTCGCCTGCCGCGTACTGATACCCGGTGCGGCCCCGGATGCGTTGGTCGCCACCGGAGCAGAACGCCCACCCGCCGTCCTTCTCCGACGGCCCGTTGCCCGTCAGCAGGATCACCCCGACGTCGTTGCTCATGCGGGCGTGGTCGAGCACCCGGTACAGCTCGTCGACGGTGTGGGGGCGAAAGGCGTTGCGCACCTCGGGCCGGTCGAAGGCGATGCGCACGGTCGGCTTGGACACCCCGTCGACGACGTGTCGGTGATAGGTGATGTCGGTCAGCTCGAAGCCCTCGACGGGCTGCCACACGGTCGGGTCGAACGGGTTGTCAGAACTCACCCGGTTGACTGTAGCCAGGGCTACACCGGGTCGAAGCGGAAGACCGCGCAACGGCCGGCGAGGGCCTCGAATTCGTCGGGGTGTGGCCCGGTCACCAACCCGGAGCGCGTCATGAAGCTGACCCCGGTGGGCACGAGGACCGGGAATTGGCGCAACAGGGGCCGGGCTTCGTCGGGGGAGAGTTCGACCACGCGCACCGGCTCGCTGGTGCGGCCCTGCGTCAGCGTCGCCTCACCGGCGGCGCGGAGGTTCTTCACCCAGTCGGCCTTGGGAAAGCCGCCCACGACGTAGCGCTTGCCGTCGACGGTGAACGGCGTGACCGGCGTCGGACGAGGGACGCCGGAGTTGCGCCCCGTGACGTTCAGGACGATCGGGCCCTCCCGCATCAGGCCGAGCCGCATCGCGGTCATCATGACCTTGTTCATCGGCTTGAGCCACCACGGCGGGCGAATGTCCTCGTCCCTGGGCATGTTCGGAAGTCTAGACCGACAGACCCGAGCGTTGAAGGGCCTCGATCAGCCCGGTCGGGCGTTGCGCGGTGGGCACCGGGTCGACGAGGGCGAAGCGACATCCGACCGCGACGGCCCCTCCGTCGGCCTCCTCGCTGTCGCCGACCATGAGTGCGTCCTGCGCCGCGACGCCGACTCGCTTCAGCGCCGTCTGGAAGATCTCGGCCGTGGGTTTGACGGCGCCCACTTCGTAGGACAGCACGAACTCGTCGACGTCGTCGGCGGCACCGATCGCGACGAAGGCCGGCCGGATGTCGAATGCGATGTTGGAGACCACCGCGGTGCGGATGCCCTGGCCGTGCAGACCGGCGAGCACGGCGGCGGTGTCGGGATACGGCGTCCAGCTGGCCGGGTCGACGACCAACTCGTAGAGCCTCGCGGCGTGGTGGTCGGCGACGCCGGATTCACGCAACACGTGCAGGTAGGCCTCACGATGCAGGTGGGGTTCCAGGTCGCGGTTGCTCCAGGCCCGCTGGGCCCGCTCGTCCATGTCGACCGAGGCGCCGGTGGGTGCGGTCAACCGCCTCATCAACTCGGCCTGAACGTGTCCGTCGACGGCCTGCTCGTCGACCTCGATGCCGTCGAACCAGCTGTCGTCCTCTTCGAGCCGGAACAGGGTTCCCGAGAAGTCGAAGAGCACCGCGCGTGGAATGGTCACGGCGCTCATTGTGCCCTGACCCCCATCGAGCGCCGAGTGTGAAGACGTGCACGACGAATGCGGCGATCGTCGCGAACTAGTTCACGTTCGAGCGCGGATCACACGTAGCGATTGCGGCCCGCCGCGGCTCCGGCGGCGACCTGCACCACGTAGACCACCAGGAACATGGCGAACGGAACGGTCCAGCCGTCGGACACGTCGTGCAGCAGCCCGAACAGGAACGGCCCGAGCCCGGCGAACAGGTATCCGAAACCCTGTGCCATGCCGGACAATTGGGCAGTGTCCTCGGCGTTGCGGGCCCGCAGCGCGATGACCGTGAGCGCCAGCGAGAACGCGCTCATGCCGACACCGATCAGCACGCTCCACACCCACGGCGCGGCGGCGGGGGCCACCAAGAGACCGATCGCCCCGCCGAAGCCGAGGACGCCGAGCCCGACGATCCACCCGCTCTGGTTCGCCGAGCGAGCCGCCAGCGGGGAGATCACCAGCGCGACGGGAACCCCGATCAGCGACACCAGCCCGACGAGGATCCCGGCCTGGACCTTCCCGATGCCGTTGTCGATGAATATCTGTGGCAGCCAACCCATCACGATGTAGGCCAGGAATGCCTGGCAGCCAAAGAACAGCGTCACGGTCCAGGCCAGCCGGTTGCGCAGCAGCGACCGCCGTGGGCCGGTGGCTTCGGTCGAGGCGGCCCACGACCCGCGGTGCCGCCGCGATGCGGGCAGCCACGCCAGCAAGGCCAGGAAGGCGATCGCCGCCCATGCCGCCAACGCCATCCGCCACCCGCCCAGCGGTTCTTCCAGGCCGGGGGTGACGGCCGATCCCAGCGCACCGCCGCCCTGCAGCGCGGCGGTGTAGATGCCGGTCATCAGGCCAACGCGGGTGGGGAAGGACCCCTTGATGACGACGGGGATGAGCACGTTGATCAGGGCGATGCCCGCGCACGCCAGCAGGGTCGCGCCGATCACGACGTGCGGGCCGTCCAGGGTGCGTATCAGCAGGCCGGCGGTCAGAACCGCCAGCGCGCCGGAGATGACGCGGCCGAGGCCGAAGCGACTCGACAGCCGTGGCGCGGTCAGTCCGGCGGCGGCGAAGCACAATCCGGGCATCGTCGTCAGCAGCCCGGCCCAGGTGGCCGAGGTGCCCAACTCGTCACGCATGTCGCCCAGCAGAGGGGCCACGCTGGTGACGGCGGGCCGCAGGTTGAGGGCCACCAGGATGACGGCCACCGCGAGCAGGGCGCCGCCGGCGACGCCGGCGGGGGAGACGGCCGCCGACGGGTCGGGCTGCACCGCCACCTTGGGTCCGGAAGTTTCGTCCTGCTGGTCGCCACGCACGCTGCTACTGTGCCATACATCCCATGATTGGTTGAAAGGATGTCGCTGTGCCCTTGAGCACTGCCCGGCGGACGGGCCTGGTCGACCAGGTCATCGACCAATTGCGCACCCTGATCAGCAGCGGTGAGTGGCCGGTGGGCGGACGGATCCCCAACGAAACCGTGCTCGTCGAATCGCTGGGCGTGGGGCGCAACACCGTGCGTGAGGCGGTCAGGGCCCTCGCGCACGCCGGCCTTCTGGAGGTCCGCCAGGGCGACGGCACCTACGTGCGCGCGACCAGCGAGGTGTCGGGCGCCCTGCGACGGCTCTACGGCGCGGAGCTCCGCGAGGTGCTGGAGGTGCGCCGCGGCCTGGAGGTGGAGGGCGCCCGGCTCGCGGCAACCCGGCGCACCGACGACGACGTCGCCGAACTGCGACGGCTACTGGCCCGCCGTGACGCCTGCTTCGACGCGGGGGACACCGACGACTTCGCCCGCGCCGACACCGACTTCCACCTCGCCGTCGTCGGCAGCTCCCACAACGCGACGCTGACGGAGTTGTACCGCGGACTCGTCGAGGCCGTCACCGCGAGCGTCGCGACCACACACGAGGCACCCGTCGAAATCGTCGACCACGGTGCACTGCTCGACCTCGTCGCGGCCGGCGACGCCGACGGGGCCGCACGCCTGGCGGGGGAGCTGATCGACCGCATCCTCGACGGCCTGCCCGCCTAATCCCCTTCCCGCGAGCAGTCGGAAAACTGCGCGACACGCCGAGTGATGCGGCACGTTTGTGTCTGCTCGCGGGGGAGGGACTACCCGACGCGACGCTCGGAACCCTCCCAGAACTGAGCGCGGACGGCCTTCTTGTCGGGCTTGCCGAGCGCGGTCACGGGTACCGAGTCGACGACGACGACCTGCTTGGGCGACTGCACCGATCCCTTGCGTTCCTTGACTGCGGCCTGAATCTCGGCGGTCATCGCGGCGATGGACTGCTCGTCGGTCGGCACGTCGGCGCGCAGCACCACCACCGCGGTGACGGCCTCACCCCACTTCTCGTCGGGCGTGCCGATCACGCACACCTGCGCCACCGACGGGTGTTCGGCGACGACGTCCTCGACCTCCCGTGGGAAGACGTTGAAACCGCCGGTGACGATCATGTCCTTGGTGCGGTCGACGATGAACCAGAAGCCGTCCTCGTCCTCGCGGGCCAGATCGCCGGTGTGCATCCACCCGTCGCGAAACGTCTCCGAGGTCGCCTCCGGCTTGTTCAGATATCCGCCCGAAAGCAGCGGTCCCGACACGCAGATCTCGCCGACCTCACCGGGCGCGACGGGCTGCCCGTCCTCGCCGAGCAGCGCCGTGCGGGCGAACAGGGTCGGGCGTCCGCACGACGTCAGGCGCTTCTCGTCGTGTTCGGCCTTGGCCAGATAGGTGATGACCATCGGGGCCTCGGACTGCCCGTAGTACTGCGCGAAGATCGGCCCGAACCGGCTGATGGCCTCCTTGAGCCGCACCGGGTTCATCGCCGACGCCCCGTAGTAGACGGTCTCCAGCGACGACAGGTCACGGGTGCGGCTGTCCGGATGGTCCATGAGCGCGTAGATCATCGACGGCACCAGCATCGTGGCGGTGATCTTCTGCTCCTCGATGGTGCGCAGCACCTCGGCCGGGTCGAACTTCGACAGCACCACCATCTCGCCGCCCTTGACGATCGTCGGCAGGAAGAACGCGGCGCCCGCGTGCGAAAGTGGCGTGCACATCAGGAATTTGGGGTTCTCCGGCCACTCCCATTCGGCCAGCTGAATCGTCGACATGGTGGTCGTCGCCTGCGACGTCATCATCACGCCCTTCGGCTTGCCCGTGGTGCCGCCGGTGTAGGCCAACCCGGTCACCGTGTCGGGCGCCAGATCCGCCGCGACGAGCGGACGCGCGGGGAACTTCGCGGCCTCGGCCGTCAGGTCCACCCCTACGTCGGCCAGATCGGCGGGCACCGGGCCGATCGTCAACACCTGCTTGAGCGACGGCACCTTGTCCAGCAGTCCGACGGCCCGCTCTACGAACATCGGATTGGGGTCGACGATCAGCGACGTGACGCCGGCGTCGGTCAGCACGTAGGCGTGATCGTCGAGTGAACCGAGAGGGTGTAGTGCCACGCGGCGGTAGCCCTGGGTTTGGCCCGCGCCCACGATCATCAACACCTCGGGACGGTTGAGCGCCAGCAGGCCCACCACCGCGCCGGTGCCCGCGCCAAGCGACTCGAAGGCCTGAACGTACTGGCTGATGCGGTCGGCGAGCTCTCCGCCGGTCAGCGTGGTGTCGCCGAGGAACAGCACCGGCTTGTCGCGGTGACGCTTCAGTGCGCCGACGGTGAGGTGGCCGGAGTGGACGGGATGGCGCAGCATGGCATCACTCATGGCTTCAGATTAGAACGTGTTACAGAAATTGTTTCAAGGTCTGCCGGATGCGGTTCACTGGGTGGGGTGACCGACCAACTGCGTGCGGCGATCCTCGACCTGGCCCGTCAGCGCGGTCCGTCGAAGACCATCTGTCCGTCCGACGCGGCCCGGGCGATCGGCGGGGACGAGTGGCGCAATCTGATGGACGACGCCCGCGACGTCGCACGCGAGCTGGCCCGCACGGGTGACGTCGAGATCAGCCAGAAGGGCACGGTCCTCGACCCCGATCAGCCGTGGCGCGGGCCGATTCGGATCCGGATCAGGTAGGTGTTTCGGCCCAACTTCCTTCGGCCTCTGTCAGGATGTCGGCATGCCCGCTGACCTGGCTCTTTTCGGCACCGTCCTGACCGTCGACGACGCGATGCCCACCGCGGAGGCCCTCGCCGTCGCCGACGGACGCGTGGTGGCCGTCGGCGACCGGGCGCAGGTCGAGGCGCTGGTCGGCCCCGAGACCGTGGTCGTCGACCTCGGCGACGGATGCGTGATGCCCGGCCTGATCGAGGCGCATGGGCACCCCCTGATGGAGGCCATGGTGCTGGCCGATCGCATCGTCGACGTCCGGCCCGTCACCCTGGGCACCGCAGACGAGGTCCTCGCCGCGATCCGGCACGAGGTGCACGCCCGCGGCACGTCGGGGGCCTACCTCAACGGGTGGGATCCGCTGCTCCAGGTCGGGCTGCCCGAGCCGACGCTGGCGTGGCTCGACGAGATGGCCCCCGAGACCCCGCTGGTGATCGTGCACAACTCGGGCCACAAGGCGTACTTCAACTCGGTCACCGCTCGCACTCTTGGCTTGTCCCGTGACACCCCGGATCCCAAGGGCGCCAAGTACGGTCGCGACGCCGCCGGAGAACTCGACGGAACCGCCGAGGAGACGGGCGCGGTGTTCCCGTTGATCGGCGGCGCGGTGGACCGCGACGGCTACCCCGAGATGCTGCTCGCCGAATGCGCACGTCTCAACCGCGCCGGGCTGACGACGTGTTCGGAGATGGCGTTCGACCCCATGTTCCGCCCGGTGCTGGGGGCGCTGCGCGACCGGTTGACCGTGCGGTTGCGCACGTATGAGATGTCGACGCCGGCGATGTCCACCACCGAGGTGGTCGACAACGGTGACGACGTGGTGCGCCAGGTAGGCATCAAGATCTGGGTCGACGGGTCGCCGTGGATCGGCAACATCGACCTGTCGTTCCCTTACCTGGACACCCCCGCCACCACGTCGATCGGCGTGACGCCCGGCTCCTGCGGGCACGCGAACTACACCCGCGAGCAGCTGACCGAGATCGTCGCCGCGTACCTCCCGCTGGGGTGGCAGATGGCCTGCCACGTGCAGGGCGACAACGGCGTCGACACCATCCTCGACGTGTATGAGCAAGCGCTGCAAGCACATCCGCGCGAGGACCACCGCCTGCGGCTCGAGCACGTCGGCGCCATCACCGACGCGCAGCTCCAACGCGCCCACGACATGGGGGTCACGTGCAGCATCTTCGTCGACCAGATCCACTACTGGGGTGACGTGCTGGCCGACGGGTTGTTTGGCGAAGAGCACGCGGCGCGCTGGATGCCGGTCGGCTCCGCCCTCGCCACGGGCATGCGCGTCTCGCTGCACAACGACCCGCCCGTCACCCCGGAGGAGCCGCTGCGCAACATCAGCGTCGCGGCCACCCGCGTGGCACCCAGTGGCCGGGTGCTGGGACCCGAGCAACGCATCACCGTCGAGCAGGCCATCCGGGCGCAGACGTTGGACGCGGCCTGGCAGCTGTTCTCCGACGACGTCATCGGCTCGTTGGAGGTCGGCAAGTACGCCGACCTGGTGGTGCTCTCGGCCGATCCCCGTGCCGTGCCGCCCGAGACGGTCGCCGACCTCGAGGTCCTCGCCACGTACCTGGCAGGACGCCGTGTTTATTCGAAATCTGAGTGACCGCCCGTCGCCTCATGGCAGGCTGGCGCACATGCCAGAGTTGCCAACACCTCGCTTCCTCGACGAACGCACCGCTCACTGGGCCACGGCCAAGGCCGACGACGAAGCCGTCACCTTCGGTGACCGCACCTGGACGTGGTCGCAGTGGTACGACCGCATCCGCCGTCTCGCCGGCGCGCTGACCGAGTTGGGCGTCGGTCGCGGTGACGTGGTCGCGTTCCTCGACAAGAACCACCCTGCCTGCGTCGAGACCACGTTGGCGGCGGCTTCCATCGGGGCGGCGACCGCGATCATCAACTTCCGGCTCGCGGCCGACGAGATGGACTACGTGCTCAACGATTCCGGTGCCAAGGTGCTGATCGTCGGGGCCGAGCTGAAGCCGAACGTGGACAAGATCCGCGACGAGCTGACTGCCTTGGAGAAGGTCGTCGAGGTCACGCCCGACGGTGCAGACGGCGACGAGTACGAGGCGTTGCTGGCCGCGGCCACCCCGGTCGACCGGTCGGAGGACGTGGAGCCCGACGACGTCGCCATCATCATGTACTCCTCGGGTACCACCGGACGGCCCAAGGGCGTCGCGCTGACGCAGGCCAACCTGATCGCTCACACCGAAAGTGCCTTCGCCGGTTGGGAACTCGACGAGGGTGACAAGAACCTGGTGTCCATGCCGCTGTTCCACGTCGGCGGGTCGTCCTACATGCAGCTCGGTCTGCACACCGGGGTGGCCAGCTACATGACCCGCGACGTCGACGGCGCGCAGTTGGCCGGCGGCATCCTCTCCGGCGCGAACCGCACCTTCCTGGTGCCGGCTGTGCTGGCCAAGGTGCTGGAGTCCGGTGAGGACGCGGTGAAGTTGTTCTCGGCGTTGAAGACCTACGGCTACGGTGCGTCGCCGATGCCGCTGCCACTGCTGCGCAAGGCGTTGGAGGCCTGGCCCGACACCGACTTCATCCAGGCCTACGGGCTGACCGAGGTGGGCGGCGTCATCAGCCTGCTGGCGCCGGAGGATCACCGCAGCGGTGACGAGGAGCGCATGGGTAGCGCCGGCCGCGTCGTCCCCGGCGCGGAGGTGCGGGTGGTCGACCCCGACAGCCTGGAGGACGTCGAGCCGGGCACGCAGGGCGAATTGTGGTTCCGGTCAAGGCAATTGATGAAGGGCTACCACAACAAACCCGACGCCACCAAGGAGGCCATCACCGAGGACGGCTGGTTCCGCACCGGTGACATCGGAAGGGTCGACGCCGACGGCTACATCTTCGTCGAGGACCGGCTCAAGGACATGATCATCACCGGCGGTGAGAACGTCTACTCGATCGAGGTCGAGCGGGTGCTCGCCGAACATCCCGCCGTCGCCGAGGTGGCCGTGATCGGCGTGCCTGACGAAAAGTGGGGCGAGTCGGTCAAGGCCGTCGTCTCACTCGAGGGCGAGGCGACCGAGCAGGAGCTGATCAGCTGGGCCAAGGAGCGGCTGGCTGGCTACAAGTGCCCGCGCACCGTCGACGTCGTCGACGAGTTGCCCCGCAATCCGACCGGCAAGATCCTGAAGAAGGATCTGCGGCAACCACATTGGGAGAAGGCCGGCCGCAAGGTCTAGCGGGTGGGTCCCGGCATGACCGCGGCGCCCCTGGCCCACGGCGCGAGCTGCCGGTAGGGATCGCGTGCGCGGACCTCCAGCAGCGCGGTGATGTCGCCCTCGAGTGCGACCTTGACCCGCTCGCGGACCGTCGCCGTCCACTCCTCGGCGGCCACCGCCGACGGCTTGGTCGTGTCGATCGGTGTGCCGAAACGCAGATAGGTGCGCTGCGGGCGCGGAATCAGCGTGGGTCCGATGCCCCGCATCAGCGGCATCGCCATGTCG
This sequence comes from Mycobacterium yunnanensis, assembly GCF_025823185.1. Classification (GTDB taxonomy): domain Bacteria; phylum Actinomycetota; class Actinomycetes; order Mycobacteriales; family Mycobacteriaceae; genus Mycobacterium; species Mycobacterium yunnanensis. The sequence goes on from NZ_JACKVK010000008.1 coordinate 449,147, forward strand.
GGGGTTCCGGTCAGGCGCGTGACGAGAGGCTTGCTCCACCGCGCCCAGCGCCCGTCGCTGGTGGTGAGCACGTGGTAGGCGTCGTCGCCGCCGACCAGGGCCACGGGGATGATCGGATAGTCGTGTGCAGCGGCGATGCGAGCAAAACCGTTGCGGCCGTTCCACATCAGTGTGTACAGCTGATCCTTCGCCTTGGAGATCTCACGCCCGCCGCCGGGAAACACCAGGATGGGTTCGCCCATTTCCATCAGCCGATGCGCCGTCTCCGGCGTCCCGACCACGGCGCCCGCGGCGGCGAAGAGGTCGCCGGGCACGCCCTTGACGTTGCCGAACCTGCGGTCGGCGAGCGGTCGCACCCGGATCCCAATCTGGCGTCGCACCACGTAGGGGATCAGCAGGGCCTCGGTGCCGGCCTGGGTGTGGTTGCCGACGAGCAGGAAGCGGCCGTCGCGGGGAAGGTGGTCGAGCCCGTCGACGTAGGGCTTGGCCAACGAGACCAGGGGGTCGACGCGGTCGGCGACGTTCTCGATCCACCGCTGGTAGGTGGACACCTCGACGAGTGGCATGACCCAAGCATAGTGCGCCAACTGCAATGAATGCAGTAACTGCAGGTTGTGCGCTCTGGGTAGGATCGCCTGGTGGCTGCACCGGAGGGGTTACGCGCGCGCAGACGCCGCGAGACCGCACGGGAGATCCACCTTGCCGCGCTGCGGCTGACCCGCCAGCACGGTTTCGACGTGGCGACCGTCGAAGCGATCAGCGCAGAGGCGGGTATCGCGCCACGAACCTTCTTCAACTACTTCCCGTCCAAGGAAGCTGCCGTCGTCCACGGCCCGTTCGACCTCGACCAGGCCGACGTGAGCGCCTTCACCGGCGGTGCCACCGTCTCCTACGCCGAACTTCTGACCGAACTCGTCGAGCTGCTGGCGGCCAATCTCGCCGCGGACCCGCCGAGTCGAGACGAGCTCCACGACGTCTTCGCGGTGTCGCAGGAGCACCCGGGGGTCCTTGCGGCGATGCTCGCGCAATTGGAGGGATTTCAGCGCCGTGTCGCCGAGCTCGTCGCCGTCCGCCTGAACCGCCCCGCCGACGACGAGGAGGCGACGCTGATCGCAGCGCTTGCGTTGACCATCCTCCGTGCCGGCTTCGACCGCTGGGTCCACGAGGCGGCAGAACCCGCCCGCACTCCCGCCGCGGACATCGCCCACGTCGCGGCGTTGATGAACGACATGTTTGGAGATCGCCATGAGCATTGACGACACCGACGTCGTGATCGTCGGCGCGGGGTTGGCGGGTCTGCGCTGTGCGGCCGTGCTCCGCGAGGCGGGGCGCGACGTCCAGGTGTGGGAGGCCTCCGACGCCGTCGGCGGTCGCATTCGCACCGACGTCGTCGACGGGTTCCGGTGCGACCGCGGCTTTCAGGTCCTCAACCCGGCCTATCCGGAGCTGAAGGACGCCACCGACGTCGCGGCGTTGCGACTGCAGCCCTTCGGCGCGGGCGTGGCGATCCGGCGCGACACCGGCTCCGCGACATGGGTTCACCCCCTGCGCTCGCCGTCGAAGGTGCCCGGGATGCTGGCGTCGGGGGGCCTCGGTCCACGCGACGTGGTCGCCGTCGCCCGGTGGGCGGCCGGAGCGCTACGGCCGAAGCACCTCACGACCACGGGGCAAACGGACACCTCCCTGCGCGACGCCCTGGACGCGGCCGGCGTCTCCGGTGAACTTCGCCGCGTGCTCGAGCGGTTCCTCGCCGGCGTGCTCCTGGAGGACGACGGCGTCACCTCGAACGCGTTTGCCTTGCTGCTCGTCCGCATGTTCGTCCTCGGCGTGCCTGCCCTGCCCGCCGAGGGCATGCAGGCCTTGCCGCGCCAGCTCGCCGCTGTGCTGGGGGACTCGATCACGTTGGGCCGCAACGTCACCGACGTCATCAAGGTCGGCGCCGGCTGGGAGGTCACCGACGGTACGCACCGCATCCGGGCGCGGCACGTCGTCGTCGCCACCGACGCCGTCGGCGCGGCCCGGCTGACCGGAACCCCGGCGCCGCCGATGCACGGCGTGGTGACCGACTGGTGGGCAGCCGACGAGGTGCCGCCCGGTCCGGCCATGCTGTGGGTCGACGGCCGGCGCGAACCCCGCGGCCCGGTGCTCAACACCTCGGTCATCAGTGCGGCCGCTCCCACCTACGCGCCCATGGGTCAGCACTTGATCGCCGCCTCGGCGCTGCTGGGCGCCGACGGCGCCGCGCCCGAGGAAACCGTTCTGCGGGCGCACGCCGCCGACGTCCTCGGTGCCGACGGAACGCGGTGGCGGCCGCTGATCCGGCATGTCGTGCCCCATGCGCTGCCGGAGCAGGCGGCGCCGCTGACCGTGCGCCGGCCGGTGCGCACCGCCGACGGCACGTGGGTGTGCGGCGACCACCGCGACACCGCCTCGATCCAGGGCGCGCTGGTCAGCGGGCGCCGCACCGCGGAGGCCATTCTGAAGACCGCACCGTGACGCCGTCGCTGGCCGACCTGCTCGAGCGCCTCCACGTGGTGTCGCTGCCCATGCGAGTTCGCTTCCGCGGCATCGACGTTCGCGAGGTGGCCCTGATCGACGGGCCGGTCGGCTGGGGGGAATTCGGCGCGTTCGGCGAGTACGCGCCCGACGAGGCGGTGCACTGGCTCGCCTCTGCCGTCGAGGCGGCCTACGTCGCATCGCCCGTCCCACTGCGCCAGTGGATTCCGATCAACGCCACCGTCCCCGCCGTGCCGGCGTCACGGGTGCCCGAGGTGCTGGCCCGCTTTCCGGGTGCGGGCACCGCGAAGGTCAAGGTGGCCGAGCGGGGGCAGACCCTGGCCGACGACGTCGCCCGCGCCGACGCGGTACGCCAACTGGTTCCGGTGGTGCGGGTCGACGCCAACGGCGGGTGGACGGTCGACGAGGCGGTCGCGGCGTGCCGGGAGCTGACCGCGACTGGGCCGCTGGAGTACGTCGAACAACCCTGCGCGACGATCGCGGAACTGGCCGAGCTGCGCGGTCTGGTGGACGTACCGGTGGCCGCGGACGAGAGCATCCGCAAGGCCGACGACCCCCTGCGCGTGGTTCGTCTGAAGGCCGCGGATGTCGCCGTCGTCAAGGTCGCCCCGCTGGGCGGCGTGTCACGTCTGCTCGACATCGCACGCCAGATCGACGTCCCCGTCGTCGTGTCCAGTGCGCTGGATTCGGCGGTCGGCATGTCCAGGGGCTTGCTGGCTGCGGCGTGCTTGCCGGAGCTGCGCCACGCCTGCGGGCTGGGCACCGGCGGGCTGTTCGTCGAGGACGTGACGGAGTCGGTCGTCCCGGTCGACGGCCGGTTGCCCGTTGGGCCCGTCAGCCCCGACCCGGCGCGGCTGTCCGACCTGGCGGCGGCACCGGATCGGCGGCAGTGGTGGGTCGACAGGGTCCGGGCCTGCTACCCGTTGCTGGCCTCGCCCCAAGTAGGGTCGACCGGGTGAATTTGGCGTACGACGACCGTGGCTCGGGAGAGCCCGTCCTGTTCATTGCCGGCCGCGGGGGAGCGGGCCGGACGTGGCACCTGCACCAGGTACCGGCGTTTCAGCGGGCCGGCTATCGCGTCGTCACCTTCGACAACAGGGGCATCGGCGCCACCGAGAACGCCCAGGGCTTCACCACCGAGCAGGTGGTCTTCGACACGGCCAAGCTCATCGAGAAGCTCGACGCAGGTCCCGTCCGCGTAGTGGGCGTCTCGATGGGATCCTTCATCGCCCAGGAGCTCGCGCTGGCCCGTCCCGACCTGGTCTCCGCGGCGGTGTTGATGGCCACCCGCGGCCGTGAGGACCGCACCCGCGAATTCTTCAGCGCCGCCGAATTCGAGTTCCTGCAGGCGGGGATCGAACTGCCGCCGAAGTTCGAGGCGAAGTTGCGACTTCTGGAGAGCTTCTCACCCAAGACGCTCAACGACGAGGCTGCCGTACGGGACTGGATCGACATGTTCACCATGTGGCCGACGAAGTCGACGCCGGGTCTGCGCAGCCAGCTCAGGATCCGGCCGGAGACCAACCGGCTGCCTGCTTACCGGAACATTACGGCGCCCGCGCTGGTGATCGGTTTCGCCGACGACGTGGTGCTGCCGCCGCACCTCGGGCGGGAAGTCGCCGACGCCCTGCCCAACGGTCGCTACCTGCAGATACCCGATGCCGGGCACCTCGGTTTCATCGAACGTCCCGACGTCGTCAACGCCGCCATGCTCGAATTCTTCGGCGCGGGGGTATGACAGGCTGTCAGAGTGAACCCGTCGACGATCCAAGCGCGCATCGTCGTCGATGAATTGATTCGGGGCGGCGTCCGTGACGTGGTGCTGTGCCCCGGCTCGCGCAACGCCCCGCTGGCGTTCGCCCTGCACGACGCCGACCGCGCAGGCCGGTTGCGGCTGCACGTGCGCATCGACGAGCGCACCGCCGGGTTCCTGGCGATCGGGTTGGCGGCCTCCGGCTCGCCGGTCTGCGTGGCCATGACCTCCGGCACCGCCGTGGCCAATCTCGGGCCTGCGGTGGTGGAGGCCAACTACGCCCGCGTGCCGCTGGTGGTGCTCAGCGCCAACCGGCCCTACGAACTCCTGGGCACCGGCGCCAACCAGACGATGGAACAACTCGGCTACTTCGGTACCCAGGTGCGCTCCACCATCAGCCTCGGGTTGGCCGAGGGCGCCACCGAGACGATGGCAGCGCTCAACGCCCAGTGGCGTTCGGCGACGTGTCGAGTCCTGGTGGCGGCCAAGGGATCTCGCAGTGCCAACGCCGGACCCGTGCAGTTCGACATTCCGCTGCGCGAGCCGCTGGTGCCGGGGGTCGACGAGTCCGGTGAGTACGCCCCCGAGGGGCGGCCCGACGGCACGCCGTGGACCTACACACCGCCGGTGACCTTCGACCAACCACTCGACGTCGACGTGACACCCGACACCGTCGTGATCGCCGGGCACGGTGCGGGCTCGCACCCGAACCTGGCGGGCCTGCCGACGGTGGCCGAACCCACCGCGCCGCCTGCCGAGAACGCCCTGCACCCGTTGGCGCTGCCGGCGCTCAAGCCCCGGCAGGTCATCATGCTGGGCCGGCCGACGCTGCACCGCGGGGTGTCGGCCTTGCTGGCTGACCCCTCGGTGCCCGTCTTCGCGCTCACCACCGGCCCGCGGTGGCCCGACGTGTCGGGCAACTCGCAGGCCACCGGCACCCGCGCGGTGATCACGGGCACGCCCGACGAGGCCTGGCTGCGGCGCTGCGCCGACGCCAACGCCCATGCGCTGGCGACGGTGCGCACTCAACTGGCGTCGCACCCCCTCACCACGGGGCTGCACGTGGCGGCCGCCGTCGTCGACGGGTTGCGGCCGGGGGACCAGCTGGTGCTCGGCGCGTCCAACCCGGTGCGTGACGCGGCGCTCGTCGGGTTGGACGCCCACGGCGTCAAAGTCCGGTCCAACCGTGGCGTCGCGGGCATCGACGGCACGGTGTCGACCGCGATCGGCGCCGCCCTGGCCCACGAACGGACCGGTGACGGCACCCGGGTGCCGCGGACCGTCGCCCTGATAGGCGATCTGACCTTCGTCCACGACAGCTCCGGGTTGCTTATCGGCCCCACCGAACCGCTTCCCAAGAGTCTGACCATCGTGGTGTCCAACGACAACGGCGGCGGCATCTTCGAGCTGCTCGAGCAGGGCGACCCGCGGTTCTCCGACGTGTCCTCTCGCGTGTTCGGCACCCCGCACGACGTCGACGTGGGCGCGTTGTGTCGCGCGTACCACGTCGAATGTCGGCAGGTCGAATTGGACGGTCTCGCAGAGGATCTCGACACCGCCGCCGACGGCTTGCGCGTGCTGGAGGTGAAGGCCGACCGCTCGTCGCTGCGGGCGCTGCACGCATCGATCCGAGAAGCGCTGTGAGGTCGACCGTCGAACAGCTCGTCCGATGGCTGAAGTCGTCGAGGCAGAGCTTGATTCCGCACCTGTACGGCGACCCGAGCGAGACGCGGGCAGAACGGATCATCCGCCGCGTGCGGATCGGGGTCGTCATCGCCGCCTGCCTGGTGACGCTGCAATCGGTGCTGCTGGTGCTCGGCGCCTGGCGCGACGACCGCCAAATCGAAGGTGACATGGGGGTCGCGGCCGCGGAGGTGCTCGACGCGGGTCCGCGCCGCTCGACCATCGAGTTCGTCACGCCCGACCGCGTGACCTACCGACCCGAGCTCGGGGTGCTGTACCCGTCCGAGCTGGACACCGGCATGCGCATCTACGTCGAATACGACAGGGCGAACCCCGATCTCGTCCGGGTGCAGGATCGCAACTCGTCGCTGGCCATCATCCCGGCGGCGTCGATTGCGGTCATGGGCTGGCTGGTCGCGGCGGCGGCACTGAGCGGGCTGGCACTCCTACAGCGACGGCTGAACGGTCAAGACTCCATCAAAGAGGTAAGCCAGTCGTCGTCGTAGACTTCGACCTTCTTTCCCGCGTGTAGATCGAATACCGTTGGCGTGCGGGTGTTCACCGGGTCGACCTCGTAGAGGTAGCCGAAGTTGGTCGACTCCATGGCGGCCAGGTCGTCGGTACTCTTCTCCGTCGCGCCGCTGAGCAGCTGCCGTACCTGGTAGTCCGGAAGGCCTGCCGTACGGGCGAATTCGGCGATCGTCGCGTCGTCGGGCCCGGCACCGCCGGGCTCCTGATGGGCCCACAGCTGCTGCACGAAGCGCTGGAACTCCCTGCCGGTGGCCGAGGTCGCGGCGCCGCCCCCCTGGCCTTCGTCGGCCGCGACGAACAGCGCGTTGGCCACCCGCGCGGAATGCCCACTGGTGCCGGGGCCGTCGAGGAACGTCATCGGCCGGTAGGTGATCGCCAGCTGGCCGGTGCCGATGTAATAGGCGAACTCGTCGCCGAAGTCGTGCTGCAGATCCGCGCAGTGCGTGCACTGCGGTTCGGTGTAGATCTCCAGCTGCACGGGCGCGTCCTCGGATCCGGCACGGATGCCGAACGAATCCTCCGTCACCGCGACCCGCGGCGGATTCGTGTCGCCCAGCGGTGTGCCCGCCACCGCCCGCGTACACCCGCTCACCACCAGCGCGAGGCTCAGCGCCACCGCGACGACGACCTGCCTAGAGCGCATTCCCGCATTATGAGCCTCGTCGAGAGTCTTCGCGTGTCGTATCCCCGCACGCAACCTTCAGTACAACCGCGGCTGTCAGCCTTCAGGGGTGCGCGTTGCAATCGTCGCGGAGTCGTTCCTCCCGAATGTCAACGGAGTCACCAACTCGGTACTTCGGGTGATGGAGCATCTCCGCAGGACGGGTCACGAAGTGCTCGTCATCGCCCCGGACAGTCCCCACGGTCAGCCGCCTGCCGACCGGGTTCACGACGGGGTGCGCATTCATCGGGTGCCGTCGAAGATGTTCCCGAAGGTGACCTCCTTGCCCCTCGGGGTGCCGCGGCCACGAATGGTCGGGGTGCTGCGGGGTTTCCAGCCGGACGTGGTCCACCTGGCGTCACCGGCGCTGCTCGGCTACGGCGGGCTGTTGGCGGCACGTCATCTGGGTGTGCCGACGGTGGCCGTGTTCCAAACCGACGTCGCGGGTTTCGCCGAGAGCTACGGCGCGGGCGTCATGACCCGTGCGGCGTGGGCGTGGACGCGCCATCTGCACGCCAAGGCCGATCGCACGTTGGCGCCGTCCACCTCGGCGATCGAGAACCTCACGGCGCATCACGTTCCGCGCGTTCACCATTGGGGCCGCGGCGTGGACGTCAGCGGCTTCGTTCCCTCCGCCCGGGACGACGGGTTGCGGGCCGCGTGGTCGCCCACCGGCAAGCCGATCGTCGGTTTCGTCGGCCGGTTGGCCCCCGAGAAGCACGTCGAACGGCTCGCCGTCCTCGCCCGCCGTGACGATCTCCAGCTGGTCGTCGTCGGTGACGGCGTCGACCGCTCGAGCCTCGAATCGCTCATGCCCAGCGCCGTCTTCACCGGCGCACTCTACGGTCGCGATCTGGCCGCCGCGTACGCCAGCATGGACGTGTTCGTGCACGCTGGCGAGCACGAGACGTTCTGCCAAGCCGTCCAGGAGGCGATGGCCTCCGGTGTTCCCGTCGTCGCGCCGGATGCCGGCGGACCGCGAGATCTGGTGACGCCCATGCACACCGGTCTGCTTCTCGGGGTCGAAGAATTCGAGGCACGGTTGCCCGGCGCCGTCGACCATCTCTTGGCGCAGCGTCCGCGGTACTCGGTGGCGGCCCGGCGCAGCGTGCTGACCCGCACCTGGCCCTCGGTCTGCGAACAGCTCGTCGGCCACTACGACGCGGTGCTCGGCCGCCGCGGCGCGAAGGCCGCCTGAGCGGCACCGTCGCGCGTGGCGTGCACTGAGATGGCACGACATGCTGAACACTCATCGGGGTGCGGGATTCGGTGCGCGTCTGCCTCGTCGCGATCCTGGCCGGCGCGGTCATCGGGTTCGTCGGCGGGGCGTTCCGATGGTGTCTGCAGCAAGCCGACACCCTGCGGGTCGACCTGGCCGACTGGTCCCATCGTCTGGCCGGCCCCGGTTGGTTGATACCGGTGGCCGCCACGGCCGTCGGGGCCACCCTTGCGGCGCTGGTCGTGCGGTGGATGCCCCTGGCGGCGGGTAGCGGCATCCAACACGTCGAGGCGGTGTACCGCGGCGACGCCTCGCCACCGGAACTGCGGCTTCTGCCTGCCAAGTTCGTCGGCGGCGTGCTGGGCATCGGCTCCGGCCTGGTGCTGGGGCGCGAAGGTCCGACGGTGCACATGGGCGCGGCCATCGGCGCGGCTGCCGCGCGGTGCGCCCACCTCGGTGGGCAGACAGTCCGCATGCTGCAGACCGCCGTCGGCGGCGCGGGCCTCGCGGTGGCGTTCAACGCCCCGATCGGTGGCGTCCTGTTCACCCTCGAGGAGGTCACCAAGTCGTTCCGGCTGCCGACCGTGCTCGCGACGGCGTTCGCCGCGGCCACGGGGGTGGGGTGCGCCCGGCTCGTCGTCGGCGATCACCCCGACTTCGCCGTGCCGCAGCTGAATTCACCTGGGCTGCAATGGTTGCCGCTGTTCGTCGTCTTCGGCCTGGCGACGGGATGTCTCGGGGTGTTCTACAACCGCCTGGTGTTGGCGTTCGTCGACTACCGGCCCCGCATTCCCACCCTGGCCAAGGCCGCCGCCATCGGCGCGGTGATCGGGCTCGTCATGTTCGTGCACCCCTTGGCCACGGGCGGCGGCGACACGCTGACCCAGTCGATCCTTGGCGGCCGGAGCCTCGAACTCGCCGTCGTCGTCGGCTTCCTCGTGCTGCGGTTCCTGGCCGGTCCGCTGTCCTATGCGGCGGCCGTGCCGGGCGGACTGTTCGCCCCGCTGCTGGCGCTCGGCACCCTGTGGGGCGTGCTGTTCGTCGGCTGCGTCGACCCCCTGCTGCCAGGTGATCAGAGACCACTGGCCGTGCCGATGGCGATCGTCGGGATGGCGGCGTTCTTCGGAGCCACGGTCCGGGCGCCGGTGACGGGCGTCGTCCTGGTCGTCGAGATGACCGCCACGACGGCGGTCTTGGTGCCGATGCTGGCCGCGACCGCGGCCGCGGTGCTGGCGGCCGAACTCCTCGGCTCACCGCCCATCTACGACAGCCTGCGCGAGCGGATGCCGCCCGAGCCGACGGGTGCGGCGTAGGGCGGCCCGGCTCAGCCCTGCGCGAGTTCGGCGATCGGCTGCCATTCCTCCCAGGTCTTGATGCGCTTCTCGTAGTCGGCCTTGGCGAGCTGAATGGGCAAGCTGCCGAAGAACACTCGCAGCGGGGGCTCGTCCGCGTCGACGACCTTGAGGATCGCCGCCGCCGAGGCCTTCGGGTCACCCGAGGCCGAGGTCCGCTGTTCGCGGGCCTTCTGCGCCGCGGCGTGAACCTCGGCGTAATCGGGCAACTCCTCGGACCGCTTGGCCGACGACCCGCCCCAGTCGGTCGAGAACCCGCCCGGCTCGACGAGCGTCACGTGGATGCCGAACGACTCGACCTCCTGCGCCAAGGCCTGGCTGAACCCTTCCAGCGCCCACTTCGAGGCGTGATACATCCCCACGTTCTGGAACGCGGTGATGCCGCCGATCGAGGACACCTGGATGATGTGGCCGCTGCGCTGGGCCCGCAGGAACGGCAGCGCCGCCTGGGTGATCCACAGCGCGCCGAAGACGTTGGTCTCCATCTGATCGCGGGCTTCCTGCTCGGTGAGCTCCTCCACGAAGCCGAATTGCCCGTATCCCGCGTTGTTGACGACGACGTCGAGGCGCCCGAAATGGTCGTGGGCCTGCTTGACCGCGGCGAAGTCGGCCGCGCGGTCGGTCACGTCGAGCGCGATCGGCAGCAGCGCGTCACCGTACTTCTCGGCCAGGTCGTCGAGCGTCGCCGTGTCGCGCGCGGTGGCGGCGACCTTGTCGCCCCGCTCCAGGGCAGCGGCCGTCCACTCTCGGCCGAAGCCTCGCGACGTGCCGGTGATGAACCACACCTTCTCGGCCATGCCTTCTCCTCACTCTTCTCCGCGAGCAGACGTAAAAGGCCCTGAAAGGGTGCGATCGAGGGCCGTTTACGTCTGCTCGCGAGGGGTCCTGACTGCTACCAACGCCTCACCCGGTTACCCATTCCCGAGACGTGCGCATTCCCAGGTAGCGTCGGTGGCGTGAGCCGTGCGACGTTGGAGAAGAACCCCCGCGAAGTGGCGTCGATGTTCGACGGCGTCGCCCGCCGGTACGACATCACCAACACGGTGTTGTCGCTGGGCCAGGACCGGTATTGGCGCCGGGCGACGAGGGCGGCTCTGCAGATCGGCCCCGGTGACGCGGTTCTCGACCTGGCGGCGGGCACGGCCGTGTCCACGGTGGAACTGGCCGAGTCTGGGGCCTGGTGCGTGGCGGCGGACTTCTCCGTCGGCATGCTGGCCGCGGGCGCGGCCCGGCCGGTGCCCAAGGTGGCCGGCGACGCGACGAAGCTGCCGTTCGCCGACGAGTCCTTCGACGCGGTGACCATCAGCTTCGGCATCCGCAACGTCGTCGACCACGTCGCGGGGCTGCGCGAGATGGCGCGGGTGACCCGCCCCGGGGGCAGGTTGGTGGTGTGCGAGTTCTCCACGCCGACCAACCCCCTGTTCGGCACGGTCTATAAGGAGTATCTGATGCGCGCGTTGCCGTCGGCGGCCCGTGCGGTGTCGAGCAATCCCGACGCCTACGTCTACCTGGCCGAGTCGATCCGCGCGTGGCCCGATCAGGCGGCCTTCGCCCGCAGGATCGCCGACGCCGGGTGGTCGGCCGTGCGGTGGCGCAACCTCACCGGCGGCATCGTGGCCCTGCACGCCGCCGTGAAGCCGTAGCCCTACAGCTCACCGGCGGCCAGCTTGGCCGCGAGCTGGGCGCGTGACTTGATGCCCAGCTTGCGATAGGTCTGGGTCAGGTTGGCCTCGACGGTCTTGAGGCTGACGAACAGCGTCCCGGCGATGTCCCGGTTGGTCATCCCCGACGTCGCCAGCTCGGCGATCTTCCGCTCGGTCGCGGTGAGCGTGACCTTGGCGGCGACCGCGGCCTGGGTGCGGCCCACTTCGCCCCGGGCGGTCTCGGCCCACAGCCTCGCACCGATCCGCTCGAATTCCCTCGCCGCCTCGGCGAAGGCCTTGGCGGCGGCCTGCTTCGACCGTTGACGGCGGTGCAGCCGTCCCAGGAGAAGCAACGTGCGGGCCCGTTCCATTGGCATCGGCAGCCGACGGCTCTCAGCCATGGCGGTGTCCGCGGCGGCCAATGCTCCTTCGAGGTCACCCCGCGCAGCGCACCACATTGCGCGACACCTAGCCCCTGTCAACAACAGCCAGGGCCGGTCGAGGCGGGTGCCGTCGGACTCCAAGCGAGCGATCATCGGCTCGCACTCGTCCATCCGACCCGTGTTGACCATGGCTTCGACGACGTCTGGAACGTGCTCGAGTGTCCGAATTTCGCTGCCAGGAAGCAGATCGAACAGTTTGATCAGCGGTTGCATCTCGGTCAGCGCGCCTTCGTAGTTCCCCACGGAGACCTCGAGGAAGCCGAGGACGGTCATGGCTCGCGCGGCGAGCTGGACGGTGTTGCACTCGATTGCGATCTCGTACGCGGCGCTTGCGTCGCTCCGTGCCTCGTCCACACGACCCATGTGCGCCAACGCCATCGCCCGAATCGACAGAGCCACACCGCGAACATGTTGCGTGCCAATGTGTTCGGCGCGCTCAACGGCTTCGTCTGCAATGGTCATGGCGCCGGTGAAGTCGCCCCGCCAGACGTCTGCCATCGCCATGTGCGATGCCACCGCCATCACGTCGCTCTCGGCGCCGCGCTCGAGGCAGAGTCGATATACGCCGATGGCTTCGCGTCGAGCGGCGTCGAGCTCGCCGGTCCACGCGTGAGTAATCGACCGGACCGCGCAGGCCCGAAATTGAAGGGGAATGTCGGCTTCCCGATCCTCCAGTTCGAGGGCGCGGCTCATGGCCGTCTCGTCGATGCCGTCCCCCCGCATGCACTTCACCAGAACCGACATGGCCAGTGCTTGGCTTACCTGATCCGGCATCGCCAGATCGTGTGCGCGATCTAGCGCGTCGATCGCGCAACGGAGCGACTCGTCGAGTTTCCCGGTGTAGAAGTGGGTGAAGGACGACAGCATCAAACTGCGAATGATCAGCCATTGGTCGCCCTCACCCTCGGAAATCGCCTGCTCGAGCAGATCGATGGCTTCGGGCAGGCTGTCGTCGTAGATACGAACCGCGGCAAGGAGATTCAGGGCCCGAGCGCGCAGCGGACCAGGTGGTATGGAGCCCATCGTGGACGTGAGCAACTCTTTGGAGCGTAGGGACTCCCCGCCCCGGAAGTGGTGCTCGGCGGCGCGGACGCGGCGTGCGGGTGTGTCCCCGCCGAGGGCCAGCGCAAGCTCGGTAAGCTCTGCCGCCACGGCGGGGGCGCCGCGTTCTCGGGCGGCGTCGGCGGCCGTATCGAGGGCAAGCAAGGTCAGCGGGTCAGTGCTCGACGACGCGAGCGCCATGTGCCGAGCTCGCAATTCCGGTTGGTCGAGGGCGCCGGCCAATAGACGGTGCATCTCCCTACGGCGGACGGGTCCTGCCAGGCTGTAGACCCCGCGCGCCAGTAGAGGGTGCGTAAAACGTATGCGATTTCCTGCGATGTGCACGATGCCGCCGGTCTCTGGGGCCTCGAGCAACTCGACCACGCGCTCGGGAGCCTCCCCGATCACGGTGCCCAGCAGGTCGACCGTCGTCGCGCCAAGGCTCGCCGCAGCCAGCAGGACGCTCTGTGTGTCCTGGCTGAACTGGTCGAGTCGCGAACGCACCAAATCGGCCAACGATCCCGGTAAAGCGGCGTCGACGATATTCGACTGCCCGTCGAACGCACGGGCCAGCTCCAGTGCGTAGAAGGGATTGCCGCCGGAGAGTTCGCCGATGCGCATGATCGTCGGCCGCGAGAACGAGCGGCCGAGCTTGCTGGCGATAACCCGCCGCAGGTCCTCGCGGCCCAAGGGCCCCAACGAGATTCGCTCGACGCCGTCGATTCGGCTGAGCTTGAGCCATTCGGTGCCGTGGCGTCGGTCCGCTTCGGTGCGTTCGGTGGCCAGGACGCCGATGCGGCCACGCAGCCGCCGGGTCGCGAATGCGACGACGGACTGACTCGAGGAGTCCAGCCACTGCACGTCGTCGAGCGCCACGAGCACGGGTGCGTCGACGGCGAGTCGGTCCAGCAGCGTGAGGAACGCCGACGCCACGACCCGCTCATCGGTGGTGGGGCCGGTACCGTCGTCGGCCAGCAACACGCGGTCGACCGCGACGCGCTGAAGGTGGGGCAGCGTGTCCAGCACGTCGGAACCCACCGATTCGAGGAGGTCGGCGAGGACCGCGTAGGTCAGGCCTGCTTCGGCTTGGCCGCCGCGTGAGGACAGGACGTGAAAACCGCTGTCGCGCGCCTGCTCGACGGCGCTGAGCCACAGCGTGGTCTTGCCGATGCCCGCCTCACCGCCGATGACGAGGACCGACGGATGCGTCGCGGCGCTGTCCAAGAACGTGGTGATCGCGCGCCACTCGGGCCGGCCCAGCCGTGAACGCACCAATGACAACCCCCGCCGCCGACCGTTCTCGCCCCTGAACGCCTGTAACCAGAACAGGCAAAGGGCAAACCGATTCCGCTTACGTCGTCGTCGATTTCCCCGCCGTCAGTGTTCCACACCCGAGGCGGCAGTTTTGGCAAACACCTCGCTATCTGCTCAGCTGAACGGCTGTCGCCCGTCGAAACGGCGCGATCCGGCACCGGCGGTGCGCCACGCCCTGGCGATCCAGTCGTCGTCCTCGTCGGTCACCAAATTGCCCATCACCCGCACGGCGACCTCCATGAGATGGGTCGACCGCATCGCCAACGGGCCGACGGTCGGCAGGAACCGGGGAATGGTCAGCAACAGCGCGAGCCGTCGCGCCACCGAGAAGCCGCGGGCGTAGTGCCGGTACAGCTCCGCGGGCCAGGCGTGGCTCAGGTCGCCGGTGCCGAGGAGTTCGGCCGCGAGGCGCCCGGTCTCGAGCCCGTAGTCGATGCCCTCGCCGTTGAGCGGGTTGACGCAGGCGGCGGCGTCGCCGATCAGCATCCAGTTGGGTCCCGCCACACCGGATACCGCGCCGCCCATGGGCAACAGCGCCGACAGCGCGGCTCGTGGTTCGCCGGTGAAGCCCCACTCCTCCCGGCGGAGATCGGTGTAGTGCGACAGGAGCGGACGCAGGGCGGCATCGGCGGGCCGCTTCGCCGAGGCGAGGGCGCCGACGCCGATGTTCACCTCCCCGTTTCCGAGGGGGAAGATCCAGCCGTACCCGGGGAGCACCTCACCGGCGGGGGAACGCAATTCGAGGTGCGAGGTGATCCAGGGTTCGTTGGTTCGCGGGCTGGCGACGTAGCCCCGGATCGCGACGCCGTAGACGGTCTCCTTGTGCCACTCCCGGCCGAGGACTCGACCCAGCGTCGAGCGTGCTCCGTCGGCGACGATCAGCTCTCGACAGCCGACCGAGGTGCCGTCGTCCAACGTCACCGACGTCGCCCGGCCACTCGAATCATGGTCGACGCCAACCGCTTTGACGCCGAGAAGCATCCGCGCCCC
This sequence comes from Mycobacterium yunnanensis, assembly GCF_025823185.1. GTDB lineage: Bacteria > Actinomycetota > Actinomycetes > Mycobacteriales > Mycobacteriaceae > Mycobacterium > Mycobacterium yunnanensis. The sequence continues at coordinate 464,294 of NZ_JACKVK010000008.1, forward strand.
CTCGTCGACGGCGACTTGCCGGATCCGTTCGTCGAGTTCGGTCCGGGGCACCGCACTACCGGTGGACGGGAACGAGGGCCCCGGCCACTCGATCTCCACGTCGGCGCCGAAGCCCGACATCCGCAGCCCGCGGTGGCGCACCCGGCCGTCCAGCCACGCACCGAGGCCCAGTGATTCGAGTTCGGTGATCGCCCGTGGGGTGAGGCCGTCACCGCAGGCCTTGTCCCGAGGGAAGCGTTGGCCGTCGACCACCAGCACGTCCCGACCGTTGCGGACCGCCCACGCCGCGGCCGCGGAACCGGCTGGTCCGGCCCCGATCACCACCACGTCAGCTTTGTGACCATCCCGGGTCGCTACGCTCCTGCCCTCCGTCACATGGTCCACACCTCCCAGTATGTTGTAGCAATGAAGACACCAGCGACCGTGGTCGCCGGCGTGGAGTTCGGAGACGCCATCTTCGCCGCGAGTGTTCGCGACGGTGTGGCGCGCATCGAGGAACTCATGGCCACCGAGCTGGGCAAGGCCGACGAGTTGATGGCCGAGGCCGTCCAGCACCTGTTCGAGGCCGGCGGCAAGCGGTTCCGGCCGCTGTTCACCGTGCTCTCGGCGCAACTGGGCCCCAACCCGGACGCGTGGGAAGTCACCGTGGCCGGCGCCGTCATCGAGGCCGTGCACCTGGCGACGCTCTACCACGACGACGTGATGGACGAGGCGCAGGTGCGCCGCGGCGCCGACAGCGCCAACGCCCGGTGGGGCAACAACATCGCGATCCTGGCAGGCGACTACCTCTTCGCGACCGCGTCACGACTCGTCGCCCGGTTGGGTCCAGACGCCGTCCTGCTCATCGCCGATACCTTCGCCCAGCTGGTCACCGGTCAGATGCGCGAGACCCGCGGCGTCGTCGAGGGTGCGGACTCGGTGGAGCACTACCTCAAGGTCGTCTACGAGAAGACGGCGTGTCTGATCGCGGCGTCTGGCACCTTCGGCGCGACGTTCTCCGGCGCCGACGACGAGCAGATCGCCCGGCTCGGCAGGCTCGGCGGAATCGTCGGAACGGCCTTCCAGATCTCCGACGACATCATCGACATCGACAGCGATCCCGACGAGTCGGGCAAGGTGCCCGGCACCGATCTTCGCGAAGGCGTGCACACCCTGCCGGTGCTCTACGCGCTGCGGGAGACCGGTCCGGATGCCGACCGGCTGCGCGAGCTGCTCACGGGCCCGGTCGAAGACGACGCCGACGTCGCCGAAGCGCTCGCGCTGCTGCGTTCGTCACGGGGCATCGTGCGCGCCAAGGAGACCGTCGCCGACTACGCCGCCCAGGCCCGCGCCGAGCTGGCCGAGCTGCCTGACGTGCCCGGCCGGCTCGCCCTGGCCAACCTGGTCGACTACACCGTCAACCGACACGGCTGACTGGAACCAGAGGCAGTCCTCGTGCGTTGATCCCGCGGACGACTTCCAAGGTGTGAGTCGGTGGTTTGAGGAGGAGGGCCGATGACCTGGCATCCCCACGCGAACCGGGCCAAGACGTTTCTGCTGCTGGTCGTCTTCTCCGGCCTGATCGTCTTCGTGGGCGCGTTGTTCGGCAGATCGATCATGTTCCTGGCCGTGTTGTTCGCGGTCGGCATGAACGTCTACGTCTACTTCAATAGCGACAAGTTGGCGCTGCGCGCGATGCACGCCCAGCCGGTCAACGAAGTCCAGGCGCCGGCGATGTATCGCATCGTCCGTGAGCTGGCGACCACGGCGCACCAGCCGATGCCGCGACTCTTCATCAGTGACACCGCGGCGCCGAACGCCTTCGCCACGGGTCGCAATCCGCGCAACGCCGCGGTCTGCTGCACCACAGGCATCTTGGACATCCTCGACGAACGCGAATTGCGGGCCGTGCTCGGCCACGAGCTGTCCCACGTCTACAACCGCGACATCCTGATCTCGTGCGTGGCCGGGGCGATGGCGTCGGTGATCACCGCGTTGGCCAACCTGGCGTTCTTCGCGAGCATGTTCGGTGGCAACCGTGAGGGGGGCACCAATCCCTTTGCGATTCTGCTGGTTTCACTGCTCGGACCCATCGCGGCCACCGTCATCAAGCTGGCGGTGTCGCGCTCGCGGGAGTTTCAAGCCGACCAGTCTGGTGCGGAGCTCACGGGTGATCCGCTGGCGTTGGCCAGCGCGTTGCGCAAGATCAGCCGGGGCGTCGAATTGGCGCCGCTGCCTCCGGAGACGCAGCTGGCCGACCAGGCGCACCTCATGATCGCCAACCCCTTCCGCGCCGGGGAGAAGATCGGCAAGCTGTTCTCCACCCACCCGCCGATGGCGGAGCGCATCGCGCGGTTGGAGCAGATGGCCGGCCGCGGGCCCGGACAGTACTGACGCCCGGGTTAACGTTTCGTCGGCGTCGGCCGATGACCCCGGTGTGACGACCGAGCCGCTGGTAGACCCCACGCCCGAGGACCGCCTGCTCTACGCTGGGCGCGTGCGACGCAGAATGCTGATCGGCCTGGTGGCCGCGGGTGCGGTCGTGTTCGGCGCGCCCGGTGTGGCGGCCGCCGACCCCGAGCCGTCGCCTCCGCCGTCGCCGCCAGCCCCGAACGTGATGGGCTTTGCCCCGGTCAAGCCCTCGGAGTTCCTCCTTGGCGACGGGTCGCTCTACGGGTTCGCGGTGCCGGGTGACATCGCCTGCATCATCAACCGCAACTCCGGCAACTACGGCTGCAACGGGCCCATCCCGGGTGCCCCCAACGGCGCCAACCTGGTGACCGCTCAGCAGGTCGGCCCGGCCGGGTTCAGCAGCTCCGACCGTCCGCTCTACGTCTTCGAGAAGCTTCCGCAGCGGCTGCCCGCGGGGTCGAAGATCAGCTTCCGCAACGTCACGTGCGGCACCGACGGCACGACGACGACGTGCACCAACAACTACGACGGCGGGGGCTTCGTCATCAGCCCGGCGGGCAGTTTCGCCGTCGACCCGAACAATCCGCTCATCGACCGGCCTCAGCCGGCGAACCCGTACTTCAACTGAGGGGCCGCTAGAAACCCGATCCGTGCACCTCGTGGCCCGGCTTCTCGGCCGCGAGGCCGCGGTAGGCGTCCTCGACCGTCGACCCGTGGTTGATCACGCGGTCGACCTCGCGGGCGATCGGCATGTTGAGCCCGTGCTTGTCGGCGAACTCCATGACGACGCTGGCCGCCTTGACGCCCTCGGCGACTTGGTTCATCGACGCGATGATCTCCTCGATCGTCTTGCCCGAGCCCAGCTGTTCGCCGACGTGGCGGTTGCGGCTGCGCTGGCTGGTGCAGGTGACGATCAGATCGCCCATCCCGGCCAGGCCGGCGAACGTGTCGCGATGACCACCCATGGCCTCGCCGAGCTTGGACATCTCCCGCACCGCCCGCGCCATCACCATGGCGCGGGTGTTCTCGCCGATGCCCAACGAGTAGCCCATGCCGACGGCGATGGCGTAGACGTTCTTCAGCGCGCCCGCCATCTCGACGCCGACGACGTCGTCGGTGGTGTAGGTGCGGAACCGCTGGGTGCGAAACAGGTCGCCGAGGTTGGCGGCCAGGTGTTGATCGGGCATGGCGAGCACCGCGGCGGCGGCGTACCCCTCGGCCACTTCGCGGGCGATGTTGGGTCCGGCCAGGATGCCGGCCGGGTGCCCGGGCAACACCTCGTCGACGATCTCGCTCATCCGCATGTTGGTGCCCTGCTCGAGGCCCTTGACCAACGAGACGACCGGCACCCAGGGCCGCAGCTCCTTGGCCAGCTCCTCCAGCACGCCCCGGAAGCCGTGCGAGGGCACGCCCATCACCAGGACGTCGGCGCGGTTGGCGGCCTCGGCGAAGTCGGTGGTGGCGCGCAGGTCCTCCGCCAGTTCGACCTCGTCGCCGAGGTAGCGGGTGTTGCGGTGGTTGTGGTTGATGTCGTCGGCGGTTTGCTGAGAGCGAACCCACTGCAGGGTCGGCCCGCGGCGGGCGCAAATGGAGGCCACCGTGGTGCCCCAGGAGCCTCCTCCGAGGACGACGACGTTCGGTTTGCGCTGCGCAGGTGCCATGGCGATCAGGGTAGGACCGCGAGCCTCGGCGGGTGAATGCTTTGGCGAGGCAAGGGTTTTCTTTCACGGTCAAGATCGGTCACTCGGGTGCCAATTTCGGTTGCCAGAGTCGCCGAAACATGACCTGAATTTTGGCGCGCTACGAACGCTCTCAGGGCGCTATGCTATGGCCACTGCAACAGCGCTCGCCGCTCATACCTAGGGGAAAACGTGATCACTAAGTTCTTCGCGGCGGTGGCCATCGCCGCCGCCGGCCTCTTCGCCGGCCTGTTCGCCGGTGTGGCGGCGCCCGCCTCGGCAGACTGTGCCCCGGGTTTCACCTCGATCCCGTGCACTATCGCCGACAACGTGTCGCAGGCGCCCGGCCAGTTCGTCGGTGCCATCCGCGATACGCCGGGTCAGATCACGGGTCAGAACTGCGCGCAGCCGGACGGCGGTAACCCGTCCGGCAATCTGAGCACCTGCGGTCTGCTCAGCATCACGAACCTGAACGGCACGGGGTGCCCTCCGGGCGGCGACAACAAGACGTCGGAGCCTTGTGGACTGACGGCGGCGCCGGGACAGTTCGGCGAAGCGCTGGCCGGTCTGCCGGGCCAGTTCGCGCAAGGCGGCGCCCAGATCGCCACCGCGCCTGCCCAGATTGCCGGCGGCCTCGCCGCTGCACCGGGCCAGTTCATCCGCGCCATCCAGAATGGTGGATCGGATCCCGAATCCCAGTAGCAACCACGCCGCAACGTTCATCGAGCCCGGAGACGCACCGCGTCTCCGGGCTCGGTGCATGTCGGGGCCTAGGGGGTTGCCGAACGTGACGCCACTGCGATGATTCCGCCACATCCTCACCGTGGCGTCACGTTCGCCGACTAGCGGTAGTTCACGAACTGCAGCGCGACCTCGAGGTCGGCGTTACGCAGCAGCGACTGCACGGCCTGCAGGTCGTCGCGCTTCTTGGAGCTGACGCGGATCTCGTCACCCTGGATCTGCGCCTTCACGCCCTTGGGGCCCTCGTCGCGAATCAGCTTGCTGATCTTCTTGGCGTTCTCGCTGTCGATGCCCTGCTTGATGCTGCCGATGATCTTGTAGGTCTTGCCCGACGGCTGCGCCTCGCCGGCGTCGAAGGCCTTCATCGAGATGTCGCGCCGGATGAGCTTCTCCTTGAAGACGTCGACGGCGGCCTTGACGCGCTCCTCGGTCGACGACACCAGAATGATGCCTTCTTCGCCCTGCCATTCGATGGTCGTGTCGGTGCCGCGGAAGTCGAACCGGGTGGACAGTTCCTTGGCTGCTTGGTTGAGCGCGTTGTCGACCTCCTGGCGGTCGGCCTTGCTGACGACGTCGAAGCTGGAATCCGCCATGGACTCGCTCCCTCCTGTGTTGGTGCGTTTTCGTGTTGGGACCATCCTCGTAGTACCGTGCTAGTCGCACCAAACCGGGGGCTCCCCGGGCTGGCGCGAATCCCGGCAGGTTGCCCGAGCGGCCAATGGGAGCGGACTGTAAATCCGTCGGCTAACGCCTACACAGGTTCGAATCCTGTACCTGCCACACCATCGTCAGGCCCCCTCGTCGAGGGGGCCTGACGGCGTTTGGTCAGACGCCCGCGTTGCGGGCCGTCACGGCTGCGGCGGTGGTCTGGGCGGTGGACGGCTCACGCGGCGTGGCGAGGTCGTCGGCATCGTCGTCGCCGGCCTGTGCCGAACCGCCGTCGGCGGCACTGAGATCCTTGCTCTTCTGCGCGGCCAGCACCTCGGTCAGCAGCGCCTCGTCGTACCTCGCCTCAGCGGCCTCAGCCCGCTTGCGGGCCTCTGCCGCCTCTCGCTGAGCCTTGCTCCGCGCCTTGCGCAATGTGTCCCGTTCGCCGGCTGCCGCCTTCAGCGCACGCTTGAGTTCGGCCTGCTGGTCGATCGCCGCTTGGAGCGCGGCCTCGTCGGCCTTACGCCGTTCGGCATTCTCCTCGAGCCGCTCGAGCACGAGGGAGAGCTGATGCTCCGCGTGTGTGGCAAGGTCCTCCGCGGCCTGCCATGCGCCGCGCGGCTCGTCCAAGGCGGTGTGGTCGATCTCCAGGTCGCGGTATTCCTTGGTGCTCATTGGGGGTTCCTTCCTGTGGGCATGTCGCACAGTGGGCAGGACATGCATTCGGGTACCCGTCGACTGACCGGTCCGATGCCCTCGAATTCCCGTGAACAGGGCGTCGCAATCGTGGGGAGGGCACGCACCACGCCCAAAGGGTCTGACGAACAGAGCGTTTGATCAGACGAGCGCCCTCGGTCGCCATGGGACCCGGCAATGTTCGTTTAGTGGATGGGTATGACGGAAAACGATATATTCGCCTCGGAGCGCTGGGCGGCGTCCCCCCGCCCACCCGCTCAAGTCCTTGACCGGCTCTGACCCCCTTGAGCCGTCAAGGGCGCCCCCACCGTAGAGGCGTCAGGAACGCGCGGCGGCCATGGCCGTCGTGGCGACGAACAATTCGGCGATGGCGATCCGTCGGGCAGCCCGGTGCAGGGTCGCCGATTCGAGCGTGCCGTCGGGTCCGCGGTTCAGGTCGACGTGGAGCACCCCGGCCGGTGTCCCGAGTCGCAGCAGCGCCGGCGCCGCACCGTGCAGAGCGCGGGCGACCGTCCCCTCGGCGATCGTCGATGCCGCTGCCACGGCGACTGCCGAGGTCAGCCCGATGGCCGGATGGGGCGCAAGCATGGACAGCATCCGCACGGACACGTCGTAGTCGTCGGCGCGCACGGTCTCCCCGGCAGTGGTGCGGTAGTCGCGCGGCGCACCGACGATGCCGACCTTGGGGATGGCATGGCTGATGGGGTCGCCGGGCTTGGACAAGCCCATCCGCAGCGAGGCCTCTTGCCGCAGGGTCACCAGGAGCGGGACCTGCTCGGCGATGACGGAGTTGTCCTCGGCTCCGGTCAGGCCCAGATCGGCGGCGTCGAACAGTGCGGCGGGGGCGCCGGCCGTCACCATCGTGGCGGCGTAGGACCGACCCGCGACGCAGACTCGGTCGACGGGGTTGCCCGTCGGCAGGAGGGCGCCGCTGGACAGCCCGGTGAAGGTGAGGCCCACGGGCACCCCGAGGGCCGTGGTGCCCGGCACGGGAGCGTTGCCCTCGGTGGGAATGGCGCCGCCGGGGGTGGCGATCTCGGCGGTGAGGACGGCGCCGGTGTTTTGATTGCGCATCCGCACCGTGGTGACGGCGTCGTCGACGGCGACGAGGCCCGTCTGCAAGGCGTAGAGGCCGATCGCGGTGGCGCAGTTGCCGCAGTTGGAGCCCCACTCGACGCGGCGGTCACCGATTGCGACCTGGGCGAACAGGTAGTCGACGTCGACGCCGGGTGCCGCGGCGCGCCGCACGATCGCGGCCTTGGAGGTGGTCGAGCTGCCGCCGCCGACCCCGTCGAGTTGGCGGGGATCTCCGGAGCCGAACGCCGAGATGAGCAGCGGGTCCAGCCCGCCTGCCTCGGCGACGAGCGGGTCGACGTCGACGGCGTTGAACAGCCAGCACTTGCTGGTACCGCCCCGCATCCACGTAGCGCGAAGTGTGAGCATGTCAGGCCTGACCTTTCTGCACGGCGGATGGTGGCGTGCTTCCACTGTGGCCATGAAGGGGATGAAGGACAATCGCAGATTGGGCGACTGGTGTTAAGCGCTGCTTAAGCCTTTGCGGCTGTCAGAGCAGGGTGGGGACGACCACCAGGACCAGCCAGCACAGGGCGGGCGCAACCGCGACGACGACGCCGGAGTTCAGCAGCAGCTGCCGGTAGAACCGCGGCCGGGCGATGCCCTGGGCGTTGGCCAGCACCAGTGCGCCGTTGGTCGAGAAGGGCGAGACGTCGACCACCGTGGCCGAGATGGCAAGTGCGGCAACCACTCCCACGATCGGCAGCGCGCCGGTGTGCAGCAGGGGCAGCGCCATCGGGATCACCGCGGCCATCAGCGCGGTGGAGGAGGCGAACGCCGAGGTGACGCCGATGACGTAGCAGAGGACCACGGCGACCAGCAGCGGGGCGCCGATCGTGATGGCCATCGTGGCGAGGTGGTCGATGGTGCCGACTTCCTGCAGCACCGAGATGTAGGTGATCATGCCGGCGACGAGGAGGACCGTCGACCAGCTGATGCCGGCGATGGCCTCGTTCTGCTTGGACAGGTCGGTGAAGGCCAGGACCGCACCGGCCGCGATCGCGATGAAGCTGATCGGCAGGTGGAACACCAGCACCAGCACCAGCACGATCCCGATGAGGGCCAAGGTCAGCTTCTGGACGCGGGTCACCGGGGTGGGCGCGGCGTCGAGGAGGACGTCGGTCTGCACGGGCCGGGTCAGCAGTCCGGTGCCGCCTGCGCCACTGCCGCCGCCGGTGGGTGCGTGGTCGCGGGAACCCGCGCCGCCACCGGTCCCTGTGGGTTCCTCGGCGATGGCCGAACCGGTGGCGCTGAATTCGAGGTTGCGGGTGCGGGCCAGGGTCGCGTAGCCGACGACGGTGAGCACCGACAGCAGCAGGTTGACGCCGTAGCTGGCGAAGAACAGGGTCCAGGGGTTGATGCTCAGGCCGCTCTTCTCGACGATGTCGCAGACCAGCACGCCGGACACCGAGATGGGGGAGAACGCTCCGGCGTGCGCGCCGTTGATCGTCATGATGCCCATGACCAGCGGACTCATCTTGGTCCGTGCGGCGAACGACATGGCGGCCGGGGAGATGAGGGCGACCGCGGCGGGACTGAAGGTGCCCAGCGCGGTCAGCACTGATGCGCAGAAGAAGAACACCCACGGCACGACGGTCACGCGCCCGCGGACCGCCCGGATGCAGGCGTTGACCATCAGGTCGATCGTGCCGTTCTTCTTGGCCATGCCGAAGAAGTAGGTGACGCCGATGATCGTCAGCACGATCGAGCTGGGGAACGCGGCGAGGATTTCCTTGTCGTCGTACCCGAGCATGAAGGCGCCGACGCCGAATGCGCCGATGAAGCCGAGGATTCCGATGTTGATCGGAAAGAAGGTGGCGATGACGAACATCGCCACCAGGGCTATCAGGGGTAGTACTTCGACAGAGGTCATGGTGTGCTCTCAGTTCCCGAGACGGTGGCGCATCCAGACGGGCCTCGAGCCGTCAGGTGAGAACGGCGTCGTGCTCGGTGTCACACGCTCCATTGATGATTACGTAGATCACAGTAGGAACGACCCGACTTAACGACAATGTCGAGTTGATACAGTGCACTTAAATTTTTCTTAACCCTTGTAGGACGGTCGTCATGGACACCAACCGCATGTTCACGCTCCGCGAGGTCGCCACCCACGGCTCCATCACCGCCGCGGCCGACGCCCTCGGCTACACCACCTCGGCGATATCGCAGCAGATTGCGAAGCTGGAGAAGGAAGCCGCACAGCCGTTGCTCGAGCGCCATGCGCGCGGCGTGGTGCTGACCGAGGCGGGGCGCGCGGTGGTGCGCCACACCGAGCGGATCCTGGTCGAATTGCAGGCTGCCGACGCCGAACTCGCCGAGATACGCGGGTTGCGTGCTGGCGTCCTGGCGATCGGCACCTTCCCGACGGCCGGCTCGTCGCTGCTGCCGCTGGTGGTCAAGGAGTTCAAGACCCGGCATCCCGGTGTCGACCTGACGGTGCTCAGCGGCCGGTTCTCCCGACTGGTCGACTCGTTGCGCAGGCGGGAGACCGAGTTGTCCCTGCTGTGGGACTACGAGTGGAACAGGATCGAGGACCCGACCTTGACCTGTCACCACCTGATGAACGATCCGACGATGCTGCTGGTGTCCGAGCGCCACCGCCTCGCCGACCGCGACTCGATCAGCATCGGCGAGCTGCGGGACGAGGCGTGGGTGGTGCGCGCCGACGACCATCCGGTGGCCCAAACGCTCGAAAAGCTGTGCCAGCAGGGCGGTTTCACGCCGCGAACCAGTGTGTTCGCCCACGATTACGGAGAGGTCCAGGCAATGGTCGCAGTAGAACTCGGCGTCGCGATCGCACCGCGTCTGGCGGTGCTGAACCCGCGGCCGGACGTGCGGTCGATCAAGCTGGCGACGCGCCCGCCGCAGCGCCGCATCCTCATCGCCCACCTCGCCGAGCGACGGCTCAGCCCCGCGGCCCACGAGGCGATTGCCGTGAGTGCGGCGGCAGCGCGCCAGCTGGAGGAGGGCTTCGACCAACGGTGACGTGCGCGGTCGACGGATCCGGCCGATCCTAGGAGTGCGGCGCCCATTGTGTCCGCACCGCTGCTGACCGATGCTCGAGGGGACCGAAGGGACGTCCATGAAGCGAACGAGTCTGGGTGGCCTCGACGTGTCGGCTCAAGGCCTGGGCTGCATGGGGATGAGCGAGTACTACGGATCCTCGGACTGGGACACCAGCATCGCCACCACCGGCCACGCCGTCGACGTGGGTGTCACCCTCTTCGACACCGCCGACCAGTACGGCGCGGGTCACAACGAAGTGTTGTTGGGTCGCGGGATCGCCGGGCGGCGTGACGACGTGCAGATCGCGACCAAGTTCGGCATCGACCGCAGCAGCGGCGACGACAAGCGTGTGCTCCGTGGCGACCCGCCGTACGTCAAGCGGTCCTGCGAGGCCTCGCTGTTGCGGTTGGGCGTCGACCACGTCGACCTCTATTACCTGCACCGGCCGCCGCAGAACGCCGAGATCGAGGACACCGTGGGGGCGATGGCCGAGTTGGTCCAGGCCGGCAAGGTTCGGTACCTGGGTCTCAGCGAGGTCGACGCCGAGCTCCTGCGGCGAGCTCACGCGGTGCATCCGATCGCTGCGGTGCAAAGCGAATACTCCTTGTGGACAAGGGATGTCGAGCAGGTCACGCCGGTGATGGCCGAACTGGGCATCGGCCTGGTGCCCTACGCGCCGCTGGGGCGGGGATTCCTCACCGGGTCGGTGCACGCCGCGACGCTGGACGCCGACGACTTCCGGGCCCGCAACCCGCGATTCACCGGGGAGGCGGGCCGACGGAACCAGGTCATCGCCGACACCGTCCGCGCCATCGGCGAGCGGCTCGGCGTCCTGCCCGCCCAGGTCGCGCTGGCCTGGGTGTACGCCCAAGCGCAGCGGCTGGGCGTCGCGGTCGTCCCGATTCCCGGCACCCGCCATGCGGAGCGACTCGACCAGAACGTCGCCGCTCTCGACGTCGAACTCGACGACGCCACGCTGGCCGAGCTGCAACCCCTCAGCGACATGGTCGCCGGCGGACGCTACACCGAACTCGGGGTGCGCTAGGCGCGGGTCGGCATACTGTCGCAGTGCACCTCGACGAACTCGACCGCAGGATCGTGGGAGCCCTGCAAGTCGACGGCCGGGCGTCGTGGCGGCGCATCGCCGAGGTGCTCGAGGTCTCCGTCAGTACCGTCACGCGCCGCGGGATGGCGCTGCTGAATTCCGGTGCCGTCCGCGTGGTCGCGTTGCCGACGACCACCACCACCGCGATCCTGGAGATCACCACCACGCCGCAGCGGGTCGACGCCGTCGCCCGCGAACTGGCCACGCGGCCCGACACGATCTTCGTCTACGTGCTTGGTGCGCCGGCACGCATCGTGGTGGAGGCGCACCAGCCCAGCGGCGGCGCCCTGGCCCGTGCGGTCATCGACGAGCTTCCCGCAGTCGACGGCGTCACCGCAGTGTCGGCCAGCCCCATCCTCGACTACTACCGAACCCTCAGCTCCTGGATGCCGGGTCAACTCTCGCCGGCCGAGACCGCCGCGATCAACGGCTCATTCGGTCGACAACCGCCGGCCTCGATGCTGAAGCTTGGTGACGCCGATCAGCAGATTCAGGACATTCTGGAGGCCGACGGGCGCGCGGCCGTGACCGACATCGCGGCCGCGGTCGGCCAGTCCGAGACCAGCATCCGTCGGCGTCTCGGCGGCTTGATCGGCACCCGAATCGACGTCCGCGCCGTCGTGGCACCCACGCTTCTCGGCCTCGACGTCTCGGCCTTCCTGTGGGTGCGGACGACCCCGGCGGCCGTGCCGCACGTCGCCGCAGACCTCGTGGCAAGTCCCTTCGTGCGCTACGCCGCGATGACGATGGGGGAGCACCAGTTGGTGGTCGACGTCGCCGTCGAGACCCTGGAGGACTTCCGGCGGTTCGTCACCGAGCAGCCGTGGACGTCGACGGTGGAATCCGTCCGGTCCTCACCCGTGCTCGCCGCGTACAAGCGCAGTGGCATTCGCGTGGAGGAGCGCAGCGCTTTTCGTCGTTGACGGCGGCCAAACGAACGATTTCTGCCGTTCTCGCCGATCAAACGAGGCATTCCGGCTGTCTTTGTGTGTACGGTGACGCATTACGACCCGTCTAGGAGCCCCGCGATGATCCTGTACCGAAACGCGCGCATCTTCACCGCGGCCGAGCCCGCCTGGGCTGAGGCGATGGTGGTCGCCGACGGGCGCCTGCTCTACGTGGGCGACGAGGCGTCGGCCGCCAGGCACGCCACCGGGGCCGAGGCAGTCGACCTGGGTGGCGCCTTCGTTCTGCCCGGCTTCATCGACGCCCACACGCATCTGGTGCCGTTCGGCGAATCCCTGGGGCACGTCGACCTCATGGGAACCCAGAACCTCGACGACATCGCCGCGCGGGTCACGGCTGCCGCCGCGGCCGACCCCGAAGCCCCGCGGATCATGGGACGCAACTGGCTGGCGACGTCGATCCCCGGGCGCATCCCCGACCGTCACATGATCGACGAGATGGAAGCCGACAGGCCGGTATACCTCGACGCCTTTGACTCGCATTCGATGTGGGTCAACACCGCAGCGCTGCGGGAACTCGGAATCGACGACGACACACCGGATCCCATCGGCGGTCGCATCGCCCGCGATCTGGAGACCGGCGTCGCCACCGGCATGCTCTACGAGACGGCGTCCTTGCAGCTGGCGGCGAGCTTCTTGACCTCGACGGTCACCGACGACGACCGCGATCGTGCGCTTCGGTCGGCCTTCTCTCGGTACCTGGCGTCCGGGGTGACTGCCGCGGTCGACATGGCCCTGCGGCAGGCCGAACTGGAAACCCTTGAGCGCCAGCTCGATCGGGGCGACGGCACGTTGCCGATCCGCGTCGCCGCACACTGGTTCGTCGACCTGTGTGCGACCGAAGCCGAGAACGTCGCCCAGGTTCGGTACGCCGCGGAGCTGGCCAAGCGCCTGAACGGGCCGTGGTTGCGGGTGACGGGCATCAAGGTGATGGTCGACGGCGTCATCGACAGCTGCACCGCGGCGATGAAGTCGCCCTATGCCGACGGCAGCCACTGCGGCCCGATCTGGAGTCTGGAGGCGCTCGGTCCCGTCGTGGCGGCGGCCGACGCCGCCGGTCTGCAGGTCGCCATGCACGCGATCGGCGACGAGGCGTCCGACATCGCGCTGTCGGCGATCGAGCACGCGCACGCCGTCAACGGCCCGCGTGCGCGGCGCCACCGCATCGAACACCTGGAATCCGTGACGCCGGACAACATTCGGCGCCTCGCCGGCCTTGGCGTGGTCGCATCCATGCAGCCGGTGCACGCCGATCCCGCGGTCGCCGAGAACTGGGTGGCCATGCTCGGTGACGAGCGCGCCGAGCGTGGTATGCCGTGGCCCGAGATCACCTCGGCGGGTGGGGTGCTCGCCTTCGGCACCGACGCGCCCACCGCGCCCCATGCGCCGCTGCCCAACATGTACGTGGCCACCACCCGATGCTCGGCGCTCGTGCCCGGCCTCGGCCCCAACATCCCGGAGTACGCGCTGCCCCTGGCCGAAGCGCTCGCCCACGGCACCAAGGACGCGGCCTTCGCCTGTCGCTGGGACGAGCTGACCGGACAGCTGGTAGCCGGCAAGGCCGCCGACTTCGTCGTCCTGGACCGCAATCCGTTCACCGGCGAGCAGATCGAGCTGTTGACCACCAACGTCACCTCGACCGTCGTGGCGGGCGAGCCGGTGTCACCGCAGCCGTGACCGAGACCGATCCACTCGTGATGCGCAGCGCGCGCGAGCAGCTGCGTGGGCTGCAGGCACGAGAATTCTCCGCACGCGAACTCCTCGACGCCCACCTTCGACGACTGGAGCGGCTGAACCCCACGGTGAACGCCGTGGTCTCGATGGACCCGGACGCCGCGTTTCGAGCGGCCGACGAGGTCGACGCCGCCCGCGCCGCCGGATCCGCGCTCGGACCGTTGGCGGGTCTGCCGATGTCGATCAAGGACACCCACGCCACCGCCGACCTGCGAACCACCTACGGCTCGACGTTGTTCGAGCACAACGTGCCCACCGCCGACGACGAGATCGTCGCCCGCCTGCGCGCGGCCGGCGTCGTCATCCTTGGCAAGACCAACGTGCCCGAGTTCGCGGCCGGATCGCACACCTTCAACCCCGTCTTCGGGACCACGCGCAACCCGTACGATCTCACCCGTTCCGCCGGCGGCAGCAGCGGCGGCGCGGCCGTCGCGCTGGCTCTGGGATTCCAACCGCTGGCCGACGGCAGCGACATGGGCGGCTCGCTGCGCAACCCGGCGTCGTTCTGCAACGTCGTCGGGCTGCGGCCCACCCCGGGCCGGGTGCCCGACCCCGCCGCGGGGTTGCCGTACTTCCCGTTGTCGGTGATGGGTCCGATGGCTCGCACGGTCGCAGACGTGGGACTGATGCTGTCGGTGATCGCCGGGCCGCATCCCGCGGATCCCCTTGCGCTCGGCGAAGATCCGAGCTCACTCGCCGACGTCGTCCCCGCAGACCTCCGCGGGCTTCGGGTGGCCTGGGCGCCCACGCTGGGCGGGCGGATCCCGGTGGAGTCCGAGGTCTCCCATGTGCTCGACGAGGCGGTGGCGGTCTTCGGCGCCCATGGCGCCCACGTCGAGGACGCCTGCCCCGATGTCGACGGCGCCGACGTCGTCTTCCGGACGCTGCGAGCCGCCGAATTCGACCATGCCTGGGGCGATGTGGTCGACCGCCAACCCGACGCGGTGAAGGCCGACATCGCCTGGAACGTCGAGCAGGGTCGCAAGCTGACCGGGCGCGAGGTGACCCGCGCGCTGGCGGAGATGACGCGCCTTCGGCGTGCCGCCGACCGCTTCTTCGACGACTACGACGTCCTGATGTCGCCGGCGGCCCAACTGCCGCCGTTCGACGCAAACCTCCTGTGGCCCAACGAAGTAGC
Organism: Mycobacterium yunnanensis; assembly: GCF_025823185.1. Lineage (GTDB taxonomy): Bacteria > Actinomycetota > Actinomycetes > Mycobacteriales > Mycobacteriaceae > Mycobacterium > Mycobacterium yunnanensis. The sequence goes on from NZ_JACKVK010000008.1 coordinate 479,471, forward strand.
CGGCACTACGATGACGAACTACCTGGACTGGATGGCGTCGTGCTACCTCATCACGGCCCTCGGTGTGCCCGCGATGTCGGTGCCGGCGGGCTTCACCCCCGACGGCCTACCGGTGGGATTGCAGGTCGTCACTCGGGCGCGTAGCGAAGCCCGGCTGATGGGCATCGCCGCGGCGTTCGAAGAAAGGACGGGGCACGGCAGGCGCACCCCGCCTCTCCTCGAGATCCCCTGAAGGGCTTAGTTGTTGCCCACCGGCGGGGTGCTGCCCGCGGGTCCGTACGGGCCGTTCTGCGCGCCGTCGCTGATGCTCGGGGGCGTGGCCTGGTTGGGGCCGGTCGACCCCTGGACTCCGGTGCTGCCACCACCCTCGGTGGATGACGTCCCGCCCGAGGACGTCCCGCCGCTGGCGTCGGTTCCTGGGACGACTTCGGCGGGCTCGACGGGCTGCAGGCCCACCCATCCGAGCAGATCCTCGAAGTTGCTGTTGTAGATGACGCTGTCGGGGTTCTCGCCGACGACGTCGAAGTACAGCTTGCCGCTGGATGTGCCGCCCGGACCGAGGGGTGCTCCACTCAGTGTGGACACGGGCAGCATCCGGTAGTCGGTGCCGTTCGCGCTCCGCGCGAGGAAGTTGTTGGGTTGTGGCGTAACGGATCCCACGACCGCCGTCGTGGTGACGTTGGCCTCGTAGAGTCGTCCCGCGAGTGGGTAGGGGACGGCGTCACGGCTGGGCTTGAGGTTCTTCACCGTGTAGCCGATCTCGCTGCTGAAGTCTCCGAGGTTGTAGAAGTCCTTGAGTGTCTCCTGCACCCCGAAGCCCTTGATGTTGTTGATCGCCGCGGCGGGGGCCACCGACGAGACCCCGAATAGTGCCGCGGTGCCGATCATTACACCGGCGATCTTTTGAACGTTGCTGGTTTTCACGTGTGTTCCCTTCGGTGCGCCGAATGCGCTTGATGACCGTCGGAGGCGTGTTGCCCGGAGGGAGGGGACGCAAACGAAATGACGCGAGCCGTAAGAAATGTCGTCAGGACGGCGACGGCGTCGTCGTGGTGGGCATCTGCTCGGTGGTGGTCGTGATGCCGCCGCCTGCGCCGCTGCCACAGCCGGCGAGCACCAGGGACGTCGCCAGAACCGCCAGTACTCGCCGCATGTCCTCAGCCTAGGCACGACCCGACCAAGATCGCCACGACGAAAGTTCCACGGGACGCGGTTGAGGTAACCTCATTAGAGGTACTACCTAGTTGACGAGCGAGGAAGGGGCCGGCATGGATCTCGGTGTGTGGGGACTTCTGACGATTCTGGCCGGTCTGGCCGGGCTGACCTTCGCGGCCTGCGTCTTCGTCTATTTGCGCAGGTTGGACGGCCGTACGCCGGCTCCACTCGGCGAGGAAGTCGGCGCCCACAAGGCCGTCCTCGCCAAGTTGCGCAAGGGTGAACCGATGACGCAGGACGAATTCGTGTACGCCAGGGAACTCGTCGACGACGCCCGCTCGCCCCTGGCCCTGGCCATCCCGGCAACCCTGTTCTGCTGCGGGTTCTTCTACGTCGTGGGGTGCCTGTACGAACTGCACGTCTACGGCGGCAACCCGTCGTTCCGCACGTTCGTCGGTGGCATCCCCATGCTGTCGTCGATCAACATCGCCGTTCAGTTGCGCAAGGTCGCCCGGTTGAAGCGCAAGCTGGCCGACGTGCATCCCGACCGCGAATCCGTCAGCGCCTGACCGAGGTCACCGCGGGGTCGCCGTCCTCCCACAGCGGCAGCTGACGATCCGAGCGCTCGTCGCGCGGCCAGTACCGTGCGGGCCGTGGACGCACCACCTGCGGCCACCAGAACCACCGTCCGAGCAGAGCCGCGATCGAGGGCGTCATGAACGAGCGCACGATCAACGTGTCGAAGAGCAACCCCAGCGCGATGGTCGTGCCGATCTGACCGAGGATCCGGAGGTCGGCGAACACGAACGACGCCATCGTCGCGGCGAACACCAGACCGGCGGCGGTCACGACCGAGCCGGAACCCGCCATGGCCCGGATGATGCCCGTGTTCAGCCCGGCGTGGATCTCCTCCTTGAACCGGGATATCAACAGCAGGTTGTAGTCCGAACCCACGGCCAACAGCAGAATGATGGCCAGCGCCAACACGATCCAGTACAGGTCGATGCCCAGCAAGTCCTGCCAGATCAGCACCGAGAGGCCGAACGAGGCGCCCAACGACAGCGCGACGGTCCCGACGATGACGAACGCGGCCACCAGGGAGCGGGTGATGAACATCATGATGAGCAGGATCAGACTCATGGCCGCGATCGCCGCGATCATCAGGTCGTACTTCGCGCCGTCCTGAATGTCCTTGTACGTGGCGGCGGTTCCGGCCAGGTACAGCTTCGACCCGGCCAGCGGGGTGCCCTTGACGGCTTCCTGTGCCGCGTGCCTGATGCCGTCGATGTGCGAAATACCCTCTGGCGTAGCGGGATCGCCGTCATGGGTGATGATCATCTGGGCGGCCTTGCCGTCCGGTGACAGGAACAACTTCAGCCCGCGCAGGAACTCGGGGTTGGTGAAGGCCTCGGGCGGCAGGTAGAAGGAGTCGTCGGTCTTGGAGGCGTCGTAGGCCTGACCGAGCGCCGTCGAATTCTTCAGGTTCGCCGCGGACTGGTCGTTGATGCCGGAGTTGGTGGCGTAGTTCGTCATCGTGAGGTCGCGGTTGGTCTGCTGGTTGGCCAGCTGAGGAGGGAACAGCGCCAACAGCTTTGGTTGCAGCGCGTCGAGTTTGGCGATACTGCCCGCGACGTCACCCAGCTGATCGGTCAGCGCGTCGATGCCGTCGAGGGCGTCGAAGATCGACCGCAGCGCCGCACACACCGGGATGTCGAAACAGTGTGGCTCCCAATAGAAGTAGCTGCGCAGGGGACGGAAGAAGTCGTCGAAGTTGGCGATCTTGTCCCGGAGGTCCTGTGCCGTGGCGACGGTCTGCTGAAAGGCCTTGGCTTGCTCGTCGGTCACCGCCGCGGACTGCTGCTGCAGGGCGTACTGCTCGCGCAGCACCCTGACGCCGTCGTCGATGGTGGCCACCTGCTTGAGCAGGTCGGCGGCGCGGGCCTGCTGGAACGGCAGGTTCTGGATCTGCGCGGAACTGCCCGCGCTGATCTGGAACGGGATCGAGGTGTGGTCCAGTGGCGTGCCCAGTGGGCGGGTGATCGACTGCACCTGCGCGATGCCGTCGGTGTGGAAGACGGCCTTGGCGACGCGCTCCAGCAGGATCATGTCGGTGGGGTTGCGCAGATCGTGGTCGGCTTCGACCATCAGCAACTCGGGGTTGAGGCGCGCCTGGGAGAAGTGCCGCTCGGCCGCCGCGTAGCCGACGTTGGCCGGGGCGGTGGCGGGGATGTAGGGCCGGGCGTCGTAGCTGGTCTTGTAGGCCGGCAGGGCGAGGAGGCCGATGAGGGCCACGGCGACCGTCGCCACCAGGATGGGCCCCGGCCAGCGGACGATGGCCGTGCCGATGCGCCGCCAGCCACGGGTCTGCAGGGGCCGGGCGGGTTCGAAGAGGCCGAAGTGCCGGCCAATCGACAGCAACGCGGGGGCCAGCGTCAGCGCGGCGATCACGGCGACGAGCACACCGGCGGCGGCGGGCACGCCGAGGCTCTGGAAGTAGGGGAGTCGGGTGAAGGTCAGACAGAACACCGCACCGGCGATCGTCAGCCCCGAGCCAAGGATGATGTGCGAGGTGCCCCGGTACATCGTCGCGTAGGCGCTCACGCGGTCCTCGCCGGTGAGGCGGGCTTCGTGAAAGCGGCCGAGGATGAAGATCGCGTAGTCGGTGCCCGCGGCGATGACCAACAGCGTCAGCAGGTTGGTCGAGTAGGTCGACAGTTCGATGATGCCCGCGTTCGCCAGGACGGCGACCACGCCGCGGGAGGCGGTCAGCTCGATCATGACGGTGAAGATGACGACGAACACCGTGGTGAGGCGGCGGTAGATGAAGAAGAGCATCAGCGCGATCACGCCGAGGGTGATCAGCGTGGTCTTGAGGGTGCCTTGCCTGCCGACCTCGAATTGATCGGTGACCAGGGGTGCGGCGCCGGTGACGAACACCTTCACCCCCGGCGGCGGCGACGACCGGTTCACGATGTCGCGAATCGAGTCGACGGACTGGTTGGACAGCGATTCGCCCTGGTTGCCGGCGAGGTTGACCTGCAGCAGCGCGGCCTTCCCGTCGGAGCTCTGGGAGCCGGCCGCGGTCAGCGGGTCGCCCCAGAAGTCCTGGACGTGCTGGACGTGGGCGGTGTCCTGCAACAGCTTCTTGACCAGGTCGTCGTAGTAGCGGTGCGCGTCGGCGCCGAGTGGCTGCTGGCCCTCCAGGACGATCATCGCGGCGCTGTCGGAGTCGTACTCCTGAAACTTCTTGCCGATTTCCTTGCTGGCCTGCAGCGACGGCGCATCCTGTGGGCTCAGCGAGACGTTGTGGGCCTCGGCGACCTTCTCCAGCTGCGGCACGAACACATTGGTGACCACGGCGAGCGCGAGCCAGAACAGCACGACCAGCGGGGCGTAGCGGCGAATGCCGTGCCCCACGCGGTCGGTGCGGGTGGGGCGCTCGGCCTGGTGCGTGCTCATCCCGACTTGTCCAGGCAGTAGGTGTAGGCGTTCAGCGTGTTCACCGTTCTCTCGTCCTTCACCACGTCGTCGATCTTGATGCGACAACCCAGGGTGCTGCTGTCACCCTGAGCTGCGACGTTGACGAAGACCGAGGGTTGAGTGGTCGTGGCGTCGTAGGCCCAGGGCAGCGGTACGCCGTTGGCGACCTGGGGCTGGGCGTTGACGTCCAGGTAGGTGATGGTTGCGACCGTGCCGGGCGGGCCGAAGACCTCCAGTACCACGTGCTTGGGGTTGAACGGGACGATCTCGTTGGCGCCTGCGCTCGGGGTCGAGACCACGTCCTGGGACGCGAAGATGCTCTGCAGGCGGTACACGGCGAAGCCGGCCACCGCGACGACGAGAATCGCAACCAGCGTCATCCAGCGTCGACCCAGGCGCCGTCCAATCGAAATCCCGTGCAAGCGTGGCCCTTTCGGCGAGCTGGGGCATGCGGACGGTGGTAGGCGGGGTGCTGGTGAAGAGTCGTTAGATTAGCTAGATGGACAGTACGATACGGGACCGTACGCCGCAACGAATACGGCGGAATGGGCTCCCAAGTACAGCCCATTCACAGGTGACGGCGCCGCAGATCACGATTGGATATCGGAAAGATTACCGATTGGGGTGCGACACCCCGTAAAGTGCTCTCGTGGGCAGGCATCGGCTGGAGACGCGTCGGCGTAGACCGCCGCTGTTGCTCGCCGGCGTCGTGGCCTCTCTCGCGGTACTCGCGACAGCCGGTGCCAGCCCTCGTGCCGTGGTCGTCGAGGACGTCGCCGAGTCGGTTCCACTGCCCGCCACGCCGTGTTGCCTGGAGGTGGTGCCCGCGTCCGAGGGCGTGCACCCGGCCGCTCCCGCCAGTATGGCGCTGTTCTCCTCCGCCTCGCCCGCCCGTACCGTGGCGGCTCCGGTGGCTGCCTCGCGGTGGCGGGTACTCGACCTGCACCGGATCCTCCCCAAGGGCGTGGCCCCCGAGGCCGGTCTGCAGGTCAAGACCATCTTCCTGGCGCGCAGCATCAGCGTGGTGTTCCCCGAGATCCACAGCATCGGCGGCGTACGAGCCGATGCGCTCCGCTGGCACCCGGACGGTTTGGCGCTCGACGTGATGATCCCGAACGCGAGTTCACCCCAGGGCATTGCGTTGGGTAACAAGATCGTGGCCTACGCGCTGGAGAACGCGGCGCGGTTCTCACTGCAGGATGCGATCTGGCGCGGCGTCTACTACACGCCCAGCGGTCCGCAGAATTCCGGCGCCGGGCACTTCGACCACGTGCACCTCACGACGTTCGGCGGGGGATACCCGTCTGGCGACGAAATCTATTACCGCTGAACGTATTTGGGGCGGGTCGCACTAAGCGACGACGGCCTCGGGCACCAGGTTGGGCACCTCGACGCGCAGCGGCGCGATCGAGCTGATGCACGCATGTGTCAAGTGCCCGAACGGGTGGTCGCAGACGGGGCAGCCCTCGTCGAAGTTGGCGACCTCGCTGCGGCGCGCTGTGAACATTTCGACGATCCAGCGCCCCATGTGAACTCCCCCGATACCAAACCACTCCCAGATATGGGACAAACTTAGCTGCCAGCTACCCGGCCGTCAATCACGTATCCACGAGTTTCAAACATCGAATTCGACGCACGTCTGAAAGCGGTCGACGTCGCGCGGAAGGTCAGGGCCGGCCGTCGTGCTCGGTGCGCAGCTCGTCGCGATGCTCGAGGACCGCGGCATCCGCGGCCAGCTCGCCCAGCACGGTGGCGCCGCCGAGCAACCGCCGGTCGCCGCGAAACTTGCGGGAGAAGATCGCCACCATCGCGGCCAAGGCGAGCGCGACGAGGATCGCGACGACGATCAAGACGATCGAATTCGTAGTCACACGGTGCCTCGGATCCTCGGTGGGCCTCCAGTACACGCGGATATCGCCAAGGTGTCAATTTCGTTGACACACGGGCGAAATCGAACCCTTGTCGGCTGGTCGCGTACGGTCTAACCGACGAGTCGGCATCCCGGCTCGATGCATGACCATGCCTCGGGAGGGCCACGTGAGCGAACTCAGCCTCGGCGTCATCGCGCACACGCGCAAGGAGAACGAGTACCGGCTGCCGATCCACCCCGAACACCTCGACCGCATCGACTCGGACGTCATCGGAAAGGTCTACCTCGAGCGCGGATACGGCGAGCACTTCGGCATCTCCGACGACGACCTCGCGGCGTCGGTCGCAGGTGTGCGCACCCGGGAGCAGTTGATCGCCGAGTGCGACGTCATCCTGCTCGCCAAGCCCGACGCCGACGACTTGGCCGAATTGCGCGACGGACAGATCCTTTGGGGTTGGCCGCACTGCGTGCAGGACGCCGAGCTGACCCAGCAGGCCGTCGACCGGCACCTGACCTTGATCGCGTTCGAGGCGATGAACCTGTGGGGTGAGGACGGCTCCTTCAAACTGCACGTCTTCCACAAGAACAACGAAATGGCGGGCTACTGCTCGGTACTGCACGCGTTGCAGGTCATCGGGTCGACCGGTACCTATGGGCGGCGGCTGCGGGCCGCGGTGATCGGCTTCGGCGCCACGGCGCGTGGGGCGGTCACGGCGCTGGGCGCCATCGGTGTTCACGACGTCGACGTGTTGACCAATCGCAGCGTCGCCGAGGTCGCCTCGCCCATCCACTCCGCCAACATCGTGCAGTTCGAGTCCGACGAGGACGGCTCGAGTTTCGCGCTCACCGACGACGGCCGGGTGCGGCTGGCGGAGTTCCTGGCCGAGCACGACGTCGTCGTCAACTGCGTGCTGCAGGACCCCAATTCGCCACTGGTGTTCCTGACCGAAGCGGACCTTCCCGCCTTCCGGTCGGGGAGCCTGCTCATCGACGTATCCTGCGATGCGGGAATGGGTTTCAGCTGGGCCCGCCCGACGACGTTCGACGATCCGGCCTTCGTCGTGGGCGACAACGTCACGTATTACGCAGTCGACCACAGCCCGTCGTATCTGTGGAACGCCGCGACGTGGGAGATCAGCGAGGCGTTGATTCCCTACTTGCCAACCGTTCTGGGCGGGCCTGCGTCATGGGACGAGGACGAAACGGTGCGCCGGGCGATCGAGATTCGCGACGGCACCATCGTCAATCCCGACATCCTCGCATTTCAGCACCGTTCGCCGGAGTATCCGCACGTGCGGTAGCTTCTATCGACGGCCACGGGGGTGGCCGTCGCCGAGGAGCACAGGGTGAGCGTGACGCCATTCGGGCACTACCAGCTGCAGGAGCTGTTGGGCCGGGGTGGCATGGGCGAGGTCTACCGCGCCTACGACACCAGGACCGACCGCGTCGTCGCCCTCAAGGTGCTCCCTCCCCATCTCGCCGAGGACGCCGTCTTTCAGCAGCGCTTCCGCAAGGAATCCCAGGCCGCGGCCAGTTTGAGCGACCCGCACGTCGTGCCGATCCACGGGTACGGCGAGATCGACGGGCGGCTCTACCTCGACATGCGGCTGATCGACGGCAAGACCATGGGCGACATCCTCGCCGAGGCCGACGGGCCGGTCGACCCGGCGCTGGCGGTGACGGTCGTCGAGCAGGTGGCCGCGGCCCTGGACGCCGCGCACGAGGCGAACCTGATCCACCGTGACGTCAAGCCGTCCAACATCCTGCTCACCAAGCACGAATTCGCCTACCTGATCGACTTCGGTTTGGCCAGGACCGCGGGTGAGAAGGGCATGACGACCGCAGGCAACACGCTCGGCACGCTGGCCTACATGGCGCCGGAGCGATTCGACGCGGGTCGCAGTGACGCCCGTTCGGACGTCTACGCGCTGGCGTGCGTGCTCTACGAGTGCCTGACGGGTTCGCGTCCGTTTCCCGCGGACAGCCTGGAACAACAGATCGCCGGACACATGGTGCAGGCCCCGCCGCGCCCGTCGGAGTTCGACTCTCGGCTGGCCGCCTTCGACGACGTCATCGCCAAGGGGATGGCGAAGAAGCCGGCGCAGCGCTATCAGAGCGGTGCCGAACTGGCCGCCGCCGCGCAGCGGGCCCTGCACGCGCCCGTGCGTGGGGGTGCCCGTTCGGGTCGGCATTCGGCGCGCCGCATGCCGACGCACGGCGCGTGGCGGTCGTCCCGGACGGTCGTCACGGTCGTGGCGGCAATCGTGCTGGTGGCGGCCGTCGGCACGTTGGGCGTCGTGCAGTGGCGCACGGAATCCGATGACGAGGGCACTCGGCAGGCGGCCGTCGAGAGCAGCACGGCGCCACCGGACCCGAACCTGCGGGCGGGGGCCGTTCCGTCGATCGCCGCGACGGTTCCGGAGGACGTGCGACGGTCCGGTCGGCTCGTGATCGGCGTCAACGTGCCGTACGCGCCCAACGAGTTCAAGGATTCGCAGGGGCGCATCGTCGGCTTCGACGTCGACCTGATGGACGCGGTCGCACGGATTCTGGGCTTGCAGCCCGACTATCGGGAGACGGCGTTCGCCAGCATCATCCCGTCGGTGCAGGCGAGCAACTTCGACGTGGGCGCGTCGTCGTTCACCGACACCGTCGACCGGGAACGCGACGTCGACTTCGTGACGTACTTCAGCGCCGGCAATCTGTGGGCCCGTCGCGCGGGTACCACCGTCGAGCCGTCGGCGGCGTGCGGGCTGAAAGTCGGTGTGGCGCAAGGTGGTCTGCAGGAGTCGAAGGAGATTCCGGCCAAGAGCGACGAGTGCGCGGCGGCCGGGTTGTCGCCGATCGACATGGTGGTCTTCACCCGGCAGGACGATCTGACCAAGGCGCTGGTGGCCGGTGAGGTCGACGCGATGTCCGCCGATTCACCCGTGACGGGGTTCGCCGTGAAGCTCAGCGCCGGGGTCCTTGAGACGGCGGGGGAGGTCACCGACTCCGCGTCCTACGGCTGGCCGGTGGCGAAGGGGTCCGGGCTGGCCGAGTCCTTGAAGCAGGGTTTGGAGCAGGTGATGAAGACCGGCGAGTACCGGACCATCGCCGCGCAGTGGGGCGTCGAGAAGGGGATGATCGACGCGCCGACGGTCAACGGGGCGGCGCGGTAGGAACGCGCCCAGTTCAGTTCTGCCACTTGACGTCACGACCGCGCGGCCTGCACCGCGATGTTCGCCCCCGGCGGTAGCCTGACGACCGTGGACCTCGTACTCGGCCTGTCGCTCACCACGACGGCACTGCGCTGGGTGCTGGTGGAGGGGACCACGGGCGAGGGCGATCCCGTGGATCGCGGCGAGCTGGACATCACCGAGATCGACGACGTCGACCCCGATCTACTGGCGCGTGCGGTCCTGAATCCCGACGTCATCGCCGGACGCCAGATCCGGGTCGTCGGTGTCACGAGCACCGCCGCCGCGGAGGGTGCCGCGTCCGCCGTCGTCGACGCGTTCGCCGCGCGGGGCCACGTCGTCCCCGTGTCGGACGCGGCCGCCGTCGCCGCCCTTGCCGACGGCGTCGCCGCGCTGACGGACTACGACGACGTGGCCGTCTGCATCGTCGAACCCGACTCGGCCTTCGTCGCCGTGGTCGCCGCGGGCGAGGTGACCGTCGAGCACGTGGCCCGACCCGCCGACCGGGCCGACGCGATCGAGCTCACCAGCAGCGTCGTCGCCGCCCTCGACCGTGCACTGCAGGCGGTCTTCGTCATCGGTTCCGACGACGTGGCGGTGATCGTGTCCGCCGTCGAGGCCGTCACCACCGCACCCGTCTTCTCCGCGACCGAGGCCGATCTGGCCCTGGCCCGCGGCGCGGCACTGGTCGCCGGCCGGACCGTGGACGGGTCGGCGCCTCGGGTGAGCGGTCCGTGGCCGTGGCTGAGGTCGCGCACCGGAGCGTTGACGGCCGTCCTCGCTGCCGCGGTGGTGACGCTGGTCGTGTCGTCGGCACTGGCGATCGGGTTGACGCTGAGTCCACCCGAGCCTGCGACCGTAGCCGAAAACTCAAGTGCCGCACAGCGAAACGATCCGGTCGTGGCCCCGCCGCCACCGGCGCGGCCGGTGGTCGGGCTGGCCGAGATGGCGAATTCGGTCGCCAAGACGATGGTCGTCGCCGCGCCGCCGGCGCCCCAACCGGAGTACGTCGCGCCCCCGGTCGCGCCGCCACCGGCCTACGTGCCACCCGCCCCGGTCTACGTTCCACCGCCGCGGCAGCCCCGACTCCGCGACCGCATCATCGACCGCATCCCGATCATCGGCCGCTTCCACGAGCCCGGCCAGTAGCCGCACGACGATTTTGCGAAAGCGCATGCGCAAGCGCTTGCCTGCCGCATAGGCTCCCGGCATCGCGTGACGGAACCGACCGTCGCATCGAGGACGAAGGAGTCCGCATGTTCGGTAAGCGCAGCATGACCACGGTCGGGGCGGCGCTCGTCGCCGGCACGATGGTTCTCGGTCTGACCGGCTGCGGCGGGTCCGGCTCCGGGGACGTGAAGGTCGGCTTGATCACCAAGACCGACTCCAACCCGTACTTCGTCAAGCTGCGCGAGGCCGCGCAGGCCCAGGCCGACAAGGACGGCGCCAAGCTCGTCGCGCTGGCCGGTGCGTTCGACGGCGACAACGAAGGCCAGGTCTCGGCGATCGAGAACATGGTCGGCCAGGGCGTCAAGGGCATCCTCATCACGCCGAACTCCTCGACCGGCGTGCTGGACGCCATCAAGAAGGCGCGCGACGCCGGCGTCGTGGTGATCGCGCTCGACACCGCGACCGATCCCGAGGACGCCGTCGACGCGACGTTCGCGACCGACAACAAGGCCGCCGGGGTCAGCCAGGGCAAGTGGGTCAAGGCCGCCATCGGCTCGACGCCGCCGCAGGTGGTCATGCTCGACGGCACACCGGGCGGCACCGTCGACACCTTCCGTCACGACGGCTTCCTCGAGGGCTTCGGCATCACCAACGACTCCCCTGAGATCGTCGGCCGGGAGAACACCAACGGCGACCAGACCAAGGCCCAGACCGCCATGGAGAACATCCTGCAGCGCGCGCCGGGCATCAACGCGCTGTACACGATCAACGAGCCGGCAGCCGCCGGCGCCTATCAGGCGATCCAGGCCGCCAACCGCGCCAACCAGATCACCATCGGGTCGATCGACGGCAGCTGCACCGGCGTCGCCGACGTGAAGGCCGGCAAGATTGGCGCGACGGTCATGCAGTTCCCGGCCAAGATGGCCGAACTCGGCGTGCAGGCCGTGGTGAAGTTCGCCAAGGACGGCACCAAGCCCAGCGGCTTCAACGACACCGGGTCGCAGCTGATCACCGACAAGCCCGTCGCCGGTCTGGAGTCCAAGGACACCGCCTGGGGCGAGCAGAACTGCTGGGGCAAAGCGGGCTCGTGAGCACCGCACCCGCGACGGCGCAGCCGTCCGTGTCGAGCCGGTTCAACGTCGGAAGCATCCTTCGTGAACCGTTGCTCGGACCGCTGGTGGCGCTCGTCATCGCCATCGTCATCTTCAGCGCGGTCTCGGATTCGTTCCTCAACCCGCAGAACGTCTCGCTGATCCTGCAGCAGTCGGTCGTCGTCGGCATCCTCGCCGTCGGCCAGACACTGATCATCCTGACCTCCGGCATCGACCTGTCCATCGGCGCGGTCGCCGTCTTCGGCACCATCGTGATGGCCCAAAGTGCCGGCGCCAACGGGCCGGTGGTCGCGCTTGGGTCGACGCTGCTGGTGTGCATGGTGTTCGGTGCGGTCAACGGCGGCCTCGTCACGATGCTGCGACTGCCGCCGTTCATCGTCACGCTTGGCACGTTCACCGCGATCCAGGCAGCCACCCGGCTGCTGGCGGGGTCGGAGACCTACCGCGTGCCGCCGGGACCCCTCACCTTCCTCGGCACGTCGTTCCGGCTCGGGACGTTCTCGACCACCTACGGCGTCGTCGCGATGCTCTTGGTGTACCTGGTGACGTGGTACGCGCTGTCCCAAACCGCTTGGGGCAAGCACGTGTACGCCGTCGGCGGCAACTCGCAGGCCTCCAACCTCTCGGGCATCAAGTCCGGCCGGGTGCTGTTCTCGGTCTACCTCACCACCGGGGTGATCGCCGCCATCGCCGCCTGGGCCGCGCTCGGTCGCATCCCCAACGCCGACCCGAATGCCTACCAGAACGCGAACCTCGAGACGATCACCGCGGTCGTCATCGGCGGCACCAGCCTCTTCGGCGGCCGCGGCGGGGTCGGCGGCACCCTGGTCGGCACGCTGATCGTCGGCGTGCTCCGCAACGGCCTCACCCAGGCCGGGGTGGACAACCTGTACCAGAACATCGCGACGGGAGTCCTGGTGATCGTGGCGGTGGCAGTGGACCAGTTCGCGCGCAGGAGGTCACAGTGAGCGCCGCACCCGTGCTCGAGGCTCGCGGCCTCGTCAAGAAGTACGGCAACGTCACGGCCATCAACGGTGCCGACTTCGAACTCCGCGAAGGTGAAGTGCTCGCCGTCATCGGCGACAACGGCGCCGGAAAGACCAGTCTCATCAAGGCTCTCGCCGGTGCGGTGGTGCCCGACTCGGGCGAGATCCTGATGAACGGCACGCCCGTGTCGTTCAAGAGCACGCGTGACGCCAGGGCGGCCGGGATCGAGACGGTCTATCAGGATCTCGCGGTGGTACCGGCACTGGACATCGCCTCCAACCTCTACCTCGGCCGCGAGGTACGACGAAAGGGCCTGCTCGGCAGCGTCTTCCGCCGACTCGACATGCCCAAGATGCGGGAGGACGCCTCGCAGCACCTCGCCGACCTGAAGATCGGCATCAAGTCGGTCAACCAGGCCGTGGAGACGCTGTCCGGCGGTCAACGTCAGGGTGTCGCCGTGGCGCGCGCCGCCGCGTTCGGTCGTGGTGTGATCATCATGGACGAGCCGACGGCGGCTCTCGGAGTGCGTGAGTCGGGTCAGGTGATCGACCTGATTCGGTCGATCCGCGACCGCGGCATCCCCGTGGTGCTCATCAGCCACGACATGCCCCACGTCTTCGAGGTGGCCGATCGAATCCACATCCACCGCTTGGGGCAACGCGCCGGCGTCGTCTCCCCGAAGTCGCGGTCGATGTCCGAGGTGGTCGCGCTCATGACCGGTGCGGAGGAACCGAGCGATGAGGAACGCGCCGGGCTCTGAGGGGGCGCCGCAGGGACTGTTCGTGGGTCTGGCGACCCTCGACGTGGTCCACCGCATCGCCGCGCCCCCTGCGGTGAACCAAAAGGTCACGGCGACGGGCCAATTCGTGGCGGCTGGCGGACCGGCGGCCAACGCGGCGGTCACCTTCGCCGGACTCGGTGGCGAGGCCGTCCTGGTGACGGCCCTTGGCGACGATCCGGTCGCCGGTCTGATCCGCGCCGATCTGGCCGCCTACGGTGTCCGCGTCGTCGACGCCGCCGCGGGCACCACCCGGGCGGTGCCCGTGTCCGCGGTCTCGGTCGTCGAGTCCACGGGTGACCGGTCGATCGTCTCGCTCGACGCGGTGAACTCCGAGGCGGCGCCGCCGGCCGATCTGGAGGCTCTGGTCGGCGCCGCCGACGTGCTGTTGGTCGACGGTCATCACCCACTGATCGCGTCGGCCGCGGTCGAATTCGCCCGGGCGGCGTCGACCACCGTGGTCGTCGACGCCGGGCGCTGGAAGCCCGTCATGTCCGACCTGGCCTCCCACGCCACGGACATGGTGTGCTCCGCGGACTTTCGGGTGCCGGGCACCGACACCACCGACTCGACGGCGGCCGCCCTGGTCGGTGACGGAGTCGGCACGGTCGTCACCACTCACGGCGGCGAGCCCGTTCGGTGGTGGTCCGACGGGGAGTCCGGGACCGTACCGGTGCCCCCGGTGGAGGTCGTCGACACCGCGGGTGCCGGGGATGCGTTCCACGGTGCCTATGCGTACTTCGCGGTGCGGGCGACAGACTCGCTGAGCGACCGGATCGCGCGGTCCGCCCGTGTCGCGGCGCTGCGGTGTTCGGTGGTCGGGCCGCGGGCCTGGCTGACTCGACTCCCGGGCCACATCCACGATGAGCAGACGAGAAGGCGGTCACGGTGACCATCGAGCAGGACGTCGAAGACACCACCCTGGACCAGCTGGTCGCGTGGGCCGAGGCGCTCGTCGTCGGCGGTGAGCGCCGCATCGTCGGGCTCACCGGGGCGCCCGGTGCCGGAAAGTCGACCGTTGCAGAACAACTCGTCACCGCGCTGGGTCCCGAGGTGGCCGTGCTGGTCCCCATGGATGGTTTTCACCTGGCCAACGAGGTGCTGATCGAGCTCGGTCGGCGGGATCGCAAGGGTGCCCACGACACGTTCGACGACGGCGGCTACGCGCGGTTGATCGCGACGTTGCGGGCCCAGCGCGTCGACGACCCGGTCGTCTACGCGCCGCGGTTCCTGAGGGAGATCGAGGAGTCGATCGGGTCCTCGATCCCGGTTCCGCCGACGGTTCCCCTTGTCGTCACCGAGGGCAACTACCTGTTATTGGAGGCCGACGCCTGGCCGGCCGCGCGCGCGTGCATCGACGAGGTCTGGTTCTTGGCCCCCGACACCGAGATTCGCCATGACCGGCTGCTCCGCCGGCACGAGTCGTATGGAAAGTCACCGCAGGACGCGGCGTTCTGGGCGCTGGGACCCGACGAGCGCAACGCCCAACTCATCGAGTCGACCGCCGGTCGCGCGGACCGAATCGTGCGTCTCCGGTGACCACGATGGGCGACGTCGCCCGACTCGCGGGCGTCTCGGCGTCCACGGTCTCCCACGTGCTCAACGGCACCCGCAACGTCGACCGCGGCACCCGACTCCGGGTGGAGGCCGCCATCGAGAAGACCGGATACCGCCGCAACGTGGTCGCGCGATCGCTGGCCGCGGGTCGCACGCACACCGTCGGCCTGTCCATCTCGGCGTTGACCAATCCGTACTTCGGCAGCCTGGTGCACGCCGTGGAGCGCGCGTTGTCCGACGCGGGCTATGTCCTCGTCGTCGGGGATTCCCACGACGACGTCGACTCCGAGAAGCGGTTGACCGACTCGCTGCTCGACCGCAAGGTCGACGGGATGATCGTGGCACCGGCGGCCGGATCGGAACGCGTCACCCTCCCGATGATCGCCCGCACCAAGACCCCGCTGGTGCTGATCGACCGGGCCGTCGACGTGGGCAGTGACCAGGTGGGGCCGGAGAACTCCGAGTCGGCCCGGTCGCTGACCCGGCACCTGCTCGACCTGGGGCACCGGCGCATCGGCGTCGTCCGCGGACTGGCCGGAATCTCCTCCACCGTCGAGCGATTCGACGGTTACTGTGCGGCGTTCGCCGACCACGGTGTCGCCGTCGACCCCGCGCTGGTGCTCGACGGCAGGTCCAGCACCGACGTGGCCGAGGCCAGGGTCCGCGAGCTGCTGTCGGGAGCCGACCGGCCCAGTGCCCTGGTGTCGCTCAACAACTCGATGACCATCGGGGCGTTGAAGGCGGTCCGCGGCCTGGGCATGTCGATCCCGGCCGACGTGGCCTTCGTCTGCTTCGACGACTTCGAGTGGTCGGATCTCTTCGAACCCCGGCTCACCGCGGCCGCCCAGGACGTCGACGCGATCGGTGCCACGGCCGTCGAGCTACTCCTACGCCGCATCCGCGGTGGCGACGAAGCACCGCAACGCATTCGGGTGCCGACCACGTTTCACCATCGCAATTCGTGCGGTTGCACGTAACGCCTACCGACAGGACCAGAGAACGTGCCGATTGCCACCCCCGACCATTACGCCGCGATGCTCGACCGCGCAAAGGAGGGCGGGTTCGCCTACCCGGCGATCAACGTGACCAGCTCGCAGACGCTCAACGCAGCCCTGCAGGGTTTCGCCGAGGCCGAGAGTGACGGCATCCTGCAGGTGTCGCTCGGCACGGCGCTCTACCTGTCCGGCACCGCCGTTCAGAATCGGTTCACCGGCTCCAGGGCGCTGGCGCTCTACGCCCACGAGGTCGCCGCGCACTATCCGGTCACCGTGGCGTTGCACACCGACCACTGCCCGGCCGAGAATCTCGACGACTGGGTGCGGCCACTCATCGCCGACGCGATCGAACGCCGCGGCCGCGGTCTTGACCCGCTGTACCAGTCACACATGTGGGACGGGTCCGCGGTGCCGCTGGCCGAGAACCTCAGCATTGCAACGGAATTGCTGGAGTCGTCGGTGGCGGCCAACACCATCCTCGAGATCGAGGTCGGTGTGATCGGCGGTGAGGAGGACGGCATCTCCCACGAGATCAACGAACAGCTCTACACCACGGTCGACGACGCGCGGGCGACCGTGGCGGCCCTCGGGGTGGGGGAGCGTGGCCGCTACCTGACCGCCTTGACCTTCGGCAACGTGCACGGCGTCTACCACCCCGACTCGGTCCATCTGCGCCCAGAGCTGCTGGCCGAGATCCAGACCGTCATCGGTCGGGAGACCGGGCGCGACAAGCCGTTCGACCTGGTGTTCCACGGCGGATCCGGGTCCAGTGCCGAGGACGTCCGGGCGGCGGTCGCCAGCGGCGTGGTGAAGATGAACGTCGACACCGACACCCAGTACGCCTTCACCCGGTCGATCGCCGGTCACATGATCGCCAAGTACGACCAGGTGCTCAAGGTCGACGGCGGCTTCGGTGACAAGAAGGCCTACGACCCGAGGTCGTGGGGCAAGCCTGCCGAAAACGCCATGGCCGCACGGGTGGTCGAGGCGGCTCAGACCTTGGGGTCGGCCGGCAGGGCCATGCGGTAGGGCGGCTACTCGTTGTCGCCGCCGGTCGACTCGGTCGCGCCGACGGCGCCGAACGTCGCACCGTGCGCAGCGGGCCACACCCAGTCGCGCACCACCGGAATGTCGTCACCGTGGGTGCGGGTGTACTCCCTGGCGGCGAGGCGGTCGTCCACCATCTGCTGGCGCAGCGTGGCGTAGGAGGCCTGCAGTGACGGCACCCGGTCGATCACGTCGATCACCAGGTGGTAGCGGTCCAGATCGTTGAGCATTACCATGTCGAACGGCGTGGTGGTGGTGCCCTCCTCCTTGTAGCCGCGCACGTGCAGGTTCTCGTTGTTGGCGCGGCGGTAGGTCAGGCGGTGGATCAGCCACGGGTAGCCGTGGTAGGCGAAGATCACCGGCTTGTCGCGGGTGAACAACATGTCGAATTCCGCGTTCGACAACCCGTGGGGATGTTCGCGCTCGTCCTGCAAGCGCATCAGGTCGACCACGTTGACGAACCGAATCTTCAACTCGGGAACGCTCTTTCGGAGCAGGTCCACCGCGGCCAGGCCCTCGAGAGTCGGCACGTCACCGCACGTCGCCACCACGACGTCGGGCTCCTCGCCGAGCACCTCGCTGCCCGCCCACTCCCAGATGCCGAGGCCGCGGGTGCAGTGCGCGACGGCCTCGTCCATGGTGAGGAAGTTCGGGCTGGGCTGCTTGCCGGCCACGACCACGTTGACGTACTGCCGCGACCGCAGGCAGTGGTCGTAGGTCGACAGCAGCGTGTTCGCGTCCGGCGGCAGGTACACCCGGACGATCTCGGCCCGCTTGTTCATCACGTGGTCGATGAAGCCGGGGTCCTGATGGCTGAAGCCGTTGTGGTCTTGGCGCCAGACATGGCTGGACAGTAGATAGTTCAGGCTGGCGATGGGCCGACGCCACGGAATGTGGTTGGTGACCTTGAGCCACTTGGCATGCTGGTTCAGCATCGAGTCGACGATGTGGATGAAGGCCTCGTAGCAGTTGAACAGGCCGTGACGCCCGGTCAGCAGGTAGCCCTCCAGCCAGCCCTGGCACTGGTGCTCCGACAGCATCTCCATGACACGGCCGACGCGCGCGAGGTGTTCGTCGACCTCGGGGCCGACGTACTCGGCGTTCCACTGCTTGTCGGTCGCGTCGTAGACGCCCTGCAGCCGGTTGGACGCGGTCTCGTCGGGACCGAAGATGCGGAAGTTGTCCGGGTTGAGCCGCACCACGTCGGTCAGCCAGCTGCCCAGCACCCTGGTGGATTCCGCGATCGTGGCGCCCGGGGCGGGTACGTCCACGGCATACTTGCGAAAGTCGGGCAGGCGCAGATCCTTCAGCAGCAGGCCGCCGTTGGTGTGCGGGTTGGCGCTCATCCGGAGGTCGCCCTCGGGGGCCAGCTCGGCGATCGTGGGGTCGAGTCTGCCGTCGGCGTCGAAGAGCTCGTCGGCCCCATACGACGCCAGCCAGTCGGCGAGCACCTGCAGATGCTCGGGCGTGTCGCGGGCGTTGGCCAACGGAACCTGGTGCGCCCGCCACGATCCGGTGGTCTTCTTGCCGTCGATGTACGCGGGTCCGGTCCACCCCTTGGGCGTGCGGAAGACGATCATCGGCCAGCGAACCGGCGTGTCGTCGTCGGCCGGCCGGGCCTTGATCTCCGCAATCTGGTTGAGCACGGTGTCGAGCAGTTCGGCGAATTCGCGGTGGGCCTGGGCCAGATCGGTCTCCTCGGTGGCCTCGAAGAAGTACGGCTCGTGGCCGTACCCGACCATCAAGCTGCGCAGCTCGTCCTTCGGAATGCGATCCAGCACAGTCGGATTGGCGATCTTGTACCCGTTGAGGTGCAGGATGGGCAGCACCACGCCGTCCTGGGTGCGGTTGACGAACTTGTTGGAGTGCCAACTGGTCGCCAGCGGCCCGGTCTCCGCCTCGCCGTCGCCGACCACCGCGGCCACCAGCAGGTCGGGGTTGTCGAACGCGGCGCCGTAGGCGTGGGAAAGCGCGTAGCCCAGCTCACCACCCTCGTGGATGGATCCGGGTGTCTCGGGGGCGACGTGGGACGGGATTCCGCCGGGGAAGGAGAACTGACGGAACAGCCGTCGCAAACCCTCCGTGTCGGCGGTGACGTCGGAGTAGGTCTCGGAGTACGTGCCGTCGAGGTAGGCGTTGGCCACCAGGCCAGGGCCGCCGTGGCCTGGGCCGGTCACGTACACCGTGGACTGGGAGCGTTCCTTGATGGCCCGGTTGAGGTGGGCGTAGAGGAAGTTCAGCCCGGGTGTGGTGCCCCAGTGGCCCAGCAAACGGGGTTTGACGTCCTCGCGGGCCAGGGGTGTCCGCAGCAGAGGGTTGTCCAGCAGGTAGATCTGGCCCACGGACAGGTAGTTGGCGGCGCGCCACCATCCGTGCAGTCGAGCGAGGGTCGAATCGCTCACCGGTTCGACGTCGACGGACTTCCAAGCCGTGGTCACTGCGGTCATCGTTCCATCCAATCCCATGTCGCGGTCGGTGGCACCTCTCGGCGACGTGCCGTCACGGCCGGTTCAACCGGCGGTTGCCCACCCGTGACCCCGCGTACACACCGCATGACGAAGGCGCCGAACCGAGGTCCGGCGCCTTCGCGCGATGGCTAGTTTCCGATCGGAGGGGTGTCCCCCGACGGTCCGTAGGGGCCGTTCTGCTCGTTGGCCCCGCCGCCGGTACCACCGGTGCCGGTCTGGGGCGGATCCACGGTGATCTGCGAATTGCCCGGCTCCTCGCACGTCGTGGTCGACGACGTGGCATCGGTACATTGCTGCGGCTCGGCGGCCGCAGACGGCGCCATCGAGAACATCGCTGCAGCGGCACCTGCCGCGAGCACGGGTGCAATGGACGTGGTCATGCGAAACATGGGTCTCCTAGCTGGTGTGGGAAGTGCGGCTCTGAGCCGCGGACTGTCCGCGAGATGCTCTGCGGGGTGGTCGGTCGCCTTCCCTTGCGTTCCGGCCAAGAGTCACTTGCCCGTCGCAGCCGGGGTCCAAAACCGCCGAATGGCAACGACTTTTGCTGCGGTCGGAGTGTTTGAAGCTCCGCGGAGCAGGTATGCCTTTCTGCGACGAAGGGAGAGCATCCATGGCAGACGACAAGGCCGCCGAAGCCCGCAAGGGGCTGATCGACTCGGTGAAGGGCAAGGCCAAGGAGGTCGTAGGTTCCCTGACCGGCAACGATTCGTTGACCGCCGAGGGCCAGCTCGAACAAACTCAGGCCAGCGCCCGCAAGGAGGCGAACGCCGCCGACGCGGTGGCCGACGCCGAATCCGAGCAGGCCAGGGCGCAGGCCGCCGACGCCGCGGGCCGGGCGGAACGGCAGCGCATCGCCGCCGAGGCCGACGCGGCAACGGCGCAGCAAGCCGCCGCCCGCGAGCGGGCCGCCGAGAAGCAGGCCGCAGAGCGGGCTGCGGCGTCGGAGACTGCGCGGGCCAATCAACGCGCCGAGGAACGCCGCCAGCGCGACGCGGCGGCCGCCGACCTCAGGGCCGACGCCGAGGTGGAGGCCGCGGGCGACGACTACGTCGATGCCGTCGCGGAGTACCAGGAATCGGCCGCGGACACCGCCGCCAAGCGAACCGAAGCAGACCGTCTGCGCGCCCGCGCGCACGACGACGAAGGGAAATGACATGCCCATCACCGACATTCCGCGCGCGATCCTCCGCGTCCAGTACCGACTGGCCAGGACGCCGCTGACGATCGTCGAAGATCGGTGGGTGTCGCGGCTGGACCCCGAGGCCCCGGCCCGGCTCGTCTACGAACGCTCCGTTGGGGTACTCGACGCCGTCGTGGGGCGCGCGCTCGGCGACGACGACGTGGCGCGACGCGGGGCCGCGGCCGCGCAACGGAGCGCTGCCCTAGGCCGGGCCGCCCAACTCGACGCCGAAGCGGAAGCCGAGGCGCGTCAGTCGTCGGCTCGGATCGAACAGGCGCGTGACGAGGCAGCCGAGACGCAGCGCGCGGCCCAGCAGCGCAAGCAGCGCGAGCAGCAGGACGCGGTGAAGGCGGCGGCTCACCGCAAGGCCTCCGCGGCCGATGCCGCAGTCGAGCGTGCGAAGGCCGACAAGCAGAAGGCCGACGCCGCAGCACGGCAGCGGGTCTCCGCCGCCCAGGCGCGGAAGGCCAATGCCGAGAAGGGAATCGACGCCGTCGAGGACGCGAGGCTCGCCGTCGCCGACGACCGTCAGGCCGATGCCGACGACAAGCGCGCGTCGGCGCAAGACGCTCGCGCCAGGGCCAATCAGGTCGAAGACCTGGCCGACGCCGAGAAGCGCAAGCGTCAGCAGGCCCGGTCCAGCAAGTCGTGACGACCACGCGGTCGTGATCCGCGTGGGACCGCTGGCCAGGATCGTCGCGTTCCTTCGCGCCGACTATCCCGACGGTCTGGCCGGCGCCGGCCACGTTCCGCTGGTCGCGCTGCTGCGGCGGCGACTGTCCGGCGACGACCTGGACCTGATCGCGGAGGACATCCGTGCCCTTGGGCCGCCCGTGCGTCACCGTGACGTCGACGTCGCGGTTCGTCGCGTGCTTCGCGACGCCGCTTGTGCCGCCGACGTTCTCGACGTCAGCCGTCAGCTCGACGAGGCGGGCTGGATGATCGTCGACGCGTCCGATCGCGCGAGCCCGGGGGTCACCATCTTCGACGACGTGTGTGCCGCGGCGGTCGACCTGATACCCGGCGCCGACCTGGCCGACGTCATGCTGGCGCGCGACGACGACGTGGTCTCGGTGGCGGGCACCTCCGAGCTGTGTGGACGGCTGGGCGACGTCCGGCGTACCGCAGGCGACGGTCCGTGCACCCACGCGCCGGCCGCCGTCATGGTTCGGGCCGACGACCTCGCCGCCGACGACCGCTGGACCCGGTTCGCGCCCGCCGCCGTCGCCCTCGGTGTGCGCAGTTGTCTGTCGGTCACCCTCTACCGTCGACCGCCAATCGTGGCCACCCTCAACGTCTTCGGCTTCGGGACTCGCGTCTGGGACGAGGACGCCGTGGCACTCGCGGCAACGCTGGCCGCTCACGCGTCGGCGGCCGTCCAGGCGAGCGTGTGGGGCGCCCAGCTGCAGTGCCCGCTCGCAGACGCCGAACGCATCAGCCAAGCCACGGGCGTCGTCATGGAACGACACGGCCTCGACCAGCTCGACGCGTTCGCGGTGTTGCGCCAGCTGGCGGCCGACGACGGCGTCGGGCTGGTCGACATGGCCCGGCAGGTCGTCGACGACTGTCCGTTCTGGTCGCCCGTCGGCGGGTAGTTCGTGGGGTGAACCCCTAGGAGATCTCATGACGACACGACCAGACCAGGACGACGACGCGACGGGTGCCGACGGTGGCGCGCCCCCCGAGGTGCCGCCCGCCACCCCGGCGTACGCGACCCCGCCGCCGGGCGGGATCCCCGACGCCGACGACGACTAGTGAGGCGGGCTACGTCACACCACGCGTTGGGTTCGGGGTCCGGCCGAACCCTGTACCCTGGGCACGAATCAATTGGCTTGTGCTGCTTCGATTTCGGCATCACGCCTGGTCACCCGGCTCGCGGGTGAAGACGAAAGGATGGTCCGTCGTGGCGTCCCCGGGTGCTGGACACCGTCCGAGCACGCGGTTCGGGCCCTACGAACTGCAGGAGCTCATCGGCATGGGCGGCATGGGCGAGGTGTACCGCGCCTATGACACGGTGCGCGAGCGCATGGTGGCCCTGAAACTGCTGCGGGCCGACGTCGCCTCCGACCCGAGCTACCGCGACCGGTTCCGGCGTGAGTCACGCATTGCCGCCCGCCTGCAGGAACCCCACGTCATTCCCGTGCACGACTTCGGCGAGATCGAGGGGGTGCTCTACATCGACATGCGCCTGGTCGACGGCGCCAGCGTCAAGGACGAGCTGCGGGTGCACGGCGTGCTGCCGCCGGCCCGCGCCGTCTCGATCGTGGCGCAGGTCGCCTCCGCCCTGGATGCCGCGCACGCTCACGGTCTCGTGCACCGCGACGTCAAGCCGGAGAACGTCCTGCTCACCCCCGACGACTTCGCCTACCTGGTCGACTTCGGCATCGCCAACGGCGGCGGCGAGGCCACCGTCACCAGGACGGGGTTGATCATCGGGTCGTGTGCCTACATGGCCAGCGAGCGCCTCAGCGGCAAACCCGGCGGCCCGCCGTCGGACGTGTACTCGCTGACGTGCCTGCTGTTCGAGAGCCTGGTGGGCCGGGCGCCGTTCGAGGCCGCCGACATCCGGCAGGTCATGAGCGCCCACATGTTCGCGCCGCCGCCGCGACCCAGCGAGGTCCGTCCGGGGATCAATCCCGCGTTCGACGCCGTCGTCGCCAAGGGCATGGCCAAGAGCCCCGGTGACCGCTTCCCAAGCGCCGGTGAGCTGGCCAGGGCCGCCGCCGCCGCACTGCACGCGGCGCCTCGCCCAGCCGCGACGCCCCACACCCGTCAGTTCGCCGAACGTCCCCCCGCGTACGTGCCCCGCCCGGCCGTCGCGGCCGCGCCCCCGGTGACCGCTTCGCGTTTCGGCCGCACCCAGAAGCTGCTGTTGGCGGGCGCCGCCGCGACGCTATCGCTGGCGGCCGGGCTGGCCGCGGCCATCGTCTACACCGGCGGCGACACCGCGTCGCGGTCGTCCACCACGCTGGCCAGCCCGCCCACCGCGAGCACGTCGACCAGCACGACGACGACGTCCACCCCCACGGCAGCGCCCCTGTCCGGGGTGTCCGACGTCGACTCCAAGGGCTTCGTCGGTCAGGCCGCCCGGTGCGACACCGGGACCGCCGTGGCGGCGATCAAGACGGCCTCGTCACTCGCGGTCATCTGCCAGGACGCGCCGGGCAGCTTCTACTACCACGGCCAACGGCTGCGCGACGGCGCCAACGTGCGCATCGCCGACGCCGTCCCCAGCGGGGGTGGCTACGACGCCGTCAACCCGGCCGACGGCGCCCGTTACGAGGTGCGGCCCGACGAACTGACGATCATCAGCAACGGGCATGTGGACTCCGCGGAACCGGCGCTGGAATACGGCTCGTCGAGCTGACGGGATTATTCACGGCTCTCCGCGGGTAGATTATTAGGTCGCGTAACTAAGTCGACACTCACAGGCACCCCGAGCGAGGCACTCCCATGACGGACACGGTGACCGAACCGCCGCGGTCGAACGACGTCCAGATCGACCCGTCGCGGCGCAACCTCATCTTCACGGCCGTGCTGCTGGGCATGCTCCTGGCCGCACTCGACCAGACGATCGTGGCCACCGCGCTGCCAACCGTCGTGGCCGATCTCGGTGGCGCGGGCCACCAGGCCTGGGTGGTGACGAGCTATCTGCTGGCGTCGACGATCGTCACGGCGATCGTCGGCAAGCTGGGTGACCTCTTCGGCCGCAAACCCGTCTTCATCGCCGCGGTGCTCTTCTTCATGGCCGGGTCGGTGCTGTGCGGTCTGGCCGGCTCGATGCCCATGCTGGTCGCCGCGCGTGCGCTGCAGGGCATCGGTGGCGGCGCCATCATGGTCACCGCGACGGCCGTCATCGGCGAGGTCATCCCGCTGCGCGAACGCGGCAAGTACCAGGGCGCGCTCGGCGCGGTCTTCGGCGTCACGACGGTGATCGGGCCGCTGCTCGGCGGATTCTTCACCGACCACCTGAGCTGGCGCTGGGCCTTCTGGATCAACGTTCCCGTCGCCGTCGTCGTGCTCGCCGTGGCGGTCGTCGCCATTCCGAACCTGAGTGGCCGCGCGCGTCCGGTCATCGACTACGCCGGCATCGTGCTGGTGGGCCTCGGCGCGACCGGTCTGACGCTGGCGACCAGCTGGGGCGGCAGTGAGTACGCGTGGGGTTCGGCGATGATCATCGGCCTCTTCGCCGGGTCGGTGGTGGCGATCGCCGCCTTCGTCGCCGTCGAGCTCCGGGCGAGGGAACCGATCCTGCCGATGCGATTGTTCCGCGAACCGGTGTTCGCGGTGTGCTGCGCGCTGTCCTTCGTCGTCGGCTTCGCGATGCTGGGTGCGCTGACCTTCCTGCCGACGTTCATGCAGTTCGTCGACGGGGTGTCGGCCACCACCTCGGGGCTGCACACGTTGCCGATGGTGCTCGGCCTGCTGACCATGTCGATCAGCAGCGGTGTCATCGTCGGCCGCACCGGCAAGTACAAGATCTTCCCCGTCGCCGGCACGGCGGTGATGGCCGTCGGCTTCGTGCTGCTGTCGCGGATGGGTCCGGACACCCCCACCTGGGAGCAGTCGCTGTACCTGGTGATCCTGGGTGCGGGCATCGGCATGTGCATGCAGGTGCTCGTCCTGATCGTGCAGAACACCGTCGACTTCGCCGACCTGGGCGTCGCGACGTCGGGCGTCACGTTCTTCCGCACCATCGGCAGCTCGTTCGGTGCGGCGGTGTTCGGGTCGCTGTTCAACAACTTCCTGGAGGACCCGCTGGCCGACGCGGTCGCCAAGAGCGGCGCGCCACCTGCGGCCGCGCAGTCCCCTGACGCGCTGCACGCGCTGAGCCCCGAGATGGCCGCCCCGATCGCCTCGGCCTACGCCGACGCACTCGACCAGGTGTTCCTCTACGCCGCCCCCGTCGCGATCGTCGGCTTCGTGCTGGCGTTGCTGCTCAAGCAGGTTCCGTTGCGCAGCAACGACGTCAGCATCGCCGCCGACATGGGTGAGGGTTTCGCGATGCCGACCACCGACTCACCCGACGACCTGCTCAAGAACGCCGTCGGCCGGTTGATCAAGCAGGGCTCTGGCATGCAGCTGCGCGCCATCGCCGAACGGCCAGGCAGCCAACTGGACATCAGCCGGCTCTGGGCGCTGTTGCAGGTGTACCGGTTCGGCCAGGCCGCAGGCGAGGCTCGGCTCAGCGACATCGCCGAACACGTTCGCTTGCCACGGGAAATCCTCGAGCCCGCCTTCGACCGGCTGGCTCTCACCGGATACGCCGAGCGCACCAAGGACCAGTTCTGGTTGACCCCGGCCGGTGCCCGTCAGATCGAGCAGTTCCGCGCCGCCACGTTGGAGTGGCTCACCAGTGGGCTCACCCAGTCCGCGGGGCTCGAGGTGCGGCCGGATCGCACGCAGGTCAGGCAGGCGCTGGATCGCGTGACGCAAGACGTTCTGGTGCAACGGGATTACTCCGAGGACGCCACGCAGGCGATGCGGATGCGGCCGGCACGACGCGCGTCGCACCCGCCGCGTCGGCCTCCGACTCCGATGCCGCCGCGGGCGCAACCGCCACGCCCGCGGGCGCCGATGCCGCCCCCGCCGCGGCAGGCCGGTGACCCGCCGACGACGAGATTGCGCCCGCCCGGGCCGCCGCCGCGGGGGCCTCAGCCTCCGAGGCCCCCGCAGCGTTAGCCGACCGGCGCGGGCGCCGGCGCGATGCGGTCGACGGCGTACGTCGCTGCCTCGTTCGTCATGCCGTTGAAGCCGTAGCTGGCGTGCGCGAAGGTGGGCTGCCCGCCCGGCGTGCCGTCGCAGATGGTGTCGCCCTGCGCGCAGAGCTGAAGCGTCTTCGGGGCGTAGTTCGCGCCGATGGTCAGCTGGGGTGCGTCGTACTGCTGCAGGAACTCTGGCGACGGGTTGCCGAACAACGTCACGGCGGCAACGTGATTGGCGACCTCGGCAGGCAGGGGCTGCGGCAGGATTGCGACGGGGACGCCGTCGGGCGCCCGGTCGGAGGTGACGAACCCGGCGACGATGGCGCCCTGGCTGTACCCGCCGAGCACGATCTTGGTGGCGGGGCAGTTCGCTGCTGTTGCCCGGACGTGGTCGCCGGCGTCCCGCACGCCGTCGATCACGCTTTGGGCGAACACCTCTCGGTTGTTGAAGTCGGTGCTGGCGGCGTAGTTCACCGGGTAGACGTCCAACGAGCGGGCGCCCAGCTGGGCGCGCAACGCGTCGACGTAGGACTGGCCGACACCGCCCACACCGGGGGCTTCACCGGACCCGCGGGCAAAGACCAGCTCCGCGTCTGGGCAGGGTTCCGCGGATGCGGCCGGGGCCGAGGTGGTGGTGAGGATCGCGCCGGCGGTGAGGGCGGCAGCGCCGAGCAGGCGTGGCAAATGTCGGATTGTCATGAGCCCGAGTTACCCCCGGCTTTGCCGACCAAACCACGAGGCGGGCGTTGACGCGCACGAAAACGGGGTACACGGCACCGATGACCAGTGCGAATGCGCCCCGCGCGTGACCGAGACCGACCAGCGCGACCTCGGTGACTCCGACAGTCCGATCGAGGACGAACTGGAGGACGCCTTCCAGCGGATGATCGGCGAAGGCACCCAACGGTTGCACCGCCCGTGGCGGGAGGTGCTCACCACGGGCTTCTTCGGCGGCACCGAGGTGGCGCTCGGCGTGCTCGCCTACCTCTCGGTGCTGAACCAGACGCACAACCCTCTGCTGGCGGGCCTGGCGTTCTCCGTCGGCTTCCTCGCGCTGCTACTGGGCCGCAGCGAGCTGTTCACCGAGGGCTTCCTGGTGCCGGTCACGACGGTGGTCGCCAAGCGCGCCAGCGTGCCTCAGCTGCTGAAGCTGTGGTGCGGCACTCTGCTGGCCAACCTGGTGGGCGGCTGGCTGATCATGTGGCTCATCATGACCGGCTTCCCCAAGCTGAGGTCGCAGACCATCGAGTCGGCAAGCCACTACATCGACGCGCCAATTGGCCCGGAGTCCATCGCGCTGGCCGTCCTCGGCGGCATGGCCATCACCCTGATGACGCGCATGCAGCACGGCACCGACTCGATGCCGGCCAAGATCGCCGCCGCCGTCGCGGGCGCCTTCCTCTTGGCCGGGCTACAGATGTTCCACTCGATCCTGGACTCGCTGTTGATCTTTGGTGCCCTGATCTCCGGGGCGGCCCCGTTCGGGTACCTGGACTGGCTGGCGTGGTTCGCCTACGTGGCACCGCTGAACGTGCTCGGTGGGCTTGCCCTGGTGACCTTGCTGCGGCTCATCCGCAGCAAGGACCGGTTGAAGGACGAACGGGCGAGCGCGGAGTCCTAGATCGCGGCGGGCTCCTCGACGAAGGTCTCCCGGACTTCCTTGGGTCCGAACGGCCACGTGGTCTCGGCCTTGGCGTAGACCAGGAAGGCGACGCAGCCGATGACGATCCACCCCAGTGACAGCGCGATCGACAGCCAGGTCGCCGAGTAGTAGACGTACACCCAGCCGACCAACGCGACGATCGTGGGGACGGGGTACAGCCACTGCCGGTAGGGCCGTTGAAGATTGGGCTGGCGGCGGCGCAGCACGACGATCGCGGCCACCTGCGCGAGTGACTGGATGATCACCAGCGTGGCTACGGCGGCGTTGATGATCGTGGTCAGGGTGAACAGCGACCCGATGATGGTGATGACGCCCATGGCGATCACGCCCGCGGTGGGCAGGTTGAGCTTGGGGTGCAGCTTGGCGAATACCGGCAGGAACACCTTGTCGCGGGCGGCCTCGAACGGCACGCGGGAGCCGCCGAGCAGGCCGGCGAACACCGAGCCGATGGCGGCCACGACGATCAACGCGGTGATGATCTGTGCGGCAGTCGAACCCCAGGCCTGCTCGAGCACCGAGGAGGCGACGGAGGTGGAGGCCTTGATCTCCTCGAGCGGCAGCGAGCCGAGCACGCCGATCTGCAGCAGGAAGTAGATGCTCATGATGCCGAGGATGGAGAACACGATGGACCGGGGGATGGTGCGGCCGGGGTCGCGCATCTCGGCGCCGAGGTAGGCGGTGGTGTTGTAGCCGAGGTAGTCGTAGACGGCGATGATGAGCCCGGCGCCGAGGCCAGCCCAGAAGGTGCCGTGGCTGCCGAAGGCGCCGGGAGTGAAGGCGAAGGCCTGTGCGCCGCTGAAGTGGCTGTAGGCGGCGATGATGGTGCTGAACACCGCGACGAGCATGACGACGAACAGCACGGTGGTGAGCTTGCCAATCTGGCCGATCTTGCGGAACAGCGCGGCCATGATGATTAGGGTGATGCCGACGCCAATTAGTTTGCCCAGGGCGGTGTTTCCGCCGTCGTCGGTGACCCCGGGGATCAGGTAGCCGAGGTATTGGACCAGGCCGATGATGCCGGTGGACATGATGAGCGGGATGAAGAGCACCGCGCTCCAGACGAAGAGGAACGGCATGAGCCGGCCGGTGCGGTACTGGAAGGCTTCGCGGAGGTAGATGTAGGTGCCGCCGGCGCCGGGCATGGCGGCGCCGAGCTCGGCCCAGATGAGCCCGTCGGCTAGGGCGAGGAGGGCGCCGACGATCCAGCCGAACATGGCCTCGGGCCCGCCGAAGGTGGCGACCATGGCGGGGATCGTGACGAAGGGCCCGATGCCGCACATCTGGGTCATGTTGATCGCGGTGGCCTGCAGGGGGCCGATTTGGCGTTCCAGCGCGGGCTGCTGGGTCGTCGAGGCTCCGGTCGACGGTGAGCTCATCGCGCACCTCCTTCGTCGTGGTTTGTTAGTAAAGTTTCTTAACATACTGAGCGCGGGTGTGCGAGAGTTCACGTGTAAATTTCCGAAGTCGACGGGACGGGAGGTGGCGGTGGACGGCCGTGCGGCACCGCAGGCGGGAACTCCGGCGAACATGCGTGCGCTCAACCAGCGTCTGGTGCTGGACCGGCTGCGCGAGCATGGCGAGGCCACCCGGCCCGAGATCGCGACCGTGACCGGCCTGTCGAAACCCACTGTGGGACAAGCACTGCTGGACCTGGAGCAGCACGGTCTGGTCCGAGCCATCGGCCGCCGGCTGGACCGGCCCGGCCGGGCGGCGGTGGTCTACCGCACCGCCCCGGACGCCGGCTACATCGTCGGGGTCGACGTCGGGCGTCGCGCGCTGCACGTCGCGGTCGCCGACCTGGACGGCGTGGTGGTCGCTCGCGTCGAGCAGCCCAACCGCAGCCGCTCGGGCGCCATGCTCGTGCGCACGGTCGGCGAGTCGGTCGCCCGCGCCCTCGGCGAAGCCGGGCTGACGGGGGACGACATCGTGGTCACCGTCGTCGGCACGCCGGGCATCCCCGACGTCGAGGCCGGCACAGTACACCGCTCGCCCAACCTGCCCGGCTGGGAGCGGCGCGGCCTGCTCGGCGAGTTGATGGGGTTGCTCAGCGCGAACGGGTCGACGGTGCTGGTGGAGAACGACGCCAATCTGTGTGCGGTCGGCGAGCACGCCCGCGGCGCGGCCCAGGGCGTCGACGTGGTGGCGTGCCTGACCGTCGGCACGGGCATCGGCCTGGGAATCCTGCTCGGCGGCAACCTATTCCGGGGTGCGCGCGGGGCGGCGGGGGAAATCGCGGACCTGCCCTACGGCCGCGTGCCGGCCGGGGTGACGTCACACCGGCCGGGTCCAGTGGAGGTGGTCGCCGCTGGGGACGCGGTGGTGTCGGAGGCCCGCTCGGCGGGGTTGACCGTGCCCACCGCGAAGGCGGTGTTCGACCTGGCTCGCTCCGGTGACGCCCTTGCCATGCGGGTGGTGGCCGACGAGGCGTCCAAGCTGGCGCGGGTGGTCTCGGTGGTGACCGCGGTGCTGGACCCGGGGCTGATCGTCCTGGCGGGCGGCATCGGCCGTAACGTCGACCTGCTGGCCGACCCGATGCGCCGCGAACTGGCCGAGACCATTCCGCTGGTGCCCGACATCGTCGGGGGAGAGCTGGGCGACGACGCCGTCCTGGTCGGGGCGATCGCGACGGCCATGGACACGGCGTGGGACCTGGTGTTCGAGCGACGGGTGTTGGGGCGGTGATGGACGTCGTCGTCGAGCGGGACGAGGCGGCATGCGGGGCGACGGTCGCCGACGTCTTTGACCGGGCGGTTCGGTCGGGGGCTCGGACTATAGGGCTGGCGACGGGGTCCTCGCCGCTGTCGGTGTACCGCGAACTGATCCGCCGGCACCGGGAGGAAGGGCTGTCGTTCGCGGCGGTTCGGGCGTTCCTGCTGG
This sequence comes from Mycobacterium yunnanensis, assembly GCF_025823185.1. GTDB lineage: Bacteria > Actinomycetota > Actinomycetes > Mycobacteriales > Mycobacteriaceae > Mycobacterium > Mycobacterium yunnanensis. Next base: position 510,694 of record NZ_JACKVK010000008.1, read on the forward strand.
ACGAATACGTGGGGCTGCCGGCGGGGCATCCGCAGTCCTACGCGCAGGTGATCCGGACGGAGTTCGCGTCGCACGTCGACCTGGCGGGTGTGTCCGGCCCGGACGGCGGTTCTTCGGACTTGAGTTGTGCCGCAGACTCTTACGACGCATTGGTCGTCTCGTCGGGTCCGGTGGACGTGCAGCTCTTGGGGATCGGAGCCAACGGGCACATCGGGTTCAACGAGCCGGGGTCTGCGCTGGACTCGCGGACGCGGGTGACGACGTTGACGTCACAGACGCGCCAGGACAACGCGCGGTTCTTCGCGAGCGTCGACGAGGTGCCGCGCCGCGTCATCACGCAGGGGTTGGGCACGATCAGCTCGGCCCGGCATTTGGTGTTGATCGCGACGGGGGAGCACAAGGCGAAGGCGGTGGCGGCGGCCCTGGAGGGGCCGGTCACGGCGGAGTGCCCGGCGTCGGTGTTGCAACGTCATCTGATGGTGACGGTGGTTTTGGAGGAGGGGGCGGCGAAGTTGTTGGGCCGGGTCCGTAGCGGCGACGCGGCGGGTCACTAGCCGGTCGGCGTGTTCAGTTTCAGCACTCGACCGTTGCCGTAGTCGGCGACAAACACATGGCCACGGTTGTCGACCGCTATGCCCCAGGGCTTTTCGACGTCCTCAAAGAGCAGATCTCTTGAGCCTTCGTGGCCGGAGGCAAGTTCTAAGACACGGCCGTCGCCATAGCTCGTGACATAGACGGTTCCGGCCGAGTCGACGGCGACGCCGTTCGGTTTGCGCAGCCCGCTGAACGGCAGCTCGACGGGCTCGGACTTGCCAGCGGGCAGCTGCAGCACACGGTCGTTGTAGGTGTCGGCGACATAGACGTTGCCCGAGGTGTCCGCTGCGACGCCGGCCGGCTTCTTCAGACCGGTGATCGGCAGTTCGACGGCTACGTCACCCTCTCGGGTCATCAGGACGCGATCGTTGTAGGTGTCGGCGACGAAGAGGGTTCCGGAAGAGTCGACGGCCACGCCGCCGGGACGGTTGAGGCCGGCCATTTCGATCTCGGTTGCCTGGGCCGCACCCGGCGCCAACTTCAGCACCCGATCGTTGACGTAGTCAGTTGCGAAGACATCGCCCGCCGCGTCAACTGCCAAACCAGTCGGACCCGCACCCTCGAAAGGCAGCCGTGACACGGAGCCACCGTCTGCCGACAACATCAACACTCCGTTACTGGTGACGTCTTTTCCGGCGACGGTCACATACACGTTGCCGTTGTTGTCCACTGCGACTCCCTGCGGGGATTCCAGCGAGCCGAAGGCCATTTTGGTCGGACCTGACGGGGCGGCGGCACTGCTCGTGGGCTCTTGTCGCGTTGCCGAATCGGGTGCCGCCACCAGCAGAACGAACGCGAGCACACACGCAAGTGCAACCACAGCCGTCAAGGCCAGCCACTTCCATCGGAACTGACGATCCGCTCTGGGGGGTTGGCGGTGGCCAGGGTCCTGCGGCGATACGGTCGATGGGTACGGCCGTGCTCCATCCGAACTCGGTGGCATATCCATGGGCTTACTCTCGTCCATGGTCGGGACGAACTGCTCAGCCGTCCGGGTTTCAACCCGTTTCTTGGCGTTGGTGCGATACCTCGGCAGGGCACCTTTAGCCTTGGTCCGGCTTCGTTGACAGGTGTGCTGAGCCAAAACTAATCTGTGGTGATGCCGGCCAGAAAAGCGGAGTACAACACCGATTTACTTCGTGCTGGGAGTGATTCGAGCTCGTTTGCGGGATTAGCCGCTCAAAAGGCCGCGAGTCGACTATCGGATGCGATGCTCCCGCGAGGCATCTTTGGCGAGTTCGCGGCTGCGGAGGGATTTCACAGCGCGGCACTCAAGGCGCGAGACAGCCATCTACAACGGTCCCAGGATCACCACGCCCGACTAACGGACATTGCCAGTAAAGGCCACATAGGTGCCGGTGTCGTCACCGACACCGACTCCGACGCTGCACAGGCGATCGCGGGCGCGAGCGATCAATTCGAGGCCGAAGACGCTTGACTCAGTTCGTCAACTTCACGCAGGCGGAGTTGGTAGCTGCCGCCGGTGGCGACCCGTGGAAACTCAACAGCGAATTGCAGGCCGGTGACTCCGGCGCGATAGACGGCTTGGCGGACGCGTTTCACCAAGCGGGCTCGCACGTTCGTGAAGCAGACGAGGAATTCGACGCCGCCAAGAAGAAATTCAAAGAGGCCTACAAGCGCAACGACAGTGAATCCCCGATCGACGAGTCTCACGAAGTTCAGCGAGCGGCGGCTGAGTTGGCCGGCCACCCCGAGAAGCTCTCGCAGATTGCTATCAATCTTGAGCACGTCGCGGCATCCCTAGCCATTGCGCAACGCAACAGTGACGCTGAGATCGCCGGCCTCGAATCCCAATTGCACGCCATCGACGATCAGATCTCTGCGGTGCTCGCAGACTCGCCATCCGAGGCAGCGAACCTTCTCGCGTCCGCGAACGCCGCGACGGCCGCAGCAGTCGGCCAGCTCGAGACGTTTCGAGGTTCCTACGTCGCCCAGCTCGACGCGGCTGAGTCCGCGATGATGGAGACGGGGTACACGCCGGACGCGATCGACGACGCCGACGGCGTGGCAGGCAACGCACCAGGAGAGATCGCCGACCGCTATGACAAATCGGGGCAGCGCGCTCGCGATCAGGCAATGGTCGACCAGGCGAATGCCGCAGGCCGCGGGTCGGCGTCGAGCATGATTGGTGAACCCGGATACATGACACAGGAAGAAGCCGACGCTGCGGCCCGATTACGCGACTACCAAGCGATCGTCGATCCGGCGCACAGCTATACGCGTTCGGCCCACGCCCACGGTGACGATCGTCCGACACGGCTAGCGAGTCAGCGACTTGACGACTACATGACGTCGAAGTCCACAGGTCCGGTGCCGAAGGACTTGGTGCTCGGCGGCGACGCACGCACACGGGCAGAAGCGAGGCTGCAACTCCAGCGGGATCTGGAGAGCGGAAACGTTTCCTGGCATCAACAACCCATGACCCCAGATGACGCCACTAGGTTGATCGACCAAATGGAGGCCTCCGACCGTTCCAACGCGTTGACGAAACTGCAGCAGGAACTCCAAGCGTCTGGGATGACAGCGCAGGGAGCCGGAACCGTGGCCGAAGGTATGTCGCAGGGGATCATTCCGAAGGAACTCGTCGATGGTGCCTCCGCGGCTGGAAAGCCGATAGCCGGCGGGGCGGAGGCGTTCAATCGAGGGGGAGAAGCTCTCCCCACGGGCCGGCATTGGGAACCGGGCGTCGCGTTCTCGGAGGAGGATGTCAAAGCCCTCAAGACTATTGGCGGAAGACTTGGCTGGGCTGGAAACGTGATCGACCTCGGTGTAGGCCTGTACGAGTGGCACAACGGCGCGCCGTTGGGCGAGGTGCTCTCGAAGAGTGCCGGCGGGATGGCCGGTGCTTGGGGCCTGGGCGCGATTGGAGCCGAAGGCGGTATGGCAGTCGCGGGACCACCCGGCGCGTTCGTCGGTGCGCTCGTCCTGGGGACGGCTGGCGCCTTCGGCGGCGAGAAGGCTGGGGAAGCGGCATACGACTGGCTGACGAGGTAGACCATCAACGTTCCGTTCGTAGTCACGACCTTTGTCGGACTGGTGCTTCCGTTATTGGCGTCGGCCAAGAACCCCGCGCGTGGCCGTCGACTGTTCTGGTCGGGTCTTGTTTTAGCGGTTGGTTCCGCGTTCTTCATCGCGTACCCACCGAACTGGAAGTCGGGCCTGGGATTGTCGACTTTCGTCGCCGCGATGATGTTGTTCACCGCATTCTTCACCACCCCGTATCTCAAGGTCGGCGGAAAGGTGTTCGCATTCTTCACGATTGACGCTGAGTCGGAGGAGACGGCGAGCAACGACGTTCGGGGCGCCGAGCCGCGAAGTCGTCCTGCGCAGCGAACGGGAGCGCTTACATCGGCGCGTAAGTTGTGGTGGCTCATGGTGCCTGCGATGGCGCTATGCGTTTTCAATGTCGAGCAGTTCGTGGTCGCCGGCGAGAACCCGCGGCTCGCGGCCGCGATGGCCGCCGTCATCGTGGTCGTGGCGCTCACCCTGGGTTATGGCGACGGCCGCGCGGATTTCGGTTTCGCGCGAAAGCAGTTCTTGCAGTTCGTGATCGTGTCGGTAATGACGCTGGGCACGTTGGCCGTTCTTTATGCTGTTGGGTATGCGGTTGGCCGACAGATGTGGCGCCGGCGCCAGGACGGGACTCGGCAAGCCGAGCTGCCTGGCTGACAGCCGGTCGCCAGGTGAGCGCCGGTGGCGGCGGACAGACCGCTAGCGATGTAGCTCAGCTAGTTCGCCGCTGATGGCCCAGCGATCATCGATTGGTTCGGCGGCGATCAATTCACCGGCGACGCAGAGGTGGTCAGATGGATCCCACTTGACACCCTGCCGGTAGGGCGACGCGAGACGTCGCACCGCTCCGAGGACGGCACGGTGCTGATTGAGCAGCGCCAGCTCGATCTCTGCAGCATCTTCAGAGAGCACTTCGGCAAGCCGAGTTGACACCTCAGGTAAGACCGACGTGTCGGTGTGGGAATGAAACGCGCAGATGACTCCGTCGAAGATGCCCTTTACGAGCGCACCCCAGACCGGCTGTCGTCGCAGCGGCGGGCGCACCTGAAGGCTAACGGCAAAGCGCGTTTCGGGCGCAGCAGGCTCGAAAACCGCCGGCTCACCGCGGCGCAACGCCAGCCACACCTGGGCAAGCTTCTTGTCACCGCGGAATGCGCCAAGGTCGGTCCAGCCGAAGGACGCGAGCGTTCGTCCCTTCTGCCAGTGGTTAAAGGTGCTCGAACGCGTCGCGAGCGCGTAGCGATAGCCAAAGGAGTAGTCCACACCGTCGTGGGGTGCCTGTACAGGGCCTCCGTGTTCGAAGCGGATCCCGTTACGGCCTGCGGTACTAAACGAGTCGATGTTGTATATCGCCAGGTTTTCGACGTCGGCGTTGGCGAGCTTGGCTCCGGAGAACGTCGCGTGCAGCACCTGTGCCTGCGACGGTTCGAGCTGCCGGCAGCGACTACGGAGCTCACTTCGGAGCAACTCTTGCCACTGAGGGCGCCGTTCGAAGCGGATGTAGTCGTCGGCCCAAGCCTCGACGACGGCATTCCCTGCCGTGGGTCCGATGATATTGAAGTGAGTGTTGCGCATTTCTCCCCGCCTGTTGGGCTCAACCGTCAATTGAATGACTCCACGTTGCGCCCCTGCCAGCTGCGCGGAGGTGATGTTTGGGCACCGTTGTCGAGTAAAAGATCTCCTGGGCATGAAATGCATTGCGGCAGAGCGTCATATCGAATCACCCGCCGATGCGGCAAGCCGCTCGTTCAGAAACGCGGAGACAGCTGGGTTTGCAACCAGCTTCTTGTCGCCGTCGGGGTTTTCTCTGCTCCAATGCTGCTTCGAGAATTCCACCGCCACCTCGTGGAGATCATCGACACCGATCAGCATCTTGCGCGTCGATAACAAGCGGCCGTGTTCTCGAGCTTCGCTGCGGGTAGGCCGACGCATGGTGCTGCACGCCGGGCAGAGCCACAGGCCTGTCTGTGGCTCCCGAATGCAGCGCTTGCACAGCTGTGCATCGCAGCAATCGCAGGCGACGAAACCATCGACGCACAGGCCGCAGATCTTGCCACCGCAGTAGTTGCACTGTGGGACAACAGGACTGAAGTGCCCCTCCCGATCGATTACCCCTACAGCCAGCGGAGTCCTCGTCTTGGTCTCGAGGCGCCGGGCATCCACGTCACCAGGACTGAGCGTGACGTGGTTGCGCCACGTGTGACCACCCTCGACCGTGACCACCTCGTCGACGGCTGCTCCTATCTTTACCTTTGAGCGTCCAGTGCCGTTGTGGAATCGTCGTAGGAGAGCCTGGCGTAGGTACTGATCCAGGTGCCCAAGAGCAGGGTGCTTGACGTCAACCCCCGGTAACCAGGCCGCCAGGGCCTCCGGCGTCACGTCGTTATTCGACTGAAAGCCAACGTTGTTGACAAATCCGGCGGGTATGACGTTAAGCGCGACGTTCGTGGCGTTGAGCACGGTCGACCGGGTGATCTTCCTCGGATCGGTGAAGGCGACGATCTCATCCGCGTCAGGAAGGCCCATCGACCGCGCCAGCGCCGTTGCTCCGGGAGTTTGCGGCGAGTTTGCTATCGAGAACCACTTCGCATCTTGACCCACCCGGACCCCGAGCACGAGCATCGATGCCATTACACCGATGACGGCGTGGGCAGGCTCGCACACCGCGCTCGCACGTATTGTCGGTGCTGGGTTCCAGCTGTCAGCAAACCACCCCGGACCTATGGCATGGTCGGACCATGGCACAACGGAATTGACGACGGTTGAACCGTCATATCTCTGGTCGACGAGTCCGTCGCCGATGACAGCAGTCCGGCGTCCTACCGCAGTCCATCGCATGACTAGCGGTCTTACTCGAGGCGAAGTTACTTGCCGCACGGCGTTGCGTACCTCGTTGGGCATCCACCTGACAGGTTCCGGCAACCGGGAAGGAACTGGGAACCTCTTAGCAATCAACTCCACTAGCTCGCCACGCGGGGTGTCGAAGCCGTGCGTACTGCGACCTGACTGGCCTAGCGATTCCACGGTCCACTCAGCGAAGTGTCGTTGCTCTGATCGAACGACCATGTGGGGCACAGTGATTCGCAGGTCCACCTCGAGATGGCGCCGTTCCGGAACGACCTGCGTTCCGAGTTGTCGGCTAGCGGAAAGTCGCAACCGGTACGCCTCGTCGAGCTGAGTTAGTCCGTAGGACACCCACCGCTCAACGTGACCGTCCCGGACCGTTGCCTGCTCGGTGATGTCACCTCGCGAGATCAACGCTATCGTCGCGTCTTCGTCTTCGGCCGCGACGACTGTTGCACCCATCCAAGCGAGCTCAATGGGCAAGGCTCGAAGGACGTCATCGCTAGCCGGCGCGAGGCGTGTGCATGCTTCGCACAACGACCCCGTTCGGCACGTCGCGCACATCGACCGCTCGCAAATGACGCATGGGGTGACTTCGGGATCGCGGCCGCACTCCGGACATGCCACGTCTCCGCAAGATCGGCACTGGACGTCCGGTACATGGTGGTCCGCGGAGACGCACCGTCGACATACCTGCGCCGAGCAACGTGGGCATCCGAGTGAGGCTTGATGGCCTAGGTCGTCACACGCGCGACACGCCGTTGTCCGGCACGACTCACATTGGGCTGAGGTGCCCTCCTCGTGGAAGTGGCCGTCACGACATATCCCGAATTCATTTGCAGGTCGACCGGTGTCATCCAAAGTGGGTGCGATCGGAAGTCCGTCGAAGGCGCGGTACTGACGGTGCCCGATGCCGTGGCCTTGCCATGTTTCACTGATCTCAAAACCGCTGCGCACGACTGACGAGAAACCTCTTTGGCTACGGTCGAGCAGCTCGGACGCAAGCCCAGGCGGCGCAACGTCGAGCTGAGGTGTCGGCTTGGGTTGCACACGGCCTTCGAGAGCGGCGAGCGACGCGTGATCCGCGGCCTGTAGCGACTCGACACCGTCGACTTCAGCGAGCTCCGCGACCGGAATGATCGTTCGATCGACCAGCCAGCTCTCGTTCGGTGAGGGATACGACTCGACCATCGCGGACGCTTCGCCCATACGACGGCCGACGCGTCCGCCTGGTGCCCCAGCGGATTCCAGCACCGCAAACCACGCCAGTTGGTCCTCGACAGATCCGTCCGGCGGCAGTGCAACCCATCGCTGAGCGGCTGTGCGCGACGCTGCATCGTTCGCGGTCAGCAGCAGAGCGTCATTTCTTCGCTCGACGGTGACTCGCATTCCCGCGAGTTCCCCAGCGGCGACTAACGAATCGTAGACAACGGGAGTCACCCATTCGAGGTACTCGGTCCGTTCGCGTTGCGTGGACGCCGTGCCGTCGTCGGCCACCACCGACACCAACTCGACGAGCCGGTCGGACTTCAAAACCAAATCGGTGAAGGTCGAGCGCCGCGTCACCATGACACTGGGCGGTGGGGGCGGCGGCACCTTCCGTCGAAGCTTAGGCAGGAGTGCAGCCAGACCGAAGGCGCCTTCACCATGAACAGCGACGCTCGGATGATTGGGTAGATCGTTGGTGGCAGCAGGAGTCACCTTGGATGATGCCGCATCAGCCGTTGACAGCTCGACGTCGATCTGTTCGACGGCCCGGAGGTGAAGTTGCCGGTCATCGCCCGACTCGGGCCGCGTCGTGAGGTCGCGCAGGATCAGTCCGCTATCGGCGGGTAATGCGTTGTGCATCGCGTATGAGCGCATTCGGACGCGGGCCGGATCGGTGACGTCACGATCGGGGACAATGACGTGAGGCGACGGGTCGCCAGGTCGAAGCAGCTCAGCGGCTCGCTCCCCGACGTACATTATCGTTCCACGATTGAAGCGCCATGCGATCGCATGTTCGCGGTCCAAAGCGGGGGCGCGGACTGGATCATCGCACGGCCGGCAAAGACCGCCCGTCGCTGAACGGCAACGACCGCAACAAGATCCGCCGCACACCGGGCACTCCGCAAACACCGCGTCATCGCCACAGGCGATACAGAGGTGGTCATCGCACGAATCGCACGGAGCCACCTCGGATTCGTCAATCCAGTGACCATCAGAACACAGCGCAAGGGTTCCAATTTCGGCTGCGGAGGCATCGCTTTCGACGACGGGCGGCGAGAAGCCCCATTCGTAGGTAAAGCTGCCCTCTACACCGCCAGGTCCGGACCAGCGTTCCTCGACCAGCCAGTCGTCTTCGTCAAGAGTTATCGCCAACATCTTGGCTCGCGCCCGAATGTCGGGCGACCTGCCCAGACGCTTCTCTTCTGAGTCCAACGCGCGCCGAAGCCGGGCCCGATCCTCGCCGTACACCTCGTCAATCTGTGACTTATACCCCTCTTGGATGCGCTTGAGTTCGCTTCGTTGTTCCCGCTCAACGCTTTTGACACGATCTCTGCGGAGCCTCTCGAGCTGGCTGGACGCCTGCTTCTCAAATTCCGATACGATCTCGTGTGGCAAGCCGATTGCCGGGGGAAGGGATTCACCATCGCCGAGCGGGCGACGAGCAAGGGAAACAGGGTGGTGGCCGTTCAGATCGGCGGTGACGATGTGCTCGGTCGTCTCCGCTTCGCCCACGGTCGCGCGGAACGTCGCCTGTCCGCTCCATGAGTTCGAAGGGACGAGATGGCGGCTGATGAGCTGTGTTGATTCGGCGTGTCGGTATGGGCTTGGCCCGATGTCGTCGGGAATGACGGGGACGGTGGCATGCAGGTCTCCCCGCATGCGTAGCAGTCCCAGAAGCTCGTCGAAGACCGGTGAACCGACTGCGCATAGCTCCGCATCGGGGTGATGTTCCATGCCGATGCGGTCGAATGCGAGATGCATGACTGCGCGACCGCCCAGTTCGTCAGCCATCTCCTCGTCGAATTGCACTGTCAGGAAGGCGCCGTCGCCCTCGCCCGTGTCGTGCAGTATCCGGGCGTCGAGGGCGGTCAGGACCTGTCGCACCCAGCCTTGTACCCGCCGCTGCCTCATGCGTGCGCGCTCAGTGACTTCCGGTCGAAGCTCGGCCGCGCCCTCCTTGGTGAGGCCCTCTCGATGGTCGAAGCTAGTCGCCATCCAATTGCTGAAGCCGCTGTCGGCCGCGATGAGCGTCGATGCACTTTCGCGTGCGACGACGAGCTCGGTTCCCAGTTCTTCGAGCAGTCGGCCCATCTTCAAGTCCGTGTCAGCGAACAAGGCCTCCATGACTCGAGTTTCGAAGGTTGCTGACTTCGAATCATCCAGCTCGCCGAGGATGGTGGTCACCTGCCCGAACAGCAGCTCGAACATTCGGAGCTTTTGTGCGAGCAGCTGGTACACACGCTCGTCAATCGTGCTTCGTGCGTACAGGTTGGCGATGAAGACCTCGTCGCGTGGCTGCGTGAGTCTGTCGACGCGGCCGATGCGCTGTTCGATACGCATTGGATTCCACGGCAGGTCGTAATTCAGTACGCAGTTACAGAATTGAAGGTTCTGCCCCTCGGCGCCGGCATCCGTCGAGATCATGACGGGTACCTCACCCGATCGGAAGGCGGCGATGGTGCGAGCGCGCTCGGCGGCGGACATCGAGCCGTGAAAGGAGCGGGCGCGCAATCCCTCGGATTCCATGCGGCGCAGCAAGCCGGTCACGGTGTCGGTGTGTTGCGTGAAGACGAGGACTCGCCCATGCTCGCGAACCCACTTCGAGGTGATCTCCATGGCCTTGTTCTCCCGCGCAGAGCCTTGGATGTCCATCGCGAGATGGCCGACTTCGCTCAACACGCGACGAACTCGCTCACTTGGGTGACGTTCGGCCATCCGGAGCGCGGTGGTTCCCATCGAAAACGGACTTGCAGTCAGTCGCAGGGCGAGGCTGCGACGGCGCATGGTGTCGCCCGAATCCCGCATGACGTTCCGCAGGAGGTCGGTGCTCAGTGCGTAGAGCTCCTGCTCGCGCGGTCCCAGCGTCACCGGAACGTCGACTGCCCGCCGGGTGACTCGGTCGACGCCGGCTTGGGCTCGCGTCGTCCGGATCATCACACTGCTGATCAGACGGCGAAGCGCCGCAGGGTCGTTGGGTGTGCGCGGATCGAACCGTGTCATGTATTTGCGCTTGAATTCGGCGACCGAGGTGAACGTGCCGGGGCGCAGCAGTTCGACTAGGCGGTAGAGCTCGAGCAGGTCGTTCTGCACCGGCGTGGCCGTCAGGAAGAGTGCGTAGCGACATGCCGTAGTGAGCTCAGTGATCAGCTCACGCGTCTTCTTCGCGCCCGCGCCCGCGGCACGATGTGCTTCGTCGATGATGACGATGTCCCACGGCTGTTTGATGATCTCCTTCATCCGGTTTCGCGCCAGCGTCAGGCTGAGAATCAATTTGTCTTGGTCGCGAATGTCCGCGCCGCTGTATGCCACGTCGAAGGGCAGGTCGAACTTGAGGTTCATTTCTTCGCGCCACTGGTCGCGCAGAGGTGCGGGGCACAGAATGAGGACTCGTTTGGCGAGACCACGAAGTGTCAGTTCTTTGACGGCGAGTCCGGCTTCGATGGTCTTGCCGAGGCCAACTTCGTCGGCGAGCACGGCTCGACCGCGCAGACGAGAGAGAGCGTGACGAGCCACGGCCTCCTGGTGCGGCATGCGGTCGACGTTGGCGACGTCGACTGCGAGCAACTCCTCGAAGTCATCGAGCGTTGCCAGTTCCTCGCCTTGAAGGCGTAGTTCGACGAGCTCCAACGCATCAAATCCTGCGGCCTTGAGCTGCTCTCCGAGCATTCGTCTCGAATCCGAGAGGAAGCCGATAGTGCGCGGTGTTCCTTCATTCCATCGGTACTCGTCGTCGTAGTGGAACTGGCGATCGACCGTCGCACGACGTTGCATTGCCGTGCGTACGGATTGACTTTTGACGGGCGGCGGCGGCACGTATGTCTGGCGGGCCTCCATGACCGCTCCCGGCGGCAACAGAAGCAGCCGGTATACCGACTCGACGAGCCGCAAGCGGAGCAGTCCACCGGACTGCCCGTAGTCCTGAAGGCGCTCTGAGAGGACTTCACCGCTCAGCTTGCGGCTACGACCACTCCACTGAGCCTGGAAGGACTCCCCTTCAAGGTCCAGCGAGACCGTCGTGCTGTGCTCCGGCAGGCCGAGTGCGGCCTGCTCGCGCCCGGTCAAGGCCAGCTCGCCTGCCTCAAGCAGCTGCTGGGTGATGCGCTTCTCAATCATCGTGGCTTACGGGTACTCCGAGTGTCTGTGCCCCGACGGCTGTCAGGACGAGGGTCTGATAAGTGGCGCCGGAACCATCGCGCGCAACTGCGCGTCGATCAACCATGCCCTTGCTCATGAGCTGCAAGAGTGCGTCGTTCCAGCGCTTCTCTCCGTTTCGGACGTGCTTGAGCGCTCCGAACTGGGGGCAGTTGAGTACGCCCTGTCCGAGGGGACGCCCAGGACCTAGTGACTCCATCCCGAGAACTGCTGCGCGAAGGCTGGTTTCGCCGTAGGCGCCACGCCGATAGGAGGACGACCATGCGACGGCTTGCATGAGAGTCAGCTCGGCGTTGATGAGTGTCTCGGGGTCGGCTACGAGGTGATCGGGGAGCGACGTCCAGGGCGCCGACGCACCATCGCAGACGTCGCACCTCACTATGCCGCGGCTGAGGCAGTCTTGGACGAAGTCGCCAAAGTGGTTGCCGACCATCACCCGACGGCAGCTCGATCGGTTCGTGGCGTAGTCGATCATGGCTTGGAGTCGTCGCAATTGCCACTGCCGCCATCGTGCCGATTCTCGGGCGATGGCCTCGGCTGGAGCCGTCCGCTTGACCAGCTTGACTCGACGGAGGCGGCGGGAGCTGGAGAACGTGATCAGCCTGTCTAGGGACCACTCGATGAACTTGAGCTCCAGCGTGTCGGGATCGTAGCCGTGCTGGTCCTTCAGCTGCTGAAAGTCAATCTGAATCCGAACGTTCGGCCGTGCTCGGTGAACCTTGTAGAAGATTTCGCGAAAGAACCGGCGCTCTGCTTCGTCCTCAGGTTCACGGAACCCGACGTCGACCATGCCCCGAGCTGAGCAGTCCAAACCCTGGGTAAGAGTGCCTACGCGCTCGAGCTGCGCCAATTGCACGTTCAGCTCGTCGGTTTCGAGTTCGAGTGAGTCTGCCAACTCGTCGACGTCGAAGACCCTGCTGTCGCCGCGTTCACGGCACGTCCACAGCGCGGTGAGAATTCTCTGCGCGGTGGCTGCATCGGCGGCAGCATCGCCAGACTCGACTAGGCGCCGACGCCGTGTGAGATCGCCCTTCGTGTACAGCAACACGCAATTGCCGATCATGTTGCGCTGACGCGCACCTCGGCCCGCTTCCTGCGCATAGCCGTCGAGGGAATCAGGCAGGTCGAAGTGCACCACCCAGCCAATGTTTGGTTTGTTGATGCCCATGCCAAAGGCCTTCGTGGCAACAATGATTCGAGTGGTGTCTGCGTCGAAGTCCTCTTGGACGGCATCCCGCTGCTCGGGCACCATTCCGGCATGATACGGGCGCGCAGCGTGACCGGCGCGACGCAAGAGAGACGCGATCTCTTCGGCAAGGGCGCGGCGCGTGATGTAGACGATCCCCGGTGTCCCGTCAGCCCACGTGACGAACCGAAGCAATTCGCGAACGCGGTCTCTCTCGTTGGCGCATTCGGTAACGCGGAACTGCAGGTTTGGTCGATCGCTCGGCTCGCGCACCACGACCGGATCCAGCATCTGCAAGGACTGGCCAATGTCGGTCTCGACCTCGGGTGTGGCAGTCGCGGTGAGTCCTGCACGCGGAGCTCGCGTCGAGAAGCTGTCGACGGATGCGGGAATCTGACGGAACTCGGGGCGAAAATCGTGACCCCACACTGAGATGCAGTGCGCTTCGTCGACGACGACGCGGTTGAGCTGCTGGCGCCCCAGAGCTCCGCGGAGGACTGGGTCACGGGCTAGCCGCTCTGGCGAGACGTACAGCAGACGGACTCGACCGTCCGCGGTGTCGCGAAGAATTTCCGTTTGAACGACTTTGGACGTGGTTCCGGTGATGCCTTGGACGGGGCGAATGCCGCGCCTGCCACGCAGGTCGTTCACCTGGTCCTTAATGAGCGCAATCAGCGGAGACACCACGACAGTCGCTCTGGCTTCTGGCATGAGCAATGCAGGGAGCTGGAAGCAGAGTGACTTGCCGAACCCGGTGGGAAGAACTGCGAGGACGTCCTTTCCGTCGATGAAGGAACGCATGACCTCGAGCTGTTTGGGGTGAAGGTCGGCTATTCCGAAGAGCATCTCGGCGGCTTCGCGCAGTTTGGCAGTCGGGTCCTCGCCGGGCAGCAGGCGTAGGCGGTCGAGGATCTGCGTAACGTCGTCGCGTCCGAACGAGATCGCCGTGGTCAGATCGGGTGGCTCACCGGTCACGAATTCGATTGCGCGAGTCCACGCGTCATCGCGGTCGACGGCTTCGTGAATCGCCGGACTTGGTAGTGACCCAAGCATGACGCGCTGGGCCTGGGTGGGGGAGTGCAGTCGACGGTCGCAGACGAATGCCGCTCCGCGGTCCGTCTCCGAGCGGATGAGCCTGCCGAAGCCCTGGGTGAACTGCATGGCCGTCATCGGAAGCACGTAGTCGAGGAACGGGTCGCCGCCTCGCTCGGCAATGGCGCGCTGCCGCGCGGACACCAGGGGGTCGTTCGGATGAGGATAGGGCGGTTTCTCGATGAAGAGGTAGGAAAGGGTCTCTCCGGGAGCGTCGAAGCCCTCCCAATAGGACTTCAATCCGTACAGGGCGGTGCCGGGTTCGGCGCGGAAGCGGTGCTGAATTTGAGAGCGGCCCTGCTCACCCTGAACGAGGATCTCGACTCCTCGTTGCGCCAGCTCGACTGTTCGAGTCCGAACCCCGGCGACGACCGCTTCCATCCTCTTCCTGGCCGCGAACAGCGAGAGCGTCTTCCCGCCGGAGAGCGACAGGAAGCCCGCTTGGTCTGCGGCCATTTCTTCGCAGAACTCACGTTCGTTCTCGGGAATGGGCACGGGCAGGTGATTGGTCAGCACGACCATTGATTGCTGCGCATAGTCGAAGGGGGAGCGCAGCGTAAGCGCTCGGAACTGACCGTCTATCGGAGTGGGATCGATGGAGATGCCCAATCGTGACGCCAGGTAATCGTACCGATGTTGCACGGTGAGGGTCGCCGAGCAGAGCACCACCGAGTGGGTGCGGTCGACGACCAATTGTTGGAACTCTGGGAAGACGTGAATCGGGATGCGCTCATAGAGCCACGCCGCGGAGTCGTCTTCCTCGGTGGCGAGTCGGTAGACCCAGAGGTGATTGTCAGGGAGATCGTTCAGCGTTACGAGCAAGTCGATTGCGGTGTCTAGCCTCTCGGCATAGCCGTGGAGGCGCCGTTGCTCTGAGGCGGTTCCGCTGATCTCCGACAGCGACGAGCGCAGCGCTGACACCGACTTCGCCAGCTGGATCAAGGCGTAGCGGGCGTCCAACGCGGCTTGTCTGAGGGCGCGAAACTCTGGGCGGCTGGTCACGATGCCGGCGCTCAGTACGACGGCGTCCGCCTTGCCGGAGTACTCGTGAAGGTACGTGTGCACGGCCTGGGCGAGCGTCTTCCCTGCCGTCGAGACCCCTGCCGTCGCGATCCCGATTGATTGACTCGCTTGCGTGAACGAATCACTTGCCTTGGCGCGCAGGCGCAATGCTCTCAGCAGTCGCGATCGGGGTGAAAGCGCACCGACGAGGATGTCGAGTTCCAGCGCATCGATGCTCTCGGTCCAAGCGGACGTCAGACTGTCCTCGAGCGCATGTGCCTCGTCGAACACTAGGTCTGCAGTGTCGTCGGCAAGCACGTCGCCAGGGACGCGCCCACCGTTCTGCTTGATCTTGACCCAACTGGCAATCAGCGCATGGTTGACGGAGACGACTCCGGGCGCGCTGTCGAGGTCGCGCACTTGTTGCATGAGTGGACACACCCCTGCCCAACGACACATCGTTCGATCGCAGCCGGCTGAGTTGGTGCGGAGGCGTGCACGGGTCCTGGCGTATCGACCATCCCTGCGACGGATGACGTCGTCGGTGACGTCATCCCAAGTTCCCGTTGCGGATGAGGCGATCGCTCGAATGGCGACGGCTAGGGCGAAGCCCGATGACTCGCGATCAGCGAGCGCATCCTCGAGTTCGCGAGCGCACACGTAGTTGCTGACGCCCTGGATCTGGCGGAAGGGCGCCCGCAGCAGACCCTCTTGCTGCACGCGGGCTGCTTCGTCGCGCAGCTGGCTCTGCAGTGCCTTGGTCGCGGTAGCCACGACGACCGGTTTCTTGGGCCGTGAGGCGCGGCCGAGCGCTGGCAGGAGGTAGGCGAGGGACTTACCGGTACCCGTCGGCGCTTCGACGGCAAGTCGACCACCGTGATCGAAGACTTCGGCAACGGCGTGAGCCATCTCCTTTTGCGACGCGCGGCTGCGCAGGCCGCGCTCGTTCTCCAAATATTCGAATGCATCGCGAGTCGACGACCAGGCGTCCGCGGCCGTCGCGCCCGATCGCTCGAGTAGGGGGTCGGGCGCACGGATCAGCGTCTGAATGTCAGGCGGCGTCACCAGCTCGGGCATCATCTGCGCGAGCGGATCGTCGAAGGTCTCGAGAGCCGCGATGGCGAGCGGCCAACTCGGATCCCCCATCTTGATCTCGGCGAGGAGGGCGCGAACGACGGCCGCCGTGGCAGTGGCGTCGGGGAGTGCCCGGTGATTCTCGACGTGGGTGACACCGGAGCGCTCGGTCAGATCGGCGAGTGACCGATTGGGCATCGCGACGTCGACGAGGGTCGAGAGATACAGGCTGTCAGTGCACGACGGGAGCTGTAACGGTTTTATTCCTGCTCGTTTGGCCGCCTTGTCGAGGAACGGAAAGTCAAAGGCCAGTGCGTTGTGGCCTAGGACGAGGTCGATGTCGTTCAAGCTCGCGCCGAGGGCCTGCAGCGCCTCTCCCAGCGAGGTCGCCGCGTCGGCGTCCTCAAGAGTCGGCCGCGTCATACCGTCGGGCAGTTTCACAGGCAGGTGGGCTATCGGATCGCCGTTCAGACCCACCACGGCGATATCCCAAATGAAGTCTTTCGCTGGGTCTAGTCCCGTTGTCTCGATGTCGAGCACCGCGACTCGGTCGAGCGGCACCCGGGGCCGAACAGGGGGCCGGTACCACTCGGCGTCCACTGGTTCGTCGAGCTGGATCGCGTCGTCGGTTGCATGGACAGACGAACCGATTCCTATGCGTCCATCTCCCGTCATGCGAAAGCGCTCCGGGTATCGGTCGGGTAGCTGGACGAGCGACTCGATGGATTTGTGGAACCCATTCGCGCGGAGCTGTCCGCTGAGGTCAGCGGCAGACATTGGTTCGTTCTCAGCCAGGAGCCGGTGCGCAGCTTCGATGGCGGGTGGGAGCGGAGTGCTAACTCCGGTCATCAGCGGAATCCGGTCGTTCTGCGCCACGGCAGTGCAAGTTCAAACATTCACCCCCGTGAACTACGTGTTCCGTCACTCGCCATGGCGTCTATTGACGGCCAAGCATACGATGCCAACAGATTGAAGTTAGTCGATGTAGAGATTGTTCGCTGAGCAACGGCACCATAGCCTGAAATGGGCGCTTACCGTGGCGGTCGATTGCGGGTTCGACCGCAGGCACGTGAGCTAGATGTCAAATGTTGGTTCGCGTTATGGCAATGCAAAGCTGTGCAGCCCTTCCTGTCGCTGTATGTGCGTACTGCGCGAACGGCAAAGTTGAGGTGCTCGCGGGATGTGTTGCGAAAAGATCGTCAACGAGTACAACAGATTGGATATCGGTGGAATCCGAGTCACCCTTCTTCGACATCCCCCAGGCGGACTGGATCGCTGCCAACCGATCGGCGTTCGCGATCTGGGACGGCTTCCCGGTGTCGCCAGGCCACGCGCTGGTGGTGTCGCGGCGCCTCATCACCGACTGGTGGGAGGCAACGCCCGGCGAACGGGCCGACATCTTCGACTTGGTCGACATCGTGCGGGACAAGATCACCGAGCTGAACGGACCCGACGGGTTCAATGTCGGCTTCAATGCAGGGCCCGTCGCCGGGCAGACAGTCGACCACCTCCACCTTCACATAATCCCGAGGTTTGCCGGCGACGTTCCTGATCCGCGCGGGGGCATCCGCAATGTCATCGCCGCCCGCGGCAACTACCTCGCCGAAGCCCCAGTGCCGCTGTCACATGCGGTTCCCAGCCCCATGACGCCGGTACTCGTCGACGGTCAAGTCCGGCTCTTGCTCACCGAGTTGGTTCAGCACCTGCGGCGCGCTCAATTCGACCGGATCGACATTGCGGTCAGCTTCATCAAGATGTCGGGTCTCCGCCTGCTCACCGACGCGCTCGAGGATGCCCTTGCCCGTGGCGCACACCTGCGGATCCTCACCACCGACTACCTAGGCCTCACCGAGGCCGAAGCCCTCACCCGCCTGCGAGACCTCATGGACGACCATTCGCAGTCCGTTAGCGTGCGGGTGTTCCAGGACCCCGAGGTCAGCTTCCATCCGAAGGCATATCTGTTCTACTCGGTAGATGGTCAGGCTGAAGCCGCGTTCGTGGGCAGCAGCAATTTGAGTAAGTCCGCCCTCGGCGGCGGCATCGAATGGAATCTCCTAGTCGGATCGATCGACGAGCTACGACAGCGTTTCCTCGTGTTGTGGAACGACCTACGCAGTCATGCGCTGACCGATCAGCTGATCGCCGAGTACGATCCGGCGCCCGCGTACGTCCCTCAGGCAGTCGAGGTCGTTGAGCCTCCCGAGGCTCTGCCGGAGCCACGACCCATTCAGCAGGAAGCACTGAAGGCGCTCATCGCAACTCGCGACGCGGGCTTCCGGGCCGGAATGGTCACGATGGCAACGGGATTGGGCAAGACGTGGCTGGCAGCCTTCGATGTCGCGCAGATGCGAGTTGTTCGCGTGCTGTTCATTGCCCACCGCGAAGAGATCCTCAGGCAAAGCCGAGACGTCTTCCGGCAAGTGATGCCGATCGCGACCATGGGCCTGTACACCGGTGACGACAAGCAACCCGATGCCGACTTCGTCTTTGCGACGGTCCAGACTACGTCGCGCTATCTAGATCAGTTCCCCGCAGACTCGTTTGACTACCTCGTCATCGACGAGTTTCATCACGCCGCCGCGGACACGTACCGCAAGGTGATCGACCATTTCACGCCGCGATTTCTGCTGGGCCTCACAGCAACGCCTGACCGAATGGACGGCGCCAACCTGTTGGCTCTGTGTGCCGACAACTTGGTATTCAGCTGCGATCTCGTCGAGGGCATTCGACGACAAGAACTTGTCCCGTTCCACTACTGGGGTGTGTCGGACCCCGTTGACTTCGAGCCCATTCCGTGGCGCAACGGCCGCTTCGACCCCGAATTACTCGAGGCCGCCATCGAGACGCAGGAGCGGGCGCAGTCCGCGTTCGACGAGTGGCAGTTACGCCGGGGCACTCGCACGTTGGCGTTCTGTGCGTCGAAGCACCACTCCGACTTCATGAGAGCGTTCTTCCTCGAAAGTGGTGTGCGCTGTGCATCGGTGCACAGTGGGCCGACGAGCGCGCCTCGCCATCAATCGCTCGACGACCTCCGCAGCGGCGATCTCGAAGTGATCTTCACCGTCGACCTGTTCAACGAGGGTCTCGACGTACCCGAGATCGACACCGTGCTGATGCTGCGGCCGACCGAATCGCCGATCATCTTCCTGCAACAGTTGGGCCGCGGTCTCCGGATCAAGGAGGGCAAGGATGCGCTCACCATCGTCGACTTCATCGGCAACCATCGATCATTTCTGCTGAAGCCACGCACCTTGCTGAGCCTCGGACGGCGCGAAGCCCCTACCACGCTTCAAGTTTTGGCAGCGTTGGAGAGCCAGGAGTTCGGGCTGCCCGAGGGCTGTTCGGTGGACTACGACCTTGAGGTCGTCGAGATGTTGAAACGACTCACGCAGATCAGCGCCCGGGACGCCATCGAGGAGTACTGCCGCTCGTACATGGAAGAGGAAGGTCTGAGACCGACTGCTGCGCAGACCTTCCGGGCTGGCTACGACCCTGCGATCGTCACACCAAAGTACGGCAGCTGGTTTGGATTCTTGCGCGTGATCGATCTGCTTGGGGAGCGGGAGGCCGCCGTCACGGATTCCCACGGTGAGGTGCTCAAGGGATTCCAAACCGAGAGCATTAACAAGTCCTACAAGCTCATTGCGATCCGGGCCCTGCTCCATGAGGGTGAGCTCCGCGCCGGAGGCGACGTGGCGAACAACGCCGAGGTTTCACGGCAGCTGATGCTCGCCGACCCCCGCCTCGCCCAGGACGTCCCGACGCGGGAGTTTCCCAACCTCGATGCTGCAGCCGGCGAGAAGTGGGCGCACTACTGGCGGAAGTGGCCGCTCTCGCATCTGTCGGGCGTGGGTGATTCGGCGCGCCGGACCAATGCACTGTTTCGGTTCGCCGGCGATCGGATCGAACCGACGTTCGTCATCGACGACGAGGTCGGCGACGTCTTCGACGCGATGGTCGCGGAGATCATCGAACACCGTTTGGCTAGTTACGTTTTGAATAAGGAGACGTCGACGACGCGGACATGGTCGTGCCGGTTGACGTTCGCCGACGGCCATCCCGCGATACGGCTCGACCGACGACTTCATCCTGATCTGCCCGAAGGGAAGGTGCCGTTCAAAGCCGACGGCGTCGAGTTCGAGGCGTCGTTCGCGAAGGGTGCCGTCGCCACGGCTACTCGCGAGGATTCGACTGGCAACGCCCTACCGGGCCTGCTTCGCGGTTGGTTCGGACCGTCCGCGGGTCACCCGGGAACGTCACACCGCGTGTCGATCGACCAGGTCGATGGTGCGCTACTGGTCCAGCCGGATCGTTCGTCTGACACGGACGTGCAGATGGACTACGTACCCCTCTTCGGCGACTACACCGTGGCGTGCGGACCGCATGCCCGCACCTCCTGGACCCATCATGCTTCGACTGAGATTCCTATCAAAAGGGTTGCAGGTACTGAACTTACGCCCGCATCGAACTTCGTGTGCTTCGCTCATGGCAATTCGATGGACGGCGGAGCAGATCCGATTCGGCACGGCGATACGCTGCTCTTCGAATGGATCACCGGCGGATCGGCGCGCGACTACGTGGGTCAACCCGTGCTGGTGGAAACCACCGACAGGTCAGGTGCTGTAGGCACATTGAAGATCCTCCGACGAGAGGGCGAAGCCTACGTTCTGGAATCCAGGAACACTGAGATCCCTCCCATCGAGGCTTCGTCTGACATGCGTCCCGTAGCGCGGCTTGTGTCGAAGCTCGATCAGCAGGAGATCAACCCACTGGCGTCGCACATCGGCGAGCAATTCAAAAGTATGGACGTGCCACCGCTCTACGGCGAGGTGTACAACCCGGGCAATTGGCGTTCCGGTCACGTCTCGCTCGCGCAGCACACGATTCTCTTCGTCTCATTGCTCAAGCGCGCAGACCGCACGCAGTACGCCGAGCACTTCGAGGGCCCGGACCTGTTCGTATGGAGCTCGCAGACGTCGACCAAGCCGACGGGCAAGAAGGGCCGGGAGATCCTCGAGTCTCTGTCAACTGGCAAGTCGATTGAGCTGTGGATGCGACGACGCGGGGCCGACACGGCGTTCACCTACCTGGGACGGGTCGTACCGATGAGCTACGAGGGGTCCCAGCCGATGCTGGTGACCTACCGGCTGCTGACCCCGCTGACGAGTGATCTTCAGTCGCAGCTTGGGCTTTCGCTGTGATTGGGCCGCCGACGCGCTCGACGCACGATAGATCACTGGTGTATATGCCAACCAAGTTGGCGTCGCAGCCGCCGCTGACCGGGTTCGGCGGTCTGTCTGACGGAAAAGATCGAATCGGCTCTTCCGGTTCGAATAGCGGGGCGTAGGACTGATCAAGCCCGGTGCGACACGTTGGATTCGACTTTCACTCTGTCGAGGACACCCGCCTCCCGCCCTCAGGACGGCCGGCTCACGACGGTTCACGAACCAGCAAACAGGAGTCGTTCGGCATAGTTGTGGGAATCTCGATACGTTAGCAGTCAGCGCCCCAGAATGAGTCTATGGACACGATAGGAATCAGCCTCACGGCCCAGCCGTCCAAAACTTGGATGGCGCTGGTCAGCTGGGAGGACGGCAAGGCCGAACTGCAGGTTCTGCAGCACGGCGTGAACAACTTCGAAGTCGGTCAGGTGACGAGTTCCTCGGACATTGTCGGGATAAGTTGCCCGTTCGGTTGGCCTAAGCCCTTCACAGACTTCGTGACGCGTTACTCCGCGGACCAGCATGGCGGGTCGCTAGTGGGATCGGTGCCAAGTGACTCGGGAATGCGGTACCGCTTCACCGCCCACTTGGTCAAGCAGCTTGCACCAGGTATCAACCCGCCGAGCGCATTGTCAGGCAGCGCCGCGGTCGCAACACTGCGATGCGCGACCATTCTGGCGGAGTGCGGTCAGACTCCTGCATCCATCGGTCATAACAGCTATCCGACCAAGTTCGTCGAGGTGTATCCGCCTGCTTCGCTCAGTCAGTGGGGCTTGCCGTACACGGGTTACAAGTCGGCGAGCGGGCAGAAGTTGTTGGTCTCGATGGTGACCAAGCTAGTGACGTTCACAGCTTTTGCGGGACCCTGGCTCAAGCTAGATCGGTGGCTAGATACTTGCCAGACCGAAGTCGGCGCCTTCGAGGCGGTGATCTGCGCTCTGACGGCCCGAGCGGTCGCTCTCGAGCGCGCCATCAGCCCGCACACCCCTCCCGAACATCACGCTGCGGCCAGCGAGGGCTGGATCTGGGTCCCCAACGAACAGTCGCTGTCTCAGCTCAACACCGAGCCACGCTAGCTGTGTGTTCTGGCGCGGGCATCAGGCAGTCGCAGGCCTTTGCGTTCGACCCACGTCCATCTAGCACGGCCTGGCCTGACCGAATCCAAGGCCCGCGGCTCTTGGCTGAGCGCTCCGTGTCTTAGCTGTCGCGGACAGTGCACGGTCTCGTTTACCAGTCCGTGAGAACTCCAGTTAACGAGATCGGGGTTTGATTCCCGCGCCGTCTGCCGATTTTTTCCGTAACGTTGCTAACGATGCGGGGAGAGACGGATTGGAACAAACGGATCGGCAGCCAGCTAGAGGTGCCGTCACCAGCGCGGCGCCAACCATCGTTCGCTCGCCCGGTCTCGGCCGCTGACACGCCGTCATGGCGAAGGTGGTAACCCGACGATGTCCCAAGGATGTCAAAGCCCAGATGCTTATGTGGACAAAGTGATTGGAAATAATTATGGGTAGCATCCAGCATTTGTCGATGCGTGTCCCGTGGCGCGACAGGGCGTGGGACGCGGCCATCTGCGACGATCCGCTTGGCAACTCGTCCTGCACCCTTCTCGCCAACATCGGCCCAAACCGGGACGACGAGTACGAGGCCAAAAACTCCTCTGCCAGCATCGACACTCTCGACGCCAGTCGTTTGCCATGTTTGAGCGAGCGCGGAACCTTCATGTCGCCCATCGGATATACGGTCACAAAGACCCACCCGTATGCCTGGAGCAACGCGTTGAAGGGATCCCTTCAACCCACTGCAGTATCGATACCCGGATACGCGTTCGAGGCGGTCCCGTTCCGGTGGTTAAACAGGGTAACGCTCACCGACCACGTAGGTATCGGCCGGGTGCCGGCGTACAACCCGACTGCAGAGGATCACGTCGACGACGTGCTCGGCTATACGGGTGCTGCGTGGGTTATGGACGGCGGCAATCAACGCGCTGTGATGAACACCTTCTTCGATCCCGTACAGCCACGTCAGTCCTTGGTGTTCGTGTACCTCAAGCACTCTCCACTGCAAGAGCAACGTACCGATCGCCTACTGGTTGGAGCTGCCTACGTGACAGGCGTGCAGTCTCCGCCAATGTGGAATCAGATTGGAGCCCCGCCGTTTGATTCGTGTATGTGGGAGACGATCGTCGAGCACAGTCTCAGGCCGGACATGAAGGACGGCGTGCTACTGCCGTACCAAGGGCTCGTCCCGTTGCTCGACGACGGGGTGGATATCGATTCTGCACTTGCGTGGGCACCCGAGGGGCGTGACACTGAATTCAGCTATGTCACAGAACATCTCAGTGATGACGCAGCCATCGAGGCATTGGCATCGCTAGAAGGTGCCGCATTGGGAGCGCGGGCACTTGGCTTAGAAGTGACGGATTCCGCCGTTGAGTGGCTGAAGGATCAAACTGAGCGCCTGTGGCAATTGCGCGGCCCGGTTCCTGGCCTGGCGGCAGTGCTCGCGTTCATTCGCGTCGAGCAGCCCTACGTCGCCGGGCGGGTAGTTCTCGACGCAGCCGGCGACGCTAGTCCCTGGAGCTTCGTTCGCGGCATCCTCGACGATCACAGCTCCACTCCACCGTCGTTGAAGACGCATCTAACCTCGACCGTCTCTCGGATCTGGTCGAAGCTGGGATCCGATCGGCATGAAGTCCTTCAGCTACTCGCTGCTCTCGATATTTCGCCGGCTCAGGCCGAGATGTTGATGACCGGCGGGACCGAAGTGGAATGCTCGCCCGTCGATCTGCTTGAGAATCCGTACTTCGCAAGTACGTGTACCTACGGGATGGATCTGCACATTCCGTTCACCACGATCGATCGGGCACTATTTCCACCGACCCACGTCACTTGGGAGCCCTCGATTCCCGGTCAATGCCAATTCGATGACCGCCTTGACCGCCGGCGGGTAGAGGCACTCTTGGCGGACGTGCTCGAAAGGCAAGGTGGACAGGGGGATACGCTTCTGCCCGTAGGCGAAGCGATCGATCTTGCGAACGCCGTAGTCCTCAGTCGGCCTCCAAACCTCGCCACCGTAGTCTTAGCCGGACTAGATCTGGATCATGAGTCGCTCAAGGATTATGACGATTGGTCGCCAGTGACGAGCGTGTTGCTCGCCGACGGGACGTCGGCATTCAAGCTCACTCGATTCGAGGACACTGCCCGAACCATCCGTGACTGGGTTGCAGAACAGGAGAATAAGACCAACCTGGGCCGTCTAAGTGACGCACGAAAAGTGCTCGACATCGCTCTCGCGAGCAACGAGAACGTTCGGTCGGATGGGGTGGGGATCGACGAACTCGAAGAACTCGCGCGTGAGGAGAAGTCGGTGGGGCTCTCCGAGCTGCATGATTCTCCGCTGTCCGTGCTTATCGGTCCCGCAGGTACGGGCAAGACGACGCTCCTTCGCGCCCTAGTCGAGTATCCCGGTGTAGCGGATGGCGGCGTGCTGCTGCTCGCGCCCACCGGTAAGGCACGGGTTCAACTGGAGACGAAAGTCGGGCTCCCCGCCAAGACGCTCGCTAGCTTCCTTAGCGCATCAAGACGGTACGAGGGTGCGAGTGGTCGTTACCTGACATGGGGCGACCAACAACCGCGACACAGCTATGGGCTGGTGGTGATCGACGAGGCTTCCATGCTGACCGAAGAGATGCTGGCGGCAACGCTCGATTCCTTTACTGGTGTCCGACGGCTGGTCCTCGTCGGAGATCCCCGGCAGCTGCCTCCAATCGGGCCGGGACGGCCGTTCGTTGATTTCATCGACACGAAGAGGCCCGTCGCGTTCGACGGTCCAGTCCGGGTGGCGCCCGGGTACGTAGAGCTTCAAGTGCCACGTCGTCAGCTTCCCGAGGGCGGCCACGGCGCCCGGCATGATCTCGATTTGGCGGCGTGCTTCGGCGGCGAGACGAGGGGCGCTGGAGACGATGCGATTTGGTCCGAGCTCGCTGCAACTCCCAGTCGGCCGACGGTCCGCTACATTTCGTGGGGCGACACACCAGTCGTTGAAGTGCTTATAGACGCCTTGAAGGACGAATTGCCCCTAGAGGCCAATGACAATGCCGATTGGTCCTTCGCCATGACGTACGGCGCCACCGTAAACGGCGCGTACCTCAACTGGGAACCGGGCGCGGGCCAGCACGCTGAAGACTGGCAGATACTTTCTCCGACCCGGTCAAGGGCATTCGGGACGGTCGAACTGAATCGTCACATCAAGCGCACTTATCGCATGAAGGACACCGAGTTCGCCCAGCGAAATGCAAGGTCGAATATCCCGAGTCCGATCGGACCAGAGCAGATTGTCCGCGGCGACAAGGTCATGCAAACGGTCAACAAGAAGCTCAAAGCCTTTCCAAAGGACGGCGGCATGAACTATGTCGCCAACGGCGAGATCGGCGTAGCGATAGGCCGCATTACGCCGAGCAAGACACGTAAGAAGAACTCGCTGTGGCTGAACGTCGAGTTCTCGTCGCAACGCGGGTTTCAGTATGGATATTGGCCAACGAAGAACGAGGATGTGCTTCTCGAACTTGCCTGGGCAGTGACCGTGCACAAGTCCCAGGGCTCAGAGTTCGAGAAGACTTTCCTGGTACTACCGGCCAGGGCCAACGTGTCCCGTGAGTTGATGTACACCGCTCTGACTCGGCAGAAGGGCAAGGTGGTGATCCTCCATGAGGGCACGCTTTCTGAGTTGCGTGAGCTCGCCGCGCCCTGGCGCTCGGAGACAGCACGTCGGCTGACGGATTTGTTCGCTGCTCCCAATCCGGTCTCACTGGACCTGCGCGGTGAGCGGCGTCGATATGAGCGACGACTGATCCACGTCTCTGCGAACGGCACTCCAATGGCGAGCAAGAACGAAGTCATCATCGCGGGGCTCCTCGACCGGCTAGTGCCGGACAAGTGGAGTTACGAAGAGCCATTTAAGGGTGATGATGGTCGAGAGGTTCTTCCGGACTTCACAATTCACGCTCCCGATGGGCGCAAAATCTATTGGGAGCACGCGGGCATGCTCGATGTGTCGGACTACGCGCGCAAATGGGACTTCAAGAAGGCGTGGTACCGCGAGAACGGCGTGCTCCCGCACGACGATGAAGATGCCGTCGGCGACGTGTTGATTTGGACGGATGACTTGAAGGGTGCGGATGCGCAGGCCTGGCTTGCGTTCGCGTCGAAGGTCCTCGGCGTAACCGCAA
This sequence comes from Mycobacterium yunnanensis, assembly GCF_025823185.1. GTDB lineage: Bacteria > Actinomycetota > Actinomycetes > Mycobacteriales > Mycobacteriaceae > Mycobacterium > Mycobacterium yunnanensis. Next base: position 537,332 of record NZ_JACKVK010000008.1, read on the forward strand.
CCGATGAGGCGGTTAGCGATGCCCCGGCCAAGCGGCGTGTCGTGAAAAAGGCGGCGCCGAAGATGGTGAAGTAGCTATTTGATTGTGTTGTCGAGTTGTCCACCGTCGACGCGACAGTTTGCCATCGACTCCGACATGCTGTCGGATCTGCCGGTTGCTGCCGCCGCGAGTTGAACTCATCTCAAAATCGAGGCCACCACGGTGTGACGGAGGTCGGCAGCATTCGTCAGCTGAACCGCCTCGTCCTTGCTGGTGCTCACTACATCAGCCATGCCGGCCCTATTCTGATCGAGGATGTAGCTGCCCGGCGCTACCCCGCTTGTCGCCGCTCGAGATGTCCGAGACTGGGACTTGTGCGCCGGAGCAGCAGCCAACGAGTCTGGCCGCGGTCAATGCTTCGAAGACAAGCAGTTTCTTGACCCACTTTCAACCCCAGTGCGTCCGAACGTAGTCCAACGCTTCCGCCACGTTGAGCGCTCGCGTCGCGTTGTTGAGCCGAACGAACAGTTCTGTCTCCCCCTTGGCGCCCTTGACGAAAACAGGTGCAGGCGAGGCTTTGACGTCGACCCGACAGACTGTCGCGTCAGCCGAGCTCTCGAAGGAGACGCCAGCCTTGGCCACCGCGGCAGGGCCCATCTTGTTGTCGAGCAAGTTACTCAACCAAAGGGTGTACCCATCAAGGTTCGCCTTCTGTCCCAGTGTTGGCAGATCTGCCTCAATACCGGTGATTTCGCCGTCATCCTTGACACCTATCAGCAGGGTTCCTCCTGCTGCGTTGAGGAAGCCTGCCACGGCCTTCACGACCATCTGCTCGAGTACTGGGTCCTTCTGTCCTGTATGGCGATTCAACCGTCCAGTTTGTTTGAACTCGATATGACGTCCCTCGCCTCGCTCGATGAGAACGGGTACCGCTTCTCGCTCAACGGACTCGACGTCTGCGACTGTTGCGGCTTGCGGGACTGAATCCAGTTCGTCTTCGGTACTGTCCGGCTGCTCGGGTACCTCCACCCAATATTCGTGACCGGTGTCGCGTTCGATGTAGCTGAACGCCGTTTTTGCGTAGTCGTGAGCCGCTAGTTTTTTGAGTTGCTCCTTGACGCGACGCCGGCCCTCCAGCGCGAACTCCAAATACTCACGCAGCTCGGCCCGCGTCCACTCGCCGTGTGGGTGAAGAATTTTCAGAAGGCCTGAGACGGTCTTCCGCACACTCTTCTCGTCTCGGGCCGAAAGGCTGGCCCCAAGGGCAAACTCCTCGTCGATTGCACGTACGAAACTGTCCTTGCGAAGCTGCCGCAACGCCTCCGCGAAGTAATCGGATACGAATCCAAAGTGGTTGGTGAACAAGCGCGATTCGAGTTTTGGTGTCTCCCAGCCAGGAAGGTAGAAGTGAATCCGGTCGAGGAATGCAGGGTCGATCATGGCTGGGGGAAGATCAGCGAAGAGGTGGGCGGTGCGGACTAGATCTGTGTGAGGCTTGCTTGTATTGCCGATCAGAACGACCGAGGCCTCTGCGGGGACCTCTTCCTTGCCGCGGGCGAAGGACCCGGACTCCATGTAGTCCTTCAACATGTTGACGACGGAAGTGTCAGACATTTGTAGGCCCGCGACTTCGTCAAACGTGACGACGTCCCACGTACCTAGCAGACCGACACGCCCGGTGGACATATTGATGAAAAGCTGTGCAACGGTGACCTTTCCGCCAGAGATTAGTATGGCGTTGGGATTCGATTCTCGATAGACGAAGCTCTTGCCGGTGCCCCAGGGGCCCAATTCGATCAAGTTGTAGTTGCGCTCAGCCATTGGGATGAGTCGCGTCAAGGCGAGTAGCTTGCCTCGATTGCTGTACTCGTTCGGCTCCAAACCAATCGTGCGCATAACGAGGTTTAGCCAACTGTCTCGGCTGAATTGTCGCCGTCCGTCGAGGTAAGCCTCACGGTCGAACGCAGCCACTTGGATCGGCTTGAGTGACTTGATGTAAAAAGGACGCTTCTTGTCTTCGTCGTCCTCGGCGTCGTAGATGAGGTCGAGTTGTGACCAGGCGCCGCCCTGGAGCAGGCGGTCGTAGCGGTAGACGAGATCTTCGCCGATGTGTACGTACTTGTCGTTGAAGTTCTGCAAGTGCGCCCAGAACTTGTCCTCGCTAGCGACCAGGCGAACGTCCACCTTGTCAATCAGGCGTACTTGGCCGCGTTGTTTTACGCGCGCCTTGGTCAGTTCGGCCTCGTCGGGGCGGATGAAGTTCTCCCGAAGCGTCTGGTTCACGACCTCAAGTCCCGCCTCGATGGCGGCCGGATCGTCTGTGGCGGCGTACTTACCGATCAGAAACTCCAGCACGTAGACAGGCACGTTGGAGCCGACTTTGACTTGACGTACGAGATCCTTGCGAACGACTCGCCCTGCAAACGTCTCGTTTGCGAGCTTGTCGAGAGCATCCGAGGTGCTAGTCAAGGTCATCCTCCACGATTACGGGCGCAGCTACCGAGACCGTCTGTTTCGCAACCGTTCGGCCGGTGGAGGCGTCAAGTGCCTGCAAATCGATCGTGTCTCCCTTTGCGAGATTGGCAGTTACCTGGAACGTCACCACGCTAGTGCGCGCTCCCGACAGCGTGACGGTTCCGCTTTGTGCGTCAACGCCGTCACCTGAAACCGGACGGGCGACCGGCTGACCGTGCCGACTCGCGACTGGCCTAACGGTGAGGTCGTCCGCGAAAAGAGATGGGTCAAATTCCAAGGTGATCGCGAAGACGCCCGTCACAATACGTTCGCCGGCCAGCCCCAGTCGTACGGTTTCCCCGGTGGGCCGCGGGGGCTCGTCCAGGTCGATGATGACCACCGGAACGATGAGCTCTTGCGGAGAGAGGCCGCCGTGAAAGAATTGTGTTGCGCCGCCGGCCCTGAACACCGCAAGACCTCGCGGAACGGTGATCTCGGAATCGCTGGTCACTCCGCAGGCTGAAAGTGGCAGCTTGGCAGTAGCTGTCTGGGGAACACCACCATGACCCACAAAGCACCTCCGCTTGAGAACACCCACGGCTCCACTCGGAGGGTCGACGATGCGGTGGGCGCCAATGCCCTGACTGAGCGCGATAAAGCCGTGATCCGCGCTCAGTACGAAACGTCGAATACCTGCGCTGGCAAGCCGTGTGATGACGGTGGCGAGCAGCTGGTTGACTGCCGAGAACGTCGTCCATGCTGCGGCCAACATCCCACTTTCGCCGGCCGCGTCGACTTCTTGAGACCGGACGACCACAAGCGAAGCGTCCTGTATCGACCGATGTAGCGACTGCTCTGACTTGTTGGTTGCGTCGTTTAGGTCGAGATCGACGACGGCGCCATGCCTCAGCCGTAGGTGTGAGATCCGGTCCGCCACGGTCTTCACCGCCTGACCCCCGACCGACACCACGATCGAGTCGTTGTCGATCTTCACCTGCAAGGTCTCGGCCGCGCCCGGCAGTAGTGATGCCATCCCTACGGGAGTAATGGTCGGCGCTGCCGCGACTGCGGGCAGGAGTTGTATCTTGCCGGGCAGATTCTTCAGAGCGCCTACGAGGTCCTGCGCGAGTTCGTAACGCAGCGCGTCGACCCAGATGTATGCGACGCGATCGTGTCCGGTGACTAGGCGATCGTGTATCTCGCCTTGGCGCATCATGTCTCCTGGATCGACACCTTCGCTGAGCGCGGCGTCAACGAAAGTGTTCAGGAGCTCGTTAAGCCATCCGTCGTATTGGTCGCGGGCGTGGTTGAGCAGACCGTCGAGGTCTCCCAATGCGCCGACGGTTGTTCGCACCAATTCCAATGTCCGATGGGCGCGATCAACCGTATAGCCGCGATCGGCGTACCACGCCAGCTGGGAAGAGACTGAGCCCGGAGCGACGGGATTCGTATCAATCGAGTCCTCGAGCGTTGCCATCGCTTCGAATACCCGCCAGCGTGGCGCCCACTCTCTCGCCTCATCGACGAACGGGCTTATGTTGAGCCGTGTTTCGGCAATCGTGCGCGCCGGGGCTCGGTTGCCCGCACGAAATTGCTCAATTGCCGTGTCGAGAGCTAGTTGCTCGACGCTCTCCGTGCCCGGCACTGCAGCGAGCCGATCGTCCCAGTTCAGGGTCTGCGCGATCTTCAGCGTTAGATCGGTCTTTGTCGCCAGCGACCTGTAACCCTCCCGACCGTCCGGCGTCGACAAGACCTGACGTAGTACCAGACGCGATCGTTCACGCTGCTTTGCGGACGCCTGCGGTGTTGCCGTCGCCAGGTCGCCGTGGGGCGGGCCGCCGAGCGCAATAGCGAAATCGTTCAGCAACAGACCCGCGAAGAGGGCCTCCTGTCTCTTTGACGCTGCCGGAATTTGGACTCCGACCATCTGATCGACGAAGTCTCGTGCGATCTCGTCCGCGGCAGCCTTTGTAATCTCGTCGTCGCGGTTGCCGAGCAGCAGTGACACAAGCATTGTCGTGGAATCAGTGGTGCCCAATGCCGAGATCAATCGTGCGTCTGCCGATTCGTCGGCGCTCAAGGCCTGTTCCGCGCCCGTGAGTGTGAAAGCGGTCCGTGCTAGATCGTCGATTCGAGTTTGCGTCAGCTCTCCGGTCAGCGACTGGCTAATGAGCGTCGCGAGCCGCAACGTGAAACGGATCCCCATTGAGCGGACTTCCGCTAAAGGATCCTCGGATGGTGCCTTTGCCGCGATGTACACAACAAGTCTTGGCGGCTGGTCTCCGCCGATCGCGTCATCAATGCGACGACGCAGCTCATACCAACTGCCACTGAACTTTTCGAACCTGGTATCCGCGGGGCACATTGTCTCGGCGACGTCGTCGTACTCCCGGGCGTCGTCGTTCCAAATCACGAGGCCGTGCGCGTCGACCTTTCGAGCGAGCTGCTCCGTTAGGCCGGATCGGAGGTTGGTCATAGTTGGTTTCTCCAGGTGTGGGTGGTGGCCCAGGGGTTTTTGCCGGCTTTGGTGTCGGTGAGGGTTTTGGCGAGCTCTGGCCAGTCGGGGATGAGTGTGTTCAATGGTGCTGCGGTGAGGGGGAATCCGTCGTTGAGGTCGGGGATCCAGCCGCTGTTGGCGAGGCGTTCGGCTTCGCGGCGGAAGGTGCTGAGTTCTTCGGCGAGTTCTTGTTCGGCGGTCAGTGCGGTCATGACTTGTTGGGTAGAGCGGCCGGCGCCGCCAGCGTCGCGTTCGCCTTGCAGCCGCAGGAGTTCGCTTTCGGCGCGGGCCATGCGGGATGCAGCTGCACCGGCGATGGCGAAGAGGGTGTCGCGGCGCAGTGTTGGGGCGTAGAGCCAGAGTCCCCATCGTCGGCTGGGGACGGTTAGTGGCCAGTACAGGGGGGCGGTGCGTTTGCTCTTGGAGTAGCGGGTGCGGTGGTGGCGGAAGAATCCTCGGCGCAGCAGAGCACGTAGGTCGGTGGCGTCGAGGATGGTGGTGAGTTCGTCGAGGACGGCGTCGGTGTCGGGGAACAGCGTTGTGGCGGCGCGGGTTATGGCGTTGACGATGTCGTGGGGGTGGCCGGGTTCATCGAGGAGCAACCCGTCCGGGGGAAGTTCCAGTGGATAGTTCTCGGGCGCCGATGTGGCTGGGAATCCGTCGGTTCCGACGAGCATGCCTGGGGGACATAGCGGCACCGGATCAAGTGGATCGGGTCGCGGTGGCGCCAACGCGGGGTTGATACCGATGCGGATGTCCCAGCGGCCGAACGCGGCACCAACCAGATAGGACAATAAATCGTGAGCGCTACCTGCCGGCTCGCCGTCGGGCAAAGCACCCGCCGGCAGCCGATCGACCAACGAACGCGGATGAACTCCTTCTAGCGTGGCCGCCAATTCCAAACGGCGATCGACGACTTGGTGCTGCAAGCCGATCCAGCGAGCAATGCCCAGCTTCTCGGCAGCCAGATCGACGATCTCGCGAACTGGCTTGCTCAGCAGCGAGGAATTCACTGAAGTGCTATGTGGCAGATCGGTGACCAACGGTCCGTCCGCGTCATACAACGCAGCTTCAGCTTCTCCGTCCGGGTCCAGTGCGGCCGAGAGGGCGCGGTCGATCTCGTCGTGAGCTTCGATGACCGCCAGCGCGACCTCGAGTTGATTGCGGTACGCCGCTGCAGCGCGCTGCCGAATCGTTGCCGCCTCGATACCCAGCACGGCTGGTTTCACGAACCGCCGCGCAGACTCGTCAAACTCACCAGATACGGCCAACGGGGCTAACGCATCGCTCGTATAACCGCCGACTAGCGTCGACAATGCAGTGTCGCTACAGACCGCATCTGGGAATGAGCGGATCGTTCCCACTTCATAGCTCCGAGACATGTCGCTCTGGTTTTCATCTGCTCCGGTGGCAGTGGTCTCGATCATGAGCCGCGCGAACCGTGAGTTCAAAAAACCGAGATAGTGCATCGAGGAATCGGCACTGAATAGGCAAGGCCCCTTGTCTGCGAAGATGCAGCCCATCGGTAATGCGCGAACAGAGAATGCACTATTCGTACGACGAGGCCAGGTCACACCCGTTCGGAAGTAGAAGCGTTCGTTGCGGATGTAAGCCTTATCGAATGCTTTAAGTCTTTGGCCGTTGTTTTCGTAGTCGACGACGAGGTGGATGTCGGACCAGTAGGGGGCGTAGGTGCCGCCTTTGGCGAAGGGGGCCCAGCGGCGGGTGGCGGTTTCCTCGCGGGTGCGGGCGATTTGGCGGGGGTCGACTTCCCAGAAGGCGCGAACGAAGCGGCCGTCGTCGCTGGTTTGTAGCCCGACGACGGCATCGGCGTGTTCGCCGATCGATGGGAGTTCGGCGAATAGGCGCAGGATGGCGTGGCTGGCGGAGTAGGCGATGGGGGAGCCGGGCAGGGTGGCGAAGGTGCTTTGGGGGATGCGGTAGATCCGGCGGTCCGGTGCGTTGGTCTGCGCGTTGTAGATCGCTTCGCTGAGACCGTTCGCTTTGTCGGCGTCGCGCAGCATGCGGATGAAGGTGGCGGTGGCCTCGGGTTCGGGTGTTTGGTTGCGGATGACGTACGCGGCGGCTTCCACTTTGGCTTGTGACATGACGCGGTAGCCGAGGTCGGCGAGGGTGATGAGTTGGTGGCCCAGGATGATCTGCTCGCGCCACGGACGGAAGGTGCTGGTGAACAAGCCAGCGCGGCCTGTGATGGCGCCGAGGTATCCGCCGGGTTTGCACAGCTCCAAGCCGCGTCCGACGAAGATGGCCAGCAGGTCCAGGCGGGTGGGTGCCCAGGGGTAGGCGGCGCGCAGGTAGTCGCGGGTTTCGGTGATTGGATCCCCGAACGGGGGGTTCATCAAGACCACGTCGTAGCGTTGAGTCAACGCCTCTACGAACCGCAACGCATCTTCACCGCCGGCAGCGAATAGTCGTTCGGCTGCAGTCGAAGTCGTCGCATCCGCCAGGTGCGATAGCGCATCACGCAGGATGGCCTCGTCGTCGGCGAAGGCGCCATGCTCGGCGGTCAGTGTGGGTTGCGCGGCGTTGGCGGCGACGCCCGGAAGGCCGGCGCGGCCAAGACGGTCCTGCAGCGCGAGTTCGGCTTTGAGCGCCGACCCCAACAGCGGGGCCTCTTTGAGTGCTTCGGCTACGTCGGTCAGCACGTCGACGTGATAGGTCGACAGACCAAGGTGATCGAGGATGGTCGGATCTAGATCAGGCAGGCCGCGGGCGGTGATGATGTGCGGACTGGGCAGCGCAAGATGTTTCGCGCTGCCCCGTGCCCGCAAGGTCACCGCCGTGGCAGCGACCTGAGCGGGCCGTAGATCGATGTCGATGCCCCATAAACTGTTCACGATGTGGGGGGCGGCATCGGCCGGCTTGACACCGGCGAGCTCCCATGCCGTCTCTAGCAGGTCGTAGGCACCGAGCAGGAAGTGGCCACTACCCACCGCAGGATCCAGCACCCGGATATCCTCTAAATCCCAAGGTGTGCCGCAATATCCGGGCGGGTCGACCAACAACGACAGCTGCGATGCCAGCTGGCCGGTCGGATCGTGGGCGGCGAGGTGCCGGCCGAGGGTGTTCTGTATGAGGTAGTCGACGACGTAGCCGGGGGTGAAGAACTGGTTTCGTACCGCCAGTTCCCGCGATGTGCGTGGGGTGGCCGATGCTTCGCGCATCGCGTCGCGTTCCTCTTTGCGGTTGAAGAACTGATACGCCCAGCCCAACGTGTCATCAGCAGCCCACAGGTCTGCCAAGGTCGGGTCGGCGAGCACGTCCACTAGTTCGTCCAACGCTGATGGTGACGGCATCAGCTTCAACAGCGGGTTGCGCGGATCGAACAGTTGCGGAACGTCGCCGGCCAACTCGTCACCACACAACGCCAGATACGTTGCGTAGCCGCGGGTGTCGTCATCGACCAACGCAGGGGCAAGTTCGAGAAGATCGGTGAACCCGTGGGATCCGCGGCCCGCGGCTAACGACTGGGGGAACAACCCCGACTGCTCGGCGATGCGGATCGACAACAGCCGATTCAGGTGCGTGAACACGGCCTCGCGGATCATAGCCGTCACTGCCAGATCATCACCAGTTTCCTGCAGCCGCAGATACTCCAGGACCGTCAACAATTCACGGCGATCGGCCAACTCGTTCGGATCCAACTGCAGCTGGCGCTCGTCGACGACACGACCGTCGGCATCGATGCCGTACCTACCCGCAGCCACCGACACCAGATCAGCCTCAAGCAACCCCCGCGCCGCCAACACCACATCCTCCAAGCGGGCACGCTGATCAACCGTCAACGACGTCACAACAACCTCACCTGACTCTTACCCTCAGCCCACCAACCCTCCACGCCTTCGCGTATCAGATTCAGGGCTGCGTTGAGCGAAGCCTCATCGGCGATCGGTTCAGGTACCAAGGATGCAACCTCGAGCCGAGCTAGCTGGCCCTGTGCTCGGAGCTCCTCCAACTGGGCGGTCGCAGCGCGAGCCCGAGCGCGCGCACTGTCGATACGTGCGATTGATGTGGCTGCGGGAAAATCGTCCGCCTCAGCGGGAGGCGCCACCTGTTCAAGCACTCGCGCGGCTTCTTCGACGACGTTCGGATCCGTATCTGGATAGGCAATATCGATCCGTTGTCGCAAGTCGTGTATCTCATCTTTCAGCTTGTGCGCGGCGTGCCGGTTCGCGTCTTGACGAGCACTGCGGATCGCTTCCGTCAGGCTCGATACGCGTGCGACATGCTCCAAGAGGTCGCTACCCGACAAAAGCTCGCAAAGCTCGCGGTAATTGGGCTGCTGCTCATCGGAGACCTCGGACCCGTGATGGCGGGTCTCGTCCACCGCCGCACGGAAGTCCTCCAATTGGGCCGATATCGTCGAGTGAGCTCGCTCGATCGCGGGCAAATCGCTCGCCAGGTCGGCTCTGCTCGCGAGGGCGGTAATGACAACTCCGTCGTCGTCTGCCGTCGCCAACTGTTTGAGGAGGTCAAGTGTGCGGCTCACGGCTGGCGGTGTCGCCAAGCCAAGTCCTTTGAGTTGGGAATCGACTTCTTGAGCGATCGGTTGATACGGCGTCGCATAGCCGCGAACTACTCCAGCCAGCACGTCGACGCCGAGGCCGGGAACCTGGACGCCGTGATCTTCCAGCCATTGAGCCAGCTCGGCTCGATCGTCGGTCGTGACGCCCGATCCCGATGACTGTGGGCGCAACAGCGCTGTGCGGAAACGCGGCAACGTCGTGAGCACGGCGTCGAGACGACCGTCCGTGGGATTCCGCATCACTTGGCCTTGATGCACCACTTCCAGTAGACCGGTTCGCAACGCCGCGGCGGCCAGAACCTGGATCACTTCAACGGATGCCCCCCATGGGGGACTGCTGAAGTGCCGCTCGAGGGCGTCACCGTTCGCATCCTGGCCGTAGTTTGCCCGCTTGCGCGCCTCCTGGACCAACTCCGCCAATGGCCCAGTGTCAGTAGTGAATTGAGGCCCTTGCGGCGTTTCATGTGTTAATCCGATGCCGTCCGGCCCGAGATAGGTTGGAAGCGCTCGTAGATCGCTTGTTCGGAGCACCGTCAGAATATCTTCGCGACGTACGGGTGCCGTGAACTCGCGGATCTGCGGGTATATATCGGGAACTCGGCTCGCCACTGATAGCTGCGCGGCCGATCTCAGGTCGGCACCTGTCGGTTCCTCAACTGTGCCTCGGAAGAAAATGCGCCCGCCTATCAAGTCCGCGGCGAGTCTCCCCAAAGCCTTTGCCTCGTTGCGTCGTTGACGCTCTCTCTCCTCGCCGAGAAGCTCAAGCTCGGCAGGCGCTTTTGTCGGCGTATCTCTTCGCTGGATGATTTCTCTACTCCGGTGAACTTCGAGCAGAATCTCGAACGTCGCCTCCGACACTTGATAAGCCCACGTGATGCGGGTGTTCTGTTCTTCTCGCCGAGATCGTGCCCGGACCTCGTCGTAGTCCTGCTCGCGATGGTCTTCGAATGACAGAATCAAATCGCCGGGGCTCACCGTCTCGCCATCCACGTCCACTCTGACTCGGAAGGTTCGCGTGTCGGTCACGCTGAGCCCGCTGAGGGCTCCTCTGATTATTTCGCGGCGCAGCCGAGTGGCTCCGCCCGGTGACAGATCGATGCCGCGGCGGGTCTGTTCCCAATCCTTTTGTTCAGAAGACTGGAGCCGATAACCGTCGTTGCTCTCGCGAATTCGGTCGTCGGCCAACTGATTGGCAACGGCGGATTCTACTGCGACACGCACACTTTCGGCGCCCACGCTCGGATGCAAGAGGACGGCAATGTTTTCCGCCTGCAGCGGAAGCGCTGGAACCTCAGAGCACAGCGCGATCACCTTCAGCACCTTGGTGTCGAAGCTGTCTTGACCGTAAGTGGCGGCCACCTGCTCTATTTCGGATCGCCAAGCCGTGGGAATGAGCTCGGTAAGTAGGTCGTAACTTCGATCGAGAGTCACAAGCCCGCCGACCTCGGCAGGGCCCAGACCGGACCGAGGATCGATCACCAGCTGCTGAGCGTGGCGAATGATGGTTCGGGCTGCGCCGCCGATCGTTGGCGATGCCCCTCCTTGGGCTCTCCGTGCGGACACGGCGTCAATGAGCAGCTGAATTTGGTACGGAACCATCGGGTAGAGCCGCACCACTTCATCGCGCGATGGTGACTTGGCTCGAGTCGGTGAATTCAACTGAGTGTTGGCAGACAACTGATTCCAAAACTGCTCGACGCGGTGCTCAACTTCTGACCGCCCAGTCTCGGTCTTGTCTAGGACGCGCTTGCTTGTAACTTCCTCGATGTCTTCAGGTAGCAGGTCAACTCGGAGAGGAAACCGGGCTTGAGCGCGTGCTAGCTCGACTTGCCGAGCTTCCAGACTGTCGACTACGTCGTTGAGTCGCTCCTGCGACGTAACAACAAGCCATAGCTTGCCCAGCTTCTTCTGGAAAGACTCGGCAAGACCCTGCAGATCCAACATTCTTTGGATCGACCGGGCGACATATTGGCCGGCTTCGTCGACGACGAAGCACAGTCGTTTGGCGCCGTCACCTCGCCGCTCCAACAACTCGATCGCCCGAGCGGCGAACCAATCGGCGTCTATGTCGGGTTGCGTTGCACCCCGGGCCCATGAGTCCGCGCTGGAGTACGTCTGCGGGTCCAGTTCATGCAGTACTCGGCTGGCCTCGTTGCGAGCAAGTGCCGTGAATCTGCGATCAGTCCATGATCGACCGTGGAGCTCAGCGAACTTGTCGACGAAAGTTGACAGTAACCCATCGTTTTCAAGTGTTAGTTCGAGCTCGGCAAGCAAGATATTGCTTGCGTACCCCAGCTTCTTGAGTAATGCCCGGTACACCGGGAGTACAACGCTATCGTCCTGTCGTCCAACGACATCCGAACCGGTGGCGAGGTTCAACAAGACAGTCAGTGTCGGTGCTTGGGCGTGAATCGTTGACAAAATCGCTTTGACTTCAGGGGCGTGCGTTCGGGCGAAGAACCGGTCTACGGCGGTGACGTCGTCGATGACATTGTTCTCAAGGAGGAAACCGATCATCTTCGCCCAGCTGGACTTGCCAGATCCGAAGAAGCCCGACACCCAAACCGTGCAAGATTCGTTTGGAGTGAGGATCGATTCTTGGTATTCATTGAGTACGTACTTCATTTCAGACACGATGTGATCCGTAGCAACGTATTCATCCAACTCGGACGCGACGACAGCCGGGTCGGTCATGTCGACCTTGACTACTTCCTCGATTCGACGGAAGATGTCGCGACGAAAAATGTCTTCGATTTTCATAGAACTTGCTCCCGTGTAACGATGGCTGCGCGGTATCCATAAGCTGGTTCTGATTTGCCCAAAAAGCTCAAGCCGTAGTCACCAATCAGCCGGCCCGGGTAGAGGAGTGTCACCGGGCGTAGAAGGCGCCCCTGAAGGTCATCTAACAATGTCGATGTGCGATACGCCGGGTATAACACTCCTGCTTGGTATAGAAACACGGCCGTCCGCGAATGTTGATACTGGTCGACCGCGGCGATGACTCGATCAGGCAGGGTAGGCGAGTGGCGAAGTATTTCGCCGACCGATTCGAAAATCTCATTGAGTGCAGTTGTGCTTGATGCGCCGCGTTCCTGCGCAATCAACTCTTCAAGAAACCCGGAATCGTCGAGAGCTGACCAGAAGAGCTGGGCGAGTGAAATTGATGCGCAGTTGATGTTTTGATTAGGAAGTTGAAGCCATCGATTCAATTGGCGAAGATCATGCCGAACATTCCACTCTTGCTCTGGAGCGTACTGGTAGACGGTAAATGGCGGTTGCGATTTTTGTTCGTCGAAGTACGAGACGATTTTTTGCCCAACCGCCTGTAGTTCAGCCCGCACCGGCACTCGTAACCTCCTGCAAATTGTTGGCATGCCAATCGATGCGCACCGCCGACCCGGCCGTAGACATCGACAACACGCCAAGGCGTGTGGCTTGACGAAAAAGATCTGAGACGCGCGTCGGATCGAGTAACCATCGGCGCCACACATGACTATTGGAGAGCGACCGTGACGATCCTCCAGCCTCATGAAGGCGCCAAGCTACGTAGCTGAAACCGCGCGGGCTGAGATTCGGCGGCACGATCGTCTTGGTGTTGTCGCCCGCAAGGACGCCAAAGTCCCGCAGGGCAGCGAGGAGTCCGCGGGCGACTTTGAGTCGTACTGTGTCAGTCCACGCCGGCAAATGGCCCAGGGCAGTCATCTGTACCTGCCACGCAATGACCTCTTGAACAGTGACGCCTAGGCGGCCACCGTTCCACATCGCGTACAACGGTTCCTCTGCAAATAGCGCAAGCAGCTTCTCGTCTCGCGACGTCTCGTAATAGCACGCCTCGCGGAAGGCCTGACTGTCGCTCAGCAAGTTCTTGAGGGCAGGAATTATCTGCGGCCCGGGCTCGATCAGCCGTGGGCGGATGATCCGGCGTATGACGTCTTCCGCCCGGGTTCGGGATCGTTTCGCGAGCAGGCCTTGATCAACGATGCGTGTGAGATTGTCGCCCTCGCTAATGGACGGATCCCAAACTTCCACCACGCGGCGACAATCATCGAGTAGTGCTCCGCCCTTTTGAATATTGCCAGTCAAACCTGTTGTCGCCGAGGTCATACGGCGTCAAAGTAGGGGATCTGGAGTGGGCTCGGTGTGGCCACATAGCACTTCGCTAGTTGCTGGACGAGAGCTGACGCTTCGGCGGGGTCCTGTAGGGAACGGACATCAACGAAACCCAAGCGTAGGTTGCCGGCGACTGGCTCTACTTCGGGAGTGCCTTCGGGCAGCCAACGGTCGATGGAAGACGCCGCACTGCCTTTGTCGGTCCAGTTGGCGAGTTCATCGAACAGCGGGTCTACCGGGACGGTCGTCTTCTGTTCGGCTAGCCAGGCGTTTGCCCAACCCAGCGCGGGGAGGTGAGGCGAGTACAAGTGGATGGCACTAGGCCGGCCACTGAACGCGTGGCCGTGCCATCGAGCGCAGGACAGCATCAAGAGCTGGCCGGCGGCTGGTTTCCATGTGCGCGGGAAACTTCGTGACAACACGAAGCGGCCTGCCCGCGAATAGAGTCGCGTGTTCCACCAGCCGGCCAGGTCCGATTCGCCAAGGCGAGCGATGCCCAGAAGGATGCGGACGTCGTCCTCCGCGCTCAGTTAACCCACCCCGCTACTGTTTGTTCAGCTTTCTTGGCACGCTACCGGATCCTCCGTGCTTGAGTGTGTGATCTGACCGTGGGGACGTGTGGGAGTCTGCGTCGGATTTGGTTCGCTCCGTCGGTTCGCGGCGTCTGCAGACGGCGCGCGGTAGCGCGATGGCGTTGTCACGCGCCCGACCCGAGATCCTGCAAGAAGCGCTTGACAATATAGCCGACGCTATCGTACGGCGAATCTTGCCTGCTTGATGAGAGCGCCAAGGGCTTTGCGTAATTTTGCCTCATTATGGGAGAGGCTTTGATAAGTCAGATCCAGGAAAAAGGGCGCCGAAGTCGTTGAAAGATATCCGACGAGATCGAGAAATATTTCGAGTTGGCGGGCCGCCACGGATTGCAGATCGTCTTTGAACGCCACCGCGAGCATTGGTACGACCTCCAAGTCTTCCACCCACAGCTCCTGCTCCAACTCGTCGTGAAACAGCGTCAACACGGTGCCCCTGCCACCATCAACTGCTAGGCCGCCCCGAGCCGCTCGTACTTCGTGAATGACTTCGTGAAAGTCTTCGTCCTGCAATGAATAACCGACGAACATCATGTGCCGCATGAGAAGAAGGCCCTGTACAAGGCCCATTAGCGCACCATATTGACGAGGCATGTCGAGAAAGTCTGACCTCGTCAACACAATCTTCTCGGGCCCGTCGACGGACCCATGTAGCTTAAGCAACCATCGACCGTCGGCATTGAGCGGGCTGTCCGGCAAGACCGCCAACCCCCGACCACAGATCCGCGCTGCAGATTCGAACATGTTGTCAAAGTTGGTCGTCACCGCCTCCTTGCTGGGCAAGGAGGCAAGAAGGCCGTGTTGCAGTGCGTAACGATTGGGCTTGTTTAGTTGAGCGGCTACGGCCTCCCGTAGTCCGCATTTGGCTTGTTGCAAACGCCGTTCGATGACAGTGGCCTGATCCCGAAAGTCCTTCTTGGCCAGAGCTGCGATGACGTCTGGGCCCATTCCAGCGGTGACCGCGAGGTCGTTAAGCAACTTACTCCACGTGGGAAGTCCCGCGCCAGCGCTCACGCCGGCGCCGATGAACAGTACGAGTTGGCTGTCGATTGCCGCCTTCGCCAAGCGTTGTGCTTGAGCGACTAAGTCGTTCGACGACAGCTCATCGAAATTCCAGTAGTAGGTGATCCGAGTGTCATCTCCGACCAACCGGCGCCGCGCCCTTTGCGCTGCGGCATAGGGTTTTTCGCCAAAGGCCACAAGAACGATATCCACGTCGTACTCGACGACAAGACCGTCCAGCATCTTAACGAGCCCCTCGACAAGTTCGCCCTTCCGGTCTGACCCGCCCCCGTCGCCGGAGCCCACCATGTTGACGGCAAGCCGGCGCTTGGGCCAAGGATAGATGCGGGCGTCCTCGCTGACGGTCTCTAGCTGCTCAACTGCCTGCCTCACGAACTCACGGACGGCAGGCTTGAAGACCTCGAAGTCCGATACATTACCTGCTTTGCCGATGTTGCCCAGCCAGATCTGTGGTTGTCCGCTCTCAGCACGGATGTGGACAGCGGGCTTTGTTCCAAACGATTTAGGCAGCCGCTTCCCGTGCATGAGTACTCTCCACGAATCGGTGATGTGGAGGGTCCCGTCGGTAGGTATCAAGACGGCGTCACATGCGACCTGGTTCAGGTCACCGTTGATGATGAATAAGTGTCCACTCATATTGTCCCCACACGATTCGTTGCCGTTCTCAGGAAAGACTTGCTGCGATGCTGACTGGTCGGGCAACGGCCCCTTCGGGTCGTAGAAACAGCAGCAGCGCGCCGACGACTTCACGGTCGACGGCTGTGCGAACGGCATCGGCGTAGGCCTGCAACTGCACGCTGTAAAGCGACACCTTTGCATCAAGTTCGGTCTCGGTGCGCCAGGCGTCGGTCTTGTAGTCCACGATGACGAGTCCCTCGTCGCTCTCGTACAGCAGGTCGATATAGCCCTCGAGAATGCCGTTCTCCCAGGGCACTCCGACGTAGACCTCGCGCCAATGACGTTGTGCGGCAGCTAACTTTAGAACTTCCGAATCCAGTGCCGCCTGCGCGAGTGCCCTGATGACATCTTGTTTGCCTAGGACACCTTCAGCGGCAGCTTGCGCTGCACAGACCGCCGTGAGACCGTTGGCAGTTGCAAGATCAACAGTCTGCAGCGCACCGTGAACGGCGCGACCGATCGCGCTGCCGTACCGGCCCTTCTGCCAGGGCGGCAGGTCGATGTCCCGCGCCCCCTTAGTCAGACCTGGATCGGCTGCCGCGGCCCGGCTCAAGGCAGGGTCAAGCTCCTTCTCTGCCGCCCTCGCTCTCGCGAGCCCGATGGCGGACGTCGTCAATGGACGCGATGCATCTTTTAAGGCGGCATCGTGTGCTGCTTGCCATTCCTCGAGAGTCGGCAGATCCGGCGGATCGGAAACGACTTGGAATTCTCGCTGTGGCCGCAGCGGCTGGTCAGCTAAGTCGAGCTCGTCGGCCAGCGCAAGATTCCATCCCGCGTCGTACAGGACTTCGGCTGAAGTCAGGGTAGTGCGGGTACCTCGTTCCTTGCGATGGGCAGATATCACTAGGTGGTCGCGAGCACGAGTGGACGCGACGTACAGCAGCCGGAGGCGCTCATGGTGGCCCATTTGCTCTTCTACCGGTTGCGTGTCTTCGAAATCCGTGGTGGACAGCCGTTTCGAAAGCTTGATGGCCCAGCCTGCTGACTCAAGGAACCTGACCTCTACGCCCCGCGGTTGGGGATTCATCTGTGTGGTCAGGCCCGAGAGAATCACGATGGGGAACTCGAGGCCCTTCACGCCGTGAATGGTCAGAATGCGGACTGCGTCGTCGTCGGTCTCGGGAAGTACGGTCTCGACGACTCTCGTTCCCTCACCGGATTGACCCTCGACCCATTGGAGGTATTCGCGCAACGTGCTGCCGCCAGCCTCCTCCCACGCGCGGCACTGGTCGACGACGAATCGGAGCCTGCGCCAAAGGTCTCGCGGCCGCCGGTCAGCGGCAGCTAATTCGTAGAACCGCCTTTCGCGCAGTATTCGGTCGAGTACCTGGCTGGGCGACAACCACTGGCGTTCGAGATGAATGGCGGCCAGCCATGCGATGCCCTGCGCAACAGGGTGATCAACGGGTGCGTCTTCGGGTACAGCTGCCTGGTGGTCCCAGCCGCCGCGATAGCGCTTCTTCCACACGAATAGGTCGTCGTCTCCGCATCCAAAAGCGGTTGTACGCAAGGCGCTCACGGCGGCGAGTGAGTCCGTGGGATCGTCGACGGCGCGTACGACCAGCATGAGCTCGCGAACTTCGCGACTTCCGTACACCAACGAGGAAGTTTCGGCGCGGAAGGGGATGTTCGCCTCGTCGAGCGCGCGTTCCAGGAAGGGCAGCGACGTGCGTGCTGGCAGGAGGACAGCGATGTCGCTCCAGCGCGCCGGGCGCCAAGATTCGACGTGCGAGGGTGTCCGATCCGCGACGGACCAAGCCTCTCGAATTGCCCGCTGAATGGACGCAGATACGTCGGCCGCCTCTTGACTTCGGAGCTCGTCGGCTGGCAGTCGACGATCGTGTTCGCGGCCTATGAACGCAACCGGTGGCCCAATCTCGGGGCGCCCGCGCTCGGCCAGGAGCGCTTGATACTCAGGCTGTGAAGTCCCCTCGCCGACAATGAGCTTGGCGAATGTTGCATTGACCCAGGCGATGATGGGCTCCCCAGTACGGAAGTTCCGGCTGAGTTGTAGAGACGCACCCACCAGTTCGTCCCGAGCGGTCATGAACATGCCAATGTCCGCTCGCCGGAACCGATAGATCGACTGTTTGGGATCTCCAACGAAGAAGATGCGCCCGGGCTCCGTCCGGATCGCAGACCAGTGCTTCTGACCCGCTTCCTGATCGTCCGATGCGATGAGCACCGCGATCTCGATTTGTATCGGGTCGGTGTCTTGAAATTCGTCGAGCAGGAGTCGGTCATACCGCTGTGCGAGCGCGCGTCGCACGTCCGGCCCCGCGACGTCGCTCCGGAGCATGTTTCGAGCAAGCACCAGGAGGTCGTGAAACTCGAGTTCGCCAGCCTCTCGTCGGGCCGTCGCACTTTCGGCGGTGAACTGAGCGAGCGACGTCGCGAGTCGCTGAAGCACGCTTTCGAGAACGGCAGAGCGCAACGCCGCGCAAGCATCTTGAAGGTCACTGAGTCGGTCGCGAACAACTCCCACGCCGATGCTCGTCCAGTTCTTCGTTTGGCCGCGTTTTGATTTGAGCTTTGGCGCGTCGAGCAGTTTCACGCGACTGTCATCATCGACGGCTGCGCGCAGCCGCGCCTCGAAGTCCGTGACCATATCGGTGAGGTGACGAAACAGCAGATCATCTTCGTCGGTGCAACGCTGCGCGAGATCGATGACGGCTTTGAGATCCGTCAAGATGTCGCGCACGTCGACCGAGGGGACGGGTGGTGGCGCGAGATCTATGCGGTCGACGACGAGATCCCAATTTGCGTTGAAGGCCACGGCGACGTCACGAAGATGCTTGGGCTTGCCGCCACTCGCGAAGAGGAGCCGGAGTGGCATCTCGAGACTTTCATCGTCGAGAAGTCCGTCGGCGAACAGCTCCCATCGGGTTTCAAATGCCACCTGCGAAGCGATCTCGTCGTGGACCGCGAACCGCGGAGGTAGCCCCGCCTCGATCGCGTGTTCGGTGAGTATCCGCTGTGCAAAGGCGTGCAGGGTGCCGATCGCAGCGCTGTCGAGAACCAGTAGCGCATCGCGGCACGCCTCGTTGTCCGGAGCTCGGCGGCGAAGCTCCGTACGGATGCGATCGACCAATTCAGCCGCGGCCTTTTCGGTGAACGTGATCGCGGCAATGTGGTCTGCGGGGATGCCGGATTCGACAAGCGCGACGAATCGGCCGACCAGACAGGAGGTCTTGCCCGAGCCGGCGCCGGCCTCGAGAAAGAGCGTCCTTTCCAGTTCGTTGACGACCGCATCACGCGCCGTCTTGTCTATTTCGAGTTCAGTCGATGTCATCGCTGTCTTCCTCGTCGATGAGTGCGAGGTAGCCGGCGAGCGCGGGGTCGTTCTGCTTCCTGTTCCATTCGCGTCGCACGTGTTGATCGCTCTGGCCGTCGGGGGTGCAGAACCAACAGTCGACCCAACCCCAGGTCGGCTGATCCGACGGATGTGCAGGAAAGACGCCGGAACCGATACCAGTTGCGATCGTGTCGATGGCCCCCGTCACGAGCTCACGGACGTGGTTGGTGATCGGGTAGCCCTTGTGCTTGTCGTCTCGCGTAAACCAGTAGTCGGCGCGCACTTCGGGTGCCCCGGGGTATTGAGCCTGTGCTGCTTGCGAATACACGAAGAGTTGAAGTCGTCGACCGTGGTGATGCGGGTTTGATTCACTCAGGTTGTTGTACGAGCCCACGCTTCCCGTCTTGTAATCAATGACAGCTAGTGATCCGTCAGCGCCGCGGTCGACGCGGTCGATCGAACCTCGCATCCAGATGGTGTGGCCGCCGGGAAGGTCAATTGCCACATCGTCGAACGCCATCTCAGCCTCTATGGGGCGGAGTCCTTCGGCGAGCCGCTTCGCGTCGGAGTCGAGCAGTCTGTCGAGGTCATTCCCTAGGCGGATTCGTTCGGCGCGCCAAAGGATCGCGCGGCCGGTGTTGCCCTCTTGCTCCGCGCGATCGAAGTGCAGGGCAGCGATCTCATGTAGACGATTGTGGTCGTTCTGGGTCCACGTATTGAGCGCATGACCTGAATCGATGGCGAGGAGAATGAACTCCTCGAGGATCTTGTGGACGATCGAACCTCGGGTGAGTGGATCGATTTCGAAGCGCCGTTCGGGTTCTTCGACGCGTTCGACCCCGAGGACATGACCGAACAAATATGACCGTGGACATTTCGCCCATGCCTCCAACCTCGACGTCGAAATACTTTCTGGCAGAGCGATTTCGGCTGCGACACCGTCAAGATTTCCGTCGAAGCGGGTGAATTCGCTGCTTCGTCGAGCCAGTATTACCTGTAGTGCGACTTGGGTGCGCGCGTCGCCGCGCAGGAGCGGATGCTCGCTGGCGTGCCGTGCGATCGCGGCGAGCCGAAGCTGCTGAGTGCTCGAATACAGTCGCGTACGCGATAGCCCACCTGCGAAGGATGCGACGTGAGTGAACCACGGTTCTCCGGAGTGGTCGATGAGGTGGCCAGACTCGATGGTGTCGACATCGGCTAGCCGTGCGGCGTCGGCCAGTAGCCACCGCGACGCAGGTCGATCCGTCGATCGCCGTAGGTCGCCCCGGGGATACGAGAGCAGTGCCCGGTCGGCGCTTGCGATCGCGGCAATCAGGTCGCGGTGATCATCCAGCACGCGGTGCGCACGCAACTGTAGATGCCCTCCTGATGCCTCACGCTCGGCATCGGGCAACAGCGAATCCTCTAGCCTTCGGGCGGGGAAGCGGCCTTCCGAGAGGCCAAGTATTGCCACACGGTCGAGCGCCATCCCTGCGGCCACTGACACATGGCCGATGAGAACGCCGTCGCCCGGCCGACCCACTCGGCGCAGGGCCACTGACAGTTCACTGTCGAGCGTCCGTCGGAACATGTCGATGCTTGGGGCGGTGCTGCCCAGGGCGTCCAATCCGGCAAGCCGGTCAATCGCTTCCTCGACACGGTGCGCAGCGTCAACTTCATCGTCGGGCCAGGCCGAACGGCGTTGATCGCTGCCGAGGTACTTCTCGGCGAGGACCGTGAGCCAGGCGACCATCGCCGTCCATGATTGCGCTGGACCGTCGCCCTCGAGATCGCGTCGGAGTTGAACAATGAAGGCGGACAGTGTATCCGCGCGGTCGGCATCGCTTCGGCGGTGCTTTGCGCGCCACTCCAATCCGGCAGCGAAATCGGCGTCTGCGAGCTCGCGCTGTGCAACGGCCCACCGCGGGAGTCGAGCGTCCCAATCGCTTCCGTGAACGACACCCGCAGCGCGCGACACCCGCTCCCACGCGCGGCTGGGGACGCGGTCGCCGTCGCTCAGGATCGGCGCGTCCGACAGAAGCCCGAGCACGTCGGCTCGGCGGAAATCGCGCTCGGACAACTTCAGGAGATTGCGGATAGTGCGTCCATAGAGCATGTCGCCGATGTTGCGCACCGGCGTGCCGTTGAACGCAATGCCTGCCGCATCAAGCTGTTCCTGCAGCAGTCGGGCGTATGGATCCGCTGTCGGGTAGAGGACCGCGATGCTCCCGAGCCGGACTCCCTCCTGTATCCAGCCTGCGATTGCTTGGATGACCGCCCGGACCTCGTCGTCCGGGTCGCTGGCGCTGATGATGTGGGTGCTCACTGGCGGAGTGATCGGGTCATGTTGTGGGAGTATGATTCCCGCGAGTTCGCACGTTGCGGCAGTGGCTGCGTCGACGTCGGGCACGCCGGTGATTCCGACGTTGACCGTGAGCTGGCGGCGATCTGCGAGCGCTTTCACCAAGGCCGCCTCGCCGACTGTGAATGATGACAGCAGATGGATGACGACGGGATCGTTCTGAGTTAGTTCGCGAGATGTGATGAGGGTGGACGCCGTGCTGAGAAGGTCTTCTTCGTCGTACCAGTCAGCCATGAGGCGTTCGCGAGCCGTCCGTTGTATGCGTACGACGTCAGCGGCGCGGGGCGAACACGCCGCTACTGCGTCGAGGCTTGAATCGGGTGCTGTCCTGAGTTCCCGATAGGCGCTGGCGAGTGCTTGCTCGGTCGCGGGGTGGGCGGCGGCTGGAGCAAATATCCCGGGCTCGTCAGTCAGGACTGCGCGAATCGCGGAGGCGATCAAAGAAGCGGATGTCGGCCGTCGACCGCCCTCGGCAAGACTTGGACCTGCGATCTGTTCTGCGAGGCGACGTAAGGTCAGGAAATTGACATTGGCAATGCCGCCGGGACGCGCTGCCAGGGCCCGACGGGTCGCAACGGAGACGAAGTTCGATCTGACCACCACGGTGACCGGTGCGAGTGGGTCCTCGCCCTTCAGCGCCGCAAGCTGAACACCCAAGTGGTCGATCGCGGACCGTCCGTAAGCCGTTGTCGTCGTATAGATCTTGATTCCCATCGGTAGCCATCGCGTGCCGCCCGCTCATATCGATTAAAGCGAATCAGTTGGCAGCATGCCCCCTAGTTGCTCAAGAGCGCTACGACCATAGGCCCAGCAGACGTTCAGGTCCTGGACGTCGATGCAGCTCCTTTGCCCACCGCCCCGCGATTCCGCGTGATAGGACAGAAGGAGGACGTCGTTGCTGGACGACATTCCAACAGTGGGGGAGGGCAAGCCCGTGCCGGCGCGTTTGACGAGAGAAGGCAAGCTCCAGCGGTTGGTTGAGGAGACGCGAAAGCGGGTCGACCGTGAAGGAGACGCGACTCCGAACCTCAAGCAGAGCCCAAACAGCTACCTCCGCACCTTGGTGCAACAGGCGGGATACGCACGGAAGTCCGACAAACTTCTCGAGGAACTCGACGAGCGCTTGGACGCCGCAGGTATCGGTACTCACCCCAATCTGAAGGATCCGAGCATTGGGCCCGATACCCGAATCTTCTTCTTCGATCTGAGGCGTCCAATACCAAAGTTTCAGCAGCCTCGGCAGCGGTTTGCAGAGGAGAAGGAACTCTCGCGCTTCGTGGCTCTGAACTGGGCGGCACTGCCCTACATCAAGAAGGCAGGATTGCGATTCCGGGGAAGGGAGTTTCGGCTCGATGGGAGCGCAGTCATCGACCTGCTTGCCTTCGACAAGAAGACTGATGAGCTTGTCGGCTTCGAGCTGAAAGTGGCCGAGGGCAGTGACCGCATGTTGGGTCAGGTGGCGAGATACATGCCATGCCTGGTGAATCAGGCCAAGAAAGAAGGCAGATCCGGGGCGCGGCTGATCGTCATCACCGGTCAGCCCGACCCAGGCCTCGCGTCCAGCGTGCAAGATCTCGCCATGCGTTACGGGGTCAAGACCGAGTGGTTGCTCTACAACGTGTCGATCGAGCTAGTCGCGCATGAGTGAGCGCAGGTGTGTTCGGCCACCGGAGTACTGACGGAGGCCGAAATAGCGGGATCGTCGGCGACCGATGTAAGACTTGTGCGAAATGCGAGGGGAGCATGTGACAGCCAAGGACGATGAACGGATAGCTGCACGCGAAACGGGCGAGACACCAGCGGGGCACTCGCCGCCGACCTCAAGCGTTGCGCACCAACTGACGTGGGACCGCGACGCGGACTACCTGGACGCCGACGACTCCTTGGAAGCCCAGGGCGACGATTGGCGATACACGATTTACCCAGTGCCGGGGCGTGAGGGCGAGACCGTTGGTTACCACGTTTCGGGTGGGGACAACGATTCGAATGACGAGATCGGCTCATTGGTTCTCGATGGCAGGAGAGGCGAGTTGACGCTGCCAGAGGCGCGGGCCGCTGCCGAGGCGAACTATGCCTCCCGTTATCGCGAGGCAGAGCAATTCTTGGATGAAATTCTCGATGGCTCGGAGGACGACGACGGTGTTCCGCTAACCCGTCGAAATGACCATGGCAACATCATGTGCCGCGTAGACGAGGCGGGCGTCAACGAAGTCGAAGTAGTTGTCACGCTGCGGGATTACGGAGACGGCTACGACGCCGCCAACCGCCGCGTAACCGTCAGTCTACGCACTGTATTGAGCTACACCTACAACGGCGACCGCGAGGGCTTAGTAGACGACGTGCGCCGACTCATTCGACTCGAGAGCCCAAGCTGAGACAACTTACGGGCCGCATCGCCGAGTCCAGATGCCTCCGTTTCCGCATTTGCTGCAATGTCGATTTCGCGTTGCGCCGCCTTGGAGCCCCATTGGTAGGGGAAGTTTCCCGCGGTGGCTGTGACGGGTGGGGAGCTTGAATTGGCTGTCTCTCAGCTCTGTCCGCGTCGCACCTGATACTGGCCGCGAAGATTCGCCGACACCTGCTTCTCCGCGCGCCGGCGCTCAGTCGCGCCCGGGGGAGCGGCCGACCAGAAGGTAATCGCGCCGCGCCCAGTCGTGAAGTCCCAGCCCTGACCCGGCAGTGCCGGCACCGGATCCAATCCTTTCTCGATTAACTCGTCACGCATCTCTTCGCGCGCAGCCCGCCAGGAAGCGGCTGCCGCAGGGCTGGCCGTTCCACGCACGAATGCCACGGCGACGATTTCAGCACCGCTCTCAGCGGCCACAGCGACTGCCGCCGCAGCGACCTCGATTTCATCTACCGTAGGCGCGGACTCGACTACTAGACCGGTGTAGAGGTCGGGGCTCACCTTCCGTCGATCGCCACCGGCATACATCGCGTAGGTGTCCAAAGACGCAATTGTCCCGTCGATGAGGCCGGCCACGCTCATGAGTACGTAGTCCTCTTCGGACCGGTTGTCCGACAGGATGATTCCTTGGTTCAGCGCCGAGCCGAACTCGGCGCTCACGACTTCGACCAGAGAAGACACCAGGGGATGGCCGGGCGCGATCAACTCGGGCGGATCTGCCCGGAAGATTTGGCTGTCGTTGTGCTCGAAAGCCACTCGGTCGTAGCGAGTCATCAGCGATGAACCGAACAGTTCGCGCAACCTCGTCGGCACGTACGGAACCCGCCACGCGTCGCCTTGCGTCGCAATGTCGACATGGAACAGCGGCGCGGCGCGCAACATGAAGTCGCGTGCCACGTCGGGCTGGAAACTCATCGCCTTCGCGATCTCCATCTCGCGACGCAGTATCACGAGCTCTTCGGGCGTCAGCGTGCTGACCGAAGCCGCACGCTTCGACAGGGCGGATTGCAGACGATCGGCCACCGAGTCGAGTTCGGATTCGATGTGGCTATGGTCCGCCTCCCGTTGGACGGCCTGTGTGAGCAACTGGCTGAGGCTCATGTCGGTGAGCACCTCACCAAGTACGTCGAATACCTGATCGCCGAGTGCCTGGCGTTGCACCTCTACCTTCTCGAGCAGTTTCAGGAAGACGTCACCTTCCCGCGTATCGGCCGCGACCAAGTTCCACAGGTGGCAGGTGTGCCGCTGGCCGATGCGATGGATTCGGCCGAATCTCTGCTCGAGCCGATTCGGGTTCCACGGAACGTCGTAATTGACCATCAGGTGAGCCACCTGCAGGTTGACGCCCTCGCCCGCCGCATCCGTCGCGATTAGGACGGAGCTGCTCGGTTCCGCGATGAACTTGGCCTGCGACTGGCGCCGATCCCCCCATGACATCGCACCGTGGATGACTTGGACGTCGATGGTCTTGGCCAGGAGTTCGGCGAGTCGGTCTTCGAGATAGTCGAGGGTGTCCCGATTCTCGGAAAAGATGATGATCTTGCGGCGCAGCCCGTCCTCGTCGTACATGGCGTCGCTGGTGAGCAACTCGGCGAGCGCCTCCCACTTCGCATCCACGTGCGCGCCATGAACCGCCTCGGCTTTCTCGACGAGCCGCCCGAGCACCAAGATCTCCGCCTCGAGTTCGGCGAGCGTGCGTGCGTTAGTGGCGACGTTGACCACCTCGTCCTGATATGTCTCGGCCCGCGCGCTGGTCATCTCATCGGGATCCTCGGTGATGATCCCCAGGGAGGCGGCCAGATCAGCGGCGAGTTTCGCGTCGCCATCGTGCGTTCGGTCTGCCTGCGCGCGCAGCCGGTCGCGTCGACGAGTGAGCGATCGCAGGATTGCGCGAGGAGAAGATGCCAGCCGTCGCTGCAAAACAACCAGTGCGAAACCCACACTGCGCCTAGTGTCGTCGTCGGATACCTTGTTCATCTCCACTCGGACGTACTCGCTGACGTCCTCGTACAGATCGTGTTCGATCGGGCTGAGCCGGTACGGAACGGTGCTGGCGCGGCGCTCAGGGAACAGCGGCGAACCGTCCAGGTGGACGAGCTGTTCCTTGACCAGACGGCGCATCAGTCCATCGCTCGCCGGATCATCGACGGTGGGCTGTTCATCCGACCGGAGAAGGGTGAGGAACGCGCGATAATCCGCGTCCTTGCCGTTGTGTGGGGTTGCCGTCATCAACAACGTGCTCGGCACTGCGTCCCGTATCGCCTCGGCGAGCATGAACCGCTTCGTCTTCGTGATGGTGGCACCCCACGCACTCACCGCGAGTTTGTGCGCCTCGTCGAAGATCGCCAGATCGTACTTCCCGTCAACCGCCAGCGCGGTCAGGTCCCTGCTGCGGCTGAACTGATCGAGGCGGACGACCAGAAAGGGCAAACCCTCGAGTGATCCGTCCGGCGAATCGGCCAGGAGTGTCCTGTCGAAGATTTGAAAATGGAGTGCGAACTTCTCCCGCAACTCGTTCTGCCACTGCTCGACGAGACTGCCCGGCACCACGATGAGACACCGCCGAATCCAGCCCTGCGCAAGCGCCTCCTTGATGAAAAGACCAGCCATGATCGTCTTTCCAGCGCCGGGGTCGTCGGCGAGCAGAAATCGTTTCGGATGCCCGCTGAGCATGCAGTCATAGACAGCCTGCACCTGATGTGGCAAGGCCTCGACGTTGGACGACGATACCGCGAGCAGCGGGTTCAGCAGCGACGCATGCCGCAACCTTAGCGCCTCGACCGCAAGCCAGAATTTATCGGGGTCGGCCGCCAGCGTCGGGCCGCCGCCGACCTGCCGAACGCCCTCAAGTTCCACCTCGGAGAAGAGTCGCGACTCCTCGATGCCGTACTCGTCGCGATAGCGGACGAATGCACCCGAGCCGGCCGGCGTGATCTCGACAATCTCGACGGCCGCGTCGGGGACCAATCCCTCGACCTCGGCTCCGCGCGTCAGGTGAACGAACCCTTTCGGCACCGCGGTCCCCAATTCTTCCGAGATGGCTATCCGCATGATAGACAGCAAAGGGGAGGGTTTGGGCTGTGGAAGTCATGATCGTGAGCGGGGTGCACCTCGACCACGCGTGGACCAGTCTGGGTGTCCGGTTCGGGTCCGCCTTGCGCGCGTGGTCGCGGGACGTGCTGGCGCGCGTCGTGCAGGAGGCGAATCAGCGGGGCGCGGGAATGCTGCTGATCGCGGGCGACCTCTTCGACCGCTCTTACGCATCACGCGCCACCGTCGACTACGCCTCCCAAGTCCTCGGCGGGTTCAGTGGTGATGTCGTCATCGTTCCGGGCCAATCCGACTGGGTCGACGGCATGAGTCTCTATAAAACCCACACATGGGCCTCGAACACGTCGATCTGTTCGTCGTCCGACTTCGAACCTTGCACGGTCGCGACGACGGTGTGGGTTAGCGCGTGGACGTCACCGGGCGGTCCGGCCCCTCGGCTTCCGGACGCGTCCGAGTCGCGCGTGCTCATTCGCGCCCGTGCGACTCACGGGGTGCTCGTAGTTCCCGATCTGGTGCACGATCCCCGCGAGGCCGGGGGATGTGCCCTACTGATCGACAGTGTGGAGCCGCAACGGCCCGCTCAGCGATTCGAGCTGCTCGGCCAACCCGGATCGCTCGTCGACGTTGACGTTACAGATGCGGCGAGCACCGATGAGCTTGACAACACCCTTGACGCCGTTGTGGCCTCGGGCGATCCGCTGCTGCTGCGACTGCACGGGACGCTCGCCACCGGGGTGCTGCTCCCGGGCTTCGGCGTGCCAGAACGGAATTTCTCGTCGGAGGTGGTGCTCGACCTCGACTCTCTGGACTACGCGATGCCATCCGTCGATCCCGCGGACCACAGTGCCCGAGCGGAGTTCCTCCTCGCTATGTCGTACGCCAACACCCCTGAGCTGCAACGGCACCAGACGATAGCGCTCGGGCTCGCCGCCCTCGACGCCTCGACTCAGGGTGCCTAAGCCGTGCGCATCGACAAGGTGATCGGGACAGCGTTCGGACCGTTGCGCGCCGAGAGTCTCGATTTCGCACCGGGCCTCAACGTCGTACACGGGCCCAACGAGGCGGGCAAGTCCAGTTGGTTCACCGCGACGTACGCTGCTCTGGCCGGGCGGCGCAAGTACAAGGGCAAGGGCTTCGCCGACGAGCTAGAGTTCAAGCGTCGACACAAGCCGTGGTCGGGCTCCAAATGGGCTGTCGGGCTGGCCGTTACGCTCGACGATGACCGCGTGCTGGCGATCGAGCAGGACCTCGAAAAGGGCGAATGGCGGGTCATCGACGCCGCGACCGCGCGGGCAATACCTGATGCCGACTTGCTGACGGACAACAGCCTCGACGCCACCCGATTACTAGGCCTCAACCGTTACTCGGCGCGGGCAACGATCTTCACCGGGCAGGCCGACATCCTTCGGGTTCTCGACGATGCAGGCGAGCTGCAGGCGCTGTTGGAGAAGGCCGCCGCTAGTGAATCGGCGGATGCGTTCGCCGACGCCGCGCTCGCCTGGCTCAAAGCCCAGCGCAGCGAGTGGGTCGGAGTGCCAAACGGCAAGAAGCCGCTTGCAACCAGTCGCATGGCATGGGCGGGCGCTCAGGCGCTGGCGGAGACACGACGAGATGACCTCGGCGAGCTCCTCGAAGCGATCGGCAACCGGAAGAAGCTCGCCGCCGCCCTCGTTGACGCCCGCACCAGAGTCGAACTGGCCGAACGTCTCTCGAAGTGGCGGCGCGTCTACGAGATGCGCCGGCGCGTTGAAAAGGCCGTCGAGCTATCGACAGCTCTCGAGGAGACGAGCGAGGCCGACCTGGCGGTCGATGGTGACAAGCTGGCGGCGGCAACCAAAGCCCTCGCAGTATTCGACGGCGGAACCGATGTTGCGCCGCTCGCCGATGGGCCCACGGCGTCCGACCTGCAGGTCCAGCTAGATGCATTGCCTGCAATCCCCGAGGGGGATCTCGAACCGCGTGCGGACATTGTCGAGGCGCGGAACGAACTGGTCAATGCGCAGACGGTTATGGACACTCACATGCAGACCGCGCCGCTCGTCGTCGCTGCGCCTTCGGTTGCACTCGATGCAGACGAGTTACGCAGTCTTGCCGAGGTTCTCGCGGCGTCGCCGCCTGAGGTGGACACAGTTGCCGTATCGGAGTTCGAGCAGTCCCGAGCTGAGCAGAGGGATCAAATCGCCGCCCTTCGGGGAGTGGTCGAACAGAAGGATCTCGCCTACCAGCGGGCCAAAACTGCCTACGACGCTGCTGTGACCGATGGCGCGCAAGCTCAGGAACTCGCTGCATTCCACACCGCCGAACGCGCTGCCGCTGAGGAGCTCATCGCCGCCACCCGCGAGCAGTCCGAGTTCCTCCTGGGGTCGCTCGGAGAGCAGCAGTCGCAGGCAGCGGTGATGGCACAGGAAATTGCTCTACGCCAACATCGGGAGCTTGTCGGCTCTGCGCGCCGGCGGATACTCGACGAAGGGCTTGAGCCGGATCCCGGCGCTCTGAGGACGGTTGCCCGCGCGATCGACAATGCCTTTGCCGCTGAAAAGCTGTCGGCTCAGCACACGGAGCGCGCCGCAGAGTTCCGCGGTTTGCGCGAGAACCGTGCCCGGACCCTCGGCCGACTGCTCGGGCAGGCTGCTCACGCCGAAATTACTGACGACCATGTGGCGCTCACCCTTCAAGCCTTCGCCGAGTATGTGGACGCATGCAAGGCGTGTGCCGAGGTCGCACAGAAGGCCGCTCGCCGTGACGATCTGCTGAGTGCGTACACGCAGCGACAACAGCTCGAAGCGGGCCACTGCGAGGCGCTAGCCGCACGCGAAACTCAGAAACGCGGTGTCATCGTGCTCGCCGAGCCCCTTGGCCTCAACGCCGAGTCCATCGAAGCGGCCGTGGAAGGGCTGCGCCGGTGGACGCTCGAGCAAGAGTTAAAGCAAGAGGCGGCGGCCGCGCGGAAAACCGATGCCGCGCTGCTCGCACAGTTGCTCGGTGGCCGTGAGCTCGTCGATCTGACATCCGACCTTGCCGCCCTGACGACGAGCGCCGGGCCCGAGCCGGACGCACCAATGCCGCCCGATCTCAATGCTTTCACCGCGAATGCGAAAGAACGCCTCGACAACACGATCAACCGGGACGGACAGCTCAAGGGGCAGATCCAAACACTTGAGGGCGATCTCGGGTCTGTCGCCGAGGCTGTCGAAGCGGAGGCCGACGCCCGGCGGACAGTGACCAGGGTCGAGATGTTGGCGGCTTGTATGGACGCGGCAACAGATGAACTCAAGACTGCGAAGGAGCGAGCCAACGCTTCCATCGCGCCGGCTCTGGCGAATCGGATGCGTCCTTGGCTACCAAAGGTGACGAACGGCCGCTACCGCGATGTCTCCGTCGATCCAAGTGATCTCACAATGCAGGTGACCGAGGGCACCGGCCAAGTGCGCCAAGCGGATCGACTCTCATTGGGTACGACCGAGCAGATTTACCTGTTGCTTCGTGTGACCCTGTCGCAGGTGCTCTCAGGCGGCGCGGAGACCGCTCCTTTGATCTTCGACGACGTGACCACTCAATCGGATGCCGTCCGCACTGTCGCGATCATGAAACTGCTCCATGAGCTCAGCACCAAGCACCAGGTCATCGTCTTCACGCAGGAGGACGAGGTCGTCGAATGGGCGCAACAGAACGTTCACCCCCGGCGCGACAAGGTCATCCCGCTAGCGGCACCCTGAAGGAGGTTGCTGGCATCAACGCCTGCGCACGGTTAACAGTTCGCAGCTAAGTTCGCACCGCTGCCCCTGAGCGTCCGGGCGGATCTCCACCTCACCAACGTTGCATCGCTCGTCGTCCGCACTCGATGCTCAGTGCCAAACTGGCCATTATTATTTCAACGCAAGCTGAGACCAGGACTCATCGCGATCTGTTGTCGGTAGACGATGCGACCATTCCCGCCATGACCGTCCATAGCCTTCTGCAGATCACGTTGTTGGTCTCCGACGTCGACGCCTCCGCCGCGTTCTACAGTGCGATCGGTATGCAGCTCTACGCTGTCGATGAACCCGGGCAGCCGCATCATTTCGAGGGAGGCATCGACACAACGGTGCTTCAACTCTGGCCCGCTTCGGGCGGGCACGTCACTAGGATCCAGCTCGGTCTTCGAGTCTTCGCGATCGAGGAGGCTGCTGCTCGGCTGGATGCGCTCGAAATGTCGCATGAGCGACCGTGGCCAAACTTTCTTCGGACTCGCGACCCCGATGACAATCGCGTACATCTCACGGAGGTCAGGATGACGACGTCACAAGATCAGGCGACCGCGGGGCGCATGACGTGCGACGCCTAGCGCACAGTGCTAACGGACATCCACAAAAGGACGTCCAAAAGCCGGAGATGCGACACGGACGGAGGCAGGTCTGGAACCTGAGAACGTAGCCCGGCGAGCCATGTCCAGACGGCGCGGTCATCTGCCGTCAAGACGGACCGAAAGTTTCGCCAATGGTTCTGCGTACCAACACCGGTTGCTTGTTCGACGAATTGATCCCAGATGGGGATCAGTCTGGGTCGTTTGACCGCGAGGAGCTTGCTGGTCTTCGTCCTACCGAGACCGTCTCGGGGATCTCGGAGCAGCGACCAGAGTTGTCCTGCGGCCGAACTCGAAGTGAGAACGTCGTCATCGGCATCGAGGATGTCGAGGTCGACGGGGATCTGCCTCAGCATGCTGGTGGCTCTGGCTGCGTCACGGCCAAGCAATCGGATTGCGGAATCGGCGGGCACGGTGACGCTCAACATCGAGACCGCGACGAAGTCGGCCGGCCCGAATGCGTTCGGGTCATTGTTCAAGCCCGCGATTCGTTCGAACTGGGCGCCCGTGTAGTTGGGCTTGCCCTCCGCGTCGAAGGCGAAGTATCGCTGGATCAGATCGACGGCCTCGTCCGACCGTTGCTCGACGATCACCTTAGGCCAGCGCGCACGCCAGTGGGTGTCGGTCTGATCTGACTTCATGATGCTGCTCCCTCGCTGAATCGCACGCGAACGGACGCGACGCCGCGACACCTACTGCGGTTAATCATGAGGCGCTGCGCTCCGATCGAGTTGCGCCGCAATCCTGCCATCCAACCAATCCTGGGCCTGTTCGCCATGAACCTGCAGCGCGAGCGACGTGACGTCGCCGGTCAACGCAATGGCCACCGCCTTCCAGCCATCGACATCGTCGATCTTTTCAACAACCTCGATAAAGGTGTCCCCATGCCCGGAGCAGAAGGCTGACGTCAAACGCCGCGCCGCTAAGAAGAGCGCTTCGTTAGTCACCCGGCACCCCAATGGACGTCGCAAGTTCATTGGGAGGCGTTCCACTTCTCCGACGCATGGCGGCAGCGTAAGAACAGGCACCGACAAAAGCCGCCACAAAGCTCAGCGGCCACGCAGAGGAGTCTGCTCAAGCCGCGACAACCTGATCCGACCTGCAGCAATATGAGATCACTGATGACGCGATGAAAGGCGCGGATGCGGAAGTCCCTCAAGCGATTCAAGATCGATCACTGTCAAGTCGCACGCAGATGTCGGTATCCCTGGGTAACGTCCTGATAATGGCTGCAAGCTCTCACGCGGGAATGTCCGACTACGAGCGAAAGGTATGGGGGAGACTTGTCGCCGAGGCGGCGGGGAAACCCGCTGAGGCGAATCGCTTAGGACGATGGACGCAGTCAGCTCGCACTCAGGTCAAGGATGTCGCCGTGAAGGCGAAGGACGGCATCGCTGAGCACGTACCCGGCGCCGAGCGTGCCGTGTTGGCGCTCGATGCGACGATGCAAGAGGCGCTTTCGGGTCTGCACGGTGCATTTGTTGAACGAGGTCTGAACTCGGTCAATCCTGGCGCGATTTTCAAGACGTTCGCTGACGAGGGTGTGAGCGTCACCTCCTACGGTCAGGTTCGGCAACTTGATCTGAGGATTTGCGATCGGTCGGTGCCCCGACGCAAGGAGAAGTACGTCGCAATGGCGGCGGGGCAGGGCGCCGCAACGTCTCTCGCCGTCACCGGTGCCACCGTAGCGTCGACCGTAAGTGGCGGGACGACACTCGGCGTTGCGCTGGGTGCGGTCGTCGTTGACATCACCTCGGTCATGGTGGGGATGGGCCGCATTGTGGCGTTGGTTGCAGCTCATTACGGATACGACGTCCGCGAGCCGGAGGAGCAGATCTTCGCCTCGGGCGTTCTGAGCTACTCATCGGCAAGCAGCGCTGCTGAGAAGGCCGCGTCGCTGGCTGCGCTCTCCCGCCTGACCCAGGAAATGATGCGCCAGGCGACGTGGAAACAACTACAACGGCACCAAATGGTCAACGTGATTCAGACGGTTGTCACATCACTCGGGTTCAATCTGACGAAGAAGAAACTGGCGCAGATTGTGCCGGTCGCGGGTGTACTAGTAAATGGCGGTCTCAATGCGCGCCTGGCGCAGAACACCTTCAAACGAGCACAAGACGCCTATCAGTTGCGATTCCTTACCGAGAAGTACGGACTCGATCCAAAGTCGTGGGCGCCCAGCACCATCGACGCAGAGGTCATTGACATTCCGTTGGTAGACGAGATCCTCGATGCCGAGATTGCATCGGAAGAAAGTGACGTCGACCGCCAGCCGAGCCAGTGAAAGTCACCGTCACCGAAACACCGCGTCTCGCCAATGGCGCCGAACGCAAGGTCTGGCAGGCACTCGTCGAGCAACTCGAGCCTGACGACCTGCTCGTCCCCGGCCAGCGCGTCACCGACCACCTCAAAGATCACGAGGTCGACTTCGTCGTCGCGATCGAGGGCGCGGGCATCGTCTGCCTCGAGGTCAAGGGCGGCGAGGTCTGGCACGACGGCACGGGTTGGTGGCAGAAGCGGGGCGGCAAGAACGGCACAGACAAGGAAATCGAGCCCGTCCGCCAAGCACGCGAAGCCTGTTACGCGCTAAGGGACTTCGTCGAGAAGGACCCGCGCTGGACGCAAGGCCGACTGCGCTGGGATCACGTCGTCGTCCTACCCAACACCGAAGTGCTCGCCGACTTCGACCTCCCCGAGTGTCCGCGCTGGAAGATCATCGATCGCAACGACCTTCCCACGCTCGTCGACAAGCTGCGGGAGATACTCGTCCGCCAGGAACTCGACCGGCCGCTGCTCAGTGACCACGGTGTACGCCAACTCGCGACGGCTCTGAGCGGCAGGGGGCTGCCACAGCGCGACGTCGTCGCGAGGGCTCTTGCCAATGCGGATGCCGCCGACGCGCTGACCGAGCACCAGGCAGTCATCCTCGACGCCATCCGTCTGCTCCACCGTGTGGAGGTCCGCGGCGGCGCCGGTAGCGGCAAGACGTTCCTCGCCATGGAGCAGGCCCGCCGCTTGGCGCAGCAGGGGCAGCGGGTGGCGTTGGTCTGCTACTCGCACGGCCTGGCCTCCTACCTGGAACGCATCGCCGCCACCTGGCCGCGCCGCCAGCAGCCCGCCTACGTCGGCGAGTTCCACGACCTGGGCAAACAGTGGGGCGCATCCGTCGGCCCGGACGAGGCACTTCGCAACGACCAGACGGTGCAATTCTGGGAACACGACCTGCCGCTGCAAATGGCCGCTCTCGCAGCCGAACTCGAGCCCGGCCACCGCTTCGACGCCGTCGTCGTCGACGAGGCCCAAGACTTCGCCGACGCATGGTGGGACCCGCTGCTGGCTGCCCTCAAGGACCCTGTCGAGGGCGGCATCTACGTCTTCAGCGACGAAGGTCAACGCGTCTTCAACCGGTTCGGGTCGCCGCCGGTGCCACTGGTCCCGCTGATCCTCGACCACAATCTGCGCAACACGCGCCAGATCGCGAACGCCTTCCAGCCGCTGGTGGACAGCCCGATGAAGTTCCTCGGTGGCGAGGGGCCTGCGGTCACGTTCGTGCCGTGTGCTCGGGACGAGGCGATGGGTGTCGGCGACGATCAGGTCGATGTGCTGCTCGACCAAGGGTGGCGACCGGAGGACATCGCACTGCTGACCACCGGCAGTCGTCATCCCGAGCAGGCAGAACGGCAGCGAGACGGCCACAAGGCCTACTGGGACACATTCTGGGACACCGGCCAGGTCTTCTACGGACACGTTCTGGGTTTCAAGGGACTCGAACGCAGTGCCGTCGTCGTCGTGGTCAACGAGGAGGGCAAGTTCGAGCGCTCGCGCGAGCGGCTCTACGTGGGATTGTCCCGAGCCCGTGAGCAACTCGTCGTCTGCGGGAATCCCGACTTCATCCGCGAGGTCGGCGGGCCCGACCTTGCTAGGCGGCTGGGATGCTTGTGATTCAGCAGACAGGTCTAGACAGGAGGAGCTCGTTTGCGCGATGAAATCCAAATGCGGGTAGCAGATGAAACATCAGACGCAGGTCTGATAATTGGTGTCGCGAATGAGTTGTCCCTGCGGCTCAAGCGATCTGGGAAGGCTTTGCCTCCCCGCACACGGTCACGGCACTACAAGCGTCCACACCAGAGTTTACAGGCGCCCATCGTCTTCACTCGCGAAGCGCATCCGATTGAAATGCTGATTGTCATGACCCTTGCACGAACTTCGGGCGCAGCCCAATTCGGGTTTTCGCCCTCTGGTGAGGTGTTCACCGCCGACACGGACGGTTGGTCGCTGCCGTCTGGGCGTCGAAACGACGTGACCGGTCTCTCGCCGTTGCTAGATGAGGCCGCAGCCTTATTCAATGAATGGCGGCGGGACGGTAGAGGAGGTCGGTTTTACGCACGGGATGGCGTGTTCTTCGACGCACAAGATGGCGCTGTATTCCTCAGAATCCGTGAATGCAACGACGCCTGCGATTTCGATGGTCAGATGGGTCGGCACTGGCGAGATGCAGTTGTCGATCTTGATGGAACGGCCGGCCCAAATACAGGACGGGTTGCGCGCGAATCGCACAGACCTGACGACCGGAATCTATTGCAGAAGATCTTGGGCATATTCGGTCGGTGATGGGGCATCGGTCCACCGCGCTAGTTTGAGTCGGATTTTGCAATACACCTTTGACGAGAGTCTGCTAGCGGCAGGCCCGGAGACGTTGGTGGCCACGATGATGTGTGGACCCGTGCAACCCTGATTACGGCTGCCCTCACGTCAGTCGATTCCTCGCCTGCTCGTCGGACGCCAAGCGAGTCGCCCGATCGAGCGAGGTGCGGTCGCGCACCTCCCGTGCCGAGATCCTCTGGACGCGGTCACGGTAGTCGGCGAAGTCGTGAACGCGAGCGGCAAGGGTGGCGAGCGCGGCCCGACGGTGTTCCTTGTCCTCGGTGATCACCGCGCGGACCTCGGTGTCGTCGCGAAGCCGTCCACGTTCGAGTTGCTCGGTCGCTTTTCGGTCCTGCGCGATGCGGCGTGCACTCGCGCCGACGTCGGCGAGTTCATCCCACAGGTCGATCTGCAGGAATCCCACCGAGTGCTCTTCCCACCCAGGATCGCGGTCGATCTCCGATGCGATCTTCGCCGCGCAGTAGGCCAGTGTGCCTTCGTCGCATTGAATCATCTCGTTCAGCGTGTCGGCGTCCGCCGTGCTCAATCGTTCGGACTGCAAACGGGATTCGGCCTGCATCGCGCGGGCGTGGAGGTCCCGGTACCGCCGGATGGACTGACTGGCCCACGCCGCGACCACCACAAGCACCAGCATGGCGCACGTCAGAAGCGCCCCGCCCACGACGGCCACCGCAGGGTGCTCAGCCAGGCCGAGGGCAACGATCAACACGGATCCCGGAGCAACGACCATGGCGATCCTTCTGACGAAGAGCGCCGCCGGCGGGGTCACGTCGCTGGGGTGCGGCAGCCGTTCTTCGCCCTGATAGCGGGCGGCCACGTAGGCGAGGAACTTGCGGTCAGCGTCGATCTTGGGCGCCACACCCGCGATCCGTTCCCATCGGGAGGGCATGTTCGACCTCTGGAAGACATCCTTCGGACTGATTGCGCGTTCCGCCCCGGCGCCTGAAATCTCGGCCATGGTGCCCCCTCCTCCCGTCCTTCGACAGTAGCCGCAGCCGCCGACACCGTTTCCTCGATTTGTCACCCGCCCTTCGTAACCTCCGCTACATGAATGGCGCACGTAGGCGCCGCAGCGCCAAACGAGAACGACGACATGCACGCCGGACGGCCCAACGGCAGAGCGGAGAGCGCGAGGACAACGTGCTGGACCAGGCGGTCCGGCGGTGCATGGCGAAGCATCCGGTGCGCCTGTTGTCGTTCACCTCCTACGTCATCGGGATGACGACGCCCGATCGACGCTGGCGAGAGACGCGCGAGGCCGGGGAGCGATCTCCGCTGATGAACCTCGTGACGGGACTCGTGGGCCGGCGCTGCGCTGAGACCACCGTCCTGCTGGCCGCGCTCGCCGAGTTACTCGTCGACGATGACGATGTACGAGGCCGGTGCCGCCAGGAAGTGACCTCCCGAAGCGATCGCCTGCCGAAGTGGCTCGTCGAACCGTCATCCGCTCAGGCGTATCGCGCGGTTCGACAGCGTCAGGTCTTGAGCGATGGTGACGAATGGGCCATCGGCGTGAGATTCATCGACGGATCCGAGTTGACCGTCTCCATCTATCTCGACCACAATGTGCTGTCGGCTGCGACGAGGATTGCGGTGCAACGGAATTCGATCGATGAGGTGATCGCGAATCCAAGCCTCCACATCGAGACCGTTGCCAACCCCATCGACGAGAGTCTGTCCGACGCGCGCGCCTGGATCGCCCGGGGCCTGACGATGTCCGAGGCCCTGCCTCGAGACGAATCGTGGCGGCAATGCCGTCCGCTGATCAGCTGGCTGATCGCGCTTATGCCCGATGGCGGGTCGATCGGAGCG
This sequence comes from Mycobacterium yunnanensis, assembly GCF_025823185.1. Classification (GTDB taxonomy): domain Bacteria; phylum Actinomycetota; class Actinomycetes; order Mycobacteriales; family Mycobacteriaceae; genus Mycobacterium; species Mycobacterium yunnanensis. The sequence goes on from NZ_JACKVK010000008.1 coordinate 575,122, forward strand.
CCTGGTCGATTCGACCTGCTGGACGCGTTGGGGTTGATCGACGGTTTCTTCACCTGTTCGGCGGGCGCACCGTTCCGGGACGCCGCGTACCGGGACCTTCTGGTCGAACTGTGCGACACGGGCAGCGGTGACGCCGCCCGGTGGAGCGTCACCCGCATTGCACATGCACTGGACGATCCTCGCTACGACGGTCAGGTCCCACTCGAAGTGGCGGTGGACGCTCCGGCCTTATTACGAGCCTTCGTGCCATTCGCACACGCGCACAGCGAGGTTGGTGAAGATCTTACCGACGACGCTGTCGCGACGATCGATCGGATGAGCCTCACCTACAAGAGACTTCTGCTGGACGATGCGGCCCGCGGCCTCGAGGACGACGACGTCGAGCAGCCACCGTGGCTTACCCGCCCAGATCGAGCGTCGTGAGCACTTGGCTGCAGGCAAGCCTCGCTGGTGGAAGCGTGGCGGGGGTTGTCCTCTGGGTGCGTGTCGAAGGCAAGCGACCGAGTGACCTTCTAGCGAGTCGAATCGAACCGGCAGTGCCGGCGCCCGGGAGCCCGGCGATCTGCTGAGAAACGCCCGGTAGTCGGCGGGGTTCGCCGATGCTCCGACGGGCCGACGGCTAATGGTAGCGAACACGAATTGTCATACCCTGCTGGCAAAATTGAGCCATGGAGCAACCGTCCCACCACCGTCTGCACGTCCTCGAATCGATCGGCTGGAAGGACGCCGTCATCACACTTCTGGAGCCACGATCGCCCTACCGGCCGTGGCGCGGCGGGGCGGACGAGGGCCAGCAGAGCGACACCGTCGCGTTCGTCTTGAACACCGATCCGCCGTCGATCCTGGCCGAAGTCTCGCACGTAGACGGTCCCCGCGAACTGCGCCAGGCGAGTTTTTCTCCGCCGCCGAACGGCGCCACCGTGGTGGACTCCTACACGCTCTCGAGTGAGCTCGGTTTCGAATTGCGCCCCGGCCGTTTCGACGGCGACGACGCCGACACCGTCGAGGACGCGCTCTACCAGCACCGCTATGACTGGGATCCGGGTCTGCGCTTGGGCCACGACGACGTCTCCAAAGTCCGGACGCTCCTGCGGTTCGACGGGCGGTGCGACGGCTGCAACCAAGAGATCGATCTGACCCGTCCAGATGCCCGCGACCAGCTGTTCGTCCACACGGTCGACGCGCAAATGCAGCGAACGTCGCGCTGGCTCGGCTACCCCGATTGGCCAGCCGTGATGTGCCGGCATTGTCGCGACCGCATGGCCGACGAAGGCCATGAGACGTTCGTCGACTACAAGTTCTCGCTTAATCCGAGCTGCCCCCAGTGCCTAGGGCGCCGGGCACGCGAGATCTTCTACGGCATGCCGTCGGACCACGAGAACATCCCGCCCTGGGAGGAGGCCGGTGGGTGTTGTCCGATGTCCGACAAGTGGTCATGCCTCATCTGTTCGACCACGTGGTGACGCGCCGAGAGTGCTCGGAATCGTCGCGACGAGTGCAGCGGCGGTGTTGCCCGTCACGACCTCATCGTGCGCCGAGCGGACCCGCGAAGGATTTGCGCAGCACGGTCGGGGCGGCCACTTTGAGCAGTGCCGCCAACACCTTCCGTTTGACGCCCACGGGGTGACGGGACAGCTCGACGTCGATGCGAGTACCGCCGGACTCCGCGGGTGTCAGTGTGAACAGCCAGCCACCACCCGGGCCGAACACCTTCGAGTCGCGGGTGGTCACCGTGACCCGGCCGGCCTCGGCGTTCCAGTCGTAACGCGCTCGTTCCCAGGCGGATTCGGTGCCCTCGGTGACCTCTGCCCAATCGTCTCCGAACCCATGCACTTCGAAGTGCTTCTCGTCGATGCTCGGCCAGGTCTTTGGTCGGCGAGCACTGAAGTCGGTGAGAACCGCCAATACGGCGGCAGGTTCGAGTACGGAGTCGAGACGGAATCGGATCACGGGCATGGGTGTCGGCCTTTCGTCGGTTCTTGTGTGGGCGTGTAGGTGGTGTCGGCCCACGACGTACACGGGTGGCAGAACGCACGCGGTGCCAATCCGCTTCACGGTCGGTCGTCGGCCACCCGGGTCCGCGACCGCGGGTAGTGACGCAGAAGCGCCCGTCGTGCGTTGACCCCATCACCAACCCAAAGGAGTCAGTCCCATGCTCAGTTCCCGGATCGCCGCCGTCCTTGCCTGCGCCATCCTCGCCATGTCGGACCCGTGTGTGGCCACCGCCCGGGCAGGCGGAGCCGAGCATTCGGCACAGGCTTGAGGCCGAGTCACAGCTCACGCTGGAATAAATCATAGATTGGCTATGTAGTGTTCAGGGGTCGGGGCGACTCGGAGTAACAACTCCGGACTAAGGAGCAAAGACGATGAACCTCAAGAGAGCCGTCGCAGGGGTTACCTTTGCGGGCGGCATCGGGCTGGCCCTTATCTCAGGCAGTTCAGGAGTCGCTTTCGCGGCTCCAGGCGGTGGCGGTGGAGGTTGCCAGCCGCCGTTCTGTGCGGGAGGGCCCGGTCCAGGAGGACCAGGTGGTCCCGGTGGACAACGTGGGCCTGGCGGTCCGGGAGGGCCAGGGGGACCCGGCGATTTCCGTGGACCCGGCGGTCCCGGCAACGGTCGAGGCCCGGGCGGCCCCGGAGGTGGTCCAGGTGACTTCCGCGGGCCGGGTGGTCCGGGCGACGACCGCGGTCCTGGTGGACCGGGCGGACCTGGCGGTCCCGGTGGTCCAGGCGACTTCCGTGGCCCGGGTGGCCCCGGAGACAACCGCGGGCCGGACGGTCACGACTGGGGACCACGACCCCCGGACGCGTTCGGTGGATGGCGCGACGCCCCCTGGGGCGGCGGACCGGCACCATGGGGTTGGGGAGCGCCGCCGCGCGTCGGTTGGGATCGGCCGCTGCCGCCCCCAGGCGGTTACTGGAACTACGGGCCCATCAACTACTGGGGCTTCAACGAAACCCCGATCTGGGAGCCCAACTTCAACGCATGGGGCTTCTATTTCTTCGGAATCTGGATCCCGCTGTAAACAGACCCACCACCGAAACAGCCGCCTCGCAACTCGCGGGGCGGCTGTTTCGTTTCCAGCGGTGACGGCGTCAGAGCCCGCCCAGCAGGGCGTCACACTGCACGGGCAGGTCGCGCACCCGGATGCCGGTGGCGTGGTGAATGGCGTTGACCACCGCCGCCGCCGAGCCCACGATGCCGATCTCCCCACCCCCGCGCGAACCCATCGGATTCGAGTACGGGTCGACGCTGTCGAGCCAGATGGCGTCGATCTCGGGAATGTCGGCGTGGCTGGCGAAGTGATAGGTCGCCAGGTCCTGGGTGACGACGTGACCAAAACGGTGGTCGCGCACGCTCTCCTCGTGCAGCGCCATCGACAACCCCATCGTCATGCCGCCGATGAGCTGTGAGCGCAGTGTCATCGGGTTGACCACCCGACCGACCGAGAACACACCGAGCATCCGGGACAGCCGAATCTCGCCGGTGTAGCGGTTCACCCGCGCTTCGACGAAGTGCGCGCCGAACGAGTACATCGCGTGGTTCTCCGCCTCCTCGTTGTCCGGGGCGTCGGCGGTGGTCGCGGCGCCGACGTCCGGATCGTCGCCGTGATCTTCCCGGAATCGCTGCGCGGCAGCGTAAATCGCGCGACCCCACGAACTGATGCCCGACGAGCCGCCCTCCACCGACGCCACCGGCAGGTCGGTGTCACCGATCTGCAGGTCGACCGCGTCGACCTCGACGCCGAGGATGTCGGCGGCCACCTGCGTGAGTGCCGTCCACGTTCCGGTGCCGATGTCGGCGGCGCCGATCTGCACTGCGTAGCGGCCCGGTGCGATGCACTCGATGCGTGCGCTGTTGCCGGGCTGGATCATCGCCGGGTACACCGCCGAGGCCACACCGGTGCCAACCAGCCACTCCCCGTCGACCCGAGACCTCGGCGTGGGATCCCTTGACTCCCAACCGAACCGTTCCGCACCGGTGCGTAGGCACTCGACCAGCCGACGATCCGACCACGGGTGGCCGGTCTCCGGGTCGACCTCGGGATCGTTGCGGATGCGCAGCTCGACGGGGTCGACGTCGCACGCGACGGCCAACTCGTCCATCGCGACCTCGAGGGCGTAGGTGCCGGGGCATTCGCCGGGGGCGCGCATCCAGAACGGCACGGGCACGTCAAGTTTCGCGAGCCGGTGACTAGTCCGTCGGTGCTCACCGGCGTAGAGCATTCGGGACGAGACGGCAGTCTGCTCGGCGAATTCCTTGACGGTGGCGGTCTGTTCGACGACGTCGTGGGTCAACGCGACGATGGTCCCGTCGGGCTGCGCACCGAGCCGGATGTGCTGGATGGTCGGCGTCCGGTACCCCACGACGTGAAACATCTGCTGACGAGTGAGGGCAAACTTCACCGGACGGCCGCCGGTTCGTTGCGCGGCCATGACGACCAGGGTGTTGTGCGAATGCGGTGCACCCTTGGAGCCGAAGCCGCCGCCGACGTTCTTGGCGACGACGCGGACCTGCTCCAGCTCGAGACCGAACATCGTGGCGATCTGCTTGCGGACGACGTGCACGCCCTGGGTGGAGTCGTACAGCGTCAGCATCGGGCCGTCGGGATCCCAGGTCGCGATGGTGGCGTGCGGCTCCATCGGATTGTTCGTCTCCTGGGGCGTCGTGTACGTCTGGTCGACGACGACCGGTGCGTCGCGCATCGCCGCGTCCGCGTCGCCCTCGGAGGTGTCGGTGGGAAACGACGGGTTGACCTGCTCGGGTGCGTAGAGTCCGGGATGGTCGACGCGGATCTCGGTGTCGTGGTCGGCTTCCTCGTAGGTGACGACAACGAGACCTGCTGCGTGCCGGGCGGTTTCGGCGCTGTCGGCGACGACTCCGCCGATGATCTGGCCGCGGTAGTGCACCTGGTCGTCCTGCAGGATGGTGAGGTCACCGTCGGAGGTGTCGGCCAGCGTGGGCGCGTCGAAGGCGGTGAGCACGGCCTCGACGCCCTCGAGTGCTTCGGCCGCAGCGGTGTCCATGGCGGTGACACGCCCCTTGGCGACGGTGGCCTGCACCGCGTGCAGGTACAGCGGGGCGTCGACCGGGTATTCGTAGGCGTAGGACGCGCTGCCGGTCACCTTGGCGGGACCGTCCAGTCGGGTGAGTCGGGTGCCCATGGCCCGAGGCTGTACGGCGGTCATCATTGCCGTCCTTCCGCGAGAGTGGTGAGGGTGGCAACGATGGTGCGCGCGGTCAGCTCGACCTTGAACTCGTTGCCCTGCTGCGGTTCTGCCTGCGCGAGTTCGGCGTCGGCGGCCGCGCGGAAGTTGTCGTCGGTGGCGGGTTGGCCGAGCAGGTCCCGTTCGGCACGGGTGGCGCGCCAAGGTTTGTGGGCGACGCCGCCCAAGGCGATGCGCGCGCCCGCGACGGTGCCGTCGTCGATCACCAGCTCGGCGGCGACGGAGGTGAGAGCGAAGGCGTACGAGGCGCGGTCGCGGACCTTGCGGTAGGTCGACCGCGCACCATCGGGAGCGGGCGGGATCTCGACGGCGGTGATGAGCGCACCGCGGGGCAAGGTGGTGTCGAGGTCGGGCCGGTCGTCGGGGAGACGGTGAAACTCGCTGAGCGGCAAGCGATGTTCCCCGTCGGCGTCGAGGTAGACGACTACGGCGTCCAGGGCGGCCATGGCGACCGCCATGTCCGACGGGTGCGTGGCGATGCACTGTTCGGAGGCGCCGAGGATGGCGTGGTAGCGGGTGTAGCCGCCGATGGCCGAGCAGCCGCTGCCGGGCGTGCGTTTGTTGCAGGGCGTGGTGACGTCCTGGAAGTAGACGCAGCGGGTGCGCTGCAGCAGGTTGCCAGCGGTGGTGGCGAGGTTGCGCAGCTGGCCGGAGGCCGCCGACAGCAGCGCGCGGGCAAGGACGGGGTAGTGGCTGCGGACGATCGGGTGGGCGGCGAGGTCGCTGTTGCGGACGTCGGCGCCGATGCGCAGGGAGCCGTCGGGAAGGCGTTCGACGTCGGTGAGCGGAAGGTGACCGACGTCGACGAGCAGGCCGGGTGCGACGACGCCGAGCTTCATGTGGTCGACGAGGTTGGTGCCGCCGGCGAGGAAGACGGCGTCGGGCCGGTCGGCGACGGCGGTGAGGGCATCTTGCACGCTGCTGGCGCGGTGGTACTCGAAGGGGATCATCGGGCGGCCTTCTGGATGGCGTCGACGATGTTGGGGTAGGCGGCACACCGACAGAGGTTGCCGCTCATGCGTTCTCGGACTTCGGCGTCGGTGAGGTCAGGAGTGCCCTCGAGGTCGTCGGTGACGTGACTGGGGGCGCCGGACTTGACCTCGTCGAGCATGCCGACCGCCGAGCAGATCTGGCCGGGGGTGCAGTACCCGCATTGAAAGCCGTCGTGCTCGAGAAAGGCCTGCGCGACGGGGTGCAAGTTGTCGGGCTCGCCGAGGCCGGCCGCCGTCTGCACCTCGGCACCGTCGTGGGCGACGGCGAGCGCCAGGCAGGTGGTGGCGCGTCGGCCGTCGAGCAGCACGGTGCACGACCCGCACTGGCCGTGGTCGCACCCCTTCTTCGGCGCGGTGACGCCGAGGTGCTCGCGCAGCAGATCGAGCAGGGTGAGGCGGTTGTCGACGTGCACGGTGTGGTCCGTACCGTCCACGCGCAGGGACACGTCGGTGAAGTGGGCTGACTTCATCGACGGGGCTTACCCGGGGTAATGGGGGTGAAACCAAGTCACTAGCTGCAGCTGCACGCTTGGAAATTTCGTACGTCCCTTTTCAGCTACAGCAGCACCGAACCCGCGTCTCAGGACGAACTGCCGCGTCTGCCATCCGGCCGGTTCAGATCTGACGCACTGGTCGTGCCGGATCCGGCAATTAAGATTGACTAGTGGACCCCGGTGAACTCGTGCATGTCGATCTCACCGACATTGAACGCCGGCTGCTGCTCGCAGGGCTGACGGAATTTGGTGGGCCGGCCGCGGGCGCTCCTGCGCTGGCCCCGCTTGTGGGCGCAGTTTCCACTGACGCCTTTTATCAGCTAACAGAACGTCTACGCGTCGCGATCAAAAATCAGGCGCCGCTGTCCGACCTGGACTGGGCGCGTGCTTTGGTGCTCACTGAGATCTGCTGGGCGAGCGATATCCTAGGCGCGGCAAGCGAATTCGGCACTAACATGCCTGACTCGGTGGCGCTGCCCGCCCTCCGTTCGCTGCAGCGCAAGCTCGTAACCGGAGAACGTATACGCGCCCTCATGGACGTGCGGGCGAATCCCGGTTAAGCGCACCACCGGGAGACACGCCTGATGGCGTGACGCGGGACTGTTCCGGGCGGGCCCTGGGCGGCGTCTGCGGTTGCCCGCCCGGGGCCCCTACCCCCTCGACTGGTGTGACGGCGGATCCGGCTCTCACCCCACACCCACGTAATGCTCCTCACGGATCTCGGTCTCGCCGCTCCACCGGTAGGCGACCAGTGCGCCGCCCTTGACCGCGCTGAAGTCCACGCACGCCGTGCGCGCGGTGAAGTCGACCCCGCGTTGTGGGTGTCCCTCGCGCCAGTAGTGGCCGTAGAAGACCGGGACGTCCCCGCGGTAGGCGTAGAGCTGCTCGCCTACTTCCATCTCCGGAAGCAACGGATACTGCTCGTCGTCAACGGTTTTGAAGTTCTCGCCCATCACGGCCAGCTTCCGCAGCGTGGTAGCGTCGTCGTCCCACCACGCCACCCGCGCGCGGCGTCGACCGTTGCCGTCCTTGTCGAAGTATGGCTGCTGCCCAAGCGCGACCAGGTCGATCTCCGGTCCCTTCAAAAGCACCTCAACCGCCTCGTAGAGCGGGTCGCCCTCGGCGGTCGCGCGGACGAACTGGTCGCGGGACGTAAAGCGGTTCGACCCGCACGCCTGCTCGACCACCCGCATCGACGGCTCGTGCCAGCAGGCGTGCACCACCCGCAGGCCACCAAGATCCATCCACAGCGGCATGGTCGCGAACCAGTCCAAGTACTCGGCGCGGACGTCGCCCTCCACTTGCTCGAGGAACGCCCGGTGCTGGACCGCGTTCTTCTCGGTGTGCGGTCGCAGATACCCGCCGCCAGGGCCGGGGGTGTCGTAGGCGACGGCGTTGAACTCGTGATTGCCCATGACGATCTGCGCGCTGCCGGCGTCGACCATGCCCTTGACGATCCGCAGGACCTCCAGCTGGGCGGGCCCGCGGTCGACCAGGTCGCCGACGAAGATCGCCTGCCGGGTCGGATGCGCGTAGGCGCCGGTCGCGTCCTGCACGCGATAGTCCAGACGCTTCAGTAGTGCGACGAGCTCGGCGGCGCAGCCGTGGACATCACCAATGACGTCGTAACCGCTCGTAGTGGTGGACGCGGGCATGGGCGTCTCCTTCCGTTGGGGCCTTCGGCTCCGTCACGTGGAGCGAGTCGATCTGCAGCCCATCGCAATCGTTGGACGCGAACGGGATTGGCGATCCGCCGGAGAACCAGGTGGCCAACCCCTCACCATGAATGTAGCGCAGTGGTGCGACAGCTCAGGCGAAGCGCTCCTCGATTGCTCGGAACGACTGGTGCACACGGCCGTGACTGACCAATCGGATGTCCAGCCCCGCGTCGACCACGATCTCGATCGCCCGCACGATCGCGTCGTCGATCCACGCGTCGGCGTTGCCGAACACCCCGCCGCCCAGCCGCGTCAGCAGCACGACGCCCGACTGCTGCCCGACGGCAGCCACGAGCGTCGCCTCGTAGGCCGCCTCCAGCACGAGTCGGGCGAAGGCCTCCCACTCCGCCGGTCGGCCGTCGCCGTAGGCCACCGGTAGCGCCGAGCAGAAGGCCTGCGACACCAGACGAGGCTCGGCCACGTCGGTCACCTGCACGTCGCGATGAAGCCCGATCGCCAGACGAGACCGCAACGAGTCGCGGTCCTCCTCGGTGGCCTGCGCGAGGAAGTCGGTGATCGCCCGCAGTCCATCGCGCGTGCACAGTGCGTATCCGTTGCGCATCGTCCACAGCTCCGACACCGGGCGGTCCACCGCGGCCGACAGCGCCCCACCCACACCCCCCAGCGCGTCGATCTGGCGGTCGCGGGTCTGGCCGCGCTCGTCGCCGACCGGCGCGAAGTAGTTGCGGTAGATCGTGGCCGCGCCCGCCGCGACCGCGCAGGCCGGCCCTTGGGTGTGATCGTCGGCGTAGCGCGTCACGCCGTCCACGGGCGTGATGTGCGGGGTCGTCATCTCCAGGAGGTTGAACTGCGACGCCACCTGGAACAGGGCGCCCTCCAAATCGGGATCGGCGTGCATCGAACGCGCCTCGCCGACGACGCACCGCACCGTGGACCGTTGGCGTGCAGGAATATCCGTGTCGGCGCGTAGCTGCGCAAGCGTCGGCAGCGACAACGTGCCGATGCTATGCCGCGCCCCGGTGATAGTCGACACCAGCTCGTCGCCCTCGACGCTCAACAGATCCCGGGTCTCGTCGTAGTCGCCTTCGGGAAAGCCCGTCAGACGGGTGAACCAATCCTCGGCCATGTCCTCGATGGTGGCACGCGAGCAACGATGACTTTCGTCGACCGCGCGAGTCCGAACCACGTCAGCATCTACGCTCGCCACCGGAGGACACATGCCGCGCACCAATCTCTCGATGTCGATCTCGGCCGACGGTTATGTCGCCGGTCCCGACCAGAGCGCGGAGCACCCGCTTGGTGTCGGCGGCCAGCTGCTGCACGGGTGGCACATGGGGCCCGAGAGCGAGCATCCCGTCAACCGGCAGGTGGTGGCGGAGATGATGGACGGCATGGGGGCAACCATCATGGGCCGCAACATGTTCGGTCCGGTGCGCGGCGAATGGGGTGACTCCGACTGGACCGGCTGGTGGGGTGACGAGCCGCCGTATCACTGCCCGGTGTTCGTGCTGACCCACCACGCGCACGACGCGATCGAGCTCACGGGGACGACGTTCCACTTCGTCACCGACGGCGTCGAGTCAGCGTACGCGCAGGCGGTCGAGGTGGCTGGCGACCGGCCGATCAGCATCGCCGGCGGCGCGTCGTGCGCCCGGCAGGCGATTCGCGCCGGCGTCGTCACCGAAATCGACCTCCAAGTCAGCCCCGTGATCCTCGGAGCAGGGGAGCGCCTGTTCGACGGCTTCGACGCGGGCAGTCCCCAGCTGGAGTTGGTCCGCGTACTGGAGGCGCCCGGGGTGGCGCACCTGCGCTACCGGGTCATCCCAACGCCGCGGTGATCTCCGGGATCGGCCGCAGGTGTTCGTCGAGCAGGACCGCCACGCCGTCGACGTCGTTGCGGGCCAGCGCGTCGACGATCGCGCGGTGCTGGCGGTCGATCTCGGGCACCCGTTGCGGCCGGATCTGCAATGCCCGGACCGCCACCCGCTGCTGGCGGGAGCGCAGCGCGTCGTACAGCTCGGTCAGCACGGAGTTGTGGTGGGCGTCGACGATGGCGCGGTGGAACGCCCGGTCCAACCGGGCCACGGTGAACCAATCCTGTTCGCGGCCAGCCTCTTCCATGCCGGCGGCCAGCTCGTCCAACGTCGGCGGAGCGCCCAAGGAAGCGAGGCACAGCTCGCGCGCCGCGTGCCCTTCGATCAGCCGACGTGAGGCGTAGACCTCCTCGAGCTCGCGAGAGGTCACGCTGCGTACCTGCGCGCCCCGCCGCGGCAGCAGGTCGATGAACTTCTCGGAGTTGAGTCGGTGGAACGCCTCACGCACCGGCGTCCGGGACGTGCCGACCAGTTCGGAGACCCACACCTCGTCGAGGAACCGGCCAGCCGGCAGCGTGCCCTTGATGATCTCGTCGCGCACCCACTGGTAGACCCGGTCGCGCGCCGACGGAGTCGCCCCCGCCTCAGAGACCTCGACGGCCATGTCGACTCCTTCCGATGTTCGCAGACTACTGGACACTTGACGCACACTCTGTGTATACAAGAGATGTACACACGCTACGCCCGTCGCCCGACCACCTCAGGGAGAGACCGTGGAATCGAATCGTCGCTACGCCGTGTGGCTGTCCGGGCCCAACGTGGCCGCCGCCGAAATCGCCCGCCAGATCGGCTACGGCGCCGCCGTCCTCGACATCGAGCACGGCACGTTCGACCTTGCCGATCTGGAACGCTTCATCCCGTTCCTCAAGGCCATCGGCCTCGAGGTCGTCGCGAAAGTGCTTGGACCCGAACGCGGCCCGATCCAACAGGCGCTGGACTTCGGCGCCGACGTCGTCGCCATCCCGCACGTCGAGAACGCCGCGCACGCCGCCGTCGTCACTGGCTACGCCAAGTTCCCGCCGCTGGGCGACCGCAGCTTCGCCGGCGGGCGCACCTCCTCCTACGGCGGTTTCACCGACGAATGGGTATCCACCCAGGATGCCAAGACGCGGTGCTACCCGATGATCGAAGACGCGGGCGCGATCGAGGAGATCGACGCCATCCTGGCCCTCGACACCGTCGACGGCGTCTTCATCGGCCCGTCGGACCTCTCGCTGCGGCGAGACCGCGGTGCCTACGCCCGCACCGACGGCGACTTCACCGACCTGGCCCGGATCGCCGCGGCCGCCCGCACTGCCGGCAAGCCCTGGCTGTTGCCCGCCTGGAGCCCGGAGGAGAAGCGGTTCGCCGTCGAGCACGGCGCCGACCAGATGGCGCTGACCATGGAGCACGGCGCGCTGCTGGCCGGCTTGTCCGCCGCGCACGACGCGATGACCGACGTCGACCGCAGCCTCGCCCTGAACGGCAGCAGCCGATGAGTGAGGTTCAGGCGCAACCGATCAGCGATGCGCCGATGACCAAGAGCCCGGGGCGCTTTCGCTGGCAGATCGGCGGACTGCTCGGCGCGGGCATGTTCGTCAACTACATCGACCGGGTCAACCTGTCGGTGGCCACCCCGGCCATCATGGACGACTTCGACATCAGTGCCGCCCAGATGGGAATCCTCGCGTCGGCGTTCCTGTGGACCTACGCCCTGCTCCAGATGCCGATCGGCAGCATCATCGACAAGATCGGTGTGCCGTGGGTCAACCGCGTCGGCGTCTTCCTCTGGGCGCTCGCGTCGTTCCTCGCGGCGGCCGCCGGTGGACTCGGCCTGATGATCGTTGCCCGCCTGGCGCTCGGCGTCGGCGAGGCGCCGACCGTCCCCGCCGGCTGGAAGGCCATCGGGCAGTGGTTCCCCAAGCAGGAACGCGGCACGGCCACGGCCATCTTCGACGGTTGCGCCAAGCTCTCCAACGTCATCGGCATTCCCATCATGGCCTTCCTGGTGTCGACCTTCAGCTGGCACGCGGCGTTCCTCTTCACCGGAGTGCTGAGCCTGGTCTACCTGGTGGCCTGGTGGCTGCTGTACCGCAGCCCGGCCCAAGCCGTCGCCGACGGCAAGATGTCGGCCGAAGAACTGGCCTACCTCAAGGCCGGTGACGCCGAGAACGAGGAGAACATCGCCGAGGGGTCACTGCGCGGCGTCGGTCACCTGCTGAGGCAACGCAAGACGTGGGGACTGGCGCTCGGCTACGCCTCCTACACCTACGCCTACTACGTGCTGCTGACCTGGCTGCCCGGCTACCTCAAGAAGGAGTTCGGCGTCAATCTGCTTCAGGGCGGCCTGTATTCGATGATCCCATGGCTGGTCGCGGTGATCGCACAGTTCCTCATTGCCGGCCTGCTGATGGACTGGTGGATCAAGCGCACCGGTCAGGTCACCAAGGTGCGCCGCATCGTGCTGGTGGTCAGCATGCTCGCTGCGCTCGCCGTCACCGGCGCCGCCTACGTCGACACCATCGGCATGGCCATCGTCTTCATCTCCATCGGCGCGGCCGGACTCGCGGTGTCGGTGCCCGCCGGCTCGAGCATCGTCTCCCTGATCGCGCCGGAAGGTCTCACCGGATCACTCGGCGGCATCGTCAACTTCATCGCCAATTTGATCGGCATCGCCGCGCCGATCGTCACCGGCCTGGTCGTCGACGCCACCGGATCGTTCGCCGGAGCCTTCATGGTGACCGGCGTCGTGCTGCTCCTCGGAATTCTCTGCTATACCGTCGTTCTCGGACGGATGGACCGCATGGCCCCGCCGCCCGCCCCCGCCTGACCCGTCACAGGAGGTCCCCATGGTCACGTGTTCGGTCGCCCAGTTCGCCCCCGGCGACGACAAGACCGCCAACCTGACGTCGATCCGCGGCCTGGTGTCCGAGGCGCGGGCGCAGGGCAGCGAGCTCGTCGTGTTCCCGGAGTACTCGATGTTCACCGTCCCGGTGATGGACGAGCGGTTCGTCGCCTCGGCCGAACGCCTCGACGGCCCCTTCGTCGCCGAGCTGAAAGCGCTTGCGGCACAGCAGGGCATCGCCATCGTGTGCGGCCTCAACGAGGCCACCGACGAGGGTGACCGCATCCACAACACGCTGCTGGCCGTCGACGCTTCCGGCAAGGTGGTGGCCACCTACCGCAAGCTGCACCTCTACGACGCCTTCGGCTACACCGAGTCCAGCCTCGTGCGGCCCGGAGAGATCGAGCCGCCGCAGACCTTCACCGTCGGCGGTCTGCGCTTCGGTCTGCAGACCTGTTACGACCTGCGCTTCCCCGAGGTGACGCGGCGGCTGGTGGACGCTGAGGCCGACGCCGTGCTGATGCCCGCCGAGTGGGTGCCCGGTCCGCTGAAGGAAGACCACTGGACGACGCTGTTGCGGGCCCGCGCCATCGAGAACACCGTCTACCTGGCCGCCGCCGACCAGTGCGGAACGTCCGGGGCCGGCAACAGCATGATCGTCGACCCGATGGGCGTCGTGCTGGCGTCGGTGGGGGAGGAGGAGGGTCTCGGCACTGCCACCCTCGATCCCGAACGGGTCAAGCGGGTGCGAGCGAAGAACCCGGCGATTGCGCTGCGGCGCTTCCGCGTCGTGGAGGCGACGAACCCGGTCTGACCTCGGCCGCTTGACCGTCGTGTCACTTAGTGACACAGTGGTCCTGTCATTAAGTGACAGGAGGTCCACCATCGACACCGCCGAGGACAAGCAGTCCGAAGCGCGCCTGCGTGTGTCCCGGCATGCCTGCGAGCTGTTCTGGGAACGCGGTGTGGCCGGCACCACGGGTGACGACATTGCCGCTGCCGCAGGACTTTCCACCAGGACCATCTGGCGTTACTTCCGCACCAAGGAGAGTTGCGTCGAGCCGGTCCTGGCGCAGTCGGCGAAACGCTTCATCGCGCTGGCCGATCGCTGGCCGGACGAGCTGTCACTGGCCGACCACATGGCGGCGGACATGATCGAAAACCCCCTCACCGAGCGGGAACTCGCCGACGAGATTGCCTCGCTGAGGATCGCCACGATGTCGGCGACGGAACCGGCTCTGCGCACCGCGTACCTGATGGTGCACGACGAGATGGAGCGCGGGTTCGCTCCCGTCGTCGCCAAACGGCTACGCCTGCCGCCGGACGACCTCACCGCACGACTGTTCGCCGCCGCCGTCACCGCGGCGTTCCGCGTCGTCGACGAGGACGTCGGCCGCCGGGCCATCGTCGAGAAGGAAAAGGTCAGTCAGCAGGAGGCTCTGGCGTTGGTCGACCGAGCCATCCGCGACGCCACCAACGGCCGCCTGGGCGGGCCGGTGGAACCCTAGTCGACCGAAAGCACCTCTCCCACAACCCATCCAGCATTACCGCGCGCCAGACGTCCGACCCCTGGCGGCGTACTCAGTCATGCCCTCATACCCGAAAGGACCGTCATGGCATTGCCCGACCTGATTCCCGTGGAAGGCATCTTCCGTCCGCCCACTCGAGCGGCCGCCACGATCTCCCCGGACGGCACCAAGATCGCCTTCCTCGCCCCCTGGAAGGACCGGCTCAACGTGTGGGTCCAGGGTCTCGAGCCCGACGCCGATGGGGCCCGGTGCGTGACCGCCGACTCGAACCGCAGCGTCATGCACTTTGAGTGGACCGACGATCCCCGCTGGCTGATCTATCTCCAGGACACCAACGGCGACGAGAATTGGCACATCCATCGGGTCGACCTCGACGACCCGGACGCTCCCGTCGTCGACCTCACGCCCTTCCCCGGGGCGATGGCCCTACCCGTGCGCGAAGTCAAGAACGGCACCACCACCGTGATGCTGAACGACCGGGACGTCACGCTGCTCGACGTCCACGAACTCGACGTCGCCACAGGCGTTCTCACACTCCGCGCCGTCAACCCGGGGAACGTGAACGGCTGGCTGAGCAGCGAGCGCGGGGATTTGTTCGCCACCGCCCTGAACTCCGACGGCGACCTCGAGCTGTCGCGGTGGGACGACGCGAGCGGCACCCTGCACCCCATCGTCGTCCTCGACGGCGGTGACTACCCCGTCGGCATTCACCCGCTGGTCGTCACCCCCGACGGCACGGAGGTGTGGATGGGGTCCAGCCGCGGAACGGACCGCACCCGCATCGTGCGCGTCGACCTGAGCACCGGGGAGGAGACCGAGGTCGACGCCCATCCAGAGCTGGACGTCGACCCTCGGGCCGTCGTCAGCCCCATCTTTCCCGCCCCGCTGATCCAGGACCGGCGCACCGGTGCACTGCTCGGGGTGCGTTATCTCGGCGAGCGTCAGGTCATTCGGGCATTGGACCCCGAATTCGCCGACGTGCTGGCCAACCTGGAGAAGCTCTCCGACGGGGACCTCGGTCGCCTCTCCTCCGACGAGTCCGGCCGACGATGGGTCGTCGGGTTCAACCACGACCGCGACCCAGGCGCCACCTACCTGTACGACCACGACACCGGCGAGAGTCGCCTGCTATTCCGGCCCCTGCCGCATCTGGATCCGGAGACGCTGGCACCCATGCAACCGGTCACCATCCCGTCCCGGGACGGGTGGGACTTGCATTCCTATCTGACACTGCCGGTCGGCGTCGAGCCGAGGAACCTGCCGCTGGTGCTCGTCGTTCACGGTGGGCCGTGGTACCGCGACAGCTGGAGTTTCGACGCCGGCGTGCAGCTGTTGGCAAATCGCGGTTGTGCCGTGCTGCAGGTCAACTTTCGCGGATCGCTAGGCTACGGGAAGGGCTTTCTCACAGCGGCGATCGGCGAGTTCGCCGGGAAGATGCACGACGACTTGGTCGACGGGGTGAACTGGGCGGTGGAGCAGGGCTACGCCGACCCCGACCGCGTGGCGATCTTCGGCGGCTCCTACGGCGGGTACGCCGCCCTGGTCGGGGTCACGTTCACCCCCGACCTCTTCGCCGCGGCCGTCGACTACGTCGGCATCTCCGATCTGGCCAACTTCATGCGGACGCTGCCGCCGATTGCGCGGCCGCACCTGGTCAACAATTGGCACCGGTACGTCGGAGATCCCGACGATCCGAATCAGCTGGCGGACATGATGGCCCGCTCACCGATCACCAGGGTCGACGAGATCCGGACACCGCTTCTGGTGATCCAGGGCGCCAACGACGTCCGCGTGGTGCAGGCCGAGTCCGACAACCTGGTCACCGCGTTGCGTGCCCGTGGCGCCGACGTCGACTACCTCGTCCAGGCCGACGAGGGACACGGCGCGGTCAACTCCGAGAACGTGTTTCAGATGTGGCATGCCGTCACGGGGTTCCTCGCGCGACACCTGGGCGGTCGCGCGTGACGAGGACCGTCGACGAGGGCAAGCCCAGCGTTCTGCAGCAGGCGGGAGGCGTGCCGGGGTTGATCTACGCCAGCGTGCCCAGCGTGGTGTTCGTGGTAGCCGACGCCGTGACCGGGTTGAACACCGCGACGGCGTTGGCGGTGGGCGCCGGCGCGGGCATCACGCTGCTGCGCGTGCTGCGCAAGGAACCCTTGCAGCCGGCGGTGTCCGGCCTGGTGGGCGTCGCCATCGGCGCCTTCATCGCCTACCAGAGCGGCGATGCGAAAGATTACTTCCTCGTGGGTATTTGGGGGAGTCTTGCCGTGGCGGTGGTGTTCTTCGCCTCGATCCTGCTGCGACGACCGCTGGTGGGTGTCATCTGGGGCGCCATGAGCGGGGGCGGTCAGGGATGGCGGGTGGACCCGTCGGCCCGGTTGGGCTACGACATCGCGACGCTCGCCCTGGCCGTCACGTTCGCGGCCCGGTTCGTGGTGCAGAATTGGCTCTACGGACTCGACGCGACGGGATGGCTGGCGTTCGCCCGAATCGCGATGGGTTATCCGCTCAGCGCCGTGGCGCTCGTCGTCGTGGTGTGGGCGGTGCGACGGGCGAATCGGCTGCACCAAAGCGCGCAACGGTGCCACCATGGAACCCATGGCTGACGAGATGACGTCCGAGCGCGAATTCAACGCCCGCAACATCGCGGAGTTCCGCAGTAATGGCGGAAAGGTGGGCGGGCAGTTCGAAGGCTTCCCGCTGCTGATCGTGACCTCCACGGGCGCCAAGAGCGGGGAGCCACGCGAGAACCTGATCGGCTACTTCGACATCGACGGCAAGATCTACGTCGTCGGATCGGCGGCCGGCCGCGACGCGAGCCCGGGATGGGTGTTCAACTTTCGGGCCACCCCGGCCGTCACCGTGGAGATCGGGGCCGAGCCGCCTCAGCAGATGGTCGCCAACGAGCTCCCGAAGGACGAACGCGACCGCGTCTACGACCTCATCGTCGAGCGCGCTCCCGGCTTCGGCGAGTACCAGAAGAAGACCGACCGGGTCATCCCCGTCTTCGAACTCGCGAGGGGCTGAGCCTCTAGCAGGGCTCGAGCGTGACGCCGTCCCCGGCCCGCATGGTGCCCGCGCCGACGACCTCGAAGTAGGCCCCGGCGCACGGCAGCACACCCATGTCCATTGCGGAGACGCGGTTTTCGGCCGCAGGCGTACGCAGGGCTCCGGGATCGCGAGGCAGCGAACCGTGCTCCAGGGTGGGGATGACGCATCGCGGCGTCGGGCCGATGCCGCGCAAGCGCGCCCCGCCGACGACGAGCGTGCGGCCCGTCCAGTCGTTCTCCGCATACGCCGGGTGTCCCGGCGGCGTCGCGATCACCAGATTGGGTCGGTACCGCTCGGCCTCGGTGCCGATGTGCTCCAGGGTGGCGGTCGTGATGACGTGCACCGGAGCGTAGTCGAGGAAGGACGTACCCGGGGTGGCCTCCGCCAGCTCCAGTAGCGGCGCGTCGACCACCGCGTCGAGGCCGAACTCGAGCACCTGCTCGGGGTCGGCCCGCTCCAGTGACGCGCCCGTCGGCCGGCTGTTCGCCAGCCTGACCGGCCGGTCGAGCAGCTCGGAGAGCCGCGCGTCCACCTCGTCGGCGTCGGCCGCCAGTCGAGCCCCATCCGGCAGGAGGATGCTCACCTCGCCTGAATCGACTGTGGCACTGCAGGTTAGAAGACCACGCCACAGCCGCGCCTGCTTGGCGCTGGCCACCCGGCCCGTCTCTTCATCTATCAGCGCGAGACGACGGTCGTCCTCGACGCCCTGTTCATCGACGGCTAGCGCATCGACGGCCTCACCGAGCATCGACTTCACCGGATACCGGTAGAGCGAACCCACCTGCATCTGGGCCGCGGGAGCGGTCACGACGGGACGGTGGCGTCGAGCAACCCGCCCCACTCCTCGGTCACCGCGGTCGCGGCGGCGGTGTCGGCTACCGAGGTACGGCTGGCCGCGGCCACCAACGCCCGGCCGAGCGCAAATGGTGACAGGCCCCGGTCGGTACTCACCTGAACCAACTCCGCGAACGCCACCCCGGCGCCGCAGCGCCGCAACCCGACGAGGACGCCAAGGGCGAGGTCGAGAGTTCGGGTCCCCGAGTGCTCGTCGGTCCACGGGTCGGCGATCCGGCTGCCATTCACTCTTGGGTCTCCTTCGACGACGGTTGGCCCGCTCTCCGCGCGAATGGGACCGTTCCCCCAAACCCTAGTCCCGCTCGACTGCGTGTCGGCGGATTTGAGCCTTGGAGGTCGCTGTCCACGTCGACCGCGCCGGGGGGTGGACCGTCATCACGTGATGACGGGCGCGCGGCCGACGTGCCCTCGGGCCTGCGACACGTGACGCATGCACGGTATCTTGACGAGCACGATGACCACCGCAGATGCCTCGGAGCACCGGAGCTTCACCGCCAAGGGGCTCGCGACACGCGAACGAATTCTGCGCTCGGCCGCCGAGGTCCTGCTCGCCGAGGGACTGACGGCATTCAACCTCGACAAGGTGCGTCAGGCGGCATCGGTCAGCGGATCGCAGCTCAACCATTACTTCGTCGACCGGCAGGACCTCGTCCGCGCCGTCGTCGCGCGCCAGGTCGAGATCGTGCTGCAGTTTCACCGACAGCCACGCCTGGGTGGGCTCGACACCTTCGAGGATTGGGAGCAGTGGGCCGCCCTGAATGTGCGCTATCTGCGCAAGGTCGGCTATCGCGGCAACGCGACCTATCACGCCTTGGCCGGTCAGCTGGCGAAGTCGGACACGGCCACCCGGCAGACCTTCGCCGACGGTTACTGGCGCTGGGTCACCTTGCTCGAGGACTGTTTTGCCCGCATGAAGAGCCGCGGTCTGCTGGTGCGATCCGCCCAGTCCCGCCAGATGGCCCTGGCGGTCGTCGCCCTGCACCAGGGTGCGGGACTGCTCGCCTTCACCTACCGGCAGGAATGGCCACTGGCCGACGTCACCCGGTTCCTCGTGAACTACGTTCGCCTGCACGCCAAGAACCCCGACGAACGCGCTCCACGGCCCCCGCGCAAGTCCAGGCCCCGGCCCCGTCCTCGGCATGACCAGCCGGGTGAGACGCCTCGCTTCACCGCCAAGGGCATGGCGACGCGCACTCGCATCATCGACGGCGCGGCCGAGCTCATCTTCGAGCACGGGGTCAACGGCACCAGCCTCGACGACGTGCGTCGGGCCGTCGGCGTCAGCGGATCGCAGATCTCCCATTACTTCTCGGACAAGCTGGACCTGACGCGTCAGGTGATCGCGGCGCGGACCGACTTCGTGGTCGCCTTTCACACCCAGGACGTGCTGGGTCGGTTGGACACCTTGGAGTCGCTGCGCACCTGGGTGGACCTGTGCCGCGAACACGCCGTTGCGGAATACCTGCGCGGGGGATGCATCTACGGCTCCCTGACCGGAGAACTCCTCGAGGCCGACGACGTCGTCCTCGACGACTTGGCCGCCGGGTACGACCGCTGGTCAGGATTGTTCGAAGACGGTATGTCGGCGATGCGCCGGCGCGGCGAACTGCGGGCCGACGCCGATCCGCGCCACCTCGCCGTGTCGATCGTCGCCGCGCACCAGGGTGGCGCGTTGCTCACGCACGTCACCGGCAGCGTCGAACCGTTCGAGACGTCGGCGGCCGCCGCGCTCGACTACGTCACCAGCTTCGCCGCACGACCGGCCAGGTCTCGGGCGCGGATGGCGAAGCCATCCTGACGGTTGCGCCGCGGAGATTCAACGGAACTAAAGAGCCGCAAGCACTTTTGCCAAGTCGACGACGTCGCTCGCGATCACCGTCGGCTGCGGGACGCCAGGGGCCACCAGCGGCGCGTTCCCGGGCCGCGTGATCAGCGCGCTGCGCATGCCGGCGCCCTGCGCACCGATCGTGTCCCAGGTGTGAGCCGCCACCATCATGCAGCCCGAGACGTCGACCCCTACCTGCGCGGCCACCCGGCGGTACAGGTGAATCGACGGCTTGAACACGCCGAGCGTGTCCACGGTGAACTGATGCTCGAAAAAGTCGCCGAGGCCCGCATTCTCAAGCGGTGACGGCACATTGGGCCGATGCGGTGAGTTGGTCAGGGTCACCAGGCGGTAGCCGTCGGCCTGCAACCGCGCCAAGCCCGCCGCGGCGTCGGGGTGCGCTGGCATCGTGCGCATCCCCTCGGCGAAGGACTGCAGGTCGTCGTCGGTGACCACTGCGCCCCTGATCGTCGCGACCATCTGCAGTACGGCGCCGCCGAGGGTGGAGAAGTCCGCGTAGTAACCGGACAGCGTCAACGTCATCGAATAGGTGACGAGCTCCCCGAACCACGTGCGCAGGACGCCGGCGTCGCCGAACATCCGCTCGAAGTGGGGGCCCAACGACTCGATGTCGAGCAAGGTTTCGTTGACGTCGAAGACCAACACCGAGGGCAGATCGGCAGCATGGGGTGAGTCGAGTGTCGTCATCGTCTTCCATTGTGGACGACGCCCTGACTTAACCGATCATCACGAGTCAAACCATCGCCTGATCGCCAGTCCCTCCCTTACCGTCCCCCCACGTGACCTCCGCCCATCTCAGCCGTCGCCGTGCGCTCCAACTCCTCGGACTCGCGGGCGGTGCAATGGCATTCGCGCCCGCCCTGGCTGCCTGCGGTTCCGACGCCAGCACCTCGGCGCTGTCCACCTCCGCCCCGACGAGCGGCCGCTTCGACGGCGTCACCCTCAAGCTGCTGGTCAACCAGCCGCACGTGACGTCCTTCCGCGACGTCCTGGCCCCCAAGTGGAAGGCGGCCACCGGCGGCACCCTCGAGGTCACCGCCGCGCCGTACGACCAGTTGACCAGCAAGCAGATCCTCGACGTGCAAAGCGGCACCGGCGAATTCGACGTCTTCGACTACTTCTACTTCGGCCTCGGTGATCTCGTCGATGCCGGGGCCCTCACCGACCTCACCGGCTGGATCGACGCCAACGGCGACAAGATCGGTACCAGCGGCTACCTCAAGTCCATCTACGACCCGTACACCCTGCTCGACGGCAAGCGGTACGGCCTGCCCTACGACGGGGACGTGCACATCCTCTTCTACAACGCCGAACTCTTCGACCGGTACAAGGTCGCGCCGCCGACCACCTGGGACGAGTACGACGACGCTGCCGCCAAGATCACCACCGACGCGAAGGGCGCCGCCTACGGCGCCATCGTCTCCGGCCAGCAGGTGCCGATGATCCTCGGCTGCTCCTACATCAACCGTCTCACCGGGTACGGCGGAAACCTGTTGAACGACAAGGGAAAGCCCGAGTTGACCTCTGATGCGTCGGTCGCGGCGCTGAACCACCTCGTCAAGGTGTCGCCCGCCGCCTTACCCACTCCGTTGCAGATCGGCTTCGACCAGGCCAACACCGCGTTCCTCAGCGGTCAGGGCGCGATGCTCGACACCTGGACGGACATGGCCCTGCGCGCGGAGGACCCGACGGCGTCCAAGATCGCCGGCAAGTGGGGCGCCCTGTCGCTACCCGTGGGTGGTGCGAACAAAACCCCACGCACCGCGCTCGACGCCGGCTTCGGGCTGGGCATCTCCACGGCCACCAAGAACCAGGACGCCGCCTCGGCGTTCATCGCGTGGGCCACCGCCGCCCCGCAGAACCTCGTCGTCTCCTCGACCCCGGGCGCCGGCATCGACCCCGCCCGCGGCGAGGTGCTGAACTCCGACGGGTACGCCAAGGTGGTCACCAAGGCCATCGGCCCCATCCGTGAGGGACTCAACGGCAACCCGCTGGTGTGGCCCAAGACCGCGGGCGCGCCACAGTTGCTGCAGGGTCTCGTCGACCAGATCGCTCTGGCCGTCAACGGCACGCAGACCGTGCAGCAGTCCTTGGAGAACTCCCAGAATCAGTGGGACAAGGCCCTGACGTAACTGGCCTACCCGGCCCACACGTCCTCGACGTAGTGGTCCGAGGCCACCAAATCCTCCAGCCAGTCCTTCGCCTCGGCGTCGTCCCGTCCAGTGCGCGCCCGGTAGATGGCGAGAAAGGACTCGCGGACGGCCGGGGCCATTCGGCCGCCGTCGCCGCACACGAAGACGTGGGTGTCCTTGTCGGGATCGCCGAGCAGTTCCCAGACGTCGTCGGCGTCGGCGGCGATGCGGTCCTGTACGTAGCGCACCCCGGCCCGCGGCGCCCGGGAGAACGCCGGCCGCATGCGCACGATGCCCTGTCGCTCGGCGTCCTCGAACTGATCGCGAAAGATGTAGTCCACGTCGGGGTCTCGAACGCCGAAGAAACACAGCGCCGGGGCGAACGGCTCGCCGGCCTGCTTTGCCGCCAACCGGTCGCCGAGGAACCCGCAGAACGGCGCCACCCCCGTACCGGCGCTGACGAGGATGACGTTGCGCTGCGGGTCGGCGCCCGCCCGAAACGCCTGCCGGGCGGGATCGATCCTGGCCCGGATCGTCGTTCCGGGGGCGGCTCCCGCCAGGTGATTGGACGCGACGCCCTTGAACAGCCCGACGCCCGAGCGTGCCGGCAGGTCGACGACGCTGATGATCACCGCCACCTCGCGCGCCGACAACTTCGACGACGAGGCGATCGAATAGTGCCGCGGTGTCATGGGTTCGAGAAGTTCGAGCAGTTCGGCGCCCGTCAGGACGCAGGCCGGGAACTGGTGCAAGCATTCCAACGGGCTCAGCACGCACGGGTCGGGTGAGTCAGCCAGCTCCTCCAGCTTCGCGCGCTCCGGATCGCACGGATTGGCCGCCGCGAGCCGACGCAGTTGGCTGCGGGTCGCCGGTTTGCGGAGTTCGACGAAGTGGGTGAGAAGGTCGCGCACACTGACCTCGCGGTCCAGCGCGATGAGCCGCCGCGAGGTGCGCCGGGGGTTGACCGCCAGCCGAAGGTCCGAGTCGATCTTCAGTAGTCGCAAGACCGTGTCGACCACCTCGGGAGGGTTGTCGGCCAACACCGTCAGATGGTCACCCGTCGAGTAGGACACGTCATCGGGAAGTGCCACCCGCACATAGTGTTTGGCCTGACCCGCGGTGCTCACCAGTTCGTCGTTGAGCGTGACGGTCATCGGCTGGACGGCGAACCGCGCGTCGATCGCCGCGGTCACCGGACCCTGGATGGGGCGCAGGTCGTAGAGCGGCTCGTCGTTGCTCGTCACCGCCACGGCGTCGGGGTCGCCGTAGCGCGCCGCCAACGCCGACCACAGCGCGCCGGAGAATCCTTCGAGCGTTCCGTTGAGGTCCCCCGAGGTGTCCGCCGCAGCGCGCGGCAGCAACGGCTGACCGCCGAGTTCGGTGAGCCGCTCGTCGATGCGGATCGGGATGGCCTGATACGTGTCGGCCCAGTTGTGATCACCGACGCCGAGGACGGCGAACAGTGGGTCGTCGGTGAGTTCGGCGTCGGCTCCGAACAGCCAGTCCACGAACTCGCGTGCGTCGTCGGTGGGCTGGCCGTTGTAGGACGACGCGACGATCACCACCGCGTCGGCGTCGGGCCAGTTTTCGGCAGCGGAGTCCAGGGGCGCCACTGTCGCATCGCAGCCGATGTCGGCGGCCTCCTCGGCGAGTTGCCTCGCCAGCGCGCGGCACGTGCCGAGATTCGAGCCGTGCAGGACCGCCAGCGTCGTTCCCGCCCTTACCCGGGAAGCCGCCGAATTCGCCGGTGTCGCAACGGTCGCCACGGGCGTCACCACCCGATCGGCGGGGGTCCGCCGAAGGAGGTCGACGTGGAACCCGACCGGGCGGCGGCTCAGTCCGTCCCACTGCAGCGTGTAGTGCTGAGAGTCGACGAGCCGGTAGCGGTGCACGACCCGCGCGATCAGCATGGCCGCTTCGTGCAGCGCGAACTGCCGCCCGATGCAGGAGCGTTCGCCGGTGCCGAACGGTTTGAACGACGCGGTCGAACGGGCTTCGGCGATGGCGGGATCGAACCGGGACGGGTCGAACAGCTCGGGATTGTCGCCCCACTCCGGTTGGCGGTGCAGGGCCCCGGTCAGGATCGTGACCGCCTCGCCCGCCTTGACCGGATAGTGCCCGCCGATGACCGTGTCGGCCAACGCCATTCTGTCGAAGTTCAGCACCGGTGGGGACAGTCGCAGCGTTTCGCTGATCACCTGACGCAGATAGGCGAGCTTGCCGACGTCGTCGTAGGTCGGCAGATGATCGTCGTCGGGCCCGAACACCGCGTCCACTTCGGCGCGCACCCGTGCCATCGCCCCGGGATGGTGAAGCAGGTTGTAGACGGTGTTCGGCATGAGCTCGGAGGTCGTCAACTGTCCGGCGATGAGGAAGGTCATGATCTGGTTGCGGACGTTGTCGGTGCCCAGCGCCTGGTCGCCCTGCGCGCCGAGCATCACGTGGAGCAGATCTCCCGTCTCTCCCACGGTGTGCCCGGCGATGAGCTCGTCGAAGTAGGCGTGCAGGGTCGACAGCTCGGCCTCGAACTCGGGGGTCTCACCGTGTTGGAAGACCTCGGTGATCGCGTTGGTGAAGCTCTGCGGGATCGGCGCCAGCCCGTCGTAGTCATAGGAGTCGAATCGGGCTCCGAATCCCGCCAGCCCGACGGTGTCCATGGCCAGCTTCTGCAGATCGTCGGAGACGTCGACCGGACCGACGCCGACCCGCGCGTCCCACCGCGCGACCAGTTGGCGATTGATGTCGAGCATCGCGTCGTGATAGGCGCGCAGCCCCGCGTAGCTGAAGCCGGGCAGCAGAACGTCGTGCGCCTTCTGCCAATTGGGCTCACCGTGGAAGGCGGTGAACAGTCCGTCGCCCGCCAGCGGTCTCACCCGCGCCAGAGACTGCGTGAGGTTCTTGGCGAACCTGCTCTCGTCGCACAATTCCGCGACGAGTTCCACCGAGCACGCGTAGAGCTTTCGGGTTCCGCTCCAGGTGCCGTAGAAGATCGGGCCGTGGCGTTCGGCGAGCACGTCGATGGGCAGCGCGTAGGGCCTGCCGGCGAGTTCGGCAGCCGCCGGCAGCGGGCCGTCCACGGCTGGGACAGAGTCGATCGACGGGGGCGAGCTTGGTGCGTACTCGGGCATGTCGCGCAGCATAGGCACCAACGCAGACCAAGATCAGCGAAATTTACCAGTCCGTCGACGATGCCACAATCGCGGTGAGTAAATTCCTCGCGTCCCGAGCCGACGTGCATCTATCGTGCCCCCACGTGACCAAACGCGTTCCCGGCTGGCTGGCAGCCCCAGCCATCGCCGGGGTGGCGCTGCTGCTGGTGTATCCGACGATCTACCTCGTCGCGCTCGCCCTGACCAAGTCCTCACTTGCCAAGCCGCTCAACCGCTTCACCGGTCTTGACAACTTCACCGGGGCGTTCGCCTCACCTGCGTTCACCCCGTCGCTGTGGAAGTCGACGGTCTTCGCGGTGGTCGTCGCCGTCACCACGACGCTGCTCGGCCTCGCCATCGCCCTGCTCCTGCGGCACCGCGGTGGCGGGTTTGGCGTCGTGGGCGCCCTGTTCCTCCTGCCGCTGGTGACCGCGCCCGTACTCGTCGGCGTCGCGTGGAAGCTGCTGCTGGCTCCGGTCGGCGGTGGGCTGGCCGGCGTGTTCGGGGCCCTTGGTCTGGCGGGATTCAACCCCCTCGGGCACGGCGTCGGCGCGTTCGTGGTGCTGATGGTCATCCACGTCTGGCAGTGGACGCCGTTCGCGACGTTGATCGCCTTCGCTGCGCTTGGGGTGGTGCGCCCCGAACTGCTCGAGTCTGCGCTCATCGACGGCGCCAGCCCGTGGCGCACCTTCACCACCGTCACCTGGCCGGCGATCGCGCCCAGCATCTGGGCCGTCGCCGTGCTCGAATTGGTGATCGGCTACAAGGTGTTCGACGTCTTGGTCGTCATCACCGCCGGCGGACCCGGCTTCTCGACGAGCCTGTCCCCGTTCGTGATCTACCAGACCGGTCTGCGGGGCAGCTTCGACATGGGCACCGCGGCCGCCCAAACGCTCGTGTTCGGTCTGGTCGTGGGCGCCGTCGCCACCGTGGTCACGGCGCTGCGGTCCCGCGCGGTGAAGGCCGACGCGTGAAGTCTCGACTCGTCCTGCTCGCCGGCGTCGCGGTGGCGTTGTTGCCGATCGCCTACCTGCTGTCCCTGGCCCTGCGCCCGGCCGGTGAGGTGCTGAACTCCAGCCTGCTGCCCGACACGGTGTCCTTCGACAACTTCGTCAAGGTGTTCGACACCATCGAGCTGGGCACCATGCTGACCAACTCCTGGGTCTCGGCCGTCGGGGCCGCGGTGTTGGCGGTCC
This sequence comes from Mycobacterium yunnanensis, assembly GCF_025823185.1. Taxonomy (GTDB): domain Bacteria; phylum Actinomycetota; class Actinomycetes; order Mycobacteriales; family Mycobacteriaceae; genus Mycobacterium; species Mycobacterium yunnanensis. The sequence continues at coordinate 601,969 of NZ_JACKVK010000008.1, forward strand.
TGATCGCCACGCCGGCAGCCTATTTCACCGCGCGTCACGTCCGCGGTGACCGCCTGCTGACGATCCTGCTGGCCAGCTACTGCGCACCGCCGATCGTCGCGATCATCCCGCTGTTCTTCCTGCTGCGATACGCCGGGCTCACCAACAGCGTGGCCGGGCTCATCCTGGTCAACGGTCTCGCGGGCGTCCCCGTGGCGGCCTGGTTGCTCGACGGCTTCGTGCGGCGCATCCCCGTCGAGATCGACGAGGCCGCCGTCATCGACGGCCTCACGGTGGCCGCCACCCTGCGCAAGGTGGTCCTGCCGCTGCTGTGGCCCGGCATCGTCGCCGCGCTGCTGGTCACGTTCTTCCTGTCCTACAACGACTTCCTCTTCGCGGTCTACCTCGCGGTGACGAAGGAGAGTCAAACCCTGACCGTCGGACTGTCCCTCTTCCAAGGCGACCGCAACGTGCAGTTCGGCCAACAGGCCGCCGCCGGGCTGCTCGGCGTCGCCCCCGTCTACGTGCTCGCGCTGGCAGCTCAGCGCTACCTCGTCGGCGGACTGACCACCGGAGCCACCAAATGACCGTCCCGTCCTCGGACGTCGAACTCGTCGGCCTCACCAAGACCTACGCCGACCGCGCCGTCGTCGACGACCTGTCCCTGACCCTGCCCGACGGATCGCTGACCGTGCTGGTCGGACCGTCGGGCTGCGGCAAGTCGACCACCCTGCGCATCGTCGCCGGACTGGAGACCGCCGACGGCGGCACCGTCTCGATCGGTGGTCGCGACGTCACCGCGGAGTCGCCGCGCACACGGGACATCGCCATGGTGTTCCAGAACTACGCGCTCTACCCCCACCTGACGGTGGCCGCGAACATCGCGTTCCCGTTGCGCAACAACGGTGTTGCCAAGGATGAGGCATCCCGGCAGGCCCGCGAGGCCGCCGAACGGGTCGGCATCACCCCGCTGCTCGACCGCAAGCCGCGGCAACTCTCCGGTGGCCAGCAGCAGCGGGTCGCCATCGCGCGGGCGCTGGTCCGCACACCCAAGGTGTTCCTCTTCGACGAGCCGCTGAGCAACCTCGACGCGAAGCTCCGCGTCGAGTTGCGCTCGGAGATCCGCCGTTTGCAACAGGATTCGGGCATCACCGCGCTGTACGTCACCCATGACCAGGAGGAGGCGATGACGATCGCCGACCAACTCGTGGTCCTCGACGCGGGCGCCATCGCGCAGGTCGGGACTCCCGAGGAGCTATACCGTCGGCCGGCCAACACGTTCGTCGCCGGCTTCATCGGGTCGCCGAGCATGAACCTGCTGCAGGGCGCTGTGCGGGACGGCGTCTTCGACGGTGACGGCGTGCGCTTCGTCGTACCGGGTGCCGACGGCCCGGCGGTCACGCTGGGGGTGCGACCCGAGGACCTGCTCGTCGTTCCGTCCGAGCACGGCGACGGCACGGTCGAGATCGTCGAATTGCTTGGTCCGCGTTACGTGTTCATCGTGGCGGCCGGGGCGCACCGGCTGACCGCGGTGGTCGAGGCGGCCACCGTGGCGGGGTGGGGGACGGCGCCGACACCCGGGGACCGGGTGAGCGTCGACGTTCGGGCCGACCGGGTGCACCTGTTCGACACGGAATCAGGCCGCCGCCTCGCCTAAGTCCCCCCGCGAGCAGACATAAACCTGTCGCGACACGCCGCAATTGCCGCAGGTTTGCGACTGCTCGCGGGAGAGGGATCAGCGCTCGGTGCGGCCGATGCCCCACGCGTATGGCGGGGGAGTGCCGTTGACCTGGAACGCCCCCAGCACCTTGGCCTTGAAGATGCGTGGGTTGTGCGACGCCACCGTACGCGCGTTGCGCCAATGCCGGTCCAGTCCGCGGGCGGAGGACGTGCCCGACGCGCCGAGGGTGTCGAAGAGGTTGGACGCGGCGTCGATCGCCAACTGCGAGGCCGTCACCTGTGCGGCCGAGGACTCCAATTCGGCACGCTCGCTGGCCTTCTGCAGACCCTCGGTGTCGGACGGGTCGAGGGTCGCGGCCGCGTCGATCGCCTCGGCGACCTTCAGGGCCAGCGCCTCGGTGGTGTAGGCCGCCGCCCAGATCTCGCCGACGCGGGCCAGCACCTGTGGGTCGTCGCGCACGCGAGCGCTGTTGGCGTGGCTGAAGTTCCGCTCTCGCTGCTGCACCTCGCGGGTCACGTCGCCGAGGACGGCACGCGTGATGCCCGCCAGGGAGGCGAGATGGTTGAGCTGGTAGAGGGCGGTCTGATACGGGTGACGCCGCTCGAAGGGCACCAGGTCCTCGACGCGGGCGTCATGGAACTCGGTGGTGCCGGTGCCGGTGCCCCGCTGACCGAAGCCGTCCCAATCGTCGTGCACCACGACCCCGGGCTGGCGGGTGTCGACGATCGCGATCGTGGGGTCGTCGCCGACGCGCGCGTAGACGTCGGCCCATTCGGCGAAGATGGTGCCGGTCGTGTAGTACTTGCGGCCGTTGAGCACCGGTTGTCCGTCGACCTGGGTCACCTCGGTCTGCACGCGGTCGATGGACGTCGAGCCCGTCTCGGTCCACGCGTTGCCCGCGACCTCGCCGCTGACGAAGCGCTCGAACCAGCGCCTGACGTCTTCACCGCGACGGTGCCGGAACAGCACGTCCTCGGCGAAGACGAAGTGTCCGCGAAGGGCCTGGGCGAGGTTGGCGTCGGCGGTCGCGACGTCGATCCACAGCGCCGTCGTCTCCCGCCAGTCCAGGCCCCAGCCACCGAATTCGACGGGGACCCGCAACGCCCCGAATCCGGCCTGCTTCAACGCCTGCACGGCCTCGATCGGCAGCTGACGAGCGAGGTCGCGGTCGCGTGCTCCGGACGCGATCTCCTCCAGTACGGGGGCGAAGCGGGCGCGGGCGTCCTGGACGCGGTCGTCGGCGATGATCGTCACAACGCTGTAGTGAACAGCGGTAACGCCCAGATTGCGCGGCTTTGACTCTGCCAGAGTGCAACCCGCCGCCCTCGCAGCTGTGGGTCCTATGGTGTCGCCGTGACACGTACGCCCTGGACCACGCTGCCGACCGACGACGAGACCGAGAAGTGGGATGCGGTTGCCGACGAGACGGGCCGCCTCCTGGCCCGAGACGCTCTTGCCCGGGATCGCGCCAACGTCGACCCCGAGGGCGAGCTGAAGCTCCTCAAGGACTCCGGGCTGGCCAACCTGCTGATTCCGAGCCAGTTCGGCGGGCACGGCGGACACTGGTCGACCGGCCTGCGCGCGGTGCGGATCCTCGCGCGCCACGACGCGTCGATCGCGCAGATCCTGAGCTATCACCTGGCCAATCAGGCGGCCATCGTCTTCTTCGCCGACCCGTCGCGCTGGGAGCACTGGTACGGCGCGTCTGCGAAGGGCAGCTGGCTGTGGGGCGACGCAGTCAACCCCGTCGACCCCGACCTGGTGCTGACCCGCGACGGCGAGGGCTACCGGCTCAACGGCCGCAAGCGCTTCGCGACCGGCGCCTCGACCGGTGACGTCACCCTCGCCATGGCCGCCGACGGCGAGCCGGGCGCCCGGATCCTGGCCACGGTCGTCACGCGCGACAGCGAGGGCGTCGAGTTCGCCGGTGACTGGGATGCGTTGGGGCAGCGGCTCTCCGCCAGCGGCAGCGTCGAATTCCACGACGTCGCCGTCGAGCCGGGGGACATCCTGGGCGAGGTCGGCGAGGAACCCTATTCGACGCTCGTCACGCCGGGCGTGCAGCTGGGCTTCGCCAACCTGTACCTCGGCATCGCCGAAGGCGCGTTGGAGCGGGCCCGGGAGTTGACGCTGGAACGGCGTGGCTCCTGGCTGCTGGGCACCGCCGAGCACTACTCGCGAGACCCGTTCGTGCAGCGCGTGTTCGGCGAGCTGCTGTCGCGCACCGCGGCCGTCGAAGCGCTGGCCGATCGCTGGAATGCCCGCTTCGACCGGGTGATTGCCCGCGGCGCGGACGTGACCGCCGACGACCGCACCGAGGCCGAGATCGGCATCGCCAAGCTCAAGGTCGTCGCCACCGAGACCGCACTCGAGGTCGCCCACCGCGTCTACGAGGTCACCGGCTCGAGCTCGACCCGCAGCCACGTCGGCCTCGACATCTACTGGCGCAACATCCGCACGCACTCGCTGCACGACCCCGTCGACTACAAGAAGCTCGAGGTCGGCGCCAACTACCTCACCGGTGACGTGCAGCCAATCACGTTGTACACCTAGGAAACCGGCCATCCGGCGAGAGCCAGATCGGCAACGGCTCGCAGTTCCTCGCGGGTGGCGCCGCTGCGAGCCTGAACGGCGAGCCCTTGACAGACCACCAAGACCCATCGGGCCAACAGCATCGGATCGACGTTGGTCAGGTCGCCGTCGGCGACCGCCCTGTCGAAGCGTTCGGCGAGCCTGCCCACGGTAGCCTCCCGCAGTTCGGCCAACCCGGGAGCCCGCCCGACGGTCAGGCAACCGGGTATCTCACCGCTGACGGTCTGCGCCGCGCCGCGCACCATCGCCTCGGCGACCTCGCGAGCCGTCGGTTGCGCGAGAGCGTCGACCAGATAATCGCCGGGACCGGCCATGTAGCGCTGGGCGGCGCGCGCGAACAGGTTCTCCTTGGATTCGAACTCGGCGTAGATGCTGCGCCGGTTCACACCGGTTGCCTCGCTGACGTCGCTGATCGACACGCCGTCGAATCCGCGTGCCCAGAACAACTTCATCGCGGCGTCCTCGACCTGGCCCGGGTCGAACTCCCTCGGCCGACCGATCGCCATGCGACCTCCTTCCGTCGTGACTCCGGTCACACCTGGAATGCCGGCGCGGTCGTCGGACTTGACCACATCGTACTTAGTAACACGACAGTTCGTAATTACCTGGAGGCCATGACATGAGCGCAGCACCCCTGACCGGACGTCGAGCACTGGTGACCGGAGGGTCCCGCGGCATCGGCGCCGAGATCGTCCGGCGGCTGGCGTCGGACGGCGCCGCAGTCGCATTCACCTACTCGTCGTCGAAGACCGAGGCCGACGCAGTCGTCGCCGAGGTCACCGCGACCGGCGCCACCGCGGTCGCCATCCAGGCAGACGCCGCCGACCCGACGCAGACCGGAGCCGCAGTTGACCGCGCCGTTGCCGAACTTGGCGGGCTGGACATCGTGGTCAACAACGCCGCGACGGCGATTCTCGCCCCGGTCCACGAGTTCACCCCGGAGCAGTACGACCGGCTGCTCGCCATCAACGTGGGCGGGGTGTTCTGGACGGTTCACGCCGCGCTTGCCCATCTCGGTGACGGCGCCCGCATCATCAACATCGGCAGCGTCAACGCCGACAGCGTGCCCACCCCGGCGACCGCGGTGTACGCACTCACCAAGGGCGCGGTGTCGTCCTTCACCCGTGGACTCGCCCGCGAGCTCGGCCCGCGCGGCATCACCGTCAACAACGTGCAGCCCGGCCCGATCAACACCGAAATGAACCCCGACGAAGGCGAATTCGCCGATTCCCTGCGACCGCTGACCGCGCTCGGGCGCTACGGAAAGACCAATGAGGTGGCCGCCGTCGTGAGCTTCCTGGCCGGCCCGGAATCCGCGTACGTCACCGGCGCGAACGTCAACGTCGACGGCGGATTCACCGTCTAGCGTTGGCCTCGCGCACGGCCAGGTAGTGCTCGGAGACCGGTTCGCCGTCGACGTAGCGCTCCACGGTCTCTTCGATGACCCGATCCTGCCCGGTTTGCCGGGTGTAGTGCTGGTGCATGTGCTCACCCCAGGAGCGCACGACGAAGGTCTCCACGAACGTCGACTCGCGTTCGACGCTCCGATACAGACGCCATTGCGACGCCCCGGTGCGTTGACGCGACCGGCCGAGCGCCGTCATGGCCGCCAAGAAGGCGTCTTCGTCGGCCTCGGCCACGCGGTAGGAGGTCAGCACCAGCACCGGTCCGTCGAGCGGTTCGGGCTCGAAGATGAGCGTCGGCTCGGGCCAATGCGACGACGGGGTGAGGTCGAGGCTGCTGGTCCTGGCGTGCAACGGCCACCACAGCGAGGACAGGGCGCACACCACCAGCAGTCCCGAACTCACCAGCAGGCTGGTCGAACTCGACGCGGCGCCGGCGACCACGCCCCACACGACCGAGCCGAGCGCCTGCCCGCCCATGAAGATCAGCTGGTAGACCGATAATCCGCGGGCGCGGACCCACGCCGGCAGGCTCAGCTGCATCGAGGCGTTCAGCGTCGACAGCGACAGCAACCAGGAGGCGCCGCCGACGATCAACGCCGCCAGCACGATTCCGAACACGGGCACCAGAGCCAGCACCGCGGTCGCGACCGCGAAACCCGAGGCGCCCACGGTGAGCAAGACGTTCTGACCGAATCGAGACCGCAACCGGCCTAACAGGAATGCTCCGATGACGGCGCCGAGGCCGATCGCACCCAGCAGCAGCCCGTAGCCGGACGAGGACACTCCCAGGTTGTTGGCCGCCACCACCGGCAACAAGCCCCATAGCGCGCTTGCCGGGGCGATGAACAGCGCGGCTCGCAGCAGGATCCGCCGCACGATCGGGGAGCTGCGGATGAAGCGGCCGCCCGCGCTGAGGGCGGCGAGCGCACGCTCAGGCGGATAGTTCTGTTCGACGGCGGGTCGGCGCCACCACACCAGCACCACGACGATGCCGACGAAGGACACCGCGTTCAGCGCGAACACCGACGTCGGCCCGGCGACCGACACCAGCACCCCGGCGATGGCCGGACCGATCGCCCTGGCCCCGTTGAGGCTCATGCTGCCCAGCGCTGCGGCGGCCGGAATCTGTTGGGCGGGAACGAGGTCGGGCTGAATGGCCTGCCAGGCCGGGGCGGTCAGCGCCTGACCGCAACCGATGACGAACAGCAGAGTCAACAGCACCGCCGGCGTCGTCAGCCCGAAGCCCGTCAGCGTGGCGAGCAACCCCACCCCGGCGGCCATGGCCCCCTGCGTCGCGATGAGCAGCCGGCGCCGGTCGACGAGATCGGCTAGGACTCCCGACGGCAGCGCCAGCAGCACCACCGGCAGCGTGGTCGCGGTCTGCACCAGCGGCACGAGCACGGCCGCGCGCGGATCGGCGACCAGCATCCATTGCGCCCCAACGGTTTGCATCCAGGTGCCGAGGTTGGACACCAGCTGGGCGATCCACAGTGCGCGGTAGACCGGTGACCGCAGAGGCGCCCACGTCGAGATGGGCGCAATGGTCAAGGGGTGTCTCAGCCCTTGACCATGGTGAATTGGCCCAATTCGCTGATGCCGCGCTGGAAGAAGTCGCTGCAACCCACCAGGTACTTCATGTACCGCTGGTAGACCTCTTCGGACGTGGCGGCAACGGCGGCATCGTGATTCGCCTCCAGGGCCGTGGCCCACAGATCCAGCGTGCGCACGTAGTGCTCGTCGAGCAACTGCTTGTCGGTGACGGTGAAACCGGCGGCCTGGGACAGGTTGACGATGTCTTCGTCGCACGGAACCGACCCGCCGGGGAAGATCTCCTTGGCGATGAACCGCATGAAGCGCAGGTCGGTCATGACGATCGGGATGCCCATCTCGGGCCACCGCTTGAGCGGATGCCCGAGGATTGCCTGCAGCACCATGCGGCCGTCGGAGGGCAGGAACCGGCTGCACGCCTCGAAGAACGGTGCGTACCGCTCCGGCGGGAACGCCTCGATGGCCTCCAGGCTGATGATCCGGTCGACGGGTTCGTCGAACTGCTCCCAGCCGCGCAACATCACACGACGACTGCGATCGGTGTCCAGCCCGTCGAGCAACTGCTGGCCGAAGGCGCACTGGTTCTTGCTCAACGTCAAACCGACGACGTTGACGTCGAACTTCTCGATCGCGCGCCGCATCACCGAACCCCAGCCGCAGCCGATGTCCAACAACGTCATTCCCGGTTCCAGGTTGAGCTTGCCGAGCGCGAGGTCGATCTTCGCCATCTGGGCTTCTTCGAGCGTCATGTCGTCGCGCTCGAAGTACGCGCAGCTGTAGGTCCGCGACGGATCCTGGAACAACCCGAAGAAGTCGTCGGACAGGTCGTAGTGAGCCTGCACCTCCTCGAAGTGCGGCTCCATCTCCGTGCGCCCCTTGGGACGCTTCACCGTGCTCTCAACCATTCCCCGACCAACTTCCGTCCGTCTGCTTCGGACTCTTCGTTCCTGCCTGTCCTACGTGTCCGTCAACGCCGTAAGGCGTTGACGGTCAAGCCTTTTCGAGCGTGAACTGCGCGACGTCGGTGTAGCCCTCCCGGAACAGATCGGCGCAACCCTCGAGGTACTTGACGAACCGCTCGTAGATTTCCTCGCCTGCGATCTCGACGGCCTCGTCCTGCTTGGCCTTGAGGTTGTCGGCCCACGTGTCGAGGGTCTTGACGTAGTGCGGCTGCAGGTGCTGCTCGCGGGTGACCGTGTAGCCGGCGTCGACGGCGTGCTGCCTGACCATGGAGCCCAGCGGCAAGCGGCCGCCGGGATAGATGTAATCCATGATGAACTTGATGAAGCGCACCCGCGACATGGTCAGCGGCAGGCCCTTGGCCTTGATCTCCTCATCCTCCGGGATGATGATCGTGTGCAGCATCTGCACGCCGTCGTCGGGTAGCCACTCGTAGGTCTTCTTGAAGTAGTCGTCGTACTTGTTGAAGCCGAAGTGCTCGAAGGCGCCGATCGAGACGATCCGGTCGACCTTGCCGCTGAAGTCCTCCCACGGCTGGAGGCGGACGTCCATCGTCCGGTTGCCCTTGTAGTTGGCGACCCAGTGCTGGTCGATGTGCTGCTTCTGGTTCTCCGAGAGCGTCAGGCCGATGACGTTGACGTCGTACTTCTCCACCGCCCGGTTGATGGTGGCGCCCCATCCGCAGCCGATGTCGAGAAGCGTCATGCCGGGCTCGAGGCCGAGCTTGCCGAGAGACAGGTCGATCTTCGCCAGCTGCGCCTGCTCGAGGGTGTAGTCGTCCTCTTCGAAGTACGCGCAGCTGTAGACCTGATTAGGGTCCTGCCACAGCTTGAAGAACTCATTGCTGATGTCGTAGTGGAACTGGACTTCCTTCTTGTCCGACCCGCGCGTCTGGGACGCGGACTTGGACAGCCACAGGGACTGTGCAGGTGACGGGCTTCGTGTCTCACTCGAGGAATTCATGAACCAACCTGTCGGCTATCGATTGTGGCTTTTGCGGCCGTACCGCCCAGCGTCTTCTTCGCCATGCCGGCTCATCGACTCTATCCCCGTGGCGCGGTGAGTTCGACGCCGACGCGGCGGTGCGGGTGATCTTTCACACGGCCCCATTCGGGGCAGTGTTTGCGGGCCCGAGGGCGAGAAGTTGCTGAATCGGCGTCCGCGCGACCCGCCGTGACATCGGTCGACGAGGGAGCCCAAACTAGGCCCATGACAGAACGTGAGGACACCCGCGTCGCGGTCTACCTGGACTTCGACAACATCGTCATCTCGCGGTACGACCAGGTCAACGGGCGAAACTCGTTTCAGCGCGACAAGACCAAGGGGTTGGAGGTCGACCGATTGGCCCGCGCGACCGTCGACGTCGGCGCGATCATCGACTTTGCCTCGTCCTTCGGGACGTTGGTGCTCACCCGGGCGTACGCCGACTGGTCGGCCGACGTCAACGCCGGGTACCGAGGTCAACTCGTCGGTCGCGCCGTCGACCTGGTCCAGCTGTTCCCGGCGGCGGCCTACGGAAAGAACGGCGCCGACATCAGGCTCGCCGTCGACGCCGTTGAGGACATGTTCCGCCTGCCCGACCTGACGCACGTGGTGATCGTCGCGGGGGACTCGGACTACATCGCGCTGGCGCAGAGGTGCAAGCGGCTTGGGCGGTACGTCGTCGGCATCGGGGTGGCTGGTTCGTCGAGCCGGTCGCTCGCGGCGGCCTGCGACGACTTCGTCATCTACGACGCGTTGCCCGGCGTGCCGGTGTTCGAACCGGAACCCGTGGCACCGAAGGAGGACGACGCCGAACCGGCGCCCGAGCCGAAGAAGCGGGCTCCCCGCCGGCGTGCCACCCGGCCGCAGACGGTGGAGGAGGAGCCCGAGGCGCCGGACCCTCAGGCCGTCGCGACGGGTCTGCTGCTGCGGGCGCTGCGGATCGGGTTGGAGAAAGACGACGTGGAGTGGTTGCACAACTCCGCGGTGAAGGCGCAGATGAAGCGCATGGATCCCTCGTTCAGCGAGAAGTCGCTGGGGTTCCGGTCGTTCAGCGACTTCCTGCGCTCACGATCCGACGTGGTGGAGCTCGACGAGAGCTCCACCACGCGGATGGTGACGCTGCGCAGCGATTCCTAGCCGATGGTGCGGATGATGTCGGGCTTCATCATGTCGAGCTGCTGGCTCCAGTAGGCCCAGGCGTGGCTGCCGTTGGGCGGGAAGTTGAACGTCGCGTTGCGACCGCCAGCGCCGGTGTAGGCATCCTGGAACGCCTGGTTGCTGCCCCGGGTCAGGCCCTCGAGGGTAGTCGCAGGTAGATCGGCGCCGCCCAGCTCGTTGGGCGTGCCGTTGCCGGTGTAGACGTACAACCGGGTGCCGTTGGACGCCAGGCGACCGGCCTGCAGGGTCGGGTCGTTGCGCTGCCAGTCCGGGCCGCCGCCGGGACCCCACATCGCGCCGGCGTCGAATCCGCCCGCGTCGCGCATGGCAAACCCGACCAGCGTCGGCCAGATGCCCTGCGACAGGTTCAGGAAGCCCGACTCGGAGCCGGCGTAGGCGAACTGACCGGGGTGGTAGGCGGCCAGGATCAGTGCGGCGCTACCGGACATCGAGAGCCCCACCACGGCGTTGCCGGACGGGGAGATGCCCTTGTTCTGCGACAGGTAGGCGGGGAGTTCCGAGGTCAGGAACGTCTCCCACTGGTAGTTCTGGGTCTGGCCGTTGCCGACGGCGGGCTGCTCCCAGTTGGTGTAGAAGCTCGACATGCCGCCGACGGGCATGACGACCGACACGCCCGAGTTGTGGAACTTCTCGAATGCGTTGGTCTCGATGTCCCAACCGCTGTTGTCGTCGCGGGCGCGCAGGCCGTCGAGGAGGTACACCGCGTGCGAACCGCCGGGCTGGAAACGCACCAGCACGTCGCGTCCCATGGCAGGCGACGGGACCATCAGGTCCTCAACGGGCAGTCCGGGGGGTGAGTAGGCGGCGGCCGTGGCCGTCATGCCCGTCAAGCCGATCAAGCCGGGCAGGGTTGCCGCGACGAGCGCGGCGGTCGCCATGCGCCGCCGGAATCTGTGAACCATCGTCATTGGTGCTCATCCGTTCTTGCCACTCGGGAGATAGCCATCACCTCTTTACTCGGCGTGTCTTACCCATTCGTTACTCGTTGACACGTGACCGGATCGTGCCGTCACACATGTTGCGAAGAGTGGCTGTCGACCACCTACCATTGGGCTCGTCTTCTAGTCAGCGCGGAAAATCAATGGAGTTTCGTTGACGTCTATTCGTCGTGCCCGTGGGGCGTGGCTGGCCGCATCGTTCGCGGTGCTGGCCGTACTCGGTGGAGTCATGGTCAGCGGGTCGGAACGGTGTGTGCACGGTTGCCAGGTGCTGGCCGCACCGAAGGATCTGGCCGAGGCGCAGCCGGTTGCCGCCGTGCCCACGTCGACGCCTGCCGCGCTGTCCGTGGTGCCTGCGCCCGCCGCCGACAAGGTCAACCCGGCGAGCCCGGTGATGGTCACGGCGACCACGGGCTCCATCACCGACGTCACGATGACCAGCGACAGCGGCAAGGTCATCCCCGGGGTCCTCACCCCGGACCACACCACCTGGAAGCCGACGATGCAGCTCGGCTACGGCCGCGCGTACACGCTGGCGGTGTCGGCTCGTGGCCCCAACGGCATGCCGTCGCGGCAGGAGACCACCTTCCACACCGTCTCGCCCAGCAATCAGACGCAGGTGTACTTCGAGACCACCGACGGCGGACTGCTGCAGGACGGCGCCACCTACGGCATCGGCGAGGTCGTCGTCGCGCACTTCGACGAGGCGATCGACAACAAGGCCAACGCCGAGCGGCACCTGGCGGTGACCACCAATCCGCCGGTCGCCGGATCGTGGTACTGGGTCAACGACCAGACCGCCCACTGGCGGCCCGAGAAGTACTACGCGCCGGGCACCACCGTGACGGTGGCGGGCAACGTCTACGGCACCCCGCTGGGCGACGGGCTGTACGGGCAGGAGGACGAGCACGTCTCCTTCAAGATCGGCGACGCCCACGTCTCCATCGCCGACGACACCACGCACATGGTCAGCGTGTACGACAACGGCAAGCTGGTCCGCACCATGCCGACGTCGATGGGCATGGGCGGCATCCAGACCATCGCCGGCACCACGTTCTCGTTCTTCACTCCGCCCGGGGTGTACACGGTGCTCAGCAAGGCCAATCCGGTGATCATGGACTCCTCGACTTTCGGGCTTCCGACGAACTCGCGGCTGGGCTACAAGGAGTCGATTTCCTATGCCACCAAGATCAGCACCGACGGCATCTATCTGCATCAGCTGAATTCGACGGTGTGGGCCCAAGGCAACACCGACACCTCGCACGGCTGCCTCAACCTCAACGGCGACAATGCCGCATGGTTCTTCGACTTCGCGGTGCCAGGAGACGTCGTCGAGGTCCGCAACACCGGAGGAAAGCCACTGCAGATCTCGCAGAACGGCGACTGGACGGTGCCGTGGGATCAGTGGCTCAAGGGCAGCAAGCTGACGTAGGCGCAAGCCCCGCGCCCTGCGAGACATAAGCCACGGCGGCCGTCACCGGCGTGTCGCCGCCAACGCTTATGTCTCGCGATGTCACACGAGGTTGACGAGGTCGGCGTAGGCCCCCAGCTCGTCGACGAACCCGTCGGGAAAGCGTAGCGAGCCCTTCTGGGTCCGGCGGATGAAACCCGTTGCCGCCCTTGCCGACAACGGCTTGCCGGGAAACGCGAGGAAGTCCGCCAACGGTAGCCGCGGTTCCCACGCCGGCCACGGCCCCACGTCGGCGTCGTGCACCACGCCGTCGAGGTCCGCCCAGGCCGCCCGGCGCGACCACGCCGCACCGTCACGCGGTCGGTCGCGCGACGCGTCGTATCGGCCGGGGTCCGCGAGCCGTCCGCCGATCCACGTCGCCACCGGCACGCTCACTGAATTGCCCACCATCCGCCACCGCTCACCGCGGCGGGCGACCTCCTCCGCGGGTGCGGTCCAGTCGACCGGAAAGCCTTGCAACCGTTCGGTGTCGCGCAGATCGGGTGTCACGTAGGCGCCGGACGGAAGGCGAATGGCCGGGGGAGACGGCACCCCCACCGAGGAGCCGCACTTGATCGGTGGCACCGCGTCGACTGCCCAGCCGAACGAGCGCATGCCCTCGGTCCAGTAGAAGCCGCAGGCGACGTCGGGATACCCCCACGTCTGAGTCGGTTTGGCGCAGTCGCCAGCCAGCAGCACGTCCCGCGGGTCACCCACCCGCGAGCCCACCAGATACCAGCGGTTGCGCCGCTGCGGCAGGCCGAACGCCTGGGTGTCGACGACGCGGTACGCCCACCGGTAGCCCAGTTCGGTCAGCGCCGACGTCACCACCTCCAAGGCGGCACCCTTGCCAAGGGAGATGAGGAACGGCACGTTCTCCAGCACCACCCATGGCACGTCACCGCCCTCGAGCAGGCGCAGCACCTCGCCGACCAAACTGCTTCTGGCGCCGTCGATTCCGGCCTTGCGGCCGACGCTGCTGAGGTCTTGGCACGGGAAGCCCGCCACGACGACGTCGGTGCCGCGCGGCAGCGCGACGACGTCGCGGACGTCGCCCTCGAGCGTGGTGTCGGGGAACCGTCGGCGTAGGACGTGCATGGCGGCGGGGGAGTTTTCGACGAGCAGATGCGTGTGGTGTCCGGCAGCTGCCATGCCCAGCTCGAGACCGCCGATGCCGGCGAACAGTCCCGCGACCCTCAGGCTCACCGCAGCCATTCCACCGCGACGGCGTAGCTCAACCGCGAGGGCACCGCGTTGCCGATCATGCGGGCCAACGCGGTGCGACGGGTGACGCCGTCGAAGGAGAACCAATCCGGAATGTATTGCAGCCGTGCGGCTTCGTGGGCGGTGATGGTGCGGCGGCGGCTGGGATGCACGTAGCGGCCCATGCACATGCTGTAGAAGCCGGTGGTGATGGTCTGCGACGGCCGGTCCCACGCCAGCCGGCCGTAGATGGCCTTGTAGCTGTGACCGCCGGAGGCGTGGCACGCCGGACGCTGACGGTCGGGCAGGTCGAAGTCGCCGTGCTCGAAGAGGTAGTCGATGCGCTGCCGCGTCGCCGGTGCCGAGCGAGCGGGCTCGTCGACCAGCCGACCCGACTCCGGCGCGGACTCCAGGTCCTGAAACGCCCACGCCACCGACCGGGCGTTGCGGCGGTGCCGCTGGGTGACCTCGGCGACCGTCACGGAGTGGGTGAGGCTGGCCATCAAGACGAGGCGACGTCGTCGTTGGGGGACGCCGATCTGGCTCAGGTCGACGACTCCGACCGACACCCGGTAGCCGAGCGCGTCGAGGGCGTCGGCGGTGCGTTGGACGACGGCCCTGCGGTCGTTGACCGCCCCCGGCACGTTCTCGATCAGAATGTGCCGGGGCGCAAGCACTTCGGCGGCGCGGACCATCGTGCGGTACAGCTCGTTCTTGTCGTCGGCGTGGCGGGTGCGGTTGTTGAAGTCGCTGTGCCCCTGGCACGGCGGCCCGCCGACCAAGACGTCGACGTCGCGATGCGTGGTGGCCAGCAGACGTTCGGCGGCCTGCAGGCGGGCGCCGACCCGGCCCGGGAACACCGTCTCCACGTCCTGGGTGAGGGTGACCGCCGAGGGAAAGTTGTCGGCGTAGGTCCGGGCGGCCACCGCGTCGACGTCGACCGCGAGCACCGGTTCGAAGGACCGGTTCAGGGCCCGCGCCGCCTCCGCCAACCCGATGGACAGTCCGCCGCACCCGCTGAACAGGTCGACCACCCGCAGCGACGACCCGGCAGGCCCGCCAGGGGGCGCCACCCTGCTCTGGAGCCAGGCGCGCTCCGCCTCGTCGGCGCACGTCGCACGGGTCTCGGTGCCGCGGTAGCCCGCCATCGCGCTGGCGGTCTGTTTGCCGTCGCGACGGCTCAGCATTCGTTCGTAGCTGCCGTTGCGGGTGCGGAAGCGCTCGAGCCCGACGTCACGGGCGACGTCGGCGATGATGCTCACCTGGCGATCGTAGGCAGCAGGTTCGCCAATAGTGTGGAGGCATGGCCGAGTCCTGGGCGTCCTCACCCGAGGCGCGGGCGCGCATGAAGTCCAACAAGAGCCGCGACACCAAGCCCGAAATGGCGTTGCGGTCGGCGGTGCATGCGCGGGGTTTGCGCTACCGGGTGTCGGCGAAACCCCTGGCGGGGGTGCGGCGCACGGCCGATCTCGTGTTCCCGCGGGCCAAGGTGGCGGTGTTCCTCGACGGGTGCTTCTGGCATGGCTGCCCCACGCACCACACCGTCGCCACGGCCAACGCCAGGTTTTGGGCCGACAAGGTCGAGACGAACCGCAATCGAGACCGCGACACCGACGGCAAGTTGGCCGAGGCCGGCTGGGTCAGCGTGCGCATCTGGGAACACGAAGACGCCGCGGAGGCGGCCCGCCGCGTCGAGGACGTCGTCCGCGCCCGCATGTGAACCGCGGAATGAAACGCGCACTCGGTTAGTTGTGCTCACTAGTTCTTCGAGCAACGGGGTGCAACATGATCGATCTCAAGGCCATCGCAGCTGGTGTCGGCGTCGCAGGCGCGCTCGTGTTCGGCGTTGGTGCCGGCGTGGCCAACGCCGCTCCCACCGACCCCACCGTGCCGTCGGTGCAGGGCACCAGCAGCCAGAGCGACAACCACGCGACGTCCCCGTCGCCGTACGCCGCGTACGACGGGCCGGGCATGTGCGCCACCCCCGGGCTGTACTTCGTCAACATCTGCGCCTGAGCGCGCGCCTTCGAATCACCGCGATTCCAAACTGTCGTCCCCGTCGGCGGGTGGCGCAATGGCCGTGCCCGGCCGTCCGACAGCAGGTCCACGGTGGTTCCTGGCGGCGCAATGGCGGCGGCCCCGGTCGGCCCGAGTCACTAGGCCCCGGGTGAAATAGCAACCACCGATACCGTCCTGAGCAGGTCAGTCACAGACCACAGCCCAGGAGGTGACGATGGCCAACCGGAATCCCCTCGAGCCGACACCCATCCGTCGACCGCGGGCCGACCAGGCTCGTCTGGTGGCCGACGTGCTTCGCCACCAGATTCATGCCGGCGGCTATCCGGGCGCCCTACCCTCCGAGGCCGACCTCGCCGCCGAGTTCTTCGTCTCTCGCAACACCGTTCGCGAGGCACTCGCGACGCTCAAGGACGAGGGCATCATCGACCGCGGCCCCCGGACGGGCACCCACGTCGCCATCCGCAAGTACGACCACGGACTCGATTCCCTGGTCGGACTGAAGGAGACCTTCAAGGGCTACGGCGACATTCGCAACGAAGTTCGCGCCGCCATGACGGTGTCGGCTCCCCCTGCGGTCGCCAATCGCCTGAAGCTGAGCCCCGGCGAACCCGCGGTGTTCGTCGAGCGGCTGCGCTACCTCGGCGACCTTCCGCTGTCCCTGGACATGACGTACCTGACGCCCGACATCGGCCTCGAAGTCCTCGAGCACAGCCTCGAAGTCAACGACGTCTTCGCCCTCATCGAAGAGGTCACCGGCCGACGGCTCGGCGAGGCCAATCTCGCGGTGGAAGCGGTACCCGCCGACCCGCATTCAGCGGCTCTACTGCAGGTGCCCGACGGAACTCCGGTCCTGCTTCTGGAACGCCTCACCCACCTCGACGACGGGCGACCCGTCGACCTCGAGTACATCCGCATGCGTGGAGATCGAATAACCCTGCGCGGCAACCTAGTTAGGGGAATCTGATGGCCCTGGTGAATCAGCGAGTCGACGTACCGGTGACGATCGACGAGTCGCTCTGCATCGAAGGCTGCACCCTCTGCGTGGAGATCTGTCCGCTGGATTCGTTGGCCATCAACCCGGAGAACGGCAAGGCATTCATGCACGTCGACGAATGTTGGTACTGCGGCCCGTGTGCCGCGCGGTGTCCCACCGGCGCCGTCACCGTCAACATGCCCTTCCTCATCCGCTAGACCATCCGTCGAGACCCCGGGAACGTCGATGAAACGCACACTCGCGGCGGTGCTCGCTGCCGCCACCACCCTGACCGCGTCGGCCTGCTCGCTGGACTCCACGTCCACATCCGCCGACTCCGACACCGTGACCGTCGTCGTCGGCTACCAGTCCAAGACCATCAACACCGTGACCGCGGGAACCCTCCTGAAGGCCAAGGGGTTCCTGGAGAAACGGCTCGACGACATCGGCAAGTCCTCCGGCAAGCACTACGACGTGCAGTGGCAGGACTACGACACCGGCGCGCCCATCACCGCACAGATGGTCGCCGAGAAGATCGACATCGGCTCGATGGGCGACTACCCGCTGTTGATCAACGGATCCAAGACCCAGGCCAACGAGCGGGCCAAGACGGAGCTGGTGTCGATCACCGGCTACAGCCCGACCGGTGCCCTCAACATGATCGTCGTGCCGCCCGCGTCAGCGGCGCGCACCCTCGACGACCTCAAGGGCCAGAAGGTCTCCGCCAGTGTCGGATCGGCGGGTCACGGCACGCTGGTCCGGGCGCTCGACACCGCGGGCATCGACCCGAAGACCGGTGTCGAGGTGCTCAACCAGCAACCCCAGGTCGGTGCCTCCGCGCTGGAATCCGGTCAGGTGCAAGCGCTCTCGCAATTCGTGGCATGGCCGGGACTGCTGGTGTTCCAGAACAAGGCCAAGTTGCTGTACGACGGCGCCGAAGGGAACTACCCCACCTTCCACGGCGTGGTGGTCCGCCGGGACTACGCGGGCCAGCACCCGGAGGTGCTCGACGCGTTCCTGCAGGCCCAGCTCGACGCCACCGACTTCCTCAATCAGAACCCCTTGGAGGCAGCAAAGCTCGTCGCCGACGGGAGCGGCCTGCCGCAGGAGGTGGTCTACCTGTACAACGGACCCGGCGGCACCAGCTTCGACACCACGCTCAAACCCTCACTGGTACAGGCGCTCAAGGGTGACGTGCCCTACCTGAAGTCCATCGGCGACTTCGCCGACCTGAACGTCGACGGCTTCGTCTCCGACGACGCCATCCGGAAGGCCTTCACGGAGCGTGGGCAGAACTACGACGCCGCACTGAACTCCGCGGCCAACCCCTCGGTGCTCAAGGGCCGTGACCCGGTGTGCGACGTCGCGGTCAACGATCCCAAACTGGCCGGCGAACTCTGGGTCGACGGGGCCGATGCCACCCAGCCCGCCGCCAACCCCGGCTGCCTGCTTCGTGCCGTCCGCGAGGCCACGGCCCGCGGTGCCAAGATCCGCGCCGCCTACGTGCCCGACGCCGAGTTCGGCACCCGATGGTTCGCCGACAAGTCGGTGTGGGTGCGCGACGGCCGCGACTTCCTGCCGTTCGGCACCGCGGCCGGCGCCGAGCGCTACACCGGTGCGCACCCAGGCGCGTCGATCGTCGACTACCAGCAGGCGCTAGCAGGTGCGGCGTGACCGCCCCACCCGCGGTGCTGACCGTCGACGAGCCTGCCGTTGCCGTCCTGGGCGTCGCCTCGGCGCGGCGACGAGGATGGCCCGCGTGGCTGGTTCGGATCGGCTCGGTCGCCGCCGTGGTCGCGCTGTGGCAGTTGTTGACCGTCAACCACGTTCGGTTGTGGCTGCGCTTCGACACCCTGCCCACGGTCACCGAGATCGCCTCGGCGTTCGCGCGCCGCGTGGCCACCGAGGACTACTGGCTCGACCTCGGGCAATCGCTCATCCGCATCCTCACCGGCTTCGCGCTGGCCGCGGTGGTGGGCATCGCCACCGGCATCATGCTTGGCCGGTCACCGAAGGCCGCCAACGTCTTCGGCCCGCTCGTCGAATTGGCCCGTCCGATCCCGGCCATCGCGATCGTGCCCGTCGCGATCCTGCTGTTCCCCACCGACGAGGCCGGCATCGTCTTCATCACGTTCCTCGCCGCGTACTTCCCGATCATGGTGAGCACGCGGCACGCCGTCCGCGCATTACCCACGCTGTGGGAGGACTCGGTGCGCACACTCGGGGGCAATCGGTGGGACGTCCTCACCCGGGTCGTGTTGCCGGGCATCCTCCCCGGCGTCTTCGGCGGGCTGTCGGTGGGCATCGGCGTGGCCTGGATCTGCGTGATCTCCGCGGAGATGATCTCCGGTCGACTGGGGGTCGGGTACCGCACCTGGCAGGCCTACACCGTGCTGGCGTATCCAGAGGTGTTCGTCGGGATCATCACGATTGGGGTGCTCGGATTCGTCACCTCCGCCGCCGTGGAACTGATCGGCAGACGGGCAACCGGCTGGCTGCCGCGAGGCCAGGGAGCCGATCGATGACCGGCGAGGGGATGAGCCTGACGTTGCGGGACGTGGTGCTCAGCTACGGCGGCACCCCGGTGGTCGACGGTCTGCACCTCGACGTCCGCCCCGGTGAGATCCTGGTGCTGACGGGCCCGTCGGGCTGCGGCAAGTCGACGGTGTTGCGGGCACTGGCCGGACTGTTGGCGCCGGATCGCGGGGACCTTTTGGCCGACGGCGCGCCAATCGTCACCACGTCGCGCGACCGGGCGATGGTCTTTCAGGACAACGCGTTACTGCCGTGGCGCACCGTGCAATCCAATGTCGAGCTGGCACTCAAGCTGGCCGGCAGGCCCCGCAGCGGCCGTCGCGAGGAAGCCCTGCGTTGGATCTCCGACGTGGGATTGTCCGGATTCGAACGCTACCTGCCGAAGAGTTTGTCCGGAGGAATGCGGCAGCGCGTGCAATTGGCCCGCGGACTGGCGGGGGCACCTCGGGCGGTGATGATGGACGAGCCGTTCGGCGCGCTGGACACCCAGACGCGCGCGACCATGCAGAAATTGCTCGTGGACACCTGGCGAGCCCACCCGACCACCATCGTCTTCGTCACCCACGACGTCGACGAGGCACTCCTACTGGGGGACCGCGTCGCGGTCCTCGGGCGCGCGGGACGACCTCTGCGTGCGCTGCTCGAGGTGCCGTCACCCCGCAACCCCGACGTGTCGCGCAGCTCCCTGAGGGCTGAAGCGATTGCCGCCCTCGACGATTCGGACTTGGTGAGCTGATGCAGATTCCCGCGATCGACGACGCGATCCAGATGGAATGCGACGTCCTGGTGATCGGCGGCGGTACCGCCGGGACCATGGCCGCGCTGACCGCCGCCGAGCACGGCGCCCAGGTGCTGCTGATGGAGAAGGCGCACGTGCGTCACTCCGGTGCGCTGGCGATGGGCATGGACGGGGTGAACAACGCTGTCATCCCCGGCAAGGCCACCCCGGAGGACTACGTCGCCGAGATCACCCGCGCCAACGACGGAATCGTCAACCAGCGCACCATCTATCAGACGGCCACCCGTGGGTTCGCCATGGTGCAGCGGCTCGAGCGCTACGGCGTGAAGTTCGAGAAGGACGAGCACGGTGAGTACGCGGTGCGCCGCGTGCACCGCTCCGGCTCCTACGTGTTGCCCATGCCCGAGGGCAAGGACGTCAAGAAGGCGCTCTACCGCGTGCTGCGGCAACGAACGATGCGGGAGAAGATCCGCATCGAGAACCGGTTGGTGCCGGTGCGGGTGCTGACGGGCGACGACGGCCGCGCCGTGGGCGCCGTTGCGCTGAACAGCCGCACCGGCGAGTTCGTCGTGGTGAAGGCCAAGGCGGTCATCCTTGCGACCGGGCCGTGCGGACGTCTGGGTCTGCCCGCGTCCGGGTACCTCTACGGCACCTACGAGAACCCGACCAATGCCGGGGACGGTTATGCGATGGCGTTGCACGCCGGTGCGGAACTCTCGGGCATCGAGTGCTTCCAGATCAACCCGTTGATCAAGGACTACAACGGTCCCGCGTGCGCCTACGTCGCCAATCCCTTTGGTGGGTACCAGGTCAACGCGCTCGGCGAACGCTTCGTCGACTCCGATTACTGGTCCGGCCAGATGATGGCCGAGGTCAAGAGCGAGATCGAATCCGCCCGCGGTCCAATCTATCTCAAGGTCAGCCATCTTCCCGACGAGACGTTGAGCACGCTCGAGGGCATCCTGCACACCACCGAGCGGCCCACCCGCGGTACGTTCCACGCCAACCGCGGTCACGACTACCGCACCCACGACGTCGAGATGCACATCTCGGAAATCGGTCTCTGCGGAGGGCATTCGGCCTCGGGGGTCTGGGTCGACGAGAACGCCCGGACCACGGTGCCCGGGCTCTATGCCGCCGGTGACCTGGCCTGCGTGCCGCACAACTACATGATCGGTGCGTTCGTTTACGGGGAGCTGGCCGGCGCGCACGCGGCGGGCACGCTCGACGACGTCGTCTCGCCCGACGTGCTCCCGGCCGATCAGATCGCCGCTGCCCACGAGCTGATCTACCGTCCGCTGCGGCATCCGGACGGTCCACCGCAGCCGCAGGTCGAATACAAGCTGCGCCGGTTCGTCAACGACTACGTCGCGCCGCCCAAGACGGCGGCGAAACTGTCCCTGGCCGTACAGACCTTCGAGCGGATGCGCGACGAGGTGGCGACGATCGGGGCGACGACCCCTCACGAATTGATGCGTGCCGTCGAGGTGTCCTTCATTCGGGACTGTGCGGAGATGGCCGCGCGGTCCTCCCTGACGCGTACCGAGTCGCGGTGGGGGCTCTACCACGATCGCAGCGACATGCCCGAGCGCGACGACGTCGACTGGCGGTATCACCTCAACCTGCGTCTGTCGTCCGAGGGCGAGATGGAGTTCCTGAAGCGGCCCGTCGCCCCGTACTTCGTTCCCGTTCCCGGCCTCGACCAATTGCCCAGCGGGGAAACCGAATCCGTCGTCGTCGCCCAGCCCGACCTGGTGGGCGGGCAAGCGCCGGCCAGCGCGGTCTCGCGGGTCGCCGAGTCCGTCGGGCTGCCGCCGTCGCCGCGAATCGCCGCGGTCCTCGCTCTCGACGAGCCCACCCTCGACGACCTGGCGCCATACCTCGCCGACGCCGACCCCGGCGTCCGGCGCACGGCGGTGGACGTGCTCACCGAGCATCTCGCCGACGGGTGGGCGAAGGCCTTGGTCACCGCCTTGGGCGACCACGATGCGGAGGTCAGGGCGGTCGCCGCCGACGGCGCGCGTGAACTGGTCGAGGTGCTACCCGAGCCGGAGGCACTGGCTGCCGTGCTGGACTCCGCCGATCCCGTGGTGCGCAGCGTCGCGGTGTACGTGCTCAGTGCCCGGTGGGCAGGTAAGGGCGAGCAGTACCGGCGCGCGCTGTCCGACCGCGATCATCGTGTGCGGATCGAGGCGGTGCGGGCGCTGGTGTCCGTCGACGACGCGGCCGGAGTTGCGTCAGCGCGGGCAGACGCCAACCGAGAGGTGCGCATCGCGGTGGCCAACGGTCTTGGGACACTGCGCACCGGGAACGACGCCGTCCGGGCACTCGTCGACGACTTCGATCCGCTGGTGCGGGCCGCCGCCTTGGCGGCGATGGGCTCGGTGGCCTGGGACGACGGTGACGCGACGGCCGTCGAGGGGGCACTCGCAGCGTCGGCCTGGCAGATCCGGCAGGGCGCGGCGAGGGCACTGGCGGGCGCGCCGTCGCCAGCCGCCGCGGTGCCTCCGCTCTCGCGCGCGCTCGCCGACCCACACCTCGACGTGCGCAAGGCCGCGGTGCTCAGCCTCACCCGGTGGGCCGCCTCGGAGTCGGCGGCCCGCGACGCGCTCGAGGGCGCGCTGGAGGACGGTGACGCCGACGTGCGCGCCTATGCCCGGCAGGCCCTCGCTACCGCAGTGAGTCCATGATCTCGCGGGTCGGGCGGTCGACGATGTCGTCGAAGTCGTGGTTCTTCTTCACATAGGCGGCGACCATCGGACACAGCGCGACGATGCGCCGTCCGTCGGTCCGAGTCGCGGCGAGCGCCTCGGCGATCAGCACCGTCGCGAGGCCGCGTCCACCAAAGGCCGGGTCGACCTCGGTGTGGACGAACACGCGATGGTCGTCGCGCTCCACGAACCGCGTCAGTCCCACCGTCTTGCCCTCGACGTCAACGGTGAACGTGTCGCCCGCGCGGGCGATGTGGACCGGCGCACCGGTCTTGTCGGTCAGCTCGGTCATGGCGCGCTCCCTTGGCTCCGTACGATCGATCCGACCTCATCCTCCCCGAATCCTTCCCGATCTTTCCGACGACAGGGCGCGCGATGGACACTCCGCACGTACACATCGACAAGCAGACGCCCGACGCGTACCGCGCGATGGTCTCGGTGGCGACCGCGGTGACGAAGTCCGCGCGGGAGGCGGGGCTGTCGCGCACCCTGACCGAGTTGGTCAACGTCCGCGTCTCCCAGCTCAACGGCTGCCCGTCGTGTCTGGAGGTGCACCACGCCCGCGCACGTGCGGCCGGGGTCACCGAGAAGCAACTCGCGACGTTGTCGGTCTGGCGCGACACCGAGTTGTTCGACGCCCGCGAGCAGGCGGCGCTGCGGCTGGCCGAGATCACCACGACGTTGCCCGATCACGACACCGCCGAGCGCGAATACGCCCGCGCTCGCGAGGCACTCACCGACGACGAGTTGTCGGCGGTCATCTGGGTGGCGACGGCCATCAACGCGTTCAACCGGGTGTCGATCCTCAGCCGGCATCTTGTGCGGCCCTAGGCCCCGATACGGCCGTGACCAGCGCTGTGATACAGGTCACTACGGGCGTATGATTGAGGATCCCTTCTGAAGGGAGACGCACATGAAGGGTGCCCATCGAGATCCCGTCGACCACGTCCGGACGACCCAGCCGCATGCCGGTGAGTCGTTCATCGACACGCTGTGGCTGCCCGGACTCATTCTCATCATGCTCGGCACCGCCACGATCGCGGGATTCCTGGCGGCTACTGCCTACGACCAACCGGAATGGCAACTGCCGCTTGGCTTCATCGCCGGGGCGTTGGTCACGGCCGGTGCAATCCTGATCACGTTGGAGCATCAACGCGTCAAACGCGTCGAGCGGCGCTGGATGGCGGACCACCGGCTGCCCCGCTAGGTCGAACGGTTGCGCGGCAGCTCCATCGTCGCGGGCTTGAGGAAGAACGGGCGTCGAGGCGTCAGGTCGGGCCTGAACGCCGGCGGACCGAAGGCCGACCACCGACTGGACCACTTGTCCTTCGACGATGCGATGCCGAAGTCGTCCCACAGGTGCGGGGCATGCGGCAGTCCCAAGCCCAATAGCATGGCGCCGGAATGGTTTTCACCAGTGTCGACGTGGTACACCGCGCCAGGGAACGGCAGCGTGTCCAATTCGCGACCACGCTCGCGCCACCACTCCAGCCCGTACCGGTGTTCGCCGATGACGACCTGAAGCGCGTCGTCGCCGAAGGCGTCGGCCACCTCGTCCTGACTACTCGTGACAAGTAGGTCGTCCGGCACGCCGTAGGCGTCGAACGGCAGGATGAAGGACGTCCCGCAAATCCTGAACAGCCTGCGCCGCAGGGCATATGCGTTTCGCCTGCGCGAATACACGAAACCGCGCCGCAGCACCCAGCCAGGGCTGCCGGCATGGTCGTGAACGTAGCCTGCGATGTCGCGGTGCACGAAGTCGTCGGCGTCGACGAACATCACGTACTCCGGATCGAAGTCGCGAGCGGCGGCCAGTCCGACGCCGAGCTTGGTGCCCTTGTCCCAGATGAGGGGGCGCATGCCGGTCCGGGCACCGGCGCGGTTCGTCGGCGGATCGAAGTCCACCTCGACGAAGTGGGTCCGACGTGGCAGGTCGAAGGGCGGGCGGCGGTTGCCCACCACCAGTGCGACGAAGTCGTCGGACGTCTGGCGGGTGACGGACGCCAGCGTGTCGGCGAGGAGCGACTCCACCATGGCGTAGTCCGCCGAGTTTTGCGGGTGGCGCAGGGTGGTGATGAAGGCGATCACGGACGTCAGGGTAACCACGAAGATCGTTGACCTCATCGCACTGGCCACGCACCTACACGGGCTAGCTCGAATCCCTCAGTCGCAGCGCCAACCCTGTCGCCCTGACCGCGCGCTTCTCGATCGCCGCGCGCACCTCCTCGGCCGATCCCACCACCCGCACCTTGGTCTTGGCGCGGGTGACGGCGGTGTAGAACAGTTCGCGGGTCAGCAGGCGCGAATCGACCGGCGGCATCACCACCGTCACCTCAGCGGCCTGCGACCCCTGGCTCTTGTGGATCGTCATGGCGTACATCGTCTCCAGGTCGGGCAGCCGGCTGGTGGCGAACGCCCGTGGCTCGCCACCCCCGGCGATCGCGGCCCGCAGTCCGTCCGGCCCGTTCACCGTCACCCCGGTGTCGCCGTTGTACAGACCCAAGCCGTAGTCGTTGGCCGTCACCAACACCGGTCGGCCCACGTACCAGTCCGACCAGATCGGCTCGCCCGTCGCCTCGGTCAGCCAGCGCTCCACCTGCCGGTTCCAATGCCCCACCCCCTGCGGTCCGCGGCGGTGGGCGCACAGCAGACGATGCTCGTCGAGGGTCTGCAGCGCAGAACGGGCGTCACCGAGGATCGCAGCCTGACGCAGCGCAAGTGCTTGCGGCAGCAGGACTTTGCGCAACGCGACCGCCGGGTCGTCGTCGACCATCCACTCGACGTGGTCACCGCCGGCTTCGAGCACCGCGATGGCAGCACTGGCGGCGCCGTCGCGGATCGCCGAGGCCAACGCGCCGATCGATTCGCCGAAGCGGTGCGACGTGCGCAGCGCGACCACCGGCGAGCCGCCGCCCGCGCCGAGTCCGTCGACCAAGTCGGCCAACACGGCCCCCGCGTCCACCGAGGCCAGCTGGTCGGGATCGCCGACCAGGAGCAGCCGCGACTGCGGTCGCACGGCCTCCAACAGCCGCGCCATCATGGTCAGCGACACCATCGACGTCTCGTCGACCACGATCACGTCGTGGGGCAGCCGGTTGCCGCGGTGGTGACGAAACCGCGAGGAGCTGTCGGGACGGCTGCCCAGCAGGCGGTGCAACGTGGTCGCCTGCAGTCCGGTGAGCCGTCGCCGGTCGACCAGGTCCAACTTCTCGATCTCCTCGCCGACCGCCTGCTGCAGCCGGGCGGCGGCCTTGCCGGTGGGTGCGGCCAGGGCGATGCGCAGCCGCCGGCCCGTCGCGGCCTGCCCGGCGAACAGGGCCAGCAGCCGCGCGACCGTGGTGGTCTTGCCGGTGCCGGGCCCGCCGGTGAGCACGGTGACCCGTTGCGCCAGAGCGATTTCGGCTGCCTCGCGCTGCTCCTCGTACCCCGCGGGGAAGAGGCGCTCGACGTCGGCCGTCGAGTCGACCGCACTGCGCGACACCATCGCCCGCAGGTCCTCGGCGACCTGGACCTCCTCGCGCCAGTACCGGTCGAGGTACAGCAGGTGCTCCTGGCGCCGCAACACGTGTGGCGCCTCCAGCAGCGGACTGGCCCACACCGCCGCCAGCCACCCCTCGATCGCCGGCCAGGGCAGGTCGGGTACGTCCACCTGCGCTTCGACCGACCGCAGGTCCAGACACACCGAGCCGGCGCGTAGCCCGCGCACCACCAGCGCCAGTGCCAGCGCGACCCGCTCGTCGTCCTCCTTGGCCAGCGCGCACAGTCGTTGGGCGACCAGCACGTCCGCGGCGTCGACGACGGCAGCTTCGTTGAACACCGCCAGGAGCCCGGTGGCGCCGACGGCACGGCGCCAGCTGGCGGCGTCGTCGACCGGCTCGACCGTGGTCACGAGGTCACCCTCCCCGCGTCGAGCAATTCGGACATCGCGACGACCAGCGAGCTGGGCGGTTTCCAGTCGAAGACCCCGGCCGGGTGCCCGTCGACCACCGGAGTGTCGGCCCCGCACATGCCACGGACGAAGAGGTACAGCACGCCGCCGAGGTGTTCCTCGGGTGCGTAGCCGGGCAGGCGCCACCGCAGGAAGCGGTGCAGCACAACGCTGTACAGCAGCGCCTGCAACGGGTAGTCCGAGTGCAGCATCGCCTCGACCAGGCGTTCGCGCTCGTAGTCTGCTGACGTCAGCGCCCCGTCGCCGTCGCCAAGCCAGTTCGACTTGTAGTCCACGACCACGTAGCGGTGGCTCCCCTGGAACGGGACGCGCAGCACCGCGTCGACGGACCCGTTGAGGTATCCACGCAGCGTCTGGCTGCCCAGGGCGTCACCGGTCAGCCGCTCGGCGTAGCTCGCCAGCGGATCCCCGTCGGGCAGGTGCTCGGCGACCAGCCGCCCCACGTCGCGCAGTGCGATCCTCGGCGCCGCGGCCCGTAGGTCGCCGCCGGCCAACGGAAATTCGAAGTCCAACTCTCGCAACCGGTCTCGCAGGCCGATCTCGCGTAGCGTCAGATCGCCGGCCAGCGGACCCAGGGGCGTGTCGTGCATCGGGACCATGGCTGCGGCCAGGTCGGCCGGTGGCACGTCGACCGGCCACCACACGGAGTGCTCGACGATCTGACCCTGGAGTTCGGCGGCCAGGTCCGCGGCGAAGGGGTCGGCGGTCTCCAGCACCGCGTGCATCAGGGTGCCGAACGTCGCGCCCTTGGGCAGATCGGCCATCGGTGACGGCAGGGCAGGTCCGGTCGGTGGCTTCAGCAGGGGGAGGTCGCCCACCTCGTCGTCGAGGGCGACCACCTCCGGTTCGCTGCCGACGCCGGAGGTCTCGGCCCCGCGAATCAAACCCGAGTACGACGTGCGACGCCACGTGGTGTCGATGGAGCGGTGAAAGTGCCTGGCGTCCAAACCCGTCGGAGGTGGATCGACGGGCAGTGGGGGCACCGGGGTCAGCACCGACTCCTCCAGTATGGGCCCGCCGACGGCCTCCCACTGACGGAGCAGCGCCAGGGCGTCGTCGTCGGTGATCTTGCTGGGCACGCATCGGTTGGGCACCACAGGCTGGCCGGGCTGACGGCCCCGCAGCAGCCGCGACAACCCGCCGTTGGGTTCGTCGTTGGCCGGCGCCCACCACGCCACCACCTGAGACTGCGCGCGGGTCATCGCCACGTAGGTCAGGCGGCTGTCGTCACCGGCGGCTTCCTCCCGGCCCAGCCGCTCCACCTCGCGGTAGTCCGGGCTGTCCTTGCCGCCGACGTGCAGGCAGCGGGTGGGTCCGTCGTGGAACAGAATGAGGTCGCGCTCGGGCACCCAGCGGTTGAAGGCGAACGGCAGGTACACGATGGGGTACTGCAGTCCCTTGCTGACCCACACCGTCATGATCTGCACGGCCGCGGCGTCGCTGTCGAGTCGGCGGTTGCGTTCGCCCGCGCCGCCACGGTCCTCGCGCTCGGTACGCAACCAGTCGCGCAGGGCAGGCAGCGAATGGTGCTCACGATGGGCGACGTCCTGCAGCAGCTGCGTCATGTGCGCCAGGTCGGTCATGTGCCGTTCACCGTCCCGCCAGCCCAGTACGCGTTCGAGCATCCCGTTGAGCTGGGCGGCCTCGAAGATCGCCGCGACACCGCGTTCGCGGGCATGAGCAGCCCACTCCCGCAACGTCTCCGCGATGTCGTCGGTCAGCTGGTCGCCGCCTCGCGCCAGGTCTTCGGCGGTCTTGCCGAAGAACATCGTCGCCGCTGCCGCGCGCACCACACCAGCGCGGTGCGGCTGGTCGAAGGCCTCCAGCAGCGACAGCCAGTCGTCGGCAGCCTGCGAGGCGAAGATGTCCGAGTCGCCGGTGTAGACCGCCGGGATGCCGGCGCGGCCCAGCGCCTGCTGGCACACCCGGGCGTCCTTGTGGGTCTCCACGATGACGGCGACGTCGCCGGCCTGCACGGGTCGGCCGTCGAAGGTCGCCCCGCCGGCGAGCAGGGCGCCGACGTCGTTGGCGAGGTCTCTTCCGATGTGCTGACGGAGGTCGTTGATCGACACGTTCTGAGTTCCGCCGCGGCCGAACGTGGTTCGGTTGACCACGCGCAGCCGGAATGGTTCGTCGTTCGGCGCGCCGACCAGCCGGCACCCCTGATTGGCGGCGTCGACGTCGTGGACCACGATCGCGGGGTCCCCGAGCTGGGCGCCCCCGAGCACCGCCTGCAGCCGGCCCACCAGAGCGCTGTCACTGCGCCAGTTGGTGCCGAGGGTCTTCTTGGCACCCGCCGTCTCGGCCGCGTTCAGATAGGTGACGATGTCGCCGCCGCGGAAGGCGTAGATGGCCTGCTTCGGGTCACCGATGAGGATGACCGTCGACCGGCCGCTGAAGGCGCGGTCGATCACCTTCCACTGCACGGGGTCGGTGTCCTGGAACTCGTCGACCATCACGATGGGCCACCGGCGGTGCATGCGGACTCGGGCGGGGGAGTCCTCGGCGTCCAGCGCGTCGGCGAGCCGGGTCAGCAGGTCGTCGTAACCGAGGATGCCCTGCCTGCGCTTGCGCGTCTCGAGCTCGGCGAGAACGCCTTTGGCGAAGGCGACGCACACCGCGGCGCGGGACTCCGGCGGCGGGTCGAGCGGGCGCAACTCGGTGGCCGGGTTGCCCACGACCTCGCGGGCCAGCTTGAGCGCATCGGGATAACTCAACACGGGGTCGTCGCGGAGTTGGCCGAAGTGCGCCAGATAGAGGTCGTCGACGACCTCGGTGACCAGGTCGGTCAGGCTCTCCACCAGCGTGACCCGCGAATCCGAATCTCCCGCGACACCAAGGGACTTGAGCACCAGCTGGCAGAACTGATGGGTGGTGGCGATCGTCGCGGCGTCGAAGTCGGCCAGCGCGTCGCGCAAGCGCTGCCTGCGATCGCGGCGGTCGGCGTCGGTGCCCCTCAGCAGGTGCGTCACCAGGTCGTCGTAACCGGTGTCGGTCGGATCGTCGAAAGCCCTTGCCGCGTCGGTGATCTGGCGCCGAACACGGTCGCGAAGTTCTTGGCTGGCCGCCCGGCCGAAGGTGATCAGCAGCATCTGGTCGAGCGTGGCGACGCCCTCGGCGACGTAGCGCGTGACCAACCCGGCCAGAGCGAACGTCTTGCCGGTGCCCGCGCTGGCCTCCAGCACCGTGGTGGACGCCACGGCGGGCAGATCGCCGGTCAGGTCGAAGCGCTCCATCAGATGCCCACCTCGGCGCGCAGCATCGGCAGCCACAGCCGGGCGGAGTACGCGCCGAGACGATGCGTCTCGCCGTCGACCTCCTCGCCCGGCCGCAGGGGTTGCATGAGTCGGGACAGCCACGCGTTGGCACCCCACGCACGAACCTGCGCCGGGTCCTGGTCCTCGCCCGGGTAGTTGCCCGTCCGCCACCGGAAGGCCGCCTCGCGCTCGGGGTCGGCGCCCTCGTGACGGGCACTGGCCCACGCATAGGACGTCTTGACGGGCAGCGGTAGCGGCTCGCGACGCCCGGCGTCGTAGATCGCCACCAGGTCGCGCAGCAGATCGGTCGCTGGCTCGGGTGGCTGCGCGAGCGCGCGCTGGTTGGGTCGGCTCGACCGCCTGGCACGGCCGATGCAGATGGCCGACCAGTCCCGGTCCGGGTGCGCAGCGAACAACGCCAACAAGGGAATCCAGGAGGCCAGCAGATGCTTGCCGTCGAGCTTGGAGTAGGTGACGGACACCAGCCTGTCACCGAAGACCGGGGACACGGTGCCCGTCAGCCGGCGTCCGGCCCCCAGGTCGACGTCCACGTCGTGGGCCTCGGCGTCGGCCGTGCGGTAGGCCAGGGCGGTCGAGGCCAGCAGGGTCGCCTGCTCGCGCAGTTCACCGGCTTTGCGCCACCCGAGCTGCCCGGGCGGCAGGGTGCCGCGGCGCCACTCGGCCTGACGCGCGTCGTCGGGACTCATCCCGCGCATCATGTCGGTCAGCATGCGGTCGCCGACGGCCCACTGCTCCAGTGCGTCCATGTCGACCGAGATCTCGTCGGAGACGCCGTCGACGTCCCACGGCAAGGTGTACTCCAGCGCCCGGAAGAAGCCCTTCACGGGATCCTTGAAGAAGGTGACCAGATCGGCGAGCGCGACGTCGTCGTGCGGCTGCGCGGGCAGCGGACCCGAGACGAACGCCGGCTGCTCCGAGCGCTCGCTGGTGCTCGCTCTCGCGGCGCTGAGCACCGTCGAGTCGAACGTGAACGGCACGTCGGGCACCAACCGTCCCGGCATGACGTTGCGAATGTCGAAGGGCTGCAACGGATGGTGGACCACGACCCGTTCGCGAACGGGCTGCGGGGTGGTCGCGTCCAGGGCGTCGAGCAGTTCGGCCAGCGGCACCGCAGGAGGCCGCGGCTGTCCAGAGTAAGCGTTGGCGCCGGTGTAGGTGACCACCAATTTCTCGGTCGCCGCCCCGATGGCGTCGAGCAACAGTTGGCGGTCCTCGGATCTGGTGTCGCGCTCACCGGTCAGCGGCTGGCGGGCCAGGACGTCGTCCCCGTCGGTGATTCCCTGCCGCGGGAACGTCCCGTCGTCGAGGCCGACCAGGCAGACCACCCGGTGCGGGACCGACCGCATGGGCACCATGGTGCAGACCGTGAGGGTGCCCGTGCGGAAGTTCGCGCGCGTCGGGCGTCCCGCGAGGTGCCGGGAGAGCAGGGCCGTGACGTCGGGCAGGCGCATCACCGTGGAGCGGCGGTCCCCGGCGTCGCGGAGCACCTTGCCGAATTCGCGCTGCATCTGACTGGTCTGCCAGGAGTCGGCGTCGTCGACGCGCGTCATCGTCTCGATGCCTGAGCTCAGCGCCTGCAGCCAATGCTCAAGCGGGTGGTCGCCGGTCAGCGCGTCGACGGTGCGCTGCAATCGGTCGACGAACTCGGCGAGCTGGCCGGCGAGTTCGACGCGGTTGCTGCCGACGTCATCCAGCGGAAGGGTCGCGCCGACCCAGGCGTGTGCGTCGTCGGACATGGCGACCCCGGCGAGCACCCTGTCGACGCCGAACCGCCAGGTGTTGTGGACGAAGTCGACGCCGTAGGGCTGGCGATGTTCCTGGTCGAACCCCCAGCGGACGTTCGCCTGACGGACCCAGCGGGTGACGTCCTCCAAGGCGTCGTCGGTGAACCCGAAGCGGGCCCGCACCGGAGCGGACTGCGCGAGGTCGAGCACCTCGCTGGCGGTGACCCGACTGCCGGCCAGTGCGAGCAGCTGCGACGCCACCCCCAGCAGCGGATTGGTTTGCACCAGTGAGCGATCCGCGAGTCGCACGCGCAGCTGGTGGGCTGGGTGAGCACCGCGCAGGACGTCACCGAGACCGAAGTCGGCGTTGATCAGCGGCGCGTACGCCTCGACGTCGGGGCACATCACCAAGATGTCGCGGGGTTCCAGCGTCGGATCGTCCGCCAACAGACCCAGCAGCACCTCGCGCAGCACGTCGACCTGACGCGCCTGGCCGTGGCAGGCGTGCACCTGAACGGATCGGTCGTCGACGGCAACCGCGCGGCCGGTCGGCCGGACGTCGTTGGCGGCGATGTCGGACTGCAGCCACCCCAGCAGAGTCGGCGGATGGTCCCGGCCCGCCAGGTATTCGTCGGTGCGCAGCTCGGCGGGCAGGATGAGCTGCAGCTCGCGCAGGTCTCTGCCGAGGGTGGCCAGAAGTGGATGACGCACGGCGCGATGGCTGGTGTCGTCGCGACGAGGCACGGGACCGCGGGCACCGATGAGCGCGCGCCACAGGTCGTCGCTGGGGTGCGGCAACCACAGGTGCACGTCGTGGTGGGTGGACAGGGCGGCGAGCAGTTCGATCTCGGTGACCGGCAGCCTGGTGTGGCCGAACAGCGACAGCCGCGGCGGCAGGTCGGACGGCGAGACACTTAGGCGCGCAACGATTTCACGGTGGCGTACGTGCGGCGGGTCGGCATCGACGCGGTCGAGGAGGGCCTGCCAGAGCGGAGGTTGCCACTGCAGGTCGGGGTCTAGGTCGACGACGCCGTCGCGCCACTGCGCCAGCAGCTGCGGCCGTTGCCTGGCGTAGGAGGCGAACAGGCCCGCGATCCGGCGGGCCACCGCGTAGCGCCGACCCTGCCGCAGCTCCCGTTCCTCACCGCTGGCGAAGTGGCCGAGGTGGGTGGCCAGCGGGCGGCACCACGGCTGGTCGAGGCTCTCGTCGACGACCTCCAACAGCGGCCACACCATGGCGTCCGGCGACCATGGGTCGTGTTGGTCGGTGCCGGTGATCTCGGCGATCAACGAATGCGGGTTTCTGAACTCGACCCCCGCGCAGATGCCGTCAGTCCCCGTGGCGCGGCCGAGGACGTGGGACAGGCGCTGGCTGAGCCATCGCTCGACACCACGCGCGGGCACCAGCACCAGCTCCATCGCAAACGGGTCGTCCAGTGGATCGCCGAGGAGTGCGCCCAGACCGTCGGCGAGGAGGTCGGTCCGCTCGGCGCGGTGGAGGTGAAGCGACATTTGACGTCAGCCTATGGGGAGCCGCCGACACGGGCCGCGGGAATTCCCACCGCACTGGCGGTGGGCCCACAGGAAACGCCCAGGAGCGACGCCTACCGTCATCGGTGGAGCTTCCCCCCGAGCTCCCAGATGGCTCGGCCCCGTCACACCTCCCCCCTGTGGTGACGGGGCCGAGATCGTCATTAGGGTCCCTGTCGATGGCCGAGATTCCGCGCAGCGACCAGTGGGCCCACCTCGACGAACCCGTACGACGGGTGCTGTCCGCGGCGTGCCGCGACCTCCCGCCCGACGCCTCGCCGGCCGATGCGATTCGTCGGGTCGACGCCGCGGTGGACATCCTGAAGGGCTACCGTGCGGCCGCTGCGTCCGCGCCGGGGGCCGACGAGGTCGAGACTGCCTGCGATGCACTGCGTTCGGCGGCTGCCGCGCAGGCCGAGGCCGAACGCGTCGCGGACGCGCTGGCCGCCGATCGCATCCAATTCCTCGAGACCAGCTTGGAGTTCCACGATCGGCACGGGGCGCAGCCGTGTCCGGTGTGCGCCGCGAGCACCCTGGACGACGAGTGGGTGGTGCGAGCGCGCGCGGCGCTGACCGCCGAGAAGGACGCCGCGGGAGCGCTCAGGGTCGCCCGGTCGGCGGCACATCGAGCCCGCCAGACGGTGACCGCCCTGGTCCGCGCCGTGCAGGCGCCCCCGACCCAGGACGCCGGACTACCGGGCGTCGACGAGGCCCGCGCGGCCCATCAGGTGTTCACCGCACCGGGTGCCAACGACGACGTGGCCAGGGCCGAGCAGGTGGCCGCCGCCCTTCCGCGGCTGCGGCAGGCCTACGGCGCGCTCGGGCGGGCCGCCGAGGCCCAGCTGGGGGCGGCCCATCAGGCGCAGACGTGGTTGCGCAGCGTCGCGGGAGAGGGCTAGCTGCGGGTGAACTCGTCGGGCAGGCCGTCGATGCCCGCCCGAATGGCGGCGACCACGTCCATCCGGGCCTTGAGCTTGCTGGCCCGGTGCGCCTTGGGATTCACACCCGCGGCGGCTTCGGCGGCGACGTCGTGGGCGCGCGCCAGCACGTTGCCGTCCTCGACGATCTCGTCGAGCCAGCCGGCGCGGACGGCCTCGTCACCGGCGAACACCGCCGCCAGGGAGACCGCTCGCTGAAATGCCGCTCGCGTCAAGCGGTTTCGCATGATCTCGATGGCTGAGATCGGCAGCACCATGCCGATCGCGACCTCGTTTGCCTGGCAGCGCGAGCTGGGCGAGCCGACGCGGTGGTCACCGCTGAGCATCAAGAACGAGCCCATCGCGATGGCAGGACCCGTGGCAGCCATGATGACCGGCACCGGGAAGCTCAGCAGGCGGATCGACAGCTCGAACCCGCCCGCGAGCATGCCAAGGGCCGCGGCGGCATCCCCGGAGTTGAACACGCTGAGGTCGAAGCCGGCGCTGAACACCCGCGAGTTGCCGGCGAGCACCAGCGCCTTGACCTCGCCGTCGCCGGCGGCCGCCTCGGCGCGGTCGAGGGCCTCGTTGAGGTTCTGCTGCATGGCCGGCGACAGCACGTTGACCTTGCCGTCGTCGAGCGTGATCGTGGCGACGGATTCGGTTTGGGCGTAAGCAACGGTGCTCGTCATGCGCCCGATGGTACTTAGCGGGTCCGCGCGGAATGACGCCCAGGCGTTCCGTTCTGGATCCAGGGGAAGTCCAGTTCGGTGGTCTCGTCGGACTGTCGGGTCCGCCAGCGGTCCTGCACTTCGGCGACGGCCTTGGTCATCCGGTCGATCTCGGCGCGGAATACGTCGGGCTGGGTTTCCTTGGACGCGTAGTGGAAGTAGGACAGCACGCTGCGGAGCAGTTCGAGCTTCTGCTTCTCCCGCTTGGCCAGGTCGTGGGTGGTCATCAACTCGATGCGCTGCACCGGTTGCAGCGTCCCCCAGTCCAGCCGGAACGGGGTCTCGAAGGTGTGCCCCTTGGACTTCTTCGCTCTCGAGGCGGCCCGGGGCTTGTCGGAGTAGGTCAGCGATCCGTCGAACCGGTCCTGAATCGATCCACCGAGTTCCGCGCGGCTGATCGCGGAGTCCCAGACCGTACGCCACTCCTGCCCGGGCGCCAGGTACAGAAGGTCGCCTGGCAGGTCGAGCTCGGCAACCTCGGGCGCCCTGTCGGGATGGGCGTCCTCGTAGGCGGCGACGGTGGGGTGGTCGACGAAGTCGAGGCGAATGTCGTGGGCGGCGGTCTGACCGAAGTTGCGTACCACCAGCTCGATGACGTGCCAGTCGGAGGCGTGCGGCTCCATGTACATCGAGACCTGAGGGCGCACCTGCTCGGTGCGGAGGTCGCGATTGCGCTTGAGCTGGCGGTTTGCCCAGAAGAGCACGACGATGCCCAGGATCAGGGCGGCCCACGCGGCGATCGCCAGCCAACCGCCGGATCCGAGATTGCTCAGATCCGCGAGCCGTTCGTTGATCCAGTCCATGCGTGCCCGATTCGTCTACTTTCGTTTGCCCGAGACCTTAATCGGTCACCCAAGTTGGCGTAAACCTCAGCGGTCGCGGTTGTTAGCCATCGCCGCGCCGTCCATCGTGGCACGCCATCCTGTGAACACTTTGCTCGCGCAGCCCGGCGACCGAGCGGCATTAGGTGCAACACCGGAGACCCATGACGACGTCAACGTCGGCCATCTCCGGAGGTCAAGCGCGGCAGGAGATTACGACGCACCAGGATCGCCGACGTCGACCTTCCGCTTTGGGAGGCAATTTACCCTCGCGCTGATAGCATTGCTGCGCAAATGAGCAGCGTTCATTCCCAACCCGGCGACGGTGGCGTCACGCCGTTGCGACTGGCCTTCCTCACCGAGCTCTACCATCCCCACGTCGGCGGGCAGGAAGTGTTTTTCCAAGAGCTTGCCGAGGCACTCGTCCGCCGCGGGCACGCGGTGGACGTCTTCTGCATCTCCCACGACGCGGCGCTGCCGGCGGACGAATGGATCAACGGCGTCCACGTCCACCGCACGCAGGGCAGCGGCGTCTACCCGAAACCGGTGATCCCCGTCCTGCGCCGCAATTGGTCCGACATCTTTCGGTACAGCGCCGACGTGCGACGGGTCGCCGCCACCGGCGGGTACGACTTCCACCTGCTCAACCAGTGGCCGCTGTTCCACGTGCCTGCGCTGAGCAAGCGCGCCAGGGCCCGCAGTGCGATTCACTGGTGCGAGGTGCGTACTGCCGACCCGGTACTCATCCTGCAGCGGATCTTCCCTCGGATGGTCGCCACGAACTTCGGGGTCGGTGAGGCCGTGGCCGCCACCATCGGTCGCCAGTCGGGCCGGGACTTCACGGTGCTGCCGAGCGGCATCGAACTCGACCGCTACCGATCGGCGGAACGCGGCACACGCTCAGGGGTGCTCTACGTCGGCCGGCTGGCACCGCACAAGAACATGCCCCTACTCGTCGACGCGTTCGACCTGGCGGTCGACCGCGGCTTGGCCGGAGACCTGGTGATCGCCGGCGACGGACCGTCGCGCGCCGACGTCGCCGCATACGCGAGCCGGTCACCCAACGCCGCGCGAATCAAGGTGCTCGGTGCGATCGACGAGGATCGCAAGATCGAGCTGCTCTCGCAGGCCTCGGTATTGGGCATGCCCAGTACTCGGGAAGGGTTTCCCCGAGTGATCGCCGAGGCGATGGCCAGCGGGCTTCCGGTCGTCACGCCCCGCTTCGAGGAGAACGGCGGCAAGGACGTCGTAGCGCAGTACGGTGCGGGCATCGTGTGCGGCACCGCACCGGCCGACGTCGCCGACGCACTGCTGGCGGCCGAGGAGGGTTGGGACGGCTTCTCCCAGGCCGGACTGACGGGCGCCAAGTCACTGGACTGGTCGGGCATCGCCGCCACGTTCGAAGACCGAGTCCGACAGACCATCTCGACATGATGTGTGACGGCCCGCGGTCGGGGCGCTGAGGCCGTCTCCTAGGGGGCCGTCGCATTGCGTCGGCGGCGGCGACGCACGAGAATCGTCCCTCCGATCACCACCGCGAGCGCCACACACCCCGCACCGACGGCGACCCACGTCAGCCAGCTCGCGTCGTCTGCTGACACCGCCGGTGCGGTCCGGTCAGGATCGATCGTCAGGTCGTCGACGACGCCCGCGGCTCCGGCGGCCGCGACGTTGCCCTCCAATTGAGACCATCCTCCGGGTAGCCCGTCGACGTAGTCCAGAATGGGCTCGACGAGCGACCACGCGCCGCTCGTGGTGACGAGGATGACGGTACGGTTTCGCGGCTGGTCGGCGAAGGCTTGAACGGATCCCAAGCCGCCGTCGATGTCTGTGCGCAGTTGGTCGCTCAAATCGATTCGTACGTCGGTGCTCTCGCCGCTTACGGGCGGCTGCAGCGACGTCTTGCCGATCGTGGCAGCGTTGGCCAGGATCAGCGCACCCGTCGTCGAGTCGGCAGCCGAGTCCACGTCGACCACCCGTGGCATCATCGGCGTGCCGCTGGTGCGTGCGATGTCCGCCACGAGCCGGGCCGCGTAGTCGAGTTCATCGGGGTTCGAGCCGTCGAACGCGACCAGGAATTCGGGACTGAACTCCGAAGGGACCGAGCTGAACCCGCCCAACGCCGGGCCGCCTCGTCGCGCCGTCAACGTCGAACGGGGGTCGAGCTGAAAGGTCAACGGGGCAATCGTGGGGCTGCACAGCTGCCGGGGACTGAATGTCAGATCGAACTCGAGATCGATTCTCTGCTTGAGGAACTCGGAGGGTACGTCGAAGGTGGCGTCGAGGCGACCGCTCTCGTTCAGAGGGGACGTGTACACCACCTGGCCGTTGGCTCGCACCATCACACTCGCAGAGTCGAGTGACGCGACCGGCGTGTAGTTGGCGAGGAGGTGTGCCTGCACGCCGTCGATGCGCGCCCCGAGGGCCGAGCGGTCGACCCCCACCGTGAGCTTCGACGTGCGTAGTACGGTGCTCTCGCCCTTGATGTTCAGTTGTCCGAAGGTCAGCTCGTCCGAGGCGGTTTCCGAACGCGACCCGGCCTTTTCGACCCGTGCGTTGGGAATCTGCAGTAGGGATTGCAGCTGGTTGACGACGGGTGACAGCTGATCGGCGAGTTGGTCACCTCGTCCGGCGACCTTGAGGTATACGTCGGACCTGCCTGCGTTCACGACGCTGAGCGTCGCGTCGCCGGATTCGATCACCACTGCACGGGTGAGTTGTGGCGCCGGCGGAGGCGTCGCACCGCGAGGCTGCTTCACCACCGTGATCGCGGTCTTCTGGGGCGCGTATGTTCGCGCGACGACCGAGGCCATCGTCAGTGCCGCCTGCTGCTCGGACTGATCGGCATTCTGGGGAACGTAGATGGTCAAGGCGCGGAGGATCGGTGGGAAGAAATCGGCAAGGGTGTTGGGAGCTGGCTCGATTCCGGCAAAGACGGCGGTGAGGTCGCTGAGCTGTACTTGCTCCGCCCGACCGCACCGCTGGTCCGGGGGGACGGAAGGCTCTCGGACCGTAAAGGACAGTCCGGTGCCAGATCGGCTGGGTTGTGCTGCCGAGACGTCGACGTCGAACGGCACGACGGCTTGCGCTGAGCTGACGGCAGGCAATTCCACCGTCGCCAGGAATCGGCCCATCGTGTCGTCGATTTCGACGAATCCTGCTCCGAAGTCCACGGGTGCGTGGATGAGGCCGCGAAGGCGTCGGACCGTCATGCCGGGTTGGACGGGAATCGTGAAGTCCTGATTGGTGTTTGCACCGACCAGCGTCATCGACGGGTTGAGGCCCAGATCACTCCACGGCAACGCCAAGTCGTCGACCGTCGCGGGATCGGCGTTGAGCGGATCGGCTCGAGCGGAAAGCGGGGTCGCCAGCGTGCCTGCCAGCGCGACCGCCAGCAACAGCCTCAAGGCCGGTCCGACGTTTCGCCGCAACGGCGTACGCCCCGCCCCTGCGCTCGCCGCCGTACCGATCCCGTGAACGTGCCGAGAAGACACCGTCGCTCCCGCCTCGAGTAAGTGCCTCTTGATCGTCTTTGCAGACGCACGGTACTGGGAAACCAAGGTCCGTGGAGGACAACGCGCCGTTTGGCGAGGCGCCGTGGCGGCCCTCTGGTGTCAGGCTGTGTCGCGCGGTGTCCGGTCCGAGGAACGACTCGGCGCAGTTACCATGACTTCCGCAACGGCTAAAGGACGGAGCGCCGCTGTTGGGCCCCCACGCGTCGAGAGTCCCCGCGAGCGCGATCGACCGGCTGTCGTCGCTCGAAACACGGCTGCTCATGGCCAAGCTGATCGTCGGCGCCCTCCTCGGGGCTCTCCTGGGGGCGTTGGTGGGCGGGCTGGCCTTCGTTGGTGTGGACAAGAACGTCACCGCGACAGCGCTTTTGCGACTCCAGGATCCCGCGGACCTGACTGCCGTTGCGGGAGGGGCGCGTCAGGTGACCCCGGACAATCAGGACGGGACGACGCAGTTCGTGAAAGGTGAGGTCGCCTACCTGTCCGGCGACGGCTTCGCGCGAGCCGTTGCCAGGAAATTGGCGAAGGACCAGCCCGTTCACGTAAAGGTCATCGAGGAGAACGAATCTGCTGTGGTGTCGGTGAGCTTCAGCGGCTCGTCCGGCGACGAGGCCAAGAGGACCGTCCAGGCAGCCGTGGATCTGTATGCCCAACAACTCGAACAGCGCGTCGACCAGGAGATGCGAACCATCCTGCCGAGGCTCGCCCTGTGGGAGTCACGCAGCGGGCCCGACCCCTCACGTATGCGGGACATTCAACGGTTGCGTGACAGCGTGCAGCTGCAGGCGGACATGGCGCGAGACCTCCTCGTGATGCAGCCGCCGACAGTCGGCGGGCCTGGTGTCGAACCGTGGGTTGCGGGGGTGGTTCTTGGTGGACTCGTAGGTGGGTCCTGTGCGGCCGTCGGGCTGCTCATCCGCTGGCGGCGGTCTGGAGTGGGGACGCTTGCGGGTGTGATCGCCGACAACGCCGATGGAGTCCTCCTTCCCGCCGTCGACCTCGACATGCCGGCGCGAGACGAATGGTCGACCGAGCAGACGCGCCTCGCCAGCACTCTTCATGCAATTTGCCCTTCTGGCAGTGAATCTCGCGTCATTCTCGTCGTCGGCACGTCGGGCGCATCGGGTGCGTCCGCCGTCTCGTCGTTGTTGGCGCTCGCCGTCGAGCTCAGCCCGGATCGACCTGGGACGACGACGCGGATCGTCGACGGTGGAGTGATTGGCGACGAGGGCCTGACCCCCGACCTCGTCGACACGGCGACGACGGTCGTATTGGTCGCACGACTTGCCTTCGACGATGCAGCAAATGCAGAGCGCGGGTTGAACATCAGGGGTGCGTCTCGCGAGATCCCGCTGATGGCCGTGTTCACCTATCGTCGCCGGCCGTGGACTCGGATGTTTGGCACGGATTGACCGACCGCGAACGCCCGGATGGGCGACGATGGTCGGATGACCGACCTCTTGTTCGATGCCAGACACATCGATCAGAGCGGAGTAGGCACCTACATTCGCACCCAGCTTTCCCGTCTCGAATCGATGCTGGCCGAGCATCGTCGCGCACTCACGGTGTTGGTGGATCGGGACAACGCGCCTGCCGTCGGCGAGGCAACCAGGGTCGTCTTCTCCGAATTTCCGGGTGCCCCCATGTATTCCGTTGACGAGCAACGCGCCTGGGATGCGGCCGTGCGCGACACCCAACCCAAGGCGCTTTGGGTGCCCCACTATCCGTTCCCGTTCACCCTCCTGCGTCGGGCCAATCGGCATGTGTTGAGCTTCGTCACGGTCCACGACGACAACCACCTCTTGGCGAAGGACGTCAGTGGTCAAGGCGTGGGCCGACGCCTGTACGCACGTGCGATGCTCGAAGTCGACGCACGTAGGTCGAGCACGGTCTTCAGTCCGACGCAGGCCGCCGCTGAAGCGCTGGCTCGATTCGTTCCGTCGGCCGAGTTCGTCGTCACGCCCATTCCGGTTGGCGAGGAGTGGCTCGAGCCGGTCGACGCCGGGCTGTCGCCGGTGCAGGGCCGGTACGTCCTCTACCTCGGCAACGTCAAGCGTCACAAGAACTTGCCGGCCCTGCTTGAGGCCTTTGACCAAGTGCAGCAGGATGTCCCGCAAGGCTTGGTCATTGCGGGCAGTGGCGCGTCGGTCAAGATGCTCGACGAACGGGTGCATGCCGCGGCGAGTGCTCTCGGGGAGCGTGTCCGCATGATTGGACGGCTCGACTTCGAGAATCTCCGTGCACTGGTCGCGGGCGCCGACGTCTTGGTGATGCCGTCGTTCAACGAGGGCGCGGGGCTTCCGCCTTTGGAGGCAATGGCGTCGCATACGGCGGTCATCTGTTCGGACATCCCGTCGCTTCGAGAGACGTGCGGGACCGGTGCCGACTACTTCGATCCGCACGACCACCGAGAACTCGCGACACTGATTCGCACCCTTTGCCTGAACGACTCCGCTCGCGCCGAGTTGACGTCGAGAGGATGGGCGCACGTCACACAGCGTCAAGCGCACATCTCGCTCGACGCCGCGGCGTCGACGATCGTGGCGAAACTCGATCAATGTCGGGTATGACGATCTCGAGGCGCAGCTTGCTTCTCGTTGCCCCACCGGCGATCGTCGCCATGGCCTGTGCACCGTCCGCGTCGAGGTCCACGGTGAACGTCCGCGACCACGGTGCCGTCGGTGATGGCAGCCGAGACGACTCGGCGGCCATCACCGCGGCCGTCGCAGCCCTGACATCGGGCGGCGTGCTGCACTTTCCGGCCGGAAGCTATCGCTTCGCGCAGGCCCATCCACGATCTGGAGCGGCCGTCTGCATCGCGGGCTTGTCCGACGTCGACGTGAACTTCGAACCGGGCGCAGAACTGGTGATGGACAACGTGGATCCACGAACTGCCACCGGCACCAGTCATGGCGTCCTCGTTCGGGGGCCGGCCACGAACGTCTCCTTGCGCAACGTCGAGGTCCGATGGGCGCGTTCCACCAAACGCTCCATGGGCGACGGAGTCAGGATCGTCGGGTATGCAGTAGACGGTGGCGGCGTGCCGAACGGGTGGAGTGGATCGCCCGCACCGGTGAGCGGAGTCAGTCTGTCGGGGTGCGTCATTCGTTCCGCCCCGCAGGCGGGTGTCGTGATGTTGGGCGTCTCCGACATCACGGTGTCCGACCTCCGGGTCGAGGGGACCCAGGCGGACGGTCTGCACTTCAACGCGTGCCGTCGTGCAAAGGTCAGCGGTCACGTGGCCGTCGACAACGGTGACGACGGGCTTGCTCTCGTCACGTACTTCAGCGACCAGCCGTCCTTCGATCCAGCCGCGGAGACGTTCGCGTTTCCCGAGCTGACCGATTGGTCGAATGCCGACTTCGCGATCGAGAACGTCACCGTGTCCGGTGGGCGGGCCAACGGCATTCGCGTGGCTGGTGCGCAGCGCGTCGACGTCAACGGATTGACGGTGTCGGACAAGCAGTATGGGGCGGCGGTCATGGTCGACTCCGCGACCTCGGGATACGACGTGGCGTGGGACTACCTCAGCACCCGTGGTCTCTCCGTCCATGGTCTCACCGCCGATGATTGTGAGACGGGGAT
Organism: Mycobacterium yunnanensis; assembly: GCF_025823185.1. Taxonomy (GTDB): domain Bacteria; phylum Actinomycetota; class Actinomycetes; order Mycobacteriales; family Mycobacteriaceae; genus Mycobacterium; species Mycobacterium yunnanensis. The sequence goes on from NZ_JACKVK010000008.1 coordinate 644,913, forward strand.
CCACGTGCTGGCGCGTCCCCCCGTGGACGCCGATCCGCGCTTCAGCGACTTCTCCGTAGACGTGGGTGACGCTCGGTTGCGGCGGTGCACGAATTGGGCAGTGCGGGTGGAATCGCTGTCGAGTCAACGAGTCACGGGGGTGACCCTTGGAACCTGCACGGTCGACTCGACGTCCGCTGCTGGGGGCAACGGAGGTGTCGGATTGGCCGGAACCAGTGACGTACACATGGACCACGTGACAGTCGCCCATTCGCAGGCGGTAACGCTCTTCTCGGCGCAGAACACCAGCCGGCTCACGGTGGGGGACCTGGAGCTGACCGTGACCAACCCGGATGCCGCCGCTAATCCGATGCCGTGTGCGCGCTTCGAGAGCACCGCCGGTGTGATCGACGCGTTGGCACTGCGTTGGCCGGCCGCACCTCAGTCGTGGCAGCCGATGACCGTCGACGAACCGACGGACTGCAATCCGGACTCGTCCGCTCTCGCGGTGAAGGCTCTGACCGTCGAACCCGCGGAGTTCGCGAACCGGGCAGTCACCTGTTGAACGGCGCCGAAAGACCTTGTCTAGCAGCACGGCGCCGATCGGTTTGCCTGTGACGCGCGCACCGCGGGGGTACCGTGAGGTGCCGTCTCGGGAGCAGAACACGTCGGGATGGCACTCATCCAAATGGCAGGGGGAACGCACGTGCGGATAATGGTCACAGGTGGCGCAGGCTTCGTTGGCAAGCAGCTGGTCAGCATTCTGAGCGCGAAAGCCGATGTGCTGGTGGCAGATCTGCTGCGATACGGAATGCCCGATTGGCTCGAGAGGGCCGACTCGGGGTTCCGCCTTCAGCAGGTGGACATCCGTGATCCCGCTGCCACCCGGGCGGTGGTCGAAGAATTTCAGCCGGACATCGTCGTCCACCTGGCGGCGATTCACTACATTCCGGAATGCGATGCCGATCCGGCGAATGCGGTTGCCACCAACGTGGCGGGTACGGTCAACTTGTTGGCGAGCTGCCCGGCGGGAACGCGCTTCGTCTTCGCCAGCAGCGGCGCGGTCTACACGCCCGACGAAGCGGACCACCGCGAGTTCGAGTCCACGGTCGGTCCTGCCGACATCTACGGAATCACCAAGTTGCAGGGTGAGGCGTACGTGCGTGCTTTCGCCGCCGACCGGGGTATCTCGGCGGCCATCGTCAGACTCTTCAACGTCATCGGCCCCGGAGAGACCAACCCGCACCTACTGCCTGCAATCGTCGCCCAGCTGCGCGAGGGGCCGGAGTCCATCAGTCTCGGAAACATCTGGCCGAAGCGCGATTACATCGACGTCCTCGACGCCGCCAACGGCTTCGCGTCCGTGGCCCTTGGAACCAACCCCGAGGGAGTGGCCTGTGAAACGGTGAACCTCGGCAGTGGGCGGCAGTACTCGGTCGACGAGATCCTGTCGCGAATGCGGTCAGTCCTGGGCTTGGAGTTCGAGGTTCGGCAAGATCCGAGCCGCATGCGTGCGGTCGACCGGCCGTTCCTGGGCGCGGACATCACCCACATCGGCGAAGTCTTCGGCTGGCGACCGGCGCACGACCTGGACGAGACCTTGACGCGGACGTGGGCGAACCCGGAATTCCTGCCGGCGCTCGAAGGCCGTTTGACGTGAGGCCGCGTATTCTCGCAACGACGCTCATGGTTCCATATCGCGTTTCATGCCCACGCCGGCGATCAAGGCGCTGCCGAAGGTCAGAAGCAACAGATAGATGACGATGCCGTAGCTCAAGATCTGGATCCGCCACATCTCGGAGAAACAGTAGGCGACGACACCCGCCGAACCGGCGATGACGGTGCCATACTTGGTCATTCGTGCCAGCAAGTAGCCGGCGAACGCGTACAAGCCGAACGTGTAGATCCATCCCCACGTCCCGTACAGCGCGTATGTGTCCGCGAACACCGACACGGTGAAGAAGTTCGGCGCGAACTTGACCGAATAGCCGAAGACGGAGGCTCGCTTCCAGCTGTCGTCCTTGCTGACCTTTTCGAACTGGAGGAAGGTCGGCTCGATCGCGGTCAAGGCGTGAACCGGGTCTGACGGCACATGCCAAGCGCCGCTCATGACGGCATCGGACACGCCGATCGACACCTGCGCGGGCACGGCGAGGTACGCGCCCATTTGGTAGAGGTTCATCGCCGCGGGGTTGGAGACGCCGGCGTCGCGGTAGTAATTCGCGTTCCGGAAGTAGTTGAGAGCGCCCAACAGGCTGAAACCGACCACCGCGATGGCGACGATCGCAATCCATCGATTGGTCGTCGTGGCCGCGCTACGGCGCGTCGTCGTCCGCTGGCGCGCCCACATCGCGAGGTAGACCACGCTCGCCATCAGCAGGGAGAGCCGGTGCGCCAGCATGGCATTCGCGAGCAACAATGCAACCGCGAAGGCCATGAACGGCCAGGCAAGCAGCTTCCGGCGCCACAGGTAGACGCCCACCGGCGCAGCCAGGATGGTCGAGTACCGCAGGGTCGTGGGGGAGGTCGTCTTCGACAGGGAGCTGTAGAGGTCGTTGCCGGTTTGAGCGCTGAGGGAGGAAATGATCGCGAGTGGGCTGCCAATTTGGTACAGCGAGTAGCCGATTCCCACGGTGGCGGCGAGCAGGATGACGAAGAAGTAGCGACGCTCGAACGTGGGTGACGTAGTCAGGACGACCCTCGCCGGACGCGGGTTCGATTGGCGCCCGAGGCGCCAGCCCGCCATCGACATGGCGGTCACCGCTGCGTACCAGAAGACAAGCAGCACAATGCTTCGCAGCGTGAGACTCGCCGGTTCGGAGAAGCCAGCGAGCTTCTCCCAGGACCCGCCTGCGTATCCCATCATGGCGAGGCCGCCCAACACCATCCACGCGCCGAACGATGCGAGGACGGGGGCCAGGATGAAGACGACCGGAGTGAACCACTTGGCCGGGGGCGGAATCGTCTCGACGTCAGTGGCCGGCGACCAGTGGCGATCAGTCGCGAGCATGATTCTTCTTGCCCAGTGACGTGGAAAGCTTCATGTCGTATCCAGGAGCGCTCCGTCGGGCCACGACGTGATACAGGACTGCGGTGAAGGACTCGGAGAGGACGAACGCGATGAAGATGGCCGTGTTGGAATGCCATCCCAGCAAGAAGCCGACACCCATCACCAGATAGACGACGGTACTGGCGGCTCGCACCCAGAACACGATCGTGGTCTCGCCCGCGCGTCGTAATGCCGCGAACGGCACCGTCGACGTCAGCATCAGGCCCTTCCACAGGCATGCCAAGATCAATGCAACTGCACCGACATTCGCCCATGCGGGGCCGAAGATGAGGCTGCCGAGTCCACCAAACGCACCTGCAAGGACTCCGACGAGACCCGCGACGAAGATACCGACGACGACCAACACCTCACCGTGATGGCCGTGCGCAAGTAGCCGGAAGCGACCGTAGGCGATGATCGGTTCGAGCGCGTTCGAGACCGTCGAGATGACACGGAATCCGACGGAGGCGGCGGGTCCCATGGTCACCAGGACGACGGATGTGATCGCGGGCTGCACCGCACCCACGACCGCAGTCTCGGCCGTCACCCAGCTCGACTTCCGGACGTCGGGCGGCATTCCGGAAAAGCCGCGCGCGCTTCGAGGCCGATAACGGGCCAGTGTGGCCACCAATGCTCCAGCAGCGAGGACTCGCACGCAGTGCTCGTTGTGGTGGATCGCCAAGACGAGTGCGCCCGCCCCGGCGGCGATCAGGACGGTCGCCGCGACCGCTTCACGCTGCCAGTCGCCGCGAACCATTCCGATCGACCTCGTGATCAACAACCCCGACATGAGTCCTATCGAGCTGAACATCAACACGACGGGGTAGGCGACGGAGGGCCCGGCGATGAGAGCCGCTGCCGATGCCACGCTGAGCAGAGCGGTCCACGTCGGAAGGGTCAACCGATGGTCGGCACCTGGTGTCGCCAAGAGTCCCTCGACGATGAAGGCGTTCAGCAGTTGGGCCACGTACACACCAATCGACAGGGACAGAGCGAGGAAACCCTGGGCGTCGATTGGCGCGATGCGCGCGTATACGGCGAGGAAGATTGCGGGAAAAGCGTTGAGCGCCAAGCCTGCGACCACCTGGGCCACTGCGGCCACGTGCTTGATGCCGGGCATCAGGTGTGCGTCGAGGTGGTCGCCGCGACCACACCGCTGCCGTGACGCGGGGGTCGATGCCGTGGGCGATAAGTCACGATGGCGGCCAGTCCACGACTGCTCGCCGAGGTGGCGGAGCGCACCAAGTACAACTGTTGCACGGTGTCGACGTCGAGTCTTGCGACGACGATGAGGTCGGTGGCGTGGCGCACGGCTTCCGACAGCAGCCACGAATCTCCCAGGGCACCAGCGTCGACGACCACCGTTGCGCCGTCCTCGACCGCGCCGAATGGCGACGAAGATTCATCCTGGAGTCGGATGAACTTCACGGGGCCACCCTCTGCGGCGGCAGCCGCCAGCAGTGAGGCCACGACCTCCGCTCCGGAGGACGACGACGCCCCGATGACCACGACGATCCGAGCGGGTCCGGGTGACGTGCACTGGGCAAGGAGCGTTCGCCCCAACACGCCCGATTGGTCAAGGCGCGCAACCTCATCCAGGTCGACAGTCGGCCCGATCACACGGTCGACGTAGGCCACGACGTCATTGGCCGCGGCCAAGTATCCCGTCTTGCGACGGCGGGCGAACTGGCGCAGCGGCACGAGGCTGGCACCTATGAGGGCACCCAAGACCGCACCGAGCAGCCACCTGCTCTCGGAGGCTCCTTGCGCGGTGGGTGCCTGGAGCACCGCAATCGTCGCGGGAGTGCCCGCCGCGAGGTCGATCGATTCGCGCACCGTCCGAACGTCGCGAACGCGCGCCAGATCACCCGCTGCGTTGGCCTCGGCCTCCCACGCGTCGAGGGCGGGAAGGATGGTCAGCAGCTGACGCTTCGACCGCTCGCCGACCTGACCGCGATAGACGTCGATGGCCGCCTGCACCAACCGGATTGCCTCCGCATCGGACGCGGCGCTGCCGCTGAAGTCGATGACGGCCGAGCCCTTCTCCTGCAGTACGTCGACTTTGGCCGAGTCGTTCTGTCCGAGGCTGGCACCGACGGCGCGGGTGAAGCCGGTTCCCGACAGGAAGGCGACTTCGCCCGCGACGTACTGGGTGACGTAGGCCTCGGTGTCGGGCGTGCTGCGGTCGGCACCGGTGGCCAATGCCGTCAACTCCGCCGGCGGGGTAATTCGCACCAGCGCAGTGGCGGTGGACTCGGTGCCCAATGCCGAGAAGCACAGACCGCCGACGGCTGCTCCGACGACTGCGCCGACGGCTACTCCGGCCGCGAGCCGTGCGCTCCGCCGTCTGGACGCCTGGCGTGGCACCTTGAGCGGCGGTGCCGCGCCCCGTGACATAGAAGCGGATCTTACGGTGACTCGTCGGAAATCTTTTGCAAGTCAACGACGGGTTTGCGACCCCGGCATCCCTTCGTCGCAATTACGACCTTCGTCGTCGGCCGACACAGAACCCCCGCGCTCAGATACCGTGAGCTGGTGACGAGCTCGCTGACGGGATTCGACGATTGGCTCAACCGCGAGCTCGAGGAGTGTGCGCGCGTCGTCGGTGAGGACGTCCGCACGTACGTGGCGCGCTCCGTCGCGTCGCGGATGGTCAACGAACAGCGGGCGGCAGGCGGCCCCGGGTTCATCGAGTTGATGACGCATCTCGCCGCGTCCGGAGTGTTTGCTGTGTCCGCCATGCCGGACACTTCGGAGACCGTAAACGACCCGTCGAGGCTGAGGGCCTTGTATGCCACCGGTTTGTTGGACACTCCGCCGGACGAAGCGTTCGACCGCATTACCCGGGCGGCCGCGGCTGCGTTGGACGCACCGAGTTCGGCGGTTTCGCTGGTGGACGTCGACCGGCAATTCTTCAAGAGCACGGTGGGAATGGGGGATTTGTCCCCCGAGCAAAGGCAGACGCCGCTCGACCGGTCGGTGTGCCAATACGCCTTGGCGAAGGGCACCCCGTTGATCATCGAGGACGCTCGAATTCACCCCGTCTTCAAGAATCACCCAGCCGTGCTCGACGGCACCGTGGTGGCCTACCTGGGTATCCCTCTGGTCGACGATGAGCAGAACGCCATCGGCACGCTGTGCGTCTTCGACAAGGAGCCCCGGCTGTGGACCACCGGGCACGTCCAGATCCTGGGCGACTTCGCCAGCCTCGCCGCGGAGAGGGCCTTCGGACCGGGCCATTAGAAGGGGGTTCCCCGGCGGTGGGCGGCAAACGCGCTCAAATTGTGGGATAAATACCTACGTCTGCGTCAATCGCCACTAGAGTCGGTCCGGCGATTGTTAGCGGGGGGATCGGGGTGAATTAGACGTGAACGCGATGACGCACGTGTCCGGGGCGCGGGCCATGGTGTCGCCGACGGCCTCGAGCCCAAAGATTCCCGTTGCTCGCGCCCCCATGAACAACCCGCATTGGATGGATCGGTTTCGCTCGGACCGCTGGCACATCTCGATCACCCTCATCCTCGACGTGTTTGCCGCCGCCGGGTCGGTTGCTGCGTCGCACGCGTTGTTGCCCAGCACCGAGGATCATCGCAACGTCTTGGTCTACTCCTGGGCCTTCGTGCCGTTCGTCGTCGTGGTCCTGAGCACCCGCTCCCTGTACACGCGCAAGCTTGACTTCAAGTTCCTCGACGACTTCGAACCGGTCGAGACCGCCGTCGCAGTGGCGGCGCTGGGCACGTTGACGCTGCTGATGGTGGCGGTGCCCGCACTTCCGCCGGGTGAGATCCTCCAGAACTACGTCCGCCCAAGCGATCTCGTCGTACGGCTGTGGGTAAGCGCCGCAATCTTCCTACCGACGGTGAGGCTCGTCAGGTCGCTCGTCTACCGATATCTACGCAAGAAGCATCGAGTCGGTGCCCCGGCGCTCATCGTCGGATCGGGTCCGATTGCATCTCAGCTGGTAGCGCGGATGCGGCAGGTACCCGAATACGGACTCAACCCCGTCGGTCTACTCGACGCCGCGAAACCGCCCGAGGCCGAGATGCTCGACCTGCCGTATCTGGGCACGACCGACGACCTCGAAAGCGCGGCGCGCGCCGTCAGGGCCGAAGACCTCATCGTGGCTCCGTCGTCGCTGTCGGACGAGGAGCTGGCGCGCGCGGCACAGGCGGCCCAGAACCTGGGTATCCGCGTGTTCGTCGTGCCGCGGATGTTCGACGCCGTCGGGGTGGGTACCCGGGTCGAACACCTCGGTGGCATACCGTTGTTGGCGCTTACCCGGGTGGACCCCAAGGGTTGGCAATTCGCGCTCAAGCACGGGTTCGACCGCACGGCGGCCGCCATCGGCCTGCTACTCATCTCGCCGCTGTTCCTTGGCCTTGCCTTCCTGGTGAAGGTCACCTCGCCCGGCCCGGTGTTCTACCGTCAGGAGCGAGTTGGGCGTGACGCCAAGGTGTTCGACTGCCTGAAGTTCCGCAGCATGCGCCCGTTGCTTCCGTCGGAGGAGGGCTTCGCGCCCAAGGCCGGGGATGCCCCGGGTGGGGTGGAGGGCGTCGACCGCCGCACCAAGATCGGCAAGATCATGCGCAAGACGTCGTTGGACGAATTGCCGCAGCTGCTCAACGTGCTCAAGGGGGACATGAGTCTGGTGGGACCGCGTCCGGAGCGACCGGCGTTCGTCGAGCTGTTCGAGATGCAGGTCCGGCGCTACGGTGATCGACACCGGGTCAAGGCCGGCATCACCGGGTGGGCTCAGGTGCACGGCCTCCGCGGGCAGACTTCCATTGCCGATCGTGCCGAGTTCGACAACTACTACATCGAGAACTGGTCCCTGCGGTTGGACTTCAAGGTCTTGGTGCTGACCGTCTTGGCGGTGTTGCGTAGCGTGGAGGACTGATCGTCGCTCGCCAGTGTTGTTGAGCGTCAATGTCTTTGATCATGGTCCGTCACATGGCGGACGTCACGGGGGGAGGTTCACGGTGTACGACCCACCACCTCACGTGGGCTTGATCCCGGATGGGCTGCGGCGGTGGTCGACGTCCAACGGGGTCGGGCTCGGGGAGACCTACCTCATGGGGGCGAACAGGGTGGCCGACGTCCTGCTCGCGCTGCAGCGGCTTGGAGTGCGGACCGTGACGGTCTACAACCTGAGCCGGGCGAATTTGGCGCGACGCGACGAGGAGTTGGAGGCCGTCTACGCGGCGTCCGTGCAATTCTTCACGACGTTGATCCCCGCCCGGTTTGATCCCGCAGTGTGCGCCGTGCGGCTGCACGGCGATCGGGCGTTGCTTCCCGAGAACTATCTCACCGCTGCGCTTGACGCCGAAAACGCCTTCAATGGCCAGGATTTCACGATCAACATGCTGGCCGCGTACGACGCCCGCGACGAACTGCGCAACGCGTTCGTCAAGGCCAAGAGCCTGGGGTGCGACGTCAACGACGCGTTCGACATCGGCGAGGTCGACTTGGTCATCAGGACCTCACCGGAGCCACTGCTCAGCGGCTTCCTGCCTATGCAGTGTCAATACGCCCAACTGCGCTTCCTGGCGACCCCGCTGATCGACTTGCAGGACCAGCAACTCGACGAGTTGGTGGCCGATTACCGACGAACGCCGCAGCTCCATGGGAAGTGACCCCTGTGGAGTCCAGGCGTAGCCCGATCGTCATCGGAGCCGGCCCCGCCGGGCTGACCGCAGCCCTGCGGTTGGCGCAGCGGGGAGTGACGCCGCGGCTGCTCGAGGCGACGGGCCACGTCGGTGGCCTGGCCCGCACGCCGCGCAGCGGTGACTGGTGCATCGACCCCGGAGGTCACCGGTTCTTCACCAAATCTGAAGAGGTGATGGACCTTTGGAACGCGTTGCTTCCGCCGGACCAGTGGCTGTCGGTACCGCGGAGCTCGGCGATGCTGGTCGACGGGGAGTACGTCGAGTATCCACTGGTCGGGCGCGACATCGTGACCAAGCTCGGAATCGGCCGTGGGTTGCGTGGGCTCAGCAGTTTCGCCCTCTGGCGGATGCTCCGCAGCACCTCGCCCGGCGGGCAGCCGGCCAACTTTGAGGAGTGGGGGGTACACGAGTTTGGTCGATACTGGTACACCACGTTCTTCGACGGCTACGTCCGCAAGACCTGGCTCGCCGATCCCGCGGAACTGGCCAGCGACTGGGCGAATCAGCGCATCAAGCCCATCGACTGGGCGGTGCGGCGCACACGAAGGCACCCCAGCGAGGACGTCTTCCGGTACCCGCGGCGCGGTCCCGGACAGTTGTGGGACGCCGCCGGCGCCGCGCTGGTCGACGCGGGGGTGACGCCAACGCTCAACACCCGGGTGGTGCGGCTCTGGGAGCACGGCGGGACGTGGTACGTCGAGCTGCACGGTGGTGAGGTGATCAAGGGTGACGCGGTGTTCTCCAGCATGCCGCTGCAGTCCCTCGTCAAGGCGCTGCCGGAGGCACCTCGAAAGGTTCACGTGGCTGCGTCCACGCTGCGCCACCGGGGCCTCATCACCGTGGCCGTCGCGTTGAGCGACCATCACGAGATCCCGTTCAACTGGGTGTACACCCCGGGCGGCGAATTCTCGTGCGGTCGCATCCAAAACTACGGCCGGTGGTCGGAGGACCTGCACCCGGCGGGCTGGGGCGGGACCTTTCTGGGATTCGAATACTTCGTCAGGCCAGACGGTGACCTCATGGCCGCCGACGAGAGCTCGCTGAGCGAGATCGTCGAGGCCGACATCAGGGCGTTGGGCCTTGGTGCGTCCCGCATCGAGCAGGTCATGGTGCTTCGATCGCAATGTGCGTATCCGGTCTACGACCCGGTGCGGGAACGCAGCGTTGGTCGCATCCGCGACTACCTGCGTCGCCGCTATCCCACGCTTCATCCGATGGGGCGCAACGGCATGCATCGCTACGACAACCAGGACCACGCCATGATGAGTGCCATGCAGAGCGTGGCGAAGTACTTCGGCGAGGAGGTCGACCCCTGGCAGGTCAACGTCGGCCGGGATCACCACGAAACCGGGGTGCTGCGGCGCTAGCCTCGGCGGAGCGGCCCGGCCGTCTTTTCTCACGAATCGCTCAGGTTCGCCACGGGGTCTACTAAGACGCCTCGTTTACATTCAGTGACGAGCCTCCCCCCGGGCTCGCGAATGAATCGGCCTCGCCACCTCCCCCCCTGGTGGCGAGGCCGAGTTCATGTCGGGGCAGCCCGAGTCGTGGTGTGGGACCTACGCCGATGCAGTTGGTCGAACACCCGGCCAATGGGCACTGTCACGGCTCCGCGCTGTCCCGCGGACTTGGTAGATGGTCCCCTCCCACGTATGGACAGTTGCGTCAATTAAAGCATCCATCGGCGGGTCGTGCGCGGTGAAACCCTTGTCGCGCAAGCACCTAACGCAGTGGGAGCTCCACGCCGGGGGTCGACGGGTCGGCGTGCAGCACGATGCTGCCGGGCTCGGTGCCTACCGGCACGCCGTAGACGAGCGGGGTCTTCTTTTGCTCGCCGGGCACGATGTCGGCGACGGTGCCCCCGAGGAAGGCGGTCGCCTCCTCGTCGAGCGGGAAGGTCTGGCCAGAGGCGTTCAGTTGCTGAAAATTGGCCACGAAGGTCAGCGGGGCGGCGCCGGTGTTGGTGACGTCGAGGTAGACGACGTAGTACGTGCCGTCGGCGGCGGTCCGCACCGCGTCGCCAGCGGGAGAGGTGATGGTGTCACCGGTTTCGGTACCCGCCACCGCGAAGGTGTAGTCGCCGTCTTTGCCCTCGGCGCCGGGTGGCGGCGGTGTCAGTGATTCGGTCGGGGTGGCTTCGGCGGTCGGCGAGTCCGACGGCGGGGGCGTAGGTGAGGGTTCCGACGACGACGAGGTCGACACGCTTGGTGCCGCGGCGGGCTCGTCGGTCCGCGTCACGAGTGCGACGACGACGGCGATCACGACCAGCAGCAAGACCCCGGCGACGACGCCGATTACGAGCTTCCGGTTCGACGTGCCGCCGGGGGGCGGGGTGGGCGGTGGGTAGTACCCGGGCGGTGGTCCCGGCGGAGGGGCGAAGTTGGCCGGCTCCACGGCGGTCGCCTCGGGTTGCGACGACGCCTCGGGGGCAGGTGCCTCGGGCATCTCAGACGTCGGGGGAGCACCCGGTGTCTCGGGGTCCTCGGTCTTCAGCGGCTCGGTGGACAGCGAATCCCACGACGGCAGCGGCGGGTTCCACGGGTCGTCCTCGTCCAGAAGGGTCTGCTGAGCCGCGGCCGGAGGGTGGGTGTCGTAGGGCTGGACGGGTTGTTCCTGGACGCCCTCGGGGGCAGCGTCTGGCTCGCCGGCCTCCGTCGCCGCCAGTTCGTTCGTCGCATCGGGTGCCGGCGCCCGGTGCTCGGTCCACGCCCAGCCGTCCCAGTACCTCAGGACGTTGGGATCCTCCGGATCGGGATACCAATTGGCCGGTGTAAGTGGTGTCGTCACGAGGTCAGCCCCCCATCGCGGTACGCCATTGCTCCAAGCTGCTGGCCCGGTAGACGTAGTTGGTGTCGCGCACCTCCGACAGTGAGGCGCTCGGCTTGGCGGAGTACCAGTGTCCCGGGAAGACCGTCGGGTCGCCCGGCAGCCGCGAGAGCGCCTGCAGGCTGCGGTACATGTCGTCGACGTTGCCGCCGGGAAAGTCGGTGCGCCCGCACCCCTCCAAGAACAAGGTGTCGCCGGCGACGAGCCGGCCGTCGAGCAGGAAGCACTGGCTGCCCGGGGTGTGGCCAGGGGTGTGCAGCAGCTCGATGTCGACCGCCCCCACCGTCACCGTGTCGCCGTGGTCGTGGGCGGACAGGTCGCCGCGCGGGATGCCGGTGATCCGCGAGACCCACTCGGCTTCGTGGGTGTTGACGTGCACCGGGACGCTGACCCGTTCCAGCAGTTCGGCCAGCCCCTTGAGCTCGAACCCCATCATCGACCCGCCGACGTGGTCGGGGTGGTGGTGGGTGACGAGCACTCCGGAGAGGTGCATGCCGTCGGATTCGAGGGTGTCGAGCAGGTCGTTGGCGGCATAGGCAGGGTCGACGACGACGCAGTCACCGGTCTCGCGGTCACCGACGAGGTAGGCGAAGTTGCGCATCTGCTGAGCGATCGCGTCGTTGGCGGCGAAATCGGTGCCGGACAGCAGTTGCCTGAAGTAGAGGCGGTCGGCGGTCATCGGGTCACCCTATTTCCCCGACGCATGTCCCCTGCAAGTACGGGCCGGATTGGCCGCGAGGAGCTGCGGTTTGGTGACGCCCGACCCCGGGTTGTACCCTCTCTAAGTCCCACGGCGCGGAATTTCCGACCGCCGCGGGCGGTTGCCCCCTTAGCTCAGTCGGTAGAGCGCTTCCATGGTAAGGAAGAGGTCAACGGTTCGATTCCGTTAGGGGGCCCGGGTGGTGCCCATGGCGGTGTAGCTCAGCTGGTTAGAGCGCACGACTCATAATCGTGAGGTCGGGGGATCGAGCCCCCCCACCGCTACAAGACGACAATGCAAGTGAATGAAGAAGGACGACTGACGTGGCCTCGAGTACAGACGTACGGCCCAAGATCACCTTGGCGTGCGAGGTGTGCAAGCACCGGAACTACATCACCAAGAAGAACCGGCGCAACGATCCCGACCGCCTCGAGATCAAGAAGTTCTGCCCGAACTGCGGCACCCACCGTCCGCACAAGGAATCGCGCTAGGGACGACGCCCGGGCCGCTGGCTCGGGGTTGACCGACAAGGAACCCATTCGTGCCGCTGTCTCCAGAGATCGTCGGGAAGCACTACCGTCATCCCGACTTCTACGAAGTGGGCCGTGAGAAGGTTCGTGAGTACGCCAGCGCGATCAAGAACGACGACGCGGTCTACCACGACGAGGGTGCCGCAGGCGCGCATGGTCATTCGGCGCTGCTGGCGCCCCTGACGTTCATGTCGGTGTTCGGCTACACCGCGCAGGTCGCCTTCTTCGAGAGCGTCAACGTCGGCATCACCGACGCGCAGATCGTCCAGGTCGACCAGGAGTTCAAGTTCCTGCAGACGGTGAAGGTGGGCGACCGGCTCTTCTGCGACGTGTACGCACATTCCTACCGGCAGGCGCACGGCACCGACATCATCGTGTTGAAGACCATGATCACCACCGATGACGACGAGGTCGTATTGGAGACGTACACGACCCTGGCTGGTCGTGCAGACGAGAGTGGAGAGGGCTTTTCCAATGGCGCTACGTGAGTTCAGCTCGGTCAAGGTTGGTGACGAGCTCCCCGAGCGCGTCATCCCCCTGACTCGGATGGACCTGGTCAACTACGCCGGTGTCTCCGGTGACCTGAACCCGATCCACTGGGACGACGACATCGCCAAGCAGGTCGGCCTCGACACCGCGATCGCGCACGGGATGCTGACCATGGGTCTCGGTGGCGGGTACGTCACCTCTTGGATCGGTGACCCGGCCGCGGTCACCGAGTACAACGTGCGGTTCACCGCCGTCGTCCCCGTGCCCAACGACGGCGTCGGCGCCGAGATCGTCTTCAACGGACGCGTGAAGTCGGTCGACCCGGAGGCCAAGTCGGTCGTCATCGCGCTTTCGGCCACCACCGGCGGCAAGAAGATCTTCGGGCGGGCGACCGCTACGGCGAAGTTGGCGTAACCGTGGCGCTCAAGACAGACATCCGGGGCATGGTCTGGAAGTACCCGGACACCTTCGTCGTCGGCCGTGAACAGGTGCGGCAGTACGCCTCGGCGGTGAAGGCCAACGACCCCGCGACCGTCGACGAGGCCGCCGCCTCGGAACTCGGTCACGACGCGCTCATCGCCCCGCCCACGTTCGCGGCCATCTTCGCGGTGATGATCCAGAACCACTTCTTCCAGCACGTGGACATCGGACTGGAGACGCTGCAGATTCTGCAGGTCGACCAGAAGTTCCTTTTCCATCGCCCCATTCGGGTCGGTGACGAGCTGACCGGGACCATGCACATCGAGTCGGTCGACGAACGCTTCGGGGCCGACATCGTGACCACCCGCAACGTCTGCGCCGAACTCGACGGCACCGTCGTCATGGAAGCGTTCACCACGCTGATGGGTCACGAGGGCGACAATTCGGTGTCGATGAAGTGGGACGCGGCGAGCGGTCAGGTCATTCGGACCGCCACCGCGGATTAGTAACTCGCAATAGGGCCGTTGTACACTCGGTCCTCGGGGTTCTGCCCAATCATGCGCGCTGTCCGTCGGTTACTGATCGACCGATCGGGGAGCGCGTGAATTGTGTAAGACCCCGGAACGTGGATGGTGCTGCCAACAGTTCCGTCTGTGAAGGGGCGTAGCTCAACTGGCAGAGCAGCGGTCTCCAAAACCGCAGGTTGCAGGTTCAAGTCCTGTCGCCCCTGCTCCACTGACCCAAAGCGTGGACACTGGAAGGTGACCACCAAGGAAACCGACGAAAGGCATGCGGTGAGCGACGATCGCAACGGTGCCGGCTCACCAGTCGACGACGCGGACTCCGACGTCGTCGACGTCGAGTCGACTGCCGAAGAGCTCGGCGTGACCGGTACCCGCAGCCAGACGGCCGTGGCGACCCGTCCGCAGCGGCCCACCGGCAAGCGCACCCGTCGCCCGGTCACCGGGACCGCCGCCGGCGCCGAGCCCGAGGCGAAGACGGACTCGGACGACACCAAGTCCGGCGACGTCAAGAAGCCCAAGACCGACAAGAAGCAGTCGGGCCCGTCACGCAACCCGTTCCTGTACGTCGTGAACTTCCTGAAGCAGGTCGTGGCCGAGCTCCGCAAGGTGATCTGGCCCAACCGCAAGCAGATGATCAGCTACACGACCGTGGTGCTGGTGTTCCTGGCGTTCATGGTCTCGCTGATCGGCGGCGTCGATCTGGGCCTGGCCAAACTCGTGACGTTGGTCTTCGGCTGACGAGGCCGCCACGCACGCGAGCGAAAGAATCTAGAGAGGACTGACACGTGACTTCCTTCGAGGGCGACACGCCTTCGGCTTCGGCTGTGTCCGACGCACGCATCGAGGACGCCGATCCCACCACGGTGATCGCGAGCCGGACGGCGGAGTCGTTGGAGTCGTCGACCGCCGAGGCCGTCGCCGAGATCCCCGACGTCGACGACGCGGTGGACGAGGTCGAAGAAGCTCCCGCCGCCGAGGAGACGCCGGCAGAGGTCGAGGACGAAGATGTCGACCCCGCCGTGGCGCTGAAGAAGGACCTGCGGTCCAAGCCCGGCAACTGGTACGTCATCCACTCCTACGCGGGCTACGAGAACAAGGTGAAGGCCAACCTCGAGACGCGCGTGCAGAACCTCGACGTCGGCGACTACATCTTCCAGGTGGAAGTGCCCATCGAAGAGGTCACTGAGATCAAGAACGGCCAGCGCAAGCAGGTCAACCGCAAGGTGCTGCCCGGTTACATCCTGGTGCGCATGGACCTGACCGACGAGTCGTGGAGCGCGGTCCGCAACACCCCCGGTGTCACGGGCTTCGTCGGAGCGACCTCCAAGCCGTCGGCACTGACGCTCGACGACGTGGTGAAGTTCCTGCTCCCGCCTGGCGCGGCGAAGAAGCCCGCCAAGTCCACCTCGGGCAGCACGGCAGCGGCTGCCGAGTCCGGTGGTCTCGAGCGGCCGACCATCCTGGTCGACTTCGAGGTCGGCGAGTCGGTCACCGTCATGGACGGCCCGTTCGCGACGTTGCCCGCCTCGATCAGCGAGGTCAACGCCGAGCAGCAGAAGCTCAAGGTGCTGGTGTCGATCTTCGGTCGCGAGACGCCCGTCGAGTTGGCCTTCACCCAGGTCTCCAAGATCTAAGTACAACGAGAACAGGAAAGAACACGTCATGCCCCCCAAGAAGAAGAAGGTCACTGGGCTGATCAAGCTGCAGGTCCAGGCTGGTGCGGCCAACCCCGCCCCGCCCATCGGCCCCGCGCTCGGTCAGCACGGCGTCAACATCATGGAATTCTGCAAGGCGTACAACGCCGCGACGGAATCCCAGCGTGGCAACGTCATCCCCGTGGAGATCACGGTCTACGAGGACCGCAGCTTCACGTTCGTGCTGAAGACCCCGCCCGCCGCCAAGCTGCTGCTCAAGGCCGCTGGTGTGCAGAAGGGTTCCGGCGAGCCGCACAAGACCAAGGTCGCCAAGGTGACCTGGGATCAGATCCGCGAGATCGCGGAGCAGAAGAAGGAAGACCTCAACGCCAACGACATCGACGCCGCGGCAAAGATCATCGCAGGCACCGCCCGTTCGATGGGCATCACGGTCTCCTAGGCAGTACCCCGCTAGACGTGGGAGGGCCCGCTTCGGCCCGCACCTAACCACGACCCAACGCACGTGATTGGAATCCAATGAGCAAGACAAGCAAGGCATACCGCGAAGCCGCCGAGAAGGTCGACCGCGACAACCTGTACACGCCGCTCGAGGCCGCCAAGCTGGCCAAGGAGACGTCGTCGAAGAAGCAGGACGCCACCGTCGAGGTCGCGATCCGCCTGGGCGTCGACCCCCGCAAGGCCGACCAGATGGTGCGTGGCACCGTCAACCTGCCGCACGGCACGGGCAAGACCGCGCGCGTCATCGTGTTCGCCGTCGGCGACAAGGCCGAGGCCGCCGTGGCCGCCGGTGCCGACGAGGTGGGCAGCGACGACCTGATCGAGCGCATCCAGGGCGGGTTCCTGGACTTCGACGCCGCCATCGCGACGCCCGACCAGATGGCCAAGGTCGGCAAGATCGCCCGCGTCCTCGGACCGCGTGGCCTGATGCCCAACCCGAAGACCGGCACCGTCACCCCCGACGTGGCCAAGGCCGTGCAGGACATCAAGGGCGGCAAGATCAACTTCCGCGTCGACAAGCAGGCCAACCTGCACTTCGTCATCGGCAAGGCGTCCTTCGACGAGAAGTCGCTCGCCGAGAACTACGGTGCCGCGATCGACGAGATCATGCGCGCCAAGCCGTCGTCGTCGAAGGGCCGTTACCTGAAGAAGGTCACCGTCTCGACCACGACCGGCCCCGGCATCCAGGTGGATCCGGCCGTCACGCGTAACTTCGCGGAGGCGTAGGCCGCCAGGCGTAAAACTCACGGCATCGAGCACGCCCCCGACACCCTCGCGGTGTCGGGGGTTTTGCTTCGGGCAGGGTTGACGTGCGTTGTTTACCAAGCGTTCGGCGCGTTACTTCTCACGCAGCGAGCCGATATGGTCTCGGTACCACGCCACTGTGCGCTCTAGGCCCTCCGACAACGGAATCTTCGAGGTCCATCCTGCCCGCGCGAGCTTCGAGACGTCGAGGAGTTTCTGGGGAGTCCCATCGGGCTTCGTTGTGTCCCACTCGGTCTCACCGGTGTAACCGACGACGGACGCAACAGTCTCGGCGATCTCACGGATCGTCACGTCGGTTCCGCTGCCGACGTTGACCTGGTCGGGCCCGTCGAAGTGTTCGAGCAGGTGCAAACATGCGTCAGCCATGTCGTCCGCATGCAGGAATTCACGTCGCGGTGAACCCGAGCCCCAGTTGACCACCGACGCCGCGCCCGACGCGACCGCCTCGTCGTAGCGTCGGATCAGTGCGGGTAGCACGTGGGAACCCGCGGGCGAGAAGTTGTCGTTCGGCCCGTAGAGGTTGGTTGGCATCGCCGAGATCCATGGCAAGCCATACTGTCTTCGCACCGACTGCACGTGAAGGATTCCAGCGATCTTGGCGATCGCGTATGCGTCGTTGGTCGGCTCGAGGTGGCCGGTGAGCAGTGATTCCTCGCGGATCGGCTGTTCGGCGAACTTCGGGTAGATGCAAGAGGATCCGAGGAACAGCAATCGTTCGACGTCGACCTGACGAGACGCATCGAGGACGTTGACCTGAATCCGGATGTTGTCGCTGAGAAAGTCCACTGGGTAGGTGCTGTTCGCCATGATCCCGCCGACCTTCGCAGCGGCAAGGACGACATATCTTGGCTTGAGTTCGGCGAAGAAGCCGAGGACGGCGTCGCGATTCTTCAGGTCGAGTTCGGCTGACGTCCTACCGACGATGTTCTCGAAACCCGCGGATTCGAGTCGGCGCACGATCGCAGAGCCAACGAGGCCGCGATGGCCGGCAACATAGAAAGTTGCCTCACGGTTAAGTTCTCCCGGTGAAAAGTCGTGCGCAACCGTCATTCAGCCGCTCCGACACTGACATCGTCGGTTCTCCAGGACTCAAGATGCACTGTGTCGATCCAGGGGCTACCGGAATGCGCGAGAGCCTCGACATCGGCGTCAACCATAAGGCGCGCCAATTCTCGGCCGTGAATAGTCGGAACCCAACCCAGTTTGTCGCGTGCTCGCGAGGCGTCGCCGATGAGTGAGTCGACCTCGGTGGCGCGCAGGTAGCGCTCGTCGAACCGGACATGGTCCTCCCAACTGAGCCCCACATGCCCGAAGGCGATCTCCAAGAATTCGCGAACGGTGAATCCCTCGTTCGTGGCGAGGACGTAGTCGTCCGGTTCGTCGGCCTGCAGCATTCGCCACATGCCTTCAACGTATTCGGCGGCATACCCCCAGTCGCGTACCGCGTCGAGATTGCCCATGTAGAGAAAGTCCTGCTGGCCCGCCTTGATGGCGGCAACGGCACGGGTGATCTTTCGGGTAACGAACGTCTCGCCGCGCCGCGGTGATTCGTGGTTGAACAGGATTCCGTTGGCCGCGAAGATGCCGTAGGCCTCGCGGTAGTTCCTCGTAATCCAGTAGCTGTACAGCTTGGCAGCCCCGTAGGGAGAGCGCGGATAGAACGGGGTGTTCTCGTTCTGAGGTGGCGGCGTTGCCCCGTACATCTCTGACGACGATGCCTGATAGAAACGGGTCTCGATGCCCGAGAGCCGCACGGCCTCGAGCATACGGATCGTGCCAGTTCCAGTGGTGTCGGCAGTGTGTTCGGGTTCGTCGAAGGAGACTCGCACATGGGACTGCGCCGCGAGATTATAGACCTCGTCGGGTTCAATGGCAGCGAGCAACGTCACCAATCTAGCGCCGTCGCTGAGGTCCCCATAATGGAGGAACAACTTGGCGTCGGGTGAGTGTGGATCGACATAGAGGTGGTCGATTCGTGACGTATTGAACGTCGACGCACGACGGATTAGCCCGTGGACTTCATAACCCTTGCCGAGCAGCAGTTCCGCAAGGTACGAGCCGTCCTGGCCGGTAATTCCGGTGATCAGCGCGCGCTTGGTCATCGACGCCCCTTGCGGATTGCGGCTTCGCAGCGATGCGGCCCCCATACAGAGAATTGCGGGCGGCGCATAGGCCTACCCCTAGACTCCAGCCGACATTTCATGAACTTAAATCCCCCCGACATTTCATGAACTTAAATCCCCCGGTGGTACAGACCCTGCTCTATGGCCTGTCGATGGACAGTACCGCAACGCGCAGAGGCACACAGGGCTGGCGATGGCGGTGTCAGGTGTTCGTTGAGATTTGAATTTGGTCAGCTTGTTTCGGGCTTTCACCGCCGGTTCACTGCGACATTCGGACCGCGATGGAGGTCGGCAGCGCATTCCCCAGGTACGCGGGGGCAATTGTCAGCCAAGGTGCCGATAGTGGGGTGCATGCAGTCACCGCGGTGGATCACCACGGCCCGCGTGCTGCGCCGCGCGGGGTTCGGGGCCAGCGGTCCGCAGATCGACGCGCTCACCGGGCAGGATCTCTCGACCTACCTCGACACGGCGTTGGCGTCGGACCCGGATCAGGACCCCGGCGCCCTGGCCACCCCGTTGCCACAGCTGTCCCCGCCGACGCCGCCGGGCAAGAACGCCAGTCAGGACGTCCATGCCCGATACAACCACCAGCTTTCCGAGGACGCGACCAGTCTGACGGCGTGGTGGGTGAACCGCATGGTGGCAGTGGAGCAACCGCTGCACGAGAAGCTGACCCTGTTGTGGCACAACCACTTCGCCACCTCGGCGACCAAAGTAAAGGTCGCGGCGTTCATGGCCGCGCAGAATCAGAAGCTCCGCACATTGAACCGGGGGGACTTCCGCGCCCTGGCGTACGCGATGTTGACCGATGCGGCGATGCTGCGCTGGCTCGACGGCCAAGACAACACCGCCAAGGCGGCCAACGAGAACCTCTCCCGAGAATTCATGGAGCTCTTCGCCCTGGGGCACGGCAACGGATACACCGAGGACGACGTACGCGTGGGCGCGAGGGCGCTGACCGGTTGGACCATCGGACACGACGGCACGACGCAACTGGTCGCCAATCGTCACGACGCTGCAGAGAAGACGCTGCTGGGTGTGAAGGGTGACCTGGGCGCCGCCGACTACTGCGACATCGTACTGGCGCAACCCAATTCGCCGAAGTACGTCGTCGGTCGCCTGTGGCAGCAGCTGGCCGCCGACGCGGGACCGTCACCGGCCGCGCTGGATCGTGCGGTCGCCGCCTACGGTCCCGGCCGCGACCTGACGGCGGTGACCAAGACGATCCTCACCGACCCCCAATTCCTCGGCAGCACCAACACCGTCGTGAACACTCCCGTCGAGTGGCTCGTCGGGGTGGTGCGGACGCTGAAGGTACCCGTCGACTCCGGTGCGCACGCCAAGACCGTCGCCACGGCGTTGAGAAGCTTGGGTCAGCGGCCGTTCTACCCGCCCGACGTCGGCGGCTGGCCCCACGGCCAACCGTGGCTGTCGACGGCGACTGCTGGTGTGCGGCTGCGCACCGCGGCCGACTTGGCGAAGTCCGGGAACCTGTCCACCATCGAAGAGGCCGCACCCGGTGACCGCCTCGACGCGACGGGCTACCTGATCGGCGTCGGATCGTGGACCGACCAGTCCGCCAAGGCACTCGCACCGATGACGAAGAACCCGCCGCAGTTGCTTGCCGCCGCGGTCAACACCCCCGAATACCTGACCTCCTGACGAGACCGAGATGCCTGAACTCACCCGCCGCAGATTCCTCATCGCCAGCATCGGCACCGCCGGCCTGTTGTCCGGCGCCGCTGCCATCGGATGGCCCGAACTGCAGAGGGCGGCCCACGATCGTCCGCTCGCCGATGGCACCGGCATCCTCGTCCTGGTCACGATGTACGGCGGCAACGACGGCCTCAACACCCTGATTCCCTACGCGGACAACGCCTATCACGACAAGCGCCCCGAGCTGGCCTACGCCCCGGAGGAGGTGCTGCACCTCGACGACCAGCTGGGGCTCAACCCGGCCATGAAGGGCATGGCCACGGCGTGGGGTGACGGCACGCTGGCGATCGTGCGCGGGGTGAGCTACCCCAAGCCCGACCACAGCCACTTCCGGTCGATGGACATCTGGCAGACCGCCTCCCCGGCCGAGCCGGTGTCGACCGGCTGGATCGGACGGTGGTTGGACGCCACCGGTGACGACCCGTTGCGTGCGGTCAACATCGGCGGAGTGCTGCCGCCGCTGGCGGTCGGGGCCAAGGCCACCGCGGCAGCGCTGTCGCCGTCGGGGCTGGCGCCCGCGCAGTTCGACGCGACCATGGCGGCGCTGGGCGTCGACGACCCCCACGACACCCCTGCGATGTCGATGGTGCGGACGGCCTACCGCGCCACGCAGACCGCCGACAAGACGTTCGGCGGCTTCGAGTCGGGGAAGGCCAAGAACGCGGCGATCCGTGGCAATTCGTTGGCCGAGCAGCTGACCGTGGTCGCCCAGTGCGTCAAGGCGGTCGTCCCCACGCGGGTCTACATGGTGCAGCTCGGCGGATTCGACACCCATGCCGACGAGCGCGGCACCCAGCAGCGACAACTGCAGACCCTCGACGAAGCGCTGACGCCGTTCCTGGCCGACATGGCCGGCGACCCGCACGGCAAGGACGTGGTGGTGATGGCCTACTCGGAGTTCGGCAGGCGGGTGGCTGCCAACGCCTCGCAGGGCACCGACCACGGCACGGCGGGCCCGGTCTTCGTCGCCGGTGCACCGGTCAAGGGCGGCTTCTACGGTGACGAGCCCAGCCTGACCTACCTGGACGACGGAGACCTGAAGACCACCAGCGACTTTCGCGACGTCTACCACACGCTGCTGGTGCACACCGTAGGTGCCGACCCCGAGCCGTCTGTGGGCGCCGGGCGCACCGACCTGGGCTTCCTCTAGTCCGTCTGGTCAGCCAGCCGGCACCATGACCGTGACGAGCAGCGCCCGGTGGTCGGTGCCCGGCAGCTTCTCGGTCGCGGTGGAGACACCGGTGGCGTTGCGCGTCAGGACATGGTCGATGCCGAGCACCGGCGGGTACGGCTTGTCGGCGGGGTAGGTGAAGTTGCGGCCCGAGCCCGACTGCGCGGTGGCGTCCTGGTAGCCGTTGGTGAGCAACTGACGATACGGACGCATGTCGATCGTGGAGTTGAAGTCACCGCCGACGATGACTGCTCCGTCGCCGGCCTCGGTTGCTACTCGGCTGAGCGCGTCCGGGAACTTCGCGATGTCGCTCTGCCAGCCGCTGATGGGCCGCGGCCAGGGGGCGTCGAGGTGGACGGTGAGCAACGAGACGTCGCGGTCGACGCCGGGGACCCGGATCTTCGCGCTGACCATGGCGAGTCGGTAGCCCGGGATAAGGGTGGAGATCGTGATGGGGTGCCGGCTGTAGATGCCCACGCCCGCCGCCACCGGTCGCGCGTCGAGGGCCTGGTACGGGAAGGTGTCGCGGATGCCCGCGTCGGCCAGGCCGCGGGCCGCCTCCGGGGTCAGCTCTTGCACCATCAGGACGTCCGCGTCGCGGGCGGCGGACTCGGCGACGGCTTCCGGCTCGGCCAGGCCGTAGAGCATGTTGACCGTCATCGTCCGGACGGCGACCGATCCTCGCTCGGGGGTGGCGGCGAGGAACCACGGCACCTGAAGGGCGACCAGCGTGGCGGTGAGCAGCGCGGCGACGGCGGCGAGGACCCACCGCCGCACCCAGGCCAGCACCAGAAGGGCGACGGGTGCGGCGAGCATCAGGTACGGAGCGGCGATGACCAGGTATAGCACCGGGTGGCTGGGGATGGGCGTGAAACTCACGGCGAGGGCTGCCGCGGCGGCGAGGAGGAGGCCGACGCCTAGCCAAGTGGCGGCGACGCGACGTGCGGTGGTCAGGCTTCCTCCTCGAATGGCGTCATGCCGCACGTGCAGTGACGCGGTGTCGAGACAAGTATCCCTGCGTCTCGGCGCGCTGGCACTGCAGACTCGTACCGTGACCCCGCCCAGAAGATGGATTGCCGCCGTGTTCGGCGTAATGTGCGCCGCCATGATCAACGTGGGGTCGGCGGGGGCCGATCCGCCGCCGGTGTCGGCGCTGGCGCAGGCGGCGGGTCTGGTCGACGTGCGTACGGTGGTGCCGGACGCGATGGTGGATCTGCGGTACGCGACGGCCGACAACTTCACCGGCGTGGCGCTCTACCCGGCTGACGCGCGGTGCCTGGTGCACGAGTCGTTGGCCGACGGATTGGCGACGGCGGCGAATCAGCTTCGGGCGCAAGGCATGCGGTCGGTGTTCTGGGATTGCTACCGTCCGCACGACGTACAGGTTCGGATGTTCCAGAAGGTGCCGAACCCGAATTGGGTGGCGCGGCCGAGCGATTATGCGCGCAGCCACGAGGCGGGACGGTCGGTCGACGTGACCGTCGCCGACGGGCACTACGGGTGGCTTCTCGACATGGGTACGGGGTTCGACGATTTCACGCCGAAGAGCCTGGCCTATGCCGCCGACGGGCTCACTGCCGGGCAGCAGGCCAACCGGGCGCTATTGCGTGCGGCGATGCAGGCCGGCGGCTTGTCCCCATATGTGGGGGAGTGGTGGCACTTCGACGGGCCGGGCGCGAAGGACCCGCGGCCGATCTTGGACGTGCCGGTGAGCTGAGCTCAGCTGGCGACTCGGTCGCCGCTGCCCAGGCAGACGTGCTGCTGGGGTTAGGGGTCTCTGACAAGTCTGTCGATTATGCGGGGCAATGCGCTCAAAAACCTTGGCCGCCGCTTGCGCCGAAACGGTCGGCATTCGAAGTCGCCGTTCTACGCAGCTGCACCCGAGCGTTGCTGCTTCGGTACTGGCAAGCGACTCACGCCAGCTCGACCGCCCATTGCAGCGTCGAGATCGTCCTCTGATCGACGTTCATCTAGGCTCGCCGCGACGTCGCCATAGCAGCGCGCCAATCTCAGTACGGTGGTCAAGCCGAGTAGCGCTGCACCAAGACCGGCGGTGCGGAGGGAGGTCGATCGCTTCATATGTACTCCGTTGCGTCAGCCCCCCCGACAACTATGCCAAGAGTTGCTGGAAAAGCCAAGCGTGGGTCGAATGAAGAAACTTTGTAGCGTTCCTCGACCGTCAACTATCCGCATCCAGCCGAAGTTCCCCGCGCTACTTGTGATGTCCAGGGAGGTTGTCCCGATTCGTATCGGTGAGCCTGTGTGACAGAGAAGGCCTCCGGTTGTGAAGTGGAGCTGTCTAGGAACCGCTTCATCAACCAGGAGGCCTTCGTGTCCCACGCGGCCTCCGGTTGTGAAGTGGAGCTGTCTAGGAACCGCTTCATCAACCAGGAGGCCTTCGTGTCCCACGCTAACGCTGCTTTGACCCCTCGTGCACGTTTGAGGCTCGCTNAGTTCGTCGTCGAGNNNGGCTGGACCTACGCCGCAGCGGCCAAGATGTTCATGGTCTCCCCACGAACCGCCAAGAAATGGGCGGACCGCTTCCGTGCCGAAGGCGCTGTGGGGATGGTCGACCGCAGTTCTCGGCCGCGCCAGGCTGGACCTACGCCGCAGCGGCCAAGATGTTCATGGTCTCCCCACGAACCGCCAAGAAATGGGCGGACCGCTTCCGTGCCGAAGGCGCTGTGGGGATGGTCGACCGCAGTTCTCGGCCGCGCCACAGTCCGAACAAGACCAGCCAGCAGGTGATGCGACGAATCGTTGACGTGCGGTGGCGCAAGCGGTTGGGTCCGGTGCAGATCGCCGGGCGCCTTGGCGTGCCGGCTTCCACGGTGCACGCGGTGCTGACCCGGTGCCGNATCAACCGGCTGTCCTACATTGACCGGGTCACCGGGGAACCCCTGCGCCGCTACGAACACGACCATCCCGGCTCGCTGATCCACGTCGACGTCACCAAGTTCGCCAACATCCCCGACGGCGGCGGACATCGGTTCTTGAGTCGCGAGCACGGCAGACGCAACAGACAGCGGACCGCGCATCGGACCGGCGAACGCGCGGGGGATTGGCGGCCCCGGATCGGAATTNCGTTCCNGCACACAGTCATTGANGATCATTCCCGGGTGGCCTACGCCGAGATTCAGTCCGACGAGAAAGCCGTCACCGCGATCGGTGTCCTGCGCCGCGCGGTGGCGTGGTTCGCTGAGCGTGGCGTCACCGTCGAACGGGTCTTGTCCGACAACGGGTCGGCCTACGTGTCCTACGCCTGGCGCGAGGCC
>NZ_JACKVK010000008.1:670311-1452903 GCF_025823185.1 Mycobacterium yunnanensis
ATCCACCGACCAACGCAACACCGCGCTACCGGGCTGGCTGCACTTCTACAATCACCACCGAGCCCACTCCGCCATCGGAGGCCGCCCACCAGTCACCAGACTGACCAACCTCCCTGGACATCACAGCTACTGCAGGTGTACACCCCCATGCCGGGCAGAATTCGCGCGAGCAAGGTCGGCAAGTAGCTCGAGAACCGCATGGTGGTGTGAAGACCACGGATCCGCCACTGAGGGGGATCGGTGACGGAGTCCGGGCCTTCTGGGGAGCCGGGGGGGTCCCACGGCGAGGCTAGCGAGATCAGGTGGCTAGCGAGGATTGCGGTGATGAACAGCAGTTGAACGCCCAGCCATCGCATAGCGCGAGGCGCGCTCACTAATCAGGCAGGCACGAAGTACGACGAACATCTTCGGTGCATCGCCAAGTTCGCATGGCGTCGGCAACGCTATTGCGAATGCGAGCGGATGGACGCTGCATCCGTGGGTGTGTGGCATCTCGACGTGCCCGGCGCGAACTGTCCGCGGCCGATTATGGAAATGCCAGGGAACTGAGGTCAGCTGGCAATCTGTTCGCCGCCGCCGAGGCAGACGTGCGACAGGTTGGCAAACGGAAAGTCGCATGTGACACAGGCGCCGTCGGTGCTCTCCGGCACTGGCCGTGGTTGGTGAGGTGCATGAATCAAAGCCCCCCACGCGTTGCCCGGCAGTGTCAGTAGACCATTGATCATCATTTCCCCCGATATCGATCGGCGCAAGCTCCCCCTGGCCGATGAAAGAACATTAGCCCAAGGCAACGCTTCGTGTATCGGGGATAACCCTGGTGTTCTCAGAACGTCGCCGGCCCCGATCGTGTTCCAAACGCGCTGGTCAACGAATTAACCACGCTGATCATTCAGTCTCGGCAAACGTCGAGAATAGGGTTTAGCAGGTGAGCGATCTGGGTTCCGATCTCAGCAAAGACTGCCGGTGATTGACCGATGGGGTCGGGGATGTCGAGGCTGTCGTCCGCGTTCACCGTAGATCTTTTCGCAGCGAGGTCGGCGACGGTTCGTACGCCGTGGTCGGAGATCAATCGAGCAGCCTCCGTGAGTACGAAGGTCCGGTGAAGTCGCTGGGGCGCTAGCGCCAGTACGGCATCTCGGTGCTCCCGCGTCATGGTCAGAATGAGGTCTGCCGCTGAGGCAATCTTTAGGTTGAGCTGTCGCGCGGCAAAGTCGGAATGACTTCCGCCCAATTTATGGAGTACTTGTGCAGCGTCAGGATGGATGGGACGTCCGATCACGGCGCGGGTGCCAGCGCTCGACGTCTCAAACTGTGCCAACCCTCGCTGAGCTCCGGACGCCGCGGCGAGGCGCTCCGCCGTGGGTGATCGGCATATGTTTCCAGTGCAAACGAACAGGACGTGCAGCTCTACTCCTCATATTCGACTCACGACCGCTCACGACCGCACGTTTGGCATATGGGTCCGGTTAGGGGCGCAGAGACGGCCGCGATCACATCGTATTCGGGAGCTTGAGTGAGGTGGGCGTCGGCGACGAATGCTACATGACTTGGCAGTAGTTAGGCTCTGTCGGTGCGACTTTCGGTGAAGACATGTGCTATCGCCGCCGCGGTGCTTGTCGTTGGGTACCTATCGTTACCACTGCTTACCAACCCAATCTCGAATGGTTGGGACTTGCCAGCGAGCCCTCCGGTGTCGCAGCAGTCTGTCGTCACCGACGCCGGACTAACGATGTCGGTGTTGACTGCTTCATCCCGCGATGAAGTTGGCCCGTACGCAGAGGGGCCGTGGGTGGTTGTAACGCTCCACCTACGGAATGGCACTTCAACGCCAAAACTCTTTGCTCCGATGTTTCAACAACTGTTCGTGAATGGGCGGGAATGTGTCGCCAACCAGTTGGCAGGGGAAGTTGCCTATCCAGGCATACCGGCGGCGCAGTCGTTGAAGGCTCAATCGGAGGCCGAGGTCGCGGTCGCCTTTCGAGTCAGCGGCGCTCGCGCCGAGCGGTTCAGCCAAGTTCCCGTGGTCCTTGTGGTCCGAGGAAGTGTCGAATCACCCGGCACGCCGATAGATCTGAACCTGCGCTAGGTGTGAAGCAGGCGAGCGGACGTCCTGTCCGACGCTTCGGAAAGAACGCGACCACCGGTGAGGCGCCGCGAGGGCGTGAAGGCGCGAGGTGTGGTGAGATTGTGGTCGTTGGTTCGGGGTGGGACGCGCCGCAAGTGGGTGCATCATGGTCGCAGGGGGAAGCAATGGGCAGCCGAATAGCTGTTTTTGGCACTGGCTACTTGGGTGCTACGCACGCCGCGTGCATGGCCGAGTTGGGCCACGAAGTGATTGGTGTGGACGTTGACGAAAGCAAGCTCGCAAAACTAGCCGCCGGTGAGGCGCCATTCTTCGAACCGGGCCTGGATGAAGTGCTGCAGGCGAATATCGATGCCGGTCGATTGAATTTTACGTCGTCGTACGCAGAGGCTGCAGAGTTCGCTGACATCCACTTCATCGGGGTCGCAACGCCTCAGCGGCGCGGCGAGTTCGCGGCGGATGTCAATTTCGTTGACTCGGTAGTGGCCACGTTGGCCCCACTGCTCACACGACCTTCTGTGATCTTCGGAAAGTCGACCGTTCCAGTTGGTACAGCGGCCAGGTTGGGCGCGATGGCTCGCGAACTGTCCAGTCTCGGCGACGCGGTGGAAGTCGCCTGGAATCCAGAATTCCTACGAGAGGGCTTCGCGGTGAAGGACACCCTTCATCCAGACCGAATAGTCCTCGGAGTTGATGTGATGACGCCTGGCCGAGCCGAAGAAGCGGCTCGGGAGGTTTATGCCGACATCCTCGCCGAAGGGGTTCCCTTTCTCGTCACTGATCGAGAAACGGCGGAGCTGGTGAAGACGGCCGCAAATGCCTTCTTGGCCACGAAGATATCGTTCATCAACGCCATGGCGGAGGTCTGCGAAGCGGCGGGTGCAGACGTATCCGAACTCGCCGACGCCATCGGCTACGACGCTCGTATCGGTAGGCGGTTTCTCAACGCCGGAATCGGATTTGGCGGCGGATGTCTTCCTAAAGACATCCGCGCATTCATGGCCCGTGCGGGTGAGTTGGGCGCCAATCAGGCCCTTACGTTCCTCCGTGAGGTCGACAGCATCAACATGAGGCGCCGCACCAGGATGATGGAGATGACCAGAGAGGTTGCGGGCGGATCTCTTATCGGCGCGCGAGTGGCGGTTTTGGGTGCGGCCTTCAAACCAGATTCCGACGACATACGAGACTCACCTGCGCTCAACATTGCCGGCCAGATTCAGCTTCAGGGCGCCTCGGTCACCGTTTACGACCCAAAGGCGATTGAGAATTCTCGAACACTCTTCCCGACCTTGGGATATGCCGCAGATGTTCGAGAGGCCTGCGACGGGGCGGACATCACTCTGGTGCTCACTGAATGGGAGGAGTTTCGACGACTTGAGCCAGCGTACCTCGACTCGATAGTCCGCCAGCGAAGAATAATCGACGGTCGGAACTGTCTGGACCAAGCCAAGTGGCGTGGCGCAGGTTGGGAATACCGAGGTGTCGGACGGCGATAGATGCTGCCTCTCGATCAAGCTCCGGCGAGGGGGGATTTAGAGGTCGATGTTCGAACGCTACCGGGCTCTATATCGTCCGGCTGCGGGAGCTAGGTACACCGAACCGGCCTCAACCTCGCCGCCAGTTACGAGCGCCGTAGCTCCGACTACTGCGTCACGTCTGATTAAGGAACCTCGAAGTATGGTGGCGCGGGCAGCGACCCAAGCTCCGTCTTCGATGACAATTGGCCCATTGTCGAACTCAAAGGTGGGCGATCTCCGACTGTGACTGCCGGTGCACAACAGAACGCCCTGAGAAATACACACGTCCGAACCGATGGTGACGGGTTCCAGATTGAGAATCCAGGCGTTCTCGCCTATCCAGCTGTTATTTCCGATCGACAACTTCCATGGCCAATGAATACGCACATTGTGGCGTAGGACTACGCCTTCTCCGATCGTCGCGCCAAAGAGGCGGAGAATCATGATCCTCACCCGACCAGGGCACCACCATCGCATGATTATCGAACCGGAAACCAACAGCCAACAAACTTGCCAGACGACAGATCTTCCACGGCTATACCCGGCGCCGGTAAAACCCGCGAGGCTCCGTCGAACGTGCTCTGCCATGTTCCATCTCCTCTGAGCCGTTGTTGTTGGCATCGCGGCTAGTTTGCGCGTTGGGTACGTCTAAGACTTTTGGGTTCTAATTGCTCCGACGCGACTTCCAGCAGTCGACAGCGGCTGGCTTACGGTGCGGGGACCGCCTGAACCTGCTGAGCTAGCAGCGGCGCTAGCTTCTCCGCGATGTACTGGTGCCCGGCGTCAGTTGGATGGACGCCGTCTTTGCCGATCAAGTCGGGTCTCCCGACAAACCACCCATCCGCGATGGGATCGATGAAGACTGCACCAGCGGCCTGGGCTTCGGCCCTCACGATGTCTCGGGCTTGTAGGACCCCAGGGGATGGGTTGGCATCGACCCACGGCGGGCCGACCACGAACAGTCCTGCGCCCGGCGCCGCGGCGCGCGCATCGCTGAAGGTTCGCCTTACAGCAGAAATCAATTCTGGCGCAGCCACATTCGTATCATTGCGAGAGCCGAAGAACACCACGAGCTTGTCCTTCGGCCTAACAACCGACGGTATCAAGTCGGCGAATACCCGAGCCCGCTGATTCCCAAGCGCGGCGTATCCTGCGCCACTCTCGACGGCGACGTCGGGATCGATCGGGGTGCCCTGCTCCCTAAGCTGCGATGTCACAAGCGAGGGCCAACTTCGAGGGCCCTTGCCTCCCATCGGGGAGCCGCCCGTGTACGAGTCACCGATAATCGCCATGGGGACGCCGGGCTTGGTTTCGACCGAGGGAGGGGCCGTGTACTTTGATGTGTAATCTGGCGGATTCTGTTGACAGCCAATGAGAACCGACATGAGAGTAAGAAGCAGAACGGAAAGATATCGCAAAGCACAACCCCCGGGCCTATCAGTAGTCAACTCTGGCGAAGTCTACGGCACCCGCGGCCGAGGATCTGTGGTCGTGAATTCGTAGCGCACGCTCGATGTGCCAGATCCGGCGAAGAGCGGTAACCGCCCAGTGGTGTGACGTGCACGTGGAGCGGTGTTCCATGGATGCGGTGTCGGGGTGGTGTTGTCTGCCATCCAGGTTCGTCGTCTGTGGTCGGTCGTTGCGACATCGACGGATTGACCGGTTAGCCGTTATCCTGCTGCGACAGCGACAATTTGTTTGGTCCGGGGGGATGAAGTGACAACAACCTATCGACGCAGGTTTGGTCTGAGGACGCGTGTCGAAAGAAGCGCCCAGGCGAATTCGACTGCGAGGGGAGAGGTCGTGCGGTTCGGTCACGCTCCGGCCCAGGGACCTCATAGGACGCCCGATGCAGAATAGTGGACAAAGCACGCGAACCAAAATCAGTGTTTGCGTCTTCATCCCTGATTTCGACTATGGCGGTGCGCAGAAACAGTGCATCCTCTTGCTCAACGAGCTTCAGCGGCGCGACGACGTAGCTGTGACTTTGATTCGCTTCCGGAAGGGGGCCCAGGACCACCTCTTGAAAACCGAAGGCTTGCGGAACGAGTTCGTCGATGTCCGCTCAAATTTTGACGTCCGCGCTATTTTGGCTGTTGGTCGGTTGGTATCAGCATCGCATGCTGACATCATTATGTCTTGGGTCCGCGTATGCGACGTGTATTCATATTTCGTGCGGCTGGGGCACCCGCGCTTGAAATGGGTGCTGACGCAGCGTAATTCGAGCCATCCCAATAACTTGATCTTTCGTGTACGTGATTTCTTGGGTCGAAGGGCGGACGCGATCGCCGCCAATTCTCAAGGGGGTGTCGACTGGTGGAGAGAAAAGAATGCGCTTGGGTCCGTTCATCTCGTCGACAACATCGCCGCGCCTCCACTGGCGCGTAGTTCGGATCGCGTGCCGCGAAGCGTTCTTTATGTGGGCAGGCTAGAGGCGCAAAAAAATGTATTGACGATGATTGAAGCCCTTTTGCGCGTAGTGCAGGCGCAACCTGACGTGACAATATGGATATGTGGCGACGGTGCGTTGCGCGCAGAAATGGAGGCCATAGTAGAGGGGGCTCAAGTCGCTAAAAATGTTTCTTTCCTGGGGTTTAGACCTAATCCGGGCGAGTGGATGGCGAAATCAACTACTGTCGTGAGTTTAAGTAATCACGAAGGTATGCCCAATGTGCTCATGGAGGCCGTGCAAGCAGGTTGCCGCATTGTCGCTTCCGCAATCGCGGAGCACACGAACTTTCTCGGTTCCGACTATCCGTTCCTTGTTCGAAATCATCATGATGCGGATGCTGCGGCACAGTCAATCTTGGATGCCCTGGAAGCGGATGTGTCCCCAAATGAATTGGACCATGCACGCGGGCATTTGGCACGGATGGCGCCACCGGCAGTCGCGGCTAATTACATGGACATCTTCCGAGACGTTACCGCTCGCGGTGCAGCTGAAGCGCGGGGGATCTGACCAAGTGAGCCTAAAGTCATGTCCGCCTCGTAGCACCCGAGTCGTTGTCATCAGCCATGCCTACAATGGGCCCGGTCGGATGGACCCATTCCTGCCCCTGGGCAGGCAGGTGCACCTCACACTCATCGGCCCGGCAACGCACCCCAATGGCCCGCTGGCCGTGCCGGGCAACGGTGATCGGGGCCTCGAAGTTAACGTGATTGCTTTGCGCAGGCTGCACGTGACGGGTTCGCAATTCGCGCTGCGCGGACTCGCGAAAGCTCTAAGTTCGTCAAGACCTGACATCGTCTGCATCGAATACGACCCCTGGCAATTGCAATTCCTCCAGGCCGCCGCGCTTCTAGCAGTGACGCGCTCGACTGCTCGCATTGTGCTGGTAGTGAAGAAGAATACCTTCCGAGAACCTCGGTCGCCCACAGGACGAGCAAAGAGGGCAGTTGCGAAATGGGGAATTGGCAAGGCAAGTGCAATAGTAGTAGCGAGCTCGATGACTCGCGACATGTATATCCGTGATCTAAGCGCCCCAGACTCGAAAATTGTGGTGCAACCACACCTCGCGATCGATACGAAACGATTTGCACCTCACAGTTCAACTGTCAACTCTGAACGTATCAGAATTGGCTTCGTGGGGAAGATCGGACGTACCAAAGGTCTACCCGAGCTGCTATCTGCTTTTGAGGGAATCGAGCGACCTGCTGGGGTAGGGGTTGAGCTTTGGTTAGCTGGTAACTTCGATGACGCGGAAATAGAGCGAAGGGTCGCTTCGACCAGCGATGTGATCTACGCGGGCGCGTTAAATAACAATGACCTGCATCAGTGTCTGCGACAGATCGACGTGTTTGTAATGCCAGCCCGGAAGCTACCCGACCATGAGGAGCACGACGGTCGTGCGGTCCTGGAGGCCATGGCATCGGGCCTACCGTGTGTCGTGAGCGACAGCGGCATTCTGCCCGAATTGGTCTCGCCGCGTGAGGGGCGAGTGTTTCAAGCGGGAAGCGTCTCGCAGTTGAGGTCGTGTCTGCAGGAGCTGGTGGACGATGCTCCGCTCAGGCGGGAGATGGGCGAACGGTCGCGCCAGCGGACGCTAGTCACCGTCAGTCCAGACGTTCTGGCTGCCTCACGGGCTGCTATTTTTGAGAAGACAATAGGGGGAACTGCGTTGAACAGTAGGAATTCAGATGAAGTCGGTTATACGGCCCGGGGCGAGTACTTGGCACAGGATGTCGTGGAAAACTATATCCCTAATCGCTTTAGTGGACGTTTAGGCCGCTACCGCTTCCAACGCGAGCAACGCGCGGTAAACGACTTGATCGCACAAGTGCCGGCGAATGATGTCGACGAGATACTGGACTGCCCGACGGGCATTGGACGATGGCTACCCAATCTGGCGACGCTTGAGCCGCGACGCATTGTGGCAATGGACGTTTCGCCGACCATGCTCGAGCAGGCGCGAACCGTCGCTTTGCCCGGTGTAGCAGTTGACTACCGGGAAGGCGTCGCCGAACAACTTCCGTTCGAGGACCGAAGTGTCGATTTGGTCTTCTGCCACGCACTCCTGAAGCACTTACCGGAATCCGCGCAGGAGCAAGTGATCAAAGAGCTTGCGAGAGTTGCTTCAAAGAATGTGATCGTCACGGCATCGGTTCTACGTGGGCCTGCCGGTGCACTTCGTCGAGTGCGGCGGGCAAAGGGTGCGGTAGCAGTGTCGCGAGGCTCGTTCGAAGCGACTGTCGCGCGGAGCGGATTGCGCGTAGTCGACTCGCGCAAAGCAGCAACTCCGGTCGGCGTTGAGTACTCTTATTTGTTGCGCAAGCTGTAAGGAACCATCCAGCGCAAGCGGCCCTGAAGCCGTTCGTTGCAGCGGTGACGGGCACTTACTTGATCAGACCGGCGACATCACGGATTGCAGCTCCATCGACGATCACCTCTGATAGTTCGATAGCGCCGGCGTTTTGTACGGTGCTCGACTCTTCCACTTTGTCGAACGTGCATTGTTCGAGTTCTACATCGTCGATGGTGGCGCCAGGAATCCCTAGAAGGGTCATCACTTGGTGCGACTCTCGCACGCGCATGTTGCTCACATGGACGTCACGGAGCACGGGTACCTCGGAACCCGTTGAGCCCTCTTCGTATTGAAAGTCCGCCGTCAGCGCCGACTCGCGAATTGTGTTGGCATCGACGTTGCGGACATAGACGTGCTCGACCGTACCCCCGCGTCGAGCGTTACTCTTGACCCGCACCACCCAACCAACGGTGTCGATCGTGCATCCATCAAGGAAAACGAAGCGCGCCCCACCCGAAATCTCACTACCTATCGTCATGGCGCCGTGTCCGTACTTCATGTGGCACGCTTTGATCACCACGTTGACGGTGGGCGTGCCGATGCGACGACCGTCGTTATCTCGACCGGACTTGATTGCAATGCAATCGTCGCCCGTGTCGAATGTGCAGCCCTCGATCAGGACATCGGTACAGCATTCAGGATTGCAGCCATCGTTGTTGGGCCCACGCGACTCAACAGTAACGCTGCGCACCGTTACGTTCGTGCAGAGCACTGGGTGAATAGCCCACATCGGCGACCGCCGGACAGTTAGACCATCCACCGTCACGTTGGCGCAGTCGTAAAACTGAATCAACATCGGCCGCAACATGTCTCCCTCGCCGAAGACGCGTTGCGCAACCGGTATGCCGCGCTCGCCCATACTGTTTAGTCGAGCTGCAGCAGCATCCTGACTCGGGGACCCTGGCGCCCACCCAAATTTCTCGAGACCTTTCCAACGCCACCAATTGTCATTGGAGGCTTGTCCGTCGAGAGTGCCCTTTCCTGTTACGGCGATATTCGTCTTCTGAAATGCGTAGACGCATGGCGAGTAGTTGAAGCATTCGATGCCTTGCCAACGCGTGAACACCGCTGGCAAATAGCGATTGGGGTCGGTAGAGAACTTCAGGGTAGCGCGTTCACCGACGTGGAGATTGACGTTACTCTCGAGATGGACTGGGCCCGTGATGAATACCCCAGGCGGAACATCTACGTAGCCGCCCCCTGAAAGGCCGCATGCGCGAATCGCGGCAGCAATCGCTGCGCTGCTGTCGGTCTCTCCGTCACCCAATGCACCGTAGTCAGCGATGTCGAAGTGCAGGTCTGGGAACGTAGGCGGGACGATGCGCGCCAAGACACCGGGAAGATCGTCCCATGGGGTCTTGACTTCTGAGCTGCCTTGGTTCGAAGAGCAACCTGTCGCGAACGGCGTTGCGGCGGCTAAGGCAATTCCGCCAGCAGCGTAGATCACGAACTTGCGTCGACTTCGGTCCATTGCGGTTGAGCCTCTGTCCATAGATCAATGTTCATCGGCTGGCTCGTCTAGTCGACGATGTCCTCGTCGATCGGTGTCAGCGCCCAGCGGCAATCCAATAATGGTAGCTATCGATTAACGATTTTGCGGCGCGTCGAGG
Source organism: Mycobacterium yunnanensis (assembly GCF_025823185.1). Lineage (GTDB taxonomy): Bacteria > Actinomycetota > Actinomycetes > Mycobacteriales > Mycobacteriaceae > Mycobacterium > Mycobacterium yunnanensis. Next base: position 680,324 of record NZ_JACKVK010000008.1, read on the forward strand.
ATGAGAGCGTCGTGAAGAACAAGAGGGGCGCCAATACGCCCGTCGAAAGAAGGCCGGCCCCTATGAACTCTGCCAGCCCGGTCGGGTGAATGAAGGTGGCGCCAACGATCGACATCGACAGCACGAGAGCAGCTACGGCTGCGCGCCCTATGGGCCAAGTAGAGCTGTGAATCGCCCTATTGGCCAGTAGGGGAAAGGCAATGCTCCCGACACTTCTGATAGCGCAGATGCTAATGAACATCAGCTCGATGGAGTTCGAGAGTGCGTAGGCGGTGCCCGCCGCGGCCAGCGCGCTCACGGTCATCACCGCGCCAAAGATTACTTTCAATCCGATGTCGAGGCCAGTGTCTTGGATTTGGGTATCGGTACGCATAATCGCAAACTGCACGAAAGTGATCGCCATGATGACATTTACCCCCTGGCCCATGAACTGGTCGTGACCAGCCCACAGCGCGACAAAAGTCCCGTTTAGCAGGATAACCAAGCAGCCAATGCCTGCAGAGAGTGCAATTGTCAACTCACGTGCTTCACGGGCTACCGTTTGAGCTTGTTCCCACTCGCCGACCCCGACCAGCGACCCAAGTTTCGGCATCAGCGAGCTCGTGGTGAGCTGGCAAATGGACAGAGCGAAAGCCGCAACATAGCTGGTAAACGTGTAGCTGGAGACAAACGCTACGCCAGCCAGAGCGCTCAAGACGATCACTTCGGTCGCCAAAGACAGGCGGTTTACGAATGTCCACCCGAGCACCCAGCCGCTAAATTTCGACACACGCCGGATGTCGTCCTTGGATGGTTTGCCATATCCCCACCAACTGACCCGCCTGCGGAGAACGTGGAACGTCAGGACGCCGTTGACACCGGTGCCAACCGCGATAGTGGCTGCGACCCCTTCTGGGCCCCAGCCAAGGTTGGCGGCAACCAACATGGCGGCGTTGGTGATTATTGACACCACCGTTGTGACGTTGACGGAGCGGTAGCCCTGATTAGTGCCAATCAAAACGGCGTCGGGCACTGCAGCCAGCGATAGCAGGACCACATTGATGCCAAGAATGCTCCCGGTGACGTAGACCATCTTGATGTCTTCGTCCGGTACACCGTGCATGAGGGTCGGCAGCAACACGACTATGACAGCACTTACGGCGAGCAAGATCGGAGACCAATAGAGAAGTACAACCAGTGCCGCGCCTACATCCCGCCGCTTTTCCTCGTCGGTGGCGCTTTTGGAACGATGCGCAATCACCCATTTGAGAGATTGCATGGCTCCGCCGTTGGCGGAAGAGCCGACGTCAAGAAGCCGTTGTATTGTCTTCCACGCGCCAAAGTTCGTGTTTCCTAGCGCGTTAAGCAGCAGAGGGTTGATGACGAGTCCAACTATGGCAGTGACTGCCGTATTTAAGTAGTAGGACAGGGCGTTCTTCCGTGCGTTACTCACCACTGCAAACTCGGTGCGTGAAGGTGTCGGGCGAGTCGTTCACTTGCTGATGTCTGAGCATTCAAGACAGTGGTCAACGGGTCTCGCCGTCGAGGACCGACCTCATCCAGCCGACCTGGGCGCGCAGACCGTCCTCGATCTTGGTGAGAGGACGCCAGCCCGTCGCGTTGGTCAGCTTCGAGCTGTCCCCTCCCGTGCGTTGGACATCGCCTTCGACGAAAGGGAGGCGTTTGATCTGCAACTCGTTACCTGTTATCGACGCAAGGATATCGAGCACCTCATTAACGGAACAATTGCTTCCTCCGGATACGTTGAACACAGCGCCGGGTGCAATTTCTGAGTCTGCAGCTGCGAGGTTAGCGGCAACGATATCGCTGACGAACGTGAAGTCGCGTATCTGCTCACCGTCGCCGAATAGGGGAATTTCAGTTCCCTCTAGCGCCGCACGCGTGAACCGCGTGAATGCCATGTCCGGCCGCTGACGGGGGCCGTAAACCGTGAAATATCGCAACGACGCAGTCCTTAGCCCGAAGTTCTCGGCATATAGACAAGCCAGATGTTCGGCGGCCAGCTTCGTCACCCCATATGGGCTCCGGGGTCGTGGAAGCGTAAGTTCGTTGGTGGGGTATGTCTCCGCGGTGCCATAGATCGACGATGAGGACGCATAGATGACCTTGGGTGACCAAGGTGACGCGTGGACGGCCTCTAACAGACGCTGGGTCGCCGCGATGTTGGCCGAGATGTACGCGGCGAAATCATCTCCCCAGGACTTCCGAACTCCCGGTTGGCCTGCCTGATGGAAGATCACATCGACGTCGAGAAGCGCCTCTAGGTCGATCTCGTTGATGTCGCCCTCGACGAATCGGGCGCCTCCATCAGTCAAGGTTGCGACCGTAGCTTTCTTCAGGCTTGGATCGTAATAGTCGGTGAGACTGTCCACGATGACCACGTCGTCTCCACGATCCAGAAGTGCGCGCGACAAGTGCCCGCCGACGAAACCCGCGCCGCCGGTGACTAGTGTTTTCATTTGTTCCCCCTCTGCCTTTTCGGACACCCTAATGTAGGGGGAGATGCAACGACTTGGCGATGTCGCTGCGCCGATGCCCGCTGGCGCAAGCCAGCATTCGAAACAACATGAGTAACTCCGCTGCGGCCGCCGATAACCTGTTCGACTTGTAGGGCCGCAGGGCGCTTGTCCGCAATCGGCTCGCGTTTCGGCATCCCCGGCAGGACGAGCCAGTACGCGTCGCCGGGTGGCCACATTGCCCGCGATGTCGCACTGGCGACCAGGATGTGACTGTTTGCAGCCCAAGGACTTCTACGTCGACCGACTGACATCCAAGACTGATCTACAGCTGCGGCCGCATGTCGGCTTGTGCGAGGTGTTTCCAGTCCCACCCTTCGATTAGTTGCCAATTCGCACCTCCCGCGTTCCAGCGACCTCATGGCGGCTGGGGTTGCTTAAGGCTGCGGGTGAACGCTTCGAATGACCCGAAGGCCGGATCGTCGCACAACGGGCCACGCCCGAACCGCGTGCGTTTGCGCCCATTCAGAGCCAACCCCCTGCCAGGGCCGGTTCAGCGCGACGAAGTTGGAAAAGGTAGACGGGCGACGACAGACGTCAGACGTGAGTTGTCGGCGCCTGTGACGAGTATTGGGCCCCGACCGATACTCTGCATCTCGGCGTAGCGATCAGAAGAACTGTCGCGCAACAGAGTTCGCCTTCTTCAACCACTTGGCTCCCGCTTGCTGCATCCGAACGGCGAACGGCCGGGGGTAGCGGCGCAATGCCAGTCTGTGCCGGAGGGTTGAAACCTGGCCAACATGATTCCCGCCACGTCTGACCAAATCACAACCCGGCGGGCACTGAGGTACTATTCCGGCTCGGGGGGAAGGGTAAATGTGCGACAAACCGGGGGTTACCTTTCGGCTGCTAGTGGCGTAAGCCCGGCGCCGTGGTGGATGGGCATGTCCATGGGCGGCCTTCCGGCCGGCGACGCGAAAGCATTCAGTCCTCGCGAGGGACGCGCTAACCATTCGCTGTGTCGTCGCCGTCGAGTTGCCCACCGCCGATCGACGATCAGGCCTGCGGCATGAAGATCGCCCACTACTCGACTTTCCTCTCGCGATCCGCCGGGGGTCTCTTTTACTCGGTGTCTGGTCTTGCGAATGCACAGGCTGAGGCGGGGGCAGATGTGTTCGTGGTCGGCGGTGCCGACCACTATCTCGAGCTCGACCGAAAACAGTGGCGTAGCGTTGATCTCCGACCGCATCAATTGTCGACGGGTAGTTACGGGCTTAGCCTTCAGGCTTTAAGGGATCTTACGAGGTGTAAGCCGGATTTGATCCACGTGCACGGCATATGGTCAGCAGCATCGCTTTACGCCCGTGTTTTCTCCTCGGCTGGTATCCCGGTCGTCGTCTCGCCACGAGGCATGCTGGATAGATGGATCCTAGCGCGCCGCTCGCCTGTAAAGCGGGTCCACGGAGCTCTCCTCGAGAGGCCCACATTACGCAAAGCGCACGTCCATGCCCTTAATTTGTCGGAATACGAGTCGGTAAAGCGATACCTGCCGGCCGCCGCCGCACGGACTTTCGTGGTTCCCAACGGAGTTAGTGAACACACTGATAAAGAACCACGTAAGCGTACAGGCGTGTTATACATTGGACGGTTGCATGCTAAAAAGCAGGTTATCGAGCTTGCGCGCCACTGGCGGTCGACGCCGGACCTGCAAGATATCGAGCTTACAATTGCGGGCTGGGGCGATTCGGATTACGAGGGGCGACTTGTAGAAGAAATTGCTGGCGTCGACAACGTGCGTTTCGTTGGGTCGTTGTACGGGGAGGAAAAGAGAATAGCGCTAAGTTCAGCTCGGTTCTTCATTCTCCCTTCATTGAGTGAGGGTCTACCAATGGCAGTTCTTGAGGCCCTGCAGGCGGGCGCGATACCGGTCATAACCGATAAATGTAATCTGCCCGAGGTCCTTGACGCCGGTGTCGCTCTTCGCATCAAGACCAACTTTGAAGATACTGCGAAAGTGGTTACTGACGCTGAACGGCGGTCGGAAGAGGATCTTGCGCGCCTTTCGGCCGCTGGGCGGGAATTCTCACGCCGATATCTGTGGCCCAGCATCGCCCAGCAGATGGCCGCTCACTATGACTCGATCTTGGCGGGTAGCCGGCCATGAGCCCGTCGTTCAGGCAACGAGGTACCGCGGGCAACTCTGCAGGCCCGGGTCGGAGGCAAGACCGTCCGGCGGTCCTAACCATGGCCCAAATGCCGAGATGCTTCTCGACGGCCCCGGCGGTCCTCGAGTGATGCCTTGTTCGTTTGAAACACGAGCCAACGCGTGAGTCCGCTGGGGGTGAAGAGATGAGCGGGACCCGAACTGGATACGTGCTAGGAAACAACTCAACTGGTAAACGGATTCCCTTAGCCGAAATTTGGGTTGTCCTGGTACTTCTAGTTGTCTATTTCAACGTCTCAGCCGGAATTGACAACACGGTAGTGTGGGTGTGCCTAGTCCTGCAGTACGCTTTGATGGTTGGATCAATTTTTAGGCCGCAACGAATATATCGCAATATTCCGACATTTATGTCTGCGGAATTCTTCTTTTTGTTCTTCTCGTACTTGATCTTTTTTTACCCATACCAACTTCACGTGCTTGGGATATATGGTGTTTCGCAGAGTCACTACTTTCCTGGAAAGACGTTCGCAGACGAATCAAATCACGCCATCATTTTATCGGTGATAGCAATGGTTTCGTTCAGGGCTGGGTTCCGGGCGCTAAATTCGCGTCGGGCCCAGCCGGCAAATAACGAACTGGGCCGCCTAGATTTGGTATCGGCGCACGCTTTGGCAATCCCCGTGTTCATGCTGCAATTAGTTCTTCTCATCGGCTATCGCGTGGCCGGGTGGAGGGCTGCTGGCGAAGGCCGATATACCGACTCCACGACAGGCGGGTCCTTCGCAGAAGGCGTATATTTGGGAATCACCGTGCTATCGATGGTGGCGATGGCAGTTTGGGTATTTCCGCCCTCGAAAGAACAGCCGAAGCGGTCAGTCTTCGTGACCCTCTCAGTTATCTTATCGATTGGGTGGGCTGTTCGTCTCCTCTTGGCTGGTGATCGAAATGCGTTTTTGCTCATCGCAATCGTGGCTGTAGGCGGTTTTTTCACCTTCCGATTTCGTGCAGGCCGATGGGCGCTGCTGGCGCTCTGTGTCTTTGCCTTGACGTTGTATAGCGCGGTCGAGCAATTTCGCCGGGGTCAGACGGACTCGTTGGTTGACCTCGTCTTTACTAGTGACGCATCAACGGCAAGCTCGAGAGACGGCGACACCAGTTTCAACATCAGCACAATCTCATTGCGTGCCGCACTTGCTGCAGTTCCAGACCGTGTCGATTACGGGTACGGAGTTTACAAACTTGTAGGTTTCGCTGGAGTCTTGCCATTCATACGCGGATTTTTGGTGCCAGACGACATGAAGTTCACGTCCAGTTCGGATGTGCTGAACGCAGTCTTGCTCGGCCCCTCGCCCACCTGGGGCGTGGGTACCAACGTCATCGCCGATGTCTACATGGACTTCGGGCTGCTGAGCGTTCCCGTGCTCTTGTTCTTGCTTGGTCTCGGAGTTGCCCACGCGCAAAATGCCGTCACTCGGCGTCCGTCGTCGCTGTGGCGGGCTACGTTCTACCTGACTACGTTCGCACTGGTGGCGCAGATGCCACGCTACGCATTGTCGTTTCCGGTGAGACCACTGCTTTGGGTGTTGTTACTTTTCTGGGCGACCTTTTGGTTGTCGCCGGTGTTGGCAGGGCGACGGCAAAAGCTGGAGCCTGTGGATGAGGCCGTCACCCCATGACCCTAAGACCCGACCTTTCCATAATGAGCGTGAACTATCCTCCGGAACCGACTGGGATTGCGCCATATACCGGAGGCCTAGCCGCAGGACTCCGCCGTCTCGGCTACAAGGTGGCGGCTCACGTTGCGCATCCGCACTACCCGGGCTGGGCGATACATGACGGATATGGGCAATGGAATCGCAGCGAGCACATGGGCGGAGTGACGGTGCGTCGCCAACTGCACTACGTGCCGGCGTCGCCGCGCGGCGTGAGGCGATTGCTGTCCGAGCTCAGTTTTGGACTCCGTCTCTTCTTTTCGCTCTGGAACCGGCCTCGAGTCGTCATCGCCGTGTCCCCCTCGCTGTTCTCGACGGCTGCGGCTGTGTTGCGAATTCGCCTCACTCCATTCCGCCCACGTCTGATCGTTTGGGTGCAAGACATCTATACTCTCGGTCTTGTCGAAACCGGTGAGGGCAGTGCTCTCGCGCGTCGAGTCGTACGCTGGGTTGAATCATCCACGTTGCGTGCGGCCGACATGGTCGTCGTAATTCACCCACGGTTTGCAGACTTCGTGACGCGGGATTTGGGAGTCGATGCCTCTGCCGTCGAGGTAGTGCGAAATTGGACGCATTTGCCGCCAGCCGAACCGGTGGAGAAGGCGTTTGCAAAGTCGGTACTTGGTTGGCCGGCCGACGTGACACTCGCCGTCCATACGGGCAACATGGGCACGAAACAAGGCCTCGAGAACATTGTGGAGGCGGCGAGAGTTGCCGACAACCGATGTGCATCAGTGCATTTCATCCTGGTCGGTGATGGTGGTGAGCGACGGGCGCTAACTGAACTCGCCCGCGGTATCGAGCGCATTTCGTTTGTCGATCCACTCGATGACGCGCAATATCGCATGGCCCTCTTCGCCGCTGACGTGTTAGTTGTCAATGAGAAGCCTGGCGTGTCCGCGATGGCGCTTCCGTCTAAGCTCACTTCTTACTTCGCCGCGGGACGCCCCGTCGTAGCGGCCACTGACCTCGGCGGAATAACGGCTTCCGAGGTTGCCGCGGCGGACGCGGGGGTCGTCGTGCCAGCCGGTTGTCCTGAAGAACTTCTCACGGCGGTCACCGCGATCAGCGCGGACCAAGCCGCCGCCAGTCGCTTCGGGTCGAACGGTCGCCAGCATCGTGAGTCGGTGTTGGACGAGCGGGTAGCGATAGATCATTGGTCCCGGCTCGTTGAGGCCGCTCTTGGGAAAGGCAGATGGGTTGCGCACGAGGCCGTACTGAACTCAGCGGCACAGCAAGCTTCGGGAGAACACGTTCGTAACCGAGGGCAGCCACGGGCGGCGCGAAACCACCTACACTGAACGGATTCTGGCCTGTGAAGCTGGCCGGTCGGTGACGCGGTCAGAGGTCACGGGCGCGGCGGCTCGCTGGACAGAACGCGCAATAGTTTCACCGCCTATTTAGACCGCCGTCACTGACGCGTCGCCGAGAATTCCTGCCGAGCCGCAACAGTAAGCCCGTACGGTTCTCGTGCTGCAGCGTGAGTCACCTTCAAGATTGATGAGCTTTGGTTTTCCGACCCTCGGCCGTGCCTGCACTAAGCAGAATGGTGTGAGACGTGCCTGAGCTCAACAGGGGAGTCATAGGCGATTCTCAGTCTCCGAGGGTGGTACCTCTCAGGGCCAAACCGCACCCTTGTCACGGCGTCAACGGAACCGGAGATTTCTGTGTGGAGATTACTAGCAGGCGTAGCTGCGGCGGGGCTGATGGCGCGAGGTGTGGGACGTGCTTGCGGTGCTGCTGGCGAAACCTTCGACGAGCGGATCGCGGAGGATGCGCTCGACGAAGCAATGTTTGCGGGCCCACGGACCGTCCCCGGGAACGACAACGAGAAGCGCGATGATCCGCCAGCGCAACTTCATTCCGACCCGCACCCGCCACGGCGTCGCCGTGTCGCGTGATCGCGGTTACCACTCGCAAGCTCCCAAGCGCCCGACTACAGCAAAACAACGAATACGATTCTGACTCGGTGCGCCACTCTTGTGCCCAAACGTTCGACACGTAATCAATTGGCGGAACCCCGAAGGCGATCTCGATTCTGTCGATACCAGGCAACCGTGCGCTTGATGCCTTCCGTCAAATCAATTTTGGACTGTGATCCCGTAGTCGCGAGATTGCTGACGTCAAGGAGCTTCTGAGGCGTACCGTCGGCCTTTATTGTGTCCCACATGGTCCCGCCGGGTATCCGGTGACACCGGCTATTAGTTTGGCGACCTCCCGAATGGTCACATCGGTGCCAGTGCCGATATTGATCTGCTCTGGGCCGTCGTATTGGTCGAGCAGGTGGGGGAGGCGTCCGCCGTATCAGCAGCGTGCAGAAATTCTCGTCTCGCCGAACCGGTGCCTAAATTGCTGGCAGTCCGCGCACCGTCGCGCACGGCTTCAACGGCCTCCGGATGAGCGCCGGGAACGTATGTGAGCCCGCCGGATCAAAATTGTTGTTAGGTCCGAAGATTCGTCGGTATCGCGGAAATCCACGGCAGTCCGAACTGTCGGCGAACTGCTTGAACGTGCGCGATGCCCGCAAACTTTGCAATGGCGTATCCGTCATTTGTCGGCTTAAGGCGACCAGTCATCAGGGATGACTCCACGGATCGGTTGATCTGCATATGCTGCGGACATTCAAGGATGACCGTCGCCGAGCCAGTTCGTAAAGGTCAGTTATCCAAGTTACCCTTGTGGCGGCCTGCCTCAGAGGCCACCACGTCGTTGGTCGCTTCGGAATCCTTGACCGATTCTTTGGCATCGGAGCTCTGCCTCTTGCTGCCGTCGTTGGCCCCGTAGTAGCTGTAACTATAGCTGTACGATCCGTCGCCTCGAGGGGGCGTCATCGTTAAGACGGCACCGAGTAGCGAGGCGTCTACATTCTTAAGGATCCCGACCGCATGGCTTATCTGGTCGCGCTTAGTCTGACCAAATCTCGCGATGATCAATACGCCGTCAGCGCCGGCAGCAAGAATCGCGGCGTCAGTGACTGCTAGGAGGGGAGACGAATCCATCACTACGTAGTCGAACTGCGATCGCATCTCGGCGATCAACTTCTTTGCTGCCTGCGACCCTAAAAGCTCACTTGGGTTGGGCGGAACAGCGCCAGCCGACAGCACCGAAAGGCCCGGATAGCGCGATTTTTGAAGTACGTCGGACAGCGTCGCCGCGCCGCTTAAAACCGTGCTGAAACCCACTGAACCGACTACGTCCAGGTAGTTATGCAGCATTGGACGTCTCATATCCCCATCCACAAGCAACACATTGTGCTCGGCTTCGGCGAGGGCGAGGGCGATGTTGATGGCCGTGGTCGACTTTCCTTCACTTGGCATCGAGCTGGCGATGACAATTACCCGAGGCGGATTGTCGACCGCAAGGAACTGAAGGTTCGTTCGCAACTTCAGAAACGATTCCGCGATGGCTGTATTGTCGCTGTCAAAAGATATCGCCGGTTGCTTACGCCGATCCTTATCGAGCGGAATGGTGCCAACGAGACCAGCTCCGGCGAGCTCCTCAAGCGACTCGCGGCTCTTGACCGTGTTGTCGAGCAGATCGCGGAGCACTGCCAGGCCAAGCCCGAAAAGAATACCGAGTGCTATTCCGACACCTATGTTGCGCATGGTCTTCGGTACCACCGGCCGGTCGGGCACTGAGGCACGCTGCTCGACGACGACACGTGCGTCCGGTCGCGCCCCGTCTTCAGGGGTTTCCAACTCCCGAGCCATCAGCACAAATTGGTCAGATAGCGCGTTGGCGATATCGCTTGCACGCACAGGGGATGAGTCAAGGACATGAACATCGATCAAGACCGAATCGGTCTTCGCCGTCGCCGTGATCTCGTCGCGCAACTGTTCGGCGCTCATCTCCAGCCCAAGCTTGTCAACCGTGCGCTGGGCGAGCGTTTCGCCCGTGAGCAATTCGGTGTAGGAGATCACTCGCTCCTGAGAAAACCGGTTGCCCTGGTATGTCTCCGCAAGCGATGTCCCTGCCGAGGTCGAGACGAATAGCCTCGTTGATGCCTGGTACAGAGGCGTAGTGAGGAGAGTGACCGCAACGGCTCCAAGCACCGTGACAATGAGGGTGACGAGCACGGTGACCCACCGAGCACGCAACAACCTGACAAAGTCTTGAATATTCAAGTCGACCCCTTCACTGCTGGTCTCCCAGCCCCCCGTGCACAAATTCTTTTATGCGTTCGAGAACTATACCGTTCTCATTTCCAGACAGCGTATGAACCGGGGACTCAGCAAAACTGAACCAAAGAGGCCCGCCGCCGTTGGCGAGGCGCCAGCCACGCTCAAACATCTAGGCCCAGATAGTACGGGATTCACGTTGTTGGGCAACCCGTCTAGACGGGCGGGAGGCCCCGCACGGCCGAGGAGTTTGCGGGCATGGTCTTACGGCAGCGGATGGATCAACGCAGAAGTGTGTCATCACGCTGCGGCCAATCGGCCGGCTTAGGCGATTGACGCACGTATCGCTGACGTCGATGAAAGTTGCTGCAATTGCAAGATTTTCGTCAACCCTACGCATGGCAGAGGATTGTCGCCATAGCGGCTAAGCCTACTGGCCTCGGTGGTGGGGACGCGGCAGCCATGCCCGAGGGCCGAGGCGTCGGTGAGTTACATATGTTTAACGGAACGAGTTGGGGCTCAAAGTGGAACGGGCGTCGCGGCCCGTTCTCGAACAGGAAATATTCAATCTGCTGATAGCAGCCACTGCGAATTGCCTTGAGAGTTCACGCCTCCGAAGCAGGAATTCTAGAAGCGCTGGCAAAAAATTCCGTGATGCTGCTGGTGTCTCGCCGATGGCAAAACGATGACAATCCGGGCATCTCTGGGACCGAGCGTGTCCGGCGACGCCGAGTCGACATGCATTCGACAAGCCCGGTCGAGAAGAATTATGGGCTCATGTGTTTGCCCCACCAAACCGTTGCACTACCGGCCTATCAGAACAGCGCGAGGACCTCCGCGGAGCATTGACCCTCGTACTTGTCGCAGAACTTCTTGCAGCTGTCGAGGTTCTTCGCGCAGTTCTCGGGCTTCGCGTTGTACTTCGCGGCCCGATCCTCAACGCCCTTTTCCTTACGCCCCTGGGGCGATGCGAGTGAGTTTCCGGGTTGCCCAGGGTGCGCCAATTTCGCGGAGCAGTTTAGCGAAAGGAGGTAATCCTTTCCGTGGTCGAAATTGTCAGTCCGCACGTAGGTGGGCTTGCGCGAGGACGTGACGATGCAGTCGTTTGTCGAAAGCTGGTCTCCAACCACGGTCGAAATTACCGGGGTGTAGCCTTTGGCCGAAAGCTTGCCGGCGGCGTCACCGTATGTCTGACCGGCATAACTATCCGCAGTGGCCGTTCCGGCACCCAGGCCCAGTAGCGCGAACAACATGGCCACCGCGATCGCGCAAATTCTGAAATCTATAGTCACGACTAGGCCTTCCCCCAATTACAGCAGCGTCCGAACCGACGTGCTCCCCTGCCGAGGATGCTACACGTAGGTTGGGCCCCTTATGGGTGCTGGCTAACACCGTAAGGCTCGTTCGGGCTGCCGACGCCGCGCTATCGAGGTTTGTCAGTGCGTCTCGACCGACTCGGAATTAGAGGGGTCGTCCTCTGAGGCCGGTGGGAGGGTGGGTGTCGCGCTTCGAGTCTTTTGAATTCGTGTGGCCTGTAACGCTGAGCCTCAAGTCACTAGGGTTGGTTCCGACTCGGTCTGAGGTGCTACAGCCGATCCGCCGATTAAGACTTGGTCATGCATCTCATTTGGTGCACGTCGGGACCGAAACCGTTGGAGAGACATTGTCTATCAATGGCTGAACCGGTACCCGTGCCTCACCCGCGGCCGTCGGCTCTGAGAGCCGGAAGGTCAGAACGGCAGTCTTTCCAGGGGGTATCGCTACTTGCGCTTCATAGCTTGGGTGTCCGCGCTCTACCGCTCCAAAGACGCGAATTCGTGTGTCATTGGCGAGAACACCGATGATCTTTGCGTCCTTTGTAGCGACCAGCCGAACTGAGCTGACCATCGACCCCTTCGGGACATTGTCTGCAAGGCCAGTGAAGAAACCCATCTTTCCGGCGACGTAGTCCGACAACGGCGTCGCGTCAGGGAGTGTGTTGGTTAACCGAACCGTCACGGTCGACAGCCGCGTATCACCGCCACAGCCATCGGCCATGTAGTCGATTTGCCGCTTCAGGTAGTAGTCCATCTTGTTGCCGCCGAGATTGTTGACGACGATGCCGGCGTATGGTGCAGCATCGTCGGGAACCTCATGGGCCAGCGGGGTTTCCTCCAAGAGTTTCTGCTCATCGGGTACGGAGCTCCAGACCGAGATTCGGCGCTCGCTTACTGCTCGACCCAAGGCGTCGAACAACTTTCGCGGTGATTTCACCGGGCCGCTGATCTTCTTGACGACTTCGTTGGCCACATCCTGCAGGTACTGTTTGCGAGCGACTTGGTCTGTGGGGAACCGGTCATACACCGTGGACTCGGTGAGTTCGACGACGTTGCCCTCGGTCACCGTTTCGCCACTGGGCATCACCACGGGGCCGCTGGCACCAAGGATGTAGCTCAAGGCGACCGGGTCGATGGCGACGACGCCATCGACGTCCATACCCGACTGCTGCGCCCACATCGACTTCCAGATCTGCGCTGCGTACGGGAAATGCGAGCTCTGGTTGCTGTTCCTGAAATCGGTGGTGGGTTTGGTGAACCCGTACTGCTGGTCGAAGTCTTTGTCGAGGCTGAAGGGGGTGAAGGGCCTGTCGAGATCGGTGTTCTGACCGAGTGAGTCGACACTGGGCTTGCCTTGGTCGAATCGCAAGATCCCGAATCCACCAAGGAAGCCGCCGGTGCCCCGTGCTTCCGCGTTGGTCTGGAAACCCATGAAGTAGCTGCGCGGGCCGTCGGCGCCCATCATCGACGGCGCCAGCCGGGCGGCAATGGCGGTGCCACCGAGAAGGTGTGAGACATCCGATGTCTGGGCCTGAAGTTTGGATCGAGCCTCTTCAAGTGCGGAGAGATAGTTCGGATTCGAAATTGCTTGAGCGTCGGCGTCGAGCCGGGCGGCGGCTGTGGCGATGGTGTCGAGAGCGGGCTCTTCCTTGCGCAGGGCGTCCACGTCCAGCTGGCCGTCAGCCAGCAGCTGATTGGGCGCGATGCTTGTGCCGACCTCTGCGGCGGGCTTCAACACCTCGGCGGTCAAGCCGAGCACGACGTCGGATATTTGTTGACCGGTCTCGAAGGGGCTACCCAACCACGGCACGGCGGAAGCAACATTCCACGGCAGGCTGTGTGTCGCATCGCGAGCTGCCTGGGCGTGGAACTCCGCCTGGCCCGCAAAGCGGGCCGCGTCGGCCGTATCTCCCTGCAACAAGGCATCTTTGGTCTGCTGCGCGCTGGTGCGCGCTTGTTCGAGGTTGGTCTTCGCCGTCTGCGCCCGGAAACCCAGCCACACGCCGAAGACGATGAAGATCGCTAGCACCACGAGCCCTGTCCGGGCGACGGAGCGGCGCCTGAACCACAACCGCCTCTGATCGTCGTCGTGGAAAACCCGAGATCTATCGCCGCCAGTTTCGTCGGCGGACCGCCGACGCCAAGAAAAGAGGCCCACTCAGTTACATTCCCCGCGCTCTGGTTACGGTCTGCTGCGCCAACTGAACAGCCGCAACGTGGCTAAAAAGCAACTCGCCAGCCAATGCCTAATGGCATTGACTGGCGAGTTGTATCGAAGTCTTCAGCTCTACTGAGCGGTTTGGTACGGCCCGACCTGGAAGGCTTGGCCGATCTGGTTGGCGAAAGCGGTTACCCCGTCGCCCACGCTGGTGAAGAACGCGCCGATCGGTCCCGGGATGAAGCTGCCGATCAGCTTGAAGAGCTGTCCGGTACCCGAGGCCACGACATAGGCCGCGGTTCCCACGAAGACGACCGCGCCACGGACGAAGGCCTGAGTTCCGGCGGCGAACCCTTCAACCGCATAGCAACCCAGCGAGAAGTCCGCCGTGGCGCACGGGCTCGGAGCGGCAAGCGTGACGACTGGATCCACCAGCGCTGACACGCCGGCGCCGACGCTCTCGACGATCGTGGTGCTCGGGGCCGCGTACGCCATCGTCGGCGCGATCGCGGCAGGCGTGAGCACGGTGGCGGCGGTGAGGGCTGCCGCGGCGGCTCCCACCTGGAACTTCGTGTATCGAGTGGTGACGGTCGACATTTCTCCCCCAGATGTTGGACCAAGCTAAGTGCGACAAACATCCCAGACTGTGAGGCTGTTGTCAACACGAAACGCACGCTGAGGTGGGACGATGGTAGGCACAATGCCGCGCGGGGCGCGAAAACCTGGGAATGCTGCACGCCCCACTGCAAACCATTTTCGGAGGTTATCTTGCGGGCATTGGCGGACGGGTCAATAATGCGAAGTGGCTAGCGCCACCGGGGGGTGGTGTCCGTAGTTGGCACAGGGGGAATTAGAACGTGGCTCTTTGGCTCTTCATCTATGCGGCCGGAATCGTGCCGGCTCTCCTGGCGACATCTCTCGTCGCGTTCTTGCGACGTCAGTCTCACCAGATGCCGCGGCGCACGGTGACGCAACTGACGGTGTCGGCCGGTCTGGTCTGGCCCTTGCTGGCCGTTGCGGTGGTACAGATTGGGGGGCTTCTCGTTCTCAAGGCCGCTCTTGGGCTGGTCCGGGGCAGTGTGGACGACGCCGCGGTCACGGTAGAGGTGCCGGCCGTCCCGATGCCCCAGCCACTAGCCGCGGTCGCAGCTGCCTAGAGTCGGAAAGTCTCAACGTCCGATCCGCGGACAGCCGTTCACAGCTTGCTGACGCGCTAGTCAATCTGTCTGTGCCAGACCATTCACTGTGCGAACATGCCCGAGGGGTCAGCGCTCGCAGACTCGAAGGCGCGTAGGTGGAGGTCGTCAGGTGCGTCGCACGATTCGTTCAATTGGGGTTGTCCTCGTCGCGATGCTCGGGTCGGTCGCCCTCGCCATCGGCTCGGCCTTCGCGGCTGCCTTGGCCTTCGGGGCCACGACCGCACTCATCGTGCCCGGCACCGGAACTCACAACATCCTCCCTCCGAACGCGGTCACCGGGTACAAGGAGAACGCAGCCAATCGCTACATCAACGTGTCGGGCACACCCTGCAGCTCGACCGACGGATGCAACCTTCAGGGCGTCGACTACCCGGCCAGCTTCTACCCGATTGGCTTCATCCCGAACTGGTGCCCCGGCTTTTCCTGCGACACCTGGAACCAGTCGGTCGGCACGGGCGTCACTAACCTGAACACGGCGCTGACCGCCGCATTGGCCGCACCAGGCACCGATCCGATCATCATCTTCGGATACTCCCAAGGCGGTGCGGTGGTCTCCCGCGAGATGTACGCGATCCCCGACTCGGCCAAGGGTCGCGTCTCGGTGGTCACCATCGGCAACATCAACAACCCGCTGGGCTTGTGGTCACGCTTGGGCTTCCTGCCGACGATCCCCGGCCTGGACATCTCCTTCAACCCGCAACTGCCCACCAACATCGGTGTCAAGAGCACCAACTACAGCTTCGAATACGACCCCGTCGGCGACGCACCGCAGTACTGGGGCAACCCGTTGGCCATTTTGAACGCACTCTTCGCGTTCGAGTCCGTCCATGGCTACTACTTGGATCCGAACAGCAACTCTCCGAATGACTCACTGCCGTACGGATACGACAACGGCACGTTGGCGACCGCCATCGCCAACGCGCCACACCGGGTGAGCGGCGATGCCACCTTCGTCCTCATTCCGCAGCAGGGAGCGCTGCCGCTGTATCAGCCGATTGTCGGTCTCGGAAAGCAGCTGGGACTGAGTGCCCTGGTCAATCCGCTTGTGGCGCTGGTCAACCCGGTAACCAAGCTGCTCGTCGACCTGGGCTATGACCGCGTCACCGACCCAGGCATAGCCCGGACGCTGTCGATCCTGCCGTTCAACCCATTCGCCATCAACCCCATCGACTTCTCGGTCAAGTTCGTCGCCGCGATCGTTCAGGGCATCAAGGATGCCCTGGCCGGCGGGGTGTCGCTGACGCCAGCGACCACGCCCACCCAGGCGCCGTCCACCCTGGTGGCTCGCAGCGTGGCACCTCAGACCGTCGACCCCGTCGAGAACAAGAAGGTCGCCGCAGTGGTGAACACGGCTTCCGTCGGAATCGATCTTCGGTCCGCGTCGGTAGACGCGAAGACCGAGGAACAAGATGCCGACCCGGCCACAGGTAAGGCCGCCACGGAGGCGAAGACTGCTGACACGGCTACTGCTGAAGTCAAGGCGGACGCGGACGCAAAGGATGCGGCCGACGCGAAGGACGCGGCCGACAAGGCGGCAGACGAGAAGACGGCCGCAGAGAAAGCCGCGGCCGACAAGCTGAAGGACGACGCCAAGGACGCCGCCGACAAGCAGCAGGATGCTGCCGCGAAGGCCGCCGCGGACAAGGCCAAGGAGGCGAGCGACAACGCCAAGGCCGCCGGCGCGGCCGGCGACGGTCAGACCAAAGTCACCGGTACGGACACCGGCACCGCCGCCCCCGCGAGGGAGACCGGCACCGGCGACGCGGACAAGCAAGCCGCCTGATCCAACGACGAAGCCCGGCACTCGCGAGGAGTGCCGGGCTTCGTCGTCAGTGCGTTAGGCGGCCGGTACGGCGCCCGGCTTCAGGTAGGTGACCAGGCTGACGTCGATGGATTCGTCGACGAAGTAGTACTGACACCCGGTCAGGTACTTCATGTAGCGGTCGTAGTTCTCCACGCCGGCCGCGGCGATGGCCTGCTCCTTGTGGTACTCCAAGGCGGCGGCCCAAATGCCGAGGGTCTTGATGTAGTGGTTGCGCAGCGACAGCGGCTCGGGAACGGTGAAGCCCGCCTTCTCGCCGCGCTCGACCATCATGTCGGTGCTGGGCAGGCGCCCGCCGGGGAAGATCTCCGTGATCATGAACTTGATGAAGCGCGCCATCTCGAAGGTCAGCTTGCGGCCGCGGGCCTGCAGGTTGTCGGGGTGGTACGCGACGCTGCTCTGGATGGTCATCCGGCCGTCGTCGGGCATCACGTCGTAACACATCTTGAAGAAGTCGTCGTAGCGCTCGAAGCCGAAGTGCTCGAACGCTTCGATCGACACGATGCGGTCCACCGAGCTGCCGAACTGTTCCCAGCCTTCGAGCCGCACATCGTACTTGCGGTCGGTGTCGACTCCGCTCAGCAGTTGCTGGCAGTAGGCCTGCTGGTTCTTGCTCAGCGTCAAGCCGATGACGTTGACGTCGTACTTCTGCATCGCCCGCAACAGGGTCAGACCCCAGCCGCACCCCACCTCCAGCAACGTCATGCCGGGCTTGAGGTCGAGCTTCTCCAAGTGCTGGTCGACGTTGGCGATCTGCGCTTCCGACAGCGTCTGGGTGGGGCTGGTGAAGTACGCACAGCTGTACTTGCGCGTCGGGTCCTGGAACACCCCGAAGAAGTCGTCCGACAAATCGTAGTGGGCCTGGATGTCCTCGAAGTGAGGCGTCATGTCCTTGATGCCGGTGTTGTCAGCCATGGTGTTCTGCTGGGCCTTTCTTGATTCACTGCAGCGGGCGCAGGGTGCCTACGGGTGTCGCGTCGTGTCGGACCCTACCCGCGGCGGTGGGTGCCAACGCGCAAACCCGCCCGTCAAGCGCAACAGAGTATCGGTTACCCCGCGGACTACTCCAATTCACCACCACGCCACCCCTGGCGGAGCGAGAACCTACTTCTCGAGCGTGAACTGGCAGACGTCGATGTAGCCCTCGTGGAAGCCCTTCGCGCACCCGGTGAGGTAGTGCATGTAGCGGTCGTAGACCTCTTGGGACTGGATGGCGATGGCCTCGTCCTTGTGGGCCTCCAGCGCCGCCGACCACGTGTCGAGCGTCCGGGCGTAGTGCTTCTGCAGCGACTGCGTCCGGGTGAGGTTGAAGCCGCCCCGGGTCGCGTACTCCTGAGCCATCTCGGTGGTGGGCAGGTATCCCCCCGGGAAGATCTCGGTGAGGATGAACTTGACGAACTTGGCGATGCCGATCGTCAGCGGCAACCCGGCCGCGGTCATCTGCGGCAACGTCAGCGCGGTGATGGTGTGCAGCAGCATCACGCCGTCGTCGGGCAGGGCCTTGTAGGCCATCGCGAAGAAGTCGTCCCAGCGGTCCTTGCCGAAGTGCTCGAAGGCGCCGATCGAGACGATGCGGTCGACGGGCTCGTCGAACTGCTCCCAGCCGTTGAGCAGGACGCGCTTGGTCCGGGGGCTCTCGTTCTTGGCGAACTCCGCCTCGACGTGCGCCTTCTGGTTCTCGCTGAGGGTCAGGCCGACGACGTTGACGTCGTACTTCTCGATGGCGCGGAGCATGGTCGAACCCCAGCCGCAGCCCACGTCGAGCAGCGTCATGCCGGGCTGCAGGCCGAGCTTGCCCAGCGCCAGGTCGACCTTGGCGAGCTGGGCCTCCTCCAGCGTCATGTCGTCGCGCTCGAAGTACGCGCAGCTGTAGGTCTGGCTGGGGTCGAGGAACAGGGCGAAGAAGTCGTCCGACAGGTCGTAGTGGGCCTGGACGTCCTCGAAGTGCGGCTTGAGGCCACCCTTCTTACGGGTAGTCGACATGGTGAAAGGTGCCTTTCTGGCTGGTCAGTGGGCCGGCATCGTCGCCGATGACTCGCCAAGGCCCCCTCATGCGCTCAACCGCGCACTCTACGCCGCGTGACGGTGCCTGCCGAATTCCCGCCACGATCAGGGGACCTCGGCGAACGTGGTCTTCAACTCGCCGACGATGTCGTCCCACAGGGGTTCTGGCAAATCGTGGGCCATGCCGTCGAACAACACCAGCCGGGAGCGTCGAATGGCCTTGGCGACGGCGCGGCCACCGGACGGGCGCATCAACTTGTCGGCCCGACCGTGGATCACCACCGTGGGGGCAGTGATCTGCTTGTCGTAACGCAGCAGGCTGCCGCTGCCGAGGATGGCGCTGAAGTGCCGCGCCACGCCCGCCGGGTAGTACGAGCGGTCGTAGCCCTCGATGGCCTGGGCCCGGAGTTGGTCGTCAGGCACGGGGTAGCCCGGGCTGCCGATGATCTTGCTGACCGCCACCGTGTTGGCGATGACGCCCTCGCGCGAGGTGTCCTTGGGGCGCGTCGTCACCGCCTGCAGCTGCTTGAATCCTGGCGGGGGCAGCATCGCCTGGTTGTTGCTCGAGAAGACGACGGCCAGCGTCTTGGTGCGCTGTTGGTACCGCGCGGCGAAGATCTGCGCGATCATCCCGCCCATCGACGCACCCACCACGTGGGCCTTCTCGATCTGCAGGTGGTCTAGCAGCGCCGCGGCGTCGTCGGCCATGTTCTCGAGGGTGTAGACCGCCTCGTTGCGCAGGCCGAGCTGAGTGCGTGCAAGCCTGGGCAACAATTTGGCGCCGGTGCGGGCGCCGTCGAGCTTGCTGGACAGGCCCACGTCGCGGTTGTCGTAGCGGATGACCCGCAACCCGTGGTCGACCAGCCGCTCGCAGAAACCGGTGCGCCAGAACGTCAATTGCGCGCCCAGCCCCATGATGAGCAGGACGGCGGGGTGGTTCGGATCGCCCATGTCCTCGTAGTAGATGTCGAGCTCACCCGACTTGGCCGTACCGGTCCTGATGTCCACTAGGCGTCCAACTCGTCGGAGTGCTCGCGGGACACCTCGACCATGAAGTTGGCGAAGTAGCCCGTCAGCTGGGGGTCGCTCATCATCTGCCACTTTGGCGCCAGCAGCTTCATGTAGCGCTCGACGTAGAGGAACTGCTTGCCGATCAGCACCAGCTCCCTCGGCAACTTCACGTCGTAGGCCTCGGCGAGCGTGGAGAGTTGCTTGCCGATCTCGGCGTAGGACAGGTCGCCCAGCGACGTCATCGTCAGCGGAGTGGCGAATGCCTCCAGGTCCTTCGCGGCGTCGCCTTCGGGTTTGACGTTACCCACCGCGCCCATCAGCACGACGATCTTGCCCGCCGCGGCGTGGTCCTTCTTGACGAGCAGGGCGTAGACCAATTCTCGCAACAGCCACCGGGTGCGGGGGTCGATGCGGCCCATGATGCCGAAGTCGAAGAAGACGATCTTGCCGTCGGGGTCGACGTAGAGGTTGCCCGCGTGCAGGTCGCCGTGGAACAGCCCGTGCCGCAGCCCGCCCTCGAACACGCTGAAAAGCAAGGCCTTCACCAGATCGGTGCCGTCGAAGCCGGCCTTGCGGATGGCGGCGACGTCGTCGATGCGCACACCCTGAACGCGTTCCATGGTCAGCACGCGTTCGCTCGTCAGATCCCAATACACCTGGGGAACCCGGATGTTCTTGCCCAACGGCGAGGCGTGCATGTGCGCCACCCAGGCGTCCATCGACTGCGCCTCGAGCCGGAAGTCGAGCTCTTCGGCGAGGTTGTCGGCGAAGTCGGCGACGACGTCCTGGGCGCTGAGGCGACGACCCAGCTTGGCCAGCTCGACCAATTGCGCACCGCGCTTGAGGATTTGGAGGTCGGCGGCCACGCGACGGCGGATGCCCGGCCGCTGAATCTTGACCACGACCTCCTCGCCGGAGTGCAGCGTCGCGTAGTGCACCTGGGCGATCGACGCCGAGGCGAACGGCTGTTCGTCGAAGCTCTTGAACAGGTTGGCGGGCTCGCCGCCCAGTTCCTGCTTGAACAGCTCGTGGACCTTGGCGGTGTCGGCCGGGGGCACCCGGTCGAGCAGGGTCCGGAATTCGCGGCTCATCGGCTCGCCGAAGGCGCCGGGGCTCGAGGCGATGATCTGGCCGAACTTGACGTAGGTGGGGCCCAGATCGGCGAACGTTTGCGGGATCTGCTTGACGATCTTCTGCTGCAGGGAGCCGCGGCTGGCGAGGTTGCTGACGACCCGCGCTCCGGTGCGGGCAATCTGCCATCCCGTCACTCCGACGCGGGCGGCCTCGACGGGTAACGGCACCCGATCCAGCCGGGCAACCTCGCGGTGCTTGGTGGTGGTCATCATTCGAGTGTCTCAAAGGAGCCTCGGTCAGCGGAAATGTGGTGTGGTGACCGTCACACCAACGGCGTTGCGCGCGGTGTCGGCGTCGCCCGGTTGATCCCGAGCAGGTCGCCGATCTCGGTCCACGTCGCACCGGCATCATGCGCGGCCTCCGCTGCGGACTGGACGGCGAGCGAAGCGGCCTCGACGCCGGCCTCGGCACGCTTGCGGGCCCGGCGGGAGCGGCTCTCAGGCAGCTGCCTGGCCCGTTCCAGCTTGGCTTGAGCTTCCGCCAAGCGAGCCAGGTGTGGAACGTAGACGGGCTCATCATCTTCAGCGTCGGGCTCGACCCGACGATGCCTGCTCATTGTGTTTGCCGACCCCCCGATCAGTGACGACTCATGATGTCAGGGGCCACTGGCGATATCAATTCGAAGACCAGCTCACGTCGGGGAACGCGTACGTGCACGCTGCTCAGGTCGCGCTATGAGCAACGATTGGGAAGAGTGCTCAAACTCCCTCCGCGGGCGCCGCAACGGCCGCCGTATTCCCGGAATCGCTGGCAGTATCCTGCCGATCTTCGCAAGGCTTGCTTGGGGTGCTGTCCATCCGCCCGATCGGCACCTCAGACTCCCAGCTATCACTCAACGGAGTGCCACCAACTGACGAGGTTGGATCACGAAGAACGACAAGGGGTTCGATCAAATGTCCGTGAACCAGGTACGCACCCGGCGCGTCAAGGCCGCGGCCGCAGCAGCGGGTGGACTCGCCGTCGTGGCGATGGGACTCGTGGGAGTCATGGGCGACAACGCCCCCGATGCGCACGCATCTTCCGGGGCGATGAACCTAGGGGCCACCACGACGAGCACGACCCCGGGCAAGGACATGCCCGCCAAGGCCGTGCCCGTGGTCAAGGCCGCCCGGTACGGGGCGAGCTGACGGCGTTCTCGAGCACCGCGTCGACGACGGGCCGCCACACCGGCTCGGGTAGGTCGTGCCCCATGCCGTCGACGACGACGAAGCGGGCCCCGTCGATCAGGCGAGCGAGGTTGCGGCCGTTGCGAATTCGCATCATCGGGTCGTGAGAGCCGTGCACTACGACCGTCGGCGCCGTGATGCTCTGGGTGAAGCGCACCAGGCTGCCGGTGCCGAGGATCGCGTCGAACTGCCGTAGGCCGCCCTGCTTGTAGTCGCTGCGGGCGGTCAGCGTCTCGACGCGGTGGCGCAGCTGCTCCTGCGTCGGCACGAAGTTGGGACCGTTGATCACCGCGATGTTGTGCATCTCGACGGCGATCTTGGCCGCCCGCGGCGCGTCCTTGCCGGGCGGATTCAGCGCCAACCTGATCACCCGCCACGACGGCAGTGCCGACAACGGCTTGCCCGCACTGGTCATCAACAGACCCAGCGACATGACGCGGTCGGGGTGGGTGGCCGCCAGGATCTGGGCGATCATGCCGCCCATCGACGCGCCGACGACGTGGGCGGCGTCGATGCGAAGGTGGTCGAGCAGATCCGTGGCGTCCTGCGCCATGTCGACCAACGTGTAGGGCACCGGGCTGGGGCGGCCCAACAGATAGCGCCCGATGCGCGGCACCACCGCGCCCTCCGCGCGTTGCCCGCTCATCTTGGTCGACCACCCGACGTCACGATGGTCGAACCGGATCACCCGATAGCCCCGCTTGACCAGCATCTTGCAGAACCCGTCCGGCCACATCGGCAGCTGGGCGCCGACGCCCATGATCAGCAAGATGGCGGGATGCTTCCGGTCACCTAAGTCCTCGTAATACAGCTCGACCGGATGGTCCGGGGTGCCGCCCTTGGCCCGGCCAGTCCGCTTGCGCATGACGCCTTTCTACCTGCAACGCGCGACGGGACCCGATGCCGTCTCCGGCATCGGGTCCCGCCGCGTCTACTGCTAGAGGCGTTTAGCCGCCGGTGCCAACGCACACGCCGCCGGCGCACGCCGAGGCTCCGCCGGGTCCGGCGCCCGCTCCGGCTCCGGGCACGCCAGCGGACGCACCGCCGGGTCCGGCACCTGCGCCGCCGCCGGGAACCGTGGCGGACGCTCCGCCGGGTCCGGCTCCTGCACCGGTGTCACTGCCGGG
Organism: Mycobacterium yunnanensis; assembly: GCF_025823185.1. Classification (GTDB taxonomy): domain Bacteria; phylum Actinomycetota; class Actinomycetes; order Mycobacteriales; family Mycobacteriaceae; genus Mycobacterium; species Mycobacterium yunnanensis. The sequence goes on from NZ_JACKVK010000008.1 coordinate 703,711, forward strand.
CACGCTCGCCGTCGCGCCACCGGGGCCGGCACCTGCGCCGGCACCCGGCGCGGTCGCGCTGGCGCCACCCTCACCGGCACCTGCGCCCGGTGCACCCGACGTCGTCGGCGCCATCGTCGACTCCGAGGGAGCCGTGCTGACGGTCGTGGTGGTGGTCGTCTCCGTCGTGCTGGAGGTGCTGGAGTCGGAGCTACTGTCGCTGCCTCCGCACGCCACGGTCAGCGTGCCGACCGCGAACGCAGCGGCGATGCCGGCAGCGGCACGAAAACGGAGGGAACTGCGAGCGACGGCCATGTGCGGTCTCGATTCTGTGTAGATGACTTCTCCCCAATGAGGACCTGTGTGGGCTGTTACCCGCCCTTGGCCGAAGTCAATCTTGATCTTTTGTGCTTGCTGGAGTGAACGGCGTCAGCCAGTCCGTCGCCGGCCATCCTTCGAGCCCGGCCAGCAGCTCGTACATCGTCGCGCCGTCGATGCTCTCCCTGATGACGTCACCCTGTCCGGCGTGGCGCGCCAGTTCCTCGATCATGTGCATCACCACCCACCGCACCGACCACGCATCGACGTCCTTCGGGAACCACGGCGCGTCCCGTGGGACCGGCACCGCGGCGTCCAGATCGGCCGTCTCGACCAGCCGCAGCGTCTCCTCGTTCTGCGCGGCGAACGCCTCGAGCAGTGCGGCCAAGGTCTCGTCGGGGCGCATCGTGAATTCGTCGGCGTACTCCGCCTGACGGACCTCCGCCGAACGGTCGTCGGCTGGCGGTGCTTCCGGGGCCGCCGCGACCCGCGCCATCCAGCCGCGCTGACAGCCGGTCGCATGCTTGATGAGCGCGCCGATCGACAGCGCGCTGACCGTGGGCGTCGAGCGCGCCTGCACGTCGGTCAGACCATACGCCATGGCATGGAAGGCGTACTGCTGCTGAAACAGGAAGTCGCGCAAGGCGTGTCGTTCATCGGCAACGGGTCCGGGCATGGCGGGCATCGTCAGTTCTCCTTCGTAGTGGTGTGGGCATACAGGTCTCGCAGCAGCGCGATCTCCGCGCCGTGATGGATCACCTCGCGGTTGACGTGCAAGATCAGGTCGAGCATCGGCCGGTCGGCCCACGGTCCCTCGGCGGGCCCGACCGGAGTGTCGAGATCGGCCGTCGTCAGGGCCCGGACGCCGGCGGTCCAGTGGGCGTAGGCGTCCTCGAGTTGGCGCAGGGCGTCGTCGGCGGTCGTCGCGTGGTCCCACGACTCGTACGACGCGGGTGGCCCACCGAAGTGGGAATGGGCCCGGACGGCGAGCACGCCGACGATGACGTGGGCCATCCGCCACGCGATGGTCGTGACGGGTTCGGGTGTCGGGGGCGGGTGGACGAAGTCGACGTCACCATCCGGGTGCACCGTCCAGCAGTTCGGCACCGGCTGCCAGAAGTATTCGTCGTCGGTGAGACCGGCCAACCGGGGGCGCAGCTGATGCTGCCAGTGCCAGTCGAGTTGCTCGACGAGGTGGGCGATGAGGTTCATGGAGACGAGCTTCGCAGGCGCTTAGGACGGTTTCGGTCCTAAGAGTGAGATGAGGTCATCCCCGGCTCGAGCCGGCCCAGTCGAATCGGAGAAGACGTCGACGCCTTGAACTGCGTCGTCTCCGATCAGTTTTGGCACGACCTGAGGGACAGTGCAGTGGTGTTGGCGTCGGCGCCGTTGTCCGTCGACGAATGACGGTGACGTGGCGAAGCTGTAGTTCCGGGCGGTCACGAATACGGTGGATAGGGCTGCGCACGAAGCAGGTTCGCAAGATGTAGTGCGTTGCGAGCCGCCGTCGCCGTGGTCGTCGCCACCGCCTCCGGTGTCCGTTCGAGATCCTTGAAGTCGCGGCCGCCCATGGCCTCGTCATTCCAGTAGGTGCAGCCTTGGGCTGCGATGGTGAAGCCGACGTCGTTCAAGGCCTGGAACAGATCGGCCACGATCTTGTGGGCGCCGTCCTCGTTGCCCACCACGGCGGCCAAGGCAACCTTGCCGACTTGGCGCGGGCGGTCCGCGTCGTCGGTCTCCGACAGCTCGGCGTCGAGGCGCTCGAGAACGCGTTGAGCGACGCTGGACATGTGCCCCACCCACGTGGGCGTCGACACCAAGACGATGTCCGCCGCGACGATCTTCTCCAGGATCGCCGGCCATTCGTCCTCGTCGCCCATGTTCGTCTCAACCCCCGGCAGGACGGAGTAGTCGACGCAGCGCACCGTCTCACACTCCACACCCGCCTTCGCCAAGTGTTCGAACAACTGGTCGGCGATCACGGCACTGCTCGACGGCGCCGGGCTTGGCTTGAGGCTACAAATCAATCCGACGGCACGCAGCGGTCGGATCGCATCAGTCGTCATGTCGGCCCCGCGTACCCAACGCCCGCCGCTCAAACCGCCGAGTCGCCCATCGACGAATGAAGGGCGCCGCTGCCGGCGGGACCCACCCTCGAACTCTCTATCGCCGGCGATATCACTGCTTGGCTGATAGCGCCGGCGATAACGACTTCCAGAGTGGGTGGGCACTCTCTCCTGGGGATGAGCCCCCGACGACGACGCACTTCGCCCCGGGTCGTGTCGGACCGCCCCGACACCATCGGCCCATGAAGAACTACACCTACCGAGCACAGTGGTCGATGGAGTCCGGCGACTACGTCGGCGTCTGCCTCGAATTTCGGATGGAGGAGACCCACGCCCCGACCGCATTGGAGGCGATCGCAAAGATCACCGAAAGAGTCGCCGCCATCCTCGAGGAGTACGAAGTGGACGACGCCGATCCTCCTCCGTCGCTCACCGACCGGCACTACAGCGGCAACTTCCTGGTCCGCACCTCGTCGTTGCTGCACTCGCGGTTGATGGTCGAATCCGCCGAACAGGGTGTGTCCCTGAACCACTGGGTGGTTCAGAAGCTGGCGGATCGGGGACCGGTCGCCACCACCGACCCGTTCTTCTAGCGCCGGTCAGCCGCGAATCTCGTTGAGGTAGTCGTAGATCGTGTAGCGGGTCACCTCGAGCTGGCTCGCCACGAGGTCTACCGAGTCGCGGATGAGGAAGAAGCCGGCCTCGTCGAGCTCGCGCACCACCGCCGCCTTGTGGTGCATCTTCATCTCCGGGGTCGGTACACCGACCTTGGCGATCGCGCGGTCGACCAGGAACCGTTGCAGGCTGTTGACGCACAGGCAGCCGATCGCAACGCCGTCGGCGTCCCGCAGGAACAACGTGGACTACCGGATCGGGCGACCGTCGGGACTGTTGGTCCGGTAGTCGACGAGGTCCTGGGTGGTGCCACGGCGGATCAGCTAGAGCAGGGCCGCACGCAAGCGGTCGACGGTCTCGGCGGTGGTGCTCACGTGGGAAGACAGCCGAACGTGTTCTGGCCGAACGGTTGCCGTCACCCCGGCCGCGGCCAAGGCCGCACCGATCTGCTCGGGGGCATGCTCCGGCACGGTGAACGCCAGGATGCCCGCGCGCCGCTCGCGGGCGGACACGATCTCCGCGCCCCGCGACAGCAGGACGTCCTCGAGTTCGGCTACCCGGTCGGCGACGTGGGCGGCGATGACGCCGACACCGGTCTCCTCGACCAGTTCGAGCGCCACCGCGAACGCGCCGGAGGTCACCGGGCTCAGGTTGGAGATCGACCATGCGGCCGCCGTGCCGTCGGCGGGGTGGATCTCGTCGTCGAACAGACCGGGGTCACGTGCGCCGGTCCAGCCCGACAGCACCGGATCCATACGCTCCAGCGCGCGGTCCGACAGCACCGCGAAACCCGTTCCCCACCCGGCACGCAACCACTTCTGCCCACCGACGACCAACACGTCGGCCACCTCCCACGGCGCCTCGATCACGCCGAAGCCCTGAATGCCGTCGACGACGAGGACGCGGTCGCCGACGACGTCGCGCAGCGCCGCGAGGTCGGCCCGGTACCCGGTGCGATAGTCGACGGCGCTGACCGAGACCGTCGTGACGTCGTCGGTGAGCGCGTCGTCGACACGGTCGGCGGTGACGAATCCGCCGGGCATGCGCCGGACCGTCAGGCGCCCCGCCTGTTCGGCCCTGGCCCACGGGTAGGTGTTGGCCGGGAATTCGGCGGCCGACACCAGCACCGTGCCGCCGGCGGAGTTGAAGGCCGCCTGCAGCAGCCCCAGGCTGGTGTTGGGTTGCAGCACGACGTGGTCGACGTCGCTGCGGCACAACCGGGCAGCGGCGGCCTTGGCGCGGGTTTCCTCGCGCATCAATTCGTCGACCGTGGCCGGCCCGGCATGCGTCGCCTTCTCCAACAGCCGGGCGGTGGTGTCCAGCACGGCGTGCGACGGCGGGCCGAAGCGCGCGAAGTCCAGATACCCCGCGGGCTCGGAGAACTGCAGCAGGTACCGCGGTGAGATCGGCGTCACGGGAGCACCCGCGCGAGGAACTGTCGTGTGCGTTCGTGTTCGGGTGTCTTGAGAGGCATCGTGACCTCCAAGTGTGGTGCGGGCGACGCTACAACGATTCGTGGAAGTCCTCTCCACGAATCGTTGAAAATCTGTCCAATCACATGGGCGTTCCGCTCGGCCAAAATGGGAGTGTCCGCGGAAGGCGGTCGATACCGGCCCCAAATGTGATCGAGTGTCGTCATGGCCGACGACGCGGGCCGCGGGGAGAGCGCTCAAGCTGGGGGAGGCTGGTCCCTGGCCGCCAGGATGCGGCGAGCTGGCGTGGTCAGCTGGTCGGCGCTGGGCGTCATCGCCTTGGTCGTCGTCATCGCCGGCGCATTGAGCGCCTTGAGCGGCATCCTGGTGCCGTTGACGGTGGCGCTGATCCTCGGAATCGTGCTCGAACCGCTCTCGGCGGCACTTCGACGCCTCGGGATTCCGGCCGTGATCGCCGTCGCCGCAACACTTCTCGTCACTACTGCGGTGGCCGCGGGCACCGTCGCGATCGTGGTGTGGGGCTTCCTGCAGCAATGGTCGGAGATCTACCGACAGCTGCTCCTCGGATGGACGGCATTCGTGGATTGGGCCGGCGAGATGGACGCCGACGCACAGTGGCTTCCCCGGCTCCAGTCGGCGTTCGCGGACCATGCACCGGACCTTGGGCAGGGAATTCTGGGTGCCGTCGCCAGCACCTTCTACGGGGCGCTCTCGCTGGTCGTCGGCGCGTTCCTGGCGGCGTTCTTCTTGTTCTTCGCCTTGCGCGACGCCGAGCGCTTCCCCGCGTGGCTGGCGCGCTCGACACCCCTGGTCGACGCCGAAGTCGACGCAGTCATCTCGCTGACTCGGCAGTCGGTGCGCGGCTACTTCCGGGGAACCGCCTTGACCGCTCTGGTGACGGCGCCGATCTTCATGATTCCACTCCTGCTTCTCCGTGTGCCGCTGGCGATCCCGATACTCATCCTGTACTTCGTGCTGTCCTTCATCCCCTACCTGGGGGCGTGGATCACCGGCGCGTTCGTCGTGTTGATCGCGCTGGGATCCGGTGGCCCGACTGCCGCACTCATCCTCGGTCTGACCTTCGTGATCTCCAACGGCACCATCCAGAGCGTGGCGAGCTCGTGGGCGCTCGGGTCGTCGTTGCGCCTCCACCCGGTCGCGGTTCTGCTCGCCACGATGATCGGTGGCACCGTCGCCGGTCTGCTGGGAATGGTCCTCGGCGCACCGCTGCTCGCGGCGGTGGTCAAGTCGGTGGCTGCGATACGTCAGTTGCGTGCCGCCGCGGGTGGGTCCGGCACCGCCGACTGACGTGCGCCGAACGCCTGTCGATTCAACGATTGGGTCGACCAACCCGGTCAAAGGTGCCCGCCAGCGCACCAAGGGTGCCTACGCTCGATACGTCCGCGTGCACCGTGCCGGCTGGCCGCACGCGGGAGGGGGAAGGCCATGGAAGTCGACTCTCGCGACGTCGAGCAACGGGCATATACGGGACTCTTGCCCGAGTGGTCCGAAGTCGAGTCACTCGTCGAAGCGGCTCATCGGCGATATGAGGCGGACGCATCGGGAGTGGTCGCCGACTACATCCCGGTGCTTGCGCAGGCGAACCCGGACTGGTTCGCAGTGTCGGTGGTCGAGACCAACGGCGAGGCTCACTGCGCAGGCGACGCCGACGTGGAGTTCTCGATTCAGTCGATCTCCAAGGCGTTCGTCTACGCACTGGTGTGTGAGGCATATGGCCACGACGTCGTCGCCGACCGGATCGGGGTCAACAACACGGGTTTGCCATTCAATTCGGTGATCGCGATCGAGCTCAACGACGGTCACCCCATGAACCCCATGGTCAATGCCGGGGCGATCGCCACCACCGCGTTGATTCCGGGACTCACTCCCGACGAGCAGTGGGAACACATCGCGTCCGGTTTGTCGGCCTTCGCCGGTCGCCCGCTGCAGGTCGACGAGACGGTGTACCGGTCGGAGGCGGAGACCAACCACCGCAACCGGGCGATCGCGCGGTTGCTGGAGAGCTATGGACGCATCGCACTCGATCCGCTGGAGGTCGTGGACGTCTACACCCGGCAATGCTCCCTACGGGTCACTGCGAAGGACCTGGCGGTGATGGGGGCGACCCTTGCCGACGGCGGGGTCAACCCGGTCACCGGTGAGCGGGTGGTGTCGGCGGGGGTATGCCGGGACACGTTGGCGATCCTGGCGGCCAACGGTGCCTACGAGCGTTCCGGGGAATGGCTCTTCGAGATCGGCTTGCCCGGCAAGTCGGGGGTGGCGGGCGGCCTGATCACCGTTGCGCCCGGCAAGGCCGGCATCGGCACGTTCTCACCACCCCTGGACGTGGCCGGCAACAGTGTGCGGGGTCAACGCGCCACGGCCTACCTGTCGCGAGTGTTGGGGCTCAACATCTTTGCTTCGCATGCGCATACGTTGGCCGCCCGAGGAAGGGGCCAGGCGTGACCACCGAACCGAACGGGATCGACGAGGAGCGCGCCTCCTGGCTGCCGATGGTGGGCCTGTTCCTCGCCCAGATGTTGATGTCGTTCAACGTCGCGGCGCTTCCGGTGTCCATCGGCGGCATGGTGGAGGACTTCGGTGTCCCGCCGACGGCAGTCAGCACCGCCATCGTCACCTATGGGCTCGTGGTCGCCGCGTTGGTGATGGTGGGCGCCAAGATCGGCCAGCGGGTGGGGTGGATCGTGGTCTTCCGCGTCGTGGTCGCCGCGTTCGCTGCGTCGGCGTTGATGATGGTGCTCTCCCCGTCCGTGGCATGGGTGATCGCCGCACAAGCCGTGGCGGGCGCGTGCGCGGCGATCATCGTGCCGTCGCTGGTGGCTCTGATCGCGGCGAACTACCGTGGGACGCAACAGGCTACCGCCGTCGGCTCATTGGGATCGGCACGTGCGCTGTCCGGAGTCAGCGCCTTCTTGATCGGCGGCACGCTCGGCACGTTCGTCGGGTGGCGGCCGGTCTTCCTCATCGTCCTCGCCTTGGCGGTGGCGGTGTTCCTCTTCAGCTTTCGGTTGCATTCGGCGCCCGGTGACGCGTCAGTCGACGTCGACGTCGTCGCCGCGTTGATGATCGGGCTGGGCGTGATGTGCCTGACGCTGGGGTTCAACAACCTCAACGGCTGGGGGCTGTTGCAGGCCACCAGCGACGCACCGTTCGACGTCGGCGGCCTCTCCCCGGCGCCGCTGCTGGCCGTCATCGGGATCGTGCTCGGACAGGCCTTCTTCGTCTGGACGCGACGCCGGACCCGATTGGGCAAGGTGCCTCTGGTGAGCCTGTCGGTGCTCGGCTCCGGGCGCGAGCGTTCCGCGGTGTACGCAATGTTCATCGTCGTCACGCTCGAGGCGGCATTGAACTTCACCGTGCCGCTGTACATCCAAATCGTCCAGGGCCGAACGCCTTTCGACACCTCATTGGCTATGCTGCCGTTCAACCTGACGGTCTTCCTCACCGCCACCCTCGTGGTCCGGTTCTACCAGCGCTTTACGCCGAGGGTCATCGGGGTGTTCTCCTTCACCCTCACCACCGCGGCACTGCTGTGGCTCTCGTTCGTCGTCACCAACGACTGGGAGACCCTGCCGACGATTCTCGGGCTCGTCGTCTTCGGCATAGGTCAAGGCGCCTTGGTCACCCTCGTGTTCAACGTGCTGGTGACCGCAGCGCCCAAGGAGTTGGCCGGCGACGTTGGATCGGTGCGAGGCACGACCCAGAATCTCGCCTCGGCCGTGGGAACGGCGGTCGCGGGCGCCATGCTGGTGGGCATTCTCTCGCTGAACGTGGGTCAGGCCGTGATCGACGACGTGAACATTCCCGACCGGCTCATCGCGCAGGTCGACCTCGACCAGGTCAACTTCGTCAGCAATGATCAACTGCGAGACGTCCTGAGCAGAACTGACGCGTCAGACGCCGAAGTGGCTGCCGCGGTGCAGATAAACACCGATGCTCGGCTTCGCGCCCTCAGGCTCGGACTGCTCATTCTGGCGGGCGTCAGCGTCGTGGCGATACTGCCGGCGCTGCGACTGCCGTCATATCGGCCGGGCGAGATACCCGAGTCATCGGGCGCGACGTCATAGGACACTTTCCGTCCTATGAATGGGGCAGACTCGAGGCATGTCCGAGACGACCGGTCGCGTCCTCCGTCTGCTGGGGCTCCTGCAGTCGCGACGCGTGTGGGGCGGCGACGAGCTCGCCGAACGGCTCGGAGTGACGGGCCGCAGCGTCCGCCGTGACGTCGAACGCCTGCGGGAACTCGGCTATCCCGTCCACGCCAGCAAGGGACACGGCGGGGGCTATCAGCTGGGTGCCGGTGCGGCGCTGCCGCCGTTGCTGCTCGACCCCGACGAGGCCGTCGCGATGGCCGTCAGCCTCCGGGTTGCCGCCGGCGGCAGCGTCGCCGGCGTCGGTGAGTCCGCGCTGCGCGCGCTGACCAAGCTCGACCAGGTCATGCCGTCGCGGTTGCGCTCACAGGTCGCCGCCGTGCACGACGCGACGACGACGCTGACTCCCGGTCAGACCGACGATCTCGTCGACCCCGACGTGCTGATGACCCTGGCCCGCGCCTGCCGCGACCACGAACACGTCGCGGCCGGCTACGTCGACCGCGCCGGGACCACGACCGACCGGCGCGTGGAGCCCTACCGGTTGGTGACCACCGGACGGCGCTGGTATCTGCTGTGCTTCGACCGCGACCGCGACGATTGGCGCAGCCTGCGCCTGGACCGCATGTCCGACGTGATCGCGCGCGGCACCACCTTCACTCCGCGGGAGGCGCCCGACGCCGCCCAGTACGTGCGACGCGCGATCACCGCCTCGCCGTACCGCTACGTCGCGCGGGTGCGCTACCGCGCCCCGAGAGACGCCGTCGCCCAATGCTTCTCCGACGCGTCCGCCGAGATCGAGGAGGACGGGCCGGATGCGTGCATCCTGACCGCGGGTGCCGACGATCCCGAACGCATGGTGCCGTGGTTGGCGATGCCGGGCGTCGAGTTCGAGGTGCTCGCGCCCGCGGAGGTGGCGGCCGCTGTGCGCACCGTGGCCGACAGGTTGCGGCGCGCCACGCCGTGATGGGGCGAGTGTGCTCGGACTGCGCCCTCGCGACGAGGGTGCGCACGTAGGGTGACGGGATGCACGTCACCTCGGCAGAGTCGACGGAGCTGTTCACCGGCCCGGCCGACGAACCTCTCCAGGTGGTGCGGGTGTCCTACCGCTTCTGTGCCCACGACACGCCGGTGCACGTCGAGGGTCCCGGGCTGCACACGGTGGGCGAGGCGACGGCGGTGCCGCGCGGGCGTCACGTCGAGGTGTCGGTGCGCGTCGACGACCCCGTGGTCGGCGAGAGGCGGCGCGCTCAGGTGGTCGCCGGCCGAGGCGTCACCGAATTCGACTTCGTCGTCGCCGAGCCCGGGTGGACCATGCACATGGTCAACCACTTCCACTACGACCCGGTCTGGTGGAACACCCAGGCCGCCTACACCAGCGTGTGGACCGAGGACCCGCCGGGACGTTGCCGGCAGACCAACGGCTTCGAGCTGGTCACCGCGCACCTCGAAATGGCAAGACGCGAGCCCGAATACAAGTTCGTGCTGGCCGAGGTCGACTACCTCAAGCCCTACTGGGACACCAACCCCGAAGATCGCGACGATCTGCGCCGGCTGATCGACCTCGGTCGCGTGGAAATCATGGGCGGCACGTACAACGAGCCCAACACCAACCTGACCAGCCCCGAGACCGCGATTCGCAACTTCGTGCACGGGATCGGCTTTCAACGCGACGTCATGGGGGCCGATCCGGCGACGGCCTGGCAGCTCGACGTCTTCGGCCACGACCCGCAATTCCCGGGGATGGCGGCTGACGCAGGACTGACGTCGAGTTCGTGGGCGCGCGGCCCCTTCCACCAGTGGGGCCCGATGGCCGACGGCGGGGACGCCCGACGCATGCAATTTCCGAGCGAGTTCGAGTGGATGGCGCCCTCGGGCCGCGGACTGCTGACCCATTACATGCCCGCGCACTACGCCGCCGGCTGGTGGATGGACTCCTCTGCCTCCCTGGAGGACGCCGAACGGGCGACCTACGAACTGTTCTCGAAGATGAAGACGGTCGCGTTGACCCGCAACGTGTTGCTGCCCGTCGGCACCGACTACACCCCGCCCAACAAGTGGGTCACCGACATTCACCGAGACTGGAACGCCCGCTACACCTGGCCCCGCTTCGTGTGCGCCCTACCGAGCGAGTTCTTCGCCGCGGTGCGCACCGAACTGGAGTCCCGCGCGATCGCACCGTCACCCCAAACCCGCGACATGAACCCGATCTACACGGGCAAGGACGTCTCCTACGTCGACACCAAGCAGGGCAACCGGGCCGCCGAGCACGCCGTCCTGCACGCCGAACGCTTTGCCGTGTTCGCCGGATTGCTCGCCGGCGCAGCCTATCCGGAGGCAGCGCTGGCGAAGGCATGGGTGCAGCTGGCCTACGGCGCCCACCACGATGCAATCACCGGGTCGGAATCCGACCAGGTGTACCTCGATCTGCTCACCAGTTGGCGCGACGCGTGGCAGCTCGGCACGGATGTGCGCGACACCGCCCTGCGCCTGCTGTCGACCGCGGTCGACGCGTCGGTGGTGGTGTGGAATCCGTTGGCGCACGACCGAACCGACCTCGTCACCGTGCACCTCGAGGAACCCTTCACCGGTGCCGTCGTCGACCCCGACGGCGCACCGGTGGACGTTCTGATCGAACACGGCGGCCACTCGGTGAGTTGGCTGGCCCGCGATGTGCCCTCGCTCGGCTGGCGGTCCTACCGCTTCGTCGACGGCCACGGCGCCTCGGAGTGGGAGCCGGTGCCCGGGGATGCGATCGGCAACGAGTTCCATCAGCTGCGGGTCGACGCCGGACGAGGTGGCGCCGTGACCTCGTTGACCGTCGGCGGTCGAGAGCTCATCGCCCCGGGCCGCGTCGGCAACGAACTCGCCGTCTACGACGAGTACTCCGCCCATCCCAAGGCCGGCGAGGGGCCGTGGCATCTGCTGCCCAAGGGGCACGTCACGACCTCCGCGGGCGCCGCCGCCACCTTGGTGCAGTGCTACCGGTCCGCGCTCGGCGAGCGGATCGTCGTCGCCGGCCGCATCAAGAACCTGCTGCGCTACACCCAGACGATTACGCTGTGGCACGGGGTCGACCGCGTCGACTGCCGCACCACCGTCGACGACTTCACCGGCGAGGACCGCATGCTCAGGCTGCGATGGCCGTGTCCCGTGCCCGGCGCGATGCCCGTCAGCGAGGTGGGTGACGCGGTGATCGGCCGCGGCTTCGGGTTGACTCACGACCGCGGTTCGGTCAAAGCCGTTGATAGCGCCAAGTTTCCGTCCACCCTGGACAATCCGGCCTACGGGTGGTTCGGTCTGTCGTCGGCGGTAAGGGTGCGGTTCCAGGGTGTCGGAGGGCAGGAGCGCAGCGACCGGGGATCGGGTTCCGGCATGCGTGCCATCTCGGTGGCCGAAGTGGTCTCCCCGGGCGGGGACGCCGACCCGGTGGTGCGTGACTTGATGGTCGCTCTGGCCCGCGCCGGTGTCACCGCCACCTGCAGTGACGCCACCGCCCCGCGGTACGGCGACCTGACCGTCGACTCCAACCTGCCCGACGTGCGGATCTCCGTCGGCGGCCCGGAGGTCAACGCCTTCACTGCCGCAGTCCTGCGCGGCAGTTCGCTTGCGGCCGAACGCAGTTGGGTACCGGCGGCGCGCCCGCTCAAGGACGTCTGGGTGCCGGGTGCCGACCTACGCGACGTGGCTGCCCTGCCCGTGCTCATCGTCGACGTGGCCGCGGTGGCCGCGCTGGTCGAGGACCTCGCCGACGCCGAGATCACCGTCGACCAGCCCGCGCCGGACGATCTCGAGGACTTCGAGGACCACACCGTCGCGGTGTTCAACCGCGGCGTGCCCAGCTTCGCGGTCGACGTCGACGGGACGCTGCACAGTTCGCTGATGCGGTCGTGCTCCGGGTGGCCCTCGGGTACGTGGATCGACCCCCCGCGACGCACCGCACCCGACGGGTCCAACTTTCAGCTGCAGCACTGGACGCATACCTTCGACTACGCCGTCGCCAGTGGCAGCGGCGACTGGCGTGAGGCGGGCATCCCCTCGCGCAGTGCGGAGTTCGGTCAACCCCTGCTCGCCGTGATCGCCGAACACGACCCGACCTCCGGGGGCCTGCCCCCGTGGGGATCACTGCTCGAGGTCGAGCCGGCGCGCGACGTGGCCCTGGGGGCGCTGAAGGTGCTCGGCAACCCGACCGCCCGCGGCAGCGGCCGGCGGGTGCACGCCGAGGACGGCATCGCGCTGCGGCTGGTCGAAACGCGCGGCACATCCGCAGAAGTCGTCATCCGCTCCGGGCTGCGCACGGTGACCTCGCCCCGCCGACTCGACCTGCTCGAAGAACCCCTGCTCGACCAATCAGCCGGTCTGTCACTGCACGGGTTCGAGATCGCCACGTTCGGCGCCCAGCTCAACCTGCCGCGCGTCCTCGACGCCGACGACGTGGCGCTCGGCCCGGATGCCGAGGCGGCACAACCCCTCTACGCCAGGTACTGGTTGCACAACCGCGGCCCCGCGCCGCTCGGCGGTCTGCCCGCCGTCGCACACCTGCACCCTCACGAACTCGCGGTCGACGCCGACGACTCGATCCGCCTGCAACTGACCGCCGTCAGCGACGTGACCGACGTGGCGCTGCACGGCAAGGTTCGGCTCATCCCCGCGCCGGGCTGGACGGTGGAGATGGCCGAACTGCCGTTCGTGCTGCCGCCGGGGGACTTCCTGGAGTCGATCGTGGACCTGACGATGCCCGCCGGTACCCCGCCCGGGCTCTACCCCTTGCGCGCCGAGCTCGGCCTGACCGGCAGCGGCATCCCGTCGGCGTGGCGCCAGGTCGTCGAAGACGTGTGCGTGATCGCCGTCGGCGCGACCGACGACCGCGTGCTGAGGTTCGTCACCGATCCGGACCCCGTGGAGGTGGCGGCAGGTGGTTCGGCCATCCTGAGCGTCACCGTCGGCACCGACGCCTACGCCGACCTCGCCGTGGAGGCTCATCTGGTCAGCCCATGGGGTACCTGGGAGTGGTTGGGGCCCAACGCCATTGGGGCCGACCTGGCCGCCCGCGGCACCGTCGACCTGGAGTTCGACGTCACCCCGCCGGCGTGGCAGGACCCCGGTGAATGGTGGGCGCTGATCCGCGTGGCCTGCGCCGGCGAACTGCTGTATTCACCGGCGGTGAAGGTCGTGGTGCGATGAGCGCCCAGGTGGTGGCGATGGTCGGCGGCGAGCCGGTGCTCGTCGACGAGGTGGATGCCAGCGAGCGCCGGCTGCGCGACACCCGGCTGGCCAGCGCGCTGCCTCAACCGGGCACCAGCGAAGGCCGTCAGCTCCGTCGGTGGCTGGTTCAGGCACTCGTCACCGCCCGCGTGGTCGCCGCGGCGGCCGCCGACGCCGGCGTGGTCGCCGAGGGGGCACCGACCGAGGACGACCTGTTGCCCGACGTGCCCGCCCGTCTCGAGATCGGCAGCGTGGCAGCCTCGGCGCTCGAGGACGCGCTCGCCAGGGCGGTGTTCGTCCACGTCACCGCGGGCGTCGTCGTCACCGAGCAGGAGGTCGTGGACTACCACGCCCGCAACCCCCGTCGATTCGCGCGCCGCACCGTCGGCACCGGCGGCTGGGGCCGCCGCCCGGCCGAGGTCCCGATCGATCAGGTGCGCACCGACGTCGCCGAGCACCTCCTGGCCTCGGCGCGGCGCCGGGAATTCCGCCGCTGGCTCGACGCTCGCCGAGAGGAGCTGGTGCACTTGGCGCCCGGTTACGAACACCCCGGCGATCCGCGCCAGCCCGACAACACCCACAGGCACTGATGAGTGAGCTCGTTCTTGCCCTCGACGTCGGCGGCACCAAGATCGCCGTCGGGCTCGTCGACGCCGACGGCGAGCTGGTGCACCACGCGCAGTTGCCCACCCCGCGCACCGACTCGGAGGCGATCTGGGCGGTCACCGAGAAGCTGATCGTCGACGCCACGGCCGCGGCCACCGGGGACGTCCGCGGGGTCGGCATTTCGTCGGCCGGACCGCTCGATCTGCCCGCCGGGACCACCAGCCCCATCAACATCACCGCGTGGCAACGGTTTCCGATCGTCGAGCGCGTCGCCGCGGCCACGGGGTTACCGGTGCGCCTTGGCGGCGACGGGCTGTGCATGGCGATGGGGGAGAGGTGGCGCGGCGCGGGCCGCGACGCTCAATTCCTGATGGGCATGGTGGTCTCGACCGGCATCGGCGGCGGTCTGGTGCTCGACGGCGCGCCCTACGACGGCCGGACGGGCAACGCCGGGCACGTGGGCCACGTCGTCGTCGAACCCGACGGCGACCTGTGCACCTGCGGCGGCCACGGCTGCGCGGAGACCGTCGCAGCGGGACCGCACCTCGCACGCTGGGCGCGGGCCCACGGGTGGGTCGCCCCACCGGAGGCCAACGCCAAGGAACTGGCCGACGCGGCCAATGCCGGTGATCCGGTGGCACTGCAAGCCTTCGACCGCGGGGCGAACGCGATCGCGCGCATGATCGCGTCGGTGGCGGCGGTGTGCGATCTCGATCTGGTGGTGATCGGCGGCGGCGTCGCGAAATCCGGTGCGCTGCTGTTCGACCCGCTGCGCACGGCGCTCGGACACTACGCCGGGCTGAGCTTCATCCGGGATCTGCGCGTGCTGCCCGCCGAGCTCGGTGGGGACGCCGGGCTGGTGGGCGCGGCGGCACTGTTCAACGCGTCGCCCTGAGCCCGTCGAGGTCTCGAACGGAGGGCAGATAGAACCTGGGCGGCGCGATGGAGGCGCCGTCGTCGGTGGCCTGATAGACGTATCGGTCCGGTCGGACGACGAGGTACCGAGAACCATTGGCGGCTATGGCATCCCACAGCTCTCCGGCAGGATCGCCCAGTTCGCCGTCGACGACGACCGACGTGCCCGGCCGGATCACGAGGAAGCGGGCGCCGATCCGCTGCCATGCCGCGAGGCTCGCCGGCGTCATGTCGTCGCAAGGGTCGACGTCCATCCCCAGGATGCTCCACCCGAGCCCGAGGGCCTGGTCGACCCGGAGTTGTCGCGCGTCCGGCGTGGCCACCCGTGCCGGGGCGAGCAGGTACCCCACCGGAGACCGTTTACGCGGGGCCGTCGTCAGGCAGCCACTGCCCAGAGGCGTCGGTTCCACGACCTTGCGGGTGATGGCCTTCGCAGCACCGGGAACCTTGGCGACGGCTCGGAACGCGAGGTCGCGCAGGCGCGCGATCGAACGGTTGGGTGGCATGACGAGCCGGCCCAGGAGGATCGCCCGGTTGGTCATGGCGTCGTGATGCGGTTCCCGCTCGCTCTGGTAGGTGTCCAGCAGGTCGTCTCCGGCGTGCCCGGCGACCACGGCCTGAATCTTCCAGACCACGTTCGCCGCGTCACGGAATGCACCGGAAATCCCTTGACCGGCGAATGGTGGCATCACATGGGCCGCGTCGCCCAGCAGCAAGACCCGGCCCTTGCGCCATTCGCGCGCCTTGCGAACGTGAAAGGTGTAGGACCAGGTTCGGGCGATTTCGACGTCGTCGGGAGTGACACCCTCCGAGGCCAGCATGCGCCAGACGTTGGCCGGTTGCAGCATGGCTTCGGCGTCCTCGCCGGGATTGATGCGCCACTCCCAGCGGTAGTAGCCACCGGGGCATGGACAGCGCACCCCGGGTCGGGTGGGCGAGCACACGAAGTCGAAGTGGGGTCCGCGGTGTAGGGGCCGCTTGGTGCGGGCCTGCACGTCCATCCACTGCTCGGAGTAGGACTTGCCTGCGAATTCGATGCCCAATTGCTTTCGCAGGGGGCTACTTCCGCCGTCGCAGGCCAGAACGAACCGGGCTCGCACCAGGCGGTCGGTCCCGTCGGCATCGGTGAGGCGGAGTGTGACCGCCCGATCGTCCTGGTCGACGAACTCGGCGGTCCAGCCGGCGAGCACTTCGACGTGCGGCCAGCGCCTGAGCCCGTCGCGCAGAGCATGCTCCAGCAGCGGCTGATGGAAGAAGTTGGCGACCGCATGTCCGGTGTAGCTGGTCGGCCCGGTGGGGCCGACGATGAACGGCTTGCCGTCGAGACCGATGAAGCGAGCGGTCACTCCCAGATGCATGTGCGCGGTCACTTCGTCAAAGAGGCCCAGGTTGCCAATCGCGCGGAGCGCTTCGTCGTCCAACGCTATGGCGCGTTGGCGTTCGAAGATGGCCAGATCGCGTTCCACGACCACGGTTCGCAATCCCAGCTGGCCGCACGCGTTCGCGGCGGCCGCCCCCGATGGACCCAGCCCGACTACCACCACATCGTAGATCTCGGGTTCGTTCACGGTTCAATCCTTCGTTGCATGGGCACGACCACCGCAAGACGTGGGGTCTGCGCGAGCAGGTCTGCGGGCCGCCTCGCGGTGGCCATCGCCGTGCCATCGGGTCTGATGAGGGCGGCGGTGGTGCGGCCCCGACGAAGCCACCGGGCCAAGTCGGAACCCGTTGCTGCGAAGACCACTGTGACGCAGCGCCGGTCGGCCAGCGCCTGCTGGTCCGCCGTGAACGGCACCGCGGTGACGATCGAGAAGCCCATGCCTCGAACGTCGTCGACCCGACGGCCGTCCGGCAGCGCGGGATTGGGGCACAGCGTCCCGGTCAGCGACCGCGGACCTCGCCGGCGCCCGACCAGTGCCGACCGGTGCAACGCCGGCGTCGACGAGTCGACGATGCGGCGGCGAACTCCGGGAACGAGTCCCAGCCGCGGTACGGCGACGCCGCGTAGCCGGTCACCCAGCTCGCCGCCCCCGGTCATGAGGCGACCGATCAGCAGGGCGAGTCGAATCATGGCTCGCGCGTGTGGTTTCCGCTCGGCTTGGTAGCTGTCGAGGACCTGCGACGGAAGGTTGCCCCGCAGGACCCCGGCGAGCTTCCACGCCAGGTTGTGCGCGTCCCGCAGGCCGGCGCCCATGCCCTGACCGATGAATGGCGGCGTGAGATGGGCGGCGTCACCGAGGATGAAGACGTTTCCGCGCCGCCACCGATCGGCGATCTGGGCGCGAAAGGTGTATTGCGCGACGCGAATCAGTCGCAACCGGTCGGTCTCGATGCCGCGGACCCACGGCGCGATCAACGGTTGCAGGACCGCCAAGTTCGAGAACTGGTCCGCGGACTCACCGTCGAGAAGCTGGAATTCCCAGCGGTAGCGGGTCACGCCGACGCGCATGTACGTGGCCGCCCGAACGGGGTCGCAGACCTGATGGACGCCCTCCCACTGCTGAAGATTCGCGTCGGTGTCGACGTCGACGACCAACCAGCGTTGGTCGAAGTGCAGGTCCTCCATCCGGGCCTGGATGGTCGAGCGCACGAAGCTGTTGGCGCCGTCGCAGCCCAGAACGTAGTCCGCGTCGACGCTGGCCATGGTGTCACCGGCATGGTCGCGGTAGGTGACGCGGACGCGGCCGTCGACCTGCTCGAGCGCGATCACCTCGGCGCGGCCGCGCACGTCGACGCACCGCTGGCGCATCAGCTCGTCGCGGAGCACGGCCTCGAGCTCGGGCTGGTCGAACATGTTGGCTTGCGGGTAGCCCTGTGCGCTGGTGGTGGTGTCGCGGCGAAACTCGGCCAGCACGCGGTGGTGCCGGTCGCGTAGTTGCAGACCCAGCGCCGGACGGGAAATGGCCGCAAACCGGTCGGCGAGGCCGAGCCGCGCTACGACCCGACATACCTCGTCGTCCATGTGCACGGCGCGCGGCTGCGGGTAGACCCCGTTCCACCGGTCCAGGACCACTGTGTCGATCCCATACTGCCCCAACAGGATCCCCGCGGTAGCACCAGTCGGCCCGGCGCCGACGACGACCACGGACGCACGGTGAGGTTCGGTCACGAGCCCGTCACGCGTTGCGAACGGTCATGCGTTGGGCGCCCAGGTCGATCGCGCCGTCGTCGGTGGCGACGGTCGCCTCCACGACGTCCCCGTGCTGGAGATACTTGGGATTGGCGGCTTGACGCTTGAAGAACGTCTTCCACTTCACCGCGGGCGGCAGCAGCGCGCCGATCATCTCGATGGGCTTCGGCGGGGCCTTCAACGCCGTGCCCGACGGAGTGCCGGTCAACACGAGGTCACCGGCACTGAGGTCTTGAAAGCGGGTCAGCGACTGCAACGCCGCCAGCGGTCGGAAGATCATGTCGCCTTCCACGGTCGAGTTCTGCCGTTCGTCGCCACTGACGCTCAGCGTCAGGCGTAGATCACCGAATCGGCTCAGCTCGGTGGCGTCGAGGAGTACCAATTCGGGGCCGACCGGGGTGAACGTCGGGTAGGACTTCGCCTCGTAGAACTGGGTTTGCGGAAGCTGGATGTCGCGTGCCGAGACGTCGTTGGTGACGACGAGGCCGGCGACGTAGTCCGCGAGGTTCGCGTCGGTGACGGCGGTGCCCACCGGCATGTCGCGGCCGATGACCAAGCCGATCTCCACCTCGTAGTCGAGGAGCCCGACGTGTGAGGGTTTCACAATGTCGTCGAACGGTCCGCTGATCGACGCCGAGGACTTCCGGAAGAAGGTCAGCGGAATCGTCTTGGGGTCCATGCCCGAATCCTTGACGTGGGATTCGAAGTTGGTCATCTGGGCCACCACACGGCACGGCCGTGTCACCGGCGAGAGCAGGTGCAGATCGTCGACGGCGACGGAGTCACCGGAGGCGGCGGCCGCGATCGCCGCGCGGTCGGCGAGAAGTTCGCCGGTGGTCACGGCGGCGGTGTCGATCCTATTGGCCCGGTCGGCGTTCCTGACCCACCAGGCGTCAGGGGTGCGGATGACGGACGTGCTCATGAGCGGGCAACTTTCAGTAGGCCGATGAGGCGGTGGACGTCGAATTCGTTGCGCCGGGGTAGCGCACGGAGAATGGCCAGGGCTTCCTCGCGGGCCCCGCGCGGGCTGGTACCGAGGAAGTCGCCGCTCACCGGCGGGCCCCACTGAGCCAGTCCGCTGGCGGTGAACGGCGCCCAGCCGGGCTCGAGTGTGGCGTCGAACATGTCGCCGTCGGCGAAGTGTTCGACGAGGAACCCGTCGGGATCACGCCAGTAGTCGAAGAGTTGGCTGCCCTGAATGTGGCGGCCGATGCCCCAGGAACGGAAATATCCACGCTCGCCGAGGTATTCGCCACCGGCGGCCAGGGCGTCGAGGTCGCTGACCTGAAACGCCGAGTGCACGTATCGGTTGGCCGGGCCCAGCGCCATGGCCAGCGTGTGGTGGTCGGCCGGCTCGGTGCCGCGGTCGCAGCGGATGAAGCTCATGGCAGGCCCGCGTGCGCGCTGGCCCGGGAAGAACAGGAAGTCGCTGACGATCATCCCGAGGTTCTCCAGGTACCAGTCGAGGGCGGCGGCGTACTTGGTGGACTGCAGCACGACGTGCCCGAGCCTCTGGACCCTGGCCGGAGCGCGGGGAGCCCGCTGGGTGGCGTTGACGCGCACGAGCTCGTGACCGGCGTTCACGAGAAGAGGCGTCTGCGAAGACAACTGGGGAAGATCATCGGTTCCGGCGACGACACGCACCGGGATGCCGCTGGGATCGACGAGGCTCACCTGCAATCCGCCGAGGTCATCGGGCAGGGGCTGCACGCTCGCGCCGGTCTTGGCGGCGAGACGACGCACGTCGGCCTCGTCTTCGGCACGGAAGGCGATTCCGGTGAACCGTGACCGCTCGCCGCGGCGCAGCAGGACGCACGGCGAGCCCGAATTGGTGCCCCGCAGCCGAAGTTCGTCCGGTCCGCGAAAGGCGGTCTGAAACCCGAACGCGCGCGCGAACGCCTCGGCTCGCACCAAATCGGGCTTCTCGAACTCGAGCCACGCGATGTCGCGAATCTTGATGGTGGGATTCGCGGCGCGGCCGGGGTGCTCGCCGCGCGCCGCACCCTGTTCGCTATGCAGATCGCTGTGGCTGTTGGCCATGATTCGCGCCGCTCCTTTTCTTAACTGAGGAAATCGTCACATACGACGCATTGATCAGTCAAGCGTGTTGACGATATCGTCAGGACTGATTCAACTGGTACATTCGGACGTCCCCGACGCGACGGTGAGGTAGTGATGCAGGAGTCGGAAGACGCCGCCATCAGCCGGGTGCAGCGGCGCAAGCAACGCACCCGATCGGCGCTCATCGCCGCGGCCCAGGGCTTCATCGCCGACGGCAGGCTCAACGTGCCGGTTCTCGACATCACCCAGGCCGCCGACGTCGGAATGGGATCGTTCTACAACCACTTCGACAGCAAGGAAGAGCTCTTCGCCGCCGCAGTGGGTGAAGCGCTCGACGCTCACGGCGCGCTCCTGGACGTCTTGACCGCCGAGATAGAGGACCCGGCGGAGACCTTTGGCTGCCGATTCCGCCTCACCGGGCGGCTGTTTCGCCGTCGCCCTCGGGAAAGTCAGATCCTCCTCGCCAACGGCGTTGCCCTGCTGACATCCGATCGTGGACTTGCCCCCCGCGCCTTGCGCGACATCGAGGCCGCCGTCGCCGCAGGACGTTTCAGCGTCGCGGACCCGCAGCTGGCCCTCGCCATTGCCGGGGGAGCGATCATGGGGCTCGGCGCGCTGCTGAGCAATGACCCCGACCGCGACGACGCCGAGGCGGCCGACGCCGTCACCGCGGACGTGCTCCGACTGTTCGGCATGTCTGCGGCCGACGCCGCCGACGTGTGCGCGCGGCCCCTTCCCGATCTGGACGTCGTCGCGCCGGCCCATCCGGCAGCCTGACCCGACTACTCGCTGCGGAGGGCCGCGACGGGGCAGACGTCGACCGCCTCGCGCGCCGCGTCGGTCAGCTCGTCGGGCACGTCGGCGCCGGCGAAGGCATTGACCAGTTCGCCGTCGTCGTCGAAGGAGAAGACCGTCGGGGCGGCCTGGGTGCACAGGCCGTGGCCCTCGCATCGGTCGTGGTCGACCATGACTCTCATGACGGGTCCCTTCTAAGCGGGTACCAGCTCGAGCGGCAGCTGGTGGTAGCGGTGGATGATGTTGTTGATCGCCCAGGTGGGCTTGCCGGTCAGCTCGATGCGCTTCACCCGGGCGACGAGTTCGCGCAGGATCGCCTGAGATTCCAAGCGCGCCAGGCCCTGCCCGGCGCATCCGTGGACGCCATAGCCGAACCCCAAGTGTCGGTTGACGTCTCGAGTGATGTCGAACGTGTCTGGATCGTCCCACTCGCGCTCGTCGCGGTTGGCGGAGGCGTAGACGACGAGTACCCGCGACCCCCGCGGAAGCCGCACCCCGCCCACGTCGGCGTCGGCGACGGCCTTGCGGGAGAACGCCCGCAGCGGAGACTCCAGGCGCACGACCTCGTTGAGGGCGTTGGGTACCAACGCCGGATCCTGGCGCAGCATGTCCCACTGACCGGGGTGGGTGGCGAAGAGGTGCAGCGCCGAGCTGATGGCACTGATCGTGGTGTCCAGTGAGGGCGCGAGGTAGTCGATCATCAACGCCGAGCACTCCGACTGGGGAAGTGTCCCAGCGTCGGCGGCGCGCAGCACGTCCTCTCCCATGCTCCCGGCGAGCACGCTGCGGTCGCGAACCACGCGTCGGGAGAAGCGCAGCATCGAGATGGCGGCCGGCGTCGTGCGCAGCCACTGACGATTCAGGGGGCCCAGCGAGTCGAACGTCGCCCCGGCCCAGGCGAGCAGGTGCTCCCGCCCGTCCTCGGGCCATCCGACCAGGTCTGGCACGACCGCCATGGGCAGTGCCATGGCGAGGTCGCGCACACCGTCGACGTGGCGGCGGGTCACCGCGGCCTCGACGACGGTACGGGCCTTCGATTCGACGGTGTCGCTCATCGAGCGCAATGCCTTGGGGGTGAGCCGGTGGGCGAGCAGCTTGCGGCGCCGCTCGTGGTCGGTGCCGTCGCTGTTGAGGGTGGTTCCTCGCGACATCCGGTTGGTCACCGGGTTGAGCGCGACTCCGTGGCCGGAAGCAAAGGTGACGTCGTCACGCAACACCGCCTTGCACTCCGTGTAGCGCGGCAGCGCATAGACCCGCTGGCGGCTCAACCACACCACCGGTCCCAGCTCGCGCATCCGGGCGTAGTGCGGGTAGGGGTCGCGAATACCACTGCGAGAGAACATGTCCCGGCGGTACACCGGGGCGTGGGCGGCGTTGCCCATCAGACGTCCCTCCCTTGGTCGGCTGGTGCGGGTGACACCCACCAAACCAAAGAGTGACGATATCGTCAAGTATGACTAAATCTGGCAGCAGTGGCCGCGGTGTTCATTCCCCGTCGTCGAGCACCGAGAACGGCTCGGTCGGAATCTCCACCACCATCAGCTGAGCGGCCGAATCGGCCGGCACGACTGCCTCGGCCAAGGCAACCAACGCCCGCTCCGTGCCGACGTCGCGGCCAGCCCGCTCGGAGAGCAGCCAGCGGACCTCCAGCAGATCGCAGTACGCCTGAATCGCCGTGCCCCGTCGCCCGACGGCCGCGTGCGCTCGAGCCATCGTCGGTCGGACGAGCTCCATCACCCACAGTTGGGCGGCCGTCGGAAGGTCGACGTCATGGCCGGCCTCGCTGCACAACTGGGCCTGGTAGGCGTGCAGATCGCCGAGCAGGTGGGTCGCCTGACCCTCGCCCACGTCGATGCCGGCCAGCTCCCGCAACTGCGTGGCGTGGTAATTGCGATCTCCCACCGCAACTTTCAGCCGCAATTCGTCCGTGTTCGCCTCGGCATGGCTCAGTGACACTTCGTCGACGGCGAAGCCCATGTCGTTGAGTTTGCGAATGCGACTCTCCACCCGGTGCCGGTCGGCGTACCCGAGCACGGGTTCGTCGTGCAGCAGCGTCCACAGTCCCTCGTAGCGCAGTCGCAGGCTCAGCGCCTCCCCAATGAGTTGATCGCGCAACGTGGGCCCGCCGTCGATGCGGGCCGCGATGTCCATCAACCCGGCCGCGACGTTCTCGACCATCACGTCGACGTCGAGTTCTCGCTGGCCATTCGACAGATGCGAGTGCACCTCGCTGGTCTCCGCGTCGACCAACGACGCCTGCAGCACCTGACCGTCTCGCGAGAAGAGCGTGTTGGCCAGCGAGCAGTCACCCCAGAACACGCCGCGCCGGTGCAGTTCCACCAGCAGCGAGGCCATTCCGTCGAGCAGCCGGGACCGCTGTTTGGGCGCGTCGGGCGGCAGCCGGAGGAACAGCCGGCGATACTGCCACGACCCCTGCAGATACCGGGTCAGCAGGATGGCGGTGTCGAAGTCGGGCTGGTGGACCAGGCCTGCTCGGCGCACCGCGTTGAGATGCAACTCCTCGATGCGGCCCAACGCGTCGTACTCACGGACCGCGATGCGCGGTGGCAGCTCCTTGAGCGCCCACAGCGCACCGTCGCACTCGACGAACTTCACCAGGTGCCGGCTCGGGCCAACTGCCATGTCGCGCAACGGCACCTGGTCGGCGGTCCACTCGGCGAGCGGGCGTTCCCACGGAAGGCCCAGCAGGCCGGGGGACGGGGTCCGCAACCGCAACTCCGGCGCGGCCACGTCGTCCTACCTGGCGGCGGCGTGACGCCCGGATGCGTCCTCGGTGGCCTCGACCCGGGTCAGGTTGTCACCCGTGGCGGGGTCGAACAGGTGGATCCGCTCGGCGTCGAGCCACAGCGTCGCCTCGTCGCCGTTGCGCACCCGACTCAACGGGTCCAGCTCGACGCAGATCTGCGTGCGCATCTGTTCGCTGTCCAGCTCGCTCGCGAGTTCGGCCAGCTGCGAGACGATTTCGGCAGGCGCCTCGAACGGCACGAACGCGTACTGCTCGTTGCCCAGCCATTCCGTCACGTCGATGGTGACGTCGAAGGTGACACCGCGCGACTTCTTGCCCGCGTCGACGAATTCCGCGTCCTCGAACGCACCCGGACGAATGCCGGCGATGTAGATCTTCCCGTCGGTGACGGCGCCGCGCCATTCGTCGCGCAGCGGGATGCTGACGAAGGGCAGCTCGACGGTGTCACCGGAGATACGCGCGGGCACGAAGTTCATCGGGGGAGACCCGATGAACCCGGCCACGAACAGGTTGACCGGCTGGTCGTAGAGCTCCCTGGGGCTGGCGATCTGTTGCAGGACACCCTTCTTCAACACCGCCACGCGATCGCCGAGTGTCATGGCCTCGGTCTGGTCGTGGGTGACGTACACGGTGGTGACACCCAATCGACGCTGCAGGCGCAGGATTTCCGTGCGCATCTGCCCACGCAGCTTGGCGTCGAGATTGCTCAGCGGCTCGTCGAACAGGAACGCGTCGGCCTGTCGCACGATCGCGCGGCCCATCGCCACCCGCTGGCGCTGACCGCCGGACAGGTTGGCGGGCTTGCGGTCCAGGTGCTCGCCGAGTTCCAGGGTCGACGCGGCCTCGGAGACCAGTGTGCGAATCTCCTCCTCGGAGTGCTTGCTCGACAACCGAAGCGGAAAGGCGATGTTCTCGAACACCGTGAGGTGCGGGTAGAGCGCGTAGTTCTGGAAGACCATGGCCAGGTTGCGTTCACGCGGCGCCTTGTCGTTGACGCGGGTGTCGCCGATGATCATGTCCCCGGAGGTGATGTCCTCCAAGCCGACGATCATCCGCAGCAGCGTGGACTTCCCGCAGCCCGACGGGCCGACCAAGATCATGAACTCGCCGTCGGCGACCTCGATGCTGACGTCGTTGACGGCCGGAAAGCCGTCGCCGTACTTCTTCACGATGTTGCGCATGGTGATCGATGCCATGGTTATCCCTTCACTGCGCCGGAGGTGAGGCCGGCGACGATGCGGCGCTGAAAGACGAGGACGAGGATGACGACGGGGATCGTGACGATCACCGACGCCGCCATGATGTAGGGCACCGGTGACTCGAAGTACGAGGCGCCCTGGAAGAACGCCAATGCCGCCGGAACGGTGCGGGCGCTGTCGGTAGAGGTCAAGGAGATGGCGAACAGGAAGTCGTTCCAGCAGAAGAAGAACGTCAGGATCGCGGTGGTGAACACCCCGGGCGCCGCGAGCGGCACGATCACCTTGCGGAACGCCTGCCATGCGGTGGCGCCGTCGACTTGAGCGGCATGCTCCATCTCCCACGGAATCTGCCGGAAGAACGCCGACATCGTCCAAATCGACAGCGGCAATGCGAAGGTCAGGTACGGGATGATCAACCCCAGCCAGGTGTCGTAGATGCCCAGTCCGCGCCACATGTCGAACAACGGGCCGACCAGCGCCGCCTGCGGGAACATCGCGATGCCAAGCGCCAGCGACAACAGCACCTTCTTGCCGGGAAACTCCAGCCGCGCAATCGCATACGCCGCGAACATCGCGATCACCACCGAGATCAGGGTGGCGATCACGGCGATGCCGATCGAGTTGATCAGCGCCCGGGTGAACAGCGGGTTGGCGAAGATCTGCGCAAAGTTGTCCAGGGTGAACGTGCTCGGCAGGAATTGCGGTGTGCCCGACACGATGTCCGAGGGCGGCTTGAAGGCCAGACTGATCATCCACAGCAGCGGCACGAAGCTGTAGAGCACGATCACGATGCCGGCGACGGTCCACCACCGGGCGCTCTTGGCGCTGCTCACTGGTCACCCCTGACTTGCGAGAGATCGGTCTTGAACACCTTGATGAAGATCCATGCGATGGCGACGACGGTGATGAACAACAGCACCGAGATCGCCGACCCCATACCGAGATTGACCAATGTCACGTTCTGCCGATAGGCCAGGAACGAGATGGTCTCGGTGTTGTTGGCGCCGGCCGTCATGACGTACGGGTTGTCGAAGATGCGCCACGCGTCCAGCGTGCGGAACAGCAGGGCCACCATGATGGCGGCCTTCATGTTCGGCAACGTGATCTTCCACAGCCGCTGCCACGCCGTCGCCCCGTCGACCTTGGCGGCCTCCTGCATGTCCTCGGGCACCTGCACCAGCCCGGCCAGCAACAGCAGCGAGATGAACGGCGTCGTCTTCCAGATCTCCGACAGGCAGATGACGAAGATCGCCGACCACCGATTGCCGAACCAGTCGAAGTCGGTGAGGTTCAGCCACTGGTTGACGAAGCCGGAGTCGGTGGCGAAGGCGTAGCGCCAGATGAAGGCCGAGACCACCGTCACGATGCCGTAGGGAATCAGGATCGCGGTGCGCAGCGGGCCGCGACCCCGGATGATGCGCAGCATCACGAACGCGAAGCAGAACCCCAGTACCAGTTCGATCGCGACCGTGACGACGGTGATCGCCAGCGTCGTCACGAAGTCGTTCCACCACACCGGGTCGGTGAGGATGACACCGAAGTTGCTCAGCCCGACGAAGGTGCGCCCCTCCGGGTCGGTGAGCCGAAAGTTGTACAGCGACAACACCAGTGCGTAGCCGAGCGGGTAGGCGGTGACCAGCAGCATCACCACGTACGACGGCAGCGTCAGGTAGATGCCGAGGCGCCGCTCACCACGGACCCGCTCACTGGTGACCTTGTTGCCGGTCGTCGTCTTCTCGACGGGCCTGTCCTCGACCGCGGTCACAGCAGCCGCCTTCCCGCCAGTACGTCGGCGACGAATTGATCTGACTCCTTGGGTGTCTGCTCGGTCACCGACGCCGGCGGGTGCCACGTCTGGGTGATCGCCCCCGCGACGTCGGTGTAGTACGGCGTCACCGGGCGGGGGCCGCCCTCGCCGATCG
Organism: Mycobacterium yunnanensis; assembly: GCF_025823185.1. Taxonomy (GTDB): domain Bacteria; phylum Actinomycetota; class Actinomycetes; order Mycobacteriales; family Mycobacteriaceae; genus Mycobacterium; species Mycobacterium yunnanensis. The sequence goes on from NZ_JACKVK010000008.1 coordinate 730,834, forward strand.
ACTCCCGGATCAGGTCCGCGTTGGCGTACTCGGCCCGGACCTTCGGATCGTCGTAGGACGCCGCGTACGGCGAGGCCTCACTCTCGTCGAGCATGTACTGGGTGGCCTTCGGCTCGGCGTTGATGCATTCGACCAGTGCGACGGCCTGATCCGGGTGCTTCGAATATGCGCCCACCCCGAGATTGGCGCCGCCCAGTGGGGGAGCGCTTGGACGGTCGGCGAACACCCGCGGGTAGCGAGCCCAACCGATGTCGTCGACGACGGCCTTGTCCAGCGTCCCCGCCTCGGCCGCGGTGCGGGCGGCGGCCAGCACGTAGGGCCAGTTCAGCATGAACATGCCCTGCCCGGACTGAAACGTCGCCCGGGCCTGCTCCTCGGCGGCGTTGGACAGGTCGACCGGCGCGGCGGTGGACCTCGCCAGGTTGCCGACGATCTCGGCGGCCTTCTCACCGGCGGGGCTCGCCAGCGTGGGTTTGGCGTTGCGACCCGCCTCGACGTCCTGGAGCACCTGCCCCCCGGCGGAGAGCACCAACGCGTTGATCCAGACCATGTAGCCCTCGTAGCGCTGACCCTGGGTGGAGATCTTCTTGCCCTGGCCCACAGCGGCTTTCAGCATGTCGTCCCAGGTGAACGTCGGACTGGTGGGGTCCACGCCTGCGGCGGCGGCCAGCGACTTGCGATACCACAGCAGCTGGGCATTGGACTTGTACGGCGCCCCGTAGAGTTTGTCCTCCCACATCCCCGTCTTCACCGGCGCGGGCAGCATCCCCGCGGTGAGCTTGCCGGTCTCCTCGGCGGTGTACGGCCGCAGGAAGCCGGCGTGGGAGAACTCCGCGGTGAACACCACGTCCAGGCTCAGGACGTCGATCGAGCTGTCACCGGCGGCCAGGCGTCGCACCATCTGCTCGCGCTGCGCGGTGGCGGTGCTGGGCAGCGATTCGATGCGCACGCGATAGGCGCCACCCGAGGCGTCGGCGCACTGCTGAGCGCGTGCCGCCGAGCCGCCGTTGTCCGGCAGGATGTACCACGTCAGCGTCGGGGGACCACCCTCACTCCCACAGCCGGACAACATGGTTGCCGCGACCATCGATGCGCTGGCCAGCGCGATTGCCCGTCGTATTGGTGAATGGGCGAACTGAATTCGTTTCATGCATCCTCGTCTGTCGAGCAGCAGCCGTCTCAACCTGCACACGAGTGTGGCACACCTCACAGGCGGTTTGGGCAGGTTGCCTATGCTGAACGGCGATGGTCGACGCCGACTCTCGAAAGCCGTTGCAGAAGTGAGACTCCGGACCGACTGCCGGTATGGGGTATCACCAGACCACCCACCGGGTAGTCCCCGACGGACGTTTGACACTCAATCCGAGGAGAGCCGTGACATCCGCCGAATCCTGGTGGCAGACCGCCGTCGTCTACCAGGTCTACATCCGCAGCTTCGCCGACGGAAGCGGTGACGGGGTCGGCGACATCGCCGGTCTGCGCGACCGTCTGCCGTACCTGGCGCAGCTCGGCGTCGACGCGATCTGGATCAACCCCTGGTACCCGTCCCCGCTGGCCGACGGTGGCTACGACGTCGCCGACTACCGCGACATCGAGCCGCTGTACGGAACGCTCGCCGAGGCCGACCTGGTGATCGCCGAGGCGCACGAGGCCGGCATCCGGGTGCTTCTCGACATCGTGCCCAACCACAGCTCGGACCACCACCAGTGGTTCGTCGCGGCCCTGGCGGGTGATCCAAAGGCACGCCAGCGCTACCACTTTCGCCCAGGGCGGGGCCCCGACGGCGAACAGCCGCCCAACGACTGGCAGAGCGTCTTCGGCGGGCCCGCCTGGACCAGGCTGCCCGACGGCCAGTGGTACCTGCACCTTTTCGCGCCCGGTCAACCCGACTTCAACTGGGAGAACCCGGAGGTGCGCGCGGAATTCGAGGACGTCCTGGCGTTCTGGTTCGACAAGGGCGTCGACGGCTTCCGCATCGACGTCGCCCACGGGTTGGTGAAGGCCGACGGGTTGCCCGACGGCGGCCCCGGCCACGACGCCGCACCGACGTTGGTTCAGCACAACGAGTCTCACCCCGCATGGGACCAAGACGGCGTGCACGAGATCTACCGCGGATGGCGCAAGGTCGCGAACCGCTATGCCCCCGAGCGCATCTTCATCGCCGAGGCGTGGGTGCCCAACAACGAGCGGCTGGCTCGCTATCTGCGCCCGGACGAGCTGCAGACCGCGTTCCAATTCGACTTCCTCCGTGCGCCGTGGCGGGCGGAGATCCTGCGGACCGTCGTCGACGACGCCGTCACCGAGGCGGCTTCCGTCGGCGCCCCGCCAACCTGGGTGCTGTCCAACCACGACGTCACCCGCACCGTCACCCGGTACGCGCGGTCCCAACCCGACCACCTCATCGAGACCGACTGGGAGCGCACCCGTTGGGCCGAGGAACCCGCCGACTACGAGACGGGACTGCGCCGTGCCCGGGCTGCCGCGTTGCTGCAGCTGGCCCTGCCGGGGACGGCCTACGTCTACCAAGGCGAGGAGCTCGGCCTCGAGGAGGTCGAGGACCTGCCGAACGACGTGCGCGAAGACCCCATCTGGGAACAGTCCGGCCACACCGACGTCGGTCGCGACGGCTGCCGCGTGCCGCTGCCGTGGTCGGGTGACGCTGCGCCCTACGGATTCTCGACCGGCGCCACGACCTGGCTGCCGCAGCCGTCGAACTGGGGGTCGCGCACGGCCGCCGCGCAAGACCTCGACCCGGATTCGACGCTCAACCTGTACCGCCGCGCGCTGTCGGTGCGGGCGGCGACGTGGGTCGACGCGGGGGAGCTGGAATGGATCGAGACCGCGCCCGAGGTGGCCGCGTTTCGGCGGGGTGACGCTCAATGCTGGGTCAACACCGGGACTGCACCGGTGAACCTGCCGGTCGGGGCCGAGGTGATGCTGGCGTCGGTGGCGGGCATCTCCACCACACTGCCGTCGGACGCGACGGCGTGGCTGAGCGCCCCGGGTTCCTGACTAGCTGGTGGCCCACTGCCTCTGTTCGGGGAAGAGATGCTGGGCGGCGGTGACGACGTGATGGTTGCGGTGGCGCACCGCGTCGAGTTCGGTGACCGTCTCGACCACGGGGGCCACCGGCGGGAGCGGTGTCGGCTCAGGGGCGGCCGTCACTGCGCCCGGCTGGGGCATGGCGCGCTCGATGCCGAGAACGTCGCCGATCTCGGCCCAACTGATCCCCGCGTCGTGTGCTGCCAGCGCCGCCACCTGCACGGCGTGCGACGCGGATTGCAGGTTCTTGCACTCGCGCTTCCACTTGGCATTGCGCCTCGCGGCGTCGAGCGTGGCCTGCGCATCGACCAGACGATCCAGCTCCGGGCTGGTTCGAGACGACGAGCGGACTTCCGTGTTCGCCTCGCGACGACGGCCCCTGAAACTGTTCATGTGTTTGCCGATCCCCCAATCAGTGAACCAATGATTACAGCCCCCGACCACAACTGCAATGCGGAAAGTATTACGTGTTACCAGCGAAAAACGCGATCGAACGTCGAATCTGGACGAGCCAGCATCGTGGGATTCGACAAATCCGTGCGTGAGCTGTGAGTAGCTGGCGGGCCGTGTTCCCAGCGTTTGCCCAGGTTCGGGGCGTCGCCGAACGCCGATCTTGAGTCGCCACATACCCGGCGGCGGCCGGCGTTTTGGCTGATCGGCAAGGGGCGCGGTATTCTTCGACACGTTCCACCGAAGACCGTCGGTCACCGAGTAATCGGTTGAAGGTCCCGGCAACGCCTGTTGTTCTTCGCGCAAGCGGCTCATCAGGATCCGGGCGGCCCACGCAGGAGGACGAGGCACCATCGTTGGCTAGCGTCAACGGATCTCCACGCCCCGGCCGCACTGCGCCCGGGGCGTTCGTCGTTTCTGGGGTCTTCCCTAGTTTGACCGAACCCAACTGAGATAGGAGGCATGCATGGCCAAAGCAGAAAAGGCCACCGCGGTTGCCGACATCGCCGAGCAGTTCAAGGAGGCGACCGCCACGGTCGTCACCGAGTATCGCGGCCTTTCCGTGGCCAACCTTGCGAATCTGCGCAAGTCGCTCGGAAACGGCGCGACCTACTCGGTCGCCAAGAACACCCTGGTCAAGCGCGCGGCGTCTGAGGCAGGTGTAACCGGTCTCGACGATCTGTTCACCGGCCCGACCGCCATCGCGTTCATCAAGGGTGAGCCCGTCGATGCCGCCAAGGCAATCAAGACGTTCGCCAAGGACAACAAGGCCCTGATCATCAAGGGCGGCTACATGGACGGCAAGGCGCTGTCCGTGGACGAGGTCAACCGCATCGCGGACCTCGAGTCGCGCGAGGTGCTGCTGGCCAAGCTGGCCGGCGCGATGAAGGCCAAGACCAGCCAGGCCGCGGCGCTCTTCGCTGCCCCGGCGTCGCAGGTCGCCCGTCTCGTCTTCGCGCTGCAGGAGAAGAGGGAGGCCACCGAAGGTGCCCCCGCCGCTCCCGCCGCCGAGGCCGCGGACGACGCAGCAGCAGAAGCACCGGCAGACGCCGAATAACCACCACCCACAGAACCACGCAAGAAATCTAGGAAGGACCACACCATGGCCAAGCTCAGCACTGAAGACCTGCTCGACGCGTTCAAGGAACTGACCCTGTTGGAGCTCTCGGAGTTCGTCAAGGCCTTCGAGGAGACCTTCGACGTCACCGCCGCCGCTCCCGTCGCCGTTGCCGCCGCCCCCGGCGCAGCCGCCCCGGCCGAGGCTGCCGAGGAGCAGTCCGAATTCGACGTCATCCTCGAGGGTGCCGGCGAGAAGAAGATCGGCGTCATCAAGGTCGTCCGTGAGATCGTCTCGGGCCTGGGCCTCAAGGAGGCCAAGGACCTCGTCGACGGCGCCCCCAAGCCGCTGCTCGAGAAGGTCAACAAGGATCAGGCTGACGACGCCAAGGCCAAGCTCGAGGCCGCTGGCGCCACCGTCACCGTCAAGTAGTACTGACTGCAGAAACCGCCCGGGATCCTCGCGATCCCGGGCGGTTTCGTCGTCTCCGAGGCCCTTCGAGCAAACGTCGGCACCGTGGGAGTGTGTACCCAAAGGCCGGCAAAGCCGAGGGCGCCCAGAGTCGGTGCGCTACAGTGACTCAAGCCACAGGCGGGCATGTCTGTTTGGCGAGCAAAAGCACTGGCGGAAGGGTCGCGCGTGGGCATCGGTATTCAGGTTGAGGGATTGACGAAGTCCTTCGGGCCCCAGCGAATTTGGGAGGACGTCACCTTCGATCTGCCCGCAGGTGAAGTCAGCGTGCTGCTGGGCCCGTCCGGTACCGGCAAGTCGGTGTTCCTAAAGTCGCTGATCGGTCTGCTGCGTCCGGAGCGCGGCAAGATCATCGTCGACGGCACCAACATCATCGAGTGCTCGGCCAAGGAGCTCTACGAGATCCGCACCCTGTTCGGGGTGATGTTCCAGGACGGCGCGCTGTTCGGCTCGATGAGCCTGTACGACAACACCGCCTTCCCGCTTCGTGAGCACACGAAGAAGAAGGAATCCGAGATCCGTCAGATCGTGATGGAGAAGCTCGACCTGGTCGGTCTGACCGGCGACGAGGGCAAGTTCCCCGGTGAGATCTCCGGCGGTATGCGCAAGCGCGCCGGCCTGGCCCGCTCGCTGGTGCTGGACCCGCAGATCATCCTCTGCGACGAGCCCGACTCCGGCCTCGATCCCGTGCGTACGGCGTACCTGTCGCAGCTGTTGATCGACATCAACGCCCAGATCGACTGCACCATCCTCATCGTCACGCACAACATCAACATCGCCCGCACGGTGCCCGACAACATGGGCATGCTCTTCCGCAAGCATCTGGTGATGTTCGGCCCGCGTGAGGTGCTGCTGACCTCCGACGAGCCGGTGGTCAAGCAGTTCCTCAACGGTCGCCGGATCGGGCCGATCGGCATGTCCGAGGAGAAGGACGAGTCGACGATGGCCGAGGAGCAGGCCATGATCGACGCCGGTCACCACGACGGTGGCACCGAGGAGATCGAAGGTGTGCCGCCGCAGGTGAACGCGACTCCCGGCATGCCCGAGCGCAAGGCCGTCGGTCGTCGTCAGGCGCGGGTGCGCGAGATCATGCACACCCTGCCGCCAGCGGCGCAGGAAGCCATCCGCGCCGACCTCGACGGCACCAACGCCCACAACTACAACGGCGACGACGCCACCACGCGCAATCGCAGCACCGAAGAAGAGGCCCCCACGGCCTCGATCCCCGTCTCGAAGGAGTGACGCTCCCCGGTCCCGGCGGCCGGAGAACCCGCGACCTACTCGACCGTTCTGCCGACGTGGTCGACGGCTACCTGGACGTCATGGGCGACGCGCTGGTCCCGCAGACGACCGGCCAACGCATGATGGGATCGTCGGTACTGCCGTTGATCTACGAACGGCTCTGGCGTCCCGTGTTGTTCTTGGGCTTCACCGCCCGCAACACCGCGCAGGAGGACCGACGCAAGCTGCGGCTGCTCGACGTGCGGCCGGGTGACACCGTCCTCGACGTCGCCTGCGGACCGGGAAACACCACCCGCACCCTGGTCGACGTCGTCGGGCTCGACGGGCTCGTGGTCGGGGTGGACAGTTCGGCGACGATGCTCGCCCAGGCCGTTCGCGACACGGCACCGGACAGCCCCGTGGGTTACGTGCGGGCCGACGCCGTCGACCTGCCGTTCGCCGACGGAACGTTCGACGCGATCAGTTGCTACGGCGCTCTCTACCTGATGGATGATCCGTTCGGCGCACTGCAAGAGATGGTCCGCTTGCTTGCGCCCGGCGGCCGCATCGCCGTGCTCACCACCTGCGCCAGGGGACCGGCGCCGGTGCGGCGAGTCGGCGTCACCGCGTCACGATGGGCGCCGGTGCGACTCTTCGACGTCGACGACGTGACCGGTGTCCTGCGCCAGGCGGGACTGGTCGAGGTGACCCGCGACGTGTCGGCCGTCTCGCAGACCGTGAGCGGGCGGCGTCCGGACGACCGATGATCGGCGGAATCTGACGCCGGCGATGTTTTTTCGGTCGAATGTCGGGGCGGTCGGTTACATTCCGTCGGTGGGAACGAATCGCTGGTTGCGAGGGGTATGGGTCGTAGCCGCGGGGGTGGGGATCGCGCTCAGTGCGAGCCACGGCGTCGCGGCCGCCGCCGACTCGGATTCTGCGGGCGGCGGCTCTGAATCGTCGTCCTCCGCGTCGGCGTCGGGGGCTTCATCGGGCACGTCGTCGAGTGAGCAGTCCGCTTCGGGTGCCGAGGCGACGACGGCCGCGGTCGACGACAGCGAGGCATCCACTGTGTCCAAAGGCGTTGCGGCGAGCCCTAATTCGACTCCGGCCAAGGATGGTGGCGCGCCGACGAGCACGGTGAGTGCATCGACGGTGACCGTTCACGCGGACGAGACGCCCAAGGCCATCCCCGCCGTCACGGCGCCCGATCCAGAGCCGGCCGAGGTCGTGGAGTCCGTCACGGACGCCGAGCCAGCGAAGGGCGAGTCCGTGAAGGCCGTCGACGAACCCGAGCCCGCGGCCCCGAAGAACGCCACGGCCCCGAAGAGCAATGCGGCGCCGAGGAACGCTGTGGCCAACGACCCGTCCGCTACTGTCACCGTCGCCAAGGACGTCGCGGCCGTGACCAGTCTGGCCGCTCCCGTCGCCCCGCGGCCCCAGCCCGGCCCCATCGCCACCGTGGTGATCAGTCTGCTGTCGGCCTTCGGCCTGCTTCCCCCCGTCGCGCCCGTTCCCGTCGACGTCACCGGCATTCCGTCGACGCCGACACCCGGCACCTCGAACGTCAACGGGGTGACCGGGGTCAAGGTCGGCAGCTCCAACCTGTCGATCCCGGTCGGCACCGGCACGTACACCGGCGCGGTCGACTGGTACTTCCCGACCCAGGCCGACGGCACCGTGCGGGCCCAGGGAGTCATGCTGCTGCAGCACGGCTTCCTCGGGTCGAAGTCCTGGTACTCCGCGCTGGCCCAGGACCTCGCTCAGCGCACCAACAGTGTCGTCGTCGTCCCCAACATCCCGTCCTTCGGCTTCTTCACCTGCGCCGGCTGCACGCTGAGCAGCCCGGCGATGCAGCAGGGAGTCGCCGACCTCTTCATCGACCCGAACCGCACAGCCCTCACCGCCAGCGCCGAGGCCGCGGGGTACCACGGCGCGCTGCCGGGCAAGTTCATTCTGACCGGGCACTCGGCCGGTGGGGGACTGGCCGCGGCGGCGGGGGGCTTCTATGCGGACGCGGTCAAGCCCGAGGACGACGACCTGCTCGGCGTGGTGATGTACGACGGTGTGTCGTCCAACGGCACGTTCGCCGCAGCGGTGACGAGCCTCGACGGTCGGGGCATTCCGATCTATCAGATCGCGGCACCCCCGCAGCCGTGGAACGCCAACGGGCAGACCACCGACGACCTGGTGTCCGCGCAGCAGCCCGGTCAGTTCGTCGGCGTGGTCCTGGCCAACGGCTCGCACGTCGACTCCTTGATCGGTGGCTCGCCGATCGTCGACTTCTTCAGCCAGCTCTTCATCAAGCCGTCCCCGCCGGGAAACACCCAGGCCGTCTACACGCTCGCCACCGGCTGGATCAACGACGTCTACGCCGGTCTCGGGCCGAATGACGGCAAGTCCGGCATCTACGGGGACCCCGATCAGTACCTCGTACTCGGGCCGGCGGTCGGCATCGTGCTCGGGCGGCGCCCGGAGTTGCTAGATCGGGCGTCGGTGAAGGGCGTAGATGGACGGATCGCGGTGACTTCACAGCCTGCGGGTGCCCGTGAACTTTCCTCCACAATCCGCGTGTGAACTCTTGACGGAAAGGCGAAACCGGGCCAGTCTGTTGGTCAGCATGTACTCGAGGGTTGAGAAAGTTCCAGTCGCCAGCCAGCGCCGGAGCACATACCATGCCGTGGTTGAGGAATGCGCCGTTCTGCGCTAGTGTTGGACGTTGCGCTGGCTGCATCCTGCCCACCCTCATCCGCCCTGCTCGTCACCGTCCTAGCCTGAGCCCTGCTCAGTGACCTAGTGGTGTGCCTCTGGGCCGAGATTCAGGCTTGAGAACGCCAGCCGAACCTAACGCAGATAACGCGGCAAGGGTCCGGTCTTCGGCCGGCAACCCGATCGTCGCATCCGGTGCTGGAAGGATGCATCTTGGCAGTCTCTCGCCAGAGCAAGTCAGTAGAAAACCCCAACAACTCCGTTCCTGGAGCACCTAACAGAGTTTCCTTCGCAAAGCTTCGCGAGCCGCTCGAGGTTCCCGGTCTGCTCGACGTGCAGACGGACTCCTTCGAATGGCTGATCGGTTCCGACAGCTGGCGTGAGAAGGCTCTCGAGCGCGGCGAGGTCAACCCCGTCGGCGGACTCGAAGAGGTCCTCACGGAGTTGTCGCCGATCGAGGACTTCGCGGGCACGCTCTCGCTGAGCTTCTCCGATCCGCGGTTCGACGAGGTCAAGGCACCCGTCGACGACTGCAAGGAGAAGGATCAGACCTACGCGGCGCCGCTGTTCGTCACCGCGGAGTTCATCAACAACACCACCGGCGAGATCAAGAGCCAGACCGTCTTCATGGGCGACTTCCCCATGATGACCGAGAAGGGCACCTTCATCATCAACGGCACCGAGCGTGTCGTCGTGTCCCAGCTGGTGCGCTCGCCCGGCGTCTACTTCGACAAGTCGAAGGACAAGGCCACCGAGAACGACCTGACGAGCGTCAAGGTCATCCCGGGCCGCGGCGCCTGGCTCGAGTTCGACGTCGACAAGCGCGCCACCGTCGGCGTGCGCATCGACCGCAAGCGCCGCCAGCCGGTCACCGTGCTGCTGAAGGCACTCGGCTGGACCAGCGAGCAGATCACCGAGCGCTTCGGCTTCTCCGAGATCATGATGTCGACCCTCGAGAAGGACAGCACCGCCGGTCCCGACGAGGCGCTGCTGGACATCTACCGCAAGCTGCGCCCGGGCGAGCCGCCCACCAAGGAATCCGCGCAGACCCTGCTGGAGAACCTGTTCTTCAAGGAGAAGCGCTACGACCTGGCCCGCGTCGGCCGCTACAAGGTCAACAAGAAGCTGGGCCTGAACGTGGGCCAGCCGATCACGTCCTCGACGCTGAACGAAGAGGACATCGTCGCCACCATCGAGTACTTGGTGCGCCTGCACGAGGGCCAGACCACGATGACCGCCCCCGGCGGCGTCGAGGTTCCCGTCGAGGTCGACGACATCGACCACTTCGGCAACCGTCGTCTGCGTACGGTCGGCGAGCTGATCCAGAATCAGATCCGCGTCGGCCTGTCCCGCATGGAGCGCGTCGTCCGTGAGCGGATGACGACTCAGGACGTCGAGGCCATCACGCCGCAGACCTTGATCAACATCCGTCCCGTCGTGGCGGCGATCAAGGAGTTCTTCGGAACCTCGCAGCTGTCGCAGTTCATGGACCAGAACAACCCGCTGTCGGGTCTGACCCACAAGCGCCGCCTGTCGGCGCTGGGCCCGGGCGGTCTGTCCCGTGAGCGTGCCGGCCTCGAAGTTCGTGACGTGCACTCCAGCCACTACGGCCGCATGTGCCCGATCGAGACCCCGGAAGGCCCGAACATCGGCCTGATTGGTTCGCTGTCGGTGTACGCGCGGGTCAACCCGTTCGGCTTCATCGAGACCCCGTACCGCAAGGTCGTCGACGGCGTCGTCACCGACGAGATCAACCACCTCACCGCCGACGAAGAGGACCGCTACGTCGTAGCGCAGGCCAACTCGCCGATCGACGAGAACAACCGGTTCACCGAGGAGAAGATCCTCGTCCGTCGTAAGGGTGGCGAGGTCGAGAACGTCTCGCCGATGGACGTGGACTACATGGACGTCTCGCCGCGCCAGATGGTGTCGGTGGCCACGGCCATGATCCCGTTCCTCGAGCACGACGACGCCAACCGCGCCCTCATGGGTGCCAACATGCAGCGCCAGGCGGTTCCGCTGGTGCGCAGCGAGGCGCCTCTGGTCGGTACCGGCATGGAGCTCCGTGCCGCCATCGACGCGGGTGACGTCATCGTCGCCAGCAAGGCCGGTGTCATCGAAGAGGTGTCCGCCGACTACATCACCGTGATGGCAGACGACGGCACCCGGCACACCTACCGGATGCGCAAGTTCGCCCGCTCCAACCACGGCACGTGCGCCAACCAGCGCCCGATCGTGGACAGCGGTCAGCGGGTCGAGGCCGGCCAGGTCCTCGCCGACGGACCCTGCACCGAGAACGGTGAAATGGCCCTCGGCAAGAACCTGCTCGTGGCGATCATGCCGTGGGAAGGCCACAACTACGAGGACGCCATCATCCTCTCGCAGCGCCTGGTCGAGGAGGACGTCCTGACGTCCATCCACATCGAGGAGCACGAGATCGACGCCCGCGACACCAAGCTGGGCGCCGAGGAGATCACCCGGGACATCCCGAACGTCTCCGACGAGGTGCTGGCCGATCTCGACGAGCGCGGCATCATCCGCATCGGTGCCGAGGTCCGCGACGGCGACATCCTGGTCGGCAAGGTCACCCCCAAGGGCGAGACCGAGCTGACCCCGGAAGAGCGCCTGCTGCGTGCCATCTTCGGTGAGAAGGCCCGCGAGGTTCGCGACACCTCCCTGAAGGTGCCGCACGGCGAGTCCGGCAAGGTCATCGGCGTTCGGATGTTCTCCCGCGAAGAGGACGACGAGCTGCCCGCCGGCGTCAACGAGCTGGTCCGCGTCTACGTGGCCCAGAAGCGCAAGATCTCCGACGGCGACAAGCTCGCCGGACGCCACGGCAACAAGGGCGTCATCGGCAAGATCCTGCCGATCGAGGACATGCCGTTCATGCCGGACGGCACGCCGGTCGACATCATCCTGAACACGCACGGTGTGCCGCGACGGATGAACATCGGCCAGATCCTCGAGACGCACCTGGGCTGGGTTGCCAAGGCAGGCTGGAACATTCAGGTGGCCGGCGGCGAAGACGCCGAGCTGCCCGAGTGGGCCGCGAACCTGCCCGACGAGCTGCTCTCGGCTCCGGCCGACAGCATCGTCTCCACGCCCGTCTTCGACGGTGCGCGGGAGAACGAGCTCGAGGGTCTGCTCGGTGCCACGCTGCCCAACCGCGACGGTGACGTCATGGTCAACGCCGAGGGCAAGTCGCAGTTGTTCGACGGACGCAGTGGCGAACCGTTCCCGTACCCGGTGACGGTCGGCTACATGTACATCCTGAAGCTGCACCACTTGGTGGACGACAAGATCCACGCTCGCTCGACCGGTCCGTACTCGATGATCACCCAGCAGCCGCTCGGTGGTAAGGCGCAGTTCGGTGGTCAGCGATTCGGTGAGATGGAGTGCTGGGCCATGCAGGCCTACGGCGCGGCGTACACGCTGCAGGAGCTCCTGACCATCAAGTCCGACGACACGGTCGGTCGCGTGAAGGTCTACGAGGCAATCGTCAAGGGCGAGAACATCCCCGAACCCGGTATTCCGGAGTCGTTCAAGGTGTTGCTCAAGGAGCTCCAGTCGCTGTGCCTCAACGTGGAGGTGCTCTCCTCGGAGGGTCACGCCATCGAGATGCGCGACAGCGACGACGAGGACCTGGAGCGCGCAGCCGCGAACCTGGGAATCAACTTGTCCCGCAACGAATCGCCGTCGGTCGAGGATCTTGCGTAACCGCTTTTTCGGGGACTCCGCGTCCCGCGATGTGATTGATAGTCATCTAGTCCCGCAAGGGGAAAGGGAGTTACGTGCTCGACGTCAACTTCTTCGATGAACTCCGCATTGGCCTTGCCACTGCGGACGACATCCGCAACTGGTCCTACGGCGAAGTCAAGAAGCCGGAGACCATCAACTACCGCACGCTCAAGCCAGAGAAGGACGGCCTGTTCTGCGAGAAGATCTTCGGACCGACTCGCGACTGGGAGTGCTACTGCGGCAAGTACAAGCGCGTGCGCTTCAAGGGCATCGTCTGTGAGCGCTGCGGCGTCGAGGTGACTCGCGCCAAGGTGCGACGTGAGCGGATGGGCCACATCGAACTGGCCGCACCGGTCACGCACATCTGGTACTTCAAGGGTGTGCCCAGCCGTCTGGGCTACCTGCTCGACCTGGCTCCGAAGGATCTCGAGAAGATCATCTACTTCGCGGCCTACGTCATCACCTCGGTGGACGACGAGCAGCGCCACAACGACCTGTCGACGCTCGAGGCCGAAATGGTCGTCGAGAAGAAGGCCGTCGAGACGCAGCGTGACGCCGACCTGGAGGAGCGCGCGCAGAAGCTCGAAGCCGACATGGCCGAGCTGGAGAAGGACGGCGCCAAGTCCGACGTCCGTCGCAAGGTCCGTGACGGCGGCGAGCGCGAAATGCGTCAGCTCCGCGACCGGGCCCAGCGCGAGCTGGACCGCCTCGACGAGGTGTGGACCACGTTCACCAAGCTGGCTCCCAAGCAGCTCATCGTCGACGAGGTGCTCTACCGCGAGCTCATCGACCGGTACGGCGAGTACTTCCAGGGCGCCATGGGCGCGGAGTCGATCAAGAAGCTCATCGAGACCTTCGACATCGACGCCGAGGCCGAGAGCCTGCGCGACACCATCAAGAACGGCAAGGGCCAGAAGAAGCTTCGCGCCCTCAAGCGTCTGAAGGTCGTCGCGGCGTTCCAGATGAACCGCAACTCGCCCATGGGCATGGTGCTCGACGCCGTTCCGGTGATCCCGCCGGAGCTGCGCCCGATGGTTCAGCTCGACGGTGGCCGGTTCGCCACCTCCGACCTGAACGACCTGTACCGCCGCGTGATCAACCGCAACAACCGGTTGAAGCGACTGATCGATCTCGGTGCACCCGAGATCATCGTCAACAACGAGAAGCGCATGCTTCAGGAGTCCGTCGACGCACTGTTCGACAACGGACGTCGTGGCCGCCCCGTCACCGGGCCGGGCAACCGTCCGCTGAAGTCGCTGTCGGATCTGTTGAAGGGCAAGCAGGGTCGGTTCCGTCAGAACCTGCTCGGCAAGCGCGTCGACTACTCCGGCCGTTCGGTCATCGTCGTCGGCCCGCAGCTCAAGCTGCACCAGTGCGGTCTGCCGAAGCTCATGGCACTCGAGCTGTTCAAGCCGTTCGTGATGAAGCGTCTGGTCGACCTGAACCACGCGCAGAACATCAAGAGCGCCAAGCGGATGGTGGAGCGTCAGCGCCCGCAGGTGTGGGACGTCCTCGAAGAGGTCATCTCCGAGCACCCCGTGCTGCTGAACCGCGCACCAACGCTGCACCGCCTGGGCATCCAGGCCTTCGAGCCGCAGTTGGTCGAGGGCAAGGCCATTCAGCTGCACCCGCTGGTGTGTGAGGCGTTCAACGCCGACTTCGACGGTGACCAGATGGCAGTTCACCTGCCGCTGTCCGCCGAGGCGCAGGCCGAGGCGCGCATCCTGATGCTGTCGTCGAACAACATCCTCTCGCCCGCGTCGGGACGTCCGCTGGCCATGCCCCGTCTGGACATGGTGACCGGTCTGTTCTTCCTGACCACCGAGATCGACGGGGACCTCGGCGAGGCCACCCCGGCGGCGACCGACCAGGCCGAGACGGGCGTGTACAGCTCGCCCGCCGAGGCGCAGATGGCCGTCGACCGTGGCGCCCTGAGCGTGCGGGCCAAGATCAAGGTCCGGTTGACGCACCTGCGTCCGCCGGCCGACGTCGAAGCCGCTCAGTTCCCCGACGGCTGGAAGATGGGGGACGCCTGGTTGGCGGACACCACCTTGGGTCGCGTGCTCTTCAACGAGCTTCTGCCGCGCGGATATCCGTTCGTCAACAAGCAGATGCACAAGAAGGTCCAGGCGTCGATCATCAACGATCTCGCCGAGCGCTACCCGATGATCGTCGTCGCGCAGACCGTCGACAAGCTCAAGGACGCCGGTTTCCACTGGGCCACTCGCTCGGGTGTCACCGTGTCCATGGCCGACGTGCTGGTGCCGCCGAACAAGGCACAGATCCTCGACGGTTACGAGCAGCAGGCCGACGCCATCGAGCGCAAGTACCAGCGTGGTCTGCTCGAGAAGGTCGAGCGGACCGACGCGTTGGTCAAGATCTGGAAGGAAGCCACGGAAGAGGTCGGTAACGCACTGCGTGACCACTACCCGGCGTCCAACTCGATCATTCAGCTGATCGACTCCGGTGCCACCGGTACGTTCAACCAGACGCGAACACTGGCCGGCATGAAGGGCCTGGTGACGAACCCGAAGGGTGAGTTCATCCCGCGCCCGATCAAGTCGTCCTTCCGTGAGGGCCTGACCGTGTTGGAGTACTTCATCAACACGCACAGCGCCCGAAAGGGTCTGGCCGACACCGCCCTTCGTACGGCGGACTCGGGTTACCTGACCCGTCGTCTGGTCGACGTGTCGCAGGACGTCATCGTGCGCGAGCACGATTGCCAGACCGAGCGCGGCATCATGACCACGATCGCCGAGGTCGAGGCCGACGGCACCCTGACCCGCGACGCGCACGTCGAGACCTCGACGTACGCGCGGACGCTGGCCGTGGATGCGGTCGACGCCAACGGCAACGTGATCGTCGAGCGTGGACACGATCTGGGCGACCCGGCGATCGACGCACTGTTGGCCGCGGGCATCACCGAGGTCAAGGTGCGTTCGGTGCTGACC
Source organism: Mycobacterium yunnanensis (assembly GCF_025823185.1). Classification (GTDB taxonomy): domain Bacteria; phylum Actinomycetota; class Actinomycetes; order Mycobacteriales; family Mycobacteriaceae; genus Mycobacterium; species Mycobacterium yunnanensis. The sequence goes on from NZ_JACKVK010000008.1 coordinate 746,473, forward strand.
TGCATGACGGGCACCGGCGTCTGCGCCACGTGCTACGGCCGCTCGATGGCCACCGGCAAGCTGGTCGACATCGGTGAGGCCGTCGGCATCGTCGCCGCACAGTCGATCGGTGAGCCCGGCACGCAGCTGACCATGCGTACGTTCAAGCAGGAGGGCGGCGTCGGTGAGGACATCACCGGTGGTCTTCCTCGCGTGCAGGAGCTGTTCGAGGCCCGCGTGCCTCGCAACACCGCTCCGATCGCGGACGTCACCGGCCGGATCAGCATCGAAGTGGGCGAGAAGTTCTACAAGATGACGATCGTGCCGGACGACGGTGGCGAGGAAGTCGTCTACGACAAGCTCACCCGTCGTCAGCGCCTGAAGGTGTTCAAGCACGAGGACGGCTCGGAGCGTCTCCTGGCCGACGGTGACCACGTGGAGGTGGGCCAGCAGCTGATGGAAGGCTCGGCCAACCCGCACGAGGTGCTGCGCGTCCAGGGCCCCCGCGAGGTGCAGATCCACCTCGTCAAGGAGGTCCAGGAGGTCTACCGCGCTCAGGGTGTGTCGATCCACGACAAGCACATCGAGGTGATCGTCCGGCAGATGCTGCGTCGCGTCACGGTGATCGATTCGGGCGCAACGGAATTCCTGCCCGGTTCGTTGACCGAGCGTGCGGAGTTCGAATCGGCCAACCGTCGCGTGGTGGCAGAGGGCCTCGAGCCCGCCGCCGGGCGTCCGGTGCTGATGGGCATCACGAAGGCCTCGCTTGCGACCGATTCCTGGTTGTCGGCGGCGTCGTTCCAGGAGACCACGCGAGTGCTGACCGATGCGGCGATCAACTGCCGCAGCGACCGGCTCAACGGTCTGAAGGAGAACGTGATCATCGGCAAGCTGATCCCGGCCGGTACGGGTATCGCCCGCTACCGGGACATCCAGGTGCAGCCCACCGAGGAAGCCCGCGCCGCGGCGTACACGATCCCGTCCTACGAGGATCAGTACTACAGCCCCGACTTCGGTCAGGGTGCCGGCCAGGCCGTGCCGCTGGACGATTACGGATTCAGCGACTACCGCTAGTCACTGTGTGAAAGGGCCCCGGCTTCGGCCGGGGCCCTTTTGCGTCCCAGTCTCCGTTTGCCGCGAGCAGTCGCAAAGATGCGCGACACGCCGCTGATGTCGGCAGGTTTGCGACTGCTCGGCCATCCACAGTGGCGAGTTGATCCCCAAATTGCCGAGGTGCTCTGTCGCTTCGACGATTGGCACGTCAGCATCGAACGATGGACCTCGACGAGGTATTTGGCGCGCGCAGCGGTCTGGCCACGACGGCTGATCTCGCGTCATCCCTGAACGCCAGGACGTTGGCGCTCTACGTAGAGGCTGGGGCGATCGTTCGGGTGTGTCACGGCGTCTACGCACTGAGACCGCCTGATCTCGAAGGTCGGCTCGCTGCATTCGACTTGATGACCGGCCGACAGCTCGTCGCATGCATGAACACGGCGGCAGCGCTGTATGGCTTCGACATCGAGAATGACGACCGCGTCCATGTCGTGGATCCGGGAATTCGCATGCGCCCCAACGCCTCGGTGATGGTGCACCAGCGGGTGGGAGGGCCATTGCGCAGGGTGGGTAGCCGATTGGCGACGGCACCGGCCTGGACCGCAGTCGAGATGGCAAGGACTTTGCGCCCACCTCGCGCTCTCGCCGTTCTCGACGCTGCGCTGCGCTCCGGCACATGTACGGTCGCGGACCTTCGCGTTGCGATTGCGCGGCAAGGGGGCCGACGCGGAATCGTTCGCGCGAGGGACCTCTTGGAGCACGCCGACGGTCGTGCCGAGTCTCCGATGGAGAGCGAAGCGCGGTTGGTCTTCATCGACGGCGGGTTGCCGCTGCCCGAATTGCAAAGCGAGATCGTCGACCGCGGCGGCGCGCTCTGGCGGGCCGACTTCCTCTGGTCGGCAAGCAAGTTGGTTGCCGAGTACGACAGCATGCAGTGGCACGCGTCGCCTGAGGCCCTGCGACACGACAGGATGAAGACCGCGCGCTTGCAAGAATGCGGCTATCGCGTCGTTCCTTTGGTCGTGGACGACGTTCGTCGATGGCCAGGGGAACTGGTGGCGCGGATCGCAAGCCACCTGTCGGCCGCCTAATTCCTCGGCGAGCAGCCGCAAAGTTGCGGTGGCAGTCGGCGTGTCGCGCACTTTTGCGTCTGCTCGCGGGGTGGTGGGGGTGCCGCAGGTATGGAGGGGGTGGGGGGCGCGGGGGAGGGGGCTAGTGGCCGGCGGGGACGGCGTCGGCCGGCATGGCGCACGACGCCCGCGTCACCAGTGAGACGGGCAGCACCGTGCGTCGTCGCATCTTGCGGTCGGGGTCGTCGAGGCGGTCGAAGAGGCGCTGCACGGCGAAGCGCCCCATCTCGTCACCGTCCTGGTTGATCACCGTGATCGCCGGGCGCAAGGCCGCGGCGGTGGGAAAGTCGCCGAAGCCGATGACCGCCACGTCGGTGCGGCCCAAGGCCTGCAGCGCCGACACCACCGACACCGTGCAGCGGGCGTTGGAGGAGAACACCGCCGTCGGCGGGTCGGGCTCGGCCAGGATTCGGCGCAGCGCGGCGGTGACGCTGTCGGAGTCAACGTCGCCGAGGTGGACGAGTCCGTCGGGCAGGGACAGACCCGCGTCGACCAGTGCCTCGCGGCACCCCCGCAGGCGAAGGACTCCCGTGACGACGTCGTCGCCGATGAAGGCGACCGCACGGTGCCCATGCTCGACCAGATGCGCCGCCGCCTGTCGCCCGCCGCCCACGTCGTCCTGAACGACGGCGTCAGCCACGAGCTTGCCCGGCATGCGGTCGACGAACACCAGCGGAGCGCGCGCCTGCCAGGGTCGCAGGAACGACATGTCGGGGCCGACGGGACAGATGATCATGCCGGCGACCCGGCGGTGCAGCAGCGCCTCGATCGACTGCTGTTCGTGCGACGGCTCCCACCCCACGCTGGTCACGATCACGGCGACGCCGCGGCGGCTCGCTTCGCGCTCGACCGCGCTGATGATGCCGGCGAAGAACGGGTCTGCAACACCGGGCACCGCCACTCCGATGGCCGCGTCCCGGCCGGTGCGAAACGTCACCGCCAGCATGTTCGGGACGTACTTGAGTTCCTCGATCGCCTGCTCGACGCGCTGCCGCACCTCGGTGGACACGTAGCGGTCGTTGTTGACCACGCGGGACACGGTTTTCGCGCTCACGCCAGCGCGCGTTGCCACGTCGCGCATCGTCGCCATGTGCCGTCCTCCCGGTTCGGGTCGGCACAGTATGTCATCGATGTCAGACAAAGCGCGTTCGTTTTTCTGACACCGGTGACATGGCGCTTGAAAGAGCGTACCGTCACGCGTCGAAGCGGTTGCGGGAGTGACGCAGGTAACAGCAACGACGTAGGAAGAGGCGGAGCCGACCAATGAAGGCCGTGTTCTACGAAGGCCCCAAGACGTGGTCGGTGACCGAGGTGCCCACACCTGACGCCGGGCCCGGACAGGTGCGCATCAAGGTCGACCAGGTCGGGGTGTGCGGCACCGATCTACACATCCACGAGGGCGAGTTCGGCGCGGTGTTCCCGCTCATCCCCGGTCACGAAGTGGTCGGCGTCGTCTACCAACTCGGTGACGGGGTCACCCGTTTCCGGCTCGGCGAACAGGTCACCGTCAACCCGAACGTCTACTGCGGGCAGTGCCCGTACTGTCTGGCCGGCCGACTCGGGCAGTGCGAGGCGATGTTGGGTTTTGGCAGCAACTTTCCCGGCTTCTTCGCCGAGTACGCGATCGCCGAGCACACGCTGGTCTTCTCGGCCGAGGGCCTGGACAAGGACACCGCGGTGTTCTGCGAGCCGACGTCGTGCGCCATGCACGGCCTGGAATCGCTGCAGATGCGGCCCGGCGGGAGCGCACTGGTGCTGGGCGCGGGCCCGACGGGACTGCTTCTGGCACAACTGATCGCCGCCGGTGGCGCATCGTCGGTCACCGTCGCCGGACCCAGTCGGTTCAAGCTCGACACCGCACGCGGTCTCGGCGTCGACGCGACCGTGCGGATTGCGCGCGACGATCCCGACGCCAACATCGCCACGCTGCTGGCGGCTTCCCCCCACGGGGATGGGTACGACGCCGTCGTCGAAGCCACCGGGTCGCCGGTGGTCGGCGACATCTGCGTGCCGCTGACCCGACGTGGGGGCACGGTGCTGATCTACGGCGTCACCCGCGCAGACGACCTGGTCCGCTTTCACCCCTTCGACGTGTTCCGCCGCGAGATCACCATCAGGGGATCCTTCGCGGAGATGACGTCCTTCGGCGCAGCCATCGACGCGCTGCGTGGCGGACGGGTGCGCACCAACGGCCTCATCACCCATCGCTTCGGCCTCGACGACTACGGTCGCGCGCTGCAGACGCTGCGCGGGGACTCCGCTGCCCACAAGGTGGTGATCGAGCTGTGATTCCGCGTCCACAAGTGTTGCCGCCCAACGTCATCGAGCACTGGTATGCCGGCGGCCCCGCATTGGCGGCCTGGCGGGGGCTGGCCCCGGTGGGGACCCGCTCACCGGAGGAGTGGATCGGAGCAACCGTCGCCCGCTTCGGCGACGCCGACCACGGCCCGGCCGCGCTCGCCGACGGCACCCGCCTGGTCGACGCCGTGCGCGCAGACCCCGAGGGCTGGGTGGGCCGCACCGACGCGGCCCCCGGCGACACCGGCGTGCTCGTCAAACTCCTCGACGCCGGCCAACGCCTGCCCGTACACGTGCACCCCACCCGGGACTACGCCACCCGTCACCTCGGGTGTGCCTACGGCAAGACCGAAGCCTGGTACGTACTCGACGCCGGTCCGGACGCCGCGGTCTGGGTGGGATGGCGTGAGCCCGTGACGCAGGAGCGCGTGCGCGACCTCGTCAGCGCCCAGGACGCCGAAGCCATGCTGTCGCTCATGCACCGCATCCCCGTCGCCCCGGGTGACGGGGTCCTGGTGCCCGGCGGCGTTCCCCATGCCATCGGCGCCGGCATCCTGCTGATCGAGGCCCAGGAGCCGACCGACCAGTCGATTCTGTTGGAACGCACCAACACCGACGCGTCCGACGCAGAGGTGTTCCTCGGACTCGACCGCGACGTCGCGTTGTCCGTCGTCGACCTCGATGCAGTCGGCGATCCCGATCGGCTTCGACGCCACGCGACGGGCGCCCCCGCCGAGGTGGTCGACGCGCTGCCCGTCGAGGCGAACCCCTTCTTTCGGATGGTCCTCGTTACCGCCGGGGCGGACGTGGCAGCCGGTTTCGCCGTCGCGGTGGTGTTGACGGGGGACGGCACGCTGACCGCCGACCGCGCCGAACCGCTGCCACTGACGGCCGGGGAGACCCTCGTCGTCCCGGCCGCCGCCGGGCGGTGGCGCGTCGACGGCGACCTGACCCTGCTCGTCTGCGGGCCAGGCACCACCTGGCCGCCACGACCTCGAAACCCCCTGGGAGGCAACTCGTGACCGCACTGCTGGAGGCGCGGGGCATCTCCCGTAGCTTCGGCCACGTCCGCGCGCTCGACGGCGCCGACTTCGACGTCCAGGCCGGTGAGGTGGTCGGACTCATCGGGGACAACGGTGCCGGCAAGTCGACGCTCATCAAGGCGCTCTCGGGCAGCCTCGAACTCGACGAGGGGGAGATCTACTTCGACGGCTCCCCGGTGCGGCTGACCAGTCCGCGCGAGGCCAACGACCTCGGGATCGAAGTCGTGTACCAGGATCTCGCGCTCGCGCCGCACCTGAACCCCGTCCAGAACGTCTTCCTCGGCCGGGAACTGGACCGCAAGGGACTGCTCGGCCGGTTGGGCTTCATGGACGAGAAGGAGATGCGCCGCCAGGCCGCCGCGTCGTTCGCGGAGCTGGGGGCGACGGTGAGTTCACTCAACACCCCCGTCGGGTCGATGTCCGGCGGGCAGCGCCAGGGCATTGCCATTGCCCGCGCCATCGCATGGGCGGACAAGGTCGTCATCCTCGACGAGCCGACCGCGGCCCTGGGCGTCGTGCAGACCAAGAACGTGCTCGAATCGGTGAAACGCGTGCGCGACAAGGGCATCGCGGTGGTGTTCATCAGCCATTCCATGCCGCACGTGCTGGAGATCTGCGATCGCATCCAGGTGCTGCGCCTTGGCCGTCGCGTGGCCACCTACCGCGGAGGCGACACCACGGTGGAGACGTTGGTGGGCGCCATGACCGGTGCGCTCGACGGAAGGGAAGGGGCGGCATGACGAGTGGATCGCGCGTCGGCGGCGCGAGTCAGTCGACGGTGGCCGTCGCGGCGCCGGAAGGCGGCGACGAGTCGCTCGTCAAGCGTCTGCTGAGCCTGCAGGCGATCTGGATCCTCGGGGTGCTGATCGTCATCTGCATCGCGTTCTCGATCGTCGCCGGAGACCGTTTCCTCTCCGCGGGCAACTTCTCGCTGATGTCGCAGAACGTGGCGGTCTGGGCGGTGCTCGGCGTTGGCATGACGTTCGTCATCATCACCTCGGGCATCGACCTGTCCGTCGGATCGGTGCTGGTGTTCTCGTCGGTCGTGGCGGCGAAGGTGATGGCGGCGATGGGCGGCAACGGCCCCGGTGTCGCCGCAGCCGGTCTGGTTGCCGCCGTGCTCAGCGGCACGGCCTGGGGCGCGGTCAACGGCGTCCTGGTCGCCAAGGCGAGGGTGCCGGCGCTGATCGTGACGCTTGGAACGCTCTCGGTGGCGCTGGGTTTGGCGCAGGTGCTCACCGGGGGAATCGACATCCGTTCGGTGCCAACCGAACTCACCGACTTCAGCGCCTACATCAAGGTGCTCGGCATCCCCGGCTTGCCATTCGTGGCCCTGATCGTGGTGATCCTGGGTGCGATCCTTCTGCATAAGACGAGGTTCGGTCGCTACACCTACGCCATCGGCTCCAACCAGGAGGCGGCCCGCCGGACCGGCATCAAGGTGACCCGCCACCTGATCGCCGTCTACGCGCTGGCGGGCACCCTGGCCGGGTTCGGTGCGCTGCTGTCGCTGGCCCAGTACGGCACGACGACGATCGCGGGCCAGTCGCTGACGAACCTCAACGTGATCGCCGCGGTCGTCATCGGCGGCACGTCGATCTTCGGTGGTGAGGGCACGGTCTTCGGCACTCTGGTCGGCCTGTTCATCCCGGCGGTGCTGCAGTCGGGTTTCGTCATCATCGGTGTCCAGCCGTACTGGCAAGGCGTCGCGGTCGGTTCGGTGTTGATCGCCGCCGTCTACGTCGACCAGTCCCGGCGGGCGGCCGCCATGCGCAGTGCACGTTCTCGAAACCTCCTCAACCGCAGGGGGTCTCCGCGAGGTCCACAACGAAGGGAAAGTTCATGAAGCGAAACCGTCTCGTGTTCGTCGCCAGCGTCATGACGCTCGCGTTGCCGATGGCCGCGTGCACGTCGTCCAAGCCCCAATCCGAACCGAGCGGTACCTCGACCGGCGGATCTGCCGCCTCGTCGTCGGCCTCCCCGCAGGCGGCGGTCACCACCGTGACCGCGCCGCCCAAGGCCAGCAAGGAGTACGACATCGCGCTGTTGCAAGGCGTGGTCGGCGACCAGTTCTACATCACCATGCAGTGCGGTGCGCAGGACGAGGCAGCCAAGCTGGGCGTGAAGGTGAACACCCAGGGCCCGCAGAAGTTCGACCCGACACTGCAGAAGCCAATCCTCGATTCGATCGTGGCCAGCAAGCCCGACGCACTTCTGGTGGCCCCCACCGACGTTCAGGCCATGCAGCAGCCGCTGCAGCAGGCCGCCGCGGCGGGCATCAAGGTGATCCTCGTCGACACCACGACCGCCGACCCGTCCTTTGCCACGTCGGCGATCTCGAGCGACAACGAGGGTGGCGGCGCGGCGGCGTTCGACGCCATCAAGCAGCTGCACCCCGACGGCGGCAAGGTCATGGTGATGGGCTTGGAGCCCGGCGTCTCGACCACCGACGCGCGCGCCAAGGGTTTCGAGGACGCCGTCAAGGCCGACCCGAAGTTCAACTACGTCGGCGTGCAGTACAGCCACAACGATCCCGCGACCGCGGCGCAGCTGATCGGTGCGCAGCTTCAGCGTGACCCCGATCTGGTCGGCGTGTTCGCGGTGAACCTGTTCAGCGCCGAGGGCTCGGCCACCGGCATCAAGCAGGCGGGCAAGAGCGGGCAGGTGCAGGTGGTCGGGTTCGACGCCGGCCCCAACCAGATTCAAGCGCTGCGGGAAGGCACCGTGCAGGCCCTCGTCGCCCAAGATCCCGGTGCCATCGGCAGATTCGGCGTCGACGAAGCGGTGACCGCGCTGGACGGCGGCAAGAGCACGCCCAACGTGCAGACCGGGTTCACCATCATCACCAAGGACAATCTCGACGGACCGGGTGGCGCCGCGGCGTACAAGTCGAACTGCTGAGCCCGAACTGAGGCTAGTGGCTGACGACGTCGAGCAGGTGGGCGACGGCGTCGGCGACGGCCGTGCGTGCCGACCGCAGGGCCTTGCGGGGGTCGACGGCGTCGTCGGCAGCCAGAGCGGACCGCACCGCACCGGTGTAGGCGACGTTCAACGCCGTCCCGACGTTGACCTTGACGATGCCGGCCCGCACCGCGGCGCGCAGCGCGTCGTCGGGCACCCCCGAGGAGCCGTGCAGCACCAACGGCACGGTGAGCGCATCACGCAGCGCCCCAATGAGTTCGAGGTCGAGCTCGGCGGTCTGCGTGGTCATGGCGTGTGAGCTGCCGACCGCGACGGCGAGGGCGTCCACCCCGGTGGCGGCGACGAACTCGGCCGCCTGCGCGGGGTCGGTGCGCACCCCGGGAGCGTGGGCGCTCGTCACCTGGGTGTCCTTGCCGCCGACGTAGCCGAGTTCGGCCTCGACGGCCAGGCCCTGAGCGTGCAGCCCGGTGGTGGCCTCGGCGGTGACGGCGACGTTGCGGTCGTACGGCAGGGCGCCGCCGTCGACCATCACCGAGGAGTAGCCGCAGGTGCCCGCCTGATCCCACAGATGCGGTGCCTCGACGTGGTCGAGGTGCAGGCCGACGGGGACGGCGGCGTCGGCCGCCAAGGCCGCGAGCGCGGCACTGACCGGGCGTAGCGAACCGTGGAACGCCACGGTGTTCTCGCTGACCTGCACGATGACCGGCGCGCCGGCACGCTGCGCGCCGGCCACGATGCCCTCCCCGTGTTCGAGGGTGACGACGTTGAACGCCGCCACGCCACCGCCGTTGGCGACGGCCGTGCGCAGCAGTTCGGCCGTGGTGACCAGCGGCATTGGGGTCTCCCGTCCGGGCTTGACTGATGTCCAATCAAACGCAACCATATCCATGCAGATCCAAATGGGCAATGGTGGGAGAGCGATGACGGCATACGCCGGACTGGACGTCGGCACCACGTCGAGCAAGGCCGTCGTCTACGATCGCGACGGCCGAGTCCTGGGGAGCGGGCGGGCGCCCACGACGTGGGAGACCACCGCCGACGGCACCGAGATGAGCGCGGAGGCGTTGTGGCGCAGCGCTTCCGGCGCGCTCAGTGCCGCGGCCGAGGACGCCGGTGTCGCGGTTGCGGCCGTCGGGGTGACGTGCATGGGGGAGTCCGGCGTGCTGGTCGACGCACGCGAGCAGCCGCTGGCCCCCGTCATCGCCTGGCATGACGACCGCGACGGCGAGGAGGTGGCCGACCTCGACGCGACCATCGGCGCCGAGCAGTTCGGCGGCGTCGCGGGAAAGCCACTGCGCGGCCAGTTCTCGTTGACCAAGCACCGCTGGCTGTTGCGCAACGCCCCAGCCACCCGCGACGCCACGACGCGGTTCGACGTCGGTGGGTGGGTGGTGCGCCGACTCGGCGGCGACGCGGTGATCGAACTCTCCCTCGCCGGCCGCACCGGCTGGCTCGACGTCGCGGCGGGGGACTGGTGGGACGCGGCGCTGCAGTGGTCGGGGGCGCGCCGCGAACTGATGCCGCCCCTGGTGTCCGCCGGGGTGCCGGTCGGCGTCGTGCGCTCCGACGTGGTGAGCCCGCTGCTGAGCGGCGCGGTCTTGACCCTGGCGGGTCACGACCACCAGGCCTCTGCCCTCGGCGCCCGCGCGACGAGCCAAGGCTACGAACTGGATTCGTCGGGCACCGCGGAGGCGTTGGTGCGCACCATCACCCCGATACCGTCACCGGCCGACGTCGCCCGCCTCGCCCTGACGGGCATCACCACCGACCCGAGCGTCGAGCCCGGCCACTGGAGTCTGCTCGGCGGCACCGAGGGTGGACTGGCGCAACTGCGTACGCTGCAACGCCTCGGTGCCGACGTCGCCGAGCTCGACGCCGCCGCCGCCGCCGAGGACGGCACCGGACCGGGCGCCGAGTGGCGCTCGGTAGTCGCCACGGCCGCCGACGAGGCGTTGGCGCTGCACCGCGCCATGGACGACGTCGTCGGCCCCGCCGTGCGCGTCGTGGTGACCGGAGGGTGGCGGCACAGTTCAGAGGTGATGCGCGCCAAGCGTTCTCGGTTCGGTCCGCTCGAGGTGTCGAGCGTCGAGGAGGCGGGTGCCCTTGGCGCGGCCACCCTGGCCGCGCGAGCGTGCGGCGAACTCGACGTCGACGAGCACCTGGGCCGGTCATGACCAGGACGTGGTTCGCCGACGAACGGCACGCGGAAATCCTGCGGCTCCTCGAGGCCGATGGCCGGGCCGAGAGTGCCGCCCTGGCAGACAGATTCGCGGTCAGCGCCGAGAGCGTGCGCAAGGACCTCGCCCTCCTGGAAGGTCGTGGCCTGCTGCGACGGGTCCACGGTGGTGCGGTGCCCTGCGAGCCCAGCCGCGCCGAGCCGCACGTCGCCGACCGGGGGGTTCGGCTGGCGGAGAAGTCCTCGATCGCCCGGCGGGCACTGCGATTCGTGCCCGACGGTGGCTCGCTGCTGCTTGACGCCGGGACCACCACGCTGCGCCTGGCCGAGACGTTGCCGACCGACCGCGGACTCGTCGTCTACACCAACTCCTGGCCCGTCGGCGCGGCACTGCACGCCCGCGGCGTCGAGGTGGTGGCACTGGGCGGGCGAATCCGGCCGGCGACGATGGCCGCCGTCGGGGGACTGACGGGCCAGGCGCTGGCCACGGTCAACGCCGACGTCGCCTTCCTCGGCACCAACGCACTGTCCTTCGACCGCGGACTCACCACCCCCGACCCCGACGAGGCCGACGTCAAGCACCAGATGCTGGCCGCGGCCCGGCAGCGGGTGTTCCTCGTCGACTCGAGCAAGTTCGGTCACGTCAGTCACGCCCGGCACGCCACTCTCGACGACGTCGACGTGTTGATCACCGATGCCGGGGCCGCCGCCGCGGACCGCACCCGGCTGCGCGCCGCGGGCGTCACCGTCGAGGTGGCCGATCGATGATCGTGACCGTCACGCCCAACCCCAGCCTCGACCGCACCCTGCACCTCCCGCGGCTCGTACCCGGAGGGGTCAACCGCGCCACCACCACCATGACCGAACCGAGCGGCAAGGGCGTCAACGTCGCCCTCGCGCTGCACGGCGTCGACGTGCCGGTGCGGGCGGTGCTTCCCGTTGGCGGTGGGACGGGGCGCGAGATCGTCTCGGCCCTCAGGCAGGTGGGTCTCGACGTGGTCGGCGTGCCGATCGCCGGTGAGGTGCGCAGCAACGTCTCCCTGGTCGAGGCCGACGGCAGAAGCACGAAGGTCAACGAGCCCGGCCCCACGGTGACCGAGGACGAGGTCGCCGCCCTGTGTGCCGCGGCGGCGGTCGCCGACCGGGTGCTCTGGGCGGGCAGCCTGCCCGCCGGCTTCACTCCGAGCCGGCTCGCACGCGCGGTGGCCGAGGCACGCGCGGCCGGCCGCTGGGTGGGGGTGGACGCGTCCGGTGCGGTGCTGTCGGCGGTACTGGCCGACCCCGCCGGCGCGCCGCACCTGGTCAAGCCGAACGCCGACGAACTCGCCGAGGTGCTCGGCATCGAGCTGCGCACCCTGGGCGACGTGGAGGCCGCGGCGCGCAGACTGCTCGACCGGGGCGTGCGGACCGTCCTGGTGAGTCTCGGCGGGGCCGGCGCCGTGCTGGTCGACGCGGACCTGCCCGACGCGCTCCACGGCACCGCACCGGCCCGGCGCGTCGTCAACACCGTCGGTGCGGGAGACGCGTTCCTGGCGGGCTACCTGGCCGTGCCCGGCGGCGGTCCCGACGCGTTGGCCAACGCCCTGCGGTTCGGGGCCACCGCGGTCGAGCAGGACGGCACGCTGCTGGGTGTGCCTGACGCGCGTCGACCGGTTCACCTGGCGCCCATCAGGGCCGACGCACCGCTGGCCTGACGTGTCGGGCGGCGGACCTAGACTGGCGCCGTGCTGATCGGATCGCATGTCCACGACGACGACCCACTGGCTGCCGCCGCGGCGGAGGGTGCCGAGGTCGTCCAGTTCTTCCTCGGCAACCCGCAGAGCTGGAAGAAGCCGAAGCCGCGGGATGACGCCGAGGCGCTGCGCGCGTCCAGTGTGCCGCTCTACGTGCACGCCCCGTATCTGATCAACGTGGCGTCGGCGAACAACCGCGTGCGCATCCCGTCGCGCAAGATCCTGCAGGACACGTGCGATGCGGCCGCCGACGTCGGCGCAACGGCCGTCATCGTCCACGGTGGGCACGCCGACGACGACGACGTGGAAGCCGGTTTCGAGCGGTGGGTCAAGGCGCTGGACTCGCTGACGACCGACGTGCCGGTGTACCTGGAGAACACCGCCGGTGGCGACCATGCGATGGCCCGCCACTTCGACACCATCGCCCGGTTGTGGGATCACATCGGCGACAAGGGCATTGGCTTCTGCCTCGACACCTGCCACGCGTGGGCAGCCGGCGAGGCACTGGTCGACGCCGTGGAGCGGATCAAGTCGATCACTGGTCGCATCGACCTGGTGCACTGCAACGATTCTCGCGACGCCGCAGGGTCGGGTGCCGACCGGCACGCCAACTTCGGCACCGGTCAGATCGACCCGCAGCTGTTGGTCGCCGTGGTGAAGGCCGCCGACGCCCCCGTCATCTGCGAGACCTCCGACGAGGGGCGCAAGGACGACATCGCGTTCCTGCGGGAGAACGTCTGACCCACGGGCTTCACATGGCGCTGGCGTTCTTGGCCGCCTCGATGGCGTCGTTCTCGGCGATCACGGTCTTCACCGTCGACACCACCGGCTTCGGGGTCCAGTCCGCGTTGAACAGGCCGAACGACGCCTCCGCCGGATCGGTGCTCGCGTTGTCGAGCAGTGTGTGAATGAAGGACGGCCCGGCAAACGACAGGGTGCGCCAGCTTCGCAGGAAGTCACCCAAATACGAGGCCTGGTTGTCGTTGCCGGCGGCCGAGGAGGGCTCGCCGTACTCGGTCGCCCAAATCTTCTTGTTGCCATCACCGTTGGCGACCATCAAGGCGTAGATCCGGTTGGCCTGACTGATCGGCGACTCATACATGTACCCGCCCTGGGAAAACGGGGTCGTGTACTGGTAGGGGTGGAATGACAGTGCGTCGAAGTAGCCAGCGGCACCCGCCTTGTACATCTCGTCGACGAATCGCACCGGGTTCACCGTGAGGCCGAACCAGTCGATCGTCGAACCCACCGATGCCGCGACCACGACGGCGTCGGGGTCAGCTGCCTTGATGGCGGGATAGGCCGCCTTCAGCAACGCGGCGTACTGCGCTGCATTGGGCCCGGGTTGCCAGAACGTGATGGCATTCGGCTCGTTCCACACCTCCCAAGCCGTGACCTTTCCCTTGTAGCGAGCGGCGGCGGCACCGGCAAATGCGGCGAACTGGGCGTTGTCCGCAGGCATCCCGGCCAGCGGCAGCGTGTTCGCCACGGAAGCCCAGACAGGCGGCGAGTTGAGGATGCCGAGCACCTTGATGTTGCGCGCCGCGGCGCCGTTGATCACGCGGTCGACCGCGCTCCAGTCGTTCGACCCGGGCAGGGGCTGAACGGCTGCCCACGGCACCAGCACCCGGATGTCGGTGATGCCGACCGACTGCAACGTGTCGAGAGCCTTGTCGAGGTCTGCCTGCGAGTAGAACAGGAGGTCCGGCACGTGGATTGCCACGCTCGTCGGACGCTGGTCGACGGCGTTGGCGCTCGGCGGCACGATCGTCACCGAGACCGTCGCGGTCGTGGAGGCGCCCGCCGCGTCCTTGACGTCGACGGTGAACGTGTCGGTGTCCACGCCGGGGGTCACGAGCGCGGCGTAGCGGGCGTCGACGGTGGGCGTGTAGGTGTAGGCCCCCGTCGTCGCGTCGACCTTCACCACGCCCTTGGTGGGCCCAGTCTTCAATCCGAAGGTGAGCGCGTCGCCGTCCGGATCGGTGGCGACGACGGTGCCCGTCACGGTGCCGATCGCCGACGACGAACTGGTCACGGTCGCCGTGCCCGCCACCGGTGGGCGGTTGCCGGTCAGGTACGGCGTGATGGGGGCCGTCAAGGTGAACGTGGACGTCCCGCCGTACCCGTCGGTCACGGTGATGGCGATGGCCTCGCTCTTCACCGCGGCGGAGGCGTTCGGCGCAGATGCCGCGTCGCGCGCCGCGGTGGTCGGGGTGTAGGTGAAGCTGCCGTTGGCCCCGATGGTCAGGGTGCCCCTTTGCGGCGTGGCCGACGTGAAGGTCAACTTGTCACCGTCGAGGTCGACCGCGGTCAGCACGCCGGTGACCGCTCCGGTCGTGGTGTTGGTCTGCGTCACCGATCCCGAGCCGCCGGTGGGCGCGGAGTTGACGGGGCTGATGCTCACGGTGACCGCCGTGGCGACGACCCCGCCGTGCCCGTCGTCGACGGAGACGGTGAAGGTGTCCTGTTTGTCCGCTGCCGTGGCCGTCGGGCTCTGTGCGGCGTGCCGGGCGGCGGCGGTGGGCGTATAAGTGAAAGCACCTGTCGCCGTGAGGGTTACGGTGCCCTTGGTGGGCGCGGTGCCTTGCGTGTACGTCACGACGTCCTTGTCGAGGTCGGTCGCCGCGACGCTGCCCGTGACGACCCCCGTGGTGCCGTTCGGCAGGCCGACGGTCTTGGTGACCGTCGGCGCCACGTTCGTCGGGCTGACGTCGACCCCGATGGTGGTGACGACCACGCCGCGCCTGCCGTCGGACACGGTGACCGAGAACGAGTCGGTGGTGAGGCTCGGCGTCGCGCCCGTCGTCGCGGCCGCATGGCGGGCAGCGGCGGTGGGCGTGTAGGTGAAGGTGCCGTTCGCGTTGACCACGACGGTGCCCTTCGTCGGCGCCCCGGTCACGGTGTAGCTCAACGGGTCTCCGTTGGGGTCGGTGACGCCCAACGTCCCGGTGATGACACCGGTCGTGGCATTGGGTGCGCTCTTGGTCGGAACGCCCGCCACCGGATTCGCGTTCACCGCGGTCAACGAGACGACGTGCACGACGCCTGCCGGACGATCGGTGACGTACATCTCCGTCGCGTCGGGGTTGAAGGCGACTCCGGGACGCTGCGAGACGTCGTTCGTCGCACGGGTGGCCATGGCGCTCAGGATTGCGCCGGTGGTGGCCGAGAAGGCGCCGACGCGTCCGGCGGCGTCGGTCACGAAGAACGCGGTGCCGTCCCGGGTGACCGCCACTGCGGCCGTGGGCAAGCCGCCGGTCGGGACGATGCCCACCAGCGCCTTGGTCCTGGTGTCGAAGACGGACACCGTGCCGTCCTCGGCGCCCACGTACACCCGAACGTTGTCGGGGCTCACCGTCAACACGGTGGCCTTGCTGGTCGTCTTCCCCAGGACGGTGGTGGTCGTCGCGGTGGGAGCGAAGGTGAGCACCGAGGTGCCACCGGTCGGTGCGTCGGCGGTGACGTAGACGCGGGTGTTGTCGGGGCTGACGGCCAGACCCGTCGGACGGTAACCGGTCGGCATCGCCGTCGTGGTGGCGACGGCGTTGGTCGAAGTGCTGATGCGCAGCACCTTCGCCGGGTCGTAACTGGTGACGTACACGGAATCGCCGGCGGGGCTCATCGTGACGGCGGTGGGCTTGGCGACGGCGATGGTGGCCTTGACCGCTCCGGTCGCGGCGTCGAGGACCGTCAGCGTGTTCTTGGTCGAGCTGGCGACGTAGAGCCTGGTGCCATCCTGCTTGACGGCCACGGCATCGGGGGCCGACCCGGCGGCGTAGGTGGCGATCACCTTGGACGTTGCGGTGTCGATCACCGTGACGGTGCCGGCGTCTCGATTGGTCACGTAGGCGCGCGTACCGGTCGCGGCGACCGCCCCGGCGCCGGTCACCGGAACGTCGGTTCGCACCACGAGCGGGATGTCCGCAATCGGAATGTTGACTTGAACCGGCACCTTGTTCACGCCGTCGGAGACGGTGACGGTCATCGCGACGGTGTCGACCTGTGGCGTGGCGCCCGCGGTGATGCGTTGTGCGGTCGTCGGGGTGTAGGTGAAGGTGGCCTTGGTGGCGTCGAAGACCAGCGTTCCGTCGGCGGGTTTGGTCGTCAGCGTGACGGTCGGCTTGACGCCCTCGGGGTCGGTCGCGACGACGGTGCCCGTCACGAGCCCGGTCAGTGGGTTGGGCGTCGAGAACGTCACCTGGGCCGTCGGGGGTTGGTTCACCACTGCCGCGGCCACGGTCTGCGTGGCGGCCAACCGCATGGCAGCGGGCGCGGTTTGGGTCGGAGCGGCGGTGGTGTCGATCTCACGTCGTGTCGCCGCGAGGACCATCCACGCCAGTGGCGATTCGGCCCATCCCGTTTGCAGGGTGGTCAGCCAGGCGTTGAGCGCGGGTGCGACGACCTTGCTCAGGACGGTGGCGACCACGCTTTGCGCCGGGCTCGCGACCACGGCGGCGGCCGGCGCAACCGGCGTCGTGGCGAGAGATTCGACGGCTCGGGCCGACGCCGATGCCGACACCGATGCCGGCGTCTCCGTCGTGGAGGGGTTCGACACCTGCGACCGAACCGACGTCGTCGTGGCAGCCGAGGACGTCGACGTCTGGAGCTTTTGCGTGGTGGTCGGCTGCGGACTCTGAACGCCCTTCGAACTGGTCGCGCGCGCGGCAGCGCTGGATGCGGTGTTCGACGCCGACGCGGACCCATGCGTCGACGTCAGGGCACCGCCGGAATGGGACACCGTCACGCCGGGCGCGACCTCGACCGACGTCGCGGAACTCGCCTCGTTTCCGGTACCGCTTTCCGGCGCCGTCGGAGCGGACGTTGGTCCCGCGTTGGTGGGCGACGAGCCGGGCGTGTCGGTTTGGGGCGCCGACGTGGGATCCGCCGTGTCGCCGGTGTCTGTGGTTTGACTTGCGGACGTCGTCGAGTCGCCGCTCGTGTCGGCGCTGGCGGTGGCCACACCCCCCGGGGTGGCCACCGCCGTACCGATTCCCAGTGCGACGGCCAAGGCCCCTACCCGTCCCACGAAACTGCTGTACTTCACGGCCCCCCCTTGCCTTGGCGCACCGCTGCGTTGCAGTGATCTCGCTGTGATCGTTACGTTATCACGCGAGAGTGTTGCTGCTAACGTTTTAGGAAATTTGCTAAAGACTCCCAAATATGGGAAAAAAGCAGCTCAGTGGTTTATGTACGGGGTAGCCTGAAATGACTGATCTTGTTTGCTCCTCAGATGGTCTTGATTTCTTCGCAAATTAGCGGTGTTCGTGACCGGGTGTCTGGCCAGGCCGAGTCCCACAGACGCCTCTGGCGTCAACTTCGTGAACGTCGGATGTCGGCAGGGTTGACGACTCCCTCCACGGGAACTCATTCCCCTCCCGACGGCGAAAGGTTCCCGTGTCCGTACTCGACGCGTCGTCACCCGAGGTGCAGGCCAAGGATGCGGCCGACGCTCGGGACCGCCGGCTCCGTCGTGCACGGTGGGTGGGGGTGGCCGTCTGGGTGGTGGTGGTGGCCTACCTGACGGTCACCCGGGGTATCGCATTCAACCGAGAACTGCTCTTCCTGTACATCTGCACCGGCCTCGCCGCCGCGAGCATCGGGCAGGGTCGGCGCGTCCTCTACCTCGTCCGCGACTGGCTGCCGTTCGCGTTGGTTCTGGTGGCCTACGACTTCAGCAGGGGTGCGGCCACGCTGATCGGCCGTCCGACGCTGTGGCACTGGCAGGCCGACGCCGACCGCTGGCTGTTCTCCGGGGTGATGCCGACGGTGTGGCTGCAGGAGCGCTTGAAGATGCCAGATCCGCCCGGGTGGGAGGTCGTCCTCAGCATCGTCTACATGTCGTTCTTCGTGCTGCCGTACGCCGTGGCCGCGGTGCTGTGGCTTCGCGACCGCGAGGAGTGGAAGGCCTTCGTGCGGTTGTTCGTCGGAGTGTCGTTCGCGGGGCTGGCGATCTACGCGTTGCTACCCGCCGCTCCACCGTGGGCGGCGGCCAGATGCACCCCCGCCGACGTCGCCGCCGGGCCGTCGTCCCCGCCGTGCATGTTCGCCTCCGGCCGCGGCGTTTCCGACGGCGGTCTGCTCGGCACGATGACGCCCGGCCACGACGGGGCCAACCCCTGGGTGGAGCGCATCGTGGGCCGAGGATGGGACGGCATGCACCTGCACACGGCGAGCGCGCTGATCGATCAGGGGCAAGCCAGCGTCAACCTGGTGGCAGCCATTCCGTCACTGCACGCCGCGATGACGGCCGCGGTGTCGGCGTTCCTCTGGTCCAGGGTCACCCGCCGGTGGCGGCCGGTGCTGGTCGCCTACCCGGTGGTCATGGCGTTCGCGCTGGTGTACAGCGCCGAGCACTACGTCGTCGACGTCCTGCTGGGGTGGGCACTCGCGGCGGTCGCGGTGGCGGTGCTGCACCGCTACGAAACGCGGCGGCGAGCGCGCGCGTCATCCGGCGGCGAGATAGACCTTCCGTAGCGTCTCGGTCACGGTCCACACGGTCTCGGTCCCCGCGGCGAGGCGGACGACGTCACCCGGGCCGAGCTCCAACGGGTCTCTGCCACTGACGAATTCGACGGTGGCGGCGCCGGCGATCACGACGAACACCTCGTCGGTCTCCACGTCGTTCATCACACCGGGCGACATCTCCCACACGCCGACCTCGAGGCTGCAGAACTCGTCGACGGCCGTCGCGGCCGTCGTGGGCTCGCCGCGGACGGCCTGCCCGGCGGGCACGGCTTCGTGGTCGAGTTCCAGCGTCGCGGCGTGAACGACGGAGTTGGGTTCCATGGCATCAGTATGCGGTCACGGCTGTCATTACGAACCTTGTGCGGTTGTCGAAAAAATGTAACAGTGACTGGCATGTCAGATACGCACGTCGTCACCAACCAGGTTCCGCCGTTGGAGGACTACAACCCTGCGACGTCGCCCGTGCTCGCCGAGGCCCTGATCCGCGAGGGCGGCCAATGGGGCGCCGACGAGGTGTTCGAACTCGGCGCGCTCGCCGGCAGCGGTCAGGCTCAACGGTGGGGCGAGCTGGCCGACCGCCACCAGCCGACCCTGCAGACCCACGACCGATACGGGCACCGCGTCGACGAGGTCGACTACGACCCCGCGTACCACCAGTTGATGACCGTCGCGATCGGACACGGCCTGCACGCGGCGCCGTGGGCCGACGACCGGCCGGGTGCCCACGTGGTACGTGCTGCCAAGACGTCGGTGTGGACGCCGGAGGCGGGGCACGTCTGCCCGATCTCGATGACCTACGCCGTGGTCCCGGCGCTGCGGCACAACCCGGAGCTGGCCGTACTCTACGAGCCGCTGCTCACCAGCCGCACCTACGACCCCGAGCTGAAGATCCCCACCACCAAGGCCGGCATCACCGCGGGCATGTCGATGACGGAGAAGCAGGGCGGCTCCGACGTGCGCGCCGGCACCACCGAGGCGACCCCGAACGGCGACGGTAGCTACTCGCTGCGCGGTCACAAGTGGTTCACCTCCGCCCCGATGAGCGACGTGTTCCTGGTGCTCGCCCAGGCCCCCAACGGATTGTCGTGCTTCTTCCTTCCGCGGATACTCCCCGACGGCAGCCGCAACCGAATGTTCTTGCAGCGCCTCAAGGACAAGCTGGGCAATCACGCCAACGCATCCAGCGAGGTGGAGTACGACGGCGCCACCGCCTGGCTGGTCGGCGAGGAAGGCCGCGGGGTGCCGACCATCATCGAGATGGTCAACCTGACCCGGCTGGACTGCACGCTGGGCAGCGCCACCAGCATGCGCACCGGTCTCACCCGGGCGATTCACCACGCCCAGCATCGAAAGGCGTTCGGCGAGTATCTGATCGACCAGCCGCTGATGCGCAACGTGCTCGCCGACCTGGCCGTGGAGGCCGAGGCGGCGACCGTGCTCGCGATGCGGATGGCCGGTGCCACCGACGCGGCCACCCGCGGCGACGAGCGCGAGACGCTGTTGCGCCGGATCGGCCTGGCCGCCGGAAAGTACTGGGTGTGCAAGCGCGCCACCCCGCACGCAGCGGAGGCCATGGAGTGCCTCGGCGGCAACGGCTACGTCGAGGAATCGGGCATGCCGCGGCTGTACCGCGAGGCGCCGCTTATGGGCATCTGGGAGGGCTCTGGCAACGTCAGCGCGTTGGACACGTTGCGCGCCATGGCAACTCGGCCCGAATGCGTCGACGTGATGTTCGACGAGCTGAGTCGCACGGCGGGCCACGACCCGCGGCTGGACGCGCACGTCACCTCGCTGCGCGCCGAGCTGGAGGATCTTGCCACCATTCAATACCGGGCCCGCAAGATCGCCGAGGACATCTCGCTGGCCCTGCAGGGCTCGTTGCTCGTGCGCCACGGGCACCCCGCCGTCGCGGAGGCCTTCCTGGCCAGCCGGCTCGGCGGCCAATGGGGCGGCGCGTTCGGCACGCTGCCGACCGGACTGGACCTGGCGCCGATCATCGAGCGGGCGCTGGTGAAGGGGTGACCGGCGCATGACGCACGCCATCAGGCCGGTCGACTTCGACGACCTCAAGACGATGACCTACGAGGTCACCGACCGGGTCGCCCGCATCACCTTCAACCGGCCCGAGAAGGGCAACGCCATCGTCGCCGACACCCCGTTGGAGCTCTCCGCGCTGGTCGAGCGCGCCGACCTCGATCCCAACGTGCACGTCATGCTGATCTCCGGCCGCGGCGCGGGGTTCTGCGCCGGGTTCGACCTGTCGGCGTACGCGGACCGTACGTCCTCGGCGGGCGGCACCGGCGGATACAAGGGCACGGTGCTCGACGGCAAGACCCAGGCGGTCAACCATCTGCCCGATCAACCGTGGGACCCCATGGTCGACTACCAGATGATGAGCCGGTTCGTCCGTGGCTTCGCCAGCTTGATGCACGCCGACAAGCCGACGGTGGTGAAGATCCACGGCTACTGCGTGGCCGGTGGCACCGACATCGCGTTGCACGCCGACCAGGTCATCGCCGCCTCGGACGCCAAGATCGGCTATCCGCCGATGCGGGTCTGGGGAGTGCCCGCCGCCGGCCTGTGGGCCCACCGCCTCGGCGATCAGCGCGCCAAACGCCTTCTGTTCACCGGCGATTGCATCAGCGGCGCTCAGGCCGCCGAATGGGGACTGGCCGTCGAGGCACCCGACCCCGAGGATCTCGACGAACGTACCGAGCGCCTGGTGGCGCGCATCGCCGCCATGCCGGTCAACCAGCTCATCATGGCCAAGCTGGCGTTGAACACGGCGCTGTTCAACCAGGGCGTGGCCACCAGCAGCATGGTCAGCACCGTGTTCGACGGCGTCGCGCGTCACACGCCGGAGGGGCACGCCTTCGTCGCCGAGGCCACCGCGCGGGGCTTCCGCGACGCGGTCAGATCTCGAGACGAGCCGTTCGGCGACGCCGGTCGCGCGACGTCGGGGGTGTGACCGGGTGGCTCGTACGCTGGCCCGGCTGACCGCCAGGTCCGTCGTGCTGAGCGTACTGCTCGGCGCCCACCCGGCCTGGGCGTCGGCGGCCGAATTGATCACCCTGACATCTGATTTCGGCATCCGGGAACCGACGCTGCGGGTGGCGCTGACGCGCATGGTCGGCGCTGGTGACCTGGTGCGTTCCGCGGACGGCTACCGCCTGTCGGACCGGTTGCTCGCCAGGCAACGGCGCCAGGACGACGCGCTGAACCCTCGGCAGCATCGGTGGGACGGCACGTGGCGCACGCTGGTGATCACCAGCGTCGGCACCGACGCCCGGAGCCGGGCGACACTGCGGACGACGTTGCAGGACGAGCGGTTCGGCGAATTGCGTGAGGGGGTGTGGATGAGACCGGCCAACCTCGACCTGCAGCTGACCGACGACGTGCGCGACCGGGTGCGGGTGCTCGACGCGCGCGACGACGATCCCGCCGGTCTGGTCGCCGCGCTGTGGGATCTACCCGGGTGGGCGGCTGCCGGCGGTCGCCTGCTCGCCGAACTGTCCGACGCCGAGGACGTCCCGACGCGGTTCGTGGCCGCCGCGGCCACCGTCCGTCATCTGCTGTCGGATCCGGTGCTCCCGGCCGAGCTGCTGCCGGCGGACTGGCCGGGCGCGCAGTTGCGGCAGGCCTACCACGACTTCGCCGCCGAACTGGTGGCCCGTCGCGACGACACCCAACTGATGGAGGCCACATGACTCATCCCGGCGGCGTACGCGTCGAGCGCAACGGACCGGTCACCACGGTGGTGATGAACCGTCCGGAGGCGCGCAACGCGGTCAACGGACCGGCGGCGGCGGCCCTGCACGCCGCCTTCGAGGAGTTCGACCACGACGACGACGCGGCCGTCGCCGTGCTCTGGGGTGACAACGGAACCTTCTGCGCCGGAGCCGATCTCAAGGCCTTCGGCACGCCGGAGGCAAACCCGGTCCATCGCACCGGGCCGGGACCCATGGGGCCGTCGCGGATGACCCTGTCCAAGCCCGTCATCGCCGCCGTGAGCGGGTTCGCCGTAGCCGGCGGGCTCGAACTCGCGCTGTGGTGCGATCTGCGGGTGGTCGAGGAGGACGCCGTGTTCGGCGTGTACTGCCGCCGCTGGGGCGTGCCACTCATCGACGGTGGCACCGTCCGCTTGCCGCGGCTCATCGGGCACAGTCGCGCGATGGACCTCATCCTCACCGGGCGCAGCGTCGACGCCGCGGAGGCGTTCGCGATCGGGCTGGCCAACCGCGTCGTGCCTCCCGGGCAGTCCCGTCAGGCCGCCGAGGCGCTCGCCGCCGACCTGGCCGCGCTGCCGCAGCAGTGTCTGCGCGCAGACCGTCTCTCGGCGTTGGGGCAGTGGGGGATGTCCGAGGCCGAGGCGATGGACGTCGAATTCGGCAGCATGTCGCGCGTCGCGGCCGAATCACTATCGGGGGCACGGCGTTTCGCTGACGGCGCCGGTCGTCACGGCGCCAAGGAGTGATTCAGCCCCGTCGAATCGAGTTGCCGGCTCCGGTGTCCTCGACCCTGGGCTGACCGGCGGAGTAGCTCACCGTGTTGTTAAGGCCCACCACGTTGAGGGCGTCGGTGATCTCGGCGAAGGTCAACTTGTTGTCGGCGCCGCCGACGTTGACGTTGGTGCACCTGCCCTTGACCTGGAGGGTGTTGTTCGAGCCGCCAACGGTCAGCGACTTACCGTCGGCGCAGTCGATCTCGGTGGTCGTGCCGACCGAGCCGTAGTTGATGGTGTTGGCGATCTCGACCTGCACCCCGGAGGAGCCTGCGGTCACGGTCGGAGCTCCGGAGTCCGAGCAACCCGCCAGTACCGTCGCCCCCATCGCTGCCACGAGGAGTCTCCAGGAACGAACGTGCATGCCTAGGCGGGTACCCGATCGATGCGGTTGGTCATGCCCAGTTCGCGACCGCGGTCCCAGACCAAGGGCTCGCCCTGGTGATAGAGCACCGTCTGGTCGAATCCGTACACGGTGATGTCGTTGACGACGTTGTCCGCCACCACGACGTTGGCCGAGCCCTGAACCGAGACGCCCCAGCAGGTGCCGACCGCGGTGATCTGGTTGCCGGTGCCCACGACGATGAGCGCGGAGTCGTTGCAGTCCAAGGTCTGCACGACGCCCTGGCCGGTGATGTGGGTGTCGCCGTTCTTGGCGCTGGCGGCCGGGGCGGCGGCCAGTGACGTTGCGACGACCGCGACCACGCTCAGGCCCAGCGACGTGCTCGACGCCTTCCAACTCACGGTGGTCCCCCTTGCGACGCGGCCAGGATCTTCTCATCGACGACTCTACGTCGCGCAGTACTCCCCATGGCGGTAGTTCCGCCGTTGTCGTCGGGTAGCCGCCAAGCGATTGCTGGAACGCGGCACGGGCCGCAGCCGGTCGCCCTCGGCAACGTGCCCGATCTGCGCTCGAGCACCAGCGCTCTGGCCCAGCTCAGCCGGGACGCAGTGAACTGACTAGCCCACCGTCCCGCGGGTTACAGTCATTGACCGTCCTCACTCGAAGGACACGTGACGCTCACCCGCCGATGAGAAGGACTTGACCCCATGGCAGCTCGGTCGGACGCGACATCCGGCATGGGCAGGGTGCGGCCGCCTGCGAGGTCGACCAAGCTCAGCCGCGACGCAATCGTGAACGCGGCGTTGACGTT
Organism: Mycobacterium yunnanensis; assembly: GCF_025823185.1. Taxonomy (GTDB): domain Bacteria; phylum Actinomycetota; class Actinomycetes; order Mycobacteriales; family Mycobacteriaceae; genus Mycobacterium; species Mycobacterium yunnanensis. The sequence continues at coordinate 770,927 of NZ_JACKVK010000008.1, forward strand.
CCTGGACCGCGAGGGCTGGGACGCGCTGACCATCAACGCCCTTGCGACGCAGCTCGGCACCAAGGGCCCGTCGCTCTACAACCACGTCGACAGCCTCGAGGACCTGCGCCGGACGGTCCGGATGCGGGTCATCGAAGACATCATCGGCATGCTCGAGACCGTGGGCGTCGGACGCACCAGGGACGACGCGGTGGTCGCGATGGCCGGTGCCTACCGCAGCTACGCCCACCACCATCCCGGCAGGTATTCGGCCTTCACCCGGATGCCGCTCGGTGGCGACGACCCGGAGTACACCGCGGCGACCCGCGCCGCCGCCGAACCCGTGATCGCGGTGCTGGGTTCGTTCGGCCTTGAGGGTGAGGACGGCTTCTTCGCGGCGCTTGAGTTCTGGTCTGCGTTGCACGGTTTCGTGCTCCTGGAGATGACGGGCGTGATGGACGCGATCGACACCGACGCCGTGTTCACGGACATGGTGTTGAGGCTGGCGGCCGGCATGGAGGCGCGATGAGGGCGATGAGCGCTTGCGCGAAGAGCAGAGAATCGAGCTGAGGGCTTGCCGCGGGCTCTAGAATCGGTGGGAATCGCCCAGGTCGGGGGTAGAGTCGTCGCGCTTTGACCCGAGCCCCCGCGGCCGGGTATCGTGGTCGATCGTGCCTGGCCGTTAGGGCGCTTGCGGCTGTGATGCCAGCAAGCAAGCCTGCACGCCGGGCCAATTCGCATGTCCACGACGCATCGACGAGATTCGGTGCGCGAGCGCGTGCGACACACCCGGCCGCGGGGTAGTACGGCAGGGCGTAACCGCAGTACACAGACTTGAGAACGACCGTAAGACAGCAGAGCAGTTTCACGAAGCAACACAGGAAGCCGGTACATGCCAACCATCAACCAGCTGGTCCGCAAGGGTCGCCGGGACAAGATTGCCAAGGTCAAGACCGCGGCCCTCAAGGGCAGCCCGCAGCGCCGTGGCGTGTGCACCCGCGTGTACACGACCACCCCGAAGAAGCCGAACTCGGCACTTCGGAAGGTCGCGCGCGTCAAGCTGACCACCGGTATCGAGGTCACGGCCTACATCCCGGGTGAAGGCCACAACCTTCAGGAGCACTCGATGGTGCTGGTTCGTGGAGGCCGTGTGAAGGACCTCCCCGGTGTTCGCTACAAGATCATTCGCGGTTCGCTCGACACCCAGGGCGTCAAGAGCCGCAAGCAGGCACGAAGCCGCTACGGCGCCAAGAAGGAGAAGAGCTAATGCCGCGTAAGGGGCCCGCACCCAAGCGCCCGCTGGTCAACGATCCGGTCTACGGTTCGCAGCTGGTCACGCAGCTCGTCAACAAGGTTCTGCTCGACGGGAAGAAATCCCTCGCCGAACGCATTGTGTATGGAGCGCTGGAACAGGCTCGGGACAAGACCGGCACCGATCCGGTCGTGACCCTCAAGCGCGCTCTCGACAACGTCAAGCCGGCCCTCGAGGTCCGCAGCCGTCGTGTCGGTGGCGCCACCTACCAGGTGCCCGTCGAGGTCCGCCCCGAGCGGTCCACCACGCTGGCGCTGCGTTGGCTGGTCGGATTCTCCAAGCAACGCCGCGAGAAGACCATGGTCGAACGCCTGGCCAACGAGTTGCTCGACGCGAGCAACGGCCTGGGTGCCGCCGTCAAGCGACGCGAGGACACCCACAAGATGGCCGAGGCGAACCGGGCCTTCGCGCACTACCGCTGGTGATCGTCGCCGGCGGCTGATCGATTCGGCCCGCCGGCCGTTCATCGACAACCAACAAGCAAGAAAGAGTGGGAAGACGCCGTGGCACAGGACGTGCTCACCGACCTCACCAAGGTCCGCAACATCGGCATCATGGCGCACATCGATGCCGGTAAGACGACGACGACCGAACGCATCCTCTACTACACCGGTATCAGCTACAAGATCGGTGAGGTGCACGACGGTGCCGCCACGATGGACTGGATGGAGCAGGAGCAGGAGCGGGGTATCACCATCACCTCGGCCGCTACCACCTGCTTCTGGGACGGCAACCAGATCAACATCATCGACACCCCCGGTCACGTCGACTTCACCGTCGAGGTGGAGCGCTCGCTTCGGGTGCTCGACGGCGCCGTAGCCGTCTTCGACGGCAAGGAAGGCGTGGAGCCGCAGTCCGAGCAGGTCTGGCGCCAGGCCGACAAGTACGACGTGCCGCGCATCTGCTTCGTGAACAAGATGGACAAGATCGGTGCGGACTTCTACTTCACCGTGCGCACCATCGAGGAGCGCCTCGGCGCCCGTGCGTTGCCCATTCAGCTTCCCATCGGTTCCGAAGGTGGCTTCGAGGGCATCGTCGACCTGGTCGAGATGAAGGCCAAGGTCTGGCGCGGCGAGACCAAGCTCGGCGAGACCTACGAGACCATCGACATCCCTGCCGAACTGCAGGATCAGGCCGACGAGTACCGCACCAAGCTGCTCGAGACGGTCGCCGAGACCGACGAAGCGCTGCTCGAGAAGTACTTCGGTGGCGAAGAGCTCACGATCGAGGAGATCAAGGGCGCGATCCGCAAGATGGTCGTCAGCTCGGAGATCTACCCGGTGCTGTGCGGCAGCGCGTTCAAGAACAAGGGCGTTCAGCCCATGCTCGACGCCGTCATCGACTACCTGCCGTCGCCGCTGGACGTCGAGTCCGTGACCGGCCACGTGCCCGGCAAGGAAGACGAACTGGTCACCCGCAAGCCGTCGACCTCGGAGCCGTTCTCGGCCCTGGCGTTCAAGGTTGCGACGCACCCGTTCTTCGGCAAGCTCACCTACGTCCGGGTGTATTCGGGCAAGGTCGACTCCGGTGCCCAGGTCATCAACGCGACCAAGGGCAAGAAGGAACGTCTGGGCAAGCTCTTCCAGATGCACTCCAACAAGGAGAACCCGGTCGAGACGGCCGCTGCCGGCCACATCTACGCAGTGATCGGCCTGAAGGACACCACCACCGGTGACACCCTGAGCGACCCGCAGCAGCAGGTCGTCCTCGAGTCGATGACGTTCCCCGATCCCGTGATCGAGGTCGCGATCGAGCCCAAGACGAAGAGTGACCAGGAGAAGCTGTCCCTGGCCATTCAGAAGCTGGCCGAGGAAGACCCGACGTTCAAGGTCCACCAGGACAACGAGACCGGCCAGACCGTCATCGGCGGCATGGGCGAGCTCCACCTCGACATCCTCGTCGACCGCATGCGTCGCGAGTTCAAGGTCGAGGCGAACGTCGGCAAGCCGCAGGTCGCCTACAAGGAGACCATCAAGCGGTCCGTCGACAAGGTCGAGTTCACCCACAAGAAGCAGACGGGTGGCTCCGGCCAGTTCGCCAAGGTCCTGGTCAGCATCGAGCCGTTCAGCGGCGAAGACGGCGCGACCTACGAGTTCGAGAACAAGGTCAGCGGCGGTCGCATCCCTCGCGAGTACATCCCGTCGGTCGACGCCGGTGCACAGGACGCCATGCAGTACGGCGTGCTCGCCGGGTACCCGCTGGTGAACCTGAAGCTGATCCTGCTCGACGGCGCGTACCACGACGTCGACTCGTCGGAAATGGCGTTCAAGATCGCCGGTTCCCAGGTGCTGAAGAAGGCTGCCGCGCAGGCGCAGCCGGTCATCCTGGAGCCGGTCATGGCCGTCGAGGTCACCACGCCCGAGGACTACATGGGTGAAGTGATCGGCGACCTCAACTCTCGCCGTGGTCAGATTCAAGCCATGGAGGAGCGCAGTGGGGCCCGCGTCGTGCGGGCGACCGTACCACTGTCGGAGATGTTCGGTTACGTCGGAGACCTTCGGTCGAAGACCCAGGGCCGGGCGAACTACTCCATGGTGTTCGATTCGTACGCCGAAGTTCCGGCGAACGTCTCGAAGGAGATCATCGCGAAGGCGACCGGTCAGTAACCGGTATCCTCACGCAAGACCACACAACTGAAAACCGAAAACCTTTAAACAAGCATCATCGAAGTCCAGGAGGACACAGAAGTGGCGAAGGCGAAGTTCGAGCGGACGAAGCCGCACGTCAACATCGGGACCATCGGTCACGTTGACCACGGCAAGACCACGTTGACGGCAGCAATCACCAAGGTGCTGCACGACAAGTACCCGGCGTTGAACGAGTCGCGCGCATTCGACCAGATCGACAATGCGCCCGAAGAGCGTGAGCGTGGCATCACGATCAACATCTCGCACGTCGAGTACCAGACCGACAAGCGTCACTACGCACACGTCGACGCCCCCGGTCACGCCGACTACATCAAGAACATGATCACCGGTGCCGCGCAGATGGACGGCGCGATCCTGGTGGTGGCCGCCACCGACGGCCCCATGCCCCAGACGAAGGAGCACGTGCTGCTCGCCCGTCAGGTCGGCGTGCCTTACATCCTCGTCGCGCTGAACAAGTCCGACATGGTCGAGGACGAGGAACTGCTCGAGCTCGTCGAGATGGAGGTCCGCGAACTGCTGGCCGCCCAGGACTTCGACGAAGAGGCACCGGTCATCCAGGTGTCGGCGCTCAAGGCGCTCGAGGGCGACGAGAAGTGGGTCAAGTCCGTCGAGGACCTGATGGACGCCGTCGACGAGTCGATCCCGGACCCCGTCCGTGAGACCGACAAGCCCTTCCTCATGCCCGTCGAGGACGTCTTCACGATCACCGGTCGTGGCACCGTCGTCACCGGTCGTGTCGAGCGTGGCGTGATCAACGTCAACGAAGAGGTCGAGATCGTCGGCATCCGCCCGACGGTCACCAAGACCACCGTCACCGGTGTGGAGATGTTCCGCAAGCTGCTCGACCAGGGCATGGCGGGCGACAACGTCGGCCTCCTGGTTCGTGGCGTCAAGCGTGAGGACGTCGAGCGTGGCCAGGTCGTGGTCAAGCCCGGCACCACCACCCCGCACACGGAGTTCGAGGGCAGCGTCTACATCCTGTCCAAGGAAGAAGGCGGCCGTCACAAGCCGTTCCTGTCGAACTACCGCCCGCAGTTCTACTTCCGCACCACGGACGTGACCGGCGTCGTGACCCTCCCCGAGGGCACCGACATCGTCATGCCGGGCGACAACGTCGACATCAGCGTCAAGCTGATCCAGCCGGTCGCCATGGACGAGGGCCTGCGGTTCGCGATCCGCGAGGGCGGCAAGACCGTCGGCGCCGGCCGCGTCACCAAGATCATCAAGTGATGATCTGACTTAGCTACTCCGCAAAGCGGCGCTCACCCGAAAGGGTGGGCGCCGCTTTCGTGTTCGCTCGCCCTTGATTTCATTTCCCGTCGCTTCGCTCGCCCTTGTTTGAATTCCCCGTCGCTTCGCTCGCCCTGGAAGTCGTGGCAGGTGCTGTGATTTCCTCGTGGTCTGGCACGATGAGCGGACCAAGCTGGTCAGTCGACGAAGGTGGTGCGGGTTGTCCGTGATCAACGTGCGTGCATTCACCGATCTCGGGCTGGTGCGCAAACGCAACGAAGACGCCATCCTGGTGGCGGGATGGCTGAGCCAGACCCGCGAAGGATCCCTCGTAACAATGGATTTCGCGCCGACCGCACCGTTCACGTGTGCCGTCGCCGACGGTATGGGCGGGCATGCGGGTGGCGACCTCGCCAGTCGGGTCGCCCTGACGGTCATCTCCGAGCGGTCGGTGGACTGGGTCGACCCGTCCGACATCGAGGACACCCTCGTCGAGACCAGTGAGCAGGTACGCGCCGTCGGAGTCGACGCCGACCTGCAGGGGCTGGGGACGACCGTGGCCGGCCTGTGTCTGCTCGACGGAGGGCTCGTCATCTTCAACGTCGGTGACAGCCCGGTCTTCTCGATCACCGACGGCGTCCTGACCCAGATCTCCATCGACGACTCGGTGTTCGACGTGAACGGACGTCCGACGAACATCATCACCCAGTCGCTGGGGCAGATCCCGCCGGTTCAGCCCCACCTCGAGGTGCGGCCCGTCGAAGCGGGTACGTATCTCCTGTGCTCCGACGGTGTCAGCGGGGTGATGTCACCCGAGGAATTGCGGGAGGCCGTCCGGCAGCCAGACCTCGACGAGTTGGCCGAGACCATCATCGAAACCACCCGCCGCAACGGCGCCCACGACAACTTCTCGTTCCTCATCGTGGAGATTCCGGAACTGTCCTCCGACGGATAGTCTGTCGCACGACGGCCCAGCCGACGAGGAGGATGGCCATGGTGGGGCGGTACGTGAAGGCGCAGTTGTTGGTGCTGCTGTGCGGCGGACTGGTCGGCCCGATCTTCCTCGGCGTGTACTTCACCGTCGGGCAGGTCATGTTCGGCGATTCGATGCGCTGGATGTTCTGGACCGGCCTGGTCATCACCGTGGTCGACGTCCTGGTCGCCCTCGCCTTGGCGAACTACGGCGCGCGCTCGGCTGCCAAGACCCAGATGCTCGAGGCCAACGGTGTATTGGCGCTCGCGAGCGTCACCTCCATCGGTGAGACCGGCACGCGGATCAACGACCAACCGCTGGTGAAGATCGGGTTGCACGTCGAGGGACCGGGCCTGCGACCCTTCGACGTTCAGGACAAGGTCATTGCGTCGGTAACGCGGCTGCCGCTCATCACCGGGCGAAAGTTGGTGGTGCTCGTCGACCCAGCCACCAACGAATACGAGATCGACTGGAACCGAAGCGCTTTGGTGGGCGGCATGATGCCCGCCCAATTCACCCTTGCCGAAGACGGTGACCGAACCTACGACCTGTCCGGGCAGTCGGAACCGCTGATGGAGATCATGCAAATCCTCAAGGCGCACGGAGTGCCGATGAACGGCACCGTCGACATTCGCTCCAATCCCGCTGTCCGGCAGCAGGTGATGAACGTGGTCAGGCGCGCCGCCGCCCAACGGAATGCTCCGGCCGCCCACACGGCCGCCCCACCAGCGCCCGCCGCGCCACCAGCGCCCGCCGCGCCGCTGGCTCCGGCCGGGCCGTCGACCGCGCAGCGCCTGCAGGAACTGGAGACGCTGCGCGCAATGGGCACCATCTCCGAGGACGAATACACCGCGAAGCGACAGCAGATCATTGCCGAACTCTGACCCGTTCTAGAACACGTTCCATTTTGGCTGCTAGCCTGCACCTGGCATCGTGCACGGACGACGAAGGGTCGGTTGATGGCAGTCACACTCGAGGGACGGGTCGCATTCGTCACCGGCGCGGCCCGCGGACAAGGCCGGGCCCATGCCATCCGCTTGGCCAACGAGGGCGCCGACGTCGTCGCCATCGACGTGTGCGCGCCGGTGTCGGACACCATCACCTACCCGGCGGCCACCTCGGCCGACCTCGCCGAGACCGCCAGTGCCGTCGAGGCGACGGGCCGCAAGGTGCTCGCTCGAGAGGTCGACATCCGCGACCTCGCCGCCCAGCAGCAGGTGGTCGCCGACGCGATTGAGCAGTTCGGTCGGCTCGACGTCGTGGTGGCCAACGCGGGGGTGCTCAGCTGGGGCCGGATGTTCGAGATGACCGAACAGCAGTGGGACAGCGTCATCGACGTCAACCTCAACGGCACCTGGCGGACCATCCGCGCCACGGTGCCCGCCATGATCGAGGCCGGTAACGGCGGATCGATCATCGTCGTCAGCTCGTCGGCCGGGCTCAAGGCCACACCCGGCAACAGTCACTACGCGGCGTCCAAGCACGGACTGGTCGCCCTCACCAACTCACTGGCACTAGAGGTGGGGGAGTACGGCATTCGCGTCAACTCGATTCACCCGTACTCCATCGACACTCCGATGGTCGAGCCCGAGGCGATGATGGAGATCTTCGGCAAGTACCCGACCTACATCCACAGCTTCTCGCCGATGCCGTTCCACCCCGTGAACCACGACGGCAAGAAGGGTCTGCAGGAGTTCATGACGGCCGAGGAAGTTTCGGACGTGGTGACCTGGCTGGCCAGCGACGCGTCGGCCACCATCTCGGGCTCTCAGATCGCCGTCGACCGCGGAACGATGAAGTACTAGACGGGCTAGTTCGGCAGCACCAGCACCGGGACCGGGCTGTGGCGCACGATCTTGGTGCCCTTCGAGCCCAGGAACACTCGGGCTATCGGTCCCTGCGGCGAGGTCCCGATGACGAGGAGGTCGCCGTCATCCCAGTCCGGTGCATCCAGAGCCCGGTCCCACCCGTTGCCCGTCACCACCTGAAGGGTCACGTCGTCACCGACTATGCCGTCGGTCTTCAACGCCGCCAACGCCTCGCGTGACGCCAACGCCCAGGATTCCAAGATCGACGTCTCGGCATCCAACCCGACCTCCGGGGGATACATCGTGCGACCGCGCACCGCAAAGGTGATGACGCGCAACGGGATCCGCAGCTGTTCGGCGAGCGCGGCGCTGCGCCGTACGACGTGCAACGAGTCCGGGGTGCCGGGGTAGGCGGCGGTGATCCGCGTCAACCCGTGGGACTTGGCGCCCCGATAGCTGCGCGGGGATATCGCCAGCGGCACCGGTGAGGAGTGCAGCAACCGGTCGGCGGTCGAGCCCACCACGACGCGGCCCAGGCTGCCGTCCGACGCCGAACCCAACACCAGCGCTTCGGCATTCATGTCGGCCACCGCCTGCAGCAACCCGCCCGGCGCCGAGCGGTGCGCGTACTTGTGGAAGCTGACTTCGAGGCTGGCGTCGATCTCGGCAATGCATTCCTTGGCCTGCGTCGCGGAGTCGGCGGCCAACCGGTCGGCGTACTGCGCGTACTCGGCGTCGACGCGCGCAGGGGACGGCGTGGTCCACGGCTTGGGCACGACGGTGACCACCGACAGTGACGTCTTCAGTGTTCTGGCCGTTTCGACCCCGAGGTTGAGGGCCGAGGTCCCCGCCTTGCCCGCCAGGTAGCCGACGACGACAGTCATGCGCGATCTCGCTTCGCTTCTCGCTGGGAAGTCATGCGCGATCTCGCTTCGCTTCTCGCTGGGAAGTCATGCGCGATCTCGCTTCGCTTCTCGCTGGACGGTCACTAGTTCTCGTCCCTGCGCGAGACGATCTCGACGTCGTCCACCCCGGGCGCCGGCGCGACGACGCCACCGCCGCCGTCGTTGAGCGCACTGTGATGCCGTCCCCACACCAGGTAGTAGGCGAGCACCACGGCGACCCACGCGCCGAACGCGATCCAGGTGTACCAGTGCAGGCTGTAGAGGATGTAACCGCACGCCAGTATCGACAGGATCGGCGTGACGGGGTACAGCGGCACCTTGAACCCGCGCGGCAGATCGGGTTCGCGCCTGCGCAGGATGATCACCCCGAGGGACACCACGATGAAGGCCGTCAGGGTCCCGATCGACACCATGTCGGCGAGCTTGTCCAAGGGGATGAACCCCGCCAGGATCGACACCACGACGGCCACCACGATGGTGTTGTTCACCGGCGTCATGCTCTTGGGGTTGACCTTGGCGAACATCGAGGGCAGCAGCCCGTCGCGACCCATCGCGAACAGGATGCGCGTCTGGCCGTACATGGTCACCAGCGTCACGGAGAAGATCGAGATGACCGCACCCGCGGCGAGCACGGTACTCCAGACCGTCAATCCCGTGACGTCGTCCAGGATTTGGGCGAGTCCGGCCTCTTGGCCCTCGAAACCCGTCCAGTCCTGCGCGCCCAAGGCGGCGAAGGTCACCAGTAGATAGATGCCGGTGACGATCAGCAGCGCGGCAATGATGGCGCGCGGCATGGTCTTCTGTGGATCCTTGACCTCGTCACCGGCGGTGGACACGGCGTCGAGACCGATGTAGGAGAAGAAGATCGTGCCGGCCGCGAGCCCCACTGCCGCGGTGCCCATCGGCGCGAAGTTGGCGAAGTGGTCGGTGGTGAAGCCGGTGAAGGCGATGACGGAGAACATCGCCAGCACGCCCAACTTGATCAGCACCATGATGGTGTTGGCCCTGGCCGACTCCGACGCACCGCGGATCAGCAGCAGCATGCACATCACCACCAAGACGATGGCGGGCAGGTTGACGATCCCGGGGTCGTCGTCCCACGGCGCTGCGGTGATGGCCTGCGGCAGGCTGACGCCGAAGACGTTCTGCAACAGCTTGTTGAGGTACTGGCTCCACCCGACGGCCACCGCGGCGGTCGACACCCCGTATTCGAGTAGCAGGCAGGCGGCCACGCCCATCGCGACGAACTCGCCGAGGGTCGTATAGGCGTAGGAGTACGTCGACCCGGAAACCGGCACCGCAGAGGCCATCTCGGCATAGCAGATCGCGGCAAGACCGGCGGCGACGCCGGCGAGTACGAACGACAGCAGCACCGCGGGCCCGGCCTGGGGGACTGCCTCGGACAGTACGAAGAAGATGCCGGTGCCGACGGTGGCGCCCACGCCGAACATCGTCAACTGGAACACGCCGATGGTGCGTTTGAGTTCCTGGGAGGCGCCGTGTGCGACGGGTGCGCCCATGATTGGGCGGCGACGCAGCATCTGTTCGGTCAAGCTAACCGACGGTGTGGGTGATGCCATGGTGCCTCCTCGGCAGGCGTCAAGCGGTGGCGGCCGTTGGTGATGCGAGGGCCTCGGCCAGAACTGTGGCGAACTGGTCGACGGCCCAGTCGATCTCCTCCTCGGTGATGACGATTGGCGGGGCGAACCTCAGGGTGGAACCGTGTGTGTCCTTTACGAGAACACCGCGTGCGGCCAACCGCAAGCTGACGGACTTTCCGGTGCCGATCCGTGGGTCCACGTCGACGCCGGCCCACAGGCCCATTCCGCGCACCGCGAGCACCCCGTGGCCGACGAGTTGGCCGAGGCGGGCGTGCAGTCGTCGTCCGAGTTCGGCTGAGCGCGACTGATATTCACCGCGCTCGAGCATGGTCACCACCGTCGTCCCGATGGCGGCGGCCAGCGGGTTGCCGCCGAACGTCGACCCGTGCTCGCCGGGATGCAACACGCCGAGCACGTCGCGGTTGGCCACCACCGCCGACAGCGGCACGACGCCACCGCCGAGGGCCTTGCCGAGGAGGTACACGTCGGGCACCACGCCCCAGTGGTCGCAGGCGAAGGTCCGACCGGTGCGGGCGAGACCGGCCTGAATCTCGTCGGCGATCATCAACACGTCACGATCGGTGCACAGCGCCCGCACTCGCGGCAGGTAGTCGTCGGCCGGCACGATGATGCCCGCTTCGCCCTGAATGGGTTCCAGCAGGACTGCGACGGTGTTCTCGTCGATCGCGTTGGCCAACGCATCGGCGTCACCGAAGGGCGCGGCGCGGAAACCGGGTGTGTAGGGCCCGAAGCCGCGACGGGCGGTCTCGTCGTCGGAGAAGCTGATGATGGTGGTGGTGCGGCCATGGAAGTTGTTGTGCGCCACGACGATATTCGACTGGTCGGCGGGCACGCCCTTGACGTCGGTGCCCCACTTGCGGGCGACCTTGATGCCGCTCTCGACGGCCTCGGCTCCGCTGTTCATGGGCAAGACCATGTCCTTGCCGCACAGATTGGCGAGTGCGGCACAGAACGGGCCGAGCCGGTCGGAGTGAAAGGCCCGGCTGATCAGGGTGACGGTGTCGAGCTGGGCGTGCGCGGTGGCGAGGACCTCGGGGTTGCAATGGCCGAAGTTGACCGCCGAGTACGCCGCCAGGCAGTCCAGGTAGCGGCGGCCCTCGACGTCGGTGATCCAGGCGCCCTCGGCCGAGGCGGCGACGACGGGAAGCGGCGAGTAGTTGTGCGCCGCGTAGCGCTCGTCGACCGCGATGGCAGCCGCCGACGAGCGCTCGCGCGAGGAGCCGACTGGCCCTGTGAGGTCTCCTTCTCCGGTCATGACGGTTTCCAGGATGGTCACGAGTACACCTCCAGCGTGCAGCATTTGACGGATCCGCCGCCCTTGAACAATTCGGACAGGTCGATCCCGATCGGCTCGAAGCCGAGCTCCCCGATCTGTTCGGCGAAGCCGACCGCGTTGGCGGGCAGCAGCACGTGCTTGCCGTCGGAGACCACGTTGAGGCCCAGGACGTAGGCGTCGGCGGAGGAGACCTCGACGGCGTCCGGGAACAGTCGACGCAGCTGCGCTCGCGCGTCGTCGCTGAAGGCGGGCGGGTAGTAGGCGACGGTGCTGTCGTCGAGCACCGCCAGCGCGGTGTCGAGGTGGTAGAAGCGCGGGTCGACGAGTTCCAGGCTGACGACGCGCCGGCCGGTGAGCTCGGCGATCTCGGCGTGGGCCCGCAGGTCGGTGCGGAAGCCGTAGCCCGCCAGGATGGTGGGGCCGACCACCAGGAGGTCGCCCTGACCCTCGTTGACGTACTGGGTGGCGTGCGGCGTGAAGCCGCGACTGCTCATCCAATCCGCGTAGGCAACGGCCTCCCCGGCGCGCTGCGGGTAGGCGAAGCGCGCGACGACGGCGACGCCGTCGACGACCAGACCGCCGTTGGCGGCGTAGACCATGTCGGGCAGGCCGGCGACGGGTTCGACCATCTCGACGGTGTGGCCCAGCGTGCGGTACGTCGAGCGCAACGCATCCCACTGGCGCACGGCCAGCGCGGCGTCGACTGGCGTCGACGTGTCCATCCAGGGATTGATCGCGTACTCCACGGCGAAGAACGTCGGAGCGGTCATGGCGTACCGGCGCAGACGCGGGGTACGGACGCGGGCCGTCGCGGAGGCGGCTTCGGGCGCCGGGGTGCCGGCAAGATCAGCGATCGTCATGCCAGAAACGATATGGCGGTGTCCTGACGCAATCAATCGCCACTCATTGCGTGTCGATGCGCGATCCGTTGTGCCAAAGCTAGGATTGCGGCGATCTGTTGTTTTAAGAAAGTGAGACGCCGTGGACCGGCTGGATCAGACCGACGAGCTCATCCTCGCCGAGCTCGCCGACCATGCCCGAGCGACCTTCGCCGAGATCGGGCAGCGGGTCAACCTGTCCGCGCCCGCGGTGAAGCGACGGGTCGACAGGATGCTCGACGACGGGGTCATCCGCAGCTTCACCACCGTCGTCGACCGCAACGCAATCGGTTGGAACACCGAGGCATACGTGCAGGTGTTCTGCCACGGCACGATCGCCCCCGCCGAGCTGCGCAAGGCGTGGATCGGCATTCCCGAGGTGGTGAGCGCGGCGACCGTCACCGGCACGGCCGACGCCATCCTGCACGTGCTCGCCCGCGACATGCGCCATCTGGAGGAAGCGCTGGAACGCATTCGCGCGAGTGCCGACATCGAGCGCAGCGAAAGCATCGTGGTGCTGTCCAACATCATCGAGCGCGCGCCCGTCTGAGCATGGGTGGCGCACTGGAGACGACGACCGTCGTGTAAGAAAAGCCCCGTGACTACTACCGCGGGCATCGTCATCGTCGGGGGCGGACTGGCCGCGCTGCGCACCGCCGAGCAATTGCGCCGCGCCGAGTTCGGCGGGCCGATCACCCTCATCAGCGACGAGGATCACCTCCCCTACGACCGGCCCCCGCTGTCGAAGGACGTGCTGCGCGCCGAGACCGACGACGTGACGCTCAAGCCCGCCTCCTTTTACGAGGAGAAGGACATCACGGTCCGCCTCGGCTCGGCCGCGACGTCTCTGGACACCGCGGCTCGAACGGTCACCCTGGCCAGTGGCGAGACCGTTCCCTACGACGAGCTCGTGATCGCAACGGGCTTGGTGCCCAAGCGGATTCCGTCGTTTCCCGACCTCGAGGGCATCCGCGTGCTCCGAACCCTCAACGAGAGCCTGGCGCTGCGCGCGCATGCCGGCTCGGCGAAGAACGCCGTCGTCATCGGTGCCGGTTTCATCGGCTGCGAGGTGGCGGCCAGTCTGCGAGCGCTCGGCGTCGACGTCGTCCTCGTCGAACCGCAACCCACGCCGCTGGCCTCGGTGCTCGGTGAGCAGATCGGCGAGCTGGTTGCGCGACTGCACCGCGCCGAGGGCGTCGACGTCCGGTGCGGTGTGGGCGTCACCGAGGTCGCGGGTACCGGTCACGTCGAGAAGGTCGTATTGTCCGACGGCACCGAACTCGACGCCGACGTCGTCGTGGTCGGCGTCGGCTCCCGTCCGTCGACCGACTGGCTCGAGGGCAGCGAGATCGCCGTGGACAACGGCGTGCTCTGCGACGCGGCCGGGCGTACCAGCGCGCCCAACGTGTGGGCGGTCGGAGACGTCGCCTCGTGGAAGGACGCTCTGGGTGAGCAAGTGCGCGTTGAACATTGGAGCAACGTCGCCGAGCAGGCCCGCGCCATCGTGCCCGCCATGCTTGGCCAGGAGCCGACGTCCACGGTGACGGTGCCCTACTTCTGGAGCGACCAGTACGACGTCAAGATTCAGTGCCTCGGCGAGCCGGAGGCCGACGACGTCGTGCACCTCGTCGACGACGACGGCCGCAAGTTCCTGGCCTACTACGAGCGCGACGGCGCCGTCGTCGGCGTCGTGGGCGGTGGCATGCCGGGCAAGGTGATGAAGGCCCGCGCCAAGATCGCCGCCGGCGCGCCCATTGCCGACGTCCTCGCGTGATGTCGGCGTGATCACCGGCGCTGACCGCCGCTGATCACGCCGAAGTCACTAGAACTGGCCGAGGTAGAAGCGCACGCCCTGATCGTCGACGCACAATGCCGAGAGACCGTAGGACTGTGCGGACGGTTCCTGCAGCACGGTGCCACCCGCCTCGCGCACCCGACCGACCGCCGCAACGACGTCGTCGACTGTCCACATCGGCACGGTCGCCGGCGTCGTGCTGCCGCCCGCCATGCCCGCCATGGGGTGGACGCCGCGGGGCTCCCAGCCGTCGTCGATCCGGCCGGGGTCGAAGCTCCAGCCCAGCACCTGGCCGTAGAAGTGGCGGAAGCTCGACGAGTCGGCCACCTCGAAGGTGACGTAGGAGAGTTCGCCGGGCCCCGTGCCGTTGAGCGCGGGCCGAGGGTCGTCCCCGGTGGGTTGGTAGACCGCGAACGCGGTGCCCGCGGGATCGGTCGCGTCGACCGTCGGACCGTGCGGGGTCTGCACGACGTCGCCGGCCTGGCCGCCTGCCGCCAGGATCGACTGCCGGGCCGCCGCCACGTCGGACACGGCGTAGCAGCAGAACAACGTGGGCGTCCCGGCCATGGCGACCACGCCGACGGGCCGATCGGTGTTGGTGACCCGACGGGAGTCGGCGTCGAATTGCCAGCCCAGCACGCGGCCGTAGAAGGCCGCCGATCGATCGGGATCGCGCGTCCACACCGACACGTAGGCGATGTCGCCATGACGGATCGGACCGACCGTTCCGCTGAGCGGTCCGTTCAGCATCCACCGGTGGCCGAACGGGTCGATCACGCTGGCGCTGCGGGAGCCGTGGGCCTCATAGATGTCACGCTCGACGCGGGCGCCACGAGCGCGGGCGCGCCCGAGTGCCTCGTCGGTGTCGGCGACGTGCAGCATCAGGCTCACCGAAACCGACTGTGGGGCAGGGGCCCTCAAGCCAACTTCGGGAAACTCGTCGGCAAGGTAGAGCACGCCGCCGCCGATCGACAGCTCGGCGTGGCCGATGCGGCCGTCGTCCATCTCGATCGGATCGCCCAGCACGACGGCGCCGAAGGCGGTGACGTACCACGCGATGGCGTCGCGGGCGCCGGCGACGGCGAGGTAGGGCAGCGCCGCGGGCCGGGGTGGTGCGGGCGCAAGCGCGCTAAGTTCGGTGACGGCGAGATCGGTGTCGCTCACGGTGGCTCCTCGGGGTAGCGAGACGGCGGATTCGAGCCGGGCTCTCAGACGGGCGGCGAACTGCGGGTCGGGGTTCACCGGAAGGTCGTCGCCGCGCAGCACGGTCAGCGGATCGGGTTCGGTCATGACGCACCGCCCTCCGGATAGCTCGACTTGAAGGCTCGGCGGGCCCGCACCAACAGCGCTTCGGTGGCGTGCACCGTGCGGCCGATCAGTTCGGCGCACTCGGGCACGGACCGGTCGTCCAGGTAGCGCAGGGCCAGCACCACCCGATGGTGTTCGGGCAGTCGCGCCAGGACACCCTCGGCGACGATGCGGTCGAGTTCGGCGTCCCAGTCGTCGGCGGGGTCGACGGGTTCGGGCACCTCGGCCACCGGGACGGTGAACCGGTCGTGTCGTCGGCGATAATGGTCGGCCAGCTTGTGCCGGGCGACGCCGATCAGCCACGCGACCGTCATCGGCGGTGGCACGTCGCGTCTGGCCGCGTCCATCGCGGCCAGGAAGGTCTCCGACGTCAGGTCCTCGGCAACGCCGCGGTCGCCGCAGCGCCGGACGAAGTACCCGTACACGACGGGTAGCGCCTCGTCGTACAGCGTGAGCAGCACGTGGGGCGCGTCCGGAGCGGACGATTCGGCTTCCACACCCTCATCGTCGCCGCTGGGCTCCGAACTCCGACGCCCATTCTCGCGATTCGTGCACCCGTAGCCGCGGTGAGCGCGGTCAACCGTGCACGAATCGCCGGGGCGCTAGGGGTCGAGGGCGCCCAGACCGGCGCTGACGGTGTCGAACGCCTCGCCGAGTGCCCGCGGTAGGGACACCGAGGGGTCGGCCAGCCAGTGTTCGTAGGCCGAGAGTGCGACGCCGAGCATCGACCACGCCGTGGTCTGGGGGACCAGGTCGGCCGCCTGCAGATGCAGTCGCCGGGCGACGAATTGCGCGATGACCGCCCGCCATCCCGCGTACATCGTCATGGAGTGCGCCTGCAGCGCGTCGGTCTCGAGGATCACGCGCATGCGCTGGCGGTGGTGGGCGGTCTCCGCGTCGTCGAAGCTGTTGAACGCCAACAGCGTAGACCGCAGCGCCGCGGTGGTCGGCACGTCGGCGGGCACGGCGTCGAGCAACTCGCGCATGTAGGCGAGATGTGCATCGAAGTCACCCCACGGAATGGCGTTCTTGGACGGGTAGTAGCGGAACAGCGTCCGCCGGGCGATGCCGGCGGCGCGGGCCACGTCGTCGACGCTCACGTCGTCGAAGCCGCGGGCGGCAAACAGTTCGAGCGCCACGCTGGTGATGTGGTCCCCGGTGGTGGACCTCCGTCTGCCCACTCGGGCGGCAGGTTCGCGACTCATCGACATCCGCCCTTCCGTTTCGGCACTCGATGCCATATTGTTGCGATCTGCATCACACTCGTCGACATCTTCCTCCACCGAAAGGCGAAACCATGGAGCCGACTCAGCAGTCCGAGACCGAATCCGAACTCGTCACCGAGAGCCTCGTCGAAGAGGTGTCCATCGACGGCATGTGCGGCGTCTACTGACCGTGGTCGCCTCCCCGCAGCCGACAGTGGACGCCCAGGCCTTCGATCCGGACGTCCGCTGGCGGCTGCATCCGCAGGTGGCAGTGCGGCCGGAGCCGTTCGGCGCCCTGCTGTATCACTTTGGCACACGCAAACTCTCGTTCCTGAAGAACACCACGATCGTCGAGGTGGTCACGTCGCTGGCCGATCACCCCGACGTCAGGTCGGCCCTTCGCGCGGCTGGCGTCGACGACGCCGGGTTGGCGCCCTACCTGCACGCGCTCGGCGTGCTGGTCACCTCCAAGATGCTGGTCCGCGAGGAGAACCCATGACGACCACCATGTCCCCGGCACCGGTCCCGCGCCTGGTCGAGCAGTTCGAGCGGGGTTTGGATGCGCCGATTTGTTTGACGTGGGAGTTGACCTACGCGTGCAATCTGTCGTGTGTGCATTGCTTGTCGTCCTCGGGTAAGCGCGATCCGCGGGAGCTGAGCACCCGGCAGTGCATGGACGTCATCGACGAGTTGCAACGCATGCAGGTGTTCTACGTCAACATCGGTGGTGGTGAGCCGACGGTGCGATCGGACTTTTGGGAGTTGGTGGACTACGCCACCGCACATCAGGTGGGGGTGAAGTTCTCCACCAACGGGGTCCGCATCGACGAGAAGGTGGCCGCGAGATTGGCGGCCAGCGATTACGTCGACGTGCAGATCTCGTTGGACGGGGCGACTGCGGAGGTCAACGACGCGGTGCGTGGTCCGGGGTCGTTCGCGATGGCGATCCGGGCGTTGGAGAATTTGTCGGCGGCGGGCTTTCAGGACGCGAAGATCTCGGTGGTGGTGACCCGCCACAACGTCGGGCAGCTCGACGAGTTCAAGGCCCTGGCCGATCGGTACGGTGCGACGTTGCGGATCACGCGGCTGCGTCCGTCGGGTCGGGGTGCCGACGTGTGGGACGAGCTGCATCCGACGGCGGCTCAGCAACGCGAGCTCTACGACTGGTTGGTGGCCCACGGCGAGGGTGTGTTGACCGGGGATTCGTTCTTCCACCTCTCGGGGCTGGGACAGCCCGGCGCGTTGGCTGGGCTGAACCTCTGCGGTGCCGGGCGGGTGGTGTGCCTCATCGACCCGGTGGGGGACGTCTACGCCTGCCCGTTCGCCATCCACGACCGGTTCCTCGCGGGAAACATCCTGTCCGACAGCGGCTTCCAGAACGTCTGGCAGAACTCGAAGCTGTTCGCCGAGCTGCGTGAGCCGCAGTCGGCGGGGGCGTGCGGCAGTTGCGATCATTACGACGGATGCCGTGGTGGGTGCATGGCGGCGAAGTTCTTCACCGGTCTGCCGTTGGACGGACCCGACCCCGAATGCGTGCAGGGCTACGGCGAACCCGCCCTGGCCCGCGAGCGCGACAAGCCCAAGCCCAGCGGCGACCACTCCCGGTCCGGCGGCCGCACGGCGCCGATCCCGCTGACCCTCCTCACCCGTCCACCGCAGGGCCTGGTCGCCGGCGGCCCGGCTCCGAAGAAATTCTGCAACGAAAGTCCCGTATAGACCATGGCTCGAGACAAGTGGTTCGAAACCGTCGCCATCGCCCAGCAGCGCGCCAAGAAGCGGCTGCCGAAGTCCGTCTACAGCTCGCTGATCGCGGCCAGTGAGCGCGGCATCACCGTGGCCGACAACGTGGACGCGTTCGGTGAACTGGGCTTCGCACCCCACGTGATCGGCGCGCTGGAGAAGCGTGATCTGGCCACAACGGTGATGGGACAAGAGATCTCGCTGCCGGTGATCATCTCCCCGACGGGCGTGCAGGCCGTACATCCCGACGGTGAGGTCGCCGTGGCGCGGGCCGCCGCGGCGCGCGGCACCGCGATGGGCCTGTCCTCGTTTGCCAGCAAGCCGATCGAAGAGGTCATCGCCGCCAACCCGAAGCTGTTCTTCCAGGTGTACTGGCTCGGCGGGCGAGACGCCATCGCCGCGCGCGTGGAACGCGCCAGGGCCGCTGGTGCGGTCGGCATCATCATCACCACCGACTGGAGCTTCTCCCACGGCCGCGACTGGGGCAGCCCGGTGATACCGGAGGAGATGAACCTCCGCACCACCGTCAAGATGATGCCCGAGGGCCTCACCCGGCCGAGTTGGTTGCTGCAGTGGGCCAAGACCATGCGTCCGCCGAACCTGCGCGTGCCCAACCAGGGCAACCGCGGTGAGGCCGGCCCGCCGTTCTTCGCCGCGTACGGCGAGTGGATGGGCACCCCGCCGCCGACGTGGGAGGACATCGCCTGGTTGGTCGAGCTGTGG
The DNA here is from genome assembly GCF_025823185.1 of Mycobacterium yunnanensis. Taxonomy (GTDB): domain Bacteria; phylum Actinomycetota; class Actinomycetes; order Mycobacteriales; family Mycobacteriaceae; genus Mycobacterium; species Mycobacterium yunnanensis. Next base: position 790,329 of record NZ_JACKVK010000008.1, read on the forward strand.
GGTGGACCGGTGATGCTCAAGGGTGTCATGCGGGTCGACGACGCGAAACGCGCTGTCGACGCGGGTGTCTCGGCAATCTCGGTCTCCAACCACGGCGGCAACAATCTGGACGGAACGCCGGCGTCGATCCGGGCGTTGCCGGCCGTCGCCGCCGCGGTGGGCGGCGACGTCGAAGTACTCCTCGACGGTGGCATCCGCCGCGGCAGCGACGTCGTCAAGGCGCTGGCGTTGGGGGCCCGCGCGGTCATGCTGGGCCGGGCCTACCTGTGGGGGCTAGCCGCCGAGGGACAACCGGGCGTGGAGAACGTTCTCGACATCATGCGCAGCGGCGTCGACTCCGCTCTGATGGGACTCGGCAAGGCCTCGATTCACGACCTCGTCGCCGAGGACGTGTTGACGCCCACGGGGTTCACCCGCGCACTGGGGATGCCCAGCGCCGAAAATCCCTAACCCTCCACCGCACCTCGACGCCGTCGCCGCTGGTCCCGGTGTGGCGGGCGGTGCTGACGTGGCGGACGGGGAGGCCCGCCGGTGTCGGTGTCGACCCTGGTTGAATCTCGTGCCGCACAAACGCCAACATTCGGCGCACACCAGGTGAATTCGTCCTAGGATCGGCGGGTGGCCTTCCCCAACGAGCTTGGGAACTCAACGGCACGGCAGCTCGATGATCTGTCCCCGGCGTTGATCGTCCCGCTGGGCTCAACCGAGCAGCATGGGCCACATCTGCCCGTCGACACCGACACCCGGATCGCCAACGCCGTCAGTCGGGGGATGGCCAATCGCCTCGGCGACCCGTGGCTGCTGGCCCCGGCAATCGCCTATGGCGCCAGCGGTGAGCATCAGGGGTTCCCGGGCACGGTGTCCATCGGCACCGCGGCGCTGCAGCTCCTGCTGGTCGAATACGGCCGATCGGCCTTCGAGTGGGCCTCGCGGTTGGTATTCGTCAACGGCCATGGCGGCAACGTCGCCGCGGTCGCCGCCGCGGTCGGTCTGCTCCGCAGCGAAGGCCGCGACGTTGCCTGGTGCCCGTGCAGTGTGCCCGGGGCCGACGCGCACGCGGGTCACACCGAAACGTCTGTATTGCTACATATTTCGCCCGGCGTGGTTCGCCAGCAGGAATGGGTGGTCGGCAACGAAGCACCGCTGGCGGAGCTCATGCCCCGGCTGCGCGAAGGCGGCGTCGCCGCAGTCAGCGCCGTCGGTGTCCTCGGCAACCCCACCACCGCATCGGCGGTCGAGGGGTCGCGTATCTTTGCTGCAATGGTCGACTCCTGCACCCGCCGCGTGGCGACGTGGCTCCCCGGCGCCGGGGGACTCTTGCAGTGACGGGACCACGACTGCCCGACGGCTTCGCCGTGCAGGTGGACAGACGAGTCAGGGTGCTCGGAGAGGGCTCGGCTCTTCTCGGCGGCTCGCCGACCCGATTGTTGCGGCTCGCGCCGGCTGCCCAGACGATGCTCGACGGCGGCCGCCTCGAGGTGCACGACGCCCAGAGCGCGCAGCTTGCGCGCACGCTGCTCGACGCCACCGTGGCGCATCCACGGCCGGCCAGCGGCCCCTCCCATCGTGACGTCACCATCGTCATTCCGGTGTTGGACAACGCGATTGGCCTCAGGCGCTTGGTGTCGACGCTGCGTGGCCTGTGCGTGATCGTGGTCGACGACGGCTCGTCGCGACCGGTTCGGATGGACGACTTCGCGGGCCTGCACTGCGAGGTGCGGGTGCTGCGGCATGACACCAGCAAGGGGCCGGCGGCGGCGCGCAACACCGGTCTGGCCATGTGTCAGACCGACTTCGTCGCGTTCCTCGATTCCGACGTGGTGCCACGCCGGGGCTGGCTCGAGGCGCTCCTCGGGCACTTCTGCGATCCCGCCGTCGCATTGGTGGCACCACGAATCGTGGGGTTGAACGAGCCACGCAACGTCGTGGCACGCTACGAGGCAGTGCGGTCCTCACTCGACCTGGGGCAACGTGAAGCGCCCGTGGTGCCCTACGGCACCGTCTCCTACGTGCCCAGCGCGGCCATCATCTGCCGTCGTAGCGCTCTGGTCGACGTCGGCGGATTCGACGAGACCATGCATTCGGGCGAAGACGTGGATCTGTGTTGGCGCTTCATCGAGGCGGGCGCGCGGTTGCGCTACGAGCCCATCGCGCTCGTCGGTCACGACCATCGCACCAAGCTTCGAGAGTGGTTCGCGCGCAAGGCCTTCTACGGTTCTTCGGCTGCGCCGCTGGCCGTCCGTCACCCTGGCAAGACCGCACCGCTCGTGTTGTCGGGTTGGACCCTGCTGGTGTGGGTGCTGCTGGCCATGGGCTCAGGGGTTGGGTACGTCGCCTCGACGGTGGTGGCCGCAATCATCGGACGGAAGATCGCGAAGGTACTCGGCGCGGTCGACACCGAACCCCGAGAGGTGGCGGCGGTGGCCGCCCAGGGTCTCTGGTCGGCGGCGCTACAGCTGGCCTCGGCGATCTGTCGGCACTACTGGCCCGTCGCACTCGTCGCCGCGGTCTGCTTCCCGCGATGCCGTCAGGTGGTGCTGGTGGCCGCCGTCGTGGACGGGGTGGTCGACTGGGCCAGCCGCAGCGCCACCGCCGACGACGACGCCAAGCGCGTCGGACTGTTCTCCTACGTCCTGCTCAGACGGCTCGACGACATCGCCTACGGCCTGGGCCTGTGGAAGGGCGTCGTGCGCGAACGTCACCTCGGCGCGCTCAAGCCGCAGATCCGAAGCTGACCCGTACCGTTGCACTCCGATGTTCTGATCGTCGGTGCGGGCAGCGCCGGTTGCGTTCTGGCCGAAAGGCTTTCACGCGACCCGGGCCGTTCGGTCACCGTCGTCGAAGCCGGGCCGGGGGCGTCGGAACCCCCGGTGGCGGCCCAGATCGCAGACGGGCTTCGGTTGCCGATCGGCGCGGGCAGTTCGGTGGTCCGGCGCTACGAGACGACGCTGACCGACCGTCCGCGGCGCACGGCGTCGATCATGCGCGGGGAGGTCGTCGGGGGGTCGGGGGCCGTCAACGGCGGCTACTTCTGCCGTGGCCTGCCCGCCGACTTCGACGGTTGGGGGATCCCCGGTTGGTCGTGGGACGACGTACTACCGCACTTCCTCGACATCGAGACCGACCTGGACTTCACCGGACCGCTCCACGGCTCCGCCGGACCCATGCGCATCGCACGTGTCGCCGATTTCGACGAGGGTGCAGCCGCCTTCGACGCCGCGGCACGTGGGCGTGGCTTCGAGTGGGTCGAGGATCTCAACGGCAACGACGGGGGGCGGCCGGGTGTCGGCCCGGTGCCGCTCAACGTCGAGCGCGGCACCAGGGTCGGACCCGGTGAGGCCTTCCTCGGCCCTGCGGTTGGGCGACCGAACGTGACGGTGCTGCACGACCGTAGGGTGCGGCGGATCCGGTTCGCCGGGAGCCGCGCCGTCGGCGTGCAGTGTCTCGGGTCCGGTGAGCTGACCGCCGACCACGTGGTGCTCTCGGCTGGCGCCATCGGGTCGGCGCACCTGCTGCTGCTCTCGGGCATCGGCCCGGCAGAGCAGCTGGCCGCGATGGGGGTCCCCGTGGTGGCTGATCTCCCGGTGGGAACCCGCTGCGTCGATCATCCCGAATGGGTGCTCCCCGTCGACTGGCCCGCAGCGCCCGGCCGGCCTCCGCTAGAGACGCTGCTGACCACCGCCGACGGTCTGGAGATTCGCTGCTACACAACCGGTTTCGCCACCATGACCGGATCGGCGCACGACCCGTCGGACCGGCCCCACCTCGGCGTCACCCTGATGCGGCCCCGGTCCCGCGGGCGGCTGCGCTTGACCTCGGCCGATCCGGCCGTGTCGCCTCTGATCGAACACCGTTACGACAGTGAGCAATCCGACGTCATCGCCCTGGCGGACGGCGCAGACCTGGCACACGATCTCGCAGGGTCGGGGTATCACGCCCGTGAATCGTCCTGGTCGACGTCGCAACACCTGTGTGGCACCGTCCCGATGGGTCGCGACGGCGAGGCGCCGTTGGACGAGCGATGCCGCGTGCGTGGCGTCGAGGGGCTATGGGTGGTCGACGGATCGATCCTGCCCGAGATCACCAGCCGTGGGCCGCACGCCACCATCGTGATGATCGGTCACCGGGCAGCCGACTTCATCGGGTGACCTGCCCCATCCTGACGAGGGCCTCGGCCAGCAGCGTCGCGGCGACCACGCCGTCGACGACGGGGACGCCGAGCCGCTCGGCGAGCGGCGCGGCGAACGGGGCCATCGCCGCGCAGCCCAGCACGATCGATCCGCTGGCGTCCTGAGCCAGGGCCGTCTCGCAGAGGTCGCCGATCGGCCCGACGGTGGTGGGATCGGAATCGATCCGCAGCACCGGGATGTCGGTGGCGTAGACGCCGAGGCACTGGCTTGGCGTGTAGGTCTTGGCCAGGGTCCACGCGGTCGGCACCGTCGCCGACATGGACGTGACCACCGAGAAGCTTCCGGCGCTCAGGGCGGCGGCGTGCATCGCGGCCTGCGCGATGCCCAGAACCGGAACGTCGACCGTCGTACGGACCTGTTCGAGCCCCGGATCGCCGAAGCAGGCGATCACGTAGGCGTCGGGACGGTCGGGTCCTGCTTGGGCACGGGCCACCACGTCGAGAAGATGTGGGATGCAGCGTTCTTCGTCGTCGTCGTTCTCGATGCTCGCGGGGCCCTCGGCCGGGTTGACGGCCATGACCTTGGTGGCCGGCCCCGCGACCGAGCGCGCCGAGGATTCGATGGCGGCCGTCATGGAGGCGGTGGTGTTCGGGTTGACGAGCAGCAGACGCACGCCACCAGCGTAAGCGGGAGTCAGCCCCGGTGCCGCCCACCAGCGGGCCGGCGCACGAGACGCGACTGGCGGCCGTCGCGGCCGGGGGCCCAGATTGCCACGAACAGCGCTGCCACCGCGATCACCGAGGCGAGCACGAGAACCGAGGAGTCCATCGCGTGCAGGAAAGCGGACTTGGCTAGTTCGGCGAGCGGCGCACCCTGCGGTCCCATCCGGTCGGCCACTGCGAGTGCCTCGGCGAGCGAGCCAATGGCGCGCTCACGGACGGGTTCGGGAAAGCGCGCGAGGTCGGGGCGGAGCTCGCTGGTGTAGCGCCCGGCGAGGATGGAACCCGCAACGGCGATGCCCAGCGCCGCCCCAATCTCGCGCGTGGCGTCGTTGACTGCCGAGGCCACCCCCTGCTTTTCGTCGGGCACCGCGCCCATGATGGCCGACGTCGTCGGCGCCGTGCACAAGCCGATGCCGGTGCTCATGACGATCAAGGGCCACGCCAGGTCCAGGTAGGACGAGTCCAGGTCGAGTAGGCGCAAGCACGACAGGCCCGTAGCGATCAGGACCAGACCGACCGTCACCGCAGCGCGGAGCCCGACCCTCGGCAGGTACCAACCGGTGGCGATGCTGAGGACGAAGACCGGCACCATCAGCGGCGCCAGAGCGAATGCGGTGCCGAGCGGGCTGTAGCCCATCACCAACTGGATGTACTGCATGGCAATGAAGAAGAAGCCGAAGTTGGCGAAGAACAGGATGGTGATGCCTAGCGCGCCGGTGGCGAAGTCGGGCCTGGCGAACAGGCGCACGTCGAGCAGGGGGGCGGGGAGCCGTAACTGCAGGGCGGCGAACGCCACCGAGCTTGCCACTCCTGCCGCCATGAAGCCCCATACCAGGGGATGCGACCAGCCTCGGATGGGCGCCTCGACGACACCGAAGACGAACAGCGCGACCGCAGCACCAATGAGGACGGCCCCTCGCCAATCCAGCGGCGCGGCGTCCTCGTCGCGGGAAGACGGCACGGTGCATGCGAACGCGGTGATGAGCGCTCCGGCCCCTGCGAAGGCCCAGAAGATCGACTGCCATGCCCAGAAATGCAGCAGAATGCCGCTTACCAGGAACCCGAGAACGGCCCCCGAGCCGACGACGCCGGCCCAAATGCCAACGGCCTTGCTGCGCTGCGACTTTGGATAAGCCGCGGTCAGCAATGACAGCGTGGCAGGCATGACGAACGCAGCCCCGGCGCCCGCTACGGCACGGGAAGCGATGAGGGCAACGGGTCCGTCGACGACGATCGGCGCGACGGAGGCCACGGTGAACACGGCAAGGCCGATCAACAGTGCGCCCCGCCTGCCGTAGCGGTCGCCGAACGCGCCGGCGGGCAGAAGGAGACACGCGAGGACCAAGGTGTATCCGTCGACGACCCAGGTGAGCTGGGACTGGGTGGCGGAGGTGCGGACGGCAATGTCGGGAAGCGCCGTGTTCAGGGCCACCATCGACGAGACGACCATCGACACGGCCAGGCAGGCGACCACCAGCAACCAGACACGGGCCCGCGACGACGGCTCGGTGGCCCTTGCGCCGATATCCTGTTCTGACGACATCAGCGAGTCGACCACAGCGTCACCCCTCCGACTCATGACAGTTTCGAGACTACCAGTCTCGGAAGACCGATAGTCTCAGAAATCGAAGTCGCCAAGGATGTACGAGGTACCCGATGTCGGTCGATCGCTCCGATCCGCGGCCGGCGCGTTCGCGGGCCCGGTTGCTCGAGGCTGCCACCGTGCTGCTGAGGTCCGGTGGGCCGAGCGCGGTGACCGTGGACGCCGTCACCCGAACCGCCAACGTCGCGCGGGCCACCCTCTACCGGCACTTCTCCAGCGCCAACGACCTCCTGGCTGCCAGCTTCACCGGCCTCATCCCCCCGCCGCCGATGCCGCCGGAACAGGGCTCGCTGCGAGACCGGCTGTTGGCGATCGTGGTGGCGTGGGCGCAGTCGATCGCCGAGGCGCCCACGATCCTGACCGCGATGTCCTGGCTCTCACTGGGCCCGGACATGGGCCAGCTGCCGCAGACGCCGCACGCCGAGGCCGCCAGCCCGGAGATGCGTTCCCTGCGCGAACGCATCGCCCAGCAGTACTCAGCGCCCTTCGACGTGATCTTCGACAGCCCGCAGGCCGCCGCCGAACTGACCGAGGTCGACCGGACCGTCGCGTTCGCGCTGCTGGTCGGCCCGTTGGCGTTCGGGCGGCTCAGCACACTCGTCGACTTCGATTACGAGAAGGTGGCCGTCGCCGCGGTCGACGGGTTCTTGCACGCCTACGCCAAGAAGCCCAACGGGGTCAGCGCATCGAGTACCGAATCGGAAGGTGCTTGAGACCACCGACGAACGTCGTGGCCGAAAGCTCCGGTGGGCCGGCCAATTCGACCGACTCCAGCCGTGGGATCAGCTCGGTGAACAAGCTGTTCATCTCCATCCGGGCGAGCGCGGCACCCAGGCAGAAGTGCACGCCGTACCCGAACGAGACGTGTTTGTTCGGATCGCGGCCGACGTCGAACCGGAACGGATCGGTGAACACCTCCTCGTCGCGGTTGCCCGAGACGTACGCCAGATAGACCGACTCACCGGCGGCGATGTCCACGCCACGCACGGTGGTGTCGCGTGCGGCGGTCCGCATGAACTCCTTGACCGGGGTCGACCATCGGATCATCTCCTCGACCGCAGTCGGCATCAGGCCCGGGTCGGCGCGCAAGCGCTCGAGCTCACCCGGATTGTCGATCAGCGCCCGCATCCCGCCCGAGATCGCATCCTTGGTGGTGTCGTGGCCCGCACTGGCGACGATCACGTAGTACGACGCGGTGTCGACGTCGGAGAGCTGCTCCCCGTCGACGCGGCCGTTGGCGATCGCCGAGGCGAGGTCGCCGGTCGGCTGGTCTCGGCGTGACGCCGTCAACTTCGAGAAGTAGTCGAAGAAGTCGAGCAGCACCGCGAATTGGTCCTCCAAGGAACCTCCGTCGCGCTTGTACTCGTCGTCGTCGCCGCCGAACATCTCCTGGGTCAGGGAGTGCATGCGGCCGAAGTCCGACTCGGGAAGCCCGAGCAGCGACATGATCACGTATAGGGGGAAGTCGACGGCGATGTCGGTGACGAAGTCGCATTCGGGACCAATGTCGGCCATCTCGTCGACGTATCGCTTGGCCAACTCGTCGACCCGCACCTTGAGGTCGCGCATGGCCTTGGGCCGGAACCAATCGGCGCCGATCTGGCGCACCTTGCGGTGGTGGGGGTCGTCCATGTGGATCAGGGTCCGCAGGCCGATGCCGGCCTCGAGCTGTTCCTTGGCCATGTCGTCGGCGGCCGCGGTGGCCAGCAGGGGTCGAGGTTCGCTGAGGAAGAGGTCGTTGTCGCGCTCGATGGCCATGATGTCGGCGTGCTTGGTGATGGCCCAGAACGGACGGTAGCGGCCGTGGTCGACCCAGGCGACGGGGTTGTTGGCGCGCAACTCGGCGAGCGCCGCGTGCAACCGTTCGTCGTCGGCGTAGGCGGTCGGGTCGGCGAGGACCTTCGTCGGGTCGTCGTGCGTCGATGCGGTCATCCGGGCTCCTGATACGCGAGGCGGCACTTGACGGGTGTCAAGGCGACAGTCTAGGTGACCGACAGTGTGCTGGGTCACATCCCCGGGCGTCCGGCGCACCGAGCCGCCATCGGTAGGCTCGGCCGCGATGCGCCGAGAATCGTTTGGTCGCCGCGCGGTGACGGTCCTCGTCGCCGCCCTGGTCCTCCTCGCGGGATGCGCCCGCGACGACGACCCGGCCGCGTCGTCACCCTCCCCGCCCGCCGACCCGGCCCTCGTCCAGACCACGACCGGCACCGTGCGCGGAGTCGTCGCTCCCGACCACCGTCTCTTCGCCGGAATTCCGTATGCCGCACCCCCCGTCGGGCCCCTGCGCTGGCAGGCGCCCGCTCCCGCGCCGTCCTGGCCGGGGGTGCGCGACGCCACCCGTACCGGCCCGCGCTGCCTGCAGGACGGCAGCGATCTGGAGATGGGACGGCAGACCTCGGAGGACTGCTTGTCCCTCAACGTCTGGACCCCGCCGCCCTCGGAACGCAAGCGCGCGGTCATGGTGTGGATTCACGGCGGGGCGTTCATCAACGGCAGCAGCGGCATCTACGACTCGCGCTGGCTGACCACCCGCGGCGACGTCGTCGTCGTCACGCTGAACTATCGGCTCGGCGCGCTCGGCTTCCTGGCCCATCCCGCCCTGGGCCCACCAGGTGCCGTCGGCAACTACGGGCTGCAGGACCAACAGGCCGCCCTGCGGTGGGTGCGCGACAACATCGCCAACTTCGGCGGCGACCCGGGCGCCGTCACCATCGCCGGTGAATCCGCGGGCGGGATGTCGGTCTGCGACCACCTCGTCGCCCCCGGTTCCGAGGGACTCTTCCGCGCGGCCGTCATCCAGAGCGGGCCCTGTCAGGCACAGCTCGCCCTGCCCGAGGCGCAGCGGGCCAGCGTCGACTACGCCCGCGACGCCGGCTGCACGGACCCGCGCACCGTCGCCACGTGTCTGCGCGCACTGCCGGCGGACGGTTTGCGAAAGCCGGTCTGGTTCTACCGCATTGGCGACGACGCCCTGAGTGGCCCCGTCACGGGGACCAAGGTGCTGCCCGTGGATCCGATGCGGGAGATCTCCGAGGGCCGCGCCGCGAAGGTGCCGGTGCTCATCGGCACCAATCACGACGAGTTCACGCTGTTCGTCGCGCTGGAGTACCTGCGGTCCAAGGGGCCCTACACCGAGGCCCGGTATCCGCAATTGCTGTCGTCGACCTTCGGCCGCAACGCTGCCGCGGTGGCCGCGCGCTACCCCCTGAGCCGTTACGCAGGCAGCGTGCCGCTCGCCTACTCCGCGGCCGTCACCGACGGCGTGTTCGCCTGCGTGGCCGACAGGATGACGCAGGGGCTGGCCAAGCAGGACTCGGTCTACGCCTACGAGTTCGACGATCGCGGGGCCCCCGCGCCAGACCCGTTGCGGTCTTTGCCGTTTCCGGTGGGCGCCAGCCACTCGCTGGAATTGCGGTACCTGTTCGACATCGGCGGGGCACCGAAGTTGAACCCCGATCAGCAGGTGCTGTCGGATCAGATGATCGACGCGTGGAGTCAGTTCGTCCGCGACGGTCATCCCGGCGACGACTGGCCCGCGTTCGACGCGCAGGAAAAGCGGTTGTCACTGCGGCCCGACGGCAGCAGAGTGAAGACCGACTTCGACCAAGCACGTCAATGCCCCTTCTGGGCCGGACTCGAGGAGTAGGTCATGCCCACACCCGACGCGGCGACGTTCGCCGAACAGTGGGTGCGGGCGTGGAACGACCACGACGTCGAGGCCGTGCTGGCGCACTTTCACGACGACGTCGTCTTCACCTCACCCGTCGCGGCGCGCCTCCTGCCCGAGACCGCAGGCGTGGTCCGTGGCAAGGACGCACTGCGGCACTACTGGGCGACGGCACTGCGCATGCTTCCCGACCTGCACTTCGAGGTGGTCGGCGTCTACCGGGGCGAATCGCTGTTGGTGGTGAACTACCGCAACGAACGAGGCGGTTTGGTCAACGAGGTCCTCACCTTCGACGGCGCCCTCGTACGCGAGGGCCACGGCACCTACCTGGAGTGAGGCGTTGGGCACGTGGTGTCACGGCGTCGTGCTCGTCGACCTGGATCAACGCCGGGCAAGTCACCTTCCGGGCGTGCCGCCCGGGGGAGTGAGGACGGCTTGTCTCGCCGTCACCCAGGAATTTGGAGCACGCGGCGATCTGAGGCATACTGTTCGGGTTGCCTTGAGCCGGGACGGCGCTTGTCGTTCGAGCGTGCCGGGCTTGGGCAACCGACCAGCGCCTTGACCGGCGCGTCCGGTCCCACCTCGACAGCGACGGATTCCGACGCCGACGAGTATGCGCGAAGGCGACACGCCCGAGCGCGGGGGCCGGTGAACCAGAGACAGGTAAACAGCGGCGGCATAGCCAGCGCGCTACCCAACGGGTAGAGCGCGTGAAGACCAGGCCCACACGGTGGGCCCGTTAATAGTGAGGTAGGACAAGCGTGGCGGGACAAAAGATCCGCATCAGGCTCAAGGCCTATGACCACGAGGCGATCGATGCCTCGGCGCGCAAGATCGTCGAGACGGTCACGCGTACCGGCGCGAGCGTCGTTGGCCCGGTGCCGCTGCCGACGGAGAAGAACATCTACTGCGTCATCCGCTCCCCGCACAAGTACAAGGACTCGCGGGAGCACTTCGAGATGCGCACCCACAAGCGCCTTATCGACATCCTCGACCCGACGCCGAAGACCGTTGACGCCCTCATGCGCATCGATCTGCCGGCGAGCGTCGACGTCAACATCCAGTAGGAGAGACCAGAAACCATGGCACGCAAAGGCATTCTGGGCACCAAGCTGGGCATGACGCAGGTGTTCGACGAGAACAACAAGGTCGTCCCAGTCACGGTCGTCAAGGCCGGTCCCAACGTGGTGACCCGTATCCGCACCACCGAGCGCGACGGCTACAGCGCCGTCCAACTCGCCTACGGCGAGATCAGCCCGCGCAAGGTCAACAAGCCGGTCACCGGTCAGTACGCCGCGGCGGGCATCAACCCCCGCAGGCACCTGGCCGAACTCCGGTTCGACGAGGCGACCACCGCCGACTTCGAGGTCGGCCAGGAGCTGACCGCCGAGATCTTCGCCGACGGCAGCTACGTCGACGTGACCGGCACGTCGAAGGGCAAGGGCTTCGCAGGCACCATGAAGCGTCACGGCTTCAAGGGCCAGGGCGCCAGCCACGGCGCGCAGGCAGTGCACCGCCGGCCCGGCTCGATCGGTGGCTGCGCCACCCCGGGCCGCGTCTTCAAGGGCACTCGCATGTCCGGCCGCATGGGCAGTGATCGCATCACCACCCAGAACCTGAAGGTGCACAAGGTCGACGCCGAGAACGGTGTGCTGTTGATCAAGGGCGCCATCCCCGGCCGCAACGGCGGACTCGTCGTAGTCCGGTCGGCGATCAAACGAGGTGAGAAGTAATGGCTGACAAGACCATTGACGTCCGTACGCCGGACGGCAAGACCGACGGTAGCGTCGTCCTGCCTGCCGCGTTGTTCGACGTCGAGCCCAACATCGCCCTGATGCACCAGGTGGTGACGGCTCAGCTGGCCGCCAAGCGCCAGGGCACGCACTCGACCAAGACCCGCGCCGAGGTCTCCGGTGGTGGCAAGAAGCCCTACCGCCAGAAGGGCACCGGCCGCGCCCGTCAGGGTTCGACCCGTGCACCGCAGTTCACCGGCGGTGGCATCGTGCACGGCCCCAAGCCGCGCGACTACAGCCAGCGGACCCCGAAGAAGATGATCGCCGCGTCACTGCGGTCGGCTCTGTCCGACCGGGCCCGCAACGACCGGATCGTCGCGGTCACGGAGCTGATCAGCGGCCAGACGCCGTCGACCAAGGCCGTCAAGGCGTTCTTCGAGGCACTGATCACCGACCAGCGCAAGGTGCTGGTCGTCATCGGCCGCAGCGACGAAGTCGGCGCCAAGAGCGTGCGCAACCTCCCGGAAGTGCGCGTCATCTCGCCCGACCAGCTCAACACCTACGACGTGCTCGACGCCGACCACCTGGTGTTCAGCGTGGAGGCGTTGAACGCCTACATCCAGGCGCACACCGCCGACAAGGAAGAGGTAACGGCGTAGTGGCTACCATCACCGACCCCCGCGACATCATCCTGGCGCCGGTCATCTCCGAGAAGTCCTACGGGCTGATCGAGGACAACACCTACACGTTCGTGGTGCACCCGGACTCGAACAAGACGCAGATCAAGATCGCGATCGAGAAGATCTTCAGCGTCAAGGTCGACTCGGTGAACACGCTGAACCGTCAGGGCAAGCGCAAGCGCACCCGTGCCGGCTTCGGCCAGCGCAAGAGCACCAAGCGCGCGATCGTGACCCTGTCCGCGGGCAGCAAGCCCATCGACCTATTCGGAGCACCGGCCTAGCCGGCGCCCGAAAAGAGACACAGGACTTAGAACATGGGAATCCGCAAGTACAAGCCGACGACCCCCGGTCGTCGCGGTTCGAGCGTCTCCGACTTCGCCGAGATCACCCGCTCGACGCCGGAGAAGTCGCTGATCCGTCCGCTGCACGGCAAGGGTGGACGTAACGCGCACGGCCGCATCACGACCCGTCACAAGGGTGGCGGTCACAAGCGTGCCTACCGCGTCATCGACTTCCGTCGCCACGACAAGGACGGCGTCGACGCCAAGGTCGCGCAGATCGAATACGACCCCAACCGCACCGCGAACATCGCACTGCTGCACTACGTCGACGGCGAGAAGCGCTACATCATCGCGCCGCAGGGACTGTCGCAGGGTGACCGCATCGAGCAGGGCCCGAACGCCGACATCAAGCCCGGCAACAGCCTGCCGCTGCGCAACATCCCCGCCGGCACCGTCGTGCACGCCGTGGAGCTGCGCCCGGGCGGTGGCGCCAAGATGGGCCGCTCCGCCGGTGTCAGCATCCAGCTGCTCGGCAAGGAAGGCAGCTACGCCACGCTGCGCATGCCCAGCGGCGAGATCCGCCGCGTCGACGTGCGCTGCCGCGCCACCGTCGGCGAGGTCGGCAACGCCGAACAGGCGAACATCAACTGGGGCAAGGCCGGACGTATGCGGTGGAAGGGCAAGCGCCCGACCGTCCGTGGTGTCGTGATGAACCCGGTCGACCACCCGCACGGCGGTGGTGAGGGCAAGACCTCCGGTGGTCGCCACCCGGTCAGCCCGTGGGGCAAGCCCGAGGGCCGCACCCGCAAGAACAAGCCGAGCGACAAGCTCATCGTCCGCCGCCGTCGCACCGGCAAGAACAAGCGCTAGGAGTATCCAGCGATGCCACGCAGCCTGAAGAAGGGCCCGTTCGTCGACGACCATCTGTTGAAGAAGGTCGACGTCCAGAACGAGAAGAACACCAAGCAGGTCATCAAGACCTGGTCCCGTCGGTCGACCATCATCCCCGACTTCATCGGTCACACCTTCGCCGTCCACGACGGTCGCAAGCACGTGCCGGTGTTCGTCTCGGAGGCCATGGTCGGTCACAAGCTGGGCGAGTTCGCCCCGACCCGGACCTTCAAGGGTCACATCAAGGACGACCGGAAAGCGAAGCGGCGGTAGGTCATGACGACAATCACTGAATATCCGTCCGCGGTTGCCAAGGCGCGCTTCGTGCGCGTCTCGGCATCCAAGGCCCGCCGGGTGATCGACCTGGTGCGCGGCAAGTCCGTCGCCGAGGCGCTCGACATCCTCCGCTGGGCGCCCCAGGCTGCCAGCGAGCCCGTCGCCAAGGTGATCGCCAGTGCGGCCGCCAACGCCCAGAACAACGACGGCCTCGACCCCGCGACCCTCGTCGTGGCGTCGGTGTACGCCGACGAGGGCCCGACTGCCAAGCGCATCCGGCCGCGCGCCCAGGGGCGTGCGTACCGAATCCGCAAGCGCACCAGCCACATCACCGTGATCGTGGAGAGCCGGCCGAGCCGGTCCGAGCGGGGCGCCAAGAACGCCGCGTCGGCGTCGTCGACTCGGGCGCGTCGCGCTCAGGGCAGCAAGGCCGCCGCAACGTCGGCCCCCGCCAAGAAGGCACCTGCCAAGAAGGCCGCTACGAAGGCGGCACCGGAAACGGTTTCCGAGACTTCTGATTCGAAGGGAGGCTCGGAGTAGTGGGCCAGAAGATCAATCCCCACGGCTTCCGCCTCGGCATCACCACCGACTGGAAGTCCCGCTGGTACGCAGACAAGCAGTACTCGGACTACGTCAAGGAAGACGTCGCGATCCGTCGCCGCCTCTTCTCGCCGTTCGTCATCCCCGGTGAGCGCAACGTCGAGCTCGAGCGGGCCGGCGTCGCCAAGGTCGAGATCGAGCGCACCCGCGACCGGGTTCGCGTGGACATCCACACCGCCCGCCCCGGCATCGTCATCGGGCGTCGCGGTGCGGCGGCCGACAGCATCCGCGGCACGCTGGAGAAGTTGACCGGCAAGCAGGTTCAGCTGAACATCCTCGAGGTCAAGAGCCCCGAGTCGGTGGCCCAGCTGGTCGCCCAGGGTGTCGCCGAGCAGCTCAGCAACCGCGTCGCCTTCCGTCGCGCGATGCGCAAGGCGATTCAGTCCGCCATGCGTCAGCCGAACGTCAAGGGCATCCGGGTGCAGTGCTCGGGCCGCCTCGGCGGTGCGGAGATGAGCCGCTCGGAGTTCTACCGCGAAGGTCGCGTCCCGCTGCACACGCTGCGCGCGGACATCGACTACGGCCTCTACGAGGCGAAGACCACCTTCGGCCGCATCGGCGTGAAGGTCTGGATCTACAAGGGCGACGTCGTCGGTGGCAAGCGTGAGCTCGCCGCCCCGGCAGCCGCAGGCGCCGAGCGCCCGCGTCGTGACCGTCCCACCGGAACCCGGCCGCGCCGCAGTGGCGCCTCGGGCACCACGGCGACGAGCACCGAGGCCGGTCGTGCCGCGAGCGAGGAAACGCCCGCCACCGACACCTCAGTGGACGTCACCACGTCCGCCGCCCCCGAAGCCGCCACGGCTTCTGCAGCGGCAGAGAGCACGGAGAACTAGACATGCTGATTCCCCGCAAGGTAAGGCACCGCAAGCAGCACCACCCGCGCCAGCGTGGCATTGCCAGTGGCGGCACCGCGGTGAGCTTCGGTGACTACGGCATCCAGGCACTGGAGCACGCCTACATCACCAACCGGCAGATCGAGTCCGCTCGTATCGCCATCAACCGGCACATCAAGCGTGGCGGCAAGGTGTGGATCAACATCTTCCCCGACCGTCCGCTGACCAAGAAGCCCGCCGAGACCCGCATGGGTTCCGGCAAGGGCTCGCCGGAATGGTGGGTCGCCAACGTCAAGCCGGGTCGCGTTCTCTTCGAGATCAGCTACCCCGACGAGAAGACCGCCAAGGAGGCGTTGACGCGCGCCATCCACAAGCTGCCGATCAAGGCACGCATCATCACCCGAGAGGAGCAGTTCTGATGGCACTGGGAGTTTCGCCTGGCGAACTGCGTGAGCTGACCGACGAGGAACTCGCCGCACGGGTGCGCGAATCGAAGGAAGAGTTGTTCAACCTCCGGTTCCAGACCGCGACCGGCCAGCTGGCCAACAACCGTCGGCTGCGCGTGGTGCGCCAAGAGATTGCACGGGTGTACACCGTGCTTCGTGAACGTGAGTTGGGTCTGGCCTCCGGACCCGTTGGTGAGGATTCGTAATGGCAGAGAACGCAGCAGAAGCGGCGGGCGCACAGCCCACCGAGAAGCCACGTGGACAGCGCAAGACGCGCATCGGCTACGTGGTGAGCGACAAGATGCAGAAGACCATCGTGGTCGAGCTGGAGAACCGCTCCAAGCATCCGCTCTACGGCAAGATCATCCGGACCACGACCAAGGTCAAGGCCCACGACGAGAACGGGACCGCCGGCGTCGGCGACCGCGTCTCGCTGATGGAGACCCGGCCGCTCTCGGCGACCAAGCGTTGGCGCCTGGTCGAGGTGCTCGAGCGCGCCAAGTAGAACCCCTACGCCACGAAGCCCGGTCCGTTTCACGGACCGGGCTTCGTGCGTCGTGGGATTGCGATGTTGTCGTTCCGGGTAAGACGGTGCAGACTCGTTGACGCGGGCGATAATTAGTTCGGGGGATGCGGTGTACGAACGAGCAAGCATGATGCTGTTGGCGGGAGCCGCCTCTGTCGGCTTCGCCTTGACCACCGGATACGGGACAGCGGCCGCGGAACCATCCGCGTCGGATTCGTCGGATTCGTCGGGTGCGTCCGCATCGTCGAGTTCCGACGGTCCGTCGTCGTCGTCGCCGTCCGGCGGCAGTCCGCACACTGGCGCCACCGGTGATGGTAACCAGCCCACGACCACGGTTGGCGGCGGCGGCCACTCCGCTGCGGGTGGTACGGGCGCCACGTCGACCAACACCGCCGACACATCAGACGCCACGGCCGACGACGACCCCACCGAATCAGCCGGCACCGTCGTCAGGCACCGTCGGACCGACGCGACGACTACTAGTCCCGCCTCCGCGAAGGTGCCGCGACGGGCCGATGCCGACGAGCTCTCAGCGGCTACGAAGTCCACGGCACCCGCCGCACACGACGAGAAGCCAGCCCGGGCCGATGCCGTCTCCTCGACCGAGGATGCGGCAGTCGACGATCGGGCGTCGTCAGTCGCGGTCGCCCAGCCGGTGCGAGCTGCCTCGGCGACGCCATCCGCCGATTTCAGCCCAGCCCAGCAGGCGGCGACGCCACCGACGAGCGTCGTCACCATCCCGGGCGCCGTCGACACCCCCGCGGTACCCGTCGAGCCCCCGTCGATGTGGACGGTGCTGGCCTGGGTGCGACGCCAGCTCGAGGTGTCGATCGTCGCCGCCGCGTATTCGCCACGTGCGGTGGTCTCCAGCTCCACGAGCGCCTCGTCCGCGACGTCCGCCTCGACCGTGCCAACCGTCGATGTCAAGGACTATGGCGCGATCGGCGACGGCGTGACCGACGACTCGACGGCCATCAAGGCCGCCGTTGCGGCGTTGACCTCTGGTGGGCGTCTCTACATACCGTTGGGCGATTACCGATTCGCCCAGCAACATCCTGCCGGTGACGCGGCGATCTATCTCAACGGCCTTTCCGACGTCACGGTGGAGTTCGCGCCGGGAGCACGCCTGCTGATGGACAACCTCGATGCGAACGGTTTGGGCACGAGTCACGGCATTCGCGTGGAGGGCACCGCTTCGCACGTCGCAATTTTGAATCCGACCATCGAATGGGTCGTCAGGCCGTCCGCGCGAAGCTTCGGCGACGGGATCTCGGTACTCGGTTATCCGTCGGACTCCCCGCCGCCGTCCGGGTGGACGGGCTCGACGGGAAAGGTCGAGTTCGTGTCGATCGTGAACGGGCGGACGGTCAACGCCCCGCAGGCCGGAGCCGTCATCATGGGTGCCTCCGACGTCACGGTCACGAACTTCACGGCCATCGGCACCTTGGCCGACGGTTTGCACTTCAATTCGAATCGGCGAGTCACCGTCGACGGCCTCGTCGCCCAGAACACCGGCGACGACGGTTTGGCCTTCGTGACCTACTACGACCCGACCCAACCCTGGACCTACGGGCCCACCGACGGGCCCTTCAATCAGCCGGGGCTTGGGGAGTGGAACAACGGGGGTTCGGTGGCCTCGCACATCTCGGTCACCGGCGGCCGAGCCAGCGGCGTCCGGGTGCAGGGCGGCTACGACATCACCATCAGCGACGTCACCGTGAGTGGCAAGGAGTTCGGCGTCCAGATCAACTCTGCGAAGGCCACCGGGCCTGGCGATTGGACCAGCCTCGCCTCACGGAACATTCACATCTCGGGCGTAACCGTCGACGGTGCGCAAACGGGAATAGTTCTGGGCACCAACAACATCGACGGCACCGAGGACTCCAAGTGGTGGGACTTCGCCGGTTCCTCGATCAGCGACGTCACCATCCGCGGCTCCAAGAACTGGTCGATTGCAGTGGAAACCCCCGCGACCACGACCAGCAAGTTCGCCGGTATCACGCTGCAGAACATCCACGCCGAGAGCATGGCCGCCGACGGTCCGTTTGGCGGTGGCAACGGAGGAATCCTGCTCGCGTCGTTGCGAGATTCGGTGATCGACGATGTGCGACTCGTCTCCGACCACGCGAGCGACGTCAACCTGCTTGGCGCGGGTCAGCTGCGCTCCGGCATCTCTGCCGAGGATCTGCCGTCGTCGAACCTTCAGGTGAACGACCTCGTCCTTCAGGGTCCGGGCCGAATCCTCATCCAGGACATCGCCGGCGTCGACTTTGGGAACGTCGCCTCCTACGGTGCGGACGCGAGCGCCGTGATGCTCTACCGCGTCTCGGATTCGACGTTCGACCACATCGGTGCGTACCTACCGGGCCGCGGTAGCGGGGCAGGTTACGGCGTGCGCCTGCTGCAGGTGTTCGACGTCGACGTCGAGGAGATCGAGGTGATCACCGACGCGCACGTAGGGTCAACCTGGTGGGCCGTCGAATTCGGTGGCGGCAACCCGACCGAGGGTGTCGCCGGGCGGGGTGTGCGAGTCGAAGACGTCACGTACGTCAGCGACCGGGATGCCACTGCGTCCGACATCGCCTGGCAGGGCGGTCCGTATGGTCCCGTGGACTGGTACATCAGCGCCACCTGGCGCCACGACGGCGAGACCTCGCCGCAGTGGCGGTCGGCCCTTTACGGCGACACCAGCCCGGTCTGAGCTCGGCCTCCCGCACGACGGAGTCATGGTGCAGTAGCTGATGGTCGAGATCGGCCGCGGGATCCGCCAGAGCTGGAGCAATTGCGCATCCAGCTCGGCAAACGTCGGCCACTGCCTAGTGAATGCCTGCTCAATGGCATAACATCAGCACTGATGACTGCGGGCAACGAATCGACGTTACGCAGCGCTGCATCTCCCGCCGCTATGATGCATCGATGCGGCCGTTGCCTGAGGGTTAACTGACGACTGGTTCGACTGCCGCATCGAGACGGGCCAGGCCGCCGTACGCAAGAGGCCGCGGCGAAATTGCAATGTTTCCGGACCTCTTCGGTGGTCCCTTGAAGGAAGGGCGGATCGGATGACGGGCAGAAGCGCGTGGCGCACGCTGCTCGGTCGACACGACGACCGCGGCCCCACCCACGGCCGCGGACCGGCCATTGCGATCTCCCCGACCTCGCCGACCGGGTTGCCGCGCCGACGAAATCCCGGGCATCCGGACGGCTGATCACGATGGCCCACCCCGACTTCATCGCCAGCCACGACGGAACGACCCGTCGTAATGGGCGCGTCGCACACGGGGACGGATCCCTCGGCGACGCGCCGTTTCGACGGCTCGTCGACAAGAGCCCCGACGGCATCGCCGTGCACCAGGAGGGCCGCGTCGTCTACGCCAATCAGACGGCACTGCGCTGGGTGGGAGCGCAGTACGCCGATCAGGTGCACGGCCACCAGTTGGTCGACTTCATCCATCCCGACTCGATCGAAGCCGTCCTCGCGCGCATGGCGACGTTGCGCAACGAGGGTGACGTCACCCGGCCGTCGGAGGGAGTGCTGCTGCGCCTCGACGGCACCACGCTCGACGTCGAGACCGTCACCACGCTGACAACCTGGGAGGGCGCACCGGCCTATCACGTCACTCTTCGCGATCTGACCTTCGTCCGCACCGCGCAGCGAAGCCTGCGCTACCAGGCGGCGCTGGTGGAGAGGGTCGACGTCGCGATCATCGCGACGACTGTCACCGGGCTCGTGACCAAGTGGAACAGGGCCGCCGAGGTCATCTATCAACGACCCGCGGCCAGCGCGCTGGCGACGCCGGTCGGGGACGCCGTCGGCGCCACCTTCGACCTCCCCGCGGTCGTCGAGGGTGGCGGCGCGGTGCTCGCCACCCACCACGCGGCCGACGGTCAACAGCTGATCGTCCGAATGTCGGTCGCGCCCTTGGACACCGGCTACGTGTTGGCGTGCATCGACGAGACCGCCTCCCGTGGCGGTGAACGACTTCTGCGCAAGATCGTCAACTCCCTCGAGGAAGGCATCCTCGTCGTCGACGCGACGGGCCGCGTCACGTCGGTCAACCCGGCGGCCGAGCGCATCCTCGGCCTGCCTGCGGCCACCCTGGTCGCGGGTGACGGGCGGGCGGTGCACCGGATACCGATGTACGACGTCAGCCGGCACCCCGTCGACCAGGACGACCGCCCCGTCGCCCAGACCGTCCGGACGGGCAGGCCCGTTCACGGCTCGATCATCGGAATCGACCGCCCCGACGGCCGGCGCGTCTGGCTCCGGGTGAGCTGTCGGTTGCTCGACGGCGACGACCGCCACGGCGCCACGATCCTGGTGTCGTTCTCCGACATCACCGCCGAACAGGTCGCCCGCGAGCGGCTGACCCATCGCGCCACGCACGACGCTCTGACGGGGTTGCCGAACCGTGCGGCGATCCTGAACCAGATCGCGGCTTCGCTTCGCGCGCAGGGTGATCGGCGACTCGGCGCGGTGCTGTTCATCGATCTCGACAACCTCAAGGCGATCAACGACTCACTTGGCCACGACTCCGGTGACGAACTGCTACGGAGCGTCGCGCAGTGCCTGCGCGCGTCGGTCGGACCCCACGACGTCGTCGGGCGCCTCGGCGGCGACGAGTTCGTCACCTTGGTCGCCGGGGACGCCAGCCCCGCGCAGCTTGCCTCCTACGTCGCGCGTCTGGAGCGCAACCTCGCCGAACCGATGAAGCTCGGCGCCGCGACCGTCCGCACCCAGGGCAGCGTCGGCGTCACCGTCGTCACCCCCGACGACGAGCGCACCGCCATCGAGATCCTGCGTGACGCGGACTCGGCGATGTACGCGACCAAGGCCAAACGGCGCCGCCGGGTCTACCGCAGACCCGGTGGTCCGCCACCCGCGTCGGGCGCCCACGCGGGGGGTCCTCGGTAGGGTCGGCATCGTTGTCGCACAACGCGTTCTGGTGACGGAATGGCCACCGCGGTTCCCCGCCGGCGTCGCCCGATAGTCGTCCCCGCGAGCCAGTCCCGGTGTACTGTCCTGGCCATCGTCAAGACGTGGCGACGGACCGACCTGGACGGGGCGCGATGACCGAATTCAAGGGCAAGATCGAGCTCGACATTCGCGATTCCGAACCCGACTGGGGTCCCTATCAGGCGCCGGTGGCACCGCCGGGATCGCCCAACGTGCTGTACCTGGTCTGGGACGACACCGGCATCGCGACGTGGGACTGCTTCGGTGGCCTCGTCGACATGCCCGCGATGAGCCGGATCGCCGAACGCGGCGTCCGTCTCTCGCAGTTTCACACCACCGCCCTGTGCTCGCCAACCAGGGCGTCGCTGCTCACCGGGCGCAACGCCACCACCGTCGGCATGGCGACCATCGAGGAGTTCACCGACGGCTTCCCGAACTGCAACGGCCGCATCCCCAAGGACACCGCGCTGCTGTCGGAGGTGCTCGCCGAACGAGGGTACAACACCTACTGCGTCGGCAAGTGGCACCTCACGCCGCTCGAGGAGTCGAATCTTGCTGCCGCGAAACGTCATTGGCCGCTCAGCCGTGGCTTCGAACGGTTCTACGGCTTCATGGGCGGCGAGACCGACCAGTGGTACCCCGACCTCGTCTACGACAACCACCCCGTCGCTCCGCCGGCGACGCCCGAAGAGGGCTACCACCTGTCGAAGGACCTGGCCGACAAGACCATCGAGTTCATCCGCGACGCCAAGGTCATCGCGCCCGACAAGCCGTGGTTCTCCTACCTCTGCCCCGGTGCCGGCCACGCCCCGCACCACGTGTTCAAGGAATGGGCCGACCGGTATTCCGGTCGCTTCGACATGGGATACGAGGCCTATCGCGACATCGTCCTGGAGAACCAGAAGAGGCTGGGCATCGTCCCGCCGGACACCGAACTGTCGCCCGTCAACCCGTACCTCGACGTGACCGGGCCCAACGGCGAGGCCTGGCCCTACCAGGACACGGTGCGCCCGTGGGACTCCCTCGACGACGACGAGAAGCGGTTGTTCAGCCGGATGGCGGAGGTGTTCGCCGGTTTCCTGTCCTACACCGACGCCCAGATTGGCCGCATCCTCGACTATCTGGAGGAGTCGGGGCAGCTCGACGACACGATCATCGTGGTGATCTCCGACAACGGCGCCAGCGGCGAAGGTGGGCCGAATGGCTCGGTGAACGAGGGCAAGTTCTTCAACGGCTACATCGACACCGTCGAGGAGAGCCTGCGCTTCTACGACGATCTCGGCAGCCCGAGGACGTTCAACCACTATCCCATTGGCTGGGCGATGGCCTTCAACACTCCGTACAAGCTGTTCAAGCGCTACGCCTCCCACGAGGGAGGCATCGCCGACACCGCAATCATCAGCTGGCCCAACGGAATCGACGCCCACGGCGAGGTGCG
Organism: Mycobacterium yunnanensis; assembly: GCF_025823185.1. Lineage (GTDB taxonomy): Bacteria > Actinomycetota > Actinomycetes > Mycobacteriales > Mycobacteriaceae > Mycobacterium > Mycobacterium yunnanensis. The sequence continues at coordinate 813,109 of NZ_JACKVK010000008.1, forward strand.
CGACCACTACGTCAACGTGTGCGACGTGACCCCCACCATCTACGACCTCCTCGACATCGATCCACCGGGTGAGGTCGGCGGAATTGCTCAGAAGCCCCTGGACGGGCTGAGTTTCAAGGCGGCGCTGGCGGACCCGGCCGCCGACACCGGCAAGCGGACGCAGTTCTACACGATGCTGGGCACGCGTGGGATCTGGCACGACGGCTGGTTCGCCAACACGTTGCACGCCGCCACCCCATCCGGTTGGTCCAACTTCGCCAAGGATCGGTGGGAGCTCTTCCACATCGAATCCGACCGCAGCCAGTGCCATGACGTTGCAGCCGAGCACCCCGACAAGCTCGCCGAACTCCAGGCGCTGTGGTTCACCGAGGCCGAGAAGTACAACGGGCTCCCGCTGTCCGATCTGAACATCATTGAGACCATCACCAGGTTTCGCCCCTATCTGACGGGTGACCGGCAGAGCTTCACCTACTATCCGGACTCCGCGGAGGTGGGCAGCGGCGCCGCCGTGGAACTGAAGGGACAGTCCTACTCCATCATGGTCGAGGTGGACGTGGAGTCTGCCGACGCCGAGGGCGTGCTCTTCAAACACGGCGCCGGTCACGGCGGTCACGTGTTCTTCGTCCAGGACCGCAGGCTGCAGTACGTGTACAACTTCCTGGGGGAGGAGGAACAGCTCGTCGCCGCAGCCGATCCAATTCCTCTGGGAGAGCATGTCTTTGGCGTGAGCTACGTCCGCACCGGGGTGGTCGAGGGGAGTCACACTCCGTTGGGGGACGTCTCGCTTCACGTCGACGGCGAGGTCGTCGCCAGCCGTTCAGGCGTGCGAACTCAGCCCGGCACCTTCGGTATTTCTGGCGCGGGTTTCGCGGTGGGCCGCAACGAGGGTCAAGCCGTCTCGACGAGCTACCGAGCGCCGTACCCCTTCACGGGCGGGTCCATCGCCAAGGTCGTGGTGGACGTCTCGGGTACGCCGTATCAGGATCTGGAAAGGGACCTGGCGCGAGCGTTCGCCAAGGACTAACTGGCCGCGCCTACCCTGGACGGCATGCTGACGGAGCTGATCGAGCTGCCGGGCGGGACGTTCCACATGGGGTCGGCGGCCTTCTACCCGGAGGAAACTCCCGTCCACGCGGCGACGGTCGGCGCCCTGGGGGTGGAACGACATCCCGTCACCACCGCGCAGTACGCCCGATTCGTCGAGGACACCGGGTACGTCACCGTGGCCGAGCGACCGCTTGACCCCTCGGCGTACCCCGGGGTGGCCGCGTCGGATCTAATCCCCGGCGGGCTCGTCTTTCGGCCCACCGCCGGTCCCGTCGACCTGAGGGACTGGCGGCAGTGGTGGGACTGGGCGCCCGGTGCCTGGTGGCGGCAGCCGTTCGGTGACCCAGGCTCGCTGGAGGGGCGGCCCGACCACCCCGTCGTCCAAGTCTGCTACGCCGACGCGGTCGCCTACGCGCAATGGGCGGGGCGGCGACTGCCGACCGAGGCGGAATGGGAGTACGCCGCAGGCGGCGGTGCAGGCACCACTTACCCGTGGGGTGAGGAGGTGTCACCCGGCGGTGTGCTGATGGCCAACACCTGGCAGGGCCGGTTCCCGTATCGCAACGACGGGGCCTTGGGTTGGGTGGGCACTTCGCCGGTGGGTACGTTCCCGCCCAACGGTTTTGGGTTGCTCGACATGATCGGCAACGTGTGGGAGTGGACGACGACGAGGTACAGCATCAGGCACCGGCGGGAAGGAGCGGGGGAGAAGGGGTGTTGCACGCCGTCGCGCGAGGCGGATCCCAGCGTCAACCAGACCCTCAAGGGCGGATCCCATCTGTGCGCCCCGGAGTACTGCCACCGCTACCGGCCAGCGGCGCGGTCGTCGCAATCGCAGGACAGCGCCACCACGCACATCGGCTTTCGCTGCGTCGTCGACCTCTGATCCTCAGTCAGGCCATCGTCGCGAGGTTGCGCCACAGGTTGACGAGACTGTCGGTCCCGCCGAACAGGGTGGTGAAGTGGGTGGAGTCGATCAGCACGATGTCACCGGCGCGCGAGGTGCGCGGTGGCATCCAAATGAGGGCGTTGAATTCGGTGTTGCCCTGCGCGGTGAACGGGTGCGGCCGGTGTGGATCCACCCGTTGGCGGCCCAGCACCCGGAGTTCGGGGCCCTCCGGTGCGGTGAGTTCGTAATGCGGAAGGTGCGGGTGAAAGTTGAGGGTCGTGACGTCGTCGAGCAGACGGACGTCGTCGAGGTCCCGAAACCCGGTTAGCGGCGCGATCTCGGTGGTGCCCTCGACCACCGCGGGCCGCAGTCCCCACGTGTTGTGGACCGGTACCTCCAAGGCGTCCATGAGCGAGCGCGTGAAGCGGCCGAAGCGCTGCTGACGGGGAACCAGGCGGTCGCCATGGTGCGCGTACTCGACTTGGCGCTGTTCGACGTCGTCGGTGAATCCGACGTCGTGGTGGGGAGCCAGCAGCAGGCAGGTTCCCTCCCGCGTCAGCCATTGCCTGATCGTCGCGATCTCCTCGGGCGCGGCCTCTTGCTCGGCCAGCAGGTGGTCGAGGCCGAACACCATGAGGGTGTCGGTGTCGGCCAGGATGCGCTCGTCGATCGGCTGCCGGTACCCGGCTTGGTCCACGCGTTGGAAGACCGCCACGGGGTGGCCGGTCGTCTCCTCGACCAGCGCTTGGAACGGCAACGTGGATCGATGGAACAGTTCCAACGTGCCGGCGATGCCCTGGAGGAAGTTCGCCGCGTCGTACTCCGGGGTTTCGTAGGCCGGCCACGCGACGTTGCGAACCTCGGTGATGGTGGAGAACCGGTTGTAGATGCCGGCCGGATCCCGTTGCGATTCCCAGGGATAGCTCCACGTCCAGTAGATACTGACGCGACGTGACCCGTCGTGCGGGCGGGCGACGTGCTGCTGGTTGTAGGTGCGTGCCCGCATGCTGGCCTCTCAGGCGCCGAGTGAGGTGAGGTGGCGTAGCGCGCTGATCCCTGGCAGGAAGAAGTACGCGCCGCCGGTGAGGGTGGTGAAGGAGGGGATGCCGCGGAGCACCGTGCGGATGGGCCGCTTCGGCACCGTGAAGTCCCGCGTGCCGTCCTGCGTACCGCAGATCGGGTCGTGTTCGTTGCCGAGTTCGTGGAAGGTCTCGTCGTTGATCCATACGTTCTGGGCGAATTCGAATTGGCGCACCAGATCGGCGCAGATGATGAACGCCGCGATGCCGCGCTCGACGCCGTCGTCGGGTGCGCCCTCGGGTAGGGCCGGACCATAGGTCGCGCCGCGGCGAATCATCCTCCGCCGGTTCATGTAGTGCGCGGTGTCGCGCGGGTTGAGCCGACGGGCGTGTGACCCCAGCGGACACGCGTAGCCGAACGGGTCGGACTCCCGGTAGCCGAAGTCGTTGTTGCGCAGTGGATCGGCACCCAGCTCGGGATCGTCGGCGTCGGGTGCGAGCACCAGTGGTGCGCCGCTGCGCCATCGACCCATGAACTTCGCCGCGAGCAATTCCTCGTCCTCGGGTGTCTCGGCGTTCTCGCGCAGGTAGTCCCGAAACACCGCCACGTGCTCCGCGAGCCGCCGATAGGCCATGAAACTTCCGTTGCGTGACAACGCCTCCGGCTGCGGCAGATTGGCGACGGGACCGTTCTCGTCGGGATATCCGAGGATGAACTCACCGGGTTCCAGGGGCTCGCCGGACCCCGGTGTGGGTTGCTCACCCGAGCCCTTCATGACGGGCTGCGAGAGCCGGTCCCGGAAGCCGAAGTGGTCATGGGCGTAGTTGAACGGCGGGTTGGCGTTGAGATCCAGGTGCGACAGGCTGCGTACGCCCGGGGTGCGGGCCAGCAGCGCGTCGTGCTCGGCAATCGACCGAGCGCATCGATCGTCGTTGCGGGAGAACAGGATTGCAATGGCATGCAGGTCGTCACCGGCGAGCCCGCCGCTCCAGTGGTCCGGTGAATTTGTGCCGGTGTCACCGAGGATGCTGGCCCGCGACGCCATTCCCTCGCGGAATGCGTCGGGAAACGTGGCCAGGGACTCCTCGGGCACACCCAGCGCGCGCAGGCCGGTCCAGGTGAAGGCCAGCGTGACCCACCGATCGGACTCGTCCATGGTGGCGTCGGCGTCCTGGGCCGACTGCGTCTTGTCGACCAGCGCCGACAGCCAGGCGCGGCCGCCGTCGGAGGTGTCGAAGGTCAGGAACTCGTATCGGCCGGTCATGGCCGGAGTGCGGGTCAGCAGGATGTGCTGGATGTCGTCGAGCTCGAGCACTGCCGTTACTGCATCTGGTCGAGCATGGTGGAGAAGGAAGCCTTGAGCCGCAGAGCCTTCTTGATCTCGTCTGCGGTCACATAGGGGTACTCGCCGTACTCGAGGAAGCTCGGCATCTGATGCTCACGCACGAACTGGACGAAGGCGCTCGGGTTCTCCTTCCAATCCTCGGGAAATCCCTCGAGGTTGGTGAACACGGTGGTGATGCCGGTGGCGCTGAACAATTCGACGGCGTCCTCGGTGTACTTGTCGAAGTCCGTGTCGAAGATGCCCATGTACTGAAAGTGCAGGCCCGATCCAATGTCGAACAGATTCCACCGCAGGTAATGCAATTTCAGGGGTGCCAGGGCCTCTGGGCTCGTGGCAATGGTTTTCTCGATCGTCTTGCCGTACGCGCGGACGACGTCTTCGCGGCCTTCTTTGACCTTCGCGATGATCGAAAAACCGTAACAAGCCGGGGTGCGAGGAAATACCGGTCCGTACCGGCCGCGCTCCAATTCGAGGTAGCCCTCCGGCGGTATCGCCATCGCCGCCGGCTTGGTCCAATCGGGCTCACTACCAGCCATGACACCCCCCTCGTCTCGTCGGTGGGGGACACTACTCCCCGTCGACGATCTTGGTCGTCTGTTTCGTGATGAACGTGGGCCGAATTTCGTGACCGGGCTTCTGCAAGAAACCGATGATTAGCTACCGCAATATTTAGCCAACAAAGGCTTTTAATGACCACAAAATCGTCCGAACGGCCATTTCGCGAGAACCCCGGGTGTAGCGTCCGCCCCACGCACGAAGGGAGAGATGATGCGACGACTACGACGGTATGGCGCATTCCTCGTCTCGGTCGCCGCGCTCTTGCCGATCGGAGTGAGTACGGCGGCACCGGCAGTCGCGGAGTGCACGAATGCCGGATACGCGACCGTGTGCGCCCAGGGCACCGTTCGCGGCGGCGGACCGACGCCGCCGTCGGCGACGGCGTACCCCTCCTATTGCGCGGACCCCTGGTACTGCGACGACGGCTGGGGCGTCGACGTGATCCTGCCCCCGCCGGACTTCGGCCGCCCCGGCAGACCCGGCATCGGGCCGCGGTGATGACCCGTGCCCACCGTCCACCACGTACACGAGGAGTTGCCATGTCGTTGAGTCGTCTGATCGGTGCCGGCGTCGTCGCGGGGGCCACGCTTCTCGGCGGCGCCGCCACCGCGGCAGCGGACCCGCCGAACTGTTCGGCCGGCGACCTGGCAGGCGTCATGTCCGGGGTGAACGCCGGTATGGCCACGTACTTGTTCACCCATCCCGAGGTCAACGACTTCTTCACCAGCCTCAAGGGCAAGGACCGCGAGCAGATGCGCGCCGAGACCACGGCCTATCTCGACGCCAATCCTCGGGTGAGGGATGAACTGGCCGGTGTACGACAGCCGGCGGCCGACTTCCGGGAGCGATGCGATGCACCGATCCCCGACGGCCCGATGGGCTGACGCTGCGCCGCACGTGCCGTTCCTCGAGGCAACCGGCCTCGGCGCCGAACTCGAACGATTTGGTGCATAGCCCAGGCCCACCTACTATGTAGGGGTTGCCCTGGGCAGACCTCGGTGGTCGCGTGCGAAAGCAAGCGGACACCCTGCGTGCCCTTCGGTGACGAAGACCGCGTACGTCGAGCAGTTTAGTGCTGTTCGTCGTGCAATCGATTCGAGGAGATCTAGTGATTCAGCAGGAATCGCGGCTCAAGATCGCCGACAACACGGGCGCCAAGGAGATCTTGTGCATCCGCGTACTCGGTGGCTCGGGTAGGCGTTACGCCGGCATCGGCGATGTCATCGTGGCGACCGTCAAGGACGCCATCCCCGGTGGCAACATCAAGAAGGGTGAGGTCGTCAAGGCCGTCATCGTGCGCACCGTCAAGGAGCGCCGCCGTGCCGACGGCAGCTACATCAAGTTCGACGAGAACGCCGCCGTCATCATCAAGCCCGACAACGACCCGCGCGGAACCCGCATCTTCGGGCCGGTCGGTCGCGAGCTGCGCGAGAAGCGCTTCATGAAGATCGTCTCGCTTGCTCCGGAGGTGTTGTAGATGAAGGTGCACAAGGGTGACACCGTCCTGGTGATCTCGGGCAAGGACAAGGGCGCCAAGGGCAAGGTCCTGGTTGCCTACCCGACCCGCGAGAAGGTCCTCGTCGAGGGCGTCAACCGGATCAAGAAGCACACCGCCGTCTCTCAGAACGAGCGTGGTGCATCCTCGGGCGGCATCGTCACGCAGGAGGCTCCGATCCACGTCTCCAACGTGATGGTCGTCGACTCCGATGGCAACCCCACCCGCATCGGCTACCGCTTCGACGAAGAGACCGGCAAGAAGGTCCGCGTGTCGAAGCGCAACGGCAAGGACATCTGAAGATGACGACCGCAGAGACCAAGACGCTCCCGCGTCTCAAGCAGCGCTACCTCGACGAGATCAAGGGATCGCTCAACGAGCAGTTCAAGTACGACAACGTCATGCAGATCCCCGGCGTGGTCAAGGTCATCGTGAACATGGGCGTCGGCGACGCCGCCCGTGACGCGAAGCTGATCAACGGCGCCGTCACCGACCTGCAGCTGATCACCGGCCAGAAGCCCGAGATCCGCAAGGCCCGCAAGTCCATCGCCCAGTTCAAGCTCCGCGAGGGAATGCCCATCGGCGCCCGCGTGACGCTGCGCGGCGACCGCATGTGGGAGTTCCTCGACCGGCTGGTCTCGATCAGCCTCCCGCGTATCCGCGACTTCCGCGGTCTGTCGTCGAAGCAGTTCGACGGCAGCGGCAACTACACCTTCGGTCTGACCGAGCAGTCGGTGTTCCACGAGATCGACGTGGACAGCATCGACCGTCCCCGCGGCATGGACATCACCGTCGTCACGTCGGCGACCAATGACGACGAAGGCCGGGCGCTGCTGCGTGCGCTGGGCTTCCCGTTCAAGGAGAACTGAGCAGATGGCAAAGAAGGCGCTGATCAACAAGGCCAACAAGAAGCCGAAGTTCAAGGTGCGCGGTTACACGCGTTGCAACAAGTGTGGACGTCCGCACGCGGTGTTCCGCAAGTTCGGCCTGTGCCGCATCTGCCTGCGGGACATGGCGCATGCCGGCGAACTGCCCGGTGTCCAGAAGTCCAGCTGGTAACCCCCCCAATCAATCTAGGAAAGCACGCGGTAGGCCCCCAAGGGTGATCAACCCGGCGGGAACCGCCGCGAGGAAGGTGAGCTGGCTGTCATGACCATGACGGACCCGATCGCAGACTTCTTGACACGTCTGCGCAACGCCAATTCGGCGTACCACGACGAGGTGACCTTGCCTCACTCCAAGATCAAGGTGCACATCGCCGAGATCCTCAAGGAGCAGGGCTACATCACCGACTTCCGCACCGAGGATGCTCGGGTCGGCAAGGCGCTCGTGGTGCAACTCAAGTACGGACCCAGTCGCGAACGCAGCATTGCGGGCCTCAAGCGAGTCTCGAAGCCCGGCCTGCGCGTGTACGCGAAGTCAACCAACTTGCCCCGCGTCCTCGGTGGCCTGGGCGTGGCGATCATCTCCACGTCCTCGGGTCTGCTCACCGACCGTCAGGCAGCTCGACAAGGCGTGGGCGGCGAAGTCCTCGCCTACGTCTGGTAGGGGAAGAAGACATGTCACGCATTGGAAAGCAGCCGGTTCCGGTTCCGTCCGGAGTCGACGTCACCATCAACGGCCGCAACGTCTCGGTCAAGGGACCCAAGGGCACCCTGACCCTCGACGTCGCCGAGCCGATCACCGTCGACCGCGATGACGACGGCGCCATCCTGGTCACCCGCCCCGACGACGAGCGTCGCAGCCGTTCGCTGCACGGTCTGTCGCGGACGCTGGTCGCCAACCTCGTCACCGGTGTGACCGAGGGCTACACCACCAAGATGGAGATCTTCGGCGTCGGCTACCGCGTAGCGCTCAAGGGCAGCACCCTGGAGTTCGCACTCGGATACAGCCACCCGGTCGTCATCGAGGCCCCCGAGGGCATCACCTTCGCGGTGGAGACGCCCACGAAGTTCTCGATCACGGGTATCGACAAGCAGCAAGTCGGCCAGATTTCGGCGAACATCCGCCGCCTGCGTCGTCCGGACCCCTACAAGGGCAAGGGCGTTCGCTACGAAGGCGAGCAGATCCGTCGCAAGGTCGGAAAGACGGGTAAGTAACTCATGGCCAATACGAACACCGAAGCTCCCAAGCGGAAGCCCTTGGGGCAGAGCGTCTCCGAGACGCGTCGGGCGTCGCGACTGCGTCGTCACGCGCGGTTGCGCAAGAAGGTGGCCGGCACTCCCGAGCGTCCCCGCCTGATGGTCAACCGGTCCTCGCGCCACATCCACGTCCAGCTCATCGACGACCAGTCCGGCACCACGGTGGCCGCGGCGTCGTCCATCGAACCCGACGTGCGTGCTGTCGACGGCGACAAGAAGGCCCACAGCGTCCGCGTCGGACAGCTGATCGCCGAGCGCGCCAAGGCCGTTGGCGTCGACACCGTGGTCTTCGACCGTGGCGGCTACACCTACGGCGGCCGCATCGCGGCGCTGGCCGACGCCGCCCGCGAGAGCGGACTGAAATTCTGATGAAGACTCGAAACGGAAGGACTGCGTGATGGCCGATCAGCCAACAGCAGGAACCGGAACCGGCGCCGGAAACACCGGCAGCCGCCCCCCGCGGGGTGGCGGCGGTGGTGGAGACCGCGACGGACGCGGTCGTCGTGACGACCGTGGTGGCCGTGGTGGCCGCGACGGCGGGGAGAAGAGCAACTTCCTCGAGCGCGTCGTCGCCATCAACCGCGTGTCGAAGGTGGTCAAGGGTGGTCGGCGCTTCAGCTTCACCGCGCTGGTCATCGTCGGCGACGGCAACGGCATGGTCGGTGTCGGCTACGGCAAGGCCAAGGAAGTTCCCGCCGCGATCGCCAAGGGCGTCGAAGAGGCCCGCAAGAGCTTCTTCCGCGTGCCGCTGATCGGTGGCACCATCGTCCACCCGGTCCAGGGTGAGGCGGCCGCGGGTGTGGTCATGCTGCGCCCCGCGAGTGCAGGTACCGGCGTCATCGCCGGTGGCGCCTGCCGCGCGGTGCTGGAATGCGCCGGCGTGCACGACATCCTGGCCAAGTCGCTGGGCAGCGACAACGCGATCAACGTGGTGCACGCCACCGTTGCCGCGCTGAAGATGATCCAGCGCCCCGAAGAGGTCGCCGCACGTCGTGGCCTCACGATCGAGGACGTCGCACCGCCGAGCATGCTCAAGGCGCGACGCGAGAGCGAAGCGCTGGCCGTAGCGGCAGCGCGTGAAGGATCGGCATAGTCATGGCTGAACTAAAGATCACCCAGGTGCGTGGCACCGTCGGGTCGCGTTGGAAGCAGCGCGAGAGCCTGCGGAGTCTCGGACTCCGCAAGATCCGTCAGACCGTCGTCCGCGAGGACAACGCTCAGACGCGTGGCTTGCTCGCCGTCGTCAACCACCTCGTCGTCGTCGAGGAGGCGTAATGACCATCAAGTTGCACGACCTGCGCCCAGCGCCCGGGTCGAAGACCGCCAAGACCCGCGTCGGTCGCGGTGAGGGCTCCAAGGGTAAGACCTCGGGCCGCGGCACCAAGGGCACCAAGGCCCGCAAGAACGTCCCCGTGACGTTCGAGGGTGGGCAGATGCCCATCCACATGCGGCTGCCGAAGCTCAAGGGCTTCAAGAACCGCTTCCGTACCGAGTACGAAGTGGTCAACGTCGCCGACCTGAACCGGTTGTTCCCCGAGGGTGGCACCGTCGGAGTCGACGAGCTCGTCGCCGCCGGGGCGGTTCGCAAGAACACCCTGGTGAAGGTCCTCGGCGACGGCAAGATCTCCGTCAAGGTCGACGTCACTGCGCACAAGTTCAGTGGCAGTGCGCGCGAGAAGATCAACGCCGCAGGCGGTTCGGCCACCGAGCTGTAGGCACGTCTACGTTGGAGGGCCCCGCATGCATTGCGTGCGGGGCCTTCTGCGTCATCTGGCTCAGCCGACCTGCGGCAGCACCTCGGCGGCCAGCCGCTCCATTTGCTCCCGGTCCTCGGCGACGCCGTCGCCCAACGGGTTGAGCAGGATCATCTCCGCGCCCGCCGCCACGACCGCCCGCAGGCCCGCGGCCACGTCGTCGGGCGTGCCCGACACCGGGACGTCCTCGATGCCGCGCATGCCGCCGTACTTGCGGTGCAGGCCGGCGACGACGCGCTCCCGTGCGCGGCCGGCGTCGTCGTCGACCATCAAGTACACCCGCTTGCCGACGGTGAAGCGTGCGGCGTCCTTGCCCTGGGCGTCGAGTTCGCGTCGCACGGTGGCGGCCACCGAGGCGAAGGTCTCCGTGGTCGACGAGCCCGCACCAAGGAACGAGTCGCCGAGCCGCACCGCACGGGCGAGTGCGGCAGGGGCCGTGCCGCCGAACCAGATCGGCGGGTGCGGCCGCTGCACGGGCTTTGGCTCGATCGGCAGGTCGTCGACGTCGCGGAACCGGCCGTGGAACGTCACCCGCTCGTCGTCCGACCATGCCGCCTTCATCAGTTCGAGGCCCTCGGTGAAGCTGCTGATGAACGTCCTCGGCTCCACCCCGAACGCGTCGAAGCGCCGAAAGCCGCCTCCCGGAGCCACCCCGAGGTCGAGCCTGCCGTGGCTGAGCCGGTCCACCGCCGTCGCCGAGGACGCCAACTGCAGCGGGTCGTGCAGGGAGGTGACCAACACCGCCACGCCCAACCGCAACCGGGTGGTGCACGCCGCTGCGTAGGACAGCAACTCCAGCGGCGCGATCAACGGCTCCGCGCCGATCGTCTGCTCCAACGTCCACCCGGCCTCGAACCCCAGCTCCTCGGCACGTCTCGCGTAGGCCTTGAAACCGTCGGCGTCGAAGCCGTCCACGTCGAGCTGGGGCAGGGAGATGGAGTAGCGCATCGTCCCCACGGTACGGCGGCCATCTGCGACCCCGGGAACACCCGTCGGCCGTCGGTAGGCTCGTCGACATGTTGAGCTTCCTGTCCGACGTTCCCGGCACCGACGAACTGCGCGCCATCGTCCGCAAGGTCGACACCGCCCGCCACCGCGGCGTGCCACGTGGCTGCATCCTCGAACTCGACCTGCAGGCGGTGCCGCAGGAGACCGGCGGATTCGACCCGCTCGCGATGCTGAACGGCAGCGGCAAACCGCTGCTGCTGCGCGAGGCGGTCGCCGCCATCCACCGGGCGGCCAAGGACGATCGCGTCGCCGCGCTGATCGCCCGCGTGCAACCGGCCGCCGCCTCTCCGGGTCCGGCACAGGAGCTGCGCGACGCCATCGTCGCGTTCAGCGACGTCAAGCCCTCCCTGGCGTGGGCCGAGACCTACCCGGGCACGATGTCCTACTACCTGGCGTCGGCCTTCCGGGAGATCTGGATGCAGCCGTCCGGCACCGTCGGACTGGTCGGATTCGCCACCAACGCGCTCTTCCTGCACGACGCCCTCGAAAAGGCAGGCATCCAAGCGCAATTCGTCGCCCGCGGTGAGTACAAGTCGGCGGCCAACATGTTCACCAAGGAGAGCTACACCGACGCGCACCGCGAAGCCGACGGGCGGCTCGTCGAGAGCCTGCACGATCAGGTGCTCGCCGCGGTGGCCGCGTCTCGCCACGTCGACGTCGCCGACCTGGACGCGCTGGCAGACAGGGCCCCGCTGTTGCGGGAGGACGCCGTCACCGGCCGTCTCGTCGACCGCATCGGCTTCCGTGACGAGGCCTATGCCCGCATCGCCGAATTGGCTGGCGCACCGGATGTCTCGCCTGACGATCCCGAGGCGCCGGACCGGCTGTACCTGTCCCGTTACGCCAGGGCGGCCGCGGCACCGTCGGTTCCCTCGCTGCCCGGCCGCAAGGCCAAGCCCACGATCGCCGTGGTGACCCTGGCCGGACCCATCGTCAGTGGCCGTGGTGGACGCACGCTTTCGCCGCTGGGCACCTCGAGCGCCGGTGGTGACACCATCGCCGCGGCGTTGCGCGAGGCCGGTGCCGACGACGACGTCTCCGCCGTCGTGCTGCGGGTGGACAGCCCGGGTGGTTCGGTGACCGGATCGGAGACCATCTGGCGCGAGGTGGTGCGTTTGCGCGCCGCAGGCAAGCCCGTGGTGGCCTCGATGGGTGCGGTCGCCGCCTCGGGCGGTTACTACGTGTCGATGGCGGCCGACGCGATCGTCGCCAATGCGGGAACGCTGACCGGTTCGATTGGCGTGGTCACCGGCAAGCTCGTCGCCCGCGATCTCAAGGATCGCCTGGGCATCGGCTCAGATTCGGTGCGCACCAACGCCAATGCCGACGCCTGGTCGACCAACGCGCCCTTCACCGACGAGCAGCAGGCGCACGTCGAGGCCGAGGCCGATCTGTTCTACACCGACTTCGTGCAGCGGGTCGCCGAGGGTCGGGGCATGACCGTCGAGGAGGTCGACGCCGTGGCGCGCGGGCGGGTGTGGACCGGCGCCGACGCCCTGGCGCGGGGCTTGGTCGACGAACTCGGCGGACTCCGCACGGCCGTCGGTCGCGCCAAGGTGCTCGCGGGCTTCGACGCCGACGTCGAGGCCAAGATCGTCGCCCTGCCCGGTTCGTCACTGCTGGACGCGCTTCGGCCGAAGCCCTCGTCGCAGCCGGCGGCGGCGTCGTTGCCCGATGCCTTCGGCTCGCTCGTCGGACGTTCGGCGGCGGCCTTCCTGGCGCAGGCGGAGCGGTCGGTGACCGGGGTCAACGCGCTGTGGCTCGGCGACCACCGCTTCTGATCGAGGGTCAGCCCCGAAACACCGCGCTGACGTAGCGCAGATCGCTCATCATCTGCGACATCTCGTCGTCGGGGTACTCGAAGTCGTTGGCCGCGTGCGCCTCTCGGATGGGCGCCACGGTGACGTCCCAACCCCGTTCGGTCAGGTAGTCGACGGGGTCGCTGCGCTCGCCCTGGTAGACCAGATCGGCCATCTCCAGATCGGAGCCCAACTGCTTGATGCGGTCACGCAGCACCTGTGAGCGGTCGTCGGTGAACGCCGCGAGATCCGGCACGTGCTCGGTGGCCAGCCGGCTCCCCGGTGCCGACAGCGCGGTGATGTGGTCGAACAGCTTGTCCTGCGCCTCGGGCGGCAGGTAGATGAGCAGGCCCTCCGCGCTCCAGGACGTCGGCTGTGTCGAGTCGAAGCCATTGTCTTGCAAGGCCTTTGGCCAATCGTCGCGGAGGTCGACAGCGACCGTCCGGTGGGTGGCGGTCGGCTCGGCGCCGATGTCGCCCAGCGTCGTGGTCTTGAACGCGATCACCTCGGGCTGGTCGACTTCGTAGACGACCGTGCCGTCCGGCCACGGCAGCCGGTAGCCGCGGGCGTCGAGGCCGGCGGCCAGGATCACGGCCTGACGCACCCCGTCGGCCGCGCCGTCGAGGAACATCTGGTCGAAGAACCGGGTGCGGACCACCATGCCCTCCGCGGCCCGCCGCGGTGTGTAGGCCGGATCGATGGCGGTGAAGTCGACGTCGCCGTCGAGCATCCGGGTGAAGAGGTCGACGCCGACGGCCCGCACCAGTGGTTCGGCGTAGGGATCCTCGATCAGCTTCTCGCGGTGTCCCAGCGCGCGCTGCGCGGCCACCATCGTCGCCGTGGCGCCCACGCTGGAGGCCAGGTCCCACGAATCGCCATCGGTTCTCGCCACGGAATCTCTCCTCTACTTCAACGTCGACGTCAGGTAACCGGAGGTGCCGCCGAACGTCGCCAGGTCGTCGTCGGGCAACTCGAATCCGTTGGCGGCGTAGGCCTCTGCGGTCGGGCGAATCTCGTTGGTCCAGCCGAGCCCGGCGAGGTAGTCCGCCGCGGTGTTGCGCTCGCCGTCGAAGAACAGGTCGGCGAGATCGATCTCGGACCCCGTCCGTTTGGTGCGCTCGGTGAGCCGCTGCGCCCAGTCGTCGGGCATCGCGGCGAGGTCCATGTGCTCGGTGGCGATGCGGCTGCCCGGTGCCGACAGCTCGGTGATGTGGTCGAACAACCGGTCCTGAGCCTCGGGGGGCAGGTACACCAGCAGGCCCTCGGCGGCCCACGCGGTGGGCGCTCCTGCGTCGAACCCGGCCTCTCGCAGTGCCGCCGGCCAGTCGTTGCGCAGGTCGATCGCCACGGCGCTTCGCCGGGCGGCGGGTTCGGCACCCAGATCGGCGAGGGTTTGGGTCTTGAACGCGACCACCTCAGGCTGGTCGATCTCGTAGACCACGGTGCCGTCGGGCCACGCCAGTCGGTAGGCGCGGGTGTCCAGACCCGAGGCCAGGATGACCGCCTGGCGGATGCCGGCCGCGGTGGCCGCGGTGAAGAAATCGTCGAAGAACCGGGTGCGGACGGCGATCTGCTCGGTGATGGCCCGCCGGCCCAGCAGCGGGTCGTCGTCGGCGCCGAAGGACTCGCCGTCGACGACCTTGACGAAGGCGTCCATCCCGACGGCCCGCACGAGCGGCTCGGCCCACGGGTCGTCCAAGAGGGGGTCGGGACCTTGGGATGCGATGGCTCGCATCGCGGCGACCGCCGTGGCGGTGGCGCCGACGCTGGAGGCCAGGTCCCAGCTGTCGTCGGCAGTGCGTGTCATGAACGTTCTCCTTCGAAGGTGGCGATGACCGACAGGGAATTGCGCAGGGCTTCGAGGGCCTCGGAGTCGGGGAACTGCCGGCCGTAGTCGGCGAAGACGTCGGGCCGGGGACGAGCCGACACGTGCCACCCCTTGCCGGTGAGGTAGTCGGCGACGGGCGTGCGCTCGCCGCCGTAGGCCAGGGAGGCCACGTCGACGTCGAAGCCGTGCGCGCGCCACTTGTCGGCGAGGCCGGTCGCACGGCCGCCCAGTGCCGCGCCGCCGTCGGGGTGGTACTCGGTGGCCAGACGACTGCCCGGCGCCGACACGGCGGTGATGTCGTCGAAGAGGCGGTCCTGGGCCTCCGGCGGCAGATAGACCAGGAGACCCTCCGCGCTCCAGGCCGTCGGCACCCCGGCGTCGAATCCGGCGGCCACGAGCGCCGCCGGCCAGTCGTCGCGAAGGTCGACGGCGACGGCGTGCCGCTCGGCGGTGGGGGTGGCGCCCAGATCGGCCAGCGCCGCGGACTTCGCGCCGAGCACCGCGGGTTGGTCGATCTCGAACACCGACGTGCCCGTCGGCCACGGCAGCCGGTAGGCCCTCGAGTCCAGGCCCGAGGCCAGGATCACGGCCTGCCGTATGCCTGCCCGGCCCGCGTCGAGGAAGAAGTCGTCGAAGAAGCGCGTCCGGACCGCCATCACGTCGGCCAGCATCTTGCCCGCGTCGGCTTCCTCGTCGTCGAGTGGAAGGGTGCCGTCGACCAGTTTGACGAAGAAGTCGACGCCGACCGCACGAACCAGGGGATCGGCGTAGGGGTCGTCGATGATGGGGTCGGATTCCTTCGAGGCGATGGCACGCGCGGCCGCGACCATGGTGGCCGTGGCCCCCACGCTCGACGCGAGGTCCCATTCGTCTCCGTCGTGACGCAAGCTATCTGACATCGGTGCTCCAACGATTAGTTAGCTGATGTAATGAGCCGGAGCCGACTGTACGCTTCGAAGCTGATACGCCCACCGGGCTGCGGCCACGTCGATCGGATGAGGGTCCGACCGACGGCAACTGTTACCCTCGTAGACTGTTCCAACGCGCGATTGCGCTGGCTGCAGGCATGCCTGCGCGTCGGCCTGACGGATCGCTCGGGACTTACCCATAACGTGCTGGTTGGACCAGCCCCATCGGCACGCCGCGACGGAAGTCCGGCTGCGCAGGAGGAAGAGTGCTTTCGGCTTTCATCTCGTCACTGCGGACGGCCGACCTCCGACGGAAGATTCTCTTCACCCTCGGCATCGTCATCCTCTACCGGGTCGGCGCCACGCTGCCGTCTCCCGGCGTCAACTACCCCAACGTGCAGAAGTGCATCGAGCAGGTTCAGGGTGGTGACTCGGCGCAGATCTACTCGCTGATCAACCTGTTCTCGGGCGGCGCGTTGCTTCAGCTGTCGGTCTTCGCCGTCGGCGTGATGCCCTACATCACCGCCAGCATCATCGTGCAGCTGCTCACCGTGGTGATTCCGCGGTTCGAACAGCTGCGCAAGGAAGGCCAGTCCGGCCAGGCCAAGATGACGCAGTACACGCGGTACCTCGCGGTGGCCTTGGCGCTGCTGCAGGGCACCTCGATCGTCGCGCTGGCGGCCAACGGCGGCCTGCTGCAGGGCTGCAGCCTCGACATCATCTCCAACTCGTCGATCTTCACCCTCGTCGTCATCGTGCTGGTGCTGACCGCGGGCGCCTCGCTGGTCATGTGGATGGGCGAGCTGGTCACCGAGCGTGGCATCGGCAACGGCATGTCGCTGCTGATCTTCGCGGGCATCGCCGCCCGCATCCCGTCGGAGGGCAAGATGATCCTCGACGGTCGCGGACCGACCGTGTTCACGATGGTCTGCATCGCCGCCCTGATCATCATCGTGGGCGTCGTCTTCGTCGAACAGGGTCAGCGACGCATCCCCGTCCAGTACGCCAAGCGCATGGTCGGGCGGCGGATGTACGGCGGCACGTCGACGTACCTGCCGCTGAAGGTCAACCAGGCCGGCGTCATCCCGGTCATCTTCGCCTCGTCGCTGATCTACATCCCGCACCTGATCACGCAGCTCGTCCAGAGCGGCAGTTCGAACCCCGGCACCGGCTGGTGGGACAAGTTCGTCGCGGACTACCTGAGCAATCCCGCGAGCCCCGTCTACATCGGCATCTACTTCGGTCTGATCGTGTTCTTCACGTACTTCTACGTGTCGATCACGTTCAACCCCGACGAGCGCGCCGACGAGATGAAGAAGTTCGGTGGCTTCATCCCCGGCATCCGACCTGGCAAACCGACGGCCGACTACTTGCGATACGTTCTGAGCCGAATCACCCTGCCCGGCTCGATCTATCTCGGTGTGATCGCCGTTCTGCCCAACTTGTTCTTGGAGATCGGCAACACCGGTAGCGTGCAGAACCTGCCCTTCGGTGGCACTGCGGTTCTGATCATGATCGGTGTCGGTCTGGACACCGTCAAGCAGATCGAGAGCCAGCTGATGCAGCGCAACTACGAAGGGTTCCTCAAGTGAGAATCGTGTTGCTTGGACCCCCCGGCGCAGGCAAGGGCACGCAAGCCGAGAAGCTGGTCGACAAGCTCGGCATCCCGCAGGTCTCCACCGGCGACCTCTTCCGGCACAACATCACCACCGGCACCGAGCTGGGCGTGGAGGCCAAGAAGTACCTCGACGCCGGCGATCTGGTCCCCGCCACCCTCACCAACGCGCTGGTCGACGACCGACTCGACGACGAGGACGTGGCCGACGGCTTCATCCTCGACGGGTTTCCCCGGTCGGTCGAGCAGGCCGAGGCGCTGCGCGAAATGCTGGCCAAGCGTGACCTGCAGCTCGACGCGGTCCTGGAGTTCCGGGTCTCCGAGGACGAACTGCTCAAGCGGCTCAAGAGCCGGGGACGTGCCGACGACACCGAAGAGGTCATCCTCAACCGGATGAACGTCTACCGGGCCGAGACGGCGCCACTGCTCGACTACTACGCCGACGAGCTCAAGACCGTCGACGCCGTCGGCGATCCCGACGAGGTGTTCGCCCGCGCTCTGCGCGCCCTCGGCAAGTAGCCCCATGATCGGATTGCCCGGCCTGCGCGGCCGCAAGGTCGTGCCGCACCGCACCGCCGGTGAACTCGACTCGATGGCCGCGGCCGGGGCGCTGGTCGCCGCCGCACTACGCGCCGTGCGCCAGGCCGCCCAACCGGGCGTCTCCACCCTCGAACTGGACGCCATCGCCGAGGCGGTCATCGGCGACGGTGGCGGCATCCCGTCGTTCCTGGGGTACCACGGCTTTCCCGGCAGCATCTGCTCGTCGGTCAACGACCGCGTCGTGCACGGCATCCCGTCGGCCGATGAGCTGCTGGCCGCCGGCGATCTGGTGTCCATCGACTGCGGCGCGATCCTCGACGACTGGCACGGCGATTCCGCGGTCACCTTCGGCGTGGGCCCCCTCATCCCGGCCGACGAGGCACTCTCGGAGGCGACCCGCTCGGCCATGGAGGCCGGCATCGCCGCCATGGTGCCCGGCAACCGCCTCACCGACGTCTCCCACGCCATCGAGGTGGGGACGCACGCCGCCGAGGCGCGCCACGACCGCACCTACGGGATCGTCGAGGGCTACGGCGGGCACGCCATCGGCCGGAGCATGCACATGGACCCGTTCCTGCCCAACGAGGGCTCACCCGGACGCGGTCCCCACCTCGTCGCCGGCTCGGTGCTCGCCATCGAACCGATGCTGACCCTCGGCACCACGAAGACCGTCGTGCTGGAGGACGAGTGGACCGTGATCACCGCCGACGGCACCCGCGCCGCACACTGGGAACACACGGTCGCCGCCACCGACGACGGGCCACGGATCCTCACGCTCTGAACCGGACGGACGTCCGCTACGTGTAAGTAGTGGAGGTGCTCGTGGACGATCCGGAGGCCGCGATGATGCGGGTGCTGTACGACGAGCACGCCGCTGCGCTGTGGCGGTATGCCCTGCGCCTGACCGGTGACCAGGCGCGCGCCGAGGACGTCGTCCAGGAAACACTGCTGCGCGCGTGGCGGCACCCAGAAGTAACCGACGACGCCGAACGCTCGGCAAGGGCCTGGCTCTTCACCGTCGCGCGCAATCTCGTCATCGACGAACGCCGCAGCGCGAGATTTCGCCACGAGGCGGGTACACCCGACGTGGAGGCCGTCGCCGACCGCGCCGGGCCCGACGAGGTCGACACGGCACTGGACAAGCTGCTTCTGGGCACCGCGCTGAGCCAACTCTCCGACGACCACCGCGCCGTGATCCAGCGGGCGTACTACCAGGGCTGGAGCGTGGCGCAGACCGCCGCCGACTTGGACATCGCCGAGGGCACCGTCAAGTCCCGGCTGCATTATGCGATGCGAGCGCTGCGGCTCAACTTGCAAGAGATGGGGGTGACACGATGATCGACTGCACGGGATGCCACGGTCCCGACTCGGCCGACGGGGACTCCTACTCGACGTGGGACGCCGCCTACGTGCTTGGTGCGCTGTCCAGCGCCGAGCGACGCGAATTCGAGACTCATCTTCAACGGTGTGACCGATGCCGCGACGCCGTCGCCGAACTCAGCGGGATGCCCGCCCTGCTCGGTCTCCTCGACGAGGACGAGGTCCGCGGCCTCGACGGCGATCAACCCGAGCCGCCGCCGCTGCGCGAGGAGGTGCGGGCGTCGGTGCTCGACAAGGTGCGGTGGCGCAGGCGCCGGTCCAGATGGTTGACGACGACGTCGGTCGCCGTCGCGGCCGCCCTGATCGCCGTCGGGCTCGTCGTCGTCGTCCGACCCGATCTGATGGGGCTCCGCAGCAGTGACACCGAGGAACCCGTCGCCCAGCAGCAGATGACCAAGCTGGCGCCGACGTCCTACGCCGCGACCGTCGGGCTGACGGGCTTCGCCTGGGGCACCCGCATCGACATGGCCTGCTTCTACGGCGAGTGGTCCGGCAGCCCGGACACCAAGCCGAGCAACCTGGGCATGGTCGTCGTCGGTCGTGACGGCAGCCGCACCCAGGTCGCCACCTGGCTCGGTCTGTCCGGCGCCACCGCGCTGCCCAGCGGCAACACCCCGATGCCCAAGGACCAGATCGCGTCAGTGCAGGTGGTCTCCGTCGACACCGGTCAGGTGTTGCTCGAGCGCCGGACGTGAGCAGATCCCGGCGTCGGTGCGGTATGAAGGGGCGTGTCCTCACAGCCGACGGAGCCGCCGACGCAGCGTGACCCCATTGCGCTGGCCCGCGCGAACTGGGAGCACGCGGGCTGGGGTGCCGTCGCCGACGGGATGGTCGCCGTCACCTCGGTGATGCGAGCCCATCAGATCCTGCTGGCCCGCGTCGAGGCGGCGCTGCGCCCCTACGACCTGAGCTTCTCGCGCTATGAACTGCTCCGGCTGCTAGCGTTCAGCAGCAGCGGCGCGCTGCCCATCACCAAGGCGTCGGACCGGCTTCAGGTCCACGTCACCAGCGTCACGCACGCGATCCGGCGGTTGGAGGGCGACGGCCTCGTCGAGCGCACGCCCCACCCCACCGACGGGCGCACCACCCTGGTCCGGCTCACCGATTTGGGCCGCTCCACGGTCGAGGACGCCACGAGGACCCTCAACGACGAGGTGTTCGCCGACATCGGGATGTCCGACGAGGAATCGGCCGCGCTGGCCTCGGCCATCCAGACGCTGCGCCGCAAGGCCGGGGACTTCTAGCCCTCCCGCGCGGTCGCGGGCGGGAGTGGAATGGTCGCGGTGACCGCCGTACCGGCGCCGGGCCGCGACCGGATGTGCAACCGGCCGCCGACGATCTCGGCGCGCTCGGCCATCGACAACAACCCGTAGCCGCCCATCTCGTCACCGCCCAGCGGGTTCTCGAAGGTGTCGAAACCACGGCCGTCGTCGACGATCTCCAGGCGCGCGACGTCGTCACTGACCGAGAAGGTCAGGCTGGCGTGGGCGGCGTGGGCGTGCTTGACCACGTTCTGCAGACACTCCTGGGCGATTCGGTAGATCGCGATCTCGACGTGGTCGGGCAGCCGGGTGTCGGCCAGGTCGACACCGATCTCCACCTGCGGGATGGACCGCGCCAAGCTGGCGAGCCCGCCGGCGAGGCCCAGGTCGTCGAGCACGGGCGGCCGCAACCCGCCGATCGCCGCGCGCGCCTCCTGCAGCGTCAGATCCACCAGCTCGCGTGCCATGCCCAGCTGCTCGGCGGCCGCGGCAGCGTTCACGCCCACCGCCTGCGTCGCCGCATCCAACCGGTAGGACAGCGTCACCAGGCGCTGGGAGATGCCGTCGTGGATGTCACCGGCGAGGCGGCGGCGCTCCATCTCCTGGGCTTCGATGACCTGCTCGACGAAGTTCTCGTGCGCGCGTTCGCGGGCGACGAGTCGCCGGTGCAGCCGCGCCTGGTGCATCGCACCGGCGATCAGCCGGCCGATCACGGTGAGCGTCTCGACGTCGCGCGCGGTGAAGTCGCGCCGGGTGACGGTGTGCACGTTCAACACGCCCACCAGACCGCCGGGATCGGTCTCCATCGGCACCGACACCATCGAGGTGAAGTCCGAGCCGCGCAACGATTCGAACGGGAGATACCGGGGATCGGACTCCTTGTCGTCGACGATCACCACCGGCTCGCGGTGGCTGGCCACCCACCCCGAGACGCCGTGACCCAACGGCAGCCGGATCTTGCCGACCTCGGCGTCGAAGGGCGGGGTGGCTCCCGTCAGGGTCAGGGACCGTTCGGCGTCGTCGAGCACGTGGACGAAGCACACGTCGGTGCCCGTCGCGGCGGTGATCATTCGCGCGGCGGCCTCGGCCAACGGCTCCACGCCAGGGCCGCTGGACGCGGCTTGGATCAGTTCACGCAGCAGGGCCAGCTCGCGGTCGGCGTCGACCAGGTCGTGGACGGCGTTCGTGCCGCGCCGGGCCGACGGTCGCCCCGGCCTCACCGGTAGATCCCCTCGCGCAACGCCGTGGCGACCGCGCCGGTGCGATCGGCGACGTCGAGCTTGCGGTAGATGGCGCGCAAGTGGGTCTTCACGGTCTCCTCGCCGATCACCAGCTTCGTCGCGATGCCGCGGTTGGACAGGCCGTTGACGACGTAGGACAGGATTTCGCTCTCCCGTTGGGTCAACCCCTGCCGGGCTCCCGGCCAGAACTCGTCGCGTTGCAGCCGGGCGGCCGTGTCGACGGCTCGTGCCGCCATGCCCGGATCGATGGCGGTCTCGCCGGTGTGGGCGAACTCGAGCTGGCGGACCAGCTCGTCGCTGCCGATGCTCTTCAACAGATAACCCGACGCTCCGACCCGGAGCGCCTGGAAGAGGTATTGCTCGTCGTCGTAGACCGACAGCATGACCACCTTGCGGTGCGGTTCGCGCTCCTTGATGGCGGCGCACAGGTCGAGGCCGCTGGAGCCCTGCATCCGCACGTCGCACAGCACGATGTCGGGGTCGAGTTCGGCCACCACCGCCATCGCCCGTTCGGCGCCGACGGCCTGGCCGACGACCTCTACGCGGTCGACGTACGCGGTCAGCATGGCCTTGAGTCCCTCGATGACCATTTCGTGGTCGTCGACGAGGACGAGCCGCACCGGGGGGCGTGCGGCGGGCGGCATGGCAGGAAGCATAGGGCCGCTCCGGTGGCAGGCAGCCCATGTTGACCCGTTCAATCCCCCGGATGGGGGAGGTGCCCGACGTGTGACGTGCGCCACCCTGGGTGGCATGGTGCAGACGGTGCAGGGCGCGTGGCGGGCAGGCCGGTTCTGGTGGGATTCGTCCCGTCCGGGCGAGTCGGGCGCGCACCCGGTGCGCGCGGTGATCTTCGACCTCGACTCGCTCGCCGAGGTCGAGTGCGGAGGCCACCGGCTGGCGTTCAACGCGGCCTTCGCCGCCCACGGATTGAGCCTGACCTGGTCGGCGGCTCGCTACCGCAAGCTGCTCGCGCTGCCCGACGAACGGCAGCGCGTCGCCGCAGAGCTGCGGGCCCGGGGCATCTCCACCGAGTGCGACGTGCTGCTCCGACTGCTCGTCGAACGGATCTGTGCGACCAAGGCCCGACTGCTCGACGACGTCATCCTGGCCGCCAACATCGACGCCCGGCGAGGTCTCGTCGACCTGGTCACCGACGCGTTCACCGCGGGCGTCGCCGTCGGGGTGGTCAGCACGGGCCGTCGACGGTGGGTCGACCCACTGGTGCGCCAACTGGTCGGCGACGGCCTGATCCAGACGATCGTGACTGCCGACGACCTACCCGTCGCCGCGTCGCACGGTGCGGGGTTGCGGGCGGCTCTCGCCGAGATCGGCGCCCCGCCGCACGACGCGCTGGTGTTCACCGGATCGCCGGCCGGGCTGCGCGCGGCGGCCGCCGCCGGTGCGGTCGGTGTGCTCGTCGACCCCGAGGCCGTCGGCGCCCGCGCGGACTTCGACGGGCTGACGATCACCGACTGTCAGCGCCTGCACGCCGCCTCGTGGGTACGCGGAGGTCGGTCAGCTGCCGCGTAGCAGCTCGATGACGGCGCTGAAGTCCTTGTCGGCGTTGGCTTCGGTGAACTCCGAGTAGATCTGCGCGGCGTGCGTGCCCAGCGGCGCCGCGGACCCCGTCGACGCGACGGCGGCCATCGCCAGCCCCAGGTCCTTGTTCATCAGCGCGGTCGCGAACCCCGGCTTGAAGTCGTGGTTGGCCGGTGACGTCGGAACCGGTCCCGGCACGGGGCAATTGGTGTGCACCGACCAGCAGTTGCCCGTCGCCCCGGTGACCACGTCGAACAGCGACTGGGCCGACAGGCCGAGCTTCTCGGCCAGGACGAAGGCCTCGCCGACGGCGATCTGCTGCACGGCCAGCACCATGTTGTTGCACACCTTGGCGGCCTGGCCGTTCCCGGAGCCGCCGCAGTGAATGATCTTGCCCGCCATGGGTTCCAGGACGGGCCTGGCGCGTTCGACGGCGGCGTCGGTGCCGCCGACCATGAACGCCAGCGTGCCCGCCGTCGCACCCTTGACCCCGCCGGAGACGGGCGCGTCGACGTGATCGTGTCCGTGCGCCACGGCCAGGGCGTTCAGAGCGCGTGCGTCGTCCACGGAGATGGTCGACGTGTCGACGAACAGCGTGCCGGGCTTGGCGGCCGAGAGCACGTCGTCGTAGCAAGCCCTGACGATCGCGCCGTTGGGCAGCGAGGTGATCACCACGTCCGCTCCGTCGACCGCCTCTGCGCCGCTCGTGACGACGGTGACGCCCGAGGCCTCTGCGGCGTCACGCAGTGCGTCGACGAGGTCGAAGCCGCGGACGACGTGCCCCGCGGCCACCAGGTTGGCTGCCATGGGGCCACCCATGTTGCCCAGTCCCAAGAACGCGATCGTCGCCATCGTGTGTCTCCCGTCGCCGTTGGTGGTCACGACGCGCGGCGACTGGCAGCTTCGGCCCTGCCGATCACCACACGCATGATCTCGTTGGTTCCCTCGAGTATCCGGTGCACCCGCAGATCGCGGACGATCTTCTCGACGCCGTACTCCCGCAGGTATCCGTACCCGCCGTGCAACTGCAACGCTTGGTCGGCCACCTCGAAGCAGGTGTCGGTGACGTAGAGCTTGGCCATGGCGCACAGCTCCACTTTGTCCGGGTGGTCGGCGTCCAGCGCGGATGCCGCCCGCCACAACAGGTTTCGCGACGTCTCCAGTTTGGTGGCCATGTCGGCCACGGTGAACCGGATCGTGGGTTCGTCGAGCAGGGTCATTCCGAATGCCTCGCGGCTGGACAGGTAGGCGATGGCCTTGTCGTACGCCGTCCGTGCGCCGCCGAGCGAGCAGGCGGCGATGTTGATGCGGCCGCCGTTCAGCCCGTTCATCGCGATGCCGAAACCGGTGCCCTCGCCGTCGGCGCCGCCGAGCATCGCCGTGGCCGGAACCCGCGCGCCTTCGAATATCACCTGTGCGGTGGGCTGGGCGTTCCACCCCATCTTGACCTCGTCGGCACCAAAGCTGACGCCAGGGGTGTCCTTGTCGACCACGAACGCCGAGATGCCGCGGGGCCCTTCGCCGCCAGTGCGGGCCATCACGACGTAGACGTCGGACACGCCGGCGCCGGAGATGAACTGCTTGACCCCGTCGAGCACGTAGTGGTCACCGTCGCGAATTGCCTTGGTGCGCAACGCCGCTGCGTCCGATCCCGCACCGGGTTCGGTGAGGCAGTAGCTGGCGACCAACTCCATCGACGCCAGTCGCGGCACCAGCGACTTGCGTTGTTCGGCCGTGCCGTAGGTGTCGACCATCCACGTGCACATGTTGTGAATGGACATGAAGGCGGCGATCGTCGGGTCGGCCGACGCGAGCTGCTCGAAGATGCGCACCCCGTCGATTCGGCGCAGCCCGCTGCCGCCGACGTCCTCGGAGCAGTACACCGCCGCCATGCCCATCTCGGCGGCGTCACGCATGACGTCGACCGGGAAGTGCTTCTCCTCGTCCCAGGCGAGGGCATGGGGCGCAAGGCGTTTCGCGGCGAATTCCGCGGCCGCCTCGGTGATGACGCGTTCGTCGTCGTCGAGACCGAAGTAGTCCATCGAGCGGCGCTACTTCATCGTCGGGATGGAGAACTCGGCGCCATCCTTGATGCCGGAGGGCCACCGCTGCGTGACGGTCTTGACCTTGGTGTAGAAGACGATCGAGGCCGGGCCGTGCTGGTTGAGGTCGCCGAACCCGGAGCGCTTCCACCCGCCAAAGGTGTGGTAGGCCACCGGAACCGGGATCGGCACGTTGACGCCGACCATCCCGACCTGCACGCGGGAGACGAAGTCGCGGGCGGTGTCGCCGTCGCGGGTGAAGATCGCGACGCCGTTGCCGTACTCGTGCTCCGAGGGCAGCGCCAGGGCCTCCTCGTAGGTCTCGGCGCGCACGATGCAGAGCACCGGTCCGAAGATCTCGTCGGTGTAGATCGACATGTCGGGCGTCACGTGGTCGAACAACGTCGGCCCGATGAAGTAGCCGCCCTCCAGGCTGGCGTCGCCAAAGGTGAGGTCGTCGCTGGCACGCTCCCGGCCGTCGACGACGATCTCGGCACCGGCGTCGACGCCCTGGGTGATGTAATCCTTCACCCGGGCCAGCGCGGCGGCGGTGACCAATGGGCCGTAGTCGGCCTTCGGGTCGAGGCTGTGACCGACCCGCAGTTGGTTGACGCGCTCGACGAGCCTGGCGCGCAGCCGGTTCGCCGTCTCTTCGCCGACGGGCACCGCGACGCTGATCGCCATGCAGCGTTCGCCCGCGCTGCCGTAACCCGCCCCAATCAGCGCGTCGACGGCTTGGTCCAGATCCGCGTCGGGCATGACGATCATGTGGTTCTTCGCGCCGCCGAAGCACTGCGCGCGCTTGCCGTTGGCCGCGGCGGTCGAGTAGATGTACTGCGCGATGTCGGAGCTGCCGACGAAGCCGACGGCCTGAATGTCCGGGTGGTGCAGGATCGCGTCGACGGCCTCCTTGTCGCCGTGCACCACCTGGAAGACGCCCGCGGGCAGGCCGGCTTCGATGAACAGCTCGGCCAGGCGCACCGGCACCGACGGATCACGCTCGCTCGGCTTGAGGATGAAGGCGTTGCCACAGGCCAGCGCCGGACCGGCCTTCCACAACGGGATCATCGCGGGGAAGTTGAACGGCGTGATCCCGGCGACCACGCCGAGGGGCTGACGCAACGAGTAGACGTCGATGCCGCCGCCGGCGCCCTCGGTGTACTCGCCCTTGAGAAGGTGCGGGATGCCGATGGCGAACTCGATGACCTCGACACCGCGCTGAATGTCACCGCGCGAGTCGGCGACGGTCTTGCCGTGCTCCAAGGACAGCAGTTCGGCCAGTTCGTCGGCGTTGGCGTTGACCAGCTCGACGAACTTCATCATCACCCGGGCGCGGCGCTGTGGGTTCCAGGCGGCCCACTCCCGCTGGGCGGCCACGGCGACCTGGACGGCGGCGTCGACTTCGTCGGCCGAGGCCATCGGGACCTGCGCCTGAACCTCGCCGGTGCTGGGGTTGAGCACGTCGGCGGTGCGGCCGGAGTGGCCGTCGACCCGGCGGCCGTCGACGAAGTGCGAAATCTGTGTGGTCATGGCCTTGCCCTCCGACGGAAAATCGATTACTAGGAGATCCTAGTAATGGGGATGGGCATCCGCAAGGGTCGCCGGAGTCGCGTGCGCTGAGAGATCGCGTTCTGGCGACAGAATGCGATCTGTGCGCACACTCGACGCGGGCAAAAGGGCTAGGAACGCGAGCGCAGACCCGACACGAAGGCTTGCGCCTCGTCCCACGTGGGCAGCAGGCCCGCAGCCAGAACGTCGGCCAACGTCGGTGCCGCGGCGTCACGCTCCGAGAGGGTGGGCGCCACGCCGTCGACCAGCGGCCAGTCCACGCCGACGGCCGGGTCGGTGGGGCAGATGGTGTGTTCGCGCTCGGGGGAGTAGCCCGCCGAGCACAGGTAGCTGACCGTCGAATCGTCTTCCAGCGCGAGGAAACCGTGCGCCAAGCCCTCCGACAGGTAGACGCTGCGATGATCGCGGTCGTCCAGCAGCACCGAATCCCACCGGCCGAAGGTCGCCGACCCCACCCGAACGTCGACGACGACGTCGAACACCGCACCCCGCACGCACGTGACGTACTTGGCCTGACTCGGCGGCAGCTGGGCGAAGTGCAGACCGCGCAGCACGCCCGCGGCCGACACCGACACGTTGGCCTGCCGCAGGTCGAGGGCGTGCCCCGTCATGGCGGTGAATTCGGCGTCGCTGAACCACTCGAAGAACCGGCCACGGGCGTCGGGGCGCACCGTCGGGGTGATCTCCCAGGCGCCCGGGATCGACAGCTCCCGGAACGTCACTGGTTGCGCTCCTCGTACGTCGCCTCCGACGCGTCCTTGAGTGGGCGCCACCACGAGTCGTTGTCGCGGTACCACTGAATCGTCGCCGCGAGCCCCGACTCGAAGTCGTCGTGCAGTGGCGCCCAGCCCAACTCGTCGCGCAGCGCCGACGGGTCGATCGCATACCGCAGGTCGTGCCCGGCGCGATCGGCGACGTGGTCGAAGTCGTCGGGATCGCGGCCCATCAGACGCAGCAGCGTGCGCATCACCGTCAGATTGTCACGCTCCCCGTCGGCGCCGATCAAATACGTCCGGCCCGGTTCGCCGTCGGAGAGGATGCGCCACACCGCGCGGTTGTGGTCGGCGACGTGAATCCAGTCCCTGACGTTGGCACCCTCGCCGTACAACTTGGGGCGTCGCCCGGTCAGCACGTTGGTGATCTGACGTGGGATGAATTTCTCCACGTGCTGATACGGCCCGTAGTTGTTGGAGCAGTTGGAGATCGTCGCCCGCACGCCGTAGGAGCGCACCCACGAGCGCACCAGCATGTCCGAGGCCGCCTTCGTCGACGAGTACGGGCTCGACGGGTTGTACGGCGTGGCCTCGGTGAACCGAACGGGCTCGCCCAGCGGCAGATCGCCGTACACCTCGTCGGTGGATACGTGGTGCAGCCGGATGCCGTGCCTGCGAACCGCTTCCAGGATGGTGAACGTGCCGACGACGTTGGTGCGCAGGAACGCCTCCGGGTCGGTCAGCGAGTTGTCGACGTGCGTCTCGGCGGCAAAGTGCACGACCGCGTCGGACTCGGCGACCAACTTCCCGACCAGCTCGGCGTCGCCGATGTCGCCGTGCACCAGATGCACGGCGTCGACGACCGGCGCCAAGGACTCCCGGCTACCCGCGTAGGTCAGTGCGTCGAGCACGGTCACGCGAGCCTCGGGATGATCGCGCACCGTGGCGTGCACGAAGTTCGCACCGATGAAACCGGCACCACCCGTGACCAGCAGACGCATGGTGATGAACCCTAGCTGGTCCACCCGGTCCGTCAGTCGGTCGAAAGCCCCAGCGGACCGGCCAATTCGGTCAAGGTCGGAATCAGCGCGTCCTGGCCGCCGAGGACTTGAATGCACACGTGGTCGGCGCCCGCGTCGAGGTGCTCCTGCAGGCGCTGAGCGATGTCGTCGGGCGTGCCGTGTGCGACCACGGCGTCGATCAGCTTGTCGCTACCGGGCTTCTGCACGTCGGCATCGGTGAAGCCCAGACGCTTCCAGTTGTTCACGTAGTTGCTCAGGTCCAGGTAGAACTCGACGGTCTGCCCGCCGATCTCGCGGGCCTTGGCGGCATCCCTGGCCAAGACGACCTTGTGCTCGGGTGCGAGGAACACCGCGTTGCCGACCAGGTTGTGCGCCTGAGCCGTGTGCTCGGGCGTCGTCAGGTAGGGGTGGGCGCCCGCACTGCGCTGCGCGGAGAGCTTGAGCACCTTCGGGCCCAGCGCCGCCAGGACGCGACGGCTGGTCGGGACGTTCGCCACGTCGAGTGCGTCGAGGTACTCGACGAGGACGTCATAGGGCTTGCGGTACTCGTCGGTGTGCTCCGGATGTCCGATGCCGACACCCAGCAGGAAGCGACCCGGATACGCCGCCTCGATGCGGTGATAGGACGCGGCGACCTCGGCGGCAGGCGCCGACCACACGTTGACGATGCCGGTCGCGATCTGCAGCGTGGTGGTGGCCTCCAGGAGGGGTTCGACGAACGCGAGATCGGCGGCGGGGGAGCCGCCGACCCAGACTGCGCCGTACCCCAGCCTCTCGATCTCCTTGGCCTGTTCGGGGGTGACGGGCCCGGCGGTCCAGACGCCGAAGCGTCCGAGGTTGGGCTTGAGATCGGCGACGTCAGTCATGCGTGGAACTGTCCCTTTCCAGTGGGTTGGTCACTGCAGCCCGAGCGGTCCAGCCAACTCGGTGAGCGCGGGCACCAGCTTGTCAGTACCCGTCAACACCTGAACCGGAACATGGTCGGCACCCGCCGCGAGATGCTCGGCCAGTCGCGCGGCGACGGCGTCCGTCGTGCCGTGGGCGACGACGGAGTCCACCAGCGCGTCGCTGCCGGGCTTCGCGACGTCGGCGTCGGTGAAACCAAGCCGCTTCCAGTTGTTGAGGTAGTTCGCCAGGTTCAGGTAGATCTCGAGGGCTTGGCGGCCCACGGCGCGGGCCTGCTCGGCGTCGGTGGTCAAGACGGCCTTGTGCTCGGGGGCGATGAACGTCTCCGGGCCAACCAATTCCCGTGCCTGCCTGGTGTGTTCAGGGGTGGTGAGGTACGGGTGGGCGCCGGCGCTGCGGCGTGCCGACAGCTTGAGCACCTGGGGCCCGAGGGCGGCCACCACGCGCCGATCCTTCGGCACGCCGAGGCGGTCGAGCTCGTCGAGGTACTCGGTGAGGGCGTCGTACGGCTTCTTGTATTCGGCTTGGGCCTCGGGGTGGCCGACGCCGATGCCGAGCAGGAAGCGGTCGGGGTAGGCCGCGTCGATGCGATGGAACGATTCGGCGACGGGACCTGCCGCGGCGGTCCAAATGTTCACGATGCCGGTGGCCAGCGTCAGCCGCTCGGTCTCACCCAGGATTGGTTCGACCCATTCGAGGTCCGCGGGCGGCGATCCACCGGCCCACAGCGCGCCGTACCCGAGCGCTTCGATCTCGCGAAGCTGGTCGGGCGGCAGCTGCTGCCACTGCGAGTAGTGACCGAAGACGCCGAACTTCCCGAGCTGTGGTTTCGCCATTCCCGGGTCAACCCCTCTGGACGAGGCGGCTATTCCGTCACGATCCGCCCGAGCCGAACCCTTGCTCTAGTCCGCGACGTCGGCAGGTGATTCCTCGGGCTTCGGCGCCACCAGCGGCAGCACGATGATGAAGCGGGTGTCACCGGGCTTGGACTCCACCCGAATGTTGCCGTGGTGCTTCTGGGCGACGATGCGCCAGGCCAGGTCCAACCCCAGCCCGGTGCCCTCGCCAAAGGCCTTGGTCGTGAAGAACGGCGTGAAGATGCGGTCGACGACCTCGGGCGGGATGCCAGGGCCGTCGTCGCAGATCTCCACCTTGATGGCGTCCTCGCCGACTGCGGAGGTCCGGATGGTGAGCGTGCCGTGCCCGCCCATCGCCTGAATCGCGTTGTCGATGACGTTGGTCCAGACCTGGTTGAGATCGCCTGGATAGCACTGTATTTCGGGAAGCGTCTTGTCGAGTTCCTTGACCAGCTTCACCGGCTTGTCCTTGCCCAGCTTCTCGCCGAACATCATGATGGTGCTGCGCAGCAGTTCGTGGACGTTGGCGCTCTGATACGGCGCGCGGTCCATCTGCGAGTACTGCTTGGCACCGGCCAGCAGTGCCGAGATGCGGCTGCTGGCCTCGGCGATCTGGTTCATCATCAGCTCGGTGTCGATGGTGTACCGCAGCCAGCCGATCGCCCCCTGCAGTGACGCGGTGGCGTCGACCTCGTCGACCGAGGCGGAGATGCGCTCGAGCCAGTCGATGTCCAGCCCTGCCTCGACGAACGTCGGCGCGTAGTCCCACGCCGCCGCGATGCCGTGGTCTTCGAGCCAGTCGCCGATCGCATCCTCCCGATCGGAGGCTTCCAGTGCGGTGAGCTCGAGCGCCTTGGCCTTGGCGACCTGCTCGGCTACCTCCTCCTGGAAGGTGACCAGGACCCGCAACCCCTCGGGGCTGAACTTGCCGTCGGCCAGCATCGCCAGCTTGTGGCGCATGCCCGCGATCTTCTCGCGAAGGTCGCTCACCGCGCGCGCGGCCGCGGCCGCGGGGTTGTTCAGCTGATGGGTCAGACCCGCCGACAGCTGACCCAGCGCCAACAGCTTCTCGCGCTGGTCGATGATCTGGCGCTGGCGCAACCCGCCGACCTTGAGACCCTCGAGCAGGTGCACCGCCATCGGGAGTTCGGCCCGCACGAAGTCACCGAAGGCCGCCGCGTCGAGCACGAAGAACTTCGAGGGCTTGGTCACCCTCACCGACGACTCGTAGACCTGGGGTACGCCGTCGACGAACGCGCTCCACGCGCCGCAGTACACGCCGCGCTGCGACGTCCGATTGGTCTCGATGTCGGCCCCGCCGGAGCGCTTGGACATCACCAACTCGCCTTCGACGAGGACGTAGAAGCAGGTCGCGGCCTCACCCTCGATGCAGATGGGCCCCGGCTCGAAGCGCGCGAGGTGGCCGTGCGCGCACAGCGACTCGAGCTGGCGGTCGGACAACTTCTCGAACAGGAACAGCGTGCGGAGCTCGTCGGGCAGGCAGGTTTCGCCCATCGGGATGGTCCTTTCTAGGCTTT
Organism: Mycobacterium yunnanensis; assembly: GCF_025823185.1. Classification (GTDB taxonomy): domain Bacteria; phylum Actinomycetota; class Actinomycetes; order Mycobacteriales; family Mycobacteriaceae; genus Mycobacterium; species Mycobacterium yunnanensis. The sequence goes on from NZ_JACKVK010000008.1 coordinate 845,125, forward strand.
CGCCGGCGGTGCCGACACTCACGCTTCGGCCAGGTAGCGGTGCACCAGCATCACGGCCATCGACCCTTCACCGACGGCGGCCGCCACCCGCTTCGCGGATTCAGAGCGCACGTCTCCTGCAACGAACACACCGGGCACACTTGTTTCCAAGTGGTGCGGCGGACGTTCCCGGTTCCAGCCGCAGACGTCCTTGAGGTCTGGTCCGGCGAGCACGAAGCCACGCTCGTCGAGGGCGAGAACGCCGTCGAGCCATTCGGTGCGCGGGCTCGCCCCGATGAAGCAGCACAACCGTCCGGAGGGCACCGTCTCCCGTTCGCCGGACTGCCGGTTGTGCAGGACCAGCCCGGACAGGTGTCCGTCCTCACCGACGGTGTCGACCACCTCGGTGCAGGTACGGACCGCGATCTTGTCGTTCGCCTCGATCTGCTCGATCAGGTAGTGCGACATCGACGCCTCCAGTGAGGGGCCCCGTACCAGCAACGTCACCGACTTGGCGGTCTTGGACATGAACATCGCGGCCTGACCCGCCGAGTTCGCGCCGCCGACGATGTAGACGTCCTCGTCGCGACACTCCTCGGCGTCGGACACCGAAGCGCCGTAGTAGACACCGCGGCCGACGTAGTTGCAGCCGTCCGGATCCGACGGGTCGTTCCAGCAGCCGACCACCTTGAGCTCCTGGTATTCGACGCCGGTAGCAAGGATGACGGACCGGGCGCCGATGGTGCTGCCGTCCTCGAACTCGATCGTCGGCGCGGTCTCGCCGACGTGCAGCTTGACGACGTCGCGGGTGGTGATGACCTCGGCGCCGAACCGTTCGGCCTGGCGCCGGGCAGAGTTGGTCAGCTCGGCACCGGAGACGCCGATCGGAAACCCGAGGTAGTTCTCGATGCGCGAGCTCCGGCCGGCCTGCCCGCCGGTCGTGGTGCGTTCGATGAGGACGGTCTCGAGCCCCTCGGAGGCGCCGTACACCGCCGACGCAAGCCCCGCGGGGCCGCCGCCGATGACGGCGAGGTCGTACATCGGCAGCGACGGTTCGGTCGACAGGCCGAGCAGCTCGGCGAGCTGGCCGTCGGTCGGCTCGACGATCGCCTCGCCCTTCTCGGTGATCACGACGGGTAGGTCGCGACCGTCGAGGCCGGCGGCGTCGAGCAGTTGCTCACCCTTGGGTTCGTCGGCCATGTATGCCCGGAACGGGAACTGGTTGCGGGCCAGGAACTGACGCACCTCCCAGGACCGCTGGTTCCAGCGGTGCCCGATCACCTTCGTGTAGGGCATCGCCCGGTCGCCGACGGCGCGCCACTCCTCGAGCAGCCCGTCGATCACCGGGTAGAGCTTCTCCTCCGGCGGGTCCCACGGCTTGAGCAGGTAGTGGTCGAGGTCGACGACGTTGATGGCGTCGATGGCGGCGTGGGTATCCGCGTAGGCCGTCAGCAGCACGCGCTTGGCCAGCGGGAACAGGTCCATGGCCTTCTCTAGGAACTCGATGCCGCTCATCTGCGGCATCCGGTAGTCGGCGACGAGCACCGCAACGGTGTCGCCGCGGAGCTTGAGTTCCTTGAGGGTCGCCAGCGCGTCGGGCCCGCTCTCGGCCCGGACGATGCGGTACCGCTCGCCGTAATGGCGGCGGAGGTCGCGCGCCACGGCGCGCGACACGGCGGGGTCGTCGTCCACGGTGAGGATCACGGGATGGCGGGGCTGCGAAGTGGGTCCGGTCATCGTGATCAATTATGCGCTGGTCGTCCAGCCGATATCACCCTGACGGACCTCGAGGTGCGCTGGTTACTCCGACGGCGGAATCGGATGCGAGTTCGACCGAGCCTCCACGGGTGTAACGGCCTCAGTACCGAAGCGGTTGAGCATCCCGGCCACGTCGATCCCGGAGGTCTTCAGCGCCTCGACGATCTTGGCCACGGCCAGCGGGCTGACGCCCAGCAGACCGCCCATCGCGTCCTGCGCGTCACTCGATCCGCCGATGATCGACAACCGGTCGATCTCGGCCAGCGGTGCCGCGGCCGCCTCGGTCGCCCTAACCACCGAGGCCAGCACGTCGGGCAGCATCAGCATGCGCGCCGCCTCGGCGGTATAGCTGTTGAGCGCCGCGGCGATCTCCTTCTTACCGGTCGCCTCGGCGACCAGCTTGGCCTCGATGCCGGCGGCCTCGGCGAGCTGCTCGACCCGTGAGGCGTCCGCCAGTTCCTTCTTGCCCGCGGCCTCGGCGACCAGCTTGGCTTGCAGCGAATCCGCCTCGGCCTGCTTCTCCACGCGGAGTGCGTCGGCGGCCGCCTTGCGGGCGTCGGCCTGGGCTTGCCCGGCGCGGACGGCGGACTCGGCCTGCGCCTCCGCGGCCAGGATCACCGAACGGCGCTGCCCCTCGGCGCGGGCGACGTCGGCCTGGCGCTGCGCCTCCGCCGGCGCGATCACGTCTGCCTGCAGGGCGGCCTGGGCCTGCTCGCTACGGCGCTGCTCCACCTCGATGCGGGCCTGGATGCGTGCCGCCTCTGCCTGCTCTGTGGCGATGCCCACGTCCTTCTGGGCGCGGGCGTTGGCCAACGGCCCCGCCTGGTCGGCCTGGGCGTTCTCGGCCTCGGTCTGTGCGCGCAACCGAGCAAGTTCGACGTCGCGCTTCTGGTTGGCGATCGCGATCGCCGTGTCGGCCTCGGCTTGCGCGACCGACCCGGCCTGCCGGGCCTTCGCCGACTGGATTTGTGCGTCTCGTTCGGCTTCGGCGGTGCCGACGGTGGCGTCACGCTTGACCTCGGCGATGCGTCGCTGGCCGAGGGACTTGAGGTAGTCGTTGGCGTCGCTGATCCCGGCGATCTTGAGGACGTCGACCTCCATGCCGATGCGAGCCAGGTCGCTGCCCGCCTCCTCGACCACGCTGCGGGCCAGGGTGTCGCGGTTGGAGTTGAGGTCCTCGACGGTCATGGTCGCGGTGATGCCGCGAAGGCTTCCGGCAAGGATCTCGTTGATCTGGCGTTGCAGTTCGCTGAGGTCGGAGGTGAGGAAGCGCTGCACGGCGGTCTGCACCGCTTCGTCGGCCGAGCCGATGCGCACCAGACCGACGGCTTCGACGTTGACGGGGACGCCGTTGTTGGACAGGGCGTTCTGCAGGTTGATGCTGACGTTGAACGGCTCCAACGACATGATGTCGACGCGTTCGATGCCGGGCACGCGGAAACGGGCCCCGCCGCGGACCACCTTGGGGTGGCCGCGACCGGTGAACACCGCAACCTCGTTGGGCGGGACCTTGATGTAGTTCTTCACGTAGATCAGGGGGAGCACCACCAGGAGCAGCAGCCCGGCGATGACCGCGATCGCGACGATGAGGAGAGTGGACATCTGGGGTGCCTTCCGTTCGGGTGGGTGGGCGCGGCTAGTGGTCGGGAACTGAGACGACGTGCAGATAGTCGGCGTCGACGTCGGCGATGTAGACGCTGGTGTTCTTCGCCAGGGTCTCGGGCTCCTCGGTGATCGCCTTGGCCCGCACGCGGTTGCCGTCGGCGTCGACGAACGCCACCTCGCCCCAGCTGCCCGTGGGAACGTCGAGGGTGACCGTGCCGAGCAAGCCGATGTAGGACGACCGGGACTGCTGTGAGTTCGACTCCTGCCGGCGTAGATAGGGGAGCAGCAGGCCCTGGCAGGCGAACACCAGCGCGACGGCCGCCCCGGCGGCGACCAGGCCGGAGCCGACGCCACCCAGACCGGCCCAGGAGCTGATCAGGCCGCCGGCGCCCGCTCCGAGCAGGGCGGCCGAGAGTCCGGTCAAGCTGAGGAAGGGCAAGCCGTCGTGGCCGGCGCCGTGGCCGACGTCGACGAGCAGCAGTGCCGAGAGCAGAGCTATCCCGCCGACGATGAATGCCACGAGGTAGGCAGCCGTCACACGTTCCCCCAAGCGCTCGTATACCGTCGTAGCCGCGGGCCCCGCCGGCGCTCGCCGCCGACCCCCGACCGATCTTGCCATCCCGAGGCCGTTGCTGGTGACGGCGATTTTGGGCAGCGCACACGAGCGGGTACCATCGAACAACGGTGCGGCTTCCGCGCCGGCTCCTTGCGTGCCCTGTCCTGGAATTTCAGTTGAATCCGGCCCACGTCTTGAAGTCGGAGGCGGTGCTTGCCGCGCCAGACAGGGAATTACGGAGGACATGGCTAAAAAAGACGGTGCCATCGAAGTCGAGGGCCGCGTGGTCGAGCCCCTGCCCAATGCGATGTTCCGCATTGAGCTGGAGAACGGACACAAGGTGCTCGCGCACATCAGCGGCAAGATGCGGCAGCACTACATCCGCATTCTGCCCGAGGATCGCGTCGTGGTGGAGTTGTCGCCCTACGACCTGACCCGGGGCCGCATCGTTTACCGCTACAAGTAACTAGACCGCGAGCAGGGCCCGCCCTGGTCGCCGAACAACCAAGACAGGATCGACCGCCGTGAAGGTGAACCCGAGCGTCAAGCCCATCTGCGACAAGTGCAGGGTGATCCGTCGCCACCGGCGGGTCATGGTGATTTGCTCTGACCCGCGCCACAAGCAGCGGCAGGGCTGAGCGCCTGCGCGAAGACCAGACGACACAGCTGAGTCTTCCGCAGGTGCTGCTGCACGACACAACTGAATGACGAAATCTCAGTACCACCGAGCGAATGGGTCGCTTGGCTACGTCCGGCACGGAGGCCGGACCCCACACGGGGAACGGACTGGGACCAGACCTCCGAAACGAAAAGGAATCACTGCCTAATGGCACGTCTACTGGGCGTCGACCTCCCGCGCGACAAGCGCATGGAGATCGCGCTGACCTACATCTACGGCATCGGCCGTACCCGCTCGCAGGAAATCTTGTCGGCCACCGGCATCGACTTCAATCTGCGTACCAAGGACCTGACCGACGATCAGGTGTCGCAGTTGCGCGACTACATCGAAAGCAACTCCGAGATCAAGGTCGAAGGTGACCTGCGCCGTGAGGTTCAGGCCGACATCCGACGCAAGATCGAGATCGGCTGCTACCAGGGTCTGCGGCATCGCCGCGGCCTTCCGGTGCGTGGCCAGCGGACCAAGACCAACGCGCGCACCCGCAAGGGCCCGAAGCGCACCATCGCCGGCAAGAAGAAGGCCAGGTAACCCCGGATGGCACAAGCCAAGAAGGGCGGCACCGCCGCCAAGAAGGGTCAGAAGACCCGCCGCAAGGAAAAGAAGAACGTCCCGCACGGCGCCGCTCACATCAAGAGCACGTTCAACAACACGATCGTCTCGATCACCGACCAGCAGGGCAACGTCATCGCCTGGGCGTCGTCGGGCCACGTCGGCTTCAAGGGTTCGCGCAAGTCGACCCCGTTCGCCGCGCAGCTCGCTGCCGAGAACGCTGCCCGCAAGGCGCAGGAGCACGGTGTCAAGAAGGTCGACGTCTTCGTGAAGGGCCCGGGTTCGGGCCGCGAGACCGCGATCCGTTCACTGCAGGCAGCCGGCCTCGAAGTTGGCGCCATTTCCGACGTCACGCCGCAGCCGCACAACGGCTGCCGTCCGCCCAAGCGGCGCCGGGTCTAGAGGAGATTTAGAAGATGGCTCGTTATACCGGACCCGTCACCCGCAAGTCGCGTCGTCTCGGCGTCGACCTCGTCGGTGGAGATCAGTCCTTCGAGAAGCGTCCCTACCCGCCCGGCCAGCACGGTCGCGCGCGGATCAAGGAGAGCGAATACCGCACGCAGCTGCAGGAGAAGCAGAAGGCCCGCTTCACCTACGGCGTCATGGAGAAGCAGTTCCGCCGTTACTACGAGGAGGCCAACCGGCACTCGGGCAAGACCGGCGAGAACCTGCTGCAGATCCTGGAGAGCCGCCTCGACAACGTCATCTACCGCGCCGGGCTCGCTCGTACGCGCCGGATGGCCCGTCAGCTGGTCAGCCACGGTCACTTCACCGTCAACGGCAACAAGGTCGACATCCCCAGCTACCGGGTGTCGCAGTACGACATCATCGACATTCGCGAGAAGTCGCTGAACACGCTGCCGTTCGAGCTGTCGCGTCAGACCGCCGGTGAGCGCCCCATCCCGGGGTGGCTGCAGGTCGTCGGCGAGCGTCAGCGCATCCTCGTGCACCAGTTGCCGACTCGCGAGCAGATCCAGGTGCCGCTGGCCGAGCAGCTGATCGTCGAGTTCTACTCGAAGTAATGAAGGACCCCGGTCCCACATCATCGTGGGGCCGGGTCACCAAGACGGCATCAAATAGCGGATGTCGAGAAGGAGATAGAAAATGCTGATTTCTCAGCGCCCCACCCTGTCCGAAGAGAGCCTCGCCGAGAACCGGTCCAAGTTCGTCATCGAGCCCTTGGAGCCCGGATTCGGCTACACCCTTGGCAACTCGCTTCGGCGCACGCTGCTGTCGTCCATCCCGGGCGCGGCGGTCACCAGCATCCGCATCGACGGCGTGCTGCACGAGTTCACCACCGTTCCCGGGGTGAAGGAAGACGTCACCGACATCATCCTGAACCTCAAGAGCCTGGTCGTGTCCTCGGAGGAGGACGAGCCGGTCACCATGTACCTGCGCAAGCAGGGCCCGGGTGCCGTCACCGCCGGTGACATCGTGCCGCCCGCGGGCGTGTCGGTGCAGAACCCGGACATGCACATCGCGACCCTGAACGACAAGGGCAAGCTCGAGGTCGAGCTCGTCGTCGAGCGTGGTCGCGGATACGTGCCCGCCGTCATGAACAAGGCCTCGGGTGCCGAGATCGGCCGCATCCCGGTCGACTCGATCTACTCGCCGGTGCTCAAGGTGACCTACAAGGTCGAGGCGACTCGCGTCGAGCAGCGCACCGACTTCGACAAGCTGATCCTCGACGTCGAGACCAAGAACTCGATTACCCCGCGTGACGCGCTGGCCTCAGCCGGCAAGACGCTGGTCGAATTGTTCGGTTTGGCACGGGAACTTAACGTCGAAGCCGAGGGCATCGAGATCGGGCCGTCACCGGCCGAGGCGGATCACATCGCCAGCTTCGCGCTGCCGATCGACGACCTGGAACTCACCGTCCGGTCGTACAACTGCCTCAAGCGCGAGGGTGTGCACACCGTCGGCGAGCTCGTTTCGCGGACGGAGTCCGATCTGCTGGACATCCGCAACTTCGGGCAGAAGTCCATCGACGAGGTGAAGATCAAGCTGCACCAGCTGGGTCTGTCGCTCAAGGACAGCCCGGCCACGTTCGACCCGTCCGAGGTGGCCGGGTACGACGTCGCCACCGGTACCTGGAACAGCGATGCCAGCTACGACCTGGACGACACCCAGGACTACGCCGAAACCGAACAGCTCTAACCACAGTTCAAACCGTCCCGGCCCTACCTGATACGGGGGCCGGCCACATTAGGAGATAGTCGCAATGCCCAAGCCCACGAAGGGTGCTCGCCTCGGCGGGTCGTCCTCACACCAGAAGGCGCTCCTGGCCAACCTGGCCACGTCGTTGTTCGAGCACGGTCGCATCAAGACGACCGAGCCCAAGGCGCGGGCCCTGCGGCCCTACGCGGAGAAGCTCATCACCCATGCCAAGAAGGGCACGCTGCACAACCGGCGTGAGGTGATGAAGAAGATCCGCGACAAGGACGTCGTGCACACGCTGTTCGCCGAAATCGGGCCGCACTTCGCCGAGCGCGAGGGTGGCTACACCCGCATCATCAAGGTGGAGGCACGCAAGGGCGACAACGCCCCGATGGCCGTCATCGAGTTGGTGCAGGAGAAGACGGTGACGTCCGAAGCCAACCGCGCGCGTCGTGCGGATGCTTCGCAGAAGGTGGCCGCTGCCGCTGCGCCGCAGGCCGCGGTCGAGCCCGAAGCCGCCGTCGGTCCGACCGACGAGGCCGAGGACACCACGGCTGAGGACACCACGGTCGCGGACGCCTCGGCTGAGGATGCCTCGACCGAGGCTGCCGCCGACGAGGCTGCAGAAGACGAGAAGGCCGACGACGCCAAGTAGTCGACCAATGAACGAGCCCGCCATCGATTCCGATGGCGGGCTCGTCTCATCTCCCGCCCAGGGTCCATCTCCCGTCGCTCCGCTCGCCCAGGTTCCATCTCCCGTCGCTCCGCTCGCCCAGGTCCGCCTGCGGCTCGACATCGCCTACGACGGCACCGATTTCGCCGGCTGGGCGACGCAGGCCAATCAGCGCACGGTGGCCGGTGCCGTCGACGAGGCGCTCTCGACGATCTTCCGCACGGAGGTGCTCACCCGCGCCGCCGGGCGGACCGACACCGGTGTGCACGCGACCGGTCAGGTCGCCCACGTCGACGTCCCCGCAGAGGCGGTTCCGCTTGCCTATCCGCGCACCCCACGCGACGAACCGGAATTCCAGCCACTCGTGCGGCGCCTTGGCCGGTTGCTGCCCGAAGACGTGCGGGTTCTCGACGTCGTCCGGGCCCCGGCGGGCTTCGACGCCAGGTTCTCCGCACTGCGGCGACATTACGAATACCGGTTGTCGACGGCCCCGTTCGGAGTGCGGCCACGCGACGCGCGGTTCGTCACCCCGTGGCCCCGCCCCCTGGACGTCGACGCGATGCGGGCGGCGTCGCGAGAACTCGAGGGACTCAACGACTTCGCGGCGTTCTGCCGTCATCGCGAGGGGGCCACGACCATCCGCGACCTGCAGCGCTTGGACGTGGCGCGCGACGGGGACACGATCATCTGCCGTGTCACCGCCGACGCGTTCTGTTGGTCGATGGTGCGGTCGCTGGTCGGTGCACTCCTCGCAGTGGGAGAGGGCCGACGTCAATCCCGTTGGTGCGCAGAGCTGTTGACCTCTACCCGGCGGTCGAGTGATTTCAGCACCGCTCCGGCGCGAGGTCTGACCCTCGTCGGGGTGGACTACCCGGCCGACGAGGAACTGGAAGCCAGGATCAGGGTCGCCCGCGACAAGCGCACCGCCGACGAGGTGGACCGCCCCGGTCGTTAGACCCGCGCGGCGGCGAAGTCGGCAGCCTCGTTGACCATCCCGGCGTCGATGTAGGCCTTCGCAGCGTGGTCGGTCCAGTTCTTCTCCCACGTGTTGGGGTCGGCCGGATTGCAGATCGGGTCGGCGCCGTGGCACATCTCGATGGTGCGTTCCCGGTACACCGGGCTGAACGTTCCGATCGGGCCGGCCCACGCGCTGCCGTTGCCGAACAACGCCACCGCGGCGATGTGCTGTTCGGCATCCGGGGGGAGCGGCTCGTCGAAGCCAAAGAAGGCGAACGGCACCGCGAGCGCGACGTCGGTGACGGCCGCGCCGAGCGAGTACCCGCCGAGCACGATCCGGGTGTCGGGGCAGCTGGCCATGGTGGATTGGACGCGGGCACTCATGTCGTTGGCTCCGACGTCGATCTGGTTGTCGGCGGGGTAGCGCACCGCGTACAGGTTGACGTTCTTGCCGCTCTTCTTCCGCAGCGCGCTGACGAAGACGTTGCCGATCTGCCCGGGGCCGGCAGGTTCGAGGCGGCCGCGGGCGAAGATCACCTCGACCGCAGGGCACGCCGCCGAGGCCGTCGGGACGCCGACCGTGGTCACCGCGGGAATCGCCACCATGGCGGTCGCGGTGGCGACGGTCGACAGGACGACGGCGACGAACCTGCGAAGATGCTGAGAGGCGGTCACCGCTCGGATGTTAGTCGACGGCCCTAGATCTTGGTCATCGTGAACTCGATGGCAGCGTTGACGCCACCCCCCGCCACGTAGGCGAGCTGCAGGTGCGAGAGCGCCAGGGGGCCACCAGAACAGATCGGGTCGCCCGGGTTGCACATGTCGATCGTCTTGCCGCCGAAGGCCGGTCCCGGTGTGACGGGGACGTCGAGAAGGCGGCTGGCGTTGCCGAAGAGCACGACGGCGACCACGTGGTCGGCCACGCCAGGCGGCAGCGGATCGTTGAGGACCCGGTTCGTCACGCCGGCGCCAAGGGAGTAGCCGCCGACGACGATCTTGGTGTTCGGGCACTGGGCCGACAGCGAGGCGAGTTGGCCGTGCAGGTCGTCGACGCCGGGGCCGATGTCCTTCTGGGTAGCGGGATAGTTGACCGCCGACGCCGCGATGTCCCGGCCCGTTCGTTCCCGCAGACCCGAGACGAAGGCGTCTCCGACCCCGCCGAGACCGGGGGCTTCGTCGGTACCGCGCGCGAAGAGCACCTCGACGTCCGGGCACGGTGCGGCAGAAGCAATCGGACTGCAGGCGGCGTACGCCACGGCGGTCGCGACGCCGGTGGCCGCGAGCGTCGCCGACATCACCCGGCGGGCCGCGCGCTTTGACATGAGACTCACCTAGACGTCATCCACGAGCTCATTGGATTCGTTACACCAGGCCGGCGACGAAGTTCGCGGCGTCGTTTGCCGGCCCGCCGGCATAGGCGCGGTGGGCGGCGACGTCTTCGCCGCTCGTGCACACGGGGTCACCGGGGTTGCAGAGGTCGATGGATCGGCCGCCCCAGATGGGGCTCGAGGTTAGCGGCAGACCGACCTTCGCCGACGGGTTGCCGAAGGCGACCAGAGCGGCGACGAAGTCCGGGGTGTTGGGCGGCAGCGGGTTGTTGAACCCAATGGCCGGGAACGGCACGGCGGCTATGACGTCCATCACGGCTGCGCCCTGGGAGTAGCCGCCGAGCACCAGCCTGGTGTTGGGGCAGGCGCCCATCATGTACTGGATGTGCGCGCTGGCGTCATTGGCGCCTGCCGCCGCAGCCAGGAAGTCGTAGTCAGCCGGGTAGACGACGGCGTAGCTGCCGACGGACCGGCCGCCCACCTTGGACCGCAATGCGCTGACGAAGGATCCGCCAGGTAGACCCAGGCCAGGCGCCTCGCTGGTGCCGCGGGCGAAGACGACCTCGATGTCGGGGCACCCGTCGGCGGACGCCGGAGCCAGGCCTAGGCCCGAGGTCGGTCCGCTGGACAGGACGGGAGCGATGACGGCGAGGCACGCCACAGCAACGGCGACGGTCACTCTTCTCACGAGATCGAAGGTCACGCCGAATGGTAACGCCTAAATCGGCTAAACAAGTCCTGCGACGAAATTGGCGGCCTGTGGAATGAACTCGGAGGTCTCGTAATGGGTGTGGGCGAACGGGTTGCGGCCCCGCGAGCAGATGGGGTCGCCGTCGGCACACAGGTCGATGGCGCGACCCCCGAACGTCGAGTTGGTGATCGGAATCGAGAACTTCGTCGACGGATTGCCGAACACGGCAACCGCGGCGATGCTGGGGTCTAGCGCGATCGGCAGCGGCGGCGCCGAGCCCACTTCACCGATCTTGTTGCCAAGCGGCGGGATGCCGGCGAGCATGTCCATCACCGCCGCACCCTGGGAATATCCACCGAGCACGATCCGCGTGCCCGGGCACTGGGCGACCAGTGAGCTGATGAAGTTGGTGGCGTCGGTGGCGCCGTTGGCCGCGGCCAGGAAGTCGTAGGTGGCCGGGTAGTCGACGCCGTACGCAGCGATCGAACGACCGCCGAGCTGCGGGGTGAGCGCGTCGAGCAGGGCCTGGCCAACCCGGCCGATGCCCGGGGGTTCGCTGGTGCCGCGCGCGAATACGAGCTGGACGTCGGGGCAGGGCTCCGCGGACGCCGAGGGGGCGGCCATCAGCGTCGCCACGGTGGCGGCGACGGCCGGAGCGATCGCAGCGGCCCGGGCCGGCATCCTGAGCAAGGTCACTAGCTCATCTTCACATAGGTGGCTCAGCCGGGGCCAACCGTTCGGTGCGGTCGCCGAGGCGGGCCAGCACCAGGCCGGCGAGAACGACTGCGGCGCCGACGACTTGAACGGCCGCCAGAGATTCCCCGAGGAGCACCCAGGCCGTCAACACGGCGAACATGACCTCGGACAGTCCGACGAGCGAGGCAAACCTGGGACGCAGGCGGGCCACGCCCATGATGCCGAGCGTGTAGGCGATCGCGGTGGGGATCAACGCCATTGCGATCACCGGCACGAACCACGGCGTCGCGATCCCGGCGACCATCGTGTCGGCGGAGGTGAAGGTCATCGGCATGACGCGCGACGCTCCGAGGAGCGCGACGGCGACGGCTCCGACGATCAGACCCCCGGCGGCCAAGGTGACGGGATTCAGCCCACCCTCCTCGGTGCTCACCTCGTCGGACATCATGAAGTAGCAGGCCGCGCACACCGCGGCGACCATTGCCCACCCGACTCCGGTGAGGTTGATGTGAGCGTCGGAGAACACGTTGAGCACCAACGTGATTCCGGCGACGGCGAGTGCGACCCCGGCCAGCGTGAGGCTGGCTGGCCGGCGGCCCGTCGTGGCCCACAGCCAGCCGACGACGAGGATCGGCGCGGTGTACTCGATGAGCAGTGCCACGCCGACGGACAGGTGCGAGACGGCGTTGTAGTAGCAGAACTGGGCGCCGGCGATGGGGACGGCGCCGTAGGCGAGCACCGTGCGCCAGTGTGCGAGGGCCTCGCGAACCCAGGTCCGATTCATCGCGGTGGCGAATGCCGCCATGGCGAGGGCGCCGCCGGCCAGGCGGGCGGTGACCGCGGCGGTCGGGCTCCACCCGGCTTCCATGAGCGACTTGCCAAGTGGCCCGGACATGCCGAACGCGAAGGCCGAGCCAAGGGCCAGCAGGAGGCCCGCTCGGAACTGATCGGCGGCGGGGCGAACGTCGGTCGTGGCGGTAATGCGGCACCTCCCTGGCGTGTAATGAGTAAAATGATTGTTGGTCGTGACGCTACCGGCGACAGGAGTCATGAGTCAATTGAATTTCAGTCATGACACGGAACTGACCCTCCGTGCCGCATGCGTCCTCGTCAACACCACTCGGGTGGACGGGGAGCGACTCGACGGCATGGCCGCCCTCGACGAGTATCTCGACGGTTTCGGATGGACGGGGCGACGCGATCGCGACGCCGCCGAGCTGGACGCCGTGAAGACGCTGCGGGCCAGGATCGGCAAGATTTGGACCCACGCCGAAGACGAGGAGCGCGTCGTCGGACAGGTCAACGCCTTGCTCAGCGACACCCGGGCCGCGCCGTGGCTGACCCGGCACGCCGAGATGCCCGAGTGGCATCTGCATCTGGCGTCCATTCACGATCCGCTGTGGCAGCGGATGGGTGCCGAGATGGCCATGTCGCTGGCCGACCTGATCCGCGCCGGCGAGCTACGCAGGCTCAAGACCTGTGCCGCACCGGACTGCGAGGCCGTCCTGGTCGACCTCTCGCGCAATCGGTCCCGGATGTTCTGCGACACCGGCAACTGCGGCAATCGTCAACACGTCGCGGCCTACCGTGAACGCCGAGCCCACGAGGATCCCGCCTGACCGAAATCGGTGCTCCGGCACCCGTGGTCGCGCCGTTACCCTCGAATACGGGGGGCACATGGTTCGGCAACCGACGACACGGTCACAACTCAGCGGGCGGCGGTTCCTGGCTCGCCGCATGATGCACGCGCTGGTGCGCAGAGATGCGTCGATGCACGACGATCCGCTTCGGGCACAGTCGATCTCGCTCGCAGTCGGCGCGATCGTCGCGAGCCTCGTCGTCGCGGTGGGAACCGCGGTGGGCCTGATGCGGGGCGGTGGCGTACCCGACTCCGCGTCGATCGTCATGGGCCGCAGCAGCGGAGCCCTCTACGTCCGCGTGGGCGACACCCTGCATCCCGTGCTGAACCTGGCCTCGGCGCGACTCGTTGCACGCGCGCCCGCCAACCCGGTCCCGGCGGCGGAGGCGTCGATCTCGGCGCTCAGGCGCGGGCCGCTGATGGGCATTCCAGGTGCGCCTGCGTCCATCGGTGAGCCACTGCTCGACCCGGTGTGGACGGTGTGCGACGACGACCGCACGGTGGTCGCCGTCGGCCGCTCCGAGGTCGACCATCTCGACTCCGCCCGCCCCGTCCTGGTCGCCGCGCGCGGCGAAGGCGCAGCCACCACCTTCCTGATGTACGACGGTCAGCGGGCGGCAGTCGACCTACGTGACCTCGCCGTCGTGCGGGCGCTGCGACTCGACGGCGTCGTGCCGGTGCCCGTGTCGCGGACCTTGCTCGACGTCGTGCCGGAGGTGCCGCGGATCGCGCCGCCCCCGATCGCCGAGCGTGGCGCGCCGGGGCCCGCCTCGCTCGCGGGTGCGCCCATCGGTTCGATCGTGACGGTCCACCGCGCCGACGACACCGAGCGGTACGTCGTGCTGCGCGACGGCCTGCAGCGCGTTGGCGAGGTCGCGGCCGACCTCATCGGCTACGCCTACGACACCGCGGGTCGCCCGTCGGTGAGCGTCGCCCCCGCGGCGGTCGCGGCGCTGCCCCTCGCCGACGACTTGCCCGTCGACTCCTTCCCGTCGCAGGCACGCGCACCCGTCGGGGCCGCCGATGGATACGCGGTCTGCGCCAGGTGGCACCCGGGTACGGCGGCGCGTACGTCGTCGAATACCGATGTGCTCATGGGTATTTCACCTTTCTCGCCAGGGGCTCGCGTGACGGCGCTCGCTCAGGCCGACGGGCCCGGCCCCGGCGTCGACGCCGTGTCGATGACGGGCGGCGGCGCGGCCTACGTCCGGTCGGCGCGCGTCGTCGGCGACGACGGTGCGAGCGGCACCCGGTTCCTCGTCACCGATGCGGGCGTGGTGTTCGGGGTGCACGACGACGACGCGGCGACCTTCCTCGGCCTGAGCGGTGCCCCGCAGGCGGCGCCCTGGCCCGTCCTCGCGCACCTGCCGCGGGGGCCCGAGCTCAGCGTCGAGGCTGCGTCAGTCGTCCGCGACGGACTTCCTGCGGCGTCGTAGCCGGTCCACCGACACGCTCCCCGCGGTGGCGGCCACCGCGACGCAGGCCGCCGCACCCAGCAGTGAGATTCTCCGCGCGGAGCTCTGGGCCGGCGGTGTGGCGTCGGCCGTCCGCGAGACCGGTGGTCGCGCCGGCGCCGGTGCCGGGGCGCCGCCCGCGGTGACGGCGGCCAACGCGTCGACGACGCCGTGGCCCACCCACGGGTCCCACCCGGCAGCCGGATGGTGCGCGGTGTCGGTAATCCTGCGCATCACCTGCCGCGCGGTGAGTTGCGGTGCGGCCGAGCGGACCAGGGCGACGATCCCGGCCACCACCGGCGTCGAGTAACTGGTCCCCGAGATCGGTGCCGGCCCGGTCGACCCCACGACGGAGTCGACGACGCCGTCGCCGTCGGGGCTCAGCGACACGACGTCCTCGCCGGCCGCGGCGACGTCCACCCACGGCCCGGACAGGGTGAACGACGACGGCCGGCCCGCGGCGTCGACCGAACCGACGGTCAGCACGTAGTCGTCGTACCACGCCGGGCTCACCACCACCTCGACGGCGTCCCAGTCCGGTTGCCCGGCGAGCTTGGGGTCGGGAGTCGGATTCTGACGTGGGCATTGGCCAGACCCGCCGACGTTGCCGGCCGCCGTCACGACGACGGCGTTCTTGACGTCGACGGCGTAGGCGAGTGCGGCACCAAGGGATCGGTCGTCGAGTTCGTGGTCGGCCGCCGCGCAGGCGACGGAGGAGACGTTGATGACCGTCGCGCCGGCGTCGGCCGCCGTGCGGACCGCCGCGGCCAAGGTCTCCACGTCGCCGACGCCCGGTCCGTCGGCGCCCTCAGTGGCCCTGAACACGTTGCTGGACTGGCGAATCGAGAGGATCGACGCCTCGGGCGCGACACCGCTGAAGGCCGTCTCGGTCGGACCGGTCGGCGCCGCCCCGATGATGCCGGCGACGATCGTGCCGTGCCCGTCGCAATCTTGGGTGCCGTCACCCGTCGACACGTAGTCGCCGCCGGGCAGCAGGTGGGGGAGTAGTCGATGCCGGGCGACACCGGTGTCGATCACCGCGACGGTCTGTCCGGCGCCCTTGGTCAGTCGCCACACAGGTTGCAGCTGAGCAGCTTTGGAGGCCAATGCCGCGTCGCCGCGAACGGCTGGCCCGACCCGGCACGGGTCTGTCTGTTCGGTCGGGGATCGCGGTGCGGGCGGCCGGGCCGGGGGTAAGCCCGCGTCGTCGACCGTCGGGGGCGGTACCGCGGCGGCAACGGGCGCCGACCACACGGCCGCGGCGACCCCCACGGCTAGCGCGATGCGGGATGTCACGGCAGTAATCCTTCGATGGCGGTGAACGCACCACCAACCCAGCAGGCGGCGGGGATGACGGCGACCAGCGCGCAGTATTCGGCGCGGTCGAGCAGGCGCGCCACCGTGGGCCGCATCCGGGGCCGGCGCGCGGTCGCCAGGCCGGCGACGACCACCAGGCAGGCCACCGGGCCGAGGACCTCGGGCCGAGTGCTCACCAGCGCCCAGCCGCCGGCGGCGAGTGCGACCACACCACCGGTCACCAAGACGATTCGGCGATCCGCGTCGACGTGGGTCCTGCTGCGCGACAGCAGCACGACGCCCACCAACCCCGCGAAGGGAGCGGCACCGGCCTGCCCGGACGAGATGGCGACCACGGCGCCCGCGGTGACCGCCGCCGTCGCGCCCGCCACCAGCCCGCTCACGACGACGTGCCCGGTGGCGGCCGCGACCGTCAGATCTCCGTGTCCGCGATCGGGCCCGAGACCGGAGGCCAGCATCGACAGTCGGGGCGCCAGCGCCAACAGCACGACCCCCGAGGTCGCCAGCGCCGCGCCCACCACCGCCACCGGCAGTGCGGCGACGGTGACCAGCGCCACCAGCGCCGAAAGTGCCAACACCGCAACCATGGTCGTGGAGGGCTGTCCACGCAGGCGCAACAGCACCAACGAGGCCGACGCCGCGGCCGCCGCGGCCAGGAACGCATTCGGCGCGGCCGGGGCCGACGGGACGACGAGGAAACCGGCCGCGGCCGCTAGGGCGACCGTGCCGAGGCTGGCCGCCCAGGAATACCCGGTGGCGACGGTCAGCACCGCGGCCGCCGCCGCCGCAACGGCGGCGGCGACGGCGTGGACGACGGCGTCGTCGGATCCCGCGCTGCCGGCGAGCATCGCGGCGGCCCACGTCGTCGCGCATGCCGCGACCGCGTCCGGCAGCCATCCGTCCAGGAGACCGCGCGCCGGACGCGAGTCGGCCACCTGACGAGTGGCCGCGTACCGGAGCGGTCCCATGGTGGCCACCTCACCGCGCTCGAGGACGAGCAGCTCGCCGTCGCGAACGTCGTTGTACTGCAATGACGTCGACTCGTCCAGCTCGGCCCCGGTGACGCGCCGCAGTCGCCACCGCTGGGCGGCGCCGTCCGAGCCGCCGCCGACACCGACCAGTTCCACGATCGTGGGCAACAGCTCGGCGACCGCGGCACTGGACGGGAGCGCCAGGTCGACCGCCACGGGATCGCCGTCGCGGTCGGCGTGCACACGAACCCTCGACACCGACATCTCACCGACGCTAGCGGTCCGGAAGCGGCACTGGCCGCGGCAATGTCGCCGTCACCCGAGTGGAACCAAACCGCCGTGCAGCGCGTCCTTTCAGACGATGGGCCCCTCGAATCAGCGCCGCCTGCACCCGCCGCCGTTCGACGACGGCGAGCTCGTCATGCGTGCTGCACCCGCGATGCCGAAGGACCCACCGGCCAATCTGGTCGCCAAGGTGCTCCCGGTGGTGATGCTGCTCGCGATGGGTGGGATGACGATGCTCTACGTCACCTCCGGTGCCGCGTCGTCGCGCAGTCCGGTCTTCCTGTTCCTGCCGGTGATGATGCTGGTCTCGGTGCTCGGATCGGTGGCGTACCAGTCCCGGGGTGCGCGCCGGGGTGCCGAACTGGACGACGACCGCCGCGCCTACCTGCGCTATCTGGACGAGCTCGACCAGACGCTCGCGAGAACCGCCGAGGCGCAACACGACTCATCGCATTGGAGTCACCCCGACCCGGCGGCGGCGTGGACCCTGGTCGGCACTGCCCGCATGTGGGAGCGTCGTCCGGGCGACGAGGACTTCTGCCACGTGCGCGTCGGCACCGGTCCCCGCCCGTTGGCGACCACGGTGGTGGCACCTGACGCATCCGACGCGCGCGATCCGGTGCTCGAGGAGGCCGTGGACCGCTTGCTCGCCGACCGGTCGACGGTGCTCGACGTGCCCGTCGTCGTCGACCTGCAGACCCATGCGCGCGTGGCAGTGCTGGGACCGGCGCAGGACGCCCGCGGTGTGGTGCGGGCGATGATCTGCCAGCTGACCGTGCTGCACGGCCCGGACGCCGTACGAGTGACCGCAACGGGACACCATGCCCACGCACACTGGGACTGGCTGAAATGGCTTCCGCATCATGGTCGTCCACGGGAAGGGTCACCTCGGGCTCGGCACGTCGTGATCGTCGACGGCGGGGTCGACGGTACCCCCGGCGCCGACACCACGATCTCGATCGGTGCGCTGGATGGTGAGTGTCTTAGCGTGACCCTCGACGGCACCGGACCGTTGCCACGCCCCGACTCGGTGACCACCGCGCAGGCGCTCGCCTGCGCCAGGACGCTCGCGCCGTTCCGAGCGGCGTCCGCGGTCGCTGCCCGCGATGCGGAGTGGGCGCAGTTGGTCGGCGTCGGTGACGCGACCGCGGTCGACGCCGACCGCACGTGGCGGCCACGGTCGGCAACCGAGCGCCTTCGGGTGGCGATCGGTGTGACCGAGGACGGCCAGCGGGTTCGGGTCGACCTCAAGGAGGCCGCGCGCGGAGGCATGGGACCGCACGGGTTGTGCGTGGGGGCAACGGGTTCGGGCAAGTCGGAGTTCCTGCGCACCCTGGTCCTCGGGCTCGTCGCGACGCACGATCCCGATGCCCTCAACGTGGTGCTCGTCGACTTCAAGGGCGGGGCGACGTTCCTCGGACTCGAGCGCCTGCGACACGTGGCGGCCGTCGTGACCAACCTGTCGGAGGAGGCCCACCTGGTGACGCGGATGAGGGATGCGCTCGCCGGGGAGATGACGCGCCGCCAACGCGTGCTGCGTGCCGCCGGCGGCTTTCCCGGGATCGGCGACTACGACGCCGCCCGCGCTCGCGGTGCCGAACTGGCGCCCTTGCCTGCGCTGTTCATCGTCGTCGACGAATTCTCCGAACTCCTCAGTCAACACCCCGACTTCGCCGAGTTGTTCGTCGCGATCGGCCGGCTCGGCCGGTCCCTGGGAATGCACCTGCTGTTGGCGAGTCAGCGGCTCGACGAAGGTCGGCTTCGCGGTCTGGAGACACACCTGTCGTACCGGATCTGCTTGAAGACGTTCTCCGCCAGCGAGTCCCGCGCGGTGCTCGGCACCGCCGATGCCTACGAGCTGCCCGGCACCCCGGGGGCGGCGATCCTGAAGACGGCCGCCGGGGAGCTCGTCCGCTTTCGCAGCGCCTTCGTCTCGGGACCGGTCGGCACCATAGCGGCAGACGAACCGGAGGTGGCGCGGCGTTTCACCGCGGCCGACGCCGAGCAAATCGTGCGAGTAGCGCCCCGCCCGTCGCGCGCGCTGCTCGACGTCGTCGTGGACCGTCTCGCCGACCGAGGACGGGCAGCGCATCGGGTGTGGCTGGCACCGCTGGCCGCGCCGCCGCGGCTCGACGAGCTCGTCGACGGCATCGGCGACCTGCCGCCGCTGATGGTGCCGATCGGGTTGGTGGACAACCCCTTCGAGCAGAGACGCGATCCGCTGATGGTGGACCTGCGCGCCGCGGGCGGAAACGTGGCGATCGTCGGTGGTCCACGGTCGGGCAAGACGTCGGCGCTGCGCGCCCTGGTCGTCGCTCTGGCGGCGACCCATCACCCCGAGGCAATGCACGTCTACGGGCTCGACTTCGGGGGCGGATCGTCCTCCTCGCTGGGTCGGCTGCCGCACGTCGGCGCGTTCGCCGGCAGGCAGGAGCGCGACCTCGCCCGGCGGATCGTCACGTACGTGCAGGGCGTCGTGCGGGAGCGGGAGACGCGTCGACCGGACGGCGAAGCACGGGTCGCCGACCGTCCGGCGGTGTTCCTCGTGGTCGACGGTTGGGCGGTCGCCCGCCAGGAGTTCGACGGGATGGAGGAGGCGGTCACCGCGATTGCCGCGCAGGGCCTCGCCCTCGGCGTGCACGTCGTGCTCACCGCCACGCGATGGGCGGAACTGCGGCCGGCGCTGAAGGATCAGTTGGGTACCCGCATCGAACTGTGCCTCGGCGACCCGGCCGACTCCGAGATGGACCGTAAACGGGCTCGCCTTCTGGGAGTCCGTCCACCCGGGCACGGAATCACCAGGGAGGGGCTGGAATTCGTGACCGCCCTGCCCTGTCCCGACGCAACCGACGTGGCGGAGGTGGCCGCCCGGTTCACCGACCGCGGTGCGCCTGCCGTGCGTCTGCTCCCGGCGCTGGTGCCCCACGCCGAGGTCGTCGATCGAGCCGGCGGGCGGGTCGCCATCGGGCTGGGGGAGGACGACATGGCGCCGACGGTCCTAGACTTCGCGGCCCACCCTCATCTGCTAATCCTTGGTGACACCGAATGCGGGAAGACCGCGACGCTGCGCACTCTGTGCCGGGAGATCGTGCGCGTCGGCGCACCCGGTGGCGTCCGCCTGCTCGTGGTCGACTTCCGCCGCACGCTGCTGGGCGTCGTCGACGACGAGCGCCTGCAGGGCTATGCGATGTCCGCGGCTGCGGCTGACGCCCACGTGACCACGGCCGCCGCTCTGTTGACCGGTCGGCTGCCCGACGAACGCGTCACCCAGCAGCAGCTCCGGGACCGATCGTGGTGGTCGGGGCCGGAGGTGTTCGTGATCGTCGACGACTACGACCTGGTGGCAGGCACGTCCGGCAACCCGCTGCTGCCCCTGCTGGATCTGCTGCCGCACGCCAGAGATCTGGGACTGCACCTGGTGATCGCCCGGCGCTCCGGCGGTGCGGCGCGCGCCATGTTCGACCCAATCCTGGCTCGCACCAGGGACCTTGGGTGCACGGGGCTGATGATGAGCGCGAGCGCGGACGAGGGCGTGCTGCTCGGCTCGGTGCGCCCGACCCCGCTGCCGCCGGGGCGGGGGACGCTGATCCGTCGTGGCCACTCCGACCAACTCGTCCAGGTTTCGTGGACCGACCCGCAGTGAGTCGGCAGGTCGTGGTGGTGGGGCCCAAGGAGGTCGTCGGCCGACACGCCGTTGATCCGGATCTGGCGACGACCGCCCTGGAGTGCGTCGACGACGACCACGCGCTCGTCGACGACCGCGTCGTCGAGGTCGACGACCTGTGGCGCGACGTCGTCGGTTCGGCCCTCGGCGGTAGGTGCCCACGGCTGGCGCTGATCTGCCCGTCGTGGTGGGGCTCCCGGCGCCTGGCTCGCGTCCTGGCGGCGGGCAGGCAGTGGTGCGACGACGTCGTCGTGCTCCCGCGCGCCGAGGTGTGGTCCACCGCCACGACCGTGGTGGAACTCGGACCCGAGCTGGTGGTCGTCCACGCCGACGGGCGACGGCATGCCATCGCGCGGGCCACGTACGGGGGCGGGATCGTGGCGGCCGTGGTAGCCCATCTCGACGGGCAGCCCGAGGTGACCGTCGATGTTCCGGCCGGACTGGCGCTGCTGGGCGCCGATCTCGTTCGCGCACTGCGCGGCCGTGGCGTCGACGTCGCGCAGCGGGACGACCGGACGATGACCGCCGCCGTCGGCGCGAACGCCCGCCGCGCGTTCAGGTGGCCCGTGCCGGCGCGCACCTCGGGGTTGGTCGCGGCAACGCTGACGGCGGGCGGACTCGTGTTCGCCGCGGTGACCGTCGGCGGGCGCCCCGTCGGGTCGGCGGTCGCCGTCGACGCGTCCTGGGTGGTGGAGGGTCGCGTGGCCGTCGAGGTGCCCGTGGGATGGACCGTCGACAGGGTCACCTCGGGGCCGGGTTCGGCGCGGGTGCAAGTGAGCTCGCCGGGCGGGGACTCCGAGGTGATCCACGTGACGCAGTCCCGGGTGCCCGACACCGAGACGCTGGACTCCACCGGGGCGGCGTTGGCCGCCGTGCTCACGCGCCAACCGGACGGGGTGTTCGTCGACTTCACCGCCAGTGGCGAGCGGGCTGGTCGCCGCGCGGTCTCCTATCGGGAGGTGCGGCCCGACCGGCGGGTCGACTGGACCGTGCTGCTCGACGGGGGCGTGCGGATCGCCATCGGTTGTCAGGGCGCCGGTGACGCGTGTGACCGCGCCATCCGCTCGGCGCACGCAGTGACGCGAAAGTGATTCATGCACAACGGAACCGAAGTGTGGATCGGTGCGTCGAAACAAGCATGGGATCGCACGTGGAGGGATTGCAATGACCAGTGGAGCGCTGAACACCGACTTCGGTCTGATGTCGACCGTCGCAGGCAAGATCGACACCTGCAACGAGGAGACCGGGGCCATGCTGCGGACGTTCATCGGCCAGATGAGCAGCGTTCCGGCGTCGGTGTGGGGTGGTGCGGCGGCCGCCCGTTTCCGCGACGTCGTCGACCGCTGGAACACCGAGTCCCTCGCGTTGCACCAGTCGCTGCAACGGATCTCCGAGACCATCCGGGTCAACGAGCGGACGTTGCGCGAGGCCGCCGACCAGCACTCGCATCGCATTGCCTCGGTCGACGTCCGCTGACCCCTTCCTCCTCAACCGAAATGGAGCACTCGTGGAACCGGTTCTGTCCTACGACTTCAACGAAATCGAATACACCGTCCGCCAGGAGATTCACCACACCTCCGCGCGTTTCAACGCGGCGCTGGACGATTTGCGGGCCCAGATAGCGCCCCTGCAGGCGGTGTGGACGCGGGAGGCCGCCGAGGCCTACCGCGTCGAGCAGGCCAGGTGGGATCAGTCGGCGGCCGCGCTGAACGACATGCTGATCGCCCTCGGCAACGCGGTCCGCGAGGGCGCCGACGACGTCGCCGACACCGACCGCCGCGCGGCAGGCGCCTGGGGCTTCTAGGCGCGCGGCACCTCAGACCCTGTGCGGTCCCAACCGGAGGAGAGGCCCGGGCGGGACCGCACAGTCGCGCCCGGCCCCGTCACCCGCATCGCGTGTGCGGTGAGATCGTCCGACGGCGCGAAATCGGGATCTGGCTGCACACTGGATGCGAGGGTTCGCCAGGGAGCCCGGGTAGGCGTTTTGACCTGCGGCGACGACGCCCGGTAGGCTGCTCGGTTGGCGCGCGGTGAGCTTTGGCTCCGTGGGTCCTCGGGTCTACGTCGGTCGCCGAGGACTTCCATCCCGTGCCTGACCGACACCCCGGTTCATCCGGGAAACCCGAGAGAAAGAAAAGGTAGCGCTGTGCCTACGTACACGCCGAAGGCGGGTGACACCACGCGGACGTGGCATGTCATCGACGCCACGGACGTGGTCCTCGGCCGGCTCGCCGTTGCAGCAGCCACTCTGCTGCGCGGTAAGCACAAGCCGACGTTCACGCCGAATGTCGACGGTGGCGACTTCGTCATCATCATCAACGCCGACAAGGTCGCCATCAGCGGCGACAAGTTGAACACCAAGTTCGCCTACCGCCACTCGGGTTACCCCGGCGGCCTGCGCAGGCGCACCATTGGCGAGATCATGGCCAAGAACCCCGAGAAGGTCGTCGAGAACGCCATCATCGGGATGCTGCCCCACAACAAGCTGAGCCGTCAGGTTCAGAAGAAGCTCAAGGTGTACGCCGGTGCCGAGCACCCGCACATCGCGCAGCAGCCGGTTCCGTTCGAGATCAAGCAGGTGGCCCAGTGACCGATACGACTGACGACGTGACCGAGGTCGAGGTGCCCGAAGGCGGGTACGTCTCCGAATCCGTCGAGACCGACGCGACCGAGGACGCCCCGGCCCGTGAGCCGCTGATCTTCGACCGCCCCGTGCAGACCGTCGGCCGCCGCAAGGAGGCCGTGGTGCGGGTGCGCCTGACCCCCGGCACCGGCAAGTTCATCCTCGACGGCCGCAGCCTGGAGGAGTACTTTCCGAACAAGGTGCACCAGCAGCTCATCAAGGCGCCGCTGGTGCTCGTCGACCGGCTCGACACCGTCGACGTCTTCGCCCACCTCGACGGTGGCGGACCGTCCGGACAGGCCGGCGCCCTGCGTCTGGCCATCGCCCGTGCGCTCATCATCGTCCAGCCCGAGGACCGGCCGCCGCTGAAGAAGGCCGGCTACCTCACGCGTGACCCCCGCGCCATCGAGCGCAAGAAGTACGGCCTCAAGAAGGCCCGTAAGGCGCCTCAGTACTCGAAGCGCTGATCCTCAGCACGGTTCATCCGCGAGCGTGCGCGTCTGTACAAGGCGCGCACGCTCTCGGCTTTTCTAGGAGGAGCATGGGTCGCCTGTTTGGCACCGACGGTGTCCGCGGCGTCGCGAACACCGATCTGACCGCCGAGTTGGCATTGGCCCTCGGGTCGGCCGCCGCCCGCCGACTGGGCACGTCCGTCGGCAAGCGACGGGTCGCCGTCGTCGGCCGTGATCCTCGCGCCAGCGGTGAGATGCTCGAGGCGGCCGTCATCGCCGGCATCACCAGCGAGGGCGTCGACGTGTTGCGCGCCGGTGTGCTGCCCACCCCGGCCGTCGCCCATCTGACCGGCGTCTACGGCGCCGAATTCGGCGTGATGATCTCCGCGTCGCACAACCCCATGCCCGACAACGGCATCAAGATCTTCGGTCCCGGCGGGCACAAGCTCGACGACGACGCCGAGGACCGCATCGAGGAGCTGCTCGGCGCCGGACCCGGCGAGCGTCCCGTCGGCGCCGCCATCGGTCGCGTCCTGGACGCCGACGACGCACTCGAGCGCTACCTGCGGCACGTCGCGACCGCCGCCCCCACACCCCTGAACGGCCTCACCGTCGTCGTCGACTGCGCACACGGCGCCGCGTCGGTGGCCGGCCCGGCGGCCTATCGCGCCGCGGGCGCCACCGTCATCGCGATCAACGCAGAACCCAACGGCCTCAACATCAACGACGGCTGCGGGTCGACGCACATGGACGTGCTGCAGAAGGCCGTCGTAGCCCACGGGGCCGATCTGGGCCTTGCGCACGACGGGGACGCCGACCGGTGTCTGGCCGTCGACGCCGCCGGGGAGGTGGTCGACGGAGACGCCATCATGGTGATCCTCGCGCTGGCCATGCGCGACGCAGGCGATCTGACGTCGAACACCTTGGTCGCCACGGTGATGAGCAACCTGGGGTTGCACATCGCGATGCGCGCCGCGGGAATCGAGGTGCGCACCACCGCGGTCGGGGATAGGTACGTGCTGGAAGAACTGCGGGCGGGGGGCTACGCGCTGGGCGGCGAGCAGTCCGGCCACGTCGTGATGCCGTCGCTGGGCACCACCGGGGACGGGATCGCAACCGGGCTGCGCCTGATGGCGCGGATGGCGCAAACCCGCTCGACGCTGGCCCAACTGTCGGCGCCGATGCACACCTTGCCGCAGGTGCTGATAAACGTTCAGGTCGCCGACAAGGCCACCGTCGCCGAGGCGCCCTCGGTGCGCTCCGCGGTCGCCGAGGCCGAGGCCGAGCTTGGCGACACCGGCCGAATCTTGTTGCGGCCCTCAGGAACCGAGCAGGTCGTCCGGGTAATGGTCGAGGCCGCCGACGAGGACACCGCACGTCTGCTGGCCGCGCGGGTCGCCGATTCGGTCAGCCAACAGCGCTGAGGTCCGGCGTTGCAACCACGCTGCAACGGTGGACCGCCTAGGTTGTGTGACGACAGACACACGTGCGTCGGCGGTGGCCGGCAGGCAAAGGAGCACCGTTGACCAAGTTCGTCGCCGCGATCGACCAGGGCACCACCAGTACCCGCGCCATGATCTTCGACCACGACGGCGCCGAAGTGGGTCGCCACCAGCTCGAGCACGACCAGATCCTGCCGCAGGCCGGCTGGGTCGAGCACAACCCGGTGGAGATCTGGGAGCGCACCGCCTCGGTGCTGACCTCGGTGCTCAACAAGACCAACCTGCAAACCGAGGATCTCGCCGCGCTTGGCATCACCAACCAGCGCGAGACGGCCCTGGTGTGGGATCGCAAGACCGGAAGGCCGTACTACAACGCCATCGTCTGGCAGGACACCCGTACCGACCGCATCGCCACCGCGCTGGACCGCGACGGTCGCGGTGACGTGATCCGGCGCAAGGCCGGTCTGCCGCCGGCCACGTACTTCTCGGCAGGCAAGGTGCAGTGGATTCTGGAGAACGTCGACGGCGTCCGTGCGGCCGCCGAGCGCGGCGACGCGATCTTCGGAACCAGCGACAGCTGGGTGGTGTGGAATCTGACCGGCGGTCCGCGCGGTGGCGTTCACGTCACCGACGTGACCAACGCCAGCCGGACCATGCTGATGGACCTGGAGACCCTCGACTGGGACGACGAACTGTTGTCGTTCTTCGACATCCCGCGCCAGATGCTGCCGAAGATCGTGCCGTCGTCCTCACCGGAGCCGTACGGCACCACCCTCGACACCGGTCCGCTCGGCGGGGAGGTGCCGGTGACGGGCATCCTCGGCGACCAGCAGGCCGCGATGGTCGGCCAGGTGTGCCTGGCTCCCGGTGAGGCCAAGAACACCTACGGAACCGGAAACTTCCTGCTGCTCAACACCGGCGAGAAGATCGTGCGCTCGGAGAACGGGTTGCTGACCACCGTCTGCTACCAGTTCGGTGACGCGAAACCCGTATACGCGCTCGAGGGTTCGATCGCCGTGACCGGGTCGGCCGTGCAATGGTTGCGCGACCAGCTGGGCATCATCAGCGGTGCCGCGCAGAGCGAGTCGCTGGCCAGGCAGGTCGAGGACAACGGCGGGGTGTACTTCGTCCCCGCGTTCTCCGGATTGTTCGCGCCGTACTGGCGCTCGGACGCCCGCGGTGCGATCGTCGGGCTGTCGCGGTTCAACACCAATGCCCACGTCGCGCGCGCCACGCTGGAGGCGATCTGCTACCAGAGCCGTGACGTGGTCGACGCGATGGAAGCCGATTCCGGTGTGCACCTGGAGGTTCTGAAGGTCGACGGCGGCATCACCGCCAACGATCTGTGCATGCAGATTCAGTCCGACGTGCTCGGCGTCGACGTGGTCAAGCCCGTGGTGGCGGAGACGACGGCGCTGGGTGCCGCCTACGCGGCCGGGTTGGCGGTGGGGTTCTGGGACAACCCCGACGATCTGCGGGCTAACTGGCAGGAGGACACGCGCTGGACGCCGTCCTGGAGCGACGACCAGCGTGCGGCCGGGTACGAGGGCTGGCAGAAGGCCGTGCAGCGCACTCTGGACTGGGTCGACGTCTCCTAGCTCAAAGGGCGCCTAGCGCAACGGCGTTGCCGCACCGGCCCTCACGAGCCGAGTACGGCCACGCCTGCCTCGGCGACGGACACGTCCTGCTCGACGCTGCCCGCGCTGACGCCGATGGCGCCGATGACGTGGTCCCCATCGGTCAGCAGGATGCCGCCGCCGAAGATGACCAGGCCGCCGCTGAGCTGCTCCAGACCGTAGAGTTCGGCGCCCGGTTGCACCAGCGGCGTCAGGGCGCTGGTGGGCGCGTTCATCAGGATCGACGTGCGCGCCTTGCGGATCGAGATGTCGACGCTGGCCTTGATGGCGCCGTCCATGCGGGCGAACGCGACCAGGTGCCCGCCGTCGTCGACGACGGCGATGTTCATCGGCTGACCGATCTCGCGCGCCTTCTCGACGGCGGCCTCCACGACGGTGGTGGCGACGGGCAAGGTGATGGCACTCATGGGTGGCCTTTCTAATCATCGATGCGGCAACGCCTTTGGTCGGCCGGACGCATGGTCGACCGTACAGGCGTGTCATGCTCGTTCGTCGGCGTTCGGCCGTTCCGGCGCGCGAAGACTAACCAAAGACTGTCCGTCGGATCAGTAGTCGGGCGGGACGCTCGTGAAAGCCGCCAACCGCGGTGCGCATCCGAAAATACTGAAGGGACACTTCGGAGAGGTCGTAGTCGGTGTCCAACGTTGACGTGTTCATGTGGGAATTCTTGGGCACCACGATCCTGTGCCTGCTGGGCAACGGCTCGGTGGCCGCGGTGGTACTGAAGAACTCGTACTCCCACGGCACCGGTGGTGATTGGATCATCATCGTGCTTGGCTGGGGGTTCGGCGTCTTCGCCGGGGCCAGCATCGCCGCCCCGTCCGGCGCCCACATCAACCCGGCAGTGTCTCTGGCCGTGGCGATTTCGGGTGGCATCCCGTGGTCGACGCTGCCCGTCTACTGGGCGGCGCAGATGCTCGGCGGCATCGCGGGAGCATCCCTGTGTTGGGCGGCGTTCAAACTTCAATTCGACAACATGGACGACAACTCGGGTACCCGCGGCATCTTCTGCACCACGCCGTTCGTGAAGGGTCTGCCGTGGAACATGGCCACCGAGGTGATCGCCACCTTCGTGCTGGTCTTCTTCATCCTGACCAATCCGCAAGCCAACGGGGCGCTGAGCTACGGCGCCGTCACGTTCGTCATCATCACGATCGGCTTCGGACTCGGCGGGCCGACGGGCTACGCCGTCAACCCAGCTCGCGATCTCGGCCCCCGAATCGCGTACTGGTTCCTGCCGATCAAGGGCAAGGCCGGTCCCGATTGGAGTTATTCCTGGGTGCCGGTGTTCGGCCCGCTGCTTGGCGCGGCCCTGGCCGCTGGTTTGGGCCTGCTGGTGATGTAGCCGCGTGAGGGGTTGGCGGGGTCAGCCGACGTGGAGTTCGGCGGTCCGTTGCCGGGCCATCCGGCCGGCCACGAAGCCGGCCACCGCCCCGATGACGGTCGTCGCCGGCGGCCCCACCTTGGCGCGCCGGGCGGCGTCGGCGATGGTGCCGAGAGTCGCGCGGACCTCGCGCTGACTGGACATGCTGCCGTCGGCGATCACCGCGGCCGGGGTGGTGGCGCTCAGGCCGCCGTCGACCAGCGCGCGGGCGATCGCGTCGAGGTTGGCCACGGCCATCATCAGGACGATCGTCGTGTTGGTGCGCGCCAGCGCGGCGTAGTTCACCGCCGAGTCGGGATGGTCGGGCGGGACGTGACCGGACACCACCGTGAAGCCCTGCGTCAGGCCGCGGTGGGTGACGGGAATTCCAGCCGACGCGGGCGCCGCGATCGCCGAACTGACCCCGGGAATCACGTCGACGGTGATGCCGGCCCGCACGCATTCGTCGATCTCCTCGCCACCACGGCCGAAGACGAATCCGTCACCGCCTTTGAGGCGCACCACCGTTCGACCGGCGAGTGCATGCCGGATCAGGTGTGCGTTGATGTCGTGCTGCTCCATCCGTCGCCCGCCGGGGAACTTCGCGGCGTCGACGACGATTGCGTGCGGGGCGAGCTCGGCCAGGGCCGAGATCGGCGCCAGCCGGTCGGTGACGACGACGTCGGCCCCTTCGATCGCGTCGCGACCGGCGACGGTCAGCAGCCCGGGGTCCCCGGGGCCGCCGCCGACCAGGATGACGCGTCCGGTGGGGGAAGCCGGCGGCCGGGGGCGATCCACCACGCAGAACACGTCGCGCCGACGGGCGGCGGCGGCGATCGCGGCGTCGGTCGCGGCGTCGCCGGTGTGGGCGAGTACCAGTGCGGCCCGGGCGAGGTCGGAGGCGGCGAACCCGCGGCGGTGCAGGCTGAGCCGGCCGTGTTCGGCGAGGTCACGCAGGTGCGCAGGGGGATTGGGGCACACGACCGTGACGACGGCGCCGGCCGCGAGGAGCGCGTCGGTGGCGGCCATCGCCCGGCTCGTCGCCCCTGCGACGGTCACCGCCCGGCCTGCGACGGGCAGGTCGAGCGAGATCGTCGGTGTCGGGTCAGCGGGTGCGTGCTGCGGGCCGATGGCCACCGACGCCTCCCCGTGCCCGGCCTCGCAACGCCGCCGAGACCAACGCCGCCCGTTTGTGCACGCCGAATTTGTCCATGATGTTGTGCAGGTGGAACTTGACCGTGGCCTCGGAGATGAACAGGTCGGTGGCGATCGCGCGGTTGTCCAATCCCTCGGTCAACAGGGCCAGCACCTCCTTTTCGCGACGGGTGAGCAGGCCCGCGGAGTCGTGCTCGGCAGGCGTGGCCTGGGCGCGCAGTTCGTCGACGAGGGTGGAGGCGCTGTGCGGGTCGAGCGCGGTCTGCCCGTCCAGGACCCGGGCAACGGCACTGAGTACCTCGACCGACGGTGACCGGCGGTCGACGAGTGCGTCGGCACCGGCCCGTACGAGGTCCAGCGCGTGACCGGGTGACTCCTCGCCGTCCATCACGACGACGATCCTGGGCACCGGGTCGAGGTGCCTGCGCAGTGCGGCCAACTGCAGTCCGTGCCCGGCGTCGACGATCAGCAATTCGGGGGCCGCCCGCGCCAGCCGCTCGACGAGGTCGCCGTCGTGGCGAAGGTCGCCGACGACGCGAATGCCGTCGACCTCGCCGAGCAGGTGAACCAGTCCGTGCAACAGCAGCTCGTCGTCCATGACGAAAACCGTTCGCGCGCCCGCGATGTCGCGCGTGCCGGGACGACTCGGTGCGTAGTGCGGTCGAGACCAACCCATCCTTGACTCCGTCCTGCCGGTCAGCGGGCGAATGCTAACGTCTGGTGCGTTGCAGTTGCGTTGCATCGAGGACGCAGTCCCCGCAGAGGCCCGCCCCCGGCGCTTGGTAGAACAGGCAGCAGCTGCGGCGGACGAAGCGGCCGTCCACGACGTGACCGCTGCCGGCGAGCGGCCCGGTGCCCAGCAGCGCGCGCACCAACTCCCGACCCGCCGGAGCCAGGTCGGGTCGAGACGCCGCCATCACCGTCACCGCCCCGTTGGTCGCGGAGATGACATTGCCCCAACTGATCTGGGTAGAGAGCCCCGTGGTCGCCCGGAGGGTCTCGGCGAGCGGGCCGAACACGTTGGTGAGCAACGTGTTCGAGATGGACTTGGCGGCGCGGCTCGGTGTCGGAGCGGAAAGCCAGTCCAGAGTGGACGTTCCGAGCCGGGGTGCATGGTGCTCGGTGGACGCCCAGCGCACCGACGTCGGGCCGAGGACGGGCACCGCGCCGTGCAGGGTGGCCGCGCCGACGGCGGGAGACAGGAGCCGCGCGGCGAGGTCGAGTTGGAACGAGGACGCGGCCACCCGCAGCGGGAGCTGGCGTCGGTCGCCGCCGGTCGACGCGGCGATCGCCGCGTGGGTGCGCTCGACGAATCCGAGCACCGCATCGGCGGTCAGCAACGTCGCGAGGTCCTCGCCGTCGTCGATCGTCGGGAGGGCGAAGTACCCCCCGAGTGCCGCCGTTGCGGCCAGCATCGCGGCGCCGTCGTAGGGGGCCGAAGTGCCGTTCATCGTCCCCAAGCTAGCCGGTCGAATCGCTGCAACGTTGCTGCAACGTGACGTCAGCCACAATGGCGGCACGTGACCGACACACATCACGTGAACGCGCCTCGACCTGATGGAGAGCTCTGCATGACGCAACCCAATCTGGACCCCGCGGTGGA
Organism: Mycobacterium yunnanensis; assembly: GCF_025823185.1. Taxonomy (GTDB): domain Bacteria; phylum Actinomycetota; class Actinomycetes; order Mycobacteriales; family Mycobacteriaceae; genus Mycobacterium; species Mycobacterium yunnanensis. The sequence goes on from NZ_JACKVK010000008.1 coordinate 876,358, forward strand.
CTATCCGTTGAGCGATCACCGACGGGACCTGCTGTTCACCCCCACCGGACGATCCATCGACGACATCACCATGGACGCCGTGGTCTCCGGTGACGTGCAGGCCACCGACCTGCGGATCACTCCCGACACCCTGCGTCTACAGGCGCAGATCGCGGAGAAGGACGGCCGCAAGCAGCTCGGTGCCAACCTGCACCGGGCGGCGGAGATGACGGCCATCAGCGACGAGCGGGTGCTGGAGATCTACAACGCGCTGCGCCCCAACGCGTCGACGAAGGACGAACTCGAGGCGATCGCCACCGAACTCGAATCGCAGTACGACGCGACGTTTCTCGCGGAGTTGGTGCGTGAGGCCGCCGACGTCTACGAGCGGCGCGACATCCTGGCGACGAGCGAATAGGAGACGACGATGACGGCTGAGGCACTTCACCCCGCGGCACGCGGCGTGCGACACTCCGCACGAACCGAGCTCCTCGAGGACCGCCCGGTCAACCTCGACGGCTTCGTCGAGGAATGGCCCGAGGTGGGCATGGTCGCGATGGACAGCGCGTTCGATCCCGAGCCGAGCGTGCGCGTCGAGAACGGCGTGATCGTGGAGATGGACGGCGTCGCGCGCGCCGACTTCGACTTCATCGACCAGTTCATCGCCGACAAGGCCCTCGACGTCGAGACCACCGAGCAGTCGATGGCGCTGCCTGCCGACGAGATCGCCCGGATGCTGGTCGACCCGCGGGTCACCCGCAAGGAGGTCGTCGCGGTCACCGGAGGGCTGACCCCGGCCAAGCTGCTGGCCGTGGCGAAGAACCTCAACATCGTGGAAATCATGATGGGCATGCAGAAGATGCGTGCGCGGCGCACGCCGGCGAACCAGGCGCACTGCACCAGCGCCAGGGACAACCCCGTGCAGGTCGCCTGCGAGGCCGCCGAGGCCGCGATCCGCGGATTCGCCGAGGTGGAAACGACTCTCGGCGTCGTGCGATACGCACCGCTGGTCGCCATGGCCCTACAGATCGGCAGCCAGGTCAACCCGGGTGGGCCGTTGACGCAGTGCGCGCTGGAGGAGGCCACCGAGCTCGACCTCGGCATGCGCGGTATCACCGGCTACGCCGAGACCATCTCGGTCTACGGCACCGAACCGGTCTTCGTCGACGGTGACGACACCCCGTGGTCGAAGGCGTTCCTGGCCGCCGCGTACGCCTCCCGCGGCATCAAGATGCGCTTCACCTCCGGCACCGGGTCGGAGGTGCAGATGGGCAACGCGCAGGGAAAGTCCATGCTGTACCTGGAGATTCGCTGCATCCTGATCGCCAAGGGCGCCGGCGTCCAGGGTCTGCAGAACGGCTCCATCTCGTGCATCGGCGTGCCGGGTGCGGTGCCCGCCGGCATCCGTGCGGTGGCCGCGGAGAACCTCATCGCCTCCGCCGTCGACCTCGAATGCGCCTCGGGCAACGACCAGTCGTTCTCGCATTCGGCGATGCGCAGGACCGCACGGCTCATGCCGCAGATGATGCCGGGCACCGACTTCGTGTGCTCCGGCTACTCGGCAGTGCCCAACTACGACAACATGTTCGCCGGATCCAATCTGGACAGCGACGACTTCGACGACTTCAACACCATCCAGCGTGACCTCCAAATCGACGGCGGGCTTCGCCACGTCAAGGAGTCCGACATCCTCGCCGTGCGGACCAGGGCGGGCAAGGCGCTTCAGGCGGTGTTCCGATACCTGGACCTGCCCCCGATCACCGACGCCGAGATCGACGCCGCGGTCTACGCCAACGGCAGTCGCGAACTGCTGCCGCGCGACGTGCTCGAGGACCTCAAGGGCGCCCAGCAGGTGATGGACCGCAACATCACGGGTCTGGACCTGGTGAAGGCGCTGGAGTCGACGGGCTTCACCGACATGGCCGAGAACCTGTTGGTCATTCTGCGCCAACGCATCTCGGGTGACCTGTTGCAGACCTCGGCCATCATGACGCCGTCGCTCGCGGTGCTCTCGGCGGTCAACGACGCCAACGACTACGCGGGCCCCGGGACGGGGTACCGGCCGTCGGGCGCCCGCTGGGAGGAGATGAAACGCCTGCGACACGTGACCAGCGCGTCCAATCCCGAACTGGAGGTGGAATGACCGTGTCGACCACGCAGGACGCTCCGCGATCGCTGTCGTTCACCGAGATCGGACCCGCCGAGCGGGGCAAGAAGACCGACGAGGTGGTGATCGCCATCTCGCCGGGGTTCGGCGGGCTGTTCACCCAGACCATCGTCGGACTGCCCCACGCCGAGGTGATCCGGCAAATCCTGGCGGGTATCGAGGAGCAGGAGGCCAGCGCCCGAATCATCCGCGTGCAGAACAGTTCCGACCTCGCCTACATGGCTCACACCGCCGCCAAGCTGTCCGGGTCGGGCATCGGCATCGGCATCCTCGGGCGTGGCACGTCGATGATCCACCAGCGCGATCTTCCCCGGCTCTCCAGCCTTGAGCTGTTCCCGCAGTGCCCGCTGCTGACGTTGGAGACCTACCGCTCCATCGGGTCGAACGCCGCCCAGTACGCCAAGGGCGAGTCACCGCAACCCGTTCCGACGCTGAACGACCAAATGGCGCGCCCCCGCTGGCAAGCCAAGGCGGCGCTGCTGCATCTCAAGGAGACCGAGTTGGTGCGCAAGGGGGTCAAGCCGGTCGAGGTGGCGCCGGAGTTCGCCGCGGCGACCGTCGACTGACCGCGGGGTGACGCAGGTGGTGCGCACCGTCGTCGGAGTCGACATCGGCAACTCGACCACCGAGGCGAGCGTCGCCAGGATCGACTCCGACGGTGCGGTGTCCTACGTGGGGGCGGCGTTGACGCGCACGACGGGCGTCAAGGGCACTCCCAAGAACGTCGACGGGGTGGCCAAGGCGGTGACGTGGGCGCTCGAGGGTGCCGGCGTGCGCCTGGCCGAGCTGGACCTGATCCTGCTGAACGAGGCGACACCGGTGATCAGCGGGCTGGCAATGGAGACCATCACCGAGACGATCATCACCGAGTCGACGATGATCGGTCACGACCCGCGAACCCCCGGCGGGCGGGGTCTCGGCGTCGGCACCATCGTCGACTTCGAGGCACTCGACGAGGTGGCGACGGGGTCACCGTCGATCGTCGTGGTGCCGCGCGGCGTCGACTTCGACGACGCCGCACGGAGAATCAACGCGGCGTGCGACCGCGGCGTCGAGATCACCGGGGCCATTCTGTGCGGTGACGACGCCGTCTTGGTCGCCAACCGGCTGAACGCGAAGATTCCGATCGTCGACGAGGTGTCGCGCATCGACGCGGTCCCGCGGGGGATGACCGCCGCCGTCGAGGTCGCCGGGCCCGGTCAGTCCATCCGCACGCTGTCCAACGCCTATGGTCTTGCGACGATCTTCGACCTGGATTCCCAACAGACCAAGGTGGTCTCGCCCGTGGCGCGGGCCCTGACCGGCAACCGGTCCGCGGTGGTGGTGCGGACGCCGTCGGGTGACGTCGCCGACCGCACCATCCCCGCGGGCTCACTGGACCTCGAGGGCGGCACCAAGCGTGGCAAGGTCGACGTGTCCCGCGGCGCGGCCGAGATCATGGCCGAGGTGGAGCGGGTGAGCCCGCTGGTCGACGTGGGGGGGGAGGCCGGCACCAACACCGGCGGCATGATCGCCAACGTGCGTCAGAGCATGGCCGACCTGTCGGCCCACGAGCTCGCCGACGTCCGCATCAAGGACCTGCTGGCGGTGGACACCCTGGTGCCGCAGGAGGTTCGCGGTGGGGTCGCCGGTGAGGTCGCACTGGAGAACGCGGTCGCCCTGGCGGCGATGGTGCGCACCAAGGAGAGCGGCATGCAGGCCGTCGCCGACGCCGTCGCCGGGTACCTGCGAGACGCCGGTGCCGCGGGGGTCGACGTCGTCGTCGGCGGGGTGGAGGCCGAGATGGCGGTGCTGGGCGCACTCACCACGCCGGGGACCGACAAGCCGCTGGTGGTGCTCGACCTTGGCGGCGGGTCGACCGACGCCGCGGTGATCGGCGTCGACGGCCACACCGACGCCACCCACCTGGCCGGCGCCGGCGACCTCGTCACCAAGCTGATCGACGCCGAGTTGGGCCTGGACAACCTGGAGCTGGCCGAGGAGATCAAGCGCTGCCCGTTGGCCAAGGCGGAGAGCTTCTTTCACGTGCGGCTGGAGAACGGCACGGTGCAGTTCTTCGAGAAGCCGTTGCCCGCCACTGCCTTCGCCCGGGTGGTCACGCTGAGCGAGGTCGAGGGCGCGATGTCCCCGATTCCCACCAGGCACTCCCTGGAGCGCATCCGCATGGTGCGCCGCACGGCGAAGGAACGCGTGTTCGTGGTGAATGCGCTTCGGGCGCTGCGCGGTATCGCCCCCGGTGGGGATCTGCGGCAGATCGGCTTCGTGGTGCTGCTGGGCGGGTGCGCGCTGGACTTCGAGATTCCGGAGTTGATCGCCACCGCCGTCGCCCCCTTCGGAATCGTCTGCGGCACAGGCAACGTGCGCGGCACCGAGGGGCCGAGGAACGCGGTCGCCTCGGGTCTGGTCGCGTCCTACGTGGCGTCGCTGGTGGGTCCTCGTGCGTGAGGGTGGTCAGCCCGAGCGGCCGGCCATCCTGGTGCTGAGCGTGGCAGCCGGACCGGTGGAGGACGAGGTGCTGGCGGGCATGGAGGAGGAGGGCGTGCCGTCGGTGGTGGAGCGCCCACGCCACGGCGACGACGACGCGATCACTCTCGCCACGACGGCCGCCGGCCGGTCGTCGCTGGCCGTCGGAGTTGGGATCGACGCCGGCGGTCGGGTGTGCGTGCAGCACGACAAGCTTCCCGACCCGTTGCCCGAGCTGTACTCCTCCGGGCCCGCGGACGGGGGGACCGCGCGCAGCCTCGGACACGACGCCGCCCGCATCGTGGTCGGCATACCCCTTCGCGCCGAACGGCTTTCGTGAGCGGCTGGCTCAGCCGGCGGGAGTCTCGTAACGCCGCGAGGTGAACACCGCGCGGCCCGCGGCCCGGTCGGCGACCGTCGTCGTCGACGAGCCGATGATGAGCAGGGTCCGCATGTCGACGACGTCGGGGTCGAAGGCGGCCACCGTGGTGACCACGACGCGCTCCTCGGGCCCGCCGACGTCACGGCCGAGGACGATCGGCCGGTCGTCCGGAAGTCGTTGGACGAGAATGTCCCTCAGGGCGCTCACCTGCCAGCGCCGGCTCTCCGAGCCGGGGTTGTAGATGGCGATCACCAGGTCGGCGTCCAGCGCGGCGTGCAGGCGGCGTTCGATGACGTCCCAGCTCTTCAACCGGTCCGACAGCGAGATCACGGCGTAGTCGTGACCCAGCGGCGCCCCGACGGCGGCGGCGACGGCGTTGGCAGCCGTCATCCCCGGGACGACGCGCACCGGCACGTCGCTCCAGGCGGGTTCGGAGGCGACCTCGACCACGGCGGCGGCCATCGCGAACACCCCGGGGTCACCAGAGCTGACGACCACGACCCGGGCGCCGTTCTTCGCCAGATCCAACGCCATGCATGCGCGTTCGGATTCGACACGGTTGTCGCTGGAGTGCAGCCGCTGCCCCGGTCGCGGTGAGATGCGCGCCAGATACGTCTTGTAGCCGACGACGTCGGTGGCCCTGGCCAGTTCGCCGTGCACCTCCGGAGTGGTCCACCGGTCGGCGCCGGGCCCGAGACCGACGACCACGACCTCGCCCATCGTCGGCCCGCTCGGTGCAGGCGCCGGATTGTTCAGCGGGCCGGGCACCACGACCATCGAGAAGTACGGCACCGTCACCGGGTCGACGTCACGGACCGGCATGACGCGCTGCGTCGACGTCGACGCGCGTTCCACGTACCAGGCGCGGTCGGCCACGCCTGCCGTCTCCAACGCGGCGAGCACCTTGGGAAAGGTGCGGCCCAGCTTCATGATCGAGACGGCGTCACCGTCGCGCAGTCGGCGGACCAGTTCGTCGGCGGGCATCGTGCCGGGCAGTACGGTGAGCGTCTCCTCGCCCTCCACCAGCGGACTGCCGACGGCCATGGCCGACGCGCTGACCGACGTCACGCCGGGGATGATTTCGGTGTCGAACCGGTGGGCCAGCCGCTTGTGCATGTGCATGTAGGAGCTGTAGAAAAGCGGGTCGCCCTCGGCGAGCAGTGCGACGTCACGGCCCGCCCGCAGGTGCGCGGCGAGCACTTCGCTTGCGCTGGTGTAGAAGTCGTCGAGTGCGCCGCGGTAGCCGGCCGGGTGGTCTGTGGTCTCGGTGGTCACCGGGTAGGTCAGCCGCTCGTGGATCTGGCCGTCGCGTAGATACGGTTCGGCGACCGACAGCGCCACGCTTCGCCCGTGGCGGGCGCAGTGGAATGCCACGACGTCGGCGGCTTCGATGACCCTGGCGGCCTTGATCGTGACGAGCTCACTGTCGCCGGGCCCAATGCCGACGGCCCACAGCTTGCCGTGCGAGCCGGTCACGTGCTGGCCGCCGACCGGTCGTCGGCGTCGTCGCGATCCGACACGGCGGCCTCGTCGAAGGTGGCCATCGACGACAGGATGGCGACGGCGGCGCGCACCAGCGGCAGTGCCACCGCGGCACCGGATCCCTCGCCGAGCCGCATGCCGAGGTCGACGACGGGATCGAGGCCCAGATGCGTCAGCGCGGCGGTGTGCGCGGGTTCGGTGGACCGGTGGCCCGCCTGCCACCACTGCCTGGCACCGGGCGCCAAACGCTCGGCGACGAGCGCCGCCGCGGTCACCACGACGCCGTCGAGCAGGACCGGCGTCCGTCGGACGGCGGCTTGAGCGCAGAACCCCGCCATCGCCGCCAGGTCGGCACCACCGCAAATGCGAAGCAGCGCAAGGGGATCTGCCGTCTGCCCGCGGGTGCGGTACAGCGCGTCGCGCACCGCTGCCGTCTTGCGCATCCAGCCGGCGTCGTCCACGCCGGTGCCCCTGCCGATCAGCGCGACCGGCTCCTTGCTCGTCAGCGCCGCGATCAGTGCCGTCGACGGCGTGGTGTTGCCGATGCCCATGTCGCCCGCGACCAGCAAATCGGCGCCGGCGTCGACCTCCTCGTCGGCGATGCGCCGGCCCGCCTCGACCGCGGCGATCGTCTCCTCGGCGGTCATCGCGTCCTCGACCGAGATGTCACCGCTGCCGCGACGCACCTTGTGCGCGCCGATCTGCTCGGAGCACGGTTCGTCGCAGTCGACGGAGACGTCGACGACGCGGACGGTGGCCCCGGCATTGCCTGCGAGCACGTTGACCGCGGCGCCGCCGGCGTCGATGTTGGCGACCATCTGGGCGGTCACCTCCGGCGGGTAGGCCGAGACCCCCGCCTTGGCGACGCCGTGGTCGCCGGCGAAGACGACGATGCGGGCGCGCGTGAACTGTCGTGGCGGACACGTGCCCTGGCAGGCCGACACCCAGATCGACAGCTCCTCGAGGCGGCCGAGGGCACCCTTGGGCTTGGTCAGGCTGTCCTGGCGGGACCGGGCGGCGTGTTCGGCGTCGGTGTCGGGCGCCGGCACGGCGGGAAAGTCCATCAGAGGGCCGGTACGCGCGGTGACTTGGCGGGTGAGCCGTGGTGCTTCGTCATCTGGGTTCCTTTCGGGGCGTTTCGCGACCCCGTCGATTCAGGATGCTCTTGGCCCAACATCTGACTCACACACCGGCTTTCACCAGTCGTGTTCACAGCGGCGCGTCCGTTCTGGGTTTGCACCAGATTCCTGTAAGCCAAGCGCAAAACGATGATAAACCACCCCCCGTGCCGATCGGCTGGACGCGTACTGGGAACCCGCGCGCTCACACGAGCGGCGCGTGCACGTTCGAGACGAGTTTCCCTACGCAGCCAGGCAGGAGGACTACTGTGGACCCGAGCGGGAGCGGTGTGGCCTCGAGGCTCGCAGACCGCGAATTTCTCCGGCACGAGGAGCGTGGTCACGGGTGGTCTCGTCGAAGGCGCTGGACGGCCGGACGCCGTCATGGCCGCCGTCGACGGCGTTGCATGCGGTCCACGATCTGTTCGTCGCCGGGGAAGTCGACGCGACCTACCTCGACTCCACCTCGATTCGCCCCGTCGTCGCCGAGAGTTGGCGCCGCAGCCTGGCCAAGGGCGTCGACCCCGACGTCGACGGTGCGGAATCCTCCGACGCCACGCTGCGCCTGGCGCGGATGCGCGACGCACACCCGCTGGCGTCGGCCCTGCCGGTGATTCGGCGGCTGCTCGTCGACGACGCCCGCGACACCGGTGTCGTCGTGGCCGTCACCGCCGCCGACGGCACGCTGCTCTGGGTGGAGGGCGACCCCGAGGCGCTGCGCAGGGCCGAGTCGATGAACTTCGTCCCAGGGGCCGACTGGAGCGAACGCCGCGTCGGTACCAATGCCCCCGGTACCGCGCTCGCCCTGGATCGCGAGTTGCAGATCCGCAGCTCCGAGCACTTCTCCCGGGTCGCCCAGCGGTGGAGTTGCACCGCGGCACCCGTCCACGACCCGGGCACCGGCGACTTGCTCGGTGCGATCGACCTGACCGGCGGGGTCGAGGTCGCCTCGGCACAGGCGCTGGCGCTGGTGCGCGCCACCGCCGTCGCGGTCGAGAACCACCTGGCGCTGCTGCGGCTCACCAAGCCGGCGAGCGCGCCCGTGGCCGACCCGGTCGGTGCGCGGTTCCGGGTGCTGGGCGCGGGTCGGCCGCGCTGGCAGGTGACCGACGAACGCGGGATCCGCCGGTCGGTGAGTCTCACGCCGCGCCACGCCGACATCCTGGTGCTGCTCAGCCAGCACCCCGAAGGCCTCAGCGCCGACCACCTCGCGATGATGCTCGACGACAAGGATCTCGACGTCGTCACGGTCCGGGCGGAGATGTCGCGCCTGCGCCGAGTCATCAAGCCCGTCGTGGTGGGCTCGCGGCCGTACCGGCTCGTCGAGCCGGTGCTCAGCGACGTCACCCAGGTGTTCGACGAACTGCGGTCCGGCCGCGTCGCCGCCGCGCTCGACGTCTACCCGGGGGCCTTGCTGCCACAGTCGATGTCCCCGGCGATCGCGCGCCTACGCACCGAACTGAGCACCAGCCTGCGCACCGCGGTCATCGCGACCGGTGACCTGGCCGTACTGCGGCGGTGGCTGGACCTTCCGGAGGGACGCGACGACCGCGACGGCTGGCGGCTGCTGCACGACGGCGCCGGCCCGGGATCCGTCGGGCAGGCCCGCGCCCGCGGCCACCTCGCGGGGCTCGACCTGGATCTGGCCTGACCCCACGGGAACCGGACGGACGCGCTGCGCGTCCTACACGGTCATGGGAGACATCGAATCCGCACGCGTCGACGTCGGCGCGCTTCTCGCCGCCGCCAGCCGCTGCGACGCCATCGCCGACGCCGTCGACGGGTTGACCCGCGGCGCGCTGAGCCGCCTCGCCTTCGACGGCGCCGTCGCCGGGCGCGACCACGTGGCCGGCGGGGACCGGGTACGCCGCGGCGTCGACGAGATCGTCGACCACACCGCGGCGTGGGCCAGAGCCATGCGCGAGATCGCCGCGTCGCTGCGGGTCTCCGGTGCCCGCTACGTCGACGTCGACGCGCGCGGCGTGGCGCGGCTGGGCTGACGATGGCCGACGCGTACGACGTCGCGGGCCGCCTTGCGGAGGGTTCCCCCACGGTCGCCGACATCGAGGAGTACGTGGCGGCCGCCCAACGCCTGGGCTACCACCACCGGGACTTGACGACGTACCCCGCGCAGGCGCGCGAGTGGTACGGCAGCGAGGACGGTCTGGACCTTCGCGCGCTGGACGCCGACCACGGTGCGCTGTTGGCCGCCGCCGCGGCCGCCGAGGACGCGGTCGGCATGCAGGTCGACCTGATGACCGACCTCGACGCGGCGTGGTCGGGCCGGGGCGCGGCGGCAGCGCGCGAATTCCTGTGGCGCAGCATCCAGTCCGCGACGGTCGTCAGTGCTGCGGTGCGAGCGGCCGCCAATGCCACGGCGACGCTGCGAGATTCGCTGTGGCGGGCCGTCGACGCGAAGGTGCGCGCCACGCAGACCGTCGACGACGGGCAGCGCCCGCAGCGCGGTGAGTGGTTGGCCGCCGCCACGACGGTGACCACCGGCGGAGGGGACGTGGCGGCGGCCAGCGAGCTGGTCGACCAACGGGTCAGACCGTTCGTCGAGCTGACCGTGGCCTCGGGCTGGGTGGCGGCGATGCGCGAGGCTGCGGCCGCGGTCGACGCGGCCTACGACGCGGCGATCGCCGCGACGGCCTCGCCGACCGTCGTGTTCGCAGTGCCCGGCGTCCTCGGCCCGCGGGTCGACGGGGTCGCCGCGGTCACGCCGGAACCCGTCCTGGCGTCCGCCGTCCGGACGCATCAGACACCGGTCCACACCGTTCCCGCGGCCGCCGCCGGGTCGGCACCTTTCGGTGCCGCGCCATGGTCGGGCCCCGAGGCGGCATGGTCGGGCCCCGAGGCGTCGGCCGCGCCACCGGGCACGACACCCGTTGCGGCGCAACCACCTTCAATGCCACCGTCGGGCGATCTCGGTGCAGGCGGTCTCCCGCCGGGGTCGGCGGGATCGATGGGCTCCGGCGGCGGCATGGGTTCCGGCTTCGGGGGGGTCGGGGGTCTTGGGCAACAGCTGGCGGACCTGATCAAAGGGCTACTCGGCTCGTCCGACGGCGGTGTTGGCGAGACACCGGACGAGACAACCGATCTGGACGACGATCTGGCCGGCGGAGACCCCGAAGGCGACGGCAACGGACCGGAGGACGATCCGGAAGAGGACCCGGATGACGATCCGGATGACGAGGACGAGGACGACGGCGCCCCCGACGACGTGCTCGCCGACGACGAGCTCGAGGCTCCGCCGTCCGAGGAGGTTGCCATCGCGGAGGGCGAGGGCGTGCCCGCGGAACCCGATGCGGTCCCCGATCCGGTGCCACCGCCGCCCGAACCACCGCCGCCCGAACCACCGCCGGCCGTCGCCGCGGAGCCGCTCGCCGACGACGGGGCCCGGACGCCGTGCGAGATCGCGGCCGACGAGCTACCCCAGGTCGGCGAGTAGGGCGGTGTCACTCCTGAGGCGGGCGTGGGCGTGCATGTCGTGAAACCCGTCGACGTGCAACGCCGCACCGCGGCGCGTGCCCTCGTCGCGGAACCCGGCCTTGGTCGCCACCCGGCACGACGCCACGTTGCGCGTCGAGTGGTGCAGCTGCAAGCGATGGAAGCCGGCGTCGGTGAAGGCCCACGCCGACAGGGCGAGCACGGCGCGGGTGCACAGTCCGCGCCCGCGCGAGGCGGCACACGTCCAGTAGGCGACCTCGGCCGCGGCGTCGAACAGGTCGACGCCCTTGAGGGCGATGCGGCCCAGCAGGGTGTCGTCGGCTCCGACGATCGCCCAGTTGAACTCGGACTCGGCGGCCCAACCCCGCCGCCAGCGCGTGATCAGTTCGCGCGCTTCGTCTTCGGTGTCGGCCCGGCTGACGTGCCACTGCCGGATCGCCGGATCGTCGAAGGCCGCGACCAGCGCGGCGGCGTCGTCGGGGAGCCACGGTCTCATGACGGCGCTCTCGTCGACGGTGAGCCGCGGGTGCTCCGACGAGGAGAACGAGCCCGTCGGCAGGGCGGGCGGGAACGAGCTGGGCACCCGACCATCTTCGCTCGTGGTCGCGCGCCTAGACCGTCTGATCGCGGCAGGCCAGCGCCGCCTCGACGAACTCGTCGCGCACGGGATCCGCGGTGGCGGCGTGCCAGATCAGCGTGACGCGGCCGGGCGGGATGTCCTCGATCGGCACGACGCACACGTCGGGCCGCCGGTAGAACGCCGTCGCCGACCGCGGCAGGATCGCGAACCCCTCGTGCGCGGCGACGCGCTCGAGCTTCTCCTCCATGGTGGACGCGACGCGGTGCGTGGCACGCCGGAGTTCGGGCGTCGCGACGGCGTACCACTCCGGCACGATGGCCGGATCCTGCAGTGGGCGGTGCGACGCCAGCTCCGACAACCGGAGCGTCTCCCGGCGGGCCAAGGGGTCGTCGGCGGGTAGCAGTGCGACCCGTGGTTCCTCCAAGAGCGCGGCGGTGCCGAGCCCGCGATGGTCGACGGGCTCACGGGCGTAGACCACGTCGAGCGTGCGGTTGCGCACCGACTCCAACTGTTCGGGCGCCCCGATCGCGACGACCTCCGCGCGGTGGGCCGGGTGTGCCCGTTCGAAGGTCCGCACGGCAGCGGTCGCCAACAGTCCAGGCATCACGCCGACCCGCACGACCCGTGTGGGTGTGGCGGCCCGAGACAGCCTCTCGCGCAACGCCGTCGACTCCGACAGCAGGAAGCGGGCATCCTGCAGCAGCTGGCTGCCCACGTCGGTGAGGGTGGCGCCACGGGTGTCACGGGTCAGCAGCCGAAAGCCGAGGTCGTCTTCCAGGGCTCGAATTTGGCGCGACAGCACCGGCTGGGCGATGTGAAGGCGCTTGGCGGCGCGCCCGAAGTTGAGCTCCTCGGCGACGGCCACGAAGTAGCGCAGCTTGCGCAAGTCGAGATCTGGAGCGCTCATACCGTCAGGGTATCGCCAGGCGACGGAAAGAGTCTTGGACGGACGACCGCGACCGGTGGAGCGTGGAGCCATGACCGTGCAGAACACGACCGTCCTCGTCATCGGCGGCACCTCGGGAATCGGTCTGGGCGTCGCCCGTGCGGTGGCCGACCGGGGTGCCACCGTGATCGTCGCGTCCCGGCGCCGCTCCAGCGTCGACCGGGCCCTGGCCGAACTCCCCGCCGGCGCCCGCGGCACCACCGTCGACCTCGCCGACCCGGGGGCACTCGACCGGCTCGTCGACGAGGTCGGCGAGGTGGATCACCTGGTCTACACCGCCGGTGAGCCCCTCGAGATGTCGGCGTTGGCCGACCTGACGCCCGACGCGGTCGTGGGCTTCCTGTCGACCCGCTTCATCGGCGCCCTCAGTGCGGTCCGGGTGTTCGGGCCTCGGCTACGCGCCGGTGGCTCGATCACGCTCACCAGCGGCACGGCCGCGTGGAGTCCGGGCTACGGTGTCCTGCCCTCCAGTCTGTGCGGTGCGATGAACGCCATGACCGCCGCCCTGGCGGTGGAGCTCGCACCCATCCGGGTCAACGCCGTCGCCCCGGGACTGATCCGCACCCCGCTGTGGGACGCCGTGCCCGAGGCCGAGCGTCAGGAACTCTACGACGAAGACGCTCGACGGGTACCACTCGGACGTGTCGGCGAAGTGGCCGACGTCGCGCGGGCCTACGTCTACTGCATGGAGCAGGAGTTCAGCACCGGCACGGTGCTCACCGTCGAGGGCGGCATCCTGCTGGTGTGATCAGACCGTGCAGCGACGGCGCGAACCGTTGCCCATCGTGCGTCCCCCCAGCCTCGGGATGGCTTCCTACGCTCGAGTCAACGACGATGCGCCGCGCAACGACGCCGGAACGGGGAGACCATGAAGACGTCGGACGTCCGCACACATCGGCGAACCGGCCTGCAGTTCAGCGCCATTGGCTACGGCGGTGCACCGATCGGCAACTTCAACGGGACCGTCACCGACGACGAGGCGCGCCGACACGTCGACCAGTCCTGGGGTCATGGCGTCCGCTACTTCGACACCGCGCCTGGCTACGGCAACGGGTTGAGCGAGTACCGGCTCGGTCACGCACTGCGTCGACGCGACAGGACCGACTTCCTGCTCTCGACCAAGGTGGGCAGGACCGTGACCCCGAGGCGGGGCGCTGCGACCTCGAACGGGCAGTACGTGGAGTTGCCGTCGATGGCGGTCGATTTCGACTACTCCTACGACGGCGTGATGCGTGCGGTCGAACAAAGCATGCAGCGGATGCTCGTCGACCATCTCGACGCGCTCTTCGTCCACGACTGCGACCGCTACACACACGGCTCGTCTCAACCCGAGTACTTTCGGCAAGCGGTCGTCAGCGGCTTTCCGGCGTTGGAATCGCTGCGTGACCAAGGGGTCGTCACGGCCATCGGATTTGGCGTGAACGAGACCGACGTCATGATCGACGCGGTCAAGGCCGTCGACGTCGATCTCTGTCTGCTGGCCGGCCGGTACACGCTGCTGGAGCAGGAGCCACTCGACACGCTGTTTCCCCTGTGCGAGGAGCGCGGCGTCGGCATCGTCCTCGGTGGTGCCTACAACAGCGGAATCTTGGCGAAGGGGCCAGTCCGTGACGCGCGCTTCGACTATGCCGCGGCGCCGACGAATGTCATGTCCAAAGTGGTTGCCCTGCAGGATGTCTGTGCTTCATTCGACGTCGAACTCCCGGCCGTTGCGCTGCAGTTCGCCTACGCCCATCCAGTCGTGACGAGCGTGTGCGTCGGCTCCCGCAACGAGCAGCAGCAGCAGCGCAACGCAGAGTTGGCCGCAACCGATGTGCCGCAGGACCTGTGGCAGGCCCTTCGGGACGCGAACCTTCTTCGCGACGACGCACCGACGCCGGTCTAGGTGACGTCACGGCCCCCGACGCCGTCCTGGCGACGGGGGCGACGACCGGCGTTACTGGTGCTGCTCGCTGGTTCGCCGCGCACGGTATTCCGCGGCGCGCTCGTCCGTGATGTGTGGCAGCGGAGGGAAGTCCAGCCAGCCCGGAACGAAGGGGCTCGCGAGGTCCCGATCCGTGGGAATCTCCACCAGCACGGGTGCCTTGGCGTCGAAGGCACGCTTGAACGTCGGCTCCAGGTCCGATGCAGATTCCACGCGGAACGACTCCAAGCCGAACGCCTTGCCCAGGCTTTGGAAACTGGGACTGTAGGGAGTGCCGTCCGGTCGGTTGAACTCGGTGCCGATGATGCGGTCGGTTGCGTTGCGCTGACCGCCGCGGATCGAGATGTAGCCCGAATTGTCCTGCACCACGAACACCACGGCGATGTCGTGCTGAATCGCCACCCCAATCTCTTGGGCCGTCATCAGGAAGTCACCGTCACCGGTGATGCAGGCGACCTGTCGCTCGGGGGCAGCGAGCTTCGCGCCGAGCGCGGCCGGCACCGGCCACCCCATCGAGGAGAACCCACCCGTGGTGAGGTGGGTCCGTGGCTCGTAGACGGGGAATGTCTGCTTGACGGCACCCTGGGTGTTGCCAGACCCCGCCAACACGATGCCGCTACGGTCCATCACCTGACGCAACGCTCCGAGCGGCCGCTGCAACGTGAACGGAAAGCGATCGGTATCGCGACGGGTGGCGAGCTCGCCCTCCCATTCCGCCTTGCGTTCGGCGACCTCGGCGAGGTATTCGCTGCGGTCCGGCTTGGCGGGCAGCGAGGCCACGATGGCGGCCACCGCCGGCTTGGCGTCGGAGAGGATGCCGACCTCCGCGGGGTAGATCTTTCCGATCTCGTGCGGGTCGATGTCGACGTGGATGAGTTTGGCAGGCGGGAACGAAAACGACTGACCCTTGGCGTAACTCGATGACGACCAGTCGGTGAAACGGCAGCCGACCGACACCACGACGTCGGCATTGGCGGCAAGGTGATTCCCATGGATGGTGCCGGTCTGGCCGACGCTTCCGATGAAGAGGTCGTGATCCTCGGGAAAGGCACTCTTGCCGTTCCAGGTGGTCACCACGGGAATGTCGAGACCCTCGGCGAGCGCCCGTACCTCGTCGGTGGCGTTGGCGCTGATGGCGCCGCCGCCCACGACGATCACGGGTCGCTTGGCCGTCGCCAGCAGGTCGACGGCTCGCTCGATGGCCTCGGGATCGGGGTATTGCAGGCCGACCGGTAGTCGACGCGCCAGATCGTGGAAGTTGACCTCGGCGGTCTCGGCATGCAGATCCCACGGCACCTCGATGTGCGCGGGTCCCCGCCGCCCGGTGAGCATGGTGCTGAACGCCCTGTGCAGGATGAAGGGCAGATCTTCGATGCTGTTGGCGACCCAACTTCGCTTGGATACCGCTTCGGCGACCTGAGGAAATCCGTTGTCCTTCTGGCGTTCTAGCTCCTGGAGTACCCCGCGCCCTCGCATGTGGCGCGGCGGACCGCCGGTGATCACCAAGACGCTGGTGGAGTCGCTGTAGGCCGTCGCAAGGCCCAGCACGGTATTGGACGCGCCAGCGCCGATCGAGGTGACTGCCGCCATCGGGGTACCCGACACCCGGTAGAAACCGTCGGCCAGGTGCACTGCGCTCTGCTCGTGGTAGGTCTGAATGAACGGGATCTTCGACTCGTCCTCGTTGAAGGCGTCCATCAGGCCCCAAATGCCATGGCCGGGAATGCCTGCCACGTAAGGAACGCCGTACTCCTTGAGGATGCGGGCGATGACCTGCCCACCGTTCAACCGTGGCATGCGACTGTCCTTTCGTGACGAGGTCGCGTGACCTCACGTGTTGACGAAGCGTTACCGTCGATTGTGCCCATTCCCGACATACGTCGTTAGACTCGTTTTGCGCAGCAGATCCCGATTTCGCTGCACAGTGTGTCCAGTGAGGGGAGGGCTGCCGTGGCCATGACCGTCGAGGCAGCTCTGCGCCTCGAGGTGTTCAGTCGCGTTGCGTACGAAGTGTACGCAGGGCAGAGCAGTCTCGGGCGCGCCATCCGGTGGGTCCATCCCACTGAGATTGCCGACATCGCAAAGTTTCTCAGCGGCGGAGAGATGTTGCTGACGGCCGGTCTCGGCATCGGTTCGACCCCGGAACGCCAGCGCAAGTACATCGCCGACATCGCCGATGCCGACGCCGCCGTGCTCGTGATCGAGCTGAGCGGACGGGCATTCTCGGAGATGCCCGAAGCGCTAGTGGAGGCGGCCAGGGAACGCAACTTCCCACTGGTCGGCCTCGACGGCGAAGTGCCGTTCGTCGCCGTCTCGGCTCAAGTGCACGAATCGATCGTCGACCAACGCGTTCTGGATCTCAGCGCCTACGAACGGCTCAACGCCACCTTCATGCAGCTTCTGCTGGCGGGCCGCGACCCGGTGACGTTCACCGATGCGCTCGCCGACGAGGTCGGCCAACCCGTCGTCCTGGAGGATGCGACGCGGCAAATAGTCGCCTATTCGGGAGCCTCACCGACCGGTGATCAGATCCTGTCGGAATGGGAACACCACTCGCGCATCGAGCACGACGTCGTCGGAGGCGACCTGCACTCGGCGAACGACGCGCGCAACTGCACCAGGCGGGCGGTCGTGCTGCGTGGCGAGCGCTGGGGATGGCTGCACGTCTTGCATGACGGCCAATCCGTAGCCGGCACAGCGGGATACGCGCTCGACCGCGCGACCGACGGCATTGCCATCGCCCTGCTCGGCGCCCGTGAGAGTGGTGCGAAGTCGGCTCAACGGCAGAACGCCTTGGTCAGCCGCCTACTCCTCGGTGACATTTCCGGGGACTCGTTCGTCACGCGAGCGCTACGCATCGGGCGCGACCTGCGGGACCGCCCACTGGTCGCGGTCTTCGTCTGCAAGGAGACGCCTGCCGGACCCACCAGCGACGACGCGATGGAGGAGATGTGCCGGACGCTGCACTTGCCGGCCGTCGTCGCCGATCTGGGGGAGCACACGCTGGTCATCATGGGCCTGACCCGCAACGGGTCGGAGAAGCGCGTCGTCGAACGCCTCACCGCGTTGAACGTTCGGGCCGGCATCAGCCGGCCCGTGAGCGCGAACCAACTCCCCACCGCCGTGGAGCAGGCCAGGAGCGCGGCGTCGGTCGCAGTGGCGAAGCCGGACAAGGCAGTGCACCGGTTCGACGACCTAGGTGTGTTGCGACTGCTCGCCTCCCTGGCGGGCGGTCCGGAGCTGGCCCGGTACATCGAGGACGAGCTGGGGCCCCTGCTCAAGCACGACGCCAACGCGACCAACCCACTGCTGCCCACCCTGCGTACGTATTTGTCGTGCGACGGCAACAAGTCGCACGCCGCCCAACAGCTCTTCGTTCAACGCCGCACCCTCTACTACCGACTCGAACGGATCACCAGCTTGCTGGGTCGGCCGCTCGACGATCCCGACACTCGGCAGGCACTCATCTTCGCGGTGCGCGGGCACGACCTGTTGCAGCGCCAGGACTCTCGCTGAGGGTTGCACACTATGTGAACACCGTTGCCGCAGGCTCTGCCCACTGTGCGCCTCGTTTCGATCGCGCGGCCTTCCTACATTGGACGTAGCCGCCCGTCGGGGCGTCCAGCCGTCCTCTCAGCCCGGAGGAGTTTCCCGTGTCCGCTGCCTTGGCTGCACTCCAGTCGCAGATCGTCACCGATCCGCCCGAAGTCATCCACACCGACGTCGCCGTCATAGGTTCGGGCATGGGTGGTGGCACCCTTGCCTACGCCCTGCGCGACAGCGGCGTGCGCGTCCTCATCGTCGAGCAGGGCGACTTCCTGCCCGTCGAGCGGGAGAACTGGTCATTCGACGCCGTTCACACCGAGGGCCGCTACAAGAACTCGGCGCCCTGGTACGACACCGTCGCGGGTAAGGAGTTCGTCCCTGGCAACTACCACTACGTCGGCGGCAGCACGAAGCTCTACGGCGCAACCTTGCCGCGCTTCCGGGAGAGCGACTTCGGCGCCGTGCACCACGTCGACGGTGTCTCGCCCGCCTGGCCCATCGGGTACGCCGACCTCGAACCCCACTACACCGAGGCCGAGAACATGTTCTGGGTGCACGGCAACAAGGGCGAGGATCCCACCGATCCCTGGCGTTCGGCGGACTACCCCTTCCCTGGCATTCCGCACGAGGGCGCCATGGCCAGGCTGGTCGAGAGCGCTCGACGGCAGGGCCTGCACCCCTTCGCGGCTCCGCAGTCGGTCGACTGGCGCCCCGGCGGGGGCTGCGTCCTGTGCGAGACGTGCGATTCGTTCGCCTGCATGGTGGACGCGAAAGGCGACGCCGACGTCGCCGCCGTTCGGCCGGCGCTTCGAGCCACCTCGCGCAACGTGGAACTGCTGACCAACGCCGAGGTGCTGCGGCTGGACACCGACGAGTCCGGCCGACGGGTCACGGCCGCCAGGATTCGACACGCAGGCGGACGCGAAATCGAGGTACGCGCAGAGCGTTTCGTCGTCGCGTGCGGGGCCGCCAATACCGCGGCGCTGCTGCTGCGCTCGACGTCGGGCTCGCACCCTGGCGGACTGGCCAATTCGTCGGACCAGGTCGGGCGCAACTACATGGCCCACGTGACGACGTTCTTCCTCGCCGTCGACCCGCGGCACAAGAACGAGGCCGTCTACCAGAAGACGATCGGCATCAACGACTGGTACTCGGCGGGTCCGTCGACCCCCTTCCCGCTCGGCAACGTCCAGGGTCTTGGCAAGCTGCACGGGCAGCAGGCCAAGCAGGGCAAGCCCTGGGTGCCGATGTCGATCCTCGACGAGGTCACCAAGTACACGCTTGACATGTTCATCCAGACCGAAGATCTTCCGTTGTCGGAGAACAGGATCGGGCTCGACCGAGCCGGGAACGTCACGGTCACTCGCCGGGAGACCAACCTGGCCTCGCATCACGAGCTGATCAGACGGATGAAGAAGGTCGTCCGCAAGGCCGGCTTCCCCGTCGTCTTGACCCGTAGCCTCGGCGTCGAGGCCACCTCACACCAGTGCGGTACCGCCCGAATGGGCATCGATTCCGCCTCCAGCGTCGTCGACGCCGACCTCAAGGCCCATGACGTCGACAACCTTTGGATCGCCGACAGCTCGCCGTTCCCGTCCTCGGCCGCGGTCAACCCGGCCATCACCGTGGCCGCTCTGGCGCTGCGGCTGGGGCATTCGGGGGCGCTGACCACGTGAGCGTGACGACGCCGGCCGTTGCCTCTCTTGCGCAGCTGTTCGAGCCCATCACCCTCGGTACGGTCGAGATCCGCAACCGCGTGGTGATGACCGGCCACGGCACCGGGATGGCGAAGGACTACCTGCCCACCGATCAGCACGTCGCCTACTACCGCGAGCGTGCCATCGGGGGAGTCGGACTGATCGGCATGGCGTTCCCGCAGATCCATCCCACCGACAGGGGCATTCGACGTTCACCGAACGTGCGCTGTGGGGTCCGTCGAACACGCCCTGCCCGTTCAACCTCGAGATGCCCAAGGAGATGGAGGCCGAGGACGTCGACGAAATCGTCGCGGCCCACGCGATCGGCGCCCGGCACGCCAAACAGGGCGGCATGGACGGCGTCGAAATCCACTCGGGCTACGGCGGATATCTGCTCGCGTCGTTCCTCTCACCGTTCTCCAATCACCGTACCGACGAGTACGGCGGCACGCTCGAGAACCGGATGCGCATCGTGCACCGGGTCGTCGACGCCGTCCGCGACGAAGTCGGGCCGGGCTTCCTGGTCGGCATCAACTTGCAGGGCCACGACTTCAGCCCCGGCGGACTCGAGGTCTCCGACGCCCAACTGATCGCCCGGAGCATCACGGCCACGGGCAAGATCGACTACGTGTGCGTGAAGGCGGCCACGTATCACGAAGCTCATCAGAACGTCCCGGACATGCAGCATCCCAAGCGGTTGTGGGAGGGCCTCGCCGCCGCGGTGAAGGCGGTGGTGGACGTGCCCGTCATCGCCGTCGGACGGATCAACGACCCGCACGACGCAGCCGAGGTGCTTGCCCTCGGACACGCCGACCTGGTGGCGATGACCCGACAGCACATCGCCGACCCGGAGACGGTCGCCAAGATCGCCGAGGGCCGACTCGACGAGATCCGGCCGTGCATCGGCTGCAACCAGGGCTGCATCGACCGACTCTTTGCCGTGACCCACTCGTCGTGCGTCCACAATCCCGCTGCGGGCTACGAACTCGAATTGGGCATCGGCACCCTGCGCACGGCCACCGTGCGACGGCGAGTGGTCGTGATCGGCGCCGGACCCGCGGGTCTCAAGGCGGCTGAAACGGCCGCTCGCCAAGGTCACGAGGTCATCCTGGTCGAGCGGCGCTCCCGCACCGGCGGGCAGTTGCGCATCGCCGCCGCGATCGCGGGTAGAGGCGAGATCGGCGGTGTCGTCGACCATCTCGACGCGATGACCGCCAAGTACGGCGTCGACGTCCGATTGAGCTGGGCGCCGACGGCAGACGAGGTCATGGCCCTGCGGCCCGACCACGTCATCGTGGCCACGGGTTCGGCGCCCGGCTCGGACATCGTCGGGAACCTGGCCCAAGGCATCGCCGTCACCCCGGGCCTCGACCAGGATCACGTGCTCACGACGTGGGACGTCCTCGAGGACGGCGCACCCGTCGGGCGGCACGTGGCCGTCGTCGACGACGGTGAGGGCGGGTGGAAGGGCATTGGCTTGGCTCTGCAATTCGCCGGCGCCGGACACCACGTCGACTTCCTCACGCCGCTGCCGTACGTCGGGAGCAAGCTCGGCGCGTTCACCGCCAACCTGGCCGTGCCGCGAATTCACCGCTCCGGCATCATCACCCACCCGTTCACCACCCTTACCGGCGTGAACGGCCCGAGGCTCGACGTCGTGGAGAGGGGTACGCCCGGGATGCTTGGCGGCGTCGACACCGTCGTGCTCGCCGGATGGCACCGCCCGGTCACGGAGCTCTACTTCGCACTCAAGCGTCTTGGCGCGCCGGTGGAGCGAATTGGCGACGCGGTGGCCAGTAGGACCATGATGGAGGCCGTGCACGAGGGAGAACGCGTCGCGCGGCGGGTACTCGCCGACGCGTGACGTCACTGAAGTGGTCCCGCACCGCGGTCTTCGTGGTCTTCGCCGTCTTCGGACTGTGCATCTCCACCTGGGCCGTGCACATCCCGTCCGTCCAGGAACGCACCGGGGTGTCGACGGGCACGCTGGGCACGTTGCTGCTCATGCACGGCGCCGGGGCATTGGTGGGCATGCAGGCGTGCGGCCCGCTGATCAACCGGTGGGGTAGCGCGCGGGTCGCGCTCGTCGGCGTGGCAGCCATGGCTGCGACTCTGGCGCTTCCCCTCAACGCGCCGACGCCCCCGATGCTGGGCGCCGCCCTGCTGATCTTCGGCGGCGCGACGGGCATCACCGACGTCGCGATGAACGCGCGCGCAGTCGCCGTCGAGAAGCGAGTCGGTACGCCGATCATGTCGGCGTTCCACGCCGTGTTCTCCGTCGGAAGCGTCGTCGGCTCCTTGATCGGCGCGGGCACGCTGGCGGCCGAGTGGAGCCTGCCGTCGACCACCGTGGTCATGTCCGGCGGCTGCCTGCTGCTGGTGCTGATCGTCGCACCGAATCTGCTCTTCGTTCGAGAGGATCCGCGAACGGGTGTCGGTGCGATCGCGGAAGGGGGCCCGGTCCCGGCGACGAGCAAGCGCCGCCGCCTCGTGCTGCTCGGAGCGCTGGCATTCCTGCTCCTGCTCTCCGAGGGGTGCGCGATGGACTGGAGCAGTCTGCACGCTCAAGAGCGGTTGGCAGTCTCCAATTCCCTTGGTGCCCTCGTATTCGGCGGGTTCGTCACCGCGATGACGGTCGGTCGGTTCACCGCGGACCTGGTCAGCGGCAGGAAGGGCCCCGTCTGGGTGGTCCGCTACGGCGGCGCGGCGGCCGTGCTCGGAATTGGCATCGTCATCGTCTCGCCCGTGCTCCCTCTGACGATGGTGGGCTGGGTGATCTTCGGTCTCGGCCTGTCCGGGACTCTGCCGCAGGTGTTCACCGCGGCGGGAAACGTGGCCGGGGCTACCGGCACCGACTTCTCCCGCGTGGTCGGCTGCGGATACGTCGCCCTCCTCGCCGGCCCGGCCTTGATCGGATGGCTCTCGGAGTTGGTGACGTTGAACCTCGCCCTGCTGCTGCCGCTGGTCGCGGTGGCGATGGCAGCCCTGGGTGCACGTGCGGTCGGCAGTGACGAGGCGCCGGCCATGACTGCGAAACTGCGCAGCGGTTCGTCCGATCCTTGCACAAAGTGAGTCTGTAGCCGCTCGCGCCCACCGCACAGACTGGAGGCACGTCGCGCGGGAACACCGCCGCCGACGCGTCATCACCAACGCCTGCAGTGCGAGGAGAACCATCGTGTCGGTCAATTCGAAGGCCCCCGTCGTCGTCAAGGCGGCGGTGGCGGCCTCGAGCGGTACGCCCCACAAGAGCAATCCGGCGGTGGTCGACGTGGTGGCACGGGTGCTGGACGACATCCGGTCCCACGGGGACGCGGCCGTGGCCAAGTACTCCGAGGAGTTCGACCGCTGGACGCCCCCGTCGTTTCGGCTCGGCGAGGCGCAGGTCGCCGACATCGTCAGGGGCTTGCCGACCACCGTCGTCGACGACCTGCGATTCGTCCAGCGCCAGGTGCGCAACTTCGCGCAGGCGCAACGTGATTCGATGCTGGACGTCGAAATCGAGACGATGCCGGGCGTCACGTTGGGCCACCGCCACGTTCCGGTGACCGCCTCCGGCGCGTACGTGCCCGGTGGCCGCTACCCCCTGACCGCGTCGGCACACATGACGGTCGTGACCGCGAAGGTCGCCGGGGTGCAACGGGTGGCGGCCACCACGCCGCCGAACGTCGGTGCACCGCCGCCAATCAGCGTCGCGGCCATGCACCTCGCCGGCGCCGACGAAATCTACGTACTCGGCGGCGTCCAGGCCATCGGCGCGCTGGCGCTCGGCACGGAGACGATCGACCCCGTCAACCTCCTGACGGGACCAGGGAACGCCTATGTGGCAGAGGCGAAGCGGCAACTCTTCGGCGAGGTGGGCATCGACCTGTTCGCAGGGCCCACCGAGGTGCTCATCGTCGCCGACGACACCGCAGACCCCTTCGTCGTCGCCGCCGATCTGCTCAGCCAGGCCGAGCACGGACCTGACTCGCCGGTCGTCTTGGTCACCACCTCCGAGCGGGTAGCGCGCGAGACCGTCGCGGAAGTCGACCGTCAGCTGTCCAACTTGCCAACCAACGGCATCGCCGCGGTGTCGTGGCAGAACCACGGCGAGGTGCTCCTCGTCGACGACATGGACGACGCGTTCGCCCTCGCCGACCACTACGCGAGCGAACACGTGCAGATCCTCACCAACGAGCCACGCCGGGCACTGGAGCAGATGCGCGACTACGGCGCCCTCTTCCTCGGTGAGAGGACCTGTGTGTCCTTCGGGGACAAGGCAATCGGCACGAACCACGTGCTTCCCACCCTCGGTGCCGCCCGCTACACCGGTGGATTGTGGGTCGGCAAGTTCCTCAAGACCGTCACCTACCAGGAGATCACCGACGACGCCGCCGCCGCCGAGATGGGTCGCATCAGTGCCCGAGCAGCTCGCCTGGAGAACTTCGAGGGACATGCCCGCAGCGCCGACGTCCGCGCAGCCAAGTACGGCGGCGACGACCTGCCGTGGTCCGATCACGGTCTTCGCCGGACGGCGGCGTCGGCCGCGGCGGAGGATTAGCTCGTGACTGACACTTCCGTTCCCAGGGTCCCCACGATGCGGGCGGTCGACCACGTCGCCTACACCGTCCCCCATCTCGACGAGGCCGTCGCGTTCTTCGTCGAGCACTTCGGCGGCGAGCTGATCTTCACCGACGGCCCGTTCGCCGACGGGTCGGGTGACGCCATGCGCCGCCGGCTCGACGTCGACCCGGCGGCGACGTGCCGCTTGGCGATGGTTCGGCTTGGTCGGCATCACAACGTCGAGCTGTTCGAATACCAATCCCTGGACCAGATTGGGACTCATCCACGCAACAGCGACGCCGGCGGGCACCATCTCGCGTTCTACGCCGACGACATCGACGCGGCGCACGCCTACGTCGCGTCCATACCCGGCGTCGTCGTCCAAGAAGGGCCCAACGACGTCGACCCCTCCGCACCGGTGGCCGGCCAACGATGGTTCTACTTCAAGACCCCGTGGGGCATGCAATTGGAAATGACCAGTTGCGGCTCCGGTGGGTTCTACGACGGGCTCCCGGGCGCCAACGTCGCGCCACCCAGCGAGACGTGGCGGTGACGATCGACGCGGTGTCCGCCGTCCGCCTCGAACACGATTCGCTCGGTAGCGTCGCCGTACCCGCCGACGCCTACTACGGTGTGCATACGCTGCGGGCGCTGGAGAACTTTCCCATCTCGGGAATCCCGCTGTCGACGCATCCAGACTTCGTGAACGCACTGGCGGTGGTCAAGCAGGCTGCCGCCCTGACCAATCACGAACTCGGGACGCTGGATCGCGCACGGTGCGACGCCATCGTCACCTCCTGCAATGAAATCCGTTCCGGTGCACTGCATTCGAGCTTCGCCGTCGACGTGATACAGGGCGGTGCCGGCACGTCGACGAACATGAACGCCAACGAGGTGATCGCCAATCGTGGCCTGGAAGTGCTGGGCGCGGCCAAGGGCGACTACGAGGTGCTGCACCCGCTCGAGCACGTCAACCAATCCCAAAGCACCAACGACGTCTACCCCACCGCCGTCAAGGTCGCGCTTCAGGTGCAACTCGCCGACCTGCACGCGGCCCTGCTCGAGGTCGCCGATGCGTTCCGCGACAAGGCCGTCGAGTTTCGCGACGTCCTCAAGATGGGGCGCACGCAACTGCAGGACGCCGTGCCGATGACCCTGGGACAGGAATTCGGCACCTACGCGGTCATGGTCGCAGAGGACGCGGCACGCCTGCGGGAAGCCGCGATGCTGGTCGCCGAGATCAATCTCGGCGGCACCGCGATCGGCACCGGGCTCAACTCCCATCCGAATTACGCGAAGCTGGTGTGCGGCAGGCTGTCCGAACTCACCGGTTTCAACCTCGCCACGGCACCCGACCTCGTCGAGGCCACTCAGGACGTCGGTGCGTTCGTGACCGTGTCCGGGGTGCTCAAGCGGACCGCGCTCAAGCTGTCCAAGGTGTGCAACGATCTGCGACTGCTGTCCTCTGGCCCGCGGTCGGGGTTCAACGAGATCAATCTGCCTGCCGTGCAGGCGGGTTCGAGCATCATGCCAGGCAAGGTGAACCCGGTGATCCCCGAGGTCGTCAACCAGGTGGCGTTCCAGGTCTGCGGCAACGACGTCACCATTGCAATGGCGGCCGAAGGCGGGCAGTTGCAGCTCAACGCCTTCGAGCCGGTGATCGCGCACTGCCTGTTCACCTCGTCGTCCCATCTTGCGGCCGCGTGTCGCACCCTGGTTCGGCGATGCGTCCTCGGCATCACCGCCAACCGAGAGCGGCTGCTCGAGTCGGTCACCAACTCGATCGGCGTCATCACTGCGCTGGCACCGTATCTCGGGTATGCCGAGTCGGCCAGGATCGCCAAGGACGCGCTCCGCAGCGGCCGGTCGATCCCCGATCTGGTGGTCGCCGAGAGGCTACTGTCCTCCGAGCAGGTGGCCGCGCTGCTGCAGCCGGACATGCTCATCGGACCGCGCGAACCGCTGTTCACCATGACGGGAAGGAACACTCCGCGATGACCAACGTGCTCTACCTCTACGGCGGTTGGCCCGGGCACAGCCCGTACGACGTCGCCGGCTGGACCAAGGGAATCACCGACGAACTCGGTTTCGACGTCGAGGAGTCTCAGGACGTCTTCACCCTCGACCGGGACCTCACCGGATACGACCTCATCATCCTCGGTTGGAACAATGCACTCACCACCGAGGACCTCTCCGACAGCCAGGAGGATCACCTCTTGTCGGCCGTGGAGGCAGGCACGGGAATTGCAGCCTGGCACGGTGCAGCCGCGGCCTTTCGTTCCAGCCTTCGGTACCACCTGATGCTCGGCGGTGACTTCCTCGCCCACCCGGCTGGTGAGGGATTCCCGCATCCGTACCAAGTCCGCATCGTCGACGGCAACCACGACGCGAGCAAGGGTGTCGGCGACTTCGAGGTCGCCTCCGAGCAGTACTACATGAGCGTGGACCCGAACAATCGCGTACTCGCGGAGACGACCTTCGACGGCCAGCACCTCGCGTGGCTCGACGGTCTTACGAGCCCAGTTGCCTGGGTCAGGCAGTGGGGTGCGGGCCGGGTGTTCTACCACTCGATTGGTCACTCGACGGCCGACCTGGCTGGCGCGGACGTACGCCGACTGACCAAGCAGGGCATCGCGTGGGCGGCCCGACACTGAGCCGGTGGCGGGTGGCTGGCGGCGGACGTTACACGTCCGCCGCCATCGTCATCTCCGGGCAACATAACCGCAGCTCGTCCTGTGCAAGGCGTGAAACCACCCAGTGTTGGGCTGCACGGAGTGAGTCTGTCGACGGGCTCGCAGTTCAATCAGACTTCAGGTGTGGCAGCCGTCACTCGCCGACTTCGGCCGAACCATTCACGAGGAGAAGAAGATGACCACACCACATGGTGGGGGTAAGTCGCTCACCGGCGACGACGCCCACCTCCGCGTCCTCGGGTACGAGGGAGACTTCGACCGAAAGATCGGCCTGTGGTCGAACTTCGCGCTCGGCTTTCTCTACCTGTCCCCACTCGTCGGCGTGCTGTCGATGTTCACCCAGGCCCTTACGACGGCCGGTCCGCCGTCGATCCTGTGGCTGGTCATTGCCATGGGGGGCCAGCTTCTGGTCGCCATGACCTTCGGTGAGATCGTCTCGCAGTTCCCGATCGCCGGCGGCCTGTACCAGTGGGCGCGCCGTCTGTGGAACGGGCAGTACGCATGGATCATGTCGTGGATCTACATCGCGGGTGTCATCATCGGGTGCACCACCACCGCCATGTTCAGCGCGGACTTCGTTCTGGCCCTGATACGTTCCGATTCCAACATCTCCTCGACCCCGCTGGAGCGGCTGATCGTCGCCACCGTGGTGATCCTGATCTGCCTGGCACTCAACTCGACTGGCTCGAAGACCCTCGCGACGATCGCCAAGGTCGGCCTGGCGGCCGAACTCGCCGGCATCATCGTGGTTGGTGTCTACCTTCTGATCTTCGCCCGCAAGAACGACTTCTCGGTGCTGTTCCAGACCTTTGGCACCGGTGGAGAGGGCGGCTACCTAGGCGCCTTCGTCACCGCCGCAATCGTCGGCCTCGTCTTGTTCTACGGCTTCGAAGCATGTGGAGAGGTCGCGGAGGAAACCCCGAATCCAGCGCGGTCGATCCCTCGGTCGATGATGCTCACCGTCGTACTCGGCGGCGTTGCAGCGCTATTCGCCTTCGTCGGTTACATCTTGGCCGCACCCAACCTGCAACAGATCGTCGACGGCGAGGTGGCCAACCCCATCACCGCCATCCTGACGGCCACGTTCGGCGTCGTAGGCACGAAGGTCTTCCTCGTCATCGCCCTTACCTCGTTCTTGGCGTGCGTGATGGGACAGCAGGCGGCGGGCAGCCGGCTGATCTTCTCCTTCGCCCGCGACGACATGTTCCCCGGCAGCGCGATCTTCAAGAAGATCTCGGCCAAGAAGGTGCCGTTCAACGCGCTTCTGATCGTGACCGCCGTGCCGCTGGTGCTCTTCGTCCTGCTGTACTTCATGCCCGACGCACTGTTTCGCGTGGCGGCCTTCCAGATCTTGGCCGGCTACTTCGCCTTTCAGATGGTGGTCGTCGCGTCGCTGCGCGCGAAGGCCAAGGGCTGGAAGCCAGGTGGCCCGTGGACACTGGGCAAGTGGGGTTGGCCGGTCAACATCGGTGCGCTGGTCTACGGCGTGCTGTCGATGATCGTGCTGGCCCGCCCCAACGGGGACACCAGCCTGCCCTTCTTCGACCGGTGGATTGCCCTGATCGGATTCTTGATCGTGGCGGGTGTGGGTCTGGTCTATATGGTGGTCGCCAAGCCCTACCGGCACTCGAGCGCCCCGGAGGGCGACGCCGTCGAGATCGCCGACATCCTTCGGGACCACCGCGCCAAGCACGACACGGCGCAGGCCGCCGAGCAGGTGCCGCTGGCCGAGCCGAGCCGGCAGGCCACGGCCGTCGAATAGTCGCACGACCGTCGGCGCCGTTCGGAGTCCCCTCCGGACGGCGCCGTTCGGTGTGCCAAGACCACTGTGACGCAACGCGCAAGCAGCCCTCCCGCACCGAGCGGGAGGACTGCCGTTCCTCGACCACCTAGGACTTGACGATGAACCCCGCATCGACGACCAGCGTGGTGGCCGTGATGTAGCGACCGGGTTCGGTCACCAGATAGAGGATCGCATTGCTGACGTCTCGTGGTTCGATCCACGGAACCGGCAACAGATGGGTGTCGGCGAACGTGCCGATGACGTCGTCACGTGTCGGTCGTTCCAGATCGGGTCGAAACAGCCCGTAGACGAAGTCGTTGTTGATCATGTGGGTGTCGACGCAGGTGGGATTGACCGAATTGACACGGATTCGGTGACGTCCCAATTCTCGAGCCAATGAGGTCATCAATCCCGTGACCCCGTGCTTCGACGCCGCGTACGAGGAGATGTTCTCCGCGCCCTTGAGTGCCTCGGTGGAACCGATGAACACGATGCTGCCGCCCTCGTCCTGCGAGATGAGCTGTGGGATGGCGGCTTTGACCGTGTGGAAGACGCCGTTGAGGTTGATGTCGACCATCTCCCGCCAATCCCGTGGGCTGATCTCCCAGGTCTTGGCACCCGAGCAGATGCCCGCGTTGGGGATGACCACGTCGACCCGACCAAATCGCTCCAGACCCCTGTCGAAGACGTCGCGCACCTGTTCGTAGTCCCGCGTGTCGGCGACGTCGACGAAGATCTCGCCGCCGATCTCCTCCACCAGACGGACCGTCTCCCGTAGGTCGTCCTCGGAGGCGCCGGGATACGCCGTCGAGGTCGGCTTGGCGCACAGGTCGAGCCCGATGATCGCGGCTCCCTCCTGCGCAAGGGTCAACGCATGAGACCGACCCTGTCCGCGTGCGACACCCGTGATGAAGGCGACTTTGCCGTTGAGCTGACCCATGTTTCTCCTATCGTCGACGTGCTTCCCGTGGCGCCACGCGTGTCGTGGAACGCGCCATCAGATGGGGGAGGACTCGGGCGCCAAACTGCGCGATTTGGTCCTCTTCTCGCCCTCGGACGGGTTGCAGCACCACACGGTCTGCGCCACCGTCGGCGAGCCGCTGAATCGATTCGAGACACGTCGCCGCGTCGCCCGACACGCTCAATTCTGAGATCGATTCCCGGGGCGGCGAATTCTGGAACCGGTCACCGAGTTGGTGGGCCATCGACGGCTTGCCTAGTGCGGTGTGGACCGTGGGCCAGATGCGGTCGCATGCGGCTGAAGGATCGTCGTCGTCGAGACTGCACCAGGTGAACACCGTGATCGGCAGCTCGGGTCCGAGCGTCTCGCGTACCTGCGCGACGTAGCCCGGAGACGACCCCTCGGCGAGGATGACGCCGAGCCCGAGCGTCTTCGCCAGTTCGACGCCCCGTGGGCCGCGAACGCCGAGACTCAGCGGGGGCGTCACCAGAGGTGGGTGGTCGAGACGCACCCCGTCGAGGTGTACGTGGCGGCCGTCGACGCTCACGCGACGTCCCGCGAGAAGCTCGTGCACTGCTTCGGACACCTCGGCCATGCATGTCATGAGGCTGTCGGGATGCTGACCTACCTGACGTAGCCACCGCGGCATGCCGTGACCGATGCCGGCATGGAATCTGTTGCCGGACAGGCGCGCAAGTGATGCAAACTCCATGGCGAGGTACATCGGGTTGCGCACCGCGGCGGGAGCGATGCCGAGACCGACCTCGACCCGGTTGGTGACGGCGAGAGCCGCGGCGACCTGGGCGATGCCCCCCGCCAGGCCCAAGTCCTCGCAGAACCACAGCTCGTCGAAGCGGGCGGCCTCGACCAACCGGCTCAACGCCATCACGTCGTCTGCCGGGCGTGCGTCGACCTTGAATCCCAAGGATGCCATGACATCAGCCTGTCGAGCCGGTCGTCGGACTGTAAGGCGCAATCCGTGCAAGCCTCACCTGGCAGGGTGCACACAGTGAAGCCCGAATCACGCGGGTCATCCCGGTATCGTTTGGCGACAACATCTTTAGAGGGGGCGGGGACATGGTCAGTTCGATCATCAGGCGCACGTTGGCATCAGGCGCGAGCGCGGTACTGCTGGCGGCCGGTGCGGTGCCATCGGAGGCGCATGCGGATACGGCGGATGGACCCGCGATCACCCAGGCGGTGTTCTTCGGCGACAGCCTGACTGACGCGGGCACATATGGCTTCCGGTTCACCACGATGCCGGGGAGGACGTGGGCGCAGCACGTCGCGGAGCGGCTCGGCCAATCAGAGGAGCCCAACGAGCACGTCACCTCGTATGGCGATGTCTACCAGGGCAAGCCGGGTCTGCCAGGGCCGGGCGGGTTGAACTACGCCGAGGGTGGCGCGCGGGCCAACAGCGCCTATTCGACGGTGTCGGACGATCCCGAGGGCACGCCGATCTCGACGGTGGTGCAGGTCGACCGCTACATGCGACAGCACGGGTCGTTCACGCCGAACCAGGTGGTCACCCTCTACGTCGGCACCAACGACGTGGCCTACGACTACGACCCGACCAAGAACCCGGAACTCGCGCAGTCCCTGCGCGACGACGTGTCTGCTGGCGAGGACGTCATGGTCAGTGCACGGGCGCGGGTGCAGACCGCGGCCGTCGACGAGGCGCAGACCGCTAGGACGATCCTCGACAACGGTGCGCACCGACTCCTGGTGTTCAAGCTGTTCGACACCAGCCTGGACCCGTGGTTCCGCACGGACGCGGCCCGCCGGTACGTCGGCGAGCTCGGCGCGGTGTACAACCAGACATTGCTGGCGTCGTTGCCACCCGATCCGCGAATCCAGATCGTCGACACCGAGGCGTTCGTGAACGACTTGCTGCAGAACGCAGACCGCTACGGGTTCACCCACGGTGCCAATGAGGACGCGTGCGCCAAGCCCGATCAGGACTACTGCGACGCATCGCAGATGAAGTCCCCAGACGCCGACCGCACCTACGTGTTCGCCGCTGCGGAGCACATGACCACGCATGCCAACGAGTTGCTCGGCGAGTACGTCCTGCGGCAGATCGGCTTGGCGGAGTAGCGCTCCTGGTTCGCCGAGCGTGCCAGCCGCCGACCGTTTCGTCGTTTGCCACTCGTGTCGTCTCATCCGGCGTGCCCGAACCGGACGGCACGCGTGTACGCCAACGGAGCTGTGAGTCGGTTGTCAGCTCGAGAACAGACGGCCGTGAATTGCATTCACCGTCAATACGATTCCGATGCCTCCGTCCATTTCCCAACTATTACGCGCCGTCGCGATGCGGTTTGGCCCACGGGGGATGTGGATATCTAATCGTCACCTTCGGCGATTTGCCCGAGGCGCCAATTCCTGTGTTCCGAATGGAGAAGAACCATGTCCAAGAAATTCCTCGCAGCGCTCGCGGCCCTCGCGACCACGGCCGTTGCACCCGTGATGATGGCGCCGTTGGCCAGTGCCGACGACGGATCGTGCAACCCCGATCCGACTGTCACCGTGTGCGACGACGGTGGCAGCGCCGCAATCGTGGCCACACCTCCCCAGGTAGACCCGGGGCCACAGAACGGTCCCTACGGTCCCGCGGGTAGCACGGCACCGGTCGGGGGCAGCGGTCTCTGATCGGCGCCGGCACGGGCGTATTCGCTCAGACCTCAGGTCTCGTTGAGTTGCCGTTCGGCGGCGATGCGATGGGCCTGATCTTGGGCGCGGGTGGTTCTGCGGCGGGGCATGGTGAGCCCGGCGGTGTGCGGTGTGGGTCGTCCGGTCGTCGTGACCGTGGCGGTGGGTGCGGACAGTTCGGGGAACAGCAGTCGGCTGCCCGGCGTGGTGACGAACTCTTGGCCGTCGGGTGCGGTCCAGATGACGGTGCCGTCGTCCAGTTGCCTGTCTCGCCAACCATTCTCACCACCCCAGAACGTCTTGAGTAGGTGGTGTCGACGGCAACGGTGCCGTCGTCCAGTTGCCTGTCTCGCCAACCATTCTCACCACCCCAGAACGTCTTGAGTAGGTGGTGTCGACGGCAGACGCATTTGAGGTTGGAGGCCGCGGTCGGTCCGTGTGGCCACGGAATCGTGTGATCGACGTCGGTCTGGCTGGCGGGCACACGGCAGCCCGGGAAGCGGCACGTCATGTCGCGGCAGCGGATGAAGTCGGCCAGCTTCTTCGACGGTCGGTACCGATTCTCTGGTGGGGCTTGCCCGGGGTGCACGATGCGGGTGATGGTCGCCCCGACGGCGGCGCGGCAGGCGACGGCACCGGGCAGGAATTGGCCGCCCATCATCGCCGCGGGGCGCAGTGAGGCCAGCCGGGCGGGAGCTGGGGTCATCGCCTCGGTGAGGGTGAGGTCGCGAAGGGGCTTGTCGAACAGCGGCGGCTCGTCCCCGTCGATGGCGTCACGCTCGGCGTGGGAAGCAGGCGCAGCTGCGCGTGATTCACGTCGCGGCGCGGTTTGAGCGGACACGGGCAAGGAATCGACTCCGTCGCCTGCAGTCTGGTCAGATACCTCGGGCTCACCATCATCCTTCGGTACGTCGTCCCGTGGCGGCGCCGGTGTCTCTGGCCTCGACGCAGGCGGCTCGGGCTCCGGCGTCGCGGTCGGCTCAGCCAGCGTCTCGTCGCTGGCGATCACGTAGACCACCACGCCGGTGGCGGGCGGGTTCTGCGCCGCTTGGCAGTCGTCCTTGCCGCACAGGCAGGCCATCCGGTCGGTCCCGATGGCCCCGATGGCGTCGGCACGCAACTGGTCGGCGGTCCTCGGATCGGCTGGGCAGACGGTGGCGGCCAGGTTCTTCAGTCGTGTCTGGAATGCTTTGGCGTCGTGGGCGAACAGGGTGGCCAAGATGGTGGCCAGGCCGCTGCCGTCCTCCTCGATCCTGACGTCGACGGAGCGACCCCGTGCCTTGGTCTCGTCCCGTCGGAGGGCCTGCGGGTCGACCTGGTGGACGAAGAAGTCGATGGCCTTCTCGGTCTTGTCGACCGACCGCGGCTCCCAGTCCCCGAACGCCTGCGCCAGCAGGCCGTCCAACGCCCGCAGTGCGTCGGGGTCAATCACGAGGGCGCCGCGGTGCACGACGGTCTTCACCAACGCGTAGGTGATGAGGCCCTCGGCGAACACCGCGGCCACTTTCGGGAACCGGTCGTGCAGTGCGACCGCGATCAACAGTTGGTGGGTGGCGGTGCCGGGGGTGATGTTTTGTGCGGCGCCGATGTGGGCGGCGACGGCGTCGAGGTTGTCGAGGCACCATTGGTCGCGGTCGGCGGACCCGGAGGCGGCATGTGCCTCGTCGAGCATGGCGGCCATCGTCGCCACCCGGTGGGCGCAGGCCGCGTTCTCCACCCGTGCCCACGTCGACAGCGCCCCGGCACCGCGGGTGCCGGTCGTGGCGTCCACCAGGTCGTCGAACATGAACCCAGTTTACGGCGCGGGTACGACGAAAAGCGTTCTGCTACAGGCGTTCTGTGGATGAACGCCGGACTGTGGACAACCCCGGCCAAGCGCCCGCAAATGCCGGTACCGAGTGCTATTGCTACGGCTTGAGCAGCGCGACGACCTTGTTCTCCAGTTCCACCGGATCGTCGGCGAACGGGTCGAGGACGCCGGCCTTGGGTAGCGCGACCTGCGGGTCGGCGAAGTCGCGGTAGGCCTTGTCGCCGGCCAGTTCGTGCAACAGGTAACCCGTCAGCAGGGCACGCACGATCTTCTGGGTGCCCTTGTCGGCGCCCGGCAGCTTGAACGCCCGGGCCACGCGACGGCCCTCGACCAAACCACCCGCGGTCACCTTGTCGACCTGGCGCAGCGTCGCGGGTCGCCATGCCCTGGCCAGTTCGACGGCGTTGGATCGCAGCGACATCGGATCACCCGGGTCGGAGAGGATCAGGCCGGGTACCCGCAGCGACGACGCGGGCTGCTGGGTCGCAGGCTTGGTGACGGTGGGAAACACCGCCGCGGCGCACTTGACCCGGCCCGACATCCCGGCCGCGGCGAATACGGCCGCCGAGCCGCCGAAACCGTGGCCGGCGACCCCCAGCTTGGTGGGATGCACGCTGATCTGACCCGGTCCCAGGCGTACGCCGGAGATGATGTCCAGCGTCGTCCCGAGGTCGTACGCCAGGTTGAGCACCGACGGCGCGAAGCCCGTCTCGGTGCTGGGTGCGGCGGCGACGATGCCCCAGGACGCCAGGTGTTCCAGGGTTCCTGCGTACCGGTCTGCGGCGACCAGCCAGTCGTGCCCGAACGCCACACCGGGGAGGTTCATCCCCTTCTCGGGGGCGTAGACCAGCCCTGGCAGACCGGCAAACGCGAGGTCGCCGCGCAACACGCGGTGCGGTCCCCGGCGGGTCAACGCAGCGAAGAGCTTCTTCGTCTTGGCCACCCGATGACCGTAGCTCACACCAGGTCGGCAGGACGTCTTGCACTACCCTGAACAGTCATGTGCGGAATCGTCGGCTACGTCGGACAGCGTCCTGCCCGAGACATCGTCGTCGACGCGCTGCGTCGGATGGAGTATCGGGGCTACGACTCCTCGGGTGTAGCCCTGCTCGACGGGCACGGCGGCATGGAGGTGCGCCGGCGGGCCGGTCGGCTGGCCAACCTGGAGTCGGCGCTGGCCGAAGCCGATTCCGACGGGCTGACCGGCAGCACCGGAATGGGCCACACCCGCTGGGCCACCCACGGCAGGCCGACCGACCGCAACGCCCACCCACATCGTGACGCCGCAGGCAAGATCGCCGTGGTCCACAACGGCATCATCGAGAACTTCGCGTCGCTGCGTAGCGAGCTGGAGGCCCGGGGCGTCGAGTTCGCCAGCGACACCGACTCCGAGGTCGCCGTCCACCTGGTGTCCTGGCAGTACCACCACGGCCCGACCGCGGGCGACTTCACCGGCTCGGTGATGGCCGTCCTGCCGCGGCTGGAGGGGCACTTCACTCTGGTGTTCGCCAACGCCGACGATCCGGGCACCATCGTGGCGGCTCGGCGCTCCACCCCGCTGGTGGTCGGTGTCGGCGACGGGGAGATGTTCCTCGGCTCCGACGTCGCCGCGTTCATCGAGCACACCCGCGAGGCCGTCGAACTGGGCCAGGACCAGGCCGTGGTGATCACCGCCGACGGCTACGAGATCTACGACTTCCACGGCCACCGCGACGACGCCGCGGCTCGCCCGTTTCACATCGACTGGGATCTCTCGGCCGCCGAGAAGGGCGGCTACGAGTACTTCATGCTCAAGGAGATCGCCGAGCAGCCCGCCGCGGTCGCCGACACCCTTCTGGGGCACTTCGCCGACGGTCGTATCGTGCTCGACGAGCAGCGCCTCTCGGATCAGGAACTGCGTGAGATCGACAAGGTGTTCATCGTCGCGTGCGGCACCGCGTACCACTCGGGGCTGCTGGCCAAGTACGCCATCGAGCACTGGACGCGGCTGCCTGTCGAGGTGGAGCTCGCCAGCGAGTTCCGGTACCGCGACCCGGTGCTGGACCGCAGCACGCTGGTGATCGCGATCTCGCAGTCCGGCGAGACCGCCGACACGCTGGAAGCGGTGCGCCACGCCAAGGAGCAGAAGGCCAAGGTGCTGGCCATCTGCAACACCAACGGCTCCCAGATCCCACGCGAATGCGACGCCGTGCTCTACACCCGGGCCGGACCGGAGATCGGCGTGGCGTCGACCAAGACGTTCCTGGCGCAGGTTGCCGCCAACTACCTCGTCGGGCTGGCGTTGGCTCAGGCCCGCGGCACCAAGTACCCCGACGAGGTGGCCAGGGAGTTCGCCGAACTCGAAGCCATGCCCGACCTGATCGGCCGGGTGCTGACGTGCATGGAGCCGGTGACGGCGCTGGCGCACCGCTTCGCGCAGTCGCAGACCGTGCTGTTCCTCGGTCGCCACGTCGGCTACCCCGTCGCGCTCGAAGGTGCGCTCAAGCTCAAGGAGCTGGCGTACATGCACGCCGAGGGCTTCGCGGCCGGTGAGCTCAAGCACGGACCGATCGCGCTGATCGAGGACGATCTGCCGGTCATCGTCGTGATGCCCTCGCCGAAGAACGCCGCGATGCTCCACAGCAAGCTGCTGAGCAACATTCGCGAGATTCAGGCACGCGGCGCGGTCACCGTGGTGATCGCCGAGGAAGGCGACGACACCGTGCGGCCCTACGCCGATCACCTCATCGAGATGCCTGCGGTCTCCACGCTGTTTCAGCCGCTGCTGTCGACGATCCCGCTGCAGGTGTTCGCCGCCGGGGTGGCCCAGGCGCGCGGTTACGACGTCGACAAACCGCGCAATCTGGCCAAGTCCGTCACCGTCGAATAGGGGATTGCCGGTGTCCAGTGACGTGCGTAGCGCCGTCGTGACCGGAGCCTCCGGGGGCATCGGACGGGCGATCGCCCGCGTCTTGGTCGACGAGGGCTTCGCCGTGACGATGGTCGGCCGAAGTGCGGACAAGCTCCGCGCGGTGGCCGACTCCCTCGTCGAACCCGGTGGGCCCGAGGTGCATTGGCTGTCGGGATCGTTGTCCGAGGAGGGCTTCCTCGACGAGATCGTCGAGCGTCACTCGGCGCGTTTTGGATCGCTCGACCTGCTCGTCAACAACGCAGGCATCGCGGAGAGTCGGCCGGTGGGCGAGCAGACCGCCGACTTCGTCGACGAGCACCTGACGACGAACATCCGCGCGGTCATCCTGCTGACCGACAAGTGCCTGCCGATGTTGCGCAGCGCCGCGAGCCGCCGTGGCAGCGCGCAGGTGGTCAACACCGCCTCCAACGCGGGCAAGCGCGGAGAAGCCGGTCTCGCTACGTATTCCGCGACCAAGGCCGCGGTGGTGGGCTACACCGAGGCCCTGCACGACGAGTTGGCCGGCGAGGGCATCAAGGCGACGGCCATCTGCCCGGGCCTCGTCGACACCCCGATGGCCGACCCGTATCGAGCCGGTGGCGCCGTCGAGATGATCAGTCCCGACGACGTCGCCGAGGCCATCCGGTTCACCACCAGGGTGTCCAAAGCGTGCGTCATCCCCGAGATCATCCTGTTGCGGCCGACGGAATGGGTTGCCGCCTCGGAGATCCGCTAGCGCAGGTGGGTGGCCAGGAACGGCCGCATCAGCGTCACGACGGCGTCGAGCTGGCTCTCCAACAGGAAGTGCCCGCCGTCGAGCAGGTTGACTTCGGCCGAGGGTAGGTCGCCGGTGAAGGCCAGTGCGCCAGCCGGTCCGAAGATCTCGTCGTTGCGGCCCCATACGGCCAGGACCGGCACCCGCGAGGTGCGGAAGTACTCGTGCACCCGTGGGTAGAGCTCGACGTTGGTGATGTAGTCGGCGAACAACTCGAGCTGGATCGCGATCGCGTCCTCGGTGTCGGCGACCGCGGCGTGTGCGGTGGTCCACGAGTCGGGGTCGACCACGGTTGGATCCGAAACACCGTGCGTGTACTGCCATTTCAGGCCCTCGGGGCTGATGAGTCCGCGCAGCACGTCGGCGTTGGCCTGCGAGCGGTCGCGGCCGTAGGCGAACAGCGGTTCCATGGCGTCGCCGACGAACCCTTCGACGTAGGCGTTCCCGTTCTGGGTGACGACGGCGGCGACGCGCTCAGGGTGGCGCAACGCCAGCCGCCATCCGACGGGTGCGCCGTAGTCCTGCACGTAGAGCGCGTAGCGGGTCAGGCCCACGTGGTCGAGCAGCGCGTCGACGTGGTCGGCGAGCGCGTCGAAGGTGTAGTCGAACTCGTCGACGGTGGGCCGGTCGGACTGCCCGAAGCCCGGGTAGTCGGGTGCGATGACGTGATAGTGGTCGGCCAGGGCCGGGATGAGGTTGCGGTACATGTGCGAACTGGCCGGCGTGCCGTGCAACAGCACGATGGCCGGTGCTTCGGGTGAGCCAGCCTCGCGATAGAAGATTTGGCGCCCGGCGATTTCGGCGTAACGGTGGTGCGTGCGGTAAGCCGAACTGCTCATGTCTAACCCCTTCGATTGTCTTTACCGGTTATGGGAGAGTGAACGCGCCTCGACCTAACCTGTCAAGTCGTCTATGATGGTTAGATGGAGATGGACTGGTCAGAGGCGTTGCTCGAGTTGTTGAACACCACGCCCGTCGTCGAGGGCGTCCCCACCGACACGCTCGACGGCGCCTGGCTGCGTGCCCACGGGGCTGCCGCGCGGCGTGTGCAGGACGTGCGGGCTCTTCGCGACGACCTGCAGCAAGTGGTGCGCGGCGAGGCCGCCGGCACGGTCCTCGGCTCTCGATTGCGCGGCGTCACCCAGTCGCCCGAGATCGTCGACGACGTCGTGACGTGGCGCCTCGACGCCAGCTGGGAAGCGCGAATGGTCCTCGCCTGGGGCAACTTGCAGTCCACCATGCCCGGCCGGCTGCGGCCCTGCGCCAACGGCGAATGCCATCTGTTCCTGCTCGACCGCAGCCGTGGCGGCACCGGCCGGTGGTGCTCGATGACCAGTTGTGGCAACCGGATGAAGGCGCGGCGCCATTACGGGCGGGCCGCGGGCAAGGCGACGTAGCCCACCGACGTAGCCCTCTGGCGGGCCGCCTGGGCGCGTAGGGTCCCGTCAAGTAAGGGTCACCTAACTTGATGGAGGCGACGGCATGGACACTCTCGACTTGGCCCCGGTGGCCGGTGTGTTGACCCGCTTGTTCGACGAGGCTGCAACCGCCGACGGGGCGCTGATGGCGCAGGTCGCCGACGGATGGGGTGACGGTGATCCCGTGGCCGAGATATTGGCCAGGGAGGCCGTCGACTACCGCGGGCTCTACCACGGATTCGCCGCCAATTACCTGAACGTCTCGGCTGAATTCGGGCAGTTCCTCTACGTCTGCGCGCGGGCCAGGCAGGCCAGGAACGTCGTGGAGTTCGGCACGTCCTTCGGCATTTCGACCATCTACCTCGCCGCAGCGCTGCGCGACAACGGCGGCGGTCGCCTCGTCGGCACCGAGTTGGAGCCCACCAAGGCCCGGCGGGCCATGGAGAATCTGGCCGCCGCGGGACTGGCCGACCTCGTCGATGTCCGCGTCGGAGACGCCCTGGAGACGCTGCGCGACGACATCGAGGAGGTGGACCTGGTGTTGCTCGACGGGGCGTTCAGCCTCTACCTGCCGGTGCTCCACGGACTCGAACATCGACTGCGCCCCGGTGCGCTCGTGGTCGGCGAGAACGCCTCGGGTGACTACCTGCGATACGTCCGCGACCCACGCAACGGCTACCGCTCGGTCGCGCTGCCGTTCGATGCGGGCCGCGGCAACGAACTCTCCGTGCGGACGGCCTGAATCGATGGCCACACTCGCCAACGCGATTCCGTTCTACGCCGCGGTGCGCGATGCGCTCGTCCTGGCCGCCAGGGTCGACGCCGTCGACCATCTCACCCCGACCATGCGTCGCATTCGACTGCGAGGGCCCCGGCTGGAAGGGCTGACCTGGACGCCCGGTCAACACGTCAGGGTGCAGGTGGCCGGCTTTCGCGAGTCGCTGATTCGACTGCGCGTGCGGGACACGCTGCGCACCTACTCGATCTACCAGGCCGACCCCGACGAGGGCACTCTCGACATTGTGATGTTCGATCACGCCCATCCCTCGACGCCGGCAAAGCGTTGGGCAGCAGGGGTTTCCGTCGGTGACGAGGTGACCTTCGGCCGCCCCGAGGGCAAGTTCGTGGTCCGCCCGGACGCGTCCCACCACGTCTTCGCGGGCGACGAGACGGCGTCGGTCGCGTTCGCCGCGATGCTGCGCGCGCTGCCCGCCGGGGCCGAGGTGCACGGTGTCATCGAGGGCGAGTCGGGTGCCACCCCGCTACCCCTGTCCCGTCACCTGACTCACGTCGAACGCGCCGGAACGGCCGCCGACTCCGCGGTACTGGCCGACGCCGTGCGCGGGCTTCGTCTGCCCCGCCATCCCGGAGTGGCGTACCTCGCCGGTGAGGCTCGGACCGTCCAGCGCCTTCGCAGCATTCTGGTCGAGGAACGGGGCTGGGATCGGCGCCACGTCGTCACCAAGCCCTTCTGGACGCCCGGTCGTGTCGGCATGGATTGAGACGGCATCCGCGCCGCCGACGCGTTCCACGGTTGCCGTCCAGGATGACGACGTAACGTGGGCCGGGTGCGGCACTACTACTCCGCGGATGTCATCCGCGCGGCCGAGGCGCCGCTGCTGGCCAGCTTGCCCGACGGCGTCCTCATGCGCCGCGCCGCCCACGGTCTCGCGGGTGCGGTCGCCCGTGAACTGCACGCCCGTACCGGCGGCGTCGCGGGCCGCCACGTCTGTGCCGTCGTGGGGTCCGGTGACAACGGCGGCGACGCCCTCTGGGCCGCCACGTTCCTGCGGCGCCGTGGCGTCTCGGCCTCGGCGATCGTGCTCAACCCTCAGCGCGTACACGGTGAGGGCTTGGCTGCCTTCCGTCGCGCCGGCGGCCGAGTCGTCGAAACCGTCCCGCCGTCAACCGATCTGGTGCTCGACGGCGTCGTCGGCATCTCCGCGACCGGCCCCCTGCGCCCGGACGCCGCGGCGGTGTTCGCCGCCGTCGAGGCCGCGGGCATCCCCGTCGTGGCCGTCGACCTGCCCAGCGGGGTCGACGTCGCCACCGGCGCCGCCGACGGACCCCACGTACGGGCCGCCCTGACCGTCACCTTCGGCGGTCGCAAACCCGTGCATGCCCTTGGTGACTGCGGCCGTGTCGAACTGGTCGACATCGGTCTGGACCTGCCCGACTCCGACCTGGTCAGTCTGGAGGCCGCCGACGTCGCCGGACGCTGGCCGACACCCGGGCCGCACGACGACAAGTACACCCAGGGCGTCACCGGCGTGCTGGCCGGCTCGGCTACCTACCCTGGCGCGGCGATCCTGTGCACCGGTGCCGCCGTCGCCGCCACCTCCGGCATGGTGCGTTACGCGGGAACCGCTGACGCCGAGGTGGTTTCGCATTGGCCGGAGGTCATCGCGACGTCCTCGGCGCAGGACGCCGGCCGTGTGCAGGCGTGGGTGGTCGGCCCAGGGATCGGCACCGACGACGCCGGGGAGGGTGCCCTGCGGTTCGCACTGGGCACCGACCTTCCGGTGGTGGTCGACGCCGACGCACTGACGGTGCTGGCCGCCCATCCCGACCTCCTGCACGGACGCACCGCGCCCACGGTGCTCACGCCGCACGCCGGTGAGTTCGCCCGGTTGGCCGGCCACCCGCCCGGGGACGACCGGGTGGGCGCGACGCGCGCGTTGGCCGACCAGTACGGCGCGACGGTGCTGCTGAAGGGGAACGTCACCGTCGTCGCGGAAGCTTGCGCCGACAGGGTCTACCTGAACCCCGCCGGTCAGTCCTGGGCGGCGACCGCGGGCTCGGGTGACGTGCTGTCCGGCGTGATCGGATCCCTTCTGGCCGCCGGGCTGCCCAGCTGTGAGGCCGCCGCGATGGCCGCCTTCGTCCACGCGCGTGCCGCGGGCTTGTCGGCCGAGAGCCCCGGACCGCGACCGGCGCCCACCTCGGCGTCCGGAATCCTCGGCCACATTCGTTCGTCCGTCGCCAATCTCTAGAAGGGTCACCAGATGTCACCCAGGCTCAGCCCGTCGGCCTCGATCGCACCGGCCTACACCGGCCGATTGTCCACGTCTCCCGTACCGACGTTGCGGATGCCCGAGGACTCGATGGACCCACAGGCCGCCTACCGCTTCATCCACGACGAGCTCATGCTCGACGGCAGCTCGCGCCTGAATCTTGCGACGTTCGTCACGACGTGGATGGACCCCGAGGCCGAGAAGCTGATGGCCGAGACGTTCGACAAGAACATGATCGACAAGGACGAGTATCCGGCGACCGCGGCCATCGAACAGCGCTGCGTGTGCATGGTCGCCGACCTCTTCCACGCCGAGAACCTTCGCGACGACGACCCCAACAGCGCCGTCGGCGTCTCCACGGTCGGCTCGAGCGAAGCGGTGATGCTGGCCGGTCTGGCGATGAGCTGGCGATGGCGCAGCAAGGTCGGCGACGGCAAGGACGGCTGGCGGAGCAGACGGCCAAACCTGGTGATGGGCTCCAACGTTCAGGTGGTGTGGGAGAAGTTCTGCCGGTACTTCGACGTCGAGCCCGTCTACCTGCCGATGGAGGAGGGTCGCTACGTCATCACCCCGGAGCAGGTCTTGGACGCGGTGAACGAGGACACCATCGGCGTGGTCGCCATCCTCGGTACCACCTACACCGGTGAACTCGAACCGGTCGCCGAGATCTGTGCCTGCCTGGACGATTTGGCCGCGAAGGGGGGAGTGGACGTTCCCGTGCACGTCGACGCCGCCAGCGGTGGGTTCGTGGTCCCGTTCCTGCACCCCGACGTCGTGTGGGACTTCCGCTTGCCCCGCGTGGTGTCGATCAACGTCAGCGGCCACAAGTACGGCCTGACCTATCCCGGCATCGGTTTCGTGGTGTGGCGCAACGCCGAACACCTGCCCGAGGAGTTGGTCTTCCGTGTCAACTACCTCGGCGGCGACATGCCGACGTTCACCCTGAACTTCTCCAAGGGTGGCAACCAGGTCATCGGCCAGTACTACAACTTCCTGCGGCTCGGCCGGGCCGGATACGGCCAGGTGATGAGTTGCCTGTCGCAGACCGCGCGGTGGCTCGGGGATCAACTGCGGATGAGCGAGCACTTCGAGCTGATCTCCGACGGCTCGGCGATCCCGGTGGTGGCCTTCAAGCTCAAGGGCACCCGCGGCTACACGGAGTTCGACGTCTCGCACGCGTTGCGCGCCTACGGCTGGCAGGTGCCCGCCTACACGATG
The DNA here is from genome assembly GCF_025823185.1 of Mycobacterium yunnanensis. GTDB lineage: Bacteria > Actinomycetota > Actinomycetes > Mycobacteriales > Mycobacteriaceae > Mycobacterium > Mycobacterium yunnanensis. Next base: position 919,845 of record NZ_JACKVK010000008.1, read on the forward strand.
CCGGACGACGCCACCGACGTCACGGTGCTGCGGATCGTGGTCCGCGAGGGCTTCTCGACCGATCTGGCCAGGGCGCTGAAGGACGACACCTTGACGGTCCTCAAGACCCTCGACGAGCTCAAGCCCGACGGCCACTTCGACGGGGTGCAACCCTTCGCCCACTAGGGCGGGAGGCCGGTGTCCGGCGGCATCCGCGGCCGTTCTGAGACAATCGCAGACGACATGACCGTGCATCCGACCGACTCAGCGACCACGACCGCCATGCCGACGGCGGTGGTCGACCTCGGCGCGGTCCGGCACAACGTGCGCCTCCTGCGCGAGCTGGCCGGCTCGGCCGAGGTGATGGCCGTGGTCAAGGCCGACGGATACGGTCACGGTGCAGCTCAGGTGGGTCGGGCCGCCGTGGAGGCCGGCGCCGCCGAACTGGGCGTCGCGACCGTCGGCGAAGCGCTGGAGTTGCGCCGCGACGGCGTCACCGCCCCGGTGTTGTGCTGGCTGCACCCGCCGGGAACGGACTTCGTTCCTGCGCTGACCAACGACGTGCAGATCGGGATCTCCTCCATTCGGCAGCTCGACGAGGTGCTCGAGGCCACCCGTCGCACGGGCCGTCCGGCCACCGTCACCGTCAAGGTGGACACCGGGCTGAGCCGCAACGGCGCCAGCGCCGCCGAGTTCCCCGACCTGCTGGCCGCGCTGCGCAACGCGGTCTCCGACGAGGCCATCAGGTTGCGCGGCCTGATGTCGCACCTGGCGTGTGGCGACGACCCGACCAGCCCGGTCAACGACCGCCAGGCGCAGCGCTTCACCGAGATGCGTCGACGAGCCCTCGAGGCCGGCGTGACGTTCGAGGTCCATCACCTGGCGAATTCGCCGGCCGCCATGACGCGCACGGACCTGGCCTTCGATCTGGTTCGGCCCGGCATCGCGGTGTACGGCCAGACGCCGATACCGGCCATGGGGGACATGGGGTTGCGTCCCGCCATGACGTTGAGGTGCCCCGTGGCCGCCGTGCGCCGGCTCCGGGCCGGGGACGGAGTCTCCTACGGCCACACCTGGATCGCCGAGCGCGACACCACCGTCGCCCTCATTCCGTTGGGATATGCCGACGGGGTGTTCCGCGGGTTGAGCGGCCGGATGTCGGTTCTGGTCAACGGGCGCCTGCGGCCGAACGTCGGCCGCATCTGCATGGACCAGTTCGTCGTCGACCTGGGGCCGGGTCCGGTCGACGTCGGCGTGGGTGACGACGCCGTCCTCTTCGGTCCCGGCGAACGTGGCGAACCCACCACGCAGGACTGGGCGACGACGCTGGGCACCATCAATTACGAGGTCGTCACCAGCCCGCGCGGGCGGGTGTCACGGACCTATGTCGACTCGTCTGGTGGAAGCCGTTGAGCCGCAAGCGCAGAGGACAGTGGCTGGCCGGCCTCGCGGGTCTGTCCGCCGTCGGTGGGCTCGCAGGCACCACCGTCGTGCGTTCCCTCACCCGGCGGGTCGCCGACGTGGATCCACACCGGGACGAGGACTTCGATTTGCTCGACGCCGACCGCGGCTGCGTGGTGACGACGTCGGACGGCGTGCCGCTCGCGGTTCGCGAAGTAGGACCGAAGGACGCGTCGCTGACGGTGGTGTTCGCCCACGGATTCTGTCTGCGCATGGGGGCCTTCTACTTTCAGCGGGCGCGGCTCACCGAACAGTGGGGCTCGCAGGTCCGGATGGTGTTCTACGACCAGCGGGGTCACGGTCAGTCGGGTGAGGCGTCCCCGCACACCTACACCGTCCCCCAGTTGGGTCACGACCTGGAAGCCGTGCTGTCGGTGATGGCTCCCCGCGGCCCGGTGGTCCTCGTCGGGCACTCGATGGGCGGCATGACGGTGCTGTCCCACGCCCGGCAGTATCCGCAGCACTATCCGAGCCGCATCGTCGGCGTCGCCCTCATTTCCTCTGCCGCCGAAGGTGTTTCGCGATCACCGCTGGGCGAGGTCTTGAAGAACCCGGTGTTGGAGGCCGCCCGATTCGCCGTGCGCTACGCACCCAAGACCGTCCACCGCACTCGCGGCGCGGCGAGTTCGGTGATCGGGCCGGTGCTACGGGCCGCGTCCTACGGCGACGACAAGATCAGTCAGAGCGTCGTGGCGTTCTCCGAGCGGATGATGCACGACACCCCGATCGCCACGTTGGTCGGATTCCTGCATGCCCTCGAGGTGCACGACGAGACTGCCGCGCTGCCGGTGCTGGCGAAGGTGCCGTCGCTGATCGTCTGCGGCGACCACGATCTGCTGACCCCGCACGAGTACTCCGAGGCCATGGCGGCGGAACTGCCGAAGTCCGAACTCGTCATCGTCGGCGGCGCAGGCCATCTCGTCGAGCTGGAGCAGCCCGAGATCGTCGACGACGCACTGGTGCGACTGGTCCAGCGGGCGACGCCGTCGAAACTGGTCGCGATGACGCGCCGCCTGCGGGAACGGGTGCGCACTCATGGCTGAGCTTCTCGCGGGCACCGCGGAGTTGCCCACCGCCGAGGACACCCTGGCGTTTGGTGCCCGGCTGGGCGCCGACCTCGTCGCCGGTGACGTCGTCGTCCTGTCCGGACCGTTGGGTGCCGGAAAGACCGTGGTGGCCAAGGGAATCGCCCGAGCCATGGACGTCGAGGGTGCCGTCACCTCGCCGACCTTCGTGCTGGCGCGGGTGCATCCGGCCCGGCGGGGCGGAGCGCCCGCCATGGTCCACGTCGACGTCTACCGCCTGCTCGACCACGCCGGGGCTGATCTGCTCGCCGAACTCGACTCGCTCGACCTGGACACCGATCTCGACGACGCCGTCGTGGTGGTCGAATGGGGGGAGGGGCTCGCCGAGCGGTTGTCGGAGCGTCATCTCGACATCCGGCTCGAGCGCGGTGGCCAGACCGACGTCCGCATCGCGACCTGGACGTGGCACCGAGACGCCGAGGATCCGCGCCCGTGACCATCGTCCTGGCCGTCGACACCGCCACGCCCGCCGTCACCGCGGGTGTCGTCCGTCGCACCCCGTCCGGAGTCGACGTCCTCGGGGAGCGGGTGACCGTCGACCCTCGCGCCCACGCCGAGCAGCTCACCCCAAACGTGTTGGGCGCCCTGGCCGATGCCGGTCTTCGAATGGCCGACCTCGGCGCGGTGGTCGTCGGGTGCGGCCCCGGGCCGTTCACCGGGCTGCGTGTGGGCATGGCGACCGGCGCGGCCTACGGGCATGCCCTCGGCGTGCCGGTGTTCGGCGTGTGCAGCCTCGACGCCATCGGCGTGGACACCACCGGCGACGTGCTGGTGGTCACCGATGCCCGCCGTCGCGAGGTGTACTGGGCGCGTTACCGCGACGGCGTCCGCGTCGACGGTCCGGCGGTGAACGCCCCGGCCGACGTGCCGGCCGACGCGTCCGCGGTCGCAGGCTCCCCGCAGCACGCGGCGCTGTTCGAGCTGCCCCGGCTGGAGGTCACGCAGCCGACGGCGTCGGGTCTGGTGCGGGCCGCCGACTGGGCCAGGGAGCCCGAACCCCTTCTGCCGCTGTACCTTCGGCGTCCGGACGCCACGCCACCGCGGGCGCGACCATGACCGTGGAGTACGGTCCGCTGACCGTCGGTGACGCCGACCGCTGCGCCGAATTGGAGGCCCAGCTGTTTCCCGGCGACGACCCCTGGCCCGCCGTGGCGTTCATCCGGGAGCTGGACTCCGCGCACAACCACTACGTGGCGGCGCGCGAGGACGGCGAACTGGTCGGCTACGCGGGCGTGAGCCGGCTGGGCCGCAGACCCCCGTTCGAATACGAGGTGCACACCATTGGCGTCGACCCCCGGTGTCAGGGTCGCGGCATCGGTCGCGTGCTGCTCGAGCGACTGCTGGACATCGCCGACGGGGGCATCGTCTTCCTCGAGGTGAGGACCGACAACGCTGCGGCGATCGCCCTGTACGAGAGCGTCGGCTTCAGCGTGATGGGTGTTCGGAAGCGGTACTACCGGGTCAGCGGCGCCGACGCGTACACGATGCGCCGCGACGCCCAGAAGGCGACCGGGGGAGGAGTTCGATGATCATCCTTGCCATCGAGAGTTCCTGTGACGAAACGGGAGTCGGCATCTGCCGACTCGACGACGACGGCACGGTGACGCTGCTGGCCGACGAGGTGGCCTCCAGCGTCGACGAACACGCCCGCTTCGGCGGCGTCGTCCCCGAGATCGCCTCCCGTGCGCACCTCGAGGCGCTCGGCCCCACCATGCGCCGCGCGCTGTCCGCGGCCTCGGTGTCTCGCCCCGACGTCGTCGCCGCCACCATTGGCCCCGGCCTGGCCGGTGCGCTCCTGGTGGGCGTGGCGGCGGCCAAGGCGTACGCCGCTGCCTGGGAGGTGCCGTTCTACGGGGTGAACCACCTCGGCGGCCACCTCGCCGCCGACGTCTACGACCACGGTCCGCTGCCCGAGAGTGTCGGCCTGCTGGTCTCCGGTGGGCACACCAACCTGCTGCACGTGCGGTCGCTGGGGCAGCCAATCGACGAGATCGGCAGCACCGTCGACGACGCCGCAGGCGAGGCCTACGACAAGATCGCCCGGCTACTCGGCCTCGGCTACCCGGGGGGAAGGGTGCTCGACGAGTTGGCCCGCACCGGGGATCGTGATGCGATCGTCTTCCCCCGCGGGATGACCGGTCCGCGGGACGATCCCTACGCGTTCAGCTTCTCGGGGCTCAAGACTGCGGTGGCACGCTACGTCGAGTCCCATCCCGGGGCCGCGACGGCCGACGTCGCGGCCGGTTTTCAGGAGGCCGTCGCCGACGTGCTGACCAAGAAGGCCGTTCGGGCCGCCGACGCGCTCGGCGTGTCGACGCTGCTGATCGCCGGCGGCGTGGCGGCCAACTCGCGGCTGCGCGAGCTCGCCGAAGAGCGTTGTGCCGCAGCTGGTCTGACGCTGCGCGTGCCAAGGCCGCGGTTGTGCACCGACAACGGCGCGATGATCGCCTCGTTCGCCGCGCATCTCATCGCCGCGGGAGCCTCGCCGTCGTCGCTGACCGCGGCAACCGATCCGGGGCTGCCGGTCGTGCGAGGACAGGTCGCCTAGAGCCGGATGTGGCGGACCGCCACTAGAGCCGGATGTGGCGGACCGCCACGCCCAGTCGGCGAATTTGGAAGCGCACGGGCGACAGGCGCCCCCGGGTCAGCTCCAGCTGGGCGTCGGCGGCGATGGTCTCGACCACCTCGTCGACGCTGCGGTCGTCGGTGGGCACGTGCGTCGCGTAGCGAGCATCGGACAGGGCCGCCACGCAGCGGTCGATCTGCCGCATGGCCCACGTTTCGTCCCGGCCGACCAGGCGCCCGCCGACGTAGGCCAGCCGGGCCCGTAGGCGTCGCCGCAGCGTCTCCGGCGACGCGAGCAGCGCATAGTGCCGCACGTCGACTCCGTCGGCGCGCAACCCCCCGATGATCTCGTCGAAGTAGTCGTCGCGCACCAACGTCATCGGCACGATCACCGGGCCTCCGGAGGCGGCGTCCGCGTCCCGCAGCGTCGCCGCGCCGGCGGTCCGCCACTGCGGCAGATCCTGGAAGTCGCCGCGCGCGGCCGCGGGCAGCATCTTCTGCAGCGCGAACCCCAGCAGTTCTGGATCGGAGACCCGCGAGCCGTCCAATCGGCGGTGCAATTCGTGGGCGGTGTGCGTCTTGCCCGCACCGAACGCGCCGTTGATCCACACCAGCATGGCGCCGAGGCTACCGACGTCTCCGGCCCCCCTGAGGGCCGCGATGATCTAGATTCGAATCACCGTGCACCCACCCTTGAGGTACTAGCACTCGCGTGTATAGAGTGCTAAGTGGCAGACGGCCAAACCCCGCTCCGGCTCCCGCGACGACGGTGTCGAGGTCCAGGACGCATGCCGAACAACACGACAACTGCAGGAAATCCGTGAAGGTCCGGGAATCGTCCCGGATCGCACCCCTATCAATGTGGAGGGCTCCATCGTGGCCGTGAACATCAAGCCACTCGAGGACAAGATCCTCGTTCAGGCCAATGAGGCCGAGACTACGACCGCCTCTGGTCTGGTCATCCCCGACACCGCCAAGGAAAAGCCGCAGGAAGGCACCGTCGTCGCAGTTGGCCCCGGCCGCTGGGACGAGGATGGCGAGAAGCGCATCCCCCTGGACGTCTCCGAGGGCGACACCGTCATCTACAGCAAGTACGGCGGCACCGAGATCAAGTACAACAACGAGGAGTACCTCATTCTGTCGGCGCGTGACGTGCTGGCAGTCGTCTCCAAGTAAGCATCACCCATTCCGCCCCGGAGATCCCCGTCAACGCGGGTGATGTCCGGGGCGGCATGCGTTGCGTCTCATCTACGTAGACAGAAAGAACCATCATGAGCAAGCAGATTGAGTTCAACGAGACTGCGCGCCGGGCCATGGAGGCCGGCGTCGACAAGCTCGCCGACGCGGTCCGCGTGACGTTGGGACCGCGCGGCAGGCACGTGGTGCTGGCCAAGGCCTTCGGTGGCCCGGTCGTCACCAACGACGGCGTCACCATCGCCCGCGAGATCGACCTCGAGGATCCGTTCGAGAACCTTGGGGCGCAGCTGGTCAAGTCCGTCGCCACCAAGACCAACGACGTAGCCGGTGACGGCACCACCACCGCCACCGTGCTCGCCCAGGCGCTCGTCAAGGCCGGCCTGCGCAACGTGGCCGCCGGCTCCAACCCGATCGAGTTGGGCCTCGGCATCGCCAAGGCCGCCGACGCGGTGTCCGAGGCGCTCCTGTCGGCCGCCACGCCCGTCAGCGATCAGAACGGCATCGCGCAGGTCGCCACCGTGTCCTCGCGCGACGAGGTCATCGGCGCACTGGTCGGCGAGGCCATGACCAAGGTGGGCCACGACGGCGTCGTCACCGTCGAGGAATCCTCCACGCTGAACACCGAACTCGAGGTCACCGAGGGCGTCGGCTTCGACAAGGGCTTCACCTCCGCCTACTTCGTCACCGACTTCGACACCCAGGAAGCCGTCCTCGAAGACGCGCTGGTGCTGCTGAACCGCGAGAAGATCAGCTCGCTGCCGGACCTGCTGCCCCTGCTGGAGAAGGTCGCCGAGGCTGGCAAGCCTCTGCTGATCATCGCCGAGGACGTCGAAGGCGAGGCCCTGTCGACCCTGGTCGTCAACGCCATCCGCAAGACGCTCAAGGCCGTGGCGGTCAAGGCGCCGTTCTTCGGTGACCGTCGCAAGGCATTCCTGGACGACCTCGCCGTCGTCACGGGTGGCCAGGTCGTCAACCCCGACGTCGGACTGCTCCTGCGCGAGGCAGGCCTCGACGTGCTGGGCACCGCCCGGCGGGTCGTCGTCAGCAAGGACAGCACCGTCATCGTCGACGGCGGCGGCACTCAGGACGCGATCGAGGCCCGCAAGTCTCAGCTGCGGTCCGAGATCGAGGCCACCGACTCCGACTGGGATCGCGAGAAGCTCGAGGAGCGGCTGGCGAAGCTGTCGGGCGGCGTCGCGGTCATCAAGGTCGGCGCGGCCACCGAGACCGACCTGAAGAAGCGCAAGGAAGCCGTCGAGGACGCGGTGTCCGCGGCCAAGGCGGCCGTCGAGGAGGGCATCGTCACCGGCGGTGGCAGCGCCCTGGTTCAGGCCGGGTCCGTTCTCCCGGCGCTGCGCGAATCGCTCTCGGGTGATCAGGCACTCGGCGTCGGCGTGTTCGCCTCCGCGCTGTCCTCGCCGCTGTTCTGGATCGCCACCAACGCCGGGCTGGACGGCTCGGTCGTGGTCAACAAGGTCTCCGAACTTCCGGCCGGGCAGGGCTTCAACGCCGCCACGCTGACCTACGGCGACCTGCTGGCCGACGGTGTCGTCGACCCCGTCAAGGTGACCCGCTCCGCCGTGCTCAACGCGGCGTCTGTGGCGCGGATGATCCTGACCACCGAGACCGCGATCGTCGACAAGCCGGCTCCGGTCGAGGACGACGGACACGGCCACGGGCATCACGGCCACTCGCACTAGTTCGACCTGTACGACAAGCGCCCCCGGCCTCGTGGCCGGGGGCGCTTTCGTCGTTGTGCCGAGTGCACGTGTGGTGAACTCGAACGTCGAGACGGCACGTCAACATGCGTGCACTGAGCGGATGAAGGGTCAGGCGGCTGCCGCGGCGGGCAGCTGAGGTGCCTCCGTGCTGACGTGGAAGTACACCTGCTGGCACGGCGCGCACGTCACGTCGTAGCGCAGGCCACCGCCCTCGACGGCATCGAGGGTGAAATTGAGGGGGGCCGCGCAGCTAGGGCAGTGCGTGGTGCCGACTTCGATCGTGGACGTCATCGTCGATGCCTTTCCGGTGAGCTCAAGCGTTGAGCAGTGGATGCCCCTCAAAGTAGGAAGCCAACCTAATAGATGGCTTAGAAAACGCGTTTCGTGACCATGATGTGCCCATTCTCACGAGCGGCTAATCGCCAAATTCGTGGTGCCATGAGTAAAATCGCTTTTGCTCCTGACTAACGCCTTTACGAATGGTCGGAGTAGTCGTCAACAGGAGATCAGTGCAGTGAACATGCCCCGTACCCACGCGGGCCAGCAGTGGCGGGCGCGTCAGCGCGACCTGCTGAGCCGCATCGTTCGCGAGACCGACCCCCCGACCGGCAGCCTGCCCCGGATCACCGAGAGCAGCCGCAAGCTCGACGCCGCCTACAGTGCGCGCGTCGGCGAGGTGCTCGACCTCGCCGGGTCGATCGGCGCGATCTTGATGGCATCCGGAATGCCGGCCACCGCCACGATGGAGAACGTCACCGCGATCACCGTCGCCTACGGTCTGGAACGCTGCGAAGTCGACGTCATCAACACCACGATCCACGTCTCCGCCTACCGCGGCCCCACGGCGGCGCCGGCCAGCACGCTGCACATCGTGCAGTCGCGGTCGATGGACTTCAGCCGGCTGGCCGCCGTCGACCGTCTCATCACGCGCATCCGGGCGGGGGAGTTGTCACCGAGCACCGCTCGCGACGAACTCGACGCCATCACCACCGCGCCGCACCCCTACAAGCGGTGGATCGCCACCCTGGCCTGGGGTGCGCTGGCCTTCGCCACCGCGGGAACACTCGGCGCCAGCCTGCTGGCCTGCCTCGTCAGCGCGCTGAGCGCCATGACGATCGACCGGGTGAACCGCCAGCTGAACAAGCACGGCCTGCCGTTCTTCTTCCAGTACGCAGTAGGTGGCGCCATCGCGACCGCGCCCCCGTTGGTGCTCTACTGGCTCAGCCCGAAGCTGGGCCTGGACTTCGAGCCGACGGTCGCCATTGCCGCAGGCCTTGTCGTGCTGCTTGCCGGGCTGTCCTTGGTCGGCTCGGTCGGCGACGTCATCACCGGGGCGCCCGTGACCGCCGCGGCCCGATTCTTCGAATTGGTCATGATGACCGCGGCCACCATCTCCGGGGTGGCCTTGGTGTTGCACCTGGCTGGCCAGTTCGGCGCGCCGTTCGTCGCAATCAGCGGGTACGCCCCGCCCGCCTTGGCCGAGGTGCCGGCACGCGTGGCCTTCGGTGCCGCGAGCGCGGCGGCCTACGCACTGGCCTGCTACGCCGAACGCACCTCCGCGGTAGCCGCGGCGTTCGGCGGAGCCGCGGGCACGGTGGTGTTCCTGCTGGCGCAGGGTGCCGGCCTGGGTGCGGTGGTGGCCTCCTTCGCCGCCGCGGTGCCGATCGGCTTGGTCGGCAGGCTCATGGAACGTCGCAACCTGGCGCCGCCGCTGGTCGTCTCCATTGCGGGCATCGTCCCGCTGCTGCCGGGCTTGGCCCTGCTGCACGGCATCTACGCCATCCTCAACGACCAGCACGCCGTCGGATTCGCCTCGGTGTTGGGCGCGATGGCCATCGGCACCGCACTCGCGGCGGGCGTCACGCTGGGCGAGTGGAGTTCGTTCAAGGTGCGCAAGCGTCGGCTGCAGGAACGCAAGCTGAGCCAACAGCGCACTGTGGGATCAGACGAGCCCACCCCATTCGTCGACCCCGCGCACGCCGTCGACCGCGCCCTCAAACGGCAGTCCTAGCTAGGCGCTGCGGCGAATGCCCCGCTTGAGCAGAAGCTCACGTTCGGACTCGCTAAGGCCACCCCAAATGCCGTAGGGCTCACCCACCGCAAGGGCGTGTGACCGGCACTGAGTCACCACCGGGCAGCTCCGGCACATTTCCTTGGCACGCATTTCACGCTGGGCGCGAGCCCGTCCACGCTCCCCGTCGGGATGGAAGAACATCGAAGAGTCGACGCCCCGGCAAAGTCCTGACATCTGCCAATCCCAGATGTCGGCGTTGGGCCCGGGCAACTGCTGCGGCTGTGGCATGAGGAAAACCCCTCTCTACGCGCATCTTTCGCGAACGATCGAAAGCGTGAGTCGTATAACCGATCCGAGCACGTGTCGCCGATGACTACTCGTGCACACAAACTAGAAGGGCTCGTGAACATGGGTCAATAGCCCGCGCATGTGCTCAACCACATAACGGCAGGCCGAGAATTTACATCACGTTCATCCATGCGACGCGGGCGAAACGAGACCGCTTACTCGACTTCGCGCCTGGATCGGCGTCACTGCGCATTTGCGCTGCTCGTGCCTCGACGCGGCGTAGCTCGGCCCGAGGGCGCCGCCGACTCGGTTGACGTCGACGTAACGCGGCGACCACTCACTGTTAACGGAACTTCGCCTCGACGCCGGGTCTGACCACGCCGACGGGCCTGCGGAAACCAGTGTGCGGCGTTGATAGCGTCCCCGCTGATGACCGAATTCGCCGATGCCGCGTTCGGGTCCCGACCCGGCCGCTGGCCCCTGCCAGGGGCGAGCACCCCGACGCAGCTGTGGCTCCGCGCCGTGGCAGCCGGCGGTCAGGGCCGCTACGGTGCCGCGCTGGCCGACCTCGATGCACTCGAGCGCACCAGATCTCCCGGTGCGCTCGCCTCTCTCGCCGCCAGCACCCGGGCGTCGTTCCTCCGTCAGCTCGGCGGGCACACCGTTGCGCGGGGGTGGGACGCCCGGGCATGGGCCACCGCCGGGGACGACGCCACCGCGGGAGCCGACGCGCTCGCCGGGCTGGCGGCCGACGCGTTGGGTGTCGGCCGCTACGCCCTCTCGGCCCGGCTCCTGGCCCGCGCCGAGGACGTCGTGGGCCGAGCCGCGGTCCGCGAGGGCCGGCTGCCGGTCCGACTGGCCTGGGTACGCGCCGAACACGCCATGTTCACCGGAGACGGCGCGGCCGCGGTCGACCACGCCCGACGCGCGGTCGGCCTGGCCACGGGCCTGGGCTCGGTACGCCACGACACCAAGTCGCGGATCGTGTTGGCCGCCGCACTGTGCGCCGCCGGGGACCTCGGGGGCTCCCGGGCGCAGGCTGACGACGCCCTCGCGGCCACCGATCGCCACGGGCTGGTGCCGTTGCGGTGGGCCGTGGCCTGCCTGCTCGCCGACATCGGAAGCTCAGTGCACCCGCCGTCACGGATCGCCGCAGTTCGCGATGCGTCGGCGGACCTCGTCGAACACCGGGGCGGTGCATGGTCGGCGCGGTGAGGCTGCGAGACAGTGAGCGATCACTACTCTTTAGCTGGCGCACCCGCCGACATCCGCCCCATCCGTAACGCTGGAGATACTGCCCACGATGACAATTTCGGGAGACAGTCTCGATGGTGTCGTGGCCAGAGCGGTCAATGGCGATCGAGATGCACTCCGGGAAGTGCTGGAGACCATCCGGCCGATCGTCTTCCGGTATTGCCGGGCGAGGGTCGGGTCAGCGGAACGCAGTGGTCTGTCAGCAGACGACGTGGCTCAGGAGGTGTGCTTGGCCGCCATCACGGCGCTGCCGCGCTACAAGGATCAGGGACGACCGTTCCTGGCCTTCGTCTACGGCATCGCCGCACACAAGGTCGCCGACGCTCATCGCGCCCAGGGACGCAACCGGGCCGACGCGACCGACACTCTTCCGGACCGACCCTCGTTGGAGGCCGGTCCCGAACAGATGGCGATGGACTCCGACGCCGCCGAGCGGATGAACAAGTTGCTGGCGATCCTGCCCGAGAAGCAGCGCGAGATCCTGGTCCTGCGAGTCGTGGTCGGCATGAGTGCCGAGGAGACCGCCGAGGCCGTCGGCAGCACCGCCGGCGCCGTGCGGGTGGCTCAGCACCGGGCGCTTGCGCGACTCAAAGGCGAACTGAACGGATCGAGGCACGCCGATGCCTGATTCCAGCCGGTGGAACAACGGCGGTGACCCCTCGCTCAACGAGATCAACCGCGCCGACCGCTTCTTCGAGGCGCTGGCCGCCAAACAGCCCGCCTACCCGACCGACCACGCCGAGGCAGAACTCGCCTTCCTCTTCTCCGAGCTGCGTGACGACGTGCGCGACGCACCCATCACCTCTCCGGTCTCGCTGGGGGCCGCGGTCGACGCGCTCAACGGCGGTCTTGCCAAGGACCGGGGATCGCGCCGATCGCTGGCCGTCGTCGGATCCGTGGCCGCCGCGATGCTCTGCATCGGTGGCTTCGGTACGGCCGTCTACGGCGCCGGCCCGGGCGACAGCCTCTACGGCATGCGGACCGCCCTGTTCGGTCAGCACGAGCAAACCCGCGACGATCAGGTGTCGCTGGCGTCGGCGCAACTGCAGCAAGTCCAGCAGCTCATCGACGACGGGCAGTGGGAAGAGGCGCAGAGCAAGCTCGTCGCGGTCAGCAGCACCGTGCAGGACGTCGGACCGGTCGAGCAGAAGCAGCAGCTCGTCGAGCAGTGGAATGCGTTGACCTACAAGGTCGTCGAGCAGGACCCCGCCGCGACGTTGCCGCCGCCGGGAGAGCCGTTGCCCGCCCTGCCGTCCTCGCCGCTGACCTGGCTGCCGGTGCCCGTCGTGGAGAGCAGCCCCAGCTCCGACACGACCACCACCCAAGGTTCGGACGCCTCGACGTCCGAGTCGACGACGACGTCGCCGTCCAACACTGAGACCTCGCCGACCTCGCCGACCTCGCCGACCTCGCCGACCGACTCGGCGTCGAGCAGTACGACGCCGCCCTCGGACAGCTCCTCCGCGACGCCGTCGTCGAGCCCGTCGGCCCTCCCGTCGTCGTCGACGGTCCTGTCCACCTCGGCGCCGACGGCGACCAGCACGTCACCCGCGGCTGCGACGACACCGACGAGCACCCCGGCGCCGTCGAGCTCCGCCGCCCCGGTGAGTTCGGTAGCCCCCGGCAGCACGCCGGCGGCCACCAGCACGCCGGCGGCCACCAGCACGCCGGTGGCCTCCAGCACCGCGCCGAGCACGACGACGACGGTGACGCGACAGTCGACGACGAGCCCGCCTCCAGCGGTCGCACCCGCGGCACCGCCGGTGGAATCCGCCCGACCGGCCCCGGCGCCCGCGGCTCAGCCCAGCACGCAGACGACGGCCCCCGCCGCGCCGAGCACCACGACGACGACCATCGTGCCGCCGGGATGACCGGCGCGCGGGTAAGTGGTGTGACGAGGGAGGGCTAAGCCCTCAGCGATATCCGTCCGACTCCGTCGTCGCCTCGTTCAAGGAGGCGTCGGCATAGCCGCGGCAGTAGTCCCACGTGACGTAGGCGTCGGGCTCGGGGTCGTAGGCGGGCTCGTGCGGCCGTACGGTGCCGTCCACCAGCAGCTGCAGGAGGTTGGCCCGCAGCATGTCCCAGTCGTGATAGTGATCCTGCTGGCACTCGTCGCAACAAACCACCAGCCCGCGAATGCCCTTGTGGGCCAACAAAGCTTCGTACACGGCAAGATCGGCCAAATCGGCCTCGACGGCAATGCGTTCCTGGGAGTCGAGCGGCTGGCCAGGTTCCAGTGCGTCCAGCGCCGCGGTGGGGTCGCTCGGATCATCGGCGAAGGGGTCGGGCGGCAAACCCGGTGGCAGATGGTCACGCACGGTTCCACACTACTCAGCACGTCGGGTGTCGCGCCAGCCGTCCGCACCGTATTCCAGGCACTTTTCGGGGATGCGCGAGTGTTGCCACCGCGTTGCCAACGGTGCGTGTACGCCAAGCTCCGCCCGGGACCCCGATAGGATGGTCCCTTAGTCCTGCGCCACCTGGAGGCCCCACCCATGTCGATCGCTGAAAGCGACCTTCCCGTTGCCGTACCGGTGTCCACCGGAGGGGACGATCCCACCAAGATCGCAATGCTCGGGCTGACGTTCGACGACGTTCTGCTGCTCCCCGCGGCGTCCGACGTCGTACCCGCCAACGCCAACACCTCGAGCCAGTTGACCCGGCGGATCCGACTGCGCGTGCCGCTGGTCAGCTCGGCGATGGACACCGTCACCGAATCGCGGATGGCCATCGCCATGGCCCGCGCCGGTGGCATGGGCGTGCTGCACCGCAACCTTCCGGTCGCCGAGCAGGCCGGACAGGTCGAGACGGTCAAGCGCTCCGAGGCCGGCATGGTCACCGATCCCGTCACGTGCTCGCCGACGAACACGCTGGCCGAGGTCGACGCCATGTGCGCGCGGTTCCGCATCTCCGGGCTGCCCGTCGTGGACGCACACGGCTCCCTGGTCGGGATCATCACCAACCGCGACATGCGCTTCGAGGTCGACACCAGCAAGCCGGTGTCGGAGGTGATGACCAAGGCCCCGCTGATCACCGCGCAATCCGGCGTCACGGCCGACGCGGCCCTTGGCCTCTTGCGCCGCCACAAGATCGAGAAGCTGCCGATCGTGGACGGCAACGGCAAGTTGACCGGCCTCATCACCGTCAAGGACTTCGTCAAGACCGAGCAGTTCCCGCTGGCCACCAAGGACAGCGACGGCCGTTTGTTGGTCGGCGCCGCGGTCGGCGTCGGCGGCGACGCCCGGGAGCGGGCGATGACCCTCGTCGACGCGGGCGTCGACGTCGTCATCGTCGACACCGCCCACGCCCACAACCGTGGCGTGCTGGACATGGTGCACTGGCTCAAGACCGTCGCCGGCGACCGCGTGGAGGTGGTCGGCGGCAACGTCGCCACCCGCGCCGCGGCCCTGGCCCTGGTGGAGGCCGGAGCCGACGCCGTCAAGGTCGGCGTCGGGCCCGGCTCGATTTGCACCACCCGCGTCGTCGCCGGTGTCGGCGCCCCGCAGATCACGGCCATCCTCGAGGCCGTCGCCGCCTGCGCACCCCACGGCGTGCCGGTCATCGCCGACGGCGGGCTGCAGTACTCGGGAGACATCGCCAAGGCGCTGGCGGCGGGGGCGTCGACCGCGATGCTGGGTTCGCTGCTGGCCGGCACCGCCGAGGCCCCCGGCGACCTGATCTTCGTCAACGGCAAGCAGTTCAAGAGCTACCGCGGCATGGGATCACTGGGTGCCATGCAGGGTCGCGGCGAGCAGAAGAGTTACTCGAAGGACCGCTACTTCCAGGACGACGTGCTCAGCGAGGACAAGCTGGTCCCCGAGGGCATCGAGGGCCGGGTGCCGTTCCGCGGCCCGCTGTCGACGGTGATCCACCAGCTCACCGGCGGGCTCCGGGCGGCGATGGGATACACCGGTTCGCCTACCATCGAGCACCTTCAGCAGGCGCAGTTCGTCCAGATCACCGCGGCCGGGCTCAAGGAGAGCCACCCGCACGACATCACGATGACGACCGAAGCCCCCAACTACTACGCACGCTAGGGAGTCGCCGATGAGCGCTCGCGCGAAGAGAGACGATCTGACATATGCGTGACATGGTCGAAATCGGCATGGGCCGAACCGCCCGCCGGACCTACGAACTCCGTGACATCAACATCGTGCCGTCGCGTCGCACCCGGTCGTCGCAGGACGTGTCGACGGCGTGGCAGCTCGACGCGTACCGATTCGAGGTGCCCGTCGTCGCGCATCCCACCGATGCGCTGGTGTCGGTCGAGTTCGCCATCGAGTTGGGCAGGCTCGGTGGCCTCGGGGTGCTCAACGGAGAAGGTTTGATCGGCCGCCACGCCGACGTCGAGGCCAAGGTCGCCCAGGTGGTCGAGGCGGCGGCGAAGGAGCCCGAATCGTCGGCGGCGATCCGGCTGCTGCAACAGTTCCACTCCGCGCCCCTGGATCCGGATCTGTTGGGCAGTGCGGTCGCCCGCATCCGCGAGGCCGGCGTCACCACCGCGGTGCGGGTCAGCCCGCAGAATGCCCAGGCCCTCACGCCGGCGCTGGTCGCCGCCGGGATCGACCTACTCGTCATCCAGGGCACGATCATCTCCGCAGAGCGCGTCGCACGAGACCGCGACGGGTCCGGTGAACCGCTGAACCTCAAGACCTTCATCTCCGAGCTCGACGTGCCGGTGGTCGCCGGTGGCGTGCTCGACCACCGCACCGCGCTGCACCTCATGCGCACGGGTGCGGCAGGCGTCATCGTCGGGTACGGCTCCACCTCCGGGGTGACGACCAGCGACGAGGTGCTGGGCATCAGCGTCCCGATGGCCACCGCCATCGCCGACGCGGCCGCGGCCCGCCGCGAGTACCTCGACGAGACGGGTGGCCGCTACGTCCACGTGCTCGCCGACGGTGACATCCACACCTCCGGCGAGCTTGCCAAGGCCATCGCCTGCGGAGCCGACGCGGTCGTCCTCGGTACCCCGTTGTCGACGGCCGCCGAAGCGCTTGGCGACGGTTGGTTCTGGCCGTCGGCGGCGGCGCACCCGTCGCTGCCACGTGGTGCGATGCTGCAGATCGCACGCGGCGAGCGCCCGTCACTCGAGCAGGTCCTCACCGGACCGTCCGACGATCCGTTTGGCTCGTTGAACCTGGTCGGAGGCTTGCGCAGGTCGATGGCAAAGGCCGGGTACTGCGATCTCAAGGAGTTCCAAAAGGTGGGCTTGACGGTCGGGTCCTGACCCGACTGCTTTACAAGTTAGGGTCTCCTGTCTAGCGGGTTACCTGCCGGTAAGTTCATAATGGGCAAATGGTTGCTGACTATGACGTCTTGATCATCGGTTCGGGTTTTGGTGGCAGCACGAGCGCACTGCGGCTGACCGAGAAGGGTTACCGCGTCGGCGTCGTCGAGGCCGGTCGGCGGTTCGAAGACCAGGACATGGCCAAGACGTCGTGGAATCTGCGGAAGTTCCTCTGGGCGCCCCAGCTCGGCATGTACGGCATTCAACGCATCCACCTGCTCCGCAACGTGATGATCCTCGCCGGTGCGGGTGTCGGCGGCGGGTCGCTCAACTACGCGAACACCCTCTACGTGCCCAACGAGCCGTTCTTCAACGACCCGCAGTGGGCCCACATCACCGACTGGCGCGCCGAGCTGATGCCGCACTACGAGCAGGCCAAGCGCATGCTCGGGGTCGTCACCAACCCCACCTTCACCGACGCCGACCGCATCCTCAAGGAGGTCGCCGACGACATGGGCGTCGGCGACACGTTCGTGCACACCCCGGTCGGCGTGTTCTTCGGAGAGAACGGCGAGAAGACGCCGGGGAAGACTGTGCCCGACCCGTACTTCGGCGGCGTGGGCCCGGCCCGGACCGGGTGCATCGAGTGCGGGTCCTGCATGACGGGCTGCCGCTACGGCGCCAAGAACACCCTGCTGAAGAACTACCTGGGCCTGGCCGAGACGGCGGGCGCCGACATCATCCCCATGACCACCGTGGTCGACCTCGAGCCGCAGGCCGACGGATCGTGGAAGGTGCACACCGTCCGCACCGGCCGCAAGCTGCGCCGCAAGAAGACCACCTACACGGCTCAGCAGGTCATCGTCGCCGGCGGCACCTGGGGTACGCAGAAGCTGCTGTTCAAGATGCGCGACACCGGCCGCCTGCCCAAGATGTCCGAGAAGTTGGGCGTCCTCACCCGCACCAACTCCGAGTCGATCGTCGGAGCGGGCCGGCTGCGCGTGAAGGACGACCTCGACCTCACGCACGGCGTGGCGATCACCTCGTCGATCCACCCGACGGAGGACACCCACATCGAGCCCTGCCGCTACGGCAAGGGCTCCAACGCGATGGGTCTGCTGCAGACCCTGATGACCGACGGTCTGCTGCCCGACGGGACCGGCGTTCCGCGGTGGAAGCAGCTCATTCAGGCCGCGCAATCCGACCCCAGGGGCACGATGCGCCTGCTCAACCCGCGAAAGTGGAGTGAGCGCACCATGATTGCGCTGGTCATGCAGCACTTGGACAACTCGATCACCACCTACACCAAGCGCAGCAAGCTGGGCTTCCGTCGCGTGGTCAGCAAGCAGGGTCACGGCGAGCCGAACCCGTCTTGGATCCCGGCCGGCAACGAAGTCACGCGGCGGATCGCGGAGAAGATCGACGGCGTCGCCGGCGGCACCTGGGGCGAGCTGTTCAACATTCCGTTGACCGCCCACTACCTGGGTGGCGCCGTCATCGGCGACACCGCCGAGCACGGCGTCATCGACCCATACCACCGGGTGCACGGCTATCCGACGCTGTCGGTCGTCGACGGCGCGGCAATCTCGGCCAACATGGGCGTCAACCCGTCCCTGAGCATCACCGCGCAGGCCGAGCGGGCGGCGTCGCTGTGGCCCAACAAGGGTGAGGTCGACCAGCGGCCCGCGCAGGGGCAACCGTATGAGCGTCTGGAACCCATCCCGCCGAGCAATCCCGTCGTGCCGGCCCACGCACCTGCGGCGTTGCGGCGCCTGCCGATCGAACCGGTGACCTCGGCCGGGTGACCGACGCGGTGTGGTGACCGACATCGCTGTAGCTTCAGCGCCCATCCTGAGACAATGACGCGGTGAACTACCTTCAGCGCCGCCGTGCACGGCTGCTGATCCAACGGGCGCAGCCGTTCGCCGACGAGCCGCTGACTGCCGTCGCCAACTTCACCTGGGTGGGCACCGGAATGGGCTCGCAGGCTGGTGCGTCGGGTCGTCAGGACCTTGCCGGTGGCATGCCGGTGTGGACGTTGATCGGCGCGGGTGCGACGCGGCTGTTCGTCGTCGAGTCCGACGCCGGTGAACCCGACCGCGGTGAACGACTGGTCGGATCCTGGCCGCTCAACCAGACCACCCTGGAGGAGGAGAGTCTCGAGCGGATGGTCGGGCCGGTTCAGCTCGGTGTGTACCGGGCCATCCGATTCACCTTGCCCGGCCGCGAGCCCGCGGTCCTTCAGCCCTTCGGCCGTGAGGTCGACGACCTGCTCGAGGCCCACCGTGCGGCCCAACCCAACACCCAAACGTCCGACGGGCTCGCCCAGGTGTCGCTGATGACCACGTCCAGCGGCACCGGGGACGACGACGCGTTCTTCGTCCTGACCTATCACGACGGCCGCACGACGTCGGTGCCGGTCGGCGAGGCCCAGGACCTGCTGGCCGAACTGCAGGATCTGCCGGGTTTCGACAACGAGGAGTTCATCCGGGCGATCGCCGTCACCGACGAGGGCGTGTCGGTGCTGTGGCGGGCAGGGTCGCCCTAGGCGCTGGTACGAGGTCGCGGGCGTGCGCCACTAGACTGAGCGGGTGGAAACGGCATCACCCCGGCCCGTGTTGGTGGTCGACTACGGAGCGCAGTACGCGCAGCTGATCGCCCGACGCGTCCGCGAGGCCCGCGTCTACTCGGAGGTCATCCCGCACACGGCGACCGTCGACGAGATCAAGGCCAAGGACCCGGCCGCCATCGTGCTCTCCGGCGGGCCTGCGAGCGTGTACGCCGACGGCGCACCGCAACTCGACCCGGCTCTGTTCGACCTCGACGTCCCCGTGTTCGGGATCTGCTACGGATTCCAGGCGATGGCCCAGGCGCTCGGTGGCACCGTCGCCCACACCGGCACCAGCGAGTACGGCCGCACGGACCTCAAGGTGTCCGGTGGCGAGCTGCACGCCGACCTCCCGGAGAGCCAACCCGTGTGGATGAGCCACGGTGACGCCGTGACCGAGGCACCGGACGGCTTCACCGTCATCGCGACCAGCGCAGGTGCGCCGGTGGCGGGGTTCGAGAACAGGTCCCGCAAGCTCGCCGGCGTTCAGTACCACCCCGAGGTCATGCACAGCCCGCACGGCCAGCAGGTGCTGAGCCGGTTCCTGCACGACTTCGCCGGCATCGACTCGACGTGGACTCCCGCCAACATCGCCGACGCGCTCGTCGAGCAGGTCCGCGAGCAGATCGGCGACGGCCGGGCCCTGTGCGGATTGTCCGGCGGCGTGGACTCCGCGGTGGCCGCGGCCTTGGTGCAGCGCGCCGTCGGTGACCGGCTGACGTGCGTCTTCGTCGACCACGGGCTCTTGCGCGCGGGGGAGCGGGGGCAGGTGCAGCGCGACTTCGTCGCCGCCACCGGGGCGAACCTCGTCACCGTCGACGTGGAGGCCCGGTTCCTCGAGGCCCTGTCGGGCGTGACCAACCCGGAGGGCAAGCGCAAGATCATCGGGCGCGAGTTCATTCGGGCGTTCGAGGGCGCGGTGCGGACGCTGGTCGAGGACGGCGGTGGCGACGTCGACTTCCTGGTTCAGGGCACGCTGTACCCCGATGTCGTCGAGTCAGGTGGGGGCACCGGAGCGGCCAACATCAAGAGTCACCACAACGTCGGCGGACTGCCCGACGACCTGAAGTTCACGCTCGTCGAGCCGCTGCGCCTGTTGTTCAAGGACGAGGTGCGCGCGGTGGGCCGTGAACTCGGCCTGCCCGAGGAAATCGTTGGGCGGCAACCCTTCCCGGGTCCCGGGCTGGCCATTCGCATCGTCGGCGAGGTGACCGCGAGCCGGTTGGACACGCTGCGCCGCGCCGATGCGATCGCCCGGGAGGAACTGACCTCGGCCGGCCTCGACGACCAGATCTGGCAGTGCCCGGTGGTGCTACTGGCCGACGTCCGGTCGGTGGGCGTGCAGGGCGACGGCAGGACTTACGGCCACCCCATCGTGCTGCGGCCCGTCTCCAGTGAGGACGCGATGACCGCCGACTGGACCCGAGTGCCCTACGACGTGCTGGAACGAATCTCCACGCGAATCACCAACGAAGTACCCGAGGTCAACCGGGTCGTCCTCGACGTGACGAGCAAGCCGCCGGGCACCATCGAGTGGGAGTAGGCCCTCAGAGGTCTTCGGACTTCTCGATCAGGTCGCCCAGGATCTGACTGACGGAGGACTCGATCGTCGACTCGATCGAGAAGGCCAGGGTCGCCGACACGGCGGCGACGGCTTGGGTGCGGAACCGCACCAGCATCGTGATCAGTTCTGCCACTTCGGTATCCGGCGGTAGGGCCGCGCCAGGGTTGATGCGCGTGAGGACGTGCTCGACCCCCGCTTGCACCAAGATGGCACTGATCTCGTCGATCAGGGGTTCGGTCTGCTCGTGGATGTCGACGAGTTTCTCGGTGCTGACGCCATACTGCTTGATCTCGTTGAAGGCTTCGATCAGCTTGGGCCGCACCACCGTTGCGACGTCGTCGTCGACGGTGACGACGCCGAGTCCGACCATCCGGTCGAATGCCGCGTCGTCGCCGATGAGGGCC
Source organism: Mycobacterium yunnanensis (assembly GCF_025823185.1). Lineage (GTDB taxonomy): Bacteria > Actinomycetota > Actinomycetes > Mycobacteriales > Mycobacteriaceae > Mycobacterium > Mycobacterium yunnanensis. The sequence continues at coordinate 941,215 of NZ_JACKVK010000008.1, forward strand.
TTGGCGTCGTCGAGCGGCATCCGGTCGGGCTTCTCGGTGGCCCAGCTGCCCGCGATCGCCGACTCCAACCCCAGCATGTCGCCGAGGTTCTTGCCGTCCTCCCAGGCGCTGAGCATCTCGTGCACGTGGGAGATGTTGTAGCCCCGGTCGAGCATCGAGGTGATCAGCCGCAGCCGGGTGAGGTGGGTGTCGTTGAACAGGGCGATGCGGCCGACCCGAAGCGGCGGGTGCAGCAGGCCACGGTCGCGGTACACCCGAATGTTGCGTGTGGTGGTGCCGGCCAGCCGCGCCAGCTCGTCGATGCGGTACTCACCCGACGCCGCGACGCCATGGGGTTGCACGGCGGCGTCGAACAACTGCGACACCGCGTTCTCGATGACGTCGCGCGAACCCCGCCGAATCTGCCGCGGCGCCCGGCGAAGCCCGTTGAGGATCGTCGAGATTGCGCCCGCTTGTTGCCGCGGCGGCTTGGCGGGCGGCACGTCAGGCCGACGAACCGATTCCCACGACGGGTGCGTCCCGCCGCGAGGGCTCCCCGGTCACGCCGGGACCCGAGGGTACCGCCTCGTAGTCGTCGAGCGTGAAGTCGCGCATCCCTCGAAGATACTGCGTGGCGACCCCTGGGTGCATCGAGGCGCTGAATCCGACCGCTGTCAGGCGCTCCTCGTGACGGTGCTGAGCCTCGGCCCGCACGTCCAGGTGGTGCTCGATGCCGTCCCAAGCGTCGTCCATCACCAGGATGGGCGGTCCGCAGGGGATGAGGCGAACGGAATGATCCTGATCACCCGACTGCCCGCTCGGCCGCGTTGCCCCGCAACGATTCTGCGATGAACGCCGCCACGTCCCGCATCGCCGGTGCAGCCTCGGGGGTCAGCCGCGGGAGGGCTTGGAAGACGTGCACCTGGTCCGGCCAGACCTGCAATTCGCAGTCACCTCCCGCCGCGGTGATGTCGGCGGCGAGACGTCGGGAGTCCGACACCAGCATTTCACCGCCGCCGGCTTGGACCAGGGTCGGCGGCATCCGCCGGCCACCCGCGACGTCGAGGGTGAGCCGGGGATGCGTGAGGTCGGTTCCGGCGCAATACAGTCCGATGAGCTTCGCGGCGTCGACGGCCCGGATGGCAGGGTCTGGGCGTAGCTCCTCTCGGGCGCGTGCCAGGCCGAACGTCAGGTCGAGCAAGGGGGAGAACAGGGCGAGTCCGGCAGGGTGCGCGACGTCGGGTTGCAGCAGCAGGTCGACGGCGAGGTGCCCACCGGCCGAGTCGCCCGCGATGACGACGCGCTCGGGCGTGAATCCCTCTGTGGTGCAGAGCCATTCCCAACCGGCGCGGGCGTCGTCGGCGGCGGCGGGAAACCGGTGGCGCGGGGCCAGTCGGTAGTCCAGACAGAACACGGGCAGCCCGGTCAGTCGCGACAGCCAGGCCGTCAGCCTGCGGTGGGTGCGGGGTGAGCACAGCGCGAAGCCGCTGCCGTGGAGGAAGTACACGCACTGGTCGGACATGGTGGTGACCCCGGCACCCCTGACCCACTCGCCGACGACGCGACGTCCGTCGTCGAGGCGGACGTCGACCCGGTCGACCTCCGTGCCGGCCAGCGAGGGCCCGAAGGTGTCCATGATCCGCTCGACGATCCGCCGCGACGTCCACAATCCCCAGGCGCGCTCGGGCGGTAACACCGCGCTGATCTGTCGCAAGGTCAAGCCGCTCACCGCAGCGGCGGCCCGCGACCGCCGGGAACCCCGCCTCGGCATGGTGTCGATGATCACGACGAAAGTACACCAACCATTGGTGACATTTGTCAATGTCACCTTTTGCCGTCGGAGACTCCGCCCGCACCGGTTCTCACGGCTGAGTCAGCGCAGCGGGTCGCCGCGCCAGAGGAAGCTGTTGACGTATTTACCCATGTCGAGGGCTATCTGCAGATTGGCCGCCGACGGTTTGCCGGAACCGAAGTCGGGCCCGAACGCGTGATACGGACCGACCGCGCCAGCGACCAGGGCGAGGTCGTTCTTGATCGCGACCATGACGACCAACCGCATCCGGCTGTAACTGGCGTTGGAGCCCTGGGGCCAGCAGTCGGCGACCAGGCCGTAGCCCGGTTGGTATCCGACCATCGCGTTGGGAATCTCGTAGGCCATCTTGGTGTCCGGAAAGGTCTTCTTGACCAGCGCGTTGGCGATGTCCTTCGGCGTGCGGCCGCCGGCGGGCTCGCTGAACAACCGCAGGGTGCCGCCGTCCCCTGCGAGGAGGTCGGCGGTGACGCCGTGGTCGCCGGTGGTGACGTTGTAGGCCGTGCCCTCCGCTGGATAGGCGACGGAGAATGCGCCGTCGGGCGCGGTGTATCGGGGGTTGACCGTCACCGGAAGGCCCAGCGGCGGCCGCCCGCAGTCCGGTGGGCACACGTACCGGGCGGACGGTTTCTCCAGGGCGCCCGACATGGCGACCAAGCCCGCGGCGACCAAGCCGATGGCGGCGACCCAGACGACGAGGAGTCGGCGGTGCGAGGTCTTGTGGAGCGCCGGCGCGGTGTAGGTACCCGCGTGGGTGGAGTAGCCCTGGACGATCGTGGTCATGCGTCGTCGGACCCGGTTTCGTCCTCGGCGTCGACCCGCACGGGCCTGGTGTCACGCCGGGCTTGTCGGGATGACCGTGACGACGCCCGGGTGGCGGCTCCGCACGCCACGCAGAACGCCATGTCGGGCACGACGTGTCCGCAGTGCGGGCACAGCAGCGGGTGGTCGGACAGGATTTCGTCGTGCGCCTCGTGCAGCAGCGCCAGATGCAGGCCGACGCGCAGTGCCAGCAATGCGGCCGCGGCCACGGCGAGATGCAGGGTGAGCTGCAGCAGCTGGGGCATCCTGGCCACGTCGACGAGGCCGAGACCGGCGTAGAGCACGAGGACCACCAGCGCGAAGACCGCCACCACGAGGCGGACGTAGTTGCGGTGCTGGTGCTTCTTGTTCTCCGGGCGGGTGAACCAGAGCGCCGTGCCGATCAGACCGCCGACGGCTGCCGCGGTCAGCGGCACGGCGATTCCGCGAATGCCGGCCTCGACGATCAGCCCGTTCATGGGTCGCGACCTGGCGATCATGCCGCCCGCGAATTGTGGTGACAGCCGGGTCATCTGGGCCGCGGCGGTGAACATCAGCGCACCGAGTGCGCCGATGGCGAAGCCGTCGAGGGCTTCTCGCGATCCGGGCCGCACCAGTCTCACCACCACGACGGGGACGAGCATCAGAACGACCCCGCCGATGGGGACGCCGAGTCCGTCGCGCAGGATGCGGGATCCGGCAATGCCCATGCCCAGGCCGACGTCGTAGGCCTGGGCGACGACGGCGCCGGTGAGCAGCACCCACCCCACACCCAGGCCGATGCCCAAACCCGCAGTGGCGACCAGGGTTCCGGTGGGCACGTCGTCGTAGACGTCGGACTCTTGCAGATAGATCAGGAACAACAGCGGCAAACCCAGTGCGGCGACGGTGATCAGCGCGGCCGGCAGCCGAAGGATGCTGGTGGCCAGCAGCGCGCCGAAGATCACCAGGAGGCCGACGAGGAACGGCATGCGGGATCCGGGGGACAGGTGGGGGAACAGCGAGCTGACGATGTTGGGGCGGAAGAGGTGTTCCCGTGGTGACGCACTGTAGGCGGTGGCCCGCAGCCACCCTGGCCCGCCGGCGTCGTGCTCGCTGAGGGGAATGCCGCACAGTCCGCAGAATTCGCCTTCGGGTACCTCGACCTTGCACACCTGGCACTCGACCATGCCCGGAGTGGGGCTGCCGACGTCGCTCTCGGTACTCATGCCTCGGTCCTCACTGGATGATCCTCTGGATGGTCAGCAGATTGCGGGCGAGGTTGTCGACGTCGGGGGTGCCCAGGCCGCTCACCAGGTCGTAGCCCGGTCCCGCGGTGTCGACGGCATTGCCGCCCAGTGTCACGTCCCGGAAGGCGGGCAGGGGCGCGCCCTGGGCCATCCGGTACAGCAGTGGGTTGATGTCGCCGATCTCGCGACCGCCGTTCTCCTTGAGGAATTGGGTCATCACCGCGGTCAGTCCCGCCCAGATGGGTGCCGACTGCGAGGTGCCGCCGCCGACGACGTTGTCGCCGTTGAGCACGATCTTCACGCCGGTGAAGGGGTCGGCGACGGCGGAGATGTCGGGTGTCAGTCGCTTGCCGGTGTTGCGGTCGGCGGGAATCTGTCCCGAGGCGACCTGCTGCCACGGCGGCCGGTCGAACAGTGTCGAGACGCCGCCGCCGGTGCCTTGGGACAGCGGAACGTCGAACCAGGCCTGCTCGGCGAGCCACTTGCCCTTGGCGTCGGTGGACAGGGTGGTGCCGCCCACGCTGGTCATCTCGGGAAGGGAGGCAATGGAATCCAGGCCGACGTCGGCCGGTCCGGGTGGGGAGTCCCAGTCGTCACCGCCCTTGCATTCCAGGCCGGCGAGATCGCCGCTGGCGTTGAATGCCGTGGTGCCGTTCTCGTGGGCGTCGACGAGTGCGGAGCGCACCGGCTCCAGATCCGCTGCGGTGAGCAGCTTGTCGCACCCCCAACCGATCGAGAGGCTCCAAATGGCGCCGGGGAATTGGCGATTGGTGTCCTCGAGCATCTGTCCGATCTTCTGGAACGCACCGTCCCCCTGGACGGTCGGGCGGGCGTTGACGACGACCAGCTTGGCGTCGGGCGCAATCGCGTGGGCGACTTCGAGATCCATGGTGGTCTCGCCGTACGGCTCCTTGAGTTGGTCGCCGACGACGGTGGGGGTGAACGTGGGAAGTGCGTTCTGGGTGGAAAAGGTGTCGAGGTCGGACTGGGCGAACCCGTTGAACGCGAAGATGACGATGGTGGTGCCCTTGCCGGTGAAGCCGCTACGCGCCAGGCCTGCCGCGTTGTAGGTGTTGAGCAGGGCGTCGGGCGTCAGTCCGCGGTCGGGAACGTCGAGGGGCACGAAGTCGGGCCGCGATTCGTGATGTGGTGTGTAACTGAGGATTCGGCCCAACTGTCGCACTTCCCCCTGGAGCGGCCCGGGGACCTGCGGCTGCTGAGGTGAGGCGTAGAACTGCTGTCCGCGTTGACCGCGATAGTCGTGGACCTCGACGGCGAAGGCGGCCGCCACGTGGTCTGGCGGACCCTCCAGCACGGCCCAACTGTCGTCGTCTCGCCATTGCACGGCGAGGCCGTGATGGCTCGCCCAGTCCATCAGCGCCGCGGGACGACGGTCGTCGCGCAGCATCGCGGTGAGTTGGACGTGCTCGTCGTGGGACGGTCCCAGGTCAACGGAGGCGGCCAGCAGGGAGGCGAACGGTCCGTCGATGACGTTGGGCGACTGGGTGCCCGGGGTGACTCTCAGGTCGGAGGCCAGGGCCAGCACGGCGAGCATGATGACGGGCAGCAGCCAGGGCCAGGTCGTGGAGTGCCTGGTTCGTGAGGCTGTCATGATGCCGTCCTCACTAATCCCCGAATTGCCAACGCTCGTCTTCGGCGAATCGCGTGGCGATTCCGCGGCGTCCGGGGTGCTTGACGCGCGCACCAGCCCCATTCCGAAGCGGGTTCCGGTGCCAAAACTCTAGCTGACCACGGGTGTGGGCACCCGGCTATTTCACTGGGGGCGTAGTGGTGCCTTCCCGTCGGGGTCGACTGCTTGACGGTGTCGGTGGGTGAGTGTTTACTCGTCCAATCGAACATATTTTCGAATGAGGTAACGAGTCGGATGGTGCGGAAGGTGTTCTCGTGGCAGTCGTGATGGATGTGACTCAGTCCGGGAAAAGCCGTGCTGAACAGGTCGAACACCTCCGGCGCAAGATGGCCGAGGTGTCGGGACGCACGTCGCCCACGGCGGGTTCGACGCACCGCGGTTCCATGCCATCCCGGGCCTCGATTCCGGCCTCGGAAAATTTGCTGCCAGTACCGGAATCGCTGTCGGAACTGCTTCCGGACTCGTTGCCCAGGGGTTCGGTCGCGGTGCTGTCGGGGGCCCGTTCCCTGTCGCTGCGATTGGTGGCCGCGGTGACGGCGGCCGGTGGCCATGCGGCGATCGTGGGTCAGCCACACGTGGGCCTGCTCGCCGCGGTGGAGATGGGCGCCGATCTGAGCAGGCTTGCGGTCATCCCCGACCCGGGTGCCGATCCGGTGGAGGTGGCCGCGGTGCTGATGGACGGACTGGATCTGGTGGTGCTCGGTCTGGGCGGCCGGTCGGTCGCACCGACCAGGGCGCGGGCGGTGACGGCCCGGGCGCGGCAGAAGGGATGCACCCTGCTGGTCGTCGACGGCGACTGGCACGGCGCCTCGGCACGAATGGAGTCCAGGGTCAGCGGCTTCGAGGTCACCGGTGCGGGTACCGGCGCGCCCGTGCCGGGATGCGGACGAATAAACCGGGTGCGGTTGACCACCAAGGCCTCAGGTCGCTGCGTCGGTCTCGCCCGAGTAGCGGGCGGATGACGTGCCGGGCCGAGTGCTGGCCATCTGGTGCATGGACTGGCCCGCGGTGGCCGCTGCGGCCGCGACGGGTCTGCCGGCGACCGATCCCGTCGTGGTCACCCTGGCCAATCGCGTCGTGGCGTGTTCGGCGTCGGCGCGTGCGGCCGGTGTCCGCAGGGGGCTGCGGCGTCGGGAGGCCCAGGCGCGCTGCCCCAGTGTCCACGTGGTCACCGCCGACCCCGGCCGCGACGCCAGGCACTTCGAGGGCGTGACGGCGGCCGTCGACGAGGTCGTGCCCCGGGCGGAGGTGCTGCGGCCCGGCCTGCTGGTGGTGTCGGTGCGAGGTGCGGCCCGCTACTTCGGGTCGGAGCAGTCGGCCTCGGAGAAGTTGGTCGACGCGGTCGCCGCGGCGGGCGCGGAGTGTCAGGTCGGCATCGCCGACCAGTTGGCCACCGCGGTCTTCGCCGCGCGGGCCGGGTGCATCGTCGAACCCCACGGCGACGCCGCCTTTCTCGCGGCCTTGTCGATCCGGCAGTTGGCCACCGAGCCGAGCTTGTCGGCACCGGGTCGTGACGACTTGGCCGACCTGTTGTGGCGCATGGGAATTCGCAGCATGGGGCAGTTCGCCGCCCTCTCCCGGACCGACGTGGCCTCCCGGTTCGGCGCCGATGCGGTCTCGGCCCACCGGTTCGCCCGCGGGGAGTCCATGCGCGGGCCCTCGGGTCGGGACACGCCGCCGGAGCTCGACGCGGTCATGGACTGTGACCCGCCGGTGGACCGGGTCGACGCCGCCGCCTTCGCCGGCCGCTCGCTGGCCGGCGAGTTGCATCGTCGGTTGGAGGCGGCGGGGGTCGGCTGTACGCGGTTGGGCATCCACGCGGTCACCGCCAACGGTGAGGAGATGCACCGGGTGTGGCGGTGCGCCGAGCCGCTGACCGAGGATGCCACCGCCGACCGGGTGCGCTGGCAGCTCGACGGCTGGCTCAACCGTCGGCGCGACGGCGGTCAGACGGGGCTGGGTGGCCCGATCACGATGCTGCGGCTGCACCCGGTGGAGGTGGTGTCGGCCTCGGCGTTGCAGCTGCCGCTGTGGGGTTCCTCCGGTGACGACGACCGGTTGCGGGCCCGCCGGGCGCTGGTCCGTGTGCAGGGATTGTTGGGGCCGGACTCGGTGCAGGTTCCGGTGCTCAGCGGCGGCCGTGGCCCCGCCGAGCGCATCACCTTCACGCCACTGGGTGACGAACCCGTGCCCCGGGCCGACCCGGGACAGCCCTGGCCCGGGCAGCTCCCCGAGCCGTCACCGGCCGTCCTGCTCGACGATCCGGTGGAACTGCTCGACGCCGAGGGCAATCCGGTTCGGGTGACGGGGCGGGGGTTGTTCTCGGCGGATCCGGCGCGGCTGACCGGGGACGGTCGCGAACCGGGCCGGTTGAGGTGGTGGGCCGGTCCGTGGGCGGTGGACGAGAGGTGGTGGGACCCGCAGGAGTCGGGCAGGGCCGGGCGGACGGCGCGGGTGCAGGTGTTGGTGGAGGAACCCCGGGGTCGGGGAGATGTCGTCGACCGGGCGATGCTGCTGTGTTACCGGCAGCGGCAGTGGTTTCTGGAGGGGGTCTACGAGTAGGGATTGGCGTAACGGTTGTACACAATTGAATTGTGAGCTACGGTTCGGACATGGCGGTCTTGAGCCTCGATCAGCACCTGTGCTTCGCCCTCTACTCGGCGTCACGGGCGATGACCGCCGCGTATCGACCGGTCTTGACGGAGATGAACCTCACCTACCCGCAGTACCTGGTGCTCCTGGTGCTGTGGGAGGCCGCCGAGGCCTCTGACGACGCGGGTCCAGGCGGCGCGGCCGGGGTCACCGTGAGCCACCTCGGCGAACGTCTGCACCTCGACTCCGGAACGCTCTCCCCATTGCTGAAGAGGTTGGAGGCCAACGGATTCGTCAGCCGCCGGCGATCGCAGGCCGACGAGCGGCTCGTCGAGGTCACCCTCACCGAGAGCGGACTCGAGCTGCAGGCGCGCGCCCAGTGCATTCCCGAGAGCCTCTTCTCCTCCACCGGCATGACCGAGGGCGACGCCGCAAATCTGCGCGACGCGGTACGGCAGCTTGCCGACGCGCTCACCGCGTCGTCACGGGGTCCTCGAACCACCCAGGAATGACCCACGGGCCAGTCAGGCCCGCACTAGGAAGGAATCACGATGAAGACCTTGTACACCGCAGAGGCGTTGGCCACCGGCGAGGGCCGCGACGGGCAGGCCAGGAGCTCCGACGGCCGGCTGGACTTTCAGCTGGCCATCCCCAAGGAAATGGGCGGCAGCGGCAACGGCACCAATCCCGAGCAGCTGTTCGCCGTCGGGTACGCCGCGTGCTTCCACTCGGCCTTGCGGCTGGTTGCCCGGCAGGAGAAGGCAGACGTCTCGGATTCGACCGTGGGCTCGCGGGTGTCGATCGGCACGCTCGACAACGGCGGCTTCGGCCTCGCGGTCGAACTGGAGATCACCCTGCCCAACGTCGACCACGCCACCGCCCAGGCTCTGGCGGAGAAGGCCCACCAGGTGTGCCCCTACTCCAACGCGACCCGCGGCAACATCGACGTCACCCTCGTCGTGACCGACGACTGACGCTCACCCCAGGGCGGCGGCGAAGGGCCCCACCCGCGTGATGAACCGGTCGAAGAACACCTCCGGGTCGACGCCAACTCCGATGTGCGCGTTGAGGTGTCGACCCCAGTGCCCCCGCCAGTCGGCGACCGTCATCCCGCGGGTCAGGGTGCCCGTCAGTTCCACGTCCACCGTCGCCTGCCGGTAGGTCACCAAGTCGGGGTCCAAGGCGACCGCGGCGGCCAGCGGATCGTGAAGGTGGGCCAGATAGCCCTCGCCCTGATCGAAGTGGAACTCGAAGTAGAAACGCATCGCGTCCTCGAGCACGCGGATCAGCGGATTGGCCGCCGCCGACCTGGTCCCGCGGTCGTCGAGCACGCTCATGGGAGTGGTGGCCGACCCGGCGGCCGCCGCCAGTCGGCTGAGGATCGCCGGTGTCATCATGGCGTGCTCGGTCAGGTTGAGCCCCAATACGATTGGCAGATGGGCGGGTTCGTCGAGCCCCCACGCGGCACCCCACACGGTGAACACCTCCGAGCCCGACTCGGGGTCCACGCTGATGTTCCATTCGGCCACCGGGGTGGTGTTGCCGCGGTAGTCGAATGCGCCGCCCATGATGACCAGACGCCGAAGCAGTCGGGGCAGGCCCGGCTCGATGCGCATGGCGAGCGCCAGGTTGGTCAGAGGTCCGGTGACGAGGCCGACCAGCTCACCCGGGTGCTCGCGGGCCGCCCGGACCCATGCGGTGGCCGCGTCGTAGTCGGTGAGCCGGAGATCCCCGACGGGTAGCTGCGCATACCCGAGTCCTTCCGGGCCGTGGGTGTCCTCCGCGGTGCGCAGGGGAGTGGCCAGCGGCCGCTCGGAACCCCTCGACACCGGGATGTCGTCGACCCCACACAAGGCCAGCAGTCCGAGGTTGTTGACGCAGACCTGGTCGACGGGAACGTTTCCCGCGGTCGAGGCGATGCCGACGATGTCGGCGTCGTCGCTGGCGAGCAGGTAGGCCAGCGCCATCGCGTCGTCCACACCGGTGTCGACGTCGGCAAAGACGGGCACGCGCGTCGTCACGTTCGAACCCGTACCCACACCGTTCGTCACACCGCCAACCCTAGGGCGGGGGGTTCACCAATGCACACCAGGTACCAGTCGAACGGCCCTCTTGATCGGGCCCGGGGTCCGCAGATGGACGAGCCCTGGACCCAGCACGCGTGCGGGCCGTCTCGGCCGTCGCGCCGGCGGGTGACCCGTCCGGTCGTCGGATGGGGTCGCCACACCGCGCGCGGCCGGCGAATCGGGATAGCCGAGATACAACTGGTGCAGGATGCGCCTAGACAAACCCGGGGCGACGTAGTGCCCGACCTCGGCCAGCGTGCCGACCGGCGTGTCGATCCGGGCGGGTTTGTCGACGAGTCCGCGGATCACCATCGCCGCGGCGTGGTCGGCGGTGATGGCCGGCATCGGGTTTAGCTTGCGCGACGGCGCGATCATCGGCGTCTTGACCAACGGCATGTGGATGCTCGTGAAGGTTATGTGGTCCGAGAGCGTCTCGCTGCCAACCACTTCGGCGAACGAGTCCAGTGCTGCCTTGCTCGGGACGTAGGCGCTGTACTTCGGGCTGCTGGCCTGTACGCCCGCGCTCGAGACGTTGACGACGTGCCCGAACCGACGTGCGCGCCAGTGCGGCAGCAGCGCAAGCACCATCCGCACCGACCCGAAGTAGTTCACCGCCATCACGCGTTCGTAGTCGTGCAGCCGGTCGGTCGACGCCGACACCGACCGCCGAATCGAGCGACCCGCGTTGTTCACCAGGTAGTCGACGTGACCGAAACGCCCGAGGATGTCCTTGACGGTGTGCTCCACCGACGCCGAATCGGTGACGTCACAGGTGAATGCGTAGGCCTCGCCGCCCGCGTCGCGGATCTCGGCAACCAACTCGTCGAGCGCCTCGGCGTTGCGTGCCAACGCGAACACCCGACCTCCGCGTTCGGCGACCGCGATCGCCGAGGCCCGACCGATGCCACTGGACGCGCCCGTGATGACGACGTGCCGACCCACCAGTGCTCCGGCGGGGTCGTCGCGGCGGGCGCGGTCCGGGTCGAGGTGCCGGGCCCAGTACCGCCACAGCCGTGGCGCGTACGACGCGAACTCCGGCACCCGTATCCCGGTGCCCTGCAACGCCTCCACGGCGTTGTCGGAGGTGAACGTTGGCGCCAGGGCGACGACGTCGAGGACCTCCGCGGGGATGCCCAGCTGGGTGGCGGCCATGTTGCGCAGCACCTTGGCGCGCCCGGTCGCCGCTAGGACTGGAGCCGCGAGCGATCCCGGCAACGAGCCGCGCAACGGGGGCAGGCCTGCTTCCTTCGCGACGCCGCGGTAGATGTGCTTGAGCCCCATGGACTTCGGTGCCGTCAGGTGGAACGTCTGGCCGTCGCGGTCGGGGACGTGCATGATCGCGACGACGGCTTGGGCGACGTAGTCGACGGGCACGACGTTGGTTCGTCCGGTGTCGGGCAGCATGATCGGCGTGTATCGGGGCAGCGCGGCCAACTTGGCGAGCAGTCCGAAGAAGTAGTACGGGCCGTCGACCTTGTCCATCTCGCCGGTACGGGAGTCGCCGACGACGACGGCGGGCCGGTAGATGCGGTACCGCAAGCCGGGTGCTGCCCGCACCAGCATCTCGGCCTCGAACTTGGTCTGGTGATACGGCGTCGGCAGGTCCTGCGCGACGTCGAAGTCGTCTTCGGTGAACACGCCGGGGAAGGTGCCGGCCACCGCGATCGACGACAGGTGGTGCAGGGTGGCGCCGACCCGTGACGCCAGGTCGACTACGGCCTTCGTGCCGTCGACGTTGGCGGCCCGTTGGGACTCGTCGTCTGCCGTGATGTCGTAGACGGCGCCGCAGTGCACGACGTGGTCGACGGACCCAAGTTGGGCGACGTCGGCGTCGGTGAGGCCCAGGTCGGCCGAAGTGAGATCTCCGACCAAGGGTTTCACGCGCTCGCCCCAGTCGACGGCGAGCCGCTCGAACCGCGACAGCGACTCGCGGCGCACCAAGACCCAAACCTCACCGTCGTCGTGTTTGGCCAGGATCTCCGACACGATGCGGCGGCCAATGAACCCGGTACCGCCGGTAACGACATAGCGCATGCGAGCCATGGTCGCCCTAGTTTCGGCAAAGGTCAACCATGAGTTCTCAGCAGCGGCCAGGGACCGGATGTCAGACCAGGTAGTAGAGCGGATCCTCGCCCCGTTCGACCGGGACGGCTCGAGGGCTGGGTTCGTCGAGCCCGAGTCTGGTGCGGGCGTATCGTACCGCGCGGAGGGTGGCCGAGTACTCCTGGTCCTCCTCGGGGAACACCTGCTCGGCCGGAAACCATTCGTGGAACCCGATGTTGCTCAACACCTTCAGCGTGTCGGGCCGAACCCCTGCGAGCAGGATGGTGGCGCCGTGGCCGTTCTCCTCGCGGAGGAAGTGTTCGAGACGCTCGATGCACACGGCGTCGGGATCGCGTACCCGCTTGAGGCGCAGGATGACGAACTGGACACCGTCGTCGTGGATGCGGCTCCTCAGGGCGTCGAAGTAGCGGTCCAGTTCGGGGGCTGCGCCGAAGAAGAACTCGCCTTCGAGGTCGACGATGACGGTCCGCGGGTCTGCCGGATCGTCCGGAAGGCGTTCGCGTACGACGCGTTCCGGGGTGATCGTCAGTTCGGCGGCTTTCAGCTTCGCCGCGCGCGGAACGAACAACAGGATCGACAGCGCGATGCCGAGCAGCACGGCCTTGTCCAAATCCCACAGCACGCCAGCCAGCGCGGTGATCACGACGAGTCCGGCGTCGTATCGCGAAGCCTTCACCGTCGCGCGCAGCCGCCGGAAGTCGACGAGGCGCACAGCGGTGACCAGTAGCAGCCCTGCCAGCGCGGCCGTCGGAACGTAGTGCAGCAGCGGTGCGAACAGGAGGAGTGCGATTGCCACCGTAGCGGCAGAGACGATGCCGGAGAATCGGGTCGCGGCACCCGCCTGAAAGTTGATGGCCGACCGGGACAGCGAACCCGACCCGGGGACGGCCTGGAAGAATCCGCCGGTGATGTTGGCCAGCCCCTCGGCGAGGATCTGGCGGTTGTAGTCGATCTTCTGGTGCGACTGATGGGCGATCGCCTTGGCAATCGACAGCGCTTCGATCAAGCCGATGAAGGCGATCGCCAACGCGCCTTCCGATAGTTGCGCAAGCGAGCCGACGTCCAGTGCCGGGATGTGCGGCGTGGGAAGGCTTTGCGGAACTTTGGCGGCGACCGCGACCGCGGACTTGCCGTCGGCTCCGGGGATCGACCAGCCCGCCAAGAACGCGATGAGGCCGGTGACGATGAGTACGCTCAGCAGGTCGACCTGCGGCCAGCCGAACCGCGTGACCAGCCTGCGGAGGGCGACGGCCACCACGATCGCGGTGACGCTCAACGACACCGCCCGAAGATTGATCCCGTCGCCGTGAAACAGGGTGAGGTAGAGGCGATGCAAGACCTGCATGTTGCCGTTGCCCTTGTCCTTCAACCCAATTGCGTTGCCGATCTGTCCGACGGCGAGCAGGAACGCCGCCGCCAGCATGAACCCGATGATCACCGATTCGGAGATGTAACGAGTCAGGTCACCGAGTTTGAAGACTGCGATCAATATCTGGATGGCACCGACGAGCACGCCGAGGATGAACAGTGCCTCGAACAGCGCCGTGCGATTCTCGGGGTCGACGAAGGCCAACGAGCTGAACACCAGCAACGAGATGGCGCTCGTCGGCCCGTTGATCAGGTGCGAAGAGGAGCCGACGATCGACGCGACCGCCGTCACCACGATGGCCGAATACACGCCGTACTTGGGGTCGACTCCCGCAATCAACGCATACGCGATGCCCTGTGGCAGTGCGACGGCAGCGACCGTCAACCCGGCGACCAGATCGCTCCTGCCCTTGGTCCACGAGTAGTCCCGTATACGACCCATCTGCCTAGCCTCCCCGGCCGTTGGGAACGATGCGTCCCGGCGCCGCGGGCGCCGACGCGGCGACGACGTCGTAGATTCCGTTGTCACCAAAGAATCGTTGCTTGGCGTCGTCCCAGTCCCTGGCGATTGCCGTGACGGGGAACAGCTCGAGATTCGGCAGTCGATCGAGGTGCTTGGCCAGGATGGCGGGATTGACTGGCCGATAGCCGAATTGGGCGAACAACTCCTGTGCGGGATCGGTGAAGAGGTATCGCAAGTAGGCTTTGGCGTCCGCGGCGGTCTCGGGGTCCTCGTCGTTGGCGTCGACCCAGGCCACGGCGGGCTCGGCCTTGATGCTCGTCGGCGGATAGACGATCTGCAGCTCACCCTTGCTGTCGGCGACCTCCCGCAGCGCTTCGTTCTCCCACGTCAGGTGGACGTCGCCCACCTGTTGGACGGAGTAGCTCGTCGCCGAACTCCGCGCGCCCGCATCGAAGACGGCCACGTGCCGATAGAGCTGCTCGAGGTAGTCCAACGCTTGCGCCGAGCTGCCGCCCCTGGTGGTGACCGAACCCCACGCCGCGAGGAAGCTCAACTGGCCGTTGCCGGACGTCTTCGGGTCGGGCGTGACGACGGAGACGCCATCCTTGACCAGGTCGGGCCAGTCGTGGATGTCCTTGGCGTTGCCCTTTCGGACCACGAACACGATGGTCGACGTGTAGGCGATCGAATCGTGGGGCAGCCGCTTCTGCCAGTCGGGCGCGATGAGCCCACGCTTCTGGAGGGCGTCGACGTCGCTCACGAGCGCGAATGACACGACGTTCGCCTTCTCGGAGCCGTCGATGACGCCACGCGCCTGCCGCCCGGAGCCGCCGTGGGATTGCTTGACGTCCAACGCAATGCCCGTGTGCTCGCGATACTCGGCCACGAACGCCTGGTCGAGGGCGGCGTAGACCTCGCGCGTCGGGTCGTAGGAGACGTTGAGTAGCTGATTGGGCCTGTCGTCGGGAAGGCTGCGCACCGTGATGAGGACCCCGGCCACGACGATGGCGACGACGCCGAGCACGTTGAGCCAGGGGAGGGTTGACAGTCGACGGGCACGTCGAGGCCATTCCTCGGGCGCATCTGTCATTGGCGAATCCCTCGTCGCTCGGCACTCCGGATAGCTGACGTTAGTGAACGGTCGGCGACGCGACATCGCCGAGAATCGCTCTGATTCGAAAGCCGCCCAAACAGCGACTTCACGAGTGTTTCCCTGCGGGGAAAGTACCCGGGGTCGTGCCCCCGATCAGGAGGCGACGCTGAATTCCTCGGCGGGCAACGCATCGGCGGCTATCGCGCGAAGCGTGGACAGAATCAGGGCGATGTTGGGGTCTCCCTGTCTGCCCGCGCGCACCGCCGCATTGATGGTCCGGCCGCCAACGTCGAGTCCTGGCACGACGAGTCCGCTCAGAGCGGCTGGCACCGACAGCCGCGGCACGATCGCCGCGGCGGTCTCGGTGGCAGCAAGATCGCAGATGTTCTGCGCGCCGACGAGCCGGTGCTTGATTTGCGGTGTGAATCCGGCGCCTTCACCCGTGCGCACCACGGCCGCGCCGAGACCCGAGTTCTGCGGACCCGTGATCCACGGGACGTCGGAGAGCGCGATCAGACCGCCGCTCCGGATGCGCAGGTGCAGATCGGTGGGGGCCAGAAGGACCAGTGGCTCGTGGAGCAGGACCTCATTCGCGAGACCGCCGAGTGAGTCGTCGCCAAGGAAGTCGTAATGGCAGGTGATGGCAAGGTCGAGTTGCCCTTGGCGCAGCAGCCGGAGGGCGTCGGCGCTGACCTCCTGTTGCACCTCGATTCGCAGGTTTGGCTCGGTCGCACTCAGCCGCTGCATCAGCGGTGCCGCCAGGGTGGGGATGCCCATGTTGAAGGCCGCGATCGCGACCTTGCCGGTCGTGCCGTCGCGAGTGGCTGCCACCGCACTCATCGCCTCGTCGACGGCGGTGAGAACCTTGCGGGCATGGTCGACGAGGACCTCGCCGCTGCGGGTGAGCCCGAGAGTCCGGCCGTCTCGTCGGAAGAGGATCGCACCGGTCTCCTCCTCGAGGACGCGCAGCTGTTGCGATACGGCCGAACCGGTGATGTTCCTGTGTTCGGCGACGGCGGTCACCGAACCGAGGTCGGCAAGGTCGCACAGCAGGGCCATTCGTCGTAGGTCGAGCACTGCCACCCTCCTCCCCTCCGTGTGGCCCAATCATCGCACCGATGAGACCCGACGAGCTGGCGAGTCCGCCTGGTGGAGCGCCACGGAGCGCGCTGAGCTGTGACGACGCGATGGCGGCGGTAGGAATCAGGACGGATGTAATGCGTGCGGGATCCCCGTTCGGGAAGTTAAGCAGCGCTAAAGGTTTCCGGTAGCCGCTCGGCCTTGTACGTCGGCGTCAGCGATCCGAAGCTGGTGTCACGACGCGCGTACGCCACCACAAGGGAGTCAGCCCATGACCGAACTCAAGGACGCCCACCCGTTCACCGACACCCGGCTGGACGTCGTTCCGCTCGCCGGATACATCGGCGCCGAGATCAGCGGGGTTGACCTGCGCGGCCCACTGGAGGCAAGCGTGGTCGAACAGATCCGCAGCGCGCTGCACCGGCACAAGGTCGTCTTCTTCCGCGATCAGCAGATTGGACACGCCGAGCAGGTCGCGTTCGCTCGACTGTTCGGCAAGGTGACGCCTGCACATCCACACGAGGACAACCCTCCGGAGGGCTTTCCCGAGATCTTTCCCATCGACAGTCGACGTTATGAGGCGAGCCTCGGTCGCAAGCGCACGTCATACGACAACAGTTGGCACACCGACGTCACCGCGCTGGTGAACCCGCCGGCCGCCTCCATCCTGCGGGCACACATCCTTCCGCCCTACGGCGGAGACACGACGTGGACGAATCTCGTTGCGGCCTACGAGAATCTGCCGAAGGACCTCCGAAATTTCGTCGACCAGCTCGACATCAAGCACCAGTTCAACGCGCGCGCGGCCGAAGGCAGCCAGCGCGACCGGAAGGTGCGGGAAGCCAACCTGGTCGCCTGGCATCCGGCGGTGCGCGTGCATCCCGTCACCGGTGAGCGTGCGCTCTTCGTCAGCCCGGGATTCACCAGGGGAGCCCGCGAGATCCGGGGTTTCAGTCCGTCGCAGAGTGAGCGCATCCTGGCCCTGCTGTGGGAGGAGGCGACCCGCACCGAGTACACGGTTCGCTTCCGGTGGGCGCCGGGTAGCGTTGCGTTCTGGGACAACCGGGCGACTGCGCACCTCGCGATCTCCGATGCGGGGCATCTGGATCATGACCGGGTGCTGTACCGCGTCACCCTGGAGGGCGACGTACCGAAGGGCGTCGACGGACGCGAGTCCGAGTTGGTCTCGGGTCAGCCGTTCTACGGCTCCTGACGGTCCCGGCCACACCGACGAACGGACATCGATGACACAGGCTGCACGACGTCAGCTCGGCACCGGCGGACCCGTGGTCGCGCCGATTGGGTTGGGCTTCATGAGTTTTCGCACGGGTGCTGGGCCCGACGACGAGACGGCGGCGACCGCGCTCGTCGACGCGGCGATCGACCTCGGTGTCACGCTGTTCGACACCGCCGACGTCTACGGCCCGGAGTTCAGCGAGATCCTGCTCGGGCGTGCCATCCGCGGGAGGCGGGACGCGCTCGTGATCGCCACCAAGTTCGGCAACACTCTCGACCGCGACACCAATCCGCGAAAGCTGGACGCCAGGCCCGAATACGTTCGGACGGCGATCGAGGGTTCGCTGCGCCGGCTCGGCATCGATCACGTCGACCTGTACTACCTGCACCGCGTCGACCCCGCCGTCCCGATCGAGGACACCGTGGGGGCGCTGGCGGAGCTGGTGGACGAGGGCAAGGTCCGGTATCTCGGGTTGTCCGAACCGGGTCCGCAGACGCTACGTCGAGCCCACGCCGTCCACCCCATCAGCGCCATTCAGAACGAATGGTCGCTGTTCACTAGGGACGTCGAGGACACCGTGCCACTGGCGCGCGAGCTGGGCATCGGCATCGTGCCCTATTCCCCGCTGGGGCGGGGTTGGTTGTCGGGCAGCGTGCGGACGCCTGCCGACGTCAGTGAGACCCACCGGAAGCATCCCCGGTTCGCCGACGACGCGTTCGAGCGGAACCGCACCCTCGCCGACGGTGTGGCCGCCGTGGCCGCCGAGATCGGAGTCCGGCCTAGCCAGGTCGCCTTGGCGTGGGTGCTGTCGCGGGGTGACGACGTGGTGCCGATTCCCGGCACCCGGCATGTGGAGTTCCTTCGCGAGAACGTCGGCGCACTCGAGGTCACCCTGACCGACGAGCAGTCGGGTCGGCTCGACGCGATTGCCGCGCAGGTGGCTGGTCACCGGTCCATCCGACCGGAGAACCTCGGCACGGAGGCGCCGACGGTGAGAGTGTCGTCGGTGTGACCATCATCAGTCGTTACGGCGATCCCGACGCCGCACTGGCCGTCCACAATGAGACGATCGCACTGCAACTCGCCCATCGCTCGGTGCGCAAGTTCACCGCAAGGCCCGTCACCGACGAGCAATTGGCGGCGGTCGTCGCTGCCGCTCAGTCGGCGGCGACCTCGTCCAACCTCCAAGCGTGGAGTGTGATCGCCGTCCGCGACCCGGATCGCAAGGCGCGCTTGGCGGCACTGGCCAACGGCCAGCAGTTCATCAACGAGTCGTCGGTCTTCTTGGTCTGGGTCGTCGACCTGAGCCGGGCCCGGCGGCTCGCGGACCGGGCTGGCACACCGCTGGACGGTACGGACTACCTCGAGACGACGATCATCGGCTTCGTCGACACGGCGCTGGCCGCCCAGAACGCCGTCATCGCCGCCGAGTCGCTCGGGTTGGGCACGGTCTACGTCGGGGCGATGCGCAACCATCCGGAGGAGGTGGCCGCGGAGTTGGCGCTGCCACCACGAGCCGTCGCGGCGTTCGGGCTGGCGATCGGCTCCCCGGATCCGTCGGAGAACGCGGGCATCAAGCCGAGACTGCCTCGCGAGGCGGTTCTTCACCGCGAGCAGTACCGCTCGGAGGTCGCCGACGCGTATTTGCCCGCCTACGACGAGCGGCTGGCCGCCTACAACACGCGGTTCGGCCTCCCCGGCAACTGGAGTGAGCGGGTGGTAACCAGACTTGCCGGCCCGCAATCTCTTTCGGGCCGTCACCGATTGCGCGACCAACTGGCCCGCCTGGGCTTGCCGTCGCGCTGAGCCCCCCTAGAAGAACCCCGAATCCGGCAGTGGTGATCCGTTGACCGCGAGATCGCCGAGCACCCGCGCCTTGTAGACCGTCGGGTTGTGGGAGAACAGTGTTCGGAGGTTGCGCCAGTGCCTGTCGAGGTGAGCCGACGCACGGATAGACGATGCCCCACCCGCGTCGAAGATGCGGGAGGCGGCACGCAGGGCGGGTTCCTCGATCGCCACCTTGACGCGGGCCGCCGCGATCGCGGCATTCGCCTCGAGGCCGCCGTCGATTCCGGTTGCGCGAGCGGCATCCAGTGCGGGTGCGAGTTCGGCCGCCGCAGCGAGGACGAGGGCCGTGGCCGCGTAGGCGACCGCGTCGATCTCGCCGACGATCTCCAGGAGCTGAGGATCGTCGGCAGGTGCCCCGGCGGCGGCAAAGGTGTACGTGCGGTGGCGGTGTCGAACGAGGGCAGCCGCCTCCGTCGTGAGATTGCGGAGAATCCCGGCCGCGACGGCATGCAGGTACAGCTGAACCAGGGCGCCACGAGCCCGGTCGACGCCGGCGCTCGTGCCCAACCGGACGACGTCCCCCGGCGCCACCTCGACGTTCTCGAAGAGCGTGGTGCCGCTGCCGGTGTGGCGCTGCCCGATGCCGTCCCAGTCGTCGGCGTGCACGACGCCTCGGCGGTCAGCGGGGATGAACACGCCGACCGGGGTCCCGCGCTCGTCTTCGGCGGTGACTCGAAGGTAGTCGGAGAACTGGGCGCCGGTGCTGTAGAACTTCCTGCCGTTCAGCCGAAGTCCCGTGGCGTCGGTGAGGAGTTTGGTGTCGTAACTCTGGCCGCCGACAGCGGTGCTGCTCAGCTCGGAGCTGGTACCGCCGATCAAGGATCCGTTGGCGACCAACGATGTCCACCGCTCGCGGTCGGGTCGGGCGGGCACCCGCTGCAACTCCTCGACGACCGAGAAGTGCACCCGCAGGATGTGCGCGAGATCGGGGTCGGCATCGGCCAGCTCGATGATGAGACCGTAGAACTGCGGCACGGAGTATCCGCCGCCGCCACATTCGCGCGCCAACCGCACTGCGCCGAGCCGGTGTTCCCTGACGAGCCGCAGGCCGAGCTCGGGCGGTTCGTGGCC
This sequence comes from Mycobacterium yunnanensis, assembly GCF_025823185.1. Lineage (GTDB taxonomy): Bacteria > Actinomycetota > Actinomycetes > Mycobacteriales > Mycobacteriaceae > Mycobacterium > Mycobacterium yunnanensis. The sequence continues at coordinate 961,567 of NZ_JACKVK010000008.1, forward strand.
GCCCTCGTTCAGTCGGCGCCGGTAGTCCTTTGCAACGGCGGCCAGCACGTCGGCGAATTCCTCGCCGGTCGTGGTCGATCGTGAACCAATCAGCTCAGTCGTCAACTTCGTCAATCCCTTCCGGACCGTGCCGGCCCCGTGCGTTGGTCGTCGATCCAGGCGTCATAGAACCAGGGCACCGAATTGGCCGCATTCTCGAAGCCCTGTACCCGTGGTGCGACGGCGAAGATCTGCGTGTCCTCCAGAAGCGGTATCGAATAGGCGTTGTCGATGACGTAGTCGTTGTATTGCCGAAGCATTCGTTCACGCTGGACGGGATCGGTGGCGGTGATCTGGGCTCGCAACATCTCGTCGATCCGAGGATCGGACCCCTTCAGTGCGTAGAGGTCTCCGCCCTTGCTGTCGTAGTTCTGCCAGAGGCGCACCGGGTCGGCGGTTGGCCAGCCGTTGCGTCGTAGCCCGACCGATTCCTCGATGCTGGCGGTGGGATAGTTCGCGAAGTCGGTCTGGCGGATGACCAGCCGGATGCCGATCCGTTTCAATTGCCGCTGGATGAGTTCGTACATCGGTTTGGCGGTGTGGTCGTAGACGTCCACGTAGATCTTCACGGACAGTTCCCGACCGTCCTTCACCCGATAGCCGTCGCCATCCAACCGCGTCCAGCCCGACGACTCGAGTTCGCGGACGGCTTGGGCGGGGTCGTACCTGACGGCGTCGCTGCGGTCGGTGTAACCGGGGAAGTTCTTGGTGACGATGTTTTGCGCTGGTTTCCAGTTGTCGGTGTAGAGCGTGTGAAGGATTTCGGTGCGGTCGATCCCGTAGCCAATGGCCCTGCGTACGTTGACGTCCCGCATGAACGGGGCGGTCTGACGGATGTCGAGGGTGTTGGCCAGGCCTGGCGTGCGCAGACCCCGCACGTCGAAGCCCTCCCGTGCAAGCAGGCGCTCGTCAGGGGGCTGGGCGTACCTGATGGCGTCGGCCTGGCCCGCGCGCAATGCCCCGACCCGGACGCCGTCCTCGGTGACCGGGATGACGGTGACGGTGTCGAGGTACGCCTCACCCTGATGGGGAGCGGTGGCCGGGGCCCAGTCATAGCCGCGACGTTTGGCCAGCACGATCTTCTTGTCGGGGACTTCTGATTGAGCGTAGAAGGGACCCGACCCGATCAGGTTGGTGATGACCGACTGCTGTTCCTTGCTGGCGTCGATCGTCGCGTCAGCCACCAAACCAGAGGTGTTCAGTGACAACACGGGGATGAATGCCGCGTAGGGCTCGGTGAGCGTGACCCGCACCGTTCGACGGGCGTCGTCGGCGGTGATCGATGCGACCTTGGGGAAGTAGTTGTTACGGGTGACGCCCTTGGGTTTGTCACCGTCGGCCTCCCACTGCAGGTTGCGCCGCACCGACTCGGCGTCGAGGCGCTGCCCGTTGCTGTAGGTCACGCCGTTGCGAATGGTGAACTCGTACACCCGCTTCGAGGCGTCAACGGACCACTTCTCGGCGATCCACGGGACGAACTGGAAGGTCTTCGGATCCTGGTAGACCAGACGGTCGAGCAGCTGATCCTTGAGCAGGCTGTTTTGCCAATAGCTCACCTGAATCTGAAGGGATGCGGGCGCTTCGGCGTCCAGGTACGTCAGATCCCCACCGCGGGCGCCGGGTGTGGACGGCGCCGGTCGGTCGCTGCCGCAGCCCGCCAGGGAGCAGAGCACCAGCGCAGACGCCATGCTGAGGGTCAACCTCCGGGAGATCCTCATGCCGCGCGTGCCGGAGCGCCGGGTATCGCGGCGATCAGGCGCCTGGTGTATGCCGAGGCCGGGGCGTCGAAGACGTCGGCGATCGGGCCGGTCTCGACCACCTCACCACTCTCGAGCACGCTGACGTCGTCGGCGATCTGGCGCACCAGACTCAGGTCGTGAGAGATGAACAGGTACGTGAGGTCGAGTTCGCGTTGTAGGGTGACGAGCAGATCCACGACCTGCGCCTGCACGGTCACGTCCAGCGCGGACGTCGGCTCGTCGAGTACGAGGATCGGTGGGTGCAGCACCAGTGCTCGCGCGAGTACGACCCGCTGACGTTGACCGCCGGAGATCTCCCGCGGGGTTCGGTCGATCAGATCCGGCGAGAGCCCTACACGCTCCAAGGCTTGCACCACGTCATGGCGACGTCGTGTACGCGACCCAATCCGGTTGATGCGCAATGGTTCTGCGATGGCCTCACCGACGGTGAACCGTGGATCCAGTGCCGCAAGCGGGTTCTGATGCACCATCTGCAGGGTTCGCGCCTGCGCGCGCTGCCGTGTGCCGCCGAGGGGACTGCCAGGACCTCGAAGGGCCCCGTCGACCGAGACCTCGCCGGAGTCGAAGCCCGCGAGACCCGCGAGCACCCGAGCGACGGTCGTCTTGCCTGATCCCGATTCCCCAACCAGGGCATGGATCGAACCCTTGCGGACGTCGAGCGAGACGTCGTGGAGCGCCCGGTGGTCACCATAGCGCTTGCCGAGCCCCCGTACTCGAAGTATCGGATCGTCACTTGCGACCCGTGGTTGCGGGCGGGCGTACTTGTCGGGCGACAGCGCGGGCGCGTCGGCGATGAGCTGACGGGTGTATGAGTCCGCTGGGTTGACCAATACCTCTGCCGTGGAACCCGATTCGCGGACTCGTCCGTCGCGGAGTACCACGACGTGGTCGCTGTGGTGTTCGGCGAGGGCCAGATCATGAGTGATGAAGAGGACGCCAAGTCGGCGTTCGACGCGCAGCTCGTCGAGAAGTTCGAGGATGCGCTGCTGGACCGTCACGTCGAGGGCGGACGTAGGTTCGTCGGCGATGAGCAGCCCGGGATCGCCCGCAATCGCGATCGCGATCAGCACTCGTTGAAGCTGCCCTCCGGAGAGTTGATGGGGGTGATCGCCGGCACGCCGCTGGGGTTCGTGGATGCCGACGCGATCGAGTAGTTCGACGGCGCGCCGATGAGCGTCCCGCCGACTTGCCAGCCCGTGCACGATGAGGACCTCGGCGACTTGATCACCCACTTTCTTGAGCGGGTCGAGGGAGCCGAGCGGGTCCTGGGGCACGAAACCGACCGTGGTACCGCGCAGGTGGCGCCAGTCGCGTTGGGAGAGGTCGGTGACGTCGGCGCCGTCGATGAGAATGCGTCCCGCGGTGACGCGCCCGTTGTCGGGCAACAAGCCTTGGACGGCGCGCGCGATGGTCGACTTGCCGGAACCCGATTGACCAACCACGGCGACGACGTCGCCGCCGGCGACGTCGAAGGAGACGTCGCTGACCACTTCGCCGCGGGATGCGTTCCTGCGGTCCTCGATCCGGTATTCCACCGTCAGGCCGGACACCGACAACAGGGCAGGAGAAGTCACGTCACGCGACCTTTCGACGGATGAGATGTGCGACGCGTGCGAGGCTCGTCACGGTCAAGACGATCGCCAGCGACGGATAGAGGACCAGTCCTGGTGCGGAGTTGATGTAGTTTCGCGCCTCCGAGATCAGCAGTCCCCATTCGGGTTCCGGCGGCTGCGCACCGTATCCGAGGAAGCTCAACGACGCGATGGCGAGGATCGCGGTGCCGAACTGGAGGGCCGCCAGGGACAGCACGGCGGAATAGGAATTGGGCAGGACGTGCCGGAACAACAGCGTCACGTGACTGGCGCCGAGATGTTCACTGGCTTCGACGAAGGGCAGGTGTCGGGTCGCGAGCACCTCGGAACGGGCCAACCTGGCGAAGACCGCGATCGACGACACCCCGACCGCGATCGCCGCGTTCACCGTGCCGAAGCCCAGCGCGACGACGATCGTGATCGACAGCAGGAGTGTGGGAATCGACAGCAGGACGTCGACGAGCCGGCTGATGACGCCGTCGGTCACGCGGCCGAAGTACGCGGCGACGAGGCCGAGGACCGTTCCGACGACGAGACCGATCACCACCGCGATGAAGGATCCGGCGATGGTGGCACCGGTGCCTGCGATGACTCGGCTCAGGAGATCGCGCCCTATGTAGTCGGTGCCGAACGGGTGAGCCGGGCTCGGACCCGCAAGCGGGAGAGCGGGGTCCTCCTGCAGCGGATCATAAGGCGCGATGGCGGTCGGTGCGACGATCATCGCGGCCACCAAGATGAGGAATGCCAGCGGAAGCGCGTCCCAGAGGCGTATGGCGTACCTGCGCCGTTCGGCCCTCGGCGCCCCGGTGGCCAGTGGTTCCGTTACGAGCGTCATGCGGGCACCCCCGCAGTGGTGACGGTCCTGGTGGGATCGATGCGCGGATCGATGAGGGGGTAGAGCACGTCGACGACGAAGTTGATCACCACGAACGTTACCGAGACCGTGATCACGACGGCCTGGATGATGGGGGTGTCCTGGTTGCGGACGGCGGATTCGGTGAGGTAACCGATTCCCGTGCGGTTGAAGATGGTCTCGGTGATCACCGAACCGGCCAGCAGTTCGCCAACGGTGATGGCGATGATCGTGACGGTGGGAATCGACCCGTTCTTCAGCAGATGGCCGAAGATGACGCGGTCGCTGCCGAGCCCCTTGGCGCGCAGCACTTCGACATAGGGTTGGCCTGCCGCGGAGCTCAGTCCCTGAATGAGGATCTGAGCGACGGGTGCGGCCACGGGGAGCGCCAATGGCAGGGCGGCCAGCGTGGTCGACGACAGACCCTCGTCCCTGACCGCCGACACCCAGCCCAGGCTGAATGAGAACAATTGCAGCACAACGAGTCCGGTGACGAAGACGGGGATCGACAGGAAGATGGGCGGAAGCGAACGCGCGAGCTCGCGTGCCGACGGCCAGGGCGCGAACACCGCGATGAGCGCGATGGCGAAACCGAGTACCGCCGCCAGCGCGAAGGCCACCGTCGCCAGCGCCAGGGTCGACGGCAGGGCTTCGGAGAGCAGTCGTGACACGGCCTGCCCGCTGTTGAGGGAATAGCCGAGGTCCCCGCTGAGGAGCCGTGTGACGGAGACGCCGAACTGCACGATCGCCGGGTCGCTGAGGTGGTAATAGTTCCGCAGCGCCTGCGCATCGTCGTGGGAGATCGGGTTCTCCGGGTTGGAGATCTGCGTCTCGATCGGATTGCCCGGCAATACGTTGAGCACGAAGAAGACCGCCGTGTAGGCCAACACGATCACGACGACCGACTGGGCAAGACGCCTCAGTGTGAAACTCACCACCCACCGAACGGTAAGGAGATCGCGACGGCGTGCCAACGATTCTCACCGGTAGAAGTTTTAATCTGTGACTTCACTTAAAGTTAAGTGTTGGTGCCCAATGCCTTTCGAGTATCGCTGATTGCAAACCGTGGCAACCCGAGGCCGTCGGCCTAACGTGCCGGAGATGGCTTCTTCATTGTCGGTCGGGGTGGAGGTGACCGGCGACGGCGTAGGTGCAACCGCCGACACCCCCGCCAGCGGCGTTCGTGGGTTGGCCCGCCGCCTCGATTCGGCGGACGTGTCCTACTGGGTGATCGGCGCGGAACGGGCGGAAGTCGACGGGGCATCTGCGAGCAGTCTGGACCCGACGCTGGTGGCCACGACTGCGGCACGTCACAGTGTGCGCCTCGGGCTCGTCGTCGCCGCGGCGCCGCATCGGGACCACCCGTACAACCTGGCCCGGCGCCTGGTCTCGGTGGACCACGCCGCACACGGTCGGGCCGGCTGGCTGGCCCTCGATCGGGACCGGACGATCGCCCAGAACGTCGACGTCGACGCGTGGACCGGTAGCGACCTCGGCGCCGAGCACACCGCCGACGCCATCGCCGCCGTGCGGACGCTGTGGCGGACCTGGCCCCTGCAATCCGTCGTGGGGAACCTCGCATCCGGCGTCTTCGCCGACGCGAGTCAGATCAGACGTGCCGACGTGACTCGCGGTTACTCGATCACCGGGCCCCTGAACGTCCCCGGTTCGGTTCAGGGTGATCTGCCGGTCTGGCAGCAATGGCCGCAGGGTGGTGAAAGCGGAGGCGAGGACGCCGATCTGGTGATCGTCGAGGATGGCGATCGGTTGCCCCGCGACGTCCCGGCCGTCGTGCGCGTTCGCTCGACGAAGCACCTTCCCGCGACCCTCGACCGGATCGCGCACGACACGACCGCGGCAGGGGTGATCCTGCGGCTGGCACCCTCGGATCTCGACCGCGTTCTGGACGAGGTGTTGCCCGCCGCGCGACGACGCGCGGTCGTCGACGACGTACGTGCCGGCACCCTCCGGCAACGGCTTCGACTACGGGTGCCCCGTGAGCCCGATCTGACAGATCACGCGCGGGCCTTCGCCGTCGCGCCCAACCCGGGAGGCCGACTGTGAGCCACGCCCGACACGTCGTGCTCAACGTGAACGTCCTCAACCTCGGCATCCACACCGGGTCGTGGCAGCGAAGCAGCGAGCCGCCAACGGCTTTCGCCGATCCCAACTACTACGTCCGGATGGCAAGACTCGCCGAGCGGGGCGCCCTGGACGCGCTGTTCCTCGCCGACGGCCCAGCGCTGCGGGACCACCCCGCACTGCGGCCGTCGCAGGCGCTGGAACCGAGTGTGATCCTGGCTTCCGTGGCCGCCGAGACCGAGCATCTCGGGGTCATCGGCACGCTGTCGTCGACGTTCAACGATCCCGTGGAGTTGGCCGCGCGCCTACTCAGTCTCGACATCCTCTCCGGCGGCCGCTTCGCATGGAACGTCGTCACCACCTATTCCCCGGCGGCAGGCGGAAACTTCGGTCTCGCCGACTATCCCGACCGGTCGACGCGGTACCGCCGAGCCGCCGAGTTCGTCGACGTGGTCCTTGCATTGTGGCGTGATGCGGGAACCGGCCGCGGCGTCGACCACCGCGGTGAGTTCTTCACCGTCGTCGGCTCACTGGCCCTCGGGCCCTCGCCGCAGGGGCACCCGCTGCTGGTGCAGGCCGGTGGGTCACCCCAGGGGCGCGATCTCGCCGGTCGTGTCGCGGACGCGGTCTTCAGCGCCGAACTCGACTTGGGCGCGGGCATCGAGCACTACCGCTACGTCAAGGATGCGGCGCAAGCGCACGGGCGGGGGCGTGCGGACGTCAAGATCCTGCCCGGTCTGATCACCACCATCGGAAGTAGTCGCGCGGAGGCCGAACGCCGATACGACGAGCAGAACGCCCTCCTGCCGGAGAACCACGATCTCGAGCGGCTCTCCCAGGTGCTGGGCGAGGATCTGGCCGCGCTCCCACTCGACGAGCCGGTACCCGACCGTCTGCTCGGCGACGTGGCCGATCCAGCGAAGTTCGCTGCATCGCTGGGCTTTCGGGAGTCGGTGGTGCGTCTCATCGAAAGCGGTGGGCTGACTCTGCGGCAAGCCGTGCGCGAATTCAGCGGGGCGGGCCATCGGGTCGTCGTCGGGTCGCCGGTCGACGTCGCCGACACCATCGAGCGGTGGTTCCTGGCCGGCGCCGCCGACGGGTTCAACCTGATGCCCGACGTCTTCCCCGATGGTCTGGAGGTCTTCGTCGACGAGGTGGTCCCGATCCTTCGGGCACGCGGTCTGTTCCGCACCCACTATGCGGAATCGACCCTGCGCGAACGCTTCACGGGCACGGCCACGCCCACCGAGCGCCGGGTGCTGGCGGGGACGTGAGGACCGATCACCGCCGCCGCGGGCCCACCACACTGCTCGCCGTACTGGTCGTGGCGATGCTCCTGGCGGGCTGCTCCGGGGACCACCGCACCGCGCGATCGTCGGCGGCGGGCGGGTCGGCGACCCCCACGGCCGGCGGTGCCATCGTCTATCTCAACGAGAAGCTCATCGACGGCTACCAACAGCAGCTCACCGGATCCTGGCACGTCGCCCAGGTGTGGAACCAGGTCGTCGAGCGCCTGTTCTACTACGACGAGCAGGGCCGCTTCCGTCCCGATCTGGCCACCGGGTACACCGCGAACGCCGAGCACACGAAGTTCACGATCGGCATCCGCCGCGGGATCACCTTCTCCAACGGCGAACGGCTCGATGCGGCAGCGGTCGCCGCGAACTTGAACCTGCTCGCGAAGGGAGACAAGAACCGCGGCATCACCCGGTCGGCATACTTCCCGCAGACGTTCGAGGCGGCGGTGCCCGTCGACGATTACGACGTCGAAGTCACGCTGTCCGCACCGTTCGGTGACTTCATCCAGAAGCTCGGCGCGTGGACCACCGTCGGGATCCTCGCACCGGCCACCATCAACGCCAGCCTCGAAGATCAATCCGACCTGTCCAAGGTCTACGGCACCGGGCCGTTCGTGGTCGAGTCCTGGGTGCCCAACAAGGAGGTCGTCCTCACGCGTCGCGAGGACTACGCCTGGCCCAGGGGCGACGCCAAGCATCGAGGTCCGGCCTATCTACAACGGATCACCGTCCAGCAGGTGGCAGAGCCGTCGCTGCGCGTCGGAGCGCTGGAGGCCGGTCAGGCCGACATCATCCACTACGTCCAACCCACCGAAGAGCGGCACCTCGAAGAGGACGGCTTCAACCTCATCGCACCGAGTTTCTTCGGCAGCGTGTGGGGATTGCAATTACGGCTCACCGCACCACATCTCGACGACGTCAGGGTGCGCCAAGCGCTGACCCGCGGGGTCGACCGCCGCGAGATCCTCGACACCAACTACCCCAGCGGGAAGTGGCCCGAGGCCAAGTCGATCTTCAACGACGTCGTACCGGGGACGCTCGACCTGCGCAGCCATTTCGACTACGACCCGGCCCTGGCCAACCGCTTGCTCGACGACGCGGGCTGGACCAATCGCGACGACGAGGGCTATCGGACGAAGGACGGCCAACGACTCAGCGTCGAGGTATACCCCTCGGTGTTCATCACCACCTCGAAGGCGGACCTGCAGCTGATCGCCCAGCAGTGGCGGCGCATCGGAGTGAAGCTCGACATCAAGGCGATCGACTTCACCAACTACAACGCCGTCACCGCCCAACCCGACGTCTCGATGTTCGAGAACCACTGGTTGGCCGGGAGCCAGTCCGAGGCGTGGCGGTGGTGGCACAGCTCGCAGGGCAATCAATTCAAGAAGCCGGGTGCCGAACTGGACGGTCTCCTCACCGACCTGGTCCAGGCCACCTCCGACCAAGGCCGGATCGCCGCATCCGGCCGTGTCCAGGAGTACGTCATCGACAACGCCTACTACATCCCGATTCACGAGTTCCGCGAGACCTGGGGTGCGCGCCAAGGGCTCGAGGGCCTGCAGGTCGACGGCCTCGGGCTCATCGACTTCTACGACGCGTGGCTGAAGTCGTGACGGCGCAACTGGACCGCGACGCCCTCCGCGAGCGCCTCGGGACGTTGCCCGCCGCACTCGGCGTCGGGTACGTCGCCGCGCGGATCGGCCAGGCGGCGATCGCCGTCGTCGGCGTCTACGTCGTGGTCTTCGTGATCGTGACCGCGCTACCGGGCGACCCAGTCTCCGCGCACCTGCGAAACCCCGAATTCGCCTACACCGAGGCCGAAATCCAGGAGCTGCTGGCCTATTACCGATTGGATCGCCCGATACTGGAACAGCTGGGCGTGTCGCTGGGCCGGTTCCTCCACGGTGACCTTGGACTGTCCATCAGTTCGAACCGGCCGGTCTCGGCGGTGCTCTGGGATGGCATTCCGTCCACCCTGGAACTCGCCGGCGCGGGATTCCTCCTCGCAGTCGTCATCGCCTTCCTCATCGCGCTCGGTGCGATCGCCCTCCCGCGCAATGCCGGTGGCGCCGTATTCCGGTCGTTCCCCTCGCTCTTTCTCTCCTTGCCCAACTTCCTCATCGGACTGGTGATCATCCAGGTGTTCGCCTTCCAGTTCGGCACCTTCGCGATCAGCGACTTCCGCAGCGTCAACGCCCTGATCTATCCGGCGGCCACCCTGGCGATCCCCGTCTCCGCGCCGATCGCGCAGGTGTTGATCACCGCGCTGGACGGAGCGCGGGCCGAGCAATACGCGACCGTCGCGCTTTCGAAGGGCATCAGCAGGTGGCAGTTGTTCGGTAGGCATCTCCTGCCCAATGCCGCCTTGCCCGCGCTCACGATGGCAGCCATCACGATCGGCGAGTTGCTGGGTGGGTCCATCATCACCGAGTCGATCTTCGGGCGCACGGGTGTGGGAACCGTCGTCGAACAGGCCGCGATCGACCAGGACGTACCGGTGCTCCAGGCCGCCGTCACGCTGGCCGCGCTGTTGTTCCTGCTGATCAACCTGATCGTCGACCTGGTCTATCCCGTTCTCGACCCGAGGCTGCGGAGAACGGCGGGAGGTCGATCGTGGTAGCGCTGTCGACGTTTCCGTCGGTCGTGCGGTCGCGGGTCGGCCGGCGCAGTCGCGGCGACGTCTACACCGTCCTCGCGGTGGCCGTCCTCCTCGTCATCACCGCCTGGGTCATCGCACCGGACCTGTTCACCGATGCCGATCCGCTGATGGGCACCCCACGCAACAACTTTCAGCCCCCGTCGGCCCAACATCTCTTCGGCACCGACCAACTAGGCCGCGACATCCTCGCCAGGGTCATCCACGGTGCCCGCCCCGCCGTCCTGACTGCGCTGCTGTCGGTGGTCATCGGACTGGTCGCCGGTAGCCTCATCGGACTGGTCGCCGGTTTCTTCGGCAGAACGTCCGACGCGGTGCTCGGCCGCCTGATCGACATCTTGCTGGCGGTTCCGCCGTTCTTGCTCGCCGTGATCGTCGTCGTCTCGCTGGGCTTCGCCTCGGTCAATGCCGCCGTCGCCGTAGGTGTCTCGTCGGTCGCCGTGTTCGCTCGCCTCATCAGATCCGAAGTGTTGCGGGTAAAGAATCTGCCCTTCATCGAATCGTCCTACCTGATCGGCGGCAGTCGCTCGACGGTGCTCTTCGAGCACGTGCTGCCCAACACCTATCGCTCGGTGCTGGCCCTGTCGGCCCTGCAGTTCGGGCTTGCAATCATCACCATCTCGGCACTGGCGTTCCTCGGGTACGGCAACCCGCCGCCCAGCCCGGATTGGGGCCTGCTCATCGCCGACGGCAAGGACTTCCTCTACCGATATCCGTGGCTGGTGTACGCACCAGGCAGCGTGATGGTGGTGACGGTCCTCGCGCTCAACCAGTTCAGCCGATCGATCAGCAAGGGGGCGTCATGACGATATCCACGGTCAACACGGGACTGCAGAAGCCCAACTCCGCGGTAGCCGCGAACCCGGTGCTCGGGGTGCGTGGGCTGACCGTCGCGTACGGCGGCGACCTGAACCGGCCAACGGTAGGCGACGTCTCCTTCGACGTGCACGCCGGCCAGACCGTGGCCATCGTCGGCGAATCGGGGTCGGGGAAGTCGACGATCGTCAACGCCGTCCTCAAACTCCTCGGCGGCCGAGTCGCGGTGGCTGGCTCCATTCGATTCGACGGTCGCGACATTCGCGGCGTACCGGAGCGCGACTTCCGGGGGCTGCGCGGACGCCACATCGGCTACGTTCCCCAGGATCCGACGGCGTCGTTGAATCCGGTGCGCCGCATCGACTCCCAGGTCTTCGAGGCCTTCCGTGCCTCCCGACTCCCCGAATACGGTGAACACCGGCGGCACGCGCAGCAGGCGGCGGAGCTGTTCGACTCGGTCGGCATCGCCGATCCGAGGAGGGCGCTGAGGTCCTATCCCCATCAGCTGTCGGGCGGCCAACTCCAACGGGTCCTCATCGGCATCGCGATCGCCCAGCATCCGAAGCTCATCGTCGCCGACGAGCCCACCTCGGCGCTCGACGTCACCATTCAGAAGACGATCCTCGACCTGATCGACCGGCTCAAGGCGGAGAACGGGTCGTCCGTACTCCTCGTCACGCACGACCTCTCCCTGGCAGCGGAGAGGTCCGACACCGTCGTCGTCCTCGACGGCGGGCGGGTTCACGAGCAGGGCCCGTCGGCCGTGGTGCTGCATCACCCGCGTTCGCCGTATGCCCAGAGGCTGATCGCCGACGTTCCGAGCCTGAACCTCGACCGGTTCACCGAGGGGCGTAGCCGTCGCGCCCAACCGCCGGCGGACGAGCCGGCCGCCCTGCAGGTGTCGAACGTGCACAAGACGTTTGGACGCGGCGGCGAACGCACTGTTGCGCTCGAGGACGTGTCGTTCGACGTTCCAACCGCACGGACTCATGCATTGGTCGGCGAATCGGGGTCGGGAAAGTCGACGATGGCCAAGATCGTGCTGCGGCTGCTCGAGCCGGATGCGGGCCAGGTGAGCGTCGCCGGCCAAGACGTGTCACACCTCGGCCCCAGGGCGTTGCGCGAGGTGCACCGCAATCTCCAACTCGTCTACCAGAATCCCTTCACGTCGCTGGACCCGACGTACACCGTCGGTCGACTGGTCGACGAACCGCTGCGGCGCTACCACCTCGGTTCGAGGAGCCACCGCGCCGAGCGGGTGATCGAGGTGCTGGCCTTGGTGGGGCTCGACGAGAGCTACGTGCGGCGACGGACCCGCGAATTGTCGGGCGGCCAGCGGCAGCGCGTGGCGATCGCTCGGGCGCTCAGTCTGAACCCCAAGGTCCTGGTGCTCGACGAGCCCACGTCGGCGTTGGACGTCACGGTGCAGGCGCAAATCCTCGAGGTGTTGGTGGCGCTGCAAGCCAGGCTGGGACTGAGCTATCTGTTCATCTCCCACGACCTGAGCGTGGTGCGCCAGGTGGCCGACACCGTCACCGTTCTGCGACGCGGCGAGGTTGAGGAGCACGGCCCCGTGGAGCAGGTGTTCACAAGCCCGACGAGCGCGTACACCAAGACCCTGCTGGAATCGATCCCGAAGGCCCTCTAGGGGGCCGCTTCGAACCCTTCCGCGATCCGTGACCACCGACGACGATGGTGGCGCACGAAGCTAGGCGTCAACACGAGGACGGAGCAGTCGTCTTGGTCGAGCGAATCGTCGAGCACGCGGTCGGAATCGGCCACGGGTCGATCACCGACGCAATTGGCAGCACGCCCCTGGTTCGGCTCAACGCCGCCGCCCGCGGTCTTCGCGCAGCCATCTTCCTGAAGCTCGAATACCTCAATCCGGGCGGAAGCATCAAGGACCGGGCTGCACGGGCGATGGTGTTGGGGGCCGAAGCCGACGGGCTTCTGCGCCCGGGCGGGACCATCGTGGAGGGCACATCGGGCAACACCGGGATTGGTCTGGCTCTGATCGGCGCCGCGCGCGGGTACCGAGTGGTCACGGTGCTTCCCGACAAGACCAGCGCCGACAAGCTGGACTTCCTGCGAGCACTAAACGCCGAGGTGGTGGTCACCGCGTCCAACCGGCCGGTTGGGCACCCCGAGCACGTCCGCACCTTGGCGCGGCGCATCGCGACCGAGATTCCCGGCGGATGGCTGGCCGACCAGTACGACAATCCGGCGAATCCGCGGGCCCACTTCGACACCACCGGACCCGAACTGTGGAATCAGACCCAGGGATCGATCACCCATCTGGTGGCGGGCGTCGGCACCGGGGGGACGATCACGGGAACCGGTGAGTACCTGAAGGCGGCATCTGCCGGCCGGGTGCGAATAGTGGCTGCGGACCCGGCGTCCTCGCGCTACTCCGGTGGCGACGGACGGGCGTACTACGTCGAATCGGTCGGCCACTACCTGCACCCCGAGACCGACGAGGACGTGTGGCCGATGTCCTACCACCCCGAGGTGGTCGACGAGTTCATCGCAGTCCAGGACCGCGAGGCACTCGACACCGCGCGGCTGGTGGCGGCCGGGGACGGCATCTTCATGGGAGGCTCCGGAGGCTTGGCCGTGGCAGCGGCGCTGCAGTTGGCCCAACGCGTATCGCCCGAGTCGGTCATCGCCGTGATCGTTCCCGACTCCGGCCGCAACTATCTGACCAAGTACTACGACGAATCATGGCTCGCACGATGGGGATTCGACGCGAAGTCGTCGTCGGACGACGTGCGCACCGGTTCCGGCAAGTACGTCGGCGTGCCCGTCGAGGCGACGATCGCCGACGCGCGAGCCGTCGCCGAGGGTCTGCCCGCGGTGCCGGTCCACATTCGGCGCAGCGGTTCCACCGTGGTGGCCGCCGAGATCGTCGGGTCCGTGGACCTCGAGGCCACCGGCTCGCAGGATTCCCATGCCCCGGTCCGCGACCATCTGGGTCCGGTCCCCGCACTGGCCGGTATCGGTGAGCCGGTCGCCGCCATCCGCGAGCGCGCCGCGAATGCGGGATCGCGGATCGTCGTGTTGGTCCGCGACGGGTTGGCGGTGACGACGATAGCCACGAACGGCCCGTTCCCGTCCGACCCGTTGCCTCGAACGTGACCAGCTGAAGCGCCCGAACGAACCCGAACGCGCTGCGGCCCGAATGGGTTCCACGGGTACGCAGGGCAGGGTTCGCAGCCGTCATGTCCGCCCCATTGGCGGCGTCTCCGTAGGATGGCTCGATGGCACGCCCGCCCGAATTCGATCGTGAACAGGCGTTGACCCGCGCCTTGCATCTGTTCTGGGAGAGGGGCTACGACCGCACCACCGTCCGCGACCTCACCGAGGCGATGGGCATCTCCGCGCCAAGTCTCTACAACACGTTTGGCGGCAAGCGGCAACTCTTCGACGAAGCGGTCGCCACCTACACCGGGTCGCCGACGCGGGTCGTGCCGCCCGCGCTCGAGGAACGAACCGCCCGCACGGTCTTCGCGAAGATCCTCGACATCGCCATTCGTGAATACGGCAGCTCTACGCAGCCGCGGGGATGCTTCGTCATCTCCGACCCCGTACTGGTCGACGAGCGTCAGCTGGGTCGCGACGCGATACGGGGCCGGCTGCGGAGGGCCTACGACGACGGCGATCTGCCAGAGGGAGCCAGCGTCGACGCACTGACGGACTACATCGACGTCATCCTGCGGGGGTTGTCCTCGCTCGCCCGCGACGGGGCTGATCCCGCGGCGCTGCGGGCCGCCGCGGATGTCGCGCTTGGTGCGTGGCCACGGTCTGTCCGCGGCTGACCTGACTAGGTCGACTACTGCGGGGACCGAGGTCGTCAGTCGACTCCTTCGGGTTCGCGCCCCAGCAAGGACGGAGACCGTCGGGATATGGTTTTATCGTACTTGTTACAAAACACGTGCCGAGCTGGAGCCGCATGAGCGGTCTCCCTTCCCGACCCTCGAAGGACGATCGTGACCAAGCCGCTCGAAGGACGTATCGCACTGGTCACCGGTGGATCCCGGGGAATCGGTGCGGCGATCACCGAACGCCTCGCCGCCGACGGTGCCACCGTGGCGTTCAGCTACGCCCGTGCTTCGGGGGCGGCCGCCGAACTGGTCGAAGCGTTGCGGGCGCGAGGTTCTCGAGTTCAGGCCTTTCAGGCCGACCAGGCGGATCCCATCTCCTGTGCCCGCTTGGTTGACGAGGTCGTCGCGACGTTCGGTCCTCTCGACGTCCTCGTCAACAGTGCCGGCATCTACAAGACCGGGACCATCGACGATCCCGAGCGTGACGACGCCGTCTTCGCCGAACAACTGCACACCAACGTCGTCGGAGTCGTCGCCACGACCCGCGCCGCGGTGCTCAACCTCAACGACGGCGGCCGCATCGTCTCGGTCGGGACTACCGGCGCGGCGCAGGCACCGTTCCCGGGCATCGGCGACTACGTGGCCACGAAGGCGGCGCTCGCCGCGTACACCCGGGCGTGGTCACGCGACCTCGGTCACCGAGGCATCACCGTCAACATCGTCCAACCCGGCGCGGTGGACACGGACATGAATCCCGCCGACGGACCCAACGGCGAACTGCAGAAGTCGCTGAACTCGTTGCACCGGTTCGCCAATCCGAGTGAGGTCGCAGCCCTGGTCGCCTTCCTCGCGGGGCCGGAGGCCGGGTTCATCACCGGCACCACGGTCAACATCGACGGCGGCCTCAGCGCGTGAGCGGCGTGGTCCGGATCCATCGTCAGGGTGGCCCCGAGGTGCTGGAGTACGGCGAGGAGACGTTGCCGTCGCCGGGTGCGGGTGACGTCCTCCTCGTCCATGACCACATCGGCGTGAACTTCGTCGACACCATGTTCCGGGACGGCACCTTTCCCCTGCGTGACTTCCCGGTCGTGTTGGGACTTGAAGCCGCAGGCAGCATTTCGTCAGTCGGGGTCGGCGTCGACGGTTGGCGGGTCGGTGATCGGGTGGCCTATTGGACGACCCTTGGCGCCTACGCCGAGCAACGTCTCATCGCCGCCGACCAACTGGTCGCGATTCCCGACGACGTCACGACGGAGGCGGCGACGGCGGTGCTGACCAAGGGACTCCTGTCGTGGGCCCTCACACGGCTCGTCGTCACCGTCGAACCAGGTGACACCGTCGTGGTCGGGCCTGCCGCCGGCGGGGTGGGCACCATCCTGTCCCGGTGGCTGAAGGCCATGGGCGCCAACGTGATCGCCACCGTGGGATCCCTGGACAAGCGCGCACGGGTGCGGGATGCCGGCATCGACACCGTCCTGGTGTCACCGACCCCGGGCGACGCCGCCGACGCCATCGTCGACCTCGTCGGACCTCGCGGCGTCGACGTGCTGTTCGACGGCGTGGGAGGCGCCGGTTTCGCACGCTTGTGGCCTCTCGTCACACGAGGCGGTACTGCCGTCCTCTTCGGTGGCGCCGCCGGCTATCCCGACGTCGACGTCGAGTCGATGACTGCGACGGGCGTGCGATTCGTTCGCCCCAGCACCGGCGAGTACGTCAACACGCCCGCGCTGATCGAGCAGGGCTCCGCAGCGGTCTTCGACGCGCTGCGTCACGGCGTATTCGGCGACATCACGGCGACGGTCCATCCGCTCCGCGAGGTGGCGCGGGCGCATGTTGATCTGAGCAGCCGCAGGACGACGGGCAGCGTCCTCCTGACCCCGTGACCTCTGGCCCTTCCGCGGGGGCCGCAGTCAAGCTGTGAGCGTGCCCATGGTCATTGCCGAAAGCATCGTCGAGGCCTCCGCCAATCGGGGGACATGGGTTTCATCCCGTCCTGCGGACGATCATCGGACAGACGTCGTCGACCCGTCGGGGCACAGTAGTGACATCACCCGGCACCAGCCGCGGACACCACGAAAGACCAATGTAGACAGGGGATCTGCCATGACCACCACCACCCGGATGCGCCGCGTCGCCGGCGGAGCCGTCCTGGCCGCCGCGTCCGCTCTGATCGCGCTTGGCGCCCCCGCCATCAGCCACGCCGACGCCACCGCCGGCCCCGGCATGGGATGCGAAACCATCCACTGGGGCTTCCTCGGAAACGACCGCCGTCAGATCTGCGACGGCCCCAAGCAGTCCGACGGCACCTGGCAGCGCACCCGCACCATCTACACCCCGGCATCCAACCCGCCACTGACCTGCAACACCTACACCTACTCGTGGGGCAGCAGCACCACCACCTGCCGAGGTGGATCCCCGCTCCCGCAGGTCACCCAGGCCCAGGACACCTACCCGGTGGCACCCGACACCGTGCTGCCCGACGAACCCGGCTGGCTGCCTCCCTTCACCAACAACATCCTCTAGTGGCGACGAGGCCGGTCGGCGGTGCCGACCGGCCTCGCAGCAGCCTGTCGGTGAGTCGCACGCCGCGGGGAAGGGCGCCCAGCCGTCAAGAGACGCCACCCTTGTGTGTTTCCATTGCAATACGTACAGTACGACTGAACACCTATTAGTGACCCTGTTCACAACCTGAGTGCGACGTCGAATGTCGTCACAGTGGAGGCCAGCCGAACATGTCAGCTGTACATCTGCGGTCCGATCGCGCCGACGAGAAGTCGAACGACGCGTCCGCCACCCGGGTCTCGGTGTCGAAGGGGCTGATCACCGTTGGTGCGGCGACCGCTCTCCTCTTCCTCATCGGCGGCATCGTCGAGCCAGCGAGCGTCTCGTTCACGTCGCTGTCGGGCATGCTTCCGGTGGCCGCGGTCCTGGCGATAGCCGGACTCGGACAAATGCTCGTCGTCCAGCAGGGTGGCATCGATCTGTCGGTGGCAGGTGGCATCTCGCTCGCCGTCGTGATGGTCACCCACATACCCAATGGGAACGACTCACTGCTGGTTCCCGCCATCGCACTCGCCCTGATGTTCGCCGTCGTCGCAGGTCTGCTCAGCGGGGTGTTGATCGCCACCTTGGGCCTCAACCCGATCATCGCGACGCTCGGCACCAACGCCGTGCTCTACGGGGTCAATCTCGCCATCTCCAGCGGACGTCCGCGGACCACGACCAACGCGCTAGCGAGCATCGGGGGTGGGTCGACGTTTGGCGTCCCGAACGCGGTGTTCATCGCCGTCGCCGCATTGGTGGTGGTGGCCGTGCTGGTCAAGCGCACCGTGCCCGGGCGCCGCTTCGAGGCGATCGGCGCGAATCGACGGATGGCGCGTGCGGCCGGCCTCCGGATCCGTCTGCACCAGTCCCTGGCCTACGTGTGGGCGCAGCTGTTGTACTGCGTCGCAGGCATTCTCATCGCCGGCATCACCTCGATGCCCTCGGCTTATGCCGGCGACAGTTACCTGCTCCCGTCCATCGCGGCCGTCGTCCTCGGCGGCACGTCGCTACTCGGTGGCCGGGGTTTCGCGCTGCCGACGGTCATCGCGGCCGTCTTCCTCCAGCAGCTCATCCAGTTCGTCAGCGTGCTCGGTGTGTCTCCGGCCATCTCCCCGCTGGTGCAGGCAGCCGCGCTGGCAGTGGGCATCTCGCTGTACACGCTCGACTGGAAGGCGATTCTCGCCTCGTTCACCACGCGGGCCAAGCCCACGGCGATGCCGGCGTGATCGCCGTCGACGTCCAGACCACCAGGAAGGCAGAGCCCATGACTGTACGGTCCACGGTCTCGTTCGGATCGATTGCCGCCGCGGTGGTCGCCCTCCTGGGTGGCTGCACGTCGGCGTCCCAGAAGGCGGCCCCCGCGGCCGGCGATTCAGTGAGCGCACAACCGGTTCCGTCGTGGTGCGGCCCCAAGCCCATCGAATTCGGCCTGCTCGACGGCAACGGCGGCAACAGCTGGCGGCTGGTGGCGACGGCGACGGGCAAGGAGGAGACCTCGAAGTGCCCCAGCGTGAAGGGCTTCCGCTACGCCGACGGCCAGGGCAACACCCTCAAGGCCATCTCCGACATCAAGGGCATGGTGGCCGCCGGAGTCGACGCCATGGTCGTCTTCCCCGACGCGGGCAAGGCCGTACTGCCCGCCCTGACCGCCGCCTACCAGGAAGGCGTGGTCACCGTTCCCTACCGGGTCGACCCCGGTGGCCAAGCGGGGGTGAACTACGACGAGTGGATCGGTGACGACTTCGCCAACGACGCCCATAATTGGGCGGCCTGGATCAAGAAGAACGTCCCCAAGGGCGGCAACATCCTGTTTCTCGGCGGCCCGGCCGGATCGAGTCAGAGCACCACCGAATACGAAGCGCTGAGCGGTGATCTCGGCTCGGACTACACCTTCATCGGTCAGACGCCCTTCCAGCCGACGAACTGGGAGCCGACGCTGACCCAGCAATTGCTCACCGCCGACATCGCGAAGTACCCGAAGATCGACGTGATCGTGTCCGACTTCGGGCCCACCCTCGTCAGCGCGCTCCCGCTGTTCACCAAGAGCGGACGACCCATACCGGCCCTGGCGACGACCGATGGCAACTCACTGAGTTGTTTTTGGGCGGCGAGTCGGAAGAGCGATCCGTTCGACATGATCACCGTCACGACCGGAAACGACAACGTGCGGTTGGCCATTCAACACGCGGTGGCGCTGGCGACGGGCGGCCAGCCGCCATCCGAGAAGGCGTTCAAGGGCCCCGTGTTCGAGGACTCGACCGACCCGGCCAAGCCCGTGCAGTGCCGAAGCGATCTTCCCCCCGACACCTACCTGTCGGCTTCGATGCCCGGTGACCAGCAGGCGGGACTCGATGGCTGAGCCGACGGACACCACGACGAAGGATTCTGCAGTGACTCAACCGAACGTCGACGTCATGACCGCCGGGAGGATCGGGGACACCGCCCTCGAACTGGCGGGGGTCTCGAAGCACTATGCGGGCGTCGCGGCGCTGACCGACGTGTCCCTCGTGGTGCTGCCCGGCGAGGTGCACGCCGTCCTCGGTGAGAACGGCGCGGGCAAGTCGACGCTGATGGGTGTCGCCACCGGAGCCGTCACCCCCGACGCGGGCATCATCACCGTGGGTGGGGAGGTCGTCACCGGTCTCGACCCCAAGACCGCTGCGCAGCTGGGCATCTCGATCGTCCACCAACACCCGGCGGTGCTGCCGGACCTGACGGTGCTGGAGAATCTTCAGGTCGCGCTGCCCGACGAGGTCTTCGCCGACGGGCCGACCAATGCCGTCGCCCGCGCCATCCTCGACGGCGTAGGCCTGAAGGCGCACCTCGGCGACCGCGTCGAGTCCCTCACTCTGGCGGAGAAGCACTTGCTGGAGATCGCCAAGGGATTCGCCGTCACGCCCCGGATCCTGGTTCTGGACGAGCCCACGGCGCCCCTGGCGGCGGACGCGACCGACATGCTCTTCCGCCGGATCCGCGACGTGGTCGCCAAGGGGACCGCGGTCGTGTACATCACCCATCGGATGGCCGAAGTGCGCGAATTGGCCACCCGTGTGACGGTGCTGCGCGACGGCCGGGTGCGCGGCACGTCGACCGTGGCGGCGATCACCGACGGTGAGCTACTCGAGCTCATCGTGGGCCGCAAATTGGACTCGACGTTCCCCGACAAGCACACCGCCGAGGTCGACGCCCGACCGAATCTGACCGTCGAGGGGCTCTGCGGACCCGGCTTCGACTCGATCTCCATGTCCGCCACACCCGGCGAAATCGTCGGCATCGCGGGCGTGGTCGGAAACGGGCAGACCGAACTGCTGAGGGCGCTGGCGGGTCTGGAGGACTTCACCGGAACCGTCACGGTCGGCACCGGGTCACACGACGCGCGAAGTCTGCTGCACCGCAGTGCCTTCGTCCCCGCCGACCGGCAGGCCGAAGGATTGGCGATGAATCTGTCGGTGCGGGAGAACGCCGCGCTGACGGCGTTGAAGTCGTTCGCCAGAGGACCGTTGATCAGCCGTCGACGCGAAACCGATGCCGTCCGTGCCTCCTTGGGCTCGCTCTCGGTGAAGGCGCCGTCGATGGAGTCCGCGGTCTCGGCCCTCTCCGGTGGCAATCAGCAGAAGGTCGTCATCTCGCGCGCGCTGCTGTCCGAGCCGGTGCTGCTGGTGGCCGACGAACCGACCCAGGGCGTCGACGTCGGAGCGCGCGCCGAGATCTACGGCATCCTGCGCGGCGCCTCGGCACGGGGTGTGCCCGTCATCGTGGCGTCCTCGGACGCCAAGGAACTCGAAGGCCTTTGCGATCAGGTGCTCGTCATGTCGCGCGGCCACGTCGTGGAGACCCTCACCGGGGCCGACGTCACCGAGGAGCGCATCGTCTCCGCCGCCGTGACCTCGACGGCCGAGACGCTGTCGGTGGCCGCGAAGCAACGCGAAGCAGGCAGTTCGGGCCTTCGTCGGTTGCTTGCGGGGGACTACTCACCGGCGATCCTCCTCCTGGTGCTGATGGTGGTGCTCGGCGCCTGCATCGCCCCGGGCAGCGAGCGCTACCTGTCGAGCTTCAACATCTCGACGATCTTGACGGCTGCCACGGCGATCGGGTTCATCGCGATGGGTCAGACCATTGCGATGCTCATCGGTGGCATCGACCTGTCGGTGGGACCGCTCGCCGGTCTGTTGGTGGTGATCTCGTCGTTCTTCGTCGTCGACGGGGCGTCCGCGACGACCGTGATCCTCGGCGTGCTGGTGATGCTCGTGGTCGCGGCCGCGGTGGGCGCGATCAACGGTTCGCTCATCCGGTTCGCTGAGTTCACGCCGATCGCCGCCACGCTGACGCTCTACATCGCGCTCGGCGGTGTGGCGTTCCTGCTGCGGCCCACCCAGGACGGCTATGTCAGCACCGCCTTCCAGAACGCGGTCAACTACCGGGTGGGTCCCCTCCCGGCGGCCTTCGTGGTGTTCGTCCTCGTCGCGGTCGGGATGGAGTACGCGTTGCGCCGCCGCAGGCTCGGCTGGAACGTTCGGGCCGTGGGCTCCGACGAACCCTCGGCGCGCCGCATCGGCATCAGCATCGACAAGACCGTCATCCTCGCCTACGTCGGGTCGTCGCTGTTCGTCTTCCTCGGTGCACTGATGTTGATGGGGCAGTACGGCATCGGCGACCCCGCCCAGGGATCGGCCTTCACGCTCACCAGCGTCACCGCGGTCGTGCTCGGTGGCACCAGCCTGCTCGGCGGCCGTGGCACGTTCATCGGCACCCTGGTGGGCGCGGTGGCGCTGCAGCAGCTGCTCAACGCGACCGCGGTGCTCAATCTCGGCTCGGCCGCCCAGTACTTCTTCCAGGGAGCACTCATCCTCATCGCCGCAGTGCTCTACACCGTGGCGCGGTCGCGCCGCGGCACCCGCGTCTAGGAAACGCGCACACCGAAGGGATTCACATGGACACCGGCACGGCAACATTCGGCACCAACGCGGTCGACTGGGAGAGCCGCATCGACTTCGACCGCTTGCGGGAGGAACGCCTCGGACGCCTGAAGGCCCAACTCGAGAAGTCCGACCTCGGCGCGGTCCTGGCCTTCGACTTCTCCAACATCCGGTACATGTCCGCCACCCACATCGGCACCTGGGCGATGGACAAGATGATCCGGTTCTGCCTGCTGACACGTAATTCCGATCCGATCGTGTGGGACTTCGGCTCCGCGGCACGACACCACCAGCTGTACAACCCGTGGCTGTCGACCACGACCGCGGAGATGGACGCCGACCCCCACGCGCCGCACCACGGCGCCGTCCGCCCACGAATCGAATCCGGTGCGCGAGCAGGCATTTCGACCCTGCGCGGCGCGTTCAACCCGGACGCCGGGATCGCCGACGAGGTGGCTCGCAAGATCAAGCGCGAACTGGAACGGTTCGAGTTGATCGGCGAGCCGCTCGGGGTCGACGTGATCGAGTTGCCAGTTCTGTTCGCGCTGCAGAAGGCCGGCGTCGACGTCGTCGACGGTCAGCAGGTCTTCCTGGCGGCACGGTCGATCAAGACGCCGGACGAGATCTCCCTGCTGACGCAGGCCGCCTCGATGGTCGACTCGGCCTACGACAAGCTCTACGAGTTCCTGCGGCCCGGCGTTCGGGAGAACGAGACGGTCGGGCTGGTCGCCAAGACCCTCTACGACCTCGGTTCGGAGTACGTGGAGGGCGTCAACGCCATCTCGGGGGAGCGCTGCTCGCC
The DNA here is from genome assembly GCF_025823185.1 of Mycobacterium yunnanensis. Lineage (GTDB taxonomy): Bacteria > Actinomycetota > Actinomycetes > Mycobacteriales > Mycobacteriaceae > Mycobacterium > Mycobacterium yunnanensis. Next base: position 984,749 of record NZ_JACKVK010000008.1, read on the forward strand.
GCACCCGCACGTGTACTCGGACCGAATCATCCGCCCGGGCGACCCGGCATTCTTCGACATCCTGCACAGCTACAACGGTTATCGAACGTGCTACTACCGCACCTTTGCCGTGGGCTCGGCCAGCAGCGCGCAGCACGACGCTTACACCAGGGCGCGGGAGTACATGGATCGCGCGATCGCGTTGGTGCGTCCCGGGGCGACCACCGCCGACATCGTGTCGGTGTGGCCCACCGCCCAGGAATTCGGATTCCCGGACGAGGAGGCGGCATTCGCCCTGCAGTACGGCCACGGCGTCGGCCTGTCGATCTGGGAGAAGCCCATCTTCTCGCGGCTGGTGTCCCTCGACCATCCCGAGACGCTCGTCGAGGGCATGTTCTTTGCGCTCGAGACGTATTGGCCCTCGGCCGACGGCATCGGCGCCGCCCGCATCGAGGAAGAGGTCGTGGTGACGGCGACGGGCTGTGAGGTGGTCACCAAGTTTCCCGCCGAGGAACTGCTGGTCACCGGGCAGCGGTACTACTCCGTCGGCGGGCAGTTGCCGGTGGTGCGCAATTCGCAGTCGCACCTCAACACCGCCGCGGGGCGCGGCGAGGAGGTCTGATGCGCGCGTCGGTCTACCACGGGGCGCACGATGTTCGGGTCGAGGACGTGCCGGAGCCCGTCCGCAAACCGGGCGAGGCGCTACTGCGGGTACTCCGCAGCGGCGTGTGCGGAACCGATGCCACGGAGTGGTCCAGCGGCCCGAAGACGTTCCCCGTCAACCGCGTTCACCCCGTCACCGCGCACACCGGTCCCATGATCTTCGGTCACGAATTCGTCGGTGAGGTGGTCGAGGCGGCCGACGACGGACGCTACGGGCTGGGCGACGTCGTCGCGTCGGGAGCGGGCGTGTCCTGTGGCAGGTGCGGCCGGTGTCGGCAGGGGCGCACCAATCTCTGCGACGTCTACTTCACGTTGGGTCTCAACACCGCCGGCGGCATGGCCGAGTTCGTGTCGGTGCCCGAGCGGGTCCTGACTCCCGTCCCCGCCGACATGTCGCTCGACGGTGCAGGACTCGCGCAGCCGATGGCCGTCGGCCTGCACGCGGCCAGGCGCGCGGGAGCGGTGGACGGGGACCGGGTGGTCCTGATCGGCGCGGGTGCGATCGGGTCGTTCGTGTTGGCCGGACTGAAGTCCCTGGCCGGCGTCGACGTCACCGTCGTCGACTTCCCCGGGACGCGACTGGAGCGGGCGGAGCGACTCGGCGCGGCCCGAACGGTGGCGGCCGGGACCGACGCGGTGTCGGAGCTGCGCGGGGTCGAGGTGGTGATCGAAGCGAGCGGCGCGCCAGGGCAATTGAACGACGCGATCGCAATGGTGCGCACCGGCGGGACCATCCTGCAGGTCGGCCTGCCGTCCCGGCCGCAGGAGGTGGACGTGCACACGCTGGTGATGCGGGAGATCTCCGTCGTCACCACGCTGGCGCACGTGTGCGGTGAGGACCTCGCCGCGGCGCTGGAAATCCTCTCGACGACCGATCTCGCGAGCGAAGTGCTGGAGTCGGTGCATCCGCTGGAGGACCTGCCCGAGCAGCTGGAACTGCTGGCCACCGGGAAGTTGGAGGGCAAGGTGCTCTTCGACCCGCGGGCCACGACGACGGAGGAGAAGCGGTGAAGGCGTTGCAATACCGAGAGCGGGGGGTGGCCACCGTCGCGGAGCTCGGCGTTCCGCAGATCGCGGCCGACGAGGTGTTGGTGGCGGCCCGATCGGTGGGGGTTTGCCACTCCGACATCGAATTGTTGGAGGGGCGCTACATCATTCCGTTCGCCTACCCGTTGATCCCCGGCCACGAGTGGTCGGGCGAGATCGTCGCGGTGGGCGACAAGGTCACCGGCTTGGCTCCCGGTGACAGGGTGGTCGGGGAGTGCGTGATCGGCGAGGACCACTTCGGCTTTTCGATCAGCGGTGCGGCGGCGGAGTTCTTCGTCGCCCGCCCCGAGTGGCTGCACCGCCTTCCCGACGAGCTGTCCCACACGATGGGCGCGTTGGTCGAGCCGTTCAGCGTGGCGTACTACGCCTTGGTGCGGGCCGGCGGCGTCGACGCCAGCGACACCGTGGTCGTCCTCGGAGCGGGTCCGGTGGGACTCGCGGTGGTGGCAGCGGCCGGGGCGATGGGTGCGGTGGTCGTCGTGGCCGAACCATCCCCGGACCGGTGCGCGTCGGCCAAAGCCCTTGGCGCACATCATGCGGTGGCGCCCGACGACGTCGAGGACCTCCTGTCCACTCTGACCGGCCGGGGTGGCGCGGATCTGGTCGTGGAGGCCAGCGGCAGGCCCGAGGTGATGGCGCGCGCGCTCGAACTGGTGACCTTCCGCGGACGCGTCGCCTACATCGGCATCGACGTCGGAAGGGCGGCGCCAGCCAAACTGGGCCTGATCCAGTCCAAGGAACTGCGCATCACGGGTTCGATCGGCTCACCGGGGGTGTGGCCCGAGACGCTGCGATTCCTGGCCAACAGCGGCATCGACCTCACGGGAATCGTCACCCAGCGGTTCGGCATCGACGACGCCGTGTCGGCGTTGGATGCCGCCCAACACCCCGAGTCGACGATCAAGGCGCACATCGAGCTGAACGCTCAGCTCACGGCGTGACCCGCGCGACGCGGTACCGCTCGGCGTAGTCGAAGAAGCTGTCCCTGGTGTCGCGGGTGCCCGTGAAGCCCGCCTTGCGGCTCTTGTTCATGTCGGTGAGGACCTCGATGTTGCGGCCGAGGTCGCCATCGGTGTGCCACCACGAGGCCACCCGTGACAGGTCCGACTCCACCAGGCCGTGCTTCTCGGCGATCGCGCGCCACGTGCCCTCCATGCCGACCATCGCCTTCTCCAGGGTGCGGGGTTCGCCCTCGAAGCCCTCCCACTCCAGACCGAAGTGCTCGGCCACCTGCGGCCACAGCCACCGCCACCGGAACGCGTCGCCGTTGGCGATGTTGAACGCCTGATTCTGTCCGGCGTCATTGCCTGCGGCCCAAAGGATTTGCTCGGCCAGCAGTTCGGCGTCGGTGACGTCGGTGACGCCGTTCCATTGCGTCTCCGAACCGGGGAAGACGAACGGTAGTCCGCGTGTGCGGCAGATGGCGGCGTAGGCGCACAGTGTGGCGACCATGTTCATCGCGTTGCCGGTGGCGTAGCCGAACACGGTGTGGGCCCGGTGCACGCTCCAGGTGAACCCGTTGCGCTCGGCCGAGCTGAACAGTTCGTCCTCCTGCGCGTAGTAGAAGTTCGGCGCGTCGAGTCGTGGCTCCTCTTCGTGGAAGGGCGTGTCGGGCATCTCGCCGGTGGCGTAGGCCTCGAACGGGCCGAGGTAGTGCTTGAGGCCCGTCATCAAGGCGACGTGTCGCGTCGACCGGGACGGTTCGAGCGCGGCCAGCAGGTTGCGCACCGCGCCGCCGTTGACGGCGATGTTCTCGGCCTCGGTGTCCTTGCGGGTCCACGCGGTGATGGCGACGAGCTCGGGGTCGACGCCGTCGAGTGCGCGGGACAGCCCGCTCGGGTCTCCCAGGTCGGCCTTGACGGGAGTGACGCCGTCGACGGCAGAACCGCTGCGTGACAACCCGTAGGTGTCCCACCCGTCGGCCAGCAAACTGCGTGCCACCGCCTGGCCGACGATTCCGGTCACCCCCACGACCAGGGCACGGCCTCGGTTCGCGTCAACGGTCATCGAATTCCCTTCGTTGCGGTCTCGGGACGGGTTCACCCCTTGACACTGGTGTTCAGTGTAGATGAACGTCGGCGTTGGGAGAAGCGGGCCCGGCTGCATCGAAGCGGCCTGTCGGCGATGTCAACTCGCTGTTCACGGCATCCAACGTGCAGTATTGCTAATCTTCATTGGCGACTACGACACCGGCCAGGACGGGGACACCGATGGATCAACTGGGTCAGCGGCTCAAGGCCATCAGGCTGCAGGCCGGCGTCTCACTCCGCGAACTCGCGCGGCAAGCCGACGTGTCCCCGTCGCTGGTCTCGCAGATCGAGAACGGCAAGTCTCAGCCCTCCGTCGCAACGCTGTACGCCATGTCGCAGCTCCTCAACGTCTCGGTCGACGAGCTGTTCGAAGACCAGTCCGCGGCGGCCCCGGTCGCCGCCTCGCGCCACCGCGGGACGGCCAACGGCACCGCGAGCTCGAATGGGCGGATGGATCCGGTACACGCCTGGCGGCCAACCGAATATGCGAACCGCGTGTCGGTCGTGCACCCCTCCCACCGACCGTCTCTGGCGATGGCCGAGGGCGTGATGTGGGAGCGTCTTGCGGCGACCCCGGAACACGGCGTCAACTTCATGAAGATCACCTATGCTCCCGGAGCCACGTCGAGCGACGGTGATCACCTCTCGGTCCACGACGGTTACGAGTACGGCTTCGTGTTGGCGGGGGAGGTCGAGATCACCGTGGGCGACGAGGTCTTCCTGCTGCGCCAGGGTGAGTCGCTCGGTTTCGACTCGAGCATTCCCCATGTCTTGCGAAACCCGGGGCCCGCGCAGTTCGAAGGAGTCTGGTTCGTGCACGGTCGGGCTCACTGAAAGTCGGCTTGCTCGAACACCTCTGAGTGACGCGCCAGTTGGAGGCGGGTGCGGCGGATGTGGCCCAGCAACACGCGCTCGGCATCATCGCAATCCCGTTCCCTGATCGCCGCCACCAGCATGTGGTGCTCGTCGTGCAGGATTCGGTTGCCGTCGAGGTCGAGCAGACGGGTGAACGCGCGTCGGTAGTGCTGGGTGGTGTTCCACAGCCGCTCGACGGTCGGCCCCAGAAAGCTGGTCCGAGCGCCGGCATAGCTGCCAAGGTGAAAGGCGCGGTCCAGCTCGAGGAACTCCTCGACGTCGCGGGCGCGTTCCATCTCCCCGACGAGTTCGGTGAGCCGGTCGATCTGGTCGTCGCCCAACTCGGGCATGCTGTAGCGCAGCAAGAGTGGCTCGATCCGCTCGCGCACCTGATACAGCTCGACGCACTCCTCCAGGCTCAACCGGGCTATCCACGCGCCGGTGTTGGCCACCGTCGTGATCAGTCCCTCGGACTCGAGAGTGCGCAACGCTTCGCGCACCGGAACGCGACTGGCGCCATATTGCGCGGCGAGTTCCTCTTGGCGCAGACGCGTTCCCGGCGGATGGGCGCCGTGGAGGATCGCCGCCCGAAGTTCGTCGGCGACGCGGGCTCCGGTGATCCCGTCGCGAACGCGGCTTACCGGGCCGGCTGGTTCGGGTTCCACAGCAGCACCTCGGCCTCCTCTTCGTAGGCCTTGCCGTTCGGGAAGCTCACCAGCTCGAACTGCATCCCCCACGGGCTCAGAAAGTACACCCAGCGCTGCCCTTCGCTAGCGTTTCGGCTCGGGGTCGGCTCACCCAGAACGCGGATCCCCTCCGTACGAAGGTAGTCGACCGCGGCGTCCAGGTCGTGGACGTAGAGCGCGAGGTGGTGGCCGCCGACGTCGCTGTTGCGCGGGATCGGGGCTTGCCCGTCGACGGGTTCGTACTGAAACACCTCGAAGTTGGCGCCCGTGGCGCAGCGGTAGAAGCGCAGTTCTTGCATCACCGTCCGCGGGTGCACGTTGAGGTGTTCGCGCATCCAGTCGTCGTCGTGCTCGAACGGCCCGAGGGAGTAGACGTGCACGCAGCCGAGCACGCGCACGAAGAAGTCATGGGCCTCCTCGAGATCCGGCACGGTGAAGCCAATGTGATCGGTGCCGACCAGGCCGGGCAGGGGCATGTCACTCCTCGGTGATAGTGGATCCAATGACGTCTACGGTAAGCCCTTGGCGCCTGATTTGTGGCCGGCTCTAGCCATATTGGATCCAATAGAGTTTTGTTGGTGTGGTCGCGCTCACTCTGGTCGAGCGCTGCCGCCAACCGAGATGAGGGTCCATGCCACTCGAACGCAGCCTTGAGACTCGTGCCCCGTGGATCGAGCTGACGACCACCGAAGACGACTGGAAGGCCGCCGACCCGGCCCTTCTCGCGACGATGCTGGTCGAGTTGCACCTCATCCGCGCCTTCGAAGAGACGGTGCTCGAGCTCGCCGGTGAGGGTCTGGTGCACGGGCCCGCCCACAGCAGCATCGGGCAGGAGGGTGGCGCGGTTGGATCCATCGTCGGATTGCGGTCCACCGACGCGGTCAACGGCTCACATCGCGGGCACCACCAGTTCCTGGCCAAGGCGCTCACACACGTCAGCGGCGGCACGCTCGATCCCGCCGCCGTGGTGACCCCGAAGATCCAACGGGTGTTGCAGCGCACGCTCGCCGAGATCCTCGGCCTGAAGGACGGGTACTGCAAGGGCCGTGGCGGCTCGATGCACCTGCAGTGGTTCGAGGCCGGTGCGCTCGGCACCAACGCCATCGTCGGCGGCGGCGTCCCGATGGGCGCGGGCAACGCCTGGGCGCAAAAGCACAGTGGCACGACCGATCTCACGGTTAGTTACTTCGGCGACGGATCCAGCCAGATCGGCTCGGTGCTCGAGACGATGAACCTCGCCGCGGTGTGGAAGTTGCCGTTCTGCTTCTTCATCGAGAACAACCTCTACGCCGTGTCCACCCACGTCGACGAGATCACCGCCGACACCCGACTCTCGGTGCGCGGTCAGGGTTTCGGCATTCCCGGTTGGCGCGTCGACGGAATGGACCCGCTCGCCGTATATCTGGCCACGCAGCAGGCCGCCGAGCGGATGCGCAACGGCGAGGGTCCCGCGGTGATCGAGGCCGAGGTGTACCGGTTCTTCCACCAGAACGGCCCCTACCCGGGCAGTGCGTTCGGCTACCGCAAGAAGGACGAGGAAGCCGAGTGGAAGACGCGTGATCCGCTGGACCGGGTGGCACGGGAGATGATCGCGCTCGGCCTGATCGACGAGGCGGGCGTCGCCTCGGTGCGGTCTCAAGCCCAGAAGGCGATGACCGCGGTCGCCGCCGAACTCACCGAACCGGATCCCGACAAGGGCGGCAAGCGCCGCATCCGCGAGGACCTGTGGCCCGACCCCGGCTTCGTCAACGTGGGCGTCCGCGGTGACGCCAGCGAGCTCGACGGGCTGACCACGATGGAGCCCGCCGACTACGACGGCCCCTGGCGCAAGGTGAAGTTCGTCGACGCAGTCGCCGGTGTGATGGACCGCCGAATGGAGACCGACGAGCGGATCGTGGTGTTCGGCGAGGACGTGCACCGGCTCGGCGGCGGTACCAACGGCGCCACCAAGGGGCTGGACAAGTACGGCGACGAGCGGGTGGTCGGCACGCCGATCAGCGAGAACGCCTTCACCGGCGTGGGGGGTGGGTTGGCGCTCGACGGCCGGTTCCGGCCGGTCGTGGAATTCATGTATCCCGACTTCATGTGGGTTGCCGCCGACCAGGTGTTCAACCAGATCGGCAAGGCGCGTCACATGTTCGGCGGGGAGAACCCCGTGCCGTTCGTGCTGCGGACGAAGGTGGCGATGGGGTCCGGTTACGGTTCCCAGCACCTGATGGACCCGGCGGGCGTGTTCTCCAGCAGCCCCGGTTGGCGAATCGTGGCGCCGTCGACCGCCGCCGACTACGTCGGCTTGATGAATGCCGCTCTAGCCCTGCAGGATCCGGTGCTGGTGATCGAGCACATCGACCTGTACGCCAAGGCCGACCAGGTGCCCGAGGGGGATCTGGACTACGTCATCCCGCCGGGAACCGCGGCCATTCGGCGACGGGGTAGCGAGGTCACGGTGATCAGCTATCTGTCGATGGTCGCCCGGTGCGCGGAAGCCATCGAGCAGACCGGGGTGGACGCCGAACTCGTCGACCTGCGCTGGCTCGACCGCGCATCCGTCGACTGGGACACGATCACCGCGAGCGTGAAGAAGACCAACGCCGTGCTCATCGTCGAGCAGGGGGCGCGGGGCAGTTCCTACGGCGGGTGGTTGGCCGACGAGATTCAGCGCCGGTTGTTCGACTGGCTCGACCAACCCGTCGAGCGGGTCTCGGGCGGCGAGGCCTCGCCCAGTATCTCGAAGGTGTTGGAGCGAGCGGCGATTGCGGGCACCGAGGAAGTCGTCGCGGGCCTGGAGAAGATCAGAGTCGGCATGGGCCAACCCGTGACGAGCGAAACGACGGGAAGTAGTCGCTGATGCCCACCGTGGTACGGATGCCCGAGGTGCTCGCCAACGCCACCGAGGCCGTGATCCAGTCGTGGCTCGTCTCGGAGGGTCAGGACGTCGAGGTCGGCGACGCGCTCGCCGAAGTGGAGACCGAGAAGGCCGTTGTCGAATTGGCCGCCGAGGTCGCCGGGGTGCTGGCACGGTTGATCGCCGAGCCCGGCGCCACCATCGCAGTCGGTGACCCGATCGCGATCGTGTTGGCCCCCGGTGAGAGCGAGGCCGACCTCGACGCCCCACCCCAGGCCGACCCCGCGCCAGCCACCCCCACCGCTGATCCCGACCTGGAGAGCGGCGCCTCCGCTGACCCCGACTCGGGAGCCCCGGTGCTCGAGGCTGCGTCGCAGCGCGACAACGCACCCGTGCGCGCGGCGGCACACCAGCAGACCGTCGAATCCGAGCGGGAGGCGCCACCCCCGGTGTCACCCGCCACCAACGGCTCGCGCCTGTTCGCGACACCCCTGGTGCGAAAGCTGGCCGGGGAGAGGAACATCGACCTCTCGACGGTGACGGGGACCGGGCCAGGCGGACGCATCGTCCGCCGCGACCTCGACCGGTTGGCCATCTCGACGCCGGCGCCCGTCGACCCGGCCGCGGAATCCCCGAAGCCGACGCCGGCACCGGCTGCAGTGGCCGACGGCTTCACCGACGAGCCGCTGACCGGGATGCGCAGGGCGATCGCCCGGCGCCTCACCGAGAGCAAGACCACCGTGCCGCACTTCTACGTCAAGGCGGACTGTCGGGTGGATGCCCTGATGGAGCTGCGTCGCTCGGTCAACGAGGCTGCGGCGGTGAAGATCTCGCTCAACGACTTCGTGTTGAAGGCCGTCGCCGGAGCCCTCGTCGAGGTACCCGAGGCCAACGCGATCTGGAACGACACGTCGATACGGCGCTTCGACGAGGTGGACCTCGCGGTCGCCGTGGCCGTCGACGGCGGTCTGCTCACCCCGGTGTTGCGCGGCGTGGACCAGATGTCGCTGTCGGCCGTGGCCAGCACCGTCGGCGACCTCGCGCAGCGGGCGCGCGACGGCCGGCTCAAGCAGGCCGAGCTCGAGGGCGGCAGCTTCTCGGTGTCCAATCTCGGGATGTACGGAGTGAGCGAGTTCTCCGCCATCCTCAACCCGCCGCAGTCCGGCATCCTCGCGGTGGGAGGCGCCACGCCCCGGCCCGTCGTCGTGGATGGCCAACTGGCCGTCGCCACGGTCATGACGGTCACGCTCTCGGCTGACCATCGGGTGATCGACGGGGCGGTCGCTGCCCAGTGGATGGCGGCGTTCGTCAGACGGATCGAAAACCCGCTGACGATCCTGATCTAGGGCATCTCGGCGGTGCGGGGACCCCGCCGCACGGTCACTGGGCGTGCGTGCGGGCGGCGACCAGCAGTTCGGCGTTGGCCACGCTCGGTTCCAGGTCTCCCGCTTCGATCCTGTTGGCAATGCGCAGGATTGCCTCGTTCACCGGCGCGCGGCCCCCGAGTTTGCGGCGGGTCTCGACGATGTAGCCGTTGTAGGCGTCGAGTTCGGCGTGACGCTTCTTGTCCCAGTCCTGCAGCACCGCGACGCGCGTGTCCTCCAGCGAGTACGACATGAGGACGGCGTCGAGGAGGTCCAGGGCGTACTGGTCGGAATCGGGAACGTCCCGCGCGGTCATGCCGAAGATCGGCACCATCGCGATGCCGAGATCTCGCGCCAAGGCGTAGGCCTCGCGGGACGCCTCGTCCATCGTCTCCCGGACGCCGGGGACGTGGACCGCGGTGAGAAGGGGCACCCCGAGGATGGCCGAGGGAAGCATCTCGGGAATGTTGGCCAGGAGCTTCATCCACTTCGACGCCCGGATGTCGCGCGAGGTCTCGGTCACCGCGGCGGTGGACAGCACGGCGTGCACGTTCTCCAACTGTGGAGTCGGGACGCCGGTGTACGTGCCGACCGTAATCCAGGTGTCTGCGCGCGAGACCTGGCGGTTTACGATGCCAGGCTGGAACATGTTGGCCGCGATGCCCAATACGGCGCCGATCGTTCGCTGGGGGCCCACGATGTCGGCGACGTCGTCGATGGTCATGCCGTTCTGAAGACCGACGACGACGGACTCCGCGTGCAGCAGCGGCTTGACGAGTTCGACTGCCCAACGGGTGTCGTAGGTCTTGACGCTGACGAACACGATGTCGAACGGGCGACGGAGTTCGGCGACCTGACACAGGTGGTAGGCGTCTATCTCGGTGCGCTCGACCGTGCCGTCGGGGAAGTTGACGGTGAGGCCGTTGGTCCGCATTGCCACGACGTGGTCGGGCCATTGGTCGACGTAGGTGACCGACAAGCCGGCGCGGACCATGTCCGCGCCGAGCGAGGCCCCGTTGGCCCCCGTCCCGACCACCGCGATGTTGAGCCGTTCGATGCCCATCGCGCACCTCATTCCGTGGGCTGTGTTTAGCGCCATGCTACATATGGGCGGCCCACCTGACCCGAGAATGCACGTGGATGCGGGGCTGACCGGTCTCGATGCAGACGTCTGGGAATGTCGTACAGGCTTGACGCGCAATGCTTGTCGACGCGTACGACGTCGCCGTAGATCCGCTGGAAGTCGAACTCGGTTTCACGATGTCGGGCCGCCCTTGGTGTTAATCTGCAGTGCACAGCATCGTCCACGCGATTCGAGGAGCAGTCGGTGATCAGACACATCGTGGCGTTCGAACTCGACGCGCCCGACGACGAGGCCCGCAGGGCGCACATCGAGCGGATGCAGAACGTGCTCGAAGCGCTCGCGACGCTCGACGAGGTCGAATCGATCACGGTACGCCCGGACCTGGGCACGGCTGACGGACACTGGGACGTGGTGCTGGTGTCCGAGCATCGGTCGACGGCCGCGCTCGAGGCGTATCAGGTGCACCCCAGGCACCGGGAAGCGGCCACGATCGCAGGCGAATTCGTGGCCCGGCGAGCCATCGTCGACTACGAGTACTGAGCGGCCATGACGTCGATTGCGATAGTCGGAACCGGCGCCAACGGGGCAGCCATCGGTGCGGACTTGGCCGAAGCTGGTCACGACGTCACCTTCATCGAGCAGTGGCCGGCCCACGTCGAGGCGATCCGTCGGCACGGAATCCGCGTCGAGACACCCGAGGAGAGGGTGTCGGCGCAGGTGCCGGTCCTGCACTTCTGCGAGGTGGCGACACTGCGACGCAGGTTCGACGTGGTGTTGGTGCTCGTCAAGGCCTACGACACGCGGTGGGCGTGCGAGCTCGTCAAGCCCTACCTCGCCGACGACGGAATCGCCGTCGGCGTTCAGAACGGCATGACCGTCGACGACATGGTCGAGATCCTCGGCGCAGAGCGCACATTGGGCGCCGTCATCGAGATCTCGTCGACGATGTTCGAGCCCGGCGTGGTCGACCGTCACTCGCCGCGGTCCCGCAGCTGGTTCGCGGTGGGCAGCCTCGGGTCGGCTACCGCTGGCCGGGAGGAGGAGGTGGCGACGTTGCTGCGCCACTCCGGGGCCGTGGACGTCGTGGACGACATCCGGTCGGCGAAGTGGATGAAGCTCGTCATCAACGCCGCAGAGCTCGTCCCGTCGGCCATCCTCGACCTGTCGATCGTCGAGGCGGGCCACCATCCCGGGATGAAGGACGTGATGCTGCAGGCCGGCTACGAAGCGGTCGACGCCGCGCTCGCGGCCGGTCGGTCCGTGGTGCCCATCTTCGGCCTCACCACGGTGGATGCCACCAATCCGCACGGCTTCGTCGACACGCTGATGGACGTGCTCCTCGACAAGTACGTCCTCTCGCACACGCTGTCCACCGTCCTCCAGGACTGGATGAAGTCCCGTCGCAGCGAGGTCGACCAGATCAACGGGCGGGTCGTCGAGGAGCTGCGTCGGCTCGGGCGGCACGCCCCGGTCAACGACGCGGTCGTCCGGCTTGCCCACCGCATCGAACGAGGAGAGCTGCAGCGCTGCACCGACAACGTGGTCGCCCTGCGCGAGGCCCTCTCGCCACGGGTCTAGCCCTGTCGCCGTCCCGCGCGTCGGGCCATTCCAGTCCGGACTGGCGTGCCCAGCGTGTTGACACCACCACGGCAAGTGTTTAGTGTCATGAATCAGTCCTTGTGTGACCCGCGTCGCAATCGGAGCGTCGTCGCCGCCACTTCCGCGGAGCCGATTCACCCGACTGAGCAGCATCGACTCGGGTCAGCGGGACATTGGCGACTGCGGATCGATCGAACGCCGGCTCGGACACCGCGACGGATTGTCTACCGACAACGAACACCTCAGACGAGAAACCGAACGGCGAACAGGACGACATGCGATGACTACCGAATGGTCCTTCCAAGGACGGTCGGCGATCGTGACCGGGGCGGGCAGCGGCATCGGCAAGGCGGTGACGCTCACCCTCGCCGCGGCAGGCGCGAAGGTGCTGGCGGTCGACGTCGACGGTGACGCGGCCAAGGCGACCGCCGGCGAGGCGGCCTCGTCGGTCGTCCCGTACCAGGCCGACGTCGCCGATCGATCACAGGTGTTCGGGTACGCAGAGGCCGCCACGGCAGAGCACGGCGCACCAACGCTGTTCTTCAACAACGCCGGCGTGGAAGGCGTACACACGTCGATCGTGGACACCGATCCCGCCGACTGGCTGCGCGTCGTCGACGTCAACCTCCACGGCATGTTCTGGGGGCTGCAAGCGGTCTTGCCCCACATGGTCGCCAAAGGTGCTGGCGCCGTGGTCAACACGGGATCGATCCTCAGCCTGAAGTCCGCACCGGACAGGTCCGACTACGCGGTCACCAAGCACGCCGTCTTGGGTCTCACCCGCAGCGCGGCCAGCGAGATGGCGGCACACGGCATCAGGGTCAACTGCTTGTGCCCCGGTCCGGTGGAGACTCCGCTGATGCGCCGCTCAGAACTTCTCGTCAACCCCGACGATCCCGACTGGGAGAGGCGCCGGTTCGAGGAAGGGACGCCCATCGGCCGCTACGCCTCGCCCCGCGAAATCGCCGAGACCGTCATGTTCCTGCTTCGTGGTGACGTGGGCTACCAGACCGGGTCGGCGGTCGTCATCGACGGAGGCATCACCAGTGTCTGAGACACCACGTTCACCACATTCACCGCGCTCCACGAGATCATTTCGCTGACATAGGAGGAAGACCAATGCGCGCCGCCATCTTCTACGACGAGCACGACATCCGCGTGGAGGACGTCGCCGACCCTGGTCCGCTGACGCGAGGTCAGGTTCGGCTGCGCCCCATCCTGTGTGGCATTTGCGGGACGGACCTACACGAATACCTCACGGGGCCGATCGTCATCCCGACGTCCCCTCACCCGCTCACCGGGGCGGCGGCGCCGCAGGTGCTCGGACACGAGCTGTCCGCGCGCGTCCTCGAAGTGGCCGACGACGTCTCCTCGGTGTCCGTGGGTGACCGAGTATCGGTGCAGCCGTTGATCTTCTGCGGGGAGTGCTACTTCTGCCGGCGTGGCCTCAACCACCTCTGCGTACGAATGGCCTGCGTCGGGCTCAGCTTCGACGGCGGCGGGATCGCCGAACAGCTGGTGCTCGACGCAAGTCAGGTCAGCGTGCTCCCCGACACGGTGAGCGACCGGCAGGGTGCGTTGATCGAGCCGTCGGCAGTCGCCGCCTACGGTGTCGACCGGACCGGCTTCCGGGCGGGAGATTCGATCCTCGTCACCGGAGCCGGACCCATCGGCGCACTGTCCGCGCTGTACGCCCACGCGGCAGGCGCCTCGCAGATCTTCATCTCCGAGCCGAATCCGAAACGCCGTGCGCTGGCAGAGACGTTCGGCATCGCGACGATTCTCGACCCCACGTCGGACGACGTCACCGCGGCGGTCAGGGACATGACCGGCGGCGTCGGCGTCGACGTGGCTGCGGAGTGCTCGGGGTCAGAGCCTGGCCTCAACGCCGCGTTGAACGCCGTCCGCTCCCACGGCACCGTCACCCAGGTCGGGTTGCACGTCAGGCCCGCATCCATCGATCCCATGAACCTGTCCAACCGCGACCTGAGTCTGATCGGGACGTGGTGCTACCCGGTGACGGACTGGCCGCGGATCATCGCACTCGTGGCGTCGGGCCGGTTCCCCGTGGAGAAGGCGGTCAGTGACGTCGTTCCCGTCGCCGACATCGTCGAGCGCGGCTTCGATCGCCTCCTCGACCCGACCGGCGACGCGCAGAAGATCCTCGTCGAGGTCTGATGAGGCGCGTCGCGCCGGCGCCGGTGCAGTGGGCGGGATCGGCCGCGAGACCGTAAGGCGTTCGTGGACAACGGATATGCAGTGGGTGCCGTCGATGCCCTTCATGGACACGGTCGCCTCGGCTGCCGACGTCATGCAGCCGGCCGATCCGCCGCGTCCCGCAGTTCGCCGCCAACCCGCCGTGACTCGGCCCTGGAGCACCGCGATATCGTCCGACGGAGCCGCCGCCGCCTTCAAGGGAGAAGAGCATGCCGATCAACCCGGACGCCATCGGAGCCACCACCGCACCACAGCCCTTCACGTGGACCGAGCGCGACACCCTGCTCTACGCGCTCGGCGTGGGCGCGGGTACGAAGGATCTGGCGTTCACGACCGAGAACAGTCATGACATCGAGCAGCAGGTGCTGCCGACCTACGCCGTCATCGCCTGCCCGGCGTGGGGGGCCGCCGCCGAGGTGGGCTCCTTCAACTGGGCCATGCTGCTCCACGGGTCCCAGCAGATCCGCCTGCATGCGCCGTTGCCGACGTCGGGCAGGCTCGACGTGTCCTCCGAGGTCGTCGACGTCCAGGACAAGGGTGAGGGCAAGAACGCCATCCTCGTGCTCAAGGGCACCGGCACCGATCCCGAGACGGGCGAGGTCGTCGCGGAGACCATCTCGACGGCCGTCATCCGCGGCGAGGGTGGCTTCGGAGGGCAGCCGGGCGAGCGGCCCGCTGCCCCGGAGTTCCCGGATCGCGAGCCCGACGCGAAGGTCGCACTGCCGACCACCGAGGATCAGCCGCTGATCTATCGCCTGTCGGGGGACCGGAATCCGCTACACAGCGACCCGTGGTTCGCACAGAACCTCGCAGGCTTTCCTAAGCCAATCCTGCACGGGCTGTGCACCTATGGGGTCGCGGGCCGGGTGTTGGTGGCCGAACTCGGCGGCAACGACGCCACCAAGATCAGGGCCGTCGGCGCCCGCTTCACCTCGCCGGTGTTCCCGGGTGAGACGTTGACGACCTCGGTGTGGCGCACCGAGCCCGGACACGCGGTGTTCCGCACGGAGGCCGCGGGCGTCGACGGGTCCAACGCCCGGGTCGTGCTCGACGACGGTACTGCCGAATACCTGGACTGACGCAGCCCGTCACCAGGTCTGTTCGGCCGACCGCACCAATATCTCGTTGACCGCCACGCGGCGGTCGCGCGTGACCATGTAGGTGACGGCATCGGCGATGTCGGCCGGCTCCAGCTTCACCATGCCTGGACTGCGTCGTTCGATGGCCTCCCGGTCTGCGGCGGACAGGTTGTTCACGATTTCGGTCTGCACCGTGCCCGGCTCGACGAGGCCGACTCGGACCCGCTTGTCGAGCACCTCTTGGCGGACCGCTTCGGAGAAGGCGCCGACGCCGAACTTGGTGAGCGAGTAGACCGCGGTCCCCGGCCTGGCGACGCGACCGGCGGTCGAACTGATGTTGACCACGTCGGCGACGCCGCGCGGTGAGTCCGCAGCGGCGGCGATCAGGTGGGGTAGGGCGGCCCGCGTCACGTACAGCAGGCCCGCGACGTTGACCGACAGCATCGTGTCCCAGTCGGCGGGGTCGGCGTCGGCGGCCGGCCCGATGAGCATCAGGCCCGCGTTGTTGACGACCGTGTCGAGCCGGCCGAGCCGCTCGACCACCTGCTCGACCGCGGCCGCGGCCTGGGATTGGTCGGACACGTCGGCCTCCACGGCCAGCGCAGTGCCACCGGCGGATTGGATTCGGACGCTGAGCTCGTCGAGTCGGTCCTTGCGCCGGGCCAGCAGGGCGACGGTCGCGCCCTCCGCGGCAAGGGCGATCGCCGTGGCCTCGCCGATGCCACTGCTTGCGCCCGTGACCAGGGCCACCGTCGCTTTGAGTCGTCGCGTCATACAGGCCACAATTCGCTTTGACCGCTGGATATTCCGCCGCTAGCCCGTCCCGTAGGCCTTGGCGATGTCGGGTGAACCTGCCCACTTGGCGTAGGTCGGAGACTGCGGCCAGCCGTCCGGCGAGTCCTGCCACACCTCTTGGCGGCCCCAGGGCAACAGGTCGACCAACGCGAAGCTGTGGCTGAGCTGTTCGGTGCCGCGGCCGTCGGTGTGCCAGGTGCGATACACGGTGTCACCGTCGCGCAGGAAGACGTTGACCGCGAAGCCCGCTCCCGGAGGTGCCCCCGTGTCGGCGCCAAAAGAACTCTCCGACGACGAAAACCACTCCATCTGGTTGCCGACCCTGGCCTTGTACTCCAGGGCCTCGTCGATCGGTCCGTTCGTGACGATGACGAAGCGGGCGTCGTAGTTCTCGAGGAACTCCAGCCGGGTGAACTGTGAGGTGAAACCCGTGCAGCCGCCGCACTGCCACTGCGCGCCATCGGTCCACATGTGGTTGTAGACGATCAGCTGGCTACGGCCGTCGAAGACCTCGGCGAGCGAGACGGGTCCGTCGGCGCCGATCAGCGTGTAGGAAGGCAACTCGACCATCGGCAGCCGCCTGCGCTGGGCCGCGATGGCGTCGAGCTCGCGGGTGGCGGCCTTCTCCCGGACGCGCAACTCGTCGAGGGTGGCACGCCAGGTGGCCTGGTCGACGATGGGGGGCAGGGCTGGTGTGCTGGTCATGCGGCCTCCTGTTGGGTGTTCTCGACGAGTAGACCGGACGGCTGGCGATTATTCATCGCGTCGGGGGAGGTCGAGACCTAGGTGGTGAAAGGGAGGCGAAGGTGGGCAAGGTCATCGTGGCCAACTGGGTCACGCTCGACGGAGTGATGCAGGGGCCGGGAAGCGTCGACGAGGACACTCGCGACGGCTTCGCCGCGGGAGGCTGGGCAACCCCGTACGCCGACCCCGTGATTGGCGCCAAGATGGGCGAGCGCATGGGTCCGGAATTCGAGTGGCTGTTCGGACGCAGGACGTACGAGCAACTGCTGGCGGCGTGGAACTCGCGCGGCGGGCCGTTCAAGGACGCGTTGAACGGAACGCACAAGCACGTCGTGTCCGGGCACCCCGCGACGACACTGCCGTGGCCCAACTCCCACCTGCTGCACGGTGACGTGACGGCCGCGGTCGCCGCGCTGAGGGAGCGCGACGACAATCTGGTGATCATGGGCAGCGGCGTGTTGGTCGACTCGCTGGCCAAGGCCGGATTGGTCGACGAATACGTGGTGACGATCGCTCCGGTCGTGCTGGGTGAGGGTCGTCGGCTGTTCGGTCCTGGCGTTCGGCAGCCGCTGCGATTACTCGACTGCACGCCGGTGGGCTCCGGAGCGGTGGTCGTCACCTACGCGGCCTAGAAATCGAACACGCGTTCGACTAGCGTCGAGGAATGGGTTGGAACGACGGGCCGTCGACCTGGGGCGAGATGCAGCGCGTGCTCACCAGCAAGCCGCGCCGCGCCGGGTCCCGCCTGCCCGAACCCACCGGTGACGGTGGTGACAGCCCGGCATGGTCGCGCAAGCGGGGGAGCTACGAGCGGCCCGACGGTCATCGGCCGACGGCCGCCTCCACTCCGTACGCCGAACTGCACGCCCACTCGGCCTACAGCTTCCTCGACGGGGCGAGCACCCCTGAGGAACTCGTCGAGGAGGCCGCCCGGCTGAACCTGAAGGCCATTGCGCTGACCGATCACGACGGGCTGTACGGGGTGGTCCGCTTCGCCGAGGCGGCCCGCGAACTCGACGTGCAGACGGTGTTCGGCGCCGAACTCTCGCTGGGGAACGTGCCCCGCACCGAGATGCCCGATCCGCCGGGGCCGCACCTGCTCGTGCTGGCGCGGGGGCCGGAAGGGTACCGGCGATTGTCGCGGGAGCTCGCCACCGCCCACCTCGCCGGTGGCGAGAAGGGCAAGCCGCGCTACGACTTCGACGCATTGACCGAGGCCGCCGGCGGGCACTGGCAGATCCTCACCGGGTGTCGCAAGGGTCATGTGCGCCACGCCTTGGCGACGGGCGGGCCGGAGGCGGCGGGGGCCGCGCTCGCCGACCTCGTCGACCGGTTCGGCGCCGACCGGGTGAGCGTCGAGCTCACCCACCACGGCCACCCCCTCGACGACGAACGCAACGCCCAGCTCGCCGCCATGGCGCCACGGTTCGGGGTCGGTGTCGTGGCCACCACCGCCGCGCACTTCGCCGAACCGGCCCGCGGCCGGCTGGCCATGGCCATGGGTGCGATCAGGGCGCGCAATTCGATGGACGAGGCCAGCGGTTGGCTTGCGCCGCTGGGTGGTTCGCATCTGCGGTCGGGTGACGAGATGGCCCGGCTGTTCGCCCACCATCCCGGCACGGTGGCCGCCGCGGCCGAGTTGGGCGAGCAGTGCGCGTTCGGGCTGGCGCTCATCGCCCCGAAGCTGCCACCGTTCGAGGTGCCGCCGGGGGAGACCGAGGACAGCTGGCTGCGCCATCTGGTGATGACCGGGGCGCGCGACCGGTACGGCCCGCCGGAGCTGGCCGTGGCGGCCTACGCCCAGATCGAGCACGAGCTGCGCGTCATCGCCACACTCGACTTTCCCGGCTACTTCCTGGTGGTGCACGACATCACCCGGTTCTGCAAGGAGAACGGCATCCTCTGCCAGGGTCGGGGATCGGCGGCCAATTCCGCGGTGTGTTACGCCCTCGGCGTCACCAACGTCGACCCGGTGGCCAACGAGTTGCTGTTCGAACGGTTCCTGTCACCGGCCCGCGACGGGCCGCCGGACATCGACATCGACATCGAATCGGACCTGCGCGAGAACGCCATCCAGTACGTCTACCAGCGGTACGGACGTGACTACGCCGCGCAGGTGGCCAACGTCATCACCTACCGCGGCCGCAGTGCGGTGCGCGACATGGCCAGGGCGCTGGGGTTCTCCCAAGGGCAGCAGGACGCCTGGAGCAAGCAGCTCAGCAAGTGGAACGGGCTCGCCGACTCGCCCGACGTCGAGGAGATCCCCACGCAGGTGGTCGACCTGGCGTTGCAGATCAAGGATCTGCCCCGGCACATGGGCATCCACTCAGGGGGCATGGTGATCTGCGACCGGCCGATCGCCGACGTGTGCCCGGTGGAGTGGGCGCGCATGGAGAACCGCAGCGTGCTGCAGTGGGACAAGGACGACTGTGCGGCAATCGGTTTGGTCAAGTTCGATCTGCTCGGGCTCGGCATGCTCTCGGCGCTGCACTATGCCATCGACCTGGTCGCCGAGCACGAGGACCTCGAGGTCGACCTATCCAGGCTCGACCTGTCCGAGGCGGCCGTCTACGAAATGCTGCAGCGCGCCGACTCGGTCGGGGTGTTCCAGGTGGAGTCCCGCGCCCAGATGGCCACGTTGCCCCGGCTCAAGCCGCGGGTGTTCTACGACCTGGTGGTCGAGGTCGCGCTGATTCGTCCGGGGCCCATTCAGGGCGGCTCGGTGCATCCGTACATCCGGCGCCGCAACGGCGAGGAAGAGGTCACCTACGACCACCCGTCGATGGAGCAGGCGCTTCGGAAGACGTTGGGAATCCCACTCTTTCAAGAACAACTGATGCAGCTTGCGGTCGACTGTGCGGGATTCTCCGCCGCCGAGGCCGATCAGCTACGCCGGGCCATGGGGTCCAAGCGGTCCACCGAGAAGATGAAGCGGCTCCGCAGCCGGTTCTACGACGGCATGCGGGCGCGGCACGGCATCACCGGTGACGTCGCCGACCGCATCTACGAGAAGTTGGAGGCGTTCGCGAACTTCGGCTTCCCGGAGAGTCATTCGCTGTCGTTCGCCTCGTTGGTGTTCTACTCGTCGTGGTTCAAGCTGCACCATCCCGCAGCGTTCTGTGCCGCGCTGCTCCGCGCCCAGCCGATGGGTTTCTACTCCCCGCAGTCATTGGTCGCCGACGCCCGCCGCCACGGGGTGCTGGTGCACGGCCCCGACGTCAACGCCAGCCTGGCGCACGCCACGTTGGAGAACCGCGGCCAGGAGGTGCGACTCGGTCTCGGCGCGGTGCGGCACGTCGGTGACGAGCTGGCCGATCGCATCGTCGACGACCGAAAGGTCAACGGCCCGTTCGCCTCACTGGTCGACCTGGCGGGTCGGGTGCAGCTGTCGGTGCCGCAGACCGAGGCGCTGGCCACCGCGGGAGCGCTCGGTTGTTTCGGCGTGACCCGCCGCGAGGCGCTGTGGGCGGCGGGAGCCGCGGCCTCCGAACGTCCCGACCGGCTGCCCGGTGTCGGATCCTCCTCACACGTCCCGACCCTGCCAGGGATGACCGAGTTGGAGTTGACCGCCGCCGACGTCTGGGCCACCGGCGTCTCCCCGGGCAGTCATCCCGTTCAGTTCCTTCGTCGACGCCTCGACGAGCTGGGCGTGGTTCCGGCCAATCAGCTGCTGTCGGTACCGGACGGCACCAGGGTTCTCGTCGCGGGTGCGGTGACCCACCGGCAGCGGCCCGCGACGGCTCAGGGGGTGACCTTCATGAACCTCGAGGACGAGACCGGCATGGTCAACGTAATGTGCTCCAAGGGTGTGTGGGCGCGGCACCGCAAGCTGGCGCAGACGGCGTCGGCCCTGGTGATCCGCGGCATCGTGCAGAACGCCACGGGAGCGGTCACCATTGCCGCCGACCGCCTGGGGCCCGTCGACCTGCGGGTGGCATCCAAGTCGCGGGACTTCCAGTAGGCGGTCCGTTCCCCCGATCGGTGGACATCGAGTTCAACCGGTTCGTCCACCGCTCGCCCGACAGACGTGGCGCCGACACCGGGCGATAGTTGTCTCAACGCCAAAACGGCACGAAGACAACGACAAAGGGAGTCGACATGAACACCATCACCCGCAGCCTGATCGCCGCCACCGTCCTGGGCGCCGCCGCCTTGGGCCTCGCCGGCACCGCCGCCGCCGCACCCACCGCCACGACGCCGCAGAGCACCGGCAACTTCCACAGCCCCCACACCTACGCCACCCCGGCCCCCACCGTCGGCCCGGGCTGGTACGGCAACCACGGCCCCGCCTACATCGCCCACCTCACCGGCAAGTAGCTCGGCCGCATCACCCCAAGAACCCATCAGGCCCTCCCCAACCAATCCCCGGGGGAGGGCCTGATGTACGTCCAGGGTGGGGCGTCACGCAGTCGGCGTGGTCCACACCTTGTCGACGCCGATTCGCAACCGCGTGCTGTAGTCGCCCATCGAATCGGTCAGGCCGAACTGATCGGAGATCGCACCGTACTTGGCCCAATACGGTTGGTCCTCGCGGCAATCCACGCCCTCGGCGTCGACGGTGGCCTCGCCGCCGATGACGACGATCCCGCCGCCGTTGCCGTCGGAGTCCAGATTCAGGCTCACCTGCGGGTGGCGCCCGACGTGGGCGACCTTCGCGGCGGCGGGATTGCTGTAGACGAACAACGCCTCGCCGTCGAAGTAGAACCAGACGAGCTTGGGCACCGGCTGACCGGACTTCGCCATGGTGGTCAACCAGCCGTAGTGGTCACGGTGCAGGCGTTCGGTGACTTCGGGCGTCAGCGCAGCGGTCATGATCGCGAATGTAGTCTCCGAACATGCCCTCTGAAACCCTCGACTTGACCCTCGACGAACTGCTGACGACCACGCGTTCGGTCCGCAAACGCCTCGACTTCGAGAAGCCCGTGCCGCGCGAAATCATCATGGAATGCCTCGACCTGGCGCTGCAGGCGCCGACGGGGTCCAACACCCAGGGCTGGCAGTTCGTCTTCGTCGACGACGACGAGAAGAAGAAGGCGATCGCCGATGTCTACCGCATCGCGGCCACCCCCTACCTCGACGCCGAGAAGCCCACCTACGGCGACAGCCGCGACGAGCGCACGCCGTTGGTGATCGACTCGGCCAAGTACCTCAACGACCATCTGCACGAAGTTCCGGTCATGCTGATTCCGTGCCTGGAAGGCCGTCCCGACGGGGCGCCGGCGGGCGCGAGCGCCGGCTTCTGGGGGTCGATCCTGCCCGCCGCTTGGAGCATGATGCTCGCGCTGCGTTCACGCGGGCTCGGCTCGGCCTGGACCACGCTGCACCTCATCGGCGACGGCGAGAAGCAGGTGGCCGACATCCTCGGGATCCCCTTCGACAAGTACGCCCAGGCTGGGCTGTTTCCGATCGCCTACACCAAGGGCACCGACTTCAAGAAGGCCAAGCGGCTGCCTGCCGAGCAGCTCAGCCACTGGAACAGTTGGTGACTTTCTTCGCGCAAGCGCTCATCCGAAGGTAACCCCATCGCGTGTGCTGCGAGATCCTCGGATGCGAGCATTTCGCGATCTCCCAGCACACGCGATGTGGCGAAGGCTCACACCGCGCCGGCGAACCCTTGCTGCCGCCATGCCTCGTAGACGACCACCGCGGCGGCGTTCGACAGGTTCAGCGACCGTCGGCCGGCCAGCATGGGAATCCGCACCCGCTGGGTGACGTGCGGGTCGGCCAGCGTGTCGGCATCGAGACCGGTGGGCTCCGGCCCGAACAACAGGACGTCGCCGGGCACGTAGTCGACGTCGCCGAAGAATGAGTCGGCGTGCGCGGTGAACGCGAAGACGCGCGCCGGCCTCACCACCGTCCACGCCGTCGCCAAATCCGGATGCACCGTCACCGACGCCAGATCGTGGTAATCCAACCCCGCGCGCCGCAATTTGGGTTCCGACAAGTCGAAGCCCAGCGGTTCGACGAGATGCAATTCGCATCCCGTCGCGGCGACCATCCGGATCGCATTACCGGTGTTGGGGGCAATGCGCGGCGAATTGAACATGACTTTGAACAAGGCGGAAATGGGCCTTCCGGTACGTGAGTAGCAGGAAGCCTACGTCCGCCTGCGGTCACGTCTCCTGATCGGGGATGGTCGCGTCGTCGCCGAATTCAGGGTCGGGGCTTTCTCCGCCGGGAGCGCTGACGGACTCCGTCTCGTCGGTGTCGCTGCGTCGATGTTCGTCTCCATGGGGCTCGGTCATGAAACCCCTTTACCCACTTTCGCCAATGCGACATGAATGCGCGCCTTTCGCCGGAATGTTTCGGAGTCGTCTCGGTAGCGCAACGACATTTGCTCGCGTGGCGCACGAGTACGCAACGCCCAGGTCACGAACTCTGTCTGTTCAGTAAGAACTCTGGAAACGCCGTGATATCGCTGTCATACTCGTGGAATTGCCGGTCGGACTGGTGCTTCCGGTGCCTGCCGATATGTGGGCGTACTGCTGCAGGAAGTCTTATGAACGACGCTCCAACACGAAACTTTCGACGCTTGCCCGGTTTTCTGGCCGTGCCGCGATGAGCGCATTCGTCGAACCGCAGGATCACGAGCCGCAAGGTCTCGCGGCCGTGTCGCCGCGGCAGACGACGGCACGCCCGTCGCGATGGGCGCTGAGCAACTGGCCCGTCGGCTGGAAGGTCTTCGCGATCGTGGTGCTCCCACTGCTGCTGGTGGGCGTGCTGGGCGGCCTGCGGGTGCAGTCGGACTGGGCGAGCGCGGGTGAACTCCGACGCGCGGCCGACCGCACCGCGATGGTGCCCGCCATCGAGGAGTACACCGCGGCCCTGGAAGGCGCCCTGCTGGCCAACTCCGCCGGCGGCGACGCCCAGGCCGCGCTGAACGCCTTCGACACCAGCAAGCAGAAACTGCGAAACCAGCTCGCCGGAGTCGACGTCGCCCCCGACGTCCGCACCGGGGTCACCGGTCTGCTGGACGACGGCCAGGCACTGGTCGACAAGGTGACGGCCAACGGCATCGACCTCCGCGGCCGCATCACCGACTATGCACCCATCCTGCTGTCTGCCGAGGACGCGATCAACGGTTCGGTCCGGGTCGACGACGAGCAGATCCGCGCCAAGGCCCAGGGCCTGAGCCGTGCCGTCGGCGCACGCGGTCAGATGGCGATGGAGCAGCTCCTGGTCAACCTCGGGGGTGAGCTGCCGGAACCGGAGCTACGCACCTCGATGATCACCTTGGCTGGCACCGAACCGTCGACGCTGTCCGGGATGTCGCAGGTGCTCGGCGTCGGCTCACCCGACGCGCAGAAACTGCAGGAGGAGATGGTCCGGCGGATGGCCCTGATGTCGGACCCGGCCGTCGCCCTCGTCGGCAACCCCGAGCTGAGCCAGTCCCTGCAGAGCGCCGACGACGTCGCCAACCAGGTCGTCGACTCCACCACCGCCGCGGTCACCTCCGCCGTCGACGACCAGGCCGACGCGAAGCGTCGAGAAGCGATCCGCGATTCGGCGATCGTCGGGGCGGCCATCCTCGTGACGCTGGTGATCGTCCTGGTCGTGGCGAGGTCTCTGGTCCGGCCGCTGCGGAGACTGCGCGACGGCGCGCTGCGAGTGGCCCACGAGGAGCTCGCCCGGGAGATCGAGCGGGTGCGGGCCGGCGAAGAGCCGGGCCCGGTCGTACCGTTGCCGGTGAACACCACCGAGGAAGTTGGCCAGGTCGCCCACGCCGTCGACGAGCTGCACGAGCAGGCGGTGCTCCTGGCCGGCGAGCAAGCCCGTCTCCAACTCCAGATCGGCGACATGTTCGAGACGCTGTCTCGCCGCAGCCGGTCGCTGGTGGATCAGCAGCTCGGCATCATCGACCGCCTCGAACGCGACGAGGAAGACCCCGAGCGGCTCGACAGCCTGTTCAAGCTCGACCACCTCGCGGCGCGGATGCGGCGCAACGGGGCCAACCTGCTGGTGCTGGCCGGATCCCGAGTGCAGCGCGAGGAGGCCGACCCCGTGCCGCTCGCCACCGTCGTCAACGCCGCCGCCTCGGAAGTCGAGGATTACGCGAGGATCGTCGCCGAGGATCTGCCGGAGACCGAGATCGTCGGCGTCGTCGCCGGTGACCTCGTCCACCTGCTGGCCGAGCTGCTGGACAACGCGCTGCGGTACTCACCGCCGATGTCCGACGTCCGGGTGACCGCGATGCGCACCGGCAACGGCGGTCTGGTCGTCGAAATCGGGGACTACGGCCTTGGCATGACCGACGCCGACCTTCGCGTGGCCAACACCCGTCTGCAAGCCGGCGGCGAGGTCAACCCCTTCACCGCCCGGCACATGGGTCTGTTCGTGGTCGGCAAGCTCGCGGGCCAGCACGGCCTGGCGGTGCGCCTGCGCAACACCGTCGCCGCCGAACCGCAGTCGGGGACGACGGCGGGGGTCTTCATTCCCGCCGAGTCGCTGCTGCACGGCCCCGGCGAGACCTATGCCCCCGACGCCGACCCGTTCGCCGAACCACACCTGGCGGTGGTCCCTCCGTACGCCGTCGACGAGGAGGAGTACACCGGGTACGGGGACTATCGGGACGCCCCGTCACGGGAACCGGATGCCACCGACCGACAAGAGCGCGAGTACGACGACGCCCCGGTTCCCGAATACCGCAACGGTCACGCCGACACACCCATTTCGCTTCTCCCGCAACGCAATCCCGGAGCGAGCGGGATCGCAGGCATCCCGTCCGCGCCGATCGACACCCCGCCGGCCGAGGCCGAGGCCGAGGACCGCTGGGGTGAACGTGAATGGACGCAGGAGTCCTGGCCTGCGGAACCCGCGCGACCCGTCCCCACCGACACGTCGTCGTACTTCTCGGGCAGTGCCGGCGCGAGCGACACGCGCCCCGCCGAACCGGTGAGCCGACCGGCCCCCGATCCGCAACCCGCCACCGGTGGGTCCATCTTCGACAGCATGCTCTCGGAATGGCTCATCGACGACCCGTTCACCCTGGCCCAGAGCACGGACCTGGACTGGCAGACCGTCTGGGACAAGGGGTGGTCGGCCGCGGCCGCCGCGGACGAGGCGCCGGTCGAGCAACGCACGTCCGAGGGCCTGCCGGTGCGCCAACCCGGTGCACGGTTGATCCCGGGCGCGGCGGCCATCGACGACCGGCCCAACGGACGCAACGGCGGCGCCCACCGTGGCGTCGACGCGCCCCCACCGCAGGACGACTCGGCCGCGGACACCGGCCCCATCGCGATCCCACGGGACCCCAACGCCGTTCGCAGCAGCATCGGCAGTCACTTCGGCGGCGTGCACGCGGGCCGGGCCCGTGCCCGCGAGGCGCGACCGACGGACGAGGACTGACCGGCACATGACCCGACCGACCCAGCGCGACTCCCTCGACTGGCTGGTATCCAGATTCGCCCACGACGTGGCCGGCGTCTCGCACGCCATCCTGGTCTCCGCCGACGGACTTCTGATGGCCTCCAGCGAGCACATGCCCGTCGAGCGCGCCGACCAGCTCGCGGCCGTCACCTCCGGGCTCGCCAGCCTGTCGACCGGAGCGGCCCAGCTGTTCGACGGCGGACACGTGCTGCAGTCGGTCGTGGAGATGGAGAACGGCTACCTGCTGTTGATGCGGGTGGGCGACGGCTCCAACCTGGCGACGCTGGCGACCAGGTCCTGTGACATCGGCCAGGTGGGCTACGAGATGGCGATCCTGGTCGAACGCGTGGGCACCGTCATCCAGTCGGCGCGCCGCACGGCCCCGCGGTCGTGAGCGCCGATGACCCCGCCATCCAGCGACGCCTCGGAGCCCAGTGAACCGCTGATCGAGGTCAGCATGGTGCGGCCCTACACGCTGACCGGTGGGCGCACGGCCTCATCGGTGGACCTGCCGCTGGAGGCGCCGATCCGCACCTCGAGGCCCGGCCCCGCGCCCACCTGGCCGAGTAGCGACGTGCGAGCCAAGATCCTCGACGTGGGGGAGGACGGCCCGTCGGTGGCAGAGGTGGCGGCACGTCTTGCATTGCCGCTCGGCGTCGCGCGTGTGCTGATCGGCGATCTGGTCGAGCAGGACTATCTTCGAGTGGACGCCTACTTGGGCGAGTCGGCCACCACCGACGAGAGACGTGAGCTGATCGGGAGGACACTGCGTGGCCTACGGGCACTCTGAGCGCTCGCCCCAGCGCTCATCGGAATCACGCTCTTCGCGCAAGCGCTCATCGGAATCACGCTCTTCGCGCAAGCGCTCATCGGAATCACGCTCTTCGCGCAAGCGCTCATCGTCCACCAAGATCGTGATCTCCGGCGGCTTCGGCGCCGGCAAGACCACCTTCGTCGGTGCCGTGTCGGAGATCATGCCGCTGCGCACGGAAGCCATCGTGACCAACGCCTCGCAGGGCGTCGACCTTCTCAGTGCCACCCCGAACAAGAACACCACCACCGTGGCCATGGACTTCGGCCGCATCACGCTGGCCGAGGACTTGGTGCTCTACCTCTTCGGTACCCCGGGACAGCGCCGGTTCTGGTTCATGTGGGACGACCTGGTCCGCGGCGCGATCGGGGCGATCATCCTGGTCGACGTGCGCCGGTTGGAGGACAGCTTCGCCGCGGTCGACTTCTTCGAGGCCCGCCAACTGCCGTTCCTCATCGCGGTGAACGGGTTCGACGGCGGACCGCGGTACGGGGCCGACGCCGTGCGACAGGCGCTGGCGCTGCGCGAGTCGATCCCCGTGCTCGACGTCGACGCGCGGGACCGCAATTCGGCGAAGGCGGCGTTGATCGCCCTGACCGAATACGCGTTGATGAACCTCGGTTCGGTCCCCGGCTGACGGTGGCCGACCTCGACCCGCAGTGGGAGGACCGGGAGTTCACCGGCACGGACTTCCGTGACGAGGACCTGAGCCGGCTGCGCACCGAACGCGTCGTGTTCACCGAATGCGACTTCAGTGGCGTCGACCTGACCGAATCCGAGCATCAGGGCTCGGCCTTCCGCAACTGCACCTTTAGACGCACGTCGTTGATGCACACCGTCTTTCGTCAGTGCACGCTGCTGGGTTCGGTGTTCACCGAGTGTCGGCTGCGGCCGGTGACGATGGTCGAGGTGGACCTGACCCTCGCCGTCCTCGGCGGGTGCGATCTACGGTCCATCGACCTGACGGACTGCCGGTTGCGCGAAGCGAACCTCGTCGGCACCGACCTGCGCAAGGCCGTCCTGCGCGGGGCCGACCTCCGCGGGGCGCGGACGCAGAACGTGCGCCTGGAGGAAGCCGATCTGCGAGGTGCGCTCACCGATCCCACGTTCTGGACGACCGCGTCGGTGCGCGGCGCGAAGATCGACGTCACGCAGGCACTGGGGTACGCCGCGGCGCACGGTCTCGACGTGCACGGGAGTTAATCCCTTCGCTCGCGGGAGGGCCTAGCCCGCCTTGAGCCGAATCTTGTAGCGCACGAAGCACAGGTAGAACAGCGACAGCGCGCCCAGCATGGCCATGTCGAAGATCCACGTGCCCGCGTCGTGCTTCCAGTGCGAGTCGTCGGGCATGATCGGCGGCTTCACCATGTCGGTGACGCCCACCGTCGACGCCGTGGCCGCAAATCCCCAGCGGGCCGGGGTCACCCACGACATCTGATCCAGCGGGGCCCGCCCGGTGACGGGGATGAGGCCACCGGAGAACACCAGCTGCGACATCACCGCCACCACGAGCAGCGGCATGATCTGGTCGCTGGTCTTCGCCAACGCCGACAGCGCGAGGCCGACCGTGGCCGCGCAGATCGTCGCGGCGGCCATCCCGAAGAACAGTTCGATCGCCGCGGACGCCTCGCCCCCGCCGAGCACCAGGGGGCCGTTCTTGGGCAGTCCGACGCCGATCAGCGTGATGCCCGTGACGATCCCGGACTGCACGATCGCGAACACCGAGTAGATGCACACCTTGGCCAACAGGTAGGCGGTGGTGGACAACCCGACGGCCTGCTCACGCAGGAAGATCGCACGTTCACCGATGAGGTCGCGGACGGTCAGCGCGGTGCCCATGAAGATGGCGCCGACGTTGAGCAGTACCAAGACCTGGCCGGGCTGGTTGGGGGCGTCGCCAAGGGGATTGGGTTGCCCGAACCCGGTGGAGCCCGGCACGGACAGCGACAGCACGCCCATGATGAACGGCAGGATCGCCAGGAACGCGAAGTATCCGCGGTCGGAGACGATGAGCCGCATCTGCCGCCGCGCGATCGTCGAGAACTGCTTGATCGTGCTGGTGTGCACGGGCGTGCCGAGCTCGGCAGCCTCCTGCTTCGGCGGCGGTGGCGGCGGCGGGCCGTGACGCTCGAGGTACTTGCGCTTGGCGCTGTCGGGATCGCCGGCGACCGAGGAGAAGATGTCGGCCCAGTTGGTGGTGCCGAGCTCCGGGCCGATCTGGCTCGGCGGTCCGCAGAAGGCCGTCTTGCCGCCGGGGGCGAGCAGCAGCACCTGATCGCAGACGTCGAGGTAGGTCAACGAGTGCGTCACCACCAGCACGACGCGGCCGGCGTCGGCCAGCTGGCGCAGCATCGTCATCACCTGACGGTCCAGCGCCGGGTCCAGGCCGGACGTCGGTTCGTCGAGGATTAGCAGCGACGGTCCGGTCAGCAGCTCCAGCGCCACTGACGCGCGTTTGCGCTGACCGCCGGAGAGCTTGTCGACCCGGGTGTCGAGGTGCTTGGTCATCTCGAGCTCTTCGAGCACCTCCATGACGACCCGTTCGCGGTCCTCCTTGTCGGTGTCGGGGGGCAACCGGAGCTCGGCGGCGTACATCAGTGCCTGCCGGACGGTCAGCTGCCCGTGGACAACGTCGTCCTGGGGCACCATTCCGATTCTGGAGCGCAGTGAGGCGTACTCGGCGTGGACGTCGTGACCCTCGAAGGTGACGGTGCCCGTCGTGGGATGGGTGTAACCGGCGATCAGGCGGGCGAAGGTCGACTTGCCGGCACCCGACGGGCCGATCAGTGCGGTCAGGGTGCCGGGACGCGCGGCCAGCGAGATGTTGTCGAGCAGGGTCTTGTTGCCCTCGATGGTCCAGGTGACGCCGTGGACGTCCAGTCCGCCGGTGCGGGTCGCGACGTCGGTCTCGTTGCGGCGGGCCAGGGTGCCACCAGCGAAGACGAGGTCGATGTTGCCGATGGTGACGACGTCGCCCTCGTGAAGCACCTCGGAGTCGACGCGCTGGCCGTTGACGAACGTGCCGTTGATGCTGCGGTTGTCGAGGATTTGGGTGCCACCGGGACCGCTGACCAAGGTGGCGTGATGCCGTGAGGCCAGGACGTCTGGGATGACGATGTCGTTGTCGGTGGCTCGACCGATCTTGATGCCGCCGGGGGGAACCTCCGGCGCGCGGCCCGGCCGCAGGATCTTGAGCATGCTCGTCGCGAGGTTGCCCTCTGGCGCCCGGGGCGCCGCGGCGGGCCCCATCTGCGTGGCCGTCGGGTCGAGGGTCGGACTGGACAACGGTCGCTGCACCGGATGCGGAGCGCTCGGGGGACGGTAGGCCTGGGGACCACTGGTCGGCGGCGGCCCCGCGGGATACATCGGCTGCGATCGCGACTGCGTGGTCGAGTGCGGCGACGGTGTCCGTGGTGGCGGTTGGGTGCGTGGGTAGCCCGTCGAGGGCTGGCTCGGCCACGATGCGCTCGGGCGTCCTGCGACGGGGACCTGAGTGGTCTGTGGCGGCGTGCCCGCCGAACCCTGATGCCGGCCGACCTCGAAGGTCAGCCGCGGGCCGTCCGGGTTTCCCACGTTGACGCTCATGCCGTCGACGATGTCGACCATCGGGACGCGGTGACCGTTGACGTACAACCCGTTGAGGCTGCCGTTGTCCACGGCGATCCACCGGCCCCCCTCGAAGCGCAGCAGCAGGTGCGCGCGCGAGATCAGGGGGTGGGCAATGCGGACGTCAGCGCGCAGATCACGCCCGACGACGACGTCGTTGCCGGGGGAGAAGGTGCGGGGTGAGCCGTCATACCGAACGGTCAGCGCGGGTGGGGCGGATCGCGTCATCGAGACCAACTGTATCGGTATCGCCGTCTCCCGCGGGGGTGGTCCGGGCCGCTCCGCGCGCCGCCGTTGCGCGGCAAATGATCACCCGCGGCCCGCCGCGGCGGGTCATCGGTTGCGCGCCAAGGTCTCGGACGGGTGACGATTGGGCGGAGGATCGTCCCATCCTCTGGGACATGTCCACGTCCCGTGGTGTCGTAGAAGCATGTCGGCGATCGGTGATGTCCCTGGACGGATGGCCGCGCCGCGGTGCGCGAGCGTTGCCGCACGCGGTCTCGTGGCGGTCATCGCAGTGGCTGCAGCTACGGGGCTGACGTTGCCGAGCGCCGTCGCCGCGCCACCGGCGGTGCCTGCGGACAGTCAGGCGCAACCTGATGCCTCGGTCCGTTGCGGGCCGGACCGGACCGCCGTCGTCGTGGGCCGTACCGCTCTGTCCTCCGTGGCGATCTGTACCGACGGCCGCGGGACCTACGAGTATCGGGGCATGCGGCTCAGTGACCGGGCCGTCCTCGTCCTGCCTGCCAGGCCGATGTCCAACGGGTGCTTCGGCGCGCAGTCCGAGGACGTCGACTACACCGTCTCGGCGCGCAAACTGCTTCTGACGGCCGGAGTTCGGGTGCTTCGCGACGAGCCGATGACCGACTTCGTCGACTACAGCGTTCCGGCGCCGGTGGTTCGGCAGGCGGGCGACCGCAGCGCGGGCTGATCTGGCGACGCGCTCTCGTCGTGCGGCCCCGACGACTCACATCGGTGCGACGATGGGACGGGTGAGGCGAACGCAACGGCAGGACGAGCTCGTGACCCGGCAGCAAAGAGCTCGGCGACGGCTGGCAGGGGCGGCGCTGGGCGTCGCGCTCGGCGCGGTCGCACTCGGGGTGGTCGGCACCACGGCGATCAGCGGCGCAGCGCCGCCGCCGACGGACCCCCGAGGCTTCGTCGACTCGACCGCGCGATGCGCGGCGCCGAGCACCGCGGTCGCCTACGGCTACACCTCGACCTCACGGGTGGCGATCTGCAAGGACGAGTCCTCCGGACAGCTCCAGTACCGGGGCGTGCGGGTCACCGACGGAGCGCGCCTCATCCTCGAGGCGACCTCGACCGACCGCGGGTACGTCGCCGAGAACGACGGCATCACCTACACGGTGACGTCGAACGCGCTCGTCATCAGCAGCGGCGGCAGGCAGATTCGCAGCGAGTCGATGGTCGACTTCCACGGCTCGGCGCCGAGCTCGTCGTCGGGGTCCTCCTCGAGCGCGACGTCGTCCTCGACTCCGACGACCACGCCGGCCCAGTCGAGTGCGATCCCCGAGACCACCACGCCGTCGACCCCGCTGCCACCACCGTTGCCTGCAGAGGTGGGAGCCCGCTAGACCGCCGAGGTCGGCGCACCCGTCACGACGCAGTGGGTCTGGCTGTAGATGGTCGCCATGCACTTGTTGCAATGGGTGCACATTGATCGCACGGAGTGCGCTGCGCCATCTGCCTTGATGCGGTTCACCAGGTCGGGTTCGGCGAGGACCGCGCGGCCCATCGCCACGAAGTCGAAGCCGGCCGCCATGGCCTCGTCCATGGTCTCGCGGTTGGTGATCCCGCCGAGCAGGATCAGCGGCATCGTCAGCTCCGCGCGGAATTGCTTGGCCTGGTCCATCAGATAGGCGTCGCGATACGGGTACTCGCGGAGGAATTTCTTGCCCGACATGCGAATGCCCCACCGCAGCGGCGGTTTGAACGCGTTCGCGAACTCCTTGATGGGTGCGTCGCCGCGAAACAGGTACAGCGGGTTGAGCAGCGAGCTACCCGCGGTCAGTTCGAGGGCGTCGAGCCCACCGTCCTGCTCCAGCCACGTCGCGGTCTGCAGGGACTCCTCCAGCGAGATGCCACCCCGCACACCGTCGGACATGTTGAGCTTGGCCGTCACCGCGATCTGGTCGCCGACCGCCTGCCGGACGGCGCGGACGAGGCCGCGGGCCACCTTGGCGCGGTTGGCGAGCGACCCGCCGAACTCGTCGGTGCGACGGTTGATCAGCGGACTGAGGAAGGAGCTGGCCAGGTAGTTGTGGCCGAGGTGGACCTCGACGGCGTCGAACCCGGATTCCACGGCCAGCCGCGCGGCGTTGGCGTGCGCCGCGGTGATGCCGTCGATGTCGCCGGCGGTGGCCTTCCTGGCGAAGCGCATCGACAGGGGGTTGAAGAAGCGCACCGGAGCGTAGGCAGGGGCGCCGTTGGTCCGGGCGTTGGCGACGGGTCCCGCGTGGCCGATCTGGGCGCTGATCGCCGCACCCTCGGCGTGGATCGCGTCGGTGAGGCGGCGCAGCCCCGCCACGGCTTCGGGCCGCATCCACAGCTGCCAGCCGTCGGTCCGGCCGCCGGGTGTCACCGCGCAGTACGCGACGGTCGTCATGCCGATGCCGCCCGCGGCGGGCAGCCGGTGGTAGCGGATGAGGTCGTCGGTGACCAGTGCATCGGGGGTCGACGCCTCGAAGGTGGCGGCCTTGATGATCCGGTTGCGCAAGGTCACCGGTCCGAGCTTGGCCTCACCAAACACGTCGGTGAACACATTTGCCGGAGTGTCCATTTTCGAAGCTGACCACGCGGCGCGGCGAGATGTCAATCAGCGGTGATGACAGAATGACCGGGTGGCTGCGATGACGTTGGACGGCAAGGCGACCCGCGACGAGATCTTCGTCGACCTCAAGCAGCGGGTGGCGGCCTTGACCGCCGCGGGCCGCACGCCGGGGCTGGGCACGGTCCTCGTCGGCGACGATCCCGGGTCTCAGGCCTACGTACGCGGCAAGCACGCCGACTGCGCCAAGGTCGGCATCAATTCGATCCGACGGGATCTGCCCGGCGACGTCAGTCAGGCCACCCTCGACGCCACCATCGACGAACTGAACGCCAACCCGGACTGCACCGGCTACATCGTGCAGTTGCCGCTGCCCCGGCATCTGGACGAGAACGCAGCCCTGGAGCGCATCGACCCGGCCAAGGACGCCGACGGCCTGCATCCGACGAACCTGGGCCGGCTGGTGCTCAACGAGACGGCGCCCCTGCCGTGCACCCCGCGTGGCATCGTGCACCTGTTGCGCCGCTTCGAGGTGCCGATCGCGGGAGCGCACGTGGTGGTCATCGGGCGCGGAGTGACGGTGGGCCGGCCGATGGGCCTGCTGCTGACGCGCCGGTCCGAGAACGCCACGGTCACGTTGTGCCACACGGGAACCCGTGATCTTCCCGCGCTGACGCGGCAGGCCGACGTCATCATCGCCGCGGTGGGCGTGCCGCACATGGTGACCGCCGACATGGTCAAGCCAGGTGCCGCGGTCGTCGACGTCGGGGTCAGCCGTGACGCCGCGGGTGCCCTCGTCGGCGACGTTCACCCGGGTGTCTGGGACGTGGCGGGGCACGTGTCGCCCAATCCTGGGGGCGTCGGGCCGCTGACGCGGGCCTTCCTGCTGAGCAACGTCGTCGAGCTCGACGAGATGGCGGTGGGCGCTCGCGCGAAGAGCGGAAGCTGACGACGTGACCGCAACCTCACGGAGCCTCGTGCATCGGGTCGTGTCGGCGCAGTGGCCGATCCTGACGGTCGCCGCGTTCCTGCTGGCCGCCTTTGGTCTGGTGGTGGCGGGTTACTGGCGCCGCGGGGCGCTGGTGTTGGCGATCGGCGTCGGCATCGCGGCGGCCATGCGGTTGGCGTTGACCGACGACCGGGCGGGGCTGCTGGTGGTGCGCTCACGCACGGTCGACATCGCGACCACGGCGTCCGTCAGCGCGGCGCTGGCCTACATCGCACTGACCATCGATCCGCTGGGCACCAGCTAGATCAGCTGCCCGAGGCGATCGAGAAGTGGCTCCGCCGTGGCGATGTCGCCCCGGAGGTCGCGATCCTCGTCATCGCGGGGAAGCGCCGACGCCAGGTCGAGAGCCTCGCCGAGTACCCCGGTCAATTCGGTGACGATGCCGCGCTGGCGTAGCAGCCGGACGGCCCCGACGAGCTCACAGCACAGCAGAACCCGGTAGGCCGCGGCTGATCGCTCGAGCTGGTGAATGCCCTGCGAGGCAAAGGTGGCGTCCTCCTCCGCGCCGCGGGAGAGCACCAGGGTCCCGACCGACGCCGGCTGCGCGGCGTTGCGGATCTCCGCGATGGCCCCCGCCGCGACGTACTCGACCATCATCAGGCCCGACGAGCCGTGCGCATCGGCGGCGAGGAAGGGGTTGCCGCCGTTGGTGTCCGGGTCGTTGAGCATCCTGATTCGAGAGTGCGTGATGGGTGCGGTCAAGGCCAGCGCCAAGGTGGCGCCGTCGAGTTCCAGTGACAGGGACGCCTGGTAGAACGCGCCGTGGTGGACGACCTGGTCACCGTCGGCGTCGAAGAGCGGATTCTCCTGCGCCGCGTTCAGGGTTCGCTCCAGTTGTCTGACGAGCGACCACAGCGACGCGACGACGCTGCCGTGGGCCACCGGGTACACCCGCAGGCCGTAGGGGTCCTGGATGCGGGCCGGGGGACGTTCGGGATCGGCGCGGTCGGCGTAGAGGGCGCGCAGTCTCCTGGCGACGGTCTCCACTTGCGTGGCTGCCGCCGCACGTGCGGCGGCGGGAGAGAACGCCGACGGATTACCGTCCAGTGCAACGAAACTCAACATGTAGATGACGCTGGACGCGCGCTCGAGGCGCAACAACTCCTCGACCGCCAGGCAGCTTCGCCCCACCGTCAGCGCGCTGCTGCTCATGAAGGGCAGCGCGCTGTCGGCACCCCAGGGTGCCATCGGCGTCAGAGCCGCCGACGCCGGACGTTCACCGATCAGGGTCAGCGCCGTCCCCGCCAGCGCGGCCAGGTCCCCGGTGCCGATCGAGGCGTACTGCAGCACCTGCGGGAGGGCGTCGTCGTTGATCATGCGTTGGAGGCCGAGCAGGATCGCGGGATCCAGACCCGCACCGGGAACGCACAATTGGATCAGGCGCACCGCGAGCATCGAACGGACGGTCCTGGGGGGCAACGGATCACCGGCGTCGACGGCGTGACTGCGCAGCAGGCGCATCCCGTAGTCCACGTCGTCGGGTGGGATGCTGGCACTACGGTTGGCGCCGACGCCGGTGGTGCGGCCGTAGGTGGCGTATCGCGTGCTGAGGTCGGCGGCCTGCTGGTGGAGCCGGGCGACCGCGTCGACGACCGTGGCGGGGAGCTCGACCTCGTCGCGACGGTCGGCCAAGGCCACGACGTCGTCGATCGTCATCGACCCACCCAGCTCGATCATCGGGGATCTCCTCGTTTTCCGTCACGGATGCGCGACGGGCCCTATCATCGCCGACGGGCATAGTTTCCACCAGACGAAATTGAGATTTTACCTAGTGGCAACGTAGAGGCGGCCGGACGAAACAGCCCCGCCCTACCCTTCGTGCCGAGAGGAGGTCACCGTGGCAGATCAGGCAACCCGAACGGTGGAGCGAGCGCTGGCCCTCTTGGCCAGCGTCTGCGACCGGGGCGGGGCGAATTTGGCGGACACGGCCCGCGATTGCGACCTGGCCCCCAGCACGGCGCTTCGTCTTTTGCGCACGTTGGAAACCACCGGGTTCCTCCGCAGGGACCAGACCGGCACGTACCGGCCCGGCAGTCGGATCATCCAACTCGGTGCGCAGGCGCTCAGTGACGAGTCCTTGATCGACCTCGCCGGACCAGCGATGAACGAACTCGCCACCGAGACGGGGGAGTCGGTGTACCTCAGCGTCGAGGGGCATGCCGCCACGGCGGTGTACATCAGCATCGTCGAGGGCACGCATTCGGTGCGTCATGCCAGCTGGGTCGGCCGCACGGTGCCGCTGGACGTCTCCGCGGCCGGACAGGCCCTGCGGGGCAAGGTGTCCTCCGATGGCTACGCCGTCGTCGAGCGTGGCGTCGAGACCGACGTCACCGCGATTGCCTGCCCGGTGTTCTCGCAGACCCGCATCGTCGCCGCGCTGAGTTTGGTCATTCCGAGTTACCGGCTCAACGCCCACCAGACCACGGAGTACGGCGACCGTCTGACCACCGCCGCGGCGGACGTGTCCGCCCGGCTCAGCAGCTCCTGACAACCACGACGAAGGACTTCACCCATCATGACGACCACCGCCGGTCCCCGCCCCGTCCGCGCCCCACGCGGAGCCGAGATCTCCTGCAAGGGGTGGCAGCAGGAAGCCGTCCTGCGCATGTTGATGAACAACCTCGACCCCGAGGTGGCCGAGCATCCCGACGAGCTCGTCGTCTACGGCGGCACCGGGCGGGCGGCCCGCAGCTGGCCAGCCTTCGACGCACTGGTCCGCACACTGCGCGGCCTCGAGGACGACGAGACCATGCTGGTCCAGTCCGGGAAGCCCGTCGGGGTCTTCCGCACCAACGTGTGGGCTCCCCGGGTCTTGATCGCCAACTCGAATCTGGTTGGCGACTGGGCGAATTGGGACCAGTTCCGTGCGCTGGAGGCCGCCGGTCTGACGATGTACGGCCAGATGACCGCTGGATCGTGGATCTACATCGGCACCCAAGGCATCCTCCAGGGCACCTACGAGACGTTCGGCGCCATCGCGAAGAAGAAGTTCGGCGGCACGCTCGCCGGGACCATCACCCTCACCGGTGGCGTCGGCGGCATGGGAGGGGCGCAGCCGCTGGCGGTCACCATGAACGAGGGCGTCGCCATCTGCGTCGACGTGGACGAGACGCGGATCGACCGGCGCATCTCCAAGAGGTATCTCGACGTCAAGGCGACCGACCTCGACGACGCCCTGGCCAAGGCGATCGAGGCGCGAGACGCCAAGCGGCCGTTGTCGATCGGCGTGGTCGGCAACGCCGCCGAGGTCTTCCCCGCCCTGCTCGAACGCAATGCCCCGATCGACATCGTCACCGACCAGACCTCCGCGCACGACCCGCTGTCGTACCTGCCGCTCGGGATCGACCTCGAGGACATGAAGAAGATGGCCGAGAAGGACCCGGCCTACTTCACCGAGCAGGCGCAGGAGTCGATGGCCAAGCACGTGGCGGCGATGGTCGGGTTCCTGGATCGGGGTGCCGAGGTGTTCGACTACGGCAACTCGATCCGCGACGAGGCCCGAAAGGCCGGCTACGACCGCGCCTTCGACTTCCCCGGCTTCGTGCCCGCCTACATTCGGCCACAGTTCGAGGAGGGGCTGGGGCCGTTCCGCTGGGCTGCCCTGTCCGGTGACCCGAAGGACATTGCCGCCACCGACAGGGCCATTCTGGAGCTCTTTCCGGACAACGAGCATCTGCGCCGGTGGATCACCATGGCGGGTGAGCGCGTCGAGTTCGAGGGGTTGCCTGCCCGGATCTGTTGGCTCGGCTACGGCGAACGGCACCGGGCCGGCCTGAAGTTCAACGAGATGGTCGCCTCCGGGGAGGTGTCTGCGCCGATCGTCATCGGTCGTGACCACCTCGACTCGGGGTCGGTGGCTTCGCCGTACCGCGAGACCGAGGCGATGCTCGACGGCTCCGACGCGATCGCGGACTGGCCGCTGCTGAACGCATTGCTGAACACGGCGTCCGGCGCCACCTGGGTGTCGATCCACCACGGCGGTGGGGTCGGCATGGGTCGCTCCATCCACGCAGGGCAGGTGTCGGTGGCCGACGGCACCGAGTTGGCAGCGCAAAAGCTCGAACGCGTTCTGACCAACGACCCCGGCATGGGCGTCATCCGGCACACCGATGCGGGGTACGAGCACGCGGCCGAAGTTGCCGCTGCGCGCGGGGTGCGGATTCCCATGCAGGAGAACTCGTGAACTCGTTCGATTCGCTGTGGTCGTCGATCCTCGACGTCGGCCGCCACGATGGCACCGGGGGGTATCGCCGGTTCGCCTGGTCGGATCCCGATCTGACGCTGCGGGAGTGGTTCCGCGGCTGCGCCGATACGCGGGGGATGTCGGTCGAGGAGGACCGCAACGGCAACCTGTGGGCGTGGTGGCTGCCGCCGGGATGGACCGGTGAGCCGACGGGCGCCTTCGTCACCGGATCACACCTGGACTCGGTGCCCGACGGCGGCGCGTTCGACGGGCCGCTCGGCGTCGTCTCGGCATTCGCGGCGGTCGACATCGTCCGTAGCCGCGGCGTGGTGCCGACCATTCCCGTTGCGATAGCGGCCTTCTCCGACGAGGAGGGCGCCCGCTTCGGGGTGGCGTGCGTGGGATCGCAACTCGTCACGGGTGCTCTGAGCGCCGATCGCGCCAGGGGACTGCGTGACAACGACGGCGTCACACTCGCCGAGGCGCTAACACGGGCGGGCCGCAATCCCGAACACCTCGGCGCCGACGACGCGCTGCTCGAACGCATCGGCGTCTACGTCGAACTCCACGTCGAGCAGGGCCGGGCGCTCGACCTCGTCGACCGCCCGATCGCCGTGGCGTCGGCCATCTGGCCGCATGGGCGGTGGGAGTTCACCTTCGACGGTGCGGCCAACCATGCGGGTACTACCCGGCTCGCCGACCGGCGCGACCCGATGCTGGCGTTCGCGTCGTCGGTGCACGCCGCCCGCTCGGCGGCGGCCCGGCACGAGGCTGTCGCCACCTTCGGCAAGGTTCTGGTGTCGCCCAACGGGGCCAATGCAATTCCGTCGCGCATCCGGGCCTGGCTGGACGCCCGGGCTGCCGACGAGGCGACGCTGACGGCGTTGGTGGAGCAGATCAGTGCCGAGGCCGGGGGATTCGCGTCCTCCGACCACGTCGAATTGCGCGTGGTCGCCGAATCCGTCACGCCCATCGTTGAATTCCCGGACGGCCCGCGGGCCCGGCTGCAACGTGCGCTGGCGCGCTTGGGCGACGTGCCGGTGCTGCCCACGCAGGCCGGTCACGACGCGGGGATCCTCTCGGCGAAGGTGCCGACGGCAATGCTGTTCGTGCGCAACCCGACCGGGGTGTCGCACTCCCCGGAGGAGTACGCAGAGACCGCGGACTGCCACGTCGGCGCCGAGGCGCTCGCCGACGTGATGACGGAGTGGGTTGGGTGACCACCTGGTGGTGTGAACACGCCTGGCTGGGGGGTGACACGGTCGCCGAGCGGGTGGCCATCTCGGTGGCCGACGGCACGATTACCTCGATCGAGGTCGACGTCGCCGCCCCTCCGTCGTCCCGGCGGCTTGAGGGGGTCGTCGTTCCCGGTCTGGCCAACGCCCACTCGCACGCGTTCCATCGCGCGTTGCGCTCTCGCACGCAGCGCGACCGCGGATCCTTTTGGACGTGGCGAGACCTGATGTACCGCGCAGCGGGTCGCCTCGACCCCGATGGCTACCGGCGGCTGTCCGCCGCGGTGTACGCCGAGATGGCGTTGGCCGGCATCACGTCGGTCGGCGAATTCCACTACCTCCACCACGACGTCGGCGGACGTTCATACGCCGATCCCAACGAGATGGGCCTGGCCCTGATTGCCGGGGCCGCGGACGCCGGAATCCGACTGACCCTGCTGGACACGTGCTATCTCAGTGCCGGCGTCGACGGCGCACCGTTGGCCCCAGGGCCCCAGCAGCGCTTCGGGGACGGTAGCGGCGACCGCTGGGCCGAGAGGGTGGAGGGCCTCCACCGTCGGGTGTCCGGCGACCGTGTCGTCGTCGGCGCCGCACTGCATTCGGTACGTGGGGTGCCGCTCGAGCACATGCCCGCCGTCGTCGAATGGGCCGCACGCCACGACGCCCCCTTGCACGTGCACTCCTCGGAGCAGACCGCGGAGGTGGACCAGTGCCTTGCCGTGCACGGCGCCACCCCGACGGCGCTGTTGCGCGACGCGGGCGTGCTCGGCCCCAGGACCACCGCGGTGCACGCCACGCACCTGACCGACGAGGATCTCGCCGACCTCGACCGCACGGCGACGGGGGTGTGCTTTTGCCCGACGACTGAGCGCGACCTCGGCGACGGCATTGGACCGGCGGCCCAATTATTGGGCGGCCGTGGGCTGTTCAGCCTAGGCTCCGACTCCCACGCGGTGGTCGACGTCTTCGAAGAGGCCCGCGCCACCGAACTCGACGAGCGCCTGGCCCGCCGTGAGCGGGGCATCATCGCCGCCGAACGCCTGCTGTCCGCAGCCACGTACGACGGTCAGCAAGCCCTCGGCTGGGTCGACGCCGGCGCTCTTCGCGTCGGTGCGCGCGCCGACCTGGTGGCGGTGGACCTGAACTCGGTGCGCACCGCCGGCGGCGGCGCGACCGTCGAGAACGTGGTGTTTGCGGCCACCGCCGCGGACGTCACCGACGTGGTCGTCGACGGTCGCGTCGTGGTGGCCGACCGGCGGCATCTTGCCGTCGGAGACGTCGGTGGCGCACTGGCCGAATCGATTTCGGCCCTGATGGAGGATGCCAACGCATGACCACGCTGTACGCCGGGATGGGCGAACTGGTCACGAACGACCCGGGTCAGGGGGACGGGAGTCCGCTGGGGGTCGTCGCCGACGGGGCGGTGGTCGTCGAGGGCGACCGCGTCGCGTGGGTCGGGCTACGAGAGCACGCCCCGGACGCCGACGACCGCGTGGACCTCGGCGGAGCAAGTGTCATCCCCGGATTCGTGGACAGCCATGCGCATCTGGTCTTCGCCGGGGAGCGGTCCGCGGAGTTCGCGGCGCGGATGAGCGGGCAGCCGTACGCGGCCGGCGGCATCGCGACCACGGTGGCGGCGACTCGGGCGGCCGACGACGAGACCCTCGACCACGGCCTCGAGCGGCTCGCCGCCGAACTGTGTCGCGGCGGCGTGACGACGTTCGAGACGAAGAGCGGCTACGGCCTCACCGTGGCCGACGAAGCCAGGGCGTTGCGGCTGGCGCGCGCGTTTACCGAGGAGACGACCTTCCTCGGCGCGCACGTCGTACCCCGGGAGTATCGCGACGACCGCGACGGGTACGTCGACCTGGTGGTCGGCCCGATGCTGGAGGCGTGCGCGCCACTGGCGCGCTGGGTGGACGTCTTCTGCGATCGGGGCGCCTTCGACGTCGACGAGGCCCGGACGATCCTGCAGGCGGGAATGGCGGCCGGTCTAGTGCCGCGGCTGCACGCGGGTCAACTCGAAGAGGGTGCGGGCATCCAGTTGGCCGTCGAGTTGGGGGCGGCCTCGGTCGACCACTGCACCCACGCGTCCGACGAGGACGTCGAGGCACTCGCCTCGGCCGCCGCGACGACGGTGGCGACGTTGCTTCCAGGGGCCGAGTTCTCGACGCGCGCAACGTGGCCCGACGCCCGGCGGTTTCTCGACGCAGGTGCCACGGTCGCGTTGGCCACCGACTGCAACCCGGGGTCGTCGTTCACCTCTAGCATGTCGTTCTGCATCGCCGTTGCCGTGCGCGACATGTACTTCACCCCGGCGCAGGCGCTGTGGTCGGCGACCGCGGGCGGGGCGGCGGCGCTGCGCCGCGACGACGTCGGGACGCTCGCGGTCGGCAGGCGGGCAGACTTCGTGGTGCTCGACGCCCCGTCCTATGTCCACCTGGCCTATCGGCCCGGCGTGCCACTGGTGCGCGACGTCGTGGCAGCCGGAACGCCCATCTCACGAAAGCCGCGCGTCGTCGCGCGTCGAACCGATACCTTCCCAAGTGGCAAATTCCCCGAGGAGCCCCGATGATTCGCTGTACCGCCCGTCCTCCGACGGCGGGCCTCGCCGTCGCCCGACGGCAGCACGCCGAAAGGGGAGAACGGCCGTGATCACCTTCGAGAACGTCGTGAAGACCTACCCCGACGGGACCCGCGCGGTCGACGACGTGTCACTCGAGTGCACGGGTGGCCGCATCACGGTCTTCGTGGGCCCCTCCGGCTGTGGCAAGACGACGTCGTTGCGCATGATCAACCGATCGATCGAGCCGTCGTCGGGTCGAGTCCTGCTCAACGGCAAGGACGTTCGCGAAGAAAGTCTCACCGATCTGCGGCGCGGCATCGGCTACGTCATCCAAAGCGCGGGGCTGTTCCCCCACCGGACGGTGATCGACAACATCACTACGGTCCCGCGCCTGCTTGGGACGCCGCGAAAGCAGGCCCGGAGCCGGGCCGGTGACTTGATGGAGCTCGTCGGGTTGGCTCCCGTGCTGGCCAACCGCTATCCATATCAACTCTCGGGTGGTCAGCAGCAGCGCGTCGGCGTGGCGCGAGCTCTGGCCGCCGACCCGCCGGTGCTGCTGATGGACGAACCGTTCGCCGCGGTGGATCCCGTCGTCCGCCACGATCTGCAGCAAGAGTTTCTGCGCGTGCAACGCGAGTTGGCCAAGACGATCGTCTTCGTCACCCACGACATCGACGAGGCGGTGCTGCTCGGCGACAAGATCGCCATCTTCCAACAGGGTGGAACGCTCGCGCAGTTCGATACGCCCCAGGCGTTGCTCACCACGCCGGCCAACGACTTCGTGGCAAGCTTCCT
Organism: Mycobacterium yunnanensis; assembly: GCF_025823185.1. Taxonomy (GTDB): domain Bacteria; phylum Actinomycetota; class Actinomycetes; order Mycobacteriales; family Mycobacteriaceae; genus Mycobacterium; species Mycobacterium yunnanensis. Next base: position 1,028,095 of record NZ_JACKVK010000008.1, read on the forward strand.
TGGCGCCGGGCGCGGGTTGCGGAGCCTGCAGTTCGTCGGGGTCGGCGACCTGAAGCTGGACACCTTCGATGTCGTCGCCGAGAGCGAACTCGCCGACACCGACGGCTGGACCCTGGTCGTGGACGACCAGCGCAGGCCGCGCGGCTGGGTCAACCGTGGCACCGGCCCCAACCACCCCGCGGACCCGATCGAGCTGGAGACGACCAACTTGCGTCAGGCCCTCGACAGGGCGCTGCTGTCGCCGGCCAAGCGGGTGCCCGTCTGCGACGCCGACGGACGCGTGCTGGGAACGCTGGGCATCGGCGAGATCGTCACGGCGATGGACGCCGGATGACGATCAACTGGCACTGGATCTTCGCCCACACCGACCAGTTCTGGGATCTCACCAAGCAGCACGTCTACCTGTCCCTGGTCCCGATCGTGATCGGCACGGTCGCCGCCCTCGTCCTGGGTCTGGCCGCCGTGCAGTGGACGTGGCTGCACACCCCGTTGCTCATCGCCACGAGCATCTTCTACGCCATCCCCTCGATCGCGCTGTTCGTGGTGCTGCTCGACTTCACCGGCCTCAGCTCGGCCACGGCCATCATCCCGCTGAGCCTGTTCTCGCTGTCGGTGCTGTATCGCAACGTCGTGGGCGGGCTGCAGAGCGTCGACCCCGCCACCCAGCAGGCCGCGTCGGCGATGGGCTTCGGACGCGCCCGTCGGCTGTTGCAGGTCGACCTGCCGATCGCTACGCCGGTGATCTTGTCGGGGATCCGCATCGCCGCGGTCGCCAACGTCAGCATGGTCAGCATCGCGGCGCTGATCGGCCTCGGAGGGTTGGGGCAGCTGTTCACCGAAGGGCTGCAACGGTTCTTCATGACCGAGATCCTCGCGGGAATCGTGTTGATCATGGCCGTGGCGTTCGCCATCGACGGACTCCTCGTCCTCACCCAGCGGCGGCTCACCCCCTGGGCAGCAAGGTAGGCGGGCCGTGAACTTTCTCACCCTGGTCTGGCAGTGGCTGACCGACGCGGGCAACTGGACCGGCGAGAACGGCGTCCCCACCCGTCTCACCGAACACCTGACGTATTCGGGGACCGCCCTCGTCGTGGCCGCGGCCGTGGCGCTGCCGGTCGGCCTGCTGACCGGTCACTTCCGCAGGGGCGGTTTCCTGGTGGTCTGCATCGGCAACGCGGCGCGGGCGCTCCCCACCATCGGGCTGCTCACCCTGATGGTGTTTCTCGTCGGCCTCGGCGCGGTGGCACCGCTGACCGCGCTGGTCGCGATCGCCATCCCGCCGATTCTCGTCAACGCCTACGAGGCGATCCGCCAGGTGCCCGCCGACGTCGTCGACGCCGCCCGCAACGTCGGGATGACTCCGCGTCAAGTGCTCTTCCGCGTCGAGGTCCCCGCCGCACTTCCGTTGATCCTCATCGGTATCCGCGGCGCCGCCGTCCAGGTCGTCGCGACGGCGACCATCGCGGCCTACGTCGGGATGGGCGGCCTTGGTCGTTACATCTTCGACGGGCTCGCGACCCGGGACTACCAGATCGTGGCCGTCGGCGCGGTCCTGGCCGCACTGTGCGCGGTCCTGGTCGAGGGCGCTTTCGTCGCCCTGGAACGCTTCGTCGTCTCCCCGGGCCTGCTTCAGCGGTCGAGCCGATTCACCTTTCATCGTGCAGCGCGCCAGCCGGTGCGTCTGTCAACCCCCGAAGGAGCCTTGTCATGAAACGTGCATTCGCTGCGTTGGTCGCCGCGACCGTCGTCAGCAGCCTGGTCGGCTGCAGTTCCGGTGGCGGCAACCCGCTGGAGTCCCAATCCTCCAGCGCGCCAGGCACAATCACCGTCGGGTCGGCGAACTTCCTGGAGAACGTGCTGCTGGGCGAGATGTATGCGATCGCCCTGACCAACGCCGGCTACAAGGTCGACACCAAGCTCAACATCGGCAGCCGCGAGGTCATCTACGACCAGGTCGAGAAGGGCGCGCTCAGCGTCCTGCCCGAGTACAACGGGGCCCTGCTCGCCTACGTCGACCCCAAGGACACCGCCTCCACGCTCGACGCGGTGAACGCCTCCCTGGCGGCGAAGCTACCGAAGTCCCTGGCCCTGCTCACCCCGTCGCCCGCCGAGGACAAGGACACCGTGGTGGTGCGCAAGGAGACCGCCGACAAGGACAAGTTGGTCTCGATCGCCGATCTGGCGCCGCTGTCGCCGACGATGAGCTTCGGTGCGGCGCCGGAGGATAGGACCCGTCAGCAGGGGCTCGTCGGCCTGGAGAGCGAATACGGAATCAAATTCAAGTCGTTCAAGGCGCTCGACACGGCGGGGCCGCTGACCATCACCGCGCTGGCCAACGGCGACGTCGACGCCGCGCTGCTGTACTCGACGACGCCCGAGATCGCCTCGCGCGGGTTCGTCGCCCTCACCGACCCGAAGAACGTGTTCGGGGTGCAAAACGTCGTGCCACTGGTCAACTCCGCTGCGGTCGACGACAAGGCGCGAGACGTGCTGAACAAGATCTCCGCCGCCCTGGACACCGAGACGCTGACCCAGCTCAACAAGCGGGTGCAGATCGACAACGAGGACGCCAAGACCGTCGCCGAGGACTGGCTCAAGTCGAAGGGACTGGCCTAGCCCGCGGAAAAGGAGGCGCCGGTTCGGGTTTCCCACTCGCCGGCCGCCTTCTCCGCGGCACGGATGAAACCGGCTGCGGCCGCGCTGAGCGGACGGTCCTCGTGCCAGGCGATGCCGACAATTCGTGGGCTCACCCTGTCCAGCGGACGCGCCACGATGCCCGCGCGGCCGTCGTCGAGCGCCATCGCCGGCAAGACGGCCGCGGCATAGCCCTGGGCGGCCAGTCGGAGCAGCGTGGTGTTGTGATTGCTGCGAAACGTGATCTGGCCGCGGTATCCGGGTCGGCCGAGTCGATCCTCCATCGAATGTGCCGAGCGGAGCGGACCGTAGGTGATCAGGGACAGGTCGGGGTGGTCGTCGAGTGAGACGGGTCCCGCCACCCCGCCGATCTCGGAGTCCTCGCGGACGACGAGCACGTAGGGGTCCCTTGCCAGCGCGCGGGAGGCGAAACGTCCCTCCACCAACGGGAACACCACGAACGTCAGGTCCAGGTTGTTGCCGTTCACCTGCTCGAGTAGCTCGCCGTCGTCGGCGACCTCGGTCAGCGCGACGCGCACGTCGGGAAATTCCCGGGTGAAGCCGTCCAGTACCGCAGGCAACAACGCGCCGCCCACGCTCTCGTAGCAGCCCACCCGCAGGATGCCCGTCAGCCCGCGCGACAGTGCGTCGATGTCGGCGGCGGCCAATTCCAGGGTGGCGCGCAGTGATTCGGCGTGGCGCAGCAGAACGCGCCCGGCGGGCGTCGGCGTCGCGGTTCGCGATCCCGCCGAACGGTTGAGTATCCGTTGTCCGACCAGCGCCTCCAGCCGGCTGATCTGTTGGCTCACCGCCGATTGGGTGTAGCCGAGGGACTTGGCGGCCGCCGACAGCGAACCCGTTCTGGCGACCGCGTCCAGCGTGACGAAGAACCGGATGTCCAACTTCGATCTCGCCGGGTCCATGCTGACTCCTATAAGCGTCGCTAATGTTCATTACTATCACGTCGAGCTTTTTCTTTGATTCCGATGCGGCCACACTGGTGTCGAAGCCCATCCCGTCACGACGCGTCTTCGACCGCTGAGGAGCACGCCCCATGGCATCACCCGCCGCCACGACCCGCACCGTCGCACTAGGCGACGTGATCGATCTCGAGCGCTATCCGGTCGACGGGTCCGACGCTCCCCGGCGGCGGGCCTTGGTCGAGTACTGCCGCGCGGCGCTGGCCTTCGAAGGCGCTTGCCAGCTGCCAGGATTCCTTCGCCCCGGCGCCGTCGAGGCGTTGGTCGCCGAGGCGCTCGAGAAGCGCGACCGGTCCCACCGGACCGACGACGTCCACAACGTGTACTTCGAGAGGATCGCCGAGGCCGATCCCGACGATGCGGCGGGCTTGCTGGAGCACAGCTCGAAGAATGCGATCGCCTGGGACCTGATCGGCGCCGATTCTCCGTTGCGCATCGCCTACGAGTCCGAGGCCCTCACGCGATTCATCGGAGACGCGTTGTCCATGAGCGAGTTTCATCGCTACGCCGATCCCTTCGGCGCGGCGTCGTTGATGCTCTTCGGGCCCGGTGACGAATTGGGATGGCACTTCGACCGCTCCCCGTTCGCGGTGACCGTCATGCTCCAGCCCCCGCTCGCCGGTGGCGAGTACCAGTACCACCATCATCTGCGCAGCGAGTCAGACGAGAACCCTGCCGGCGTGCTTGGCGCGCTCCGGGGCACCCAGGCGGGCCGGATCACCCTGCCCAGCGAGCCGGGAACCCTCAGCATGTTCCGCGGTCACCATTCGCTGCACCGGGTGACCCCGGTGTCCGGCGAACGGGTCCGAATCAACGCCGTGCTGGCGTATTCGGCGACACCGGGGGACAAACTCAACGGATTGACCCAGGAGCTCTTCTACGGTCGTCGCTCCGACTGACTCACCGACCCCGCCGACCGCACGCATGGTGAACGCATCCGCCGAGAGACCCCGTCGACATGCGTGCAGTCAGCAGGCCACGCCACGGTCGCGCAGGGCCAGCCGTACGCGCTCGACCACCCGCGGCCGCTCACTTCTCAGTTGTCTGGCGCTCACGCGCACGATGCACCATCCGCGAGCGGCCAGGAACTCCAGCCGGTCGATGTCGTCGGCGTAGTCGTCGGGGCCCGTCCAGTGGTGCTCGCCGTCGTACTCGACGCCGACCAAGTACTCGGGCCACCCCATGTCCACGCGCCGCACCACGCGGCCGCGGCCGTCGAGCACGGGCACCTGCGTCACCGGCCGGGGCAGGCCGGACCGCACTAGCAGCAACCGCAGCCGCGTCTCCTGCGGTGACTCGGCACCCGCGTCGACCAGTTCCATCGCGTGCCGCAGTCGCCGGACGCCGCGGGCGCCTGGGTGCTCGGCGGCGACGAGCAGGACGGCCGGCGGCGTGGTCGACGTCGCGTTGAGGAGTGCGTCGACGCGAATCACCGCGCTCTCCAACGGAAGCCGCCTGCCGAGATCGTAGGCGGTGCGCGCCGCGGTGGTGCAGGCGATGTCGCCGACCCGCCGTACCTCGTCGTCGCGAAGCTCGTAGCTGCGCACGGTTATTCCGTTGGGCGGGGGCCGACGGGAGTGGACGATCTCGACGGGCGCGTCGTCCGGCACCCACCGACTGCCCAGGAGTGCCGCCGCCGAGTGGCCGACCAGGGTGGCACGTCGGCCCGACCACAGCCAGGCCGCGCGGCCACGGTCCACGGCGGTCAGGGTGACGCCGTTGCGGGCGTAGACGTTGCGGTGCAGCTTGGTGTAGCGACGCCTCAGGTCACGCCGGGTGAGACGACCGTCGGCCAGCGCTTCGGTCGCGACGACGAGTGGATCGGGCACTCACCCATCGTCAGACACCCGTTCGGGCCCACTACGCACCAAATCGTCCGCTGACCGTACGCATGGTGAACGCATCCGCCGAGAGACCCCGTCGACGTGCGTGCAGTCGGCGCGAGAGTCAGGCCAGCGTGGCCCGTACCCCCACCGTGATGTAGGGCAGCGCCAAGCCGCTGGTGTTGACCAGCGCCGGGTGCGTCGCCAGCAACGTCCGCACGTCTGCGAGTGTCTTGGAGCGCACGGCGGCAGGTGAGGTGATGCAGTAGCTGCGCGAGGCCACCAGGTCGATGAGTGCTTGCGGCGTAAGGTAACTCGTCCACTCGAACTTCTCGCGCTCCAGGTCGACGAACGGCGCGGGCAACGTGACCTGGTGGCTGAACGGGTCCTCCTCGTGGCCCACGATGCGGCCGAGATCCTTGACCCAGCCCAGGCGTTCGTCGCGGGTGTTCCACACCAGCCCGAGACGGCCGCCGGGGCGCAGCACCCTGGCGACCTCCTTGATGGCGCGCTCCGGGTCGAACCAGTGCCAGGCCTGGGCCACCAGCACCGAGTCGACGCTGTCGTCGGGCAGCGGGATGTCCTCGGCGCTGCCGAGCAGTGCGGGGGTGTCGGGCAGCGAGCGGCTGAGCACCTCGAGCATCTCGGGGATGGGGTCGACGGCGATGACGTCGAGTCCGCGTTCGACCAACCGAATCGTCAGCTTGCCCGTACCGGCGCCGAGGTCGAGGACATTGCGTGCGCCACGCTGCAACAGCCAGTCGATGGCCTCCGGCGGGTAGGACGGTCGGCCCCGTTCGTAGGCCGCGGCCTCCTCGCCGAAGGACAGGGACCGCTGCCGTGCTTCGTCGGTGGTCACGTCGCCGCGAACTCCAGCGTCTGCCGGATCAACGCGTAGACGGCCTCGGTCTCGACGAGGAAGCCGTCATGACCGAAGGCCGAGTCGACGACGTTGAGACCGGAGCACGTCGGCAGCAGATCGGCCAGCTCTTGCTGTAACCGTAACGGATACAACCGATCCGAGGTGATGCCGCCGACGATCACCGGCACGGTGACCCGTTTGAGAGCCGCCGCCACCCCGCCGCGCCCGCGGCCGACGTCATGACTGCTCAACGCGTCGGTCAACGCGACGTAGGTGCCGGCGTCGAATCGGCGCGCGAGCTTGCCGCCCTGATGCTCGAGATAGCTCTGCACCGCGTATCTCCCGCCGGTGACGGGATCCTCGCTGCCCTGGGCGTCGTTGCCGAACCGCTCGTCGAGCTCGGCCTCGCCGCGGTAGGTCAGGTGGGCGAATCGGCGGGCGATCTCCATGCCGGCTCGAGGTGAGCGGCCCGTGCCGTGGTAATCGCCGTTCTGCCAGTTGGGGTCCGCCTTGATGGCCGACACCTGCGTGGACTGCGTGCCGATCTGGTCGGCGGTCGCGCGCGCTCCGACCGCCAACACCAGTGCCGCCCTGACGCTCTCGGGATGGCCGACGATCCACTCCAGTGCCCGTGCGCCGCCCATCGAACCGCCGACGACTGCGGCGACCTGGGTGACGCCCAGGGCCGCCAGCGCCGCGAGATCGGCGTTGACCTGGTCGCGCACGGTGATCGCAGGGAAGCGCGAACCCCACGGCTTGCCGTCCGGCGCAATCGAACTCGGTCCGGTGGACCCACGGCAGCCGCCGAGGACGTTGGTGGCGATCGCGCACCAGCGGTCGGTGTCGACGGGGGCGCCCGGTCCGGCCACCCCGTCCCACCAGCCTGGGGTGGGGTGGTCGGGGCCCGCAGGCCCGGTGACGTGGGAGTCGCCGGTCAACGCGTGCAGGATGACCACCGCGTTGTCCCGGTCGTCGGAGAGCTCGCCCCAGCGCTGCACCGCGATGTGAACGTCGTCGAGGACCACCCCGGACTCCAGCGTCAGTGGACCGATCTCGACGATGCCGATCTCACCGTCGGCGGGCAGCGTCGACAGAGGTGTGTCCGGAGCTTCGATGATCGTCACTCTTCTTCTCTCGCCGCGAGTTTCACGTCAGACCGACACCGTCGCCCGCGAGGCTCCCGCTACCGCGCCGGCAGCGGCGAAGCCCTGCTCGAGGTCGGCGATGATGTCGTCGACGCCCTCGATGCCGACCGCCAGCCGGACCAGTCCTGGGGTGACGCCCGTGGCGAGCTGCTCGGCGGGGGAAAGCTGCGCGTGGGTCGTGGACGCGGGATGGATCACCAGAGATCGCACGTCACCGATGTTGGCGACGTGGCTGTGCAGTGTCAGCGCGTTGACGAAGGCCTTGCCCGCCTCCAGGCCGCCGGCCAGTTCGAAGGCGAGTACCGCCCCGGTTCCCTTGGGCGCCAGCTTCTTTCCGATCTCGTACCACGGCGAGCTGGGCAGCCCGGCGTAGTTGACCGACACCACGTCGTCGTGACCGCTGAGGAATTCGGCGACCTTCTGGGCGTTGGCGACGTGGCGTTCGACGCGCAGGCTCAGTGTCTCGATGCCCTGGGCGATGAGGAACGCGTTGAACGGTGCCCCCGCCGAGCCGAGATCGCGCAGCAGCTGGACCCTGGCCTTGAGCGCGTAGGCGGGCGGCCCCAGCTCGGCGAACACCACGCCGTGGTAGCTCGGGTCCGGGCTGGTGAATCCTGGGAAGCGTCCGCTAGCCGTCCAGTCGAACCGGCCGCCGTCGACGATCACGCCCGCGATCGACGTGCCGTGCCCGCCGAGGTACTTCGTCGCCGAGTGCACCACGATGTCGGCGCCGTGGGCGATCGGCTGGATGAGGTAGGGCGTCGCGATGGTGTTGTCGACGATCAGCGGCACGCCGTTCTCGTGGGCCACCGACGAGACGCCGGGGATGTCGAGCACGTCGATCTGCGGGTTGGAGATGGTCTCCCCGTAGAACGCCTTGGTGTTGGGCCGGACCGCCGCGCGCCAGGAGTCCAAGTCGTCGGGATCGTCGACGAAGGTGGTCTCGATGCCGAGCTTGGGCAGGGTGTAGTGGAAGAGGTTGTAGGTGCCGCCGTAGAGCCGGGGCGAGGACACGATGTGGTCGCCGGCTTCGGCCAGGTTGAGGATGGCGAAGGTCTCGGCAGCCTGACCCGAGGACAGGAACAGGGCCGCGACGCCCCCTTCGAGGGCGGCGATCCGCTGCTCGACGACGTCCTGGGTCGGGTTCATGATGCGGGTGTAGATGTTGCCGGGCTCGGCCAGGCCGAACAGGGCGGCCGCGTGCTCGGTGTCGCGGAACGCATACGAGGTGGTCTGGTAGATGGGGAGCGCCCGCGCGCCGGTGGTGGGGTCGGGGCTCTGGCCGGCGTGTACCTGCTTGGTCTCGAATGCCCAGCTGGCGCTGCGGTCGACGTCGTCGGTCATGAAGGATGTCTCCTGAAGATGAAAGGGGGTGCCACCGGGATGTCACACAGGGGCACGGATCAGCTGGGGGAATGGTTCAGCGTCAACGACACGAGGGGGGCCTCCGCATCAGGTTTCCCTGTCTACTAAGGGGCCCGTCATGGCGGGCCCGCGCTTGCCGTGAAGCCGTCCGTGGTTCGTGGACGACTACTCAACCTGGTCAATCACCCGGGGCACCCCACCGCGGTTGGAGGGTTGCCGGCCAGCGAGCCGGGGCTTGACGCTGGCACTCATGACCGAGGCGAAGCGTATCTCGTGACCGGTTATCGGTGCCAGTGGGTTAGGGGCCAACCGCGAGTCACCCACGCCGATCGTGGCGAGGGACCTGCGCGTAGGTTCGTACGCGACGCGATAATGACCATGAACGCAAGACGACCGCGACGCCGGGAGACAAAGAAGTGACTGAGCAGCCGACCATCATCTACACGTTGACCGACGAGGCGCCGCTGCTGGCGACCTACGCCTTCCTTCCCGTGTTGCGCACCTTCGCCGAGGCCGCCGGCATCGGCGTCGAGACCAGCGACATCTCCGTAGCCGCCCGCATCCTGGCCGAGTTCTCCGACTACCTCACCGACGAGCAGCGGGTGCCGGACAACCTCGGTGAGCTCGGCAAGCTCACGCAGCTGCCGGACACCAACATCATCAAGCTGCCCAACATCAGCGCGTCAGTACCGCAGCTGCTGGCCGCCATCAAGGAACTCAAGGCCAAGGGCTACGACCTGCCGGACTACCCGGGCGAGCCGAAGACCGACGAAGAGAAGACGATCAAGCAGCGTTACGGCACCTGCCTCGGCAGCGCGGTGAACCCCGTGCTGCGGGAGGGCAACTCGGACCGTCGCGCGCCCAAGGCCGTCAAGGAGTACGCCCGCAAGCACCCGCACAGCATGGGCAAGTGGTCCCAGGCCTCGCGCACGCACGTGGCGACGATGCGGCACGGCGACTTCTACCACGGTGAGAAGTCCCTGACTCTGGATCGCGCCCGCTCGGTGCGGATGGAGCTGAAGACGACGAGCGGCGAGACCCTGGTGCTCAAGCCGGAGGTGAAGCTCGACGCGGGCGACGTCATCGACAGCATGTTCATGAGCAAGAAGGCCCTGTGCGAGTTCTTCGAGGCCGAGATGCAGGACGCCTACGAGACCGGTGTGATGTTCTCGCTGCACGTCAAGGCGACGATGATGAAGGTCAGCCACCCCATCGTCTTCGGGCACGCGGTCAAGGTGTTCTACAAGGACGCGTTCGCCAAGCACCAGAAGCTCTTCGACGAGCTCGGCGTCAACGTCAACAACGGGCTGAGCGACCTGTACGCCAAGATCGAGTCGCTGTCGGCCACGCAGCACGAGGAGATCATCCGCGATCTGCACGCCTGCCACGAGCATCGTCCCGAATTGGCGATGGTGGACTCGGCCAAGGGCATCACCAACTTCCACTCGCCCAGCGACGTGATCGTCGACGCCTCGATGCCGGCGATGATCCGCGCCGGCGGCAAGATGTACGGCGCCGACGGCAAGCTCAAGGACACCAAGGCCGTCAACCCGGAGTCGACGTTCTCGCGGATCTATCAGGAGATCGTCAACTTCTGCAAGACCCACGGCCAGTTCGACCCGACGACGATGGGCACCGTGCCCAACGTCGGGTTGATGGCGCAGAAGGCCGAGGAGTACGGCAGCCACGACAAGACCTTCGAGATCCCGACCGACGGCGTCGCCGACATCGTGGACAACGAGACGGGCGAGGTGCTGCTGACCCAGAACGTCGAGGAGGGCGACATCTGGCGCATGCCGGTGGTCAAGGACGCCCCGATCCGGGACTGGGTCAAGCTGGCCGTGACCAGGGCGCGTGACTCCGGCATGCCGGTCGTGTTCTGGCTGGATCAGGAACGGCCGCACGAGAACGAGCTGCGGACCAAGGTCAACACCTACCTCGAGGATCACGACACCGAGGGTCTCGACATCTCGATCATGAGCCAAGAGCGGGCGATGCGGCACACGATCGAACGGGCGATGCGCGGTCAGGACACCATCGCCGCAACGGGAAACATCCTGCGCGACTACCTCACCGACCTGTTCCCCATTCTGGAACTGGGCACCAGCGCCAAGATGCTGTCCATCGTGCCGCTGATGGCCGGGGGCGGGTTGTACGAGACCGGCGCCGGCGGATCGGCGCCCAAGCACGTCAGCCAGTTGGTCGAGGAGAACCACCTGCGGTGGGATTCACTCGGCGAGTTCCTGGCGCTCGCCGCCAGCCTCGAGGGACTGGGTTCCAAGGCCGACAACGCCAAGGCGAAGATCCTCGCCAAGACGCTGGACGCGGCCACCGGAAAGCTGTTGGACGAGAACAAGAATCCGTCGCGCAAGACCGGTGAACTCGACAACCGGGGCAGCCAGTTCTACCTCGCGATGTACTGGGCCCAGGAACTCGCCGCTCAGACCGAGGACTCCGAGCTGGCCGACTACTTCACGCCGCTGGCCAAGTCGCTCGCCGACAACGAGGAGACCATCGTCTCCGAACTCAACGGCGTGCAGGGGGAGTCGGTCGACATCGGTGGGTATTACTACCCCGACGCCGAAAAGGTCACGGCCGTCATGCGGCCGAGCAAGACCTTCAACGAGGCATTGGAGTCGGCCCACGGCTGACACCGCCGTCGGCTCGCCCCGGCTGCCCTAGCCCGCGGGTGGGACCTGCCGTTCGCGCCCCGCGATCGACCCGACGAAGTCGGCGATCAGTTCGGTGACGCGACCGGGCGCCTCGAGCATGGGGATGTGGCCCAGGCCCTCGAGCCGGACCACCGTCGTGTCGGGCGGAAGGTTGTCGATCAGGTAGCGGTTGCCGCGCGGGGTGGGGAACACCCTGTCCTTCTCGCACAGCACCAGCTGCGTGGGGACGGCGACGTCGGCCAACTTCAGCAGGCCGGGCAGCCGCAGCGTCTTGACCAACAGCTGGAAGTAGGCCGTGCAGTGGGTGGCGTCCTCGATCAAGGTCACCAGGTCGGGGTGGCTGGGCCCGTCGGCGGGTCCGCTCACGGCCAGCGTCGCGATGCGCCGCGCAAAGGGCAGCCCCAGGATCCGGGGGCCGACGAGTCTGGCCAGGGCCAGCACGGGGCCGCCGGCGAGGAACTTCAGCACCGTCTCGTACTTGGTCGGGGAGTGTTGTGACCAGCCGCCTGCCGGCGCGATCGCCGTCACCGAGCGGGCCCGGCCGCGCCGCTCGAGCTCGAAGGCCACCCATCCGCCCAGGGAGTTGCCGACGACGTGGGCGGTCTCCCAGCCGAGCTCGTCCATGCGTCGTTCCACGTCCTCGACCAGGTCGGACGTGCTCATGAACCACGAGGGCGCCTTCGGTCCGCCGTGGTGGCCGACCATGGTGGGAGCGAGCACCTCGTACCGGCCGGTGTCGGCGAGCTGCTCGGCCACCGTTTGCCACACCGCCTGCGAACACAGGAACGGATGCAGCATCAGGATGGGCTCACCGCCGGGCTCGCCGAGGTGGATCGGGTCACGGGTCGTCATTCCGCCGACCCTAAGGTGATACCCGCGGTACCGCAAGAATGGCGTCGGGCCCCTGGGCTAGGGTCTGTCCCTCGTGATCGTCAGCACCGTCAACGTCAACGGCATCCGTGCCGCCGTGAAGGAACGCTCAGCCGAGAATCGCGGTCTGCTGCCGTGGCTCGAGCGAACCGCCGCCGACGTCGTCTGCCTGCAGGAGACCCGCGCCGACGACGAGCAGCTGGCCCTGGCGCTCGCCCCAGCCGTCGACGCGGGCTGGCAGTTGGCGTCGGCCGATCCACACCTGAAGGGCCGCAACGGGGTTGCGGTGCTGAGCCGGCATCCGATCACGCGCACCCTGATCGGCCCCGGCGCTGACGAGTTCGCCGCACACGGCCGCTACGTCGAGGTCGACACCGGAGGGCTCACCGTCGCCAGCGTCTACGTTCCCACCGGGGAGGCCGAGACCGAACGTCAGCGCGAGAAGGAGCGCTTCCTGGCGGCGCTGGCCGGACGGATGCAGGTGCTGCGCGCCGACGGCCGCCACGCCGTGGTGTGCGGGGACTGGAACATCGGGCACACCGAGAACGACATCAAGGCGTGGAAGGCCAATCAGAAGAAGGCCGGGTTCCTTCCCGCCGAACGACAGTGGGTGACCGATCTGCTGGCCAGCGGGTGGGTCGACGTGGTCCGCGCGGCTCATCCCGACGTCGCCGGGCCCTACAGCTGGTGGTCCTGGCGCGGTAAGGCCTTCGACAACGACGCTGGCTGGCGCATCGACTACCAGGTGGCCACCGCCCCGCTGGCGCAGCGCGTCACCGCCGCCCGGGTCGAGCGTGCGCAGGCCTACGCCCTGCGCTGGTCCGATCACGCCCCGGTGACCGTCGAGTACGCCTGACCCAAGATCACGGCCGACGACGGGGGTGACAGGATTGACGACATCATGAGTGCCTCCAATCGGCGCGTCGTCTTCTCCGGCGTGCAGCCCACCTCCGACTCCCTCCACCTCGGAAACGCACTGGGGGCGGTCAGCCAATGGCTCGGGCTGATGGACGACTACGACGCGTTCTTCTGCGTCGTCGACCTGCACGCGATCACCGTTCCGCAGGATCCCACGCTGCTGCGTGCCCGCACCCTGGTGACCGCCGCGCAGTATCTCGCGCTGGGCGTAGACCCGGCCCGCTCGACGGTCTTCCTGCAGAGCCACGTGCCTGCTCATGCCGAATTGGCTTGGGTGCTGGGATGTTTCACCGGGTTCGGGCAGGCCTCGCGGATGACCCAGTTCAAGGACAAGTCGCAGAAGGAAGGGGCCGACGCCACCACCGTCGGCCTGTTCACCTACCCGGTGCTGATGGCCGCCGACGTGCTGCTCTACGACACCGACCTGGTGCCGGTCGGCGAGGACCAGCGTCAGCACCTCGAGCTCGCCCGCGACGTCGCGCAACGCGTCAACGCCCGGTTCCCCGGCACGTTCGTGGTGCCCGAGCCGATGATTCAGAAGGCGACCGCGAAGATCTACGACCTGCAGGACCCGACGGCCAAGATGAGCAAGTCTGCCGCGACCGACGCCGGATTGATCAGCCTGCTCGACGATCCGAAGAAGACCGCGAAGAAGATCCGCTCCGCGGTGACCGACAGCGAGCGGGAGATTCGCTTCGACCGCGACGCCAAGCCGGGGGTGTCCAACCTGTTGACGATCCAGTCTGCGGTCACGGGCGTCGGGGTGGACACCTTGGTCGAGGGGTACGCCGGCCGTGGGTACGGCGACCTGAAGGCCGACACCGCCGACGCCGTCGTGGAGTTCGTGACGCCCATCAAGGCCCGGGTCGACGAGATGCTGGCCGACCCCGCGGAACTGGAGTCGGTGCTGGCCGCGGGCGCCGAACGCGCTGAGGACGTGTCTGCAAAGACCCTCGCGCGGGTATACGACCAACTCGGATTCCTCAGAAAACGTTCCTAGGCCACCAGGAGACCGGCGTGACCGAACCGGCGCAGCCCGGCATATTGGACCGGCTCCGAGCCAGGTATCACTGGTTCGACCGTGTCATGCGCGCGCAGGGGCGCTACGAGGACAGCAAGGGCGACTTCTACGCGGCGGGCATCACCTACTTCACCATCTTCGCGCTGTTTCCCCTGCTCATGGTCGCGTTCGCGGCCGGGGGGTTCGTGCTGGCCAGCAGACCCGACCTGCTGTCGGTGGTCGAAGCCAAGATCATGGGGTCGGTGTCCGGCCAGCTCGGGCAGCAACTCGTCGACCTGATGAAGTCCGCCATCGAATCGCGCACCTCCGTCGGCGTCATCGGGCTGGCCACCGCCGCGTGGGCGGGCCTGGGGTGGATGGCCAACCTGCGGGAGGCACTCAGCCAGATGTGGGGCCTGCAGCGTGGCGAGCCCGGCGGCTTCATCGGCACCAAGCTCTCGGACCTGCTGGCGCTGCTGTCGACGTTCGTGGCGATCGTCGTCACCGTCGCCCTGTCGCTGCTCGGCAACGACACGGTGATGCGCAACGTCATCGAATGGCTCGGCATCCCCGAGTTCACCGGCCTGGGCGTATTGCTGCGCGTCGCGTCCCTCGTGGTCTCCCTCGGCATCTCCTGGCTGCTGTTCACCTGGATCATCGCCCGCCTGCCCCGGGAGTCGGCCACGCTCCGCAGCGCTGCGCGGGCTGGTCTGCTCGCCGCGGTGGGCTTCGAGATCTTCAAGTTGGTGGCGTCGGTGTATCTCGGGGCGGTGCTCCGCGGCCCGGCCGGTGCCACGTTTGGTCCCGTCCTGGGGTTGATGGTGTTCGCCTACATCACCGCGCGTCTCATCCTCTTCTCGACGGCATGGGCCGCGACGGCGTCGGAGAACCTGGTGGCTGCGCCGGTCGGGCCACCCGACCCAGCCGAGATCACCACCAGGGTCGAGATTCAGGAAGGGCTCGGGGTGCGTGGCGCCATCGCCGCGGCGGGCGTCGGTGCGCTTGGCGCCCTTGGCATCTCGCGACTGACGCGGCGGCGTTAACGCCGAGATTCGCTGGGGCGACGGTTGATCGACCGGGCGCCCATGATCAATCCGAACACGACGAGCGACCCGACCACGCCGACGCCGACGCGCACCGGAACGGCGTCGACGCCCGGCAGCGGAGAAGCTGCGACGTCCTGGGCGGGCACGTTGTCGCCAAGTGGGTTGGCCGCCCTGACCGTCAGCGACGGGTCGGGGTCGATCAGCGTGCCGACCTTGGTGCCCGGTGCGGTCGCGAAGCCGTAGTCGAGCAGGTGCGCGGCCTGCTCCCACGGGGCAATCGGCAACCGGGTGCCGTGCAACATGATCGCGACCAGCCGACGACCGTCGCGTTCGGCCCCGCCCACGAATGTCTGCCCCGCGTCGTCGGTGTATCCGGTCTTGCCGCCGAGCGCGCCGGGATAGTTGTAGAGCAGCTGGTTGTCGTTCTCCAGCTGGTAGCCGGGGCTGTCCTCCTGGCCGTCGCGGGGGTGCCCTGGAAAGTCGTAGGTCTTGGTGGCCACGACGTTGGCGAAGACGGCGTTCTGCCAGGCGTAGCGGTAGAACAACCCCAGGTCGTAGGCCGAGGTGCTCATGCCGGGACCGTCGAGGCCGGACGGGGTGGCGGCGCGGGTGTCGCGTCCGCCGAGCTTGCCTGCGAGGTCGTTGATCTTGGCCAGGGCGGTGTCCATGCCGCCGAGCTGGACGGCCAGCGCATGTGCGGCGTCGTTGCCGGAGTGCATGAGCAGTCCGTGCAGGAGGTCGTTGACGGTGTACTTGCCGCCCTTGTCGACGCCGACGCGCGTGCCCTCCGCGGCGGCGTCGTCCGAGGTCCCCGTCACCTGCTTGTTGATGGGGAGCTCCCGCAGGGACTGCATGGCGACGAGCACCTTGATGATGCTGGCGGGGCGATGCCTGCCGTGTGGGTCTCGGGCGGCGATGATGTCGCCGTTGTCGAGGTCGGCGACCACCCATGCCTCGGCGGAGACGTCGTCGGGCACCGGCGGGGTGCCGGGTGCGGTGATGATCCCGCACCCGGACAGCGCGTCACCGCCGAGTGGCTTGGCCGGAACGGGCAGTGGCGCTGGCGGGTCGCCGGACTCGGGGACCTCGGAGGAGTCGACGGCCGGAGGGGTGACCACCTTGTACGGGCAGGCGTCGTCGGCGTGGGCCAGCGCGGGGCTGCCGAGCAGGCAGAAGGCCGCCAAGAGGGGCGTGGCCACCAACGCGGCCGCGCGTCGGGACACGGTGTGCAACGTCGCCATGATGTCTGCAGGTTAGGCGACCGCCGCAGGTTTCCAGGGTTGCCACGCTGTTACCAAAGTGACTGCTGAGTTCTCACTCACGCCGACTGCACGGTTGTTCGCAACCCCTCTCGGGCGATGCGTGCGACAACCGTGCAGTCGGGGTGTGGATGGCTAGAGGAGCCGGCCCGCCTCGCCAAGCACCGAGTGGAGGATGTCGTAGATCGCGTCGAATTCCTTCTGACCGCAGATCAGCGGCGGAGCCAACTGGACGACTGGGTCGCCACGGTCGTCGGCGCGGCAGTACAGCCCCGCCTCGAACAACGCCGGGGTGAGGAAGCCGCGGAGCAGGCGCTCGCACTCCTCGTCGTTGAAGGTCTCCTTGGTCGTCTTGTCCTTGACCAATTCGATGCCGTAGAAGAAGCCCTCGCCGCGGACGTCACCCACGATGGGCAGGTCGTAGAGCTTCTCCAGGGTGGACCGGAAGGCCGGCGCCATCTCCTTGACGTGGGCGTTGATGCCCTCGCGCTCGAAGATGTCGAGGTTGGCCAGCGCCACTGCCGCCGAGACGGGATGCCCGCCGAAGGTGTAGCCGTGGCCGAAGACCGTGGAGCCGTCGTTGAACGGTTCGAAGAGTCGGTCGCTGGCGATCATCGCGCCGATCGGCGAGTAGCCCGAGGTCAACCCCTTGGCGCAGGTGATGATGTCGGGAACGTAGCCGAAGTCGTCGCAGGCGAACATCGACCCGATCCGGCCGTAGGCGCAGATGACCTCGTCGGAGACCAGCAGCACATCGTACTCGTCGCAGATCTCGCGCACCCGCTCGAAGTACCCGGGCGGGGGCGGGAAGCAGCCGCCGGCGTTCTGCACCGGCTCCAGGAAGACGGCGGCCACGGTGTCGGGGCCCTCGAACTCGATGGCCTCGGCGATGCGGT
The DNA here is from genome assembly GCF_025823185.1 of Mycobacterium yunnanensis. Classification (GTDB taxonomy): domain Bacteria; phylum Actinomycetota; class Actinomycetes; order Mycobacteriales; family Mycobacteriaceae; genus Mycobacterium; species Mycobacterium yunnanensis. The sequence continues at coordinate 1,045,565 of NZ_JACKVK010000008.1, forward strand.
CGGCGCAGTAGCGGCCCCACGCCTTGGGGTCGGTGCTGAACTGCTCCGGAGCCCGGTAGAAGTTGGTGTTGGGGACGCGGAAGCCACCCGGGGTCGGCGGGTCGAACGGCGCCTTGAACGTCGGGATGCCGGTGATGGCCAGCGCGCCCTGCGGGGTGCCGTGGTAGGCGATGGACCGCGAGATCACCTTGTACTTGCCCGGCTTGCCGGTCAGCTTGAAGAACTGCTTGGCCAGCTTCCACGCGCTCTCGACGGCCTCGCCGCCGCCGGTGGTGAAGAAGACCCGGTTGAGGTCACCGGGCGCGTAGTTGGCGATGCGTTCGGCCAGTTCCGCGGCGGGCGGGGTGGCGAAGGACCACAGCGGGAAGAAGGACAGGGTCTCGGCCTGCTTGGCGGCGGCCTCGGCCAGTTCGGCGCGGCCGTGGCCGACCTGAACCACGAACAGCCCCGAGAGGCCGTCGATGAACTTGTTGCCGTCGCCGTCCCAGATGTGGACGCCCTCACCGCGGGTGATGACCGTCGGGGTGATGTCGTCGCCGTGCCGGGCGAAGTGGCCCCACATGTGACGCTTGGCCTTGGCGGCCGAGTCGGTGTATACGGTTGGATCTGAATCTAGAAGAGTCATCTTGTGCCCCAATTGTATTGCTGCTTAACGAGTTTGAGGTAAACCAAAGTTTCGGTGGATATCACCCCTGGTACGGCGCGGATCTTGGTGTTGAGCAGGTCGAGCAGATCGCCGTCGTCCTCGCAGACGACTTCCACGATGGCGTCGAAGGACCCGGCGGTGAGTACCACGTAGTCGACGGACTCGATGGCCGCGAGCTTGTCGGCGATCTTGGTCGTGTCGCCGGTGCACCGGATGCCGATCATCGCCTGACGGGCGAACCCCAGCTGCATGGGATCGGTGACCGCCACGATCTGCATGACACCCGCGTCGGCCATCCGCTGCACGCGCTGACGGACCGCAGCCTCGGATAGGCCGACCGCCTTGCCGATGCCGGCATAGGAGCGCCGGCCGTCCTGCTGCAGCTTCTCGATGATCGCCTTGGAGAGTTCGTCGAGCTGAAACGCCGCACCAGGACGAGAATGGTTGATTCGCAACGAGACAGCTTGGGCGCTCGGCAGAGCATCCCTATCGACCATGACGACGATTGTGCACGGAATCCGTCGTCAACGGCAACCAATGCCATGAAATCGTTCGTTTCGCCCGGTCTCGGCGGGGGATATGCGTAGCTGAGTCGGTGAGGGTCGACTAGCTTTACGGTCATGACGATCGCGAGTAGTTGGATTGACGGCGCCGAAGTGACCACGGGCGGCCAGGCCCATCGGATCGTCGACCCGGCGACCGGAAACGACGTTGCCGACCTCGCCCTGGCGACCCCCGCCGACGTCGACTCCGCCGTGGCGTCGGCCAGAGCGGCCCTGCCGAGCTGGGCCACCGCCACCCCCGCCGAGCGGTCGGCGGTGCTGGCCAAGCTGGCCCATATGGCCGGTGAACACTCCAAGCAGTTGGTCGCCGAGGAGGTCAGCCAGACCGGCAAGCCGGTGCGGTTGGCGACGGAGTTCGACGTGCCGGGAAGCGTGGACAACATCGACTTCTTCGCCGGCGCGGCGCGACACCTCGAGGGCAAGGCCAGCGCCGAGTACTCCGCCGACCACACCTCGAGCATCCGTCGCGAGGCCATCGGTGTCGTCGCGACCATCACGCCCTGGAACTATCCGCTGCAGATGGCGGTCTGGAAGGTGCTTCCCGCGCTGGCCGCAGGATGTTCGGTGGTCATCAAGCCCGCCGAGGTCACGCCGTTGACCACGCTGACCCTCGCGCGGTTGGCCAGCGAGGCCGGGCTGCCCGCCGGCGTGCTGAACGTCGTCACCGGCGCGGGTGCGGACGTCGGGACGGCGCTGGCCGGGCACAGCGACGTCGACCTGGTGACGTTCACCGGGTCGACGGCCGTCGGCCGCAAGGTGATGGCGGCCGCGGCCCAGCACGGACACCGCACCCAGCTCGAACTCGGCGGCAAGGCGCCGTTCCTCGTGTTCGACGACGCCGATCTCGACGCCGCCGTCCACGGTGCCGTCGCGGCGTCGCTGATCAACACCGGCCAGGACTGCACGGCCGCGACGCGGGCGATCGTGGCACGTGACCTCTACGACGACTTCGTCGCCGGCGTCGGCGAGCTGATGGGAAAGATCGTCGTCGGCGATCCGCACGACCCCGACACCGACCTCGGTCCGCTGATCACCGCGGCGCACCGAACCAAGGTGGCCGGGATGGTCGAGCGGGCCACGGCCGAGGGCGGCCGCATCGTCACCGGCGGCATGGCACCGGACCTGCCCGGGTCGTTCTACCGGCCGACGCTCATCGCCGACGTCGACGAACGTTCCGAGGTCTACCGCAGCGAGATCTTCGGCCCCGTCCTGGTCGCGCGTCCCTTCACCGACGACGACGACGGCATCCGCCAGGCCAACGACACCGAGTACGGGCTGGCGGCCTCGGCCTGGACCCGCGACGTCTACCGAGCGCAGCGCGCGTCACGCGAGATCCACGCCGGCTGCGTGTGGATCAACGACCACATTCCGATCATCAGCGAAATGCCCCACGGCGGAGTCGGTGCGTCCGGCTTCGGCAAGGACATGAGCGACTACTCCTTCGAGGAGTACCTCACGATCAAGCACGTGATGAGCGACATCACGGCGGTGGCCGAAAAGGATTGGCACCGCATCATATTCACGAAGCGAAGCGGAGCTGAATCATGAGTTCCGTCACGAAGCGAAGCGGAGCTGAATCATGAGTTCCGTTAGTAAGCGGTGACGGGTGTGGAGGTACGCGACGCCACCGACGGCGACTGGCCGGGCATCGCGCGACTGACCGCGACCAGCTTCGGCTCCCATTGGCACCCCGAGACGTTCGCCGCGTGGCGCACGTTGATGCCCACCGGCAGCACGGTGGTCGTCGCCGACGGCGAGGACGTCGTCGGGATGGCGCACTACCTGGACTTCACCCTGACCGTGCCGGGCGGGGCGCTCGTCCCCGCCGCCGGGCTGACCTGGGTCGGGGTGGCTCCGACGCATCGGCGACGCGGTCTGTTGCGCGCCATGTTCGCCGAACTCCACGACCGGATCGCCGGCGCCGGTTACCCGTTCGCCGTGTTGACCGCGTCGGAGGGTGGCATCTACGGCCGCTTCGGCTACGGGGCCGCCACCACCGAGACCACGCTGGTGGTGGATCGGCGCTTCGCCCGGTTGCACGCCGACCTGCCCGATCCGGGCGGGGTGCGCCTCGTCGACCCGCGCGAGAACCGCGACCGCCTCGCCGAGGTCTACGACCGCTACCGGCGGCACACGCCAGGGGGTCTCGAGCGACCCCTGCCGCTGTGGGACGACCTGCTGGCGGACTGGCCGGATTCACGCGGGGGAAGTACGGCCTGGTTCTGCCTGCTGCATCCCGACGGGTACGCGCTCTACCGCAGTCACGGTCGGCCGAGAAGCGTTCGGGTGGAGGAATTCACGGCCGTGACACCGCAGGCGCACGTGGCGCTGTGGCGGGCGCTCGCCGGCCTGGATCTGGTGGAGACGGTCACGGTGCGAAGCCATCCGGCCGATCCGCTGCCCTACCTGTTCGACGACGCCAGGGTGGTACGCACCACCCACGCCGAGGACGAGCTGTGGGTCCGCATCATGGACGTGCCCGCGGCGCTCCAGGCTCGCACCTACGCCGCCGACCTCGACGTCGTCATCGGCGTCGACGACGGATTCCGTTCTGACGGAGGCATCTTCGCGTTGACGGTGCGAGACGGGCACGCCACCTGCGTGCCGACCGACGCGCCCGCCGAGATCACGATGTCCCTCGACGTGCTAGGCAGCCTCTACCTCGGCTTGCATTCCGCGCGCACGCTCGCGGCGGCAAGCCGTATCCGCGGTGGTAGCGCCGAGCAGCTGGCGGGTCTCGACGCCGCGTTCGGCGTCGACGTCGCGGCCCGACTCGGTTTTCACTTCTAGGAGGGGCGGACGACGGTGAAGTGCATCGTGATCGGTGCCGGCGCGTGGGGTCTGCCCGCGGCGGCGGAGATGAGCAGGCGCGGGCATGACGTCACCCTCGTCGACCGGCATGGTCCGTTCAACGCGTTGTCCTCGTCGGTTGGCCCGACGCGGCTGTGGCGTCTGGCCGATCCCAATCCGGTCAAGGTGCGGCTGGGCCGCCGTGCACTCGAGGCGATGCACCGTCTCGCCGCGCGCGCAGGCACCGAGGTGTTCCTGACCCGCGGGCTGGTGTGGCGCGACGACGTGTCGTTGCCTGCGCTCGTCGACGCCCTCACCGCGGAGGACGTGGAGCACACCGAGGTGTCGGCGCGAGACGTCGGACACTTCTTCCCCGGACTTCGGCCCGACGGCAGAGACGCGATATGGCAGCCGCTGGCCGGCGTCGTCCTGGCCGAGACCTCGCTGCGTGCCCAGCTCGAATCCTTCTCCGGGTCAACGGTCTTCGGGCGCGAGGTCGTCGCCGTCGACGTCCGATCCGCTGGCGTCCGGGTGACCTTTGGCGACGGCGAGTCGGTTGACGCCGACGTGGTGGTGCTGGCGGCCGGCCCCGGCGCGGCCGGTCTGCTGGCCGGCGTTGGGGTCGACGTCGAGTTGCATCCCTACCTCGAGCAGGTGGTGCACTTCGGTGACGCGGCGCAGCCGTCGGCGAGCGACGCGTTGCCAGGCCTCTTCGACGGACCCCACGGTGCTCGGCCCGGTGTGTACGGCATGCCGACGCCCGGCCGTGGCTACAAGATCGGCTTCGACACCCCGCTTCGTGACTACCGGCGCTCCGACGAGGATCGGACCCCAGACCCCGCCCGCACCAAGGTCATTCGAGACTACGTGCTGGAAAGCCTGCCGACGGTCCCGCCGACGGTGCGAGACGAGCAGGTGTGCGTCTGGACCGACTCGCCCGACGGCAATTTCGTGGTCGACCGGCTACCGGGCGGCGTGGTGCTCGCATGTGGTGACCACGGCGAGGGGTTCAAGTTCTCGGCGTTGATGGGTGAGGTGCTGGCCGACTTGGCGGAGGGTCGGACGCCCGACGACGACGTCGCCCGGTTGTCGTTGGCGCGGTTGGCGACAGCGACGCCGCGCAGAGCGGGACCCCACGTGATGGGCAGGCACTAGCGCCCGCCTCCACGCCGACGGACTACGTCCTTCGCAACCGGCGGTGCCCCACGCTTGTGACGCCGTACGCGGTGTCGGGGTCGACCGAGAGTGCCCGCTGGTCGTGCCAATGGTGTTCGACGCGCGCCCGGCAGAGCTCGACCTCGCGTTGCCGGGCCGGCAGCTGTCCCTTGGCGAGATCCGCGGCGTGCGCGGCGATCCTGTGTGCGACCACGGCGTCCTTGAGGACCGCCCGTTCGGGGTCCCCCGCGTGCTGAGCGGGGCTGAGGCAGAACAGCATCGCGGTACCGGCCTGGGCGGTGGCGGCGGCACCGATCGCCGCGGCGACGTGTTCGTGGCCGAGCGCGACGTCGGTGGTGAGCGGGCCGTAGGCGTAGGCCGGTGCGCCCTGGGACAACTGGTCCAGCAGGCGCACGTGGTTGGCGATCGCGTGCAGCGGCAAGCGGCCGGACCCCTCGATCATCACCTGCACCCCGTGGGCCCTGGCCACCTTCGCGAGCCCACCGACGGTGCGAAGTTCGGTGAACTGGGCGGCGTCGTCGGCGTCGGCGATCGAGCCTGGCTGCAGGCCCGCGCCCAGTGCCAGCGTCACGTCGTAACGGGCCAGGATGCCGCAGAGTTCCTCGAAGTGCGTGAACAGGAAGGACTCGGTGCGGCGCCGTCGGCACCACGCCGCCATGATGGCGCCGCCGCGGTCGACGATCCCCGACGCCCGGCCCGCGGTCAGCGAGAGGTGTTCCACGCGCACTCCGGCGGGCACCGTCATGTAGTCCACGCCTTGCTCGGCCTGTTCGACGACGGTGTCGCGGAACGTCTCCCATGACAGCGCGGCCGGATCGCCGTCCACGGCCTCAAGGGCCTGGTGCAGCGGGTCGGTGCCGATCGGGACGGGGGCGTTGCGCAAGAGCCGGTCCCGGTGGTCGAAGGCGTCGCCCGCGGACGCATCCAGCACGGTGTCGGCGCCCCACCGGATCGACCGCACCATGTCCTGGACTTCCGTGTCGGCCGACGGCGTTCCGACGGTGGCGGTGACCTTCACCCGGAATGCCCGACCGATGATCATCGGTTCGCTCTCGGGGTGACGGTGATTGGCCGGGATGACGGCGCGGCCCCCGGCGACCTCGTCTCGAACGAGCTTGGGTCGCACACCCTCTCGCGCCGCGACGAACGCCATCTCGGCGGTGACGACGCCGTTCCTCGCCTGCTGCAGCTGCGTGCCACGGCCGTGGAACACGCCGGGTCGTGGTGGGAGTCCTCGCTCGAGGTCGAGTACCGCATCCGGATCGGTGTACGGGCCCGAACTGTCGTAGAGGTCCACGTGGCGGCCGTCCGCGAGCCGCACCCGGCGGTAGGGCACCCTGGCACCTCGAACGTCGACGAGGTCGAGGTAGTCCTTCGAGCCGCCCACGACCGGAGCCGCCGTCACCGCCGGGAGGTCGGCGGGTGGCCAGTGGGCCGTCATGCTCACAAGGCCTTGAGTTCCTCGGTCACGGCGTTGACCGACTTCTTCGCATCGCCGAACAGCATGGCGGTGTGACCGAGGAAGAACAGCGGGTTCTCGATGCCGGCATACCCCGAGCTCATCGACCGCTTCAGCACGATGACCGAGCGGGACTGGTCCACGTTGAGGATCGGCATGCCATGAATGGGTGAGCTGGGATCGTTCCTGGCCGCCGGGTTGGTGACGTCGTTGGCGCCGATCACCAGAGTGACGTCGGTGCGGCCGAATTCGCCGTTGACGTCGTCCATTTCCTTCATCGCGTCGTATTCGACGTCGGCCTCTGCCAACAGCACGTTCATGTGTCCCGGCATGCGGCCCGCCACGGGATGGATCGCGTACTTCACCTCCACGCCCTTGGACTCCAGGATCGAGGCCATGTCCTTGACGGCGTGCTGGGCCTGGGCGACGGCAAGTCCGTACCCGGGCACCACGATGACCTGGTTGGCGTAGGCCATCTGAATGGCGGCGTCGGCGGCCGAGGTGGACTTGGCGGTGCCCTGCTCGCCGGCGACGGCGGCGCCGGTGTCAGCGGAGGATCCGAAGGAGCCGAAGACGATCGCGGGGATGGACCGGTTCATCGCGACGGCCATCAGGTTGGTCAGGATCGAGCCCGATGCGCCGACGATCATGCCCGCCACGATCATGGCGGTGTTGTTCAGCGCCAGACCCGCTGCGGCGGCTGACAATCCGGTCATCGCGTTGAGCAGCGAGATGACCACCGGCATGTCGGCGCCACCGATGGGGAACACCACGAACAGGCCCATGATCCCGGCCAGCACCAGCACGACGACGATCGTCCACCCGGGGCTGCCCTCGCCGGCGTGCACGCCGATGTAGACCGCCGCGGCCACGGCGCCGATCAACAGCACCACGTTGGAGGCTTGAAACAGCCTGGCGGAGCGAACGAGTGCTCTTTCCACGTGCTTCGGGATCGACTCCTGCAGCTTGAGGAATGCGACGAGCGAGCCCCAGAACGACACCGAGCCGATGACAGCGGCGAACAGCGAGCCGATAACCAGGGCGACGGTGGGGGACTGGTCGGGGGCGAAGTGGCCGAATCCGTCGGTCTCGATGAACTCCGCCCAGGCGATGAGGGCGACGGTGCCGCCCCCGACGCCGTTGAACAGCGCGACGAGCTGCGGCATCGCGGTCATCTTGGTCTTCTTGGCAGGCGGGACGCCGAGTACCACCCCGATGACCAAGCCTGCGGCGATGAGGACCCAGTTGATCGACGCGGTGTCGCGCACCTTGATCAACGTCGCGACGACGGCCAGTCCCATGCCGACGGCGGCGATGAGGTTGCCGCGCACGGCGGTCTTGGGCCCGGTCAGCCCGGACAGTCCGAGGATGAAGAGGGCGAAGGCGACGATGTAGAGCGAGTTGACGAGGTAGTTCACGGCTCGACCCCCGCCTTCTGCGCCTCGGGCTTGCGACTCTTGAACATGCTCAACATCCGATCGGTGACGAGGAAGCCGCCGATCACGTTGAGGGTGCCGAAGACCAGGGCGACGAAGGCGATGAGCCGGACTCCCCAGCCCGCGTCGGCGGGCAGTTCGCCCAGCACGATCAGCGCGCCGAGCACCACGATGCCGTGAATGGCGTTGGTGCCCGACATCAGCGGGGTGTGCAAGGTGTTGGGCACCTTGGAGATGACGGCGAAGCCGACGAACCCGGCGAGCACCAGGATCGCGAGGTTGGCCAATAGTTGGTCGTACATGGTTACGACACCTCCCGGGTGATGCAGGAGGCCGCGATGACCTCGTCGTCGAAGTCCGGCGCGAGCGCGCCGTCGGTGATCAAGAGGTCGAGCAGCGACGTGACGTTCTTGGCGTACAACTCGCTGGCGTGTTCGGGCATGGTGGCGGGCAGGTTCAGCGGCGAGGCGATCGTCACCCCGTGCCGCACCACCGTCTGCCCGGGTTCGGTCAGCTCGCAGTTGCCGCCCGTCTCGCCGGCGAGGTCCACCACGACGCTGCCGGGCCTCATGCCCTCCACCGCGGCTGCGGTGACGAGGCGCGGAGCGGGCCTGCCGGGCACCAGCGCGGTGGTGATCACGACGTCGAACTTGGTGATCGCCCGTTCCAGTGCCGATTGTTGTTGGGCGCGTTCGTCTTCGGTCAGCTCGCGGGCGTAGCCGCCCTCGCCTGCCGCGTCGATGCCGAGGTCGAGCCACTGCGCGCCGACCGAGCGAACCTGGTCGGCGACCTCGGGGCGCACGTCGTAACCGGTGGTCTTGGCGCCGAGACGCTTGGCGGTCGCCAACGCCTGTAACCCGGCCACGCCGACACCGAGGATCAGCGCGCTGGTCGGCTTGACCGTACCTGCCGCGGTCGTCAGCATCGGGAAGAACCGCGTCGACTCCGACGCTGCGAGTACCACCGCCTTGTAACCGGCCACGTTGCCTTGGGAGGACAACGCATCCATCGTCTGGGCGCGGGAGATCCGCGGAATCGCTTCCAGCGCAAAGGCGGTGACGTCAGCCAGTCGCAGCGCGTCGGCGAGATCGGGCCGGGTTCGTGGGGCGAGGAAGCCGATCAGCACCGAACCGGGCTTGAGCCTGGTGATCTCGTCGGCGTTCGGTGGGTTCACCTTCACCACGACGTCGGCGGGCCATGCGTCGCCGATGCTGGCACCGGCCGCCAGGTAGTGTTCGTCGTCGATCAAGGCGCCTGCCCCGGCGCCGCTCTCCACGACCACCTCGAGGCCGTCGGCGCAGAGCCGTTCGACCACCTTTGGCACCAGCGCGACACGGCGCTCACCGGCGGCCGTTTCCCGCGGGACTCCAATCAGCGTCATGATCCTCCTCTTGCTGGACGGTGGGACCTGTCGCTGCACGCGGCGGACGGCGACGTCGACGGCTCGACGAGCCGGGTGAAAAACAGGCTAGGCCAACTGCATATTGTATGCAAGTATTACTCGGTACGAGTGCGGGATCGTCGCGAGCGTGGGGTTCACGTTGCGGGCGGCGATATGTGCATACACCATACGATCTGAGGAGCCCCGTGAAGATTGCAGTCGTCGGCGCCGGAGCCATTGGTGCCTATTGGGGCGCCGCCATGCAACGTGGCGGTGCCGAAGTCCACCTGATCGCGCGCAACGCGCACCTTCAGGCCATGCGCACCAACGGCGTCCGGGTCCTCAGCGACCGCGGCGACTTCGTGGCCTACCCGCACGCGACCGACGATCCTCGCGAGATCGGACCGGTGGACTACGTGTTCCTGGGCCTCAAGGCCCACGGCTACCCGTCCAGCGGCCCCCTGGTCAATCCCCTTCTCGGTGAACACACCGCGGTACTGGCGGCACAGAACGGCATTCCCTGGTGGTACTTCCACGAACTGGAGGGCCCCTACAAGGGACGCCGCGTCGAGGCCGTCGACCCCGACGGTGCCACCACCGCGGTGTTCGCTCCGGAACGGGCGATCGGTTGCGTGGTGTACCCCGCCACCACCATCGAGGCGCCCGGCGTGATCCGACACTTGGAGGGCACCAGGTTCTCCATCGGTGAGCCGTCGGGCGAGATCTCGGCACGGTGCCAGGCGCTCAGCGACGCCATGGTCGCCGGCGGCCTCAAGGCCCCCGTCGAGGCGGACCTGCGCAGCGACATCTGGATCAAGCTGATGGGCAACGTCGCGTTCAATCCGTTGAGCGCGCTGACCAGGGCGACGATGGTCGAAATCTGCCAGAACCCCCGCACCCGGCAGATCGTGGTCCAGCTCATGGAGGAGACGCTCGACATCGCCGCGAGAGTGGGTGCCACGCCCGACATCTCGATCGAGAAGCGACTGCGTGGCGCCGAGAACGTCGGCCACCACAAGACCTCGATGCTGCAAGACCTCGAGGCGGGCAAGTCGCTGGAACTCGACGCCATCGTCACCGCGGTCGTCGAGATGGCCGACCTGACGGGCGCGGCCGCACCGACGCTGCGCACGATCCACGCCGCCACCGACCTGCTGGCGCGCACCTGCGTGCCGGGCACACCCCTGATCGAGAACACCCCGGAACTGGCGAGTCAGCCGGTCCTGCAGTGAAGGAGCAGAAGATGACCAACCGTCGCGCAAAGATCGTCTGCACACTGGGGCCGGCCACCGCCACCCACGAGGTGCTGACGGAGCTCGTCGACGCGGGAATGGACGTGGCCCGACTCAACTTCAGCCACGGCACCCGCGACGAGCACTCGGCGCTCTACGAGATGGTCCGCGAGATTGCGACCGCCCGCGGGCGCGTGGTCGGCATACTCGCCGACCTGCAGGGGCCCAAGATCAGGCTCGGCTCCTTCGCCGACGGGCCGGTGACCTGGGCGACGGGGGAGCGCGTGGTCATCACCACCGACCCCTGCCCCGGTGACCACGACCGGGTGTCGACGACGTACGCCGGACTTGCCGGCGACGTGCGGACCGGTGACCGCCTGCTCGTCGACGACGGCAAGGTGGATCTGCTCGTCGTCGACGTCGACGGGCCCGACATCTCCTGCGAGGTGCTCGACGGCGGCCCGGTCAGCGACCACAAGGGCATCTCGCTGCCCGGCGTCGACGTCAGCGTTCCGCCGTTGTCGGACAAGGACGTCGAGGATCTCGTGTTCGCGATCGAGCTCGGCGCGGACATGGTGGCGATGTCGTTCGTGCGGGCACCCGAGGAAGTCAAGCTCGCCCACGCCATCATGGACGAGGTCGGTCGCCGGGTGCCGGTCATCGCCAAGCTGGAGAAGCCCGAAGCGGTGTCGGACCTGGCCGGGATCGTCGAGGCGTTCGACGGATTGATGGTCGCCAGGGGCGATCTCGGGGTCGAGATGCCACTGGAGCAGATCCCGCTGGTGCAGCGGCGGGCGATCACTCTGTGTCGCCAGGCGGCCAAGCCGGTGATCGTCGCGACCCAGATGCTCGACTCGATGATCTCCGACCGCCGCCCCACCCGCGCGGAGGTCTCCGACGTCGCCAATGCCGTATTCGACGGGGCGGATGCGGTGATGCTCTCGGCCGAGACCAGTGTCGGTGTCCATCCCGCGCATGCGGTGGCGACGATGGGACGCATCGTCGAGGCCGCCGAGAGCGCTGCCGGTCGCGGTGAGGTCGCCGAGAGTCCGTTAGAGGCCACCGGGGACCCGGTGTTCGGCGACGCCATCGCCGTGGCGGCGTGCGAGGTCGGTCGTCGCCTCGGCGCGGCCGCGCTGTGCTGCTTCACGCGGACCGGCGACACCGCCCTGCGCCTGGCGAGGCAGCGATCACCGCTTCCGCTGCTGGCGTTCGCCCACGACGACGAGGTGCGGACCAGGATGGCGTTCTCCTGGGGTATCACCTCGGCGGTGCTGGCCCCGGCGGCTGCGGCGGAGTCGATGCCCGGCGAGGTCAGTCGGGCACTCATCGCCATGGGCGCGTGCCACCCCGGCGACGTCGTCGTGGTGGTCTCCGGCAGTCGTAACGGCGTGGCCGGCTACACCGACTCGGTGCGCGTGCTACGCGTTGAATGACGTTGCCGTGCAGGGCTGCTCGGACCAGCCCTGCACGGACATCGTCGGGAATGGGGGGACGCGGTCGCTCAGGTAGGCGACGGTGGCGCGCAACTCGGTCACCGTCCGCTCGGCCTCGGCGAGTCTGGCGCGCAGCGCCTTCTCCTCGGCCCGTCGCTCGGTGACCTCGCGCATCACGGCCGAGATGCCGACGACGGTGCCCGCGTCGTCACGCAAGAGCGCGACGCTGAATTCGATGGAGAGCTGGTGACCGTCGCGGTGCAGGGCCGGCACCGCAAGTAGCGAGTCGCCGTACTTGGTGACACCGGTGTCCATGGTGTGCTGGTAGCCCCGCCAGTGCCGGTCGCGGAGCTTCACCGGGATGATCAGGTCGAGGCTGGCGCCCAGCGCCTCCTCGACGGAGAACCCAAACATGTTGACGGCGCCGGCATTCCACAGGGTGATCAGCCCGTGCGGGTCGGTGACCACGATGGCCTCGGGGGATTGCGCGACGATTTCTCGTGCGAGCCAGACCTGGTCGACGGTGCTGCTGTTCTCGCTCACGGCGTACCCCTTCATCGCTTTTCGTGCACCATTGCATTGGGCTACAGAATAACGCATACTGCATACACATTCTAGAGACGTGAGACCCATCGATGGGAGCGCCAGTGCTGTTGCGCCAACTGGAGTACTTCGTCACGGTGGCCCGAGAGCGACACTTCGCCAGGGCGGCCGAGGCGTGCTACGTCTCCCAACCGGCGCTGTCCACGGCGATCGCCAAGCTCGAACGCGAACTGAACGTCACCCTCATCCACCGCGGGCAGAACTTCGAGGGCCTGACGCTGGAGGGCGAGCGGCTCGTGGTCTGGGCCAAGCGGCTGCTCGCCGAGCACGACGGCCTCAAGGCCGAGGCGGCGGCGATGCGCACCGGCATCTCCGGCACGCTGCGCCTTGGCACCGGTCCCACCGTGTCGACGACGACGGCGCAGCCGGTGGCCACGTTCTGTGGCCTGCACCCCATGGCCAAGGTGACCATCTGTTCGCGGCTGTCCTCGACCGATCTGCTGCGTCAGCTGCGGGACTTCGAACTCGACGCCGCCATCGCCCACTTCGGTCCCGACGACCGCTCGGGCCTCGAGGTGGTGCCGCTGTATCAGGAGCGGTACGTGCTCCTGGTGTCCGGTGACCACCTGGCGCCGCAACACGACACCATCACGTGGTCCGAGGCGGCTCAGCTGCCGCTGGCACTTCTGATGCCGCACATGAGATTTCGGCAATTCATCGACAAGGCCTTCGCCGCCAACGGCGTCGTCGCCGCGCCGCAGGTCGAGACCGACTCGGTCGCCTCCCTCTACGCCCACGTCGCCACCGGCGCCTGGGCGAGCGTGGTGCCCCACACGTGGTTGCGTGCCATCCCCGCGACCGGGGCGGCGCGGGCCGTGCGACTCGTCGACCCCGAGGCCACCGCCCACATCTCGATTGCCATCCACGCCGGGTCGAGCTCGCCGGCGGCCAGGGCCTTCCTCAACGTCATCGCCGGCGCGCGGCTCGACGAGACCTTCGATCTCGAGCGTCGCGAACTCGCCGCCGGGCTGAGCCGACCCTGAAATCGTGTCACGGACCTCGCGTTCGACCGCGCCCGTCGTGATAAGTGCCGTTTATCGACCGGTAGACGCCAAGTCTTGGACGCCGGCGCCGATGCGGTGAAAGGTATTGACACGTAACGGAAGACATCCATCGCCAGGAAGGTCCACATCATGACCCTCGCTCCCATGCGAGACGCGGAGGTAGCGAGTACCGACGAGCCCGTCGCACTCACCGACGGCATTCACTTGGTCGTCGACGCTCTCAAGCTCAACGACGTACACACCATCTACGGCGTCGTCGGCATCCCGATCACCGACCTGGCCCGGCTGGCCCAGTCATCGGGTCTGCGCTACATCGGCTTTCGGCACGAGAGCGACGCGGCGCATGCGGCGTCCGCGGCCGGCTTCCTCACCCAGAAGCCCGGCATCTGCCTGACCGTCTCGGCGCCCGGCTTCCTCAACGGCCTCGTCGGACTCGCCAACGCCACCACCAACTGCTTCCCGATGGTGCAGATCTCCGGATCCAGTGAGCGTCACCTGGTGGACCTGCAGCGCGGGGACTACGAGGAGATGGACCAGCTCGCCGCGGCGCGGCTCTTCGCGAAGGCGGCCTTCCGGGTGTCGCGCGCCGAGGACATCGGCCGCGGCATCGCCCGTGCCTTGCGTACGGCCGCCTCCGGCCGGCCCGGCGGGGTCTACCTGGACATCCCCGCCGCCGTCCTCGGCGAGGTGCTCGACGCCCAAGAGGCGGCGAAGACCCTGTGGAAGGTCGTCGACCTCGCGCCCAAGCAACTGCCCGGCGCCGACGCCGTCGACGCGGCCATCTCCCTGCTCGCCGGCGCCGAGCGGCCGCTGATCGTGCTCGGAAAGGGCGCCGCATACGCCCAAGCCGACGCCAGGATTCGCGAGTTCGTCGAGAGCACCGGTATTCCGTACGTGCCGATGTCGATGGCCAAGGGCCTGCTGCCCGACGACCACCCGCAGTCCGCGGCGACCGCCCGGTCGGTGGCGTTGAAGCGGGCCGACGTGGTGCTGCTGCTCGGTGCTCGACTGAATTGGCTTCTGGGACACGGTGATGCGCCGCAGTGGAACCCCGATGCCAAGTTCATCCAGGTCGACATCTCGTCCGCGGAAATGGACAGCAACCAGCCCATCGCCGTACCACTGGTCGGTGACATCGCCTCGGTGGTGGACATGCTGGTCGAGCGCACCACGTCCGGGCAGATCAGCGTGGCACCAGGCTGGCGCGAGGAGCTGTCCGCCAAGTCGGCGTCGAACGTCGCCAAGATGGCCGGCCGCCTCGAAGCCGCGCTCACCGCGCAGCCGATGAAGTTCCTCGGTGCTCTGCAGTCGATCCGCGACGTGCTGGCCGACAACCCGCACGTGTACGTCGTCAACGAAGGCGCGAACGCACTCGACCTGGCGCGCAACACCATCGGCATGCAGGTGCCGCGCCACCGGCTCGACAGCGGAACGTGGGGCGTCATGGGCATCGGCATGGGATACGCCATCGCCGCCGCGGTCGAGAGCGGTCAACCGGTCGTCGCCATCGAAGGGGACAGCGCCTTCGGCTTCAGCGGCATGGAACTCGAGGTGATCTGCCGCTACAACCTGCCGATCGTGACGGTCATCCTCAACAACGGCGGCGTCTACCGCGGCGACGACCCGTCGTCCACGGCAGACCCCGCGCCGACGGCGCTGCGGGCTCAGCACGAATACATGATCAAGGCGTTCGGCGGCAAGGGATATCACGCCACGACACCCGACGAGGTCGCGACCGCGCTGCGCGAGGCCCTCGCCTCGGGCCGACCCGCCCTCATCGACTGTGTCATCGACCCCTCCGACGGCACCGAGAGCGGCAACATCGCGCACCTGAACCCCAAGGGCATCAGCGGCAAGTGATCGACGCGCACCACCACGAACGCACGACCGAGGACACCACGATGAAAGGAACCATCTCATGACTGAACTACCCCTGGCAGGGATCAAGGTAATCGACTTCACCGGCGTGCAGGCCGGCCCGGCCTGCACCCAGATGCTGGCCTGGTTCGGCGCCGACGTGCTGAAGGTGGAGCGACCCGGTGGAGGTGACGTCACGCGAAACCAGTTGCGCGACATTCCCGACGTCGACGCCCTCTACTTCACGATGCTCAACAGCAACAAGCGTTCGCTGGCCATCGACACCAAGTCGCCCGAGGGCCTTGGCGTGATGGAGAAGTTGATCCGCGAGGCCGACGTGCTGGTGGAGAACTTCGCGCCGGGCGCCATGGACCGGATGGGGCTGTCGTGGGACAAGATTCAGGAGTGGAACCCGCGGCTGATCTTCGGCTCGGTCAAGGGCTTCAACGACGACTCCTCCTACACCGACCTCAAGGTCTACGAGAACGTCGCGCAGTGCGCAGGCGGCGCCGCGTCGACCACCGGCTTCTGGGACGGGCCGCCGACCGTCAGCGGCGCTGCGCTCGGTGACAGCAACACCGGCATGCACCTGCTGATCGGCATCCTGACCGCGATCATCCAGCGCAACAAGACCGGCAAGGGCCAGAAGGTGTCGGCCTCGATGCAGGACGCCGTGCTCAACCTCTGCCGCGTCAAGCTACGCGACCAGCAGCGCCTGGAAGCCGTTGGCTATTTGGAGGAGTACCCGCAGTACCCCAACGGCGAGTTCAGTGACGCCGTGCCCCGCGGTGGCAACGCCGGCGGTGGCGGTCAGCCCGGCTGGGTGGTCAAGTGCAAGGGCTGGGAGACCGATCCCAACGCCTACATCTACTTCACCATTCAAGAGCAGAACTGGAAGCGCACCGCCGAGGCCATCGGACACCCGGAATGGGTCGAGGATCCCGGCTACAGCACCGCCCGCGCCCGCCAGGACAAGATCTTCGAGATCTTCGGCGAGATCGAGAAGTGGCTGGCCGACAAGACCAAGTGGGAGGCCGTCGACGTGCTTCGCAAGTGGGAGGTGCCGTGTGCCCCGGTCATGTCCATGAAGGACCTCGCCAACGACCAGACCCTGCGCACCGCGGGCAGCATCGTCGAGGTGGACCAGAAGGGCCGCGGCACCTTCCTCACCGTCGGCAGCCCGATCAAGTTCTCGTCGTTCAAGCCCGAGATCGTGGGTGCACCACTGCTCGGTGAGCACACCGACGAGGTCCTGACCCAGTTGGGCTACGACGCCGACACGATCGAGGAGTTCCACCGCAAGAAGATCGTCGTCTAGGAACGCCGGATTGCCGCCCCCGACCTGGGGGCGGCAATCCCGTTTCCCCACCTCAGACGCTTGGGAGCCCGCATGACCACGACCGAACCGCAGCCCGGCCGCACCGTCGCCGAGGTGGTCACCGACACCGTCGCAGCCCTCGAGGGCCAGCGCGGCGCCCTGCTGCCCATCCTGCACGCCATCCAGGAGGCGCTGGGATACGTTCCTCGCGAGGCGATTCCGGTGCTCGCGGAACGGCTGAATCTCTCCAGAGCCGACGTGCACGGCGTCGTCAGCTTCTACCACGACTTCCGCTCCGAACCCGCCGGGCGCACGACGGTCAAGATCTGCCGCGCAGAGGCCTGCCAGTCCGTCGGCAGCACCCAACTGGTCGACCACGTGCGTGACCGCTACGGCATGGAACTGGGCGACACGCTTGACGACGGAGCCATGACGGTGGAACAGGTGTTCTGCCTTGGCAACTGCGCGCTGGGCCCCACGGTGCAGGTCGGCGCCCGGCTGCATGGCCGCGTCGATCCCGCGAAGCTGACCCGGCTGATCGACTCGGCGGTGGCCTCGTGAGCCCGGTGACGCCGTCGGTGACGGTGTACGTGCCCGGCGACTCCGCGGCCCGATCGGTCGGCGCCGACGACGTCGCCGAGGCCGTGCTGAGGGCGGGCGCGCGGATCGGGCAGCCGGTTCATCTGGTGCGCAACGGAACCCGTGGCATGCTGTGGCTGGAGCCGCTGGTCGAGGTGGTCACCCCCGAGGGGCGGATCGGTTACGGTCCGGTCGAGGCCGACGACGTCGACGAGCTGGTCGACGCCGGGTTGTTCAGCGGTGCAGAGCATCCCCTGCGCGTCGGAGTCGTCGACGAACTGCCGTGGCTGACCAGTCAGGACAGACTCACCTTCGCCCGCGTCGGTGTCGTCGACCCGCTCTCCGCCGAGGACTACCTGGCCCACGGCGGCCTTCGCGGTCTGCGTCGGGCGCTGGAGATGACCCCCGACGACGTCGTCGAGGAGGTGACCGCCTCGGGCCTGCGCGGTCGCGGCGGCGCCGGCTTCCCGGCGGGCATCAAGTGGAAGACCGTCCTCGGCTGTGACGACGCGCTAAAATTCGCGTGCTGCAACGCCGACGAGGGCGACAGCGGCACATTCGCCGACCGCATGGTGATGGAGGGCGATCCGTTCCTGCTCATCGAGGGCATGGCCATCGCGGCCCACGCGGTCGGCGCGACGGAGGGCTTCGTCTACATCCGGTCGGAGTATCCGGCCGCGGTGGCCACGATGCGCACGGCGATCGAGATCGCCAGCTGGCACGGCTGGCTCGGTGACGGCATTCTCGGCTCCTCCCTGAACTTCTCGCTGCAGGTGCGCGTGGGCGGCGGCGCCTACATCTGTGGTGAGGAGACCTCGATGCTGGAGAGCCTGGAGGGCAAGCGCGGCGAGGTCCGCGCGAAGCCGCCGATCCCCGCCGTCGAGGGGTTGTTCGGCAAGCCGACACTGGTCAACAACGTGCTCACGTTGACCAGCGTGCCCGCCATCATGGCCGACGGGGCCGCGGCCTTCCAAAGTTTGGGTGTGGAGCGGTCCCGGGGCACGCAGGTCTTCCAGCTGGGCGGCAACATCCGTCGGGGCGGTGTGGTCGAGCGCGCCTTCGGCGTCACTCTCGGTGAACTGGTCGAGCAGTACGGCGGTGGCACGCGCTCGGGGCGGCCCGTACGCGCCGTCCAGGTCGGCGGCCCGCTGGGCGCCTACGTTCCGCCTTCCGACTTCGGTCTTCGCATGGACTACGAAGAGTTCCAGGCCGCCGGCGCCATGGTGGGTCACGGCGGAGTGGTCGTCTTCGACGACACCGTCGACATGGCGGCCCAGGCACGGTTCGCGATGGAGTTCTGCGCCGCCGAGTCGTGCGGTAAGTGCACTCCGTGCCGGATCGGCTCGACGCGCGGGGTCGAGGTGATCGACCGCATCGTCGCCGGCGAGAACCCCGACGAGAACATGGCGCTGCTCGAAGACCTCTGCGAGGTGATGACCGACGGATCCCTGTGCGCCATGGGCGGTCTCACCCCACTGCCGGTGCGAAGTGCGCTTGCGCACTTCGGCGGCGACTTCCTCGAGCCGAGGATTCGTCCTCGGCGACCACTTCCGCTGACCACGGCCCCACGGCAGGAGACGGCATGAGCTCGACCACCGAACGAGACCTTGGCACACCGGCAGTCGACGGTCCCGCGACCGTCGACGTGGAGGTCGACGGTCTTCGGGTGCAGGTACCCGAGGGAACCTCGGTGATGCGGGCGGCCGCGCTCGCAGGCGTGGACGTCCCCAAGCTGTGCGCGACCGATTCCCTCGACGCGTTCGGCTCCTGCCGGCTCTGCCTGGTCGAGATCGACGGCCGACGGGGCACACCGGCTTCGTGCACCACCCCGGTGGCCGACGGCATGGTCGTGCACACGCAGACCCCGAAGGTGGCGAAGCTGCGCGAAAGCGTCATGGAGCTCTACATCTCCGATCACCCGCTGGACTGCCTCACCTGCCCGGCCAACGGGGACTGCGAGCTGCAGGACATGGCAGGCGTCGTGGGCCTGCGTCAGGTGCGTTACGGACAGGACGGCGCGAATCACGGCGCCGCCGAAAAGGACCACAGCAACCCGTACTTCGACTTCGATCCGTCCAAGTGCATCGCCTGCTCCCGATGCGTTCGCGCCTGCGGGGAGATCCAGGGCACGTTCGCGCTGACCATCGAGGGCCGCGGGTTCGAGTCCAAGGTCTCACCCGGCGCGGGCGAGTCGTTCATGGACTCCGAATGCGTGTCGTGCGGCGCCTGCGTGCAAGCGTGTCCGACGTCGACACTGCAGGAGAAGTCGGTGGTCGAACTGGGCGTCCCGACTCGCTCGGTGACGACCACGTGCGCCTACTGCGGTGTCGGCTGTTCCTTCAAGGCCGAACTGCGCGGTGACGAGGTCGTCAGGATGGTCCCGCTGAAGGACGGCGGCGCCAACGACGGGCACTCGTGCGTCAAGGGGCGGTTCGCCTTCGGATACGCCAGCCACCCCGACCGTGCCCTCAAGCCCATGCTGCGGGAGAAGATCACCGATCCCTGGCGGGAAGTGGAGTGGGACGAGGCCGTCGACGCCGTCGCGCGCGGGTTGCTCGAGGTGCGCCAGAAGCACGGGGCCGGGTCGATCGGCGCGATCACGTCGTCGCGCTGCACGAACGAAGAGGTCTACGTCGTGCAGAAGATGGTGCGCGCGGCGTTCGGCAACAACAACGTCGACACGTGCGCGCGGGTCTGTCACTCGCCGACCGGATACGGCCTCAAGCAGACCTTCGGGGAATCGGCTGGCACGCAGGACTTCAAGTCGGTCGCCAGCGCCGACGTCATCATGGTCATCGGTGCCAACCCCACCGACGGGCACCCGGTGTTCGCCTCCCGCATGAAGCAGCGGCTGCGCCAAGGCGCCCGCCTGATCGTCGCCGACCCGCGGCGCATCGACCTGGTGCGCTCACCGCACATCGCCGCCGAGCATCACTTGCAGTTGCAGCCGGGCACCAACGTGGCGCTGGTGAACGCGATGTCGCACGTGGTGGTCACCGAGGGTCTGGTCGACGAGGAGTTCGTCGCGGCGCGGTGCGAGGGCTTCGACGAGTGGGCGCGATTCATCGCGGGCGAGGAGCACAGCCCGGAGGCCGTCGAGGCTCTGACCGGCGTGCCCGCCGCCGACGTGCGCGCCGCCGCGAGGCTGTACGCGACCGGCGGCAACGGCGCGATCTACTACGGTCTCGGCGTCACCGAGCACAGCCAGGGCTCCACGATGGTGATGGGAATGGCGAACCTCGCCATGGCGTGCGGCAACATCGGCCGCGACGGCGTCGGCGTGAACCCCCTGCGCGGCCAGAACAACGTTCAGGGTTCCTGCGACATGGGTTCGTTCCCACACGAACTCACCGGGTACCGGCACGTGTCCGACGATTCCGCTCGCAAGATCTTCGAGGACCTGTGGGGGACGACGCTGCAGTCCGAACCCGGTCTGCGGATTCCCAACATGTTCGACTCGGCGCTGGAGGGAACGTTCCGCGCACTGTTCGTCCACGGTGAGGACATCGCCCAGTCCGACCCGAACTTCCATCACGTGTCCGCAGCCCTGGAGGCCATGGACCTCGTCGTCGTCCAGGACCTGTTCCTCAACGAGACCTCCAAGTTCGCCCACGTGTTCCTGCCGGGAGCGTCGTTCCTGGAGAAGGACGGCACGTTCACCAACGCCGAGCGGCGCATCAATCGCGTCCGGTCGGTGATGAAGCCCAAGAGCGGCAAGCACGAGTGGGCCATCGTGTGTGAAATCGCCACGGCGATGGGCTATCCCATGCACTATGACCATCCCTCGCAGATCATGGACGAGATCGCGGCGGTGACACCGACGTTCGCCGGCGTCTCGTTCGACAAACTGGACCGGGTCGGCAGCATCCAGTGGCCGTGCGACGACGAGGCGCCCTGGGGCACGCCGATCATGCACGCCGACTCCTTCACGAGGGGCCTGGGGCGGTTCGTGCCCACGCCGTTCGTGCCGACCAGCGAGCGCAGCACCCGGAAGTACCCGCTGGTGCTCACCACGGGCCGAATCCTGAGTCAGTACAACGTCGGAGCCCAGACCCGCCGCACGGCCAACGTGGCCTGGCACGGCGAGGACGTCTTGGAGATCCATCCCCACGACGCCGAGGTGCGGGGGATTCTCGACGGCGCCCGCGTGACCCTGACCAGTCGCGTGGGGGAGACGGCCCTGCACGCCAAGCTCTCCGAGCGGATGCCGACCGGGGTGGTCTACACCACCTTCCATCACCCGATCTCGGGAACGAACGTGCTCACCACCGAGAACTCCGACTGGGCGACCAACTGCCCGGAGTACAAGGTGACGGCCGTCCAAGTCGCCCTCGCGCGCTCGGGAATGGGCGCCGACTCGGTCGCTGCTGCCGACTGGAGCACTGCCGCAGCAGAACTCGCGGATTGAGGGTGACGTGATGTCAGGTTCGGAGTTCACCGAGATTCGGTTGGTCAACGACATCCTCGCCAACCTGTCGTACCTGTCCGACGACGAGGCGGCCACTGCGCTCGCCGGTCACATCGAACGGTTCTGGGACCCTCGGATGACGGTCCGTCTGCGGGAGCGAGTCGAGGCCGACGCGGCCTCGGTCAGCACGGTCGTCGTGGATGCGGTGGCACGGCTGGGTTGAGCGACCCCTCGACACGGACGAGGCCCCCGGCGCATGTGCGCCGGGGGCCTCGATGGGTGCCGACGACGGTCAGCGCCGCCGGGACACCACGGGTACGCAGGCCAGGCTCTGGGCGCCGACGCCTTCGTGGTCGACGCCGCGCCAGAAGTCGGCGTCGTACACGTCGTCGGCGATCTGCACCATCGGCGGCGCGGGGACCGTACGCGACGCGGTGTGCTCGTGCAGGTCGTCGAGGTCGATCTCGAGCCGCTCGATGCCGTTGCGAATCTGCTGGGCGTCGACGGCCACGCGACGCAAGGCCGTCGTGTGCCCGTGCGTCGACTGCAATGCGGATACGCAGCGAAGGGTCTCGTCGATCAGTCGGTGCAGTTCTTCGACGGTGGTCGTGGCGTTCACGTGTTCTCCTTCAAGGGGTTTGGACAGATCAGCGGGGCAGGCCGACGACCGGCAGGCCGGGTCGGTGCAGGAGGCGCGTCAACACGGCGGCCATCACGCTGACCGCGCTCGCGACGAGGAACGCCAGCGGCAGGTGCTGCGATGCGACCACTAGGGCGGGCAGTCCGATGCCGACGAGACCGCCGAAGAGCTTCGCGCTGTAGACGGCGCCGAAGTTGCGGGCCGCACTCGGCTCACCGAAGTAGTCGGCGACGAGGCTGGCGATCAGTGGATAGAAGGCGCCGCCGGCAAGGCCGCTCAGTGCCGCGAACCCGGCGAAGGCCACGGGTAGGGCGCCCGACGCGGAGTAGACGAGGCCCAATTGCGCGCACCCCTGGACGAGGAGTGCCGCGGTGAGGGTCTGACGCCGGCCCAGCCGGTCCGACAACCGGCCGGCAATGCTGCGGCCGGTGCCGTTGACGACGGCGAGCAGTCCGACGGCGACGGCGGCGAGCGCCAGCGAAAACCCTTGGTGGATGGCGAGAATGGGGACGTAGACCACGGTCAGCAGGGACGCGGCCGCGGCGACGACCATGATCAGGTACATCACCAGGAAGGCGGGCGTGCGGACGGCTTCGGAGGGGGAGTACTGGCGGATCGGCGTGACGTTGTTGCTCAGGCTGCGGTTGAGGGTCTTGTCGATCGCCCACTGTCTCGGGTCGATGTGTTGCGGCCACCAACCTTCTGGCGGGTTCTGCAGCAGGGCGCCAGCCTGGGCGACCACCACGAGCATCACGACGCCTACCGCGAGGAACACCGCCGTGCGGTTGTCGGGAGTCAGGATGGTGGCGAACAGTGCGATGAACGGTACTGCGCCACAACCGATCGCACCGGTCACCAGGCCTACCCTGGCGGCCCGCTTCTCCGGGTACCACTTGGCGACGGTGGCGGTGCAGGTGGCGTACACGACGCCCGCGCCGATGCCCGACAGCACCGAGTAGCCGAGTACGGCGAGCATGAAGTCGTCGGTCAGGGCAACGGTGAGCGGGCCGGCTGCGCACAGCGCCGCGCCGGCCGGAACGGCGCGCGACGGCGAGAGGGCGAAGCGGTGGCTCAAGACGGCGGTGGGAGCGGCCGCGCCGGCCTGGAAGACGACCCAGAGCGCGAGCACCCAGAGGGCGCCGGTGAGATTTCCTCCTCCCGTGACGTGCAGCGCGGTCAACGCGACGCCGAAGCCGTATTGCAGAACGCCTATGCACGCCATGGCAATCCACGCGAAAGCCAGCATCCACGTGCGAGAGCAACCGATCAGGTCTTCGGGGCATTCACCGACGCGGTACGAGCGGCCGCGGTGGTCGCGGACTTCGACGACGGGGGATGGGCTTTCGGTTGCCAGCATGGCTAGACTCCTAATTGCATACAGTATGCCGTCAGAGTAACGTGACGTGCGTCACGTGTCCAGGGATGTGCGGACACGATCTGACGACACGTCGAGAGAGGACCTTCCATGGGCCGCGTCACCACCAGATACCGGGTGCTCCGTCTCGACGGCGGCGTCGGCGCGCATCGGCCCGACAGCCTCGCCGCCGAGGAGCCGCTGGAGATTCGCGTGAACGGCCGACCCCTGACGGTGACGATGCGAACGCCCGGTGACGACTTCGACCTTGCCCGCGGCTTCCTGGTCAGCGAAGGCGTCGTGTCCTCCGCGGCGGACGTCACGTCGATCCGGTACTGCGCGGGCGCGACCGTCGGGGGCGCGAACACCTACAACGTGGTGGATCTGCTGCTCGACGCCGCCGTTCCCACTCCCGAGGCTTCGCTCGAACGCAACTTCTACACGACGTCCTCGTGCGGGGTGTGCGGGAAGGCCAGCCTGGACGCCGTGCGAACGGTCAGTCGATGGTCGGTCCACTCCGACCCCGTCCGGCTGCGCGCGTCGACCATCGTCACCCTGCCGGACAAGCTGCGCGCCGCGCAGCGCGTGTTCGACCGCACGGGGGGCCTGCACGCCGCAGGGCTCTTCGACGCCAACGGCGCGCTGTCATGCGTGCGCGAGGACGTGGGCCGCCACAACGCGGTGGACAAGGTGATCGGCTGGGCGGCCGCCCAGGATCTCCTGCCGTTGTCGGGAATGACGCTGATGGTCAGTGGTCGAGCGTCGTTCGAGCTCGTCCAAAAGGCAGTGATGGCGGGCATTCCCGCGCTGGCGGCGGTGTCGGCACCGTCGTCGTTGGCGGTCGACCTCGCGCGTGAGATGGGTCTGACGCTGGTGGGGTTCCTTCGCGGCTCGACGATGAACGTCTACTCCGGGGAGCAGCGCCTCGGCAGCATGGCCACGGAGGCAGCGGTGTCGTCGGCGGGGTGAGCCCCGGGGTCAGTCCTGCTCGGCCTTGGCCAGCCGCTCGGCGTGATAGGTCTCGCGGGTCCGCTCGGTGTGCCTGTGCATGATGTCGGTGGCCCGGCTGACGTCACCTGCGGCGATCGCGGTGATCAACTCGGCGTGTTCGCTCCAGGCGTCCTGGCCACGAGGTTGGGCGATGGGCAGGTAGTACCAGCGCCACTTGCGTTCGACGAGACCGATGTGCTCGGCAAGCACCTTGTTGCCCGCGAGGGCCGTGATCGCGGCGTGCAGGGCTGCGTTCGCTGCGACGAGGCCCTCGGAGTCGTTGACGGCCAACGCATTCAAGCCGTCCTGCTGCAACTCCCACAACCGGTTGACGTCGGCGGGTGTGGCCCGCGAGGCGGCCAGCGCCGCCGAGTGGGTCTCGAGGACGGTTCGCACGGCGAGTAGTTGGTCGACCTCCTCTTCGGAGGGAATGTGCACGAATGCGCCCTGTGCGGGCCGCAATTCGATCCACCCGTCTGCCTGAAGTCGCTGCAGGGCCTCCCGTACCGGCTGCCGGCTGACCCCGAGGTACTCGGCGAGCTCGGCCTCGACGAGATGGCGGCCACGCTCCAGGGTGCCCTGCACGATCAGCTCGACGATGGCGTCGTAGACGGCTTGGCGCAGGGGGGCCGGGCGCAATACGCGTGGCGCGGCGGTGTCGCTCAGGCCGGCGGGTCGCGAGGAGTTCTTGCGCTTGCTGGCGGGGAACGGATGTGACATGGCGGGGACTCCTTGACCGTCGTGGCGGTGCTGATACTACAGGTTTTCGTATGCAAAGAACCGGCGACGAGACCGCCGCCACATATCGTCCGGGTTCCTTCGGGCACCATTTCCCCGGCCCCGAGACGCCAAACCGGGCGCGGCGGAGTCCTTGACGTCTCTGCCGCGCCCGGGGCGCTGTTTCCTACCCGGAACCCACCCGGGCGCTAGTCCAGCGCGAGTGACGCCGTCGCTTCCCGGTCCTTGCTCTCCGGTCGATCGGTCGGCGTGGTGGTTCGTTCGGAGCCCTTCAGCTGGGGCTGGCGCAGCAGTAGCGAGAGGAAGGCACACACGATGCCCACCGTGCCCGCGATCGTGAACGCGGTGCCGTAACCCCAGTTGCTGACGACCACGGAACCGAGGCCCGCGCCCACCAGGCCGGAGATGACCTTGGAGCTGTAGAC
The DNA here is from genome assembly GCF_025823185.1 of Mycobacterium yunnanensis. Lineage (GTDB taxonomy): Bacteria > Actinomycetota > Actinomycetes > Mycobacteriales > Mycobacteriaceae > Mycobacterium > Mycobacterium yunnanensis. The sequence goes on from NZ_JACKVK010000008.1 coordinate 1,071,600, forward strand.
CAGACCGTAGTTGCTCGCGTTGTTGTTCTCGCCGAAGTAGTCGGCGGTCATCGCGGCGAACAGCGGGAAGATCGCGCCGCCGCCGAAACCGGACACCATGGACGCCATCAGGAACAGCGGCATGCTGCCGATGGAGCCGGACAGGAACACCGCGTACTGCGACAGACCCAGTACGACGCAGACTAGGATGAGCGTCTCACGGCGTCCGAAGCGGTCGGAGATCCAGCCGATGACACCGCGGCCAGTGCCGTTGATGATGGCCTTGAGGCTCATCGCCAGTGCCACGATGCCGCCCGCGAAGCCCATCTCCTTGCCGAACGGCACCTGCATGGCGATGCCGAAGATGTTGATGCCCGCGGTGCAGAGCAGCACGAACCACATCAGCGGCAGGATGCCGGTCTTGACGGCTTCCATTGGGGTGTACTGCTTCTTGGCCGGTGGGTTCTTCTTCAAGGCGCGAGCGATCCGCGGGTCATTGCTTGCCGTCAGCGGGTCGACGTGTGCGGGCCACCAGTTCTTCGGCGGATCCTTGAAGAACATGCCGGTGAACGCCACCAGGCCGGCGAGGAAGAACCCGATGACGGTCAGCAGCCAGGTGTAGTTGCTGACGTCGAGGTAGCTGGTGAACAAGAAGATGAAGGGCACCGAACCGTAGGCGAACCCGCCGTTGACGAAGCCCGTCTTGCCGCCCTTGCGTTCCGGGTACCACTTGCCGACCATGTTGACGCAGGTCGCGTAGACCACGCCGGCGCCGGTGCCACCGAAGAAGCCGAAGCCGAGATAGGCGATCCAGACGGTGGGCGAGTAGGCCAGCGACAGATAGCCCAGTAGTGAGCCGCAGGCGCCGATCATCATTCCGGCCTTGGCCGACAGGGCGCCACTCTCGCGCATCTTGCCTGCCGGGAACGCGACCGCTGCCTGGAAGAAGACCCACAGTCCCAGCAGCCAGAAGATGTGGCCGCTCTCCCAGCCGTGCGCACCGACCAGTGTGTCCTCCGCGGAGGTGAACGCGTACTCGGACGAGCTGATGGCCATCATCGCGATCCACGGCAGCCAGACCATCCATACCCTGGACCGCCCCAGGATGTCGCGGTCGGTCTCGCCAACCCGGTACACCCGGCCGTTGTCGTCGACGACCTCGCGGTACGCCGGCTGAGCTGTGGTCATGCTGGTCGACCCCCCTGGCTCCATGACGGGGCAGTGGTGGGGTCGGCCGGCCGCCGACTCGGCGGGATCACCACTGACCACGCTCGATGCTTGCTGAATACTGCATACAGGTACATGTGTAACACCAATCACTCGAGAATGGGATAGTGACCACGGTCACAGCGGACGGTATACTACATACAATTCTTCGCGCAACCTTGAGTTGCCCTGGGAGTTTCCTGGTAATCAGGGGTGGCCCGTCCGCCGGTGGTTGAAAGTGGCCATGAGCTCGCATGATTCATATCGTGAAACACGTTGCCAATGGCGGTAATTGAAGCTCGCGCCGGTCCAAACCTGGCGGCAACCCCGTCTTGGGCCGGCGTCGAGACCTTCTCGGCGGGCACGGATGCGACGGGTGCTCCAGCCGCCCGCGGAGGCAAAACGGCCCAAGTTATAGACAGAAAGTTGTTACGTGGGACACACTCTTGGTCTAACGCATACGGTATGCAATCGTGGCCGACGGCGCGTCCGCCCGACTCCTACCGGATGCACGAGGTGCTTTCACGCTCACGCGCCCACCGCGCGGAAGGGATGACGACCATGGATCAGACCACCACCGTCTCCGACGGGCCGGCCCGTGCGCCCGAGTCGTCCGCGGGCAAGGCGTTGTCGGGGGTTCGTGTCCTGGACATGACCCACGTGCAGTCCGGGCCGTCGGCGACGCAGCTCCTGGCGTGGTTGGGGGCCGACGTCATCAAGCTGGAGGCGCCCAAGGGCGGAGACGTCACCCGGAGCCAGCTGCGCGACCTTCCCGGCGCGGACAGCCTCTACTTCGCGATGCTCAACTGCAACAAGCGCAGCATCACCGTCAACATGAAGAGTGACGAGGGCAAGCAGATCTTCGTCGACCTCGTGTCACGCGTGGACATCCTGGTGGAGAACTACGGACCCGGCGTCGTCGACCGCTTCGGCTTCCCCTGGGAGCGTCTGCACGAGATCAACCCGGCGTTGATCTATGCCTCCATCAAGGGGTTCGGCCCCGGGAAGTACTTCGACTTCAAGGCCTACGAGGTCATCGCCCAGGCCATGGGTGGGTCGATGGCCACCACGGGTTTCGAGCACGGGCCGCCGACGGCCACCGGGGCGCAGATCGGCGACTCCGGCACCGGCATTCATCTGGTCACCGGAATCCTGGCCGCGCTCTACCAGCGCACCAACACGGGTCGGGGTCAGCGCGTGGAGGTGGCGATGCAGGATGCCGTCCTCAACCTGTGCCGGGTGAAGCTGAGGGATCAACAGCGGCTCGCGCACGGCCCCCTTCCGGAGTACCCGAACGAGCACTTCTCCGACGAGGTCCCTCGATCAGGCAACGCCTCCGGCGGCGGGCAGCCCGGCTGGGCCGTCCGCACCAGCGGCGGCGGTCCCAACGACTACATCTACGTCATCATCCAACCCCAGGTGTGGGCGCCGTTGGCGGTTCTCATCGGACGGCCGGAGCTGGCCGACCATCCCGACTGGGCGCGGCCCGAGGACCGGCTCGACAAGTTGGACAAGGTCTTCGCGCTCATCGAGGACTGGTCGACCGAACTCACCAAATGGCAAGCGCTGACGGCACTCAACGCCCTCGGCGTCCCGTGTGGGCCCGTGCTCGGGACCAAGGAGCTCATCGAAGACGAGACGCTCGCCGAGCTCGGCTCGATCGTCACCGTCGACCATCCCGAGCGGGGTGAGTACAAGACCGTGGGCTCGCCTTTGCGGCTCTCGGACTCCCCGGTCGAGATCGTCAGGTCCCCGTTGCTCGGGGAACACACGGACTCCATCTGTGCGGAGCTCGGCTACTCACCAGATCAACTCGAGCAGTTCAAGAGCGTCGGGGCCATCTAGGTCCCGAGCGGGCCATCCGCCCGCGCCACCTGCACGTCCACGGAACCCGAGAGTGAAGGGTCACGATGCCCATGAGTTGAACCCGTTAGCAGGCACGGCAGACGTCGTGCTTCTTCAACGGTCGCCGAGAGTCGCCACGAGCCTTCGATCGCGAGGTCGAGGACGGTTGCGACGCTGCGCCGTGTCTTTGGCGCGCGCGCCGGACCGCCTGTGCGGGGACCCACCCCCGTGCGGTGCGCGAACGGACCGCCCAGATGTTCGCCGCGAAAACCCAACGCGAGACGGCATCGAGGAGAGAGCCTGAACCCATCGTCAGAAAGAGAATGAACCATGTCCTCAACACTCGCAAGTCATCGCGAGGTCACTGACGCGAACGACCGCGTCTACCGCATCGGAGAGACCGACCACCAGTTGCTGGGCCGATCCCGGGCCTGGATGGTCTGGTTGCCCTGGGCCGCCATGATGGCAGTCAGCGTCTACGAGTACGGGTACGGCGCCGCTCAAGCTGCCGTCCGAGAAGCCCACGGCTGGACGATGTCCGAGACATTTTGGCTGCTGTCCATCTGGGCCTTCTTCCAGGCGTTGATCGCCTACCCGGCAGGAAAGCTGCGTGAGAAGGGCGTGGTCTCCGCGCGCGCCGCCATGCTCGCGGGTGCGGTGCTGTCCGCGGTCGGCTTCGTCAGCCTCACCCAGGACAGCATCGTTCTCGCGTTCCTCGGCTTCGCGCTCTGCGGAGGCGTCGGCGCGGGTCTGGTCTATGCGACCTGTATCAACATCGTCGGCAAGTGGTACCCCGAACGGCGAGGCGGCAAGACCGGTTTCGTCAACGGCGGGTTCGCCTACGGTGCGGTTCCGTTCATCTTCATCTTCAGCTACGCGCTGCACCCGAGCACCTACGTCTGGGTCCTCGACCTCGTCGCCGTGTACATGCTGATCGTCGTCGCGGCGTGCGGGATGTTCTTCCGGGACCCACCGAAGAACTGGTGGCCCGCCGACGTCGACCCGTTGGAATGGGCCAACAGCAAGAAGGGGGCGGCCAGCCTCAAGCGCAATCCGCCTGCGGTGCGGCAGTACACGCCGATGGAGGCCGTCAAGACCGGCATGCTGCCGCTGATGTGGCTGTCCCTTGGCATCAGCGCGGGTGTCTCGCTGTTCGGCATCAGCTACATGGTCCCCTTCGCCAAGGAGCTGGGCTTCGGGCCGTTGATCGCCGCGTCCTCGGCCGGTGTCCTGTCGGTGGTCAACGGCACCGGCCGCACCCTGACCGGATTCGTCTCCGACCGGCTCGGCCGCAAGCAGACGCTGCTGATCGTGCTGCTGGTGTCAGCGGTGTCGCTGGTTGGTCTGCTCTACGCGGGTAAGGCGCACAACGAGATTGCGTTCCTGTTCTTTGCGTTCCTGGTGGGATTCGGCGGTGGCGCCTTCTATCCGATGTTCGCCTCGCTGACCCCGGATTACTTTGGAGAGAACAACAATGCCAGCAACTACGGCCTGATCTACAGCTCCAAGCTCCTGGGATCGGTGGTGGGCATCGGTGTCGGTGCCAGCGTGATCGACGCCTGGGGTTACGGCGGGGCCTATTGGCTGGCGGCCACCAGCGCACTGGTCTCCGCCGGCCTCGCCCTCTTCCTGAGGCAGCCGGGGCGCACCGGTCAACCCACGGTGACGCCGAGCACGACGCCGGCGACGGCGAGGGTACCGGCCGCGGCGTCTGACTGACCGTGCTCCGACGAGCGGCCGAGGGGATCTCTGCACGACGCGATCCCCTCGGTCGCTTCGTCGACTGTGCAGGGTCACTACGATTTCACGATGCGAAACGAACGTGTCGCCGAGCGGAGTGACCGCTTGGCCGAGGCGGGGACGGAGGTTCGTCGATGACAGAGGAGGCCGGGGCGGCACGCGGCGGAGTTCAGTCGGTCGAGCGAGCCTTCGAACTGCTGGAGATCCTCGCCGCCGCCGGGCCCGCCATGGCGTTCGGCGATCTGGCGGCGCGCGCCACGCTGCCCCAACCGACGGTGCACCGGCTGGTGCGGACGTTGCTCGACCTAGGTTACGTTCGACAACTGCCCAACAGACACTATGCGTTGGGACCCAGGCTCATTCGGCTCGGCGAGAGTGCGGCCCGACTCGTGGGAACGTGGTCGCGCCGTCACTTGGCCGGCCTGGTGGAACGGACGGGGGAGAGTGCGAACATGGCCGTCGTCGACGGCGACATGGCGGTCTACGTCGCGCAGGTGCCCTCGCCGCACTCCATGCGCATGTTCACCGAGGTCGGCAGGCGCGTGCATCTGCACTGCACGGGAGTCGGCAAGGCGCTGCTCATGCAGATGCCCGATGACTCGATCCTCGCCCTGCTCAAGCGGACTGGGATGCCTGCAATGAGTGCGAATACCCATGTGACGGCACCGTCGCTGATGCGCGACATCGAACTGAGCCGCGTTCGCGGGTACGCCGTCGACGAGGGTGAGCAGGAGCTCGGCGTCCGCTGCTTCTCGGTGCCGGTACCCCATGCCCCCAACCTCACGGCCATCTCGGTGTCGGGACCGGGGTCACGCCTGACACTGGCGTCAGCGACGACGGTGACGCCATTGCTCGAGCGGGTGGCCCGCGAATTGGGCGCAGAATACGACGGGGAGGCGGCTGGGTAGCCGCCTCCCCGTCGTATGACTCCCTCGACTCAGTCGAGCATCAGTGCGGCGGCCGATGGTGCGTCGTCGAGGGTGTCGGCCAGGTCGTTGAACTCGACGACGTTGTCGAGTTCGGTGCCCATCGCGATGTTGGTGACCTTCTCCAGGAAGATCTCGACCACCACGGGCACCTTGTGTTCCTGAGCCAGGCGCTGCGCCCGCTCGAGGGCCGGGGCGATGTCCCCGGGCTCGACCACTTGAATGGCCTTGCAGCCCAGTCCTTCGGCAACGCGGAGGTGGTCGACGCCGTAGCCCTTGGGCGCCTCGGTGTCGTTCTCCTGGGAGTTGATGTTGTCGAAGGCCAACGACACGTGGTAGTCCATGTCGAACCCGCGCTGTGCCTGACGGATCAGACCCAGGTAGGAGTTGTTCACCAGGACGTGGACGTAGGGCAGGTTGAACTGGGCGCCGACGGCGAGTTCTTCGATGAGGAACTGGAAGTCGTAGTCGCCGGAGAGCCCGACCACCGTGGCCGACGGATCCGAGGTGACGACGCCGAGTGCGGCGGGAATGGTCCAGCCCAGCGGACCGGCCTGACCGCAGTTGATCCAGTTCCGCGGTTTGAAGACCTGGAGGAACTGGCCGCCGGCGATTTGGGACAGACCGATGGCCGTGACATAGCGGGCGTCGCGGCCGAACACGCGGTTCATCTCCTCGTAGACCCGCTGCGGCTTGATCGGCACGTCGTCGAAGTGCGTCTTGCGGTGCATCGTCCGCTTGCGCTCCTGGCAGTCCCGAACCCAGCTGCTCCACGTCGGCAGGGTGCCCCTGTCCTTGGCGGCGGCGACCAGCTGCTCGAGTGCGGCCTTGGCGTCGGAGACGATGCCGAGGTCGGGGGAGAAGACCCGGCCGATCTGGGTGGCCTCGACGTCCACGTGGACGAAACGCCTTCCCTTGCGGTAGGTGTCGAGTCCGCCGGTGTGGCGGTTGGCCCAGCGGTTGCCGATCCCCAGCACGAAGTCCGAGGCGAGCATGGTCGCGTTGCCGTAGCGATGGGCGGTCTGCAGACCCGCCATTCCGGCCGCCAGCCGGTGATCGTCGGGAATCGTCCCCCAGCCCATCAGGGTCGGCACCACGGGGATGTTGAGCGTCTCGGCCAATTCGACGAGCAGATCACTGGCGTCGGCGTTGATGATGCCGCCGCCGGCGACGATGAGTGGCCGCTGCGCCGTCACCAGCATGTCCAGGACCTTCTCGGCCTGTCCTCGGGTTGCGGCCGGCTTGTACAGGGGCAGCGGCTGATAGGCCTCCGGGTCGAAGTCGATCTCAGCGAGCTGGACGTCGATGGGCAGGTCGATCAGGACCGGACCTGGTCGACCGGAGCGCATCAGGTGGAACGCCTTGGCGAAGGCGCCGGGCACCTGGCCCGGTTCCAGGACCGTCATCGCCATCTTGGTCACCGGCGCGGCGATGGCGGCGATGTCGACGGCCTGAAAGTCCTCCTTGTGCAGCCTGGCGACGGGCGCCTGGCCGGTGATGGCGAGGATGGGAATGGAATCGGCTGAGGCGGAGTACAAGCCGGTGATCATGTCGGTCCCCGCGGGCCCGGAGGTACCGATGCAGATGCCGATGTTGCCTGCGGCGGCTCGGGTGTATCCCTCGGCCATGTGGCTGGCGCCTTCGACGTGTCTGGCGAGGATGTGCTTGATTCCCCCGTGGGCACGCATCGCCGAGTAGAACGGGTTGATCGCTGCCCCTGGCAAGCCGAACGCCTGCGTGGCGCCCTCGATCTCGAGGATCCGCACCGCCGCGTCGACGGTGCGCATGCGGGTCACTTCGCCGCCTCGGTGTTCGTGCCGGACAGCCGCTCCACGCCAAGCAGCAGCGCGGAGTGGTCGAGGCCGCCGTCGCCGTTGGCGATCGCCGAGGCCATCAGCTGCGCCACGACGGCGCCCAGCGGGATGACCACGCCGGCCTCGCGGGCCGCCGAGGTGACGATGCCCATGTCCTTGTGGTGCAGGGCCACCCGGAAACCGGGATCGAAGTTGCGCGACAACATCTTCGGCGCCTTCTGGTTGAGCACCGCCGATCCCGCCAGGCCGCCACCGAGCACCTCGACGGCGGCGTCGATGTCCACGCCGTAGGCGCGCAGGAAGGTGATGGCCTCGGCCAGCAGTTCGATGTTGCCCGCCACGATCAGCTGGTTGGCCGCCTTGACGGTCTGCCCCGAACCACTGGGGCCGACGTGGGCGATGGTCTTTCCGACGACGTCGAGAATGGGCTTGGCCGAGGCGAAGTCGGCTTCGGAGCCTCCCACCATGATGGACAGGGTGGCGTTGACGGCGCCGGGCTCGCCGCCGGAGACGGGGGCGTCGACGATGCGCAGACCGCGTTCTGCCGCGGTCTTGGCCAACTCGGCGGTGACGTCGGGACGGATCGAGGAGAAGTCGATCACTATAGTGCCGGGTTGGGCGTTGGCGAACACCCCGTCCTCGGGAAGCAGGACGGCCTGGACGTCGGGGGAGTCGGGGACCATGACGGCAACCACGTCGGCGTTCTTGACGGTCTGCTCGATGGAGTCGGCGGACGACCCGCCCGCCTCGACGAGGGCCTGCATGCGTTCGTGGGAGCGGTCGTATCCGATGACGGTGTGCCCGGCCGCGACCAGGTGCCGCGCCATGGGGCCGCCCATGATGCCCAGTCCGATGAAGCCGATGGTGCTCACGAGATCCTCGTTTCTTGTTGCTGCGAAAGGGTGTCGATGTTCACTGCGTCGGCTCCGCGCTCCTCGCGAGGCAGCCAGTCGAAGGTGTCGGGCCGAGTGGCCTTGTATTCCAGGCCGAGGTAGCCGGCGTAGCCGCCGTCGGCGAGCTCGTGGACCTGCCGGGCCAGGGCCACCTCGCCGGTGCCCGGCTCGCCACGTCCGGGCGAGTCGGCGATCTGTACGTGCCCGATCCGGCTGCCGTACTCGCGGATGACCGCCGAGGTGTCGTCGCCGTTGACGTGCAGGTGGTAGAGGTCGGCGAGCAGGCGCAGATTGGTGGTGCCGCTCTCGGCGTTCACCCGGTCGACGACGCCGATCGCGTCGGCGGCGGTCTTGATCGGGTAGCGCGGGGCGCCGCTGACCGGCTCGACCAGTACGACCGCACCAATCCGGTCTGCCGCCGCCGCGGCGAAGGCCAGGTTGTCGGCGGCGACGTCGTCTTGGGCGGACGGGGTGAACGCGTCGTCGCGGTTGCCGTAGAGCGCGTTGAAGGCTCCGGTGCCGAGCGTGTCGGCGATGTCGACGGCAATGGCGACGTTGTCGCGAAAGGCGCTCTGCAGCTGGGGGTTCGACAGGATGCCGCGGTCACCGGCGGGCATGTCCCCGGCGGCGAAGTTGAGTCCGGTCAGCGTGACCCCGGCGTCCTGAATGGCCCGGATGAACGCCGTGACCTCCGTCTCCGACGGCGTCGGGGTGGCGAACGGCCACCAGAATTCGACGGCGGTGAAGCCGGCGTCCCTGGCGGCGCGTGGCCGATCCAACAGCGGGAGGTCGGTCAGCAGGATCGAGCAGTTGACGGTGTAGGTGGCCTTCACGACGGCGTGCCCTTCGTTATGCGATGCGCTGGTGATGAATTCCGTAATGCGGAATGAAGTTCTCACTATCGAATGCGAGTGAACGCCCGCCGGAATTGGTTGTCAAGAAATCTCGCCTCGCGATACCGACTGGGAATCGGTTGATAACTGCGGTGAATCAGTATGTCCGACAATGACTTACGCGCGCGTGTCGAGCTCGGCGCGCGGACATCCGACCCGGCGGGTCGGACGATCGGGCGGGTGCCCGGCCTGGCGCGACATGGACCTCGAGATGCTGCCCGGCTAGTATTGCATACAATATCCGCTTCACGAAGACCTATTCGACGGGAGTCCGGGCGTGCCCACTCTGCTGGTCCACCACGACGCGTTCGCCAATCACCAGACCTCGGCGGGGCATCCCGAGCGGCCCGATCGCTACCGCACCGTGAAGACGGCCCTCGGGCAGCCGCGGTTCGACGACTTGGTGCGCGACGAGGCTCAGCTCGGCGCCCTCGACGCCACGCGCTACGTGCACACCGACGCCTACGTCGACGCGCTGGAGGGCGCGCGGCCCGCAGAGGGCTTCGTCTATCTCGACGGCGGCGACACCATGATGGAACCCTCGACCTGGGAAGTGGTCCTGCGGGGTGTCGGCGGCACGATCCAGGCCGTCGACCAGGTCGCGTCGGGGGGCGTGCAGAATGCGTTCGTCGCCTGCCGGCCGCCCGGGCACCACGCCGAGACCGACCGGGCCATGGGCTTCTGCCTGTTCAACAACATCGGCATCGGGGCCCGCCACGCCCAACTCAAGCACGGTCTGGGCAGGGTCGCGATCGTGGACTTCGACGTCCACCACGGCAACGGCACCCAGGAGATCTTCTACTCCGATCCCGACGTGCTCTACGCCTCCACCCACCAAATGCCGTGGTTCCCCGGCACGGGCGAAGTGCGGGAGACGGGCGTGGGAAACATCGTCAACACCCCACTGGCCGCCGGCGACGGCGGGGCCGAACTTCGCGCCGCATTCACCGACCGGATCTTGCCCGCGCTGGATGCGTTCTCGCCCGAATTGCTCATCGTGTCAGCCGGTTTCGACGCACATGAGCGTGATCCTCTCGGCTCGCTGTGCATGACCGCCGACGACTTCGCGTGGGTGACGCGCGAGCTGATGGTGGCAGCCGAGCGGCACTGCGACGGTCGGTTGGTGTCGGTGCTCGAGGGCGGTTACGACCTCCAAGGGTTGCGGGAGTCGGTCAGCGCGCACGTCGCCGAGCTGATGCGCGGCTGATCGGTCAGCGTCCCATCGCGGCAGTCTCGATCGATGCGGTCGTCGTCTCGGCCACGCTTCCCGTCGGGACCAGTCGGACGAAGACACCCTTCGAGGTGGGGGTGTTGCTGACGTCGGCGACGCTGTCCAACGGGACGAGCACGTTGGTCTCGGGATAGTACGAGGCCGCCGACCCGCGCGCCGACGGGTACGCCACCACGCGGAAGTCCTTGGCGCGCCGCTCGATCCCGTCCTCCCAGGTGCTGACGAGGTCGACCATCTGGCGGTCGGTGAGGCCCAATGCGTCGATGTCGGCCGGGTTGACCAGCACGACGTGACGACCGTTGTGAATACCGCGGTAGCGGTCGTCGAGCGCGTAGGGCACCGTGTTCCACTGGTCGTGAGACCGCATGGTCTGCAGGACGAGATGGCCGTCGGGTACTCGAAGGCGATCGAAGGTGTTGCTGGTGAACACCGCCTTGCCCGACGCGGTCGGGTAGCGATGCTCGTTGACCGGATTGGGCAGCCGGAAGCCGCCCGGCTCGCGGACCCGCTCGTTGAAGTCCTCGAAACCGGGTACGACACGCGAAATCCGTTCGCGGATCAGGTCGTAATCACCCTCGAAGCTCTCCCACGGTACGGTCGAGTCCTCGCCAAGGGTCCGGCGGGCCAGTCGCGAGACGATGGCCACCTCGCTGAGCAGGTGCTCCGACGCCGGCTGCAGGCGGCCATGAGATTGGTGGACGATGCTCATCGAGTCCTCCACCGTGACGAACTGCTCACCGGTGCGCTGGACGTCGCGGTCACTGCGCCCGAGCGTCGGAAGGATCAGCGCGGTGTCCCCGCACACGGCGTGGGAGAGGTTGAGCTTCGTCGACACGTGCGCGGTCAGCCGGCACCGCCGCATCGCCCGCTCCACGAGCTCGCTGTCCGGGGTCGCACGCACGAAGTTCCCCGCGAAGCCCATGAAGACCTTGGCCTTGCCGTCGCGCATGGCACGGATGGAGTCCACTGCGTCCAGCCCGTGATGACGCGGTGGGGTGAACTCGAATTCGCGGCCGAGTGCGTCGAGGAACGAGTCGGGCATCCGCTCCCAGATGCCCATGGTTCGGTCGCCCTGGACGTTGCTGTGCCCACGGACGGGGCACACGCCCGCGCCCGGGCGGCCCAGGTTGCCGCGAAGCATGAGGAAGTTGACGATCTCGCGGACCGTGGCGACGCCGTGCTTCTGCTGCGTGACGCCCATCGCCCAGCAGACGATGATCTTCTTGCTCGCCAGCACGCGTTCGACGACCTGGTCGACGTCCTCGAGGGACAGCCCGGTGGCAGACAGGACGTCGTCCCGGTCGACGTGTCGGGTGTGTTCGGCGAACTCGGCGAAGCCGGTGGTGTCGTTGGCGATGAACTCGTGGTCGAGCACGGTGCCCGGGTTGGCGTCCTCCGCCGCGAGCAACCGGGCGTTGATTGCCTGGAAGAGGGCGAGGTCGCCGCCAGGCTTGATGTGCAGGAACTGGTCGGCGATCGTGGTCCCGCGGCCGACGATGCCCCTGGCCTTCTGCGGGTTCTTGAAGCGGAGCAAGCCGGCCTCGGGGAGCGGGTTGACGGCGATGACGTGGCCACCGTTGCGCTTGGTTTCCTCCAGCGAGGACAGCATCCGCGGCATGTTGGTGCCGGGGTTGATGCCGACGGCGAAGACGAGGTCGGATTCCTCGATGTCCTCCAGGCTGACGCTGCCCTTGCCGATGCCGAGTGATTCCCCCAGCCCGGAGCCGCTCGACTCGTGGCACATGTTGCTGCAGTCGGGAAGGTTGTTGGTACCCAGGCTTCGAACGAACAGCTGCAGCAGGAACGCGGCCTCGTTGCTCAACCGGCCCGAGGTGTAGAACAGCGATTCATCCGGTGAGTCCAGGGCGCGCAACTCGTCGGCCAGGATCGCAAAGGCGTCGTCCCAGTCGATGGGTTCGTAGTGGTCGGAGCCGGGCCGCTTCACCATCGGTTCGGTGAGACGGCCCTGGTCGTTGAGCCACATGTCGGACTTGGTCGCCAGGACGGAGACGGGGTGGTCGCGGAAGAACTCCCGGGTGATCCGGCGCGTGGTGGCCTCGTCGTTGACATGCTTGGCGCCGTTCTCGCAGTACTCGCTGAAATGGCGCTTGCGCGGCTCCGGCCACGCGCAGCCCGGGCAGTCGACGCCGGTGGCTTGGTTGATGGTGAGCAAGTTCAGCGCCGTGCGCCGAAGCGACGTGTGCCCGAGGGAGAACTCCAGTGCGTGCATCACTGCGGGCACCCCGGTGGCCCACTCCTTGGGGGCCTTGACGGTGAGTTCGTCGTCGCGGGCAGTCATCTCGTCGCGGTCCTTCCTGGCCTTGGAGCGGATCGCCGGACGGCGTCATCCACATACAGTATGCAGTATGTGTATACGAAAACTGTTGGAACGCCCCAGGGATCGTGGGTGCGGCGACGTGGCCGCGGTGCGTCAGGGCCGATGGGGCGCGGGTCCATCGACGTCGTCGACCAAGGCCCGCAGGCCGCGCTCCCACTTTCGGTCGCGCGCACGGTTGACGGCCATCTGAAGCATGGCGACGCCCACGCCGATCACGGCGGCGAGACCCAGCCACACGATCGCGGCCGTGCCCATTGCGACGACACGGGCGTCGGCGTCGGTCAGCGGGGGTGTGGTCGGCTTGCCCGCGTCGTCGAGCCAAATTCGCACCGGCTGACCAGCCTTGACCGGCTGCTCGAGCTTCGTGTAATCGTCATGGGCGCCGTCGCGCGCCGTCCAGCGCACGTGGGCGAGGAATGAGGTCGACCCCGACTCGATCTGCGTCGGATCGGCGGTGCTGTCGCTCATCGCGATGGCCTCGGCCGGATGACGGGTCGCGGCCTCCGCCGCGATGGTCTGCGCGCGAGCGGTGTAGCCAACCTGACCCACCGCCACTGCCGGCGCGATCGCCGCGATCATCGCGGCGAATCCGATGACCAGCCCCCACGCGTGCACACGATCCGCTCGGCGGAGCAGCGGACCGCGGCCGAGCGCACACGTGACCCACCATCGGAGGGGGTTCATGGGCGCCGACGAAGGAGTCTCGTAGCTCGCGGCGTTCGTATACATAATGCAATGGTCCCGCAACACCTGGTCTCGCCGCTAGTGGGCTCAGCGCGACATCTCTCACATGGGTGTTTGGTCACAATTGGCGTCCGACGTGACCTGGGCCGGCGAACGTCGAGTCAACCACCGCGACGCACCGCCGACCACCAACGTCAGCACGGCCGCCACGATGAACGAGAAGACCGACGCACTCATCCACGGCCGGGCGGTGAAGCCGATCGCTTGGGCGACGTCGCCCCACGCCCGCGCCCACCAGCCGACCTGCCCGGGATAGATCAACTGGTAGGTCACGAAGCCCAGCGCCCATGGCAGCAACATCAGCCAGCGCGACGCGGAATTCGACGTCAGATCCCATCCTCGCCGGCCCGAGAAGCAGTAGTAGTCGACGGTGAGTGTCGCGAACAACGGCACGAACACCGAACCGATCAACGACAGGAAACTGGCGTAGCCGTAGATGTTCACGCCGAGTGCCAGCACCGTGATGAGGACGCCCACCACCACCGCGACGTACCGGCGGTCCCAGCGGGGACGCACGTTCTGCGTCGACACGGTGGCCGAGTAGACGTTGGCGAACGACTGGTCCATCTCCCGAATGGCGAGCACGGCGAAGGCCAACCCACCCAGCGGGACGGCGATGAACGCGGCGAAGATCTGGTCGCCGTCGGCGGCCACGGTGACCAGCGCGAGCAGGCCGAGCGCGTAACAGGCGATCTGAGTCAGCCCATATCCGAAGAAGGCGCCGGTGAAGGCCGCCGCCGAGCTACGGGAATGGCGGGCGTAGTCGGCGGCCATCGGCACCCAGGACACCGCCACGGCCACGGTCACGTCGACGCCGACGCTGAACCCCGTCCACGTGCCCTCGGTCAGCGGAGGCATCGGCTTGGCCAGGAGCTGAAGGAACAGGTAGGCCAGTGCGACGACGACCGCAACGGTCACGTACTTGCGCAATACGCGCACCGCGCCAAGCGGATACAGCGACAGCACGGTCGTGATGACGCCACCCACCACGACGAACGTCCACTGCGGTACCGCGGGCAGGACGGTGGCGGCCGCCGTGGAGATCGTGACCAACTCGAAGGTGCCCCACCCGACCATCTGTACGACGTTGAGCACCGTCGGCAGGTAGGACACCCGCGCGCCAAGCAGACCGCGCAGCAGAACCATTGCCGGCGCGCCGGTTTGGGCTCCCGGGATCGCCGAGGCCGCGATCGCGGCGGCGCCGAGCACCGTGCCGACGACGGTGGCGAGCAGCGCCGCCGTCAATGACAGCTGCGGCGTCCCGGGTCCGCCTGGCTGCAGAACCACTGCCGCGCCGGTGAATCCGAGCAGGCTGACCCCGAGGTTGCCCCACAGGCCCAACTGATCGAAGACGCCGAGCACGCGTGGTGCGGGTTCGACCAGGGTGGGCGGGACCTCACCGGCGGACCCACGCAGGCTGGATGGACGAATACGGCGTACGACGACCGACATCGAAGCTCACTCTCCCTACGCCGGCATTACCCGGTCAGGTTCAAGCGGTCGGTGGCTCGACAGCCACCCTCTCAGCCCGGTGTCTCCGAGCTCCCGCGTCCTAGCCCCGCGAATGTAGCGCATGCCCGGCAGGCGCGCAGGCCCATCGGCTCGCAGGGGACAGGGAGTCAGCCCTTCCCGCTGAACTCCTCACCAGTCGACGGGTCGACGGCACGCTCGCCCCGCGGCAGATTCGACAGATCCGGTGAGATGACCGTCGGCATCTCACCGGAGTCCGGCAGACCGAAGTGCGCCACGGATCCGACGGCGGGCTCGAGGAGCAGATCGGCACGGCGGGGAAGGGTTCGACCCTGAAAGAAGCTCGGCGACATCGCCCACCACACGAACATCATGACCACCCCGAGGACGAGGGCGCCGATGCCGACCACGGCCACCGCGCCAAAGCCGAGGATCGTCACGTCGTTCCCGTCGTCGTCGACGAGGTAGTCGGGCTTGGCGTAGGAGATCAGGCCGTAGCCGAACACGACGGTCAGCATGACCGCGCCGAGCAGCGGGACCACGCCGCGCATCATGAAGTCACGCACCGAGGTGGTCAGCGTCTTGCGGTAGTACCACACGCACGCGTACCCGGTCATGCCGTAGTAGAAGGCGATCATCAGACCCACCGAGCCGATCAGCGCCAGCAGGAGGCTGCTGCTGATGAGGGTGAACAGCACGTAGAAGAAGATCGACACCGCACCCATCACGATCGTGGAGACCGTCGGGGTCAGGTACGTGCGGTGGATCTTGGCGAACGACGTCGGCAATGCCTTGTAGACACCCATCGACAGGGTGGTTCTGGCGGTCGGCAGGATCGTCGTCTGGGTGGACGCCGAGGCCGAGGTCAGAATCGTCGCCGAGAGGGCGAGCAGCCCGATGTGGCCAATGACGCTGTCGCCGAACAGGGCTGGGCCGATCGCGGCGAACACGTCGGCCGAGTTGTCCGGATTGCCCAGTCCCGCATCGGTTTCCCCGACCCCGGCGAAGGCGACGGCGGCCACGGTCACGATGGCGTAGGTGGCCAGCAGCAGGAACGTCGAGAGCACCGCGGCCTTGCCGGGGGTGGTGCCGGGGTCGTCGGACTCCTCGTTGCAAGCCACCGCGGTGTCCCAGCCCCAGTAGATGAAGATGGCGATCAGGATGGCCGGGGCGATCACCGTGCCGAAGTCCAGTCCGCCCGGCCAGAACCAGGACAGCGACGGGTGAATCGACTCGGGCAGCGCGTGGCTCGTGTAGACCTTGATCAGGGCGTAGACGGAGATGACGACGAGGATGATCACTTCGAAGCCGAGCAGGAAGTACTGCAGGCGGGCCGACACCTCGATGCCGCGGTAGCAGATGTAGGTCATGACGGCGATCCAGATGACGCCGGCCACGGTCGACCACAGCGTGCTGTTGGCGAGGTCGGCCGCGGCCGACCAGCCGAGGTCCCCGACGAAGGTGAAGGAGTACGCCCCGGCGATCTGAGCCAGATTGGCCATCACGATGACGTCGGCGGCGATGATGCCCCAGCCGCCCATCCATCCGATCAGGGGACCGAACGCCCTCGACGCCCAGGTGAAAGTGGTGCCGCAGTCGGGTTCGGCCTTGTTGAGCTCTTGATAGGCCACCGCGATCAGATAGATGGGTACGAACGCCAACAGGACGATCGACGCCGCCTTGACTCCCGCGCCACTGGCGACGATGAGGCCGAGCACTGCTGCAAGGCTGTAGGCGGGTGCGGTCGACGCCATGCCGACCACGACGCTGGAGAGGAGTCCGAGCGAGCCGCCCTTGAGACCCTTGCTGTCGACCGTTCCGCCGGTCCCCGAACTGCCCGTGTCGACCGTCGTCATCGCATCTCCCTCGTCGTGTTCAAGGCGAACCGTTGGAGAATACGGTTTCAGTCGTCCGTGCGCTCGACGACGACGAAATTAGTCTCCACAGATTGTTCACAGTGACTAATTCGTCGTTTCGATGTCCTCGTGCAACGAATTGCGGCGTAAGGTTCGCCGCCGGCCTCACTAGGCTGAGCGGGTGACCACCGCGCAGTGGAGCGAGGACTTCGAACACCTGCGTTCGCACCTGCTCGCGGTCGCCTACCGGCTTACCGGAACCTTCGCCGACGCCGAGGACGCGGTCCAGGACGCGTGGCTGCGATGGGACGCCCTCGGACCGCGCCGCGACGGCATCCTCGACCCGAGGGCGTGGCTGGTGACGGTCGTCAGCCGGATCGGTCTCGACCGGCTGCGGTCGGCAGCGCACCGTCGGGAGACCTATTACGGCGAGTGGTTGCCGGAACCGGTGGTGACGGCGCTGGATCGATCGGACCCGCTGGCCGCCGTCGTCGCCGACGAGGACGCCCGCTTCGTCGCGATGGTCGTGCTCGAGCGGCTCACCCCTGATCAGCGCGTCGCCTTCGTGCTGCACGACGGATTCGCCGTGCCATTCGGCGAGATCGCCGACGTCCTAGGCGTCAGCGCGGCGTCGGCCCGCCAACTCGCGTCCCGGGCGCGCCGCACCATCGCCGACGCCGAGGTGCCCCCGAGGGACCCGTCCCACGACGAGGTCGTCGGGCAGTTGACGGCCGCGATGGCTGCCGGCGACATGGCCGCCGTGGTGGCCCTGCTGCACCCCGAGGTGACGTTCACCGGCGACTCGAACCGCAAGGCGCCCACCGCAGCCCGCGTCATCCACGGCCCGGACAAGGTGGCCCGCTTCATCTTCGGGCTCGCCGCGCGGTACGGCGCCAGGTTCCTGTCCTCCGCGGAGTTGGCGTTGGTCAACGGCGAACTCGGGGTGCTCACCGTAGGCTTCGAGGCCGACGCCGACGGGCCCGCGATGCAGCCCCACGTTCAGGCGCTCACCGTGCGCGACGGCAAGGTGGTCGCGATCTGGGACGTCGCCAACCCGGACAAGTTCACCGCCTCGCCGCTGCGCCCGTGACTCCGTCGCGTGTGCTGTGGGATCGAGGAATTCGCCCCCATCGCGATCTCACTGCACACCCGACGGGTCCGCCCACGGGACCCGGCAAGCGTCCCCGGAGCTGAAGCCCTGCTCGGTGATGCCCAGTGCCGTGTTCATCCGGGCGCGCATGTTCTCGACGCCGATCTGATAGGTCAGCTCCATCACGCCGGCGTCGCCGAACCGCCGGCGCAAGTCGGCGACGTGCTCGTCGGTGACGAGGTGCGGATCGGTGCTCATCGCGTCGGCGTAGGCGATCGCGGCGCGTTCGTCGTCGGAGAAGAGCGGCGACGTCGCGTAGTCGTCGACGTGCTTCAGTCGCTCGACGTCGAGTCCGTTCATCCGGATCAGCATCGCGCCGAAGTCGACGCACCACGAACAGCCGACGGTGCGCGCCGTCCAATACACCGCGAGTTCCCGAACGGCGGCCGGCAGTTCCCGTGACCCGCGCTCCAGCAGCGTTTCGTGCACGGCGTTCGCGACGAGCAGCGGCATGTGGTGCGCACCCACGGCGAACGGCACCGGCACCTCGCCGAAGCGGCGTTTGGCGTAGCGGTACATCAGCCGCGCGGTCAGCGAGGCCTTCGTCGGCGGCAGGGGAGCGATGCGGGGGCGTTGATCGGTCATGCCATCTAGACGAGACGGCCCGCCAATGTGTGACACGCACCCCGTGGGGCGACTAGCGAGCGAACATCAACGCGCGCTTGACCTCTTGGATCGCCTTGGTCACCTGGATGCCACGCGGGCAGGCCTCGGTGCAGTTGAAGGTGGTCCGGCACCGCCACACCCCGTCGACCTCGTTGAGGATGTCGAGGCGTTCGGCGGCAGCCTCGTCGCGGCTGTCGAAGATGAACCGGTGGGCGTTCACGATCGCGGCGGGCCCGAAGTAGGAGCCCTCGTTCCAGAACACCGGGCAGCTCGTCGTGCAGCACGCGCAGAGGATGCACTTGGTGGTGTCGTCGTAGCGGGCGCGGTCGGTCTGGCTTTGAATGCGCTCGCGCGTCGGCTCGTTGCCGCTGGTGATGAGGAACGGCTTCACTGCGCGGAACGCGTCGAAGAACGGCTCCATGTCCACGACGAGGTCTTTCTCGACGGGCAGTCCGCGAATCGGCTCGATCGTGATGGTCAGCTGCTTGCCCGGCTTCTTCGGCAGCATGTCGCGCATCAGCACCTTGCACGCCAACCGGTTCACCCCGTTGATGCGCATCGCGTCGGACCCGCACACGCCGTGCGCGCACGACCGACGGAAGGTCAGCGTGCCGTCGAGGTACCACTTCGCGTAGTGCAGCAGGTTGAGCAGCCGGTCGGTCGGCAGGCACGGCACGCGGAAGCTTTGGAAGCCCGCGCCGTCGGGATCGTCGGGGTTGAAGCGCGCGATCTTGAGCGTGACCATCACGGCGCCCTCGGGCACCGGTGGCGTCTCTTGCTTGTCCAGAACAGGTGCGCTCATCAGTACTTCCGTTCCATCGGCTCGTAACGCGTCTGCACCACCGGCTTGTAGTCCAACCGGATGTCGCTGAGCAGGTCGGTGCCCTGCTTGTAGGCCATGGTGTGACGCATGTAGTTGGTGTCGTCGCGGTTGGGGTAGTCCTCACGCGCGTGCCCGCCGCGGGATTCCTTGCGGTTGAGCGCACCGACGACGGTGACCTCGGCCAGCTCCAGCAGGAAGCCGAGCTCGATGGCCTCGAGGAGGTCGCTGTTGTACCGCTTGCCCTTATCCTGCACCGTGATTCGGGAGTAGCGCTCCTTGAGACCGTGAATGTCGGTCAGCGCCTGCTTGAGGGTCTCCTCGGTGCGGAACACCGCGGCGTTGTTGTCCATCGACTGCTGCAGGGCGCCACGGATGTCGGCCACCCGCTCGTTGCCGTGCTCGGAGAGGATGTCACCGACCCAGTCGGTCACCATGCTCGCCGGGGTCTGCGGCATGTCGACGAAGTCGTGGCCCAGCGCGTAGCTGGCCGCGGCGATGCCCGCCCGCCGGCCGAACACGTTGATGTCCAGCAGCGAGTTGGTGCCCAGACGGTTGGACCCGTGCACCGACACGCAGGCGCACTCACCCGCGGCATACAGCCCGGGCACGATCGAGTCGTTGTCGCGCAGCACCTGGCCGTTCACCGTGGTCGGGATGCCGCCCATCACGTAGTGGCACGTCGGGTAGACGGGCACCAGCTCGGTGACGGGGTCGACGCCCAGGTAGGTGCGGGCGAACTCGGTGATGTCGGGGAGCTTCGCCTCCAAGACGTCGGCGCCTAGGTGGCGAACGTCGATGTAGACGTAGTCCTTGTTGGGGCCGGCGCCGCGGCCCTCGAGCACCTCGAGCACCATCGACCGGGCCACGATGTCGCGGGGCGCGAGGTCGACGATCGTCGGGGCGTAGCGCTCCATGAAGCGTTCGCCGTCGGCGTTG
Source organism: Mycobacterium yunnanensis (assembly GCF_025823185.1). Lineage (GTDB taxonomy): Bacteria > Actinomycetota > Actinomycetes > Mycobacteriales > Mycobacteriaceae > Mycobacterium > Mycobacterium yunnanensis. The sequence continues at coordinate 1,092,050 of NZ_JACKVK010000008.1, forward strand.
AGCAACCGACCGCCCTCACCGCGCACCGCCTCGGAGATCAAGATTCCGAGCCCGGCAAGGCCGGTCGGGTGGAACTGGTGAAACTCCATGTCTTCCAAGGGAAGTCCCTTGCGGAAGATGATGCCGAGCCCGTCGCCGGTCAGGGTGTGGGCGTTCGACGTGGTCTTGTACATCCGGCCCGACCCGCCGGTGGCGAACACGATCGCCTTGGCGTGGAAGACGTGGATGTCGCCGCTGGCCAGTTCGTAGGCCACGATGCCGGTGGCGACGGGTCCGCCGGGGGTGTCGGACATGATGAGGTCGAGCGCGTAGAACTCGTTGAAGAATTCGACGTCGTGCTTGACGCAGTTTTGGTACAGCGTCTGAAGGATCATGTGGCCGGTGCGGTCGGCGGCGTAACAGGCGCGGCGGACGGGGGCCTTGCCGTGGTCACGGGTGTGCCCACCGAAGCGGCGCTGGTCGATGCGACCCTCGGGCGTCCGGTTGAACGGCATGCCCATCTTCTCGAGGTCGTAGACCGCGTCGATGGCTTCCTTGCACATGATCTCGACGGCGTCCTGGTCGGCGAGGTAGTCGCCGCCCTTGACGGTGTCGAAGGTGTGCCACTCCCAGTTGTCGTCCTCGACGTTGGCCAGCGCGGCGCACATGCCGCCCTGGGCGGCGCCGGTGTGGCTGCGGGTCGGGTACAGCTTGGTCAGCACGGCGGTGCGCACGCGAGGTCCTGCTTCGACGGCCGCGCGCATGCCTGCGCCGCCCGCGCCGACGATGACGACGTCGTATCGGTGTTCGATCAACATGGTGTGAACTCCCTTTGGCTCAGGAAATGTTTGCGTCGAACGTCAACAGCACGTACGTGCCGAGCACCAGCGTGAAGAGCACCGACAGGCCAAGCAGGGTGTTGAGCCAGAACTTGGTCGTGTCCTTGCGGGCGTAGTCGTTGATGATCGTGCGCATGCCGTTGCCGCCGTGCAGCTGGGCCAGCCACAGCAGCAGCAGGTCCCAGGTCTGCCAGAACGGCGAGGCCCAGCGCTGTGCGACGTAGTTGAAGTCGATCCGGTAGACGCCACCATCCCAAATCAGACCGATGAAGAGATGCCCGAGCGCCAGCACGACGAGGACGACGCCGGAGAAGCGCATGAACAACCAGGCGTACTTCTCGAAGTTCGGCATGGCGCTGCGGCCGCGGGGCGCGCGGGGGTTGTCCAGGCCGGGCGGCCGGTCGTAGCTGCGCTGCATGACCGGAGCCGGGCCGCCGCGTTCGGAGACGTGGTCGTACGGGTTCTCGCGAGAAGGACTCATAGGAAACGCTCCGCCATGTGCATGCCCATCACTCCGAGGGCCGCGATGAATACGCTGATCCACACGCCGAGGACGATCCAGAGCATCAGGCGCTGGTACTTCGGACCGTGCTGCCAGAAGTCGATCAGGATGATTCGGATGCCGTTGAGCGCGTGGTAGAGAACCGCCACGACCAGACCCATCTCCATGAGGCCGATGATCGGCGTCTTGTAGGTGTCGATGATCGCGTTGTATGCCTCGGGGCTGACCCGCACGAGCGCCGTGTCGAGCACGTGCACGAAGAGGAAGAAGAAGATCGTCGCGCCCGTCACGCGGTGCAGTACCCACGACCACATGCCGGGGTCTCCGCGATAGAGGGTGCGGCGTTTCGTCGGCGACGACCGCGGTGCGGGTGTCGCGGAATCCGCTGTTGTCTGCGTCATGTTCGAGTACTCACTTCCGCGCCTCCAACACCTTCGGTGGACGGTCTGGGAGACGGCGGTTCGATGCTGCCAATTCGTTGCCCCATACCTGTTCGTGACTCTAATGCCAGTTACAGCATGTAAAGAACCGGCGTGAGACCGTTGATTGCCCTAATACCATGGAAATTAGGGTGACCTAATCGAATTCGCAGCGGTAGAACTGGAGCTACTAAATGCATTCAGAAATGCGGCGACGGGCTGGTCTCGATGGCTGACGTGGACTGGAAGACGTTGCGCGACAAGGCGATCGAGGTTTCCGGTGGGGCGTATGCGCCCTATTCGGGCTTCCCGGTCGGGGCGTCGGCGGTGACCACCGACGGCCGAATCCTCGCCGGATGCAATGTGGAAAATGTCTCATATGGGTTAGGACTTTGCGCCGAGTGTTCGGTGGTCTGCGCACTGCATTCCACCGGCGGGGGCAGGCTGGCCGCACTCGTCTGCGTCGACGCCGTCGGCAACCTGTTGATGCCCTGCGGGCGGTGCAGGCAGTTGCTGCTCGAGCACGGCGGGCCAGGGATGCTCGTCGACCACCCCGCCGGACCCCGGCCGCTGAGCGATCTGCTGCCCGACGCCTTTGGTCCCGACGACCTCGAGCGGGTGCGATCACGATGACGGAGTTCGACTTCGACGCCCCGACCGTCATTCGTACCAAGCGCGACGGCGGCGTGCTCTCCGACGCCGCCATCGACTGGGTGATCGAGAACTACACCAGCGGCGTGGTGGCCGACGAGCAGATGTCGGCATTGCTCATGGCCATCTTCCTGCGCGGGATGACCCCGGGGGAGATCGCCCGCTGGACCGCGGCGATGATCGACTCCGGCGATCGCTTCGACTTCGGCGACCTTCGCCGCGACGGCAAGCCGCTGCGGCTCGTCGACAAGCACTCCACCGGAGGGGTCGGCGACAAGATCACCATTCCGCTGGTGCCCGTCGTGATGGCTTGTGGCGCGGCGGTGCCGCAGGCGGCCGGACGGGGGCTCGGCCACACCGGCGGCACCCTCGACAAGCTGGAGGCGATCTCAGGCTTCACCGCCGAGCTGTCCAAAGACCGGATCCGCCAACAGCTTCAAGATCTCGGCGCGGCGATCTTCGCCGCGGGGGACCTCGCGCCCGCCGACCGCAAGATCTACGCCCTGCGCGACGTCACGGCCACCACCGAGTCGCTGCCGCTGATTGCGAGCTCGGTGATGAGCAAGAAGCTCGCCGAGGGCGCCCAGGCTCTGGTGCTGGACACCAAGGTCGGGCGGGGCGCCTTCCTCACCTCCGAGGACGAGGCCCGTCGACTGGCCGCGACGATGGTCGAACTCGGATGGGCCAGCGGCGTCGACACCCGCGCGGTGCTGACCGACATGGACCGGCCGTTGGGCCTGACCGTCGGCAACGCCGTCGAGGTCGCCGAATCCCTCGACGTGCTGGCCGGCGGCGGCCCCGAGGACGTCGTCGAGATCACGGTGACGTTGGCGCGCGAGATGCTCGACGCGGTCGGCGCCGACGGGGTTGACCCCGCGCAGACGTTGCGTGACGGCACCGCGATGGACCGCTTCCGCGACCTCGTCGAGGCTCAGGGCGGCGACCTGTCGGTACCGCTTCCGATCGGCGCGCACACCGAGACGGTGACCGCACCCCGGGGTGGCACGATGGGCGACATCGACGCAATGGCGGTGGGACTCGCGGTGTGGCGGCTCGGTGCGGGCCGCTCGACTCCGGGCGGCCGGGTGCAGTTCGGCGCTGGCGTGCGGATGCACCGCAGGCCCGGTGATCCCGTCGTCGCGGGTGAGCCGCTCTTCACGCTGTACACCGACACCCCGGAACGCTTCTCCGGTGCGCTGGCCGAACTCGACGGCGGCTGGAGCGTCGGCGCCGAGGCACCCGAGGTGCGCCCCTTGATCATCGACAGGATCACCCGAGGAGGTAACCCATGACCACGCCGTTGACGCTCGAGAACATCCAACGAGCGCCCAAGGCCCTGCTGCACGATCACCTCGACGGTGGTCTGCGGCCGGCGACGGTGGTGGAGTTGGCCGCCGAGTTCGGCTACGACGGGCTGCCCACCACCGACGTCGACGAGCTGGCCACCTTCTTCCGCACCGCGGCCCACAGCGGCTCGCTGGTCCGGTACCTGGAGCCCTTCGCGCACACGGTCGGGGTCATGCAGACCCCGGAGGCGCTGCACCGCGTGGCCCTCGAGTGCGTCGAAGACCTGGCGGCCGACTCGGTGGTCTACGCCGAGATCCGGTTCGCCCCCGAACTGCACATCGACGGCGGTCTCTCGCTGGACGCGGTCGTGGACGCGGTGCTGGCCGGTTTCGCCGACGGTGAGAAGGCGGCGGCCGCGAACGGCAAGACGATCACGGTGCGCTGCCTGGTGACCGCGATGAGGCACGCCGCCCGTTCGCGGGAGATCGCCGAACTCGCCGTACGGTTCCGCGACAAGGGAGTCGTGGGGTTCGACATCGCCGGCGCCGAGGCCGGTTATCCGCCCACGCGCCACCTCGACGCCTTCGAGTACATGCGGAACAACAACGCCCGGTTCACCATTCACGCCGGCGAGGCCTTCGGCCTGCCGTCCATCCAGGAGGCGATCGCGTTCTGCGGTGCTGATCGGCTGGGCCACGGCGTGCGCATCGTCGACGACATCACCGTCCACGACGACTCCGACGCAACCCTCGGCCGGCTGGCGTCCCTGTTGCGCGACAAGCGAATTCCGCTCGAACTGTGCCCGTCGTCGAACGTCCAGACCGGCGCGGTGGCCAGCATCGCCGCGCACCCCTTCGCGTTGCTGGCCCGGTTGCGCTTCCGGGTGACGGTCAACACCGACAACCGTTTGATGAGCGACACCACGATGAGCCAGGAGATGCTGCGTCTGGTCGACGCCTTCGGCTACGGCTGGAGCGATCTGGAGCGGTTCACCATCAACGCGATGAAGTCGTCGTTCATCCCGTTCCGGGAGCGCCTCGAGTTGATCGACGACGTCATCAAACCGCGGTACGCCGTCCTCGTCGGCTAGGGATTTCGGCGTGATCACCGGCGCTGACCGCCGGTGATCACGCCGAAATCACGCGAGGACCTCGCGCAGGCGCGCGGCGAAGCCGTTCGTGGGGTCCATGAACCCGCCGTGGTCGCCCGGAAAATCGGTGGTCGGCACGCCCAGTCGATCGGCCACCGCGACCGAAGTCCGCTGCGTCAGCAGGTGACCCGACTCGGCGCCCAGGCCGATCACGATCCGGGTGGGCGACGCGCGCAGCGCCTCGAAGTCCGGAACGTATTGCGTGGTCGGGGCCAGATCGTGCAGGAAGAAGCGGGCGCCCTCGGCCGTCGCCTGCTCGGGGTCGACCGGTTCGCCCTGCGGCTCGACGGGGCCGTCGGACTCCGAACCGTGGGCCGACACGTCGAAGCCCGCGTTGACCATGAACTTCATCCACGCCGCGTGCAATCCCTCGGTACGGAACGTCGCCACGATGTCCTCGGTGGCAGCCCGCTGTCGATCGGCGTCGGGCAGCAGTTCCAGCAGGGGCGGTTCGTGGGCCACCAGCGTACCGATCCGGCCGGGGTGACGGGTGACCATCGCCAGTCCGGTCACCGCGCCACCCCTGGAGCCGAAGACGTCGGCCGACGGCGAGCCGAGCGCGTCGAGGATCGCCGCCACGTCGTCCGCGCGCAGTTCGGGGTTGGACGGTCCGTCGGGGTCGTCGACCGGGCTGCTCCCGAAACCCCGGGGGTCGTAGGTGACGACGGTCCGATCGGTGGCCATGGCACGGGCCAGCGGGCCGAATTCTGCGGCAGCCATGGGGGACCCGATGACGAATAGCAGCGGTCCACGGCCGCGGACCTCGTAGTGCAGGCGAGCGCCGGGTACGTCCAGGGAGCGGGAGACGAGGCCGTCAGTGGTGGTCATGCCGGTGTCGACCGGAGCCGGACGGAAAACTCATCGCCGACGCCGAACCCGCGGGGCTGAGCAAGTCCTTGGCGCGCAACGCCAGCCAGAACTCGGCGATCGTGGCGGTGTCGGCGAGGCGGCGGCCCGTGATGTCCTCCACCCGTTGCATGCGGTAGACCACCGTCTGCCGGTGCAATCCCGTCGCCGAGGCCGTCCGCACCCAGGACCGGTCGCACCGCAGGTAGGCGTCCAGCGTCGCGACCATGTCGCTCGAGTGGGTGGCGTCGTAGGTCATCAGGCTGCCCAGGACGCGGTCGACCACGACCTGAGCCTCCTCGGTGTCGCGCAGCACCGAGAGCATGGTTGCGTCGCCGTAGTGCGCGGTGCGGTCGGCCGTGCTCTCGGCGGCCCGCATCGCCCACAGGGCCTCGCGTGCGGCAGCAGGCCCTCGACGGGGGTGACCGAGGACGTCGCTCACTCCGATGGCGGCCGCCTCGCCGACGCGGTGCCGCAGCGTGGCCAGTGGTCCCTCGCCGACGGACACCAGCGCGTAGAGGGCCGCTCCGCGCCGCAGCAGGAGGTGGGGCACTTGGCGTCGTCCGAGGCTCACGTGCAGATGCCGTTCCGCGGTGGGTGATCCGCCCGAGACGGCCGCCAGCACCGAGCCGCCCGGCTGCAGACCCCGGTCGGTGAGCAGTCGGGCGGACTCCGCTCCGGTGAGCCGCCCGTCGCACAACGACGCCAGCACCTCCGCGCCGATGCGGCGGTCGTGCTCGCGTCGCACGTTCTGCTGGGCGAGGAGCACGGCCATCGCCGACGCCAGGTGCTGCAGCTGGACGACGTCGGGTGGCGACGCGCGGAAGTCGTAGGCCACCAATACCGTCGGCTCCTCGTCGGGCACCTCGACGGCCAATGCGCGTGTCTCGTCGACGAGTACGTGCAGCACGCCGGGAACGGCCCCGCCTCGCGCGCTGATCTCCGCGGTGAGCGCCTGGCGAAGCCCCTCGGGCACCGGGTCCGACGAGTCGAGGGCCACCTCACCGGTGGCGGCGTCGAGGACGGCAAGGCGGCAGGCGACCTCACGGCCGAGCTGGCGCAGTGCGTTCTCGGCGCCGGACCGCCCCACCGACTGGCGGATCACCTGGTACACCCGCTCGGTGACGGCAATCCTTCTGCTGTCGTCACTTCCGGCGCCGCCGGCGACGGCCCGTCCGATGGCCGCGAAGCCGACCGAGTACGGCACCTGAAGGACGGGGAACCCCAGCTCGTCGGCCAGCGCGACGGCGGACGGCGCCAGGCGGGGACTGCTGGCGTCGAGCCCGATGACCACGCCGCAGATGCCGTTCTCGGCGAGGCTGCGGATCAGCGCCGCCTGGCCGGTTGCGGAGTCGGGCAGCGTGCGGCCGTTCTTCATCAACAGTTCCCCGCCGGCCAGCCACGACCACGGTTCGTCGAGATCGGACGTCTGAGCCCAGAACACCGGTCGGTCCAAGCCGCGGGCACCGGCCCGGACGGTCAGTCGCAGATGGGGTGTGTCGACGAGATCCGCCAGCAGGAATGCCACCAACCACCCCTCTCTCCGTCGCAGGACACTCACGGTGAACTTAGACGATCATCGGAGACGAGGCATTGATCTCAGACGATCGTCGGGTTCCCATTCGGCCTCCACCGGGGAAGGGTCGCTGCAACTGTTCTCGAGGAGACGCGATGACCGACAGCACCCCCCAGTCCACGGCCCGCGCCGCCGATTCGCCGGCGACGTTGAGCCGTGGCTTCAGCTTCCGCTCCGCGCTGGCCTTGGCCTTCGCCGACGTGTCACCCATCGCGGCGGTCTACGCGATCTTCACTCTCGGGTTGTTCGCCGCCGGGCCGAAGTTCTTTTGGGCGTTTCCCATCGTGCTGGTCGGACAGTTGTTGGTGGCCGGGGTGTTCGGCGAACTGGCCTCACGGTTTCCGTACGCCGGCAGCGTCTACCAGTGGTCGCGGCACGTCCAGGGCACCACGTGGGGCTGGGTCGCCGCGTGGGCCTACATGTGGGGGCTGACGATCGCCCTTGGCACGTTGTCGTACGCCGCGAGCGGGTTCCTGCTCCAAATCTTCGGTGTCACGGAGCCGTCGCGGTGGGCGACCGCGACGGTGGCCGTCGTCATCATCCTGCTCGGCACCGGGGTCAACATCGTGGGTCGGCAAGTGCTCAAGGTGATGGTGATCGCCAGCATCACGTGTGAGGTCGTCGGCTCGGTCGGGCTTGGCGTCGTGCTGCTGGTGTTCTACCGCGAGAACCCGTTCTCGGCGCTGTTCTCCAGCGCGAGCATCCCCGACGCCGCGACGTGGACGTCCGGGCCGATGCTGCTCGCCATCGCCTACGTCGGATGGTCGTTCCTGGGATTCGAGGCGGCCGGGTCCGTCGCCGAGGAGGTCGACGATCCCGAGCGCAACGTGCCCAAGGCCATCATCTTCGGTCTGCTCATGGTCGGGCTGGTGGTGATGTTCTCCAGTGCCGCACTGATCTTGGCGATCCCCAACCTCGACGAGGTGGTGGCCGCGCAATCCGGCGACGTCGTGTCGGAGACGCTGACGACCCATCTTGGCGCCGGCGTCACCAAGCCGCTGCTCGCGATGTTCGTCATCGGGTTCATCTCCAGCTTCCTGGCCGTTCAGGCCGCGGTGTCACGCTGCATCTGGGGCGCCGCCCGCGACCGGAGCCTGCCGGGGTCGAAGGTGCTCGGCAAGCTCGCCGGCCCGGAACGCTTGCCCGTCAACGCGATTGCGCTGACCGCGATCGTGGCCGTGGTGTTCATCCTGTTGGCCGGTTCGCAGTTCTACAACATCCTCGTCAACTTCAACATCATCGGCTTCTACATCGCGTTCGGGGTGCCGGTGGTCGGCGCGGCGATCGCCCGGTTGACCGGCACGTGGCGGCCTGGTCCGTTCAATCTTGGCAAGTGGGGCGCTCCCGTCACCTATCTGGCGTCGCTGTGGATCATCTTCGAGACCGTCAACGTGGCGTGGCCGCGTACTCAGCCGGGTCAGCCATGGTTCATCAACTGGGCTAGCGTGCTGACCACCGCGGTGCTGGCCGTCGTCGGCGTCGCGATCTACCTCACCGTCCGCCGTGGCATCGACGCGCCGATCGGTGAGCGACTCGGCCACGAGACGGAGAACTGATGTCCCGCACCGCGATCGTGACCGGTTCGGCCTCCGGCATCGGCGCCGCCGTCAGCGACCTTCTGCGTGAGGGCGGGTGGACCGTCGTCGGCGTCGACCGAACCCCGGGCGCCGACCACGTCGTGGACGTGGCCGATCCCGCCGACGTGCGAGCCGCCGTCGAACGAATCGTCGACGACGTCGGGGAGGTCGACGCGCTCGTAAACGCGGCGGGGCACTACGAGATCACCCCGGTGTCGGACATCACCGCCGACGCGCTGCACCGGATGTTGCGCGTGCACCTCGGCGGCCTTCGCAACACGGCGCGGGCAGTGCTTCCGTCGATGGTGCGACGCGGGTCCGGCGCCATCGTCGCGGTGACCTCCGAGCTCGCCATCGGCGGCGGTGACGGCGACGCGCACTACGCGGCGGCCAAGGGCGCCGTCATCGGCCTGGTGCGCAGCCTGGCCGCGGAGTTCGCGGGCCGCGGTGTGCGGGTCAACGCCGTCGCGCCCGGCCCGACCGACACCCCGCTGCTGGCGGCCGATTCGCCATGGCGGGCGCCGGACTACCTCGCGACGCTGCCCAACCGGCGGCTGACCACCCCCGCGGAGGTCGCGCGAGTCGTGGAGTTCCTGGTGGGCGACGACGCCTCCTTCTGCACCGGTGAGATCGTCTCGCCCAACGGTGGGGCGGTGATCTGATGACCGACGCACCATTGGCAGGTCGCCTGGCACTGGTCACCGGGGCCGCCCAGGGCATCGGCGCGGCCGTCGCCCGGCGGCTGGCCGCCGACGGCGCACAGGTCGCCGTCAACGACCTCGCGTCGACCCCCGCGCTGACCGAGGTGGTCGAGGCCACCGGCGGCTTCCCCGCGGTCGGCGACATCAGCGGGTCCGGGGTCACGGCGATGGTCGACGGAATCGAGGAGGACCACGGTCCCGTCGAGATCCTGGTGTGCAATGCGGCGTACATGTCGATGGCACCATTCGCCGACGAGCGCTCGCGCGAGGAGCAATCTGATGCTGATGACGACGACGACTGGTGGCGGGTGGTCGAGGTCAACCTCGCCGGCACCTTCCGACTGATCCAAGCCGTCCTGCCGGGGATGCGACGCGCCGGCGGGGGCAACGTCGTCGTCATCGCCTCCGAGTGGGGCGTCATCGGGTGGCCGGAGGCCAGCGCGTACTCGGCGTCCAAGGCGGGTCTGATCGCGCTGGTCAAGACGCTGGGCCGGGAACTGGCCCGGGAGAACATCACCGTCAACGCCATCGCCCCGGGGGTGGTCGACACTCCGCAGCTGTTGGTCGACGCGGCGTCCGCCGGCACGTCACTCGACGAGATGCGCCGCCAGTATGGAGCGGGAATTCCGTTGGGGCGCATCGGCCGTCCGGAGGAGATCGCAAGCGCGGTGTCCCTGCTGGCCCGCGGCGACGTCGGCGCGATGGTCGGGCAGACGCTCCAAGTCAACGGAGGATCGACGAGGTGCCGAGTATGAGCGACGACATCACGGGCCCGGTCGACGGTCAGGTCAGCCCGCGCTACGCCGGGCTGACGACCTTCGCCCGTCTGCCGCGCCGCGAGGACGTGTCCCGGTGCGACGTGGCCGTGCTCGGCGTCCCGTTCGATTCGGGCGTGACGTACCGACCCGGTGCGCGCTTCGGCCCGTCGCACATCCGCCAGGCGTCCCGACTGCTGAAGCCGTACAACCCGCAGCTCGACGTGTCACCGTTCGCCGGTCAGCAGGTCGTCGACGCCGGGGACGTCCCCGCCAATCCCTTCGACATCGCCGCCGCCGTCCGCGAGATCGAGTCCGCCGCAGACGAATTGATCGACGCAGGGGCGAAGTTGATCACCCTGGGGGGTGACCACACCATCGCCTATCCGCTGCTGCGCGCCCACCATCGACGGTACGGCCCGGTGGCGCTGCTGCACTTCGACGCCCACCTCGACACCTGGGACACCTACTTCAACGCACCGATGACTCACGGGACGCCCTTCCGGCGGGCCGCCGAGGAGGGGTTGTTCGTACCGGGACACAGTGCGCACGTGGGCATCCGGGGATCGCTCTACAGTCCGGACGATCTCGTCGAGGACGCGGGTTTCGGCTTCACCGTGGTGCGCTGCGCGGATTTCGTCCGCCGGTCGGTCGACGACGTCATCGGCCAGTTGCGTTCGGCGATCGGTGACCGCCCGCTCTACGTGTCGATCGACGTCGACGTGCTCGACCCCGCCCACGCACCCGCGACGGGCACGCCGGAGGCCGGGGGCATGACCAGTCGCGAACTGCTGGAAGTCCTTCGCGGTCTCGACGGTGCCAACCTGGTGGGCGCGGACATCGTGGAAGTGTCGCCGGCCTACGACCACGCCGAGATCACCGGTGTGGTCGCAGCCAACCTCGCCTACGAACTCATCTCGTTGCTCGCAAGGAATCGGCCCGCGTGACCGTGCCCGCCGCCCCGGTCTCCTGGCCCGAAGGAGCCCGGTCCGCCGCGTCCTTCAGCTTCGACGTCGACGCGGAGTCGGCGATGCTGGCCGTCGACCACGCTCACGCGAACCGGATGTCGGCCATCAGTCACCAGGCCTACGGGCCGCTCGTCGGCGTCCCGCGCATCTTGGCGATCCTGGCCCGCCACGAGATCACCTCGACCTTCTTCGTGCCCGGCTACACCGCGCTTCGCTACCCGGACGTCGTCCGCAGCATCGTCGACGGCGGACACGAAATCGCCCATCACGGCTACCTCCACGAGGCGATGGCCGGTCTGTCCGCCGCCGAGGAGGCCGCCATCCTCGACCGCGGCCTCGAGGCGCTGGAGAAGGTCGCCGGCGTCAGGCCGGTGGGGTATCGGGCGCCCATGTGGGAGCTCAACTGGCATTCACCGAAACTGTTGTCGGACAGGGGTTTTTTCTACGACAGCTCGCTGATGGACGCCGATCACCCCTACGAGCTGGCCGTCGGAGCGACCTCGCTGGTGGAGATCCCGATTCAGTGGGCGCTCGACGATTGGGAGCAGTACTGCTTCATCCCGGACTTCTCGGGCACCGGGCTCATCGAGAGCCCCGCCAAGGTCGAGGAGATGTGGCGCCTGGAGTTCGACGCCCAACGGCCCGACGGCGGGTGCTTCGTCCTGACCAATCACCCGTTCCTGACGGGGCGACCGTCACGCGCGGCGGCGCTGGAGAACGTGATCGCCCATGCCTGCTCGCTGGACGACGTGTGGGTGACCCACCTCGGCGCGATCGCCGAGCACGTGCGCGGGCTGGGCCTGACGCCGCGGTCGATCGAACGTCCGGACCCGGCCGACTTCTAAGCCCGCGCTCACTCCTCGCGCAGGCGGGACTCCACGAAGTTCTCGACCTTCTCCCACTGGGCGACGGCCGAGGCGTAGGGGGCGGGCGGCTCGTCGACCTCGTCGGGGTTCAGCACGTGCCCCACGAAGCGCCCGAAGGGTTGATCGGTGTCGAGGGCGTCCTCGACGGTGCTGTCCTCGGCGTAGTCGCCGACGTCGCGGATCAACTCCACCGCGAGTTCGAGCTGTTCGACGTCCACGGCTTCCGGCCCGTCGGCGATGTCGTCCGACAGCGTCCGCAGCACGTAGACGTTGTCGTCGGTGACCCGAATCTGCAACGAGCCGTCGGTGGCGGCGGTCTTGATGTCGTCGAAGGTGGCGAGGTCGGACAGGTCGCTCTCGTGCTCGTCGGCGAGGTAGCGCGCCAGTGCCCGCTCCGAGCCGAACACGCTGATGCGGCCGTTGCGGCCGAGGAAGATCGGCTGGTCGTCCAAATAGCACCGCAGCGTGTAGAACGTGCCGCCGCGGGTCAGCAGCCGGACGGGGTCGATCCCGACGTGCGCCCAGAAGTCCTCGTCGCTGCCCAGCACCTGCTGGGTGGCCTGCACCGCGAGGGCGGCCTCCTCGTCGTCGGTGTCGACCTCGTCGGAGATCACCACGTCGTCGACGGCCTCGTCCTCGACCTCCGGCTCGGGGGCCGGCTCGGCGAGTTCGGCAGCGGCCTTCTCCGACGCCGCGGCGTCCACGTCGGGGATCGTGACGATCGCGTCGATCGCGTCGACCACGCCGTCCCACCCGCGGGCGATCACGCCCTCGATCTCGGCCCACCGCTTACGGCCGCCTCGACCTTCGAATGCCTCGAGGCCGCCGCCAAGGGACCCCAGGACGGGGTTGCCGTTGAAGAACTTCGACACGACCGGCAGATCGCAGACCGAGCCGATCGCCTGCACCACCGCCAGCGCGCCGAGCAGCGTCGCCACCGATTCCTCGCTGGGCTTCTCCGCGGCCACCTCCGGCACGCCGATCAGGTCGTGCTGACGGTCCTCACCCGGATCCAGCCGGTGGGCCGACGACTCGGTCAGCGCGGCGTACGCGGGGTGGTCGGTCAGGTCGTTGTCTGTGTTGGTCCTGATGAAGGCCGCCAGGTCAGCCACGCTTTCGAAGCCGTAGAGATCGTCGTCCTTGCCGAGGAACGCCTGCCACTCGTCGTCGGCGTCCCGCCACGACGGAGCCCACAGCGTGTACAGGTCACCCTTGGTCAGGCCGAGCCTCACGGGCACGATGTCAGCAGCCATGCGGCACAGCGTAGGCGACGCCGTCTGGGTAGTTCCTCGTCACCCGGTGCGGGCGAAGTGACGCTCCCCGTCGGCGGCCATCCGGCCGAACGCCAGCCTGAGCACGGGGGCCAGTGCCGCGAACGGCAACGCGAACGCACGCTTGGGTTCGATCGCGACGGTCCAGGTGAATTGCGTCGTGGCGCCGTCGGCCCCGTGCGGCTCGACGACGTAGTCCTCGGCGAAGGTCTTGAACACCGGGAGGTTGGCCTCGTCGACGATGAACGAGTAGCCGTGCCCCTCATCCCACCGGAAGAAGCGCTCGCGAACGCGGGCCAACCCGGGCGCCAGGACCACCTCCCGCGTGGTGCCCACGCCAAACGGCCGGGGACTGGACCAGGTGATCTCGCTGACCGTCGAACTCCACGCCGACAGCGACTCGTCGGACGCCAGGGATTCCCACACCGTCGCCGGCGGCGCGGCGAGCGTCCTGACGTAGCGGAACACGTACGGCGCCGAGGTGAAGGTGCGTGCGTCGGCGGATTCGAGCGGGTACCAACGTGCCATGCCCACAGCATGCACGGCACGATGTGGTCGTGCACGCAATGGTCTTCGATCGGTTCGGCGGGTCCGTGGACGTCCGGTCGGTGCCCGACCCGACTCCGTCGCCGGGCGGCGTCGTCGTCGAGGTGCACGCCACGGGGCTGTGTCGCAGCGACTGGCACGCCTGGGCGGGTCACGACGACGGGGTCGCGCTGCCGCACGTCCCCGGGCACGAACTCGTCGGCGTGGTCGTGGAGACCGGCGCCGACGTGCGGCGGTGGTCGGTGGGCGACCGCGTCACGACTCCGTTCGTGTGCGGTTGCGGCTCGTGCGAGTGGTGCCGCAGCGGACAGGCCCAGGTGTGCCCCGACCAGACCCAGCCCGGCTTCACCCACTGGGGGTCGTTCGCCGAGCTCGTCGCCCTGCACGAGGCCGACACCAACCTGGTGGCGGTCGGCGACCAGGTCGACGACGCGTCCGCCGCAGCGCTGGGCTGCCGGTTCGCGACCGCCTACCGGGCGCTGCACGCCCGCGCCGGCCTGCGCCCGGGCGAGTGGGTCACTGTCGTCGGGGCCGGCGGCGTGGGTCTGAGCGCCGTGCAGATCGCCGTGGCCGCCGGCGCGAACGCCATCGCGGTAGACCGCACTCCGGCGGCACTGGAACTGGCGCGCCGCCTGGGCGCGACGCACACGGTGCTGGCGGGCGAGGGCGACGTCGCCGCGCAGGTGCACGACCTCACCGGCGGTGGCAGCCACGTCGCGGTCGACGCCGTGGGGTCGCCGGACACCTGTGCCGACGCCATCCACAGCTTGCGACGCCACGGCAGGCACGTCCAGGTCGGTCTACTGCCAAGCGTCGACGGGCACCCCGCCGTTCCGATGGATCGCGTAATCGGTTGGGAGCTAGACGTTCTGGGCAGTCATGGCATGGCGAGCGTCGACTATCCGGACATGCTCCGACTGGTCGAGCAGGGCACCCTTCGACCACGAGATCTCGTCGAGCGCGTCGTCGACCTGACCGAGGGTGCTCGACTGCTGCCCGTCTTGGACACCGCCGCCCCGGTCGGGGTGACCCTCATCGATCCCCGCCTGCCCTGACAGTCCCTACACGGCCCAGTCGCCGTTGAGCACCTCGATGCGGTCGACGTTGTCCTCGGCCCAGCTGCGCAGTGCGCCAAGCGGTTCGGCGACGCTGGAGCCCAACTCGGTCAACTCGTACTCCACCCGGGGCGGCACCTCGGCGTAGATGGTCCGAGTCACCAGCGACGCGGCCTCGAGTCGGCGGAGGGTCTGGGTGAGCATCTTCGCGCCGATGCCCGGCAGCGCCGCTTGGATGGCGGTGAACCGCAACGCCCCCTGCTCGTCGAGCAGGCCGATGATCAACGCCGACCACTTGTTCGCCAGCAGGTCGAGCAGCGTACGACACGGGCAGGTCGCCGAGTAGACGTCGTGATGATCGTGGCGACCGCTCGGGCATGGCCGTGCCATTGGTCCTCCTGAAGCCCTTGACCCGCACAGTTTTCGTTACGGATGGTAACGGCTGCGGTTGACCTGGGTGACGCATGCGTCCATTCGCCAGGTGCGACCGGCAAGGCTTCCCTCGAGGGAAGCAACCGCCCTTGCGTGACAGTGGCCCTTCGGCGTTAACCTGCGAGAGGCGTTGAAACCTTTCATTTGTCACACGCTTCCTGACCACAGCAGAGGACGACACAAACATGGCAACGATGACCGCAGTGGGCGCCCATGCCAGCTTGCCGATCGACTCGCCCGACGCGTTGCAAGACCTCGAGGTGCCGGTGCCCGAGGTCGGGCCGCGTGACCTCCTGGTGCGCGTTGAGGCCGTGTCGGTCAACCCGGTGGACGTCAAGAGACGGTCGAGCCTGAGCCCGTCGGCCGAACCCACGATCCTCGGTTTCGACGCGGCCGGGGTGGTGCACGCCGTCGGATCGGAGGTCACCTCATTCGCCGAGGGGGACGAGGTCTGGTACGCCGGCGACGTCACCCGCCAGGGCAGCAACGCCGAATTCCAGGCCGTCGACGAACGCATCGTCTCGCGCAAACCGACGTCGCTGGGGTTCGCCGACGCCGCGGCGCTCCCGCTGACCACCATCACTGCGTGGGAGACCCTGTTCGAGCGGTTCGCGATGAACGCCGACACCACGGGCGACCTGCTCGTGCTGGGAGCGGCAGGCGGTGTCGGATCGGTGCTGATCCAGCTGGCGAAGAGGCGTACGGGCGTGCGGGTGATCGGCACCGCCAGCCGTGAGGACTCCCGCCGGTGGGCTGAGGCCATGGGCGCCGACGCAGTGGTCGACCACCACCACCTTCGCGAGCAGGTCCTCGACGTCGCGCCCAACGGCGTCGACTTCGTGTTCTCGCCCCACTCGGCCGGCAACGTCGCCACCTACGCCGAGATCACGCGGCCGTTCGGGCACGTCACGGCGATCGACGAACCCGAGGGCCTCGACCTGGTGGGGCTCAAGGCCAAGAGCATCGCGTGGCACTGGGAGCTGATGTTCACCCGGTCGATGTTCGGTTACGACATGGAGTTTCAGGGGCGCCTGCTTGCCGAGGCCGCGAAGATGGTCGACGCCGGTGACCTCAAGACGACGGTGACGACGGCGATCCACGGCTTCGACGCCGCCGGGCTGCGGGAGGCCCATCGGCTGGTCGAGTCCGGTCGCATGGTCGGCAAGGTGGTCGTGCACCGCTGACCATCGGTCACGCCGTGGGCCGCCAAAACCCCTGAAACCCTTGGCCCGCGTTGGTGATTCGGATGGCGGAGAGTTGAACGGGATCACCCGCTTCGACCATGAGGCCGTTGCCGACCACCATCGCGACGTGGCCGTCCCACACCGCCAGGTCACCCGGGCGCACCGTGGCCTGGGTGACCGCGGAGCCGACGTCCTGCTCCTGGGCCAATCGCGGAAGGTCCAGCCCAGCTTCGTGATAGGCCCATTGCGTGAGGCCGCTGCAGTCGAGGCCGACGCCCGGCGTAGTGCCACCCCAGTCGTACGGGACGCCCAGCTGGGTCAGGGCGTGGCGGACGGCGCTGGCGGCAGTCTCGTTGGGTGCGGTGGCCGTACTTCCGTCGGGGAGGCCGACTTCCACGCCGCTGCCGAACATGCCCGGGTCGGGGAGCGGTTGCGTCCCGCCGGCCCGATGGCCCTCGGTGCCGGTGGCAAGGTGGCCACCGGCGCTGGGGCCGCCCGATCTGGGACCGGACGCCGAGCCCACGGCCGCACCGGATCCCGATCCGGCGCCACGTCCGCCGAGGCCGGGAACGGCGCCCATCGGGATGGTCGGCATCGACGCGGGCGACGACATGCCCGACGGCTGCGCCGACGGTGGGGCGGATGCGTCGACCGCCGCTGTGTGCCCGTCGAGGTCGGTGCGCAGATCGTCGACGACGGCCTCGGCGTCGTCGCGGGCTCGCCGCGCCTCGCCGACGAGTTCCTCGGCGACCCCTGGTTCGTCGAGCCGTGACTCCAGCTCTGCGGCACGGGCCTCGAACTCGGAGACGATCTGCTGCAGACGCGCCCTGGCGCGCGACACGGCGTCGACGGCGCTCGCCGAGGCGGCGGCGAGCCGATCGGCCCGCGCCGCCATGGCCTGCACGGTCGCGGCGGTCGCTTCGGCAAACGATGCGGCCGCGGTGCCGGCGTCACCCTCCCATCGCGTCGCCTGCCCCGACCGGGAGGTGGCGACGGCCACGTCGTCCAAGGCGCTGCGGACCCCGGCCAGTGCCGACGCGGTGTCGGGCGTGCCGGCGCCAAGCGTGGCCTGCAGGTCTCGCAGCGGTGCCGTCAGCCCGTCCACGAGGGCGCTTGCCACCGGTCACCGCCCGAGTCGCGAGATGGATTGTCCGGCATGATGTTCGGCGGTCGAATAGGCCTGCGCCGACGCGCCGGCGACGTGCGTGGCCGCAGTCAGCCGCTCGGCGAGCTGGGTCGCCAGGCGCGCCTCCTGCGCCAGCGCATCGTTGAGCGCGGCGAGGAAGTCCGCCCCGACCGTCCCGAACGCGTCGGAGGTCACCCGGGTGGCGTGCAGGTCGGCGGCCACCGCGGCCAGTTCGTCGGCGTGAGCGCGGTGGGCAGTGCTGAGCCCCGCGATGTCGGAGGTGTCGGCGATCACGGGAGGTATGACGTCGGCCAGAGCGGCGAGGTTCCACTAGGGTTCGCCGAATGGACGTCCGCGTTGTCGATCACCCCCTCGCCGCTGCCCGGTTGACCACGCTGCGCGACGAGCGCACCGACAACGCCGGGTTCCGCGCCGCACTGTGCGATCTCGCCCTGATGCTCGTCTACGAGGCGACGCGCGACGCCGTCTCGACGCCCGTGCCGATCCGCACGCCGATGGCCGCGACCGTCGGCTCACGCCTCGCGTCGCCCCCGCTGCTGGTGCCGGTGCTGCGCGCCGGCCTGGGGATGGTCGAGAAGGCCCATCAGCTCATCCCGGAGGCCAAGGTGGGCTTCGTCGGCATGGCCCGCGACGAGGAGACGGCGTTGCCGACGCCCTACCTGGAGTCGCTGCCCGACGACCTGAGCTCCACCCCGGTGCTCGTGCTCGATCCGATGTTGGCCACCGGGGGTTCGATGGCGCACACCCTGGGTCTGCTGCACGACCGCAACGCGACCGACGTCACCGCGGTGTGCGTCGTCTGCGCGCCGGAGGGCATCGCGGCACTGGAGCGGGTGTCACCCGACCTGAAGCTCTACACCGCGGCGATCGACGACGGTCTCAACGAGGTGTCCTACATCATGCCGGGGCTGGGCGACGCCGGCGATCGTCAGTTCGGACCGCGCTGAAGCAGCGCGACCACGTCACCGCGCAGGGCGTCCAGCCGCCCCGCCGCATCGGCGCGCGCGGCGACCACGTCGTCACCCGGCGGTAGCCGAATCTCCAGGTACGCCTTGACCTTCGGCTCCGTTCCCGACGGCCGGACCGCCACCCGCACCGACTCACCCGTGTAGATCAGGGCGTCCGTTCGCTCCAGGCCGCTGCGGTCGAGCAGGTCGACGACGTCGACCGCCTCACCGGCCAAACTGGTGGGCGGATGGGTGCGGACGTGGTCGACGAGGGCCGCATCGGCGGGTACCGACATCGCCGCGGTGGCGTGCACGCCGTGCCGGCGGGCCAACGCGTCCAGCGCGTCGGGCACCGTACGACCTTCCTGGTGAAGCACCGAGACCAGGTCGCACGCCAGCACGGCCGCGCTGATGCCGTCCTTGTCCCGGACCGCACCGGGGTCGACGCAGTGACCGATCGCCTCCTCGTACGCGTAGACCAACGTGCACCCCGGCTCGTCGTCGGCGCGCGCCAACCACTTGAAGCCGGTCAGGGTCTCGGCGTGCCGCGCGCCGTGGTGGGCCGCGATCGAGGCCAGCATGCGCGACGACACCACGGTGCTGGCAACCATGCAGGCCGCCGCGACCTCACCGGGATCGATCTGGGAGAGCATGTATTCGCCGAGCAGCCAACCCGTTTCGTCACCGGAGAGCATCCGCCATCCGCTGTCCGTGGGAATGCCAACGGCGCACCGGTCGGCGTCGGGGTCCAGGGCGATCGCCACGTCGGCGTCGACGTCTGCGGCCAGGGCCAACAGCAGATCGGTGGCACCCGGCTCCGCGGGATTGGGAAACCGCACGGTCGGAAAGTCGGGATCGGGGGAGTACTGCTCGGCGACGACGTGCACGTCGTCGAAACCCGCCTCCCGCAACGTCATCAGCGCGGGTTCGCCGCCGACGCCGTGCATCGGGGTCAGGGCGATCCGCACGTTGCCGGTGCCGCGTCGCACACTGGACGCCCGGCGCACGTAGTCGGCGATCAGATCGGTGGTGGCCGGGCTGACCTCGGTACGCGTGACGTCGGCCGGGGCGCGGGTCATGGCCGCCTCGATCTCGCGATCGGTCGGCGGGACGATCTGCAAGCCGCCGTCCAGGTAGACCTTGTAGCCGTTGTCCGCCGGCGGATTGTGCGACGCCGTGATCTGCACCCCGGCCGCGGCCGTGAAGCGCCGCACGCCGAACGCGACGACCGGCGTCGGGGCCGGATCGGGGAGCAGGACGACGGAGAACCCCTCGGCGGCAAGTACTTCGGCGGCGGCCAAGGCGAATTCGTCGGAGTGGTGGCGGGCGTCGCGACCCACCACGATGGTCGAGCCGCCAAGGCCGCGGTCGTGCAGGACGGTCGCCAGCGCCCACGTCGCCGCCGTCACGGTCTCCACGTTCATCGCGGCCGGTCCCGGCCCCATGGGTCCGCGCAGCCCGGCCGTGCCGAAGGTCAGACGCTCGGGAGGGGTCTCGTCGGACGGTGACGCCATGCGCTCATCGTGCCTTACCGCTCGTCGCGCAAGCGCTCCCGCTTCTCATCGCCATCAGCGAGTTTGCGCAGCACCGGAGCCACCAACATCAGCAGGTTGAACTCCAACTCGGTCAGCGTCTCGCGCATCGCCGAGTTGAGCCACTCGTCACGCTCGGCTCTGTCCTGTTCGAGCAGGCGCATGCCGTCGGTGGTCACCTCGATCAGCTGACGGCGACGGTCGTCGTCGTCGGTGCGGCGGGCCACCAGGCCGCGGGACTCCAAGTGGTTGATGCCGTCGGTCAGCGACTGGACCCGGACGTGCATGCGGGCGGCGAGTTCGGCCGGGGTGGTGACGCCCGCGCGGCTGACCTCGCCGAGGACCTGCTGCTGGCTCAGGGTGAGGCCGTTGTCGCTGCGGTGCCTTCGCAGCTGACGGGTCAGCGCCATGATCGATTCCCGCAGCTCGGTCGCGTTGGCCGTCGGGCTGGTGCTCTGATGCAGCGTCGTCGTGCTCATTACCAAGTTATACCTTGGCATCACCTGCATTCGTACCAGTTTGAGATCATGAAAAGACAAGCGCATACTTGTCTTATGTGGAAATGGGTGCTGCTGGTAGTGGTCACGGTCGCGGTTACCGTGCCGCTGGATCTCATCGGTGTTCCCTCCGCGGCACTGTTCGCCGCGCTGATCGTCGGCATCGTGCTTGCGTTGGTCTCCCTCGCACCGGCAGGCGTTCCCCGCAAGGCAGGCGTCGCCGCTCAAGGCGTGCTCGGCGTCTACATCGGCACGATGGTTCACCGTGACGCACTCACCGCGCTTGGCTCGGACTGGCCGATCGTCCTTGGTGTCGCGGTGTCCACGCTGGTGCTCAGCATCGGAGCGGGCGCCCTGCTGGGATTGCATCGCGACATCAGTCCACTCACCGGGTCGCTCGCCCTGGTGGCGGGCGGTGCCTCCGGTCTGGTGGCGATAGCCCGGGAGCTGGGCGGCGACGACCGCGTCGTGGCCGTGGTGCAGTACCTGCGGGTGGCTCTGATCACCTCGTCCATGCCCGTCGTGGTGACCCTCGTCTACCACGCCGCAAAGTCGGGACACGCCGCCGCGCCGACTCAAAGCGACACGGCCCCTTGGTATCTGAGCTTAGCGATGCTCGTGGTCATCGTGCTCGTCGGCGTCACCGCAGGCCGGCTCGCGCGGATGCCCGGGGCGGGGCTGCTCGGCCCGATGGCCGTCACCATCGCCCTCGAGCTGACCGGCACCTCCTTCGGGCTCTCGGTGCCGATGGCACTGGTGCAGCTCGGCTACGCGGTGATCGGGTGGCAGGCGGGCGTCGCCTTCACCCGTGAGTCCATGCGCGCGATCGGGCGCGCCCTTCCGGCGGCGCTCAGCCTGATCGTCGTGCTCAACGTGGCGTGCGCGGGCCTTGGCGTCCTCCTGGCCCACGTCACCGGCATCAGCATGCTCGAGGGGTATCTGTCGACGAGCC
The DNA here is from genome assembly GCF_025823185.1 of Mycobacterium yunnanensis. Classification (GTDB taxonomy): domain Bacteria; phylum Actinomycetota; class Actinomycetes; order Mycobacteriales; family Mycobacteriaceae; genus Mycobacterium; species Mycobacterium yunnanensis. The sequence goes on from NZ_JACKVK010000008.1 coordinate 1,113,729, forward strand.
CCGGCGGGATCTACGCCGTGCTGGCCACGGCCGTCGAGACCGGGTCGAACGTCACCTTCATCGTGGCCGCCCAGGTGGTCCGGGTGCTGCTGATGCTGTTCGCCGCACCGCTGATCGCCCGGGGGCTGGCCACGCTGACGCGAGGACGTCAGACGAGCGCCAACACCTCCGAGAGCAGGGAACCCATCCGCGTCGCCGACTGACGTCCCGCCTCGAGCACCTCGGTGTGACTGAGCGGCTCACCGGTCATGCCTGCCGCCAGATTGGTCACCAGCGAGACCCCCAGCACCTCGGCCCCGGCTGCGCGCGCGGCGATCGTCTCGTGCACGGTCGACATGCCCACCAGGTCGGCGCCGAGCGTCCGGAGCATGCGGATCTCGGCAGGCGTTTCGTAGTGCGGGCCGGGCAGGCCGGCGTAGACCCCTTCGGCCAGGGTCGAGTCGGCCTCGCGGGCCAGCGCCCGAAGTCGCGGCGAGTAGGCGTCGACCAGGTCGACGAACTGCGCACCCACCAACGGTGAGCGCGCCGTCAGGTTGAGGTGGTCGGCGATGAGCACCGGCTGCCCCACCGCGTAGTCCTCGCGGAGCCCGCCGGCGGCGTTGGTCAGCACGACGCTGCGTGCGCCGGCCGCGCACGCCGTCCGGACCGGATGGACGACGTGACGCAGGTCATGACCCTCGTAGGCGTGAATCCGGCCGAGCAGCACCAAGACTCGCCTGCCGCCGACCGTCACGACCTGCGCCTGTCCGCCGTGTCCGGCGGCCGACGGTGGCGTGAACCCCGGGAGCTCGGCCATCGGCACGACGGCCGACGGTTCTCCCAGCGCGGCGGCGGCGGGTGCCCACCCCGAGCCAAGCACGACGGCGACGTCGACCGCGTCGACGCCGAGGCGGTTCAGCAGGACGGCCGCGGCCTCGTCGGCGACGGCCTGCGGTTCGCTCGGTTCGGTGGTCACGCCGGATGAGCGTACCGGCGGCGCCGAGACTGCACTCACTGCGACGAAGTGCGAGTAGCCGTGACCGTGAGCGCAGTCTCGGCGGTCCCGGTGAGATACTGCTTCGATGCCCGCCGCCACAGCGTCGACGATCGTCGAGGACGTCGTCAGCCGACGCCGTGGCGACCTCGTCGAGCTGTCCCACTCGATTCACGCCGAACCGGAGTTGGCGTTCGACGAGCACCGCAGCTGCGCGAAGACCCAGGCGTTGGTCGCCGAGCGGGGCTTCGAGGTCACCGGGGCGGCCGGGGGACTGGACACCGCCTTTCGCGCCGTCTTCGGCAGCGGTTCGCTGGTCGTCGGCATCTGCGCCGAGTACGATGCGCTTCCCGGCATCGGCCACGCCTGCGGGCACAACATCATCGCGGCCTCCGCAGTCGGCACGGCGCTTGCGCTCGCCGAGGTCGCCGACCAGCTGGACATGACCGTGGTACTGCTGGGCACCCCTGCCGAGGAGGCCGGTGGCGGCAAGGCCCTGATGCTCGACGCCGGGGTGTTCGACGACGTCGCGGCCACGGTGATGCTGCACGCAGGACCGATCGACATCGCCCGCGCCCGGTCGCTTGCGCTGTCTCAGGTCGCCGTGGAGTACGTCGGCCGGGAAGCGCACGCCGCCGTCGCCCCCTATCTCGGACTCAACGCCGCCGACGCCATCACCGTGTCGCAGGTGGCCATCGGGCTGCTGCGCCAGCAGTTCGCCCCCGGCCAGATGGCGCACGGCATCGTGACCGACGGCGGTCAGGCCACCAACGTGATCCCGGCCCGCACCGAGATGCAGTACACGATGCGCGCCAACGACTCGACCTCGCTGCGAGAGCTGGAGGCCAGAATGGCCGACTGCTTCCTGGCCGGCGCGCAGGCCACGGGCTGCAGCCATCACGTCGAGGCGACGGAACCCTCCTATCTTGAGCTGACGCCCGACAGGTGGCTCGCCGACGTGTTCCGCGCCGAGATGGTGCGGCTCGGGCGCAACCCCGTCGCCGCGGAGATCGAGGCGGCGTTGCCGCTGGGTAGCACCGACATGGGCAACGTCACCCACGTGATGCCCGGCATCCATCCGATCGTCGGCATCGACGCCGACGGCGCGTCCATCCATCAGCAGGGGTTCGCGACGGCGGCCGCGGGACCGAGCGCCGACAAGGCCGTCATCGAGGGAGCCGTCATGCTGGCCCGCACCGTCGTCGAGCTTGCCGAGACACCTGCTCAGCGCGACAGGGTCGGCGAGCTCAAGACGAGGCGGGTTCGACTGTGAGCGTTCAGGATTCGACCAACGCGTGGCTCGCCGCCAACTACGACCAGCTGGTGGCCTGGCGCCGACACATCCATCAGCACCCCGAGCTGGGACGCCAAGAGTTCGACACGACTCAGTTCGTGGCGTCGCGGCTGGCCGATGCCGGACTCAACCCGAAGGTGTTGCCGGGCGGTACCGGCCTGACGTGTGACTTCGGCCAGGAGCACGGGCCGAGGATTGCGCTACGCGCCGACATGGACGCCTTGCCGATGGCCGAGCGCACGGGGCTGCCCTTCGCGTCGTCCACGCCGGGCGTCGCGCACGCCTGCGGTCACGACGGCCACACCGCCGTCCTGCTGGGCGCGGGACTGGCGCTCGCATCGGTGCCGGCACTGCCCGTCGGGGTGCGACTGCTCTTCCAGCCCGCCGAGGAGCTGATGCCCGGCGGCGCCATCGACGCGATCGCCGCGGGGGCGCTGAACGGGGTGTCGCGAATCTTCGCGCTGCACTGCGACCCGCGCCTGGAGGTCGGCAAGGTCGCCATCCGGCCGGGGCCGATCACCTCGGCGGCCGATCAGGTCGAGATCACGTTGCACTCACCGGGCGGGCACACCTCGCGCCCCCATCTGACCGGTGATCTGGTCTACGCGCTGGGCACCTTGATCACGGGCGTGCCGGGCATCCTGTCCCGGCGGCTCGACCCACGCAACAGCACCGTCATGGTGTGGGGCGCGGTCAACGCAGGCGTCGCCGCCAACGCCATCCCGCAGACCGGAAGCATCGCAGGCACCATTCGCACCGCGAGCCGCGAAGCGTGGGTGGCGATGGAGGAACTCGTCCGCGAGATCGTGGCGTCTCTTCTGGCTCCGCTGCAGGTGCAGTACGGCGTGCACTATCGACGCGGTGTGCCGCCGGTGGTCAACGAGTCGGTGTCCACCCGGATCTTCACCCACGCGATCGAGGCCATCGGCCCCGACGTCCTCACCGACACCCGCCAGTCCGGCGGTGGTGAAGACTTCTCCTGGTACCTCGAGGACGTCCCCGGCGCGATGGCTCGACTGGGCGTTTGGCCGGGAGTCGGCCCGCAACTCGACCTGCACCAGCCGACGTTCGACCTCGACGAGAGGGCGCTGGGCGTGGGTGTCCAGGTGTTCGCCAATATCGTCGAGCAGAGCGTCGGGCTCTAACTACCCAGACTGGGCCCCGGGCCGATGTTGCGTGCCGGTCTGGTGCGCAAATCGTGGACGTATTCTGTTGGCGCACCTGCGATTTCGGCCGCCTCCGCCATGACGCCGAGGTAGCGCGCGGACGGGATCCCGCCCTCCCATGCGTCGACGACGTACAGCCAGGCCAACACCGGATCCGTGCTGGTGTCGGAGGTTTCGCGGACCACCCGGCAGCGGATCTTCTTGTGGAAGCCGAGCTCCGAGCCCTCCCAGCGGTCGAGGTTCTCCTCGTCCTCCTTGGTCATGTCGTAGAGGACGACGAAGACCTTGGACAGCGGATCCTCCACCAGGGTCGCGAGCGCGCCCTCCCAGCTGAGATCCTCGCCACCGAAGGTGAGTCGCCACCCATGAATCCACCCCGTGCCCGCCATGGGCGAGTGGGGTGCACGCTGCAACATCTGCTCCGGATGCATGTTCGATCCGTAGGCGGCGTAGATCGGCACGGCGGTAAGCCTAAGGGGTACATCTAGGGCCAGTCGCCTAACCACCGGGTTGAGTTGGACACAGCAGACTAGGTTGGTCCCGTGGCTACCCGCATCGTGATCATCGGCGGCGGGCCCGCCGGGTATGAGGCTGCACTCGTCGCCGCGGGCCGCGGCCCCGACGTGGCGCAGGTGACCATCGTCGACTCCGACGGCATCGGCGGCGCGTGCGTGCTGTGGGACTGCGTCCCCTCCAAGACGTTCATCGCCTCCACCGGCGTCCGCACCGAACTCCGGCGCGCCGACGGGCTCGGCTTCGACATCAAGATCGAGGACGCGAAGATCTCGCTGCCCCAGATTCACAACCGGGTGAAGACGCTGGCCCGGTCGCAGTCCGCCGACATCGGCTCCAACCTGCTGCGCGAAGGCGTGACCATCGTGCACGGCCGCGGCGAGCTCGTCGACGACCTTCCTGGTATGGCGCACCACCGGGTCAAGGTCACCACCCCCGACGGCAAGATCGGCGTCCTCAAGGCCGACGTCGTCCTGATCGCCACCGGCGCCAGGCCCCGCGTGCTGCCCAACGCCGCCCCCGACGGCGAACGAATCCTCAACTGGCGGCAGCTCTACGACCTCTCCGAGCTACCCGAACACCTCGTCATCGTCGGCTCCGGTGTCACGGGGGCCGAGTTCTGCAGCGCCTACACGGAGTTGGGTGTCAAGGTCACCGTCGTGGCGAGCCGCGATCAGATCCTGCCGCACGAGGACTCCGACGCCGCCGCCGTGCTCGAGGAGGCGTTCAACGAACGCGGCGTGAAGCTGGTGAAGAACGCCCGCGCGGACTCGGTGACGCGTACCGAGTCGGGCGTCGTGGTCGCGATGGCCGACGGCCGCACGGTCGAGGGCAGCCACGCCCTGATGACGGTCGGCTCGGTGCCCAACACCGAGGGCCTCGGTCTCGGGAAGGTCGGAATCGAGCTGAGCCGGGGCAACTACCTCTCGGTGGATCGGGTCTCGCGAACCTCGGCGGCCGGCATCTACGCCGCGGGCGACTGCACGGGGCTCCTGCCGCTCGCCTCGGTGGCTGCGATGCAGGGCCGCATCGCGATGTACCACGCACTCGGCGAGGGCGTCTCGCCGATCCGGCTGCGCACCGTCGCCGCCGCGGTGTTCACCAGGCCGGAGATCGCCGCGGTCGGTGTTCCGCAGACCTCGATCGACAACGGGACGGTGCCGGCCCGCACCCTGATGTTGCCGCTGACCACCAATGCCAGGGCGAAGATGTCTCTTCTGCGCCGCGGCTTCGTGAAGATCTTCTGCCGCCCGGCCACCGGTGTCGTCATCGGCGGCGTCGTCGTCGCGCCCATTGCCTCCGAGCTGATCCTGCCGATTGCGCTCGCGGTCCAAAACCGGATATCGGTGACCGACCTCGCACAGACGTTGTCGGTGTATCCGTCGTTGTCCGGGTCGACCGTCGAGGCGGCCCGCCGGTTGATGGCTCACGACGACCTGGACTGAACACACGTAGGCTCGGAGCCGTACCCCTACCGACGAGTAACGAGAAGGTGCATGGCCGTGAGCGACGCTCGTGAGCGAACCATCGGCGTAGTCGACCCCATCCCCGGCCCAGGCAACGGCCAGACCCTCCTTGGTCCCGAATGGCGCGCTCAGGCCTGGGAACGTCTTGGCAGCGAGCAATTCGACGTCGTCGTCATCGGCGGTGGCGTGGTCGGCGCCGGGGCGGCCCTGGACGCCGCCACCCGTGGGTTGAAGGTGGCACTGGTCGAGGCGCGCGACTTCGCCTCCGGCACGTCGAGCCGCTCGTCGAAGATGTTCCACGGCGGCCTGCGCTACCTCGAGCAGCTGGAGTTCGGTCTGGTCCGGGAAGCGCTGCACGAACGCGAGTTGTCCCTCACCACGCTCGCCCCGCACCTCGTCAAGCCGCTACCGTTCCTGTTCCCGTTGACCCACCGCTTGTGGGAGCGGCCCTACGTCGCGGCAGGCATCTTCCTGTACGACCAACTGGGCGGCGCCAAATCGGTGCCGGCACAGAAACATCTGCTCAAGGCGGGTGCGCTGCGCCTGGCGCCCGGCCTCAAGCGCAGCTCCCTGATCGGCGGAATCCGCTACTACGACACCGTCGTCGACGACGCCCGGCACACCATGATGGTGGCCCGCACGGCCGCGCATTACGGCGCGGTGGTGCGGACCTCGACACAGGTGGTGTCGTTGTTGCGCGAGGGTGACCGGGTGACCGGTGTGCGCGTGCGCGACTCCGAGGACGGGGCCACGACCGAGGTCCGCGGCCACGTCGTGGTCAACGCCACCGGCGTGTGGACCGACGAGATTCAGGCCCTCTCCAAGCAGCGTGGTCGTTTTCGGGTGCGCGCATCGAAGGGCGTGCACGTCGTGGTGCCCCGCGATCGCATCGTCAGCGAGGTGGCGATCATCCTGCGGACCGAGAAGTCGGTGCTCTTCGTCATCCCGTGGGGCACGCACTGGATCATCGGCACCACCGACACCGATTGGAATCTCGACCTGGCGCATCCCGCCGCGACCAAGGCCGACATCGACTACATCCTCGAGACCGTCAACACGGTGCTCGCAACTCCGTTGAACCACGACGACATCGACGGCGTATACGCCGGCCTGCGGCCGCTACTCGCCGGAGAGAGCGAGGAGACCTCCAAGCTGTCGCGGGAACACGCCGTGGCCACGCCGTCGCCAGGCCTCGTCGCCATCGCCGGCGGAAAGTACACGACCTACCGGGTGATGGGGGAGGACGCCATCGACGCCGCGGCGGAGTTCGTCCCCACGCGCGTGGCACCGTCGATCACCGAGAAGGTGCCGCTGATGGGTGCCGACGGGTACTTCGCCCTGATCAACCAGACCGAGCACGTCGGTGCACACTACGACCTGCATCCGTACCGCGTGCGGCACCTTCTGGACCGTTACGGCTCGCTGATCGGCGAGGTGCTCGCGATGGCCGAGGGCCGGCCGGATCTGTTGACGCCGATCACCGACGCGCCGGTCTACCTCAAGGTGGAGGCGTACTACGCAGCCGCTGCCGAGGGGGCTCTGCACCTCGAGGACATCCTGGCGCGCCGCATGCGAATTTCGATCGAGTACCCGCACCGCGGGGTCGACTGTGCCCGCGAGGTCGCCGAAGTCGTTGCGCCCGTGCTGGGTTGGAGTGTCGAGGACGTCGACCGCGAGGTGAACACGTACACCGCCCGGGTCGAGGCCGAGGTGCTGTCGCAGACCCGGCCGGACGACCAGTCGGCCGACGCTCTTCGTGCCGCCGCGCCCGAGGCGCGGGCCGAGATCCTCGAACCGGTGCCCTTGACGTGATTCGTCCTGGGGGCAGGAGCGCAGCGACCCGGGGGAGTGGTGCTGTGCCGCTGCCGGACCGTGACGGACTCGGGCCGACGCGGGTGCGGTTGCGTGGGGGCGCCGTGCTGGTGGAGCTCGCCAGCCGGTTCGGCGAGAATGCGGCAGCCAAAGTGCTTGCCGGAGAGGTGGTCTGCGCGGACGGTTCGGCCGTCGACGCGACGACGATACTGCCGCCGAACGCCGACGTGTGGCTCTATCGGGATCTGCCCGACGAGGTTCCCGTGCCGTTCGACGTCGAGATCCTCTACCGCGACGACGACATCGTCGTCGTCGACAAGCCGCACTTCCTGGCCACCATGCCGCGCGGCGGTCACGTCGCCGAGACCGCTTTGGTGCGGCTGCGGCGGTCGCTGCAGCTGCCCGAGCTGTCGCCCGCCCACCGGCTGGATCGGCTGACGGCGGGCGTGCTGTTGTTCACGGCGCGCCGCGAGGTACGCGGGGCGTACCAGACGATGTTCGCCCGCGGTGAGGTGGGCAAGACCTATCTGGCGCGGGCGCCGATCGATCCGTCGCTGGACCTGCCCCGGACCGTTCGGAGCCGAATCGTGAAGGAGCGCAGTCGGTTGCAGGCGTTCGAAGAGCCGGGCGAGCCGAACGCCGAGACGCTGGTGGAGCATCTGGGGGAGGGGCTGTATCGGCTGACGCCGCGCACGGGACGCACTCACCAACTGCGCGTGCACATGGCGTCGCTGGGTGTCCCGATCTTCGATGATCCCCTATACCCCGAGGTGGTCGACGTTCCGGCAGACGACTTCACGCGTCCGTTGCAGCTGCTGGCGTGGCGGCTGGAGTTCGTCGATCCGGTGACCGCGGTGCACCGTTCGTTCGAGAGTGCCCGGACTCTGCGGGGCGACGTGGTCTACTGACCGTCGTGGATCGCACTGCATTCGACGCACTATTCGACATGACCGGCCGCGCCGTGATCGTGACGGGTGGCACGAGGGGTATCGGACTGGCGCTGGCCGAGGGCTTCGTGCTCGCCGGTGCCAACGTCGTGGTGGCCAGCCGAAAGGCAGACGCCTGTGAGGAGGCGGCCGCCCATCTGCGAGGCCTCGGCGGACAGGCGATCGGCGTCCCCGTCCATGCGGGTGACGTCGAGGGGCTCGAGGTCGTGGTGGAGCGCACGGTGTCCGAGTTCGGCGGTCTCGACGTACTGGTGAACAACGCCGCCAACGCGTTGGCTCAGCCGCTGGGGGAGATGACGCCCGAGGCGTGGGCCAAGTCCAACGACGTCAACGTCCGCGGGCCAGTGTTCCTGACGCAGAAGGCGTTGCCGCACCTGAAGAACAGCCAGCATGCGGCGGTGCTGCACATGGTGTCGGTGGGTGCGTTCGGATTCGCGGCGGACCTGTCGATGTACGCCGCGGGCAAGGCGGCGCTGTTGTCCTACACCCGGTCGATGGCGGCGGCCTTCGTCGGGGACGGCATCAGGGTCAACGCAATCGCTCCTGGACCGGTCGACACCGACATGATGCGCAACAATCCGCAGGAGGCGATCGACGCCATGACGCGCGGGACGCTGATGAAGCGGTTGGGAACTCCCGACGAGTTGGTCGGTGCCGCACTGCTGTTGTGCTCGGACGCAGGCAGTTTCATGACCGGAACGGTGGTCATCGTCGACGGTGGCGGGACACCCCGCTAGGGTCTCCGAATTGGGTGAAACCTTTGTGACACAGTGGTTTCAGCCGTCACATCGCCGGCTGTCTTGTCGGTGGTTCGTACTAGTGTTCGGGTATGAGTTCGGATCGGGTCACCGCAGCAGTCGCGGGAATCCGTGCTGCCGTCGCCGACCTCGTCACCCTGGATTGTGATCGGTTCACCCACCTCGAACTGGTCGAGTTGTTGGGGGAATTGGAGACCGTGACCTGGCAGCTGCCCGCGGTCGGGCATCGGATGATCGCCCGATTGCAGCGCGAAGCCTGCCCCACCGAACTGGGCGCGAAGTCGTTGGGAAGCGTGTTGACCCAGCGACTTCGCATCTCCGGCAAGGAAGTCCGCCGACGGCTTCACGAGGCAGAAGATCTCGGCCCGCGGGCGACCGTGACGGGGCAGCCGCTGGACCCGAAACTGGCCCCGACCGCCGACGCCCAAGCCCACGGGGTGCTGGGGCCCGAGCACGTGTCGGTGATCCGAGGCTTCCTCGACAAGCTCCCGACGTGGGTGGATCCCGAGGTCCGGGAACTGTCGGAGAAGACGTTGGTGCACATCGGGTCCGGCGTCGGCCCTGAGGAACTGGGCAACACGGCCAAGAAACTCATGACCGCCATCGACCAGGACGGCCCCAAACCCGACGACGTCGAACGCGCCAGGAAGCGGTTCTTCCGGCTGGGCAAGCAGCAAGCCGACGGGACTGGGCAACACGGCCAAGAAACTCATGACCGCCATCGACCAGGACGGCCCCAAACCCGACGACGTCGAACGCGCCAGGAAGCGGTTCTTCCGGCTGGGCAAGCAGCAAGCCGACGGGATGACCCCTTTCACCGGGCTGTTGGATCCTGAAGCCCGCGCCACCATCGAACCGATCCTGTCCAAGTACGCGGCCCCCGGGATGTGCAACCCGGCCGACCACGAGCCCCGCACCACCGGCACACCGACCCAGGAACAGATCGACACCGACGACCGCACGGCGACCCAGCGCAATCACGACGCGTTGGTCGCGATCGGTCGGTCGGTGCTGTCGTCGGGTGAGTTGGGTCAGCAGAACGGGTTACCCGTCACCGTCATCGTCTCGACGACGTTGCAGGATCTGGAATCGGGAACCGGGTCCGGGGTCACCGGCGGTGGTTCACTGTTGCCGATGCCCGACCTGATCCGGATGGCGTCCCACGCGCATCATTACCTGGCGGTGTTCGACAAGCACACCAACGAAGCCCTGTACCTGGGTCGGACGAAGCGCCTCGCCTCGGTGGGGCAGCGGATCGTCCTGCACGCCCGCGACCGCGGCTGCACGAAACCCGGGTGCACCGTGCCCGGGTACGGCGCGCAGGTACACCACATGACGGGGTGGGCGAAGAACGGGTTGACCGACGTCGACGACGTCACCCTGGCCTGCGGCGGGGACAATCGCCTGGCCGAAAACGGCTGGACGGTCGAGCTTCTGGATGGGGTGGTTCAGTGGATCCCACCGCCGGAACTCGACGTGGGCCAAGCCCGCGTCAACTACCTCCACCACCCCGAACGGCTCCTCGTCTCGCCCGACGGCTGAACTCGTCGAGGAACTCGGCGAGGTGATCGGCCATCACTCCACCCGAGCTGTGGCCCGCCCCATGGACGAGGTGCAGTCGCGCGGCCGGCCATCCCTGCGCCAGCCGCCAGGCGACGTCGGACGGGCAGCTGAGGTCCAGCCGACCGTGGATCAGCACGGCCGGCAGGTCGGCGATACGTCCCACGTTGCGCAGCAACTCCCCGTCGGGCAACCAGGCAGCGTGCCGCCAGTAGTGAGTGACCAACCGCGCGAAGCACATTCGGTAGACCGGGTCGGCATACCGGGTCGGCGGCGGCCGCGTGCCGTCGACGTCGACGTGGCTGGCCTCCCAATCGCACCAATCTCGGGCGGCCTTGTCCCGCACACCCGGGTCGGGGTCGGCGAGCAATCGGGCGTAGGCGTCGGCGAGACTGCCGTCGCGATCCTCTAGGGGCACTTGATCGCGAAAGCGAGCCCAGGCTTCGGGAAACAATCGGCCCACGTCCCGCGTGATCCACTCGACGTCGGCTGGCCCCGTGGTGGTGACGGCCGTCAGTGCGAGGGCCGTGACGCGGTCGGGGTGTCGTTGCGCGTAGGCCAGCGACAGCGTCGTACCCCACGACCAGCCCGCGAGCAGCCAGCGCCGCACCCCGAGGTGCTCCCTGAGCAGTTCCATGTCTGCGACCAGGTGATGAGTCGTGTTGTGGGCCAAGCCGACCGCCGCATCACCGGCGTGGGGAGTGCTGCGGCCGCATCCGCGTTGGTCGAAGGCGATGATGCGGTAGACCTCCGGGTCGAACGGCCGACGCATCCCCGGCACGCATCCCGATCCCGGACCGCCGTGGACGAGAAGGGCCGGTATTCCGTCGGGGTTACCGGCTGTCTCCCAATGGATCTGGTTGCCGTCGCCCACCTCCAGCAGGCCCGAGGCGTACGGCTCGACCTCAGGATGCCCGGTCATCAGTCGCTACTGTGCCATCCGCTGATCCCCACGATGATCAACCGCAGTTGCTTGACCGCCGTCTGCCGGATCTCCTCCATGGAGTTCGCATCCGTCGAATCCTCGATGGCCTCTGCGATCGAAATCATCGCGTTGACGAACAGGCTGGCCAACATGTTGAGGTCCTCGGAACTCCACGAGTTGAGACCCGGAAAGCGCGTCAGGTCGATGGCCAGCTCGGAGGTGATCAGACGGATCTCGGTGCGAATCGCGTAGCGCAGGACGGTGACGCCGCTGTTGCGTTCGCGGCCGATGAAGCGCCAGTGCTCGCGGCGCTCGTTCACCCCGGCGATGAGGATGTCCACAGTCGACTCGATGACTCGGCTGGGGTCGAGCTTGCCGGCTCTCGCACCGCGCAACATGTCTCGAAGCGCGCGGAACGACTCGTCGATCAGCACCAAGCCAAGGGCTTCCATCGAGTCGAAGTGCCGGTAGAAGGCGGCGGGCACGATGCCGGCCTCGCGAGTCACCTCGCGCAGGCTCAGCGCGCTAAAGCTGCGTTCTTCGAGCAGTCGCAGGGCGCCGGCCACGATTGCCCGCCTGGTCTCCTCCTTGCGTTCCTCACGAGACCGCGGGTCGCGGGAGGAACGGGAGGATCCCGACCGTCCCGAACGGGAGGATCGTGAACTGGGCGTACGTTCGTTCACCGTTGTGAAACCTACCACAACCTGGTCAAAGTCATTGACGCTCGCGGCAGAAGTGGCGCACGGTATACACATGTTCACTCAAACGAAGACGCTGAGCCTGCGGAACAGAGTGCTGCGGTCGCCCCTGGTGGACCTGCTCACCGGACCGCACGGCGTCGATCGCTACACGGAGCTCGTCGAGCCCACCTGGACGCTGGGGGACTCCCGCGCCAAGGTCGTCGCGGTCCGTCGGCAGACGCCTCGCAGCGTGACCCTCACCCTCGAACCCAACGCCGCCTTCACCGCCGGACCCGCCCTGCGGGCCGGCCAGCACGTCAACGTCACCGTCGAGGTGGACGGACGCAGGCAGACCCGCTGCTATTCGCCGGCCAACCGCGAGGGCGACCGGCTCATCGAACTCACCGTCGGCGTCCACGACGACGGCCGGGTCTCCGAGCACCTCTTCCGCCACGCCCGAACCGGCATGGTCGTCGGGCTCGACGGGGTTGGCGGCGACTTCACGCTCCCGGCCGTCCGGCCCAAGAACGTCCTGTTCGTCTCCGGCGGCAGCGGCATCACTCCGGTGCTGTCGATGGTGCGCACGCTCGTCGCGGAGGGGTCGGACGCCGACATCACCTTCATTCATTACGCCCGCACCCCCGAGGAGGCCTGCTATCGCAAGGAGCTGGGCGCGATGACCGGCGTGCGGGTTCTCCACGGCTACTCGCGGTCGGCGACCGACGGCGACGTGACCGGCTACTTCGGACGCGCACACGTGGCCGATACCCCGGCTCCCGACGCGGTGTACGTCTGCGGCCCGCCCGCGCTGGTCGACGCGGTCCGCGAGTACTACCCGGACGCCAACTTCGAGAGCTTCGTCCCACCGGTGTTCGAGGTGCCCGAAGAGGCCTCCGGCGGGACGGTGTCATTCGCCGAGAGCGACGTCGAGGTCATCGACGACGGACGCTCGCTGCTCGAGCAGGCCGAGGCCGCAGGTCTCTCGCCGGAAAACGGATGCCGCATGGGCATCTGCCACACCTGTACGCGTCGCAAGACCAGCGGCGCGGTCAAGAACCGCATCACCGGCGCCGTCTCGGCAGCCGACGAGGAAGACGTGCAGATCTGCGTCTCCGTTCCCGTCGGCGACGTCGAACTCGCCCTCTAAAAGCCCACCTAACCGAGAAGGAGTTCGCCATGACCGCCACCTTGAATGCTCCTCGCGTCCGCCCCATGCTCGAAAGGCCCACCACCGCCGTCATCGAAGACGACGTCGCCGACGTCCTGCCCGAACCCATTCGCCAGGCGATCACCAAGGTCGTCGGCGGCAAGCCCGTCACCATGACCCCCGAGATGGCCGACGCCTTCGGCGCCGAGCTCGACGCTCTTCGTGAGCGCGTCGTCGCCGATCTCGGCGAGCGCGACGCCACCTACATTCGCCGAGTCATCAAGGCGCAGCGCGCCCTCGAGGTCGGCGGCCGTGCCATGCTGTTCGCGGGCATTCTCCCCCCGGCCTGGATCGCGGGCACCGCGATGCTGGCCGCGTCGAAGATCCTCGACAACATGGAGATCGGCCACAACATCATGCACGGCCAGTACGACTGGATGGGCGATCCCGCGCTCGCCAGCCGTAACTTCGAGTGGGACTCCGCCTGCCCCAGTGACCAGTGGCGTCACTCGCACAACTTCATGCACCACACCTACACCAACATCGTGGACATGGACCGCGACATCGGCTACGGCATCCTGCGGATGAGCGAGGACCAGCGGTGGACGCCGTACTACTACGGCAACCCCGTCTACGCGTTCCTGCTGATGATCCTGTTCCAGTACGGCGTCGCGCTGCACGAGTTGGAGACCGAGCGCATCCGCGCCGGTGAGATCAGCATCTCCGACAAGCGCGAGACGCTGAAGGGCATCTGGGGCAAGGTCAAGCGCCAGACGCTGAAGGACTACGTGGCCTTCCCGCTGCTCGCCGGACCATTCGCCCCGTGGGTGTTCACCGGCAACCTGACCGCCAATCTGATCCGCAACATCTGGTCCTACGCGATCATCTTCTGCGGTCACTTCCCCGACGGCACACAGGAATTCACGAAGGAAGAGACCGCAAACGAAACTCGCGGCATGTGGTACTTCCGCCAGATCCTCGGCTCGGCCAACCTCACCGGCGGCAAGCTGTTCCACGTGATGAGCGGCAACCTGTCCTTCCAGATCGAGCACCACCTGTTCCCCGACATCCCTGCCTTCCGGCACGCGGAGATCTCGCAGGAGGTGCAGGACATCTGCGAGCGGTACGGCATCCCCTACAACAAGGGCCCGCTGCCGCAGCAGTTCGCGACCGTCGTGCGCAAGATCTGCAAGCTGGCGCTGCCCTGGAACTGATGTTCATCGCCGAGACTACGGTTGATGCGGGATTTCGCACGGAATCGCGCAACGACCGTAGTCTCGGCGCGTTCTAGGTCTGGCAGGACGGGCACCAGAACGAGATGCGCTCGGTGCCGACGACCTGCGCGCGGTCGGATTCGATGGTGGTGCCGCACCGGCGGCACGGACGCCCGACGCGGCCGTACACCCACAGGTCGGCACCCGAGCGCGTGTTTCCCGTCGTGGTCCGGTTGACTCGTAGCCGGTTGAGCCACAACATGTCTCGCGCGCGCTGCACGATTCGCAACGGATCCTTGACCGCGCTGACCGGCGAACTGGGCAGCCGACCGGACACGAAGCACAATTCGTTGGCGTAGACGTTTCCGACGCCCGCCATCACCCGTTGGTCGAGCAGCGTCTCGGCCAGCGGCCGGTCGGGATCGGCCCTGAAGTTCGTCGCCGCAATCCTCGGTTCCCAGTCGTCGCCCAGCAGATCCGGGCCCAAGTGCGCGACGACGTCCATGTCGGAGTCGCGGCGCAGTATCTCCAAGACTCCGAGGTCGACGCCTGCCGCGCGAGAGTCTGCGGTCTCGAGGATGATGCGCACCTTGTATTCCGGCACACGCCGAATCTGGCCACCGATCAGCCAGGCGCCGTCCATCTTCAGGTGAGAGTGGATGCTGGCATCGCCGACGCGAATGAACAGGTGCTTGCCACGACTGAGTACCTCGTCGACGACCTCCCCGGTCAGGTCGACGGTCGCGAACTTCGGCACCCGCACGTCACATCGTGTCAGGACCTTGCCCAGCAGGGCCGTCCGCAGCTTGTCCGCGGTACGGAAGACGGTGTCACCTTCGGGCATGTGGTGAACCTACCCGCACGGCTGTTTGTTACACGCGCGTGTCGACTGTGAGCTCCGGGCAACCGAAACGTATTCCCGCGATGACCATTCGGAAACAGGCGGCTCCTCTAATGGGAACCACGCCGAATCCCTTGGCCGTCCCGGCAATGTCGCCGAGTGCCCGAACCCCACCACGAGAATCCTGGAGACCACCATGTCGTTCGACGAGTCGATCGCCGAGAAGATCAAGACCTCACTGGCCGAGATTCCCCACCCGTCGCTGCCGAAGGGATCCAACATCTACGGCGGCACCAAGATCTTCCCCGACTACCAGGCCGAGGAGGGCGAGAGCTACTTCACGCTGGTGCACGGCATTGCCCACGAGTCCTCGGTCAGCTTCGTGGCGGTGCTGCAGGCCACCCGTGCGCTGCGCAAGGGCTTCGAGTCCGCCCTCTACTTCTACGGGCCCGGCTCGATCAACTGCCTGGCCACCCGTGGCTTCCCCAAGACCGGCGACTCCGGGTTCCCCGGCGAGCAGAACATCAACGACTCCCTGGCCACGTTCATCGGCGAGGGCGGCACGGTGTTCTGCTGCCGTTTCGGCCTCGCGCTGCACGGCGGACGCGAGGAAGACCTGATCGAGGGCGTCATCCCGGCCCACCCGCTCGACGTGCAGGACGCGCTCATCTACTACGCGCGCAAAGGCGCGATCATCAACTCCACCTACATGGTCTAGGCGGCTCGACATGACCAAACTCGCAGCGGTGGCGGCGAACTTCACCCGCGACCTCGAACAGAACTACGCGTTGATCGACTCCCTGGCCCGGGAGGCCCGGGACGCCGGCGTCGAGTTCATGGTGTTACCCGAGGCCGCGATCGGCGGGTATCTCTCCTCGCTCGGCAACCACGGTGACACGGTGAAGACCACGACGCGGTCCCTGCCGCCGGCCATTCGCCTCGACGGTCCCGAGATCGCCCGGGTGCAGCAGATCGTCGGTGATCTGGTGGTCGCCATCGGGTTCTGCGAACTGGACGACGACGGCGAAACCCGTTACAACGCAGCGGCGGTGCTCGACAGCACCCGGGTGTACGGCACCTACCGCAAGGTCCACCAGCCCCTCGGGGAGGGCATGTCGTATTCGGCGGGGTCAGACTACGACGTGTTCGACACGCCCGTCGGCCGAGTGGGGCTGCAGATCTGCTACGACAAGGCCTTTCCGGAGGCCGCCCGCATCATGGCGCTGAAGGGTGCCCACATCATCGCCAGCCTGTCGGCGTGGCCGGCTGCTCGGACTGCGACCGCGGAGAACCTGCAGGACGACCGGTGGACGTACCGGTTCAACCTGTTCGACGCGGCCCGCGCCCTGGACAACCAGGTGTTCTGGATTGCCTCCAACCAGAGCGGCACGTTCGGCTCGCTGCGCTACGTGGGGAACGCCAAGGTGGTCGACCCCGGTGGAAACGTCCTCGCGACAACGCTTCTCGGCAATGGAATGGCCGTTGCGGACGTCGACGTCGACGGCACGTTCCGCGCCATGCGTGCCGGTATGTTCCATCTGCGGGACCGCAGGCCGGACGTGTACGGGCCCGTGGTGTCAGAGGGTGCTGGCCAGTGGCAGGAACTGGCGCATGCCTGAGATGACCTTCGACGTGCAGTGGCCCGACGGCCGGGTGCAGCGCTGTTACTCGCCGAGCCTGGTGATGCACGACTACCTGACCTCCGGCTCGGACTACACCGTTGCCGACTTCGTCGACCGATCCGCCGCCGCCCTGCAGGAGGCCAGCGACCGGGTGCGCGCCAAGTTCGGCTTCGCGTGCACTTCGGCTGCCGCGACCACGGAGCAAATCACCAGCGCCGCAACCAGATATCCTCAGGATGCGTCAATCCGGGTGCTCGCCATGCACCCCGGATTGGAGACGGTGTCATGACCGCTCGACACGTCTCCGTCGCCGTCGTCGGCGGTGGACAAGCCGGCCTTTCGGTCAGTTGGTATCTGCTGCAGGCGGGTGTCGACCACGTCGTGCTGGAGGCCAAGACCCCGGTGCACGCCTGGGCGGACACTCGTTGGGACAACTTCACCCTGGTGACGCCGAACTGGCACTGCAAGCTGCCGGGCTACGCCTACGACGGGCCCGACCCCGACGGCTTCATGACCCGCGACGAAGTGGTGCAGTGGCTGGCCGGGTGGTTGCAGACCTTCGAGCCGCCGCTGCGCACGCACACCCGGGTGACGACGTTGCGTCGCCGCGCGCCAGGCGGTTTCGAATTGACGCTGTCCACCGAGGGAGATCAGGAGACGTTGACGTGTGATCACGCCGTCGTCGCCACCGGCGGCTATCCCATCCCCGTCCTACCTCCCTTCGCGCCGTCGCTGGACGGGTCGATCACCCAAATTCACTCGGAGCAGTACCGCAACGCAGATCAGCTGCCCGAGGGCGCGGTGCTGGTGGTCGGCACCGGCCAGTCCGGCGCGCAGATCGCCGAGGACCTGCATCTTGAGGGCCGTCAGGTGCACCTCGCCGTGGGCAGTGCACCTCGGGTGGCGCGGGTCTACCGCGGCCGCGATTGCATGACGTGGCTCGCCGACATGGGCCTCTACGACAAGCCCGCCCCGGAGTATCCCGGCGGCAAGGCCGCCATCGAGAAGACCAACCACTACGTCACGGGCCGCGACGGCGGCCGCGACATCGACCTGCGCCGGTTCGCGGCCGAGGGCATGCGGCTCTACGGCACCCTAGGGGGCGGCAAGGACACCCGGTTGACGTTCGAGCCGTCGCTGGGCGACGCGCTGAACAAGGCCGACGCGACGTACAACTCGATTTGCGCCGACATCGACGCCTTCATCGAACGCGAAGGGATCGAGGCGCCCCCGGCCACGCGCTACACCCCGGTGTGGGAGCCCGAGGCCGAGGTCACCGAGCTCGATCTGACCGCCGCCGGCGTCACCAGCATCGTGTGGGCCATCGGCTACCGGCCCGACTACCGGTGGATCGAGGCCAGCGCCTTCGACGGCGGCGGGCGGCCGATGCAGAACCGGGGTGTCACCGAGGTCGAGGGTCTGTCGTTCGTCGGCCTGCCCTGGATGCACACGTGGGGATCCGGCCGGTTCCTCGGCGTCGACCGCGATGCCAAGCACCTCGCCGAGACGATCGTCGACGATCTTCGAAGCCAGTCCGCGCCACGTGCCCGCCGCCTCGCCGTGGCCCGCTGAGAACGAGGAAGCCATGTCCGTCTCCACTCGCGTCGACCTCACCCTCCTGGGCATCCGGGGTCGCCCACCCGTCAACCGCACGGCCGGTGCCGGCCCCAGCGCCGACGGCCACCTGATGATCGACGGCAGCGCGGCCGCGATACCGCTGAACCCCAACAGCCCCTTCGTGTTCGACGGAAGCCGCGTGCTGCGCGACGGCGAGGACGCTGGCCTCGAGATCGACGTGATCGACCGGCCGGCGTTCTACGATCTGCGGACCGCCGAGGGCATCTCGTACGACCAGATCGCGCGCCTGCACGGGCGAGACGTGCTGGCCACCACCGTCGTTCAGACGTGCATCCGCTACGGCGTCGATGACCGGTGCCGGTTCTGCTCGATCGAGGAGTCGTTGCGCTCGGGTGCCACGACCGCGGTGAAGCGTCCGCACGAACTCGCCGAGGTCGCCGAGGCGGCAGTGCGTCTGGACGGCGTGCGTCACATGGTCATGACGACGGGAACGTCCGCCGGTGCCGACCGGGGCGCCCGGCACCTGGCCCGGTGCGTGCGGGCTGTCAAGGCCGCGGTGCCGGGGCTGCCGATCCAGGTCCAGTGCGAGCCACCGGCCGACTTGGCGGTACTGAGCGAGTTGCACGAGGCGGGTGCCGACGCGATCGGCATCCACGTCGAATCTCTGGACGACGAGGTGCGACGCCGGTGGATGCCGGGCAAGGCGACGGTGCCCCTGGCGCGCTATCGCGAGGCCTGGCGGGAAGCCGTCCGCGTGTTCGGTCGCAACCAGGTGTCGACGTACCTACTCGTCGGACTGGGTGAAGACCCCGACGAATTGGTCGCCGGCGCAGCAGAACTCGTCGAAATGGGGGTCTACCCCTTCGTGGTGCCCTTCCGTCCGCACGCGGGCACCCTGGCGGTGGACGTCGACCGGGCAGCGGCACCCCCCGCCGCGATCGTCGAGAAGGTGTCCCGGGAGGTCGCCAACGTGCTTCGGTTGGCGGGAATGGCGGGGGCCGACCAGAAGGCCGGTTGCGCCGCGTGCGGCGCCTGCGGCGTGCTGCAGAGCGTGGGCGGGTGAGGGGCGTGGAGACGCTGTCCATTCTGGCCGGTACCCGCTCCCACGCGATTCCCGCGGCGGGCTTCCTCATCCGCCGGGCGGAGGGCGACGCCGACCTGACGGCGTACCGCAGGCTGCGTCACGACGCCTTCGTCGTCGACCAGCATCTCTTCAGCGGCAGCGATGCGGACGACGTCGACGACGACCCACGCACGGTGGTCCTGGTGGCGGTGGCCCCCGACGCGACGATCGTGGGCGGAGTGCGGCTCAGCCCGCGCCACGAGCCCGACATCGGGTGGTGGGCCGGCAGCAGGCTCGTCGTCAGCCCGACCGCGCGGACGTCGGGGGCGGGCCCGGCTCTCATCAGAGCGGCCTGCGCCCACGCCGAATCGGCGGGCGTGTTGCGCTTCGACGCGACGGTTCAGCGGCGCCATGCGGCGATGTTCACCGCCCTTGGCTGGGAGGACCACGGGGATTGCCTGGTGGGCGGCCAACCTCACGCGCGAATGCGGTGGCAGCTGGATCGGATGCAGCGGTTGGCCGAAGCGACGAAGTCGTTCCTGGGTGACGCCCTGGCGCCACTGCGGTCGGTACCCGGCGCACTTGGGCCGGCCGGCTTCGTCGGCGACGACGGCGTGCCGCTGCCCGGAAGCGATCTGGTGGCGGCGTGTGATGCAATCATCCCCTCCATGGTCGAACGCGATCCGGAGTGGGCGGGGTGGTGCTCGGTGCTGGTCAACGTCAACGACCTGACGGCGATGGGCGCCGCGCCGACCGGGTTGCTCGACGCCGTCGGCGCGCCCACGACGTCGTTGCTGACCCGCATCGTGCGCGGCATCGCACGGGCGTCGCAGGCGTGGCAGGTTCCGGTGCTCGGCGGTCACACCCAGCTCGGGGTCCCCGCGTCGTTGGCCGTCACCGCCTTTGGCCGGACGTCGTCTCCGATCCGCGCCGGCGGCGGTTCGGCCGGGGACGTCGTCCGTCTGACCGCCGATCTCGCAGGTGATTGGCGGCCGGGACACCATGATAGGCAATGGGATTCGAGCAGCACCCGTAGCGCCGTCGATCTCACCGAGCTCTCCACCCTCGTCGCCCGGATGGCGCCGCGGGCTGCGAAGGACGTCAGCATGGCCGGTGTCGTCGGAACGATGGGAATGCTGGCCGAGGCCAGCGGAACGGGCGCCGAACTCGACGTGGTCCGCATTCCTCGGCCGGCCGTCGCGGACATGGGCGCCTGGCTGACGTGCTTCCCGGGCTACGCCATGCTCACCGCCGATCGGACCGGTACGCCGGCGCCGAGAGTCCCATCCGGCGTGGTCAGCGGGGAATGCGGCGTGCTGACGGCGCAGCGTGGGGTACGACTGAGGTGGCCCGACGGCGTCACCACGACCGCGGTGGCCGCGGACGTCACCGGGCTGGGAAGGGCCTGACTTGGGACTGGTGACGATCGGTGCGGTCGCGGCCCATTTCGGCCGCGACGTGGATCGCGGCGTCAGCAAGGTGGTCGGCATCGTCGACGCGGCCGCGCGGGACGGAGTCGAGCTGCTGGTGTTCCCCGACGCGTGCCTCGGCGGCTACATCGGCGATCTGCGCGCGCCCGATCCGAACGATCAGCCGCCTGCGCTGGACCCCGACGGCCCGGAGATCGCGGCGGTGATCGCGGCGGCGGGTCCGATGACGGTGTGTGTCGGATACGCCGAGCAGGCGTTGGGTGGGCGGTTCAACGCGGCGATCTGCGTCTCGGGTGACGGGGTGCTCGGCCACCACCGCAAGGTGCATCAACCGGCGGGGGAGTCGTTGGCGTACTTGGCCGGTGACTCGTTCGCGGCCTTCGACACCCCGGTCGGCCGCCTGGGGATGCTGATCGACTACGACAAGACCTTTCCCGAGTCGGCCCGGGCGTTGGCACTCGACGGCGCCCACGTCATCGCCGCGCTGTCGGCATGGCCGGCCAGCGTCACCGACCGGGCGTCCCGGCTGCCCGCCGACCGGCAGAGCCGGCTGTTCGACCTCTACGACTGCGCCCGTGCGGCGGAGAACCAGGTCGTCGTCGTCTCGTCCAATCAGACCGGTGTGATGGGAGCCCTGCGCTTCCTCGGACAGGCGAAGGTCGTCGGCCCTGGTGGCGACGTGCTGGCCAACACCGGGTCCAAGGGTGGTCTGGCCAAGGTCACCGTGGACGTCGAGGCCGAGATCACCCGTGCCCGAAAGGTGTTGAACCACCTCGCCGAGCGCCGGCTGGACGCCTACGCCGCAGGCGCCGAGGGCTGACGTCGATGCGCGTGGCACTGCTGACGTATTCCACCAAACCGCGCGGCGGCGTGGTGCACACCCTGCACCTCGCCGAGGCGCTGGCCGAACTCGGCGTGGAGGTCACCGTGTGGTCGCTCGCCCGCCAGGGTGACCGCGGTTTCTTCCGCGACGTCGACCCGCGGGTACGGGTCGAGCTGGTGAACTTTCCCGACGGCGGCGAGGAGACCGTGACCTCGCGTATCGTGCGCTCGATTGCGCTGCTGCGCAAGGCCTTCACCCCCGAGGACTACGACGTCGTGCATGCACAGGACTGCATCAGCGCCAACGCGGTGGGTCGGTGCATCCGGACCATCCACCACCTCGACGAGTTCACCACGCCCGTGCTGGCGGAATGTCACGAGAAGGCCGTCGTCGAACCCTACGCCCGCATCTGCGTCTCCGAGGCAGTGGCCGCCGAAGTGCGGGCCGGATGGGGATTGGCGCCGACGGTGATCCCCAACGGGGTTGCGGCACTTCGGTTCATCGCCGCTGCCTCCGACGATCCGGACGCCGAGGCTCGGCGCACACGGTGGCGAGATAGGCTCGGGCGGTACGTGCTGGCGGTCGGCGGCATCGAACCGCGCAAGGGGACGGCCGACCTCGTCGAGGCGTATGACCTGCTGCGCCGGGACGTCCCGGACGTCGGCTTGGTGATCGCCGGGGGTGAGACGTTGTTCGACTACCGCGGCTACCGTGCCGAATTCGATCGCATGTGCGCCGAATTGGACGTCGAGCCGGTCATTCTCGGCGCGGTCACCGACGACGAGCTGCCCAGCTTGGTCGCCGCCTCGTCGGTGTTCGCGTTTCCGTCGACCAAGGAGGGCTTCGGTTTGGCCGCGATGGAGGCGCTCGCCGCCGGACGCCCCGTCGTGGCCCGGGATCTACCGGTGCTGCGCGAGGTCTTCGGCGACACGGTCGGCTACGGCGCCACCCCCGCCGACTTCGCGCGGCTGATGGCCGAGGCCGTCGACGGCGGCAGGGACCCCGGACCGGGACGGGATCTGGCGGCGTCGCTGACGTGGACGGCGGCTGCCGTGAGCCACGTCGACTTCTACACCGCCCATCCGATGCCCGACTAGCCGCGGCCCACCAGATCCAGCGAGACTTCCCACAGCCGTTCGGCATTGGCGGGATCCAGGGCATACGGGGCGACGCCGCCGCGGCCAGGTCCGGTGCGCCGATGGACGACCTCCGCCTCGTTGCAGTCCTCGAAGTAGCGGCCGCCGACACCGTCGAGCAGTGGCGAGGCGGCCAGCAGCGTCGAGGTGGCGGCACCCTGCTCCACGGTCTTGAAGTCGGTACCCGCAGCCCGGAACGCGGTCAGCGCCTGTTCGGCGTAGTCGGCGGGAAGGTGACGCTGCAGCGGGGTGGCGATGCCGCCGGGCATCAACGCGTTGGCGTGGATCCCGTCGGCGCCCCAACGCCGGCTGGCCTCGACCGCGAAGAGCACGTTGGCGGTCTTGGATTGGCCGTATGCCCCGAAGGGGTCGTAGTCGCGGAACGCGAAGTCGACGTCGTCGAACACCACCGGTGAGCGCAAGTGGCCGGACGAGCTCACCGAGACGATCCTGGCACCGCCGGACG
This sequence comes from Mycobacterium yunnanensis, assembly GCF_025823185.1. GTDB lineage: Bacteria > Actinomycetota > Actinomycetes > Mycobacteriales > Mycobacteriaceae > Mycobacterium > Mycobacterium yunnanensis. The sequence goes on from NZ_JACKVK010000008.1 coordinate 1,137,143, forward strand.
AGGCGAGCGCGTCGTGCAGGCCGACGGCGAGCGCAAAGTGCCCGAGGTGGTTGGTGGCGAACTGGAGTTCGTGGCCGCTGGCCGACATGGTCAGCTCCTGAACGGCCATCACCCCGGCGTTGTTGACCAGGATGTGTAGGGGACCGGTCCACGACGCGGCGAAGGCGGCGACGCTGTCGAGGTTGCCGAGGTCGAGGGCGGCCACGTCGACGGTGCCGCCGATGTCCGCGGCGGCGCGGTGGCCCGCGGCGACGTCGCGGACGGCCAGTGTCACGTGAGCGCCCGCGCCGGCCAGGGCGCGCGCGGTCTCCACCCCGATGCCCGAGGCGCCGCCGGTGACGATCGCGCGGCGCCCCGTGAGGTCCACTCCGGCGATCACCTCGGCCGCGGTCGACTCGAAGCCAAAGGGTGTGCGCAGCAGTGTGTCGGTCACGCCTGAGCCCAACCCGTCTCGGGGCGTCGATGTTCCCGGGTGCGACGGCCTCACCCGCCCACGCCTGCTGGCTCAGGCAGGCACGGGGGCGACGGCCGCCGCGGACCTCCGGTGGCGGTGCTGACGCTCGATCACCGCGAAGTAGAAGGCGTAGGCGAAGGCGCAACTGGTGAACAGGCTGGCGACGAAGAACAGCCAGGGTCGCCGGATGCCTCGCCGGCGTCCGTCGACGATCGTGAACAGCGGAAGCAGGACAACGTTGACGATCGTGTAGTCCTGGCTGGCCGAGGCGGCGGCAGGGTTCACGTAACCCAGCGCGATGAACTGCTGCCAGCTGCCTGCGCCCCAGAACGGATTGCCGCCCGGGACGGCGTACTGGTCGACGAACTGGTGGTTGAAGTAGTAGCCGAGCGCGATGGACGCGACGCCGACGACGTAGAACGCCACCTCGAGCGCGGAGAGCGCGGGTCCGCCCGCGGGGCGGGCGAAGAGGCGGTCGTTGGCGCGGACGATCCACACGACGACGAGGACGCCCACGATGGCGTGGACGATCAGGGAGACCATGCCCCGAGTATGGAACCCAGCCGCAGAAGTTTCGTCACTTTTGCCGTTTACGGGCCACGCGGGTTAGCGTCGAGCGAACCCGTCGACCATCAGCGACAGCGTGAAGTCGAACCTCTCGTGCCCCTCGCCGGAGGTGAGTTCGGTGGCGTAGCGGCGGGTCAGGGGAAACGTCGCCTCGGGCAGGGCGCTGAATCGGCGGTGCAACTCGGCACGGTCGTGCACCCACTCGGCGTCGCCGTCGACGGCACGCTGACGCGCGATCGCCGCTTCCAAGCAGTACGCCGCCACGTAGAGGAACAGGGCGTCGATCGTCCAGGCGGCGGTCTGCGGTTCGACGCCACCGGCCAGCAGGATGGCCAGCATGCCCTCGTTGACCCGCAGGACTTCGAGGTCGGTGGGTGCCATCGCCAGCGCGGCGCGCGAGATGCCGGGGTACTTGAGGTACTGATCGCGCATGTCGGTGCAGACGCCGCGGATCTGATCCCGCCACGTGGCCGCGTCGGGGACGGGAAGTGCGAGCTTCCCGCACAGCCGGCCCATCAGAAGTTCGTCGAGATCGGCCTTGTTGACCACGTGGGCGTAGAGCGACGCGGGGCCGGTGTCGAGCGCGTCCGCCAACCGGCGCATCGTGAGCGCTTCGTAGCCTTCTGCCGCAACGACTTTCAGCGCGACATCGACGATGTGATCTGGCGTGAGGGGAGTCCTGCGCCGTCGCGGGCGCGCGCCGTCGGGCGCGCCTGAGTTCGACGGCTGGTGGCGCGCCGCGCGGCGCTCCTTCGGATTCACCCGTCCACCATAACTTGACACGAACAGCGTTCGTTACTAGAACGATGTTCGTGAAACGCGAATGTGAAGTGCTCGTGGTGGGAGCCGGACCCGTCGGGCTGATGCTCGCCGCCGAGCTGGCTCTCGCCGGTGCCGACGTCCAGATCGTCGAACGACGGACCGAGCCGGATCCGGACTCAAAGGCTCAGTCGATCAACGTGCCGACCGCCGAGGCGCTCGATCGTCGCGGGCTGCTGCCCGCCGCCGCGGATCCCGGCCAGCGGTTCACCGGCCACTTCGCCGGACTGGCCCTCGACCCCGATCTCGTCGACTGGGCCGACGCCGACCTCGTCGCCCACAGCGCCGCCAACCGGTGCCGCATGATGACGCAACGGCATCTGGAGGCGCTGCTGGCCGAGCACGTCGCACGCCTGGGCGTAGCGGTGAACCGCGGAGTCGACGTCGTCGCCGTCGACGAGACCGTGGCCGATGTGCAGGTGGGTACCTCGGCCGGCCCGATGCGCACCGCGTGGCTGGTGGGGTGCGACGGCGGGCACAGCACGGTGCGCCGACTGGCCGGCATCGAATTCCCCGGTGCCGAACCCGAATTCGTGGGATATCAGGCGATCGCCGAGGTGGCCGACCCCGAGAAGCTCGGCACGGGTTGGGTGTGGTCCCAGCGCGGCGCGTACCGCAGCGGCCCGCAGCCCGGACGCGTGGCCACCCTCGAGTTCGATGCCGCCCGTGCGCGATTGGCGCGTGGTGACCGCTCGGCGCCGGTCACCCTCGACGAGGTTCAGGCGAGCCTGCGCCGGGTCTCGGCCACCGACGTCACCCTGACGGCCCTGCGCGCGACGCCGACCCGCTGGACCGACAACACCCGCCAAGCCCCGAGCTACCGTCGTGGCCACGTGCTGCTGGCCGGCGACGCCGCCCACGTGCACCCGCCGTTTGGCGGCCAGGGCCTCAACCTCGGAATCGGCGATGCGGTCAACCTCGGCTGGAAGCTGGGCGCCGTGGTGACGGGACTGGCCGCGGACGATCTCCTCGACACCTACGACACCGAGCGCCGCCCGGCCGGCGCGTGGGTGCTGGATTGGACCCGGGCGCAAACCGGCCTCATGCGGGGCGACGACAAGTCCGCCGCCCTCCGCGGGGTCGTCGCCGACCTGCTGGGCACGTCCGCGGGCACGACCTACGCCGTCAAGAAGATCTCCGGGGTCACCCAGCGCGTGGGCCCCCCGGGTGACCACGAGTTGGTCGGGGCCCTGGTGCCCGACCTGTGGCTGCGCGACGGGTCCCGACTGGTAGATCACGGCCATGGCGGGGGTTTCGTGTTGCTCGACCGCACGCCCGAGGCAGCCTTCACCCGGCTCGCCGCAGCCTGGGGCGACGTCGTCACCGTCGTCGCTGACGACACCGTCATCACCGTCGTCGCTGACGACGAGGCCGCGCTCATGGGCGCCCTCGTCCGCCCAGACGGCGTGATGGCCTGGGCCACCGACACCGGCGACTCGGCGGGTCTCGTCGACGCGCTGCGACGTTGGGCGGGTGCGCGATGACCGCTCCGACCACACTGCCGCTGCGCAGGGCGGTGCCCGTACTCGTCGTGGTGCTGATCGCCGACCTGATGGATCTGCTGGACGCCACGATCGCCAACCTCGCCGGCCCGTCGATCCGCGCCGACCTCGGCGGCGACGAGACCACCCTGCAGTGGGTGCTCGCCGCCTACACCACCACGCTCGCCATCGGATTGGTGACCTCCGGCCGCCTTGGGGACATCCTCGGCCGGCGACGACTGTTCCTCGCCGGGATGGCCGGCTTCACCCTTGCGTCGCTGGCGTGCGGGCTGGCGCCCGGGGTGGCCTGGCTGATCACCGCTCGCGCGGTGCAGGGACTGGCCGGGGCCGTGATGATCCCACAGGGTTTCGCCCTCATAAAAGTGGTGTTCCCGCCAGATCGGTTGCGGACGGCGCTGATTCCCTTCGGACCGATCATGGGGCTGGGCACCGTGGCCGGTCCGATCCTGGCCGGCTGGCTGCTGCACCTCGACCTGTTCGGCAGCCAATGGCGGGCCATCTTCCTGGTCAACGTGCCGATCGGCGTCCTCACCGTCGTCCTCGGGTTGTTCCTGCTGCCGAAGCGGGCGGGCGAGGATTCAGGCCTTCGCGTCGACCTGGTCGGCGTCGCGATGCTGATCCTGGCCTCGTCGCTGCTCATCGTGCCGCTGGTGGAGGGCCGCGAACATGGTTGGCCCGCATGGTCGTTCGCGATGATCGTTGCCGCGGTACTCGTGGTGGTGCTATTCGCGAGGTGGGAGCGCCGCAGCGTGAATCCGGTGCTGCCGCCGTCGTTGTTCGCGCGCCGCAGTTTCGTCGCCGGGCTGGTCATCACCGGCTGCTTCTTCGCCTCCTTCACCGGCTTCCAGCTCGCGGTCAACCTGCTGCTTCAACTCGGGCTGGGATGGACCCCGCTGAACACCGGAATCGCCCTGATCCCATGGGCCGTGGGCACGGCGGCGGCCATCGGTCTCAGTGGCGCCGTGCTCGCCGAGCGATTCGGCCGCGGCTCCATGCGGGCCGGCCTGGGCATCGCGGCGGCCGGCCTGCTGGGCCTGTGGTGGATCCTCGACCACGCCGGCGAACACCTCGGAGCGTGGACGATCGCCCCCGCCCTGCTGGTGGTCGGCTTCGGCTCGGGCCTGGTGTTCGTGCCGTCCTTCGACTACATCCTCGGCGACGCGACCGTCGACGAGGCGGGCGCGGGCTCGGGGATGCTCAACGCCGTTCAGCAGTTCGCCAACGCCATCGGCGTCGCCGCGCTCGGCACGGTGTTCTTCGCCCGCGCCGGCACGGGCGGGCCGGCGGACGTCGTCGCCGCGACCCGACTCGTCGTCCTCGTCGCCGCGGTGCTCTACGTGATCACCCTGCTGCTGGTCGGATTGCTGCCCAAGCACATTGGGACAGCCGAGCAGACCGCGGGCTCCACATCCAGGTGATGCCCACCCGGATGCGGCGTTCAGCGCAGGCGAAGCCCCCGCGGCGTCCGCGAAAACCCGCTCGCGGTCAGGGCGTCCTGTACGGCGGCGTGTTCCGGGCCCGTCCCCGGTTCCAGGACGGGCACGCCGTTGATGCGCTCGACCAGGAGCGACCGCAGCCGGCCCGCACCGACCAACTCCACGAGCGCCGTCGCGGCCGCGGCATGGGCCTCGGGGTCGGGAGTGAAGGCCAGCAGCGACCGGCCGCCGCGTTCGAGGAACCACGTCAGCTCCCCGTCGACGAGGATCACCAGCGCCCCCGCCTTGCGCCCCGGGCGATGTCCGACGTCGGCCTCGGTGGGCCACGGCAGCGCCGCCCCGTAGGGATTCGCGGGATCGGCGGCCGCGAGGACGACGGCGTGGTACTCGCGCCGTTGACGGTCCAGGTCGTCGAGGTAGGTGCGCAGTCGGTCGACCGTGGACGCCACGGCGAACTGGGCTCCGCCAAGGGACTCCACGAAGTAACCGCGCTGGCACCGGCCCACGTCCTCCAGTGCGGTCAACACCTTGTACAACATGGCGAAACCACCGGGGGCGCCCTCCGACGCACCCTTGGTGACGACGCCGTACCGGTTGAGGAGGAGTTCGGCGGTGAAGTGCGTGCGGATGGTCGAGTCGGGTTCCGGCTGCGGGAGAGCCGACCAGCGCCCGGCAACGGTGGCGTCCGTGGTGCGCGTCTGCGCGTGCGCCACGCTGTAGCGACTCAGCCGGGGCGGTCGTTGACGTTGCCGATGGGCGCCGCCTCGCTTGCCCGTCCCCGCCAGCATGGCGCGTACGGGAGCGAACGTGTCACCGGTGATGCGACCGGCCCAAATCAGTTCCCACAGAGCATCTTTGACTGCCGATGCGGGATCGCCCGCGGACGCCCCGCTGGTGAGCTGACGGAAGAAGTAGGCACCCCCGTGTTCGAGCGTGTCGAGGATCTCCCGGTGCACGTCGGTCAGCTCGAACTCGGCGGGAGCGTTCAGCGTCAGCGGCGCGGTGTCGGCGCTGTGAAAGGCGATCCAGCCGTCGCCGCTGCCGATCGCTCCGGCGCCGGACCACGTCACCTCGCCGGCGGCGAGCAACTCGTCGAGCATCGCGGGCTGATAGTTGCGTATCCGTTGGCCGAACACCAACGGCTCGATGGCCGACGCGGGGATGGGCACCCCCGACAACTGCTCGATGACCGATGCCAAACCGTCGACGCCAAGGCTCTTCTCGACGCCGACTTGCTGCCAGGCGGGCAGGAATCGGGCGTACGCCGCAGTGCTCACCGGCTCGACCTGCGCGCGCAACGCGGCCAGCGACCGTCGCCGAAGGATCTTGAGAACGTCGGCTTCACACCACTGTTCGGTGTCGGCGGGGGCTGCGGTGGTGAACTCGCCGCGCACCAGCCGCCGGTCGGCCGACATGCGCCCCAGCACGTCGGCGGTCACCCGCACGCCAAGCCCGAACCGCTGGGCGGCGTCGGCGGTGGTGAACGGTCCCCGCGTGCGCGCATAGCGGCCGAGGAGCTCACCGAGGGGATCGGCGACCGATTCGGTGAAACTGGCGGGAATGCCGACCGGCACCGCGATGCCGACACCGTCGCGCAGCAGCCCGATGTCCTCGATGGCGACCCACCACGTTCGACCGGCGAACGACACCGTCAGGGCCCGCCGGCTCGACCGCAGCCCCTCCAGCCATCCGCCGACGTCGTCGACGGTCGAGCGTTCCGCCACCTCGGCCTCGGTGAGGGGTCCGAGCAGGCGCAGCAGATCGGCCGCACCCTCCGCGTCGCGAATGCGTCGGTCCTCGGCGAGGTGCTGCAGCTGCGCGACGGTGGACTCGATCACCTTCTGGTCGAGCAACTCTCGGAGTTCGACGCGCCCGAGCAGTTCGGCCAGCAGCGTGCTGTCCAGCGACAGGGCAGCCGCGCGCCGCTCCGCCAGCGGGCTGTCGCCTTCGTACATGAAGGCGCCGACGTAACCGAACAGCAGCGACGCCGCGAACGGCGACGGGGTGACGGTCTCGACCTCCAGGATCCGGATGCGGCGTTGCGCCACGCGATCCATCAGCTCCCGCAGCATCGGGACGTCGTAGACGTCCTGCAAACACTCGCGCACCGTCTCCAGGACGATGGGGAAGTCGGGGTACTTGCGGGCGATGTCGAGCAGCTGCGCGGCGCGTTGTCGTTGATGCCACAACGGTGAGCGCTTGCCGGGGTGGCGCCGCGGCAGTAGCAATGCGCGGGCGGCGCATTCCCGGAACCGCGACGCGAACAGTGCCGAGCCGCCCACCTCGTCGGTGACGATGGGGTCGATCTCGTCGGCGTCGAAGACGAACAGTTCGGCACCGGGCGGGGTGTCCTCGGTGTCGGGTAGGCGCACGATGATGCCGTCGTCGGAGGCGGTCGGCTTCTCGTCGATGCCGTACCGTTCGCGCAACCGTCGGGCCACTGCCAGCGCGAGCGGCCCGTGGACGCGCAAGCCGTAGGGCGAGTGCAGAATGACGCGCCAGTCGCCGAGTTCGTCGCGGAAGCGCTCGACGACGAACGTGGTGTCGGTGGGGACGGTGCCGGTGGCCTCCTTCTGGTCGAAGATCAGCTGCCAGAGGTTGTCCGTGGCGAAGTCGTTGAAACCCATTGTCGCGCAGCGGGCGTCGAACTTCTCGCGGTTCAGGCCCGCCAGCTCGCCGGTGAACGCGCCGATGGCGGCGCCCAGCTCGGCGGGTCTGCCCACCCCGTCGCCACGCCAGAAGGGCAGCCGCGCGGGTTGCCCCGGCGCGGGCAGCACCAGCACGCGGTCGTGGGTGATCTCCGTGATCCGCCAGCTGGTGGCACCTAACGAGATGACGTCGCCGGGCCGCGACTCGTAGACCATCTCTTCGTCGAGTTCGCCCACCCGGGAGGGCTTGTCGGTGTCGGCCGAGGACGCCAGGTACACGGTGAACATGCCTCGGTCGGGGATGGCGCCGCCGGAGGTCACCGCCAGCCGCTGGGCGCCCGGTCGTGCGGTGAGGGTGCCGGCGTCGCGGTCGTAGACCAACCGGGGGCGAAGCTCCGCGAACTCCGTGGAGGGGTACTTGCCGCTCAGCAGGTCCACCGTCGCCTCGAAGGCGCTGCGCGGCAACGTGGCGAACGGGGCGCTGCGCCGCACGGCGTCGAACCAGCGGTCGGCGTCCAGCGGTTCGAGAGCCGCCGCCGCGACGGTGTGCTGGGCGAGGATGTCCAGCGGATTGGTGGGGACCCGCATGGTCTCGATCTGACCGCCGAGCATGCGCTGCACGGTGACGGCGCAGTCGATCAGGTCGGTGCGATGCTTGGGCAGCAGCACGCCCTGGGAGATCTCGCCCACCTGGTGGCCCGCGCGGCCGATGCGCTGCAGTCCGCTGGCCACCGAGGGCGGCGACTCGACCTGCACGACCAAGTCGACGGCGCCCATGTCGATGCCGAGCTCGAGGCTGGAGGTGGCCACCACGGCCTTGAGGCGTCCGGTCTTCAGGTCGTCCTCGACGATCGCGCGCTGCTCCTTGCTGATCGAGCCGTGGTGGGCCTTGGCCAGCAGTGGTTCGGCACCCAGGGCGACGCCGCTGCCCATCACCTGCGCCGGCGCACCACCGCCGACCTTCGGGTTGCGGGTCTCGACCACCTCGCCGCCCAACCGTTCGGCGTGAATCTCGTTCAGGCGCGCGGTCAGCCGTTCGGCGAGTCGCCGGGAGTTGGCGAACACGATCGACGAGCGATGCGACTCGATGAGGTCGACGATCCGCTCTTCGACGTCGGGCCAGATGCTGTTGTTCTCGAGGTTGGCCATGTCGGGCACCGGCACCTGGACCGACAGGTCGAAGGTCTTGGCGGCCATCGGCGCCACGATGGTCGTGGGGGCGTGACCGGAGAGGAACCGCGCCACCTCTTCCGGTGGCCGGACTGTGGCCGACAGTCCGATGCGCTGGGCGGGCCGGTCCATCAGCTGGTCGAGACGCTCGAGGGACAACGCGAGGTGGGCGCCGCGCTTGGTCGCCGCGACGGCGTGGACCTCGTCGACGATCACGGTCTCCACGTCAGTGAGCGTCTCGCGGGCGGCCGAGGTCAGCATCAGGAAGAGGGACTCGGGCGTGGTGATGAGGATGTCCGGCGGCCGGGCGATCATCTCGCGGCGACGGTTGGGTGGCGTGTCACCCGAACGAACGCCGACGCTGATGCTTGGGGCGACCTCGCCGCGGCGTTCGGCGACGCGCCCGATGCCGGTGAGAGGTGTGCTGAGGTTGCGTTCGACGTCGACCGCGAGGGCCTTGAGTGGCGACACGTACAGCACCCGGGTGCCCGTCTTGGCCGCCGGGTCCTTGGGGGTCGACGCCAGCCGGTCGATGGCCCACAGGAACGCGGCCAGCGTCTTGCCCGACCCCGTCGGGGCGATGACCAGGGTGTTGTCGCCGTTGGCGATCGCCTCCCACGCCTCGGTTTGCGCAGCCGTCGGCGCCGCGAAGGTGCCGGTGAACCACTCCCGCGTCAGGTCGCTGAAGCGGGCCAGCGGAGGTGCCGGTGCGGCGGACGTGCGGGCCATCCCGCCATACTGCCCGCACCCACCGACATGTAACCCGCCGCGGCGTGTCGTGGTCCCCGGCGGCGCCGTTACGGGGCCGTCCGGCCCGCCACCGCCACCGCGCCTGCTGGTCGTCTACGAGTCGGCGGAGCGAGGGAACCGACGATCGATGATCGACAGGGCGCGCTCGGCCCAGCGAATGTTGTCCTGCTCGAACGCGATGCCCCGCAGCAGGGTGAGATAGGGGCCGACGGCGTTCGTCGTCGTCAGGTGGTCATCTTCCGATTCGTCACCGAGCATCCGGGTTCTGATGCGCTCGAGAAGCACCAATTTGTCGTTGGCCCTGCGTATTTGGTCGGCCACGGCATCGCGGACTGCCGTCGAGTCGCCGGCGTCGATCGCTTGCACCATGACGAGCAAGTCGTCGCGGATGGCGGTGGGCTTCGGCGGCTGGCGGGTGAAGTCGCGGATGGTGTCGTGCCCGGCGACGGTCAGGGTGTAGAGCCTCTTGGTGGGGCGCCGTTCCTGAGGGACGACGCGGGCTTCGATGAGGCCGTCGGCGGCCAGGCGGTCGAGCTCCCGGTAGAGCTGCTGGGGGGTTGCGGTCCAGAAGTTGGCGACCGAACGGTCGAAGCGCTTGGCCAAGTCGTAGCCGGAGGCCTCGCCCTCGAGGAGGGCCGCCAACACCGCCTCACGAAGCGCCATGTCACGACACTACCCGCCCATAGTCAACGAAGTGATTAGTCGCATCTGGACACCACGCTGATGTAGAGGTTAGTGTTCATGACGACTATTCAATTTTATGACTAGGTGGGTCGCATGCAGAAGTTTCGCCAGGCAGTCGAGGCGCGCGACGAGGAGGCGATCGCCGCGCTTCTCGCCGAGGACGTGGTGTTCACCAGCCCGGTGGCCTTCACGCCGTATCCGGGCAAGGCAGTCACCGCGGCGATTCTGCGTGCAGTGCTGCGGGTGTTCGAGGACTTCAACTATGTCCGCGACATCACCGACGTCAACGGCCGGGATTCGGCGCTGATCTTTCAGGCCGTCGTGTCTGGCAAGCAGGTCACCGGCTGCGACTTCCTCCACGTCGACGACGAGGGCTTGATCGACGAGTTCACCGTCATGGTCCGCCCGCTGTCGGCCGCGGTCGCCGTGTCGGAGGCGATGGCCAAGCAATTCGACCGCATCCAGCACGAAGCCGCGGCGGCGCCCACCCATCTGTCCGAGAACTGAGGACTCGCAATGGCATTCAGCTTGGATCTGACCGAGGAACAACTCGACCTGCAGAAGTGGGTGCACGGCTTCGCCGCCGACGTGCTGCGTCCGGCCGCGGCCGAATGGGATGAGCGCGAAGAGCTGCCGTGGCCGGTGCTCGAGGAAGCCGCCAAGATTGGCCTGTACGGCTGGGAGGCCCTCAACCAGTTCTTCGCCGATCCCACCGGGCTGCTGATGTGTCTGGTCGCCGAGGAGCTGTTCTGGGGTGATGCCGGTGCGGCCATGGTGATCTTCGGGACCAACCTCGCCCTTGGCGGCCTGCTGTCGGCGGCGACCCCCGAGCAGTTCGCCGAGTGGGGCCCGCAGTGCATCGGTGATGCGGCCAACCCGAAGCTCGGGGCGTTCTGCGTGTCCGAGCCCGACGCCGGATCCGACGTCTCCAATCTGCGTACGCGGGCCCGCTACGACGAAGCCACCGACGAGTGGGTGCTCAACGGGCAGAAGGCGTGGATCACCAACGGGGGAGTGGCCGCGGTGCACGTGGTGGTCGCTTCGGTCGACCCCGAACTCAAGTCGCGCGGCCAGGCCACCTTCGTGATCCCCGAGGGCACCCCAGGCTTGGTCGCCAATCGCAAGATCCTCAAGCTGGGGCTGCGCTCCTCGCACACCGCCGACGTCTTCCTCGACGAGGTGCGGGTGCCCGGCCGGTGCCTGCTGGGCGGCAAGGACCGGCTCGACGAGCGGCTGGCTCGCGCGCGGGAGGGCAGCCGCACCGGGACCCAAAACGCGATGGCCACCTTCGAACTCACCCGGCCCATCGTGGGGGCCCAAGCGCTGGGCATCGCCCGCGCGGCCTACGAGTACGCGCTGGACTACGCCAAGGGGCGGCACGCCTTCGGGCGGCCCATCGTCGACAACCAGGCCATCGCCTTCGCTTTGGCCGACATGCGCACCGAGATCGACGCGGCACGTCTGCTGGTGTGGCGCGCGGCCTGGATGGCGGCCAGCGGCAAGACATTCGAGGCCGGCGAGGGGTCGATGTCGAAGCTGAAGGCCAGCGAGGTGGCCGTCTGGGCGACCGAACGGGCCGTGCAGATCCTCGGCGGAGCCGGCTACAGCCGCGAACACCCCGTCGAGCGGTGGTTCCGAGACGCCAAGATCTACACGATCTTCGAAGGCACGTCCGAGATTCAGCGCCTCGTCATCTCCCGGGCCATCTCCGGAACGAAGATCCGCTGAATGGGCGACGTCATTCGGCACGAAGCTACGATGACCGCGGGGTCCGATCGGAAGGATGCGGAATGCGCATAGGCTTGGGTATCAACTACGCCGGCGGTTTCAAGGAAGTCGCCGCGGAAGTCGCGGATCTCGAACGCGCCGGGCTGGACATCGTCTTCGTTCCGGAGGCCTACTCCTTCGACGCGGTGAGCGCGCTGGGTTACCTTGCGGCCAAGACCGATCGCATCCAACTGGCGTCGGGCATCCTGCAGCTCTACACCCGCACTCCCACCCTGACGGCCATGACCGCCGCCGGGCTGGACTACGTCTCCGACGGCCGCTACATCCTCGGCCTGGGTGCGTCGGGACCTCAGGTGATCGAAGGTTTTCACGGGGTGCCCTACGACGCCCCGATCGGACGCACCAGGGAGGTCGTCGAGATCTGCCGGGCGGTGTGGCGCCGCGAGCGGCTGCAGTACGACGGCAAGTACTACCAAATTCCGTTGCCCGCCGAGCGGGGCACTGGGCTGGGCAAGTCGCTCAAGCTCATCAATCACCCGGTCCGCGAACGCATTCCGGTACTCCTCGCGGCGCTGGGACCCAAGAACGTCGAACTGGCCGCCGAGATCGCCGAAGGGTGGCAGCCCATCTTCTTCTTGCCGGAGAAGGCGGAACAGGTGTGGGGCGAGCCGTTGGCCGCGGGCAAGGCCAAGCGCGATGGCGCGCTGGGCGACCTGGAGGTGTTCGCCGGGCCGCCACTGGCCATCGGAGACGACGTCGACGGCCTGCGGGAGTGGGTCAAGCCCCACCTCGCGCTCTACATCGGCGGGATGGGCGCCAAGGGCAAGAACTTCTATCACACGCTGGCCGTCAAATACGGCTACGCCGCAGAGGCCGACCGCATCCAGGAGCTGTACCTGGCCGGTGAGAAGGAGCTGGCCGCCAAGGCCGTACCGGATGCGCTGGTGCGCGACGTGTCCCTGATCGGTTCGGCGGGCTTCGTGAAGGAGCGTGTCGCGGCATTCCGCGAGGCCGGTGTCACCGTCTTGAACGTCGTCCCTCTGGCTGGCACCGCCGACGAACGCGTGAAGCTGATCGAGCAGCTGCGCTCACTCTGCTGAGCCTGGTCGCCGCCGCCGGTGCCTTCCGCTCACAGCGCCAGGCCGCGGAGCACCTCGAGCGCACGCTCCACCGCGGGCGGCGCCGCGTCTCCAAGATGAGCGGCCACCAGGTCCACGCCGAGCGTTGCCGGCTCCAGCGGTCGATAGGTGACCCCGGCGACGTCGAGATCGGCCGTTGGCGCGGGCACCACCGCAATGCCGAGGCCCGCGGCGACCAGCGTGACCAAGGTCGACGTCTCCGAGACCTCTTGTCGGATCTGGGGAACGAACCCGGCGTCGGCGCACATCGCCGTCAGCAGGCGGCCCATCACCGATCTGTCCTGACCGGCGTGGGCGATGACGTCCTCGGCGCGCAGGTCGTCGACCCGCAGGGTGTCCCGTGAGGCCAGCCGGTGGGCCGACGGCACGGCGACCATGAGGCGGTCTCGGCGAACGTGCTCGGTCCGGATGGCGGGGTCGTCCACGGGTGGTCGCAACAGGGCGATGTCGACGTCGCGGTTGCGCAGCGCGTCGAGCTGGGCGGGAGCGAGCATCTCGCCGCGAATGCTGATCTCCACCTGCGGCAGCTGTTCGCGCAGCGCCCGGACCAGGCGGGGCAGAACCGAATACGTCGCCGAACCCACGCATCCGATCCAGAGGTGACCCTCCAATCCCTGCGCCACACGCCTCGCCTGGTGGCCTGCGTCGTCGACGGCGTCGAGTATCGCGATCGTCCGGCGCAGGTACGCCTCGCCGGCTCGGGTCAGCTCGACCCGACGCGTGCTCCGGGTGAGCAGGCTGACGCCAAGCTCGCGCTCGAGCTGTCGAACCTGTTGCGACAGCGGGGGTTGCGCAATGTGCAGCCGCTCGGCGGCGCGTCCGAAGTGCAGTTCCTCGGCGACCGCCCGGAAGTAACGAAGGTGCCGCAGCTCCACGATTGAAACACCCTGACTATCAATGGACCAGATACGAGTATTTCAGAATACTTATCCAGGGACCTATGGTCGAGGTATGAGCCGCACGACGATCCACTCCGAGCCCGCCGAGGCCGTCGCAGGCATCGCCGACGGTGCCACGATCCTGGTGGGCGGATTCGGCATGGCGGGGATGCCCACGACCCTGGTCGACGCGCTGATCCAGCAGGGAGCCACCGGCCTCACCATCGTCAGCAACAACGCCGGCAACGGCGACACCGGGCTGGCCGCCCTCCTCGCCGCCGGGCGGGTCGCCAAGGTCATCTGCTCGTTTCCCCGCCAGGCGGACTCCTACGTCTTCGACGAGCTGTACCGCGCAGGCAAGGTCGACCTCGAAGTGGTGCCGCAGGGCAACCTCGCCGAGCGCATGCGCGCCGCGGGGGCCGGCATCGGAGCCTTCTTCTGCCCGACCGCCGTGGGCACTCCACTGGCCCAGGGCAAGGAGACCCGGACCATCGACGGCCGGGACTACGTGCTGGAGTACCCGATCCGCGGTGACGTCGCCCTGATCGGCGCATGGAAGGCCGACACCGTCGGAAACCTTCTGTACCGCAAGACCGCTCGCAACTTCGGACCCGTGATGGCCACCGCCGCCGCGCTGACGATCGTTCAGGTCGCCTGCGTCGTCGACGCCGGTGCGATCGATCCCGAGACGGTGGTGACGCCGGGCATCTACGTCGACCGGGTACTGAACCTCTCCGCCATGTCGGACGCCACGAAGGAGGCCTCGTGACCACTGCATTCGACGTCACCGTCGAACACCTCGACCGCGGCCCACTGGACCGCGACGAACTCGCGGCCATGGTGGCCAGCGGCATTCCCCCCGGCTCCTACGTCAACCTGGGCATCGGGCAACCGACCACCGTGGCCGATCACCTCGACCCCGACGCCGGCATCGTATTGCACACCGAGAACGGCATGCTCGGCATGGGCGGTCGGGCCTTCGGCGACGACGTCGACGCCGACCTGACCAACGCCGGGAAGATCCCCGTCACCGAAACGCCTGGCGCATCGTACTTCCACCATGCCGACTCCTTCGCGATGATGCGCGGAGGCCACCTCGACGTCTGCGTGCTCGGGGCGTTCCAGGTCAGCCGCCATGGCGATCTCGCGAACTGGCACACCGGGGCGCCGGACGCCATTCCCGCCGTCGGAGGTGCGATGGACCTGGCGATCGGCGCCAAGCGCGTCTACGTCATGATGAACCTCTTCGCCAAGGACGGCACCGCCAAGCTCGTTCCGCAGTGCACCTACCCGCTGACCGGGCTGCGCTGCGTCAGCCGGGTGTACACGGAGGTCGCCACCTTCGACATCGACTCGGCCGCAGGCGAAGTCCATGTCCTGCAGACCTTCGGCATCTCCGTCTCGGCGTTGTCCGAACGCGTCGAAATCGAACTGACGTCGCGGTAACCCGCCGTCGCCGGTTAGCTCAGCGTGCCCTGGTAGCGCCGCATGCCCGCCAGCCAGCGCTCGTAGTCGTCGCCCTTGCGCCGGTACATGTCCAACACGGCGGGGTGCGGCAGCACCAGGAATCGGCCGTCGCGGACGGCGTCGACCGTCATGGCCGCCACTCGATCCGGGCCGATGACCTCGCCAGCAGTGGCGACCGCGGCCCCCGCCATCCTGGCCACCGGGTCGGGGGAGTCTCGGATGCCGCCCAACAGCGGCGTGTCCACGCCCATCGGGCACACGCACGACACGCCAATTCCGCTGTCGCCGTAAGTGACCGAGAGCCATTCGGCGAAGCCCACCGCGGCGTGCTTGGTCACCGAGTAGCCCGCGGCCCCCAGTTGGGTCAGCAGCCCTGCCGCCGACGCCACACTGACGAAATGGCCCTCGCCGCGCGCCACCCAGCCGGGCATCAGCGCCTTGGCCGCCCGCACGTGGGCGCGCAGGTTCACGTCGAGAACGGTGTCCCAGGCCGACTCGTCGTCACCGAGGCCAGGCGGACCCATGATGCCCGCGTTGGCGACGAAGACGTCGACCGGTCCGAATGCGTCCGCCGCGCGGTCGATGAGCGCGGCGACGCCGTCGACCGACGCCGCGTCGCCGACCACGCCGACCGCCGAACCGCCGGCTGCGGTGATCTGGTCGACCGTGTCGCGGACGCCGTCGGCGGCGAGGTCGCCGGCCACAACGGAGGCGCCGGCCGCGGCGAACGCGACCGAGAGTTCGCGACCGATGCCCGAACCGGCACCGGTGACGACGGCGACCGTGCCCTCGATCTGCATGACGCGGCCGCTCAGACCGTGCGCGCGAGCCGGTCGGCCAGCAGTGCCGCGAACCGGGCCGGATCGTCGAGCACCCCGCCCTCGGCGAGAAGTGCCGTCCCGTACAGCAATTCGGCGGTCTCGGCCAAGCCCTCGGACTCCTCCGAGGCGGCCAGGGCGTCGCGTAGGCCGGTCACCAGGGGGTGATCCGGGTTGAGTTCGAGGATGCGCTTGCCGACCGGCACCTCCTGACCCGAGGCGCGGTACATCCGCGCCAACTGGGGAGTGATGCCGAACGCGTCGGTGATGAGGCAGGCCGGTGACGACGTCAACCGCGTCGAGAGCCGCACCTCCTTGACATGCTCGGTCAGCGTCTCCTGCAACCAGGTCAACAGCGCGGCGAAGTCGCCACGCTGGGCGTCGTCGGAGTCGTCGTCGGAGGCGCCGAGATCCACCTCGCCCTTGGCCACCGACTGCAGCGCCTTGCCGTCGAACTCCGGCACCGATCCCACCCACACCTCGTCGACGGGATCAGTCAGCAGCAGCACCTCGTAGCCCTTGGCCTTGAACGCCTCCAGGTGCGGTGAGCGCTCGAGGAGATGGCGCGATTCGCCGGTGGCGTAGTAGATCTGGTCTTGGCCTTCCTTCATCCGGGAGACGTAGTCGGCGAGCGTGGTGGGCAGATCTGCGCTGAAGGTCGACGCGAACGACGACAGCCGCAGCAGGGCGTCGCGGTTGTCGGCATCGGAGATCAAGCCCTCCTTGACCACCCGGCCGAACTGCGTCCAGAAGGTCTGGTAGTCCTCGGGACGGTTGGCCTGCATCTCCTTGATGGTCGAGAGCACCTTGCGGGTGAGGCTGCGACGGATCACCTTGATCTGGCGGTCCTGCTGCAGGATTTCCCGAGACACGTTGAGCGACATGTCCTGTGCGTCGACGACGCCCTTGAGGAAGCGCAAGTACTCCGGTACCAACTCGTCGCAGTCGCCCATGATGAACACGCGCTTGACGTAGAGCTGGACGCCGGTCTGCCCGTCGCGGTTGAACACGTCGAAGGGCGCCATCGACGGAATGAACAGCAGCGCCTGGTATTCGAAGGTGCCCTCGGCCTTCATCGCGATGACTTCGAGTGGTTCGTCCCACGCGTGGGCGATGTGCTTGTAGAACTGGGCGTACTCCTCGTCGGAGACCTCGCTCTTGGGCTTGGCCCACAGCGCCGTTCGCGAGTTGATCGTCTCGGTCTCGACCGTGACGGTGGGCTCCCCGCCGTCCTCGGCCGGCGCGGTCTTCTCGACGTCCATCCGGATCGGCCACGAGATGAAGTCGGAGTACTTCTTGACCAGTTCCCGGATCTTCCACGGAGAGGTGTAGTCGTGCAGCTCGTCGTCGGCGTCGGCGGGCTTGAGGTGCAGCGTCACCGAGGTGCCCTGCGGCGCGTCGTCGATCTCGGAGATGGTGTAGGTGCCGTCACCGCTGGATTCCCAACGCGTGGCCGACGTCTCGCCGGCCTTGCGGGTCAACAACACGACGGAATCGGCCACCATGAACGTGGAGTAGAAGCCGATGCCGAACTGTCCGATCAGCTGCTCGGCGTCGGTGGCCTTGTCGGCCTCCCCGAGCTTCTTGCGCAGCTCGCCCGTTCCGGACTTGGCCAGGGTGCCGATCAGGTCGACCACTTCGTCGCGCGTCATGCCGATGCCGTTGTCGCGGACGGTCAGCGTGCGCGCGTCCGCGTTGGCCTCGAGCTCGACGTGCAGATCCGAGACGTCGACGTCGAGGTCCTTGTCGCGGAACGCCTCCAGGCGCAGCTTGTCGAGTGCGTCGGAGGCGTTGGATATCAGCTCCCGCAGGAAGGAGTCCTTGTTGGAGTAGATGGAGTGCACCATCAGCTGCAGCAGCTGACGGGCCTCGGCCTGGAATTCCCTCTGTTCGACGTGCTCGGTCACGCCGCGATGATACCTAGCCGCGAACGTCGAGTTTCCGTCGCCATCGGGGGTCCGCGGCGACCGAAACTCGACGTTCGACGACGACGTGCCTAGCCGAAGTGCACGCCCTGGGCCAGCGGCAGCTCGGAGCTGTAGTTGACGGTGTTGGTGGCCCGCCGCATGTAGGCCTTCCAGGAATCCGACCCCGATTCGCGGCCCCCGCCGGTCTGCTTCTCACCGCCGAACGCACCGCCGATCTCGGCCCCCGAGGTGCCGATGTTGACGTTGGCGATACCGCAGTCGGACCCGTCGGCAGCCATGAAGCGCTCGGCTTCGCGCATGTCGGTGGTGAAGATCGCCGACGAAAGGCCCTGGGGAACGGCGTTGTTGAGTTCGATGGCCTCGTCGAGGGTGTCGTAGGTCAGCACGTAGAGGATTGGTGCGAACGTCTCGTCGTGGACCACTGCGGTCTGCGACGGCATCCGCACGACCGCGGGTTCCACGTAGAACGACCCCTCACCCAGCTCGCGGCGGGCGCCACCGGTGACCACGCCACCGTCGGCGGAGGCCTTCTCCAGCGCGCCCACCATGTCGCGGTAGGAGCGTTCGTGGATGAGCGGTCCGACGAGCGTGCCGTCGGAGGACGGGTCGCCGATAGGGAGGCTGCGGTACGCCGCGGTGATGCGGTCGACCAGGGCGTCGACGACCGACGTGTGGGCGATCACGCGGCGCAGCGTCGTGCAGCGCTGACCCGCGGTACCGGCTGCCGAGAACACGATGCCCCGCACGGCGAGGTCGAGGTCGGCCGACGGCGTGACGACGGCCGCGTTGTTGCCGCCGAGTTCCAGCAGCGACTTGCCGAAGCGCTGGGCGACGCGGGGCCCGACCTGCTGGCCCATCCGCACCGACCCGGTCGCACTGACAAGCGCGACCCGGGGATCGTCGACGAGTTGCTCGCCGATCTCCCTGCCACCCTGGATCAGTCGCGCCACGTTCGTCGGCGCGCCGACATCGGCGGCGGCCCGCTCGATCAGCGCCTGGCAGGCGACGGCCGTCAACGGGGTGAGTTCCGAGGGCTTCCACACCACCGTGTCACCGCACACCAGGGCGACCGCGGTGTTCCACGCCCATACCGCGACCGGGAAGTTGAAGGCGGTGATGACGCCGACGACGCCGAGCGGATGCCAGGTCTCCATCAGGCGGTGGCCCGGCCGCTCCGAGGCGATGGTGCGCCCGTACAGCTGCCGCGACAGGCCGACCGCGAACTGGCAGATGTCGATCATCTCCTGCACCTCGCCCAGGGCTTCGGAGGTGATCTTGCCCGCTTCGATGGTGACCAGGGCGCCGACGTCGGCCTCGTGCTCGACGAGCAGTTCGCCGAGCCTGGCGACCAGGGCCCCGCGCACGGGGGCGGGCGTCACCCGCCACGCCGCGAACGCCACCGCCGCGTCGGCGATGGCGGCGCCCGCCTGCTCCTGGGTGGTCTCGGTGACGGTGAACAACACGTCACCGGTCACGGGGGTGCTGGCCTGCAGGCCCGGGCCGCCCGGCTCGCCGAGCTCGACGGTGGAGCCGACGGCCTTCAGCGCGGCGCGGGCCCGGTCACGGAGCACGTCGGCGGTGGGAAGGGCGGGGGTGGAAGTCACTCTGTGGCTGCTTTCTCGTAGAGGTCGTAAGGGTCGTGGACGTGCTGGCCGATGGCACCGGCCAACCAGGTCAGGTCGTAGGCGACGTCACCGGTGACGTCGGACGGACGCCGGCCCGGCGTGGGCTCGGCGTCGAGGTTGGATCGAAAGATGCCCGCGGCCGAAACCGGCAGGAAGTCTTCGTAGACAACGGGTTTGGTGGGATCGCCGCCCCGGTAGTAGGCCAGACCCGCGGCGGCCAGTTCGGCATGCGAGGACGGGAAGTGCTCGGTCCACGCCGACGCGGGATCGTCCTCACTCATCGCGAGGTCGTAGCGCTCGCGGCCGGCGCGGGTCAGCGCGACGCCGCGAGCCTCCACCTCGCCGAAGCGGACCCGCAGGGTGCCCTCGGTCACGGCACCGCCAGCATCGCGGAATCGGCGCGGCTCGGCGAGCGCGCGAAACGACGTCTGGCGCAGCAGGACCGCGGGCCCGCCGGTGCGGGGTGGACCCTGGATGGCCCGCGTCATGGCGACACCCCTGGCGACCATGCGGCGGTACAGCTCGTCGATGTCGAGGACGCGGGGCGTCAGATGGTTGACGTGGGTACTCCGCACCCCGGCGATGTCGGCTGCCACGGCGGACACCTGCGCCAATTCGTCGTACCACCCGGCGTCAATGGGATCGCGAGACAGGGCGAACGCATCCACCGCCCGTCCGACGAACTGGTCGGCGACCTCGGGTCGGCACCCTCCGTCGGCGGTGATGTTCCGCGCCATGGCGATCAACGCGGGGTCGAAGAGCTCACGCGCATCGAGGAACCGGTCGACGCGCGCCCTGAGTTCTGGCTCGAAGAAGCTGCTGTCGGCGGTGGCGAGCATCGAGGTGAACACGCGAAAGGGGTTGTGCGCCAACTCGTCGGTGTCGATCGGGCGAAACGCGGTGGAGACCACGGGGACCGGGTGCGCAGCCTCGCGCAGGTCGTAGAAGCCGACGGGGTGCATTCCGAAGGCGGCGAACAGAGCTGCGACGTCGGCGAGTTCGCGTGGGCTGCCCACCCGGATGGCACCGTGGCGTTCGGCGGTCACGCGCTCGATCGAGCCCAGTGCGTCGTCGCGTCGGTGGTCGCGGTTGACCTCCGTGCTCACCTCGACCAGCGTGGTGTAGGCAGGCACCTCGGCGCCGTACATGGCCGAGAGCGCCGCGGCGAAGCGGCTCCTCAGGTCGGTGGTCGTCACGTTCATCTGGCGCTACCCACTCCCCGGGTCGCCACGCTCTCCTCCGCAAGCGGGGGGACCCCCGGCGCCGAACCCCTGGGATAGTCTCCGGCCATGGATGCGTCCGACGACCTAGACGACATCGACCGCACCTTGGTTCGGGAGCTGCTGGCCGACGGACGGGCCACGCTGGCCCACCTCGCCGCGAGTGCAGGCCTGTCGGTGTCGGCGGTGCAGTCCCGCGTGCGGCGGCTCGAGACGCGCGGCGTGGTGACGGGGTACCACGCCCGGATCGACCCCGAGGCCGTCGGAAACATGCTGTCGGCGTTCGTGTCCATCACCCCTATCGACCCCTCTCAACCCGATGACGCTCCCGCGCGACTCGAACACATCGCGGCCGTCGAGTCGTGTCACTCGGTGGCCGGGGACGAAAGCTACGTCCTCCTGGTGCGTGTCCGGTCGGCGCGGGCGCTCGAAGACTTGCTGCAACAGATCCGTACGGCAGCCAACGTCCGCACCCGAAGCACCATCATCTTACAGACTTTTTACGAAGGTCGCGACGTCCTGCCGTAGAAAATCCTGCCTAGGCTCGCGGAAGCCGTAAAAGTTCCGTTAAGATGCCGGCATGACCGCTGTCCTGCCTTCCCGCGCCACATCCGCCGTCGCCTCTCGAGCCGTGGCGCCCGACGACGTCCGCGAGGTGCTCAGCCGCAGCATCCTGGCCGACGGCCTCGACTTCGTGCTCGACGTCGACCGTTCGGCCGGGTCGCACCTCGTCGACGCCCGCACCGGCGAGAGCTACCTGGACATGTTCACGTTCTTCGCCTCGTCGGCGCTGGGCATGAACCACCCGTCGCTCGCCGACGACCCGGCGTTCCGCGCCGAACTCGCCGCCGCGGCGGTCAACAAGCCGAGCAACTCCGACGTCTACAGCGTCCCGATGGCCCGATTCGTCGAGACCTTCGACCGGGTGCTTGGCGACCCGGCGCTGCCGCATCTGTTCTTCGTCGACGGCGGCGCGCTCGCCGTGGAGAACGCCCTCAAGGTCGCCTTCGACTGGAAGAGCCGGCTCAACGAGGCCAAGGGTGTCAGCCCGGCGCTGGGCACCAAGGTGCTCCACCTGGAGGGCGCCTTCCACGGACGCAGCGGCTACACGCTGTCGCTGACCAACACCGACCCCAACAAGGTGGCCCGGTTCCCCAAGTTCGACTGGCCGCGCATCGCTTCGCCGTACGTGCGACCCGGTGCAGACGTCGAGCAGCTCGAGGCCGAGTCGCTGCGGCAGGCCCGCGCGGCGTTCGAGGCCAACCCGCACGACGTGGCGTGCTTCATCGCCGAGCCGATCCAGGGGGAGGGCGGCGACCGTCACATCCGGCCCGAATTCTTCGCCGCCATGCGTGACCTGTGCGACGAGTTCGACGCCCTGTTCATCTTCGACGAGGTGCAGACGGGGTGCGGCATGACCGGAACCGCCTGGGCCTACCAGCAATTGGGCGTCACGCCCGACGTCGTCGCCTTCGGCAAGAAGACGCAGGTATGCGGTGTGATGGCGGGCGGTCGCGCTCGCGAGGGGCACAGCAGGACCCGGGTCGACGACGTGGCCGACAACGTCTTCGCCGTCAGCTCGCGCATCAACTCCACCTGGGGCGGCAACCTGACCGACATGGTTCGGGCGCGGCGCATCCTCGAGACCATCGAGGACGAGGCACTCGTGCCGCGGGCGGCAGAGCTGGGCCGGCACTTGCTGGGCCGACTGACGGATCTGGCCGCGGAGTTCCCGGGCCTCGTCGTCGACCCCCGCGGACGCGGGCTGATGTGCGCGTTCAGCATGCCCACCGCCGGACAGCGCGACGCGCTGATCGCGGCGCTGTGGGATCGTCGGGTCATCATGCTCGCCAGTGGTCCAGACAGCGTGCGCTTCCGGCCCGCACTCACCGTCACCCGCGGTGAGCTCGACGCCGCGGTCGACGCGGTGCGGTCGGTGCTGGCCCGACTCTGAGGCCGTCTAGCGGTCCGGTGCGGTGAGCCTGCGGATCGTAGAACCGAGCCGCACTAGCCCGTCGCCGCCGACGAGGACGCACCCGTGCCGCTCGGCGAGTCGTCGGGCGGCGGGGGTGAAGTCGTGGTTGGTGACGACCATGGTGTGCGCGCAGTCGTGCATCGCGGCGCCGGCCACGACCTCCTGCACGGCGCCCGAGCCGACCGGCCGGGACTGCCGCTTGCATTGAATGGCAAGGCGGTTGGGTCGCCGCCCGACGACCAGGTCGACGCCGAAGTCACCCGTCGTCGCGGTCATGATCACCGAGGCGCCGCTGGACCTGGCGATGCGCGCCACGTGGTCCTCGAACTCGGTGCCGGTCATGGCCTGCTTGGCGACGGCCGGATCCTCCCGCGCCGCCGGTGTGCGGGCGCCGCGCAGCACGCCCACCAGGAAGGCCGGCAGTGCAGGCACCAGCACGGCGGCGACGATGCTCCACCGCAGATCCAGCCCCGCCACGTGCGCGGCGATGCCCGCGGCGACCGCCACCACGACATACGTCTTCCACGCGTTGGCCCTCCACACGCTGGGAATGCTAAGCGGCCCGACCGACAGTCCGACGGCACGAGCCGACGTCAGCCCTGCAACGCCCGCCACACCCGCGCGGGTGTCATGGGCAACCGGTGCAGACGTGCACCGCAGGCCCTCGCGATGGCGTTGGCCAGCGCCGGAGCCACCGGGTTGTACGGCGACTCGCTCATCGACTTCGCCCCGAACGGGCCCAGCGCGTCGTAGGTGTCGGCGAAGTACACCTCGGTTGCCGGGACATCGGCGAGCTGCGGAATGTGGTAGTTGCGTAGGGCATTCGTCGTGACGGCGCCGTCAGGGCCGGTGCGCATCTCTTCGTAGAGTGCGCCGCCGATGCCCTGGGCCACACCGCCCTCCACCTGGCCGCGGCACTGCTCGGGATTCATCACCACGCCCGCGTCGGCCGCGTGCACCGAAGCCAGGATGCGCACCTCCCCGGTGCTGACGTCGACCGCGACGCGGAACCCCTGCACGTTGAACGCCACCGACCGAGGCGTGCCCTCGTGGCGCCCGTGACCCGTCAGCGGCCGCAGGTCCGGGGTGGCGACGAGTGACGCTCGCAAGTCCTCGCACGCTGCCTTGACGGCCAGTCCGGCGACCACCGTGCCGGCCGAGCCGAACGCGCCGGTGTCGTACGTCGTTGCGTCCGTGTCGGATTGACGGAGGTGAACGCGCCCGACGTCGACGCCGAGCTCGGAGGCCACGATCTGACAGTGCACGGTGGACGTGCCGTTGCCAAACTCGGCGGTGCCCACCGACAGCGTCACGTTGCCGTCACGGTCGAGGGTGACGGAGGCGTCTGCGAAGTGACCGCGCGGTGGGATGGTGGCGATCATCGCCAGGGCGACGCCCTCGCCGACCTTCCACTGGTCACCCTTGGGCGGGGGTGTGCCCCCACCCGCGGCCAACGCGCCTTGGACGAGGTCGAGGCACTGGTCGAGCCCGTAGCTGCCGTAGGTCAGGTCGTCGTCGGCGACGTGGGCGTCGGTGAAGGGATCGCCAGGGACGACGACGTTGCGCCGCCGGAGGTCGAACGGGTCGATGCCGAGTCGCTCGGCGAGCTGATCCAGCGCCGACTCGACGGCGAAGATGACCTGCCCGAGTCCGTACCCGCGGAACGCACCGGAGGGAATGTTGTTGGTGTACACCGCCTGTGCGTCGACCCGCTTGTTCGCGCAGCGGTACACCGAGACCGATTCACTGCACCCGTGGAACATGACGCCGGGGCTGTGGTTGCCGTAGGCGCCCGCGTCGACCAGCACGTCGACCGACAAGGCGGTCAACACCCCGTCCGGGCCCGCCGCCACGGTGGCGTCCACGCGGAAGGGATGACGGCATGGCGCCGAGGTGAACTCGTCGGAGCGGCTGAATTCGTAGCGCACCGGTTTGTCGAGTCGGAGCACCGCCAGGGTGACGAGATCTTCGGCCAGCATCTCCTGCTTTCCGCCGAAACCCCCTCCGAGGCGACGGGTGAAGACGTGGACGGCGTCACGTTCCAGTCCGAACACGTGACAGAGCTCGTCGCGGACCAGGAACGGCACCTGAGAGCTGGTGCGAATCACCAAGCGTCCGTTCTCGTCCCGCCATCCGGTGCACCCGTGGGTCTCCAGATGGACGTGCTGGACGCGCCCGGTGTGCCAGCGTCCGCGGACGACCGCGCCGCCGGACCGTTCGGCCTGGGCCACCCCGGCCCCGACGTCGCCGACGCCGCCGTGCACCTCGGCGACGATGTTGCGCGTCGCGTTGGCAATGCGCGCGTCGACGTCCTTGTCGGCGTGCAGCAACGGGGCGCCGTCGGCCCTGGCGAACTCCGGGTCGAACACCGCCGGGAGTTCCTCGTACTCGACGCGGATGGCGCGACAAGCACTCTCGGCGATCGCCTGCGTGTCGGCGACCACGGCGGCCACCCGCTGGCCGACGAAGCGAACGGTGTCGTCGAGCACGACGGTGTCGTCGGGATCGTCGAGTCGACTGTCGTGGCGTGCCGTGGAGAACGCCACGGCGGGGCTGTCATGGTGGGTCAGCACGAGGTGCACGCCGGGCATCCGTCGAGCCTCGGCCGTGTCGAGCGACGTGATCCGCGCGTGGGCCACGGGACTGCGCACCACCGCGAGGTGAAGCAAGCCGGCGACGTCGTGATCCATCGTGTACTGCTCGGTCCCCGTGACGACGCGCAAGCCCGCCGGGGCGGCGACGGATTCCCCGGTGGCGCCGGACTTCTTGGTGTTGACCGTGCCCGCCAGCGCGTCGGTGATCGCGCGGTACCCCGTGCACCGGCACAGGTTGCCCTTCAGATTCTGAGGCAGGTCGTCGCGTTGCTCGGCAGTCAGCGCCGACGCGGTGGTGATCATGCCCGCGGTGCAGAAGCCGCATTGGAAACCCGCCGCCTCGACGAATTGGCGTTGCAGGGCGTGCGGTCGTTCAGGAGTGCCGAGGCCCGCGACCGTCGTCACGTTGTGGCCGACGGCCCGGAACGCGGGATAGATGCACGAATGCACCGGCGCCCCGTCGACCAGCACCGAGCATGCCCCGCAATCGCCCCCGTCGCAGCCCTTCTTGACCTCGAAACGCCCGTGGTCGCGGAGGTAGGTGCGCAGGCACTGGCCGGGCCGGGGATCCCCTTGCAATTCCTCGCCGTTGACGGTGACCGATGCGCGATCCCGCTCCGCTTCTCGCTCGACCGATGCGCGATCCCGCTCCGCTTCTCGCTCGGTCATCGGGACAGCTCCGCGCAGATCTGCTCCGCCAGCACCAAGGACACCCCGCGGCGCCAATCGGGATCACCATGCGGATCGTCGGTCCAGGCGTCGTCGGGAATGTCCGCATGTGCCTGCCGCACGGCCTCGGCGTCGACCGAAGCCAGGGTGAAGACGTAGGGCCGCACCGTCGCCGCGGTGATCGACAGGACGAACGAGCCGTCGTCGTCGACGCGCCCGATGACGACGATGCCCGACCGACCCAGCGGCGAGGGAGCCAGCTTGCGGAACGCGGTCCGCCCGTGCAATGCCGCGGCAGGCACGTGGATCGAACGCACCACGTCGCCGACCGACAGCACGTTGCGAGAATCGCCGGTGACGAACTCGGCCACGGGTAGCCGGTAGTCGTCACCAGTAGCGCGCCACACCAGGACCTCGCCGTCGAGGGCGGAGCCCAACGAGATCATCGACCCGGCCGGAAAGGACAGGCACAGGTTGCCGCCGACGGTTGCCTCGCCCCAGATCTTGAACGACGCCAGCAACGCGGTGCAGCACTGATGCAACAGCGGGGCTGCCAACCAGTGTGGGTGGGTCCGCCCCAATTCGGCGGACAGGGCGGACACCTGGGCCACGGTGCAGGTCGCGGCCAGTTCGACGCCGTCGTCGGTCACCGTGATCGGCGCCCACCCCAATGCGGAGAGGTCGACGAGCCGTCGGGTCTGTAGCTGCGGTTCGGAAAACAGCCAGGTGCCCCCGGCCAGGACGGCGTCCGACGGCCCGATCGGCCACAACTCGTCGCGTCGGCGGGGCGCGCTGATCGTCTCGACGGTGGTCAGGTCCACTCTTCGACGGTAGCCATCTGATGCAATGCCCGCACGTCGTGCGGCCGGACTCTTGGCGCCTCGGCGGCTTCGGCGTCGGCGCGAGCGGCCGCGCCATCGCGAGAGAGAGCGTCATTGCCGGTCACGGTGCCCGCGACTTCCTGGTCTCTACTGCCGGACGGGCACACTGTCGGTGTGCGCGTCGCACAGCGGGCCCCGTGGGGGTACACGATGGCGCCAATACCGTTGGTTTCCGCGCGTTTTCGGACCTCGGCGCACGACGCCCCGAAGGCGGCGAGGGTTTAGCCACAATTCCCTTGGGCACTCACAGCGCGAGTAGTCGTATCAATCGAGCGGGAGGCGGGGCGACGTCATGACCACGAGTCCGATCGAGTCGTGTACCCGTGGCACCCGTCGGCCGGTATCCGGTGACGGGAGTGCTGGTGGTTAACCAAGAGCCACCTCGGGGTAATCTCGCGTGGAGATCACATGGAGGGCGCGTGTCAGACGGTGAGTACGGCCACGGCAGCGGGCACAGAAGCTCGCGATCAGTGGAGGTTCGAGTCGCAGCCAAGTTGGAGAATTTGGCTGTGCTTCGCACGGTGGTCGGTGCCGTAGGCACCTACGAAGACTTGGACTTCGACAGCGTGGCAGACCTTCGCTTGGCGGTGGACGAGGCCTGCACCCGGCTCATCCGGTCCGCCACGTCGGACGCCACCCTCGTACTCGTGGTGCATCCACTCGAGGAGCAACTCGTCGTCGACGTCTCCACGGCGTGCTCGTCGCCGGACATCGTCGTGCCCGGCAGTTTCAGCTGGCACGTGTTGAGCTCCCTGACCGACGAGGTCAGCACCTTCCACGACGGTCATGGCCCCGAGGATTCGCACATCTTCGGGATCTCCTTGACGACGAGGCGAGCGAGCTCGCTGAGGTGACGACGTCGTCCTCCCGGGGTTCGGCGTCACGCTCGAATTCCGAATATGCGGACGTGGTCGACATGTTCCGCACCCTGCAGGGGCTCGACGAGGGCTCCGCGAAGTTCCTTCGCCAGCGAGACGCCATCGTGGAGCGATGCCTCCCGCTGGCCGACCACATCGCCCGCCGTTTCGACGGTCGTGGTGAGCCACGCGACGACCTGGTGCAGGTGGCGCGCGTCGGGTTGGTCAACGCGGTAATCCGGTTCGACGTGGACGCGGGATCGGACTTCGTGTCCTTTGCCGTGCCCACGATCATGGGCGAGGTCCGGCGTCACTTCCGCGACAACAGCTGGTCGGTGAAGGTGCCGCGGCGGCTCAAGGAATTGCACCTACGGCTCGGCGCTGCGACCGCTGAGCTGTCGCAGAAACTGGGACGCGCGCCCACTCCGTCGGAGCTCGCCGCCGAGCTCGAGATGGACCGTGACGAGATCGTCGAGGGCCTGGTAGCCGGCAGCTCGTACAACAC
Organism: Mycobacterium yunnanensis; assembly: GCF_025823185.1. GTDB lineage: Bacteria > Actinomycetota > Actinomycetes > Mycobacteriales > Mycobacteriaceae > Mycobacterium > Mycobacterium yunnanensis. Next base: position 1,165,457 of record NZ_JACKVK010000008.1, read on the forward strand.
ACTGTCGATCGACGGAGCCGGCGGTGGCACCGAGGAGGCGCCCGCGATTGCCGACACCCTCGGCGACGTCGACCTCAACCTCGACCAGATCGAGAACCGGGAGTCGTTGCGGCCCTTGCTCGCAAGCCTTCCCGAGCGGGAACGCCAAGTCCTGCTGCTGCGCTTCTTCGAATCGATGACCCAGACCCAGATTGCCGAGCGGGTGGGGATATCGCAGATGCACGTCTCACGTCTGCTCGCGAAATCCCTGGCACGCCTGCGCGATCAGTTGGAGTAGACCGCTAGGGGAGCCACCCCCGGTAGGCGTCCCATGCCGCGCCGGCAGGGGGAGCGTCATCCCTGGTGACCGTGGCCTGGATGAGTCCGTAGGGCCGGTCGTCGGCGTTGAACACTTCGTTGTCGTTGGTGAGTCCGAACGGTGTGAGGTCGTAGACGAAGTGGTGCTTGTTCGGCGCCGAGAGCCGGATCTCCGCGATGAACGGGTAGGTCTCCAGAACCGCCTTGCCCATCTCGAACAGGGTCTGCTGTAGGGCACGTGACTGCACCACCGCGAATTGCTTGACCAGTTGAGTCTTGACGCCGACATAGGTGGGTTCCCAGTCGACGTCGGTCGTGGTGAACCGCCATTGGGCGACCAGCGAGGTCGCCATCACGCGGTCGTGGGTCGGTTCCAGCACGGTGTACGGATCGGTTAGGAACCCGGCGAATTCGGAACCGGTCGACTTCAGGATGACCATGTCCTTGAGTCCGCTGACGACGGTCTCGCCGTCGGCGTCGACGGTGATCGCGGCGGTGCGGATCTCTTGACCCTTGCGCACCCAGGTGTGGTCGTGCTCGACGCCGTCGACGACCGCCCGTTCCCAGGCGTACTCCTCGAGTTCGACCCGGGCGCCGTCCACCGGGCCGACGTCGGCGACGAAGTGCCGGGCCAGGGCCAGACCGTAGTCTTCCACCGACAGCAGACCCTTCTCCTTCGCGTAGGCGTAGGCGGTCTGCTTCTGGGTGTCGGTGGGCAGCACCGACGATTGATCGCCGGTCAGGTGCGCGGCGCTGAAATCGCCTCGTAGACAGGTGGTTACGTTGACGTCGTGGATCTCGTGACGCGGGGTGTCGCGGTAGACTCTGACCACGCGGGTCTCGGCCTTGCCGTACTGGTTGCCACCCAGGATGATCTCGGACACCGTTCAGCTCCCTCTATAGGTGGAATAGGCGAATGGCGAGAGCAGTACCGGAACATGGTATTTGCCTGTCGCATCGGTGATCTCGAAGGCGACGATCACCTCCGGGTAGAACGTCGCGACGTCGAGTGCGGCGAAGTAGGCACCGGTGCCGAAGTGCAGTCGATACACCCCGCTGGGCAGGTCGCCGCCCAACTGCGCGACGCGGCCGTCGTCATCGGTGGTCCCCGTGGACATGGGTTCACCGTTGGAGCCGGTGAGCGTGACGGCGACGCCGACGGCAGGTCTGCCGGACATTGCGTCGAGGACGTGAGTGGACAGGCTCATGTGGTCATCTTGCCTCGGCGTCGGCAGACGGCTCGCTCAGGAGGCGTTCGAGTCGAAGCCGGTTGATCTTGGCGAGCTCGCTGCGCATCACGCGGCGTTCGGTCGCGGGATCGTTGTGGAGGCGCTCGGTGAGAATGGCCAGCAGTTCCTCGGCCGAGCGTCCGCTGGCGCACACCAGGTAGACGTACCCGAACTTGTCGTCGTATTCGGCGTTCTTGGCGGCCAATTCGGCCTTGACGGAGTCCCCGGCCGTCGTCACCGCCGCTTGTTCGCGCGCCGAGGATGCGTTGTCGACCTTGGCGCCAATTCGTGGATGACCGTCCAGGGCGGCGTCGATCTCGGCGTCGGGCAGTTCGGCCAGCACCCGGTCGGCGCGGTCGAGCAGTGCGTCGACGTCGCGAAACGGCGCGCCCGCGAGTACCCGTCGCGCCCAGATGGTGGACGAGCACACGCCGAACAGCACGTTCATCTGCTGTCGATCGCTCAGCCGGGTGAAGCCGTCCAGGCCCAGTCTGTCTCGGGGCAACCCAGACATCTACTGCAGTTCGTTGAGCCGGCCGAACCGCGCTGCGGCAATCGGATTGGCGTCGGCCACCAGGTCGTCGAAACGGTAGTTTGCAATCTTGGCGATTTCGATGAGCGCGAACGCACGCTCGGCGGCAGGGGAGTTGTCGATTCGCGACCAGCCGTTCTTGAGGACCCGGTCGAATCGCTCGGTCTCGCGGGCGCAGATGATCAGCGGAAAGCCGAAGTGCTCGCGGTACGCGCCGGCCAGATCCACGACGTCATTGTGGTCGTCCTCGTCGAGATTGGACAACGCGACGTGGTCGACGGCCAACGCGTGCCCCGTCTCGTCCTCGGCGCCGAGGTCGTGAAAGGCGCCGAGCAGCTCGTCTTGTTGCTCCTTCGTGCCCGTCAGCACCGCATCCTGAAAGGCCTCCCGCAGCGCGGTGGTGCCGGCGAACGGTCGCTGCTCGAAGGCGCGGTCCACTGCCCACGGCACGTCCTGCACCACGTGACCGAACACCTCCGTGAAACGGTCCTTGGTCATCGAGTTGACCTCGTCGAGGGTGATCGAACCGCCGCCGGCGACCCGCGGACCGCGCGAGCCGGTGTGGAAGAACACGATGTTGAGCAGGATCGCCGCGACCGCGCCGATGCTGATGCCGCTGCCGAAGATCAGGTTCAGGCCCGTCGGCATGGCCTTGGCGAGGTCGGGATAGCTCGTAACCCACAGCGCCAGCGCAAGACTGGTGGTGACGATGATGAGGTTGCGGTGGTCGGTGAAGTCGACCTTGCCGAGGGTCTGGATGCCGACGACGGCGACGGTGGCGAACAACGTCAGCGCGGCGCCGCCCAGGACCGGATTGGGGATCGATGCGACGATCGCGGCGACCTTGGGGAGGAAGCCCAGGATGATCATGATGACGCCGGCCGCAGCGACCACCCACCGGCTCTTGACTCCGGTGAGGCGCACCAGGCCGACGTTCTCGGAGAACGCGGTGTACGGAAACGAGTTGAAGATGCCGCCGATCGTGGTCGCCACTCCGTCTGCTCGCAGCACGTTGCCGATGTCGGAGGCCTTTACGCGCTTGCCGACGATCTCGCCGGTCGCGATCGTGCTGCCGGTGGATTCGACCGCGGTGATCAGCAGCACGATGATCATGGTGAGACACGCGACGAAGTCGAACTTGGGCAGGCCGAACAGGAACGGCGGCGTGAAGCCGAATGCCGACGCCTGGCCCACCTTGTCGAAGTTCATGTCGCCGAGGGCAAAGGCCACCACACAGCCGACGACGAGCCCGAGCAGTACCGCGATGGTCGCCAGGAAACCACGGAACAGGCGCTGGATGCCCACGATGACGGCGATGGTGCCCAAGGCGTAGAGGAACCAGCGGATGTTGGCCGGATCGGGTTCGTGCGTCGCGGGGTTGGTGACGGCGTCCAGAGCCCCGACGGGCACCAGGCACAGGCCGATGATGGTGATCAGGGTGCCGGTCACCACGGGCGGGAAGAACCGGAGAAGCTTGATGAAGACGGGAGCGATCAGGAACGTGAAGACACCTGCGACGATCACCGCGCCGTAGACGTACAGGAGGCTCGGTGCGCCGCCGCCGTTGGCCAGGCCGATCGCGATGATCGGCGAGACTCCTGCGAACGTCACGCCCTGCAGCAGCGGCAGACGTACGCCGATCTTCCAGAAGCCGACGGCCTGGATGATCGAGGCGATCCCGCACGTGAACAGGTCGGCGGTGATGAGCTTGACGAGTTGGTCGGGGGGCAGGTCGACGGCGCCCGCGATGATGATGGGCACCAGCACCGCGCCCGCGTAGAACGCGACGACGTGCTGAAACCCGTAGGTGGCGAGTTTCGGGAGCGGCAGCATCTCGTCGACGGGGTGCATGCGCTTCCTGTCGGTGCTCAGTGGCGGGGCTGACCGTGGGGTGGACACCGTCCAAGAATCGGTCAGGATGATGATGTTCGCATGTCGAAAGCTCCCTCCGTGGCCGGCGTGCTGCTGGCCGCCGGGGCGGGAACGCGCTACGGGATGCCCAAAGTGCTTGCCCAACAGGGAGAATGGCTTCGCCTCGCGGTGGCCGCACTGGCCGACGGTGGTTGTGACGACGTCGTCGTGGTGCTGGGTGCCGCAGTGGTGGACGTGCCACCACCCGCCCGCGCGGTGGTGGCGCCGGACTGGGCGAGCGGGATGGGCGCGTCGCTGCGAACCGGCCTGGCCGCGGCGAACGCGGCAGATCTGGTGGTCGTGCACCTCGTCGACGTCCCCGACGTCGGTGCCGACGTGGTCACCAGGGTGCTGGCCGCGGCGGTGACCTCCGATTCGGGGCTCGCGCGGGCGACGTTCGCCGGGCGTCCGGGTCACCCCGTGGCGATGGCGGGGCGGCACCGAGCGGCGCTGTCGGCCACGTTGGCCGGCGACGAGGGGGCGCGAACCTTCCTGAAGGGCATGTCGGGTGTGGCGTTCGTCGAGTGCGGCGACCTCGCCACGGGCGCCGACGTCGACCGGCGTTGACGTGGAGGTGGTATACACCTCATACGCAGAGATGGGGAGTTTCTGCCGGCGGCGGCCGACACCGGCCGCCGGGGGTGGCGCCTACGGGCGTGACGTGCGAGGGGGCAACGGGTAGTGGGAAAGAGAAAGAACGACGAGCCGGTCGACGCCCTGGACGGGACGGCGGCAGCGGAAACCGTCCAGTTCGGCCTCGACGGGCAGCTCTATTCGATCGACCTGTCGTCGGAGCATGCCGAGGAGCTCCGTCGCATCATGAGCGAGTGGGCGGCGTATGGGAGGCGGGTGAGGCCGGTGCAGCGACGCCACCTGGCGCGAATCGACCCCTGGCGCAAGCAGGTCACCGGTCAGGAACGCGATCAGATCCGCGAGTGGTGCCAGGACAACGGCTACAGCGTCGGCACCCGCGGCCCGCTGCCGTTCGAGGCGGTGGACGCCTTCCGGACCGCGAACTCGGCGCGCTAGAGCAGACCGAGCGCGGCGACCGCCGCGCGTTCGGATTGCAGCTCCGCCACCGAGGCGTCGATGCGCTGCCGAGAGAACGCGTTGATCTCGAGGCCCTCGACGACTTGCCACGAACCGTCGACCGCGCGCACGGGGAGCGACGCGACGACGCCCTCGGGGATGCCGTACGCGCCAGGTGACGGAAGCGCGACCGACGTCCAGTCGTCGGCGTCGGTGCCGTCCACCCAGTCGCGAACGTGGTCGATGGCGGCATTGGCTGCCGACGCCGCCGACGAGGTGCCGCGGGCCTCGATGATCGCGGACCCGCGGGTCGCGACGGTGGGAATGAATTGATTTGTCAGCCAATCGGTGTCGGCGGCGAATTCGGCACCTGGCCGACCGCCGACGACCGCGTGGAAGATGTCTGGGTACATGGTGGGCGAATGGTTGCCCCACACCGTCACCCGGGAGACGTCGGTGACGTGGACGCCCGCGTGGGCGGCCAGCGCCGCGACGGCACGGTTGTGGTCGAGGCGCGTGAGCGCGGTGAAACGCTGCGCGGGCACGTCTGGGGCGTGTGCGGAGGCCACCAGGGCGTTGGTGTTCGCGGGGTTGCCAACCACCACGACGCGGACGTCGGAGGACGCGCCGGCGTTGATGGCCCTCCCCGCGTCGGCGAAGATCGCGGCGTTGGCGGCCAGCAGGTCGGCGCGCTCCATGCCCTTGCTGCGGGGCTTGGCGCCCACCAACAGCGCGACGTCGACCCCGTCGAACGCCCGTACCGGGTCGTCGTGGATCTCGACGTCGGCCAGCAGGTCGAAGGCGCTGTCGACGAGTTCCATCACCACGCCCTCGGCCGCCCGGATCGCCGACGGCAGCTCCAGCAGCCGTAGCGTCACGGGGACGCCGCGGCCCAGCAGCGCGCCCGCTCCGATGCGGAAGAGTGCGGCGTAGCCGATCTGACCGGCGGCGCCGGTGACCGTGACGACTTTCGGGTGGGCGGAGCTGGGTGGGCTAGGAACCGGGTGGGCGGAGCTGGGTGGGCTAGCAGCCGGGCGGGTCACGTGTGCACGCGGATGTTGAGGATCTCCGAGGCATAGCGGCGCACGGTGTCCTCCGACATCGCCGCCGCGTCCTCCTGCCCGGGCCGGGCCCGGCTCTGCATGAACCCGGTCTTCGGGTTCAGGGTGATCTCGGCGAGCAATTCACCGGTGGACGGCTCGCAGACCGCCCACGTGTACATGCTGTCGTCGGCCCAGCCGTCCTCGGCGTCGTGGACGTAGTCCAGGTCGGTCTCGCCAAGGTCGGCCAGTGCGGGCCGGTCGTCGACGCGGTCGTCGTAGCGCAGTCCGCGCAGGTACCACGTGCCGTTGTTGATCTCGACGGGTTCCATGGTGGTCAACCTACCGAGTGGCCACTTACGACACGCCAATCGCGAGGAAGCGTGTGTCTACTGGCCACTCGGCCGGTTCTCAGTCCTTGATCTCGGCGAGCACGGTGCCCTGGGTGACCGCGGCGCCGGCCGCGACGGACAGCCCGGTGACCGTGCCGTCCTTGTGGGCCGTGACGGGGTTCTCCATCTTCATGGCCTCCAGCACCGCGATGAGGTCACCGGCGGCGACCTGCTGGCCCTCCTCGACGGCGACCTTGACCACGGTGCCCTGCATGGGTGCGGTTACCGAGTCGCCGGAGGCGGCCGCACCACCGGACGCGCCACGCTTGCGCGGCTTGGGCTTCTTGCGGATCACGCCGGCCCCCGCGGCACCGCCACCGTTGCCGCCGATGGCGAGGTCCCCGGGCAGCGACACCTCGACGCGACGACCGCCGATCTCCACCACGACCTTCTGGCGGGGCAGGGCGTCCTCCTCGTCGAGCGGCGCGCCCGCGGTGAACGGTTCGACCGTGTTGTCCCACTCGGTCTCGATCCAGCGGGTATGGACGCTGAAGCCGTCGTCGTCACCGATGAAGGCGGGATCGGACACGACGGCGCGGTGGAACGGGATGACCGTCGCCAGGCCCTCGACGGTGAACTCGGCCAGCGCGCGGCGCGAGCGGTCCAGGGCCTCCTGGCGAGTGGCGCCGGTGACGATGAGCTTGGCCAGCATCGAGTCGAATTGGCCGCCGATGACCGACCCGGTCTCGACACCGGAGTCCAGGCGGACGCCCGGCCCCGTCGGCGGCTCGAAGAGGGTGACGGGTCCCGGTGCGGGCAGGAAGCCGCGGCCGGCGTCCTCGCCGTTGATGCGGAACTCGAAGGAGTGGCCGCGGGGGGTGGGGTCCTCGGTGATGTCGAGGGCCTCGCCGTTGGCGATCCTGAATTGCTGGCGCACCAGGTCGATGCCCGAGGTCTCCTCGGTGACCGGGTGTTCGACCTGCAGCCGCGTGTTGACCTCGAGGAACGAGATCAGCCCGTCCTGGCCGACCAGGTACTCGACGGTGCCTGCGCCGTAGTACCCGGCTTCCTTGCAAATGCGCTTGGCGGACTCGTGAATCTCCTTGCGCTGGGCGTCGGTCAAGAACGGGGCCGGGGCTTCTTCGACCAGCTTCTGGAACCGGCGCTGCAGGGAGCAGTCACGGGTGCCCGCGACGACGACGTTGCCGTGGGTGTCGGCGATGACCTGTGCCTCGACGTGGCGCGGCTTGTCGAGGTAGCGCTCGACGAAACATTCCCCGCGACCGAAGGCGGCCACGGCCTCACGGGTGGCGGAGTCGAACAGTTCGGGAATCTCTTCGATGGTGCGTGCGACCTTCATGCCTCGACCGCCGCCGCCGAAGGCGGCCTTGATGGCGATCGGAACGCCGTATTCCTTTGCGAAGGCGACGATTTCGTCGGCGTCCTTGACGGGCTCCGGGGTGCCGGGGACGAGCGGCGCGTTGGCCTTGGCGGCGATGTGGCGCGCGGTGACCTTGTCACCGAGGTCGCGGATCGACTGCGGGCTGGGCCCGATCCAGATCAGCCCGGCGTCGAGGACGGCTTGGGCGAAGTCGGCATTCTCCGACAGGAAGCCGTAGCCGGGGTGAATGGCGTTGGCGCCGGACTTCTGCGCGGCGTCGAGCAGCTTGCCGAAGTCGAGGTAGGACTCCGCCGAGGTCTGCCCGCCGAGTCCGAAGGCCTCGTCGGCGAGCCGGACGTGCGGTGCGTCGGCATCGGGCTCGGCGTACACGGCGACGCTGGCCAGCCCGGCGTCCTTGGCCGCCCGGATCACCCGGACGGCGATCTCGCCCCGGTTGGCGACGAGCACCTTGGAGATCTTCGAGCTGGCGTGACTTGGCACTGCGCCTCCTGATGGCATGTTCTCTAAGAAACCTCTTTAAGAATGTATCGGAGGCAGTTTAAGGGGCGCGTTAGGGCCGTCGGCGCGCCGGTCCCTTACTGGTGAGTAGCAATGTTGGGCCTCCAGGCGATCACGGTCGCCCTTTGACTACGGGGTCGCGAGTCGTCGTTTGATGCGCGTCAGCATCGCCGACATCCCACGCAGTCGTAGCGGGCTGATCATCTTGGCGAGGCCGAGGTCGGCGTAGAAGTCGTCCGGCACGGCCAGGATCTCGTCGGCGGAGTGCTCGTCGAGGCCTGCGGCGAGGATCGCCGCGAAGCCTCGCGTCGTCGGCGCCTCGGCGGGTGCACTGAAGTACAGCCGGACGCGTGCCCGATCGGAGGCGTCGACGTGGAGGAACAACGGGGACTGGCACTCCGGCACCGGCTCCATGGCCGCCTCTTCGAGATCGGCGGGAATCGGCGGCAACTCGTTGGCGAACTCGAGCAGCAGCTGCAGCTTGTCCTGGCCCTGCATGTCGGCGAATTCCGACACCACCTCGGCCAGGGCGTCCGGCATGGCGCTCACTGCTTGCCGGGCGCCTCGCCCGGGTCGGTCCCGACCGCCACCGGCACCCGCACGGCGTTGCCCCACTCGGTCCACGAGCCGTCGTAGTTGCGCACGCCTTCCTTGCCAAGCAGGTGGGTCAGCACGAACCAGGTGTGACTGGACCGTTCGCCGATGCGGCAGTACACGATGGTCTGGTCCTCGGGCTGCAAGAAGCCGTACAGCTCGTCGAGTTCGGCGCGGCTGCGGAACAGCCCGTTGTCCTTGGCCGCCTTGGCCCACGGGATCGACGTCGCAGTCGGAATGTGGCCGCCACGTAGGGCGCCCTCCTCCGGATAGTCCGGCATGTGGGTGCGCTCGCCGGTGTACTCCAAGGGTGAGCGGACGTCGATCAGCGGCTGGCGGCCCAGGGTCGTGAGCACGTCCTCCTTGAAGGCCCGGATCTCCGCGTCGTTGCGCTCCACGACGGGGTAGCCCGATGCCGTCTTGGCCGGGACGTCGAGCGTGGTGTCGCGACCGTTGGAGACCCAGAGGTCGCGGCCGCCGTCGAGCAACCGCACGTCGGGATGGCCGAACAGGGTGAACACCCACAGCGCGTACGCGGCCCACCAGTTGCTCTTGTCGCCGTAGATGACGACGGTGTCGTCACGGCTGATGCCCTTGCGGTCCATCAGGGCGGCGAATTGGGTGCCGTCGATGTAGTCGCGCACGCGTTCGTCGTTGAGGTCGGTATGCCAGTCGATCTTGACGGCGCCGGGAATGTGCCCGGTGTCGTACAGCAGGACGTCCTCGTCGGATTCGACGATGGCGAGCCCGGGCCGGCCGATATTGCCGGCCAACCAGTCGGCGGTCACCAGTCGTTCGGGATGGGCGTAGGCGGCGAGGGAGGGATGCGGGTCTGCAGGCAGCGACACCCCTAGAGCCTACTTGTTCGTCACACGCGGGTCAGACCCTCAGTGCTTGCTGATTGGACCGGTACCACGACACCGTGTCGGCGAGGCCGTCGCGCAACGAGATGGTCGGCTGCCAGCCGCTCCCGCGCAACGTGCTGACGTCGAGGAGTTTGCGTGGCGTGCCGTCGGGCTTCGAGGTGTCCCACTCGGTGTCTCCGGTGAAACCGGTTGCCTCGGAGACCATGTGGGCGATCTCGGCAATGGTCTGATCCTCGCCGGTTCCGACGTTCACCTGTTGAGGTCCGTCGAAGTGCTCCAACAGGTGTAGGCAGGCGGCGGCTAGGTCGTCGACGTGGAGGAATTCTCGGCGAGGATTGCCGCTGCCCCAGTTGGTGACCACGGGTGCGCCCTGGGCGCGGGCCTCGTCGTATCGCCGGATGAACGCAGGCAGCACGTGCGACGACGTCGCGGAGAAGTTGTCCCCGGGACCGTACAGATTCGTGGGCATCGCCGAGATCCACGGCAGGCCGTACTGGCGTCTCACCGCCTGAACCTGCATGATGCCGGCGATCTTGGCGATCGCGTACGCGTCGTTGGTGGGTTCGAGCGTGCCGGTCAGAAGGGCATCCTCGGCGATCGGCTGAGGGGCGAACTTCGGGTAGATGCATGACGATCCAAGAAACAACAGTCGATGCACGCCGGTGTGCAAAGCGGCGTCGAGCACGTTGACCTGGATCTGCAAGTTCTCCGAGAGGAAGTCGACGGGCCGGGTGCTGTTGGCCAGGATGCCGCCGACCCGCGCCGCCGCGAGCACGACGACCGCGGGGCGGGCCTCCTCGAAGAAGTCGAACGTGGCCCGCCGGTCGGTCAGGTCCAGTTCGCTGCGTGTACGCACATGCAGATTGGTGAAGCCCTCGTCGCCAAGCTTGCGGTGGATGGCCGATCCGACCATGCCACGGTGCCCGGCGATGAAAGTGGGAGCGGCGCGGTCCAGTGCGGTTGGTGTGTAACCGGGCTCGTCAATGCTCACGAGTGTTGGGACCAGGTGCTAACCAGCGGGGTGTCGATCCACGGTTTGCCTTGGCATTCCAGGGCGGCGATGTCGGCGTCGACCATGATGCGGGCAAGGTGGGGAGTGTCGACCTCAGCCTTCCAACCGAGCTGGCGGTGGGCCTTGGAGGCATCTCCAACGAGTGCGTCCACTTCGGTTGGACGCAGGTATCTTTCGTCGAAGCGGACGTACTCGCGCCAGTCGAGGCCGGCGTGGGTGAACGCAGCCTCGAGGAAGTCCTGGACGGTGTAATTACCGCCAGTGGCCAGCACGTAGTCCTCGGGGGTGTCGGCTTGGAGCATGCGCCACATGCCTTCGACGTACTCGGGAGCGTAGCCCCAGTCGCGGATGGCCTCGAGGTTGCCCAGGTAGAGGTTGTGTTCGATGCCGGCCTTGATGCGAGCGACCGCGCGGGTGATCTTGCGGGTCACGAAAGTTTCACCGCGACGCGGGGATTCGTGGTTGAACAGAATGCCGTTGACGGCGAACATCCCGTAGGCCTCCCGGTAGTTACGGGTCACCCAGTAGGAGTAGACCTTGGCTGCGCCGTAGGGGGAGCGGGGGTAGAACGGGGTGTCTTCACTCTGCGGTGGCGGTGTCGCGCCGAACATCTCCGAGCTGGAGGCTTGGTAGAAGCGGCAGTCGACGTTGGCGATGCGGATGGCCTCTAGCAGGCGGATGGAACCCGAGCCGGTGGTGTCGGCGGTGTGTTCGGGTTCGTCGAAGCTGACGCGGACGTGGGATTGAGCAGCGAGGTTGTAGACCTCGTCGGGATTGATGGTGGCGATCAGGGTGACCAGGCGGGCGCCGTCGCTGAGATCGCCGTAGTGCAGGAAGAACCGCGCGCCGGACTCGTGGGGGTCGACGTAGAGGTGCTCGATGCGGGCGGTGTTGAACGTCGAGGACCGTCGGATGAGACCGTGCACCTCGTAGCCCTTGGCCAGCAGCAACTCGGCCATATACGATCCGTCCTGACCGGTGACACCGGTGATCAACGCCCTCTTCACGGGCTCACCCCTTGCCGCGTCGCCTTCGAGGTCACAAGCTGCTCCGTTCGTTTGCCAGTGGTCATGTACATGAGATTATGGCAAATCATTCCATTTGCACGAAATCTTGTCGCGTCGTAGATCGATTCGCGCTGTTCAGCAGTAAAGAAGGCGCTTCATGATCGATCCGTCGACCCGTTGACCGCCATCAGATACTGCGTAGAACATCACGGTCGTCCCGAGCATAGTTTGCTTCGAGGGTTGGCGGCGGTCGACGGCTCAGTCGGTCACGGGGTTGGCGAGCCACAGGTGCGGTACCGACACGCCGACTCGTTCCAGGAGGGTTCGGGTGAGCGGCAGCCCGAGTCCGATGACGGCGGACGGATCGCCGTCGACCCCGTCGACGAACCAGCCGCCGAGACCGTCGAGGGTGAATCCACCCGCGACGTGGACCGGTTCTCCGCTGCGCGCGTACGCGGCGAGGTCTGCCGCGGAAGGCCTACCGAAGCGAACAGTGGTGACCGCGTGGGCCGCGGCCCGGTCCTCGACCCGGTTGGCGAGCACGCGCAGCACACAGTGCCCGGTGACCAAATCGCTCGATCGGCCGGACATGGCCTCCCAGCCTTGGATCGCGTCGGCCTCCGTCGCCGGCTTACCCCATAGCCGGCCGTCGCGAAAGAGCATCGAATCACAGCCGATCACAACGCAATCCGCTCCCACCACGGCGTCCAGCGCGCGTGCGACGGCCTCGGCCTTTGCAGTCGCCAGCGCGGTGGTCACCAGGTCCGGTCCGGCGTCGGGGGGCAGGGTCGCCGTCAGTGCGTCTTCGTCGACCCCGGAGACCAAGACGACCGGATCGATGCCTGCGCCCCGAAGGATCTTTCGTCGACCGGGCGACGCCGACGCCAGGACGACGCGTGTCACGAGCGTTCTAGCGCCGCATGTGGGCGCGTTCGAGCTCCGTCACCCGCTGCCAGCTGATGAGCGAATAGCGCAGATGGTCCACGGGCAGGCCCCACCGGTTGAGTTCTTGAGGGCCGGGCGCCGCGGAACCCCCGCCGCTGCCGGCGAACACCGTCACCAGCGCCGCCAACTCTTCGTCGGAGGGGTTGCCCTTGAGGATCTTGATCTCGGGGACCGCCGCCGCCACGGGGGCGTCGATCGTCAGATTGTCGGGGTCGGAGACTTCGGTGATGTCGACGTCTTGTGACATGAGTGGTCCGTTCGTCGGAGAAGGAGAGCGGATCAGAGCGGAATGTTGCCGTGCTTCTTGGGCGGCAACTGCACGATCTTGCGTTCCAGCAGGCGCAACGCCGCGGAGATGTACCCGCGGGTGTGCGACGGCGGGATGACCGCGTCGACGTACCCACGCTCGGCGGCGACGTACGGGTTGACGAGGGTGTCCTCGTAGTCCTGCTGGAGCTCCAGACGCAAGGCATCGACGTCCTTATTCTCGTTGGCCGCCTCCTTGAGCTGAGACCGGTAGACGAAACCGACGGCGCCAGAGGCGCCCATCACGGCGATTTGCGCGGTCGGCCACGCAACGTTGACGTCGCAACCCATGTCCTTGGACCCCATGACACAGTAGGCACCGCCGTAGGCCTTGCGAGTGATGACGGTGATCTTGGCGACGGTGGCTTCACCGTAGGCGTACAGCAGCTTGGCGCCGCGCCGGATGATGCCGTTGTACTCCTGCTCGGTGCCTGGCAGGAAGCCGGGGACGTCGACCAACATGATGATCGGAATGTTGAAGCAGTCGCAGGTGCGGACGAAGCGGGCGGCCTTCTCGGAGGCGTTGATGTCCAAGCAGCCGGCGAAGACGGTGGGCTGATTGGCCACGATGCCGACAGTGCGTCCGTCGATGCGCCCGAAGCCGACGACGATGTTGCCCGCGTAACCGGCCTGCACCTCGAGGAATTCGTCGTCGTCGAGGATGCGCGTGATGACCTCGTGCATGTCGTACGGCTGGTTGGGCGAATCCGGGATCAGCGTGTCGAGTTCGAGGTCTTCCTCGCTGAGGTTGTCCTCGATGGCCCCGGGATGCGGCGGCGCGGGGTAACGCGGCGGCTCGGAGGCGCTGTTGGGCGGCAGATAGCTGAGAAGATCGCGGACGTAGTCGAAGGCGTCCTGCTCACCGGAGGCCACGTAGTGGGCGGTACCGGACTTGGCCATGTGGGTGTGGGCGCCGCCCAGCTCCTCCATGGTGACTTCCTCACCGGTGACGGTCTTGATGACGTCGGGACCGGTGATGAACATCTGGCTGGTCTGGTCGACCATCACGACGAAGTCGGTGAGCGCGGGGGAGTAGACGTGCCCGCCAGCGGCGGCGCCCATGATCAACGAGATCTGGGGGATGACGCCTGAGGCCAGGATGTTGTTGCGAAAGATCTTGCTGTACAGGCCAAGTGAGACCACGCCCTCTTGGATGCGCGCGCCGGCCCCGTCGTTGATACCGATCAGCGGACGGCCGGTCTTGAGCGAGAGTTCCTGAACCTTGACGATCTTCTCGCCGTAGACCTCGCCAAGGCTGCCGCCGAAGACGGTGGCGTCCTGGCTGAAGATGCAGACCTCGCGACCGTCGATGGTGCCGTAGCCCGTCACCACGCCGTCGCCGACGGGTCGGTTGGCCTCGAGGCCGAAGTTGGTGCTGCGGTGCTTGGCGAGGGCGTCGAGTTCGACGAAGGTGCCCTCGTCGAGCAGCGCGTAGATGCGCTCGCGAGCGGTGAGCTTGCCCTTGGCGTGCACCTTGTCGACGGCCGCTTCGCCTACCGGGTGCAGTGTCTCCGCGGTGCGCCTGCGGAGGTCGGCCAACTTGCCTGCGGAGGTGTGGATGTCGATCTCGGGTGCAGAGGGATCCGAAACGCTCGTCATGGGGGTCGATGGTAGCGGCTGACGCGGGCGATCTCTTAAGCAGCCCTTAGACACGCTGGCGCGGGCTCGGATCGTGCCGACCACGCCAATCCGGGATCGGCAGGGCGTGCGAAGGCGGGTCGTCGTCTCCCCAGGATGCCATTAGCTGATGTGAGAAGAAATTAACTGAGACGGCTTTCAAAATTTCTACCCGCGATGCCCCGTGAAGTGTCAACATATGAGGCGCGATCTGGGCTTCACCTGCACTGATCGGTGGGAACCTCGAGGTCGAGTGAGGACGTGACGATGGCAATCCTAGGCGTGAGCTGGCAATACATGTGCATTGGGGGAAACCGGCGAAAGTTAGCTATCCAACCTCATCATCAACGCGTCTTTGCGTTCTCTGGATATATATCCGAAAAACGCAGTTCAGGCCCTCGAGCGGGGTGCCCAACCCATTCGCCAACGGCGGCAAACTTCTGACGTCTCGGGCCGAGCATCCGGGACGCACGAGCGTTCGCATTGAGCTCACGTCACGATCCACACGGAGTGAAACGGAGAAAGGGAAGTCGGTCCGCACGGCGGACCTCGCCCCGACCAGCCATGACACTGCATCCACGAATCGCGCTCTTCAGCGTGAACTATCCCCCTGAGCCGACCGGGGTGGCTCCGTATGCCGGCGCGCTGGCGGCGGGTTTGAAGCGCCTTGGCTTTGGTGTGACGGCACGGGTCGCCCAACCGCACTATCCACAGTGGGCGCACTACAAGGGCTATGGCCAGTGGACATTGAGCGAGAACCTCGACGGAATCGACGTCCACCGTCACCGGCACTACGTCCCGCGCCACCCACACGGAATCCGGCGCTTGTTGTCCGAGGTGAGTTTCGGCTTGAGGCTGGTGTCGTCGAAGTGGCGGGACTCCGACGCCGTCGTCGCCGTCTCGCCTGCCCTATTCGCGACTGCGCTGGTCGCTCTACGGATGCGCGTCGCCCGACGGGACACGCCGTTCATCGTCTGGGTCCAGGATCTCTATGCGCTTGGCATGGCAGAGACGGGAGAGGGGGCCGGAATGGCAGGCGCCATTACGAGATGGGTGGAGTCGCGCACTCTGCGAGCGGCTGATCGCGTCGCGGTGATCCACCCCCGATTTCAACGTCATGCGGTAGACGAACTCGGCATCGACCCGAAAAAAATCGTGGTAGTGAGGAATTGGGCCCATCTTCCGGCAAGCGCCCTGGTCGACGCAGCTTTGGCGAAGGAGGTGCTGGGCTGGCCAAGCGACGTCATGCTGGCGGTTCACACCGGGAACTTGGGAGTGAAACAAGGTCTGGAGAATGTCGTGGACGCCGCGCGCCTCGCCGACGAACTCGACGCGCCCGTGCACTTCATCCTGGTCGGTGATGGCTGCGAGCGGGACAAATTGACGGCGCGCGCACGGGGCGTAGAACGTCTGAGCTTCGTCGACCCGCTCAGCGACGCCGAGTACCCCAGAGCGCTCTGCGCCGCCGATGTCTTGGTGGTCAACGAGATGCCGGGCGTGACTGCAATGGCGGTGCCCAGCAAGCTGACGTCCTACTTCCACGCCGGGCGACCCGTGGTCGCCGCCACCGACCCGAACGGTGTGACTGCCGAAGAGATTGCGCTGTCCGGCGCAGGCATGGTCGTACCGGCCGGCGATCCCAAGGCACTGCTAGACGCGCTCCTGAAAATCGGGACGGACGCGGAAGCGGCGGCGCACTTCGGGGCAAGTGGGCAGCTGTACAGACAAGCCGTTCTCAGCGAGCGAGCAGCGATTGGGCGGTGGGCGACTCTCATAGAGGACGTCTTGATTCGGATGCCGTCGTCGTCGGCGGATCGTTCACTCCGCGCCGTCGGTGCGGTGGTCGTCGGTGGCCTCATCGCACTGCTGCCCTTCACCCACCACCATCCGTCGTCATGAACAGCCTTCGCATTCGCCAATACTCGGGGCCTTTGGGACGTCTTCCCGTGGCCTCGTCGAATCAGGCAGCGCTGTCCGGAGAACGGGCGGAGGTCGCTCGCGGATGAATGTCGCCGACATGGGTCTCCTTGCACGGCGCTACTGGCTCGTCTTCCTGTTCGCGTTGATGATTGGAACTGGTTCGGGCGTCGCCAGCGCCCTCCTCACGACTCCCGTATACGTCGCTACGGCGAGGGTCGTGCCGGTGTTGGCGGAGGGAAGCAGCACCCCTGGAGACACTCGTCCCTCGGGGGGACTGGCCGCAGGCAGTTTCGTCGACTCGCGGATCCTGGAGTACGCCAGTTTTGCGACGACACAATCCTTCCTGCAGCGCGTCGTCGATACGAATCGCCTACCCGTCACGGCCGACGAGTTGCGTCGAGACCTGACGATCACTTCACCCAAGCAGAGCGCGATTCTCAACATCACGGTGAAGTGTGGGTCAGCCGTGCTCGCGGCGGACATGGCGAACGCGACGGCGACGGTGCTCACCGAGGTGATACCCGAACGTGAGGTACTGCTGCCGATGCGGGCGACCGTCGCTGAGACGGCCATCGTCCCGCGTGCACCGGCGGAGCCGCAGATGCGTCGAATCGTGCTGCAGAGCGGTCTACTCGGGCTCATCGCGGGCGGGCTAGGGGCCATCGGCCTGGCCAATATCGGCGTACCGAAGACGGCGAGGTTGGTTCGATGAGCTACGTCGGCGTCCACCGCAAGCAGTTCATCGAGGCCGCCAGCGCCCCTGTCGAGCGCCACCGGTCGACTCGGGCGGCGCTGGCATCCTTCTTCGTGCTGTTGTCACTCTGCGCATCACTGTCGCTCTTGAGATTGAACGTGGGAACGCCGGGCGGTGGGTCGATCGACAGATGGACGTTCGGATCGGGCGAACTACGAATCGCCATGGCACTCGACGGATTCGACGTGCTGCGTCACGGGGGTAACGAGTCGCCGCTGGCGTTGACGTCGCGTGGCCTCACGCTGGGAACGGCCTCGGAGACGAATTCCGCCACGTATCTTCAGCGGCGCATGCCCGGCACGGTCAACCGCATCGGCGCGACGGCGTACTTCGAGCCCGCTCTCCCTGGCGCCACAGGTCAGGTGGCTCTGCTCGTGTCGGCTTCGCCCTTGTCCACTGACGCAAGCAAGTTCCTTGCCGAAGTACCAAACATGGCAATTCACTTCGTCTTCGACAGCGAGACGTGGTTCATGTCGGTCTGGCGCCACCAGGGCGGTCAGGACGTGCTCGGTGTCGGGCGCTTCGCGACACCGCTGCTGGGAGAGAGAAGCGTCGAAGTCATTCGTCGAGACGACGAGGTCTCGATCGCGCTGCCCAACGGCGAGTCCGTCAACTTCCGCGATCCTCGAATCGCGTCGTGGTCCAGTGAATGGGCAACCTGGGAGCTCTACGAGAAAGGCCCCGGTATCAAACCGGCGGTGCTGACGCAGATTTGGGCTGGGTGGGAGAAATGACGCCCTCCCTGCCGGTCTTGATGGCAACTCTCGCCGTGGGGTTGGCGGCCTACGCCTTCGGCCGAAACGCAGGGTGGAGTGACTTCAGTGCGCACGAACGGCACGTCGCCGTCTACGTGGTCCTGATCGTCGGTTGGCCTCAGGTGTGGACGTTCTTCGTCGGTCCCGAGATGTGGTCGACCGCCGAAGGCGCTGGGTTCCTGTATCCAACCCTGTGGTATCTCCCTGGATTCGTCTTTGCCGTCGTCTACTTCGGTCGACACGTATTCACCAGGGCCACGCGATTCGACATACCCGCGATGGTTCAATACTCGACGCTGTTGATCGCACTGGTCTTCATTGCCCTGGGGCCGATGTCTCGTTCTGACGTAGCGAAATTGGCCATACCCATGGGCCTCCTACTCGTGACCCTCGTGAAGCCATCCGAGATTCGGGGCTCGATCGTCGTCGGATTGGGCTGCCGGGCCAGCTTGCTGCTCATCACCGGTTCGGTCTTGGCGGCAGTGGTTCTCAACCCCGGTCGAGTTCTCGAGCCCTGTCGAATCGACAAGTGCAGCCTGGCGGGGCAAACACTGACGTCTCCGTTCGCGGGCAATGGCAACATCCTGGGCTTGGCCGTAGTCATGATCGTGCCCTTTGCGGTTGCGCAACTCGACCTTCGCGGTGCGATGGCGACCCTGGCCAGCGTCGTGGCGACGATCGAGTTGGCTGGTAGTCGAACCGCAGAAATCGGAATCATCACCGCGGCCGTGCTCGTACTGGCGATCTGGTCGTGGCCCGCGCAGCGCCGGGCAATACTGCTCTTGGGTGCCTGTGTCGCGCTGGCCTTCTCCCTGGTTCCCGCGATCTACCCCTTCGGCGGCACCGAATTCACCTTCCGCGGCGCGTTGTGGAGTGAAGCGCGCCAGGTGATTGCGCAACATCCAATACTTGGATCTGGGCCCAATACGTGGTTCGTGATGCGGTTGACGTCCATTTACGATCTCAACTACTCGCCCCACAACGGGTGGCTGGACGTCACCCTGTCGATCGGATTGTCCGGTGTGATCGTCCTCGCCGCAGCCGTGGTGCTGAAATTGCTGACCTCCGAAGACGACGAACGCGACGTACTCTTGCTGTACCTCGCGACGTTGTTCTCGGTCTCGGCGCTCGAATCGGTCTACGTCCCATACATTCTCGCGATCTTGCCGTCGACGTGCGTGCTCCCGTTCCTAGGGGGTCCGGGGAGGCCGATGTGGCGGAGAAATGTCCAAGAAGGATCGACGCATTTGTCCCGCCAGGGATTGCACTAGGTGAGGAGGGGCACCCGTGGAATCGATGACCAAAGTACGACGCAGGCTCAGCTGGGTACTGATCTGCGTCCTCGTGGGACTAGCACTGGGGGTCGGCTATGCCTATACGACCGGGGGTGGGTACCGCGCGACCGCCCGCTTGTTCGTGAGCACGTCTGCCACGGACGCCATTGCCGCCGCCCAAGGCGACATTGCGGGTCAATCGCGCGTCAAGACCTACGCCGCGCTTGCCACGGGGCAACTGCTGCTCGAGCGAGCCGCGCAACGCGCCCACTCCGGCGTGGACGCGAGTTACATTGCCGATCGACTCACGGTCGTGCCCATTCCGGGGACCGTCATCTTGGAGATCGACGTGACGGGTGACGACGCCAAGTTCGCCGCAGGTCTGGCGGACGCCGTGGCGACCGAGCTCACGGAGTTGGCAACGGAAATGGAGACCCCGATCAACGGCGGCCCCCGCGCGCAAGGACTGTTGACGATTCAGCCGGCCAGTTCAGGCATCGTGAAGATCGGGCAGATAGCGGCGAAACCGGTCGTAGCCGGAGGGATGCTGGGCCTGCTCGCAGGACTGCTGGTCGCCGCCCTCGTGCCGTCACGCACGATGAAGGCGCCATCGACGGCGCGCCACGCAAGCCCGGACGCCGCCAGAGGCGCCCCGTCATCGAACGGGTCTCGACCAGGGGGCCGCAAGATCATCGCCACCCCGTCGGCGAATTGACACGGCGACGGTGTGGAGATGGCGATGAGTGATCCGTCAGGCCGGGAAACGGCCATCAGCGTGCTAATTCCGTCATACAACCCGGGTCAGTACTTTCGAGAGGCTCTGCAGAGCGCGCTCGGGCAGCTGGGACCGCACGACGAAATCGTCGTACAGGACGCCGAGTCCACCGATGGGTCCCCTCGGCTCCTCGCCGAACTTGCCGCGTCGGACTCGCGCGTCAAGCCCGTCGTCGAGCGTGACAGCGGACAATCGGACGCACTCAACAGAGCGCTGCGGCGTGCGCGGAACCCGTGGGTCCTCTGGCTCAACGCCGATGACGTGTTGCTGACCTCGGCGCTCGACAGACTTCGCGCAGCGTTGGACGCCGACGACTCCGTCGACGTCGTGGTCGGAGGACACGAGCTCATCAGGGCGGACGGTTCGCGCATCGACACCTTCAACGGCAGGCCGCTTGACGCACGGGCCATAGTCACTCGAGGGTGCGCAGCCTTCTCGGGGTCGATTCTCGTGAAGACGGAATTGCTCAGAAGGGTTGGCGGGTTCGAGCGCGAACTGAACACCGCGATGGACTTGGCCCTCCAATTGGAGATCGCGGCAGCCCGGCCGCGTCAGGTACTGATCGCCGATCCCATAGGCGCGCTTCGCTTTCACGATGCATCCAAGTCGGCCAACCTGTGGCGTGAATTCGTTCGCGAAGGACACGAGGTGCGGATGCGACATGCGGACGGAGTGAGACAGCAGGCTGCAGCGCTGCTGATGACGGCGCGCCACCTCGTCGAGTCACGGGTGTTCCGTCTACGCCTGACCCCGGAATACCGCATTTGGCGCCGACGAGTCCTACGAGTCATGGGGCGTTGAACCACCATGGGGGAGCCAGAGTGATCGACGGCCGAGTTCCCGTCGGCACGCGCCAGCTGGCCAGCCGCGCCCTGGGTCGGGTCGGCGCACGCGCGGGCAGTTCTCTGGCGTTTGGTGTCACGCTGGCCTTGGTGGCCCGACTGGTGACCTCGTCGGAGTTCGGCACCTTCATGCTGGCCTACTCGATCGGCCTTGCGGCAGGCATATTCGCCGGCGTCGGCGCCCCGACGCGCGTCCTTCGCGCGGGAACGGATCGTCAGCCCAGCCCGGGCTCGCTCTACGTCGTACATTCGGCACTCGTTGCGGTCTCCGGCGCCCTCCTCGGCCTCGCCTACTGGGTGCTAGCACCTCATCCTGCCGTCTACGCGGGTCTGCTTCTGGCCCTCGGCGACTCCTTCGTCAACTACACGGTGTCGCACATGACGGCCGTCGACCGGCATCGGGTGGCCAACCTGCTGCTGTTGTGGCACAGGGGGTTCGTGCTCCTGGTGGTCGGCCTCGAGTACCTAGTCGTCGGTCGCCTGAGTTTTACGCTGCTGGCGATGGCCCTGTGCGTCCAGGTCGTCGTCGCCCTCTGCATACCGATGTCGCTCGTGCTCGTCCGAGAATCGTTGGCCCAGTGGCGACATCCGTTCACGGGCGGCCTCGGGTACTGGAGTTACTCAATGTCCGCGCTACTGGGCCAACTCCAAATCCCAGTCCTTGCCGCGGTGACGTCGGCCACGACGGTCGCCAACTATTCGATTGCCGCCAAGGTGATCGGGCCGATATCGATATTGACGGCCTCCGTGTCCGTCGTCGCCGTTCCCGAACTGGCCAAGCGCATCGAATCACCGGCTCGATTCCAGCGACTCTTTCACTACCTCCTCGGGCTTGCGGGCATCTACCTGGCGCTGCTGGCACTCTCGGCATGGCCAATCGCCCACCTGGTGCTGTTGGTCGTGGGTTCGCAGTACGTGGACGCCACGCCGATCATCATCGCCATGGTGATCGGAGCTGGTCTCAGCGGTTGCTCGCAAGCATTCAATTCGCGTCTGCTGGCACTCGGGCGTCCCTCGTTGTCGAGCACCGCCATTATGGCCGGCGCCGTGGCTGCACTCGGCTTGCTGGCGGCACTGGGATCTACCGGGCTCGACACTTCGCTGTGGGTGGTTCCCGTGGCCGCCGAGGTCGTCGTCGTCGGCGTCATCGCGGTCGCCAGTTGGTCCGCCCGCCCCGCGAGCGCTCCGCCACGGCACACGAGGGTGGTCACATGATGAGAGTTCGACGGCCACGCGTCGACGGGGCGTTGATCGCTCTGCGGCTGAGCAAGCTCTCGTGGTTGATGCGTCGTCGGAATCGGTGGACCCTGCTGCGTCGCGGCGTGGCCCCGTCGTTGGAACACGACGACCTGTTGGCGGGTCGACACTACGAAACCGTCGTCGACGTCGGCGCCAACCTTGGCCAGTTCGCAATCTGGGCAGTCGAGGCCCTCGGGGCACGGCGAATCGTCTGTGTAGACCCACTCCCAGACGTCGGCGCACGACTATCCGCCACCGCCGCGCAGCTACACGACTGCCACGTCGAGATCGTCAACGCCGCCCTCGGTTCGCGCCAGGGCAGTCGAACCTTGCACATCACCGCGGCATCGGACAGTTCGTCCCTGCTTGCGGTGGCTCCGACTCAGGGCTCGCGGCACGCGCTTCGGGAGGTGGCAAGCCCCGAGGTCGACGTTCTCGTCGGTGACGACGCCCTACTCGAACTCGCACCCCTGCATCGCCCGCTCCTGGTGAAGATCGACGTGCAAGGATCGGAATCCGAGGTCCTGCAGGGTCTCACCGAAGTGCTGGGTCGAGCCGACGCAGTGCTGGTCGAAGTGTCGTTCGCCGACGTCTACGTCGGCCAATCCGACGCATCCGACGTCATCCAGACGATGCTGGACGCAGGGTTTGCGCTCAGTGGCATCGCTCGCGTGCCCGGAAGCCGCCCCACGTGGACTCTCGATCAAGCCGATCTGTTCTTCGAACGCCGTTGACGCGCAATGGACATCATGATGATCGGACCGGTTCCGCCGCCGGTGGACGGGCGCGCTCAAGCGACTCGCTGGTTGGTCGACGCGCTGCAGGACGACGGGCACGGCGTCAGGATCGTCGACACGCAGGTCGGCATCCTGACCAAGATGCGTCGCTGCCTGTGGGCCGCCGTATCCATCGTCTGGGGTACTCCGCCGGACCGAGTACTCGTAGTGGCCTCGGGTGAGATCGGCGTTCTGGCAGAGTCGATTCCGCTTCTCGCAACGCGGTTGCGTCGAGTTTCGACGTCTCTCGTTCACCACTCCGCGCACTACGTGCGAGCGGATTCAGCCCTGATGCGGTTGGCGCTCGCGGTCGGCGGGCCCGGACTACGGCACGTGGTGCTGGACCGTGCGATGGGCGACGCCTTGGCGCGGAGATACGACATCGATCCGACGAAGGTCGTCGTGGTCGACAACGCAGGCCTAATGCCGGTGGCACCACCTTCCCGCCCGGCACACCGGTCGGGGGCAGTGCACGTGTCGAACCTGTCGCAGGCGAAGGGACTCGGCGCCGTGTTGGAGGTGGCAGACAGGACCGGCGTCCACGTCACCTTGATCGGTAGTGCGCCGCCTTCGGCGACCGTGGTCCTCGACGACGCCCGTCGGCGCGGCGTGCGCTTCGACATGCTGGGACCGCTTCACGGCGAGCCCAAACGGCAGGCCCTGCTTGGCGCGCGATGCTTCGTCTTTCTCTCTAGCTACCACCACGAAGCTCAGCCATTAGTGCTGTACGAAGCCGCGGAAGCTGGCTGCGTACCCATCGCTTGGCGCATCGGCTGGATAGGGGAACAGTTGCAGCGACTGGGACTTGGTGACCACGCATTGACCCCGGGAGATGTCGCGGGGGCAGCGCACCTCGTCGAGGAGATAACGGCCATGGACGACATGTCCTTCGAGCACCTTTCCACCCGGGTGCGGGCGGCATTCGAAACACACCACGCCTCGACCGCCTCCCATTTTCGATCGGTAGTGGAATGACCGATCCGCTCGGCGGTCGCGCCACCCGATCGGATGCGTGGTGTGGAGCCCCAGCCATTCCGACGAGAGCGAGGAACGTGGACGGGCCCCGGTGTATTCGAACGCGTCTCAGGTCGAGCGGTGTGGTCGCGCTCGTGACGGGTCTCGTGGCGTCCGCACCCGCCTGCGGGTTCAACCCCGCGGCGGAGGCCGAGACGTCGATGGTGCCGCTATCCGAGCAGGTCGTCGGCATCTCCACCGTCGCAACGATGCAGCCAGGCACCGACATCGGCCGTGAGGTCGACGCCATTGCGAGCGTCGGTGTCAACGCCATTCGGGTGTCCGCGAAGTGGAACCTCATCGAGCCCGATCGCGGCGGGCCACTTCGGTGGGGGCCCCTCGATGCCGCGGTGCGCGCGGCTCGGGAGCACGGACTGCGACTGACGATGACACTCGAAGGCCCCGCGCCGCGATGGGCGCAGGACCCGTCGGCGGACCCCGCGGCGAACGGGAACCCACCTCTGGACGCGAACGACTTCGGCCGCTTCGCCGAGGCGGTCGCACGCCGTTACTCCGATGCGACCACTGTCTGGGAGATTTGGAACGAGCCGAACATCCCGCACTATCTCGATCCCCCTACGGTGGCAACGTACATACCCCTTCTGCAACAGGCATTCTCAGGAATTCGCCGTGCCGGAAGCGTCGCGCCGGTCCTCACTGGGGGAACGTCGAGCAATCTTGCCGGCACCCGGGACATCGACTTCATTCGGCAGCTCTACGACGGTGGCGCGCAGACTTACTTCGACGGGATCGCGCTGCATCCGTACACATTCCCGCTGCCGCTGTCATTCTCCGAAGGGCAGGGCTCGATCGTCGACGAGGTACGGCAGTTGATGCGGTCTCGCTCCGACGATGGAAAGAAGGTCTGGATTACCGAATTTGGGCAACCCACGGGCAGCACGACGGATTCGGTGAGCGAAGACGATCAGGCACGCATTCTCTCGGACGCGATCCGTGAGTCACGCGAGGTTCCGTGGATCGGCGGCTTCTTCATCTTCAACACGGTGGACCTCGTCGTGGAACCGTCCGACGAGGATGTGTCCTTTGGACTCTTTCGACGCGATTACACACCCAAGCCGGCAGTCGACGAGGTTCGTGCGGTCCTCGACGAGTAGCAATCTCAATCCGCGACTCGACCCTTGGCCAGCAACCCAAACGTATTGGGCGGTAGGCGGTTGCCGCCAAGCCCCTGAATCAGGGGCGATTGCGTCGAAAAGTAACGCATGACGTCCAGCGTCTCGAAACGCCTCTCGAACAGGTCGATCAACGCATGATCGTCCACGCCTTGGCGGACGACATGATATTCCACCAGGTCGGAGGGTTCGGTGTCGTCATACACACCACGAAGGCGTCGCCACCGTGTGGCCAGCCCCCGGCGCAGTTCTCCCTGAGTGAGGCGCCAGGCAAGATATGCACTCTGCGAAATGGTTCGTGCGTAAGCCCTTTGGCGTGGGTACCACAGCGGATCTTGGAATGTGAGGACGCATCCACCAGGTCTCAACAGTTCGTCACAGATAGTTGTTACGGTGCCCACATAGTCCGGGATGTGGTGGATCACGGAGATCAGGAGCACCACGTCGTACTGACGTCCTAGACGGGTGGTTTCCTGGCCGTCCGGGTCGAACACCACGTCGACGTCGGGCACGCCTTGGAATCTTTGCTTCAAGCATTCGAAGCTGGCCCGTGACATCTCGGTCACCGTTGGCGCGCCGCCTGCACGAAGCACCGTGTCGGTGAAAGATCCGTGTCCCGCACCCACTTCGAGAACATCGCATCGGGTCTGCCGCCGCAGAACGTCGCCTATTACCTCGTGGATTCGATCGTCGAGGCATGCGCGGATGGGGGCGTGACGAAGATGCGGGCTGCCGACCGTGTAGTCGTGACCGTCGCCGTGTGCCGAGTTCTGTGACTCCGTCACGGCTCTTCCGTCGTCTGGACTTGGAGTCATCGAAACCCTTTCGCACGCAAAGGCACCAACCAACGCCGAACTGGCATGAATCGTCCTCGATTGTCTCAGTCGAACGCGGAGTGAGGACTGAAATGGCCCATGAGCCGGGGCTGAATAGCGCGTCTTCAGCGAACGGTCGCGGCCCGGATTGGGAAGCTGGATCCGAACCAGAATCACAGCATGATTGGTAATCTCGGCTCACGTTCGCGGGTTGCGTCATTCGAGGGATCCTCCAACATTACGGGCGCATCGTGCGGATTTCCGCTACGGGGAGGTGGTCATGATGCGGCTCGTTCTCGAGGCGATCGTATGGATGTTGCCAGCAAATCGAATGAAGAACGCTCTGCTCCGGCGGTTCGGCCACCAGGTCGCGGATTCGGCCGTCATCGCCCCCAACGTCGTGCTGAACGTACGGCGGTTCGAGATTGGTGAAGACGTCCGCATCGGATTGCTCAACGTCTTTCGGGGTCTCGGCCTCGTACGTTTGGGCGACCACGTCATCATCAATTCGTGGAACTGGGTGTCGGCTTCACCGCAATTCCAACTCGTCGATCCGATGGCCGGCACGCTGGATTTGAGGTTTGGGGCGGGAATCACGAGCCGCCACTATCTGGATGCGTCCGGAACGATAATCATGGACCGTCACGCTCGGATTGGCGGCGGCCGCGCCTACGTGCAGACCCATGAGCCGGACTTCGAAACGAACAGTCAGACAGCCGGCCGTATCTTCATCGGCCACCACGCTCTCGTGAGCTCGTGTGCGGTCATGTTGAAGGGGGCGCATCTTCCCCCGCGCTCGATCCTTGCGGCCAACTCGACCCTGTTGCCCACGAGCTCCGCGCCCGCTCCCGGCTTGTACGCCGGATCGCCGGCGAAGTGGAAACGAGAGCTCGATGGCGAATACTTCCGGTCGCCGGACCACGTGATGCGCGAGTTCGTCGTCGAAGGTGAGATGGGCCCTCTTACCGTGGAGAATACGTCGGCCTGATTTCGGGCCGCCTAGGCCTGCTGCAGCAGGCGGTCGTACGCGCGGATTGCGGCCGGTGACCAGGTCGGGGGTGCCCGGGCCAGCACCGAGCCGCTGGTGAAGGCGCACCCACGTCGAAATGCGGTCCTGGGCCGCAGCGGTCAGACTTGGAGTCGCGGGGGCAGGTGCTGTAATAATTTGAGGAATGAGCGGTTTGCCAGCAAAGTACGACATTGGAATTGTGGGCCTTGGTTACGTAGGTCTCACCCTGGCTACCGTGCTCGCCGAAGCGGGCAACTCGGTGATCGGTGTCGAGAAGCGCTCCGACCTCGTCGAGATGACCAACGCGGGCATCCCGCACTTCACGGAAACGGGCCTCCCGGACGCCCTTGCCGGCGTGACCCAGTCGAAGAAACTCGTCGCCGCGGAGGCCTTCGACGAGAGCTTCGGCTGCGACATCTACATCATCACCGTGGGTACGCCACTGTCTCCGGAAGGTGTTGCCCGGCTTGACATGATCGAGGCCGCGGCTCGCGACATCGCCTCCAACATGCAGGACGGTGCCCTCGTCATCCTCCGGTCGACTGTCAAGGTCGGCACGACCCGTGACGTGGTGTCACCGATCCTGGCCGCGAGCGGCAAGAAGTTCGACATCGCAATGTGTCCCGAGCGCACCCTCGAGGGCAAGGCGTTGCAGGAATTGCGCGAGCTACCGCAAATCGTCGGCGCCGACGATCAGGCGACGGCCGATCGCGCCGCAGCGGTCTTCCGCAAACTGACCAATTCCATCGTTCTCGTGTCCAGCATCGAAACTGCGGAAATCGCCAAACTGGTGAGCAACACCTTCCGCGACGTCCAGTTTGCCTTCGCCAACGAAGTCGCCCGAGTGTGCGACGCGTTCGGCGTCAGCGCATACGAGGTCATCTCCGCGGGAAAGCTCGGGTACAGCCGGACCAACATCCCGCTACCGGGGCTCGTCGGCGGCCCCTGCCTCGAGAAGGACCCGCACATCCTGATGGAGAGCGCGCGCAGCCGCGGGATCGACATGGAGATCACGGCGGCGGGCCGCGTCGTGAACGAGCGCCAGCCCGACGAGACCGTCGCGTTCATCAGCGGCGAGATCAAGCGTCGGGGGCTGTCGGGCCCGCTCAAGGTCAACCTGGTCGGGATGGCCTTCAAGGGTTTGCCCGAGACCAGCGATTTGCGCGGCTCGATGTCGATCAAGGTGCTCGACGCCCTGAAGAAGGCACTCCCGGGTGCCGAGATCGGCGTGTACGACCCGGTCACTGCGCAGGACGAGTTGGCCAAGGAGTTCCCGGAGGAGCGGAACTTCAGTCGACTGGGTGACGCCGTGAACGGGGCAGACGTCGTCGTGATCGGCAACAATCACCCGTCGCTCAAGACCATCTCGCCCAGGGCCATGAAGGAATTCATGAATCCCGACGGCTTCGTCTTCGACTACTGGAACCACTTCAGCCATCTGCCGGCGTCAGAACTCGGTGATTCGTACTTTGCCGTGGGCAAAGCCGGCGCCGTGGGTGCAGCGGAGCCAGTCCGTGGGTAAGCGCGTCGTCGTCACCGGTGGGGGTGGCTTCATCGGCGCCTACCTGGTCAAGCGCCTGGTGCGCGACGGCTGGGACGTCGCGGTCGTCGACAACATGGTGCGCGGCGACGCCACGCGGTTCGCCGAGGTCGCCGATGACGTCGACCTCTACACGTGCGACGTGCGCGACCAAGCCGCTCTCGAGAAGGCGTTCGCCGGCGCCGAGGTGGTCATGCATCTCGCCGCCGTCAACGGCACCGAGAACTTCTACACGCAACCCGAACTCGTCCTCGAAGTGGGCATGCTGGGTGCGCTGGCCGTCGTCAACGCGGGCCGCGCCGCGGGTGTGCCCGACCTCGTGGTGGCCTCCACCGCTGAGGTGTACCAGACACCCGCCATCATCCCGACGCCCGAGACGATCCCGTTGATGCTGCCGGACAGCCTCAACCCGAGGTACTCCTATGGCGGGGGCAAGATCGTCAGCGAGCTGATCGCCTTCAACTATGGTCGCGAACACTATCGGCAGGTGCAGGTCTTCCGGCCGCACAACGTGTTTGGACCCAACATGGGGTGGAAGCACGTCGAGCCGCAGTTCATCATGCGTGCCTTGGCGGCGCAGGACGCACATCCAGAAGGCAAGGCGCCGTTCGACATTCAGGGTGACGGTTCTGAAACGCGATCGTTTTGCTACGTCGACGACGTCGTCCAAGGCATTCTCACCATGTACGACAAGGGCGGCCACCGAGAGATCTACCACATCGGTAGCGACGAAGAAGTCTCCATCCGTGACCTCGCGCAACGCATCGGATCCATCGTGGGCGTCGACCTCGACATCCGGCCTGGCGAGATCAAGTACGGCGGAACACCACGTCGCTGCGCCGACATCACGAAGATGCGCGCGCTGGGATGGGCTCCGGTGACCGGATTGGACGAAGGTCTCGAACGCACCGTGGCGTGGTACCGCGAGCACCGTGACGACGTGCCCGCCAACGACCTCATGTAGCCGACCGCGGACGTGCGGGGGGCCGTTGCGGGCTCTACAGCTCACCGCGTGCCGCAGCTGTCGTGCGCTTGCCGAGGTCGGCCCACGTGCCCGAACGGGTGCCGGTCGAATCTGCCGCTACGATTGGTCCGGTGAAGCTCTCTTGGGGTGACGTGATCGAGTCCATCCCGGAGGCTCCGCGGCGGCCGCGCAGAGCGGCGCCGAATGCGTGCCCAGCCGACCTGCGGGAGTTTGCCGAGAGTTGAAACTACTCCCGCTTTGAGGTTTCATGGACGCAGCCACGGAGGGACGGAAACCGGTTTCGCAACCCGCCGAATAATACACCTGCGAGAGGGATGTCCAGGGTGCCTCCTGTCCGGAAATACGACGGCCTCGACGGGCCGCGCGTGGCGATCGCACACGACTACCTCACCCAGCGTGGGGGCGCCGAGAAGGTCGTCCTCTCGATGTCTCGCATCTTCCCCAACGCCCCGATTTACACGTTGCTGTACGACCCCGAGAACACTTATCCGGAATTCGCCAATTGCGATATTCGAGTATCGCCATTGAATTCGCTCGGACCCATTCGCAAACACCACCGCGCCGCGTTGCCGATCCTGCCGTTCGCAGCGAACGGCATGCACATCGACGCCGACGTCGTGGTGACCAGTTCGAGCGGCTGGGCGCACGGCTTCACGACCAACGGGCGGAAGCTGGTGCATTGCCACTCGCCGGCCCGCTGGCTCTACCTGAGCGACATGTATCTCGGCGACGGAAGCCATCCACTCAAGCGTGCGTTGCTCACTGTCACCGCGCCGTTCTTGCGCGCCTGGGATCGCCGCGCGGCCAAGTCGTGCGACCAGTACCTCGCGGTGTCGACCGCTGTCCAGCAACGGATCGCAGCCACGTACGGAATCAAGGCCGACGTGCTGTGGTCGCCGGTGGCGATGACCTCGAGCGCCACGACCGAGCCGATACCGGAACTCGCGCAGTGGCTCGCCGCCGACGGTGAGACCAATCACGACGACTCGTTCTATCTGTGCGTATCCCGACTACTCCCGTACAAGAACGTCGACGCGGTGGTGGGCGCCTTCGCGGGCCGGTCCGAACGCCTCGTCGTCGTGGGTCGGGGGCCGGACGCCGAGCGGATCGCGGCGGGCAAGACCTCGAACGTCTTCATGCTCAGCGATCTCACCGACGGTCAAATGTCGTGGTTGTACGCCAATTCTCGGGCGCTCATCGCGGCAAGCTACGAGGACTACGGGTTGACGCCGATCGAAGCGGGGGTGTGGGGCAAACCCAGCGTGGTGTTGCGCTGGGGTGGCTTCCTCGACACGGTTGCCGAGGGCGTGACTGGGCTGTACTTCGACGAGCCCGACTCCAGATCGATCGCCGACGCCCTCGACCGGTTCAGCGCGTCTCATTTCGATCCGGACAAGATCCGCGCGCACGTCGAACTCTTCACCGAGGAGCACTACGCCGAGGAGCTCGTGGCGGCGGTGGACGCACTGGCGGCGAGGCCGAAGTGAGTGGTCGCATCGCCGATGCCGGGTGGGCGGCATCTTCGAAGACCTTGCCGGAAGACATTTCTCGACCACTGGTCGAGTCGACACCAACACGGGAGAATGACGCGTGATACCAGAGCCCTTCAAGGCAGACCCCGAAGACCGCGCGAGGAAGTTGGCCGCGGCCCCCGGGTTGAAGTTGCCCCCTGATCCCGAATGGGAACTTGGTCCGGACGGTCGCGTCGTGGCCTACAAGATGCAGGGCATGACGTTCGCCCGCAAGGCGCGAAACCGCATCTCCACGATCTTGTACAACATGATCGTCACCTACATCCCGTCGCACTTCGTGCGACAGAACTTCCTGCGCTGGGTCGCCGGCACCACCATCGGTGAGAAGTCGACCCTGATGCGCGGCGTGACGGTGTTCGATCCGGAGTTCTTGACCATCGGCAACTACACCACCATCGGTTTCCGCTGCTTTCTGGATTCGCGGGCCGGGATCTCGATCGGCGACAACGTGAACATCGCCAGCGACACCCATATCCTCGGTGGTGGCCACGACATCAACCACCCGGACTTCCTCCCCATGCCGATCCCGACCGTGATCGAGGACTACGTGTGGATCGCGAGTCGGGCGATGATCCTCCCGTCGCACATCAAGCGCGGCGCAGTCGTCGCGGCCCACGCCGTGGTCACCAAGGACATCGAGGAACTCGACGTCGTCGGCGGCGTTCCCGCCAAGGTGCTGACCAAGCGCAATCCCGAGGCTCTGAAGTACAGCAGCCCTTACCGTCCGCTCTTCTTTTGATGGCCGTCGATCTCAAGGACTATCGCCTGATCTACGTCGGCCCGCGGAATCACGTGACGGCGATCGGGGACTACACCGAAGACTTGGTCGAGGCCTACCGCTCGCACTTCGGCGACGTCGCGGAGGTCCGCGTCTCCGGGCCCGGTGACGAGACCTGGGCCGACGTACGGCGGGTCCGCAAGCGCATTCGCGATCTCGTGGCGTCGTGGCCGGTCGGAAAGGTGTTGGTCCACAGCGAGATTGGCTGCGGAATGCTGTCGCCGTTCTGGTCGATCGCCGGTTTGGACGATGTTCCGGTGACACTCACCGTGCACGACCCCCCGCAAGCCCTGTGGTTCACCGCCCGCACCCGTTTCGTGGCCAAGCACAAGCTGCTCATGCATGGCTTCCACTATCCGCTTCGTCCGGTCTCGCGCTGGCTGGAAGGCAAGGTCAACGACCGCCGCCACATCTTCGCCCTCAGCAAGACCGGGCAGGCGTCGATCGACCGGGTCTATCCGAGGATGCACACCCACTACGTGCCGTACCGCGTCGCGGACAAGCCCGAGATCAAGCCGCCGGAAGACCGGCCGAAGGCGATCGGCTTCTTCGGACTCGTCTATCGCGGAAAGGGTTTCGAGCAAATAGCGCAGATCCGCGAGGAGTTGCCCGATGACATCTTGATTCGCATCGCCGGGCGCGGTACCGAGGCGCTGCCGCGAGCCGACGGCATCGAGATCGTCGGGGGCATCGACGGGGCCGAGGAGGACGCCTTCTTCGAGTCGGTGCGCGCGATCGTCATTCCCTACGGTAAGCGGCACTTCTACGCCGACACGTTTCCCGCCTCGTCGGTCGCCGCGCATGCGCTGGCCTACCGCACCCCCATCGTGGCCACCGGTTACGGCTCGCTGGCGGAGTTCGACGCCGAGACCGGCGCGGTGGTCGTGCCGATGGCTGCCGGCGATGAAAATGCGCTGCCGCCCGGCTTCACCGACGCGATCGCATCGTTCGTCGACGACGACGACAGGGTCGCGCAACTGGGGAGGAACGCCGAGCGCACCCGTGATGAGCGGTCGACGCGCATGACTGCAGAGGCATTCGTGGCGGCGTGGTCGGACATCCTGGGCGGTCAGTCCGAAGGTGCCTGACCCCACCACACAGGGTGCGGCCGCCCCGCGCAACATCCTGAAGACACTCGTTGCCGTGGGCTGGATGTACGGCGGCCGCGGCGTCGGAATGCTGTGGACGCTGGCGCTGGTAGGGAAGTTGAGCGTCGGCGACTACGGCAGGTACGGAATGGGATTCGCCCTGTCCGCCGTCGTGGGCCCCCCGTTGGACAACCCGTTCAACGTACGGGCGATGCGCGAGTCCGACGAGCACTTCCGCGCGGAGCGAACCAGCCGGTTCCTGCTCGGCCTGACGCTGATGGCCTTGGGCGCGTGCTTGATCGGCGTGAACTACATCGCGTGGTTCGGGCTGGCCATTGCCGGCGGCGAGATGGTGTTCAAGTCCTATCAGAGCCAAGCTGCGCGCGACGGTCATCCGCAACTCACCTGGCGGATGGACACTGTGCGGCAGGTCACCAGCGTGGCCATCGCAGGCAGCTACCTGTTCGGCGTCGACGACCCCAGCCTGCAGATCGCGAGCCTGCTCTACTGCTCTCCCTACCTCGTCGTGCTTGGACTTGCCGCACGGCGGGTGTGGGGACATGGTCCGGGCGTACCCGGTCCGCCCAAGCTCATCGCCGCACTCGTCGGCGAGATGCTCGGAATGTGCCTATACCTCCAGGGTGACGTACTGCTCCTTGGCTTCCTCACGGACAGCACGACGGTCGGCTACTACGCGTTGACCGTGACGGTGACGGTCGCGCTGGCCGCCATTGGCCAATCCTTCGCCATGACCTACAACGAGCCGTTGCGCCGCAGTGGCGGTGACCTGTCGACGGGACCCTCGCTCAAGCACATCGTGATGCTCGGGCTCGGCACCGGTGCGCTGGTGGTCATCGCAGGAGTCGTACTCCTGCTGACGCCCGCGCCGACCCAGCTCGGCGTCGCGATGCTGATCATGTCGGCCTTCTGCGCCATGCGCACGATGAGTTCCGTGCTCGCCGTCATCCTGTACGCGCAGCGGCGCGACCTGATCCGGCTGAGCGCCAATCTGGGGTTGGTTCCCGTGAAGCTCGGCGCCGTCGCCGCGCTCGCGCAGTTTGGGGCCATTGGGGCGGCGATCGCCACGGTCGCCACCGACGCCACCCTGCTGGTGATCTACTTGCTAGCCATCTATCGAAAGAAGGAGCCCGCAGGCGCATGACCAAGGTTGCATTCCTGGTGTCCAAGGATCCCAAGACCGAACACGGTGGGGATGTCGAACTGGCAAGGGTGGCGTTGCGCCTGGCTGCGGAGTCCTATGACATTCGCGCCATTTGCCTGTCGGACGAGCCGCCCGGTGACACCACGGTCGACGTGGTCAAGGGTGGTCTTCGCCTCAAGCGCATCGTCCAGCATCCGGTCGACAAGGTGGGGTTGCTGACCGGAGCGATCCGGAAGCGGCGCAGTCTGGTCCACATTCGGTTCGACACCGACGAGTTGGTCGAGGCGATCGAGGCCGGTGACGACGACGTGTTCTTCTGCGAGCACAATTACATGGCCGAATCCTTCATCCGCAGTAAGCACTTCGGCAACAAGGGCTTCGTGGTGAACACCATCAACACCGAATCGCAGGTGTGGCTCGCGACGCGAGGGCTACTCGGCAAGATCGAGGCTCCTCGCCTGCTGCGCGACGAGCTTCGGGTGGCGAAATTGGCCAACGCCGTCGGCTGCTACGAGATCGAGGAAGCCGAGATGTACCGCGCCAACGGTGTTCCCGGTGCGCGCTTCATGGAGGTGACGCTGCCGCCGATCGAACAGATCGACATCTCGCAAAGTGGTCAGCGGTTGGTCTTCCTCGGTGGCCGCGACTGGCCGCCGAACGAGGAGGCGTTCCACATCGCACTGCGATTGTGGCCGCGGATCGCCGAGGGCATTCCCAACGCGGAGCTGTGCATCGTCGGAGCCAAGAAGACCGGGTCGACGGATCCGGTGTATCCCGACCGGGTTCGCGACCTCGGCTTCGTCGACGATCTTCCTGCGTTCCTCAAGACCTGTCGCGCACTGATGGCGCCGATCAGAACAGGCGGGGGAGTACGCGTGAAGCTGCTGGACTCCGCCAGCCAGGGTCTACCGGTGGTCGGAAGCGGACCCGCGGTGGGCTCCCTCACCACCGTGCTCGGCATGTCGACGTACGACGACGACGACGAGTTCGTCGCAGAATGCCGCCGGATGCTGCTCGATCGTGACGTGGCCGTCAAGGCGGGACGTGACCTGTACGACGCGAATCGGACGCACTGGGAGCAGAAGCGGCCGCAGAAGGCGGTTGAAGCGCTGGTCCAGGCGGGTCTGCAACCCGTCAGATGAGATGAACCGTGGCGCCGGTGTCCTGCTGCCACGTGATGTAGCCGTGTTCGAACTGAACCTTCACCCCGGACGTCTGGGGCTCCTCGTCGGACATGGCTAGACCCAGCCGCGGAGTCCACGCCTCGACGATGCCGCGACCCGCGGCGTGGGCGCCGGTCGCGGCAGACCACCAAATCCGCACGCCCGCGGGCGAATCCGTGTCTTGGTAACCGTCGGCGAACGGGGTGGTGGGCACCAGGCCGTATCGACTGGCTTTGTCGGCGACCGGGTTTGGCGACGACATCATCCCCGTCGGCGTCTCGTAGACAGTGGCGGCGGTGCGCCGTTGAGCCCAGACCGTCGGCGTCGCCCGGTAGACGGGGCTGAGCACGTCGCCGTAAGTGAGATCTGTGACGGCGCTAAAGCGTTCGTACTCGGCGGATCGTGGAGCCCCCTGGGCGATCCGATCCTTGACGGCCTGGGCAGCGGGCTTTGGTGACCAATCCGAGCGGTACACGCCGAAGACGTCCTCGGGGTCGCCGCTCCCCGTCAACCGGTCGCGTGTGGTGTGAATCATGATCGGTCCCGCGTAGGGCATCTCGGGCCACTTGGTGAGGAAGTCGGCGATGAACGCAGCCTGCCCGGCGTCGTCGGTCGAGGTCGACGGCTCTCCGTACTCGGTCGCCCAAATCTTCTTGCCCGCATCGCCGTTGGCGATCATCAACTCCCGCATGGCAATCGTTTGATTCAGGGGTGAATTGGCGATGGAGGCGCCGTCGGAGAACTTCAACGTGTACTGGTACGGATGGAACGACAGAGCGTCCATGAAATCTCTCGCCCCGTCGAGGTACATCTGCTGGAGGAACCGGACGGGATCGACCGTCGTGACGCCCTGGTCCACCACCGAGCCGAGTACCCCGCCGATGACGGTCGCGGCGGGATCAGCGCCCTTGATGCTCGAATACGCAGCCTTCAGTAGCTCGGTGTAACCAGCGGGGTCGGGCGACGGTGCGAAGAACTGCGCGCCGTTGGGTTCGTTCCAGACCTCGTAGGCGGAGATCTGGCCCCGGTACCTCCCTGCAACCTTCGCGCAGAAGTCCGCGTATCGACCGGCGGACGCCGGTCGACCGATGATGGCGGGCACGTTCGGCGCGACCGCCCACGCGGGGCTCGCGTTGACGACGGCGACGACGGTCAGCTTCCGCGCGGAGGCCGCCTTCACCGTCTCGTCCACCTTCGTCCAGTCGAACTCATCCTGAACCCGTTCGACGCCCGCCCACGGAATCATCAGCCGCACATAAGTCGCGCCGGTCGCCGACATCAAGTCGAACGTCTGATTCATCTGGGCGTCGGACATGAAGTACGTCTCGGGATCGTGAAACCCGACGCCAACGGTCACAGGGGTCGCCTTGGCGCCTTCGGGCGGCACGGCGTGCACCTGCCGCGGAGGGGCCGACGGCCGTTCGCAGGACACCACGACCCCTGCGAGCAGGCAGACGGCAAGACCGGCGATCACCACCTGAATGACGCGACGAGCCGACCGAAGAGGCACGCGCCGCACAGTACCTCGGACTCTCCGGCGGGACGCGGACTAGACGATCTTCGTGCCCACCAGCGGCGGCATCGACGGCCGCCCAGTCGACACACTCTCGACGGCGACGAGTTCGTCGCGTGTCCTTCGTCGCTCCTGGTCGACGAAGATCAGGAACGTGAGCATCACGGAGAACATCAGGGTCACCTGCGGGATGGTCGCCACCATGTGGTCGAGCTGAAGGGCCACGAAGCACATGCCGATGAAGATTCCGCCGAACATGGCGTACGGCAGCGAATTCGACCTGATGAGTCGTCCGCTCACCACGCAGCCCAAGACGAGCAACGTGATGAATATGAGACCGACCACGATGCCGGCTCGATAAATCGTGATCAACGGCGCATTAGCGACGAAGTTCAGCGTGAACGCGGTGTTGCCATCCTTGAATTCCGGCCGGCCCCAGCCCAGGCCGAATGGCCAATGCCCCGCCATCTGGCTCGGCCACTGTCGAATTGCGTCGGCTCGCGACGCGCTGCCGACGTCGTCGGAGCCAAACGAGGAGAAGATGCGGGTCCGCACGGCGGGGGTCAGCATTGCCGCTACTGCGACCAGAGCGATGGTTCCGAGCGCGATGCTGCGATCGCGCGTCCGCATGGAGTGGAACACCAGTACCAGCACGACTCCGACCAGAACGCTGAAGATCGCGGAGCGACTGAGGGTGAGCACGATGGCGACCGACAGGATGGCCACGAGGAGGGCTCTCGTCGCGCCCGTGAACAGAACCATTGCGAGGGCGAGGGCGATGATCAGCCCGATACCCGCCATGTTGGGGTCGACCCACAATCCACCGAGGCGGACGAACCGCTGGGCACCCTCTTCGGTGTAGACGAAGCGACCCGTCGCGACCAAGCCGTAACCAAACGGACTGAAGATTCTGATGAAACTCTGCGTGGGGTCGGCGGCGACGATGGCAATGCCGAACAGTGCGTTCAACGTCGCAAAGTAGACGTAAATGCGGCCGAACTTGGTGAGGAGCTCCGGGGGAAATCGCAGCAAAGCAATCACGGTCAACGTGGCCACCGACCACTTGATGACTTCTGACACGTCGGTGACGGTTCGGCCGGTGAACACGACGGACACCCATGACGCGATGACGAGGGCGATCAGCACCTTCTCCATCGGGTGAAATGGTTTCGGCTCATCCCTGTGCACCACGGCGGCCAGCACGACTCCGGCGGCGAAGGGCAAGTACAGGGGCACGTGGATCCCGGGAAAGTAGCCAAAGGGGAGCATCCCCAGAGCCGCAGCCAACCCCCATGCCAGCCACTGTGGGTGTCGTATGCCCACGTAGAGCCCAATGGCGAGGGCCGCGAGCCCGCCGACGGCGAGTGTGGCCGTCGAGTCCGCACTGCCAGCCAGGGCTGCGACGACCGGGCACGCGACTACAATCGTGGTGCCGGTGGCCAGCTCTTTGCGCGACCGCATCGCCCTTGTCACGGTCTCAATAGTCGGCGTTGTGTTCGCTGAATGCAACTGCGGGTGCCCGGCCAGCGGCGTGCTTTGTGTTCCTCGGCCAGCTATGG
Organism: Mycobacterium yunnanensis; assembly: GCF_025823185.1. Taxonomy (GTDB): domain Bacteria; phylum Actinomycetota; class Actinomycetes; order Mycobacteriales; family Mycobacteriaceae; genus Mycobacterium; species Mycobacterium yunnanensis. The sequence goes on from NZ_JACKVK010000008.1 coordinate 1,203,700, forward strand.
TTGGTCCGTTGCGGCAAACTTCAAACGAATGGAGATCCCGGTGGCGATCGGGGATTATCTGCGTACCTTCAGACGCTTTTGGTGGCTCGTCGTCGTGCTCACCGTCCTAGGCGCTGGCATTGGTTACGCGACCACTTTCATGACCACTCCGCAATATGCGTCGACGGCGCGACTGTTCGTCACCACTCAGAGTGGTACCTCCGTCGGTGACGCGTACCAGAACAACCTGTTCTCGCAGGAGCGCGTCGTTTCGTATGCCGGGCTCGCCACGAGCGAGCAGGTGGCCGCCCGGGCCGTCGACCAGCTCAAGATGCCGATCACGGCCGACCAATTGCGTGCCAAGATCACCGCGACCCCCCTGCCGAAGACGGTCCTGCTCGACATCACGGTCAGCGACCCCGATCCGGCGCTGGCCCAGACCTACTCCAACGCGGTCGCCGATCAGTTGGTCCAGCTGGTCAGCGAACTCGAGACGTCGCGACGCGGCGGCACCCCCGCCGCCGGCGCCATCCTGCTCGACGACGCGAACTACCCGACGACGACGGCTGGCCTGTCTTTGCTGACTCGGATCGGTCTTGGCGCGGTAGGCGGGTTGCTCGTCGGGTTGCTGCTGGCAGTGGGGATCGGCGTGCTCGACACCCGCGTCCGCGCTCGCGACCGTGTCGAAGCGGTCACGAAGTCACCTGCGCTCGGAGCCCTCGTCGCCGATCCGAATCGATCGAACGTCGCCGTGGCCAACCTTCAGGCGGGTGGCGTGGCCGTCGAGCGACTGCGTGAGCTGCGGACCAACCTCCAGTTCGCGCGCACCGCGTCGGGACAGCGTCCCCAGGTGATCGCGGTAACCAGTCCGTCGAAGGGCGATGGCCGGACGACGACTGCGATCGACCTCGCCGCGGTCTTCGCCGAGGCGGGCCGCTCGGTCGTCCTCGTCGAGGGCGACTTCCTCGATCCGTCGCTCGTGGAGCGCCTCGCCCTCACCGACGCCGAGCGTTCCCAGGCCGCCCAGCGCGGTCTCGGCACGGCCCTGGTCGGCAGCCACGACGTCGTGTCGGCCGTCATCGAATCCGCCGGCGGCGCGCCCTTTGCGTTGCTGCCCGCTGGCCCGTCGGCGTCGACCCTGAGGCGCTTGTGGGGCGATCCGTCCGCCGCCGCAGCGATCGAGGACCTCCGCCGCAACTTCGATTACGTGATCATCGACACTCCGCCACTGACGAGTTGCTCCGACGGTGCCGTCGCCGCCGCCCTCGGTGACGGCGCAATCGTGTTGGCGCGGATCGGCCACACCACCACCAGGGCGCTCACCTCGTCCCTCAGGGTCCTCGAGTCGGCCAACGCCGAACTCATCGGCACCGTGGTGACCTGTGAGCCCGGCCACCGGCGCGAACTGGCCAAGGTGTCGGACGGCGCCCGGGCTTCTCGAACTGCGACGACGACAACCGCCCCGGAGTCGTCCGCATCGGCGGAGTCGTCCGTCGACGACGGCCCGTCCTACGGGCAGCCCACGACCGACGGCGAGTTGCCTGCGACGACGGCGTCCGGTTCGAGTGAGACCGGCAGTCATCGGTTGTCGGGCGCCAAGCGCGAAAGTCGATGATCTGATGGCCGTGTGGCGGAGTCTCGCGTGTGTGGCCGCGACGACGATCCTCGTCGCGGGTTGCTCGTCGACCGCGCCCCAGACGCGGACGGCCCCGAACGACGACGGCACGGCGGTCAAGACATTCGAGCCGGTCTTCACCGGCGCGGCCCAGCTGGGTCCGCCCGACCTCGTCGACGACGGGCCGGGATCGCTCGTCTCGGTCGAGGTGATGCACGGAAGCGAAGAACTCGAGGACGCCAACGCGACGTACGCCCGGATCGTCTATCGATCGACGTCGGGTGTCGACGACAGTCCGACCGAGGTGTCGGGTGTGGTGGCGATTCCGCCCGGTCAGCCGCCCAAGGGTGGTTGGCCGATCATCTCCTTCGGGCACGGAACGACCGGCGTGCTCAACAAGTGCGCACCGAGTAGGTTCCCGACTCTGCCGGGGAACGGCTTCATGATGCAGGCGATGGTGTTGAACGGTTTCGCCGTCACCATGACCGACTACCAGGGTCTTGGCGTACCGGGCTACTACCATCCCTTCCTCGACTCGAAGACGTTCGGCAACAACATGATCGACGCGGTGCGTGCGGCGCGGCGGGTCGGCGCCGACCTCAGCAACCAGTGGGTGGCCTTCGGGCATTCACTCGGAGGGATGGCGGCATGGGCGGCGGCTGACCGCGCAGGCGTGTACGGCCAGGGCCTCGACCTCAAGGGTTCGTTGGCCATGGCGCCGGCCGCCGACATGGCTGGGATGGCCGATGCCGCGTGGAACGGGACGCTGACCGCCGACCAACGCGTTGCGCTCGTATTCGCACTCCAATCGCTGGCATGGTCACACCCCGACCTCGACCTTGACCGGTACCGGCGGGGGTACACCGCCGAACACTGGGATCAGCTGTTGGACTGTCTCCCGCCCAACATCGACGACATCCTGGCCGTTCGCTCGAAGATGACGAACTCCGATCTGAAACCGGAGACGCCCGCCGACCGCGACCGGCTGCACGACCTACTCGCGCAGATGGCATTGCCGCAGAACAAGTTGACCACGCCGTTGTTGGTGATCTACGGCACCGAGGACACCCTGGTGGATCTGCCATGGTTCGAGTCCGCGGTGAATCGTGCCTGCGCACAGGGAGATCGACTGCAGATCGAGAAGAGCATCGGGCAGGGCCACAGCGATCTGGACAGCACGTACGGGCTGCCGTGGCTGCGCGACCGCCTCACCGGTGAGACCGTCCCCGACTCCTGTCCGGGGCAGTCTTGAGGCCGCCTGCGGGGGTTCCCCGCGTCCGCGACTACGTTCACATGCTGTCGCGATTCTGGTGGGTGATCGTCTTGGCGACGATTCTGTCCGCCGTTGCGGTGGTGGTGTCCGACCGGTACGTGCGGGAGCCGGTGTACGCCGCGTCGACCCAGCTCTTCGCAGTGGTGCCGGGCGACGCGCAAACCCGCTCGGCTTACGAGGGCAACCGCGCGGCGTCGGTCCGCATGGATACCTACACCCAACTTGCGACGTCGACCATCGTGACGTTGCGGACCATCGACGAACTCGGGCTCGACGAAACGCCCGAAGAACTCGCGAAACGCATCAGCGTGAAGACCGTCCCCGGAACGCTGTCGCAGTTCTCCTATCCGCTCTCGGCTCTCCTCAACGTGCAGGTGAGCGGGAGCGACCCGGGCGAGACCGTGAAGGTCGCCAATGCGGTGACACGTCACCTCATCGAGGCCTCCCAGGAAACGGAATGGACGGGGACCGAGTCGGGGCCCGCGCTGGTTCTCGTCGACCAGGCCACGTCTGCGCAGGTCGTCGGTGCGTCGTGGCTCCCCAACGCAACGTTTGGCGCGATCTTCGGACTGGTGCTGAGCTGCCTCGCGGTGCTGGCGACCGGCGCTGGGCAGGACCGCATCTTGAATAGGGGGCAACTCGCCCATCTCGCCGAACAGTCGATCGGCGGCGACGACGGGGACCGTCGATGATCCTTCGGAAGGTCGCGCTCGCCGTGGTGTCGGTCGGCATCGTTGGTGCCCCGCTGCTTTCCGGCTGCGAACGAGCGCCCGCACCCGCGCCGCCCCCTAGCAGCGATGCGTCGAGCATGCAGGGTGTGCCCGTCGACGCGGACTTCACCGGATCCGGCAGCGGCGCGCTGAAGGCCGCCGTCACCATGCCGACGGTGGATCGTCGGCTCCTGAAGGTGACATCGCTGGCCGCGCGCATCGAATTCGAGTCGAAGTCGGGCATCGACGGCAGTTCGCAGTTGGTGTCGGGCTCGGTCTTCGTGCCCAAGGGCGAACCGCCGCCAGGCGGATGGCCGGTGGTCGCGATGGGTCACGGCACCACCGGCATCCAGCACGATTGCGGCCCCTCGCGGTCGCCCAACCTCCTGGGTTCCGCGGATCCGGTTGCCACCCTGGTCAATTCGGGCTTCCTCGTCACGTTGCCCGATTACCAGGGCCTCGGGATGGACCAGACCTACCACCCCTATCTCGATTCGACCACCGTCGGCTACAACATGATCGACGCGGTGCGCGCCGCGCGAACGCTGGTGCCGAACGCGTCGACCCGTTGGCTGGCTTTCGGGGTGTCTCAGGGTGGCCAAGCAGCATGGGCGGCAAATGAATTGGCTGGCGACTACGGCCAGGGCCTGCAATTGGTCGGCGCGGCCAGCATGGCCCCGGCGGCCAGCGTGGCTGGTCTGGCCGATGCCGCCGCCGCCGGCACCCTGACGCCCGAGCAGGCCTCTGCGCTGCAGTGGGTGCTCTACTCGTTGAAGGAAGAGCACCCCGATCTGAATCTCGACGACTTCCGCCGCGGAATCGTCGAGGACAAGTGGGACGTCTTCTCCGCGTGCTCGGGTCCGCTGGTCGCGCAACGTACCGGATTGACCGAACAGGTCACGCCGGACGACCTTCGGCCGTCGACCCCGGACGCAGCGGATCGCCTCCGCGGATACCTGACGCAGATGAGTCTGCCGAAGACGCCGACGGCGGCGCCGATGCTGGTCGTGTTCGGCGAGCTCGACAAGGTGGTCACGCCCGCGTGGACGGAAGCCGCTGTGGCTCAGGCATGTTCGATGGGCGACGTCATCGAGGCCTACAGCGTTCCCGGAAGGGGGCACGACGACATCGACGGGGCCGTGGCGCTCGGGTGGGTGCAGAAGCGGTTCGCCGGTGAAGACGCGCAGAATTCGTGTGACGTGCAGGGGGGTCCGATCCTGCGGCTGAGCCCCAAACCGTGGTACGAGGAATGATCTCGGACGACATCGGGCCCGGTGACGGGTGAAGGGCCGACGAATCTCCGTGCTCATCGTGTCGGCTTTGGTGATCGTCGTCGTCGCAGCGGCCATCTCCTTGACGGTCGGCCGCTCCGCGTTGGCGAGCCTGTTCGGCAGCACCGACGCCACGTCGCGCCCGGCAGAGTCCATCGCGTCGGCCGATCTGTCGGGGAGCGGTCCGGGGTCGTTGGTCAGCGCGGTCGCGATGACGGACTTCGATCGAACCAACATCGGCAGGTCCCTTCGTTCGGCGCGGGTGGTCTACCGGTCCACGTCGGGCGACGACGGCTCTGTCACCGAAGTGTCCGGAACGGTGTTCACGCCGCTAGGCCCGGCACCGGTCGGCGGCTGGCCGGTGGTGTCGTTCGGACACGGCACGCTTGGCTGGGAAGAGCGTTGCGGGCCATCGCTTTCCCCGACGCTGCTCGGGCAGGAGACCGTGGTAGACGGCTTTGCCAAGCGCGGCTACGCCGTGGCCATGGCCGACTATCAGGGCCTCGGATCGCCGGGGATCCATCCCTACAGCGACGCCAAGACGGCGGGGCTGAACATGATCGACGCCGTGCGTGCGTTGCGGCACACGTTCCCCGACGTCTCGGACCGATGGGTGGCCCTTGGCGGATCGCAGGGCGGGGGAGCAGCCTGGGCGGCCAACGAACAGGCGGGCTCCTACGCGCCTGAGCTGAAACTTCTCGGCGCCGTTGGTCTTTCACCGGCTGCAGACGTCTCCGGGTTGGTCGACAAGGCAGTGTCAGGCACGTTGACTCAGGATCAGGGACCTGTTCTCCAGGGCATCCTCTTCTCGCTTGCCCGCCTCCATCCGGACCTGAACCTCGACGACTACCGGCACGGTGCAGCCACCCGCTATTGGGACGTGCTGTCCTCGTGCGGCGGACCCGACGTGCATGACCGGACGGCGGCCATGAAGGCGCTGGGTCCGGACGACTTCAAGCCAAGTACCCCGCAAGCCGCCGACCGTCTTCGTGATCTCCTCGACCGGTGGGCGCTTCCGCAGCGGCCACTCACCGCGCCGCTGTACGTCGAATTCGGCTCCGACGACACGTTCATCGACCCGCCGTGGACGCTGGCGGCGATCACACGCGCCTGCGCGCTCGGTGGTGTCGTCGACTGGCGCGAAGATCCCGGCGTCGGCCACGGAGACGTGGACTGGGCCCGAGGATTGGCATGGCTCGACGATCGTTTCCAGGGAAGGCCGGTGTCGAATGAATGCCCCTAGGAACCCCGATGGCGACAGCCCGCTGTGGCGGCGACTGCTCGTCGACCTCAAGTGCATCGTCAAGCGGCGCATCGCCAAACCCGGTGTCCCCGTCGACGAGCCGAATCTGCCGTATCTGGTCGTGCCGATCCTGGGACAGTCCAACGCCTTCGGAATGGGTCTCGGCCTCGACCTCGACGACCTCGACCGTCCCCACCCGATGGTCCATCAGTGGGCGATGTCGGGGCCCTCGAAGGGGACGGCCGTCCTCGGTGTAGACCCGTTGTTCCACGAAATACCCTGCAAGAACGTCGGATTCGGGGTCACCTTCGCGAAGCGGCTGGCAGATACCACCGGGCGGACGGTACTGCTCATCCCGGGCGCGCGCGGAGACACCTCGTTCACCCCCAAGAACGGCTATACGTGGGACGGTGCCGACACATCCACCAGGGTCAACCTCTACCGGCAGGCGGTGAGCGCCATCGACGCCGCGCTGGAACGTCACCCAGGCAGCGAGGTTGCCGTCATCCTCTGGCATCAGGGGGAGACCGACGTGCCGTTGATGTCCCCGGCGACGTATCAGGTGAAGCTCGACACCATGATCGACGACTTGCGGAAGCGATACGGCGCCAACACCCCCTTCGTGCTGGGTCAGATGGTGCCGGAGGAGATGGAGCGCAGCCACAAGGACTACTCGGGAATCGATGCGGTGCACCAGGACACGCCCAACCGGCGTGAGTCGACGGCGTTCGTGCCCGGCCCCAGGGACTCCTTCAACAGCGACGTCGACCGGCACTACAGCGGGGCAGGCCTACGGGAACTCGGCAACCGGATGTGGCTGGCCTACCGCGACCTGTGCCCGGAGGCGATTGCCAAGTACGGCTCCGTCGACGCGGAAGGGACGACATGACGCGCCGCGGTGCACTGCTCGCCTGCGTGATGTCGATCGTGTTGATCGCGAGCGGATGCGGCAGTCGTACGGGCACGGCGCCGAGTACCGAGACCGCCGAGTCCGGTGCGGCCCTGCCGGGCTCATTCGGCGGTCAAGACCCTGGCTCGCTGCTGAGCGCGAACACGATGCCGACGGTCGATCGGCGCCTGAGCGCGGTGTCGTCGGTTGCCGCGCGAATCACCTACTTGAGTACCTCGGGCGTCGACGGTAGCCGACAACGGATTTCGGGCACCGTCTTCGCGCCGGCGGGCACACCACCGCCCGACGGGTGGCCGGTGATCGGATACGGGCACGCGACCACGGGCATCCAGCCCGAGTGCGCGCCGTCGCTCGATCCCATGCTCCTCGGTCTGTCGACGACCGTGACCGGGTTGGTCAAGGCGGGCTTCGTCGTCGCCGTGTCCGACTATCAGGGCCTGGGACTCGACGGCAGTTACCACCCCTACCTCGACGCCACGACCGAGGGCTACAACCTCATCGACTCGGTGCGAGCCGCCCGAAAGTTGGTCGCCACCACGTCGAAGCGGTGGGCCGCCTTCGGTGGTTCTCAAGGGGGCCAGGCCGCGTGGGCCGCCAATGAGTTGGCCGGGCAGTACGCACCCGAGCTCGAACTGGTGGGTTCGGCGAGCTACTCACCCCCGCTTGCCATCGACGGGTTCGCAGATGCGGCCGCCTCCGGCACGCTCACCTCGGAGCAGAGGCTTGCCCTGTTGCAGATCGTGGCGGCGCTGGCTGACGAGTCCACGGACTTCAACCTCGACGACTACCGCAGGGGCCTGGCCGCCGAGAAGTGGAACGTCCTCCTTGCCTGCAAGGGTCCCGACGCGGCCGAACGGGATCAGTTGGGCGACCGGCTGACGGCCGACGATGTGGCGCCTGCCTCGCCCCAGGCCGCCGACGCCCTGCGGAGGCGTCTCCTCGCAGAATCCCTGCCGCGGCAGCCGGCGACCGCCCCGCTCTTGATCGTCTACGGTGGGCAGGACCAACTGGTGTCCCCGACGTGGACGAGTCGAGCGTTGGACGCGGCGTGTCGTATGGGCGACGTCATCCAGATCGAACTGCAGCCCGACAAGGGGCACGCCGACGTCGACGGCTCCACGGCGTTTCCGTGGATCAACGATCGCTTTGCCGGGGAACCAGCTCGCAACGACTGCCCCGCCCTCCTCCCACCTGTCGAACCTTCGGAATGAGAGTGGCAGTGAACTGGGCGCGGCACATCGGGACGGGACCGGCTGATTCGTGAAGGCGCTTCGGAGAATTGCGCTGACGCTCGCCGCCGTGCTCGGCGTAGTCGCGGTCGTGGCGTCGCTGCCGGTGTCGTGGAACCTCGTGACGGGGCTCGTCGCGACGTCGTCGCGCTCGAATGCGTCTGCCGTCCCCATCGAAAACGCCGATCTCACCGACAGCGGACCTGGATCGTTGGTCAGCGCCACGACGATGCCGGGTTTTGCGGCAAGCTCGGACGGGGTCCATCTTCAGGCCGCGCGCGTCGTCTATCGCTCCACCTCGGGGGACGGTGGAGCACCGACCGTCGTGTCGGGTGCGGTCTTCGTTCCCCTTGGTGTCCCACCGTCGGGCGGTTGGCCGGTCGTCGCCTTCGGGCACGGCACGACCGGGATCGACGAGCCGTGCGCTCCATCGATGTCGGCGTCGCTGATGGGAGTTTCCGGGGTCGTCGTCGGCTTGGCGAGCAAGGGTTTCGCCGTGGCGATGCCGGACTACGAGGGGCTGGGATCCCCTGGCGTTCATCCGTACACCGACGCCAGGACCGCCGGTCTCAACATGATCGACGCCGTACGGGCCCTCCGCGCCACGTTCAAGAACGTGTCCAACCGGTGGGCTGCCCTCGGGCACTCCCAGGGTGGCGCCGCGGCGTGGGCGGCCGACGAATGGGCGCGGGAGTACGCGCCCGGGCTCGATCTGGTCGGAGCTGTTGCGCTGGCGCCCGCTGCCGACGTCTCGGGCTTCGTCGACAAGGCACAGGCCGGCACGCTCACCCAGGATCAGCGGCTCGCGATCGTCCTCCTGATCGAATCCCTCGCCCGTAGATATCCCACGATCAACCGGGACGACTATCGACGAGGTTCGGCGGCTCGGTCGTGGGACGTGCTGTCTGCCTGCGCCGGACCTCTGGTAGATCAGCGCCCCGCGGCTGCTCTGGAATTGACCGCGAAGGACTTCCTCCCACGGTCGCCCGCCGCAGCGAGCCGAATGCGTGAGCGGCTGCAAGCCTGGGCGCTGCCCCAGCGGCCGCTGTCCGCTCCGATGTACGTGGTCTACGGCAGTGCGGACGCGCTCGTCGACGCACGGTGGACGACCGACGCAATCGCAAGAGCCTGCGCTTTGGGCGACACGATCACGTGGGAGGAACAGCCCGGCAAGGGGCATGGCGACATCGACTTCACCCAGGCCTTGACCTGGATCGTCGACCGATTCGCAGGCAAGCCGGTGACGAATGAGTGTCGGCGTTGAGGTCGGAGCTGCCAAGCCCTCGGCGCGACCAGTCCAACCCGCCTGCTGCGACGATGACCTTCGGCAGGAAGGTCCTGTCGGGTATGGCGGCCATCGTCGTCGCGGTGGTGATCGTCATGGTCGACATGGGCATCAGCGGCTACGTCGTCTTCACGCACGCGGTGGTGGACCCCCTCGTACGGGCGGACGCCATCATCGTCCTGGGGGGCGAACACGACGGCCGTGAGGACTACGGGCTCAGCCTCGCCCGCGCAGGCTGGGCGCCGACCGTCGTCCTGTCCAATCCGTATCCCGACGACGATCCGGTGATGCGTCGGGTGTGCAACGTCGTCGACGTCGATGTCTCCTGCATCCGTCCCGACCCACTCACGACCCGTGGCGAAGCACTGTTCGCGCGCCGTCTCGCCGACGAACGCCACTGGCAACGGGTGATCGTCGTCAGCTGGCGCTATCACCTCCCGCGCGCTCGGCTCGTCTTCGAGCAGTGCTTCGCCGTCCCAGGTAGCGACGCGGTGTTTGCTGAAACACCCCGGCGCTATCGTTTTTCGCTGCTGGAGTGGGAGGCCGTCTACGCGTATCAGTGGGGTGGTCTTGCTAAAGCCGTCGTGCAGGGCAAATGCCCCTGACCTCGATGCACGCCGAATCGGTGGCGCTCTCTGGCTAACGGTGCAATAGTAGGAGCCCATAGGTCGACGGCCAGCGAAAGTGTGCTGACAGCAAACAGGAGGTGTAGCAACCCGTGTCCGTGACGAGAGATGTCTCCGCTCCCGCCCAGACGCCGTTCGCTGCAGCAGCCGGATCCGGCATGGGCCGAGGTTGGCAGGACAAGTACGTCCGCCTCCTCGTCGCTGCCGACGTCGTGGTGGTGGTCGCAGCGCTCGCGTGTGCTCAGATGGTCAAACTGGGGCGGCCCATCACCGCACTCGACCCCGCGTCGATCTACTTCTCGGTCCTGTCCGTCTTGATCGCGGGAATCTGGCTGTCCCTCCTGTCGGCCTACCGCACGCGGTCGACTCGCATCGTCGGCGCCGGCGTCGAGGAATACCGCCGCGTCGTGTCCGCCACGCTCGCCACGATCGGCGTGGTGGCCGTCGCGCTGATGATCTTCCGCCCCGAGTACGCACGCGGATACCTCGCGGTCGCCTTTCCCCTCGGGCTGTTGGCTCTGGTGGTCGGACGCAACGTCTGCCGGCTGTTCTTGGCTCGGCAACGCAGGCGCGGCCGGTGCCTCATCACGGTGGTCGCCGTGGGCGACGCACGGGCCGTTCGTAGCCTCGTGCAGTCCCTGGCCAGGGGCTGGGGCTACGGCTACTCGGTGATCGGCGTATGCCTCACCGGCGGGAGCACCGGTAACACCTTCGAGGTCCCGGGAGTCGGCGCGTTCCCGGTGCTCGGCGACCAAACCGAGGTTCACGACGCAATCCTGAAGACCAACACCGATACGGTTGCGCTCACCACGACCGACCACCTCGGGCCGGAGGGCGTGCGCGAACTCTCCTGGGACCTCCACGACTTGGGCGTCGATCTCGTCGTCACCCCTGGCGTCGTCGACGTCGCCGGGCCTCGTCTGACGATGCGTCCCGTCGCAGGTCTTCCGTTGATTCACGTCGAGAAGCCGCAATACAGCGGCACCAAGAGGATTCAAAAGCTGGCCTTCGACTACTTCGTGTCGATCAGTGCCCTCGTGGTTGCGCTTCCGGTCATGGTCGCCTGCGCGCTTGCGATCAAGCTGACCAGCAAGGGACCGGTGTTCTACCGCTCGGAACGCATCGGCCTCAACGGCAAGCCATTCCAGATGATCAAGTTCCGCACGATGGTCGACGGGGCCGACAAGCAGGTCGACCTCCTGAGTGCGGCCAACGACAGCATCGGCGGGGTTCTGTTCAAGATCAAGGAAGATCCTCGGATCACCGGAGTAGGCCGGCTTCTTCGGAAGTACAGCATCGACGAGCTACCACAGTTCTTCAACGTGTTGCATCGAGACATGAGCGTGGTGGGGCCACGGCCGCCGCTGCGCCGCGAGGTGGACACCTACAACGAGCAGGTTCGCCGTCGTCTGTTGGTCCTTCCGGGTATCACCGGGTTGTGGCAGGTGAGCGGCCGGTCGGACCTGTCATGGGAAGACTCGGTCCGGTTGGATCTCTCCTACATCGAGAACTGGTCGATCACCAACGACGTGCTGATCGCGGTCAAGACGGTGCGAACCGTGGCGACCGGATCCGGCGCGTACTGACCAGCAACCACCGGCTCACTCTTCGCCACGTGGGGTGACGGCAATCACGTCAGTGCCCCGGCGAACTGGAATGCCAGGTTTCCCCACGAGTAGGGTGCTCTCTCGTGTCCGAACACCAGAAGCGACCGCCGCTCGACCGTGATTTGCTGAGCAGTTTGGTCGTCCATCAGGGGTCACTCTGGCGGCGACTCGACGTGGTGGCCGAGACCGGCTCGACCAACGCCGATCTCATTGCGCGCGCTGCGGCGGGGGAGGACGTCGCCGGTTCCGTCCTGCTTGCCGAACACCAGACCACGGGGCGCGGGCGTAACGGTCGCGTGTGGTCGGCGGTGCCTCGCGCGCAAATCAGCATGTCCGTCGGCGTGCCGACCAAGGGCTTGCCCGCCGCGGCGTGGGGGTGGGTGCCGCTCATCACCGGGTTGGCCGTGGTCGACGCCGTCGCCGACGTGGCGGGGATCGACGTGGGGCTGAAGTGGCCCAACGACGTGCTCTCGGTGGGCGACGGTCGCAAGCTGGCCGGCATCCTCGCCGAGGTCGCCTCCCCGGCCGCGGTGATCGTCGTAGGCATCGGCGTGAACGTCTCGCTCGGCGCCGACGAACTCCCCGAGCCCACGGCGACGTCGCTGAGGGTGCTCCTCGCCGACGATCCCGATCGTGGCGCACTCGTCGTGGCCGTGCTGCGGCAATTGCAACGGCGCGTCGACGCACTGACCGCCGCAGGTGGGGCGGATTCCGGCCTGGTCGACGACTACCTCGCCAAGAGCTTGACCGTTTCCGCGCGCGTGCGGGCGACGCTGCCGGGTGACCTCGAGGTGGTCGGCACGGCGGTGTCAGTCGACGATCAGGGCCGGTTGCGCATCGACACGGGCGAGGGTGTCACGGTCGTCTCCGCTGGCGACATCGTGCATCTTCGGCCCGTCTAGCTGGGTAGAGTCCTGGCGTGGGATATCCCGACAACGTGCTGGCCGGCGACGAACGTGTCGTGCTGCACCGTCATCCGCATTGGAAGCGGCTGATCGGACCGGTGTTCGTGTTGCTGCTGGCGACCGCGGTCGCGGCATTCGGTCTCGGCGTGGTCAACCACATGGCGTGGGAGCAGATGGCTAAGAACATCGTCATGATCGTCATCGCCGTGATCTGGCTCATCCTGGTTGGATGGTTGGTGCTCTGGCCCGTGTCCAATTGGCGCGCAACGCATTTCGTCATCACCGACCGCCGGGTGATGTTTCGCCACGGTGTCATGACCCGCTCCGGTATCGATATTCCGCTGGCCCGGATCAACAGCGTCGAGTTTCGTCACGGCCTCGCGGACCGGATGCTGCGCACGGGCACGCTGATCATCGAGTCAGCGTCGCAAGATCCCCTGGAATTCCACGACATTCCGCGCGTAGAGCAGGTTCACTCACTGCTGTATCACGAAGTCTTCGACACCCTCGGTTCGGAGGAGTTCCCGAGCTGACCGGCTCGGCGCGCGCGGCGGCCGCGAAGCGGGGTGACCGTGCTGCGGGTGTGTGCCTGCTCGGCCTCGTCCTCCAGCGCTTCGGCGATGCCGCCTGCGGTGATGGCCGCCTCGACGGCCTTGTCCGGGTTGCGACCGAACTCGTCCGGAAACACCCAGCGCCGAAAGGCCCAGAACCGGAACGCCATCTGCAGCAGGTTGCCGATGACGTACGCGGAGATGAAGTCGGCGACGTTCTCCATGGCCAAACTGACCGTCGGAACGCGCAACTCGAGCACGTAGCTGCTCACCCACAGCGGCGCCATGCTCAGCAGCACGCCGACGGCGCTGACCCCGAAGAACAGCAGGGCCTCGTGGTGCCGCTCCCGTCCACCGCGGTCGCGGAAACTCCATTCCCGATTGAGGATGTAGGACGCGATCACGGCCACGACGCCCGAGATGATCTTGGCGGTGACGGGCTTCGGCTCCAGGATCGTCAGCTTGAGCGTGAAGAAGATCGCCGAGTCGATGACGAACGTGGTTCCGCCCACGATCGCGAACTTGATGAGCTCGTGATGCCGCTCCGCAAAGGGCCGAATCGCTCGCGGCAGGCGCGCAATGGTGGCATCGGTGAAGGGCACGATTGCGCAGTCTACGGAAACTCGACATAGTACGCGTAGCCGTGCAGGTCGCGACGGGTGCGGCCAGTCGTGCGGACCGTGACAACATAGGGCCCGTGAGTGCACCCCCCGTCGTAGCCATGATCGGTGGCGGACAGCTGGCCAGAATGACCCACCAGGCCGCGATTGCCCTGGGCCAGACCTTGCGCGTGCTGGCCGCGTCACCAGAGGATCCCGCGGCACAGGTGAGTCCGGACGTCGTGATCGGCGCCCACACCGACGCCGACGCACTGGCCCGAGTGGCCGAGGGGGCGGCGGCGCTGACCTTCGACCACGAACACGTCCCGACCGAGCTCCTGGCGGCCCTGGTGGACGCCGGGGTGAACGTTGCGCCGCCCCCGCAGGCGTTGATCCACGCGCAGGACAAGGTCGTGATGCGCCGCCGCCTCGAGGAACTTGGGGCGCCGATTCCTCGTTTCGCCGAGGTCGCCGAACCGTCCGACGTCGACGCCTTCGCGGCGCGGATCGACGGACCGATCGTGGTGAAGACCGCACGAGGCGGGTACGACGGTCGCGGGGTCACGCTGGCCGCCGACCTGGCCGAGGCTCGCGCGGTGACTGAGCGTTATCTGGCCGACGGCACGGCGGTGCTGCTCGAGGAGCGGGTCGACATGCGCCGGGAGCTGTCGGCGCTGGTGGCTCGCTCGCCGTTTGGGCAGGGTGCGGCGTGGCCGGTCGTCCAGTCCGTGCAGCGCGACGGCATCTGCGTCGAGGTGATCGCCCCGGCGCCCAATCTGGACGACGACCTGCGCGGCGCCGCCGAGCAGCTCGGATTGCGGCTGGCCGGCGAACTCGGAGTGGTGGGCGTCCTGGCGGTCGAGCTCTTCGAGACCGTCGACGGCACGCTGCTGGTGAACGAGCTGGCGATGCGGCCACACAACACCGGCCACTGGACGATGAACGGCGCCGTCACCAGCCAGTTCGAGCAGCACCTCCGGGCAGTTCTCGACTACCCCCTCGGTGCCACCGCGCCGATCGCGCCGGTCACCGTGATGGCCAACGTGCTGGGCGCCGCTCACGCGCCCGAGATGGGCATGGACGAGCGCCTCCACCACCTCTTCGCGCGGTTGCCCGAGGCCAAGGTGCACCTGTACGGAAAGTCGGAACGACCGGGGCGCAAGATCGGCCACGTCAACGTGCTGGGCGCTGCGGGTGGTTCGGTCGACGACGCGGCGTACGTCGCGGAGGTTCGGGAGCGGGCGGTGCGAGCGGCGCACTGGCTTTCGCATGGCGAGTGGACGGACGGATGGGATGAACATGGCGCATAGCGTGTCGCCACGAGTCGGCGTGATCATGGGCAGCGACAGCGACTGGACGGTGATGGAGGACGCCGTCACCGCCCTGGTCGAGTTCGAGGTGCCCTTCGAGGTCGGCGTGGTGTCGGCGCACCGCACGCCCGGCCGGATGCTCGAGTACGCCAAGGGCGCCGCCGGCCGGGGGATCCAGGTCGTCATCGCCGGGGCCGGCGGTGCAGCCCATTTGCCCGGCATGGTGGCCGCGGCGACTCCGCTTCCGGTGATCGGCGTTCCGGTGCCCTTGGCCCGTCTCGACGGCCTTGACTCGCTGTTGTCGATCGTGCAGATGCCGGCCGGCGTGCCCGTGGCGACGGTGTCGATCGGCGGTGCCCGAAACGCCGGTCTGCTGGCGGTACGCATCCTTGGCGCCTCCGACGAAGCTCTGCGCGATCGGATGACCGCCTTCCAGGCTGGTCTGGAGGAGATGGTGCTGCAGAAGGACGCGGCGTTGCGCGACCGGCTCCTGGGAACCTGACGCGGCACGGTAAAGTTACCGGCGAGTAGCGAGGAGTGGCACATGTCCGTTGGTAACCCGTCCTTCGACGTCTTTCAGTTGTCCGATGAGCACGTCGAGATGCGCAAGATCCTGCGGGACCTGTGCGACAAGGAGATTGCGCCGTACGCGGCCGACGTCGACGAGAAGGCCCGCTACACCGACGAGGCGCTCAAGGCGCTGAACTCGTCGGGGTTCTCGGCGATCCACATTCCGGAGGAGTACGGCGGCCAGGGCGGCGACTCCGTTGCGGCGTGCATCGTCATCGAGGAAGTGGCCAGGGTGTGCGCCTCGTCGTCGCTGATCCCGATCTGCAACAAGCTCGGCACCATGGGCATGCTGTTGAAGGGCTCGGAGGAGTTGAAGCAGAAGGTCCTGCCCTCGATCGGTTCGGGTGAGGCCACCGCGTCCTACGCGCTGTCCGAGCGCGAGGCTGGCAGTGACGCCGCGGCGATGCGGACCCGGGCCAAGGCCGATGGGGACGACTGGGTGCTCAACGGGTCCAAGTGCTGGATCTCCAACGGCGGCAAGTCGACCTGGTACACCGTGATGGCGGTGACCGACCCGGACAAGGGTGCCAACGGCATCTCCGCGTTCGTGGTGCACGCCGACGACCCCGGGTTCACCGTCGGAGCCAAGGAACGCAAGATGGGCATCAAGGGTTCGCCGACGACGGACCTGTACTTCGAGGACTGCCGCATTCCGGGCGATCGGATCATCGGTGAACCCGGCACCGGTTTCAAGACCGCGCTGGCGACGCTGGACCACACCCGGCCGACCATCGGTGCGCAGGCCGTCGGCATCGCGCAGGGTGCGCTGGAGGCGTCGATCGCTTACACCAAGGAGCGCAAGCAGTTCGGGAAGTCCATCAGCGACTTCCAGAACACCCAGTTCATGCTCGCCGACATGGCGATGAAGATCGAAGCCGCCCGGCTGATGGTGTACACCGCAGCAGCGCGCGCGGAGCGGGGCGAGCCCAACTTGGGCTTCATCTCCTCGGCGGCCAAGTGCTACGCCTCCGACGTGGCGATGGAGGTCACGACCAACGCCGTCCAGCTGTTCGGCGGGTATGGCTACACCGTCGACTTCCCGGTGGAGCGGTACATGCGCGATGCCAAGATCACCCAGATCTACGAGGGCACCAACCAGATTCAACGCGTGGTGATGTCGCGCGCCCTGCTCCGCTGACTTAGTCCAGCTCTACGGTGACCTTCTCGGCGTCCCGGCGACGAGTCTGCGACTCGGCGTCGGGATGGGCGACCTGAACCAGGGATCCGCCGGAGACCAGCACTGCCAGCACACGGTCGACGACGGCCTCGGCGGTGTCCCAGCGCGACGACGACAGCGCCCGGCTCGCCGCGCTCAGGCCGCGTGCGGTGGCCGAAGCGGTTGCGGCAGAAAGCACTTCGTCGACCGAGCGTCCGTCGAGCGCCGGGCCGGGTTGACGTTCGGGGACGATCTGGTCACCGTGGGCGCGCACCGAGGTGGCGTAATCGGTGATGGCGAACGGCAGGTCGTCCACCGGGCGGCCAAAGGCGTCGAGCGAGAATGCGACCACCTCTCCGGTCGGTGCGACGGCGGCGTCGGCCTCGTCCAGGCGGTCGACGGTACAGCAGGCGACGTCGCAATCGTCTGCTCCGAGAACGACTTCCGCGCCGACGAACCAGATGCCCAACATCACGCCAAGGGTCTGCCAGTGGGCGGGCAGCAGTACCGCCACCCGGCTCCCTGCGCCGACGCCGAGCTCGTCGCGCAACAGGTTGCCGGTCTTGGCCGCCCAATTGGCCAGGGTCACCGTCGAGAGCTCGATGCGCTCTCCGGTGGCGTCGTCGTAGTAGGTGATGCGGGGTGCGGAGGGGAGGGCCAAGAGCGGATCCAGCACCGCCGAGCCAAGATTCGTCAGCTCACGCACTCCGGTCCGTCGGAGCCCGCGGTGATGATTGGCGGTGCGGGCAGGGGTGCGTCGGTGGCCGTCGCGGCGGCCTGGTCGACGGTCGAGGCCGTGGCATCACCGCTGGCGACCTCGTTGCCGAGCCCGGACCCGGGGCCGGTGTAGTCACTGGCCAACACGACCTTCACCGTGCCAGCGGCCATCGACGGGTCCTCGACGACGGGCAAGTTGCCCAGTTCCTTGGACACCGCCTGCGCACCAAGGTCGTCGACCTTGGCAGCGCGAATCTGGCTGCTCGCCACGCGGTCGGACTCGTTGTTGCCCACGTTGCCCGCGGCGAACCCCTTGCCGGTGAGCACTTCGGAGACCGAGGCGGCCAGGCCGTTGATGTCGGAGTCGTTCACGACGTCCGCGGTGGTCTTGCTCGGTGAGTAGGCGAGCACCTCGGTCTTGCCCTCGGCCTGGTCGTGCAGCAGACCGGTGACGAAGTCCTGTACCTGAGTGGGGTCGACGCGCACGACGCTCTGCATGCCGTCGTCACTCCAACCGTCTTCCTGGAGAACGGGAATGGTGGCGAACGCGACCTTGCCGCCGGCCAGCTTCTGCATCTGGGTGACGAAGTCCATGATGTCCCACCCCTCGGACAGCACCACCGAGCGCTGCACGGCGTCCTGCAGCCGGTTGAGGGTGGCGGGACTCGACAGCGTCTTGCTCGAGATGACCTGGTGGGCAAGGGCTGCCATCACGGCCTGCTGACGCGTCACCCGGTCGAGGTCACCTCGGGGGAGATCGTGACGTTGTCGGACGAAGCTCAACGCCTGCGGTCCGTCGAGCTTCTGCGGGCCCGCCGGGAAGTCGGCACCCGAAAGTGGTTCGTAGACCGCGTCCTTGAGGCATACGTTCACGCCGCCGAGGGCGTCGGTGATGAGCGCGAACCCAAGCAGCCCGATCTCGGCGTAGTGGTCGACGGTCACTCCCGTCAGCTTCGCGACGGTCTCGATGAGGGCTTCTCGGCCGGCCTCGGTGGCCTTGGGTTCGGCAACGGCGGGATCCTCGCCCTGCTGTTCGACGAGTTGCTTCATCTTCTCGAGCTTGACCTGGCCGAAGACACCGTTGATCTTGGTCTTGCCGAGGTCACCGGGGGCCTCTACGTAGGAGTCGCGCGGAATCGAGATGGCCGTGGCCGACTGCCCGTTGTTGGGAATGCGGACCAGGATGATCGTGTCGGTGTTGGTCGAGACGTCGTCGCCGGCCCGCAGCGTGGCCAGCTCCTCGGCCGAGAGCGGGTTGCCGTGAGCGTCGGTTCGGCTGTCCATGCCGACCAACAGGATGTCGATGGCCCCGTCCTCGCCGCCGCCACCCAGCGCCGCCGACGACACGTGGTTGATTCCGTTCTCGAACGACCGGATCTTGCCCCAGGCCACACCGGTGCCGACGACGATCACCGCTGCCGCGACCACGGCAACGATGCGAGAGAGGCGACCTGGCATCAGCCCAGGCTACTGGCGAGTCGCCCGAAGACCGGGTAACGCGGGTCGGCGTGCCAGACTCTCCAGACATGTCTGAGCGTTTGGTGATCACGGGGGGCGGGGGCTTGGTCGGTCAGTGGCTGGCCGTCGAGGCGCGCCGTCGAGGCCGCGAAGTACTGGCCCTGACCTCGGCCCAGTGCGACATCACCGACCCCTCGGCGCCGGAACGCCACGTCGCCGCCGGCGACGTAGTGGTCAACTGCGCCGCCTTCACCAGGGTCGACGACGCGGAGGCCGACGAGGCAAGCGCCCAAGCCGTCAACGCCGCCGGTGCCGCGAACGTTGCGCACGCCTGTGCCAGGGCCGGAGCCGAGCTGATCCACGTCTCGACCGACTACGTGTTCAGCGGCGACTTCGGCGCAGCGCCGCCGCGTCCCTACGAGATCGACGACCCGACCGGGCCGGTGAGCGTCTACGGCCGCACCAAGCTCGAGGGCGAATTCGAGGTGTTGTCGGCGATGCCGACCGCACACGTCGTCCGCACGGCCTGGATCTACGCCGGGACCGACGGCGGCAAGGACTTCGTCTCCGTCATGCGCACGAAGGCCGCCGGGGACGGGACCGTCGACGTCGTGGCCGACCAGATCGGTTCGCCAACCTATGTCGGCGACTTGGTCGACGCCCTGCTGCAGGTGGCCGACGGGCCGATCGAGGAGTCGGTGCTGCACGCCGCCAACCAGGGCGCGGTCAGCCGGTTCGACCAGGCCCAAGCGGTCTTCGAGTTGCTGGGTGCCGATCCAGGTCGGGTCAAGCCCGTCGGGTCGGACCAACACCCCCGCCCCGCTCCCCGCCCGAGGTTTTCGGCGCTGGGGTCCGAGCAGTCCGCCGCCGCCGGATTGGCGCCGCTGCGGCCGTGGCGCGACGCGCTGGCCGCGGCGCTCTCGGACGGCCCGCTACCCTCGACGCCGTGACGCCGGGTCTGATCGTGGTGACGGTGACCTATTCCCCGGGGCCGCACCTCGACCGATTCCTCGCCTCGTTGGGGCATGCCACGGAGCGCCGGGTCACCGTGGTGATGGCCGACAACGGATCCACCGACGGGTCACCGGAGGCCGCGATCGCGCAGTACCCCGACGCCCGGCTGCTGCACACCGGCGCCAATCTCGGCTACGGCTCGGCGGTCAACCTGGCGGTGCGCGACTACATCACGAACCCCGCGAACCCCGTCGGAGCCGGTGATCCGGAATTCTTCGTCGTCGCCAATCCCGACGTGGTGTGGGGCCCGGGGAGCATCGACGTCCTCCTGGAGGCAGCTCGCCGGTGGCCGCGGGCAGGATCGCTGGGCCCCCTCATTCGCGATCCCGACGGCTCGGTCTACCCGTCGGCTCGGCATCAGCCGAGTTTGGTCCGCGGCGGCATGCACGCCGTGGTGGGTCCCATCTGGAAGTCGAATCCGTGGACGGCCGCCTACCGCCAGGAGCGATTGGAGCCCAGCGAACGTCCCGTCGGCTGGTTGTCGGGCTCGTGTCTGCTGCTGCGCCGGGAGGCCTTCGACGCGATCGGCGGCTTCGACGAGCGTTACTTCATGTACATGGAGGACGTTGACCTCGGAGATCGTCTCGCCGCGGCGGGTTGGCAGAACGTCTACGTGCCCTCGGCGGAGGTGCTCCACGACAAGGGGCACTCGACGGGCCGCGACCCCGCCCGCAACTTGGCCGCCCACCACGAAAGCACCTACACTTTCCTGGCCGACCGGCATTCCCGCCGGTGGCAGGCTCCGCTTCGGTGGGTCATCCGGGCGGCCCTGGCCGCCCGGGCCGGACTGGTGGTCGGCAACTCTCGGCGCAAGACCAGACGACGATGAACAGGTGGGGGCTGGAAATGGGAAATTCGGTCAATCCGGCAGAGGTCGACGCGGTCGTGCTCGTCGGGGGGCAGGGCACCCGCTTGCGCCCGCTGACGTTGTCGGCCCCCAAACCGATGCTGCCCACGGCGGGGTTGCCCTTCCTGACCCACCTGTTGTCGCGCATCGCGGCGGCGGGCATCCAACATGTCGTGTTGGGCACGTCGTACAAGGCCCAGGTGTTCGAAAACGAGTTCGGCGACGGGTCCAAGCTCGGTCTCCAGATCGACTACGTGGTGGAGGACGAGCCGAGGGGCACCGGCGGCGGCATCGCCAACGTGGCCTCGAAGCTGCGCTATGACACGGCTCTGGTGTTCAACGGCGACGTGCTCTCCGGAGCCGACCTCAACGCCCTGCTCAACAGCCACCACGATAGCGACGCCGACTTGACGCTGCACCTGGTGCGCGTCGGCGATCCGCGTGCCTTCGGTTGTGTGCCAACCGATTCCGACGGGGTCGTGACGGCGTTCCTCGAGAAGACCCAGGATCCGCCGACCGACCAGATCAACGCGGGCTGCTATGTGTTCAAACGGTCGGTGATCGACCGCATCCCGACCGACCGGGAGGTGTCGGTCGAGCGGGAGGTGTTCCCGACGCTGCTGTCCGACGGACTCAAGGTGTGCGGATACGTCGACGCCACCTACTGGCGCGACATGGGGACGCCCGACGACTTCGTGCGGGGCTCGGCCGACCTGGTTCGGGGCATCGCGCCCTCACCTGCGTTGAAGGGTCACCGCGGTGAGGAACTCGTGCACGACGGCGCCTCCGTGGCGCCGGGCGCGCTCCTGATCGGCGGAACGGTGATCGGCCGGGGCGCCGAGATCGGCCCCGGCGCACGACTCGACGGCGCGGTCGTCTTCGACGGAGCGAAGATCGAGGCCGGATCGGTCGTCGAGCGTTCGATCATCGGGTTCGGCGCCCGGATCGGCCCGAGGGCACTGATCCGTGACGGCGTGATCGGCGACGGTGCCGACATCGGGGCGCGATGCGAACTGCTGCGCGGTGCGCGGGTGTGGCCGGGGGTTCGGATTCCCGACGGTGGCATCCGCTACTCGACGGACGTCTGAGCCGCGCGCACCAACTGCTGCAGGCCGAAGTCGACGCCATCGGGAAGGGCGTCCATCGGCCACCACCGCAGGTCCAGGGATTCCTCGCTGATGGCGGCGTGGTCGCCCGGTGCCGCCCGGGCCACGAACTGCAGGTCCAGGTGCCGCGTCGGGGTGCCCAGCGAACACGTCAGGGCATGCACGTGCAGGGCGACGGGCAATTCCGAGACGGTCAACCCGGCGATCCCGGACTCTTCGTGCGCCTCGCGAGCGGCCGCGGCGGCGATGTCGGCATCGGACTCCTCGCAATGACCACCGAGCTGCACCCAGCGACCGATCCGCGGGTGCAGGGTCAGCAGCGTGCGGGTGCCGGTGTGGTCGAGCAGCAGGGTCGAGGCCGTGATGTGACCAGGGGCGCAGTCCCGGCGACACGCATCGTCTCTGGCCAGGACGAAGGCCAAGACGGCGTGGCGTAGGGAGTCTTGAGCGGGATCGCTTGGCTGCCAACGGTTCAGTACGTCGACGACGGATGCGTGCACGCTCATCGGATGATCAGGAGACCCTCGGTCGGCACGGGTCCGCGCGGCGCCAGCGGCTCGACAGGATGCCCGATGGCGATGGCCCCCAACGGATGCCAGTCTCCGGGGAGCTCCAGCACCTCGCGCGCGAGGTCGGCGGCGAAGATCGTCGAACCAATCCAACAGCTTCCGACCTCGCGGACCGCCAGCGCGACGAGCAGGGCCTGAATCGCCGCTCCGGCGGCGACCGTGAACATGGTCGTCTCGGCGGCAGTCCTGGCGGCGTCCGGGTAATCGTGAGCTCCGTCGGGCACCATGAAGGGAATGACGAGCTCCGGTGCGTCGTAGAGGATCTGGCCGCGGGCGACCCGTCGGTCGACGGCGTCCGCGGGTCGGCCGTCGGCGAAGAGGTCGGCGCGCCACCGGTCCCTCATCGCGTCCAGTAGCCGCAGCCGCACCTGGCGGTCGCGCACCCACACGAACCGCACCGGCCGGGTGTGGTGCGGCGCGGGGGCGGTAAGCGCCTCGGCGACAGCCGCTTCCACCACCGTGGGGTCGACCGGGCGGGCGTCGAAGGTACGGATGGATCGGCGCAGCAGCTGAGCTTGCTTGCGGCCCACGTCCAGGGCCTCCGCGGTGCCGAGCCAGAACAGATCCTCTTCACCGGCGCGGACGAGGTTGCGTCCGGCGGAGCCGTCGTCGCGCAACGTCAACCCCCGCACCACGGCGACGGGAATGTTGGTCAGCTTGCCCTTCACCAGATCTGCCGCCGCGGCGATCTCGTCGGCGACGGCGACCTCGGTCACCACCAGCTCGTTGCCGAAGTCGTCGTGCGCGCCACCGTAGCCGTGCAGCACGGCCAGCCCCGCGGCGCCGATGGCGGCGTCGGTCTGCCCGTTGCGCCAGGCTCGTCCCATGGTGTCGGTGACGACGATGCCCACGGTGACGCCGAGGAGGTCGGCGAGCCGGTCGCGCAGACGCGCGGCACTGCCGTCGGGATCGACCGGCAGCAGCGCGAGTTCGGCGGAGTCGACGTTGGAGCCGTCGACGCCGGCCGCGGCCTGGATGAGGCCGATGGCGTTCTCGGTGATCAAGGTCTTGCCCTTGCGGGCGAGCACCCGGACGGCCTCGGAGTCGACGAGCCTGCGCCGCAGCGCGTCTCGCTCCTCGGGGTCGGCGGGTGCTGCGACGATGCGTCCCTCGCTCTTGGAGAGCACCTTGCTGGTGACCACGACGACGTCGTCGTCGCGCAGCCACGGCGCGGCCCCGGCGATCGCGGCGGCCACGTCGTCTCCCGGCCGGAACTCCGGGAGCCCTGGCACGGGGAGGATTTCCACGGCGGCGGCCGCTCCGTGCTCGGTGGTCCGATCGGAGTCCGTCACGAGCTCGTCTCCAGGCCGGCGAGTTCGACGCCGTGGCGCACCATTTCGGCGGTCGCCCGTGGGTCGGTCATCAACAGCGGCACCGAGCGGACGGCGACGCCGTCGACCGTCGCGGTGTCGCCCTCGTCGACGAGCCACCCGTCGAGCAGACCCGTGCCCGACCGCGATCCGAAGTGCGCACCCACGGCCTGCGAGGATGTTTCGACCCCGATGACGGTGAGGCATTCGTCGGCCATGCCCCGCAGGGCTCGCCCCGCGACGATGGGGGAGTAGCCGATCACCGGCGCGGGGGTGGACCGAAGTGCGCCACGGATTCCCGGGACGGCGAGGATTGCGCCGACGCTGACGACGGGATTGGACGGGGCGAGGAAGACGACGTCGGCCTCGGCGATGGCCTCGAGCACTCCCGGTGCCGCCGTTGCCTTGTCGGCGCCGATGAAGGCGAAGTCATGGGTCGGGATCTGTGCCCGGTAGCGCACCCACCACTCCTGGAAATGGATGGCGCGTCGGGCGTCTACGTCGGCCCCCGGTTCGGGATCGGTGACGACGACGTGGGTTTCGCTCCGGTCGTCGGTGACCGGCAAGAGCCGCGCGCCGGGTTGCCACCGAGCGCACAGCGCCTCGGTCACCTCGGACAGCGGGTACCCGGCCCGGAGCATCTGGCTGCGCACCAGGTGGGTGGCGAGGTCGCGGTCGCCGAGACCAAACCAATCGGGTTGCACGCCGTAGGCCGCGAGTTCTTCCTTGGCATGCCAAGTTTCATTGGCGTGGCCCCAACCCCGCTCGGGGTCTATACCTCCACCTAACGTGTACATGCAGGTGTCGAGGTCCGGGCAGATTCGCACGCCGTGCATCCATGCGTCGTCGCCCACGTTGACGATCGCAGTGAGTCGATGATCACCCGAGGGCCCCGTTGCGGTGCCCGCGAATTGGCCGAGACCCAGGTACTGCTGAACGCCAAGGAGGAAGCGGGCGCCCCCGACGCCGCCCACCAAAACAGTCACCTTCACATCGATCGACACTAGGCGCTCGAACTCGAACGTGGTTCATCACGGGGCCGACTTGGTCACTTTCGCGACACGCCAAGCGCCCGACGCGCCGACGTTAGGTAACGGGATGGTATGAAATCGCGCCCCTGCGCTTGACCCCCGCAGCTAACGCGTGTCTAATCACATCAGTGTCATTTCCCGGTTGGCTTCCGGTTCCAGTGTCGCAGACCGAGATTCGATCACTTGTTCGAATTACTGGGGCCACTAGGGTGCGTGGTGGGGATTGAAGCAGGGCAATTCAAAGACAGGTGAGGAGGCGGAAGATGTCTTATGAGCACGTTGATTTCGATCGTGTCATCCGGTTCGACAATCGGATGCTCGGCTCAGTAGGCAGCGAACCGCATACCAATACCGGGCCGTCGCAGGGTGGGGTGATCGGCCGTCCACAGTTGAGCGTGGTCCCCGATCCGGCGGGAGCATTCGGCGATCCGGAACTCGACGACGAGCAATGGCAGGAACGCGCACTGTGCGCGCAGACCGACCCCGAGGCATTCTTCCCCGAGAAGGGTGGCTCGACCCGCGAGGCCAAGCGGATCTGCCTCGGCTGCGAGGTGAAGGACCGGTGCCTCGACTACGCGCTGGCCCACGACGAGCGCTTCGGCATCTGGGGCGGGCTCTCGGAGCGGGAGCGTCGTCGCCTCAAGCGCGGCATCATCTGATTCAGCGCCGACCGAGCGTCAGTCGTCCTCGACCGTCGGGTCGATGACGGAGGGCTCCACGCCGAGGTAGGTGGCCACCTGGGCCACCAGCACGTCATGCAGCAGATCCGACAGGTCGACGGTGTCCTTCGCCCGTCGCTCGATCGGCTTGCGGAACAGCACGATTCGCGCGCGAGTGCTGTTGCCCCGCACGTCCACACCGGCAGGTATCAACCTCGCCAGCGCAATCGGGCCGTCGGCGATGACCTCCGGCGGCCACTGAATGTTGTCGGGATCCTTGGGCGCGATACGCGGAATTTCGTCGACGGCCACGTCCAGGGCCGCCAGCCGCTCCTGCCACTGGCGTTCGATGGGTTCGTAGGCCTCCAGCACGGCCATGTCGAAGCGCTCGGCCCGACTACGCCATCCCGGCACGGTCGGCGGAAGCAGCGGGCCCCGCATCTCCCGACGTCCGCGATGCCCACGTGAGGGCTGCCGGTCCACCATGCGGCGATCGTAACGGTTGGAGATCGACGCGCGGCGTGCTGCGCGTGTCGCCTACCCGAGAGGTTCCCGCGCGATAGCCTCGTGTCCGTGAACGTTCCCCGTCGCTGCTGCAGGCCCGGGTGCCCGCACTACGCCGTGGCGACGCTGACCTTCGTCTACAAGGACTCGACCGCCGTCGTCGGACCGCTGGCCACCGCATCCGAGCCCCACTCCTGGGATCTGTGCGTGATCCATGCCGGACGCATCACCGCGCCGCGCGGGTGGGAACTCGTCAGGCACGCGGGTCCGCTGCCGTCCCATACCGACGACGACGACCTCGTGGCACTTGCCGACGCGGTGCGCGAGGGGAGGGACGCCGTGGCGACCGCCCCGGTCGGGTTCTCCGATCCGGGCGTCGGCGTCCGCGGTCAAGCGCTGATGGCCCCGCCGGTCCAGCGCGTCGAACAGAATGGGCGCAAACGCGGCCACCTGCGCGTGCTGCCGGACCCACTGGACTGATTCGGGCCGCCCGCAGTGCCCGCCGCCGAACGTTTTGCCGGAGCACTCGTGACCTACCGGCATGACCCTCCGACACGACGGTTGCCGAGCCGATAGGCTTGGCTCAAAGAGTCCCCTGCGCGAGGAGATCAATGTCGAGGCCTGCTGCGGCTGTCAACCGCGTCATCAAGGCGTATGACGTGCGAGGGCTGGTTGGCGAAGAAATCGACGAGGCATTCGTCGCCGAGGTCGGCGGTGCGTTCGCCCGACTGATGCGCGACGAGGGGGCCGACCGGGTCGCCATTGGCTACGACATGCGCGACAGTTCGCCGGCGCTGGCCGCGGCCTTCGCCGAGGGCGTGGTCGCCCAGGGGCTCGACGTCACCAGGATCGGACTGGCGTCGACCGATCAGCTCTACTTCGCCTCCGGCTTGCTCGACTGCCCCGGTGCGATGTTCACCGCGAGCCACAACCCCGCGGCCTACAACGGCATCAAACTGTGCCGCGCCGGCGCCAAGCCCGTCGGCAAGGACAGCGGCCTGACCACCATCAGCGACGAGGTGATCAACGGTGTGCCCAGCTACGACGGCGCGGCCGGCACGGTCGAGGATCGCGACGTTCTCGTCGACTACGGACACTTCCTGCGGTCGCTGGTCGACATCTCGGCGCTGCGGCCACTGCGGGTCGCCGTCGACGCCGGCAACGGCATGGGTGGGCACACGACTCCCGCCGTCCTGGGGCCGCTGGAATCGATCACGTTGGCGCCGTTGTTCTTCGAGCTCGACGGCACGTTCCCCAACCACGAGGCCAACCCGCTCGACCCGGCCAATCTCGTCGACCTGCAACGCCACGTCGTCGACTCCGGCGCCGACATCGGGCTGGCCTTCGACGGGGATGCCGACCGGTGCTTCGTCGTCGACGAACGCGGTCAGCCGGTCTCGCCGTCGGCGGTGACCGCTCTGGTCGCAGGCCGGGAACTGGGCCGCGAGATCGGCGCCACCGTCATCCACAACCTCATCACCTCGCGGGCGGTGCCCGAGTTGATCGTCGAACGGGGTGGCACGGCGCTGCGCTCGCGCGTCGGCCACTCCTACATCAAGGCGCTGATGGCCGAATCGGGTGCGATCTTCGGTGGCGAGCACTCCGCGCACTACTACTTCCGCGACTTCTGGGGCGCCGATTCCGGCATGCTCGCGGCGCTGCACGTCCTAGCCGCCCTCGGCGAGCAGGATCGTCCGCTGTCGGAGATGATGGCCGACTACCAACGGTACGAGGCCTCCGGCGAGATCAACTTCACCGTGGCCGACGCGCCCGCGTGCGTCGACGCGGTGCTGACCGCATTCGGCAGTCGCACAGTGTCGATCGACCATCTCGACGGTGTGACCGTCGACCTCGGCGAGGGCACCTGGTTCAACCTGCGCACCTCCAACACCGAACCGTTGCTGCGACTCAACGTCGAGGCCAGGACCGCCGACGACGTCGCCGCCCTCGTCGACGAGATCGGCGCCCAGATCACCGCGCAGACTGCCGAAGGTGGGTCCGCGAGGTGAGCGCGCCGCACGCGACCGTCGACCTCGACGACGTCGAGGGGCTACTCGCCGCTGACCGTGAGGGTCTGCTGCGGGCGGCGTCGATGGCGGGTGCGCAGATGCGGGCGACCGCCGCCGCATTGGACGAGGGCGCCCTGGCCTCGCTGGCCGGCGGTCATCCGCCGCGGACCGTCATCTGGGTGGCCACCCGCGGTGCTGCCGAGGCGGCGGGCGACATGCTCGCCGCAGCTCTCGGCGGCTCGACGGGAGCCCCGATCGTCGTCGCATCGGAGGTGCCGCCGTGGATCGGTGCCCTCGACGTGATGATCGTCGCCGGTGACGACGCCGCCGATCCGGTGCTGGTGGGGTCCGCCGCCAGCGGAATCCGTCGCGGCGCAAGGGTCG
This sequence comes from Mycobacterium yunnanensis, assembly GCF_025823185.1. GTDB lineage: Bacteria > Actinomycetota > Actinomycetes > Mycobacteriales > Mycobacteriaceae > Mycobacterium > Mycobacterium yunnanensis. The sequence continues at coordinate 1,232,147 of NZ_JACKVK010000008.1, forward strand.
TCGTGGCCGCGCCCGACGAGGGTCCGCTTCGCGAGGTCGCGGCGGGCAAGGCGGTCGTGCTGGCACCCCGGCTGCAGGTCTCCGACGAATTCGGGCTCGTCCGTTATCTCGCCGTCGGGTTGGCCGTACTTCACGTCGTCCTGCCGGGGATGAGTGTGAACCTCTCCGAGCTGGCCGACGCGCTGGACGCGGAGACGTTGCGCAACAGCGCAAGCCGTGACGTCTTCACCAACCCGGCCAAGTCGCTCGCCGAGCGGATGACCGACCGCGACGTCGTCCTGGCCGGCGGAACATCGGCCACCGTGGCGCTCGCGCGGCACGCGGGCTCGACGTTGCTTCGCGTCGCCCAGCAACCGGCGGCCGCGGTGGGACTGGCCGACGCCATGGCGGCCCTTCGCCGAGGGTTGACCAACGGCGCCACCACCTATGAGTCGTCGATCTTTCACGACGACGAAATCGACGGCCCGCTCGGTCGCCGGGTCCGGGCCATCGTGTTCGCGACCGACGAGGAGCGGCCCGTGATGGTGGCCTCGCTGAGTGGTTACGACGACGTCGACGTGCTGAGCGCCGACGACGTGCCCGACGGCGCACTGCCGCGGCCCACGGGTCGGCGCGAGCAGCAACTCGCCGTGCTCGCCGTGCGCTTCGAGATGGCCGCGGTGTATCTGCGATTGGCCCGGGGTTAGCCGGTGGACCTTCTTCGTGGAGCGCTGCGGACCTACGCGTGGGGATCACACACTGCCATCGCCGAATTCACCGGGCGGCACAGTCCGACGCCGCATCCGGAGGCCGAACTGTGGCTCGGAGCTCATCCCGGTGACCCGGCGTGGCTGGCCGGCGACGGCGGCGAGCGGTCACTGCTCGACACCATCACCGACGATCCCGACGGTCAGCTGGGCGCGGCCACGCGCCAGCGCTTCGGAGACGCGTTGCCATTCCTGGCCAAGGTGCTCGCCGCGGAGGAACCACTCTCGCTGCAAGCCCATCCGAGCGCCGATCAAGCCGCGGAGGGCTTCAGCAGGGAGGATCGGCTCCGCATTCCGGTGTCGGCGCCGACTCGCAACTACCGCGACCGGAGCCACAAGCCCGAGCTGCTCGTCGCGCTGGGCCCCTTCGAGGCGCTGGCGGGGTTCCGTCCGGTGGCCCAGAGCGTGGAGCTCCTGCGGGCGTTGACGGTCGCCGACCTCGATCCGTTCGTCAACCTGCTCTCCGGCCAGGCGGACGCCAACGGGCTACGGGCCTTGTTCACCACGTGGATCACCGCGCCGCAGGCCGACCTCGACGTGCTGGTGCCCCAGGTACTGGACGGTGCGGTCGCATACTTGCGTTCCGGGGCAACGCAATTCGCCAGGGAGGCCAAGACCGCCCTGCAGCTTGGCGAGCTGTACCCCGGGGATGCCGGAGTGCTGGCCGCGCTGCTGCTGAACCGGATCAGCCTCGAACCGGGGGAGGCGATCTTCCTGCCCGCCGGCAACCTGCACGCCTACCTGCACGGCTTGGGCTTCGAGGTGATGGCCAACTCCGACAACGTGTTGCGCGGTGGCCTGACCCCCAAGCACGTGGACGTGCCCGAATTGCTGCGCGTGCTGGACTTCACTCCCACCGACGAGTCGGCACTGCGGCCGCGGTCTACACGCGACGGCATCGAGATCGTCTACGACACGCCCGCTCCGGAGTTCGCCGTGTCACTGTTGCGGCTCGACGGTGAGGATCTCGGACACGAGATCGACGCCCCGTCCCGGCACGACGGCCCCCAGGTGTTGTTCTGCACCGAGGGGTCGGTTCGGGTCCACGCGAAATCCAGCGTGCTGACCCTCGAACGGGGTTCCGCCGCCTGGGTGGCCGCCGACGACGGGCCCATCCGGCTGGTGGCCGAGCAACCGGCGGCGCTGTTCCGCGCGACCGTCGGCATCTGACGTGTCGGCGTCGGGAAGCAAGCGTGCGATCGTCGCCGCACTGTTGGCGAATGCGGGCATCGCGGCGGCCAAGTTCGTCGGCTTCCTCATCACGGGCAGCTCGTCGATGCTGGCCGAGGCCGTGCACTCGGTGGCCGACACCTCCAATCAGGGCTTGCTGCTGCTAGGTCAGCGCGAGGCCGGCAAGAAGCCGGATGCGTTGCACCAGTTCGGCTACGGCCGCAGCCGCTACTTCTATTCGTTCGTCGTGGCGCTGGTGCTGTTCTCCCTGGGTTCCGCTTTCGCCATGTACGAGGGCTACGAAAAGATCGTCGACCCCCACGAGCTGACGTCCCCGGTCGTGGCCGTCGTGATCCTTGGCGTGGCAATCTGTCTGGAGGGGTACAGCTTTCGCACCGCGATGACCGAGTCGCGGCCGATCAAGGGTGACGGCACCTGGTGGCACTTCATCCGCAGCTCGCGCAACCCCGAGCTGCCGGTGGTGCTGCTGGAGGACACCGGCGCGCTCATCGGCCTCGCCTTCGCGCTGGCCGGCGTCGGCCTGACGATCCTCACCGAGAATCCGGTCTGGGACGGGGTGGGCACGTTGTTCATCGGCGCCCTCCTGGGTGTGATCGCCGTCGTCCTGATGGTCGAGATGCACAGTGCGCTCATCGGGGAGGGCGCGACGCCGCGGGAGGACGGCCTGATTCGGACGGCGCTGGAGCAGACCGCCCACGTGGACCGGGTGATTCACCTCAGGACTCAGTACATGGGCCCCGACGACATGCTGGTCGGGGCGAAGATCTCGCTCGAGCCCCGTACGGACCTGGTGACGGTGGCCAACACCATCGACGCCGCAGAAGCAGCGATTCGGGCCGCGGTTCCCGCGGCCACGGTCATCTACTTGGAACCGGATCTCGATCGCGCCGTGAGCTCCTAGACCTCCTCGTCCGCACGAACGTCCTTGCCTTGCCGAACTTCTCGACGGCCAGCAGCCCCATGTTGTGGCGGACGGTCCGGCCGAGGGTCTTGGCGTCGGGGATCATGTAGAGACTGTCGAGCAAGCTGAACCGGCGCAGGAACCACTCGGCCAGGTCGGGGTCGGTCTCGGCCGCACCCAGGAACTGCTCGAAGAGATTTCCGACGGTCAAGTACCACCAGGGCGCGTCCTCGGCAGTGGCGTTGTGCAGCGCCACGTCGCCGATCGCGTTCATCGTCCACACCGGCCACGTCGTCTTCTTGGTGGCTCGAGACAGGGCCCCCGCGAGGTCGGGATCCCCGGACTTCAGCACGGTCTGGAGATTGCCCGCCTGGATGGAGGTCATGGTCATGCCCTGGCCGTACGTCGGGTTGAAGCTCACCACCGCGTCACCGAACGGGATGACCCCGGCGGGGAACCGCTCCATCAGGTCGTAACGGCGCCATCGGCTGGCGGGATACTTGTGAAACGCCATGTCGCCCACGGGTTCACCGGCCCGCAGGGCGGCGCTGAGGTGCGGCGGCAGCAGGGCGTCGGCGGCATCGCAGATCTCGGTGAAGTTCTGCGGCGGCGGCACCTTTCCGGTGCCGTACGTGGTGGCGCTCCAGAGCCCGTCCTCGTAGAGCAGCATGCCCAAGCCGACCGGCTGATCGTGAGTGGCACCGGCGACGACGACCTTCTCCTGCAACGCGTCGACGGGAATGCGTACGCGCTGCGTGGCGTAGTCGATGCCGACGTCGACGGTGTCCTCGGTCGGGCGGCCGAAGCCCCACTGCTCGAGCCAGACCGGCAGCCGGGTGCCTCGACCGGTGGCGTCGACCACGAGGTCGGCGGGCACGGGCGTCGACTCGTCACCCACGTCGAGCAGCACGCCGGTGACCCGTTCGCTTTCGACGTCGTAGAGCAGTTCGGCGACCCGGCCGGGGACCAACTCGACGTTGGGGATGGCCACCGCGCGTTGGCGGATCTGCCACTCCAGGTGCGGCCGGCTCGGCACGTAGGCCGTGAACTCTCGTTTGAGGGTCGTGTTGGTGCCCAGGACGTGGCCCGCAGCGCCGAAGTGGATGCAGTCCGGTCGGTTCTCCAGCTTCGGAACCCCCGCGGCCACCATGTCGTCGAGCAACCCGGGAAAGAGTCGTTCGAATTCCGCGGCGCCCCGGGCCATCAGCAGGTGCACGTGCTTGCCCTGCGGCACCGCCGTCCGATCGGCGGGCCCATCGGGAAGCTCGTCGCGCTCGTAGAGCGTCACCCGGTCGTAGAAGTCCGACAGCACCCTGGCGGCGCACAGTCCGGCGAGGCTGCTTCCGACGACTATCGCGTGTTCGCCCATGTCCTGGACGGTAATGGGTAAGTTGCCGGGAGCACGACCGGAAAGGGTGAAAAAGGATGACGGATCGATGGCGCATCAAATCCGTCGAGCAGTCGATCGCGGACACCGACGAGCCGGACACGCGGCTCCGCAAGGATCTGACCTGGCGTGATCTCACGGTCTTCGGCGTCTCCGTCGTCATCGGCGCCGGCATCTTCACCATCACCGCGTCCACGGCGGGGGACCTGACCGGCCCGGCCATCTCGGTGTCCTTCGTCATCGCTGCGATCACCTGCGGGCTGGCAGCCCTGTGCTACGCCGAGTTCGCGTCGACGGTTCCGGTTGCGGGCAGCGCATATACGTTCTCCTACGCCACCTTTGGCGAGTTCACGGCGTGGATCATCGGCTGGGACCTGATCTTGGAGTTCGCAGTGGCGGGGGCGGTGGTGGCGAAGGGGTGGTCGTCGTACCTGGGGACGGTGTTCGGCTTCTCCGGCGGCACCGTCGACCTGGGTCCGGTCACCCTGGACTGGGGCGCTCTGCTCATCATCGGGGTGATCTGCCTGCTCCTGGCTCGGGGGACCAAGCTGTCGTCCAACGTCAGCGCCGTCATCACCGCGGTCAAGGTCGCCGTCGTACTGCTCGTCGTGATGGTGGGGGCGTTCTACGTCAAGGCGGCCAACTACTCGCCCTACCTGCCGCCCGCGGAGTCCGGCGGCGAGACCGGCTCTGGCCTGGACCAGTCGGTGTTCTCGTTGCTGACCGGTGCCGAGGGCAGCACCTACGGCTGGTACGGGCTGCTGGCCGGTGCCTCGATCGTGTTCTTTGCGTTCATCGGCTTCGACATCGTCGCCACCACGGCCGAGGAGACGAAGGACCCGCAGCGCGACGTGCCGCGCGGGATCCTGTACTCGCTGGGCATCGTGACGCTGCTCTACGTCGCGGTGACGGTGGTGCTCTCGGGGATGGTGTCCTATGCCGACCTCAAGACGGGACCAGACGGTCAGGCCAACTTGGCGTCGGCGTTCAGCGCGAACGGCGTCGACTGGGCGGCGACCGTGATCTCCGTCGGCGCGCTGGCAGGCCTGACCACCGTCGTGATGGTGTTGCTGCTGGGCCAGATTCGGGTGCTGTTCGCGATGGCCAGGGACGGTTTGCTGCCGCGCCAGCTGGCCAAGACCGGACCGCACGGGACGCCGGTGCGCATCACGGTGCTCGTCGGGGTGGTGGTCGCGCTCGCGGCGTCGGTCTTCCCGATCGACCGTCTCGAGGAGATGGTCAACGTGGGCACGTTGTTCGCGTTCGTGCTGGTGTCGGCTGGGGTGATCGTGTTGCGCCGGACGCGGCCGGACCTGCATCGCGGCTTCCGGGCTCCGTGGGTGCCGGTGCTTCCGATCCTGTCGATCCTGGCATGCGTGTGGTTGATGGTGAATCTCACCGGGTTGACCTGGATTCGCTTTGCGGTGTGGATGGTCGTCGGCGTGGCGGTGTATCTGGCCTACGGTCGCCGCAAGTCGGTGCTTGCCGGCCGCGATGCAATGGAGGCGGCGCCCTAGCGGCTCTTTACAAAATACGTTCTTGTGTCTAGACGCCGGACAAATGCGTGGCTATAGTCAACTTCACTTGGTGATGGCACTCACATGGAGGTGACGCGATGACGACCCACGTGGAATCCGCAGACGGCACGACGCCCGTCGACCGATGGCGCGACAAGAAGCGGTATCTGTGGCTGATGGGGCTGATCGTGCCCACGGCGGTGCTGGTGATGCTGCCGGTGGTGTGGGGGTTGAACCAGTTCGGGTGGCACGCAGCCGCCCAGGTGCCCTTCTGGATCGGCCCGATCCTGGTCTACGTCGTGCTGCCGCTGCTGGATTGGCGCTTCGGTCCCGACGGGGAGAACCCGCCCGACGCCGTCATGGAGCGGCTGGAGAACGACAAGTATTACCGCTACTGCACCTACAGCTTCATCCCCTTCCAGTACCTCACCGTCATCCTGGGCGCCTACCTCTTCACGGCGTCGGATCTCGGGTGGCTCGGCTTCGACGGAGCCCTCGGCTGGCCGGCGAAGATCGGTCTGGCCCTGTCGGTCGGGATGATGGGTGGCGTCGGAATCAACACCGCCCACGAACTCGGCCACAAGAAGGACACCCTGGAACGCTGGCTGAGCAAGATCACCCTGGCGCAGACCTGCTACGGCCACTTCTTCATCGAGCACAACCGCGGGCACCACGTTCGCGTCGCCACCCCCGAGGATCCGGCGTCGGCCCGGTTCGGCGAGACGTTCTGGGAGTTCTTGCCGCGCAGCGTGTGGGGCAGCCTCAGGTCCTCCTGGGAACTCGAAGCCCAACGGATGCGCAGGCTCGACCGCAGCCCTTGGCACCCGTCCAACGACGTGCTCAACGCCTGGGCGATGTCGGTGGTGCTCTACGGCGCGCTGATCGCCTACTTCGGCGTCGCACTCGTTCCCTACGTGGTGATCTCGGCGGTGTTCGGCTTCGCGCTGTTGGAGACAGTGAACTACCTCGAGCACTACGGTCTGCTCCGGCAGAAGACCTCTAGCGGGCGGTACGAGCGCTGCGCGCCCCAACACAGCTGGAACTCAGACCATTTGGTGACCAACCTCTTCCTGTACCACCTCCAGCGACACAGCGATCACCACGCCAACCCCACGCGGCGGTATCAGACGCTGCGCAGCATGGACGGCGCGCCGAACCTGCCGAGCGGGTACGCGTCGATGATCGGCCTGACCTACTTTCCGCCGCTGTGGCGCAAAGTGATGGACCACCGGGTGCTCGCCCACTACGACGGCGACCTCGGCCGGGTCAACATCCATCCGCGGGTGCGCGAAAGGGTGCTGGCCAAGTACGGGGAGCCCCGGTGAGCGTATACCGTTGCCCCGGATGCGATTTCGCCTACGACGAAGCCAAGGGTGCGCCCCGAGAGGGCTTTCCGGCCGGCACGCCCTGGGATCAGGTCCCCGACGACTGGACCTGCCCGGACTGTGCAGTCCGAGAGAAGATCGACTTCGAACCTCAGCCAACGGAAGGGTAGTGACGACGTGAACTACAAGTTGTTCGTGTGCGTGCAATGCGGTTTCGAGTACGACGAGGAGAAGGGCTGGCCGGAGGACGGCATCGCACCGGGCACCCGCTGGGACGACATCCCGGAGGACTGGAGCTGCCCCGACTGCGGCGCCGCGAAGTCGGACTTCGAAATGGTCGAGGTCGCGCGGGGTTGACCGTCGTCGCACCCGATAGTCTCGCCCGTATGAACAGTCCGAGCGACCGGCGTACGGCGGCGCGCGTGCCGTACGCCGAGGCGTCGCGCGTGCTGCTCCGCGGGTCGATCCTCGACGGCATGCGGGACATGCTGTTGGTGCGGGACTGGTCGTCGATCACGCTGTCCGACGTCGCCAAGGCGGCCGGCATCAGCCGGCAGACCATCTACAACGAGTTCGGCTCGCGGCAAGGCCTGGCCGAGGGTTATGCGTTGCGGTTGGCCGACCGGCTGGTGGACGCCGTCGACGACGCCATCGCGGGAAACGTCGGCAACGTCTACGCCGCCTTCCTGGAGGGGTTCCGCGCCTTCTTCGCGGAATCGGCGTCCGACCCGCTGGTGATCTCGCTGCTGACCGGAGCCGCCAAGCCCGATCTGCTGCAAATCATCACCACCGACAGCGCGCCCATCATCGCGAGGTGTTCGCAGCGACTCACGTCGACGTTCATGCACAGCTGGGTCCGGGCCAGCGAAGAGGATGCCGGTGTGCTGGCCAGGGCCATCGTCCGGCTTGCGATGAGTTACGTGTCGATGCCCCCGGAGGCGGATCACGACGTCGCCCGTGACTTGGCCCGCTTGATGACGCCGTTCGCCGAGCGGTACGGCGTGATCGATCCCGGCGGATCGAACTAATCGGCCGGCTGCTGCATCTGGATGGGCATGACACCCGAAACTCTGCCCGTCCTCGACCCGACCACCCTGACCGAATCGCTGCGCCCGGCGATCACCGCCGCCGCTGCCCGCGCCGAGCAGCAGGGCGAGATTCCCGCCGACCTCCGGGACGCACTGCTCGAAGCAGGCGCGTTTCGCCTGCTCACACCCGCCGAGCTGGGCGGCTGGGAGACTCCGCTGCCGACGGCGCTGCAGACCTACGAACAGTTCGGCTATCTCGACGCCTCCGTCGGTTTGGTGGTGTGGAACGCGAACTTCGGCTTCATCGGCGCGCTGCTGCCCCCGGCCGGGGTGGACCGGATCTGGGCTGGCGGCCGCGAACCGGTGCTCGCGAACTCCGGTCAGCCCGGGCAGGCGGAGCCCGTCGACGGTGGATTCCGGCTAACCGGCGAATGGAAGATCGTCAGCGGCGTCAACGGTGCCGACTGGGTCGTCCTGGTCGGCGTGTCGACCGACGTCCGGTTGATGGCGGTCCGCCGCGAGCAGGTGACCGTGCGCAACACCTGGGACGTCACCGGGATGCGGGCCACCGGCAGCCACAACGTCACGGCCGAGGAAGTGTTCGTCCCGACGGAGTTGACCGCCGCCCTCGACGTCCCGCCGCGGATCGACCGGCCGCTGTACCGCGGCTTCATCCCGGCTCTCGTGTTTCCGGGATGCACCGCGGTGTCCCTGGGCGTCGCCCGCCGGGCCGTCGACGAGACCGTCGACCTGGTCACCGGCAAGGCGGCCATGACCGGAGGCACCGTCGCCGACTCGGCGCACACCCAGCAGGTGATCGCCCGCTCGGAGGCGGCCGTCACCGCGGCGTACCTGCTGCTCGTCCACACCGCCGGCGAGGTGCAGGGTGCCGGCGACGGGGTCACGCTGCGGCAGCGGGCCGCACTGCGGGCGGCGATGTCGCACGCGGCCGAGGTCAGCCGTCGAACTCTGGTCAATCTTTACCAGGTCGCGGGGTCGGCTGCCCTCTACCGAGGGAACCCGATCGAGCGCCTCTTCCGCGACGGTATGGCCGCGCTGCAGCACGCCAACCAGTCGGCTCAGTTCCTGACCGCGGCCGGTCGGGTCCGGCTGGGGATGGATCCCGGCTTCCCGCTGTTCTGAAAGCCGTTGTGTCATAGGTCAACTCGCAACCGGCCTGGGGATGGGGTGGAATAGACGTACGTGGCTCGTCCGTCCCTCGCGAAGGAATTGCACCCACGTCACCGCCGGCGGACAGTGGAACGGATCGTCGGGCGGGCTGAGCAAATCGGCCTCCCAGATCACCACGTCCCGACTGGCGACGACGTTGGTCAGACGCTGGCGCACCCCGTCGCCCAGGTCGTGGTCCATTGCCCGCACGAGGTAGTCGAACCCCGTCGTGCGGATGCCGTGCGGCCACGTCGTCTCCACGCCCGGGTGCCAATACGCCGCCAGCGAAGCGCCGAAGGAACCGTCCTGGGCGGCGCCCAGAATCGTCTGCGCCTCGGCGCGCCGCGATCGGCCCAGGGCCGCAGCGTCGTCATGGGCCTGCTCGGCGGTGGTGAGCAACGCCGCGTGCAGCTTCCCGCGGGCCTGGCTCAGCCGACTGCGCACGGTTCCCACGGGTATCCCGCACACCTGCGCCAGCTGCTCGTAGCTGGTGACGGCGGTGAAGTACCGCAGGATCGTGACCAGCCGCAGCGGCGGAGACAGCTCCTCGACGGCGGACCACACCCAGTCCCGGTGTGCGTTCCGCTCCAGCACAGCGGCGGGATCGTGCTCGACGTCGGGTCGCAGTACCGAGGCGATGTCCGGCACCGGCACCGGGGTGGCCGCGCGGAGCTGCATTCGGCAGCCGTTGCGGACGATCGACCGCAGCCACGGCCCCACCGCCGTGGGATCGCGAAGGTCGCCCAGGCGCCGCAACGCAATCAGCGCGGCATCCTGCACCACGTCGTCGGCCTCGGGCCGAAAGCCCAGGATGTTGAGCGCCACCGCCCGCATCGACGGCTCGTGCCGGGCCAACAACAACCCCACTGCGGCCGTGTCGCCGTGCTGCGCGGCCAGCACCAGATCGGCGTCGGCCGGCGTCTCGGACTGCCTCACTCGTGGTCCCTTCCGTCGCGGGGGGAAACTCCGCGACGGCCGAATTTTCTTCCCGTCCGCCGGTCCGTACTCACCCACCGGACTCCGTCGGACGCCGAGACGATAGACTTCCCGAGACACTTCCTGGCTGTCAGAGCGCCTTGGCCGTTGCATCGCACGAGCGCCTGTCCCGCGAGTCCGCAGGCCGGGGTGTTCGCCAACGCACCCGTGGGTGCGTCCAGGCATTGACTCCATTACGTACGACGCACCATCAAAGGGGCTCTACATGACCGCACCAGAACTGACCGCCGACGTCCGCAACGGCATCGACTACAAGGTCGCCGACCTGTCGCTGGCCGAATTCGGCCGCAAGGAGATCCGGCTCGCCGAGCACGAGATGCCCGGCCTGATGGCATTGCGGCGCGAATACGCCGACGTGGCACCGCTCAAGGGCGCCCGGGTGTCCGGCTCGCTGCACATGACCGTCCAGACCGCCGTGCTGATCGAGACCCTCGTCTCGCTCGGCGCCGAAGTGCGGTGGGCGAGCTGCAACATCTTCTCCACCCAGGACCATGCCGCCGCGGCCGTCGTCGTCGGCCCGCACGGCACCGTCGAGGAGCCCAAGGGCGTCCCGGTCTTCGCCTGGAAGGGCGAGAGCCTCGAGGACTACTGGTGGGCTGCGGAGCAGATGCTGACGTGGCCGGACCAGCCCGCAAACATGATCCTCGACGACGGTGGCGACGCCACCATGCTGGTGCTGCGCGGCGCGCAGTTCGAGAAGGCCGGCGTCGTGCCGCCCGAGGACGACGACCACTCCGACGAGTACAAGGTCTTCCTGAACCTGCTGCGTCGTTCGCTCGAGGCCGACTCGACCAAGTGGACCAAGGTCGCCGAGTCGGTCAAGGGTGTCACCGAGGAGACCACCACCGGCGTGCTGCGCCTGTACCAGTTCGCCGCTGCCGGTGAGCTCGCATTCCCGGCGATCAACGTCAACGACTCGGTCACCAAGAGCAAGTTCGACAACAAGTACGGCACCCGCCACTCGCTGATCGACGGCATCAACCGCGGCACCGACGTCCTCATCGGCGGCAAGGCCGCGCTGGTGTGCGGCTACGGCGACGTCGGCAAGGGCTGCGCCGAGGCGCTCAAGGCGCAGGGCGCCCGCGTCGCGGTCACCGAGATCGACCCGATCAACGCCCTGCAAGCACTGATGGACGGCTTCGAGGTCAAGACCGTCGAAGAAGCCATCGGCTGGGCCGACATCGTCATCACCGCGACCGGCAACCAGGGCATCATCACCCTCGACCACATGCGCAAGATGAAGCACCAGGCGATCCTGGGCAACATCGGCCACTTCGACGACGAGATCGAGATGGCCCGGCTCGAGCGCGACAAGGACATCCGTCGCATCAACATCAAGCCGCAGGTCGACGAGTTCGTCTTCCCCGACGGTCACTCGATCATCGTGCTGTCCGAGGGACGTCTGCTGAACCTGGGCAACGCGACCGGCCACCCGTCGTTCGTGATGAGCAACAGCTTCTCCAACCAGGTCATCGCGCAGATCGAGCTGTGGACCAAGAACGACGAGTACGACAACGAGGTCTACCGCCTCGCCAAGCACCTCGACGAGAAGGTCGCCAAGATCCACGTCGAGGCACTCGGTGGCTCGCTGACCAAGCTCACCAAGGAGCAGGCCGAGTACATCGGCGTCGACGTCGACGGCCCGTACAAGCCGGAGCACTACCGCTACTAGCAGACAGCACTCGACGAGTGGCCAGTTACCGCGCGCCTCAGCGTATTTGGCGTGCCGTGACTGGCCACTCGCGTGTGGGGATGGATTGACGGCCGTGCTCATCGCGATCGAAGGCGTCGACGGGGCTGGCAAGCGCACCCTGACCAACGGCCTGCAGACGTCCTTCGAGGCGTCGGGCAAGACCGTCGCGCGCCTTGCCTTTCCCCGCTATCACGAATCCGTGCACGCCGACCTCGCGGCCGAGGCGCTGCACGGTCACCACGGCGATCTCGCGTCCTCGGTGTACGCGATGGCGACGTTGTTCGCCCTCGACAGGGCCGACGCCAAGCCCACGATCGAACGCCTCCTCGACGAGCACGACGTCGTCATCCTGGATCGCTACGTGGCGTCCAACGCCGCCTACAGCGCGGCGCGGCTGCACGAGGAGGTCGACGGACGCGTCGTGGCCTGGGTCGGCGAACTGGAGTACGACCGCTTCGGGCTGCCGCACCCCGACTGGCAGGTGCTGCTGGCGGTGCCGACCGAGCTGGCCGCCGAACGTGCCGTGCGTCGCGAGGCCGCCGACGCCGACCGCACGCGCGACGCCTACGAGCGCGACGACGGTCTGCAGCGTCGCACCGGGGCCGCCTACGCCGCGTTGGCCGCCGGGAATTGGCAGGGCCCATGGGCCGTCGCGGGACCCGACGTGGTCGCCTCGGACCTCACGCGGACGCTGACCGGCTGACGCCGACGCAAAACACCCGGTGTGGTAACCCGGGTTTATCGCGTTTCGGTGACACCATGGGCACCATGAGGCAAAGGATTCTGGTCGTCGATGACGATCCGTCGCTCGCCGAGATGCTCACGATCGTCCTGCGGGGCGAGGGCTTCGACACCGCGGTCATCGGTGACGGCAGCCAAGCGCTGACGGCAGTGCGTGAACTGCGACCGGACCTGGTGCTGCTGGATCTCATGCTGCCCGGCATGAACGGCATCGACGTCTGCCGCGTCCTGCGCGCCGACTCCGGGGTGCCCATCGTCATGCTGACGGCCAAGACCGACACCGTCGACGTGGTGCTCGGCCTGGAATCCGGGGCCGACGACTACGTCATGAAGCCGTTCAAGCAGAAGGAACTCGTCGCCCGCGTGCGCGCCCGGTTGCGTCGCAACGACGACGGACCTGCCGAGATGCTGTCGATCGCCGACGTCGAGATCGACGTGCCCGCCCACAAGGTGACGCGCGGCGGCGAGCAGATCTCGTTGACCCCACTGGAGTTCGACCTCCTGGTGGCGCTGGCACGCAAACCACGGCAGGTGTTTACTCGAGATGTGCTGCTCGAACAGGTCTGGGGCTATCGGCATCCCGCCGACACCCGGCTGGTGAACGTGCACGTCCAGCGGTTGCGCGCCAAGGTCGAGACTGATCCGGAGAACCCGCAGGTGGTGCTCACCGTCCGAGGAGTGGGGTACAAGGCCGGACCACCGTGATTGTGACCGCTCGGCGGTCGTCGTGATCTGGGGCTCGCGCCGACGCATCCGGAGCCGCTCGGCTCCGATGTTGCGCGGCCTGGGCACGCTGGGCCGAGCGCTCGGCTTCGCCTGGCGTCGCTCTCTGCAACTGCGGGTGGTGACGCTCACCATCGGGTTGTCGTTGGCCGTCCTCATGGTGCTCGGCTTCGTGCTGACCAGTCAGATCACCGACCGCATCCTCGAATCCAAGGTGCGTGCGGCCACCGAGGAGATCGAGCGAGCCAGCACGACCGTCAGCGGAATCGTCGGCGGCGAGGAAACGCGGTCGCTCGACAGCAGTCTCCAATTGGCGCGCAACACGCTCGTCGACCGCAAGGTCGACTCGGGCGCGGGACTCGCCGGTGCCTTCGACGCGGTGCTGGTGGTACCGGGTGACGGCCCGCGGGCCGCGACTGCGGCGGGACCGGTGCAGCAGATCCCGCCCGCCCTGCGCGACTTCGTCAAGGCCGGCCAGGTCAGCTACCAGTACGCGGTGGTGAACACCGACGGTTTCTCCGGGCCGGCACTCATCGTCGGCAGTCCGACGACCTCGTCGGTCACCAATCTCGAGCTGTACCTGATCTTTCCGCTGAACAACGAGGAGAGCACCATCGCGTTGGTGCGCGGAACGATGGCCACCGGTGGCATCGTCCTCCTCGGACTCCTCGCTGCCATCGCGCTACTGGTGGCTCGTCAGATCGTGCTGCCGGTGCGGTCGGCGTCGCGGATCGCCGAACGGTTCGCCGAAGGTCACCTGACCGAGCGCATGCCGGTGCGTGGTGAAGACGACATGGCCCGGCTTGCGGTGTCGTTCAACGACATGGCCGAAAGTCTGTCGCGGCAGATCACCCAGCTCGAGGAGTTCGGAAATCTGCAGCGCCGCTTCACCTCCGACGTCAGCCACGAGCTGCGCACCCCGCTGACCACCGTGCGCATGGCCGCCGACCTCATCTACGACCACAGCGACGACCTCGAACCCGCGCTGCGGCGCGCCACCGAGTTGATGGTCAGCGAGCTGGACCGCTTCGAGACGCTGCTGAGCGATCTGCTCGAGATTTCGCGCCACGACGCGGGCGTGGCCGAGTTGTCCGTGGAGTCCGAGGATTTGCGGCTGACGGTGGGCAGCGCCCTGGAGAACGTCGGTCATCTCGCCAAGGACGCGTCGGTCGAACTGGTGGTGGACATGCCAACCGAGGCGGTCGTCGCCGAGGTCGACTCGCGACGGGTGGAACGCATTTTGCGCAACCTGATCGCGAACGCGATCGACCACGCCGAGCGAAAGCCGGTGCGGATTCGGATGGCGGCCGACGAGGACACCGTTGCGGTCACGGTGCGCGACTACGGCGTCGGGCTGCGGCCCGGTGAGGAGAAGTTGGTGTTCAGCCGGTTCTGGCGGTCGGACCCCTCGCGGGTGCGCCGCTCCGGCGGCACCGGTCTCGGACTGGCCATCTCCATCGAGGACGCGCGCCTGCATCAGGGCCGGCTCGAGGCGTGGGGCGAGCCGGGCAAGGGTGCCTGCTTCCGGCTGACCCTGCCGTTGGTGCGCGGTCACAAGGTGACGGCAAGTCCCTTGCCGCTCAAGCCCATTGGACAGGACAAGCCGTCGGCGGCGCCGGCACGGGACCGCGAGACCGCAGGGGAGCGCGCGTGAGACGCGCGCTGATCGCCGTCGCGTGGTTGTTGGCTCTGGCGATGGTGATGACCGGGTGTGCGGGAGTGCCCAGTTCGTCGGCGCCCCAAGCGCTCGGCACCATGGACCGTCCAGCACCCCCGAGCCTGCCGACTCCGACTCCCAACATGGACCCCGACGTCCTGCTGCGGGAATTCCTCAAGGCGACGGCCGACCCCGCCAACCGGCACCTGGCCGCTCGTCAGTTCCTCACCGAGTCCGCGTCCAGCGGCTGGGACGACGCAGGCAGCGCCCTGCTGATCGACCGGGTGGTGTTCGTCGAAACGCGCCAGCCCGAACGTGTTTCGGTGACGATGAAGGCCGACATCCTCGGCTCCCTGTCCGACATGGGGGTGTTCGAGACCGGCGACGGCGCGCTGCCCGACCCGGGGCCGATCGAGCTGGTGAAGACTCCTGGCGGCTGGCGGATCGACAAGCTGCCCAACGGTGTCTTCCTGGACTGGCAGCAGTTCCTCGCGACCTACAAGCGCAGCACCCTGTACTTCGTCGACCCGACCGGCAAGACCGTCGTCCCCGACCCGCGTTACGTCGCCGTCTCGGACCCCGACCAGCTGCCGACGGAACTGGTGAGCAAGCTGGTGGCCGGCCCGCGGCCAGAGATGGTCAACACCGTGCGCAACCTGCTGGGCGCGCCCTTGCGGTTGCGGGGGCCGGTCACGCGCGCGGACGGCGGCAAGACCGGTGTCGGACGGGGGTACGGAGGGGCGCGCGTCGACCTGGAGAACCTGTCGACCACCGACCCTCACTCTCGGCAATTGCTTGCCGCGCAGGTCATCTGGACGTTGAACCGGGCCGGTGTCAACGGGCCGTACGTGATCAACGCCGACGGAGCTGCCCTCGACGACCGCTTCGCCGCGGGATGGAATTCCTCCGACGTCGCGGCTACCGACCCCGGTGCGGACCCCGGGGCTGCCGCGGGACTGCACGCCCTCATCAACGGGTCGCTGGTCTCGCTCGACGGCCAGAAGGCGCCGCGGGTGGCGGGGTCGTTCGGAAACCTTCCTGGGCAGACGGCGGCGACCCTGTCGCGCAGCGGACAAGAGGTGGCCTCGGTCGTGACGCTGCGGCCGGGTGCGCCCGACATGGCGTCGTCGCTGTGGATCGGGCAGCTCGGCGGGGATTCCTCGCAGGCCATCGACGGCCGCACGCTGACCCGTCCGAGTTGGTCGCTCGACGACGCGATCTGGGTGGTGGTGGACGGCAACAACGTCGTCCGCGTCATCCAGGAGGCGGCCTCGGGACAGCCCGCACGCATCCCGGTCGACGCGACCGCGGTGTTCACCCGGTATCCCGGCCCCGTCACCGAATTGCAGCTCTCGCGCGACGGCACCCGCGCGGCCATGGTGATCGACGGTCAGGTCATCCTGGCCGGAGTCGAGCAGACCCAAGGCGGGCTCTACGCGCTGACCTATCCACGACGGCTGGGCTTCGGGCTGGGCGACACCGCGGTGTCGTTGTCGTGGCGCACCGGTGACGACATCGTCGTCAGCCGCACCGACCCGCAACATCCGGTGTCCTACGTCAACCTCGACGGCGTGAACTCCGACGGACCGAGCCAAAACCTCCTGGCACCGGTGTCGACCGTGGCGGCCAACCCGTCCACGCTGTACGTCGCGGATCAGCGAGGGGTGCTGCAACTTTCGGGCTCTGCCGCCGAGAACGACCTGATGTGGGCCGAGGTGCGGCCGTTGATGGTCGCGGGGGCGATCCCGGTGCTCCCCGGCTGATCATTGCCGTACAGCTTCCTGTGAATCAGCTGGCAAAACCGTTCTGATTCAGTGCATTTGACCCTCCGGGCGCCGCGTTACCCTGATGTGGTCGTTGACTCAACCGGGGGTGATTTCCATGTCGGATCTGCATGTGTCCTCGTCGGTGCTCGCGTCGGTGGCCGGCGAGTTGGAGTCGGTGGCCGACGGTGTGCGCAGCGGGCTCGGCTCACTCGACGGCGAAGTGTCCGGGCAGCTCGGCCCCGGCTGGTCGGGTGAAGCGGCCGCGGCGTACGACGCGGTGTGGCGGGAATGGCACGCCGGTGCCCAGCAGGTCGTCGACGGTCTGACGGCCATGTCGGGTCTGCTCCAGGAGGCCGCGCATGCCTACGACGCGGCCGATGCGTCGGGCGCCTCCCGCGTGGCCGGGAGTGGTCTGTGAGCGCGTTCCAGGTGGACCCAGCGGCGCTGTTGACCGTCGTCGACCGGATGGCCGAGTTCGACAGTCACCTCGAGGCGCAGTTGGCCCACGCGGCGGCGTCGGTGGCGCAGCTGGGTACGGCGTGGCAGGGCGACGCGGGCCAGGCGGAACGCTCTGCGCAGCAGCGGTGGGACGAGGGGGCGCGCGAGATGCGCGAGGCGCTCGCCCGGCTGCGTCAGATCGCCGAGGGAGCGCACGAGAACTACTCCGGGGCGGCGCAGACCAACGTGCGCAACTGGGGCTAACCGGTGACGGCACCCATCTCGGTGGATCCGTCTGCCCTCGCGGCGATCGGGTCCACCGTCGCCGGTGACGGCGACGCGACAGCCGCCGCGGTGGGTGTGCTGGACGCCGGATTGTCCGGTGCCGGTGCGATGTTCGGGCACGACGCGGCCGGATTGGTGTTCGCCCAGGGATACACCGCGGCGGGCAAGGCGATCCTGGACGCGGCCGCATCGGCGGTCAACGCCGGCCGCCGGGTGGGGTTCGGCATCCGGACCTCGGCGGCAAACTACGGGCACGCCAACGCGTCGTCGACCGTCGGCGGTGGCAGCGCACCGGTGCCGCCGCCCCCGGCGCCTGCGCCGTTCACCGCGCCCGGGATGCCACCGCCATTCGGAGACGGCATCGCCGCACCTCTGGGATGGGCGCTGGTGGAGTCCTTCGTCGGCGACGTGTGGCCGGACGGCAATCCGGGGGACTTGCGGGCTGCGGCCGGTGAGTGGAAGTCCTTCGCCGGCAAGCTCACCGGACTGGCCGGTCAGTTCGAGACCGCCGGGCCGGGCCTGGGCGCCGAACGCATTCCCGAGGCCGGTCAGATGACCGACGCCCTTGGCAAGATCAGTGGTGGCCTCACTGCCATCGCCGCCGAGGCTCAGAAGTTGGCCACCTCAGTCGACGGGTTCGCCGGCACCGTGGAGGCCACCCAGAATGCGGTCCGCAACCTGTTGCACCAGCTCAGCCCGGCCGGGGTGCTCGAGACGATCGGCGGCATCTTCACCGGTCACGATCCTCTCGACGAGATCCGCAAGATCGCCCACGAGATCAAGACCGTCCTGGACAACATGAAGCGGGAGGCGGATGCCTCCATGCAGCTGTTCAACCAGGGCATCAACACCTTGGACTCGGCCACCGATTCGCTCGAGAAGTGGGCGACCAAGGAGTTCACCAGTGTCTTCGGCAAGGACGTCGGCGGAGCGCTGGCGTTCGAATTCACCTCGCTGGTCGACGGGTCCGAGGGCGCGGTGAAGTTCGTCGCCGAGACTGCGCAGGGCATCAGCCAGCTGGACCCCACGCGTTTTCTCTACGACCCGTCCGGCGCGGCGAAGACGTGGGAGGGTCTTGGCGAGGCGGCGGCCGTGGTGACCAATCCCGCGCTGCTGGTGCAGAAGGTCGTCACCGACCCGCAGGGCAGCCTCGACACGGTCAAGGGCGTCGTCGACTGGAAGGACGTCGAGGCCGGGCACCCATACCGCGCGCTCGGTTACGACGTCGCCCAGGTCGGCTCGTTCTTCATCCCCGGGGTGGGCGAGGCCGACGCGGCGGCCGACGGTGCGGGCATCGCCGGGCGGACTGCCTCGGCCGAGGAGCGTTTGGCCGCAGGGGCGGCTCGCGAGGGCGTTACCGGTGCGGCGTCGGAGAGCGTCGCCACCCAGGCTGGTCGCGTCGCCAAGGACCTCGACGGCATCAAGGTGCCGGAAGGGTCGGCAGCCGTGGCGGCGCCGGGGGAGGGTGCTCCGGTCGGTCGCCCGCCTGTGGACGTCCCCGCGGGGCCTGCCGAGGCGCCCGGTGGGCGGGCGCCGGTGGAGAGCCCGGCGCCGCACCCGTCGTCCACGGAACCGCCTGTGACCGAGCCGGTTTCGCCGTCGGCGGCCGAACCCGCGCCGCCGCACTCGGATGCTCCGTCTACCGCGTCACCCCAGGTGTCCGAGCCCGCGCCGGTCGCGGGCGACGAGCCTCCTCGGCCGCCGTCCGGAGGGGGCTACGAGGCTCCGCCGCCGGCCCGTGAATCGTCGATGCCGATGGGTTCGGGTGATCACGGCGGTGGCGTGACGTCGTCTGTGGGGGCGGACGACAAGGTGCCGGTCAGTGTCGGAGCGCACAGCGGCGAGATGGGCGAGGGCGCAAGCGCATCCGGGCATGACCTGAGTGGTTCGGGGCACGGCTCCGGTGACGACGGTGGTGGTCACGGGTCGGGTGGGTCCGATCACGGTGCTGGGGGATCCGGGCACGGCTCTGGGCATGACACTGGACATGGCTCGGATTCGTCCGGGGACGACCACGGCGGGCATGACGGCGGTGATCATTCAAGTTCGGGCGGTCACGATCCCGTGCACACGGCGACCGGTCTCAACGATGCCTTCAGGAATGGGCTACCGACAGAGGACTTGGCGCGGGAGGTCGCTGAGGGGGCGACTCATCACATAGGGGATTCGGATCGGGTCGTGCTCGGCAAGTACGACGGGCAAGATGGCGGATACATCGGGGAGGCCAGGCACCATGGAGGCATTTACTACGACACGGGTAGGGACGTTTGGGACGCAATCGGAGACGGTCTCTCACCTGCCCAATCCAAAATTCTGGGCTGGGAAGTGAATGAGCAATTCTTGCGCATGCAGATGGAGCACCAGGTCTCGCGGATCGAATACGTCTTGCCGGACGGCTTCAACGATGTCGACCAGGTAGCCAGAGTGCGAAGGGAGACTTTCTCTGCGATGGAGATCAACTTCCTCAACGAGAACGCCGCAAGATTTGGATATGTACGAGACGGCAACGCGTGGGTGCTCAAGGATCACAAATGACGAAGGAATGGCTCGAAGTCGAGGCTCACATGGGACCGGTGTTCGACCGCTATGGGTTTGTGTCGGACGGTGTCAGCAGCGAGCTTGAATATGGTGAGCTGCCTGCGTGGGCTCTCTTCTATGTGCGTGACGATTGCAAGCTCCAGGTGTGCTGGTCGGCGAGGGAGGGAGGGGTCGACTTCATGCTCGCGCCAGTCAACGCGCCGAATGAACTCGGACTCCGTAATGACGCCAAGTCGTGGCAGTACTTGTTGCTTCTCAGCGACTTCGATGAGGGGTTGACCACGCCGTCCTTGGACGCTCCGACCGAAGAATGGTGGGAGTGGCGAAAGGCGCTCTTCGAAGCTCACTTTCCGGCAGCCCATGCAGCACTCTTGGCTCGCTAGTGGCAAACCAATAGTGCGTGGACCTGGCCATGACCGCATCCGGAGCCGCCACCCTGGCGTGGCTTTCTCCCCTCCTGGACACGTCGCCCAGTGACTATGCAGGTCCGGTGAGGTAATTCGATGGCCGCCCTTTGTGTTTCGCGCACTAACCCGCGTGACCGCAGCCCCGCCCGCCGGGGCTGTCGCTGACGGTGGAGGACCGAGACCGGCCGTGTGGCCGCAGCGAGTGTGGAGTTCTTGACGAAGATTGGCCAAGAAAGCGACGACAAGTCCACGCTCGGCGAGCGGCGCCGGCCCTGTCGGACCCACCGGCCACACTCACCCCATGCTGCTCGACCTCGTCCTCCCGCTGGAGTGCGGCGGCTGCGGCGCGCCGGGGACGCGGTGGTGCCCAACCTGTGCCCAGGCCCTCGCGGTCCACACCGACGAGCCCGTCGTCGTCACCCCGCGCCTCGACCCGGGTGTTCCGGTCTTCTCGCTCGGCCGGTATGCCGGCTCCCGCCGGGCGGCGATCATCGCGATGAAGGAGCACGGCCGCACCGACCTGGTCGCGCCGCTGGGCGCGGCCGTCGGCGACGGAGTGGCCCGCCTGCTCGCCTGGGGCGTCGTCGAGGCTCCGCTGACTCTGGTCCCGGCACCCACCCGACGGTCGGCAGCGCGCCGGCGGGGCGGTGACCCCGTGACGGCCGTTGCGCGCGCCGCCGCCGTCCCCGGAACCACCGTCGTCGCGGCCCTGCGGATGCGGGCCTTCACGCGCGACTCGGTCGGGCTGTCGGCCGGGCAACGACAGCGAAACATCGAGGGTCGGGTGCGGGTCTGCGCCGACGTGAGCAACGAAGTTCTCGTGCTCGACGACGTCGTGACGACGGGTGCCACGGCATGTGAGTCGGTCCGCGTCCTGCAAACCGCCGGAGTGCGAGTTGCCGGCGTCCTCGCCGTGGCGCACGCCTGATTCAGCTGCGCACGATTACCGCCAGGTCATTCCCAGGTGAAGATCGGAAAACACGAGTGCCGAATAAGTGGCACAGGAGGGTGAACACGGACTACCGTCGGGGCCAACCACCCGTGAACTATTCACGGCGGCGTCCAGAACCAACGGCGCCATCGCCCCAAAAGCGAGGAGGTGAGCACTCGACACCTTGCGCCGCGGGCGGACTTCTTTCGGGCTTCTCTCGGCGCGCTCCCGTTACATGCCGGCACGCCATCGCGCGTGCGCCGCCGAAGAGGAAGCGAGTTGCCAAGTATGTCAATACAATCCGTGGACACCAACCAATCAACGATGGTGGGCGCCGAGGAGGAGTCGCACGACGGCCCTCGCGCCGAGGTCGTCGTCAAGGGACGCAACGTCGAGGTTCCCGACCACTTCCGCTTGTACGTCGCCGAAAAGCTGGCGCGCCTCGAGCGCTTCGACCGCAGCATCTACCTGTTCGACGTCGAACTCGACCACGAACGCAATCGCCGGCAGCGCAAGAACTGCCAACACGTCGAGATCACGGCCAGGGGCCGCGGACCCGTTGCGCGCGGCGAGGCCTGCGCCGACAGCTTCTACGCGGCGCTGGAATCGGCCGTGAGCAAACTCGAGAACCGCCTCCGCCGCAGCAAGGACCGCCGCAAGATTCACTACGGCGACAAGACGCCCCTGTCGCTCGCCGAGGCGACAGCCCTCAACCACCTCGTGGAGCCGGTGTCCGCACCCGCCGAGGAGGAGACCCCGGCCGTCGACGAGCACGAACCCGGCCGAATCGTCCGCACCAAGGAACACACCGCCACGCCCATGACCTGTGACGACGCCCTCTACGAGATGGAGCTCGTCGGCCACGACTTCTTCCTGTTCCACGACCAGGAAAGCGACAAGCCGACCGTCGTCTACCGCCGCCACGCCTACGACTACGGACTCATCCGCCTGTCCTAGTCGCCGGGCGGCACGCAGCCGGCGCGACCGCCCCGTGCGGCGCGTCGGCTGTTCGGCCCGGCCTGTCACCTACGATGGAACTCGTTTGAAGCGATTCGAGGCCCATCGAGGCCCCATCCAGGCTTAGGGGAAATTAGCGTGCTGTCGAAGTTGCTCCGTCTCGGTGAAGGCCGCATGGTCAAGCGCCTCAAGAGGGTCGCTGACTATGTCAACTCCCTGTCCGACGACGTGGAGAAGCTCTCCGACGACGAACTGCGCGCCAAGACCGAAGAGTTCAAGAAGCGCGTCGCCGGTGGTGAGACGCTCGACGACATCATGCCCGAGGCGTTCGCCGTCGCCCGCGAGGCCGCCTGGCGGGTGCTGAACCAGCGGCCGTTCGACGTCCAGATCATGGGTGGCGCCGCACTGCACTTTGGCAACGTCGCGGAGATGAAGACCGGTGAGGGCAAGACCCTGACCTGCGTGCTGCCCGCCTACCTGAACGCGCTCTCGGGCAACGGCGTGCACGTGGTCACGGTCAACGACTACCTGGCCAAGCGCGACAGCGAGTGGATGGGCCGCGTTCACCGCTTCCTCGGCCTCGAGGTCGGCGTGATCCTCGGGCAGATGACGCCCGACGAGCGTCGCGTGGCCTACGCCGCCGACATCACCTACGGCACCAACAACGAGTTCGGCTTCGACTACCTGCGCGACAACATGGCGCACACCGTCGACGACATGGTCCAGCGCGGCCACAACTTCGCCGTGGTCGACGAGGTCGACTCGATCCTGATCGACGAGGCGCGGACACCGCTGATCATCTCCGGCCCCGCCGACGGCGCGTCGAACTGGTACGTCGAGTTCGCCCGACTGGCTCCGCTGATGGAGAAGGACGTCCACTACGAGGTGGACATCCGCAAGCGCACCGTCGGCGTGCACGAGATCGGCGTCGAGTTCGTCGAGGATCAGCTGGGTATCGAGAACCTCTACGAGGCCGCCAATTCGCCCCTGGTCAGCTATCTGAACAACTGCCTCAAGGCCAAGGAGCTGTTCCAGCGCGACAAGGACTACATCGTCCGCGACGGCGAGGTCATCATCGTCGACGAATTCACCGGTCGCGTGCTGGTCGGGCGCCGGTACAACGAGGGCATGCACCAGGCCATCGAGGCCAAGGAGCACGTCGAGATCAAGGCCGAGAACCAGACGCTGGCCACGATCACACTCCAGAACTACTTCCGCCTGTACGACAAGTTGTCCGGTATGACCGGTACCGCCCAGACCGAGGCGGCCGAGCTGCACGAGATCTACGGCCTGGGCGTGGTGCCCATTCCGACCAACCGCGAGATGATCCGCACCGACCAGTCCGACTTGATCTACAAGACCGAAGAGGCCAAGTACATCGCCGTCGTCGACGACGTGTCGGAGCGATTCGAGAAGGGGCAGCCGGTCCTCATCGGCACGACCAGCGTCGAGCGGTCGGAGTATCTGTCCAAGCAGTTCACCAAGCGCCGCATCCCTCACAACGTCTTGAACGCGAAGTTCCACGAGCAGGAGGCGAACATCATCGCCGAGGCGGGGCGGCGCAACGCCATCACCGTCGCGACCAACATGGCCGGCCGCGGTACCGACATCGTCCTCGGCGGCAACGTCGACTTCTTGGCCGACAAGCGTCTCCGCGGACGCGGCCTCGATCCGGTGGAGACGCCGGATGAGTACGAAGCCGCGTGGGACGGGGTGCTCGCCCAGGTGAAGGCGGAGGCCGAGGCGGAGGCCAAGGAGGTTCGCGACGTCGGCGGCCTGTACGTGCTGGGCACCGAGCGTCACGAGTCCCGCCGCATCGACAACCAGCTGCGAGGCCGGTCTGGCCGCCAGGGCGATCCGGGCGAGTCGCGGTTCTACCTCTCGCTCGGCGACGAGCTGATGCGCCGCTTCAACGGCGCGACGCTCGAGTGGCTGCTGACCCGCCTCAACCTGCCCGAGGACGTGCCCATCGAGGCCAAGATGGTCTCGCGGGCCATCAAGAGCGCGCAGACGCAGGTGGAGCAGCAGAACTTCGAGGTCCGCAAGAACGTCCTCAAGTACGACGAGGTGATGAACCAGCAGCGCAAGGTCGTCTACGCCGAGCGCCGGTTGATCCTCGAGGGTGAGAGCGTTCAGGAGCAGGCCAAGCAGATGGTCGAGGACGTCGTGACCGCCTACGTCAACGGTGCGACGTCGGAGGGCTACGCGGAGGATTGGGACCTCGGCGCGCTGTGGGACGCGCTCAAGCTGCTGTACCCGGTGGGAATCGACTACCACGACCTCGTCGACTCCGACGCGATCGGGGAGCCCGGGGAGCTGACGAGCGACGAACTGCGCGAGGCGCTCCTCGAGGACGCCCGACGGGCGTATGCGGCGCGGGAGGCCGAGTTGACGGCCATCGGCGGCGAGGGTGCCATGCGCCAGCTCGAGCGAAGCGTGCTGCTCACCACGATCGACCGGAAGTGGCGTGAGCATCTCTACGAGATGGACTACCTCAAGGAGGGCATCGGTCTGCGCGCCATGGCGCAGCGCGACCCGCTCGTCGAGTACCAGCGCGAAGGCTACGACATGTTCATGGGCATGCTCGACGGCCTCAAGGAGGAGTCAGTCGGCCTGCTGTTCAACGCGCAGGTGCAGGCCGCCCAGCCGCCCGCCGCGCAGGTGGGAGCCACCGCGGCGCCGCCGAACCTGGCGCAGTTCGCCGCCGATGCCGCCGCCGCGGCGAAGGCGCGTCAGGTCGACTCGGCCCCCGATGCCGGCTCCGACGAGGTCGTGCCCGAGCCGGCCCCGGCCCCGGCGTCGTTGCGCGTCAAGGGAATCGACGAAGAGAAGGCGCGTCCGATGACGTTCTCCGGACCGGCCGAGGACGGTTCGACCGAGGTGCAGCGCGAGGGTGGCGGCGGCAGGCACGCGGCTCCCACCGGTGGCTCTCGCCGGGAACGACGGGAAGCTGCGCGTCGGCAGACTCGGGGCGGCCCGCCAAAGGCTCGCCGGGGTTAGTTAGCCGACCTGCAGCGCCACCATCACCCACCGCCCCTTGACGAATTCGACCCGGCCGGCAATGGCGCGCACCCGACGGCCCCGCGAGTAGCTGGCGAAGACCTCGGCAGCGGCGTCGTCGCCGTCGAGCACGTGCACCGACCGCAGCCGCACCCGTCGCAGGACGGCCGCGCCCTCGCGGGACCCGGCGGCGGTGAACGCCGCCACCGCGTCGAACAGCGACGGTGCGAGCAGCGGCCGCAGTTGGGCCACCGGCCGGCGCCGATCCGAGACCTCCAACACGCGGCGAATGGCCGTCTCGGCGAAGGCGGCGGCGACCTGCGGCACGGGCAACTCCCCGGCTTCGGGGACGTTGGGCACCGATCGCAAGGCTTTGGTGGCGTGTCGGTGCAGGGCCGCCGAGGTCGGCGCCGGGCAGACGACGATCGGCGGGGGCTCGTAGTCCACGACCGGCGTGGTGAACGAGGTGCGACGGGTCGGCAGAGGGGATGCGGTCACGGCTGCTCTCCAGCGGTCGAGGCGAATGGACGACATCTGCTGGAGAGGCGCAGACGATTCATGATCCCATGGCCCGGGGACACCCGAACGCACCCGTCATGCGGCGGATGGGCTGGGCCGGATAGCGTGACGGGGTCGGGCGCGTGACGAGTGGAAGTGGGCGGCGATGGTGACGAGGTTGTCGGCCGCCGACGCGTCCTTCTACCACCTCGAGAACACCTCGACACCCATGTACGTGGGATCGCTGTCGATCCTGCGAAAGCCCCGCAACGGGCTGAGCTACGAGACTCTTCTCGAGACGGTCGAGCGGCGCCTGCCGCAGATCCCCCGGTACCGGCAGAAGGTGCGCGAGGTCGTCGGTGGGCTGGCCCGCCCGGTGTGGATCGACGACGGCGACTTCGACATCACCTATCACATCCGCCGGTCGGCGCTGCCGTCCCCGGGGAGCGACGCGCAGCTGCACGATCTGGTCGCGCGACTGGGTTCCCGCCCGTTGGACAAGTCGCGGCCGCTCTGGGAGATGTACCTCGTCGAGGGGCTGACCAAGAACCGCCTCGCGATCTACACCAAGTCGCATCAGGCCCTGGTGAACGGAATGACGGCGCTGGAGATCGGCCACGTCATCGCCGACCGCACGCAGAAGGCACCGGAATTCGGCGAGGACATCTGGATCCCGGCGCGCGAACCGAGCGACGCCCGGTTGGCGCTCGGCGCCGTCGGCGAGTTCGTCGCCCGGCCGGGCACCCAGTTGGAGGCGATGCGGTCGGCGGTCCTGGAAACCGTCACCAGCACGGGCGCGCTGGCCGAGGCGGGCCGCAGATTCGCCGTCGTCGCCCGCACGCTCGCCCGCGGCACCGCGCCGAGCAGTCCCCTCAACACCACCGTGTCGCGCAACCGTCGGTTCACGGTGGCTAGCCATCAACTCGACGACTACCGCAAGCTGCGTGCCCGCTACGACTGCGACGTCAACGACGTCGTCCTCGCGGTGGTGGCCGGGGCGTTGCGCAACTGGCTGCTGTCGCGCGGCGAGCCGGTGACGACGACGTCGACGATTCGGGCGATGGTGCCCATGTCGGTGTACCCGGAGGCAGAGTTGGACGCGGAGGGCCCGGGGCAGGCGATCCGCGAGGTGTCGCCGTTCCTGGTCGACCTGCCCACCGGTGAAGGCAACGCGGTGGTCAGGTTGTCCCAGATCGCCCACGCCACCGAGTCGCACTCCACCGCGGCGAGCCTGGTCGACGCGCGGACCATCGTCACGCTGTCCGGCTTCGCGCCACCGACGTTGCACGCCATGGGAACTCGGGTCGCCACCAGCTTCTCTGCTCGTCAGTTCAACCTGCTGATCACCAACGTGCCCGGCGCGCAGAAGCAGATGTACCTGGCGGGCACCAAGCTGCTGGAGACCTACTCGGTGCCGCCGCTACTGAACAAGCAGGTCCTCGCCATCGGGGTGACCTCCTACAACGGCATGCTCTACTTCGGCGTCAACGCCGACCGCGACGCGATGAGCGACGTCGACATGCTGCCCACGCTGCTGCGGGAGTCCCTCGACGAACTGCTGGAGGCAGCGCAATAGACGGGCCGCTAGTCTGCCTTGGTGCGTGTCTACATACCGGCGACCCTGGCCATGCTCCAGCGGCTCGTCGCCGATCAGTCGATGCACGCCTTGAGCGGGACGGCGTTCGCCGTGACCCCGACGCTGCGGGAGTCCTACGCCGAGGGTGACGATGACGAACTCGCCGAGGTGGCGTTGCGGGAGGCGGCGCTGGCGTCGCTGCGGTTGTTGGCGGCCGAGGAAGCGTCCGGAGGCGACCCGGGAGACGACACCGAGGGGTTGCCGTTGCGGCGGGCGGTACTGGTCGCCGACGTCGAGGGCGCGACGATTCGGCCGGACCTCGACGACGCGGTCGTCCGGCTGGCGGGGCCGGTGGCAGTCGGCGACGTCGTCGCGGCCTACATCGACAACGCCGCGGCCGAGCCCGCGGTGAAGGCGGCGATGGCCGTGGTCGACCTGGCGGACTTCGGTGACGAGGACGCGGAGTTGACCGTCGGCGACGCCCAGGACCACGACCTCGCCTGGTATGCCACCCAGGAGCTCCCGTTTCTGCTCGAGCTGCTGTGAGGCCTGGCTGCCACGCCGGAAGTTACGGTACCGTAGGTTGCCGGCCGAGAGCCGATTCGCGGACATTCGGGGATAGCTGAGCAGGAGCCGTCATGGCCAAGAACGAGATCAAGATCGCTGCTAACGTGGCCGACACCATCCGCCCAAATCTCAAGGGCGCCAACAAGCATCCCGGGTTGCAGGCCCTGCGATCGGTAGTCGGGCGCATCACCACGCCGCTGCTGCCCGACGACTACCTCAAGCTGGCCAACCCGCTGTGGTCGGCGCGCGAGCTGCGCGGCCGGGTGGTCGAGGTGCGGCGCGAGACGGTCGACTCGGCAACCCTGGTCATCAAGCCGGGCTGGGGTTTTCACTTCGACTATCAACCCGGGCAGTACGTCGGCATCGGGGTGTTGATGAACGGCCGGTGGCGGTGGCGGTCCTACTCGCTGACCTCGACACCGGTCACCCGTGACCGTCTGATCACCATCACGGTCAAGGCGATGCCCGAGGGATTCCTGTCCGCGCATCTGGTGGACGGTGTCACGCCCGGCACGATCGTGCGGCTGGCCGCACCGCAGGGCAACTTCGTCATACCGGACCCGGCGCCTGCGTCGGTGTTGTTCCTCACCGCCGGATCGGGGATCACGCCGGTGATGTCGATGCTGCGGACCCTCGCGAGGCGCAACGGAATCGGCGGCACGGGTCACGTGGTGCACGTGCACTCGGCCCCCACCGAGTCCGACGTGATGTTCGCCGCCGAACTGGCCCGCCTGCACGACGCTCACGACGGGTATCGGCTGATCGTGCGTCCGACCCGCACGCAGGGCAGGCTGGACCTCGCCCAGCTCTCCGAGGTCGTACCGGACTGGCGCGACCGGGACACGTGGGCGTGTGGTCCCGAGAGCATGCTCGACGACGCGCACCGACTGTGGTCCTCGGAGCGCATTCAGGACCGCCTGCACCTGGAGAGGTTCGCCGCAACCCGTGCGCCGACGCGGGGGACGGGTGGCACGGTCACCTTCGAGCGCAGCGGCAAGACCGTCGACGTCGACGCCGCCACCTCGCTGATGGACGCGGGGGAGGACGCGGGCATCCGGATGCCGTTCGGGTGCCGGATGGGCATCTGCCAATCGTGTGTCGTCGGACTGGTCGACGGTCACGTCAGGGACCTGCGCACGGGTGTCGAGCACGAACCGGGTAGTCGCGTGCAGACCTGCGTTTCCGCAGCGTCTGGCGATTGTGTCCTGGACGTGTGACCTTTACTGGCTAGTAACCTACGGAATCGTAGGTTACGCTAACGTAGGCAGTTGACAGGAGGCTGAACGATGGCAGTAACCGACGTACCGGCATTCACGCACCTGACCGAAGCGGACATCGAGAATCTCGGCAACGAACTCGACGCGATCCGACAGGACATCGAAGACTCCCGCGGGGAACGCGACTCTCGCTACATCCGCCGCACCATTGCGGCGCAGCGCGCCCTCGAGGTGGCCGGCCGCGTCATGCTGGCCGCCAGCTCACGGCGCTCGGCGTGGTGGGCGGGCACCGCGACTCTCGGCGTGGCCAAGATCATCGAGAACATGGAGATCGGCCACAACGTCATGCACGGCCAATGGGATTGGATGAACGATCCCGAAATTCACTCCTCGACGTGGGAGTGGGACATGAGCGGGGCGTCCAAGCACTGGCGCTTCACCCACAACTTCATGCACCACAAGTACACGAACATCCTCGGGATGGACGACGACGTCGGCTACGGCGTCATCCGCGTCACCCGCGACGCCAAGTGGACCCCGTTCAACCTCTACGGCAACCTGTTGTTCAACACGTTGTTGGCCATCGGGTTCGAATGGGGCGTCGGACTGCAGCACCTAGAACTCGGCAAGATCTCCAAGGGCCGCGACGACCGTGCGGCAACGCTGAAGCGGGTCAAGGAGTTTGGCGTCAAGGCCGGCCACCAGCTGATCAAGGACTACGTCGCCTACCCGGCGCTGACGTCCCTTTCGCCTGGCGCGACCTACACGTCGACCCTGAAGGCCAATGCGGTGGCCAACGTCATCCGCAACGTCTGGGCCAACGCCGTCATCTTCTGCGGCCACTTCCCCGACGGCGCGGAGAAGTTCACCAAGACCGACATGGTGGGCGAGAGCCGCGGTCAGTGGTACCTGCGACAGATGTTGGGCAGCGCGAACTTCGAGGCAGGGCCCACGCTGCGATTCATGAGCGGCAACCTGTGCCACCAGATCGAGCATCACCTGTACCCGGACCTGCCCAGCAACCGGTTGCACGAAATCAGCGTCCGCGTCCGGCAGATCTGCGAGAAGTACGACTTGCCGTACACGACGGGCAATTTCGCGGTGCAGTACGGAAAGACGTGGCGCACCATCGCCAAGTTGTCGCTGCCGGACAAGTTCCTGCGCGACACCGCTGACGACGCGCCCGAGACCCGCAGCGAGCGGATGTTCGCCGAGCTCGAGCCCAGCGAGCGTCGCGGGCTGAAGTCGGCGATCGCCGCGGTGCGAGCGAGACGCCGCGCCAAGGTCGACGCCTAGGATCGACGAAAACGGCGGGGAGATTGCGATGCGCAATCTCCCCGCCGTTTTTCGTGTCGCGGCTTAGTCGGGGATGTAGTCGAACGTGTCCGGGTTGGGTCCGGTACGCCCTTCCTCACCCTTGTCGAGACCGGTCAATTCGTCGACGTCGTGATCGCTGAGTTCGAAGTCGAAGATCTCGAAGTTCTCTTCAATCCGCTTGGGCGTCACCGACTTCGGGAAGACGATGTCACCACGCTGGATGTGCCAGCGCAGCACGACCTGCGCCGGGGTCTTGCCCGCCGCCTCGGCAATCCTCGTCACGACGGAATCGTCGAGCACCTTGCCCTGAGCGATGGGGGACCAGGCTTCCACGGCGATGTCGTG
Organism: Mycobacterium yunnanensis; assembly: GCF_025823185.1. Lineage (GTDB taxonomy): Bacteria > Actinomycetota > Actinomycetes > Mycobacteriales > Mycobacteriaceae > Mycobacterium > Mycobacterium yunnanensis. The sequence continues at coordinate 1,263,064 of NZ_JACKVK010000008.1, forward strand.
TTCGGCGCAATAGGCCCGGACCTCTTCGTTGGTGAAGTACGGGTGGACCTCGATCTGGTTGACCGCGGGGACCGTGTCGGTCTCATTGGCCAAGCGCTCGAGGTGATGCGTCTGGAAGTTCGACACCCCGATGCTGCGGGCCCGGCCGTCGCGCCGGAACTCCTCGAGCACCCGCCACGTCGACATGAAGTCGCCGTTGTAGAGCGTCGGCAGCGGCCAGTGGATCAGGAAGAGGTCGACGTAGTCGAAGCCGAGTTTGCTCAGGGTCTCGTCGAACGCCTTGCGGGCGGCGTCGGGTTCGTGAAATCCGTTGTTGAGCTTGCTGGTGACGAAGACGTCTGCGCGGTCGAGTCCCGAATCGCGGACGCCCTGGCCGACACCGGCCTCGTTCTGGTACATCTCGGCGGTGTCGATGTGCCGGTAGCCGATGTCCAGAGCGGTCTTCACCGCACCTGCGGTCTCGTCCGGATCTATCTGAAACACGCCGAATCCGAGCTGCGGAATGTGCGCGCCGGTGCTGAGTTCGATCGTCGGTACGTTGGTCATGTACTAGGCCTCCTTTGGCGATTTGCCCCTGTGTGCGTGCCCGTTTCGACCGGCACGCAAACCGGGCTCGGAGTCCGTCTCACCTGGAGATGACGTCGAAGGTGTCGGGGTTGGAACCCACCCGACCGGCGGGGCCACGGTCCAACAGGTCGACGGCGGCGACCTGCTCGTCGCTCAGGTCGAAGTCGAACACCGCGAAGTTCTGCGCGATGCGGATCGGGGACACCGACTTCGGAAACACGATGTCTCCTCGTTGGAGATGCCAGCGAAGGACCACCTGGGCTGGCGACCTGCCGGTCGACGTGGCCACCCGTCGAATCACCGGGTCGTCGAGGAGCGTGCCGCGCGCCAGCGGCGACCAGGCTTCGAATGCGATCCCGTGCCGCTTGCAGTAGTCCCGGACCGCGGCGTTGGTGAAGTAGGGGTGAGCCTCGACCTGGTTGACGGCGGGCACGGTGTCGGTCTCGGCGGCAAGGCGCTCCAAATGCGGGATCTGAAAGTTCGACACGCCGATGCTGCGGGCTCGGCCGTCGGCGGCGAACTCTTCGAGGGTCCGCCAGGTGGAGACGAAGTCCCCGCCGTAACGCGTCGGCAGTGGCCAGTGAATCAAGAAGAGGTCGACGTAGTCCGACCCGATCGCCGTGAGGGTGTCCTCGAAAGCCCTTCGCGCAGCGTCGGGTTCGTGGAATCCGTTGTCCAGCTTGCTGGTGACGAAGACGTCGCGACGGTCGACGCCCGCGTCGCGGATGCCCTGGCCAACACCGTGCTCGTTGTGGTACATCGCCGCGGTGTCGAGATGGCGGTAGCCGACGTCGAGGGCCGTCCGCACCGCGGCGGCGGTCTCCTCGGGGGCGACCTTGTAGACGCCGAATCCGAGCTGGGGTATCCGCACGTCGCCGCCGAGGGTGATCTCGGGGACCGTAGTCATGTCCGTCTCCTCTCGGGCGGGGCAGTTAGTCGGCGGCCATCGCGGCCAGCAGTCGCCGCGTGGCCGCGACGCGGTCGGCGGCGTGCCCGGTCAGCTCGTCGAGCGCGCAGTCCGGGTCCGCCGGCGGTCCCATGTGGCCACAGCCGCGCGGACACCTCTCGATGGCCTCGGCGAGGTCGGAAAAGGCCAGCATCACGTCGGCAGGAGCGATGTGGGCCAGCCCGAAGGACCGAATGCCGGGGGTGTCGACGACCCACCCCTCATCCTGCAGGGGCAACGCCACCGACTGGGTCGAGGTGTGCCTGCCCTTGCCGACGCCGGAGACCACCCCGACCGCTCGACGGGCCTCGGGCACCAGCCGGTTGACCATCGTGGACTTGCCGACGCCGGAGTGACCCACCAGCACGGTCAACTTGCCGACCAGGAGATCGTCGACCACGGCGAGGTCGTCGTCGCGGCCCGCGGTCACGACGGTCAGGTCCAGTCCGGCGAATTGCGCCGCGAACGGCTCGGCTGGGGCCAGGTCGGTCTTGGTCAAGCAGAGGATGGGTTCGAGCCCGCCGACGTAGGCGGCGATCAACGACCGCTCGACGAACCCGGTGCGCGGCGGCGGGTCGGCCAGGGCGACCACCATCAAAAGCTGGTCGGCGTTGGCGACCAGCACGCGTTCGGTCGGGTCGGTGTCGTCTGCGGTGCGGCGCAACACAGTTCGCCGTTCCCCGCGCCGGACGATCCGGGCCAGGGTGTCGGCTTGCCCCGACAGGTCGCCGACGACGTCGACCTCGTCACCCACCACGATCGGCGTGCGGCCGAGCTCCCGGGCCCGCATCGCGGTGACGACGTGGTTGGGATCCCCGCCCAGCGCGCACCCCCACCGGCCCCGGTCGACGGTGACGACCATCGCCGCGCGCGCGTCGAGGTGTTCGGGCCGGGTCTTGGTCCGCGGCCGCGACCCACGGCCGGGGCGGATCCGGACGTCGGATTCGTCCCAGTCGTTCTCGTTCAAGAGTGCCGCGCTCTCAACGGGTTTCGAGTACCTGTCCGGCCAGCATGTCGGCCCACATCCCGGGAAAGTCGGGCAGCGTCTTGGCGGTGGTGGCGATGTCCTCGACCTCGACGCCCGGCACCCTCAAGCCGACGACGGCGCCGGCGGTCGCCATTCGGTGATCGGCGTAGGAGTGCCACACGCCGCCGTGCATCGGCGCGGCGGTGATGGTCAGGCCGTCCTCGGTTTCCTCACACCGGCCGCCGAGGCCGTTGATCTCGGCGGTCAGGGCCGCCAGTCGGTCGGTCTCGTGACCGCGCAGGTGGGCGATCCCGGTGAGGTGCGACACCGAGCCGACTTCGGCCAGGCTCGCCAGGGCCGCGAACGCCGGGGCGAGTTCGCCGACGTCGTGCAGGTCGACGTCGAACCCGGGGTAGCCGTCGACGGAGCCCTTGACCTCCAGGTGCGAATCTCCGTGCAGGACCGACGATCCCGTCTTGCCCAGCAGCTCGAGGATGCTCGACGAGGGTTGGACGCTGACCTGGGGCCAGCCGATGATGCGGACCGTACCTGCGGTTACGGCGGCGGCGGCCAGGAACGGCACCGCATTCGACAGATCGGGTTCGACGTCCCAGTGCCGGGCGGCGACGGGACCCGGTGCGACCGCCCAGCGGTTGGGCGTCGAGTCGTTCACCGACACGCCCGCCTGGCGCAGCATCGTCACCGTCATCGCCACGTGCGGGGCCGACGGCACCGACTCGCCGGTGTGCACGACGGTCAGCCCGTCGCGGAACGTCGCTCCCGACAGCAGCAGGCCGGACACGAATTGCGACGACGCCGAAGCGTCGATGTGCACGGTGCCCCCGGCCACGGAGCCCTCGCCGCGGACCCGGAACGGCATGGCGTCGCCCTCGAGACGGACGCCGAGGCCACGCAGGCCGTCGAGCAGGGGAGCGATCGGGCGCTTCCGTGCTTGCTCGTCGCCGTCGAAGGTGACGACTTCGCCGCCGAGCGCCGCGACCGGCGGCACGAACCGCAGGACGGTGCCGGCGAGTCCGCAGTCGACGGTGGCGTCGGCGACGGGGGAGATGGACCCGCTCACGCGCAGGTCGGTGCCCGCCCCGTCGAGCGTCAGTCCCAGGGTCCGTAGTGCGCCGATCATCAGGTCGGTGTCACGGCTGCGCAGCGCCCCGCCGATGGTCGAGGTGCCCTGGGGGCTCGCCAACGCGGCGAGGATCAACGCGCGGTTGGTCTGCGACTTGGAGCCCGGGACCTCGACGGTTGCATGGATCGGCATCGTCACCGACGGTGCCTGCCACGCGCCTGCGTTCTCCGTCATGCCGTCCATCCTGCCTTGTCGGCTGCTTCTGCCACCATGGGACGTATGTGTGGGCGATTCGCGGTGACGACCGATCCGGCGCTGCTGGCCGAGAAGATCAAGGCGATCGACGAGACCATCGCGGCCACCGAATCCACGGATCCGCCGCAGCCGAACTTCAACGTCGCACCGACGACGACGATCAGCTCGGTGGTCAAACGGCACACCGAACCCGACGACGAGTCGACCCGACGCCTGCGCTCGATGCGGTGGGGGTTGCTCCCACCGTGGGTGAAGGCCAAGGCCGACGGCAGCCCCGAGACCAAGGGGCCGCTGCTCATCAATGCGCGCGCCGAGACGGTCACCACCTCGGCGGCGTTCCGTGCCGCGGCCAAGACCAAGCGGTGCCTGATTCCGATGGACGGCTGGTACGAATGGCGCCCTGGCGCGGAGACGGCGGACGGCAAGAAGGGTGCGAAGACGCCGTTCTTCATGCACGGCGCCGACGGTGAGCCGCTGTTCATGGGCGGCCTGTGGTCGACGTGGCGACCCGCCAAGGACGCCGCGCCGCTGCTGACGTGCACCATCATCACCACCGAGTCCGCGGGTCCGCTGGCCGAGATTCACGACCGCATGCCGTTGAGCATCAGCGAATGCGACTGGGACCGGTGGCTGGATCCCGACGCTCCGATGGACGACGGCCTGTTGCGCGGTCACGGTGATCTCGACCGCATCGCGGTACGGGAGGTGTCGCGGCTGGTCAACAGCATTCGCAACAACGGGCCAGAGCTGATCGAACCTGCCGAGCCGCGCGCCGAGCAGGGAACCCTGTTGTGAACCATCCGCTTCACGCGACCAGCGTCGTCGACGCGCTGGCCGCCGATCTGCGCAGCGCGGACTACTCCACCGACGGTGTCACCAACCTGCTCGGCGCCGACGCCAACGCGGCCTTCAGCCGTGGGCTGTGGTGGTCGGCGTTGCGCGTCACCGACCGGGCTGGCGCCGATGACGAACGCCTCGCGATTCTGGTGCGGCTCTTCCTGCTGGGCGCCGGGGAGTCACCGGAACGCGTCGCGGTCGCCATGCCGACGGTCGGCGTCGACGCCCTGATCGACAACGGTGTCGTCGTACGACTCGACGACGGGTCGCTGCGGGCGGCGCTGGACATCCGCCCGCACGGCGACGGCGTGCGCGACTTCCTGGTGGTCTCCGATCAGGACGCCGCGATGCATCCCGGGCCCGTGCACCACGACCACGTCCTCGGCATCGGCGGGGCTTCCGTCACGCTGGCTCACGCGGTGGTGCGCTCGCCGGTCGGGCGCGCCTTGGACGTCGGCACCGGAAGTGGCATCCAGGCTCTGCACCTGTCGGGGCACTGCGAGCAGATCGTCGCCACCGACACCAACGAACGGGCGCTGGCGCTCGCCGCGGCGACCGCGCGGCTCAACGGCATGCGATGGGACCTGCGGGCTGGAAGCCTCTTCGAGCCCGTGGCGGGTGAGCGCTTCGACCTCATCGTGTCCAACCCGCCGTTCGTCGTGGGCACCGGTGCGCTGGACTACCTCTACCGCGACTCCGGAATGGCCGGAGATGCGTTGTCGCAGAAGCTGATCGAAGAGGTGGGCGACCATCTCGAACCCGGTGGCACCGCGCAGATCATGGCCAATTGGATGGTGCGCGACGGGCAAGACTGGCGCGAGCGGGTTCGAGGCTGGCTGGCGGGCACGGGCCTGCACGCGTGGGTGGTGCAGCGAGAGTTCGCCGATCCGATCAGCTACGTGTCGCTGTGGACGTCGGACGCGGGCGAGCGGCCCGAGGACGCCGCTCGGCGGGGCGGGTCGTGGCTGGACTGGTTCGCCGACGAGGGGGTGGCCGGCGTCGGCATGGGGATGATCATGGTGCGGGCGCCGCGCCGTGGGGAGCATCGCCCACCGGAGCAGATCCTGGAGGAGATCACCGAAGCCGACGAGGGCCTCACCGGGCCCGAGGTGGAGGCCTTCTTCGCGCGGCGGCAATACCTCTACGACACCGATGACGCCGTGCTGCTGGCTGCCAAGTTGTCCACCGCTCCGGTGGTGCTGGAGGAGCAGTCGCTGCCGGGGCCCGACGGCTGGCAGGTGGTCGGTGCCGCCGTGCGTCGCCCCGGTGGCCCCGGCGCGGTGCTGGGCGTCGACGAGGTGTCGCGTGCGTTGCTCGCCGGGTGTCGGGGAGAGGTGCCGTTGGGCAGTCTCGTCGAGCTGCTGGCCGCCCACCACGGGGTCGACGCCGACGCGCTCGCCGAGGCGGCCATGCCCGTGGTGCGCGAGGCGATTGGGCGCGGAATCCTCTACCAGGCGCCGTAAGAACGGAACCCTGCTCAGCGGCGGACGGCGGTGATCACCGCGTAGGGCGCCTCGAAGCGGACCCCGCCTCCGTCGGTGACGTGGGCCGAAAGGGCGTCGTCGAAGGCGGCCTGCAGTCTGTCGCCGACGCTCCCGTCGACGCGGGTGAACAGGTCGACGTGCATGGGCGACTCGTACCGCATGAAGTGCAGGGCGTCGTCCTTCGAGTCGAACGTCCACGCGAGCGTCCCGTCGTCGATCTCGACGTCGGCGAACGTCGCGTCGAGCCGCTCGGTGGCGACGGCGCGCTCACCCCACTGGTCGGGGGTGAACCCCCGATTCGGTGGCGGTCCGAGCACCGTGACGATCGGATCGAACATCGGGTTGTCCCCGGAGCGCACCCACGACGAGAACGCCAGCACGCCACCTGGTTCGAGCAGGCGGGCGATCTCGGCGACCTGCTGCTGCGGCTCGACGAAGATGACGCCCATGTTGGAGACCGCGACGTCGAACGACGCGTCGGGCAACCCGGTCGCCGAGGCGTCGGCGACCACCCAGGTGACGTGGTGGCCGGCATCGGTCGCCGCGCGTCGGGCGATGTCGACCAGTTCGGGGGTCACGTCGACGCCGGTGACCAGCGCGCCGCGACCTGCAGCCGCCAACGCGGCGTTGCCCGTGCCGCAGGCCAGGTCGACGAGGCGTGCCCCGTCGAGCGCGCGGCGGCGTCCAGCGGCCTCGACGGTCTCACCGGCGACGACGGCGATGCGCTCGGCCACCGACTCGTAGCGGCCGCCGGCCCACATCAGGAGCCGTAGCCCGGCGGGTTGGGTGTCTCGACCCACAGGTCGACGCCCAGTTCGGAACCGGGCACGCAGTCGTAGACCGACAGGTCGGTGACGCCGGACTCCACCAGGACGTCCTCGCACAGCACGGAGTTGCCGGTGTACTCGCGGGCCGGCTTGTTGAAGATGACGTAGGCCGCGTCGGCGTAGACCTCGGGTTTGCGGGCCCGGCTCATCGCCTCCTCGCCGCCGAGGAGGTTCTTCACCGCGGCGGTGGCGACCAGTGTCCGTGGCCACAACGTGTTGGAGGCGATGCCGTCGCCCCGCAGTTCCTCGGCGATCCCGAGCGCGCACAACGTCATGCCGTACTTGGCCATCATGTAGGCCGTCGGCTTGAGCCACTTCGATTCCAGCAGGATCGGCGGCGACAGCGTGAGGATGTGCGGATTGTCGCGGCCCACCATGTGCGGGATGCACGCCTGCGACACCGCATAGGTACCCCGGACGTTGATGCCGTTCATGAGGTCGAAGCGTTTGAGCGGCACCTCGGTGATCGACCCGAGGTTGATCGCCGAGGCGTTGTTCACGCAGAGGTCGATGCCGCCAAATTGCGAAACGGCTTGTGCCACGGCCGATTCGACCGACTCGCCGTCGCGGACGTCGCCGAGGATCGGCAGCGCGTGCCCGCCGGCCTCCTCGATCTCCTTGGCGGCGGTGAAGATGGTGCCCTCGAGTTTCGGGTGGGGTTCTGCGGTCTTGGCGACCAAGGCGACGTTGGCGCCGTCGGCGGCCGCGCGCTTGGCGATCGCGAGCCCGATGCCACGGCTGGCGCCGGAGATGAACATGGTCTTTCCCGAGAGCGACATGGCATCACCCTAGAACCGTCACGGCGCGAGCACGTCGACGGTCACCGCCTTGGTGAGTCGCACCAGATCCGCGGGGGCGAGGGCCACCTGCAACCCGCGCTTGCCCGCACTGCACAGCACGCGGTCCCAGGCGTACGCCGAGTCGTCCACGACCGTCGGCAGCGTCCGGCGCTGGCCCAGCGGTGAGATGCCGCCGACGACGTACCCGGTCGACCGTTCGGCGGCGGCGCGATCGGCGAGATCGGCCCGAGGCGCGCCCAGCGCGGCGGCAGCGGCCTTGAGCGACAGCTTGTATGGAACGGGAAGCACCGCGACGGCCAGACTCGACGGCAGCGCGATGACCAACGTCTTGAACACCTGCTCTGGGGACACCTCGACGCCGGCGGCGGCGAGCGCCGCCACCGCCTCGTCCCCGAAGGCGTCGTTGCGCGGATCGTGGTGGTAGCTCAGGACCTCGTGGTCGACGTTCGCCGCGACGAGGGCGGCGATCGCCGGGGTCGCTGCACGGGCCACGGCCTCACCATAGTGGGGATTCGAGGGGAACATTCGTGGCTATCCATGCTGTTGTTCTGCATCGATGGGCGCCGTGGGGGCGACTCCGTCAGTACGAGCCACTAGGATCGGAAGGAAGGAGACACCTCGGTGCCAACGCTTTGCCTGGAACGGCCGGTCTACGACCCGGTTTCGTTCGGTGCCGCGACAGAAGGGACGGTGTCGATCCAGATGACCGATCTCGACGGAGCGGCACCCGCCGCGGCCGAAGAACCGTTGATCGAGACGGACGCCGAGCTCACGGCACGTTTCGAGCGCGATGCGATACCGCTGCTGGACCAGTTGTACGGCGGCGCGCTGCGCATGACCCGCAATCCAGCCGACGCCGAGGATCTCCTGCAGGAGACGATGGTCAAGGCCTACGCCGGTTTCCGGTCGTTCCGTGCCGGGACGAACCTCAAGGCGTGGCTGTACCGCATCCTCACCAACACCTACATCAACAGCTACCGCAAGAAGCAACGGCAGCCCGCGGAGTACCCGACCGACGAAATCACCGACTGGCAGCTGGCGGCGAACGCCCAGCACACGTCAACTGGTCTGCGATCGGCCGAGGTCGAGGCGATGGAGGCGCTGCCGGACACCGAGATCAAGGCCGCGCTGCAGGCGCTGCCCGAGGAGTTCCGGATGGCGGTGTACTACGCAGACGTCGAGGGGTTCCCCTACAAGGAGATCGCCGAGATCATGGACACGCCCATCGGCACGGTGATGTCCCGGTTGCACCGTGGACGCAAGCAACTTCGTGAACTGCTGGCCGACGTCGCGAGGGATCGCGGCTTCATCCGAGGCCAGATCGAGCCCGAGGAGGTGTCTTCGTGAACGACGAATTTTCACGACCCGAGGAGCACACGTTCCGCCCGCCGGTGGGTCCGGTCGACCCCGCCCATCCCGAGTGTGCGTCGGTGATCGCGGAGGTATGGACGCTGCTCGACGGTGAATGCACCACCGAGACGCGTGACAAACTGCGTCACCACCTCGAAGAATGCCCGACCTGCCTGCGCCAATACGGCATCGAGGAACGCGTGAAGCGCCTCATCGCCACCAGGTGCAGTGGCGACAAGGCGCCGGATTCACTGCGGGCGCGGCTGCGAGTCGAGATCAGCCGCACCACCATCATCAGCAGCTAGGCAGCAGTTACTTCACTGCCTTCGAACCGCAGTTCGGGCGCTTGCCGTGATTGGCCTGGGTGTGCTTGCGATCGCGCTTCTTACGGCCACGCTTGGCCATGGTGGTCCTCCAATGGGTCAATTGCTTGCCCGTCAGTGTCTCACGCTCGCACCACTGCATTCCAATCCCGGGCGTGTGGTTCGATAGACACCGCAGGGGCGGCTCTAGAGACGAGTGGGTGAAGATGGCCGAGGACGTTCGCGCCGAGATCGTGGCCAGTGTGCTCGAGGTCGTGGTCAGCGAAGGCGACGACATCAACGAGGGCGACACGGTCGTCCTCTTGGAATCCATGAAGATGGAGATTCCGGTGCTCGCCGAGGCGTCCGGCACGGTGACCGCGGTCAACGTCGCCGTCGGCGACGTCATCCAGGCCGGCGATCTCATCGCCGTCATCAGCTAGGTCAACCACACCGAGAGGCCAGGTCCGTGTCGACCCTCGGTGATCTTCTCGCCGAGCACACGATGCTGCCCGGCAACGCCGTCGACCATTTGCACGCCGTGGTGGGCGAGTGGCAGATGCTGGCAGATCTGTCCTTCGCCGACTATTTGATGTGGGTACGCCACGACGACGGTTCGCTGGTGTGCGTGGCGCAGGTTCGCCCCAACACGGCGCCCACGGTGCTTCTGGCCGACGCGGTGGGCACCGTGAACACCGCTGCGGACATGCCGGTCGTAGTCGCCGCATTCGCCTCAGGGGCGATCGGGCGCGAGCCAGAGGCGGACCTCCTCGGTTCGTCGGAGGGTCGATGGCTCAACGTCGAGGCCGTTCCCGTGCGCCACGGCGATCACGTGGTGGCCGTCCTCACCCATCAGACGGCCCTCGCCGATCAGCGCAAGGTCAGCCCGCTCGAGCGTGCCTACCTCGACTGCGCCGCAGACATCCTGCACATGCTCTCCGAGGGCACCTTCCCCAACGTGGGCGACATCGCGATGTCGCGGTCGAGCCCCCGGGTGGGTGACGGATTCATCCGGCTCGACGAGGTCGGCGAGGTGAGCTTCGCCAGCCCGAACGCCATCTCGGCGTATCACCGCATGGGGCTCAACGCCGAGCTCGAGGGACACAACCTCGTCACCATCACCCGACCGTTGATCTCCGACCCGTTCGAGGCCCAGGAACTGGCCAACCACGTCCGTGACTCCCTCTCGGGCGGATCCAGCATGCGCATGGAGGTCGACGCCGGGGGAGCGGCGGTGCTGCTTCGCACCATTCCGATGGTGGTCCACGGCGCGGCGGCCGGCGCGGCCGTCCTGATCCGTGACGTGACCGAGGTCAAGCGCCGCGACCGGGCCCTGCTGTCCAAGGACGCGACGATCCGCGAGATCCACCATCGCGTGAAGAACAATTTGCAGACCGTCGCCGCGCTGCTGCGGCTGCAGGCCCGGCGCACCAACAACGCCGAGGGCAGGGATGCGCTCATCGAGTCGGTACGACGGGTGTCGTCGATTGCCCTGGTGCACGACGCGCTGTCGATGTCGGTCGACGAGGAGGTCAACCTCGACGAGGTGGTCGACCGCATCGTCCCGATCATGAACGACGTCGCCTCGGTGGGCAGGCCCGTTCGCATCAACCGCGTGGGCGATCTGGGCGTCCTCGACGCCGACCGCGCCACCGCGCTGGTCATGGTCATCACCGAGCTCGTCCAGAACGCGATAGAACACGCCTACGACTCGACCTCGGAGAACGGGAGCGTGACGATCCGGGCAGAGCGGTCGGCCCGCTGGCTCGACGTCGTCGTCCACGACGACGGCCGAGGTCTTCCGGAGGGGTTCAGCCTGGAGAAGTCGGACAGTCTGGGGCTGCAGATCGTGCGAACGTTGGTGGCCGCCGAGCTGGACGGGTCGTTGGGCATGCACGCGGTGCCGACGGGCGGAACGGACGTGGTCCTGCGGGTGCCCGTCGGTCGGCGGGGACGCTCCGCTCAGTAACGCATTCTTTACATTCTTGGCAATCCGACGGGATGTCGGGCGGGCAAAAATTTACGGCCCCGGCGAGAGCCGGGGCCGTAAAGGTGAGGAAGGTGCGAGCTATACGCCCGTGCGAGCCTTCGTCCGAGCGTTGCGGCGCTTGAGCGCGCGACGCTCGTCCTCGCTCATGCCGCCCCAGACGCCTGCGTCCTGGCCGGACTCCAATGCCCAGCTCAGGCACTCCGTCGTCACCGGGCAGCGGTTGCAGACGATCTTCGCGTCAGCGATCTGGGCGAGGGCCGGGCCACTGTTTCCCACGGGGAAGAACAGTTCCGGATCCTCGTCACGACAGACCGCCTTGTGCCGCCAATCCATAGCTATAACTCCTATTCCTGTGCGCAGCAAGGCGCACGAACTTTTCTTCGGCTGTTAACGCGTGCACACAAATGTTTCTGCACTGTTGCAAACGATGCTTCCACAGGCTCAACAGATGTCAATAGAGGCGCGTTCACACGTGGGCAATCTCACTGGCATCGTTACCGGGGACCAACTGGTCGGAGCCCCCTCACGTTTGTACTACACTTGCCCTACTTGCGCCCTAAATCGCGCGGGTTCACAGCGGGCTCGCAGGTCAGGGCCTTTTCGGTGGCGGCGCCACCACACCAAGTGCATCCCGGACCGACGTGAAGGTCATCCTTTCGCGCTGGCCGACGTAATCTCCGTCGATCTGACAGGCAACCGGCGTGTCCGCCGTCACGCGTACCCACGGCACGTCGTCGTCACGCACCAGATGCTTGGCATCCAGCCGCGGGTTCTTCGAGAGCATCTGGCGCACCAGCCCCAAGTTGGCCCAGATGTTCATGCTGGTGGTGGCGAAGACGCCGAGATTGGTCTCGAAACTGGTGTCGGGGTTGGTCCACACCGGCCTGGTGTTGGCGTAGGTCCACGGGCTCGAGTTCGACACGAACGCGAAGTGCACGCCGGTCACGGGAGCCCGGCCGGCGAGCTCCAGGGTCATCGACGGCTCCCGGCGGGCGCTGGCCAGCACCTCGCGGGTGGCCACCTTGATGTAGCGCGACGCGGTGACCTTGCGCCCCTTCTCTCGCTGAGCCTCCACCGCGGCCACGACGTCGCCGTCGACCCCCATTCCCGCGGTGAAGACGCCCCAGCGGTCGCCGCAGTCCATCAGGCCGATGCGACGCCACTTCACCCCGCGCCGATAGGCACCGAGTAGGTCGACGAGCTGGTTGGTCGCCTCGACCGGATCGGGGCTGATGCCCAGGGCGCGGGCGAACACGTTGGCCGACCCGCCGGGCACCACCGAGATCGCCGGGCCGCGTTTGGGCGGGGTCTGCCCGCAATCGCCCAGGATGCCGTTGACCACCTCGTTGACCGTGCCGTCGCCACCGTGGACGATCACCACATCCGTTCCGTCTCGCGCTGCGTCCCTTGCGATTTCGATCGCATGGCCGCGGTGGTTGGTGTGGGCGACGGTCAGCTTGACGCGACTCTCCAGCGCGTGCGCGAGGAGATCACGCCCCGCCGGAGTCGTCGACGTGGCGTTGGGGTTGACGATCAGGACGGCACGCACGGGGCTCAACCCTATCGGCATGCCGTCACCACGCGCTCTACGCTCGTCGATGTGATCGTGCCCTCGCCCTCCACCATTCGTCAGGCGGCCGCCATCGTGGCGCTGGAGGGCGTCGCACTCGTCGTCGTGGCGGTGGTGTTCGTCGTCCGTGCCCTCGAGGGTGCCCACGAGGTGTCGATCAGCGGTTACGGCACCGCGGCCTGGTACGTCGTGATGGGTGCCGCGGTGCTCACCGCGGCGTGGGCGCTGTGGACCGGGCGGCGGTGGGGCCGTGGGATCGCGGTGTTCGCCCAGCTGCTGCTGCTACCGGTGGCGTGGTACATCGCGGTCGGCTCGCAGCAGTGGTCCTACGGCATTCCGGTGGCCGTGGTCGCCGTCGTCGCGTTGGTGCTGCTGTTCAGCCCCTCGGCGGTGCAGTGGTTGGCTCAGAGTTCCGACGGCGAGGTCTGAGGTCCGGCGGCCAAGGCCGACAACTCCTCACCGGAGACGCGGTAGGTGATCCACTCGCTCTGCGGGCGTCCGCCGACGGCGTCGTACAGGGCAATGGCGTTGGAGTTCCAGTCCAGCACCGCCCACGTCAGCCGGGAGTAGCCTTTGTCGACGCACTCACGGGCCAGCGTCGAGAGCAAGGTGCGCGCCAGACCGTGTCGCCGGAATGCGGGCCGTACGAAGAGATCCTCGAGGTAGATGCCGGCGACGCCGTCCCACGTGGAGAAGTTGTAGAACCACAACGCCATGGCGGCCGGTTGGCCGTCGACCTCCGCGACGTGTGCCTGGACCGTGGGCGGATCGCCGAACAGTGCCTCGCGCAACTGTGTCTCGGTCACGGTGCACTCCTCGGCGGCGTGCTCGAACTCGGCCAGCTCGCGCACCATGGCGACGAGGTCGGCCTCGTCACCGGGTCGCGCTCGACGGATGTTCACGGTCATGTGCTGACTCCCAACGCGCTGAGGATGGTGCGGAACTTCGTATTCGTCTCGGCCACTTCGTCATCCGGATCCGATTCGGCGACGATTCCGCCGCCGGACCTGGCCTGGGCGCTGAGCCGGTCGGCCGACAACTCCGCGCAGCGGATCGACACCACCCAGGTGCCGTCACCCTGGCCGTCGCACCATCCGACGGCGCCGGCGTAGAAGCCGCGGTCACCCTCGACGTCGGAGATGAGGCGGACGGCGTCGGCGGTGGGTACTCCGCCGACGGCGGCGGTGGGGTGCAGTGCCACCGCGAGATCCAATGCGGTGACGGACCTTTCGCGGAGCCGACCGGTGATCGGTGTGTTCAGATGCCACACCGCCGAGGTGCGGCTCAGCTCGGGGGTGGGGGCGATCTCGAGGTCGGTGCACAGCGGCTGCAACGCCGTGCGCATCTGCTCGACGACCAACCGATGCTCGTGGAGGTCCTTGGCGGAGTCGGCCAGGGCCGCGCCGTTGGCCCGGTCGGTCGTCGGATCTGCCGAGCGCGGTGCCGATCCCGCGAACGGCCGGCAACTGACGACGTCGCCGCGGCGGGCCACCAGCAACTCGGGGCTGGCACCGATGAGCGCGGTGCCGACGTGGCGACCGCCCGCCGCACTCAAGTCGACGAAGTACGCAGTCGCAGAGGTGTCTTCGGCGAGTCGACGCACCAGGGTGGCGATGTCCAGTGGCGCGTCGGCAAGCAGGTGCAGCGCGCGCGCCAGCACCACCTTGTGCAGCGGCGAGTCGGGGTTGCGAAGCTGCTCCAACGCCGTGGCGATGCGGGCCCGGTGTTCGTCGGGAGTGGGCTCCGTTGCGGTGATGCGGACGGCGGGCATCGGACGGGTGGGCCAGTCCGGCAGCGTCGCGCTCCGGCGGACGTTCTCGGGGGCGGACAGTGCGGCCGGCTGGGTGACGTCGAATGGCAACGCTCCCAACACCATTCGGGTGTCACCGGCGGCAAGGGTCGATCGCGCGTCGGCCAGCGTGGGATAGGCGACCGTCACACCGTCGGCCACGAGCACGCCGTCGCGCTCGGCCAGGACGAAGGTCGGTTCCGTCACGCGGGCAGACAGGGGTTGGGGTGCCCGGTCAGGCCGAGCGCGGCGATCTGCCGGACACCGTGCTCGAAGCCGCAGACCGCGATGGACGCCGCCGCCATCGACACCCTGATGCCCTCGGCGATCGGCAGTTCGATCCACCGGGTCATCACGGCGCGCGAGAAATGCCCATGCCCGACGAAGACCACGTCGCGCGTCTCCATGTGCGACAGCGCCAGCGCGACGGCGCGGTCGGCGCGGGCGCTGACCGCCGCGGTGCTCTCGCCGCCGGGGCAGCCGTACTTCCACACCGTCCAGTCCGGCGTCGTCTCGCGAATCTCGGCGGTGGTCAGGCCCTCGTAGTCGCCGTAGTTCCACTCGGCCAGCAGCGGCGTCACCTCGTCGACGGTCAACCCGGCCAGCTCGGCGGTGACCAGTGCGCGGTGCCGCGGACTGCTCACCACCAACGGGTCGCGCAGCCGTAGGTCGGCCAGCGCCTCGCGCGCCAGGGTGGCCTGCTCGCGTCCCTCGTCGGTCAGTTCGAGGTCCGTGGTCCCCGTGTGTCTGCCGCTCTTGGACCATTCGGTCTCACCGTGCCGCAGCAACAACAGCCGATGCCGCTCGACGCCTCCAGACTGCTGCCCTCCGGACACACTCACACCCGCGATTGTGCCGCACGCGCCTTCTCGGGTTGCGCGTGCCAGTATGAACCGCATGCCCCCGGCGAGCGAAGCAACGGTGACCACGTGACGCGGGTGCTCGCGGTCGCCAACCAAAAGGGCGGCGTCGCCAAGACGACCACCGTCGCGTCGCTGGGTGCGGCGCTAACCGAACAGGGCCGACGGGTGCTGCTCGTCGACCTGGATCCGCAGGGCTCGCTGACGTTCTCCCTGGGCCACGACCCGGACAAGCTGGCGGTGTCGATCCACGAGGTGCTGCTCGGCGACGTCGAACCCGACACCGCGCTGCTCGAGACACCGGAGGGCATGACGCTGTTGCCCGCCAACATCGACCTCGCGGGGGCCGAGGCGATGCTGTTGATGCGGGCGGGCCGGGAGTACGCACTGAAGCGGGCGCTGACCAAACTGGAGTCGAGTACCGATCCCTTCGACGTCGTCATCGTCGACTGCCCGCCGTCCCTTGGCGTCCTGACCCTCAACGGGCTGACCGCCGCCGACGAGGTCATCGTGCCGCTGCAGTGCGAGACGCTCGCGCACCGCGGCGTCGGACAGTTCCTGCGCACGGTCGACGACGTGCAGCAGATCACCAACGCCGACCTGGTGCTGCTGGGGGCGCTGCCGACGCTGTACGACTCGCGGACCACGCACAGCCGCGACGTGATCCTCGACGTCGTCGACCGCTACCAGCTACCGGTGCTAGCCCCGCCGATCCCCAGAACGGTGCGCTTCGCCGAGGCAAGTGCCTCGGGGGCGTCGGTGCTGGCGGGACGAAAGAACAAGGGCGCGTTGGCCTATCGTGAGCTCGCAGCGGCGTTGCTCAAGCACTGGAAGTCCGGCAAGGCGCTGCCGACGTTCACCCCGGAGCTCTAGTCAGGCCAGGGCGACCAGGGTGTCGCCACGCTGTTCGAGCACGGTCGTGCCGGCGACGTTCGGGACGACGGCGAATTGACTCGGTGGCCGCGGTACCTGGATGTGGGACTCGCCGGCGCCGGTCCCGGGGGCGAACACGTCGTATCCGGAGGTGACGGGGACCAGCATCCGCCCCGCCATCAGGGTGGCCGGACCCACCGGTGCCTGCGGCGCGACCGGGGTGACGGTGTACTTGTATCGCAATCCGTTGGCATCGAAGACCATGACCGAATCGCCGGTCCACCAGGTGATGAGGTCGCCGGCCCGGGAGGCCACGGCCTGCGGTGAGGCGGGACCCGGCAAGGCGGTGCTCGCGATCGTC
The DNA here is from genome assembly GCF_025823185.1 of Mycobacterium yunnanensis. Lineage (GTDB taxonomy): Bacteria > Actinomycetota > Actinomycetes > Mycobacteriales > Mycobacteriaceae > Mycobacterium > Mycobacterium yunnanensis. Next base: position 1,279,926 of record NZ_JACKVK010000008.1, read on the forward strand.
GTCCCCGTGTCGTCGATGACGTTGACGACGGGCGTCGGCTTGGACAGGTAGACCGCCGTGGTGGTGTCGGAGACGGCGATGACCCGTGCGTCGGAGTCTGCGGGGACGCCCGGCAGCTGCACGATCTTGGTGGTGGGTTCGTCCTCCTGGTCGGCGGGGACCAGCAGCGTCAGCCTCAGGTCGGCCTGCCCGGGACACTTCTGCAGTACCGAGACCGCGTTGGAGCTCGCCGCGGCCGAGACCATGCCGCACAGCGGCTGGGCCGGGACGCCGGGTTTGATCCGTGCGTCGAGGTAGCCGTACCCGATCATCCGGACCATGTCCGATCGCCACAGTTCGAGCCGGGTGTCGCCGACCGACAGCACGGTCGACCCGTCCGAGGACAGCGTCACGTCGGGGTCGGCATAGGCGGTCCGGGAGTAGTGGCGGCGCCCGGTTTGCCCGTCGATGGTGGTCACCTGCCCGCAACCCCGGTCGTCGGGGTACACCGCGACGGCGTCGTTGTAGACGTAGGTGACACCGCACAGCGGGACACCACGGGCGTAGCTCCACAGCACGCGCCCGGTGGCCGGGTCGCGACCGTCGACCTCGTTTCCGTCCCCGGTGACGACGGCACCGCCGGCCACCACGGGGCGGCGAGTCTTCGGGCTGGCGGCACTCCACACCTCCCGCAGCGCCCTCGGGACGTCGCGGGCGGCCTTCAGTGCGGGCACCGGCTCGGCGGCCGGTGCGCTGAGGGTGGCCCTGGCGTCACTGCTCCACCAGACGAGTCCGGCGGCGACGGCGAGCACCACCACGATCGCAGCGGCCGCCAGCAGATCGCCCCTGGTGCGGCGTTCCGGTGGTGGGGAACCCCGCCACCGGGGGAACTTCACGGCTGGAACCATCGGGACGTGGGCGCCCCGGTCAGCTGGTGGTCGGCGCGGACGTGCTGGGACGACGACGCCTGCGCCGACGCTTGGCCGGGCCGGTGGAGTCGCCAGCGGGGGCCGTCTCGGTGCCCTCGGGTGCCGAGCCCGTGCTCTCGGTGTCCTGGCCCGACGTGGCCTCCGACTTCGCCGCACCGCGGGTGCGCTGCCGGGTCCGCTCGCGGTTGCGGGCCGGTCGGTCGCTGCTGACGCGCTTCTCGCCGTCCCGGGACTCGCGCTGCGGCCGGTCCCTCGGCTCGGTGGAGCGCGTCGCCTTGCCGATCGAGCCGGTGGCGTCGGCCGGGATGCCGAGGTCGGTGAACAGGTGCGCGGAGCTGGAGTACGTCTCGAGGGGATCGGGGGTGTCGAGACCGAGGGCCTTGTCGATCATCGTCCAGCGGGGCAGCTCGTCCCAGTCGACGAGGGTGACCGCGATGCCCGTCTTGCCCGCACGGCCGGTGCGCCCGATGCGGTGCACGTAGGCCTGCTCGTCCTCGGGGATCTGGTAGTTGATGACGTGGGTGATGTCGTCGATGTCGATGCCGCGTGCCGCGACGTCGGTGGCGACGAGCACGTCGACGTCACCGTTGCGGAAACCCTTCAGCGCCTTCTCGCGGGCCGCCTGGCCGAGGTCGCCGTGCACGGCGCCGACCTTGAAGCCGCGCTCGGCGAGTTCGTCGGCGACCTTCTGCGCGGTGCGCTTGGTGCGGGTGAAGATCATCGTGGCGCCACGGCCGTCGGCCTGCAGAATGCGGGCGACCATCTCGACCTTGTCCAGCGCGTGCGCTCGGTAGGCGTGCTGCGTGGTGTTCTCGTGGGTGGCTGCCGAATGCGGCGCCTCGGCGCGAATGTGCGTCGGCTGGTTCATGAACGTGCGGGCGAGCGTGATGATCGGGTCGGGCATCGTCGCCGAGAACAGCATCGCCTGCCGGTCGTCGGGGGTCTGCTTGAGGATCCGCTCGATGTCGGGCAGGAAGCCGAGGTCGAGCATCTCGTCGGCCTCGTCGAGCACGAGCACCGACAGGCCCCCGAGCTGCAGGTGCCCCTGCTGGGCGAGGTCGAGCAACCGGCCGGGCGTGCCGACGACGACGTCGACGCCCTTCTGCAGCGCCTCGATCTGCGACTCGTAGGGGCGGCCGCCGTAGATGGCGGTGACGGACATCTTGCGGTCGCCGACCCTCAGGTACTTGGCGGCGTTGGCGAGGTCCTCGTAGACCTGGATGCACAGCTCACGGGTGGGCACCACGATGAGCGCGCGGGGGATTCCCGTCAGCGGGCGGGACTCGTCGGTGACGATGCGGTGCAGCAGCGGCACGCCGAAGGCGAAGGTCTTGCCCATGCCGGTGCGGGCCTGACCGATCAGGTCGTCGCCCGACAGTGCCAGCGGCAGGGTCAGTTCCTGGATGGCGAAGGTGTGTTCGATGCCGGATTCGGCCAGCGCCCGGACGATCTCCTCGCGGACGCCGAGCTCGGCGAACGTCGTGGTCTTGGGGGCTGCCTCGGGACCGTCGACGACGACGACGATGTCGGGGGTCGCGACGTCCTGGTCGGATTCGGGGCCGTTGGGGGTGGTGGTGAATGAAGTCATGCGTTTGCCGACGTAACCTTTCGTTTGTCAATCTCGCGGCGTCCACACGCGCACACGGGTTCGACGAAGGAACGTTGGGGGCCTCGGCTTCCGGGGAAGCGGACCGACACGTGCACGCACATTTCTTGGGAGCGGCGGGTACGAGATGTGCCACTTCCGCCCCCCATGATAGCTGGCCGGTGATTCGGTGCCGTCGCGACGCCGATCGGCGTGCCGGGCCCGTCTAGAGTCGACCCATGACTCCGACGCAGCCCGGGGCGTCGCCCGAGCAGACGGTGGCCCCGACGGTGGCCAGGCATGCAGGTGTCGACCAGCTGTTCGCGCTCCTGGCCTACGGCGAGGTGGCCGCGTTCTATCGCCTGACCGACGAGGCGCGGATGGCTCCCAACCTGGCGGGTCGGATCAACATGGCCAGCATGGCGGCCGCCGAGATGAACCACTACGAGCTGCTGCGTGAGGCACTGGCCAAGCGCGGCGTCGACATCGTTCCCGCGATGACCAAGTACGCCTCCGCCCTGGAGAACTACCACCGCTTGACCACGCCGAGCACCTGGCTCGAGGCGCTGGTCAAGACGTACATCGGCGACGCGCTGGCCGCCGACTTCTACCTGGAGATCGCCGACGCGCTCCCCGACGACGCCGCCGACGTGGTGCGCGCGGTGCTCTCGGAGACCGGGCACTCGCAGTTCGTCGTGGCCGAGGTCAAGGCCGCGGTCACCGCCAGCGACAAGCAACGCCACCGGCTGGCGCTGTGGTCGCGGCGGCTTCTGGGCGAGGCCATCACGCAGGCGCAGTACGTGCTCGCCGAACACGACGAACTGGTCGACTTCGTCGTCACCAGCGGTGAGGGCCTTGGCCGGTTGACCGAGTTCTTCGGCCGGTTGCAGGAGACCCACAACGCCCGGGTGCGCGAGCTCGGTCTGGGGTAGGCCTACTTGGTGCAGGTGGCGATCATCGAGTTGGTGTTCTGGGCCACCAGGATTGTGCCGTTCGCGTCGGTCACCGAGCAGTTCAGCCGACCGGTGAGGCTGGTCGCGGTTACCGAGGTCAGCTCGACACCCGGGTCCAGGGTCACCGAACGCACCCAGGGCAGTGCCACGTTGAACTGCGTTTGCAGCGCACCTTGGCCGTCGGTGTAGACCACGGTCACCAGGTCAAGCAGCGGCCGGTCGCCCGTGACCTGGTAGGTGACCGTCCGCGGCGACGCGACGGGAACGGGAGCGGCCTGGGGAGCGGGTGCCTGGCTGGTGGCCACCGGCGTGGTCGGCGGAACCGTGGTGACCGTCTCCGGGGACAGCGCGGCGACGGGCGGGGGCGGTGCCACGGAGCTGAGCACCGGCGGTGCCGTGGTCGCGGGGGTGGTGACGGCGTCCTGAGCCGCGGTGGTCGGTGTGGTCGCGACGATCGTCTTGGACACCGACCCGCTGTCACCGCCACCGAGGATCACCACCGTGCAGATTATCGCGACGAGCAGGATCGCGCCTGCGACGCCGGCGACCCAGACCCACCGCCGGTCGATGGACTCCTCGTACTCGTAGACGTCGTCATCGTCCGCGTAGTCCTCGGGGTAGTCCCCGTAGTCCGCGTCGCGGTCATAGGAGTCGTAGTCCTGGACGGCGCTGGCCGTGGACCGGCCGTATTCGGAGGACCGGTACCCCGACCGGTACTCGTAGCCGGACGACGACCCGTAGGAACCACGAGAGCCGTACTCGGGGTCGTACTCGCGCCGGCGGTAGGTGGCGCCGCCGTCGACGACGTCGCTCTCGACGTCGGTGTACCCGCCGGTCCGCGCGCCGCGAATGCCGTTCGTGCCGGCGTTGCGTGCCGTGGTTGACGTCCTCGAATACGTTCCGTAAGGCCTGTCCATACCGCTTCCCGTGAGTCGCTTGGTGTGTAGAGCCGATGCTAACGAGACAGGAGTGACGCACGAGGTTGGCGCGCCTTCGGTGAGGTCACGGTCGGGACTCGAGTTGGTCATCGGTCGGCCACCGCGTCGGGCGCGCTGCGCTGTCGGCGAAGTCGCGCCACCGCCGACGCGCGCGACCTCGGCCGTCCACTAGCCTGCTCAAGGGATACCAACGAACGGAAGGGTTCACGTGGAGGTCAAGATCGGCGTCACCGACAGTCCGCGCGAGCTGGTGCTCCAAAGCGCGTCCACCCCTGCCGAGGTGGAGGAGCTGGTGACCGCAGCGCTGGGCAAGGACTCGGGCGTGCTTGCCCTGACCGACGAGAAGGGTCGTCGCTACCTGGTCAAGAACAGCAGGATCGCCTACATCGAGATCGGCGCTGCCGATTCGCGCCGGGTCGGGTTCGGCATCGGAGCCACGGCCGCGGCCGTCGCGGACAAGCTGAGCTAGAAGCGGGTCAGCGGCACGTGTGACAGTCCGCCCCAGGCGAACTGCACCGTGCCGTCGACCGCCGCCTCCTTGGAGATCGGGCGGTCGGAGTTCAGCCAGTACCGAGCGCAGTCCACGCTCGTCGACACCAGGCCGACCGCGATCATCCTGGCCCGGTGGGCCTCCAGCCCCGAGTCACTGCTGATCAGTTCGAACACCGCATCGGTGCACGCCTCGGTCGCCACCTTGACCTGAGCCGAAACCTGAGGCTCGGTGACGTAGTCGTTCTCGAAGATCAGCCGGTAGCCCTGACCGTCGTGCTCGATGAAGTCGAAGAAGGCCCCCACCGCGGCACGCAGCCGCTGGCGGTTGTCGGTGGTGGTGCGCAACGCCTGCTGCACGCCGGTGACCAGATTGTCGACGTGACGCTCCAGGACCGCCAGATACAACTCGAGCTTCGACGAGAAGTGTTGGTAGAGAACCGGTTTGCTGACACCGGCCCGATCGGCGATCTCGTCCATGCCGGCAGCGTGATACCCGCGGTCGACGAAGACCTCGCTCGCGGCGACCAGGAGTTGCCCTCGCCGTTCGTCCCGGGGCAGGCGGTTTCCGCGCCGATTCCCCCCGGTGGTGCCCGCGGTCGGAGAACCGTCGCCACCGCCCGACTGGGCACCCTTTCGTTCGGCGATGTCGCTCATCACTCCTCTATCCAGTCGGGGTACTGCGGCCCGATGCTGGCCGCCCCGGTGGGAGCCGTTGATCCGGCTGGTCATCGAACCGACACTACTACCGGTGTTCGCGCCCGCGCGTCACGTGATGCCATGTGCCGGTGGCGCGCCACAGTCGCTCCACGGCGCGCCTGTGCCATTCTGGTGCGGTGACCTACGACCCGGGGCGTCGCCGGGCCGACGTGGGCGGCGGTCGGCAACCCGCACTACGCAGCGACTTCCGCGAGCCCCTGCGCGCGCAACGCGACCCGCTGGCCGACGCCGGCGGCCGCGTGCGGTCCAATCGCGACGACCATCAGCGCTGGCGGAAGCAGTCGTGGCTGGGGCGTTTCGTCTCCACCTACGGCTGGCGCGCCTACGCCCTGCCCATCTTGGCCGTCATCACCGTCCTGGTGGTCTACCAGGCCGTCACCGGAACCACCGCCCCCCCGACGCCGGTCAACGCCGAGGGGCCCGTCCAGGGTCCGCCCACCATCGGCGCCACGGGCACGGGAATCGTCGGCGCCCCACCCAAGGGAATGACGCAGTTCGACGCGAACCTCCCGACCGGGATCCTCCCGGAGGGTGGCCCGTTCACCGAGACCGGTGCCAAGACCTGGCACGTCGTCCCCGGGACGACGCCCAAGATCGGGCAGGGCACCACCAAGTCCTTCACCTACACCGTCGAGGTGGAGGACGGGGTGGACACCACGTCCATGGGCGGTGACGAAGCCTTCGCCCGGATGGTCAGCGAGACCCTGGCCAACCCCAAGAGCTGGACGCACAACCCGCAGATCGCCTTCACCCGCGTCGACGATCCCACCCAGACCCCCGACTTCCGGGTCTCGCTGACCTCGCCGATGACCGTGCGCGAGGGCTGTGGGTACGACATTCCGCTCGAGGCGTCCTGCTACAACCCCGCCTACCTGGGCGACCAGTCCCGGGTGTTCATCAACGAGGCGCGCTGGGTGCGCGGCGCCGTCCCGTTCCAGGGCGACATCGGCTCCTACCGCCAGTACGTGATCAACCACGAGGTCGGGCACGCCATCGGGTACCAGAAGCACGAACCGTGCGCCGACAACGGGGCGCTGGCGCCGATCATGATGCAGCAGACGTTCTCCACCAGCAACGACGACGACGCCCGGTTCGACCCGCAGTCGGTTCAGGCCGACGGCAAGACGTGCCGCTTCAACTCCTGGCCCTATCCGATCGCCTGATCCGATGCCGTCGCTGCCCCCACTGGTCGAGCCCGCCGCGGAGCTGACGCGCGACGAGGTGGCGCGCTACAGCCGGCACGTGATCATCCCGGACGTCGGGGTCGACGGGCAGAAGCGGCTCAAGAACGCCCGCGTCCTGGTGATCGGCGCCGGTGGACTCGGCTCGCCGACGCTGCTGTACCTGGCCGCCGCCGGCGTGGGCACCCTGGGCATCGTCGACTTCGACGTCGTCGACGAATCCAACCTGCAGCGCCAGATCATCCACGGTCAGGCCGACGTCGGCCGACCCAAGGCCCAGAGCGCACGCGATTCCATCCTCGCGATCAACCCCCTGGTCGAGGTGCGGCTGCACGAGATTCGGCTCACCGCCGACAACGCCGTCGACCTGTTCGGGCAGTACGACCTGATCGTCGACGGCACCGACAACTTCGCCACCCGGTACCTCGTCAACGACGCCGCAGTGCTCGCAGGCAAGCCCTACGTCTGGGGCTCCATCTACCGCTTCGAGGGTCAGGTGTCGGTGTTCTGGGAGGACGCCCCCGACGGGCGAGGTCTGAACTACCGCGATCTGTACCCCGAGCCGCCGCCGCCGGGCATGGTGCCGTCGTGTGCCGAGGGCGGCGTCCTTGGCATCCTGTGCGGGTCGATCGCGTCGGTGATGGGCACCGAGGCCATCAAGCTGCTCGTCGGGATCGGTGAACCGCTGTTGGGTCGGCTGATGATGTACGACGCCCTGGAGATGACGTATCGCACCATCACCATCCGCAAGGACCCCGAGACGCCCAGGATCACCGGGCTCGTCGACTACGACGAGTTCTGCGGCGTGGTGTCCGAGGCCGCGGTCGACGCGGCCGCCGACGCGACCGTCACACCCGGTGAACTTCGCGACATGCTCGACTCAGGCCGGCGCATCGCGCTGATCGACGTCCGCGAACCCGTCGAGTGGGCCATCAACCACATCGACGGGGCCGAGCTGGTCGCGAAGTCGGAGATCGACGCCGGCGACGGTCTGGCGAGACTGCCGCTCGATCGGACGCTGGTGCTCTACTGCAAGACGGGGGTGCGTTCGGCCGAGGTGCTGGCCACCCTCAAGGGCGCGGGTTTCGCCGACGCGGTGCACCTGCAGGGCGGGATCGTGGCGTGGGCGCGGCAACTCGAACCCGACATGGTCATGTACTGACGGCTCGATCGCGAGCCCACGCCTTAGGGTGAGTCTGTGAGTGCCGACATGCCGCCCGATCACGTCCTGGCGGCGTTTGGCCTCTCGGGTGTCCGGCCCGTACCGCTGGGTTCCAGCTGGGAGGGTGGCTGGCGCTGCGGCGAAGTGGTGCTGTCGATGGTCGCCGAGCACGCGCGGGCGGGGTGGTCGGCGAAGGTCCGGGAGACGCTGTTCGTCGACGGGGTGCGCCTGGCCCGCCCGGTGCGCTCGACCGACGGCCGCTACGTTGTGGCGGGTTGGCGAGCCGACACCTTCGTCACCGGGACCCCGGAGCCGCGCCACGACGAAGTGGTCTCCGCGGCGGTGCGGCTGCACGAAGCCACCGCCAAGCTCGAACGCCCGAGGTTCCTCACCCAGCCGCCGTCGGCACCGTGGTCCGACGTCGACGTCTTCATCGCCGCCGACCGCGCCGCCTGGGAGGACCGCCCGCTGCACGCGCTGCCGCCGGGTGCGCGCGTCGCGCCCGGTGGTGCCGACGGACAGCGCTCGATCGACCTGATCGCGCAGCTCGCCGCGTTGCGACGGCCGACCCGCAGCCCCAGCCAGCTCGTGCACGGGGACCTCTACGGCACGGTGCTCTTCGCAGGCACCGCGGCACCGGGCATCACGGACATCACGCCCTACTGGCGACCGGCGTCGTGGGCGGCCGGGGTGGTCGTCGTCGACGCCCTGGCCTGGGGTGAGGCCGACGACGGGCTGGTCGAGCGATGGGCCCCTCTGCCGGAGTGGCCGCAGATGTTGTTGCGCGCGTTGATGTTCCGGCTGGCCGTCCACGCGCTGCATCCGCGGTCGACCGCGGCGGCGTTCCCTGGACTGGCCCGCACGGCGGCCCTGGTGCGCCTGATCCTGTAGTCGACGCGTCAGAATTCGTGCCGCACCTCGTTCAGCGCAATGCGGCCGTCGTCGGCGAGAACGCCTTCGGCTCTGAGGTTTTCGAGTTGGCGGGTGGCCAAGTGCGGTGCCGGCCGGCCCGACGCTCTGATCACCCGGTGCCAGGGCAGATCCGAGGAATCGGTCCGCATGATCCAGGCGACGATGCGCGGGCTGGGAAGCCCTGCGGCGTCGGCGATGTCGCCGTAGGTCGAGACCTTGCCCGCGGGAATCGAGGCCACCAGCGCGCGGACGGTCTCGACCTGCTCGTCGGTGATGGCGGCCATCGATCAGCCCACGAGGTCGCGGATCAGGCGGGCCGTCTCGGCGGGTCTGGCGAGCGGCACCATGTGGTCGCAGTCGACGTCGAGGAGGGTGAAGTCGGGGCCCAGCGCGGCACGCAGGGTCCCCACCAGTTCGTCGGTGACGTAGGGGGGTTGGGTTCTCGCGGCCCGCACGACCGTCGTCGGCGTGCCCGGCCTCGGCACGGCGATCGGTCGGGCCAGCTCGCTCCAGTAGGACATCACCGCCGGAAGGCCGATGCGCCAGCCGACCCGGCCGCTGGGCAAGGTGACGAGGTGTTCGTCGAGTTCGCGCTCCAACTCCGTCGCGTCGACCTCACCCCAGGACCCCGAGGTCTTGTCGGCGCGCGCCTCGTCCCGGTCGGCGAAGTCCGGGGATTGCAGCATGGCGTCGGCGATCTCGCGCATCCAGTCGCCGTCGAGGCCCACGGCGGGGTCGAGCAGGATCAGACCGGCGACGAGGTCGGGGCGGGTCGCGGCGAGCGTGAGGGCGACGGCCCCGCCGAAGGAGTGCGCGACGACCCAGACCGGCGCGTCGGCCTCGGCGTCCAGCAGCCCGGCCAGCGCGGCGACGTTGGCCTCGATGGTCCACGGCGCGGCCCACGACGACCGGCCGTGACCCAGCAGGTCGGGGGCAAGGATCGGGTACTCGGCGAGGTGCCCCGAGGCGAGGGTCTCCCAGCGCTGGCCGTGCCCGGTCAACCCGTGCAGGGCCAGGATCCGGGGTGGTTGGTGGGGGCCGAAGCGGCGCACGCTCAGGAGGTCGGTCACGGCGTCGATGCTGCCAGTCGCAAGGCGGGCGGTCTTGTCGTACCCCCGTGGTGACATGTCCTCATGCCCGCCCCGCACACCGCATCGCCTCTCACCGTGCTGACCGATCCGGCGCTGCGCGGCACCGTGCGGCTGGTCGGTGGCCCGGGCACCGGGAAGACCTCGCTCCTGGTCGACGCCGCCGCCTCGCGCATCGCGGCGGGACTGGCGCCGGAATCGATTCTGCTGCTCACGGGTTCGGCACGTCTGAGCGCCACGGCCAGGGCCATGGTCACCTCCGCGCTGCTGGAGAACGGTCCGTCGGCGGTGCGCGAGCCGATGGTGCGCACCGTGCACTCCTACGCCTTCGCCGTGCTGCGGCTGGCGGCCCAGCGCAACGGTGACCCGCCGCCGCGGCTGGTCACCAGCGCCGAACAGGACGGCGTCATCCGCGAACTGCTCGCCGGTGACCTCGAGGACGGCGCGGACGCCTCGGTGCGGTGGCCTCGTCATCTGCTGCCCGCGCTGGGCACCGTCGGGTTCGCCAACGAACTGCGGGATCTGCTGGCACGCTGCACCGAGCGGGGTGTGGAACCGGCTGCGCTGCAACGCCTCGGCCGCCGCGCGGCCCGCCCGGAATGGGTGGCGGCGGGTCAGTTCGCGCAGGTCTACGAGCAGGTGATGGCGTTGCGGTCCGCGGTCGGCATGGCGGCGCCGCAGGCCACGGTGCCTGCGCTGGGCGCGGCCGAGTTGGTGGGTGCGGCCCTGGAGGCCTTCGCCTCCGACCCCGACCTGCTGGCCGCCGAGCGTAGCCGGATCCGGCTGCTGCTCGTCGACGACGCCCAAAACCTCGATCCGCAGGCCGCCCTGCTGGTGCGCGTGCTGGCCGCAGGTGCCGAACTGGCCGTCGTCGCAGGCGATCCGAACGAGTCGGTGTTCGGTTACCGCGGCGCCGACCCGGCCCTGCTGGGTGGGGACGACCAGCCGAGGATCGTGCTCGGCGAGTCACACCGGTGCGCCGCCGCGGTCGCCCGCGCGGTGACGGGTGTCGCGAGCCGGCTGCCCGGCGTCGACGACGCCCGGCAGCTGACGGCGGTGGGGGACCGGCAGGGGTCGGTGAGGGTGCGGGTCGCCGCGTCCGAGCGTGCGGAGGCCGCCGTGATCGCCGACGCGCTGCGGCGGGCCCATCTCGTCGACGGCGTGCCGTGGTCGCAGATGGCCGTGGTCGTGCGGTCGATGTCCCGGGTGGGCGCCGGCCTCGCGCGGGCCCTGACGGTGGCGGGCGTCCCCGTCGCGCACCATGCGTCGACGGGCCCGCTCGCCGAACAGCCCGCCGTGGCGGCGCTGCTCGACGTCCTCGACGTCGTCTCCGGCGGTCTGGACGGCGACCGCGCCCTGGCGCTGCTGACCGGCCCGATCGGCAGGGTGGACCCGGTGTCGTTGCGGCAGTTGCGCCGCACTCTGCGGCGGGTGGACGCGGGTGACGTTCCGCGCGACTTCGCCGATCTTCTCGTCGACGCACTCGATCCTGTCCGCCCCGTCCCCGGCGACGTGCCCGACCAGTTGGCCCGGGCCCTCACACGGGTGCGCAAGGTGCTGGCCGCGGCCAGCCGAAGCCAGTCCGAGGGTCTCGACCCACGGTTCACGCTGTGGCAGGCGTGGCATCAGACCGGCCTGCAGCGGCGGTGGTTGGCGGCCACCGAGCGGGCCGGTACGGCCGGGGTTCAAGCGGGCCGTGACCTCGACGGGGTGACCGCGCTGTTCGACGTGGTCGAGCAGTACGTCACCCACACCACCGGTGCGACGCTGACCGGGTTCGTCGACCACGTGCGGTCGATGGTGCTGCCCGCCGGTGGCGAATCGAATGGCGGCGGTGACGCGGTGGCGGTGCTGTCGGCGCACGCGTCGCTGGGCCGGGAGTGGGAATTCGTCGTGGTCGCGGGTCTGCAGGAAGGCTTGTGGCCCAACGTCGTCCCGCGTGGCGGGGTACTCGGAACCCAGCAGCTCGTCGACGTCCTCGACGGGATCGCCGACGGCACGTCCACCCGGGCGCCGCTGCTGGCCGAGGAGCGCAGGCTGTTGGTCGCCGCCCTCGGCAGAGCGCGCACGCACGTCCTGGTCACCGCCGTCGACGGGGACCAGGGCGACGACGCGGCGATGCCGTCCCCGTTCGTCGCCGAACTCGCCGCCTTGGCCACCGTGCCACCCGAGGCCGACCCCGAACCGGTCCGTGCCCCCCGGGTCTTGTCCCCCGCGGCGGTGGTCGGCAGGCTGCGGGCCGTGGTGTGTGCGGCGGACGGCACCGTCACCGACGACGTCCGCGCCTGTGCAGCAGCGCAATTGGCCCGGTTGGCACACGCCGGGGTGCCCGGTGCGAACCCGGAGCAGTGGTACGCCGGCACGACGGTCTCGACCGACGAGCCGCTGTGGGACGGTGACGCGCACGTCGTCACGCTGTCCCCGTCGACGCTGCAGACACTGTCGGACTGCCCGCTGCGGTGGCTGCTCGAACGGCACGGCGGCGACGACGGCCGCGACGTCCGCTCGGCGCTCGGCACGCTGGTGCACGCGCTGGTCTCCGACGGTGAGGCGACGGAGGGCCAGATGCTGGCGCGGCTCGAATCGGTCTGGGAGGAACTGCCCTTCGACGCCGCGTGGTTCGCCGCCAACGAGTTGGAACGGCACCGGGGGATGGTGACGGCGTTCCTCGAGTGGCGGGCTCGGACCCGCCACGAACTCACCGAGGTGGGCACCGAGGTGGACGTCGAGGGTGTCGTCGCGGCCGGCGACGGTGACGAGCCGGGCGTCCGGGTGCGCGGCCGCGTCGACAGGCTGGAGCGCGACGCCGAGGGCCGACTCGTCGTCATCGACGTGAAGACCGGCAAGAGCCCGGTCAGCAAGGACGACGCTCAGCAGCACGCCCAGCTCGCGATGTATCAGCTTGCGATCGCCGAAGCTGTTCTGCCGCAGGGCGATCAGGCCGGGGGTGGCCGGCTGGTCTACCTTGGCAAGATCGGTGCCGCGGGTGCCGCCGAGCGCGAGCAGAGCCCGATGACCGGCGACGGCCAGGCGGAGTGGCGCGATCGAGTCCGGCACGCTGCCGGCGCGACGAAGGGCCCGGAGTTCGTGGCCCGGGTGAACGACGGCTGCGTGCACTGCCCGGTGCGTGCCACGTGTCCCGCGCAGGCGGCACGGGGTGGCCGCCCGTGAGCGACCTCTACTCACCGGCCGAATTGGCCGAGGCGCTCGGCATCTTCGCGCCCACCGACGAACAAGCCGCGGTCATCGCGGCACCACCGGGTCCGCTGGTGGTGATCGCGGGTGCCGGGGCCGGCAAGACCGAGACGATGGCCGCCCGCGTCGTGTGGCTGGTGGCCAACGGGTACGCCCGCCCCGGCGAGGTGCTGGGGTTGACGTTCACCCGTAAGGCCGCCGGTCAGCTGCTGCGCCGGGTCCGCACTCGGCTGGCCCGCCTGGCCGGGGCGGGTCTGGTGCCGGGCGAGCGCGCGGAGGTCGACGAGCACCCGTCGATCGGGACCTATCACGCCTTCGCGGGGACGTTGCTGCGCGAGCACGGGCTGCTGCTCCCGGTGGAGCCGTCGACCCGCCTGATCGGGGCAACGGAATTGTGGCAGTTGGCCTTTCGCGTGGTGTGCGAGCACCCCGCGCTGGACACGGAGAAGTCCCCGGCCACCGTCACCGGGATGGTGCTGAGGCTGGCCGGTCAGCTGGCCGAGCACCTCGTCGACACCGACCAGTTGCGCGACACCCACCTCGAACTGGAGCGGCTGGTGCACACCCTGCCCGCCGGACCGAGGCAGCGTGACACCGGCCCCAACCAGTCGCTGCTGAAACTCCTGACCGTGCAATCCGAGCGCACCGAGCTGGTGCCGATGATCGACGCCCTGCACCACCGGATGCGCGCGGAGAACGTGATGGACTTCGGCATGCAGATGGCCGCGGCGGCCCGGCTCGCTGCCACCTTCCCCCGGGTCGGCGAGCAGCTGCGCCAGCGGTACCGCGTGGTGCTGCTCGACGAGTATCAGGACACCGGTCACGCGCAGCGGGTCGCACTGTCGGCGTTGTTCGGCGGCGGCGTCGACGACCAGCTCGCCTTGACCGCGGTCGGGGACCCGATCCAGTCGATCTACGGCTGGCGTGGCGCGTCGGCGACCAACCTCCCGCGGTTCACCACCGACTTCTGCCTCTCCGACGGCACGCCCGCGCCGACCCTGGAGTTGCGTACCAGCTGGCGCAACCCGCCCAGTGCCCTGCACCTGGCCAATGCGGTGTCGGCGGAGGCCCGCCGCCGGTCGGTGGCCGTGCGCGAGCTGCTCCCGCGTCCCGGTGCCCAGGTTGGTACCGTCCGCTGCGCGCTGCATAACGATGTGAGCGTCGAAAGGGATTGGCTGGCAGACCAATTGGCGGAGTTCTACCACCGTGCAGTCGACACCGGCGTCGATATTCCCACCATGGCGGTGCTGGTGCGGCGCAACGCCGATGCCGCTCCCGTCGCGGACGCCTTGAGCGGGCGCGGGGTGCCGGTCGAGGTGGTCGGCCTGTCCGGTCTGTTGTCGGTGCCCGAGGTGGCCGACGTGGTCGCGATGCTGCGGCTGACCGCCGACCCCACCGCAGGCTCGGCTGCGATGCGCGTGGTCACCGGACCGCGGTGGCGTCTCGGCGCCGCCGACGTCGCGGCGCTGTGGCGGCGGGCGGTGGAACTCGACTCGGCGGCCAAGGGCACCGTGGACCGGTCCGCCCCGGCGAACATCGTCGCCTCGGCGAGCCCCGATGCCGACACCGCCTGCTTGGCCGACGCCATCTGCGATCCGGGTCGTCCCGACCGCTATTCGCCGCTGGGCTACGACCGCATCGTCGCGCTGTGCCGTGAGTTGACCGCGCTGCGGGCTCAGCTCCACCACCCGCTGCCCGACCTGATCGCCGAGATTCGCTGGATGCTCGGCGTCGACGCCGAAGTGCGGGCGGCGCAGACGGTCTCGGCCGGCTGGTGCGGTACCGAACACCTCGACGCGTTTGCCGACGTCGTCGCGGAGTTCGCGGCACGCCCCGCCGCCACGGTTGCCGGTCTGCTCGGTTTCCTCGACACCGCGATGGAGGTGGAGAACGGCCTGGCCCCGGCGGAGATCACGGTGTCCAAGGATCGGGTCCAGATCCTGACCGTGCACGCCGCGAAGGGGTTGGAATGGGAGGTCGTCGCGGTGCCGCACCTCAGTGCCCGGGTGTTCCCGTCCTCCGGGTCGGCCCGGACGTGGCTCAGCGACGCAGGCGACCTGCCTCCGCTGCTGCGCGGTGACCGCGCGTCGGTGTCCGAACACGGGGTGCCGGTACTCGACACGTCCGACGTGAACGACCGAAAGGCGTTGTCGGACAAGATTACCGCGCACCGGAAGACCTTGGACCAGCGTCGGGTCGACGAGGAACGCCGGTTGCTGTACGTGGCGCTCACCCGCGCCGAGGACACGCTGCTGCTGTCCGGTCACCACTGGGGGGCCACGGAGTCCACGCCACGCGGCCCGTCGGACTTCCTGCTGGAGATCAAGGACGTGATCGACAGGGCGGCGGAGGCGGGAAGTCCCTGCGGTGTCGTCGAGCAGTGGGCGCCCGCCCCGGCCGACGGTGAGTCGAACCCGTTGCGGGACATCGTGACCGAGCGATCCTGGCCCGTCGACCCGGCGGGTGCCGACCGCGATGTCGTCGACCGTGGCGTCGAACTCGTCACCCGGGCGATGACGGCCTCGCCAGCGGGGGCGGCCCCAGACGTGAAGGACCCCGCCGTGGCCGATCCCGACGGATGGGTCGCCGACGTCGACGCCCTGATCGCGGAGCGTGAGCTGGCGTCGGTACGGCCCGTCCCGGTGCTGCCTGCGCAGCTGTCGGTGAGCGCGCTGGTCGACGTCGGCCGCGATCCTGACGGGGCGCTGCGTCGGCTGCAGCGGCGCGTGCCGGTCCGCCCCGATCCCCACGCCCTGCTCGGCACGGCCTTCCACGACTGGGTGCAACGGTTCTTCCACGCCGAGCGGCTGTTCGACCTCGAAGACCTGCCGGGGGCCGTCGACGGTGAACTGGGCCTGGCGGCGGCCGAGCGGCTCGCCGAACTGCAGGAGGCGTTCGCCTCGTCGCCGTGGGCGTCCAGGACGCCGGTCGACGTCGAGGTGCCCTTCGACATGGTGATCGGTGGCACGGTCGTCCGGGGCCGCATCGACGCGGTGTTC
The DNA here is from genome assembly GCF_025823185.1 of Mycobacterium yunnanensis. Lineage (GTDB taxonomy): Bacteria > Actinomycetota > Actinomycetes > Mycobacteriales > Mycobacteriaceae > Mycobacterium > Mycobacterium yunnanensis. Next base: position 1,296,056 of record NZ_JACKVK010000008.1, read on the forward strand.
GCCGACGACGACGGCGGGGTGACGGTGGTGGACTGGAAGACCGGCGATCCGCCCACAAGCGACGAGGCGTTGCAGCAGAACGCCGTTCAGCTCGCGGTCTACCGGCTGGCCTGGGCGGCGACGACGGGGGTGTCACCAGAGCGGGTAAGCGCCGCATTCCACTACGTGCGCAGCGGACGCACGGTGGTCCCCGAGGTGTTGCCCGACGCCGAATGGCTCGCGGGGTTGCTTGGGGCCGTTAGCGAGGCGCGGTGCGGTACACCTTGAGCGCCTTGGTGATCATGGGGATCTGCAGCGGCAGCCGCGCGATGGTGCCGATGCGGGCGGGCCAGCCCTTGTTCCACAGCACCCGCACGGAGTTGACGTTGGCGGGGAACACTCCCACGTAGAGCGCGACGGCGGCGAGTGCGCCGACGCGACGGGTGCGCGGCGCAATCAGGAGGGCGCCGGTGGTGACCTCGGCGACGCCGGAGGCCAAGGTGTAGAACCGCGGGGTGCCGGGCAGTTCCGCCGGCACGATGGTGTCGAAGGGCTTGGGCGCCACGAAGTGCAGCACGCCCATGCCGATGAGCGTCGCCCCCATTCGCTGGGCCGTGACCTGGCTTGCCGTGTTCTCGGATGATGCGGTGAGGGAGCTCATGGTTACATTGTGCTGTGCGGCGAGTTGGGCGGATGACGGGCCCTCGTGGCCAAGGGTAGGTTGCGGCGCCGGATGGAGGCGCTCGATCAGACGTTGACCACCCAGCCCGACCACGCGCTGGTCGGCACGTTGCGCATCCCCGAGACACCGGTGAGCCCCGCCCGCAAGATCGGGATGCGGGTGGTCTACGCGCTGCTGGCGTTGTTCGCCGCGGTGCTCATCGTCTATCTCGACCGCGACGGTTACCGCGACGTCCAAGACAACGAGCTGTCGTTCCTGGATTGCCTTTACTACGCCACGGTGTCGCTGTCGACGACGGGCTACGGCGACATCACGCCGTTCACCCCGTCGGCCCGCTTGATCAACGTGCTGGTGATCACGCCGTTGCGCGTGGCCTTCCTGATCGTGCTGATCGGTACGACCGTGGAAACCCTGACCGAAGCTTCGCGGCAGACCCTCAAGATTCAGCAATGGAGGAGAAGAGTGCGCGACCACATCGTCGTCATCGGGTACGGCACGAAGGGCAAGACCGCCGTGTCGGCCATGATCGGCGACGGCGCCAAGAGCGGTGAGATCGTCGTCGTCGACACCGATCGGGCCGCGTTGGATCGCGCCGACCGCGCCGGGCTGGTGACGGTGCACGGCGACGCCAACCGGGCCGACGTCTTGCGGCTCGCCGGGGCGCAGCACGCCAAGGCGATCGTCGTGGCCACCAACAGCGACCCGACCGCCGTCCTGGTCACCCTCACTGCGCGGGAACTCGCTCCGAACGCCAAGATCATCGCCTCGATCCGGGAGTCGGAGAACCAGCATCTGCTGCTGCAGTCCGGCGCCAATTCGGTGGTGGTGTCGTCTGAGACCGCCGGCCGGCTGCTTGGCATGGCGGCGAACACGCCGACGGTGGTGGAGCTCATCGAGGATCTGCTGACCCCCGACGCCGGCTTTGCCATCGCCGAGCGCGACGTGACCACCAAGGAGGTCGGCGGCTCTGCGCGGCACCTGCCCGACATCGTGCTCGGGGTGGTCCGCGGGGGCAGCCTGGTGCGGGTGGACGCCCCGGAGGCCGACGCCATGGAGCTCGGCGACCGATTGCTGTACATCCGCAACGCGGACGTCGACCGATGACCGGCGCGACGGGTAATGGGACCGGCCCCGGCCTCGGTGCCTTCACCCTGCGCAACGTGCCTTTGCTGTCGCGCGTCGGCGCCGACCGCGCCGACGAACTGCGCACCGACGTCGACGCCGCGGTGGCCGGATGGGGTGACGCGCTACTGCTGAAGGTCGACCGGCGAAACCAGGTGCTGATCTCCGGTGGCCAGGTGGTCCTGGGCAGTGCCGCGAAGCATTCGCCGACGCCGGACGAGCACGCGGTGTTCCTCGGTCGGATGCCCGACGGCAGGCACGTCTGGGCGGTGCGCGGCGCGCTGGACGGGCCGGAGGACCCGCACGCCGAGTCCGAGGTGCTCGACCTGCGCCGCGCGGGCGCGATCTTCGACGACGTCAGCGCGCAGTTGGTGGCCACCGCCACGGCGCTCCTGAACTGGCATGACAGCGCGCGGTTCAGCGCCGCCGACGGGTCGCCGACGAAGAGTCACAAGGCGGGGTGGGCCCGGGTCGACCCGGTCTCGGGCCGCGAGGAGTTCCCCCGGATGGACCCGGCGGTCATCTGCCTCATCCACGACGGGCACGACCGCGCGGTGTTGGCACGTCAGACCGTGTGGCCCGAGCGGCTCTTCTCGCTGATCGCGGGGTTCGTGGAGGCCGGCGAGTCCTTCGAGTCCTGCGTCGCGCGCGAGGTGGCCGAGGAGATAGGTCTGAGCGTCAGCCACGTGACCTATCTGGGAAGTCAGCCGTGGCCGTTCCCGCGGTCGCTCATGGTCGGGTTCCACGCGATCGGCGACCCGGAGCAGGAGTTCGTCTTCAGCGACGGCGAGATCGCCGAGGCGGGGTGGTTCACCCGCGCCGAGGTTCAGGAGGCGCTGGCCGACGGCGATTGGAACAGCGAGTCGGAGTCGCGGCTGCTGTTGCCGGGGTCGATCTCGATCGCACGCGAGATCATCGAAAGCTGGGCCTTCGCGGACTGACTCAGCCGGCGAGCTTGGCCTGAACTTGCTTCAGGCTGGGGTTGGTCAGCGTGGAGCCGTCGGCGAACTTCACCGTCGGAACCACGTGGTTGCCGTTGTTGACCGACCCGACGAACTCGGCGGCACTGGGCTCGGCCTCGATGTCGACTTCGGTGTAGCCGATGCCCGCCGACTTCAGGGCGGTCTTCAGTCGTGCGCAATAGCCGCACCACGTCGTCGAGTACATGGTCAGCTGCGCGTCTTTTCCAGTCATAGCGGTGTCAACGTTACCGCCGGGCCATGTCGTCCCATTCGTCGCGGGGCGTCGGAGCGGCGCGTGTCACCGGTGCCTGTCAGGATGGAGGCCATGCCGTCCCAGGCTCCCGAGGCCTCCTCCACCCTTCTCGATCGTCTGATCGAGGACCTCGACGACGAGCAACGCGAGGCGGTTCAGGCGCCGCGCGGCCCGGTCTGCGTGCTGGCCGGTGCCGGCACGGGCAAGACGCGCACCATCACCCGCCGCATCGCGTATCTGGTCGCGGCCGGTCACGTTGCGCCGGGTCAGGTGCTGGCGGTGACGTTCACCTCGCGAGCCGCTGGTGAGATGCGCGGCCGGCTGCGGTCCCTGGACGAGAAGGGTGCCGACGGTGTCGGCACGGGTGCGGTGCAGGCGATGACGTTTCACGCCGCGGCGCGGCGTCAGTTGCAGTACTTCTGGCCGCGGGTGGTCGGCGACACCGGGTGGGAGTTGCTCGACAGCAAGTTCGGCGTGGTCGCCCAGGCAGCCAACCGGGCGTCGATTCAGGCCAGCACCGACGACGTGCGCGACCTGGCCGGGGAGATCGAGTGGGCCAAGTCGTCGTTGATCAGCCCGGAGGCGTACCCGGCGGCGGTGGCCGAGGTCAGCCGTGACATTCCGCTCGACGCCGCCAAGGTCGCCAAGGTCTACGCCGGCTACGAGGCGATGAAGGCCCGTCGCGACGGCACCACCCTCCTCGACTTCGACGACCTGCTGTTGCACACCGCGGCGGCCATCGAGAACGACGCGGCCGTGGCCCAAGAGTTCCGCGACCGGTACCGCTGCTTCGTCGTCGACGAGTACCAGGACGTCACCCCGCTGCAGCAGCGGGTGCTCAACGCCTGGCTCGGCGAACGTGACGATGTGACGGTCGTCGGTGACGCCAACCAGACCATCTATTCGTTCACCGGTGCCACTCCCGGCTACTTGCTGGACTTCTCGCGCCGTTTCCCCGAGGCCGCGGTGGTGCGTCTCGAGCGCGACTACCGGTCGACGCCTCAGGTGGTGTCGCTGGCCAATCGGGTGATCTCCATGGCACGCGGCCGGATGGCGGGCAGCAAGCTGCACCTGATCGGCCAGCGTGACCCGGGGCCGACGCCGACGTTCGGCGAGTATCCCGACGAGGTCGCCGAGGCCACGGCGGTCGCGAAGTCCATCAAGAAGCTCATCCGCGAGGGCACCGCCCCGGCCGAGATCGCGGTGCTGTACCGCATCAACGCGCAATCGGAGGTCTACGAGGAGGCGCTGACCGCGGCGGGCGTGGCGTTCCAGGTTCGCGGCGGGGAGGGGTTCTTCAGCCGCCAGGAGATCCGGCAGGCGCTGGTGGCGTTGCAGCGCGCGGCCGACCGCGTCGACGCGGTGGGTGCCGACCTGCCGCCGGTGATCCGCGAGCTGCTCGAACCGCTGGGACTGACCGCGGAGGAGCCGCAGGGCGTCCGAGCGCGGGAGCGGTGGGAGGCTCTGGCGGCGTTGGTCGAACTCGTCGAAGAGGAGGTGGCGCTGCGGCCGTCGTTGGACACGCGGTCGCTGCTGGCCGAGTTGCGTCAGCGCGCCGACGCCCGGCACCCACCGGTGGTCCAGGGCGTGACGCTGGCCTCACTGCACGCGGCCAAGGGCCTGGAGTGGGACGCGGTCTTCCTGGTCGGGTTGGCCGACGGCACACTGCCCATCTCCCATGCTCTGGCGCGCGGCGCCGACAGCGAGCAGGTCGAGGAGGAGCGGCGCCTGCTCTACGTCGGAATCACAAGGGCGCGTGTGCATTTGGCGCTGAGCTGGGCACTGGCGCGCACCCCCGGGGGTCGGCAGGGTCGTCGTCCGTCGCGGTTCCTCAACGGCGTCGCCCCGCAGGCCACGTCGGACGACGGTCCGAGCAAGCCGCGGCGCCAGCGGGGCGCGACCCCCCGGTGCCGCGTCTGCAACGGGGCGTTGTCCACGTCGGCGTCGATCATGCTGCGTCGTTGCGAGACCTGTCCATCGGATGTGGACGAGGAGCTGCTGGCCCAGCTCAAGGAGTGGCGGCTCGAGACGTCCAAGGAGATGAAGGTGCCCGCCTACGTGGTGTTCACCGACAACACCCTGATCGCCATCGCCGAGACACTGCCCGCCGACGAGGCCGCACTGGTCTCGATTCCGGGCATCGGCGCTCGCAAGCTGGAGCAGTTCGGTCCGGACGTGCTCGCCTTGGTCAAGGGGCGCCGGTGACGGGCGAAAGTGCAGGTCAGAAAATCGCTTGTCCTATTCCCGGGCGAGCGTTTAGTCTCATAGACGTCTAATCCGGTCGATTCGAAGGGAGGGGAGCAGCGTGATCTACATCAACTCCGGCGTAGCCGTCGCCAACGCCGTCGTCACGTCGTCGCCCCTCGCCGTCGCTGGGCCCGCCACGCCGGCAGGGCATCCGATGGCCGCGATGCGTGGCGCCATTCCGGCGTCCAAGCGACGCGCCGCCGCCGCGACTGTCGCGTCCGTGAATCGGGGCACCACCTAGGTACCCACGAAAGCCACATGGCCACGGACCCGACATTCACCGGATCCGTGGCCAGATTGCTTTCGGGGACACCCGAACTCCTGGTCTTCAGATCCCTCAGACGTCACTGAAGATCGAATTGGACCAGGAAGAAGGTGATTTGGACATGTCATCGCAGACATGCCGCCAACGTCCGCTCCCGACAGTGCCCTGCCACCTCTACGACCCGGATCTTTGGTTCGCCGAGAGCCCGATGGAACTGGAGCAGGCCAAGGTGCTCTGCGCCGAGTGTCCCATCCGACGCCAGTGCCTGACCGAGGCGCTGGAACGTCAAGAGCCGTGGGGCGTCTGGGGCGGCGAGATCATCGACCGCGGCGCGGTGGTGGCGCGCAAGCGGCCCAGGGGTCGACCACGCAAGGACGACAAGGGCCCGGGTGCCAACCCGGCGGCCGCCTAGTCGGCGCGAGGCGTTCTGAACCCACGTATTGCTGGGGTCAGGACGCCTCGTCGGCGAAGCCCGGAATGAGCTTCAGCGCAAGCTCTTTCGTGGGCACGTGCGCGTCGAGCTGGCACGAGATCGCCACCACTGACGCGATCACGCGCATGGGGATGGCCAGGTTGGCAGGCAGGTCCATGGCCCGTGCGGTCCTGATTGCATCGGCGGAGATGTCCATGTTGGCCGCCGCCATCTTCTGCAACCACTTTCGGGTGTAGTGGAACTCGTCTACTTCCACCGGTTCGACGTACTGACGCAGCATTTCGTCGATCTCGCGGGGTGAGACCTGCTCGCCCTTGGCGCCCTTCTGGATGAAGCCGATCTTCTCCATGGTGGGCAAGAGCTTCTCGTAGTCCTTGGCCAGCGCGTAGCGCACCATGAGCCCGAGTTCGACGGGCATGCCGCCGGGCATCGGTGCGACGGCGCCGAAGTCGAGGATGCCCATCTTGTCGCCGGGCAGCAGCATGAAGTTCCCGGGGTGCGCGTCGCCGTGCATCATCTCGATGCGATTCGGGGCGTCGTAGGTCAGTTCGAACAGCCGCGTGCCCATGACGTCGCGCTGATCGGGCGTGCCGCTGCGGATGATCTGGGCCATCGGGATGCCCTCGATCCACTCCGCGACCACCACCTTGGGGGCACTGGCGACGACCGCGGGCACGACGAAGTGCGGGTGGTCGCGATATCCCTTGGCGAAGGCGCGTTGGTTGGCCGCCTCCAGCCGGTAGTCCAGTTCCATCTCGGTGCGTTCGATGAGTTCGTCGACCACGCCCTGAACGTCGGCGCCGGGGGAGAGCTGCCGAAAGACCGACACCATGCGGCGCATGGTCTTCAGGTCGGCCCGCAGGGCCTCGTCGGCGCCCGGGTACTGGATCTTGACGGCGACGTCGCGGCCGTCGGACCAGACGGCCTTGTGCACCTGGCCGATGCTCGCCGACGCGATGGGGGTGTCGTCGAAGGAGGTGAATCGGTCGCGCCACTTGGTGCCGAGTTGAGCGTCGAGCACCCGGTGCACCTTGGCTGCCGGGAGCGGCGGGGCGTCCTTCTGCAATTTGGTGAGCGCCTCGCGGTAGGGCTCGCCGAACTGCTCGGGGACGGCCGCCTCCATCACCGACAGGGCCTGACCGACCTTCATCGCCCCGCCCTTGAGTTCGCCGAGGACGGTGAAGAGCTGGTTGGCGGCCTTCTCCATCATCTCGGCGTTGACTTCGTCCTTGGACGATCCCGTCAGCCGCTTGCCGATGCCCAGAGCCGCTCGGCCCGCGATGCCGACCGGCAAGCTGGCGAGCTTGGCGTTGCGAGCTGCTCGTCCGCGCTTGATGTCTGCCACCCCACCATCATCCACGACGAAGCTGGGGGCGGGCCATCGAGCGTGGCTACGGTTTCAGGACTCCGAGGCTCGCCGGTTGCCCAGGCTGTCGTCCGCGTCGGCGTCGGTGCGGTCGTCGCAGGGATCCTGGTGCCATTCGCCAAGCGGATCGGGATAGCCAAGCCACTGCTCGGGCGCGGCCATCTCGGCGTCGGTCAGCAGCGCTGCGTGAAGGGCGGCACGGATGTCGTCGGCGTTGGCGCCGCACACCAGGACCGTCATCGAGGTGTGTCGGTCGCCGTGTTCCTCGGACCAGATGAGGCTCGCGAGCGCGCGGCGTTGTGGGTCGACGTAGGCCAGTTGGGACGGGGTCATCACGGCGAGCCAGTCGCCTGCGGAGTCCACGCGCAGGCCACCGCCAGCGGATTCCAGCCACATCGCCCGCCGTGGTTGGGTGGCCAGCCACAGCCGTCCCTTGGCGCGGATCACACCGTCGAGTAGCAGGTCGATCGCGGCATGCAGCCGTTGCGGGTGGAACGGCCGCCGGGCGGAGAACTCGACGAGTGCGACGGCGCCGTCGCCGGCAAGCGGCGGTTGACCCGCGAGCAGCGGGCCGTGTGGACCGTCGCTGCGGCCACGACGGGCGTCGGGTTCGAGGTGGGCCAGTGCCATCTCGAGGCGGTCGGTGCCGACGGTGATCCGGGCGCGCGGGGCGAGGCGCCGCAGCACGGCCAGCGTGGTGGCCTCGGGGTGGGACGGGACGAGGACGTCGGCGAACTCGGCCTGACCGACGACGACCTGGGCGACGGTCCGTCCGTCGGAGAGCTCGTCGTCGCCGAGGGCGTCGGTGAGCCAACGACGGGCGTCGACGCACGTGATCACCGCGTCGACGGCGACGTCGCGAGCGGCCGGCCCGTCGACGTAGCCGGGGCCGACCCTGACCTCGACGTGCTCGATCGCCCAGCAGATGGGTTCGGGCTCGAGCCACGGCGCCAGGCGCACCACGATGCGTGCGACGTCGTCGCGCCGGTGCAGGCGGCGAAGGAGCACCAACAGGTCGTTGCGGATGGTGCAGGCGACGCACCCGTGCGCGAGCTCGAGAGCCGCCTCGTGGGTGACCGGGGTGCCGTCCGGGGTCGTCGTCACGCGGCGTCGAACGACGTGACCGTCGAATCGGTGTGCGACCACGAGCGTTCCGGGCCGTCGCATCAGCGTGGTGGTCACGGCATCGGTGTCGCCCTGGCCGGCCACCAGCAGCACCGGGGTTCTCGACATGCTCCTCCTTGATGGAAACGATTGTCATTAGTGCCCACCGGACAGTACAGTCCGAGACGACTCTTGTCGAAAATGATTGTCAATAAGGAGGCGTACGTGTCGGCGCATTGTCAGGTCACCGGTCGCGCACCGAGTTTCGGCAACGCGGTGTCCCATTCGGGGCGTCGCACGCGCCGCCGCTGGTCGCCCAACGTGCAACGCAAGACTTACTACTTGCCGTCGGAGGGGCGCCGGATCACCCTTCGGGTCAGCGCGAAGGGCATCAAGGTCGTCGACCGCGACGGCATCGAGGCCGTGGTCGCCCGAATTCGGGCTGCCGAGAGGGCCGGGCGGTGAATCCCTTCACCGTGGTCGTGTGCACGGTCTGCACGCCCGACGGGCGTTCACCCACGCTCGAGACACTCAAGGCGGCGGTCCGCCGCTGCCCGCACGGCATGCTGGTCACCACCGACTGCCTCGTCACGCGGCACGGATGCGCCAGTCCCGGTTTGGACGCGGTCACCGTCGTGGTGCAGCCCTGTGGCGTCGACCGACGCCCCCACGGCCCGGCCCGTCGGCTCGGACCCGTTGGCCCGCAGGGTGTTCGAGCGGTGTGCCGGTGGCTGGAGGCCGGTGACTGGAACGCCCCGCTGAGCACGTGGTGGGACGCGAGAAGCCATGTCGGCAGCGATAATTGAGCCGTTCGGCTCCGGACGTCTCGACGAGATGGACGACGGGACGGTAGTACTCAGCGTCCCGCTGCGCCGCGGTGTCATCGTGATTGGTGCCGGCGGCCCGGCTGACGTGGGTCGCATCCGGGTGTCGAAGACGCGGGGGACGATCACGGTCTCCCGCCTCGACGGTCGCCCCCTGCACGTCGACGTCGTCGGCGACGGACCGTCGACGACGAGGGTGCTGGACGTGCCGGGCCCCGTGCTGACATTGCTGCGATCGCGGGGTCGGTGGACGGTGGCCAACCCTGCCATCGGCGCCGAACGACCCTGCGGCGTCAAGCGATTCGCCGACGTGGTCGGCACGTTCGCCGTCGCCAAACAGCGCAGGTGTCAGCACGCGCACAGCGGATGACGCTGCCACCGTCGGCCCGTCGTCGACCCGGTTCGTGCGTCGAACTCCAGGGTCGTGTCCAAGGTGGGCGGCGGGTCTGCGGCCTGGCTGTCGCCGCCGGACTCCCGGACGGCGGCGATGACGCGGTCCACCTGACTCAGCGCCAGCGCCGCGGTGCCCAACAACGTGGCGCGCCCGGCACTGCCGACGGCGTCGCGCAACTGGGCGGCCACCGCCGGCCATGCCGCGTCGCGGTCGCTGCGGTAGAGGTCCGCGCAGCCGAGGCAACTGGTCACCCCGGGCATCACCAGCGGCCCGACCACGCCCGTGCCGTCGCGGACGTATACCGGCAGATGCGGTATCCGGTCGCGGTGCAGCTCGCGCAGCAGATGCGGGTCGGCGACCAGGACGTCGGAGAGCACCACCAGATCCGTCGCCTCCGGAATGATCCCCGCGCGGTTGAGCCTGCTCTGGCTGACGCGCGCACCCGAACAGCGCAGCGCGCTCGTCAGCAGGTCCGAGAGCGGACCCCGACCGTGGATGCGGATTGCCACCGACCGCGTGCGCGGTGGCGTCGGCGTCGCGAGACCCCGGTCGACGAGGGAGGTGACCAGATCGGTCAGGGCGGCGACGTCGGCAATGCCCCGGTCGGTGGCAAGCGCGCACAGCTCCCGCGCACTCGCCCCGCGTTGCATTGCGCGCAACAGGTCGGCCAAGGCGGCGGCGGACATGCCGTCCGGCGGCTCGACGAGCATGGCGCGCCGCGGATCCCAGCCCACCTGCACGGCGCCGTCGGGTCTGACGAGCACCGGCATCGCCGGATTGAGCGTGTGGCTCGGCATGCGCCGACTCTGCCACGGAACCGCCCAGCGGCGATTTAGTTATCCACAGGCCCGGTGTCGGGGCCCTTGCCCTCGAAGTCCTTCTCGAGCTCGGCGATGGCCTGGTCGATTCCGCTGGTGTCGCCACCGACCACGCGGTCGATGAAACCGGCTGGCTCGTCGAGGTCGTCGGAACCCGGCAACAGGTCTGGGTGCTGCCACACCGCGTCGCGAGCGTCGGAGCCGACGGCCTGCGTCAACCGCTGCCAGAGCACCGCGGCCTCCCGCAGCTTGCGGGGTCGCAGTTCCAAACCGACCAGCGTGGCGAACGTCTGCTCGGCGGGTCCGCCGGTGGCGCGGCGACGGCGCAGCGTCTCGCTCAGCGCCACCGTGCCGGGGATGCGGTCACCCAGGGCGTCGGTCACGACGGTCTGCACCCAACCCTCGATCAGCGCGAGGAGCGTCTCGAGACGTTCCAGCGCCGCGATCTGCTCGGGCGTCGACTTCGGTTCGAAGATCCCTTGGTTGAGCAGCTGTTCCATGGCCGTCGGGTCCGACAGCGACGCGGGGTTGAAGCCCTGGGCGAAGTCCTCGATGCCGCTCATGTCGACCTTCATGCCGCGGGCGAAGGCCTCGACGGCGTTGAGCAGCTGGGCCGCGAGCCACGGCACGTGACTGAACAAGCGATGATGGGCCGCCTCCCGCGCGGCGAGGAACATCATGATCTCGCTGCGCGGCTGCTCGAGTCCCTCGGCGAGCGACTCGATGGCCTCCGGCATCAGCGCGGCCACGCCCTTGGGGCCTAGCGGTAGTCCGATGTCGGTGGAGGTCAACACTTCTCGCGACAACGTGCCAAGCGCCTGGCCGAGCTGCGACCCGAAGGCCATGCCGCCCATCTGCGTCATCATCGCCATCAGCGGGCCGGCCATCGCCCTGGCTTCCTCGGGCAAGGCCTGCGCCCACACCGTCGACATCTGCTCGGCGACCGGGTCGCACAACCGCTTCCACGTCGCCAACGTGTTGTCGACCCAGTCGCTGGGCGTCCACGCCACCGAACTGGTGGTGCCCGCGGGCAGGGGAGTGACACCGTCGAGCCAGGTGTCGGCCAACCGCACTGCGTCGGCCACGGCCGTGCTGGTCTGCTCGGGCACCGGCTTGACGAAACCGATGGAGCTGGAGGCCAGCTGCCGCGCCAGGTCGTAGTTGACCGGCCCAGCCCCCGCGCCGCCGGCCATCGAGGTGCCCGCACCGCTGAACATCTCGCCGAGCTTGGAGAAGATCTGTCCGAGGTTGTTCATGTCGAAGTCTCCGCCACCGAACCCGAACGGATTCGCTGACGACGCGGCGTTCGGGTCGTCCTTGCGGTCGTCCTTGTCGCGGTCATCTCCCTTGCCGTCAGAGGCGGAGAAGCCGAAAGGCTGGTCAGGCATGGCGTCCACGGTACTCACCGGATGCCGCCGGCGGGGGGTCGCGGTCACGCCGAGAGTGAACGGGTCGAGACCGACCCCTACTGTGGGCACCGTGATGGGTGGTTTGAACCGGCGCATGATGACGCTGGTGGTGGCGTTGGTGCCGATCGTCGCCTTCGGTCTGCTGCTGTCGGCGGTGCAGGTGCCGTTCGTGGGCTTGGGTCCCGGCCCGACCTTCAACACCCTCGGCGAGGTCGAAGGCAAGGAGGTCGTCGACATCAAGGGCACCGAGGTGAAACCCACCTCGGGAAACTTGAACATGACGACGGTCAGCCAGAGCGACGGCCTCACGCTGGGCCAGGCGCTGCGGCTGTGGATGTCGGGCACCGAACAACTGGTGCCCCGCGACCTGGTCTACCCGCCGGACAAGAGCAAGGACGACATCGACAAGGAGAACACCAGCGACTTCAAGCGGTCCGAGGACAGCGCGGAATACGCCGCCCTTGGCTATCTGAAGTACCCGCGGGCGGTCACCGTGCAGAGCGTCACGGACCCCGGCCCGTCGGTGGGCAAGCTGCAGGACGGCGACGCCATCGACATGGTGAACGACAAGCCGGTGGCCAACCTCGAGCAGTTCACCGCCATCCTCAAGACCACCAAACCGGGTGACCAGCTGGTGGTCGACTACCGCCGCAAGGGTGGCGACATCGGCACCGCGACGATCATGCTCGGCAAGAACGACGATCGTGACTACGGCTTCCTCGGTGTCGGCGTGGCCGAGGCGCCGTGGGCACCCTTCACCATCGACTTCAACCTCGCCAACATCGGCGGCCCCTCGGCCGGGCTGATGTTCAGCCTGGCCGTCGTCGACAAGCTGACCACCGGTGACCTCAACGACGGGAAGTTCGTCGCGGGCACCGGCACCATCAGCGTCGACGGCAAGGTGGGCCCCATCGGCGGGATCACCCACAAGATCTATGCGGCCAAGGAGGCCGGGGCGACGGTGTTCCTGGTGCCGTCGGAGAACTGCGACGAGGCCAACACCGCCCACGAAGACGGTCTGCAGCTGATCAAGGTGGACGACCTGACCGGCGCGATCGACGCTTTGAAGACCTATTCGGCTGGCGGCGAAGCGCCGCATTGCTGAGAGATCGCTTTGGTGTGAATGCGTAGAGTTATGGCACGCCGAACCGCGGCGTGATGACCGACTGGAGTTGACGAGTGGGGATGCGGCCTGCGGCGCGAATGCCGAAGCTGACTCGACGTAGCCGGATTCTGATCGGGTTCGCCCTTGCGGTGGTGTTACTGCTGCTGATCGGCCCGCGCCTGGTCGACACGTACGTCGACTGGCTGTGGTTCGGCGAGTTGGGCTACCGGTCGGTGTTCACCACCACGTTGGTGACCCGGCTGATCGTCTTCCTGGTGACGGCGCTGCTCATCGGCGGTGTGGTGTTCGCCGGCATGGCGCTGGCCTATCGCAACCGCCCGGTCTTCGTGCCCACCGTGGGACCCAACGACCCGGTGGCCCGGTACCGCACGTCGGTGATGGCGCGGCTGCGCCTGTTCGGCATCGGTCTGCCTATGTTCATCGGGTTGCTCGCCGGACTGGTCGGACAGACCTACTGGGTTCAGGTGCAGTTGTTCCTGCACGGCGGCGACTTCGGCGTCACCGATCCGCAGTTCGGCATGGACCTCGGCTTCTACGCCTTCGATCTGCCCTTCTACCGGCTGGTACTGAACTTCCTCTTCGTCGCCACGTTCCTGGCGCTGGTGGCGAACCTGCTTGGGCACTACCTGTTTGGCGGCATCAGGCTGGCCGGGCGGACCGGTGCGCTGAGCCGTTCGGCGCGGGTGCAACTGGTCACCCTGGTGGGCACCCTGGTGCTGCTGAAGGCATTCGCGTACTGGCTCGACCGCTACGAGCTGCTCAGCCACACCCGTGGCGGCAAGCCGTTCACCGGCGCCGGTTACACCGACATCAACGCGGTACTGCCCGCCAAGCTGATCCTGTTGGCGATCGCGGTCATCTGTGCGATCGCGGTGTTCTCCGCCGTCGTGCTGCGCGATCTGCGGATCCCCGCCATCGGTGTGGTGCTGTTGCTGCTGAGCTCGCTGATCGTCGGTGCGGGGTGGCCACTGATCGTCGAGCAGTTCAGCGTCAAACCCAATGCCGCGCAGAAGGAGAGCGAGTACATCGCTCGCAGCATCACCGCGACCCGGCAGGCCTACGGGCTGACCGACCAGAACGTCACCTACCGCGACTACAGCGGTGACGCCGCGACCACCGCGCAGCAGGTGGCTTCGGACCGGGCGACGACGTCGAACATCCGACTGCTGGACCCGACCATCGTCAGCCCGGCCTTCACGCAGTTTCAGCAGGGCAAGAACTTCTACTCCTTCCCCGACCAGCTCTCCATCGACCGCTATGACTCCAACGGCAACCTGCGGGACTACGTCGTCGCGGCCCGCGAGCTCAACCCCGACCGGTTGATCGAGAACCAGCGCGACTGGATCAACCGCCACACCGTCTACACCCACGGCAACGGTTTCATCGCCTCCCCGGCCAACACCGTCCGCGGCGTGGCCAACGACCCGAACCAGAACGGCGGCTACCCGGAGTTCCTGGCGAGCGTCGTCGGTGCCAACGGCAGCGTCGTATCACCAGGGCCCGCCCCGCTGGATCAGCCGCGCATCTACTACGGCCCCGTCATCGCCGACACCGCCGAGGACTACGCGATCGTCGGCCGCAACGGCACCGACCGCGAGTACGACTACGAGACCAACACCGACACGAAGAACTACACCTACGCCGGCAGTGGTGGTGTGCCGGTCGGCAACTGGTTCGCGCGCAGCGTGTTCGCCGCAAAGTACGCCGAGCGAAACTTCTTGTTCTCCAACGTAATCGGTGAGAACAGCAAGATCCTGTTCAACCGGGACCCGGCGCAGCGCGTCGAGGCGGTGGCGCCGTGGCTGACCACCGACACCAGTGTCTACCCGGCCATCGTCAACAAGCGGATGGTGTGGATCGTCGACGGGTACACCACCCTCGACAACTACCCGTACTCGGAGCTGACGTCGCTGTCCTCGGCGACCGCCGACTCCAACGAGGTGGCGCTGAACCGGTTGGCCCTCGACAAGCAGGTGTCCTACATCCGCAACTCAGTCAAGGCCACCGTCGACGCCTACGACGGCACCGTCACGCTGTATGCGCAGGACGAGTCCGACCCCGTGCTCAAGGCGTGGGAGGCGGTGTTCCCCGGCACGGTGAAGCCCAAGTCCGACATCTCGCCGGAACTGCAGCAGCACCTGCGCTACCCGGAGGACCTCTTCAAGGTGCAGCGGGCACTGCTGGCGAAGTACCACGTCAACGATCCGGTGACGTTCTTCTCGACGTCGGACTTCTGGGACGTGCCGCTCGACCCGAACCCGACGGCCAGCAGCTTCCAACCGCCGTACTACATCGTGGCCAAGGACATTGCCTCCAACGACAATTCGGCGTCGTTCCAATTGACCAGCGCGATGAACAGGTTCCGCCGAGACTTCCTGGCGGCCTACATCAGCGCGAGTTCGGATCCGTCGACGTACGGCAAGATCACGGTGCTGACCATCCCCGGTCAGGTCAACGGTCCGAAGCTGGCGTTCAACGCGATCAGCACCGACACCGCGGTCAGCCAGGACCTCGGCGTCATCGGCCGCGACAACCAGAACCGCATTCGGTGGGGCAATCTGCTGACGTTGCCGGTGGCCCAGGGCGGCTTGCTCTACGTTGCGCCGGTGTACGCCTCGCCGGGCGCCAGTGACGCGGCGTCGTCGTACCCCCGCTTGATTCGCGTGGCGATGATGTACAACGACAAGGTCGGCTACGGCCCCACGGTCAGCGACGCCCTCGACGAATTGTTCGGCGCGGGTGCGGGTGCCACGGCGACCGGGCCCGCTCCGACGCTGCTGCCCAACGGTCAGGCGCCTGCCCCGGCGGCGAACCCGCAGCCCGGTCAGCCGCCGGCCCAGCCACCGGCGAATCAGCAGGCCCAGGCCCCCGAGGTACCCACCCCGGTGGCGATCCCCGGCGGACCGACGCAGTTGTCGGCGGCGAAGGCCGCTGCGCTCCAAGGGGTCCAGACGGCTCTGGACGCCATGCAGACCGCGCAGCAGAGTGGCAACTTCGCCGAGTACGGTCAGGCGCTGCAGAATCTGGACGACGCCATGGCCAAGTATCGCGAGGCGAAGTAGTCCCCTAGATTTGCTCCGGTGCGGTATCGGTTGCTCGGGCCACTGGAGGTGGTGCGCGCCGATTCCGGGGAACGGGTAGACGTCGGGCCCGCCAAGCAGCGCGCCGTGCTGGCCATGCTGTTGCTGGCCCGGGGTCGCGTCGTCTCGGTCGACCGGCTGACCGACGCGGTGTGGGGCGACGACGTCCCGGGCAGCGCGACGGCCAGTCTGCAGGCGTACGTGTCGAACTTGCGTCGAGCCCTTCGCGGCGGGGCGGACGGTGTGGACGCGCCCCGGGTTGCCGGGGCGTCGCCGATCGTCCGGCAGTCACCGGGTTACTACCTCGCCGTCGACCCGGATGCCGTGGACCTGACGGTCTTCGCCTCGGCGGTGCACGGTGCCGCGGCGGCGGTGGAGGCCCACGACTGGACCGTGGCGCTCGAGCAGTCCGAGGTGGCCCTGTCGTCGTGGCGCGGCCCCTTTCTAGAGGACCTCCGGGATCAGCCGTGGGTCGCGGCGGAGGCGTCGGCGGCCGAGGAGATGCGCCGCGACTGTCTCGACTACCGCATCACCGCGCTGTTGGCGTTGGGACGGGTGCCCTTGGCGCTGGCGGCTGCGGCGCAGCTGAGCGCGGCGGATCCGTTGTCGGACCGGGCCTGCTGGCTGCACGTCGTGTCGCTGTATCGGGCCGGCCGCACCTCGGAGGCGTTGGAGGCCTTCGTCCGTCACGCCCGGGTGCTCGACGACGAGCTCGGGTTGCAGCCCGGCCCGGAGTTGCGGGAGCTGCAGACCGCCGTCCTGCGTCAGGCGCCGGAACTGGCCGCCTGGCCGCGCGAGCCCGGGTGGACCGGCGCCGCGGAGGTGGCCACGCCGACCATGACGGTGCCGTCGTCGGTCGACGCCGATGAGCTGCCGCGGCCAGGCGTGATGGTCGGGCGACGACGCGAGTTGGCCACGGCCACGGCGCTTCTCGGTACCGTGTCCCGCGGTGCGACCGGCTGGCTGGTGGTGTCCGGGCCGCCGGGGATCGGCAAGACTCGATTGGCCGAGGAGGTGGCGCACCAGGTCGGCGAGGACGGCGGACGCGTCGTGTGGATCAGCTGCCCCGACGAGTCTGCGACGCCGCCGTGGTGGCCGATGCGGCAGCTGGTGCGGGTGCTGGGCGCCGACGCCGACGAGGTGCTGCGCGTGCCGGAGCACGCTGACCCGGACACGGCGAGATTCCATGTCTACGAACGTGTTCAAGGCTTGCTCGAGTCGGTGCCGGACGTGCGGGCCGTCGTCGTCGACGACGTGCAGTGGGCGGATTCGGCATCGACGAGTTGTCTTTCCTACGTGGCCAGTTCGCTGCGCGAGCATCCCGTCGCCTTCGTGCTGACCGTCCGCGACGGCGACCACACGCCGGAGTTGCAGCGGCTACTGGGCACGATCGCCCGCGGTGCCCACAACCGCCACGTCGAGGTCCCCGCGCTGACGTCGCAGGACGTGGCGGTCTTGGCGACTCAGATCGCCGACGAGGCCGTCTCCGCGGACGAAGCGGCAACGCTGGCCGAGCGCACCGGCGGCAACCCGTTCTTCGTGTGCGAATACGCCCGGCTGCCGCGAGACGAGCGCCACGGCAACGAGATTCCCGTCGCGGTGAAGTCGGTGCTGGACAGGCGCTTCGCCGGTTTGGACCCCGCCGTGCTGGAGATGCTGCGCACCGCGGCGGTCGTGGGTGACGACGTCGACGTGACCGTGCTGGCCAAGTCGACCCGCCTCGACCTCGACTCCCTTGCCGACTACCTCGACGAGGCGGCCGACGAACGCATCGTGGTGCCGTCGCACACCGGCGACGGGTACGCCTTCGCCCACGGGTTGCTGCGCGACCGGCTGATCGACGGCATGCCGCCCCTGCACCGGCGGCGGTTGCATGCCCGGGTCGCCGAGGTGCTGGCCGACGGGGTCGGGGCCGACGCGTTGACGCGCCGCGCTTCGCACTTGGTGGCGGCCCAACCGCTGGTGGAACCCGGCGTGGTGGTCGAGGCCTGTCGGCGGGCGGCCGAGGACGCGACCGAGCGGTGGAGTTCCGACATCGCCGCGACGTGGTGGCAGGCGGCGTTGGACGCCTTCGACCGCCTGCCCGCAGCGGCGCGCGACGAGTCGGAGCGTGACGCGCTGGTCGTGGCAATGTTGGAGGCCCATTCACGGGCCGGCAGAGGACGATTGGTGCTGACGACGGTGCAGCGGTACCTCACCGAAGCGCTGCGGGTGGGGCGGACGACGACGGCGGGATTGGTGGCCAGCGCACTGCTGCGCGCGAGCGGGGCGTGGCCGTGGCTCGCGCCGGGAGAGGATCCCGGCGGCCTGCTCTCGGCGCTGGAGGAGGCGGCGAAGGTGGCCGACCGCGACGCCGGTGCGGGGGCGCGCATCCTGGCTGCGCTGGCGGTCGGGCACTACTACGACCCGAATCCGGAAGTGCCTGCGGCGCATCTAGATCAGGCCGAGCGTCTCGCGCGCGCGACCGGCGACCCGGACGTTCTCGCCGACGTGCTGACGGGCCGGTTGATCACCTACTCCGGGGTGTCGACCGTCAGCGACGAGATCCTCCGCTGGTCCGACGAACTGAACGCGTTGGAGCACAGTCGATCTCGAGAGGACTGGGTCATCTCGAACTCGGTGTGCACGATGGCCGAGATGAATTTGGCCGACGTGGACGCCGTGGCTCGTCGGCTCGCGGTGGGCATCGAGGGCAGTGAGGCGCTCGTGCTGCCGGTGTCACGCGTCCAGTTGCGGTGGATGGAGGCGGTCCTGGCGATCTGGCGCGGCGACTTCGCCGAAGCCGATCGTCATCACCGCACCGCCACCCACGTCCACGAGCAGACCGAACTGTACGGAGCGGGAAGCGGTTTGATGGCCGAGATCTCGCTGTTGCGGGAGACGGGCGGGCCCGTCGACCCGGAGTGGCTCACGTTGGTGGCCACCCCGGAGACCGGCGGGCAGAGGATGGCGGACTTGGTACGGGCCGCCCTGTTGTCCATCGCCGACGGTCCGGAGGTGGCCGACGCCGCGGACGCCGCGTTGGCGGGTTGGCTTGCCACTCGGGCGCGGACGCACGTGTGGACCACCCTGGGCCACCTCGTGCTGCTCGCCCACCTCGCCGCCGACCAAGGCCTGAGCCGCTACGTGCAACCGCTGCAGGACGAGCTCGCGCCCTTCGGCGACCGCATCGCGGTGCTCGGACACATCGGCGTGGTGGGTCCGGTCGCGCTGGCGACGGCGCGGCTGCACCTCCTCGCCGGCGATCGCGAGCGGGCGCGGGTCGACCTGACGCGGGCTCGCAGCATCGCCGAGCGCACCGGCGGCGCGCCGACGTTGGTGAGGTGCACGCTGGTCGCGGCCGAACTGTGCGACGGCGACCCGCAGCGGCGCGAGCTGGCGACCCAGGCGGCCACCGAGGCACGTCGCCTGGGGATGCGCAGGGTCGAGGCCGCCGCGCTCGCGCTGGCGTGACGCCGTTGGTCGGTTCTTGGTTTGCGCGTCCAAGAATTGTCCAAGCACCCTGGTCGATCCTTTCGGCGAACGTCACGACCGCTGAAAGGACCACCGATGAACTCCCTGACCATGACCGAGAACGACGGCATGGAGCAATTGCGCAGCTATGTCAGCGCCCCCGTGGCGCTGCCCGGAGAGCGCGTCTACGACCGCGCGACGCCCTGGAACGTGGCCGTGCCCGTCCGGCCCGGTGCCGTCGTGCTGGCGGCCACGGCCGGCCACGTCGCCGAGGTGATGCGCTTTGCAGGCGCCCGGGGGCTGAGGGTGGCGGTGCAGGCGACCGGTCACGGGGCCGTGCCCGTCGGCGCCGACACGGTGCTGGTGTCGACCGCGGGCCTGTCGGAGTGCGTAGTGGACCCGGTCGCGCGGACGGCGCGGGTGGGCGCAGGCGTCCGGTGGCAGACGGTCTTGGACGCGGCGACTCCCCACGGTCTGGCGCCGCTGTGTGGATCCGCACCCGCGGTGGGCGTGGTGGGGTTCCTGACCGGTGGCGGTGTCGGCCCTCTGGTGCGCACCGTGGGGTTGTCCGCCGACTACGTCCGGGCGGTGGAGCTGGTGACGGGAGCCGGCGAGATCCTGCGGGTCACGCCCGAGGAGCACGCCGAGCTGTTCTGGGGCGTGCGAGGCGGCAAGTCGATGTTGGGCGTCGTCACCGCCGTCGAGATCGACCTGCTGCCGATCGCCGAATTCTACGGTGGCGCAGTGTTCTTCGACGGTTCACACGCCGCCCGGGTGCTGGGGGAGTGGCAGCGGTGGACGGCCGATCTGCCCGAGACCGTGAACACGTCCATCTGCATTCAGCAGCTGCCGCCGCTGCCCGGCATTCCGGAGCCGCTGGCCGGCCGGATGACCGTTGCGGTGCGTTACACCGCGGTGGGCGACCACGCGGAGGCGCAGCGCCTGCTACAGCCGATCCGCGACGCCGCCCCGGTGCTGATCGACGCCGTCGGGGTGATGCCGTACGCGGCGATCGGTGCAGTGCACGCCGATCCGGTGGATCCGATGCCCTGTCACGAGGGCCACGCCCTGCTGAGTGAGCTGCGTGCCGAGACGGTCGAGGCCATCCTCGCGGCGTGCGGGCCGGGGTCGGGGTCACCGCAGACGCTCGTCGAACTGCGGCTCCTCGGTGGCGCGTTGGCGCGCGAGCCGCGGCACCGCAGCGCGTTCTGCCACCGCAACGCCGCCTACGGGCTGTCGGTGATCGGCGTACTGGCCCCGCCGGTCGCCGAGGCGGTCCCCGGCCACGCGGCGAACGTGGTGGCTGCGGTGGCGCCGTGGTCGACCGGCGGGCAGATGCCGAACTTCGCGGCGTCGGACGATCCGGGCCGTCCCGGACGCTGCTACGACGAGGACGCGTTGCACTGGTTGAGGGCGCTCGCCCGACGCTACGATCCGGCGTCCGTAATGCGCTGACCATACGATTTGGAGGTATGGGGGCTGCTCGGTAACCTTGTGTTCACCCGTCGCGGGGTGGAGCAGCTCGGTAGCTCGCTGGGCTCATAACCCAGAGGTCGCAGGTTCGAATCCTGTCCCCGCTACTAGGCAGAACGGCCCCCGGAGATCTCTCCGGGGGCCGTTTTCATGCAAATGGGAACCTTTTTGGGAACATTAGCTTCGCTATCGTTTTACGGGAAGTGGAGCCGGGGCTTGGATGCATGGCGTCGCTAGGACCCAGCGACGTCTCGATGGTCACCGGGCAACACGGACGCTCGGGTCTGCGTGCGCGGCCAGGTAATCCATCGCCTCGGCCAGCGCGGTGGTAAGCAGCGCGCGCCCGGGACGCCAACATTGCCTACCTATACGAACGCAGCACCGAACAGGAGTACGGCCCGGCCGGCACCGAAGGCCCGCACGTCCTGCAGCGTGGCACCAGTCAGCAGGCCGGCCGCCTCGCGCGCGCCATCATCACGACCCACGACGACGTCCCCGTCACCGCCCACCACATCGCCGCCCACACACCCAACCCCCTGCTTCCAGAGCGGGTGTCAGATCTTCTCGACCGACGGCGCTCCGCAGTCCAGGACCGGCAGACCGCCTACGACGAGTGGCAGCGGGCCGTCGGCAGATGGCGTGCGTCGATGGCGCAGGCTTACGGGCGGGAGCAGTCCCGCACCGCCAGTCGGAGTCGAGACCTTGGCCGCGACAGCGGAATCGAGTTCTGACGGTGGCTGGAACCGGGTTGCGTTGACGCGCCCGAGCGCCCTCAGAGGACGACGGGCTGGGCCGTGGCGACCCAATCTCCTTCGTGCAGCAGCTTGACGCAGTCGTCACCATCGAGGATGGCCAGCACCATATCGAATCCATGATTGCGGGCGTACTCCACCGCAGTGCCGGTTTCGAGCACGATGTCCCCGGAGGACCTGTGCAGCAACAAGATTGCCATCACCTGACACTAGCGCCGACCGTCCGGTGCCACTGCACCTCTTCTGGGAGGTTCGTCGGGTATCTCTAAGTCTGCTGATGACGGATGGCAGCGCGTCGCGTAAATCTCAGAACTAAAGCTTTGCGACGGTCTCACCGAGACAGGTCGCGTTTCGCAACGGTCTACTGGGTTTGGCTGATGGCGACTATGGGTGATGCATGGTGGCGTTCGTCGCGGATGTCTGTCCTGATCAGGAGATTTGGGCGGCCACGTTGCCGACGAGCTCACGGCGTGCGGCGCGGCCTTCTGGGGTCGGGAGTAACGGGTAGACGTGAATGGCAGCGGGTTCCTCGTGGTAGGTGAGAGTGCCGGAAGGTAGGGCGTCGCGGAGTTTTCGGCAGTCCGGCATGAGGATGTCGTCGGTGCCGATGTACAGATCGACGGGCGGTAGGCCGTGAAGGTCTCCGAAGATCGGGCTGACTCGGGGGTCGTCGAGGGACAGGTCGGCTGCCCAGCGACGTCCGCATAGGCGGGCACCGTCGCGGGCTAGCCAGGGGTCGCGAGGTGCGACGGTGTCGATGTCGGGGTTGCGTAGCGCGATGTCGAGCCATGGTGAGATGAGCGTCAGGCCACTGAGCGGTGGGCCACCGTTGACCAGCCAGGTGATGGCTGAGGCCAATGCCAGACCCCCGCCGGAGGAGTCGCCGATGAGGTAGGCCGGGCCGTCGGCGCTGACGTCGCCGAGAACGGACTGCATCAGTGCGCTTGCTTCGGCTGCGTGGTGGTCGGGGGCTAGGCCGTAGATCGGCACAGTCACGGTAGTTTCGGCGGCGTCGGCGAGGTCGGCGATCAGCCTCCAATGTTCGTGTTGCAGTTCACTGACGTATGCGCCGCCATGTACGTAGATGATCCCGCCGGTGGACGAGGATGACCGGGACACAGTACGTTTCGGTCGTACGGTGTAGACGTCGAAGCCGTCGACGACTCGTCGGGCCACGTCATGGTGGCGTGGCAGCCACTTCGGTGGGTTCGACGTCTCCTTGGGCCGCGCCAGGAAGGCCTCGGCTGCCTTCTCGCTCGTGAGGCGGGGGCGGCGAGTGGCGCGGGCATAGATTCTGACCAGATCCATCTGCCAGGACATGTCTGGGTCTCCTCGACTGAATCGGTGGAAGGCGGGTTAGAGCGTGGCTGCGACGGCGCGGCCCGCGGTGCGGCCGGAGAAGATGCAGCCGCCCAGGAAGGTGCCTTCCAGCGCGTTGTAGCCGTGCACTCCGCCGCCGCCGAACCCGGCGACCTCACCGGCGGCGTAGAGGCCGTCGATGGGCTGCCCACCGGCATCGAGCGCGCGTGATGACAGGTCGGTTTGGATGCCGCCCAATGTCTTTCGTGTCAGGATGTGCATCTTAACTCCGATCAGTGGCCCGGCATCGGGGTCAAGAATGCGGTGCGGAGCTGCGCACCGTGCGATCCGATCGCCGAGGAAGCGTCGTGAGTTGCGGATGCCTTGCACCTGGGCGTCCTTTGAGAAGGGGTTCGCCATCTGGAGGTCGCGGGATTCGATCTGGCCGCGGATGGCGGCGGGGTTCAGTAGTGGCTCATCGGTGAGCATGTTCATCCGGGCGACGAGGTCTTCGAGGTTGGTCGATACCACGAAGTCGGCGCCGTGCTCCTTGAATGCCTCCACCGGCCCGGGTGCCCCCTTGCCTATGACGCGCTCCTTGAGGAGGGCTTTCTTGTCGTTGTTGGTTATGTCGGGATTCTGTTCGGAGCCCGACAGGGCGAACTCCTTGCCGATCATCTTCTGGGTGAGGATGAACCAGGAGTGGTCGTATTGCTCGATGTCGGGGGTGGTGCGCAGGTACTTGAGGGTGCCGCGGGTGTCGTAGCCGGGCAGGAACGGGGCCGGTAGCCGCCGTCCGAGCGCGTCGAACCACATCGACGACGGGCCGGGCAGGACGCGGATGGCGTGCTTGGGCCAGATCGGATTCCAGTTCTGGATGCCCTCGGTGTAGTGCCACATGCGGTCACTGTTGACCAGTCGCACCCCGGCGGCCTCGGCGATGCCCAGCATGCGACCGTCGACGTGGGCGGGCACCCCGGTGATCATCGACCTGGGTGCGGTTCCCATGGCCTTGGGCCAGTTCCGTCGCACGATGTCGTGGTTGCTGCCGATGCCGCCAGTGGTGATGATGACCGCCTGTGCAGTGAGTTCGAACTCGCCGACCGCGTCTCGGTTGGACGGCGCACCACGGACGGCGTCGTCGGGTGCCAGCACGGTGCCGCGCACCCCGGTGGCGGTGCCGTCGGTGATGACCAACTCGTCGACCTGATGGCGGTGATGGAACTGCACCAGTCCGCGCTTTTCGGCGGCCAGGGCCGAATCGACGAAGGGTCCGACCACGCCGGTGCCGGTGCCCCAGGCGACGTGGAAGCGGGGCACGGAGTTGCCGTGGCCGTTGGAACGCAGGTCCCCGCGCTCAGCCCATCCGACCGTCGGCAGGAACGAGATGCCATGGCTGGTCAGGTAGTCGCGCTTGTCCCCGGCGGCGAACTCCACGTAGGCCCGCGCCCACTTGGCGGCCCAGTAGTCCTGGTCGTCGAGGCGGTCGAAGTTGGCGCTGCCCTGCCAATCGTTCCACGCAAGCTCGAAGGAGTCCTTCACCCCGGAGTGGCGTTGCTCGGGGCTATCGATCAGGAACATGCCACCAAAGGACCAGAACGCCTGACCGCCGAGGTTGGCCCGGTTCTCCTGGTCGACGATCATCACCTTCTTTCCCCGACTGGTCAGCTCGTGGGTGGCGACCAGTCCGGCTAAGCCTGCGCCAACGACGATGACGTCTACGTCCATCGGTGATACTCCTTGAAGAGTTGAATAAGTGTGTATCCGATACGTTAATGCATCGGATGCGTTAGCGTATTGATATGTGGTGGAGATGACAGAATCAGCACGGGCGAGGGAACCGCTGGGACGGGCCGGAGCGCAGCGAATGCAGCCTCGGGTGACGAAGCGTCGTGCGGAGACCCGCGCCAAGTTGCTGGAGTCGGCGTTTCGAGTGTTCGCCGATAAGGGCTTCGGCATGGTCCGCATCGACGACGTCTGTTCGGCCGCCGGCTACACCCGGGGAGCGTTCTACTCGCAATTCGAGAGCCTCGACGAGTTGTTTTTCACGCTCTACGACGAACGCGCTCAAGTGATCGCCGCACAAATCGCGGACGCACTGCTCTTGGAGGCCGACGCCACTGATGTGGACATGGCGATTGAAAAGGTTTCTGCGACACTGCTACTCGACCGCGACTGGCTACTCATCAAGACCGACTTTCTTCTGCATGCCGCCCGCCACCCGGATATTGCCGAACGATTGGCCGCGCACCGTGCGCAACTCCGGGAAGTGGTCGAGCAGCGGCTCCGGGCCGTCGGCGACCAACTGAGCCTTCCCAAGTCCATTGGCTCGATACCCGATGCTGCCCGTGCCGTCGTCGCCGCGTACGACGGAGTGACCGTGCAACTGCTCGTCGATCGTGACCTCGCTGCGGCGAGGAGGTGGTTGACGCAACTGTTGACGACGCTGCTCAACCGTTAGGGACTCGTGCGGACGACGAGCTGGGGAGTGACCCCCGGTGCCGCGAATCATTCCTCGCAGGGGGCAAGTTTGGGAACAGATTTGGGAACCAAACTTTGCGAAACTAGCTAAGGGCAGCGCGACGTCAGTACACAAGACGGACACCCCAAGGGCTCTGAGCAGCACGTATGCGATTGAGCGGTCGTCTTAAACGAGCCCGTACCCGGCTCATAACCCAGAGGTCGCAGGTTCGAATCCTGTCCCCGCTACTAGTTGAAACGGCCCCCGGAGATCTCTCCGGGGGCCGTTTTCATGCCGTTAGTGAACTGGCGCTCTGACCGTCAGAACGAATCGACGTTCTGGATGCTCACGAACATCCCGCGACCGCTTCTGTCGTTGGTGAAGCTGGTGCCATCGGAGCTGGGTTCGATGGTCCAGCCCTTGATGTGGTACTCGGTGCCGTAGGTGAGGACCGTCGGACCACCGCCGCAGTCGGGCTCACAGGTCCCGATGTCACCGTCGATCCACTGGAAGGTGCCGTCCTGGCCGACCACTGCCATGCCGTAGCGGCCGGCCGTCTGCCAAAAGCCGCTGGCATGTTCACAAGCCACCTGGTTGCTGAGCAGGTTGCAGGTCGTGGCGCCCGACTGGGTTGTGACGAACACGCCCGTTTCGGCGTTGGCCGGAGCCATGCCGATGACTGCTCCCGCGAGAGCGATCGTCAGCGCGCCAACAGCGAGGGGGATGGAAGGGAAGTTGATCTTCATGGTTCTGCTCCTACGTGGATTGGTGGGGTCGTGCCTGAGTGACGCCGAAGGCGGATCGAGCGGGCGAGGTGCCCTCGCCGTTAGAGGATGTTGTCGGTGAAGGGAGGCAGCCAGCCGGGTTCGTCGGGCAGCACGGTGTCGGGTGCCACCGGGTAGGTGTCCTGGGCCTGGGTGACCTGGGGGAGCGGGGATCCACCGCGGCAGGTGGTGGTGCTACTGCCCCACGAGTAGGTGTAGGTGGAGCAGGTCAGTGGCGGGTTGGATGCCGGGGTGTACACCGTGCGGGTGCGCTGCCAGGTGCCGTCGGACTGCTTGGGGCCGTCGCAGATCTGACGGCGGTCGTTTCCGAGGAAGCCCCAGTGGATGGTTTCGCATCCCATGCCGGGGCCGGGGGTGGCGTCGGCGTGGCTGATGGCGGGGGCGCCCAGCGCGATCAGAGCGGACGCGGCGGCCAGGACGGCTCCGCCGGCGACGCGGCGCATCCGGGTGGTGGTGGTCATGGCAGATCCCCTGTCTAGATTGGTCTTTCGTGGTGTCCGCGGCTGGTGCCGGGTGATGTCATTACTGTGCCCCGGCGAGGCGGCGACGTATGTCCGGTGATCGGTCGCGGAACCGGACGAAACCCATGTCCCCCGATCGGGGGAGACAGCTTTAGACGACGTGGGGTCAGACGTCGACGAGCCGCCCGGAGGAATGTCTTCCTTCTCTACACGCGAGACAGGCTCGCCCTGTGCTAGCAGGGGTTGAAGAGCGATAATCGATTCAGCGGCGTGCCCTGCGCGGGCCCCGTCACCGTGCGTCGAGCTGGGGAGGTGTCGACACATGCGCACCGTCCTGCTCGACACCACCGACCTTGCCGAGGCCGAGGCCGCGATCAGCGAGACTTTCGCCAGCGTGCGCCTCAGCGTGGCTCGCGGCCTGCCGACCAGAACCCGTGTGGTGCGGTCGATGATTGGTTCATTGCCCGTCGACTCCATCGAATCCGGATACACGATGCGTTATGAAATGGCGCCTCCTGAACACCTCACGCTGTTTCGGATGCGGGCCGGGGTGGTGGAGATCGACGGCGAACACGTAGATCGTTACGGGCCGGGGGACGTCGGAGTTGGCGGGGCCGTAGAGGGCCGCCGGGTAACCGGTCGGGTGGGCCGCGTTGGCTACGACGTTCTCACTCTCGATCGTTCGCTGTTCGACCGGGTCGCGACCAACGCCGCCGGGCACGTCGCGCTGACCTGCGTGGTGCCGATCTCCGAGACTGCGAACCGGCGCGTCGCCGCCGTCGTCGATCACGTGGTCGCGATGGCGGCGCTCGCCGACATCGCGACGCACCCGTTGATCGTCAGTGCGACGCAAAACCACGTTGCGGCAACGATGTTGACGGCCTTTCCCAACGATGCCGAACGTGAGACCACGATCGAGGACCGTCACGACAGCACACCCGTGCTGCTGCGTCGCGCCATCGCGTTCCTCGAAGACAACGCCTATCGCGACATAGCGCTGACCGACGTCGCGGAGTCGGTGTTCGTGACACCAAGAGCGTTGCAGTACATGTTCCGCAAGCACCGCGACCAGACCCCAATGGAGTACCTGCGCCGGGTGCGGCTACACCACGTGCACCTCGAACTGATTGCCGCCGACCGCGCGCACACCACCGTCGCCGCGATCGCACGTGCCTGGGGTTTTGCTCACATGGGCCGGTTCGCCGTCTACTACCGCACCGAATACGGCGAGAGCCCGCACCAGACGCTGCGCGGGTGAGTCGTGGCCTTTGCGGGTCACGGCATTGACGCCCTTGGACACCCCGAGCAGACTGCACGCCATGAGCGTTGCACTGTTGCGAGAGATGTTCGACCACATGGTGGTGCGCAAGGATGCCACTGCGATCGAACGGTTCTACGATCCGACGTTCGTGATGTTCTCCAACGGGCTCACTCAGGATTACGAGGCCTTCGCAGAGAGCCACCGAGGCTTGTACACCACCGATATCTCCTACTCGATCGAATACGACGAGCAGGCCTGGGTGGAATCGGCGGACAAGGTCGCAGGTCGGGTGTGGATCACCACGAGCAGGCCGGGGGAGGAGCCGACCCGCATCGAAGTCGTGCTGATTGCCGCGTTCGTCGACGGTCGCATCTCGCGAGTGTGGGAGACGACATGGCCGAGCTGGAACGAGCTGCCGGCATTCGCAGACTATTGACGACTGCTCGACCCCTCGTGTCCTTGGTTGCCGCCGATCACGTAAGCGCGGCCAGAAGTTCGTGGAGTGCCTGCGCTTCGGTGTTGGGGTCCGGGGTGCGATCCCGGACGGCGGTCAGCACGGCGTCGATGCGTCCGTCGACGGCGGTCCAGGTAGTTCCGTCGATGGCTTGGAGCCTGGATTGTCCGTCGTCCCATGCCGTTTCGAGGTCCTTGGCGCCCGCGGTGGCTCCCGACTGGTCACCCGCCTTGACCTTTGCCAGGATGCCTCCGGTGATCGTGCGGAAGTTCGCGACGTCCTGGGCCGGGAACCGTGCGGATGCCTGCCCCGGTGCGATGGGAGCGTCGACGACTGGGCCGGATTCGGACTCGGCCGAGGCCGTGGCGTGGGGCTGCGCGTTGGCCCAGGTGAGCAGCGCGCCGGCGGCGACGGCCACGGCGGCGAAGTACGCCAGCATCACCTTTTCCCGTGCCGGGCTCGCCTCGCGTGATGCCGACGTCTTCTCGATGACGTCGGCGCGGGTGACGGTGAGGTACACGACCGTGGCCAGGATGGCGGCCAGGAAGATGACGCTCGTGATCGCGACGCCAAGACCGAGGCCCTGCTGATCCTTCGGAAAGCCAAGCCAGTCACCGAGGTTCGCGCCCAACGGGCGGGTGAGAATGTAGGCGAGCCAGAACGAGAGTACGGCGTTGGCGCCGAGCTTCCAGCCGATGAAGATCGCGACGATCAACCCGGCGGGCAGGAGCACCGAGACGCCCGGTCCCCAGCCCGTGATCTCCAAGGTCCAGTCGCCGACGGCGGTCCCGAGAGCGAAGGTGACCAAGATGGCCAGCCAGTAGAACGCCTCCCGCGGGAGGGTCGTGATGCTGTGGATGGACAACGTGCGCTCGCGTGCGAACCAGGCTGCGAAGACCACCGCCAGGGCCGCGGCGAACACCGCGCTGCTGACGGCCAGGGGGACGCCCAGGTCGTCGGTCAGGATGTCGGTGTAGAGCGTGCCGGTTACGCTGATCACCACGACGGTGAGCCAGTACACGAAGGGCCGATAGCGGTCGAGGCTGAGCTGCCAACCGAGAACCGCGACGAGCACGACGGTGAAGATCACCGCAGTCCACGACAGACCGACACCCAACGTCATGTTGATCCAGTCGGCAAAGCTCTCCCCGACGGTGGTGCACAGGATCTTGATGATCCAGAACCACACCGTGATCTCGGGGACCTTGCTCAGTGTCGTGCGTCGGGCGGTGGTGGCCTCGGATCTCGTCGACTCGGTCATGACGCCGGAAGATAGGGGCTGCCCGCTGAAGGCCCGCTGAGAAGGTCCAGTCGCTCTCAGCGTCGTCTCAGCGGCGTCCGCCGATGCTGGCGTCGGTGAGCCAATCTTCGACAGCGAACCCCAACTGTGACGACACGCCCCGAGGGACCCGCGTCCCATTGGGTCCGTGTGCGCTCCTGGTCGGCTTCATCGGGCTCGCAGTCGTTTCGCACCGCGCGACGGCGGGGACCGCGCTCGACCACGAGGTGCTGGGGTGGCTCGTGGATCACCGCCGCGACGGAATCACCACCGCGGCGATCGCGATCACCAACGCCGGCAGTCCGGTCGCGATGGCGGTGCTGGCGTTCGTGGCATGCGTGATTCTCTGGCGACGGCACTCGTGGGGAACTGGAGCAGTCGTGGCGGCAACCCTTGCGGTGGCGTACTGCGCGAGCACTCTGACCAAGACGATCGTCGGCGCGCACCGGCCACCGCGAGCGGTCCAGTTGCTGCTCGAAGTGGACCAGTCCTATCCATCCGGACACGTCACGGGAACCCTGGCGTTGGTCGGCATCGTCGCGGTGGTGTGCGGAACGAACCGTGCGTGGGTGATCAAGGCCGCGTTGGCCGGCGTCGTCCTCGTGGCCACCGCACTGGTGGCGCTGACCCGGCTGTACCTCGGTGTGCATTGGTTGACCGACGTCGTCGGCGGATGCCTGCTCGGTGGCGCTGCGGTGCTCAGCGGCGCGGCCGTGCTCGACCGGGTGATGCCGGCGCGCGCGGTCAGCGTCGACGGGCTCACCGAGCCACCAGCGTCGACGGTGCCCCAGGTGGCATGATCCGGACAGTCGCGCCGCGACGGATCGCCAACGCAGAGACGGGGAGTGCCCGTGCCGACCACGCAGGTGCAGCGCCCTTGCCGAAGATGAGACAGCCGCGGACGTGGTGGAGCCCGCGTTACTGGGGCATCTCGGCGCGGTCGGCGTTCGTCTCCGCGACGGTCGTCTTGATGGCATTGGTAGTGGCGGGCTCCGGACTGGCCATCGTGCTGTACCGCTCCCTTCTCTCCGGAGTCGACGACGCCGCCTCTGGCCGCGTTCGAGACGTGGTGGCGGCGTTGCAATTCGACACCGCAGCCGAACTCGACGCCGCGCTGGTGTCCACGGATCAGCGAATCGTCGCCGTGCAGGTGATCGGTCCCGACGGGACGGTCGTCCAACGGTCGCCCACGGCACCGGCCACACCGCTGGTCGCGCCGAGCTCCATCGGGGCAAGGCTGCAGGCCGGGTTGCCCGACGACGCCTCGCCGGACGGCGACATGCGGATCAGCGGCCAGACCGTGGACGGCAAGGGCGGGCGGTACACGGTGCTGGTCGGCGCCGGCAGTGAAGGGGTCGAGACGACGGTTCAGACGGTGGTGGTGCTGCTGGCGGCCGCGGCGCCCATCGTGATCGCCGTGTCAGCCGGTGCGGCATACCTGTTGGTGGGCAGGTCGATGCGATCGGTCGACGCGATCCGAACCCGGGTGGCCGACATCAGCACTTCCGATCTCTCCGAACGGGTTCCGGTGCCACGGAACTACGACGAGATCTCCGCGCTGGCGGTGACGATGAACGAGATGCTGGCGCGCATCGAAGCGGGGCACGATGCTCAACGCCGCTTCGTCGGCGACGCATCACACGAGCTACGCAGTCCGGTGGCGGCCATCCTGTCTGCGCTCGACGTCGTCTCGGCGCATCCGGAGTTCCTCGACGAGGAGCTCGCGACGTCGACGCTGCGGCCGGAGGCGCAGCGGATGGAGGCGCTCGTCGAGGATCTGCTGCTCCTCGCTAGAGCCGACGAACGTGGACTCAGTCTGGGCCACCGGGACGTCGACCTCGACGACATCGCCTCCGCCGAGCTGGGGCGGCTGATGAGGGAGACGACGAAGACGGTCGACGCGGATCTGGCTCCGACGCGGGTCGTCGGCGATCCTGGCGGCCTCACCCGGGTCTTGAGGAATCTGCTGGAGAACGCCGCGCGTCACGCCACGTCACGGGTCGAGCTTCGCGTGGGCATCCAAGGGGGCAGGGCCATCGTGACGGTTGCCGACGACGGCCCGGGAATCCCGGAGAACGATCGTGAACGGGTATTCGACAGGTTCGTTCGGCTGGACTACGACCGCGCCCGCAGGAGTGGGGGAGCGGGTCTGGGTTTGGCGATCGTGTCGGAAGTCGTTGCGGCGCATGGCGGCAACGTGGAGATCCGGGACCGGCCCGGTGGCGGCACGCTGGTCAGCGTTCAGCTTCCGGTGGTGAACTCACCGGAGTCAAGTCGGTAGCCGGCGCCACGGACGGTCGTGATGGTGGTGGTGCCGAACGGCGTGTCGATCTTGCGGCGCAGATACCCGACGTACACCTCGACGACGTTGTCGGGTCCGGTGTAGTGCGCATCCCAGACGTGTTGCAGCATCTCGTTCTTGGTGACGACGGTGTCCTTGTGGCGCATCAGGTATTCCAGGACGCCGTACTCGCGGGGCGTCAGCTCGATGGGGACCGACGCGCGTTCCACGACGCGTCGCGCAGGATCGAGGGTGAGTGAGCCGGCGGTCATCACGACGGGCCGTTGGGGCGCCCCGCGCCGCAGTAGCGCGCGCAATCGAGCCAAGAGGACGATGAACGCCACCGGCTTGGAGAGGTAGTCGTCGGCGCCGAGGTCGAACGCGTCGGTCTGGTCGTAGTCGCCGTCCTTGGCCGTCAGCATCAACACCGGCGTCCAGACTTCCTTGGCCCGCATCTGACGAAGGACTTCGTAGCCGTTGATGCCAGGCAGCATGATGTCGAGAACGATGACGTCGTAGCGGTTCTCCGTTGCCTCCCACAGGCCGTCGACCCCGTCGTCGACGTGCACGACCACGAAGCCCTCGGCCCGCAGGCCCATGCACAGCGTGGCGGCGAACCGGGGTTCGTCTTCGACGATGAGCACCTTCACCCGTGTCATCCTCCATTCGCGACGTGTCCACTACCAGTGTGGCCGAGAGGCCGACCGGTCACGGTTGGCGCGCGGGGGAGCGGCCGACCGTGACGGTCGACCGCTACCGCGTCGGAGCCGCCGGCGGTGGCGCGTCGGGGGTGTCACCTGGCTCCGGGGTGTCCGGCACCCCAGGAACGTCCGGTGCGTCGGTGGCATCGGGGGTGTCGCCTGGCTCCGGGGTGTCCGGGGCCCCGGGGACGTCGGGGGCATCTGAGGTGGCCGGCCCCTGTGGGGCCGGGCCATTCATCACTGTGGCGGCCGCAACCGCGCCCGCCCCGCCTAGAAGGAGGGTGGCCGCGGCGAATCCCGCTGCCACAGTTCGACGTTTCTGCATCTCGGTGCTCCTCTCGTGGCGCCACGGTGGATGTGGTGCCGATGACGCCCACGATTGCAGCGCAGCGCTGTGAGACCACTGAGGACGAAGACCTCGTTCGTCAACCGGAATGGGCGCAGCCCTCGGCGTCCGCGATCACGCGAAGTCCAGTCGCGCGCGGTCCTCACCGTGGACGGCCGTCAGCGTCGCCGGACGGCCGCGGACCCACAGCCGGTCGACGTGCACGCCGTCCCAGCCCTGCGGCATCGTCACCGGTCCGCTGCACCAGCCGGCAGGATCGCCCGCGCGCAGAGTCATCCCGGTGAGCCCGTACAGGCAGCCGGTGAGGAAACCGCCCATGTTGGCGATGAACGGGCCCGCGCGCGGCTGGTCCGGGTAGACCGACGGGCTGTACTCGCAGACGACGACGTGCGGTTGTTGCACGAACTCGGCGAAGCCGCGCTCGTACAGCTCGAGCGCCCGGTCCCGCTCGCCGAGTCGCGCCGCGTACACACCGGCAACGGCCGACAGCATCGGTGAACCGAGGTAGTCGTCGACGTTGCCGACGGCCGCGGCGAGGGTGCGCCGCTGCGTCTCCGGGTCGACCGGATAACCGACGGGGAAGAGTCCGGCGGCGGCCTCGGGGGTGGATCCCTTCGGCTCGTCCGGTCTGTAGTCGTCGTGGTTGACGATCGCCCCGTCCGCGTTCCTGGGCAGCACGAGGTCGTCGGCGATGCGCGTCCACACGTCGTTCGCGCGGAAGCCGAGCTCGGAGGCGAGAGCCGTCGCCTCGCGTAGCGCCATGGCCGCCGACATGTTGACGAAGGCGTTGTTGTTCACCGGTCCGCCCGTCTCCGCAACCCCCTCCACGCGCTGAAACTCGTAGCCCCGTCCGGTCTGCCGAACGCGACTGGCGATCCATCGGGCGACCTCGGTGAGCACCGGCCAGGTCGCCTCGCGGGCGAACTGGTCGTCCCCGGTGGCGTGCACGTACTGGGCAAGGGCCAGCGCCACGTCGGCGCTGACGTGATGCTCGGTGGCCGGCGCCTCCCCGCCCATCGGGGTCGCCTCCTGGCCGGTGCGGGGGCCGCTCTCCCACGGAAACTGCGCCCCGGCGTATCCCTGCGCCTCGGCGTTGGAACGCGCACCACCCAGTCGGGAACGGCGGTAGCCCAGCAGCGCCCGCGCCGCGTCGGGTTGGGTGAGGAGCAGGGTGGGCACCGCGAAGGTCTC
Organism: Mycobacterium yunnanensis; assembly: GCF_025823185.1. GTDB lineage: Bacteria > Actinomycetota > Actinomycetes > Mycobacteriales > Mycobacteriaceae > Mycobacterium > Mycobacterium yunnanensis. The sequence continues at coordinate 1,330,317 of NZ_JACKVK010000008.1, forward strand.
GATGTCCCACATCACGTGGCCGCGGTAGTAGTGGTAGTCCGGCCAGTAGGCCATGCCGAACGGCGAGGTGTGGCCCGGTGAGGCGCGGTGAACCGAAGTCTGAAGGTAGAAGTACGCCGCGTCGGTGAGCGCCTGCCACCGGCTGGGCGCGCCGGTCAGCTCGACGCGGCCGCGCCACAGTTCGTCCCACCGCTGCGCGTGCTCGGCGAGCAACGCGTCGAAGCCGCGCTGCGACGCGTCGTCGAGCATTCGGACTGCCTGCAGGTGCGGCTCCCAGTGGAACGCGTCGGTGACCACGCTGGTGAGCTGGCGCAGCCGGTACTCGCGGCCCGGCTGGGCCGCGATCCGGTAGGCGGTCGTGGTGCGGCCTGTGACGGTGTGCCTGAACTCGGGGGTGCAGCCTTCGGCGCCGGCGAGCTCGGTGGCCCAGGCGAAGCCGCACGAGGACATGCCGCTTGGTTCGCGCCAGCCCAGCACGCCGTCCGCGGACCCGTACCGGCCGTCGGAACCCAGCTCGGCAAGGAACGGGATGCCCAGCGGCCCGCCGGCGTCGACGCCGGCGGACAGCTCGAGCTCGCAACCGGAGTCGACCCGTACGGTCACCTCCTGCATCGCGATCGTCGGGAAGGCCTTGTTGCACACCGTGAGGACGCCGACGTCGGCGCGCACACCCCCGATGGTCACGGCCAGCGCAGTGCGCACCTCGCCACGGGCGAAGTCGTACCGCTGCTCGCGCAGCAGTGCTCCGGCGGGAAATGCCGAGATCGGGATGCCATCCATGACCACGTCACCGGTCAACGGGTAGGGGACTGGCAACAGCGACTCCACCTCGTCGCGGGGGTCCGGGCCGACGAAGCCGTTCACCGTGGCCACGCCGTGCAGCGGCACGGCCTCGAACCGCAACCCGATCAGCCCGTTGGACACGTAGACCGGTAGGTGGTCAGGGCGCCATTCCCGCACCGGGTCGGGGCTGATGGGTCCGCTCATGGTGACGAGCCCTCACTTCTTGCGGTTTTCGCCGAGTTCCTCGGTGATCGGATTTGGTGGCACGTCTCGGTCCCTTTGGGTGACACCCGGCTTGGCGTGTACTCGGTGCGCGGCACCCCTCTCGCCATTGGTCATGACGTCGTCGGTCAGCGGGACGGACGCGAGCACTTCGGCGAATCCGGCGTAGGTCTCGGGCGGGATCGATCGCAGCGCCCGGATGGTGTCGTCGTCGCAGGAGCGGCGTTCGGCCGCTGATAGAAGAGTGTCCTTGTCCGCTGGAAAGTCGACGTCGTCGAGGCATTCGCGGAGTTGGCGGCGTGTGGTGGTTGCAGGCATGGTGCTCCTCGTCGTGTCTCGGGGCGCAGTGCCCCGCGGCAGGGGCGCCAAACCCCGACGAACGACCAATTTCCGACCGCACGCCGAGACCCAACGTTGACGTGGAGAAGGGTGAACGGCGCCCGTCGGACCCACAGTGTTAACAACGACCGAATAGTGCTGCGCGGCGGCAACATTCACTGTCGCGAGGTGCAATGGGCGCCCTGCGCGAGATGCATGCCGACACCCGTCGTGTTGCAATGGAGCGGCCATGCCGACCTACACCTACGACTGCGACTCCTGTGGCAGCTTCGAGCTGAACCGACCGATGTCGGCGGTCTCTGCAGACGCCGGATGCCCCGAGTGCACCTCCCCGGCGCGACGCGTGTTCGGCGCACCGGGGCTCAACGCACTCGATCCCAACCTGCGTCGACGACACGACGCCGCGGCGGCGAGCGCCAGCGAGCCGGCGGTCGTGCGGTCGGTGCCGGGCCGCTCGCGCCGAGCCACGCCGATCACCACCGATCCGCGGCACGCCCGGTTACCGCGCCCCTGACGAGAGGAACCCCAGTGCCCGACGTTGTCTTCACCGTGGACCAAGCCCGTTCGATGCGCGACCAGGCGGTACCCGGTCACAACCGGTGGCACCCGGACATCCCGCCGGCGGTCAACGTTCGACCCGGACAGTCGATCCGGGTGGAATGCCGGGAGTGGACCGACGGACAGATCCACAACGACGATTCGGCCAACGACGTGCGCGACGTCGACCTGAGTCATGCCCACATGTTGTCGGGCCCCATCTACGTCGAAGGCGCCGAGCCCGGCGACCTGCTCGTCGTCGACATCCTCGATCTGGGCCCGGTGCCACAAGAAGTCGGTGACCTACCGGGACAGGGCTGGGGGTACACCGGCATCTTCGCCAAGGCCAACGGGGGCGGCTTCCTCACCGATTACTTCCCGGACGCCTACAAGGCCATCTGGGACTTCTCCGGCCAGAAGTGCACGTCGCGGCACATCCCCGGTGTCGAATTCACCGGCATCACCCATCCGGGACTCTTCGGCACCGCACCGTCACCACAACTGTTGTCGCAGTGGAACCGCCGCGAGCAGGCGTTGATCGACACCGACCCCGGCCGGATACCGGCGTTGGCCCTGCCCCCGCTGGAGGAATCGGTGCTCGGCGGCACGGCAACCGGTGAGGTGCTCGCCAAGATCGGTCGGGAGGGCGCCCGAACGGTACCGGCCCGCGAAAACGGCGGCAACCACGACATCAAGAACTTCACCCGCGGCTCGCGAGTCTTCTATCCGGTGCACGTGCCGGGCGCACTCTTCTCCGGCGGCGACCTCCACTTCAGCCAAGGCGACGGCGAGATCACGTTCTGCGGCGCCATCGAGATGGGCGGCTTCATCGACTTCCACGTCGACCTGATCAAGGGCGGCATGGAGACCTACGGCGTGACGACGAACCCGATCCTCATGCCAGGCAACGTCGAACCGCGGTACTCGGAATTCGTGACGTTCATCGGGATCGGCGTCGACCACGACACCGACACTCAGCTGTACAACGACACCACCGTCGCCTATCGCAATGCCTGCCTGAACGCGGTGCGCTATCTGGAGAAGTTCGGCTACTCCGGCCCCCAGGCGTACCTGCTCCTCGGCGCGGCGCCAATCGAAGGCCGGGTCAGCGGTGTCGTCGACATTCCGAACGCGTGCTGCTCGCTCTATCTGCCGACGGCGATCTTCGACTTCGACATCCGGCCCAGCGGTGCAGGGCCGACGTCCGTCGACCGCGGCAGCTGCGCAGTCTCGAGCTGATGCCCGTCGTCAACGACGCCTTCTCGATCTCGTGAATCGATACCGCCGCAGGCTTCGCGGGAACTCGGCCAATCCGGGCCCGCCCTCGCGCAACCAGTCGGCGATGTCCGATCCCGCGTCGTCGGTGAAGACGTAGCCCAGCCAGGTCGACCGTCCGCCGCAGCGGCGTCCGCCGTCCGACGGCGTGACCACCATGACGTTGGAACGCTCGCACGGCCCGAGGCAGTCGGTGACCCGCAGATCGGCGACGTCGCGCATCAGATCGCGCAGCACGCCGAGCTGAGCTGGGTGGTCGGTGTCGGGGTGCTTCTTCGCGGTGCCGCAGCAGCATCCCCGGCACACGGTGACGGTGGGTCGGGTTCGGTCCAGGGCCATGGCGTCGATTCTTCTCGACGCCGACCGGTTGCGCCGACGAGGGCCGTGACTACGTGCCCGGGGCGGCGTCCTCGCCGGGAGTCACGACGATGGGCACCTGCAGGACCCGCAAGATCCTGGCCGCGGTCGAACCGATGAACAGACGGCGGGGCGGGGCCAGGCGGCTCGACCCGAGCATCAGCAGATCGGCTGGGTCCCAGTCGAGTCCGTCGACGGCTGCCTCGACCGTGTCGCCGTCGGCAACGATGGCGGTGACCGCAGCGCCTTCTGGGAGGGTGGACTTCACGGCAGCCAAAGTGGCGTAGGCATGCGCGCGAGCGGCCTCGACACCCTCCTCACCGTGCTTGTCGAGCGCCACCAGCGAGACCAACCGCAGCGGCACTCCGGTGGCTCGGCTCGCGGCGACCGCCATGTCGAGTAGGCGCGCAGCGCCGGGGCGATCGCCGATCGCGCAGGTGACGCTGCGGACGCGCTGCACCTCGGAGTGCCGGGTTCCTCGCGGCGCCACCGCCACCGGCACGGGTGCCGAGTGCAGCAGGTCGTCGACGAAGGAACCCAGCGCCAGGCTGCCGGCCAGACCGCCGCCGGATCCGCCGACGACCAGGGCCTCGGCGCCCAGCCGGAGTGCTTCCTCGCCAAGCACTTCGGCGACGGACTCCCCGATGAGCACCTCGGCCTTGGCCACAACGTCGTCGGGCACCAGGGCCATGGCGTCGTCGAGCCAGGCCGAGCTCTGCCCGGCGAGCACGTCGTGGAATTTGTCGGCGGTGATGCGAGGCGTGGTGACGTCATCGGGCGACAACACCATTCGCAATTCGAGCTCGGCGCCGAGGGTCCGGGCGAGTCGCACTCCAAGCGCCAGCGCATCGGCACCGCCTGCGGTGGCGAGGTAACCGACGACGAGCTTCATTCGTCCGCACCTCTCTTGCCGTGCTCGACGTGCTCGATCGGGGTGCCCTCCTCGGAGAGGGTTTCCTCTTCGATCCTCATCGTGAGGGGCTTGCGCAGCCCGCGGGTGACGTACACCAGCAGTACGAGGCCGATGACGAACCAAATGGCACCGTAGAGAAGCGCGTCGAAGTGCAGGTTCAGCCACAGCACCGCCGTCAGGGACATGCCGATGACGGGCAGCACGATGTTGGTGAAGATCTCCACCGGCGTGTGTCGCTTCCTCTGGTGCACGGCGAAGTAGAGGAGCACGGTCAGGTTGACGACGGTGAAGGCGATGAGGGCACCGAAATTGATCATCGCCGAGACGAATTCGAGCGTGAACCTGAAGGCCAGCAGCGACACGGCGCCGACGATCAGCACGGCGTGCAGCGGGGTCAGGAACCTGGGGTGGATGTAGGACAGGAAGCGCGGGATGCGGCCCGTCTGATTGCGGGCCATCACGTAGATCATGCGGGAGACGCTGGCGTGCGAGGACAGGCTCGAGGCGAACATGGCGGCCAACGCCGCCGAGACGAACAGGATCTTGAAGAACTCGCCGCCCACCTTGAGTGCGAGCTCCGGCAGCGTGTCGTCGGTGACCTCGAAGCCGTCGAGCGTGGGGAATGCGCTCTGGGCGAACCATGCCCCGAGAAGGAAGATCGCACCGCCGATGAGGAGGGCAAGGACGATGGCCTTCGGCACGGTGCTGGGCGTCTTGGCCTCTTCGCTGTACATCGTGATCGCGTCGAACCCGATGAACGAGAAGCACACGACGGTGGCGCCGGCGATGACTGCCCCCATGTCCACGCCGGCGTGATACAGCGGTTCGAGCGTCAGGGCGGTGCCCTGGCCAAGGCCGCGCGACAACGAGAGATAGGTCAGGACGACGAAGGCGCCGATGAGCACCGTCTGAAAGACGACGAGCACGCCGTTGACGTTCGACGTGCCCTTGATGCTCCAGCAGTTGAGGACGGTGACGATCGCGACGTAGACGAGGACGAAGATCCACGACGGGGCGTCCGGGAAGAACGATTCGAAGTAGATCCGCCCGATGACCGCGTTGACCATCGGCAACAGCAGGTAGTCGAGCAACGAGGACCATCCGACGAGGAAGCCGACGTTGGGGTGGATGACCTCCGAGGCGTAGGTGAAGGCCGACCCGGCCGAGGGGAAGACCCGGGTCATCCGGCCGTAGCTGACCGCGGTGAACACCATGGCGACGAGCGCGACGAGGTAGGCGAGCGGCACCACGCCGTTGGTCTCCTCCGACACGATGCCGAACGTGTCGAAGACCGTCATGGGGGTCATGTAGCCAAGACCGAGCCCGACGATTGCCCAAAGTCCAAGTGACCGCGACAGGTGAGACGTGGCGGCTGGTGCCGTGTTCTGTTGCACGCGAGACCCTTTCGTCCATCAGCGGGAACTGCCCCTGTCGCCCTTCGGGTGGTGACAGCCGGTTCCGAGACGGTTACCCTATCCACTCGGGGACGCTGGCTGATCGTTTCGGGGCATCGAGGGCCGGAATCGTTGGCGTCGAGGCCGGGGGCACGGCCCTCAGGCAATTCTTCCCGCGACGTCGGCGCTCCGGTCGCGGAACATCCGACGATAGCCGCCGGCGGTGGTGCCGGCGATCCGCTCGAAGTTGCGGCGCAGGGTCTCGCGCGACCCGAAGCCGACCATGACGGCGATGTCGCCGACGGGAAAGTCGGTCGTCTCGAGAAGCACCTTGGCGCGATTGATCCGCTCGCGGGTGATCCATTGCAGCGCGGTCATTCCCACCTCCGCGCGAAAGGCACGAACCAAGCTTCGCTCGCTGAGGTGCTCGTGCCGGGCGAGGTCGGCGAGGGTGATGGGTTCGTGCAGGTGGTCTCTGACCCATCGCAACAGTCCGTCGACGGAAGATCTGCCGTCGCTGCGCAGTTGGTCCTTGACGAACTGTGCCTGGCCGCCGTCGCGTTGCGGGGCACTCACCAGCACCCGGGCGACGTCGTTGGCGACGGCCTGGCCTCGGTCGAGCGCGATGAGGTGAATCGCCAGATCGGTAGCCGCCATGATGCCACCAGAGGTGTGTACCGGGGGGTCGTCGATGTAAAGCTTGCCGACGTCGAGACTGATGTGCGGGAACCTTGCGCGAAACTCCGGCTCCAGCAGCCAGTGCGTGGTGACGGTACGACCGTCGAGCACGCCGGCTTGGCCGAGGATGAATGCACCGCCGCAGAAGGACACCATCCGGGCGCCGGTCACGGCGGCCTTCCTTAGCGCGTCGAGCAGCTCCGCACTTCGCTCGACGAGCGGTTCGGCGACGCCGGGCACGATCACGGTGTCGCAGTCCTGCAACGAGTCCAGCGGGGCCAATGGGCCGACGTCCACCCCCCGCGCCAGCACGAAGCGTGGACGCTCGCCGACCAGGACGACCTCGTACGGCAATTGGCGAGAGATGCCCATCACGTCGGCGACTGCCGGAATGGGTGGTCCGAATACCGACTGACTGACCAGTACCTCCAGTGGCACGCTGTCCGGGACGACGAGTACACCAATGCGGTGCGGCGCGTCGCCGCGGAGGGCCGTCGCACGCTCGACGGGCTCGTTCAAAGCGGCGTGCCGAACGCGTCGCGGTTGGCGCTGAGAAATGCGTGCAACCGGGTGCACGGGCGTCCGATCAGATGCTCCAGCCGATCGGGATCGGCGGTCGTCGTCGGGGCGTTCTGAGCGATCCGGGCGGCAACCGCCGAGATGTGCTGGGCCATTGCTGGGTTCACCGTCCCAGTGTCGTCCATGTCGGACAAGTCGACCAGTTCCTCACGCCATTGCTCCATACCGACGGATTCGAAGTCAATCGGTCGGTCCAGGAGGTCGGTAAGCAGTTGCGCAATCTCCGCATGGCCAACGTCCTCGGATCCAGACACGTACTGGACGGGATCCGACCCGAAGACCTCAGGATTCAGCAGCGCCGTCGCAGCGAGGTCGGCGGCGTCACGACCGCTGATCCAGGGCACCGCCCCTTGGCCAAAACAGTTGCGGATCGTGTTGTCGTGTCGTATCGACTGAGCGTGGAGCGCGACGATGTTCTCGTGAAACAGAGCCGCGACGCGCAGGATGGTCAGGTTCAACCCGGCCCAGCCAAGGAGTTGCTCGGCTAGCCACTGCGCCCGGCCGAGAGCGCTGGGATGCTCGGGATTCGCGGGGCCCATGGACATCACCACCGTGCGTGGGTAGCGTCCCGCCTCCCGCGCCGCGGCGGCGAAGTTGGCAGCGGCTGAACAGATTCCGTCGTCGATCGGATAGACGAAGTAGGCGAGGTCGACACCCTGCAACGCCGGAACCAGTGTGCGTCGGTCGTGCAGGTCACCGACAGCGAGTTCCGCCCCTAGCTCGGTCATTCGCCGAGTCCGCGCGTTGGGTCGTCGAGACAGCACCCGTACCGGATGTCCCGCAGCGGTCAATCGTCGGACGAGGTGTTCGCCAGTGTTGCCGTGGCCGCCGGTGGCACCCGTGACCAAGATGGGGTGCAGGTTGCGATCTTCGCCGTTCAACGCTCGTGTTCCCTTCGTCTGCACCGGGGTGTCTCGGTGTCACTGTCGTTCTGCTTGGAATGCCGCGACACGACCGTCCTGCCCTGCGGCCGGTCTTCATCGGACGTCGACCGCACGTACGCCGAGATCGTCGGGAGCCGTCGGATCGCGGCACAACGCGGCCACCGTGCCTGGCGGCTACCCGCGTCAGCAGGGACTCGACGACGTGCGTGCCCAACAGACCGCTTGCCCCGGTGATCAGTATCGCGGCCGTCATGACGTCTTGTCCGGCCGGAAGGGGGCATCGTCGGGAGCGCGCTTGCGGGCGGCAAGGAGTCGCAGAGCCGCATCGCCGATCGGGATTCGCAGGGGCAACGGGTCGGTCTCGGCCGCGTCGGCGACTGCCACGGCCACCTGCTCGGGGGTGATCAGCTCGGACCGCGCTCCGCCGCCAGAGGATTGGCCCGCATAGGGGTCGTCGAGTAGCGCGTAGGTCGTGACGTCGTCCAACGCACCCGAACTCACCGCACCAGGTTCCAAGAGGGCAGCCTTCACTCCGAAGGGCTCGATCTCGATGGCCAGCGCTTCGACGAGGGCTTCCAGCGCCCACTTGGTCGCCGCGTAAGCGGCACCGGGTGGTAGGACGATGCGTCCGACGACGCTGGACATGAACAGCAGGCGCCCGCGGCCCAGCGCACGCATGCCGGGGAGCACTGCCTGGGCTACGCGGATGGCGCCAATGGTGTTGAGCTGCAACACGTTTTCAAGCGCGGTCAACGGGGTGGCCTCGACGGCGGCGTAGAAGATGACGCCCGCATTGGACACTACGACGTCGATGTCACCGGCGGCGTCGACGGCGGCGGTCACGCTGGCGTCGTCGGTCACGTCGAGGGCGAGGCGCTGGTCGACGTCGAGCGCTGCCAGTGAGCGCGGATCTCGCGCGGTGGCGACGACGCGGTAGCCGCGGCGACGAAACTCCCCGGTGATGGCTCGCCCAATTCCGCGGTTGGAGCCGGTGATCAAGACTGACGGCATGCGTGCTCCTCGTTCGGCGGCGATCGGCACGGGCCGATCGCCGGTAGGTGGGGCGTCTCCGAGGCTGCAGAGCCGGCGGGGGAAGGGTCCGTCGAGGTGATCCACCAGTGGGTCCTCGACGCAGTTCCCAGTCTTGCGAGGCCGAGCGATCGTTGGGGCACGTTCTCCGCCCGCTATGCCACACATCTGGCCAGTGGCCTCAGATTCGCCGCGCTGGCGACGGCGACGACCCCCACACCCGGGCGTGAGCCGGCCACACGGCATCAGCTGTCGGGGTCAAGGAGGCGTAAGTATTCGCCGACCCGTCGTCAGAGCTGCGTATGGACCCGGTCTTGCGGCCGTCGCCCGGCGTAGACCTGAGGACATGACGCTAGCTCTGGACACCGACGATTCCGTTCCCTTACTCCACGAGTCGATTCGACTCATGCGCAACGTCCTCGCCGGCGCGGGGTGCGGCGTGCCCGCCGCCACGTTGCGAGATCGCGAGTTGGCGGCCTGGGTGCGAGTCCACGGCGTCACCGTGACCGCTCGCGACGAGGAGGAGTTGGACCTCGTCCAGTTCAACGGCGTGCGCCCCACGCAGGTCGTCTTCCGGTGCGGTGTCCAGACGGACTCCATCCGTCGTGCCGTGAACCTCGGTGTCTTCCGCTTCATCGTGTCCACCGAACGTCACATCGGCCGTCTCAGTGAGGTTGCGCAACGCACCAAGTACGTCTACCTCGACGACGACGCCCCGCTGGTACTGGGCAACCGCAGGCTCAAGGTCATCGGATTGCACGGCGACGTCGACGATTCCGGCGGCGCAGTGGAGTGGGCCTCGCAAGCCGAGCGGCTGCTGTGCCGCTCGGCGCTGCTGAAGACCTGCGGCTCACCGATTCACCGCATCATGCTCAGCGGCGGGTCCAGTGACATCTGGGTCAAGGGCCACGGCGCCCAGCTGTCCTCCATCGTCTCGGCCGTCGACGACGCCCTCACCGAGGGTTGCGCGCGGTGGCAGCTCGCCCGGCCGGCCGTCACCCTCACCCCGGCCGCCGCCACCTCCGGCCGTATCGCAGCGGCCTGATTCCGACGGTGAAGGGCCGACGGCGCCTCGCGCCCGTCGGCCCTTTCGCGTGTCACGGTTGAAACCGGTATCCCATGCCCGGTTCGGTGAGCAAGTGCTTGGGCTGGGACGGATCGTCCTCGAGCTTGCGGCGAAGTTGTGCGAGATACACACGCAGATAATGGGATTGGGTGGCGTGGCTGGGTCCCCACACCTCCTTGAGCAGGTCTTCCTGCCCCACCAGCTTGCCCGGATTGCGGACCAGCATCTCGAGCATTCCCCACTCGGTAGGGGTCAGGTGCACGTTGGTCCCGGCGCGGGTGACGTTCTTGTTCGCCAGGTCGACGCTGAACGCGGCCGCGTGTACGACGGGCTGAGCGGCACCGGCCGTCGTCACGCCACGTCGCACCGCTGCGCGCAGCCGGGCGAGGAATTCGTCCATGCTGAACGGCTTCGTCACGTAGTCGTCGGCACCGGCGTCCAGCGCCTCCACCTTCTGACCAGGATCCGTGCGCGCCGAGAGCACGACTACCGGCGCGGTCATCCACCCGCGCAGCCCCTCCAGCACGTCCACGCCGGACATGTCGGGCAGTCCGAGATCGAGGATCACGACGTCGGGTCGGCGCTCGGCCGCCGCATGCAGCGCCGCCGCCCCCGAGGCGGCGGTGATGACCTCGTAACCCCGTACCGACAAGTTGATCCGCAGCGCACGTAGCACCTGCGCGTCGTCGTCGACCACCAGAACCTTGGTCTTGGCCGGGGTCGACTTGGCGCGGTCGGCGGTCGGGGTCACGAGGCACCCGTCATCGGTCAGCTCTTCGCCGGGTACTTCTGGTCCAGGGCCAGATTGAGTTGCAGCACGTTCACCGTCGGTTCGCCCATGAAGCCCAGGACGCGTCCATCGGTGTTGGCGCTCAACAGCTCCCGGACCTGGTCGACGCCGATGCCGCGGGCCTTCGCCACCCGGTCGACCTGGATGTCGGCGTAGGCGGGGGAGATGTCGGGGTCCAACCCACTGCCGCTGGCGGTGACCGCGTCCGCGGGCACGGCCGGATCGCCGCTGGCTGCACCGTGAATCGGCACGATCTGGCCAATGGCGTAGTCCTCGCCGAAGGTGGCGCATTCGACCTTCACGCCCTCGTAGCTGTTGAGGAACGGGGCCTTGGTGGTAGTGCACGGCTCGTTGACACTGATCACCCGGGTCGGGCTGACGACGTTGCCCTGCGCGTCACGCGGACCGATGACCGACAGCACGGCGCCGACGCCGCCACCGGTGCAGAACGGGCGAGAGCCGTTGCGGCCCTCAACCGTTCCGACCGCGACACTGCGGGAGCACACCTCGGTCAGCAGGCTGGGCTTGTAGCCGGCCTCGGAAGGGTCGCCGCCGGGCTTGAGCTGCGACGGGTCGGCCGGCGTGTCCACGATGCTCTCCGGCCCGAGGTTGCTCGCGCTGGTCGACAGCGGGTCGTAGCCGTCACCGGCAGCCGACGGCCGGCTCTGGAAGTACTTCGGGATGGGGTTGCCGTCGGCGTCGGTGAAGAGCTGACCGATCAGCGAGCTGCCGACCGGCTTGCCCGCGACCTCGACGATCGACCCGTTGGCCCGGGTGTTCAGGCCGGGCAGCATGGCCACCGCCCACACGACCAGCGGATAGGCAACCCCGGTGACGACGGTGAGCACCAGCAGGGCGCGGACCGCGGCCCAGTGTTGACGGATGAGGTTCTGCACGTTCATGTTTAGGACATCCCTGGGAGGAATTGGATCAACAGGTCGATGAGCTTGATGCCGACGAACGGGGCGACGATGCCGCCGACGCCGTAGATGAGCAGATTGCGGCTCAGCAGCTTGGAGGCGCTGCTGGGGGTGTAGCGCACACCGCGCAGCGACAACGGGATCAACGCGATGATGACGATGGCGTTGAAGATGACCGCGGACAGGATCGCCGACTGCGGGCTGTGCAGCCGCATGACGTTGAGCAGGTCCAGGCCCGGGAACAACGTCACGAACAACGCCGGGATGATCGCGAAGTACTTGGCGATGTCGTTGGCGATGGAGAACGTGGTCAGGGCGCCCCGGGTGATCAGCAGCTGCTTGCCGATCTCGACGATCTCGATGAGCTTGGTCGGGTCGGAGTCGAGGTCGACCATGTTGCCGGCCTCCTTGGCCGCCGACGTGCCGGTGTTCATGGCGACGCCGACGTCGGCCTGCGCCAGGGCGGGCGCGTCGTTGGTGCCGTCACCGGTCATCGCGACGAGCTTGCCGCCCTCCTGTTCGCGTTTGATCAGGGCGAGCTTGTCCTCGGGGGTGGCCTCGGCCAGGAAGTCGTCGACGCCGGCTTCGTCGGCAATCGCCTTGGCGGTCAACGGGTTGTCGCCGGTGATCATCACCGTGCGAATGCCCATCCGGCGCATCTCCTCGAACCGTTCGCGCATGCCCTGCTTGACGACGTCCTTGAGCGCGATGACGCCGAGGGCGGTGGCCGTGCCGTTGCGCAGTTCACCGACCACCAGCGGTGTGCCGCCGGTGGAGGACACCGAGTCGACCAGCGTGCCGAGTTGCCGAGAGACCGTTCCGCCGTTGGCGCGGACCCACTCGGCGACCGACGCGGCCGCACCCTTGCGCAGCTGGTGACCGTCCTCCAGGTCGACCCCCGACATGCGGGTGGCGGCGGTGAACTCGACCCACTGCGCGCCGGTGAGCTCCCCGGGCGTACGGGCCCGCAAGCCGAAGCGTTCCTTGGCGTAGATCACGATCGAACGGCCCTCGGGCGTCTCGTCGGCCAGGCTGGAGAGCTGGGCGGCATCGGCGAATCGTTCGGGGGTGACGCCGTCGAGTTGCAGGAATTCACCCGCCTGCCGGTTGCCCAGGGTGATGGTGCCCGTCTTGTCGAGCAGGAGCACGTTGACGTCTCCGGCGGCCTCGACGGCGCGTCCGGACATGGCAAGCACGTTGCGTTGCACCAGGCGGTCCATGCCCGCGATGCCGATGGCCGAGAGCAGGGCGCCGATGGTCGTCGGGATGAGGCACACCAGCAGGGCCACCATCACGATGCCGGTGACGCCGTTGGCGTCGAGCGCCAGTGAGTCTGCGACGCCGGGGTTGTTGGCCTTGGAGAAGATCGCCATCGGTTGCAGGGTGGCGACGGCGAAGACGAAGATTAGGGTCAGCGCCGCGAGCAGGATGTTCAACGCGATCTCGTTGGGCGTCTTCTGGCGGTTGGCGCCTTCGACGAGCGCGATCATCCGGTCGATGAAGCTCTCGCCGGGCTTCTGGGTGATCTTCACGACGATGCGGTCCGACAGCACCGTGGTGCCGCCGGTGACCGCGGACCGGTCTCCACCGGACTCACGGATCACCGGAGCGGACTCGCCGGTGATGGCGGACTCGTCCACCGAGGCGATGCCCTCGACGACGTCACCGTCACCGGGGATCACCTGACCGGCCTCCACGACCACCAGGTCCCCCTGGCGCAGCAGTGGGGCTGCCACTTCCTCCTCGGTGCCCGCCACACCGGGGGCCCAGCCGTCGAGTCGTCGCGCGACCATGTCGGTCTTGGCGCGGCGCAGCGTGTCGGCTTGGGCCTTGCCCCGGCCTTCGGCGACGGCCTCGGCGAGGTTGGCGAAGACCACCGTGAGCCATAGCCAGACGACGGTGAGCCAGCCGAACCAGGACGGGTCAAGCACCGTGCACACCAATGCCCACAGGGCACCGACCTCGACGATGAACATCACCGGGTTGCGCCACAGGGTGCGCGGATCCAGCTTCTTCACGGCGTCGGGCATGGAGCGCCAAAGCATCTTCGGATCCAGCAGCCCGCCCTTGACGCCGGCCTTCGCCGGGGTGTGGTGGGAGAGCTCGGTTGGGGTCGAATCGATTGTGGGGGTGGACATGTCAGTGGATTCCTTCAGCGAGGGGACCAAGCGCCAAGACGGGGAGGAACGTCAGGGCCACGAGGATGACGGTGACGCCGACGACCATGCCGACGAACTGCGGCCGATGCGTCGGCAGCGTCCCGACGGACTCCGGGGTGCTTCCTTGCCGGGCCAGCGAGCCGGCCAGCGCGAGCACCAAGATGATTGGCAGGAAGCGGCCGAACACCATGGCCAGGCCCAACGCGGTGTTGTACCAGGTGGTGTTGACGCTGATGCCGGCGAAGGCCGAGCCGTTGTTGTTGGCCGCGGAGGTGAAGGCGTACAGCACTTCCGACAGGCCGTGGGGACCGGTGTTGAGCATCGAGGCGCGCTGGTCGGGCAGCGCCATCGCGACGGCCGTGCCGGTCAAGACGATCAGCGGGGTCACCAAGAAGTAGGCGGCGGCGAGTTTGATCTCCCTCGGGGTGATCTTCTTGCCGAGGTACTCCGGGGTGCGTCCAACCATGAGCCCGGCGACGAACACCGTGATGATCGCCAGGATCAGCATGCCGTAGAGACCCGAACCCGTACCACCAGGGGCGATTTCGCCGAGCTGCATGTTGAACAGCGTCATCAACCCGCCGAGGCTCGTGTAGGAGTCGTGGAAGGAGTTGACCGCGCCGGTCGACGTCAGCGTGGTCGCGCTGGCGAAGACCGCCGAGTCCGGCACGCCGAAGCGCGTCTCGACACCCTCCATCGCCGAGCCCACCGCCGTCGGGACGGTGCCGTGGGCCTGAATCTGGAACAGCATCATCAGCGACACGCTGAACGTGGCGATGACGCCCATGACGGCGACGATGGCTAGACCTTGTTTGCGACCCTTCGGCCCGCCGACCATCCGGCCGAACGTGCGCGGCAACGAGAACGAGATGACCAGCAGCAGGAAGATCTCCACCCAGTTGGTCCACGCCGTGGGGTTCTCGAAGGGGTGCGCGGAGTTGGCGTTGTAGAAGCCGCCCCCGTTGGTGCCGAGTTCCTTGATGGCCTCCTGGCTGGCGACGGGGCCACCGGTGATGGTCTGCTGCGTCCCGTTCAGGGTGGTCACGATCTGGTCGTGCAGGTGGAAGTTCTGGATCGCGCCACCGGCGACGAGGATCACCGCCGCGATGAGTGCCATCGGGAGCAGGATGCGAATCGTGCCGCGCACCAGGTCGACCCAGAAGTTGCCCACGTCGGTGGTGCGTCGCCGGGCGAAACCGCGGACCAGCGCGACCGCGACGGCCATGCCGACGGCGGCGGAGACGAAGTTCTGCACCGACAGACCGGCCATCTGGACGAGGTGCCCCTGGGTGCTCTCACCGGAGTAGGCCTGCCAGTTGGTGTTGGTGACGAAGCTGACGGCCGTGTTCCAGGCCAGTGCCGGGGTCATCGGCGTCGCCGGGTCGTTCAGGTGCAGCGGCAGCTTGCCCTGCAGCAATTGCAGCGCGAAGAGCGCCAGGATGCCGACGGCCGAGAACGCGAGCACGCTGCGGGCGTACGCGCCCCAACTCTGTTCGGCCTTCGGGTCGGCGCCGATGACCCGATAGATGAGCCGCTCGACGCGGGTGTCCTTCTCCGAGTCGTAGACGCGGAACATGTAGTCACCAAGGGGAACGTGCACGGCGGCGAGCGCCACGATGAGGAGGGCGAGGAAGACCAAGCCCGCAGTCGTCGAACTCACTAGAACCTCTCCGGGAAGAGCAGGGCGGCAACCATGAACACCGCGAGACCTGCGGCCAGCACGAGGCCGATCGCGTTTTGGATGCTCACAGTCCCTCGACCAACTTCTGCACCAGGCCGAGCAGCGCGAAGATCGCCACCGTCAGCACGATGTACAGCAACACCGACATTTCATCTCCGTTCAGGGGGCAAGAGGGCGGACGCCCCACTCGCGGCGGCCTCGGCGCTCGCGCGACGGCCACCGATTTGAAAGCTAGCTCTCGAAAACGGCGCTACCGGCGCTCTTTACGCTTCCCTTACGCCGCCGGTGCGGACCTTGACGGATTTCGACCGTCACCCACTTAGGGCCTCGTCGGGTTCGTCGGTGGGGAGAGGACGACGATGGGCCGGGGGAAGCGGTGTCGGGCGCACGATTCGTCCACGGCGTCCTCGATGGCGGCGGCGCTGCGGGCAACGAGACCTGGAGTGAGGCCGCGCATTTCGACGTCGGCGAGGTTGAGCCGGGTCATGAGGATTCCGTGGCGCAGTCGGACGTCGGCCATCGTGGCCATCACGGCCGATGTCGCCTCGCCGAGGTGCGAGACGCGGCCGCCGACGAGTCTCATCCGCACGCCGACCAGCTCGAGAGGACTGGTGCGGCGTATGGCGTGCTCGAGCGCCCCGTCGTCGTCGGTGACGTCGACGACGATGGGGGTCCGACGGGTTACGGCCGTCGCGAGGACGGCCGCCTGCCCCGCCGACCCGATGACGTAGCCGCCGACTCCGATGTTGGCGGCCCTGCGCAGGGGCGCGGCGGCCGATTCGCTGCCCTGGACGACGATGTGCGCGGGACGGATGCCTGCAGAGATGGCGAAGTCGAGTTGCTCGATGCTCACGACCTCGACGCTCACTCCACGGCTGCGGACCCAGGCCGCCAGGGCCGGGTCGTCGAGTTGGGCCGCCGAACACGTCATGACGCCGAGCGTGCACGCCGACCGGAACGCCTCGTGCCGGCTGCGCACTTGATCGACCGTCGGATTACCGTCGACGGCTTGCTCGACCGCGGCGGCGAAGGGGTTGGCGACCGCGCGCTGCAATGAGTACCCGCGCCGGTGCCGCCAGTCCAAGGTGAGAGCGTGCATCGGGCGTCCCCTTCGTCAGTGCGCCACGACGGTGGCCCCGAAACACGATCGTGAAACGCACGACGACGAATGTCGCGCGTCCAGACGGGATCTTGACACCCACGCGACGAACATTGACGATTCGTTGACTCGTCAGACCTCGATGCGCGACCCGACGACGACGGTCCTGTCCAGGGGAAGGTTGAAGTAGCTCGCCGCATCGGCCGCGATGTGAGACGTGGTGAGGAACAATCGCTTTCGCCACGCCGCCATCTCGTGCCCTGGCCCGGGACTCAGGTCGACCTTCGACAGGAAGAACGACGCGCGAGCCAGGTCGACGGGTCCTTCGGTACGTGCGGGATCGATGAGCCGCAGGGCTGCCGGCACGTCGGGGCGTTCCATGTAGCCGTACCGCAGGCTGGCGTGGAACACGCCGTCGTGGGTCAGGCCGAGATCGTCGACGACGATCCGGTCGGCGTCGGCGATCCGGGGTACGGGTTCGACGTCGACGGACAGGATCACCACATGGTCGTGGAGCACGTTGGTGTGTTCGACGAGTTTGAGCATCGACAGCGGCGCGGTGTCGTTGCCGCGGTTGAGGAACACCGCCGTTCCCGGGGTTCGCACCAGGGACGGATCCCGGTGGGCGAGACCGACGACGAAGTCGCGAAGCGGACCCTCCAGCCGTTCGCGGGCGTCGGTGACGATGGCGCGACCGCGCTGCCAGGTGGTCATCACGGTGAAGGCGACGACGCCGATCAGCAACGGCAGCCACGCTCCGTGCACCAGCTTGGTCATGTTGGCGGCGAGGAACAATCCGTCGATCACGAGCAGTACGCCGCCACCAATCAGGACGACGGGCAGCGGGATACGCCATCGCGTGTGGGCCAGGTAGAGGAACAGCACCGTCGTGATGGTGATCGTCCCGGTCACGGCCATGCCGAAGGCATACGCCAACGCTGCCGAGCTCTGAAAGGCCAGGACGAGGGCCACCACCGCGACCATCAAGACTCCGTTGACCCAGGGCACGTAGACCTGACCGATCACCGACGGGGAAGTGTGTTGGATGCGCAGACGCGGCAGGTACCCCAGCTGCGCGGCCTGTGAGGCCACCGAGAAGGCGCCGGTGATGACGGCTTGAGACGCGATCACCGTCGCGGCGGTGGCGAGCAGGACCATGGGGATGCGAGCCCAGTCCGGTATGAGGAGAAAGAACGGTGCCGCAACGGCGTCGGGGTCCGCCAGCACCAGCGCGCCTTGGCCCAGGTAACTCAGGGTGCAGGCGGGCAGCACCAGCAGCAGCCAGCCCCGGGTGATCGCCTTGCGGCCGAAGTGGCCCATGTCGGCGTAGAGCGCCTCGGCGCCGGTCACCGCGAGGACGATGGCGGCCAGTGCGAAGAAGGCGATGTCGAAGTGTCCGAACAGGAATGACACCGCATAGGTCGGGGACAGGGCGCGCAGGATGGCGGGGTTGTCCGCGATGCCCACGACGCCACATGCCCCGATGGCAACGAACCAGGCGACCATCACGGGCCCGAAGAATCTGCCGACGGCCGCCGTGCCGTGCCGCTGCACCGCGAAGAGCGCGAGGATGATCACCGTGGTGACGGGGACGATCCACGCCTCGAAGCCAGGAGCGATGACCTTCACGCCCTCCACGGCCGAGAGCACGGAGATCGCCGGGGTGATCATGCTGTCGCCGAAGAACAAGGCGGCCCCGAAGATTCCCAACGCGGCCAGCGTCGTCGCGGTCCGTCGTCCGCCGCGGGTGGCCCAACGGCGCAGGAGCGTGATGAGCGCCATGATGCCGCCCTCGCCGTGGTTGTCGGCCCGCATCACCAGCGCCACGTAGGTCAGCGTCACGATCGTCATCACCGACCAGAAGATCAGCGAGACGACGCCGTAGACGTTCTGGTCGGACAACGGCACGGGGTGCGGGTCGGTGGGGTTGAAGACCGTTTGCAACGTGTAGATCGGGCTGGTGCCGATGTCACCGAACACCACGCCCAAGGCGCCGATGACGATGGCCAACCGAGCCGAGTCGCCGACCCCAGGGGAGCTCATGGAGCCATTGCAGCCGACGACGGGGGTCGCGGCCACCATCTTGACGGTTCCCTTACACCCCCGTCTGCGTCACAGCGACATCGGTGGCGTCAACGAACCCTTCGGCCGCCGTATTGATTTCGTAGAGGCGGTGGCGGTCGGCCCGGTCGCACGGGTAGGCATGGCTCATGAGCAACCTGTTCCAACTGCTGGTGATGATGGCTGTTCCGGCGGCCTTCCTCTTGCTGTGCCGTCACCTCAACCTCCGGGGGCGGCGGGAGCCCTAGAGTGCGTACAGCGCAGGAAGATTGACCACGATGGCCTCCTGGCTGCTGCGCGCGATCACCATCTCCGCCGGGGTGGTCGGATCGGGGTTCTCCTCGCGGTGCGGCAGGTGCGGAGGGACGAAGACGTAGTCACCGGGTTCGGTGCGGATGCGGACTTCTTCGGCACCGTCGAGGAACACGAATTCGGGGTGCCCGGCGCGGATGAAGATCACCGTCTCGGAGTCGCCGTGGTGATGGTTGGCGGACGCGGTCCGTGGTCCGGCGATCGTCTCGCCCATCCACAGCTTCTCGGTGCCCACGGTGGCCCCGCTGAGAGCGGCGAACCGGCGCATCCCCTCGGACTGGGCCGTGCTCGCGTCGAGTTCAGAGGATCTGACGTGCCGAACGCGATTGCGTGGCGCGGGGTGCTCGTGGTCGTCGGGAAAGTCCGGGTGAAATGCGTCGGCGCCGGTCATGCATCTCACGGTAGACCGACGACGTGTCACACGGAGGCCAATGCCTCCTCGGCGACGTTCTCGGCGTCGTAGGCGTCGACGGCGATGCCGTCGAAGATGCTTGCGATCCGCTCCGCTTGGGCGCGGGGCGTCATGTCGGCGGAGCGGTAGGTGCGGCCGGCTTCGCGTGCTCCGGCGCGAACCTGACGGGTGCGGTCGAGGCGGAGGTCCTCGTAGCACTTCAGCCGTGATTCGAGGTCGGCGGGCCCGCAGTCCCGCAGAAGGACCGCCAGCGTGATCGCATCCTCGATGGCCTGGTTGGCGCCCTGGCCGAGGTGGGGAGTCACCGCGTGGGCCGAATCGCCCAGCAGCGCAACGCGTCCCGCCGTCCAACGGGGGAGCGGCTCGCGGTCGTAGATACCCCACCGGAACGTCTGGTCCATGGCGTCGACGATGCCCGCAACGGTGGGCTCCCAGCCGGCGTACTCGGCGGCCACGTCGCGCACGTCGCCGGGGGCGGTCCAGGATTCGACGACGTCGAGGTTCGTTGGAGTGAAGGCCACGACGTTCAGCAGGGCGCCCGCTGAGACGGGGTAGGCCAGGAAACTTCGGTTGGGGCCGAGCCACATCGAGCTGGCGTCCATGTCGGCGATTCCGTTCAGGCGCTCGGCGGGGATGAGGCCCCGGTAGGCCATCACACCCTCGCTGACCGGTTGGGCCGCTTTGCCGACCATCGCTTGCAGGCGGGAGTGAATCCCGTCGGCGGCGACGACGAGGTCGGCCTCCGCGCCAGTCCCGTCGGCGAAGGACACCTCGATCGCGTCCCGGCGTTCCACCGCGTCGACGACGCGCCGGCCCAACCGGACGGCGTCGGCGGGCAGGGCGGCGCAGAGGGCGGCTTGGAACTCGCCGCGGTGCAGGAACCAGGTCTGCGTCGGGTCCCCGAACGACAGCGTCGAGGGTTCTCCGGCGATCGGCTCGCCGGACCACGTGCGAAAGACGTAGTGCGAGAACGAACTGCGATGGCTGCCAGCTGATCCCCGAGTCCGAGCCGGGTCAAGATGCGTGACCCATTGGTGGCGATCGACACCCCGGCGCCGAGGGCCTTCAATTCGGAGGCCTGCTCGTAGACGGTGGCGTCGACGCCGTTGGCGCGAAGGGCGATGGCGGCGGTCAGCCCTCCGATGCCTGCTCCCACGACCGCTACCCGCAGTGATGCGTTGCTCGTCACGACGAACCTCCCGTAACTGTCCAATGATGTACCGATCGGCACACGATTGACCATAGACGTACCGATCGATACATTCAAGTGGTGGCGCGCACACCGGATCCCCTCAAGCGTGCGGAGCTTCTCCGCGCCGTCGTCGGCTACCTACAGGACCGCGGGGTCGGCGACATGTCCCTGGCGCCGATGGCCGAGGCGCTGGGCACCAGCAAGCGCATGTTGCTCTACTACTTCGGGGATCGGGGCGAGCTTCTGGCTCAGGCGCTCGGTGCGAGCAGGCCGGACGCGGGTGCGATCTTCGACGGCGTCACCACCGATGCCGAATTCGTCACGGCGGCAACCGCGTTGTGGCGGGCGATCACGCGGGGTCGGCAGCGCCACACCGTCAGGATGATGCTGCAGGTGCTTAGCCTGGCCACCACTGACCCCGATACTTACCAGCCCTACGCGAGTACGTCGGTCGAGGTGATGCTCGACCCCATCGCCGAGGTGCTGGTCTCCCTGGGGCGGCCGCGGGCCGAGGCCAGGGCGCGCGCGACACTGGTCGTGTCGGGTTTGCGCGGTCTGTGCCAGGACGGCTTGGTGACGGGGGACCGGCCACGCGTCGACGCAGCTGCCGAGCTGATCATCGCCGCAGCCGTGAGGTGAGCGGTCTGTCCGTGCCGGACCTCTCCGGCCTCGCTCGAAGGCGGGTGAGCACGCTGGTGACGGTCCCGGCCATTGCCACCGCCGCGACGCCGCTCAGCGCGAGCTGCATCGACACCGCCGACAGACCGCCCGCCAGCGCTGGACCGATCGACCCGCCGCTGTAGAGCATGAAGTTGAACAGGCCTGCGGCCGTGGCTCGGTCGGCGGGGTCGACCAAGTCGCGAACGCGACCCACCAAGATCACCTGAGCGGCGGCGAAGCCGACGGTGGCCAGTGCGACGGCGGTAGCCACCACCGCGGGATGGGGTCGCCACCCGGCCATCAGAGCCGCGATCGCCGTGACCGTTCCCAGTAGCGCGGTGGTCTGCCACAGGGGTCGGCGGCGACGCCACAAAGCCGCCAGGGCGGGCCCGGTCACGATCCCGCAGACCGCTGCGGGGAGCAGGAGAAGTCCGATCCCTAGGGTGGACACATGTTGTCGTGCAAGGAGTTCTGGCGCGGTGCTCAGCACTCCGTAGTACCCGGCGAACAGCGTCAGCCCCACGACGGCTCCCGACAGCAGTCCGGGTGCGGTCACGACGTCGCGCGGCACGAAACCCGTGGGGTGTCTGCGCACATGACACACCAGTGCCGTTGCCGCGCAGATGGTGACGGCGACCATGCCGAACGGCACCGCCCGCGGAAGGTCTGCCGTCGCACTGTGCAGGAGCGTGATGGTGGCCGCCGCCAGTACCGACAACAGCACCGCGCCGGTCACGTCGACGCGCTGGCCGCGGTCGGCGTCACCGGGAGTGAGCCGCAACGCCGGGACGAGCGCCACCAACGCCATTGCCGGCACAGCCATCGTCGCCCGCCAACCAAGATGGGCCGTGAGCAGACCACCGATCAGGCTCCCGCTCCCTGACGCGGTGGTCTGGCAGACCGCGACCGTCGCCAAAGCGCTGACCCGACCCCGTCGATCCAAGGTCTGGTCGATGCACGCGTAGACGCAGATCACCATGGCACCGGCACCCAATCCGCCGAACAGCCGACCCCCCACCACGCCGACGAGATTCTGCGCCGTCGCGGCGCCGATCGACCCGACCGCCATCGTCACCACCGCGACACCCAGCGTGGTGCGCAGCCCCCAGCGCTGGGCGATTCGTCCCCCCAGCGGCATCGCCACCGCTGCGCCCAACGACCACGCCGAGATGATCCACTCGGTCGCGGAGAACGACACCCCCAGGGCCGGGGCCACCGACGGTAGGGCTACCGAGGGCGCCCCGATCGCGACGGACACCGGAGCGGCCAACACGCCCAGGACTATTCCGGTCCGCCGCACTACAGATCGTTCTCCCGCAGCCAGGCCCGGATGAGGTCGACGTGCTCGCCCTTTCGCTCCAGCGGCAGCCAGTGCCCGGCGGGTAGGGATGCTTCGGTGAGGTCCGAGCACGCGGCACGCATCGCGTCGCCCTGATGGTTGCCGGTGATGCTGCAAATCTGGTCGAAGTCTCCGTTGACGAACAGCACTGGTTGCGACAGACGGCCGCCGTCGAGGGCTGAGCGCGCATAGGCGACGTTGGCCTCATCGTTGACGTACCAGGCGCAACTCGGGCGAAAACCGTTGACGCGGAATGTCTCCACCAGCACGTCGAAGTCGTCCGGCGGCCAGATGGTTGGGTCGGGCTCGGTCGGCGGGGCGTGGTGCGCGGCGCCGAAGCGGCCGCCGTTGCGCGAGACCAGAGCGTTCGGCGACACCTCGTCGACGTTGGCCGGATTGCCCGGCTGGAATATCGACGCCAACGACGACCTCAGGTCGGCATCGAGGTCGGCGACGGCCGACGCGAAGTGGGTCACGTAGTAGCGGTAGTAATCCCACTGGCCGTCGGGGAATTCGTCGGCCGGGTATATCGACCTGTCGACCAACGGGACGACGGTCTGCAGGGCGTGGCCCTCGGGGTAGTAGGCCAGCGACGTCAGCACGAGGCCGCGGCATCGGTTGGGTTCGTGGGCGGCCAGGTCGGCGACCACGACGCTGCCCCAGTCGTGCCCGACCCACACCGCCGGGTCACCGCCGAGGTGATCGTGGAGTTCGATCATGTCGGCGACGACCTCGTCGACGGTGTACGCGTCGTCCGCTTCGGGCATCGACGATCCGCCGTAGCCGCGGAGGTCGGGGGCGACGCAGTGCCATCCGTCGGCGGCGAACGCAGACATCTGCGCGCGCCACATCAGCCCGATGCTCGGCCAGCCGTGGACGAACAGCATCAGTGGCCCGTCGTCGGGCCCACATTCGAGGAAGTGGGTGGTGTGACGGGGCGTGCCGAAGAGGCGTGAGGTCAAGTTTGCGTTCGAGTGGTCGGACATGGATTCTCCCGTTAAGGCAATAGTCCTTGCTTTTGGGACGCTACGGCACCGCGCCGTAAAAGCAAAGTCCTTTGCGTACAATCGCGGAATGACCAATCGCGCCACGAGCCGTCCAGGGGGGCGGGCCAGTCGGGTGATGGCCGCGGTCTACGCCTCGGTCGGCCAACTCGTCGGCGAGGGCGCCACCAGGATCAGCTTTCCGGTCATCGCAGAACGCGCGGGGGTCAACCCGACCACGCTGTACCGACGCTGGAACGACGTGAACGCGCTACTCGAGGAGGTCGCGGTCGCCGCCCTCACCGGTGACGGTGACGTGCCCCCCGACACCGGATCGCTGTCCGAGGACTTGACGCAGTGGGCGACCGTGATCGCCGCCGACATCACCCGGCCCGAGCGCACCCGCTACCTGCGCGCCATGGTTTCCGCACGGGCGGAGTTGGTGTCGAGCTGCCCGGTCATGGAGACGCGGCGCGGGCAAGTCGCAGAGATGGTGCGTCGCGCCCGCACGCGCGGGGAGTCGGCACCCACGGTTGAGCAGATCCTCGATCACGTCATCTCGCCGCTCTACCACCGCATCGCGTTCGCGCTGGAGGTCGACGACGACTACGCGTCGCGGTTGGTCTGCGACGTTCTGGCGATGGCCAGATGACCCGCGAGTCCAACCGGCTCGCTCATTCCTGGCGCAGCGCTTGATGAGTGGCGGTGAGGTAGCGGTCCAACGTGTCCCGGCTGGCGGACAGGTGCCGGATCCGTTCGTCGAGCCGCCTTCTCTCGTGGGTGAGGGAGGCCAGGATCTCGGGGCAGGGGTCGATCGTCGGCTCGCTCCCGTGTGCGCACGGGAGGATCGTGCGGATCGTGTCCGTGGGCAGGCCTGCGTCGAGCAATCCGCGAATCTGGGCGACGGTCGTCACGGCGTCCGAGCGGTACCGGCGGTAGCCGTTGTCGGCGCGAACGGGGTCCAACAGACCCTGTTGCTCGTAGTAGCGCAGCATCCGCGGAGAGGCGCCCGACCTCGACGACAGCTCACCGATCGAGATCGTCGTCGACGCCACGCGCGGCATGGGGCTTGACCTTGACATAGATGTCAGACTCTACCATTCGGCGCATGACATCGAATGGGTTCGGAATCCGCAACCGTGGTACGTTCAGCACGAACGGGATTGTGGCGCAATGAAGTTGAGTGTTGCGCTGTCCAATGACGAGAGCGCCGTCGAACCCAGTTCCATCGTGGCACAAGCGCGCCTGGCCGAGGACTTGGGCTACGCCGGCGTATGGGTGCCCGATCATCTGCTACCACCGGGGCCCTACGGCGATGTCTACGGTGGCGTGTACGAGGCCCTGATGCTGCTGTCGCACGTGGCCGCGGTGACCGAGCGGGTCACACTGGGGACGACGGTGATCATCGTGCCCCTGCGAGAGCCGGTGCTGCTGGCCAAACAGCTGGCCACCCTGGAGCGTCTGGCGCCCGGACGAGTCGTGTTCGGCGTCGGCGTCGGCTGGGATTCGGACGAGTTCGCTGCCGTCGGTGTGCCCTTCTCCGAGCGCGGCGCACGAACCGACGAGGCGATCGATCTGATCGGTGCCCTGCACCGGGGCGAGACTCCGCGGCCGAACCACTTCTTCGGGTCGGCCACCGGTGTCTTCGAACCCCGGCCGACCGCGCCGGTTAGCGTGATGGTCGGCGGGATGACCGGGCCTGCGTTCCGTCGGGCGGCGCGCGTCGCCGATCGCTGGCAGGCCTTCGGTCTCACTCCGGACGAGTTCTCCACCCGCCGTGCGGATTTGGATCGGCTGTCGGCGCCGCGCCGAATCTCGGCGGGCATCATGCTCTCGCGGGACGACAGCTGCAAGAGCGTCGCGGAACTGCTCGACCTCCTGCACGGCTACGAGACGGCGGGCGCCGACGAGGTGACCATTCACTTTGGGCCCAGCGCTCAGACGTCCGCGCCCATGACCGAGCTGATGGACCGGTGGCGCGCCGCTCACCAACCGTGATCGACGCGATTCCCCCAGTGCTCGAGCCCGCTCCGACGTACCCTCGAGCCGACTATCCGGCAATCCGCGGAGGGCAGTGACGGGCGAACGTGGTTACCGGCGGCCGACCCTCGCCGACGTCGCGCGCATGGCCAACGTCGACCCGAGCCTGGTGTCGCGAGTGCTGCGCGACGACCCGCGAGGGTTTGCCTCGGCGGAGACCCGCGAGCGCATTCGAGCCGCCGCCGAGGAGATCGGCTATCGGGCCAATGCCGCGGCGCGCGGATTGCGCAACGACCGGACGATGACGTTGGGTCTGCTGCTGCCGGGGTTCACCAGCCCGGTGTACTCCGCGATCGCCCACGGTGTTGAAGAGCGCGCCAACGAGCATGGCTACGGCCTGGTGCTCGGCACCCATGCCGCGGGGGACCCGCACGAGACCATTTCCTCGATGCTGATGCACGGCAGCGTCGACGCGCTGCTCGTCTCGTCGGGTCGCATCGAGGACGAGTCGTTGCGCCAGCTGGTCACACGCGTGCCGCAATCGGTCGTCCTGGTCAACCGGCAGGTGCGTGGGGTGGCGGCCAGCGTCGTGCTCCGAGACGCCGATGCCTCGGCGGTGGCGGTGCGACACCTGGCGCAGCTGGGCCATCGGCGGATCTGCGCGGTAATGGGCCCCCAGACCTTGGACACGATGGTTCGCCGTCGGCGCGGCTTCGTCAGGGAGTGCGCGGCGTTGGGCGTGGATGCGTCCGTCGTCGAGCTGCCTGATCGGGACCGCACCGCCGGATTCGACGGCACGATGCGCGCGCTGGAACGTCGGCCGACACCCACGGCCATCGTGGCGGCGACGTTCCCGATGGCCGTCGGCGTCCTCGCTGCCCTGCACCAGCGGGGAATCGCGGTACCAAGGGAGATGTCGGTGGTCTCGCTGCACGACGACGATCTCGCCAACTTCCTGGTGCCGCCCATGACCGCCGTGTGGCTTCCGGCCGAAAGGCTGGGAGCCGAGGCCGTCGACCTCGCCTTGACGTTGGTCAAC
Organism: Mycobacterium yunnanensis; assembly: GCF_025823185.1. GTDB lineage: Bacteria > Actinomycetota > Actinomycetes > Mycobacteriales > Mycobacteriaceae > Mycobacterium > Mycobacterium yunnanensis. Next base: position 1,357,000 of record NZ_JACKVK010000008.1, read on the forward strand.
GGGGGTCGGCCGCGCCGCGTCGTCGTACCCGACGAACCGCATGTCGTCCGTCGCGAGTCGACCGCGCAGGTCTAGTCACGAATACCATTGCCGCACAGACGCCCTGGGCATCGTCAGGCCGACAGCGGCACGGCCGAGGCGATCGAGGGATGAGGCTGCACCTTGATATCAAACGTTTGACCCAATCCTCGGGCGCACGTCACAGTAGGAACCACGAACGAGCGTCGTCACAGCCGACGAGAAGGGAGTCACCAGGTGACCCGATTCGTTGACATCTCGATGTCCCTGCAGAACGACGTCCCCGCCGACCCGCCGGGATACGAATTCTCCATCGAATACCGAAGCCATCAGGACACGCTGCCGATGTTGCAGAGCCGCTACGACGGCCTGGAGCCCGAAGACCTGCCCAACTCCGAGGCGTTCGCGCTGGAGACGGTGCACCTCTCGACTCACAACGGCACTCACGTCGACGCGCCATGGCACTACTCGTCGATGATGGAGGACGGGACTCGCCCGCGCACCATCGACGAGATGCCGTTGGACTGGTTTCACCGGCCCGGCGTAAAGCTCGACTTTCGGCACTTCGAGGACGGCTACGTCGCCACTGCTGCCGACGTCGAGCACGAGCTCGACCGCATCGGCTACCACCTCGAGCCGTTGGACATCGTGCTCGTGAACACCTCTGCGGGAACCAACTTCGGCACACCCGAGTATGCGCAGAGCGGCTGCGGCTTCGGCCGGGAGGCGACCCTGTGGCTGTGCGACCGCGGCGTGCGGGTGGTGGGGACCGACGCCTGGAGTTGGGATGCGCCGTATGACTACGTCGTCGAGCGCTACGCCCGTGATCACGACGCCTCCATCATCTGGGAGGGACACAAGGCCGGTCGCCACACCGAGTACTGCCAGATCGAGAAGCTTCGGCATCTCGAAGAGCTTCCCGCACAGGGCTTCACCGTTGCCTGCTTTCCCGTGAAGATCCACGCCGCATCGGCGGGCTGGACCCGCGCCGTGGCCATGTTCGACGACGACACCGAGAACGGAGCTCCCCGATGACCGACATTCGCGAGACGGCCGCCCAGGCCACCATGACTCACCTCGACCGCACACCCACCACCTTCGAGAACTACCGAGACCGGTACCAGACGATTCGCTTGCAGCGCAACGACGGTGTCCTCGAACTGCACCTGCACTCCGACGGGGGGCCGCTGCGGTGGAGTCTATTGGCGCACAACGAACTCGAGGACGCGTTCCTCGAGATCGGCCGCGACCGCGAGAACGACGTGGTGATCATGACGGGTACCGGTGACGAGTTCAGCGGACCGGCGATCGCACCGGGGCAACATCCGAACCGCCGGACGATGACGCCCGAGATCTACGACCCCATCCAGTGGGAGGGCAAGCACCTGCTGCCCAACCTGCTGTCGATCGAGGCGCCCGTGATCGCCGCGATCAACGGCCCCGCCGTCCGGCATGCCGAGATCCCGCTGGTGTCCGACATCGTGCTCGCCAGTGATGACACCTACTTCCAAGACACCGCACACTTCGCCGGCGGAATGGTGCCCGGTGACGGCATGCACATCGTCATGCCGTTGTTGATGGGACCCACGCGGGGACGCTATTTCCTCCTGACCGGACAACGGATCTCGGCGGCGGAGGCGCTCGACATCGGTCTCGTCAACGAGGTGCTGCCGAAGACGGATCTGCTGCCCCGGGCCCGCGAGTTGGCGGCCCTGCTGATGGAACAGCCGCGCCTGGTCCGCCGATACAGCCGCACGATCCTGACCGAAGACCTGCGCCAGAGGATGCACGGGCTGCTCGGATACGGACTGGCGCTGGAGGGCCTCGCCCGGATGAAGGGTTAGGGCGAGTCGGCATCGCCGCGCAGTCGTCCATCGTCGGTCGTCGATCTCAACGAGGAGAGTGATGAGCACCAGCACCCAGGCCACGTGGCCCAAGCGCAACGCCCAGGACTTCGTCGTCGGTCGGGCAGAGTTCGTCGACGATCTGCGCGTCCCGGGGATGCTGCACATGGCCGTCGTGCGTAGCACGCGGGCGCACGCCCGATTGCTGGCCGTGGACGCGACGCGGGCGGCGTCCCGTTCAGGGGTCGTCCGGGTGCTCGAAGGTCGGGAGGCGTCGGCGACGCTCGCGACACTGCCCTACCAGTTCGGCGTTCCCGAACTGCTGGGTGCCGAAAGCCGGCCATTGACGGCGCTTCCCACCGATGTGGTGCGCTACGTCGGGGAGCCGATCGCCGTCGTGGCCGCCGAGAACCCCCGCGCCGCCCGCGCCGCTGCGGCGGCGGTGACGGTGCGGTACGACGATTTGCCGGCCTTGTTCGACGTGCGGCATCTCCTCGGTGTCGAACACCTGAACGCCGCGGATGCCGTCCGCCTGATCGCCGAGAACCACTTTCGCAGCGGGGAACCCGAGGGCGCACTTCAGAGGGCGCCGCACGTCCTCGACGCCACGTTCTCGGTGGGCCGCAGTGGAGCCGCACCCTTGGAGACGCGCGGTTATCTCGCGGACTGGGACGAGGAGTCGGGGCGGCTGACCGTGCACGCCTCGCACCAGCAACCGTTCCAACTACGCACCGAACTGGCCGAGGTTCTGGGCATGTCACCGACCGCGATTCGCGTGGTGGTGGCCAACGTCGGCGGATCATTCGGGTTGAAGATGACCGGGCAGGTGGAGGAGCCCCTGGTGTGCCTGATGAGCATGCTGTGCCGCCGGCCGGTGAAATGGATCGAGACGCGTTCCGAGACCATGCTGGGCGGCGCGCGCGAACAGGTGCACCGCGTACGCGTCGGCTTCGGCGAGGACGGCCGGGTCACCACCCTCCTCGACGACATGGTCGTGCCCGTGGGGGCACGATCGGTGTCACCAGGCTGGCGGCAGGCCTACGTCAGTGCGGCGAGCCTGCCCACGGCCTACGACGTCCCTCACGTCGACGCCCGCTCCCGGGTGCTGGAGACCAATCTGCCGCCATGGCACGCGTGCCGCGGGTTCGGCAAGGAGGCGCCCACCTTCGTGATGGAGCGGGTGATGGATCTCGTCGCGCGTCGGCTCCGGTTGGACCCAGTCGATGTGCGTCGCCGGAACCTTCTGCAGACGAGCGCCTTTCCGCACCGAATGCCTTCGGGTTATCAGATCGACAGCGGTGACTTCGAGGCGGTTCTCGACAAGGTCCTCGACCTTGCCGATTATCCGGCCGCAAAGACGGCCGTCGTGGCGAAGAGCGGGCCGCGTCGTCGTGGCGTCGGGGTGGCCTTCGAGATCACCCCGGAGGGCGGCGGCCACGCGGCGGGCAAGATGGGCCCCGGCGTAATTCCAACGGTCGCCGCCTCCGAGAACGCCACCGTGCGCGTCGACCGGAACGGCCACGTCACCGTGCTCAGCGGCGTCACCAATCCCGGGGGCGGCAACGACACCGCGCTGGCCCGGCTCGCGGCAACCGAGCTGGGGACCACCCCCGACCGCGTCACCGTAATCCAGGGAGACACCGATCTCTGCCCGCCGGGCACGGGCAACGCGAGCAGTCGCGGCGCCGCAGTCGGTGGGGCCGCGGTGGTGCTCGCCGCCCGGCAGCTGGCCGACCAACTACGCAAAGTCGCGGCAAGCGAATTCGGTGGCGCACCGGCCGACGTCACGTTCGTCGACGGGGCCGTCCGAGTCGCCGGCGGCGCACCGGTGGTGCTGGCGGACGTCTGCAGGCTGGCGTTGCGGTCGAGCGGGGCTGACTGGCTGGAGTCCACCCACGGTTACCGTCCCACGCCGCCGGAGGATCCGACGTTTCGGGACAGCTATCCGTACTTCTCCAGTGGCGCCTACGTCGCCGAGGTCGAGGTCGACCGCGACACCGGCATCGTCCGGGTGCTGAAGCTGACCGCGGTGCACGACTGCGGGCGGGTGCTGGAACCCGTGCTCGTCGAGGGTCAGCTCCAGGGCGCGATGGCCATGGGGGTGGGGCTTGCCCTATTCGAGCAGAGCCGGTTCGACGGCGGGGGAGCGTCGGCCACCCGCACGTTCAAGGAGTACCTCATTCCACGGGCAAACGACCTGCCCGACTTCATCATTGGCCACTACGAGACACCCGCGCCGTACACCCTGCTGGGAGCGAAGGGGGCGGGTGAAGCCGGCGTCGGTGGCGCGCTCGCCGCGGTCGCCAATGCCGTCGACGACGCGTTGCAACGCAATGGGGACGCCGTGGCGCCGGTGACGTCGATTCCGTTGACCCCGCCTGCGGTGCTGGCACTGACCGCCGACTCCCGGGGCGCCCCGTGAGCACCTTCCGCACCGTGGTGCCCAAGAGCCAGGACGACGTCGCCGGCGTGCTGGCCCGCGCCGACGACGTCCTGCTGATAGGCGGGGGCACGTTGACCGTCCCGGCGCTCGTCCGCGGTGACGTACGTCCCTCGCTCGTCGTCGACCTCGGCAGGGCCGGAATGGACCGCATCGAGGTGCAGCCGGACGCGATCCGCATCGGTGCCCTGGTGTGCTACCAGCAGCTGCTCGACTGCGAGGGTGTCCGGACTCGACTTCCGCTACTTCATCGTCTCTGCTCGGGAATCACCGGCGGCATTCAAATTCGCAACCAGGGCACCCTCGTCGGGGCATTGTGTGCGGCGCGGCCGCAGTCCGACGGCCCCGCCGCCCTCGTCGCTCTCGGCGCGGACGTCGTCGTCCGCTCGAGCGGGGGATCCCGCGTCGTCGGCGCATCCGAATTCATGCGCGGCGCCGAGGATCCCGACCTCGGGCCGGATGAGTTCGTCACGGCGATCCACATACCGTTCCAGAACTCCGATTCGGGGTACGTCAAGGTGAAGTTCGCCGAATCGTCCTGGCCGGTTCTCACCGCCGCGGCGGCATCCGGACACGTCGTCATCGGCGGCGTCGCCGACGTACCGCAGCGAATCCCGCTGCCGGATCTGCGGGTTGACGCGGTCCGCGGCGTGGTCGCCGAGCACCTGGACCGGATTGCGCCGCCACAGCGGTGGTCGGATCTGCGCGCCGACTGGGATTACCGGCGGCGGGTGGCCCCCGAGGTGGCGGTGCGGGCCGTGTCCATGGCATTTCGAGAGGTGGGCCATGATTGACGACTCCGTGGGTACCGATGAGGTCACCGTCGACCTGGTGGTCGACGGGCGTCCCGTTCATGTCACAGTCGACGCCGACCTCACCCTGCTCGACGTCCTGCGCGAAGAACTCGGGCTGACGGCGGTCCGCGCGGGCTGCCGAAACGGGGACTGCGGAACCTGCACCGCCATGGTGGACGACCGGTGCGTCAAGACATGCCTGATGCTGGCGGCTCGCGTCGACGGCGGCCGCGTCGACACGATCGCGGGTCTGGCCGACGACGACGGTGTGCTAAGCCCGGTGCAACGAGCGTTCATGGAGCAGTACGCCTTTCAGTGTGGCTTTTGCCTGCCAGGCATGTTGCTGGCGTCGACCGATTTGCTTAAGCGCAACCCCGATCCGTCGACCGAGGCCGTTCGAGATGCCCTGAGCGGCAACCTATGTCGATGCACCGGATACACCAACGCGGTACGAGCCGTGAAGCGCGCCGTCGAGATGATTGGTCAGCCACCCCGCTGACGAGTTCAGACCTGCACCGGGCGCCCTTCGCCGCGGTGTCGATTCACCCTGGCCCGAGGAGGATTCATGACGTTTGCGAACCAGCGCCCGGCTCAGACGGCGGCACCCGGGGACACGACGCCGAGGCGTCCGTTCCGGACGCTGCTCGGGGCCGGCATCGGGAACACGCTGGAATGGTACGACTGGAGCGTCTACGCAATCTTCGCGCCGTTCTTCGCCGCCCAGTTCTTCGTCGACGACGGTGCCACCGGCGCGCTGTTGTCCACCCTGGCCGTCTTCGCGGTGGGCTTCCTCATGCGACCCATCGGTGGTTTCCTGTTCGGCTGGCTCGCGGACCGGCGGGGCAGACGGTTCTCGATGACGACGTCGATGTTGCTCATGGCGGCGGGCAGCCTGGTGATCGGGGTGACACCGGTGGCCAACCAGGTCGGCGTCTGGGCGGCGATCATCCTGATCACCGCGCGGCTGGGACAGGGACTGGCCCACGGCGGCGAGATTGCGGCGTCCTACACCTACATTGCCGAGGTCGCCCCGCCCGCCAGACGCGGCCTCTGGTCGACGAGCCTCTACATCTCGGTGACCGCGGGTGTCGTCTTGGCGTCACTCATCGGTGCGGGCGCCACCAGCATCGTCGGCGCTGACGCCCTTCGCGACTGGGCGTGGCGGATTCCCTTCCTGCTGGGCGGGCTGCTCGGACTCGTCGGGCTCTACCTGCGGCGCACTCTGCCGGAGACGGAAGCCTTCCTGGCGGAGTCGAATTCGGCGACGTTCGAGCAACCTGCGCAGCCGACCACCATGCGGGAATTGCTGCACGGCCTCGCGCAAAACAAGGTCAACCTCGCCCGGATGATCGGGTTCAGCATGGCGGCCACCGTGGTCTACTACACGTGGGCCATCGGCATCTCAGGGTTCGCCATCAGCTCGCGCGGCGTCCCCGCGGGCAGCGCCTTGTGGGCCGTCGTCGGAGCCAACCTGGTCTTCATGGTCACACTTCCGTTGTGGGGCAAGCTATCCGACCGCATCGGGCGCAAGCCCGTCTTCGCCACCTACTCGGTCGCGTTCATGATCCTGACGTTTCCACTCCTGGCCGCCATCGACGAGTCGCCGATGCGCTTGTTCGTGGTCACGTCGGTGGCGCTGTTCTTCCTTGGTGCCTTCATCGGCATCATGCCCGCCTACTTCGCCGAACTGTTCCCCACCCACGTGCGCGCTTCGGGCATCGGTGTGCCCTATTCGTTCACCGTCGCCATCTTCGGCGGGACGGCCCCTTACATTGCGACCTGGCTGGCCAGCCATCACCAGGAATGGATATTCGCCCTGTACGCCGTCGTATTGGTCACCATCGGTCTCGTCACCACTGCGTTGAGTCCGGAGACCAAGGGGATCGATCTTCGATGAGCACCTCAAGGAAGCTTCGTGGCAAGCCAATTCAGCACCGGCACCAACGCCTCGTCGGAGTTGCGTTCATAGATGAGCCCATGGCCGTTTCCGTGTACGCCGAAATCCGGCAGGTGCAACAACTCGGCCGCGGCCCCCGCCGACTGCAACCACTCGACGGTGGAACGACCAGCCGGTGCGAACGGCGACGCCCCACCGGTCAGGATCCGCCGGTCTGCGACCAGCCAGCCCGCGGGGCCGGACGCCGAACGCGTCGAGAGCTGCGTCGTCGTCGATGTCGAACGGCCATTGCGTGTGCCCGTGCGACAGGTCTGATGGGAAGAACACGGTGCGGCCCTCGGCGTAGGAGAAGGGCGGCCCCATCGGTCCGCTCACCGCGGGGTGATACGGCGAGCGTCCCTGGGTCGGGCGGTCCACCACGAACGCCGGTTAGCCCGCCTCGACGAACCGCTGCGCCCAACCGGGTCTGCCGTCGGGAGTGTCGAGCCACTCGGTGCCCTGCACCGCGCCGCCGTGAACGAGAACCACAGGGAAGGGCTTGGTGGAATCCGCCGGGGCCTCCCATTGCACGAACATCGCGCCGTGCTGGTATTCCTCGCCTCCGACCGTGACGCGTTCTCCGGCGAGCCAGAAGTCTCCACGTCGCGACCGCCGGATCGCTCCCCGTTCCCAGAACCGGTTCTCGCGTCTCATTGCTCTCCGTGGTCCCTCGGGTGGCCGGCCATCGTCGGCTTCGAGGTTAGGTTCTCGAGCCACTCGGTGAGGGGGTGCAGCACACCCACTCAGAGCCGGAATCGAAGCGATAACTTGGGATTCGAGATGGACGACACCATCCCCGTCAACCACATTGCACAGGAGAATCACCCATGACATCGACGATCGCCGACGCCGGCACCTTCGACATCGCCGGCAAGTCGGTGACACGCCTCGGATTCGGGTCCATGCGCCTCACGGGGCGGGGGATCTGGGGTGAGCCCACGGATCGCGACGAGTGCATCGCCGTGGTTCGGCGCGCCGTCGAACTCGGCGTCCAGTTCATCGACACCGCTGACTCGTACGGACCCTTCGTCGCCGAGGAAATCATCAGCGAGGCGCTCCATCCGTATCCCGACGACGTCGTCATCGCGACGAAGGCGGGCCTGACTCGCAACGGTCCCGACGTCGTCGACACCGCCGAGGGCCCCAAGCGTCTCGGTCCGGCGGCTTGGCCCCCGGTCGGGCGGCCGGAGTACCTGCGTCAGGGTGCTTTGATGAGTTTGCGCCGGCTCAAGCTAGACCAGATCGATCTGTTCCAGCTGCATCGCATCGACGAGAAGGTGCCGCTGGCCGACCAGGTGGGCGAGCTCAAGGCGCTGCAGGACGAGGGCAAGATCGTGTCGATCGGACTGTCGCAGATCACCCCGGATCAACTCGCCGAGGCCCGTCAGATCGTCGACGTCGTCACGGTGCAGAGCAGGTACAACGTCATCGACCGCAGCGCGCAGGACGTCTTGGACGTGTGCAACCGGGACGGCATTGGCTTCATCCCGTGGGCCCCCGTCGCGCAGGGTGGTCTCGACAAGGCTCACGAGGCGCTCGCCGAAGTCGCCCGCCAGCATGGGGCCACGCCCGCGCAGGTAGCCATTGCGTGGCTGCTGCAAGTTTCACCGGTCATGTTGCCCATTCCGGGCACGTCCAAGGTGGCGCATCTGGAGGAGAATCTCGCCGCAGCCGGAGTGACATTGTCCTCCGACGAGGTCGAGAAGCTCACCGCGGCAGCGCAATAGGCACGGGTGACCTCCATGACCAAGATGATCGTCGTGTGTGCCGGGGACGGCGACACCTGGTTCGACCGAGAGTGTTACGCCACGAAGCACTTTGCGTTGGCAATGGAGTGCTGGGGACGGCGGAGCGCGTCATGGCCGACGTGAAGAACTTCACCGACACGTCGGTCGTGATGCGCAGTGTCTACGATCCGCTCTGAGATGGCGACCCTTCTCGTCACCTACATCGGTGATACCAGTTCCCGGTTCGACAGGGCCTATTACACGAATCACCATCTGCCGCTCGTCTCGCGTACCTGGGACCCACACGGTCTCCGGGGCGTCGAGGCGTATTTCTGGGATGGTGGTGAGGCGACCAACGTGCCGATCGCAATCTGCCTGTGTCACTTCGCCAATCGCGACGAGATCGACGCGGCCCTGGCCGCCGACGAATGTGATGGACGACATCGCCAACTTCACCGACGTCGAGCCGACCCGCTCCATCATGGAACGGGCCGTCTAGACCCGTCGTCGACGGGCTAGCTCGACCGCTCAGGACGGCTTCGGGTAGCTCAACACGTTGATGAGATTTCCGTCCGGGTCGCGAATCATCGTGGCTCGCAGGCCGTCTGCCGAGACACTCTTCAGCCTCCACACGAGCGCTAAGCCAAGGCTCTCGAAGCGGCGTGTCACGGCCTCGAGATCATGCGTTCGAAAGACGATCGCCTTGAGGCCGCTGGTGGCCAAATGCGGTCCCGGAGTCATGGCAGGTGACAGTTCGATGCCCGGTCGCGACAGCAGCTCGATGCGCATTCCTGGTATTTCCAGCAGAACGAAATGCGCTTCGACGGCCTCGGAGTACGTGCGGTAGGAGACCGTAAAACCGAAGACTCGCTCATAGAACGCGATGGATTGGTCGAGATCGGTCACGGAGACGGCAACGTTGTCGAATTGCACGTCGCTCGCATGTCCGCATACGTCTGTCACGGCAGGGCTCCTCATCTGTGGGGCTCGGGTGAGCGCGTGTGCTCGCTTCGTCAAGGTGGTTGCCGCACTTCGGACTTGGCGTCGGACGCGAAGGTCGACCTGAAAGCGTGGTGACGTACCACACGTGAACGTCGGTACGATAACGCTCGGGCGACGCCGAGGTCGACTCGTTGATATCAAATCTCTGACGGATCGCCGTGCTGGAGCAGAAGGGCCCGACCTGATGGACCGCCTTTAGTGGGCCTGTCCGGTACTGGCCGACGTGCCGCCGTCGACGGGCAGCCACGCGCCGGTGATGTAGGCGGCGTCGGGGCTGGCGAGGAACAGCACGGCGGGAGCGATGTCCGCCGGTTGCCCGGGCCGGCCAAGGGCGATGCGGTTGACCGCCGCCGCGAGGGCGGTCTCGTCGTCCTCGACGTCCTTGGTGATGTCGGTGATGGTGAGGGCGGGGGCGACGGCGTTCAGGCGGACGCCGCGCGGCCCGTAGTCCAGTGCCAGCGATTGGACGAAGTTCATGATCGCGGCCTTGGTTGCGTTGTAGGCAGATTGGCCCCAGTCGCCGCGCAGACCGGAGACCGATCCGACGACCACCACGTTGCCCCCGGTCTTCTCGAGTTCCCCGAGGGCGTGGCGGACGACGTGGACGAAGCCGTCGACGTTCGTGGACCGGATGGCTTCCCAGCGGTCGAGCGTCAGTTCGTCGAAGGGTCCGCTGGTGTAGTCCGCCGCATTGTTGACCAACACGTCGAGGGCTCCGAAGCGGTCCACGACGGCCTGAACCATCGATCGCGCCGAGTCGTCGTCGGCGACGTCGGCCTCCACCGCGAGCACCCGCGCCTCGGGCTGCCCGCGAAGGGTGTCCTCGAGGACGTGGCGTCGGCGTCCGCTGATGGCGACGTTTGCGCCGTTGAGCAGGAAGGCCTCGGCTATCGCCCGCCCGATGCCGGTCCCTCCGCCCGTCACCAGTACGGTCTTGCCTTCGAACGCATAGTCGTTGGTTGTCATGGCGTACCCTTCGAACGACGGTCGATCCGTTCTAGAAAGGCTAGCCGCCCGGGATGAAGGCGAGCGTCCAGTCCGTCGTCAGCCCGCCGGGGTGACGTCGGCCCCGGACCCCTTGATCGCCGCCTTGGCGCGCTTCTCGGCGCGGACGGTCCTGGTGCCGCGCACGAATCCGGTTGCCGACACCGCGGCGGCCATCAGGGCGTTCTCGCCCGTGGTGAACGGGTGGAAGCCCACCCCGGCACCGCCGCGACCCTTCACCGGGATGTCGGCGACCTCGGTGACCTTCCAGGCCCGTTCGGAGATCGACAGGATGGCCTCGCCGTTTTGGCAAGTCAGCGGCAGCGCCGCGATGACCTCGTCGTCATCGGCGGCCAGTTTGACCCCCGCGACGCCGTTGCCCGCCGCGCCCTGCGGGTTCACCGCGGCCGGGTCGATGCGCAGCACCTTGCCGCGGCGCGTCACCAACGCCAGGTGCGAGCCGGGTGGCAGGACCCCGGAGCGCAGCAGGCCGGTGATGTCCGGTGCCACCGGGATGTCGCGGATCTTGTACGGCAGGCCGTTGCCGTTGGTGAACTTGACCCGGCCGTCGGTCCACACCGCCCAGCCCAGGCCCGCGCTCAGGAGATCGCCGTGGCTGTCGGAGAAGACACCGCGGTCGTCGAGTCGCCACGCCGTGTTGACCTTGCGCTCGCGGGCGCCGTCCTCGTCGGAGCTCGTCACCGTCGGCGTGGCCTCGTAGTCCAGCACCGTGCGACGGTCGAATTCGGGACCCTTGAACAACTTCGCGGTCTCTACGAGCTCGTGGTCGATCACGACGCGCCGTGCGTCGGGGTTCTCCACCAGCTCCGTCAGTTCCAGGAATTCCGCGTCCAACTTCTCCGCCTCGGCCTGCAACTCGATGACGTCGAGCTTGGTGAGGCGTCGAAGCTGAAGTCCCAGAACGTAATCGGCCTGTTCGCCGTCGATGTCGAACCTGTCCTGCAGGCCTTGGCGGGCGTCGTCGACGGTGTCGGATCCGCGGATCACTGCGACCGCGGCGTCGATGTCGAGGTGAATGGTCATCAGACCGGCGACCAGATGCCGCCGCGCCGCAACCTTCTCCAGCCGATACTCACTGCGGCGCAACACCACCGAGTCGCGCAGGTGCAGGAACGCCGAGATGAGTTCGCGCACCGACCACCAGCGCGGCACCCGGTCCTCGTCGAGCGCGACCAGACTGGCCGCGAACGTCGACTCCAGCGGGGTCAGGGCGAGCAGTTGCTCGCGGATCTGCTCGGCACTGTGACCACGCTTGGCGGTGACCACGATGCGGAGCCCGTTACGGCGGTCGGTCAGATCCGACATGTCGGCCACGCCCGGCAGCTCACCCGACTCGACAAGGGCCCGAATGCGTTCCTGCACGGTGTTGCTCGCCACCCCAGGCGGCAGCTCGGTGACGACGACGTTCTTGCCGTCCACCGACACAGTGCCGCGCACGGTGAACTGACCCCGCCCGGTGGTGATGTACTCGCGCAGGCCCGCCGTGCCGACCACGGTGGCACCGCACCCCCAGTCGGGACCGGGAATTAGTTTGACCAATCTGTCGTCGGTCATGTTCGGCGTCTTGAGCAGCGCCCGGCAGGCCGCCATGATCTCCCGCGGATTGTGCGCGGGGACCTTGGTGGCCCACCCCTCGGCGATGCCGACGGCGCCGTTGCACAGCAGAGCCGGCCACCGCGCGGGCAGCACCGTCGGCTCGACCCATTCACCGTCGAACGTCGAGACCATGGGCACCGCGTGGTCGGCGAGCTCAGCGGTCAGGGCCGCACCCGGCGCCGACAACCGCATCTCGGTGTAGCGGTCGGCGGCGGGAATGTCGCCCTGGATGCGGGGGAAGGCGCCCTGCCCGTCGATCACCTTCACCCGCTGAAACTCCGCGGCCATCAACGCCGCGGCGCCGTACATCGAGGCGCCACCGTGCGGGTGCAGGTTGCCGGTGACCGCCGAGCAGACCTTCGAGGACTTCTGCGGTTTGTTGCCGGGGAGCAGCCGGGAGTCGTACATCTGGTACAGCAGGCGGCGCTGCCCGGGCTTGAGCCCGTCGAAGGCGGACGGGATGGCACGGTCGCTGACGCTGTAGAGCGCAAACGTCAGCTGGTAGTGGTTCCAGTAGTCGTCGGCGCTCTGGTCGAGCACCAGATCCGGATTCTGCTCGGGAACGTCCAGGGTGGCGGGCACGGCGAAGTCTTCCTAGTCGAGGTCGAGAGCGGCGGTGTCGACGCGGGAGGCGACGTCGGCCATCCACGTGCGTCGACCCTCGGGTGGACCACCAAAGAGCGTGTGGTGCAGCTTCGGGTCCCCGTCGTCGAGATGAACGCGAATGACGGTGCGCCGCTGCGGATCCAACACGGTGTTCCAGAAGTCGTCGGCATCCATCTCGCCGAGGCCCTTGTTGCGCTGCACCTCGACCCTGCGCTTGGAGGTGGCCTGCATCTGCGCCACCGCGGCGTCGCGTTCGGACTCGTCCTGGCAGTAGACCCGCTCGTCGCCGGCCTTGACCACGAACAGCGGCGGCAACGTCACGTAGACCATCCCGGCCTTGACGAGCGGCCGGTAGAAGTCCAAGAACATCGAGATGAGGCTGGAGTTGATGTTGCCGCCGTCGGGGTCGGCGTCGGAGGCGAACAGGATCCTGTCGTACCGGCAGGACTCCGGATCGCAGTTGTCACGCACGCCGCAGCCCAGGATCCGCTCGATCGAATCGAACTCGTCCTTGACGCGCGCCTTGTTGATGGTGAATCCGTACACGTTGGGCGGCTTGCCCTTCAGCGGGAACGCCGCCTGGAACGTGGCGTCGCGGGCAGCCTTGATGGTGCCCAACGCCGAATCGCCCTCGCACAGGAACAGCTCCGCGCCGGATCCGCGGCCAGTCTCCCGGCTGGGCAACAGCTTTGGTGGCAGCGACAGGTTGGTGCCGAGGCCCTTGGCCTTCGACGCCGCACGCGACCGGGCCTTGGCACCCTCGGCACTGCGCCGGGCCCGGGCCGCCTCCAGTGCCAGCGCGGTCCACAGCGACACCGTGTCGCCGTTGCCAGGGTTGGCGGCCCAGATGGTGACGCTGCGCGCCACGTCCGGTGCCATGGCGACGTTCAGCGAGCGCGACGACACCGCCGTCTTGGCCTGGGAGTCCCATGCCACGTCGGGCGCACGGGTGTCGACTGCGAGCGCGGTCACCGCGGCGAAGTCCTGTGCCTCCGGGCCGTCCTCGCCCTTGGCCAGGCCGAGGTCGCGGATGCGCGACGCACGGTCGGCCAGTGCCTCGGACAGGCCCTTGACCGCCGCGGTCAGGTGCGAGCCGCCGCCCGGGGTGCGCACTGTGTTGCAGAACGCGGCGACGGTGGCCGGTTCGGAGGGACCCGCCGTCAACGACCAGCGGAACGGGGTCGGCCCGCGGCCGGTGGTGTACTCGCCGCGGCCCTCGACCACCGCGCGTACCCCGGGCACCGGCGTGCCGGCGGCCGTGCACATGAGGTCGAGCAGGGTCTCGGTGCCCCACGGGCCGCTGAACGGTTCGAGCAGTTCGGGCCGGATCGCCTCGCCCGGCCAGCCCTCGTCGACGACGGTCAGGTGCACTCCGGGCGACATCCGAGCCGCCGCGTGTGCGCGCAGCAGGACCTCGTTGACGTCGATGCTGGAGTCGGGCACCACGGCGGCGTCGAACAGGATGCGCACCTCGGTGCCGTGGAGGTCGGGTTTGCGGTTGCCGGTGCCACGTAGCTTCTGGGTGTCGCCGCGGGTGAAGGCTGCGGCGGGGTCGAACTCCCGTCCCTCGAACGTCCCGGGGTAGCCCGCGCCGAAGCTTTGGACGTAGGTCTTGCTCGCGCGGTGCACCGTCACGTCGGTGCGCGCGGAGATGAAGACAGCTGCTGCTGCTCCGATTCCGTTGAGGCCGGCGCCCGTGCTCGCGGCGTCGGCGTGCACGGAGAACTTGCCGCCGGCCCGGGCGGTGCCCAGGGTCTTGACGATGCCGTTCTTGCCGTTCACCGGATCGGAGTCGACGGGAAGTCCGCGGCCGTCGTCGGCGACGCTGACCGATCCGTCCTCGTGCAGGGTGATGGTGACCGTCGAGCCGCCGTGGGCGGGGTCGGCAACCTCTTCGATCGCGTTGTCCACCAGTTCACGCAGCGCGGTGTTGAGCACGTCCAGTCCCAGGTTCACCGCTGGCCGCAGGCGGGTGTGCTGGACGTCGTCGAGCTCGGTGATGTCAGCGGCGGTGTAGCTCACTGCGCGCCCCTTCCATCGGTCATGTGCGTGCCGCAGGAATGGTAGACGGCGCATCGGACATCGTCGTGCAACCGCGGCGGGCTATGAGCAGACTCATATCGTCGGCGACGCGGCCTGCTCGGCCACACGGGGCCCGGACGGGGAGCTTACGCAGGTTGGGTGGCACTCAGCGCGCGACGGGTGTCGAGCACCTGGCTCCGTCTGGGCCCGGTGCGCGCGTGGCGTCGGTTCGCCACCAGACCGCCATTCCGATCGCGATCAGCACCGCGGCGCTCGCCGCCGAGACGACGAAGACCCACCCTCGCCGAACGGTGTCCAGGTCGACGCCGGCGTGGTAGATCATCGTCAGGATTGCCGTGCCCAGCACCGTTCCCAGTTGACGGGCGGTGTTGGTCAGCGCCGACCCGGCGCCCCACTGATGCGATTGCAGCGCAAGGCCACTGACGGCCGACAGGCTCGGCATGACCAACCCGACGCCCGCTCCGGTCAGGATCTGACCGGGAAGGAAGTCCGCGAAGTAGTTTGGCTCCAGGTGTGCCCGGCACAACCAGAAGACGACGCCGGCGACGTAGAGCGTCGCACCCGTCGCGGCGACGGCGCCGATTCCAAGCCGGCCGACGAGTTTGCCGGCCACCGTCAGGGACACGACGACCACGACGAAGGGGCCGGGCGACAAGCACAGACCTGCCACGGACGGCGGCAAGTGCCACACGCCGGTCAAGAACATGACGCCGCCCAGGAGCATTGCCGCAAACGCTGCCGAGAAGACCAGCAGCGCAAGGCAACTCGACCACATGGGGACGACTCGCACTACCGCCAGATCGAGCGCGGGCAACGGGTGCCGGACGGACCGCCAGACCGCCCCCGCCATGAAGCCGGTCGCGACGAGTGCGGCGGTGACGACCTCGGTCGAGGTCCAGCCGGCCGTGGGAAGTTCGACCAGCGCCCACACCAGGGCTCCGATGCCCAGGACGAGCATGACGGCGCCCACCAGGTCGGGTACGCCGACGCCGGTCGCCGGCGTCCACGCGAGAACCCAGGTCCCGGCCAGGAAGGCCGCCACGCCCAAGGGCACGTTGACGAAGAAGATCCACCGCCAGGACACCTCGACCAGCAAGCCGCCCACCGGCGGACCCAGGGCGGCGGCCATGGCGCCCACGGCCGACCAGGTGCTGACCGCGACGGCACGCCGGGACGCGGGGACAGCGGCCATGAGAAGTGCAAGCGAGCTCGGCATCAGCATTGCCGCGCCGACGGCCTGTACCACCCGGGCGGAGACGAGCATCGTGAACGACGGCGACAGCCCGCACGCTGCCGATGCGAGGGTGAACACGACCAGACCCCACAGGAACATTCGTCGGTGGCCGTAACGATCGCCGAGTCGTCCGGCGGGGTTGAGGAACGCCGCGAAGACGACGGTGTATCCGTTGAGGATCCAGGACATGGCCGCGAGGTCGGCGTGCCCGAAGGCCGTCCGGATGTCGGGGAAGGCGATGTTGACGATGAAGAGATCCAGGCTCGCCAGGAAGGCGGCCGTGGACACGACGGCGACCGTCGCGGCCGGCCTCGTGGAGAGCGCCCGGCTCGGTGCCGCCACGTATGCCTCCTCGTCGGACCTCGTCCCGCACTCTGACTTCACAAGACTATACCCAGGGGTGCGATGCCGGCCATCGACGTCGGCGTGCCGGTGGGTGATTAGCCGGTCGAGGCGGCCAGGTCGGCGCGGATGCGGGTGGAGTTCTGCAGCGCGAAACGCAGCGTCTTGGGTTCACGGCCGAGCAGGGCGGCGAGGTCGTCGGTCTGCACGTCGAAGTAGCGGCCGCTGGCCATCAGGCGGGTCAGCGTCTTGAGGTGCTCGGCGTTGTGCGGTTTGTCGGCTGCCAGGGCGCGGTCGACGTAATCGGTGTTCCAGGACTCCAGGTCCTGGGGTACGTAGGTCACCGGCCGGTCGAGCACGGCGGCGTAGTCGTCGGCGAACTCGGACATGCTCTTCAGTTCGGGCCCGATCAACGTGTACGTCCTTCCGACGTGGCCGGCCGGCTTCTCGAGAATGGAGGCGCACAGCTCAGCCACGTCGTATCCCGCGATGGGTGCCACCTTGGCCTCGCCCAACGGCAAGCGAAGTTCGCCGGTTGCCAGCAGATCGGGGATGGGGAACCAGGCGAAGATGGGGTTTTCGACGAAGATGCTGGCGCGCACGTGGACGACGGGAAGGCCGGACCAGTCCAGGACCTGTTCGCCGATCCAGTGTGCCCGCTGTTGCGGCGACCACTGGGAGACGGTTCCGCCCAACCACGACAACCGGATTCCCTCAGGGGCCGTCATCCGGTCGAAGGTCAGCAGGGTCTGCTCGGATTCGGAGATGTTGACGAAGACCTCGAGATCACCCTGCGCGCGGGCCACGGCGACCATCAGCAGGTTGGCGTCCACGTAGTAGGGCGACAGCCCCATGCTGAAGTACACCCGACGGCATCCGTTCAGCGCTGCCGCGACGTCGGCGACGTTGAGCAGGTCTCCGACGAACACGTCGGCGCCAGCCCTGCGGAGTGCCTCCGCGCGGCCGTCGTCGACGCGGACGAAGGCGCGCACCGGCCAACCGGCGTCGAGAAGCATGCGAACCATCGTGGTGCTGACCGAGCCGACCTCACCCGCCGCTCCCGTGATGAGGATGGGACGTGTGTGGGTATTCGTCATGACGTTCCAATTCCGTTGCAGTAGCCAGTGATTGAGGTCGAAGCCGGTGATCGTGGTCAGTCGGTGCTCGTGTCGAAGTCGGCTTCCAATCCCATTGCGCGTCCGTGTCGTCCAGACTCGAGAAGATCATCAAGCCGTTGGGGGCGTTCTGCGCGACCGCGGCGATCACCGTGGCCACGAGTGCTCCTCGGGGTCCGGTGGTTGACGGTGGCTCAACGCGGCGCGAAGGGGCCGTCGTGGTCGAAGGCGGCGAGGTTGGCGGTGACGAACTCCCGCACCGTCATCGGTGGGTGTCCGGTGATGACCTCCACGAGGTTGTTCTCGCCGGCGAACACGCCCTCCTGATAGTCCTGGGCGACGCTGCTGATGTGCTGGACGAAGTGCTGCGTGGTTCCCTTGGACGTCAACAGCGCTGCGAAGGAAGGGATGTCGACCGGCTCGTACCGGACCGGTAGTCCCAGCGCCGAGTCGATCTCGTCGACGATCGCGTAGTGGTCGAGTTCCTTCGCGCCCACGAGGGGGTAGATCTGCCGGTCGTGGGGCCCTGGATTCTGCAGCACGGCGGCGATGACCCTCGCTTGATCGCGTGCTGAGATGGGAGCGTGTCTACCCGTGCCGAAGGGGAGTTGGACCACGGCCTCCTGCTCGTCGCGGCGCCAGGCCCACGTGAGCCACTCGGCGAAGAACGTCGGTCGCAGATGCGTGGTGACGAACGCCGAGCGGTCGAGGAGGCGTTCGGCGAGCCAATGCTCCTGAGCGGCATGACTCGTGGCGTCACGGCGGGCCGAGATCTGCGACATGTTCACCACGGCGCCCACACCGGCTTCGCTCGCCGCCTGGGCGAACATGGCCGTGCTTGCCAGCAGCCCGTCGGTCGAGATCGGGTAGCAGAAGTAGGCGGCGTCGACTCCGGCCATCGCGGAACTGAGCGCGTGAAAGTCGAGTAGGTCACCGACGACGACGTCGGCACCGAGTGCGGCGAGGGCGTTGGAGCGTTCGTCGACGGTGTGGACGAACGCGCGAACTCGGTGCCCCGCGTCGAGAAGGATCTTCACGGCCGGGGCGGCTGTGTTTCCCGTGGCTCCGGTGATGAGGAAGAGGCGATCCGAGGTCATCGTGCTGTCTCCTTGAGAACGGTTGCGGTGGTTCAAGATTGATGGTTTAGGACGGCGTCGGCGAATGAGTGCGGACGTTCCATCGCGCAGAAGTGGCCTGCATTCTCGATCGTCTGAACCGTCGCGGTGGGGATGGCCGCCGCCGTCCTCTGCCGGTCGCGGGTTCTCGACCAGTCCTGGCTGCTGTAGAGCAGCGTCACGGGCACGGTGATCGCGGGGTAGCCGCTGCGTGCGGCGATCAGGGTGGGCATGTTGCGGTACACCTCGCGGGCGACGCGTGAATAGCCGGGGCGCTTGCCAACTCGCGTGAGTTCGTCGAGGAACGGGGCCGGTAACCGGGTCGGGTCGGCGTAACCGCCGCTCATGATGCCCTTGAGGATGGCCTTGTTCTCCAGGCGGGCGAAGGTGGAGCCCACGAGTGGCGCCCGCACCGAGGGCACGATGACACGTGCCAACGGATTGGCTCGCTCCAGTCCCTGCGGGTAGTCGTAGGCGTTGGAGGCCACCACGCGGCTTACCCGTTCTCCGAGCTCGACGGAGGCGGTCAGCGCGATGGTCGCGCCCATCGACTCGCCAGCGAGGGTGACGTCGACCAGATCGAGGCGGCGGACGAATTCCACGATGGCGCCCTGCAGATCGGCGTGGTCGTAGCGCGCGCCCGGTTCGATGTCGGACCATCCCATGCCGGGGAAGTCCACGGCGTAGACGCGGTGGCGTCCGGTTAGCAGGGGGATGACCCGCTGAAAGTAGTCGAGTTGGGTGCGCACGGTGTGCATGAGGACCAGCGGTGGTCCGTCACCGGTGGCGACGTAACGCAGCCGGCTGCCGTCGGCGCGTGTGAACCACTGGGCTGGGCCCTGCGACCACGTGGAGAGATACGTCGATGGTGCCGCTGTCTGGATTGCCATATAGTGACTATATGACCGGTCGTCTTGAATTGTCACCAGCGCGTCGTACGCTGTGGGAGGAATGGCATGGGTAGGCCCAGCGTCAAGGAACAGTTGGTGGGCCGCACGTTGGGCGTGTGGATCGAGCGCGGCTTCGAAGGTGCGAGCGTCAACGACCTCGTCGCCGCGGCGGGCGTCCCCAAAGGCTCCTTCTACAACCACTTCTCGAGCAAGGAACGGTTCGCCGTCGAGCACGTTAACCGCTACGTGCCCACCCTGGCGCTCGAGTCGCTGGCGGACGCCCCCGGCCCCTTCGTCGACGCCGTGCGCGAGCACTTCGCTCGACTAGTCGCCCTGCGCCGGGACGGTCGGATGGAATTCGGTTGTCTGCTGGGTACGTTCAGCAACAGCGCCACCGAGGCCTACCCGGATCTTCGGGAGGCCGTTCGTACGAGTTTCGGGCAGTGGATCGACGTGCTGACCGCCGTGCTCGTCCGCGCCCGTGACGCCGGGGAGTTGTCCACCGATCGAGCCCCGGCCGACGTCGCCGCGGCGCTGGTGGACGGTTTCGAAGGCGCCGTGGCGCGCAGCCGAGCAACCGGCGCGCTGGACCCGCTGGACGTGTTCCTTGCCGTGACCCTCGAGGAACTCACCCGCTGACTCTGCGAGGCCCGATCCCTCTCAACCGCAGATGGGTTCGGGATTCGCCGTCGGTCATTGGGTGGGATCACCCCGCGTGTCGCAGGGCGCGGGGTGCCCGTCGTCGATCAGGTGCAGCGTCACGCGCATCTGATCGGGCTTAATGCTGCCCGCCCAATCGTCATAGGGGTGGTCGAGGAACGCCACGACCAGCAGCGCCGAGGTGATCAGCGCTGAGACGAACGCAATGGGCACGGCCTGGATGACGGCGCTCTCGCGGCGGTCGGCCTGCACGCACATGTAGCTCAGGATCGCCGTCGCCCCGATGCCGAGGACAATCCACAACGGCGGTGGCACCGACGGCGCCGCCTCGGTGGCGCGGGCGCGCCGACCGTCGCGGCGTTGCGCCTGCTGGTCGAACCATTGCGAGTAGGCCGCTTCCTGCTTGGCGTTGGTCGGATTGGTCGCCTCGAAGTGGGTCACCGTCGTGTCGACCCAGTGTTGTACTGCCGGAGCCGATTCGTCGTGTTCCATGGCGGGCCATTCTTGGGCTACCACCGCTCGTGAATAGCAGATGAGGTCGCCGTGCAGCACGGTTCCGGAGTGCCCCTCCAACACGTCGGCCACGTTGTGCAACTCGGTGACCGAGATGGCCTCCATGCTGGCGCCGTCGCGAGCACGCTGATAGTTCTGCAGGGCGTAGAAGATCGTGAAGGCCAGAAGCACCGCGAACATGGTGCCGATGACGGTGAGCGCCCCGGCGGCACGGGTGCTGTCGATGAACCAGCCGGGGTCGGGGGCGCGCCTACGAGCCAGCAACTTCACCACTACGGCGACGGTGACCACGGTGACGAGCACCGCTACCGCCAACCAGCTCAGCATCGTCCGTCGCCCGACGGCACCCGTTCGGTTCTTCTCGCGTGATTCATGCGCACCCATCGTCAAGGCGGTCGATCGCCGCCCGCCGATTGTGGGGTACGACGGCCCGGTTCGGTGCGGTAACGCACTACTGAAGTTTGAACCGCGCCGCGACGGCGACTACTGAGGTTCCCACCGCGCCGCCACGGCGACTACTGAAATTCTCACCGCGCCGCGACGGCGACTACTGCATGCTGGCCGCTGCGGCGAGGTAGTGCCCGCAGTCCGACGCTGGGCTCGTCCAAGACGAACATCGCGTGATTGCTTGCGGCCGAGTTCGGTTGCCGGCTTGAGCTTTGGGCTTCTCCGCCCGACAGCGCCGGGGTGTCCGCGCCGAGCGTCAGCTAGCCCAGCCCGAGGTTGACGACTGACCGCAGCCTCTCTGCTGCACCTTCGACAGGTCCTCGGTGATGCGCAAGGCCTCGTCGACGGTGGCCTTGGTGGCGTGCGACATCCTGCGGCGGGTGTGCACGTCAATGGCCACCGGTGCATCCGCTCTGGCGGGCCGGCATGCTTCGTCGCGTTGTCACGATCCGTAGTCGACGGTGATCGTCGCGTCGCGATTGACGGGCGTGTTGGGCGGGGGATCCTGCTGGACGACCTTGAAGTGGCCGGTGGCACCGGCGTCGACGGCGGGTCCCACGGTGACTGGCACGGTGAAGCCGAGTTGCGCCAGCTTCTGCACCACGGCGTCGTGGAAGAGGCCGCTCAGGTCGGGCATCAAGACCTGGTTGCCCTTGGAGTACTTCAGGGTGACCGGCGTGTCGACGGGCAGCTCGGTGATGGCCGGTGGGTCGGTGGCCACGACCTGTCCCGCGGGCAGGAGGCTGTCCACCGGCGCGGTCAAGATCTTCGTGAACCCCGCGATCGTGAGGTTCTTCGTCGCCACGTCGGTCTGCTGGGTGACCACGTCGGGCAGCGGAACCGAGCCCGGTCCCGTGCTGACCAGGATCGTGATCTCGTCGGTGATCGGAGTCGACGTGTTGGCCGCCGGGCTGGTTCCGGTCACCGCGCCCTCGGGCACCGTGGGCGAGGCCGCCGTGGTGCGCCCGACGTCGGCGAATCCCGCCGTCTTCAGTTTGGTGGCGGCGTCGGCCGGGCTCAGGCCGGCGACGTCGGGCACCGGCCGCTGTACGGGCCCGCTGGAGACGTTGACGGCGATGGTGTCGCCGGTGCGGGCTGTCGCGTCGGCGCCGGGTTCGGTGCTGATCACCAGTCCGCGTTGCACCGTCGAGCTCGCCTGAGGGTTGACGATGGTCTTGAAGCCCATGTTCTGGAGGGTCACCTGGGCGTCGGCCTGCCCCTGCCCGCGAACGTCCGGGACGTTCTGTCGGTCCCCGGAATACACGAACAGGGCAATGGTGGCCACGATGGCGACGACGGCCAGCACCGCCGCCACGGCGAACCACCGCCGGCCGGAGCCGCCACTGGCGGCCTTGCGATGGCCGGTCGAGGCGGCCTTGCCCTCGGTGACGACCTTCGGAGCGGTGGGGGCCTGACCGTCGTGGACGCGAATCAGGTCGGCACGCATCTCGGCGGCGCTCTGATAGCGGTCGTCGGGATTCTTCGCGAGCGACTTGAGGACCACCGCATCGAGGTCGGGGGACAGTGCCGGATTGCGCCGAGAGGGTGGCGGTGGGTCCTTGCGGACGTGTTGATAGGCCACCGAGACCGGGGTGTCTCCGATGAACGGCGGTTCGCCGGTGAGCAATTCGTAGAACACACACCCCAGCGAATACACGTCGGACCGCGCGTCGACGGTCTCCCCGCTGGCTTGCTCGGGGGACAGGTACTGCGCCGTGCCGATGACCGCGGAGGTCTGGGTCAACTTGGCGCCGTCGTCGTGCAGGGCACGGGCGATGCCGAAGTCCATGACCTTCACCGCGCCCGAGTGGTCGATCATGATGTTGGCGGGCTTCACGTCGCGGTGCACGATGCCGCGCTGGTGGCTGTAATTCAGGGCCTGGCAGGCGTCGGCGATGATCTCGATGGCCCGGCGCGGGTCGATCGGGCCGTCGTTGCGCACGACGTCTCGCAGGGTGACGCCGTCGACGTACTCCATGACGATGTAGGGCAGCGGTCCGTCGGGGGTGTCGGCCTCGGCGCTGTCGTAGACCGCGACGATCGCGGGATGGTTCAGTCCTGCCGCGTTGCGTGCCTCCCGGCTGAAACGCAGGAAGAAGGTGGGATCCCTCGCCAGGTCCGCGCGCAGCACCTTGACCGCGACGTCGCGGTGTAACCGCATGTCACGTGCAAGGTGAACCTCCGACATGCCACCAAACCCGAGGATCTCCCCGAGTTCGTAGCGGTCGGACAAACGCGCAGGGGTGGTCATGGGCTACCTGTTCGACGGTTGCCGTGGCGGTCGCCGGGCCATCGAATGGTACGACGACCAATCCAACGAAGATGAATCGCCGCGTCGTTGCCCACCCGGCGAATCGGGTACAACTGCGGGGACCGTCGATCACCCCGATCCGAGGAGCCACCATGCCAGCACCCTCTGCCGCCACGTTCCAACGGCTGGCCGGCCTGGTCGCCATCCCCGCTGCCGCCGAGCGCCCGACCCGCTCGGTGGTCGAGGTGTTCACCGGCCGGGAACTGGCCACCATTGCGGTCGGCACCGCGCAGGATGCCGTCGGTGCGATCGCCCGAGCCCGGGTTGCGCAGCAACAGTGGGCGGCGCGACCGGTCGGCGAGCGGGCCGCGGTCTTCCACCGCTACCGCGACCTGGTGCTGAAGAACCTCGACCCGCTGATGGACATGGCCCAGGCCGAGACCGGCAAGTCGCGCAACGCCGCGCAGGAGGAGATCCTCGACATCGCGATGACCGCGCGGCACTACGCGCGCGTCGCCCCGAAGTTGCTGCGCCCGCAGCGGGTGACGGGCATGTTGCCCGGCCTCACCAAGACCGTGGTGCGATACCAGCCCAAGGGTGTCGTCGGCGTCATCGCGCCGTGGAACTACCCGATGACCCTGGCCGTCTCCGATGCGATCGCCGCGCTGCTGGCCGGCAACGCGGTGGTGCTCAAGCCCGACAGCCAGACGCCGTACTGCGCGCTCGCGTGCGTGGAGCTCCTCTACGAGGCTGGCCTGCCGCGCGATCTTTTCGCGGTGGTGCCCGGTCCGGGCTCGGTGGTGGGCACCGCCCTGGTGGAGAACACCGAGTACCTGATGTTCACCGGCTCGACCGCCACCGGGCAGCTGTTGGCCGAGCAGGCAGGTCGACGGTTGATCGGCTTCTCGGCCGAACTCGGGGGCAAGAACCCGATGATCGTCACCGCCGGCGCCAACCTGCGCGAGGTCGCCGACGCCGCGGTGCGGGCGTGCTTCGCCAACTCCGGGCAGCTCTGCATCTCCATCGAGCGCATCTACGTCGAGCAGTCGATCGCCGAGGAGTTCATCCGCGTGTTCGGCGAGCGGGTGCGCAAGATGACGCTGCGCGGCGGTTACGAATTCGGCGTCGAGATGGGCAGCTTGATCTCCGAGGAGCAGGTGAAGGCCGTCTCCGCCCACGTCGACGACGCGGTCGTGAAGGGTGCCACCGTGGTGGCGGGCGGCAAGGCCCGACCCGACCTGGGGCCGCTGTTCTTCGAGCCGACCGTGCTGACCGACGTCCCCGAGGATGCCGAATGCCGTCGCGACGAGACCTTCGGGCCTCTGGTGTCGATCTATCCGGTCGCGAGCGTCGACGAGGCCGTCGCCCAGGCCAACGACACCGAGTACGGCTTGAACGCCAGCGTCTGGGCCGCCACCAAACGCCAAGGCGAGGAGATCGCCGCCCGGATCCACGCCGGTACCGTCAACGTCGACGAGGGGTATGCGCCGACCTGGGGCAGTACGGCGGCCCCGATGGGCGGGATGGGAGTCTCCGGCATGGGGCGTCGGCACGGGCCCGAGGGCCTGGTCAAGTACACCGAACCGCAGACCATCGCCACCACCCGCGTCCTGAATCTTGGTGGGCCACGCGGGCTTCCGCCGAAAGTGTGGGCAAAGGTCATGCCGCCCTTCGTCAAGGCTCTGCAATGGGTGCCGGGCCGCTGAGCCCGGGGCCACACGTCCTCGGGGGGCGCTACGAGCTGCGTGGTGTGCTCGGCGTCGGCGGGATGGCCGAGGTGCGCGACGGCTGGGACACCAGATTGGGCCGTCCCGTCGCGGTGAAACTGCTTCACCCGGCGCTCGGTGTCAGACCCGACGCCCGGGCACGTTTCGAGGAGGAGGCGCGTTCGGCGGCGCGCCTGTCCCACCCGAACATCGTCGCCGTCCACGACTACGGTCACCACGGCGGCACGCCATACATCGTGATGGAAAGACTGCCCGGCACCACCCTGCACGACGAGATCGGCCGTGGCCCACTGCCGTCCATGCGGGTGCGCGCCATCCTCGACGAGATGCTCGCCGCGTTGTCGGTCGCGCACGCCGCCGGTGTCGTGCACCGCGACATCAAACCGGCCAACGTGTTGACCGCCGGGCCGGGCGGCACCGTGAAGGTGGCCGACTTCGGCATCGCCAAGACCGACGACGGCGGGCACACCAAGACCGGGCAACTGGTGGGGACGATGGCCTACACGAGCCCCGAACGCCTCGCCGGGGCTCCCTCGTCGGTGGCCGACGACCTGTACGCGGTGGGTGTCGTCGGCTACGAGCTCGCCGCCCGGCGATCGCCGTTCCCGCAGAACGACCCGGCGGCGCTGGCGTTCGCGATCATGAACGGGTCCCATCCGCCGCTCGCTGCGGTGGTCGACGGCGTCGACCCGGTGCTCTCAGCGGTGATCGATCGGGCGCTCGCACACGACCCACGGGCCCGATTCGCCAGTGCCGACGAGATGCGGGCCGCTCTGGCGGGGCCGCGACCGGGCACACGGGTGTACACCGCCCCGTTCGCCCCGGTCGTGTCGAACGCCCATCCACGCCCCGTGCCGGTGACGCGGAGTCGCTGGACGCGCCGCCGGACCGCGCTGGCGGCGGTTGGGGTGCTGGCCGCCGTCATCGTCACCGCGTTGGCGTTGGCGTTGTCGCCCACGTCGCAGAACTCCCCGGCCCCGGCCAGCACGACGACGTCGTCGTCACCGCCGCCGGTGTCGTCGAGTCCGCCACCGGTGCCGTCGACCACCGTCGCACAGATCGAAGAGCCAGCCCCGCCGCCTGGCCCGCCGCCTGGCAAGGGCAAGGGACCCAAGCACCGCGACTGACGATCCGCCGTCGTCGTAGGTAGGGTGCGGTGGGTGAGCTCGCCCGCCACCCGCGCCAAGCTGCTTCGCGGTGTGCTGGTCGGGGGGTGCTCGGCGCTGCTGACCGCATTCGCCCACACCGTGGGCGGCGGCGATCTGCCGGCGGGGGCGGCGGTGCCGACGCTGCTGCTGGTGTGCGCCACCGTGGGCGCCTTCGCATCTCGCGTACCGAGGATCGGTCGCCACGCGGACGTCGCGGCGCTCGTCGCGGCACTGGGCGGGGCGCAGCTTCTCGGGCACGTCGCGCTGATCGTCGACGGCGGTCACCATGGCGCCGTGAACACGTCGGGTTCCATGCTCGCCGCGCACGCCGGTGCCGCGATCGTCCTGGCCGTGCTCATCAACTTCTCGGAGTGGCTCTACGTTCTCGCGTCGTCGGTGTCGACCTGGCTGCGGCTCGTCGTCGTCGACCGGTCGCCGGCCCGGGTCACGCAAGCGTGGCAACCCGTCGACGTCGGCGTCCCGCCCGTCAGGTGGTGGCGTTCCGGTCTGGGAATGCGCGCGCCGCCGGCATGGTCACCGCTCGGCGCTTAGCGCCCCGTCACCGACCATCGCCGTGCCGCCCCGTGGGCGGACGGTGCCCCCACCATGGCGGGCGATCCTGCCCGCACGAAGGAAGCCATTCGTCGTGACCACGACACCAGACGACCGCACCGACCCATCGAACAGCCCGCCGACGGCCCCGACGCCGCCCCATGGGCCCAACCGTCCCGATATTCGACCCCTACTGCTGAGACTGCACTTCTACGCCGGGGTCTTCATCGGCCCGTTCATTCTGATCGCCGCCGTCACGGGCCTGTTGTACGCCCTCATCCCGCAGGTCGACGACATGGTGTTCCGGCACGAGCTCACCGTCGACCGCGTCGGCGAGACGCAGCTGCCGCTGGCCGCCCAGTTGAGCGCGGTCCGTGCGGTGCATCCCGAGGGCGCCGTCGAGAGCATCCGTCCACCCGCGGAGGCGAACGAGACGACCCAGTTCGCCCTCGCCGTCGACGACGTACCGCCGGACTATTCCCGCACCGTCTTCGTCGACCCGTACACCGGTGAGGTCCGGGGTGCGTTGACCACCTACGGCCAGTGGATGCCGTTGCGGGCGTGGTTCGACGAGCTGCACCGCAACCTGCACCTGGGTGCCGTCGGGCGCAACTACAGCGAGATCGCCGCGAGTTGGCTGTGGGTGATCGCGCTGTCGGGATTGGTGCTCTGGGTCGGGCGGCGCGCGCGCACCGGCAGGCTACGACGTCTTGCCACACCCGACCGGGCCGCGACCGGCCGACGCAGGACGATGTCCTGGCACGGGGCGGTCGGGGTCTGGATCCTGGTGGCACTGCTCGGGTTGTCGCTCACGGGCATCACCTGGTCGCGTTACGGCGGTCAATCGGTCGACCAGATCCGGGCCCACCTGAACATGACCGCCCCCACGGTGGACACCGCGTTGGCGGCTGCGCCGGGAGCCGACCCGATGCCCGCCGAGCATCATCACGACGCGGCAATGGCCATGGGCGACAAGACTCTTCGGGGCGCGGACGTCGCGCTGGCCGCTGCCCAGAAGGCCGGGCTGTCCGGACCCATGTGGATGTACCCACCGGCCGGGGCCGATCAAGGATGGAAGGTCACCGAGAAGAAGCGTGACTGGCCGACACGCTACGACGCGATCACGGTCGACCCCGACACGGGCCGCATCGTCGACCGGGTCGACTTCGCCGACTGGCCGGTCCTGGCCAAGATGACCAACTGGGCGATCGACGCGCACATGGGCGTGCTGTTCGGCGTGGTCAACCAAGCGGTGCTGGCGCTCGTCGCGATCGGGCTGATCTTCGGCATCGTGTTGGGGTATCGCATGTGGTGGCAGCGCCGGCCCACCCGCGGACGTTCGTGGGCGACGGGCCGACCGCCGTTGCGAGGCGCGCTGCGCCAATCTTCGCCGGCCACAATGCTTGTGGTGCTTGCCGTCGCCGTCGGCGTCGGGTGGTTGCTGCCCTTGTTCGGCCTCAGCCTGCTCGCATTCCTACTCGTCGACGTCGGTGTCGCCGCGATCAAGGAGAGGACCACGGTCACGCGCTCTTGACGGCGGTCAGCTCGCGGCGGACTGACACGCCGCCGCGAGCAGGCCGTCGACCGACAAGCCGACCTCGGCGAGGTCGTGAACGCCCGACCAGTACAGCGGCTCCTCGGCGACGAACGCGCGCAGGTACGTCGCGCCGAAGGTGGCGAGATCCTCGAAGACGGCGTTCCCGCTCCCGCGGCCGGCGGCCTGCATGACGTCGGCGTGGGCGGCGAAGATCCTTGCGGCGCCGTCCTGGATGGCGCGCTGCTGGGACGTCCACTGGCCCACGCCCACTCCCGGGTCGACGGTCGACCACGGCTCGATCTGGGTGCGCAGGTCCGCGGTGGCCGCCACCCACGGTCCGCACGACGGGTTGGGCTGGCCCCGAGGGAGGAATCGGGCCGGTGCCGCCGGGTCGCCGACGTCCGGAAGCGCCGTCGGCGCGGGGGCGGGCTCGACGTCGGGGAGTTGAGGCATGGCGCTGATCGACCTGTTGGCGGCGCACACGTCGGTGATCGCGTCGAGCGCGGCCATGCTGGTCGTCGCGAGGGCGTCGTCCGGCGCCTCGTAGGTCGGCAGCGCGTCGGCGTACAGGCGACCGTAGACGACGAACGTGTCGTACAGCTCGCGCATCGCGCGGCTCGGCGTCTGGGCGGCCAGGGTGACGGCGGTGGCCGTGCCACTACGCAGCGCGTCGCCGACCGCTTGGTACTGCGCGCGGACGTCAGGGCTCCACGCCGACGCAGGCACCGACGGGTCGCGTTGGGACCAGCCTCGTCGCTGAGCCACTCCGACCGCGGTCTGGACGTTGTCCCATGGTCCGCACGTCACGTCGGTGGTGAGCAGGGCGAGCGGGCCGGTGTCGGCGGCGCTGGCGACGGTCGTCGGCCGAGAGTCGGGCGCCACCGGATTCGGCGTCGCCGCCGACGGCAGCGCACTGGTGGATCCGGCGGCGTCGCCGGTCCCGCGCGCCGTGAGGACGACCGCGGCGCCGACGACGACCACCACGACCGTCGCGACGATCGTCGCGATCCACCGTGCCCGAGTGTTGGGTGCCGGCGTCGACGGTCCGCTCGGGACCCATCCCGGTGGGTAGGGCCCAGGAGATCCGGCGTCGCTCATGGCAATGATGATAGGCGTTCCGACATTCTGTTCGGCGACGCGGTGTCAAAGTCAACGAAAGTAGCGGCGCAGCTCGGAAAAGAGTGTTGATGTGCACACTGTCGATTTCGCCACATTGCCACGCTCGTTTCAGCAAAACGACGACGATGTGCGAAGATCGCCTGCGTGACCTCAACCGGTGTGACGGCAACCGATGCCGACGGCGGCCTGGATCTGAGCGCCGCCCCGAGCGCGGAGACGCCTCGCGGTCGGCGCGGCCATTGGGCAGCGGTCCTTTGGCCGGGGGCGGCTGCGCTGGTGACCTGCCTGGTCTGGACCGTGCTCGAGAGCACGCGGCTCGGCATCCCTGCCCCGTTCGAGGATGCCGCGATGCTGTTCCGGTACGCCGACAACCTCGCCGCCGGATGGGGCATCGCGTGGAACGCCGGGCAGGCTCCTGGTGTCACCGACGGGGCGACCGACCTCGGGTTCGTGCTGCTGCTCGCACCGCTCACCCTGCTTGGCTTGTCAACGGCGGCCGCGGCGGTCGTGGTGAACCTCGCCGCCGTCTTCGGCATCGGAGCCACGTTCGGCGTGCTCAACGCCCGGTTGTGGCGGCGCTCGCGAGCGCTGCCGATCGCGCTCGCCGCCCTGGTCGGCGGCGGGCCGGTGGACCGATACGTCCTCAGCGGCTTCTCCCCGCCCGTGCTGGGTCTGCTCTTGCTCGGGGCGTTCACGCTGGCCGCCCTCGCGCCCTTGGCAGCCACTGCCCGTGGTGCCACCGTCGGGCTCGTGGCGGCCGGCGCAGTGGCGGGGCTCGCCGGATGGTGGCGCCCCGAGGCGTTCGCGTTCGGACCGCTGGTGGTGATCTTCGGCATGCTGCTCACCGCGGGCGCCCGTCGGCGTGTGTTCACCCTGCCGCTGGTGGGCTGCGTCGTGGTGCCGTTCGCCGCCTTCGTCGCGGGATGGATTGGCTTTCGGATCGGGTACTTCGGGCAGCTGTTGCCGACGTCGGCGGTGATGAAGTCGGGGTCGCTGCACCCGGAGAACATCCTGTTCTCGTTGCAGTTCTACGGCTCGCTGCTGCTTCCGGTGATTGGCGCCCTGATCGCCGTGGCCTTGGGCCGCGGCCGCGATCGCAACTGGTGGGTGGCTGGCGTGGTGCTGGCGACACCGCTGCTGTGGGTGAATGCCGCCTTGCCCGACTACTTTTGGGACAAGATCGGTGTGAGCGTCGCGCCCACGATCGCCAATGTCGCGACGGTGGTCGTGTTCGTCCCCGTGGTGGTGGCGCTGGCCGTCGTGGGTCGACGAGACCGCTCGTGGCTGTTTCCCGTTGCGCTGGTGTTGTTCTCGACGTCGTGGATCGTCATCGGCACCACCTTGAATTGGTGGGGACGCATGCAGTGGCCGCTGGTCCCGGTGTTGGCTGCGCTCGCCGCGAGCCACGTCGTCGACGCCTGGGCCCGCACCCCACGGGTGACGGCCGAGCATCCCGTCCGCGGACGCGCCGTGCCGAAGATGGTGCTGGCCGCACTCGCATGCATCGGTGTCGTGCCCTTCCATCTTCCCGCGGGCAGTTACTTCGAGAGCCCCTTCCAGACGTCGGTGTCCGCCGCCCTCGGTGCAGTCGACACCTCGCGGGTGCGCATCGCCACGACCGAGGCCGGGCTCATTCCGTTGGCGGTCAGCGGTGCGGCACTGGACACCTACGGTCACAACGACCGCGCCATCGCGGCAACGCAGGGTTCGGCGCTCGCCAGCCGGCTCGACGAATTCCGGCCCAATGTGCTTGCCCTGCACGGACTACCGCCTGATCCGGTGAGCCTCGCCGACTGCACGCCTGAGCGTCAGCGCGGAGTCACCAAGTTCACCGAGCGGTGGTCGGAGATGGTGAGCGAGATCTACCGCAGCGCGCAGCGGCAGGGTCTGGTCCTCGAGCGACTCAGCGAGACGACTCCCTGCGAGACCTGGAGTGTGTGGCTCGCGCCCGACGTGGACCCCCAGGTCCGTCAGGCAGTCGACGGGCTCGTGATGCCGGGCACCGATGTGCCCGTCGGTGCCCGCGGTCAGGGCTCCTAGCGAAGCGGTTGCTCCAGACGCGCACCCGCTCCGGCGTGGGTGAGCGTGACGGTGGCGGGGTGGTATCCCGCCCGCAGCACCGTCTGCCGGACGGTGTCGGCGACGGCGTCGCACCGGTCGACCTCGACCAGGGCGATGACGCACCCGCCGAAGCCGCCACCGGTCATCCGTGCCCCCAGCGCGCCCGCGGCGACCGCGGTGTCGGCGATGAGGTCGATGTGGTCGGTGGTGATCTCGAAGTCGTCGCGCATCGACGCGTGCGATGCGTCGAATAGCCTGCCGACGGCTACGAAGTCGCCGCGGCCGAGCGCCGAGACCGCGTCGGCGACGCGGTCGTTCTCGGTCAGAATGTGCTTGGCGCGGCGGGCGTCGACCGGATCGGGGACGCCGTCGAGCACCGTCACCCCGTGCTCCTGCACCTGGCGCAGAGATCCCACGCCCAGCGCCGCGGCCGCCCGCTCGCACGAGGCTCGGCGCGCGGCGTACTCGCCGCCTGCGTGCCGGTGCGGCGCGTGCGAATTGATCAGCAGCAGTGCCACGCCCGCCGCGGCGGGGTCGAACGGCACCAGCTCGACGCCGTCGTCGTGGAAGTCGATGAGCAGCGCGTGCGACGGCTCGCCGCACAGCGATGCGAGCTGGTCCATCAAACCCGTTGGGGCGCCGACGTAGTCGTTCTCGGCGCGCTGGGCGATGCGGGCCAGATCGGTGCGGTCGACGTGCAGGTCGGCCGCGGTGGCCAAGGCGCCGAGGACCGCGCACTCCAGCGCCGCCGACGACGACAGGCCCGACCCCACGTCGACCCTGCTGGTGACGTGCATCGTGCCGCCACGCACGCGGTGACCGGAGCTGCGCAGCGCCCACACCACTCCGGCGACGTAGGCCGCCCAGCCCGTGACGTCACCCGGTGCGGTGTGCAGCGCGACGGCGACCTCGCCCTCTTCGCGGTCGCTGGTGACGACCAGCGTGTCACCGTCGTCGGGCCGCAACGTCACCGTGGTGCGGTCGGGTAGGGCGATCGGGAGTGCGAAACCCTGGTTGTAGTCGGTGTGTTCGCCGATCAGGTTGACGCGCCCGGGTGCGGAGAAGCGGATGTGATCGGTCACGGGGCGAGCTCCCGAAGTCGTCGGGCCACGGTCTCGGGCAGCACGTCGCCGATGAAGGCGTCCATGGCGGATTCGGAGCCGGCGAGGTATTTGAGCTTGGTGGCGCTGCGCCGCAACGACATCAGCTCGACGTGGAAGTAGCCCTCGCGTTGGCTCTCGGTGTCGCGGTACTGATGCAAGGCTGAGATGTAGGGCAGGGGAGCCGAATACATTCGGTCGAAACGTGTCAGCACGTCGCGGTAGATGGCGGCGAACGCGTCCAGCTCGGCATCTGAGAGCTCGCAGAGATTGCCCACCTTGCGATTCGGATACAGGTGGACCTCCACCGGCCAGCGTGCGGCGAACGGCACGAATGCGGTGAAGAGGTCGTTTCGCGCCACCACCCTTACCCCGGCGGCGATTTCGCGAGCCAGGATGTCGGCGAACAGGTTGGTGCCGTGACGCACTCGGTGCGCGCGCGCTTCGGCGAGCATGTGGGCGGTACGCGGCGTGAGGTAGGGGTAGCCGTAGATCTGACCGTGGGGATGGTTGAGCGTCACGCCGATCTCCTCACCACGGTTCTCGAAGCAGAACACCTGCTCGATTCCGGGCCGGCTCATCAGATCGGCGGTGCGGTGACGCCACGCGTCCACGACCAGGCGTGCGTGCGGTACCGTGAGCTCGGCGAAGGACGTGTGGTGACTGCTGGAGAACGAAATCACCTCGCAGCGACCGTGTCCCACCGCGTCGACGAAGTCGTCGACGCCGCCGTCGGGCAGGGTGAACGCCCGGCCGTCGGCGCCCGACAGGCTGGGGAAGCGATTCTCGAAGACGACGACGTCGTAATCGGATGCGGGCACCTCGCTGGTGGCCCCCGACGGGCTCGGGCACAGCGGGCACTGGTCGGCGCTGGGCAGGTACGTGCGATCTTGGCGCAGGGCGGCGATGGCGACCCACTGCCCGGTCTGGCGGTCGAATCGGACCTGGGAACGGTCGTCGCCGCGCGCGGGCAGCGGTCGCCGGTCGGTGACCGGAGCCGGCCGGTGACCGGGCAGGGAGAAGAACAGGATCTCCCGGCCGTCGGCCAGCGGCCACGGCAGGCGATGGGGAACGGCGCCGGTCATCGCCGGGCCACCGGTGCGATCATCAGGTCGCCCACTCGGGCGTCGAGCAGCTCCCTGTCCTCGGCGGTGAGGCCGTCGTCGGAGATCAGCGCGTCGACGTCGGTGAGCCGGGCGAACACGCAGGCGCCGACCTCGCGGTACTTGGTGTGGTCGGCGAGCACCACGAGACGTCCACCGATTTCGATGAGCGTCCGATTGGTCTGCGCCTCGGCCACATTCGGTGAGGTCAGTCCGGCGTCGGGGTCCACGCCGTGCACGCCGAGGTAGGTGGCGTCCACCCGAAAGGACGCGATGGCAGTGTCGGCGACCGGTCCCACCAGTGCGTCCGACGGTGTGCGCACCCCGCCGCTGAGGTAGACCAGGGGAGTGTCGGAGCCGTCGGCTCCCTCGGTCAGGGGGTCGGTGAGCTCGCGAAACACGTTGACGGAGTTCGTGACCACGGTGATCGACGGGCGGGCCCGTAGGTGACGAGCCAATTCGGTGGTGGTGGTGCCGGCACCGATCGCGATCGTCATGCCGTCGGCGATGGTGGTGGCGGCCGCGGCGGCGATGGCCGCCTTCTGCTCGCGCTGCTGACCGGCCTTCTGCGCCGAGCGCGGCTCCTCCCCGCGATGGTGTCGCGAGACCGCGCCGCCGTGGACCTTGCGCAGCGATTGCCGGGCGTCGAGGGTGTCGAGGTCGCGGCGCACCGTCATCTCCGACACGTCGAGTTCGTGGGCGAGGTCGGCCACCCGCACGGAGCCCCTCGCCTGCACGGCCCGCAGGATCGCGTCCTGCCGTTCAGCGGCCAGCATCGAGGACGCCCACCTTTCTCGAACGGAATCGCACAACGACGAACGTAATCTAACCGATCGATGCACGAGGCGTGTGCGAACGTGCGCGTTCGGCTCAGCGGCCAGCCGTGAAACGCTGCAGGAATTGCCGCGTCCGATCCTCCCTGGGCGTGGTCAGCACTTCCGCGGCCGGCCCGGACTCGACGATGCGTCCTCCGTCGAGGAAGCACACGGTGTCGGCCACCTCACGGGCGAAGGCCATCTCGTGCGTAGCCATCACGATGGTGCGGCCGGCGGCGGCCAGCTCGCCGACGAGCGTCAAGACCTCGCCCACCAATTCGGGGTCGAGCGCGCTGGTGATCTCGTCGAGCAGCAGCAGTCGAGGCTCGTAGGCCAGCGCTCTGGCAATCGCGACGCGCTGCTGCTGGCCGCCGGACAGCTTGTCGGGATAGGAGTCGGCGTGCGACGACAATGCGACCCGGCTCAACAGTTCTCGGCCCCGGTCCTCGGCGTCGCGGCGGCTGGACCCGTGCACCACCCGCGGCGCCAGCGCCACGTTGGCCAGTGCGGTCATGTGGGGAAAGAGGTTGAACGACTGGAACACCATGCCCATGGCCTGGCGTGCCTCGTCGGCGTCGATCCGCGGATCGCTGATGTCGCGCCCGTCGAGCAGGATCTGACCCTCGTCGACGTCCTCGAGCAGGTCGACGCACCTCAGCAGCGTCGACTTACCGGATCCGGAGGCGCCGATCAGCACGACGACCTGATGTTCGGCGACGTCGAGGTCGACGCCTTCGAGCACCGGACGGTCGTGATAGGCCTTGGTCACCCCGCGGACCGACAACACCGGCTGGGGGGCGCTCACAACGCGCCCTGCCGTGTCGCCACGCGCCGGGCCGCCCAGTCCGCCAACCGCGCCGACGGGATCGCCAACGCGACGAACAACAGACCGGCCACCACATACGGCGTGAAGTTGTAGGTGGTGGCCGCCTGGATCTGCGCCGCCCGAACGGCGTCGACCGCACCGAGGACGGAGATCAGGCCGCAGTCCTTCTGCAATGCCACGAAGTCGTTGAGCAGCGCGGGCGTCACGCGGCGCGTCGCCTGCGGCAACACCACGAGCTGCATGGTGCGACGGTGGTTGAGCCCCAGGGACTTGGCGGCCGCCAGCTGTGACGGGTGCACCGACTCGATGCCCGCCCGGAATACCTCGGCCACGTAGGCGGAGTAGATCAGCACCAAGGCCAGGCCGCCAAGGAGCACGGGATCGCTCGGCAGCCCCGAGAGCCGCAGCCCGGGCAGGCCGAACCCCACCAGGTAGAGACAGATCAGCAACGGCAGGCCCCGGAAGAGGTCGACGTAACCGGTTGCCAACGCGCGCAACGGAAACCAGACCGGTCCGCGCAGAGTGCGCACCGCGGCCAGCCCGAGACCGAAGATCAGGATCAGCGCCTGGCAGACGATCAACACGCGTACGTTGAGCCAGAGGCCCTCCAGCAGCGCGGGCAGGCTCTCCCACCCGATCCGCAGGTTGAAGAACGACTCCCGCACGCGGGGCCAGCCCGGCGAGGACGTCACCGCCAGCAGCAGAACCGCCGCGAACACGACGGTGGACACCAGGGCGATCACGGTGGACCGCCGGGCTCGGGACTGCCGGTAGGCCACCCGATCCAGGGCGGCCGTGGTCACGACAGGACCGGAGCGTTGCCCGCGCTGGTGAGCCAGACCTTCTGCAGTTTGAACAGCTCGCCGTCGCTGCCCAGGTCGTCGACCGCCTTCGACACGCAGGCCGTCAGCGGGCTGCCCTTGTCGAGCACGATGCCGAACTGCTCGGCCTTCTCCTCACCGGAGGGCAGCTGGCCGACGATGACGCCGTCGGTCATCTCGGCCTGGACCTGGAAGGCCGTCGGCAAGTCGAGCACCAGTGCGTCGATCTGACCGTTGGACAACGCCGCCTTGGCGTCGTCATTGTTGTTGAACACCGCGACGTTTGGGTCAACGGCCTTGGCGGCGGTGTAGCTGGTCGTGCCGACCTGGGCGCCCAGCTTGAGCCCCTTGAGCCCGGCGACGTCCTTCACCCCCGCGGCGGGGGAGGACTTCAGCGCGACCACTGCCTGCGTCACGTTGAAGTACGGCGAGGAAAAGTCGACGGCCTGCTTGCGTTCGTCGGTGATGGAGAACTCGTTGAGGTTCGCGTCGAACGTCTTTGGTCCCGGGGCGATGGCCGCGTTGAACGGCACCCGCACCCACGTCACGTCGGCCGGGGCGTACCCCAGCTTGCCTGCGACGGCGTAGGCGACGGCGGACTCGAAGCCCTTGCCGTTGGCCGGGTCGTCGTCGACGAACCACGGCGGGTACGCCGGTTGATCGGTGCCGAAGGTGATCGTCCCCTTCTTCAGGGTGGGCAGTTCATCCTTGGTGCACTGCGCCGGCGACGCGGCCGCAGTCGAGCTGCCCGACGCTGACTCGTCGGCGGGGGCACAGGCGGTGGCTGCCGCCAGACCGACCAGGGCCAGCACGGACACCACACTCGACACATTGCGCATGGGCGGCATCATCGCGCACCGGGCCAGTGCGCGCCAACATTACGATCATCGCGTTCATCACCGGCGCGCCCCGCGGGCGTCGTCACCGCCGAAGCGTGACCACCACCTTGCCCCGAGCGGTGCGGTCCTCAAGCGACGCGATGGCCTCGGCGGCGCGCTCCAGCGGATACACCACGGGTTCGGGTGCCGTCACGGCGCCGGAGGCCAGCAGCGGCTCCAATTCGGCCCACTGCTCGGCGAGGTAACCGGGGTGGGTGGCAGCCCAGGCGCCCCATCCGACCCCGACGGCGTCGACGTTGTTGAGCAGCAGGCGGTTCACCTTCACCGTCGGAATGTCACCGCCGGTGAAGCCGATCACCAGCAGTCGTCCACCGGCCGCCAGAGACCGAAGCGAATCGGTGAAGCGGTCGCCGCCGACGGGGTCGACGACGACGTCGACGCCACGGCCGTCGGTGAGTTCCTTGACCGCGTCCTTGAAACCGTCGGCGAGCACGACGTCGGTGGCGCCCGCCGCGCGCGCGACGTCGGCCTTGTCGGCGGTGCTGACGACGGCAATCGTGCGCGACGCACCCCACGCCGAGGCCAGCCGCAGCGTCGAGGTGCCGATGCCGCCCGCGGCGCCGTGCACCAGCACCGACTCACCGGGCACCAGCCGACCGCGGGTGCGCAGCGCACAGTGCACCGTCAGATCGTTGAAGAGCAGTCCGGCGCCCGCCTCGAACGACACCGCGTCGGGGAGCTTGAAGACCTGATCTGCCGGCACCGCAACGACTTCCGCCATCGCGCCGGTGAGCATCGTCAGCGCGGCCACGCGATCGCCCGCGGTGACGTGGGCTCCCGCGGGTGCGCTGCGCACGACTCCGGCGAGTTCGGCACCCGGCACGTAGGGCAATTCGGGGCGGTGCTGGTAGAGCCCGCGGGTCTGCAGGGCGTCGGGAAACGCGACGCCCGCGGCGTACACGTCGACGAGGACGCCGTCGCCGGCGTCGGGTTCGTCGAGTTCGACCAGTTCTGCAGCGTGGGGTCCGTCGAGCCGCGGGATCTGAATGGCGCGCATCGTCACCATTTAACATCGCCCGGTGACGAACGCACGAGCGGCGGTACTGCTCACCGAGGATTCCCAACCCCAGCTGGTCGACGTCGAGGTCCGGGCTCCGGTCACCGACGAGGTGCTGGTGCGCGTCGACGCCGTCGGCATCTGTCACACCGACGTCAGCGTCGCCGCACGGTGGCCCGCGCGCAAGCTGCCGATGGTCTTCGGGCACG
Source organism: Mycobacterium yunnanensis (assembly GCF_025823185.1). GTDB lineage: Bacteria > Actinomycetota > Actinomycetes > Mycobacteriales > Mycobacteriaceae > Mycobacterium > Mycobacterium yunnanensis. The sequence goes on from NZ_JACKVK010000008.1 coordinate 1,395,492, forward strand.
AGGGCGTGGGCACCGTCGTCGAGGCGGGGCCGTCGGCCCGCGTCGAGCCGGGGCGTCAGGTGGTTCTCACCTTCGCCAGCTGCGGTCGGTGCCCGAGTTGTGCCGCCGCCAGACCCGCCTACTGCGATCACTCGACGACGCTGAACCTGCGGGGCGACCGAGCCGACGACTCGAGTGCGCTACGACTCGGAGGCATCCCGGTGCGGGGCGGCTTCTTCGGGCAGTCGAGCTTCGCCACGCACCTCCTGGCCGGGCCGTCCAACACCGTCGCCCTCGACGACCCGCTCGACCCGGCGCTGGCAGCACCGCTGGCCTGCAGCGTGCAGACCGGTGTCGGCACGATCCTCAACGCCGTCGCCGCCGGGCCCGACGACACGGTCGTCGTGTTCGGCGCCGGCGGTGTGGGCCTCTCCGCGGTCATGGGCGCCCGCATCGCCGGTTGCCGCGCCGTCGTCGCAGTCGACCCCAACCCGGAACGCCGAACTGTCGCAACCGAACTGGGTGCCACGGCGGTGCTCGATCCGACCGAGGGCGACGTCACGTCGCACCTCGTCGACCTCACCGGCGGCGGACCCACCGTGGCCGTCGACACCACCGCCCTACCCGCGGTCATCGCCACCGCGCTGGGCGCGTTGCGTACCTGCGGCACACTGGCGCTCGTCGGCCTCGGTGCCTTGACCGCCGAGCTGCCGGTGGGGCTCATCATGGCCAAGGGACTGCGGATCCGCGGCGTCGTCGAGGGCGACAGTGACCCGCACGTGTTCATCCCGCGCCTTGCCGAACTCACCCGCCGAGGTGAGTTGCCCCTGGAGAAGCTGGTGACGCGGTTCGACTTCGAGCACTTTGGCGACGCCTGGGCGGCTGCAGTCGCGGGCACGGCGATCAAACCGGTGCTCACCATGCCGCGCTGACGTGGCATCGCTACACTTCGAGCCGCCGTCGGCAAAGGTGCCGCGGAGATCGGAGCGCACGTGAAGACGAGCTCGAGGCGACTGGCGATACTCGACCAGATGCCGCCTGGCCAGGTCGTGGAGGTCCACTCGGCGGACGGCACCAGGATTCACACCGAGGTCTTCGGCCCACGGGACGGTCGTCCCATCGTCTTGGCGCATGGCATCACGTGTGCGATTCGGGTGTGGGCCAACCAGATCGTCGACCTCAGCGCGGACTACAAGGTCATCGCCTACGACCACCGCGGCCACGGCCGCAGCGATGTGCCGCCGCTGCGTGGACGCCGTAGCAACTACGGCCTCGACTTCCTCGCCGCCGACCTCGACGCCGTGTTGGCCGCCACCCTGGCCCCCGGTGAGCGCGCGGTGATCGCCGGGCATTCGATGGGGGGCATCGCCATCTCGTCGTGGTCGCGGCGCTACCCGCACCGGGTGCGGCAGTGCGCCGACGCCGTCGCGCTGATCAACACGTCCACCGGCGATTTGCTACGCAACGTCGACTTCCTGCCCGTCGCACCGGCTTTCGCGGGTGGTCGGGTACGTGCGGCCGGGCTGCTGCTCAAGAGGCTGGGCGCCACGCCGCTACTGCCCGGCACGATCGCGCAGAACCGCCGGTTCGTCGCCGCCCTCGCGGTGGGCCGTGACGCCGATCCGGCGATCGCGGACTTCGTCTTCGAGCTGTTCGCCCAGACGCCGCCCGCCGGCCGCGGCGGCTGGGCCCGCGTGCTCGTCGACTCCGTCGGTTCCCGGCACCTCTCGCTGCAGAGCCTGACCGTCCCCACCCTCGTCATCGGCAGTAAGGGCGACCGCCTTCTGCCCATCGGATCCTCGCGCCGCATCGCTGCCGACGCTCCCAACCTCGCGTCGATCGTGGAGCTCGACGGCGGTCACTGCGGCCCCCTGGAACAGCCCGACGAGGTCAACCGCCTGCTACGTCACCTGCTCGAGTCGACTACGCAGGAGCGCCGCATCAGCTCCTAGCGAGATGCGCGGCGACCTCGGTCGCAGCCCGCGCGCCCGATCGCACCGCCCCGTCGAGGAAGCCCGTCCACCGGTCGGCGGTCTCGGTGCCCGCCCAAAAGATCGAGCCGACCGGCTCGCGCAATCGGTGTCCGTACGTCGTCCACGACCCGGGCGGCACGGCGGCGGTCGGACCGCCGGGTGCGAACGGCTCGGCGCTCCATCGGTGGTCGGTGTAGTCGACCGGATGCCTCGCCTGCTCGCCGAACAGGTCGACGAAGCACTGCAACGCCCTGGCGCGGCGCGCGTCGGGCTCCAGCGGGTCGAAGGTGCGAGCGTCGGCGAAGCCGAGCAGGATCCCCGGTCCTTGCCCGGACGGTGAGTCACCGGGGCTGACGTCGAAGGTGATGAACACCGGGCCGTCGTCGGACAGGGCCTCACCCGACTGGCCTGCGGTGCGCCAGAACGGCGTCTCATAGGCGGCGTACGCCTTGCTGAGGTTGCCCATCGGCCAGTGCGTGGCCAACTCGGCGCCGTCCGGGGGAAGGGGCGGGTCGAACGTGATGCCGGCGCGGTGTGCCGGGGGTATCGCGACGACGACGGCGCGCGCCGACACCGCTTCGGTGGAGGTGTGCACGGTGACACCGGACGTGGTGTGTTCGATGCGCTCGACCACGCTGCCGAGGCTCACGCGGTCGTCCAGTTCCTCGGCCATGCGAATGGCGATCTGCTGGGTGCCCCCTGGGAAGCGGTCCTGCTGTGCGCCACCCTCGACGTCGAGCATCGGCCCGATGCCGCCGGCCGCCTTGATGTAGTGCACGGCATGCAACATCGACACCTCGTCGAGCTCGCACCCCCACGTCACCCGCGACATGATCGCCATCAGGTCCCTGGTGCTCTTGCCCGCGTGCATCGATCGCAGCCACCGTTCGACGGTGAGGTCGTCGAGCCGGTAGGCCGTCGGGGCCGTCCACGGCGCACCACGTGGCACCTGCTTGCCGAGCCGCTCGAAGCGCCACTGGATGCGTGAGACGTCGAGGAGTTCGAGGATCGACAGCCTGGGAATGGTGCTGCGGTAGGACCGGACACGACCGCGCCAGCGGATGAGGTTCTTGCCGGCGCCGTAGGTGGGCGTCGTCGCGCAGCCCAGTTCGGCGGCCAGCTCGAGCACCGCGGTCTGCGTCGGCCCGACGAATGTGGCGCCCAAGTCGACGGGAACGCCGGCGACTGTCGTGGTGTGCGAGCGCCCGCCGACGCGGTCCCGACCCTCCAGCACCCGTACCCGGTGACCCGCGGCGGTGAGGCGGCGGGCCGCGATAAGTCCGGCGAACCCGGCACCCACGACGACGACGTCGAGACCTGGTGATGTGCTCACGTGCCCAGACTCTCACGGTGACGGCGCCGTAAACCCGGATCGCCGACGCTCGTCGCGACCGACGCCCTATCGTGGGGGGCTGGTACGGCGCAGGACCAAGGAGGCTCTCGATGGACGACCAGGCGGAATACTCGGACGTGCTGATCATCGGCGCAGGCATCTCGGGGCTGGGCGCCGCGTATCGGATCCACGAGCGCAATCCCCATCTCGAGTACACGATTCTCGAGCGGCGCGAGCGCATCGGGGGCACGTGGGACCTGTTCCGGTACCCGGGCATCCGCTCCGACAGCGACATCTTCACCCTCAGCCTGCCCTTCGAACCGTGGACGAGGCCGGAGAACGTGGCCGACGGCGGTGACATCCGGGACTACCTCACCGACGCCGCCCGCCATCACGGCATGGACCGCCACATCCGGTTCGGCACCCACGTCACGTCGGCGGAATGGGATTCCGGCACAGACACCTGGACGCTGCGCACGCAGACATCCGACGGTTCGGCCAAGCTGTACCGCGGGCGCTTCGTGTTCTTCGGCACCGGCTACTACGACTACGACCAGCCCTACCGACCCGAGATTCCTGGTCTGGAGGACTTCGGGGGCGAGGTGGTCCATCCGCAGTTCTGGCCGGAGTCGCTGGATCACGCAGGCAAGCGCGTCGTCGTGATCGGCAGCGGGGCGACGGCCATCAGCCTGGTCCCAGCGCTGGCCAAGACCGCCGCCCACGTCACGATGTTGCAGCGCTCGCCGACCTACATGATGTCGATGGCGCGAGTCGACCCGATGGTGCAGGCGATCCGAAAGGTGTTGCCGCGCAGACTGGCTCACAACGTGGTGCGGGCCCGCAACGCCGCCTTCTCGGTGCTGTCGTACTTCATGTTCCGCAAGGCGCCCAAGTTCGGCCGGTGGCTGGTGCGCAACCGCACCATCGCCGCGCTGCCCAAGGGCTACGACGTCGACGTGCACTTCAAGCCGCGCTACGACCCGTGGGACCAGCGGATGTGCCTGGTGTTGGACCACGACCTGTTCGACCTCATCGGCGACGGCCGTGCCGAGGTGGTCACCGACCACGTGGACCACGTCGACGCCACCGGCATCGTGCTGCGGTCCGGCACGCGTCTGGACGCCGACCTGATCGTGACCGCAACCGGGCTTCAGCTGCAGGCCCTTGGCGGGGTCACACTCGCGGTCGACGGGGAGGAGATCGCGCCGACCGACCGATTCGTCTACAAGGAGTACCTGCTCGAGGACGTGCCCAACATGGCCTGGTGCATCGGGTACACCAACGCGTCGTGGACGTTGCGAGCCGACATGACCGCCCGGGCCGTCGCGAAGTTGTTGGCGTACATGAACTCTCGGGGATACACGCATGCCTACCCGCACCTGGGTGCGGTTCCGATGCAGGAGAAGCCGACGTTCGACCTCGAGGCCGGCTACGTCAAGCGCGCCCCGCACGCGTTGCCCAAGTCAGGTGTGCGCCGGCCGTGGAACGTGCGGCACAACTACGTGCTGGACCTCGTCGACCACAGATTCGACCGCATCGAAGAGTCCATGGTGTTCGGGCGCGCGCCCGCGCAGTCCGCGCCGAAGCCCCCGCGGAATGAAATCGCGGGTGCGCCTCGTTGACACCAGCATGAAGAAGTTCAGCATCGCCAGCATCGTCGCCTCCGGTTTCGCCGCAGCCCTGTTCGGGCTCGCCGCGCCCGCGAGCGCCGACATCGATCATCACCAGTGGATCAACGACATTCAGCAGCGCGCCACCGTGGGTTCGGTCACGTCGACCGTCGGCAACGGCCGCTGACACTCCGCTAGACAACGAAGGGGCACCCGCGATCCGGGTGCCCCTTCGTCATGCGGCGAGTGCGTCGTAGACGAGTTCGACGTAGCGGCGCGTGCGGTCGGAGCCGACCAGGTCGGGCGCCATGCGATTCATGGTGTACGCGATGGTCAGACGGCGGTGTAGGTCCATCACGACCAGCGAGCCACCCCATCCGCCCCAGAAGCAGGTGCGTTCGGTCTTGAGGTAGGGCAGGAAGTCCGCGGTGGGCAGCGCAAGACCCAGCCCCCAGGTCACCAGTGACCCCAGCACGAGATCGGGTCCCGAGGCGTGGACGTCGAAGATGCGCTCGACTGTCTGCGGTTCGAGCAACCGGACGCCGTTGGCCCTGCCCCGCAACGAGATCGACGACAGTGCCCGCACCAGGCCGCGCGCGTTGGCGTGCCCGTTGCACGCGCCCACCTCGGCGCGTCGCCAGGCCGTGGTGTTGGCGGGCTCGGCCGACGCCGGGGGAGCGGCGAACACCTTGCGCATGGGACTGTCCTGCGGCAGCGGCGGGAACGCCGGCGGCGGGGTCGTGATCAAGGGGGCCACTCGGGCGTCGTCCTCGGCCCTGGCGCCGATCTGGACGTCGGCGTTCAGCGGTTCGGCGATCTGGCGACGGATGAAGTCGGTCAGGCTCGTTCCGGTGATGCGGCGGACGATCTCTCCCACCAGATGTCCGTAGTTCTGAGCGTGATAGCCCGCCTGGTTGCCGGGTGTCCACCAGGGGGCTTGGCGCGCAAGGCGTTCGACCGCGGCGTCGCGGTCGTACATCTCCTCCTGGGTGAAGGGTTCGTCCCAGCCGGCGACACCGGAGGTGTGCGACAGGACGTGGCGCACCAAGACCCCCTGCTTGCCGTTGGCGGCGAACTCCGGCCAGTAGCGGGCCACGGGTGCGTCGAGGTCGAGCAATCCCCGGTCGACGAGGATCAGCGCCGCCAGGACGCACAACGCCTTGGTGCAGGACCACACGTTGACGATGGTGTCCTGTGACCACTCGACGGTCTTGGTGGCGTCGGTGTGCCCGCCCCAGACGTCGAGCACGCTGACGCCGTCGACGTCGACCGCCAAAGCGGCGCCCACTTCGTCACCGTTGACCAGCTCGTCGTCGAGGGCCTTGACCAGGTCGGCGAATCGCGGGTCGTAACTGCCGTGGACCGTCATGTCTCGTTCCTTTCGTGATGCTCTCAAGTTGGTCAACGCCTGCGAGTTGCGGACGCTTACGCCCTCGGCCAGACGACGCAGCAGATCGGGCACGTCGTCCATGTGGGTGATCGCCTCGATGAACACCAGCCGGTCCGTGCAGCGGTGCTTCACGCGCACTGCCTCGACGTCGCGATCGGTGTCGGGCTTTGGCGCATGGGTCTGCCGGGTGCGGCCGCCAGCGCGACCGACGCCGAGGAGTCACTGGCCTACGGGCGGTGGCGGGGCGGTGATCGCGTGGTGCGGTTCGAACGCGACTGGCTGTCGATCACGCTGTTCCAGCGCGAAGCCCGGCTCGAGCCACTGTTGCGGCCCGAACGAGGTGCCTCCAGCTTGCACGGCGACGCCGCCGTGGCCGTCGGCGGCTTGCTCGACAACGGGTTCTCGTTCAGTGCCACCGGTCGAGCTCTTCACCTGCACCCCAACACCGTTCGCCATCGCGTCGAGCGGTGGCAGCAGTTGACCGGATGGGACGTCAGGACCCGACAAGGTTTGCTGCGCAGCATCGCCGCCCTCGGGCTGAATCGCCAACACGACGGCTCATAGCGTCACTTACGGACCCGGACCGTCATCCTCGTTCAATGAGCGCTCGGCGGCGATCCTTGCGGCGCGGTCTTGGGCGCGAGTGGTCTTGCGTCGTGGCATGGTGAGCCCGGCGGTGTGCGGTGGCGGCCTCCCGGTCGTCGTGACCGTCGCGGTGGGTCTGGACAGTTCGGGGAACAGCAGTCGACTGCCCGGGGTGGTGACGAACTCTCGGCCGTCGGGTGCGGTCCAGATGACGGTGCCGTCGTTGAGTTGCGTGTCGCGCCAACCGTTCTCACCACCCCAGAACGTCTTGAGCAGGTGGTGTCGACGGCAGACGCATTTGAGGTTGGATGCCGTAGTCGGGCCGTGTGGCCACGGAATCGTGTGATCGATGTCGGTCTGGGTGGCGGGCCTGCGGCAGCCAGGGAAGCGGCAGGTCATGTCGCGGCAGCGGATGAAGTCGGCCAGCTTCTTCGACGGTCGGTACCGGTTCTCCGGTGGCGCTTGGCCTGGGTGCACGATGCGGGTGATGGTCGCCCCGATGGCGGCGCGGCAGGCAATCGCGCCGGGGAGGAATAGGCCACCCATCAATGCCGCGGGCCGCAGCTTGGCCAGCCGGCCAGGGGTGGGTGTCATGGCCTCGGTGAGGGTGAGGTCGCGTAGCAGCTTGTCGAACAGGCGTGGCTCTTCCCCGTCGATGGCAGCGCGCTCGGCCGCCGCGATGGACTCGTCGGTTTCCACCGGGGTGTCCGATGGCGGTGCGGGTGTCTCGGGCTTGGGCGCAGGCGGCTCGGACTCGGGCGCATCCTTCGGTTCGGCCAGCGTCTCTTCGCTGGCGATGACGTAGACCACCACGTCCGTCGCGGGTGGGTCTTGGGCGGCGGCGCAGTCGTCGTTGCCGCACAGGCACGCCAGCCGGTCGGTCCCGATGGCGCCGATGGCGTCGGCGCGGAGTTGGTCGGCGGTCCGGGGGTCGGCTGGGCAGACGGTGGCGGCCAGGTTCTTCAGTCGTGCCTCGAATGCCTTCGCGTCGTGGGCGAACAGGGTGGCCAACACCGTGGCCAGGCCGCTGCCGTCCTCCTCGATGCGCACCTCAACCGACCGACCTCGGGCCTTGGTCTCGCTTCGTCGCAGCGCGTGCGGGTCCACCTGGGCCACCAGGAAGTCGATGGCCTTCTCGGTCTTGTCGACCGACCTCGGCTCCCACTCCCCGAACGCCTGCGCCAGTAGAGCATCCAACGCACGTAGGGCGTCGGGGTCGATGAGCAGCGCACCGCGGTGCACCACGGTCTTCACCAAGGCGTAAGTCACGAGTCCCTCGGCGAACACCGCGGCCACCTTCGGGAACCGGTCGTGCAGAGCGACCGCGACCAACAGCTGATGGGTGGCGGTGCCGGGGGTGATGTTTTGGGCCGCGCCGATGTGGGCGGCGACGGCGTCGAGGTTGTCCAGGCACCATTGGTCGCGATCGGCTGATCCGGAGGCGGCATGTGCCTCGTCGAGCATGGCGGCCATCGTCGCGACCCGGTGGGCGCAGGCCGCGTTCTCCACCCGTGCCCACGACGACAGGGCCCCGGCACCCCGGGTGCCGGTCGTCGCGTCCACCAGATCGTCGAACATGAACCCAGTTTACGGCGACGGTATGACGAAAGTCGTTCTGCTACAGGCGTTCTGTGGATGAACGCCGGTCTGTGGACAACCCTGCCCAAGCGGCCAAAAACGTCAGACCCGCGTGCTAGCGCGGCAGGCCCAATGACTAGTCCGCCACGGTCAGCCAGTCCGTGAAGCCCGACGGGTCGTGCCGGCCCAAGGCGCCGTGCTCGAACAGACCCCATCCCTCCACCGGTGCGCCGTCGCCCTCGGTGCACAGCGCCCGGCCCACGTGGTCGATGACTCCAAACCCCGCCCGCCCGATGATCGCCGGATCGGTCATGTCGTAGGTCAACCGCTCGGTGAACTTCTCGCCCTTCCAGACACCGTGAATCCAATCGGAGTCCCCGCCATAGCCGCCGCCGACATGGATCGGCACGGGCAGTTTCGATTCGACCTCGAGGTGCACGGGCGATCCGTCGAGCGCGGTGGCGTCGATGCTGGCGCCCGTCGGGATGCGGGTCCCCGAGGTGTAGTGGACCTTGACGCGCGGCCAGCCCAATTGCTCCACGCGACCGTCCTTCCAGATGCGCGTGCAGTCGTTGAGCGAGCGGAATCCGCTGGGGTCCTCCTGGATGATGAGGACGACCGAGAAGTCGTCGAAGGCCATGGGAACATAGAGCCACCACATGCCTTCGAACGGCGGATCTGCCGGTCGCCCAGCAGGTTCGGCCTCACCGATGGGACGGATGCCCCAGGACCGGTCGCGGGACCCGATCCACGCCGACGGGTCGACGGTGATCTCCTCCCCGTCGACGACGAGATGACCACTCCACGAGCCCAACTGGGCGAAGCGCTGTGCGTCGAGCGTGACGCGGTTACCCGTGCGCATCACGTGCGGTTGCTCTTGGACGACGTCGAACAGGCCATTCCAGGTGAGGTCGAGGGCCATCCCCTCGGTCTCGTCCACGACGATGCGCAGTTGGCGCAGGGGTTCGAGCACCTCGACCCGATATCCCAGCACGCGCTGGTTGAGCCGATCCTGGTCGATTGCATCGGAGAGGTGCACCGCGGTCTGCTTCCCGCCCCGGGCGACCAGCACGAAGGCGTCCTTGACCCCCAGGTTCGGGTAGTACCCGATGCCGGTGATCAGGAAGATCTCGCCGGTGCGGTCATGGGCGTTGAAATAGGATCGGTCGTAGAAGTTGCGGTCCGACGGTCCCGGCCAGGCAATCGGCTTGGGAACCTGATGGACGGGGAATTCATCCAGGGGGCCCAACATCATTCGCCCTCTCCGATGAGCCGCCGCAGCAGCGACGCATGATAGAACTGCGACTCGACGTCCTCGGGCTTCTCCATCTCGCCGAAGTGCACGCGGCGGGCACTCGTTCGCATGAACACGCAGCACCAGATCACGCCGGAGTACACGTAGAACCAGTCCAGCGAGCCCAGCGTCACCCCCGTAAGGCCCTCGTACGTCGCGCGCACGTCGTCCTCACGCAACACCCCGGGTAGCCCGGGCAGGCCGGCAAGTCCGGCTAGCTCTTGGAAGACCATGTGCGCGAACACGATCCACGCGACGTCCAGTTCTCGCGGGCCGACGGTGGCCATCTCCCAATCCAGGACGGCGACGGGTCGGAAGTCCTCGTAGAGCACGTTGCCGATGCGGGAGTCGCCCCACGCCAACACCGGTGTGGTTGCGGCGACGTCGTCGGGGAAGTTCCGTTCCAACCAGGCCAGGGCTCGTTCGACGAGGGGAGAGGGTCCGATGTCGGGGACCGCAAAGGCGTACCAGTCCTTCAACCAGCCGAAGTGGCGCCTCAGCGGGGTGTCGCCGGGCGGGTCGACGTCGGCGAGGAAGCCGAAGGTGCTTGCGGCGTTCGGAATGCCGTGCAGCGCGGCCAACACCCCGACGGTGGCATCTTGCAATTCGCGCTGCCGGTCGACGGGCGCGTCGGCGAACCAGTTGCCGCCGAAGGTGTACGGCATGACGTCGGGCGGCACGACGCCGTCGACGTGGTCCATCAGGAAGAACGGCGTGCCGAGCACTTCGCCGGTGTGTTCCATCCACCGGACGCGGGGTACGGGGACGTCGGTCAGCTCGCCGACCAACCGCATGACGTCGAATTGATGGTCGAGCCGATAGGTCGGGAAGACGGGCACGTCGGCGGCGCTGGGTGCCACGCGGGCGACCCACTTCTGCTCGGTAGGCCGACCGTCCTGCTGCCATCGACCCGTCAAGACGATTGTCTCCGAGGACATTCCGTTCGCGTCGATCCCGCTCTCGACGGTGATGTCGGGGGCGGCCACGCCGGGGAGGGCGGTGGCGAGCCACTGCGACATCACCGAGGGCAGGGTGCTGTTGTCGCGCGAGCTGTGTTGGAGGCGGCTGACGTCTTTGACAGCCGGTTCGTTGGCCACGGTTTACCCCTTCGAGCAATTACGCTACGGTAAGTAGCGTTATGAAAGCAGATCCCGGTGGCGTTGTCGAGACCCCCAACGCGGGACGTCCGCGCGACCCACGCATCGACGCCGCCATCCTGGAAGCGGCTGCGAGCCTGCTCGTCGACGTCGGCTACGCGAACCTGACGATGGCCGGGGTGGCCGAGCGGGCCGGCACCACCAAGACCGCTCTGTACCGGCGGTGGTCGAGCAAGGCCGAATTGGTGCACGAGGCAGCCTTTCCCGTGGCGCCGACGGCATTGGGTGCACCCGAGGGTGACATCAGTGCCGACGTGCGCGCGATGGTCGCCGCCGCACGCGACGTGTTCACCAGTCCGGCGGTGCGGGCCGCGCTGCCGGGGCTCATCGCCGACATGGCCGACGATCCCGGGCTGAACGCGCGCGTGATGGGTCGATTCGTCGGACTCTTCGGGGTCGTCCGCGAACGTCTGGTGCACGCCGTCGACCGCGGCGAGGTGAACGCGGACGTCGACCCCGATCGACTGATCGAAATCATCGGCGGCGCAACCCTCTTGCGGCTACTGCTGGATCCTGCCGGGTCGTTGGACGACTCCTGGGTGGAACAGACCGCCGCGATCGTCGTACACGGCGTGAAGTCCTAGGCGCCCGAGGACGCGGGGTCGGAGGCGTTCAAGGTGGCGACCACGTCGGTGTAGTCGCCCCGTGCCTCGCCGTAGCGGAGGAACTTCACCCGTTCGACCAGGATTTCGTCGGCCTCGGGGTGCTGTTCGAGGACGTCGACGACCTCGGCGACGAACTCGTCCAGTGGCATGGCGAAGGAACTGTCGCGTTGACCGGGAATGAGGTCGGTGGCCACCGACGGCGGCACCAGCTCCTTGAATTCGACTGCGGTGTCGGCATATTGAAGCCGCAGTGATTCGGTCAGCATGTGCACGGCCGCCTTGGAGGCGTTGTAGCTTGGCGTGGCCTTCAGCGGTGCGAAGGCAAGGCCCGACGAGACCGTGATGACGGTGGCCGAGGGTTGGGTCTGCAGGTGTTCGACGAATGCCGCAAGCTTCCGGATCGGTCCCAGGACGTTGAGATCGGGGTGCGAGCGGATGACCTTCTCGGCGGCGGCCGAGATGGACGCCGGATCGGAGACGTCGATCTGCACTGTCGCGAGGTCTGGATGCTCGGCGGCGATCTGGTCCAGCAGCTCGGCTCGTCGGCCGCCGACGATGACGGTGTTTCCCTTGTCGCGCAGGGCCAGCGCGAGCGCCAGGCCGATGCCGCTCGTCGACCCGGGAATGAAGATGGTGTTACCGCTGATCTTCATCGGCAGACTCCTCACGTCGTGGTTGCGTCCATCGTGCGGACTTGCCAGCCACGTTGTCACGTGCATACTTCGCATGGTTTGAATGCGCGACACGCATGACGCCTAGGCTGTCCGAGTGCATTCGCAGAACTTCGCCCGGGTGGATCTCAACCTCCTGTCGCCCCTCGTCGCACTGCTCGAGGAGAAGCAGATCTCCCGCGCTGCCAGCCGGGTCGGTCTCAGTCAGCCGGCCATGAGCCGGGCGCTGCAGCGGCTCCGCCGGGTCCTCGACGACGAACTCCTCGTCCGTACCGACGGGGAGTACCGGCTGACACCGCGAGCCCGCCGGCTGCGAGCTCAACTGGCGTCGGTGGTGCCGCAGCTCGACGCCGTCTTCAGCCCCGACGGCTTCGACCCCCGTGACGCGGCACTCGACCTACGGCTGGCGGGAAGTGACTACATCGTCAGCGTGCTGACCCCGCTCCTGTACCGGCGGGTGCGCGCCGCGTCGGCGCAGTCGACGCTGCGGTTCAGTCCCTGGCACCGGCGAGTGTTGGAGGAGCTTGGCAGTGGGGACCTCGACCTGGTCTTCTTCGGCGGGCCGGAGCCGCCCGGCGTCGACGTGGCGCGGCTGTTCACCGAGCGGTTCGTGTGCGTGGTCGACCGTGGGCACCCGCTCGCCGACGAACCAGGCCTCGACCTCGACGCCTATCTGCAGTGCCATCACGTGGTCGTCGACATCGTCGACGGCACCCAACCCGCTGTCGACTTGGCGCTCGGCGCGCTCGGATTGGCCCGGCGAGCAGACCTGGTCGTGCCGTTCCATGCGGCCGGGCTGCAGGCGGTCGCGGGCACGGATCTCGTGATGACCGTGCCCGCCTTGCTCGTCGACCCGTGCGTCGACCGGGCCGTCATGCGAGTGCTGAACGCGCCGACCGAAGTCGAGACGCTGAACTATTCGATGGCCTGGCATCCGCTCGTGCAGGACGACGCGAGGCACAGGTGGCTTCGCGACACCGTGACCGCGGCCGCCGTCGAACTCGTCGCGGTGACCCGGACCCCGTGAGTCGACGCCCGTCGACCGTCAGCTCGAAGCAGTACCGTTGACCCCATGTACGTGCAGCTGACCCTGAACGACGAGGACGGAGTGCCTGAGGTGTACTCCACGCCGCCGTGGACCGACGACGCCGACGGTCGGGCGGAGACGGCCCGGGTAGTGGTCGACCCCGTGGGTCGGCCGGACGGTGACCGCGCCGGGGTCCTGCTGACGATGACGATCGGCGAGGCGCTGGTGTTGGGTCGCCGAATCACCGAGATCGCCGAGCGTGCGGCCGAGGGCCACTTCAGTCAGCGCGGCACGCAGTGGCGCAAGGAAGTTCAGGACCGCAAACGGCGCGAGGCGTGGAACGTGTTGATGGCCGGGTCCGACGACGACTCGCCGGCGGGCCCCTAGGCCTCCGCGGGCGGAGCGAAGAACTCCAGGGCGGACCCGTCGGGATCCCGGAAGCTCAAGCCCGAGCCGTACGGTGCGTCGACGATGCCGCCGTGCTCGACGCCGAGTTCGTCGAGGCGCGTCTCCCATTCCTGCAGTTCGGTTCGCGAGCCGCATAGGAACGCCACGTGGTCCAGGCCCACCCGGAATTCGCTGAACCGCTCGTCCGGGGCGGCCGTGGTGTGTTGGTGGATCCCGAGCAGGGTGTCGTTCGGCAGCGCCCACACGACGTGCCGGAAGCCGGCGTCGGTGTCCTCCTCGATCAGTGGTTCGGTGCCGATCAGCTTTTGGTGCCAGGGTGCGCTGACCCCGAGGTCGCGCACCGTCAGGGCGACGTGGGTCAGGGCGGGAAAGGCGGGCATGGGAACGTCCTTGTTCGATGGTCGATTGATCTTGACACGATCCGGCGGGCTGGCCGGTTCAATTAGCCGACGAATTGGTGGGCGGAGTTCACCAGGTCGAGGATCGGCTGAGGCAGCGCACCCAGCGCCAGGGTGATCGCGGCACTGAGCGTCACGGTGGCCATGCTGAGCGCACTTGGCACCACCACGGTGGGGCCGTCCTCGGGTGGGTCGGTGAAGAACAGCAGTACGATCACGCGGACGTAGAAGTACGCCGCGACGGCGCTCGCGCAGACGCCGACGATCACCAGCGGTGTCGCGCCACCCTCGGCGGCCGCCTTGAACACCGCGAACTTGCTGACGAAGCCACTGGTCAGCGGAATGCCCGCAAAGGCAAGCAGGAACAGTGAGAACACCACGCCCACAAGGGGATGGGACCGGCCCAGCCCCGCCCAGCGGAGCATGTTGGTCTCCTCTTCTCCGGCGGCGTTGCGGACGACGCTCACCACCGCGAACGCGCCGAGAGTGCTGAAGCCGTAGGCGAACAGATAGAACAGCGTCGCAGAGACGCCACTGTCGGTCAGCGCAATCACGCCGGTGAGAATGAAGCCCGCATGGGCGACCGACGAGTAGGCCAGCATGCGTTTGACGTCGTTCTGGGACACCGCGGTGACCGTGCCGACCACCATCGTGAGGATCGCGACACCCCACATCAACGGGCGCCAGTCGGCCCGGAAGTCGGGCAAGGCGACGTAGAAGATGCGCAGCATGGCCCCGAAGGCGGCGATCTTGGTGGCCGCTGCCATGAAGGCGGTGACGGGTGTCGGCGCACCCTGGTAGACGTCCGGAATCCACGAATGAAAGGGCACCGCACCGACTTTGAACAGCACGCCGACCGACAGCAGACCGATACCGACCAAAGCCATGCTCGTGTCGGCGGAGGATTGTTCCCGGATGCCGCTGAGGCTCAAAGAGCCGGAATAGCCGTACAACAGCGCGATTCCGTACAGGAAGAACGCCGACGAGAACGCACCCAACAGGAAGTACTTGAGCGCCGCCTCCTGGGATAGCAGACGCCGTCGCCGGGCCAGCCCGCACATCAGGTAGAGCGGCAACGAGAACACCTCGAGCGCGACGAAGAGGGTCAACAGATCGTCGGAGGAGCCGAACAGCATCATGCCGCCGAGGGCGAACATCGTCAGCGGAAAGATCTCGGTCTGCGCCACACCGGCCTTGCTGGCGAGCTTCTCGGCGACGCTGCCCGGCACGGTCGACGCCATCGGGGTGAACGCGTCCAGGCCGCCTGCCCCGTCGTCGACGCCCACCTCGGAGGTGATGCGGCGCTCGGCGATCAGCAGCGTGCCGAGAATGCCGACCGTCAGCAGCGTCCCCTGGAGGAAGAGCGCGGGCTGGTCCACGGCGACCGCACCCATCACCGCTGTCCGGCCCACCGACGACCCGAGCCCGATCCACTGCACGACCACGGCGACCAATGCGGCGACCTGACCGCCGATCGCCAACGCCAGCTGTACCGGATACCGCGCGGCGCGGGGAAGGAACGCCTCGGCCAGGACGCCGAGCACGGCGACGCCCAGGACGATCAGCATCGGTGAGACCAGTCCGTACTCGACGGTGGGTGGGGTGATCGTCACTGGTCGGGTCTCCCTTCGGCGACGCGGGGCGCCGGGTCCTGCTGGCCGATGGTCGTCAGCGTGTGACCGACGGCGGGGTCGACGACGTCTAGGACCGGCTTCGGGTAGATGCCCAGCACCAACAGCAGAGCGATCAGCGGCGCCACCACCAGCAGCTCGCGCGGCACCAGATCCCGCAGCGTCTCGTTGTCCACCGCGACGGGTCCGGTCATCATGCGCTGATACATCCAGAGGATGTAGATCGCGGACAGCACCAGCGCCGACGACGCCAGGACCGCTAGGGCGGGATAGGTGGTGAACGTGCCAAGCAGGACCAGGAATTCACTGATGAACGGTGCGAGCCCGGGCAGCGACAGCGTCGCCAAACCGGCGACGAGGAACGTGCCGGCCAGCACGGGTGCCACCTTCTGCACCCCTCCGAAGGCGGCGATGGCCCGACTTCCCCTGCGGGAGACCAGGAATCCGGCGATCAGGAACAGCGCGGCCGTCGAGATGCCGTGGTTGACCATGTAGAGCGTCGACCCGGTTTGCCCCTGGGTCGTCATCACGAAGATGCCAAGGATGATGAAACCGAAGTGCGAAATCGACGTGTAGGAGATCAGCCGCATCACGTCGGTCTGCCCGATCGCCACGATGGCGCCGTAGACGATGCCGATCACCGCGAGCGTGATGACGAACGGCCGGAACGTCGTCGACGCGTCGGGAAACAGTTGCAGGCAGTACCGAAGCATGCCGAAGGTGCCGACCTTGTCGACCACGGCCATCATCAAGACCGCCGTCGCGGGTGTGGACTCCACGGCCGCATCGGGTAGCCACCGGTGGAACGGCCACAGCGGCGCCTTGACCGCGAAGGCGAACATGAACCCGAGGAACAGGGCGTTGAGCACCGCAGGGTCGACGTTCAGCGACCCGTTCGCCACCGCCGCCACGATCGCCCGGAAGTCGAACGTGCCCGTGGGGAAGGCGTCGCTCTTGGCGGTCACCACGTACAGCCCGATGACCGCGGCGAGCATGATGAGACCGCCGAAGAGGTTGTACAGCAGGAACTTCACGGCCGCGGCCGACCGGTGCGCACCCCCGAAGCCACCGATGAGGAAGTACATCGGGATCAGCATCGCCTCGAAGAACACGTAGAACAGAAGCACGTCCAGCGCCGTCAGCGAGATCAGGACCATGCCTTCGACGGCCAGGATCAGCGCCAGATACGCGTGCGCTGACCTGCCGTGGTCACCGGCGTCGTTCCAACCGGCGACGATGAGCAGCGGCACCAGGACGGCGGTGAGCACGACCAGTGCCAGTGCGATGCCGTCGAGACCGAGGATGTACCCCGTCCCGAACGACGGGATCCAGGCGTGGTCCTCGACGAATTGATATTGGGCACCCGCGGGGTCGAACGTGACGGCCAGCAGCACCGTGATCGCCAAGACGACCAGCGACAGCACCAGCGCCAGATACTTCGCGAGATGCCGTGCGGCAGCGGGCAACAGGATCACCACGGCGGCACCGACCATCGGCACTGCCCACAGCATCGTCAGCCACGGCATGCCGTTCACCAGACCCTCACCGCCAGAATCGCGGCGACCACCAGGGCGGCGCCACCGAGCATGGACAACGCATACGAGCGCGCGAAGCCGGTCTGCACCTGCCGCAACCGCTGCGACGCGCCGCCGACGAGGGCGCCGAGACCGCGGGACACGTCGTCGATGCCGTCGTCGTCGATCTCGACGAGACCCCTGGTCAGCACCTGGCCGCCGCGCATCAGGACATCCTCGTTGAACGCGTCTCCGTAGAGGTCGCGGCGGGCGGCGACGGTCAACGCGGAGACGTTCTGCGGCGCGACTTCTGGTATGGCGCGGGTGGCGTACAGCCGGTAGGCGACGGCGATGCCCACGGCCACCACGACGAGCGTCACGGTCGTCATCAGCCACACCGGAATGGCGTGTGCCGCTTCGGGGTGCGCGCCGACGACGGGCTCGAGCCAGTGCTCGAGGGTGCCCCCGACGGCCAGCAGTGCACCGGCGCCGACCGATCCGACCGCGAGGACGATCATGGGGATGGTCATGCTGGCCGGGGACTCGTGGGGACGATTGTGGGCCGCCCAGCGCCGCTCCCCGAAGAACGTCATCAGCATGACCCGGGTCATGTAGAACGCCGTGATGCCGGCCCCCAGCAGAGTGGCTCCGCCGAGCAGGATGCCCGTGACACCGCCTGCGGCGAACGCGGTTTCGATGATGGCGTCTTTGGAGAAGAATCCGGCGAACGGCGGCACGCCGATGATCGCGAGATAGCCGAGGCCGAAGGTGACGAACGTGATCGGCATGACCGTGCGCAGCCCGCCGTAGCGCCGCATGTCGGTCTCGTCGTCCATGCCGTGCATCACCGATCCGGCGCCGAGGAACAGCCCGGCCTTGAAGAAACCGTGGGTCAGCAGGTGCATGATCGCGATGGCGTACCCGGCCGGTCCGAGGCCGGCGGCGAGCACCATGTAGCCGATCTGGCTCATCGTCGACGCGGCGAGCGCCTTCTTGATGTCGTCCTTCGCGCAGCCGATGACGGCGCCGAACAGCAGGGTGACCGCACCGACGATGACTACGCCGAGGCGCGCGTCGGGGGCCGAGTCGTAGATGGGCCCGGAGCGCACGATGAGGTACACGCCGGCCGTCACCATCGTGGCGGCGTGGATGAGCGCCGACACCGGCGTCGGACCCTCCATCGCGTCGCCGAGCCACGACTGCAGCGGCACCTGGGCGGACTTGCCACAGGCGGCCAGCAGGAGCAGCAGGCCGATGGCCGTCACGGCTCCGTGCGACAGCTGACCCGCGCCGGAGAACACGCCCTCGTAGGACACGGTGCCCAGGTTGGCGAACATCACCATGAGGGCAAGGGCCAACCCGATGTCACCGACCCGGTTGACGACGAAGGCCTTCTTGGCGGCAGTGGCGGCCGACGGTTTGTGCTGCCAGAATCCGATCAGCAGATAGGACGCCAATCCGACGCCCTCCCAACCCATGTAGAGGCCGAGGTAGTTGTCGGCCAGCACGAGGAGGAGCATCGCCGAGACGAAGAGGTTCAGGTAGGCAAAGAACCGCCTGCGCTCGGGATCGTGCGCCATGTACCCCACGGAATAGAGGTGGATCAGAAAGCCCACACCCGTGATCAGCAGCACGAAACACACCGACAGCTGGTCGAGTTGCAACCCGAAGTCCACCCGCAACTGCCCAACGGGCACCCAGGTGAAGAGATGCTCGTGGACGCCGCGATCCTCGGCGGGTACGTCGAGCAGGCCGACGAACAGGACGACGCCGAGCACGAAGGAACCCAGCACCGTCGCGCAGCCCAGCAGATGCCCCCACGCGTCGGTGGCCTTGCCGCCCAGCAGGAGGACGCCCGCGCCGAGCAGTGGCAGCGCGATGAGCAGCCAGACGGGGGCCATCACTAGTGCCTCAACAGGTTCGCGCCGTCGACCGAGGCGGACTGTCTGGCCCGGAAGATGGTCATGATGATGGCCAGCCCGACCACGACCTCACAGGCCGCGACGACCATGGTGAAGAACGCGACGACCTGACCGTCGAGGTGACCGTGCATCCGGGAGAACGTCACGAAGGCCAGGTTGGCGGCGTTGAGCATCAGCTCGACGCACATGAACATCACGATGGCGTTGCGCCGCAACAGTACTCCCGCCGCACCGATGGTGAACAGCATCGCCGACAGGTAGAGGTAGTTCGCCGGGTTCACGAGGCCGCTCCGTTCTTCGACGCCATGGTGCGCGGCGGCAGGATGCCGCTGACCGAGGTCGCGGCGTCGGAGCCGTCGGGCAGTCGAGCCGCCACGTCGACCGCATTGTGTCGCGCGTAGACACCGGGATTGGGCATTGGTGTGGGGTGACCGCCGGGGGCGAAGCGCTCGGTGGCGAGTTCGCGCTGGGTCTTGCGGCGGTCGATGCGCTCGCGGTGGGTCAGCACCATGGCTGCCACGGTCGCGGTGATCAGCAGCGCACTGGTCAGCTCGAACGCCCAGAGGTAGCGGACGAAGATCAACGCGGCCAAGCCGTCGACGTTGCCTCCGGCATTCGCCTGGGCCAGCCCCGTGAACCCGGTGGCCGAGACGTTGCCGACGCCGGCGATGATCAGGATGCCGAACGCCGCACCCGCGCCGATTGCCGCGAAGCGTTGTCCGCGAATGGTTTCCACCAGGGAGTCGGCGGAGTCGACGCCGATCAGCATCAGGACGAACAGGAACAGCATCATCACCGCGCCGGTGTAGACCACGATCTGCACGACGCCGAGGAACAGGGCGTCCTGGGCGATGTAGAGGACGGCCAGCACGATCATGGTGAGCGCCAGGAAGATCGCCGAGTAGACCGCCTTGGGGGCCGCGACCACGGCGACCGCACCCAGCACCGCGAGGGTGCCCAGCACCCAGAAGGTGACGGCCTCCGTCGTCGAGGTGCGGTAGACGGTGTCGGCGGCGAGGAGGACGACGTCGTGGGTCATAGGACGGCGTCCCGGGACTTCAGTGTCGGCATGCCAAGCGGGGTGGCCAGGCCGTCGGACCGGATGTTGCCTCGGTAGTAGTCCTCGTCGGTGCTGCCGGGCGCCATGGCGTGCGGCGGGGCCGTCATGTCGGGTGTGAGCGGTGCGAGCAGCTTGGCCTTGCCGTAGATCAGGTCGGCGCGGTTGTCGTCGGCCATCTCGTAGTCGTTGGTCATGGTCAGCGCACGGGTGGGGCAGGCCTCGATGCACAGGCCGCAGCCGATGCACCGCAGATAGTTGATCTGGTAGACGCGGCCGTATCGTTCGCCGGGGGAGAAGCGCTCCGCCTCGGTGTTGTCGGCTCCCTCGACGAAGATCGCGTCGGCCGGGCACGCCCAGGCGCAGAGTTCGCACCCGATGCACTTCTCGAGGCCGTCCTCGTAGCGGTTGAGCTGATGCCGGCCGTGGTAGCGCTTGGCCGTCGGCCCGGGTTTCTCCGGGTACTGCTCGGTGACCGGCTTCTTGAACATCGTCGTGAACGTGACGGCGAAACCGGCGAGGGCGTCGACGAGGTGGGGCCGCTTAGGCATCGGCGGGCTCCTTCGCGGGGATGGGTGGCACGGGGAAGGCCCCCGGTGCCGTCGACGGCGGATCGGCGAGGCGCTGGGCTCGGGTTCGCTTGTATCGCAACGTCCGCCACAGGTAGACCAGGAGCAGCAGGGCGAGGAAGGCACCGGTCGAGACGAGGACGACGACGAGGTCGCCGTACCCCTCGTTGCGCAGTGTGCGCACCACGGCGACCGTCATGATCCAGCCCAGCGAGATCGGAATGAGGATCTTCCACCCCAGCCCCATGAACTGGTCGTAGCGCAGTCGCGGCAGAGTCGCCCGCAGCCACATGAACCCGAACATGAACGACCAGACCTTGAGGGTGAACCACAGCAACGGCCACCAGCCGGAGTTGGCGCCGTCGATCATCGTGAACGGCCACGGGGCCTGCCACCCACCGAGGAACAGCGTGGTGGCCAAGGCCGCGACGGTGGTCATGTTGACGTACTCGGCGAGCATGAACATCGCGAATTTGAGCGAGGAGTACTCGGTGTGGAAGCCGCCGACCAGTTCGCCCTCTGCCTCTGGCAGGTCGAAGGGCGCTCGGTTGGTCTCGCCGACCATGGAGACGGCGTAGATCAGGAAGGACGGCAGCAGCAGGAAGACGAACCACAGCCCCTGCTGCTTGGCCACGATCTCCGAGGTGGACATGGTGCCCGCGTAGAGGAAGACCGCGGCGAAGCACAACGCCATGGCAATTTCGTAGGAGATCACCTGGGCGCTGGAGCGCAGCCCGCCCAGCAGGGGATAGGTCGAGCCGGATGCCCAGCCCGCCAACACGATTCCGTAGACGCCGATCGACGTCACCGCGAGCACGTAGAGCACCGCGACGGGCAGATCGGTCAGCTGCAGGGCGGTGCGCGTGCCGAAGACGCTCACCAGACCGCCCATCGGGATCACCGCGAACGCCATGAATGCGGGGATGACGGCGATGACCGGCGCCGCCAGGTAGATCGGCTTGTCGACCCCGGCGGGGATGAGGCCTTCCTTGAGCGCGAGCTTGACCCCGTCGGCCAGGCTCTGAAGCAACCCGAAGGGGCCAACGCGGTTGGGGCCGAAGCGCATCTGCATGCGGCCGAGGATCTTGCGCTCCAGCAGGATGGCGACGAGCACGGTGAGCAACAGGAACACGAAGATGCCCAGTGACTTGGCCACCACGAGCCACCATGGGTCGTGACCAAAGGAACTCAGGTCGGGATAGGTCACGGCTGCCCGCCTCCGGCCGTGACGTCCACCGTCGCTCCTGGCGCGACGCCCAACGTCGCGTTCACCTGCGAGCCAACCGAATTGAGTGGCAGCCAGACCACCCCGTCGGCCATCTCCGTCACCGCCAGGGGCAGCGTCACCGCTCCCCGGTCGGTGGTGACGGTGACCGGTTGGCCGTCACGGGCACCGATGTCCGCCGCGGTCGAGGGCGACAATCGCGCCACCGGTGTCCTCGCCGTACCCGCCAGGTGCGGTTCGCCGTCCTGCAGGCGGCCGGCGTCGAGCAGCATTCGCCAGCCCGCCAGCACCGCCCGCCCGGGCTGTGGGACCGACGGCCGGGGGACGGGCACGCTCGGGGCCGCGGTCGGTGCGCCCTCCCAACTGCCGACGCGTTGAATCTCGGCGCGGGCCTCGGCGGCGTCGCGCAGACCCAGGTGCACGCCGACCTCCTCGGCCAAGGCGGCCAGGACGCGGGAGTCCGGAGTCGCATTGGGCGGCAGGGCGGGTTCGAAGGACCGTGCGCGGCCCTCCCACGTGACGAACGTGCCGGACTTCTCGGTCACCGGCGCCACGGGGAACACGACGTCGGCGCGTTCGGTGACGGCGCTGTGCCGCAGTTCGAGGCTGACGACGAACGGGGCGGCGTCGACCGCGGCAAGGGCGGCGGCCGGATCGGGCAGGTCGGCGATCTCCACACCGGCGACGAGCAGTGCATCCAGCGAGCCGTCGGCGGCGGCGGCGAGGATGCCCGCCGTGTCGCGGCCAGGCTCGGCGGGAAGCTCGTCGACGTGCCACGCCGCGGCCATCTCGGTGCGTGCGGCGGGGTTGGCGATCGGGCGGCCACCGGGCAGGAGATGCGGTGCCGCACCGGCTTCCAGGGCGCCACGCTCGCCGGCACGACGCGGGACCCATCCGATCCGGGCGCCCGTGCGGTCGGCGAGCCGCAACACCGCGGAGTACGCCCCGGGTGCCGTGGCCAGCCGTTCGCCGACCAGCACCACCGTGCCGGCGTCGACGCCGTCGCCGAGCGCGTCGAGAACGGCGGCCTCGTCGCCCGGGACGGTGGTGACGAGGGCCCCGTTCATCTTCTGCAGCCCCCGGGTGGCGAACGGCGCGATCGAGGTGACCCGCACACCACGCTTGCGCGCCGCCTTGCGCAGCCTCAGATAGACGATCGGCGATTCCTCTTCGGGCTCCAAGCCGACCAGCAGCACCGACGACGCGGCGTCGAGATCGGCGTAGGTAACCGACATCGGGCGCCCGGCGACGGCGGCGGCCAGGAAGTCGGCCTCCTCCGCCGAGTGTGCGCGACTGCGGAAGTCGACGTCGTTGGTCCCCAGGACGATTCGGGCGAACTTGGAGTAGGCCCAGGCGTCCTCCAGGGTCAGCCGCCCGCCGACCAGGACCCCGGTGCGCGGGCCCGCCGTGGTCAGCCCGCGGACGGCGACGGCGACGGCCTCCGACCACGACGCCGGGCGCTGGCTGCCGTCGGCCTCCCGGATCAGGGGAGTCGCGATGCGGTCACCCTGGATGGCGTAGGTGAACGCCCAGCGCCCCTTGTCGCAGTTCCATTCCTCGTTGACCGTCGGGTCGTCGCCGGCGAGGCGGCGCAGCACTCGGCCGCGTCGGTGATCGGTGCGTTGTGCGCACCCCGAGGCGCAGTGCTCGCAGACGCTGGGGGTCGACACCAGGTCGAAGGGCCGGGCGCGGAACCGGTAGGCGGTTCCGGTCAGCGCGCCCACCGGGCAGATCTGAACGGTGTTGCCCGAGAAGTAGGAGTCAAAGGCCGCCGCGTCATCTCCCGCGCCGATGCCCACCTGTTGGAGAGCGCCCCGCTCGAGGAGTTCGATGAACGGGTCGCCGGCGATCTGGTTGGAGAATCGCGTGCAGCGCGCGCACAGCACGCAGCGTTCACGGTCCAGCAGCACCTGGGTGGACAGGTTGATCGGCTTGGGAAAGGTGCGCTTGACGTCGGTGAAGCGAGTGTCGGCCTGGCCGTTGGACATTGCCTGGTTTTGCAAGGGGCACTCACCGCCCTTGTCGCAGACCGGACAGTCCAGCGGATGGTTGATCAGCAGCAGCTCCATCACGCCGTGCTGCGCCTTGTCGGCCGCCTCCGACGTCAGCTGCGTGCGGACCACCATGTCCGGGGTGACGGTGATGGTGCACGACGCCATCGGCTTGCGCTGGCCCTCGACCTCGACGAGACACTGCCGGCAGGCGCCGACGGGGTCGAGCAACGGGTGATCGCAGAACCGGGGGATCTGAATGCCCATCAACTCGGCAGCACGAATCACCAAGGTGCCCTTGGGAACGCTGATCTGGTGATCGTCGATCGTCAGCGACACCATCTCGACGTCGGTGGTGCCTTTGGTGGGCTCGGCCAGCGTCATACGCCCACTCCTTCCGGTGCGGCCAGCATCGAGGCGTACGGGTCGAAGGGGCACCCGCCCTCGAGGTGCGCGACGTACTCCTCGCGGAAGTACTTGAGCGAGGACATGATCGGGCTCGCCGCGCCGTCACCGAGTGCGCAGAACGACTTGCCGAGGATGGCGTCGGCGATGTCGAGGAGCTTGTCGACGTCGTCGGCCCGCCCGGTCCCGTTCTCCAGTCGCTCGTAGATCTGCGCCAGCCAGTAGGTGCCCTCGCGGCACGGTGTGCACTTGCCGCAGGACTCGTGGGCGTAGAACTGCGTCCACCGCCGCACCGCCCGGACGACGCACACCGTCTCGTCGAAGATCTGGAGTGCCTTGGTGCCCAGCATCGAGCCTGCCGCGGCCACGTTCTCGTAGTCCAAGGGCACGTCGAGGTGTTCGGAGGTGAAGAGCGGCGTCGACGACCCACCGGGCGTCCAGAACTTGAGCTCGTGGCCGGCCCGTACCCCGCCGGCGTAGTCGAGTAGTTCCCTTAGCGTGATGCCAAGGGGGGCCTCGTATTGACCCGGTGTGGTGACGTGTCCTGACAGCGAGTACATCGTGAAGCCCGGCGACTTCTCCGAGCCCATCGACTTGAACCAGTCGACCCCGCCGCGGATCACGGCCGGCACGCTCGCGATCGACTCGACGTTGTTGACCACCGTCGGGCATGCGTACAGGCCCGCCACGGCGGGGAACGGTGGCCGCAGTCGCGGTTGTCCACGCCGACCCTCCAGGGAGTCCAGCAGCGCCGTCTCCTCACCGCAGATGTAGGCGCCCGCACCGGCGTGCACCACCAGGTCCAGATCGAAGCCGGAGCCCAGGATGTCGGTGCCGAGCAACCCGGCCTCGTAGGCCTCCGCGACGGCAGCCTGCAGCCGTCGTAGCACCGGCAGCACCTCACCGCGGACGTAGACGAAGGCGTGTCGGGCCCGGATGGCGTAGGCCGCGATGATGGCGCCCTCGACGAGCACGTGCGGCGTCGCCATCATCAGCGGAATGTCCTTGCACGTGCCCGGTTCGGACTCGTCGGCGTTGACCACCAAATAGTGCGGCTTCGCCGCCGCACCCTCGGTGCCCTGCGCCGTCTGGTCGCTCCGCGGGCTCCGCTCCTGTGGAATGAACGACCACTTCTGCCCCGTCGGGAAGCCCGCACCCCCGCGACCCCGCAACCCGGAGTCCTTGACCAGGGCGATGACGTCGTCGGGCGCCATGTCGAGCACCCGGTCCAACGCCTGGTAGCCGTCGTGGCGTCGGTAGGAGTCCAGCGTCCATGACGACGGCTCGTCCCAATGGCGGCTCAGCACCGGTGTCAGCGTCACGAGCGTACCCCGTTCGTCGGTGGCAGATCGGCCTGCGGGCCGGGGGCCGGCTCGTCGCGGACGGCCTGCTCGGTCAGGGCCTCGTCGTCGGGTCCCGTTGCGGTGGAACGGGATTCCTCGGGGTGGGGCGCCGACATGTCGTGTTCTCGCGCGTAACGCAGCCCCGCCAGGGTGGCGTCGCCCGCGGTGGGCCCGTCGTTGGCGCCTGGCCGCTGGTCGACGAACCCGGCCAGGATGCGTGAGGTCTCGCGGAACGAGCACGGCGTGCCGCCGCGGGTGGCTTTCACCGGCGTGCCCGAGCGGAGGTCGTCGACGAGGTTGCGCGCCGATGCGGGGGTCTGATCGTCGAAGAACTCCCAGTTGACCATGATCACCGGCGCGTAGTCGCACGCCGCGTTGCACTCGAGATGTTCGAGGGTCACCTTCCCGTCGGCGGTGGTCTGGCCGGCGTGCAGGTCGAGATGCTCTTCGAGCACCTCGAGGATCGCGTCGCCGCCCATCACGGCGCACAGGGTGTTGGTGCAGACCCCGACCAGATAGTCCCCGGTGGGGGTGCGCCGGTACATCGAGTAGAACGTCGCGACGGCGGTCACCTCGGCCGGGCTGAGGTTCAATCGCGATGCGCAAAAGGCGATTCCGGCCGGGGTGAGGTAACCGTCCTCGGACTGCACCAGGTGCAGCAGCGGCAGCAGTGCCGACCTCGGCTCGGGGTAGCGCGCCAGGATGCGGGCGGCGTCGACGGCCAACCGCTCCGTCGTCTCGGCCGGATAGCTCAGCGGGCCACGGGAAATGGGTGGCCCCGGCTCGTCGGGCCGGGGGCCGAGGTGCAGATCGACGAGTGTCACCTGTGCCATCTCCTCTTCGCGCGAGCGCTCAGGGGCCGCATGTTCTTCGCGCAAGCGCTCATCACCGGTCCACGCCGCCCATCACCGGGTCGATCGACGCCACCGCCGCGATCGCGTCCGCCACCATCCCGCCCTCGCACATCGCGGCCACCGCCTGCAGATTGGTGAACGACGGATCCCGGTAGTGCACGCGGTAGGGCCGGGTGCCGCCGTCGGAGACCATGTGCACGCCCAGCTCGCCCCGCGGCGACTCGACGGCGACGTAGACCTGGCCCGCCGGGACCCGGATGCCCTCGGTCACCAACTTGAAGTGGTGGATGAGGGCCTCCATCGAGCCGCCCATGATCTTGGCGATGTGGTCGGGTGAGTTGCCGAGCCCGTCGGGGCCGAGCTCGAGGTGGGCCGGCCAGGCCAGCTTCTTGTTCGTGATCATCACGGGTCCGGGCTTCAAGCGAGCCACGCACTGTTCGACGATCTTCAGCGACTCGCGCATCTCCCGGACGCGAATCATGTAGCGGCCGTACGCATCGCACTCGTCGGTGGTGATGACGTCGAAGTCGTAGGTCTCATAGCCGCAGTACGGTTGCGCGCGGCGTAGGTCGTGGGGAAGACCGGTGGAGCGCAGGCACGGCCCGGTGACGCCAAGCGCCATGCAGCCGGTGAGGTCGAGGTATCCGATGCCCTGTGTGCGGGCCTTCCAGATGTAGTTCTCGTTCAACAGGTCTTCGAGATCGGCGAGCTTGGCTGGCATCGTCCGCAGCAGTTCCTCGAGCAGTGGCATGGCCTCGTCCGGCAGGTCGGCGGCCAGCCCGCCGGGGCGGATGTAGGCGTGGTTCATCCGCAGCCCGGTGATGGTCTCGAATACCGACAGCACCTGCTCGCGGCCGAGGAAACCGAAGAACATCGCGGACATCGCGCCCAGTTCCATCCCGCCGGTGGCCAGTGCCACCAGGTGGCTGGAGATCCGGTTGAGCTCCATCAGCATGACCCTGATGACGCTGGCGCGTTCGGGGATCTCGTCGGTGACGTCGAGCAGCTTCTCCACCCCGAGGCAATACGCCGCCTCGTTGAAGAACGGCGACAGGTAGTCCATCCGCGTCACGAACGTGACGCCCTGCGTCCAATTGCGGAACTCGAGGTTCTTCTCGATCCCGGTGTGCAGGTAGCCGATTCCGCAGCGGATCTCGGTAATGGTCTCGCCCTCGATCTCCAGGATCAGCCGGAGGACGCCGTGGGTCGACGGGTGTTGCGGCCCCATGTTGACGACGATGCGCTCACCGGCGACGGCCCCGTCGCGCGCGGCGTCGACCACGTCCTGCCAGTCTTCACCGCCCACCGTGACGACTGTCTCCTGAGGCGGGTTCGTGGGGGGTGTCATCAGTTGTAGGACCTCCGCTGGTCGGGCGGTTGGATCTCGGCTCCGTGGTACTCCACGGGGATGCCACCCAGCGGATAGTCCTTGCGCTGCGGGTGGCCCACCCAGTCGTCGGGCATCTCGATGCGGGTGAGGGACGGGTGCCCGTCGAAGATGACGCCGAAGAAGTCGTAGGTCTCGCGTTCGTGCCAGTCCGTCGTCGGATACACCGAAAACAGCGATGGCACATGGGGATCGGCATCTGGGGCGGCGACCTCGACCCGGATCCGCCGGTTGTGGGTGATCGACATCAGCGGATACACCGCATGCAACTCGCGGTCGACGTCGGCCGGGTAGTGCACACCCGAGACGCCCAGGCACAGTTCGAATCGCAGGGCGGCGTCGTCGCGTAGAGCTTGGGCGACGGCCACGAGGTGTTCGCGCCGCACGTCGAGGGTCAGCTCGCCGCGGAACACCACGACGCGCTCGACGGCCGCGGCGAAGACGTCGTCACCAAGGGCGGCGGCCAACGCGTCGACCACGTCGTCGAAGTAGCCGCCGTAGGGACGCGGCGAACCGCCCGGCAGCGCCACCTCGCGCACCAGCCTGCCGTAGCCGGAGGTGTCGCCGCTGCCCTTGACGCCGAACATGCCGCGGCGCTGGCCGATCTTCTCGGGCCCGTCGGCTGCCGTCATGACCGCAGCAGCCCCTTGAGTTCGATCGTCGGCCGGGAGGCCAAGGCCGCCTCCTCGGCGGCGGCGATGGCTTCCGCCCGGTTGACGCCCAGCGGCATCTCCTGAATCTTGGCGTGCAACATCAAGATCGCGTTGAGCAGCATCTCCGGCCGTGGTGGGCAGCCCGGCAGGTAGATGTCGACCGGGACGACGTGGTCGACGCCCTGAACGATCGCGTAGTTGTTGAACATCCCTCCCGAGGAGGCGCAGACCCCCATCGCCAGAACCCATTTCGGCTCGGCCATCTGGTCGTAGACCTGTCTCAGGACCGGGGCCATCTTCTGACTGACCCGGCCGGCCACGATCATCAGATCGGCCTGGCGGGGCGTCGCCGAGAACCGTTCCATGCCAAAGCGGGCAATGTCGAAGCGCGGGCCGGCGGTGGCCATCATCTCGATGGCGCAGCACGCCAGCCCGAACGTCGCGGGCCACAACGATCCCTTGCGGACGTAACCGGCAACCTTCTCCAGCGTCGAGAGCAGAATGCCGCCGGGCAGTTGTTCTTCGAGTCCCATGTCGAATCAGTCCCAGCTCAGCCCGCCGCGCCGCCACACGTAGGCGTACGCGACGAAGACCGTCAGCATGAACAGGAGCATCTCCACGACGGCGAAGGTGCCGAGTGAGTCGAAGGCCACCGCCCACGGGTAGAGGAAGACGATTTCGATGTCGAAGACGATGAACAGCATCGCGGTGAGGTAGTACTTCACCGGGAATCGTTGTCCGGTCTGCAGGTCACCGGGTGAACCCGGCGCGACGGGTTCGATACCGCATTCGTAGGCCTCGAGTTTGGCCCGGTTGTAGCGCCGCGGCCCGATGAGCACCGCGATTCCGACCGATCCGACCGCGAAGAGCGCCGCGATGGCGCCGAGAACCAGGATGGGCAGGTAGGCATTCATACAGCGGTGTCGCTCCCTCGTTGGGCCGTCGATGTGAGCTACGACACAGCTTAGTCTCGTCAACCGCCGAGGTGGCGCATTTTGGATAGGATCCGATCTATCGGCGGCGCACCGATGGCTCCAACGGCCATGATCGCGAGATCCCAATGGCGCCAGCCTTTTTCATGTGCGTTAGCTGGGCGCGGGCCGCAGCAGGGCCGCGACGGCCTCCCCGAGTCGGATCGGGTCCACGGGATGCGTCACCGCCGCCTCGGCCCGAGACCACGACGCCAGCCACGCGTCGTCCGGGCGACCCGTCAGCACCAGGATCGGCGGGCAGTTCGCCACCTCGTCCTTGAGTTGCTTGGCCAGCCCTAGACCGCCGGTCGGGCTGGCCTCACCGTCCAGGATGGCCAAGTCGACGCCGCCCCGGTCCACGTTCGCCACGACGACGGGCGCAGTGGCCACGTCTAGGTACTCGAGTTCGGGAAGGTCGGGGTGTACTCGCGTGCCGAGAGCGCTGCGCACCTGTTCGCGAGTGCGTGCGTTGTCGCTGTAGACCAGGATCTTCAGGGGCGCGTCGGGCACGCTGCCGATGCTACGGCCGGGCACCCCGCGCGCGGCGCGAATACGCCTTCGCCGCATGCTCCCGATGTGGGCCGTTTCGTGGTCGTCGGTTGCCTCGAATCGTACTGTCGACGGCAGCGCGGGGTCAGGCATAGGATCCATCCGTGGTGGGGGTTCGCTGGATGACGGCCGGTCGTGGTGCCACGCGCCAACGTCTGCAGTCGGCCCTCGACACCGGCCGCGGGGCGGTCCTCGTCGGGGCCCCCGGAGTGGGCAAGACCGTCATGGCGCGCGCGGTTGCGCGTGCCGTCGCCAACGAGCAGTCGCGCATCGCGACCCGGTGGGTGTCGGCCACCGGGTCTGCGAAGCTCGTCCCGTTCGGCGCGTTCAGTCACCTCGTCGAGTTCACCGGTGCCGACGAACCCGCGACGTTGTTGCGGGCCGCGCAGCACGCGCTCCGCCGCGAGGCCGACCACGGTCTGATGCTCGTGGTGGACGACGCCCACCACCTCGACACCCTGTCGGCGACGCTCGTTCACCAGCTCGCGCTCAGCGGGTCGGTTCGCCTGTTGTTGACCGTCCGCGACGGCGAAACTTGCCCGGATGCGGTCACCGCGCTGTGGAAGGACCAACTCCTCGCGCGCTGCGACATCCTTCCGTTCGACGCCGAGGAATCGGCGGCGATCCTCGAGCAGGTGCTCGGCGGCCCGGTCGAGGCCGTTAGCGCCGATCGGATGTACGGCGTGAGTCAGGGCAACCCGCTGTACCTTCGCCACCTCGTCGTGGCTGCGGTCGAGACGGGCAGTCTTCGCCAAGCCGAGGGCGTCTGGCAGCTGCGTGGCGAGATGACCCTCACCCCAGAGCTGTCGACTCTCGTCGACGAACATCTCAGAGGTCTCGCGCCCGACGTCAGAACCGTGCTCGAATTCCTGGCGATCGAAGAGCCGCTGGCGGTCTCCGATCTGGCCGAGATGGTCGGTCTCGATGCCGTCGACCGCGCCGAGTCGGCGGGCGCGGTGACGGTGAGCGATCACGGCGGACACCTCGTGGTGCATGCCTTTCACCCGCTGTACACCGAGCGGATCCGTTCCGGGCTGGGGCGGCTCGCCGTCCGCAGACTGCGCAAGATGCTCGTCGCACAGTTGTCGGCCGCCGCGCGCACCGACATCAGCGGCCGGCTGAGGATCGCCGGGCTTGCCCTCGACACCGACGACCCACCTGAGGCAGGTGACCTCGTCGCCCTGTCGTGGGAAGCGATGCGGATGGGCGATCTGGCCTTTGGGGAACGGCTGGCGCGCGGCGCGCTCGATCAGACCGGGGATCTGTCGGCGCGGCTGCCCCTGGCACATTCCTTGTCGTGGCAGGGCCGTGGGAAGGATGCCGACGAGGTTCTGAAGCCCGTCGACCCGGACACCCTCTCGGAGTGGGACCTCACCGCGTGGACGCTTCCGAAGGCCGCCAACAGGTTTTGGATGCTGTCGGAATCACGCGAAGCGGTCAGCTACCTGGCCGACATGCGGGCCAGGATCTCCGAGCCTGCCGCCTTCCACACCCTCGACGCCTTGGCCGCCACCTTTGCCATGAGTTCCGGTGATCCCGCACATGCCATCCGAGTCGCCACGGTCGTCCTCGAGTCACCCCAGGCACTCGATCTCGCCGTCGCCTGGGCCGCTGCGACGGCCACTCTGTCGAGTGCCCGGATGGGCAGCTTCGACGACGTAGAGGTACTGGCTCGGCGTGGGCTCGGGGCAACACATCCTGGGTTGCTGCGGTTCACCATTGGCTTCGGTCAGGCGCTGAGTTCGATCATGGCGGCCGACGTCGACTCGGCCGTCGACCTGGCGCGCCACTACGCAGGCTTCTCCGAATTCCAACAGCCCGGGCGGGCGATCGGCGAAGTCGTGCTGGGTCACGTCCTCGTCGCACGGGGTTCACTCGACGAGGCGGCAACGCTCTTTCGGCAGGCTGCCGCGGCGCTCACCGCAACCGGTTACAGCTGGGGGCCGTTGGCTCTCATCGGCCTGGCGCAGGCACTCGGCCAACAGGGTCACTCGGCCGAGGCCGCCGTCGCCCTGGAACGTGCGATCTCAGCGCACGGCATGCGTTCGGAGTTGTACGCCCCCGAGCTGGCCCTGGCGCGAGCATGGACACTTGCGGCTGCGCGCGACCTCCGCGGCGCCGTCGCCGCCGCCAGGGACGCCGTCCACGTGGCCGAGCAATCCGGACAAGCTGCCGTCGCATTGCGCGCCGTGCAGGATGCGTTGCGGCTCGGCGACGTCGGCGCCGTGGTGGCCGCGCGCCGGATCAACGCTCGGATCGATTGCGCGGCAGGCAGATCGTGCATCGAGCACGGCCAAGCGCTGGCCGATCAGGACGCCGCCGGGC
The DNA here is from genome assembly GCF_025823185.1 of Mycobacterium yunnanensis. Classification (GTDB taxonomy): domain Bacteria; phylum Actinomycetota; class Actinomycetes; order Mycobacteriales; family Mycobacteriaceae; genus Mycobacterium; species Mycobacterium yunnanensis. Next base: position 1,427,896 of record NZ_JACKVK010000008.1, read on the forward strand.
TGGATCGGGTCTCGGTGAGCCTGGAGGAGGCGGGAATGTTGGCCGCCGCGGCCGACGCTGCCGCGCAGGCGGCCAACGTGCATCGGTCCGCAGGGGACCGGGCCGGCGAAGCGTTGGCGAAGGCGCATGCGGCGGCCCTGTCGCAGCGCTGCGGGAACCCGGCGACACCTGCTTTGGAGAAGGTGCTGAACCCGTCCCCCCTCACCGGTCGTGAGAAGGAGGTCGCCGTCATGGTGGCCCAGGGGATGACGAACAAGGCCATCGCTGCCCAACTCTCGGTGTCGGTGCGGACCGTCGAGGGGCACGTCTACAAGGCCTGCATGAAACTTGGTCTGCCCGACCGGTCGGCGTTGGCGACGACGGTGCGCTGATGAACGTTCCGGCCGCGCCGCCCGACCCGTTGCAGACCGACATCGTGCTGAGGTCGCCGGCCGGGGTGCGGTTGCCTCCGGTGGAAACGGTGTGGTTTACGGCCGGCGACGGTTTTCGGCTCAACTTCCGTCGCCTTCGGCCGGTGGACGGTGTGCCGCCGCGGGGTCCGGTGATGATGGTTCACGGCGCGGGGGTGCGGGCCAACCTGTTCTGCCCACCGGGCATCGTCACGCTGCCGGCAATGCTGTCGGCGGCGGGCTTCGACGTGTGGATGGTCAACTGGCGCGCCAGCATCGACCTCGAGCCGTCGGAGTACACCCTCGACGACGCGGCAGTCTTCGATTTTCCCGCCGCGGTCTCGACGATTCGCGAAATCACCGAACATGACACGGTTAAGGCGGTGGTGCACTGTCAAGGCTCGCACGCCTTCACGATGTCGATCGCCTCCGGACTGCTGCCCGAAGTGACCCGGGTGGTCGCCAACTCGACTGCGATGACGCCGAAGGTGCGCCGGGCGGCCGCCATCAAGTTGCCGCTCGCCATGGCGACCCTCGGCCGCCTCACCAACTTCTTCGACCCTCAATTCGGTTTGTACCCACCGAGTTTCGCCGCCAAGGTCATGGACTTCATGGTGGACGTGACGCACCACGAGTGTCGGAACAAGGTGTGCAAGCATTCGAGCTTCGTCTACGGCGTCGGATTTCCCACCCTGTGGAGCCATCGCAACCTGGACGCCGGAACGCACGACTGGATCTCCGGCGAATTCGCGCACGTGCCCGTGAGCCTGTTCCGGCAGACCCTCGATTGCCTGGTGGCCAAACATCTGGTGCCCGCCAGGGACTATCGGGAGATTCCCGAGCTCCTCGGAATCGAGGCTCCGAGGACGACGGCCAAGTTCACCTTCATCACCGGCGCCGACAACCGGACGTTCCTGCCCGAGGCCATGCGCGCGTCACACGCGTTCTTCAATTCCCACGTGCCAGCAGGATCGCCCAGACATGGCTTCAAGGAGTTCGAAGGCTACGGGCACCTCGACATGTTCCTCGGCAAGCATGCCTCGGTCGAGGTGTTCCCCCACATCGTCGAGTGGCTGAGCGAGGACCCGTGACGGGGTTGCGGTTCAGCGAGACCATGACGGGACGAGTGTCCCTGCGTACCTCCGACCCCGTCGCCGGGTTCGAGTCCGTGGGTGCCGTCGCCGCGTGGATTCATGCCGACGTCAAGGTCGACGACGTCGACGACTTCGTCATGCAGGAATTGCCCGTCGCCGGGCTGCGGGCCGAACTCGTCATCCCGGTGCTCGGGGTGTGTGCAGTGTCGAACGACGGCACGTTCACCCTGTTCAAGCCGGGCGTAGGGCCGGACCGCCGCCGAGTTCGAGAAATTCTCTACACCGCCACCTTCGTCGACGGAGATCGGGTCTACGACGTGCGGGCGCGAAAGCTGTTGCAGCCCAGCTGGCATCTGTGGCGCGACACCACGACGGCACACCTCGTCGTCCACGCCACGATGGGGAAAGCCGCCCAGACGAGCAGCGCCGCGGGATTCGTCAAGATCTCGCCGTGGGGGTTCCTGGTTCAACTCGTGACGATGCGGGGATTCGGCGGGGCGAGCGGCGCGAACCGCTGTGGGGCCGTACTGACCTATTCGCGATTCTTCGTACGAGGGCTGGCCAAGACCTATCTGCGCCGGGCCCGCTGGTGATCACTCCTCGAGCACCATGGGCTCAGCCGGTGGGGGCGGTTCGTCGACCTCTTCGCGGAGCAACTCGACGGCGGCCCGTCGGGCAAAGGCCGCAATGGTGAGCGACGGATTCGCCCCGCATGGCCCGGGCATTACCGAGCCGTCGACGATCCACAGCCCAGGAACCCCGTGCACGCGTCCGAAGGAATCGACGACCCCCCTGACACGCGAGGTGTCGGCCGGGCAGCCACCGAGCGGATGGACGGTGATCGTGCGTTCGGTCTTCTTGTCGGGGTTCTTCTCGAAGCGGGCCCCGAGACGCTCCTTGAGCGAGTTCATGTGGCGGCGCACCTCGTTGAAGTGCGCCGCCGACTCCTTGGGCGTCCACGAATTGGTGAGAATGCCGTCGCGGTTGAGCGACAGTCGACCGCCCGGAACGTCTTCACCCATGGCCAGGATCGGCAGACTCCGGGCGATCCCCGGTGACCTTCCCATGACACGACTTGCCTCTGCCGAGACGTTGTTGTCGTTGCCCTTCGTGACACGCTGCCACCAGTAGCCAAGGCCGTCCTTGACGAGTCGACTGATCAAGCCAGGAGCGTCGATCGTCTTCAGGATCCACAGCATGATCGTCGGAACTCCACCGTCCTGCAGGTACATTCGCACCGGCGGCACACCATCCTCGGAACCGGACTCGTCGCTGATTTCACGGTACGCAGTGATCACCGGACCCTTGTTCGCCGCGAAGTCCTGGGCGGCGCGGCGGGGCGACGCCAGCCCGAGTAGGTCGCCGTTGTCGCAGAATCTCCTGCCCACCGGTGAGTTCGGCGGCAGCCCCAGCGTCTCGGCGTTCTTCAACATCAGGAACGTCGAGCCGAGTGCGCCGGCCGCGAGGACGACGCGCTTGGCCTTGATCGTGTGTTCCTCGACCAGACGCGTGTCCCTCACGTGGCCCTCGGCCCACGGCGGATGCACGACGTAGGACACCTCGAAGCGGTAGGGCTGATCGGCGTCGTCCAGCCTACGAAGGGAGCGCACCTCCGTCCGGGTGTAGACCGTGGCCCCGCCAGCATGTGCCTGCGATACGAACGTGTGGTCCATGCTGCTCTTGGCGCCTTCGTTGCACCCGATGTCGCATTCGCCGACCATGCGGCACGTCGTCCGGCGAGGCGTGCCGAAGATGCTGCCGTACGGCTCCGGGTCCAATGCGGCGCCGACGGCCGGATCGCCGGCGGCGTTCCTGAACCGCACGGCCAGCGGGGCGTATCTCCCCATCCCCTCGGAGGCGTCGAGGAACCTCGACGTCTTGGGGGAGTGGTCGGCGACGAACTCCTCCGGCAACTCGTCGACGTGGAGGACTCTTCTGACGGCCTCGTAGTGCTCGACGAGGTCGGCATGGGTGAACGACCACACCTCGTCGCCGTGGCCGCCCGCCATGGGTTGGGTGAACCACGCTTCGGGTTTCTCGAGCATCACGTTCGCATATATCAGGGACCCTCCGCCCAGGCCGCTCGCGACGATTGCGTCCACGTGCTCGAAGGACCAGACGTTGAAGAGGCCGTGCAGCCCGTTGGACGGGTCCCAGAAGTTCTCCGCCATCTCGTCGGGAGTTCGGGGGAACGAACCGGGAGGGTAGGCCTTGCCGCGCTCCAGCAGGAACACCCCTCGGCCGGGCGCCGCGAGCGTCGCCGCGGCCACGGAGCCGCCAAATCCGCTGCCAATCACCAGGTAGTCGATCTCGTCGGGGATGGCATCGGGGGTCGGCTCCATAGCAGTCACGCTAATTCGGCTACCGGGTACGCAGAAGCATTCGGGCGAAGACAGGTAGTGACTACGCGTGACGCGTCGGTCGCCATCTTCCTACGCTCCCGTCATCACCATCCCCCCGGTGAGCGGCACGCAGGAGGCACCCATGCAGCGGACGGCTCGTCCGACCTCCGATCCCGGGTGGAGCGGGGCACGGCGCTCGACGGGCACGGTGCCGAATGGCGTCGACGGGGCCCAAGAGGTCTCCGCCTTCCTGGCCGGCGCCACTCGCGAACCCGCTGCGCTGGTGATCGACGGTGAGTCGGGTATCGGGAAGACCACGGCGTGGGCGGCCGTCGCGGAGCGCGCGCGCCAGGCCGGTTTTCGGGTGCTGTCGGCCAGGGCGAGTGAGCGGGAGGGCGATGTGGCCTTCGGTGTCGCGTCGGTGCTCGCCGGTGATCTCGAATCCGAACTGGTGACGTCGCTGCCAGACGTGCAGCGCCGGGCGGTCGAGCGTCACCTGCTACACCTGGATCGGCACCAGTTCGACGACGACCAGCGGGCCGTCGTGGCGGCGTTCACCGCGATCGTCAACCGACTCTCCGATGCCGGTCCGGTGCTGATCGCGGTCGACGACGTGCAGTGGATCGACACCGCGAGTCGCGATCTGCTCGCCTTCGCGGCGCGCCGGTTGCGCGGCCGCGTCGGACTCCTGCTGACCGAACGGACGGGGCCGGACGGGGCCACGGCGTGGCTGAAGCTCGACCGTCCGGGCGCGCTGTCACGGCTGACGATCGGGCCGATGGACGTGCGCAGCCTGCAACGGATGATCGCCGAACGATTCGGTCGTCCGTTTCCGCGCCGCACGATGGCGCGAATAGCGAAGGTCTCCGGTGGAAACCCCTCCTACGCAGTGGAACTCGCTCAGGTGATGGGCCCGACCATCTCGACGACGGCGCTACCACCGTCGATCGTCGAGGCGCTCGAGGACGCGATCGGTCACTTCGACGACGACGTCGAGCGGGCGCTCCTCGCCGCGGCATGCGTCGACGATCCCACGGTCGACGTGATGGCTGCGATCACCTCGACGCCGGTCGAACGCCTCGTGCACCTGTTGGAAGAGCCCGAGACCGACGGGATCATTGCGATCGAGGGAAACCGGGTGCGGTTCACGCCCCCGGTTCTCGCCCACGGTGTCTACGGACGCGCCAGACCGTCCACGCGTCGGGCGCTGCACCGCGCCATCGCCGACATGGAATCGCTGCCGGCGCAGCGGGCCCGACACATGGCGCTCGCCGCCGTGACCGCCGACCCGGCGACTCTGGCTGCGCTCGACGCCGCCGTCGCGGACGAGAGCGTCCAGTACGACCCGGCCGCTGCGGCGGAACTGCTCGAACTGGCGATCGGCCTCGGCGGTGACACGGTGGAGCGGCGACTCGCTGCCGCCCGTCAACACCTCCGAGCCGGGGATGTGGACCGATGCCGAGAACTGGCGGAGTCCGTGATCGCCGACCCCTCCGGCGGTGACCAACGGGCCCATGCGCGGCTGCTCGTCGCCCGTACCCTGATGGCGCGGGGCGAATTTCGCGATGCCACCGACGTACTTCAGTTGGCGACGAGCGACGCGGTCAGACGGCCGGAGTCGCTCATGTGCGTCCATCTCGTGTCGGCAGTGGCACACTCGTCGCTCGGCGACGGCGACGGCGCACAGCGGCACTCCGTTCAGGCGATGACCTACGCCGAACGACTCGAAGACCCGCACGCCATCAGTCGAGCACTGGCCGTTCACGTTTCGCTGCAATGCCGCCGCGGCTTCGGTCTCGATCAGTCGACCCTGAATCGCGCCATGGACCTCGAGGACCTCGAGGTGACCACCTGCGTGCGTCTCAGCGCGCACGCGGTGAACGCAGTGATCCTCGTCTGGATGGGGCGGCTGGAAGAGGCTGAAATCGCGCTGGCCGCGGTCATGGATCGGCTCGCCGCCCGCGGTGAGGACGCCGATCTGTCGTGGATCGAATTCCACTCTGCCATGGCCAAGGTCGGCTTGGGCCGGTACGCCGAGGCGGCGCGCGTCGCCGAGAGCCTTGCCGTCAGGGCCGAACAGGTCGGCGGCACGCACGTCCACATGATGGCCGCCGTCTCCGCCTCGTTGGCCGCGGCGTACGCCGGGCGCGAACACGACGCTCGCATCGAGGCCGAGGCCGCGCTGGGGGACGCGTCGGCATCCGACGGCCAATGGGCCACCCCGTGGCCGATCATCGCGCTCGGCTTTCTCGAGGTGTCGTTGGGCAATCATGCCCAGGCGCTCGACGTGTTGCGGCCGTTGATCTTCCGCTGGCAGCAGGCCGCCGCCGTGGACATGACGACCTTCCAGTCGGTTCCCGACGCGGTCGAGGCGATGATCGCCGTCAAGGCCCTTGCCGACGCGGAGCGCCTGGTCGTGCTGCTGCGCGACAGCGCAGCACGGCTGGACCATCGCTGGATGGCCGCGACCGCTGCGCGCTGCCAGGGCATGCTCATGGCCGCACGGGGCGAATTGGGGGACGCGGAGCGCGCAGTGGCGTCCGCCATGGCCGAACACGCGCTCGTCCCTTCGCCGTTCGAACGTGCGCGCACACAGCTGGTGCTCGGCCAGGTGCAACGGCGTTTGCGGCACGGCACCGTCGCTCGGGCCACGCTCGACGAAGCACGGGCCACCTTCGAACGTCTTGGCACGCCGCTGTGGACGGCACGTGCGGAGGCGGAACTGGCGCACATCGGCCGGTCGTCCAGGGCACAGGACACCCGCCTGACATCTGCCGAGTGGCGCGTGGCGGAGTTGGCCGCCGCCGGCATGAGCAACAAGGAGGTGGCCTCCGCGCTGTTCATCAGTGCGAAGACGGTCGAAGGCAACCTGGGGCGCGTCTACCGAAAGCTCGGCATCCGCAACCGCGTGGAGTTGCGCCATCGCCTGGCCGCCGACACCTGGGCCCGCCCGGCGAGGGGGGAAGACTGATGGCCGGTTTCCTTGCCGAGTGGTACCGCATCGAATTGACCGAGGCTGCCGTCGAACGCTTTACGAACATGATGGCCTTGGCCGCGGAGGAGGTCTCGACCGACGCCGCCCGGGTGAGGCTGGTGATGACGGTGTCCGTGCCCGCCGACGACGCGCTCTACGGCGTCTTCGAAGCCAAGACACCGGAGGAGATCCTGCGGACCTGCGCTCGGGCCGGTGCGCTGCCGCAGCGGCTGACGCCCAGGGTGCAAACGTGCATCGCCACCGTGCCGCGGGCGTCGTGAGACTGCCGTCGCCGCACCCTTGACCTCGACCCCGGTTGAGGTTGCAGACTCGACGCATGACCACACCGGCGAGGGACAGATTCGACGAGGCCTACCAATCCGGCAGTCCGCCCTGGGTCATCGGCGAACCCCAGCCCGCGGTCGTCGCACTCGAGCAGACCGGCGCTATCGACGGAAGGGTGCTCGACGCCGGGTGCGGACTTGGCGAGCACACCATCTTGCTCGCGACCCTCGGGTACGACGTGCTAGGCGTCGACTTCGCGCCCAACGCCGTCGCGCAGGCCAGGGCCAACGCGGTGGCCAAGGGCGTGGACGCGCGGTTCGAGGTCCGCGACGCCACGGCCCTGGACTCCGACCCTGGTTACGACACCGTCGTCGACAGTGCCCTGTTCCACGTCTTCGGTGACGACGCCGACCGCGCACGGTATGTCGCCAGCCTGCATCGCGCGATTCGGCCGGGTGGGCTGCTGCACCTCTTGGCCCTCTCCGACGCCGGCCGGGGCTTCGGACCGTCGGTCGACGAACGGACCATTCGCGCCGCGTTCGCCGACGGTTGGGAGGTCGAGTCGCTCGACGTGACGACCTACCGAGGCATCGTCGGAGCGGCGCACGCGGAGGCGCTCGGCCTGCCAGTCGGCACCGTCGTCGAGGAGCCTGCCTGGCTGGCGCGGGTGCGGCGTCGATGAGCCGCTATTCCGCGTCGTAGCCGGGATGCGAGACCGCAAGTCGGCTTGCGACGAGGCCGTGCAGAGTCGCAAGGACCTCGGCGCCTCGGTCGTCGAGGTCGCCGGCGCGGATCGCGGTGGCCAGCGCGTGTTCGTCGTCGAAGCCGAGCAACGGTACCGCGGGGGCGTCTTCGAGCAGTTCCCGTTCCACGATGCGCAGCGCGTTGGCGGCGACGCGAGCATGGAAGTGAACCGCACCGGACGTCGCCGCCCTGACGTCGCCTTCGAGGAATTCGGCCACCGCCGCGACCAGTTCGGCGGCGGTGGGCCGGCCGTGTGGGCCGGTCATGACGCGCTCTCGAGCAAGGTGAGCAGGTCGAATTCCGTTTCGCACACGCGCCTGCCGATGGCGGCCAGTTCCACCGACCGGGTCTGGCCGGACAGGTGCCGCTCGGCCTGGTAGCGGCAGATCACACCCCACCGCAGGGTGGCCAGAACCAGCCACCAGTGCACGGCAGACCGATCCAGGGTGGTTCCCGACGCCGCCTCGTAGGCGGCCAAGAAGTCCTCGATGCTGCCGAGGCCGCCCGCGGCGAGTGACCGCGGTGCGCCGAAACGCCACGCGCGGATGCAGAACCAGGCCAGGTCCTCGTAGGCCTCGCCGGCGTGGGTGAGCTCCCAGTCCAGGACCGCGGCGAGCCGCGCAGTGTGCCCCGCAGTGTTGACTATCAGGTTGCCCATACGAAAGTCGCCGTGTACCAACACCGTCGGCGACGGGGACGGGCGGTGCGCCGCCAACCATCGAAACGCCCACTCGAACGTCGCCGTGGTGTCGGCCATCTCGTCGAGCTGGCGGTGCCACGCCTCGAGCTGATCGGACTCCTCGAGGCAGATGCCTGCGGGGTCGGCGCGGTGAATGGCCGCCAGCGCCGCCGCGCACTCTTCGAGCAGGGCGGCTCGCGACGCGTCGTCCAGCGCGCGGTGGATGCGTCGCACGATCGTCTCGCCCTCGACGAAGTCGCACACCAGGAACGGGTTGCCCAGCGTCTCCGCCGAATCCTCGGCGATCAGGACGTATGGCACCGGTGCGCCTGCGGCGGCGGCCCGCGTGAGGGCCGCTGCCTCCAGCCGCATGCCGGCGTGAATCTCGTCGGGTGGGCCGATCCGCAGGATGAGCGGTCGCGTGCCGTGGGAGGTGACGGCGTCGAAGGCCCACGTGGCACGGCTGGCGCCGCCGGTGAGCACCCGCAGGCCGGAGACGGTGACGGCACCCAGCGACGGCTTCAGTGCCCCGGCCAATGCCGGTGCGAGCTCGTCGGGGGTCACGACCGGCCGAACCTGAACATCCGCTGCGCGACCCGTCTGATCTGAATCTCCTCCGCGCCTTCGGTGATTCGATAGCGGCGATGGTGTCGGTAGATGTGTTCGAACGGTTCGTGGCGGCTGTAGCCGAGTCCGCCGTGAACCTGCATGGCCCGGTCGGCGGCCTCGCACACCAACCGGTTGGCGCGGTAGTTGGCCATCGAGACCTTGTCGGAGACCTCCATGTGGTGCTCCTTGTCGAGGTGCCAGGCGGCGTAGTAGACCAGCAGCCGCACCATCTGCGCCTCGGTCTGCAGTTCGACCAGCGGCCACTGCACGGCCTGGTTGACCGACAGCGGCTTGCCGAACACGACGCGCTCGGAGGCGTACTGGGCGGCCCGGCCGATGCAATACTGGGCCGCGCCCAGACTGCTGGCTGCCTGGCGAATCCTGTTCTCGTGCAGAAACGTTTGGCCGACCTCCAGCCCGCGGTCGACGTCGCCGAGCACCGCGTCGGACGGCACCCAGACGTCCTCGAGTTCGACCTCGCCGTGGTCGGTCGGCATGTTGAACGTCCACCAGTAGAACGGCACGCTGAACCCCGGCGAATCGCACGGCACCAGGAACGCCGTGATGCCCACCGGGGATCCTGCGGAGCCGCTCGTCCGCGCGAAGACGAGGTCGTGGGTGGCGCGATGCACGCCCGTGTTCCACCGCTTGGTGCCGTTGATCACCCAGCCGTCCCCGTCGGGTACGGCGGTCGTCTCCAGCCAGGTGGCGTCGGAACCGTGGTCGGGTTCGGAGAGCCCGAACGCCATCGAGCGCTCGCCGGTGAGCAGGGCCTCGCCCCACTCCCGCTTCTGCTCCTCGGTGCCGAACCGGTCCATCATGATCACCTGAGGGAAGTTGCCGACGATCGACGACTCGTCCTGCAGGTCGTTGTGTAGCCCGAGACCCCTGTGCGCCAGGTGTTCCCGGATGACGGCCATGTCGAGGTTGGTGCCGTCGCGGCCGCCTAACCTGGCTGGCAGGCCGTAGCGCAACCAGCCCGCCGCGTCGGCGCGCCGACGCATCTCGTCGAGCAGATCCTCCCACGCGCGCTGCGGAACACCGCCGTTGTCCCAGTCGGTGCGGGCGTACTCCCGGCGTCGGTCGAAGTACTGCAGGTGTTCGGCCTCCAGCGGTGTGATCTCCGCGTCGATGAAGGCATCCATCTCGGCGAGCAGGCCTGGAAGATGTTCCGGCAAGGCGAAATCCACGGTGATCGTCTCCTCAGTCGCCGTACAGGGTCTTGCGCCAGATGGTGGACAGCGTGGTGATGGCGTCGGCGTCGCCGACCTCGACGCCCAGTCCGGACGGGCGCAGCGCCACCACGGTGAAGTTCTCGAACAGCAGCGCGATTGCCGCGCCGGTGAGCAGGGGGTCGACGTCGGCGGCGTATCCCTGTTCCCGGGCCCGGCGAATCGTCGCGGCGACCATGTCGACGCCGAAACGGCGAAACTCGTTCTGTACGTTGGCGAACCGCGGCCGGGTATCGGCCAACTGGTTGACGGCGACCATGATGCCGATGTTCTGAGAGAACATGTTCCAGTAACCGGTCACCACCGCGGTGAAGAACTCGGTGTCCTGCGGTGACTCGGGAAGGTGCACCGTCAGACCCGACGGCATCACCACGTCGTGGAGGAAGGACTCGGCCAGCGAGTACAGCAGGTCTTCCTTGTCGGTGTAATACCGATAGAAGGAGGCGGACGACTTCCCGGCAGCCGCCGTGATGTCGGCCAGCGTCGTACCGTGGAAACCGCGCTCGGCGAACAGCTTTCGAGCAGCCAGCTCGATCCCCTCGCGGGTTTGGCGACCCTTCGCGGTGAGCGCGTCCGGCGACGACACCGAGCGTCAGCCCAGGATCCGGTCGCCGGCACGCAACAACGCGCTGGGCAGGTCGTGTCCGACGACGGTCCGGGCGACGTCGGCTGCCCGGATGGCGGCCGGCAGATCCACGTCGGTGCCGATGTCGCTGTCGCGCAACAGGTAGACGAGGTCCTCGGTGGCGATGTTGCCGCTGGCGCCGGGTGCGAACGGGCATCCGCCCAGGCCGCCCGCCGAGGCGTCGAGCCGTCGGATGCCTGCGGTGACGGCGGCGTAGGCGCTGGCCAGTCCGGCGCCGCGAGTGTCGTGGAAGTGGGCGCCGAAGGGCAGGTCGCCGACGATCGGGCCAAGGAGTCCGACCAGCGTGCTCACCCGTCCCGGGGTTGCGGTCCCGATCGTGTCGGCGATGGCGATCCGGTCGGCGCCGATCTCGGCTGCGGCGGTGACCACGTCGAGCACCCGACCGGGGTCGGTCGGTCCGTCGAACGGGCAGTCCCACGCGGTGGCGACGATTACCTCGACGCTGGCGCCGCCGTCGTGCGCGATGCGCGCGATGTCGGCGATCAGATCGGTCGACACGGCCGTCGACCGTCCGACGTTGGCCTGGCTGTGACCGTCGGCGGCGGAGACCACGTACTCGATCGACCCCATTCCGGCGGCGACGGCGCGGTGTGCCCCACCCGGCCCGGCGACCAGTGCGGAGAATTCGACGCCGTGCGACTCGCGAAAGCGCGGCAGTTCCGCGGCCAGTGCGGCGGCGTCGGCGAGCGCGGGCACCTTCGATGGTGAGACGAAGGCGGTGGCCTCGATCTCCCGTACGCCGGTGGCGACGATGGCCTCCAGCAGAGCGAGCTTGGCGGACAACGGGATTGGTGCCTCGATCTGCAGACCGTCGCGAAGGCTCACCTCGCGGATGGTGACGTGCTCGCCGACGCTCACAGGATGCCCTCCGCGCGCAACTGGTCGAGCTCGTCGGCCGAGCGACCCAGCAATTCGCCGTACACCTCGTCGTTGTGCTGTCCGGGCGCCAAGGAGCCGCCGTGGCGGATCGTTCCCGGCGATTCGGAGAGCACCGGCACCACACCCGGACCCTTGACGTTGCGCCCGATGCGTTCATCCCAGTGGTCGGCGATCATGCCCCTGGACAGTAGTTGGGGGTCGGTGACGACCTCGGCCACGGTGTTGATGGGTCCGCTGATCACCCCGGCGTCGCTCAGAGTGGCGATGACGTCGGCGGGTTGCCGCTCGGCCGCCCATGCGCCGATGATCTCGTCGATCGCGTCCTGGTTGCGGCCGCGACTGATGTGGTCGGCGAAGCGGGCGTCGGTGGCGAGCTCGGGCCGGCCCATGGCGGAGCACAGCCGCCGGAAGACAGTGTCCTGGTTGGCGGCGATGACCACCCAGCTGCCGTCGGCGGTCGGGTAGATGTTGGACGGCGCGATGCCCTCGAGCCGGGTGCCGGACGGACCGCGCACCACACCGCCCACGTCGTAGTCCGGAATCGTGGATTCTTGGACGGCCAAGCAGGATTCGGTCAGGGCGGCGTCGACCACCTGGCCCTCACCGGTGACCGTCCGCCGGTACAGCGCGGCGAGCGCGCCCTGCGCGGCGAACATGCCCGCCAGGCTGTCCCCGAGGGACAGCGCCAGCCGCGGGGGAGGCCCGCCGGGAAAGCCGTTCATGTGGCGTAATCCGCTGGCGGCCTCGGCCACCGAGGCGTAGCCCGCCTTGTGGGAGTCCGGGCCCGTCTGTCCGTAGCCGGACACCCGGACCAGGATGATGCCCCGATTGCGTTCGCGCAGAACGTCGTAACCCAGGTCCCACTTCTCCAGCGTGCCGGGACGAAAGTTCTCCACGATGACGTCGGAACGCTCGACGAGGTCGAGGAAGAGGGCGCGGCCCTTGGGTTCCCGCAGGTCGAGGGTTACGGCCTTCTTGTTACGGGCGTGGACCGTCCAGAAGAAGTGATGTCCGTCGACCTCGGCCTGGCCCCAGGTGCGCAGCGGGTCGGGGGAGCCTGGCGGCTCGATCTTGACGACGTCGGCCCCCATGTCGCCGAGCAGCCGCCCGGCGAACGGACCTGAGATCAACGTGCCGACCTCGATGACCCGGATTCCGTCGAGCGGACCGGTGGTCACTGGTCGAACCCGTGCCGTGACAACCAGTCACCGACGACGCCGACGGCCTGTCGCAGGGTGTCGCGCTGGTCGGCTCCGGCGTAGTAGTGGTTGGCACCGGGAATTTCGTGCATCTCCTTGTCGGGGTGGCCGATGGCCTCGAACAGGCGACGGGTGTGGCTCGGGGTGCACGCGTCGTCGGCGAGGTTGCCGATCACCAGGGTGGGCACCGCGATGTCGGGCCCGGCCGCCACGGCGTCGCCGTTGGCGTCGTCGTAGCTCCATTGGGAGAGCCAGCTGCGCAGCGTGCAGAACCGTGCGAGGCCGACGGGGGAGTCGTTCACCACTTGAGGATCGCCTAGGTAGCAGCTGCCGGGGGTGCGTTCGTTGGGATCCACCGTCGGGTCGAGCCAGCGCGGATCGGCCATGGTGCCGTGTACGACGAACGCGAACTCGTCCTGCGGCCGGCCCGTCTCGGACAGCTCCGCGAGTTTCTGCCAGACCCACGCGGTTATTCGTCGATTGCGGGCGATCTGGGCCGCGCGGTAACGCTGGAGGAATGCCTCGGTGTAGGGCGGTTGATGGGGGTTGGTCGGGTCGTAGAGGTCCAGCTCGGGATCACGCTTCGTCGGGTCGGATTCGTCGAGGATCGACGCGTCCAGCCATTCGGTCAGCGTGCCGTGGCGGCTGACGTGCGCGGCGAGCAGCATGATCCCGTCGGCGGGGGTGAGCCCCAGCGTCGTGAGGTCGGGGCCGTCACCGGACGGGCTCGACGTGACGGTCGGGTGCTGAGCCTGCTGCTGGTAGAACACCGACAGAGAACCGCCGCCGCTCCAGCCGGCCAGCACCACCTTCTCGTACCCCAGCCGAGTCTTCGCGTCCTTGACGCATTCGCCGAGATCCTCGACCACCTTCTCCATCAGCAGTGCCGAGTCGGTGCCGCGGAAGCGGCTGTTGCAGTAGATGACGTGGTGTCCGGCGCGGGCGAGGCCGTTGATCATCGGAAGGTAGGCGCCGCCGCCGATGGGGTGCATGAAGACGAGCACCGTGTCGCTGGGCCGGTCGGGCTTGAGCAGGTAGCTCTCCAGGACGACCAGCTCGGCGACGCCGCCGTAGACGTCGCGCACGCCCGAGGTGTTCTGGTAGGCGACGAGGTAGGGGATCCGCTCGTAGTCGTGCTTGGCCGGGGCGGTCACTAGTGCTGCCCCAGATCGTTGGCCAGTACCTCCGCCGACGGCACCAGTCGGCGGCGGGTGTCGATCGAGATGACCGACCAGTCGACCCGGGAGTATTCGTCGAACGTGCGACGGGCTCGCTCGCGGGCCTTCTCCGGCGCGCCGTGATGAACCCCCTGCGGGGCATGGGAAATCAGGCCGGGCGGCATCGGGATGCCGTAGAGCGAGCCGCTGTGGAAGAACGCGATCTCGTCGAAGTCGACGTTGCGGTGGTACCACGGGGTGCGTTCGGTGCCCGGTGTGCCCTCGGCCGGCTTGGGCAGGAAGTTCATCACGTAGACCCCCGTCGCCTGCATGAACAGGTGAACGGTCGGCGGCAGGTGCACACTGTCGGAGGTCACCACGTTGTAGTCGGCGATGTTGAAGGTGAACGGAAAGTTGTCGCCGCGCCAGCCCTCCACGTCGAGTGGGTGGTGCCGGTAGAACAGGGACGTCGTGCCGGCCCCTTCGATGTCGGAGTGGATCAACCGGACCTCGTATTCGCCGTCCTGGTGTGGTCCCTCGCCGTCGTCGATCGGCGCGGGCTCCGGGATGACGACCTGGGAGGGGTCGAACGGAAAGTGTCTGCCCAGCTGCGCCGGCGGCGGCACCCGGAACTCGTCGGTCGCCTGGATCATCAGCAGCGTGGTCTCACCGTCGGGGACCTGACGCCAGGTGCAGGCCTTGGGGAGGTAGACCCAGTCGCCCTCGCGATAGGTCACCGGGCCGAACTCGGTTTCGAGGACGCCGGAACCCTGGTGCACGAAGGACAGGAGGTCGCCGTCGACGTAGCGCGCGAAGTACGGCATGGGCTCACTGCGTCGCGACAGCAGCACCAGGCAGTCGGCGTTGGAGAACATCAGCAGGGGAGCGCCGTCGGCGTCCGTGGCGTCGGTCGGCTTCAGCTCGCTGGACAGCACGTCGACTGGGCGCAGCGGGCCGACCGTCCGGTAGGCCGTCGGATCGTTGCGGCGGTAGACGTTGGCCGTGCGGCCCGTGAAGCCCCCGCGACCAAGCTCGTCGTCCTTGAGCCCGTCGAGATCGGCGTGGAGCCGTCGTGGTGTCCTGCCCTTGCGGAGGTGGACGAACGATTCCATGGCTGCCTCCACGTTCACGCGACGATGCGATCGAGCAAAACTGAAACTGACGTTACTTTTATTTCTCGACGGGGGCAAGGGCGACGGCTGTCCAAGGGCTGGTCGTTCCGTCGTAGTGTCAGCAGAAATCGGCCTCTGGTGCCGTCGTGTCGTTCGCCCAAGCGATGGACCTCGAGCGCCCCGAAGACCCCAGTTTGGGGTCCTGAAATGCCCTTCGGTTGACGCACGCGTCATCAGATCGACGCCTGGCAGAGTGGCTGGCGGTCGCAGCGCCATGTTTTACTTCCTGTCGACAAGTTAATACTCAGGTCCGCCTGCTACGGCTGCGCGGGCGCGGCCGGCGGTGATCCCGTCGCCGCTGGGGCGATTCCTCATCGCACAAATCGTCGGTGTACCCGTAACAGGAACTGGATGGATTCGTAGATGTCATTTGACGGTGTTCTCGGGCGCTGGACGCGCCGACTACTGATGGCGACCATGGCGGTGCTGTTGCTGCCCGGCATGATCGGCGCGGTAGGTGGCAGTGCGACCGCAGGGGCGTTCTCGCGCCCCGGCCTCCCGGTCGAGTACCTCATGGTCCCCTCGCCCTCGATGGGACGCGACATCAAGGTCCAGTTCCAGAGCGGCGGACCCAACTCGCCCGCGGTGTACCTCCTCGACGGTCTGCGCGCGCAGGACGACTTCAACGGCTGGGACATCAACACCCAGGCGTTCGAGTGGTACCTCGACTCGGGTCTGTCGATGGTCATGCCCGTCGGCGGTCAGTCGAGCTTCTACTCCAACTGGTACAAGCCCGCGTGTGGCAAGTCCGGTTGCCTGACCTACAACTGGGAGACCTTCCTCACCTCGGAACTGCCGTCGTACCTGGCCTCGAACAAAGAGGTCAAGTCCACCGGCAACGCAGCCGTCGGACTCTCGATGGCCGGTGGCGCCGCGCTCGTCCTCTCGGCGCACCACCCGGGACAGTTCTCCTACGCCGGCTCGATGTCGGGCTTCCTGAACCCGTCCGAGGGCCAGTGGCCCGGTCTGATCAACCTCTCGATGGGTGACGCCGGCGGATACAAGGCCAATGACATGTGGGGCCCGGCCGAGACCGATCCGGCCTGGCAGTACAACGACGCGATGGTGCAAATCCCGACCATCGTCGCCAACGGCACGCGCATCTGGGTCTACTGCGGCAACGGCACCCCCAGCGAGCTCGGTGGCAACAACCTGCCGGCCAAGTTCCTCGAGGGCCTGACCATCCGCACCAACCGCACGTTCCAGGACAACTACATCGCAGCGGGCGGCAAGAACGGCGTCTTCAACTTCCCTGACACCGGCACGCACGACTGGCCGTACTGGGGTCAGCAGCTGCAGCAGATGAAGCCCGACCTGATCAGCCACCTCCTCTGAGGCGACTGATTCGAGTGTGACAAGTGGCGGGTGGGTTTAGAACCCACCCGCCACTTTCACGACTGCGCGGCCCGAGAACGCACCGGCCCGCACCTGATCGATCACGTCGACGACGTCCTTGACGTCGACGTCGTGGGTGATGTGCGCCAGACGCTGAGGCTTCAGTGATCCGCCCAGTAGCGCCCACAATTCGCGCCGCGGGCCAATTCGCATCATCACCGAGTCCATGCCAAGCAGGGCGACGCCGCGCAAGATGAACGGCATCACCGTGGTGTTGAGCGCAGGCCCGCCGGTGAGCCCACTGGCCGCCACGGCGCCGCCGTAGGAGACGGTGCTCAGCAC
Organism: Mycobacterium yunnanensis; assembly: GCF_025823185.1. Classification (GTDB taxonomy): domain Bacteria; phylum Actinomycetota; class Actinomycetes; order Mycobacteriales; family Mycobacteriaceae; genus Mycobacterium; species Mycobacterium yunnanensis. The sequence goes on from NZ_JACKVK010000008.1 coordinate 1,444,974, forward strand.
GTCGGCCAGGGTGGCCCCGCCAACGCAATCCACCGCCCCCGCCCAGCGCGTCTTGCCCAGCGCCCGCGGCTTGGCGTCCGGATCGGCAGGCAGTCGTGGGATCACCTCCGCTGCACCCAAGGCCTTCAGACGCTCCTCGGCGCCGCTCTTCCCGGTCGACGCGACCGTGTGGTAGCCCGCCGCCGACAGCAGGTCGACGCTCACCGACCCCACGCCGCCGGTGGCACCGGTGACGACGATGGGGCCGTCGTCGGGTTGGATGCCCCTCGCGATCAACGCCTGCACGCTCATCGCAGCAGTGAAGCCCGCAGTCCCGATCGCGGCCCCCTCATACGGTGTCAGAGAGCCGAGCGCGACGACTTGGTCGGCGGGCACCCGCGCGTATTCGGCATAGCCGCCGTGGCGGCCGGTGCCGATCTCGTAGCCGTGGGCCAGGACGGCGTCACCGACCGAGAAGTCGTCCGACGACGACGCGACCACCTCACCAGTCAGGTCGATACCCGGTACCAGCGGGTAGTCACGCGCAACGCCACCCTTCGGCGTGAGCGCCAAGGCGTCCTTGAAGTTGACGCTGGAGTACGCAACGCGGATGGTCACCTCACCGGGCGGCAGGTCTGCTTCGGTGAGCGTCTCGACCTTTGCGTCGATGCGATCCTCGTGTTGCCGTGCGACCAGAGCGCGAAAGTCATCCATGCCGACGACGTTATCGTGCCCGCCCCGGCGGGTCGGCTACTTCAGCTCGGCGGAGGACAACCCGAGCAGCCGGCGCGCGACGACCAACTGCTGGATCTGCTGAGTGCCCTCGAAGATGTCGAGGATCTTCGAGTCCCGGGCCCACTTCTCCAGCAGCGTGCTCTCCGAATAGCCAGTGGTCCCGGCCATTTCGACGGCCTTGAGGGTGACTTCGCTGCCGACGCGGGCAGCCTTGGCCTTGCCCATCGAGGCTTCCTTGGAGTTCGGGATCTTGTTGTCGGCCTGCCAGGCGGAGCGCACGGTCAGCAGATAGCCGGCCTCCCACTCCGCCTCCAGCCGCAGGAACTCCGCGGCGGGGGCGCTTTGGGCGTGGGCTGGCTTGTCGTAGGAGATCTCCACACCGGCGTCGGTGAGGATGGTCCGCAACTCCTCCAGCGCCGCGCGGGCGACGCCGACGGCCATGGCGGCCACGATGGGCCGGGTGTTGTCGAACGTCTCCATGACGCCGGCAAAGCCCTTGTCGACGTTGATCTCGGGGCTTCCCAGCAGGTTGTCCTTGGGGATCCGCGCGTTGTCGAAGCGGATGGCGGCCGTGTCGGACGCTTTGATGCCCAGCTTGTGCTCGAGTCGCTCGACGGTGACGCCGGGATGGTCCCGCGGCACGATGAACGACTTGATCGCCGCGCGGCCCTTCGACTTGTCGAGCGTCGCCCAGACCACGATGTGGCTGGCGCGGGCGCCGGCCGTGACGTAGATCTTCTCGCCGTTGATGACGTACTCGTCGCCGTCGAGCTTGGCCGTCGTCGACACCGCGGCCGAGTCGGAGCCGAAGCTCGGTTCGGTGATGGCCATCGCGGCCCACACCTTGCCGAGTCGGGTCAGCTGCTCGTCGGTCGCGACGCCGGACAGCGCGGCGTTGCCCAAGCCTTGGAAGGGCACCGACAGGAGCAGGGCGACGTCCCCCCAGCTGATTTCGAGCGCGTTGACCAACGCGGACATGTTGGCGCCATTGACGTTTACCTTCGAGTCGGCACCGTCGCGGAACGCCTCGGTCCCGGCGAAGGAGATGCTGCTGCCCGCCGTCATGCCTTCGAACAGCTCGGCGAGGGTGTCGAGCTCGACGGGGTAGGCGTGCTCGGCGAGGTCGTACTTGCGCGAGATTGGCCGGAGCATCTCGGCGGCCGCTCCGTGGCTGGTGTCGATGACGGCCTGCAACTTCTTGGGCATTTCGAGATTGATTGCCATGAGAGGACTTTCGGGTAGTTTTCGACAGACCAGGGACTGGGAAAGTGCTCGACTAGAGGACGACGACGCCCTCGGCCACGCCGAGCGCACGAAGATCCCGGTACCAGCGTTCGACCGGGTGTTCCTTGGTGAAGCCGTGGCCACCGAGCAGCTGCACGCCGTCCAGGCCGATCTGCATGGCCTTCTCGGTGCCAAGCCTCTTGGCGAGCGCGGCTTCCCGGGCGAACGACAGGCCTTGTTCGGCGCGCGCGGCGCCGCGCCAGGTGATCAGCCGCAACCCGTCCAGCTCGATGGCGATGTTGGCGCACATGAAGGCCACCGACTGCCGACGGGCGATGGGCTCGCCGAACGCCTCGCGTTCCTTGACGTAGGGGACGACGTAGTCGAGCACGGCGTGGCATGTGCCGACCGCCAGTGCGGCCCAACCCAATCGGGCCAGGGCGATGGCCTCGGAGTAATTGGCGGCGTGGTCGGCCTCGCTGGTCTCGTCCTCGCCGAGCCGGTTGTGCAGCGGCACCGCGACGTTGTCCAGTACGACCTGGCCCAGCGCCGCGGCGCGGATCCCCATGCTCGGATCGGCCGTGACGGAGAGCCCCTCGGAGCCCGCTTCGACGAGGAACAGGGTCGCCTTGCCGTTGAGCTGGGCGGCGATGACGAACAGTTCGGCGTCGGCGGCGGCGGGCACCAGCGACTTGACGCCGGTCAGCCGGTAACCGCCCGGAGTGCGTGTGGCCACCGTCTTCAGCGACGTCGGGTCGAACAGCGCATGCGGTTCGGCGATGGCGACGCATGCCTGGGGCACGTTCTCACCGGCGAACTCCGGGAGGTAGGTCGCCTGCTGACTGGCGCTGCCCCAGTGGGTCAGGGCCGACGCGACGCCACCGGGCGCGAGGATGGGAAGTGCGAGTCCCATGTCGCCGTAGGCGAGGGCCTCGGCCACCAGTGCGTTGGTGACGGTCGAGCGCTGCGCGGCGATGCCGTCGAAGTCCTCGGGAATGTTGACCGCGGTGATGCCGAGTTCGGCCGCCTTGGCGATCAGCTCCGGGGGATAGGTCGCCGCTGCGTCGGCGTCGTGGGCGGCGGGCCGGAGGATCTCCTCGGCGAACTCGCTGATCGTCTCGACGATCATCTTCTGCTCGTCGTCCGGTGTCAGGTCGAAATAGTCTGCGCCACTTGGCTTGAGCCGCGTGGCGGGCTTTCCGAGCCGCTGAACGCGGTTGAACTGGCGCGTGGAGCCGCCGATCGCGGAGAACACCGTCTGCACGCCGTTGCGGAGGCCGCGGTTGAGGGGGCCTCGGAGGCCTCGCTTGTCCAAGAACTCCTGTCCAAGCAGCGGCGTCAGCAGGGCGAGTGCGATGTCGGTCGCCGTCCGCTCGTGCCGCTGGAGGCCGACCGCGCTCTCGCGGCCGGTGCGCTTCGGACGCTGATTCGTGCCGCTGGGGGAAGGCAGGGTGTTGGTCATGTCGACAGCCTCGCATCGTTGGGGCAGTACGTGATGACCGTATCTTACTATTGAGTAAGATAAGCGTCGAGTGTTATCAACGTCACCTGAACGTCATGGCGTCAACGTGGTTCGCTTGGCGGCGGTTCGAGGGCTACCGGGACGGGGACGAAGGGCACGCTGATGCGCGGGTTGGCCACTGCCGTCGGAGCGAGGACGACGACGGCTCCGAATCCGGTGAACGCCGCCGCGAGGAGGGTGGACTTCTTCATGGCGACGACGTTATGGAGTGTGCCGTCGTGGTGAATCAGGGATTTCCCTACATTCGACGGCATCGCAGAATCACGACGCCGTGAACCAGCCGAGCACGTCGGAATGCAAGCGGCCGTTGGTGGCGACGGCACTTCCGCCGTGCGGCCCGGGAGCGCCCTGAAGGTTGGTGAAACTCCCCCCGGCCTCTCGGATCAGGACGTCGAGCGGTGCGAGGTCCCACAGTTTGACTTCTGGTTCGGCGACGACGTCGACGGCGCCCTCGGCCACCAGGCAGTACGACCAGAAGTCGCCATAGCCCCGGACGCGCCAGACCGCGTCGGTGAGTTCGACGAATCGATCTCGGCGATCCTCCCACCCGGTGGTCAAGTCGGAGAACGACAGGCTCGCCGAATCCAGCTCGGACACGCCCGACACCGAAATCTTGCGGGTGGTGCCGTTGAAGGCGGTGAACGCACCGGCGCCGGCGCTCGCCCACCACCGGCGCGCAAGGGCGGGGGCGCTCACGACGCCCACCGTCGGAACGCCGTCCTCCAGCAGCGCGATGAGCGTGGACCACACCGGCACTCCGCGGACGAAGTTCTTGGTGCCGTCGATCGGGTCCAGCACCCATTGGCGACCCTCGAAAACTGCTGTGCCACCGAATTCTTCGCCGAGGACGGCGTCATCGGGACGGTTGGCGGTGAGCAGACCGCGTAGCAGTTCCTCGGCGGAGGTGTCGGCATCGGTGACCGGGGTCAGGTCGGGCTTGGTGTCGACGTGCAGGTCCAAGGCGCCGAACCGGTCGAGGGTCAACGCGTCGGCCTCGTCGGCCATCCGGAGGGCCAAGTCGAGGTCGTCCGCCACATTGGTCATGGCTGCAGTCCTACCATGGAGGCGTGTTCGAAATCCTCGTGCTCGTGCTGGTAGTCGGTGGCATCGTGTTGTTGCTCGGGCCGAGGATCAGGGGGAGGCGTGGTCCCGGGGCGTCGAACGGCTCGGGTGGGCCTGGGGGGATGGCCGAATTCCGTGAGCGCCGTAGTCCCGGCGTGCGTGGCGCAAACTCCTCCGGCACGCTGCTCGTCACCGGAGTGAGCGCCGGCGCACCGTCTGACGGATCGCACCTCGTGACCATCACCGGAGTGATCAACGGTCCGACGATTCGTGAGCACGAGGTCTACACCCGCGTGCTCATGGCCGTCGGCACCGCGCCCAGCATGGGCCAGCTCATGCCCGTCGTGTACTCGACGAAGAACCCCGACAAGTGGGGGATCGTCGCGACCCCGCCGCCCGACATGCCCCCGCCCCCGAACATGCCCCCGCCACCCGCCGGGCCGACCGAGCTTCGCTAAGCGGGGTCGCGCCAGGCGAGGTAGTCGGCGAAGGCGGTTTCGACGCCGCTGCGACGTCGGTGTGAGCCGGGTAGTCGTGGTGACTTGGAGTGGTGCCGGGCGCCGGTGGGGGTGGTGAATTCGGCGGTGTGGCGACCTGTGTGGTCGATGCTGGTGGTGACCGACCAGCCGGGGGCTTCCTTGGCGTAGTTGCAGGCTTCGCATTCACCGAGCCCGTTGACCGCGGTGGTCGGGCCACCGCGGGCATGGGGGCGGGCGTGGTCGGTGTGGCGGATGGGGGCGTCGCAGTACGGGGTGCGGCAGGTGTCGTCGCGGGTGGCGATGAACCGGGCCAATCCCTTCGGGAACGCCCTGGCGCGGGATTCCATCGCGATCAACGCACCGGAGTCGGGGTGGCGGTAGAGCCGGCGCAGGGTGGCCGTGGATCGGTCGTCGGTGGCGGCGCCGTCGACGAGTTGGCTCCATCGCGATCAACGCACCGGAGTCGGGGTGGCGGTAGAGCCGGCGCAGGGTGGCCGTGGATCGGTCGTCGGTGGCGGCGCCGTCGACGAGTTGGCAGGCGATGGCGGCGGGGATGGGTCCGTATCCGGGCACCCGGGCCGGTGCCTGGTCCCCGCCGAGGAGGGTCTCGTCGGTGATGACGACCTCGACCGCGATGGGCACGGGGACGTCGGCGGGTCTTCCGGTGACGCGTGCGACGAGGGTGTCGGCCATGACCTGGCCGCGGGAGCGTCCGTCACCACAGGTGTCGGCGTCGCGGCGCAGGGTGGCGTAGACCGCGACGCCTTGGGTCATGGGGAGCAGGGCGGTCACGTAGGTCATCGCATCCGGGGCGGGGCGGACCCAGACCGAGCGTTCGGTGTCGGCGCGCACGGCCCGGTCGACCACGGCGTGCGGGTCGAGTTCGTAGGCGATGGCCTTGGCGTCGGCGGTGATCCGCTGATCACCCTTGCCGTCCAGCCCCGCGAGATCCGCGCACATCGGCGCGCACGGCCCGGTCGACCACGGCGTGCGGGTCGAGTTCGTAGGCGATGGCCTTGGCGTCGGCGGTGATCCGCTGATCACCCTTGCCGTCCAGCCCCGCGAGATCCGCGCACATCCGGGCGTCGAGGATCTTGCGGTCGGCGAGCGTCAGGAAGGCTGATTCTCGGACGATGAGGGTGGCCCGCCATTCCGAGAGCGCCCCGGCGCGCAACGCGGTCAGGGTGTGGGGCATTTCGTGGACCAGGGCGCGGGCGAAGCCGAGGTGGCGGCCTCCTTGGTTGGGGGAGTCCCGGCGGGCCAGGGCGATCTCGCTGCCCAATCCCTTGCCGCGTTTCGCGGTGGGGATTCCGGCGGCGGCTTCCCGGGTCCGACGCGCTTGGTCCAGGGTGGCGGTGAGGACGGCTTGTTCGGCGGCGGCCGCGGACTTGGCGCGTTCGAGCGCGGCGATGCGGTCGACCAGCCCCGCCTCGTCATCGCTATCGAACATGTGTGCGACTGTAGCCGAGGGGTATGACAAGTCCATGTGTGATGTCTCAGGACTTGGGTGACAGTTCTGCATCAGGACATTGGTGACAGTTGATGTGTCAGGACTTCNTCATCGCTATCGAACATGTGTGCGACTGTAGCCGAGGGGTATGACAAGTCCATGTGTGATGTCTCAGGACTTGGGTGACAGTTCTGCATCAGGACATTGGTGACAGTTGATGTGTCAGGACTTCGGTGACGGTCTGTCGGTTTTGGGGGCTGGGCCCCGTGGTCGACCGTTGCCGACGTATCGAATACCGGATGCGGGTCGGGTGTGTTCGGCGAGGACTTCGCCCTGTAGGTCGGTGATGATGACCTGGTCATCGACGGTGACGACGAGGACCTGCTCGAAGGCGCGTTGTGCGTCGACCCGGTAGGTGACCGTGTCCAGATGGATGGTCCCCGCAGTGCTGATCGTTCTGGCACGGGTGTTGGCGGGCAGGTTCGGTGGTGGCGGAGTGCGGGGCCTGCGGTAGGCGCTCGCGACGGGCGCCGGGTAGATCGGCCGGTCGAGCTGGGGACGGGGCGGGTCGGCTTGGGGGGTGGCGTCCCACGCCGTCTGGGGGGTGATGCGACCGGGCAGGCCCTGGTGGGGGCGTTCGGTGTTGTAGAGGTGGTCGAACGCGTCGACCTGGGCTTGGAGTTCGGCCAGCGATGCGGCGAGCGGTTGCTTGTCGAGGTAGCGAAACAGGGTCTGATGGAAGCGTTCGTTCTTGCCCTGGGTGGTCGGCTTGTAGGGCTTTCCGGTGATGGTCAGCACGCCCAAGGCGCCCACATGGCTGACGAGTCGGCCGAGGTGTCCGCGCCGGGACGGGTTGAGCGCGGCCCCGTTGTCGGACAACAGTCGTTGGGGTACACCACGATCGGCGACGGCCTTGTCGAACACTGCGATGGCGGCCTCGGCCGTCTCAGNCCACGCCACATGGGAGGCGACCGCGTAGCGGGAGTGGTCGTCGATGAGCTGAAAGATCACGCACGTGCGCCCGCCGCTGAGGACGTACTCGGTCGCGTCGAGTTGCCAGCACGCATTCGGTGCCGGGTAGACGAACCGTCGCCACGCCGAGCGGGGCTTCTTCTTCGGCTCGAGCCGAGCCACGCCGGCCTCCCGGAAGATCCGCGCCAGCGCCGCGGTGGACGGCACCTGCGGCAGGCCCATCGCGTGCATCCTGTCGTGCACACTGATCGGCCCGTGATCCAGTCCCGAGGACTCCAGGGCAGCACGTACCGCCACTGCCTGCGCCCTGACCTCATCGGTCAACCTCGACGGACTCGACTTCGGTCGTCGTGTCCTCGGTTGCAGCACCGCGGCCTGCCCGTCGTCCATCGCGCGCTTACGTAACGCGTAGAACGACTTTCTTGAGATGCCGTGCTCGGCGCAGAACGTCGAGACCGCACCCCGCGGCGCGTCATCGGGCCACTGCGAGATCGCCAGCCGGACACG
>NZ_JACKVK010000009.1 GCF_025823185.1 Mycobacterium yunnanensis
GAAGTCCTGACACATCAACTGTCACCAATGTCCTGATGCAGAACTGTCACCCAAGTCCTGAGACATCACACATGGACTTGTCATACCCCTCGGCTACAGTCGCACACATGTTCGATAGCGATGATGAGGCGGGGCTGGTCGACCGCATCGCCGCGCTCGAGCGCGCCAAGTCCGCGGCCGCCGCCGAGCAAGCCGTCCTCACCGCCACCCTGGACCAAGCGCGTCGGGCTCGGGAAGCCGCCGCCGGAATCCCCACCGCGAAACGCGGCAAGGGATTGGGCAGCGAGATCGCCCTGGCCCGCCGGGACTCCCCCAACCAAGGTGGCCGCCACCTCGGCTTCGCCCGTGCCCTGGTCCACGAGATGCCCCACACCTTGGCCGCGTTGCGCGCCGGGGCGTTGTCGGAATGGCGGGCCACCCTCATCGTCCGGGAATCGGCCTGCCTCGACGTCGCCGACCGCAGGATCCTCGATGCCCGGATGTGCGCGGATCTCGCGGGGCTGGACGGCAAGGGTGATCAGCGGATCACCGCCGACGCCAAGGCCATCGCCTACGAACTCGACCCGCACGCCGTGGTCGACCGGGCCGTGCGCGCCGATGTGCGCGGATCTCGCGGGGCTGGACGGCAAGGGTGATCAGCGGATCACCGCCGACGCCAAGGCCATCGCCTACGAACTCGACCCGCACGCCGTGGTCGACCGGGCCGTGCGCGCCGACACCGAGCGCTCCGTGTGGGTGCGGCCCGCCCCGGATGCGATGACCTACGTGACCGCCCTGCTCCCCATGACCCAGGGCGTCGCGGTCTACGCCACCCTGCGGCGGGAAGCCGACACGTGTGGTGACGGACGCTCCCGGGGTCAGGTCATGGCCGACACCCTCGTCGAACGCGTCACCGGAAGACCCGCCCGACACGTGTGGTGACGGACGCTCCCGGGGTCAGGTCATGGCCGACACCCTCGTCGAACGCGTCACCGGAAGACCCGCCGAGGTTCCCGTGCCCATCGCGGTCGAGGTCGTCATCACCGACGAGACCCTCCTCGGCGGGGACCAGGCACCGGCCCGGGTGCCCGGGTACGGACCCATCCCCGCCGCCATCGCCTGCCAACTCGTCGACGGCGCCGCCACCGACGACCGATCCACGGCCACCCTGCGCCGGCTCTACCGCCACCCCGACTCCGGTGCGTTGATCGCGATGGTGCCAACTCGTCGACGGCGCCGCCACCGACGACCGATCCACGGCCACCCTGCGCCGGCTCTACCGCCACCCCGACTCCGGTGCGTTGATCGCGATGGAATCCCGCGCCAGGGCGTTCCCGAAGGGGTTGGCCCGGTTCATCGCCACCCGCGACGACACCTGCCGCACCCCGTACTGCGACGCCCCCATCCGCCACACCGACCACGCCCAGCCGCACGCCCGCGGTGGGCCCACCACCGCCGCCAACGGGCTCGGTGAATGCGAAGCCTGCAACTACGCCAAGGAAGCCCCCGGCTGGTCGGTCACCACCAGCATCGACCACACGGGCCGCCACACCGCCGAATTCACCACCCCCACCGGCGCCCGCCACCACTCCAAGTCACCACCACTACCCGGCTCACACCGACGTCGCAGCGGCGTCGAAACCGCCTTCGCCAACTACCTCGCCTGGCGCGACGCCGCCTGAGTGCCGTCCGACGGACCGGCTAGCCTGGCTCGGATGAGTGATCGCGTCGCGGTGCGGGCCGGCATTGCGCCGTTCTACGTCATGGACGTCTGGCTGAGTGCCGCCGAACGGCAACGCTCCCACGGCGACCTGGTGAACCTGTCGGCAGGCCAACCCAGCGCGCAGGCGCCCGCTCCCGTTCGCGCCGCTGCGGTCGACGCACTCGCCACGCACAATCTCGGTTACACCGTGGCACTCGGCATTCCGGAGCTACGCGAGGCCATCGCAGCGTCCTATCCCCAGCGATACGGCATCGAGGTCGACCCCGCGAACGTCGTGGTGACGACCGGATCCACCAACGGATTCCTGCTCGCGTTCCTCGCCTGCTTCGACGTCGGAGACCGCGTCGCCGTCCCCAGTCCCGGCTATCCCTGCTATCGAAACATCCTCTCCGCCTTGGGCTGCGAGGTCGTCGAGGTGCCCTGCGGACCGCAGACCCGGTTCCAGCCCACCGTCGAGATGCTGGCTGCCATCGAGCCGCCGATCACGGGCGTGATCCTCGCCAGCCCCGCCAACCCGACCGGCACCGTCATACCGCCCGCGGACCTCGCCGCCATCGCCACCTGGTGCGAAGGATCCGGGGTCCAACTGGTCAGCGACGAGCTCTATCACGGGCTGGTCTACGACGGCGCACCCACGACCAGCTGCGCGTGGGAGACCTCACGGGACGCCATCGTCGTCAACAGCTTCTCGAAGTACTTCGCCATGACGGGCTGGCGGCTGGGATGGCTGTTGGTGCCACCAGATCTGCACCGCGCCGTCGACCGGCTGGCGGGAAACTTCGCGATTTGTCCCCCCACGCTGCCGCAACTCGCGGGCGTGGCCGCGTTCACGCCAGAGTCCGTCGCCGAAGCCGATGCGCTCGTCGAGGACTACGCCGTCAACCGGCGGATCCTGCTCGACGGTCTACCCGAGATCGGCCTGCCGCGGCTGGCGCCCGCCGACGGCGCGTTCTACGTCTACGCCGACGTGTCGGACTATTCGACCGACTCGCTGGACTTCTGCGCCCGCCTCTTGGCCGACACCGGCGTCGCGATCGCGCCAGGCATCGACTTCGACACCGTGCACGGCGGCGGATACGTGCGAATGTCGTTCGCCGGAGCCACCTCCGAGGTCACCGAGGCGATCGCCCGGATGGGCCCCTGGCTCGCCGGACAGCGGTGAGCACCTAGCGCGCGCTCCACCCGCCGTCCATCGTGTAGGAGGCGCCGGTGACCATGCCCGCGTCGGCCGATGCGAGATAGCCGACGAGGGACGCCACCTCCTCGGGTTCCACCAGCCGCTTGATCGCACTCTCCGACAACAGGATTCGTTCGAGCACCTCTTGCTCGTCGATGCCGTGGTTGCGGGCCTGGTCGGCGATCTGCTTGGTGACCAGCGGTGTTCGCACGTACCCGGGGTTGACGCAGTTGCTGGTCACCCCGTGCGGTCCGCCCTCGAGGGCGGTCACCTTCGACAGTCCCTCCAACGCATGCTTTGCCGTGACGTAGGCGACCTTGAACTCCGACGCGCGCAACCCGTGCACCGACGAGACGTTGACGATCCGGCCAAAGCCCGCGTCGTACATGTGCGGCAGCGCGGCGCGAATCAACAGGAACGGTGCCTCGACCATGAGCGCCAGCATCGAGCGGAAACGTCCGGGGTCGAAGTCGGGGATCGGATCGATGCTCTGCACCCCCGCGTTGTTGACGAGGACATCGCACTCCAGTCGAAGATCCTCCAGCGCGGTGACGTCGAGAAGGTCGACGTCCCAAGGCCTTCCGCCGATCTCCGTGGCCAGGGTCTCGGCTGCGGCGGCATCGACGTCGGCGATCGTCACGGTCGCTCCGCGGCGGGCCAACTCACGTGCGCAGGCCGCGCCGATGCCACTCGCACCACCGGTGACCAGGGCGGTGCGTCCGTCCAATCCCGTCATCCGACCGTGGCCTGACGCTCCTCGGCGACGTCGACGGCGTCACGGTCGTCGAGCGACTTGAGGTCGATGCCCCTGGTCTCGCGGGTGAAGACCACCGCGATCAAGGTGACCGCACAGGCCAGGGCCAGGTAGATCGCGATCGGCACCGACGAGTCGTACACGTCGAGCAGCTTCACGGCGATGATCGGCGCCAGCGAGCCCGCGACGATCGACGTGACCTGGTAGCCGAGGGAGACACCGGAATACCGCATCCGGGTGGGGAACATCTCGGCCATGATCGCCGGCTGTGGCGCATACATCACGGCGTGGAACACCAGCCCGATGGTCACCGCGGCGGTGACCACCGCGTAGTTGCCGCTGTTCATCATCGGGAAGGCGAAGAAGCCCCACGTGGCGCCCAGCACCGCACCCGCGAAGTACACCGGACGCCTGCCGAGGCGGTCGGCGAGCTTGCCCACCAACGGGATCACCGCGAAGTGCACCGCATGCGCGACCAGCAGATACCAGAGGATCGAACTGGTGTCGGCGCCGACCTGAACCTTGAGATAGGTGATGGAGAACGTGACCACCAGGTAGTACATGATGTTCTCGCCGAAGCGCAGACCCATCGCGGTGAAGACACCCCGCGGGTAGCGCTTGAGCACCTCCACGACGCTGAGCGACGTCGCCTTCAGTCGTTCGGCCTCCTGCTGCGCCTCGACGAAGATCGGCGCGTCGGTGACCTTGGTGCGGATGTAGTAGCCAACCAGCACGACCACTGCCGACAGCCAGAACGCGACCCGCCAGCCCCACGACAGGAACGCGGCGTCCGACAGCGTCGTCGTCAGCACCAGCAGCACGATGGTCGCCAGCAGGTTGCCTGCCGGCACGCCCGCCTGCGGCCAGCTGGCCCAGAACCCGCGCTCCCGGTTGGGGCTGTGTTCGGCGACGAGCAGCACGGCTCCGCCCCACTCCCCGCCGACGGCGAAGCCCTGGATGAAACGCAGCGCCACCAACAGCGCAGGCGCCCAGTACCCGATCTGGCCGAACGTCGGTAGGCAACCCATCAAGAACGTCGCCGCACCGACCAGCAGCAAAGAGAACTGCAGCAGCTTCTTGCGGCCGTACTTGTCGCCGTAGTGACCGAAGACCACCCCGCCGAGCGGCCGGGCGACGAAGCCGACCGCATAGGTGATGAAGGCGGCGAGGATCGCGTCGAGATCGCTGGTCGTCGGCGAGAAGAACACCTTGCTGAAGACCAGGGTCGCGGCCGTTCCGTAGAGGAAGAACTCGTACCACTCGACGACGGTGCCCGCCATGGACGCGGCGACGACGCGGCGCAACCCGGTCGGTACTGGCTTGCCCATTTGGTCTCTCCCACTCTGCTGTGACGCGGCACACACTCACTGCTGAGTATTCCTGCACCGAACGGATCGTCGCAATGCCCATCGATGCAGTCGCCGTCTGCAAAAATGCACACGTGGCCGACCCGAAACGAGCGAGCGCCGACGACCTGCTCATCCTTCTGGCCGTCGGCCGGTCGGGGCGCTTCGTCTCCGCAGCCGACGAACTGGGCCTCAACCACACCACGATCTCGCGTCGCATCACCGCCCTCGAGCACTCCGTCGGCGGACGCCTGCTGGTCCGCAGCGCCGCGGGCTGGGAGCTCACCGAACTGGGCCGCGAAGCCCTCGCCGCGGCGGAGACCGTCGAATCCGCCATGCGCACGCTGGCGGGCCCGCGAGGTACGCGGTCGTTGGAGGGCGTGGTGCGCATGTCGGCGACCGACGGGTTCAGCGCGTACATCGCCGCCCCGGCCGCCGCCGAGGTTCAGCAGCGGCACCCCTTGGTGTCGGTCGAGATCGTCGCCGCCACCCGCCGGGTGACCCAGCAGCGCTCGGGGCTCGACGTCGAGGTGGTCGTCGGCGAACCGCAGGTGCACCGCGCAGAGGCGACCCGGCTCGGGGATTACTGCCTCGGTCTCTACGGATCGCGCGACTACCTCGCCACCCACGGCTCACCCACCACCACGGCCGACCTCGCGGACCACCCGCTGGTCTACTTCATCGACTCCATGTTGCAGGTCGACGACCTCGACCTGGCGCGGACCTTCGCCCCCGCCATGCGGGAATCGGTCACCTCGACCAACGTCTTCGTGCACGTCGAGGCGACGCGGGCGGCCGCCGGGCTCGGGCTGCTGCCGTGCTTCATGGCCGATCGGCACGACGATCTGATCCGCGTGCTCCGCGACGACGTCGCCCTCGTCCTGAGTTACTGGCTGGTGGCCCGCGCGGAGACACTGCGCAGGCCGGAGGTGATTGCGCTCCTCGACGCCATCCGCGCCCGCATGGACGACCAGCGCGACGTACTGCTCGGCGCGTAGCCGCCGGTCACGTCGCGACCGACGCCACCTCAGCGTCGACGTGAAACCCCAACGCCGTCATCTGCGCACGCATGAGCTTGCGCTGTTGGACCGAGGGCAGCCGCTTGGGGAACAACTCCGCGTGCACCGAGATCCCGTCGATGACGGCGATGAGCAATTCTGCGACGTCGGCGTCGGTCAGCTCGCTGTCGAGCCGGCCAGCCCGGCGGACGTCGGCGATGAGGCTGCGCAGTTTGGCGAGCAGTTCACTGGCCGCCTCGCGCTGAAACTCCCGCAACGCCGGGTTGGACAGCGCGCGAGGCCAGAAGGTGATCTCCATCAGGGTCTCGACGCGGCGCTCGCCGTCGAGGGGGAGGTTCTCCATCAGCATGGCCCACAGCTGGCCGACCTCGTCCTTGCCGCGCATGCTGTCGGCCAGCCGATCCATGAATTCGCGGTGGGTCTTCACCAGGATCGACTGCAGGATGTGGTCCTTGTCCTGAAAGTAGTGGCTCAGCACGCCGTTCGAGTATCCGGACTCGTGCGCGATGGCCCTCGTCGTCGTGTGGTCCAGACCCACGTCGACGATGACCCGGATGGCCGCGCTCAGGATCTCCTCGCGACGTTCGTCGTGGTCGACGATCTTCGGCATGGCGTCCCCTCGAGTCGTGGCTGCGCCCCGAGTCTATTGGCGGACCGAATTCAGCGACCGTAGGACAGCCGCATCGACTGCTCGACCACCGCGAGCAGATCGTCCTCGCTCAGCAGCGCGGGCGTGCCCAGGCTGCTCGCCGCCAGATGCACGTCACACAGCCACTCGATCAGGCATGCGTGCTCCACGGCCTCGGCGACCGACCCCGCCGTGCTCACGGCGCCGTGGTTGCGCAGCAGCACGGTGCCGAAACCCTCGGCGACCTGGTCACCGACGGCGGCGGCGAGTTCGTCGGATCCGAAGAGGAAGTAGGGGACGGTCGGAATCGCACCACCCAACCGCACGAGGTTGTAGTGCACCAACGGCATTCGATCGGACACCAGACCCACGGCCACCGAACTGCGGCCGTGGGTGTGGACGACCGCCCTGGCCGACGACCGGCGGTAGACCCCCAGGTGCAGCCCGGTCTCCGACGACGGCCGCAGACCGTCGACGACGTCGCCGTCGAGGGTCAACACCGTGACGTCCTCCGACGTGGCCGACTCCAGGCGCAGGCCCGCCCGCGTCACCAGGACGTACTCGTCGGATCGCGCGCTGACGTTGCCTGCCCCCGCCAAAGCCAGTCCGTGACTTGCCAACTCGCGACACGCGAGGGCGACGTCGAGACGCAGCTCGAGCACATCGGCCGTCGACTCCGCCATCATCGGGTGGTGCTGGGATGACGGGCACGCAGGCCGGCGAAGGCACCCTCGAGCCCGGTCAGAGCCATGTCCAAGTCGTCGGGTGTCGTCGCAGCCGAGACGAACCAATTGTGCTTCGGGTGGACGTACACTCCGCGAGCCTGCGCCTCGGCGCTGAACGCGATCGACAGCTCGTGGTCAACGTCGTTGGAGAACAACAGGTTTGGCATCTGCGCGGGCCCGGTGTAGTGAACGTCGAAACCCCACCGGCTCGCGGCGTCGAGGACGCCGGACCGCAGCTGGTGTCCGACGTCCCGCATGTGCGCCACCGCGCCGCGGCGCGCCAGTTCGCCGAGCGTGGCCAGCCCGGCGGCCATCGCCACCGCGCCCATCCAGAACGACCCGGTCACGAAGATGCCGCCGGCCGCGTCGCGGTACCGGTCGGTGCCCGTCACCGCCGCCAACGGGTAACCGTTGGCGATGGCCTTGCTCCACGGCGTGAGGTCCGGGTAGACGCCCAGCGCATCCCAGCTGCCACCGTGGTTGAGCCGGAAGCCGGCCCGCACGTCGTCGAGGATCAACGCCGCACCGATCTCGTCGCAGAACGCCCGCACGTCGCGCGCGAAGGTGGGGTCGGCGAGTTCCTGGTCGAAACCGGCGTCGTGCCGGAACGGACTGACGATGACGGCCGCGACGTCGGCCGCCCGCTCGCCGACCGCGGCGCGGAGGGAGTCGACGTCGTTGTAGCGGTAGTGCAGGAGATTGGCTCGGTCGGCCGCGGTGACACCCGCCGGGAACGGCGTGCACCAGGGCGCGGCTCCGTGATAGGCGCCCTCGGCGACGAGGATCAGGTCACGCTTGGTCTCGGCGCGAGCGATGGTGCAGCACATGGTCGTCGCATCGGTGCCGTTCTTGGCGAACATCGCCCAGTCGGCGTTCTCGACGGTCCGCACCAGCTCCTCGGCGAGTTCGACCAGGATAGGCGCGGGGCCGTTGAGGCAGTCACCCCGACGCCGTTGCTCCTCGGCCGCCTGCTCGACCACGGGATCGTCGTGGCCGAGGATCACCGGACCCCAGCTGCACATCAAGTCGACGTACTCGTTGCCGTCGACGTCCCAGAGCCGGGCCCCGCGGGAGCGCGCGATGAACTGGGGGATGGCCGGCAGCGCATTCATGTTCTGGTGGCCGTACATGCCGTTCGGGACGACGGCCTGTGCGCGCCGGCGCAATTCGGAGTCGGCGCTGCGCTGGCGGCGGTCGATTCCCGTGCCGAGTTCGGTGGTCATGGATTCTCGCTCCTCTGGGTGTCAGGTGTGGTCGACGGCGAGCCGTCAGGTGTGGTCGACGGCGAGCCGTCCGGTGTGGTCGACGGCGAGCCGGATGCGGTCGGCCGCGTCGGGATGGTGTGCGGCGAGCAGCGCGAGCACGCCGGCGAGGTCGTCGATGCCGGCGTCCGAGCCGAGACCGGACGCCACCAGGGCCCCGCAGGCGCATCCCAGCAGCGCGGCGTCCTCGGGCGAGCACCCGGCCAGCAGCCCGGCGATCATGCCGGCGTTGAACGAGTCGCCACACCCGGTGGTGTCGACCACCGTCGTCGGCAACGCGGGCACGCAGGTGGGGGTGGCGCCGGGACGCACCAGAAGGGCGCCGTCGGCGCCGACCGTCACGGCCACGGCGCCGACGCCGCGCGCGATCAGTGCCCGGGCCGCGTCGACCACGTCGTCGAGGCCGGTGAGACCTCGCAACTGCTCCTCGTTCGGCATCAACCAGTCGACCAGTGGCAGCAGCGGGCCGAGTAGGTCGAGGGTCGCGGGCCACGCCGGGTACAGCAGGTCGACGAAGACGGGCGTGCCCGCCGCGTGCACCGCCTCGATCATGGCGACACCGGCGGGCTCGAGGAGCAGCGGCATGGTCTCCGGCCCGCCGAACAGAACCGCGTCGGCCGCCAGCAGGTCGGCACCGCGGATGTCCTCGGCACGCATCGACGTCGTGGCCCCCGGCACGTGCAGCGCCGGCCGTTCGCCGTTGGGCCGGATCGGCAGGATCGTCGACGACGTCACCGCGTCCTGGCGGATCACCAGACCGGCGGTGTCCACCCCGTGCGCCGAGAGCTGCGTCTGGAGCAGCTGGCCGAGGACGTCGTTCCCGATCGCGCCGAACGAGGAGACCGCACACCCGAGTTTGGCCAGGTCGACGGCGGCACCGCCACCGGTGCCCGCCACCGTCACGCGGATCTCGTCGAGCAGGAGGCTGCCCTGCCCGGGCGGAATGTGCGAGACCGGCCGTCCGAGGACGTCGACGATGTGCGGCCCGAGGACCGCGACGGACCCCAGAACCCTCACCCGTGTTCCTGTGGTGCGGGCGCCGGGTCGAAGTCGACGACGGCATCCCGGCGAAGGCGGTGAACCACGAATCCGACGACGAACGCGAGCGGAATCAACCACGGCAGCAGGTTGGGCACGGTGTCCTCGGTGCCCGTCAGGACGGAGTAGTTCGCGATGATCAATCCGGTGGCGACCAGCAGACCGATGGCCCCGATGAGCGGCGCCGCCAACGTCTTCCACAGACGACGGTCCTTGCGGCGACGGAAGAACACGACCACGGTGACGGCGACCGCGCCCTGCATCGCGACGATGCCGACGGTGAACAAGCCACCGAGACTGGTGTAGACGCCCAGATACGGATCGGCGCCGACGAGCACGAAGACCGCGACCATGACTGCGGTCAGCAGCGACAGCGCCTCGCTGGCACGGGCCGGCCCCTGATAGCGGGTGTGCAACCTGCCGAGGAACTTCGGCATCGTGCCCTGCGTGCCCATCGTCTGCAGATACCGCGTGGTCGCGTTGTGCAGGGCCACCAGCGAGGCCAGCACGCTGGTGAGGAAGAAGACCTGCATCAGCGTCGTCAGGAGCGGACCGCCCTGCTGCCCGGACAGGACGAACAACAGATCACCCTGGGATTCGTTGGCCGTGGGGACGATTTGGTTCACGCCGATCGAGCCGACGATGAGCCAGACGGTGAGGAAGTAGAACACCGAGATGACGCCGACGCAGAGGTAGATCGCGCGGGGGACGGTCTTGCCGGGATTGCGGGCCTCGTTGGCGTAGATGACTGCCGACTCGATGCCGATGAAGGACGTGAAGGCGATCATCAACGCCGGACCGATGCTGCCCGAGAAGACCTGCTGGGGCGTGAAGATGTCCAGCGGGAGTGCGGACAGACCGCTGTGGGCGAGGATGAGGATGTCCAGGACGACGAGCATCGCGAACTCGGCGACGATCATGACGAGCAGGACGGTCGCGCTGAGGTCGGCGGCGTGTCTGCCCAGCACGCCGACCACGAGCAACGCCACGACGGAGTAGAGCCACCAGGGCAGGTGCAGACCGTGCCCCTGGGCGATGACGTCGGCGAAATACCCTGCGGCGGCCGTGATTCCGATGGTTCCAGCACCGTAGGACAGGGTGGTGGCGTAAGCCGCACCGAGCCCGGCCCCTGGCCCGAAGCCGGCGTGCACGTAGCGCGCGAACCCGCCGCCACCGGGCACCGCCCGGTTGATGGCCACGTAGCCGACCGCGAAGCAGCAGAGCACCAGACCGGCGATCACGAAGATGATCGGCAGCCCCGCACCGTTACCGAGCGTGAACCCGATCGGGGTGTTTCCGATGACCGAACCCAGCGGGGCGGCGCAGGCGATGACCAGCAACGCCACCCGGCCCGTCCCCAGATTGGCCTTGAATTGCGTTGCATCCGTTGACGAATGCGGCTCGACGTCGTCGACGGACGTGGTGGGCGGCGTGGGTGATGACATTCGGGCTTCTTCCCTGAGGTCGCGCAGGATTCATGCCGGATGGCTCGGGCGTCGGCGCCCAGTGGTTAAAGTATGCGGACGTCCGAAATAAAACAATGGATTGGTGAAATCCTTAACGCAGTGGCAACAGTGGACGTAACGCTTGCGCGATCGCCACCCGCCTGATGGGGTCGACGCATGCCCTTCCTGGACACCGACGACGGACGCGCCTACTACCGGCACTGGGCCTCACCGGACCCCCGGGCGGCGGTCGTCTTCCTGCACGGCTTCGGTGAGCACACCGGGCTCTACCACCGTTACGGCTTCGCCCTCAACGCCGCCGGGATCGACCTCTGGGCGGTCGACCAGTTCGGTCACGGCCTGACCCCCGGCGAGCGCGGCGACTTCGGGTCGCTCGAGGCGAGTGTCGCCCTCGCCGATCGGCTGGCCGAACTGGCTCGGGCCGAGACACCCGACGTGCCGCTGATCGCCCAGGGGCATTCCTTCGGCGCGGTGGCGACTCTGTGGAAGGTGCTGGCCGCTCCGGATGCCTACCCTGCCGCGGTGATCTCGGGTGCACCCCTGATCCCGGTCCCGGGACTGGTCGACGTCGACTCGACCTTCGAGATCGCGCCGAACCAGCTTTCGGCCGACCCCTTCTACCTCGACGCGATGGAGAACGACCCACTGGCCTTCGTCGACGCCGACGGCGGCCCGCTGGCGCGCGAACTGGACCGGGGTTGGGACACCTTCGGCACCACCCTGCCAACGCTCGCCATTCCGACGCTGGCGGTCCACGGCGCGAACGACCCGATCGCACCCATCGGCGCGCTGCGGGCATACGCCGAGCAGATCGAGCCGTTGTCGCTGGTCGAGATGGCCGGTGGCGGCCACGACATCCTGAACGACGTCAGTCACCGGGAGGTCGCCGATCACGTCGTCGAGTTCGTCCACAGGAGTTGTGCACAGTGTGGATGAATTACACGCGTGTAGTTCTTCGCTAGAGCCAGGTGTCGGCCGTCGTCGCGGTCAGGAACGCGTCGAGGTCGTCGCGCCACTGCGCAGGCGTGTTCTTGTCCGGCTCGATGCCGGTGTACTCACCGCGGTAGAACAGCAGCGGCCGCGGCTTCTCCTTGGCGGGCTCCGACATGTCGTGCACCGCCCCGAACACCACGAAGTGATCGCCGCCGTCGTGCACCGAGGCCACCGTGCAGTCGATGTGGGCCAACGCGCCGGTCAGCACCGGCGATCCCAGGTGTGACGGCGTCCAGTCCACCCCGGCGAACTTGTCCGGTTCCCTCGACCCGAAGCGCGCCGAGACGTCGCGTTGATCCTCATGCAGCACGTTGACGCAGAACCGCCCGCTGGCCTCGATGGCCTGCCACGACCGGGACTGCTTCGTCGGGCAGAACAACACCAGCGGCGGATCGAGCGACAGCGCCGCGAACGACTGACACGCAAAGCCGACGGGTTGGCCGTCGTGAACGGTGGTGATGATGGTGATGCCCGTGCAGAACTGACCGAGCACGTGCCGGAACGTACGCGCGTCGACGGGTTGGGGCATGGTCGCTACTTGAAGCCGACGCTGAAGTCGTGCCCCCACAACGACACCGCGGTGCTCTCCCGCGCCACCCAACTGTTGTCTTCGACTTCGAGCCCCTCGCAACCGAATTCGATGTCGAAACCACCGGGAGTCTTGATGTAGAAGGACAACATCTTGTCGTTGGTGTGCCGGCCCAAGGTCGCCGACATCTTCACCTTGCGGCGCAGCGCGCGGTCCAGGCAGAGGCCGACGTCGTCGGCTTCCTCGACCTCCACCATCAGATGCACGATCCCGGTCGGGTTGGGCATCGGCATGAACGCCAGCGCGTGATGGCGCGGGTTGCAGCCGTAGAAGCGCAGCCAGATCGGATCGGCGTCGGCAGGACGGCCGACCAGTTGCGGCGGCAGGCTCATCGAGTCCCGCAGCCGAAAACCCAGCACATCCTGATAGAACGCCTGGGCCGCGGCGTCGTCGTCACAGGTGAGCACCACGTGCCCGAGGCCCTGCTCGGCGGTGACGAACTCGTGGCCGTACGGGCTGACGAACCGTCGACCCAGATACTGGGCGCCGTGGAACGCCTCCAGGACGTTGCCCGCGGGGTCGACGAACCGGATCAGTCCCTCCACGCGCCGTTCGAGTTTGTCCTCGCGGGTGCCCTCGGTGAACTCGACGCCGGCCTTGGCCAACGTCTCGCGCAAGACCTGCAGAGCGGGTGCGTCGGCGACCTCCCAGCCGGAGACGAGCAGACGGTCGTGCTCACCCGGCACGATCACCAGCCGGGCGGCCATCTCGTCCATGCGTAGATAGAGCGCGCCCTCGGTCGGCGCCTTGTCGGGGGCGGGTCCCTCCACCATGCCGAGCACCTTCAGCGCGAATTCGCGCCATGCCGACACGTCGGTCGCTTCGATGCGCATGTACCCCAGCGCCTTGATGCTCATGGTCTAACTCCCCAGGAAGTCGATGGTCAGCTGGTTGAACTCGTCGAACTTCTCCAGCTGCGCCCAGTGCCCACACTGGCCGAACACGTGCAACTGCACGCGTTGAATCTGCTTGAGGGCGACCAGGGCGCCGTCGATGGGGTTCACCCTGTCCTCGCGGCCCCAGATGAGAAGCACCGGCTGACGCAGCTTGTAGACGTCGCGCCACATCATGCCGAGCTCGAAGTCCGCCCCCGCGAAGGACTTTCCCATCGCCTTGGCCGCCGCGAGGGATTCCGGCCGGCTGGCGATCGCGAAGCGCTCGTCGACGAGCTCGGGGGTGATGACACTTTGGTCGAAGACCATGATGCGCAGGAACTTCTCCATGTTCTCGCGCGTGGGGTCGACGGTGAACTTGCCGAGCAGCTTGACGCCCTCGGTCGGATCGGGCGCGAAGAGGTTGACGCTCAGGCCGCCCGGGCCCATCAGCACCAGCCGGCCCGCCCGCTTCGGGTTGTCCAACGCGAAGCGCACCGCAGTGCCGCCGCCCAGCGAATTGCCCACCAGCGCAGCACGTTCGATGCCGAGATGGTCGAAGAGACCCAGCAGGGCCAGCGCGCTGTAGCGGTTGTACTGCTCGTGTTCGGTGTGCTTGTCGGACTCGCCGTACCCCGGCTGGTCGACGGCGAGCACGTGGAAGTGCTGCGCCAGGACCGCGATGTTCTTGGAGAAGTTCGACCAGCTGGACGCACCCGGCCCGCCGCCGTGCAAGAGCACGACGGTGCCGCCCGTCTCTCGGTTCCCCACGCCCGCTTCGTGATAGTGCAGGCGCATGTCGTCCCGTACTTGCGCGTAGCGACTCGTCGACTCGAACGTGATCTCCTGCAGCGCTGTCACGATCAGACCATCGTGTCGGCCGGCGGCAGCCCGAAGGCCTCGTTCCCGAAGATGAGATAGGCGCGCTCGGGCTCGTTGGCGGCATGCACCCGGCCGGCGTGGGCGTCGCGCCAGAACCGCTGGACCGGCTTGTCGGTCTCGAGCGCGGTGGCACCGGAGGCCTCGAAGAGCAGATCGATCGACGCGATCGCGCGGGCGGTCGCACGCACCTGGTCGCGACGGGCGCGGGCGCGAAGTTCGAACGGGATCTCTTGGCCCGCCGTCAGGAGCGCGTACTCGTCACCGACGTTGCCGATCAGCTGCCGCCACCCGGCGTCGATGTCGCTCGCCGCTTCGGCGATGCGCACCTTGGCGAACGGGTCGTCCTTGGACTTCTCCCCGGCGAACGCGGCGCGGATGCGCTTGCCCTGATGCTCGACGTGCGCGTCGTAGGCGCCGTAGGCCATTCCCATGATCGGGGCGGTGATGGTCGTGGGATGCATGGTGCCCCACGGCATCTTGTAGACCGGCGCCGTGTTGGTCTGCAGGCCACCAGCGGTCCGGTCGTTCATGGACTTGTAGGACAGGAAGCGGTGCGTGGGGACGAACACGTCCTTGACCACGACGGTGTTGCTGCCGGTGGCCTTGAGGCCGACCACGTGCCACACGTCGTCGATCCGGTAGTCCGACCTGGGGATGAGGAAGCTGCCGAAGTCGACCGGGCGGCCGTCCTTGATGACCGGCCCACCGAGGAACGCCCACGTCGCGTGGTCACACCCGCTCGACCACTGCCACGCACCGCTGACCAGGTAGCCGCCGTCGACGACGGTGCCCGCGCCCATCGGTGCGTAGGACGAGGAGATGCGGACCGAGGAGTCCTCCCCCCAGACCTCCTCTTGGGCTTGCTGGTCGAACAGGGCGAGGTGCCAGTTGTGCACGCCGATGATGGAGCTCACCCAGCCGGTCGAACCGCACGCGCTGCCGAGCCGGCGAACCGCCTCGTAGAACGAGGTGGGGTCGCACTGCAGACCACCCCACTGCTCGGGCTGCAGGAGCTTGAAGAATCCGGCCCTGTCGAGGTCTTCGATGGTCTCGTCGGGGATGCGTCGCAGGTCCTCGGCGGCTTGGGCGCGCTTGGCGATCAGCGGCAACAAATCGTCGATGCCGTCTAGGACCGATTGCACGTCGCGTTGTTCAATAGACGTCACTGGTTGCCTCCGGGCATCGAGGTGTGGATCACGGACTTCCTCAAGATTAGAACACGTTACGATTTGTGTCGAGCAAGTCGCACCTACGATGGCTAGACCTGCGGAAGTACGTTTTTGTAACATGTTCTAGTTTTCACCGACTGATGGAGGACCGACCGTGACGGACGAGCCGCTCGGCACCCACGTGCTCGAGCTGCAACTGGCCGACGTCGTCGAGGAAACCGCCGATGCGCGGTCGCTCGTCTTCGACGTGCCCGACGGGTCGCAGATTCCCGCCGAACGACTCCGTCACCAACCGGGTCAGTTCCTCACCCTGCGGGTGCCGAGTGACCGCACCGGATCCGTCGCCCGCTGCTACTCGCTGTGCAGCTCGCCGTTCGGCGACGAAGCGCTGACCGTCACCGTCAAGCGCACCGCAGGGGGCTACGCGTCGAACTGGCTGTGCGACAACGCGCACCCCGGAATGCGGATGCACGTGCTCGCGCCGTCGGGCACCTTCGTGCCCGCCACACTCGACACGGACTTCCTGCTGCTGGCGGCCGGCAGCGGCGTGACGCCGATGATGGCCATCCTCAAGTCGGCACTGTCGGAGGGGTCCGGCAAGGTCACGCTGGTCTACGCGAACCGTGACGAGAAGTCGGTGATCTTCGCCGGCGCCCTGCGCGAATTGGCCACCAAGTACCCCGACCGCTTCACCGCGGTGCATTGGATCGAATCGGTCCAAGGGCTGCCCAGTGCCGCCGCCCTGGTCAACCTGGTCGCCCCCTACGTCGACCGCGAGACGTTCATCTGCGGGCCGGGCCCGTTCATGGTGGCCGCCCAGGAGGCGCTCGGCGTCGCCGGTGCGGCCCCCGAGCGGGTCCACCTAGAGGTGTTCAAGTCTCTGGAGTCCGACCCCTTCGCCGCGGTCGTGATCGACGAGGACGAGGGCGACGACGCTCCGGCGACTGCGGTGGTCACCCTCGACGGAGAGACCCAGGACATCCGGTGGCCCCGCAACGCCAAGCTGCTCGACGTCTTGCTGGACAAGGGCCTCGACGCGCCCTTCTCGTGCCGCGAAGGCCATTGCGGCGCATGCGCCGTCCTCGTCAAGAGCGGCGAGGTGCACATGGAGGTCAACGACGTGCTGGAGGCCTCCGACCTCGCCGAGGGGCTGATCCTGGCCTGCCAAGCCAAACCGGCATCCGATTCGGTGGAAGTCACCTACGACGAATGACCTGCGGGCTAACATTCGCTGGACCGCAGAGGAGCAACGTGATGCGCAGGGCTGGAACTCTCGCGGCGATGTCAGCGACCATGCTCGCACTCGGCGTCCTGTGCCCGACGGCGCAGTCCGCCGCCGCGACGAACACCGCCACCCGTGGCATCGCCATCGACGACACCCACACGGTGCAGATCCACGTCACGGCCAACTGCGTCAAGGCCGAGAACAGGTGCTACTTCGACACCCTGGCCGACGTTCTCACCCCCGACGGCACCACCGGATTCCCGTCGGACTTCTACGGCAAGCAGAACACCACCATCCGGTCGACGAACCGGATGGTCTACATGGACGCGGACTTCGACGCCGCCAACACCCGGATGTTCAAGTCGATCAGCGACACCGAGTTCGCCACGGTCTACTTTGCGGGCAACCCGCCCGTCATGCGCGGCGACGCCCGCACCGTCCAGTTCGAGACCGGGCAACCCAACACCGACGCCGGATTCATCGCGTGCGCCTACATCCAGGTGGTGTACGGCGGCATCAACCTGACCACGCCCACGGCGTGCGCGCAGACCACGTACTCCTGATCCTCAACCGAGGTCGCCGACGAGAACCGGCTGCGCCCGGTACTCCGATGCGAACAGATTCCTCAGCGCGTCGACCTTCGGCATGTCGTTGGCCATGATGTAGGCACTCGTCGGATGCGAGTTCAGATAGTCCTGGTGGTATTGCTCGGCGGGGAAGAACCCCGTGTCGGGCTCGACCTTCGTGACGATCGGCCGGTCGAACACCTTTGCCGCCGACAGCTGCGCGAGATAGGCGTCGGCGACGCGCTGCTGAGTCGCGTTCTGGGCGAAGATCGCCGACCGGTACTGCGTGCCCTCGTCCGGCCCCTGCCGGTCGAGTTGCGTCGGGTCCGTCACCACCGAGAAGTAGATCCGCAGCAGCTGACCGAAGGTCACCTGGGCCGGGTCGTAGGTGATGCGCACGGATTCGGCGTGCCCGGTGGTGCCGGTACTCACGGTCTCGTAGTCGGCGGTCGACTGCTGCCCGCCCGCGTAGCCCGACTCGGCCATCGTCACGCCCTCGACGTGTTGGAAGACCCCCTGGACGCCCCAGAAGCAGCCCCCGGCGAGCACCGCGGTCTCCGAGGTGCCGGGCGCCGCCCGTGGTTCGTCGACCGTCGGGTCGGGGACGACGACGGGTGCCGCGGTTCCCATGCCCGCGAGTACGGCAGGGGCGGTGATGGCGCCGGACTGCACCCCGATGAACAACGCGGCCGCCACCCCGAGCACCCCGAGACCACTACCGAGGGTCAACCTCGTGCGATTCGCCATCTCACCAGTGTCCTCCGCGTCGGCCGAGGCGCCAGGCCTCGTCCCCGAGAAGTCATTACGAAGCGATGACCAGACGTTCACCCACGCTTCGCCCCCGGTTTCCCCGTACGGCGCGCGCAACGGACACGGGTGCGACACCATCGAAGTGGTGGATGCCGAACGCCTGAACCCCGACGGTGACGTCCCCGACACCGGTCTCCCCCGCGAGCTCGCCTCGCGCATGACGATGGCCGAGCAGTACGAGTGGCATCGCGGCTACCTGCGTCGCCACCCGGTGTCCCGCCGAAACTTCCTCGTCGGATCGGCCGCCGCGGCGGCCATCGGCGCCGTCGGCATCTCCCCCTTCGGCGCGCGGGCCTACGCACGAGAGGCGCCGTTGACGGTCGCCAACCGACGCGTGGGTTACGGTGCCGACGCCTCGAGTCAGTTGCGCTTCGCCGCCCAGCTCTCGCGAAATCCCAAGGGCCAGAAGATCTTCGTCGACCACGGGCCAACGGCGGACCTCGGGGCGACCACCCAGGCCGAAGTGCGCAACCTGGTGACCCAGATTCCCGACAGCCGCGGCGGTGTGCTGGCCGCAGAGCAGTTCTACGCCCACGTTCCCGTCGACGGCCTCGCGGGTCGCGCATCGCACTTCTATCGCTGGCGCACCGACGACGGCTTCGTCGGTGACGTCCGCTCGACGTCCACGGCGATGCCGACGGCACGAAACGCATTGGCGCCGTTCCGCTTCACGATGATCGGCGACCAGGGCACCGACGACACCCCGGTGCTGCCCCCTGGCCTGCCGCCCGGGCTGTACGACGACGCCTACTACGCGAGCGACGACGACCCGTCCGCGCCGCACACCGCCAACCTCCTGAACCAGATCATCGCGTCGAGCCCCGACTTTCACGTCCTCGCGGGCGACATCGCCTATGCCGATCCCAGCGGCGCCGGGCTGAAGCCGACGTTCGTGCCCACGAAGTCCGACCCGCCCAAGGGCTTCGACAAGTACAACCCCTTCGTTTGGGACGTCTACCTGGGCTCCATCGAGGCCAGTGCGTCGACTACGCCGTGGATGTTCGCCACCGGGAACCACGACATGGAGGCCGCGTACTCCGACCACGGCTACGGCGGCCACCTGGCGCGGTTGGACTTCCCCGGCAACGGGCCCGCGGCCTGCCCGTCGGCGTACTCGTTCACCTACGGCAACGTCGCGGTGCTCTCCCTGGACGCCAACGACGTCAGCTACGAGATCCGCGCCAACACCGGCTACTCCGGCGGAAGCCAAAACCGTTGGGTGGAACGCACGTTGGCTGCGCACCGGGCCAACCCGAACGTCGACTTCATCGTCTGCTTCTTCCACCATTGCGCGTACTCGACCACCAAGCAACACGCCAGCGACGGCGGCGTCCGCGCGGCGTGGACCGAGCTGTTCGACCGCCATCGGGTCGACCTCGTCCTACAGGGCCACAACCACGTCTTCGAACGCACCGACCCGATCCGGGCCGGCGCTCCAACCACGGTGGCGCCCGACAACGGAACGGTCTACCCGGACACCGACGGCACGGTGTACTACACCGTCGGCAGCGGCGGGCGTCCGCGCTACTCCTTCCAGGACGGTGAGCGCGAAAGTTACCGCGGCAGTGAGCTATCCGACACGTTCGTCCCCAACAGCTACGTGTGGGACGCGGCATCGGGGGCCAAGACCACCGAGGCGGTGGCGTGGTCGCGCGTGCGCTTCGCCAACTACGCCTTCGTCCGCGTCGACGTGCGACCGGGAACGCTGATGAGCGAGATGGACGTCACGGCGGTCGACGAATACGGCCGCGACATCGACAAGCTGACCTACCGCCGTCCCGTGCGCACCTGACGGGTCAACGCGGCAACCCCAGCAGCCGCTCACCGGCGAGATTCAACAGGATCTGTTCGGTGCCACCGGCAATCGACAGGCACCGCGTGTTGAGGAAGTAGCGCACGTCGGGCGAGTCAACGATGCCCGCGCCGTCGCGGGAGTCCATGATCGCCTCGGCGAGGTTCTGGCGGTACCGCACCCCGATCAGCTTGCGCACACTCGACGCGGCACCCGGGTCGTGACCGCCGACCGCCATCTGCGCGATCAACGCATCCAGCAGCGCGCCGACCTGAGCCGCCACGATCAGCACTCCGAGGCGATCGGCCTCGGCGGGGTCGAGGTCGTCGTCGAGCACGTCGAGGAGGTGCTCCATCCCGCGGTCGAGCGCGCCACCGGTGGCGATGGCCACCCGTTCGTTGGCCAGCGTGGTGCGAGCCAAGGGCCAGCCGCCGTCCACCGGGCCGACCACCATCTCGTCGGGCACGAAGAGGTCGTCGAAGAAGACCTCGTTGAAGAGGGCCTCACCGGTGATCTCGCGCAGCGGCCGGATGTCGATGCCCGGCGACTTCATGTCCACCAGGAAGTACGTGATGCCCTTGTGCTTCGGGACGTCCGGGTTCGTCCTGGCCAGGCAGATGCCCCAGTCGGCGCGGTGCGCGTTCGACGTCCACACCTTCTGACCGGTGAGCAACCAGCCTGGCCGTCCATCGCTTCTCGGGTGCGCACCATCGGTTCGAATTGCCTTGGTACGCAACGCCGCCAGGTCCGATCCGGCGCCCGGCTCGCTGAACAGCTGGCACCAGTAGACGTCGCCGTCGAGCGTGCCGGGGATGAACCGCTCGATCTGCTCGTGGCTGCCGTGCCCCAGGATGGTCGGCGCCGCCCACCATCCGATCGAGATGTCGGGCCGCACCACGCCCGCCGCCTCCAGTTCCTGGTCGATGACCAACTGCTGCGCTGGTGAGGCGCCGCGCCCGAAGGGCTCGGGCCAGTGCGGTGCCATCAGGCCTGCCTCGGCCAGCGCGGCCTGACGCTTCTCCTCCGGCAGCGCCGCGATGCCTGCCGCGGTGTCGGCCACCTCGGCCCGGATGTCCTCACCCTCGGTGACGTCGACGTGCAGCCGACGCCGCACCCCGTCGCGCGTCAACCGGGCGCACCGCCGCAGCCACGACGACCGGCCGCCGAGGAACTGGGCGTTGGCGTAGGCGCGCCGCATGTAGAGATGCGCGTCGTGCTCCCAGGTGATGCCGATGCCGCCGAGCACCTGAATGCAGTCGCGGGCGTTGACCTTCTCGGCCTCGATGCCGATCGCCGAGGCTACGGCGGCGGCGATCGACAGCTGGTCGGCGTCCCCCTCGGGTGCCGCACTCGCGGCGTCGGCGGCGGCGACGGCGATCTGTTGTGCGCGCAAGAGCATCTCGGCGCACATGTGCTTGACCGCCTGGAAGCTGCCGATCGGCTTGCCGAACTGCTCGCGCACCTTCGCGTACTCGGTGGCCTCCTCCAGGCACCACCGCGCCAGCCCGGCGGCCTCGGCGGCCAGCAGGGTCGCGGTCAGGTCGACGACCCGCTGGTGCGGCAGGTCGATCCTGGTGGCCGGGGCCGAGGTCAGCTCGACGCGGGCCAGCGGGCGGGAGAAGTCGGTGGCCTGCAGCGGTTCCACCGTCACCCCGGCGGCGGTCGCGTCGACGTGCACCCAGCCGTCGTGGGTCGGCAGCACCAGCAGCCCGTCCACCACCGCACCCAGGACGTACTTCGCCGAGCCGGTGACCGTCGCACCGTCGAAGGCGATGTCGGCACCCAGGGCCACCCCGGCGGTGCGCTGCCCGGAGATGAGCGCGTCGAGGAGTTTCTCGTCGGTGATCACCAGGGTGGCCAGGGCCGTGGTCGCGACCGGGCCTGGCACGAGGGCCGCGGCGGCCTCGTCGACCATCAGACACAGGTCCTCGACGCTGCCGTCCGCACCGCCCAGCTCGTCGGGCACGGCCACCCCGAACGTGCCGAGCGCGGCGAAGCCGTCGTACACCGGCCGCCACGCGTCGGGGTCGCCCGCCTCGACGCCGCGCACCGCCGCGACGGCGCCGGCAGAGGTCGCCCAGTCCCGGACGAGGTCCCGCACGGCAAACTGCTCGTCGGTGATGCTGGTGGACACCGAACCTGTCGAAGCCATCGTCGGGCCCTCCTGGGTCTCGGAGAGAAGACGATGCTTCTCACTAGAACGTGTTCTAATGGTGACACTGTTCGAACGTCAAGTCGACTGGCAACACTGCAGGACAGGTCGGTGACCCGGGGGCACGGAGGTGGGACATTCCTGGTTCGCGTGCGTATCGTTTTCACCTAATGCGTCCTACGAAGGAGATGCCAACCGCATGTCCGGTTCATCCGTGCCAGCAAGCGATCGAGCACCAACCAGCCCGGGGCAAGGGGCGTCGTCGTCGACCGGTCCCCGCCAGGTGACCAAGGTGGCCGTCCTGGCCGAGTCCGAACTTGGCTCCGAAGCGCAGCGCGAGCGGCGCAAGCGCATCCTCGACGCCACCCTCGCCATCGCGTCCAAGGGCGGCTACGAGGCAGTTCAGATGCGTGCGGTCGCCGAGCGCGCCGACGTCGCCGTCGGAACCCTCTACCGGTACTTCCCCTCCAAGGTGCACCTGCTGGTGTCCGCACTGGGCCGGGAGTTCGAACGCATCGACGCCAAGACCGATCGGGCGTCCCTGACGGGCGGAACCCCGTATCAGCGACTCAACATCATGGTCGGAAAGCTCAACCGCTCCATGCAGCGCAACCCCTTGCTCACCGAGGCCATGACGCGGGCATTCGTCTTCGCCGACGCCTCGGCCGCGGGTGAGGTCGATCACGTCGGCAAGCTGATGGACTCGATGTTCGCCCGCGCCATGAGCGACGGCGAGCCCACCGAAGACCAGTTCCACATCGCCCGCGTCATCTCCGACGTGTGGCTGTCCAACCTGCTGGCGTGGCTGACTCGACGCGCCTCGGCCACCGACGTCAGCAAGCGTCTGGATCTCGCGGTGCGACTGCTCATCGGCGACGGGGAGCACCCTAAGATCTGACCCGTGGGTGACCTACCGGCAGACCTCGTCCGCGCCCTCGACGTCGCCGCGGGCGCCGCGCGGCTGCTCGTCGCCTCCGACTTCGACGGCACCCTCGCGCCCCTCGTCGACGATCCCGCCACGGCTCGCCCGCTGCCCCGCGCCGCCGACGCGCTGCGCGCCTTGGCCGAGCTGCCGTCCACTGACGTCGCCCTGGTGTCCGGGCGCGCGCTGGCCACCTTGCGGGCGTACTCCGGCATGCCGTCGAGCGTCCACCTCGTCGGCAGCCACGGCGCGGAATTCGACAGCGGCTTCGCCCTGGAGGTCGACGAGGCGCTGCTGGCGAACATCACCTCCGAACTCGAGGCGATTGCCGCGGACCGCACCGGTGTGACGGTCGAGCCCAAACCCGCCAGCGTGGCGATCCACGTCCGCAACGCCTCGCCCTCCGACGGTGAGGCGGTGCTGGACGCGGCCCGCGCGGTGGGCGTCGCCTCGGGCGTCGAGATCACCGCGGGCAAGGACGTGCTCGAATTCGCCGTCATCACCACCGACAAGGGTGAGGCGGTCGACGTCATTCGCGCGCAGACCGACGCCACGGTTGCGGTGTTCTTCGGCGACGACGTGACCGACGAGAAGGCGTTCCGGCGGATGGTCGGGGACGACGTCGGCGTGAAGGTGGGCCCCGGCGAGACGCTGGCCGCCTACCGGGTCGACTCGCCCCAGGACGTCGCGGAGTCGCTGCACCACCTGCTCGAGCGTCGGCGAGGCTAGGCCGGCGGGCCCGAGGTACGGCCGCGCACCAACTCGGTGTCGAGGATCTCCACGACGGGGAGCCCCGATCGCGGCGGGGTGTGCAGCAATTCCCCTGCCCGGCGGCCCTTCTCGACGCTCGGTTGCTTGACCGTCACCAGCCCGCGCGCCAAGGCGTCTGGCACGCCGTCGAATCCGGTGACGGTCATCTGCCCCGGCACGTAGATGCCCCGCCCCCGCAGATAGTCCATCGCCGAGAGCGCCAGGACGTCGGTGGTGCACATCAGCGCGGTGATGCGCGGGTTGATCTCCAACGCGACCTCGGCCGCCGCGCCGCCCGAGGTGGGCAGGTGTTCGCGGCTCTCCACGACGGTCAACGAATCAGGCTGCAGGCCATGGGCTTCCATCGCCTCGAGCGTTCCGCGGATGCGTTCCCGCTGAACGTAGAAGTGCGGGTTGTCCATCCGCTGGACGTCGGCCTCGGCAGCCTGGGCGTCACCGTGCGGCCATTCGCGTCCCAGGCGCATCGTCAACACGCCGATGTGGCGGTGGCCGAGTCCGATCACGTGCTCGGCCACGCCGCGCATCGCGGCCCGGTCGTCGATGCCGATGCTCGACGCGTCCGGGACGTCGCGAGGTTGGTCGACGACCACGATTGGGAGCGCTCGCTGGGCGAGCACCTGCAGATAGGGGTCGTCGTCTGAGGCCGAGTAGACGACGAACCCGTCGACGCCTGCGGACAGCACGGCGGCGGTGCCGTCACTCACGCTGCGGTTGGGGCCTGCGGCGACCAGCAGGAGTCCCTGTCCGACCGCCTCACACGATTCGGCCAGCCCCGCCACGAAGTCCAAGGCCGCCGGGTCCCGGAACGAGTAGTTGAGCGGCTCGGTGAGGATCAGGCCGACGGCGCCCGCCCGGCGGGTCCTTAGCGATCGGGCGACGGGATCGGGTCCGGCGTAGCCCAGCTGCTTGGCCGTGGCCAGCACGCGCTCGCGGAGGTCGGCGGAGAGCTGATCCGGCCGGTTGTAGGCATTGGAGATGGTGGTGCGCGAGACCTTCAATTCGGCGGCCAGCGACGCCAGGGTTGCGCGCCGGCGTGGCGCTGGTCCTCTGGACATGGAGTATGACGCTAGCGGATTCGGCGCAGTTCACACCGTCGACTGGGCTGCGTGGCGCACGCTGGTAATGACTCGCACGGTGCCGCCCATGACGTCGGAGACGTAGACGGTACGGCCGTCGCGGCTCGCGGCGATCAGTCCGGGCTGAATGCCGACCCCGACGTTCTCGACGGTTCGGTTGGTGGCGACGTCGACGACGGTGACGGTGCCGCAGTGAATGTTGCTCAGGTACAAGCGATCACCACGCACGACCATGTCGACCGGCGCTGCATCCGGTGGGATCGCGTCCAGGGCACGGGTCTTGGGGTCGACGTCGACCGCGGTGGTGGTGGACCGGTCGACGACGGTGAGTGCGTTGGTGGCCACGTTGACGACGTACAGCCGCTTGCCGACGACGGCGGCGTAGTACGGGTAGCCGGCCGTCTCGGCGCCCTCGGCCGTGTTGGTGGTCGAGTCGAGCACCGCGACGGTGCCGCCGCCGTAGTTGGTGACGTAGACGCGGTCGGCCGTGGCGGCCAGTGCGAAGGGGTCGCCGCCGACGGGGATGCGGACCAGTTCGGTGTTGTCGGCCAAGTCGATTACCGACACCGTGCCCGCGAGATCGGCCACGTAGAGGTGGTCGGCGGTGGCCTCGAGGCCGAACGGGTTGGCCCCCACGTGCACGACGTCGACGACGGCGTTGGTCCGCGAGTCGATCACCGACACCGTGCCGTCGTCGGCGTTGCCGAC
This sequence comes from Mycobacterium yunnanensis, assembly GCF_025823185.1. GTDB lineage: Bacteria > Actinomycetota > Actinomycetes > Mycobacteriales > Mycobacteriaceae > Mycobacterium > Mycobacterium yunnanensis. The sequence continues at coordinate 25,645 of NZ_JACKVK010000009.1, forward strand.
GTAGAGCATTCGGCCACTGGCCGCCATCGCGAAGGGCATGCCGCCAACCTCGACCGAACCCACGACCGATCTGGTCGGCGCGTCGACCACCTTCACCGAGCCGTTGCCCGCGGCGTCGTCGGAACCGTTGAGGACGTAGAGCCGGTCCCCGATGACCGCCATGCCGTAGGTCAGGCCCGAGCCGACGTCGATGGTCCCGGTCACGACGGCTTCAGCCGGGTCGACGGGGGCCTCGACGTCGACCGTCCGACCGTCGGACGTGCCGACGGCGAACGTCACGACGCCGGCGCCCAGCTGCAGATGCGTCGCCAGGCGGGCGGCGGGGGTGGGGGTGAAGGTCCACTGCCCGGAGTCGGGGTCGACGGTGGCGGCGCCCACCCGCGGGTCCAGATGGCCGACCAACGCATGGGTCGGCGAGCCGTCCGGCTCGGAGCCGCCGAGGTCGACGTGCCCCTGCACGCGCCCCGTCGTCCGGTCGACCCCGTCGACCACCGCCCGGGGAGCTGCCGGGTCGGCAAGCACCATCTCGGTCTGCCTGGGCGCCGCGACCGGGGACCGTCCTCGTCCCACGGGGACACCCTCGGATTGGCGCCGCACCCACGCGAGGACCACCCAAAGCGTGGGGGCGTCGACCGGGCTGCCGGGCACCGGGACCACCAACGGCGCCAAGGCCGCGGCGAGGATGCCGGTGAAGGTCGCCACCGGTTCGGGCGCAGGCCCGTCGTCGGTGGGCGTCGCGGCCGGCGGTCGGGCGGCGACGAGGACCGGTTCGGCGGCGCCGCCTACGGTCGACGAATGGTCACCGGCGCCCGACGGCGTTCCGTTGGCAGCCGCCAGGAGCGAGATCGTCGTGCGGGCAGGCGTCGACGACGTCGACGCGAGCACGTCGTCGACGATTCCGGCGCGGACCACGTCCCCCGACGGTGCCGCCACACCTCGCGCGGCGACGCGGGTCTCGGTGACGGCTACCGCCGGCTCGACGGGCTCGACCGCCGAGACCGACTGGGCGGCGACCGGGGTCGTCGTGGCCGGGGCCGACGTCGTCGTCGCGGTGGAGGTCGACGCACTGGAGGTCGACGCACTGGAGGTCGACGCCGTGGACGAACCCCCCGCCGACGAATCGCCCACCGTCGTCGCCTCGGGGTGACCGGGATCGGTGCCGTAGAGGACGGAGGTCAGCGCGCCGCCCGAACTCTGAATGGAGACCCCGGGCGCCGGGTCGAACGACGACGTCGTCGACCCGGAGGCCTGGCCGGGGCCCGACGACACGTCAGACCCCGACCCGGCAACGACGGAGCCCGCCCCCATAGGTGGTGCCGACCCCCCAGACGACACCACCTCGGACCCCGTCTTCGAGCCCGGGTCCCCCGATCCCGGACTCTCGACCTGCGACGCGCCGCCCGGGTCGGCCGACGGATCGGCCAGCGCGATGCCCGGGTGGATCATCGCGACCGAGCCGAATCCGACGGCGGCCGCGAGGGCCCCCGCGCACCGGAGGCGTTTCACCTTGCTCACCGCCGATGCCCCTCGCCGCTTCGCGCCCGACGTTGTCCTTACGACGTCGTCTGTCACGATGATCGTCCCCGACGGCCCGTGGTCGCATCGGGGATTCCCCTATGGTTCTGGGTTCGTCGACCCCATGTGCGGTGCCTTTGCCCGAGGAGCGGCCCATGCCCTAACATTTTGGAAACGATTTTCATTTGTACAGGGAGTTCACGCGTGCGTCGTCGCCACCTCGTCCGATCCACGTTGCCGCTGGCCGTCGCCGTCGCCGTTGCCGTGACCGTGCTCGGCGCATCGGCGTGCGGAAGTCCCGCCACTGGCGACAAGAGCCACCCGACCGTCGTCGCCTCCACCGACGTGTGGGGCAGCATCGCCACCGCGGTGGCGGGCGACCATGCAACGGTTCATTCCATCCTGACCAGCGCCTCGGCCGACCCGCACTCCTACGAGGCCACCGCGTCGGACGCCGCCGCCATGGCCGATGCCACCCTGGTCGTCTACAACGGCGGCCACTACGACCAATGGGCCGATGACGTGCTGCTCGCCCACCCGGACGTCACCACCGTCGACGCCTACTCGCTGACCGCGAAGCCATCCGACGGCCAACCCGCCAACGAGCACGTGTTCTACGACCTCGCGACGGCCAAGGCCGTGGCGGCGAGCATCGCCGACCACCTCGCGACCGACGACCCCGCCAACGCGAGCACCTACCGCGCCAACGCGGCCTCCTTCGGTGCCCAGGCGGACGCGATCGCCGAGTCCGAGCGCGCGATCGGGCGTAAGCACCCCGGCGTCGCCGTCGTCGCGACCGAACCCGTCGCGCACTACATGCTGGCCACCGCCGGCATCGCCGACCGCACCCCCGCATCCTTCGCCAGCGCCGTGGAGGAGGGGGACGACCCCGCGCCCGCCGACGTCGCCGCGATGCTCGACCTGATCACCGCGCATCGGGTGTCGGCAGTGGTGCTCAACCGGCAGACCGAGACACCCGTGACCAACCAGATCCAAGACGCCGCCCGTACGTCGGGCGTCCCCGTCATCACCGTCGACGAGACGCTGCAGGACGGCCTGGACTACCTCGGCTGGCAGCGGCGTACCGCCGCGGAGTTCGCCGACCAATTGGACCGCGCCCCGGCCGTGGCGGGATGACGGTCGTCGAGCTGGCCGACGCCCACCTCGCGTTCGGCGACCGCGTGCTGTGGGCCGGCCTGACCCTCGACGTGCGGGCCGGTGAGTTCATCGCGGTCCTCGGCCCCAACGGCACGGGCAAGACCTCTCTGTTGAAGGTGCTTCTCGGACAGATGCCGCTCAGCGGCGGCACCGCCACCGTCACCGGACGAATTGGCTATGTGCCACAACATCGTTCGATGGACGGCAACCTGACGCTGCGCGGACGCGATCTGGTGGGCCTCGGCTACGACGGCCACCGGTGGGGCCTGACCGGACCCCGCCAGCGCGCCGCCAAGAGGGACGTCGTCGCCACCGCACTGCAGCAGGTCGACGGCGTTCACCTCGGGGATCTGCCGGTCGGGGTGATGTCGGGCGGTGAACTCCAGCGCGTGCGCATCGCCCAGTCCCTGGCCACCGACCCCGCCCTGCTGCTGTGCGACGAGCCACTGCTCAACCTCGATCCGGCCAACGCCCGGCTGATCTCCGCGCTCATCGACCAGCGGCGCCGCGAGGCCGGGACCGCGGTCCTGTTCGTCACCCACGAGGTCAACCCCGTGCTGCCCTACGTCGACCGGGTGCTCTATCTGGTCGACGGTCGCTTCCGCGTCGGCACCGTCGCCGAGGTGATGACGTCGGAGACCCTCTCCGAGCTCTACCGCGCCGACGTCCAGGTCGTGAAGATCGGCGAGCAGTACGTCGTCGTGGGCGAGCACTGCGAGACCCCGCACGACAACTCGGAGCACGCGAGCGGACATCACCATGACTGACCGGCTGACCGAACTGCTCTCGCAGCTGTTCGCCTTCGACGTCACCGTGGACCTGTTGCGGCGCGACTTCGTGCAGCAAGCGCTGCTCGCGGCGGCCCTGCTGGCGCTGCTGGCCGGTGCGATCGGACCGTTCATCGTCATGCGGCAGATGTCCTTCGCCGTGCACGGCTCCAGCGAACTGTCCCTGACCGGTGCGTCGTTCGCCTTGCTCACCGGGCTCAACGTCGGCCTCGGCGCGCTCGTCGGAAGTGCCTTGGCCGCAGTGCTGTTCGGCTTCCTCGGACAACGGACCCGCGAGCGGGATTCCGCGATCGGCGTCGTGCTCGCCTTCGGCCTTGGCCTTGCGGTGCTCTTCATCCACCTCTACCCGGGGCGCACGGGAACCAGCTTCGCCCTGCTGACGGGACAGATCGTCGGCGTCGGCTACTCGGGTCTGGCGCTTCTGAGCGTGATCACCGTCCTGGTGGCGGCCGTCCTCGCGGTGAGCTACCGCCCGCTGCTGTTCGCGACCGTCGACCCCGAGGTGGCGGCGGGCCGCGGCGTACCCGTGCGCGCACTAGGCATCGTCTTCGCCGCGCTGGTCGGCGTCGCGGCCGCCCAGGGCGTGCAGATCGTCGGCGCCCTTCTCGTGATGTCTCTGCTCATCACCCCCGCCGCTGCGGCGGCCCGCATCTTCACCTCACCGCCGGCGGCCATCGTCGCCTCCGTGGTGTTCGCCGAGATCTCCGCGGTCGGGGGCATCCTGCTCTCCCTGGCCCCCGGGGTGCCCGTCTCGGTGTTCGTGACCACGATCTCGTTCGCAATCTTCCTGGCCTGCTGGGCGATCGGCAGCCGCCGTCGCGTCAGCCGCCCGTAGCGACCGGGCGCGCCGGTTCTCCCGACCACTGCGACCACGATCCAGGGAACAGCGCCGCGTCCACCCCGACGACCGCCAGCGCCGCGACCGTCACCGCGGCGGTGACGCCCGACCCGCAATACGCCCCCGCCGTGGCGCCAAGCGCGTCGGCCAACTCCGTCGTCGGGCGGAACCGGCCGTCGGCGTCGAGCAACGACGTACTCGGCACGTTGACGGCACCGGGGATGTGACCGGCGACGGGGTCCACCGGCTCGACCTCGCCCCGGAAGCGCTCCGGCGCCCGCGCGTCGGCCAACCGGGAGCCGAGGGCCGCGGCGTCGTCAGCGCTCAGGGTCGGCAGCGCGCCTGCGTAGAGATCGTGATGGGCCAGGACGACGTCACCCGGCTCCGGGCGCACGACTCCGGTCTCCAGCGGTCCCGTCCACGCGGGTAGGCCTCCGTCGAGGATGCGCACGTCGGCCAAGCCCGCCGCCTTCAGCACCCACCAGGCCCGCGCCGACCCCGCCCGGTTCCAGTCGTCGTAGACCACCACCGCGCCGCCGTCCCGGATGCCCCACCGCCGCGCCGCGGCCTGCAGTGCGGCGCCCGACGGCAGTGGGTGTCTACCCCGGCCCGTGACGCCGTGATCGCTCAACTCGTCGTCCAGGGCGACGTACACCGCGCCGGGGACGTGGCCCGACTCGTAGGCCGCCCGGCCGTCGGGTGCGTCCAGCCGCCACCGCACGTCCAGGATCCTCGGCGGTGTGCCGGAGGCGATCAGTTCGTCGAGTTCGCTTGCCGTGACCAGTACCTCGGATCTCACCCGCTTGAACGTACGCTGACCGGCGTGGCCGAGCAGCACGCGTTCAGCGCGACGGAGAGACGGGCCGTGTACCGGGTCATCGCCGAGCGGCGCGACATGCGGCGCTTCGTCCCGGGTGAGGTTCCAGAGGACGTCCTGGCTCGGTTGCTGGCCGCGGCCCACGCCGCGCCAAGCGTCGGATTGATGCAGCCGTGGCGATTCATTCGCATCACCGACACCGCCCTGCGGCACCGGATCCACGACCTCGTCTCCGACGAACGGGGGCGCACCGCGGCGGCGCTGGGGCCCCGGGGTGAGGAGTTCCTGCGCCTGAAGGTCGAGGGCGTGCTGGACTGCGCCGAGTTGCTGGTCGTCGCACTTCGGGACGGGCGGGACGGGCACGTCTTCGGCCGCCGCACCCTGCCACACATGGACCTTGCCTCGGTGTCATGCGCCATCCAGAACCTGTGGCTGGCCGCCCGCGCAGAGGGCCTCGGCATGGGGTGGGTGTCGATCTTCGACCCGGACCGCCTCGGCGCGCTGCTCGCCATGCCCGACGACGCCCAACCGGTCGCCATCCTGTGCCTGGGTCCCGTCCCAGATTTTCCCGACCGGCCCGCACTCGAGATCGACGACTGGACGCACGCGCGCCCGCTCGGTGAATTCGTCGCCGAGAACGGCTGGGGATCCACGGCACCCGCCGTAGGCTCGACGACGTGTCCACCGTGACCGTCGACCTCAACGCCGACCTCGGCGAAGGCTTCGGGGTGTGGACACTCGGTGACGACGACGCCATGCTCGAGGTCGTCACCAGTGCCAACGTGGCGTGCGGATTCCACGCCGGTGATCCGGCCGGCTTGCTGCGGGTGTGCCGCGCCGCGGCCCGACGCGGCGTGCGGATCGGCGCACAAGTCGCCTACCGCGACCTCGCCGGGTTCGGCAGACGCTACGTCGACGTGACCGCCGAGGACCTCACCGCCGACGTGATCTACCAGATTGGCGCCCTGCAGGCCCTGGCCACCGCCGCCGGGTCCAGCGTCAGCTACGTGAAACCCCATGGGGCGCTGTACAACACGATCGTCGGCGACGAGGGCCAAGCGGTCGCCGTCGCCGCGGCCGTGCACGCCGTCGACCCGGGCCTGCCCGTACTCGGCCTGACCGGTTCGGCGTTCTTCGCCGCCGCCGACGCTCTGGGCCTGCGAACCGTCTCCGAGGCCTTCGCCGACCGCGCCTACCAGCCCGACGGCACCCTGGTCTCCCGGCGCGAGCCGGGCGCCGTTCTCACTGACGCCGACGCCATCGCGGCCCGGGTGTCGTCGATGGTGGGCCTCGGGACGGTCGAGGCCGTCGACGGGTCGACCGTGGCGATCGCGGCCGAATCGGTGTGCGTGCACGGTGATTCACCCGGTGCGGTCCGGAGCGCGACGGCCGTGCGCGACCGTCTCGGCGCCGACGGCGTCACCCTGCGAGCGTTCACCCGATGAGGCTCAAACTCGGCAGGCCGGACCTCGCCGCCTACCGCGAGCTCTTCGACCAACCCCCCGCCACCGCGTCCTCGCCGCTGACCGTGACCTGGGCCGGCGTCACCACACTGCTGGTCGACGACGGCGAATCCGCCCTCATGACCGACGGATTCTTCTCCCGCCCAAGCCTTCTCGCGGTGGGCACCCGAAGCATCGCCCCGTCGGTGGCTCGGATCGACGGCTGCCTGGCCCGCCTGAACGTCGACCGCCTCGAGGCGGTCCTCCCCGTCCACACCCACTTCGACCACGCCATGGACTCCGCGGTGGTGGCCCAGCGCACCGGGGGCAGGCTGGTTGGCGGCACCTCGGCGGCACACCTGGGTCGCGGCGCGGGCCTGCCCGACGACCGACTCACCGTCGCCACCTCCGGTGAGCCGATCTCGTTGGGAGCGTTCGAGGTAACACTCGTCGAGGGTTCGCACTGCCCGCCCGACCGCTTCCCCGGCGTCGTCGACGCACCCGTCGTCCCGCCGGTGCGTGCCTCGGCTTACCGATGCGGCGAAGCGTGGTCGACGCTGATTCACCATCGGCCGTCCGGGCGACGCCTGCTGGTCGTCGGCAGCGCCGGGTTCGTGCCCGGCGCGCTGCGCGGCAGGCGGGCCGACGTGGTCTACCTCGGCGTCGGGCAACTGGGCCTGCAACCCGAACGATACGTCGTCGACTACTGGCAGGAGGCGGTCCGCGCGGTCGGCGCACGCCGCGTCGTCGTCATCCACTGGGACGACTTCTTCCGGCCGTTGCACGAGCCGCTGCGGGCGCTGCCGTATGCCGCCGACGACCTCGACGCGTCGATGCGAACTCTGTCCAGGCTCGCTGCCGAAGACGGCGTGGCACTGCACTTTCCGACGGCGTTCGAACGCGCCGACCCGTGGACCTGACCATGGCCTGCCGAATCTGACGTGTTCGGGACGCCGGGTATGGGACCGGACCGCATCGGTCGGGGTGCGGTAGTTTGCTCGAAATGCCCTCACGCCAGTCGTTGCGCGCGCTGGACGCCGTCAACTTCTTCCTCGCCGACGTCCGCGACGGACTGGGGCCCTATCTCGCGATCTACCTCCTCGCGGTGCGCGGTCCCGAGCACGGGTGGAACGAGGCGACCGTCGGAACGGTGATCACGATCGCCGGCATCGTCGGATTGCTCTCCCAAACACCGGCGGGGATTCTCATCGACCGCGTGAAGAACCGGCGCGCGATCATCGTCGTCGCCGCCCTGGCAGTCACCGTCAGCTCGGTGGTACTGCCCTTCGTCAGTGGCTTCGCCCTGATCGCCGTCAGCCAGTCGGTGGCCTCGCTCGCCGCGGCGGTCTTCGCACCGGCCATCGCCGCGGTCACCCTCGGCCTGATGGGCCCGAAGATGTTCGCGCCAAGGGTCGGTCGCAACGAGGCCTTCAACCACGCGGGCAACGCCACCGCCGCCGGCGTCGCCGCGCTGCTGGCCTGGTCGATGGGCCCGGTCGTGGTGTTCTGGCTGATGGGTGTGCTGGCCGTGCTCAGCGTCGTGGCCACCATGCGCATCCGCGGCGACGAGATCGACGACGACCTAGCCCGCGGCCTCACCCCCGACGACGACGGCGGCGCGTCCGTCGGCGCGTGGACGACGCTGGTGACCAACCGTCCGCTGCTGATCTTCGCGATCATCGCCTTCACGTTCCATCTGGCCAACGCGGCGATGCTCACCTCGGTGAGCCAACTGCTGACCCGCGTGGTCGGCAAGGACAGCGCCACGTCTCTGGTTGCGCTGTGCATCCTGGCCGCCCAACTGGTGATGGTGCCAGTGGCGATCGTCGTGGGACGCAAGGCCGACGGCTGGGGCCGAAAACCGATCTTCCTGGTGGCGTTCGCGGTACTCACGCTGCGCGGCCTGCTCTACACCGTGTCGGACAACGCGGCCTGGCTGCTGGCCGTGCAGGCCCTCGACGGCATCGGCGCGGGCATCTTCGGAGCGCTGTTCCCGATCGTCATCGCCGACCTCACCCGCGGATCGGGGCGGTTCAACGTCGCACAGGGCGCCGTCGCGACCGTGCAAGGCCTCGGCGCGTCGCTCAGCGCGACGGTGGCGGGCTTCGTCATCGTCGCCGAGGGCTACACGATCGCGTTTTGGACGCTGGCCGCCATCGCGGCCGTGGGTCTGGTGCTCTACGCCCGGTTCATGCCCGAGACCAAGCAGACGGCTAGCGCCGCTGCCTAGCGATCTCGGCCAGCACCACACCGGCGGCGACGGAGGCGTTCAGGGATTCCGTCGGCCCGGCCATCGGGATCGAGACGATTGCGTCGCAGTTCTCCCGCACCAAGCGTGAGAGTCCCTTGCCCTCGGAGCCCACCACCACGACCATCGGCACGGTGGCGTCGAGCTCGTCGAGCTGGGTGTCACCACCGGCGTCGAGACCCACCACCTGCAGACCCTCGTCGGCCCAGCTCTTCAGCGTCCTGGTGAGGTTGGTGGCGCGCCCGACGCGCAGTCGCGCCGCCGCACCCGCGCTGGTCCGCCACGCGACCGCCGTCACCGACGCCGAGCGGCGCTGCGGAATCAGCACACCGTGGCCGCCGAACGCGGCCACCGACCGCACGATTGCCCCGAGATTCCTGGGGTCGGAGATGTTGTCCAACGCCACCAGAAGCGCCGGCGTGGAATCGGCCCTGGCCGCCCGCAGCAGATCGTCGGGATGGGCGTAGTCGTACGGCGGCACCTGCAGGGCGATGCCCTGGTGCAGCCCGTTCGCGCTGATGCGGTCGAGGTCGTGCTTCTGCACCTCGAGGATGGCGATGCCCTTGTCCGCAGCACGCTGCACCGACTCGGTAAGCCGCTCGTCGGACTCGGTGCCGAGGACCACCCACAGCGCCGTGGCAGGCACACCGGCGCGCAGGCACTCCAGGACGGGGTTGCGGCCCAGCACGACCTCGGTCTCGTCGGTCTTCTTGTGCCGCCCCTGATCCTTGCGGGCCGCAGCCGCCGCGCGCTTGCCGGCGGGGTGGTGCGGTCGCGCGCTGGCCGGCGGGGTGGCGCCCTTGGCCTCCAGCCCGCGCCTGCGCACGCCGCCCGAACCGGTCGTCGGCCCCTTCTTGGTGCCCGCCTTGCGGACCGCGCCGCGCCGTTGGGAGTTGCCTGCCATTACTTGTTGCTCCCGTCGCCGAGCTCCCACTGAGGTCCGTCGGCGGTGTCGGTGACGACGATGCCCGCCGCCTTGAGTCGATCGCGAATCTCGTCGGCCTTCGCCCAGTCTCGCTGCTCACGGGCCTCCGCGCGACCCGCCAGGGCCCAATGGACGAGCTCGTCGATGGCGGCGAGCGCAGCCGACGTCTCGTCGCGCGACTCCCACCGCTCGTCGAGCGGGTCGCAGCCGAGGATGCCCATCATCGCCCTGATGGATCTGGCGTGCGTCATCGCCGTGTCGTGGTCGCCGGTGTCCAGCGCGCGGTTGCCCTCGGCCCGCGCGGCGTGCACCTCGGCCAGCGCAGTCGGGACCGCCAGGTCGTCGTCAAGTGCCGCGCCGAACTTCTCGGTCCAGTCGCCGGGCACCACGGTGCCCACCCGATTGCGCACCCGGTGCAGGAAGTCCTCGATGCCGGTGTAGGCCTTGACCGCGTCCTGTAGCGCCGTCTCGGAGAACTCCAGCATCGACCGGTAATGCGCGGAGCCGAGGTAGTAGCGCAGCTCGGCGGCCCGAACCCGTTGCAGGACAGCCGGAATCGACAACACATTGCCCAGGGACTTGCTCATCTTCTCGCCACCCATGGTGACCCAGCCGTTGTGCATCCAGTACTGGGCGAAGCCGTCGCCAGCGGCCCGTGCCTGGGCGATCTCGTTCTCGTGGTGCGGGAACACCAGATCCATGCCACCGGCGTGGATGTCGAATGCGGGGCCGAGGTACTCCTCGCACATCGCGACGCATTCCGTGTGCCACCCGGGCCGACCGGGACCCCACGGCGTCGGCCACGACGGTTCACCGGGTTTGGCGCCCTTCCACAGGGTGAAGTCCCGCGGATCGCGCTTGCCGGTGGCGACGCCCTCACCCTGGTGGACGTCGTCGATGCGATGGCCGGAGAGCTGGCCGTACTCGGGGTAGCTCAGCACGTCGAAGTAGACGTCGCCGTCACCCGTATAGGCGTGGCCGCCCGTCAGCAGGCGCTCGATCAACTCGACCATCTGGGTGATGTGGCCGGTGGCGCGCGGCTCGGCGGACGGCGGCAGCACGCCGAGCGAGTCGTAGGCCGAGCTGAAGGCGCGCTCGAAGGTCGCCGCCCACTCCCACCAGGGTCGGCCGGCGTCGGCGGCCTTGGTGAGGATCTTGTCGTCGATGTCGGTGACGTTGCGGATGAACGCGACGTCGAAACCCTTGGCCGTCAGCCATCGACGGAGCACGTCGAACGCGACGCCGCTGCGGACGTGGCCGATGTGGGGCAAGCCTTGAACGGTGGCGCCGCACAGATAGATCGACGCGTGTCCGTCACGAAGGGGCACGAAATCGCGCACCACACCCGTCATGGTGTCGTGAATTCGCAGGGGCGCAACGGTCACGACGGGCCAGCTTACCGGCCCGTCAGTGCTCAACAGTCATCCTTGCTCGTCTGTGGTCAACAGGGCCGTCGCGATTGCGGCCAGCCCTTCCCCGCGCCCGGTCAAGCCGAGCCCGTCGGTGGTGGTCGCCGACACCGACACCGGCGCGTCGAGCAACCCGGACAACACGCGTTGCGCCTCGGCGCGGCGTGGACCGATCTTGGGCCGATTGCCGATCACCTGGACCGCGGCGTTGACGACTCGGAAGCCTTCGTCGCGCAAGAGTCCGTGCACGTGGCGCAGCATGTCGGCACCGCCAACACCACGCCACTCCGGACGGTCGGTGCCGAAGACCGAACCCAGGTCGCCGAGACTGGCTGCGCTGAGCAGGGCGTCGCACAATGCGTGCGCGGCGACGTCCCCGTCGGAGTGCCCAGCACAACCGTCGGCATCTTCGAACGACAGGCACAGCAGCCAACACGGCCGCCCTGCCTCGATCGGGTGTACGTCGGTCCCAAGACCGATCCTGATGTTCATCGAACCAGGCCGCACCTCGAGGCGCGGCGCGACGTCAGGACGCGGCGGCCAGAACCTCGTCGAGGATGGTTTCGGCCTTCTCCTCGTCGGTGTTCTCGGCCAGGGCCAGCTCGCCGACCAGGATCTGCCGGGCCTTGGCCAGCATGCGCTTCTCGCCCGCGGACAGCCCACGCTCCTGATCGCGACGCCACAGGTCACGCACGACCTCGGCGACCTTGTTCACGTCACCGGAGGCCAGCTTCTCCAGGTTGGCCTTGTACCGACGCGACCAGTTGGTCGGCTCCTCGGTGTGGGGCGCGCGCAGCACCTGGAAGACCTTGTCCAAACCTTCTTGTCCGACGACGTCGCGGACGCCGACGTACTCGGCGTTGTCCGCGGGAACTCGGACGGTGAGATCGCCCTGCGCAACCTTCAAGACGAGGTATTCCCTCTGCTCGCCCTTGATGGTTCGGCTTTCGATCGCCTCGATCAATGCAGCACCGTGATGTGGATAGACAACGGTGTCTCCGACCTTGAAAATCATCAGATTAGAGCCCCTTTCACAACCCAATGTTAGCACGGGGCTACGACGGGTGTTGCGCAACGTTGCAGGTCAGGGGCACCGCGGGTGACAACTAGGGGTTGACACGGCCAGGAATCCGTGCAACGCGCAGATCACTGGGCAACCCCGGGCCGCCCATCGGCGCACCCTGGGGACGCGTCCTCGGCGAGGGCCGAGACCCCGTCTCCTGGCAGTTCGACGAGCCCTCGCCTACCGCCCCTCGCCGGCACCTACTACTCTGCATAGTCGACACTCGGGATGCACGTCACCGTCGTCCCGTCGCCAAGCAGGAGGCTGCAGTGACCCTCTCGACATCGCGGACTTCCGTGGTCGCACTGGCGGCGTGCGGCCTGTCCGCCGCCGTCGTCCTGTCCGGTTGCGGCGCGGGCCAGATCTCGCAGACCGCGTCGCAGCAGCCGGCCGTCAACGGAACCCTCGCCTGGGTCGGCGACCCCACCTCGGGCATCGCGCTGCGCAACGTCCATCTGCGCGCACCGCAGACCTCCGACTTCGTCCGGCCCGGCGACCAGGCCGAAGTGCTGTTCGTGGCGGTCAACGAGTCCGCCGAGAACGAGGATCGGCTGGTGTCGATCACGTCCGACATCGGCACCGTGAGCCTCACCGGCGACCTCCGCGTGCCCGCTGGCGGCACCCTGATCGTCGGGACGCCCGACGGTGTGCCCAGTGCGCTAGACGCCACGGAGGGCGCCGACACGGCCGAGGCCGTGGTCCGGTTGACCAAGCCGATCACCAACGGCATCAACTACCCGTTCACGTTCACGTTCCAGCGGTCGGGCCAGACTCAGGTCAACGTCCCGATCTCGGCAGGCGAGGCCCCGCGGCGCGAGGCCGCCGTCGAGGCAGGCGCCGAGACCGACACGGGCGGTCACTGACCTTCAGCGCGGCCGATCTGTCGGTGCGGACCGATACGGTCGACACGTGGCAAAGGTCGGTTCCAAGGCTCGTTCGCAGCACCGCTGTTCGGAGTGCCAGCACGTCACCGCGAAATGGGTCGGGCGCTGCCCCGATTGCGGTAGTTGGGGCACCGTCGACGAGATCCCGATGCTCACCCCGATCTCCGGTGGGGTCGCCAACCGCGCGGTGGCACCCAGTTCGCCCGCCGTTCCGATCAGTTCGATAGATCCTGGCGTCACCCGACACGTGAGCACCGGCGTCGACGAACTCGACCGGGTGCTCGGCGGCGGTCTGGTCCCCGGTTCCGTGACGCTGCTGGCGGGCGAGCCGGGCGTCGGGAAGTCGACGCTGCTGCTCGAGGTCGTCCATCGCTGGGCGCGGTCCGGTCGGCGCGCCCTGTACCTGTCCGGCGAGGAGTCCGCCGGACAAATTCGGCTCCGCGCCGAACGCACCGGCTGCACCCACGACGAGGTGTTCCTGGCCGCGGAGTCCGACCTGCAGACCGCGCTCGGCCACATCGAACAGGTACGACCGTCGCTCATCGTCGTCGACTCGGTGCAGACGATGTCGACCACCGAGGCCGACGGCGTCACCGGTGGCGTCACCCAGATCCGCGCGGTCACCACCGCGTTGACCTCGCACGCGAAGGCTGCCGGATCCAACGGGGCGGCGATCATCCTCGTCGGCCACGTCACCAAGGAGGGAGCGATCGCCGGCCCTCGGTCCCTCGAGCACCTCGTCGACGTCGTGATGCACTTCGAGGGTGACCGGGCCTCGGCGCTGCGCATGGTGCGCGGGGTCAAGAACCGCTTCGGCGCGGCCGACGAGGTCGGTTGTTTCCTGTTGCACGACAACGGAATCGAGGGCGTCGCCGACCCGTCGGGGTTGTTCCTCGACCAGCGTCCGGCACCGGTGCCTGGAACGTCGGTGACGGTGACCCTCGACGGCAAGCGGCCGCTCATCGGTGAGGTCCAGGCACTGATCGGTTCCGCATCCGCGGGCAATCCGCGGCGGGCGGTCAGCGGCATCGACTCGGCCCGCGCGGCGATGATCACCGCGGTGCTGGAGAAGCGCGCGCACCTCAACGTCGGACAAAACGACATCTACCTCTCGACGGTCGGCGGCATGCGCCTGACCGATCCGTCGTCGGATCTGGCGGTGGCCCTGGCAATCGCCTCGGCCTACGCCGACATCCCGATGCCGACGACGGTGGTGGCCATCGGCGAGGTCGGCCTCGCCGGCGACCTGCGCCGGGTGACGGGCATGGACCGACGCCTGGCCGAGGCTGCGCGGCTGGGGTTCACGTGCGCGGTGGTGCCGCCGGGGGTGACGGACGTGCCTGCCGGTCTGGCCGTGCAGTCGGCCGACAACATCTCGGGCGCCTTGCGGGTGCTGAGGAACATCTCCGACAATGTGAGGGACAATGGCGGCCGACGCTAGGAGTGGTGATGGCCGTGAAGGCTGCCAGGGGCGGACGCGGCAACGTCGTCCAGCTTGCTCGACCGACGCTGCGTGAGACCCTCGGGCAGCTCGCACCGGGCACCGCGCTGCGCGACGGTCTGGAACGCATCCTGCGTGGCCGGACCGGTGCCCTGATCGTGCTTGGCTTCGACGACTCGGTCGAGGCCATCTGCGACGGCGGCTTCGCACTGGACATCGCCTACGCGCCGACGCGGTTGCGCGAGCTGTCGAAGATGGACGGCGCGGTCGTGCTGTCCAGCGACGGCACCCGCATCCTGCGCGCCAACGTCCAGCTCGTCCCCGATCCCTCGATCCCGACCGACGAGTCGGGCACGCGGCACCGCTCCGCCGAGCGCACTGCCGTGCAGACCGGTTATCCCGTTGTCTCCGTAAGCCATTCGATGAGCATCGTCACGGTCTACGTGGCGGGCGAACGACACGTGGTGCCCGATTCGGCGACCATCCTGTCGCGGGCCAACCAGACGATCGCCACCCTGGAGCGCTACAAGACGCGCCTCGACGAGGTCAACCGGCAGCTGTCCACGGCCGAGATCGAGGACTTCGTCACGCTGCGCGACGTCATGACGGTGGTGCAGCGCCTCGAGATGGTGCGTCGCATCAGCCTCGAGATCGACGCCGACGTGGTCGAACTGGGCACCGACGGCCGTCAGCTCAAACTGCAGCTCGAGGAGCTCGTCGGAGACAACGACACCGCCCGCGAGCTGATTGCCAGGGATTACCACGCCAATCCGGACCCGCCCTCGACCGCGCAGGTCCTCGCGACGCTGGACGAGCTCGACACCCTCAGCGACAACGAGCTCCTCGACTTCACCGCCCTGGCACGGGTCTTCGGCTATCCCTCGACGCTCGAGGCGCAAGACTCGGCCATGAGCTCCCGGGGATACCGCGCGATGGCCGGCATCCCACGGCTGCAGTTCGCCCACGTGGACCTGCTGGTCCGGTCCTTTGGGTCGCTCCAGGGCGTGCTGGCGGCAAGTGCGAACGATCTGCAGTCGGTGGACGGCATCGGGTCGATGTGGGCCAGGCACATTCGTGAGGGACTGTCCCAGCTGGCCGAGTCGACGATCGCCGACCAGCTCGCCTGAGCTGAGCCTTCGACGCCGCGTGACTAGTTGCCGGCGGGCGCGGGTGCGGGCACCTCTGGCGGGGGCGCGTCGGTGGGAGCCGGGGGCGCCTCGCCGGCAGGCACGTTGGCCGGCGCGGCCAAGGTGAACGGCACCGTCGCCGACCGCAGGTTGCCCAACTGGACCACCAGGTTGTAGGTGCCGGGACCGATCGGCTGGCGAGGGAGCGGGCAGTTGGCGGCCGAGCCCATTCCGGTCCAGGTGACCTCGGTGGTGACCTGCTCACCGGGGTTGAACTGCTTGACCAGGGTCTCGTTGGACGGCGCGCAGTCGAGGTTGGACCACAGGCGGTTGTTGTCCAGGCCGTACACGTAGGCCGCCAGCACCGCGGCGCCGACGTCGCGCTTGCAGGCCACCAGGCCGATGTTGGTGACGACCATCGTGAACTTCGGCTGATCACCGACGACGTAGTTCGGCTGGTTGGTGATGCCCTTGACCGCGAGGGTCGAGTCGGGGCAGTCGTCGCCCTCCTTGAGCACCGGCGGCGGCACGACGGCCGACGCAGGGGTCGGAGTCGGCGACGGCGACTGCTGAGCCGGCGGCAGGATCGGGGTCTTGACCTCGGGATTCGCGCCGGGAAGCTGCGTCGCCGCGGGGGTCGCCGTCGTGGACGGCTGCGTGGCGGTCGAGTCTCCGCCGGTGCTGTTGGAGAACACCACCACCGAGATTGCGATGACGATGACGAGGGCCAGTGCCCCGACGCCGATCGCGAGGAACCGTCTCCGCCGGTAGATCTCCGGCGGCAGCGGGTGATGCGGTTCAGTTTCCAGCACGAATCTACGGTAAGGCCAGCTCACACCTAGCCGTCTGACCTCGCCCGGCGTGTCGCCCCTTAGCCTGCGCCGATGTCACCCACGTGTTCGCGAAGAACCGCCCGACCGTCGGCGAGGTGATAGGTCACGCCTGCGATGGCGAGCTTGCCGGACTCGATGGCGTCGGACACCACCTTGGACCGACTGACGAGTTGCTTCGCGGTCTCCGTGACGTGTCGAGCCTCGAACTCGTCGACCCTCGTCAGGCCCTCCTTGCGGCCCAGCAAGATCGACGGGGTGACGCGTTCGACGATGTCGAGAACGTAACCGCCCGGCACCGCGCCGTCGTCGAGCGCGTCGAGCGTCGCCTTGACCGCACCGCAGCTGTCATGCCCGAGAACCACGATGAGCGGCACGTTCAACACCGTCACCGCGTACTCGATGGAACCCAGAACCGCGGAATCCAACACGTGACCGGCGGTGCGCACCACGAACATGTCGCCAAGACCCTGGTCGAAGATGATCTCGGCGGCGACGCGGCTGTCAGCGCAACCGAACAGGACAGCGGTCGGCTTCTGCCCCTCGGCGAGGCTGGCGCGATGCTGAATGCTCTGGCTCGGGTGCTCAGGGGTACCGGCGACGAAGCGCTCGTTACCCTCGGTGAGTGCCTTCCATGCGGTTATCGGACTCGTATTCGGCATGGCCACATTCTGCCTGGAGTCCGTCCTGATGGTCGACGCGGGTGAACTGCTCAAATGGTATTCACATGCGCGGCGTGATCTGCCGTGGCGTCAGCCTGGCGTTCCGGCCTGGCAAATCTTGGTCAGCGAGTTCATGTTGCAGCAGACTCCCGTCGCGCGAGTGAACCCCATCTGGCGCGACTGGGTGGCCCGTTGGCCGACCCCCTCGGCGACCGCCGCCGCCAGCGCCGCCGACGTCCTGCGGGCGTGGGGAAAGCTCGGCTACCCGCGTCGGGCGAAGCGCCTGCATGAATGTGCGACGGTGATCGCCACCGAGCACGGAGACGTGGTGCCCGACGACGTCGACGCCCTGCTGGCGCTGCCCGGCGTCGGCACCTACACCGCACGGGCCATCGCCTGCTTCGCCTACGGCAAGCGAGTTCCCGTGGTGGACACCAACGTTCGGCGGGTGGTCGCCAGGGTGGTGCACGGCCGCGCCGACTCCCCCGCCAGCGTCCGCGACCTCGCCGACGTGGACGCCATCCTGCCCGACGACGAACGTGCGCCCGAGTTCTCGATTGCCCTGATGGAGCTGGGCGCCATCGTCTGCACGGCCCGCTCACCCAAGTGCGGGGTGTGCCCGCTGAGCATCTGCGCCTGGCGCTCGGCCGGCTTCCCGCCGTCCACCGAGCCGGCAAGGCGCGTCCAGAAGTTCGCAGGCACCGATCGCCAGGTCCGCGGCAAACTGCTGGACGTCCTGCGGGCCAACGAGGCCCCGGTGGCGCGCGCCGCGCTGGACGTGGTGTGGCTGACCGATCCCGCGCAGCGAGACCGCGCACTGGACTCACTGCTCGTCGACGGCCTGGTCGAGCAGACCGCCGACGGGCTGTTCGCGCTCAGCGGAGAAGGCGGTGAAGCCGGGACCTCGAACGTGCTGGTGAACTAGCCTGACCTGGTGGCCGTACCCGTTTCGCGGGCTCCGCGGACTCGTTACGCGTCGCGGGGCGATCTGGACATCGCGTATCAGGTGATCGGTGACGGTCCCGTCGACCTCGTCGTGATGCCGGGACCGTTCGTCCCCGTCGACTCGATCGACTCCGAACCGTCCATGTACCGCTTCTACCGGCGCTTGTCGTCGTTCTGCCGGGTGATCCGCTTCGACCACCGCGGTATGGGGATGTCCTCGCGCATCGGCGCGGACAAGATCACGCCCGCCTGCTGGGCGGAGGACGCCGTCGCGGTCATGGACGCCGTCGGCTGCGAGAGCGCCACCATCATGTGCTCGGGGTACACCGCGATGAGCGCGCTCTTCCTGGCCGCCGACCGCCCCGAGCGCGTGGCCAACCTGGTGGTGGTAAACGGCGCTGCCCGCGTGGTGTGGGCACCCGACTACCCGGTGGGCGCTCACCCCCACGCCGCCGGTTCGTTCGCCACGGCGGCCGTTCAGGCCGACGCCGTGGAGCAGGGCGTCGACGTGCTCGCCATGGTCGCGCCGTCGGTCGCGCGCGATCAGGTGTTCCGGACGTGGTGGGACGCCGCAGGCAACCGGGCGGCTTCCCCGAGCATGGCGAGGCGGTCCAGTCAGGCGCTCACCGACGCCGACGTGCGGGACAAACTGCCCGCCATCAAGGCGCCCACGCTCATCGTGCACCGTGAGGACGCCACCTTCGTCGGGGTCGGCCACGGCCGCTACCTCGCCGAGCACATTCCGGGTGCGCGCTACGTCGAACTGCCGGGCGCCGACACCCTGTACTGGGTGGGGGACGCGACGCCGATCCTTGCCGAGATCGAGGAGTTCGTCACCGGCTCACGCGGGGGCTCGGACGCCGAACGCGTGCTGACGACGATCGTGTTCACCGACATCGTCGGGTCGACCCAGCGCGCCGCCGCGCTCGGCGACGACCACTGGCGCGACCTCCTCGACAGCCACGACAGCCTGGTGCGCCGGGAGCTGGCACGCTACGGCGGCCGCGAAGTCAACACCGCCGGTGACGGTTTCGTCGCCACCTTCAGCAGTCCCAGCGTCGCATTGGACTGCGCCGAACAGATCGTGGCCGCGGTCGCGACCCTCGGGGTGGACGTCCGGGTCGGCATCCATGCCGGGGAGGTCGAGGTCCGCGGCCAAGACATCGCCGGCATGGCGGTGCACATCGGTGCTCGCATCACCGCGCTGGCCGGGGCAGGAGAGATCCTGGTCTCCTCGACGGTGCGCGAGATCGTCACCGGCTCGCACCGGGTCTTCACCGAACGCGGCGAGCATCGCCTCAGGGGCGTGCCCGGTACCTGGTGCGTCTACTCGCCGTAGCGGTCACGCCGTTGCGGCACAAGCGGATTCGTCGCTGGAGAACCGGCGCCGATAGTCCGACGGCGTGACGCCGACGATCCTGCGGAAGTGGTGCCGCAGCAGCGTGGCGGTGCCGAAGCCCGCCTTGTCCGCCACCCGGTCGACGTCGAGGTCGGTCTCCTCGAGCAGTCGCCGGGCGTAGAGGATCCGTTGGTCGGTGACCCACTGCATCGGGGTGCGACCGGTCTCCTCGACGAACCGGCGCGCGAAGGTACGCGCCGACATACTCGCCCGAGCGGCCAGCGAGCCGACGGAGTGCGGCGCGTCGAGATTGCTGAGGATCCAATCCAGTTGGGGGGCAAAGCCGTCCGAGCAACGAACCGGGATGGGTTGTTCGATGTACTGCCGTTGACCGCCGTCGCGCTGCGGTGGGACGACCATGCGGCGGGCGATGATGTTGGTGACCTCGCTGCCCAGTTCGCGCCGCACCAGGTGCAGGCAGGCGTCGATGCCGGCGGCGGTCCCCGCACTCGTGATGAGGTTGCCGTCGTCGACGAAGAGAACGTTGCGGTCGACCTGGGCGGTCGGGTTCTGCCGCGCGAGTTCGTCGGCGTGCATCCAGTGGGTGGTGCACTTGCGGCCGTCCAACAGCCCCGCCGCGCCCAGCACGAACGCCCCCGAGCACACGGTGAGGATCGTCGACCCGGCCTCGGCTGCGGCCCGCACCGCGGCGAGGGCCTCCTCGGGGTAATCGCTGCGGTGGAACGCGGGGATGGCGACGAGATCGGCGCCGGCCAGGGCGTCCAGCCCGTGGTCGGGTGTCAGGTGCGCACCCACCGACATCCGCAGGGGCCGTCCTGCCTCGGGGCCGCACACCTTGAAGTCGAAGTTGGGCACGCCGTCGGCGGTGCGGTCGATGCCGAATACCTCGCAGACGACGCCGAATTCGAACGGGGTGACCCCGTCGAGCGCCAAGACGGACACACTCTTGAGCATGGCAGCATTTTAGCGGACCCCGTCCGTACTGCCACTGTTGGCGGAATGTTTTCGGTCAAATAATTGCTGCCATGAACGTGATACTCGCCTTCCTCATCCTGTCCGCCCCCTTTGCCCTCGCCGCGCTGCTGAGCTGGGCCAGCCACCGCAACGACTCCGTCCGCAGTGCCCTGCTGCGAGAGTTCGGCGATCCCGATTACTACCGCGTGCTGCACGAGGTCGACGCAGCGCGGACCCGCTTCGAGCATCAGCCCTCCTGGCCGAGCTCGGGCGCGAGGGGCGAACGCCGCTAAGGGTTTTGAGCCAAGAACGGTTCCACCGCATCGCGGTACTGCCGTGGCGCGTCGTCGTGCACCAGATGGCCCGCGCCAGGCACCCGCAGATGGGTGACCCGAAACCCGGTGGCGCCCATCCGCTCCATCTGCCCCGGCGGGGTGACGGAGTTGCCCGCCTCGACCAGCAGCGTGGGCACGCGCACCGCCTGCCACTGCTGCCAGTAGTCCCGATGGCCCCACTGCGCGGCGATTTCGATCCACCGCTCGGGCCTGCCGTGCAACCGCCACCCCATCTCGGTGCGATCGAAGGCCTCGACGAAGTACCGCCCGGCAACGGGCCCGAATTCGTCGAGCACCTGCCGTTCGGACGCGAATTCGGCAGGCAGCGCCCGCAACCACGGCTCCCACGGTCCGGTGGTCCTGCCTCGGAAGTCGGGGGCCATGTCCTCCACGACCAACGCCGACACCAACTCCGGACGCGCCGCGGCCAGACACCAGGAATGCAGACCGCCCATCGAATGTCCGACCATCTTGGCGGGCCGGCCCAGTGCGGCGACGGCCTCGGCGAGGTCGTCGACGAAGCGCTCCGTACTGATCGGGTGCGGGTCGGTGACGTCGCGCCCGCGGTGCCACGGAGCGTCGTAGGTGTAGACCTCCCCCAGCGCGGTCAACCACGGCAACTGGCGCGACCACGTCGTCCCGCGGCCCATCAGACCGTGCACCAGAACGATCGGCTCGCCCACACCGCCGCGACCCTCGAGCAACCCCGAACGCATGTCCGACATCCTGACAGCAGCTCGCCGACTCCAGATAACGGACCGGTAACGTAGAGCCCATGGCAGTCGTGAAGATCAACGCAATCGAGGTTCCGCCCAACGCAGGACCCGAATTGGAGAAGCGGTTCGCCAACCGCGCGCACGCCGTCGACGGCCAGCCCGGGTTCCTCGGCTTCCAGTTGCTGCGCCCCGTCAAGGGCGACGATCGCTACTTCGTGGTGACGCAGTGGGAATCCGAGGAGGCGTTCCAGGCCTGGGCCAGCGGTCCCGCGGTCGAGGCGCACGCCGGACAGCGCGCGAACCCCGTCGCCACCGGCGCGTCACTCCTCGAATTCGAGGTCGTACTCGACGTCCAACGGTCGGGGGCGTAGCTAGGTGCGACGGCGGGCGACGGCGATCGGGCTGGCCGCCTCCCTGATCGCCGCGCTGGCGTCTGGCTGCGCCAACACCGGCCCGACCGGTCCGGCCGAGGCCGCCTACGGCGCGCGCATCCAAACCAACACTCCCCCGGGACTGCGCGCCAAGCAGACGGTGGACATGCTCAACTCCGACTGGCCGATTGGCGTGCCGGGCGTCGCAACCCTCGCGGCGGCCCCTCAGGTGAACGACGTCGCGTTCATGATGGACCGGATGTGGTGGGACCGGCCGTTCACCGTCTCGGGCATCGACTACGGCGCGGGGCAAGCCACCCTGCACCTGCTGACGTCCTACGGCGTCGGGCAGGACGTCGAGCTGCGCACCGACGACGCCGGGATGGTGGACCGCTTCGAGGTCACCCTGAAGAAGGCCACCATCAAGCAGTGGTCCGACGTCGACGCCGAGCTGACCAAGACCGGGGCCCGCTACTCCTATCAGGTGTCGAAGGTCGTCGACGGCACGTGCACGAAGGTGGCGGGCAGCAACGTCGACGACTCGCTGCCGCTGGCCTCGATCTTCAAGCTCTACGTTCTACTGGCACTCGCCGACGAGGTCAACGCGGGCCGGGTCGCGTGGAACGACCAGCTGACCATCACCAAGGAAGACAAGGCGGTCGGATCGGCCGGCTTCGACACCCTGCCTCCTGGGTCCAGGGTGTCGGTGAGAGATGCTGCGCAGCAGATGATCTCGGCCAGCGACAACATGGCCACCGACATGCTGATGGCCCGCGTCGGCCCGGATGCGTTGCATCGCGCCCTCATTCACGCCGGCCATCACGATCCCGCCAGCCTCACGCCGTTCCCCACCACCCACCAGATGTTCTCGGTCGGCTGGGGAACCCCCGACATCCGCGAACAGTGGAAGACCGGCTCGGCCGCCGATCGCGCGCGCCTGATGGCGCAGACCGATTCCCGCCACTACGAACCGGATCCGACGCGAACGCATACGCCTGCCTCGCCGTACGGCGCCGAGTGGTATGGCACCGCCGGTGACATCTGCCGCGTGCACGCCGCGCTGCAGGGCGCAGCCGTCGGGCCCGCGGCGCCGATCAAGGACATCCTGGCCGAGACGCCCGGCATCGAGCTGGACAAGACGAAGTGGACCTACATCGGCGCCAAGGGCGGAAACCTGCCAGGGGACATCGGCTTCAGCTGGTATGCCGTCGACCGGACGGGGCAGCCGTGGGTGGTCAGCTTCCAGTTGAACTGGCCGAAGTTCCGAAGCCTGACCGCGGCCAGCTGGCTGCTGTCGGTGGCCCAGGGCGCATTCAGCCTCGTCCAACCCGGCTGAGCGACCTCACCCGGTCGACCGCAGCGTCCACGCACCCCCGCGGAAGTGCATCACCGTGCGGCACACGGGTCCCACGTCGACGCGCCAGAACGACGCCAGTGGCGCATTTAGGGCATGGATCACCGCCGCCCGGACGACGCTGGGGTGGGTCACCGCGACCAGGCGCCCCCGGCGGTCCGACAGCGAGTCCAGCCAGCCGCCCACCCTCGTGACGAGGTCGGCGACCGACTCCCCGCCGTGCGGAGCCTTGGTGGGATCGGTGAGCCACACCGTCAGCTCACCGGCGTCGACGCCACCGAGCACACTGCCGCGCCACGCACCGCAATTCAGGTCCGCCAACCGGGGCTCGGTCTCGACGCGCACACCGAGACGTTCGGCGGTCTGGCGTGCCCGCGTTTCCGGCGCGCAGACCGCCGCGTCGACGACGCCGAGGTCGACGGTGGCGTCGACCTGACGTTGTCCGAGGGCGTTGAGAGGCTCGTCGCGCGGGAATCGTCCGGCCGCCATCGCATCGGTCATCGCGTGCGACACAAGGGTCAGCCGGACGATCTCACTCAACGTCTTCTCACGCCGCGGCGTTGGCGCTCGGCTCGCTTCTCCTGCCGTCCAACACCTTCGAGATCGACGTGGCGAAGACCAGGCCGATCGTCGTCCACACGATCAGCTGGGTCAGGAAGGTGTAGAGCCGGAACTCGTAGAAGTCCACCGCCGGGAAGCCGGGGAACACGATCGTGCCTGCCCCGTTCACCATGGGTCCAGGTGTCTCGTCGATCGACGGCAGGACCGCCATCACCACGAAGACCGTGACGAGGTAGGACGCACCGCCGACCAGCGTCGCGTTCCAGGCGCCGAGCTTGGGGACCAGTTGGCGCGCGAGGTACACCGCGGCGACCATCAGCAGCGCCGAGAGTCCCACCATCAGCAGGTAGAGCATCGAACGCTGGAAGATCGTCGAGTCTTCACTGGTCGCAGGCGGGTTCGGCGGATACTTCAGAGCCGGGACGATCCACAGCGAGACCAGCATTGCGGCCGCCACCAAGACCGAGAGCACCCTGGCCGACACGTTGCCGACCCGGCCGTAGGCCACCGCGAAGACCACGGCGAACAAGGCGCCCATCGCGACGGCGAACAAGAGCACGCCGAAGCCCATGCCGACCGTCGACTGGATGCCACGGCTGAACAGCTCGCCGCCCTCACCGTGGCTGTGCCCGCCACTAGCGCCCATCTCCATGGCTTCGTGCGCGGCGGACGTGCCGTCCTCGAAGTCGATCGCCCGGCCGATCACGGGCTCGAGGAAGATCTTCGCGAAGACGAACGCGAGCACGCCTGCGACGGCGCCAGCCAGAAGGCCGCGCCCGATGATTCGCTTTTCCATCGTGGGTCTCCTGCCCGTCAGTGGCAGGGGAACCCGAGGAGGTGACGTGCGTCGTGCACGAATTCGTGGATGTACATGTTGTCGCCGAACACTGACGTGGCGCCCTGGTCGACGCCGACGAAGTACAGCACCAGCAGGGCGAAGAAAGCCGTCAGCGACAGCCACAGGGCTGCCTTGGTGGCGGTGAAGTCGATTGCGGGAGCAGCGCTCCGGCGAGTGTCCGACGTAGTCATCTCGATGAGTCCTTTCGGGAGTTCGCGTCCCGTTTCAGGGGTGACGTACGTCGGGTCTGACTTTCACAGTGGCGCGACCGCTCTGGATTTTCACCAGCATTCCTCAGTACGTCGGGTACTCGAGCATCATAGGCACAGATGCCCAAATGGGCGGCACCCCGCGAGGGATACCGCCCATTTGGATAGGACTGGGTCGAGCCGAGGACTACTCCGCGGCGCCTGCCGGAGCCAGGTCCGGGGCGTCGACCACGGGCCGGGTGGCACCGGAGAAGGTGAACACCGCGTCCTCGCCGGCCCCTTCGCCGTCCCAGTTGTCGACGTCGACGGTGACGAGCTGACCCGGGCCGACCTCCTCGAAGAGGATCTTCTCGCTCAACGCGTCCTCGATCTCGCGCTGAATGGTGCGACGCAGCGGCCGCGCACCCAGCACCGGATCGAAGCCACGCTTGGCCAGCAGCGCCTTCGCCTTCGGCGTCAGCTCCATGGTCATGTCCTTGGCCCTGAGCTGGTTGCCGACGCGGGCGATCATCAGTTCCACCATCTGGACGATCTCGTCCTGCGTGAGCTGGTGGAAGACGATGATGTCGTCGATGCGGTTGAGGAACTCCGGGCGGAAGTGCTTCTTCAGCTCGTCGTTGACCTTGAGCTTCATCCGCTCGTAGTTGTTCTCGCCGCCACCCTGGGTGAAGCCGAGACCGACCGCCTTGCTGATGTCGGACGTACCGAGGTTCGAGGTGAAGATCAGCACGGTGTTCTTGAAGTCCACCGTCCTGCCCTGACCGTCGGTGAGACGGCCGTCCTCGAGCACCTGCAGGAGCGTGTTGTAGATCTCCTGGTGAGCCTTCTCGATCTCGTCGAACAGCACGACGGAGAACGGCTTGCGGCGGACCTTCTCGGTGAGCTGGCCACCCTCTTCGTAGCCGACGTACCCGGGAGGAGCACCGAAGAGCCGCGACGCCGTGAAGCGGTCGTGGAACTCGCCCATGTCGATCTGGATCAGGGCGTCGTCGTCACCGAACAGGAAGTTGGCCAGCGCCTTGGAGAGCTCGGTCTTGCCGACACCCGAGGGGCCGGCGAAGATGAACGAGCCCGACGGACGCTTGGGGTCCTTCAAGCCGGCCCGGGTGCGACGGATCGCCTTCGAGACGGCCTTGACGGCGTCCACCTGGCCGATGATCCGCTTGTGGATCTCGTCCTCCATGCGGAGCAGACGCGTGGTCTCGGCCTCGGTCAGCTTGAACACGGGGATGCCGGTCCAGTTGCCGAGCACCTCGGCGATCTGCTCGTCGTCGACCTCGGCCACGACGTCCAGGTCACCGGAGCGCCACTGCTTCTCCCGCTCGGCGCGCTGCCCGACCAACGTCTTCTCGCGGTCGCGCAGGTTGGCCGCCTTCTCGAAGTCCTGCGCGTCGATCGCAGATTCCTTCTCGCGACGGGCGTCGGCGATCTTCTCGTCGAACTCGCGCAGGTCTGGCGGAGCGGTCATCCGGCGGATGCGCATCCGGGCGCCGGCCTCGTCGATCAGGTCGATCGCCTTGTCGGGCAAGAACCGGTCGTTGATGTAGCGGTCGGCCAGCGTGGCGGCCGCGACGATCGCACCGTCGGTGATCGACACGCGGTGATGCGCCTCGTACCGGTCGCGCAGACCCTTGAGGATCTCGATGGTGTGCTCGACCGTCGGCTCGCCCACCTGGACGGGCTGGAAGCGACGCTCCAAGGCGGCGTCCTTCTCGATGTACTTGCGGTACTCGTCGAGCGTGGTCGCGCCGATGGTCTGCAGCTCGCCGCGGGCCAGCTTCGGCTTCAGGATCGAGGCCGCGTCGATGGCACCCTCGGCGGCACCCGCGCCGACGAGCGTGTGCAGCTCGTCGATGAACAGGATGATGTCGCCGCGGGTGTTGATCTCCTTGAGGACCTTCTTCAGGCGCTCCTCGAAGTCACCGCGGTAACGGCTGCCCGCGACCAGCGAGCCGAGATCGAGCGTGTAGAGCTGCTTGTCCTTGAGCGTCTCCGGCACGTCGCCGTGCACGATCGCCTGGGCGAGACCCTCGACGACGGCGGTCTTGCCGACGCCGGGCTCGCCGATGAGCACCGGGTTGTTCTTGGTGCGGCGGCTCAGCACCTGCATGACCCGCTCGATTTCCTTCTCGCGGCCGATGACGGGATCGAGCTTGCCCTCCATGGCGGCTGCGGTCAGGTTGCGACCGAACTGGTCGAGCACCAGCGACGTCGACGGGTTGCCCGCCTCGCCCCCGCGGCCACCCGTACCGGTCTCGGCGGTCTCCTTGCCCTGGTAGCCCGACAGCAGCTGGATGACCTGCTGGCGCACGCGCGTCAGCTCGGCGCCCAACTTGACCAGCACCTGAGCGGCGACGCCTTCGCCCTCACGAATCAGGCCGAGCAGAATGTGCTCGGTGCCGATGTAGTTGTGGCCGAGTTGCAGCGCTTCGCGCAGGCTCAGCTCGAGCACCTTCTTGGCGCGCGGGGTGAAGGGGATGTGTCCGGACGGGGCCTGCTGCCCCTGCCCGATGATCTCCTCGACCTGGCTGCGGACACCCTCGAGCGAAATTCCCAGCGACTCGAGCGACTTCGCCGCCACTCCCTCGCCTTCGTGAATGAGGCCAAGGAGGATGTGCTCGGTGCCGATGTAGTTGTGGTTCAGCATCCTGGCCTCTTCTTGAGCCAGGACGACGACGCGCCGTGCGCGGTCTGTGAAGCGTTCGAACATCGGTGGTTACCTGCCCTCCGTAGATAGTGCAGTCCTCGACACGGCTAACCGTGCACTGCACTTGACGTCCACTGTAGTGGGCGGCGGCTCGGGGTGCCCCGCTTGTCCTCTCCTAGTGAAAGACCAAACGATGACCGTTTCCCAGCCGCACGCGTTCCAACGCTCGACGGGAGGGGATCGGTTCCACGACGAGCGCGGCAACGCTTCGCCGCTAGCGAAAGCTCAGCAGGGGGCAGTGTCGATGGTGGCCGGCGCTACGGCCGGCAACTAGGTGGCCGCGTGAAAGGCGTCGATGACGTCGGCGGGAATGCGACCGCGCGTGGACACACTGTGGCCGTTGCGGCGCGCCCAATCCCGAATGGCAGCGCTTTGTTCCCGGTCGATGGTGGCGCGACCACGACCCGACCCGGCCGAACGACCGCGGCGTCGGCCACCCACTCGGCGGCCCGCCTCGACCCATTGTTTGAGATCGCCACGAAGTTTCGTGGCATTCTTCGACGACAGATCGATCTCATAGCTGACGCCGTCGAGAGAGAATTCGACGGTCTCGTCGGCAGAACCCTCACCGTCGAAATCATCGACTAACGTGACGGTCACCTTTTTTGCCATTGGCTCACACTGCCCTTTCCGCACGGGCGCGAGTCATACTTCGCTTGAAACCCTGACCAATGTTGGCATACGTTTCCGGGCAATTCAACACAAAAGTATGAAATGCCTTCGGCTAGCCCTGCCTGCGCACCAGCGGGAACAAAACCGTCTCGCGAATCGACAAGCCCGTCAGCGCCATCAGCAAGCGGTCGACACCCATTCCCGTGCCAGCGGTCGGCGGCATGCCGTACTCCAATGCCGCCAGGAAGTCCTCGTCGAGGATCATTGCCTCGTCGTCACCGGCGGCAGCGGCCCTGGCTTGGGCTTCGAACCTCTCCCGCTGCACCACCGGGTCGATCAATTCGGTGTAGCCCGTGGCCAATTCGAATCTACGGACGTAGAGGTCCCATTTCTCCGTCACGCCGGGAATGCTGCGGTGCTCCCTGGTCAGCGGTGAGGTCTCCACGGGGAAGTTGCGCACGAACGTGGGCGCCCACAGGTCGGCACCGACCGCGTCCTCCCACAGTTCCTCCACCAATTTGCCGTGTCCGAAACCACGGTCACGCGGGATTTCGACACCGCGTGCCTCGGCAATCGACCAGAGGTAATCGGCCGGCGTATCCGGGGTGATTTCCTCACCGAGTGCTTCGGACAGCGACGGGTACATTTCAACCGTCGCCCATTCTCCGTCGAGGTCGTAGGTAGTGCCATCGGGCAGTGGGACGTTTCTGGTGCCAATCGCCTCGTCGGCCACCTCTTGAATAACCTCACGCGTCACGAGCGCGCAGTCGTCATAGGTTCCGAAGGCCTGATAAGTCTCGAGCATGGCGAATTCCGGCGAATGCGTGGAATCGGCGCCTTCGTTTCGAAAGTTTCGATTCATCTCGAACACCTTCTCGAAACCGCCCACCAGGCACCGCTTCAAGAACAACTCCGGCGCGATCCGCAGGAAGAGGTCGGCGTCCAGCGCGTTGGAGTGCGTCACGAACGGCCGCGCCGCGGCACCGCCGGCGAGCGTCTGCAGCATCGGCGTCTCCACCTCGAGGAACCCGCGGCGCTCGTAGGCCGACCGGATCGCCCGGACCACAGCGATGCGCTGACGGGCGATGGTGCGAGCCTCCGGACGCACGATCAGGTCGACGTAGCGCTGCCTGACCCGGGTCTCCTCGCCGAGTTCCTTGTGTGCGACGGGCAGGGGGCGAAGGGCCTTGGAGATGATCTGCCACGAGTCGCCGAGAACGGACAACTCCCCACGTCGAGAGCTGATCACCTCACCGTGGACGAAGACGATGTCACCAAGGTCGACGTCGGCCTTCCAGGCGTCCAGCGACTCCTTGCCAACGCCGTCGAGGCTGATCATCGCCTGAAACTGGGTGCCGTCACCCTCTTGCAGCGTGGCGAAGCACAGCTTGCCGGAGTTGCGCGCGAACACCACGCGCCCGGCGACTCCGACGATGTGACCGCTCGCCACGTCGACGTCCAGATCGGCGTGCTCGAGCCGAAGTTCGGCGAGCGTGTGGGTGCGAGCCACCTCGACCGGATACGGGTCGCGCCCCTCGGCGAGCAACCTCTCCCGCTTGGCCTGCCGAATGCGGAACTGCTCGGGAAGATCGGAGTCGTCGTTCTTCTGGCCGGCGTCGGGGACATCTGCGGAGCTCACGACGTGCCAGCTTAAATGAGGCTTCAATGGTCCGATGCCCGCGACCGTGCCAGCGACCGTCGACGAGACCAAGGTCGCCGCCCTGTCCGACGAACCGCTGGACTGGCGGTACAAGGGACTCCCCACCCGCTGGTGGGGTCGCACGCCGGCCCAGGTGCGCGCCGACGCCGTCGACCCGTTCGACGACGGCGCAGTCGGACCGCTGTGCGTGCTCGACGAATCCGCCCTCGCACACAACCTCGCGACGATGGCGGCGTGGTGTGGAGACCGTGGTGTCGAGTTGGCGCCACACGGCAAGACCCACATGTCCCCGCAGCTGTTGGCCCGGCAGTTCGGCGTCGGTGCCACGGCCGTCACCCTTGCCACGATCAGCCAGGTGCGGGTGTTCCGCGCGTTCGGCGTCGACCGCGTGGTGCTGGCCAACGAACTGGTCGACGAGGCCGGGTTGCGTTGGCTGGCAACCGAACTGGACGAGGACCCGGACTTCCACGTGGTGTGCTGGGTCGACTCGATTCGCGGGGTCGAACTCGCGACGAGCGCGTTGGCCGCCGCCGGGTCCAGCCGCCCACTGGACGTGTGCGTCGAGGTGGGCATGGCCGGAGGGAGAACGGGATGCCGGGACGCCGCCGAGGTCGACGCCGTCGCGCGGGCCGCCGCCGCGTCGCGTCATCTGAGACTGATCGGGGTCGCGGGATACGAGGCCGCCACCGGACACGACGTCGGCACCGAGGCCCGCGGGCTGGTGCGTGACTACCTCGGTGAGGTGCGGTCGGCGGTTGAGCGCCTCGAGTCGATGTTCGACACCGACGAGGTACTGGTGACCGCGGGCGGCAGCACCTACTTCGACCTGGTGGCCGACGAGCTGACCGGGTGGCCGGGTGCGCTCGCCGTGCGGACCGTGCTGCGCAGCGGGTGCTACCTCACCCATGACGACGGCCTCTATGCGCGCACCTCGCCGCTGCCCGCGCTGCGCCCCGCACTGACGGTGTGGGCGCAGGTGGTCTCGCGACCCACCGCCGATCTGGCGCTGGTGACGATGGGCCGTCGCGACGTGTCCTTCGACCAGGGCATGCCGGTGCCCTACGGGTTGACCGGACGGGTCACCAAGCTCAACGACCAGCATGCCTACCTGCAGGTGGCGCACGGTGATCGCGACCGGGTGGAGGTGGGCAGCTGGCTGCGGTTCGGGGTGTCCCACCCCTGCACGGTGTTCGACAAGTGGCAGATGATCCCCGTGCTCGACGACCGGCGACGCGTCGTCGACCTGGTCCGCACGTTCTTCTAGGGCCGGGTCGAGAGGTCGATCCAGCCGAGGCGACGGCTGATGGTCTCGGCCGCTGCGACGGTGCGCTTGGCGGTCTGGGCGAATTCGCCCTCGGAGAGCCGGTAGGACGGGCCGGACACGCTCAGCGCCGCGACCACCCGTTCGTCGGCGTCGTAGACGGGCGCGGCGACGGCGTTGAGCCCGACTTCGAGCTCCTCGCGGACACACGCCCAGCCGCGCTCGCGGACGACGTTCAGTTCGGTCAGCAGCGCACTGCGGGTGGTGACGGTGCCGTCGGTGAAGGACTCGAGCCGGGCACCGAGGACGTCTCGCAACTCGGCGTCGTCGAGGGCCGCCAGCAGCACCTTGCCACTGGAGGTGGCGTGCGCGGGGCAGCTTTGGCCCACCCAGGTGCGCAGCGCGATACCGGCCGGACCGATCGCCTCGGCCACGTTGACGATTCGGTCCCCGTCGAGCACGGCGAGGTTGGTGGTCTCCCCGGATTCCAGCGCCAGGGCGTCGCAGGCCGCCTGGCTCTGCTTCACCAGATCGAGTTGGGCGCTGGTGGCCCGGGCCAGCCTGGCGATGGCGAACCCGAGCCGGTACTTGCCGCGGTCGGCGAGCTGTTCGACGTACCCGCGCGCCTCCAGCACCGAGATGATCCGGGAGACAGTCGATTTGTGCACGCCCAGCTCGGTGGCGATCTCGGTGACACCGGCCTGTCCGAGGGTCGCGAGGATCTCCATGACCAGCAGGGCACGGTCGACGGATTGGACGGACGCGGACCGTCCGTCGTCACGGGACTTGCGGTTCTCCGGTGCCGGCATTTGAAACCGACCCTATACGGCGGGGATGCCGAAGTTGCCGACACGTCTCTGCACGGCCCCGATCTCGCGCAGTCCGTCGTTGAGCAGGCTGCGGTTCAGCGGAGACAGCTCCGACATCGTGATGACGTCACCGGGACTGTGCCCGGCGCAGAGTTGCTCGACCTGGTGGGTCATCCGCAGCCGCTGCACCATCACGAAGACCTCACCGAGGGTCGACGCGTCCTTCTCGCTCAGCGCGCCGCAGGCCGCGGCCGCCTCCAGCCGCGCGGGCGTCGACGCCGACGCGACGTCGCCGACGAGCCCGCCCCACCGCGCGAGGTTCACGATGGGCGTCACGGCGTGGCTCTTGAGGTCGAAGGTGCCACCCCGACGGGACAGCACGTCGCGCAGCGACCGGGCCCGCACTCGCCCAGACAACGCGTCGAGTAGCTGAAGCCGCAACGCATTTGGGTGCTCGGCGCGCATCTGGTGGTACGCCGCCGGCACGGTGTGCAGCTCGTCGCGCCCCCACACCACGCGACCGTCGAGCAGCAGCGAGGACAGGATGAGGCCCTTTCCGGCCAGTGGGTCGTCCAGCCACCGATGGGCGGCCCGTGCCCAATCACCCTGAGAGCGACTGAAGTTGGGGCTGAAGGCGACGGCGCCGTTGCCGTCGACTGGCAACCCGCAGCCGTCGAGGATTGCATGGGTGCGGCGGGCGACGGCCCGCAGCTGGTCGGCCGAGGCGGACAGGTCCTCGCGCCACGACAACGCGCTGTCGACGTCCGAGGACGGCATGGCCTCGCGTCGCGCGATGCTGCCGAGGGTCAGCCAGGCGAAGCCCGACGTGGGGACGGGCACGTCCACGGCGGCCTCGGCGAGTGCGAGTTCCAGCGCCCGCCGCACCACGCTGTCGACCACGATGGACAGGATGCCGCTGGTCGCGGCCGCCTTGGTGCCACTGCGGAACAACGCACTGGCGGTGTGGGTGACGCGTTGCGCGGCGGACTGCAGTTCCTCGGCGGTCGCGGCCGAGCCGATGGAACGGCGCAGCGTGAAGCTCTGCCGGGCCGAGGCGGCCAGCAGATCGGCGTCCTCGAGCACGCCGATGACCACACCGCGCGCCGACGTGACCGGCATGTGGCGAAGCCCGCTCTCCAGCATCGCCATCAGCACGGTCTCTGCAGTCAGGTCGGCGGTGACCCGGCGGGCGGGTGCGCTCATCACCCGGGTGATGGGCACCTCCACCGACAGCCCCGCGGCGACGACGCGGGTGCGTAAGTCCCGGTCGGTGAAGATTCCGAACTCGCCGTCGGGCAACGAGATCAGGGCATAGGACACGTGATGTTCGGTCATGCGGACCACGGCCTCGCGTACCGAGACCTCCGGCGGGACGAGCAGGACCTCGCCGTGCACCAGCTCGCCGACCGGCCTGGTGTCGGCGACGGGCACCAGGGCGGGACGTCCCCCGGCATCGGTGCTCCACGCCGAGGACGCCAGGAACGCCAACCCCGCCGGGGTGGCGAACTGGGTGCGCACCAGCTCTCCGGGCAACCGGATCAACGTGCTGGGCTCCGAGGCCCGCGCGACGAACTCCATGCCGCCACCGGTGAGCAGGGGTGTGTACCCGAAGATGCCACCGGGTTCGACGACGTCGACCGCCGAGCCGTCGGCGGCCTGCAGGGTCACCCGGCCCGTGCGGACCATCCACACGTCGCCGGGCACCCGCGCGGAGTAGTCGGCGACCACCGCGCCGGCGGCGAAGTCGACCGTGGCGGACGCCGCCGCCAGCTCGGCCAGCTCGTCGGCGCTGGCCGACTGGAACGGCGTGTGCTCGCCGAGGAACTGGGTCAAGTCCCCCGGATCAGGTCCGCGCATTTCTCGGCCATGGTCATCACGGTGATGTTGGGGTTCACCGCAGGCAATTTCGGCATCGCCGACGCGTCGACGACGCGCAGTCGGGACACGCCCTTGACGCGCAGTTGCGGATCGAGCACGGCCATGGGGTCGTCCACCGCGCCCATCCTGGCGGTGGCCGCCGGGTGGTAGACGGTGTTGTGCGTCTGGTGCACGTAGTCCAGTAGCTCGTCGTCGGTGGTCGCCTCGGGCCCCGGGGCCAGCTCCCTGGCGATCCACTCCTTGAGCGGCGCCTGCTCGGCGATGGTGCGGGCCAGCCGCAGGCCCGTCAGCATGATCCGCTCGTCGTAGCCCTCGGGGTCGGTGAAGTAGCACGGGTCGACCCGCGGCCGGTCGCGGTAGTCCAGACTGCGCAACCGGACCGTGCCCCGCGAGCGCCCCTGAGTCACGTTGGGAGTCAGACAGAATCCGTTGTCCGTCGTCGGGTAGCCCCGTCGGAGCGTGTTCATGTCGAAGGGCACGCTGCCGTAGTGCATCATCAGATCGGGCTGGGTCACCCCCTCGTCGACTGAGGCGAACAGTCCGATCTCCCACCACTGCGACGAGGTGGTCACCATCGGCTTGGCGGCCTCCCAGAAGACCAGACCCTCGACGTGGTCGTCGAGGTTCGACCCGACACCCGGGGAGTCCACGCGCACGGGGACGCCAATCTCCCTGAGATGCTCGGCGGGACCGATTCCGGAGAGCATCAACAGCTTTGGCGTGTCGATCGAGCCGGCGGTGACGATGACCTCGCGGCGGGCGGTCACGGTGTCGTAGCCGGTGAGGTCGGGTCGCTGATAGCGCACGCCGGCGGCCGCATTGCCGTCGTCGAACAGGATCTCGGCGACCCAGCTGTCGGTGCGGACCTCGAGGTTCTTCCGGGAGTCCAGGATTGGGTGCAGATAGGCGTGCGACGTCGACATGCGGGTGCCGTCTTCGCCGACGTTGATCTGAAACCAGCCCGCTCCGTTGCGGACCGTCTCGCCGCGGTTGAACGCCACCGTCGGCAGCCCGGCCAGCGCCGCCGCCTCGAGCACGGCGGTGCCGCAGGGGTCGAGCGGCGGAACGTCGGCGAGCCGGACCGGTCCGTCGTGGCCGTGGTCACCGGGTGCGTCGTTGGTCTCCAAGCGCTTGACCAACGGCAGGACGTCCGCCGATCCCCAACCCGTGCAACCCATCTCGACCCACTCGTCGAGGCACTCCGCGGGCGGATGGAACGCGATGCACGAGTTGTGCGACGAGCAACCGCCGAGCACCTTCGCCCGAGCGTGCCGCATGAAGCTGTTGCCCTTGGCCTGCGGTTCCACCGGGTAGTCCCAGTCGTAACCGGAGTCGAGCAGATGCATCCACTTCGACAGCGGCAGGATGTCGTCGTTGCCGACGTCGGTGGGCCCCGCTTCGATCAAGCACACCGTCACGTTCGGATCCTCCGACAGCCGGGCGGCCAGAACGCAACCGGCCGTTCCCCCGCCGGCGATGACGTAGTCGAAGGTGCCCGCGTCGGCCATCAGGCCTGCCCGGAGACGAGGTCGTCGGGGTCGGCGTCCGACTTGGCCGCGACGGCGTGCGATTCGAGCGTGCCAATGTGGTGGCGGCCCTTGACCGCATACCAGAGCAGACCAGCGCCGAGGATCACGCCGATGTAGACGAACGCGCCCCAGGTGTTGTACCAGGGGTCGCCGTACACGGCGACGCGCGGCCACGCGAGGTTGAGCGCCATCCCGATGCCCCACACCACCGCGAGGATGTTGACCGGCATGCCCCACTTGCCCATCGTGAAGTAGCCACCCGCCTTGAGATCCGCTGGCGGCCACTGCCCTTGGAACCGCTTCTTGAGCATCGGGCCGGTGACCATCAGATAGGCCAGGTAGATCATGATGATTGCGATCGAGGTCAGCACGGTGAAGATCTTCGGCTGGCCGATGTTGATCACCAGGATGATCGCGGCGATCACGCCGATCATGACGGCCGGGATGATCGGCGTCTGAGTCTTGGGGTTGACCCGAGCGAGCTTCTCGCCGAACGGAAGTGCATTGTCACGCGCCATGGCGAAGGTGAGCCGGATGGCAGCGGTGTGGACCGCGAGCGTGCACACCGTGACCGCGATGACGATGCAGACCAGGAAGACCTTGCCCAGCGGGCCCCACATGACCTGCTCGACGATGTACTGCAGACCACCGCTGCTCTCGCCGATCTTCGGGTCGTCGAGATCCGGTGCCGACATCACGGCGAACACCAGGATCGCGCCGCCGATGACGAACGAGGCCAGGATCGCGCGAAGGATGGCCTTGGGTGCGGTGCGGCGCGGTTCGACGGTCTCCTCGCCAAGGGAGCTGGCGGTGTCGAAGCCGTACATCACGTAACCCGATGCGAGCGAGGCGATCAGGAACGCGCCGAGGTATCCACCTGGCAGCCCGGCGCCGTAACCGTTGGTCTCGAAGAACACCGAGGGACCGCGGGTGGTGCTGCAGGCCAGGATGATGGCGATCAGGACGGCCGCGATGAGTTCGATGAACACGCCCGCGCTGTTGATCAACGCCATCAGCTTGACGCCGAGGGAGTTCACGACGGTGGTGAAGACGATCAGGATGGTGCCGAGGACGACGGCGTTGGCGGCGAAGTCGTATTCGCCCGTGCCGTCGCCGATGATCTGGAATCCGCTCCAGAGGCGGGGCAGGTTGAGCTGGTAGGCCAGCACCACCGCGGAGATGGTGACGATCGACGCGGTCAACATCAGCCAGCCCGAGGACCACCCGACGATCTTGCTGCCCAACTTCTTCGACCAGTTGTAGACCGATCCGGCCACCGGGTACTTCGCGGCCAGCTCCATGAAGCACAGGGCGACGGCCATCTGGCCGACGAACACGAGGGGCCACGACCACAGGTAGGCCGGGCCTGCGCTGCTGAACCCGAAGTAGAAGAGCTGGAACGTGCCGGTGAGGATCGAGATGTAGCTGACCCCGGCGGCGAAGCTGGCGAACTTGCCGATGCTTCGGTCCAGGGATTCCTTGTAGCCAAAGTCGTCCAAGCCGCCGCTGTCGACGCTTGGAGCCTGCGGGTCAACTGCCATTGGGGAGCCTTTCGTCGCGAGCAATCCGCCTAGACCCGGTCATTCACCCTTGAACCAACCTGCGGGCTTTGGTGCGGTGTTGTGCCAAATGTGCTTGATCTCTTGATATTCCGCGAGCCCAGTAGGTCCGAGCTCTCGACCGTTGCCCGACTTGCCGAAGCCGCCCCACTCCGCTGCCGCGGTGTAGTACCCGAAGTCGTTCAACCACACCGTGCCGTGCCTCAACGCGCGCACCACACGTTCGCCTCGCGCCGGGTCGGACGTGCGCACGCCCGCCGCGAGACCGTATTCCGTGTCGTTGCCGAGGGCGATCGCCTCGGCTTCGGTGGTGAACCGTTCCACGGTCAGGATCGGTCCGAAGGTCTCCTCCCGCACGATGGCCATCGACCGGTCGCACTGGTCGAAGATCGTGGGCAGGTAGAAGCTGCCTGCCGTCAGCGCCGGGTCCGTCGGCCGGGCGCCGCCGGTGACGAGTTTGGCCCCCTCGGCGATCCCGGCGGCCACGTGGCCCTCGACCTTGGCGCGGTGCTGTTCGGACACCAACGGGCCGGTCTCGCTGGCGGGGTCCATGCCGTCGCCCATCCGGATCTTCTCGGCCCGGGTGACCAGGTCGGCCACGAAGTCGTCGGCGATCGACTCCTCGACGATCAGTCGGGTGCCCGCCGAGCAGACCTGCCCGGAGTGCAGGAAGACCCCGGTCAGCACCTGGTCGACGGCGGCCTCCCAGGCGTCTCCGGTGCCGATGTCGGCAAACACCAGGTGTGGGTTCTTGCCGCCGAGTTCGACGGCCACCTTGGTGACGTGGTCGGCGGCGACCTTGGCGATGGTGCGGCCCGTGGCGAGTCCACCCGTGAACGAGATGAAGTCGACGTCCCCGTTGTCGGTCAGCGCGGACCCGAGTGCCGCGCCGCTGCCCTGCACGAGGTTGACCACGCCGCCCGGTACGCCCGCCTCCTCCAGGAGGTGCACGAAGGCGATGGTGGTCAGCGGTGTCACCTCGCTGGGCTTGGCCACCATCGTGCAGCCCGCACCGAGCGCCGGGGCGATCTTCCACGACATCTGCAGCAGCGGGTAGTTCCAGGGCGCGATGAGCACGCACACCCCGATGGGTTCGCGGACGACGCGACTGATGACCGTCGGGTCGCCGACGTCGACGACACGGTCGGCCTCGACGCCGACGAGCGCGGCGTAGTACCGGAATACCGACGTCACGTCGTCGATGTCGATCCGGCTCTCCGCCAACGTCTTCCCGGTGTCCCGGGTCTCCAGCAGTGCCAGGTCCTCCCGGTCACGCTGCAGCAGGTCGGCAATCCGCGTCAGGAGTCCGGCCCGCTCGGCGACGGGGGTGGCCGGCCAGGTGCCGTCGTCGAACGCCGCCCGAGCGGCCGCGACGGCGTCTCGCGCGTCGGCGTCGGTGGCCTCGTCGACCACCGCGGCGACGCTGCCGTCGGCCGGGTTGACGATCTCACGGGTGCCGCCGTCGGAGGCGTGGCGCCACTGTCCACCGACGTAGAGGTCGGGCTCACCGTTCACATGTCACCTCGGGTCGTCGGCGCGGGGGTGCTCGCCGATTCGGGACACTACCCACTCGTGGAACTCCGCGATGTGGTGTTCGGAAGGAACGAGTACGCCACCGTTGCGGTACGCCCGCGACGACATCGCGGGCTGCGTGCGTTCGCACGCCGCGAAGTCCTGCTCGTTGACCCGGTGGAACAGTTCGACCGAGCGGGAGACGTCACGCCCCTCGGCCACCACGTCGGCGGTGTAGAGCCAGTCGCACTCGACGATCGTGCGGTCGGGAGCGAGCGGATACATCCGGTGGAAGATGATGTGATCGGGCACCAGATTGACGAACACCGTTGGCTTGATCGTGATGGCGTAGTAACGCCGATCCTGATCCTCGGTGACACCGGGCAGGGTCTCGAAGCCGGCACTGCCGTCGATGGTGAAACCCGATATGCCCGAGCCGAACTCGGCTCCGTGACCCACGTAGTACTGCGCCGCGAGGCCCTGCGCGAACTCCGGAAGGACCTCGGTGAGCTCGGGGTGGATCGTCGCGCAGTGGTAGCACTCCATGAAGTTCTCGACGATCAGCTTCCAGTTGGCCGCCACGTCGTAGACCACCCGGCGACCGACGCTCAAGCTCGCGACGTCGTAGTGGTCGACGGCCGTCGGGTCACCGAGTCGACGGGTCACCTCGCCGATCACGTCGTCGTCGAAGGACGGCGGGTCGTCGGCCAGGCACACCCACGCGTAGCCAAGCCACTCCCGCAGCGCGACCGCCACCAGGCCGTACTCGTACCGGTCGATGCCCTCGCCGGATGCGTCCTTCAGCGACGCCAGGTTGGGCGCGGCGATCAGCTTGCCGTCCAGCGCATAGGTCCAGGCGTGGTACGGGCACTGCAGGCTGCGCTTGACCTGCCCCTCGGGCTCGGTGCACAGCGCCGCACCGCGGTGACGGCAGACGTTCAGGAACGCGCGAAGCACCCCGTCCTTGCCGCGGACCACCAGCACGCTCTCGCGGCCAACCTGGACCTTCTTGAACTGGCCCGGGTTGGCCAGGTCACCGGATCGGGCGGCGCAGAACCAGAGCTTCTCGAAGATCTCGTCCTGCTCGGCCGCGAAGATGGTTGGGCTGGTGTAGAACTCACCGGGCAAGGTGGCCAGCAGTGCCGGCGAACCTTCGGTCGTGGTCATCGTCTTCCTCTGCTCATCGCGTCAGCGCCTAATCCGGGACATCTCGGGGTCCACCACCGGCTCGGCATGCACCGTCGCCCCATACCTGCTGCCGCGATAGTCGACGGCCACCACGTCACCCGGTGCGGTCGTCGCGGGAAGCCACGCATAGGCGATGCAGCGACCCACCGTCACCGAGTAAGCGGCACTGGTGACGTAACCTGCGCACTCCGGGCTGGCGCCCAGGAACACCGGCTCCTTGCCGAGCACCATGGCCGTCGGATCGTGAAGGACGATGCTGCGCAACGCCTTCGCCGGGGGCGCCGCCGCCTCCAGCGCGGCCTTGCCGACGAAGTCGTCCTTGGCCATCCGCACCGCGAAGTCCAGACCGGCCGCACCGGGGTGGTGCTCGGCCGTCATGTCGGTGCCCCAGGAGCGATAGGCCTTCTCGATGCGCAAACCGTTGAACGCGATCCGGCCCGCGGCGATGATGCCGTGGTCGGCCCCGGCAGCCTCCAGTAGGGCCCACAGTGCGGCCCCGTAGGCGGCGTCGGCGTAGATCTCCCAGCCCAATTCGCCGACGTAGGACACCCGCATCATGGTCACCGGGATGGCACCGAGGTGGGTGGTCAGCGCACGGAAGTACTTGAACCCCTCGTGGGACAGGTCGTCGTCGCAGAGGGGTTGCACGACGTCGCGCGCGGCGGGACCCCACAGGCCGACGCAGCAGGTACCGCCGGTGATGTCGCGGACCGTCACCGAACCGTCGTCGGGCAGGTGGCGGGTGATCCAGTCGAAGTCCGTCGGACCGTTGGCGCCGACCTGGAAGCGGTCGGCGGCCAGCCGGGCGACGGTGAGATCGCTTCGGATGCCGCCGGTCTCGTCGAGCATGAGCGTGTAGGTCACCGAGCCGACGCTCTTGTCGACGTTGTTGGTGGTGAGCCGCTGCAGCAGGTCCACCGCGCCGCGGCCGGCGACCTCGTAGCGGGTCAGCGGCGTCATGTCGTACATCGCGACGTGGTGGCGGGTCCAGTGGGCCTCGGCGATGGAGATCGGCGACCAGAACTGCGCCGACCACTCGTCGCGCTCGGGGAACGCCACACCCTCGTCGCGAAGGCGCAGGGCCAGATTGGCGTTGGCCTCGTACCAGGCGGGCCGTTCCCAGCCGCCGCCCTCGAAGAAGAACGCGCCGAGCTCGCGTTGGCGCGAGTAGAACGGGCTGGTCCGCAGTCCGCGCAGCGCCTCGCGGAATTGGTGCGGATGGATGATGTCGTAGACCTCGACGAACGCTTGCGAGCTGGTCGTCATGATGAACTCGTCGGTCGTGGCGACGTCCTCGAAGCGGTAGAGATCGCACTCGTGCACGTCGGTCGACGGCGTGCCGTCGACGATCCACTCCGCGGTGGCCTTGGCGACACCCGCCGAATGCGTCA
The DNA here is from genome assembly GCF_025823185.1 of Mycobacterium yunnanensis. Lineage (GTDB taxonomy): Bacteria > Actinomycetota > Actinomycetes > Mycobacteriales > Mycobacteriaceae > Mycobacterium > Mycobacterium yunnanensis. The sequence goes on from NZ_JACKVK010000009.1 coordinate 66,541, forward strand.
CCCAGACGGCCTCGGCGACCCAGAAGCCGCTGAGCTCGCGGTGCTCCCCCATGATGGAGAAGCCGTCGGGGGTGAACGAGAAGATCCCGTTGAAACCCTGTTCGACCTTCGAATCACCAAGGACGGGAAGCAGTTTGGTCGACTCCCGCCACGCCGGGGTGAAGTCCTCTTCGGTGAAGGGCATCATCGACGGCATCTGCTCGTCGGCGGTGTCGGCGTCCAGCGTGGACAAGTCTATGGGCATCGGGTCGTGTCCGTAGTAGCCGATGCCGATCCGGTCGACGTGCTCGCGGAAGTAGAGGTCCTGATCCTGGTGCCGCAGGATGGGCAGCCCGGCCTCGGCGGCGTCGGTGTTGCGCCCGACGAGCGGCTCGATGCGACCGGTCATCGCGTACTGGTGCGCCATGGGGACCAACGGCACGACGAGCCCGACCTGCTTGGCCAGCTGGGCCCCCCAGAATCCGGCGCAGCACACCACGACGTCGGCGGGGATGACGCCGTCGGCGGTGCGCACGCCGGTCACCTTGCGACCGTCGTCGACGATCCCGAGCACCTCGGTGTTGGGCCGGAACGTCGCGCCGCGAGCGGTCGCCGCGCTCGCCTGCGCTTCAACGGCCCGGACCGCCTTGACCAGGCCGTCGGTCGGCGTGTGGAACCCGCCGAGGATGCGGTCGGCGTCCAGCAGGGGGTGCATCTGCGCGCACTGCGCCGCGGTCAGCAGCTCGCCGGGGATGCCCCAGGACTGCGCCCACCCGGCCTTGCGGTGCAGGTCTTCCCAGCGCTGCGGGGTCGAGGCCACCTCGAGGCCACCGGTCGGATTGAAGGCCCACCCGCCCGGGTGTTCGAGGGCGCCGAACTTGGCGACGGTGTACTTCGCGAACTCCGACATGGTCTTCGACGGGTTGGTCTGGAACACCAGGCCCGGGGCGTGCGAGGTCGAGCCGCCGGTGGCGAACAGGGGACCTCGGTCGACGACGGTGACGTCGGTCCAACCGCGAGCGGTGAGTTCGTCGGCGAGTGAACCTCCGACGATTCCCGCACCGATGACGACGACCTTGGGGGCTGCCAAGACTTCCTCCGACTGTTGCACGGTGCGCAACGAAACTGCGATGCGCAACACATGATTCTCCGGTGGGCGTCACTCGTCAACAGGAGTGGAGCGGCGAGTCCGAAACGGGGAGTCGGGTCTAGCGGGCGTTGCGCAGCTTGCCCCGGCCGTCGTTCTGGTTGCGCTCGAACACCAGGCGCAGACCGTCGAGGGTGAGGTGCTGGTCGTACTGCGCCACGGTGTGCAAATCGGGCAGCAACAGCGGGGCGGTGTGCCCGGTGGCCACCACCGCGACGTCGTCACCGGCGAACCCGTCGACGTCGTGGCGGATGCGGTTGACCAGACCGTCGACCAGGCCCGCGAAGCCGAACACGGCGCCGGACTGCATGCACTCCACGGTGTTCTTGCCGATCACCGACCGGGGACGGGTCAGCTCGACGCGCCGCAGCGCCGCCGACCGGGCAGCCGCCGCATCCGAGGACACCTGGATGCCCGGCGCGATCGCCCCGCCGAGGAACTCGCCCTTGGCCGACACCACGTCCACGCAGATCGACGACCCGAAGTCGACCACGATCGCCGCGCGCGCGTACTTCTGGTAGGCGGCGAGGCAGTTGACGATGCGGTCGGCACCGACTTCCTTGGGGTTGTCGACCAACAGTGGCACGCCCGTTCGCACGCCCGGCTCGATCAGCACGTGCGGCACCGACGACCAGTACTGGTCGAGCATCACCCGGATCTCGTGAAGCACCGACGGCACCGTCGACAGGCCGGTCGCGCCCGTCAGCCGCTCGGCGTCGTCGCCGATCAGACCGTCGATCGTCAGCGCCAACTCGTCGGCCGTGACCTCGGCCTCCGTGCGAATTCGCCAGTGCTGCACGACCTTCGCGTGGTCGCCCGAGCCGGAGATCAGGCCGACGACGGTGTGGGTGTTGCGGACGTCGATCGCGAGCAACACGGTGCTAGTTCCTCCACGGCAGTTCGCGGTTCTGGCCCGACTCGACCCGCGGGTGCCCGTCGACCCCCGCCGACGCACCGACGTCGACCGCGATGTTGTCGAGCAGACGCGTGCGACCGAGCCGCGCCGCGACCAGCATGCGCGCAGCGCCCTCGGCCGGCGCCGGGCCCAGCCACGGATCCCTGAGCTCGAGGTAGTCGACCTGCAACGCGGGCACCTCGTCGAGCACGGCGCGTGCGGCGTCGAGCGCTCCCTCCGCGCCGCGTGAGGCGGCGTACATCCCGGCCAGCAGCGCCGCCGACAGCGCGCCTGCCTGCTCGCGCTCCACGTCGTCGAGGTAGCGGTTGCGCGAGGACATCGCCAAGCCGTCGGCCTCCCGCACGATGGGCACTCCGACGATCTTCACCCCGAGGTCGAAGTCGTCGGCCATCTGCCGGATCAGCACCAGCTGCTGATAGTCCTTCTCGCCGAAGAACGCCCGATCCGGCCGGACGATCTGCAGCAGCTTGAGCACCACGGTGAGCATCCCCGCGAAGTGCGTTGGCCGAGAGGCACCTTCGAGCTCGGCGCCCAGAGGCCCGGGGTGGACCGTCGTCCGCTGGCCATGGGGGTACACGTCGGCGACGCCGGGCGCGAAGACGATCTCGACGCCCTCGGCGCGCAGCAGCGCGACGTCGTCGTCGACGGTGCGCGGATACGCGTCGAGATCCTCGCCCGCTGCGAACTGCAGCGGGTTGACGAAGATCGACACGACGACGACCGCGCCGGGTACGCGCTTGGCCGTCCGCACCAGGGCGAGATGGCCCTCGTGCAGCGCCCCCATCGTGGGCACCAGCACGACGCGGCGGCCCGTGGTCCGCAGCGCGCGGGTCACCCCCGCGACGTCGTCGACCCTGGCGTAGACGTTGAGCTCACCGGCGGTGAACTTGGGCGGTCTCTTGGCGCTCACGGGCGACCTCCTTCGTTCGGCGGGCCGGCCAGGGCGGCGAACACGTCGGCCGGGGCGTGCGCGCGCTGGGCCGTCCGCCGCGAGTTCGACCGATATGCCTCGGCGAGTTCGGGATTCACGTCACGCAGGGCTTGCAGGTGGGCGGTGACCGTGGCGGCGTCACCGCGGGCCACCGGTCCGGTGAGCGCGGATTGACCGCGCTGCAGCGCGTTCTCCAGCGACGCGCGTGCCAGTGGCGCCAGCACCCGCTCGGCGATGCCACCGGGAGCGTCGCCAACCGCTTCCTGCCCGAGCAGTTCCTGGCCCCGCAGTGCCGCACGCAACGCCTCCACGGCGTCGAGCACCACGGTGATGACGTGATTGCCGCCGTGGGCCAGCGCCGCGTGATACAGCGCCCTGGCCTCCTCGGGCACGCCGAAGGGTTCGCCGCCGATCTCCAGGACCAGCGACTGGGCCACTGCGTAGCCGACCTCGTCGGCTGCGGTGATGCCGAAGCACGCCCCCGAGAGTCGCGCCAGGTCCTCGTCGGATCCGGTGAACGTCATCGCCGGGTGGATGGCCAGCGGGATGCACCCGAATTCGTTCAGGGGGGCCAGCACGCCGATGCCGTTGGCGCCGGAGGTGTGCACGACGATGGTGCCCGGTCGCACCGATCCGGTGGCCGCCAGCCCGGCGACCACCCCCGCCAGCTCGACGTCGGGGATGGCCAGGATCAGCAGTTCGGCCTGGGCGGCGACGTCCTGGACGGGCAGCACCTGAGTGTCGGGGAGCCGACGCTCGGCCCGCAGCCGCGACGCGCGGGAGATGGCACTGCAGGCGACGACGACGTGTTCGGCCCGTTCCAGGGCAACGCCGAGGGCGGTTCCCACCCGGCCGGCGGAGATGACGCCCACCGTGAGCCGGGCCGGACGCAGTCCGTCGGGCTGCACCATCGCAGACGACCTCACAGGCTAGTGGTTGTGAGCGTCGAGACTAACTCACTCCTCGCGGCGCCTGCGACGGCCGCCTCCGGTGCTGTTGGCCTGTAAACGGGCCATCAACTCCGATACCGGCTGACCGCCGATGTGCTGACCGACGGGTTCCTCGGCGTCGTCGTTGCCACGGTGCCGGGGCGCCGGCGCGTCCGGAGCCTCGGGCGGTGGCGGGGCCGCCGGGGCCAACGTCGGTGGGGTGCGCCGATTCTGGTCGGCATCCTCCGCCGCGGCGGCGTGGCGGGCGCGGCGGGCCGACTCCGCAGCCGTCTCGACCGTGTAGTGCCGCCCGGGCCTGGGCGCTTCGGTCGGGGGCGGCGTCATCATCGGAGGGGGCGGCGGCGTCTGCGCGGGCGGGGGTGTCTGCGGGGGCGGGGGTGTCTGCGCGGGCGGCGGCGGTGTCACCGTCTCGGGCGGCTGGGACACGGTGACGTCGTCACCGGTCACCGGTGAGGCCCAGTTGCTGCCCGGCACGCCCGCGGGGATGAACTGCCCCTGTGCGGGAGCGGGACGCCAGCCCGCGTTGGCGGGCTCGCGCGGTGGTGGCGGTGGCGGTTCGACGGGCATCCAGGGCAATCGCGTCTCGGGCTGGGGCTCGTCGGCCGGCGGTGGCGGGCGCCAGCCGGCGTCGGCGCGGCGCTGCTCGGAGGCCCGTCGGTGAGCGCCGCCGGCGTCGGGCGGGGCCCACTCGTCGCCGTCGGGCTGCGGCTCCGCGGGCACGTCGATGATGGGGCTTTCCTCGGTGTTGGGGTCGCTGTCGTAGGACGCACCGACGTCGGCGGGCTGGTCGTCCTCCTCGGTGTCGATGCGGCTGCTGATGACGCGGCCGGGGCCGAACCCACGGTCGTCGCGGTCCGGCGTCGCCGGCGGCGCGGCGTCCCAGTCCCCAAACCGGTGCACGGTGGTGCGTTCGTTCTCCAGCGCCGGCCGGCTTTGCAGGTCGGTGTCGAAGATGATCTCGAGATTCGCGCGCAGCGCCGCGAGTTCGGCGCGCAGGCTGGCCACCTCGTCGGAGGTATGCGCCTGCAACTCCGAGGCCAGTTCCCGACGCAACTGGGCCTCGACGGACAGCTCGTATTCGCGCCGAGCCGAGATCTCCCGGTCGAGTTGGAGGTCGTAGACCAGTTTCAGGTCGCGGGACTTGGCCTGGTCGAGGTCGGCCTGGCGCCGATAGATGAACGACACGAACGCGCCGACCACCGCGGCCCACAGCGCGACGATCACGGCAAGCTTGAGCAGGGCGACCTTGTCGGTGAACACCAGCGCCGAACTCGACACGATGGCGAGCACCAGCAAAGCCGTCAGCAGCAACGAGCCCGGCCGGCGGTTTCCGCGTCGCGCGCGGACCCCACGAGTCGGTTCGGTCATGGGGCGACTGTACCTGCGACGGACCTCATCGCGTACCGACCGCTCCGGCGATTCTCCTGGTCAGATGCTCACGCGAGCTAACCTGGCACACCGTCGGCGTCCTCGGACGGCTCATCCGGTGACTTGCAGCAATGCTCCAGCCAGAGGGCCGCGACCACCAGTGCCAGCGCACTGACGGCGGCCACCACCGCACCCGTGGAACCTTCGGCGGCGACTCGCAGGACGCTGCGCTTGGGAAGGAAGAGGGCGCTGACGCCCAACCACCATCCCAGGGCGAGCGCCCCCACCCAGGCCGAGGCCTTCGCGATCATCACCCCGCGCGCCACGGCCAACGGGTGCAACCGACCCGGACCCACGCCGATCTTGCCGTCGCCGATCTTGCCCCGGACGTAGAACGCCCAGCCCGCGACCGCGGCGGCCAGCACCAGCAACGACACCCCGGTCAGCACGGTGATCGGCGGGAAGGACCCGAACGTCCGCGACGTCACCACGTACCCGAGCAGCGTCAGGACCACGACCGCGATCGTCAGGTCCCGTTTACGGGTGGGGCCCATCAGCGCACCAGGGCGTCGGCGACCGGCCGGACACCGTCGCGCTCGGCGGGATCCAGGTCGGAGAGCCATTCGCCCACCGGCCGCACCGTCCCGCTCACGGTCAGCGTCGCCGCGGGGTCGGCGGCCAGCCACGGGGTCAGGACGAAGGCCCGGCGATGGGCGTAGGGATGCGGCAGGGTCAGCTCCTCGTCGGCGCTGGTCACCTCGCGGCCGCCGTCGTCGTGATGGCAGGTGATCAGGTCGACGTCGAGCGTCCGAGGACCCCAGTGCACCTCGCGCGTGCGGTCGGCGGCCCGCTCCAACTCCTGCCCGCGGTGGAGCCACGCACGACAATCCAGCGCGGGATCGGACGCGATGAGGACGGCGTTGAGGAACGGCCCCTGCTCGACGCCGCCCCACGCGTCGGTCTCGTACACCGGCGACACGGCGCGCACGGCAGGACCGAGACCGTCGACCACCGATTGCAGACGGGCGAGCCGGTCACCGACGTTGGAGCCGACGGACAGGACGACGCGGGTCACGGCGCCGAACCGGCCCGACCAGCCCGTCGTGACCGCCGCGCGACGACCGCCACGTCGGAGAAGGTCAGCGGGATGGGTGCGTCGGGTTTGTGCACCACGACTTCGACGGCGTGTAGGCGTTCGTCGGCCATCACCGCGTCGGCGATCTCCGCGGCCACCGTCTCGATCAGATTGCGGGGCGGCCCGGCGACGACGTCGGCGGCCAATTGGGCCAGCGCGCCGTAGTCGAGGGTGTCGGCAAGGTCGTCGCTCGCCGCGGCGGCGGCGAGGTCGACCCACACGGTGAGGTCCACGACGAAGTCCTGCCCGTCGCGACGCTCATGGTCGAACACACCGTGGTGACCGCGAACGGTCAAGCCGCGCAACTCGATTCGGTCAGCCACGACCCGATTCACCCTCCCAGGTGGGGGCCGTCTCCCAGGCCTCGACGACCTTGAGCGCGTCGACCGTCGCGCCCACGTCGTGCACGCGAACGCCCCACGCGCCGTGCATCATCGCCAACGCCGAGATCACCGCGGTCGCGGTCTCCCTACCGGCGGGCGGGCGCAGTTCGCCGTCGTCGTCGGCGAGCAGGGCGCCGAGGAAGCGCTTCCTGGACGCGCCGACGAGCACGGGCAGGCCGACGTCGACGAATTCCGGCAGAGCCGCCAACAACGTCCAGTTGTGCTCGGCGGACTTGGCGAAGCCCAGCCCGGGATCGATCACCAGCTTGCCCGGTTCCACGCCGGCGGCGATCGCGGCGTCGACGGCCGCCATCAACTCCCCGCGCACCTCGGCGACCACGTCGCCGTAGGGCGGGACGTCGTGCGGGCGGGCCGGATCCACTGCGCGCCAATGCATCAGGATCCAGGGCACCCCGGCCTCGGCGACCAGCGGGGCCATGTCGGGATCGGCCCGGCCGCCGGAGACGTCGTTGACGATCGAGGCGCCGTTCTCCAGCGCCGCTCGGGCCACGGCCGCGTGCATGGTGTCGATGCTGACGGTGACACCCTGGTCGCTGAGCGCGGCGACGACCGGGACGACCCTGGCAGTCTCGACGTCGGGATCGACCCGCGTGGCTCCCGGTCGGGTGGACTCTCCGCCGACGTCGACGATGGCCGCGCCCGCGGCGGCCAGCGCCAGCCCATGCTCGACGGCGCGGTCACGGTCGAGGTAGCGACCGCCGTCGGAGAAGGAGTCGTCGGTGACGTTGACGACGCCCATCACCTTTACCCGTGTGGCCGTCACTTGCGAAGGATGAGATCCAGCGCCTCGGACCGCAGCGCGCCGTCCGTCTTGAACTGCCCGCGCACCGCCGAGGTGGTGGTCGAGGCACCTGGCTTGCGGATGCCTCGCATCGCCATGCATAGGTGCTCGGCCTCGATCACGACGATGACGCCGCGGGGGTCGAGCTTGCGCATCAGCGCGTCGGCGACCTGGCCGGTCAGTCGCTCCTGAACCTGGGGACGCTTGGCGTACAGGTCGACGACCCTGGCGAGCTTGGACAAGCCCGTCACCCGACCGTCGACGCCTGGGATGTAGCCGACGTGCGCGACGCCGTGGAAGGACACCAGGTGGTGTTCGCAGGTCGAGTACATCGGGATGTCCTTGACCAGCACCAGCTCGTCGTGCTGCTCGTCGAACGTGGTGTTCAGCACGGCATCCGGGTCGGAGTAGAGACCGCCGAACATCTCCCGGTAGGCACGTGCGACGCGCGCCGGCGTGTCGACCAGGCCGTGCCGGGTGGGATCCTCCCCGACCGCGTAGAGCAACTCCCGGACGGCATTCTCGGCGCGTTCCTGGTCGAACGTCGCCGGGACGAAGGCAGCCGGCGTGGACGTGACAGCGGTCATGGACGCTCCGTTTCGGGTCAGCTCGCCGAGGGCTTCGCGGGGCCGCCGTCGGTGTCGTCGGCGTCGCCCTGCTGATGCGGCGCCGGGCCGCCACCGCGTGGCGCGGGCGCCCCTGGCGGGGGATACGGCTGGTAGGGAGGATAGGGCTGCGGATACGGCTGCTGGTAGCCACCCTGATTCGGCGGCGGTCCCCAGGCAGGCGGCGGAGGTGGCGGCGGGTACTGGCCAGGTCCCTGCGGCGGCCATCCCGGTGCATGCCAGTTGGCGGGCGCACCGTAGTTGGGCTGCGTCGAACCGCCGTTCTGGCCGGGACCCGACGAACCGTTCTGGCCTCCGTTTTGGCCGGCGTGCGATCCGTTCCCGTTGTTGCCGTTCCCGTTGTTGCCGTTCCCGTTGTTGCCGTTCTGGGCGTTCCCGTTCTGGGCGTCGGCCGCGCGGCTGGCCGCGGCAATCGCCGCCTTGAAGGCAGGCTCCTTCATCGGCGGCGGCCACGGTTCGCCGCGTTCGATGGCCAGCTCGCCCGGGGTCTTGATCGGAGGCTTCTCCGACGGCACGCGGCCACCGAAGTCGTCGAACATGGTCAAGCGGGGCCGCTTCTTCACGTCGGCGAAGATGGCGCTCAGCTCGGCGCGGTGCAGCGTCTCCTTCTCCAGGAGTTCACCGGCCAGCACGTCGAGGACGTCGCGGTACTCGGTCAGGATCTCCCACGCCTCGGTGTGCGCGGCCTCGATCAGCTTGCGCACCTCGTCGTCGATGATCTGGGCCACTTCGTGGCTGTAGTCGGCCTGTGTGCCCATCGACCGACCAAGGAACGGGTCGCCGTGTTCACTGCCGTAGCGCACGGCGCCGAGCTTGGAGCTCATGCCGTATTCGGTGACCATCGCGCGGGCGATCTTGGTGGCCTGCTCGATGTCCGACGAGGCGCCGGTGGTGGGCTCGCGGAAGATCAGCTCCTCGGCGGCGCGGCCGCCCATCGCGAACACCAGGCGGGCGATCATCTCCGAACGAGTCATCAGACCCTTGTCGTCCTCGGGCACGGCGACGGCGTGGCCGCCGGTGCGGCCGCGGGCCAGGATCGTGACCTTGTAGATCGGCTCGATGTCGGGCATCGCCCAGGCCGCCAGCGTGTGACCACCCTCGTGATAGGCGGTGATCTTCTTCTCGTGCTCACTGATGATGCGGCCCTTGCGGCGCGGACCGCCGACGACGCGGTCGACCGCTTCCTCCAGCGCGGCGGCGGCGATGACGGTGCCGTTCTCGCGTGCGGTCAGCAGGGCGGCCTCGTTGATGACGTTGGCCAGGTCGGCGCCGGACATGCCGACCGTGCGCTTGGCCAGCCCGTCGAGATCGGCGTCCTCGGCGATCGGCTTGCCCTGCGAGTGCACCCGCAGCACCGCGCGTCGGCCCGCGATGTCGGGATTGGACACCGGGATCTGCCGATCGAAGCGGCCGGGCCGCAGCAGGGCCGGGTCCAGGATGTCGGGACGGTTGGTCGCGGCGATGAGGATGACGCCCTGGCGCTCGCCGAAACCGTCCATCTCGACCAGCAACTGGTTGAGCGTCTGCTCGCGTTCGTCGTGACCGCCGCCGAGGCCGGCGCCACGCTGACGACCGACGGCGTCGATCTCGTCGACGAAGATGATGCACGGGCTGTTCTGCTTGGCCTGCTCGAACATGTCGCGAACGCGCGAGGCACCGACGCCGACGAACATCTCGACGAAGTCCGAACCGGAGATCGTGAAGAACGGCACCCCGGCCTCACCGGCGACCGCGCGGGCCAGCAGCGTCTTGCCGGTTCCCGGCGGACCGTAGAGCAGTACGCCCTTGGGGATCTTGGCGCCAAGCGCCTGATACCGCGTGGGATTCTGCAGGAAGTCCTTGATCTCGTAGAGCTCCTCGACGGCCTCGTCGACGCCTGCGACGTCGGCGAAGGTGGTCTTGGGCAGATCCTTGCTGAGCTGCTTGGCCTTGGACTTGCCAAAGCCGAAGCCCATCCGGCCGCCGCCACCCTGCATGCGGGAGAACATCACGAACAGGCCCACGAGAAGCAGCAGGGGCAGCAGATAGATGAGCAGTGAGCCGAGGATGCTGCCCTGGTTGACCATCGTGTTGGTCTTGACGTTCTTGGCCGTCAGCGCGTTGAACAGGTCCACCCCGTACCCCGTGGGGTACTTCGTGATGATCTTGTCCTTGCCCTCGGTGTCGCCGTTGCCGCTCTTCAGATCGAGGCGAACCTGCTGTTCGCGGTCGTCGATCTGCGCAGAATTGACGTTGTCGCCGTTGATTTGGCTGACCGCCACCGAGGTGTCGACCGGCGTGTAACCACGGGTGTCGTCACTGAAGTAGTAGAAGGACCAACCCAGCAGCAGGACGACCGCTATGACGGTCAGGGTGCGGATGACGTTCTTACGGTTCATTCGATGTCTTAGGTCAGCGGACTCGTGGGCTGAGTCGCGCGGGCCGCGTCCTTCCGATAAGCACAGGTTGGGTTCGTTCAGGCTACCGCTTGACCAACGATCGAAGGTTCCCGACGTCTCGTGCTTGGCTCAACCGATGTTCTCCACGACTCGACGCCTCGTACGGACCAACGGCGCGACGTTGCAGGTGGCTGAGGCAGGTGACCGCGGAGCGCCCGTCGTCGTGCTGGCGCACGGGTTCCCCGAGCTGGCCTTCTCGTGGCGTCACCAAATCCCGGCGCTGGCCGCGGCGGGATACCACGTGCTGGCCCCCGATCAACGCGGCTACGGCGGATCGTCGGCGCCGTCGGAAGTCTCCGACTACGACGTCGTCGAGCTGACCGGCGACGTCGTGGGGTTGCTCGACGACGTCGGCGCCGAGACGGCGGTCGTCGTCGGACACGACTGGGGGTCGGTGGTGGCGACCAATCTTCCCCTGCTGCACCCGGATCGGGTCTCGGCGTGCGTGACGCTCAGCGTGCCGCCGGCCCCCCGGCCCCAGGTCCCCCCGACGCAGGCCTGGCGCGCCGCGTTCGGCGAGAACTTCTTCTACATCCTGTACTTCCAGGAGCCGGGGCCAGCCGACGTCGAACTCGCCGCCGACCCGGCCCGCACCATGCGCAGGTTGATGGGTGGCATGACGTCGCGCGGCACGGAGAACGTCTTCGTCACGATGGCCACGCCCGGTCCGGCGGGTTTCATCGAACGCCTGCCCGAACCCGACGGCCTGCCGGACTGGATCACGCCCGCCGAGTTCGACCACTACGTCGCCGAGTTCACCAGGACGGGATTCAGCGGAGCGCTGAACTGGTACCGCAACTTCGATCGAAATTGGGAGCTGACCGCCTCGACTCCGTCCCCCACGATCGCCGTGCCGACGCTGTTCGTCGGCGGTACCGCGGACCCCGCGCTCGCGATGACACCGCGCGATCGCGTGGGCGAGGTGGTGTCGGGACCATACCGCGAGGTAATGGTCGACGGGGCAGGTCATTGGCTGCAGCAGGAACGTCCTGACGAGGTCAACGCCGCGCTGCTGGAGTTCCTGGCAACCGTCTGAGTCGGCGGTAGGGTGCGTGCCATGCCGAAGCCGCTGACTCGCCTGCTCCTCCTCGCCGGTGCGGCGGTGACCGCGGTCGCCGTGGTGGGCTGCGACTCCACCCCTGCTCCGTCGGCGGTGCCGGGGACGGCGGCGCCGCGGCAGGTCACCGTGATCGGCGAGGGCAAGGTCGACGGCACGCCCGACACCCTGGTCATCAGCCTCTCGATCGCGGCGACGGCACCGGATGCGATCAGCGCCTCCAACCAGACCAGCAGCCGGGCCAACGCCGTCACCGACGCCATCGCCGCTCAAGGCGTCGACCGCAAGGACATCAGCACCACGACGGTGACGCTGCAGCCCCAGTACGGCGGCGCCGACAACACCACGATCGTCGGCTACCAGTCCAGCAATTCGATCGACGTCAAGGTCCGCAAGATCGAGAACGGGCCGCAGGTTCTTGGCGTCATCACCACCACCGGCGGTGACGCCACCCGCATCAACTCGGTGACGTACTCGATCGAGGACGACTCCCAGCTGGTCAAGGATGCGCGCGGCCGGGCCTTCGACGACGCCAAGAACCGGGCTCAGCAGTACGCCCAGCTCTCGGGTCTGGACCTCGGCAAGGTGCTGTCCATCTCCGAGACCGGCGGCGTGACTCCCCCGCCGCCGTCGCCGGTGCGCTACGACGTGGCGGCCGCCGCGCCGCTGTCACCCGGGCAGCAGACCGTCGGCTTCGCCGTCACCGTGGTCTGGGAGCTGGGCTGACCACGTTGGCCGCTTAGGTCACCGCGGCGATCTGCACGGGAATGCCGCTGAGCACCGCGGTGCCCGAGAGCGGGTCGACGGTCAGTCCGTCGTTGAGCTGGTTGACGTTCACCCCCGGCCGTTCCGCGGCCACCGTGAGCTCGGTGCCACCGACGTCGTGACCCCAGCCGTGGGGCAGCGACACCACGCCGCGCCGGATGCGGTCGGTCACCTCGACGGGGACCACCAGCTCACCGCCGGGCCCCTTGATCCTGGCGTCGGTATCGAGCCCGAGATCGTCGGCGTCGTCGGGATGGATGTGCAGCGTGCACCGGTTGGAGCCGCCGGCCAGCGCGGGCAGGTTGTGCATCCAGCTGTTGTTGGAGCGCAGGTGCCGACGACCGATCAGCACGTACCCGCTCGCGGCGACTGCGTCCGACACCGACGCGCGCAGCCTGGCGGCGTCGGCCACCACCAGCGCCGGGGCGAGTTCGATCTTGCCCGACGGGGTGCGCAGCACCTCCCGAACGCGCGGGCTCAGCGGGCCCAGGTCGACGCCGTGCGGGGCGTCCTTCAGCGCCTGCAGCGTCAGCCCGTCGGGGGTGGCGCCGAATCCGTCGCCGAAGGGGCCGAGCCGCAACATCATGTCCAGGCGCCGTTCGTAACCCGGCCCGGCAGGCAGCATCGCCGTCAGTTCCTCGACCGAGCGGCCCGCGACCGGGGAGTGCGGGTCGGCGACTTCCTTGCCCAGCGTCGCCGCGATCACCTGGTCGTCGACCAGCGACGGGTCGGCGTCCGGTCCGAGCCCGGCGATCGTCAGCGCCAACCGGGAGAGGATCTCCGGCTCGTCGGGTTGGCCGTCGTCGAGCGGCAGCACCGGCGGCGAGTAGCGGGCGTTGTTGCGCACCGCGGCGTTGGCCAGCGCGATGTCGTAGTGGGCGCTGCGTGACGGCGGTGGGGGCGGCAGGATCACGTCGGCGTGCCGCGTGGTCTCGTTGAGGTAGGGGTCGACGCTGAGCATGAAGTCCACGCCGTCGAGCGCGCGGCTCAGCCGGGCTCCGTCGGGAGCCGACAGCACCGGGTTGCCCGCGACGGTGATCACGGCCTTGACCTGACCCTCGCCCGGGGTCTCCAGCTCCTCCGACAGCGCCGTCACGGGCAGCTCGGAGAGCACCTCGGGGAACCCGGAGACCCGGCTGTGCCACCGGCCAACCAGGAAGCCGCGGCCGGGTCGCGGCGGTCGAGGGGCGGCACCGACCGGCGACTGGGGGAACATCACCCCGCCGGGCCGGTCCAGGTTGCCGGTCAGCACGTTGAGCACGTCGACCAGCCAGCTGCCGATCGTGCCGAACTCCACCGTGGAGGTGCCGATCCGGCCGTAGACCGCCGCGACCGGGGCCTCGGCGATCTCCCTGGCGACCGCGCGAATCTCCTCGGCCGCGACGCCGCAGTGCTCGGCGACGTGCTCGGGCGCGAATTCCCTTGCCAGCGCCTGCACTTCGTCGACGCCGTCGACCAAGTCACCCAGCTGCCCGAGGTCGACGAGATCCTCGTCGAAGAGCGTGTGCACCATCGCGAACAGCAGCGCGGCGTCGGTGCCCGGGCGCGGTGAGACGTGGCGGTCGGCCAGCTCGGCGGTGCGCGTACGAGCCGGGTCGATCACCGTCAGGCGACCGCCGCGCTTCTTGAGTGCCCTGAGCTTGCCGCCGAAGTCCGCGGCGGTGGCGATGCTGCCGTTGGACACCAGCGGGTTGGCGCCGATGACGACGAGGTGCTCGGCGCGGTCGAGGTCGGGCACCGTGAACGCCATCGGGTTGCCGAACAACAACCCCAGTGCGACGTGCTTGGGCATCTGGTCCAGCGTGCTGGCCGAGTACACCTGCCGCGTCCCGAGGCCACGGATGATCAGCGGCACGTAGAGGGAGCCGGCGATGGTGTGGGCGTTCGGGTTGCCTGCGTAGACCGCGACCGAGGAGCCGCCGTGCTCGGCCAGCACGGCGCCCAGCCCGGCTGCGGCCGCGGCGAAGGCCTCGTCCCAGCCGACCTCGACCAGTTCGCCGTCGCGGCGCACCAGCGGCGTGGTCAGGCGATCGGGGTCGCCGTCGAGTTCACCGAAGCTCGCACCCTTGGGGCAGATGTAACCCGCACTGAACACGTCCTCGCGGTCGCCGCGCGCGCCGACGATCGTGGCGGCGAGGTCGTCGACCTCCAGGGTCAGACCACAGGTGGCTTCGCAGAACGGGCAGATCCTCAGCGCGGTGCGGGTGTCGACCATTCCTGCATTGTGCGCTGCGAGCCCTAGGGCGTCTCGTAGACCTTCGGATCCAGGGTGCCGATGTACGGCAGATCGCGGTACCGCTCCGCGTAGTCGAGCCCGTAACCGACGACGAATTCGTTGGGGATGTCGAAGCCGCACCAGTCGATGTCGAGGTCGACCCGCACGGCATCGGGTTTGCGCAGCAGCGTGCAGACCTTCAGAGACCGAGGATGTCTGGTGGCGAGATTGCGCAGCAGCCACTTGAGGGTGAGCCCGGAATCGACGATGTCCTCGACGATGAGGACATCACGGTCGTTGATGTCGCGGTCGAGGTCCTTGAGGATGCGCACCACGCCCGAGGAGGACGTCGACGAGCCATACGAGCTGACCGCCATGAACTCGAGTTGCGTGGGCAGCGGGATCGCGCGCGCGAGGTCGGTGACGAACATGACTGCACCCTTGAGCACCGTCACCAGCAGCAGGTCCTGCCCGTTCTCCGTGACCGACTCGCGGTAGTGCTCCCCGAGCAGCGCGCCCAGCTCGGACACCTTCTTCTGAACATCGGCCTCGGCGAGCAGAACCGATTGGATGTCGCCGGGATACGGGTCCGCGGCTGTTGGCTCGGGCACGGCAACAGCGTGCCACGTCACCGCAGCTGCGACCAACTAGACCGGCTCGGTTCGAAGGATGAGCTCACCGCCGCGGCGGTCGGCGAACAGCCGCTGCCGCTGCAACGACGATCCGATTGCCACGCCGCCGCGACCGCGCCAGTCCACGGCGAGGCGGTCCACCGACCGAATCTGGACGTCGGTCAGACCGCTGCCGCCACCGGCGAGCAGCCACTGCCGGATGACGCGGCGGCGCAGCGCAGCGGGCAACCCCGTCAGGGCGGTCACGTCGAGCCGGGAGCCGGCGCCCGTCCCCGTTGCCGCGGTGGCCAACGCGACTGCGGCCAGCTCGTCGAGCGCGTCGGTGTCCTCGCGGAGGCTGGCGGCCGTGCGGACCAGCGCCTCGGCCACGCCGCCGCCGAGCACGTCCTCCAGCAGCGGCAGCACCTCGTGGCGCAGCCGCACGCGGGTGAACCGAGGGTCGTCGTTGTGGGGGTCCTGCCATGGGGTGAGCCCCAACTCCTCGCAGGCCCCGCGGGTGACCGACCGGCCGAGCCCCAGCAATGGCCGGCCCCACGGCGGGTCGTATGCGCGCATGCCGGCGATCGACCGCGCCCCCGACCCCCGGCCCAAGCCGAGCAGCACGGTCTCGGCCTGGTCGTCGCGCGTGTGTCCGATCAGGACGGGAGCGTCGCCGCGCGCGTCCTGCAGCGCGGCGTACCGGGCGGCGCGGGCGGCGGCTTCCGGCCCGCCACTGGCGCCCACCTCGACGCGGATGACGCGGGCGTCGACGCAGCCAAGCCTTCTCGCGTGGTCTCGAGCCGCGCTGGCCACGGTGCCGGACCCGTCCTGCAGGCCGTGGTCGACGACGAGGGCGACCGTCGGCCGCACGCGGACTGCGGCCGCGGTCAGCGCCAAGGAGTCGGCGCCACCGGAGAGGGCAACGCACCAGCTCTCGTCGGCGGCGCAGTGCGTTCGGGCGAACGCCTCGACCGCCGCGCGGACCGTCCCTACAGAACCCGGGCGATCCATCGGTTCGGCTCGTCGACTTCCGTTGGCAGCGGCAGTGTCTCGGGACTCGTCCAGACGGTGTTGAACGCGGCCATCCCGACCTCGCCGACCACGTGGTCGACGAAGGCCTTGCCACGGGTGTACTGGTTCATCTTGGCGTCGAAGCCCATCAGCGTACGCAGGATGCGTTGCAGCGGAGGCTGTTTGCGCTGCCGACGTTCGTTGAACCGCCGGCGGATGGCCGCCACCGAGGGCACCACCTTGGGGCCGACGGCGTCCATCACGTGATCGGCGTGGCCTTCCAGCAACGTGCCGAGGACCAGCAGCTGGTCGAGCGCCTTGCGCTGCGGCTCGGATTGGATGGCACGCAGGAATCCGATCATGCCCTCCGAATTCGGTTGCGCGGCTTGCCCTTCAGATGTGCGTCGGCTGCGGACGAACTCACCGAGGCGCCCGACCACCTGGGTGAGTTCCTGCCCGCTCTCGTCGGTGATGACCGCCAGGGAGGACGACATGTGCTCGGCCAGCCAGGGATTGGCCCGGAACTGGACGCGGTGGGTGACTTCGTGCAGGCACACCCAGAGGCGGAAGTCCGCGGGTGACACCCTCAGCTGACGCTCCACGGCGATCACGTTCGGATAGACCAGCAGCAGCTCGCCGCCGTCTGACGAAAAGGGGTCGTACTGCCCCAGGATCCCCGACGACACGAACGCCAGCACGGCGCCGGTCTGCGCCCCGGTGACCCGTCGGGCGAGGAAGCCACCCGAGCCACCGGAACCCTTGGGCTGACCACTCGTGGTCATGGCGCGCATGGATTCGGTTGCCGCGCGGACCCATTCGGCGCGGTCGACGATGCGGGCGTCGGTGATCGCAGCACCCTCGTTGAGACCCGTCACGTCGCGCACCGGGCCCTCGGCGGCGCGCGCGGAGGTCGCCAACTGGTCGATCGCCTGCCGCTTGGTGTAGTCGGTGACCGGTGGCGCAGGGCGGACCAGCTTGGCCCCGACGGTGGCGGCGAATTCCCAGTCGACGGCGTTGCCGACGGTGACCGCGCTCATCGGTTGCACCCGCAGGACCGCAGCGCCGCGGCCACGGCGTCGATCGCGGTGCGCCCCGTCGGCCCCGCGTCGTTCGAGATCAGTGAGAACGTCAACACCCTGCCACTGTCGTCGGTGACGAAACCCGCCAGCGCGTTGGTGCCGGTGAGCGACCCCGTCTTGGCCCGCAGCAGCCCCAGCGCGTCGCGGCCGGCGTCGGTGTCGGTGAACCGGTTGGACAGCGTGCCGCTGCCGCCGGCGATGGGCAGAAGGTCGACCAGCGGGCGCAGGTCGTGGTCGTCGAGGGTGGTGTTGGCCGCCGCCGCGGAGACCACCTCGTCCAGCGTCTCGGCCGTGAGGCGGTCGTCGACCGACAGCCCGCTGGAGTCTTGCAGCGTCGCGCCGCCGGTGTCCACGCCGGCCTTGGCGAGTTGGCCGAGCACCGCCGACACACCCCCGGTGAAGCTCTGCGGTGTGCCGACCGCGGCGGCCACCTCGCGCCCGGTCGACTCGGCCATCACGTTGTCGGATTCACTCATCATCTGGCGCAGCCGTTCGATCAGTGGCGGGGACTGCACGGCCGCGACTTGCCTGCCCTGCACCGGTGACGTGCGCAGGGTGACGGTCGCCGGGTTCAGGCCCAGCGCGACCGCCAGGGCACGGCCGGCGTCCAGGGCCGGGGTGGTGGAGCGGGCCGAGTCGACGCTCACCGGCTGGGTGCGGCCCCCGTCGAGCATGACCGCCTCCATCGGGGCGATGTCGCCGCCGTCGATGTCGAGCGGATCCCACCCCGGCGCCAGCGTCGGGCCGCTGTAGGCGGTCGCGTCCACTTGTACGACCTTGGGTGCGACGCCGGACGTGCGCACCTGATCGGCGAGGTCGGAGATGCGCGCCGCGCCGCGGTACCAGGGGTCGACGTTCTTGGGTGCGGCAGAGAGCGTCGGGTCCCCACCCCCCACGAGCACCACCACCCCGGGCGACGCGGTCTGGTCGGGTGCGACCACCGTCGTCGTCAGCCGGGCGTCGCGGTCCAGCGTCAGCAGGGCGGCCGCCGCAGTCAGCACCTTGTTGGTCGACGCGGGCTGCATCGGCGTGCCCGCGCCCTGGGCCCACAGTTGCGTGCCCGTCCTAGCGTCGGCGACCCGGCCGGTGAACACGCCCAGATCGGGGTTGGCGACCAGCGGCGCCAAGACCGCCGCGAGCCCGGCGGCCGTCGGCGCGGGCGCCGAGTCGGCGAGTTCGGTCACCGCCGGTGCCGCGGTCGCAGGCGACGGCCGCGGCGCGACGGTGACCGTCGGCTCGGCGGCGGTACTGCCGCGGGACGTGGCCACCGCGGCGACGGCGACCACCACGGCGACCAGAAGCAACACCACGACGCCGACCCACACGTGGGTGGATCGCCGCCACCGAGTGGGCGCCATGGGTCCGATGATCGCTCTCCTGTTTCGGTGGGGCTGCCGCGCAGACCCCACGAGTGCAGGGTATCGCTCGTCTATGGTTGACCCGCGTCGTCACCTGACGACCCCATGACGCTTTGCAGACGAGAAGGAGCCGGCGGTGCAGTTCGACGTCGTCATCGAGATCCCCAAGGGATCGCGCAACAAGTACGAGGTGGACCACGAGACCGGCAGGGTCAAGCTGGACCGCTACCTCTACACGGCGTTCGGTTACCCCGCTGACTACGGCTTCTTCGAGAACACCCTCGGCGAGGACGGCGATCCACTGGACGCCCTGGTGCTGCTGCCCGAGTCCGTCTTTCCCGGCTGCATCGTCGAGGCGCGGCCGGTGGCGATGTTCAAGATGACCGACGAGGCAGGTGGAGACGACAAGCTGCTGTGCGTGCCCGCCGGCGACCCGCGGTGGGACCACGTTCAGGATTTGGCCGACGTGCCGCCGTTCGAGCTCGAGGCGATCAAGCACTTCTTCGTGCACTACAAGGATCTCGAGCCCGGCAAGTTCGTGAAGGCCGCCGACTGGGCGGGCCGCGAGGAGGCCGAGGCCGAGCTGCAGCGGTCGGTGGAGCGGTTCACGTCCGAGGGTCATTAGGACCTGATTTAGCACCGACGTAACACTCGGTAATCTGCTCGTGTCCTAGGGCTTCCATCCTGGGGGTGTGCTGCTACACCAGGGAATCGGCCTCGACGCGTTCAACGCGTTGCCCGAGAGCAAGGCCGTGCACGCGCTGTACGAGTGCTGCAACAGCATGACGTTGGCCCGGCACCTGAGCTACGGTCGGCCCTACCCGATCCACGACAGCCTCTTCCGAAGGGCTGACGCGCTGCTGTTCTCCCTGCCCGAGTCGGCGATCGACCAGATCCTCGACGCCTGCCCCGAGCTCGGGAGTCGGCCGCGCAGTGAGAAGAGCCAGGCCGAACAGTGCGCGCTGTGGCACGACGACGAGGCCGTCATGGCCGAGCTCTCGCAGACCGCCAGAAGGTACGCCGCCAAGTGGGGCTTCGGCTTCGTGATGTACGTGGGGGGTTTGGACGCCCAAGCCGTCCTGGACACGATCGCCGATCGCCTGCAGAACGACGTCGAGACCGAGCGCAAGGTCGTGCGCAACGAGCTGGCGAAGATCAACCGGTCGCGGCTGGAGCGCATGCTCGGCCCGGAGGGCGGCTACCAGAATTGGTAGCGGGGCCGCTCACTAGGGTTGTACCCCGTGAGCATCCCGCCTGAGAAGACCCGGAAGCATTCGCACTTCCTCTCCCTGCCAGATCTGGCCGCCCGACCGGCAGGCGGCGCCGTGGTGTGGGCCAACGACGAACTGTTCGCCGAGCGGGAGAACCTGATCAAGCCACGGCCGGCCGAGTTCCGGCCCGCCACCTTCGGGCACAAGGGACAGGTGTACGACGGGTGGGAGACGCGCCGCCGGCGTGACCTGCATCCGGATGCCCACGACGCCGCGATCGTGCGGCTGGGCGTGCCCGGCATCGTTCGCGGCGTGGTGGTCGACACCGCCTGGTTCACCGGCAACTACCCGCCCACCATCTCCGTGGAGGGGGCCTTCGTGGCGGGCTACCCCTCGGTCGACGAGCTGGTCGAGGGCACCGACTGGACGACGCTGGTCGACCGCTCGGGGGTCAACGGCGACACCCACAACCCCTTCGCGGTCGACTCGTCACGACGGTGGTCGCACGTGCGCCTGTCGATCTACCCCGATGGCGGCGTGGCCCGGTTCCGCGTGCACGGCGAGGGGCTGCTGGATCCGGACTTCGCCGAGGGCATGACGATCGACCTGGCGGCATTGGAGAACGGCGGGCGAATCACCGCCTGCTCCAACATGTTCTACAGCTCCCCGAACAATCTCCTACTCCCCGGCAACGCCAAGACGATGGGCGACGGATGGGAGACCTCGCGTCGGCGGGACACCGGAAACGACTGGGTGCAGGTGCACCTGGCGGGCCGCGGCACGCTGCGGGTGGCCGAGCTGGACACCTCGTACTTCCTGGGCAACGCGCCAGGGGTGGGCAGGCTCTCCGGACGTGACGGCGACGGCGACTGGTTCGAGATCATGCCGGCCGCCGAGCTGCGGCCAGACACCCGACACCGCTTCCTGATCGCCGACGACCGGCCGGTCACCGAGGCGCGGCTCGACGTCTACCCCGACGGCGGCATGGCGCGGGTGCGGCTGTTCGGCACTCTGACCGACGACGGTCTGCAGCAGATCCGCGACGACTGGGCGGCCAGCGCCTAAGGTTCGGCCCTCAGAAGGCCCAGGTGCCGAAGCGGCCCCAGGCCACGACGATCGCCACCACCAGGAGCGCTACGGCGGGAAGCGCACCGGTGACCTCCTTGCGGCGCAGGTGGAAGACGACGGCGCCGGCCATCACGACGGCGACTCCGGTGGCGGCCCACGGGACGAGCACGGGCGCGACGTTCACGAGAGCGGGGACGACGAGCCCGATGCCGCCGAGCACCTCGAGGGCACCGATGCCCTTGATGGCCCCGGCAGGGAGCTCGCCGAGTTCCATTCCCTTGTCGGGTAATTGGTCCTTGGGCGTGATCAGCTTGAGCGACCCGGCGCCCACCATGGCCAGAGCCAAGATCCCGGCGAGTATCCACAACACGACGTTCATGACCATCCCTCATCTCGTGTGACTTGACGCTTCAACCAACGATAGATCCGATGACTTGAAGCGTCAACTCAATTGTCCTAACCTCGTCCCATGGGCGACGCCATCAGCACCGGAGGAGACGAGCCTCGCTGGCTCGATCGCGACGAGCTCCGCGCGTGGATGGCGTTGATGCAAGTGCTAGTGGCGCTGCCCGCCAAGCTCGACGCCCAGCTGCGCAGCGACTCTCACCTGCGGCTGTACGAATATCACGTCCTGGCAGCGCTTTCCGATCAACCCACCAGGTCGATCGGCATGAAGGCACTGTCGGTCGTGACCAACGGTTCCATGTCGCGCCTCTCGCACGTGGTGTCACGACTGGAGGGCCGCGGGTGGGTGGAGCGCAGGCCGCACCCGACCGACGGCCGGCTCACCGAGGCGCATCTGACCGACGAGGGCTTCCGTACGATCGCCGACGCCGCCCCGGCGCACGTCGCATCGGCCCGCGCGCTGGTCATCGATCGCCTTACGCCGGAACAAGTTTCGCAACTCGGCGCCATCTGCGAGAGCATCGGCGCGGGACTCGACGACGGAATGTCAGGGCTGATGGCCGACTGCGGCGGAGGCGAGACCGGCCAGGTGCCGCCCGATCGGTAACGCGGCGGTCGCGGCCGGCGACGGCGAGTTCAGCACGTGGATCATGCGGTCGGTCCGCTCGACGACGAAGTCGTGGACCAACGTGCCGTCGCGGCGAACGGCCTGCGCGCGGATGCCCGCCTCGTGGGGTAGCAGGTCGGAGACGGTCAATTCCGGTGCGTACTTCCGACATTCGCGCAGATACCGCCGCATGAACAAAGAGTTGCCGACCTCCCTGACGCCGAGCCTCGCATTGGCTCGCGCCACGCGCCAGAGCCCGGGGAACCTCGCCATCCGCGCGACGTCGCGGGCGTCGACCGAGAACTTCGGGTAGCCCTCGCGGGACAGCCCGAGCACGGCGCTCGGCCCTACGGTGATGTCACCGGAGATGGTGGGGCTGAGGTGCACCCCGAGGAACGGGAGTTCCGGGTCGGGCACCGGATAGATCAGGCGCCGCACGAATCCCGCTCGCCAGCGCGGCAGTTGGAAGTACTCGCCGCGAAACGGCACGATCTGCACGTCCACCGTCAGGCCCGCCATCTCGGCGAGCCGGTCGGCCTGCAACCCGCCGCACACCACCAGACGGTCGCACGTCAGCGTCGTCGACCGCGTCGACACCGTCACTCCCCCAGCGGTTTCGGCGATCGCGACGACCCGCTGGTCGGTCAGTACGCTCGCCCCCGCGGCACGGATCAAATCGGCGATCGTCGTCGACACCAACCGGTAGTCGACGATGCCGGTTCGCGGCAGGTGCAGAGCACTGAGCCCGGTGACGTTGGGCTCGAGGTCGGCGAGCTCCTCGCGGCCGATCCGGCGGCAGTCGATGCCGTTGACCGCGGCCCGCTCCTCGAGCGCCGCCATCCGCGACACCTCGTCGGGCGTCGTCGCGACGATGAGCTTCCCACATTCGTCGAACGGGATGCCGTGACGGCGACAGAACTCCTTGGTGGCCCGTTCGCCCGCCTTGCAGAAGGTCGCCTTGAGGCTTCCTGGCTCGTAGTAGATGCCCGAGTGGATGACTCCGCTGTTGTGCCCGGTCTGGTGGGCGGCGACCGACGGTGCGGCGTCGAGGACGACGACCGTGGCGTCGGGTTCGGCGGCCAGGAGGTGATGCGCGGTGGACAGCCCAACGATGCCGGCGCCTATGACGCAGTAGCGATACCGAGTCATGTTCGGCGGCCCGTCAGACCTGTGCGGGCTTCTTCTTGGAGCGAATGCGCTTGGCGTAGTTCATGGCCGGCTTTTCGATCAGGTAGTAGGTGACGGCGCCGGCGAGGATGGTGACGGCCAGCGCAAGCACGATGTTCCGGAGCATCCCCGGCAGCGTGTCACCGGCCATCCAACCGATCCGGCCGAGCATCAGCAGCACAGGAAAGTGCCACAGGTAGGCCGACAACGAGATCTCGCCGACGAACCGAATCGGCCGGAAGTCCAGCGCGCTCGCCAACCGAGACTTCTGGTGGCGCGCCAGCGGTGCCACGATGACGAGGATCATCAAGGCCGCGATGACGGCGACGCCAGCGGTGACGAACTGGCTGGCGAACACCAGCAGGACTCCGCAGCCCAGCAGCACCGGCAGGATCGCCAGGGTGCTCAGCATGCGGACGCGGCGGCTCAGCCGCTCGGGCACGTCACCCCGCTCGATCGCGACGAAGGTGACGGCGGCCAGCATGCCGAGGGCGAAGTTGTCGGCGTTGGTCAGGAAGCTCTTGGTGTAGACCGCGGCCCAGTTGGGTCCCCAGTTCAGCAGCATGAAGTCAGTGGTGCCGGCGTGGGCGAACACCACCGGGATGAGCGCCCGGCCGACGAGCCCCACGACGAGCAGGAACAACGGCACCCAGGTGGCCATCGCCAGCGGGCTCACAGACAGTCGCTTGCGGAGGGCGAAGACGACGTAGAAGAGCATGGGCAGCGTTGCGTAGAACGCGTACTCCAGCGTCAGCGACCAGGACGGGTTGATGCCCGTCTGGATGTAGGCCGGGAAGTAGGACTGCGTCAGCGTGAGGTTCGCGATGAGCATCCCCGGATCGGTGATCATTCCGGTGCCGTCTTCGGTGCCAAGGGGCTGCAGCGCGGGGTTCTGCACGTAGGACACCTGCAGCACGAAGTTCACGAACAAGAAGATCAGCACGTAGGCGGGCATGATCCGCGCCAGACGGTGCACCGCGTAATCGGTGACGTTGGGCAGCGTGGCCGCCGCGCGCTCCTTGAACAGGTTGCGGATGAACGGCAGTGACAGCAGGAAACCGCTGAGCACGAAGAAGTAGACGAGGGAGAATCCGAAGACGTTCGTCTGCCAGGTGGCCGCGGTCTTCGGCGAGTAGTGCCCCGTGATGTGGGTGATGGCGATGCTCAGGCACAGCAGTCCGCGGACGCCGTCGAGGCCGATGATGCGCGCCCGGCGCGGCCGGGTCGACGCCGGTTCAGGGGTGCCTGGGGTGGGCGTGGCACTGGTCACGTCCTGCGACATCGGATCTCCAAACCTGATCGCTCGGTCCCCGCCATTGTCCACCCACCGGACGCCGCGGTGGCGTCGCCCCGGGTGGGAGCCGTCGGAAAATGGCGGAGCGGAACCTGGGGGGCGGTTCCGGCCAGTCGACCGCAAAAGGATAGCTTGGCCGCCGTCGATATGCATATCACCTCGCATAACGACAGGCAGCGGGATTGCTGGCCGTCCCCTGCCACGTCGGGAGGCGTTTGCTCAGGGCTACCCGTGGACGACGTTCAACAGCGGCTCGCCGCGAGCCAGCCGCCCGATGTTGGCGGCAACGTCGTCGGATCGACCTCGGAACGTGTCCGAGGTGACGCCGGAGGAATGCGGTGTCATCAGCACGTTGGCAAGCTCGTGGAACGGCAGCTCGCTGGGGGTCGACTGACCGTCCGGCGTCGGGTAGCGGTACCAGACGTCGACTGCGGCTGCCCGCAGGACGCCGTCGCGCAGCGCCTCGTAGAGGGCCCGTTCGTCGACCAGCGGCCCGCGGCCCACGTTGATCAGCACCCCGTCCGGGCCAATGGCCCGCAGTTCCCGGCGGCCGATCAGCCCCTCGGTGGCCGGCGTCAGCGGCGCCGAGAGCACGACGACGTCGGACTCGGCGAGCAGCTCGTCGAGCCTCGAGACGTCCCCCGCCCACGCCAGCCCGTGCGCCGCGGCATCCACCCGACCGGATCCCGTCACGGCCGCACCGCGGGAGCCGAGCATGCGGAACGATTCCCAGGCGCGCTGCCCGATGTGACCGAACCCGACGAAGCCCACCCGCGCGTCACCCACGGTGGGCAGTTGGCCGATGGAGTCGTCGTACACCGACGTCGCCCACACGCCGCGACGTAGCGCCCGATCCTGGGCCAGGAAGTCGCGGCGCAGCACGACCGCCGCGGCGAGCACGTGCTCCGCGATGGAGCGCTCGTGGTGGAACGTGTTCGCGACCCGGACGCCCGGCGCCACTGCGTCGAGGTCGACCTTGTCGACGCCCGCGCCGACGACGTGGATCAGCCGCAACTTCTCGGCCGCGTCCGCCATCGCCTTGGTGAACCTGCTGCCGACGTAGACCTCGACGTCGCGCAGGTCCTCGACGAGGGTCAGCGGGTCACGCCCGGCGCGCCACAGCACCTCCACGCCGGACGGGAGGGCCGCGGTGAACCGATCCCGGTGCGGGGCCAGATTGGCGTCGGCCAGCAATACCTTCATCGGTCAGTTCCGTTGCAGAGCGGGTCGTTTGGGATCGAACGCCCACCCTGGGCTCAGGTACTGCATCGCGACGGAGTCGTCCCGCGCGCCAAGCCCCTCGGTCAGGTAGAGCTGGTGGGCGGCGGCCACCTCGTCCTCGTCGAGCTCGACTCCGAGCCCGGGTGCGTCCGGCACGTCGAGGTACCCGTCGACGATCTGGAAGGGCCGCTTGGTGATCCGCTGCCCGTCCTGCCAGATCCAGTGGGTGTCGATGGCGGTCACCTCTCCTGGCGCGGCGGCTGCAACGTGGGTGAACATCGCCAGCGACACGTCGAAGTGGTTGTTGGAGTGCGATCCCCACGTCAAGCCCCACGCGTCGCAGAGCTGCGCGACGCGTACCGAACCCGCCATGGTCCAGAAGTGCGGATCGGCCAGCGGGATGTCGACGGCGCCGGCCCGGATCGCATGTCCGAGCTCACGCCAGTCGGTGGCGATCATGTTGGTGGCGGTGCGCAATCCGGTGGCGCGCTTGAACTCGGCCATCACCTCGCGGCCGGAGAAGACACCCTCGGGGCCCACCGGATCCTCGGCGTAGGCCAGCACGCCGTCGAGTTCGCGGCATGTGCGCACGGCGTCGTCGAGCAACCAACCACCGTTGGGATCCAAGGTGATTCGCGCGTCGGGGAACCGGTCGGCTAGTGCGATCACGGCCTTGGCCTCGTCCGGGGCGGGCAGCACGCCACCCTTGAGCTTGAAGTCGCGGAACCCGTAGCGATCGCGGGCCGCCTCGGCCAGCCGGACGATCGCGTCGGGCGTCATCGCTTCGTCGTGACGTAGGCGCTGCCATTCGTCGGCGTCGGCGGATTCGTCCGACGGCGACCGGTAGGCCAGGTCGGTCTTGGTGCGGTCGCCGACGAAGAAGAGGTAGCCCAGTGCCTGCACGCGCCGACGCTGCTGCCCCTCCCCGAGAAGTGCTGCGACGGGCACCTCGAGGTGTTGGCCGAGGAGGTCGAGCAACGCCGACTCCACGGCGGTCACCGCGTGCACGGTGACCCGCAGGTCGAAGGTCTGCTGGCCGCGTCCCCCCGCATCCCGCGCGGCGAACGTGCGGCGAATGTCGGCCAGGACGGCGTGGTGCTCACCGATGCTGCGTCCCTCGACGATGAGTCGGGCGTCTTCCAGAGTGCGACGAATTGGTTCGCCGCCGGGCACCTCGCCAACCCCGACGTTGCCGTCGGAATCGTTGAGGATCAGCAGGTTTCGGGTGAAGAACGGGCCGTGGGCTCCGCTGAGGTTGAGGAGCATGCCGTCGTGACCGGCGATGGGCACCACTCTCATGGCGGTGACGACGGGGGTGCGCGACGGCCTCATGCGGCCAGCCTACAAACGGCCGTCGACACCCGTCCAACACTGTTATCGCATGGATTGATGCTCGACGTGGATGTCATTGCGCGAACCACTTGTCGCCGTTGGCGACTGGGCGCAGCACCCGGGTCACCTTGTCACCGACGGCACACAGAGCCTCGACGATCAGCCGTTCGCGCTCAGGGGTCAACCGGGACACGGGTACCGAGGCGCTGATCGCGTCCTGGGCGGGCCTGCGGTATCCCAGCGCCACCGCGAAGCACCGCACCCCGTCGGTGTTCTCCTGGTCGTCGGTCGCGTAGCCGCGGATGCGGGCCGTCTCCAGTTGCTCGGAGAGCACGTCGCGGTCGGTCGTGGTGTGCGGGGTGATCGCCGTCAGCACGTCAGGCACGTGCCGGTCCCGCTCGCTGCCAAAACGGTCGGCCAGCAACGCCTTTCCCAATGCCGTGGCGTGGGCGGGCAGTCGGCGACCCACCCGGCTCGCCGTCCGTCGATACTGCCGGGATTCCCTGGTGGCGAGGTAGACCACGTCGAGGCCGTCCAACCGGCCCAGGTGGAAGGTCTCGTCGAGCTCGTGACGAAGGTCGTCGAGAAACGGCGCGATCGTCGACAAGTACGGATCGCCGTCCAGATAGCTGGTGCCGACCAGTAACGCGCGGACTCCGATGCCGTACAGAGTGCCGGTCTCATCCGATCGCACCCAGCCCTGTGTCATCAAGGTCCGCAACAGTGCATGGGCACTGCTGCGGGGCATGTCCAGTGCGTCGCTGATCTCCCTGATCCGCGCGGGTCGGTCAGGCCGGGCGGCCAAATATTCGAGGAGTTCGACGGTGCGTACGGCGGACTTCACCTTGCGCACGGCGACGTCGGACTGATCGTTGGCGGTCATGACACTCCCACCTCGTGGACGATGAGGGCGGCGGCACCGGCGAGCGACATGCCGATCGCCGTCCACCGCTGCCGGGCCGGGTTGAGCCAGCCGTTGACGTATCGGGACAGGACGTATCCGCCGACGATCGCGGGGATCAACATCGCGAAGGTGCGAACGGTGTCGGCGTGCACGGCCCCCGTCACGGTGAGTACCGCGATGGACAGGATCGACCCGACGAGGAAGAAGCCGCTCATGGTTCCCCTGAGCGCGGGGCCCGAATTGCCTTGCCACACCAGGGCCATGGGCGGCCCGCCGATCGCGGTGGCCGTCCCGAGCACCCCCGACGTCGCGCCGGCGAGCATCAGGTTGCGCGGCCGCGGCACCGGCACCCAGCCGAGGCTGGTCAAGGCGACGCCGAAGAGCACGACGCAACCGATCAAGATGGCCAGTGCGCGTTCGGGTATGGCGAGCAGCAGCAGCCCGCCCAGTACGGTTCCCGGCACCCGGCCCACCAAGGCCCAACCCGTGCCGGAGAAGTCGATCGCGGTGCGTTCCCGCACCGCCACGGCCAGCGTCACGGCGGCCGCGAGCATGATCAGCGTGCCAGGTATCAGGGTCGGGTCGACGATCGCCACGATCGGTGCGGCCAGCATGCCCATGCCGAACCCGATCGACGCCTGTAGACACGAGGCGAAGAGAACGGCGACCGACACCACCGCGAAACCCGAACCACTCACGCGCTGGCCGACAGTGCGGGTTCACCGACCAGTGGGTGATGGCATTCGGCGCCGTGGGTGACGGACTGTGGGTCGACCGCCAGCGGGGGCCGCTCCGTGGCGCACACGTCGGTCGCCTTCCAGCATCGAGTCCGGAAACGGCATCCCGACGGCGGATTCAGCGGCGAGGGCACCTCACCCTTGAGGAGGATGCGCTCCTTGCGGTGCGACGCGTCGAGTGTGGGTGCCGCCGACATCAGGGCGGCGGTGTACGGGTGGCTTGGCGAGTCGAACACCGCGTCGGTGGGTCCGGATTCGACGATGCGGCCGAGGTACATCACGGCCACGCGGTCGGCGACGTGGCGCACGACCGAAAGATCGTGCGAGATGAACACATACGAGATGCCCAGTTCCCGCTGCAGATCGTTGAGCAGGTTGAGCACCTGCGCCTGCACCGAGAGGTCCAGCGCCGAGACCGGCTCGTCGCAGATGACGACGTCGGGGTCCAATGCCAGGGCACGAGCGATGCCGATGCGCTGGCGCTGGCCGCCGGAGAACTCCTGCGGGTACTTGTTCGCGGCCTTCGCGCCCAGCCCGACCAGATCCAGTAGTTCGCGCACCCTGGCGTCGCGCTCACCCCGGGACGAGTACATCGCCTCGTGGGTGCGCCACGGCTCGGCGACGAGGTCCGCGGCACTCATCCTGGAATTCAGCGACGCGTAGGGGTCCTGGAACACCATCTGCACACGACGCCGAAACGTCAGCAGTTCCTTGCCACGCAGGGTGAACGGGTCGACCCCGTCGAAGGAGACGCTGCCCGAATCGGGACGTTCGAGCATCATCAGGGTTCGGGCCAACGTCGACTTGCCGCATCCGGATTCACCGACCAGACCGAGGGTCTCACCCCGGCCGACCTCCAGGGTGATGCCGTCCAGGGCCGTGAGCCCCGACTTGCTCCCCGGCACCCGGAAGGTCTTGCGGAGGTCACGGACCTGGAGCAGTTGATCAGACACTGACGACCTCCTGAGGGAAGTGGCACGCGGACCGGTGTCCGTCGCCGACGACGGCGAGAATGGGCTTCGACGTGCGGCACACGTCGGCGACCAGCGGGCAGCGGTCCTGGTAGGCGCAGCCCTTCGGGATGGAGTGCAGATCGGGCGGGGAACCTCCGATCGACTTGAGCTCGTCACCGCGAACCGCGTTGACGGGCACCGAGTCCAGCAGCCCACGGGTGTAGGGGTGCCGTGGGTTGGCGAACACCTCTGCCACCAAGCCGGTTTCGACGACGTTGCCGGCGTACATGACGGCGACCCGGTCGGCCTCCTCGGCCACGAGCGCCAGGTCGTGGGTGATCAGCACGACCGCCATGTCGTACTCGCTGCGCAAGCTGCGCAGCAACGCCATGATCTGCGCCTGCACCGTCACGTCGAGCGCCGTGGTCGGTTCGTCGGCGATTAGCACCCGTGGGTTGAGCGCCACCGCCATCGCGATCAGCAGACGCTGCCGCATGCCGCCGGAGAATTGGTGCGGGTAGGAGTCCAGCCGCGTCTCCGGCTGCGGAATGCCGACGCGCGCCATCAATTTAACCGCCTTGGCCTTCGCCTCGCGGGCCTTCATGCCGTGGTGGATTTGGAACGGTTCGGCGAGCTGCGTGCCGACGGTGTAGAGCGGGTTGAGCGCGGTCAGCGCGTCCTGGAAGACGATCGCCAGCTCGGTGCCCGCCAGCTTGCGGCGGGTCTTGCGGTCGACGGCCAGCAGGTCGGCGACGCCGTCGCGGCCGGTGAGTTCGGCCCGTCCTGCCGTCACCTCGGCGACGGGTTCGAGCAGGCCGACCAGCGCGGTGGCGGTCATCGACTTCCCGCAGCCGGACTCGCCGAGCAACGCCAGCGTCTCGCCTCGCCGCGCCTCGAAGGTCACCCCGTCGACGGCGCGCACGGTGCCGCTGATGGTGCGAATGTCCACGGTGAGGCCGTCCACCCGCAGGGCCGGATCGGCGTCGACGACGTCGGAGGACGGATGTTCTGCGATCGCGGTCATGGGAGTGCCTTTGCGGTCTTGGCGAAGCGGGACAGGCGTTTCTGCGGAACGGTGAGGCGCCACCGCTGACCGGGGTCGGTCGCGATGCGGGCCCACGCGGCCAGGATCGTCGCCGACACGGTGGTGATGACGATGGCCAGGCCCGGGAAGAACGACAGCCACCAGGCCGAGTTCAGGTAGGTGCGCCCTTGGGAGACCATCAGGCCCCAGCTGACGTCGGGCGGCTGGATGCCGATGCCGAGGAAGCTCAGGGAGCTCTCCGCCAGCATGACGTAGCAGAAGTCCAGCGTCGCGACGGTCAGCAGCGTCGGCAGGACGATCGGCAGTACGTGCCGGCCGATGATCGACGAGGCGCTGGCGCCGAAGGTGCGGGCCGCGTCGACGAAGAGCCGGCTCTGCAATTCGGCCGACTCGGCGCGCGCCGTGCGTAGGTAGACCGGGATGCGAGTGAGGGCAAGCACCGCAACGATGTTCGCGGCACTGGGTGAGAAGACGTAGAGCACGACCACGGCAAGCAACAGCGAGGGAAAGCTCATGATGACGTCGGCCACGCGCATGGCGACCGTCTCCCGCCAGCCCCGGTAGTAGCCGGCCCACATGCCGATCAGCGAGCCAACGACCGCCGAGATCACGACTGCCGGAATGGCCACCGACAGGGTGGTCCGGCTCGCGACGATCAGGCGAGCCAGCATGCTGCGTCCCAGCGGGTCGGTGCCGAGCACGTTGGCCCACCCGTGCGCGAGGGTGAACGGTGCCTGATTGGAGTTGTCCAGGTCGATGGTCGTGGCGACGTGGCCCAGCAGCATCGGCCCGAACAAGGCGGTCAGGAACACCAGCGCCAGTACCACCGCCGCGCACGCGCCGACGCGGTCGTTGGCCAGCAGCCGGAACCACACCGCCCGCCCGGGCTTCTTGGCCTTACCCTCACCGGCCTCGCCGACGATCGCGGTCGTCGGCTTGACGGGAACCAGGTCGAGTTGAGTACTCATCGCGTGACTTCCTTAGACTCGTGCCGGTTCCCGTACGCGTGCGTCGAGCAGCGCGTAACAGGCGTCGATGGCGATGTTGAGGACGAAGATGCTCACCGCTGTGAGCAGGACCGCTGCCTGCAGGACGGCGAAGTCGCGCTGCAGGATTGCGTCGATCATCAACTTGCCGATGCCCGGCCAGCCGAAGATCGCCTCGACCACGACGGCGCCGTTGACGAGGCCGACGGTGAGGTCGCCCGCCACGGTCAGGGCGGGGGCGGCGGCGTTGCGCAGCGCGTGGTGGGTGACCACCCGAAGGTCGCCCGCGCCCTTGCTGCGGGCCAGGCGGACGTACGGCGCCGACAACGCGGAAACCATTGCGCCACGAACCACTTGGGTGAGTACACCAAGCGGACGAATCATCAGGGTGGCGACCGGCAGAATCCAGGACAGCACGCCGTCGTCGACGCCGGATGTCGGCAGCACGCCCAGCAGGACGGCGAACAGCCAGACGCCGGTAATGGCGAACCAGAAGTCGGGGATGCTCGCCGCCGTCATCGACAGCAGGCTGGAGAACCGGTCGGCCAGGGAGTTGGGCCGATAGGCTGCCCAGCAGCCGATGACAACGGCGCCGACGACCGCGAGCAGCATCGTGGCGAACGCCAACTGGAGGGTCGCCGGGAAGGCGCGAAAGGCCATCTCCGAGGCCGACTCTCCGGTCCGCAGCGACGTCCCGAAATTCAAGTGCGCCACACCGGAGAAGTAGTCGCCGAGCTGGGTCAGGATCGGCTGGTCGAAGCCGTTCTTCGCCGCGAAGGCCGCCCGCTGCTCGGGCGTCGCCGACTCGGACATGTAGAGGTTGGTGGGATCACCGGTGAGCCGGGCAAGGAGGAACACCCCGAGTAGCACGATGATCAACGGCACTGCGCTGGTGTACATCCGGCGCCTGACGAAGCGGAACATGGGAGGCCTTCCTGGCTACTGAGCGTCGGTGCGGTCGGTACCGGAGGGCGTCATCTCGGCGAGACGCATCTCGTCACCCGTCGCGGAGTTGGGTACGTAGTCCACGCGAGGAGACTTGCCCAGGATGCCCTTCATGTGGGCGAGGTAGGCCATCTGCATGATCTCCTCGGGTTCCTCGGCGAACAGTCGCGCGAAGGCGTCTTGGCGTGGCTCACCGGTGAGAGTCTCTGCGGCCCGGATCTTCTCGTCGAAGGCCTTCGTGCCGTACGCGGCTTGCGGACCGTCGCTGAGCATGTATTGGTCCATCGTGAAGGCCGCGTCACCGGCTTGGTTTCCGTGCTGGATCATCAGGAGATAGGGACCGGTGTTCGCCGGGAACGGGCGCAACTGGTACTGCAGTTGGCCTGCGGTGTCCATCATCTCGATCTTGACGTTGAGACCGATGTCGGTGAGCTCGCTCTGGATCACCTCGATCGTCTCGGCGATCTTCGGGAACTGCGCCGTGCGTCCGATCAACCGGATCTGCTCGTCGACCGGCACCCCGTCGGCCTTGGCAGCCGCGACGAGAGCCTTCGCCTTCTCGACGTCGTGCGGCCACAGCGGCAATTGGTCGTTGTAGCCCACGACGCCCGACGGGATGAGCTGTGACGCCGGCTCACCGAGGCCACGGAACAGCGCCTTGACGATGCCGGTGCGGTTGACGGCGTAGTTGATCGCCTGCCGCACCCGGATGTCGTCGAGAGGCGGTTGGGTCGCTTGGATGCGCAACGCCGTGGTCTCGTTGTTCTGGAAGGGGACGCCGAGATCGCCGGCGCCGTCCTCGGGGCCCAGGCTCGTGGCGACGTCGGTCTCGTCGTTCGTGATCATCGCTGCGCGGACACTGCCCTCGCTGCGCCATTGATACTCGGCGCGGGCGAAGGCCGGCTTGGTGCCCCAGTAGGTGGGATTGCGGGCCAACGTCAACTTCTGCCCGAAATCCCAGTTGGCGATCGCATAGGGCCCGGTGCCGATGGGCTCGCGGACCTTCTCGGTCATGCTGGTGGACCGGGGCACGATCTCGACGAACGAAATCCGCAGCGGCAGAATCGGATCTGGCTTCTCGGTACCGATGGTCAGCGTGGTGTCGTTCGGGGCGGCCACCTCGAGCTTCTCGTCGCCGAAGACGTAACCGTCGACGTTGCACTGCAGGTCGGAGTTGACGGCGCGGTCGACGGCGAACGCGGCGTCGGCGGCGGTGAAGGGAGCGCCGTTGGAGAACGTGACGCCGGTACGAATGTCGAAGGTCCATTCGGTGGGCGAGGTCTGGCGCCATCCCGTGGACAGCAGCGGTTGCAGGTCTCCGGAGTTGGGGTCGCGCTCGATCAGCGGCTCGGTGATGTTGGAGCGTACGACGATTCCCGTCGACGTCAGCGAACTCTCGCATGGCTCCAGCGTCGGCGGTTCCTGTGACAGGACGATGCGTAGCGTGCCGGGGTCGTACCCGCCGCGGCCGGAATTCGCGACGGTGCAACCGCTGGTGGCGACGGTGAGTGCCGCCACGCCAACGGCGAGGGCCGCTCTCGAACTCATGTGTCCTCCGGGGGCTGCCGATGTGACGTCCACGTATGTGGATGCGACGTGTGATCGCAGACACACCGTATGGACGCCGTTTCAGCACCGTCAACCCCGCTCCACACGCCTCAACAGCGGTGCCGAAGCGAATTCAGCCTCGCGTTGGCCGATCGAAAACGAGCCGTGACGTGCGCATACGCGTGTCTCCGCGACCCGCCGATACCGTGGCCGTGCACCGAAACGCCCGCTCATTCAGCTTGGGCATTAGTCCATGCTAATTCGGCGTTGGACGGGTATCCGCAGGTCGTCGTAGCGTGGAACGCATCATGAGCACCCCCGAGAACCACTCCGTCCTGCAGGTCGGACCGCTGAAGACCTCCCTGGAGCAGACCCTGTCCGAGTCGTACGGGGCCTCCCTGCTTCCGGAGGACCCGTCCGAGCGAGCGGAATTCCTGTCGTCGCACGGTGCGCGCATCACCGCCGTGGTGACGTCGGGCCGCACCGGGGTGGACGAGGAGTTGATGTCCGCGCTGCCGAATCTGGGCGCGATCGTCAACTTCGGCGTCGGGTACGACACCACCGACGTGGACGCGGCCGCCGCGCGCGGCGTTGGCGTGAGCAACACCCCCGACGTCCTGACCGACTGCGTCGCCGACACTGCGGTAGGCCTGACGATCGACGTCATGCGCGGCTTCTCCGCCTCGGATCGTTACGTGCGCGCCGGCAAGTGGCCCGCCTCGGGCAATTTTCCGCTTACCCACCAGGTGAGCAACCGGAGTGTGGGCATCATCGGCCTTGGCCGGATCGGTTCGGCAATCGCCAAGCGACTCAGTGCATTTGGCTGTGCCATCTCCTACCACAACCGCACCGAGAAGGCCGACGTGCCCTACGCCTACGTCTCGTCACCGGTCGAACTCGCGCGTCGGGTGGACGTCCTCGTGATCGCCGCAGCGGGTGGCAGCGGCACCCAGCGACTGGTCGACGCCGAGGTCATCGAGGCGCTCGGGCCGTCGGGGTATCTGGTGAACATCGCCCGCGGCAGCGTCGTCGACGAGACCGCGCTGGTCGCCGCCCTGGTCGAGGGCCGGCTCGCCGGCGCCGGCCTGGACGTCTTCGCCGACGAGCCCAACGTGCCCGAGGCACTGATGGGCCTCGACAACGTGGTGTTGCTGCCGCACGTGGGCAGCGGCACCGTCGAGACCAGGGCCGCGATGGAGGCCTTGACGTTGCGCAATCTCGACGAGTTCCTGGCCTCGGGCCGGCTAATCACCCCCGTCGTCGAGCCGGCGGTCGCCGTCACGGGCTAGGCACCGGCCCTGGCGTCGACCGGTCGGCGCCGTAGCGTCGAATCACGAATGGCCGCAGGCACATACGCCTGGTCCAGCGTGCCGGCGTCGGTTCCCGGCGGGACGATCTCGTCGACGCGGTCCAGAATCTCGTTCGACAGCGTCACCTCCAGACCGGCCAGTAGACCCTCGAGTTGTTCGATGTTGCGGGGCCCGAGCAGTGCGCCGGTGACGCCGGGGTGGGCTATCGCGAAGGCCATCGCGAGATGGCTCAACGGCAAGCCGGCCTCTTCTGCGAGGACGACGAGTTTCTCCACGGCGTCGAGTCGGCGCTCGTCGCCGAACACCTTCATCAGACCGGCCCGCACCAGATCGGTCTGCTTACCCCGCCGGACGCGGCCGGTGAGCATTCCCTGCCCGAGGGGACCCCAGACCAGCACGCCCATCCCGAAGCGTTGGGCGACGGGGAGCACCTCGGACTCGATCGCCCGGTTGAGGATCGAATACGGCGGTTGCTCGGTGCGCAACCGTTCGAGCCCCCTCCGCTCCGAGACCCACTGGGCGTCCACCATGACGGAGGCCGGCGTGTTGGACGAGCCGATCGCGCGGACCTTGCCACTACGCACGACGTCCGACAGCGCCGACAGCGTTTCCTCGACGTCGGTCTCGGGATCCAGTCGATGAATCTGGTAGAGGTCGATGTAGTCGGTGTCCAGACGACGTAGCGACTCCTCGACCGCGGTCATGATCCAACGTCGTGAGGCGCCTCGCCGGTTGGGATCCTCCCCCATGGGGCGGCCGAACTTGGTCGCGAGGACCACCTCGCCGCGGCGTCCCTTGAGGGCCCGCCCGACCACCATCTCGGAGGACCCCTGGGGCGGCAGCGAATACGCGTCCGCGGTGTCGACGAGGTTGATTCCGGCATCCAGGGCGCGATGGATCACACGGATCGAGTCGTCGACGTCGGGATTGCCGATCGACGCGCCGAGAAGCATCGTGCCGAGAGCGTACGGGCTGACCATGATGCCGGTCCTGCCGAGAGGGCGGTAGTGCACGGGTGACCTCCAGTCGTCGCGATGCCGAGGGCCGACGAGGTACCGTAGTCGAATCGGAATCGCTTTCCGGAACTATACGGAAATACTTTCCGGTTAGACAAGGCCTGGACGGAGGACGACCATGGGCGAGCCGCCCCGGCGTCGGCGTTCGGACGCGCAACGCAACCTCGGATCGTTGCTCGAGGCAGCCAAAGCCGTCTTCGCGGCGTCTGGCGTGAACGCACCGGCGAAGGAGATCACCGACCTGGCGGGCGTCGGCGTCGGAACGCTCTACCGTCACTTCCCCCAGCGCTCGGACTTGGTCAAGGCGGTGCTCGAGCGCGAGATCGACGCGTGCGCCGATGCGGGGCCCCGGTTGACCGAGGTCCACGCGCCGCGTGGTGCCCTCATCGCATGGCTGCATCGCTACACCCAACTGCTGGCCACCAAGGACGGGCTGGCCGCGGCCCTGCACAAGGGCGACCCGGCCTTCGACGCACTGGCCGCCTACTTCATGCAGCGCCTGGGTCCGGTCGTCGGCGCCCTGCTCGACGCGGCGCGTGGGCGGGGCGACGTCCGTGACGACGTGAGTGCGACCGACGTCCTGTATGCCATTGGCCTGCTGTGCATTCCGGCACCGGGTGAGGACGATGAGTTCAACGCGAGGATGGTCGGCGTCTTCGTCGACGGGCTCCTCGCCGGTCCTCAGGTGGGCGGCGGTTCGGGTCTTACGGGTGACGGGTGATGTCGCCGTGGGGGTCGTCGTCAATCGATGACGTTCGTCAACACTCGATGACGGTGTGCAGCGCAATGGTGGCTCGGCCTGGGACCCATCGAGGCAGTTGGCTCAGAGCGCGAACTCGTCGACCAGATCGTCGGTGGTCCACTCCCGTTGCGGCAGCACGTCACGCAACAGGCGCAGCAGCGCCGGGTTGGTGCTGTCGCTGCGCCAGGCGGCGTCGAGCTCCACGGGCCGCTCGCGGAACGCCCCGATCGAGCGAAACACGACGCCCTCGGGGTGCAGCGTCGCCGCCGACGCAGGCACCAACGCGATCCCGATTCCCGAGCGCACCAACACCAGCATGGTGTGCACCTGCGTGACGTACTGGACGTAACGCGGCGTCGCTCCGGCGATGGTGAAGGCGCTGATCAGCAGATCGTTGAAGTAGCGCGCCTGGACCGGCGAATACATGATGACGTCTTGGCCGTCCAGGTCGTTGAGTGTCAGCTGTCGCGGCAGGTTCGCCAGCGGGTGGTCCCCGGGCAGGGCCGCGACGAGTTGCTCGTGCAACAGCGGGCGGGACACGATGCCCGGCCGCTTCACCGGCGGGCGGACCATCCCCAGGTCGATCTCACCGGTCACGAGACCTTCGAGTTGAACGGCCGAAACCATCTCTCGCAGTTCCAACTTCACGTCCGGGAGCTCGTCACGCGCACGTTCGAGCAAGCGCGGCAGCACGGCGTGCGCCGACGCGGCGGTGAAGCCGACGACCACGGTGCCCAGGTCGCCGGCCGGAACCCGCCGAACCGTCATCGCCGCACCCTCGGCCAACTGCAGAATCCGGCGGGCGTCGGGCAGGAACGCCACCCCGGCCGGGGTGAGCGTGACCGACCGGGTGGTGCGGTCGATGAGCTGGACGCCGAGCTCGGATTCGAGCTGCTGAATCTGGCGGCTCAGCGGCGGCTGCGTCATGTGCAACCGCTCGGCCGCCCGACCAAAGTGAAGTTCCTCGGCGACCGCGATGAAACAGGACAGCCGTGCCAACGAAAACAGGGTCCACTCCGATGCACTCTCGACATGACCGGCGCCGATCTCGGGCCGATCAGGTATGAGTGTAGCTACCAGCGCGGGCTGACGGCCTTGAACGACGGGTCGACGCTCTGCATGTACGCGGTGTCGTCGCGATTGCGAATGCCACACCGCACGTACTGCTCGTGCAGCGCGCCGAGCGCGTCGTCGTCGATCTCTACGCCCAGACCCGGCGTCGTCGGCACCCTCACCGCGCCGTCGCGAATCTCGAGCACGCCGGCCCTCACCACGTCCTCGGTCTTCCAGGGCCAGTGGGTGTCGCACGCATAGGTCAGATTCGGCGTGGCACCGGCGAGGTGCACCATCGCCGCCAGGCTGATGCCGAGATGGGAGTTCGAGTGCATCGACAGGCCAAGGCCGAACGTGTCGCAAATTCCCGCAAGGAGTCGCGACCGCTGCAACCCTCCCCAGTAGTGATGGTCCGAGAGCACCACCCTGACCGAGTCCTTGGCGACGGCGGGGGCGAGCTGGTCGAATGCCACCACGCACATGTTGGTGGCCAACGGCATTGGCGACTGGGCGGCCACCTCGGCCATGCCGTCCAGGCCCGGCGTCGGATCCTCCAGGTACTCCAGGATGCCGGCGAGGCCGGCCGCGACCTTGACCGAGGTTTGCGGCGTCCACGCCGCGTTGGGGTCCAGTCGCAGCGGATGGTTCGGGAAGGCGTCGTGCAACGCCTCGATCGCCTTCATCTCCTCGTCGGGCGGAAACACGCCTCCCTTGAGTTTGATTGCAGTGAAGCCGTATTCGTCGATCATCTTCGTCGCCTGGGCGACCAGACCGGCGGGGTCGAGGGCCGGGCCCCAGGCGTCAGGCTGCCCATGTGGATGCGCGGCCCACTTGTAGAACAGGTAGGCGCTGAACGGCACGGCGTCGCGGACGAGGCCGCCCAGCAGGTCCGAGACCGGTCGACCCGTGGCATGCCCCTGCACGTCGAGGCAGGCCACCTCGAACGGCGAGAACACCTGGTCGACCGCACTCGCCGTGGTGATCATGCCGGCCGTGCCGACGGCGGCGTCGTCACCGCGCAGCTTCTCGGCGATCGCCGCGCGAATGGCGTTGAGCGCGAATACCTCCAGGCCGGTGATCGCAGCAGCGGCGGCCTCCAGTCGGGCCAGGTGGCGGGTGTCGGCGTAGGTCTCCCCCAGCCCGACCAGACCGACTTCGGTGTCCAGCTGGATGATCGCGCGCAGGGCGAACGGCTGGTGCACGCCGACGGTGTTCAGCAGGGGTGGGTCGACGAACGCGACCGGCGTGATCCGAGCGCCCGTGATGCGAATCCTCACCGTACGGCCGCGAGCTCGTCGGCGATCACCGCGCGACCGGCCGCGATGATGCCGGCCAGCGTCTCGACGTCCTCCGCCGAGGGCATGATCAGCGGTGGCCGAACCGGTCCGGCGGCAATGCCTTCCATGCTGACCCCGGCCTTGATCAGCGACACGGCGTACCCGGGGACGGTGTCGCGCAGCCGGACCAGGGGGTGGAAGAAGTCCCGCAGCAAGGCCGCGACCAAGGTATCGTCGCCCCGTTCCAGCGCCTCGTAGAACGCCAGTGCCAATTCGGGGGCGAAGGCAAAGGTAGCCGACGAGTACAGGGTGACGCCGAGCGCACGGTAGGCCTGCTGGGACACCTCGGCGGTAGGGAGGCCGTTGAAGAACTGAAAGGGCTTGCCGGAGGGAGCAAGTGCGTCGGTCACGGCGCGCACGATTCGGGCCACCAGGTCGACGTCACCCGTTCCGTCCTTGAAGCCGACGACGGTGGGGAAACGGGCGACCTCCACGGCGGAATCCTCGGTGTAGCGGGCGTTGCCGCGGTTGTAGACGATCAGCGGCAGGTCGGTGGCACCGGCGACCTCGCGGGTGTACTCGACGAGGCCACGCTGGGGCATGGTGACGAGGTAGGGCGGCAGCAACAGCAAGCCGTCGGCACCCGCGTCGGCGGCGGCGCGGGCGAAGATCTTGGCCTGGGCCACCGACCCACCCGCTCCGGCGTATACCGGAACCCGCCCGCCCGTCGCCTCGACCGCGGTGCGCACGACACCGGCGAACTCGACGGCTTCCAGAGCGTGGAATTCTCCTGTGCCGCAGGCGATGAAGACCCCACCGGGGCCGGCGTCGACGCCCTTGGACACGTGCTCGGCAAGCCGGCCGAGGTCGACGTCACCGCTCTCGGTGAAGGGGGTGACGGGAAAGAACAGAACGCCATCCAGCGGCGAATGGGGCATGTCGTGACTCCTTGGTCGCAGAGGGGTATCGCAGAGAGGGGATTCGGCCGGTCAGCCTTGGGTGAGGTGGCCGTCGACGCGGCGCCACAGCCCGTCGGGGTTCCCATCGGCAATCGGGCTGGGCAGCAATGACTTCGGGACGTTCTGGTAGGCCACGGGCCGGAGGAACCGCTCGATCGCGCGGCCGCCGACGGAGGTGGTGCGCGAATCGGAGGTGGCGGGCGACGGTCCACCGTGGACCATGGCGTGACAGACCTCCACACCGGTCGGCCAGCCGTTGAACAAGATGCGGCCGGCCTTGAGCTCCAACAGCTCGAGCAGTTCGGCAGCGTGGTCGTGGTCGGTGTCGTCGACGTGCAGGGTCGCCGTGAGCTGACCCTCCAGATCGCCCACCAACGACGTCATCTCGGCGTCGTCCTTGCAGCGCACCACGATGCTGGAGGCACCGAACACCTCCGCTTGTAGCGCCGCGGAGCCCCGGAAGGTCGCGGCGTCGGTGCTGAAGAGGGCGGCCTGACAGGTCGTGCGTTCGTCGCCAGGCGCCCCGCGCACGACCAGGTCGGCGTCGGCGTCGAAGGTCGCGACGCCCCTGGCGTAGTTCGCGGCGATGGTGGGCGTCAACATCGGTGTCGCCTGCGCCTGACCCAGAGCGTCCTTGGCGGCGGCGACGAACGCGTCGAGGTTCGGTCCGTCGACCGCGACGACCAGACCCGGGTTGGTGCAGAACTGTCCCGACCCCATCGTCAGCGACGTGACGAAGGCCTTGCCGAGCTCGGTTGCGCGACTGGCCAATGCCCCGTTCAAGAGGAAGACCGGATTGATGGAGCTCATCTCGGCGTAGACCGGAATCGGCTCTGGGCGTGCGGCCGCAGCCGCGACGAGCGCCATTCCCGCCGTCCGCGACCCGGTGAAGCCGACGGCCTTGATACGCGGATCGGTGACCAGAGCCGTGCCAAGGCCCGGTCCCGAGCCGAACAACATCGAGAAGGTGCCCGCGGGCATGCCGGAGCTCGCGACGGCGTCGGCGATGACACGGCCGACGAGCTCGGACGTGCCGGGGTGCGCGTCGTGCGCCTTGACGACGACCGGACACCCGGCCGCCAGGGCCGAGGCGGTATCCCCACCGGCGACGGAGAACGCGAGCGGGAAGTTGCTGGCGCCGAATACCGCGACCGGACCGAGCGGGACCGCGCGCTGACGGATGTCCGGGCGCGGCAGCGGCTCGCGATCGGGCAGGGCGGGGTCGATGCGGGCGCCGTTCCAGCTGCCCTCTCGCAGGACGGCGGCGAACAGGCGCAGCTGTCCGGTGGTGCGGCCGACCTCGCCGGTGATGCGTGCCCGCGGCAATCCGGATTCGGCGGTCGCCCGGTCCACCAGGGCGTCTCTCGCCGCGTCGAGATCGTCGGCGATGCGCTCGAGGAACGCCGCCCGTCGCTCGGAGGTGGTGGCGCGGTACTCGCCGAACGCCGCGGCGGCGGCCGCACACGCCTGCTCGACGTGCCGATCGTCGCCGTAGCGGTAGCCGGGTTCCAAGTCATGGCCTGCGACGGGATCGAAGCCGCGCACCTCGGTGCCGGTGCCCGCGACGAGGTCGCCGGCGATGATCATCCGTCCGAGCAGGGCGGGTGCGTCGGTCGGGAGGGTGGGCTCAGCCGTTCGTGTCACGCGTCCCACGCTAGGTCCGGGATCAATTCATGTCCAAGACCGATGTGGCACCGACTAATGCTCGTCCTGCATCAGCGGTGGGCAGCCGTCAGGCGGACTTGCGCTCCCGCAGCGCCAGCCGCTGCAGCACGTCGCGGCCCAGCTCGCGCAGGTCCACGCGGGGCGAGGCCGCGATGAGCGTGACGCCGTCGGCGACGCCGGCCACGCCGATGTCGGCGATCAACCCCGCCAACCCGTCGACCGTGCCTGCGTAGCGCAGGGTGCCGTCGTCGACGACCGCCAACTCCCGCACCGAACGGAAGTCGGGTGCGACCGCGACGGTCACGTCGAGGATGACCTCCACGTCGCCGTGATCGGCCTGAATCCTGGCGCGGCCACGCTGAGCGCGCTGCAGGTCAGACGCCGCCAGCCGGATGGTGGGCTCACCACCGTCGGTCAGCTCACTCCAGTCGTCGCCTGCACCGTCCACCACGAATAGCCGCACCTGCGCGAGGCTAGCCGCGGCGCCGACGTCGGGCGATGGTTGCAATCACGCCGATTCCCTCGGTATGGACTCGGCGAAGGGCGCGGCGTGGCGCGAACCCCTGGGGCGGGCTTAGTAGTTTGTAGTCGTGACGACGGAGGCTCGACCGGACATCCCGGCGCAATACCTGTTGTCGGATTCGGCACCCCCGTCGCGGACGCTGATCGACATCCTGCACGCGACCGCCGCGCAGCATCCCGACGCGCCCGCCCTCGACGACGGCGACGTGCAGCTGACCTACGCCGAGTTGCTCGCCGACGTCGAGGAGAGCGTCGCCTGGCTGGCCCAACGGGGCATCGGCCGCGGTGACCGCATCGGCATCCGGATGCCCTCGGGCAGCTATGCCCTCTACGTGGCGATCCTCTCGGCGCTGGCCGCCGGCGCGGCGTACGTCCCCGTCGACGCCGACGACCCGCAGGAGCGCGCCGACCTGGTGTTCGGCGAGGCCGGCGTCGTCGCGATCATCACCGAATTGGGCCTGGTTCGCGGCCCCGGCTCGTCCCGCGGCTGGCGGGCCGGACCCCCCATGCCCCGCGACGACGCGTGGATCATCTTCACCTCGGGTTCCACGGGAACCCCCAAGGGCGTGGCGGTGACGCACCGCAACGCCGCCGCGTTCGTCGACGCGGAGGCTCGGGTGTTCTTGGCCGACAATCCGATCGGCCCT
The DNA here is from genome assembly GCF_025823185.1 of Mycobacterium yunnanensis. Taxonomy (GTDB): domain Bacteria; phylum Actinomycetota; class Actinomycetes; order Mycobacteriales; family Mycobacteriaceae; genus Mycobacterium; species Mycobacterium yunnanensis. The sequence continues at coordinate 109,926 of NZ_JACKVK010000009.1, forward strand.
GGCGATCGGGTGCTGGCCGGCCTGTCCGTCGCGTTCGACGCGTCATGCGAGGAGATGTGGCTCGCGTGGCGGTACGGCGCGTGTCTGGTGCCCGCCCCGCGATCCCTGGTGCGCAGCGGCATGGATCTCGGTCCGTGGCTGGTGTCGCGCGACATCACGGTGGTCTCGACGGTGCCGACGCTGGCCGCGCTGTGGCCGGCCGAGGCGTTGGAGGCGGTGCGGCTGCTGATCTTCGGCGGCGAGGCCTGCCCGCCCGAGTTGGCCGAACGCCTCGCGGTGGACGGTCGCGAGGTGTGGAACACCTATGGCCCCACGGAGGCGACGGTGGTCGCGTGCCTCGCCCCGCTCGGTACGGGACCGGTGAGCATCGGCCTGCCGTTGCCGGGCTGGGACCTCGCCGTGGTGGACGCGGGCGGCGTGCCCGTCCCCCTCGGCGCCGTCGGCGAACTCGTCATCGGTGGTGTCGGGCTGGCCCGCTACCTCGACCCGGAGAAGGACGCCGAGAAGTACGCCCCGATGCCGACGCTGGGGTGGTCGCGGGCCTACCGCAGCGGCGACCTGGTGCGGTTGGAGTCCGACGGGCTGTACTTCCAGGGCCGCGCCGACGATCAGGTGAAGGTGGGCGGGCGGCGCATCGAACTCGGCGAGGTCGACACCGCCCTGGTGAACCTGCCCGGTGTCAGCGGGGGTGCGGCCGCGGTCCGGCGCACCGCCAGCGGCACTCCGCTGTTGGTCGGGTACGTCGCCAGTGCCGATCCCGACTTCGACCTGCCGGCGGCCCGCGCGGCACTGGCCGAGTCGCTGCCCGCGGCCTTGGTACCCAGACTCGTTCTGCTCGACGAGCTTCCGACCCGTACGTCGGGCAAGGTCGACCGCAACGCATTGCCCTGGCCGGTCGGCGACGCCGACGACGACGCCGGCCCCGATCTCGCCGGCACCACCGGCTGGCTGGCCGGGCTGTGGCGTGACGTGCTCGCCGCCCCCGTGGCCGGGCCAGAGGAGGACTTCTTCGCCCTCGGCGGCGGGTCGCTGTCGGCGGCGCAGCTCGTCGCCGCGCTGCGGACGCGGTATCCGGAGGTCACGGTCGCCGACCTCTACGACCACCCCCGGCTCGGATCGCTCGCCGGATACCTCGACGAGCTCGACCCCCCGGCCGCAGTCGAAAGCCGAACGGTCGCACCGGTGTCCCGCGCGACCGCACTGACGCAGCTCGCCGCCACCGTGCCACTGTCCACGCTGGCGGGCATGCAGTGGGTGGTGTGGCTGGCGCTGCTCGACGACATCGCTGCCCGGTGGCAGCTGGTGCCGTGGGCGGTACCGGTCGACTGGTGGCTGCTGCTCATCGGCTTCCTCGTCTTCGTCACGCCGCTGGGCCGGATGGCCGTCGCGGTCGTCGGCGCCCGCATCCTGGTCGGCAGCCTGGAGCCCGGCACCTACCGCCGCGGCGGGTCGGTGCACCTGCGGGTCTGGCTGGCCGAACGCCTCGGCGAGGCCAGCGGTGCCGAAAACCTCGCGGGCGCACCGTGGTTGACGTACTACGCCCGGGCGCTGGGCAACCGGGTCGGCAAGGGCGTCGACCTGCACTCGGCCCCGCCGGTCACCGGCATGCTCAGCCTGGGCCACCGCTGCTCCATCGAGCCCGAGGTGGATCTGACCGGGCACTGGATCGACGGCGACCTGTTCCACGTCGGTGAGATCGTCGTCGGCAACGACGCCACCGTCGGCGCCAGGACCACCCTGCTGCCCGGCGCCGTGGTGGGCAAGAACGCCGACGTCGCACCGGGATCCGGTGTGGTCGGCAAGGTCAAGGCCGGCCAGTACTGGAAGGGCTCGCCCGCCGTGAAGTCCGGCAAGGCGCGCCACCCGTGGCCCGACGAGCGCCCGCCGCGCGCGCCGCTGTGGGTGGCGATGTACGGCCTCACGTCTGTGCTGCTCGGCGCCGTCCCCCTGCTCGCCCTCGGCGCCGGCCTCGCGGTCATAGGCTGGGCGATCCGCGACACCGCCACACTGCGCGACGCGGTCCTCCCCGCCCTGGCGTGGACGCCCGTCGCGACCGCCGTGGCGGTGATCGTCTACGCAGCGGCGACGGTGCTGGGCGTCCGGCTGATGTCGCTGGGCCTGCGCGAGGGCTATCACCCCGTCCGGAGCCGGGTCGGCTGGCAATTGTGGACCACCGAGCGGCTCATGGACGCCGCCCGCAACTACCTGTTCCCCGTCTACGCGAGCCTGCTGACCCCGGCCTGGATGCGACTGCTGGGCGCCAAGATTGGTCAGGGCACCGAGATCTCGACCACGCTCATGACGCCCAAGTTCACCGTCGTGGAGGACGGCGCATTCCTGGCCGACGACACCATGGTGGCGTCCTACGAACTGGGCGGCGGCTGGATCCACGTCGCGACCGCCACCATCGGCAAGCGCGCGTTCCTCGGCAACTCCGGCATCACCCAACCGGGGCGACGCGTGCCCGACGACGGGCTCGTCGCCGTGTTGAGCGCTACGCCGCACAAGGCCAAGGCCGGCTCGTCGTGGCTGGGCAGTCCGCCGGTGCGCCTGCGCAGGCAACCGACGGCGGCCGACGCCCTGCGCACGTTCGAACCCTCGCGCAAGCTGAAGATCATGCGCGGCATGGTGGAGACCTGCCGGCTGCTGCCGATGATCGTGACGTTCGCGATCGGCGTCGCGATGCTGGCCGCGCTGCAAGCCCTGGCCGTCGAGTTCGGCTGGGCGTGGGCCTCGCTGGCCTGCGGGCTCGTCCTCATCGTCACCGGCGCCGTGGCGGGAGCGATCGCCGTGCTGGCCAAGTGGCTGTGGGTGGGACGGATCGAGGCCAAGGAGCACCCGCTGTGGTCGTCGTTCGTGTGGCGCAACGAGGTGTCGGACACGTTCGTCGAAACCGTTGCCGCACCGTGGTTTGCGCGCGCCGCCAGCGGCACGCCGGTGATGAACCTGTGGCTGCGGGGCCTGGGCGCGAAGATCGGCCGCGGCGTGTGGTGCGAGACGTACTGGCTACCGGAGGCCGACCTGGTCACCATCGGCGACGGCGCGACGGTGAGCCGCGGCTGCGTCGTGCAGACCCACCTCTTCCACGACCGGATCATGCGCCTGGACACCGTCGTGGTCGAATCCGGTGCCACACTCGGGCCGCACTGCGTCGCACTGCCGGCGGCGAAGATCGGCGCCAACGCCACCGTCGGACCCGCGTCCCTCGTCATGCGCGGTGACGAAGTGCCGCCGTCGTCGCGGTGGCAAGGCAACCCGATTGCGCCGTGGGGGCCCAAGCGCAAGAAGCGCGGCTCGTCGGCCAAGTCCTCGAAGAGCGCGGCGTGACGCGAAACCTGAAAAAAGCCAAGGGAAGTCCGCCGGTCATCGACCCCTACCTGCCCGGCAACGGAAACTTCGGCTACCGCGTGTCGCGCTACGAACTCGACGTCGAATACAAGGTCAACATCAACCGGCTGGCGGGCACCGCCACCATCACCGCCGTGACGCTGGCCTCGCTGCGGACGTTCAGCCTCGACCTCTCCGACGCGCTCTCGGTCTCCAAGGTGACGGTCAACGGGCACCGGCCCGCCAACTTCGGGCGCTCGCGGGGCAAGCTCGACGTCACCCTGGCCACGCCCCTGGCCGCCGGTGCCGCGCTGTCGGTCACCGTGCGGTACTCGGGCACGCCGAGGCCCATCCGATCACTGTGGGGCGACGTCGGATTCGAGGAACTCACCAGCGGCGCGCTGGTCGCGGGCCAGCCCAACGGCGCGGCGTCCTGGTTCCCGTGTGACGACCACCCGAGCAGCAAGGCGAGCTACCGCATCGCGATCGCCTGCGAGAACCCGTACTACGCGGTGGCCAACGGAAAGCTGGTGTCGCGCAAGACGCGGGCCGCGATGACGACGTGGACCTACGAGCAACCCGAACCCACGTCGACCTACCTCGTCACGTTGCAGATCGGCCAGTACGAGATGCACCGACTGACCAAGCAGCCGGTACCCATGAATGCCGTTCTGCCGCAACGGTTGCGCAAGAACTTCGAGCACGACTTCGGCCGGCAGCCGCAGATGATGAAGTTGTTCGTCAAGCTGTTCGGGCCATATCCGCTGTCGAACGGGTACACCGTCGTCGTCACCGACGACGATCTCGAGATACCCCTGGAGGCTCAGGGCATCTCGATCTTCGGCGCCAACCATTGCAGTGGTACGCGTCGAGCAGAGCGGCTGATCGCGCACGAACTCGCGCACCAATGGTTCGGCAACTCCGTCACCGCGCGACGCTGGCGCGACATTTGGCTGCACGAGGGATTCGCCTGCTACGCCGAATGGCTGTGGTCGCAGGATTCGGGCGGGCGCAGCGCCGACCAACTGGCCCGCTACTACCACGCCCGGCTCCGCTCCTTGCCCCAGGACTTGCTGCTGTCCGACCCCGGACCGCGCGACATGTTCGACGACCGGGTCTACAAGCGCGGCGCGCTGACGCTGCACGCGCTGCGCGGCACGATCGGCGACGAGAGCTTCTTCGACCTGTTGCGGGACTGGACGACTCGGCATCGCCACGGCACCGCCGTCACCGACGACTTCACCGGTCTGGCCGCCAACTACTCCGACGACTCGCTGCGGCCGCTGTGGCAGGCGTGGCTGTACTCGACGGACGTCCCCGACCTGTGACCGACGGCGCGGCCGTCCCGACCCAAGGACCCGTCACCAGGAGCAGCGTCGTCCGGGTCGGCGCGGCCACCGTCGTCAGCGCGTTGTGCGGGTACGCGGTGCTCTACCTCGCGGCCCGCAATCTCGAGCCGGCCGGCTTCTCGGTGTTCGCCGTGTTCTGGGGAGCGTTCGGACTCTTCGCCGGCGCGGCCAACGGGTTGCTGCAGGAATCGACCCGCGAGGTACGCCAGGCCAGGACGCTGGCCCGGGTGCCGGAGCCGCGGTCGAGCCCCATGCGCGTGGCGGCCGTCGTCGGGGTGGCCTCGGCAGTGGCCATCGCGGGCACGTCGCCGCTGTGGTCCTGGCACGTCTTCACCGAGTCGCAGGTGTTGAGCGTCGCACTGCTGGCCGCGGGCGTGGCCGGTTTCTGCGTGCACGCCACGCTGCTGGGCATGCTGGCCGGGGTGGACCGGTGGTCGCAGTACGGCGCGCTCATCGTCGGCGACGCCGCCATGCGCGTGACGGTCGCGGCCGTCACGTTCCTCGTCGGCTGGGGTCTGGTCGGCTACCTCTGGGCGACGGTGGCGGGCGCCGTCGCGTGGGCCGTACTGCTGCTAGCCTCGCCCTCGTCCCGCGCCGCCGCCCGACTGCTCACCCCCGGCACCACGGCGGTGTTCCTGCGCGGCGCCTCGCACTCCATCGCGGCGGCCGGCGCCAGCGCGATCCTGATCATGGGTTTCCCCGTCCTGCTGAAGGCCACCTCGGCGGACCTCGGCGCGGCGGGCGGCGTCGTCATCCTCGCGGTGACCCTGACCCGGGCACCGCTGCTGGTGCCGCTGACCGCGATGCAGGGAAACCTGATCGCCCACTTCGTCGACCAGCGGGCTCGACGCCTGCGGTCGCTGGTCGCTCCGATGGCGGCACTCGCCGTCCTCGGCGGTGCGGCGGTCCTGGCCGCCGGACTGATCGGACCCTGGCTGCTGCGCACCGCGTTCGGACCCGACTACCAGCTGGGCGGCGCGCTGCTGGCGTGGTTCACCGCCGCGGCGGTGATGATCGCCGCCCTCACGCTGACTGGTGCCGCGACGGTCGCGGCCGCGCTACACCGCGCCTACGCCGTCGGGTGGATCAGCGCGACGGTGGCGTCGACGCTGCTGCTGCTGGCGCCGTGGCCGCTTGAGACCCGCACCGTGGTCGCGCTGCTGTGCGGGCCGCTGGCCGGGATCGCGGTGCACGTGATCGCGCTTGCCAGGGTTCCGTCGCCGTGAGCGTGTAATTTGACCTCTGACATGCACGGCAACCGCTACGACGACACGTGGATCGTCATCCCCGCCTTCAACGAGGCGACCGTGATCTCCGACGTCGTCGCCGACGTCCGCGCCGTCTTCGACAACGTGGTCTGCGTCGACGACGGCAGCCGCGACGACACCGCCGAACAGGCCTGGCGGGCCGGGGCCCACGTCGTGCGCCATCCCGTGAACCTCGGGCAGGGCGCCGCCATCCAAACCGGCGTCGAATACGCGCGCAGCCGACCGGGTGCCGCGGTGTTCGCGACGTTCGACGCCGACGGCCAGCACCGCATCGCCGACGTCATCCGGATGATCGGGCGCCTCCGCGACGAGAAGCTCGACATCGTGGTGGGGACGCGCTTCGCCGAGGGCACCCCCAACAACATGCCCACGCTGCGCCGCCTGGTGTTCCCGCTGATCGCCAAGCTGAGCCCCACCAGCCGCAAGCTGCGGCTGACCGACGCGCACAACGGGTTGCGGGTGTTCGACAAGGCCGTCGCCGACGGGCTCAACCTCACGATGAGCGGCATGGCCCACGCCAGTGAGATCGTCGCGCTGATCGTCGAGAACGACTGGCGGGTGGCCGAAGAGCCCGTGGAGATTCTGTACACCGACTACTCCATGTCGAAGGGTCAGCCGTTGGTCAACGGGGTCAACATCGTCTTCGACGGGTTGCTGCGAAAGAGGATGCGCCGATGAACTGGATTCAGGTTCTGCTGATCGCGGCCGTGCTGACGCTGCTGGTCTACCTGCTGCGGTCGCGCCGCAGCGCGCAGGCCAAGGCGTGGGTGAAGATCGGCTACGTGCTGTTCGTGTTGGCCGCGGTGTATGCGATCGTGCGCCCGGACGACACCACCGTGGTGGCGAACTGGCTGGGCGTCGCCCGTGGCGCCGATCTGCTGGAGTACGCGCTGATCGTCGCGTTCCTGTTCACCACCCTGAGCACCTACATGCGGTTCAAGGATCTGGAGCTGCGCTACGCCCAGCTCGCGCGGGCGGTCGCCCTGGAGGGCGCCCGAACCCCCGAACCCCGCTAGGCCTGGTCGCGGAAGAACGCGACCGTGCGGTCGATGCCCTCGGCCAGGTGGACCTTCGGGCTCCAGCCGAGCACCTCGGTGGCCCGGCCGATGTCCAGACTCGACCGGCGGAGGTCGCCGAGCCGCGGGGGGTGCATCTCGGGCTCGTCGGGCGTGCCCGCGGCCGTGGCCACGGCGGTGTGCAACGCCCGCGTCGAGGTCTCGACTCCGGTGCCGGCGTTGAACCGCAGACCGCTGCCCGCCGACCCTCCGGCCCGGACGAAGGCGTCGACCACGTCGTCGACGAACACGTAGTCGCGGGTGTCGGACCCGTCGCCGAAGATCTTGGTGGGCCGGCCAGCCAGCAGTGCCCTGGCGAAGATCGCGACCACGCCGGCCTCGCCGTGCGGGTCCTGCCGCGGGCCGTAGACGTTGGCCGGCGCGATGTGGGAGCAGTCCAGGTCGTAGAGGTTGCGGAACATGTTGAGGTACACCTCGCCGCAGACCTTGCTGGCCGCGTACGGCGACGACGGGTCGACCGGCATGTCCTCGCTGGTCGGGTAGCCGGGCGGATTCTTGCCGTAGATGGACCCGCCGGAGGAGGTGTGAACGATCTTGCGCACGCCACCCTTGCGCGCCGCCTCCGCGAGCCGCACGGTGCCGACGACGTTCACGCTGGAGTCGAACTGGGCGTCGTCGACCGAACGGCTCACCGAAATCTGTGCGGCCAGGTGAAAGATCACCTCGGGTCGCACCTCGTCGACCAGGCTCACCAGATCGGCGTCGACGATGTCGGCCTTGGCGAACTCGTAGGCGTCGTGCCGCTCGGCGTCGACGATGTTGACGGGATTGCCCGAGCTCAGGTCGTCGACGCCGACGACGGTGTGACCGTCGGCCAACAGTCGATCTACCAGCGTTGATCCGATGAAGCCAGCCGCTCCGGTGACGAGTGTCCGCACCGGGTCACCATACCGACGCCACCATGCGGTCCGTACAGTCGGCAGCGGTGAATTGGTCTGTGCGGGTAGCAGTACTTCGGCGGCCCCGCGACCACTGGGTGGTCTGGGTCGCCGTTTCGTTGATCCTGGCGCAACTGGCGACGCGCGGGGTGCTCGCATTCCAGGGCTACTTCTACTGGGACGACCTGATCCTGATCGCCCGGGCCGGCACCCACGCGCTGTGGTCGCCGGCGTACCTGTTCGACGACCACGACGGTCACGTCATGCCCGCGGCGTTCCTGCTGGCGGGCGCGATCGCCAAGCTCGCGCCGTTCGACTGGGTGGTACCCGCCGTCAGTATCATACTGCTGCAACTGGTGGCCTCGTTGGCGATCCTGCGGGCGTTGCACGTGATCCTCGGGTGGCGGCCGCTGCTGCTGATTCCTCTGACGTTCGCGTTGTTCACGCCCCTGTCGCTGCCCGCCTTCGCGTGGTGGGCGGCCGCGCTCAACGCGCTGCCGATGACGGCCGCCATGGCCTGGGTGTGCGCCGACGCGATCCTGTTGGTGCGCACGGGCAATCGCCGGTACGCCGTGACCGGCACGCTGGTGTTCCTGCTGGGGCTGACGTTCTTCGAGAAGTCGGCGATCATCCCGTTTGCGGCCTTTGCCGTCGCGGCGCTGCTCGCCTACGTGCTGGGCGACCGGACGGCCTGGAAGACGGTGTGGCGCGGCGGGCGGTCGCTGTGGATCGCCACGGGCGCGACCACGGTGGCGTGGGTGGGCATCTACCTGCTGATCGTCGACCAGCGGCGGTGGACGCTGGACTTCCCCATGACCGGGGACCTGCTGGTGCGGTCGGTGACCCACGGCATCGTCCCCGCTCTGATCGGCGGCCCCTGGCGGTGGGATCGCTGGGCGCCGTCGTCGCCGTGGGCGCTGCCGCAGTGGTCGGTCATGCTGGTGGGGTGGCTGGTGCTGGCGGCGGTCGTCGCGCTGTCGGTGGCCCGCAAGGAACACGCGCGGGTTCTGTGGTTCGCCGCCGCGGCCTACGTCATCGTCTGCCAGCTGCCGATCTACCTGATGCGGTCCTCGCGTTTCACCGCCATCGAATTGGCACAGACCCTGCGCTATCTGCCCGACCTGGCGGTCATGCTGACCCTGCTGGCCGCCGTCGGATTCCTCGCGCCGAACCGGGCGACCTCCGCGCGGCTCGACTCCTCGCGCGTCCGCACGATCGCCGTGGTGGTGGCAGCCGCGTCGTTCGTGGTCAGCTGCGGGTACACGACTGCGACCTTCACCGCACGGTGGCGCGACAACCCGACGCGGGCCTACGTCGCCAACGTGTTGACCAGTCTGTCGGCAGCCCATGCCGACACCACCGCACCGTTGCTGGAGCAGGAAGTCGACCCGCTGATCCTGCAGCGCTTCGCGTGGCCGGACAACCTCTTCGGGCACGTCTTCGCCCTGGTGCGCGACCGGCCCGAATTCAGCACCAGCACAACCGATCTGCGTACGTTCGACCGTAAGGGCCGATTGGTCGACGCACAGGTCACCTGGGTGCGGCACACCCTCGCCGGCCCAAAACCGCAGTGCGGCTACCTCGTTCAGCCCGATGCGCCGGTCACGATGCCGCTGGACGGCCCGATGCTGCCGACGGAGTGGACCGCCGAGATCAACTACCTGGCCAACAGCGACGGGTCGATGACCTTCGCACTGTCCGACGGCGACCCCACCCGCGTGCCGGTGCACCCCGGCCTGAACCGGGTCTTCGTGCGGCTGTCCGGGGCGGGGAACGCCATTCTCGCCGCGGCCAACACCTCGGCGCTGTCGGTGTGCCTGGCCTCGGGCCCGGTGGGGTACGTGGCACCTCCGTAGCGGCAATGCGCAAGTGGGGCCGCCTTGGGGAATCGAACCCCAGACCTTCTCATTACGAGTGAGATGCTCTACCGACTGAGCTAAGGCGGCGACGCCTGATCAGCCAGGCGGGACGAGTCTACGGCAGCCACCGTCGCCAACCCAAAACGGTTCGAGCCTCACCCCCGCAGCGCCTGACCGACGGTGGCCACCAGGGCGTCGACGGCGAACTTGGGTTTGACGTTGACCGCCAGGGCGTCCCGGCACTCGAGCACGGCCTCGATGCAGCGCAGCAGCCGATCGGGCGGGACGTGCGCGGCCATCGCCGAGACCTTGTCGGACATGTCGGGATGGTTGGCCGCCACCGCGGTCGCTCCCGCGGACACCAGCATGGCGTCACGAAAGTAGGTGGCCAGATCGATGAGCGCCCGGTCCAGCGCGTCACGCGAGGCGCGCGTCTGCCGCGACTTCTGGCGCTTCTCGAGATCCTTGAGCGCTCCGGCCGCACCCCGCAGCGCCCCCGCGGCGCCCTTTCCGGTGCCACCGCCGCCGAGCGCCGTGCGCAGCTCCTCTGTCTCGGCCTCGTTGCGGTCGCCCGTCAGCGCCTTGGCCTCGTCGTCGGCCGTGGCCACCAGCTCCTCGGCCGCCGCGTAGGCCCGCGCCGGCGTCGCCGCGTCCCTCGCCAGTCCGAGGGCGCGTTCCCTGCGCCCCCTGGCCTGCTCGTCGGTGGCCAGCCGGCGCGCCCGCCCGACGTGCCCGCCGCTGACCGAGGCCGCCCAGATGGCGTCCTTCTCGGCCATTCCGTCCACGTCGACCAACACCTTGGCGATCGCGTCCAGCCGCGGGGTCACCAGCGCGACGTGCCTGCACCGCGACCGCAGGGTGATCGCGATGTCCTCCGGGTCGACCGACGGGGCGCACAGCAGGAACACCGTCGACGCGGGCGGCTCCTCCACCACCTTGAGCAGGGCGTTCGCCGCGCCCTCGGTCAGCCGGTCGGCGTCCTCGACCACCACGACCTGCCACCGACCGGTGCCCGGCCGCCGCGACGCGATCTGCACGATGTCCCGCATCTCGCGGACGCCGATCGACAACCCCTCGGGAATGATCCGGCGCACGTCGGCGTGGGTGCCTGCCATCGTGGTGGTGCAGGCCCGGCATTCCCCGCACCCCGGGGTGCCGTCGGAGGTGCACTGCAGGGCGGCAGCGAAGCAGACGGCCGCGATCGACCGGCCCGACCCCGGCGGCCCCGTGATCAGCCACGCATGGGTCATCCGGCCGCCCGTGGCGCCGGTGCCCATCGGGTTGTGAGCCGAATCACCGCGCGCCGCGCGGGCGGCGGCGACCAGCTCCGCTTCGACGGCGTCCTGACCCACCAGACGCGAGAAAACACCGCTCATCAGGCGCCACCCTAGTGGCCGCGGCCGACACCCGTGCAGACGACGTCGGCGACAGCGCCCGTGCCACGGCCCGTGGACCGATACGGTTGTCGGATGACCGGTCCGACACCACCCATGGGGCGAGTCACCGCCTTCGTGCGGTGGGTCGCGCGCACGCCATGGCCGGTGTTCACCCTCGGCATGCTCCAGGCCGACATCATCGGCGCGTTGTTCGTGCTGGGCTTCCTGCGGTTCGGACTGCCCGCCGAGGACCGGGTCCAGCTGCAGGACCTCCCGACGCTGAACCTCGCGGTGTTCCTCGGCTACCTCTTCGTGTCGTTCACGATCCTGTCGTGGCTGACGCTGCGGCTGCTGATTCCGGTGATCCGCTGGCAGCGTCGCGACAGCCTGCTCGGCGACGGTGACCCCGCGGTGACCGACCTGGCCCGCGTGCGGGCTCTCAGGATGCCCTTCTACCGCGCGGTCATCAACGTCTCGAACTGGTTCCTGGGGTCGATCGTGTTCATCGTCGCCAGCTGGCCCGTCGCCAGCCGGTCGGCGCCCGTCGTCGCCGTCGCCGCCGCGTTGGGCGCCACCGCGACCGCGATCATCGGCTACCTGCAGTCCGAACGGGTGCTACGACCGGTCGCCGTCGCCGCGCTCCGCGGCGGCATCCCCGAGAAGTTCCAGGCACCCGGCGTCATCCAGCGGCAGGTGCTCACCTGGGTGCTGTCCACCGGCGTGCCCATCCTTGCCATCGTGCTGGCGCTGGTGGCCAGCCGGTTCGAGATCCTGACCGCCCCCGCCGAGCGCCTCAACACCCCGATCCTGCTGCTGGCGATCGCCGCGCTGGTCATCGGGCTGGCAGGCACCGTGCTGGTGGCGATGTCGATCGCCGACCCCCTGCGGCAACTGCGCTGGGCACTGGGCGAGGTGCAGCGCGGCAACTACAACGCCCACATGCAGATCTACGACGCCAGCGAGTTGGGCCTGCTGCAGGCCGGCTTCAACGACATGGTCCGCGACCTCGCCGAACGACAGCGTCTGCGGGACCTCTTCGGCCGCTACGTCGGCGAGGACGTCGCCCGCCGGGCGCTGGAGCGCGGCACCGAATTGGGCGGCCAGGAACGCGACGTCGCCGTGCTCTTCGTCGACCTGGTCGGGTCCACCCAGCTGGCGTCGACCCGGCCCGCCGCCGAGGTGGTCAGCCTCCTCAACGAGTTCTTCCGTGTCATCGTCGACAGCGTCAACCGGCACGGCGGGTTCGTCAACAAGTTCCAGGGCGACGCCGCGCTGGCCATCTTCGGCGCCCCCATCGAGCACCCCGACGCCTCCGGTGCGGCCCTGGCCGCCTCACGGGAACTGCACGACGAGCTGATCGAGGTCCTCGGCCAGACCGACTTCGGCATCGGGGTGTCGGCGGGCCGGGCCATCGCCGGTCACATCGGCGCCCAAGCCCGCTTCGAGTACACCGTGATCGGCGACCCGGTCAACGAGGCCGCCCGGCTCACCGAGCTCGCGAAGCTCGAGGACGGACACGTGCTGGCCTCGGCCATCGCGGTCAGCGGCGCGCTGGACGCCGAGGCGCTGTGCTGGGACGTCGGCGAGATCGTCGAACTGCGCGGCCGCAGCGCACCGACCCAGTTGGCCCGGCCGCTCAACCTCGCCGCCTCCCGGCGCGTGTCGAGCCAGGCGCAGAACTAGCCCTTCTTCGCCGCGGCCTTCTTGGCGGGCGCCTTCTTGGCGGCGGTCTTCTTGACGGCCTTCTTGGCGGGCGCCTTCTTCTTGACGGGGCCGCGCGCACGGCGGTCGGCCAGCAGCTCCGACGCCCGACCGTCGGTGATCGACATGACGTCGTCACCCTTGCGCAGGCTGGCGTTGGTCTCGCCGTCGGTGACGTACGGACCGAAGCGACCGTCCTTGATCACCATCGGCTTCTCCGAGACCGGGTCGGTGCCCAATTCGCGCAGCGGAGGCGTCGCGGCGCCCTGCCTGCCGCGCCGCTTGGGCTCGGAGTAGATCTTCAGCGCCTCGTCGAGGGTGACGGTGAACATCTGCTCCTCGTTGGCCAACGAGCGAGAATCCGTGCCGCGCTTGAGGTATGGGCCGTAGCGGCCGTTCTGCGCCGTGATCTCCTCATTGGTCGCCGGGTCGACGCCGACCACCCGTGGCAGCGAGAGCAGCCTGAGCGCGTCGTCGAGGGTGATGGTCTCGAGATCCATCGACTGCAGCAGCGAGCCGGTGCGCGGCTTGGGTCCGGTCGGCGGCTTCTTGCCCTTCTTCGCGGGCGCCCCGTCCTCAGGCTCGTCCGGCGGAGCTGGCAGCACCTCGGTCACGTACGGACCGTAACGGCCGTCCTTGGCGACGATTTCGTGGCCGGACTCCGGGTCGACGCCCAGCGAGCGGCCCTCCTGCGGCGTGGAGAACAGCTTCTCGGCGAGCTCGAGGGTCAGCTCGTCGGGGGTCAGCTCGTCCTTGAGGTTGGCCCGCTGCGGCTTGAGCTCCCCTGGATTGTCCGGATCCGGAATCATCCGCTCCAGGTACGGCCCGTTGCGGCCGACGCGGACGTTGATCGGAGTGCCGTTCTCGTCGTCGAACAGCTTGATGGAGTTGACGACTCGCGCGTCGATCTCCTCCAGGTTGCCGCCGACCAATTGCTTGAGCCCACCGGCGCGCGCGATCGAACCGTCGACGCCGTGTTCGCCGCCGAAGTAGAAGTTGTTGAGCCAGTTGGTCCGTCGCTCGTTGCCCGAGGCGATCTGGTCGAGCTCGTCCTCCATGGCCGCGGTGAAGTCGTAGTCCACCAGACGCCCGAAGTGCTGCTCCAGCAAGCCGATCACGGCGAACGCCACCCACGACGGGACCAGCGCGCTGCCCTTCTTGTGGACGTACCCGCGGTCCTGGATGGTCTTGATGATCGAGGAGTACGTCGAGGGACGGCCGATGCCGAGCTCTTCGAGCGACTTGATCAGCGACGCCTCGGTGTAGCGGGCGGGCGGGCTGGTGGTGTGTCCGTCGGCGGTCAGGTCGGACGCGTCGACCCGCTGCCCCTGGGTCAGGTTCGGCAGCCGGCTCTCGGCGTCGTCGGCCTCGCCGCCGGCCTGCTCGTCGAGGCTCTCGACATAGGCCTTGAGGAAGCCTGCGAAGGTGATGGTGCGGCCGCTGGCGTTGAAGACGACCTGCTCGCCGGAACGGGCTTGGCCCGCGATGCGCAGGCTCAGCGTCGTCCCCCGCGCGTCGGCCATCTGCGAGGCCACGGTGCGCTGCCAGATCAGCTCGTAGAGCCGGAACTCGTCGTTGTCGAGCGCGGAGTGCAGCTGGCCCGGGGTCTGGAAGACGTCGCCCGACGGCCTGATGGCCTCGTGGGCCTCCTGGGCGTTCTTGACCTTGCGGGTGTACTGGCGGGCCGTCGGATGGACGTACTCGTCGCCGTAGAGCTGCCTGGCCTGGTTGCGTGCCGCGTTGATCGCCGTCTCCGACAATGTCGTGGAGTCGGTACGCATGTAGGTGATGTAGCCGTTCTCGTACAGCCGCTGCGCGATGCTCATCGTGCGCTCGGAGGAGAACCGCAGCTTGCGGCCCGCCTCCTGCTGCAGGGTCGAGGTCATGAACGGCGCGTAGGGACGCCGGGTGTAGGGCTTCTGCTCGACCGAGGCGACGCTGAGCTGGGCGCCCCGCAGCCCGCCGGCCAGCGCGGAGGCCGCCTGCTCGGTGAGCACCAGCACTTCTTCGGGGCGTTTCACCCCGCCCAGGGAGTCGAAGTCGCGACCGCTGGCCACGCGCTTGCCGTCAACGGTGTTGAGCTTGGCGGTGAACTTGGGCGGCGAGGCCTCGGGGTCGGACACCGACGCGTCCAGCTCGGCGGTGACGTCCCAGTATCCGGCGCTCCTGAACGCCATGCGCTCGCGTTCGCGCTGCACGATGATGCGCGTCGCCACCGACTGCACCCGGCCGGCCGACAGCTTCGGCGCCACCTTCTTCCACAGCACGGGGCTGACCTCGTAGCCGTACAGACGGTCTAGGATGCGGCGGGTCTCCTGGGCGTCGACGAGGTCGATGTCGAGGTCGCGGGGGTCGTCGGCGGCGGCCCGGATGGCCGACTCAGTGATCTCGTGGAACACCATCCGCTTGACGGGGATGCGCGGTTTGAGCGTTTCGAGCAGATGCCAGGCGATCGCCTCGCCCTCGCGGTCACCGTCCGTGGCGAGGTAGAGCTCGTCGACGTCCTTGAGCAAGGACTTGAGCTCGGCGACGGTGGCCTTCTTCTCCGGGCTGATGATGTAGAGCGGTTCGAAGTCGGCGTCGACGTTGACCCCCAGGCGGGCCCAGGGCTCCGTCTTGTACTTCGCGGGCACGTCGGCCGCGGCGCGGGGCAGGTCGCGGATGTGTCCACGCGACGATTCGACGACGTAGTTCGACCCCAGGTAGCCCGCGATCTTGCGCGCCTTGGTGGGCGACTCGACGATGACGAGTCGCCGAGTCGTGCCGTTGCCGCTAACGCCGCCGGAGTCAGCCAACTGTGTTTACGCTCCACTTCTATGTCGCCGAAGGCGCGGTACCACTGATTCAGCAGTCCCACCAGCCCGCGGCAACTGACAATTTGGCACTACCGACGAGCCTACGCAAACTGGCCTCGCCCGCGGGGCTTAGCCGGAGTGCGGCCAGTTGTGAAACGCCTCAGGCTCCCCTGGCGGTTCCCCCACGTTCTCTACCAGGCGCGATAGGCGTCGGCGGCCACTGATCCGCAATGCCGGGTGCGTCCCGCGGGTGCCGATCAAGGTCGGTGCAATTCCCACCCTCATCATCGCGGCTGCGAGAGCGGTGTGCGTGTCCGGCGCGTGCGGATCCAGTCCGAGCAGGTACCGGTCGGCCTCGGGCATGCCGGCGGCCAGCGTCCACGCCCGTAGTTCCCGCGGGCCGGGCAGCCACTGCGGCGGGACGGTCTTCACCGCGCCGCGCGTCCAGCTCGTCGCAATCGCCGACAACAGCGGGTCGGGCGCGGTCCGCACCAGCGGGGTGTTCTCGTCGGTCCGGCCGATCTCGGCGACTAGACCCGCGTCGGCGATCATGGCGGCCAGCGCCTCCGCACGCCACTGCGCGTCGACCACGACCGAGAGGCGAGCAGCCCGATCCTTGCCCTGGCCGACGACCACCACCTGTCCCGGCCCGGCCAAGATGCCGGTGAGGTCGGCGACCGCTGGGGGCACCGCCTCTGCCGAGAAGAAGGACAGCTGGCTCACCAATGCGACATTAGGCCAGCGCGCGCTTCCCGCCGCGACACCGTGCCGCGTCAACGTGGACGATCATGGAGTGGTCGACGACGTCGAGGGGGTGCAGCGTGTCTGAGGGCGTGTCCGACTTCGGTCGCGAGCTGCTCGCCCGCGCCGTGGAGGGCACCGACGTCGACGAACATCCGCTGCGGCACGTGGCCGACCTGGCGCCGCGGCGGGCCCGCACCCAACCCTGGCCGCAGTGGTCCGACCCGGACGTCGTCTCGGCGTTCGTCGAACGTGGCGTCACCCAGCCGTGGAGCCACCAGGCCGCCGCGGCCGACCTCGCCCACTCCGGTCGCCACGTGGTGCTCAGCACCGGCACCGCGTCGGGCAAGTCGCTGGCCTACCAATTGCCGATCCTCACCACCCTCGCGGCCGATCCCCGGGCGCGGGCGCTATATCTCTCTCCGACCAAGGCCCTCGGCCACGATCAGCTGCGGGCCGCGCAGTCGTTGACCGACGCGGTGCCGCGGTTGCGCGACGTCGCACCCAGTCCCTACGACGGCGACAGCTCGAACGACGCGCGCCGGCTGGCCAGAGAGCGATCGCGATGGATCTTCTCCAACCCGGACATGATCCACCTCTCGCTGCTGCGCAACCACGCCCGCTGGGCGGTGTTCCTGCGCAACCTGAAGTACGTGGTCGTCGACGAATGCCATTACTACCGTGGCATCTTCGGGTCCAACGTGGCGATGGTGCTGCGCCGCCTGGTGCGTCTGTGCGAGCGCTACGCCGCCGACGACGGTGGGCCGACCGTCGTCTTCGCCAGCGCCACCACCTCCGCTCCCGCCGCGACCGCGTCGGAGTTGCTGGGTCACACCGTGGCCGAGGTGACCGACGACGGGTCCCCGCAGGGCGGCCGCACCGTCGCGCTGTGGGAACCCGCGCTGCGCGACGACGTCACCGGGGAGAACGGCGCCCCGGTGCGGCGCTCCGCCGGCTCGGAGGCCTCGCGGGTGATGGCCGACCTGATCGCCGAGGGCGCGCGCACCCTGACCTTCGTCCGGTCACGACGTGGCGCCGAGCTGACGGCATTGGGTGCGCGGGCCCGGCTGGGGGACGTCGCACCCGACCTCGCCCACCTGGTGGCGTCGTATCGGGCCGGGTACCTGTCCGAGGACCGCCGCGCCCTGGAGCGGGCCCTGTCCGAGGGCGAGCTGCGGGGATTGGCCACCACCAACGCCCTCGAGTTGGGCGTCGACATCGCCGGTCTCGACGCGGTGGTGCTGGCCGGCTTCCCCGGCACGGTGGCGTCGTTCTGGCAGCAGGCCGGGCGGGCGGGGCGACGCGGGCAGAGCGCACTGATCGTGCTGATCGCCAGGGACGACCCGCTGGACACCTTCCTGGTGCACCATCCGGCGGCGCTGCTGGACAAACCCATCGAACGCGTGGTGATCGACCCGACCAACCCCTACGTCCTCGGTCCTCAGTTGCTCTGCGCCGCAACCGAATTGCCGCTGACGGAGGCCGAGGTGCGGACCTGGAACGCCGAGGCCGTCGCCGACACTCTCGTCGACGACGGTCTCCTGCGGCGGCGCCCGGCCGGCTACTTCCCGGCGCCGGGCCTCGACCCTCATCCCGCCGTGGACATCCGCGGGTCCACCGGCGGCCAGATCGCCATCGTCGAGACTGGCACTGGCCGGATGCTGGGCAGCACCGGTGCGGGTCAGGCGCCGTCGTCGATCCATCCCGGGGCGGTGTACCTGCACCAGGGCGAAACCTACGTCGTCGACTCGCTGGACTTCGAGGACGGCATTGCCTTCGTCCGCGCCGACGATCCGGGGTATTCGACCTCGGCGCGGGAGTTGACCGACGTCGCGGTGACCGGCCCGGGCGAGCGACGCACGGTGGGGCCGATCACGATCGGGATCGTGCCGGTGTCGGTCAGCCACACCGTGATCGGGTTCCTGCGGCGGCGGATGAACGGCGAGGTGATCGACTTCGTCGACCTCGACATGCCCACCCAGACGCTGGACACCATGGCGGTCATGTGCACGATAGAGCCGGAGACGTTGGCGGGCAACGGAATCGACGACATCCGAGTGCCGGGTTCGCTGCACGCCGCCGAACACGCGGCGATCGGGCTGCTGCCGCTGGTGGCGAGCTGCGACCGGGGCGACATCGGCGGCGTCTCGACGGCGGTGGGACCGGAGACCGGCGAGCCGACGATCTTCGTCTACGACGGTCATCCAGGTGGCGCGGGCTTCGCCGACCGCGGCTACCGACAGCTCGGCACGTGGTGGGAGGCCACGGCCTCGGCGATCGAAGCGTGCGAGTGCCCGTCGGGGTGCCCGTCCTGCGTGCAATCGCCGAAATGTGGCAACGGCAACGACCCGCTCGACAAGGCAGGCGCGGTGGCGGTACTTCGGCTCGTACTCGACGAGTTGGCCAAATCCCCGCTGTGAGCGAGTGCCGCCAAGGCTAAGCCGCAGGTCCCCGAACGCCTAGGATGGCGGCATGACCGACGACTGGCTGCTGGTGGAGACACTCGGCGCCGAACCGGCCGTCGTCGCCGAAGGCCAGCACACCAAGAACCTCGTCCCGGTCAGCGCGTTCCTGCGACGCAGCCCACATCTGATGGCCATCCAGACGGCCATCAACGAGACGGTGCAGGGCGGCAAGCCCCTGAGCAGTTTGACGCCCAAGAGCGACCGCGTGATCCGCACCGAGGTGGTGCAGATGTCCGACGGCCGCATTCACGGCGTGCACGTGTGGATCGGGCCGCTGGATCGCGATCCGCCCGACCGCGTCATGCCCGGTCCGTTGAAGTGGGATCTGAGCGACGGCGTCGCCACCGACACGCCCGAATCGCTGATGAACAGCGGGCTCGACCCCACCACGGAGGCCACGCAGGGCCGGGCGTTCGCCGAGGACCTGCCCGCCAGGAACCTCAACCCCGACGAGGCGAGGGTGCTCGCGGTGGCGATCCGGCCCGAGGCGGGGCGCACGTTCTGCAGCACCTGGGAGGTCACGGACTACAAGGGCAAGCCGATCACCGTCGGGTTCGCGGCCAGGGTGCTCGCCGAGGTCGACGACGCCGGCCAGGAGCGGTTGGTCTGCCGGGCGATGAACTGGCGGGCGGTCACCGAGACGCCGTCGCGGCGCTCCGGAGACCTCGGTCAGCGGATCCTCGACGGCCTGGCCCGGCCCGGCGTGCACCGCGCGCTGGTCGACCCGTCGACGTGGAAGCTGCTCAAGTGGCTCGACGAGCCGTGTCCGTTCTTCGACTGGCACGCCAAGGAGGCTGGCGAGTCCGTCGTCCACCCCGACGACCGGGACGAGATGGTCGCGCTGTCCACCGAATTCGACGGCGACCCGGTCTCTCGCGTGCTCCGGTTGCGGTCCGTCGACGACGGGTGGACGCCGGTGCACGTCACGGCGCACCGGGTGGAGATCGCCTCGGACACCTACGCCGGTCTGCTGTCGATGAGGCTGCCGACCGACGACGAGCTTGCCCCCAGGCGGAAGACCTCGCGGGCCGGCAAGTTGGCGTCACGCCGCGCCCGGGCGTAGTCGCTCGCCCCTCCCTCATCGAGTGTGCTGGGAGATCGCTCGAACGCGGGCGTTCGCGATCTGTCAGCACACTCGATGCGCGGTTACGGGGTCATCGCCCCGGGACGCACGATCATCAACACCACGACGACGACCCACAGCAGGTTGAAGATTCCACCGAGCATGCCCATGCGGCTCAGTTCGGCCCGAGTGGCGTTGCGCGCCAACACGTGGCGCTGCGCGGGCACGATGCGCAGCGCCAACAGCGCACCGGCCGCGGCGGTCAACACCATGGCGACGAGGACCCACACCTCGGTCATCCGGTGCTGGACAATCGCGAGCGCGATGCCTAGCACCGGTACCGCAAGCGCTAGCAGACCGTAGACGCGGGTGAGGCGATGCAGCACTCGCGCCACCGCGAGATTGCGCTCCCCGGCGCGTTCCGGCCGGGACCCGACACCCGCCGCGGCGGGGACGAATCGCGGGAAGATGCTGACCGCCACCGCGGGCGGGCCCACGAAGAGGATCGCGAACACGACGTGGACCGACAGAAGTAGCGCCTGCATAGCTTCAATATAGTTGAAGGTACGCCGCTGCGGCTACTGCTCCTCGGGCTGGGGCGTGGCGGCACCGGTCATCAGCGCGCGCACCGCCGCCTCGAGTCCGGTGACCAGTTCCGGCGCCGTGTCACGCATGCGGTCGTCGAGGGCCTCGCGTCGCCGGTGGGCGTGCCGCAATGCCTCCCGCCCCTCGTCGGACACCCTCAGCGTCGATGCCGCACCTGCGTGTGCGGTGCCGTCGTCGACGAATCCGCTGGCGGACAACGCCTTCACCGCAACGTGGACGGATTGCACCGAGATCCGCGACCTGCGGGCAAGCTCGCTGAACGAGATGTCGGGCGTGGCCTTGATGTGCCCCAGCAGGGCGTACTTGCGCGGGGTCAACCCCAGCTCCCGAAGCTCGGCCGCCAGGTCGGCCTCCCAGGCGTGCGAGACCGCCAGCAAGGCCAACATCGCGCTGAACGGAGGCGGATCTGTCACCGGAGAGGGCTCCTTGGCTGGGCGGACCAGCGCTCATGCTATCGGCCGAACCCCTTCACACCGGTCCGGCGCGGGCGCTCGCGCGCGCCACGTGCACCCCCCACCGACCCAGCCGCACGGCCACCTCCGTCGTCACGACGACGTCGAGTTCCTCGACCGCGCACGCCGCCACCGTCGCCGACATCACCGCGGCCAGCGACTGCGCCGACGCGCACGCCACCTGCGGACCGGACACCAGCCGGCCCGCCGCGGCCAACGCGGCCAGATCGGCCGCCGCCTGAGCGCGGTGGCGGGCGATCACCGCCGAACCCACCAGCGCCCCGCCGACGGTCAGCGCCATCAGCACCGACATCATCGCCGCGGCCACCACACTGGCCGCACCGCGGTCAGACGCCAGGCTCGACCATCGCCACCGCCTCGGCACTGATAGTGATGCCCGGCAACAGGATCGAGCCAGAGCTGACCCGTGCCACCACGAAACCGCCGTCTCGGCGCAGGACCAGCGAAGCCCCGGACGGACCACCTCGGCGTACCACGTCCGCAGCAGCGCCCTGGTCACCGCGGGCGGCCAGCCGGGCGGCCTCGCGCGAGGAGTCCACGCACCGCACCTGCATCCCCACCGCGGCCAGGCCGCCGACACAGAACACCAGGACCACCACCAATGCCGCGACCGCAAAGGCCGCCTCGACGGTGACGCCACCCGCGTCGCCACCTAGACGTTGGTGTTCAGGGCCCTGGTGATGATGTTGCTCAGGGCATTGACGATCGAGTCGCCCGTCACCACCGTGTAGAGGATCGCCCCAAAGGCCGCCGCCGCGATGGTGCCGATGGCGTATTCCACGGTGGACATGCCGTCCTCGTCCACGGCCAGCAGCACGAACCGCGCCTGCAACCGTTGTATTATCCTGCGCTCCAACACTTCTCTCTCCATTCGTCGTCCAACTGCCCGCGGTGTCTCCGCGCGCCACGATTCGGCTCACCACACCCCCGACTGCAACACGTCCCCGGCCAGGCCGACCACCACCGGCACGATCCCCAGGCACACGAACGCCGGCAGGTAACACACGCCGAGCGGGCCGGCGATCAACACCGACGCCCGCTCGGCGGCCGCTCGTGCCGAATCGGCGGCATCGCGCCGCGACTGGTCGGCCAGATCTGACACTGCTTGCGCCAGCGCGCTTCCCGAGGCCGCGGAGCGGCGGGCGAGCCGACACAACGCCTCGACCCGCGGCTGACCAGAGACGTCCACCGTCGACCAGACGGTGAACGCGTCGGCACCCACGGCCAGCAGGTCCGCGGCCCGCTCGAGCACGTCGGCGAGTCCATGCGGCGCATACGGCGCGGTCGCCTTCGCTGCGGCCGCCACGGCCATACCCGAGGACAGGCATGCCGCGAACACGTCCAGTGCCGACGCGGCCGCGAGAGGATCATCGTCCTCACCGGCGTCGGTTGCTGCCGGCGCGACGTCGGCGATCGGGTTGGCGGCACGCACCCGCCCGCCGGCGAGTAGCGCCGCCAACGCGAGAAGTACTGCGGCCAGGCTCATCCGAGTACCCGACCGGTGATGCGATCCGACCACGCCAAGCCTGCACAGGCGAGCGTCACGCCGATCACCAGACACCACCCACCGACCCCGCCGGACAGCAGGAACGGCACGGGGTCGGCGCCGATGGCGTGACCCAATCCGACCCCGAGAAGGGGCAGCCCCGCCAGGATCGACGCGGTGGCCCGCGCACCCGCCATGCCCGCCGACACCCCGGAGGCGAAGCGTTCACGCTCCACGATGTCGCGTTCGGCCGCACGCACCAGCGCGACGATCGACAGTCCGTGATCCTGGGCCAACTGCCACGCCGCCGACAACCGCTCCCAATGTCGAGGCACCGTCGACTGTCCGGCGACCGAACGCAATCCGGCGACGACGTCGGCCCCGAGCCTCGCGCGGGCCGCCACCGCCCGCAGGGAATCCGCGACCGGCCCGTCCACCTCGGCCGCTGCGCTCTCGAACGCCACGACGGGATGCGCCCCCACCCTGAGCTCGCCCACCAGTACGCCGAGTGCACCCTGGAGGGCGGCCGCCTCCTCGACCCGGCGGCGGCGCGCTCGATTTCCATTACGCCGCAAGGCCACCGACGCCAGCACCGCTGCCAGGGCGGCGGACGCCGCCACCGAGACGAACACCGCGGTCGTCGCCATCGCCAGCGCACAGAGCACCACGAGCACGCCGCGGCGAGGCCGGGTCGGAGCCGTCGGGAGACCCAGCCGACGACGCGGCTGACCCGGGGCCACGACCAGCGCGGCCGCCAAGATAAGCGCCGCGGCCGTCATGAGCCGCGCGCCGACACGAGGTCGGCCAAGGAGTCCGCGCCCTCGCCGAATCCGCGGTCGGCGTGCCACGCGGTGACCGCGGCGACGAACCCGTCCCCGCCCCGGCGTAGCACGGCGATCTCCTCGAGCCGGCGGGAACCTGCGCCGTCGCGGCCGACGTGCAGCACCACCCGCACGGCC
This sequence comes from Mycobacterium yunnanensis, assembly GCF_025823185.1. GTDB lineage: Bacteria > Actinomycetota > Actinomycetes > Mycobacteriales > Mycobacteriaceae > Mycobacterium > Mycobacterium yunnanensis. The sequence goes on from NZ_JACKVK010000009.1 coordinate 133,348, forward strand.
GCGGCGAGTTGACTGTGCAGCGCCGCCCGATCCAGCCCACCGACCGCCGCGAGCGCCTCCAGACGAGCCGGCACCTCGGCGGGGCTGTTGGCGTGCACCGTCCCGGCACCGCCGTCGTGACCGGTGTTCAGGGCGGCGAGTAGGTCGACGACCTCGCCGCCGCGCACCTCGCCGACGACGATGCGGTCGGGTCGCATGCGGAGCGCCTGCCGAACGAGGTCACGCACGGTCACCTCGCCGACGCCCTCGACGTTGGCGTAGCGGGCGACGAGATTGACCAGATGCGGGTGACGCGGCGCGAGTTCCGGCGCGTCCTCCACGCACACGATGCGTTCGGTGGCGGGGACGGCCCCCAGGGCCGCCGACAGCAGCGTCGTCTTCCCGGCGCCGGTGCCGCCGGAGACCAGGAACGCCAGGCGAGCGGCGATCACGTCGTCGACGAGGGCGACGGCGTCGGGTGCGATCGCCCCGGCACGTGTCAGCGCCGCCAGATCCTGGGTGGCAGGTCGCAGCACGCGCAGCGACAGACAGGTGCCTGCGGGCGCGATGGGCGGAAGCACGGCGTGCAGCCGCACGGTGAATCCGCAGGCGCCAAGGCCGGGGAGCTGCCCGTCCACCCAGGGCTGCGCCTCGTCGAGACGGCGCCCGGCCGCCAGTGCCAACCGTTGCGCCAGCCGCCGCACGGCCGCCTCGTCGTCGAAACGCACTGCGGTCCGGCGAAGCCCGTGGCCGTCGTCGACCCACACCGCATCGGGGGCCGCCACCAGGACGTCGGTCGTGCCCTCCGCACGCAGCAGGGGATCGAGGATCCCGGCGCCGGTCAACTCGGTTTGGAGCAGTCGCAGGTTGCTCAGGACGTCGCTCTCGCCAAGCAGACCGCCCGACTCCGCGCGAATCGCCTCGGCGACGACCGTCGGCAACAGCGGTCCCGACTCGGTTGCCAGCCGCTCTCTGACTCGCTCGATCAGCGACGCGCTCACGCGACCAACTGTTCGTCGGTCGCGCTGGGCTGGCGGTGCAGCACGTCCAGCACCCGCCGCGCTGCCCCGGCCAAGGGCGAGCGTCGCCGCGGCCGCAACCCACCGCGCTCCAACTCGGCGGCCAGGCCGGGTTGCGGTCGCATGGCCGCCAACAACGGCCGCTCGACGATGCGGGACACGTCGACTGAGCGGAGCCCGCCGGGGGCGGGACCGCGGACCACCAGTCCGACGTTGGGGTTGGCGTCGGTCAGCCACTGCGCCACGGCACTGGCTGCGGCGCACGACCGGACGTCGGCGGGCACGACGAGGACGACGAGGTCCGCGGCGTCCAGGGCCACACCCACCGCGGGAGTCGCCCGGCGGGGCAGATCGCAGATCGTGGTGGCACCCGCGCGACAGCCGCCGTCGATGACGGCAGTGAGTGCTCCGGGGTCGACTTCGTCACCGGGCCGACCGGCCGAGAGCACGGTGACGCCGTGTCGCGACGGCAGCGCCCCCGTCAGCGCGTGGTGGCCGACTCGGCCGCCACCGAGGTCGAGGTCGGGCCACCGCAGACCGGGATCGCGCTCGCTTCCGAGGGTCAGGTCGATGCCGCCACTCCACGGGTCGACGTCGACCAGCAGCGCCTTGGGCGCGACGTGCGCGAGTGCGGTGGCGAAGACCGTGGCACCCGCTCCGCCGCATCCGCCGACGACGGCCACTACGGCGCCGCGTCGGTGCTCATCGGCCGATCGGTCGGCCGCGTCGACCAGCGCAGAGACCAGGGCCACCTCGTCGGTGGGCAGCGACAACACCCGTTGCGCACCGACGGCTACGACGACGTGCCACTGATCCGGACTCGGCGTGGTGGTGCCGACGACCAGGATCCCGTCGCGGCGCGGCAGTCCCAGCTCGGCGCAGCGGCGGGCACCGTCGAGATCGAGGATGACAGCAGACGCCGCAGACCAGACCTTGCGGCTGGACGGCTCGTCGACGTGCACGGCGCGGACGCCGGCCGCCGCCGCCACGCGGTCGACGTCATGCCGGAGGGAGGCGTCGGCGACCATCGCGAGGATGCCGTTGCTCGAACTCATGCCTCCACTGTGTGGCTACGACGGACCCTCCAGAGCCCACGACCGCCGAAACGTGCCCGACATGTGGATGAAACCGCGTCTGTGGAGAACCGGTGCCGGTGCGGCGCCGCGCAAACTCGACTACGGAGACGTCAATTTCGTCGGGACACCCGGAAGGCCACTGCGGCGAACTACCCCTGAAAAAGGGACGACCCCCGCCAGGGGGGAGGAGGCGGAGGTCGTCGTGTATCAGCCCCGGGGGGTCGGGCTGATGCACACTCGGCATAAGCCGAGTAATGCTCACTATACACACGCCGACATGGGCGAGCGCAAGTCATCGGCACCCTATGAATCTCCAATGAAATCCCACGGTGACCTGGAAAGTTACCTGGGGGGACACGTGGCGGGGACTGTCACTTCGCTGCGGCGGGCACCGCGCCCGATACGCCGGCCGCCTATGCTGGCTTCGTGACCGCTTCCGGCGCCGCTTCGGCGGAGGAGTCAGAGCCGCATCTGGCGCCCGTCGGGGACCCACCCATTCGCACCGCGGCGTTCTTCGACCTCGACAAGACGGTGATCGCGAAGTCGAGCACGCTGGCCTTCAGCAAACCCTTCTTCGATCAGGGTCTAATTAACCGACAAGCAGTCTTGAAGTCGACTTATGCGCAGTTCCTGTTCCACATGTCCGGTGCCGACCACGAGCAGATGGACCGGATGCGCTCCTACATCACCACGATGTGCGCGGGGTGGAACGTCGAGCAGGTGAAGTCGATCGTCGGCGAGACGATGCACGACATCGTGGATCCCCTCGTCTTCGTCGAGGCCGCCGACCTGATCGCCGACCACAAGCTGTGCGGTCGCGACGTCGTCGTGGTCTCGGCCTCTGGTGAGGAGATCGTCGCCCCAATCGCCAAGGCCCTCGGCGCAACCCATGCGATGGCGACCCGGATGGTCGTCGAGGACGGCAAGTACACCGGCGAGGTGGCGTTTTACTGTTACGGCGAGGGCAAGGTCGAGGCGATCAAGGAACTCGCGGCCCGCGAGGGGTACGCGCTCGACCACTGCTACGCCTACTCCGATTCGATCACCGATCTGCCGATGCTCGAGTCGGTCGGCCATGCATTCGTCGTCAACCCCGACCGTGCGTTGCGCCGGGAGGCGCTCGGCAGGGACTGGCCGGTGCTGACGTTCTCCCGGGCCGTGTCCCTGAGGGAACGCATCGGCGCCCCCTCCGGGGCGGCCGTCGCCACCTCGGTAGCGGTCGGCGTCAGCGCCTTGGCGGCCGGCGCACTGACCTACTCGTTGCTGCGACGGTTCGCCTTCTAGACGCGCAAAGGCGCCGTCACCGCGGTTGCTGGGGTGTGCGCGTAACGATCCGGCGACTCGCGTGAATTGACCCTTGATGTGATAGCGGTCACGGAGTACAAAGGAGTCACGGAAGCCGATAGAGGCCAAGTTCGAACCGGAAGAGAAGGTTCGCACTCCCGACAGAGGCTTCCCAGCACGGAACCTGCGAACCCACGCGGAGCACATGCCGCGATAATGGCAAAAGTGTTGCGGGCCTGCGTAATTGCGAAGAGCGGACGCCAAGCGAGGACCTCTTGGGTGAGGTCGGCAGCCGTAGCGCATCGCAATGACGCCGAGGCCACCCACGCAGCCCACGAAGCACGCATGGTATCCGGAGTTCCGTGCTAGCGGGCGGCGAGCCGAGTCATTCGGAGCGCCGCCCGCTTCATGTTGCTGGGGTCACTTCCTGGTCGACGCCTCGGCGATCGTCAACGCCTCGCGCGCGCCTGCCCTCATGGCGTGGCAACTGTTGAGCAGCCACGCGGTCAGACCCTCCCGGGTTCCGGACTCGAACCCGCGCGCCGCCGCTCGGTAGTCACCGGGCTTCTGCATCCAGAACTGCTCGGGGATCCCCAGCCCGCGGGTGTCCAGACCGCTGGCGACGGCGGCCAGTCGCGACACGCCACGGGCCACCACGCCGTCGGCGACGCCAAAGGGGGCCAGCACCAACAACTCACCGTGCACCACCGACGCGAGTATCGGGGCGGGGACGCGGGTGCTCGTCACGACGTCGGCCAGCATCTCGAGGCGCCGTCCGACGCCGTCGTCGGTGCGCGGCCGACCGAGGCGGTCGTCGTCGGTCAGGTCGGCGGCCGCCAAGGCATGCAGCCGCGCGATCGCCTGCAACGGGGCGCGCTGCCACACCCCGATCAGCGACGATCCGCCACCTTCGAGCGCCTCGGCGACACGCAACGCACCCGCCAACACGGGGTCGGGTCCCTCACCGGGGGTGAGCACCAGCGATCCCCCGTCGAGGACCGACGACGCCCGCGCCGCCCGCATCGCGGCTTCGGCTGCCGTTGCGGGCCAACCCCGACGGTTCGCCTTGTGTCGATGTGCCAGGGCGAGCGCCTCTCGGGCCTCCTCGGCGGCGTCGGCGACCCCTGGCAATTCCGCCAGTGGGGCAAGGGGATCGGGAGCGGCCACGAGGACACGCTAGTGCCCCGGTACGGGGTCCCGTCGTGGGGTCGACGACCGCTGGGCTCGCCCACGTGCGCGTTCGGCGCGCGTGGGCCACCGTCCGCAGCCGTCGACGTGAGTTGTCTCCCTCCGCCACATGGGTGGTGACTACGCTCACGTTCATGGCACAGAACGACACCGCGGCGCCGTCCACCCAGACCTCCTATGCGCCGTCGACCGCTTTCGCCGAACAGGCCAACGCGACCGCCGCGCTCTACGACGAGGCCGAGGCGGACCGGCTCGCGTTCTGGGCCGAGCAGGCCAACAGGCTGGCCTGGGAGACGCCGTTCACCGAGGTACTGGACTGGTCGGAAGCCCCGGTGGCCAAGTGGTTCGCCGACGGCAAGCTCAACGTCGCCTACAACTGCGTCGACCGCCACGTCGAGGCAGGCAACGGCGACCGCGTCGCCATCCACTGGGTCGGCGAGCCCGTCGACCACCACCGCACCATCACCTACGCCGAACTCAAGGACGAGGTCTCCAAGGCCGCCAATGCCTTGACCGACCTCGGATTGGTCGCGGGTGACCGGGTAGCCATCTACATGCCGATGGTGCCCGAGGCGATCGTGGCGATGTTGGCCTGCGCCCGACTGGGCGTCTTGCACTCGGTGGTGTTCGCCGGGTTCTCCGCCAGCGCTTTGAAGGCGCGCATCGCCGACGCCGAGGCAAAGCTCGTCATCACCACCGACGGGCAGTACCGCCGCGGCAAGGCGGCCTCACTGAAGGACGCGGTGGACGAGGCCGTGGAAGGAGATGGCGGGCAGTCCATTCAGCACGTCCTCGTCGTCAAGCGCACCGGGATCGACGTCGGCTGGACCAAGGGCCGCGACCTGTGGTGGCACGACGTGGTCGACGCCGCGTCGACCGAGCACACCCCCAAAGCGTTCGACGCCGAGCACCCACTGTTCCTGCTGTACACCTCGGGCACCACGGGCAAGCCCAAGGGCATCATGCACACCACCGGCGGCTACCTGACGCAGAGCAGCTACACCCATTTCAACGTCTTCGACGTCAAGCCCGAGACCGACGTCTACTGGTGCACCGCCGACATCGGCTGGGTCACCGGACACACCTACATCGTCTACGGCCCGCTCTCCAACGGCGTCACGCAGGTCGTCTACGAGGGCACCCCCACCTCGCCCACCGAGCACCGCCACTTCGAGATCATCGAGAAGTACGGCGTCACCATCTACTACACCGCGCCGACGCTGGTGCGGACGTTCATGAAGCTGGGCCGTCAGATCGCCGCCGAGCACGACCTGTCGAGCCTGCGCCTGCTCGGTTCGGTCGGCGAACCCATCAACCCGGAGGCGTGGCGCTGGTATCGCACCGTCTTCGGCGCCGACCAGACCCCGATCGTCGACACGTGGTGGCAGACCGAGACCGGTTCCATCATGATCTCGCCGCTGCCCGGCGTCACCGCCACCAAGCCCGGCTCGGCGATGACCCCGCTGCCCGGCATCTCGGCGGTCATCGTCGACGACGACGGCAACCGCCTCGAGCCGGGCACCGACCACGGTGAGCAGGTCAGCGGCTACCTGGTGCTCGACAAGCCGTGGCCGTCGATGCTTCGCGGCATCTGGGGCGACCCCGAGCGCTTCAAGGAGACCTACTGGTCACGCTTCGCCGAGCAGGGGTGGTACTTCGCCGGTGACGGCGCCCGCTACGGCAGCGACGGCGAGATCTGGGTGCTCGGCCGCATCGACGACGTCATGAACATCTCCGGGCACCGAATCTCCACCGCCGAGGTCGAATCCGCCCTGGTCGGGCACTCCGGGGTGGCCGAGGCCGCCGTCGTCGGCGCCACCGACGAGCAGACCGGGCAGGCAATCTGCGCGTTCGTGATCCTCAAGGCCTCGGCTCAGGGTGGCGCAGAGAACATGGTCGAGGAGCTGCGCGCCGAGGTGGCCAAGGAGATCTCCCCGATCGCCAAACCCCGCGAGATCCACGTCGTGCCCGAGCTGCCCAAGACCCGCAGCGGCAAGATCATGCGACGCCTGCTGCGCGACGTCGCCGAGGGACGCGAACTCGGCGACACCTCCACCCTGGTCGACCCCAGCGTCTTCGAGGCCATCCGCGCAGGCAAGTAGCACCGCGGGAGACGTCGACCGGACTATCGTGGCACGCATGCGGGGCCCCGGCGCGCCCCGCCAGGAGCGTGATCACCGGTGAGTTCAGCGAGGGTGTCCGACGCCAGCGTGCGCGCCGTCCACGAGCTCTTCGTCGCCGGCGAGGTGGACGGTTCCTATCTGGCGACCACTCCCCTGCGCCGCGTCGTCGTCGAGAGCTGGCAGCGCAGCCTGGCCCGGGGCGTCGACCCCGACCTCGGGGGCGCGCAGTCCTCGGAGGTGGCGGTCGGCGTGGCCCGCATGCGGGCCGAGCACCCCCTGGCGTCGGCGCTGCCGGTCATCCGGCGACTGCTGGTCGACGACGCCCGGTCCAGCGGGGTCATGGTCGCGATCAGCGCGGCGGACGGCACCTTGCTCTGGGTCGAGGGCGACCCCTCGGCGTGCCGTCGGGCCGAGGCGATGAACTTCGTCCCCGGCGCGGACTGGAGTGAGCGCGGCGCGGGCACCAACGCCCCGGGAACGGCGTTGGCGCTCGACGCCGAGGTGCAGATCCGGCGCACCGAGCACTTCTCCCGCGTCGTGCAGCCGTGGAGTTGCACCGCGGTGCCCGTGCACGACCCGGTCACGGGCGCGTCGATCGGTGCCATCGACCTCACCGGCGGCGACGAGGTGTCCTCGGCCCAGACCCTGGCCCTGGTGCGCGCCACCGTGGTCGCGGTGGAGAACCACCTGGCCCTGCTCCGGTTGACCGAGCCGCAGCGCAGCCAAAACCCTTGCGGCACCAGACATTTGCACGTGCTGGGGCCCGATCGTCCCCGATGGGAGAGCGTCGACCAGAGCGGTCGACGCACGCGCGCCGTGCTCACCGGCAGGCACGCCGACATCCTGGTGCTGCTCAGCAGACACCCCGAGGGGCTCAGCGCCGACCACCTGGCCACGCTGCTGGACGACGGACACCTCGACGTCGTGACCGTGCGCGCGGAGATGTCGCGACTGCGCCGCGTCGTCGGGCCCGAATTGCTGGCGTCACGGCCCTACCGTCTGACCGCACCCGTCTCCAGCGACCTCGCCGAGGTCTTCGACGCGCTGGCCCGCGGGGACGTGTCGGCGGCCCTCGACGCGTACGGCGGACCGCTGCTGGACAAGTCGGTCTCCCCCGCCGTCGGACGGCTGCGCACCGAGGTGAGCACCAGCCTGCGCGGCGCGGTCGTCGCGACCGGTGACCTGGGGCTGCTGCGCCGCTGGCTTCGATTGCCGGAGGGATCCGACGACCGAGAGGGCTGGCGCCTGCTGCACGACGACGCACGCGCCGGGGCGCTGGATCGCGCCAGGGCCGGTGGGCATCTGGCCGGTCTCGATCTCGAATTTGGCTGACGTCAGCCCGGTGCGACCGTGCAACCGTGATGCAACCCCTCGCGGTCTATCTTGAGTGACGACCGACACATTCTCGATGCGTCGCCCCGTTCGCTGGAGAGGAACCCATGACTGTTTACGCGCGGCCAGGCACCGAAGGCTCCGTGATGAGCTTCGAGTCCCGCTACGACAACTGGATCGGCGGCGAGTGGGTAGCGCCCACCGCGGGCCGGTACTTCGAGAACCCGTCACCGATCACCGGCAAGACCTTTTGCGAGGTGGCCCGGTCCGACGAGTCCGACGTCGACAAGGCGCTCGACGCAGCCCACGCCGCCGCCCCCGCCTGGGGCAAGACCTCGCCCGCCGAGCGGGCCAACATCCTCAACAAGATCGCCGACCGCATCGAAGAGAACCTGGAGTCGATCGCCGTCGCCGAGGCGTGGGACAACGGCAAGCCCGTGCGCGAGACGCTCAACGCCGACATTCCGTTGGCCGTCGACCACTTCCGCTACTTCGCGGGAGCCCTTCGCGCGCAAGAGGGTTCGCTGTCCCAGATCGACGAGGACACCGTCGCCTACCACTTCCACGAGCCGCTCGGCGTCGTCGGGCAGATCATCCCGTGGAACTTCCCCATCCTGATGGCGGTGTGGAAGCTGGCTCCCGCGCTGGCCGCGGGCAACGCCGTCGTCCTCAAGCCCGCCGAGCAGACCCCGGCGTCGATCCTGTACCTGATGTCGATCATCGGTGACCTGCTGCCCGCCGGTGTGGTCAACGTGGTCAACGGATTTGGCGTCGAGACGGGCAAGCCGCTGGCGTCGAGCAACCGGATCGCCAAGATCGCGTTCACCGGTGAGACCACCACCGGTCGGCTGATCATGCAGTACGCCTCGCAGAACTTGATTCCGGTCACCCTCGAGCTGGGCGGCAAGAGCCCCAACATCTTCTTCTCCGACGTCATGTCCCAGGTCGACGACTTCCAGGACAAGGCGCTGGAGGGCTTCACGATGTTCGCCCTCAACCAGGGCGAGGTGTGCACCTGCCCGTCGCGTTCCCTGGTGCAGGCCGACATCTACGACGAGTTCATGACCCAGGCCGCCATCCGCACCAAGGCCGTGCGCCAGGGCGACCCGCTCGACACCGAGACGATGATCGGCGCTCAGGCGTCCAACGACCAGCTCGAGAAGATCTTGTCCTACATCGAGATTGGCAAGGATGAGGGCGCCAAGGTGATCACCGGCGGCGAGCGCGCCGAACTCGGTGGCGAACTGAACGGCGGCTACTACGTGCAGCCCACCATCTTCGAGGGCAACAACAAGATGCGGGTGTTCCAGGAGGAGATCTTCGGTCCCGTCGTCGCGGTCACCTCGTTCACCGACTACGACGACGCGATCTCGATCGCCAACGACACCCTCTACGGTCTGGGCGCCGGCGTGTGGAGCCGCGACGGCAACACCGCCTACCGGGCCGGGCGTGACATCAAGGCCGGCCGCGTGTGGACCAACTGCTATCACGCCTACCCCGCGCACGCCGCGTTCGGTGGCTACAAGCAGTCCGGCATCGGCCGCGAGAACCACAAGATGATGCTCGACCACTACCAGCAGACCAAGAACCTGCTGGTGTCCTACGGCAACAAGGCGCAGGGCTTCTTCTAACCCCTGCCGAACGTGAAGAAGTGCGCGAGGAATGCACGAATCCTCGCGCACTTCTTCACGTTCGAGCCACGCGCATCGCGCGGATCGCCGGTGCCGTCGAGGCGGCCAGCAGCGTGGCCCGGTCCGCCGGGTAGCAGACGTCGACGACGGCCGCCGACGGGAACCGATACGGGCGGCCGTGCACCAGACCGGCGAGTCGACCACGCAGACGCGACATCTCGGCCCGCACCGTCACCACGCGGGACCGGTCACCGTAGAGGTCTTCGGCGAGGTCCGGAGCCGACCGTCCGTCGCGATGGGTGGCCAGGACGAGCAGGATCTCGGCGTGCCGCGGCGAGATGTCGTGACGCCAGCAGCCGAATTGACCGACCATCTCCAGGGTCGGCGCCCCCGAGTCGCGGACGTCCAGGGTGACCCTTGAGATGCCGGGGGTGGCGTCCTCGTCGGTGGGGCGCACCAACCATCCGCCAGGCAGCAGTTCGATCTCGCACATCCCCAGCGGCGGCACCCACGCTCGACCCGGCCCGGTCTCCGCCGGCAACAGGATGCGATTGTGCAGCGGCACCGAATCCACCGCGGCCACCCACCCGTCGTGGTCGACGGCGAGGGCGGGTGCGCCGATGCGCGCCAGAATTGGCGCCGCCACCGCCCGCAACCGGTTCAGCGTGCGGTCGTGTTGTTCGCGCAGCCGGGATTCGGCGAGGCGCGCGACGACGTCGACGAGGGCGACCGTGGTCGGGTGCACCGTCGCGGCGGGGCCGGACACGTCGACCACCCCGATCACCTGACCGGTCCGAGGATCCTTGATGGGTGCGCCAGCACACGTCCACGGATGGTGGCTGCGCTGGTAGTGCTCGGCGGAGAACACCTGCACCGCGCGGTTCGACGCCAGCGCGGTGCCGATGGCGTTGGTGCCGACGGCGTTCTCGCCCCAGTGCGCGCCTTCGATGAACCCCAGCCGGTCGGCGTGGTTGAGCACCGACGCCGACCCGCTTCGCCACAACACCCGGCCCAGCGCGTCGGCGACGACGAGGATGTTGTCGCCGTCGGCGATCAGCGTCTCCAGGTTGCGGGACACCTCGTCGAGCACGCCGAGCAAGCCCGAGGACTTCCTCAGCATCTCCAGGCCGGCCAGTTCGACGACGGGTGAGGACAACCGGTCGGGCGCAAGGCCGTTGGCCATCATCCGATGCCAGGAATCCTCGATCACCGACCGGGGGCGGGCGGGAGCACGCTCACCCGACATGGTCGCGTCGTAGACCGCCGACATGAGCCGGGCGAAGTCTCGCGGGTCCTCGCCGACCGCGACGGCCGGTTCGGGAGTGGACGTATCGTGCATCACCAACGATTGTGCTCCCGGTCACACTGGAATGCCACTAGCGGAACACCAGGCCGCCGTCGATCAGCCCCGCCTGCCCCGTCATGTAGTCCGCGTCCGGACCGGCCAGGTACGACACGAAGCCGGCGACGTCGTCGGGGGTCTCCGCCCGGCCCAGCGCGATGCCGCCGACGAACTTGTCGTAGGTCTCGCCTTCGGCGGCGCCGGTCAGCTCGGCGAAACGCTTGTCGATCTCGACCCACATGTCGGTGCCGACGACGCCGGGACAGTAGGCGTTGACGGTGATGCCGTCGGCGGCGTGCTCCTTGGCCGCGGCCTGCGTCAGCGCGCGCACGGCGAACTTGGTGGCGCTGTACACGCCAAGCATCGCGAACCCGTCGTGGCCGGCGATGGAGGACGCGTTGACGACCTTGCCGCGGCGGCCCAATTCCTTGAACTTGGTCACCGCGGCCTGGATGCCCCACAGCACCCCGTCGACGTTGACGGCCCAGATCTTGGCGACGTCGGCGGGCGTCGTGTCGAGCAGGGGCGCGACGAGCGCGATGCCGGCGTTGTTGACCATGATGTCGAACCCGCCCAGCGCGGACGCCGCGTGCTCGACGGCGGCGAACACCTGATCACGGTCGCTGACGTCGGCGACGAACGTCGTTGCCTTCGAACCGATGTCGGCGATCTCGTCGGCGACCTGCGCGATGCCGTCAGGGCCGATGTCGACCAGCGCGACGTCGGCGCCGTCGCGGGCCAACCGCAGCGCGATGCCACGGCCGATGCCGCGTCCCGCGCCGGTGACCAGGGCGACCTTGCCGGTCAGAGCGCCGGTCACGAGACCGCCCCCGTACCGGCGGGGTCGACGAGGACCTTCATCTTGGTGCCAGCGTGCAGCGCTTCGAACCCCTCGTCGACGACGTCGTCGAGCGGGATCGACGTCACCCAACCGGTGGTGTCGTAGGCGCCCTTGGCCATGAGGTCGATGACGGCGGCGAAGTCCTCGGCGGTGTAGCAGAGCGATCCCTGAATGCGGGACTCGTTCATCACCAGGTTGAGAAGTGGTGTCGTCAAGGGCTTTTCGTAGATGGCGACGCTGACCATCGGCCGTCGCGCTCCCACGCAGGCCAGCGCGGTCTCGACCGCGGGCGTCACGCCGGCGGCGTCGAACACCGCGTCGGCTCCCGCACCGTTGGTGTGGTCGGCGATGAAGGCGGGCACGTCGACGGCGGTCGGGTCCAGGGTGCGCGCACCGAGGGCCTCGATCGACTCCCGCCTCGTCGCCGACGGCTCGACGACGAAGACGTCCTCGACTCCCTTGCCGCGCAATGCAAACCACAGTCCGATACCGATGGGCCCGGCGCCGAACACCATCGAGGTACCGTCGGCGGTCGGCTCGCCAAGCGTGGCCGCGTGGTAGGCCACCGACATCGGCTCGACGAGCGCACCCAGCTCCAACGACACGTGGTCGGGCAAACGGTGCAACATGTCGGTCGGCACGACGGTGTACTCGGCCATGCCGCCGTCGGACATCAACCCGTGGAAGCCGATCTGCTGGCAGATGTTGTAGTTGCCTGCCCGGCACGGCCCGCAGTGCCCGCACCGGTAGAGCGGCATGACCGCCACCCGATCGCCCGCCGCGTAATCGGTGACGCCGTCGCCCACCTCGGTGATCACCCCGGAGAACTCGTGCCCCATGGTCAGCGGCAGCTGCTGCCCGGTCAGCGGGTGCGGTGAGGTGGGGATGAAGATCGGGCCCGCGTAGTACTCGTGCAGGTCGGTGCCGCAGATGCCGTTGAACCCGACCTTCACCTTGACCGTGCCCGGTGTGGGCGTCGGTTCGGGGACGTCGGCGACCTCGAGTTTGTGGGGTCCGTAGTACACAGCTGCTCTCATGTGGCCATTTCTATGTGACGGCGGCCACGTTCGAAAGAGTTGCACCCCGTTGCATCCCGGGCCGTCGACGCACGTGCAACCCGCTGCAACCCTTGCGCGGTCCGCCAATGGTGGTGTGCTCTGAGTCACATGACTGACACGATTGAAAAGCCAGCCGGGACCGTCCTCACGCCCTCGGCCCGTATCGACGCGTGGCTCGCCGACTTCGAGACGGCGCTGGCCGAGCGGGACGTCGCACGCGCGGCCGGCATGTTTGCCGTCGACTGCTTCTGGCGCGATCTGGTGTCCTTCACCTGGAACATCAAGACGGTGGAGGGTCGCGACGGCGTGACCGACATGCTCACCGCCCGGCTCGCCGAGACCAGCCCGTCGGGTTTTCGCACCAGGGAGGAGCCGACCGAAGACGGTGACGTCACCAGCGCCTTCATCGAGTTCGAGACCGCCGTCGGCCGCGGCACCGGGCACCTTCGCCTCAAGGGCGACCCAGAAGGAAACGACGTAGCGTGGACGCTTCTCACCGCCATGCAGGAGCTCAAGGGCCACGAGGAGCGCAAGGGCGTCACCCGGGTGCTGGGTGCGGTGCACGGGTCCGACGCCGACACCAGGTCGTGGGCAGAGAAACGGGCCGACGAGGAGGCGGCACTCGGCTACACCACGCAGCCGTATGCACTCGTGGTCGGCGGCGGTCAGGGCGGCATCGCGCTCGGTGCGCGACTGCGCCAAATGGGCGTCCCCGCGATCGTGGTCGACAAGCACGACCGTCCGGGCGACCAGTGGCGCAAGCGCTACAAGTCGCTGTGCCTGCACGATCCGGTCTGGTACGACCACCTGCCGTACATGCCCTTCCCGCAGAACTGGCCGGTGTTCGCACCGAAGGACAAGATCGGCGACTGGCTGGAGTTCTACACCCGCGTCATGGAGGTGCCCTACTGGTCGAAGACCACCTGCCTGTCCGCCTCGTTCGACGAGACCGAGAAGCAGTGGACCGTCGAGGTCGACCGCGACGGGGAACGCCTGACGCTGCACCCCACGCAGCTGGTGCTGGCCACCGGCATGTCCGGCAAACCGAGCATTCCGACGCTGCCCGGCCAGGACGTCTTCCGCGGCGAGCAACACCACTCCAGCGCACATCCCGGCCCGGACCGCTACGTCGGCAAGCGCGCGGTGGTGATCGGCTCCAACAACTCCGCCCACGACATCTGCAAGGCACTCGTCGAGAACGGCGTGGACACCACGATGGTGCAGCGCTCGTCGACGCACATCGTGAAGTCGGACTCCCTGATGGAGATCGGCCTCGGCGACCTGTACTCCGAGCGGGCCGTGGCGTCCGGCATGACGACCGAGAAGGCCGACCTGACGTTCGCGTCGCTGCCGTACAAGATCATGCACGAGTTCCAGATCCCGATCTACGACGCCATCCGGGAGCGCGACAAGGAGTTCTACGACCGGCTGACCGCCGCCGGTTTCGACTTGGACTTCGGCGACGACGACTCCGGGCTCTTCATGAAGTACCTGCGCCGCGGTTCCGGCTACTACATCGACGTCGGCGCGTGCGACCTCGTCGCCGACGGCACCATCAAGCTGGCCCAAGGTCAGGTCGAGAAGCTCACCGAGGATGCGGTGGTGCTCACCGACGGCACGGTGCTGCCCGCCGACGTCGTCGTCTACGCGACCGGCTACGGCTCGATGAATGGCTGGGCGGCCGACCTCATCGGCCAGGACGTCGCCGACGAGGTCGGCAAGGTCTGGGGGCTGGGCAGCGGCACGACGAAGGATCCAGGTCCGTGGGAGGGCGAGCAGCGCAACATGTGGAAGCCGACGCAGCAGGAGAATCTGTGGTTCCACGGCGGGAATCTGCATCAGTCCCGGCACTATTCGCTGTATCTCGCCCTGCAACTCAAGGCGCGCTACGAAGGGCTGCCGACGCCCGTCTACGGGCTACAGGAGGTACATCACCTGAGCTAATCAGGCAGCAGGAGCGCCGACCGGGACGAAACCCGAGCCCGGTCTGTTCTTCGCGTCGATGTCGGCCAAGATCGACGTCATCGACATGGTGACCGCCGGGGTGTGCAGCGGAATGAACTTGACCACGCAGGTCGGCAGGTCCTCGCTGAAGGCACCGTGGATCATGCCGACCAGCAGGTTGTTCACAGTCACCGGCGCGCCGGAGTCGCCGGGCTGCCCGCACACCTGGTTGAGGATCGTGCCGGGTTTGTCGCCCGGCCCCCACGTGACGCCGCACGACTGGCCCGTGGTGCGGCCGAGCTTGCATGCGTTCTCGCCAAACGCCGGATCGGGGCCGAGGCCGTCGATCTCGAAGCCGTCGATCGAATTGACCGGCTGAACCTTGGCCGGGTCGAACTGGATCACCGCGTAGTCGAGACCGTCGTTGCCGGCGACCATCGTGCCGACGACGCCGCTGGAGGGGGCGCGTTCGGAGGCCACCTGGGCGCCGGGGCCGCCGCAGTGCGCGGAGGTGAAGCCGATCAGGTTGCCCTTGGAGTCGTTGCCGATGGTGGTCAGCGTGCAGAACGTGTCGCCGTCGATGACGATCCCCGATCCGCCGCCGAGGACCACCTTGTCCTCGGCGTGGGACACCGCCAGCTGTGGTGAGGTCAGGGCGGCGACCAGGACGACGAAGAGCGCGGACAGGACGAACTGGCTCCGATGACTTCGCACGAACTGCAACGACCCTCCTCCGGCACTGCCCCGGCCGACGGCCAAGCCCGGCCAGTCTAACGTCGGCCGGAATCGTTGCGTGGCCCTCGACATGGCAACATGGGCGCCGACCCCCAAGACATGCGGGAGAGTTACTTCGAGCGTGGAGGACGTGTCCGTGAGTGATGGCGACCGCAAGAGCGGCGTTCCGACGACGGTGACCTCGATTCCCTTGGTGGATCCGCACGCACCGAAGCCCGATCCATCAGTGGGCGATTTGGTCAAGGACGCGACGGCGCAGATGTCCACCCTGGTGCGTGCGGAAGTCGAACTAGCGCGCGCCGAGATCACCCGCGACGTCAAGAAGGGGCTCACGGGCAGCGTCTACTTCGTGCTCGCCCTCGTCGTCCTGTTCTACTCCACGTTCTTCTTCTTCTTCTTCGTCGCCGATCTGCTGGACCTGTGGCTGCAGAAGTGGGCGGCCGACCTGATCGTCTTCGGCCTGATGCTGCTGGTCACCGGTCTGCTGGCGTTCTTGGGCTACCGCAAGGTGCGCAAGATCCGCGGCCCACAGAAGACCATCGCCTCGGTCAAGGAGGCACGGGTCGCGTTGGTGCCCGGCGGCGACAAGACCCCGGCGAAGCCGGCCGCGCCGACGGCTGATCCCTCCGGCTGGTAGTGGCGGGCTCCCCGCCACCCGACCCGTCGGTCACCCGCATCGCGGGTCCGTGGCGGCACATGGACGTGCACGCCAACGGGATTCGCTTCCACGTCGTCGAGGCGAACCCCTCCGACGACGCCTCCGGCGATCAACCGCTGGTGATCCTCTTGCACGGCTTCGGCTCGTTCTGGTGGTCCTGGCGACACCAGCTCCGCGGGTTGCGGGGTGCGCGGGTCGTGGCGGTGGACCTGCGGGGGTACGGCGGCAGCGACAAGCCGCCCCGCGGCTACGACGGGTGGACGCTGGCCGGTGACACCGCCGGCCTGGTCCGCGCGCTCGGGCACGAGACCGCGACGCTGGTCGGGCACGCCGACGGTGGTCTGGTCTGCTGGGCCACCTCGGTGCTCCATCCTCGCGTGGTGCGCTCCATCGCGGTGGTCAGCTCGCCGCATCCGGTCGCCCTTCGCGCCTCGGCGCTGACGCGGCGGGACCAGGGCATGGCGCTGTTGCCGTCCTTGCTGCGCTACCAGCTGCCCGCGTGGCCGGAACGATCGCTCACTCGGGATGACGCGGCCGAACTCGAGACCCTCGTCCGCAGTAGGGCCGGGGCCAATTGGCAAGCCTGCGAGGACTTCTCCGAGTCGATGGCCCATCTGCGGCAGGCCATTCGAATCCCGTCGGCGGCGCACTCGGCGCTGGAGTACCAGCGGTGGGCGGTGCGCAGTCAACTTCGCAGCGAGGGTCGTCGCTTCATGCGGTCGATGAAGCGCCCGGTGTCGGTGCCCGTGCTGCACGTGCGCGGCGACGCCGACCCCTACGTGCTCGCCGACCCGGTACGACGGACGCAGAAACTCGTGCCCCACGGGCGGTACGTCTCCGTCGCCGACGCGGGGCACTTCGCCCACGAGGAGAATCCGAACCTCGTCAACGAGCAACTCGCGAGGTTCCTCGCGGGCAGCTGAGGTCAGGAGATGCAGGTGTCGGTCGACACCCGCTGGGTGTTGCCGACCTTGGCCATCTGCTTCTCCACCTCGGTGGAGGTGAGCACGAAGCCGGTGTCGGCGTCGTCGACGGCCGCGCCGAACACGACGCCGAGCACCTTGCCGTCCTTGTCGATCAACGGGCCACCCGAATTGCCCTGCCGGACAGTGCCTCTGATGGTGTACACCTCACGGGTCACCGTCGACGTGTGGTAGATGTCGGGTCCGTTGAGCTGGATGATCTCGCGGATGCGGCCCGGGGTAGCGGTGAATTCGCCGCCACCGGGATAGCCCATCACCAACGCGTCGGTGCCGCTGGCCGCCTCCTGCATGTCGAATTGCAGCGGCTTGGCTGGCAAATCGGGGACGTCGAGGATGGAGATGTCGGCGTTCGGGTCGTAGGAGACGACCGTCGCGTCGTAAGTCTTGCCGTCGGACTCCACGGTCACGCTCTCGGACCCGGCGACCACGTGGGCATTGGACATCACGCGGTTGGGTGCGACGACGAAACCGCTGCCCTCGAGCACCTTTTGGCAGCTGGTGGCCACGCCGCGAATCTTGAGCACGCTCGGCCGGGTCGCCGCGACCACGGGATCGGTGGCCAGTGCGGCATCCGGCGCGTCGACGTTCACGATCGGGGTGCGGCCGAACGGTTGCAGCACGTCGGGCAGCCCGGAGGTGTCCAGCAGCGACGACAACCGGGTCGGGACCCGCTTCAACCATGCCGGGGCGGCCTCGTCGACCGTCGAAAGCACGCGCGAACCACGCACGGCCGCGGCAAGATTGGGTTGGTCCGAGGAGGTCAGCGGGGTGGCCAGGAGCCAGGCCGCCACCAACACCGCGACGAGTTGCAACCCGACTCCGACGATGGAGTCGACGGTGCGCAGACCCCCGTTGCGGATCGCGCCCCGCACCGCGCGGCCCAGCACCACGCCGGCGATCTCGCCGATCACGACGAGCCCGAGGATCAGGAACAGCGCGACGAACAGCTTGGTGCGGGGTCCGTCGACGTGACCGACGACGTGCGGTGCGAGCAGCACGCCGGCCACCGCACCGAGGATCACCCCGACGAAGGACAGCAGCGAGCCAAGTGCCCCGGAGCGCCATCCGGAGATGGCCGCGACGAAGGCGATGGCGAGGACGGCCAGATCAAGCCACTGCGACGAAGTCATTGTGGGCCCTCACGGTAATCGCTACCGCCGCCGACGAGCGCCATCGCCACGTCGAGTTCGCGCACGTCGTCGGTGTCCCACGGCTGCGCCCAGCCCGCGACGTCGAGAATTGCCGAGATGACCTGACCGGTGAAACCCCACACGAGCATCTGATTCAGCATGAAGGCGGGGCCTGCGAAACGGGTGGTGTTCTCCTTGCGGTACACCATCAGCCGGTTCTCGGGATTGACGAAGGCGCGCACCGGGACGCGGGCCACGATCGCGGTCTCGGCGTGGTCGACGACGCCGACCGGCCCCGGATCGGGCGAATAGGCCAGGACCGGCACGACGTGAAAGCCCGACGGCGGGATGAACATCCGGTCGAGCGTGGTCAGCGGTCGTAACCTCGTCACGTCGACGCCGGTCTCCTCGTTGGCCTCCCGCAGCGCGGTGCCGACCGGACCGTCGTCACCGGGGTCGGCCGCGCCGCCCGGAAAGGCGGCCTGCCCGGCGTGCTGGCGCAGGGTCGAGGCGCGCACGGTGAGCAGCAGATCGGCGTCGGGGGGCAGCCCGCCCGACGGTGAGTCCGACGGCCCGGAGAACAGCACCAGCACCGCGGCGTCGCGCTTGGCTCCGGTGCGCGTGGCCGTGGCGTTGGCGTTGGTGATGGCGGCCAGCACGTCAGCGGGCACGCGCTCGCGGTAGGCGCGGGGCACGTCGCCGACGTTGTCGAGTAGCGGGGTGAGCCAGGACGGGGCGGCCGCGGCATCGAGGGCGACCGTCGATCCCCCGTCACCGTTCGAGATCAACCGCGCACTCCGATCACCGGGTTCACTGCCGCGGCGATGTCATCGGCGCTGGTGAATGCACGCGGCAGGATTTTGGCCACCGTACCGTCCGAACGCAGCACGACGGTGGCGGGCATGACATTGGGCACCTTCAGCGCCGCGGCGACGAGCCGTCGGCCGTCCTGCAGGGTGGGCAGCTTGACGCCGAGTTCTGCGAGCCGCAGCAGGGCGGCGGTCTCGTTCTCGTCCTGGTGCACCGTCAGCACCGTGACCGCCGGCCCGGTCCGCTGCTGGTACTGCGCCATCGCGGGCAGTTCGTCGGCGCAGGGTCCGCACCAGTAGGCCCACAGGTTGAGCACCACGTTGCGGCCCTCGACCATGGCTCCGACGTCGGCGCGGCTGCCGTCGGCGGCGCACTCGACGGTGACCCCGGCCAAAGCCGCCGGGCCCCCGTGCGATGTCGCCGGCGCGGGGCAGGGCGGCAGCCCGGCCCGCGCACGCGGGCCCGACAACGCCTCCGCGGTGTCGGCGTCGCGGTGTTCCCTGGCCACTCCGGCGCTCGAGCCGGCACCGGTCACCCCCGCCGGGTCGTCGGCGCCGATTTCCCGCCACAGCGCGACGACCAGCGCGACGATGACGACCAGACCCGCCAGGGTCCACCGGGTGGAGGCGCGCATGACTCCGACGTGCTCTACAGCCCGGCCAGCGACAGCAGGTGTTCGGTCTCGGGGCCCTTCACCAACGCCGCGGCGGCCAGCGGATCCGTCGGGCCGAGGCCGAATGACGGGCAGTCCTTGGCCAGCACGCACACGCCGCACGCCGGCTTCTTGGCGTGACACACCCGGCGACCGTGGAAGATCACCCGGTGGCTCAGCAGGGTCCACTCCTTGCGGGGGATCAGCTCGCCGATCGCGAACTCCACCTTGACTGGATCCTCGAGTTCGGTCCACCGCCAGCGGCGCACCAGCCTGCCGAAGTGGGTGTCGACGGTGATGCCCGGGATGTCGAAGGCATTGCCGAGAATGACGTTGGCGGTCTTGCGGCCGATGCCCGGCAGCGTCACCAGTTCCTCGAGAGTCCGTGGCACCTCTCCGTCGAACCGCTCGACCAACTCCTGGCCAAGCCGCATCAGCGAATTGGCCTTGTTCCGGTAGAAGCCGGTGGTGCGAACCAGCGCCTCCAACTCCTCGCGATCGGCGCCGGCGTAGTCCGCGGCTGTGCGGTACTTGGCGAACAACGCCGGGGTCGCGAGGTTGACGCCCTTGTCGGTGCTTTGAGCCGACAGGATGGTGGCAACCGCCAGCTCCAGCGGATTCGTGAAGTCCAGTTCGCAGTAGACGTGCGGAAAGGCTTGGGACAGCGTCCGATTCATTCGTCGTGCGCGACGAACCAAGCCGGTGGGCGTTTCGGTGTCGTACTTGGCGGATTTGGGGGCCGTCACTGCGCGCATTGCCACGCCAGCCAGCCTACTGAGCCAACCGACGAGTGTAAGCGCGGACCGGTGGCATTTCGTGATCGCCCTGAGACCTTCGGCGTGTTTACTTCGCCATGTGTCCTGGTTGCTGGTCGTCTTCATCCCTGGGTTGCTGATGTTGGCGACCTTCGGGCTGAGCCGTTTGGAGGCCGGACTCGACGACGACACCGTGTCTCCCGCCGACGTCACCGCGTCGGTCGAACGGGCCAAGGCGGTCTGCGCCAAGCCCGCCGCCCGGACGAGGGCCGTCGAGTCCTACGAATTGCTCGACGACGGATATGACGACGTCTGCCGGACGAGCGTGTTCGCACGGGCATCCCGCGACGTGCCGACGCGCATGATCATTCCGCACGAATCGAATACGGAATTTCGGCCGACCCGCCACGCCTTTCGTGTGTAGCGTTGGCACGTCGCGAAGACCTCAGCGCTTAGACTGAATTCGCCATCCCGCCCGGGGTGGTCTTCGCGTGACATATTTCCGACGGTGTTAAGGGGCAACGTGGACGAGATCCTGGCCAGGGCCGGAATCTTCCAGGGAGTGGAACCGACTGCGGTCTCCGCGCTGACCAAGCAATTGCAGCCCGTCGACTTTCCGCGTGGCCACACCGTGTTCGCCGAAGGCGAGCCGGGAGATCGGCTCTACATCATCATCTCCGGCAAGGTGAAGATCGGCCGCCGCTCACCGGACGGCCGGGAGAATCTGCTGACGATCATGGGTCCGTCGGACATGTTCGGCGAGCTGTCGATCTTCGATCCCGGCCCCCGCACCTCCAGTGCCACCACCATCACCGAGGTTCGCGCGGTGTCGATGGACCGGGAAGCGCTGCGCGCGTGGATCGCCGACCGCCCCGAGATCGCCGAGCAGTTGCTGCGCGTGCTGGCCCGTCGCCTGCGCCGCACCAACAACAACCTCGCCGACCTCATCTTCACCGACGTCCCCGGCCGCGTCGCCAAGCAGCTGCTGCAACTCGCCCAGCGCTTCGGCACCCAGGAGGGCGGCGCGCTGCGCGTCACCCACGACCTGACCCAGGAGGAGATCGCCCAGCTGGTCGGCGCCTCCCGCGAGACGGTCAACAAGGCCCTGGCCGACTTCGCCCATCGTGGCTGGATTCGGCTGGAGGGCAAGAGCGTGTTGATCAGCGATTCCGAGCGACTGGCCCGCCGCGCCAGGTAGCCCTCCGTGCGATTCGTGCACCCGGACCCGCGGTGACCGCGGGTGAACGTGCACGAGTCACGCTCTGAGGTAGTCCAGTTGGGCCTGCACGCTCCACTGGGCGTGCTCCCACAGCTTCTCGTCGACGTCGGTGTACACGTGCTCGACGATCTGACGGGCGGTCGCGTCGTCCCCGAGCACCCGGAGTGCCTCACGCACCTGGTTCAACCGGTCCTCACGATGGGCGAGATAGGCCCCCGTCACCGCCTCGAGATCACCGAGATCCGGTCCGTGGCCCGGGAGTACGGCCAGGTTGCCCAGTCCGCGGAGCCGCCGCAACGACTCCAGGTAGTCGCGCAGGCTGCCGTCCTCGTTGTCGATGACGGTGGTGCCACGGCCCAGCACCGTGTCCGCGGTGAAGACGGCATCGTCGACCACGAACGACAGCGAGTCCGCGGTGTGCCCCGGCGTGGCCATGACCGTGATGCGCACCCCGGCGGCGTCGATCACCTCGCCGTCGGTCAACGGACCGCCCAGCCCGCGCAGGAATCCACTGCCCACGGCCCGGACGACGGCGCCGGTTCGGTCGACGAGTTTGTCGATCCCGTCGGTGTGGTCGCCGTGCTTGTGACTGATCAAGACCAGCGGGATCTTGCCAAGCGCCGCGATCCGCTCGATGTGCGCGTCGTCGGCCGGGCCCGGGTCTACGACCACCATCTCGTCGCTACCCGGCCCACGCAGCACCCAGGTGTTGGTGCCTTCGAGCGTCATCAGACCGGGGTTGTCGCACAACAGCACCGACGCCGTGTCGGTGACGCGGCGCAGCGTCCCGTACGCGGGGTGGGCAGGCCCGCTCACGCGACCTCCGCCCCACTGTCGCTCACGCGACCTCCGC
The DNA here is from genome assembly GCF_025823185.1 of Mycobacterium yunnanensis. Taxonomy (GTDB): domain Bacteria; phylum Actinomycetota; class Actinomycetes; order Mycobacteriales; family Mycobacteriaceae; genus Mycobacterium; species Mycobacterium yunnanensis. The sequence goes on from NZ_JACKVK010000009.1 coordinate 155,960, forward strand.
CCCACTGTCGCTCACGCGACCTCTACGATCAGCTCCACTTCCACCGGCGCGTTCAGCGGCAACTCCGACACCCCGACCGCCGAGCGAGCATGCACTCCGGCGTCGCCGAAGACGTCACCGAGCAGTTGCGACGCACCGTTGACCACGCCGGGCTGACCGTTGAAACCTGGTGCGGACGCGACGAATCCGACCACCTTGACCACCCGAACCACCGAATCGACGCCGACGAGGGCGTGCACGGCGGCCAGCGCGTTGAGCGCACACGTGCGCGCCAACTCCTTCGCCTCCTCGGCGGTGACCTCGGCGCCGACCTTGCCCGCCTTCGGCAGTTCGCCGTCGACCATCGGCAGCTGCCCGGAGGTGTACACCAGGTTGCCCGTCCGTACGGCGGGCACGTAGGCGGCCAGGGGCGCGACGACCGCGGGCAGCTCGAGGCCCAGCTCCGTCAAACGTTCCGAGATCGTCACTTGGGCCGCTTCATGTAGGCGACGAGCTGCTCGCCGGTGGGCCCGGGAACCACGGAGACCAGCTCCCACCCGTCCTCACCCCATTGATCGAGGATCTGCTTGGTCGCGTGGGTCAGTAGTGCCACTGTCACGTATTCCCACCGGGTCGGTTCGCTCATGGAGCCGAGCTTATCGGTGTGCGTGCATCCGATGGCTAGCATGCAGGAGTGAGCAACGACGTTCCCGATTCCAGCAGTCGTTCCATTGGCTGGCCCTCCCGGTTGAACAAGGCGCGACTGCACTTCGTGACCGGCAAGGGCGGGACGGGAAAGTCGACGATCGCCGCGTCGCTGGCTCTGGCGCTTGCCGCAGGCGGGCGCAAGGTGCTGCTCGTCGAAGTCGAGGGCCGCCAAGGCATCGCCCAACTCTTCGACGTGCCGCCGTTGCCGTACGAGGAGGTCAAGATCGCGACCGCCGAGCGCGGCGGTCAGGTCAACGCGCTGGCCATCGACACCGAGGCGGCGTTCCTCGAATACCTCGACATGTTCTACAACCTCGGCATCGCGGGCCGGGCGATGCGCCGCATCGGCGCCGTCGAATTCGCGACGACGATCGCTCCGGGCCTGCGCGACGTGCTGCTCACCGGCAAGGTCAAGGAGATCGTGGTGCGGTCTCAGAAGGACGCCGGCAAGGGCAAGGGCAAGCCGACCGCATACGACGCCGTCGTGGTCGACTCGCCGCCGACCGGCCGCATCGCCCGCTTCCTCGACGTCACCAAGGCGGTCTCGGACCTGGCCAAGGGCGGTCCCGTGCACTCCCAGGCCGACGGCGTGGTCAAGCTGCTGCACTCCGAGCTCACGGCCATCCATCTCGTCACGCTGCTGGAGGCCCTGCCCATTCAGGAGACCCTCGAGGCCGTCGACGAGCTCAGGGATCTCGGGTTGCCGATCGGCAGCGTGATCGTCAACCGCAACATCCCCGCCTATCTCGATGCCGACGACCTGGTGAAGGCCGCCGAGGGTGACGTCGACGCGGACGCGGTGCGTGCGGGCTTGGCCAAGGTGGGAATCACGTTGAGCGACACGGATTTCGCCGGTCTGCTCACCGAGACCATTCAGCACGCGACGCGGATCAGCGCGCGCGCCGAGAGCGCGGCCCTTCTCGACGAGGTCGACGTTCCGCGCCTGGAACTGCCCGCCATCTCCGACGGCGTCGACCTTGGCAGCCTGTACGAACTGGCCGAAGCGCTTTCCCAGCAAGGCGTCCGATGAGCGCTCGCGCACAGAGAATGAGGCCGATGAGCGCTCGCGCACAGAGAATGAGGCCGATGAGCGCTCGCGCACAGAGAATGAGGCCGATGAGCGCTTGCGCGAAGAGAATGAGGTTGAGATGAGCCCCGCACCCACCCCACTCGACCTTCAGTCGATTCTCACCGATCGGTCCAATCGCGTCGTGGTGTGTTGCGGCGCAGGCGGTGTCGGGAAGACCACGACCGCCGCGGCGATGGCGCTGCGGGCCGCGGAGTACGGCCGCACCGTGGTCGTGTTGACCATCGACCCGGCCAAGCGGCTGGCTCAGGCGTTGGGCATCAAGGACCTCGGCAACACGCCACAGCGCGTGCCGCTGGCCCCCGAGGTGTCCGGTGAACTGCACGCGATGATGCTCGACATGCGTCGCACGTTCGACGAGATGGTCATCCAGTACTCCGGCGGCGACCGCGCCGACGCGATCTTGGAGAACCAGTTCTACCAAACCGTCGCAACGTCTCTGGCGGGCACGCAGGAGTACATGGCGATGGAGAAACTGGGCCAGCTCCTCGGCGAGGACAAGTGGGACCTGGTCGTGGTGGACACTCCCCCGTCGCGCAACGCGTTGGACTTCCTGGACGCTCCGAAACGGCTCGGCAGCTTCATGGACAGCCGGCTGTGGCGCCTGCTGCTGGCGCCGGGGCGAGGCATCGGCAAGCTGGTGACCGGTGCGGTGGGGTTGGCGATGAAGGCGCTCTCGACGGTGTTGGGTTCGCAAATGCTGTCCGACGCCGCAGGTTTCGTGCAGGCGCTGGACTCGACGTTCAGCGGGTTCCGAGAGAAGGCGGACCGCACCTACGAATTGTTGAAGCGCCGGGGCACCCAGTTCGTCGTCGTCTCTGCCGCCGAGCCCGACGCGCTGCGGGAGGCGTCCTTCTTCGTCGACCGGTTGTCCTCGGAGAAGATGCCGCTTGCCGGGCTCATCCTGAACCGCACGCATCCGACGCTGTGCGATCTGCAGATCGACAAGGCCAGGGAGTCGGCGGATCAGCTGACCGACGACGACGCGTTGGCCGCGGCAGTGCTGCGAATTCACGCCGATCGGGCTCAGACCGCCAAGCGCGAGGTACGACTGCTGTCGCGGTTCACCGGGGCCAACCCGCAGGTGGCCATCGTCGGGGTGCCGTCACTGCCGTTCGACGTCTCGGACCTCGAGGCGCTCCGCGCGATCGCCGATCAGATCACCGGCAGCCTGGCGGAGTGAGCCGGGCGGTCCTCAGACGGCGCTGCGGTGCTTGCGCTGAGCGGCGAAGAAGTCGGCCCAGGACACGACCTCGGGGTGCTGCTTGAGCAACGCCCGGCGCTGACGTTCGGTCATGCCACCCCACACGCCGAACTCGACGCGGTTGTCCAGGGCGTCGGCGCCGCATTCGGAGATCACCGGGCAGTGCCGGCAGATCACGGCGGCCTTGCGCTGCGCGGCCCCGCGGACGAACAACTCGTCGGGATCGGCCTGGCGGCAACGGGCCTGGGAGACCCAGGCGATGCGTGCTTCTGCTTCGGCGCTTTGAACCACCACACCGTTGACTGGGGAACTCGTGACTGTCCTGCGCGCCGCGGGCCGTATTCCTGACACCAGCGATCCCTTCGTCCAGCCGCCCCCTGCGGCGGCGCAGTCTTCGGTGTAGTTCGCCATTGCGATCTACGCCACATTGCGATTGGGAGTGTTACCTAGATCGCACTGTCAGTCAAAGCTAGGTGGTCAGGGGGGTTTTGCGCAACAGCTAAATCACGAATTTTTGGGACGACCGTGCCGTGATACATCTTCGTCCAGGATTTGCGGTTGCGCAGTGCGTGCCCGAGGGGTCTGCGGTACCACTGCGGTGCTGGTAAGGATCCATCCCGTCTGCGTGGCTACTCTGTAGCCATGTCCGACCGATCGCAGGCGACGCCGTCCCCTCGGCGCGCGCCCGCAGCGGTCACGCTGATCAAGCTCGCCTGGTGCGTATTGCTGGCCAGCGTCGTCGCCGCGGGCCTGATGTTCCCGCTCGTCGGCGGCTTTGGCCTGATGTCGAACCGCGCGTCCGACGTCGTCGCCAACGGTTCGGCCCAGCTGGTGGAGGGCGAGGTCCCCGCGGTGTCGACGATGGTCGACGCCAAGGGCAACCCGCTCGCGTGGCTGTACAACCAGCGCCGGTTCGAGGTGCGCAGCGACCAGATCGCCAACGCGATGAAGTTGGCGATCGTCTCCATCGAGGACAAGCGCTTCGCCGAGCACAACGGCGTCGACTGGAAGGGCACGCTCACCGGTCTGTCGGGCTACGTGACCGGCGCCGCCGACACCCGCGGCGGTTCGACGCTGGAACAGCAGTACGTCAAGAACTACCAGCTGCTGGTGATCGCGCAGACCGACGCCGAGAAGCGCGCCGCGATCGAGACCACGCCCGCTCGCAAGCTGCGCGAGATCCGCATGGCGTTGACGTTGGACAAGACCTTCACCAAGTCGGAGATCCTGACGCGGTACCTGAACCTGGTGTCGTTCGGCAACGGCGCCTTCGGCGTGCAGGACGCCGCGCAGACCTACTTCGGCGTCGATGCCTCGCAGTTGAACTGGCAGCAGGCCGCGCTGCTGGCCGGCATGGTGCAGTCGACCAGCGCCCTGAATCCCTACACCAACCCCGAGGGCGCCCTGGAACGTCGCAACGTGGTGCTGGACACCATGATCGACAACGTGCCGCAGGAGGCCGACGCGTTACGGGCGGCGAAGCAGGAGCCACTCGGCGTGCTCCCCCAACCCAACGAACTGCCTCGCGGATGCATCGCCGCGGGCGACCGCGCCTTCTTCTGCGACTACGTGCTGGACTACCTGGCCCGCGCCGGCATCAGCAAGGAACAGGTCGCCAAGGGCGGCTACCTCATCAAGACCACGCTGGACCCCGACATCCAGAATTCGGTGAAGTCCTCGATCACCAACTTCGCCGCGCCGGACATCGACGGCGTCGCCAGCGTGATGAGTGTCATCAAGCCCGGCAAGGACTCTCACCCGATCGTGGCGATGGCGTCCAACCGCACCTACGGGCTCAACAGCGACGCCGGCGAGACCATGCAACCGCAACCCTTCTCCCTGGTGGGTGACGGCGCAGGATCCATCTTCAAGGTGTTCACCACCTCGGCGGCGCTGGAGATGGGCATGGGCATCAACGCCCAGCTCGACGCTCCGGGCCGCTTCGAGGCCAAGGGGCTCGGCAGCGGCGGCGCGAAGGGATGCCCGGCGGCCACGTGGTGCGTGCTCAACGACGGCAGCTACCGCGGCGCCATTAGCGTCACCGACGCGTTGGCGACCTCGCCCAACACCGCCTTCGCCAAACTGATCTCCCAGGTCGGGGTGCAGCGCACCGTCGACATGGCGGTCAAGCTGGGACTGCGGTCCTACGCGCTGCCGGGAACGGCCCGCGCGTACGACCCCGACAGCAACGAGAGCCTTGCCGACTTCGTGAAGCGGCAGAACCTGGGCTCGTTCACCCTGGGGCCCATCGAGGTCAACCCGCTGGAGCTCTCCAACGTGGCGGCCACGCTCGCCTCGGGTGGCACGTGGTGCCCGCCGAATCCGATCGACAAGATCTACGACCGCAACGGCAAGGACGTCTCGGTCACCACCGAGACGTGCGAGCAGGTCGTGCCAGAGGGGCTGGCCAACACCCTGGCCAACGCCATGAGCAAGGACGACCAGAGCGGTACCGCCGCGAGTGCGGCCAGTTCGGCCGGCTGGACCCTGCCGGTGTCCGGCAAGACGGGGACCACCGAGGCGCACCGGTCCTCGGGCTTCCTGGGCTTCACCAACGCCTACGCCGCGGCCAACTACATCTACGACGACTCGTCCTCGCCGTCGGACCTCTGCTCGTTCCCGCTGCGGCAGTGCGGTTCTGGCAATCTGTACGGCGGCAACGAACCGGCGCGCACGTGGTTCACCGCGATGAAGCAGTTCACCCCGGACGACGTGGCGCTGCCGCCGACCGACCCTCGCTACGTCGACGGGGCGCCGGGCTCCAAGGTGCCCAGCGTGGCGGGCATGACGCAGGACCTCGCGCGGCAGCGTCTGAAGGACGCCGGCTTCCAGGTCGCCGATCAGGCCACCCCGGTCAACAGTGGCTCGTCCGTGGGCACGGTCGTCGGGACCTCCCCCAACGGTCAAACCGTGCCGGGGTCGATCATCACGATCCAGATCAGCAACGGCATCGCGCCGGCACCGCCACCGCCGCCTCCCGGGCTCCCCCTCGACCCGAACGATCCGAACGCGGTCCCCGCGCCGGTGGGCTCGACGGTCGTGATGATCCCGGGATTGCCGCCCATCACGGTCCCGGTGCTGGGCCCGCCGCCACCTGCTCCACCGCCCTGACCGTTCGCGGGGCGACGATTGGCCCTCGGGAGACGAGGTGGCGATCAGCTTCGCGCAGTAGGCTGCACCCATGCTCGCCCGTTCGACGGTATTGAAGAACCCCGCCTCGTTGGCCGGCTCGCTGGCCGCGGGCTCGCTGGCCGCGGGCGTCGCCTACGCGACGCTGATCGAACGCAACGCGTTCGTCGTGCGGGAGACGACGATGCCGGTGCTCACACCGGGGTCGGCGCCGTTGCGGGTGCTGCATCTCAGCGACCTCCACATGACGCCGCGGCAGCGACGCAAGCAGGAGTGGATCCGCGAGCTCGCGGCGTGGGAGCCCGACCTCGTCATCAACACCGGTGACAACCTCTCGCACCCCAAGGCCGTCCCGTCGGTGGTGCAGGCGCTGGGTGACCTCCTGTCGGTGCCGGGCTTGTTCGTCTTCGGCAGCAACGACTACTTCGGCCCGACGCCGAAGAACCCCACCAATTACCTGTTCAAGCCGTCCTATCGGATCACCGGCGAGCCGCTGCCGTGGCAGGACCTGCGCGCGGCGTTCACCGAGCGCGGCTGGCTGGACATGACGCACACCCGCCGCGAGATCGAGGTCAAGGGCCAACTCGTCGCCGCCGCCGGTGTGGACGACCCCCACCTCAAACGCGACCGCTACGACACGATCGCGGGACCGGCCAGTCCGGCGGCGAATCTGACCCTGGGCCTCACCCATGCGCCGTACACCCGCGTGCTCGACCGCTTCGCCGCCGACGGCTATCAGCTGGTGCTGGCGGGGCACACCCACGGCGGCCAGATGTGCCTGCCGTTCAAGGGTGCAGTCGTGACCAATTGCGATCTGGATCCGTCACGGGCCAAGGGTCCGTCGCAGTGGGGCGCCCACATGCAGTTGCACGTCTCCGCCGGTCTGGGCACCTCGCCCTATGCGCCGTACCGCTTCTGCTGCCGGCCCGAGGCCACGCTGTTGACCTTGGTGGCCGCGCCGACCGGCGGGGGCAGCCTGGGCAGCCGGGTGAGCGTGTCGCACCCGACCGTCTCGGCGCGTTGAGCGGCCGCGACTCCGTCGCAGTCCGCCGGCACCCACGTCAGTGGGTGGATGACGCGATCCGCCTGATCGAGGCCGACGCGCGGCGTAGCGCCGACACCCATCTGCTGCGGTATCCGCTGCCGTCGGCGTGGTGCGACGGCGTGCAGGTCGAGCTGTACCTGAAGGACGAGACGACCCATCTCACCGGGAGTCTCAAGCACCGACTGGCGCGATCCTTGTTCCTCTACGCGCTGTGCAACGGCTGGATTGGGAAGAACACCACGATCATCGAGGCGTCGTCGGGGTCGACCGCGGTCTCGGAGGCCTACTTCGCCGCGATGCTGGGGTTGCCCTTCATCGCCGTGATGCCGTCCTCGACCAGCACCACCAAGATCCGCCTCATCGAATCACAGGGCGGCCGTTGCCATTTCGTCGCCCAATCCGGTCAGGTCTACGCCGAGGCGGAACGACTGGCACGGGAGACGGGCGGGCACTACCTCGACCAGTTCACCAACGCCGAGCGCGCGACCGATTGGCGCGGCAACAACAACATCGCCGAGTCGATCTTCGACCAGATGCGCGAGGAACGGTTTCCGGCGCCGGAGTGGATCGTCGTCGGCGCTGGCACGGGGGGCACCAGCGCGACGATCGGCCGCTACATCCGGTATCGGCGCCACCCCACCCAGTTGTGCGTCGTCGACCCGGAGAATTCGGCGTTCTATCCGTCCTACGCCCAAGGCCGCCGAGACGTCACGGGGACGTCGTCACGCATCGAGGGCATCGGCCGCCCCCGCGTCGAGCCGTCGTTCCTGCCGGACGTCATCGACCGCATGACGGTCGTGCCCGACGCTTCGTCGGTGGCCGCGGCGCATCACGTCAGCGCGGTCCTGGGGCGCAAGGTCGGGCCGTCGACGGGGACCAACCTCTGGGGTGCGTTCGGGCTGCTGGCCGAGATGATCTCGGCGGGTCGTAGCGGATCGGTGGTCACCCTGTTGTGCGACGCGGGGGAACGCTACGCCGACACCTACTTCGACTCGGAGTGGCTCACCAGCCAGGGGCTGGATCCCTCGGGGTCGGCCTCGGTGCTCCAGGAGTTCGAGCGCTCGGGCACCTGGGTCTGATCGCCGCTGTCGAACACGTTGCGGCCAAAGCGTTCGGACGTCGCGAACAACCACAGTGCGGCGATGGCGAACAACCCGAAGTAGATCGTGGCTCCCAACCCGGTCATGTGAACGCCTCTCCTCGAATGGCTCGTCGAACGTGCTGGCTACAACGTCGCCAGGCCGGAATTACATTCCGTGTCCGCTTCTTGTACCCATTCGGGCGTCGATCTATCACCAGACCCCGTCGGTCCAGGCGTTTCGCGTCGGGCTGGTTCGGTGCGTTAAGCTGACGACGCTCTACGCGGGGTATGGCGCAGCTTGGTAGCGCGCTTCGTTCGGGACGAAGAGGTCGTGGGTTCGAATCCCGCTACCCCGACCGCGTACGTGCACATCGAAGGCCCCCACCGGTACACCGGTTGGGGCCTTCCGATGTTCGCGGTGTGTCAGGGCAACAGCACGTAGGCCATGCCTGGCCCGTTCTGGATGTCGCGGTCGTTCCACAAACCCTCGCCCGCGAGTCCGTTCATCTCCGTGACGTGGATCCACTGCGCACCGCCACTGGAGGACACGGAATCGACCCAGGCGACGTGGCCGTACCCACCGGCCCCGGCGGCACCCGGCTGGAAGACCACGATGGAGCGTTCCGAGGGTGCGTCGACGACGGTGTAGCCGGCGGCTTGGGCCGCGTTGACCCAATTCCAGGCGTCGCCGCGCATCGCGGGGTACGAGCCGGTGGCCTCGAACCATTTCTGCGCGGCGCCCCAGGTGCACTGGCCGGGTGTGCCGGGGTTGACCGTCTGGGTGAGGCCGACACTGCGCACCGTGAACTGGTCGACGGAGTCGGCGGAGGCAGGCGCCGCGGTGACGGCACCCAGGCCCGAGGCGAATGCGGCGACGGCCAGGGCCGCGAGACCGCGTCGGACGGCGGCACCGAAGATCTTCGGCCTCGACGTGGTGGTGCGGTGTGCATGCGACTGAAGATCGGACATGGTAAAACCTCTCGCGCGATGGCCCTCCCCGACCCGCCCCGCGAGCTTATCTCAACTTGGTCACGATTTCGTACCGAATCGTGACGACCGCCATCCGGAAAGGGTGTCAGACCTTGACGAGCACCCGTTCGGGCTCGTCGTCGTGCTCGTGGGCCTTGGCGTACATCGCGAAGGAGCTGACCTCGGCCACCCCGAGCAGGATGACGGGCCACACCGCGCCCGCCGCGAGGCTCAGTCCGACCCGCTGAAGGACCGGTCTGCGCTCGTCGCCGAGGCGCGCGCTGGCACCGAACACCACGACGGCTGCCACCACCGCGACGACGGCATATCCGACGAGCAAGGACGTCAGCATGATGCCTCCCTAGCGTTTGCCATGAGCAAACGTCTTCCCGGTATCGCGGAACCCAAACCGCCAACCGGTCAGCCTGCAGCGGCGCGCAGCTTCTCCAGCAGCGGCGCGGCCGCCTGCTCGAGGAAGCGATCCTGCCCCTCGTCGCCGACCTGCACGAGCGCGATGTCGGTGAAGCCCGCCTCCCAGTACTCGCGGACCGCGTCGACGATGGCGTCCAGATCCGGCCCGCACGGGATCGACGACGCGACGTCCTCCTTCCGGACGAACTGCGTGGCACCCGCGAAGCCCGCGGTCGTCGGGAGGTCGGCGTTGACCGACCAGCCACCTGCGAACCACCGGAACTGCTCGTGGGCCCTCGCGACGGCCGCAGCCTCGTCGGTGTCCCAGCAGATGGGGATCTGTCCGACGATCCTCGAATCGCCGGGCAGCCCCGTGCCCTTGCGGGCGTCGTGCCATCCGTCGACCAGATCCTTGTCCGGTTCGACGGCGATGAGGTGGTCGACCAACGGCGAGAACGTCTCGATGGAACGCTCGCCGGACACCGCGGCGGCGATGGCCACGGGCACGTCCAGCACGTCCCACAGCCGGGCCGAGTCGACTTCGAAGTAGTCGCCCTTCCAATCCACCAGCTCGCCGGTGAAGAGCTCCCGGATGATCTGCACGGCCTCGCGCAGCATGTCTTGGCGGCGCTTGACCGTCGGCCATCCCTGGCCGACGACGTGCTCGTTGAGATTCTCGCCGCTGCCCACCCCGAGCGTGAACCTGCCGTCGGCGAGGATCTGCAACGTGGCGGCCTGCTGAGCGACGATCGCCGGGTGATAGCGAATCGTCGGGCACGTCACGTAGGTGAACAGTTCGACGCGCTCGGTGGCCTGCGCGACCGCGCCAAGCATCGTCCACGCGTTGGGGGCGTGACCCTGCGCCGACAGCCACGGCGAGTAGTGGTCGCTGGAGACCTCGAAGTCGAAGCCAAGTCGCTCGGCCGAAACTGCGTACTCGACAAGCTGTTTGGGGCCGCTCTGCTCAGTCATCAGGGTGTAGCCGAATCGCGTCATGGCAGACGCCTACCCCGGTTCGGCGGTGGATAACCGCTAGAGCCGATCCTTCACCGCGGCCGACAGACGCGCCGAGTCAGCCTTGCCCTCGGCGATCGCCACGGCCGCCTTCATCACCTGGCCCATCTGCTTGGCGCCGGGCCGGTGTCCGAGCTCCTCGGCCACCTGGGCCATGGCCGTGTTGACGACGTTGGCGAGCTCGTCGTCGTTGAGCTGAGTGGGCAGGTAGTCGTCGATGACCTGAGCTTCGGCCCGCTCGTTGGCGGCCAGCTCCCCGCGTCCGTTCGACACGTAGATCTGCGCGGCTTCGCCCCGCTTGCGCGACTCGCGGGCCAGCACCTTGAGCACCTCGTCGTCGGACAGCTCGCGCACCTTGGCGCCCGACACCTCCTCGGCCTGGATCGCCGCCAGCAGCATCCGCAGCGTGCCGGTCGTCAGCTTGTCGCGTGCCTTCATCGCCACCACGAGGTCGGCGCGCAACCGATCCTTGAGTTCTGCCATGGCGTAGACGCTACGCTCGGGCACCCCGGACACGTTGTGAATGAACGCCGGTATCGACAGGATGAGGGACATGAGCAGCGAAGCTGGCGGCCCCGTCGTCCCACCGCCGCCCGCGTATCCGCCACCACCTGGCTACGGCTACGGGCAGTTTCCGCCGCCGCACCAGCCCCCGCCGGGATTCCCGCCGCCGGGCTACTTTCCACCGCAACCGGGCCAGTACGCGCCGCCGCCGGGCTACCCTCCGCCGCCGGGTTACGCTCCGCAATCCGGTTACCAGTACCCGCCGCCGGGCCCGCCCGGCTACCCACCGCCCGGCTATCCACCGATGGGTCCGCCACCGGCGCTCAAGCCGGGCATCATCCCGCTGCGACCGCTCGGCTTGTCCGACATCCTCAACGCGGCGGTCGCCTACATCCGGGCCAATCCCAAGGCGACCCTCGGCCTGACCACCATCGTCGTCGTGGTCGCCCAGATCGTCTCCCTGTTGTTCGAGATCGGACCGCTGGCCTCCAGCGGCATGTTGTCCCCCTCGTCGTTCGACCCGTCCTCCGACGGCGGTGAGTTCACCGGGTCGTCGGCCGTCGGACTGGTGTTGTCCAGCGCCGCGGGCGCCTTGACCACCGTGCTGGCCGGCATCGTGCTGAGCGGCCTGTTGACGGTGGTCGTCGGCAGGGCCGTGTTCGGCGCGCCGATCGGCGTCGGCGAGGCGTGGCGGCGGGTCCGCGGGCGTTGACTTCCGTTGCTCGGCATCACCGCACTGGAGGCGGTCGGTGCCCTGCTCCTGATCGGCGTGGCCGTTGGAGTGACAGTGGCCGTCGCCGAATTCGTCGGCGCTGCAGCGGCGTTCGTGGTGGGCGCGGTGCTGGGCCTGACCGGGATCGCGGCACTGGTCTACCTGTACACGATGCTGAGCTTCGCGCCGACGCTGATCGTCTTGGAGCGCATCGGTGTCACGGCCGCCATCAGGCGGTCCTTCCGGCTCATCAGGAACGACTTCTGGCGGGTCTTCGGCATCCGCCTCCTGGCGGCAATCATCGCCGGGGTGATCGCCGGCGCCGTCACGGTGCCCTTCAGCCTGGTCGGGCAGGTCATGCTCGCCGTCGGCGAGTCGACCACCATGATGGTCGTCGCGCTGGTGCTGATCACCGTCGGAGCCGCCATCGGGCAGATCGTCACCGCACCCTTCGACGCCGGCGTCGTCGTGTTGCTCTACGCCGATCGGCGCATCAGGGCGGAGGCCTTCGACCTGGTGTTGCGCACCGGTGCGACCGGAATGGTCGACTCCACCGACGATCTCTGGCTCACCCAGCCACGCTGACGTGTCCATCATCGACATCGACCGCGACGCCGCGCACGACGCCGCACAGCGCGAACTGAGCAAGCCCATCTATCCCCGCGGCTCCCTGACCGACCAATTGTCACGGCTGCTGGAGGATCTGCTGTTTCGCGTCATGGCCGGCGGCGCGTCGGTCCCCGGCGGCTGGATCACCATCGCGGTGCTGTCGACCCTGGTCGCGGTCGCCGCCGTCGTCGCGTTTCGGGTGGCGCGACGCACCATGCGCACCAACCGCAGGCAGCACGCGACGCTGTTCGGCTCGGCGGAGATGAGCTCGGTCGAGCACAGGGCCGCCGCCGAACTGGCTGCATCGCAAGGAGATTGGGCGATGGCCATCAAGCAGCGGCTCCGCGCGGTGGCCCGCAACCTCGAGGAGGCCGGGGTCGTGCAGCCCGTGCCCGGGCGCACCGCCACCGAACTCGCCCGCGACGTCGGCCACGCGGTGCCACGTCTCACCGACGAATTGCGCCGGGCGGCAACGGTGTTCAACGACGTGACCTACGGCGAGCAGCACGGCACCGAAACCGGCTACCGGGTCATCGCCGACCTCGACGAGCACCTCCTGCACCAGGGCGTCGGCAAGTCGGCCCGGCCGGGTGCCTCCGGCGCCGTCGACGGCTGGGCCGAGGTGCGATGAGCGACACCTCGTCGGCCGTCGGTGCCACCGTCGTGCAGCGGTGGCGCACCGTGCGGTGGGTGCTGCTCGCGCTCGTGCTCATCGTCGGCGTCGCAACGGCTTCGGCGTACTTGACCGCGCCGCGAGAGGGCGGCCGAATGGACCCCGAGGCCACCTCCCCCGACGGCGCCCACGCCCTGGTCGCCCTGCTGCGCGATCACGGAGTCGACGTGGTGACGGCGACCGATCTCGCCGGCGTCGAGCGCGCCGCGTCACCGGACTCCCTGCTCGTGGTGGCGCCGACGCCCTATCTGGTCGACGACGACGGACTGCGCCGACTCGAGGGCCTCCCAGGCGACCTGCTGTTGGTCGAGCCGTCGTCGTGGACGCGGGAGGCGCTGGCTCCTGGTGTGAAGGCGGCCGACGCCACCAGTTTCGGCGGTGATCCCGACTGCGACCTGCCCGAGGCGACCCGTGCGGGCCGCGTGCAGCTCAACCTCAGTGCGACCTTCGAAGCGGTCGACGGGGCCGCTCCCCTGACCCGCTGCTACCGCGGCGCTCTGGTCCGCCAGGAGCAACGCGGTCGCACCGTCACCGTGGTCGGCACGGCCGACTTCATGACGAATTCCGGACTGTTGCAACAGGGCAACGCCGCGCTGGCGATGAACTTGGCCGGCGCGCGGCCGACGGTCATCTGGTACGCGGCCAATCGGATCGAAGGCGAATCCGACGGCGCCACCTCGATCATGGACCTCATCCCCGGTCGGGTGGGCTGGATCGTGCTGCAGCTGTGCCTCGTCGTCGCCGTCGTCGCGCTCTGGAAGGCCCGTCGCATCGGTCCGCTGGTGGCCGAGAACCTCCTGGTGGTGGTGCGCGCCTCGGAGACCGTCGAGGGCCGGGGCAGGTTGTATCGGTCACGACGGGCCCGCGACCGCGCCGCCTCGGCGCTTCGCACCTCGGTGCTGCAGCGCATCCTGCCCCGGCTCGGACTGGGCGCGCAGTCCGATCCGGCGTCGGTCGTCGAGACGGTCGCCGGCCGCATTCGGCACGAGCCGTCGGCCGTCCAGTACGCACTCTTCGGGCCCGACCCCACCGACGACGACCAATTGGTCGCCCTCTCACGGCTACTCGACGACATCGAAAGGCAGGTCGCCACCTCGTGAACCAACCACCGACTTCGACGACGGACTCCGACGGCGCTCGACAGGCGTTGCTCGCGCTGCGCTCCGAGATCGCCAAGGCGGTCGTCGGGCAGGACGCGGTGATCAGCGGTCTGGTCATCGCGCTGCTGTGCCGGGGTCACGTGCTGTTGGAGGGCGTGCCGGGGGTCGCCAAGACGTTGTTGGTGCGCACGTTGGCCTCGGCGCTGGCGCTGGACTTCAAGCGCGTCCAGTTCACCCCCGACCTGATGCCGGGTGACGTCACCGGGTCGCTGGTGTACGACGCCCGTACCGCAGAATTCGAGTTCCGCGCCGGGCCGGTATTCACCAATCTCCTTCTGGCCGACGAGATCAACCGCACACCCCCCAAGACCCAGGCCGCCCTGCTGGAGGCCATGGAGGAGCGTCAGGTCACCGTCGACGGCGAGCCGCGCGCCCTGCCCGACCCCTTCATCGTCGCGGCCACCCAGAACCCCATCGAGTACGAGGGCACCTACCAGTTGCCCGAGGCGCAGCTCGACCGCTTCCTGCTCAAACTCAACGTGCCGTTGCCGCCGCGCGACCAGGAGATCGCGATCCTGTCACGGCACGCAAGGGGTTTCGATCCTCGCGACCTCTCCGGTGTGCGCCCGGTCGCCGGCCCGGCAGAGCTTGCCGCCGGACGGGAAGCGGTGCGTCGGGTCCTGGTGGCCGACGAGGTGATGGGCTACATCGTCGACGTCGCGGGCGCGACGCGGGCGTCCCCGTCGTTGCAGCTCGGCGTCTCACCCCGCGGCGCGACGGCTCTGCTCGCGACGTCACGGACGTGGGCGTGGTTGTCGGGTCGCAACTACGTCGCCCCCGACGACGTGAAGGCCATGGCACGGCCGACGCTGCGGCACCGGATCGCGCTGCGCCCCGAAGCGGAACTGGAAGGCGCCACCCCCGACGGCGTCCTCGACGGCATCCTGTCCGCGGTGCCGGTGCCACGCTAGTGGTGCTCACCGGCCGGGTGGGACTGATCGCCCTGATCTGCGTTCTCCCCGTTGCCGTTTCGCCGTGGCCGGCGGAGACGTTCGTGGTATTGCTGATCCTGCTGGCGGCGGCGACCGTGGCCGACGCGGTGCTCGCCGCCAACACCCGGCGGCTGCGGTTCACCCGAACCGGGGACGGGTCGGCGCGCCTTGGCGAGCCGGTCGAGGCCGCCCTGGTCGTGGACAACCCCGGGCGCCGCGAACTCCGGGGCTGGGTTCGCGACGCCTGGGCGCCGTCGGCGCGTGCCGAGCCTCGTACGCACCGGGTGACGATCCCTGGTGGTCGAGGATTTCGGGTCGTGACCACGCTGCGCCCGATCCGCCGGGGTGACCAACGGTCGGCGGTGGTGACGGTGCGCTCCGTCGGCCCCCTGGGATTGGCTGGTCGACAGAGCTCGCACCGGGTGCCGGCCCAGGTGCGCATCCTGCCGCCCTTCCTGTCCCGCAAGCACTTGCCGTCGCGGCTGGCGAAGTTGCGCGAACTCGACGGCGCGGTGCCGGTACTGATTCGTGGCCAGGGCACCGAATTCGACTCGCTGCGCGAGTACGTCGTCGGCGACGACGTGCGGTCGATCGACTGGCGGGCCACCGCGCGGCGCGCCGACGTCGTCGTCCGCACCTGGCGCCCGGAGCGCGATCGCCGGGTGGTCATCGTGCTCGACACCGGCCGGACGTCCGCGGGTCGCGTCGGCGTCGACCCCACGTCGGGGGACCCCGGTGGCTGGCCGCGTCTCGACTGGTCGATGGACGCCGCACTGCTGTTGGCGGCCTTGGCTTCCCGCGCGGGTGACCACGTCGACTTCGTCGCCCACGACCGGCTTCCGCGCGCCGGGGTCTTCAACGCCGCACGTACCGAATTGCTGCCTGCGCTGGTCACGGCGATGGCTCCGCTGCAGCCGGCGTTGGTCGAGTCCGACGCCTCGGCGATGGTGGCTGCGGTGCAACGCCGCATCCGTCGGCGTGCGCTGGTGGTGTTGTTGACCGACCTGAACTCCTCGGCGCTCGACGAGGGTCTGATGGCGGTGTTGCCGCAGCTGTCCGCGCGGCATCAGGTGGTGCTGGCCGCGGTCGGCGATCCGCGGGTGGACCGGCTGGCGGCGGGGCGGTCCGACGCCGCCCAGGTGTACGACGCGGCGTCGGCCGAACGTTCCCGCAGCGACCGCGGTGCGGTGGCCGCACGGCTGCGGCGCCACGGCGTCGACGTCGTGGATGCCCTTCCCGAAGACCTGGCGCCTGCGTTGGCCGACCGCTATCTGGCGATGAAGGCCTCCGGCAAGCTCTGAACGCCCCCCTCCCCGCGAGCAGACGTAAACCTGCACTCGCAGCCGGCGTGTCGCGCGCTTTTGCGACTGCTCGCGGAGACGAATCAGGACGTGGGGAGCAAATCGGGGGCGTCGTCGACGTCACCCGTCTCGCCGGCCCTGGCGGCCTTACGCCCAAAGTGCACCACGTAGGCCAGGAACGCGACCTCGGCGGCGACGCCGATCGTTATGCGCACGAACGTCGGCAGCGGGGACGGCGTCACCAACGCCTCGATCAAGCCCGACACCAGCAGCACGACGACCAGCCCGACGGCCACCGAGACGACCGCCCGCCCCTGCTCGGCAAGCACCTGGCCGCGCGGCCGGTCCCCGGGCGAGACCACCGACCAGCCCAGCCGCATGCCGACCGCCGCGGCCAGGAACACCGCGGTCAGCTCGAGCAGCCCGTGTGGCGTCAGCAGACCGAGGAACAGGCCGCCCTTGCCCGCGTCGAACATCAAGCCCCCGATGACCCCGGCGTTGGCGGCGTTCTGGAAGAGCACGTACGGAATGGGCAGACCCAGCACGACCGCGTAGCCGATGCACTGCGCTGCCACCCACGAGTTGTTGACCCACACCCGCAGGGCAAACGAACCAGCCGGATTGTCGCTGTAGTAGGAGGCGAAGTCGTGGTTCACCAGTTCGGCCAGGTCCGACGGGGTTCCGACGGCGGCTTGCACCTCGGGGCTGCCCGCCACCCAGCTGCCCATGAGGACGGCCACGACCACGGATGCGACCGCCGAACCCAGCCACCACCGCCACGCGCGGTAGGCCACGACGGGGAACGACACCGTCCAGAACCGGGTGAATTCGCTCCACACGGGGGCATGCGCGCTGGTGACCGCCGACCGTGCCGAGGCCACCAGGCCCGAAAGACGGCCGACGAGCACCGAATCGGCGGAGGCGCTGCGCACCATCGACAGGTGGGTCGAGACGCGTTGATAGAGGTCGACCAGCTCGTCGACTTCGGCGCCGGTCAGTGTGCGGCGACGCTTTACCAGATGGTCCAGCCTGTCCCACGCGGGCCGGTGGGCCAGGACGAATGCGTCGACGTCCACGTCGGCGAGCCTAGTAGCGTTGGGTGCCATGGTGGCCAAGCCCGAGCCGATGGTCACGGGTGACGCCGTCGTCCTGGACGTTCAGATCGCCCAACTGCCGGTTCGCGCCCTGGCCGCGTTGGTCGACCTGACGGTCGTCTTCCTGGCCTACGTCCTCGGCGTGCTGCTGTGGGCGGTCACGATCTCCGATCTCGACGACGCGCTGTCGGCGGCCATCTTGATCGTCTTCACCGTTTTGAGCATCGTCGGTTACCCGGTGATCTTCGAGGTCGCGACCAGAGGTCGGTCGCTGGGCAAGATGGCGCTGGGCCTGCGGGTGGTCTCGGAAGACGGCGGCCCGGAACGCTTCCGGCAGGCGCTGTTTCGGGGACTGTCCGGGTTCGTCGAGATCTGGATGTTCGCCGGGGCGCCTGCAGTGGTGTGCAGCATGATCTCGCCCAAGGGCAAGCGGGTCGGCGACGTGTTCGCCGGCACCATGGTGATCAGCGAGCGCGGACCGAAGATGCCACCGCCGGTGCCGATGCCGCCGGAGCTGGCGTGGTGGGCGTCGTCGCTCCAGCTGTCGGGCCTTCGGCCCGAGCAAGCGGAGTTGGCCCGGCAGTTCCTGATGCGGGCCAGTCAACTCGAGCCGGCACTGCGAGACCAGATGGCGCACCGCATCTACTTCGACGTCGTCGGGCAGATCTCACCACCACCACCGCCGACGGCGCCCCCGCCTCTGGTGCTGGCAGCCGTGCTGGCCGAACGTCATCGCCGCGAGCTTGACCGACTGCGCCCGGTGCCGTCACCGACGGCGTGGACGCCCGCCCCCAGCGGATACGCACCCCCACCCGTCGACCGGGGTGGTCCACCAGGGGGATTTACGACCCCGTCATAGTGGGACACCACTGTCCCACTATGGGCCACATGTGCTAGCTTGGAGTACATGACTGCGTCGTTGTCGGCCATTGGTGGCCCCCGCTCGAGAACCCGCAAGGCGATTCTCGACGCCGCCATGAACGTCCTCGGCACCAATCCGAACGCCTCCCTCGGCGACGTCGCGGCGTCGGCCGGGGTGGGTCGCAGCACGTTGCACCGGTACTTCGCCGAGCGCACGGACCTGATGCGCGCGCTGGCCCTGCACGTCCACGAGCTCAGCAAGGCGGCCATCGAACACGCCGAACCGCATTGCGGGCCGCCGGTCGAGGGTTTGCGCCGGGTGGTCGAGGGCCAACTGGACCTGGGCCCGATCGCGTCGTTCGTCTACTGCGATTCCTCCATCGTCCGGGACGCGGAGTTGACCGCCGAACTCGACACCGGTGACGAGGCGATCGTCGAGGTGCTCGACCGGGTGGCCACCCAGGGCACCGCCGGACCGCCGGGGTGGCCCCGGTTGGTCTTCTGGGCGCTCCTGGACGCCGGACACGACGCCACCCGCCAGGGCACGCCCCGCGTCCAGGTGGTCGACGCCATCATGGCCAGCCTCACCCAGGGCACCATCAACCCGAATCAGTCTTGACGCCAAGGGTTCTCGCCCTTCGCCAGTAGAGAAGCTCTCAGGAGAATCGACATGTCCATCCACGTGGACGCCACCCCGACGTCCATCCCCACCCCGCGGCGCGCCTGGTTCGCGCTTGCGGTGCTCATGCTGCCGGTCTTGCTCATCGCCGTCGACAACACCGTGCTCGCCTTCGCGCTGCCCAGCATCGCGCAGGACTTCCGTCCGCCGGCCACCACCCAGCTGTGGATCGTGGACGTCTACTCCCTGGTGCTCGCCGCGCTGCTGGTGACGATGGGCAGCCTCGGTGACCGCATCGGCCGCCGCCGGTTGCTGATGATCGGTGCCGGCGGTTTCGCGGTCGTCTCGGCTGCGGCGGCCGTCGCCCCCAGCGCCGAGTACCTCGTCGCGGCGCGTGCGCTGCTCGGCGTCTTCGGCGCCATGCTGATGCCGTCGACGCTGTCGCTGATCCGCAACATCTTCATGGACGCCTCGACCCGGCGGCTGGCCATTGCGTTGTGGGCGTCTTGCTTCACCGCCGGTTCCGCGCTGGGGCCCATCGTCGGCGGCGTTCTGCTGCAGCACTTCCACTGGGGTGCGGTGTTCCTCATCGCCGTGCCGATCCTGCTGCCGCTGCTGGTGCTGGCACCGCGACTGGTGCCGGAGTCGCGGGACCCGAACCCGGGCCCGGTGGACCCCGTCAGCGTGGCCCTCACCCTGACGACGATGCTGCCGATCGTCTGGGCGGTTAAGTCCGCCGCACACGACGGGGTGTCCGGCCTCGTCGTGGCCGCGGTCGCGATGGGCGTCGGCTCCGGCATGGTGTTCGTCCGCCGTCAGCGCCGTTCGGCCAACCCGATGCTCGACGTCGGATTGTTCGCCAACCGCGCCTTCACGTCGTCGATCCTGGCGAACTTCCTGTCCATCGTCGGGCTCATCGGCTTCATCTTCTTCATCTCCCAGCACCTGCAGCTGGTGCTGGGTCTGAGTCCGCTGGCCGCGGGTCTGGTCACGCTGCCAGGGGCCGTGGTGTCGATGATCGCGGGTATCGCGGTGGTGCCGATCGCGAAACGCATTGCGCCGCATGCCCTGATGATCGTGGGTCTGGTGCTGGTGGCTGCCGGCTTCGTGGCCATCCTGCTGTTCCGGCACGACCTCACGGTGGTGGCGGTGGTGATCTCGTTCGTCATCCTCGAGATCGGCGTCGGCTCGTCGCAAACCATCTCCAATGACACCATCGTGGCGTCGGTCGAGCCCGCCAAATCCGGTGCGGCCTCCGCGGTGTCGGAGACGGCATACGAGCTCGGCGCCGTGGTGGGCACCGCGACGCTGGGCACGATCTTCACGGCGTACTACCGCGCCAGCGTCGAATTGCCTGGCGGGCTCACCGATCTGCAGACCGCCGACGCCCGCGAGAGCATCAGCGGTGCCGCCTCG
Organism: Mycobacterium yunnanensis; assembly: GCF_025823185.1. Lineage (GTDB taxonomy): Bacteria > Actinomycetota > Actinomycetes > Mycobacteriales > Mycobacteriaceae > Mycobacterium > Mycobacterium yunnanensis. Next base: position 176,468 of record NZ_JACKVK010000009.1, read on the forward strand.
GTCGCACAGACGCTGCCGCCTGCGCTGAGCACCCGCCTGATGGATTCGGCGCGCGTCGCCTTCGACGCGGGCATCGCGCCGACGACGACCATCGCCGCGACCCTCGTCCTCATCGCCGCCGGTGTCGTCGCCATCGCGTTCCGCGGTGTCAGCGGCCGCGTGACCCCACCAGGATCAGGACCGACCCCAGCAGCGGAGCGAGGGTCCGGACGTGATTCCACGCGGTCCACGGGCCCAGATACGCGTGCCATTCCCGCGTCGCGTCCGCTGCGGTCGAGCCCGTCGGATCCACCGCGGCAAGGTGATCGTTCAACGGAACGTTGAACATCACCGTGACCAGGAACGCCACCAGGACGAGCACCGCGCCGGCCAACACGTAGCCGCTGCCTGGTTGGGCGAGCCGCACGGTCGCGATGACGCCGACGCCCAGGGCGAGAACGGCCGAGCCGACGAAGACCAGCAGAAAGGGCGCGTTGGCCTGCGCTTCGGCGTTGACGCCGCGCATGGCTGCGATCGCCGCATCCGGCCCGGCGCGGTCGAGGCCCGTCATCACGAAGGTGGAGAAGGCGTAGAAGATGCCGCCGACGACGGCGCCGGCCACGGCCGTCGAGGTGGTGGCGATCAGGTAGGGGCTCATGGACACGACGTCAGTCAAGCGCGGGCCACCCAGACGATCCATCGACGAGAGTCCGCATTCCATACTCCAGCGTCTACAGTCGAGGGCGTGGACGCGCTCGGCGGACTGCTCGACGGGGTGCGTGCCCGCGGCGCGTTCGTGCTGCGGCTGTCCCTGGATCCGCCGTGGTCCATGCGCATCCAGGACGACGCGCCGTTGACACTGATCTGCGTCACCGACGGCAGCGCGGTCCTGCTGGCCGACTCCGGTCGCCGCTACGAGCTCGGCCCCGGTGACGTCGCCCTCGCCCGCGGGGTGGAGTACTACGCGTTCACCGACCACGCGGAGACCGAACCCCAGGTCGTGATCCATCCCGGGAACCGGTGCACGACGCTGCGCGGTGAGGACTTGCGCTTCGAGATGTCGGTCGGCGTTCGGACCTGGGGCAACGCCGCCTCGGGCACCGACCGGGCGGTCGTCTGCGCCTACGAGGGTCGCAGCGAGGTGAGTTCACGACTGCTGCAGGCACTTCCGACGGTGCTGGTGATCCGCGCCGACGAGTGGCACACGCCGCTGGTGCCGTTGCTGGCCGACGAAGCGGGTCGTGACGGACCCGGCCAGGCGGCGTACCTGGACCGGCTACTCGACCTGCTGTTGATGGACGTGGTGCGCACATGGTTCGACCGCGACGACCGGGCGCCGACGTGGTGGCACGCCGAGCACGATTCCGTGGTCGGGCCCGCGCTGCGGCTCATGTACGACCATCCGGAGCATCCGTGGACGGTGGCCAACTTGGCTGCCGCCGTTGGCTGTTCGCGCGCGCTGTTCGCCCGCAGATTCGCCGACCTGGTCGGCGAGCCGCCCATCGCGTTCCTCACCGGCTGGCGGCTGGCCCTGGCCGCAGACCTGTTGCGTGCCGACGGGGCGACCGTCGGATCGGTCGCACGCCAGGTCGGCTACGGCACGCCGTTCGCCCTGAGCGGAGCCTTCAAACGCGCCTACGGCATCAGCCCCAACGGCTATCGAGCCGGCGCCTCGGTCTGACGACGCTTGAGGACCACCCCCGCGACGGTCGTGGCCACGATGGTGATCAGCGCGCCGAGGATCAGCGCCGAGGGCTCACCCGCGCTCAGAAGCCCGAGCTGTGTGCCGAGCGTGGCGGCGGCGACGGGCACCCCGAGCTGCGCCGCGGCCATGACGCCGAGTGGAACTGGTTGTCCGAACACCCTTCCGACACAGTGGACGAGCACCGCACCGACCCCCAGGGCGACGCCCAGCGCGATGAAGGCCGGACGCTCTCCGAGCTCGCGCACCTGCAGCGACGCACCAAGCCAGACGAAGAACAGCGGCCCGAAGAATCCCTCGGTGATGCCAAGCAGCTGGCGTGCCAGGCGGTGTGGTTCCCCAATTCCGTTGACCACCAGGCCAAGTGCGAATCCAGCCAGCATGATCGACACGTGGGTGGAGGTGGCCACCGCGGCCAGGCTGAACAACATCAGCAGGCTGAAGCGCAGCTCCATCGCCAGCTCGTGTTGCTTGGAGTACTTCTGCACACGCTTGCGGGTGCCCTTGCGTTCGAAGTGCCGCAGGACGACGAAGAGTACGCAGGCGCACGCGGCGATCGCCACGGCACCGAGGGCGGCCCGCGGTGCGCGGGAGGGGTCGATCACCAAGGGCAGCAACACGATCGACGCCGCATCGGCGATCGCGATCTGCGCCTTGACCGACAGCACGGGTGGGCCGGTGAGAGCGAACTCGTCGATGATGGGCAGCGCCACGGCCGCCGACGACGACGCCATCAGCACCGCGTAGAGCGCCGCGTGCCCGGTTCCGAAGCCATGGGCCAGGACGACGCCGAACACCGCGGCGACGGCGCCGACGAGCGCGGCTCGCGCTACCGCTCTGGGAATGCCTGCCCGCAAGGCGGTGTCGCGCACCGGGACGTGGGTACCCACGACGAACATCACCAGCGCGAAACCGATGTCCGCCAACAGGGTGAAGGTGGAGTTGGCCGAGTCGACGATTCCGAACCCGGTCTTCCCGATGATCATTCCCGCGAGGAGTTCGCCGACGATGACCGGAATCCGCAGGCCGGGGACGGCCGTCAGCAGCGGTCCCGCCATGCCCACCGCGACCAGCAGTGCCAGGGTGTGAAAACCGAAGCCGGACACCTCAGCTCGTCACGTCTGCCACGACACCAGCCGGCACGGTATGGGCGTGTTCTCGTCGGTGAGGTAGCTCGCGCAGACCCGGTGATACCCGTCGGCGATCTGCAGGGCCACGCCGTCGAGCACCTTGCCGCGCACCAGCAGGACCGGTGAGAGCTTCTTGCCCGCGTCGATCTTCGCGAGGTCGGTCTTGACGCGGGGGTTGGTGGCCGGCAGCAGATCCAGGCATGCGGCCCGCAGGATGTCCTTGGCCTTGCGTTGGGTGGCGACCGCGGACTTGAGGGCCTCGACGGTGGCGGAGATCGCATTGTCTTCGCTGATCAGGCTGAGGTAGTCCGCGGCCGCGTCGTAGTCGTGATCTTCCGGATCGTCGAGCCACTTGACCGCCATCGGCACACCTTAAACCGGGTTGCCGTGAACACCCCGTGAGTCTGTCGTGAGGGTTTTCCCCGATTCGTCCGGCGCGTCGGCTCGTTATCGTTCAGGATGAGAGCGTCTGGGGAGACGAAGTGTTCGGGGGGACATCGTGTACGCAATCGAGAACGTGACGTCGACGGACGAACGCGTCGAGGCCGCTTTGGTCGGCATGACGCTCGACGAGCTGAGCCGTCTGCAGGATGCCCTGCTCGCAGAGCTTCGGTTGGGCATGCCGTCCGGCGAGCAGATCGCACGGGTGCTGGAGGGCCACGACCACGTCGTCGCGGCCTGGTTCCGCTTTCGCCACACCGGCGAGGCCGTCAAGATCGTGATGCTGCTCGGCGCTCTCGCCGTGGCGATCGCCTGGCAGACGCACCGGCACGTGCCCGCGCCGGACCACCGGTTGCAGGACGCCATGGCGCGCGTTCACGAAGACCACGTCTACATGCTGCCGATCCCCCGCAGCGACCCGTGCTTCTGCGGTAGCGGCAGCCGCTTCCGGTCCTGCCACGGGCGACCGCCGCTCGCCGCACCCGCCGTCTGACTAGGACCCAATCCAGTTGCCGTGGAAGCCGAACGGCACCCGCTGGGGAAGCTTGATCGTGGCGACCGGGGCACCCGCGAAGTCCGAGGCGTCGAGGATCACCAGGTCGCTGCCGTCGCGCGCGGCGTCGTAGACGTACCCGAGGTAGTAGCCGTTGGACTCGTCGGCAGGCCCGGCCCCGGGGACGAACACCGCCTCGCCGGGCACACCGGGTGAGGCTGCGGTGCCAAACCGGTGCTCGACGGCGCTGCCCGTCGTCAGGTCGTGCCGGACGAGCTTGTCCTTGCCGACGGAGACGGCGTAGCGGGCCGCGAGCGTCGCGAGCCGGTCGTCGATGCGGGGGAACTCCACCGGGCGGTCGTCGAGCTGCTGCTCGCCGACCCTGCCCGTGGTCAGGTCGATCGTCCAGGTGCTCATCATCGCGTCCTGGTCGAAACCGGCGTGGCCACGCCACAGTTCGGGGTACCGAACCGCCTGCAGCACGATCGAATTGCCTACGTCGTAGGCGTTCGCGACGTGGAACACGTAGCACGGGTCGATGTCGAACCACCTGATCGGACCGAAGGGATCGTCGCGTCGCATCACTCCGAGGCGTGCCCCGTATCCGTCGTCCCAGCGGAAGGGCATGTCGCCCGCGACGGCCGCGTCGACGTTGAACACGATGGGCAGGTCCATGAAGATGACGTGCCCGGCGGTCAACGCGAAGTCGTGCATCATCGTCAGCGCCGGGACGTCGACCGGCCGGTTGACGGTCAAGGTCCCGTTGGCGTCGACGCGGTGGTAGGTGACGTAGGGCTCGAAGAGGTTGCCGTAGCCGAAGAAGTGCATCTCCCCGGTAGTCGGGCAGATCTTGGGGTGCGCGGTCATCGAGTCGACCAGCTGGCCACCGAAGTCGTAGGCGCCGACCGTCTCCAGGTCGTTGGTCACTTCGTACGGCAGCGACGACTCCACCAACGCGAGCGTCCTGCCCGCGTGGTTGACGACGTGGGTATTGGACACCGCCGACCGCAGGTTGCGGGTGCCGTCCTCGTTGTAGAGCGGGAAGTCCTGCTCGAAGCTGTCCGTGCGCACCCAGCGGTTGCGATACCAGGCGGCGCGGCCCTTCTCCAGGCGCACGCCGTGGATCATCCCGTCGCCACTGAACCAGTGTCCGGTCGGTGTGCGCGGGTTGGGGCCGTTGCGCAGATACCAGCCGTCGAGCTCGGGCGGAATCGCGCCGTCGACCTCGAGGTCGAAGTCGGTGAGTTCGTCGGCGACCGGGGCGTAGTTGCCCCGCTGAAAGAAGGTTCCGGTGCCGAGCAACTCGGCCTGCTGGGTCTCGGTCATCTGTGCTGCTCCCTGGACTCGGAGTGGGCTTGATCCACGATGACACTCCAGAACTGACATGTCAATAGTGGAATGTTACTGGCCTCGCCGCGGCGGCCTCGGCGGTGCAGGATGGTCCGATGTCGGCCCGTCGCCCCTCCAACTGGGCCCGGCCGCTCGTGGTGAACCGGTCCGGTGCGTCCCAACAAGGCATCGTCGACGAGCTGCGCCGCGTGATCCTCGACGGGGCGGTGCCGCCCGGCACTCCCATCCCGGTGAGCGAGATCGCCGACCTGTTCGGCGTCAGCGCCATCCCGGTCCGCGAAAGCCTCAAGACGTTGACCGGCGAAGGCCTCGTCGACCATCAGACCAACGTCGGCTACGCGGTCGCCCGGTTGACCGCCAGCGAGCTCGCCGAGATGTACATCGTGCGCGAGACCCTGGAATCAGCCGCGCTGGCCGCCGCCGTCGGCCGCGCCACCGACGCCGAGCGGGCCCACGTCACCCGGGCCAACCAGCTGCTCGAAGATGCAGTGACACAAGACGATCCGCAGGCTTACCACCGGCAGAGCCGACACTTCCACATGGGCCTCACCAGACCCTCGGGCATGCTCCGACTGATTCACATGCTCGAATCCGCTTGGAACATCACCGAACCCGTCCAAGTGATGGTGCACGTCGAGCACTCCCAGCGGGCCCGCCTTCACGAAGACCACGGCGAGATGCTCGACGCGTTCCTCGCCCGAGACGTCGACCGGCTGTTGGCCACCAGCGCCGCACACCACCGCAGACTCAACGAGGTGGTCGCGACCCTGCCGGTTGACACCGGCCTCGTCGCCGACGAGCCCTGATTGGCCCAGGCGTGGCCCGAAAACGCGTCGAGAATATATCTTCGGCGCAACCGCCCCGCAACAACTCACCGCTAGCTTTTCCCCACATCGGTTCGCCACCCGTGCACACGAGCAGGAGCTAGCAATGACGAACGTCAAGGAACCACCGCCCAGCGCGGTGATCGCCGTCGGCGACATGGTCGAGGCCGCCGGCCATCCGGTCGGCAGCGGGGTCATCAAGGACAGTTACGACCCCCGGCTGACCAACGAGGATCTCGCCCCGCTCGGCAAGCAGAGCTGGTCGTCCTACAACATCTTCGCGTTCTGGATGTCCGACGTGCACAGCGTCGGCGGGTACGTCACCGCGGGCTCCCTGTTCGCGCTCGGCCTGGCCAGCTGGCAGGTGCTGATCGCGCTGCTGGTCGGCATCGTCATCGTGTACTTCCTGTGCAACCTCGTCGCCAAGCCGAGCCAGCAGGCCGGCGTGCCGTATCCGGTGGTGTGCCGCAGCTCCTTTGGCGTGCTCGGCGCCAACATCCCGGCCATCATCCGCGGGCTGATCGCCGTGGCCTGGTACGGCATTCAGACGTATCTGGCGTCGGCGGCGCTGGACGTCGTGCTGCTCAAGCTGTTCCCGGGCCTGGCGCCCTACGCCGACGTCGACCAGTACGGCTTCACCGGTCTGTCGCTGCTCGGCTGGTGCAGTTTCACGCTGCTGTGGATCCTGCAGGCCGCGGTCTTCTGGCGCGGCATGGAGTCCATCCGCAAGTTCATCGACTTCTGCGGACCGGCCGTCTACGTGGTGATGTTCATTCTGTGCGGCTACCTGCTGTGGAAGTCGGGGTGGCACGTCAGCCTGAACCTCGGCGGCGAGAAGAAGGGCAACACGCTGGTCGTGATGCTCGGCGCGATTGCGCTCGTCGTGTCCTACTTCTCCGGCCCGATGCTGAACTTCGGCGACTTCGCGCGCTACGGCAAGAGCTATTCGGCGGTCAAGAAGGGCAACTTCCTCGGCCTGCCGGTCAACTTCCTGGTGTTCTCCCTGCTCGTCGTCGTCACGGCGGCGGCGACGGTCCCGGTGTTCGGCGAGCTGCTCACCGATCCGGTCGCCACCGTGGCACGAATCGACAGCGTGACCGCAATCGTGTTGGGCGCCTTGACGTTCACCATCGCGACGATCGGCATCAACATCGTCGCCAACTTCATCTCGCCGGCGTTCGACTTCTCCAACGTCAGCCCCCAGAAGATCAGCTGGCGCATGGGCGGCATGATCGCCGCCGTCGGATCGGTGCTGCTGACGCCGTGGAACCTGTACAACAACCCGGAGGTCATCCACTACACCCTGGAGACGCTCGGCGCGTTCATCGGACCGCTGTTCGGCGTGCTGATCGCCGACTTCTACATCGTGCGCAAGCAGAAGATCGTCGTCGACGACCTGTTCACCCTGTTGCCGGCGGCCAACTACTGGTACTCCAAGGGTTACAACCTGTCGGCGGTGATCGCCACCGTGGTCGGTGCGGTCCTGGCGATGGCACCGGTGTTGTTGGGCGGCATCGTCTTCGGCATGGCCGGTGCCGCTCAGTACAGCTGGTTCATCGGCTGCGGCGTGGCCTTCGGCCTGTACTACGTGCTCGCGACGCGGGGCCCGTGGCGCTCGACGGCGCTGCGCCTCCCCGAGGGCGCCACCCTCGTCGACGCGGAGGACACCCCAGCCTGACCGCGCCGAGCGTGACGCCACTGCGAAGATTCGGCCCGGATGTCGCAGTGGCGTCACGTTCGACAGACCCGACACACCGTACGGCCCGACATTCCACAACTGGAACGTCGGGCCGTACGCTCGTCCGGTGAGTCTTCGCTTCGCCGCTCTCGGCCTCTTGGCCCAGCATCCGGGCAGTGGGTATGACCTGCTGCGCCGTTTCGAGAATTCGATGGCCAACGTGTGGCCCGCCACCCAGAGCCAGCTCTACGGCGAGCTCAACAAACTCGCCACTGCCGGGCTGATCGAGGTCACCGACGTCGGTCCGCGTGGCCGCAAGGAGTACGCCGTCACCGAGGCCGGTCGGGCCGAGCTGCTTCGGTGGGTGACCAATCCGCGCGACGATCCGCCCCTGCGCAGCGCATCGTTGCTACGCGTGTTCCTCCTCGGCGAGATCCCCCGCGAGCAGGCGCGTGCGTATCTGCTCAGCGTCGCCGCCCATGCCGACTCCGAGTCGAACCGGCTCAGCGCCCTGCGCGAGGGCCTGGCGCCATGGGGCGACAGCGACGCCGAGTTCTACGGCGCAGCCGCTCTCGACTACGGGCTACGCGCGGCGTCGATGGAGGCTGAATGGGCGCGTGCGCAGGTCAAGGCCCTCGACGAGCGGGGCACGGCGTAGCGCCGCCGAATCAACCGCAACCAAATGGTTGCATCGCGATAGTTTCCGATATATCGTCAACGTATCGGAAGCGCATTCGGCGTTTCCCGGCCAAGGAGACGAATCACATGAACACCCCATTCACACCCCCCAACGGTCCCTTCGCGGGCCAGCCCGGCTTCGGCTTCGGTCCCGTCGACGGACGCGCCCTCCACGAACACCGGCGCCACGCTCGGCGCGCGTTCCGCGACGAGTTCCGCGACGCCGTCCGCAACCACGACGGTGGCCATGACGGCCCCTTCGACGGCGCCTTCGGTCCCGGTTTCGGTCCCGTCGGCCCCGGCTTCGGACGCGGTTTCGGCGGCCCCGGCTTCGGCGGCGGCCCCGGCTTCGGTCGTGGCCACCGTGGCGGTGGCCGCGGGCGCGGTCGCGGCAGGCGCGGCGACGTCCGTGCCGCCATCCTGACGCTGCTCGTCGAACGGCCCATGCACGGCTACGAAATGATTCAGGAAATCGCCGAACGCAGCCAGGATCTCTGGAAGCCCAGCCCTGGCTCGGTGTACCCGACCCTGCAGCTGCTGGTCGACGAAGACCTCATCAAGAGCGCACCCGGCGAGGGCAGCAAGAAGCTCTTCGAGCTCACCGACGCCGGCCGCGAGGCGGCCGAGAAGATCGAGACCGCGCCGTGGGACGAGATCACTGAGGGCGCCGACCCCGGTGCCGTGCATCTCCGCGGTGCCGTCGGTCAGCTGATGGGCGCCGTCAAGCAGTCCTTCTTCGCTGCCAACCCCGAGCAGCAGAAGCGCATCGCCGACGTCGTCAACAACGCCCGCCGCGAGATCTACGGCATCCTCGGCGAGTCCGAGTAGGAACATTCCCTCGAATTGGGGCGCATTCGGATTGAATGCGCCCCTTTCGGGGTTGGATCAATCCATGGATACCTTTGCTCTGGGCTCGTTCACCGTCAACCGCATCGGCTTCGGCGCCATGCAACTGCCCGGCCCGGGCGTCTTCGGTCCGCCGAAGGATCACGACGCGGCGATCGCCGTGCTCAGACGGGCCGTCGAACTGGGCGTCGACCACATCGACACCGCACAGTTCTACGGCCCCGACGTCGCCAACCAACTAATCCGCGAGGCCCTGCATCCGTATTCCGACCGTCTGGCCCTGGTCAGCAAGGTCGGCGCCCGCCGCGACGGCGAGGGCAACTGGGTTCCCGCGTCCGAACCGGACGACCTGCGCGCCGACATCGAACTCAACCTGCGCGAGCTGGGCGTGGACCAGCTCGCCGCGGTCAACCTGCGCATCCACTCCGGTGACCCGAACACCCCCGGCGTCGTCGACCACGAGCTGTTCGACCGCCAGCTGACGGCCATGATCGCCGCCCGCGACGAGGGGCTGATCGGCGGCATCGGCCTGTCGAGCGTGAGCGTGGACGATCTGCGAATCGCGTTGGAGCGCACCGAGATCGTCACCGTCCAGAACGCCTACAACCTCGTCGACCGAACCTCCCAACCCGTTCTCGACCTGTGCACCGAACGCGGCATCTCGTTCGTTCCGTTCTTCCCGCTGGGTTCGGCGTTCAACGACGACAATCCGGTGCTCGGCAACCCGGCGGTCACGAAGGCGGCCGCCGACCTCGGCCGCACGCCGGCCCAGATTGCGCTGGCGTGGACGTTGAACGTGGCCCCCAACGTGCTGCTCATCCCCGGCACCTCGTCGGTGGCCCATTTGGAGGAGAACCTGGCCGTCGCCGACATCGAGCTGCCTGCCGACTTCAACCCCTAACGCGAGAGCGGCGGCACCGCTAAGGTCACCTGATCGGGGTCGTCCCCAACCGAGAGGTGCCCGCCATCCTTGTCAACACGATCACCCGCGGCTGTCGCGCGGCGGCGCTCGCCGTCGTGTGCGCGGCCGGCCCACTGCTTCTGAGTGCGGTCGCCAACGCCGATCCCGACCCCGCCGCCCCTGCGCCCGATCCGCAGGCGGTGTGCGAGGCACCCGAGTACGGCGGCGTGTTCGTCGCGGGTCCGACCTCGCCGGACGGGACGACCCACACGCAATGCCAGTACATCGTCTCCGGTTCCTTCTACTACGACAACTTCGACAACGGCACCTACGTGGGCACGCTGGTCTACCGCGACGGCGCGAGGGTGCCCACCGAGCACCCGGTGATGCCGGAGCTGATGGGGCAGATCCCCGGCGGGCACTTGCCCCTCATGCCGTTCCCCGGGCAGTTCTGACGCGCGCACGTTCATCATGGAGGGCATGGCCCGACCGAACCTCGACGTGTCCACCATGCCGCGCGGCGGGCCCGACGCGTCGTGTCTGGACCGGCTGCTCGAGACCGACCGCTTGGAGTACCTCGACCGCGACTCCGGCGATCCCGGGGTCGCTTCGCGCAAGCGCAGCGTCATCCGAGCACTCGAGCTGACCGGTGACTGGTTCGGCAACCACGAGAAGTTCGCGCACATCGCGCTCGACGAGGTGGCCGAGGTGCCGGATCCGCGCATCCTCGAACTCGGTGCCGGTCACGGCGGCCTGTCGGCCAAGCTCCTCGAGATGCACCCCACCGCACACGTCACGGTCACCGACGTCGAGCCGCAGTCGGTGGCGGCGATCAAGGCCGGTCCGCTCGGCTCCGACGAGCGCGCCACCGTCGCCGTCGTGGACGCCACCGACATCGACTCTGCCGACGGCAGTTTCGACCTGGCGGTCTTCGCCCTGTCGTTCCACCACCTGCCGCCGGCCGCCGCGGCCCGCGTCATCGCCGAAGGCACCCGCGTCGCCCACAAGCTGGTGATCGTCGACCTACCCCGACCGCCCGCGCCGCTGCACCTGATCAGGCTGGCCACCATGCTCCCGCTGGCGCCGTTCATCCCCTTCGTCCACGACGGCGTCATCAGTTCGCTGCGCAGCTACAGCCCCTCGGCACTGCGGGCCCTTGCCGCCGAGGCCGGTCCGGACGTCACCGTCGAATTGCGCGGCGGACTGCTCACCCCGCAGGTCGCGGTGGTCGCCCGTCCACGCGGGTAGGTTCGGTGACGTGGCCAAGGACGCCGAGGTGAAGACCTGCATCACGTGCGGACGGCCGTTCGCCAACCGGAAGAAGTGGCGTCAGCGCGGCCAGTGGGACCAGATCGTCCACTGCTCGGAGCGGTGCCGCCGCAGCGCGAAGAAGTAACGCGGTCTTGGGCGTCCTGGCGGTGGATGACACACCGCGCCGATAGGCTCGGCGTCGTGGGTACCGCTGATGGGTGACGAAGTCACGCAGACCGAATACAGCCGAGAACACCGGCTGCAATACCGGCGGAAGGTCCAGCTCAGCCTCGACGTGTTCGAGACGATGCTCGCCCAGTCCAGCTTCGAGTGCGAACGCCCGCTGACCGGCATGGAGATCGAGTGCAACCTCGTCGACTCCGCCTATCAACCCGCGATGACCAACCGCGACGTGCTGGCCGCGATCGCCGACCCGGCGTTCCAGACCGAATTGGGCGCCTACAACATCGAATTCAACGTGCCGCCCCGCCCGCTGGGCGGCAGTTCGAGCGTGGACCTGGAGCGCGAGGTGCGCGCGAGCCTGAATGCCGCGGAGGCCAAGGCCAACTCCGACGGTTCGCACATCGTGATGATCGGCATCCTGCCGACGCTGATGCCCGAGCACTTGGCGGCGGACTGGATGAGCGACTCGACGCGCTATCAGGCGCTCAACGACTCGATCTTCACCGCCCGCGGTGAGGACATCATGATCGACATCGGCGGGGCGGAGCGCTTGTCGTTGCAAGCCGCGTCGATCGCGCCCGAATCGGCTTGCACCAGTGTGCAATTGCACCTGCAGGTGTCACCGGCGGAGTTCGCACAGAACTGGAACGCCGCACAGGTGCTGGCCGCACCGCAGCTGGCTCTGGGCGCCAACTCCCCCTACTTCTACGGCCACGAGCTGTGGTCGGAGACGCGCATCGAGTTGTTCGCCCAAGCCACCGACACCAGGCCGGAGGAACTCAAGACCCAGGGGGTGCGACCGCGAGTGTGGTTCGGCGAGCGCTGGATCACGTCCATCTTCGACCTGTTCGAGGAGAACGTCAGGTACTTCCCGTCGCTGTTGCCGGAGGTCTCCGACGAGGATCCGGTCGCCGAGTTGGCCGCCGGGCGCACACCGACGCTTCCGGAACTGCGTCTGCACAACGGCACCATCTACAGGTGGAACCGTCCGGTGTACGACGTCGTGGACGGGCGCCCGCACCTGCGGGTCGAGAACCGGGTGTTGCCTGCCGGCCCGACCGTGGTCGACATGCTCGCCAACGCCGCCTTCTACTACGGCGCCCTGCGGGCGCTGTCCGACGACGACCGCCCCATCTGGACGCAGCTGAGTTTCGCTGCGGCAGAACGCAACTTCACCTCCGCTGCGCGCAGCGGGATGGCGGCGCGGCTCTACTGGCCAGGCCTGGGCGAGGTGACGCCCGACGAACTGGTGCTGCGCGAACTGCTGCCCCTGGCCCACGAGGGACTCGAGCGGTGGGGTGTCGCCGCCGAGGTGCGCGATCGCTACCTCGGAGTGATCGAGGGGCGCGCCAAGTCCGGTCGCAACGGAGCGCTCTGGCAGGTCGAGACGGTACACGCGCTCCAGCGGCGTGGGCTGGACCGACCCGGGGCACTGGCCGAAATGCTGAGCCTGTACTGCGAACGGATGCACGGCAACGAACCCGTTCACACCTGGGACGGGCCGTCCTGAACGAGCGGTGAGGCGCCGTCGGTGGCGAGTACGTTGGAGTGCGTGACCGATTCCTCCGACTCGCACTTCATGGATTGGGACGAGGCCTACCGCGGTGACGGTGGGTTCGAGGGAGCCCCGCCGTGGAACATCGGCGAACCGCAGCCGGAGCTGGCCGCCCTCATCGCGGCGGGCAAGGTGCGCGGCGAGGTTCTCGACGCCGGCTGCGGCCACGCGGAACTGTCCTTGGCCCTCGCCGCCCAGGGGTACACGGTGGTGGGCATCGAGTTGACGCCCACCGCGGTCGCCGCCGCCACCAAGGCCGCCGCGGAGCGCGGGCTGTCCGGCGCCACCTTCGTCCAAGACGACATCACGACCTTCACCGGATTCGACGGCCGGTTCGACACGATCCTCGACTCGACGCTGTTCCATTCGCTGCCGGTCGAGGGACGCGAGGGCTACCAGCAGTCGGTGTACCGGGCCGCCGCCCCTGGCGCCGTCTACTACGTCCTGGTCTTCGCCAAGGGTGCCTTCCCGGCCGAGCTGCAGGAGAAGCCCAACGAGGTCGACGAGGCCGAACTGCGCGCGGCGGTCGGCACGTACTGGGAGGTCGACGAGATCCGGCCGGCCTTCATCCACGCCAACATGCCGTCCGGACCAGACGCGCCGTTCCAGCTGAGCCACGACCACGACGACAAGGGCCGAACCAAGATGCCGGCGTTCCTCCTGACGGCGCACAAGGCGGGCTAGAACTCAGGCGTCGATTCCCAGATCACGCCCGAACCCGTTCGGGATCAGCAGGTCGGCCGGGCCGAGGTCGTGTATCGACGAGTGGCCAAGGCCCAGGAGCGCCGAGTCGATCCCGCTGCGCATGATGTCGAGGACGTTCTCCACGCCGGCCTGGCCGCCGGCGGCCAGCCCCCAGAGGTATGCCCGACCGAGCATCACCGCTCGGGCTCCTAGCGCCAACGCCTTGACCACGTCACCGCCCCTGCGGACGCCGCCGTCGAGAACCACCTCGACGTCACCGCCGACCGCGTCCGCTATCGCCGGCAACGCGCGAATCGGTGCGGGCGTGCCGTCGAGGTTGTTGCCGCCGTGGTTGGAGACCGAGATCGCCGAGACTCCGGCGTCGACGGCACGTTTCGCGTCGTCGACCCGCATCACGCCCTTCAGCATGAACGGCCCACCCCACTGCTCCCGAAGCCAGGCGATGTCCTCCCATGTCGGCAGCGGCGTCTGCATCCATTCGCCATAGGCGCCGAAGAACGTCGGCGCCGGGCCGCCATCCGAGGACAGGTTCGGTGCAGTCAGGTCGGGCACCTTGGCGGCGCGGGCGAAGTCGAACAGCCATCGAGGCCGCGCGATCCCCTCTGGCGCAAAGCGAATCATCGCGCGCAGGTCCATCCGTTCCGGGATCGACGGGCTGCCCCAGTCGCGGCCGTGGGAGAAGCTCCAGTCGGTCGTGACGATGAGGCCGACCGCGCCGGCCGCCCTGGCCCGCTCCATGCGCGCCACCAGCTCGTCGCGGCTACCCGTCCAGTACATCTGGAAGAAGGTCTGCGGGTTGGCCGCGGCGACGTCCTCGACCGGCTTGCTGGCGAAGGACGACAGGCTCATCGCCGTGCCACGGGCCGCCGCCGCTCTGGCCACCGCCACCTCGCCGTCCGGGTGGACGGCCTGCACTCCGGTCGGTGAGATGAAGACGGGCAGCGAAATCGACTGTCCCATGACCGTCGTCGAGGTGTCGCGCTTGGCGCAGAGTCCGGCGACGTGCGGCGCGAAGCCCAGCTCGGCGAACGCCGCGGTGTTGTCGTCGACCGAGATGCCTCGCTCCGAACCCGCGACCAACGCGCTGTAGACGCTCTTGGGTAGCCGTTTGGCGGCCCGCCGTTGCGCTTCGGCGACAGTCTCGAACCAACCGGTCGTGCCCATCATCGAAGTCCTCCGGTCGTCAGCGGGTTGTCGTCGCACATTCGTCGTGGCTTCTTGGTGATCACGGTCAGCGGGATGGCCCGCGAGTGGTCTACGGCCGGCTTGGGGATGCGACGTTCGCGGGCCAGGGCGGGTTCGCCGTAGCCCTGCACGCATTCGGGGTCGGGTCCGTCCAACGGCAGACCGGTGAAGAACTTCGCCGCCATGCACCCACCACGGCACCCGTCGTAATGATCGCAACTGCCACACGCCCCCGCCGACTGCGGCTCACGCAACTCGGCGAACAGCTTCGAGTTCTGCCAGACGTTCTGGAAGCCGCTGTCGGACAGAATGTTTCCCGCGAGGAACCGGTCGTGGATGGCGAACGGGCAGGCGTAGACGTCCCCCACCGGGTCGATCAGGCACACCACCCGCCCCGCACCGCAGAGGTTCAGCCCCGCCAACGCGCCGGGCTGTCCCAGCCCCGAGAGGTGGAAGAACGAATCCCCGGTCAACACACCCTCGCCGTGGGCCACCAACCAGTCGTAGAGCTGCACCTGCTGGGCCGCCGTCGGATGCAGCTCGTCCCACACGTCGGCACCCCGACCCGACGGACGCAGCCGGGTGATCCGCAACGTCGCACCGTACCGATCGGCCAGGGCCGTGAACTCGTCGAGCTGCCCGACGTTGTGGCGGGTCACCACCACCGAGATCTTGGCATCGGCGAAACCCGCCGCCGACAAATTCTCCAACGCCCGGATCGCCATCGCGAACGACCCCGGACCACGCACCGCGTCGTTGACCTCCGCAGTCGCCCCGTCCAACGAGATCTGCACGTCGACGTAATCACTGGCCGCCAACTTCGCGGCCACCTTCTCGTCGATGCGCACCCCGTTGGTGGAGAACTTCACCCCCACCTGATGCGCGGTGGCATAGTCCACCAACTCCCAAAAGTCCGATCGCACCGTCGGCTCACCACCGCCGATGTTGACGTAGAACACCTGCATGCGCTGCAACTCGTCGATGACGTCCATGCACTGCCGCGTGCTCAGCTCCCGCGGATCGCGTTTGCCCGAGGACGACAAGCAATGCACACACGACAGATTGCACGCGTAGGTCAACTCCCACGTCAAACAGATCGGGGCATCCAAACCCCGCTCGAACTGCTCGACCAAGCGCGGAACGGGCTGCACGGCGGTCACGGAACACGCACCAGCATGCGCGATTCCACCAGCGTGGCAAGGGCCTTCCGGTAGGCCGGCTCACCCTCGACGCCTGCTGCCCGCAGTGCATCTCGCGCGGTCGAGTGCTGACCGAGCAGCGTCACCACCTCCACCACGCCGGCGTTCTTGAGGAAGGAGAGCTTCCTGGTCCCGAAGTGATACAGCAGGGCGCCGAACGGTTCGGGCCGCACCGCCACCTGCGGATGCAGCCGCCAGCGGACGTCGAGGTCGAACATGGGTCAGTACACCCCGCACATGCCGTCGATCGAGACTTCTTCCACCAGTACCTCGTCGACGAGCGTCTCTGCTGCTGAATGGTTTTGGGGGTCTTCGGTGTGGTCCATCGTGGTCTCCTCGGCGATCGGGGTCAGCATCACGCTAGGGCAGCCGGCGTCACCGGCGGTACTCGCCGAATGGGCAGTCACCTGCCCATCCGGACGGGTCGCACATGCGGTCCGCTCGGGTCGGGCGCCTCGACGGATACCTCAATAGCGTTGACCGACAACATCTAACGAGGGGCCGGTGCCATGATCACCCTGCCGACCATGTCCGGCGTCCGTGTGACCCGCGGCCGTGGACCGCACGTCGCGCATCCGGGTATCGCCACGCTGTGTACGCCACGGTTCTGCACCCGCCGAACCCGTGAAGGGCTGGCCGTCGAACACGATCTGACCCCCGACGAGATCTCCGACGAGCTGGCCGTGCTGTTGGCCGCCGAGCTCGACGACGTCGGCGTGCTGCGCGGTCAGCCGGAGTTCGAATCAGTGTTCACCGGCATCGTGCAGTCCGTCGCCACCGACGGCGATCCCGACGGCGCATGGCGGGTGTTCTACCGAAACTCGTTGCACCGCCTGGAGTCCGGTTGCGCGTCCTTCGCCCCCGTCCACCGGCGGGCGGCGGCACTGGTGGTGGGCCGCCGCGTCGTCGACCTGGGTTCGTGTTTCGGATTCTTCCCGCTCCGCTTGGCCGGTGACGGCCTAGACGTCACCGCCACCGACCTCAGCGCACCGACGATGGATCTACTCGACCGCACGAGCACACGGCTGGGGCGCCCGATCCGCACCGTGGTTTGCGACGCGGCTCGAGTGCCCCTGCCGGCCGGCGTGGCCGACACCGTCACGGTGCTCCATCTCCTCGAGCACCTCGATCCGACGGCGTCCGCGGCGGTCCTTGACGAGGCCGTGCGTCTGACGCGTCGTCGGGTCGTGGTCGCGGTGCCGTTCGAGGACGTGCCGCGCGCGTGCTACGGGCACGTGCAACGCTTCGACCTCGACGCGCTCCAGGAGATTGCCGCCGCATGGCGGGCCGCCGGCATCCGGGCCACGGTGCACGAATATCACGGCGGGTGGCTGGTTCTCGACCGCTGAACCCTCAGATCAACCCTCGCTTGCTCGCGGCGTAGACCGCCTCGGCCCGCCTGCTGACCTCCAGCTTGCGCATGATGTTGCTGACGTGGAACTTCGCGGTGGTCGCCGAGATGTAGAGCTGTTCGCCGATCTGGATGTTCGACGACCCGGTGGCCAACAGCCGCAACACTTCGAGCTCGCGGTCGGTCAGCTGCTCGTGGGTGTCGGCTCGCCCGGACATCGAGCGCACCACGGCGGCAGCGCTTCGCGAGTCGAATGCACTGTCCCCGGCCGAGATGGCGCGGATCGCACGCACCAACTCGGTCGTGTCGACGTCCTTGACGACGTACCCCCGTGCGCCGGCGTGGACCGCGCGCACCACCAGATCCTCGTCGAGGAAGGTGGTCAGCACCAGCAACCCGATCCCAGGGTGCGCGGCGGACAGCCTGGCGCACAACGACAATCCCTCGTATTCCGAGCCTGCCGACAGCTTGAGATCGAGAAGCACCACGTCGGGGCTCGTCGTTCCCACGACGGCGATCGCCTCGGCCTCGGAGGACGCCTCCCCCACCACGATCAGACCCGGTTGACGCTCCAACACCGAGCGCAGTCCCTCCCGGAGGATCGCATGGTCGTCGACCAGCACGAGCCTGATCGTGGCGGTGGTGACGTCAGTCGTCATGTTCGGCCGTCCTCTCGATGGGTGAGGGCACGCTGGTCGACGGCACGCTGGTCGACGGCACGGTGGGTGAGGGCACCGTGGCCACGACCCGGACGCCCCCGATGCGTGACCGCAGCACCTCCAGGGTGCCGCCGTGCTCACGGGCGCGCGCCAGCATGTTGGCCAATCCGCGGTGATGGCCGTCGACGTCTCCGGCATCGCTCAGACGCAACATCATTCGCAGCTTCTCGGGTTCGCCGGTGCCGTCGTCGGCGATGGACAGCGTCACCGTCGCCGATGAGTAGGTCAGCCGGACGATGGCCCGGCTGGCATGTCCGTGCATTGCGGTGTTGAAGAGGGCCTCACCGGCAATCCGTAGCAGTGCGTGCTCCACGTCGCTCGGCATCTCCGTCGGCACGCCGACGACCCTGAGCGTCACCCGAAGGTCTTCTGGCATGTGCACGGTGGCCAGCTGATCGAGCATCTCGGGCAGGCTGGAACGGCGGGAATCGCCCGGATGGTTCAGCGCATAGATCGCCGACCGGAGTTGCTCGACGGCGGAGCGACTCAGGTCCTTGGCCAGATCGAGCCGTTCGATCAGATCGCCCGAGGCCCCTGCGGTCTCCAGCTCACCCCGGCACACCTCGATCTGCATCCCAGCCGAGAGCACCGTCTGAGCCACGCTGTCGTGCAATTCCCGTGCGATGCGGTGGCGTTCGGAATCGAGCACCTGGTGGCGCTGGGCCGCACCCAGTTCTCGCTGCGTGGCCAGCAGTTCGGCGTTGCGCGCCTCGGATTCGGCGAGCAACGCCTGCGACTTGCTGAACAGGGCACAGTTCTGCAGCGCGACGGCGGTCTGGCTGGACAGGATTCGCATCACCACCTCGTCGGAACCGTCGAGCACGCGACTGTGCGGCGTCCACGCGGAGAATGCGCCGATAACGTTGCCGTCGAGCTCGATTGGGACGTGGGCGTGTCGACGCTCGATCACCGGAAGCCGAAACTGCGCCAGCTGTCCGCGCAGGATGTCGTTGAGCCGGTTGAGCACGGCGTCGGGTAGGTGCGGTCCGGGGTCCATCGCGCCGGAGACGCCTTCGAACGCGTACGCCACTCCGGCCGAATCCAAGATCAGGTGGCGCGGACTGGCCTCCGGTAGTGCGCCGTCGGCCAAAGCCATCAAGATCCACTCGGCGTCGAGATGGACGCGGGCCGCCTCGGCGACGGCCCGCACCAGGTTCTCCGGGCCCTCCGTGGTCTGCACCAGGGCGCGGGAGATGATGTCGAAGGCCGCCACGACCCGGTCCAGCCGCTGAGCGGCCATGCGCAGTTCCGGATAGAAGGTGCCCTTGCCGGACCGTACCCCGGTCAACCGCTCCAGGTCGGGCCGACGGTCGGGCGCGCGCGAGAGTTCCGACGTCACATCGCAGCCCGGAACAGCGCCTGGATCTGATCCGCGTCGGCCTGCCGCGGGTTGGTGGTCATGCAGGCGTCCTGAAGGGCGGCCGCCGCCAGCCGTGGCAGGTCGGCGTCGGTCACCCCGAGCTGAGCCAGACCCCGCGGCACACCGACGCGCACCGCGAGGCATTCGATGCGATCGGCCAGGGCGAGAGCGGCTTCCGCCGCCGGCGCACGCGGATCCACGATCCCGAGGTAGGTGGCGATGGCGCGGAAGGGCTGTGGATCGTCCTCGGCGTTGAACCGGATGACGTGGGGTAGCAGCACCCCGTTGATGACGCCATGAGGCAGGTCGAGCAGTCCGCCAACCTGATGACTCATCGCATGTGCGGCGCCGAGGATGGCGTTGGTGAACGCCAGCCCCGCCTCCAACGCGGCCTGGGCCATCAAGACTCGGGCCGACATGTCCTCGGGCCGGTCGATGGTGGCCACCAGGTTGTCGGTCACCATCTGAACCGCCCGTAGCGCGTGGTGGTCGGTGAGCTGATTGTGACCGAGCGACACGAATGCCTCGATGCCGTGCGTCAACGCGTCCAAACCGGTTGCCGCGTTGAGCCATTCGGGCATGGTCGTGAGCAAGCGGGGATCGATGACGGTGATGTCGGGGACCAGCGAGCGGCCGAGGATGGTGATCTTGGTGTTGCGGGTCGTGTCGGTCACGATGCAGAACTGGGAGACGTCGGCGCCCGTACCCGACGTCGACGGCACCACCACCAGCGGCGGGATGGGCATGACGGCCCGGTCCACGCCCTCGTAGTCGAGGATGTCTCCGCCGTTGGCGGCCAGGATTGCGACACCCTTGGCGGCGTCGATCACCGATCCTCCGCCGACGGCGACCAGGACGTCGCATCCGTTGGACCGGTACACCTCGTGGCCGGCGGCGACCTCGTGATCCTTCGGATTCGGGGTGAGGTCACTCCACACCCGTGCCTCCACGCCCTGCTCCCTGAGGTGCGCCGTCATCTCGTCGACCCAGCCCGCTTCGATGAGCCCGGCGTCGGTGACCAGCATCGGACGCAACGCACCCAGCCGCAGTGCCGCGTGCGCGGCCTCGACCATCGAGTCGACTCCGAAGACGATCTCGGGTGCGTGGAACTTCAGCACCCGGCCCGAGGCGAGGTCACCGGAGTCGTGCCGGTGCTCGGGGTGTCGCAGTGGCGTCGCCGGGGGACGTACCCGCTCCAGATTCGCCACGATTCCGCCTCGCACGACACTCGGCCGAGACACCGAGTGTGACTCAGGCAACAACGTCGAATCCACCCTACGACCTGCCCGCGCCTCGTCCAACCGCGGCCGACCGGTGCTCATCGGCGCACCGCTGCCGCCGCGAACTCCAACGCCGTGCGTTCGAGCCCACCGACGTCCCTGACCACCCTGACCCGGTTGCAGTGCTCGGCGTAGAGGGGAAGGTCGCAGCTGCCGAGACCCCAGGAGTACCGCGGTTCCGGTGTCAGCCAGACCGTCTCGCGAGCCCGGCGGGCAATCTCTTCGAACGCGTGCACGTTGGGGTCGGCGGCATTGTTCCTGCCGTCGCCAAGCACCAGTACGGTCGTGCGCCGCGTCACCGCCGAGGCGTGCTCGGCGATGAAGTCGCCGAAGACGCGTCCGTAGTCGGAGTTCGCGTCGACGTCGAGGACGTCTCCGCCGAAGATCATGCCCAACGCCCGGTCGCCAGGATGCTGGCGGAACAGTTCGGTGGTCTCGGCGACCCGCGCGACGAACGCGAACGACCGCACCTGGGTGAACGCGTCCTGCAGACCGTGCGCGAGGTTCAGGGTGAACCGCGACGTGGCCCGGACCGACAGGCTGACGTCGGCCAGGACGACCAATCGAGGGCGGTCTTCGGCCCGTCGCACGGTGACGGGGACGAACGGGATGCCGTCGAAGCGCATGTTGCGCCGCATGGTCCTCCCGGAGTCGACCCGGCCGCCCGCAGCGTCGCGGCGCCGCGGCGTCAGCGCACCGTGCAGGCTTCGGGCCAACCGCCGTAGCGACTCCTCGAGTTCGGCACGCTCGACCTCGCCGATGCGCTCGACGCTCGCCTCCCGCATCGCCCGCGCTTCGACGATCACGTTCTCCAGTGCCAGCAGCGCCTCGAGGTGGCGTTTGAGCGCCTCGGGGAGGTTCTCCAACACCCCGGTCAACCGCCGCCGCAGGGCCGCGGCATCCCCCTCGTCACCGCCCTCGTCCTCGTCGAGTTGATTCAGCCAGCCGAGCAGGGCGTCCTGTTCGGCGATGGTCAGGGAGGCGTCGACGCTGGTGGCTGCGCCCGAGGCCAGCGTTCCCGGCGGTCCCGCGCCGTGCAGTCGGGCGGCGGACAACTCCACGCGGTAGGCATTCGCGTCTTCGCCGACCTTCTCCTTGGAGAACACGATCTGGTCGGTCAGCGCGGCCAGGTCGATCTTGTTGGCCTCCTGGTGCAGGTTGTATCGCTGGGCAAGGTCTTCCTGTTTGAAGTAGTCCCGGATG
This sequence comes from Mycobacterium yunnanensis, assembly GCF_025823185.1. Lineage (GTDB taxonomy): Bacteria > Actinomycetota > Actinomycetes > Mycobacteriales > Mycobacteriaceae > Mycobacterium > Mycobacterium yunnanensis. The sequence goes on from NZ_JACKVK010000009.1 coordinate 198,481, forward strand.
CTGGCTGGTTTGCCGTGCTCGTGCCCTTCCTCGGGTGTGTCGCTTGGCTCGTCGGACAGCGTGAAGGACTCGAGTTCACCGGAGTCGACGAGCTCGTCGTGGCCGTGTCCGTGTCCGCCGGCCCCCTCGTCGTCACCCACGCGGATCAACGAGAAGAACGCGTCGAAGATCTCGGTGAACACCGGCTCGTCACGCTGGTCCTTCACCAGCGCCGCCTGCAACGCGATGCGGAGGAGGGTCCGGGAGGTCAGCACGCCCGGTTGGCCGGCGCACCGCATCGCGTCGAGCGCCTCGGGGATCGAGACGCGAAGACCCGCCAGCCGCAGGAGTCGCACGAAACGGTGCAGGGTCGCTTCCACGCCTTCTCCTAGAAGGGCCGACGACGGCCGAGTGCGGCGTTCTTCTTCGGCGTGCCGTAGTACCCGTCGCCGAACCGGCCGGGCCGGTCCTTGGCCTGCCGGATGGCCGGGCCGTCCGGTTCGGCGTCCGGGGACGCGTGGTCGTGACCGCCCGGCCCGTGGTCGTGCGCGTGGTCGTGTCCGTGCCCGTGCCCGTGCCCGTGGTCGTGCCCGTTGCGGAGCGAGGTGGGTACCGTCGCATTGGGATCGACGAGCCTGGGCAGTGCGTCGAGCGCCTTGCGAACGTCCTTGTCGTACTTGACCACTACCGACACCGTGTCCGACAACACCTTCGCCGAGAGCTCGCCGACGCCGAGCACCGCCAGGGTACGAGCCCAGTCGATGGTCTCGGAGATGCTCGGCGACTTTCGCAGGTCGAGATCACGCAGACCGCGGACCACGTCGACGAGTTGCGCCGCCAGCGACTCGGCCAGTCCGGTGTCCTTGGCGCGAATGATCTCCAATTCGCGCTCGGCCGAGGGGTAGTCGAGGAAGGAGTGCAGGCAGCGACGCTTGAGGGCGGCCGCCAGATCACGGGTGTTGTTCGAGGTCAGAATCACGTACGGCGCATGCTTGGCGGTGAAGGTACCGATCTCGGGTACCGACACCTGGTACTCCCCAAGCAGTTCCAGCAAGACGGCTTCGAGCGACTCGTCTGCACGGTCGATCTCGTCGATGAGCAGCACCACCGGATCCTCCGACCGCACCGCTTCGAGCAGCGGGCGAGGGGCCAGGAACCGATCGGAGAAGAACACGCTCTCCTGCTTCCCGATCCGGTCGACGGCCTCGTCGAGGTCGGCGGCGTCGGCCACGAGCTGGCCGATCTTCTCCCGCAGAATCTGGGTGTACAGCAGTTGCTTGCCGTAGTCCCACTCGTAGAGCGCCTTCGTCTCGTCCTGCCCCTCGTAGCACTGCAGCCGCAGCAGCCGGCGGCCGGTCGCGGCCGCCAGCGCCTTGGCCAATTCGGTCTTGCCGACACCGGCGGGCCCCTCGATCAACAGCGGCTTCTGCAGCATGGTCTGCAGGAAGACCGTCGTGGCCAAGGGCTCGTCGGCGATGTAGCCCTCGCGGCCGAGCGCCTCGCGAACCTGCTCTACGGAATCCAGCATCAGGACAGAAGATCGTCGAGGTCACCGTTCATGCAGTGTTCGACCACGGGGCGGACGAGGTCGAACGTGCACTCCTTGGCGTTGCCCGGCGTGCAGGCGTCACCGAGTACGTGGTTGGTGATGCGGTCGACGTCGGCCTTGTCGCCCTTGATCACCGGCGCGTTTTCGTAGTAGGCGGTCGGTCCCAGGCCCAAGCGGTTCTTGGAGTAACTGTCCTGCTTCACGTCGGTGAACTTCTCGATGATGTTGACGTCCCGCAACAGCCGGATCGCAGCGGCCAGGGCGGCGTCGGCGGCTTGGACGTCGGTCATGCCGTAGGTGTCGACGCCCATGGCCTGCGCGATGTCGGCGAAACGCTTGTAGGCAACCGGCATGTTGAACGCCCACACCCGAGGCAGGGCGATCGCGTTGTTCAGACCGTGATGGGTGTCGTAGAAGGCGCTGACCGCGTGCGATATCGAGTGGATGATCCCCAGACCACCGGAGTTGAATGCTTGTGCCGCAATGTATTGCGCGTACATCATGCCCTGGCGGCCAGCCAGGTCCTCGCCATTCCAGGTGGCCTCGCGCAGGTTCTCGGCAGTGAGCTTGATGGCCCGGATCGCGTTTCCGAGTGAGGGTTCGAAGTTGAGCCGGGACACGTAGGGCTCCGACGCGTGCGCCAGCACGTCGAACCCGCACTGGGCGGTGTAGTCGACGGGGCAGCTGTAGTAGAGCACCGGATCGTCGACGGCCAGCGTCGCCACGGACGCGTCGTCGAAGGCCACGTACTTGTGCGGGTTGTCGGGGTCGGTCGTGGTGTCGGTGATGACGTAGGCCCAGGACGTCTCCGACCCGGTGCCCGCGGTGGTCGAAATCGCAATGTGCGGAGGGTTCTTCGGATTCTCGGACATGTTGAAACCCTCGAAGTCGTTGACGTTGCGACCGTCGTGCGCGACCGAGATGCGGGCACCCTTGCAGGCGTCGTGTGTGGAGCCGCCGCCGATGGAGATGAAGCTGTCACACTCGTTTTCCTGATACAGCTTCACCGAGTCCATGACGTTGTAGTCCTTGGGATTCGACTCGACCTGGTCGTACACGACCACCTCGAGGCCGTGCCACTTCAAGGACTCCGCCATGTTGTGCACGATGTCGGTGCCGCGCAGGCCCGAACTCATCAGCAGCGTCCGCTTGAACCCCATCTTGAGGGCTTCCGGGCCGACCATCTCGTGGGCGCCGGGGCCCATCATGGCGCGGGGAAAGGGGTGAAACTCCTTGATGGGGAAGGGCTTGAGTAGGTCTTCGACCTTCATGACTGATCCTCTCGTCCGTGACGCGCTGCGCGTGACCATCAAGGTAGGCAGGCGGTCCGAAGCCGGGGAACGCGTTGGCGCGAAGTCCGAATGCTCGGGCAGCACGAGTCGGGACGACCGGGCAGTACCCGCCTGCCCGATCGGGTAGGACCTTCAGTCGGCCCTAAGAGCCGACGGCCACCAGCGCCGCCGCGAGCAACTCGAGTTCATCGTCTGTCACGTCGACGTGCGGGGACACCCGCAGCGCCGCCCGCGTCATCTCCTTGGGCGCACGTACGACACCCGCGCAGGTGGTCAGGATGCGATGTTCGGCGATCAGCCGGGCCCGCACCTGCAGCGGGTCGACGCCGTCGGGTGGGGTCAGCGTCGTGATGGCGCTCGGCTCGCCAACGGGCTCCACGACCCGCCAGCCCGGCACCTCCCCCAGCGCGGTGCGCGTCCGCGCGCCGACGTCGGCAAGCCGTTCCCGGATCAGCGGCGGCCCCGCCGCGACGTGCTCACCGAGTGCAACCGAAAGGCCAAGTTGCGCAGCGACGTTGACTTCGGCGTCGGACAGCTCGGTGGTGACCTGATCGGTCAGCAACCCGGGCCTGCTGATCAACATCCCGACCCCGCGTGGTCCTGCGGTCCACTTGCGGGAGGACGTGTACACCGCGTCGGCGCCGAGGTCGGCACAGTCGACGTGCGCAAACGCCTGGGCGGCGTCGACGACCAGGGGGACGCCGATATCCCGGCACGTCGAGGCCATCGCCGCCACGGGCTGCACGATGCCGCGATGGCTGCCCAGCATGGTTAGGTGCACCAGCGCGGGCGGATCCTCGGTCAGCGCCCTGGCGGCGGCGTCGGGATCGAGCCGGCCCTCCTCGTCGGCAGGCAACGCGACGGGTTGGAAGCCGTGCCGCTGCATGACGGCGAGGTTCGGCCCGTACTCACCGGGTAGACACGCGACCACCCGGCCACCCCGCCAGTCGCTCAACAGGATCCGGAGTGCGTGCGTGGCGCCGGTGGTGAAGACGACGTCGTCGGCGCTGAAACCCGTCAAGGCCGCGGCGGCGGCTCGACCGGCCTGCAGCGCGGGGGCAGCCGCCTCCGCGGCGACGTACCCGCCGACTTCGGCCTCGTGACGGGCGTGCGCGGCCGCGGCCGCGACGGCAGCGTAGGACTGCCGCGAACACGCGGCGCTGTCGAGGTGCACGCCCGCGGTCGGCGGCCGGGCCGCGCGCCACTGGTCGGCGAGGTCGCTCACTTGACCGCGAGCGAGAGCCCAAAGTCCCCGGCGTCGTCGGTCCACCACGCGATGCGTCGCAAACCGGCGGCGGCGAGCTCCTCGGCGACGGCCTCCGGGGGGAACTTGCACGACACCTCGGTGAGCATCTCCTCCCCTGCCGCGAAGTCGACGGTCAGGTCCAGGTCGTCGATCCGGACCCGCTGCGCGGCGTTCGCGCGCAGCCGCATCTCGATGCGCAGCTCGTCGTCGTTCCAGAGCGCAACGTGGTCGAATGCGTCGACGTCGAAGTCGGCGCCGAGTTCGCGGTTCACGACGGCCAGCACGTTCTTGTTGAAGGCCGCGGTCACCCCGGCCGCGTCGTCGTAGGCGCGGACCAGTCGGCCGGTGTCCTTGACCAGGTCGGTACCCAGCAGCAGGGTGTCCCCCGGTTGCAGTGTGTCGGCCAGCGCGGCGAGGAACTCCGCGCGCGGTCCGGTCGTGAGGTTGCCGATCGTCGACCCCAGGAACACCACCAACCGGCGCCCGACCAGGGGAATCTTGCCGAGGTGCTCTTCGAAGTCCCCGCAGACCGCGTCGATCTCGACCCTCGGATACTCCGCCGAGATGGCGGCGCCCGCCGACTCCAGGATCGTCGCGTCGACGTCGAACGGCACGAACCGGCGCAGTGATCCCGCCTCGTTCATGGCGTCGAGCAGGATGCGCGTCTTCTCCGAGGTGCCGCTGCCCAGCTCCACCAGGGTGTCCGCACCGGAGGCGGCCGCGATGTCGGCGGCGTGGGCCCGCAGGATCGCCGCTTCCGCCCGCGTCGGGTAGTACTCCGGCAGCCGGGTGATCTGGTCGAAGAGGTCGCTACCCCGGGCATCGTAGAACCACTTGGGTGGCAACGTCTTCGGCGAGGCGGTCAGCCCGTCGCGGACGTCACGCCGCAGGGCGCGGGCCGCGGCGTCGGCTTCGAGGTAGTTCGACAGGGACACGGTCATGACTAGCCTTTCAGTGGAATCAGTTCGACGGAGCCGGGCGACACGTCCACGAGGTGACGGTCGGGGACGTCCTCCCAGCGGGGGTCGTCGTCATAGGGTTCGCTGGCCACCACGACGCCGTCGTCGCGACGCAGGATGGCCAGGGTGTCGCCCCACGTCGTCGCCAGCAGCCGAGACCCGTTGCCGGCCATGATGTTCAGCCGAGCATTGGGATCTGCCGCGCCGACCTCGGCGACGGTCTCACCGAGTGAGTCCAGACCACGTTGGAAGATCAACGCGGCCAGCAGCGCGCTGTCGACGGTGGACTCCGCGGCCGGGGACAGGGGTAGCACCGACCGGTCGACGACGCCGTTGTGCGACAGCAGCCAGCGCCCGTCGGTGAACGGTGCCGAGGCCGACGGTTCGATCGGCATGCCGACGGTGGCCGAGCGGACCGCGGCGACGACGCATTCACTGCGTAGCGCCGGTGCGACCGAGGCGAACGAGACGTCACCCCACAGCGGCGCCGCGCTTCGCCATCGCCGCGGAGCGTCCCCGTCGAAGAAGCCGGTGCCCCAGCCGTCGGCGTTCATCGTGCCGTGCTTCTGCCGACGCGGCGAATAGGACTGCACCAGAAGGCCGTTCGGCGGGTCGAGGATCAGGCTGGCGACCGATGCCGGTTCACCCAGCCAGCCCAGATGACGGCACACCTCAACCCACGTCCCATGCGAGTCGCACACCCGAGAAGATCTGTCTGCGGATCGGATGGTCCCAGTTGCGGAAGCTGGGCCGCACGATGTTGGCGGCCACCGACCACGCGCCACCACGCAGCACCCGGTAGTCGCCCGACCCGGTTCCCTCGAAGAAGGGGCTCGAATACTGCTCGTAGAGCATCGGGGTGAAACCCGGCCACGGTCGCAGTGGGGACGTCGTCCACTCCCACACGTCGCCGAGCATCTGCTCGGCACCATAGGCCGACGCCCCGGCCGGGTAGGCCCCCACGGGTGCCGGCCGCAGCGCCTCGCCGCCCATGTTGACCAGTGCGGGTCCGGGTTCGATTGCGCCCCAGGGGAATCGGCGGCGTACCCCACGCTCGGGATCCCAGGCGCAGGCCTTCTCCCATTCGATCTCGGTCGGCAGCCGAGCGCCGGCCCACGCGGCGTAGGCCTCGGCTTCGTAGAAGGTCACGTGCTGCACCGGTTCGTCGAGCGGTACGTCCTCGGTGTACCCGAAGCGAGTTCGCGTGCCCGCCTCCAGATTCCAGAACTTCGGTGCCGTCAACCCGGCGGCTTGCCGATGCTTCCAGCCCGCCTCGGACCACCATCGCGATTGGTGATATCCGCCGTCGTCGACGAAATCAAGCCACTCGCCGTTGGTCACCGGAACCCGCCCGATCCGGAACGGCCCGACGTCGACCACGTGGGCGTCCCGTTCGTTGTCCAGGGACATGGGTTCCTCGGCGGCGGTGACGCCCAAGACGAACGGCCCGCCCTCGACGAGCACCGAGGTACCTGCGACACCAGGACGGCCCGGCGGCAGGGGCGTACCCCGGCTGAGGATCGGCGGTCCGGTGCGAATGCTCAAGGCCTGCAACATCGTTTCGTCGTGCTGGTTCTCGTGGCTGATCACCAGACCGAACACGAACGCGGGGTCGACGCCGATACCGTCGTGCTCCGGCAGCGCCTCCAGCGCGTCGAGCGACTTGCCGCGCACGGTGCGCACGAACGACCGCGCGTCGGTGGGGGGCAGCAGCGGCAGGTTGACGCGGCTGGCGCGGGAATGCTCGAACGCGTCGTAGAGCCGCTCGACCGCCGGTTCCAGCAGGCCCGGCCGGCGCGGGTCGTTGCCACGCAACAGCCACATCTCCTCCTGCCAACCGATGTGCGCCAGATCCCATGCCAAGGGACTCATCAGCGGGTCGTACTGACGCAGCAGCTCGGCGTCGTCGATCTCGACGAGCGCGAGCGTGCGTTCCCTGGCCGAGGTGAGCTGCCTGGCGAGTGCCTCCTTGGTGCTCACGCCGTCATACCCGCCAGTCGACTGACCGCAGCCGGCACGTCGCTGCCGGCGACGAGGTCGGTGAAGTCGTCGGCCGAGCTGCGGCCCAACTCCACCTGGCGCGTCAGTCGTTGCATGGGGGCGCGCAATTCGGGCGGCGCCAGCTCGGCAACGGTGCGCACGCAGCGCAGCGCCGACGCACGCAGACGCTCGTCGGCGAGTCCGACGCGGGCGGCCAGATCCCACTCGGTGGCGACGGGTTCGGTGGCCTCCGTGGCCACCTCGGCTGCCCCCGGGTCGTCGAGCAGGGTGGCCAACGTGAACACCACCGCGGGCCAGACGTCGTCCGGCGTGCTGTCGAGATAGCGAATCTCGAGGAAACCGCGCGGCCGCACGGGCGGGAACAGCGTCGTGAGGTGGTAGTCCAAGTCGGCGGCCGTCGGGCGCCGCCCCCCGAGGAGGGCCCGACCGTCGGCCCAGTCGGCGAAGGGGACGACCTCGGTCATGGCGACGGTCTCGGCGCCTTGGACCAGCATGACCGGCGCCTTGAGGGCGTAGCTCACCCAGTCGTCGGCCGGGTCGCCGCCGCTGGCACCCAACACTGGGCCACAGCGCGCGGCGTCGAGACGACTCCACACCCGCTGCCGGGTGCTGCGCCAGCCGGACGGCTCACCGTCGAGCAGCGGAGAGTTTGCCGAGATCGCGATCATCGTCGGGCCGAGGGCGTGCGCGAGCCGGACGCGGTCGGCCCAGCCGCTGCGCGGGCCGGCGTCGAGGTTGACCTGCACCGACGCCGTGGAGGTCATCATCGCCGCCCCGGCGTCGACCGTGCCGCTGGCGGCGAAGAACTTCTCCATGGCGCGGTACCGGTCACCGGGGTTCACCCGTTGCGGCGGCCGCAGCGGATCTGCGCCGAGCAACACGAGCCCCAGCCCGTGCTCGGAGAATGCCTCGTTGAGGACGGTCCGGTCAGCTCGCATCGAGGCGATCGCGGCCACCACCGAATCCTCGGGTGGTCCGGACAGCTCGACTGCCCCTCCCGGCTCGACCGTGATCGGACTGCCACCCGGCATGGGCTGCACACGGGCGATGACCGCGGACAGCTCGTCCCAGCCCGGGCGGCGCAGGGGGTCGGCCAGGTCGAAGCAGTGCGCCTCGATCTCCAGACCGACGCGGCCGACAGGTCCGTCGCGGAGGCAGTCAGCCTCGATCCGACGAGCCGCGTCCTCGGAGTCGGCAAGCTCGACTCGACACATGTCTTCGGTGGTGGTCACGTCAACCATCCCTCCGGCTCGGTTCGCGGCAGTCAACGCGACCCCTTCGGCTCAAGAGTCGTCCGCACCATCTTCTGTGAAGGAACCGACAAATCCGGTCGATCCATTCGCCCCTTGGCTGCTCATCCGGGCGAACATCATCGACTTGCTACTGACCCAGAGTGTTCTGCATCGCCCCAGCCAGCACGTTCACCGCGGGGCCACCGTTGCCAGGTTGGCAGACTTTCGCTTGTAGCAGAACGTTCTCGCGCAACCTGGTCTGAATGAAGCACCGTCGATCAGTACCCGCCTCCTGTTTGACCCACACCGCGTCGCGATCGGTCGGCGCACCGCCGGAGAATGACCAGACCTGGGTGGTGAAGTCCTCGAGGTGCATGGCGGTCGTCTGACCGGCGCACCCCACGGTCCTGTCGGTGACGCGGTGAAACGCCCTGGTGGCGGCGTCGGTGGTCGCGAAGACGCCAACGGCCTGCTTGACCAGGTTGGTGTCGTCGTCCTGTGCGCGTTGGGCGACGGCGCCGTTGAAGGACGCCAGGTCGGGATCGCCGTAGACCTCGGGGAGGCCGATGTCGGCCCAGTTGTTACAGACGGGCAGGTCAACGTAATAGCCCTGGAAGGGAGCTGTGAAGGTCGATTCCCACCCCATCGGTGCGCCGACGACGTTGCCCACCGAACCCTTGCCGAGGACGGCGTAGGACACCACGCCTGGATCGGACGGTCGTGCGCCGGCGACCGGGGCCAAGACGACGGCCGTCGTGACGGCGATCATCGTCATGCCGGCGCCCCTGCGCATCGGCTAGACGACCTTGGCCGTCAGCGTGACCTCGATGTTGCCGCGGGTGGCCTTGGAGTACGGGCACACGCCGTGGGCCTTCTCCATCAAGTCGTCGGCCACGCTCTGCTCGAGCCCGGGCAGGTAACCGATGAGCTGCGCGGTCAGACCGAAGCCGCCCTCGGAGTCCTTGCCGAAGCCGATCCGAGCGGTGATACCGCTGGCGTCGTCGATGTCGATCTTCTCGTTCTTGGCGACCAGACGCAGTGCGCCGAGGAAGCACGCGGAGTACCCGGCCGAGAAGAGCAGCTCGGGGTTGACGCCCTCACCGCTGCCACCCATCTCCTTCGGGGGGCGGGTGTCGAGGTCGATCTTGCCGTCGGCCGACGAGACGTGGCCGTCGCGCCCCCCACCGGTGGACGTGGATTCTGCGGTGTAGACGACGTCGATGCTCATGCGGACGATCATGCCAGCTGATGCGACCGACGACGCGTGCCGTCAGAAGATCGTCAGCGTGCAGTACGTGCGAGGCGGCGACGGGTATGGCCAGGCGTAGTGTCCGACCGCCGCGGGACAGGCCTGCTGGTCGCGAACGTCGAGCCGCTGGGTGACCTGAACCAACAGGCCCTTCTGACCGCGTTCAGCGCAATCGGCGAGCTCCAACATGCCAATCGGCATGTCCATTACGTAGCAGTGGTTGGCGACCAAATTGGGCACCAGGCACAGGCGTGTGGTCGACGGGTCGGCGAATTGCGTTGGCACGTGCTGATATTCGGCGCTTGGGCACACGCCGGACTCGTCGGCCATGGCGCCGACGGTGTAGCTCGGATCCGCGGCGCATGACGCCTTGTCGGCGGTCAGGGTGGTTGGCGCATCGGGAGAGTCCGACGGAATGGCGACGCAGTCGCCGACGGAGAACACCTTCGCCAACCCGCGTTCCGGAGGCGCGGCCGGCGTCGAGCAGGCCGCCGTCAGGAGCACGAGCACCGCACCGACCGCCGCGACTATCACTACCCGCCCGCGTGTCATGGATAGCGACATTGTCACGAATTGGGAGCTGTCGCCACACGTTCCCCAAAGTTCTCAATAGTCTCACAGACCCCACGTAAATCACAGCTTTGGGATTCACACCGGCGTGTCGCGTCCCGAATGTGACACTGGCGGCACACCACCTGAGTGATGTGCCGCCAGATTCACAGTCGATTGAGGATCTAGCCGTCGCCGGCGCGCACGCCCTCCTCGACCTTCTTGCCGATCTCGGAGTCGATGTTGGTCCAATACTCGAAGACCCGCGACAGAACGGGCTCCTTCACCCCGTCGAGCACGTGGCCGACGATGTTGCTCACCAGGCGTTCTCGGGCGGCGTCGTCGAGCACCTCCCGCACCAGCGTGCCGGCCTGACCCCAGTCGTCGTCCTCGGGCCGTAGCGCGTACGCCGTGCGAACCATGTCACCGTCGGAGGCCCAGTGCACCTCGGCCGCCCGCTTGGGATCGGCGACTGGTCCACCCATGGAGTTCGGCGCGTAGACCGGATCGGTGGCCAGCTTGATCCGCATGGCGCCGTCCTTGGAGTACGCGTTGACCTCGGTCTTGGGCTCGTTGACCGGAATCTGCTTGTAGTTCACGCCAAGTCGCGCGCGGTGCGCGTCGGAGTACGAGAACCCCCGGGCCAGCAGCATCTTGTCAGGGGACAAGCCCGTCCCCGGCACGATGTTGTTCGGCTCGAACGCCGCCTGCTCGATCTGCGCGTGGTAGTCCACCACGTTGCGGTCCAGCGTCAACTTCCCCACGTCGATCAAGGGGTAGTCCGAGTGCGGCCACACCTTGGTCAAATCGAACGGGTTGTACCGGTAGGTCTTGGCGTCCTCGAACGGCATGATCTGCATCTTCAGCGTCCAACTCGGGTGGTCGCCCGCCTCGATCGAAGTGAACAGATCCCGCTGGTGGTAGTCGCCGTCCGCGCCAGCCAGCCGGTCGCCCTCGTCCTGGGTGAGGAATTCGATGCCCTGGTCGGTCTTGAAGTGGTACTTCACCCAGAACAGCTCGTCGTTGGCGTTGACCCAGCTGTAGGTGTGGCTGGAGTACCCGTTCATGTGCCGCCAGGTCTTGGGGATGCCGCGGTCGCCCATCAACCAGGTCACCTGGTGTGCCGATTCCGGGGACAGCGTCCAGAAGTCCCATTGCATGTGGTGATCGCGAAGATTGTTGGCGGCCATCCTCTTCTGGCTGCGAATGAAGTTCTGGAACTTCATGGGGTCGCGGATGAAGAACACCGGGGTGTTGTTGCCGACGATGTCGAGGTTGCCCTCGGTCGTGTACAGCTTCAACGAGAACCCGCGCGGGTCACGCCAGGTGTCTGGGCTCCCGCGCTCACCCGCGACGGTGGAGAACCGCATCACCGTCTCGGTCTTCGCGCCGGGCTGAAAGACCGCCGCCTTGGTGAACTGACTGACGTCGTTGGTCACCTCGAAGTGACCAAATGCGCCGCCGCCCTTGGCATGTGGCTGCCGCTCCGGGATGCGCTCGCGGTTGAAGTTGGCCATCTGCTCGATCAGGTAGTGATCCTGAAGCAGGATCGGCCCGTCGGGCCCAACCGTGAGCGAGTGCTCGACGCTGGGGATCGGCGCGCCGCCGTCCGTGGTTGCGATCTTCTCGGTCATGTACCCATCCATCCTCGGGGCGCTGCGGCCACTCGGGGCTGGGCCGCATCTTCTTCACGCACCACGCCGCTGGTATACCCACGACGCGCCGGGCACACTCGTCGCCCGCGATCGAGGCTATCGACTGGGCTGCGTCGGTGGAACGAAACCCGGACCTTGGCCCTGACCGCCACCACCGGGCCCGCCGGGACCGCCCTGGAAGCCTGGTCCGCCTTGGAAGCCAGGGCCGGGGCCACCGGGACCGCCAAAGCCACCGGGACCGCCGGGACCGCCGGGGCCGACGGGGCCGACGGGGCCGACGGGGCCGAATTCACCGTGTCGTGGTCCACCGCCCTCGCGGTCGTCCATTCGGCTGTGGTGGTCACCGTGGTGGTGGCCGTGGCCACCGCCGACGCTCGCCCCGATCACGAACCCGGAGAAGAAGACGACCGCGACGACGAAGACGGTCCCGGCGACGATGCCGACCCACGCGGCAACGGTGGTGAGCCTGCTGCGGCGGGGCCGGTCGTCGAGGTCTCGGTCGCGAACCTCTCTCTCGTGTACGTCCTGGTCACGAACGACGACGGGTGCGGCGGTGGCCGGGGTCTGGACGGGACCCGTGGCGCCCTCGGATGACGACTCTGTTTCCCTCATCAGACGATCGTGATCGCGATCATGATGCATTGCCGATGAAACGCGTGTGAAGACGCTATGAGCATCACCGTGGCGGCTGACCGGGCACCTGCGTCGTCGGCGACTGAGGCGACATCGGGAACTGCGGGAAGATGTTCGGCAGTTGGAACGTCGGCCCGTTGGGGATGACGATCCCAGGCCCGGGTTCGGGCCGCTCGAACTGGCCGCGCGGCATCGGCACGATCATCGGGCCGCCCTGGTCTACGCCGCCCGACGCGGCACCGGGCACCTGAGGGGCTGTCTCGCGACCAAGGTAGAACCCGGAACCGAACAGCACGGCAACGATGACGAGCGACCCGGCGGCGATGCCGATCCACGCCGCCACCTTGTTCAGCCGGTTGGGCTTGGCCGGAGGCATCTGCTGCACGCCGGCACCAGGTGGCGCGAAGGACGGGTAGGCAACGCCCTGTGGGGCCTGCTGATAGTGGCCGTCCGGAAGGACCGCCGTGTGCGGGCCGGTCGGTGCGTCACCGGGATAGTCGAGTGGTTGGCTCATGCCTCAATGATCGTCGTCGCATCCGGGACTGCGCCACCACCTACGGCCGTGTTCCCTCGTGAATCCACTGTGCGGCAGGTTTGCGCCATGCCGATTGGGCAACCACCTACGGCATGGAACCAGGATCCGACGCACCCGCCAACCCCGTGGACGCCACCGAGGCCACCGAGGAGCAGCGCGAGATGCAGGACCAACTCGACGATCCGACGATCGATCCCGAGGCCCCGGCGGGTCACCAGGATCGCCACCAGGTGGCCGACGAGACGTAGTCCGCCTAGGACTTCAGCGGGTTCACCGCGTATTGGATCACGCGATACGGGGCGTTGTCGGCCTGCGGCAACGTGTTCCATTGGCTGACGAACACGCGCAGCTCGTCGAGCGTCGACCCTGGCGAAAGGTAGCCGCCATAGGGTTGGGCCAAGCGGTTGTCCTCGGGCGGAGGCAAGTCGTCGGCTTCCTCGGGCCACTCGCCGGCGAGGACGACCGTCGTGACCGGCGCACTGCCGAGCCCGGTCGGATCGTTGGCCACGCGTACCTCCATGTTGCCGGTGCTGGCGTTGAAGTAGGACAGCACCGCCTTGCCGTCGACCTGGCGGATGCTCATCTCCCCTACGCGGTCGCCCCACAACGGCGCGGGTGTCTTGCCCCACGTCCCCGCACCGGACCACGCCTGCCAGCTGGACCGGTTGGGGAAGGACTGCGGCGTCGCCCGGTAGAGCTCGACGGGCTCGCTGCGGTCGAAGTCGTTGGCGACGACGTACACCCACCCGCTCGGTGAGTCCGGCGTCGGAATCGGGTCGTAGTAACCACTGATTTGCGACTGCCTGCCGCCAGCGTAGGTCGCCGGGCGCGCGGAGCCCGGCACCGTGGCCCAATTCCCTTGGTAGGGCGTGGCTTTGACAAGTCGCGAGGACGACGGCACCAGGTTCGTCGTGGTGGTCACCAGCAGGTAGTTCTCCCGGTTGACCGTGACGACCCCCGCCGGGAGCTGTGAGGACCCCGGCGGGGTGGGGTCGGCGAGCAGGGGCGTGTCAGTGCCGGTGACGCCGTAGTAGCGCACGCCGGTCGGATCGTCGACCGAGTCGAGGTCGACGTGCAGGGCGATTGGCGAGAAGTGCCGCCCGAACGCCACGCCCTGTCCGGCGAAACTGTCCCCGCACACCTGCAGCACTCCGCTGGGAAACTCCATGAACTCGCAGAGATCCGTGGCGCCTATCCCGTAATCCCTTGTCGGCGTGCCGGTTCCGGCCACCGCACCAATGCGCACGACCTGACCGGGTGCCAGCGGCGGCAGCACCGGCCGCGGCGCGGGCGCAGGCGGGTCGGCAGCGGCCAGCGGGGGCGGCAGCAGCGCGGCGCATAGCAGCGCCGCGGCCACCGCCCGGATCACAGCGAGGCGGCGAGGAGCTCGGCGATCTGAATGGTGTTGAGCGCGGCACCCTTTCGGAGGTTGTCTCCGGAGACGAACAGCGCAAGGCCACGCCCGTCGGGGGCACCCGGATCTTGACGGATACGCCCGACCAAGGAGTCGTCGGCGCCCGCGGCGGCCAGGGGCGTCGGCACGTCGACCAGCTTCACGCCCGGCGCGGACGCCAGCAGTTCCCTGGCTCGATCCGGTGACAGCGGCCGTGCGAACTCGGCGTTGATCGACAGCGAGTGCCCGGTGTAGACCGGCACGCGCACGCACGTGCCACTGACCAACAGGTCCGGGATGCCAAGGATCTTGCGGCTCTCGAACCGAAGCTTCTGATCCTCGTCGGTCTCCCCCGACCCGTCGTCGACGAGGGAGCCGGCCAGCGGCACCACGTTGAAGGCGATGGGTGCGACGTACTTGTTCGGAGCGGGGAACGTCAGCGCCGATCCGTCGTGGACCAGCTGCTCGCTGTCGTCGACCACGGCGCTCGCCTGTCCGAAGAGTTCCTCCACGCCGGCCAGTCCACTACCGGAGACGGCCTGATAGGTCGAGGTGATCATCCGCACCAGCCCGGCCTCGTCGTGCAGCACCTTGAGCACCGGCATCGCGGCCATGGTGGTGCAGTTCGGGTTGGCGATGATGCCCTTGGGACGATCGTTGGCGTCGCGGTCGAAGTTCACTTCGCTCACCACCAGCGGAACCTCGGGATCCTTGCGCCACGCCGAGGAGTTGTCGACGACGACGGCGCCGGCCGCGGCGAACCTGGGCGCCTGAACGCGAGACATGGTGGCGCCGGCGGAGAACAACGCGATGTCGAGTCCCGTCGGATCGGCGGTCTCGGCGTCCTCGACCTCGATCTCCTGACCTCGGAAGGTCAGCTTCTTGCCCTGCGAGCGCGACGACGCGAAGAACCGTACCGAGCTCGCTGGAAAGTCGCGCTCCTCCAGCAGCTTTCGCATCACCTGGCCGACCTGTCCGGTCGCGCCTACCACACCGATGGACACCATCTCTAAATCCCACTTCCCGCGTACACCACGGCCTCTTCGTCGCCACCGAGGTTGAACGCCTCGTGCAACGCCATCACGGCCTTGTCGAGCTCGGTGTCCTTGACCAGCACCGAGATTCGAATCTCCGACGTCGAGATGAGGTCGATGTTCACCCCGACGGCGGCGAGTGCTTCGCAGAAGGTCGCGGTGACGCCCGGATGGCTGCGCATGCCGGCACCGATGAGGGACACCTTGCCGATGTGGTCGTCGTACAGCACGGAGGTGAAACCGATCTCGCCCTGCAGCGAGGTCAACTTCTCCACCGCCGCCGGACCGTTGTCCCTGGCGCAGGTGAAGGTGATGTCGGTCTTGCCGTCTTCGATCTTGCTGATGTTCTGCAAGACCATGTCGATGTTGACGTCGGCGTCGGCGACGGCGCGGAACACCTTGGCGGCGTAGCCGGGTACGTCGGGCAGGCCGACGACCGTCACCTTGGCCTCGCCGCGGTCGTGGGCGACTCCGGTGAGGATGGCGTCTTCCATCGGGATGTCCTCCATCGATCCTTTGACGAGCGTGCCCGCCTTGTCTGAGTACGACGACCTGACGTGTATCGGAACGTCATAGCGTCGGGCGTATTCCACGCACCGCAGCATGAGCACCTTCGCCCCGCAGGCGGCCATCTCGAGCATTTCCTCGAAGCTGACGCTCGCGAGGTGCCGCGCGTTGGGCACGATGCGCGGGTCGGCGGTGAAGATGCCGTCCACGTCGGTGTAGATCTCGCAGACGTCGGCGTTCAGGGCGGCGGCCAGCGCGACCGCGGTGGTGTCGGACCCGCCCCGGCCGAGCGTGGTCACGTCCTTGCTGTCCTGGCTGACGCCCTGGAAGCCGGCGACCAGGACGATGAGGCCCTCGTCGAGCGCACTGCGCAGCCGCCCGGGCGTGACGTCGATGATCTTGGCGTTGCCGTGCGTGCCGGTGGTGATGACGCCGGCCTGCGAACCGGTGAAGGATCGTGCCTCGGCGCCAAGTGAGGAGATCGCCATCGCCACCAGCGCGTTGGAGATGCGCTCACCGGAGGTCAGCAGCATGTCCATCTCGCGCGGGGGTGGCGCCGGGTTGACCTGCCGGGCCAGGTCGAGCAGGTCATCAGTGGTGTCGCCCATGGCCGAGACGACGACGACCACGTCGTTGCCCGCCTTCTTGGTCTCGACGATGCGCTCGGCCACGCGACGAATCCGGTCGGCGTCCGACACCGAGGATCCGCCGTACTTCTGTACGACGAGCGCCACTGTTCGCCTTTCCGTTCACGCGTGAGTCCCATGAATGATAAGGGGTCTGCGCACCCGGTTTTCCCGTTGGACCAACTCCTGCCGCCCGGCGGTACCGTCGGACGCGTGACCGACAGACTGGCCGACACCCGCGTCCCGATCCACCAGCCGATCGCCGCGCGCTGGAGTCCCCGGGCGTTCGACCCCGAGGCGACGCTGGACGGGGAACAGCTGACGGCGATCCTGGAGGCTGCGCGCTGGGCCGCGACCTGGGGAGGCCGCCAACCCGTCCGCTTCGTGGTGGGCGTGCGTGGGGACGAGACGTTCGAGGCGCTGGTGGGGACGCTGAAGCGCGGCAACTCCTACGCGACTGCCGCCAGCGCGCTCCTGCTGGTGTGCGCCGACGAGGGTCCCGACGAGAACACCGCGCTGTACGCCGGCGTCGACGCGGGAGCCGCGATCGCCAACGCCAGCGTGGAGGCCGTCGCACGGGGGCTCGTCGTCCATCCGATGGCCGGGTTCGACGCCGACGCGGCACGCGCCGCCTTCGACGTCCCCGACGAGGTCAGACCGGTTGCGGTGCTGGCTGTGGGAACCCTCGGCGACTACTCGACGGCCGATCCGGCGATCGTCGAGCGAGACTCCGCACCCCGAAGGCGGATGCCGCTGGAGGAGGTGGCGTTCGCCGGCCGGTGGGGCACCGCGTTCACAGCGGGCACGTCTGCAGCAGTCCCCTGACCTGACCTTCGAATTGGTCGTTGAAGGCCTTGACCACCATTGCCGAGGCGGGTGCGGCCGCCCCCGGCGCCGTCCGGGCCGCCTGCGCGTCGTAGTCCAGGCGGGCCCGCACCAGTCGATCCGCGGTCTGCGCCATGTCGCGCGCCGGCGCCGCCAGGTCGGGGTTGGACACCTTCGACGCGCGGTCGGCCAGCCCGTCGGTCCAATCCCGGTAGTCCAGCTCGCTGGGTAGGGTCTCCGAACCGTAGGACCCCGGCTCAGGCTCGTGGGTCTTGGCGTTGAGGCGCTCGATCTGAGTCTTGTTGAACGACAGCAGCTCTCGCACCGGCGCGCAGTCCGAGGAGGACGGTCCGCGGAAGAAGACCCACCAGACGCCGGTACCGATGAGGATTGCCACCAGCACCACGACCGTGGTCAACGGCCTCACGCGTTTCACGTCTCGATGCTGGCACAGGTTTCGCCGAGGACGTTTAACGTGCGCGAAACCTCACAGGTAAGTCCACGTAACAGAAACATCGTTCACTGCCAGTGATCGGCCTCGAGGAGGCCCCAGCACTGATGGAGACGGTACCGATGGACGTAGTTGACACCGGCACCACGGCATTCATGCTGTGTTGCATCATCGGCCTGACGCTGATGATTCCCGGACTGGCGCTGTTCTACGGCGGCATGGTCTCGGTGAAGAGCTCGACAAACATGATGATGATGACCTTCGGTGCCGTGGCCGTCGTCGGTGTCCTCTGGGTGCTGTTCGGGTTCTCCATGGTCTTCGGCACCAGCTACGGCGGCTTCGTCGGCAGCTTCACCGAATTCGCCGGGATGAAGGACCTACTGGAGTCGCAGACCACCATCTCCGGTTTGCAGGTGAGCTTGTTCGCGCTCTTTCAGGCGCTGTTCGCCGCCATCACCGTCGCCCTGATCTCCGGTGCGGTCGCCGACCGGATGAAGTTCGGCGCATGGATGGTGTTCGCCGTGTTCTGGGCGGTGCTGGTGTACTTCCCCGTCGCGCACTGGGTGTTCGCCTTCGACGGCGTGGTCACCAAGGACTCCGTCGGCGGCTGGATCGCCAACAGCCTCAAGGCAATCGACTTCGCCGGCGGTACGGCCGTGCACATCAACGCCGGCGCCGCCGCGCTCGCGGTGGCGATCGTGCTCGGCAAGTCCGCCATGTTCGGTCAGCTACGCAAGCCGCACAACGTCCCGTTGACGCTGCTCGGCGCGGGCCTGCTGTGGGCCGGCTGGTATGCGTTCAACGGCGGTTCGGCACTGGCCGCCGGCAACTCGGCCGCCATCGTCATGGTCACCACGTTCGTCGCGACGTGCGCCGCCACCCTGGCGTGGCTGGCCGTGGAGAAGATCAAGGACGGGCACGTCACCGGCGTCGGCGCGGCGTCCGGCGCCATCACCGGCCTGGTCGCCATCACCCCCGCCTGCGGTGCGGTCACTCCCGTCGGCGCCATCGCGGTTGGTGCGATCGCCGGCGCCGTCTGCGTGTACGCCGTCGGCCTCAAGGAGCGATTCGGCTACGACGACTCGCTCGACGTGGTCGGCGTGCACCTCGTCGGCGGCGTCATCGGCACCGTGCTGATCGGCCTGTTCGCCAGCGACAGCATGCCCAACGCCACCAACGGCCTCTTCTACGGCGGCGGTCTGAGCCAGCTCTGGAAGCAGTGCATCGCCGCGGGTGCCGTCATGGCCTACTCCTTCGTGGTCGCCTTCGTCATCGCGTACGCGATCAAGAAGACGATGGGCATCCGCATCTCGCCCGAGGACGAAGAGAGTGGCATCGACGCGAAGCTGCACCGCGACGCGGCCTACGAGCTGCAAACCCTCTAGAAGACCGGTCCCGACCGGCGCGATTCGCCCCGCGCCGGTCGGGACCCACTTCGACCTGGTCGAGCTGCCGAGCCGGCCTCCCAGGTTCACGCCACTGTTTTGGAGATGGGCACCCGCGGAGTAGGGTGTCCCACGTGCAGCGGTCGCTCCTTCTCGGACGCCGCGGCGGGGTCTGATCCAGACTGGCTTCCCGTCGCGGGTCGTCTCGATGCGCCGGTCTGAATCCTTTCCAGACACCAACCGGAGCGAGAACCGTGAACAACCCCAACCCCCATTCGATCGACGCCTACACCTCTGCGCGCACGATCACCACCCCCGCCGGCGACCGAAATCCCGGCCAGCCCGCGTGGAACACCCAGCGCCGCACGTCCATGCCGGTGAACCGGTACCGGCCGTTCGCCGATGAGGTCCCGGGCGGGAGCCCGGGACCGGGCACAGTGGGCGTTCCCTTCGACCGCACGTGGCCCGACAAGGTCGTCGACGTCGCGCCCATGTGGTGCGCCGTCGACCTGCGTGACGGCAACCAGGCCCTGATCGACCCGATGAGCCCGGAACGCAAGCGGCGCATGTTCGACCTGCTGGTCCGCATGGGCTACAAGGAGATCGAGGTCGGCTTCCCGTCGGCCAGCCAGACCGACTACGACTTCGTCCGCGAAATCATCACCGACGGTGCCATTCCCGACGACGTCACCATTCAGGTGCTGACGCAGTGCCGGGCCGAACTGATCGAGCGGACGTTCGAGGCCTGCGCGGGCGCCCCCAGGGCAATCGTGCACTTCTACAACTCGACGTCGATCCTGCAGCGCCGCGTGGTGTTCCGCGCCGACCGCGAGGCCGTCAAGAAGATCGCCACCGACGGCGCCAAGATGTGCGTCGCCGAGGCGGCGAAACACCCTGGTACACAATGGCGTTTCGAGTACTCCCCCGAGTCGTACACGGGCACGGAACTGGAGTACGCCAAGGACGTCTGCGACGCGGTCTCCGAGATCGTCGGTGCCACCCCCGACGCTCCGCTGATCGTCAACCTGCCCGCCACCGTCGAGATGGCGACCCCGAACGTCTACGCCGACTCGATCGAGTGGATGAGCCGCAACCTGGCTCGCCGGGACTCGATCATCCTGTCCCTGCACCCGCACAACGATCGCGGAACCGCCGTCGCCGCAGCCGAATTGGGCTACCAGGCCGGCGCCGACCGCATCGAGGGCTGCCTGTTCGGCAACGGTGAACGCACCGGCAACGTCTGCCTGGTAACCCTCGGGCTGAACATGTTCAGCCGCGGCGTCGACCCGCAGATCGACTTCTCCAACATCGACGAGATCCGCCGCACCGTCGAGTACTGCAACCAGCTGCCGGTGCACGAGCGGCATCCCTACGGCGGCGACCTGGTCTACACGGCTTTCTCGGGCAGCCACCAGGACGCCATCAACAAGGGCCTGGACGCGATGAAGAAACAAGCGGACGACGTCGACTCAGATGTTTCCGAGATCCTCTGGCAGGTGCCGTATCTGCCCATCGACCCCAAGGACGTCGGACGTACCTACGAGGCCGTCATCCGCGTCAACTCACAGTCCGGCAAGGGCGGCGTCGCCTACATCATGAAGGCCGACCACGGTCTGGCCCTGCCGCGCCGACTGCAGATCGAGTTCAGCCAGGCGATCCAGAAGATCACCGACGGCGAGGGCGGCGAAGTGTCACCCAAGGAGATGTGGGACGTCTTCGCCGAGGAGTACCTGGCGCCGATCAGGCCGCTGGAGCGCATCCGGCAGAAGGTCGACGCGGCCGAGGAAGACGGCGGCACCGACACCATCACCGCGACGGTGAAGGTGCACGGCGAGGAGCGCGAGATCGTCGGCGCAGGCAACGGACCGCTGGCCGCGTTCGTCGACGCGATCTGCGCCGTCGGGTTCGACGTCAGCGTGCTCGACTACTCCGAGCACGCACTGTCGGCCGGAGAGGAAGCCCAGGCTGCGGCGTACGTGGAGGCGTCAGTCGGCGGCAAGACGGTGTGGGGGGTCGGTATTGCCACGTCGATCACGACGGCCTCGTTGCGTGCGGTCGTCTCGGCGGTGAACCGGGCCTCGCGGGACTGAGCGGTCGACTCAGAACAGCGCGAACTGGTCGCCACGCAACGTGGTGTCGGTGAACTGCTCGACGGCGGTGCCCCCGACGACGCGTTCCAGCAGCGCGCTGAACGTGGCGTCGTCGACCAGCGGGACGCCCATCTCCCGGGCCTGATAGCCGCGGCCCTGGTCGGGATCGGCGTCGTCGCAGACCACCAGCGACGTCTGCTGGTCGACGATGTCGGCGTAGGACAGCCCGACATGCAGCATGCGCTCGATGAGTTCCTCATAGGTGTGCGTTACCTCGGCCGACAGCGCCACCCGCATGCCCTGCACCAGCGGCCGGCCCGCCACGAACCGGCCGGGGTTCTGGAAGTCGCCAGGCAGACGCGCGGCCAGGGTGCGCAGCGGCAGCAGCTCGTCGTGGGTGGTCTGGCCGTTCGGCCAGGTGCGGCGCGCCACCGGCCGGATCGGCAGCCACGCGTTGCGGTCGCGGGCACCCGCGAGCGAGGGCTTGAGGATCTGGGCGAGCACGGTGGCGTCGTCGAGCGCGTCGTGAGGGCGCATCTGGGTGACGCCCCAGTGCGCGGCCAGGGTCTCCAGCCGCAGGTTGTCGACGCCGAGCTTCAGCCTGCGGGCAAGTTCGACGGTGCACATCACGGTGTCGACCGGCAGCACGGCGCCGGCGAGTTCGGCCTCGTTGGCCAGGAACGAGTAGTCGAACCCGACGTTGTGCGCCACGAGCGTGCGACCCTCGAGCACGTCGTTGAGCCGGCCGACGACCTCGGCGAAGGTCGGCTGGCCCTGCAGCATCTCGGTGGTCAGCCCGTGGACGTGCGTGGGCCCCGGATCCACCCCCGGGTTGAGCAGGCTCGCGAAACTGCCCTCGACGTTCCCGTCGTCCCCGACCGCCAGCGCGGCCACGCTGACGACGCGCGCCTGACGCGGATGAAAACCCGTCGTCTCGACGTCGACCACGGCCCAGCCCGCTCCGGGCTCGCAGGCCGGTCGGCCGAACTGGTGGCTCACGTTTCGAGGATGGCACGCGACCCCGACAAGGACACCTCGAGACGCCGCGTGTCGCCAGCCGACTTTGGCCCTCTTAGACTGCCGGGGATGGTCACCACTCGGGGTCGTATCGCGCTCGGTGCCGGGTCGGCCGCCCGCTGGGCGTCGCGGGTGACGGGGCGTGGCGCCGGGGCCATGATCGGCGGCCTGGTGTCGATGGCCCTGGACAAGTCGATCCTCGGCCAGCTCGGCGCTGGCCGCAGCGCCGTCGTCGTGACCGGCACGAACGGCAAGTCCACCACCACCAGGATGACCGCCGCCGCCCTCGCCACGATGGGCCCCGTCGCCACCAACGCCGAAGGCGCCAACATGGACGCCGGACTGATCGCGGCCCTGGCCGCCGACCGCACCGCGACGCTCGCCGCGCTCGAGGTCGACGAGATGCACGTGCCGCACGTGATGGACGCGGTGCCCGCCGCGGTGGTGGTCCTGCTCAATTTGTCGCGCGACCAGCTCGACCGCGTCGGTGAGATCAACCACATCGAGCGGACGCTGCGGGGCGGCCTGGCGCGGCACCCCGACGCCGTCGTCGTGGCCAATTGCGACGACGTGCTGATGTCCTCGGCGGCCTACGACAGCCCCAACGTGGTGTGGGTGGCCGCGGGCGGAACGTGGGCCAACGATTCGGTGAGTTGCCCCCGCAGCGGCGAGGTCATCGTGCGTGAGGAATCGCACTGGTACTCCACGGGGTGCGACTTCGCGCGACCCACACCGCAGTGGTGGTACGACGACGAGAACGTCTACGGGCCGGACGGCCTGGTGTTGCCGATGACGCTGGCGCTGCCCGGCGCGGTCAACCGAGGCAACGCCACGCAGGCAATCGCGGCCGCCGTCGCCCTCGGCGCCGATCCCGCCAAGGCCGTCGCGGCGGTGTCGTCGGTCGACGAGGTCGCCGGTCGCTACCGCACCGTTCGGCTGGGCGAACACACGGTGCGCGTGTTGCTCGCGAAGAACCCGGCGGGCTGGCAGGAAGCGCTGTCGATGGTCGACGACCGCGGGGCCGGTGTGGTCATCGCGGTCAACGGCCAGGTCCCCGACGGCGAGGACCTGTCGTGGCTGTGGGACGTGCGGTTCGAGCACTTCGATCAGACCACGGTCGTGGCGGCCGGTGAGCGCGGCACCGATCTCGCCGTTCGCCTCGGGTACGCGGGCGTCGAGCACACGCTGGTTCACGACACCGTGGCGGCCATCGCGTCGTGCCCACCCGGGCATGTCGAGGTGGTCGCCAACTACACCGCGTTCCTTCAACTCAACCGGCGGTTGCCTCGTGAGTGAATCCACCGTTCGGATCGGGCTGGTGCTGCCCGACGTGATGGGCACCTACGGCGACGGTGGCAATGCCGTCGTGCTGCGAGAAAGATTGCGGCACAGGGGGTTCGACGCCGAAGTCGTCGAGATCACGCTCGCAGACCCGGTGCCGGAATCCCTCGACCTCTATACCCTCGGCGGGGCGGAGGACTACGCGCAGCGCCTGGCCACCAAGCACCTGATCCAGTACCCCGGGCTGCAGCGGGCGGTCGAACGCGGCGCGCCGGTCCTGGCGATCTGCGCGGCGATCCAGGTCCTCGGGCACTGGTACGAGACCTCCTCCGGTGAGCGGGTCGACGGTGTCGGCGTGCTCGACGTGACCACGTCCCCGCAGCCCGCCAGGACCATCGGCGAAGTGGTGTCACAACCACTGGTGGCCGGACTGGACCAACGCTTGACGGGCTTCGAGAACCACCGCGGCGGAACGGTGTTGGGCCGCGATGCCACACCGCTGGCCAAGGTGATCAGCGGGGCGGGCAATCGGGACGGCGACGGGTTCGACGGCGTCACGCAGGGCAGCATCGTTGCGACCTATCTGCATGGGCCGTGCCTGGCGCGCAACCCGCAACTGGCCGATCACCTGCTGTCGAAGGTGGTGGGCGACTTGGCGCCGATTCACCTCGCCGAGGTCGAGCAGCTGCGCCGCGAACGCCTCGCCGCCCCCCGCCGCGCCTAGGGCCGCCACACCCGAGAGAGCTCGCCCGACAAGACCCCTTCTGCGCGAGACATAAACGTCGGCGCCCGGGCCCGGCGTGTCGCCGCCACGGCTTATGCCTCGCGGTAGCCGCGATCGGTTAGCGCCGTCCGAATGCGTCCGAGGACGTCGAGCGGGTGGTCTTCGGCGACCACTCTGACCACCGTCCAGCCCAGTCGTTCGAGCATCCGCAGGCGGCTGATGTCCTTCAGATACTGCTTGCGGTCCTTACGGTGCTGGTCGCCGTCGTACTCCGCGGCCACCCGATATCTCTCCCAACCAAGATCGAGGTAGGCAAGCGGGTAATGGTCGCCGTTGTGGACCATCAACTGCGGTCGTGGAATCGGAAGTCCGGCGTCCAACACCAAGAGCCGCAACCAGGTCTCCTTCGGCGACGTGCCGCCGGCGTCCATCAGGGCGATCGCGTCGCGTGCCCGCCGCACCCCGCGGGCGCCACGGTGGCGAACCAGGAGCGGCTCGACATCGGCCGCCGAAATCCCGGTCGCGTGGGCGAGGGCGTCGAGGCGGGTCACCGCGTCGTCGCGGTCGAGATGCGTGCCGAGATCCAACGCGGTGCGAGCCGTCGTCGTGAGGGTGACACCGTCGACCGTCGTCACCTCGTCGTCACGGATGCGTTCGTTTCGGGTGATCACCCCGCGGGGCGCGTGCTGGTTACGCCAGATCAGCTCGACGGGGGTGTCGTCGTCGACCCAGCGTGCGCCGTGCAGCGCCGATGCCGCCACGCCCGCCACCACGCCGCGGCCCTTCGACCACAGCTGCGCGGCCCGCGCCCGATCCGCGAGCGTCAGCTCCGCGAACTCCGCAACGTAGACGTCGGGGTGAACTGCTTCGAATCGGGTCCTGAGCTGGTGGCGGGTCAGTTGTCCGCTGACCATCGCCCGACTTCCCGAGAAGATCGCCGTCATTGGCGAACCTTGGCAGCGCCCACCGACACCTTCGCGAGGCATCAACCATGGCGGCCTGCACCGGCGTGTCGTCGCCGACGATGATGTCTCGCCGGGGCAGGCGACCGCGGGAAGCCCCAACAAGCCCTACAACCCCTACAACCCCAAGTCGCGCAGGAACTCCGGCTTGTACGCCTCGAGGATCACGTAGCTCGGGTCGGGCACGGGCACGTCCGGCGCGTCGTCGGACACCGCATGCCCGTCACCCGGGTCAACCCACTCCTGCGTGTCGGCGTCCCAGCGCGTCACCGTGTACTCGGCGGTGATGTCGTCGGCCCGGACGAGTTCGCGGGTGGTGCGTTCGGCCTCCCTGGCGTCCTGCAAGCTGTGCGTGTACAGCTGAATGCGGTTGCCGTCGCGCGTCACCGTCACCCGGCTGCCCAGCCGTTGGCGGGCCACGTCGTCCACGTCGAGGGACCGCAGCCGATCCCAGAACGACAGGTGGTGGGCCTCGTCGCCGAGCTCGACCTCGACCTTGAACTCATCCTCAGGCATGCTCGTCAACTTAAGCCATCGCCCGGCGGCCGGTCAGAGCGCGTCCCAGGGTGAGCTCATCGGCGAATTCTAGGTCGCCACCCATCGGCAGCCCGGAGGCGATGCGGGTGACCGTGAGCCCGGGGATGTCGCGCAGCATGCGCACCAGGTAGGTCGCCGTGGCCTCGCCCTCGGTGTTGGGGTCGGTCGCGATGATCACCTCGGCGACGTCCACGCCGTCGACTCGCTCGCCAATCCTGTTGAGCAGCTCTCGAATTCGCAATTGCTCCGGGCCAATGCCCGACAGCGGATCGAGCGCACCGCCCAGCACGTGGTAGCGCCCACGAAACTCGCGGGTGCGTTCGACGGCCGCGACGTCCTTGGGTTCTTCGACCACGCACACCAGCGAGGCGTCCCGCCGCGAATCCGCGCAGATGCGGCAGCGCTCGGCGTCGGAGACGTTCCCGCACACCGAGCAGAACTGCACGCCGTCACGCACTTTCGCCAGCACGGCGGTCAACCGGTCGATGTCGGGGGGCTCGACCGACAGCAGGTGAAAGGCGATGCGCTGCGCACTCTTGGGCCCGATGCCGGGCAGCTTGCCCAGCTCGTCGATCAGGTCCTGGACCGGGCCCTCAAACATGGGGATACAAGTCAGAAACCAGGCAGTTCTAGACCGCCGAGTCCACCGGCGAGCGGTCCGAGCTTGCTCTGCGCCATCATCGACACCTGCTGGGCAGCATCCCTGATGGCCCCGACGACCAGGTCCTGCAGCGTCTCGACGTCCTCGGGGTCGACGACCTTCGGGTCGATCGCCACGCCGGTCACCTCACCGCTGCCCTTCATCGTCACCTGCACCAGACCGCCACCGGCCTGACCGTGCACCTCGGCGACGGCGAGGGCCTCCTGAGCCTGCATCAACTGCTGCTGCATCTGCTGGGCCTGCGCGAGCAGCGCCGACATGTCAGGCGGTTGGCCGGGTTGCATTCGGTGGGACCCCTTCGTGTCGGGAATCGAGTGGGTAGCAGTTGGGTCTCGACTTGATTGCCATCGTCCTCGGGTGGCGATTCGTCCCCCAAGACTAGTCGTCCCGCGAACTACCTTGGCCGACGTGCACGTACCTGTCTGCCTGCGTGTCGGCGCAGCCCTCGTCGTCGGCCTCCTCGTTGCGTCGCTGACCTCTCCCTCCGCGGCGGCCGCTCCGTCCAGCGTCGCGGGGATGATCGTCTTCCTCGACCCCGGTCACAACGGTGCCAACGACGCGTCGCTGACCAAGCAGGTCCCGACGGGCCGCGGCGGCACGAAGGACTGCCAGACCAGCGGGACGACGACCGACGACGGCTACCCCGAGCACACCTTCAACTGGGAGACGGTGCTGCGCATCCGGGCGCTGTTGACGCAGCTCGGCGTGCGGACCGCGATGTCCCGCGGCGACGACTCCAGCGTCGCACCCTGCGTCGACGAGCGGGCCGCCATGGCCAATGCCCTCAAGCCGGACGCCATCGTGTCGATCCACGCCGACGGAGGACCACCCACGGGGCGGGGGTACCACGTCAACTACTCGTCGCCGCCGCTCAACCAGGTGCAGGCGGGCCCGTCGGTCCAGTTCGCACAGGTGATGAACGCGCAGCTTCAGGCGTCCGGGCTGATGCCCGCCAACTACATCGGCCAGGGCGGACTCTATGGGCGATCCGATCTCACCGGTCTGAACTTGGCTCAGTACCCGTCGATCCTCGTGGAGATGGGCAACATGAAGAACCCCGCCGACTGCGCGCTGATCGAGAGCCCCGACGGGCGGCAGAAGTACGCCGACGCCGTGGTGCGCGGCATCGTCAGCTTCTTGGGGACGCGCCCGGCGCGGGCCGTGGCCTAGCTGCCCGACTCGACCTGCTTCTTGAGGTTGTCCAGCACCTCGGCCTGAATCTTGCGCAGGCCCAGCGGCGCGAAGGTCTTCTCGAAGAAGCCCTTGACGCCGCCGGCGCCCTGCCACGACGTCTTCACGGTCACCGAGGCGCCCGGCCCGGCCGGGGCGACTGTGTAGTTGGTCACCAGCGAGGAGTTGGCGTCCTTCTCGATGACCGCGTGACCAGCCACGTCGACCGTGGCCTTGACGTCGCGCACCCGCGACTCGGTGGCTTGCAGCTTCCACGTCGCGACGGTGCCCGCACCCTGGCCGCCTTGCAGGACCTGGTAGTCGCGGTAGTGCGAGGAGAGGATCTTCGGACGAACCGTCTGATAGTCGGCGACCGCCGCGAACACGACGTCGGGCTCGGCGTTGATCAAGACAGTGCTGGAGGCGCTGACCTGTCCCATCGGTGAAGACTCCTAGATCTGAGGGTGAACGGGGCTTGCCCCGGGCCGGTCCAGTCGCATCGGGTGCGACCGGGGTCTAGCGTACGTGTGTGACTGTTGCCGCGACCGAAGCGCAGTCGGCCCACGCGGCAGGCGTGGAGAGACTGCTGGCGAGCTACCGCGCGATCGAGCCCAGTGCCACGGTGCGTCTGGCCAAACCCACCTCCAATCTCTTCCGTGCCCGCGAGAAGGCCACGGCCAAGGGTCTGGACGTCTCCGGTCTGACCAACGTGATCTCCGTCGACCCCGACGCGCGCACCGCCGACGTGGCGGGGATGTGCACGTACGAGGATCTGGTCGCCGCGACCCTCCCCCACGGCTTGTCGCCGCTGGTGGTACCGCAGTTGAAGACCATCACCCTTGGCGGCGCGGTGACGGGGCTCGGCATCGAGTCGGCGTCCTTCCGCAACGGCCTTCCGCACGAGTCGGTACTGGAGATGGACATCCTGACCGGTGCGGGCGAGGTGGTGACGGCCAGCCGCGACTCACATTCCGATCTCTTCTACGCCTTTCCCAACTCCTATGGCACGCTTGGCTATTCAGTGCGACTGAAGATCGAGCTGGAACCGGTCAAGCCGTTCGTCGCCCTGCGCCATCTGCGTTTTCACTCGGTGTCCGACCTGATCGCCACCATGGATCGCATCATCGAGACCCGCGGCTGGGACGGCACACCGGTCGACTACCTCGACGGAGTGGTGTTCAGCGCCGAGGAGTCCTACCTGTGCGTCGGTGTGCGGACGGCCACGCCAGGGCCGGTTAGCGACTACACCGGCAGCCAGATCTACTACCGCTCCATTCAGCACCCGGCTGGCGAGAAGCACGACCGCTTGACGATTCACGACTACCTGTGGCGGTGGGACACCGACTGGTTCTGGTGCTCGCGAGCCTTCGGTGCGCAGAACCCGACCGTCCGGCGCTTCTGGCCGCGCGCGCTGCGCCGCAGCAGCTTCTACTGGAAGCTGATCGCCTACGACCGTCGCTTCGACATCGCCGACCGCATCGAAAAGCGCCACGGCCGACCGCCGTTGGAGCGCGTGGTCCAAGACGTCGAGGTACCCGTCGAGCGCGCCGCTGAATTCGTCGAGTGGTTCCTCGACGAGGTGCCCATCGAACCCATCTGGCTGTGCCCCCTGAGGCTGCGTGACGACGTGGGCTGGCCGCTGTATCCCATTGCGGCCCAGCGCACTTACGTCAACATCGGCTTTTGGTCGTCGGTCCCCGCCGGATCGGCGGAGGGACAGACGAACCGGCTCATCGAGAAGAAGGTCAGCGAGTTGGACGGCCACAAGTCGCTGTACTCCGATGCCTATTACACCCCCGAGGAGTTCGACGAGCTCTACGGCGGGCAGGTCTACGACACGGTCAAGAAGACCTACGATCCAGACTCACGTCTACTCGACCTCTATGCCAAGGCGGTTCGGGGACGATGAGCGCTTGCGCGAAGAGCATGCAACCGATGAGCACGAGCGCTGGCACGAAGAGCGGAGAGCATTGATGACGACCTATCGAGAGGACGCCGCATCGGCGGCAGGCAGGCTGACCCTCGCCGAGATCCTCGAGGCACTCACCGCCGGTGACGATCTCGCGATGAAGTTCACCGCCTACGACGGCAGCTCGGCCGGTCCCGCCGACGCCCGTGTCGGCCTCGACCTGCGCACCCCCCGCGGTACCACCTACCTCGCCACTGCACCGGGTGAACTGGGGCTGGCCCGCGCGTACGTCTCCGGCGACGTGGTGCCCACCGGCGTGCACCCCGGCGATCCCTACGATCTGCTGCGCGCCCTTGGCGACAAGATGGACTTCAAGCGGCCGTCGGCCCGGCTGCTGGCCAACATCGTCCGGTCCATCGGTTTCGAGCATCTGCGGCCGATCCCGCCGCCGCCACAGGAGGCGCTGCCGCGCTGGCGCCGCATCGCGGAGGGGTTGCGGCACAGCAAGACTCGCGACGCCGAGGCAATCCACCATCACTACGACGTGTCGAACGCGTTCTACGAGTGGGTGCTTGGGCCGTCGATGACCTACACCTGCGCGGTCTACCCCGATGCCGAGGCGACCCTCGAACAGGCCCAGGACAACAAGTACCGGCTGGTCTTCGAGAAGCTGCGCCTGCAGCCCGGCGACCGGTTGCTCGACGTGGGGTGCGGCTGGGGAAGCATGGTGCGCTACGCCGCGCGCCACGGCGTCAAGGCCGTCGGCGTCACGTTGTCCAAGGAGCAGGCGGCGTGGGCGCAAAAGGCGATCGCCGACGAAGGTCTCGCCGACCTCGCCGAGGTGCGCCATGGCGACTACCGCGACGTGCGCGAGTCCGGGTTCGACGCCGTGTCGTCGATCGGGCTGACCGAGCACATCGGCGTGCACAACTACCCGTCGTACTTTCAGTTCCTCAAGTCCAAGATGCGCACCGGCGCGCTCCTCCTCAACCACTGCATCACCCGTCCCGACAACCGGTCTGGGGCGGGCGCCGGCGGCTTCATCGACCGGTACGTCTTCCCAGACGGCGAACTCACCGGGTCCGGTCGGATCATCACCGAGGCGCAGGACGTCGGCCTGGAGGTGCTGCACGAGGAGAACCTGCGGCATCACTACGCGTCGACGCTGCGCGACTGGTGCGCCAACCTCGTCGAGCACTGGGACGAAGCGGTCGCCGAGGTTGGCCTCCCGACGGCCAAGGTGTGGGGCCTCTACATGGCCGGCTCGCGGATGGGCTTCGAGACGAACGTCGTTCAGCTGCACCAGGTTCTGGCCGTCAAGCTGGACAACAAGGGTGGCGACGGCGGATTGCCCTTGCGCACGTGGTGGAGCGCCTAGCGGACCGGAAGAGTCAGGCCCCGTCGATGCGCCTGGCGCCCAGCTCGCTCTGAAGTAGCTCCAGCGCCACCTCTTCCGGATCGCGACGCGGCGCGGCCTCTTCGTGGACGGCCTGGGCGAGCATGCTCTCCTCGTCCTCCTCCTCGACCGGCGGCGGGGCCTCTACCACCGGACGCGGTCGAGCTGCCGGGGCGGGCGCAGTCGGCGAGCCGGCCTCACACCGGATGGTCCAGTTGACGCCGAGGGCGTCCTTCAGCGCGTCCCTGATGATCTCGACGTTGCGCGCCTCGTTCAGCCGCGCCGCAAGTGGGGCCGACACGTGACTCAACACCAGGACGTCGCCCTCGACGGCCAGCACGACGGCACCGTCGAGCATCACGTCGGTGGGGCGGCGGCGTTCGCGCACCTTGTCCCGAACCGTCGACCACATGCTGCGCACCGCGGCGGCATCCGGCTGCCCCGGCGTGACCGGAGGCTGAACCGGGGCTGGCGGGGGCGCGGCGGCGGGCGGCTGCGTGACGGGAGGCGAGGTCACCGGCGCAGGCGGCGTCACGGGTGCCGGCGGCGGGGTGACCGGCGCGGGAGGCGCCGTGACGGGAGGTGCCGTGACCGGAGGTGGCGGCGCGGGCCGCTCGTCGGCCGGTGCGGGTGGCGTCGCCTCGGGGACGGCGTTGCTCCGGCGCACGAACTGCTTGACCGGTGCCGCCTCGACGGCGGCCGCGGCCTGGGCCGCCTCACCCGCCGGGATCGACACGTTCATCCGGGTCTCGAGCCGCTCGATGCGTTGCAGCAGAGCAGCTTCGGTGTCACTGGCCGACGGCAGCAGCAGTCGGGCGCAGACGACCTCGAGCAGCAATCGCGGCGCGGTGGCCCCCCGCATCTCGCCCAGCCCCGCGTGCACCACCTCGGCGTAGCGGGTCAGGGTGGCCGTCCCGAGCGTCGCGGCCTGTTCCCGCATGCGCTCGACGACGTCGTCCGGGGCGTCGACGACACCACGCGCGGCGGCGTCGGGCACCGCTTGCAGCACGATCAGGTCCCGGAATCTCTCCAGCAGGTCGGTGGCGAACCGGCGGGGATCGTGACCGGCATCGACGAGCGCCTCGACGGCGCCGAACAGCGCCGCGGCGTCACCGGCGGCGAGCGCGTCGACCGAGGCGTCGATGAGTGCCAGGTCGGTGGCGCCCAGCAGCGCCAGTGCCCGCGAGTAGGCCACCTGCTGGCCGTCGGAACCCGCCAGCAGCTGGTCGAGCACCGACAGGGTGTCGCGCGGAGAGCCTCCGCCCGCGCGGATCACCAGCGGGTAGACCGCGTCGTCGACGGCGACGTTCTCCTGGCGGCAGATGCGTTCCAGCAGTCCACGCATCGTCTTGGGGGCCAAGAGACGGAACGGGTAGTGATGGGTGCGCGACCGGATCGTGGGCAGCACCTTCTCGGGCTCGGTGGTGGCGAACACGAAGATGAGGTGGTCGGGCGGCTCCTCCACGATCTTGAGCAGGGCGTTGAAGCCCGCCGTGGTGACCATGTGCGCCTCGTCGATGATGAAGATGCGGTAGCGCGACTGGGCGGGGGCGTAGAAGGCGCGGTCTCGGAGCTCACGCGTGTCGTCGACGCCACCGTGGCTCGCCGCGTCGAGTTCGACGACGTCGACGCTGCCGGGTCCGTTGGGAGCCAACGCGACGCAGGAATCGCAGACGCCGCACGGGGTGGGGGTGGGCCCCTGCTCACAGTTCAGCGACCTGGCCATGATGCGGGCCGACGAGGTCTTGCCGCAGCCGCGCGGCCCGGAGAACAAGTAGGCGTGGTTGATGCGTCCGGAGGTCAGTGCCACCGACAGCGGCTCGGTGACGTGCTCTTGCCCGACCACCTCGGCGAAGGACGCTGGACGGTACTTGCGGTAGAGAGCCACGGAAGCAGGCTACTCACTCGCTCCGACGAGCGGCGCCCTAGTCACCAGCGAGCAGGGACTCGGTCGCGGCCAGCAGCGCACACGTGGCCAAACCGTCGACCGCCGCGTTGAGATCGGGTAGCGACGGGAAGGACGGCGCGATGCGAACGTTCTTGTCCTCGGGGTCTTTTCGGTAGGGGAAGGCCGCTCCCGCCTCGGTCACCGCGATGCCCGCATCCTTGGCCAGCGCGATGGTCCGCCGGGCCGTCCCCGGCCACACGTCGAGACTGACGAAGTAGCCGCCCTTGGGGTCGGTCCACGACGCGATCTTGGACTCGCCGAGGCGGTCTTCGAGGATCTGGGCGACGAGCTCGAACTTGGGCGCCAGCAGCTGCTGGTGCTTCTGCATCTGCAGTCGCACCCCGTCGGCGTCGCCGAAGAAGCGCAGATGGCGCAGCTGGTTGACCTTGTCGGGCCCGATCGACTTCTTGCCCGCGTGCTGCAGATACCAGGCAATGTTGCCCAGCGAACCGCCGAAGAATGCGACGCCCGCGCCGGCGAAGGTGATCTTCGAGGTGGAGGCGAAGACGAAGGGCCGGTTCGGGTTGCCCGCCTTGGCGGCCAGCCCGAGGACGTCGACCTGCTTGACGAAGTCGTGAGTGAGGGTGTGCACGACGTAGGCGTTGTCCCAGAAGAGCCGGAAATCGCTTGCGGCCGTTCGCATTTGAACCAGCCGCCGAACGTTCTCCCATGAGTAGGTGGCGCCGGTGGGGTTGGAGAACACCGGGACGCACCACATGCCCTTGATGGCGGGATCGCCTGCGACTAGTTCCTCGATGAGGTCGACGTCGGGTCCGTCCTCGAGCATCGGAACGGTGATCATCTCGATGCCGAAGGCCTCGGTGATGGCGAAGTGCCGGTCGTAACCGGGTGAGGGGCACAGGAACTTGACGACGGGTTCTGCAGCCCACGGCCGCGGCGAGTCGACACCGCCGTGCAACAGGGAGAAGACCACCAGGTCGTGCATCATCTCGAGGCTCGCGTTGTTGCCCGCGACGAGGTTCTGCACCGGGATGCCCAGAAGTTCGCCGAAGATCGACCGCAGTTCGGGCAGCCCGTGCAGGCCGCCGTAGTTGCGGGTGTCGGTGCCGTCCGCGTCCCGGAAGTCGGCCCCCGGCAGTGTCAGCAGGGCGTTGGCGAGGTCGAGCTGCTCGGGCGACGGCTTGCCTCGGGTGAGGTCGAGGCTGAGCTTCTTCGCCTGTAGCTCGGCGTAGTTGCGTCGCTGCAGGTCGTGCTGCGCATCCAATTCGTCGCGACCGAGGGACAGAAACGACAAGGCAGGCCTTCCGCTGGGCCGTGAATGAAAGGGGACCCCGCGCACCCGCCAGAGCCCATTGACCCTTGCTGCCTTCCGGCCCTGGGGGAGTTCACAGGATGGACGCCGCGCGGGGTCCGAGACGAGTGTAGTACCTCGCCTCCGGCGGGTGGGAGCGGAGCGACGGGGGGACGTATCGGTGGACAAGGTCCGCCGCTCGTGAAGAACGGGCATCCCGGTCGGCTACCATGGCCCGCGGAGGATTCGCCTAGTGGCCTATGGCGCTCGCCTGGAACGCGGGTTGGGTTAACAGCCCTCAGGGGTTCAAATCCCCTATCCTCCGCGCTGGTCCCGGTACGGCCAGGCCTTCGAGCCTGGTCGTACCCGGATTCGAAGAGCCCGACCGACTCGAGGAGGAGTATGCGGCGCTGGATCGCGGTCCTGTGGCACGCATCGTTCTTCGTCATCGCCGGAGCTCTCTACTTCTTCTTCGTCCTTCCCCGCTGGTTCGAGCTGATCGGCGCGTGGCCGACGGGTCTCGGTCTGGCGATGCGCCTGGTCTGCGGCGCGTTGCTCGGACTCGCTACGCTGCCCGTGCTGCTGACGTACCTCAAGACCAAGAGGCCCGAGTTCGGGACCCCTGCGCTGGCCCTCAACCTGCGGGTGGCGGCGATCGTCCTGCACGTCCTCGCGGGCGCTCTCATCGTCGGTGCCGCACTCAGCGAGATCTGGGTCAGCCTGGACTCCGCCGGTACGGCGCTGTTCGCCGTCTACGGGGCGGCTGCGGCGATCGCCGTCCTCGGCGCGCTGAGCTTCTACCTCGCCTACGCCGCGGAGTTGCCCCCTCCGCCGCCGAAACCTCTGCGCCCGAAGGGCCAGACCCGGCGCCGCGGCCGCGACGCCGCAGACGACGACCAGGTCGTGACCGGAGCGACCGACGAGGACCCGCTCGAGCCGGCCGATGCCGCCGCCGACGAGGTCACGCCCGCGGCCCCCGAACCCACCGAGGAACCGGCGACGGCACCCGCGGTGACCGCCGAGACCGACGACGCGTCGGAGCCCGTCGCAGACGAGAACATCGCGGCAGAGGCCGACGAACCGGTCCCGACCGTCGAGGACACCTCCGAACCCGAGTCGGCCCCCTCCGGTAACGCCGAGGAACCGACCGGCGATGAGACCGGTAGCAAGTTGCGCAATCGACGCCCGAGCGGCAAGTCCAATTCGCGGCTGTTCGGGCGTGCGCGCCGCGGAGTAGCCCTCGACGACTGACGCCGTCGGGCCACGTTGCGTCGACAGCCCACGTTGTCAACGTCAGAATCGTGGGTAGAAGACCAGCTACACACGGCGGAAGGTGCCCCCATGCGCAGGTCCCATACGAGGTGGCGCCATGTCGTCGCAGTAGTGGCCACGGCCGCCGTCACGTCGGCCATCGTGGCACCCGCACCGGCGTCCGCCGTTCCCGCCGACCTGTCGGGCGTTGCCGCCCAGGTAGAGCCCGCCGTGGCTCGCATCGACACCACCATCAACTACCAGCACGCCATCGGGGCGGGCACCGGAATCGTGCTCGACCCCAGTGGCACGTTGCTGACGAACTATCACGTCGTCCAGGGCGCCGACAGCATCGTGGCGACGGTTTCGGGCCAGTCCTATCCCGCCGATTTGGTGGGCTACGACCGCAACCGCGACATCGCGGTCCTGCAGATTCGCGGTGCGGGCGGCCTGCCCGTGGCGGTGCTCGGCGACTCGTCTCAGCTCGCACCGGGTGATCCCGTGGTCGCGCTCGGCAACGCCCGAGGTTCGGGCAGTCCCCTGACGCAGGAGGCGGGCGAGGTGGTCGGCTTCGGTCGGACCATCAACGCGAAGGACGAGCTGACGGGAAGTTCGAATCAGGCCACCGGCTTGATCGAGTTCGCCGCACCGGTACGCGCCGGAGATTCGGGCGGGCCCGTGGTCAACGCGGCCGGCCAGGTCGTCGGCGTCACGACTGCCGCAACGGTCAACTTCCGCATGGACCCAGGCGGCTCCGGCTTCGCCATCCCCATCAACGACGCTCTCGCGACGGCGAACCAGATTCGTTCGGGGACGCCGTCGGGCTCGGTGCACATCGGACCGCCCACGCTGCTCGGGGTCGGGGTGAACTCCCGCAACCAGCCGGCGAACCTGCCCGGTGTGGTCCTCTTCGAGGTGCTCCGCGGTGGCCCGGCGGAACGAGCTGGTCTGCACGACGGCGACGTGTTGCTCAGCATCGACGGCGAACGGCTCGACTCCGCCACGGCCCTGACCAACGTCTTGGACCGGCACTACCCCGGCGACGTCGTCGACCTGGCCTGGGTCGACCGCGCCGGTCAGCAGATCACCGGCAAGGCGACGCTCACGTCCTGAGCTACCTAGGATCGACGACGATGACTCTTCGACTGCTCGCAGCCTGCGCTCTGGTGACGGCGGTGTCGCTGGCGAGTCCGTGGACCGCCACCGCCGAACCCTCACAACCGGAGCCGGGCTGCCCGGTCACTGATCCCCCCGTCATCAACCGGTGCGGCTGGGACAAGCCGCCCGACCCCGTCCCGCCGCCGCCTGGCGTGACCGTGGCTCAGTGCGTAGACGGTGCGTTGGACTTCACCCAGCAGCCGAATTACCGGTCGACGTGCTCGGAGAACGGCGGCGTCGCACGGTGGCTACTGGGCTGAGTTGAGCCCACCGCGAAAACACTCGGATAAGGCCGAACCGGGTTCCTAGGGTGAGCCCATGAGCGTTGGGCAAGACGTCACCTACACCGTCGACGAGCTGACGATGGTCGGTCACCTGGCGCGACCCGACGGCGACGGCCCGTGGCCGGCGGTGCTGATCGGCCACGACGGCGTGGGGCTCGACGCCTATCAGCGTCGTCGCGCCGACATCCTCGCCGACCATGGGTACGTCACCTTCGCCATGGACTTCCACGGTGGCCGCACGTACTTCGGGGAACCCGAGGCCATGCTGGATCGGACGATGCCGCTGCTGGGCGATCCGGGACGGATGCTCGCCATCGGCCGGACCGCGCTCGACATCCTGCTGGCCGTGCCCGGCGTCGACCACCGGCGACTCGGAGCACTCGGGTTCGGCGCTGGCGGTCGAATCGTCCTCGAACTCGCCTGCGGCGGAGCAGCCTTTGCGGCAATCGCGCTGATCCATCCCGCGCTTCCACCAGCCGCGCTGGCGGAACACTGGGCGAGTGTGACCGGAGCCTTCCTGCTGTGCACCGGCTCGGAGGATCCCCTGTGCACCCCGGCGCAGCTGCTCACCTTCGGCACCGTGTTGCAGGAGGCGGGGGTGGACTGGCGCGTCGACGTGTTCGGTGGAGCCCAACATGCCTTCTGGGCGGTGGAGGCATCCGCCGAGGGAACGGCGGGCCCGGTGGCCACGGTCCCCGGCGTGGGTTACCACGCCGACGCGGCCCGACGAGCCTGGGACTCCGTGCTGCGCCACTTCCTCGACGAGATGCCGCCGCTGGGTTCGTGACGCAGAAACGCGTTGCTACACGGGGTTTCCCGCGTCGTCCCAGTGCGCGGCGACCTTCTTGCTCGGCTGCACGCGCGGCGGTTCGCCCGGCATCTTCGGGTAGCTCGGCGGGTAGGGCAGGTCGGCGAGCCCGCGTTCCTCGTCGGCGGCCACCATCTCCAGCAGGGGTTCCAGGGAGTGGGCCACCGAATCGATCTCTGCCCACGGATCATCGCGCGAGGCAACGAGATTGGGCACGGTGGCGATGGTGTAGTCGTCGGGGTCGGCAGTCGCGAGCTCAGTCCACGACAGCGGGGTCGACACCGTGGCGATCTGGGTGCGGCGCGCCGAGTACGCCGAGGCGAAGGTGCGGTCCCGGGCGTTCTGGTTGTAGTCGACGAACAACCGGGTGCCGCGTTCCTCCTTCCACCACGACGTCGTCACCCAATCTGGTGCGCGCCGCTCGACCTCGCGGGCCAACGCGATACCGGCCCGCCGCACCGCGATGAAGTCCCAGTCCGGCTTGATCCGGATGAAGACGTGCACGCCTCGGCCGCCGGAGGTCTTCGGGTATCCGACGATGCCGAGTTCGTCGAGTACGGGCTTGAGCACCTCGACGGCGATCTGGGCGGCGTCTTCGAAGTCGGTGCCAGGCTGCGGATCGAGGTCGACGCGCAATTCGTCGGGATGCTCGACGTCGGGGCACCGGACCTGCCAGGGGTGGAAGGTGACGGTGCCCATCTGCGCGGCCCACGCGATCGCCGACGGATGGGTGACCTTCAGTGCGTCGGCCGTGCGACCCGACGGGAAGGTGACCTGGCAGGTCTGCAGGTAGTCGGGATGCTTTACCGGGACGCGTTTTTGGTAGATCTCCTCGCCGTCGATCCCGTCGGGAAAGCGCTGCAAGTGGGTGGGCCGGTCCCGCAGCGCGGCGAGCATGGGTGCCGCGACGGCGCGGTAGTAGTCGAACAGCACTCGCTTGGTGCCACCGTCGCCGAGCTTGGGGAAGTACACCTTGTCCGGACTGGTCAACCGGACGGCCACGCCGTCGACGTCGACTTCTTCTGCGGGACTTGCCATTCCTAGCCCTCCAATACGTCGGACAGGTCGAAGTTCAGCGGTACGTCGAGCTGACCGAACGTGCAGCTCGACGGGTCTCGGTCCGGGCGCCAGCGCACGAACTTCACGGCATGCCGGAACCGGCGATCAGCGGGGCCGTTGCCCTCCATCTGGTCATAGGCCACCTCGGCGACCCTCTCCGGGCGGACCGGGATCCACCGCTTGTCGGCGGCGGAGTTCCACCGGCTCGGATCACCGTCGCGTACCTCGCCGTCACGCAGAGGTTCCAGGTCGGCCAGCATCTTGATGCGGTCCTTGACGCTGAAGGAGGCTGCGCCGCCCACCATCTGCAATTCGCCGTCATCCCGGTACAAGCCGAGGAGCACCGACCCGACACCCTCACCGCTCTTGTGGATCCGGTAGCCCATCGCCACGCAGTCGGCGTCCCGCTTGTGCTTGACCTTGACCATCTCGCGCTTGCCGGGCAGGTAGTGGCCGTCGAGGCGCTTGGCGATCACCCCGTCGAGGCCCGCACCCTCGAAGGTGGTCAACCACTGCGTGCCGAGCTGCGGATCCTCCGTCGTCCGGGTGACGTGACACCACGTCTTCTCCGAGACCAGGTCCAGCAGCGCCTCGCGTCGAACGCGGAACGGCTCGGCCAGCAGCGATCGGTCACCCGTGGCCAAGGCGTCGAAGCCGATGAAGTGTGCAGGCGTCTGCGCGGCCAACATGGTCACGCGACTCTCGGCGGGATGGATGCGCTGGCTCAGCGACTCCCAGTCCAGTCGAATGCGGCCGTCCATCTCGCGCGGCACGACGACCTCCCCGTCGAGGACGCAGCGCGGGGCCAGCTCGTCCCGCAGAGCGTCGAGCAGCTCGGGGAAGTACCGGCCGAGTTCCTTGCCGCTGCGCGATTGCAGCACCACCTCGTCGCCGTCGCGGAACGCCAGCGCCCGGAACCCGTCCCACTTGGGCTCGTAGGACCACACCCCAGCTTGGTCGGGCACGTGTACAGCCGCCTTTGCCAACATCGGCTCGACGGGCGGCATGACGGGCAGATGCATGGTTGTCATGTTCACGCAGACCGCCCCAGCCAATCAATGTCATCGCCACCAGTTCGCGACTTCGCATCCGAGCAGCTCTGAGCTAGATTGGACAGCTAGACCCACACGGGAGTGCACGCCAAGTGCGCTGAGAGGACGGCTGGCGCCGTCGACCGTACGAACCTGACCGGATCATGCCGGCGTAGGGAGTGAAGTGATGAGTTCCGAAACCGTTTCCCAGCAGCCCACCGGCGCCGCGCCCCGGACGTACCGCTGGCGTGTAGTCGACATCGTCGTCGCCAGCGTCCTGGCCGTCGCGGCCGGCCTGGTGTTCGTGCTGTGGAACATCGCCTCCAACCCGATCGGCGCTCCCCTCGGCGCCGCACTGCCAGGCCTGCAGGCGCTGCTGGGCGGTGGGTGGCTCTTCGCAGGGGTGCTCACCGCGCTGGTGATTCGCAAACCCGGCGCCGCGCTCTACGGCGAGCTGGTCGCCGCCACCGTGTCGGCGCTCGTCGGCAACCAGTGGGGTGTGCTGACCCTGGAGTCGGGGTTGGTGCAGGGGCTCGGCGCCGAGCTCGTGTTCGCCGTCTTCCTGTACCGCCGGTGGAACCTGCCGGTCGCCATCCTGTCCGGCGCGGTCGCGGGTCTGGCGCTCGCGATCAACGACCTGACCCTCTGGTACCCCGGTTCGGCGGCGACGTTCTCCGCGATCTACGTGGTCTGCGCGATCGTCTCGGGCGCGCTGCTTGCCGGAGCGTTGTCCTGGTTCGTCGTCCGCGGCTTGGCCAAGACCGGTGCGCTGGCACGCTTTCCGGCCGGCAGAGTGGGATCTCGGCCCGATCTGCCGCGATGAGCACGTCGCCGTCCGGCGGCGTGTCCGTATCCGCGCAGGGTTGGCATTGGCGCCACGCGGGCCGTTCCCAATGGGCGTGCCGAGACCTGACCCTGTCCATCGAACCGGGCGAGCGGGTGCTGCTGCTCGGGGCCAGCGGTTCGGGCAAATCGACTGTGCTGCACGGACTCGCCGGTCTACTGGACAGCGG
The DNA here is from genome assembly GCF_025823185.1 of Mycobacterium yunnanensis. Classification (GTDB taxonomy): domain Bacteria; phylum Actinomycetota; class Actinomycetes; order Mycobacteriales; family Mycobacteriaceae; genus Mycobacterium; species Mycobacterium yunnanensis. The sequence continues at coordinate 239,132 of NZ_JACKVK010000009.1, forward strand.
TGAGGACGGTGACCAGGCAGGTCAGCTCCTCGTCGACGGAGCGCCGCCCGCCTCGCAGCGCAGCCGCATGGGCATGGTGCTGCAGAATCCCGACTCCCAGGTCATCCTGTCGAGGGTCGGCGACGACGTGGCGTTCGGCATGGAGAACTTCGCCGTCGAACGACCGGCCATCTGGCCGCGTGTCCGGCGGGCACTGACCGCCGTCGGTCTGGACCTTCCGCTGTCCCGCAACACCTCGGCGCTGTCCGGCGGGCAGCAGCAGCGGCTGGCGCTGGCCGGCGTGCTCGCCATGGATCCCGGGCTCATCCTGCTCGACGAGCCCACCGCCAACCTGGATCCGGCCGGCGTGATCGAGGTCCGCGACGCGGTGGCGGCAGCCGCCGCGGCGACCGGCGCGACCGTGGTCGTCGTCGAACACCGCACGGCAGTCTGGCTTCCGGTGGTCGACCGCGTGGTCGTCCTCGGTGATGGCGGTCACGTGGTGGCCGACGGGCCACCCGCCGACACTCTCGAGCGGGAGCGCGAGTTGCTCCGACGCGCCGGTGTCTGGGTGCCCGGCGCCGAACTACCCGCGCTGACGCGCCGGCACCGTCCGGGGGCGACGCTGCTGGAGGCCGCCCACCTGTCGGTCGGCTACCGCGGCGGCGAGGGCTCCCACGATCTCGGCTTCCACGTCGACCGCGGCTCGGTCACCGTGGTCACCGGTCCCAATGGGGCGGGAAAGTCCGCGCTGGCGCTGACCCTTGGTGGGTTGTTGCCGCCGCGGAGCGGAACCCTGACCGCCGACGGGGCATTCGCGCCCACGCCGCGCAGGCGGTCGCCCGTCGCCTGGAAGTCCCGCGAGCTCCTCACCCGCATCGGCAGCGTGTTCCAAAACCCCGAACACCAATTCCTCACCGCCACGGTGCGCGACGAGTTGGCCCTGGGGCCACGCGCGCTCAAGCGCGACGAGGCCGCCGTCGCGGCGGTGTGCGACTCGCTGCTGGAACGCCTCGGCCTCGCCCACCTCGCGGAGGTGAACCCCTACACGCTCTCCGGCGGAGAGCAACGTCGGCTATCGGTGGCCACGGTGCTGGCCACCGCACCGGGGCTGATGATCCTCGACGAGCCCACCTTCGGACAGGACCGTAACACCTGGGAAGAATTGGTGCGCCTGCTCGCCGACATCGCCGACGAGGGCACCGCGGTCGTGGCGGTCACGCATGATCTGGACTTCGCGCGCCTGCTGGCCGACCAGCGGGTGGAGCTGGGAACGTGGCGCGCCGAGGCCGCAGCGGACCTGTCGTGCTGAGCACAGCCGTCGACGTCGCCCCTGGTCGCCTCGCGACGGTCAATCCGGTGGCAAAGCTAGCCGCCGCCTTGGTGATCGCCGTCGGGCTGGTGTTGAGCGTCGACTGGGTGTCGGCGCTGACCGCATTGATCCTGGAAGTGGTGCTGCTGCTCGCACTGCGAGTTCCGTTGCGCACCATGATCGTTCGATCGTCGATGGTGGCGCTCGCGGCCGCCCTGACCGCGGTGACCATTCTGCTCTACGGCGAGTCGAGCGGCGTGGTGCATTGGCACTTCCTGCTCGTCAACGTCAGCGACGGTTCGATCGCGTTGGCGGTGGCCACGTTTCTGCGGGTGCTGGCCATCGCCTTGCCGTCGGTGCTGCTGTTCATCGGCACCGAACCGACCGAACTGGCCGACGGCCTTGGACAGGTGCTGCGGCTTCCGGCCCGGTTCGTGCTTGGCGCCCTGGCGGGCGTCCGCCTGGTGGGGTTGCTCGCCCAGGACTGGCGTTACCTGGGCTACGCACGCCGGGCCCGCGGTGTCGCCGACCAGGACCGGGTCAGACGTGCTGCGGGCCAAGCCTTTGCGTTGTTGGTGTCCGCAATCCGCCGCGGGTCGACGTTGGCCACGGCGATGGAGGCGCGGGGTTTCGGGGCGCACCCGACGCGCACCTGGGCTCGGCCGTCGCCGTTTGGACGGCGGGAGGCCGCCCTGATCGCCGCGGCGTTCGTGATCGTCGCGGTGGCGATCGCGACGTCGGTCGGCACCGGGCACTGGAACTTCATTGCCACTCGATGAGGTCGCCCGCGGATTGGGCGCGTCCGCGGCGCGGACGGTCCTCGTCGACGGTCGTTCCGGCTCGGGAAAGACCACGTTGGCCAAGGAGTTGCGCCGGCGGTGGGACGGCAGCCAGATCCTGCGTCTCGACGACGTCTATCCCGGGTGGGACGGGCTGGCGTGGGCCGTCGAGCACGTCCGGGACGAGCTGCTGGCGCCCCGCCACCGAGGCCTGCCGGGCCGGTGGCGCAGCTGGAATTGGGTGCGCGACGTCCCCGGCCGCTGGCACACCGTAGCCCCCGGTCAACGGTTGATCGTGGAGGGCGTCGGCGCGCTGAACGCCGGCAGCCGCGCGCTGGCGGATGTGGGGATCTGGGTCGACACCCCCGACGCCGAGCGCAAGCGACGCGCCCTGCTGCGCGACGGGGACGCCTACCGGCCCCACTGGGACCAGTGGGCCGCGCAGGAGGAGGTCTACCTCGCGGGCCACGACCCGCGGTCGGCCGCGGACTGGGTGGTGACCGACGGCCCGGACGGCCTGCGGTGGGAGTTGACGGCGAGGGCGTGAGACACCCCCCACAGACGAGTGCATGCAGTATGCAGTCGGGTGCAAGATGGGAGGCGATTCTTTCGTGGTGTCTGACGTGAGGCGGTTCGCGACATGACCAGGTGGGATACCCGTCGCACCGCCAGGGACGAACGCCTACGAGCCGGTCGCGCACACGCAACCGGCAAGGTGGTCGACCCGGCCAAGCTCGCCGACCTGCTGCACGACGTCATCCGCCCCGGTGACCGCGTGGCGCTGGAAGGTGACAACCAGAAGCAGGCCGACTTCCTGTCCAGGACGCTGGCCGGCTGCGATCCCACGCGCCTCAACGGACTGCACATGCTGATCTCGTCGGTGTCGCGGTCCGAGCACCTCGACCTGTTCGAGCGTGGCATCGCCGACCGGCTCGACCTGGCCTACGCCGGACCGCAGAGCGTGCGCATCGCCCAGATGGTCGAGGACGGAACGGTCCACATCGGCGCGATTCACACCTACGTCGAGCTGTACGCCCGGATGTTCGTCGACCTGGCCCCCGACGTCGTGCTGCTGTGCGCCGAGCAGGCCGACCGCGAGGGCAACCTCTACACCGGTGCCAACACCGAGGACACTCCGACCATCGCCGAGGCTGCGGCGTTCCACGACGGCGTGGTGATCGTGCAGGCCAACGGGATCGTGGACACCGCCGCCCTGCCGCGGGTCGACATTCCTGGCAGCTGGGTCGACTTCGTGGTCGAGGCCGACCGGCCGTTCTTCCTGGAGCCGCTGTTTACCAGGGACCCGCGCCACATCGGGCCGGTCGAGATCCTCAAGGCCATGATCGCGATCCGCGGTGTGTACGAGCGACACCAGGTGGTGTCCCTCAACCATGGCGTCGGATTCGACACCGCCGCAATCGAATTGCTGCTGCCGACCTACGGTGAGCAGCTGGGCCTCAAGGGCAGGATCGCCCGGCACTGGGTGCTCAACCCGCATCCCACCCTGATCCCGGCGATCGAGTCCGGTTGGGTGGAATCGATCCACAGCTTCGGCGGGGAGTCCGGCATGAACCGCTACGCCGCCGCCCGGCCCGACGTGTTCTACACCGGGGCCGACGGATCGTTGCGGTCCAACCGGGTGCTGGCGCAGTTGGCCGGCCAATACGCGATCGACATGTTCATCGGCTCGTCGTTGCAGATCGACGCCGACGCCAACTCCTCGACGGTGACCGACGGGCGGCTCTCCGGTTTCGGTGGAGCACCCAACATGGGCCACGATCCACACGGACGCAGGCATTCGTCGGCCGCCTGGCTGGATCTCGCCCACGGCGACGGCGCCAGCCGCCGGGGCCGAAAACTGGTGGTCCAGATGGCACAGACCTTCCGAGCCGGTGGCGTGCCCACGTTCGTCGAGACGCTCGACGCGGTCGAGGTCGGCAAGCACGCCGGAATGCCCCTGCCTCCGGTCATGATCTACGGCGACGACGTCTCCCACGTCGTCACCGAGGAGGGCGTCGCCTACCTCTACAGGGCGCACTCGCTGGACGACCGCCGGGCCGCGCTGGCCGCGGTCGCCGGTGTCACCCCGGTGGGTCGCTCCGCCGACGCCCGCCGGGTGGAGGGCCTTCGCCGCGACGGCCTGGTGGCCTTCCCCGAAGACCTCCGCGTCGAGACCCGGCTGGCCGACCGTTCCCTGCTCGCTGCGCGCAGCATCGAGGACCTGGTCGCCTGGTCTGGCGGATTGTACGATCCCCCAGCGCAATTCAGGGACTGGTGACGACGATGCCGATCGACACCGTCCTGAGCTGCGTCCAGATTGCCGATCTCGCCGTCGCGGCCCTTCGAGCCGAGGCCGATCTCACCCCGAAACCCGGCCTCGTCGACCGGCGCGGCCCAGGCGCCCACACCGACATGGACCTGGCCACGCTGCACGCGTCGGCCGACGCGCTGCACCCCGCCTTCCGTCAATGTGCCGATGCTGCACGACGATTCGGATCCGACGAGGAGCGTCTGCGCGTCCGGCTCGGGGTGATCGGCAGGGCCGGTGAGCGAGCCATGCTCGCGGCGACGGGTGGAGTGAACACCCACCGGGGCGCGCTCTGGGCGGTGGGACTCCTCAGCGCCGGTGCGGCTCGAAGCGGAACGCTCGGGGGCGCCGTCGCCGTCGCGGCGCGGCTGGCCACGATCCCCGATCCGCACGTCACCGGCACGACATCGCATGGGGCGCAGGCGCGGCGGCGCTACGGCGCCGCCGGTGCAGCCGGAGAGGCCCAGGCCGGGTTTCCCCATATTCGCCGTCATGCCCTGCCCGCGTTGCGGGCCGCCCGACGCGCAGGTGCCGACGAGGCCACGGCCCGCCTGACGGCACTTCTCGCGTTGATGGCGACCGTGGACGACACCTGCGTCCTGCACCGCGGCGGGACGGACGGACTACGCACGGTGCAGTCCGGCGCCGAGGCCGTCCTCGACGCCGGGGGCATCGGCACCGTGCGTGGCCGACACCTCTTCGCGGAGCTCGACGGATCGTGCCTGAGCCGACGGCTCTCCCCCGGCGGCAGCGGAGATCTGTTGTCGGCCACGCTGTTCCTCGACGCCTTGGATGAGAGGGAGTCCCCATCGTGCAGACCCTGAACTACCACTTCCCCGCCCGAGAGCTCGCCACCCATCCGATCCACGTCGGGGTGGTCGCATCGGGTGACCTGGAGATCCTGCTCGAACCTCCCGCTGCGGGCGACGACGGCGTCACCGTCAGGGTGCGCACCAGCGTCGACGGCTTCGACACCGTCTGGCACGACGTGCTCGAGCGGTTCTTCGCCCGCACCCCGTTGGCGGGCCGCTGGGAGCTCAACGACTTCGGAGCCACCCCCGGCGTGGTCAACCTACGGTTGCGACAGGCGTCCGAGGCGGCGACCTCGTGACCGAGTTCCTGGTGGGCCAGACCTGGCAGGACCTCCTGGCCCGCCCCAGCTTCATCGAACTCGACGCGGTCGGCCGGGCCGGCGCCTTGCTGGACCCCGGTTCGGTACGGGTGCTCGCGGGCCCGTTCGACCGCATCGAATCCCCGTGGCTGGAACCGCAGGGCATCACCCCGCAAGCCGACGACGGCACGGTGATCGCCAGGGGCACCGTCGACGGGCGTCCCGTCGTCGTCGCGGCCATCGAGCAGGGCTTCCTCGGTGGCGGCACCGGTGAGGTGTCGGGCGCCAAGATCTCCCAGGCGCTCCTGTTGGCGGCCGCGGACTCGCGGGCGGGCACCCCGACCGCGGCGGTCATCCTCTTCGAGACCGGTGGCGTGCGTCTGCAGGAAGCCAACCTCGGCCTCAACGCCGTCGCCGAGATCTGTTCGGCCGTACTCGACCTGCGCCCCCACGCTCCGGTCATCGGCGTGGTGGCCGGAACGGTCGGATCGTTCGGCGGCATGAGCATCGCCGCGGGGCTGTGTACCCGGCTGATCGTCACGCCACAGGCGAGGATCGGGCTCAACGGGCCGGCCGTCATCGAGCAGGAGGGCGGCGTCGACGAGTTCGACTCCCGCGACCACGCGCTCATCTGGGCGGTCGACGGGGGCGGGCAACGGCACGCCACCGGGCTGGCCGACGTGCTGGTCCCCGACGCCTCGAACCTGTTGCGCGCCGCGGTGGTCGACGCGATCCACGCCGGGGTGCCGGAGCCTGGCCGGCATCGCAGTGAGCGGCTCGACGTCTTGGCGTCGCGGCTGGCCGTCTACGACCCCGCGAGCTCGCCCCGCCCAGCCGATCTGCCCACCTTGTGGGGCAGGTCCTACGAATCCGTTCCCGCACCGGAGCAGCCGGTCGTCACCCCGGTCGCGGAACCTCCCGTCACGCGGGGCCGGACCTGGCTGGGTGCGCTGAGCGGCGGTGTGACGGTCGAGTCGGTCATCCCGTCGGTCCTGTCGGCGACGACGACCGACGCGCGGTATCTCGCGGTGGTGCCCGACCCGGCCAACCGGTTCTACCGCGCCCGCGAGGGGCAGGTCGGCCTGACCGAGTCCCTCGCGCTGGCCGAGGCCGTTCGCGAGGTAGTCGAGGCCGACCGCGCGACGGAGTCCAAGCGCGCCATCGTCGCCGTCGTCGATTTGCCCAGCCAGGCGTACGGGCGCTACGAGGAGATGGCGGGCTTGCATCAGGCGATGGCCACCGCCACCGACGCCTACCACGCGGCGCGCGTCGCCGGTCATCCCGTCGTCGCCGTCGTCGTCGGCACCGCCCTGTCCGGCGGATTCCTCACCCACGGTCTGGAGGCCAGTCAGATTCTGGCGCTGAACGATCCGGGTGTGGAGATCCATGCCATGCACCAGGCGGCCGCGGCCCGCATCACCCTGCGCACGGTCGACGAGCTGAACGATCTGGCGAAGACGATCATCCCCATGAGCTACGACGTCGAGGACTGGGCGAGACTCGGCTTCTGCGACGGCTTGCTGACGGTCTCCGACGCCGACGACCCCACGCCGAAGGACGTCGAAGCCGTGCGCGGCGCGATCGAGGCGGCGATCGACCGAGCCAGGGTCGGGCCGCGTGATTTGTCGAACCGACTCGACTCCGAGGCGGCCACGGCCACCCGTCACGCCTCCCGCCAGATCCGGGAAGCCCTTGCCCGGCAATGGAATGCGGACACCTGACGTGTTCCTTGCCCGTCCGCACGCCCGTCCGCACGACTTGCTGCGGGTCGACGATCCCGAGGCACTGTCGTGCGACGCGCCGGCGTGGGTCGCGGACGCGCTGGCCCGGACACCATGGGTCGTGGTGCGGCGCGACCGGACTCCCGACGGCGTCGTCCCCGTCGGGGTGCGCGGCAGCGAACGTTCCCAGCGCCACGGCACCGTCGTCGCGGTGGACGACGTCGTCGCCACGGTGTCGCCCGAAGCGCTAGTGGTCGTCACCGGCCGTGAGCTGCCGGCGATCCGGGCGCTACGCCAACTCCGGCCGTTGCTCGCCGAGTTCGGGTGGCCGTGGGGACCGACGGGCAGTGTCGGCTTCGAACTGGCGACAGGGCACCCGACGGTCACGCCCGACAGCGACCTCGACCTGCTGGTCCGCGTGTCCGACGTCCGGCGCGCGCTGCCCGCCCTGGAAACACTGGCCGGCGCCGTCGTCTCGGCCCAGTGCCGGGTGGACTGTCAGGTCGAAACACCCGACGGCGCTGCGGCACTCGCCGAATTGGTCGGTGACGGGCCAGAAGTGTTGGTACGCACCGACGAGGGGCCCCGCCTGGTCGACCGCGGCGCCATCCGATGAGCGTCGCCCTGCTGTTCCCGGGCCAGGGCTCCCAATACCCCCACATGCTGCGCGACCTGCCGACCAGTCCCGCAGTCACCGTCGTCCTCGACGAATCCGATTGGTCGATCGAGGATCTCGATTCGGCCGACGGGTTGGCCAGCACGGTCGACGTCCAGATCGCCCTGCTGATCGCCGGTGTCGCGAGTGCCCGGGCATTCGTCGACGAGCATGGCCTGACCCCCGAGTTCGTCGCAGGACACTCGGTGGGCGCCTTCGCCGCGGCGGTCACCGCGGGTGTCCTCACCCTCGCCGAGGCGCTGGCCGCCGTCGAGCTGCGGGGCAGATCGATGGAACAAGCGTGCGCACAGGGTGATTGGGGCATGGCCGCGGTGCGTGGCCTGCCGACCAGAGCTGCCGCCGAACTGGTTCGTCGGGTGGCCACCGCCGACGATCCGCTATGGGTGGCCAACGTCAACGGTGCCACCCAGACGGTGGTGAGCGGCACCGGTGCGGCGCTGGACCGAGCCGCCGACGCCGCCCGTGACGCCGGTGCCCAGAGCTGTGAGCGCCTCGACGTCGCGGTCGCGTCGCACTGCCCACTTCAACAGGCCACCGCAGACCTGATGGCAGCACACCTGGCTCGCCTGCCGCGGCGTCGAGCGACCCGTCGCTACCTGACCAACACCACGGGTCGGGTCACGACGTCGGCCGAGGTGGTCCTCGACGATCTGGCGCAGTCGGTGGCGCGCCCCGTGCAATGGTACGACGGCACCAGGCTGCTCGGTGAGCTCGGAGTCACGGCCGCCGTGGAAACCGCGCCGGGCCACGTGCTGACGCGGCTGCTCGCCTCGGCCGTGCCGTCGATCCGCGCCGTCTCGGTGACCGACGACGGCTTCGAAACGTGTGCTCGCCTGGCGATGCGAGAATGACGGCGTGACACTGCCCGTCCTGCCGCCGGTGCGCCCGATGCTCTCCAAGGCGGTGCCGGTCATCCCCGACGGCGGGTCGTACGAGCCCAAGTGGGACGGCTTTCGCTCCATCTGGTTCAAGGACAGCGACGACGTCGTCTTCGGCAGCCGCAACGAGCGACCGCTGACGCGGTACTTCCCCGAACTGGTCGACGCGGCGGTCGCCGAGTTGCCCGACCGCTGCGTCGTCGACGGGGAGATCGTCATCGCCACCGAACGCGGTCTGGACTTCGACGCGCTCCAGCTGCGGATGCATCCAGCGGCGTCACGGGTGCGGCTGCTCGCCGAGCAGACGCCCGCCTCCTTCATCGCCTTCGACTTGCTGGCCCTCGGCGACGACGACTACACGGGGCGGCCGTTCACCGAGCGGCGCGCCGCCCTGGTGGACGCGGTGGCCGACTGCCGCCCGCCGATCCACCTCACCCCGGCCACCACCGACGTCGACGAGGCCCGCCGGTGGTTCGACGACTTCGAGGGGGCCGGGCTCGACGGCGTGATCGCCAAACCACTCGACGGGACGTATCAGCCGGACAAGCGGACGATGTTCAAGGTCAAGCATCAGCGCACGGCGGACTGCGTCGTCGCGGGCTACCGCCTGCACAAGTCAGGGGACGACGCCATCGGCTCGCTGATGTTGGGGCTCTACCGCGACGATGGCACCTTGGCGTCGGTCGGGGTGATCGGGGCGTTTCCGATGGCCACGCGCCGGACGCTGTTCACCGAATTGCAGCCGCTGGTAACCACATTCGAGGGTCACCCCTGGAACTGGGGCGGCCAAGACACCCCGCCGGCGTCGGTGCGCAACGCCGGCTCGCGGTGGAACGCGGGCAAGAGCCTGTCGTTCGTACCGCTACGACCCGAACGCGTCGTCGAGGTGCGCTACGACCACATGGAGGGCGACCGGTTTCGCCACCTCCCCCAGTTCAACCGCTGGCGGCCCGACCGCGATCCCCGCAGCTGCACCTACGACCAGCTCGAGGTCCCGGCGATCTTCGACCTGCGCGACATCATTCCGGGGCTGGGCGGGCGCTGAGATTCGTGCACGTGGGGCCCGACGACGGTGGAATGATCGAACGATGAAGACGACGTCCCTGGCAGCCGCGGTCACCCTCGGCGCCGCACTGCTGCTGACCGCCCCGGGTACCGCCTCGGCCTCGGTGCCCGTCGTGTTCGAGTTGACGGGCACGTTCGCCGACGGCGTCCAGGTGTCCTACTTCGGCGCCAACGACGAACCGATCGTCGCGGTCGCCGGGTTGCCGTGGTCGACGGCCTACGACTACGACGGCAGTGCCCGCTCGCTGGTGTTCACCGGCATCCACCCGGGCGGCGACCCGGGGACGGTGACCTGCAAGGTGTCCATCGGCGGCAAGACGCTGGTCTCCCACACCAACAACGCACCCAGTGCCGCGGGCGTCGGGGCGTACTGCAACGTCGTCGACCTCGGTTCGGGGTACCGGGGCAACTAGGCCTGCGCGTACAGGTGCACGAGCCCCGAGGCCACCGCGAAGCGCGGTCCGTGCTGGGCGTCGACGTTGGCCCTTCCCACCACCGTCGACGTGGTGCGTAGGGCCTCGGAGACGGTGCGCAGCAGTTCGTCGTCGAGCGCTCCGCCGCCGGCCAGCACCAGTGCGGGCGGCGGCTCGTCGAACGCCCGAAGACAGCGAACGATGTTGGCCGCCACGGTCTCCTGCTTCACGGCCAATCGCAGGCTGCGCCATTCCTCGGCGGCGAGCTTGTGGGAGAACGGCACCAGACCCGCGCTGCCACGGGTGCACAGCCGGCCGATCGCGTCCGCGGGCGCTGGGCTGTCGAGGAACAGCCGGCGGCCGTCTTCCTCGTGGGCCACGTGCGGACCTTCGACCCGTAGGGCCGGCGTCCGCTTGACCCGTTCGGCCAGTGCGCGGGGAATGCCGAGCACCCTGGCCACCGCCGTCGTGATGGCCTCACCCGCGCCGGCGGCCGTCACCTCCCGGTCGTCGCCGATGAGATCGACTGTGCCGCCGCCGATGTCGCAGACGACGGTGCCAGGCGGCAATCCCGGGGTGGTACGTGCCCCCACGGCGGCGGCCGCGGGCTCCCCGGCGACGGTTCGGCTCGGACGCCCAGTGAGCCGTGCCAGAGTCTCCGCAGCGTCGGTGACCAGGTCGGCGGCGAGCAACGCGACGACCGTCCCGCGGGTGTCGGCCACGCCGCGCCGCAACCAGGCTCCGTCGTCGATCGACGACAGATCGGTGAAGAACGCGTCGTCCACGGCCAGTCCGTCGCGCGCGGACCGGACCGCCTTCAACCGCACTTCGACGACGTTGCCCGGGGGTGCGAGTCGCAGGACGACGTGTGCCTGTGCGGGTGAGTACCGCACCACCTCACCGTCGACCGTGCAGTCGACGTAGTCGTCGTCGACGGCGGGTGGTTCCGGCGGACCGGTTCGCGGCGTGACGGCCAGGGCGGGGGAATCGGCCAGCTCCCTGGTGAATTCGGCGACCTTGGCAATGCGGTCATGACCCAACTCGAGGGCGACGCACAGTGCGATCGGGTCGGCCATGGCCCGGTAGGCGCGGCCTTCGGCGACGACCTCGACGGCGATCAGCGCCCCCGGTTCGACGTCGTCGAGCGCGACCTCGTCGACCACCGGAACGTCGACTGAGATGCGATTGCGGATCAGCACCGCGTCGTCCTGGGCGGCGATCACCCCGACGACGTTCCAGCCCCGCGCCACCGCCGCGTCGATCTCCCGTGCCGCGACCTCGAAGTCGGTCGCTGCGTCCACCGACACGACGGCCGGACCCGCGACGACGTCGCCGCGCAGAATGCCGAGCGGGCGGTGCCGTCCCACACCGAACCCGGTTCCCGCGGGAGTGCTCGCGTCGACGGCGCGCAGGCTCCGCACAGGCGAGCGCGGGGACGACGGCGGCGGCAGCGGAGCGGTCGCCGTGTCCACCGGTCGCAGGGCGGCCAGCAGCACCTCGTCGACCTCGACACCCGCCTCGACCTGCAATTTGTGCAGCAGCGCCGCGGCACCCTCCAGGGACTCCACGGAACCCTTGCGGCCGCGGGTGGGCGCCTGCCCGTGGACCACCCGTTCCACGACCTGGCCGCTGACGCGTGCGACGACGATCTCGGTGGTGTGGTTGCCGACGTCCACCCCGGCCACCACGACCGTCACCGCAGCAGGCCTCGGCGGGCGTAGACGGCGGCGGCCTGGCGCACCAACTCCGCGCACCGCGCGGCGCCACGCGCCTCCAGTGAGGCTCGCAGCGCCTCTAATTCCTCGGCGGTGGAGCGATGGGGACGTAGCGCCTCGTAGAGACCCATGACGTCTTCGTCGTCGATGAGCGCGAGTTCGGCTGCGCGCAGGAAGTTCTCGGCCAGTTGCGGGTTGCCGCCCTCTTCGGCGACGACGGCCTGGTGCGCCAGCGTGGCCGGGTCCATTCGCAGATCGGCCAGGGTCAGATTGCCGTCGACCGCGGCGGCGACGGTGAAGTCCTCTGGCTTCATCGGCTCATCCGGACGGTCATGGGTGGTTGGCCCGGCTCGCTCGCCTCGCGCTCCAGGGCCACCAGCGCAACGGCCCGTGCGTGGTAGCGAGCGGAGATGGATTCGTCGGTACCACCGGTGAAGATCGGTATCGGAGCCATGCCCTTGGCGTGCCGCGCCGCGTTCTTGCCCAACTCCCGGTACATCCGGTCGGTCAGCAGCGGCGCCACGCTGAACAGCTCCAGATTCGCCAGGGGCGCCAGGTCACGACGGTGGATGAGCGCGGTTCCCTTGCCCTGCAACCCTATTCCGATACCCGATCCGGACAGCCGGGCGGCGGTCAGTCCGATCATGCCGACGTCGATCGTGGAGCGAATCCGAACCAGGCGGGGCACGCAGCCTTCCTCCTCGAGACCGGCCGAGATCTGGCGCAACACCTCGCCGACGGTGAGACCGCACAGCGAGAGCCACACCGACCGTCCGAGGGCAGGGGAGAGTCCGATGCACACCTCGCGGGGATCGCTTCCCTGCCGGGCGATCTCGACGTCGTCGAAGCCGACGTGGCCGTGATGCTCGGCCTGGTCGGCAGTCAACTCGTCGGCCGTGCGTGCCTGGCGGATCGCGTCGATCTCGGCGCGCCGCTGCGCGGTCAGCGCATAACCGGTACCCGGACCGCGGTAGTCGTTGGGATCGGTGATCTTCGACAGCACCCGGAACTCGTCGTCGAAGATGGCCGAGGTCTGCAGCTGGTCACCGCGCAGCCGTTCCCGGGTGAGGGCCATGATGGCGTCGGCCTCGGCGTCGTATCCGGTGCGCTTGAGCGAGGCGACGACGTCGAACACCGTCAACTGCTTGGCTTCGATGGCGGTGGCCGCCTCGGCGACGGCCTTGGGGTCACCCTTGTCCAGATCGCGAGAACCGTTGGCCACCACCACCGCGTCGACGCGCTCGTCGTCGAAGTCGGCCAGGCCGAGGTCGCGGTAGACGGCCTGCACGGCCGTGGCCGCGCGCCGCCGCACACGCGCCAGGTGCTCGACCGGAACGGTGCGCAGGCCGCCGTCGACGCCCCAGTCGCGTTGCAGCACCAGGAAGTCGTCCATGTCGTCGGAGTTGAAGTTCGACAGCGCAAAGGCGTTGTCGTAGCGCGGGATCGACCCAAAGCCCGAGAAGATGAAGTCGGCCCCGGCCAGCAGCACCGGCAGGGTGTGGGCGCTACGCCGCACGTCGGACTCGGAGATCAGATTGTCGTTGCCTGCACACGATTCGAGGTCACGCAGCATGACCATCAGATTCTCGGCGAGCAGTTCCTTCATGCCGTCGGGCACCGAGGCGACCACGCCGACGCCGTCGATGCCGCCGTTCTGAACGCCCTGGGAGCCCAGCGCCCTGGCCAGCGACACGCAGCGCGACTCGAGGTAGAGGATGGAGCACTTCTCGGCCGCACCCATCAGCACCTCGGCGCCACCGCCACTGGTCACCCGCATCTTGAGCCCGCGCGAGGCGTAGGCGGAGGTCAGGATGGCCTTGGAGAACGGGGTGTCGTCACCGTCGACGAAGACCTGCTCGGTGCCGTAGAGGGAGATGGTCTCGGCGTAGCTGGTGAGCCCTCGCAGGCCGAGTCGCAGCTCCAGCGCCTCCTCGATGGAGCACTGGGCCATCGCACCCGGGACGCCGACCTGGCTGCCGATCAGCAGCGCGACCGCGTTGGACGGCGCGTCGCCGAGCACCGGCACCGTGGTCTCGACCTCGCGGAAGCCGTAGGCGACCGCGCTGGCCGCGTCGGCGGCGATGAGCAGCGGATCGTCGAGCTGATTGGTCACGTGGGCCTGATTGCTCGGCGTGCGCCGGGCCCGCATCCGGGTCATCGCCATCTGCATCTCCACCGGGGAGAGCAGCGCCACCACGCGCGCCAACTTGGCGGGGGTGAGGCCCGCAACGAGGCGCACCACCTCGGCGCGCGGCACGGTGAAGTCGACGATCATGCGGGCCAGCGCCTGGTCGTCGACCGCCATGGCCTCCTCGGCCACGTCGAGGTCCAGCCCGTAGAGCGCGATGAACTCGTCGATGACGTCGAACTGGTCGACCGACTTGCCGTCCAGTTCGACGACGCGCCTGCCCTCGGGCCCGTCCCCAACCACGAGCGACGGCACCGGGTCGAACGGGCTGGCCATCGCGACCAGCCCGAGGTCGGGGTTGGTGACGCTGAACCCGTCGAGGTTGACGGGCTTGGCGTCGAGGATGCGCATCCGGCCTTGGTCGAGGTCGGCGGTGCGGTCCTCGGCTACGCCGCCTGAGTCGTCGTCCACGACGGGTACCGCCCTAGTCTCGTACTGCGTTGTCCTCGTACACGATTCGACCGATCAAATCGTACCGTCGCGGGTCGCGCAATTTGAAGTACAGCGCCATCGCCGCACCGAAGACGAACAGCACGACCACAATCCACGGCGTCAGCTTGAACAGCAGGGTGCCCGATGCCGCGCCCGCGGCCGCATCCTTGTGCTCCCAGAGCAGGTAGACGACGTACAGCATGCCGATGCCGCCAAGCAGGGGCGCCAGGAACGTCTTGAACCAGTGGGCGCTGGAGGGGTGGTTCTTGTGGAAGTGGAAGTAGGCGATCACGGCGAAGGCACACAGCGACTGCACCACCAGGATTGCCATCGTGCCGAGGATGGCGAGCAGTGTGTACATGTGGATGTAGGGATCCATGCCTGCGAAGAAGAACGCCAGGATCAGCACGAGCGTGATGCCGGTCTGGACGAACGACGCGATGTGCGGCGAGCCGTGCGTGGGATGGGTGGCGCCGATCGACTTCTGCAAGCCCTTCGACAGACCCTCGCGGCCCATGGCGTAGAGGTAGCGCGACGCGCAGTTGTGGAAGGCCATGCCGCAGGCGAACGAGCCCGTCACGAGCAGGATGTTGAACAGCGTGATGGCCCACTCGCCGTAGGTGGTGCGGACGTTGCCGAAGAAGATCTCCGACGAGGTGTCGGCGCTCTGGGCCAGCTGTACGGACTGCTCGGGTCCGGTGCCCGCGATGGCCATCCACGACACGAAGACGTAGAAGAGGCCGACGCCAAGCACGCTGATCATGGTGGCGCGCGGGATGATTCGCTTCGGGTCCTTGGACTCCTCGCCGTACATCGCGGTGGACTCGAACCCGACCCACGACCAGAAGGCGAAGAACAGTCCCAGGCCGGCGCTGGCGCCGGCGACCGCAGCGGGGGTGAACGCGCCGATGGGGTTGAGGGTCTCGGCGACGGCGAAGCCGTCGGGGCCGCCACCCTTGAACAGCACCGCCAGCGCGCCGAGGGACAGCATGACGATCTCGGTGACCAGGAAGACGCCCAGCACCTTGGCCGTCAGGTTGACGTCGAAGTAGGTCAGGATGCAGTTGAGCACCAGCATCAGGATCGCGGGCACCAGCCAGGGCACGGTGATGTCCAGCTGCGACTTGAAGAGGTTCTGGAAGAAGAACGAGAAGATCCCGATCAGCGAGGCCTCGAACACGATGTAGGCCATGGTGATCAGAAGCCCGCTGGCCATGCCGATCACTCGGCCAAGGCCATGGGAGATGTAGCCGTAGAACGCTCCGGTGGCGGTGATGTGCTTGGCCATGGTGGCGTACCCGATGGCGAACAGGCCCAGGACGACGGTGGCGACGATGTAGCCCGCGGGCGCGTGCGAGCCGTTGCCGAAGCCGACGGCGATCGGGACGTTGCCGACCATCGCCGTAATGGGTGCGGCGGTGGCCACCGCCATGAAGATGACACCGACGGTGCCGACGGCGTTTCGCTTCAACCGTTGGACGTCACCGGTGTTCTCGTCGCGGGATACGACTTGATCGGTCATCTGGGGAGTCACCTTCCGAGGGAGCGACGTGGGGTCCGGCGGGGAACCGGTGTGCTGCGGCCCACAGTCGAACTTCCGTATATTGGCACCACCAAATAGATCGCGCAACCGTTCCGGCCGTCCATTGACAGAAATGGTCCAACCTTTTTAGGGTTGGGGCCTCGCAGCCAGCGCGTGCGCGAGACGTCTCAGGCAGGGAGTCCAGTTGTTCGACTACGGCACGTTCTCGTTCGATTCCAAGGCCCAGGTCCTCGAACAGGCGAAGAAGTACTGGAATCCCGACAAGACTCAGTTCTGGACCGACGCGGGCGTCGACCTGGTCATCGACCGCCGCGACGGATACCTGCTGTGGGACATGGACGGTCGCCAATTGATCGACATGCACCTCAACGGCGGCACGTACAACCTGGGGCACCGCAATCCGGAGATCAAGGCCGCTCTGATCGAGGCCATGGACCACTTCGACGTCGGCAACCACCACTTCCCCTCGGTGGCCCGCACCGCGCTCGCGCAGCGCCTCGTCGAGTCGGCGCCCGCGTCGATCACCAAGGTGGCGTTCGGCTCTGGCGGCGGCGAAGCCATCGACATCGCGCTGAAGAGCGCACGGCACGCCACCAAGCGCCGTAAGATCGTCTCGATCATCAAGGCCTACCACGGCCACACCGGGCTGGCCGTCGCCACCGGTGACGACCGCTTCTCCAAGCTGTTCCTCTCCGACCGGCCCGACGAGTTCGTGCAGGTGCCCTTCGGCGACGTCGACGCGATGGACCATGCTCTTGCGGCAGGCGACGTCGCGGCCGTCATCATGGAGACCATCCCCGCGACCTACGGATTCCCCCTCCCCCCACCGGGATATCTCGAAGCGGTCAAGGAACTCACCGAACGCCACGACACTCTCTACATCGCCGACGAGGTGCAGACGGGTCTCATGCGCACCGGCGAGATGTGGGGCATCACCAAGCACGGCATCGAACCCGACATCATGGTCTCCGGCAAGGGCCTCTCCGGCGGCATGTACCCGATCACCGCGGCCATGCTCGGTGACCGCGCCGCACAGTGGCTCGACGAGGACGGCTTCGCCCACATCTCGACCTTCGGCGGCGCCGAACTCGGCTGCGTGGCCGCCATCAAGACCCTCGAGATCACCAGCCGCCCCGAAGTGCGGGACAACGTGCACGCGATCACCGACGTGTTCGCCGCCGGATTGGCCCGCATCCAGGCCGACAACCCGGACTGGTTCGTCGGCATCCGGCAGAACGGGGTCATCATCGGACTGGAGTTCGACCACCCCGAGGGTGCGAAGTTCGTGATGCGCGAACTCTACGAGAACGGCGTGTGGGCGATCTTCTCCACGCTCGATCCCCGTGTGCTGCAATTCAAGCCGGGCCTGCTCATGACTCGCGAACTGTGCGACGACGTGCTAGAACGCTTGGACGTGGCGGTCGGCAAGGCTGCCGTGGCAGCAAAGGCGGGGTGAGTTGTGGGCGATCTGGGCGATTCCTTCGTCTCCGACGACTCCGGTGATCTGTTCGTCTCCGACGACTCCGGTGATCTGTTCGTCTCCGACGAACGTGACGTCGCGAGGGCCGCGCTCTCCGAATACGATCATCCCACCCACGCCAGCCTGCGCCTGCTGAATCTGTCCGAGAACGCCACCTACGAAGTCGTCGACGACGACACCGGGGTTCGGTCCATCCTGCGCGTCCACCGCAAGGGTTACCACAGCCGGCCCGAGATCGAGTCCGAGCTCGACTGGCTCGACGCGTTGCGCCGCACCGGGAACGTCACCGTCCCCGTCGTGCGCCCCGCCCGTGGCGGCGCCCGGGTGGTGTCGGTCGACCAGGGCGGGACCACCCGCCACGTCGTGCACTTCGAGATGGTCGCCGGCACCGAGCCCGACGAGAAGGCGCTCACCACTACGGATTTCCACACCCTGGGCAGCATCACCGCGGCCCTGCACGACCATTCGACGACGTGGTCCCGCTCCGAACGGTTCAAGCGGTTCAGCTGGGACTGGCAACACAGCCTCGGTGATCGACCACGGTGGGGTCGATGGGAGGACGCCACCGGGGTGGGCGAGGCCGAGCGCCGCGTCCTCGACCCGGCCCGGGATCTGCTCGAGCGTCGGCTCGAGGAGTACGGCACCGGCCCCGAGGTATTCGGGCTGGTGCACGCCGACCTCCGACTGGCCAACCTGCTCGTCGACGGCACCGGTGCCGATCGCAAGATCACGGTGATCGACTTCGACGACTGCGGATTCGGTTGGCACTTCTACGACTTCGGCACTGCGGTGTCGTTCTTCGAAGACGATCCCGCGGTGCCCGAATGGCAGGACGCCTGGTGCGCGGGGTATCGCACCCAACGCCCGCTCGCCGCGTCCGACGAGGCGATGCTGCCGTCGTTCGTCCTGCTGCGTCGGTTGCTGCTGCTGGCGTGGATGGGCTCGCACGGCCACTCCAAGGAATCTCAGGCCATGTCCATCACCTACGCCAAGGGCAGCTGCGAGCTCGCCGAACGCTACCTGCAGTCCGACGGCCTACGGTTGGCCTGATGCCCCACCCCCAGACGCACCAAGCCCGCGAGCACTAGTCCAAAGCCATTGAGAGGCACCACATGTTCCAGTCACTGCAAGGTCGCACGGCCATCGTCACCGGCGGCAGCCGCGGCATCGGGCGCGGCATCGCCGAGACGTTCGCAGCCGCGGGGGTCAACGTCGTCATCACCGGCCGCAGCCAGGTCGACGTCGACGCCGCCGTCACCGCACTGTCCAGTGCGCCCGGCACGGTGAGCGGTGTGGCGGCCGACGTCACCAGTCCCGAGGACTGCAAGAAGGTCGTCGCCGCGGCACTGGAACGCCACGGAGGACTCGACATCGTGTGCGCGAACGCGGGGATCTTCCCGTCGGCCAGGCTCGAAGACCTCACCCCCGAGGATCTCGAAGAGGTGCTCGGCGTCAACTTCAAGGGCACGGTGTACATCATCCAGGCCGCACTCTCGGCGCTGACCGCCAGCGGCCACGGCCGCGTCGTCGTCACGTCGTCGATCACCGGTCCGTACACCGGCTACCCGGGATGGTCACACTACGGGGCCAGCAAGGCCGCCCAGCTCGGGTTCATCCGCACCGCAGCAATGGAACTGGCGCCCAAGAACATCACCGTCAACGCCGTGCTGCCCGGCAACATCATCACCGAGGGCCTCGTCGAAATGGGCCAGGACTACATGGACCAAATGACCGCGTCCATACCTGCGGGACGACTGGGCACGGTGGCCGACATCGGCAATGCCGCGCTCTTCTTCGCCACCGAAGAGGCCGGCTACGTCACCGGACAATCCCTGGTCGTCGACGGTGGGCAGATCTTGCCCGAGTCTCAGGCCGCGATCGCCGAACAGTAGGTCGGCGAGCGGCTCGTCGTGCCTTGGGCCCTAGAATTGGTCTAGCCGAATATCGAGCGGGGGTCACTGTTGTCGAAGTCGACCGAGGAACTGCGGCGTCGCATCGTCGCCGACATCAACGCCGGCACCCCCGGCTCGAAGCTCGGCAGCGAACGCGACCTCGCCGAACGGTATTCGACGAGCCGCTCCAGCCTGCGCCAGATGCTCGCCGCGCTGGAGGAGGCGGGCCTCGTGCACCGCGTCATCGGTCGCGCAGGTGGCATCTTCATCAGCCACGCGCAGGTGCAACGCAGCCTGGCCAACGTGGTGGGGGTGCCCGCCTTCCTCGCCAACCAGGGCTACGTCGCCGGCACTCGCGTGCTGGCCACCAAGATCACCGCACCGGACCGCACCACCCAGTCGGCGCTGCAGATCGGCGCATCGGATCCGATCGTCGAGATTCAGCGCGTCCGGCTGGCCGACGGCTCCCCCATCTCACTGGAGCTGGCGCAGTTTCCCGCGGCGTCGTTTCCCGGGCTGTTGGAGAAGCAGCTCGGCGGGTCGATCTACGAGATCCTCGAGAACGACTACGGACTGGTGACGTCGCGCGCCGACGAGCGGATCGAGGCCGTCAACGCCACCCCGGACGAGGCCTCGCTGCTGGCCGTCAAGACGCGATCGGCCCTGCTGCTGATCACTCGCGTCACCTACGACCAGAACGACGTGCCGTGCGAGTTCTCCCGCGACCTGTTCCGCGGCGACCGGACCCGGCTCGGTGTCACCGTGCAGGGCCGCGGCATCGGAGTGCAGTCGCCCGTTGCCGCGGCGACGGTGGCCCTGCACAGCTAGCGCGAGACGATGACCTCCGCGGGACGATTCGCCCCCAGCCCGTCGGCCGATCTGCACGTCGGGAATCTGCGCACGGCCGTCCTGGCCTGGCTGTTCGCCCGTTCCACCGGACGGCGCTTCCTGGTACGCGTCGAGGATCTCGACGATCGCGCCAAGGACGACGTCGCCCGGCGCCAGCTCGACGACCTGGCCGAGATCGGGGTGACGTGGGACGCGCCGCCCGAACGTCAATCCGACCACGAGGCCCGCTACGACGGGATAGTCGACGAGCTCACCGCCCGGGGCATGACCTACGAATGTCATTGCAGCAGAAAGGACATCCTTCAGGCACCACGCGCGCCCCACGCCCCCGAGGGCGCCTATCCCGGCACCTGCCGCGACCTCACCGACGCCGAACGGGCCCGGCGTGCGGACACCGGCCGACCACCCGCGGTGCGGCTTCGCTCTGCCGTCGCGGAGTTCACCGTCGCAGACCTGCCGCACGGCAGCTACACCGGGGTGGTGGACGACTTCGTGTTGCGCCGCGGTGACGGCGTTCCCGCCTACAACCTCGCCGTCGTGGTCGACGACGCCGCCCAGGGTGTCGACCAGGTGGTGCGCGGTGACGACCTGCTGGCGTCCTCACCGCGGCAGGCCTACCTCGGCACGCTGCTCGGCCACCCCTCCCCCAGCTACGCCCACGTTCCCCTCGTGCTCAACGCCGACGGCAAGCGGCTGGCCAAACGCGACGGCGCCGTCACCCTCGCCGACATCGGGGTGGAGCTGACGCTGCGCCAGATCGCCGCATCGCTGGGGTACGCGGCCACGACGGTGGCCGGCATGCTCGCCGAGTTCGATCCGGCCCGGCTGCCACGGGAACCTTGGATTTACCAGCCCGGCTGAGGAAAACCCTGTGCGGGTCGGCGTCGGGTTGGTAACTTCCGCCGGTGTTCGGATACTTCCGGCGAGCGATGCTCGCCGTCCTCGTCGTCGCTGCGGTCATTCTCGGCTCGGCCGCCTGCGGGTCCTCCGACAAGTCCACAGACCCGATCAAGTCCTCGGGCGTGTTGCGCGTGGGCACCGAGGGCGTCTATTCGCCGTTCAGCTACCACGACCCGGCCACCGGTGAGCTCGTGGGCTACGACGTCGACGTCGCCAAGGCCGTCGGCCAGAAGCTCGGCGTAAAGGTCGAATTCGTCGAAACGCCGTGGGATTCGATGTTCGCGGCGCTGGAGGCCGACCGCTTCGACGTGGTGGCCAACCAGGTGACCGTCAACCCCGAGCGTCAGGCCAAATACGACCTGTCCCAGCCCTACACCGTCGGCGAGGGCGTCATCGTCACCCGCGCGGGTGACGACTCGATCAAGAGCCTGGCCGACCTCAAGGGCAAGACCGCGGCGGAGAACGCCACCAGCAACTGGTCGGAGGTCGCCCGCAAGGCCGGCGCCAACGTCGAGTCCGTGGAGGGTTTCACCCAGGCGATCACGTTGCTCAACCAGGGCCGCGTCGACGTGGTGATCAACGACAGCATCGCCGTCTACGCCTACCTCGCCGAGACCGGCGACAAATCGGTCAAGATCTCGGGCAAGGTCGGGGAGAAGAGCGAGCAGGCATTCGCCGCTCGCAAGGACAGTGGCATGCTGCCCGAACTCGACAAGGCCCTCGGCGAATTGCGCGCCGACGGGACCTTGACGTCCATCTCGCAGAAGTACCTCAAGACCGACGCAACGGGCACGCCGCCGTCGACGCCGATCCGTGCGGCAGGAGTCTTGCGGGTGGGCACCGAAGGTACGTACTCGCCGTTCAGCTACCACGACCCGGCGACCGGGCAGCTCGCCGGCTACGACGTCGACGTCGCCAAGGCCATCGGCGAGAACCTCGGCGTGCGAGTGGAATTCGTCGAGACACCCTGGGATTCGATCTTCGCCGCACTCGAGGCAAATCGCTTCGACGTGGTCGCCAACGAAGTCACCGTCACACCGGAACGTCAAGCCAAGTACGACCTGTCCGAACCCTATTCGGTGGGCGAGGGAGTGATCGTCACCAAGGCCGACGACGACTCGATCAAGAGCCTGGCCGACCTCAAGGGCAAGACGACGGCACAGTCGATCACCAGCAACTGGGCCCAGGTCGCCCGCAATGCCGGTGCCACCGTGGAGTCGGTGGAGGGCTTCTCCCAAGCGATCACGCTGCTCAACCAGGGCCGCGTCGACGCCACCGTCAACGACAGCATCGCCGTGTACGCCTACCTCGCCGAGACCGGCGACAAGTCGGTGAAGATCGCGGCCAAGACCGACGAGAAGAGCGAGCAAGCGCTCGCCGCGCGCAAGGACAGCGGGTATCTGCCCGAGCTCAACGGCGCCATCGACTCGTTGCGGTCCTCTGGCAAGCTCGCCGAGATCTCGCAGAAGTACCTCAAGGCCGACGCCACCGGCGCCGGACAGGCGGGGCAGGCTCCGCAAACCGGAGGCGCGCAGCAGAACGCGCCACCTCAGGCCCGCTCGGCGTGGCAGTTGATCCTCGACAACCTGTGGCCGTTGGCCAAGGCCGCCATCACCGCGACCATCCCGCTGACCATCATCAGTTTCGCCCTGGGTCTGGTGATCGCCCTGGCGGTGGCGCTGGCCCGTCTGTCGCCGAACGTCGTCCTGACCAACGTCGCACGGTTCTACATCTCGATCATCCGCGGCACCCCCTTGCTCGTGCAGCTGTTCATCGTGTTCTACGCGCTCCCGCAGCTCGGGGTGAAGATCGACCCGTTCCCGGCGGCGGTGATCGCATTCAGCCTCAACGTCGGCGGCTACGGGGCGGAGATCATCCGCTCGGCGATCCTGAGCATCCCCAAGGGGCAATGGGAGGCTGCCGAGACGATCGGCTTCAACTACGTTGGCGCACTGAGGCGCATCATCTTGCCTCAAGCCGCGCGAGTGGCGGTGCCGCCGCTGTCCAACACGTTGATCTCGTTGGTCAAGGACACGTCGCTGGCGTCGACGATCCTGGTCACCGAGCTGCTGCGGCAAGCTCAGATCGTCGCGGCGCCGACGTTCGAGTTCTTCGCCCTCTACGGCACGGCCGCGGCGTACTACTGGGTGATCTGCCTGGTGTTGTCGTTCGGCCAGGGCCGCCTGGAACACCGACTGGAGAGGTACGTGGCGCGATGAGCGAGCAGGCAACGGACGACGTCGAGTACCGCGTCGTCGCCGAGGGCGTACGGAAGGCGTTCGGCGACAACGAGGTGCTCAAGGGTGTCTCGTTCACCGTCGAGCGCGGCACGGCCACCGCCATCATCGGCCCGTCGGGGTCGGGCAAGACGACCTTGCTGCGCACGCTCAACGCCCTCGACCGGGCCGACGCCGGGGTGATCCGGGTCGACGACGTCGAGATCGACTTCTCCACCCCGACACCAAAACCGGAGATCCGCCGCTTCCAGTCCCGCAGCGGCTTCGTGTTCCAGGGTCACAACCTGTTCCCCCACAAGACGGTGCTGCAGAACGTCATCGAGGGACCGGTGATCGTGCAGAAGCGATCTAGGGACGAGGCCGTCGCCGAGGCGGTGGTGCTGCTCGATCAGGTCGGCCTGGCCGAGAAGCAGGACCAGTATCCGTTCCAGTTGTCCGGGGGTCAGCAGCAGCGCGTGGGCATCGCCCGCGCGTTGGCGCTCAAGCCCAAGCTGGTGCTGTTCGACGAACCCACCTCCGCGCTCGATCCCGAATTGGTCGGCGAGGTGCTGTCGGTGATCAAGGATCTCGCCGTGGAGGGGTGGACGCTGGTGATCGTCACCCACGAGATCCAGTTCGCCCGGCAGGTGTCCAGCCAGGTGTTGTTCACCGATCGGGGTGTCATCCTCGAGCAGGGCACCCCCGCCGAGGTGATCGGCGATCCGAAGGAAGAGCGCACCCGCCAATTCCTGGACCGCATCCTCAACCCGCTGTAGGTCCCCTAACCCTGCCCGCGAGCAGACGCTAACCTGCGCGACACTCCGAGATTTCCGGCACGTTTACGTCTGCTCGCGGTGGTGACGCGGGAAACTGAGGCATGTCTCAAGCACGAAGCGTGGAAGCCGACGTCGTCATCGTCGGTGCCGGGCTCTCGGGAATGATCGCCGCCCGGACGGTGCTCGCCGCGGGCCTCGTGCCCGTGGTCCTGGAGGCCGACGACCGGGTCGGCGGCCGCATCCTCACCGAGCAGGTCACGCCGGGAGTCAGCGTCGAACTCGGCGCCCAGTGGATCGGTGACACGCACGAACGAATGTTCCGGTTGGCCGCCGAACTGGGCGTCGACACCTTCCCCCAGTACGACGAGGGCGAGACGTCCTACGACCTTGGTGGCTCGGGAGTGTTGCGGGAGAACGACTTTCATGCCCGCTTCGCCGGCGAGCTGGCCGAGCTGGTGCGTGTCCTGCGACGCCTCGACGAGCTGGCCACGGACGTACCCGTCGAGGCACCGTGGCTGGCGCCGCGGGCCGACGAGTGGGACGTCATCAGCGCGGGCACCTGGTACGACGACCAGGGGCTGTCGCCGGTGGCGCGGACCCTGCTCGAGATCTGCACCGTCGGGATCCTGGCCGTGCCGACCGTCGAGGTCTCATTCCTGCACCTGCTCTTCACGATTCAGACGTGCGGGGTGACCGCCGAGCTCTTCGCCGAATCCGAAGGCGGCGCGCAGACCACCCGCTTCGTCGGCGGTACCGGCGAGATCCCTCGGCGGTTGGCCGCCCTGATCGCCGGCCACATCGTGCTCGAGGCCCCCGTGCAAACCATCGAGCACGCAGCAGACCGCGTCACCGTGCACTGCCGGGGCGGGCTGGTGGCGCGCGGCCGCCGCGTCATCGTCGCGATCTCCCCGACGCTGGCCGGCCGCATCCTCTACGACCCCCCGCTCTCCGGGGTGCGCGACCAGCTGACGCAGCGCCTGCCCAACGGCTCGGCGATGAAGGCGTTCTTCGTCTACGACGAACCCTTCTGGCGCACGGACGGATTCAACGGGCAGATCATCTCGGACGTCGGCCCGGCGCGAATGTCCAACGACACCTGCATTCCCGGCGACGACCACGGGGTGATCCTGATGTTCCTGGAGGGTGATCAGGCCCGTACCTTCGGTCGGTTGCCCACCGACGAGCGACGCATCGCGCTCACCGCCGAGCTGGTGCGCCACTACGGCCACAAGGCCGCACGGCCCGAGTTCTACGTCGACGGGGAATGGTCGGATCGGCAGTGGACCCGCGGCTGCTACAACGCCAATCACGGCCCGCACGTCTGGACGACCTACGGTGAGGCCCTCGCGGCGCCCATCGGAGTCATCCATTGGGCGTCGACCGACACGGCCACCCACTGGAGCGCCTACATGGAGGGCGCCGTCGAGGCCGGCGAGCGGGCGGCGCTGGCGGTGGTCGACTCCCTCAGCTAGGGGCGGAGCTCGTCACGGAAGTCGGGGTGGGCGACGGCGGCCAAGGCCTCTGCGCGCTCGCGAACGGTGCGGCCTTCCAGCTCGGCGACACCGTACTCGGTGATGATCACGTCGACCTGGTGTCGCGGCGTGGTGATCACCGCACCGGGCCCGAAGTGCGGCACGATCCTGGACCGCAGCTCGCCGTCCTTGGTGTAGGTCGACGGCAGGCAGATCAGCGAGCGATCGGAGAGTTCCAGCCCGGCACCGGCGACGAAGTCCTCGGCGCCGCCGATGCCGCTGAACTGCTTGCCGTCGATGGTGTCGGCGACGACCTGGCCCTGCGCGTCGATTGCCAAGGCGCCGTTCACCGAGACCATGTCGGCGTTGGCGGCGATGACCTCTGGCGAGTTGACGATCTCGACCGGCAGGAAGGCGACGTCCGAATTGCCGTCGAGGAACCGGTACAGCTCGGGTGAGCCGAACGCGAACGTCGTCACGCTCACGCCGGGAAACTGCCCCTTGCGGGCGTCGGTCACCTTGCCCGCGCGGTGCAGGTGCATGCAGCCGTCGGTGAACATCTCGGTGTGCAGGCCGTAGTCGCCGCCATCGCCCTCGGCCAGCAGGGTGGCGATCCGATTCGGGATGGCACCGATGCCGACCTGCAGGGTCGCCCCGGACGGGATGAAGCCGACGGCGTGCCGCGCGATCGCGTCGTCGACGTCGGTGGGCTCACCGTCGGGCAACGCGAATGGCTCGTCGGTGGAGGCGATCAAGACGTCGATCTCGTCGACGTGCAGGGCATGGGGATGCTCACCCAGCCCGAACGTCCTCGGGTACGCCTGCGACGCCTCGACGATCAGCACCCGGTCGGGATCGGCTCCGGCTCTTCGCAATTCGTCGATCGTTCCGCCCGCATGCAGTGACAGCGAGCACCAGCCGTCCGCATCGGGCGGCGTGGCCACCGTCGTCATCACTCGCGGAGCCTGGCGTTCCAGCAGCGGGCCAAAGCGCCGAAAGTCCGCCGGGGTGAACTGAACGTCCGCGCCACTGCCGAGCAACGCCCGCTCCAGCGGGCCGAAGAACCCCGACAGGTAGTGGACTCCCGGGCGCGAAAACAGTTCGGTGAGCACCGCGAGCAGCGCGCCGTAGACGCGAAGGTCGGTCCAGTCCGTTCGCTCGCCGAGCGCGCGAAGGAACGCCGGCGGTTGGCCGGGCCCGAGCGGGATGCCCAGGGTGTCGCTGGCGTCGAGTCGTGCGGCGGCCTGCTCGGCGGTGAGCTCGGTGGGCATCGCGCGACCCTATCCCGCGACGCGGTGTCGGCGCGGAGATCGCTAGATCGTGGGGGACGTGTATCGCAATTTGTGCACCTTCAGGATCGACATGGTCTCGACCTTCCGGACGCCTGCGATGGGTCCCACCTTGTCGCGCAGAAAGGCCCAAAGGTCGGCGTTGTCCTTGGTGGCGACCTCGGCGCAGATGTCGGCCCGACCCAGCAACGTCGACACATAGCTCACCTCTGAGAACTCGGCCAACCTGGCGACGATGTCCTCGTGGTGACCGAGTTCCACGCTCAGGAAGACCAGGGCGAGCTGACTTCCCCCGAACTGCTCGGGATCGGCGAATGCGACGATGCGGAGGATCTTCAGGTCTTGGAGCCTCTTCACCCTCGCCCGGATGGTGGCCTCGGAGGCGCCGACCGAGCGGCTGATCTCACGGAACGCTCGCCGGCCGTCCTCCTCGAGCTCGCGCATGATGGCACGGTCAAGGTCGTCGAGGGAGTACTCCGCCATGGCCAGATCCTAGGGCGTAGCCATCGCAATGCGGGACTCTGCCCCGCCCAAGTTGGGCAATTGCGCAGATATGAGATGCCTACGCCCAAGCAATGCGCAGCCAAGTGTTGCCGGAGTAGTCGCGTAGTGCTAGCGTCCCTTCGTCGCCGATTGCGCAGCGATATGGCCTCAAATCAGCGCAATGCGCAGCCCCTCGCGCACAGAGTGCGCAAATCGCAGCCCAATGAAAGGACCCGCCGTGACCGCTTCCGACGGCCAGCCCGCGTACGAGAAGACCCTGCGATGGTGGGACGGCTTCACCATCAGCCTGTCCATCCCCGCTGCACTGTTCATCAGCCTCGGGTACGGCATCGGCCTGATCGGCGCCTGGACGGCGTTGGCTCTGCTGGTCACCGTGGCCGTCATCGCGTGCCTGCAGAACTACATCTACTCCGAGATGGCCGGCATGTTCGACGACAAGGTGGGCGGCATCTCCATGTACGCCAACCAGGGGTGGCGGAAGAAGACGACACTGGCCGGTCCGCTCGCGACCTACGGCTACTGGTTCGCTTGGTCGAGCTCGCTGGCCATCTACGGCCTTCAGATCGGCACACTCACCCAGGCCGAGTGGTTCCCGAACCAGACGTGGACGTTCTCCACCGGGTTGGCGGAGATCGGCTTTCCCCACGTCGTCGCTCTTGGCGTGTTGCTGCTGGGTTGGGCGCTCAACGTGCTCGGCATGCGGCCCGCCATGTGGATCATGTACGCCACCGGTGTCCTGGTGCTGATTCCGCTCGTCCTGTTCGCCGCCGCACCGCTCATCAGTGGTGACTGGTCCATCTCCAACCTGCACTGGGACCTGGCCGCCAGCGGCTTCCCCGGCTGGCGCACCGCGATCGCCTGGATGTTCGTCTTCGCGTGGTCGGTGTATGGAATCGAAGCCGTCGCGACGTTCGTGCCCGAGTTTCGCGACACCACCCGCGACACCCGGATAGCGCTTCGACTGGCGGGGATCTTCGTCATCGTCGTGTACCTCCTGGTGCCGCTGGGGGTCGGCGGGCTCACCAACCAAGCCGACGCCGCAGCCGCACCAGTGTCCTTCTACCTAGGCGCATTCGAGAAGCTCGTGCCCGG
Source organism: Mycobacterium yunnanensis (assembly GCF_025823185.1). Lineage (GTDB taxonomy): Bacteria > Actinomycetota > Actinomycetes > Mycobacteriales > Mycobacteriaceae > Mycobacterium > Mycobacterium yunnanensis. Next base: position 267,722 of record NZ_JACKVK010000009.1, read on the forward strand.
CTCAGCGTGGTTGATGACGGTCTGCCTCATCGCGGGCCTGCTGCTGCTGATGGTGATGACGACCGCAGACGGTGGCCGTGTCCTGCACGGGAGCGCCATCGAGGGACTCACCATCAAGCAGCTGGGCAAGCTCAACCGCTTCAAGGTGCCCGGTCGCGCGATGACACTCGACCTGGTGGTCAACGTGGTGCTCATCCTGTTCGTCGGGCAAGCGCTCGCCGTGATCGTGGCGGGAATCCTCGGTTACCTCATCTGCCACGTCCTCGCTCTGACCGGCTTCGTCAACCTGCGCCGCGACGAACCGAACGCCGACCGCCCGATCAAGCTCGGGAGACAATGGGTGTACATCGCCGCGATCCTCGCCGCATTCGACACGGTGCTGGTCGTCGTCGGCGCGCTCTCCGCCCAGATCACCGGGTACGGCGGCATCCGCGAACTGCTCATCGGCGTCGTGGTGCTCTCGATCTCGGTACTGCTGTTCGCCTACCGTCAGATCGTCCAGGAGGGTAAGGCCTTCCAATTCAGGGCAACCGACGACGACGCGCCCAGGACGTCGACCACCGAGATGGAAACCGCGTGACCGGCCAGGCATTCCCCGGCGGCGCCTCGACCGCAGTGTCGCTGACCTTCGACGTGGACGCCGAAGCCGGCTGGCTCGGCGAGGGCGAGGAGTATGCCCGGCGCCTGACCATCCTGTCCGAGGGCAGATACGGTGTGGTACGGGGAGTACCTCGGATCCTGGAACTGCTGCGCCGCTTCGACATTCCCGCGACCTTCTTCGTCCCCGGGTACACCGCCGAGGTGCATCCAGGGCTCGTCGAGACCCTGCTCGCGGGGGGTCACGAAGTCGCGCACCACGGCTACCTGCACCTGCGCAGCGACAAGGTCGACATCCAAGCCCAGGCCGACGAGATTCATCGAGGCCTCGAGGCACTGGAGAAGGCAGGCGCACCCCGACCCGTTGGCTACCGTTCGACGTCATGGGAGCTCACCCCGGAGACGCTTGAGCTGCTGGTGGACAACGACTTCCGCTACGACTCGAGCTGCATGGGTGACGATCGTCCATACGTCGAGCGGTGGGAGCACCTATCCATCCTGGAGATTCCGGTGCACTGGTCACTCGACGACTGGCCCCGCTTCGGCTGGAACATCGACGGTGGCGGCAACGTCGCCGACCCCGCCGAGCTGACCCGGAGCTGGATCGCCGAGTTCGAGTCCGCCAGGGCAGAGCGCAGACACACCAGCTTCACGATGCATCCCGAAGTCATCGGCAGGCCCTACCGCATGGCGCAATTGGAGAAGGTGGTCGAGTACGTCGCATCATCGGGGGACGTCTGGTTCGCCCGCCTAGACGAGGTTGCCGCACACGCGGCGCCCAGCCTCGGGGTGGCGTCATGACCACGCGCAGCTTCCGCTCCACCGCTACGACCCCGGTCGAGCGCGGTCGTGAATTCGGTCTCGCCCACGCCGCGCAGATCGCCGCGACCGTCGACGCCTACCGACGAATCTTCGCGACCCGTGCGGGCGCCCCCGTCGACCTGGCGCACTGGGGTGGGCTTGCCCTCGATCGAATCGCCGCGGTCTCCACCGCACTCGCCGAGGAAGTCGCGGGCATCGCCGACGGTGCGGATCTCCCGGTCACGTCCATTGCCGCAATCAACGCGCGCACCGAGATCCTTGCCGCCGTCGGCGCATCCGGTGCCCACGAGTGTTCGACGGTGGTTCACGTGGGCGAAGGTTCACCCGTCGCCGTGCAGGCATGGGATTGGTATGCGGCCCTGTCGGATTCGTGGCTCGTCTGGGAGATCCCGCATGCCGACGGGCACGTCACGACCACCCTCACGGAATACGGCATCCTCGGCAAGATCGGGGTCAGCACCCGCGGCCTCGGGCTGCTGTTCAACATCCTGCACCACGATCAGGACGGCGCCGGCATCGGCGACCCCGTACACGTGCTCGCCCGCGCCGTGCTCGACGAGGCCACCGACCTCAACCACGCTCTGCTCAAGCTGTCGACCGCCGCGGTGTCGGCGTCGTCGTCACTGACGGTCATTGCGGTTGCCGACGGAGAGTCGGCCGCGATCAGCGTCGAGTGCAACCCGGGTGGCGTCGGCTACGCGCTGCCCGATGACAACGGACTTCTGTTGCATACCAATCACTTCCTGAGCAACCCCGCCGCCCTTCACGACGACGAACTACGGACCGGCCCGGACACCGTCGTCAGGTACGACACCTTGCGTAGACGGCTCGCTGGTCGGACGACTCCGTCAATCGCCCAGGTCCTGACGGCGATGAACTCCCACCTGCTTGGTGGAGGAGCCCTGTGCTGTCACGCCGACTCGACACTGCCTTCGACCGGTCAGTTCGAGACGTTGGCCACGGTGGCCCTCGACGTCGAGGCAGGCACCTTGACCGCACACGCAGGTGGTCCCTGCACCCATCCGCTGAACACGACACCACCTCTGGAGACCCGCATGCTGAACCTCAAGCGCATCGACAACATGGACATCTTGACCAAGGACGTCCAGGCCTTGGTCGACTTCTACCACGGCACCCTCGGGCTGCCCTTCCATCTGCCCTACGAACCCGACGAAGAGTGGGCGGCAATCGACTTCGGCAATCTGACGCTGTACATCTTCAAGTCCGAGGTAGGCGAGCACGCCCCCCGGCGTACCGCCGTCAACCCCGACAACGCACCCGGTCTGGACTCCTTCGCCTTCGAGGTCGACGATCTCGACGAGTCCGAGGCCTACCTGGACGGCAAGGTCGAATGGGTCGACCAAAGAATCGAATGGAAGCACCCCAGCGGCACCTGGTACCGCTACCGTCCCTTCTTCGATCCCGATGGCAACATGCTCTACATCACCGAGCCACATCCCACGGACGCCTGAGATGGGATATCCAACCACCCACCGGCTCGACGAACGGGTCGCCCTCGTCACCGGCGCCGCGCGCGGCATGGGCGCCGCCCACGCCCGCACGTTGGCCGCGCTCGGCGCACGGCTCGTCCTCACCGATCTCGACCAGGACGAACTCGACGCCGTGGCCAACGAACTGCGGGACGATCGGCACGCCGAGGTCGTGGCGATCGCCGCCGACATCACTGACGCCGACGCACCCGAACGACTCGTCGGTGCAGCGATGTCCACGTGGGACCGCCTCGACATCCTCGTACACAACGCCGGAATCATGCACGACTTCAAGACCTTGGCCGACACCACGTCCGCAGCCCTGCAGCCCTACCTCGCCGTCAACGTGCTGGCCCCGTTCGACATCACCAGAGCCGCAGTGCCGCATCTGCGGCGCAGCGACTCGCCGCGCGTCATCTTCATCTCGTCGCAGTGGGGCCAGGTGCCCGACGGACATTCCTACGGCTACATGGTCTCCAAGGCGGCCCAGCTCGGAATGATGAAGGCGCTGGCGCAGGAACTGGTCGCCGACCAGATCTTGGTGAACGCCATCGCACCCGGCGCGGTGCACACCAGAATGGTCCCGGACCACTTCCTGGAGACCGAGGTCGCCGCAGTTCCCCTCGGGCGCCTCGCCGAACCCCCCGAGATAGCCTCCGCGGTCGCATTTCTCGCCTCCGACGGCGCGAGCTTCATCACCGGCCAGACCATCCCCGTCAACGGCGGCGCCCTGCTCGTCGGAATCTGACACCCGTCCGAAAGGTACATCCATGACCGCCGTCATCTCTCCCGCGCCGGGAAGGACCACCAAGCGCGAAGTCGCCGAGGCCGCCATGAGGCGATCCTGGTTCCCGGTCGCCCGCATCGCCGATTTGGATAGCCCGCAGCGGGCCACGCTGCTCGGCGTCAAACTCGTCGTCTACCGCAACGCATCAGGGCACGTCGCGGTGCAGTCTCGCCGCTGCCCGCACCGCGGGGGCGATCTGTCGATCGGCGAGGTCCTCACGACCTCGATCGCCTGCCCCTATCACGGCTGGGAGTTCGACAGCGTTGCCGGGAACTGCAGCCGTGTCCCGTCACTGGAGGATCAAACGAGGATCCCACCCAAGGCCGGCATTGCCACCTACCCGGCCGTGCTCAAATACGGCCACGTGTGGACGGTTCTCGAAGACCCCATCACCGAAATGTACGACCTTCCCGAGTGGCGCGACGTCGAACTCGAATGGCTGGCAGCCGATCCCATCGACTCGCCGGTCGGGGTCGGTGTCACCGTAGAGAACTTCCGCGACGTGGCGCACTTTCCGTTCGTGCACCAGGTGTCGATGGGGCCCAGCCCCGAGGTCGTGGAGCCGTTGCTGGTTCACCGCGACGGCCTGCACACCTGGATGGACCGGCCGCTGAACGCCGGTACCGGTGAGTGGGCCAACGACGGCAACTGCATGATGCGCTACCACTGCGTCGCACCAGGCCTCGCGTCGATTACCTACGACTACGAGAAGCTCGGCCGACGGGTGGTGGCCGGCTTTCCGTCGCCGATGAGCTACGACCACGTCACGATCTACTGGGCAGTGGCAAACGAGGTGGGCTACCGCGGGGAGAGTCTGCAAGAGTGTCTTCGCATCGAGGAGATGGTCTACCTCGAGGACGCGCCGATCGTCGAAGACCTCGACCCACGAGAGATCCCCTGGGACAACGAGGTCCACGAGTTCTCCGTACCGTCGGACAAGTTCACGCTCAACTACCGACGGTGCTTCCACGAATTGATGGATCGGGTCTAGTGCGGTCCGCCGAACCTTCACTGAGACTGCTGATCACGGCCACTCAGCTGCAGGCTGTGGGAGTCACGTCCTACGAGTTGTCCGATCCCGACGGGGTAGCTCTACCTGGATGGAGCCCCGGTGCGCACATCGACGTCCACCTTCCGTCCGGGATGGTGCGGCAGTACTCGCTGTGCGGTGACGTCGCCGATCGCACCCACTACCGGATCGCCGTCCTCGAATTGCCAACGGGCCGAGGTGGTTCCGCGGAAGCGCATCGCGAGCTGCGGCCAGGCGCAATCGTCGCCACGAGCATGCCGCGCAGCGCGTTCACCCTGGTCGAGGCCGACCGCTACCTCTTCGTCGCCGGTGGGATCGGCATCACGCCCATTCTGCCGATGATCCGTGAGGTGGACCGCGCCGGGTTGCCGTGGGAGCTAACATACTGCGCCCGCAGCGTCCGGCATTTCTCCTTCGTCGAGGAGCTGCACGCCCTCGGCCCTGACCGGGTGCGATTCCTCGCAGAGGACGTCGACGGTCGGCCCGATCTGGGCGCCCTGGCCCGTGGCTCCCATGGTGCCGCGGTATTTTGCTGCGGGCCAGCTGGACTCATGGACGGGTTGACCGCGCACATGAGGGTCGCGGGTCGCGACGACGTGCACCTCGAACGCTTCACGCCACCCTCGGCGGCTACGGGGCTAGGCGGCTTCGCCGTCGAATTGGCCCGGTCCGGGATCGTGCTCGAGGTACCCGACGACCGAACCGTGCTCGAGGCGGTGCGGGCCATCGGGGTGGACGTCGACTCGTCGTGCGAGATGGGCATGTGCGGCACCTGTGAGACCAAGGTGCTCGAAGGCACGGTCGACCATCGCGACGAGCTGCTCACCGAGGCCGAGAAGGCGGCCGGCACCACGATGTTGATCTGCGTGTCACGCGCCGCCTGCCCAAAGCTGGTTCTCGACCTGTGACGCCCGCTAGAGATCGAGCGGGAGCGACGCCATACCGCGCAGCGTGACGTTGGGCTTGTAGACCGGCTCACCGGCGAGGGTGGCCCCCGGGAAGCGCCTCGTCACCGCAGACAACGCCACCCTGGCCTCCAGCCGCGCCAGTGGTGCGCCGAGGCAGAAGTGCACACCGTGACCAAAGGCCAAGTGCCGCAGATTGTCTCGATCGGGGTCGAAGTCGTCGGGCCGGTCGAACGCCGCCGGATCCCGTTGGCCGGCGGCCAGCAGCACCATCATCGTGTCACCCTTGGGCACCGAAGTAGAGCCGATCGTCATGTCCTCGCCCGCCGTCCGCCCGGCCAGCTGCACCGGTGGGTCATGCCGCAGGGTCTCCTCGATGATCGTGGCGGCGCGGTCGGGGTCCTCGGCCAGCGCGGCCCAGTGCCGTGGGTGGCGTTGCATCGCCAGGATCGCGTTGGCGATCAGGTTGACGGTCGTCTCGTGGCCCGCGATCAACAGCAGATTGCACGTCGCCACGATCTCGTCGCTCGTCAGCTGGTCACCGTCCTCCTCGGCGGCGATCAGCGCCGAGATCAGGTCCTCGCGCGGTGCCGACCGTCGTTCTTCCACGAGATCGGCGATGTAGGCGCGCAGCCAGTGCCCCGCCTCCATCCGCTCGGCGAAGTCGACCGGAAGCTCGCCGGTGAAGGTGATGAACGGGTCCAGGCCCTTGGCCAGCAGCGCCGAGGCCCGGCTGAACAGCGGTTCGTCGGCGATCGGAACGCCGAGCATCCGGCAGATCACGGCGACCGGCAGCGGGTAGGCGAGATCGGCGACGGCATCCAGGGAACCGGCGTCCACGGCCCGGTCGAGCAGGTCGTCGACCATCGTGACGACGTCGGCCTCGAGCGCCTTGACACGCTTGGGCGCGAACGCCTGCTGCGCCAACCGCCGCAGCCGGGTGTGGTCGGGCGGATCGAGGAACAGGAACCCGGGTTGACCGAACGGCCGCGGTTGCGCACCCCTGGCGATCTCGCGTTGCGCGACGGTGGACTTGAGCCGGTCGCTGGCCGACGAGGAGTGGCGCAACACGTCACCGCAATCCTGGAACGACGAGAAGACCACCAGGTTGCTCTCGGGCATCAGGATCGGCCCGTGCTCGCGGATCCGCTGATACACCCGATACGGGTCGGCACGGCTGTCCGGCTCGAGAAGCTGCATCAGCAGCGCCCTGGGCTCCGCGGTGGTCGTCATCCCCCCATTGTGCGCGAGTAGTAGCGGCCCAGGACGTGGTCGCGCAGCTCGTCGAACTCACCAGCGGTGATGGCCGCTCGGATCTGGTCGACCATGCGGACGACGAATCGCTCGTTGTGGATGGTGCACAGCGTCGAGGACAGCATCTCCTTGGCCTTGAACAGGTGATGGATGTAGGCCCGGGTGTAGTTCGCGCAGGTGTAACAGTCGCATTCGGCGTCGATCGGCGTGAAGTCGCGCTTGTAGCGTGCGCCGGTGATGTTGTAGCGACCCGTCGCCGAGTACACCGCGGCGTTGCGCGCCACCCGGGACGGGGACACGCAGTCGAAGGTGTCGGCACCCGCAGCGACGGCGGCGAACAGGTCGTCGGGCTCGCTGATGCCCAGCAGATGGCGCGGCTTGTCCTCGGGCAGCTCGTCGGTCACCCAGCCGACGATGGTCGCGAGATTCTGTTTCTCCAGTGCGCCACCGATGCCGTAGCCGTCGAAGCTCAATCCCTCCGCGGGCCCCGGGGACTGACCGATCTGGGCCAGTCCCCTGGCGGCCTGCCGACGCAAGTCCTCGTACTGTGCGCCCTGGACGACGCCGAACAGCGCCTGGGCCGGCTTGTGCGCCCGCTCGATCTCCAGCCGGCGGTGCTCGACCAGGCAACGCACCGCCCAGTCATGGGTGCGCTGAACCGAACTCTCTTGGTAGCCGCGGGTGTTCATCAGCGTGGTCAGCTCGTCGAAGGCGAAGATGATGTCGGCGCCGAGCTGGTGCTGGATGCCGATCGACACCTCCGGGGTGAAGCGGTGAAGCGAGCCGTCCTTGTGGGAGCGAAACGTCACGCCGTCGTCGTCGACGTGGGCCAGCCGCTCCTTGCCCTCGGCGATGACGTCGTCGGCCTGGACGCGGCCCGCGTCCATCGAGAGCACCTTCTTGAAGCCGACGCCGAGCGAGAGCACCTGGAAGCCGCCGCTGTCGGTGAACGTCGGCCCCGGCCAGTTCATGAAGCTACCCAGCCCGCCTGCCTCGTCGACGACGTCGGGTCCCGGTTGTAGGTAGAGGTGATAGGCATTGGACAGAACCGCTTGCGCGCCAAGGTCCTTCATCGACTCGGGCAGCACCGCCTTGACGGTCGCGGCCGTGCCGACCGCGATGAATGCTGGGGTGTGGATGTCACCGTGCGGGGTGTGGATGACCCCGGCCCGGCCGGACCCATCTGGCAGTCGGTCCTCGATCTCGAAGTAGGGCGGGGTGCTCACCGCTGTACGTTCTCACACCTTCGCCCGACGGCGGCGTCAGGCAAGGAAGCGCACGATGGCCTCGGCGAGCTCCTCGCCCGCGTCCTCCTGCAGGAAGTGTCCGGCACCGTGGATCACCGGATGTTCGACGCCCTGGGCGCCCCGCATCTCGCTGATGAAGATCGGACCCATGGCTCCGGTGATCGGGTCGCCGTCGCTGAAGGCCACCAACATCGGGGTCGGGCTGTCGCACAACGTGCGCCACGCCACGAGATTGGCCGCGCTGGCGGGGTCGTCTGGCGAGGTGGGCACCAGACCGGGCATCGCCCGCGGGCCCGCGCAGTACGAGTCGTCGGGAAACGGTGCGTCGTAGGCCGCGCGGACGGCGTCGGACATGGGATGCAAACAGCCGGACTGGACGAACCGGCCGACCTCGATGTGCGGCATCTCCTGGATGGCCTTGCGGAACTGCCACCAGATGTCGGGCATGGGGAGGTCACCGGTCGGCAGCCCGGTGTTGGCGACGACGATGCGCGCGACACGTTTGGGATGTTCGGCGGCCAGGCGAAGCCCGATGAGCCCGCCCCAGTCCTGCCCGACGACGGTGACGCGATCGAGGCCGAGGTCGTCGAACATCGCCGCGCGCATCCACTCGACGTGACGGGCGTAGCTGTGGTCGCCGATCTCGGTGGGCTTGTCGGAGCGGCCGAAGCCCACCAGATCGGGACAGACGACGCGGTGGCCTGCGGCCGCCAGGATTGGGATCATCCGGCGATGGAGGAACGACCACGACGGTTCGCCGTGCAGCAGCAGCACCGGGTCGGCGTCGGCGGGGCCGTCCTCCACCCAGGCGACGCGAAGACGCCCGCCGTCGTTGTCGTCGACCTCGCAATACCGAGGTGAGTACGGGAAGTCCGGTAGGTCGGCGAAGCGGTCCTCGGGCGTGCGCAGCGACTTCATGCCCGCGAAACTACGCCGCCGGGAACCACGCGGTGCTGCCGGGCAATTCTGGCAATCCCCTGTTCGTCGTGGCGTCTCGCCCCATAATTCTTCCGACGATCCACTGATCTTGATGGATCGCACCGACCGCGAGGAGAACAGACGTGAAGCAGAAGCTGCTGATTGCCGTGGGAGGCGCCGCCGTCGTGGTCGCCGGCCTGGCGGGGTGCTCGTCGGCCGACAAGTCGTCGACGGAGTCCTCCAGTTCGAGCTCCAGTTCCAGTTCCAGTTCGTCCTCGTCGAGCAGTTCCAGCGCCGCCTCGACCACCGCCGAGGCCAGCGCGGCGACCAAGGTCACCATCGACGGCCAGGCCAAGGACGTCGGCGGCAAGGTCGTGTGCGCCAACATGGGTGGCAACGTCAACGTCGCCATCGGCGAGGCCATGACCGGAATCGCGGCCGTCATCAGCCAATCCGACCCGCCGTCGGTGACGTCGGTCGGACTGGGCAACGTCGACGGGATCACCCTCGCGGTGGGCGCCGGCCAAGGCGACGCCACGGCCACCAAGGCCGGCAACACCTACACGATCACCGGCAACGCCTTCGGCATCGACATGTCCAACCCGTTGCAGCCCGCCAAGAAGCCGTTCACCCTCGAATTCACCTGCCCCTAGCCGGTATCCGCAGGGTCGGACCGTCGCCGCGGCGGACGAGGCGGATGCTCGTCGGACTAATGTCGTGGTCGTGAGTGATTCGACGCCGAGGCGAGCCACCCCCGACGACGTCGCGGGCATCCAGCGGCTCGTCGCGGCGGCGTTCGGCGTCTACGTCGACCGGATGGGCCGCAAGCCGGCGCCGATGACGGCCGACTACGCCAGACTCGTTGACACGGAGCGGGTTTGGGTGGTCGACGGTCCCGGCGAGATCGTTGCGGTGCTCGTCACGCAGGCCCGTCCCGACCATCTGCTGCTCGACGTCGTCGCCGTGGCGCCGACGGCGCAGGGTGCGGGTCACGGCGGCACGCTTCTGCGGAGGGCCGACCGGGACGCTCGCGATCAGGGCCTCTCGGAGATTCGGCTGTGCACCAACGAGGCGATGACCGAGAACCTCGAGTTCTATCCGCGGCGGGGCTTCAAGGAGACGGGACGCGGCGTGCAGGACGGTTTTCACCGCGTCTTCTTCGCCAAGGCCGTCGCACCGTCGGATTAATAACAGAGCGATCGCTCTGTTACCGTGCCCGGGTGCCCCGCCCCCGTATCCACGACCGCGACACGGTCCTCGACGCCGCCGAGGCCATCGCCGTGGACATCGGCCCGGCCGGTGTCACCACCCGGGCCGTCGCCGCGTCGGCGGGCACCTCGAACGGTGCGATTTACCACAGCTTTCGGTCCAGAGGAGAGTTACTGGCCCAAACCTGGCTTCGCGCCGCGCGCGCCTTCCTCGACGTGCAGAACGAATTGGTCGAGGCCGCGCTGGCAGCCCCGGACGCCGACCCGGTGTCGGCCGTCGTGGCGGCGGCCGACGCGCCCGCAGTCTTCTTCGCCCGCCAGCCCCGGTCGGCGCGCCTGCTGCTGCGGGTCGAACGCCACCAGTTGCTCGGCGACGATCTGCCCGAGGACGTGGCGGCCGAACTCGCCGACCTGGAGCGGGCCCTGATCGGTCTGATGACGCGCCTGTCGACGCTGCTGTGGGACCGCCGAGACGCCAAGGCCGTCGACGCCATCACGTTGTGCATCGTTGACCTGCCGACCGCGATACTGCTGTCGCGCAACCGAATCGAAGATCGATGGGCCCGCAATCAGCTCACGTCGGCGGTGCGGGCCGTACTCGCCGACGCCCCGCCGTACCCCACCACCGAGGAGTAGCCCATGTCCGTCACCGTGACCCACACCGACACGATCGCCGTCCTGAACCTCGGCGACGACGAGAACAGATTCTCTCTGGACTTCCTCGACGACGTCGAGGGTCACCTCGAGGAAATCGTCTCCTCGGGTGCCGGTGGCCTCGTCACCACCGGCACCGGAAAGTTCTACTCCAACGGCCTGGACCTCGAGTGGTTGATGGCCCACGGTGACCAGATGGCAGCCTACGTGGGACGCGTCCACGCCTTGTTCGCGCGAATCCTGGTGTGCCCCATGCCCACCGCCGCAGCCTTGAACGGGCATGCGTTCGGTGCGGGCGCCATGCTCGCGATGGCACACGACTACCGAGTCATGCGTGCCGACCGCGGCTTCTTCTGCTTTCCCGAGGTCGACATCCGGATTCCGTTCACCCCCGGCATGGCCGCGCTCATCCAGGCCAAGCTCACCCCGGCCGCCGCCGTGGCGTCGATGACCACGGGGCGACGCTTCGGCGGCGTCGACGCGGTGAACTCCGGCATCGTGGACGCCACCGCCGCCGAGGACGCCGTCGTCGCCGACGCCGTCGCCCTCGTCGCACCCTTCGGCGGCAAGGATTCCGGCACGGTGACTGCGGTCAAGACCACGATGTACGGCGCCGCGCTCGCGGCGTTGGCGTCCTAGCCGACGAGGCTGGGCCTGCCGAAGCGCGCCCACACACCCGGTGAATACAGCGCGCGGAGGGGATCCCCTGCCGGTCGTACCCCGGCGGCCGCCACCAACTCGTCGTCCAGTTCGGTGACCGTGGCCTCGTGCAGGGGAAAGGGCACGTGTTCGTTGGGCACCCACCACGTGCGGCCGGCCTTGCGGGTGTGGGCCCCCCACCGCGCGGTCAGCCAGACCTCCAGTGGGGTCGGCGCCACGGGGGGCCCGATGTCGACGCCGACCCGGCAGCGCAGCCCGCGGTGCGGCAGTCGTCTGGTGCTGTCGTAGGTGATTCGCCGATCACCGCGGTTCAACTTCATCCGCGCCCACGTGTACGGGGTGCCAAGGACCGTCCGCGTCACGGGCACGACGGCCAGCCGCGCGGTCTCGAGCGAGCGAAACAGCACGCCGTGACGGCGTTCGTCGTCGACCGAATACAGCCGCACGTTGGTCTCGAGGAAACGACCGAAGTACGGCACCGCCCGCGAGAAGCCCAGTGACAGCTGACTCATCGCGAATGGCACCAAGGCCACGTAGGTATGCCCGTCGCCGAAGACGTCGGGCCGGGTGCCGCCGGGGAACAGATGACCGACGGCATCCGGGTCGACGGGCCAGTGCACGAACGTCAGGTCACCCCAGAATTGACGCGTGAACACCGGCCGCGGCAGCGGCGGCGCGGTGACCGCGAAACCCTCGGGCAACGACTCCGACACACCTGCCATCGTCGCATCTACTGCCCTCGACCAGTCTCCTGCTGGAGCTCGTCGATCATGTCCGACGCCGCCGCCTTGGTCAGGTCGTCGGGCACCTCTTTTCCGGCCTCTTGGGCCAACGTGTGCAGATAGCTCCGTTGCGGGCCGGTCATCGGCTCGTCTCCGGTCACCCACTGCGACGTGTCCTTCTCTGCTGTCTCGTTCGGCGCTTGCTGCGCATCTTCGGTCATGGACCTCACCTCCGCAGCCCGTGTATCCGTCGCACGTCTGTTCGAAACCTCCCGGTCGTTTCGGGGGCTCGGCACCCGGGCATGCACCCGACGTGCAGACCGACCCGCCCACCCCCCAACAGCCGCAGACCGCCGACGACGACGTCCGGCTCGTCCGCCTCACCGCCGGCGGACCGATGATGGTGCAGGGGCCCGTGCGGGTGGAGACGCCCGACGGCTCGACCGTCGAGTCCGACCGATTCATGGTCGCGATCTGCACCTGTCGGCGCAGCAAGACCTACCCGATGTGCGACACGAGCCACCGCAAGCGACGCCGGTCGAACCCCTGAGACCTAGCCCACAATGCCGCCGGACACGCTTATGAAGTCGTGCGTCGGGTACGCAACGGTGGTAGGTGCACCCCGCGCCGAGACACATCAACGCCGAAGGGGCGAACCAATATGAGCACGACCACGAACACTTTGATTGCGCAGTTGCGCGTGCTGCTCGACCTGACCAACACCGAGATCCAGGTGGCCGAGACCCGCGTGGCGCAGGCCCGCACCGAGGCCGTCCGCCGCGAACTGACGCAGAACGCCGACAACGGCCGCGACCGCGCCGAAGCCATCGAGCGCGCCATCCGCGATCTCGGCGGCCGCCCGGACGTCATCGGCCCGTTCCTGGGCCGCGCCGCCGCAGCCGTCAAGGCGCTCACCGAGCAAGCCCAGCCGTTCGACGAAGCACTGCTCGGCGACTTGGCCCTCGAGCATCAGCTGTTCGACCGCGCCCGCTACGTCAAGGCGCTCGCCGTCGCCGCGCAAGAGTCCGACGTCGAGGCGTTGGCCACGCGTTTGATCACCGCGCATGCCGCCACCGTCGACTGGCTCACCACCGTGCTCGCCGAGGACGCGCTTGGTGGCCCGGCCGCGCTGCGCCGCACGCCGCTGCAAGCCGCCGCCGGCACCGCCATTCAACTCGTCAACGTGCCGGTCAACTGGTCGGTCCGCAGCCTCGACAAGGCCGTGGACACCGTTCGCGCCACCCCGTTGGCCATCAGCGAACTGATCAACCGCGGCAGGCGCGTGACCGACGTCGCCACCAAGACCGTCGCCGCGTCGCGTGACGCGGCACTCGAGACCGCCGAGGCCGTCATCCGTGACGGTGGCGCGGAGCAGGCAGCCGACGTGCTGCACTCGGTGCGCGCCGCCACCGGCGCTCTCGACGCGAGTGAACTGCCGGTCGACGGTTACGACGACCTGAACGTCTCCGAGGCCGTCAGCGCGATCAAGGCACTGAGCAACCCGGTCGACGTCCGCACGATCCTCACCTACGAGGAGGCCCACAAGGGCCGCCAGGGCGTCGTGTCCGCCGCGCAAACGCGCATCGCGGCCATCGCCCAGGAAGTCGTCGGCATCAGCTAAAACGCCTCCGTACGCAAGGCCCCGTGGCCCCCAAGGGGACGCGGGGCCTTCGTCATGCGCTCTGCGGCAACCAATTTCGCACCATCGGCCGGTAGCCGACCGGCTGGTCGCCCACCTTCGCTCCAGGGTTGACCAGCTGGCTCTGGTACCCGGGCGTGAACATTCGGTACACCGACTCCGGTGCCACGGCACTGGCCTCGTCCAGCGTGGCCCTCAGCTCGGCGGGCAGCTCGAAGTCCAGCGCCGCCATCGTGTCCTCGAGCTGATGGGCACTGCTTGCGCCCACGATGGCCGACGCGATACCGGGTTGCGTGGCAACCCAGTTCACCGCCACCTGGGCCATCGTCACGCCCACTTGGTCGGCGACCGATTCCAGTGCCTCGAGCAGCTTCCAATCGCGTTCGGACGATTCGTATCCCGAGCCGCCAGGGGTCGCCAACCGGCCGTCGCCGGCGAGCCCACCGACCACGTCGTGGCGGTACTTGCCGCTGAGGAACCCGCCGCCGAGAGGGCTCCACGCCGTAATCCCCATGCCGAGCGTCTGCGCCATCGCCAGATGCTCGACCTCGAGTTGACGCTCGACCAGCGAGTAGGGCAACTGCAGGTTGATCATCGGGGACGTCGAATGGGCCCGAGCGAGCGTTTGCGCCTGTGCGGCATACCAACTCGGCACGTCGGACAGACCGGCGTAGCGAATCTTGCCTGAGCGCACCAGGTCGTCGAACGTCCGGAGCACCTCCTCGACGGGTGTCAGTCGATCCCAGGTGTGCAGGAGGAAGAGGTCGACGTAGTCGGTGTTCAGCCGACGCAGCGAGTCCTCCAATGCACGGATCATGTGCTTGCGGCCGTTGCCGCCGGCGTTCGGATCGCCGGGGGCGACGCTGTTGGTGAACTTGGTGGTCAGAACCACCCGGTCACGCACCTTGGCCTCGGCGAGAAGCTTGCCGACGATCGTCTCGCTCTCCCCGGCGGTGTAGAAGTCCGCCGTGTCGACGAAGTTGCCTCCGTCCTCGAGGTAGCGGCGAAGGATGGGCCGGCTCTCGTCCAGAGTCTTGCCGTAGGCGGCGTGGTAGCCGCCGGTGCCGAAGTTCATGGTGCCCAGCGCAAGACGGCTCACACGGAGACCCGACGTGCCGAGGAGGTAGTACTGATCGAGTGCCATGACGTCATCGTGCACCGACGAAAATGGACCCGCAAGTCCACAAATGAGCCGCCGTTCCGCCACCGCGACCGTGCCGCTGGTGATACAAAGCAGGGATGGCAGCCACGACCGGGTCCCGCACCGCCCGACCTCGGCTCGTGGCGTCCGTCCTGTTCCTGGCTACCGCGTGGGCGCTCGGCTCGGCGGGGGTCGCCCATGCCTCACCGGTCTTCGACGTCGACTCCTACGCCCAGTGCACCTCGACCACGGTGCCCGCTCCCGGCCAGGACGCCGACGCCGTCATCAGCCAGTGCTGCGTCCAGAACGCGGGCGTTCCGGCGCCCACCAGATTCGGAATGGGTTGCGCTGCCCCGTTACGAGCCGACGCCGACCCCGATGAGCGACCGCTGATCGTGTTGCCGTCCCGCGCGCTTCCCGACGACGAACCCGACGCGGACCTCGGCGGTCTGGTCGACGCGCCGCTACCCGAGCCGCTGCCCTAGTTTCCGGGCGGGGGCGGAGGCGGCGGCAGGATCAGACCGGGCGGCGGCGTGGGACCGTCGGCAGGGTCGGGCAGGAAGTCGACCAGTCCCGGCGGGATGACCGTTCCGGGCGGCGGAGCGGTGCCCGGCAGCGGCTCTCCGAGTTGCTGCTTGGGCGCCTGCCCGAGGCCACCATAGGTGCGACCGTCGCGCTGGAGGTCGATCCATCGGCCGAACCAGATGCCCTTGCGGACGTCGGCGTTCTCGTCGCCCGGGGCCACTCCGAACTGCGTTCCCTGTCCGGGCGCCGACGGCACGTCGTTGAGTTGTTGCGCGCCATAGGCGTTGTTGAAGACGTTGAGGTTGGGCACGGTGCCGGTGCCGCCGTTCGGCGCCTCGGGAACCGGGTTCTGGCCCAGGATCGACGTTCGGTCGAGTCCCACCACGGACGGCGCCCCGAGCGCACCGGGCACCGATGCGCCGTTGGTTTGCGCCAGCACGTCGAGACCCGCGGGACCCAAGTTCCCCAGCATCGGCACCGCTGGTCCCGCCGCGGGCGGCGGCGGCGGAGGCGGCAGTGCCGGGTCGGCGGGCACCGGCAAGGGGTCGGGGGGAAGATCGTCGGCCACGGCGGTCGCCGGGAAGGCGACCGCCGCTCCGACGGCAGCCAGGCCACACGCTGCGGCGACGATACGATGCCGGTTGATCATTGCCATGTGTCTCGTTCCATCGTGTGGGCCTGGAGTAGGTCAGGTCAGACGGACTTCGTGATGCCGTAGTAGGCGACCACGTCGTCGGTGTCGGTCGTCGAACTCGTCAGCGTGGCGTAGGACCGCAGGAACGACTGTCCGACGCAACCGTCGACCTTGATGTGGGTGTCCTTGAGGGTCACCCGCACCGGAGCGGCCTTGAAGGTCTTCTTGTCGACCGTGACCGTGGAGACCGTGCCCGGCTTGGGGTGGATTTCGATGGTGCCCGACAGCGGGAAGCTGAGCGCAGGAGCGAACACCGGTCCCGTGGCCGGGAAGCTGAGGCCGCCGACGGTGATGCCGGCCTGACCGATGAGACGGACCTGGCCCAGTTCGATGCCACAACCGATTTGGTAGCCGGCCTCGAGCGTGCCACCGGCCAGCGTCGTCTTGCCCTTGCCGGTCACGGTGCCGGTGAAGGTGCCGCCGACGAGGTACTCGCGGGACGACAGCGCCGTGGTGAGGGGCGCGACGGGAAGCTCGCTCTCGTTGGTTGCCGCCACGGTCAGCGTCCAGCCGTCGGGGGTGGTGACGACGCCGGGCTCGGACGAGCCGACGATCCCGTTGTCGGGCGGCGGGGGGCCGGGGTCGCCGACGGGGGCCACGGCGGGGTCGGGCGGAGGCGGGTCGGCCAGCGCGACGGGAGCGGCGCCGATCGAGAACAGCATGCCGGCCGTAGCCAGCAGGGCAACACGATTCAACATTGCAGAGCCTTTCAAGGGTTCGGGGTGGGGCGGCCGGCTGCTAGACGGACTTGGTGACGCCGAGGTAGGTGATGACGTCGTCGGTGTTGTCGGTCGAGCTGGTCAGCGTGGCGTAGGACCGGATGAACGACTGTCCCGCGCATTGATCGGTCTTGACGCGGACCCCGGTGAGGGTGATGCGGGTGGTGGTTCCCTTGAAGGACTTCTTGTCCAGCGCAACGGTCGTGACGGTGCCCGGCTTCAGGTACACCTTGCCCTGCAGGCTGATGCCTGCGCTGACACTTGGAAGGCCGATCGCGCTGATGCCGGGCGTGATGTTCGCGCCGGGGTTGATCTCGGTCTCGTCGGAGATGATGCCGCAGCCGATCTGCTCGCCGGCCTCCAACGTGCCGCCCGTCAGCTTGGTCTTTCCGCCACCGGTGATCGTTCCGGTGAAGGTGCCCGAGATGAGGTATTCACGCGACGAGATGGCCGTGGTCAGCGGGGCCACCGGGAGCTGCGTCTCGTTGCTTCCGACGACGTTCAGCGTCCATCCGTCGGGCGTGGTGAGGACGCCCGGGGCGGCCGAGGGAACGGCGCCGGTGTCCGGCGGGGGCACGGGGGCGCCGACGGGCTGCACGGCCGGGTCTGGTGCCGGCGGATCGGCGAGCGCTACGGGCGCCGTCCCGACCGGGATGGCAATGCAAACTGCTGCCAGCGTCGCAAAACGGTTCAACATGAGTGAATCGGCGCCTCTCGTGGTCGAAATGTCGAGCAGATAACGGATCTGTCGCGGCGAAGCATCCAATGGCCGGGTTGCCGCGAGGTGAACGGACGGCGAACGATCGACACCTCGTTTCCGTCCAGCGTGTGCCGCAGTACACCTGCGGAAAGCACTGCCACCCAGCAGAATTGCCGTTCCCACCGTGCTCACAGCACGGGTTGGCCGGATGGATCGAAGTTGGATGCCGTCCGTTGGCCGGTCGTTCACCCTTTGGCCACTTGACTACCCGACGGTAGGGATTCGACGACACCGGCGGACAACGGATAGCCGCACCGACCACCTTGGAGGAATCCGTGACGTCACCTGGCGTGTGGAAACGAGCAGCGGCGGCATCCGCGGTCACCGTCGGAATGGGATTGGCCTTCGTCCCAACGGCTTTCGCCGACGACGATGCCACACCGCAGAGCCCTGGAGTGGCCGTCGACGCCGTCCCGATGTCCGACGCCGCCTCCCCCGCCGCGGTGACGGCGTGCGGAAACTTCGCGCAGGCGCTCGACACCGCCGCGCAGTACTACGGCGACTTCTCCGACTCCTTCGAGGGTTCGGACTACAACGATCCCGCCGTACAGAGCAGCAACCAGGTCGGACGCACCGCCCTGCGTCAGGCCGCGGGTGTCGCGACGGATTCGGCGAACACACCCGAACTGGATCCCAGCATCGCCGACCCGATGCGGGCCTGGTCGGCCGATGCGACCAAACTGCTCCTGAAGATGGCGCTCCGCATCCCCGGCGACAGCCTGAACACGACGGCGACGGAGATGAACACCGACGCCACCAACGCTCAGCAGGCGTGCGCGGCGGCTGGCACGCATGCCTGACGGTCGTTGATGCGTTTCAGCACTGGACTTCTCGCGCTCGCAGCGGCGACGGCACTGACGGCATCGGCGTGCTCCAGTCCGGCCGCCGCGCCGCCCGCGCCGCCGGAACTCGTCCCCGCCAACGCACTCGACGGCGTCCTGCTCAGCGCCGACCAGGTCGACGCCGCGACTGGCACCACGGGGATGACGGCGCACCCGCGCGTCGACGTGATGAGTGATCATCGCAATCTGCTGCCCAACCTGAATTGCCTTGGCATCTGGCAGGTCAACGAAGCCGGTGTCTACGGCAAGGACGGCTGGATCGCGTTGCGCCAGGAGTTGCTTCGCTCACCGGACACCGACGCTTGGCGAACCCTGGTGGTGCAGTCCGTCGTCAACTACCCGTCGACCGACGCCGCGCGCGAGTTCTTCACCCAGTCGGCGGACCGCTGGTCGAAGTGCACCAACCACAACGTCAACATCACCCTCAACGACAAGCCGCTACCGAAGTGGCGCAGCGGCGAGTTGACCAAGACCGACACCACCCTGGCGATCCCGTTCACCCGGGCCGAGGCCACCGGCCTCGCGTCGTGTCAGAGAGCGCTGGCCGTCGACGACAACGTGATCGTCGACGTTCAGGCCTGCAGCCGGGACTCGGGCACCGTGACCGCGGCCGCGGCCGTGGCCGACGCCATCACCGCCAAGCTGCCGGGGCGGGCGTCCAGCTAGGGGCTAGCCGATCCCGGCCTCGAACCCGAAGCCACCGCCGTCGTGGTTCGGGCACGCGACGTCGACGTAGACGGTCGTGAAGGTGCCCGGGGATGGCGGGGCGCTGCTCGGGTCGTCGACGCCCGTCACCCGGCACTCCGAGAGCGGCTTGGTGTCGAACCCGTTGACCCAGTTGATCTGGACGGTGTACCCCTGGTCCTGCAGCTCGGCGACGGCGGCGTCGGCGGGCTGACCCGAAAGCGTCGACTGGTCGGCGCCTGCGATCGGGGCGGGGCCGAGCAGCACCGCCCCAGCAAACGCCAGCCAGGCGGTGTGCCGCAGCGCTCCAGACATCCCCCGACGATACGCCCGGCGCGGAAATCCGCAGCTCACGTGCGTCCACAGGACGAGTTGTATAAGGTTCTTAAGAGCCGCCTGGCGCTGCCACATTCTTCACTGCAGCCCGGCGTGCCGCGGAGCATTCCGCAGGTCCAGCAGAGGGCCGGCCACTCGTGCACCTGATCGTGGGAGACCCTCGTGCCGTCACCAGTCAACTCGTCGCAAGTCGCCGGTCTGAGCACCGGAAACGGTCTTCCGAACGTCGTCGTCACCGGCATCGCCATGACGACGTCGCTGGCCACCAGCGCGGACGACACCTGGAAGGCGCTGCTCGACGGGCAGAGCGGCATCCGGCTCCTCGACGACCCGTACGTCGAGGAGTTCAAGCTGCCGGTCCGCATCGGCGGCCACCTCCACGAGGACTTCGAAGACGATCTGACGCGGGTCGAGAAGCGGCGCCTCGGCTACGTCCAGAAGATGTCGACGGTGCTTGGCCGACGGGTGTGGGAGAACGCCGGCAACCCGGAGGTCGACACCAACCGCCTGGCCGTGTCCATCGGCACCGGCATGGGAGCCACCGAGGCGCTGGTCTTCGCCTGGGACGACATGCGCGAGCGCGGCATGGCCGCGGTCTCGCCGCTGGCGGTCCAGATGTACATGCCGAACGGGCCGGCGGCCGCAGTGGGGCTCGACCGGCACGCCAAGGCTGGGGTCATCACCCCGGTGTCGGCGTGTGCCTCCGGCTCAGAGGGCATCGCGCAGGCCTGGCGGCAGATCGTCCTCGGCGAGGCGGACATCGCGGTCTGCGGTGGCGTAGAGAACAGGATCGAGGCGGTGCCCATCGCGGCATTCGCGCAGATGCGCATCGTCCTGTCCACCACCAACGACGATCCGGCCGGCGCCTGTCGCCCCTTCGACCGCGACCGCAACGGCTTCGTCTTCGGTGAGGGCGGCGCCCTGATGGTCATCGAAACCGAGGAGCATGCCAAGGCCCGCGGGGCGAACATCCTCGGTCGGCTGATGGGGGCGAGCATCACCTCCGACGGCTTCCACATCGTGGCGCCGGATCCGAACGGTGAACGCGCCGGGCACGCCATGACGCGCGCGATCCAACTGGCCGGACTCGTGCCCGACGACGTCGACCACGTCAACGCCCACGCCACCGGCACCAAGGTGGGTGACGTCGCCGAAGCGGCGGCCATCAACCGCGCCATCGGAAACCACGCTGCGGTGTACGCCCCCAAGTCGGCTCTGGGCCACTCGGTGGGCGCCGCGGGCGCCGTCGAGTCGATCCTGACCGTCATGGCGCTGCGCGACGGCGTCGTCCCCCCGACGCTCAACCTCCGCAATCTCGATCCGGAGGTCGACCTGGACGTCGTCGCGGACGAACCCCGTTCCGGCAACTACGAATACGCGGTCAGCAATTCGTTCGGGTTCGGTGGGCACAACGTCGCGTTGACCTTCGGCAAGTACTGACCGGCTCGTGACCGACGGTCAGATCACCACGCACGCAGGGCTCTTCGACCTCACGGGTAAGCGCGCCCTGGTCACCGGTGGCACCAGGGGTATCGGTCTGATGATCGCGCGCGGCCTGCTGCAGGCGGGCGCCAGCGTCGTCGTCAGCTCTCGCAGGGCCGACGCCTGCACCCGGGCGTGCGAGGAACTTGCTTCCTTCGGTGACGTCACGGCGATTCCTGCCGACCTGTCGAAGCACGACGAATGCCTGCGCCTCGCGGAGCTGGTCACCGCCGACTCCGGCCGTCTCGACATCCTCGTCAACAACGCCGGGGCGACGTGGGGCGAAGCGCTGGAGACGTTCCCCGACGCGGCCTGGGACAAGGTCCTCGACCTCAACCTCAAGTCCCCGTTCTGGCTCGTCCAGGCGCTGTTGCCGGCACTCGAGGCGGCGGGAACCGCCGACGACCCGGCCCGCATCGTCAACGTCGGGAGCATCGACGGCATCCACGTCAGCAAGCTACCGGTGTACTCCTACGCCAGCAGCAAGGCCGCGCTGCATCAGCTGACGCGCGTGCTCGCCCGCGAACTCGGCCCGCGACACGTCACCGTCAACGCCGTGGCGCCGGGGCCGTTCGAGTCGAAGATGATGGCGGCCACGCTCGACGCGTTCGGCGACGCGATCGCCGCATCAGCCCCGCTCCGCCGCATCGGCCGGCCCGACGACATGGCCGGTGTCGCGGTGTTCCTGACCAGCCGGGCCGGGTCCTATCTCACCGGAGCGATCATCCCGGTCGACGGCGGGATCGCGACCACCGCGTAGCCGACTCCTCCGCCGACTGCACGCATGTTGGCGGGGTCACTCGGGATTTGCGTTCACGATGCGTGCGTTCGGCGACTCGCGCGGCTTCTTCTGCCACGGCCACCTGCCGGTGATCTCCAGTTCGAGTGAGAAGCTCAGGAACGTCCGGATCGCCACAATGCCGGCCAGCACGGCGACGCTCTGCGCGTTCGGGGTGACCGCCACCGTTCGGATGATGTCGGCGGCGACGAGGAACTCCAGACCCAGCAGGATGGTGCGGCCCAGCGTCTCCCGGAAGAAGCGGTACGTGTCCGGTGACTTGCGAACGAGGCGACCGACGGCGACACCGCCCGCCACGACGGCTCCCACGGCGATGATTGCCACGCCGACACCGTCGACCACCTTGCCGACCAGTTCGACCACCTCGATGAACTCCACGTTTGGGAGGCTAATCGTCGGGCAGCATGACAGGGGTGGCAACCAGCGAGCAGCGTGACGGCGTCGACCTGACCAACCTCGACGAGCCGCTGACCCCCGAGGCCAACGCCACCAAGCGTGACCTGGTCGACTACCTCGACGCGGTCGCCGACCGGATGCTGCCGGGACTGACGGGACGCCCGCTGACCGTGTTGCGGGTGCTCCGGGGCCGGGCGCCGTTCATGCAGAAGAACGTGCCCAAGTACACCCCCGACTGGGTGCGAACCGTGTCGCTCTGGGCCGAGGCATCCCACCGGGAGGTTCACTACGCGCTGTGCGACGACCGTCGCACGCTGTTGTGGTTGGCCAATCAACGCGCCGTGGAGTACCACCCCACCCTCGGACTGGCCGAGAACGTCTACCGCCCGACTCATTTGATCCTCGACCTCGACCCACCCGGGGACGACGACTTCGCCGCGGTGGTCGCCGTCGCGCACCTGGTGCGCCAAGCCCTCGCCGACAGCGGACTCGCCGGTGCGGTGAAGACCAGTGGCGCCAAGGGCATTCACGTCTTCGTCCCCGTCGACACGGGCGACACGGGCGACACGGCCGCACCCGTCGAGGACGTTGCGGCCGCGACCCGCGCGCTGGCCGCTCGCGCCGAGGCGCTGAACCCCGACATCGCCACGACCGCGTTCATCGTGGAGGACCGCGCGGGCAAGGTGTTCGTCGACTCGACACGGGCCGGCGGCGCCACCGTTGCGGCGGCGTACAGCCCGCGACTGCGACCGGGGACGCCGGTCTCGTTCCCCCTAGACTGGTCCGACCTGGACCGGGTGTCCCCGTCGGACTTCACCGTGCACACCGCACTCGCGTTGCTCGACGGTCACGACCCCTGGCGCGACTCGATGCCCACGCCGCAGAGATTGCCCGACGACCTCGTCGCACAGGGGCGGACCATCCCCGTCGCCCGGGTGGCGGCGATGCACGAAGGCAAGCGCCGGGCCCGGGCCCGGCGGGCCACCGACGGCTAGGGGACGGTCCGTCTCAGGTCATTCCGCGACGAAGTACATCCGCTTGTTGACGAATTCGTCCATGCCAAGCGGTCCCAGCTCGCGCCCGAAGCCGCTGCGCTTCACACCGCCGAACGGGACTTCCTGCCCTTCGTTGGCCGGGGTGTTGACGTTCGACATTCCGGACTCGAGACGCCGGGCGATCTTCTCGGCGCGCTCGGTGTCGGTGCTGAACACCGCACCGCCGAGACCGTAGTCGGAGTCGTTGGCCAGTTCCAGGGCCTCGTCGTCGCTGGAGACGGAGTAGACGACCGCCACCGGTCCGAACAGCTCCTCGCGGTACGCGCGCATCTCCGGCGTGATGCCGGTCAGCACGGCGGGCGAGTAGTAGGCGGCGGGGCCCTCGCCGAGCACACCACCGGCGTGCAGCGTCGCGCCCTTGGACACGGCGTCCTGAACCTGCTCGTCCAAGATCTCGGCGGCCTTGCGTGAGGACAGCGGCGAGAACGCGCCGTCCTGCAGCTTGGCCGGATCGCCGGGCTTGAGGTCCTTGGCACGTTCGACGAGCTGCCCGACGAAGTCGTCGAAGATGTCGTCGCTGACGATCATTCGCTTGTTCGAGTTACACGCCTGACCGGTGTTGCCAATCCTGGTGTCCCAGGCGAGGTCTGCCGCTGCCTTGACGTCGTCGGTGTCGAGCACCACGTAGGCGTCCGACCCGCCGAGTTCGAGCACGCACTTCTTCAGGTTGCGCCCCGCAATCGAGGCGACCACCGAACCGGCGCGCTCGGAGCCGGTCAGCGAGACCCCGACGACGCGGCGGTCGCCGATGATGTCCTCGATCTGGTCGTAGGAGGCAAAGATGTTGGTGTACACACCCTTTGGGATCCCCGCCTCGTCCATGAGCTCCTGCACGGCGAGTGCCGACTTGGGCACCGACTCGGCGTGCTTGAGGATGATCGTGTTGCCCAGCACCAGGTTTGGCGCGGCGAACCGGGCGATCTGGTAGAAGGGGTAATTCCACGGCATGATGCCGAGCAGGGGGCCGATGGGCAGCCGCTGCACGTATGCCTTGCCCTTGGCGAAGGTCTTGATCTCCTGATCGGCGGCCAGTTCCGGGCCCTCGGTGGCGAAGTACTCGAAGATGTCACCGCAGAAGTCCGCCTCGTCGACGGCTTCCTGCAGGGGCTTGCCCATCTCCTCGGTGGCGATGGCGCCGAGACGGGCCGAGTTCTCCCGGAACAGTTCGGCCACCCGAGTCACGATGCGGGCCCGCTCGGCGATCGGCAATTCGCGCCACGAACGGAACGCCGCGTCGGAGGCCGCGAGGGCGCTCTCGATCTCGGCCTCGGAGGCGAAGTCGAACGACTCACCAACGTCGCCGGTGGCGGGATTGACCACTCGGTATTTCGGTTGAGTCGACACGGTCGCGGTCATGATGGGAACTCCCTCGGTAGTGACTAACGCCACCCAATCTAGTCACCGCGCGAATGCCGCGTCGCCCTATCCCGAACACCCGGGTGCTCGCTCAGGAGCCAGCTAACTGTGCGGCAGTCGGCCGTTCCCGCCCCAGCAGGAAGGATCCGCAGGCGACGGTGATCGTCACCAGCATCACCACGGCCAAGGGCACGGCGGTGTGCTCGCCGCCGATGCCGACCAACGGGGACACCACCGCGCCGACGCCGAACTGCAGGGCCCCCAGCACCGCCGACGCCGATCCGGCGACCCCTGCCACGCCGGCGAGCGCCAGTGCCGTGGCGTTGCCGAAGACCAGCCCCAGGCTCGCCACGGCCACCCACAGCGGCAGCGCCAACAGCCATGCGGGCGCCCCGACCGCCACGACGACCACGATCACGACGACCGCGGTCAGGCACAGCGCGAACCCCGTGCCGGCCAGCCCGCGTACGGAGCGTCTACCGGCCAGTCTGGCCGATATCGCACTGAACCCAGCGAGCCCAAGTGCGTTGACGCCGAACGCGATTCCGTACTGCACCTCGTTGAATCCCATCATCACCTGGTAGACGAAGGGCGAGGCGGAGATGTAGGCCATCATCGTCGCGAAGGCGAACGCGAATGCCACCGCGTTGCCGAGGTAGACGCGCGAGCCGAGGGCGCGCAGCACCGACGGGGACCCGGCCCGAGCGGAGCGCGCTGCCGCGCGACGTGTGCCGGTGTGCGTTTCGCGGACAACGGCGACGACGCCGACGAACATGGCCGCGACGATGCCGAAGACCACCCAGAGCACGCCCCGCCACCCGACGGGACCGACCAGGACGCTCCCGAGCACCGGCGCCACCACGGGCGCGATACCGCCGACGAGCATCATCAGGCTGAACGCCCGCGCCGCGGCGGCCCCCACGGCGAGATCGGAGATGATCGCGCGGCCGATCACCATGCCTGCGGCACCGGTGACGCCCTGAGCGAATCTGGCGGCGATCAACACCTCCACCGTCGGCGCCAGGGCGGTGACGGCGCTGGCGATTAGGCACAGCGCGGACCCCACCACCAGAGGCCGCAGCCTGCCGAAGCGATCCGACAGCGGCCCGAAGACCAACTGGCCAAGGGCAATTCCGACGAGGAAGGCAGTCAGCGTCAACTGGATCGACGTGGCCGTGGTGTGCAGGTCATTGGTCATGGTCGGAAACGCCGACAGGTAGAGGTCGGTGGCGAAGGGCGCCACCGCCGACAGCAGAGCCAGGACGAGCAGCAGCGGCCCGGTGATCGCGGGGCGGTGCTCCTCGGTGGCGAGCAGTCGTTCCATCCGCTCGGCGTCGTCGGCCTTCGTCGTCATCTCACATCCTCCATTAGCTATGTTGGAGTAACTATACATTCATAGCTTCATCGGCGTACCGTCGGATCCATGGCCCGCGCCCAGACACCCACCGACCGCGGATCGGTCCTTGCCGACCTGGCGGACGCGATCATGCATGCCGCGCGCCTCATCCGGTCCTGGGACCAAGCCGCCGAGACCGTGGTTCCGCTGTCGACGGTCGAGGCGGCGGTGCTCGAGTACGTCGACCGGCACCCCGGCTGCCGGCCCAGCGACGTGGCCCGAGATCTTCGGATGCGCAGCAGCAACTTCAGCGCCGCGCTGCGCGTCCTCGACGAGCAGGGGTTCGTCGAGCGGCGCAGCGACCCGACGGACGGTCGCACGGCCAACCTCGTCGTCACGGCGCTGGCCAAACGCAACATCGACGTCATCCGGACGCGGCGGGCGGCACTCCTCGCCACCGCACTGGGCGACGAACCCACGCGCGTCGAGGACGCCCGCGAGCTGCTCGACCGCCTCAGAAGCACGCCGGCGACAGTCGACTGACCGACGTCAGTCGGGCATGGCCGCGACGATCCGGTCCGGCGTGAACGGCAGACTCCGCACCCGCACGCCGATGGCGTCGTAGATCGCGTTGGCGATGGCGGCCACCGTGGGACCCTGCGCAGTCTCGCCCACCCCCAGCGACGGGTTCCCGCCGTCCGGCATCAACTCGACGTCGACCGACGGCACTTCGGAGAACGTCAGGATGGGGTACGTCTCCCAGGTGTCGCTCGTGACCGACCGGTCGTCGAAGCGGACCCTCTCCTTCAACGCCCAACTGGTGGCCTGGATGGCACCGCCCTCGATCTGGTTCTCCGCACCGTCGGGGTTGACCACGAGGCCGGCGTCCACCACCACCACGAGCCTGCGCACCCGCACCTCGCTGGTGGCCTCCACCTCGGCCACCACCGCGCAGTACGCGCTGGTGTTCTTGTACCGGGCATAGGCGACCCCCACGCCCCGAGACTCCACGGCCACCCGCTGGGCCCAGCCCGCGCGTTGCGCAGCCGCCTCCAGCACCGCACGCCCACGCGGATCCTCGAGGTGGGCGAGTCGGTACTCGACCGGATCGCGACCCGCGGCGACCGCCAGTTCGTCCATGAACGACTCGATTGCGAATACGTTGACGAACGCGCCGAGCGAACGAAGTGCGGACGTGCGCAACGGCATCACCGACAACAGGTGGTTGACCACGCGGGTACGGGGAAAGGCGTACCCCGGCACGGCGTTGCGACTGGCCCCGCCGCCGTTGGCCAGCGGTGGCTCCCCCGCCGCCGCGATCTGTTGCCCACCGCGGCGATGGCTCGCAGCCAGCAGTCCCACCGCGTCGACGAAACCTGGCCGGGTGACGTGACCGTTGCCCCACACGTCATGGCGCCACCTCAGCACGGCACCGTCCTGGTCGACCTCGGCGGCGATCCGCACCACCGCAGCCGGACCGAAGGGCGCCCACCCCAGTTCGTCGGGACGCGACCACACCACCTGTACTGGACGACCCGGAACGGCCAGCGCCAGCAGGGCCGCGTCCAGCGCGACGTCGTCGGCGCCGTTGTGCCCATAGCACCCCGCGCCAGGCACGTGCAGCACCACGATGCGACTCTCGGCGACGTCCAACGCCCGCGACAGCTCCCGGCGCAGCAGGTAGACACCTTGGCTGTGCGTCCACACCGTCAGCCGCGCGTCGTCACCCCGGCCGGTGACCAGTGCCGTGGCCGTCGACGGGCCCATCGACGCATGGGCCAGGTACGGCCTGTCGTAACGGGCTTCGTGAAACTCGTTGCCGCCATCGGCAACCGGGTCGTTCCCGCCGTCGTCGGCGATGACCGTCTCGACCGCGGGCGCCGACGTCAGGAAGGCTGGAAGATCGGACTCGTCGGGCAGCGTCGCCCGCTCGTCCCACACGGCGTCGGCCCGAAGCCGTTCGACGGCGCGGAGCGCCGCCTCCTCCCGCTCGGCGACCACGGCGAGGAAGTCGCCGTCGCGGACGACCGTCAGCACGCCCGGCGACGCCAGCGTCGCCGCGGTGTCCACCGACCGCAGCGCCGCGGCGCGCGATGGCGGTCTGACGACGCGGCCGTAGACCATCCCCGGCAAGTGGAGATCGTGGGCGAACCGCGGCCGCCCGGCCACCTTGTCGGGCAGGTCCACCCGGGGCACGCGGGTACCCACGACGCTGCGCTCGGAGGCCGCCTTGGTCGGCGCGACACCGGTCACGCGACGATGCAGCAGGTCCGCGTGCGCCACGTCCCAGAAGGCCACCGACCGGCCGTCCGGTGTGGTGACGACGCCGTTGGTCACCGTCAGGGCGTCGGGCGTCACGTCCCACCGGCGCGCGGCTTCCTCGAGCAGTGCAGCCCTGGCCTCGGCGGCGGCCATCCGCAGCGCGGCACCGGAGTGCTGGATCGACAGGCTGCCCGCGGTGTACCCCTCGTTGGGGCTGACACCCGTCGCCGCGGCCGTCATCCGAATCGCGGCGACGTCGACGTCCAACTCCTCGGCCACGATCTGCGCAAGCGCGGTCAACACGCCCTGCCCGAGTTCGACCTTGCCGGAACGCACCTCGACGATTCCGTCCGGTGCGAGTCGCACCCAGTCGTCGACCATGGGATTGGCCACGATCGACTGCGGCAGGTCTGCCGCGACGGCCGTCACCGCTGGCCTCGGCTGCGTAGTTCGTCCGCGGCCGACAGCACCGCGCGCACGATCCGGTTGTGCGCACCGCACCGGCACAGGTTGCCGTCGAGCGCCCGGCGCACCTCCGCCTCCGACGGGTCGGGGGTGCGCTCGAGCAGGGCTGCCGCGGAGATCACGATTCCGGAGATGCAGTAGCCACACTGCGCGGCCTGGCCCTCGACGATCGCCGAGACCACGGGGTGTGGATCCTCGGCGCTGCCCAGTCCCTCGACGGTCGTGATCTCGTGACCCTCGAGACCTCCGACGGGGACGTCACAGGAGTATCTGGGTTGGCCGTCGACCAGGACCATGCAGGATCCGCACAGTGCGAGGCCGCAGCCGAATCGGGTTCCCTTCAGCCCCAGATGGTTTCGTAGAACGTAGAGCAGGACGGTGTCGGGCTCGACCCCTACCTGCTCGAGGTTGCCGTTGACCGACAGCGCGGTCATGGTCGACTCCACCTCAACGTCCTGCACGGCTCCATGGTGCTCTCTTCTGAGAACGGGGGCCAACCCCAGGCTCGGGCTCTAGCCTGATCCGGTGATTCCCGAGGACTATCGCGAATTCTTCGTCGCGGCCGCCGGCGCGTCCGGCGCGCTGATCGGCCTGCTGTTCGTAGCGGTGTCGGTGTTCCCCGAGCAGGCCCGCCAGGCCACGACCCGGGTCGGATTCAACTCCCGCGCCTCGGCCGCGCTCCTGGTGTTCACCAATGCCCTCGTCATATCGCTCGCCGCGCTGGTACCGGGCGTCAGCCTGGGGTGGTGGGCAGTGGTCGCCGGCGTCACCGTTCTGACGTTCGCCGCCGGCACGGCGCGATCGGTGGCCGGCCCGGCCCGTCGACGCGGCCACCGCGCCGAATCACTCTGGCTCATCGCGGGATTGACGATCATCGGCGGCTGGGAGGTGTACGCAGGCGTTCGGCTGATCGCCGGCCTCGACCTGGGTGCGGTGCAGGCGCTGAACTACGTCGTCATCGGCGACCTCGCCTACGGCATCGCCCGGGCCTGGCAGTTGATCGGGTTGCGTGACACGGGGGTCGTGTCGTCGCTTCGCTTGATCGCCGGCCGCGACCCCGACGCGACGGGGCTGCAAGACTGAGGGTATGGTCGACACCCTCCACGACACCGAATACCGGGGCTTCGCGAGCGACAACTACGCCGGCGTCCATCCCGAGGTGATCGACGCCTTGACCGCAGCCAACGGCGGCCACCAGGTGGCCTACGGCGGTGACGCCTACACCGCGCGGTTGCAGGAGGTCCTGCGGGCGGAGTTCGGCGACGCCACCGAGGCGTTCCCGGTGTTCAACGGCACCGGCGCCAACGTCGTCGCCCTGACGTCGATGATGCCGCGCTGGGGCGCGGTGATCTGCTGCGACACCGCGCACGTGAACACCGACGAGGGCGGCGCACCCGAACGCGTCAGCGGCCTCAAGCTGCTGACCGTGGCGACGCCGAACGGCAAGCTCACCCCGGAGTCGATCGCCACGCAGGCCTGGGGGTGGGGTGACGAGCACCGCGCGCAGCCGCTGACCGTCAGCATCACCCAAACCACCGAACTCGGCACGCTGTACACCCCCGAACAGGTGCGCTCGATCGCCGACTTCGCCCACGGGCACGGCATGGCCGTGCACATGGACGGCGCGCGCATCTGGAATGCGGCCGCCGCGCTTGGCGTGCCGCTGCGGGAGTTCACCTCGGACGCCGGGGTCGACGTGCTCAGCTTCGGCGGCACCAAGAACGGGTTGCTGGGTGCCGAGGCCGTCGTCGTCTTCGATCCCACGCGCGTCGAGGGCATGCCGTACCTGCGCAAGCTCAGCATGCAGCTGGCCAGCAAGATGCGCTTCACCAGCGCACAACTGCTCGCCTTGTTCGCCGACGGCCTGGGGCTGCGCTCTGCTGAGCACGCCAACGCCATGGCGGCGCGGCTCCGGGGCGCGTTCGACGCCGATCCCGTCGACGGGCTGTCCTTCAGTCAGGCCACCGAGGCGAACGCCGTATTCGCCCGACTACCCAACGCGGCCGCCGACCGGATCCGCGAACGCGTGCGGTTCTACGACTGGGATCGTGCCGCCGGACTGGTGCGCTGGATGTGTTCGTGGGACACCACCGAGGCCGACGTCGACGGGTTCGTCACCGCGATCCGGGAGGAAATGGCCCAGGAGCCAACTACGTTGGTGTCATGACGGTCAAGACGGTGATGTGCTTCGGTGACTCGCTGACGTGGGGCTGGGTGCCCGCCGACGGCACCGCGCCCACGACGCGGTTCGCCCCGAACGTGCGCTGGACCGGAGTGCTCGCCGCGGCCCTCGGTGACGGTTGGGCCGTGATCGAGGAGGGCCTCAGCGCCAGGACCACGAACGTCGACGACCCCACCGATCCGCGGCTCAACGGCGCAGCGCACCTCCCGATGGCACTGGCCAGTCACCTGCCGCTGGACCTGGTGATCCTGATGCTGGGCACCAACGACACCAAGGCCTATTTCCGTCGGACGCCGTTCGACATCGCCACCGGAATGTCGGTACTGGCCGCGCAGGTCCTCGGCTCGGCGGGCGGTGTCGGCACCGTCTACCCGGCGCCCAAGGTGTTGGTCGTCGCGCCACCGCCGTTGGGGTCGATACCCGACCCCTGGTTCCAGATGACCTTCGACGGCGGGCTGGAGAAGTCGCAGCGGCTCGCCGAGGCCTACCGAGCGCTGTGTGCGTACATGAAGATCCCGTTCTTCGACGCGGGTTCGGTGATCACCACCGACGGCAGCGACGGCGTGCACTTCACCGAGCCCAACAACCGCGACCTGGGTGTGGCCCTAGCCGACGAGGTACGTCGAATCATGGTGTGACGGAGCGGGAGACGGCCCCTGCTCCACACCCCGCGGCAGCGACACGGTGAACGTGCTGCCCTGCCCCAACCCGGGGCTGTCGGCCTTGACGGTGCCGCCGTGTCCGTCGACGAGCGCCTTGGCGATGGCCAAACCGATGCCCGCACCGCCGTGCACCCGGTCACGGGCCTCGTCGACGCGGTAGAAGCGGTCGAAGACGTGCGGCAGGTGTTCGGCCGGGATGCCCTGTCCGGTGTCCGACACCACGATCGTCACCCCGTCGCGGGTCGCGGCGGCGCGGACGGTGACCGTGCCGCCGCTGGGCGTGTAGCGCAGCCCGTTGTCCAACAGGTTGGCCAGCACCTGCCCGAGGCGTTCGGGATCGGCCCACACGGTCGGCAGGTCGTCGGGCGTCGTCGATTCCAGAGTGACGCCCTTGGCTCGGTATCGAGGCTCCCACACCGTCGTCGCCGTGGCGATCAGCTGCGCGATCGAGATGCAGCGCGCGTCGATCGTGCGAGCCTGGTGTTCGGCGTCGGACAGTGCGGCGACGTCCTTGCTGAGCCGCGTCAACCGGCGCGACTGGTCGCGCAGCACCGCGATGGCGTCGGCGTCCAGCGTCTTCACCCCGTCCTCGAGGGCTTCGAGATAGGCGTCGACGATCGAGACGGGGGTCCTCATCTCGTGTGCGAGGTCGGCCAGCATCTGCCTGCGGCCGTGCTCGACGCGTCCCAGACTGGCCGCCATGGTGTTGAAGGCCACGGCGATCTCGTCGAACTCCCTGCCCAATCTTGGTGGGCTGACCCGAAAGTCGTAGTGCCCCTGGGCAATCACGGTGGCCGCGTGGGCCAGTTCGGTCGCCGATCGGTAGACCCGCCGACTCAGGTACCAGCTCAGTGCCAGGGCGGCGAGCATCGACACCAGCAGCGCCGCCCCGAGCGACGCGGCGGTGGCTTTCTCGAACGCGCGCTGATACGGGTGGTCGCCTCTGGCACCAGGTTTCACCGCTTCGTTCATCAGCCGGGTGAACATCGGCGGCCCGACGAGGGCGGCGACCACCGCGGCCGACAGGAAGCTCGACACGATCACCACCGAGTTGACCGCCAGCAGCCGTGTTCTGATGCCGTGGCGGGACGCGCCGGGCATCGGCTCCGCGGGGGTCATGCGGACCCCTTACCCATCCGGTAACCCACACCCCGAACCGTGGTGACGTACTTGGTCGGATCGTCACCGAGCTTGCGGCGCAGATGACCGACGTGCACGTCGACGATGTTCTCGCTGCCCACCCAGGTGTCCCCCCACACCAATTCGATGAGCTGTCGCCTGCCGAGAACCTTCCCCGGCCGCGACGACAGCGCGTCGAGAAGGTCGAATTCGGTTCGGGTGAGCACGATCTCGAAATCGTCGACGCGCACTTCGCGACCCTCGACGTCGATGCACAGATCACCGATCCGACGTGCTGGCCGCTCCGCCTCGGCCATCCCGGGGATATCACGTGACGTGCGACGGGGCCGGCGCAACATGGCCTGAATCCTGGCCACCAGCTCCCGTGGGCTGAACGGCTTGGTGATGTAGTCGTCCGCACCGACCGACAGTCCGACGACGGTGTCGACCTCGGTGTCTCGCGCGGTCAGCATCAACACGTAGGCGTCGGAGAAGATGCGCAACCGGCGGCAGACCTCGAAACCGTCCATGCCGGGTAGTCCCACGTCGAGCACCACGACGTCGGGGTCGACGCTGCCGGCGAGGGACAGCGCGTCGGTACCGTCGTGTGCGGCGTGCACCTCGAAGCCCTCGCGCCTCAGGTAGCTGCCGACCACTTCGGTCAAGGCCACTTCGTCGTCGACGATGAGGGCGCGACGACTCGGCGTCGAGTTCGGGTCGGTCACGTCTCCATGATGCACCGGCCGAAATGCCGGGATCGCGATCGTCAACGAATCTTCAGAAACGATCCAAGGAACCGTCGTCTCGATACCCGAGGGTGTAGTCACCCCGGCTCGGACCGGGCACCACCCACGAGGAGACAGGCCATGTTCATCACCGCCAAGCGCATCGTCCCGGGATTGGTCGTCGGCGCCGTCGCCGCCGCACTGGCCTTCAGCCCGGTGGCAAGCGCCGACACCAGCCCGCTGCTGCCCTTCGGGCCCACTCCGCAGGTGAAGAGCACGCTGAACCTGCAGACTTCCAACCACGACGAACTCGACACGACCAGCGGTTCGCTCGACCTGCCGTTCTGAAGGAGTTGACAGCGATGCCGAACCCCCGACTGAACCGACGCGACGCCCTCGTCGGGCTCGCCGCCGCAGGTACCGTTCTCGCGGTCGGCGCGGGCGGCGTGGCCGAGGCCTCCGGCTGGTTGAACCCGCAACGTCTGACCTCATCGCGGTTCACCGACCGCTTCGAACAGCTCTACGGACGGCACAACGGGTTTCGGCGCAATCACGCAAAGGGGTTGGCCGCAACGGGCACGTTCACCGGCAACGGGGCGGGCACCGAGGTGTCGAAGGCGGCGGTCTTCGCGGCCGCCACCGTGCCGGTGACCGCCCGGTTCTCCCTGGGCGGCACCCTGCCCGACGTGGCCGACCAACCGGCGACGGTGCGTGGACTTGGCGTGCGGTTCGATCTGCCCGGCGAAGGCCAGTGGCGCACGGCGATGGTGAACGTCCCGGTGTTCACCGACAGCACGCCGCAGGGTTTCTTCGACCGCCTGCTGGCGGGCAAGCCCGACCCGGCCACCGGCAAGCCCGTGCCGAGCGTGATGAACGACTTCTTGGCGCGGCATCCCGAGACGGCCGCGGCGATGAAGGTCATCAAGGCGACGCCGCCCAGTTCGGGGTTCGCCAACAGCACATTTCACGGTCTGAACGCCTTCATCGCGACCAACGGGGCCGGATCGTCGGTGCCGGTGCGGTGGACCGTCGTGCCGATGGATCCACCCGGCCCGGCGACTCCCGAAGCCGGTCACGACTACCTGTTCGACGACCTCATCGAGCGGATGGATCGCGGACCGGTGAGCTGGCGGCTGATGCTGACGGTGGCCCAACCGGGTGACCCGACGCATGACGCCACGCTGCCGTGGCCAGCCGACCGGCGCACCGTCGAGGTCGGCACCCTCACCATCGACGCGGTGCACACCGAGGCACCCGGCAACGCCCGCGACGTCAACTTCGACCCGATGGTGTTGCCCGAGGGCTTGGGCCCCTCGGACGATCCGCTGCCGCGGGCGCGATCGGCGGTCTACGCCCGCTCCTTCGAGCGACGCACGCGAGAACCCAAGTCTCCCAGCGAAGTCGACGTCGAGAAGGTGAACCATGACCACTGAGGCCCCCGCAGCAGCACCACCGAAGTTCACCTTGGTCTCCCGGCTGCTGCACTGGTCGATGGCCGCGATGGTGATCAGTCAGTTCTTCATCGGCGTCACCTTGGTGGCGGCGCTGGTGTACTACCCACTGCTGCTGGCCGTCCACCGCGCCGTCGGCATCCTGATCCTGGTCTTCGCGGTGGTGCGGCTAATCAACCGGATGCGCCACCACCCACCGGCGTTCCTGACCACGATGGGTCCGCTGGAACGCAAGGTCGCGACGTGGTCCGAACGCCTGATGTATGCCCTGCTCATACTTCAGCCGCTGGTGGGTTGGGCGCTGGTCTCGGCGTCCGACGTGCCGGTCACACTGGTGGGACCGGTGCACCTGCCCGGCATCGCGCCGCACGGCGTCACCGTCTACGCCGCGCTCCGAATCGCCCACACCGTGCTGGCGTATCTGTTGTTCGCGACCTTCACCGCGCACATCTGCGCGGTCGTGTTCCACACCCTCGGCCTGCGCGACGGGTTGTTGCGCCGCATGACGATTCGCTTGGGCCGCTAGCTTCCCGCCCGTCACAACGCAGGACTGGTGGGCTGCAGGACGGCGGTGGCGACGGCCTCGGCGCGGAGGTGCTCGAACTCTTGGTAGTCCGGATCGTTGACCATGTCGACGAAGTGCCTGCGGCTCGGGTAGCCGACCAGTGCCACCAGATCCCAGTCGGCGCCGTCGGCGACGAGAGACCGATGCCCATCCCCGGCGTAGACGATCGTGACGCCGTAGCGCTCGTTGACCCCCGAGGTGGAGAACCGCTCGATGTACTGCATGTACTTGTCGCGCCCCCCGGGTGCGAACCGGATGAGGTTGAGCATCACGACCGGAGCATCCGGGTCGGCCTCGAGGAATCGATCGAGATCGAAGGCAGTCAAGACGGGCATGGGATTTCCTTTCAATTTACTTGCTGGACGACACACAACATAAACCAGGGGTCCGACACGGCCCACGCGTGAGCGATGATGACCCGATGACCGACGCGCGACCCGAGCGCCGCACGCAGGCCGAGCGCCGCTCCGAGACCAGACGCCGCGTGCTCGACGCCGCCACCGCCCTGGTCGCCGCGCACGGGTCTCGGGCGGCGTCGTTGGCCGCCGTCGGCGAGGCCGCCGGGTACAGCCGAGGCATCGTCAACCACCACTTCGGCAGCAAGGCGCGCTTGCTGACCGAGCTCATCGAGCACACCCAGCAGTTCGAGGTGCCGACCGACGCCCCGACGGGCCTGGGCCGCCTGAGCCAGTTCGTCGAGGCCTACCTCAACGGCATGCACGACCGCCCGGCCCGCTCCCAGGCGTTCCTCAAATTGTGGGCCGAGTCCGCCGGCGCCGAACTGTCACTCGCCCCGCTCTTCGCCGAGCGCGACGCGTGGTTCCGCGACTTCCTCGTCGAGCAGTTGCGGCAGGGGCTCGACGACGGCTCGATCGGCAAGCACGTCGACCCGCACTTCGCCGCCGTCACCCTGATCGGCCAGTTGCGGGGTACGGCGATGATGCTGTTCTCCACCGCGCGCGACGTCCCGGTCGCGGAGTTCTCCGCCGACGTGGCCAGGAGTGTGGCGCGCAGCTTGGCGGCACCACACTCCTGATCGACACGCTCGGGGCCCATGAGCCCGCTGAATCACACAGCGGTCGAGTCGAACTCCGTCAGCGGGGCGATGGAGCCGTCGCCCAGGAGGGCGTAGACGACGCCGTCCGAGCTGACCCGAACGCCCCACGTGCCGCTCGTACCTATCAGCACCGGGCCACCGGCGAAGCTGTTGGTCGTGAGATCGACGACGAGCACGGCCGACTTCACGAAGGATCCATCGTCGTCGTTCTGATTGACCGTGGCGTAGGCCCGCTTTCCGTCCGGGCTTACCGCGATGCCGTAGCCGCCCACCCAGCCGTCAGGCAGCGTCAGGATCTCCACTGAGTCGTCGCTTGGATCGATGACGGCGATGTTGCCGTCGGTGGTCACGACCAAGCGGCCGTCAGGTGTGGCATCGACTGCCCATGCGGGGCCGCCGACGTCGTATTCGTCCAATGCGGCACCCGCACTGTTCGCGTCGTAGACGAGCACGCTCTCACCGGAGTAGCTGGTCACGTAGACCTTGTTGCCGACGACGACCGCAGCCTCAGGGTCGGACACTCCCGTGATGTCGAAGAGCTTGGTCGGCGTCGCGCCGGTGAGGTCGACGACCGTCACCGTCCCGCCAAAGGTATTGGAGACGTAGGCCTTCGTTCCGGCCTCGTTCACCGTCACCCACTGTGGGCCGTCGTCGGTAGCGACGAATGTCGTGGCTCCGGTCTGCAGGTTGAGAATTTGCAGACCCTGGGGGCCGTCCTCGTCGTCGTCGGTGGTGATCAACGCCAGCTTTCCGTCGGGGGTGACGGCGAAGCCCGATCTCGGGCCGTCGGCGAATGGCACCGGATCACCGATCAATTGGCCGGTCATCCTGTCGATGACGGCCACCTTGTTGTCATAGGTCGGCACGTAGATGCGATCCCCGATGACCGCGAGATCGTAGTAGGCGATGTTGGGGACTGGGGTGAAGACGTTGCCCAGCAATAGGACTGGCGCGCCGACGATGACTTGCGTGGAGTAGCTTGCCGTTTTGCCGCTGGGGTCGGTAACGGTGAAGGTAAGGGTTTCAACGCCGGGCTTGCTGGGGTCTGGCGTGTATGTGAAGGGGATTGTAACCGCCCCGTTTGACAGGGTGATGTCGCCGCCGGTGACGGTGTCGGGCAGGGGCTGATTGCCTACGGACAGGGTGCCGTGGTCGCGTATTGCGATAAACAGGTTACCGGCGTCATCGTCGGCGTCGGCCACGGTGACAGCCAGGGTGACCGTTCCGTCGGCATTGTCGGTGCGGACGACCGTGATTGTGGGCGGCTGACTGGCCGGATCACTCGGGCCCGCCTCCACCTCGACGTCCGCCGTCTTGGTCACCGACGCACCCGAGTCGTCGGTCAACGTGAACGACAACGTCTCCGTCCCAGGACGAGTTGGGTCGGGAATGTAGTACAAGCTCTGGGTGATGGCCGCCGACGTCCCCGGGAACGGAGCACTGGTGACACCGGTGAGGACCGGTATCGAACCGGCGGCATCGGCGTACAAGTTCCCATGAAGTGGGGTCGAGATGTAGCCGGTCACCAAATCCTCGTCAGGCTCGGCATAAGTCAGCGTCACCTTCACCGCACCGTTGGCTGCACCCGTTGGCTCGGTGACCACCGACAGCGTCGGCGCCTGATTCTCCGGCTCGCTCGGAGGTGCGACCACCTCGATGACCACATTCTTGGTCACCGACGCACCCGCGGCGTCGGTCAAGGTGAAGGACAGCGTCTCGGTCCCCGGACGGCTTGGATCCGGAATGTAGTAGGCGACAACGGGTGTGGCACCCTGCGGGGAACTGGCCGTGTGCGTGCCGACCACCAGGTCGGTGATCACCGGGCCGTCGGGGGAAGCGGCATAATCGCCGTGCAGCGGAACCGAAGTGGTCGTGGTGAGGGTGGCGTCGTCGACGTCGCCGTACGAGATGGTTATCTTCACCGCACCGTTGGCTGCACCCGTCGGCTCGGTAACCACCGACAGCGTCGGCGCATCATTGACGGGTACGACGGTCATGGTGACCGTGCCCAGCGCCGAGCCGTTGGCGGTGTTCGTTCCGTCGTCGACGGTGTAAGTGAAGCCGTCGGCGCCGTTGTAGTCGGCCTTCGGCGTATAGGTGAAGGTGCCGTCGTTCTTGATGATGACGGTCCCGCCTGCGCTCGTGGACTTCGTCTCCGAGACCGTGTGCAACGGGTTGCCGTCAGGATCGGAATCGTTGCCGAGCACCGATCCACTGAACGCCGTGTCCTCGTCGGTGGTGAAGGAGTCGGTGCCCGCTACCGGTGGGTGGTTGACCGGGGCGGTGCTCGGTGTCACCGTGACGTCCACCCGCGCGGCGGCGGTGTGGGTCTGCCCCAGGGCGTGGGTGTGGAACCCGCCCGTGTCGTCGCTCGCGGTTACGAAGAAGTAGTCCTCACCGACGTACCCGGCGGCGGGCGTGTAGGTGTAGGTGCCGCTGGCCTGGTCGACGCTGACCGTGCCGTGAGCGGGGGCGCCCACGCCAGTACTCGGGACGGTGTAGGTGAGGGTGTCGCCGTCTGCGTCGCTACCGCCGAATGTTCCGTGCACCTGGCTGTCGTCGAGATCCTGGCTGGTTTGCCGCGGGGCCAGCACCGGGGTCGAGTTGGCGAAGGATTGAGCGAACTGGCGGCGGACGAATGCCAGCACTCCCCATAAGACGGGATTGTCGACGGGCGCACCCGGGCCGATGAGCGGAGCCAGCGCCGCCGAGATGAGATTCAGTGCTGCGGAGATGATCGTGCCCGGCAGCGCGAGCACCGTGTCCGCCAAGGTGGGCTGCGGCACCGTCGGGACCGGTAGTTCTGGGGCAGCCAGCGCGCTAAAAGCATTGTCCTGCAACGTGTTCGACGGCAATGGGGTCGCGCCCGTGTCCAGGTCGGCCACTCGGGCCTCGTAGACGCGAGGAGCGCCCGAGGTGGCGGGGTCCGGCGGTGCGGCCGTCGGGGTGCCCGTCGCCGTGTTGCTCGGTGCGGGAGTGTTCTCCGGGGCGACGCCGGGTCGATCTTCCGCACCGGCCGGCGGTGCCTCGACAGTCGGCGTCACCGGGATGGGAGTGGCGACCGTCGTCGTGGGATCCACTGCCTCCTGCGTGGGTGTCGGAGTCACGGCCACAGTCGTCGCGCTCTCGGTGGACGGCGTGGGCGGCGGAGTGTCCTCGGCCGTGGTGCCGCCGATGCTGCCGGTGTTGGTCGAACTTCCGTAGGTCACGGATGGACCCGACGTCCCGCCACCCACCGTGGTCGTGGTCGACCCCTCCTGCGTGGTCACGATGGTCGTGGTCACGCTGCCGGTACCGTCGGTGCCGCTCTCGCTGGACGCCGGAGTGCCCGCGGGCGCAGCGCCGTTGGCGGTGCTCGGCCCATCGGAGTCCGATCCGGTGCTCGTCGGACCGTCGCTGCTGGCGTTGCCCG
Source organism: Mycobacterium yunnanensis (assembly GCF_025823185.1). Classification (GTDB taxonomy): domain Bacteria; phylum Actinomycetota; class Actinomycetes; order Mycobacteriales; family Mycobacteriaceae; genus Mycobacterium; species Mycobacterium yunnanensis. The sequence goes on from NZ_JACKVK010000009.1 coordinate 307,680, forward strand.
TCTCGTCGGCCCAGGCGATGCCCGGCGCGGTGACGACCGCGGTACCGATGCCTAGAGCCACGGCCAAAGCGCCCACTCGACCGACATACTTCGCATGACCCACGATGGCTCCCCCCAGAGACCGCGGTCGGCGTCCTCGCCGACGCTTTCGGTGAGACTGAAGCTAACCTTCGGGGAGCAAACGGGAATCGGGGGAAACCCTATTTGCACAACCGTCAAACCCCTGGCTAAGACGTTGGCACGCACCGTCTGTGATGGATCGGTGCAAACGGCTGACCCCTAACGACGAACCGCCCTTGCCTGCACGAGCAGGAGGGCGGTTCATGGCGGTGGCGGAGGGATTTGAACCCTCGGACGGGGGTTACCCGTCACACGCTTTCGAGGCGTGCTCCTTAGGCCGCTCGGACACGCCACCGGGAGGCAGCTTACCGGCAACGCGGCGCGGCCCCTAATCGCCGCCGACCGTGGGACTCCTGGCGACTTTTGGGCCCGTGGGTCGCCAGGAGACCCACACTCGGCGAGCAGGACACTCGCTTAGCGCTGCCCGGCGAAGAACTCCGCCAGCGGGGCCGCGCATTCTTCGGCCAGTACACCTCCGCGCACCTGCGGCCGATGGGTCAACCGCCGGTCACGCACCACGTCCCACAGGGATCCGACCGCACCGGTCTTCGGTTCCCACGCCCCGAACACCACTCGGGCAACGCGTGCCATCACGAGCGCGCCGGCGCACATGGTGCACGGCTCGACGGTGACCGCGAGCGTCGCGCCCTCCAGCCGCCACCCGTCGCCGAGCACCGAGGCGGCCGCGCGCAACGCCAGGATCTCCGCATGCGCGGTCGGGTCACCGAGGGCTTCTCGCGCGTTGGCCGCACGCGCGAGTTCGACTCCGTCGGGGCCCACCACCACCGCACCGATTGGCACGTCCCGGGGTCCGACGGCCGACGCCGCCTCCAGTGCGCGGCGGATCAGGGCCGCGTCGGACTCACCGGTCAAGCTTGTCCAGCACCGCCAACATCTCGTCGCCGAACCCCATCTCCTGGGCGATGCGCGACAGCTGCTCGTCGGCGTATTCGTCGTCGGAGATGATGATGCTCAGCACGCCCTCGGACAACCCGATGTCCGACAACACCCCGAGGTCGCCCTCCTCGAAGGGGTCGTCGTCTTCGAGGTCCTCGGGGTCGACGTCGGCGCCCAGCTTTTCAAGTACCTGCCTCGCGATGTCGTAGTCCACCGCGGCAGTGGCGTCGGACAGGAACAGCCGGGCGCCGCCGGGTGCGGGCCGCACGATGACGAAGAACTCGTCGTCCACGTCGAGCAAGCCGAACACCGCCCCGGCACTTCGCAATTCCCGCAACTCCGTCTCGGCGTCGGCCAGGTTCGCCAGGGCACCGCGGCGCAACGGGGAACACCGCCACTTGCCGTCTTCGCGAACCACCGCGAGGCCGAATCCGTCCGGGAGATCTACGGATTGGTTCCGTGCCTGCGCCCGCTGTGCTCCCATGGAAGTCAACGCTAGTCCCAGCTCAGGCTTTTTGACCAGCCATCACGATCACGCCCGACGGCGAGGCCAGCCGGCGGTATGTCAACCTTGACCCGTGGTGACGAACAGACGCCCGGTGTGCGTGGTGGGCCTCGGGTTGATCGGCGGATCGCTGATGCGGGCAGCCACCGCCGCCGGCCGCGACGTCTTCGGCTACAACCGTTCGGTCGACGGTGTCCGCGGCGCCCGCGACGACGGATTCGACGCCTCCACCGACCTGACCGAGGTGCTGGAGCGGGCGGCAGCCACCCACGCCTTGATCGTCCTCGCCGTGCCGATGCCCGCGTTGCCGGGAATGCTGCAGCACGTCGCGGCGACGGCGCCGGACTGCCCACTGACCGACGTCACGAGTGTCAAAGTCGCCGTCCTGCAAGCCGTTCGTGACCATGGTCTGCTCGACCGCTTCGTCGGAGGGCACCCCATGACCGGGACCGCCCATTCCGGCTGGGCCGCGGGTGAGGCCACCCTGTTCGCCGACGCGCCGTGGGTGCTCAGCGTCGACGACCACGTCGACGAGCACGTCTGGGCCGACGTCATGCACTTGGCGCTGGACTGCGGCAGCTTCGTCGTGCCGGCCCGGTCCGACCAGCACGACGACGCCGCGGCCGCCATCTCGCACCTGCCACACCTGCTGGCCGAGACCCTGGCAACGACTGCGGCCGACGTACCGCTGGCGTTCTCGCTGGCCGCCGGTTCCTTCCGCGACGGCACCCGGGTGGCTGCCACCGCCCCCGACCTGGTGCGCGCGATGTGCGAGGCCAACGCAGGCCCGCTGGGGTCGGCACTCGACGACGTCATCGCGCTGCTGACACGCGCCCGCGACCGGTTGGCCGCCGACGGCTCGGTCGCCGAACTCGTCGAGTCGGGCCACGCCGCCAGGACGCGCTACGACCGCTTCGACCGCCCGCAGATCTTGACCACCTCGATCGGCGAGGAGGGCTGGCGCGAGTCGCTCGCGGCCGCAGGCCGGGCCGGGGCCGTGATCAGATCCGCTCTGCGAGTCCGGGGTAGTCGAGGATGAAGCCCTCGTCGTCGACGGTGACGGTGGTCTCGGCGACCGGCGACTTCAGGTCGATGCCGCCACCGGCCGTCTTACTCGCGTAGTCGATGGTCACCGTCTCCACGGTGAGCTCGGGCAGCCGGACGTAGACGACGGGCAACGAGACGGACTCCGCCTGCTGGTACAGCCCGGTCCGCCGGATCGGCAGCGCGTTGAAGAACGGGCTGTAGATCACGTCGACGTCGAGTGCGCCGCCGAAGGGTTCCCGGGTGGCCTGGTTCTGCTTGTCCTGCACGAGCCACATGTTCTCGACGTCGCGGGCGATGTTGAGCTGGCGTTCGCGCTCGGCCAAGGTGACGGTCAGCGACAGCCGTTTGGTGGCGCCACTGTCGTCGGTGACCAGGTCGTATGACGCGCTGAATGCCGGGTGCACTTCGGTGGCGGCAGCCACGATCCGCCCGTAGGCCTTGATGCGGTTGCCCGAGAGCTGCACCCGCACGGACTCCATCCGGGGCACGTCCTGTGCGCGCCACGTCAGAACTGCCGGCCAGGTGTCCTGTGATTCAGAGCGGACTACTTCACTCATGCCCTACACCGTAGGCGACGGCCCCCGTGGTTCGTGGTCTCCTCGCGAAAGCCCATCAGATCGTGACGTAGAGGCCGCTTCGAGTGCGACCTCGTCGCCGAGGAACGGCTGCGGCATCCTCCGGAACCGGTCGGTTCCCGGCTCGGAGAGCCACACCGCGAAGGCCAGTACGGCGTCCAAGATGAGCGCGAGCACCGTCACGACGAGCGCGCCCACCAGGGCCAAGTAGAACTGCCGCACCTTGATGCCGTCGATGAGATACCGGCCGAGGCCGCCCAGGCTGGCGTAGGCGGCAACCGTGGCGGTGGCGACGATCTGCAGCGTGGCGGTGCGTACGCCGCCCAGGATCAGGGGCAGCGCATTGGGTAGCTCGACGCGCAGCAGCACCCTTGACTCGGTCATCCCCATCGACCGGGCGGCGTCCACCACGGCCCGGTCCACGTTGGCGATGCCGGAGTAGGTGCCCGCGAGTATCGGCGGGATGCCGAGCAGCATCAGGGCCACCGTGGCCGGGATCAGGTTCAGACCCCACAGGAGCACGCCCAGCAGCAAGACGCCGAGGGTGGGCAGTGCCCGCAGTGCGTTCACGCCACCGACGACGAAGAAGGTGCCGCGGCCGGTGTGTCCGATGATCATCCCGACGGGAATCGCGATGAGCGCCGAGAAGAACAGTGCCACGCCGGTGTATTCCAGGTGCTCGAGGATGCGCACCGTCAGACCCGCGGGCCCACCCCAGTTGGCGGCGGTGAAGATGAAGGACAGCGCCTGCTGCAGGAAGTTCATCGGGCACCCGCCTTGACCTTCTTGGCCGACCGCACCCACGGCGTCGCAAACTTGCCGGCGACCATGATGAGGGTGTCGACGACGATCGCCAGGACGAAGATGGCCACGATGCCGGCGATGATCTGATCGCTCTTGTCGGCCTGGTACCCCTCCGTGAACCACGTCCCGAGACCGCCGATGCCGATCACCGAGCCCACCGACACCATCGAGATGTTGGTTACCGCGACGACGCGCAAACTGGCGGCGAGGACCGGAATCGCCAGCGGCAGTTCGACCTTCACGATTCTGGTCAGCGGTTTGTATCCGACGGCAGTCGCGGCGTCCAGCACCGCGGGCGGCACGGCGTCGAGTGCCTCGGGGACGGCGCGCACTAGCAAGGCAACGGTGTAGAGCGTCAACGCCACGATCACGTTGGCCTGGTCGAGGATCCGGGTCGGAATCACCAACGGCAACACCACGAAAAGGGCGAGCGACGGGATCGTGAAGATGATGCTGGCGATGACGGTGGTGAACCGGCGTAGCACCGTCGTCCGCTGAATCAGGGCCCCCAGCGGCACCGCGATGACCAATCCGAGGACGAGCGGCAGCAGCGACAGCCAGAGGTGAATCAGCGTCAGATCCCAGGCGTCGCCAAGGTGTGTGAAGAGATACCGCACCTAGGTGGATCCCTTCTTGCCCTTGATCGCCGCGATCACATCGTCGGCCTTGACCCCACCGATGACCTGCTGCCGGGCGTCGACGACGACGCCAAGACCCGACGGCGACGACAGCGCGGCGTCGAGCGCCAGGCGCATGGTGCCGTTGGGGACCAGCAGCGAACCACCCGCGATCGTGCTGTCGTACAACGACTTTCCCTGCCGATGCAGACCGACGCCGTTGACGTCGATCCAGGCGTAGGGGGAACCGTCGGGGTGCGTCACCAGAGCCCACTCGTCCGGACCAAGGTCGAGGGCGTCGACGGCGGCCTCGCTGACCGTGCGCACGTCATGCAGGGGCAAACCCGTGCCCGGCGTGAACTGCAACCCCCGGTATCCGCGATCGGCGCCGATGAATCCGGCGACGAAGTCGTTGGCCGGGTTGGACAACAAACGGCGCGGCGCATCGTACTGCTGCAGCTTGCCGCCGCGCCCGAACACGGCGACCTTCTCGCCGAGCTTGAGCGCCTCGTCGATGTCATGGGTGACGAAGACGATGGTCTTGCGCAATTCGCTTTGCAACCTCAGAATCTCGACCTGCAACTCCTCCCGCACCACCGGGTCGACGGCGCTGAACGGCTCGTCCATCAACAGGATCGGCGGATCGGCGGCGAGCGCCCTGGCCACCCCGACACGCTGCTGCTGCCCACCCGAGAGTTGGGCCGGGTACCGGTCGGCGAGCTTGGGGTCCAGACCCACCCGCTCGAGCACGCCGAGGGCCGCCTTGCGTGCCGAGCGCCGTGACTCGCCCTTCAGCACCGGGACCGTCGCGACGTTGTCCACCACGCGCAGGTGTGGCATCAAGCCGGCACTCTGGATGACGTAGCCGATGCCGAGCCGCAATTTGACCGCGTCGACCTTGGTGACGTCCTTGCCGTCGACGCTCAGTACGCCCGAGGTGGGTTCGATCATCCGGTTGATCATCCGCATCGAGGTGGTCTTGCCACAGCCCGACGGACCGACGAACACCGCGAGCGTGCCCTCGGGGACGTCGAGGGTCAGATCGTCGACGGCCACGGTGCCGTCCGGGTACTTCTTCGTCACACCGTCGAAGGTGATCATCGAGTCCTCCGCTGTGTCATCCGGTGATCGGCTTGTCGAACCCGTTGTCCTGTACCCACTTGCGCGCGGCCTCGTCGGGGTCGACGCCGCTGTTGCCCGACGTGGCGGTGTTCATCTCGATCAGCGCCTGCGTCGACAACTTGGCCGACACGGCGTCCAGCACCGTCTTGAGCTGATCGGACATCTTCTGCGAGGCGACGAGTGGGACGACGTTGGCGGCGAGGAAGTTGTTCTTCGGATCCTCCAGGACCACCAGGTCGTTCTGGGGTATCGCCTGCGAGGTGCTGAAGATGTCGGCAGCCGTGACGGTGCCGTCGACCAGCGCGCGTACCGTGGCCGGCCCGCCGCCGTCGCTGATGGAGACGAAGTTGGCGGGGGCGATGTCGAGCCCGTACTTGGCCTTGAGCCCGGGCAGTCCCTCGGCGCGGGTCTGGAACTCCGACGGCCCACCGAATTTCACCTCGGCCGAGTGGGCGGCCAAATCGCCGATCGTCTTCAGGTTCCACTTCTGCGCCGTGGCCCTGGTGACCGCGACGGTGTCCTGATCGCTCGCCGGCGACGGCGTGAGGATGGACAGATCACCGGGCAGGGCGCGGTAGAGCGCCAACTCGACCGACTGCGGATCCGTTGCCTTGGTGTTCTTGTCGAAGTACTGCAGGAGGTTGCCGGTGTACTCCGGGATCAGGTCGATCGAGTGGTCCTTGACCGCCGGCACGTAGGTCTCGCGACTGCCGATGCCGAATTGGCGCCGGATGTCGAAACCGTTGGCCTGCAACGCCTGTGCGTAGATCTCGGCGATGATCTTGGATTCGGTGAAGTCTGCCGACCCCACCGCGATGGACTTCAGGTCACCCGATACCTCACCCCCGCCCAGGGGATTGGAGCTGCCGCAGGCGGTTGTCACCAGGGCGAGCACCGCCGCCGCTACGGCGAGCGTGCGTGCGCGCATGGATCGTCGTACGGGGTTCACATGAACGTCCTTTCGGCGTCACCGGCCTGGAGCGACCATAGCCAGCCGACGCCGATGTTGCTCGGCTTTGGCGCGCGGTGATTCGCTGGCGACGATCCACCTCTACCCAATCCGGCTGTTTTCAATTCGCCGGAAAGGGGCAAGGATGGACCCATGAGCGTCGACCCGCAGTTTCCGCCCGCCGATTCGACCCGATCCGGCCCGCTTGATCCGGTCGAGCCCGCACCGGTCGACACCGGGGCGGGCAAGCCCGTCCCGGAGAACGCCGTGCACTTCACCAGGGCCGCCGCCCTGTGGTCGGCGCTCATCGTCGGGTTCCTGGTGCTGATCGTGCTGCTGATCTTCATCGCGCAGAACACGGCATCCGGCACGTTCCACTTCCTTGGGTGGTCGTGGAGCATGCAACTCGGCGTCGCGTTGCTCGCCGCCGCCGTGCTCGGCGGCCTGGTGACGACGCTGGCCGGGATCGTGCGCATCGTGCAGTTGCGCCGCGCGGCGAAGAAGAACTACAAGGCCGCCCTCAGGTAGCTGCGAGCTCGTTGAGGCCGGCCGCCACCAAGGGGGCGACGGCTTCGCCGACCTTTTCGCCGTACTCCGAGCCCTGCTGAAGGTCGCCGCTCGCGGCTCCGCTGCCCATCCGGTCGCGGAACTGGATCCCCGCCGCGATGATGGCGAGCTTGAAGTACGCCAACGCCATGTAGAAGTTCCAGTTGTCCAGCGGCACCCCGGCCGCGACCGAATACTTGTGCGCCAGTTGGTCTGCCGACGGAATCTGCGGTGACGACCAGGCGGCGTTCGCGTGCACCATGTCGAACATCGGGTGGCGGTAGACGCACATCAGAGCGGCGTCGCTGAGGGGATCGCCCAGCGTCGACATCTCCCAGTCGAGCACGGCGCGCACCGTGGTCGCGTCCGTCGCGTCGAGCATCGTGTTGTCGATGCGGTAGTCCCCGTGGACGATCGAGCTCCGGGTCTGCGGCGGCAGGGCCTCACCGAGCGCGGCGTGCAACCTCTTCACGTCGGCGTCGCGGGGATCGTCGTCGAGACGCACCAGGTCCCATTGACCACCCCAGCGCCGCACCTGGCGTTCGAGGTACCCGGTGGGCTTGCCGAAGTCGCCAAGCCCCACGGCCTCCGGATCGAGGGCGTGCAGGTTGGCCAGCACCGCGATGAGCGCGTCGACGCACGCGTCGATGGCACTCTGGTTCCCCAGCGCGGCCAGCTCTTCGGAGTAGCGGATCACCCGGCCGGGGACGAAGTCGACCATCTGGAACGGCGCCCCGAGCACGGAGTCGTCGTCGACCAGCGTGACGGCTCGGGCCACGGGCACTGCGGTGTTCGCCAGGGCGGCCACCACCTTGTACTCGCGGGCCATGTCGTGCGCCGACGGCGTCAGACCGTGCAGCGGCGGGCGTCGCAGAACCCACTTGGCGGCGTCGTCGAAGACCAGGAAGGTCAGATTGGACCGGCCGCCGGCGATGAGCTCACCGCGCAGGTCACCCGACCGCGAAACGCCGATCTCGCGTAGGTGCGCGTCGAGCGCGCCGAGGTCCAAGCCGTCCAAGCTCACCGAAGTCACCGGACTTGTCTACCACCGCAGGTTTCGCGGCAGCAGATCCCACACGTGTTCGGTCCCGTTGACGGCGGCCACGGACAGCGTGCCGCTGCGCGAGGACAGCAGGCGGGTCACCCCGGCGTAGTCGACCTGAACGCACAGCAACCGTTCGGTCCTCATCACGGTGTGCACCACGGCGTTGATGACCCCACCGTGGCTGAACACCGCCACCGTCTCGTCGTGCCCGGCGGCCGCGACCACGTCGTCGACGCCGGCCCGCACCCTGGCGATGAAGGCGTCCTCGTCCACGTCGCCCGGGAGGTGCCCGCTCATCAGACGCTTGACGTCCTCCTCCGAGGCCTCCTCGATTGGCGTGTAGTGCGACAGCTCGTAGTCGTACTCGGCGAGACGTTCGTCGACCTCGATCGGCAGTCCAAGGGCCTCGGCGACCGGCTGCCCGGTCTGCAGGGCGCGCCGTTGCGGGCTGCTCACCAGCCGGGTGATCGGGAACCGCTTGAGCGCGTCGGGCAGCCGCGTGGCCTGCTCGACGCCGTCAGGGGACAGGTCGGGGTCCGACCCCTGACCGGCCTCGCTGCGGAGGGGTAGCGCATGTCGAACCAGGAGCAGTTGCACCGTGACACCATATGGCCGACGAGCGGTGGGAGACGCGCCATGGGGTATGCCGACGAGTTGTTCGACCTGACCGACCGGGTGGTGCTCGTCACCGGAGGCAGTCGCGGGTTGGGTCGCGAGATGGCGTTCGGCGCAGCCCAATGCGGTGCCGACGTCGTGATCGCCAGCCGCAACCTCGAATCCTGCGTGGTGACGGCGGAGGAGATCTCGGCGTCGACCGGCCGCACGGCGCTGCCCTACCAGGTGCACGTCGGGCGCTGGGATCAGCTCGACGGACTCGTCGAGGCCGCCTACGACCGATTCGGCAAGGTCGACGTCCTGGTCAACAACGCCGGCATGTCGCCGTTGTACGACTCCCTCGCCTCGGTCAGCGAGAAGCTCTTCGACGCGGTGGTCAACCTCAATCTCAAGGGGCCGTTTCGGCTTTCGACGCTCGTCGGCGAACGCATGGTGGCCGCCGGAGGCGGGTCGATCGTCAACGTCAGCTCCGTGGGCTCCATCCGGCCGAGCCCCGAGATGCTGCCGTATGCGGCCGCCAAGGCGGGACTCAACGCACTGACCGAGGGGCTTGCGAAGGCCTACGGCCCCGCCGTTCGGGTGAACACGCTGATGGCCGGACCGTTCCTCACCGACGTGAGCGCGTCCTGGGACCTCGACGGCACGGACGCCCCGTTCGCCGACCTGGCCATGCGCCGGGCTGGCGTACCCCGCGAAATCATCGGCGCAGCACTGTATCTCGCTTCCGACGCGTCGAGCTTCACCACCGGGTCGATCCTGCGGGTCGACGGTGGCCTCCCGTAGCCGCTAGGGCGTGACGATGGCGAAGTTGGGATCCGGTCGATCGAGCACCTCGAGCAGTGCGGCCATCGCCGACGCGTCACCGGTGATCTGAAGCCCAGGCGAGTCGGCGTCACCGGTGGCAAAGGTCAACAGCCGCAGCTTGTTCACGACCGTGACGGTCGCCGTGGCCGACTCCGGGTCGGCAGAGGTCTTGCGATACACCAACACCCCGTTGCGCAACGTCAAGCGGTAGTTGACGCCCACGTCTCCGAAGGTGACGTCGAGTGCGAGGTTCAATCCCCAGGCCTTGGGCCCGTTGACGCTGATGGCGAAGCTGTCGAACATCTGCTCCGGCGTCAGCTGCGACAACAGCGACAGCGACGTCGTCTGCGTCGGGGTGCCGAAGTTGCCGTCGCGCAGTTCGGTGGCGCCGGCGAGGAAGAAGTTGCGCCACGTGGCGTTCTCCGCGCCGTAGGCCAATTGCTCCAACGTGTCGGCGTACAAGCTCTTGGCACCCGCATTGCCCTCGTCGGTGAAGACGACGTGGTCCAGTAGTGTTGCAGCCCAACGGTAGTCACCCTCATCGAACGCCGCCTGGGCGATCTCGACCACGCGGTCGACGCCACCCATCGCCGCCACATAACGCGGCGCGATCGACTCGGGCGGATGCTGCCACAACCGCGCCGGGTTGCCGTCGAACCATCCCATGTACCGCTGGTAGACCGCCTTCACGTTGTGGCTGACCGAGCCGTAATACCCGTGGGTGTGCCACGCCTCGTTCAGCGCGGGCGGCATCTGAAACGTCTCGGCGATCTCGACGCCCGTGTGGCCCTGGTTCAGCAGCCGCAACGTTTGATCATGCAGGTAGGCGTACAAATCCCTTTGGAGAGAGAGGAATTCGACGATGCGCTCCTCACCCCAGGTCGGCCAGTGGTGCGAGGCGAACACGACGTCGGTTCGGCCGGCGAAGGTGTCGATGGCCTCGGTCAGATAACCCGACCAGGCATGTGGATCGCGAACCAGCGCACCGCGCAACGTCAGCAGGTTGTGCAGGTTGTGGGTGGCGTTCTCGGCCATGCACAACGCCCGGTACCGCGGGAAGTAGAAGTGCATCTCCGCCGGGGCCTCGGTGCCGGGCGCCATCTGGAATTCGATCTCGACCCCGTCGACGACGCGCGTCTCCCCGGTCGCGGCGACGTCGACGGTCGGCACGATGACGGCCACCTCACCGGTGGACGGCGTCTGCCCAAGACCGCACCCGACCTGCCCTCGAGGCCCTCGGGCCAGCACGGTGCCGTACATGTAGGCCGCGCGGCGCGTCATCGCCGTACCGGCGTACACGTTCTCCTGGACCGCATGCTCGATGAAGCCGGCCGGTGCGATGACCTCCACCCGCCCGGCGTCGACGTCGGCCTGCGTCGTCACCCCCAGCACGCCGCCGAAGTGGTCGACGTGGCTGTGGGTGTAGATGACGGCGGTGACCGGGCGATCCCCGCGGTGCGCCCGGTACAGACCGATGGCGGCCGCCGCGGTCTCGGTGGACACCAGCGGGTCGATCACGATGACGCCGGTGTCGCCCTCGATGAAGCTCACGTTGGACAAGTCGAGGCCGCGGACTTGATAGACGCCAGGGACCACCTCGTAGAGCCCCTGCTTGGCCGCCAGCGTCGACTGCCGCCACAGGCTGGGGTGCACCGACGTCGGCGCATCCCCGGTGAGGAAGGAGTAGACGTCGTTGTCCCAGACCACCCGCCCGTCGGCGGCCTTGACCACGCACGGTTCGAGCGCCGCGACGAAGCCGCGGTCGGCGTCGGCGAAATCTCTGGTGTCGGCGAACGGAAGTCCGCTCAGGTGCTCGGCGTGAGCCGTCTCGATGACGGCGGTGGGCGGCTTCTGTTCCATGCCGAAGACCCTGCCATCACCCGATGGCGACGGAGGTGAAATTCACACGCGATGCAGTGTCACGTCCGACAGCACCCCGTCGTGCACCGTGGCGGTCATGTACGTGCAGAAGGGTTGCCGTCGCCGATCGGTCGGCGAGCCGGGGTTGAGCAGTCGCAGGCCGGTGCTCGCGGTGGCATCCCACGGGATGTGGCTGTGTCCGAACACCAACACGTCGACGTCGGGGTAGAGCCGGGCCATCCGCTCGTCGCGACCCGCCGAGGCACCCGTCTCGTGGACGACAGCGAACCGCACGCCCTCGAGTTCGACGTCGGCGCGCTCGGGTAAACGTTGCCGTAACTCCTCGCCGTCGTTGTTGCCCCAGCAGCCGACCACTCGGTTGGCCTTGGTCTCGAGTTCGTCGAGCAAATCTGGCACGACCCAGTCGCCCGCATGCAACACGACGTCTGCGCTGTTCACGTGATCCCACACCGACGAAGGGAGGTCCTTGGCTCGCTTGGGCAGATGGGTGTCGGCGATCAGCAGCAGCTTCACGTCTCCACCGTAGTGGCAATCCGACAGACGAAGTCAGTCGATTGCTGGATTTTCGTTAACTGGACAACGTAGGCTCTACGCCGGGGTGGTTGCCGCGGACGGGTCGGCAACCTGGGCGCCGGGTTTGGGAGCCTGATGACGACGCGATCGAAGCGCACGGCAATCTGTTCGGCGACGGTTGCCCTCGTCATCTTCTTCGTTTGTCTCCAGTTTGCCGAACTCGAGCCGCGCGCCACGACGTTCGTCACGCAGATCGGCGAGCTCGTGGCGGCGTCGTTCGCCCTCGCGTGCACCGTCCTAGCCGTGCGCCGAACGTCGGCACGGCAGCGCCTTGCCTGGCTTTCGATGGCGGTCGGCTGTCTGGGATGGGTTCTAGGCACCCTCTACTGGGCCTACTTCGGCCTGGTCGAGCAACAGATGCCACACTACGGCTCCATCGCGGACTTCGGCTTCCTCGCACTTCCGGTCGGGGCCTGGCTGGCGGCCGTGTTCGTGCCGACGAGCCGACACGGACGCATCGGACTCCGAATCCTCCTCGACGGTGTCATCGCAGGCACGTCGCTCTTCGTAGTGCTCTGGGTGGTGGTCCTCAGCGAGCTACTGACCGCTGGCGGCGTGACGGGAGCGGCCTTCGCGTTGTCGATTGCGTACCCCGTCGCCGACACCGCCGTCGTGACCATGGCCCTGCTACTGCTCGCCAGAGCGCGTCCTGGGCGGCGATTGGTGATGTCGCTCGTCGCCGCGGCGTTCGTGGTCATCGGCACCACCGATACCGCCTTCATCTTCGTCAGCGCCGGCGCCCTGTCGTTCAGCAACGTGATCGTCGTGGGGTGGGCGACCGGCATGTACTTGATCGGCGTCGCCGCGCTGTGCACGCCCGCGACGCCACCGCCGCCGGTCGAGCCGCTGCGACACACCCCGCCGGCCCGCTCCCTGTGGCTGCCCTACCTTCCCGTGCCGTTCGCCTTCGCGGTCGCGATCGCAGATACGCACCTGTGGTCCTCCGACCCCGTGCTGACACCGGTCTTCGGCGCGGGCGCCGTCCTCGCGTGCGCGGCACTGGTCCGCCAGTTCCTTCTGCTGGCCGAGAACCGTCGCCTGCTCACCGCGGTCGCCGAGATGGCCCTGCTCGACCCGCTGACCGAGCTGGCCAACAGGACGCTCTTCAACGATCGGCTGGCGCATTCGATCGACCTTCGCGGCCGCACCGGCGCGGCGGTGGGCGTGCTCGTCGCCGACCTCGACGACTTCAAGCTGGTGAACGACAGCCTCGGCCACTCCGCCGGCGACGAGTTACTCCGCAGCGTGGGACGACGCATCCAGTCCGTCGTGCGTCCAGGGGACACCGTCGCCCGGCTGGGCGGCGACGAGTTCGCGATCCTCGTCGAAGACGCGCCCGCGGTCGCCGATCAGATTGCCGAGCGCATCGTGCAGTCGATGAACGAACCCTTCGTGATCGACGGTCGAGAGGTCGACGTACGGGTGAGCGTCGGACTGGCGACGGCCACCGCCGAGACCAACGTCGGCGCCGAAGAACTGTTCAAGCGAGCAGACTTGGCGATGTACTCGGCCAAGCGAGCCCACGCCGGGACGCGCAGCTTCACTCCCGACATGCGACAGGACGCCACCGAGTTGGATCTGCCGAGTCACCGGCAACGGACGGGGCGCCACCACGGTGTCGCCCGGATCGAGTTCGTCGCGGACTTGCGGCGGGCGGTGGAGGAAGGCGAGCTCAGCCTGGTCTACCAACCGAAGGTCGACCTCGCGACGTGGTCGGCCGTCGGGGTCGAGGCCTTGATCCGTTGGCCGCATCCGCGGTTCGGGTTGTTGGAACCCGCCGACTTCTTGCAGCTGGTCCGCGAGAACGGGTTGATGGAGCCCCTCACCGACTTCGTCCTCGACCGAGCGCTGACCGACGCCGCCGGCTGGTGCGAGGCGGGAATGGCCATGCCGGTGTCGGTGAACGTCTCGGCACCCTCGCTGGACGACGAGGATCTTCCGGCTCGCGTGCTGGCGGCGCTGGCCGGTCGTGGCCTGTCGCCTCGGATGCTCACCGTCGAGATCACCGAGGACGTGCTGGTGTCCAGCGTCTCGCGAGCCAGGACGGTGCTGGACCACATGCGCGACGCCGGAGTGCGTGTCGCGATCGACGACTTCGGAAGCGGTTATGCCGCAATGACGTATCTCCACGAGCTTCAGGTCGACGAGCTCAAGCTCGACCGGCAGTTCGTCAAGCCGATTCTGCATGACGAGCGCGCGGCGTCCATCGTCTTGTCCGTGGTTCACCTGGCCAACGAGTTCGGGCTGGAGTGCGTGGCCGAGGGCGTCGAGGACAGGGCGACCGCCGAACGGCTCAAGACCTACGGCTGCGGTATCGCTCAGGGCCACTTCTTCAGCCGGCCGGTGACCGCGCAGGCCATCAAGCTCGGCAGGGGCCCGGTCGCGCCGGCCGACGTGGTGGCTACGACGACAGCAACTCGGCCATCTTGGGCATGATCGTCGTCAGCCCCTTGAATGGCCGCATCATCACCTTGAAGGACACGATGCGCTCGTCGTCGTTCCAGCTGATGAGATCGACGCCGTTGACGTAGACGCCGTCGACGGTGGCGGCGAACTCCAGCACTGCCGAGCGCTCCCCCACCCATTCCTCGACGTAGTGGAAGTTGGTGTCGCCGAACATCTTCGCTGCTGCCGTCAGATAGGCCGCGGTCTTCTGCCGACCCTCCTGGGGAGTGAACACCGCCGGTGAGTAGAACACCGCCGAGTCGTCGAGTAAGGCGTCGAGCACGGCCGGATCGTGCCCGCCGTCGATGAACCGATGCCAACGTTCGATCACGGAAGACGTCATGGCTCGATCTTCGCAGTGCGTCAACTGGCGGCGTCGGGCAGTAGGGGTGGGCAGACCCCGGTCGCGTCGGTGGCGAGTTCGAAGTGCCAGATCTCGTTGGCGTAGATCCGGCACAGGCCAAAACGTGACCCGTTGGCGTCGAGCCACTGGTCGGCGCCAGTACCCCCAACGTCGACGGCCTGGCCGATGACGTGTTTGGACATCTCCGGGGTCTGCACGTACCTGCGCGCGGCGGCCAGGCTGCCGTAGGTCACGACGGCGTCGTCGAGCAGCTGCTGCTGGAACTGAGGTGAGCGCCAGCCCGAGGTGATCGTCATGGTCACCCCTTCGGACGCGGCGGCCGTGGCCGCGTTCTGGACGGCGGTGCGCAGTGCGGGGTCGAGCCCGCCGACCGACGGGTCGGCGAGGTCCAACGGTGACGCGCCGGGATCGGCGGCGGCCGTCGCGGGGCTCGCCCCGAGGACGATGGCGACGGCCATCGCGACGATCACCGCGCGCATCGACCCGACCCTACGGACCGACCGGTTACCGGCCTACAACCGGGGCGTTCGCGGCCCGCGCTGGGCCCGGCTCGATGTTTGCCGTAACGTCACGTCTCGGGGGATTTGCCAGCAAGAAGAGCCCGTGGCAATGACGTGGAGCATTACGGATGCTGATGAGCGACGACAAATCGCGTACAGAACGCCAATTTCACTGGCTGCCGTTCACGGCCATGTACTGGATCGTGGCGTTGATCGTGGCGATCGCCATGGGGAACGCCTGGGCTTTGTTCGTCTTTTGGTTGGCCAACCCGGTGATCTTGGCGGTGTGCTGGCTGCTGTGGGTAAAGGTGCTACCCCGGCTGAGAACTGATGAATCTGAGTGCGCCCGAAGGGATTCGAACCCCTAACCTTCTGATCCGTAGTCAGATGCTCTATCCGTTGAGCTACGGGCGCGTGCTATTCAGTTGTACGGCTGACGCGAGTCAGCCGCGGCGGAGGCGAGAGGATTTGAACCTCCGGTCCGGTTTAAGCCGGACAACTCATTAGCAGTGAGTCCCATTCGGCCGCTCTGGCACGCCTCCTGACCGATCCCGAGGGTACCGGACCTAAAAGCAATCCCCAGAACCGCCGAGGAGGAAGCGTACACAGGGGGAACCGCCGAAGGCAAAGCAGCATCCTGGACACCCCTAGACTGTCTCGGGTGACCGCCCGTCTTCGACCCGAATTGGCCGACCTGCCCGCCTACACCCCCGGCAAGACGGTGCCCGGCGCGATCAAGATCGCCAGCAACGAGACCATCGACGGCCCCCTGCCCAGCGTGCGCGCCGCGATCCTGGCCGCCTCCGACGGCATCAACCGCTACCCAGACAACGGCTACGTCGAACTGAAGGAGCGCCTCGCCAAGCATCTCGACGGCGGCGCCTTCGCTCCCGAACACATCTCGGTGGGCTGCGGCTCGGTGAGCCTCTGCCAGCAACTCATCCAGATCACCGCCACGGTCGGCGACGAGGTGCTCTACGGCTGGCGCAGCTTCGAGATCTACCCGCTGCAGGTCCGGACGGCCGGCGCCACTCCCGTGCAGGTGCCGTTGAGCGAGCACACCTTCGACCTCGACGCGATGCTGGCCGCCATCACCGACCGCACCCGGCTCATCTTCATCTGCAACCCGAACAACCCGACGTCGACCGTCGTCGACCCCGACGCCCTCGCCCGGTTCGTCGCCGCAGTGCCCGACGACATCCTCATCGTGTTGGACGAGGCCTACGTCGAATACATCCGCGACGGCATGCTGCCCGACAGTTTCGGCTTGGTCCGCAACCACCGCAACGTCGTCGTGCTGCGGACGTTCTCTAAGGCCTACGGGCTGGCCGGTCTGCGCATCGGATACGCCGTCGGCGATCCGGACGTGATCTCCGCGCTGAGCAAGGTCTACGTGCCCTTCACCGCCACCAGCGTCTCGCAGGCCGCGGCCATCGCGTCGATCGACGCCGCCGACGAGCTGCTGGCACGCACCGACGCCGTGGTCGAGGAGCGGGCCCGCGTCACCGGGGCGCTGCGCGAGGTCGGTTACACCGTGCCGCCGTCGCAGGCGAACTTCGTCTGGCTGCCGCTGGGCGAGGAGACCACCGCCTTCGTCAACGGAGCCGCCGACGACCGGATTCTGGTGCGGCCCTATGGTCTAGACGGGGTGCGGGTCACCGTCGCCGCACCGCACGAGAACGACGCCTTCCTAAAGTTCGCCACCACGTGGATGGGACACCGATGAGTGCTGCGCGAAAGACGTTCGCCGCGTTGATCGAACGTACCGACGAGATCTCCGATGCCGAACTCGACGAGTTCTGGGACACCCTGCAGCCCGCCTCCATCGACTTCATGATCGGCGAGTGGAAGGGCGGCGAGTTCGACACCGGCCACCGCGCCAACGGGTTCATGACGCGGCTCAACTGGTTCGGCAAGACGTTCGTCTCCGCCTCCGACGCCAAGCCGCTGGTCTGCCTGGACGACGACGGCAACAAGTTCTCCAACACCGAGGCCATGAAGGGCGAGGCGAGCCTGTGGCTCGAGGAGTTCCGCGGCGAGGTGACGGCCTCCATGGTCTACGACGGCGCGCCCGTGCACGACCACTTCAAGAAGGTCGACGACAACGCCGTCATGGGCATTATGAACGGCAAGGGTGCGCTGGACGACAGCAGTGGCTCACCGCGTCACCTGTACTTCTACCTGGAACGCGTCTAACCCCTATCGTCAGTCCATGAGGACGCGCGTTCTGGTCGCCGCAGCGCTCGTCGTGGTCGCCACCGCGGCCGCGGGCTGCGATCGCACCACCGAGGGCACGGTGGCGATGACCACTGAAGCCGGCCCGCCACTGCGCACCTCCACGACCATTCGGCCCATTCCGTCGGCGCCGGACACCACGGACTCGCCCACGACCTCGCCGACCGAGGCGCCCGCCCCGCCGCCGGGTGACGCGCTGGCCATCACCTGCAAGCAGTACATCGGCCTCGACGAGGCCAGCCGCACGTCGGTGATCCGAGAGATCCTCAAGGACCAGACCACGGGGCTCAGCCCGAGCGAGGCCGACATCGCCAAGACGCTCGCCGACGCCGTGTGCACGTTCCTGCCCGACAGCACGGTCTCGGAGATCCTGCTGGGGGAGACCCCGCCGTGACCCCGTAACCTTTCGGGCCATGGGCGATGCATACGAATCCCTCACCGTCGACGTCGGCGACCACGTTGCCAGGGTCACGCTGACCGGTCCCGGCAAGGGCAACGCGATGGGGCCTGCGTTCTGGGCCGAACTCCCCGTGGCGTTCGCCACCCTCGACGCCGATCCCGACGTACGGGCCATCGTCCTGACCGGGTCGGGCAGGAACTTCAGCTACGGACTGGACCTGGTGAGCATGGGCGGCACCTTGGCACCGGTGCTCGCCGACGGCGCAATGGCCAAGCCGCGCACGGACTTTCACACCGAGCTGAAGGCCATGCAGGGCTCGATCACCGCGGTGGCAGACTGCCGCACGCCGGTGATCGCCTCGATTCACGGGTGGTGCATCGGCGGCGGCGTCGACCTGATCTCGGCGGTCGACATCCGCTACGCCAGCGCCGACGCGAAGTTCTCGGTCCGTGAGGTCAAAGTCGCGATGGTCGCCGACGTCGGCAGCCTGGCCCGGCTGCCGATGATCCTCAACGACGGCCATCTTCGCGAATTGGCGCTGACCGGCAAGGACGTCGACGCGGCGCGCGCCGAGAAGATCGGCTTGGTCAACGACGTCTTCCCCGACGCCGAGGCCTCCCTGGCCGCCGCGCATGCAACCGCCAGCGAGATCGCCGCCAACCCACCGCTGGTGGTGCGCGGCATCAAGGACGTGCTCGACGAGCAGCGCACGGCGCAGGTGTCGGCCAGCCTGCGCTACGTGGCGGCCTGGAATTCGGCCTTCTTGGCGTCGAAGGACCTGACCGAGGGCATCACCGCCATGTTCGAGAAGCGGCCGCCGGAGTTCACCGGCGAATAGCCTGCAATTCCGTTGCCCTCTCCGAGGCGCATCGGTAGCGTCCAGGTCCGACTCCGCCCAAGTCGCGCCTACCCGGTAAGGGCGCGGCCTACCCGCGATCGGTGAGGGTGGCGGCCCGTTCGAGCCGGGCCGGAGCCGGAGGACTCACCGCGGCGCGGGCGCGATCGGGGTCCTCACCCCACTCGGGTGTACGAACTCACCGGCGAGTAGAGCGGTGGCGGAGGGATTTGAACCCCCGGACGGTGTTAGCCGTCTCTCGCTTTCAAGGCGAGTGCATTAGGCCGCTCTGCCACGCCACCGTCGACAACTGTAGGCGACGCGCTCGGTAGTAGCGTTGCCACCATGCGTGCGATCGTCGCCGAATCGGCCAATGACCTCATCTGGCGAGACGTCCCCGACGTCACCGCCGCCGACGGCGAGGTCGTCGTCGACGTCGTCACCGCGGGGGTGAACCGGGCCGACCTGCTTCAGGCTGCCGGTCACTACTCCCCGCCTCCTGGAGCCAGCGAGATCATGGGCCTCGAAGTGTCCGGGTACGTCTCGGAACTCGGTGCCGGAGTCACCTCGTGGTCGGTGGGGCAGCCCGTCTGCGCTCTGCTGGCCGGTGGCGGGTACGCCGAGCGCGTCGCGGTGCCCGCCGGCCAGGTGATGCCCGTGCCCGACGGACTGGGCCTGCACGAGGCCGCAGCACTGCCCGAGGTCGCGTGCACGGTGTGGTCCAACCTCGGCATGACGGCCCACCTCGCCGGCGGACAGACGGTGCTGTTCCACGGCGGCGCAAGCGGTATCGGCACCCACGGCATCCAGGTGGCGCATGCGCTCGGATGCCGCGTCGCCGTCACCGCCGGCTCGGCCAAGAAGTTGGAGGTGTGCCGCGCCCTGGGAGCCGACATCACGATCAATTACCGCGACGAGGACTTCGTCGAGCGAATCAAGGCCGAGACCGACGGCGTGGGCGCCGACGTCATCCTCGATCTCCTCGGGGCGTCTTACCTGGACCGCAACATCGACGCGGTGGCACCGGACGGCCGCATCATCGTCATCGGCTTCCAGGGTGGGCTCAAGGCGGAGTTGAACTTCGGCAAGCTGATGGCCAAGCGGGCCGGCGTCATCTCCACCGCGCTGCGGTCGCGACCGGTGGACGGTCCGTCTGGCAAGGCCGCCATCGTCGCGTCGGTGGTGGAGAACGTGTGGCCGATGGTGGCCGACGGACGGGTGCATCCCATCATCGGCGCGGAGCTTCCCATCGCGGAGGCGGCCGACGCGCACCGGCTACTGGAGTCCGGCGACGCGCACGGAAAAGTGCTTCTGCGCGTTCGGGATTGAGCTAACCGAGCGAGGCGATCGCCCGCACCAGCTGGTCGACCTCGGCCATCGTGGTGTAGTGCGCCAGTCCGACGGTGACGGCGCCGCCGATGTCGTTGACGCCGATCAGGTCGAGCACCCTGGAGGTGGTGTTCAGCGACGCCAGCACCCCGTTGTCCGCGAGCCGCTGCACGACCCGCGCGGCGGGCACGCCGTCGAGCACGAAGCTCAGCACCGGGATGCGCTCCTCGGGCTGACCGATCACCATCACCAGCGGCAGCGAGCGCAACGACGTCAGCAGGTAGTCGAACAGGCGGTCCATGTAGGCAGCCGCCGATTGCATTGACACCAGCAGTCTTTCGCGACGGGTCCCCGTGGCCGACTCGTCGAGGTTCGCGAGGTACTCCACGCTGGCCACGACACCGGCGAGCATGCCGAACTGATGGGTTCCCATCTCCAGGCGCTCGACGCCGGTCGCCAACGGGTCCAGGGACACCGACCCGAAGGACTCGATGGTCGACGGATCGCGGAACACCAGCGCACCGATGGGCGGACCGCCCCACGCGACGGTGTTGACCGCGAGGATGTCGGCCTCGATCTCGTCGACGTCCACGAGTCGGTACGGCGCGGCGGCCGAATGGTCGACCACCACCGTGCCGCCGTTCTCGTGCAGCAGCTTGGTGACCGGACGAAGATCGGTGACGGCGCCGATGGCCGAGGACGCCGAGGTGATGGCGACCAGCTTGGTCGGCTTGTCGATCAACGACTCCCACTGATAGCCGGGTAACTCACCGGTCTCGATGTCGACCTCGGCCCACTTGACCTTGGCGCCATAGCGATTGGCGGCCCGTAGCCAGGGCGCGATGTTGGCTTCGTCATCCAAACGCGTGACCACCAATTCGTGCCCCAGCCCGACGCGGGATGCGGAGGCATCGGCCAGGGAGGTCATCAGGATGGCCCGGTCGGCCCCCAACACGACACCGCGAGGGTCGGCTCCCACGAGGTCGGCCACCGCCTGACGGGCGGCGTGCAACACCGCGTGGCTTCGGGTGGCAGCAGGGTGCGGTCCCTGGCCGGTGGTCATCGAGCCGCGGAAGGCGGTCGACACGGTGGTCGCCACCGAGTCGGGCAGCAGCATGCCGTTCTGGGCGTCGAAGTGCACCCAGCCGTCGCCCAGAGACGGGTGCAAACCACGCACCCGGGCGACGTCATATGCCATGCCTGCCACCTTCGCGCCCTGATGAATGTCGTGACCGAACCGAGTGCCGACGGGGCCCGCCGTGGACACGCCGTGACGGACCAATTCCTCTGCGTGGTCATACTAGTGCAGTGAGCTTGGCGTCCGGAGTGCTAGTCGCATGGGCGTTGCTCATCATCCCGGGAGCAACCATTGCGCGGGCCGCGCAGCTAACGTGGCCGACCGCTGTCGCCGTCGCCCCGGCACTCACCTACGGCACCGTAGCGCTGGCGATTCTGCCTTTTGGCGCGGTGGGCGTGCCCTGGAATCTCACCACCGGCCTGATCGCACTTCTGGTCGTCCTCGCCGTCGTCGCAGGTTTGCAGGCGATGTGGACACGGTGGCGTGACAGCGCCCCGGCCGCGGAACCGATGACGCGGGGGCCGGCGCTCGTCGTCGCCGTCGGCGTCGCATTCGGTGCGATCTTGATCACACTCGCAGCAATCCGCGGCATGCCGCACTGGCAATCCATTCCGAGTACCTGGGACTCGGTCTGGCACGCCAACGAGATCCGGTTCATCCTCGACACCGGGCAAGCGTCGCCCACCCACATGGGCGAGCTGCGCAACGTGGAGACCCACGACGCGCTCTACTACCCGTCGGCGTTTCACGCCCTCGCCGCGATCCAATGTCAGCTCACCGGTGCGGCCGCCACGACCGCCTACACCCTGAACTCTCTGGCCGTCGCGGTCTGGCTGTTCCCGGCCAGTGCGGCGGCGCTCGCCTGGCACCTCCTGCGCGCCCGCGCCGTGGGCCAGTGGCAGTCGGCGGGGTCGGCCGCAGCCGCGGCGGCGCTGTCCGCGTCGTTCACCGCGGTGCCCTACGTCGAATTCGACACCGCCTCGATGCCCAACCTGGCCGCCTACGGCTTGGCCGTGCCGACCGCACTGCTGGTCATCTCGGCGCTGCGGCATCGCGCCCGGATCCCGATCGCCGTGCTCGCCCTGCTCGGGGTGTTCTCGGTGCACATCACCGGCGGTGTGGTCACGGTGCTCTTCGTCAGCGGATGGTGGCTCGCCAAGGGGCTCTGGCGGCCCGTGCGCGGCCGGCTCGCCGACTTCGGCATCCTCGTCGCGATCGCCGCGCCGGCCGTGGTGCTCCTGCTGCCGCAATTCGTCGGCGTGCTGCAGCAGGCCGAGATCATCGCCGGGCACGAATTCGACACCCACGAAGGCAAGAAGAAGGCGCTCTTCGACGCCGTCGTCCAGCACACCAGGCATCTCAACGACTTTCCGATTCAGAACGCCCTCATCGCACTGGCGGCAATCGGTTTCGTCATTCTGCTGGTTCGCCGGATTTGGTGGCCGGCCGCGCTCTGGCTAGTGCTGGTCTACGCGATCATCCACTCGTCGGCACCGTTCGGCGGCGTGGTCGGCAAGGTCACGGCCCTGTTCACCGACCTGTTCTACAGCGATCCGCGCCGTCTCTCGGCGGTGGTGACCATGCTTCTCGCGCCCATGGCGGGCATCGCACTGTTCGGCCTCACCTCCGCGGCAGTCGGCGCGCTGCGACGCTTCGCGCCGCGGGTCAGCCCGCGCGTGTGGGCCGCCGCGACCGCGATCGTGCTGGTGGCCGTCTCCGTCGGCATGGCCTGGCACTACTTCCCCCGGCACCGGCACCTGCTCGGGGACAAGTACGACCAGGTGATGATCGACGACGGAGACCTGCAGGCCTTCGCCCATCTGGCGACGCTGCCCGGGGCCCACGACACCCTGATCGGCAACGCCAACACCGATGGCACCGCCTGGTTGTACGCCGTGACCGGCCTGCACCCCCTGTGGACGCACTACGACTACCCCCAGCAGCAGGGCCCCGGCTACAACCGCTTCATCTTCTGGGCCTACGCCGACGACGCCGACACCGATCCCCGCGTGGCCAAGGCCGTGCACGCACTGGACATCCGCTACGTCATCACCAGCCGGACGGTGGTGCGTGGGTTCGTCATGCCCGACGGACTAAGGTCGCTAGACAAGTCGAAGTCCTGGAAGCAGATCTACGACAACGGTCGTGCCCAGATCTACGAGTGGCAGGGAAAGTAGTAGGACGATGAGCAGTAACGCCGACGAAAACGACATCGAGATCATCGGGGACGCCTCCACGATCGGCGACGACGCCGACGGCAAGTCCCTGAGCGAACTGGTCGAACAACCGGCCAAGGTCATGCGGATCGGCACCATGATCAAGCAGC
Organism: Mycobacterium yunnanensis; assembly: GCF_025823185.1. Lineage (GTDB taxonomy): Bacteria > Actinomycetota > Actinomycetes > Mycobacteriales > Mycobacteriaceae > Mycobacterium > Mycobacterium yunnanensis. Next base: position 331,292 of record NZ_JACKVK010000009.1, read on the forward strand.
TGCTGGAAGAGGTCCGCGCCGCCCCGCTCGACGACGCCAGCCGGGGCCGGCTTCGCGAGATCCACGCCCGCAGCGTCCGCGAGCTCGAAGAGGGGCTCGCCCCCGAACTGCGCGAAGAACTCGAGCGGCTCGCCCTGCCCTTCGGCGAGGACTCGCTGCCGTCGGACGCCGAGCTACGGATCGCCCAGGCTCAGCTCGTCGGTTGGCTCGAAGGCTTGTTCCACGGCATCCAGACCGCGCTGTTCGCCCAGCAGATGGCCGCACGTGCGCAGCTCGAGCAGATGCGTCAGCTGCCGCCGGGCGCGGCAGGCGCACCGGGACCGCGCGGCCCGGCCAGCTCCGGGACCGGGCAGTACCTCTAGCGGTGGGCGAACCCCATATCGAGACCCAGAACGCGTGGGTCGAATTTCCGATATTCGACGCCAAGTCGCGATCGCTGAAGAAGGCGTTCCTCGGCAAGGCCGGCGGCACCATCGGGCGCAACGACTCCAACGTCGTGGTCATCGAGGCCCTGCGGGACATCACCCTGTCACTGAAGATGGGCGACCGCGTCGGCCTCGTCGGGCACAACGGCGCAGGCAAGTCGACCCTGCTGCGGTTGTTGTCGGGCATCTACGAGCCGACCCGGGGTTCCGCGACAGTCCGGGGTCGGGTGGCTCCGGTGTTCGACCTGGGCGTCGGGATGGATCCGGAGATCTCGGGTTTCGAGAACATCGTCATCCGCGGGATGTTCCTGGGTCAGACGCGCAAACAAATGGCCGCGAAGGTCGACGAGATCGCCGAGTTCACCGAACTCGGCGACTACCTGTCGATGCCGCTGCGCACCTACTCCACGGGCATGCGCGTGCGCCTGGCGATGGGCGTCGTGACGAGCATCGACCCGGAGATCCTGCTGCTCGACGAGGGCATCGGCGCCGTCGACGCCGAGTTCATGAAGAAGGCCCGGGTGCGGTTGCAGGACTTGGTGGCCCGATCGGGAATCCTGGTGTTCGCCAGCCACTCCAACGAGTTCCTCGCCCAGCTGTGCGACACCGCGATGTGGGTCGACCACGGCACCATCCGGATGTCGGGCGGCATCGAGGAGACCGTGCGCGCCTACGAGGGCGAGGACGCCGCCCGGCACGTCCGCGAGGTCATTGCGGAGAACACGCGCTGGGACCGCTCGGGTGGCTGAGCGAGAGATCGTCGATGAGCGCTCGCGCGAAGAGCAAGAGACCGTCGTCGCCGTCGTCGTCACCCATCGGCGCGTCGCCGAGTTGGCCCTGTCGCTTCAGGCCGTCACCGGCCAGACCCGCGCACCCGATCACCTGATCGTCGTCGACAACGATGCCGACGACGCCGTGCGTGAACTCGTTGCCGCACAACGGGTTCCGACCACCTACCTGGGGTCTCGGCGCAACCTCGGCGGAGCCGGGGGGTTCGCCCTTGGCATGCTGCACGCGCTGTCACTCGGGGCCGACTGGGTGTGGCTGGCCGACGACGACGGCAGACCGGCCGACGCCGAGGTGCTCGGCAGACTGCTCGCGTGCGCGACGACCCACTCGCTGGCCGAGGTGTCCCCGATGGTCTGCGACCTCGACGACCCCAGCCGGCTGGCGTTCCCGCTGCGCCGTGGGCTGGTGTGGCGCCGCTGGGTCCACGAACTGCGGGTGGACGGCTCGCAGGATCTGCTGCCGGGCATCGCGTCGCTGTTCAACGGCGCACTGTTTCGCGCCTCGACGGTGGAAGCCGTTGGCGTACCGGACATTCGACTGTTCATCCGAGGAGACGAGGTCGACGTGCACCGTCGCCTGGTGCTGTCCGGACTGCCGTTCGGCACGTGCCTGGAGGCGACCTACCTGCACCCGCAGGGCTCCGACGAATTCAAGCCGATTCTCGGCGGCCGGATGCACACCCAGTATCCGTCCGACGACACCAAGCGGTACTTCACCTACCGCAACCGTGGATACCTGCAGTCGCAGCGCGGTCTGCGCAAGCTGGTGGCCCAGGAGTGGCTGCGCTTCGGCTGGTTCTTCCTGGTGACCCGCCGCGACCCGGCCGGGTTCGCCGAGTGGATTGGCCTGCGCCGCTTGGGTAGACGAGAGAGGTTCTCGCGTCAGGGCGAGCGAAGCGACGGGAGAACATCACAGGTCGAGCGTAGCGACGGGAGAAAGAGCAAGTCATGACGTTCACCGACGCTGCTGCGCAGTCGAAGACCTTCACGCGCGCGTGGCTCGATCTGAGCTCCGGGTTCGGCAAGCGCGAGCTCTGGTTGCACCTGGGCTGGCAGGACATCAAGCAGCGCTACCGCCGTTCGGTGCTGGGGCCCATCTGGATCACCATCGCCACCGGCACCATGGCCGTCGCACTCGGCGCGCTGTACTCCACGCTGTTCCACCTGCCCCTGGCCGAGCACCTGCCCTACGTCACGCTCGGGTTGATCATCTGGAATCTGATCAACGCCTCCATCCTCGAGGGCGCCGACGTGTTCGTGGCGAACGAGGGCCTCATCAAACAGCTTCCGACACCGCTGTCGGTGCACGTCTACCGGCTGGTGTGGCGCCAGATCATCCTGTTCGCCCACAACATCGTCATCTTCGTAATCATCGCGATCATCTTCCCCCAGCCGTGGAAGTGGACGGATCTGGCGTTCATCCCCGCCCTGATGCTGATCGCGCTGAACTGCGTATGGGTGGCCCTGTGCTTCGGCATCCTGGCGACCCGCTACCGCGACATCAGCCCACTGTTGTTCAGCCTGGTCCAGCTGCTGTTCTACGTCACGCCGATCATCTGGAACGACGCGACGCTGCGGCAGCAGGGGGCTGGCACCTGGGCAAAGGTCATCGAGTTCAACCCCCTGCTGCACTACGTCGACATCGTGCGGGCACCGCTGCTCGGCGCCGACCAGGAGTGGCGGCACTGGGCGGTGGTGATCGTGCTGACCGTCGTCGGCTGGACCGTCACGGCGTTCGCCATGCGGCAGTACCGCGCCCGGGTGCCCTACTGGGTTTAAGGCCTCAGCGGCGCGGGGCCTTCATCCGCGTCGCCACGTTGAACCGGTTCCACGCGTTGATGGTGACGGCCAGGGCGATCACCTGTGCAAGCTCCTTCTCGGTGAAGACCTCTGCGGCCTTGGCGTAGACCTCGTCGGAGACGTGCCCGTGGTGCAGTTCGGTGATGGCCTCGGTCAGTTCCAGCGCCGCCCGCTCGCGTTCGGTGAACAACGTGCCAGCTTCGTCCCACGCGGCAATCAGGGCCAGCCGCTGTTCGGTCTCGCCCTGCTCGCGGGCGTCGGCGACGTGCATGTCGAGGCAGAAGGCGCAGTGGTTGATCTGGCTGGCGCGAATCTTGATCAGCTCGCCGAGGGTGGGGTCGACGTCCTTCGCCGAGGCGGTGCTCAGCCGCATCATCGCGTCGTACAGCTCGGGTGAGACCTTGTAGATGGCGATGCGGTCGACGGCGGTTGGATGTTCCAGTGTGTGGGTCATGGGAACCACGCTAGGGGTCAAAGAACCGCCTGCATGGTTCAATTCGTTGGTGAATTCGTGGGCCAATATGGGTCAGCGCGATCTTCATCTCGACCTGCGAGCCGCCATCACCCCCGGCGCCCGCGGTGCCCGCGAGGTGCTCGTGACCGCGCTTCGGGACGCCGTGCGGTCCGGGCGGCTGGCGTCGGGAACCACGCTGCCGCCGTCACGCACCCTCGCCGTCGATCTCGGCGTGGCTCGCAACACCGTCGCCGAGGCGTACGCCGAGTTGGTCGCCGAGGGCTGGCTGGGGTCGCGGCAGGGTGCAGGCACTTGGGTGGTCGACGCAGCGGCGCGCCCGCTGCCGAACCGCTCGCGCGGCACTCCCGTGGTGGCCCCCCACAACCTGATGCCCGGATCGCCTGACGTCAGCGTCTTCCCCAGGGCGGCCTGGCTGGCGTCCGCCCGCCGCGCGCTGTCCGTCGCGCCCGACGAGGCGCTCCGGATGGGCGACCCCCGCGGTCGGGTCGAACTGCGAGAAGCCATCGCCGAATACCTCGGCCGTGTCCGTGGCGTGCGCACCTCGCCCGAGACGATCGTCGTCTGCGCCGGCACCCGGAACGCCGTGGAAATTCTGGCCAAGGCACTGGGCGGTCCGATCGCCGTCGAGGCCTACGGACTATTCCTGTTCCGCGACGCGATCGCGGGCGTCGGCGTCGGGTCGACCCCGATCGGCGTCGACGAGGACGGGGCGATGGTCGGCGATCTGGACCGCACCACCGCAACGGCTGCGCTGCTGACACCCGCCCACCACTTTCCGCACGGCGGCCACCTGCATCCGGCGCGACGCAAGGCGGTCGTGGACTGGGCCAAGCGGACCGGGGGCTATCTGTTGGAGGACGACTACGACGGCGAGTTCCGCTACGACCGCCAACCCGTCGGCGCCGTGCAAGGACTCGACCCGGACCGCGTCGTCTATCTGGGGTCGGCGAGCAAGAGCCTGTCACCGGCGTTGCGGCTGGGGTGGATGGCCCTGCCCGACGCCCTCGTCGACCGCGTGGTGTCCGCTGCGGGTGGGCAGCAGTTCTACGTCGACGCGCTGGCCCAGCTGACGATGGCGGATTTCATCTCGAATGGCAGCTACGACAGGCACATTCGACGCATGCGGTTGGTCTACCGCCGGCGCCGCGACCGTCTGCTCGAGGCCCTGCAGCCGTTCGACGTGGGCGTCAGGGGACTGTCCGCGGGCCTACACCTTCTGCTGACGCTGCCCACCGGAGCCGAGCCCGAGGCCATCCGGCGGGCTGGTGAGGCCGGCATCGCCCTGTCTGGATTGGGCCTGCTGCGCCACCCCGATGCCGGCCCCGACGTACCCGCTCCCGACGGCATCGTCATCAGCTTCGGCACGCCGTCGGACAGTGCCTTCACCGCCGCGGTCGACGCGCTGTGCGGTGTGCTCGCCGGCCTCCAGCATCACCCCTGAGCAAGCCGATAGGCCCCCGGCGGACTGCCGGTCCACCGGCGGAACGCACGCCGGAACGCACTGGGTTCGGAGAAGCCCAGCCGGTCCGACAATTCCTCGGTGGTCTCGCGACCGGTCACCAGCGCGTCGATTGCCGCGTCGCGCAACACGACGTCCTTGATCTCACGAAACGTCGTGCCCTCCTCGCGCAGCAGACGACGCAGGTGCTGGCCGCTGACGTTCAGCGGTCGGGCGACGTCCTCGACGCCGACCAGTTCGGGGACAGGTCGGCGCTCGAGCATGCGCCGAACGCGACTGGACGTCGCAGGATGGTAGTCCTGACGAAACAACAACGCGGTGGGCAGATTTCGCAGGAACGCGATCAGTTCGTCCTCGTTGCGTACCACGGGTGCGTCCAGGTGGCCGCTGTCGAAGGCGATTGACGCGGCCGGCGCGTCGAATATCGGTGTCACACCGAAGATCGACGGGTAATCCGCGTGCGCGGGTGCGGGTTCCGGCAGTTCGACCGCCGTCAACGGGATCTGTCGGCCGATCAACCAGTTCGCGAACCGGTGACCCACCACGATGCCGACGGCGCCGACGACCTGGTCGGCACGGGTGCGCCCGCCCGGCGCGACGATCATCTTCGTGGTCGAGGCGTCACCGGCCATCTCGGTGACGTCGAAACCGATTCCGATGCCCACGAATTCGATCAAACGCTGCAGCGCGGTACGTAGGTCGGGAGTGTGGATCAGGCCCAGCGTGACCATCCGGAACGTGCCGCGGGGAATGACCATCGGACCCAGCCCGACCATCTCGTCACCGGTCACCACCCACAGCACCTGAATGAGACGGGCAGCCTGCTCCTCGGTCACTCGCGCGGCATCCTCGGCGACCAAGCCCGGGGGGATGCCCGCAGCGCGCAGCACGGCGTCGACGTCGAGACCCCGGTCCGTCGCCGGGGCGATCGCCGCGCGGATGAGCTGGATCGCGACTGTGCGGGTCGCCACGATGAGAAATTACCACCGCGCGCGTGCGCGATTCGGTCACTGACCTGGAAAGTTGCGGTCATTTTCACACGTGTCGATCAATCCTACGTTTGAGCGGTGTCAGACGAGTCGTTCGGCTAGACCGCAGCAGGAGGGGGACCTGCGCGGGCCAGCTCTGGTCCCGGTCTAGCCGAACGACTTCCACACTCATCTCAGATCCCCCATCTCGTGACAACCAAGGGGGTATCTCGTGCTGCGTCGAATCGCCAGTGTCGTTGCCGTGGCGTTGATCGCCGTCGTTCCCGGATTCGCCGCCGCGGCGCCGATCACGTTCACCCTCGGGGGCACATATCAGCTCGTCGACGGCGGCCAGCCCGTCCCACCGCTCGACCTCTCCGGCGTCCTCGGCGGCCGGTTCGACGACGGTCCGGCCGTCTCGGTGCCCTTCCCCGCCAGCGTCATCGGAATGGACCAGTCGGTCGCCGAAGGCGCGAAGAACGTTGTCGCACAGCTCCAGTCGACGTCGGGCGAGAAACGCGTCCTGGGTCTCAGCCAGGGCGCCATCGCCATCGCGGAGGCCAAGCGACGGCTGATGGAGCTGCCGGAGGACCAGCGGCCGGCCGCCGAGACGGTGACCTTCGTCGCCATCGCGGACCCGACTCGTCCCGGCCACGGCGCGCTGGCGCAGCTGGGGTACCAGACTGCCGAAACCCCTTACGACACGGTGTACTTCACCCGCGAATACGACGGCCTGGCCGATCTTCCCGACCGGTTCAACGTCCTCGCCCTCGTCAACGCCGCCGCGGGAATCGTCTACCTACACCCCTATTACGGGGACCTGCCCGCTGATCTACCCGTGAAGAATACGAGCACGACGGTCAACGGTGCAGGCGCCACGATCACCGACGTCTTGATCCCGACCCAACACCTGCCCATGTTGCAGCCGCTGCGAAACCTCGGAATCAACGTCGACGGTCTGGAGGCGACGCTGAAACCGATGGTCGACGCCGGCTACTCCCGCAACGACGTCGGATCCGAACCCCCGGCCGCAGCGGCCGTGAAGAAGCACCGCAACGTGCAGGCATCCGACGCCGCTCACGAGGTCGCACACCGGACACCGACGTCGACGAAGACCGCCGACGACCGCGACGACGACGAACGGCCGGGAAGCGCCACACCCGACCCGTTGACGACGGCGCCCGACCTGAACGCGCCGAGCGACGGTCCGGAAGCCGGTGACGCCGATGACGCACCCGACACCAACGACGCCGACGACTGACTCCCGCCGCGCTTTTGGTGCGCGGACACCCTGCGGGAGCCTGGCAAGATCGAGCCCCGTGCACGACGAGCAAACGACGTACGCCGGGCTCGCCGGCTGGCAAGCGACGGGCCTGGCGGTGGCAGCAGCCGCCATGGCCGCCCGCACCGGACTCGGCAGCCTGATCGGAGCGATCATCCTGCTGCCCGTCGTCTACGCCCTTGTCCGCCTGCGACGGCACGCGCCGAACGCGGCCTCGACCGCCGAGTTGGTCGGCTCTGCGGTGGGACCGCGGGGCGCCGCGTTTGCGCTCATCCTTCAGGTATCCGGCTATGCACTCATCGCGGTGACCGCGGCGCAGACGATCGCATTGTTCTTGGTGCCGCCGGAGCCGTCGGAGGATCCGTTTGGCCCTCCGCAATTCAACGCCTGGCTCTGGTCGCTCTGGGCGGTCGCGGCGATCGCCGCCGCCGCAACGGCGGTGTTCGCCCTCTCCGACCGCATGGTAGCCACCCTTGCCGCCGTCCTTGCCGCGTGCGGATTGTTGATTCAGTTCTATTACGGTCTAGCGGTCATCGCCCGGGGACTGTCGGGCTCGACCTCCGGTCAGCCCGTCGATGCCGCCGCCGCACCGACTGGCCTGGTAGCCGCCGGCACCCTCGCCCTAGCGGCCGTTTCCCTGGCCGGCTTCGAGGTCGTCACCGCCCGCACGCGGCGCGAGAGCACGAACGGCTGGCCGATGGGCCTGGGCGTCGGCGCGGTCACCCTCGTCGCCGTCATCGGCTGGTGGGCCTGCCAGCACAGCGGATTCGGCGCGGGCTCGCTGGACGGCTCGTCCTTCGGGTTGGCCGTCATGGACTTCTACGGCGACACGGGCATGCAGATCGTCGACGTCGGCACCGCGATGTTCATCGCCGCTGCCCTGGTGGCCTTGCTCTGGGGAATCGCCAAGGCGACCGAAAGACTGGGCACCAGGGTCCCGTCGGACGCCGTCTTCGGCGGGGCCGTGGTGGCCATGGTCGTGCTGGCCATCGTCGTGATCCATGCTCGCTGGACCCTGGGCTACGTAGGTGGATTGGTCTTGTTCGCGCTCTACGGCTTGGTGTTGATCGCGAACTCCCGGATCGCGGCCGACGGCGTGGTGTCGTGGTGGCTGCGGCTCATCATGCCAATCGTGTTCGCGGCGGTGGTGCTGGTGCCACTGGCGTGGGCGGAGTTCGACACCAGCGCGGTGAAGCCGGTCGCCGTCGCGGCCGCGGTGATCGCCGCCGCCGCGGGTGCCGCCGTTGCGGGCACCCGCAGCCGCGCTGGCTAGGCTGCCCCCGTGGCCGAGCCCCCCATGTCGCCGAATCTGAGCCTGCTGACGCAGGCCTGGCGCTTCGTCGTCACCGGCGGCCTGTCCGCGATCGTCGACTTCGGCCTCTACGTCCTGTTCCTGCACCTGGGCCTGAACGTGAACGTGGCCAAGACGCTGAGCTTCATCGCAGGCACCACCACGGCGTACCTGATCAACCGGCGGTGGACGTTCCAGGCGCCCCCCAGCCGGGCCCGGTTCGTCGCGGTGGTCGTGCTGTATGCCGTGACCTACCTGGTGCAGGTGGGTATCAACTACGCCTTCTACACGTCGTGGGACGACAAGCCGTGGCGCGTGCCGGTCGCGTTCGTCATCGCCCAGGGCACCGCGACGGTGATCAACTTCGTCGTGCAGCGCGCGGTCATCTTCAAGCTCTAGCCGGGGCGGTACCCTCGTCACGATGTTCGAAACGACCACCAAACAGCTGATGGGCTGGGGGCGCACTGCGCCGACCGTCGCCCGGGTGCTGTCGACGCCAGACGCCGGGACCATCGTCGAAGCCGTCACCAGTGCCGACGGCCGCGGCATCGTCGCGCGCGGGCTGGGGCGCTCCTACGGCGACAACGCCCAAAACGGCGGCGGCCTCGTCGTCGACATGACGGCGCTGCACCAGATCCACTCGATCGACCGCGACAGCCACCTCGTCGACGTGGACGGTGGGGTGAACCTCGACCAGCTGATGCGCGCTGCGCTCCCCCTCGGCCTGTGGGTGCCCGTGTTGCCCGGTACCCGCCAGGTGACCGTCGGCGGAGCCATCGCCTGCGACATCCACGGCAAGAACCATCACAGCGCGGGCAGCTTCGGCAACCACGTCCGCTCGATGGAGCTGCTGACCGCCGACGGCGCGGTGCGCCACCTCACCCCCGACGGCGACGACGCCGCACTGTTCTGGGCGACGGTCGGCGGCAACGGCCTCACCGGCATCATCCTGCGGGCCACCATCGCGATGACACCCACCGAGACCGCGTACTTCATCGCCGACGGCGACGTCACGCCCACCCTCGACGACACCATCGCCTTCCACAGCGACGGCAGCGAGAACGACTACACCTATTCCAGCGCGTGGTTCGACGCGATCAGCGCACCGCCGAAGCTGGGGCGTGCGGCCATCTCGCGTGGCTCACTGGCCCGGTTGGACCAGCTGCCCGAGAAGCTGCAGAAGAACCCGCTCAAATTCGATGCGCCGCAACTGCTTACGTTTCCCGACGTATTCCCGAACGGCCTGGCGAACAAGTACACGTTCGGTCCGATCGGCGAACTCTGGTACCGCAAGTCCGGTACCTACCGCGGCAAGGTGCAGAACCTGACGCAGTTCTACCACCCGCTCGACATGTTCGGAGAGTGGAACCGCGGCTACGGGTCGGCGGGTTTCCTGCAGTACCAATTCGTCGTGCCGACCGAGGCCGTCGAAGAGTTCAAGCGCATCATCGTCGACATCCAGCGCTCCGGGCACTACTCCTTCCTCAACGTCTTCAAACTGTTCGGGCCGGGAAACCAAGCGCCGCTGAGCTTCCCGATCCCGGGCTGGAACATCTGCGTCGACTTCCCCATCAAGGCCGGCCTGCACGAATTCGTCACCGAGCTCGACCGTCGGGTGCTCGAATTCGGTGGCCGGCTCTACACCGCCAAGGACTCGCGGACCACCGCGGAGACCTTCCACGCCATGTACCCGCGGATCGACGAGTGGATCGAGATCCGCCGCAGGGTCGACCCCGCCGGAGTGTTCGCCTCCGACATGGCCCGACGTTTGGAGCTTCTGTAAATGGTTTTCGATGCCGTCGGCAACCCCCAGGCCATCCTGGTCCTCGGAGGCACCTCCGAAATCGGGCTCGCCATCGCCGAACGCTATCTGCGTGACGCTCCGGCGCGGGTGATCCTTGCCGATCTCCCCGACCACCCCCGCAAGGCCGACGCGATCGCCGCGATGACGTCGGCGGGCGCCAAGTCCGTGGAATGGGTCGACTTCGACGGCGTGAAGACCGACACGCATCCGGCCGTGATCGAGGCGGCCTGGGCCAACGGCGACGTCGACGTCGCCGTCGTGGCCTTCGGTTTGCTCGGTGACGCCGAGGAACTGTGGCAGAACCAGCGCAAGGCCGTTCAGATTGCCGGAATCAACTACACCGCGGCCGTGTCCGTCGGCGTGCTGCTCGGCGAGAAGATGCGGGCGCAGGGTTCGGGACGCATCATCGCGATGAGCAGCGCCGCCGGTGAGCGAGTGCGACGCTCCAACTTCGTCTACGGCTCCACCAAGGCCGGTCTCGACGGCTTCTATCTCGGTCTGGGTGAAGCGTTGCGCGAGTTCGGCGTTCGCGTCCTCGTCATCCGCCCCGGTCAAGTCCGCACCAAGACCACGATCGACTACCTGTCGGCCACCGGGGCGAAGGAAGCCCCGATGACGGTCGACAAGGAGTACGTCGCCGAACTCGCGGTCACCGCGTCGGCCAAGGGCAAGGACCTGGTGTGGGCGCCCGGCGCCTTCCGGTACGTGATGATGGTGCTGCGCCACGTGCCGCGGCCGATCTTCCGCAAGCTGCCGATCTAGAAGTGCTTGCCACAGCGGGCCGGTCGGCGGCGGCCATGCTCGCCGCGGCGGTGATCGCCACCGTCGTCGCGGGCGTCTCGCTGGAGGCGATCGCGCGGGTCGAATGGCCCGCGTTCAACTCCTCGAATCAGCTACACGCGCTGACCACGGTCGGCCAATTCGCCTGTCTGACAGGTCTCTTCGCAGCGGGCTGGCTCTGGCGAGCCCATCTCAGGCTGATCGCCAGGCTCGTCGCGGTCGTCTTCCTGTCGGCTCTGTCTGCCGTCACCCTGGCGATGCCGTTGGGCGCCACCAAGCTCTACCTGTTCGGCGTCTCGGTCGACCAGCAGTTCCGCACCGAATACCTGACGCGGTTTGCCGATTCCCCGGTGCCGCACGACATGACCTACATCGGCCTTCCGCCCTACTACCCGAGCGGCTGGTTCTGGTTGGGTGGCCGGCTCGCGCACCTCACCGGCACACCGGCCTGGGAGATGTTCAAGCCGTGGTCGATCATCTCGATCACGGCGGCCGTCGCCGTCGCGCTGACACTCTGGACGCTGCTCATCCGGTTCGAACTCGCCCTAATCGTGGCCACCGCGACCACCGCGGCCACCCTGGCGTACGCGCCCGCGGAGCCGTACGCCGCGGTCATCACGGTCCTCTTGCCGCCAATCTTCGTCCTGGCGTGGGCGGGCCTGCGGGCCGACCGCGGACGGGGCTGGGCGGCCGTCGTCGGCGTCGGGCTCTTCCTCGGACTCGCGGCGCTGTTCTACACACTCCTCCTCGGGTACGCCGCCTTCACCGTCACGATCATGGCCCTGCTCGCCGCCGCCACCCGACGCAGCTGGTGGCCCCTGTCGAGACTTGCCGTCATCGCCGTCGTGGCCGGCCTCCTCGCGCTGATCCACTGGGGTCCCTACGTGCTGGCCGCGTCGAGGGGCGCGCCCGCCGACAAGGGAACCGCCCAGCACTACCTGCCCTCCGACGGCGCCCAGCTGACGTTCCCCATGCTCGACTTCACCCTGCTCGGCGCGCTGTGCATGATCGGCACGCTGTGGCTGGTGGTGCGGGCGCGGAGCTCCGTCCGCGGAGGCGCACTGGCCCTCGGCGTCCTTGCCGTCTACGCCTGGTCGCTGTTGTCGATGGTGACCACCCTGCTCGGCACCACCCTGCTGTCGTTCCGGCTGCAGCCCACCCTCACGGTGCTGTTGACGGCCGCCGGCGCGTTCGGCTTCGTCGAGACCACGCTCGCGATCGGGTCCAGATACACCGTCCAGACCCGGCAGCGGGTCGTCGCCGCCGGGGCGGTCGTCGGCGCGATCGGAGCGATTACGTTCACCCAGGACATCCCCGACGTGCTGCGGCCCGACATCGTCGTCGCCTACACCGACACCGACGGCAGTGGCCAGCGCGCCGACCGGCGGCCACCTGGCGCCGAGCAGTACTACCGCGAGGTCGACGCCACGATCGCTCAGGTGACCGGGCGCCCCCGCGACCAGACCGTGGTGATGACCGCCGACTACAGCTTCCTGGCCTATTACCCCTACTACGGCTTCCAGGGTCTGACGTCGCACTACGCCAATCCGCTCGCTCAGTTCAAGGAGCGGTCCGCGGCCATCGAGGGCTGGGCCACGATCACCTCACCCGACCAGTTCGTCGCCGCCCTGGACGGGTTGCCCTGGCAGCCGCCAACGGTGTTCCTCATGCGCCACGGCGCCAACGACACCTACACACTGCGCCTGGCCAGCGACGTCTACCCCAATCAGCCCAACGTCCGCCGGTACCAGGTGGCCCTGGACGCCGCCCTGTTCGACGATCCGCGGTGGGCGGTGTCCGACCACGGACCGTTCGTCCTGGCAATCCGGCGGTAATGATCATGATCGGTGAAGCCCCGCGGGGCGGGGAACTATCATCTAGCCCCGTGACAGGAGCCGGGGCCAACCACGCCACCGCGCGACTGGTCGCCATCGTCGCCGGTCTGCTGGGTTCGATCCTGGCCATTGCCACGCCGTTCCTGCCGGTCACGCAGACCACCGCGGCCCTCAACTGGCCGCAGAACGGCGTCCTGCAGAGCGTCGACGCACCGCTGATCGGCTACGTCCCCACCGACCTGACCGTGACCATCCCCTGTCGCGCCGCCGCCGGCCTCGTCGGCGCCGAGAACGCCAGCCGCACGGTTCTGCTGTCCACCGTTCCCAAGCAAGCTCCCAAGGCCGTCGACCGCGGATTGCTCGTCGAACGCGTCGGCGGCGACCTGCTCGTCATCGTCCGCAACACCCCGGTCGTCAGCGCCCCCCTGAGCCAGGTGCTCAGCCCCGCGTGCCAACGGCTGACCTTCACCGCACACGCCGACAAGGTCACCGCCGAGTTCGTCGGCCTCGTCGAGGGGCCCGACGCCGACGGCCAGGCCACCCCCGGCGACCCGCTGCGGGGCGAACGCAGTGGGTACGACTTCCGTCCGCAGATCGTCGGCGTCTTCACCGACCTGTCCGGACCCGCGCCACCCGGGCTGCAGTTCTCGGCGACCGTCGACTCTCGGTACAGCACGTCCCCCACGCTGCTCAAGCTGCTCGCCATGGTCGTCGGCATCGCGATGACCGTCGTCTCCCTCGGCGCGCTGCACGTCCTGGACACCGCCGACGGCATGAAGCATCGCCGGTTCCTGCCACCCCGCTGGTGGTCGTTGAAACCGCTCGACGGGATCGTGGCCGCGGTCCTGGTGTGGTGGCACTTCGTCGGAGCCAACACCTCGGACGACGGCTACATCCTCACGATGGCGCGGGTCTCCGAACACGCCGGCTACATGGCCAACTACTACCGCTGGTTCGGCACGCCGGAGGCGCCGTTCGGGTGGTACTACGACTTGCTCGCACTGTGGGCGCACGTCAGCACCGCGAGCATCTGGGTGCGGCTGCCGACGCTGCTGATGGCACTGGCGTGCTGGTGGGTGATCAGCCGCGAGGTCATCCCCCGTCTCGGCCGTGCCGTCAAGACCAGCCGCGCCGCGGCCTGGACCGCGGCAGGCATGTTCCTGGCCTTCTGGTTGCCGCTGAACAACGGCCTTCGGCCCGAGCCGATCATCGCGCTCGGCATCCTGCTCACCTGGTGTTCGGTGGAGCGCGGCGTCGCGACCAGCCGGCTGCTGCCCGTCGCCATCGCCATCATCATCGGTGCGCTCACGTTGTTCTCCGGACCCACCGGGATCGCCGCCGTCGGCGCCCTGTTGGTCGCCATCGGCCCGCTCAAGACGATCGTCGCCGCGCACACGTCGCGCTTCGGCTACCTGGCGCTGCTGGCCCCGATCCTGGCCGCAGGCACCGTCACGATCTTCCTGATCTTCCGCGACCAGACGCTCACCAGCGAGCTTCAGGCCAGCGCCTTCAAGTCCGCCGTCGGGCCCAGCCTGGCGTGGTTCGACGAACACATCCGCTACGAGCGCCTGTTCATGGCCAGCCCCGACGGGTCGGTGGCGCGCCGCTTCGCCGTGCTCGCGCTGCTGCTCGCCCTCGCCGTGTCGGTCGCAATGTCGTTGCGCAAGGGGCGAATTCCCGGGACCGCCGCCGGACCGGCCCGGCGAATCATCGGCATCACGATCATCTCGTTCCTCATGATGATGTTCACCCCGACCAAGTGGACCCACCACTTCGGCGTGTTCGCCGGGCTGGCCGGGTCACTCGGGGCGCTGGCCGCCGTCGCCGTCGCCTCGGCCGCGATGACGTCGCGGCGCAACCGGACCATCTTCGCGGCCATCGTGCTGTTCATGACGGCGTTCTCGTTCGCCAGCGTCAACGGCTGGTGGTACGTGTCGAACTTCGGTGTGCCGTGGTCGAACCAGTTCCCGCAGTACAAGTTCGGCTTCACCACGTTTCTGCTGGGCCTGTCGGTGGCCGCGCTGTTGCTGGCCGCCTGGCTGCACTTCACCGGGCGGGACGGATCACCACCGAGCAAGCCGCGGCGCTGGTCGTGGATCGGCAGGGCACCGCTGACGATCGTCGTGTGGGCCCTGGTGGTCTTCGAGGTGATGTCACTGACCGTCGCGATGGTCGAGCAGTACCCCGCCTGGTCGGTCGGCCGCTCCAACCTCGAGTCGCTGACCGGCAAGACGTGCGGCCTGGCCACCGACGTCCTCGTCGAGGAGGATCCCAACGCCGGCATGCTGGCACCGGTCAGCGCGCCACTGAACGCCTCGCTCGGGTCGTCGTCACAAGGCTTCGGCCCCAACGGGATTCCGGCCGACCTGTCGGCCGACCCCGTCGCCGAACCGCAGGGCAGCAACAACTTCGCCGACACCGACGGGTCCGTCGTGAGCGGCAGCGAGCCCGGCACCGAGGGCGGCACCACGGCCGCTGCGGGCGTCAACGGCTCGCGAGCCCGGCTGCCCTACAACCTCAACCCCGCCACCACCCCCGTGATGGGCAGCTGGCGGGCGGGCACCCAGCAACCCGCCCTGCTGCGCTCGGCGTGGTACCGCCTGCCACCGCGTGACCAGGCCGGCCCCCTGCTGGTGGTCGCCGCCGCGGGTCGCTTCGACTCGGGCGAGGTGACGGTCCAGTGGGCGACCGACGCCCAGGCCGCGAGTGGACAGCCCGGCGGCAGCGTCGGATTCGGTGACGTCGGCGCCGTCCCGGCGTGGCGCAACCTCCGCGTGCCGCTCAGCGCGATCCCCACCGAGGCCACCCAGGTACGCCTCGTCGCCTCCGACCAGGACCTCGCACCTCAGCACTGGATCGCGGTGACCCCGCCCCGCATCCCGCTGCTGAAGACGCTGCAGGACGTCGTCGGATCCACCGACCCCGTGCTGCTGGACTGGCTCGTCGGGCTGGCGTTCCCCTGCCAGCGCCCGTTCGGTCATCAGAACGGCGTCACCGAGGTGCCCAAGTGGCGCATCCTGCCCGACCGGTTCGGCGCCGAGGCGAACTCGCCCGTGATGGACTACCTCGGCGGCGGACCGCTGGGCATCACCGAACTCCTGGTGCGTGCCGTGCCGGTACCCACCTATCTGAAGGACGACTGGTTCCGCGACTGGGGCGCCCTGCAGAAGTTGACCCCGTGGTACCCCAACGCCCAGCCCGCGCGGCTGGACCTCGGCACCGCCACACGCAGCGGATTGTGGAGTCCTGGACCTCTTCGTTTGAGCTGAGGCCCGCATGGCGGCGCGGCGCACACGAGTGCGTCGCCTAGCATCGAACCTCGTGCCCGCCCGGACCCTACGACTCATCGCGATCGTCGCGGGGGCCCTGGGACTCCTGCTATGCGCCCTGACCCCACTGCTTCCCGTCAAGCAGACGACGGCCACGATCCAGTGGCCACAGGGGCTCGGAACCGACGGCCTCATCACCGACGTGACCGCTCCGCTGGTCTCCGGTGCGCCGCTGGCGCTCGACGCGACCATCCCCTGCCAGGCCATGGCGACGCTGCCCGCCGCCGGTGGCGTCGTCCTCTCGACGATCCCCGACGGAGGGATCGACGCCGGCCGCAACGGTCTGTTCGTCCGGGCCACCGCCGACAGCGTCATCGTCGCCTTCCGTGACTCGGTCGCCGCCGTTGCGCCCCGGACGGCCGTGGCCTCCGGCGCCTGCAGCTCGCTGCACGTCTGGGCCGACGTGGGTGGCGTCGGCGCAGACTTCGTCGGCATTCCCGGCGCCACCGGGACCTTGGCCCCGGAGAAGAAGCCTCAGGTGGCCGGGCTGTTCACCGACATGAGGGTCGGTCCGCAGGGGCTGTCCGCCCGCGTCGACGTCGACACCCGCTTCGTCACCGCTCCGACCCCGCTGAAGACCGCGCTGATGGTGCTGGGCGTCCTGGCCACGGTGGGCTCGATCGTGGCGCTGGCCCTGCTGGACCGCTCCAGCCGCCGGGTCACCGGTGGATTGCGCCGTTTCTGGCGGGCCGGAGTCGCCACCTGGCTTGCCGACGGAGCCGTCGTGGGCGCCCTGCTGCTCTGGCACGTCGTCGGTGCGATCTCCTCGGACGACGGCTACAACCTGACCATCGCGCGCGTCGCCGGCGACGCGGGCTACGTCGCCAACTACTACCGCTACTTCGGCGCCACCGAAGCGCCCTTCGACTGGTACCCGTCCGTGCTGGCGCACCTGTCGGCGATCAGCACCGCCGGGGTGTGGATGCGGCTGCCCGCCACCGTGGCGGGCCTGGTCACCTGGCTACTGCTGAGTCGATGGGTGCTGCCCCGGCTCGGCGGGCGGCTGGCGGCCAACCGGGTCGCAGTCTGGACCGGCGCCGCGGTGTTCCTCGCCGCCTGGCTGCCGTTCAACAACGGGCTGCGACCCGAACCCCTCATCGCGCTCGGCGCGCTGCTGGCCTGGGTCCTCGTCGAGTACGCGATCGGCGCCCGCCGTTCGTGGCCTGCCGCCGTCGCGATCGTCGTCGCCATGCTCAGCGTCACGCTGGCCCCGCAGGGCCTCATCGCACTCGCCCCGCTGCTGGTTGGCGCTCGCGCCATCGTCCGGAACGTCCGCAACCGGCCGACCGGCCTGCTGGCTCCGCTGGCCGCCTTCGCCGCGTCGCTGTCGCTGGTGTTCGTGATCGTCTTCCGCGACCAGACGCTGGCGACGGTCGCCGAATCGGCCCGCATCAAGTACACCGTCGGCCCGACGATCTCCTGGTATCAGGAGTTCCTCCGCTACTACTTCCTGACCGTCGAGGACAGCGTCGACGGTTCGTTGACCCGCCGGTTCTCGGTGCTGATCCTCCTGCTGTGCCTGTTCGGACTGCTGGCGGTGATGCTGCGCCGCGGCAGCCTGCCCGGCATGGCCACCGCGCCCGTCTGGCGGTTGTTGGGCACCACCGCGGTCGGCCTGCTGCTGCTCACGTTCACCCCGACCAAGTGGGCCATCCAGTTCGGCGCCTTCGCGGGGCTGTCCGGCGCGCTGGGCGCCGTCACCGCCTTCACCTTCTCCCGCGTCGGGCTGCACAGCCGACGCAACCTCGCGCTGTACGTCACGGCCCTGCTGTTCGTGCTGGCGTGGGCGACCTCGGGGATCAACGGCTGGTTCTACGTCGGCAACTACGGCGTGCCGTGGTTCGACAAGCAGCCGCTCGTCGCGGGCACGCCCGTCACGTCGATGTTCCTCGGCCTGGCCATCGCCTGCGGCCTGCTGGCTGGCTGGCTGCACTTCCGGATGGACTACACCGGGCACGTCGAGGTCGAGAACACCCGGCGCAACCGGGTGCTGGCGTCCACCCCGCTGCTGGTGGTGGCGACGCTGATGGTGCTGCTCGAGGTCGGGTCGATGGTCAAGGGCGCCGCCGGGCGCTACCCCGCCTACACGACCGCCAGGGCCGACGTCGACGCACTGGCCTCCGGCCTCGGTGCCACCAGCTGCGCGATGGCCGACGACGTGCTGGTCGAGACCGACCCGAATGCCGGCCTGCTGCAACCCGTTTCGGGGCAGCAGTTCGGTCCGGACGGACCCCTCGGCGGCACCGACCCGCAGGGCTTCACCCCCAACGGCGTCAGCGACACCCTGCTGCCACCCGAGCCCGTCACCGCCAACCCGGGCACCGTCAACTCGCCGGGGTCACCCGACAAGCCCAACTCGGGGATCGGATTCTCCGCAGGCACCGGCGGTGGTTACGGCCCGGTCGGCGTCAACGGCTCGCGGGTCTTCCTTCCCTTCGGACTCGACCCCGCCCGGACCCCCGTGATGGGCAGCTACGGCGAGAACACCGCTGCCGCCAAGGCGACGTCGGCGTGGTACGAACTGCCGCCGCGCACACCAGACCGTCCGCTGGTCACCGTCTCGGCCGCCGGCGCCATCTGGTCGGCTAACGAAGAGGGTGACTTCAACTACGGTCAGTCTCTGAAACTGCAGTGGGGCGTGCGCAATCCGGACGGCAGCTTCCGCCCGCTGGCCGCGGTGGAGCCCATCGATCCCCTCGTGCCACAGCGCGCGTGGCGCAACCTGCGCTTCCCGCTGGCCTCGGCGCCGCCGGAGGCCAACGTGGCCCGCATCGTCGCCGACGACCCGAACCTGTCCACCGACCAGTGGTTCGCGTTCACCCCACCGCGCGTGCCTGCCCTGGAGTCCGCCCAGCAATTCCTGGGGTCGACGACTCCGGTGCTGATGGACATCGCAACCGCCGCGAACTTCCCGTGCCAGCGCCCGGCATCGCAGCACCTCGGCGTCGCGGAGCTGCCGGACTACCGCATCCTGCCCAACGCCAAACAGGTCGTGGTGTCGTCGAATCAGTGGCAGTCCGCCGACGACGGTGGCCCGTTCCTCTACATCCAGGCGCTGCTGCGCACGTCCACCGTCCCGACCTATCTGCGCGACGACTGGTACCGCGACTGGGGCACCATCGAGCGCTACGACCGCATCGTGTCGGCCACCGCCGCGCCGGAGGCCACCGTCGACCAGGGCACCCAAACCGTGCTGGGCTGGACGCGCCGCGGACCCATCCGAGCCCTGCCACTGGAGACGGACAAGTGAGGACTACCCGCTGGGTGGCGATGATCGCGGGACTGATCGGCTTCGTGCTGTCGGTGCTGTTTCCGCTGCTGCCGGTCGTACAGACCACGGCCACGGTGAACTGGCCCCAGAACGGCCAAGTCAACGACGTGACCGCCCCGCTCATCACACTGACGCCGGTCACCATGACGGCCACCGTGCCCTGTGACGTGTTGCGCGACATGGCAAATCGCGGTGGCGGCACGGTGTTGGGCACCGCCCCGGCCACCGCCAAGGACGCGGCGCTGAACTCGCTGTTCGTCAACGTCAGCTCCAAGCGCTCCGATCAACGGGTCACCGTCACCGACCGCAACGTCGTCATCGCCACCATGCCGATGTCCCGCGTGCTCGGGCCCGAGTGCACCCGACTGGAGATCACCTCGTCGGAAGCCGGCACCTTCGCCACGTTCCCCGGGATGAGCGATCCGGCCGACCCGCAGAAGGACTTCCGATCCGGGTTCGTCGACCCCAACCTGCGCCCCAACTTCGTCGGCATCTTCACCGACCTGAGCGGACCTGCGCCGCAAGGGCTCTCGGTGTCGGCGACCGTGGACACCCGCTTCACCACCAAGCCGACCGCGCTGAAGCTCGGCGCGATGCTGCTGGCGATGGTGGCCACCGTCATCGCACTGGTGGCCTTGTGGCGGCTGGACCAGCTCGACGGCCGGCGCATGCAACGGATCATCCCGTCGCGGTGGCGCACGTTCTCGGCGACCGACGTCGTGGTGGTCTGCGGGTTCCTGATCTGGCACGTCGTCGGGGCCAACTCGTCGGACGACGGCTACATCCTGCAGATGGCCCGCGTCGCCGACCGCGCCGGCTACATGTCGAACTACTTCCGGTGGTTCGGCAGCCCCGAGGATCCGTTCGGGTGGTTCTACAACGTGCTGGCGCTGATGACCCACGTCAGCGACGCCAGCATCTGGATGCGCCTGCCCGACTTGATCTGTGCTCTGATCTGTTGGCTGCTGCTGTCGCGTGAGGTGCTGCCGCGGCTTGGGCCGTCGGTGGTCTCGAGCCGGTCGGCGACGTGGGCCGCGGGCCTGGTCCTCATGGCGGCGTGGATGCCGTTCAACAACGGTCTGCGCCCCGAGGGCCAGATCGCGACCGGCGCACTGATCACCTACGTGCTCATCGAGCGGGCCATCATCTCGGGCAGGCTCACCCCCGCCGCGCTGGCCATCGTCTCGGCCGCGTTCACGCTCGGCATCCAGCCGACCGGCCTGATCGCCGTTGCGGCCCTGCTGGCCGGTGGACGTCCGCTGCTGCGCATCCTGGTGCGACGGCACCGCGTCGTCGGCACCTGGCCGTTGGTGTTGCCCCTGCTGGCGGCGGGCACGATCATCCTGACCGTCGTGTTCGCCGATCAAACCCTGGCAACGGTGTTGGAGGCCACCAGGATTCGTACGGCGATCGGCCCAAGCCAGGCGTGGTACACCGAGAACCTGCGGTACTACTACCTGATCCTGCCGACGGTCGACGGATCGTTGTCGAGACGCTTCGGGTTCATGATCACCGCGCTGTCGCTCTTCGCGTCGCTGTTCATCATGCTGCGGCGTGGACGGGTGCCCGGCGTCGCCCGCGGGCCGGTGTGGCGCCTCGTCGGCATCATCTTCGGCACCATGTTCTTCCTGATGTTCACCCCCACCAAGTGGGTGCACCACTTCGGCCTGTTCGCCGCCGTCGGTGCAGCGATGGCCGCCGTCGCCACGGTGCTGGTGTCCCCGGTGGTGCTGCGTTCGGCGCGTAACCGGATGACCTTCGTCGCCGCGCTGCTGTTCGTGACCGCGCTGACCTTCTCGAGCACCAACGGCTGGTGGTACGTCTCCAGTTACGGCGTGCCGTTCAACAACGCGATGCCGAAGGTCGGCGGGGTGACCGTCAGCTCGATCTTCTTCGCGCTGTTCGGCATTGCCGCGCTGTGGGCGTTTTGGCTGCACTTCGGCCGCGACCGCGCCGAGAGCAAGGTGGTGCGCTGGGTGACCGCGGCACCGATTCCGATCGTCGCGGGCTTCATGGTCGTGGTGTTCGTGGCGTCGATGCTGGCGGGCGTGGTGCGGCAGTACCCGACCTACTCGAACGGGGCGTCCAACCTCAAGGCGTTCACCGGGGGCTGCGGCCTGGCCGACGACGTCCTCGTCGAACCGGACGCCAACGCCGGCTTCCTGGCGGCGATGCCGGGTGACTACGGCCCACTCGGAGCGCTCGGTGGCACCGGCGCCGTGGGGTTCACCCCCAGCGGGGTCCCCGACCACATCGTCGCCGAGGCCATCCGCAGCGATCTGCCGACCCCGGGCACGGACTACGACTGGGACGCACCGGTCAAACTGTCGAGGCCCGGGGTGAATGGGTCGACGGTGCCGCTGCCCTATGGCCTCGATCCTCGGCGCGTGCCGTTGGCGGGCTCGTACGTCAACGGTCCTGCGCAGCAACAGAGTCGCCTCACCTCGGCGTGGTACCAGTTGCCGGCAGCGGACTCCGCCCACCCACTGGTGGTCGTCACCGCCGCGGGCAGTATCACCGGCAACAGCGTCTTCAACGGGGCCACCGAGGGGCAGCGCGTCGAATTGGAGTACGGCACAGCGGGTCCCGGCGGGCAACCGCAGGCCGCGGGTCGCGTCACGCCTTACGACATCGGGCCGATCCCGTCGTGGCGCAACCTGCGCTTCGACCGCTCGCAGATTCCGGCCGACGCCACCTCGGTTCGAATCGTGGCCGAGGATCTCTCACTGACTCCGGGTGACTGGATTGCCGTCACCCCGCCGCGCGTGCCGGAACTGAAGACGGTGCAGCAGTACGTGGGCTCCACCGAACCGGTGTTGATGGACTGGGCGGTCGGGCTGGCGTTCCCGTGCCAGCAGCCGATGCTGCACTCCAACGGGGTCACCGAGGTGCCGAAGTTCCGAATCACGCCGGACTACAACGCCAAGCGCAAGGACACCGACACCTGGCAGGACGGCCTCAACGGCGGACTGCTCGGCATCACCGACCTGCTGTTGCGACAAAACCTGATGGCGACCTACCTGAACCACGACTGGGGCCGAGACTGGGGCTCGCTGCGCAAGTTCGACACCGTCGTCGAGGCGCAGCCGGCTCAGATCGAGCTGGGATCGGCCACGCACAGCGGGTTGTACTCGCCCGGGAAGATCCGCATCAAGCCCTGAGGCCCGCGATCATCACCCGCACCATGCGGCGGGCGTCGTAACCCGGGTCGCCGTCGGCGCCGATGCAGACGTTGCCGACGCCGCGCATCAGCCAGAGGGCGTCGACGTCGGGGATGATCTGGTCGGCTGCCGCGGCGAGGAGCTGCTCGCACACCGGAACCAGCCGGCTCAGGAAGTAGGCGTGCAAGCTTTCGTAACCCGCGGAGTCCGACTGCCAGGCGTGCGCGAGACCGTGTTTGGTGACCAGGAAGTCGACGAACAGGTCGATCCACTTCGCTAGGGCGTCGTAGGGAGAGTCGCTGCTGGCCAACAGGTTTGGCCCCGCCTCCGCGGTTGCCTCGACCTGATGGCGGTAGACGGCGACGATGAGGTCGGCGCGCGTCGGAAAGTGTCGGTAGATGGTGGCGACCCCGACGCCGGCCGCGGCCGCAATGTCACGCACGGGAACGTCGACTCCGGACTCGACGAATGCGGCGGCCGCCGCCGCGAGCAGGGCCTCCTCGTTGCGGCGAGCGTCCGAACGCTTGCGCGGCGCCGTCATGAGCCACTCCTGGTCAAACGGAACATGGTTCCGTATAGTCCGATATGAGGAACATTGTTCCGCTTCGCACCCTACCCGCCTCGAGGAGGCACTTCCGTGACGACGACATCCCCGGTGCGGTTCGGCATCGCTACGGCTCCGCAACAGGTCACCTACGCCGAGGTGCAGCGCGTGTGGCGGGAGGCGGACGCCCTCCCCGACCTCGAGCACGCGTGGCTGTTCGACCACCTGTTGCCGATCGCCGGCGATCTCGACGGTCCGATCTTCGAGGGGTGGACGCTGCTCTCGGCGCTGGCAGCTCAGACGAGCCGACTGCGGCTGGGACTGCTGGTCACCAGCAACCGCTTTCGGCCCCCGGCACTGCTGGCGAAGATCGCCACCACCGTCGACGTGGTGTCCGGAGGGCGTCTCGACTTCGGCATTGGCGCCGGGTCGCGACCTAGCCACCCCCTGGCCAGACGCGAGTACGAGGCGAACGGTCTGCCGTACGACGACTTCACCGACTCCGTCGCCAGCCTCGCCGAGGCGCTCGTGGTGATCAAGAAGTCGTGGACCGAGAATCGGCCGTTCGACTTCACCGGCGCGCACGTCACGGTCACCGGCGCGTTCGGCAATCCGAAGCCGGTGCAGACGCCGTATCCGCCCGTCGTGATCGGTGGGCGCTCGACCAAGCTGCTGCGCGTCGTCGCCGAGCACGCCGACGTCTGGAACATCCCCGGCGGGGATCTCGCGGACGCCGTCGAGCGCAGCACCCTGCTGGACCGCTACTGCCAGGAGATCGGGCGTGATCCGGCATCCATTCAGCGTTCGATGCACGTGGCGGTGTCCTACGACGAGCCCAACGACACCCGTGATGCGATCGGCCGAGCGCTCGACGCCGGCTTCCGCCATGTCATCCTCGGGTTGCCGAATCCCTACCCCGACGGCGTGGCTCGGTGGGTCGTCGACGAACTCGTTCGCCCCTTCGTCTGACGGGGACCGTCGTAGGGTCGAGCGATGACCGACCGCATCCCGATGGGCAAGGCGACGATCACGCGCGTGGTGGAGTGGGAGTTCGACGTCGGCACAGGGCTGTTCGGTGAGACTCCGGAGCAGGCGTGGGCCGACGAGGCCGACCTGCTGGTGCCGACGTTCTACGATCCAGCGAGTCGGCGGTGGCGCGTGGCCCTGCAGAGCTGGGTGGTCGAGGTCGACGGGTTGACCGTGGTGGTCGACACGGGCGGCGGGAACGGCCGTGAGCGGCCGCACCTTCCGGCGTTGGCGGGGCTGCAGACGGACTTCCTCGGCGCCTTGGAGCGGGCCGGGGTGGCCGCCGACGAGGTCGACGTGGTGGTCAACACGCATCTGCACACCGACCACGTCGGGTGGAACACGCGGCTGGTAGATGGCCAGTGGGTGCCGACGTTCCCCAATGCCCGCTACCTGATGCCCGAGGCGGACTACCGCTTCTTCGCCCCGGACGGGCCCGGCGCCACGACGGGGTCCCGAATCGTGTTCGAAGACAGCGTCTTTCCGGTGGCCGATCAGATGCAGACGTGGTCGGACGACCTTCAGATCAGCGAGTCGCTGCGGCTGCGCCCCGCCGCCGGCCACACCCCGGGGTCGTCGGTGCTGTGGCTCGACGCGGGCCGGCCCGCGGTGTTCGTCGGCGACATGACGCACTGCCCGATCCAGATTCCCCGGCCTGACGATCCCTGCGGATTCGACGTCGACGCCGCCGCGGCCGCAGTCTCCCGCAAGCGTGTCTTCACCGAGGCCTCGCGCTCGCGCGCTTCCGTGATCCCCGCGCACTACCCCGGCCACGGCGGGGCAACGCTGGTGGCTCGGGGCGACCGCTTCGAGGTCGTCGAGTGGCTGGCGCTGCCAAGTATCTAGGGGTCGTCCAGACCGTTTGGTAAGTGACCGAGTGGCGTTTCTGGCAAACTATGTTCGTCCAGATCTGGGGAGGATCTACCGCATGATGTCGTATCGCAAGCTGGTCTCGTGCGCCGCCCTTGCGGGTGGTCGTATCCGTAATCGAGGCAACCGCCGCCCACGCCTATGACACCATCGACTACGGGACGAACAAGACGGCTTGCCAGGCCGCGGAGAAACAGGCGAGGGCAGCCGGCATCAGCTATGCAGATTGCTTCCAAACCGGGCCTGGGCATTACTCCCTTACCCTGGACGACTAAGTGATCCCTAGTTGACCTATTGAACCTTCAAGAGGATCGTCCGATTGGTTGAGCTCGCGCTCACGTTGGATGCGTTGGGCATGGTCTTGCGCGCGGGTGCTGCTGCGTCGCGGCATGGTGAGCCCCGCGGTGTGCGGTGTAGGTCTTCCCGTCGCTGTGACCGCGGCAGTAGGTCTGCATAGTTCGGGGAACAACAGCCTGCTACCCGGCGTGGTGACGAACTCTCGTCCGTCGGGCGCGGTCCAGATGACGGTGCCGTCCTCGAGTTGCCTGTCCCGCCAACCATTCTCACCACCCCAGAAGGTCTTGAGCAGGTGGTGTCGACGGCAGACGCATTTCAGGTTGGATGCCGCGGTCGGTCCGTGCGGCCACGGGATCGTATGGTCGATGTCCGTCTGGCTGGCGGGCACGCGGCAGCCCGGGAAGCGGCACGTCATGTCGCGGCAGCGCACGAAGTCGGCCAGCCGCTTGGATGGTCGGTACCGGTTCTCCGGTGGCGCTTGCCCGGGGTGCACGATCGGGGTGATCGTGGCCCCGATAGTGGCGCGGCAGGCGATCGCGCCCGGGAGGAACTGGCCTCCCATCATCGCCCCGGGACGCAGCTTCGCGAAGTATCCGGGTGCCGGGGTGAGGGCCTCGGTGAGGGTGAGGTCGCGTAGCGGCTTGTCGAAGAGCGGCGGCTCGTCCCCGTCAATGGCGGCACGCTCGGCCGCCGCTGAGGAGGGAGTGGGCCTGGTCGGCGGCGACTCGCCCTGAGGCGCAGAGTCCTCGCATTTCGGCGAGGCATCTGCTTTGTCGAGGGCTGGCGCGGTGGACTCCTCGGCGTCGGCCTCTTCGGGGGCTTCCGGTCGCGGCGCGGGGCTCTCGGGCCTCGGCGCAGGCGGCTCGGATTCGGGTGTCGCGGTCGGATCAGCGAGCGTGTCCTCACTGGCGATGACGTAGACGACCACCCCCGTGGCGGGCGGGTTCTGCGCGGCCGGGCAGTCGTCGTTGCCGCACAGGCACGCCATGCGGTCGGTCCCGAGGGCACCGATGGCGTCGGCGCGGAGTTGGTCGGCGGTCCGCGGGTCACCCGAGCACACCGTGGCGGCCAGGTTCTTCAATCGGCCCTCGAATGCCTTCGCGTCGTGGGCGAACAGGGTGGCCAACACCGTGGCCAGGCCGCTGCCGTCCTCCTCGATGTGCACCTCAACCGACCGGCCCCGCGCCTTGGCCTCGCTACGACGCACCGCGTGCGGGTCGACCTGGGCCACGAACGAGTCAACGGCCTTCTCGGTCTTGTCCACCGACCTCGGCTCCCAGTCCCCGAACGCCTCGGCCAGCAGGGCGTCCAACGCCCGCAGGGCGTCGGGGTCGATCACCAAGGCGCCGCGCTGCACGACGGTCTTCACCAACGCATACGTGATCAGGCCTTCCGCGAACACCGCGGCGACCTTGGGGAACCGTTCGTGTAGTGCGACCGCGATCAACAGTTGGTGGGAGGCGGTGCCGGGGGTGATGTTCTGGGCGGCACCGATGTGGGCGGCGACGGCGTCGAGGTTGTCCAGGCACCACTGGTCGCGATCCGCCGACCCCGACACGGCATGTGCCTCGTCGAGCATGGCGGCCATCGTCGCCACCCGTTGAGCGCAGGCCGCGTTCTCCACCCGCGCCCATGATGACAGCGCCCCGGCACCGCGGGTGCCGGTCGTCGCGTCAACCAGATCGTCGAACATGAACCCAGCCTAGGCCGGGTGTCTGACGAAAACCGTTCTGCGACAGGCGTTCTGTGGATGAACGCCGGACTGTGGACAACCCCGCCGAAGCTGCCGAGATCGTCGGAGGTGTGTGCTAGTGAGCGGAACTACAGCGGCGTCAGGCCGTGCTTGCGCAGCGTCTTGTTGCGGTTCTGCTTGTCCCGCAACAACTTCATCGACTTGCGCAGCAGCAGGCGCGTCTCGTGCGGCTCGATGACACCGTCGATGTAACCGCGCTCCGCGGCGATCCACGGCGTCGCCAAGTTGAGGTTGTAACCCTCGATGAAGTCCGCCCGGATCTTCTGCACCTCGGGCGCGGTCGGATCGGGAAACCGCTTCACGAGAAGCTGGGCAGCACCCTCGGCACCGATCACCGCGATGCGGGCTGTCGGCCACGCGAAGTTCAGATCCGCCGACAGCTGCTTGGAGCCCATCACCGCATAGCCGCCGCCGTAGGCCTTGCGAATCACGAACGTCACCTTCGGCACGTCGGCCTCGACGATGGCGTTGAAGAACCGCCCACCGCGCTTGATGATGCCGCCCTTCTCCTCCTCGAGACCCGGCATGGCGCCGGGGGTGTCGACGACGAAGACCAGCGGCAGGTTGAACGAGTCGCAGAACCGGATGAACCCGGCCGCCTTGTCGGACGCCTCGTTGCCCACGGCGCCTGCGTTGTTCAGCGGCTGGTTGGCGATGACGCCGACCGGGTGACCGTCTACCCGCGCGAACGCGGTGATCATCGACGGGCTACGCAGCTCGGAGAGCTCGAAGACGTCGCCGTCGTCGAACATGCGGAGCAGGATCTCGTGCATGTCGTAGGCCTGGTTGTCCGAGTCCGGCACGATCGTGTCGAGCTCGAGATCCGTCGGCGTGAGTTCCGGTTCCAGCCCGGGGTTGACGATCGGCGGGTTGTCGAAGTGGTTGGGCGGCAGGAAGCTCAGGTAGTCCCGCACGTACTGGTAGGCCGCGCTCTCGGACTCCACCACCTTGTGGATGTTGCCGCGCTGCGCCTGAACGTCGGCACCGCCGAGTTCGTCGAACGAGACGTCCTCACCGGTGACGTCCTTGATCACGTCGGGCCCGGTGATGAACATGTAGCCCTGGTCGCGCACCGCCACGATGAGGTCGGTCTGAATCGGCGAATAGACCGCTCCGCCAGCGCATTTGCCGAAGATCAACGAGATCTCTGGCACCAGGCCGCGCAGCATCTCGTGGCGCCGGCCGAGCTCGGCGTACCAGGCCAGTGACGTCGCGGCGTCCTGGATGCGGGCGCCACCGGAGTCGTTGATGCCGATGATCGGGCAGCCCACCATGGCGACCCACTCCATCAACCTGGCCACCTTGCGGCCGAACATCTCCCCGACCGACCCCTGGAACACCGTCTGGTCGTGGCTGAAGACGCCGACCGGACGTCCGTTGATCGTGCCGTGCCCGGTGACGACGCCGTCGCCGTAGAACGCGTTGGGATCACCGGGAGTGCGGGCCAGCGCACCGATCTCGAGGAAACTGCCCGGGTCGAGCAGATCGTGGATGCGCGAGCGGGCGCTCGGGATGCCCTTCCTGTCGCGCCGGGCCTTCGCCTTCTCGTCGCCAGGATCCTTGGCGAGCTCCAACCGTTCACGGAGCTCGGCCAACTTCTCGGCCGTGGTGTGGGCTCTGCTGGCGACGGGGGCCGCTTCCTGGGTCACTTGTGCTCACTCTCGATGCGGTTGATCGCCTCACTCATGTGCGCGCCGACCTTCGCAATGTACGGCTCGTCGATGGCCTGAATGTGCTCGCCCCCGATGTTGACGACCTCCAAATCGGAGACGAACTCACCCCAACCGCCGTCGGGCTGACGGATGGCGTAACGCGGCTCGAACTTGATCGCGTCGTCGTGGTAGCGGTCCGCCATGTAGAGCGTGACGTGGCCGTCGTACGGCTCGATCACGACCGTCTCCAGTGCCCGGTTGTCCAGGTAGGACGTCCGCTGGTGCTCGATGATGCCGCCCGGGATCTGTACGCCGGCGTTTTGCACGGCGTCCAGGACGTACTGCACCTGGCCCGCATCGTCGAGTTCCTCGAGCTCCTCGTACGGAATCGGCGGGATCTCCACGTTGAAGTTCTTGGCGGCGAACTCCGCGTACCTGTCCCAGCGCTTGCGGGTCTCCTCCTTGGTCTGCGGCACCTCCTCACCGGCACGCACGGTGTCGATGAGGCCGACGAACTGCACGTTGGCGCCGTGCTGCTTGAGCCCGATCGCGCAGGCGTAGGCCAGCGCGCCACCCAGCGACCAGCCGGTCAGGATGAAGGGCTTGTCGCCGTTGAGCTCCAGCAGCTTCGGCACGTACTGCGCGGCCCGCTCCTGGATGGTGCCTTCGACGCGTTCGAGCCCGTACATCGGCGTGCCCGCGGGCAACCGCTTGAGCAGCGGCTCGTAGACCACCGTCGACCCGCCCGCGGCGTGGAACACGAAGACCGGAACGTCGCTCTCGTGCTCGGCCTTGCGGATGGTCCGCACGAACCCGTCGAGCTCGCCGGCCTCCAGGAATTCGCGGACCGTCGTGGACAACTCCTCGATGGTCTGCGCCTTCTTGACGTCGTCGACGGTGATCGTGCCCTCGGCACGCTCGGACAGACGCTGCGCCATCTTCTGCGCTTCGGAGTCGGTCAGCTCGCGCAGCGAGTTGAAGATGCCGCCCGGCGACTTGCCGGTCACGATCGCCCACGTCGCGAACGTCACGCGTTCGGCGGCGTCACGCGGTGGCACGTCGGAGTTCAGCGCCTCCGCGATGGCCTGCTGGTTGAGCACCTGAGCCGCACCGGCCAGGTTCGGCGTCTTGGCCTCGGCCGCCGGGCCGGCCGGATTGGTCGGCGGGGGTGGCGGAGGCGGGACGATGCCCGCCGTCTCGACAGGTGCGGGCGGCGGAGCGGGGGCGTCCCCGTCGACGGGGATGCCCGCTTCGGCGGCCTTCTTGGAGAGCACGTCCTCGAGCTCGGCCACCGTGGTGGCTCCGCCCATCAGCTCGGCCTGAGCGGCCGCGATCTCCTCGTCGGTCTGCGTCTTCTGCACCTCGGCGAGCTGGTCGACCTCGTCGCGGTGCTCGATGGCGTACTGGATCAGCTTCTCGACGGCGTAGAGGTTGGCGTCGCGCACCGCGGTCAGCTGAATCGGCGGCAGGTCGAAGTCGTACTCCACGCGGTTCTTGATGCGCACCGCCATCAGCGAGTCCAGGCCCAGCTCGATGAGCGGCACCTCCCACGGCAGGTCCTCGGGTTCGTACCCCATGGCGCTGCCGACGATGGTGCCCAGCCGCTGCGCGATCGTCTCACCCGACTCGGGCGACCACTTGGCGAAGCCGGCCGCCAAACCCGCTCCGGCAGTGAGGTTGTCCTGCAGGATGGCCGCGTCATCCTCGGGCTCGGGATCAGGCTCGACGACCGCCACCGGCTGCGCGACGGCCACCTCGGAGATCGCCGCGCCCGCGCCGACCGCGGTCGGCAACGACGTCGCCTGACCCGCGCGCGTCACGATGGCGTCGTAGACCAGGGTGAACGACTCGTCGATCCGGGCGTGCACCTGCACCGTCGCGCCGCCGGGGTGACGGGTCAGCGTCGTCACCAGACGAGCCTCGTCGGCCGGGACCGCCCGCTGCTCGTACGCGGTCAGTTTGGCGTCCGGAAGTACTTGCACCGCAGCGGCCTTCACCAACGCGGCGAGGTCGGTGGTCGCGCGCGGGGAGTACTCCCACACGTGCCGGCCGTCGGGCATCGCGACGTGCGTGCCAGGCACCACGGTGGCGCCGTCACCGGAGAAGCGGACGTCGAGCCAATGCGGCTTGCGCTTGAACCGCGTGGGCGGAATGTCGGCGTACTCGCCGGGCGCGAAGAGGGTGCGGAAGTCGAGATCGTGGCCATGGGTGAACAACTGCGCCATGGCGGTGGTCATCGAGTCGACCTCGTCCTGCTTGCGCGCCAAGGTCGCGATGAGCTGCGCGTCGTGCAGACCCGCCGACGCGGTGGTCAAGCCAACCTGCATGAGCGCCACGGGGTTTGGTGCCAATTCGAGGAACGTGGTGTGACCGTCGTCGACGGCGTTGCGGATGCCGTGGGTGAAGTAGACGCTGTGCCGCAGCCCCTTCTTCCAGTAGTCCACGTCGTGGATGGCGTCGGAGCCAGCCCGAATCAGGCTGCCTTCGTGGACGGTCGAGTAGTACGCCGTCTGCAGCGGGTGCGCCTCGATGCCCTGGATCTCGGCCGAGAGCTCGCCGAGCAACGGATCCATCTGCTGGGTGTGACTGGCGCCCTTGGTCTGGAACTTGCGGGCGAACTTGCCCTCGGATTCGGCCCTGGCGATGATCGCGTCGATCTGCTCGGGCGGGCCGCCGATGACGGTCTGCGTGGGTGCGGCATATACACACACCTCAAGGCCGGGGTAGTCGGAGAAGACCGTCTTGATCTCGTCGGCGGAGTATTCGACGAGCGCCATCAGGCGGATGTACTCGCCGAACAGCATCGCCTCGCCCTCACCCATCAGGTGGGCGCGCGAGCAGATGGTGCGGGTGGCGTCCTCCAGCGACAGACCACCGGAGAAGTAGGCCGCGGCCGCCTCGCCGAGCGATTGCCCAATGACCGCACCGGGTTTCGCGCCGTGCGCGCGGAGCAGCTCACCGAGTGCGATCTGGATGGCGAAGATCACCGTCTGAACGAGTTCGATCGGGTAGTCGCAGGTCTCGTCGGTGTAGTCGATCGCGTCGTCGAGGATCAACTCGACGACGGAGTAGCCGCGCTCGTCCTGGATCAGGGCGTCGACCTTGTTGATCCACTCGGCGAAGATCGCGTCGCGGAGGTAGAGGCTCTTGCCCATCTTGCGGTGCTGAGCACCGAACCCGGCGAACACCCAGACCGGTCCGCTGGTGACGGGCCCGTCGGCGGCGATCACCAACGGTGACTGCTTGCCCTCGGCCAGCACGCGCAGCCCCTTGACCGCCTCGTCGTGGTCGTGAGCCAGAATCACTGCGCGCGAACGTCCGTGGTTGCGTCGCGACAGGGAGCGACCGATCGACTCCAGAGACGCGGCTCGGCCTTCCTCGCTGTCGATCCAGTCCGCCAACTCGGCGGCAGTCGACCGCTTGCGTGAGGTCAAGAATCCCGAGACGGCAAGGGGGACCAGCGGTTTCGCCGGCTCGGCGGCCTCGAGTCGTTCGCGGGCGGTTTCGATCAGGCGCAGCGCCTCGTCGGTGAGTCCCGGCAATTCGGGCTCGGCGTCGACTGCAGCGGCGGGCACGTCGAGATCGTCGTCATCCTCATCGAGGATGTCGCCGTACTCGTCCACCCGCACCCCGCCGACGTACACGGCGTTGGCATCGGACTTCTCCTGCGGCGCAGGAGCTTCCACGACCGGCTCCGGTTCGACCAGATCGGACGGCAGCACCTCGCGCACCACCAGGTGGGCGTTGGCGCCACCGAAGCCGAAGCCCGACACACCGGCAATCGCGTGACCGCTGTAGCGCGGCCAGTCGGCGACGACGTCGTTGACCTTGATGTGGATCTTGTCGAAGTCGATGTAGGGGTTGGGACCCGCGTAGTTGATCGACGGCGGCAGCTTGTCGTGCTTCAGCGACAGCGCGACCTTCGCCAGGCTGGCCGCACCCGCGGCCGACTCCAGGTGTCCCACATTGGACTTCACCGCACCCAGCAGTGCGGGCTTGTCGGCGGCGCGGCCCTTGCCGATGACCCGGCCCAGCGCGTCGGCCTCGATCGGGTCGCCGAGGATGGTGCCGGTGCCGTGCGCCTCGACGTAGTCGACGGAGCGCGGGTCGATGCCCGCGTCCTTGTATGCCTTGCGCAGCACGTCGGCCTGCGCGTCCGGGTTGGGCGCCAGCAAGCCGTTGGAGCGGCCGTCGTGGTTGACCGCACTGCCTGCGATGACGGCCAGGATCTCGTCACCGTCGCGGCGGGCGTCGGCCACGCGCTTGAGCACCAACATGCCGCCGCCCTCGGAGCGGGCGTAGCCGTTGGCATCCGAGGAGAAGGACTTGATGCGCCCGTCGGGGGCCAACACACCGCCGACCTCGTCGAAGCCAATGGTGACCAGCGGGGTGATCAACGCGTTGACGCCGCCGGCGAGCACCACGTCCGCATCGCCGGCCCGCAGCGCCTTGACGCCCTCGTGCACGGCGACCAGGGAGGACGAGCAGGCCGTGTCGATGGCCATCGACGGCCCGCGGAAGTCGAAGAAGTACGACACCCGGTTGGCGATGATCGAGCTCGTCGTTCCCGTGATGGCGTAGGGGTGTGCGACCGACGCGTCCGAGACCGACAGGAAGCTGTAGTCGTTGTTCGAGGCGCCGACGAACACGCCGACAGTCTCACCGCGCAGGCTCGACGCCGGAATCCTGGCGTGCTCCAACGCTTCCCACGTCAATTCGAGGGCCATCCGCTGCTGCGGATCGATGTTGTCGGCCTCCATCTTCGACAGCGCGAAGAACTCGGAGTCGAAACCCTTGATGTCGGACAGGTAGCCGCCGCGGGTGTGCGCCCGGGCGACGCGCTCGGCGATCCGGGGATCGCCAAGGAACTCCTCCCACCGACCCTCGGGCAAGTCGGTGATGGCGTCGACGCCGTCGAGCAGGCCGCGCCACATCTCCTCCGGCGTGTTCAGGTCACCGGGGAAGCGGGTGCCGATGCCCACGATGGCGATATCGTCGACGTCCTTGTCGCGCGACCAGTCGTAGCCCTCGTCGACGAGGGATTCGTCTTCGGGGTCGCCCTCCACGATGACCGTCGCCAGGGACTCGATGGTCGGATTGCGAAACAGCACGGTCGCCGTCAACGTGACGCCGGTCAGATCCTCGATGTCACTGGCCAGCGAGACTGCGTCTCGCGATGACAGGCCCAGCTCGACCATCGGCGCGGACTCGTCGATCGCGCCGGCGGACTGCCCGGTGGCGTCGGCGATCCAGGTGCGGAGGAACTCGCGCAGCTCGGGGACCGTCTTGTCCGTACGAGCCGGTTGCGACGACGTGTCGGCCCCGGCGAGCACTGGCGAATTGTCGAGCGATTCAGTCATGTTCACAGTCACTTTCGCCGGGTGCGGCCTGGGTGGACCGACGGTGCGCGTTAGTCCGTCTGGTCGGGGAAGTCGTTGGCGATCTTTCCGCTGCGCAGGCTGCCGTCGAGGTAGCCCGCCCGGCAGGCGCGTCGCCCGATCTTGCCACTCGAGGTGCGGGGGATGGCGCCGGCCGGGGTCAGCAGCACGTCGCGCACCGTGACGCCGTGCCGGACGGCGATGGCGGCGCGGATCTCGTCGGCCACCGGCTCGAGGTCCATCTTGTGGGCACCCGGAGCGCGCTCGGCGACGATCAC
The DNA here is from genome assembly GCF_025823185.1 of Mycobacterium yunnanensis. GTDB lineage: Bacteria > Actinomycetota > Actinomycetes > Mycobacteriales > Mycobacteriaceae > Mycobacterium > Mycobacterium yunnanensis. The sequence continues at coordinate 365,758 of NZ_JACKVK010000009.1, forward strand.
GAGCTGCTCGGAGGTGTCGGCGGGATCGCGCTTGAGTCCGGCGTGCGCGTTCTCGAACACGACGTCGGGAAGCTGGTTGGCCGGCACCGAGAACGCCGCGACGAACCCGGTGCGCAGGGCCTTGCTGGCTTCCTGCGCCGAGTACTCGAGGTCCTGCGGGTAGTGGTTGCGGCCGTCGACGATCACCAGGTCCTTGACGCGGCCGGTGATGTAGAGGTCGCCCTCGTGGAACGCCCCGAAGTCACCGGTGCGTACCCAGGTCGCGTCGTCGGCGGCGCCGTCGGCGTGCGACGGGTTGGTCCGGGACTTGAGGAGGTTGTGGAACGTCGCGATGGTCTCTTCTGGCTTGTTCCAGTACCCCGTGCCCATGTTCTGGCCGCTGATCCACACCTCGCCGATCTGACCGTCGGGCAGTTCGGTGGCGGTCTCGGCGTCGACGATGGTGGCCCACTCGGCCACACCGACCTTGCCGGCAGACGCCTGGGCCACCGCGGACGGCGCGTCCTCGGGGACCTCGACGAAGCGGTAGGCGTTGAGTTCCTCGCGGTCGACGTAGACGACCTTCGGCGGTTCGTCGGTCGGGGTGGTGGAGACGAATAGCGTGGCCTCGGCAAGACCGTAGGACGGCTTGATGGCCTTGGGGTTGAATCCGAAGGGGTTGAACGCGGCGTTGAACCGGGCGACGGTGGCGGCCGAGATCGGCTCGCTGCCGTTGAGGACCGCCTTGACGTTGGACAGGTCCATCGGCGGCTCGCCCTCCTTCGGCACGCCACGCGCGGCGGCGTGGTCGAAGGCGAAGTTCGGCGCAACGGAGATGACGCCGCCGGTGTCGTCGTCCTTGCGGGCCATCTCGCGGATCCAGCGGCCGGGCCTGCGAACGAAGGCGGCGGGGGTCATGAAGGTGATGTAGTGGCCGACGACGGGCGGGATCATCGCGGTGACCAGACCCATGTCGTGGAAGAACGGCAACCAGGTCACACCGCGGTCGCCCTCGTCGCCGCCGATGCCCTCGATGACCTGGACGATGTTGGTGGCCAGGTTCAGGTGGGTGATCTGCACGCCGGTCGGGATGCGGGTCGAACCGGAGGTGTACTGCAGGTAGGCGATCGTGTCGTGGGTGATGTCCTCGGCCACCCAGGTGGCGCCGACCTCGTCGGGCACGGCGTCGACCGCGATGACGCGGGGCCGTTCCTTGGCGGGCCGGGTGCGGAAGAACTTGCGGACGCCCTCGGCCGATTCGGTGGTGGTCAAAATGGCGGTGGGCTGGCAGTCGTCGAGGACGGCGTGCAGGCGGCCGACGTGGCCGGGCTCCGACGGGTCGAACAGCGGCACGGCGATGCGGCCGGCGTAGAGCACGCCGAAGAACCCGATGAGGTACTCGAGGTTCTGTGGGCACAGGATGGCGACGCGGTCACCGGGTTGGGTGACCTGCTGCAGCCGGGCACCCACCGCCTTGTTGCGTGCACTGAAGTCGCGCCAGCCCAGGTTGCGGTACACGCCGTCGCGTTCGGTGGAGAAGTCCACGAACTGGTAGGCGAGGTTGTCGCCGCGAACCTTGGCCCACTTCTCGACGTGCCGCACCAGGTTGCCGTTGTCGGGAAACCTGATGAGGCCGTCCTTCAAGAACGGGTTGTGGAATCCCATGTCACTCCTCCGTCGACGCTTGCCTCTACCGTGCCGAACCGGCCGAGGCCAAACCCCAAGATCATATCCGTGGGTAGGCCTGAGCCTTGGGACCCACTCTGTAGACGGCCCGCCGGATTTCACTGGCGACCGCTCTTACTTTTCTCTTAATGTTAGGTGAGCTTTTGGCCGTAGCCAAATCACCGGCCCCGAATCAGCCGTGCTTCGGGTGCGGTGCGTTGTCGATCACGCCGCGCGCCCATGACTGCGTCCACTGGGTCGCGGTTTGCCCGTCGAGCACCCAGAAGTCCGGGGTGTTGTACATGGCGTGCACCGGTTGCCCGGCTCCCCCGCTGAGCACCTCCAACGTCTTGGGCAGGTTGACGATCGAGAACGCTCCCTCGGGCGCCGAGCAGATCAGGTCGCCGGTGGCGCAGATCTGATTGGTCCGGTCGTTCAGCGAGCCGAACCCACCTGGCCGAGGACCCGTCATCGTCAGGCCGAGCGCGGACAACGCAGGGACCTCCTGCAAGGTGATCTCGGCACCCTGCCCGGGCGGGTTCGGACCGATGTCCTGCCCGACGCCTGGCTGGCGACGTCCGTCGGCGATCAACGTGACGCCCTGCACCAGGTCCGCGTCGACGGGGCCGCGACCGTTGCCGATGTCGCTGGCGATGTCGCCGGCAATGACGGCGCCCTGGGAGAACCCGACGATGACGTAGCTCGTCAGGGGACAGCGGTTGTTCATGTCGGTGAGCGCCTTGATCGCGGCCTTGGTGCCCTCGGCGCGGCTGTCGTTGTAGGACATCTGCTTGTCGGCGGCGAACGGATTGTGGAACTGCGCGGTGTACGGAACGGTGTACTCGGCCACCCGGTCCTCGCCGTACGCTTGCCGCAGCGGGTTGGTGACGTTGAGCAGCAGCGCGATCGGGAATTGCGTCGGGTTGACGGGATCCAGTTGCGGTGAGGACTCCCAGGTGCCCGGAATGGACAGCACCATCACGTCGGCGCAACTGGCGTCCTGAAACTCCGGGCGCGGCTTGGAACCCGGCGTCGTCGGAATGCCGCTGGTGGACGGCTGCGCCGTCGGCGGAGTCGCGCTGGGCGGCGACTCGGGTGCCCGCATGAGGATCCACAATCCGACGACGAGGAGGCCGACCAGCACCGCCACCGACCCGGCTGCCACCAGGGCGAGGAGGCGATGACGCTTTCGTTGGCGATTGGTAGCCATGACGTGGGGAGGTCTCCTACTTAGCAGAGTGTTTCGGTGGCGATGCGAATGTAGTCCGACGTCTCGGCGTTGACCTGGCCGGCCGGTGGCGTCACCGGTTCGGCGAACGAATCACGGGCGTCGCCGCGCACCATCGGCAGGATGAAGTCCCAGACTTCCTGGTCGTTCTGTTTGGCGGCCTTCGCCTGGCACACGCACGACCCGATGTTCAGCGCCGAGAGGTCACTCGACGGGGTCAGCCCCGCGTCGTCCACCGCGTCGAGGAATGCGCGCTGGGCCGGCGTGACGACGAGCTCGGGGCTCTCCCCCGGTGCGACGACGGGGGCCTGGGCGAACGGTTGCGCGCCGCTGCCGTCGGTGGTCGTCTCCGACGGCATCCCGATGGTTGCCATGACGTCCTCACCCATGCCGCACCCGCTGACCACGAGGGCGGCGCACGCTACGGCCGCGCTTGCCGTTAGAGGTCCGACCAGATACACGCCTCCAACGTACCGGCTCACCGAGGTGACCTCGGGGAACCGTTTGCCAGATCTGTCGGCGGCGGCGCCTACCGGATCGCGGCGGACAGATCTCCCGACATCGCCGCGAGCTGCGGCGCCCAGCTGCCCCAGTCGTGCTGACCCGAGTCGGGGAAGTCGAAGTGCCCGTTGTGTCCACCGACGCTGCGGTAGTGCTGATAGAACGTGCGGTTGCTGCCTGCGGTCTGGTCGCAGACGCCGATCATGGCCGCGGGATCGGTGCAGTCGAGCGCCGCCGGACTGTAGACCCATAGCCGAGTGTTGTTGGCGTTCAACAGGTTCACGTGTACGTCGGGGTCGTGCCACTTCCACCGACCCAGCTGGGCGGCGCCCCACATGGCCTGGGTGTTGACGCCACCGAAGCTGGCCATCCCGGCGGTGATGGCACCGTTGTAGGCCGTCTGCGACGGTGTCAGGAAGCCCGACAGCGACCCCGCGTAGCGGAACCGGTCCGGGTGGAACGCGGCCAGCGCCATCGCGGCGTACCCGCCCTGGGCGGCGCCGACGACGCCGTGTCCGTTGGGAGCCAGGCCCTTGTTCGCCGCAAGCCAGTCCGGCAGCTCCTGGGACAGGAAGGTGTCCCACTGCCTGCTGCCGTCGGCCTCCCAGTTGGTGTACATGCTCCAGGCGCCACCGGCGGGGGCGGCGACCGAGATGCCCTTGCCGGCCAGCGTGCTCATCGCGTTGCCGGCCGTCACCCAGTTGCTGGTGTCAGGGGCGGCGTTGAAGGCGTCCAAGAGGAACACCGCATGCGGACCACCGGCCTGGAAGGCGACCGGAATGTCACGGCCCATCGACGCCGACGGGACCATCAGATATTCGACGCCCTCGGCCTTGGCGGTGTGGGGGCTCGCGAGCCAGAGCCCCAGGGCCAGAGTCAGCGCACACATCGTCCTGAAGAGCCCCAGGAGCAGCCTCATACCCATCTCACCAATCTGTCGATTCGGTTGTAGTGAATCACATCGTCACGACGGCCCGGGCCGTAAACGAAGCGACGGCGGCGACCCCCAGGGGATCGCCGCCGCCAATTCGAACTGTTTTGCTAGCGCCTTAGGAGGCAGCCGTCGGAACGGCGCCCAGCACACGCTGAACGTCCGGCTTCATGGCCTGCAGCTGCTGGCCCCAGTACGGCCAGTCGTGCGTGCCGCTCTCCGGGAAGTTGAACACCGCGTTCGATCCGCCGGCAGCCAGATAGTCGGTCTGGAACTGCTTGTTGGTGCGCAGGGTCAGGCCCTCGAGGAACTTGGCGGGCAGGTTGTTGCCGCCAAGGCCGCTGGGGGTGCCGTTGCCGCAGTAGATCCACACGCGAGTCTTGTTGGCGACGAGCGTGGCCATGTTGGCCGGGACCATCGGGTCGTTGTACTTCCACGCCGGATCGGTCTCGGCAGGACCCCACATGTCGTCGGCCTTGTAGCCGCCCGCGTCACCCATGGCAGTGTTGATCAGACCCGGCCACCAGCCCTCGGACGGGTTCAGGAAGCCCGAGAGAGCACCGGCGTACTGGAACTGCTGCGGGTGGTGGATCGCCAGGGTCAGCGATGCCGAACCGGCCATCGACAGACCGATCGCCGCGGTGCGGGTCGCGTCGACGCCGTTGTTGGCCGCCAGGTAGTTGGGCAGCTCGTTGGTCAGGAAGGTCTCCCAGTTGTACGTCAGGCAGGTGCCGGACTTCTTGCCGCACGCCGGCTTGTACCAGTTCGTGTAGAAGCTGGACTGACCACCGACGGGCATGACGACCGACAGGCCCGAGCCGTTGTACCACTCGAAGGCCTGGGTGTTGATGTCCCAGCCGTTGAAGTCGTCCTGCGCGCGCAGACCGTCGAGCAGGTACATCGACGGAGAGTTGGGGCCACCGCTCTGGAACTGCACCTTGATGTCGCGGCCCATGCTGGCCGACGGAACCATCAGGTACTCGACCGGCAGACCCGGCCTCGAAAACGCTCCCGCCGTCGCCGAGCCTCCGACGACGCCAACCAGGCCCGACAGCGTTCCCGCCGCCAGGGCGGCAACCGCAGCGCGGCGCGCCATCTTCCGTACGAAACTCATGCTTGTATGAATCCTTTTCGTTTGAATGCCGCACGACAGACCCGCTGCGTGCCGCTGTAGTCAACCACACACGAGAGCGAAAACTCTCTCTCGCCCGCGTCGGCGCTGGTCAAATGGTTTCGCTCGCTTGGGAACACCTCGTCGAGTCCCAGATCACACGGGCGGTGTATCGCGACGGGCGGTCCGGGCGTTACACGACCGGCTCGATCAGGGCCCCGTCGCAGGCATTCCGGTGTAGGGCGGCACCTTCGGCGGTGGCACCGGAAGGCCACATCTGGCCAGCTCGTAGCGGGGAACCCGGTCGATTCGGTACTTGGTGAAGGCCGCGGCATGCAGCACGTTCGACAGGAAGCGCTTGGCGCCCAGTGGACCGCGGATCGAGGTGAGCATCGCGTCGGTGTCCGGGCACGTCAACGCGGCCTTCGCCTGGGCGATCCAGTCCTCGTCGAGATAGGGCGGAATGAAGGGCCGCATCGGAAGGAAGGGACCCTCGGCGACCGCCCAATCGGGAAACAGGTTCTTGTCGTGGCCGATTCGTGCGTCGTCGAGCCGGGCGGTGTGCGCGGCCAACGGGTTGGCCAGACCAATCTGGTCGATCACCCGGACGTCGAGGCCGACGTTCATGCCGAGCATGCCGAGGTTGGTGAAGAACACGGTGTGGGGACCGGTGCGGTGATCGGCGATCACGGGTGCGGCGCCGACCGGTGGCGGCGGCAGCGGTGGCGGGAGCGCGGGCACGACGTCCCACTGGTCGTAGTTGCCCGACGGCAGCAGAAGCGCACCGTCGGGGGTGTTGTCGATGGCGGCGACGACGGCCCGCATGCGGGGATAGTCCAGGTAGTCGGCCGCGGTCAGAGGGTGCGCATGGCCGGTGGCCTGCGCGTAGAAGCGGCGCTCGTCGACGATCCCCGACGCCGTCACCCGGGTCGCGTCCCTGCCCAGACCCGGTGAATTCGCCGCCCAGAGCGACCAACCCACGATCGCCAGCCAGAACACCGCCGAGGCACCGGCGAGCAGGTAGCCCGGACCGCGCACGGACCGCATGCCGGCCGGCAGCACGATGGGGATCACCGAAATTGGTGCGAGGAGGCAGAACAGCGGCGTGAGCAGCACGCGTCCGTGCATGAAATCGCCGCCTTGACGCACCCAGTAGACCGCCTGGACGAGGCCGCTGCACACCATGAAGACGACCACCGCCGTCGGGCTCTGCACCAGGCTGGTCCACCGGCCACGGGTACGGGTGGCGTGACCGCGCTTGCGCCACAACAGGCTTCGCACGCCGAGCAACAGCAGGCCGAGACCCCCGAGCAGCACCAGCGGTATCCACAGCAGGTACGGGTGGTTGAAGTTGGTGAGATACACGAAGCCTTGGGACCACTTGGATCCCGACGCGTCCTTGGCCACCGCGGTGCCGGGGACCAACAGTCCGTAGTAACCCATCCGGAAGATCTGGTACAGCACGGGCAGCAGACCTCCCGCGACGACGATGAGCAGCCGTCGGCGCCAACCGTGCGCCGCGGCGAGCATCATCACCAACGCCACCCCACCGACGAGCGCGAGCTCGGGTCGGACCAGGACGCTGAGCCCCGCGAGGAAGGCCAGCGAGCCTTCGAAGAATCGACCCGTCGCGTTGCCGCCGGTCTCGTTCGGCGGGGGCGGATTGACCCGCGGGGCCTGCGACCAGCAGACCAGCATCCACCACAGCAGGCCCAGATAGGCAAGTATCAAACCGTTCTCGAGCCCCGAGGTGGCGAAGTCGCGCGCAGGCGGGATCGCGACGTACACCAGGGCCCCGGCCGGAAGCAACAACGCCTGCCTGCCACGCAGCCCCGGTGCGTACAGCCGCCCGGTGCCCAGCATCACCAGCACGATGCCGGCCACGCTCAACGTCAGGGCCAGGGTCAAGACCACGTATTCGAGTTGGAGTGGGCCACCGATCCAGGCCCAGAACGTGACCAGATAGGTCCACACCGTGGACGTGTTGGCCTCGACCCGTTCCCCTTGGTTGAAGACGGGGCCGTTGCCCGCCAACAGGTTCCGAACGGTGCGCAGGACGATCAGGCCGTCGTCGGCGATCCACCGGCGCTGCCAGGCGCCCCACCCGAACAGCGCCCCGACGACCACCACGCTGAACCACAGGCTGATGCGGACGGTTGGGGTGAAGCGGAAGGCCGGCCAGCGCGCCAGCCGGGCCGCCATGCCCTGGCCCGCAGCGTCAGCTGAAGAACGCTGCGGCACCAAGGGATCCGATCAAGGCGATGGCGAGAAATTGCAAGACGTGGTCGCGTAGCGCAATGTCCTCGGGTTCGCCGGCCATTCCCCCGTCGACGTCCACCGCGTACCGCAGGATCGCGATGGTGAACGGAATCATCGAGATGGCGAACCACGAGCCGTCAGTGATGCGGTCACGCTCGAACGCCCACAAGCCGTAACACACCACCACCGCAGTCGCCGACAACGTCCAGACGAAGCGCAGGTACGAGGCCGTGTAGCTCTCGAGCGACTTGCGGATCTTGGCGCCGGTGCGCTCGGCGAGCTGCAGTTCGGCGTACCGCTTCCCGGCCACCATGAACAGCGAGCCGAACGCCATGACGAGCAGGAACCACTGCGACAGCGGGATGCCTGCGGCGGCGCCACCGGCGATCGCCCTGATCAAGTAGGCCGACGACACGATGCAAATGTCGAGGACTGCTTGATGTTTGAGGCCGAAGCAGTAGGCCAGCTGGATGGTGAGATAGACCGCGATGACGATCGTCAGGTTGGGGGTGACGAGCCACGAGACGGTCAGCGCGACGACGGCAAGCACCACGGCGAGCACGTACGCGAGCCGCTGCGGCACGACGCCGGCGGCGATGGGCCGGAATCGCTTGGTGGGGTGCGCGCGGTCGGCCTCGACGTCGCGGGCGTCGTTGACCAGGTAGATCGAGGACGCCGCCAAACTGAAGCACACGAACGCGATTCCGACGTCGGTCAGCACCTCGCGGTAGTCGTACTTCACGTCTCCGCCGAAGGCGAACAGCGGTGCCGCGAGCACCAGGAGGTTCTTCACCCACTGGCGAGGCCGCAGCGCCTTGACCAGACCGATGGCGAGGTTCTTGGGTGGACCCGCCACCGGCGGGGCTTCCTCACTCATGCGCCTGTCTCCTTCCGGTCCGGGACCGCCTCGACCGTCTTGGCCACGACCGCGCCGACGGCCACTCCCGTGAGCACGTCGGTCGGATAGTGCACTCCGAGCACCAAGCGCGACAACGCCATCGGCGGCACCAGCAGCCACGGCAACGGAAGCCCCGAGGCGCGCCCCAGCAGAATCGCCGCCGCGGTGGTCGAGGTCGCGTGGGCCGACGGGAAGCTCAGCCGGCTCGGAGTCGCCACGTTGACCGCGATGGACGGGTGATGCGGCCGCTGACGCTTCACCACGCGCTTGATGACGACGGCGGCGGCGTGCGCCAGGAACGCGCCGGCACCGGCGGTCAGCCAGACCTGGCGACGTTTCGGCTGCAGCAGCGCGCCGAGGATCGACACGGCGATCCAGCCTGCGCTGTGCTCGCCGAAGTGCGACAAGGCGCGCGCCCCGGGCAGGACGCCGGGACGTCCGGCCAGCGTCGACTGCACGGCCACCAGCGCGGCGTCCTCGCCCCGCAGGGTGTCGGTCACCGGGACACTTCCGCCGGAGCCTTCGCAGCGGGCAACAGGACGGTCTCCCACTTCTGCGTGCTGGTCAGCGTGGGCAGCGCGCCGCGGTACACCTTGCGCATCCGGTTGAACTTGCGCAGCAGCAACGCCTGTCGCTTCAGCGATTCGCGGAGCAGGTCGAACATCTTGGCACGGTCGCGCTGGCGGTACACGACGCCGCGGCCGTCGGCGGTGGTGACGGTGACGCCGTCGACCCGCGACAGCGAGAACCATCGTGCGTCCTGCGTGGCGACGTTGATCTGCGGCCGCACGTGATGTTGCGGGTCATGGGCCTTCAGTTGGTGCAGGACGCCCCGCGACAGGCGCACGGCGATGGAGACGGGGCTGACCGGGATCTGAACTTTCTTGCGCCACCGCTTGTCCGACGGCGTTGGCAGCGACGTCGCGCTCGGAAGCACCACGGCGTCGGGGAAGTCCGAGCGCATCTTGCGCACCTCGGGTAGCGCCGACTCGAGGATGGAGAAGATGTGGTCGGGGCCGGCGAGGAAGTCGTCCATCGCCTTGTTCTGAATCGCCACCGTCGAATATTCCAGGCACAGAAGGTGTTTCAGCGTCGCCTTGAGATGGCTGGCCACCAGGCCGGTGATGTTGCCGTCCCAGTGCAGGGCGGCCACCACCAATCGGTTGCGCAGGTGGAAGTAGGCCTGCCAGTCGATGGCGTCGTCCTTGTCGCTCCAGGCCATGTGCCAGATGGCCGCGCCCGGCAGCGTCACCGTCGGGTAGCCGTGTTCGCCTGCGCGCAAGCCGTATTCGCAGTCGTCCCACTTGATGAACAGGGGAAGTGGCTGACCGAGCTCCTCGGCGACCGGCCGCGGGATCATGCACATCCACCAGCCGTTGAAGTCGACGTCGACGCGGCGGTGCAAGAGCTTGCTGCGGTATTCCTCTTCGGCGGCAAGCGGATACTTCGCGAAGTTGTGGTCGTATTCGGTGTTGACCGCGTTGGTCCACATGAAGTCGGCCTGCCCGACCATCTCACCCATGACGTGCAGGTGCGAGGGCTCCTGCAGGTTGAGCATCTGCCCGCCGACCAACGTCGGCACCTTGGCGAAGCGGTTGAACGCGAGCGCCCGCAGGATGGAGTCCGGCTCGATGCGGATGTCGTCGTCCATGAACAGGATCTGTTCGCAGGACGTGTTCTTGAGCGCTTCGTACATCACCCGGCTGTACCCGCCGGAACCGCCCAGGTTGGGCTGGTCGTGGATCGTCAACCGGTTGCCAAGGGCCGCAGCCGCTTCGGCGAAGCCGGGGTTGTCCTTGGCCTTGCTGGTGCCCTGGTCGGTGACGATCACCGCGGAGATGACCTCGTCGACCAATGGGTCCGACGTCAGGGCGGCGAGGGCGCTGACCGCGTCCGACGGCCGGTTGAAGGTCGGGATGCCGATGGCGACGTCGGCGCGACCCGGGGCCGGGATCGGGGCGTACCAACCGGCGCTGTGCACCGTCACCTTGCTGTCGGTGGTGATGTCGAACCAGATCCAGCCGCCGTCCTCGAACGGGTCGAGGCCGACCTCGAATTCGGTGACCGAGGGATTGTCCGGTCCGGAGCTGACGGCCTCGGTGCCGCCCACGGTGATGCGGGAGCCGGTGGCCTTGGAGCGGTACACGTCGATGCGGGCGCTGCCCGTCAACTCGACCCGCAGCACCACCGATTCGAGGATGGACCACCGCCGCCAGTAGCTGGCCGGGAAGGCGTTGAAGTAGGTCGCGAACGACACCTCGGACTCGGTGCCGATCTCCAGGGTGGTGCGGGTCGGCGGGTGGGCGCGACGCGCGTTGGTCTCGGATTCCTCGATGTAGAGCTTGCGCACGTCCAGCGGCTCGCCGGGTCGGGGCAAGATGATGCGGGACAGCAGGCTGACCGCCTTGGACTGTCCGGCGTCGAGCGCGCCCGACGGAGTGTCACTCATGCTCAACTGCTTTCGTCTTCTGAGGTCGACAGCGGACTGCCGTCGCGCAGGTGCGGCGCCAGCGTGTTGTCGAACATGTTCAGCGCACTGGCGATCGCCATGTGCATGTCGAGGTACTGATAGGTGCCAAGGCGGCCGCCGAACAGGACCTTGCCCGACGCCGTCTCGGCGCGGGCCAGCTCGCGATACGCCGTGACCATCGCACGGTCCTCGGGAGTGTTGATCGGGTAGTAGGGCTCGTCGTCGTCCTTGGCGAACCGACCGTACTCACGCATGATCACGGTCTTGTCGGCCGGATGGGTCCGCTCCGGGTGGAAGTGACGGAACTCGTGGATCCGGGTGTACGGCACGTCGGCGTCGTTGTAGTTCATGACGGGGGTGCCCTGAAAGTCCCCGGTGTCGAGGACTTCGGTCTCGAAGTCCAGGGTCCGCCAGCCGAGCCGGCCCGCGGAGTAGTCGAAGTAGTGGTCCAGCGGGCCGGTGTAGACGACCGGGGCCTCGGGGTTGGCGGCCCGCAGCTCGTCGCGGACGTCGAACCAGTCGGTGTCGAGCCGCACCTCGATCCGCTCGTCGGCAGCCATGTTCTGCAGCCATGCGGTGTAACCGTCGACCGGAAGGCCTTCGTAGGTGTCGTTGAAGTAGCGGTTGTCGAAGGTGTAGCGAACCGGCAGCCGGGTGATGTTGCTGGCAGGCAGGTTCGTCGGATCGGTCTCCCACTGCTTGGCCGTGTAGTGCTTCATGAACGCCTCGTAGAGCGGGCGTCCGATCAGGCTGATCGCCTTCTCCTCGAAGTTCTGGGCGTCCTTGGAGTCGAACTCGGCGGCCTGCTCGGCGATCAGGGCACGAGCTTCGTCGGGAGTGAAGTACCGACCGAAGAACTGCGAGACCAGACCGAGCCCCATCGGGAATTGGTAGGCCTGCCCGGCGTGCATGGCGAAGACGCGGTGCTGATACCCGGTGAACTCGGTGAACTGCCGGACGTAATCCCATACCCGCTGATTGGAGGTGTGGAAGAGGTGCGCGCCGTACTTGTGGATCTCGATGCCGGTCTGCGGCTCGCGCTCGGAGTAGGCGTTGCCGCCGATGTGGGAGCGACGGTCGAGCACGAGGACGCGCTTGTCGAGTTGGGTGGCCACGCGTTCGGCGATCGTCAGGCCGAAGAATCCGGAGCCGACGACTATGAGGTCAAAGCTGCCGGTGGGCTGTTGCGCAGCGACCCGGGAGGTAGGAGCTGTCATCGGCAGCAAGGGTATCCGACTAGGGGGTCGCGACCCGAATGCGCGCTCGGCCGGTCGCCCGCCCACGGCAGGTCGCAATTCGCTCACGATTGCGCATCAACATCCGGAGCCACTCTGGCATCACCAGTCACAGCCGTACCATCGAACGCGTTGCATCAGAACGTCCGCAGTCCATTTACACGGTCCAAAGAAGCCACGGTCCGAGAAAACACGAGGAGACTTCCGTGCCTAACCGTCGTCGACGCAAGCTCTCGACAGCCATGAGCGCAGTCGCCGCCCTGGCCGTCGCAAGTCCAGTTGCCGCTGTCGCATTGTCCGACATGTCGGCCACCACTCAGGCCGCGCCGCAGCACCGCGAGTTCGTCCAGGCCGCACTGGTGACCGACCTGCCGAGTGAACTCCTCGGCGCCCTCTCGCAGGGCCTCTCGCAGTTCGGCGTCAACCTCCCGAGCGGAGTCCTGGGTGGCGCCCCGTCGGCGACGACCCTGACCACTCCGGCACTGACCAGCCCCGGCCTAACCGCGCCCGGCCTGACCGCACCCGGCCTGACGACCCCCGGCTTGACCGCGCCCGGCCTGACGACGCCCGGTCTCACCACCCCGGGTCTCACGACGCCCGGTCTCACCACCCCCGGCCTGACCACTCCGGGTCTGGCCACACCCGGCCTGACGACGCCCGGCCTGACGACCCCCGGCCTGACCACCCCGGGCCTCGCCGACGCCGGACTCACGAACCCCGCGCTGACCAGCCCTACCGCCGCGGTGCCCGGTTTGACCACACCGGCCGCCAACACCGGCCTCGGCCTCGGCGTCCCGGGTGCCGGCGAGGTGCCGATCGCCGCTCCGATCGGACTCGACCCGACGGCAGGCACCTACCCGATCCTCGGCGGCGATCCGGGACTCGGCCTCGGCGCGCCCGCGGCCAGCTCGGGTGGCGGCGGCCTGCTCGGCGACCTGAACAGCGCCGCGCAGTCCCTCGGCGCGGGCCAGGCGATCGACCTGCTCAAGGGCATGGTGATGCCCATGATCACCGGCGCCATTCAGAAGGGTGCGGCAGCGGCTCCCGCCGCGGCCGCGGCAGCACCGGCGGCCATCCCCGCCGCCTCCTAAGTCCTGCGACGAAACGGCACCGCAGAAGCCATCGGGACCTCCCGGCGCGGCTCTGCGGTGCCGTTGCGCGCGAGACGGTCATTCGCCACGCCGTGTCGAAACACTGGTAACACCTGACACATACGTAACATCGGCCCCGTGTCGTGCCGTCGCCAGCTCCCGTCGCTGCTCTTCTCGGCGGTCGCAGCGACCGCGGTGATGATGCCGTTGGCCGTCTACGGCCTGCCCGGTGACGACGCCGACCATCCGGTCGCCACCGCGCCCCTCATCGTCGAACGGCCCCTGACCGGCGTCGGCGGCGGGGAGACCATTCGCGAACTGCACCAGGACACTCCCTTCGCCATGGTGGCGCTGACCGCCGACGATCTCAGCGGAACCTCGGCCAGCGTGCGCGCCAAGAAGGCCGACGGATCCTGGGGTCCGTGGTACGACGCCGAGAACCTCGAGGGCGTCGGCCCCGACGGCGGCGGCGTGAAGGGCACCGACCCCGTCTTCGTCGGCCACACCACCGACGTCCAGATCAAGGTGGACCGCTCCGTACCCGAAGGCCCGGGCCTTCGGGCCCCCAAGCCCGACCTGGGGTACGTCCCCGCCAACGCCGAACGTCCCCTGGGCCAAGACCTCAAGGCCGTATTGATCAGTCCTCCGCAAGCGCCGGTCGACATCTCCTCGATTCCCCCGGAGGCCGCGACTCCGCCCGGGGTGCCCCCGGCGATCATCGGGCGCGCCCAGTGGGGCGCCAACGAATCGGAGCTCTGCGGAAAACCCGTGTACGACAACGGGGTTCGCGCTGGCATCGTCCACCACACCGCAGGCAGCAACGACTACGCCCCCGAGGACTCCGCCGGCATCGTCCGCTCCATCTTCGAATACCACACCCGCACGCTCGGCTGGTGCGACATCGCCTACAACGCACTGGTCGACAAATACGGCCAGGTGTTCGAGGGCCGCGCAGGTGGCATGGACCGACCCGTCGAGGGCGCCCACACCGGCGGGTTCAACGCCGACACCTGGGGCGTCGCCATGCTCGGCAACTTCGACCTCATACCCCCGACACCCATTCAGCTGCGCACCACCGGACGGCTGCTCGGCTGGCGGTTGGGCCTCGACCACGTCGACCCACTCGGTTCGGTCACCCTGACCTCGGCGGGCGGCTCGTTCACCAAGTTCCCCGGCGGCACCCCGGTCACGCTGCCGACGATCTTCACCCACCGCGACGTCGGCAACACCGACTGCCCCGGCAACGCCGCCTACGCCGCGATGCCCCTGCTCCGGGACACGGCCGCTCACTTCAACACCCCGATCGGGCCCCGCGATCTCGCCGACACCCTGCGCGGCGGCGCCATCTACGGCAAATGGGCCCAGATGGGCGGGGACGCGAGCCCGCTCGGCGCACCGCAGACGCCCGAGACCCCCGGCGACGGCGCCTCGCGCTACGTCACCTTCGACAAGGGCGCGCTGTACTGGTCGCCCGACAGCGGCGCCGAACCCGTCACCGGCGCGATCTACGAGGCGTGGGGACTGCTGGGCTTCGAACGCGGCGCCCTCGGACTGCCGACCAGCGGCGAGATCCAGGAACCGCAGTGGATCGTGCAGAACTTCCAGCACGGGACGCTGAACTTCGACCGCGAGCACGGCACCGTCACCCGCGTCATCGACGGGGTGGAGCTCGAGATCCCCCTGCACCAAGGCGACGCACCGGTCCAGCTGGAGCGCTTCACGCCCATCGGCAACAAGGCCTGAGCTCTACAGCCACCACCGCTCGAGGACACGCGCCAACCCGTCGTCGGTGTTGGGCGCGGTGACCTCGTCGGCCGCCGCCTTGGCCTCCGGATGGGCGTTGCCCATCGCGACGCCGAGTCCCGCCCAGCGCAGCATCGGCACGTCGTTGGGCATGTCGCCGAAGGTGATGACGTCCTCGGCCACGAGGCCGAGCGGAGTGGCGACCTCGGCGACGCCGGTCGCCTTGCTGATGCCCAGTGGCACCACTTCGATCAGACCGTTGTTGGTCGAATAGGTCAGATCGCCCTGCAGTCCGACGTGCGGGGCCAACGCCGCCGCCATGTCCGCGCTCGAGGCTCCCGCCTTGCGGATCAGCAACTTGACCGCGGGTTCGTTCAGCACGTCCTCGAGCGAGACCTCGGTGTTGTCGGGGTTGAGCCACGCGTGCTCGTACCCCGGTGAGCTCAGGAACTGAGGCGTGGCCGCGTCGTGGGCGCTACGACCGACGCGTTCGACCGCGAGCCCGGCCCCGGGGATGACGCGAGTGGCCACCTCGGCGAGCTCCCGCAGCACGTCCACCGACAGCGTCCTGGTCCACAGGATCTGGTCGGCCGCGGAGTCGTAGAGCACCGCGCCGTTGGCGCACACCGCCATGGGCGCGAACCCCAGCTCCTCGACCACCGGGGAGATCCAGCGGGGCGGGCGGCCGGTCGCCAGCACGAACCGGGTGCCCGCGTCGACCGCGGCCAGCACCGCGGCCTTGGTGCGCGGTGTGACGCGCTCGTGCTCGTCGAGCAGCGTGCCGTCGACGTCGGTGGCAATCAGCAGCGGCAGCACTATCGATTCCCCGAGTCCCGGCGAGCGCGCTCGGCAAGCTCGGCTTCTTCACGCACGATGGCCTCTTCCATGGTTGGGGCGCCTCCACCGAGGCGACGGGGCACCCAGTAGGCGCCCTCGGGATGATCGTAGGACTGCTGCACGTCCTCGAGGAGGTCGGCCATCGAGGCGCGAAGGCGACCCAGCAGTTCCTCCGCGCTGCCGGTCGGCGACAACGGCGGCCCCGCGGCCACGGTGACCGGGATCTTCTGGCGGCCCAGGTGCCGGGGATGATCCTTGGTCCAGATCCGGTGCGCACCCCACACGATCAGCGGGACGATCGGGGCCTGAGCCTCCAGCGCCATCCGCGTCGCCCCGGTCTTGAAGCCCTTGAGCTCGAAGCTGCGACTGATCGTCGCCTCCGGATAGACGCCGACGAGCTCGCCCTCCCGTAGCCGCTCGACGGCCGCCGCGTAGGCCTGCGCACCCGCGCGCCGGTCCACCGGAATGGTCTTGGTGTGCCGGATCAGGAAGTCGACGACCTTTACCTGCTGCATCTCGGCCTTGATCATGAAGCGCAGGCGGCGGTGACGATGCTCGACGGCCAGGGCGGCGGGCAGCCAGTCGAGGTAACCGGTGTGGTTGATGGCGATGACGGCGCCGCCCTCGGCCGGGATGTTCTGCAGCCCGCAGTAGGTGATGCGCGTGCCGGTCAGGGCCACGGCGCTCTTGGCCGTGATCTCCAACAGTCGGAAGACCGGCTCCATGGGCCTACTCTGCGGATTCGTTCCGCTCGGCGCGGCGGGCTGCCTTCTCGGCGGCCTCCTCCGCGTCCATCCGGTTGGCCTCAGCCAACGTCGGTGCGCCGCCGCCCATCCGGTGCGGCACCCAAAACTCCCCGGCCGGGTGGTGTCCGTAGCTGGTCTGCACCTGCTCGAGGAGGTGCTGCATGCGCGAGTGCAGCAGCGCGGTCAGTTCCGCAGGAGGCAGGGTCGGCATGATCGGTTCGCCCACGGCGATCGAGATGGGCACCTTGGGTCGTCGCATGTTCTTGGGGTGGCCCTTGGTCCAGACGCGCTGAGCGCCCCAGACGATGTGCGGGACGATCGGCACGTCGGCGGCGATTGCCATGCGCGCCGCACCCGACTTGAACTCCTTGATCTCGAAGCTGCGGCTGATCGTGGCCTCGGGGTAGACGCCGACGAGCTCGCCCTCCTTGAGCCGCTGGCACGCCTCGGCGAACGACGCCGCCCCGCTGTCACGGTCCACGGGGATGTGCCGCAGGCTGCGCATGATGGGGCCGCTCACCTTCGAGTCGAACACTTCTCGCTTGGCCATGAAGCGCACCTTGCGGCCAAGGCCCTGCTTGAACGCCGGAAGCCCGGCGAAGGTGAAGTCGAAGTAGCTGGTGTGGTTGATCGCGACCACGGCACCGCCGGTGGCTGGCAGGTTCTCCACGCCGGTGACGGTGAACTTCAGACCCTGCAGCTTCCAGACGCAGCGGGCGAGAGTGATGACAGTTCCGTATACCGGTTCCACGACGGTCAGCCTAGTGCTGAGGCAATGGCATGGTGTGAGCCGTGTCATTCCCGACCGAATCCGTCGTCGTCCCCGACGTCGTGCTGCGCATCGCCGACGGCCGGCGGGTGACCCCGGTCTGGGTCAACGAACTCGGCGGCGTGACGTTCTCGGTAGCCGGCGACGCCTTCGTCAAGGTGTTTCCCCCCGACCACGCGGCACTGCTGACCGCCGAGGCAGTCCGACTGCGATGGGCTGCCAGCTTCACCGCCGTCCCACGCGTGCTGTCGACGGGACCGGGCTGGCTGCACACCGCGGCCCTGCCAGGGAGATCGGCCGTCGACCCGCATTGGGCGGCTCGACCGCTGGAGGCCGCCCGCGCGATCGGCAGCGGGCTTCGTCTGCTTCACGATGCACTACCCGTTGACCGGTGCCCGTTCGACAGACCGTCGTGGGTGCCCGACGACGCGCCCGCCGCCGACCGACTGGTGGTCTGTCAGGGCGATGCCTGTGCCCCCAACACGCTGATCGGCGACGACGGCCGATGCAGTGGTCACGTCGATCTCGGCGACCTCGGGGTCGCCGACCGATGGGCAGACCTGGCGGTCGCGACGATGTCGCTCGCGTGGAACTTCGGCGAGGCGCACGAGGAGGAGTTGCTCGACGCCTACGGAGTAGGCCCCCAGCACGGGCGAATCGCGTACTACCGCGAGCGCTGGGCGCGATAGGCCCGCCCACCCCGGTAGGATCGGCTGTACCCGAACCCCGCTGGGAAGGTAATAAGTGCAGGTCACAAGCGTCGGACACGCAGGCTTCCGGATCGACACCAACGCCGGGAGCATCCTCTGCGACCCGTGGGTCAACCCGGCCTACTTCGCGTCGTGGTTCCCGTTCCCGGACAACAGCACGCTCGACTGGGACGCGCTCGGCGACTGCGACTACCTCTACGTCTCCCACCTGCACAAGGATCACTTCGACCCCGAGCACCTGGCGGCCCACGTCAACAAGGACGCCGTGGTCCTGCTGCCGGACTACCCCGTGCCGGACCTGCGCCGCGCCCTGGAGGCGCTGGGATTTCACCGCTTCTTCGAGACCACCGACTCGACCAAGCATCGGGTGAGCGGCCCCAGGGGCGATCTGGACGTGATGATCATTGCGCTGAGGGCCCCGGCCGACGGCCCCATCGGTGACTCCGGGTTGGTGGTCTCCGACGGAGAGACCGTCGCGTTCAACATGAACGACGCCCGACCCGTCGATTTAGAGGTCCTCGAGACCGAATTCGGCCACGTCGACGTGCACATGCTGCAGTACTCGGGCGCCATCTGGTACCCGATGGTCTACGACATGCCAGCGCGAGCCAAGGAGGCGTTCGGCATTCAGAAGCGGCAGCGCCAAATGGATCGCTGCCGGCAGTACATCGCACAGGTCGGCGCGACGTGGGTGGTGCCGTCCGCCGGGCCGCCCTGTTTCCTGGACGCCGACCTGCGCGATCTCAACGACGATCACGGCGACCCGGCCAACATCTTTCCCGACCAGATGGTCTTCCTCGACCAGATGCGCACGCACGGGCACGACCGTGGGCTCTTGATGATCCCCGGCACCAACGCGGACTTCACCGGATCGGAACTGAACTCGTTGAGTCATCCGATGGACGACCCCGAGACGATCTTCACCACGGGCAAGGCCGACTACATCGAGGCCTACGCCCAGCGGATGGCGCCGGTGCTCGCCGCCGCCAAGGCCGGCTGGGCGCCCGCCGATGGCGACCCGCTGCTCGAACCGCTGCGGGCGAAGTTCGAGCCGATCATGTTGCAGAGCGACCAGATCTGCGACGGCATCGGCTACCCGGTCGAGCTGCGCATGGGGCCCGAGTCGGTCGTGCTCGACTTTCCGAAACGCACCGTGCGCGAACCGATCAGCGACGAGAAGTTCCGCTACGGCTTCGAAATCGCGCCCGAGTTGGTCCGCACCGTGCTGCGCGACGACGAGCCGGACTGGGTCAACACCATCTTCCTGTCCACCCGGTTCAGGGCCTGGCGAGTCGGTGGCTACAACGAGTACCTGTACACGTTCTTCAAGTGCCTGACCGACGAGCGCATCGCCTACGCCGACGGCTGGTTCGCCGAGGCGCATGACGACTCGGCGTCGATCACCTTGGACGGCTGGGAGATTCAGCGCCGCTGCCCGCACCTCAAGGCCGACCTGTCGAAGTTCGGGGTCGTCGAGGGCACCACGTTGACCTGCAACCTGCACGGGTGGGCGTGGAATCTGACCAACGGCAAGTGCCTGACGTCGAAGGGACACGAGCTGCGGAGCGCGAAGGCGTGAGCGGTGACATGACCTATGACGACGGGCTGGTTCAGCTCGACCGTCATGCGATCACGTTGCGCCGCTACCACTTTCCCTCGGGCACCTCGAAGGTGATCCCGCTGCGAGCGGTTCGCGGCTACCGGGTGGAATCGCTTGGCTTGGTGATGAACCGGTTTCGCATTTGGGGCAGTTCGGATCTGCGCCGCTGGTTACCGCTGGACGTCTGGCGGCCGATCAAGTCGACGCTGGTGACCCTCGACGTCCCGGGCACTCGGCCAAGTCCGGCGTGTACTCCGTTGCGGGCCAAGGAGTTCGTCACCCTACTGGGCACCCTGCTGGAGAACCGGGACTAGCCCTTCTCGCGCAGGACGGTCGCCTCGAGCACCCTCTGCACCTGGCGGGTGGCCGCCTTCTCCACCGCCGACAAGACCCGCTGAGCGGCGCTGGGCGGTCGACCCGACCGCACCGTCACCACGTCACCTACCCGGATGACGCCCGGGCGGGTCACGTCGGCGTAGACGCCGAGGAACCGGTTCGTCCGCTCGGCCAGCTGCCGGGTGATGCGGCCGTCGCGCTCCAACCCCGGCTGGGGTCTGGTGGCGACGACGCAACGGATGGTCGGGATCGTGACGTGCAATGCGGCCGAACCGATCTGGACGTCACCGCCGACCCAGGACGTCTCGGGGAAGTCTTCGTCTGCAGTGCCGACGTCGACGAGCACGTTGGGCCGGAACCGCCGGACGTCGTGGGGCGCGTCGCCGCCGGCGAGCGAGGCCAGGCTCGCCGTGCTGAGCACGTGCACGGGCGCCAGGTCGACGAAGGTGCCGGGCGGTGTGGAGAACCTCGCCAGGGTGATGATGTCCTTCGTGCTGAACACCGACGTGTCGGGCAGCTCCTCGGTGTCACCGAGGCCAAAGTCCTTGCGCACCTGCGATGCCCGGAAGTTGTCCAGCGAATCCGCCATCGACATCCTGTGCTGGCTGGTGTCGTCGGCGGGCGGCAGCGCGACCAGGCGCACCTCGCGGCCGGCCAGCTCCGAGAGCAGCCCGTGCACCGCGCCGTCGGAACTCGAGCACTGCGTGCCGTCGGGAAGGGTGATCGACACCTCGGGCACGGCGCCCGGTCCGGCACCGGGGCCCGGATCCGACACGTAGGCCGCCGAGCACCCGAGCAGAGCGGGGATCCGTCGTGCCGAGGCGGTGACGCCCTTCTCGACGTCGCGGACGGCCCACAGCCGGTCGGCGTGTACGCCGCGCCGGTCCACGCGTACGTCGTCGACCCGTTGACCACCCATGGACTTCACCGGAAAGCGCCACAGTTCGGATACCACGACGTCGGCCATCGTCACTCCGAGCGGGACGAGACGAGTTGGCGCAGTTCGGAGACGACGTCGGATTCGGTGTCGTACACCCGCACGATGGCCTCGTCGCCCGGCTGCAGGAACGTCGACTCGCCGAGCGGGGTGTAACGGGTCGCCCCGATGCCGATCAGGACCGTCGACGGATGACCGGAGGCGACCATCAACGCCCCGACGTCCTCCAGGGGCGTCTCGGCGGCGCCCTTCTGATTGGCCAGCCGCTCGGTGACCCAGTCGAGCAGCACCTCGCCGTAGTAGGAGTAACCCAGCAGCGGACTGTCGACGCCGTACCCGTGCTCGTTGCCGTCGGCGGTGCGCAGATTGCACACCAGTCGCAGGGTCGACGTCGGGCCGTCGGGGGTCAGGTCACCGATGTCGAAGAACTGGGCGGCCACCCCCTTGGAGGCCGGCCCCCAGTTCTTCTTGTCGCTGATCTTGCGGGCACCCGGCCGTCTGATCGAGCAGTCGTTGAACGCACCGAGGGCGAACGGCTGCAACGACGTGACGGTGTCACCCTGCCAGCTCACGTGGCACGCCAACCCGACCTCGGGCTCGATCTGCAAGTTGAGCGGGGTGTGGCTATCGGGCAACAGGATGGCGTCGTGCGACAGCGGAAACTGCCCGAGGGGGCCGTCGGAACCCGGTGCATACCACGGGAAGATGCCCTTGGGCGCCTCGCCGTCGCTCACGACGTTGACGAAGTCGGCTGCCTCGCCGGCCTGTTCGAGGTGACCGGCGAAGTTGCCTGCCACGCCGAAGCCGAACCACGAACGCATCTCGTCGAGGTCGAGGTCGATCGTCTCGAGATCCGTCACTGTGTCTTCACGGTGTGAGCACCGACCTTCCGACGTAGGGCACCAATGCCTCCGGGACGCGGACGCTGCCGTCCGGCTGCTGATGATTCTCCAGGATGGCGACGAGCCAGCGGGTGGTTCCGAGCGTTCCGTTCAGGGTGGCGGCGATCTGCGGCTTGCCGTTCTCGTCGCGGTAGCGGGTGGACAGTCGCCGCGCCTGGAACGTGGTGCAGTTCGAGGTCGACGTCAGCTCGCGGTAGGTGTTCTGGGTGGGCACCCAGGCCTCGCAGTCGAACTTGCGGGCCGCCGAGGACCCCAGATCGCCTGCTGCGGTGTCGATCACCCGGTAGGGCACCTCGATGAGGGCCAGCATCCGGCGCTCGAGGTCGAGCAGCCGCTGGTGCTCGGCTTCGGCGTCCTCCGGCTTGCAGTAGACGAAGGCCTCGACCTTGTCGAACTGGTGCACGCGGATGATGCCGCGGGTGTCCTTGCCGTAGCTGCCTGCCTCGCGGCGGAAGCACGACGACCAGCCCGCGTAGCGCAGCGGCCCGTCGGACAAATCGAGGATCTCGTCGGCGCGGTAGCCGGCCAGCGGCACCTCAGAGGTCCCGACGAGGTAGAGGTCGTCGGCCTCGAGGTGGTAGATCTCGTCGGCATGTGCGCCGAGGAATCCGGTGCCCGACATCACTTCTGGGCGCACCAGCACCGGCGGGATGACGAGGGTGTGCTGATTCTCGGTCGCGAGCTTGACGGCGAGCTGCATGATTCCGAGCTGCAGCAGGGCGCCGTACCCGGTCAGGAAGTAGAAGCGCGAGCCGGAGACCTTGGCCCCACGTTCCATGTCCAGCAGCCCCAGCGCCTCGCCGAGTTCCAGATGGTCCTTGGGGTTGGCGATGACGGGCGGTTCCCCGACGGTGTCGAGCACGACGTAATCGCTCTCCCCTCCGGGCGGAACCCCGTCGAGGATGACGTTGGAGATGGCCCGGTGGGCCGCGACGAAGTCGGCCTCGGCGGCCGCCTGCTCGGCCTCGGCGGCCTTGACCGCCTCGGCGAGTTCCTTGGCGCGGGCCAGCAGCGCGGGCCGTTCGTCGGCCGAGGCGGCTCCAACGGCCTTGCTCGCCGCCTTCTGCTGGGCACGCAGGTCGTCGGCCGCGGAGATCGACGAGCGCCTCGTCGCGTCGGCGGCGAGCAGCACGTCCACGAGGGCGGGATCCTCACCCCGCGCCCGTTGCGACGCGCGAACCCGATCGGGATCTTCACGTAGCAGCTTCAGGTCGATCACGAACGAAACCCTACGTTCGGCGACTCGCCGTAGCGAGGCCGGGGCACAACCACATAACGTTACAACTGCATCGCTTGTCACACGACTTGGCTCGCCTGTCACAATGGTCGAGATGTTGGATGCACCCCATGACGCCGAACCGCGCGCAGACCAGGCCGCCGCGCCGTCGCGCCGCCCGTCGTGGTGGCAAAGCCTGCAGGCCGAGTCCACGCGTCGCGCCCTGCTCCTGACGGCCCTCGGTGGCCTCCTGATCGCCGGCGTCATCACCGCGATCCCCGGTGGTGACCGCAGCGGTCTGCCCGTCGGACTCAACGCCGGGACCACCGCGCTCGGGGGCGGTTCCCGCGGCAACGCCACCTTCGACCACGCCGTCCGCGGCACCTGCCTGAACTGGCCCGAACAAGTTCCGGACGCCGCGCAGATCGTGGACTGCAAGGACGAGCACCGCTTCGAGGTCGCCGACCGCATCGACATGCGGACCTTCCCGGGCAGCGAGTACGGCCCCGATGCCGCCCCGCCCACCGAGGCCCGCATCCGACAGATCAGCCAGGAGCAGTGCCAGGCCGCGGCGCGGCAGTACCTCGGCGCGAAGTACGACCCCAACGGTCGGTTCAGCGTCAGCCTGGTGTGGTCGGGTGACAAGGCGTGGCGTCAGGCCGACGAGCGCCGCATGCTGTGCGGCCTGCAGCTCGCGGGCCCCGACGGTCACCAGCTCGCATTCACCGGCAAGGTCGCCGACAACGACCAGTCCAAGGTGTGGCCCGCAGGGACGTGCCTGGGCATCGACCCGGCCACCAACCAGCCCACCGACGTTCCGGTCGACTGCGCCAAGCCGCACGCGATGGAGGTGACCGGCGCGGTCGACCTCGCCGAGAAGTTCCCCGGGCCCGTACCGCCGGACGGCGACCAGGACCAGTTCGTCAAGGACGCGTGCACGAAGATGACCGACGCGTACCTCGCGCCGGTCGCGCTGCGCAAGACCACCCTGACCCTGATCTACAGCACGATTTCGCTGCCCAGTTGGACCGCAGGCAGCAAGCAGGTGTCGTGCAGCATCGGTGCGACCCTCGGCAACGGTGGCTGGTCGACACTGCTGAACAGCGCCAAGGGACCGTTGCTGATCAACGGTCAGCCGCCCGTCGCCGTGCCGGACATTCCGGAGGAGCGCCTCGACATGCCGCCGATCCCGCTGCCCTCGGTGGACACCTCGTCGCAGACGTCGTCGCAGATCGACCTCAGCGATCAGAGCGGGTCGAGCAGCAGCTCGAGCGGCTCCGGCAACCAGGGCAACGACCACATGCCCGGCCAGCAGCAGGCCGGCCCCTCGCAGACGCAGAGCACTCAGACCCAGAGTCCGTCGAGTTCGGGCACGGCTCCGCCGCCGCAGGGCAACACGTTCCTCAACGGGCCGCCGCCTCCGCCCGGACCCCAGGGCGACGGTGGTCTGCCGCCTCAGGACGGCGTTCTACCGCCGCCCCCACCGGCCGAGGGTGACCCGGCTGCACCGCCCGCTCCCGTCCTACCGGTCATCCCGGGCCCGCCGCCCGGGCAGTAGCCGGCGATGGCCGTTCAGATGAGCTCGCACCGATTCGACGAGCTGGTGTCCGACGCCCTCGACGAGATCCCGCCCGCGTTGGCCAAGGCGATCGACAACGTCGTCGTGCTGGTGCAGGACCGTCACCCCGACGAGCCCGAGCTGCTGGGTCTCTACGAGGGCGTTGCGCTGACCGAACGGGATTCGACGTACTTCGGCTCGCTGCCGGACACCATCACGATCTACCGTGCGGCGTTGCTGGACATCTGCGACACCGAGGCCGACGTGGTCGACGAGGTGACCGTGACCGTGATTCACGAGATCGCCCATCACTTCGGCATCGACGACGACAGGCTGCACGAACTCGGTTGGGCCTGAACCACTTCCGGGGTGTCCGGGGGGGTTGTCCGGGGCGAGCGGAGCGACGGGGGGTTGTCCGGCGCGTTGACCAGGCTTCGTCGGTGGGCAGTGCTACAACTGAGGGATGTCGGACGTCTGTCGCGAGTGCCGGGAGGACCTCGAGCACTGCCACGGCACCCTGGTGCACCACTTTCGGTCCACCGGCTCGGTCTTCGTGGAGTGCACCGAGGACTGCGTGATGCCCGACGGCCTGCACTCCTTCAGCATCGACTGTGAAGCCGTCGGATGTGGGTGCGGCGGGACGATCGTCGCGACCGCGGCCTCCTGACCCCGCTCAGCCCATCGGGTCGGCGTCGTGCGCCGCGTCGTCGACGGGGTGCTCGACGGGTTCGAACGGCGGCGTGTGCGGACCCCATTGCAGACAACTCCACCGGCCGTCGGTGATCGGGCTCAACACCACGGACTCGGTGTTGGCGAGGTGGTGTTCGATGGCGAAGCCCGGGTCGACGCCCGCCAGCACCGCGCCGACGAGTCGGATCGCCGCCCCGTGGCTGACCACCACGATGTCGCCGGTCCAGGCGTGGTCGTCGAGGAAGCGCAACCGTAGCTGCGTGAGCACCGGCACGTAGCGGTCCAAGACCTGCTGCGCGGTCTCTCCGCCGGGGATGGGAATGTCGAACTGCCCGTTCTGCCACAGCCGGTAGATGGCGTTGAACTCCTCGTGGGCGTCGTCGTCACTGCGGTCCTCGAGATCGCCCGCCTGCACCTCGTGGATGCCGTCGAGTTCGACGGCGTCCAACCCCAGGTGGTCGCCGATCTCGGCGGCCGTCTCGATCGCACGCAAGGCCGTGGAGCGCGCGAGCAGTCCCACGGGATGTTCGAGGGATCGGGCAAAGCTCCGTGCCTGCTCGTGACCCAGGTCGGTGAGCGGGGCTCCCGGCGGGCGGGTGTCGAGGCGTCTGGCGACGTTGCCGAGCGACTGGCCGTGGCGGACGAGTATGAGGCGACCGGTCATCGGGTGCGCCCCTCCCGCAGTGCGGCCAGCCATTCGGATGCCTCGTCGGTGACCGGCGGTGTCGCACCGACGGCCGTGCCCGTCGCCCATGAACCCAGATATCTCACGTCGGCACAACGTCTGTGGAGCGCGCGAAGTGCCTCGGCCACCGGATCGTCGTCGACGTGTCCCACACAGTCGAGGAAGAAGAAGTAGGTGCCCAGTTCGACGCGGGTGGGTCGCGATTCGATGCGGACGAGGTCGATGTCGCGGATCGCGAATTCGGTCATCGCGGCGACCAGCGCACCGGGCACGTTGTCCAGCCGCAGCACGACCGACGTGCGGTCTGCGCCGGTTCGCGCCGGCGGTGGACCCGGAGGTCCGGCGAGGACGAATCGGGTTCTGGCGTTGGGTTCGTCGACGACGCCGTCGGCCAGGGTGTCCAGTCCGAGCCGGCGGGCGGCGAGCGCAGTGCTGACACCGGCGTCGGCTCGGCCGGCGGCGACGTCGTGGGCCGCGGCGGCGTTGGAGGTGGTCGGCACGGTGTCGGCGTTGGGCAGATGTGCCGCAAGCCACCGCTTGACCTGCGCCGCGGCAACCGGGAAGGCCGCGACGGTCCGGACGTCCGGGGGGGACGTGCCAGGACGAACGGCGATGCTGAACGCGACGTCGAGGGTGTGCTCGGCGAAGATTTGCAACGCCGTGCCCGCGGCCAGGCTGTCCATCGTGGGGACGACCGACCCCTCGATGGAGCTCTCGATGGGGGCACAGGCGTAGTCGGCGGCCCCGCTGCGGACGGCGGCCAGGGCCCCGTCGGCGCTGTCGCAGGCGATCGGCGCGAGCCGCGACGGGTCGGGGATGACGCCGGCCTGCGCCATCTGCAGCAACGCCGCCTCGGTGAAGGTCCCCTCTGGACCTAGGTAGGCGACGCGTGGCACGGGACAACCCTATCGGCAGCAGACCCGTCGCCAGGGAACCACTTCGGGAACACTTGCACCATTCAGTGAGGCTAGCCTAAGTTAGGGTTACCTCACCGACGGAAGGCAGGCGTGATGATCGGCGACGCGACGACAGGAACCACACTGGTGGCACCCACGACGGCCGAGCGCATCCGTAGCGCATGTGCCCGCGGTGGCGACGCGATCCTCGCCACCGACGGTGTCGATCCCACGGCGACCCCGGTACACCACCTGCTCGACGACGGATCGTTCGCCGTCATGGTGCCCACCACGGGACCGCTGGCCGCGATGTCGGTCGCGGCGGGTGCCGCGGGCATCCAGGCCGTGCTGGAGATGACCGATTACGCGCCGCTACCCCTGCGCGAACCGGTGCGCTCACTGGTGTGGATCAGCGGCAGGTTGTTCCACGTCCCCACACCAGGCCTCGCGGGACTGCTCGACCTCATCGCCGAGACGAATCCGAATCCTGCTCTGCTGCAGGTGAACACCGACACGGGCGGCGCCGACGCCTCCTACACGCTTTTGCGCCTGGAGGTCGACTCGGTGGTGGTGGCCGATTCGACCGGCGCCGAGTCGGTGGGTGTCGGCGCCTTGCTCGACGCCAAGCCCGATCCGTTCTGCGCCATGGAGTCGGGATGGTTGCAGCACCTCGAGTCCGCCCATCGCGAGGTGGTCGACCGCCTGGCCAATCGGCTGCCCGCCCCGCTACGACGCGGCCACGTGCGCCCGCTGGGCTTGGACCGCTACGGCGTGCAGTTGCGCGTCGAGGCCGAGGACGGCGACCACGACGTACGGCTTCCGTTCGCCAAGCCGGTCGACGACGCCGCCGGACTCAGCCAGGCCATCCGCATCCTGATGGGCTGCCCCTTCCTGAACGGCTTGCGCGCCCGGCGCATCTGACGCCCCCGACCCCGGCCGGGCCGGGCGGCTACCGTAGCTCCGGTGACGGGCCCGACCGACGACCTCCTGCCCGATCCCGGCAAACGGGCCATTCGCCTCGAGATCGCCGTCGTCCTGGCCGTCACGTTCGGGTTGTCTGCCTACACGGCGCTGGTGAGCCTCGTCGAAGCCGTCCTGCTCGGCCTCGCGGGCCAGAAGGTGACGCTCAACCGCAGACTCTCCCCCATCGACCTGATCAACTTCGCCCTCAACCTGGCTTCGGTCTTCCAGCTGATCGCCTGGGGACTGCTGGGCCTCTACCTACTGTGGCGCAGCGGATACGGACCCGGCCGCATCGGACTCGGCCGGTTCCTCTGGCGCCCGGACCTGCTGGGCGGTCTCGGTCTGGCCGCGCTCATCGGCATCCCCGGACTCGCCCTCTACGTCGCGGGTCGTGCGCTCGGCATCGGGGTGGCCGTCGTCCCGTCCGAACTGGGTGACACCTGGTGGCGCATCCCGGTCCTGCTGGCGGTGGCCTTCGCCAACGGCTGGGCCGAGGAGGTGATCGTCGTCGCGTTCCTCATGACACGGCTGCGCCAGCTCGGCCTCTCGCCGACGGTCGTCCTGGTGGCGTCGAGCCTGCTGCGCGGCGCCTATCACCTCTATCAAGGCTTCGGCGCGGGTGTCGGAAACGTCGCGATGGGCCTGGTGTTCGGCTACGCCTGGCGACGGACGGGGCGGTTGTGGCCGCTGATCGTGGCCCACGGCCTCATCGACGCCGTCGCCTACGTCGGGTACGCCTTGCTCGCCGGACACCTCGGCTGGCTGGGGATCAAGACCTGAGCTGAGGCCTCACCGGCACGTACATTCGAGCGCGTGAGCGAGAACCGGCCGCCCGATCCGCGGCGCCCCCGGCCGCCGCGGGAGGCGTCGCAGGTCATCCGGCGCGATCCGAACTACCGGCCGCCACCGTTGCGGCGGCCGCCCGACGCCACCCAGCCGATCGCCCCACCGCGGCGCACCCCGCCGCCGGTGACACCGCCGCCGCCCCCGCCGCCCAGGTACCGGCCCGCGCCGCCCGCACCTCCGCGTCGCCCTCCCCCGTCGCGCCGCCCCGCACCGGCGCCCCCCGCGCCGACCCCCGTGGTGCGCACACCCAGGCGCAAGCGGCACTGGGGCCGCCTCCTGATGGCCATGGTTTTGCTCCTCGTCGCGGCGACGGTCGGCACCGCCGTCTGGGTCGACACGTCACTCGAGCGCGTGCCCGCCCTCACCGCACTGCCCGACCGGCCCCCCGCCGACAGCGGCACCACGTGGCTGCTCGTCGGCTCGGACAGCCGTCAGGGACTCACCGACGAACAACAGTCCGAGCTCGCCACCGGAGGAGACCTCGGCAACGGGAGGACGGACACGATCCTCCTGGTCCACGTGCCGGGCCTGGGATCCGACGTCCCGACCACGATGGTGTCGATCCCGCGCGACTCCTACCTTCCGATACCGGGGTTCGGCGAGGACAAGGTCAACGCGGCGTTCGCGCTGGGCGGTGCGCCGTTGCTGGCGCAGACGGTCGAACAGGCCACCGGGCTGCGGCTGGACCGCTACGCCGAGATCGGCTTCGACGGCTTCGCGACCATGGTCGACGCCGTCGGCGGTGTGACGATGTGTCCGTCCGAGCCGGTCGACGACCCGCTGGCGGGGGTGGATCTGGCCGCCGGCTGCCAGAAACTGGACGGCCGCAACGCCCTTGGCTACGTCCGGTCGCGGGCCACGCCGCGCGCGGACCTCGACCGCATGACCCATCAGCGGGAGTTCATGGCGGCGCTGATGCACCGGGCGACGAGTCCGGCCGTCCTGCTCAACCCCCTGCGCTGGTACCCGATGACGCATGCAGCGTCGGGTGCGGTCACGGTGGACACCGGCGCACACGTCTGGGATCTGGCCCGGCTCGCGTGGGCACTGCACGGCGACGTCACCACCACCACCGTGCCGATCGGCGAGTTCACCACGAGCGACGCGGGATCGGTCGTCGTGTGGAATGCCGAGGCCGCCAATCGGCTGTTTCACGCGATGGCGACCGATGCCGCTGTTCCCCAGGACGTGCTCGACGCAGGCAGCGGTTAGCCAACCCTGTGTTTGCCAACGCTGATAGCAAACCCTTTCCAACGGGTACGTTAGCCGGCCCGCGGATTAGGGCAACCTGGCCTTAATTAGTCAGACCTTTGATGACAATGGCCGTTGACCTGCACTAGCGTTCACAGCATGAGCGAAGTCACCACCCACGAGACGAAGTTCCACCACCTGCTCCAGGAACAGATCCGCATGGAGTTCACCGCGTCGCAGCAATACACCGCGATCGCCGTGCACTTCGACGCCGCCGATCTTCCGCAGTTGGCGAAGCACTTCTACGCTCAGGCCCTCGACGAGCGCAACCACGCGATGATGATCGTCCAGTACCTCGTCGACCGCGACGTCGAGGTCGAGATCCCGGGCGTCGACGCCGTGCGCAATTCGTTCACCACGCCGACCGATGCGCTGCGCCTGGCCCTCGAGCAGGAGCGGACCGTCACCGACCACATCAGCCGCCTGGCCGCCGTCGCGCGCGATGAGGGCGACTACCTCGGCGAGCAGTTCATGCAGTGGTTCCTCAAGGAACAGGTCGAGGAAGTCGCGCTGATGACCACGCTGGTTCGGGTCAGCGAGCGCGCGGGTGCCGACCTGTTCCACCTGGAGGACTTCGTCGCCCGCGAGGTCAGCGCCGACGAGGCCGACGCCACCGCCCCCAAGGCCGCCGGCGGCAGACTCTAAGCGCCGTCGGGCCGGGCCTCGGACAGGCCGTTCTGCAGCCAATCCTTGGTGCGGCCAGGATGATTGGTGGCCACCCACGCCACGCCGACGTCGCGGCAGTAGCGCACGTCCTCGTAGTGGTCCACGGTCCAGCAGTACAGTGCCCTGCCGTGCGCGGCGGCACGGTCGACGAGTTCGGGGTGCTCACGCAGCGTGGCGATCGACGGCCCCACCGCGGTGGCGCCCACCGTCGTCGCCGCGCTGCCACCCAGGTAACGAGACGTGTCGCCCAGCAGCACCGTGGGCAGCATCGGCGCCGCCCGGCGAATCCGCCACACCGCGGCCGCCGAGAAGGAGATCACCACGGCCCGAGACAGATCGGCCGACGCCGGCGAGGCGATGCCGTAGCGGTGCAGCAGCGCCAGCACCTTGCTCTCCACCAGCGCGCCGTAGCGGACGGGATGCTTGGTCTCGATGAAGATCTTGACCGGGCGGTTCCAATCCAGGACCAACCCGACTAGGTCGTCGAGGGTGAGCAGCCCGGTCTCGCCCTGCCCACCGTCGACGTTGGCACTGGAATGCCAGGCGCCGTAATTGAATTCGCGCAACTCGGCAAGCGTCATGTCGCTCACCAAACCGGTGCCGTTCGACGTGCGGTCGACCCGCCGGTCGTGCACGCAGACCAGGTGCCCGTCACGCGTCAGCCGCACGTCGCATTCGACGCCGTCGGCACCTTCCTGCAGGGCCAGCTCGTAGGCCGCCACCGTGTGCTCGGGACGTTCTGCCGACGCGCCCCGGTGCGCCACCACGAACGGATGGCCCCCCACTGCCCCGTCGGCTGACGTCATGCGCTGATGATGCCCGATGTGGCCCGTTGCTCGTGGTCGCGCTCGACGCGAGTCGCGGTATCGGTCTCCCGATCGTCTGACTCCGACTGTTCGGCGGGCTCCGGTGACGGCGATGCGTCGCGCGGCGTGCCGTCGGCGACGACGACCCAGCGCTTCGTAGGCCGCCGCTCGACGCCGTGAGTGTGTTCGAACCCCTGGTAGACCCGGACCGTCAGCAGCAGGGCGGCCAGAGCGGCGAGATACGCGATGGTGACGGCGACCGTGTTGTTGGCGATGCCTTGGGAATCAGTGGTGAAGCTCGTCGCGAACGAGAACGCCGACACCAGGAAACTGACCCACCATGCACACCACCACACCACGATCGGGGTGCGCAGCCACGACAGCCGTCCCTCGACCCGCGCCAGCTCCAGGACGAACACCGGCGCCCAGAAGAGGTTGACCACGGGCACCAGACAGCACACCCAGAGCTGCCACACCGGACGCGGATCCTCGACCCCGTGCTCGGCGTAGGTGCTCGCACGCCGGGCGATCAGCCAATTGATCAGCACGACGGTGGTCGCAATCAGCGCGAAGAACACCAGCACGCTGGCGGCCACCCCGGCCCACGTCGCCGCACCAGCGACGATCGGGTTGAGCAACCGGGAGCGGTTCCACAGCAGCAGTGCGTAATTGGCGATGTGCACCACGACGGCGAAGGCCAGGGCCAGAAGGGTGATCAGCACGGTCGTCTGCACCATGCGCGTGGCCGTTCGCGGCGGCTGGACCGTCGCCTCGGGCGGGGGCGGCTCCAACCGATCCTGCAAGCCCCATCGCGGGATGACTGCGTACCTGGGCGTGGGCCCCAGCGGACGCGGCGAGCGACGCGGTGGCGGTGCCGCGCCCGGGCGGACCGCGATCCAGCGGTAGCCGGCCGGGAGGCGCTGCGCCGGACCGGCGGCATTTGGCTTCCCCGCGTCAGCCCGAGGCGTCCACTGCGGCGCCTGCTCGGCCGACGGTGGCAGCAGCGACCCCTGACAGCGAGGACACCAAGCGCGCTGGCGGTCGCGGACGTTCCACCGCGTGCCGCACCGCGAACAGACCTGGATCACGCGACCAGCCTACGGTTCCTCAGACGCTGCCCGCCGAGCCGTCGTCGGTCACGACCGCTCGCCCGGCTCCGGCCCATGCCAGCATTCCCCCGGTGACGTTCTGCGGTTCGTAGCCGTTGCGTGCCAACCACTGCGCCACGCGCATCGACCGCCCGCCGGCGTGGCACACGACGTAGAGCGTCGCGTCGGGGTCGATCTCGTCGACGCGCGCAGGCACGTCGCCCATGGGGATGTGCTGGGCGCCGGCGGCGTGCCCACGTTGCCATTCGTCGTCCTCACGGACGTCGAGGAGCACCACCGACTCGTCGAAGGTCTCCGGGACGTCGGCGATCTGGACCTCCCCGACCGTGTCGTCAGTCACTGCCCACTCCTTGCTCGTCGCGGCATCACGTACCCCCAATGCTGGCACGGTGCCGACAGCTATCAGAGCCCTATCCACAGTTTCCACAGGTTCATGCACAGGGGTGGAAACGCTCCGACCCCGACTGACCCGGGGCGTTGGCCGCCGAGTCACCCATGCCTGTGGACAACTGGGATCGGCGGCGAGCAACGATCAACAGGTCGTGAACGGACGAGCGAAAAAGCACGCCGAACTAACCATCTGCCCCTGGCGGTCACTCGTGTGACGGGCGATTTTTGGCGTCCGCCGCTCAGGCGTTATGATCGCCATCACCAACCTCCGTTGTGACTGATCTCACTCAGTCGGAAACGGCGATCGCGCAGGTCAGGAGCTGTCGATGGCATCGCATCCCATGAGGCCAGGAGCCGTACCACCGTCGGAATGGCACACGTCGGCCCACGTGTACACCCATAGCCACCTCATGGCCTGTCTGCGGGCCGGATTGATCGCGCTCGCCCTGCTCGGCGTGCTCGCCCTCATCGTCCTGACCTGACCTCCACACCGACCCAGCCAACGAGAAGGCCGGCCCTGCGCAGAGCGCGGGGCCGGCCTTCGTCGTAGGGGGTGATCAGGCGGGCGGGTACACGCCCATGTCCTTGGCCTTCTCGGTCTGCCAGAAGATGTCGGAGATCTCGTCGATCGTCTTCAGCAGCTTCTCGGCGACCGCCACGTCGGTGGACTTCTTCACGTCGCCCGCGCCGTGCACGCCGTCCCAGAAGAGCTGGTGCAGGTTCGGGAACTGCTCGAAGTGGTCCTTGGTGAAGAAGTCGGCCCACAGCACCGTCAGGTGGTGCTTGACCTCTTCGGCGCGCTGCTCCTTGATGATGATGGCGCGCGTCTTGAAGTGCTCGTCGTCGGAGTCGTGGAACTTCTTGAGCGTCTTGAGGCAGGACAACGCCTCGATCTTGGCCTGGGCCGGATCGTAGACACCGCAGTAGAGATCGCAGTGGGCGTGGGCGGGAGTTGCGTTGGGTAAGAGTCGAGGAAGCATGTGTCCAACTTACCCTTTGGGCATGAGCGGCAATCAAGCTCCGCGAAGCTTGCCTCTACGAGTCTTTCGGGTCGAGGGCGAGTCGATGCTCCCGACGCTGCGTCCCGGACAGTGGCTGCTGACGCTGCGCGACGGTCGCGAGCCCCGGCGGGGCCAAATCCGGGTGTTCCGCGATCCGACGAAGTCCAGCCGGTGGCTCGTCAAGAGGGTCGGCGACGTCCATCCGTCCTCGCACGGCACCATCTTCGAGGCCCGCTCGGACAATCCGCGGGCCCGGTTCGCCTCCGATTCCCACGACTTCGGGCCGGTCACGGCCGAGGGGTCCTACCGCGTCGTATGGCCACAGGCGCGGGGTCGGACGCGCTGAGGGGTTCAGTGTCGGTTGTGTTACCGGCACTCGTGTCCTCTTGCGTGCCAGCCGCCACCTGCCGCAAACTTCCGTGATCGACCCACAGCCGTGTCGGGCGGCACCCCTGCGGACCGATCGGAGGCGAGGATGGACAGCGGATCTCATGGCGCCATCGAAGTCGCACCCTTCCACTCGGGTGGATCACTGAAGGGTTTCGTGGTCTCGGGCCGCTGGCCGGACTCGACGAAGGAATGGGCACAACTGCTGATCGTGGCGGTGCGGGTCGCGTCGCTGCCCGGGTTGCTCTCCACCACGACGATCTTCGGCGTCCGCGAGGAGCTGCCCGACGAACCGGCACCGGGCACCGTCGGCCTGGTCATGGCCGAGGGCACCGTGGTCGGTGACGCGGCCGTTCCGCCCGGGTACTTCGCCAGCCGCCAGCCACCGGCGCTGTTGATGCTGCACCCCCCGTCGGAGACGATGCCGTCGCTTCCCGAGTGCGCGGGCGCGGCCTCGGGGTGCGTCCTCCTGCCCGGTCTGCCGCACCTGGGTCTCGACCACCGCGCAGCGTGGGTGGAGGCCGAATCCGACGGCACGATCACCTCGATGGTCAGCAGGGTCGGAGTCGACCCGATCACGCATCCCGACACCGCCGTGTTGGCCATGCTGCTTGCGGCGTAGCGCCGTCGGGGCACTCCAGAGGGCCCTTCCGCGGCCTCTTGGGTACGCGATTCGTCGGCCTGTCGGCCGGAAGCGACCATTGGCTACTGTCAGTTCGAGGATCGGCGCTGCGCGTCCCGTTCGACTCCGGCGGCGAATGACGTGGGCGAAGGTGGCCGTGGTAGCTAGCTCTGCGTCAGGCCGTCAACTTTTCGAGCAAATCACCGATGCCGTCGAATCGGCGCGAATGTCAGATTGCTCGGACCCGGGGCCGGGCTTCGTTATTTGGATCTCGGCACGCCGGAACACAGGGCAAAACAACTCGCGCGTCATTTTTGGCTTAGCGGCAGCGCAGTTCACGGCGGTGAAACCCCGAGGAAACTGCTGCTAGACCACCCAGGGAACGGTAGTACCGTGGGTTGGCGGGGACTCTAGGGTGGTTTGCACTTGGCTGTCGGCGCAAGTCTCGCTACGATGATCAGCAAATACGCCTCGAGGGACGCCCGCTCGTAACGCCAAGTGGAGGACAGATCTATGAGCATGACTTTTTCGGCCAGGCTGAACCGCCTATTCGACACCGTCTACCCCCCTGGACGCGGCCCTCATACGTCGGCCGAAGTCATTGCCGCGCTGAAGTCAGAGGGGGTGACGATGTCGGCGCCGTACCTCTCGCAGCTGCGTTCGGGCAACCGCACCAACCCCTCGGTGGCCACCATGGCGGCGCTGGCCAACTTCTTCCGCATCAAGCCTGCGTACTTCACCGACGACGAGTACTACGAGAAGCTGGACAAGGAACTCACCTGGCTGGCGAGCATGCGCGACGAGGGCATCCGTCGCATCGCGGCCCGCACCGTGGGGCTCTCGCCCGAGGCTCAGCAGGACATCGTGCAGAAGGTCGACGAGCTGCGTCGTCAAGAACACCTCGACGACTAGACCGGCTCAGCTCGACGAGACGCTGACCCTGTTCTCCAGCGTCCGATACTGATCGGCGATCGCGAGGATCCACTCGCGGTCCGAATACGACGGCGGCTGGCGTAGCCAATGCGGTCCGGGAAACGTGGCGTCCGCGTCATCCCCGGGCCGCTGTCGGCCGTTGTCGATCCATTCGGCGATGCGCCGTGCTTGCTCCTCGGGTTCCACGTCCGGTGTGCCCGCGTCGTCGTCGAAGTCCTCCCCGACGGTGTGGTCACCGAGTGCGCGGGTGGCTTCGAGGTAGAGCGCGTCGGAGATCATCGACATCTGCTCGGCGACGCGGAACAGCAGTGGCCCGCGGGGCCGCACCCCGATGCCGACGTTGGGGTGCCGACGGCTGAGCTCGTCGAGCAGCGGCTGGATCACGCGTAGCTCGTGGCGGGCCCCGAACCAATCCTCCACGCTCGGCAGCAGCGATCCGCTGGCGACGACGAGCATGGCGCAGCCGAGCAGTGTCGCCGCGGCGCCGACGCCGATGAATTCCGTGGTGCCGACGGCGCGCAACAGGAAGAACGCGCTGGCCAGCACCATCAGCGCGACGCCGACGGTGAACACGAACAGGGCCCGTCCCCGTCGGGTGCGGTTGGAGTGACGCATGCCGGCCCAGGCGACCAGGGTCAGCGCGAGCATGACGTAGAGCAGTGGCAACAGCCACGAGACCGTCATCGCCCCGGACCCCAGGTTGCGGCGCAGGTACTCCTGGGGCGCCATCTCCGGCTGCTGGGGGGAGGTGAAGAACGCCACGAGGGTCAGCGCCGCGATCAGGGCGGCAATCCCGTACTGGACGACCGCGATTCGACGGATCACCGCAGGAGCGCGCTCGGAGGCGGCCGAGGTGATCATGACGCAGCTCCCCGCCGCGCACGAGATGAGCGCGACCTGGCTGAGCACGGTGGAGACGTTGGGCCACCGGACGAGGGTGTCGATCAGCAGTGTCAGGGGCTCCCAGTTGAGTGCTGCCACCAATCCGAGGCTGCCGAGAGCGAGGATCATCGCCGCACTGACCAGTGACTGCTTGTTGACGAGCGCCCAGCCGATGCGCAAGCCGGTGGCCAGTCCGAGCAGACCGGCGATCACCCAGACGATCAACCAAACGCCTCTCCGAGGCGCACCTGCACGATGGACGCGCGGTCCGACGGCAGCCGGCCCAGCCGGTAGATGAGCAGCGCCGCGAAGTCCTCGGCTTCCTGCTCGAGGTCCTCGCCGCTGGGTCCCATGCATCCGGTCCGCTGGTTCAGCATGTAGCCGATCAGGTCGGAGCTCGCGAACTCGGTGTGGTCGCGGGCCGCCTCGACCACGGAGATGCCTTCGTGCCCGAGGACGAGGTGCCCCAGTTCGTGGGCGAGGGTCCGGTCCCCTGCGGGCAGACCCTGCTGAATGAGGAAGACGTCGCGGTCGGCGTACTGGCGCCACTGGCCGCACACCCCCGACGGCAGGTCCGCCATCTTCAGCTCGATGGGTCGACCACGGCTCTCGGACACCGATTCCACGAGACGTGCGAGCGACACCTCTCCTCGTCGGGGCGCAAGGTCGAGCACCTCATTGACCGCACGTGTGACGCGACGACTGGCTGGCATTCGAACCCCCTCTCGATGACTCCACTATCCCCGTCCTTTCGCGTCGACGCTTCGATTCTCGGTCATCCCATGAATCGGGCGGTGCCGTTGGCGCGGACGACACGCCCGGCGCGGGCCTGCCGGACACCGAGCACACCGCCAGCGAGGGTGAGTGCGGCGATGCCTGCGACGCCGGGCAGCGCGACGGCGGCCATGTCGCCGACACCCGCCGTGCGCAGGTAATTGCCATAGCCGGCTCGGTAGGACGACGGCATCGTGCCGTTGCTCGCGCCGAAGGCGGGCGCGTTCGGTTCGCTGACCCGCGGCGGGGCGGCAGCGGGTGCCCCGCCGGTCGCGCGGGGCGGCAGCGGTCCCGGCGCGGGACCGGATCCGGCGGACGTGCCGCCACCGGGACCGGCGCCGAGCGGCACGACGACCGCCGGAAGCGTGATGGGCACCAATGGCAATTGCGCTGCGGCCGTTGACGTTCCACCGACGGGGTCGGCCACCGGGTCGACTGGCACGACCGGTAACGCAGGTGCCCTCGGGATGCCCACTCCGCGAGGCGGTGTTCCGATGGTGGCGCCTCCGTGGTTGCCCGTGCCCACCCCCGGGCCAGGTGGGACGCCGGGTCCCGGCGGTGCCGGCCAGCACCAGTGCCACCAGGACGGCCACCACGCCCATCCCGGCTCGTCCTTGGGGTCGTCGGCCGCCGCGGTGGGCGTAACGGTGGGCGTGGGGCGTGTGCCGGACGGCTCGGGCGCACCGCCGCGGCCGTCGCCGACCGTCGACGTGGGCTTGGTTGGGGTCGAGGAGGTCCCGGTGGGCGAATCGGCGCCGGGCGACGAACCTGGCGACGGTCCTGCCGAGGGTTCGGCGGACGGGCCGGACGTCGGGTCGGCCGGCGCGGCGCCGACGTCGTCGCCGTGGGACGGTTCGGGCTCGGCCAAGGCCACCGCGGCGCCGGCTCCGGCGACCAGCATCCAGGTCGCGATCATGCAGGCCGCCGCGGCGATGCGAACGCGCGTGGCCACGGTTGGATTCTCGCACGAGTGGAGGCCACCGTTTGCTGAGTTTCGTCGAGCACGCGGCCTGCACCGGGGGTGGACCGGGACCGTCGGGTCGTCGGCATTAGTGTTGGCGACATCAGCGCACCCAAGGGCGCCAGATCACGACGAAATGACCGGGAGGCAGCCGGGATGGGCCTGTTCAGACGGCGGAAGAGCCGGGCGACTCGGCGTGCCGAGGCCAAGGCCATCAAGGCCAAGGCAAAGCTGGAGGCGCGCCTCTCCGCGAAGAACGAGGCGCGACGCATCAAGGCCGACGCCCGGCGTCAGGTCAAGACCGTGAAGGCCAGCCTCAAGGCGCAGCGGGCCAGCGACCGCACTGCCCTCAAGGTCGCCGAGACCCAGCTGAGGGCGGCCCGCGAGGGCAAGCTGCTGTCCGCGTCGCGCATCCGCCGGGCGCTGACGGTGTCGCGGATGCTCGCCCCGGTCGTCGTGCCGATTGCCTACCGGGCCGCCATCGCCGCGCGGGGGTTCGTCGACGAGCGGCGTGCCGACCGGCTGGGCGTCCCGCTGAGCCAGGTGGGCCAGTTCTCCGGTGCCGGTGGAGCGTTGTCGGCGCGCATCGCCAGCGCGGAGCAGACCCTCGAGCAGGTCGCGGCCAAGAAGCCCAAGGACGCCGAGACGAAGCAGTTCGTCAGTGCGGTGACCGACCGATTGCGCGACCTCTCCGCCGCGGTGACCGCCGCGGAGAACATGCCAACCCCTCGACGCAAGGCCGCGCACGCCGCGATCGGCGAGCAGTTGGACGGAGTCGACGCGGATCTGATGGCGCGCCTCGGAGTGGTCTGATCGAGCGCCCGTCCCGCCGTCGAACCCCTGCCGCGACGCGCCTTCAGGGCGCGGCGGCCGGGGCGTTGACGGCGGCACTGGCCGTCGCTGCACACGGATTCGCCGGCGGCGGTCTGCCGTCGGGACCCGCCGCCGCCATGCTGGCGTTGCTGTCGATCACCCTGGGGACGTTGGTCGCGACCATCCGCCACGCAGTCGACTTCCGGGCGCTCGTGGCGGTCCTCTCCGCCGGCCAGCTGCTGTGCCACGTCCTGCTGAGCGCCGGTGGGCACGCCCACGCGGCGGCCGGCGGGGCGCCGCCACTGCCGATGCTCGCTGCCCACGTGGTGGCGGTGGCGCTCGGTGCGGCCCTGATCTCCGTCGGGGGCCGTCTGGCCGCCGCGCTGTCGCGGGTCGTGGTCGCCGCCACGCGCCTCGTCGGCCACCCCGTCGCCGGACCGACCACGACGTCGGTCGACGGTGCCGATCAACCCCTTCAGTCCGTACGCCTGCTGTCGGCGTCGTTGTCGCATCGTGGTCCACCGGTCGTCGTCGCCTCCTGACCGACACGACCCCTCCGACCTACGAAGGCACATCCACATGAGAACCACTCACCGGGCGACCTCGCGCGCCCTCATCACGACCGCCGCCACCGCGGCCGTCATGTCCGTCGCAGTCGCGACGGGTCCGGCAATCGCGTCCGCGCACGTCCACGTCGACGCCGACGGCGCGTCACCGGGCAGCACGTCGGTGCTGACGTTCCGCGTTCCGGGAGAATCCGAAACAGGCTCGCTGACAACGCAATTCAGCGTTACCCTGCCGAACGTCCCCTCCGCCCGCACCGAGGTCATGCCCGGGTGGACGGCGCGGCTGGACCGAGACGCGGCTGCCGGCACGGTCCGGTCGGTCACCTGGACCGCCGCACCGTCGGTGGGCATCTCGTCCGACCAGTTCGCGTTGTTCCACGTCTCGGTGACGCTGCCGAATCAACCGACGGTGACGCTGCCTGCCACCCAGACCTACTCGGACGGCACGGTCGTGCGGTGGGACCAGCCACCCCTGCCCGGGGGCGGCGAGCCCGAGCATCCAGCGCCGGAACTGACGCTGAGCGGCCCACCGGCGGGCGGCGACGACGATCACGGTCAACCGATGGCGCCCACGGCCACGGCGACAGCGGAGCCCGGCGCCACCGCGCAGCCTGGCGCCGCGGCCGCGGCGGGGCCCGACGACACCGCACGGTGGTTGGCCGGCGGTGCATTGGTGCTCGCCGCAGTGGGATTCGTCGTGGCGCTGACCGGACGCCGCCGGACGTGATCCGCCGCTTGACGGCCACCGTCCTGATCGGCGTGGCGCTCGCGACGGCAGCGTTGGCCGGAGCCGGCGTCGCGTCCGCCCACGCCATCCGGGTGGCGGCCGACCCGGCACCCGACAGCTCCGTCGCCACCGGCCCGGCGCGGGTCAGCGCGACGTTCAACGAGCGGTTGCAGACCGACTTCGCGGCGATGACCGTCGTGGGGCCGGACGGCAACCTCTGGTCGACGGGACAGGTGCAGGTGCAGGGCCCCGTGGCCAGCATCGCGGTGCTGCCGCTGGGCCCGACGGGCACCTACACCGTGAACTACCGCGTCACCTCCGCTGACGGCCACGTGGTCAGCGGCGCGTGGTCGTTCACGCTGACGGTGGCCGGCACCGGGTCTCCCGGGCCGAAGGCCGGAGGATCCTCCGACGCGTCGGACGGCGTGCCGGTGTGGCCGTTCGTTGCGCTGGCGGCCGTCATCGTCGCTGCCGGCGCGTGGCTGGCGGTGCGGCGGCGCACGTGATTCGACCTCGAGCGGTGGCCCTCGGCGCCCTGTGCGTCGGGGGCGCCGCCGGGTTGGCCTGGGCACTCGCGTACCCCCAGAACTCACCGGCCGACAGTGCGGTCCGCGCCACGAGCGACCTGGCGGCGGTGGTCACGCTCGGCTTGGTCGTCGTGCCGGCGCTCGACGTCGGGCGTCACCGCGCCGAGCTGGCTGGGCGAGCCGCTCGACCGCTGGTCGTGGTGTCCGCGTTGTGGGCGGTCGCCGAACTGTTCCGACTCTTCCTCGGCGCGGTCGACGCGGCCGGTTCGTCGGCGGCCCGGGTTGGCGTGCGCACCACCGTGGTGTTCACCGTCGACACCGCCGTGGGTCGCGCCGGTCTGGTGTGTCTGGTCGCGGCGGTGGTGGTGTGTGGCCTCGCGGTCGCCTCGCCCGGCGGCACCGTGCCGTCGTCGACGCCGGGGGTGGTCGCCGTCGGCGCGGCGGCCGTCGGGGTGGCCGGCCGCAGCCTGGTGGGTCACCTCTCCGAGAATCCGCTGGGCGGCATGGCGGTCGCGGTGCACGCGTTGGCGGCGGCGCTGTGGTGCGGCGTCCTCGCGGCCCTGGTCCTGGTGGTGACCCACCGGGGTCAGTGGGCCCGGGTGCTGCCGCGGTTTTCTCGGATGTCGCTCTGGTGCGTGGTCGGGCTGCTGGTGTTCGGGGTGGTGGGGGCGGTCGAGACGCTCCGGTCGCCCACCGACCTCTACGCGACGGCCTATGGGCGGGTGCTGGCGGCGAAGCTGGTCGTCACGGTCGTCCTGGTGGTGCTGGCCGCCCGAAACCGCGCCGGCTGGTT
Source organism: Mycobacterium yunnanensis (assembly GCF_025823185.1). Taxonomy (GTDB): domain Bacteria; phylum Actinomycetota; class Actinomycetes; order Mycobacteriales; family Mycobacteriaceae; genus Mycobacterium; species Mycobacterium yunnanensis. The sequence goes on from NZ_JACKVK010000009.1 coordinate 407,768, forward strand.
GCCCGCGGCGCGGTCGCATCGCGTCACCGTGGACGTGTCGCGGGGCAAGTCCCGGTTCGAGCTCGCGGTCATGGCGGTCGCCGTGACGCTTGCGGCCGCGCTGGCGGTGACCGGATAGTCGATTCGAGGGACTGGCATGATGGTCCCCGTCGCCGATCGCAAAGGAGCAGCCGCTATGGCCGACGAGCAGGATCGACAGGGCTCGACGCCCGACGACCGGTCGCCGGACGCTGGCACCAACCCGGCGCCCAAGGCACCGGCGAAGACGCCTGCCAAGACGCCGCCTGCCAAGGCCGCCAAGAAGGCGCCTGCGAAGAAGGCACCCGCCAAGAAGGCCGCCCCGGCCGCGAAGGCCACTCCGGCTCAGAAGGCGGCTCCCGCGAAGAAGGCACCGGCCAAGAAGGCGGCTCCCCCGCCACCGCCGGCGCCCGCACCGCCCGTCGCCCCGGCGCCTTCCGTCTCTGCTGCGAAAGAGGTTGCGGCCGAAGCAAAGTCGACGGTTGCCAGCGCACCCACGCCGATTCCGTTGCCCGGACCCGAGCAATCCCGACTGCCGCTGGTGGTCGCCGTGGCCGCCGGAGCGCTGGCCCTGCTCGTCGTCCTGCTGGCGCGTCGGGGTTCCGAGGACTGACCTAGCATCGAGCCGTGACCATCGAACCCCGTGCCACGGCCGACCTCGTCGACGACATCTATCCCGACGTCCGCAGCTGCGATCTGCAGATGCAAGATCTGGGTGGTGCCACCATGTTCGCCGGACCCATCAGCACCGTGCGGTGCTTTCAGGACAACGCGTTGCTGAAGTCGATGCTGTCCGAGCCGGGGCACGGCGGTGTTCTGGTGGTGGACGGCGAGGGGTCGCTGCACACGGCCCTAGTGGGCGACGTCATCGCCGGTCTCGCCGTCGACAACGGCTGGGCGGGGGTGATCGTGCACGGGGCGGTTCGCGACGCCGCCGCGCTGCGCACGATGAATCTGGGCGTCAAGGCGCTGGGGACCAACCCTCGCAAGGGAACCAAGACCGGCGAAGGCCAGCGCGACGTGCCGGTGACCTTCGGCGGGGTGACGTTCACCCCGGGCGAGATCGCCTACTGCGACGACGACGGCATAGTGGTCGTCCCCGCCTGACCCCCGAACGCCGAACGCACGCTTGTTGGCGGCCCCACCTTGGGGTTTACGTCCAACGAGCGTGCGCTCGGCGGAGTCGGTCGGGTCAGGCGTTGACGGCCGCGCGGTGCTTGGTGAAGTGCAGGGCCTCGTCGTCGACCTTGCCTTGGCGGATGAGTCGCAAGTCCAGCAGATAGTTCTGCTTGAGCCGCCACGGTGCCCGCGAGCCCGACTTCGGCAGCTGGTCGATCGAGCGGAGGAAGTAGCCGGGCGCGAAGTCCATGAAGGGCAGTTCGCCGACCGACGCGCCGGGGTGTTCGGGGACGACGCGGTCGAAGCCGTTGTCGTCCATGTAGTTCAGGACCCGGCAGACGAATTCGGAGACCAGGTCGGCCTTGAGCGTCCACGACGCGTTGGTGTACCCGAAGGTGATGGCGAAGTTGGGAATGCCGGAGAACATCAGGCCCTTGTACGTCATCAGCGACGTCAGGTCGATGGGCTCGCCGTTCAGGGTGGGCTTGAGGCCACCGAGCAGCTGCATGTTCAAACCCGTTGCGGTGACGATGATGTCGGCGTCGAGCACTTGCCCCGAGGTCAGCTTGATGCCCTCGGGGACGAAGGTGTCGATGGTGTCGGTGACGACGTCGGCGTTGCCCTTGCGGATCGTCTTGAACAGATCGCCGTTGGGCGCCAAGCACAGTCGCTGATCCCACGGGTTGTAGCTGGGCCCGAAGTGCTTCTCGACGTCGTAGCCCTCGGGGAGCCGGCGCTTGGCCATGGTCATCAGCGTCTTGCGCATGTAGTTCGGGAACTTGCGCGCCAACTGGTACTGGAAGGTGCTGAACAGGATCGCCTTCCAGCGGTTGACCACGTGGGCCAGATTCTCCGGGAGGTATTTGTTGGCGGCGACGGCCACCGGGTCGACGTCGGGCAGCGAGCCGACGTAGGACGGCGAACGCTGCAGCATCGTGACGTGTCCGGCGCCGCTGTTGACCAATGCGGGGATGAGCGTGATCGCCGTTGCGCCACTGCCGATGACGACGACCTTCTTGCCCGTGTAGTCGAGATCCTCGGGCCAGTGCTGGGGGTGCACGATCGTGCCTGCGAAGTCCTCGGACCCCGGGAACGTCGGCGAGTAGCCCTCGTCGTAGTTGTAGTAGCCGGTGGTGGCGAAGAAGAATGAGCACGTCATGGTGATTTCGTCGTCACCGGTGTCGACGGTGACGGTCCACCGGTTCTCGGCGTCGGACCAGTCGGCGGCGACGACGCGGTGGTTGTAGCGGATGTTCTTGTCGATGCCGTTCTCGGCGGCGGCTTCCTTGATGTAGGACAGGATCGACGGACCGTCCGCGATCGCCTTGGCCGACGTCCACGGCTTGAAGCGGAAGCCGAGGGTGAACATGTCCGAGTCGGAGCGGATGCCGGGATACTTGAAGAGATCCCAGGTGCCGCCCATGTTCTCGCGGCGCTCGAGGATGGCGTAGGTCTTCGACGGCGAGCGGTCCTGCAGATGCCAGGCCGCGCTGATGCCGGAGATGCCGGCGCCGACGATGAGGACGTCGAGGTGTTCGATCATGGCGTCACGTTATCAACGGTGTGTCGAATCGGTCAACAGTTAGTCGAATATTTCGACATCGAGTAAAGTCGCTGTCATGACCACCGCCAGCACGACTCGCACCGGGCGCGGCCGTCGTTCGACGCGGCCTTCGGGTGACGAGCGCGAGGCAGCGATTCTCGCCACCGCCGAGCGCCTGCTCGAAGACAAGAACTTCGCCGACGTCTCCGTCGACGACCTCGCCAAGGGCGCGGGCCTCTCGCGGCCGACGTTCTACTTCTACTTTGCGTCCAAGGAAGCCGTCCTGGTGTCGCTGCTCAACCGGGTGGTCGTCGAGGCCGATTCGGCACTGGACGCCCTGACCGCCAACCCACCGGCCGAGGCCAAGGCCTTGTGGCACGACGGCATCGAGATCTTCGTCCGTACCTTCGGCCTTCACCGGGCGGTGTCGTTGGCCGCCGCGCAGTCCAGGACCCACGCAGACATCGGTGCGTTGTGGTCGACCTTCATGCAGAAGTGGGTGGCCCACGGCGCGGCGATCATCGACGCGGAGCGAGCCAGGGGCGCCGCCCCGGACACCGTGCCGTCCACCGACCTGGCGACGGCGCTCAACCTGCTCAACGAGAAGGTCATGCTCACCACGTTCGGTGCGGAGGTGCCGTCCGTGCCGATCGATCGGGTCCTGGACACGTTGGTGCACATCTGGCTGACCAGCATCTACGGCGACACCCCCTAGCGCCCGTCGGAGTCCGATGCGAACATGTGTTCGTGTCCAAGGTGGTGCAGTCCGGGCAGGCGACCATCCTGCATGCCGACCTGGACTCGTTCTACGCCTCGGTGGAGCAACGCGACGATCCGGCGCTACGCGGCAAGCCGGTGATCGTCGGTGGTGGGGTGGTGCTGGCGGCGAGCTATGAAGCCAAGGCGTACGGGGTGCGTACGGCGATGGGTGGGCGGCAGGCGCTGCAGTTGTGCCCGCACGCGATCGTGGTGCCGCCGCGGATGGCGGCCTACTCCGACGCCAGCTCGGCGGTGTTCGAGGTGTTCCACGACACCAGCCCGCTCGTCGAGCCGCTGTCGGTGGACGAGGCGTTCATCGACGTCGGCGGACTGGCACGGGTCTCGGGAACGCCGGTGCAGATCGGTGCGCGACTGCGCGATGACGTCCGCGACCGCGTCGGGCTGCCCATCACCGTCGGCATCGCCCGCACCAAGTTCCTCGCCAAGGTCGCCAGCCAGGAGGCCAAGCCCGACGGACTGCTCCTGGTGCCGCCCGATCGCGAGCTCGCGTTCCTGCATCCGCTGCCGGTACGACGACTCTGGGGCGTGGGCGCCAAGACCGCCGACAAACTGCATGCGCACGGGATTCACACCGTCGCGGAGGTGGCCGAGCTCAGCGAGACGATGCTTGGCTCGATCGTCGGCGGCGGCATGGGCCGTCAGTTGTTCGCGCTGTCACGCAACATCGACCGGCGACGCGTCGTCACCGGGGTACGGCGCCATTCGGTGGGTGCCCAGCGCGCCCTGGGTCGTGCCGGAAACACCATGTCCGACAGCGAGGTCGACGCCGTCGTGGTGAACCTGGTCGACAGGATCACGCGTCGGATGCGCAAGTCCGATCGCACCGGTAGGACGGTCGTGCTGCGTCTGAGGTTCGACGACTTCAGCCGCGCGACCCGATCGCGCACGCTGCCCCGAGCTACCGCGTCGATGGACGTCATCCTGGGCGCGGCAAGGGGATTGGTGGCTTCAGCCGGTCCGTTGATCGCCGAGCGGGGGTTGACGTTGGTGGGGTTCGCGGTGTCGAACATCGACCGCGAGGGCGCCCAGCAGTTGGAGTTGCCGTTCGACTCCTCGGGTGACGGGCGTCGGCCGACGGGGTCGGCGGCGGACCTGCTGGCCGTCGACTCGGCGATGGACCAGGTGCGTCAGCGGTTCGGCAACGCGTCGGTGACGCGAGGTGTGCTCCTCGGCCGGGATCCGGGACTCGAAATGCCAATGCTGCCGGACTAGCTCGATGCCGTCCAAGCCAACAGCTTGTCCACCGGCCAGGTGTTGACGATGCGGTCGACGGGAACGCCGTTGTCCAGGGCCCGTTGGGCTCCGTAGCCGAGGAAGTCCAGCTGCCCGGGCGCGTGGGCGTCGGTGTCGATGGAGAAGTCGCAGCCGATCTCCAACGCCATCGCGAGCAACCGCGTGGGCGGGTCCCGACGTTCGGGGCGGGAGTTGATCTCGACGGCGGTGCCGTGGTCGCGGCAGGCGGTGAACACCTTCTCGGCGTCGAAGCTGCTCTCGGGTCGGACGCCCCGATTGCCCTCGACGAGTCGGCCGGTGCAGTGACCCAGCACGTCGGCCTTGCCCTCGGAGACAGCGCGCACCATCCGGCGAGTCATCGCCGCGGAGTCCATCTTGAGCTTCGAGTGCACGCTGGCCACGACGACGTCGAGCCGGTCGAGCAACTCGTCCTCCTGGTCGAGGCTGCCGTCGTCGAGGATGTCGACCTCGATGCCGGTCAGAATCCTCATGGGCGCGAACGTCTCTCGCAGTTCGTCGATGACGTCGAGCTGCTCACGCAGCCGGTCCGCTGACAGGCCGTTGGCGACGGTCAGGCGGGGAGAATGGTCGGTGAGTGCGCAGTATTCGTGGCCGAGCGCCTTGGCGGCGGCCATCATCTCCGAGATCGGTGCCGACCCGTCCGACCAGTTCGAGTGCAGATGCAGGTCGCCCTTGAGCGCCGCGCGTATCTCTCCGCCACCGAGATCCTTTGCATTGGACCGCAATTCGGCCAAGACGTCGGGTTCGCGACCGGCCCAGGCCTGCGCGATGACCGCGGCGGTCTTCGGACCGACCCCGGGCAGCGACTGCCAGCTGTTGGCCGCGCCGTGCTTCTCGCGCTGCGCGTCGTCGAGGCGCTCGACGACGTCGGCGGCGTTGCGGTAGGCCATCACCCGGCGAGAGTCCTCGCGGGCACGGTCCTTGTAGTAGGCGATCTGGCGCAGCGCCGTGACGGGGTCCACGGTTCCAGTGTGCCCGCGAATGAGGGCGTTCAATACCCCTGGTGGGCGCCGGAAAGATGTGCCTTGGGAGTGGTCGACGGATTGTTAGGCTGACGTCAAGGGGGATCTGCGTGAGCATTCTGGAGAAGCTGTTCAATCTCGGCAACGGCATCAGAAGCGGCGTCGAAGACGTGCCAGCGCTCTTGGGCGACCTCGCCACCGGCGACGTGCACGGCGTACTCACCGATGGTCGGAAACTCCTCGGCGATGCGAACGACGTGATCGAGGGTGCGGGCGCTCTCGGCGTCGAGATCGGGCGTGTCCCCGCAAAATATCTGGGTTCCGTCGGCAAACTGGCGGATTCGCCAATCCTATCGGCTGCGCAGCTGGCGATCGAAGGCGAGAAGAAGCTCACCGGATCGGGCGATCCACACGGCGGGTCCGGATACAGCGCGTCCGCGGTGAAGCTGGAGGAGGCCGTCGAGACCCTTATCAATGCTGAAGTCAACCCCGATGTGTGGGACGGCGCGGCCGCGACCAAGTACGACGAACTGAGCAAGGCTCACCGCAGGATGGTGTCGAAGATGTCCGTTGCCGATGCCGAGGTGGGCAGGGTTCTCGACACGGAGGCGGAACAAGTCGTCCGCGCCCGCAACACACTCGACACCGCGTCTCAAGGGCTCTACGACTACGGTTTGGCCACCTCGTGGATGCTGCTCGTGCCCGGTCTCAATACGGCCAAGCTCGCCGCAGATTCCGCCGCCGTCGCCGCCGCAATGGGCACCACGAACATGACGATGATGGTGCTTGCGCACAATGCGTTGGAGAACTCGCGCAAGATCGGAACGGCTGCCGAGACGTATGCCGCAGCCAAGAAGGACACGTCCGGAGAGCCAAGGTTCGCCGTACCCGAACAGGATCGGCAGGCCAATCTCCCTTCTCGACTTCATCCGACGACGAAATTCACGCCCGTCAAGCCAATGACACCACCGCCGACCGGGCCACCGGCTACGCCGTACGACGCGCCGGCACCCCCACATCCGTGACCACCACGCTCAACGACTGAGGACACACGTGTCTGATCTGGAATTCAACCTCAAGGTCGTCACCGACCACCTGACCGAACTGGGCGGTTTTCAAGAGACCGCGGCCAACAAGATCGTGGGCGCCAATCGAGAGACCGCCGACGTCGCCGCCAAGATTGAGGAAACCCACGGACTGGTGTGTTATGCCACCAGCCAAGCGATGTCCGAGGGCGAGACCGCTCGAAGGGATGCCGGTGACACCCTCTACACGGTGTCGACCGAGTTCAAGGAGAAGCTCGACGTCGCGGCGGTCAACTACAACGACGTCGACTACCGCGAAGGCCGGTCCATCGGCGAGGTATTCAATGTGTGAGTACGAACGTCGACTGAGGCTCGCCGATGTCTGACCAGACATCGAGCTTCGGGCCGGGATGGGATGGCGACGAACTCGACGGCGACTACGCGGAAGCCGTCCCTCAGGACGACGATCCCGACTTCTCACGTGAGATCGACGAGGTCGACACCCTTCTCGTGACGGTGTCCAATCCCCAGGCCACGGTCTCGACCACAGCGCTGTTGAGCGGGCGGATCGTGACTGTTGAGTTGGCGCACTCCGTCGCGGAGTGGAGCGAGGCTCAGCTGGCCGACGAGATCGTCGTCTTGGCGACACTCGCGCGCAAGCAGGCGCTGGCGGCTCAGCATTCGTTTACCGCGGCGTTCATGCAGCAACTCGGCCACGACCCGGCTGCCACGCGTGGACTTCTCGAGCGGGAACTTGGGCTGCCAGCGCCCGCCGACGTCCTGGCGGAGAAGGCACGCGTCTTTGCGACTCGCTACCAGGACGACGACTGACGTGACCTGGAACTACGCGCCGCCACCTGCTCCGCTACCTCCCGCTCCACCATCCGGGCCCCCGTCGCGGCGGCGGAATCGTGCGCTCATCCTGGTGGCAGTCGTGGCGCTGGTGGGGCTCGTCGCCGCGATTGCCGTCTACGTCGTCTCCGGCAAGTACGACGGCGATGAGTCCCTCGGCGCGACGAGGGATTCGAACTGGACGCCGCCACCTCAGACGTTCCTCGCCTCACGTATGGACGTGCGACCCGTTGCAGGGTGGACGGCACGCATCGGAGACGTCGGTCTACCGCCCGCAAGTACATTCGCCTCGAGCGCCGACCCCATCTGGTCACAACCCTTCGTCGGCGACCAGGGCTCTCGTGGGTTCCTCATCGCACGGACTCCCGACGCGGCGGGCAGTCAATGGTGGCTGGTCGGCGTCGACGCGCTCACGGGCGAACGTGTGTTCGCGCCGGTCAGACTCGACGCCGCGATGTTCTCGCCTGAGTGCTTCCTCAATGGACCCGAGGCCATAGTGTGCCTTCGCGACGGCGACCAGGGCGGAACTGCTTGGGTCGTGGACACTCGCTCGGGTCTCGTGACCTTCACCGGCCCAACCGATCTTCGAACGTCGTCCGGCGCCCTTCACGTCGTCCAGGCTGGTTCGTATGCGGTGGCCCAGACGACTGGGCAGGGTGTATTCGGGATTGGCCCGCGCGCCGCAACGACGTGGTTCGTGCCCGGAAAGGGGCAGGTGACCACGAGGCCGTCACGAGCGACCAACGTCGCGCCGCAGAATCTGGCGACCCAAGCCGCCGGTGGGGACGAAACCACGGTCTTTTCGCTCGCAGACGGCAAGGTCGTCACACCGGAACTCGACCCAGGCCTGAGCTGGGCATCGGCCGTGGTGTACCCAGGCGGATTCGCGGTCGAAGTCGTTGAGCCGCAATCGACTTCCATGCCAGTTGGTGTTGAATTCTTCGATATCGCCGGCAACAAAATGGGGCGCGCCGACGGTTCGGGCTTCCTCTCTACCAGCTCGATGGACATCCCGATCGTCGAGTCAACTGTCTACAGCCCCGCTGGCCACGAACTAGCCAACATCTCACGGTTCGAGAACGGCGATCCCGTGCTCCTCATTGGAACCACGCTGTTCGCCGGTGGGCAGTCGTTCGACCACGATCCGCAGCGATACGACCTTGCTACTGGCTCGGAGGGGAAAGCCTGCAAGGTCACGTTGGCGAATTACCTTGCCACTGACGGCAAGGTGGCCATCTTCCAATCCAATACCCCGAACGTGGGACTCGTAACGAAAGCCGTGGACCTCGCGACGTGCGACGTCCTCTGGTCGATCCAATCTCCGTTCGGCTCGCTCCGCCACGTCTGGCGGATCGACACATCACTCGTCCAACTGTCCGACGACGGAACAGAATTGACGTCGCTCGTCGCGCCCAGCTGACACCCCGAGCCGTTCCATATCGCCGGCGCTATCAAGTCCGCACGTGCATCACGCCGTCGCTCCGGAGCGCGCCTAGGCCCACACCCGCGGATCGCGACCGCTCAGCGCGATCGCACGGTCCAATGTCGTTGCCGACGAGTCGATCTCGACGGCGGCGTCGAAGAGTCCCTCCACCGGCCCGTCGGCGGTGAAGCTCGCCAGGTGCGCGCGCACCGCCTCGGCCACGTCGTCGTCGATCTCGTAGGCCTGTCCGGACGCCACGGCCACGTCCCACCCGTGCACCACGACCTCGGTCAGGCCGACCATTCCGCACACCCCGCCGGGCAGGTCGACTCCGCCCACTCGGGTCATGCCGTCCCAGGCGTCGGGCTCCCGCCACGCGTCGGCCAGCGCGGCCAGATTGTCGGGGTAGCGGGTTCGCCAGTCGGCGTCCAGCTCGAAGGCCGCCGCGCCGGGCGGGCTGTCGGTCAGTTCGCCGAGGTCCTTGCGCGCCGCGGCGGCGAACGCCACGCCCAGTCCGCCGAGGTGCGCCACCACCTCACGCAAGGAGAGTTTCTCGCACGGAGTGGCTCCGTCGAGCTGGTCGTCGGTCACGCCCGCGAGGACATCGGAGGTCCGTGCACAGGCCTTCGCCACCAGGGGCGTCATCTCGTTCATGCCCATACCGACTCGCGCCGGCGGACAAACTCGTCGACGCGTGCCAGGTTCCGGGTCTAGGCTTGATCGAGTGCGATTCGCCTTCAAGACATCCCCCCAAAACACCACGTGGTCGGAGATGCTGCCGATCTGGCAGGCCGCCGACGACATCGACGTGTTCGAGTCCGGCTGGACCTTCGACCACTTCTATCCGATCTTCTCCGACTCCAGCGGTCCCTGCCTGGAGGGCTGGATCACCCTGACCGCGTTGGCGCAGGCCACCAAGCGGCTACGGGTCGGCGTGCTGGTCACCGGCATCCACTACCGGCATCCCGCCGTCCTGGCCAACATGGCCTCGGCCCTCGACGTCATCTCCAACGGACGCCTCGAGCTAGGCATCGGTGCCGGCTGGAACGAAGAGGAGTCCGGCGCCTACGGCATCGAGCTGGGCACCATCAAGGAGCGCTTCGACCGCTTCGAGGAGGCCTGCGAGGTGCTCACCAGCCTTCTCACCAAGGAGTCCACCACCTTCGACGGCAAGTACTACCAGCTCAAGGACGCCCGCAACGAGCCGAAGGGCCCGCAGCAGCCGCACCCCCCGATCTGCATCGGCGGCAGCGGCGAGAAGCGCACCCTTCCGCTGACCGCCAAGTACGCCGACCACTGGAACTTCGTCGGCGGCACGCCCGCAGAGTTCGCCCAGAAGCGCAACGTCCTACGCGCCCGCTGCAACGACATCGGCCGCAACCCCAAGGAGATCACTCTTTCCGCGCACGTCCGCCTCGGCGAGGACCGCAATTACCAAGCCCTGGTGGAGGATTGCGTCGCACTGGGCGCCGAGGGTCTTGACCTCGCGATCATCTACCTGCCGCCGCCCTATGACCCCGCCGTCTTGGAACCGCTGGCCGAGGCCATCCGCGACTCGGGTCTGCTGACGACGCCCTAGGCCTCACGCGTCGTCGTCGACCGCCACGACGTGAACGTGCACGCCCGCTGCGGCGATGCGTTCGAGCTGGTGAGGATTGGCCGTCGAGTCGGTGACCAGGTGGTGAATGTCGCTGAGCGGCACCATCTTCGCCAGCGTCACCTTTCCGATCTTCGATCCGTCGACGGCGACGACGACGCGTTGCGCGTTCGCCGCCATCGCGATCGCGGTACGCGCCTCGGCCTCGTCGTAGGTGGTGGCGCCGATCTCGGCGGACATGCCGTCGGCGCCGAGGACGGCCGTCCCGACGGTGATCACCTGGAATGCGTGCTCCGACATGGGGCCGACGGCCTCGAGGGTGTTGGCGCGCACCAGGCCACCGGTCGCGATCACCTTCATGTGCGCGTCGACTGCGCAGTCGGCGGCAATCGTCAGCGAGTTGGTGACGACGGTCATGTTCGGGCGGCCCTTGAGCGATCTCGCCACCTCGCCGGTCGTGATGCCACCGGTGAGTGCGACGGCCTGCGGGCCCGCCGGTATCAAAGCGGCTGCGCGCTGGGCGATTCGGCGTTTCACGGCGACCATGCGGTGGTCCCGGAGCCGCACGGGGATCTCACTGCCACTCGGGTCGAGAGCCCGCGCGCCGCCGTGGGTGCGAACCAGCAACCCCTGTTCCTCGAGTTCGTTGAGGTCGCGCCGCAACGTCGCCACCGACACCTTCAGCTCGCTGCACAGCACCTGCGACGCCACCTCCCCGCGGTCACGAAGAAGGGACAACACCTCGCGCATCCGGTCCGTGCGCTTGATCGACATCGCTGAACTCTCCTCGGGACGGGGCCGCGACGATCACTTTTACTGACCGTTTTGCCCGCTTGCATTGCGCGCTTTGAGCGAGCTTCTCATGATCGATAGATGTTCCCCACGTCACACCCCCACCTCCGAGTGAGCTCGTGAGCCTGACCGCCACCGCCGACCTCATCAGCTCGGCCGTGGGCGACGGGACCGCCGTCCTGGCGTTCAACGTCGTCACCCTCGAGCACGCCGAGGGCATCGCCGAGGGGGCCGAACGCGCCGGTACGCCAGTCTTGTTCCAGTTCAGCGAGAACACCATCCGCTTCCACGGCGGCCGGCTGGCCCCACTGGTCTCGGCCTGTGCGGGAATCGCCGCGCAGTCGTCGGCGCCACTGGCCATCCACCTCGACCACGTCACCGACGTCGCGCTCATCGAAGAGGCCCTCGCCTCCGCGCCCGACCTCGGCGTCACCTCGATCATGATCGACGCCGCCCACCTGCCCTACGCCGACAACGTCGACCTGACCCGCGCGTTCGCCGACCGCGGCCACCGTGCCGGTCTGTGGGTCGAGGCCGAACTCGGCGAGATTGGCGGCAAGGGCGGGGCGCACGACTTCGGAGTGCGCACCGATCCCGCGGAGGCCGCGTCCTTCACGGCCGCCACCGGAGTGGACGGTCTCGCCGTCGCCGTCGGCAGCTCCCACGCGATGACCACCCGCGACGCCGCGCTCGACGTCGACCTCATCGGTCGGCTCGCCGCCGCCGTCCCCGTACCCCTGGTGCTGCACGGCTCCTCCGGAGTTCCCGACGACCAGCTCCGCCTCGCCGTCGCCGCGGGCATCCGCAAGGTCAACGTGGGCACGGCGCTCAACGTCGCCTACACCTCGGCGCTGCGGGACTCACTCGTGACCAATCCCACCGCGAGTGATCCCCGGCGCGCGCTGACCGCCGCCCGCACCGCCATCGCGGACGCGGTGGCCGAACTTTGCGACGCGGTCGTGCCGCGACCCGTGGCGAACGGGAGTACCCGATGACCGGCACGCTACGACGCGTCGACTGGCTCGCCGAGACCGTCGCCGCGCACAAGGCCGGCCGCCCGGTCGGCATCTACTCCGTGTGCTCGGCTCACCCGACCGTGGTGCAGGCCGCGATGACGCAGGCCGCCGAAGACGGCGGCTACGTGCTGATCGAGGCTACGTCCAACCAGGTCGACCAGTACGGCGGCTACACCGGGCTGCGTCCCGCCGAGTTCCGCGATCTGGTGCTGCGCATTGCCGACGACACCGGCTTCGCCAGGGACCGCGTCGTTCTCGGTGGGGACCACCTGGGGCCCAACCGTTGGCAGAACGAAGACTCCGCTGCGGCAATGGCCAAGGCGGACGTGCTGATCGCGGCGTACGTCGAGGCGGGGTACACCAAGATCCACTTGGACTGCAGCATGTCGTGCGCGGACGACCCCGACGTGCTGTCCGACGACGTCGTCGCCGCACGGTCGGCGCGGCTCATGCGCGTCGCCGAAGACGTTGCGCACCAGGCGGGGTCGCCGGGACCGACGTACGTCATCGGCACCGAGGTGCCCGTCCCGGGCGGCGCCCACGAGACGCTCGACCACCTCGTGCCAACTCCGGCGAGCCGCGCGAGGGCCACGATCGACGCGCATCGCTCGGCCTTCGCCGCGGCCGGACTGGACGACGTGTGGCCTCGAGTCGTCGCCCTGGTGGTGCAACCCGGCGTCGAATTCGACCACGTCAACGTGTTCGACTACCGGCGCGAGGCCACCGTCGAACTGCGGAGCGTCCTCGACGCAGAGGCGAACCTCGTCTTCGAGGCGCATTCCACCGATTACCAACGGCCCGAACGACTTCGGGAACTGGTCGAGGACCACTGGGCGATCCTGAAGGTGGGACCCGGCCTGACCTTCGCGATGCGCGAGGCGTTGTTCGCGCTGGCGACGATCGAGGGGGAGCTGGTGCCGCGGACCTCGCGGTCGAACCTGGTCGAAGTCCTCGAGCGCAGGATGCTGGCCGAGCCCAAGTACTGGGAGGGCTACTACGGCGGCCCGCCCCAAGCGCAGCGCACGGCCCGGCGCTACAGCTACAGCGATCGCCTGCGCTACTACTGGGCCGACCCCGAAGTGGACGCGGCCCGGCGCACCCTCCTGGAGAACCTCGACCGCACGGGCGTGCCCCTGCCCCTGATCAGTCAATTCCTGCCCGGCCAGTACGAGCGCATTCGTGCCGGCCACCTCGAACCCACCCCGCAGGCTCTGGTGATCGACCGGATCCGCGACGCCATCCGACCGTACGCACGCGCGTGCCTGACCTCAGGAGCAGCCCTATGACGACCATCCCCGCCCAAGAAGACGGCGGCTCGACCATTCTCGAAATCGCCCAACAGCCGGACGCCTGGCGTGAGGTTGCGGGGCGCACCGACGAGCAGGCCGACGCCTTCCTCGGCGAGCTCCTCGCGAAGCCAGACCTGCGAATCGTGTTGACCGGCGCAGGCAGCTCGGCGTTCGCCGGTGAGATCGCCGCGCCCGCCTTGCGTCGCCACCTGAAGCGCCGCGTGGACGCCATCGCGACCACCGACATCGTCGCCGGCCCGCTGGACTTCCTCGAACGCGAAACCCCCACTCTGATGGTGTCGTTCGGTCGATCGGGCAACAGTCCCGAGAGCCTTGCGACCACCGCGTTGGCCGACGAACTGGTCGACGATGTCTGGCATCTGGTGCTGACCTGCGACCGCGAGGGCAAACTGGGGCGCGAGCACACCGGCCGGGAGAAGTCGCTGGTGGTGTACATGCCCGAGCGCACCAACGACGTCGGCTTTGCGATGACGTCGAGTTTGACGTCGATGTTGTTGTCCTGCTTGCTGATGCTCGGCCCGGCCTCACCCGGTGACGTGGATGCCCTTGCCGCGGCAGCCCAGCAGCTGATCGATTCCCAGCGCGACGTTCGCGCGCTGGCGCAGAGCAAGAAGCAGAGGTTCGTCTACCTCGGCAGCGGTCCGCTGGAGGGCCTCGCCAGGGAGTCCGCCCTCAAGCTACTGGAGCTGACCGCCGGCGAGGTCGTGACGTACTTCGACTCACCCCTGGGTTTCCGCCACGGTCCCAAGTCCGTCCTGGACGCCGACACGCTGGTGGTGGTGTACGTCTCGACCGATCCGCACACCCGCCTCTACGACCTCGACATCATCGCCGAGATCCGCGCCCAGCTGGGCCAGGACGCGGTCACGGTGCTGACCACCGAACCCATTCCGGCCGAACTCGGCCCGGCCCTGGTACTTCCGGGGCTCGTTGGTCTCGACGACGCCGTGGTCGCGCTGCCCTATCTGGTGTTCGCACAGTACGTGGCGCTGTTCACGTCGCTGGAATACCGCAAGACTCCGGACAACCCGTTCCCCTCCGGCGAGGTCAGCCGCGTCGTCAAGGGCGTCACCATCCATCCGATGACGAACGGGGACGTCCATGCCTAACTACCTCGGCGTCGACGGCGGAGGTTCCAAGACTGCCTTCGCCCTCGTCGACGATGACGGCCGGATCCTGGCACGTGCCACCGCTCCGCCGTCCTACTACTTCAACTCCAACTTCGACGTCGTGGAAGGCGCTCTGGCGCAGGGCATCACCGATGTCTGCGCGCAGGCGGGCATCCAGACGTCGGACATCACGGCCGCCTTCTTCGGGCTACCCGGCTACGGCGAGGCCAGTGCCGACGTCGAGAAGCTCGACGCCGTGCCCGGCCTTGTCCTCGGCCACGACCGCTACAGCTGCGACAACGACATGGTGTGCGGATGGGCCGGCTCGTTGGCCGGCGAGGACGGCATCAACGTCATCAGCGGCACCGGGTCGATGACGTACGGGGAACGCCAGGGCACGGGTCACCGCGTCGGCGGCTGGGGTGAGCTGTTCGGCGACGAGGGTTCGGCGTATTGGGTTGCCACGCAGGGGCTGAACGCGTTCAGCCGGATGAGTGACGGGCGACTGAGCCGTGGTCCGCTCTACACCCTGCTCACCGAACGTCTCGACCTCGCCGGCGACCTCGACCTGGTGAGCCTGGTCATCGACACCTGGGGCGGCAACCGCACGTCGATCGCGGCACTCGCGACGACGGTCTGTCAGGCCGCCCACGAGAAGGACGCGGTGGCCGCCCGCATCCTCGTCGACGCCGTCGCCGAACTCGTCGTCCTCGTCGACACCACCCGAACCCTGGTCGGCTTCACCGACGAGGAGACCGTGCCGGTGTCGTACTCGGGCGGAATGTTCTCCGACGAGGACTTCCGCACCCTGTTCGTCGACGCACTCAAGGGCCAGCAGGCCGACTACGACCTGCGACGTCCGCTACTGGATCCGGCACTGGGCGCCGCCCTGTACGCCGCCAAGCACCGGGGGCGACCGTTGACTGACGATGCGGTTGGTCGACTGGCGCACAACGCAACCACTTTCGACGAGGTGAAGACATCATGACCGACACCACCAAGCGCACCCGCGGCTGGATCTTCTACGCCACGCTGCTCATCATCTTCTGGGGCGTGTGGGGCGCCTTCTCCGCGCTCCCCGCGACGAAGTACGGCTATCCCGACGAGATGATCTACTCCATCTGGGCGTTGACGATGATCATCCCCGCCGCCGTCATCCTGCGCGGCCAGCGGTGGGACCGACGTCCGGCCGCCACGATCTACGGCCTGCTGATCGGCCTCACCGGTGCGGGCGGTCAGCTCGCGCTCTTCCAGGCCCTCACCATGGGCCCCGCCTACCTGATCTTCCCGATCATCTCGATCTCCCCGGCCATCACCGTGGTGATGGCGATGGTGCTGCTGCGCGAGCGCATTCCCGTGTTGGCCAGCGTAGGTCTCGTGATGGCACTCGCGGCGATCGTGCTCTTCACCATCACCGGTGGTGACTCCGAGGGCTCGTCGGGCCCGTGGCTGTTGCTGGCCATCGTGATCTGCGTGGCGTGGGGCGTGCAGGCCTACTTCATGCGCAAGACCGCGACCATCGGCGTCAACGAGGCGACGACGTTCGGCTGGATGACCATCAGCGGACTGCTCCTGATCCCGGTCGCCTTGCTGTCACTCGGTGGCATTCCCACCGACTTCCCTTGGCAGGCGCCGGCTTTGGCGGCGGGCACGCAGATCCTCAACGCGATCGGCGCGCTGTTCCTGGTGATGGCGCTCGCCCGTGGCAAGGCCTCGATCGTCGCGCCGACCACCAACGCGCTGGCGCCCGCGCTGACGGTGATCATCTCGCTGGTGGCCTACCAGACGTTGCCGACGCCGTACGGGGCGATCGGAATCGTGCTGGCGCTGGTCGGATCGACGCTCATGGTCTACGCCGACGAGCGGCGCGGTGAGGCGCCGACGGCAGCGGTGCTGGAACCGACGGCTCAGACGGAACGGGCATGAAGCCCACCATCGTCATCGTCGGCGCCGGCAGCGTCGAGTTCACCCGCGAGCTCTTGGGTGACGTCTTCTCCTTTTCCGAATTGGGTTCGGTTCGGGTCGTCCTGCACGACATCGACGCCGAGCGCCTCGAGACCGCCGAGGCCATCGCCCATGCGACCGCCGCGGCCGCCGGCGCGCAGCCGGAGGTGGTGGCGATCGCCGACCGACGCCGGGCGCTGGCCGGTGCGGACTACGTCATCAACGTCATCCAGGTCGGCATGCACGCTGCGACCGTGCGGGACTTCGACATTCCGGAGAAGTACGCACTGCACCAAACCATCGGCGACACCATCGGCATCGGTGGTATCTTCCGAGGGTTGCGCACCTTCCCCGTGCTGGCCGGCATCGCCGAGGACATGCTGGCGGTCTGCCCCGACGCGTGGCTGCTGAACTACACCAACCCGATGGCCATGAACGTGACCTACCTGCGACACGTGGCACCACAGCTGAAGGTCTTGGGCCTCTGCCACTCGGTGTATTGGACGATGCGGGGACTGTGCGAGATCGTCGACGTGCCGTTCGACGAGGTGTCGTACTGGTCGGCCGGCGTCAACCACCAGGCATGGGTGTTGCGCTGGGAACGTGGCGGCCAGAGTCTGTATCCGATTCTCGATCAACGGATTTCGGCCGATTCCGAATTGCGACGTCGGGTCCGGGTCGACATGTACCGTCGGCTGGGCTACTACCCCACCGAGACCAGCGAGCACTCCAGCGAGTACGTCCCGTGGTACCTGCACCACCCCGACGAGGTGGATCGGCTGCGTCTCGACGTCGGCGCGTACGTCCGCATCAGCGAGGCCAACCTGGCCGAATACGCCAGGGTGCGGTCCGAATTGGCCGGGAACTCGACGTTGGGCATCGACACCGAATCCACGGAGTACGCACCCCAGGTGATTCACTCCTTCGAGACGGGCGAGCCACGGGTCATCTCGGCCAACGTCGTCAACGACGGCCTGATCACCAACCTGCCCAACGGGTTGGCCGTCGAGGTGCCTACCCTGCTCGACGCCCTCGGCGCCCACCCGACGAAGGTGGGCGATCTGCCCCCGCAGTGCGCCGCGCTCAACCGCAACTTCCTCGGCCCGGTCGAGCTCGCCGTCAGGGCCGCCGTCGACGGGGATCCGCGATTGGTGCGAGCCGCCGCGATGGTCGACCCCAACACCTCGGCCACGTTGACCGTCGACGAGATCTGGAAGCTGTGCGACGACCTGACCGTCGCGCACGGTGATCTGCTGCCCGAACCGCTCCGCACCACGCTCGTGCCATGAGAACCCAATAAGGAGTGTCCCAATGATCCGATCTCGGCTCCGTATCGCGTTGGTCGCCATCCTGGCGTTCGTCCTCACCGCCTGCGGTGGCGGCGGCTCGTCGCCGTCGGGTCCGACCGAGATCGCGGTGTGGCACGGCTATCAGGACACCGAGGGCGAGGTGTTCAAGGGCCTGATCGCCCAGTACAACAAGGACCATCCCGACGTGAAGGTCAGCGAGCTGTACTCCAGCAACGACTTGGTGCTGCAGAAGGTGCTCACGGCGGTGCGCGGCGGCAGCGCGCCGGACGTGGCCTACATGTTCGGATCGTGGTCGCCCAACATCGCCCAGATTCCCCAGGTCGTGGACATGGCCGACGAGGTCAAGCAGCCCGACTGGAAGTGGGACGACTTCTACCCGGCCGAACGTGAGGCCGCGACGGTCGGCGAGAAGGTCGTCGGTGTGCCTGCCCTGGTGGACAACCTCGCGATCGTCTACAACGAGAAGCTGTTCGCCGAGGCGGGTGTGGCACCGCCGACCAAGGACTGGACGTGGGACGACTTCCGGGCCGCCGCCGCCAAGCTCACCGACCCCAGCAAGGGCCAGTACGGCTGGTTGATTCCGGCGGACGGCAGCGAAGACACCACGTGGCACTACCTTCCGATGCTCTGGGAGGCCGGCGGCGAGATCCTGAACTCCGACAGCACCAAGGCGGCGTTCAACTCCCCGGAGGGTGTCAAGGCGCTGACCGTGCTGCAGCAGATGGCCGTGAACGACAAGTCCGTCTACCTCGACACGACCAACGAGAACGGGCCGAAGCTGATGAACAGCGGCAAGGTGGCGATGTTGGTCACGGGCCCATGGGATTTGAGTCAGCTGTCGGACATCTCCTATGGCGTGCAGGTGATGCCGACGTTCGCCGGGTCCAGCGGCGGCCACCAGACGATCGCCGGTCCGGACAACTGGGTGGTGTTCGACAACGGTGACGCGAAGAAGCGTGCCGCGATCGACTTCGTCAAGTGGCTCTCGGCTCCCGAACAGGTGAAGGCGTTCTCCCTTGGCACGGGCGATCTACCCATCCGTACGTCGGTGGGCCAGGACCAGTCGGTGTTGACCAAGCTCAACGAGAACGTGCCGGGTACGTCGACCTTCGTCGAGAATCTCGACAACGTGAAGAAGGTGCGGCCTACGGTGAGCCAGTATCCCGACGTGTCCGAGGCGCTGGGGCAGGCCATCGTGTCGGTCATGCTCGGCAAGCAGCAGCCTGCGGACGCACTGAACGCCGCGGCGCAGGCCGCCGACACGGCCCTGGCCGAGAAGTAGGACGGGAGAGGGCATGCCGTCACTGCTGGGACGACTGGGCCGCACCGACACGGTGGCGGGGTGGGCGCTGGTGAGCCCCGCCGCGGTGCTCATCGGCATCTTCGGCCTGCTGCCGGTGCTGATGTCGCTGCAGTTGTCGTTTCAGCAGTCCGACCTGTTGCGGCCGCAGACGCCGTGGGTGGGGCTGGCCAACTATCGCAAGCTCGCCGAGGACCCGGTCTTCGTCGAGGCGATCAAGCACACGATCGTCTACACCGCCCTCTTCGTCCCCGGCACGATGCTCGTGGGGCTCTTCGTCGCCGCGGCGATGAACCGGTCGGTGCGCTTCATCTCGGTGTACCGCACCGCCGCCTACATCACGATGGCGGTCTCGACAATCTCGCAGGGCATCATCTTCCTGTGGTTGACCGACCGCGACTACGGTCTGGTCAACGCCGGGCTCAACGCCGTCGGCATCTCGTCTCAGCCCTTCCTCGCCTCGCCGTCACAGGCGCTGTTCGTCATCGTGGCGATGACGATCTGGGGCTGGACGGGGTTCTCGGTGATCGTGTATCTGGCTGCGCTGCAAGGTGTTCCGCCCGAGTTGCACGAGGCGGCGATGATCGACGGCGCCAGCGCCGCAACCCGCTTCCGCACGATCACGGTGCCACTGCTCGGCCCGGCCAATCTGTTCCTGCTGGTGTGGTTGACCATCAACGCACTGCAACTCTTCGACGAGGTGTATGCCACCACCCGCGGTGGCCCGCTGCGGGCGACCACCGTGATCGTCTACTACCTGTGGGACCGCGCATTCGTCCACTTCGACGCCGGGTACGCCGCCGCGATGGCCTACGCATTGTTCGTCGTCATCCTGCTGATCACCGCCGTCCAGTTCCGGCTCGCACGGAAGCACGTGCAGAACTGATGACGACCACCGAACGTCCCGTCATCGAAACACCTGCGCCACAGCACGAGCCGGCCTCGCCCCGCCGGCTGAGGTTGCCGTTCAGCCCGTGGCACCTGGTGCTGATCCCGATGACGTTCGTCCTGATCCTGCCGCTGCTGTGGATGCTGGTCACCTCGCTGCAGACCGAGAGCGAGACCAACCACTTTCCACCGGTGCTCCTGCCGGAGCGGCCACGGTTCGAGAACTACTCCGAGGCGTGGGCGGCGGCGCCGTTCGGCCACTTCTTCCTCAACAGCGCGATGGTCACCGTGGTGGTGCTGATCAGCAATCTGGTGGTCTGCAGTCTCGCGGGGTACGCCTTCGCCCGCATCCGCTTCCTCGGCCGCGGCGCACTGTTCGTGACGTTGATGGCGACCCTGATGGTGCCGTTCCAGGTCACGATGATCCCGGTGTTCCTGATCGTGAAGTGGTTCGGGGACAACGTCTGGGCGGGTCTGGGCATCGACCACATCGGGGCCTTGATGCTGCCCAACCTGGCGACGGCGTTCGGCATCTTCTTCCTTCGTCAGTTCTTCCAGACGGTGCCGGTCGAGCTCGAGGAGGCCGCCCGGGTGGACGGCACGTCGCGCCTCGGGGTGCTGTTCAAGATCGTGCTGCCGCTGTCGCTGCCGGCCATGTCCACGCTGGCGGCGTTGACGGTGCTGACCTCGTGGAACGACTTCCTGTGGCCGCTCATCGTCATCACGTCTCAGGATCAGATGACGATTCCCTTGGGGCTGAGCTACTTCCAGGGTGCCCATCGCGTCAAGTGGCCGTTGCTGATGGCGGCAAACGTGATGAGCCTGTTGCCGATGCTGCTGGTATTCATCGGCGCACAGCGCTACTTCGTCCAGTCGGTCGCCAGTACCGGAATCAAGGGTTGAGGGGAATACGTTGGCAGAAGTCGAGTTTCGCGACGTCACCCGCCAGTACGCCGGCGGGGTGACCGCGCTCAAGGGCCTGAACCTGACCGTGGGCGACGGCGAGTTCCTCATCTTGGTGGGGCCGTCGGGGTGCGGCAAGAGCACCGCGTTGCGGCTCCTCGCCGGCCTGGACAAGCCGACCTCCGGAGAGATCCGGATCGGCGGCTCGGTGGTCAACGGTCTGGCGCCCGGCGACCGCGACATCGCGATGGTCTTCCAGAACTACGCGCTCTATCCGCACATGACGGTGTACCGCAACCTGTCCTATGGGCTGCGGCAGCGCCGGACTCCGCGGGCCGAGATCGAGCGGCGCGTCCGCGAGACCGCCGACCTGCTCGAGATCGGCAGTCTGCTGGACCGCAAGCCCGGCCAGCTCTCGGGCGGGCAGCGGCAGCGGGTGGCGATGGGACGGGCACTGGTGCGTCAACCGCAGGCATTCCTCCTCGACGAACCCCTGTCCAACCTCGACGCGAAGCTGCGCAACCAGGTTCGCGGTGATCTGAAGCGGCTGCACCGGGAACTGCCCGTCACGTCGATCTACGTCACCCACGACCAAGTGGAGGCGATGACGCTCGGGGATCGGCTGTGCGTCATGTCCGGGGGCGAGGTGCAGCAGGTCGGCACGACCGACGACATCTACAACCGCCCGGCCAACACCTTCGTGGCGGCGTTCATGGGCAGTCCGCCGATGAACCTGCTGCCCGGCGTCGTGCGCGGTGGCATGCTCTACGTCGCGGATGCGGCGATCAACGTGGCGGCGACCCCGGACGGGCCGGTGACGGTCGGCGCGCGACCGGAGCACGTCTCGGTGCACACCACCCGGGCGGACGGCATGGTGCCGGCCCGCGTCGACTTCGTCGAGCCGTTGGGCAGTCACACGTTGGTCACCGCGCTGGTGGGCGAGGACACCCGGATGATCGTGCACGCGCCGGCGGGCACGATGCTGGACCCCGGAACGCCGATCGGGGTGTCGATGCCAGCGGAGCGCACGTACTTCTTCGACGCGGTTACCGGTGAGGCGCACCGCAGCAGGGAAACGATTGCTCTCTAGCGGTTACTGACGCCCGAGTCGATACATGGCCTAAGCAAACTTTCCCCGAAGGCCACGGGGATGCAGCAGTTGGGTCAGACGCCGTAGCGAACGAGTTCGGCGGCCGTCATCAAGCGCTCGTGCTTGGCCGGAAAGTCGCGGCTCCGCACCGGGTGTCGAAGCAGGGACCAGGCAATACGGCCCATACGAGAACGGACGATTGAATTGCTGTACACGGTGCTCACTCCTGCCGTCGTCTGGCTCACCGTGGGGAAACACTGGTGCATAACCCCCGGGAACCATTAGACACCTGTGATCTGGCTAACACCAGCAGACGCGCCGAACAAAAGTCGGATGTTTCTGATGTGACTAAAGTGGTTATTGAGACTCGCGCCCGGCCCGCGAGACTACGGTTGTTGACGCATTTCAGCGCCATAACGCGCAACAACCGTAGTGTCGGCGAACGAGAACTAGCGCTGAGGTGCGGCCGTCGGCCTGATCGGCGCCGGCAACGCCGTCTGACCCATGAGGTACGCATCGACGCCCGCGGCGGCGGCCCGGCCTTCGGCGATCGCCCACACGATGAGCGACTGTCCACGCCCCATGTCACCGGCGACGAACACGCCGGGCACCGAGGTCTGGAAGTCGTCGTCGCGCTTGACGTTTCCGCGATCGGTCAGCTCGACCCGTAGGTCGGTCAGCAGGCCCGACTTCTCGGGACCGACGAAGCCCATGGCCAGCAGCACCAGGTCGGCCTCGAGTTCGAAGTCGCTGCCCTCGACCTTGGCGAACTTGCCGTCACGCATCTCGACCTCGTGCACCTTGAGCGCCGTGACGTGACCGTCGACCCCGATGAACTCCTCGGTGTTGACCGAGAAGATCCGCTCACCGCCCTCTTCGTGCGCGGAGGCCACCCGGTACATCAGCGGGTAGGTCGGCCACGGTGTCGAGTCGGCGCGCTCCTCGGGAGGCCGCGGCATGATCTCGAACTGGTGCACGCTGGCAGCGCCTTGCCGGTGCGAGGTGCCCAGGCAGTCCGCTCCAGTGTCGCCGCCACCGATGATGACGACCTTCTTGCCCTTGGCGGTGATCGGCGGCTCGCCGTCGTCGCCGACCACGGGGTCGCCGTTCTGCACCCGGTTGGCCCACGGCAGGTATTCCATCGCCTGGTGGATGCCGTCGAGTTCGCGGCCGGGGATCGGCAGGTCGCGCCACGCGGTGGCACCACCGCTGAGGACCACGGCGTCGTAGTTCAACCGCAGCTGTTGTGCGGTGAGGTCGACGCCGACGTCCACCCCGGTACGGAACGTCGTGCCCTCGGCCGTCATCTGCTCCAGACGACGGTCGATGTGGCGCTTCTCCATCTTGAACTCGGGGATGCCGTAGCGCAGCAGGCCACCGACGCGGTCGGCGCGCTCGAACACCGTCACCTGATGCCCGGCCCGGGTGAGCTGCTGTGCGGCAGCCAGGCCCGCGGGACCCGATCCGACGACGGCGACCTTCTTGTTGGTCAGGCGGTGCGGCGGCAGCGGCACCACCCAGCCCTCGTCGTAGGCGTTGTCGATGATCTCGACCTCGACCTGCTTGATCGTCACCGGATCCTGGTTGATGCCAAGGACGCAGGACGCCTCACACGGCGCCGGGCACAGCCGCCCGGTGAACTCCGGAAAGTTGTTGGTGGCGTGCAGCCGCTCGATCGCGTCGCGCCACCGGTCCTTGAACACCAGGTCGTTCCACTCGGGGATCAGATTGCCGAGAGGACATCCGTTGTGACAGAACGGGATACCGCAGTCCATGCAGCGGGCCGCCTGGTTCTGCAGTACGTCGTGGGGGAAGTCCTCGTAGACCTCGTTCCAGTCACGCAGACGCAGCGGGACGGGGCGACGCTGCGGCGTCTCGCGGTGGGTGTGCTTGAGGAAGCCGCGCGGATCAGCCACGAGCCGCCGCCATGATCGCGGTGTTGACGTCCTCGCCGTTGCGTTCGGCCTCGGCGATGGCCGTCAGAACCGACCGGTAGTCACGCGGCATGACCTTCACGAAGTGCTTCAGTTGAGACTCCCAATCGGACAGAACCCGTTGGCCGACGGCCGAATCGGTGGCGTCGACGTGCGCGACGAGGATGTCGCGCAGCCACGTGACGTCGTCGTCGTCCAACCTCTCGAGTTCGACCATCTCGCTGTTGAGGTTGTCGGACAACGTGCCGTGCAGGTCGTAGACGTAGGCGATACCGCCGGACATGCCCGCGGCGAAGTTGCGACCGGTGGGGCCGAGGATGGCCACCTTGCCTCCGGTCATGTACTCACAACCATGGTCGCCGACACCCTCGACCACCGCGTGGGCGCCCGAGTTGCGTACCGCGAACCGCTCGCCGACCTGCCCCCGCAGGAAGGCCTGACCGCTGGTGGCGCCGAACAGGACTACGTTGCCGGCGATGATGTTGTCTTCGGCGACGAACTCGGCGGGCGCGGACTCCGACGGTCGCACCGCGATGCGTCCACCGGACAGACCCTTGCCGACGTAGTCGTTGGCGTCGCCGTACACGCGCAGGGTGATGCCCTTGGGCAGGAAGGCCCCGAAGCTGTTGCCCGCGGATCCGTCGAAGGTGATGTCGATGGTGCCGTCCGGAAGTCCCTGCCCGCCGTGAATCTTGGTCAGCTCGTGGCCGAGCATGGTGCCGACCGTGCGGTTGACGTTGGCGATGGTGGTCCTGAATCGTGCCGTCGACCCATTGTCCAAGGCCTCACGGCATTGGGCGATGAGCTGCTGGTCGAGGGCCTTGTCCAGCCCGTGGTCCTGACGCGAGCTGCAGTAGAGATCCTGGTTCATGAACGCCGAGTCGGGCTCCACCAGCACCGGCGACAGATCCAGCTTGCGCGCCTTCCAGTGCGCGGCGGCCTGACGGGTGTCCAGCGTGCCGACCTGACCGACCATCTCGTTGACCGTGCGGAAGCCCAACTCCGCCATCAGTTCCCGCACTTCCTCGGCGATGAAGCGGAAGAAGTTCTCGACGAATTCGGGCTTGCCGTTGAACCGCTCGCGCAGCAACGGGTTCTGGGTGGCGACACCGACCGGGCAGGTGTCGAGGTGACACACCCGCATCATGATGCACCCGGCCACCACCAGCGGGGCGGTCGCGAAGCCGAACTCCTCGCCGCCCAGCAGTGCGGCGACGACGACGTCGCGGCCGGTCTTGAGCTGACCGTCCACCTGCACGACGATGCGATCGCGAAGACCGTTGAGCAGCAACGTCTGCTGCGTCTCGGCAAGGCCAAGCTCCCACGGAGCGCCGGCGTGCTTCTGCGACGTGAGCGGGGTGGCACCCGTGCCGCCGTCGTGACCGGAGATCAGCACCACGTCGGCGTGCGCCTTGGAGACACCGGCGGCGACGGTGCCGACGCCGTTCTCCGACACCAGCTTCACGTGCACGCGGGCGCTCGGGTTGGCGTTCTTCAGGTCGTGGATGAGCTGCGCGAGATCCTCGATCGAGTAGATGTCGTGGTGCGGCGGCGGCGAGATCAACCCGACGCCCGGCGTCGAATGCCGCACCTCGGCAACCCACGGGTACACCTTGTGGCCCGGAAGTTGGCCGCCCTCACCGGGCTTGGCGCCCTGCGCCATCTTGATCTGGATGTCGGTGCAGTTGGTCAGGTAGTGGCTCGTCACGCCGAACCGGCCCGAGGCCACCTGCTTGATCGCGCTGCGGCGCCAGTCGCCGTTGGCGTCGGGGTCGAATCGGTCGACCGACTCGCCGCCCTCACCGGAGTTGGAGCGACCACCGAGCCGGTTCATCGCGATGGCCAACGTCTCGTGCGCCTCGGCCGAGATCGAGCCGTAACTCATTGCGCCGGTGGAGAATCGCTTCACGATCTCCGATACCGGCTCCACCTCGTCGAGCGGAACGGGTGGCCGCACCGCATCGTCGCCGGTGCGGAACTTGAGCAGCCCACGCAGCGAGGCGAACCGCTCGCTCTGGTCGTCGACCAGCTTGGTGTATTCCTTGAAGATCGCGTACTGGCCGGTGCGGGTGGCGTGCTGCAGCTTGAACACCGTGTCGGGGTTGAAGAGGTGGTACTCCCCCTCCCTGCGCCACTGGTACTCGCCGCCGACCTCGAGCTCGCGGTGCGCCCGCTCGTCGGGACGGTCGAGGTAGGCCAGCGTGTGACGGGACGCGACGTCGGCGGCGATGTCGTCGAGGTCGATGCCGCCCGTGGGGCAGTGCAGCCCGGTGAAGTAGTCGTCGAGCACACCCTGGCTGATGCCGATGGCCTGGAACAGCTGGGCGCCGGTGTAGGACGCCAGCGTGGAGATGCCCATCTTGGACATCACCTTCAGCACGCCCTTGCCGGCGGCCTTGGTGTAGTTGGCCTTGGCCTGATCACTGCTGATGCCGGTGATGATGCCGCGGTCGACCATGTCCTCGATGGACTCGAACGCCATGTAGGGGTTGATCGCGGCGGCACCGAAACCGCACAGGGCGGCCATGTGGTGCACCTCGCGGGCGTCGCCCGATTCGACGACGAGACCGACCTGGGTGCGCGTCCGGTCGCGCACCAGGTGGTGGTGCACGGCCGAGACGCTCAGCAGCGACGGAATCGGGGCCAGCGACTCGCTGGACTCGCGGTCGGACAGCACGATGATGCGGGCCCCGTCACGGATGGCGGCCGACACCTTCGCCCGGACGTCGTCCAGGGCTTCCTTGAGTCCCTGGCCGCCCCGGGCGACGGGGTAGAGGCAGCGGATGACCGCCGCGCGCAGCCCGTGCTTGTGGCCGCGGATCTCGTGGTCGGGGTCGACGCAGATCAGCTTCGACAGCTCGGCGTTGCGCAGGATTGGGTTGGTCAGCACGATCTGACGGCAGGAGTCGGCGGTCGGGTTGAGCAGATCGCCCTCGGGGCCGACGGTGCCCTGCAGGCTGGTGACCACCTCTTCGCGGATCGCGTCCAGCGGCGGGTTGGTCACCTGGGCGAAGAGCTGCTGGAAGTAGTCGTAGAACATCCGCGGCCGCGACGACAGCACGGCGACCGGGGTGTCGGTGCCCATCGAGCCGATGGCCTCCGCGCCACTGCGCGCCATCGGGGCGACCAGCAGGTTGAGCTCCTCGTAGGTGAAGCCGAAGGCCTGCTGACGGAGCACGACGCGGTGGTGCGGCATGCGCACGTAGTCACCGGGGGGCAGGTCGCCGAGGTGGAACAGGCCGGCGTCCAGCCATTCCTGATACGGCTGCTCGGCGGCCAGTTCGGCCTTGACCTCCTCGTCGGAGACGATGCGGCCCTGGGCGGTGTCGACCAGGAACATCCGGCCGGGCTGCAGGCGCATCTTCTGCACCACCGTCGACGGGTCGAGGTTGAGCACGCCGGCCTCGGACGCCAGGACGACGAGACCGTCCTCGGTGACCCAGATGCGTGACGGCCGCAGACCGTTGCGGTCCAGCACGGCGCCGATGACGGTGCCGTCGGTGAAGCACACCGACGCCGGGCCGTCCCACGGCTCCATCAGCGAGGAGTGGTACTCGTAGAACGCGCGACGCGCGGGATCCATGCTCTCGTGCCGCTCCCACGCCTCGGGGATCATCATCAGCATGGCGTGCGGCAGGCTGCGCCCGCCGAGGTGCAACAGCTCGAGCACCTCGTCGAAGCGGGCGGTGTCCGACGCACCGGGCGTACAGACCGGGAAGATCTTGTCGACGTCGGCGTGCGAGCCGAAGACGTCAGTCTTGATGAGCGCCTCACGGGCGCGCATCCAGTTCTCGTTGCCCGTGACGGTGTTGATCTCGCCGTTGTGGGCGACGCGCCGGAACGGGTGCGCCAGCGGCCACGACGGGAACGTGTTGGTCGAGAAGCGGGAGTGGACGATGCCCAGCGCGCTGGTCAGCCGCTCGTCCTGCAGGTCGAGGTAGAACGCCTTGAGCTGCGGGGTGGTGAGCATGCCCTTGTAGACGAACGTCTGGCTGGAAAGGCTTGGGAAGTAGACGGTCTCGCGACCGGGACCGTCCTGGCCCGGTCCCTTGGTGCCGAGCTCGTGTTCGGCACGCTTGCGCACCACGTAGGCGCGGCGTTCGAGGGCCATGACGTCGGCGTCCGACCAGTCCCCCTCGCTGCGCTCGCCGAGGGTGATGAAGATCTGCCGGAACGTGGGCATCGCGTCGCGGGCCAGCGCGCCAAGGGAGGAGTCGTCGGTCGGTACGTCGCGCCACCCCAGGAAGGTCAGGCCCTCGGCCTCGACGATCTTCTGCACCGATTCGGCCGCCGACGCGGCGTCACGGGAGGACTGCGGAAGGAACGCGATGCCGGTGGCGTAGGTGCCTGCCGGCGGAAGATCGAAGCCCTCCTCCTTGCAGACTGCGCGCAGGAACTCGTCGGGAACCTGCAGCAGGATGCCGGCCCCGTCGCCGGTGTTCGGTTCGGCACCCTGGGCACCGCGGTGCTCCATGTTGAGCAGGGCGGTAATGGCCTTGTCGACGATGTCGCGGCTGCGGCGGCCGTGCATGTCTGCCACCATCGCCACGCCGCAGGAATCGTGCTCGTAGGCCGGGTTGTAGAGGCCCTGTGCGCGGCCTCCCTGCCTCGAGCCATGGTCGCTGGGCGCCATTCCCACCTGCCCTTCACACCTCATGGAAGCCTGATGCTGACAGCCGTCGATGACGGCTGTTGCCGGCGGGCGATGGGTCGATCTGCGTGCAGCACTGAACGACGGGACTTCCCACTCGCCACGAATGGAGAAACGATATGACAAACCCCGCCTGACATGCCAACTTAGTCAAGCCTAACGATCTTGCTGGGTCGATCTGGGCACGTGGCGGCCGCCGCTTGGGCGCGACGACGAAATCCGTTGTTGCGGTGCGCCGGTGACGGCACTCGCGTCGCCGTGGCGGATGACGGCGGTTCCCACCCCGCCACCCAGGATGTTGCCGCACAGTTTGCTGTGGAGATTCATAACGACCATGTTCTCGCGACATACCGAGGTAAGAAATTTGCTGGCAATTGGTTTGCGGGCCAGACTACCGTGTCCACGGCCGCCCCGCGGGGGTTCGCACGCGACACCCGCCGACCACGGCCGCAGCCGATGCCGACCACCAGGTCAGTGCACGGTCCAATCCTCCTGCGCCACAACCCATTCCGCCTCGATGTCGGAAATCCCGCTCGTCGGCGCGCAGACCACGCGTCGACGCGGCGACCACGAAGACCGCGTGCCCTAGCTCCCCACCCCCTCGTCGAGGGTCCACCGCCTGTGGCCAACGACGCACTTCGGCGGGTCCCCTGGACGCCCATTTCCCGCTGTTAGCATCCGCGCATGACCCAGGCTGGCAGCACCGGCGGCTGGCTCGGCGCCGTCGTCCGAAACTCGGGCTATCTGCGCAAATGGTTGATCCTTGGCATCGCGATCGGCGTCATCGCCGGCCTGGGCGCTGTGGTCTTCTACTTGGCGCTGGAGTACGCCGGGGAGTTCCTGCTCGGCGATCTCGGCGGCTATCGACCGCCCGCGGCAGCAGCCGAAGGAGGGGAACGGGGGTCCATCGGCTTCAGCCGGGCCTGGGCCATTCCGCTGGTCACCTTCGGCGGTGCGCTGATCTCGGCGCTGCTGGTCGCCAAGTTCGCCCCAGAAGCCGCCGGGCACGGCACCGACAGTGCGATCGAAGCCGTCCACACCGATCCCCGGTCCATCCGGTCGCGGGCGGTCCTGGTGAAGCTGGTGTCCAGCGCACTGACGATCGGCTCGGGCGGTTCGGCCGGCCGCGAAGGCCCGACCGCACAGATCTCGGCGGGCTTCGGCTCGCTGCTGGCACGCCGACTGGACCTGTCCGACGTCGACGGACGCGTCGCGGTGTCCCTTGGCATCGGGTCCGGTATCGGCGCCATCTTCGGTGCGCCGCTGGGCGGTGCCGTCCTGGCGGCGTCCATCGTCTACCGGGAGGACTTCGACTACCGCGCGCTGGTCCCCGGGTTCATCACCTCCGGCACCGCGTACGCGGTCTACGGCTCCTTGCTCGGCTTCGACCCACTGTTCGGCTTCGTAGCCCGCGACTACCAGTTCGTGCCCACCCAGCTGGGGTGGTTCCTGCTGATCGGCGTCGTCTCGGCGGGTGTCGGCTACCTCTACGCGAAGGTGTTCTACGGCACCGTCGCGCTGACGAAGCGCCTGCCGGGCGGCCAAGTGCTCAAGCCCGCCGTCGGCGGACTGCTCGTCGGGCTGCTCGCGTTGCTCGTCCCGCAAGTCCTGGCCAGCGGGTACGGCTGGGTTCAGCTGGCGTCGGCGCGCGACACGCTGATGACCATTCCGCTGTGGATCGTGCTTATCCTGCCCTTTGCCAAGATCCTCGCCACGTCGCTGTCGATCGGCACCGGTGGCTCCGGCGGCATCTTCGGCCCCGGCATGGTGATCGGCGGGTTCGTCGGCGCGGCGATCTGGCGACTGGCCGATCTGGCCGGGCTGCCCGCACTTCCCGGTGGCCCGGGCGTCTTCGTGGTGGTGGCCATGATGGCGTGCTTCGGCAGCATTGCCCACGCACCGCTTGCGTTGATGCTGATGGTGGCCGAGATGACGGGGTCGTTCTCGGTGCTGCCCGGCGCGATGATCACCGTCGGTATCGCCTACTTGCTCATCACGCGCAGCAACGTCTCGATCTACGAATCCCAGCGAATCAACCGCGAGAGCGCCGAGGCCGAACGGCGCGGCGAGGCGAAGATCGTCAAGGACGAGTTCGAATAGCCCGGTCACCATCGGGACAAGGTTCGGCATCGACGGTTCCCATGGTGTTTGGTCGCGTGTGATGCTGGCGGAACGGGCAGTTCAACGACGTGCTGCCGAGGGAGGCCCCCCATGACCGCACCCACCATGCCGCACCGCCTGGCAGCCGAGTTCATCGGAACGTTCTGGCTCGTACTCGGTGGATGCGGCAGCGCCGTATTCGCCGCGAAGTTCCCGTCCGACGGAACAGCGCTCGGCATCGGATTCCTTGGCGTGTCGCTGGCATTCGGTCTGACCGTCCTGACAGGCGTCTACGCCTTCGGCACGATCTCCGGTGGCCACTTCAACCCCGCCGTGACACTGGGTGCCGCGATCGCGCGGCGGGTGGAGTGGAAGGCGTTGCCCGCGTACTGGATTGCCCAGGTGATCGGCGGAGTCGTTGCCGGCGGCGTCATCTACGTGATCGCCTCGGGCAAGGCCGGCTGGAGCGCCACGGGCAACATGGCCGCCAACGGATATGGCGACCACTCCCCCGGCGGTTATTCGATGGTCGCGGTGCTCATCGCCGAGGTGGTCCTGACGGCGATCTTCCTACTCGTCATCCTCGGCTCCACCGATGACCGCGCCCCAAGGGGTTTCGCGGGTCTGGCGATCGGCCTGACCCTCACCCTCATCCACCTCGTCTCGATCCCCATCTCGAACACGTCGGTCAATCCGGCACGGTCG
Organism: Mycobacterium yunnanensis; assembly: GCF_025823185.1. Classification (GTDB taxonomy): domain Bacteria; phylum Actinomycetota; class Actinomycetes; order Mycobacteriales; family Mycobacteriaceae; genus Mycobacterium; species Mycobacterium yunnanensis. Next base: position 439,393 of record NZ_JACKVK010000009.1, read on the forward strand.
ACGGCGGTGGCATTCTTCAACGGCGCCGGCGCACCGGCCCAGCTCTGGCTGTTCTGGTTGGCACCGTTGGTTGGCGCGGCCGTCGCCGGGGCGGCATACCCACTTCTGTTCGGCCGCAACGAAGAACTCGCCGACCGTCCGGTTCGCGACGACAAGTTGGAGGAGGTGAACTGAGCCACGCACGCCACGGGCCCGCACCCGAGGAGGATGCGGGCCCGCTGCGGCTGTTGGCTCAGCCGGTGATCGCTACGCCTTGGCCTTCTTGGCCGCGCCCTTCTCGGTGCTGGCTCCCTCGTTGGCCAGCTCTCCGCCGGCGTTCTCGAGGTGCGCCCGCACGAACCACTGGAACTTCTCCAGCTCGGCGGCGTGACCGATCAGCATGTCCTGGGACACGGGGTCGAGCTCCTCGAGCGTCTCGATGGCCTTGCGCGTGTCCTCGTTGACCCCGTTGTAGACCAGGTCCAGTGCGGCCAGGTGCGACAGCACGGTGTCGCGGCCCACCGAGTAGTCGTCCCACGTGCGGTCCTCGAGGATCGCGCCCGGCGTGCCCTTCGGGGACGCGCCCAGCGTGGCGATGCGCTCGGCAGCCTCGTCGGCATAGCCACGAACCAGTTCGACCTGCGGGTCGATCATTTCGTGAACCCCGATGAAGTTCGGGCCGACGACGTTCCAGTGCACGTGCTTCAACGTCAGGTGCAGGTCGTTGTAGGTGCTCAGTTGCTTCTGCAGCAGAGTGGCGACCTCGCCGGCGTCCTTGTCGGACATACCCGGAATCGTGAAACCAGCCATGCGTCGTATCTCCCTTTAATCTCGATCGCGTATTCGAGATGACTCCTACCCACCCGCACTCCGGGTTACACCCTTCCGGCCCCGGCGATCACGTCGCTACGCTCGGCCTCGTGACTGAGCCGACGGGCGGGTTCGCGGGTTTCCCAGAAGCCGCACTCGACTTCTACGACGACTTGGAGATGGACAACACCAAGTCGTTCTGGGAGGCGCATCGCGACGTCTACCTGACCTGCGTCAAGGCACCGACCACCGCGCTGGTGACCGCCCTCGAGCCCGAGTTCGGCACTGCCAAGGTCTTTCGCCCGTTTCGCGACGTCCGGTTCGCCAAGGACAAGACGCCGTACAAGACCCACCAGGGCGCGTACGTGGGGGCGGGCCCCGCGTGCGGGTGGTACGTGGAGATCGCCGCCCGCGGGGTGCGTACCGGGGCGGGCTTCTACGACGCGAGCTCGTCGGATCTGGCGAGGATCCGCGCGTCGATCGTCAACGAGCTGACCGGAGACCAACTGGTCAAGATCCTGGCGAAGCTGACCCGGGCGGGCTTCACCGTCGGCGGTGACCGCCTCAAGACCTCACCGCGGGGTTTCGACGCCGACCATCCCCGCATCGACCTGCTGCGGCATCGCTCGCTGACGATCACCAAGGAGTACGGCTTCGAGCCGATCATCCACACCCCGGCGTTCGTCGACGCGGTCAGGGCGGACTGGCGTGCGGCCCGGCCGCTGGTCGAATGGGTGGCCGCCCGCCTTGGCGACTAGAGCGCCCGCAGGTTCGGGATGGCCATCCGCGCGCCGAATCGCGGGTTGCGGGCCAGCCCGCTGACCTCCAGCAGCCGAACCGCCCGAAACCGGTGCGGCCGAAGCGGTTCCAGCAGGCGGATCATCTCCTCGTCGTCGATCCGGTGCCCCAGCAACGTCGACCCGACCACGTTGGACAGGTGGTAGTCCCCGATCGACAACGCGTCGGCGTCACCCCAGGCCCGTTGGGCGACCTCGGCGGCCGTCCAGATCCCCACCCCGGGCAGCGTCATCAACGCGGTGCGCGCGGCCTCGGGCGGCCGCGTCGAGAGACGCTCGACCGCGTCCGCGCGCTGGGCGCACCCCACCAGTGTCCTGGCCCGACCCGGGTCGACGTTGGCGAGGTGGAACTCCCACGACGGGATGCGCCGCCACACGTCGGCCGACGGCGGGACCCGCATGCGGTCCGGAGCCGGACCCGGCGCGGGCGCACCAAATTTCGTCACCAGCAGCCGCCAGGCCCGAAACGCGTCCTTGCCCGCCACCCGCTGTTCGAGCACGGCCGGAACGAGCGCCTCGAGCACCTGACCGGTGCGGCCGAGGCGAAGGTGCGGCACCCTGCGGTGGGCCGCGGCGATCGTGGGTTCCTCGGGGGCGAACCCGCTCGGGTCGTCGTCCACCCCGAGCAGCGCCGGCAGCCGGTCGAGGAACTCCGAAGCCCCGGCCCCCCATGCCTCGCACTCCACGATGCTGCGCGCCGACGTCACGATGCGCGCAGTCACCGGCCCGCTGGGCAGCAGACTCGTCTTCCAGATGGCCCCGTCGACGGTGCGATAGCACGGGTCACCCGGACCACGGCGTTGCGGCGACAGCGTCATCGCCGGGCTGGCGGGCCCGGAGAAGGTGACGCTGGCGTGACTGGACACCGCCAAAGATTATCCGACGACGACGTCGGCCTTGTTGGCGTAGAAGGCCACATGACCTGCGATGGGGGCGACCGCGTCGTACGGCTGCTCGTAGGTCCAGATGACGTCGTCGACCGTCTGCCCGCCGGCGCTGACGTGGTAGTAGCTCGCCTCGCCCTTGTACGGGCAGTAGGTGGTGGTGTCGCTGCGTACGAGCGCCGAGGGCACCACGTCGGACAGGGGCACGTATTGCACGCTCGGATACGTCGACTCCTGCAGAGTCAGCGCGGCGTCGGTCTCGGCGACCACTTCGCCGTTCACCGTGACGACGACGTGCGCGCCGGTCGGGGTGACGGTGATGGGGTGCTCTCGGGTGGGCTGAAGGATCGTACGTTCGCTCATGACCCACCCAACGTTTGCGAAGGGGTCAATGTTTCCGAGGCGGCTCGCTACCATCGCGCCATGAGCGAACCCACCGCCAAGGCATCGGTGACCATCGCGGCCAGCTGCGCCGACGTGTACGGGCTCATCACCGACCTGCCGACCATGGCCACGCTGGCCGAGGAGGCCGACGCGATGCGGTGGCACCGGGGCGAGCCCGCCACCCCCGGCGCGGTGTTCAAGGGACACAACGCCAATGGCGCCAAGTCGTGGACCACGACGTGCACCGTCACCCACGCCGAGCCCGGCCGGGTGTTCGCCTTCGACGTCAAGCACACGATGATCCCCATCGCGCACTGGCGCTACGACATCGAACCCGTCGACGGCGGATGTCGCGTCACCGAGCAGACCTGGGACCGTCGGCCTGGCTGGTTCCGCAAGCCAGGGGGCATCGCCACGGGCGTCTCGGACCGGACGTCGGAGAACGCGAAGAACATCGAGTTGACGCTGCAGCGCCTGAAGGCCGCGGCAGAGGCCAGGGCCTAGGGCTTGCCGGTGATCCGGTCGGCGACCTTGGCGATCGGCGAGGTGGTGGTACGCCCGCCGAACTCGTGCCGGTCGGCGGCCTTGTACGCCAGGTAGAGGCTGCGCACGCCGAGCCATCGCAGCGGCTCGGGCTCCCACTTCCGTGACCGGTGCCCCACCCATGCCAGCTCCGTGCGCGGGGTCTTCTCGCCACGTACCAGGTCAGCCAGCGTGCGCCCGGCCAGGTTGGTCGCGGTGACGCCGTGGCCCACGTAGCCACCGGCCCAGCCCAGCCCCGACGAGCGGTCGAAGTTCACCCCCGCCGACCAGTCCCGGGGCACCGCCAGCACGCCGCACCACCCGTGCGCGATCGGCACGTCGCGCACCTGAGGCAGGACATCGTGCAGCACGGCGGTCAGCTCCCGAATCGTGCGAGAAGGCACGTGGCCGTCGAGGTCGGTGCGCGAGCCGTAGCGGTAGGGCACGCTGCGCCCGCCGATGGCGATGCGGTCGTCGACGGTGCGCTGGGCGTAGAAGAATCCGTGCGCCATGTCGCCGACCGTCTCGCGACCGGCCCACCCAATGGCATCCCACACCTGCGGTGCGATCGGCTCGGTGGCGACCAGTGAGCTGTTCATCGGCAACCACTGCCGCTTGAGACTCGGCAGCCCCGCGGTGAAGCCCTCCGTGGCACGCAGGACGACCGGCGCCCGGACGGTGCCGCGCGGCGTGGTGGCCCGCCCGGCGGCTATCTCCGTCACCGGGGACATCTCGTAGACGTCGACGCCGAGGCGTTCCACGACGTCGGCCAGCCCGCGGGCCAGTGCCGCCGGCTGGATGCGCGCACAGTGCGGCGTGTGATAGGCCGCGACCACGCGGGAGAACCGAATGCGTTGCGCCGCTTCGTCACTCGTCAACTCGGCGTAGTCGGTCGCGCCCCAGCTGCGTTCCTCGGCCATCCGCTCGGCGAGGCGCTGGGCTTGGGCGGCGTTGCGCGCGATCTGCAGGGTGCCGCCCTTGACGATGCCTGCGTCCACGCCCTCGCGGGCGGCCACGTCGACGACTTCGTCGATGGCCTCGTTGAGCGCCCGCTGCCACGCCACGACGGCGTCGCGGCCGCGCTCGCGGGCCATCGCGTGCCGGTCGCCCGGGGCCATTCCGGAGAGCCAACCACCGTTGCGGCCCGACGCACCGAACCCGGCGAACCGCGCCTCCAGAACGGTCACGCGCAGTGACGGGTCGGCGCGCTTCAGGTAATAGGCCGTCCACAGTCCGGTGAAGCCGGCGCCGACGATGCAGACGTCGGCGTCACGGTCACCCGGCAGCGCCGTGCGCGGTGCGGGGATCTTGTCGAACCAGTGGGAGACGTGGCCGTTGACGGTAGGCACCACGAGAGTCTGTCAGAGCACCTCGGAGGCCGCTTGGGGACTAGTCGCGGTCCTGCCAGCTGCCGTGCTCGGCACAACCGTCATGCCAGCAGGACGGCCCACGGCGGGACTCCGGCCGGTTGCCGACCTGCACCACGCGGTAATAGGTCGGACGGCCGCAGACGCACGTCTGGCCGGTGTACTCGTTTCGCCTGGACATGGGGAGGGGGATGCCCTCGCGGGCACGGAATTACTCCAAGTCGGTCCGGTCGGGCAGGCTGGACCCACGATGACCACCCCTGCAGCCCTCCTGCCCGACCCGAGCGACCTGTCCACGCTGCGCGCCAAGGGCGCCGATCCCGACGAGCTGTTTGCCTCGTTCGCCGCGTGGGCCGAGGCGAGCGGCACCGTCCTGTACCCCGCCCAGGAAGAGGCGCTCATCGAGGTGGTCAGTGGCGCGAACGTCATCCTGGCCACCCCGACCGGCTCGGGTAAGTCGCTGGTCGCCACCGGGGCGCTGTACGCGGCGCTCGCCGGCGGCCGGCGCAGTTACTACACCGCGCCCATCAAGGCCTTGGTGAGCGAGAAGTTCTTCGCGCTCTGCGACGTGTTCGGGGCGGCCAACGTCGGAATGCTGACCGGTGACGCGTCGGTCAACGCGGGCGCGCCGATCATTGCGTGCACGGCGGAGGTGCTGGCCAACACCGCACTGCGCGAGGGAGGTGAGACCAACACGGCCGCGGACATGATCGTCATGGACGAATTCCACTTCTACGGCGATCCGGACCGGGGTTGGGCCTGGCAGGTGCCGCTGCTGGAGCTTCCCCGCGCGCAGTTCCTGCTGATGTCGGCCACCCTCGGCGACGTCACGTTCCTGCGGGAGGACCTGAGCAAGCGCACCGGCCGGGCCACCGCACTGGTCGCGGGAGCCGAACGACCCGTACCGCTGCACTACTACTACGCGACCACGCCGATGCACGAGACCATCCAGGATTTGCTCGACACCAAGCAGGCTCCGGTCTACGTCGTGCACTTCACCCAGGCCTCGGCGCTGGAACGCGCCCAGGCGCTGATGAGCGTCAACGTCAGCACGAAGGAGGAGAAGGCCGCCATCGCCGAATTGATTGGTGCCTTTCGCTTTTCGTCGGCGTTCGGGTCGACGCTGTCGCGTCTGGTTCGGCACGGAATCGGCGTCCATCACGCCGGGATGCTGCCGAAGTACCGCCGCCTCGTCGAGCAGTTGGCGCAGGCCGGACTGCTCAAGGTCATCTGCGGGACCGACACCCTCGGCGTCGGCATCAACGTGCCGATCCGCACCGTCGTGTTCTCGGCGTTGTCGAAGTACGACGGCACCCGCACCCGGTTGCTCAACGCCCGGGAGTTCCATCAGATCGCCGGCCGCGCCGGCCGGGCGGGTTACGACACCGCGGGCACCGTCGTGGTGCAGGCGCCCGAGCACGAGGTGGAGAACCTCAAGCAGTTCGCCAAGGTCGCCGACGACCCCAAGAAGCGCCGGAAGTTGGTGCGCCGCAAGGTGCCCGAGGGCATGGTGCCGTGGAGCGAGAAGACCATGACGCGGTTGACGGAGGCCACTCCCGAGCCGCTGGTGAGCAACATGCGGGTGTCGACCGGGATGATCCTCGACGTCGTGGATCGACCGGGCGACCCCTTCGTCGCGATGAGGCGGCTGCTCACCGACAACCACGAGCCGCGCAAGCGTCAACTGCGGCTGATCCGAGAAGCGGTCGGCATCGCCAGGTCGCTGCTGCAGGCCGGGGTGCTGGAACGACTCCCCGAGCCGGAGGCCGACGGGAGGCGTTACCGGCTGACCGTCGACCTGCCGACCGACTTCGCCCTCAACCAACCGCTGTCGACGTTCGCGCTCGCCGCCATCGACGTGCTCGACACCGAATCGGAAACCTTTGCGCTGGAAGTCGTCTCGGTGATCGAGGCGACGTTGGAGGATCCGCGACAGATCCTGTCCGCACAACTGAAGAAGGCTAGGGGTGAGGCCGTCGCCGCGATGAAGGCCGAGGGCATCGAGTACGACGAGCGCATCGCGCTGCTCGACGAGATCACCCACCCGAAGCCGTTGGCCGACGTGCTCGGACACGTCTACGACGTGTATCTGCAGAGCAATCCGTGGGCCGCCGACGGTCAGCTGTCGCCAAAGTCGATCGTGCGCGAGATGTGGGAGCGGGCATTCACGTTCCGCGAGTTCGTCAGCGTGTACGGGTTGACCCGGTCGGAGGGCGCGGTACTGCGTTATCTGTCCGACGCGTTCAAGGCGCTGCGCTCCGGTGTGCCCGCCTCGGCCCGCACCGAGGAGGTGACCGACGTCGTCGAGTGGCTCGGAGAGCTGGTGCGCCAAGTGGATTCGAGCCTGCTCGACGAGTGGGAGCAGCTGACCAGCCCCGACCAGCCACTGAATGCCCCGGTGGCCGTGCCGGCCCGACCGCGTCCGTTGACGGGCAACGAGCGGGCCTTCACGGCAATGGTCCGCAACGCCCTCTTCCGCCGGGTCGAACTCTTCGCCCGCCGCCGGTGGTACGACCTCGGGCAACTCGACGGCGACGCCGGCTGGACCACGGAGCGCTGGGCCGAGATCGGCGACGAGTACTTCGACGAGCACGAGTCGGTGGGCACCGGCGCCGACGCCCGTGGTCCGGCCCTGCTAATCGTGGACCGCCAGCCCGGCCTGTGGGAGGTGCGTCAGATCTTGGACGACCCTGCGGGTGACCGTGATTGGGGCTTCGACGTCGAGGTAGACCTGGAGGCGTCCGACGAGGAGGGCGCGGCGGTGATTCGGATGGTCGACGCGGGGCGGATGGGGTAGCGCCGCCTGTGGATCGATTCGCCACTGTGGATGACGCACCGTCTCAGCGGCTGTGGACGCACCGGCTGTCGGTGCCGCGACGCACGCTCGTGGCACGAATCGACAGAAGGACGGAAACGCCATGTGCTGGCAATGCGACCACCCGGACAAGACACTCGACGACTACCTCGAGCTGATCCGCGACACCATCGCGGCACACGGCTGGGCCGTGCAACACGTCGACGACGCCCGAACACCCTTCTCCTACACCGTCGGGCTGCACTATCGCGGCCTGCCGGAGATCCTGGTGACCGGCCTGCCCCCGAGGGACGCCCGCTGGCTGCTCGACACGTTCGTCAAGCGGATGGTCCCCGGTCGTCGGCCCGTGGCGGGCGACCGGCTCGTGCTGCCCGCCAACACCCGGGTGGAAGTCGTCGACGTGGCGCACCCCGACGCTCACATGGGAATCGCTATCGCCATCGGCGGCTACGACGTCAGCGCCGTCCAATTGGTGTGGGCCGACGGCCGTGGCCGGTGGCCCTGGGCCCCCGGGTTCGACGACGGCAGGCGGCGTCAACCCGTGCTCGGCGCGCGAGCAGTCAGCGCGTGACTACCCCCAGGACGTCTCGCCGTGGCGGTCCACGAAGCGCCCCGAGCGGTGACCGGGACCCTCGGTGGCGAGCGCGACGATGGCGTCGGTGCCCTCGGTGACCGTCTGTGGTCCGGAGTTCGCGTTGATGTCCGTCGCGGTGTAGCCCGGGTCGGCGACGTTGATCCGAATGTCGTTGAATGCCTTGGCGTACTGCGTCGTCAACATGGTCAGCGCGGCCTTGGACGACGTGTACGCCGCCGCCACCATCGACGATTCTGGGCGCGTCGGATCATGCGTGAGCTCAAGGGATCCCATGCCGCTGCCCACGTTGACGACGACCGGGTCGGCCGAGCGCCGCAGCAGGGTCAGGAAGGCGGTGGTCATGCGGACCACGCCGAGAACGTTGACGTCGAACACGGCGTGGAAGTCCGCGGCGGTCAGGTCCGCGGCGTCGGCGTAGGGCCCGGAGACCCCCGCGTTGTTGATGAGCACGTCCACCACGCCTTCGTGGGTCTCGACGTCCTTGGCGGCGGCGGCCACCGACGCGTCGTCGGTGACGTCGACCTGAACGAAGCGGACGCCGAGCGCCTCGGCCGCGGCGGTGCCGAGCGCCGGGTCGCGGGCGCCGAGCAGCACGGTGTGGCCTTGCTCGACGAGTCGGCGTGCGGTCTCGTAGCCCAGGCCCTTGTTGGCTCCGGTGATGAAGGTGACGGTCATCCCCCCATGCTGCCTGAGGGTGGCGGTGAGGCCGTTCCCGGACACCTCGAAATCGCCACCTCGGCAAACGCCCCGGTGCTAGCCTCACGAGACGCAGCCGCTGGCAGTGCAGGGCGCTCGACCATCGGCAGCTTCCGACGGCGGAGGATCAGCGCGATGAGCACTGCGGCCGAACGTGCCACTCAACTCGCCCTCGTCGCACGGCTCAAGTCCTCCTACCCCGAACTTCCCGACGCACCCACGCCGGACCAGCTCGACCATGCCCGGTTCGTCGCCTACATGAAGCCGGTGCACGACGTCGGAGGCGAACCCGACGCTCCCATGAAGTACGAGGACAAGGACTACGAGTACTGGGAGCACATGACCTACGTCATCTGCGAAGTGCTTGCCTGGCGTGGCATTTGGTTGTCCGAGGAGCGGCGCCGGATCGGCAACGTCGACGTCCAGCGGACGGTGTACCTGGGGTTCCCCTACTACGGCAGGTGGCTGCTGTCGGTGGCGCGCGTGCTCGTCGAGAAGCACCTCGTCGGGCTAACGGAACTCACCGAGCGGATGGCCGAGGTGCAGCAGCGCTACGCCGGAGGCTTGCAGGGCAAGACCCTGCGGGCGCAACCGAGATTCGAAGGCGACGGTTCCGGCATCACGCGCAACACCCACATCGTGCACGCGCAGGGCAAGGGCGACCCCCAGGTCTACGCGGGTAGGGCGGGCGCGCCGAAGTTCGCGGTCGGTGATCGCGTGCTCGTCCGCGAGCTGCCCGTGCTGTTCTACACGCGCACACCGGAATACGTGCGCGGGGCGACCGGTGAGATCGCCGCGGTCGCCTACGAGAGTCCCGCCGCCGAGGACGAGACCTGGGACATCCCCGACGCCAAGCCGGAGTGGTTCTACGTCGTGCAGTTCACCATGGCCGAGCTGTGGGACGACTTCAACGGCCCGGCCGCCGACACGCTGCGCACCGAGATCCCCGAGCGCTGGCTGCTCGCCGCCGAGTGAACGGACCGACATGACCGACCACGACCACGACCACGACCACGACCACGACCGCACGGTGAAGCCGATGGTCGACGAGGTCACCGACTTCGAGGTGCTCGAGATCGCGCTGCGTGAACTCTGCATCGAGAAGGGCATCTTCACCGCCGCCGAGCATCGGCTCTTCACCGAGTTCGCCGAGCAGATCGGTCCGACCCCTGCGGCACGGTTGGTCGCCAGGGCGTGGCTCGACCCCGACTTCGCACGCCTCGCCGTCACCGAACCGATGACGGCAAGCAAGGAGGTCGGCGTCGACTGGCTCGAACCCACCGGCTTCGGCACGCCCAGCGACTTCACCGCGTTCCAGATCCTGGCCGACACCCCGACACTGCATCACGTGATCGTCTGTGCCCTGTGCTCCTGCTATCCGCGCCCCATCCTCGGCAACTCACCGGAGTGGTACCGCACGCCGAATTACCGTCGGCGACTGGTGCGATGGCCGCGGCAGGTGCTCTCGGAATTCGGGCTCTACCTCGGCGACGACGTCGAGGTGCGGGTCCAGGACTCCAACCAGAAGCACCGCTTCATGGTCATGCCCGTGCGACCGGCCGGCACCGACGGTTGGACCGAGGACCAGCTGACCGAGATCGTCACCCGCGACTGTCTCATCGGCGTCGCGCTGCCCAAGCCCGGCGTGACCACCAACGTCGTCACCGCGACCCGGCCGGCGACGCACCCGGTCGGGGAATGACGATGGCCGCCGAACCCGACGTGCTGCGAACGATGATCGACGGCGATCACGTCTGGCCCAAGGTGGCCGCCAAGTACGGCGTCGAGAACCCCGTGCCGCCGTGGAAGACCAGCCTGGACGGGCTCTGCGACGCGCTCGACAACGCGGGCTGCGACGCACCGGTGCCCGACTTCAAGGCACGTCGCGACGAGGAGGACGCGCTCTCGGCCACCGTCTATTCCGACCTGCCCTATCCGGAGAGTCAGCTGGTGTCCCTGGCACATTCGCTGCTGGTCCGCGGCGTCATCACCGAAGACGAACTACGGCAACGCATCTCGGTAATTCGTCGGCGGCTCGAAGCCTGAGGGTCAGCCCGTCTGCGTGCTGCGCTTCTTGGCCTCCCGCAGACCCACCCAGAATCGGGCCGCCTCCCGGATGGATTCCTCCAACGGTCGCGGCTGCCAGCCGAGTTCGCGTTTGGCCTTGCTGCAGTCCACGGGTGCCTCGGCCCGCATCAGGCGCAATGAGTCGACCGAGAGCCTTTGGTCGGTGCCCGTGACACGCGCCTTCACGCTGCCCAGCACGGCCATCGCCCAGGCCAGCGCCAACGGGATGGACCGGGTGGGCGGCGGCACGCCGGCGGCCTCGGCAGCGATCCGTACGACGTCGGCGTTGCTGATCATCCTGTCCGAGATCAGGTACCGCTCCCCGACTCGGCCTCGCTCGGCCGCCAGGATCAAAGCCGTTGCCGCATCGTCGATTCCGACGGCCTCCAGTTCGACGCCGCTCATCACGAAGGGCAGCTTGCCAAAGGCGGCGCCCGCGATGATCGCCCCGTGGGGGGTGCGCCCCCAGTCGCCGGCGCCATAGGTCGTGGAGACGCACATGGCGACGGCGGGCAGACCGCGATCCCGTACGTACTGCATGACGAGGTTCTCGGCCCGAACGCGTGACTGGACGTACGGCGTCACGCGGCCGAGGCGGTCGATCACGTCCTCCTCGGTGGCGACCCGGCCGCGCCTGCGTCCCACCGTCGCGTAACTGCTGGTGAAGACGAACCGTCGAAGACCGGCGGCCACGTCGTCGCGGCAGGCCACCTCGAGGACGTTGCGGGTGCCCTCGACGTTGGTGCGGAACAGAGGCGCGGGATCCCGCAGCCAGCCGCGGGTGTCGACGACGCAGTAGTAGACGACGTCACATCCGAGCATCGCCTCGTGCAGGGCGTCGTCGTCCCAGATGTCGCCGACGATGCGCGTCACGTCGAGGTCGTCGATGCCGACGGTCTTGGCTCCGGCTCGCACCATCGCCCGGACGTCGTGGCCGTCGGCCACCAACTGGCGGGTGACGTGCGAACCCAGATATCCGTTGGCGCCGATCACCAGGGCGGTCATCGGGCGCCCCCACCGTAGGTGGCCATCCACTGCGCCGCCTCGTCGGGCAGCGTGCCGAGCTCGTCGGCCTTGCGACACCACTTCACGGTCGCCGCGACGAAGCGCAGGGGGTTGTAGACGTCCTCTTGCCTGCGCCACTTACCGTCACCGGCATAGGTGACGATCGAGATGTTGGTGGCGCTGATGATGGTGCCGTCACCGGGATCGCGCATGGGGTTGTCGAGCTCGCAGATGACGACTCCTCGCGCTTCATCGACGACCGTCCACAGCGACGGGAACGACGTCATGTAGCTGCCGGGGAAGTTCTCCATCGTGCGCCAGATCCAAGGCCGCACCTGCTCGCGGCCGCGCATCGTGCCCGCCGCGTGTTCGACGTAGGTGACGTCCTCGGTGTACTGGTCAACCCATGGATCCCAGTCCCTGGTGGCGGCGGCCCGCCCGACCGTGGCCTCGAATCCGGCGAACGCCTCGACGAGCTCGGCGCGACTGAACGTGGTACCCGTCACGCCACCGACTAGAACACGTTCTACCTGGGTTTGTCGAGCAGTCGACGGGAACTTTTCAGTGGGTGCCGGGGGTTACACGAATGTCTACCCGAGGAGGACCAGTGGCAGCTCCGAAGCAGAGAACCTACGACAAGAACCCGGCCGCGGTGAACGCGCTGTCGCCGGAGCAATACCAGGTGACGCAGAAGAACGGCACCGAGCGGCCGTTCACCGGTGAGTACTGGGACAACCACGAGCCGGGTCTCTACGTCGACGTGGTCTCCGGTGAACCGCTGTTCGCCTCGACCGACAAGTTCGAGAGCGGGTCGGGCTGGCCCAGCTTCACCAAACCGGTCGACGCCGCCAATGTGATCTCCAAGCGCGACTTCAGCCATCTGATGGTGCGCACCGAGGTCCGGTCGGCGCACGGCGACAGTCACCTGGGGCACGTCTTCAACGACGGTCCCCGCGAGGCCGGAGGGTTGCGCTACTGCATCAACTCCGCTTCGCTGAGGTTCGTCCATCTCGACGACCTCGAGGCCGAGGGCTACGGCGAGTACACGACACTGTTCGGCAACCGAGAGGCGAAGGCATGACGACCAAGAAGGCAATCCTGGCAGGCGGCTGCTTCTGGGGGATGCAGGACCTGATCCGCAAGCAGCCGGGCGTGGTGGACACGCGCGTCGGATACACCGGCGGGCAGAACGACCACCCGACCTACCGCAAGCACCCCGGGCACGCCGAGGCCATCGAGATCGTCTACGACCCCGCGCAGACCGACTACCGCGCGCTCCTGGAGTTCTTCTTCCAGATCCACGATCCGACCACCAAGGATCGCCAGGGCAACGACGTCGGCAGCAGCTATCGCTCGGCGATCTTCTACGTCGACGACGAGCAGAAGGCCGTCGCGCTGGACACCATCGCCGACGTGGAGGCTTCTGGCCTGTGGCCGGGCAAGGTGGTCACCGAGGTGACGCCCGCGGTCGAATTCTGGCAGGCCGAGCCCGAGCACCAGGACTACCTGGAGCGGTATCCCAACGGCTACACCTGCCACTTCCCGCGGGCAGGCTGGAAGCTGCCCAAGCGCGAAACCGCCTCGCAGTAGGGCGCTTTCCCCGCGAGGGGTCAGGCCAGGGGGGTGGGGCGGCGGCGGACGATCACGCGGCCGCCCGCCTTCGGCGTGAACGCGACCCCGCGCGAGTGGATCTTCTCGTCGGGCGCGGTGGTGGTCTGGATCTCGAAGTGGCGCAACACCGTTCGCAGGACGACGTCCATCTCGACGTTGGCGAACGCCGCACCGACGCAGCGACGGGTGCCACCGCCGTAGGGGACGAACCCCGGCGTCGCGGGCCGCTTGCCCAGGAAGCGCTCCGGGTCGAACAGCTTGGGCGACGGGAACTCCTGCGGGCGGCCGTGGATGTGCCCCAACGCGACGAAGATCGAGTATCCGCGCGGAATCACGTAGTCGCCGAGTGCGAACGTCGGCGCGTAGACGTGGCGGCCGGCGAAGTCGATGACGGTGCGCGCCCGCTGCGTCTCCAGGATGGTGGCCTGGCGGTATTCGTTGTCCCCGGTGCGCGCCTCGTCCTCCAGTCGACGGAGCACCTGCGGGTGGCGCGACACCCGTTCGAACACCCAGGCCAGCGTCGACGCGGTGGTCTCGTGACCGGCGGCGAGCAATGTCAGCAGCTCGTCGCCGATATCGCGTCGGGACATCGCCGAGCCGTCTTCGTAGGTGCTGCGCAGCAGCAACGTCAGGACGTCGTCACGCTCCTCGAAGTGAGGGTCGGCGGCGACCGAGTCGATCAGCCGCTCGACGACGGCGTCGTACTGGCGCCGGTAGGCGGCGAGCCGACCCCACGGGGTAAGACGCCCGTAGGTGCGCGACGGCGTCGGCAGCACGGCCAGTCTCGATCCCAGCGTGACCCACGGCGGAATGATGCGCCGCAGCTCGTCTAGCTGCTCGCCCTCGGCGCCGAAGACGGCCCGCAGGATGGCGTTGAGCGTGATGCGCATCATCGGTTCGAGCGACTCGAACTGCTGGCCCTCGGGCCACGACGCCGCCTCGCGCAGCGTCTCCTCTTCGAAGATGACCTCGTAGTTCTTGATGCTCTTGCCGTGAAACGGCGGCGTCAGCAGCTTGCGGCGGCGCTTGTGCTCGGCGCCGTCGAGGGCGAACACCGAACCCGAACCCAGGATCCGGCTGAGGTTGGGCTGGATGTTGCCGACGTCGTCGGTGTTGGCCGCGAAGAGTTGCTTGGCCAGCTGCGGCTCGGCGACGGCGACCATGTTGCCGAAGACCGGCACACGCAGCGTGAACGCGTCGCCGTGGCGGCGGGTCATGGCTTCGACCGTGCGGCGCCGGGCTACGACGAACCCCAGGGCCTGGATCGCCTTGGGGAGCCGCGGACTGGGCGGCAGGATCGGCGCCGGCGTCGAGGCTGGCGCTTCGATGGTGGCTTCGCTCATGAAGGGCTCCCCAGATCATGCGGTACCGCGGCGTACCGGCTTTGGTGTAGTACGGTACCGCTTAGTACCGAGCGCGCGCAAGGGTGGAGGTGAACCGACGATGAGTACCGCCACGGTCGACGACACCTCACCGGCCGGTGCGACCGCCTTTCGCCGACGACTCCTCGACGGCCTGGCGGAGTCGATCGCCGAGCGCGGCTACCGAGCGACCACGGTCGCCGACGTGGTCCGGGGCGCCAAGACCTCCAAGCGGACGTTCTACGACGAGTTCGCCAGCAAGGAGGAGTGCTTCGTCGAACTGCTGGGCGCCAACAACGACGACCTGATCGCCGGCATCACCGCCGCCGTCGACGGCGACGCCGCCCCCGAGGTGCAAATCGCCGCCGCCGTCGGCGCGTACGTCGACCACATCGAATCCCGGCCTGCGATCACCCTGAGCTGGATCCGCGAGGCGCCCGCCCTCGGCGATCTGGCCCGCCCGCTCAATCGCGTTGCGATGCAACACCTTACGGACATGCTCGTCGCGATCAGCAACAGTCCCGGTTTCGACGCCGCCGGGTTGGCGCCGATCTCGCGCCCCCTGGCGCTCATCCTGCTCGGCGGTCTCCGCGAGCTGACGGCGCTGCTGGTGGAGGACGGCCAGGACGTCCGGGGCATCGTCGACCCCGCCGTCACCGCGGCCCGAGCCATCCTCGGCCTGCCGATCAGCCGAGGATGAGGCGCGCCGCCTTCTCCAAGCGCTGTGCGATCCACTCGTAGGACGCGTAGCCCATCCCGGCCCGCACCAGCGCTCCGTTGTACAGCATCTCGAGTGAGTCGATGACGTCCTCGTCGACCTGCGGACCCAGCGCCGCCGTCAGCCGCGCCCTGATGTCGACGCCGATGCGCTGACGCAATGCCTCGACGTCGGGATCCCGGCCGAGCAGCGCGCTGGTGACCGCGCCCGCGAACTCCGGCTCGTCGGCGACCAACAGCGCAATGTGCTGCAGCACGTCCACGACGCGGGTGGCCCGGTCGTCGGACTCGTGGGGCGCCGGCGGCGCTGCGGCCAGGCGGCGCCAGAACACCTCGGCGACGAGGTGCTCCTTGGACGAGAAGTAGGTGTAGGCCGTAGCCGCGCCGACCCCCGCCTCGGCGGCCACCCGACGCACGGTCAAGGCGGCGAAGCCGTCGCGGTTGAGGAGGTCGACCGCGGCTCGCCCGAGCCGGTCCACGGTCTCGGCCTGCTTGGCGGTCAGACGGCGCCGAGTCGACTCCAAGGCCGGATCGGACACGTGTCCGGACGCTACTACAACTCGGTGACACCAGCAACGGTAAGTTGGCCGTCATGAGTGCCACCGACACCGCCCTGCCGCCCGCGGCCGCCCGCCTCTTCGCACTCGCCGAGCAGGTCACGGGGTTCATGCCGGCCGACGAGGGCCGCGCGCTCTACGACGCGGCGGTCACCTACCTCGGCGACGGAGTGGGCGTCGAGATCGGCACCTACTGCGGCAAGTCGACGGTGATGCTGGGTGCGGCCGCGCAGCAGACCGGCGGCGTGCTCTACACGATCGACCATCACCACGGCTCCGAGGAGCACCAGCCCGGGTGGGAGTACCACGACACCACCATGGTCGACGACGTCACCGGGCTCTTCGACACCCTGCCGACGCTCCGCCACACCCTCGACGCCGCCGGACTCGACGAGAACGTCGTCGCCGTCGTCGGCAAGTCGTCGCTCGTCGCCCGCTCGTGGCGAACTCCGTTGCGGCTCTTGTTCATCGACGGCGGACACACCGACGCCGCGGCCCAGCAGGACTTCGACGGCTGGGCGCGCTGGGTCGCCGTCGGCGGCTCGCTCGTCATCCACGACGTGTTCCCCAACCCCGACGACGGCGGCCAGGCCCCGTACCGGGTATACCGACGCGCGCTCGACACCGGCTCGTTCCGCGAGGTCTCGGCGATCGGCTCGATGCGGGTCCTGGAGCGCACCTCCGGCACACCCGGTGAGACGCTGCCCTAGTTCGGTCTATGCGCGAGCGGCGGCCCGCTCGACTGCTCCTATGCGCGAGCGGCGGCCCGCTCGACTGCTCCTATGCGCGAGCGGCGGCCCGCTCGACGTCGAGCAGCTGCTCGCCTCGGCGCTCCGCATCGTAGGCCGCGCGGCCGCCGCGGAGGCCGAAGAGGCGCTTGGACACCAGTAGATAGATGACGGCCGCCACGTTGATCACGAAGGCACCCAGGCGCGTCGTGGTGACGCCCTTGGACAGCAGGTCGTACACCTCCAACGGCAGGAACACCGATGTCGCGACCACGGCGAAGTACTCGCCCCAGCGCTTGAGCAACCACAGGCCGACACCCTCCACCAGTTCGATCACCGCGTAGGCGATCAGCGCCGCGGTCAGCAGCGCCAGCGTCGACGGCTTGGCCGCCAAGGCCTTCTCCAGCTCGTGGATCGCGGTCATCTGGTCGACCTTGATGCCGGCGTTGCGCAACAGCGGGAGGTCGCGGTCGAAGGCCGCCTGGATGGACCCCTGCGCGCCGTGAAACTTCCACACCGCGTAGGCCGCCAGCGCGATGACCACCGCACGGATCCAGCGCTCGACCGCCAACGCCCGCAGGATGATCGCCTGCCGCAATGCCTTGCCGCGGATGACCATCGGGGCGTCGTCGGCCGGCCCTCGCCCGTGGGGCGGACCAGGCACGAAGTCGCCGCAGCGCAGGCAGCGCCACACCTCGCCAAGACCCGTCGTCCCGCTGAGCCGCTCGGCCAGAGCCTCGTCGTCCGGGGCGTAGGTCACGTGTCCCCGCCGCGCACACGTGCGCAACTCCCACGTCGCGCGGTCCAAAGCTGTGCCCACCGTGGACTCCTCACTGCCAGTGCGGCGACGCCTCAGGTCGCCCAGCCGACGACGCTACCGACGCTTGCTGGCATTCGTCCCGTCACACGGCATATCCGAGAACTTACGTTCGTGCATAATCGGACACCGGGATTGGGGACGACGTGGCTTCATTCAGCCGATGGTGGTTGCAGCCCAGTCATTACGACTGGCTCAGTGGATACCTGCACGCGCACGGCATCAGTGCGACCGCCCGCGTCATGATGGCCGGAATCTCCGCGTCGCTGGCCCTGTGCCTGGTAGCCCTGGTCGTCGGCACCGACGGCCCCGGCGACGCGGGAGCCATCGCGATGACGTGGACCGCGTTCGCCGGCGGCGTGGCCGGCATGATCCTGTGGACGGTGCGCTGGCCGACCCGCGCTCAGGCGACCGCCTTCGCCATCGTGACCAACACGTCCATCGCGCTGGCCTGCCTGGCCTACCCGGCCCCGATGGCTTCGCTAGTCGGTTGCGTCGCCTTTGCCATCAGCGGCGCCTACATCGCGTTCTTCCTCACCTCGAAGTACGTCGTCTACAACTTCACCGTCGCGGCGGTCGTCGCCGGCTACGCGGCAGGCAGGATGATGGCCGACGGACACGTCGCCCTGGCCGTGGTCGACCTGTTCCTGGTGCTGCAGGTGAACATCGCAATGCCGCTGGCGATCCAGGTGTTGATCCGTGCGCTCGGCGACGACCTCGTCCGGGCCGACCTCGACCCGCTGACCGACCTGTGCAACCGACGGTCGTTCAAGCTCGAGACCATGGGGCTGATCGTCGCCCGGCCGGCCGCCGACATGTTCCTGCTCGTGGCGGTGATCGACCTCGACGACTTCAAGTCCATCAACGACCGCTTCGGTCATCTGGCCGGCGACCGCGTGCTGGTCGAGGTGGCGAAGGCCCTGAGAGCGAGCACGGCCGACACGGCGGTGGTCGCGCGCAGCGGCGGCGAGGAGTTCATCGTGGCCGACACGTCCCATGTCGGCGACGCGGGCCCGCTGGCGCAGCGCATCTGCGAGGCCGTCGCGGACCTCCCGGTGTCCATCACCGCCAGCGTCGGCACCGCATGCGCCCCATTGGAGGACGTGCCCGCCCAGCAGCACGCGGCGATGGTGGACTACCTCGTCGGCGTCGCGGACAAGGCCATGTACAGCGCCAAGCGCAGCGGCGGCAACAGGAGCCACCACCACGGCCCGACGCGCTGAGCGTCGCTCAGCGCCCGAACGACGCGCAGGCGCAGTCGAAGTCGCCCACCAGACCGCGGGGAAGATCGGCGCCGCGGAAAATCCCGTTGCCCAGCGTCGTCGAAGACAAGGCGTCGGCGGCGAGGATCACCGCAGCCCCGGTCCACGTGGTGCGCTCCACCGGCCAGCGCTTGCCGTCGGTGAACACCAGACCCGTCCAGTAGGAGCCGTCCTCCTCGCGAAGGTGCTGCATGGCCGCGAATTGTTCGTGCGCCCGTGCCGAATCGCCAATCGCATCGAGTGCCATCACCAGCTCGCATGTCTCGGCGCCGGTCACCCACGGCCGGTGGTCGACACACCGAATGCCGAGACCGGACACCACGAACCGGTTCCACCGTTCGTCGATGCGCGCGCGGGCGGCGTCTCCGCGCAGCGCCCCGCCCAGCACCGGGTAGTACCACTCCATCGCGTGGTCGTCCTTGAGGTTGAACGCCTCGGGATGCTCGGTGATCGCATGACCGAGGCTGCCGACGGCCACCTCCCACTCCGGCCGGGACTCGCCGAGGCGGTTCGCCAGCGCCAACGCGCAGCGAATGCTGTGGTGAATACTGGCGCACCCGGTCAGCAGCGCCTCCGGGATGATGCCCGAAGGGCCTCTTGCCCAAGCGATTTGGCCACCGTCGAGCTGCATGGTGAGGACGAACTCGACGGCCGCCTCGACGACCGGCCACATGGACCTGGCGAAGCCGAGGTCACCGGTGACCAGCACGTGGTGCCACACGCCCGTGGCGACGTAGGCACAGAAGTTGCTGTCGCTGTTGCCGTCCTCGAGGACGCCGTTGCGCATCTGGATCGGCATCGACCCGTCGTCGCGCTGTACGTCGCGGCACCACTGGAAGGCCGCACGCGCGGGCTCCCACAGTCCGGCCACGGTGAGCGCCATCGCGTTCTCGACGTGGTCCCACGGGTCGGTGTGACCGCCTGCGAACCAGGGCAGCGCACCGGAGGATTCCTGCGTCGCGGCAATGGAGACCGCCGTCTGCCGGCACTGCTCCGGCGTCAACACGCCTGGTATCCCAGGGATGTCATGACGCCGCATGGGTCAGGCCGCCGGCTTTTCGAAGTACAGGGCGACGCTCTTGCCAATCAGGGGATTGAGGAGGGACTCGGCGTTGCGGGTCAACCACGGCCGCGACATCATGTCCCACACCAGCATCTGGTGGTACGCCTTGACGAGCGGATTGTCCGGCTTGTCAACGCCGACAGCGCATTTGAGCCACCAGAACGGCGAGTGCAGCGCATGCGCGTGATGCTGGTGCTCGAATCGCAGCCCCCTGGCGGTGACCTTCTCGAGCAATTCGTCGGCCCGGTAGATACGGATGTGACCGCCCTCGTTGGCGTGGTACTCGCCCGACAGCGCCCAGCACACCTTCTCGGGCAGCCAGCGCGGCACCGTGATGGCAAGTCGGCCACCGGGTTTGAGCACGCGAACCAGCTCGTCGATGGCCGCGTCGTCCTGCGGGACGTGCTCGAGGATCTCCGAGGCAATCACGAAGTCGAAGGTGCCGTCGTCGTACGGCAGGTCGAGCGCGTCACCCTTGACGGCCTCCGCCTTCGCCGACGCGGGCGCCTCGCCCTGTTCCTGCATCGCGTGGAGAATCGCGTCGACGTTGTTGAGTTCGGCGACGTCCTGGTCGAACGCGACGACGTCGGCGCCCCGGCGGAACGCCTCGAACGAATGCCGTCCGGCACCGCATCCCACGTCGATGAGGCTGCTACCCGCACCCACGCCCAACCTGTCGAAGTCGACGGTCAACATGTCTTCACCCGTTTCATCGCGCGTTCGTAGACCGAGACCGTCTGAGCGGCCACGGATTCCCAACTGAAGACGTCGACGGCGCGCGTGCGGCCGTTGGCGCCGAGCCTGCGCAACTCCAACGGGGAGTCGAGCAGTTCACCTAGCACCCTGGTCAGGTCGTCGACGTCGCCGGGCCGTACCAGGCGGGCGCACACGCCGTCCTCGCCGACGACCTCGGGCAATGCGCCGGCGCGACTGGCCACGATGGGCGTACCGCTGGCCATTGCCTCGACCGCAGGCAGCGAAAAGCCTTCGTACAGTGAGGGAATGCAGGCCACCTCGGCCGAGGCGAGCAGGGCCGCCAGCTCCTCGTCGCTCAGACCGCTCGAGCTGTGCACGATGTCGGAGATGCCGAGTTCGGCGATCAGCTTCTCGGTGGGACCGTTGGGCTCCAACTTCGAAACCAACTGGACGTCGAGATCGCGCTCGACCCGCAGCCGCGACACCGCGTGCAGCAGATGGCTGACGCCCTTGAGCGGCACGTCGGCACTCGCGATCGCGATGATGCGGTTGCGCACCCGATTCTCACTGGGCCGGAACAACTCGGTGTTCACCCCGAGCGGCACCACGTGCAACTGCTCGGGGTCGACGTCGAAGTCGTCGGCGATGTCCACGGCCGACGAGGTCGAGACCGTCAGCAGCTCGGGAATCTTGCGGGCCACCTGCTTCTGCATCTCGGCGAACGCGTACCACCGCTTGACCAACGGCTTGCGCCACCACTTCGCGGCGGCGACGTCGACGACGCGGTCGCGGGTGATCGGGTGATGCACGGTGGCGACCACCGGCAACCCCAGCTTGGCCACCTTCAGCAGGGCGTCGCCCAGGCTCTGGTTGTCGTGGACGACGTCGAAGTCGTCGCGCCGCCCGGCGAGGATGCGGGCGACGCGCATGCAGAACGTCTTGGGTTCGGGAAATCCGGCCGTCCACGTCGTGAGGAGCTCGAGCACGTCGACGCGGTCGTGCAACTCTCGAACGTGGGGCACCCGAAACGGGTCGGGCTCCCGGTAGAGGTCCAAGCTGGGCACCTTGGTGAGGCGGACCCGTGGGTCCAGACCCTCCGGGTAGGGCTGCCCCGAGAACACCTCCACGTCGTGGCCGAGCTCGACGAGACCGCGACTCAGGTGACGGACGTAGACGCCCTGCCCGCCGCAATGGGTCTTGCTTCGATACGACAGAAGCGCAATCCGCATGGCTAGCTCACCGCGGCCAGAGTGGGAATCTGCGCTCTGGACATGTGTCCAGACTATAGTTTGACCGGCTAGCTGCCGCAACGCGGCGTCGTCGCCCGGCCGGGAGCACCGCCCTCACGCCGGCGGAAATCCGCCGGTGGCCACCGGGCCCCACCGCACCGGGGTGACCCTGATCAGGCACTTCCCCTGGTCGACCATCGCCTGCCGGTACTCGTCCCAGTCCGAGTGCTCACCGGCAATCGCTCGGAAGTACTCGACGAGGGGCTCGACCGCGTCGGGCAGGTCCAGGACTTCTGCGTCCCCGTCAACCTGGACGTACGGACCGTTGAACTCCTCCGAAAGCACCGTCACGCTGGCCCGCGGATCGCGGCGCACGTTGACCGACTTGGCCCGCTGCGGATAGCTCGCGATCACGATGCGGCCCGCCTCGTCGACGCCGCCCGTCACCGGCGAGCTCTGCAACGAGCCGTCCGAGCGAAACGTGGTGAGCACCATGTGGTGCCTGGGCCGGACGAAGTCGAGCAGTGCGGGGCGGTCCACCCGATCAGCGGTAGCGAACTTGCGAGCCATACCTGCACCCTACGGACGCCGTTCGCTCTGGCGCCGCAGCGTCCACGACGGAATCCAGTGGGTCACGGACTTGCGACTCGGCCCGTAGGCGATGTCGTAGGTCACCAGACCCCACCAGAAACCCTGCTCGCACAGACCCCAGCAGCTGAGCCGACCCTCGACGACGGCGTGCATCTGCAGACCGGCCGGGTTGTACCCGCCTGCGCGGTGCGGCTCACGCGGGAACACGGCAGCCAGGTCGACCAGTACGGGGATGGGCGGGTCGACGCGGCGAAACGCCTGGGCCACCGGCTGACCGTGATAGCCGATCGACTGGAACTCGCCCATGCTTCGATCATATGTTCGAATGCGGGAGGACGAACGCGAACGCCCTCGGGAACCCGAGGCCGTGGAGACGCCCGCCGCGAACCGCCGCCGGTGACACCCGCCTGACCTGCCCGGAGGACGGCTCGTAGCACTCCCAGACGTCACCGTCGCAGCCGATGACGAGCACCCAGTGCCGCGGCACCACGTTGCCGATCAGCATCGCCACCGGCCGGTGCGCACGGACCGCGCGTTCCACGTCGGCGAACCCGTCACCACGCCGCATCCGTCGCCAGCCGTACCGCACGCCGTGCGCACCGATGGCGCGCGCCACGCCTCGGGGGGTGGTGCCCAGGGCCCGCGGCCAGACCCGGTTCACGGCGGCGTGCACGCGGACCTGCTCGGCGGCGAACCAGGCCGGGTCCGGGGGTGCGTCCGACGTGGCGTCGAGCAGGGCACCCGCCATCACGGCGACGGCGGGTCCACACGTCACGCCGTCACGCTGCCGAAGCCCCTGGGCTGGAAGCCGCACCACTCGAGGCTAGGCCGACCACGATTCCTTTGAGCCGTCGATGGGTATCAGTGAACACATGTGTACTGAAAGCCGCCGCGCCGGCGTCGGCACCGAGGAAGCAGGTGACCTCCGATGAGCTTCGACCTCACCCCCACGATCGCCCAACACGACCTTGCGCGTCGCGCACACGTGTTCGCCGAAGAGGTCGTCCGGCCGGTGGCCGCCGACTACGACGCCCGCCAGGAGTTCCCGTGGCCCGTGCTCGAGGAGGCTGCGCGGGAGGGCTTCTACAGCCCGCTGTTCTACCGCGACCTGATCGGCGACCCCACCGGATTGTCTCTGCCGATGTTCATGGAGGAGCTCTTCTGGGGCTGCGCGGGCATCGGGCTCGCCGTCGTCATGCCAGCCCTGGCCCTCTCGGCCATCGGGCAGGCCGCCTCCCCGGAGCAGATGTTGGAATGGGCGCCGCAGTGCTTCGGCACCCCGGGCGACCTCAAGCTCGCTGCGCTCGCGATCTCCGAACCCGAGGGCGGCAGCGACGTGCGCAACCTGCGCACCACGGCCCGCCGTGACGGGGACGACTGGATCATCGACGGTCACAAGATGTGGATCGGCAACGGCGGCATCGCCGACGTGCACGTCGTCAACGCCAACGTCGACCCGGAGCTCGGCCACAAGGGCCAGGCCCTGTTCATCGTGCCCGGCGGCACACCGGGGCTGGAGATGGTGCGCAAACTCGACAAGCTGGGCTGCCGCGCCTCCCACACTGCGGAGCTTCGGTTCGACTCGGTGCGCGTGCCCGGCGCCAACCTGCTCGGCGGCCACGAGAAACTCGAACACAAGCTGGCCAAGGCCCGCGAGGCGGTGGAGGGCGGCAAGCACTCCGGATCGGCGACACTCGGCGCGCTCGAGCAGACCCGCCCGATGGTGGCCGCTCAGGCGCTGGGGATCACCCGCGCGGCCCTCGAGTACGCAACCACCTACGCCAACGATCGCGAGGCGTTCGGCGCCCCCATCATCGACAACCAGGGCATCGCGTTTCCGCTCGCCGACCTGGCCACCCAGTTGGACGCGGCGCGGTTGCTGACGTGGCGCGCGTCCTGGATGGCGGCCACCGGCGTCCCGTTCGAACGCGGCGAGGGGTCGATGGCCAAGCTCGCCGCCACCGAGCTCGCGGTCAAGACCACCGAGCGCGCGATTCAGACGATGGGTGGCTACGGCTACATCAAGGACCATCCCGTGGAGAAGTGGTACCGCGACGCAAAGCTGTACACGATCTTCGAGGGCACCAGCGAGATCCAGCGGATGGTCATCTCCAACGCGCTGGGCGCGGCAGACGGCCGCCCACCGATGCACGTCCAGCTCGAGCCGACGGGCGGACCGCTGAACGCCTGGTTCGGCCGCGGCACCCCGGCGCGGACCCGGGTGGCGAACAGGGCGATGGAGGCGCGCGACCGCGTGCCGGAGCCGGTGATGAATCTCGCGATGAAGGCGCTCAAGCCCCCGAGGAAGAAGTGACGACCAAACTGTGCGGTACCCCTGGTATCGCTTGGACGTCTCTGGCAACATTACCGGCCGGTAGGGTTCACCCGCCCGCACTACTCGACAGGTGGAGATGACAGTGCAGTCGTTGCAACCAAACGTCACGTTGCTCGCGCAGGGAACCGAGGGTGGCGGCGCCGCCCTCAACGAGGTGATCGGCCTGTCCGTGGCCAGTGTGGTCGTTGGGGCCGCGCTGCTGTGGATCGGCTACCAGCACCGGATGCGCAAGATCACCTGGCTGAACGATCTCGGTGAGTGGGCTGGGCGAAAGTTCAACCGGCCCGCCTGGGTGGCGCTGCCGATCGCGCTCTTCATCACGACCATCATCACCGCACTGTTCGGCTTCATCTGGGACGTCAGCCTGCACATCGGCAAGGGGCGCGACCCCGGCCCGCTGGCGAACCCCGCGCACTACTTCATCCTGTTCGGGTTGTTCATTCTCTTCGTCGCCGGTTGCGTGGCGTGCGTACTGCCGTATGACAAGCCGGGGCCATCCGCGGTGCGCATCACGCGGCACTGGTACGCCCCGGTCGGCGGCATCCTGATGGCGGGCTGCGGCCTCTACGCGTTGATCGGCTTCCCGCTCGACGACGTCTGGCATCGCATCTTCGGTCAGGACGTCACCCTGTGGGGGCCCACCCACCTCATGCTGATCGGCGGAGCAGGTTTCTCCACGCTGACTGCGCTGTTCCTCGAACACGAGGGCCGCCGAGCCGTCGGCGAGGAGAAGCCGAAGGACGGCCCCGGCATCAAGTTCATCCAGTACCTGGCCTTCGGCGGCATCGTCATCGGCCTGTCGGTGTACCAGATCGAGTTCGACTTCGGCGTGATGCAGTTCCGCCAGGTGTTCGAACCGATGCTGATCGCCGCCGCCGGCGCGTTCGCACTCGTCGCCGCGAGGATGATGCTGGGCCGCGGTGCGGCAATCATCGCGGCCATCCTGGCGCTCGCGCTTCGCGGCGTGATCGCGTTCATCGTCGGCCCCGTGCTCGGCGCGCCAATCAATTGGTTCGCGCTGTACCTGGGTGCCGCCGTGGTCGTCGAGCTGATCGGTCTCACGCCGCTCGTCAAGAAACCCCTCCTGTTCGGTCTCGTCGGCGGCATCGGCGTCGCGACCATCGGGCTGTGGCTGGAGTCCTTCTGGATCGACGCCGTGTATCGGTACCCCTGGCCCACCAGCATCTGGCCCGAGGCACTCGCCATGGCGGTGCCGGTCGCGGCGCTGGTCGGTGTCTGCGGCGCCATGGCCGGCATGGTGCTGACCAACCAGAAGTTGCCGAGTCGCGCCATCGGCATCGGCATCGTGACGCTGACCGTCCTCGCCATCGGCGGTGCGACCGCCAACGGTCTGCGCTACGACGTCCCGCAGAACGCCACCGCCTCGTTCACCCTGACCCCGGCGCCGAGCATCGGTGACCAGAAGATGGTCACCGCCGACATCCGGATCAATCCGCCCGACCTCATCAGCGCGGACCCCAACTGGGTGTCGGTGCTGGGCTGGCAGGGCGGTCTGGCGAACCAACGCGGCGTCTTCGTCGACCACCTCGAGAAGGTGGGCCCCGGCCACTACCGCTCCACCGCGCCGATGCCCGTGTCGGGACAGTGGAAGACGCTGCTGCGCGTGCACGACGGCCGGATGCTGACCGCGGTGCCCATCTACCTGCACGGCGATCCTGGCATCGGTGCGCCGGAAGTGCCTGCCGAGGCGCAGATGACCCGACCGTTCGTCTCGGAGATCACCATCCTGCAGCGCGAGCGCAACCCCGACACCCCTCAGGTGCTGTGGCTGATCGGCTGCTTGACCGTCCTCGCCAGCACGTTGATCATGATCGCTGGACTCACCTGGGGCGCGGGCCGGCTCAACAAGAACGAGCCGACGACGACCAAGCCCGAGTTCGAGCCGTCCGGGCAGGCATGACGCAGTCGACCCAGGTGGTGATCCTCGCGGATCACTCGGCGCTGCTGGCGATCCCGGCCTTCGCGCCGGCCATCGTGGTGGTGGCGGTCGTCGTCTGGGTGGCGCGACGCGATCGCCGGCTGGCCGCCGAAGAGGACGCCGAGGACGACCGGACCCACAGTGGGAGCACAGGATTCACCGACGAAGATGGACCGTCATGATCACCAAGACGACACCCACGACCCTCGTTGCCGTCACCGCCGTCGCCCTTCTGCTGGCGGGCTGCGGTGGATCCAACGGCTCCGGTGACGCCACCAGCAGTGCGCCCGGTACCGCCAATTCCTCTGCTGCACCGCAGATGTCGGATCAGCAGGCACCGCCGGAACAACTGGTCGTCGACGTGAACATCAAGGACGGCAAGGTCACGCCCACCAACGAGCAGTTGCAGGCCAAGGTGGGCGAGGCGATCGTCATACGGGTCGACAGCGACGCCGCGGACAAGCTGCACGTTCACTCCAACCCGGAGCACACCTTCGACGTCGAGCCCAAGGCCGGTCAGTCGTTTCAGTTCACCGTCGCCGTGCCGGGCAAGGTCGACGTCGAACTGCACGAACTGAACCGCACGATCGCCTCCATCGCCGTGCAGTGATCCTTGCGCATGGCCTAGGCGGTTCCAACGATCTGCCGATCCCCTACACCTACGCGCTGATCGGTGCGGCATGGGCACTGACGTTCACCTTCGCGGTGGTCGTATTGGCGTGGAAGAAGCCACGATTCGACCCGGCCAAACCGGGTCGCCCACTGCCGCAATCGATCACCGCGGCCGTCGACGCGCCCGCGACGCGCCGGATCGTGGCCGGCGCGGGACTGCTGCTGGCAGGCTGGGTGACGGCCGCCGCGGTACTCGGCCCGCAGGACGGCGACAACGCGCTACCCGGCACCTTCTACGTGCTGCTGTGGGTCGGCCTGGTGGCACTGTCGCTCGCCGTCGGTCCCGTGTGGCGGGTGCTCTCGCCGGTACGGACCGTCTACCGCCTGCTGGCGCCCTCCCGTAGGCCACCTCCCCTGACCTATCCGGACGCACTCGGTTACTGGCCGGCCGCGGCCGGACTGTTCGCATTCGTGTGGCTCGAGCTGGCCAGCCCCGATCCGGGTTCGTTGACGGCGGTGAAGATCTGGCTGTCGGCGTACCTGGTGGTGACCTTCGTCGGTGCGCTGTGCTTCGGGACGCGGTGGACCGCCCGCGCCGATCCGTTCGAGGTGTACGGCCTGGTGGCCTCACGTCTGTCACCGATGCGGCGCAACGACGACGGGCGCATCGCGATCGGCAACCCCTTCGACCATCTGCCGTCGATGCCGGTACGGCCGGGCACCCTCGGCGTGCTCGCCATCCTGTTGGGATCCACGGCATTCGACAGCTTCTCGGCGCTGCCGCTGTGGCGGAACTTCGTCGACGACGTGTCGGGGGACGCGACGACGGTCGCGGTGCTGATGCGCACCGCCGGGCTCGCGTTCTTCGCCGCCGTGGTGGCGACGACGTTCTGGCTGGCCGCCCGCGCGACCGGCGGCGTGGACCCCGCACAGCGCCGCCGACTGCCAGGATTGATGGCGCATTCGTTGATTCCCATCGTCATCGGATACGTCTTCGCGCACTACCTGACCTACTTGGTGGAACGGGGCCAGCAGACGCTGCTGCGCCTGGCCGACCCCCTCGGATCGGGCTGGCTCGGCGACGTGCAGCCGGTCTACGTGCTGTCGTCGCACCCGTCGGTGCTCGCGACGCTGAAGGTGGCGTTCGTGGTGGGTGGCCACGTCGCAGGCGTGATCGCGGCCCACGACCGCTCGCTGCACCTGCTCCCCAAGGGACACCAGGTGACCGGGCAACTCGCGATGATGCTGGTCATGGTCGGCTACACCTTCACCGGGCTCTATCTGCTCTTCGGCGGATAACCTGAGGGCATGCGCGCGCTGATCGTCGTCGACGTACAGAAGGACTTCTGCGAGGGCGGCTCACTGGCCGTCGAGGGTGGTGCCGCGGTGGCCCAGGCCGTCACCGACCTGCTCACCGACCCCGTCCGCCGCGCCGAATACGACCACGTCGTCGCCACCATGGACTATCACGTCGACCCCGGTGAGCACTTCTCGGACGAGCCGGACTTTCAGGAGACGTGGCCGCAGCACTGCGTCGTCGGCACCGACGGCGCGGAGTTCCACCCAGCCTTCGACGCGTCGTCGGTAGAGGACGTCTTTCACAAGGGCCACTACTCCGCGGCCTACAGCGGGTTCGAGGGGTTTCACTGCGACCACGGCACCACGCTCGGAGACTGGCTGCGCAACCACGACGTCGACGCCGTGGACGTGGTCGGCATCGCCACCGACTACTGCGTGAAGGCCACCGCGGCGGACGCGGCGGCCGAGGGCTTCACCACCCGAGTCCTGACGGATCTGACTGCGGGCGTGTCGCCGCCGACGACGACCGAGGCCCTCGAATCACTTCGAGCCTCGGGCGTCGCCGTCGTCTGATCAGCCAGGTTCTACTGAACCCGCGCGACGTCCTTCTCGTCGTCGTCGCCGTCGAGGTGCACGTCATGGACGGTGACGTTGACCTCGGTGACCTCGAGTCCGGTCATCCTCTCGATGGCGGTGACGACGTTGCGGCGCAGTCCGGTGGCCAGGTCGGCGATCGAGACGCCGTAGTCGGCGACGATCTCGAGGTCGACCGCGGCCTGCTTCTCGCCGACCTCGACCGAAACACCTTGCGAGAGGTCGACGTTGGCGCCGGGGATGCGTTCGCGCAGGGCACCGACGACACGGGAGGCGCTGCCCCCGAGATCGTGGACGCCGTGCACCTCGCGAGCGGCGATGCCGGCGATCTTCGTCACGACGGTGTCGGCGATCGTGGTGGTGCCCTGCGAGGTGACCAGCGCCGACGGGCCGGCGGCGGTGAGGCTGGTGCTGGGATGCGTGGTGGTCATGTGATCGTCCTCCGTGAGTAGGTGATGAGTGGGCCCCTCGGGGCGGTTCGTGACGTCATGGGTTGAGTCGGTGACCGACGGGTGACCCGAATGCCGCCACCGGGTGAGGCTCATCACACGCGTCCCGGGGCGGCGCTCGAACGCCGTGTCGTTCGGCGTCTCCGCCCAGGCCGTGAGCGCGGACACACGGAAATTGACGTCGGTTTGCAACCACCCGTAATCGGGCAGATCACACCCGGTGGCCAACCGGCATACCTGACGTTGGTGCGTTTCGCCCGCCATGCTCGTGCGGCCGTTCGCCCCGTATCGTCGCTTGTTCCATCTTCACCCGACACGGAGTGTGCACTTTGGCCTCACCCAGTTCGCCCGCCACCAGTTCCAAGGAGACCGCGACGGACCCCGTCATCCCGGAGTCCCTGCCGGGTGCGCCCGACCCGGTCCAGATTCAGTGGGAGATGTGGCCGGGAAAGGCCTATCCCCTCGGTGCCACCTACGACGGGTCTGGCAGCAACTTCGCCGTCTTCAGCGAGGCCGCCGAGTCCGTCGAGTTGTGCCTGTTCGACGCCGACGGCGTCGAGACCCGGTTGACGTTGCCCGAGGTCGACGGCTACATCTGGCACGGCTTCGTGCCTGACGTCGAACCCGGTCAGAGGTACGGCTACCGCGTGCACGGCCCCTACGACCCGGCCTCGGGGCAGCGTTGCAACCCCAACAAACTGCTGCTCGACCCGTACGCCAAGGCCATCGACGGCTTGTTCCAGTGGGACCAGTCGCTGTTCGGCTACGACTTTGGTGATCCCGACAGCCGCAACGACGACGACTCGGCGGCCAGCATGCCCAAGTCCGTGGTCATCAACCCGTTCTTCGACTGGGGCACCGACCGGCCGCCGCAGCACGAATACGCGGACTCGATCATCTACGAGGCGCACGTCAAGGGCTTGACGGAGACCCACCCCGACATTCCCGAGCGCAGCCGCGGCACCTACGCCGCGATCGCGCATCCGGCGATCATCGAGCACCTCAAGGAGTTGGGCATCACGGCGATCGAGCTGATGCCGGTGCACCACTTCGCCAACGACTCGACCCTGATCGACAAGGGCCTGTCCAACTACTGGGGTTACAACACGATCGGCTTCTTCGCGCCGGACTCCAAGTACGCCTCCAGCGTGACCCCCGGTGGCCAGGTGCAGGAGTTCAAGGCCATGGTGCGTGCGCTGCACGACGCCGACATCGAGGTGATCCTCGACGTGGTCTACAACCACACCGCCGAGGGCAACCACATGGGTCCCACGCTGTCGATGCGTGGCATCGACAACGCGGCCTACTACCGGTTGGTCGACGACGACAAGCGCTACTACATGGACTACACCGGCACGGGCAACAGCCTCAACGCCGGCAGTCCCCACGCCCTGCAACTGATCATGGACTCGCTGCGGTACTGGGTCACCGAGATGCACGTCGACGGCTTCCGGTTCGACCTCGCGTCGACCCTGGCCCGTGAGTTCTACGACGTCGACCGTCTCTCGACGTTCTTCGAACTGGTGCAGCAGGATCCGACGGTCAGCCAGGTCAAGCTCATCGCCGAGCCGTGGGACGTCGGCCCCGGCGGTTACCAGGTGGGCAACTTCCCGCCCCAGTGGACGGAGTGGAACGGCAAGTACCGTGACACCGTCCGCGATTTCTGGCGTGGCGAGGACGCCAGCCTCGGGGAGTTCGCCTCGCGGCTCACCGGGTCTGCGGACCTGTACGAGCACACCGCGCGCAGGCCGGTCGCGTCGATCAACTTCGTCACCGCGCACGACGGCTTCACGTTGCGAGACCTGGTGTCCTACAACGAGAAGCACAACGAGGCCAACGGCGAGGACAACAACGACGGCGAGAGCAACAACCAGTCGTGGAACTGCGGTGTGGAGGGTGAGACCGACGACCCGGAGATCCTGGCGTTGCGCGCCCAGCAGGTGCGCAACTTCCTCACCACCAACATCCTGTCCCAGGGTGTCCCGATGATCTGTCACGGCGACGAGTTGGGCCGCACGCAGGGCGGCAACAACAACGGCTACTGCCAGGACAACGAGATCACCTGGATCGACTGGTCCAAGGCCGACGAGTCACTGATCGCCTTCACCCAATCGGTGGCCGCGCTCCGGGCCGCGCATCCCATCTTCCGTCGGCGCAGGTTCTTCGACGGACGACCGGTTCGCGTGCGCGGTTCCGAACGCCTGCCCGACATCTCGTGGTTCCGGCCCGACGGCTCGGAGATGAACGACGAGGACTGGGATTCCGGCTTCGGCAAGTCCATCACCGTGTACCTCAACGGTCAGGGCATCCCCGACCTGGACCCCCGCGGGCAGCGCGTGACCGACGATTCGTTCGTGATGAGCTTCAACGCGCACCACGAGCCCCTCGACTTCACGCTTCCGCCCAAGGAATTCGGCTCGGCGTGGCAGCCGGTGATCTACACCGTGGAGGGTGCGGTCATGGAGGGCGCCCGCCCCGTGCCGGCCGGAAAGCCGATCACCATCGAGGCCCGCTCGGTGATGGTGCTGCAGGCCGCCCCGGAGGAATCGGAGCAGTAGCGCGTGCCGGATGGCCCGCCGTGGGTGGGCCATCCGGTACCCGCGGTCTTACTCGACGATGTCGAAGAACGAGGTGCCGTCTTCCGGCGTGCCGTCGATCTGACCCCGCTCGGTGCCGTGGCGCTCCGTGTCGAGCCGGTCGAGCTCGTCGTCGGAGACCACCTCGAGGCCGCCGCCGGCGTCGGAGTCGTGGGCGTCCGTCGCGTCGTCCTCGTCCTCGTCGTCGAGGTCGGCCGTCACGTCGGGCACCTCCTCGGACAGTCGCTCGTCGAGGGTCTCGTCGTCCTTGGCCTCGATCCAGCGCTCGGGCGGATCGGCGACCTCGTCGCCGTCGGCGTTGCGGATCTCGTCGGAGTCGAGCTCTTCGGACTGCGACAGCGGGAAGTCGTCGAAATCGGATGTGGACATGCCGCCATCTTGCCCGACGGCTCGGTCGGATAAACCCCGATGTCCGCATAATTACCTCTGCGACAGAGGTATCGTGGTCGGATGCCCATCAGCACCGACCTCGCGGCCGAACTGCTCTCCACCGCGGGTCGCTTCCGCCGACAGGTCCGCCGGTCCGGCGGCGGCCCCCGAATCGGCTCGAGCCTGCCCGAATCGCAGGCCGAACTGCTGCGACTGGTGGGCCGTCAGCCCGACATCTCGGTGCGTCACGCCGCCGCCGAGCTCGGCCTTGCCCCCAACACCGCGTCCACCCTGGTGTCGCGGCTCTGCGCCGACGGGCTCCTGGTGCGCACCGTCGACCCCGGCGACCGGCGCGTCGGTCGACTCCAGCTCACCGAGTCGGCCCAGCGGGTCGCCGACGAATCGCGGGCCGTCCGCAGGGCCGCACTGGCCGCCGTGCTGGCCCGCCTGGAACACGACCAACGTGAGCGCCTCCGCGACGGGCTGACCGTGCTGTCCGAAGTCACCCGCCTGCTGCACGAGGAGGAAGCGTGAGCCCCACCCCGGCGATCGAGTGCGTCGACCTGACGCACCGCTACGGCGAGTTCACCGCCGTCGACCACGTCACCCTCGAGGTCCAGGCCGGCGAGACGCTCGGCCTGCTCGGCCCCAACGGTGCGGGCAAGACCTCGGTGGTCAGGGTGCTCACCACACTCACGCCGGTTCAGCACGGCGAGGTACGCATCTTCGGACTCGACGCCCGACGCGACACGATGGACATCCGTCACAACCTGGGCTATGTGCCACAACAACTTTCGATCGAGTCCGCCCTGACGGGCCGGCAGAACGTCGACCTGTTCGCCCGGCTCTACGACGTTCCCCGCAAGCAGCGCAGGGCGAGGGTCGACGAGGCGCTGGCGGCGATGCAGCTCCTCGACGTCGCCGAGAACGTGGCCGGTACGTACTCCGGTGGCATGGTGCGCCGGCTGGAACTCGCCCAGGCACTCGTGAACCGGCCCTCCCTGCTGATCCTCGACGAACCGACGGTCGGCCTGGATCCCATTGCCCGCGACGGAGTCTGGTCCCAGGTGGCCGACATGCAAGCCGAGTACGGCATGACGGTGCTGTTGACGACCCACTACATGGAGGAGGCCGACGCGCTCTGCGACCGAGTCGCACTCATGCACCACGGCGTGCTGCAGGCCGTCGGCTCACCGCACGACCTGAAGTCCGAACTGCGCTCCGACACCTCCCCCGACCCGACCCTGGAAGACGTCTTCCGCCACCACGCCGGGTCCGACTTGACCGAGGATGCGGCGAAACGGGGATTGAACGAAATTCGTTCCAGCAGAAGGGCTGCGCGACGTGCCAGTTGAGCTGATCCGGGCGCCGCGTGGCATCCGGCGCGCCAGCGGGCTGCTGCGGCGCATGGGCGCATTCGCCCTCGTCGAGCTGCAAAAGCTGTCCCACGACCGCAGCGAGCTGATCACCCGCATGGTGCAACCCGCGCTGTGGCTGTTGATCTTCGGGCAGACGTTCTCACGGCTGCACGTCATCGACACCGGCGGGGTTCCGTACCTGGCGTTCCTCGCCCCCGGCATCATCGCCCAGTCGGCGCTGTTCATCTCGATCTTCTACGGCATCCAGATCGTCTGGGATCGCGACGCCGGCATCCTCGCCAAGCTCATGGTCACCCCCGCACCGGCCTCGGCACTCATCACCGGCAAGGCGTTCGCCGCCGGGGTGCGATCGGTCGCACAGGTCGTCGGCGTCATGGTGATCGCCTACCTGATGGGAATTCACCTGACGGCCAACCCCTTTCGCATCCTCGCGGCGATGGTCGTGGTGGTGCTCGGGTCGGCGTTCTTTGCGTGCCTTTCGATGACCCTGGCCGGTCTGGTGCGCAACCGGGACCGCCTGATGGGCATCGGCCAGGCCATCACGATGCCGCTGTTCTTCGCCTCCAACGCCCTCTACCCCGTCGACGTGATGCCGCCGTGGCTGCGGTGGCTGTCTGCGGTGAATCCGCTGAGCTACGAGGTCAACGCGCTGCGTGCGCTGCTCATCGACATGCCGGGCAACACCCTGACCGACGTGGGCGTGCTGCTGGTCGCCGCGGCGCTCGGAGTCTTCACCGCGTCGTCGCTGCTGCGGCGGTTGGTCAGGTAGCGCCCGCCCGGTGGGGTGCCAGCAGGTCGTAGACCGTCACACCGCCGACTGTCGTCGCGGGGAACAGACTGCGCACCCACTGCAGGATGTCGGAGTGCGCCCGCGCCACGACGTCGGAGGCCAACCGCTTGCCATTGGTCGCGGCCGACGGCACCCGACCCGATCCCCGCGGCGCCAGGTAGTACGCGACCCGGTGGTTGGCGACGTCGTCCTGGAACTGTCGAAGCGTGGGTGCGGGGTCGGCGCCGGAGAAGCCGCCGATGGCCATGACCGCCGTGCCGGTGTCCAACTCCAGACCGGCCGCCGACGTCGAACGGTCCACGGCCGCCGACCACGGCGTGTCGGTCTCCTCCAGCAGTGCGTCGAGCTGGGAATTGGCGAGCGGGCGTCCACCGCCGAAGCCGGTGCCCGAGCGGCCAACCGAGGGTGCGATGCCCTGATGCGCCGAGGCGACGGTCGCCAGCGCGTAGGCGGTGGGCCCGCCGAGCGCGGCGAGCAGCGCCACCGTCAGCAGGCCCGGCCCGACGTGGCGCCACCCGACCCGCGACGACCACGGCAACGCCACCGCCGCCAGCGTCGTGGCGCCAAGGACGCTCCACCGCAGCAGGGGCGACGACACCGCACCGGTGCCGAGCCGCCACCAGCCGTACAGCCCCGCGGTCGCCACGATGGCGACGAGCGCTGCGCGACACCAGGCGTAGCCTCGGCGCGACCAGGCCTCGGTGACGCCGATCGCGAACATCGCCGCCACGGGTGGCGCGACGGACAGGCCGTAGTACGGGTGAACGGTGCCCTGCATGAAGCTCAACACCAGACCGTCGACCAGGAACCATCCGCCGAACAGCACCGCACCGGCACGCACCGGGTCGGTGCGCGACGCCCGGCCGCGCAGCGCGACCGTCGACGCCGTCGCCACCACCGCGGCGGGAACCAGCCACCCGATCTCGAACCCGAACTCTCCGGAGAGCAACCGCCCGAGCCCCTGCGGATGGCCACCCCCACCCCCGAGCACCGCCACCCCGACGTGGCCGCCGCCGAACGAGCCTCCGCCACTACGGCCGTGGCCCATGACCCGGGCCAGCCCGTTGTACCCGAGCACCAAGTTCATGAAGTCGTTGTCGGTCGACCCGGCGATGTACGGCCGCGACGATGCCGGCCACAGCATCGTCAACACCACGAACCAGCCGGCCGAGACCACGAATGCCGCACCAGCGCCGGCCAGGTGCATCAGCCGCACTCGTAGCCGCACCGGCGCGGCGAGCAGGTAGGCCGCGGCCAACGCAGGCATGACCAGCAGGCCTTCGAGCATCTTGGCCAGGAACGCCAAGCCCAGCGCCACCCCGGCAGCAGCCAACCACCGGCCCGATCCGTGCTCCACGGCGCGGACCGTGCAGTAGGCCGCGGCCGTCATCAGCAACACCATCGCGGCATCCGGATCGTTGAAGCGGAACATCAGCACCGCCACCGGCGTCACCGCCAACGCCGCCCCGGCGAGCAGGCCCGCGCCCGGTCCGGCGATGCGACGAACCGCCCCGTAGAGCAGGGCAACCGCGCCGACGCCCATGAGTGCCTGCGGCACCAGCATGCTGGCGCTGCTGAAGCCGAACAGCTGACCCGAGAGCCCCATCACCCACTGCGACAGCGGCGGCTTGTCGACGGTGATGAAGTCGTGCGCGTCGAGCGATCCGAAGAGCAGGGCCTTCCAGTCCACCGAGCCGGCCTGCGCGGCGGCGGCGTAGTACGGGTTGGCCATGCCGTTGACGGTGACGTTCCACAGGTAGAGCACCGCGGTGGCAACCAGGAGGAGTGCCACGCGAACCCGGTCCCCGGTCCAGACCGCGGCGGGGAGCCCTTCCGACGCGGGCTGGGGGACGGCCGGCGGGTCGACCACGGTCCCGGGCGCGAACGTCACATCAGACAGTGATCCATTCCGACGTTCGGCCCGCCTGTGAATCAGCGGTGAGACTACTGGGGACGGTCGGGCTGCCCCGCCGTCGCCGCCTTGGCTTAGCCGCCCACGAGACGCGCGATCGACGCCATCGGAATGGGCAGCCAACTCGGGCGGTAGCGCGCCTCGTAGCCGGCCTCGTACACGGCCTTGTCGAGTTCGTAGGCGGCGAGCGTTCCGCCGGAATCCCGGGGGTCGGTGCCGGCCCCGGCGGCGTACCCGTCGCAGAACGACGCGCAGTTGCGGTCCACCCAGGCGGTGGCCTGCGCGGCCAACTCGTCGTCGGCCGCGGATCCGTCGACCAGACGTTGGTAAGCGGCATATTCGTAGGACCGCAGCACTCCGGCGACGTCCCGCAACGCGGAGTCGGGCCTGCGGCGCTCCTCGAGGGGTTGGCCGGGCTCGCCCTCGAAGTCGATGACCAGCCACCGCTGCGGGGTTCGCAGCACCTGCCCGAGATGCAGGTCGCCGTGAACCCGCTGCACGGTCTGGGACTGGCCGTCGAGCGCGCGGTAGCGCTGCTCGATCGCCGGTGCGTACCGCGCGACGTCGGGCACCATCGCGGCCACGGACGCGAGGCGCTCCAGCAGCGCGTCGACCGGGAACGGCCGCTCCTCGGTGCCCAAGGTGTCCGCCAGCGTCCGGTGTACCGACGCCACCGCCTCTCCAAGGTGGTAGGACTCCTCGGCGAAGTCGGCGCCCGAGGCGGCCAGGTCCCGCGTGCTCGCGGTGGCCATGTCCCACCCCTCCGAGGAATCGGCGGCGAACTCGGTGACCATGCCCAGGGAGTACGACTCGCCGTCGAAGCTCGTCTCGAACGACCCGAGCAGCCGGGCAACGTGCGGATTCCCGGCGCGGGCCAGTTCACGGTTGAGCTCGATGTCGGGGTTGACGCCGGGGGTGACGCGGCGGAACACCTTGAACATTGCGGCGTTCCCGAAGACCACGCTGGTGTTGCTCTGCTCGGCACCGATGACGCGACCGTCGAGGTGCAGCGGCAGCTCGACGTCGGGCTCCTTCAAGAATTGCAACGGGCCGACGGTGGCGGACTCGTCGACCAGCGACAGCAGGAACGTCGCCGCGGCCGGGTCGTAGAGCGCGTCGTAACCGGTGTGCACCCCCGAGGTGCCGATGGTCGCGGCGCTCGGATCGCCGTCCCACCGCACCAGCTGTTGGTAGCGGTGGGAGGTGCCGTCGGTGAACTCGACGTCGAGGAGCACCAAGTCGAGGTCGCCGCGCAGCGGCACCACCTCGCCGATCCGCACTTCGGAGAGCTCGCGACCCCGGCCCGCGTACCACCGCTGGGTCGGAAGCCATTGGTCGAACGGAAGGTTCATCGCCTCAGTCATCAGTCTTCAAAGCTACCCACGCGCGGTCACGTTGAATCAGCGGCGACGCCCGGCTCACGTCAGGAAGCGCGCGGCGCCGGTCCGGAGGTAGCGGCCCGAATTGGCCTGCCGATATCCGATCACGCCGCCGCTGAACGTCAGTGCGAGCAGACCGGCGAGACCCGGCACCGCGACCATGGCCATCTCGTTGGCCCGCGCCGTCCGCAGATACCGCGGGTAGCCCTGCCGTGGCGCAGGTGCGCCCATTCCCGACGCCGACGCCGAACCCGCCTGGCCCGACCCCGTGGGAGGCAACTGCTCGGTCGGGGTCGATCCGGTCTGCGCCGCCGAGCCCTTTACCGCGGGGGCCCGCGCGCCCGCCGAACCCGCCTCGAAGACCTGGGCACCAGCGGGCGGCGATCCGGTGATGGGCCGCGGCGTCGGGACGTGAATCTGCGGTACCAGTACCGGCACCTGGAGCACCGAGAGCCTCGATGACCCCGTCGACGGCGCCATCCCGCCGTCGGTCCCGTCGGCCTCGACGACCGACGGCTCCTCCTGCATCGTGCGGAACGACGGAGACGGTGTCGGGGCCGGCGACGGGTCGGGTGGCGCGTAGACGTCCCTCAACAGCGAATTCACGGTGTTCAGGGTCTCCGCCACCGAGGTGTAGGCGGCGTACGGGTCGGTGAGGTCGAGCGACCACCGGATGGACCCGCTACCCGGCCCGGGGAGAGACGGAACGGGGACGGTGACCGGCGGGGTGAACGGCAGCGTGACCTCGACGGTGCTGCCGGCCCGGCGGCCCTGTGCTGGCGTGACGACCTCCGGTGGCGCCGAGTCCGGCGCCTCCGCTACGTCCCCGGCCGAGGGCCGGTCGCGTTTGCGTCCGGGGGACGCACCGCCGACGGGGACGTCGGGGGACGTCAAGGTGCCAGGCACCCGGCCGTTGCCGAACACGCTCAGCGGTTTGCCGAACATGTCGCGCAGCTGCGTGGCGATCGTCTGGGGGATGTCGAAGATGCTGGGTGGCCGAATCTCAGGGGTGACGCTCGGCGGAATCCCCGTCGTCGGTTCGGGTTCGCTGGACGGCGGCGTCTCGGTGCCGCTGCCGGGGTCGTTCGGCGTGCCGGAGTCGTCGGGGTCCGCGGCCGCCACACCCATGCCGGCGCAGCTCATCAGCAACGCTGCAATCAACGCGGCGACTGGCCTCGGCACTGCGAGCACGGGGTTCGGCACGACCCTCCCGTCTCAGCTAAATTTGACTCCTGAGCTGCTGAAATACTACGAGTTGATTGTCTCACAGGACACCGCCACGCGGCCGAGCTTCGGGTCGCCGACCACCGCCAGCGAACTGGTCGACGCCCGCTCAGCGGCCACCCCCGGCGGGCGCGGCGGTAGGGTGCGGACGTGGCATCCGGTGACTCGTTGCGCGACCATGGCGACCCTGGCGA
This sequence comes from Mycobacterium yunnanensis, assembly GCF_025823185.1. GTDB lineage: Bacteria > Actinomycetota > Actinomycetes > Mycobacteriales > Mycobacteriaceae > Mycobacterium > Mycobacterium yunnanensis. The sequence continues at coordinate 479,018 of NZ_JACKVK010000009.1, forward strand.
CGCCCCGTCGATTCCTCCCCCGCTGACGGCGGCGGTGAACACCGCTCGACCCTCGGCCGCCGAGGAGGCCCGCACGATCGCGGCGTCGACCAACACCGGCACGCTGGCCTCACTCACCGCCAGCGGTGACCCGTGGGCGTCGTTCGTCACCTACGGGCTGCTCGGCGGGGCCCCGGTGCTGTGCGTGTCCAACCTCGCCGAACATGGACGCAACCTGGCCGGCGATCCCAGGGCCAGCATCGCGATCGTCGCCGCCGCCACCGACAGCGACCCGCTCGCCAACTCCCGCATCACTCTCGCCGGCGCCGTCGAGCGGCCGGCCGGCGACGAGCTGGCCGCCGCCCGCCAGGCCCACCTCGACGCCGTCCCCGCGGCGAAGTACTACGTCGACTACAGCGACTTCACCCTCTGGGTCCTGCGCGTCGACCGGGTGCGCTGGGTCGGCGGGTACGGCCGGATGGACTCCGCCGCCGGGCCGGACTACGCCACGGCCGAACCCGATCCCGTTCAGGTGGTCGCCGCAGGCGCCCTCGAGCACCTCAACGCCGACCACGCCGAGGCCTTGGTCGCCATGGCCAGGACGCTCGGCGGCTACCCCGACGCCACGGCCGCCACGTGCACGGGGGTGGACCGCTACGGTCTCGACCTCAAGGTGACCACCGACCGCGGCGTTGCCTACCCGCGCATCGGCTTCGCCGAGCGTCTCGGGTCCGCCGACGAATTGCGCGCGGCGACGGTCGAACTGACGCGGAGGGCTCGCGCGACTTGAGCCGGCCCGCCACGCGCGCGACCTGAGCCGGCCCGCCAGCGCGTGGCCTACGATCACTGCGTGTCCGAGCGCCCCGAGAGCTGGCAAGCCGCCTTCGACCTGATCCGCACCCGTGGCTACGAACGTCGCGAGGAACCCTTCACGCTGGCCAGCGGCCAGCTCAGCCACGACTACATCGACGGCAAGTTCGCGATCGACACCGGTGAGCGGCTCACCGTCGTCAGCCGCGCCTGCGCCGACCTCGCCACCATGACCGGCATCGAGTACGACGCCGTCGGCGGACTGACCATGGGCGCCGACCCGCTGGCGCACGGCATCGCCATGGTGGCCGGCAAGGCCTGGTTCTCGGTGCGCAAGGAGCAGAAGCAGCGCGGCCGCGAACAGTGGATCGAAGGCACCCGCATCGAACCGGGCATGCGCGTGCTGCTGGTGGACGACGTCATCAGCACCGGCGGGTCGACCGAGATCGCCTTCGACCGGGTCGTCGCCGCGGGTGCGGTCGTCACCGGCGTCATCCCCATGGTCGACCGTGGCGACGTGGCAGCCGGTCGGTTCGCCCGTCGCAACGTGCCGTTCGCGGCGCTGGTCACCTACCGTGACCTGGGCATCGAACCCGTCAGGGACGTCTAGGACTTCTGCGGCACGACCAGCACGTCGGTGGGGTCGACGCCCACGGCGACCCGCTGGCCGGGAGTGAATTCCCTGGCCGCCGAACTGCTCAGCTGGGCATGCACCACTGACCCGTCGGACAGTTCGACGTACACCCGCGAGATGGGCCCGAGGAACGCCACCGACCGGACCGTTGCGTCGCCGTCGTCGGCGGTGACGGTGACCGACTCGGGGCGCACCATCGCCGTCCCCACGCCGGAGGTGATCGACCCGGCGAGCGCAGGCATCTCCGCGCCGAGCACCGTGGCCCGGCCGTTCGACACCTGGGCAGGCACGTGGTTGTTCAGGCCCACGAACTCCGCGACGAACGGGGTGGCGGGGTTGGCGTACACCTCCGCGGGCGGGGCGAGCTGCTCGAGGCGGCCCTTGCTCATCACGCCGACCCGGTCGGCGACGGCGAGCGCCTCCTCCTGGTCGTGGGTGACGAACAGCGTCGTCGTCCCCACCTCCAGCTGCACCCGGCGAATCTCGTCGCGCAGCTGGGTACGCACCTTGGCGTCCAGCGCCGAGAGCGGCTCGTCGAGTAGCAACACCCGCGGCCGGATCGCCAGCGCACGCGCCAACGCCACCCGTTGCTGCTGACCGCCCGACATCTCCGACGCGTACTTGTGAGTGTGCTCGGACAACCCGACCAGCTCGAGCATCTCGGTTGCGCGCGTTGCCCTTTCACCCTTCGCGCTGCCCCGCATCTTGAGCCCGAACTCGACGTTCTCGGCCGCGGTCAGATGCGGGAACAGGCTGTAGGCCTGGAACACCATTCCCATGTCCCGCTTGTTGGCGGGCACCGACGTCAGATCCTTGCCGTCCACGGTGACCGTGCCGGAGGTGGCCTTGTCCAACCCGGCCAGGATGCGCAGCGCGGTGGTCTTGCCGCACCCCGACGGCCCGAGCAGCGCGATGAACTCACCGGGCTCCATCTTCAGGTTCAGCCCGTCGAGCGCCTTCACGGTGCCGTAGGTGCGGGTGAGGTCGGAGAGCTCGACCGCCACCCCGCCAGTGGTGCTCATGCGTGACGCCTCCGTCGGGTGACCAGTGAAAGTGTAAGGAGCAGAACGAAACCGAACAGCAGCGTCGCCAGGGACGCCGCCACCGAGGTGGGTCCGTCGGTCTTGCCGAGCGCGACGATCTGGATGGGCAGCGTCTGATAGCCCGACAGCGAGGCGATGGTGTATTCGCCAAGGACGACGGCCACCGAGATGAATGCCGCGGACAACACACCCGACCAGATGTTGGGGACCACGACGCGGGCGATCGTGGTCGCCCATCCCGCGCCGAGGGACCGCGCCGCCTCCGACAAGGTGCCCAGGTCGATCGCCGAGAGCGCCGCGTCGATGGAGCGGTAGGAGAACGGCAACACCACGACGACGTAGACGAAGGTCAGGGTCAGCGCGGACTCTCCGAAGAAGTACGTCACCCACAGGTAGACGTTCTTCAAGCCGACGACGACCACCAACGCGGGGATGGTGAGCGGCAGCAAGCACAGGAATTCCACCGCGCCCTTGGCCCACGGCGTCCGCAGTCGCACCCAGATCATGGTGGGCACCAACAGGATCAGCATCGCCACGACGGTCAGTACCGCGAGCAAGAGCGACGTGACGATCGACTGGTAGAGCGCCTCGTCGGTGACGAGGTTGGCCCACGCCGCCATCGTGCGCCCGCCCTTGAGCAAGTTGCGCGTGGAGAAGTCGGCCATCGCGTACAGCGGGAAGAGGAAGAACAGCCCGAAGACCACCCACAGTGCGGCCTTGGCCACCCGGGTGCTCATCGCAACCACCGTGACGTCCGCCGGACCAGCAGGCTGTAGGCGCCCATCACCAGGGCGACGACGACGATCATCTCCAACGCCAGGGCGTAGGCGAAGCCCGACTGGCCGAGCACCACCTCGCTGGTGAGTGCGGCTCTGATCAGCAGCGGGATGATGGGACTGCCCTGGCTGACCAGTGCCGCCGCGGTCGCGTAGGCGGCAAACGCATTGGCGAACAACAGAAGCACCGCACCCAGGAACGCCGGTGTCAGCAGCGGCACCGCCACCTGGCGCCAGTACTGCCACGTCGACGCGCCGAGGCTGACCGCGGCCTCGCGCCACTGCTCTCGCAATCCCTCCAGGGCTGGCAGGAAGACGATGACCATCAGCGGGATCTGAAAGTAGGTGTACACCAACACCAGACCCGGCAGTCCGTACAACCACCCCGAGCCGGCCAGATTCCAGCCGAAGTGCTCCTGCACCCAGAGTGTCAGGACCCCATTCAGACCGATCGTGGCGAGGAAGGCGAATGCCAGTGCCACGCCGCCGAATTGAGCCAGGACGCTGCACAGCGAGATGACGCCGCGGCGGATCATCGACGTGGCGGGCCGCGAGACGATCAGCCACGCCAACAGCGCGCCGAACACCGCACCGAGCACCGCCGTGCTGCCCGAGAGGAACACGCTGCGGCCCAGCGCGGTCAGCGCAGTCCCGGAGAACAACGCGCTGAGCCGGGCCAGGGTGAAGTGGCCGTCCTCTACCACCGCGCTCGCGACGACGGTGACCGTCGGCACGATCAGGAAGATCCCGACCACCGCGAAGAACGGCAGCAGTGGCAGGGAGTCGACGAGGCGACTACGGATCTTGGCCAGGGCGATCAGCCGATCGCCTTGGCCCAGTTGGCCTCCAGGTACTTCTTGGCCGCGTCGGTCTGCTGCTGGGTCGGGATGACCGCAGAACCTTCGACCGGTGGCAGCTGACCGTAGGCGGCCTTGTCGATCGTGCCCGCCTTGACCATGGCGTCGGCCCGCACCGGCCGAGCGCTGCCCTGCAGGTACAAATTCTGGCCCTCGTCACTGAAGAGGAATTCCTGCCACAACCGGGCCGCCGCGGGATGCGGCGCATCCTTGTTGATCGCCTGGTAGTAGTAGCCCGCCAGCGCGGCGTTGGGTGGGACCACCACCTTCCACGACGGCAGCTTCTTGGTCTCGGCGACGTTGAGGTAGTCCCAGTCGACGACGACGGGCGTCTGGCCGGACTCGACGGTCGCCGGCGTCGGGTCCACGGGCAGGAAGTTGCCCGCCTGCTTCAACTTTCCGAAGAAGTTGACACCGGGGGCGATGTCGTCGGGTGACCCGCCCTGAGTAAGGGCGACCATCATCACGCCGGAGAACGCCGCCCCGGCCTGCGTCGGGTCGCCGTTGAGGGCCACCTTGCCCTTGAACTCCGGGCGAAGCAGGTCGTCGACGGTCTTGACCTCCGGCACCTTGGCCGAGTCGTAACCGATGGAGACGTAGCCGCCGTAGTCGTTGACCCAGGCGCCGTCGGGAGCCTTCATCTCGGCGCCGATCTCGTCGAACTTCGCGACCTTGTACGGCGCGAACAGCGCGGTGTTCGCCAGTGCGACGGCCGATCCGAGGTCGAACACGTCGGGGGCGGTGGACTTGCCCTTCTGCTGGGTGGCGGCGTTGATCTCGTCCTGGCTGGCCGCGTCGGGCTGAGCGGAGTTGACCTTGATGCCGTACTTGTCACCGAACGCCTTGATGATGGCGCCGTAGTTAGCCCAATCCGGCGGCAGCGCGATGACGTTGAGCTCGCCCTCCTTCTTGGCGGCGTCGACCAGTCCCGACATGTCCGTCCCGCCGAAGTCGGCCGCCGAGGTCGCCTCGCTGGCGTTGACTCCGGTGGAGGTCTTCTCTCCCTTGTCCTTTGACTCCGGTGGCGCGCACGCGACGAGACCACCCGCGACGACGAGGACCAAGGCGCTGGCGGCGAGCCGCAGTTTCTTCATTGGCGAACCTTCTCATGGGGCCGGAAGCGCGACGGTGGCGTCGGGGTGACGGCGCCTGGTCGCGACGATGAACGAATCGGGTCTGCACTATCAGTCTCGGGGGACCTTACCGTCGAGCCTTCGGGTCGGCAGGGGTTCTCGAACTGTCGGTCTACCTCGAGGGGATCACCGACACGACAGGGAAATTTGCCATCCGGGCGTCCATCGGCGCTGGTCGCCACCTAACATCGTGGGGTGGCGGACGGCGAGGCCTCGGGGGAGGCCAGGTTGGACGATCCGGTCGACGAGGCAGTCGACACGGATCGGTTGGCCCTGGCACGGTCCGAGGACCCCGAGCCCGATGTCGACTGGGTCGAGCCGCCACCTCCCACCGCGGCCGAAGAGCAAACCTTCGACGCCTTCGACTCCAGCACGTGGAACTTCAAGCCCGCGCCGACGCCGTGGTACCGCACGGGTGGCACGGCGGTCGTCGTGGCCGCGGTCTCGGTCGCGGCCGTGGCCCTCGTCGTCTCGGTGGTCCTGTTGGCGTTCTGGGGATCCTCCAACGAGAAGACCGCCCCTGCCGACCAGACCTCGAATGCGCCCACCGCGTCGGACGTTCCGACGACCACAAGTGACGTCCCGGCCCCGCCGCCACCTCCCCCGCCGCCACCACCGCCGCCGCCACCGCCACCTGCCTCGGAGATCCAGCGGGCTCCGGTCGTCGTGCGACCGCCCTCGCGACCGACGAAGAAGCCGGAAATCAACGTCACCCGCTCCCCGATGAGCGTGAGCCCCCAAAAGCCCTCTCGGTGAACGACTTCGAGGCAGTCACCCACTTCTCGAATGCGCCGGTGGCCGTGCTCTCCACGGTTGGCGACGACGGTGCGCCACACGTGGTGCCCGTCGTGTTCACCGCCCGGACCGTCGGCGGCGAGACGACGCTGTACACCGCGGTCGACGCGAAGCGGAAGTCGACGTGGCGGTTGCGACGGCTTGCCAACATCGCCGCCAACCCGCGGGTGAGTCTGCTGGTCGACCATTACGAGGACGACTGGACCCGCCTGTGGTGGGTCCGGGCAGACGGGCTGGCCACGGTGCACGAGAGCGGCGAGCAGATGGCCGTGGGTTACGCGGCGCTCCGCGGGAAGTACCGCCAGTACGAGCGGGTGGCACTCGACGGACCGGTCGTCACCGTCGCGGTGTCACGATGGGCGTCGTGGCACGCATGAGCGGTTAGCCAATTTGCGAACGTTCGCCTAGGCGGGCTCGGGGATTCGCGCGTCCGTGCCACTCCGTTGCTAGCGTCGATCCGATGAGGCAGCAATCGAGTTCGTGTGCCAGTCGGTCGGTGACCACCTAGTTGCCATGACACCGCGCACGGAGACGTCGACCGGCTGGGACCCCGCGTTGACGGGCCGGGCGCTCGAACCGGCCTATCAGCGGATCGTGTCGCTGGAGGACGGCGCGACGGTGGGCTTCGAGGCGCTGGCCCGGTGGCCCTCGGTCAGCGGTGCCGACCCGCTGTCGGTCTTCGACAGCGCGGCGGCCGCCGGCGAAGTCGACGCGCTCGACCGGTCGTGCATCGACGCCGCCATCGCCGGCGCGCTCGACGGTCAGCTCGCGCGCGGCACGATGTTGGCGGTCAACTGCGAGCCCACCACGCGGCACGTCGCGGTGGCCGACAGCCAGATGTTGGCGCGTGGGCACGCCGAACTCGACCTGATCTTCGAGCTGACCGAGCGAGGCCTGCTCGCGCACCCGCGGGCGTTGCTGGACAAGGTCGCGGCGCTGAGGATCGACGGGTTCGCGATCGCGCTGGACGACGTGGGCAGTCATCCCGACTCGCTGGCCCTGCTCGACGTCGTCGACCCCGACGTCATCAAGCTCGACCTGCGCCTGGTGCAATCCCAACCCGACCGCGAGCAAGCCCGCATCCTCGCTGCGGTACTCGCTCACCACGAGCGCGCCGGCGCCGTCATCCTCGCCGAGGGAATCGAGACCGCCGAGCACCTCGAACAGGCACTGTCGATCGGCGCGACGCTCGGGCAGGGCTACCGGTTCGGCCATCCCGGCCCTCTCGAGGAAGGGGCGCCCGCCCGTTGGGGTCGTCGTCCGCGGGCGCCGTTCACCGAACCCGGAGCCGAATCGCCCCTCGAGCAGCTAGCCGCCGCCGGACGGCTTCGCACCGCGCGCAAGGCCACGCTGACCGCGTTCTCGCGCCACATCGAAAGTCAGGCAACCCGTTCCGCGGATCCTCCGATCGTGCTCAGCGCACTGCAGCGGGTCGACCAGTTCACCTCGGGCACGCGCCGCCGCTACCGTGAACTCGCACGCACCTCACCGTTGGTCGCCGTGTTCGGCGAGGACATGCCGTCCGACGTCGTCGACGGCATCCGCGGCGTCCCTCTCGATCCGGACGACCCCATGTGCACCGAATGGATCGTGGTCGCACTCGGCGCCCATACCGCCGCGGCGCTCATCGCCCGTGAACGAGACGGGTCCGGCTCGATCACCGAAGCCGATCGGCGCTTCGACTACACCATCACCTACGACCGAGCTCTGGTCACGGCGACGGCGCACTACTTGCTCGACCGGATGCTCTAGGTTCGAACAGAAGACAGTTCGAGGCTGACGTGTCACTGTGATGTGGTGGCACTTCGCATCATCGCGTGGGGAACGGGCGCGGTCGGCAGGGAGGCGCTGGCTGCCATCCTGGACTCCCGCACCGGGCTCGAATTGGTGGGCGTCAAGGTTCATTCCGCCGACAAGGACGGCGTCGACGCGGGCACCATCCTCGGTCGCGCGCCGGTCGGGGTTCTCGCCTCGGCCGACGCCGAACGGGTGCTCGCCGTCGAGGCCGACTGCGTGGTGTACACGCCACGACTCACCTCGGTCGACGAAGTGTGCGCCATCCTCGCCAGCGGCAAGAACGTCGTCACCACCGCTTTCTTGTTCCATCCCAACAGGATTCGTCTTCGCGACCGCGATCGCGTCCTGGCAGCTTGCCTTCGTGGCGGCACCAGCGTCCACGGCAGCGGTCTGAACCCCGGCAACATCTCGGGTGTGCTGCCGCTGGCGCTGTCCGGTATGAGTCGCACCGTCGACGAGATCAAGCTGCAGGAGCGGGCCGACTGGTCGGCCTACGACAGCACGGCAATCACCTTCGAGAACATGCGCTTCGGCCAGCCGGTTGGCGAAATCTCGGTGACGGCAAGCGACTTCCTGGCCTTCAACAGTTCGATCTTCACCGAGCAGGTGTGGCTCCTGGCCGATGCGCTGCACGCAGGCATCGACGAGGTCACCGCCAGCGTGGACGCCGTCGCCGCCAAGCGTGACCACGAGATCTTCGATCGCGTCCTGCTGGCCGGGACGACCGCGGGGCAGCGTTGGAACTGGGTGGGCCGGCGCGAAGGTCGGCCGCTGGTCGAGATCGAGACGCTGTGGACCGTCGGCAACGAATACCCCGGGCACTGGCCAAAACCGCAGCACGGGTGGACGTTGACCATCGAGGGCGATCCGTCCATGCGGGCCCACTTCATGTCGCTGGCCAGCTTCAAGCGGGATGCGTCGATGCTCGAGCACGTCAACGCGGCCAACGTCGCCACCGCGATGCAGGTCGTGAACGCGATACCCGCGGTCTGCGCGGCCGCACCCGGCTTTGCAACCGGCGCGACGCTGCCCCTCGTGCACAGTCTGATTGGCTTTGGCAACGCCTGAGGTGCTCGATGAGTGTGTCCCAGGCCATGTTTCGTCTGGGTAGGTGATCAACGCCGCATTTTGGTCGTGATGCTTGCGCCCCCACCAACCGGTTGGGACACTTCTGCCGTCGTTCCAGCCGGTGGCCGACGGTCCGAAGGGAGCTGGGGCATGCGCTCTCCGGTGGCCGCGTTGGAGCCCCGCTTCCGACATTGGCGCCACGACCCGCCGGTCAAGACCTCCGCGGCCGTGCTGTTCCTCGCCGTCGTCGTCGTCGTGGTGTTGGTGTGGTGCCAATTTCGCGGCGTCTTCGCCGACACCACCGTGCTCACGCTGCTCTCCCCTCGGTCCGGCTTGTCCATGGATCAGGGCTCCAAGGTGACCTACAACGGCGTCGAAATCGGCCGCGTCGCCGCCATCGACGCCGTGAACGTCGACGGCGCGCCGATGGCCAAGATCGCACTGGCCGTCGACCCCGCCGACGTGGCGCTGTTGCCGGCCAACGTCGAGGCACAGATCAAGGCGTCCACGGTGTTCGGCAACAAGTACGTCGCGCTGTCGTCCCCGGCCAAGCCAGTGCCGCAGCGCGTCAGCGCCGCCACGCCGATCCGCTCGGCCAACACCAGCACGGAGTTCAACACGCTCTTCGAGACCGTCGTCGAGGTGACCCAGCACGTCGACCCGATCAAGCTCAACCAGACGCTCAGCGCAACCGCGCAGGCCCTGAGCGGGCTCGGCACCCGGTTCGGCAAGTCCGTCGAGGACGGCAACGCGATCCTGGCCGACGTCACTCCGCTGCTACCCCGGTTCCGGGACGACACCCGGGGATTGGCCGATCTGGCCGACGTCTATTCCGCCAGTGCGCCAGACCTTTTCGACGGTTTGGCCGGTGCGGTCACCACCGCTCGCACGCTCGACGAGCGCAGCGACGACCTCGACGCCGCGCTGATGGCGTCGGTCGGGTTCGGAAACACCGCGGGCGACGTCGTCGAACGGGGTGGCCCCTTCCTGGTGCGCGGCGCCGCCGATCTGGTGCCCACCAGCGCCCTGCTCGACGAGTACAGCCCCGAGTTGTTCTGCACCATCCGCAACTACCACGACGTCGAGCCCGCATTCTCGAGGTTCGGTGGCGGCAACGGCTATTCGCTGAATTTGCGCGACGAACTCGTCGGCGCGGCCAACCCCTACGTCTACCCCGACAACCTGCCACGGGTGAACGCTCACGGCGGTCCCGAGGGGCGGCCGGGCTGCTGGCAGTCGGTGACCCGCGACCTGTGGCCGATGCCGTATCTGGTGATGGACACCGGTGCGTCGATCGCGCCCTACAACCATCTGGAGCTGGGTCAACCCCTGGCCGTCGACCACGTGTGGGGACGCCAGCTCGGTGAGAACACGATCAACCCGTAGCCCCCAACCGCGCACCCCCCCAACGACATCGAGTGTGCTGGGAGATCGCGAATCGTCGCTTGGATTCAGGCGGTCGCTGCAACGTATGTGGACGGATTCGAGAGTAGTCGGTGGAGTTCTTCGGCTGGGGTTGCCCAGTTGTGGCGTTTGCGGGGTCGGGCGTTGAGTTCGGCGGCGACT
>NZ_JACKVK010000010.1:0-41324 GCF_025823185.1 Mycobacterium yunnanensis
CTCAACGCCTCCAGAAACACCCCGCGCGCCGCCGCGGGAACCGTTTTGCTGCCGTGCTTGCGAAACCCCATCGAACAACACCCCTCAACCAATCAGGTGTTGCAGCGACCACTTGAGTCCGCCGGACGAATCGCGATCTGTGAGCACACTCGACGGGATGTGGGAGTCAGCGCCCCCGAACAAGCAGAAAGCCCGCTCGCAATACGCGAACGGGCTTCCCGGGGTGGCGACTGCTAGTCGTTTTGGAAATAACTGAGCAGGCGCAGGATTTCGAGGTACAGCCACACCAGCGTCACGGTCAGGCCGAGCGCGATGCCCCAGCCCGCCTTCGACGGCACACCGGCGCGGACCATCTGGTCGGCGGCGTCGAAGTCGATGAGGAAGCTGAACGCGGCCAGCGCGATGCACAGCAGCGAGAAGCCGATCGCGATGGGGCCACCGCTGCGCAGGCCGAAGCCCTCGCCACCGCCCACGCCGAAGATCGCGAGGACGAAGTTGAGCAGCATCAGGGCCATCACGCCGAACAGGCCGGCGATGATCATGCGGGTGAGCTTGGGGGTGACGCGGATAGCGCCGGTCTTGTAGACGACCAGCATGCCGAAGAACACGCCGAGCGTGCCGACGATCGCCTGGGCGATCATGCCGGGGCCACCGGACGAGACCAGGTTCGCGAACAGGAACGACGCGGCACCGAGGAACAGGCCCTCGAGCGCGGCGTAGGTCAGCACGATCGCTGGGTTGTCCTGCTTGCGGCCGAACGTGGCAATCATGACCAGCACGAAACCGCCGAGGCCGCCGACGAGTGTGAACGGCATCATCAGACCGAGGTTCTGCGACACCAGGTAGTACGACACCACCGCGACCGCCGATAGCACGGCGAGCGTGATGCCCGTCTTGGTGACGACGTCGTCGATGGTGAGCGGCCGGGAGACCTTGCTCGACTGGTCGGCGTACGGCTGAGCCGCGTACGGATCGGCCTGAACTGTGGCCGCGCCGTAACCGGCGGCTCCGCCACCGAATTGGGCATACCCGCCACCCTGCTGCTTGGGCAGGGAACGGAATACCGGGTTGCTGCTCTCGCGCACCGTCGGTTCCTCTCGTGATGCTTGCCGTCCGTCGGGTGACGAACTGTGCCGAACAATGGGTCAACGTGTGGCGACTCGGACCGGTTCCCGGCCTCGTCGGTGAAACTGTGAACTCCTTGGCAAAGGTTACCCGTGTCGCTTCGAGGTGGGGCCACGATCTAGATTGCTTGACGTGCCCGAAAACGAGGACCTCCTAGTAAAAGTCGAGAACGGCGTGGGTGTCATCACCCTGAACAGGCCAAAGGCCATCAACTCCCTCACCCATTCGATGGTGACCCAGGTTGAGAACGCTCTCAGGAAATGGGCCGACGACGACGCCGTGCACACCGTTCTGCTCACCGGAGCCGGCGAGCGCGGGCTCTGCGCGGGTGGCGACGTCATCGCGATCCACGACAGCGCGAAAGGCGACGGCTCCGAGGCGCGTTCGTTCTGGCACGACGAGTACGTCGTCAACGCCTACATCTCCCGCTACCCGAAGCCCTACGTCGCGATCATGGACGGCATCGTGATGGGCGGCGGCGTCGGCGTGGCGGCCCACGGCAGCGTGCGCGTCGTCACCGACACCACCAAGATGGGCATGCCCGAGGTGGGCATCGGCTTCGTCCCCGACGTCGGGGGCACCTATCTGCTGGCCAGGACGCCCGGTCTTCTCGGCGTGCACGCCGCGATCACGGGGGCACCGTTCACCGGAGCCGACGCCATCGCCATGGGCTTCGCCGACCACTACGTTCCCCACGACCGGTTGGCCGACTTCACCGACGCGATCATCGCCGACGGCGTCGGGAAGGCCCTGTCCACGTTCGCCGTCGAGCCACCACCCAGCGCCCTTCTGGCACAGCGCAGTTGGATCGACGAGTGCTATGCCGGCGACACCGCCGCCGACGTGGTCGACGCGCTTCGCGCCAAGGGCCCCGGCCCGGCCGAGGAGGCCGCGAACCTCATCGAGAGGCGGTCCCCCATCTCGGTGGCCGTCACCCTCGAGGCCGTCCGCCGGGCCGCGCACCTCGACACCCTTGAAGATGCTCTGCGACAGGAATTCCGGATGGCGACCCGGGCCCTGCGGTCCCACGACCTGGTCGAGGGCATCCGCGCGCAGCTGATCGACAAGGACCGAAACCCCAAGTGGTCGCCGGCCTCCCTGGCAGAGTGCACCCCAGACGACGTCGCGGCGTACTTCGCCCCGGCCGATCCCGACCTGACGTTCCCCGAAGGAGTCGAGCAATGACTTACCAGACCATCCTGGCCACCCGCGAAGGCCGGGTCGGGACCATCACCCTCAACCGCCCGAAGGCGCTCAACGCCCTCAACAGCGAGGTGATGGTCGAACTGACCACCGCCGCAGCGGAATTCGATGCGGACCCCGGCATCGGCGCCATCGTCGTCACCGGCAACGAGAAGGCCTTCGCCGCCGGCGCCGACATCAAGGAAATGGCCGACCTGTCGTTCGCCGACGTCTTCGCCGCCGACTTCTTCTCAGCGTGGTCGAAGTTCGCCGCCACCCGCACACCCACCATCGCCGCGGTCGCCGGATACGCCCTTGGCGGCGGCTGCGAACTGGCCATGATGTGCGATCTGCTGATCGCCGCCGACACCGCCAAGTTCGGCCAGCCGGAAATCAAGCTTGGCGTGCTGCCGGGCATGGGCGGCTCGCAGCGGCTCACCCGCGCCATCGGCAAGGCGAAGGCCATGGACCTGATCCTCACCGGCCGCACCATCGACGCCGCCGAGGCCGAACGCAGCGGCCTCGTGTCGCGGGTCGTCCCAGCCGACGCACTGCTGGAGGAGGCCAACTCCGCCGCCGTCACCATTGCCGGCATGTCGCTGTCGGCTGCCCGGATGGCCAAGGAGGCCGTCAACCGCGCCTTCGAATCCTCGTTGGCCGAAGGACTGCTCTACGAGCGCCGACTGTTCCACTCCGCCTTCGCCACCGACGACCAAACGGAGGGCATGGCGGCCTTCACCGAGAAGCGCGCACCGAACTTCACGCACCGCTAAGGTGCGGTGGTGACCGACACCCAAATCAAGATCGACGAGCCTGCGGGCGGCCCGGAGGCCGCCCCCAAGCCCGACTGGTGGGTGCGGCACTACACGTTCTTCGGCACCGCGTTCGGCCTGGTGTTCATCTGGTTGTCGCTGACGCCGTCGCTGCTGCCCCGTGGGCCGCTCTTTCAAGGTCTGGTCAGCGGCGCGGCTGGCGGCATCGGTTACGGCCTCGGCGTGTTCAGCGTGTGGCTGGTCCGCTACCTGCGGTCGGTGAACACCAGTCCGCGGGCGCCGCGGTGGGCGTGGATCGCCCTCGTCGTCGTCGGGTTGATCGGACAAACGCTCGCGGTCATCGGGTTTCACGTCTGGCAGGACGACGTGCGCGACTACATGGGCGTGCCCCGGCTGGACTTCTGGGACCATCCGCTGACCGCGGTCCTCTCGATCGTCTTCCTCTTCGTCTTCGTCGAGCTCGGTCAGCTGGTCGGGCGACTGGTCCGATTCCTGGTGAGGCTGCTCGATCGCGTTGCGCCGCCGCGTGTTTCGGCCGTGGTGGTGGTCACGCTGCTGCTCGTCCTGACCGTCGCACTGCTCAACGGCATCGTCGTGCGATTCGCCATGAGCACGCTCAACGACACCTTCGAATCGGCGAACAACGAGGAGGATCCCGACTTCGCCGCACCGACCACGCCTCTGCGGTCCGGTGGGCCGGGGTCGCTGGTCAGCTGGTCGTCCCTCGGGCACCAGGGCCGCATGTTCATGGCCGGTGGCCCGTCGGTGGACGACCTGACGAAGTTCAACGGCGCACCGGCGGTCGAGCCGATTCGGGTCTACGCCGGACTCAACTCCGCGGCGAACTTCAAGGCCGACGCCGAGCTCGCCGCACGTGAGCTGTTGCGCACCGGCGGGTTGGACCGCGCGGTCGTCGCGGTGGCCAACACGACCGGTACCGGGTGGATCAACGAAGCCGAGGCGGCGTCCCTGGAGTACATGTACAACGGCAACACCGCGATCGTGTCGATGCAGTATTCGTTCCTGCCGAGCTGGCTGTCGTTCCTCGTCGACAAGGAGAACGCGCGCCAGTCGAGCCAAGCGCTCTTCGAAGCCGTCGACGCCTTGGTGCGCACGATGCCCGAGGCCCGTCGTCCCAAATTGGTGGTGTTCGGCGAGAGCCTGGGTTCCTTTGGCGGCGAGGCGCCGTTCCTGTCGCTGAACAATCTGATCGCCCGCACCGACGGTGCGTTGTTCTCCGGCCCGACGTTCAACAACACCATCTGGACCACCCTGACCGCCGAGCGTGACGAGGGGTCACCGCAATGGCTGCCGATCTACGACCGGGGCGAGAACGTCAGGTTCGCCGCCGATCCCACGAATCTTCAACGGCCCCAGTCGCCCTGGGGTCAGCCGCGGGTGGTGTACCTGCAGCACGCCTCCGATCCCATCGCGTGGTGGAACCCCGACCTGCTGTTCTCCAAACCCGACTGGTTGCGAGAACCCCGGGGTGACGACGTCTCACCGGAGATGGAGTGGATCCCCGTGGTGACGTTCCTTCAGGTGTCCGCCGACATGGCGGTGGCGGTCGACGTTCCCGACGGCCACGGCCACGTCTACGTCCGCGACGTCGCCAACGCATGGGCGGCCGTCATGCAGCCACCGAACTGGACGTCGGAGAAGACCGAACGGCTACGGCCGCTGCTGCGCTCCGACGAATGACTCGTCGAGCCGGTCGAGCACCCCGGCTGCCTTCAGCGCGTGATAGCCGCCGATGACGTCGGTCGCCCGGTGCAGGCCGAGGTCGACGAGTGCCGCTGCGGCAAGGCTGGATGTGTAGCCCTCCGAGCACAGCACGATCCACTCGACGTCGTCACCCACTGCCTCGGGCAGCCTGGCCTCGCTGGTGGGGTCGCATCGCCACTCGAGGACGTTGCGTTCGATGAGCCGGGCGGCGGGCACGTCCCCTTCGGCGGCGCGCTGAGCGGCGGGCCGAATGTCGACGAGCAGCGCGCCGCGTTCGAGGGCGGCCGGGACGTCGGCGGCGTGGATTCTGGTCAGCTTCTCGCGCGCGGACTCCAGTACGGCGTCGATTCGGCTGGGCATCAGTCTCCCTCGGGTTTGTCCGTCAACTCGGTCCGTTCCCGACGAAGCGTATTGCGATCGGTGACCTCGTAGTAGGACATCGCGGTCAGCGGCGGAGAGTAGGCGTGCACGCTCAGGGTAGGCGCCGGCTTGGGACCAGCGAGTCGAACGGGCTGCGAAGGCGCCCAGACGACGTCGTGCACCCAGCCGAGCGGAAAGCCTGCCTGGTCCCCGGCCTCGAGTCGACGTTGCCGCAACGCGTCACCGTCCCAACGGGTTTCGACCAGCGCACCGGACACCACCGTGACCGCTCCCAGGGAGCCGCCGTGGTCGTGGAGTTCGGTGGACCGCTCGGGCACCCAGCTGATGAGCCAGACGTCGAGTTCGTCGTCGCCATGCAGACGGGTGAACCAGCGCTCGTCGGTGGGTGGGCCACCGACGGGCAGGACGTGGTCGTAACGACCCGAGAGCACGTGGTCGGCGGCGACGTCGGTGGCCTGCAGCAGATCGGGGATGCGCAGGCGGGTGGGGGCGACAGCGGACGTGAAGGCTAGAGACATGTGAGGAAACTCCAGGGTGAACCGGATAGTGGGGTCAGGGGCGGGCGTCAAGCCCGACAACACTCCCGACGACTGGTCCGTTCCAACACGCTGGCGAGTGTTGCATAGATTGGCAGCATGCGCAGCTACCCGATCCTGGCCACGGCTGCCGTCGCGGCCCTCCTCGCCGGCTGCTCGTCGGGGTCCGGCGGCGGCGACTCGACGCCGCCGTCGACGTCGTCGAGCACCGCGGCCGCGACCACCACGACGACCCTGCAGACCCACACCGCCGAGCCCGGGGCGACGGGGGTGTCGCCGAACGGGGTGACGACCGCGGTCGGTGAGCCGGCCCAGTCGACCGAGGACGAATACTTCCAGGCCTGCCACGCTGCGAAGGTGTGGATGCAGCAGCGCGGCGGTGACCAGAAGGCACAGTTCGAGCCGTACCTGGAGAGCCTGCAGAAGTCGGACTCCGCCGGGCCCGGCACGTTCGGCACACCGTGGTCCAAGTTGCCCGCGGCCCGGCAGTCGGCAGTCATCGTGGCGGCGGACGCGGCCGCCGACGACCTGTGCGGCTGAGTTCGCCACCGCCCGCGCCGGGACTTTAAATCACGCGGGTCTGAAGGTCCGCCCGAATACCAAGGCGCGCAAACAATTAGACCGGCTACTCGTTTGTGGCGCGCATCACATTATTCGGTACTATGTGTCCCTCATCACTTTGGGAGGGCACATGATCGGACCCGACGACGGCACCAAGCAGACCGCGTTGCCGCGGGCCGCCGGTGGCTCGATCAACGGCACGCGGATCCTCATGGGACTGCTGTTGTTCGCCATCCTGGTCGGCTCGATCATGGGCGTCGTCGTGGCCCTGTCCAGCGGACAGCCCACCGTCGCCCTGATCATCGGCTTGATCGCAGCAGCCTTCTTCACCAGGGTGGGGTGTTAGCCCGCCGTCACCACACCAGGCAGAACGTGTGTCCTGCCGGATCGCGGTAGACCCTGACGTCACCGCCGTCGACGCCGTCACCCACCCGAGACGCGCCGTGGGCCAACACCTTTGGCTCGGCCTCGTCGACGTCGGCGACCTCGATGTCGAGGTGGAACTGCTGTGAGCCGCGCGGGTCCGGAAAGCGCGGCGGTTCGTGCTCCGGCGCCAGCTGGAACGCCAGCCGTCGTCCGGTCGAGTTGGTGAGGACCACGAACGTGCCGTCACCGGCGTCGACGTCACCCCCCAGCACCGCTTGGTAGAACGACGCCAAACCGCTGGGATCGCGGGTGTCGAGGACCACGGAGCGCAACGAGCCGATCATGGGACGGGGGTTGCCCCTTTCGCGGGAAATTACGCAGCGACAATGGACCGATGCGAGTGGCGCTCAGTCTGGGCAGCGGTGGCGCCCGGGGGTACGCGCACATCGGGGTGATCAACGAGTTGCGCGACCGCGGGCACGACGTCGTCGGTATCGCGGGATCGTCGATGGGAGCGCTCGTCGGCGGGCTGGCCGCCGCCGACAAGCTCGACGACTACACCTCCTGGGCGACGTCGTTGACCCAGCGGGCCGTGCTGCGCCTCCTCGACCCGTCGCTCACGTCGGCGGGCGTGCTGCGTGCCGACAAGATCCTCGACGCGGTGCGCGAGATCCTCGGCGACGAGGTCATCGAGCATCTGCCCATCCCGTTCACCGCGGTCGCCACCGATCTCATCGCGGGCAAGTCGGTGTGGCTGCAGCGCGGGCCGGTCGACGCGGCCATCCGGGCGTCGATCGCGATTCCAGGGGTGATCAAGCCGCACGTGCTCGACGGCCGGCTGCTGGCCGACGGTGGCATTCTCGATCCCTTGCCGATGGCACCGCTGGCCGCGGTCAACGCCGACCTCATCATCGCGGTGAGCCTGGGTGGCGACGATCCCACCCGGACCTCCCAAGTCCCCGCGCCCGGCCCCGGAGCGACCACCGAACGCCTGAGCCGGATGTGGCGCAACACCACGGCCCTGCTGGACACGACGACCGCCCGCGCGCTGCTCGACACCCCCGCCGCGAAGACGGTCCTGAGCAGATTCGCCAACGACGGGGTCGACGTCGACGATCACGACGACCACACCGAGACGGTGGTCCCCCGGCTCGGCGGTTTCGAGGTGCTCAACCGCGCCATCGACATCGCGCAGGCCGCGCTGATGCGGCACACCCTGGCGGCCTACCCGCCGGATCTGCTGATCGAGGTGCCCCGCACGGTTGCGCGGAGCCTGGAGTTCCACCGCGCCGAGGAGGTCATCGACATCGGTCAGGAATTGGCCGCGGTCGCGTTGGACACGCTGACGCCACCGTCGTCACACGCCTAGGAACCGGCCGACCCGTTCGGCGTTGCGCCGCCCCTGGACTCGCCCGGCGTTGGCCGCCGGGATCCGGCAGGCCGGATCGAGTGGATTGGGGCCGAACGCGGCGATGGCCTCGTCGTCGGCGAAGAGGGCGAGGGCGTCCCCCGGGAAGGCGTCGATCTCGGCGGCCGCTCCGTCGCCGAACGGCGTCGGCGCCGTCTCGCTCGCCGGTATCAGGGCGACGATCGCGTCGCAGTCCGTCGCGGCGCTCGTGTTGACCGAGCTCGCGACTCCGCCGTCCATGAAGTGGCGGTTCCCGACGGTGACCGTCGGCCAGACTCCGGGTACCGCGCAGCTCGCCGCCACGGCGTCGACCAGGGCGACGCCCGAGTCGCGGTCCAGCACGACCAGCTCGCCGGTGTGGACGTCGACGGCGGTGACCCGCAGGATCCGTTCCGGCCACTCCCGCGAGGGCAGCCGGTGCCCGATGACGGCGCGGCGCACCGGTTCGGGGACGGTGTCGGCACTTTCGGCGACGGCGCCGATGCGGATCAGCTTCTCCGTCAGCGTGGCCCCGGGGTCACCCATCGCACCGGCGAAGAGCTCCATCACCTCGTCGATGCTTGCCTTCGGCGCGAGCTCGTGGGTCTCGGCGGCGACCTGAGCGGCGAAGAGCTCCTCGAGGCCGATGCCGCTGCCCAGCTGCGCTGCCACCGTCGAGCCTGCGGAGGTGCCGAGCAACACGTCGGCGCCGACCAGGGCACGCGCGACTTCGGGTGCTTCGTCGGCGATGCCGGTCAGCACCCCGGTCTCCCAGGCGATGCCCGCCAATCCCCCGCCGGCCAGTACGAGTCCACGTGTGGTCACGGGTGCCGAGTGTGCCAGGTGACCGGGACGACGACGGTGGTTGCCCCGCGCCCGCTCACTGCGCCATGATGTCGATGCGGTACCGTCGGGTACCACACGCCCGACGAAGGGATCGACATGGCCGAGACGATGAGGGCGCAGCGCTTCTACGCCGACACCAAGAAGATTGCGGTGGAAGACGTTCCGATCCCAGAGCTGGGTCGCGGCGAGGTTCTCGTCAAGGTCGCCTTCTGCGGAATCTGCCACTCGGATCTCAGCTTGATCAACGGCACGTTCCCCTCGCAGCGCGCCGTGGTCACCCAGGGTCACGAAGCCTCGGGTACCGTCGCCGCCGTCGGCCCGGACGTCACCGGCTGGGCCGAGGGCGACCGCGTGGTGGTCGCCGCCGGTCGCCCGTGCCTCGCGTGCGCCAACTGCCGTCGCGGCGACGTGTCGAACTGCCTTCACATTCAGCTGATGGCGTTCGCCTACGACGGCGCCTGGGCCGAGTACACGGTCGCCCAGGCGTTCGGGCTCACCAGGATTCCCGACAACGTGTCGCTGGAACACGCCGCGATCCTGGCCGACGCGGTGTCCACCCCGTTCGGCGCGGTGGTGCGGACCGGGAACGTCGGAATCGGAGAATCGGTCGGCGTGTGGGGCGTCGGCGGTCTGGGCACGCACGTGGTGCAGTTGGCCCGGCTGGTCGGCGCGACCCCGATCATCGCGGTGGACGTCAAACCCGCCGTGCTCGACCGCGCGCTGGCCGTCGGCGCGGACTACGCGTTCGACGCCCGCGACGACGCGCTCCATGACAAGATCCTCCAGGCCACCGGCGGCCGCCAACTCGACGTGGCATTCGACGCCGTGGGCATCTCGTCCACCTTCGAGCAAGCGCTCGGCAACCTGACCGTGGGCGGGCGGGTCGTCGGAATCGGCATGAGCGCCGACACCCCGTCGATCGGCTCGACGGCAATGTTCAACCTGTTCAAGTGGCAGGCGCTGGGACACCTCGGGTATCAGAACGCCGACATCGGCACGCTGGCCGCCCTGGTCTCGACGGGGCGCTTGGACCTGTCGCGGTCGATCAGCGACGTCGTGCCGCTGGCGGACGTCGCCAAGGGCATCGAGAAGCTCGAGACCGGTGAGGGGGACCCGATCCGGATCCTCGTCCAGCCCTGACCCGTTCTAGCGAAGGCGCGGCGCCGCCTTGCCGCTGATCAGCGGCAGGTCCAGATAGGTGGCGATGCCGGGGTCGGCGGCGCACACCGCGGGAATGGAGTTCACGCAGTGCGCCGCCGTCGCGACGATGCCGTTGTTGCGCTCCAGCCCCTCCTCGACACTGTCGGGTTGAAAGCCCTTGACGGTGACGGTGAAGTCGGGATTCCCCCTTACTTCCATCTCGTAGCGCTCGCCGGCCGGCCCGAACGTCCATGCCGGGTCGAGGTGTTCTTGACCCATGAACCAGTTCACCGTCACCCGGACCACCACCTCGTCGCCAACGAGGGCTTCCCAGTGGAACTTTCGGCCCGCGACCTGCCCGGGCTGGATGGCGCCCATCGGTGACTCGATGGGCGCGGTGGCCACCGCGATCTCCTGGGTGGCGCGAATCCGGGAGTCCGCGGCGAAGCCCATCTGGTCGACGCACATGCGGACCGACTGGATGAACCCGCCGTCGAGCAGCTTCTGCATGGGACCGGTCAGCGCCTTCTCCGGCGTGTCGCCGAAACCCATCACGTACCGCAGCACGTCGGGTGCATCGTAGGTGCGAAGATCCGAGAACTCCTCGGCGCGAACGAATGTCACCCCGGTCGACATGGTGGACAGCAGTAGTGGGAACTTCTCACTGATGCCGCCGGGCGCGATTCCGGTGCCGTGCAGGGTGACCCCACCGGCCAGGGCCGCCTCGCGCATCGGGCCCGCCTCCTTCTCCCCCGGGTAGAACCACCCCACGGGGGTGACGACGTTCTTGCCCGAGCGCAACAGGGCGCTCACCTCGTCGGGGTTCGGCAGGAGCGGCGAATAGATCACGGCGTCGGCGTCGAGGGCGAGGATGGCGTCGACGTCGGAGGTGGCCGCGACGCCCACCGGATCCATGCCGACGAGTTCGCCGACATCCTTGCCGCTCTTGGCTTCCGAGTGCACCCAACACCCGACCAGTTCGAGATCGGGGTGCTCCAGGACGCCCTTGATCGCGGCGACGCCGACCCCGCCGGTCGCCCACTGCACCACTCGCAACGTCATCGCCACTCCCGTCGCCGCCAGAACTGGAACACGTTCTACTTAGGTGTACACCACCGAGCCCCGGCGGATTGCCCGTTTGCCCGCGACCGCTAGACATACGATTCCGCGTCGGTGCCCTCACCAGGCATTAAGGTGACTCCTGGCACGCGGGGTGCCGCGCCGTGGCACGAGGGGACAGCAGATGACCGACCCGAAGTCACGCGAGGGCACGATGTTTGGCCACTACCGCCTGCTGCGCCTCATCGGCAAGGGCGGGATGGGCGAGGTCTACGAGGCCGAGGACACCCAGAAGGACCGCATCGTCGCCCTCAAACTGCTGCCCGAGAGCGTCTCCCACGACCCGGTGTTCCGCGCACGCCTGCAGCGGGAGGCGCATTCCGCTGGTCGGCTGCAGGAGCCGCACGTGGTGCCGATCCACGACTACGGCGAGATCGACGGCGTGCTCTTCGTCGACATGCGCATGATCAACGGCTCCGATCTACGCAAGCTGCTCAGGGACTTCGGCCCGATGCCGCCTGCCCGTGCGGTGGCGATCGTGCGACAGGTCGCCTCGGCCATCGACGCCGCCCACGAGAACGGCCTCGTGCACCGTGACGTCAAGCCCGAGAACATCTTGATCACCAGGGACGACTTCGCGTACCTGGTCGACTTTGGCATCGCCAACGCCAAGAGCGACGAGAAGCTCACCGAACTGGGCACCGCGGTCGGCACCTACGCCTACATGGCGCCGGAGCGGTTCTCCGGCGAGGAGGTGACTTCCCGGGCCGACGTGTATGCCCTGGCCTGCGTGCTCTACGAATGCCTCGCCGGCTCGCCGCCGTATGCCGGAGACAGCGTCAGCGTCGTCATCACCGCCCATCTGATGCAGCCGATCCCGCGGCCCAGCCTGCAGCGGCCGGGCATCCCCCCGGCCTTCGACCAGGTGATCGCTCGCGGCATGGCGAAGAAGGCCGCCGAGAGATTCGCCACCGCAGGCGATCTCGCGGCCGCGGCCACCGACGCGCTGACACCTCCCGAACAGGACCAGGCCGCGACGATCGTTCGACGCGGTGAGGCGGCCGCCGCCGCGCCAAGCGGCCCGACGCCGGGCCAGGGTCCGACGATGGCCGCCCCCATCCCACCGCCACCGCCGGCCTACCTGCCGGGCTACGGCACGGTGCCGCCGTCCTACCCGACCATGCCGCCGCCGGGTCCGATGGGGGCTCCGCAGGGTCCGATGGGTGCTCCGCCGGGCTACCCGCCACCGCCTCCGTACGGCTACCCCGGCGGTCCACCGCCACCGGGATCGGGCCCACAGACGTTGGGCGGCAAGAAGACTCCGTGGGTGCCGATCATCGTGGTCCTCGCCGTGCTGATCCTCGCCCTCGGCGCCATCGGCACGTTCGTGCTGACCCGCTCCGACGATGCGGCCGGGCCGACCCCCACCACCTCCACGAGGGCGTCGACCGCACGCGAGCGTCCGTCGACCAGCCGAACCACTGCGCCTAGGACGACCGACACCGGCCCCAGCGGCTTCGACGCCCAACTGATGGCGCTGATCCCGTCCAGTTACCCGACGAGCGCGTGCGAGAAGGCCATCCCGCCGGCGCCGGGCGCGTTGGCCACCGTCGACTGTCGCGAGTCCGCGCAACCCGGCGGTCCCGCGGCCGCCCGGTATTCGCTGTTCCCCAACGCCAATTCACTGAGTCAACAGTTCCAGTCGGCCATCGCCGAGAACGAGGAACTGCTGCGCTGTCCTGGCGCCGACGCCGACTCCCCCATCACGTGGCACTACCAGGCCACGCCCGACGCGGTGGCGGGATCGGTCGCGTGCGGCACCTACCAGGGCAACGCCGACATCGTGTGGACCCAAGACGACGACCTGCTGCTGGCCGACGTGCAAAGCGCCGACATGGACGCCCTGCACGATTGGTGGCTCAACTACAGCTGAGCTCCGCTATGTTTCGACCAACGCAGCGTCGCGAAGGAGCAGACCATGGCCAGAAGTGCCGAGAAGGTGTTCGTCGTCGGAGTCGGGATGACGAAGTTCGAGAAGCCGGGCTCCCGTGAGGGGTGGGACTACCCGCAGATGGCCAAGGAGTCGGGCACCAAGGCGCTCGACGACGCCGGCATCGCCTACGACGCCGTCGAGCAGGGCTACGTCGGGTACTGCTCGGGCGACTCCACGTCGGGCCAGCGCGCGCTCTACGAACTGGGCATGACGGGCATCCCGATCGTCAACGTCAACAACAACTGCTCCACGGGGTCGACCGCGTTGTACCTTGCCGCGCAATCCATCCGGGGCGGGCTGGCCGACTGCGTCCTCGCGCTGGGCTTCGAGAAGATGCAACCCGGCTCCCTCGGCGGCGGCGCCCAGGACCGCGAGTCGCCGCTGGGCAACCACGTCAAGGCACTCGCGGCGATCGACGAGTTCGCCTTTCCGGTGGCGCCGTGGATGTTCGGGGCCGCGGGTCGCGAGCACATGAAGAAGTACGGAAGCACCGCCGAACACTTCGCCAAGATCGGCTACAAGAACCACAAGCACTCGGTGAACAACCCGTACGCGCAGTTCCAGCAGGAGTACACCCTCGACGACGTCCTCGCCGCGAAGATGATCTCCGACCCGCTGACCAAGCTGCAGTGCTCGCCGACGTCGGACGGCTCGGGGGCCGCGGTGGTGGTGAGCGAACGGTTCGTCGACGAGCACGGGTTGGCCGGCCAAGCCGTCGAGATCGTCGGACAGTCGATGACGACGGACTTCGCGAGCACCTTCGACGGCAGCGCGGCCAACGTCATCGGCTACGACATGAACGTCCAAGCCGCCCGCCAGGTCTACGACCAGTCGGGGCTCGGTCCCGAGGACTTTCAGGTGATCGAGCTGCACGACTGCTTCAGCGCCAACGAGCTACTGCTCTACGAGGCGCTGGGGCTCTGCGGTGAGGGCGAGGCACCCCGACTGGTCGACGACGGTGAGACCACCTACGGCGGCCGCTGGGTCGTCAACCCCTCGGGCGGGTTGATCTCCAAGGGTCATCCGCTGGGCGCCACCGGGTTGGCGCAGTGTGCCGAGTTGACGTGGCAGTTGCGCGGCACCGCCGACGCGCGTCAGGTCGACGGCGTCACCGCCGCGCTGCAGCACAACATCGGCCTTGGTGGCGCGGCCGTCGTCACGGCCTACCAGCGCGCCGAGCGCTAGTCGCGTACGGTCACCACCTCGTAGGCCCCGTCGGCGTGGCGGGCCCGGATGGTCTTCTTGTCGTACTTGCCGACGCTGGTCCGGGGCACGGCGTCGACGAAGGTCCACCGTTCGGGTAGCCACCACCGAACCACCTTGTCGGCGAGGAACTCTCGAAGTTCTGCGGCGGTGACCTCGGCGCCGTCGTCGAGCACCACCGTCGCCAGTGGGCGCTCCTGCCACCGCTCGTCGGGCACGCCAACCACGGCGGCCTCCAGCACGGCGGGATGGGCGATGAGGTGGTTCTCCAATTCGACCGAGGAGATCCACTCGCCACCGGACTTGATGACGTCCTTGGCGCGGTCGGTCAGGGTGACGTAGCTCAGCGGGTCGATGCGGCCGACGTCGCCGGTACGCAACCATCCGCTGGCGAACTTGGACTCGTCGTGGGCGAGATAGTACGAACCGGTGATCCACGGCCCGCGCACCTCCAGTTCACCGACGGCCTTGCCGTCGTTGGGCACCGGCTCACCGGAGTCGTCGACGATGCGCACCTCGACGCCGCACATCGGCCTGCCCTGCGTGGCACGCAACGCCCAATGTTCGTCGTCGGAGGTGCCGGGCGGTGGCCATGCCATCGTCGCCACCGGCGAGGTCTCCGTCATCCCCCACAACTGGCGGATCTGCACGTCGAACTTCGCCTCGAAGGCCTTCATCAGCGACACCGGGACCGCCGATCCGCCGCACGACACCAACCGGAGTGACGAGATGTCATGTCCCGGTGCACTTTCCAGGAAGTGCATGACGTCGTTCCAGATCGTCGGGACGGCGCCCGCCACGGTGGGTCGCCGCGTCTCGATGACGTCGACGACCGACTTCGCGTCGAGGAAGCGATCGGTCAGGACCAAGTCGGCACCCGCCATCAACGCGGCATATGGCAGACCCCACGCGTTGGCGTGGAACATCGGCACGATCGGCAGCACCGAGTCCTCGGCACCGATGCCCAGGGTGTTGGCCGAGCACGTGCTCATCGCGTGTAGGTAGCTCGAACGGTGGCTGTAGACAACGCCTTTCGGGTTGCCCGTGGTCCCGCTCGTGTAGCACATCGCGGCGGCGTCGGTCTCGACGATCGCCGGCCAGTCCACATGCGAAGACTGCCGCGCCAACACCTCGTCGAAGCGGACCACCGCGGGACCGTGCCCCACGAGCACGTCGAGGTCACCGTCACCGACCGCGATCACCGTGTGCACGGTGTCCAGCAGCGGCAGCACGGTCGCGAGCTGCTCGGCCAGCGAGAGGTCGGCGATGACGACCGCGTCCTGTGCCTCGTTGGCGACGAAGGCGATCTGCTCCGGGGAGAGCCGAATGTTGAGCGTGTGCAGCACGGCGCCCATCGACGGCACCGCGAGGTAGGCGGCGAGGTGTTCGGCGTTGTTCCACATGAACGTGCCGACTCTCTGGTCTCCGGTGATGCCCAACTCCCGCAACGCGTTGGCGAGCCGGCCAACCTGCTCACCGAGCTCCCGGTACGTGGCGGTGCGGTAGCGGCCGTCGCCCTGAGCGGTGGTGACGGTGCGGTCGCCGTTGACCTCGCAGGCGTAACGCATGATCGTGGTGACGGTCAGCGGGACGTCCTGCATCGTGCTCTGCATGTCGATCTCCGAAGTGGTTGGCCCGGCGCGTGCAACGAACGGGTGGCGCGCGGCGATATGGAGGTGAAGGATTTCCTCCAAAGATAGGGGGCGCCGATGCGTCCATCATCGATTCTTTCCACATTGGTTACGTCTGCCGCACTGGTCGGCACGTCGCTCACCACCTCGGCCGCCGCGAGTGCCGACCAGACCGCCCGGGAGAAGATCGACCAGCTGCAGTCGGAGGGCTTCACGGTCAACGTCGACCGGGTCGGCAGCGGTCCCGTCGACGGCTGCGTCGTCACCGGCGTCCGCAACCCACAGACCCAGACCCGCAACGTCCGGGACTACTACGGCCCGCGCGACGCCAACGGCGACCGCAAGTACCGCATAATCGAGGTCGTCGTCAGCCGGTCGATCTCGGTATCACTGGACTGCACCAACTGAGCCGTATGATTGCCAGCAACCTGACAGGAAGGCGTGTCATGCGCATGAATTGGACGATCGCCGCGGCAGCCGTCGGAGTATGCGGTGCCGCGTTGGCGCCGGCGGTTCTCGCCAGTGCCGAGACGGCGCAGGAGACCATCAGCCGCCTGCAGTCGCAGGGCTACACCGTGACCATCGACAAGCTGGGCACGGCGCCGATCTCGCAGTGCCAGGTCACCAGCGTGCGCAACCCGCAGAGCACGTCACAGCTGGTGCCCTACGTCGGACCCGGCAACGGCGGTGAGCGCATCCTCGTTCAGCAGCAGACCAGCCAGACGATCTCCGTGTCGTTGGACTGCACCCGCTAACGGCACCCCAACGCACGGAAGAGCCCGGCCGGAGAAATCCGACCGGGCTCTTCTCGCGGTGCGCCCTATGCCGGTGCAGGGAGCTTCGCCTGCGCCGGCTCTTCGGCGCGCGAATCGTGGTCGTCGACCATCGTGAGCTCGTTGAAGGGGTCCTTGCCGCTGAGCACCCGGTTGACCTGAGCGCTGTCTACGGTCTTGGTCCACGAGCCGACGAGCATCGTCGCGACGGCGTTGCCGGAGAAGTTGGTCACCGCGCGGGCCTCGGACATGAACCGGTCGATGCCGACGATCAAGCCGACGCCGTCAAGCAGGTCGGGGCGGTGGCTCTGCAGTCCGCCGGCCAGGGTGGCCAGACCGGCGCCGCTGACGCCCGCTGCGCCCTTGGAGGCGACGATCATGAACACCAGCAGCGAGATCTGCTCGCCGAGCGCCAACGGCTTGCCCATCGCGTCGGCGACGAACAGCGAGGCCATGGTCAGGTAGATGGCCGTGCCGTCCAGGTTGAACGAGTAGCCCGTGGGGACCACGACGCCGACGGTGGTCTTCTCGACACCGAGGTGCTCCATCTTGGCGATCAGACGCGGCAGGGCGGACTCCGAGGACGACGTCGCGAAGATCAGCAGGTACTCGCGGGCCAGGTAGCGCACCAGCTTGAAGATCGACACACCGGCGACGGCCCGCAGCAGCACGCCGAGCACGCCGAAGACGAACAGCACGCAGGTGACGTAGAACCCGAGCATCAACGTCAGCAGCTGGGTGACGGCACTCCAGCCGGTCTGACCGACGACGTTGGCGATCGCGCCGAAGGCGCCGATCGGGGCCAGCCACAGAATCATCGCCAGCACCTTGAACACCAGCTTCTGGACGGCTTCGATGCCGCGCAGAATGCCTTCACCGGCGGAACCCATCGACTGCAGCGCGAAGCCGACCAGCAGCGCGACGAACAGTGCCTGCAGGACGTTGCCTTCGGTCAGCGAGGAGAACAGCGACGTCGGGATGATGTGCTGGATGAACTCCATCAGTCCGCCCGCCTTCTCGGCGGTCTCTGCCAGCGCAGTGCCCTTGCTTGAGGTGCTCTCGATGTTGAGGCCCGTTCCTGGGCTCAACAGGTTGCCGACGACAAGACCGATGGCCAGGGCGACGGTGGACATGGCGAGGAAGTACACGAACGCCAACCCGCCGACCTTGCCGACGGTGGCGGCGGCGCGCACCTTGCCGATGCCCAGCACGATGGTGCAGAAGATGACCGGGACGATCATCATCTTGATCAGGCTGACGAACATCGTGCCGAGGACGCCGACGCTCTTGCCGACGTCGGGGGCGAGGATGCCGACGGCGACACCGGCGACGACGGCGACGATGACCGCGATGTACAGCCAGTGCGTCCGATCGCGTTTCTTGGGTGGAGACGTGGTCTCCGGTTCGGTGGTCATGGTGGGCGCTCCTTGGTGCGGTCGGCCGGGAAGGGGTCTGCAAGGATGATGTTCCTCCACGTGACCCAGGTCACGCTTTAGTTCATTGTGTTCAGCTTCGAGAAGATCCGGAGATTCGATGCGCCTGTGGTGGCCACGCTCGTTGGCCGGCCAGGCGATCGCCCTCCAGGTCGGCGTGATCGCCGTCGTCGTCCTCGTCGGAAGCGTCTTGGCCGTGTTCGACGCCCGGCGCGACGGGGACGACGCCGCCAGGCAACAGGTGGTCAGCATCGCGACCGCACTGGCGGACTCCCCGTCGACGGCGCAGGCCATCGAGTCGGGCCGGGCCACCGAAATCCTGCAACCGGTGACCGAGGCGGTGCGCACCAACACCCAGATCGCCTTCATCACCATCATGTCGACGGGTGGCACGCGGTTCACCCACACCGACCCCAGCCAGATCGGCGGCCACTACCTCGGCACCATCGAGCCTGCGCTGCGCGGGGAGACGTTCACCGAGATCTACACCGGCACCCTCGGGCCGTCGATCCGGGCGGTCGCACCCGTGCGCGACTCCGCGGGCCGGGTGGTCGGGCTGGTCTCCGCGGGCATCACTCAGCAGACGCTCGCGCAGCGCTGGCGCGAGCAGTGGCCCAAGATCGCCGCGGTCGGCGTCGGAGCATTGGTGCTTTCGATGTTCGGCGTCTGGGCGATCCGGCGGCGTCTGCTGCGTCAGACGCACGGCTTGCGCCCCGACGAGCTGCGGGTGATGTACGAGCACCACGACGCGATCCTGCATTCGGTGTCCGAGGGTCTCGTCGTGCTCGACCGCGACCGCGTCGTCGTGGTCAACGACGAGGCACGCCGCCTGCTCGGGCTTCCGCCCGGGCGTGTCACGCAAGCGGATCTGCCGGAGTTCTTGCGCGCGTACGCTCCCGGCGCGCGCGACGAGGTGCACGTCACCGAGGATCGGGTGCTGGTGGTCAACCGGTCCCGCGTGGCCGACTCCTCGCACTCGGAGGTGGTGACCGTGCGTGACCGCACCGAATTGCAGGGCGCGCTCGGCGAGCTGAGTTCGCTTCAGGTGCTTACCGATTCGTTGCGGGCTCAGGCCCACGAGGCGGCCAACAAGCTGCACACGGTCATCACGATGGTCGAGATGGGCAAGCCCGATGACGCCGTCCGCTTCGCCACCGAGGAGCTGGCCCTGTCACAACGCCTGGTGGACCGGCTCTCTCACGACGTCGGCGAGCCGGCGCTGGTCGCGTTGCTGCTCGGTAAGACCGCACAGGCCGACGAGCGGGGTATCGCGTTGACCGTCACCGAGGACACCCACCTGCCGTCGGACACCGACGACGTGCCGCTCTCGGCGCAGGAGATGATCACCGTGCTGGGCAACCTGGTCGACAACGCGATGGACGCTTGCGACCGGGACGACCCGTGGGTGGAGGTGACCGTGGCGCTGGAGCAGGCGGAGCTGTTGATGCGCGTGGCCGACAGCGGTGCCGGCATGGAGGGCGAAACCTTCGACCGCGCCATGCAGCGCGGCTACTCGACCAAGGCCGACACCGAACCAGGACAGCACGGTCTGGGGCTGGCGCTCGTCGCGCAGGTGGTGCGACGACACGGCGGCACCCTGACCGCCGACGTGACCTACGGCTCGGTGGTCACCGTTCGCGTTCCGGGGCGTGGCCAATGATCTCGGTGCTGATCGTCGAGGACGATCCGCTGATCGCGGCGGCCCATCACACGTATCTCGAACGCCTGGAGGGCTTTTCGACGGTGGCGGTGGTGCACACCGCGCGGGAGGCCATGCAGACCGCGGCCACGGCGGCGGCGACCGACTCGCCGGTGGACCTGGTGCTGCTCGATCTGGGATTGCCCGACGCCAGCGGCATCAGCCTCGCGTCGGCACTGGCCGGTTTGCGTCCCGCCCCCGACATCATCGCGATCACCTCCGAACGCGACCTCGAGATGGTGCGGGCCGCGGTGGCCCACGGTGCGCTCGCGTATCTGCTCAAGCCGTTTACCTTCGCGGCCTTTCGCGACCGCCTCGAGCGCTACCGCCGCTACCGGTCGGCGCTGCCTGCGGGGGTCGACGCCGCCAGCCAAGAAGAGGTGGACCGCGCATTGTCCGAACTGCGCGTGGCCACCGACAAGTCCGTGGCACCGAAGGGCGCCGCTCCGCAGACCAACGACGACATCGCCAGGGTGGTGCGCGACGACGCCGCGGGCGTAACCGCGGACGAGGTCGCCAAACGCGTTGGGGTGTCGCGGGTTACCGCGTGGCGCTACCTGGAGCGCTTGGCCGACGAGGGGACGGTGAACCGCACCACCGACTACGGCGGCGCCGGGCGACCCAAGACGCGCTATCAGTGGCGCTAGCGAACCGTCAGACCGCGGGCTCGAGTTCGCGCGGTGCGGGCAGAGCGTCGACGAAGGGCGCGTACAGCATCGGTGCCGTCGCCGCGACGGTGTAGGTGGTGACCCCTCCGTCGTAGTCGGCCACGAAGAGACGCTCGTCGCTCAGGGCGATCGCCGACGGGCGGGCGCCGACCGATACCTCGCCGACGACCGTGCGGTGCTCCACGTCGACGACCGCGACGTGGTCGTAGTCGACGACGTAGGCGCGCGCGCCGTCCTGGCTGAGCACCATCTGCGTGGGTGTGGCGGCGACGGAGACGTCGGCGGTGATGTGGTTGGCGACCAAGTCGACGACGTAGAGAACACCGCCGTGGGCGATGTCGGAGGTCAGGACGTAGGCGGTGCTGTCCATGCCGAGGGCAAGGCCGCGGATGGGCGCTCCGATTTCGAGGGCCCGCCGGACGCGGGCGGTCTCGACGTCGACGGTGAGCAGTCGGCTGCTGCGCGAATCCGAGACGCCGACGTACAGTCGGCGCCCCGTGGCATCGAGGCACAGGGCGTCGATGGTGGCGTCGGCGTCCTTCGTGACGAAGATCGTGCCGACGCGTTCGGCGTGCACGTCGATGACGGCGACGTCGACGCCCTCTTCACCTGCGCGCCCCGCGTAGACCCGCTTGCCGTCCACGCTGGTCGCGATGGCCGTGACGTTGAACGACAGCGCGTACTCCTTGAGCACGTCGCCGCTGGTGGTGTCGATCACGACGACGGCGTCGTAGCTGGCCGACGACACGGCCGCGAAGGCACGATCGCCGACGACCGCGACGGCGGTGGGCTGACCCGCAACGATCCCCCCGCGCAGCGCGAGGGTGTCGGCTCCGAGGACGGCGACCGAATCGTCACCGAAATTGGTCGTGACGACGGTGTCGCCGTCGACGGCGAGATCCGAGATCGGGCCGCGTCCCGTGGTTACGGACTTCAGCAGGGCGACGTCTTGGTTTCCCACCGTGACGTTGGTCGAGCGCGTTCGTGTGTTGGCCATGTATTCGGCACCTCCGCCGGCATCACGAGGGCCGGCAATAGATTCGAGCTGGTGACGTTCCCGCTGGGAACGTGGTCGAAATTGATTGTAGCGACGAAATGATGTGCCTCCGGGGGCCGAAAAAAGCGGCTCTACGCCACCCCTAGGATCCTCTCAGGACACACTTAAGAAACATTCTGTTATCGCATCGTTATGTTTCGAGCGCAACCCCAAAAGGGCCCCCCATGTGCGGTTTCGATTCGGTGGCAACGTCGCCGAGCGCCCCCCGAGAAGTTGCTCAGGTCACGGTTTCTTAGCTTTGCGGCCGAAAGTGAGCGGCAGATCACAGGCGACACGACAGCAAAGTCCGCTTCGACGGCGTAACGCGACGGACGCACGTGGTTCACGAGGCGGACGAGGGCAGCGAGACGTCGGTGGTACGCGTACCCGTCGCCGGCGGACGCGCCGGCGTCAGCTGGCGAGGGTGAGGAACTGCATCGGCGCGGAGTCGACGAACTCGGTGGTGACGTTGCCGACGAAGTCACCACCGGAGACCAGGTCGAGCCGGCGCGCAGACGCCCCCTCGGCGAGGTCGGCGGAGCCGAGGTCGACCCAAATCACGTTGGGTCTGGTGGTCGAGGCGAACACGTAGCGAAGGTTGGTCAGGTCGGTGACGGTCTGCCATATCGTCTGCGACACCTCGGGTTTGCCGTCCTCGGGGATGCGGAACGGCTGGGCGGCGTTGCGGATGACGCTGAACATGCCGGCGACGGCGTCGACCGGACTCGCTGCCGGCGGAAGCCTTTCGCCGTAATACGTTGCGCGCGCGAATCTGTCGGCGGCCAGCGTCGTCCCCGGCAGCACGTCGGCACCACCCAGCCCGGCGAAGCGCTTCACTAGCTCCAGTTGCTCACCGTAGGGCGGAGAATTGGTCATCACGGCGTACCCCCGGTCATGCCACACGCGGGCCTTGCCGTCGAGGTACTCGACGATCGCCGAGTCGCCCGTGGCGTCGTCGAGGGCCAGGTGCACGGCCGGAACGCGTCCCGTTCCCGGATCCGCCAAGGGCACCACCTGCACGTCGGTCGCCTCGATCCACGCCACGGCCTCGGCCACGGTCGCGCAGGTGTCCAGGAAGTACTGCAGCCAGACCGCCATGCTCAGCGCTGGTCTGGCGGCGTCATAGGTGCCGTAGTCGGATTCGGTCAGCCACAGTATGTGACCCGCCAGACCGGCTTCGTTAAGACCGTCGACCGACATCAGGTCATATCCGCTGGCGATCAGACTGCCGTACTTCGCCGTCCACGCCAGCGAGCCGCCCACGCCGTCGGTGCGGTCGACACCTCGAGGCAGGACCCACAGATTGGTACCGGTGTCGCAGTGGTAGTCCATGTTTCGGCCAACCACGATCGGTTCGCCAGGAACGGACCTCATCACTCGCGTGCACATGTTCGCCCCTTTCGATCGTCGAGTCGGACGCGTCAGCCGTCTGCCACGGCTCGCCGACGGCGCGCCTTATCGCGGTACATGTCGGCGTCGGCCTCTCGGATCAGCTCGCCGATGTCGGCTGTGACGCTGCACGTCCACCCCACCGACGCGGTCAGCGTCACGTCGGTGCCTTCGACCCGGTGACCGCCGCTCATCACCGCGCCGACTCGCTCGGCCAACCGGGCGACGGCATCCTCGGTGACCGCGTCCACGGCCAGCACCACGAATTCGTCACCGCCGAGCCGGTAGACCGAGTTTGGCGGCTCGATCTCCTCGGCAAGGCGACTGGCGACGGCCTGCAGCACCGCGTCTCCAGCGGCGTGGCCGTAGACGTCGTTGACGTCCTTGAAACCGTCGAGGTCGGCGAACACGATGCCGACGTAGGCCGAGGGTTCGGCGGCGCGGTGCTCGGCGAGCCGAGTGACCAACGAATGCCGGTTGTGGAGCCCGGTGAGGGGATCGGTGACCGCGAGCCGGGCGAACTCCGCCTCGGCGGTCTTGCGCTCGGTGACGTCCTGGAATTGCGTCAGCACGACGTCGGCGCTGCCGCGCGAGCCAGGCACGAACACCGAGTGCCGCTGCACCCAGATGGTGGTGTCGTCACGGCGGCAATACCGCGATTCGGCGAACACCTGCAACACCGAGCCCTCGACGAGCTGGCGCCACTCGCGCTGCGCGGCGTCGCGATCGTCGGGATGCACGCCGTCGAGATAGTGCAATCCCTCCGCGTCCTCGCGGCGTTGGCCAAGCATCAGACACAACGACGGGTTGACGTAGAGCGCTCGTCCCGCCGTCGAGAACATGGCCTCGCCAAACGGGGCGTTCTCCCTGCTGATGTGAAGCAATCTCTGCGCATCGTCACGGGCGCGTTCGGCCTCCACCCGGCCGGTGACGTCGGCCACCTGCACGTACAGACCGCCAACCTTGCCGCCGACGACTTCGGGCATGTAGCACGCCTGCACGTGCCGGGTGACGCCGTGATGGTCGACCAGGGTCTTCTCGAAGATCTGGTCCCGGCCCCCCATGGCGGCCTCGACGTAGGGCCGGCTGGCCTCACCGAGCTCCCCGACCAGCAACTCGAAGATGTGTCGGCCCCGAATCTCCTCGGGGGTCTTGCCGAAGAAGTCGCAATGCGCTTGGTTGGCGACGACGTTGCGAAGGTCGGCGTCCCAGTAGGCAACCATCGCCGGCAGACGGTCGACGAGAGCCCGGAGCCTGTCTCGGTCGGCCAGCTCGTCGTCCGACATGCGCAGACCCTTTCGGTGACGCCGAGCCAGCGGGGCTCGGCTCTGCGAGGTAGTCGCGAGCATAGACACCACGCTCGAGATCGCCGGTAACGACTCGACGTTTGGGGACCGCGGCGTACACGGAAGTCGGCGGGTCGAGCGAGGCGGCTAGTTGGCCTTCAGCAGTCGTTGCGACACCTCGAGCATCACCCGACGAGGGGTGAACCGGTAGCCGGTGGCCAGCAGCGTGTTGGCCAGGCCGGACACCACGGTGGGGGTGGACTTGTCGAGAGCCGCCATCGCCACGTCGACGACCTGCTTGGAGGTCTGGCGGCCGCTGGTGAGGAACTCCTCGCCGGTCCGCTCGAAGAATTCGGTGTCGGTCGCACCCGGGCACAGGGCGAGCACGCGGACGCCGCTGCCCTTGGTCTCCTTCCAGATCGCCTCGGTGAAGGACAGCACGAACGCCTTGGTGGCGCCGTACACGGCCATGCCAGGGGTCGGCTGAAACGATGCGGTGGAGGCGACGTTGAGGACCACCCCGTGACGCGCTGCGGTCATCGCCGGCAGGAAGTGCCCGGTCAGCTCGACGAGGGTCACGCAGTTGAGCTGGATCTGAGCGGCGTTGGCGGCGACGTCCTGCGTGACGAAGTCTCCATGCAGACCGACCCCGGCGTTGTTGACCAGGACGTCGACCCGGTGCCCGAGTTCATTTACCTTGGCGGCGAGTTCGGCGGCCGAACCGGGCAGGGACAGATCGGCGGCGACGACGTCGACCCGTATGCCTGGCGTCGTCTCGAGCAACCGCTCGCGCAGCGCGGACAGCTTCTCGGCGCGACGCGCCACGAGGACCAGATTGACTCCGCGCCTGGCGAATTGGACAGCGAACTCCTCGCCGATGCCTCCGCTGGAGCCGGTGATCAACGCGGTGTCGTTCTTCAGGTCCACAGGTGGCCTCCACGGGCAACGGGTCAGATGGAGCGTCCGGTCTGGCCGATC
The DNA here is from genome assembly GCF_025823185.1 of Mycobacterium yunnanensis. Taxonomy (GTDB): domain Bacteria; phylum Actinomycetota; class Actinomycetes; order Mycobacteriales; family Mycobacteriaceae; genus Mycobacterium; species Mycobacterium yunnanensis. The sequence goes on from NZ_JACKVK010000010.1 coordinate 25,171, forward strand.
ATATGGTGGAGGCATGACATCGGCACCAACTTCGAACCATCCGCAGATGGCGGCCGTGCGCGGTCGAGTCGAGCCGGCACCGCGGCGGGTGCGTGGTCTGGTCGGGAACCAGGTGCTGTTCGACACGACGGCGGCCCGATACGTCTGGGAGGTGCCCTACTACCCCCAGTACTACGTGCCGGTGGCCGACGTAGACCTCAGCATGCTGACCGACGAGAATCATTCTCAGCGAGTGCAATTCGGACCGTCGAAGCTGTACTCGATCACGGACGTGCCACGGGAGAAGCCGACGGTGCGCATCTTCGACGCCGACGGCGACGGCCCAGTCGCGGGCTTGGTCAGGGTCGAATGGGACTGCGTGCAGTGGTTCGAGGAGGAGGAACGGATCGTCGGTCACCCTCGCAACCCCTACGTCCGGGTCGACGCGGTGCGCTCGCACCGGCACGTCCGGGTGGAGCTGGACGGCGTCGTGCTCGCCGACACCCACAGTCCCGTCCTCGTCTTCGAAACGGGTTTGCCGACGAGGTATTACGTGGACCGCACCGACGTTCGCTTCGACGCGTTGGTGCCCAGTGACACCGAGACGCTGTGCCCGTACAAGGGCACCACCTCTCAGTACTGGTCGGTGCGAACGGGTGAGGACGTACACCCGGACTTGGCGTGGACCTACGACTATCCGCTGCCCGCCGTGTCAGCCATCGCGGGGCTGGTCGCGTTCTACGACGAGAAGGTCGACGTCGTCCTCGACGGCGTTCGCCAGGATCGCCCGGTCACCCACTTCGGCTGACCGGCCACGCCGGCGACACCCCGTCGGGGCCACCCACCTGCGAGACGCTGAAGCTGGGGACGGCGGTGAGAAAGCGGTCGGCGTCGGCGCGCGCGGGCGCCGGAGTGGCGCTGGCCGCGACGACGATGCCGATGGACAGGGCCATGGCGCTGGACGCCTTCGCCGATACGTCGATCAGTCCTGCGATGACCGCCATGAGTGCTCCTCGGTTGATCACGGTCGCAAATCACTGCCGCAACAGCTGGAACACTGCTCTACTTCTGTAACATTTGGACCACGACGCGGCCACGGTTCACACCTGGCGCGTTTCGCACACCGTCCCCGTGCCATCTCGATGCGACACTGCCCCGCTCGAAACAGCCGCTGCCTGCCACGCAAACCGTTTCTCGGCCAACGACATTGACCCGTGGGCAGTGTGACCTACGCCTCACTCGGCATCCTTTCGGACACCCGCCCGGGCGCACATTAGAAAACGATGAGAGGATCCGGCGGTGGACGACGACGCGCAGACCGCCCAGGCGCTGGCGCTGTTGCGAGAGTTGCACGGTCACGTCGCCGGCCTCTCGCACAAGCTCGAGGCGGCCGAGGCCCGCAGCAGGCGCGCCCGGGCGCGCGGCAACATCCGCAAGGATCCCGCCACCCTTGCGCTACGCCGCGATCTCCACGAGGCGCACCGCCTGATCGACGGGCTGCACGCGCGGTACCCGAAGCTCACCCGCGAGCGGTCCACGATCTCCACCTGATCTCCACACGACCTCCAAGCTCGGGGGTACCGCTGAGCCGCACCATCTATTCGAGTCACGAAGCACCACCGTCGGAAGATCTCCGAAGTGACCCGAACGAGAGGAACGGTCATGCGTACCGCATCGATCATCACCGCCGCCGCCGCTGCCGCAGCCATCGGAACCCTTGCGCTGCCGCCCATCTCGGCCAACGCCGCCGACTCCGCCATCGTCACCATCGGTCAGCTCGAGGCCCAGGGATTCGACGTGCGGGTGGACCGGATCGGGAGCGCGCCACTGTCGCAGTGCGTGGTCACCGACGTCCGCAACCCCCAGGAGCGCACCCAGTTCGTCGACGTCGACCGGATTGGCCGCGACCGCGTGATCCCCATCGTGGTCGCCAGGACCATCACGGTGTCGTTGGACTGCTCCGCGCGATAGGCCGGGGAATGCGGCAGGCCCGTTCGACGTCGTTGTTCGCAGATGTCGAGCAGGTCGCCAAGGAAGAGGAGTGCACGTGCGCGTTGGAGTGGTCTTTCCCCAGACGGAGCTCGGCGGCGACGCCGGCGCGGTGCGGGCCTACGGCCAGCGTGTCGAGGAGCTGGGGTTCACCCACCTGCTGGCCTACGACCACGTCGTCGGCGCCGACCCCGCGGTCCACACCGGGTGGAACGGCCCGTATGACGTCCGCACGACCTTTCACGAGCCGCTGGTGGCGTTCGGATTCCTCGCCGGCATCACGCAGACCCTCGAGCTGGTCACCGGCGTGATCATCGCGCCCCAACGTCAGACCGCGCTGCTGGCCAAGCAAGCCGCCGAGGTCGACCTGCTCAGCGGCGGTCGCCTCCGGCTGGGAGTCGGAATCGGTTGGAACGCAGTCGAATACGAGGCGCTCGGTCAGGACTTCGGCACCCGCGGCAAGCGCTCTGCCGAGCAGATCGAGCTGCTGCGGCGACTGTGGACCGAGCCGTCGGTCACCTTCGACGGCACATTCGACACGGTGACCGGCGCCGGACTGGCCCCGCTACCCGAGCAGCGCCCGATTCCCATCTGGATCGGCGCCGCCTCCACCGCCGGGTATCGCCGGATCGGCCAACTGGCCGACGGCTGGTTTCCCATGATGGAGCCCGGGCCACGACTCGACGAGGCACTCGCCGAGATAGCTCGCGGCGCGGCGGAGGCAGGACGCGATCCCGCCACCATCGGCATGGAGGGCCGGGCCCGGTGGACTGGCGACGACGAGGCCGTCGCCCGCCAGATCGCGGCCTGGTCGGACGCGGGTGCGACGCACCTGTCCGTCGACACCATGGGTGCCGGCCTGACCCATGTCGACCGACATCTCGACGTGCTGGCCAGGATCGCCGAGTCGGAGTAGCCCGGGCGCGGTTGCACGTTCCCGGCAGCCGTCGCGGTTAGGCTCTGCGACGACATGACGAGACGTTGCGTGACGTGGATCCTGCTCTGCGCCCTGCTCTTCGGCACGACCGGCTGTTCGTTGTTCTCGAGCGCCGGCCCCCAAGACGCACTGCGCGGGTTTGCCGAGGCACTCGCGCGGAAGGACGCTTCAGCGGCCGGGGCGAGCACCGACGACCAGGGCGCCGCCACCGCCGCCATCACCTCGATGCTGGACGGCATGGGCAAGGACGCGACACTGAAGGTCGCCGTCTCTCAGCCCGGTGACGACGACAAGACGGGGACACTGGCGTACTCGTGGTCGTTCGGACCCAACAAGGCCCTGACCTACGACGCCACGGCCACGGCCACCCAATCCGGTGACGACTGGCGGGTGCACTGGGACACCAAGGCGCTCAACCCCCAGCTGCAACCCGGGATGACCTTCCAATACAGCGACGACAAGAACTACCTCACCCCGGTCACCGACCGGGACGGACAACCGTTGCTGACGTGGCAGACGATCGGCGTCGTCGGCCTGACGCGCGAGCACGCCGACTCCGCGGCGGCTCTCGCCGACGTCCTGCGGCCGTTCGACGACACCATCACCGCCGACACGATCGCGGGACAGTTCGCCGCAACCCGCGACGACCGGATCACCGTCATCAAATTGCGCCAGGACGACCTGGCGACGGTCGCCGATCAGCTAACGCGGATCTCCGGGGTGTCGGTCGTCGAGCAGGGCGCGTTGCTCACGGCCAACCGCGATCTCGCCTCCCCCGCCCTCGACGGCCTGCCCGCGCTGTGGCAGAAGGCCATCGACGACGGCGCGGGATGGTCGGTCACCTTGGTCTCCACCCAGGGGCCCGACAAGGGGCAGCCGACTGCGCAGCTGGCCAAGACACCGCCGGTCGACACCCCGCCGATTCGCACCACACTCGACCTCCGGCTGCAGTCGCTGGCGCAGCAGGCCGTCGCCACGGAAGCGCGGCCCACCGTGCTGGTGGCCATCTCCCCGTCGACCGGCGGGATCCTGGCCGCCGCGCAGAACGCCGCCGCCAACGCCCAGGGTCCCATCGCGTTCTCCGGTGCCTACCCTCCTGGCTCGACGTTCAAGACCGTCACCACGGCGGCGGCCATCCAGGCGGGCCTCGCCACGCCGGACACCCCCGAGGCCTGCCCCGGCACCGTGACCGTCGAGAACCGCACCATCCCCAACGAGGACGAATTCGATCTCGGCACCGTGCCGCTGTCGACGGCATTCGCCAAGTCCTGCAACACGACGATGGCGGCGCTGGCCGACCAGCTTCCCGCCGATGCATTGCCGAAGATGGCGCGCCTCTTCGGCATTGGCGTCGACTACGTGATACCCGGCCTCACCACCATCACCGGCAGTGTGCCCAATGCCGACACGCCCGCCCAGAAGGTCGAGAACGGCATCGGTCAAGGCACCGTGACCGTCAGCCCGTTCGGCCTGGCCGTCGCCGAGGCCAGCCTGGGCCACGGCTCGACCATCACGCCCACGCTCGTGGTCGGCGCGAACACGACGGCCGACACGCCCAGCCAACCCGTGCCCGCTGCCGTCGCCGCCGATCTGCGCACGATGATGCTGCAGACGGTCTCCGACGGCACGGCAACTGCGCTGCAGGACGTTCCGGGTCTCGGCGGCAAGACGGGTACCGCCGAATTCGGCGACAACACCCACTCGCACGGCTGGTTCGCGGGCATCGCCGGCGACATCGCCTTCGCGACCCTGGTGGTCGGCGGTGACACCTCGACCCCCGCCGTCACGGTGTCGGGCGACTTCCTGCGTCCCGCCCTCGCGGGCTGACCGACCCGGTCGGCAGTATCGTCCGAGTATGGCCGACCCCCAGACGACACCCCTGACGATCATGTTCTGGCCCGAGTCGGCCTACGGTCCGACGAACCAATGCATAGGACTGGCGGCCATCCTGCGCGACCGTGGCCACACCATCGTCTTCGCAGCGGAGAGTTCATGGGCGGGCAAGCTGTCGCCCCTGGGCTTCGTCGAGGAACTCGTCGACCTGGCCGAGCCCGCCGCCGATGCGGGCACCGAGGACGCCGGGAAGTTCTGGACCGACTTCATCGCCGAGACAGCCCCGGAGTTCCGCAAGCCCACCGTCGAACAGCTGGAGTCGTTCGTCGCGCCGACCTACCAGGCGTTGATCGACGGGGCGAAGTACTGCGAGCCCCGCTTGCGCGACATCATCGCCACTCACCATCCCGACGTGATCGTCGAGGACAACGTGGTGCTCTTTCCCGCGCTGGTGACCGCAGGAGCACCCTTCGTGCGCATCGTGTCGTGCAGCCCGCTAGAAGTCCCGGGTCCCGGTGTCCCACCGCCCTTCTCGGGGCTGCCGAGCGCCGACCCCTCGAAGTGGGACGCCTATCGTGCCGAGTTCGACCGGACCCATCGCGCCATGTGGGCGGACTTCGACGCGTGGGTTCAGGCCCAGGGCGCCCCGCCGCTGCCGGACTTGGAGTTCATGCCGCGTGCCAACGCCGCCAGCCTGTACGTCTACCCCGCCGAGGCCGACTACCTCGACGCCCGCCCGCTCGACGAGACCTGGACGCGGATGGACTCGAGCGTGCGTGAGACCGACGGCGACTTTGCGCTGCCCGCCGAAGTGGCGGACCGTCCGCACGACAGCGCGCTGATCTACCTCTCACTCGGCTCCCTCGGCGGGGCCGACGTCGACCTCATGCGACGACTGGTGGCGATTCTGGGCACCACCCGGCACCGCTTCATCGTCAGCAAGGGACCCCAGGCCGATCAGATCACGTTGCCCGACAACATGGTCGGCGCTCAGATGCTGCCGCAGACCAAGGTCATCCCCCAGGTCGACCTGGTGATCTCCCACGGTGGAAACAACACCACCACCGAGGCTCTGCACTTCGGCAAGCCACTCGTGGTTCTTCCGTTGTTCTGGGATCAGTACGAAAACGCCCAGCGCGTCGACGAACTGGGATTCGGAGTGCGGTTGGGCACGTACTCCTTCGCCGACGCCGAGCTGGTCGACGCCGTCGAACGCCTCCTCGCCGACACCGACCTGCGGGCGCGGCTGGACACGATGGGCGCGGCGATCCGGGACCGCGACGGACTGCGCGTCGGCGCCGACGTCATCGAGAGGGTCGGCGCGCGGCACCGACATTCGGGTGCCTGAGCACCTCGACGCCCTCTTGCTCGGCGAGGACCACCGGATAGCCGTCGTCGACGACGGTGGGGATCTCGCCGCCGTTCCTCAGGTGCGTGACGCCGACGGCCGATGGCGTCGCGCCCGTCCCGGCGACGGCGCCGCGTCGGCTCTGCTGACACTCTTGGCGGCGGGCTCGGCCACCCGCGGCGCGTTCAGCGTGCTGTCTTGGACGACCCGGACGGCATTGAGCGAGACGCCCATTGGCGTCGACCAGACGAATGAGTCGGTGATCGTCGGCGACGCCGCGGTCGTCAAGTGGGCGACACACCTGCAGGACGGCCCGCACCCGGCGCCACCGCGGATCGAAGCGCTTCGCGAGGCCGGGTTCGACGGCACGCCCACGCCATGGGGTTTGGTCACCTGGCGGACGTCGACTGGCGAGGACACCGTCGTGGCCTACGTCGACGACTACCTCCCCGGTGCGGTTGACGGCTGGACCTGGGCCGTGGACTTGATCACCGCGGCGGCGCGAGACGGGCGCATCGAGGAGTTCTGCACCGCCGCCGCCGACGTGGGGACCGTCGTCGCCAACGTGCATGCGGCGCTCTCGTTAACCACCACCGTGGCAACCACCGCCGATGCGCAGCGGTGGCACGACGGCGCGCTGGAGACCCTCGACAGCGCGTGCCGGCTGGGGCACCCCGGTGCGGTCGCCCGTCGCCACGACGTGGAGGTCCTGCTGGCCGACCTCGACGAGCTGGCCGGCACCCCTGTGATCCTCGGGCACGGCGATCTGCACGTCGGTCAAGTACTGTGCAGCCGTGGCCGTTTCGTCGTCACCGACTTCGACGGCAACCCGGTGCTCACGGCGTCGGAGCGGGCGTTGCCGATACCAGCGGTACTCGACGTCGCCGGGATGACGCAGTCGCTGGCACACGCAGGCATCGTCGCCGCCAAGTACACCGCCCTCGACACCGCCACCCTGGCCGCAGTCGACCGCAACGGTCGCACCGCCTTCCTCGACGCCTACGGCCGACGCCTCGAGGAGCTCGGGCACGCCGACCTGTTCGACTCGACGCCGCTTCGCGCCTTCCGCGCCCAGCAAATATTGCGTGAGATCGTCTACGCCGCACGCCATCTTCCCCGCTGGATGTACGTTCCCGACGCGGCGCTGCCCGCACTACTCGACGAAGGATGCTCGACGTGAAACCCGACGGATTCGCCGCCGACCTACGGCTCAAGCCCGAGGTGCTCGATCGCCTCGCCACGGTTCTGGCGGCGGGCAACCCGTGGGCTCGGGTCGTGCCGCCGGACGTGCAACGCGTCGTGCTGCTCGGAATGGGATCCTCGGCGTACGCGGCCGGAGTCGCCGCAGCGCGGATGCGGGCCACGGGGTTGACGGTCACATCCGAGCTGGCGTCGTCGGCGCTGCTCCCCCATTGGGGGGCAGGCACTCTCGTCGTCGCCACCTCGGCCAGCGGCGGTTCGGTGGAGACGCTCGACGCGTTGGATCGACTGCCGGCCGCCGCCCACGTGATCGCACTGACCAACACGCCCGCGTCGGCAATCGGGGAGCGATGCCGCGACGTGGTCGAACTGGCCGCCGACCCCGAGGTCGGCGGGGTTGCCTGCCGCAGCTATCAGCACACGTTGGCCCTGTTGATGGCACTCGAATGCCATCTGCTCGGCGCGGGTTTGGCTCCGCTGGCGACGACGGTCACCGCGGCGGCCGGCGCCTCCGCCCACCTCCTGGAGACCGAAGAGGATTGGCTGCCAGAGGTTTCCGAGCTGTTGCTCGGACCGGCCGGCACCCACTTCGCCGCACCCGCGCATCGATTCTGTTCGGCGCAGCAGGCCGCACTCATGCTCCGCGAAGGCCCTCGCCTCCCGGCGGTCGGATGCGAGACCGGCGACTGGAGCCACGTCGACGTCTACCTGACGAAGACCACCGACTACCGGCTCGGGGTGTTCGCGGGCTCGCCATGGGAGGACCAGATGGCGGAGTGGACGACCGCTCGTGGCAGCACCGTCGTCGGCATTGGTGGGGACGTTCCTGGCGCCCGGTACCGGTTGCGCTACCCGGGCGACGACGAGGACGATGTCCGACTGCTGACCGAGGTACTGGTCGCCGAGCTCATCGCCTCCGCCGCCTGGGGTGACATCTAGTTCAAAACTCCTGTGCCACATTGGTTTCAGCAGTCACATCGTCGGATGTCTTGTCGGTGGGTCAAACTAGTGTTCGAGTATGAGTTCGGATCGGGTCACCGCAGCAGTCGCGGGGATCCGCGCTGCGGTGGCCGAGCTCATCGCCCTCGATTGCGATCAATTCACCCACCTCGAATTGGTAGAGCTGCTGGGGGAATTGGAGACCGCCACCTGGCAACTGCCCACGGTGGGGCACCGGGTCATCGCCCGGCTGCACCGCGAAGCATCCTTCATGGAGTTGGGCGCCAAGTCGTTGGGCAGCGTGCTGACCCAACGGTTGCGCATCTCAAGCAAGGAAGTCCGGAAGCGGCTCTGCGAAGCAGAGGATTTGGGGCCGCGGACCACGCTGAGCGGGCAAGCGCTGACACCGAAGCTCGCACCGACCGCCGACGCCCAAGCCGACGGGGTGCTGGGACCCGAACACGTGTCGGTGATTCGAGGCTTCCTCGACAAGCTGCCCGCATGGGTGGACCCCGAAGTGCGGGAACTCTCGGAGAAGACGCTGGTGCACATCGGGTCCGGCACCGGCCCAGAAGAACTGGGCAACACGGCCAAGAAACTCATGACCACCATCGACCAGGACGGCCCCAAACCCGACGACGTCGAACGAGCCCGCAAGCGGTTCTTCCGATTGGGCAAGCAACAGGCCGACGGGATGACCCCCTTCACCGGGCTCCTCGACCCCGAAGCCCGAGCCACCATCGAACCGATCCTGTCCAAGTACGCGGCCCCCGGGATGTGCAACCCCGCCGACCACGAACCGAGAACCTCCGGCACACCATCCCAACAGCAGATCGACACTGACGACCGCACCGCGACCCAACGCAACCACGACGCGTTGATCGCGATCGGCCGAAGCGTGCTGTCCTCGGGTGAGTTGGGTCAGCACAACGGGTTACCCGTCACCGTCATCGTCTCGACGACGTTGCAGGATCTGGAATCCGCGAGCGGCAGCGGAGTCACCGGTGGTGGTTCCCTGCTGCCGATGGCCGATCTGATCCGGATGGCGTCGCACGCTCACCACTACTTGGCGGTGTTCGACAAGCACACCAACGAAGCCCTCTATTTAGGCCGGACGAAGCGGTTGGCCTCAGTCGGGCAGCGGATCGTCCTACACGCCCGCGACCGCGGCTGCACCAAACCCGGGTGCACCGTCCCCGGCTACGGCGCCCAGGTGCACCACATGACCGGATGGGCCAAGAACGGGCTGACCGACGTCGACGACGTCACCCTGGCCTGCGGCGGGGACAACCGCCTGGCCGAAAACGGCTGGACCGTGCAACTCCAAGACGGGGTCGTGCAGTGGATCCCACCACCAGAACTCGACGTGGGCCAAGCCCGCGTCAACTACCTCCACCACCCCGAACGACTCCTCGCGGAGTCGGGGAGCTAGGCCGCGAGGTGGCCCCACCGCGACGACAGTTCCTCCCATGGACCGTCGTCGGCGATCGCGCCGTCGACCAGCACGACCACCCGGTCCGCCCTGGCCAGCGCCGCCCGCTTGGAGGTGGCGCCCAGCACCGTCGTCCCCCGCGCCCGAAGGCTGGCCCACAGCTCCACCTCGGTGGCGGCGTCCAGTGCGCTGGAGATGTCGTCGGCCAGAAGCAGTTCCGGCTCCGTTGCCAGAGCGCGGGCCAATGCCAGGCGCTGGACCTGACCACCGGACAGGCGCACCCCGCGGTGGCCCACGACGGCGTCGACCCCGCCGGCGTCGGCGACGTCCGGACCGAGCCGGGCGTCGGCCACGGCCCGCTCGACGTCACGGTCGTGGTCGAGGCGCACGTTATCGGCGAACGTGCCCGAGAGCACCAGCGGCACCTGGGCGACGTGCGCCACCCGACCGGGCCGAAGGAATGTCTGCGCGTCGGTGACCTCCGCACCGTTCCACCTGATCCGCCCGGTGTGGCCCACCAGACCGCACAGCACCGACAGCAGACTCGACTTGCCCGCGCCCACCTGCCCGAGCAGCAGCACCAGCTCACCCGCCTCGACACTCAGGTGCACGCCCGTCACACCCCGGGTCCCGTCGTCGTGCACGGCTGTGACGTCGACCAACTCCAAGCGCCGCAACGGTGTTCGCGTGACCGGCGCCGGGCGGGGTGCGGTACCGGCCCGTAGGTCCACACCCGCGGGAACGTCCATGAGGTCGGCTCCGCCCGCCAGGCGAGTGGTGGCCCGCTGCCAGGCGCGGACGCCCGGTGCGTCGGTGACCACCGCCCCGGCGACGCTGCCGAAGTAGTCGAAGCCGGCGACGGCGCTGGAGACCAGCAGCGCGGTGGCCAAATTCCATCCGCCCACCAGGTACACCACCCACGCCGCGACGACGCCGAGTTGCACCATCACCACGGGCACCCCGAACAAGATCGACTGGATGCGGTGTTCGCGCACCGCCGCGCCCACCCGGCCGCCGTCGACGCGGTCCAGATACGCCCGAATGTCCGCCGTCGCGGCAGCGAGCTTGACGGTCCGGACGCATTCGAGCACCGACACCAGGGAGCGCCCGAACTCGGCGCGGGTGGCCGAGGCGGCCGCCGACGAGCGGCCCGCGACGGGTCGACCCGCCACCGACGTCACGGCGGCGGCCACCATCACCGCAAGCAGGATCGCGCCGGCGACGGGTGTTCCGCCGAGCAACGACGCGATGACGACGATCACCAGACCGCCGACGACGTCGTTCCACCGGTCGGCGTAGTGCAGGAAGCGGTCCGAGTCGAGCACGCGCGAGACCACCTCGCCGGGCGGCGTACCCGGCAGCCGGTCTTGCCGAGTCTGCGCGTCCAGCACCGTCATTCGGATCCGCAGCGCACACGCCGACCACCACGGCAGGAACCGCCGCAGCGCCACCGCCAGCAGCAGCGGTTCGACGAGGATGCACAGCACCATCGCCACGGCGATGAGCGTCGGGGTCCTGCCCTCGCTCAGAGCTTGGACGACGTGCCCCCACGCGAAGCCGCTGACCGCGCCGGTCGCCCCGACCAGTCCGGTCAACACGAACAAGGACGCGCCCAACAGGCCCCAGGTGGGATGGGTGCAGACCATGCGGATGATGCCGCGGGCCAGACTCGGCCCGCCGTCGACGTCGGGCGGTTTGGGGGCGTCTCCGTGCCTGCGGACCCCACCGACGGCGGCCCCGTCGTCGACGGCCGGCGGTGGCGCGTCCGCGCCAATCCCGCTGGCCTCGAGCAGGTTCAGGAAGGGCCCGGGCCGGTCGGCGAGTTCGGCGCGCGGACCCTGCTCGACGACGCGGCCGTGGTCGAGCACGGCGACGAGGTCGGCACGGGTCACGGTCGAAAGGCGGTGGGCGATCAGCATTCCGGTGCGGTCGGCCAGCAGGCGATCGGCCGCTCGCACCACTCTGGCCTCGGTCAGAGGATCCATCCTCGCGGTGGCCTCGTCGAGTACGACCACGCGCACCTCGCGGACCAGGAGCCGCGCGAAGGCGACGAGTTGCTCCTCCCCCGCCGACAGCGTGGTGCCACCGGGACCCAGGAGGGTGTCGACGCCGTCGGGCAGGCTCTCGACCCAATCGGTCAGCTCGAGTTCGGCGACGGCGTCGAGCACTCGCTGCCGGGGTACGTCGGCGAACAGCGTGACGTTCTCGGCGAGCGTGCCCGCGAGGATCTCGGTGCGCTGGGTCACCACGCCGACCGCGGCTCTCAGGCGGTGCACGTCGAGGTCGAGGACGTCGACGCCGCCGAGGAACACCGACCCCCGATGGGGGTCCACCGCCCGGGAGACCAGCGACGCGAGAGTCGACTTGCCCGAACCGGTTCGGCCGACCAACGCACACGTGGTGCCCGCCGGGATCGTCAGGTCGACCCCGCGCAGCACCGGTGGCCCGTCGGCGTAGGAGAACGTCAGCCCACGCATCTCGACACCAACCGCGTCGGCCGGAAGATCCACTCCGCCAACGGGTTCTGACTCCGCGACGATCAGTTGCCGAAGCCGGATGATCGCACCCATGCCCGCCTGCAGTTCGGGCAGTTGCCGGGTCAGCTGCGCGATCTCGCCGACCAAGGTGGCGCTGACCAGGAACAGCGTGATCAATTGGGCGACGTCGAGATCGCCGTCCGCGACGAGCGCGACACCGGCAACGACGACGCCGGCGAGCAACGCGTGCAGGAGCCCGCCGGCCCACAGGGTGATGCGCGACTCGACCGCCACCACCGCGCGAAAGCACCGCTGAATGGTGGCCGACAGTTCGGCGCACCGCCGCAGGACGAAGGCCTGGCCAAGGCTGGTGCGCACGTCGTCGCGCGCGGCGACGCCCTCCTCCATCGCTGCCGCGTGGTCGGTCCAGGCGATCTCCTCGACGACCTTGCGCCGGCCGAGCTCGCGCAGCAGGGGTCGAATCGCCATGGTGATGAGCAGGACGACGACCGGGAAGACGATCCAGGCGGGCCACCAGGTCAGCCCGGCGACGACCCACATCGGCACCGCGGACACGACGGTGCGCAGGGCCTCCCACATCTGCGACCGCACCAGCGACCCGACTTCGTGGGTGTCGTCGTCCACGCGGTCGAGGATCTCGCCGACGGCCTGCTCGGACAGTCGGTCCAGCGGTTGGCCGAGTGCCGCGGTGAGCAAATCGGCCCGCAGACGGCCCTCGGCCCTGTCGGCGATGCGGGCCCAGACGGTGCGACCCACGGTGTCGAGGACGGCGGCGCCCAGCAAGCACGCCGCGAGCACCCACACCGTCGTCCAGACGGGGTTGGTCGCGAGGCGGCCGATCACGACGGTGCCCAAGGATTGCAGCACCGCCGCGACCGTCATCGTCAGCAGGGCGACCACGACACCGGGGCTCTTGAGGCGCCGCCATCCGACGGTGCGGTCGAGGTGATCCGCCAAATCCCGGTGGCCCATGGTCGGCGCCGACGGGGTGGTGTCAGGCCGGGTCGTGGTGGTCATCGCGACGTGGACGCTACACATCGCCGGCGCCACGATGCACCTTCTTTTCGGGGGCGGCCAATCCTCGACCGCCGCGGGTCAGGCGGTGACCTGCGGTGTGATCAGGAACTTCTCACCGGTGGCGCGCTTGAGGTAGGCGGTGAACGCCTCGGGCGCGAGCATGCCGGCCAGGGAGACCTCGCGGTTGTAGGAGCTGGCGAAGGTCGTGGTCAGTTCGTTGGCCACCCGCGAGCGCAACCGCCCGATGGTGTCGGCGCCGGCGTTCTGCAGGAACGGGGTCAGCAGCCACCCGCCGATGCCCCACGCCATGCCGAACTTCCTGGTGAGCGTCGTCGGTCCGCTGTCGAGCGCGCCGTAGACGTAGACCTGCTTGTGCACGGTGGAGCCGTAGCGTGAATAGGCCTCACCGGTCGTGTTGGCGGCGCGTTCCATTGCGTTGAGGATGTCGCCGGCGATGGTTCCGCCGCCGATCGCGTCGAAGGCCAGCGTCGCGTTGGTGGCCACCAGCGCGTCGAAGAGGTCGGTGGCGAACGTCGGCGAGGTCGAGTCGACCACGTGCACCGCACCGATCGACCTCAACAGCTCCTCCTGCTCGGGCTTGCGGACCACGTTGACCAGCGGGATGTCGTCCTCGAGGCAGATCTTCACCAGCATCTGCCCGAGGTTCGACGCCGCGGCGGTGTGCACCAAACCCGAATGTCCTTCGCGCTCCATGGTTTCCACCATGCCGAGCGCGGTCAACGGGTTGACGAACGAGGAAGCACCGTCGCGAGCCGGTGTCCCGTCGGGTAGCACCAGGCACGCCGCGGCCTTCGCCACGCGGTACTGCGCGTACATTCCGCCGCCAGCCAGCCCGACCGTCTTGCCGAGCAGCGCCTGGGCGCCGGCCGATTCACCGGCGGCGACGACGGTCCCCGCCCCCTCGTTGCCGACGGGCAGCGAATCGTCGAGGCGCGCGGTCAGAGCGTCGAGCGACTCGGGTGGGATCGGTGCAGTCACGACGGGACGCTCTTGCGTGCCGCCGACGGTGGCGGCGGCCATGTCGGCAGACGCGACGAGGAGACCGATGTCGGACGGATTGATCGGCGCGGCCTCCACCCGGACGAGCACCTCGTCGGCGGCTGGCGTCGGGACTGGGACCTCGTGCAGCGACAGTTCGAGCGTGCCCTGCGACGTCACCAACGATCGCAGTTCCAGGGCGGTCTCCGGAAGGTCGTGCGTCATGGATGGTGCCTCGTTCCTGTGGTGGGGTCTGCCGTCCACCTTAGGAACCGGCGCCGGTGGGGCGTCAGCAGAGTTCGCGCATGGAGGCCGAGATGATGTACATCGCGCCCGCCACCGTGGTCTTCAGATCGTTCATCACCATGGGAATGGCGTCGGCGGTCGGCCGTCCGGCGCCGACGTATCGGCAGACCTTGTGCCCCTCCGCGCTGAGCTGCTGCGGGCTCAGCGACGTGAGCCGCGGTGCCAGTTCCGTGAGGTAGCCAGACTCGTCGGCGGCCGCCGGTGCCGCAACCCCGATCGCCATGCCTGCCGCAAGCACTGCTCCGAACACGACCTTCACGTCACACCTCCTGGTCGACGCCACCGTAGAACACGGTGTGGTCTTTGCTGACCGTTTTGGTGCAACTCGTAATAGTCTTCGCCGTGCCACCACTGGGCGACCGCGCGCGGGCCTCGGATACTGCGTCAGGAGCCGGAATTAGATGACTCACGGGCCACGGGGGACGACGACGACCATTGCCGTCGTCGCCACCCCCGGCGCAGTGCCCTAGTGGCTACCGTTGCTGCCGTTGCCGTTTCCGTTGGTGTGCTGACGCTCCTTGAGTGCCAGCATCGCCCGGTGTTCGGCGGCGTGCGCGGCTTGAACCAGCGCAGCCTGCTCACCCTCGGGATCCGGGAACAAGAAGTTGCCCGAGCCGGGGGCGCCGGCAGAGCCCAGCTTGTTCATCTTCTTGGGCAGCGGGGCGCCCTGGTACTCCAGCGGGATCGGGTGACCGTGCTCGTCGACCGGCCCCAGCGGCTGGTGCAGCTCGACGTAGGCCCCGTGCGGCAGCCGCTTGAGGATGCCGGTCTCGATGCCGTGCTCGAGCACCGCCCGGTCACTGCGCTGCAAGCTGATCGCCCACCGGTAGGTGACGTAGTAGACGATCGCGGGCAGCACGACCATCCCGATGCGGCCGATCCACGTCGTCGCGTTGAGCGAGATGTGGAACTTCAGCGAGATGATGTCGTTCATCGCACTGAAGGTCAGCACGATGTACAGCGCGATGGCCATCGCACCGATGGCGGTGCGCACCGGGGCGTCCCGGGGGCGCTGCAACAGGTTGTGGTGCGCGGTGTCCTTGGAGAACCGCTTCTCCAGGAACGGGTAGATCGTCAGCAGGATGAAGACGAGCCCCATCAGCAACGCCACCGCCACGGCTGCAGGAACGGTGTGCCCCAACGGATACAGCTCCCACGGCGGCCAGATTCTCGCCAGGCCGTCGGTCCACATCATGTAGAAGTCGGGCTGTGAACCGGCCGAGATCTGGGAGGGCTTGTACGGCCCGAGCTGCCAGATCGGGTTGATCTGAAGAAGACCGCCCATCAACCCCAACACGCCGACGGTCATGGCGAAGAAGGCGCCGGACTTCACCGCGAACACCGGCATGACCCGCACGCCGACCACGTTGTGCTCGGTACGGCCCGGACCGGGGAACTGGGTGTGCTTCTGGAACCACACCATCGCCAGGTGCACCCCGATCAACGCCAGGATGATCCCCGGAATCAACAGGATGTGCAGCGCGTAGAGCCGCGGGATGATGATCGACCCCGGGAAGTCCCCACCGAAGAGCGCCCAGTGCAACCACGTCCCAATCAGGGGCATCCCCAACGTGATCGAGGAGAACGCCGCCCGCAACCCGGTCCCGGAGAGCAGATCGTCGGGCAGCGAATACCCGAAGTACCCCTCGAACATCGCCAAGATCAGCAGCAGCGACC
>NZ_JACKVK010000010.1:41337-68602 GCF_025823185.1 Mycobacterium yunnanensis
AGGGTCAGGTACACACCGGTCAGCAGCAGCACGATGAAGCTGTACAACGCGATCTCACCAAGCAGGAACGACCAGTGCGTCGGGAAGACCTTGTTCAACTGACGACGCACCGCCGCCGAGGGGTGGTACCGCGAATCGATCGCATCGCCCTGATGGGCGGCCAACTCTGCGAGCTTGGGACTCATGTGTTCGCTCCCGTGTGTTCGACCCTCATTGTGCGCCGCCACACGCGTCATATTCTCGTCACAAATGGCATTTGGACGCTTCGTCATCATTCGGTCATCGGTGTGACGTCACCCCTTGAGTTCGGCCCCGAAGTCTCGCATCGATCCCACCAAAGCTTCGAGCACGCGATGGGCGATCGTCAGCTCCGCGACGGAGAATTGCCGCAGCGCGGCAGCGGTGTGCTCACCCAACGGCGCGAAGAACGCCCTGGCCACGGCATTCGGGTGATCCGCATAGCGCAGCAAGATCTTTCGCCGATCCGACGGGTGCTGCTCACGGGTCAGGTGGCCGGATTGCACCATGCGGTCGACCAGATAGGTGATGGCGGCGCCGGAGACGCCGATGCGCTGGCCCAGCTGGCTCTGCGTCAACGGCTCGCCGTCGCGCTCGGACACCATCACGTGCAACAGCGCGCGAAAATCGTTGTCCGTCAGATCATGTCGCTCTCGAAACACCCGACTGAGATCATCGGATTCGGCAGACAGCGCCTGCACGTCGGACACGATCGACGCTTCGACGGCATCCCTGTTGGCAGGTGAGCGGCTCACTCGCACATATCCTTCATTTGATTAATCATTAATTGCCTTAATATACTGCCATCATGCATGCCTGGGAGCGATACGCCACCATCATCTCCGGCCGGCGGTCGTGGATCGCCGCGTCGGTCATCGCCGTCGTAGCCGGCTTGCTGTTGGCGCTGGCCGGATCGAACGACGGATCCACCAAATCGCCGGTGCCGGTGCCCGCCTCGGCCGAGTCGGCCCGAGCGGCCGTGCCGGCCAAGGCCTTCCCGGCGGGCAACGAGGCGCCGGTACTCCTGGTCGTCTCGCGAACCGATGGCGCCGCACTCTCGCCGGCCGACCTCACCGCCGCGCAGGACGCTCGCCAACGGGTGCTGGCTCGCGCCGGCGCGCAGGGTGGCGCACCACTGACGACGTCGGAGGACGGCGTCGTCGCGGTGGCCCCGGTGGCGATCGCATCCGACCTGACCGGCTTCGACCTCGCCGACACCGTCACGGGACTGCGAACGGCCGCCGACGACGGTGCGCCCGGCGGACTCCAGCTCCAGATCACGGGCGGGCCTGCCTTCGGCGCCGACATCGCCGACTCGTTCTCCGGAGCCAACGTCACCCTCCTGGCCGTCACCGCCGCGGTCGTAGCGCTGCTGCTCATCCTCACCTATCGTTCGCCGATCCTCTGGCTGGTGCCATTGACCGTCATCGCCCTCGCCGACCAGACGGCGGCCGCGCTCGGCGGTGTGGTGGCCGGGGCGAGCGGACTGACCTCCGACGGCTCCACCACCGGAATCACCAGCGTGCTGGTGTTCGGCGCCGGCACCAACTACGCCCTGCTGCTGATCTCGCGGTACCGGGAGGAACTGACCACGACCAGGAATCACCGTGACGCATTGAGAGTCGCTCTACGCCACGCCGGGCCCGCCATCCTGGCCAGCAACGCCACCGTGGTGCTCGCGTTGCTCACCCTGCTGCTGGCCGTGGTGCCGTCCACCCGCAGCCTCGGTGCGCAGGCCGCGTGCGGGCTAGTCGTCGCCGCGGTCTTCGTCCTCGGCGTGCTGCCGCCCCTGTTGGCAGTGTTCGGAGCAAAGCTGTTCTGGCCCTTCATCCCCCGCCACTCCGACCATCGCCGCGAGGAACCCCGCACGGGTGCGTGGTATCGCGTGGCGACCTGGGTGAGCGACCACGCGGGCCGGGTCACCGTCGGCACCGTGGCCCTGCTGGCGGTGCTCGGCACGGGGGTACTGAGCACGCCGGTCGGGCTGTCGCAGACCGAGCAGTTCCGGGTGAAGGCGGAGTCGGTGACGGCCTACGACATCCTCGCCGCCCACTTCCCCGGTGGGCTGTCGTCGCCGACGTCGGTCATCGGTCGCACCGACCGCGCCGAGGAGCTGCAGCGTGCGATCGACGCGACCCGCGGCGTCGTCTCGGCTCAGAACGTCGGCACCTCGAAGTCCGGCCTGACCCAGTTCTCCGTCGTCGTCGACGCCCCTCCCGCCTCGGAGTCGGCCTTCGACGTGGTGACGCACCTTCGGGAAGCGGTGCACGCCGCCGACGCTCAGGCACTGGTGGGCGGGGCCGACGCCCAGGCGCTCGACGCCCGCGCCGCCGCCCAGCGTGACCAGCGCGTGGTGATCCCGGCCATCCTCGTCGTGGTCCTGCTGGTGCTCTACGTCTTGCTTCGGGCGGCGTTGGCGCCACTGGTCCTGGTCGCGGTGACGGTGCTCAGCGCGCTGGCGGCGCTGGGCCTCGGCGGCTGGCTCAGCGTGCACGCGCTCGGTTTCCCGGCGCTCGACGCCACCACTCCCCTGTTCGCGATCCTGTTCCTCGTCGCGCTCGGGGTGGACTACACCATCTTCCTCATCACCCGGGCGCGGGAAGAAACGCACGAGTACGGCACCCGCGAGGGCGTCGTGCGGGCCGTCTCGGCCACCGGCGGCGTCATCACCAGTGCCGGGATCGTGCTCGCCGCGGTGTTCGCCGTCCTGGGCGTACTGCCTCTGATCGTGCTCACCCAGATCGGCATCATCGTCGGCCTCGGCATCCTGCTGGACACCTTCCTGGTGCGGACCGTGATGATCCCCGCGCTGTTCACCCTCGTCGGCCCGCGCATCTGGTGGCCCGCCCACGTCGACCCACGGGAGGGTTGACCGCCTGAGGTCAGCTCCTGAAGCGGTGCGCCGTGTCGATCACTCGAGGGGCGCCGTGTCCTCCGGGCGTTCCGGCGTCCCGGATCCGTGCCGGCCGGTGAGTCGCCGGTGCTCCACGAACTGCCAGGCCACCCCGGCGACGACGGCCATCGCGGCGAGCACCGCGCCACCGGTGGCCAGTGAGGTCCTGCCCACGGCGAAACCGGCCAGGGTGAGGGCCGTCAACGCGAGACCGACGGCGATCAGGACGTAACCGGGCCAGCGAGCCGCGTCCTTGAGCGCTTCGCCGGCGATGGGTCCGGGCGTGTTGGTCGCGTCCGGCGCGACGTCATCGTGTGCCATGTTCGGTATTCGGCACCGACGCCCAGTGCGCTTCCCGACGTGACGTGTTCTGCGACACGTCCACCGCAGATCCACGACGTCGGGGAGAATGTCGGTCATGACCGCTACCGACGACGCTTCCTCGCAACGGTTCGCAACACGGCGCCGGGAACTCGCCGAGGCCCATCTGCGGCCCCCGGCCTCACGGCCGTCGTCGTCGGGCCGCGGAGTGCACCACACGGCGCTGATCAGTGGTGACGTCGAACGGACCATCCGGTTCTACCAGGACCTGTTGGAATTTCCGCTGACCGAACTCATCGAGAACCGCGACTACCACGGGTCGACCCACTTCTTCTTCGACATCGGCAACTCGAACCTGTTGGCGTTCTTCGACTTCCCGGGATTGGACCTGACACCGTACGCAGAGGTGCTCGGCGGGCTGCACCACGTGGCGATCAGCGTCGAACCTCAGCGCTGGCAGCACCTTCGCGAGAAGCTGGCCACCGCGGGCGTCGAGGTGTCCGAGCACAGTGAGGTGTCGCTGTACTTCCGCGATCCCGACGGCGCGCGGATCGAGCTGATCGCCGACCCACTCGGTGAGATGTACGGCACACGAGTGTTGTGACGCCGGACCCGTCCACGGCGGTGGCGGCGACGAATCTTCAACGACGTTCCTACGAGTGATGTCAAGGGTGTTCATGACCTCTGTTCAGACCGACGAGTTGGTCGTCCTCCTCGACGACGCGGGCCGCACGATCGGCACGGCACGCAAGGCCGACGTCCACGGTGCGACGACGCCGCTGCACCTGGCGTTCTCCTGCTACCTCTTCGACGACGAGGGCCGGGTCCTCCTGACTCGGCGGGCGCTGCACAAGAAGGCCTTTCCCGGGGTGTGGACCAACTCGTTCTGCGGACACCCCGCACCCGATGAACCGATGGAGGAGGCGGTGATCCGCCGGGCCCGTACCGAACTCGGGGTCGACGTGACGGAGTTGCGCTGCGTGCTGCCCGACTTCCGTTACCGCGCCGTCGACGCCGGTGGCGTCGTGGAGAACGAGGTGTGCCCGGTCTTTCGTGCGCGGGTCGACGGAGCGCTCGACGCCGACCCCGAGGAGATCATGGACTCGGCGTGGGTGCCGTGGGAGCAGCTGCGAGCAGCCACCGCGTTGCCGTGGGCGATCAGCCCGTGGGCGGTGGAGCAGGTACCGCTGCTCGACGCCGCGAACGCCGTGCGTTAGGTCAGCGCCCGGACCGCAGCGCGTACAACCGCTCGGCGTAGGCGAGGTCGTCGCGCCACAGCCGCGCGGCGGCGGCCCGCATCAGCGGACGAATCAGGGGCGCGGCGACCAGGCCCTTGCCGAAGTTGGGTCGGTCCGAGTACGCGATCGAGGCCTCCAGCACTGCGGTGCGCGGCAACCCGTCCGGGCCGGGACCCAGTGGGGTGCCGTGGGTTTCGACCACGCTGCCGACGCCCTCCCCCTCGACGATGCGCATGACGACGGTCCGCGGTCCCGGTGCGGTGAACTCCGCGATGACCGGCACGCCGAGCTTGCCGATCCGGAACGTCACGTCGACCAGGAAGCGGTCTTGCGCATCGGGCACCTCGTCGACCGCAGGCGGGGCGCTGAGCACCTTGAGTTGGGTGAACGAATACGGGTGGAACCACGCGCCGTGCCAGGGGTCGAGTCGGTTGGCGACGATGTCTCGGGGCTCGCAGGTGCCCTCGAGCCGGGCGACGGCGGCGATCTGCGGGTGCCCTGGTCGCTCCGGCACGATGGGGGCGTCGGTGGGCTCTTCGCCGCCGACGGCGTCCAAGCGCACCCAGCAGAGCACGCCGTCGTCGTACGCGGGGAACGGCTTCCACGTACCGTGCCGGCGCTCGGAGAGCCGCAGTCCGTGCCACGGACACACGAGGGTGCCGCACTCCACCGGTGCGGTGGCCAGGTCGGCGCCGAGGTGCGGGCAGGCGCGCGGCGCGACCAGCAGCCCGCCGTCGGCACCGCGCCAGGCGACGATCTGGACGCCCGCGACTTCCGATCCAGTTGCCTTGGAGGCGATCTGAGAACTGGCAGCGAAGGGATACCAGTTGCCGCTTGGGCGCCGTTCGGCCCTGGCCAGCGCCGTCGAGATGATTCGTGGGTCGGCGTCGCCGTAGGTGGGCGCCTGCGCCGCCCAGTCCAGGGACGGCAAGGTGGTGAACGGCCAACCCTTGGCCATGTTGGCGCGAAACTCGGTGAACGAGCTCATGTTCGACGACCTTCCGCTCGAGCGATCAACCGGCCGAGACGGGCGGAACGCCCGCGGTTGGGCACGGTGTGCAGCGTGTGACCGGCCAGACCGAAGGTCTCGAGGAGCTCGTTGGCCGCCGTCCATCCCGTCGTGGCCGCCCGCTCCATCAGCGCGACCGGCAGATCGATGCGGATGCAGTCCCCGGCGAGCATCACGCGGGGATCGGGGGTGCGCACGGTGGGCCGTCGCTCGAAGTCACCCGGGCCAAAGGTCGGACAGTCTTCGCGCCGCAGCAACCGCTCGTCGACGATGGTCGCCGCGGCGGTCTCGGGATACAGGTCGTGCATGCGGGCCAGCAGGCCGTCGCGCACCTCGGCGTCGTCGGCCGTCACGGAATAGCCGTGCAGTTCCACCACCGAGCCGCCCGTGCGCGACGCCCATTGCGCCGCTTCGCGTTCGTAGCGTTCCAGCACGCTGACGTTGTCCAGCGGCGGCCGGCCGCCGGTACCGAGGAACGCCGCCCGGTCCGGCCGCACCGGTCGGTCCAGCCAGAGCCGCAGCACGACGAACGGCGGCGCATTGCCCACACCGGCCACCCGCGCCCGCCAGTCGTCGTCACCCAGGGTGGGCGACGCCGCGACGATGCGGCGCAGCCCGGCGACGTCGGTCGCCAGCACCACCGCGTCGGCGACGAGGTCGTCGTCCCCACCGCAACCGACCCGCACGCCCTCGCCCAGCTCGACCGAGCGCACCGAGGTCCCGGTGTGGAACCGGACGCCGTTGCCCTCCAAGTACTTTCGCAGCGGGTTCCACAACGCGTCGTCGAAGTTGGCATTGGCGACGTCGAACACGAGGCCCTCGTCGGAGCCCAGGAAGTAGATGTGAAACATCGTCACCAGCTCGGCGGCGGAGAGCTTCTCGGGCTTGACGAAGAAGCTCCTGGCGAACACCTCGAACGCCAGGTGCCGCGCCGCGTCCGGAAAGTTGATGTCGGTGAGGAACTGGGCCGCGTCCCGGTCGTCGAGGTCGTAATAGGTCTGAGGTACCGACGCGGTCGCCAGCGGGGCGGCGGCCATGCCGTCGATGCGGACGAGGTCTCGCAACCGAAAGGTGGGGCTGCGCAGGGCGAAGGTCAGGGCGTTGAACGGCGGTGTACGCGGCAGGCCACGGAACGTGTCCCGTCGGCCGTGCTCGTCGACCAGCGGGTAGTCCTCGACCGGCGTCAGCGCCGACAGGTGGGGATCGGACCGGCGAAGTAGTGACCGCAGGTTGTAGTACTGCCGGAAGAAGGCGTGGAAGCCCCGGTTCATCGCGACCGCGGAACCGTCGGCGAGGGTGTCGGGCCACCCGCCAACGCGCCCGCCGACGTAGTCGTTGGCCTCGACGACGTCGACGGCCACTCCGCGTTCGCTGAGGCCGGCGGCAGCTGCCAGACCGGCGATGCCGGCGCCGACGACCACCACGCGCGGGGTCGTGTCCAGCGCGTCGGCGTGGGGCAGTCCCTGGCGCGCGGGAACGGTCTCGTGAAGCTTGTCCACTCCTACCCCTTTCGGTGCCGCAGCCGCGCGCCCCAAGCCTTGACGATGCCCGCCCCGGCGACAGCCGCGCGACGTCCCTTACCGACACTGGCACGTCGGCTGAAGATCTCGAAGTCCATCTCCTCGATTTGGTCGAGGATTTCGGAATACAGCTTCAGCGCGGTCTCGACGCAGGGACGCGACACCGGGGCCAATGCGGTGATGCCCGGCCTGGCCGCCTCGTACACCCCCCGCGTCACGTCGTGCTGTTCGCGAAGGGCTCGGCGCACCCGGGAGTCGATCCGGCGGGTGGTCTGGCACCAGCTCAGGACGTCACGGTCGACGCCGTGAACGGCGAGTTCGTCGGCGGGCAGGTACACCCGCCCACGCCGAAGATCTTCGTCGACGTCGCGCAAGAAGTTGGTCAGCTGGAACGCCTTGCCGAGGGCCGCGGCGAACGGCGCGGCGTCCTCGCGTGGGCCGACGGTCCCGAGGATGGGCAGCATCTGCAGACCGATCACCTCCGCAGAGCCGTACATGTAGCGCTCGAGCGCGGTCCGGTCGGGATAGTCGGTGACCGTCAGATCCATCCTCATGGAGGCGAGAAAGTCGTCGAACAGCTGCCACCCGATGTCGTAGCGGCGAGCGGTGTGCACCACCGCCGTGAGGGTGGGGTCGTCGGCGCAGTCCTGGTTCTCGACGAGGCAGTTGAAGAGCTGCGTGGAGAACAGCTGCAGTTGCTGAGCGCGCACCTCGTCACCGCGGCTGTCGTCGAACTCGTCGAGGATGTCGTCGGCCCGGCGGGCGAAACCGTAGAGCGCATGCACCGCGGGGCGCTGGGCGGGCGAGAGCAGACGCGTGGCCAGGAAGAAGGTCTTGCCGTCGCGGGCGTTGATCTCGCGGCAGGTCCGGTAGGCGTCGCGCAACGACGGGTCGAGCACTCCCGCGGCGTCCAGTTCCGAACTGATCATCGTGGCGCGACCTCTCGCTTCGACTGTGCCACCGGCACTCCGGTGATCCGGTCGGCGGCCAGGCGGCCCGACATCACCGCGGTCGGGACGCCGACGCCCGGCACCGTCGACGAGCCGGCCAGCACGACGTTGTCCACGCCGCGCACGGTGTTCGCGGGTCGGAAGGGTCCGGTCTGGGCGAAGGTGTGTGCCAGCGCGAAGGGAGTCCCGGCCAGCATGCCCTGGCGACCCCAGTCGGCGGGGGTCACCACCGAGAGCACCTCCATGTCGTCGCCGACCTGGGGCAGCCGCTCTCGGACCGCGCCGAGCATGTGTTCGACGTACGTAGAGGACGTCGAATCCCAATCGATCGGGCCGATTTCGGTATTGGGGGTCGGCGCGAGGACGTAGAGCAGGTCGCGTCCGGGTGGGGCCAGTGACGGGTCGCCCGCCGTGGGCCGCGTGACGAGCAGCGACGGATCACCCATCACCCGGCCGTCGGTGATGATGTCGGTGAAGGTCTGTTTCCAGGCCTCGCCGAACAGGATCGTGTGGTGTCCGACCGACGGGTCCACCGTGGGTACGCCGACGTGGGCCACCACCGCCGACGGCGCCGGCCGCAGCTTGAGCAGGCGGCGAGGTGCGTAGTCCAGCAACCGGTAGGTGTCGGGGAGTTCGGTGGTGAGCACCACGGCATCGGCCGGGATGCGCTCGCCGCCGTCGGTGACGACCGCGGTCGTGCGCGAGCCGCTGCGCTCTATGCGCGACACGGTGGCGCCGTAGACGAATTCGACGCCGGCGTCGGCGGCCGCGGCGGCCATCGCGTCGGGCAGGGCCCGCATGCCGCCGCGGGGGAAGTAGACCCCGGCGACGGTGTCCATGTAGGCGATGACCGCGTAGACCGCGAGTGCGCTCTGCGGCGGAACCCCGGCGTAGAGCGCTTGGAAGGTGAACACCCGCAACAGGCGTTCGTCGCTGAGGAACTTGCGAATCACGTTCTCCCACTTGCGAAAACCGCCCATGGCCAGCAGTCGGCCCAGTTGCGGGGTCAGCAGTGAGAGCGGCGAGTCGAAGTTGGCTCCGATGAAGCCGTCGAACTCGGTCTCGTACAACGAGGTCAGCCACTGGCGCATCTGCAGGTAGGCGTCGGCCTCCTTGGTCCCGGAGAACCGCTGCACCTCGGTGTACATCGCCATCGGATCCGTGTGCACCTGCAGGGTCTCGCCGCCGGCGAACACCGCGTTGTAGGCAGGGTGGACGGACTGCAGTTCGAGGCGGTCGGTGAGCTTCTCCCCGACCGCTCCCATCGCGTCGTCGATGATGTCGGGCATCGTCAGCACGGTGGGGCCCATGTCGAGGCGGTAACCGGAGACGTCGGCCCGGCCCACGCGTCCGCCGGGGTGATCCTCGCGCTCGACGACGGTCACGTGGCGGCCGCGGCCGGCAAGGTACAGCGCTGCCGACAGCCCGGAGAGTCCACCGCCGACCACGACGACCCGGTCGGTCTTACCCTTCACGGTGCGCATCACGCACTCCTCTCGGTGCAGTACACGGCCATGTCCTCCAGTGCGGCACGGGCTTTCGGCGGGATGCCGGCGACGTCCAGACAGTCGATCGCCCGCGTCAGCCGCTCGTCGATCGACTCCTCGATCCACTGTGCGGCTCCGCTGGCGAGGATCAGCGTGCGCCACCGCTCGGCGTCCTCCGCGGTCAGGGTCGGGGTGGTCATGAGGTCGGCGAGTTGCCGTCGCAGTCCGGCGTCGGCCAACTGATGGG
This sequence comes from Mycobacterium yunnanensis, assembly GCF_025823185.1. Lineage (GTDB taxonomy): Bacteria > Actinomycetota > Actinomycetes > Mycobacteriales > Mycobacteriaceae > Mycobacterium > Mycobacterium yunnanensis. The sequence goes on from NZ_JACKVK010000010.1 coordinate 51,021, forward strand.
CGGCGACCACGACGCTGGTGGCCTTCTGCGCCTCGAGGTCGGTGCCGACGGACTTGCCGGTGACCGTTGGCGAGCCAGAAATACCAAGAAGGTCGTCGCGCATCTGGAACGCCTCGCCGATCGCGGTGCCGTACTGGCCGACGGCGTCCACGATCTCGGGGCGACACCCGGCCATCGCCGCCCCGATCTCCAACGGCCGGCGCACGGTGTAGTTGCCGGACTTGCGTCGCGCCACGTCGAGGACCTCTTCGAAGGTGGGGAAGGCGTGGGAATCGTTGACGAGGTCGGCGAGTTGGCCGACGGCCAGTTCGACGCGCATGTCGTCGTAGCGAGGCCAGACGCGGGCGAGCGCCTCGGCGCCGACGCCGCTCTGTCGGAGCATCTTCTCCGCCCACACCAGGCAGAGGTCCCCGAGGATGGTCGCCGCGGATTCGCCAAAGCGATCCGAGGAATCCGTCAGCCCGCGTCCCCGGTGCCAAGCGCTCAACGCGACGTGGGCGGCGGGCCGTCCACGTCGCAGCGCCGACTCGTCCATCACGTCGTCCTGCAGCAGGGCGAACGCGTGCAGCAACTCCAAGCTCGCCGAGGCGCGCAACGCCGCCTCGTCCTCCTCCGCACCGCAGAGCCACCCCAGATACATGAAGGTCGACCGGACGTACTTGCCACCGTCGAGGAAGTCCGACAGGACCTCGCTGGCGACCTCGACACCCGTGCCGTCGAGCTGGGGCAGGCACTCGGTGGTCACGAAGTGATGCAGCAGTGTCCGCACGGCGTCTCGTACGTCGACCGAGTTCCGGACGGCTCGCACCGTCGTGCTGCGGTGTCCACGGCGACGACGGTGGGTCAGCGCGAGTCCCGGCGGTTCACGATCGTCGCCGGTCATGTGCACGGATTGCCCACTCGACACGGGGTTCACGCCTCGCTTTCGCGCGTCTGGTGACTTCGTTGGTCCTGGTCCGTCGGTGTCGTCGAGCTGGTCCCCACGACGAGGCATTCGGAGCCGACCTGATTTCGGCGGGGTGTGACGTGGACGATACCTCCGTACGGGCGTAGCTCAAGCGAGGTGACCACCCAGTTCGGCCTCGGCGCCGGCCTGCTTGGTGGCGGCGTCGGAGATGCGCTGGTGTGCCGTGCGCAGCAACAGGTCGTGCTGCATGCGGCGTTGCGGGGACGAGGTGCGGGCCAAGTCGACCAGGTCGGCGGACACCTGTTGGGCGATCAGCCGCAGTTTTACGTTGTGCTGTTGAGACTGCTCCCGCAGACGCAGGAACGCTTCGTCGGCGTCGATTCCGTACACGAACATCAGCATGCCCTTCGCCTGTTCGATGACGGCTCGGGTCGCATCATAGGGAAAGGCGCCGGTCGGCTCGTTGTCGTCGGATCGGCCGTGTCCGGGGTCGGAACACGCGATGCCCAGCCGCTGCCGCTCGAACTGCATGGCCCCCCTACCGCTACTGAACGACTAGTCCTTTTCTGAACTTATTGTCCAATAGTGCCCTGTCATCGGCTCACAGGTCAACGCCGGTCGAGTGCGTCGCTGGTCACGGGCAGGGTCAGCCGAAACCGTGCACCCACGTCGGACGGTTCGCACACCAGATCGCCACCGTGCGCCCGCGCCAGGGCCCGCGCGATCGAGAGCCCCAGTCCGGCCCCGCCGTGATCGCGATTGCGGGACGCGTCCAGTCGCACCAACCGGTCGAAGACCCGCTCGCGGTCCGCTAGGGCCACCCCCGGCCCGGTGTCGTGCACGACGACGTAGGCGGCCGCCGGGTTGGCGGGCCCGCCGCCCGCCTCGACGTGCACGGTGATCCGACCGCCGGCCGGCGTGTAGCGGCGCGCGTTGTCGAGCAGGTTGGCCAGGATCTGACCGACCCGATGGGGGTCGGCCGCGATGGTCAGGCGGTCCACCCCCGTCCGGGTCACCGAGATCTGGGGGGCGAGCATGTCGGCCCGCTCCACCTGAGCCTCGACGATGCCCACCAGGTCCACCTCGGCGATGCGGAGCGGCAACCCGGCGTCGATGCGACTCAGGTCCAGCATGTCGGTCACCAGTCGCCCGGCCCTGCGGGCGTCCGACAGCAGCAGCGAGAGTCGGCGCTTGACGCGCGACGACGCCTCGGGCGTGGTGTCGTCGGCCGTGTTGACCAACTGCTCTGCGGCGACCTGAATGCCAGCCAGCGGCGTACGGAGTTCATGTGCGGCGTCGGCCAGGAAGTCCCGCATCTGCGCCTCGGCGCGGCGGGCGGCCTCCGCGGCCTCCTGCGCATTGCGCTCGGCGTCCTCCAACGCGTCGAGCATCACGTCGAAAGCTGCTGCTGCGCTTCCCAATTCGGTATTCGGACGGTCGGGGCGTAGACGACGGCCACGGTCACCGGTGCTGATCGCCTTGGCGACCGTGGTCAGCCGGTCGAGGGGTTGCAGTGCCCCGCGCGCGACCGCGATCAGCACGACAGCCGCCACGACGATGGTGACCGCACCCGCGCCGATCAGCAGCTCACGAAGATCGCGCACGGCCGCGGTGGCCGGAGTGGTGTCGGCGACCAGGATGACCCGGGACCCGTCGGGCAGCGGATGCACCATCGCCGTGTTGGTCTCCTCAGCCGGCGGCCGAGGGGGCGGAGGAGGGCCACCGGGGCCCCCCGGGGGCGGGGGTGGACCGTTCGGGTCGTTCGGGTCGTTCGGGCCGTGAGGCCGACCCGGCCCGTCCGGGCGTTGCGGTGGCTCTGGAGGCGCGACGGCAGCGCCCGGCCCCTCCACGGTGTCGGGACTGATCGCCGGGTCGCCATAGGACTGTCCGTCGGCCGTCACCAGCAGCGCCCGGATGCCGCCCCCGTTCAATTCGGCCGCCGTCTGTTGCGCCGACGCACCGGATTGGGCGAGGGCATCGGCCCGCGCCGCAGTCGCGACCAACCGGTCGTGCAGGTCGCGGCTCACCTGTGCGCCAAACGCGAAGTCGACCATCACGCCGAAGATCACCAGCGCGGCTGCCAGCAAGGCCACCGCCGAGAGCGTGACACGGCGACGCAGCGACGGGGTCTCGGTCACGATGCCGTCGGCCGCAGTTGGTAACCAATCCCCCTGCTGGTGTGCAGGATTCGTGGGCCGTGCGCCTCCAGCTTGCGTCGGAGGGCGCTGATGTAGACCTGCACGAGGTTGGGGTCGTAGGCGTCGTAGCCCCAGACCGCGGTGAGGATCTGCTCCTTGCTGACGAGTCTGCCGCGCTGATCGGCGAGGTAGGACAACAGGCGCAGCTCGGTGGCCGTCAAATCCAGCGGCTGACCGGCGCGGGTGGCCGTGCCTGCGTCGACGTCGAGCATCAGGTCGCCGAGTTGCACGGCTGACGGCAAACGCCCACGGCGGCGCAACACCGACCCCACCCGTGACACCAACTCGGCCAGCTCGAAGGGCTTGACGACGTAGTCGTCGGCCCCACCGTCGAGACCACGGAGCCTGTCCTCGAGACCGTCGCGGGCGGTGAGCAAGACGATGCCGGTGTCTCCGTAGTCCCTGACGACGTTGATCAACGCGAACCCGTCGCGGCCCGGCATCATCACGTCGAGCACGACCAGATCGGGGCGGAAGCCGCGCAGGGCATCCTCGAGGCCCGCGCCGTCCGAGCGCGCGCCGGTGACGTAGCCCGCGTCGTCGAGCGCTTCGCTGACCATCTCCCGGATGGTCTCGGAGTCTTCGACGACCAGGACGCGGGCGCGCGGCTCTGGACGCAACGGTGCGCGACTGGTCATGCGTTCATTGTGGCCCGTGCCGGGTCGGGCTCTCTGAAGCGAAGCTGAAGGATTCGGTGTGCACCCGCATTCTTCAGGTTCACTTCAACTTCGGCCAGCAACGTCGTCACCAGCAACCGCCAACCGAAGTGAGGACGACGTGACCGACGACAAGACCAACGACACGACACACGACGACATGACTGACACCGACAACCTGACCACCCAGCACGTGGAACCCGAGCCGCACGCCGAGCCGGCCGCCGAGAAGCCCGCCAGCCGTTGGGCCGACACGGGCGACCGCGTGCGCCGACATCCCGTCGGGGTCGCCCTGGGAACGGGCGTGGCAGCCCTGATCGTGGGCGGCATCCTCGGCGCCACGCTGTTCGGCGGACCCTCGCAGGACGTAGGACCGGCAGGCATGTCGAAACACTATGCGGCTCAGGGTGAGATGTGCGCGCCCGGTGGGCCGGGCGGTCCCGATGGGCAGTTCGACGGCCCGCCGCCACCGCCGCCAGGTGGTCCCGGTGGACCCGGTGGCCGACATGACGGCCCGCCGCCACCGCCGCCGGGAGGCCCCGGTGGACCGGGTGGGCCCGGTCAGTTCGCCGGCCCGCCCCCGCCCCCCGGTGGGCCCGGTGGACCCGGTGGACCGGGTGCCCCCGGTGGGCCCGGTGGGCCCGGTGGACCCGGTCAAATCGCCGGCCCGCCACCGCCGCCCGCCGGTGCGGACGCTCCCGCAGCTCCCGCAGCTCCCGCAGCACCCGGTGGTCAGCAGGCGCCGGCACCGCAGCCCGGCGGTGCGGCTCCCGCCCCGGCGGCTCCCACCACGCCCCTGCTGCCAGCCGAACGGCCCGCGCGCTAAGTGGCTGTCGCCTCGGGGTTCTCGGTTGCGGCCGGGAACCCCGAGGCGGCCTACGCCAGACCCAGTGTCACGCCGAGCCACAACGCCCCCACGGCACCGACGATGCACAGCGGAACGGTCGCCAGCCCCAGCAGGGTGAACTCGCCGAGCCGCGGCGTGATCCCCGCCCCAGAGAGCACCCGCCGCCACAGCAGGGTGGCCAGCGACCCGACGTACGTCAGGTTGGGTCCGATGTTGACCCCGACGAGCATCGCGAGGATGAGGCCCGCCGGTGCACCCGAGCCCAGCGCGGCGAGCATCAGCAGTGTGGCGGGCAGGTTGTTGACGACGTTGGCCAGCACGGCCGACACGGCGGCCACCACGAGCAGGCCGACGAGCGTCGGCGCGTCGGGCAACACCCGCGCGACCGCATGGCCGAGTCCGTGCTCGCTGACCCCGGCGACCACCACGCCAAGCGCGAACACGAAGAGGCAGAACAGCGGTGAGGCGGCCCGCACGATCGTCGGGACGGTGACCGAGCCGCGGCGCAGCCCGGGGGCGGCCAGGGCGACGGCACCCACGACGGCCACCCATACCGGCTCGACCCCGGCGAAACCCGAGACGCCGAAACCAACCAGCGTCAGACCGAGGACGACGAAGGCGTAGACCGGTGTCGCTTGCTCCGTCGGCGCCTCGCGTTCGGCGACGTCGGTGTCGGACTCGGCCGGTTCCGAGTCACGATTGGCGCCTAGATCCTTGCGGAAGAAGATTCGGAACACCGCGTACTCGAGGCCGACGACGACCAACCACGGCAGCGCCATCACCGCCGCGAACGAGACGAAGGTCAACCCCGAGGCCGAGAATGCCAGCAGGTTGGTCAGATTCGACACCGGCAGCAAGGTCGACGCCGAGTTCGACAGGTGGGCACAGGCGTACACGTGCGGCCGGGCACGCACGTGGACCAGGCGCGCCGTGGCCAGTACCACGGGCGTCAGCAGGACGACGGTGGCGTCGAGGCTCAGCACCGCCGTCGTGACCGATGCCGAGACGAAGACCAACGCCAAGAGGCGCCGCGAGCTGTCGCCCGAAGCCCGCGCCAGTGCCGCGCCCAGCCAACGGAACACTCCTTCCTCGTCGGCCAGATGCGCGAGAACCAGGATGGCGGCCAGGAATCCGACCGTCGGGCCCAGCAGCTTCATCTGCTCGAGCGCCGCGCCGGGACTCACGACGCCGCACGCCACCAGGATCGCGGCCACGGGAACCGCCAGCGTGGCTTCGGGCAGTCCTCGCGGTTGAACCATGGCGAACACCAGGACGGCCGCAAGCGCCGCCAACGCGGCCGCCTCGGCCCACACTCCGGTCACCGGTGCACTCTAGGGCTCACCGGCTGACGTCCTTGCTCAGCGCCTCGTAGGCACGCCGGCCGCGGCTGAACGTGGCGGCGTCGCCACCGGCGTCCGGATGGTGCGCCGCGGCGTGGTCGCGCCACGCACGACGCAGCTGCGCGAGGGTGAAGTTGGGCTGCAGTCCAAGCACCGTCAGCGGATCGGTGGGGGGAGCCATCAGTGCCGGTCGCTTCGGCGTCGAGGCGTGTGTCGCCGAGGCAGCCCGGGGGGCGGCGGACTTCTTGGCCGCCTTCCCCGTGGGTGCCTTCTTCGCGGCCGCCTTCTTGACCGGAGCCTTCTTGGCGGCCGCCTTCTTGACCGGAGCGGTCTTGGGCCCCGCCTTCTTCGCAGGTGCCTTCTTGGCTGGCGCCTTCTTCGCTGGAGCCTTCGCGGCGGCCGTCTTCTTGGCGGGCGCCTTCGCGGCGGTGTGCTTCACGGGCAGTTGGTTCATTGCTCTCAGTTCACCGGAATGGGTTCGGATGGTTGGTCATTGGCGCGCCCGAGCGCAGCACGCACCGGCCGGCACCGGCCGGATCGTGGGCCGACGCTACGGCTCCAACCTGAATCCAACCTGAAGACACGTCGATGTTCAGACTTCGCCCACAGTGGGTACTCCCGCTTCGGTTTCCGGAGAACCGGAAGGTCACTTGCGAAGGAATGGAGCGTGCACATGGGCGACAGCGGACCCGAAGAAGGCGTCAAGGGCATCGTCGAGGACGTCAAGGGCAAGGCCAAGGAAGCCGTCGGCGTCGTTACCGGTAACGACGGCCTCCAAGAAGAGGGCAAGGCACAGCAGGACAAGGCCGAAGCCGAGCGTGACGTCGCGAAGAAGGAGGCCGAGGCCGAGGCCGCACGCGCCGCCGAGAAGTCCGCAGAGGCACGCCAGAAGGCCGCCGAGTAGCGCACTTTCACCTCGCTCAGACGGGCGGGCGGACCCTCGAGGTCCTGCCCGCCCGTCTTTCGTTGAACAGTTCCGGCACTAGGTAATTCGACCACTGGGGCGACGCGTCGACGCGACTCGTCAGCGACCCTGCGCCCACAATTGTTCGGTCAGGTCCTGGAATGTCACCAGCGCGATGTCGTCGTCCGCGCGTTGCAGCGCCGACCGGCTCATCACGGCACGGACGGTCGATCCGTCGGCGTGGGACAACCGAACCAGCGAATTTGCGTGCTTCTGCAACCCGGCGACGGCGCCGTCCGATTCGAGCGGCGTCTCGAAGACCTCGGTGAAGTTCCTGGCCTGCATGGCCTCACGGGTCATCCCGAGCATCTCGCCCATCGCGTCGTTGGCGAAGAGCACCGTGCCCTTCTCCGTCACGGCCACGACGGGCACGGGCAGCTGATCCAAGACCCGCAAGGCGGGCAACCGGCGCAGCGTGTCCATCTGCGTTTCGTCATGAGTGCGTGGCCGTCGACGGTCGACGGTCGGTTCGCCAGACTCAGAATCCTGGGACTCGGCGTTCATCTCAACCTCCTCGCTTTCATCGAATGTCTTTGTCAGACACAGCCTTCACGGCAGGTGCCTGGTGTGTGACGACGCCGGTGTCACCGGCGCCTGATCGGCCTCGGGGTCATGCTTCCTGGTGAAGCGCCGAGTCACCGACGAGATCTTCAGCAGGACGCGCGAGACCGCGGTGGGCGATCCGCCGTTGCGGCGCTCGAGGTAGTGACCAAGCTTGGCCAAGACCGTGGCCACCACGGGGAGCAACAAGCTGGCCAGGATCCAACGTCGGACGGGGGTGGCCAAGAGAGCAAGCATGGAGCGGTCCTTTCTGAATGGACGGCTGTCGCCGTCACCGAACGCGGCGTCGCTCGCGTTTACCGGTGTGGATGGTGGTTCGGGTGGCGACCGACGGGTCGGACAGCACGCCGGCGATCTGCGCGCAGACGGCGTCGATGGTCGGGATGAGGCGGTCGGATCGCGGGGTCGCGGTGGTGGTGACGGTGAGGTCGACCGTCCGCGTGCCGCGATCGATCACCGCCTTGCCGCTGGCAGATTCGACGTCGAGGTTCTGCTTGAGGGCCTCTGCCGCGGCAGTGGCGACCTCGCCGAGGTCGACGGTGATCGACCCGGCGTCGTCGCGCCGCAGCGGCAGATCCTTCACCTTGGCGGCCGGGGTGTGCGCAAAGAGCCACCGCAGTGCCACGACGACGAGCAGAACGCCGGCGCCGGCCAGTGCGAAGGGCCACCAACCCGTGCCGGTAGCCGAATGCAGACCGGAGATCGCAACGCGTCTGGGCAGATTCGGCACCGAGCCGGTGGTCCACACCACGAGCGCCGCGCCAAGGGCGACGAGCGCGAGTCCGGCGACGACGGCGGCGATCCGGTCGAAGGTGACGGCTGTGCGGGTCATGTCAGTTGGCTCCCGTCCGGGTACGCACCTTGAGGCGCGGCGTGGTGGTGGTGAAACCGCCGATCGCGTCGGCGACGGCCGTGGTGATCGCTGCCTGCAGGGCGGCGTCGTCCCCGGTGACGTCTGCGGTGACCTTGACGCTCCGCAAGCTCGCCAAAGCGCGGCTGCTCAGCACCCCGGGCACGGATTCGGCTGCGGCACGGGCCAGTCGGGCCACGTCGGCCTTCGCGATCCACACACTGGTCTGGGCGGGGACCTCCAGTGCAGTGGGCCGGCGCGGCCGCAGCGCGGCGACGATCCACCAGAGCCCAACCACGGCGACCACGACGCCGGCGGGCAGCATCCATCCCTGCGGCGTCAGTCCGTCGAGGCCGGCGACGGCGGTGTCGATCCACGCCGTCCCCGTCAGCCAGCCGAAGTGCACGGCGGCGTCGCGCAGCGCGACGGCTCCTGCGGTGAGGATCAGGAACGCGAGGAGCGCGCCGACGTAACCGGCGGCCGGCGCGGCCACGGGTGGTCGACCCGGCGCGGGCCGGACGGCGACGGCTTGTTCACTGGCGGTGGTCATTGCACGGTCCTCGAAGGTTCGGTCAGGGGTAGGACGGCGTCGACTGCGACGTCGACGCCGTCGACGGTCAGGGCGGCATAGTCCTTGAGCGCGGCGACGACGTTGCGTTGCACGGCGGCGCCGACGTCGACGACGGGCTGGGGCCACGCCACGGCGATGTTGACCTGCACGCGGGCCCGGTCACCGGCGACGGCGACGGTGGCGCGGGGCAATTCGCGGCCGGTGATCTTGTCCAGACCCGCGGCGTGCGGGTGCACGCCCTCGGTCAGGCGGGCGGCGTGAACGGCCAGACGCTGGGCGACCTTGTCGCGCACGACGAGCCTGCCGCGCCCACCGGGGTCCTCGGCGGGGTCGACGCCGGTGTGGTCGTCAGCCACGACGGCTCCCGGGGAACAGTGCCGACAGGTCGAATTCGCCGTCGCGCTGGCCGCCGATCAGGTAGCCGGCGACGCCCAGGATGAGGGCGATGACGAAGCCGGTCAGCCCGCCAGCGGCCGCGGCGATGCCGAGCAGCAAGCCGGCGATCAGGCCCAGACTGGATGTGGTCATGTCAACCTCCGAAAGATGGTGCAGTGCGGCGTTTCCGGACTGCAGGGGGATGTGAGTCAGAGTTCGATGTAGCGGCGGCGTCGCCGCAAGAGGCGACGTGGGTCGAGAAGGTGTCGCCTCGTGCGGCGCACCGTGAGACTTACCGGGGGCGGTTGGAAGTGAGTGTCGATCGCGTGCAGCGCCGCGGCGAAGTCGGCTGCGCTGCCACCACGGTCGGGGTGGAGCTCGCGTGCTGCGGCGCGGCGGGCGCTGGCCCGATCCGGGTAGCGGTCCCACCGCGCCACGGTCACGGCGCGGTCGTCTCGGCGACGACGTCCTCCACCGTGACGTCCACGACGCCTCCGGTGACGGCCGCGGCGGCCTCACGGACGAGCGCCGCGGTGTCACGCACCGGGCTGCCGTAGCGCAGCGTCACGTGGACCTCGGTCACGTCGTCCGGGCCGGTGCGGATCCCCGCCACCCGGTGACCGGGGAGGTAGGTCGCCACCTCGCCGAACATGCCGGCATGCAACCCGACGACCCCTGGTACCGCGGTGACGGCGGCGGCGACGAGATCGGCCTGGTCGGGCTCTCTCGTCGGCGGCGTGGCGTCGCCCATGTCGGTGCCGGTCACTGCACCCGGGTGACGGCGTCGTCGGCGGCGTCGTCGTCGTCACCCGCGAGGTGGATGTCGTGGACGGTGACGTTGACCTCGGTGACCTGGAGGCCGGTCATGCGCTCGATGGCGGTGATGACGTTGCGGCGCAGTCCGGTGGCCAGGTCGGCGATCGAAACGCCGTACTCGGCGACGACGTCGAGGTCCACGGCGGCCTGCTTCTCGCCGACCTCGACCGAGACTCCCTGGGAGTGGTTGACGTTGGCGCCGGGGATGCGCTCGCGCAGCGCGCCGACGACGCGGGAGGCGCCGCCGCCGAGTGCGTAGACACCGTTGACCTCACGGGCCGCGATGCCGGCGATCTTGGATACGACGGTGTCGGCGATGGTGGTCTTGCCCTGGGAGCTCACCAGGGTCGAGCTGGTGGCGGCCGAGACGTCCTTGCCGGAGGTCGTGGTGGCGGTGGTGACGGGTTGGGTGCTGGTCATCGTTCTGAACTCCTTGTCGGGTGGTTGGTGAAGTTCGCACTTTGGTGTCGTACGAGATGTAGTCGGTGCCGGAGCGCCGATCCGAACGTGCGATCGGGGTGAACTGACTCACACCGTCCGTGCTCGGCGACGACGAGGGCCGCGCCCACCGCGTGGTGCGGTGGGACGCGGCCCCGCGACTGGTTACTTGAAGGTGTCCTTGATGTTCTCGCCGACCTTCTTCGCGCCGGACACACCCTGGTCCTTCTTGCCTTCGGCCTTGAGGTCGTCGTTGTTGGTGACGTCACCGACGACTTCCTTGGCCTTGCCGATGGCGTCTTCTGCGGCGTTCTTGGCCTTGTCCACGATGCCCATGGTGCTTCCCTTCGTTGTGTCGAACATTGGTTGCCCTCGAGTGGTCCCGAGGGAGTCCTTCGTCAGCGCGACAGAGCGCGCCCGATGCCGGCCTTGGCCGCACGCTTGGCAGCCCGGCGCCCGCGGTGCGTCGGCTGGCGGCGCCGACGCACCACGAACAGGAGCAACACTGCGGCGGCGATGGCGCTGATGACCACGCGGCTGTCGCTGAGCGCGGCGGCCGGGTCGTCGGCGATCTCGGACACCTGTTGCTTGGCGCCGTCGACGGCCTGCCCGACGGACTGCTTGACGTCCTCGGCCTTCTCCGACGCCGTGTCCACTGCAGACGAACCGGCTTCGGTCACCGCGTCGACGACGTCGCCAGCCTTCTCGGTCACCGCGTCGACGCCCTGCTTGACCTTGGCCTCGGCGGTGTCGGCGGCGCCTTCGGCCTTGAGGTCCTCGTTGCCCGTCAGATCGCCGGCGGTCTCCTTGGCCCGTCCGACGGCCTCCTGAGCCTTGTCGGTGAAATCTGCCATCAGCGTCGTCCTTCCTTGAGGTCGTCGCCCCGCCGAATGCCGGTCGGGGCCACCTCGTTTCGAGATGTCGGACGTTGAGTCGGGTGCGGGCGCCGAAACCGAACGCCGCATCGACGTGAACCGGCTCACAGTCAGCGGGGATCGCTGAACTGCGCCCAACCGGGCGGTGGCCGGCCGGCGTGCCATTACTATTTGGCCCGGGCACCATCCCGACCCCCTTCGAGATCGGGTGTGCGGACGTGTTGGGAGCGTGCGTGACGACAGGCACCGGCGGACGGATCGCCGATGCGGGCGACGCCGCCCTGCTCCACGCTGCGGCGCTCGGCGACCGCGAGGCCTTCGAAGTGGTGGTCCACCGGTACGGCCCGCCGTTGCATCGGTACGCACGCAGGCTGCTGGCCAACGAGGCCGACGCCGCCGACGTCGTGCAGGCCACGTTCATCGCCGCGTGGCGCCAGCTCGAGACCTTTCAAGGCCGGTCGTCGTTGAAGACGTGGTTGTTCTCGATCTGCTCGCACAAGATCACCGACAACTATCGCGTCAAGCGCGCCCAGCCGATCGACGACCAGCTCATGGAGGCGATCCCGGCTCCACAGCGCAGTTCGGACCCGTTCACCGCGGCGTCTAACTCGGCGTTCCTGGTTGCACTGGAGGCGGCCCTGTCCGAGCTCCCGTATCGTCAGCGCTCATCCTGGGTACTCCGCGAAATAGAATCCTTGACGTTCCCCGAGATCGGGACGGCCTTGGACATGAGTCCCGACGCGGCACGCGGCCATCATTTCCGCGCCACCGCAACACTGCGCGCCCGACTGGAAAGGTGGCAATGAGTTCTCCGCCCCCGCCCCCGGACCCGCTGTTTCGCGCGATCGAATTCCTTCGGTCGGCGCCCGAGCCCGGGTGGAACGCCATCGCCGGGCGCGTCATCTCCTCGATCCGCAGCACCGCCAGGACCGGCGGACACCCGTTGGTGGCGCAAACTCCGCCCGGCATGGGTGGTCGCGGTCGGCTCTTCGTCAGCGACCACGTGTTGCGCAGTACCTTGGCCGTCGAACTGCGGCAGCGCTACCTCTGCGCTCCGACGCGCATCACGTTCGACATGGACGACGAGAGCAAGACGCTGCGCGGGGTGACGATCGAGCTCACCGGTAGCTACGGAACCGATCTGCGACAGCTCGCCGATCACATCCGGGTGACCACTCTCGACGTCGTCGCCGACCTCCTCGGGCAGACGGTCGGACAGGGGCCGGTCGACGTGACCGTGACCGACGTCGTCACCGGTGATCCGCTCGGCGCCTGATCATCCCAGTTGAGAGCGTCATCGCGCGGTGACGCTTGAAACGATCCGCGTCCCGGCGGAAAATCGTCGACGTTGCCCGACATCCTGGCGACGGCGGAATACCCGTGCCTCGTCCCGATGTTGGCCACGCACGTAGGAGTCGTTCGCACGGGAGGATGAATGAGTACCGCGACCGACGGCCACCGGTCGTCCGGCGCACCGCAGCCGGAGGACGAGGCGCGAATCTCCGAGGCGGTGCGTGACATCGCCGAGCAGCGCGCCCTCATCGAACAAGCCAAGGGCATGTTGATGTACATCTACGGCTTGGACGAGCACGGTGCGTTCGACCTGCTTCGCTGGCAGTCCCAGCAACACAACGTCAAGCTTCGGCTGCTCGCCGAACAGGTGGTCAAGGACATCTCGGAGCTCGGTAAGCGCAACCCCGTTCCCGATCGGATCGAGCACGACCGGTTGTTGCTCACCGCCCACCTCCGGGTGCCGTCCGCGAACCCCGAAACGCGTTCGGATGCGTAGCTGCCCAGCCAGTTGGGTAGCAACACAAGCGGAGGGGTCACATCCCGGGGTGTGATGACCTCAAGCCCTTGGTGGTTCCGACCAGAGCCACCAAGGGCGTCCCCTCTTCGTCAACCAGGGCTAACCGACGCCTTCGTCGGCCTTCGACTATGTTGAATGATTGTCATTGTCATTAAGCGTGGTCGGAGGATGTGTGGTCTTGCACGGAATGGTCGCCAAGGCGGCGTCGACGGTGGTCACCGGAGCCGTCGGTGTTGCGGCATATGAACTGATCCGCAAAGCCGCCACGAAGGCGCCGGTGCACGAGGCGTCGGTGGCAGCCACGGCGTGGGGGCTACGGGGCACCCGCAAGGCCGAGGAGGCCGCCGAACGTGCCAGGCTGAAGGTGGCCGACGTGGTCGCCGAAGCCCGCGAACGCGTCGGCGAAGAGGCCCCGCCACCAGCGGTCCACGGCGCCTCCGACGGCCACGCGCACTGAGCCGTGACGGCGCCGACGGTTCTGTCCGACGCCGCGGGGCGAATGCGGGTCCATGCGCCGTGGGTTCGTAGCAGCCCGGCGCTGGCGGTGTCACTCGAGGACGAGGTCGCGAAGGTTCCCGGTGTCCGTGCGGTGCACGCGTACCCACGAACCGCCTCGGTGGTGGTGTGGTACTCCCCCAAGCGATGTGACGCCGCGGCCGTTCTGGACGTCATCGCCGACGCCCGTAGCGATTCGCCCACCGCCGCGGCACCCTACCGTGCACCGCATTCGGCCGACGTGGGCAACGCCGACGTGGCCCGGATGGTCCTCGGCGGAATTGCCTTGCTGCTGTTGGGTTCTCGGCGATACGTCTTCGGCCGCCCTGCGCTGCTGGGGCCGACCGGTCGCGTCGTCGCCACCGGCGCGACCGTCATCACCGGTTATCCGTTCCTGCGCGGGGCCTTGCAAGCGCTACGCGGGGGGCAGTCCGCGGGCACCGACCTGCTGGTCTCGGCGGCGACGGTGGCGAGTCTGGTGTTGCGTGAGAACGTCGTCGCGCTGACGGTGCTCTGGCTGCTCAACATCGGCGAGTACCTGCAGGATCTGACGCTGCGGCGGACACGTCGCGCAATCTCGAATCTGTTGCAGGGCAACCAGGACACCGCCTGGGTGCGGTTGGCCGACGGAAGCGAGATCGAGGTCGAGATCGGCACGCTCGCGGTCGGCGATCTGGTGGTAGTCCACGACCAGGTCGCGATCCCGGTCGACGGCGAGGTCGTCGACGGGCAGGCCGTCGTCGACCAGTCGGCCATCACCGGCGAGACGCTGCCCGTCACCGTGTCCGACGGCATGCGCGTGCACGCCGGCTCGGTGGTCGCACGGGGCCGCATCGTCGTGCGGGCCGACGCCGTGGGCAGCCAGACCGCCATCGGGCGGATCATTCAGCGCGTCGAGGAGGCCCAGCGGGACCGGGCCCCCATTCAGACCGTGGGCGAGAACTTCTCGCGACGCTTCGTGCCGGCGTCGTTCCTGGTGTCTGCCGTGAGCCTCGTCGTGACCGGCGACGTGCGTCGAGCGATGACCGTGTTGCTGGTGGCCTGTCCGTGCGCGGTTGGCTTGGCCACGCCAACGGCGATCAGCGCCGCGATCGGCAACGGAGCGCGGCGCGGCATCTTGATCAAGGGTGGTTCCCACCTCGAGGAAGCCGGCCGGGTCGACGCGGTGGTGTTCGACAAGACCGGCACCCTCACCGTCGGCCGGCCCGTGGTGACCAACGTCGTCGCCTTCGGCGCGGGCTGGGAGCCCGAGCAGGTGCTGGCATATGCGGCCAGCTCGGAAATTCACTCACGACACCCGTTGGCCGAGGCGGTGATTCGCTCCACCGAGGAACGGCACATCGCGATCCCGCCGCACGAGGAGTGCGAGGTGATCGTCGGGCTGGGCATGCGCACCAAGTCCGACGGACGCACGCTGCTGCTCGGCAGTCCGTCGCTGCTGCACCGCGAGGAGGTGCAGGTGACCGACAAGGCTGCCGAGTGGGTGACTCTCCTGCAGCAGCGGGCCGAGACGCCGCTGCTGCTCGCAGTGGACGGCCAGTTGATCGGGCTGATCAGCCTGCGCGACGAAGTGCGACCCGAGGCGCGGTCGGTACTGACGACCTTGCGCGCCAAGGGTGTTCGACGCGTCGTCATGCTGACCGGAGACCACCCGGAGACCGCTCGTGCGGTCGCGACGGAGTTGGGCATCGAGGAATGGCGCGCCGAAGTGCTGCCCGAGGACAAGCTGGAGGTGGTGCAGGCGCTGCGCGCCGACGGGCACGTGGTGGCCATGGTCGGCGACGGGGTCAACGACGCTCCCGCCCTGGCGGCCGCCGACATCGGCATCGCGATGGGACTGGGCGGCACGGACGTCGCGGTGGAGACCGCCGACGTCGCCCTGGCCAGTGACGATCTGCGACGCCTGCTCGACGTCCGGATGCTCGGCGACCGGGCGGTGACGGTGATCCGGCAGAACTATGCGATGTCCATCGCGGTCAACGCGATTGGGCTGCTGGTGGGTGCCGGCGGCGCCCTGTCGCCCGTGCTCGCCGCCATCATGCACAACGCGTCGTCGGTGGCGGTCGTAGCCAACAGCTCCCGGTTGATCCGTGATCAGTTGAGCGACCGGTCGAACCCGGCGACCCTCCGGGATGGAGACCACTCGGCAGGAATCTGACGACATTGGGCAGTTCTGCCACTCGCCGGGGTGACCGGCCGCGGGAAGCATGGATCACGTACCCGATCAGGAAGGCCGGTCGTGAGCCATTTCACCACCCTGCTGGAACGCAATCGCGCGTTCGCCGACGGCGGCCGCGAAGCCAGAAACGGCTTCCCGACCCTGCCGTTCATCCCCCATCAGACCTCTTTCGTCATCACCTGCGTCGACCCTCGAACCGACCCCGCCGCGTTCCTGGGCATCGAACTCGGCGACGCCATCGTGTTGCGCAACGTCGGCGGTCGGGTCACCGACGCCGTCATCCAGGACGTCGCCTACATCGGCTATCTGGTCGACAGAATCGCACCGCAGGGACCGTACTTCGAAGTCGCGATCATTCACCACGATGACTGCGGCTCAACGCTGTTGGCCGACGACGCGCTTCGTGCCGGATTCGCCGAACGCAGCGGCTATGACGAGGAAATGCTCAGCCGCCTGCCGGTACTCGACCCGGAACGCACCGTGCGCCACGACGTCGACCTGCTGCTCTCCGACGGGCGGATGTCGGCGGGAATCACGGTGTCGGGCCACGTGTACGACGTTCACACGGGGCTGCTGACCACGGTCGTCGAAGCGCAGTCGCCCTCGGCGCGGGCGAGGTCGGTCTAGGCTCCGAGGATGCACCGGGTGGTGACGCTCGCCCTGCCCCAGGTCGTCGCGTTCGACCTGGCCATCCCGGCGCAGATCTTCGGTCATTACACCGAACGGCATCTGTACGACTTCAGCGTGTGCGCGGAGCGGCCCGGGCCGGTGCCGTCGTCGACGGGTTTCGACATCACGGCCACCGTCGGACTCGAGGCGCTCGACGATGCCGACACGGTGATCGTCCCCGGCTTCCTGCCGCTCGACGATCCACCGGATGCCGTCTCGACCGCCCTGCGGCGCGCGGCCGCGCGCGGCGCCCGAATGGCCTCGGTGTGCATCGGGGCGTTCGGGTTGGCGGCCGCGGGGCTGCTCGACGGCCGCACGGCGACCACTCACTGGGCGCATGCCGACGAGTTGGCGGCACGGTTCCCGGAGGTGACGGTGCGACCAGACGTGCTGTTCGTCGACGAGGGGCAGGTGCTGACGAGCGCGGGTATCGCGGCGGGCATCGATCTGTGTCTGCACATGTATCGCAACGACCAGGGTGCCGAAGCCGCCGCGGACGTCGCTCGGCGGATGGTCGCCGCCATTCACCGCCCCGGCGGGCAGGCGCAGTTCATGCCCCGGCCGCTGCCCGGCGGAGGATCGCGGATGGCCGAGACGTGCGCGTGGGCCGTCGCGCGGATCGACCAGCCGATCACCGTGGAACACCTTGCCGGACATGCCGGTTACGCACCACGAACCTTCGCGCGGCACTTCCGCGAGGAGACCGGGATGCCACCGCTGCGCTGGCTCACCGCCCAGCGCGTCCTGGAGGCGCGTCGCTTGCTGGAGGCCACCGACCTCGGCGTCGACGAGGTCGCCCGTCGATCCGGGCTCGGGACCGCCGCCAATCTTCGCCTGCACCTCGCGCGGGAGGCGTCGACCACGCCGTCGTCGTATCGCAACGCGTTTCGGCGGCCGGCGAACGAGTCCTAGGTGTGATGTCCAGGGAGGTTGGTCAGTCTGGTGACTGGTGGGCGGCCTCCGATGGCGGAGTGGGCTCGGTGGTGATTGTAGAAGTGCAGCCAGCCCGGTAGCGCGGTGTTGCGTTGGTC
>NZ_JACKVK010000011.1 GCF_025823185.1 Mycobacterium yunnanensis
CCTTGTCTGGCTTGGTGGTGGTGTCGGGCTTGGTGGTGGTGTCGGGGGTTGTGGTGGTGTCGGGCTTGGTCGTGGTGGCTGAGTCGTTGGTGGTGGGGGTGGTGGTCACCGGTTCTGCGGCCGGTGTGTCCTCCGCGGGGACGGGTTGTGCGGCAACGGGTTCGGTGGTCGCGGTGACTGGCTCGGCGACTGCCTCGGTGGCCGGGGTCGTGGTGGTGGGTGTCGCGGTGGTGGGTGTCTCGGTGGTGGCCGATTCCTCGGTCGCGGGTGCGGTCGTGGTCTCTTCGGTGGCCTTCTCCGTCGTCTTGGCCGTGGTGGTGGTGTCGGTGGTGGTGGTCTTTGATGCGGTGGTGTCGGGTGTGGTGGTGGTGTCGTCGGTGGTGGTGGGTGTGTCGGTGGTGGTTACCGAGGCGACCCTGAGTGTCAACGGTGCGGCTGTGGTGACTGCGGGGGTTCCGGTGAGGGCGGAGAAGAAGTTCGCGATGTTTTGGGCGAAGGCGGCGATGGAGGCTTGGAATTGGGCGGCGATGGATTGGAATTGTTGGGAGATGGCTTGGAACTGTTGGGTGATGGCTTGTAGCAGTGCGGCCAGGGGGTTGACCGCTGGTGGGTTNGGTTGGCCGGGAGTGGTTGGCGTGGTGCTGTTTTGGGGGTGGTCCTTGAGCCATTGGGCTAGGAATTGGGTGATGACTTCCTTGGGTTGTCCGAGCATGTCCCAGAGTCCGTAGTTGGCCTCGGGGTCGGGACTTCCGGTGGCGGTGTCTCGTCCGGTGTAGAGGAAGATGGGTCCGGCGTTTTGGCCGAAGGCCGCACCCCAGGTGGTGATCAGGTCGGCGATGAGCTTTTCCTGTTGGTCCTGGGTGATGGTGTGCACGACGCCGTTGGCGTCGGTGTAGGAGTAGGTGGGCACGCCGAATTCAGAGAGCCAGACCTTCTTGGTGGGAAACAGTGCCACCAGGTCCTTGAGTTGGTTGAACGCGGTGTCAGAGGCCCAGCCGATGGGGGCTTGGTTGCCTTGGGAGAACGGCAGGTTCTCGTCGTAGGGGTGGTAGGACAGTGCGTCGAAGTACTGTCCGATGGTGGGGTCGGCGGCGATCATGGCCTTGACGAAGTCCACGGGGTCCATGCTGAGGTTGCCCCAGGTTTGGGTGTGTCCGACGGCGCCGGCGACGATGGTGGCCGTCGGGTCGAGGGGTTTGATGGCCTGGTAGGCGGCTTTCAACAACGCGGCATAGGCGGCGGGGTTGATGGGGTTGGAGAACTGGGCGCCGTTGGGTTCGTTCCAGATCTCATAAGCCGAGACCGTGTCGCCGTACTTGGTGACGAATTTGGTCATGAAGGCGGCGAAGGCGGCTGGGTCGGGGGTGCCGCTGCCGGGGATTCCGGCGGTCACGGCGTAGGGCGGGGTGCTGTTGACTTCGGCCAGTACGCCCATGTCGTGTTCCTTGGCCGACTGCATGACCAGATCCAGGGTCGACCAGGTGAAGCTGCCGGGTTCAGACGGTCCGAAGAAGTCGACGAGGCCCCAGGGCACGAACACCCGGATGTTCTGAATGCCCAAGGCCTGCATATCGCTGAGCTGCTGGTCGATTTGCGCCTTCGTCTGCCCGTACAACGGCGAGGCAGCCACACCCACCGTATCCGGGGGCCCCAGGGCACGAACACCCGGATGTTCTGAATGCCCAAGGCCTGCATATCGCTGAGCTGCTGGTCGATTTGCGCCTTCGTCTGCCCGTACAACGGCGAGGCAGCCACACCCACCGTATCCGGCGACACCGTAATCTCAGCCACCTGCTGAAAGGCCATCGAGGTGGTCCGAGGTGTCGAAACGTCGATCGCACTACTCGCGTATGCGGCCGCCATTGCCACCGGGATGACCGCAATCACGCTCTTCGTGGTGAAGGTCTTCAGCAGGCCCGCGGGGGTCTTGTTCATTGATTGTTTCCTACTTTCAGCGGGGTGAATCGTCGTCGCCGTCAAACCGGTTCGCCTCATTTACTCATGAGGTAGCAAATATGTCTCGGTTACGGGATTACCGCATGACGATGTTTGCGCAGGAACGATCTTGACCGGTGCTGAACTGCAGTTTCGATACCTTATGCCTGTTTATTGGCAAACTATTGGCGCATGAATCCAAGGTAACCAGCAATACTTGACGATGTACAAGAAACGTATCGTCAGGCCTGTTCAGCAGGTGAAAACGATGGTTTTCACATGGAGCTGGCGCGACGTATCCGTAGCGGCCTCACCCCTCTTTGCAGCTACAGGAAGTGCGCGTCGGCACCCGGCAACTTTCATGACTGTGCCAGTCAGTTTTTGTTGACGCGTACGTAAAGCGCGGTAGCAAGCGCTTGGTTCAACGACGCGGCCCTTTGGTATTGGCAATTGGACGGCGTGATGAATGCGCGGCTAGGCCTGGTGCCGTCTACCGTCCTGCTCGGCGAGAAGCCGGGCGTAGCCCGTTCCCATGCCCAGGAGCAACAAGCCCACGGCGATGAAGACCACTACCCGGAACATTCCGTCGAGCGTGCCGAGGTCGAACAAGAACAGCTTGGACACCGCAGCGGCTACCAGCGCCATGCCCCCGCCAACGGGCAAGGAACGCTCGTCGCGGGGTACGGACACCGCGTGCTGCAGAACGCCGGCCGCCAGCGTGGCCCAGATGAGGGTCGCGGCCACGTGCCCGCCGAAGAAGCCCGTCTCCCGGCCCCCGATCAGGACACCAACGGTCACCGTCACGGTGGTGACGGCGTAGAGGGCAACCAGTGCCGCACAGGCCCATGCCCAGTCCGTCCGCCACGACCACACGACGGCGCCCGCCCAGGCCACCAGAAGCAGGCTGGCGACCAGCGTCGAGACTGTGATGGACGCACTCAGCTCCGTGGCCCGGGCCACATGGGATGGCGGCGCGTACGCGAGTTCGTACAGTCCGCCGGCGACGCCGAACGCGACCCCGCACCAGCGAGCCACGGCATCACGCCGGCCGACGAGTCCCAGGACGACCGCCATCGCGAGCAGGATCGGCCCGGCCACCGGCCCGTCGAAGGCCACCGTCACCGCGACCAGCGCAGACCCGGCGGCCAAGGCGGACCACGCCACCCGGACGCCCGGGGTGACGGTATGACGGCGGCGGCTCGCGACCAGGATTGCGGTCAAGACCGCGCTCTGCGTGGCGGCCAACAGGGCCGCCACGACTACGTCCCCGGCCAATGATGCGGCCAGCACGGGGGTGGTACCCACGGCGCTCACCGTGGCCACGAGGGTCTGACGCCGGGTGTGCGGAAGCAGAATGACGGCACTGCCGATCGCGAGCGCCCCGGCCAGCGCACTGGCCACCGTCAGCATGGGCGACGTTCCGGAGTCGAAGCCCGTCACCACGAGTGCGAGCAGTAGCGGCAGCGTGGTCACCGCCGTCCGTGCGACGTGCAGACCCACCCAGTCCCGACCCAACTGCACCGGCACCGACGCGGCCCCCAGCGCCAGCATGAACCCAACGAGCACGACCGTGACGCCGCCGGCCACCACGGGCCCCAGGACGATCAGTGGGACGAGCACCAGGAGCCCGAGCTGTTCGGCATTCCACCGGCGAGCCAGCAGCAGACCCGCAACGGCGGTTACCCCCGCGACGGCGAGCCCCATGGGCGCCGACACCCAGTGGTACACGGTGGTCACCGCGATGACGTCGACGTAGGCCGCGGCAATACCCGTGGCGGCCAGCGCAATTGCACCCACACGTCCGCCGGGTCGGTCGACGAGCCGCGATGCCACCACGACCAGGCCCACGGCCAAGGCGGCACCGGCGGCCACCCTGACGCCGGGGCTCAGCATGCCCGCCTGCGCGGCGAGGACGAGTAGGAGTGCCACGCCGACCAACGTGACTGCGACTCCGGCGACCGCCAGCGCCTTGCCGATCCAGCCGTCCGGTCGCGGCGCCGGCTGCCGAGGCGTCGGCTGCCACTGCGGCTGCGGCACCGGCTGCGGCACCGGCCGAGGAGACGGCGCCGCGGCTCGTTCGGCGACGATGCGCTCGAGCTGGCGGAGGTCGGCTGACGCCCGCGCCAAGTACGCACCGATCGCGGCGATGTCGGACGACATCCTGGCGACGACGGCGTGCTCCGGTTCGGTCATGGTGCCATCGTGGCAGCGACGGCCGACGACCGGATGAGTAGTACTACTCGTCGAGCCCGTGTTCGATCGCATACCGCGCAAGCTCGACGCGATTGGCTACCTGCAATTTTCGGAACGTGGCCTGCACGTGGTTCTCGACCGTACGGTGGCTCAGCGAGAGTCGCTCGGCAATCTGCTTGGCGGTCAACCCCTTCGCCACGTGTCGCAAGATCTCAGTCTCCCGCTCGGTCAGGCTCGGTGTGGACTCGTCGGCCCGCGGCGAGCGGGCGATGCGTCGATACTCGCCGAGCACCAGACCCGCGAGGCCGGGGGTGAACACCGCTCGTCCTTGGGCGGTGGCCCGAACCGCTTCGGCGAGTTCGTGCTTGGACGCGCTCTTCACGAGGTAGCCCGTCGCCCCGGCCTTCACCGCCTCCAAGACGTCGTCGCGTTCGTCGGATGCCGACAGCACCAACACGCGCGACGACGGCGACACGGTCAGCACCTGGGCGGTGGCGGCGGCGCCGCTGCCGTCGGACAGTCGCATGTCCATCACCACCACGTCGGGTGTGACGACGGCGGCCCGCCGAGCGGCCGAAACCACCCCGTCCGCCGTGGCGACGACGGTGAGGCCCTCCTCGGCGAGATCTCGGGCGACGGCGTCGCGCCAGATTGGATGGTCGTCGACCACCATCACCGTGAACGCGGAATGGTCAGTTCCCACTCGGCGCCTCCTCCCGGGCTCGTCGTCAGCCGTGCCGTGCCGCCCAGCCAATTCAGCCGTCCGACAATCGACTTGGATACTCCGAGCCGGCCCTCGCCGACCGCCTCCTCGAGCCGGCCGGCCGGAATCCCCGGTCCGTCGTCGCGGATGCTCACCACGACCGAGTCTTCCAGGTCCTCCACCAAGACGAAGGCGTGGGCGGCGGCGCCGGCGTGAGCGGCGACGTTGTCCAACGCATTCGTCACCGCGGCGTCGACCTCGTGTGCCACCTCGTCGGGGAGCAACACCGGCTCCGGCGGAACACTGATCGACACCCGGTCGGCGGCATGTCGGCGCATCAAGGTGACCAGATCGGTGCTCAGGCCCGCGGGCACCGGTGCGCCCGAAGCGCTCACCCAGCGTCGCAGCGCGCGCTCCTGCTCCCCCGCCAAGTCGGCCAGTTCGGTTGTCGGACCGCCAATCTCGCGACCGCGCCGAGCCACCAGCGCCAGCACCTGGATGGCGCCGTCGTGCACTTCCCTCGACAACCGCTCGCGCTCCTCGAGCGTCGCCGCCAGTCGTGCCGCGCGCTGCAGGTCGGCATGTGCCCGCCGCGCGGTCTGTGCGGCCAGCCCGATCGCGAGGCCGACGGCGAGTTCGATCACGACGGTCGCGTTGCGACCCACGTCGACGCTCACGTAGCCCTTGAGGACGGCGTTGGAGGCCGTCACGAGCAGCCCGGCAGCCATGCCGGCGACTGGTCCGAGCAGAATTGCCGCGGAAATCGTTGCGTTGGTGGCCCACAACGTCGTCGGCCAGGACTGGTTGTCCAAGGCCCACTGGTCGGATGCCACGACCTCCGTCGAGAGCATCAACGCGAGGACCACCACGACCTCGGCGCCGACCCAGGCCACCCGTCGGCCGTACCCGTGGAGGTAGGCCGCCGCGCACGCGACACTCCACGCGACGAGGACCCCGAACAACGCCCAGCCCACGGCGGGGTGGATGAGGTCGTCGTTGACGGCGATCTGGAAGCCGAGCGCGTAGACACAACTCAGCAGCCGGAAGACCTGCGCCGCCCGCCACAACGGGGTGGCCGGATCACTTCCAGAAGCCTGACTGCCCAACTACATCACCTTGGACAGGAATGCCTTCGTGCGTTCGTGCTGCGGGTTGCTCAAGACCTCGCGTGGCTTGCCGCTCTCGACGATCACCCCGGCGTCCATGAACACCAACTGGTCGGCGACCTCGCGGGCGAATCCCATCTCGTGGGTCACCACCACCATCGTCATGCCCTCGCTGGCAAGCTTCTTCATGACGCCGAGCACCTCGCCCACCAACTCGGGATCCAACGCCGAGGTGGGCTCGTCGAACAGCATCAGCTTGGGATCCATCGCCAACGCCCGGGCAATGGCCACCCGCTGTTGCTGACCGCCGGACAGTTGGGCCGGATACGCAGATGCCTTGTCCGACAACCCAACCTGGCTGAGTAGGTCCTTGGCCCGCTCGACGGCGGCGGCCTTCTTGACGCCCTTGACCTGCATGGGCGCCTCGATGATGTTCGCCAGCGCGGTGCGATGCGGGAAGAGGTTGAAGTGCTGAAACACCATCCCGATGTCGCGGCGCTGCCGGGCCGCATCCTTGGGTGGCATCTCGTGCAGCTTGTCGCCGCGCTCGCGGTAGCCGATCAACTCGCCGTCGACGTAGAGTCGACCGCCGTTGACCTGCTCGAGGTGGTTGATGCAGCGCAAGAACGTCGACTTGCCCGAGCCGGACGGGCCGACCAGGACAAGGACCTGACCCCGGCCGATTTCCAGAGTCACCCCCTTGAGCACCTTGAGCGCGCCGAAGTTCTTGCAGACGTTCTCGGCCTTGACCATGGGGGTGGCCGCGGATGCTGCGGTCATGTGTGGCCGACCTCTCCGAGGGTCTGCGCCTCGGCCAGTGCGCCGAGTTGCTTGGCGGTGAGCTTGCGTGAGGCACCTCGGGAGAAGTAGCGCTCGAGGTAGTACTGCCCCACCATCAGGATGCTGGTGATCAGCAGGTACCACGCCGCAGCGACGAGCAGCAGCGGTATCGGCTGGAAGAGCACCGCCGAGATGTCGCGCTGACGCCCGAACAGGTCGAAGGTGTACGGCACCGCGGCCACCAGCGACGTGGTCTTGAGCTGACCGATGAACTCGTTTCCGGTCGGCGGGATGATCACCCGCATCGCCTGCGGCAACACCGTCCGCCGCATCGTCAGCAGCCAGGACATGCCCAGCGCCGTGGAGGCCTCGGTCTGGCCCTCCGGCACGGAGCTGATTCCGGCCCTGATGATCTCCGCGAGGTAGGCGGCCTCGTTGAGTCCGAGGCCGACCACCGCCAACACGAAGTAGAGCGAGAGATCCTGGATGTTGACCGCGAAGAACGTCGGACCGAACGGGATGCCCAGCTGAATGTTCTTGTAGATGGTCGGGAACAGGCCCCAGAACACCAGCTGCACGTAGACCGGCGTGCCTCGGAAGATCCACAGGTACACCCACGACACCGAGCGGAACACCGGATTCGGGGACAACCTCATGACGGCAAGCAGCACCGCCAGGACGATCGCCAGAATCATCGACAGGACGGTCAGCTCGAGGGTGACCACCATGCCGGAGACGATGCGCTCATCGAGGATGTACTTGCCGAAGGTGCTCCAGCCGTAGGCGTCATTGGTCGCCGCGCCGTAGAGGAACAGCGCGACGAGCACGACGATGACGATCGCCGCCACCCACCGCCACGGATGCCGCAACGGGACGGCATCGATGACGGCTGGACTGTTGGGTGACGTGCGAACGTCGACGCTCATCGGTGAAATCCGACTGTCAGCTGGTCGCGCCGTTGATGACGGGCTTGTCGATCATGCCGGCCTCGACACCCCAGTTCGACGCGATCGTCTTGTAGTCACCGGACTCGATCAAGTGCTCGAGGGCCTTCTGCAGCGAGGCCGCCAACGGCGAACCCTTGGCGACGGGCCAGCCGTAGGGCGCCGCGTCGAAGGTCTCGCCCGCCTGCTCGAGCTTGCCTGCGCTCTGCTTGATCGCATACAGCGTCACCGGGGAGTCCGCCGACATCGCGTCGGCCTGACCGAGGACGACGGCGTTGGTGGCTTGATCCTGGCCGTCGAACTTCACGATGTCGATCGCCGGCTTGCCCGCGTCGGTGCACGCCTTGCTCTTGGCAGGCAACTCGTCGACTTCCTGCGTGGTCGTGGCCTGCACCGCGACCTTCTTGCCGCAGGCGTTGTTCGGGTCGACGTCAGAACCCTTGGGCTTGGCCCACAACGAGCCTGCCGAGAAGTAGGTGACGAAGTCGACCGTCTGCTCGCGCTCCTTGGTGTCGGTGAACGACGACATGCCGACGTTGAAGGTTCCGCCCTGGATGGACGGGATGATCTTGGAGAAGTCGGCCTCGCGGTATTCGGCGGTCAGGCCGAGGGTGGAGGCGATGGCATTCATCAGGTCGACGTCGAAGCCGACGATCTTGCCGCTGGAATCCTTGAACTCGTTTGGCGTGTAGGGAACGTTGACGCCGACGATCAGCTTGCCGGAGGACTTGATGTCCTCGGGAACGGTGTTGGCGATGTCGTCGACCTTGGCCGCCTTCGCGGCAGTGGTCTCCTTGGCCGGCTCTGCGCTGTCCTCGTTCTTGGTACAGCCCGACAGCGCGAGCGATGCGGACACGGCGACGATCGCAGCGCCGCGCCACCATCGTGAGCTCGCTCGACGGTCCTGAATTCCAGATACCACGTTGTCTCTTCTCTCTGCATCGGGGTCGCCCTCATTCCCCGGGGGCGACGACCTCAGGAACCTTAGCGGGATGTATGCGAAGTAGTAGGTGAAACCTAGCGTCGGTCGTCGATTTGCGCTGTCCGAAACGGCAACGCAACGATGACGCCGTGCGACACTGCCCATCATGATCAATCCGCCTGCCCCAAGCCTGTTGCCCCATTTGTGGAAATCGGCTGCCGTGTCCGGCGTGCTCGCCGTCGTACTCGGCGCCGCGATCGTCGCGTGGCCCGGAATCTCGATCACCGTCGCGGCCATCTTCTTCGGTGTCGGCTTGCTGCTGACCGGAATTCAACAAGTCGTGTTCGCCTTCAGCCTCCACGTATCCGCCGGCGGGAGGGTGCTGCTGTTCGTCAGCGGTGCGGCCTCGCTCATCCTCGCGATCATGGCCTTTCGGCATCTCTACGACGCCGTGTTGTTGCTAGCCATCTGGATCGGCATCGGCTTCATCTTCCGCGGTGTCGCCACGGCGGTGTCTGCGATCAGCGATCCCACCCTTCCAGGGCGGGGCTGGAACGTCTTCGTCGGTCTCATCAGCCTGGTTGCCGGAGTCGTCGTCCTGGCTTCGCCGTTCGACTCGATCGCCACTCTCGCGCTCGTCGTCGGGGTCTGGCTGATCGTCATCGGCGTCGTGGAGATCGTCACCGCGGTCGCCATCCGGCGTGGGACCAACCGGGCCCCAGAGGGTCAGCCAGCTCACTAAAGACGCTCTGGGCTGGGCGAAGCTCATCTACTACACTTTGTCGTAGGTACATGCCGCAGCCAGGAGATGATGCTCGTGAACGCTCTCGACGTCTCGCGATGGCAGTTCGGGATCACGACGGTCTACCACTTCGTCTTCGTGCCGCTGACCATCGGCCTGGCACCGTTGATCGCCGTCATGCAGACGGCCTGGGTGGTCACCGGAAACCTCTCCTGGTACCGGCTCACCAAGTTCTTCGGCAAGCTGTTCCTGATCAACTTCGCCCTCGGCGTCGCCACCGGGATCGTTCAAGAGTTTCAGTTCGGGATGAACTGGAGCGAGTACTCCCGCTTCGTCGGGGACGTGTTCGGCGCCCCGTTGGCCATGGAGGGTCTGGTCGCCTTCTTCTTCGAGTCGACCTTCATCGGGCTCTGGATCTTCGGCTGGACCCGACTGCCCCGGCTGGTGCACCTCGCCTGCATTTGGATCGTCGCGCTCGCGGTCAACGCCTCGGCGTTCTTCATCATCGCCGCCAACTCGTGGATGCAACACCCGGTCGGCGCCCGCTTCAACCCGGAGACCGGACGCGCCGAGCTGACCAGCATCGTCGCCCTGTTCACGAACAACACTGCGACGGCAGCGTTTTCGCACGCCGTCTTCGGCGCCTTCCTCACCGCGGGAACCTTCGTCGCGGCCGTCTGCTCGTGGTGGCTGGTTCGCGCCCGCGCGACCGAGGAGGCCCGCACGATGTACCGGCCAGCCACCATCCTCGGGTGCCTGGTGACACTGGCCGCAGCCGGTGGGCTGTTCCTCACCGGTGACGCGCAGGGCAAGCTGATGTTCCAGCAGCAGCCGATGAAGATGGCCTCGGCAGAGTCGTTGTGCCACACCCAGACCGATCCCGACTTCTCCATCCTCACCGTCGGCACCCACAACAATTGCGACGCCGTCGAGCACGTCATCGAGGTGCCCTACGTCCTGCCCTTCCTCGCCGAGGGCAAGTTCGACGGGGTGACGCTGGAGGGCGTCAAGGATCTGCAGCAGAGGTACGAGGCGACCTACGGTCCCGGCGACTACCGACCCAACCTGTTCGTGACCTACTGGTCGTTCCGGGCGATGATCGGCCTTCTCGCCGTCCCGGTGCTCTTCGCGTTGGTCGCGCTGTGGTCGACCCGGCGCGGTCGCATCCCGGATGAGCGGTGGTTCGCCAGGTTCGCCCTGCTGACCCTGCCGACACCGTTCCTGGCCAACAGTGCGGGCTGGGTGTTCACCGAAATGGGCAGACAGCCTTGGGTAGTGGTGCCCAACCCGACCGGAGACCAGATGATCCGGCTCACCGTCGGCCAGGGGGTCTCACCGCACTCCGCGGCGATGGTGCTGACGTCGCTGACGGTGTTCACCCTGCTCTACGCCGCACTCGCCTGCATCTGGTTCTGGTTGATCCGACGGTACGTCGTCGAGGGGCCGCTGGAGCACGACGCCGAACCGGCGCCGCCCACACCCCCCGGAGACGCCGACGTCGCACCGTTGTCGTTCGCGTACTAGGAGGTCGACATGGGGCTAGTGGACTTCTGGTTCATCGCACTGGCGGCGTTGTTCGTCGGCTTCCTGCTGCTCGAAGGCTTCGACTTCGGCGTCGGAATGTTGATGGCCTTCTTCAAGAGGAGCGCACCGGCAGGCAGCGGCGAGCGGCACCAGCGCGCCGTCCTCAACACCATCGGGCCGGTCTGGGACGGCAACGAAGTCTGGCTGATCACCGCCGGAGGCGCCATGTTCGCGGCGTTCCCCGAGATGTACGCCACCGTGTTCTCCGGCCTGTACCTGCCGTTGCTGCTCATCCTGGTGTCGATGATCGTCCGCATCTGCGCCATCGAGTGGCGTGGCAAGGTCGACGACCCCAAGTGGCGCACGTGGGCCGACGCGGCGATCGCCGTCGGCTCGTGGGTGCCCGCCGTGCTGTGGGGCGTCACCTTCGCCGCCCTGGTGCACGGGCTTCCGGTCAACGGAGACAAGCAGATCGAACTGTCCGTCACCGACCTGCTCGCCCCGTACGTGCTGCTCGGCGGGCTCGCCACGGCCGGCTTGTTCGCCTTCCACGGCGCGGTGTTCGTCATGCTCAAGACCGCCGGAGCGGTGCGTGACGACGCGGTGCTCTTCGCCGCCCGACTGGCGCTGCCCGTGACCTTGGTCGTCGGCGTGTTCGGTGCGTGGACCCAGCTTGCCTACGGCAAGGACTGGACGTGGTTCGTGCTCGGCGTCGCGGTCGTCGCACAACTCACGGCGGTCATGCTGGTGTGGAGCCGCGGCGGTGACGGCTGGGCCTTCGCGTGCACGGCGACGGTCGTCGTCGCGGTGGTGGTCCTGTTGTTCGGGTCGCTCTACCCCAACCTGGTGCCTTCGACGCTCAACCCGGCCTGGAGCCTCGACGTCGGCAATGCCTCGTCGTCGCCCTACACCCTGACGGTCATGTCCTGGGCGGCGCTGATCTTCGCGCCGCTCGTGATCGCCTACCAGGGTTGGACGTATTGGGTCTTCCGTCAACGCATCTCCGCCGAGCGGATCCCGGCGCCGATCGGACTGCGCCCGAGATGATGCGCCACCTGGTGCTGACCACCGGCTGCGGTGTGGTCATCACCGGCTCGGCCATCGCGGCCGCGGTGGTGTTGGCACACCTGGTGGCGGGTCTCATCACCGACCCGGCGTCCCGAACCCTCGCACACTGCGCCGTCTCGCTGTGGGTTCTGGTGGCGCTGTGGACGATTCGAACGCTCGCCCAATGGGCTCAGGCCCGCGTCGGTCAGCGGGGCGCCACCGCGGCGATCGCCGAGGAGAGTCGGCGACTGCTCGCGGGCGTGACGGCACTCTCGCCGCGCGACCTGGCGGCCCGGCGCGACGACGTGGCCACCCTGAGCACCCGGGGATTGGACGCCCTGCGGCCCTACTACACCCGCTATCTGCCCGCAGTCGTTCAGGCTGCCGTGCTGACCCCGGCCGCAGCGGCGACGATGGCGTTCTACGACCTGCAGGCCGCCGTCGTCGTCCTGATCGCCCTGCCCCTCGTTCCGCTGTTCATGGTGCTCATCGGGCTCGTCACCGCCGAGCGATCCGCGGCGGCCCTGACGGCGATGACCACACTGCAGTCGCGGCTCCTGGACCTCATCACCGGCATCCCGACCCTGCGGGCACTCGGGCGTGCCGACGGCGCACGACGGCGCATCACCGAACTCGCCGACGCACACCGTCGTTCGACCATGGCGACCCTGAGGATCACCTTCCTCTCGTCGCTGGTGCTCGAGCTGATCGCCACCCTCGGCGTTGCCCTGGTCGCCGTCAGCGTCGGGCTGCGTCTGGTGTACGGGGAGATCGAGCTCAGCTCCGCCTTGACGGCGATACTGCTGGCCCCCGAGGTCTTCTGGCCGCTGCGGCGCGTCGGCGCGGAGTTCCACGCGGCGCGCGACGGACGGACTGCGCAAGAGAAGGCGGCCGCGCTGCTGGACGGCACCGCGCCACCGGCCCACGGCACGCGTACCCCCTCGGGCACGTCGATCGCCATTCGCGATCTGAGCGTCACCGCGCGCAACGGTGACGCGCCGCATCGGTTGTCCGTCGACGTGGAACCGGGCAGCGTGACCGTCTTGACCGGACCCAACGGGGCGGGAAAGTCGACCGCGTTGCACGCCGTGCTCGGTCTCACCGCGCCGACGACGGGTCGCGTCCTCGTCGGCGGCGTCGACGTCGGCGATCTCGACCCCGGGCAGTGGTGGAGCCACATCGCCTGGGTGCCGCAACGACCCGCCCTGATCCCCGGCACCGTCGGCGAGAACCTGGAGCTCCTCGGACCCGTCGTCCACCTCGAGGAAGCTTGTCGGCGCAGCGGTTTCGACGAGGTCCTCGCGTCACTGCCGGACGGGCTGGACACCGTCATCGGTCGCGACGGGGCGGGGTTGTCCCTCGGCCAACGCCAGCGGCTCGCCCTGGCCCGCGCATTCGGCGCCCACCGGTCCGTCCTGCTACTCGACGAACCGACGGCCCACCTCGATCCCGAGCGGGAACGGTTGGTCCTTCAGTCGATCCGCGAGATCGCCCGCGACGGGGCGGCCGTGCTGGTGGTCGGGCACCGGGAGGCCGTACGCGCCGTCGGAGACCGCGTCGTCACCGTCGGAGGTGAGCACCATGTCGCGGCGTGACCCGTTGCTCTCGGGTCTGGCACTCTTGCGCCCCCGCCTGCCGCGACTGGCGCTGGCCGTGGCGTTCGGCGTGTTCGCGCTCGGCAGCGCACTGACGCTCGCGGGCGTCTCGGCCTGGCTCATCGCCAGGGCGTGGCAGATGCCGCCCATCTTGGACCTGTCCGTCGCGGTCGTCGCCGTGCGCGCCCTCGGCATCTCCCGAGGGGTCCTGGGCTACTGCGAGCGCCTGGCGTCGCACGACACGGCTCTGCGCGCGGCCGGTACCGCCCGAGCCGAGCTGTACCGCGCCCTGGCCCACGGGCCCGTCGAGACCACGATGCGGCTGCCGCGAGGCGACATCGCCTCTCGTGTCGGGGATTCCGTCGACGACCTGTCCGACGTTCTGGTCCGCGCCGTGCTTCCGATCGCGGTCGCCGCCGTCCTGTCCACCGCATCCGTCGTCGTTATCGCCGTCATCTCGCCGACCGTAGCCGTCGTGCTGTTGGCCTGCCTGCTGGTGGCCGGCGTCGTCGCCCCCTTGGCGTCAGCCCGCGCCGCGGCTGCTGCCGAACGCGTTGCCACCGAGCATCATTCGGGCCGTGACACGGCCACGCTCCTGGCGCTGGACCACGCGCCCGAACTACGGGTCGCGGGGCGCCTCGACGAGGTGGTGGCCGACGCGTCCCGTAGGCAGCGCGACTGGGGGGCCGCTGCCGACCGCGCCGCACTGCCGGCCGCCTTCGGTGCCGCCGCCCCCACTGCCGCAACGGCGGTCAGCGTGCTCGGCGCCGTCCTCGTCGCCATCGGTCTGGCTGGCCAGGTGGGCCCGACGACGCTGGCGATCCTGGTGCTGCTGCCGCTCTCGGCGTTCGAGGCCACCGCGGCACTGCCAGCTGCGGCCATCGCCCTCACCCGGGCCCGCATCGCCGCCGCGCGGCTGCTCGACCTCACCGACGCCGAACCGGCGGGCAGGACCCGCCCCCGGGTGCACGTACCGGAGCTGCGCGACGGTGACCGCGTCGCCGTCGTCGGGGACAGCGGCAGCGGCAAGACCACGACCCTGATGGCCATCGCCGCCGAGCACCACGATCCGATGACCGCGGGGTTCTTCCCCGAGGACGCGCACCTCTTCGACACCACCGTCCGAGACAACCTGCTGGTGGCCCGTGGTGACGCGACCGACGACGAGCTGCGCGACGCCGTGGCGGCCGTCGGCCTGCAGGACTGGCTGGCAGAACTTCCGGACGGGTTGGCCACGATCCTCACCGGGGGTGCCGCGGCGGTGTCGGCCGGGCAGCGGCGACGCTTGCTCCTGGCCCGCGCGCTCATCTGCGATCTACCCGTGATCCTCCTCGACGAGCCGACCGAACACCTCGACGCCGCCGACGCCGACCGCCTCCTGCGCGCGGTGCTGGCACCCGACGGGTTGTTCTCCCCCACCCGCACCGTCGTCGTCGCCACGCATCACCTGCCCCACGGGGTGACCTGCCCGGTGCTCTACCCTCGGCAGACATGACGGGCCCCAGAAACGGAACGGGCACCGCGGCGCTCGCCGTCGCGGTGGCCGGCCTCGCCCTGTGCTGGTCGGTCCTCGGCGGTCTCGTCTGCGGCGTGGTGGCGTTGATCCTCGGCGGCGTCGGCCGGGCCCGAGCCACCCGCCGCGAGGCCGACAACGGTCCCGTCGCGGCCGCAGGAATGGCGCTCGGCACGGTGGCCGTCGTCGCATCGGTCGCGTTCGCCGTCATCTGGGGGCTGGCCTGGCGGGATTCGGGCGGCGCGGCCTATGTGGACTGCGCGGTGAAGGCGGGCGACGACCGCGCCGCCGCCCAGGCCTGCACCGACGAGTGGGTCAACGGGCTGCAGGAGAAGTTCGGCGTCAGTCCGCGGCCGACTCGGGGAAGTACTTGACGATCCCCTCTTGGACGACGGTGGCCAGCAGCGTGCCGTCGCGGCCGAAGAAGTGGCCGGTGCCGAGCCCACGCGATGCCGCGGCCACGGGTGACGTCGTCGAGTAGAGCACCCAGTCGTCGAAGGCGACGGGACGGTGAAACCACACCGAGTGATTCATCGTCACCGCGAAGATGCGGTCGAAGCCCCACGACAGGCCGTGGGTGGTGATGATCGAGTCCAGCACCGTGGTGTCCGACGAATAGACCAGTGCCGCAGCGTGAATCACCGGGTCGTCGGGCATCGCACCCTTGGCGGTGAGCCACACCCGGTTGTGCGGCAACCGGTCACCCTTGTTGCGCATCACCCACGCCGGATCGTTGGTGTAGCGCCACTCGATGGGCTTGAGGGCCTCGACGAACAGCGGCACCGTCTCCTCGTAGCCGACGAGCAGTTCTTCGATGCTGGGCACCGACAACGGTTCGGCGACCGTCGGCGCTTCGACACCGTGGTCGAGGTTGCCGCGGCCACCGTCCATGTGCGACACCAACGCCGAGGCCAGCAGCACGTCGCCCTGTCGCACGTCGACCCGCCGGTTGGCGAAGCGACGCTCGTCTCGCAGCCGCACCACGTGGAACTCCAGGTCGCGCGAGGGGTCACCCCCGGCGACGAAGTGGACCGACAACGTGCTCGGTGGCAACCCGGTGCGCACCGTGCGGCTGGCCGCGACGAAGGCCTGAGCCATCATCTGCCCGCCGAACGTGCGAACCGGGTTCCGGCTCGGATGCGACCCGGTGAAGAGATCGTCGTCGACGCGGGTGAGATCGAGGACCGCGAGCAGTTCCTCGAGGTCGGACGAGCTCAGTGGTCGTCCTCGCCGATCCGGTGCACGTGGATCATGTTGGTCGAACCGACCGTGCCGGGAGGTGCGCCGGCGACGATGACGACCAGGTCGCCCCGCCTGTACCGGCCCAACGCCAGCAGGGACTCGTCGACCTGACGGATCATGCCGTCGGTGGTCTGAATGTGGGGAACGATGAACGTCTCGGTGCCCCAGGTCAGGGCCAGCTGACTGCGCACCTCGGGCAGCGGCGTGAACGCCAGCAGCGGCAGCGGGGTGTGCAAACGCGCCAGACGCTTGAGCGTGTCACCGGACTGGGTGAAGGCCACCAACGCCTTGGCGTCGAGACGCTCGCCGATGTCGCGGGCGGCATAGGAGATGACGCCTCGCTTGGTGCGCGGCACGTGGGTCAACGGCGGTGCGGCCGTGGAATTCTCCTCGACGGCGGTGATGATGCGCGCCATGGTCTTGACGGCCTCGAGCGGGTACTTCCCTACCGAGGTCTCACCCGAGAGCATTACGGCGTCGGCGCCGTCCAACACGGCGTTGGCGACGTCGGAGGCCTCGGCACGCGTCGGCCGGGAGTTCTCGATCATCGACTCGAGCATCTGGGTGGCGACGATGACGGGTTTGGCGTTCTCCCGAGCCATCTGGATGGTCCGCTTCTGCACCAGCGGCACTTCCTCCAGCGGCAGTTCGACGCCAAGGTCACCGCGGGCGACCATGATGGCGTCGAACGCCAGCACGATGGCCTCGAGATTGTCGATGGCCTCCGGCTTCTCGAGCTTGGCGATCACCGGGACACGGCGGCCCATCTGGTCCATCACCTCGTGCGCCAGCTCGATCTCCGCAGGCGAACGCACGAACGACATCGCCACCAGGTCGACGCCGAGGGCGAGGGCGAACTTGAGGTCCTCGATGTCCTTCTCGGACAGTGCGGGCACCGAGACGTTCATGCCGGGCAGCGACAGTCCCTTGTTGTTGCTGACCTTGCCACCTTCGGTGACGATGCAGACGACGTCGTTGCCGTCGATCTCACTGACGGTGAGGCCGATGTTGCCGTCGTCGACCAGCAGGCGGTCGCCGACTGCGGCGTCCTTGGCCAGTTCCTTGTAGGTGGTCGACACCCGGTCGTGGGTTCCCTCGACGTCGTCGACGGTGATGCGCACGGTTTCACCGGCCAGCCACATCGTCGGCCCGTCGGCGAACCGGCCGAGGCGAATCTTGGGACCCTGCAGGTCGGCCATGATGCCGACGGCCCGTCCCGTCGCATCGGAGGCCGCGCGAACCCGCTTGTAGGCGATCTCGTGGTCGGCATGGTCACCGTGGCTGAAGTTCAGCCGGGCGACGTCCATGCCCACGTCGACGAGCGCCTTGATCTGCTCCTCCGAGGAGGAAGCCGGTCCCAACGTACAGACGATCTTTCCGCGTCTAGTCACGTTGACTCAATATAGTCGTGATCGATTCAGAAGACGATTCAGACGGCGGCAAGTGGCAGCGCACCCGGCTTGACCGGGGCCGGAAGATCCGACTCGCCCATCAGATAGGCGTCGACGGCATGCGCAGCGCTGCGTCCCTCGGCGATCGCCCACACGATGAGCGACGCGCCGCGGTGCGCGTCGCCGCAGACGAAGACTCCCGGTGCGTCGGTCTGCCAGTCCGACCCACACGACAGCGCGCCACGTCCGTTCAGCCTTAGGCCGAGCTCGTCGAGCAGGGCCATGTGCTCGACGCCGTCGAACCCGATTGCCAGCAGGGCCAGCTCGCACGGGAGCTCGATCTCGGCACCCACCGGGGTGATCGAGCGTCGGCCGTCGGCGTCGCGCTCGACCTTGACCTCGGCGATGACGATCGAGACCAGGCGACCCTTGTCGTCACCGACGAAGCGCTGCACGGCGACCTCGTAGTGACGCGCCCCGCCCTCGGCGTGCGCGGGCGAGGTCCGCAGCACCAGCGGCCAGGTGGGCCAGGGCGAGCGGCTCTCGTCGCGCTGCCCGGGCGGCTCGGCGTTGTAGTCCAATTGGGTGACCGACGCCGCACCCTGGCGGTGCGCGGTGCCCAGACAGTCGGCTCCGGTGTCTCCGCCGCCGATGATCACGACGTGCTTGCCCGCCGCCGAGATGGGTGAGGGCCCGTCGCCCTCGCACTCCCTGTTCGCGGGCACCAGGTGCTCCATGGCGAAGTGGACGCCGTCGAGCTCGCGACCCTCCACCGGGTTGTCCCGCGAACGCAGCGCACCCACGGCCAGCACCACGGCGTCGTGCTGGCTTCGCAGCCGCTCCACCGACAGGTCGACCCCGACCTCGCAGTCGGTCACGAAACGCGTTCCCTCAGCGCGCATTTGGGCCAACCGCTGGTCGAGCCCACTCTTCTCCAGCTTGTACTCCGGAATGCCGTAGCGCAGGAGTCCCCCGATGCGGTCGTCACGCTCGTAGACGGTGACGTGGTGACCCGCGCGGGTGAGCTGTTGGGCCGCGGCCAAACCCGCCGGCCCCGAGCCGACGACCGCGACGCCCTTGCCCGTCGAGATGGCAGCGGGCTGCGGTTCGATCGTGCCGTCCATCCACGCCTGGTCGACGATGGACTGCTCGATGCGCTTGATCGTCACCGCGCCGCCGGTGTGACCCTCCGAGATCGACAGGACGCACGCCGCCTCGCACGGAGCCGGACACAACCGGCCGGTGAACTCCGGGAAGTTGTTCGTCGCGTGCAGCCGGTCGCTGGCCGCGTCCCATCGCCCGCGGCGCACCAGGTCATTCCACTCCGGGATCAGGTTGCCCAACGGACAACCGGCAGAACCGGAGTGACAGAACGGGATTCCGCAATCCATGCACCGCCTGGCCTGCTGGGACACCTCGCCGGCGCGCTCGTGGGGATCCTGGCGCTCGTACACCTCGCGCCAGTCCCCCACCCGCTCGTCGACCGGCCGCTTGGCCGCCTCGACCTTGGGTATCCGCAAGAATCCGGTGGGGTCAGCCACGCGTCGCCTCCATGATCGCAGTGTCCACGTCCCGGCCCTCGGCCTTCGCCATCCGGGTGGCGTAGAGGACCTTCTCGTAGTCGACGGGCATGATCTTCGTGAACTGCGCGCTGCGCCGTGGCCAGTCCGACAACAACGATCGCGCCACCGAGCTGCCGGTGTGACTCTCGTGCCGCGCCACGACGTCGTGAAGCCACGCGAGGTCCTCGGGTTCCAGGCGCTGCAGCAGCACCATGTCGGCGTTGACCTTCGCCGGTTCCAGGCCCAGCACGTAGGCGATGCCGCCCGACATGCCCGCCGCCATGTTGCGACCCGTGGGCCCCAGCACCACGACGCGCCCGCCGGTCATGTACTCACACGCGTGGTCGCCGACGCCCTCCACGACCGCCAACGCTCCGGAGTTCCTGGCGCAGAAGCGTTCACCCACGCGCCCTCGGAGGAACACCTCCCCCGACGTCGCACCGAAGAGCAACGTGTTGCCTGCGATGACGTTGTCCTCCGGCAGGAACAACACGTCGTCGTCGGGACGGACGATCACGCGACCTCCCGAGAGCCCCTTGCCGACGTAGTCGTTGGCGTCCCCGATCAGGTCCAGCGTGACGCCCGGTGGCAGGAACGCTCCGATCGACTGCCCGGCCGACCCGGTGAGGGTGACGTGGATGGTGTCGTCGGGCAGGCCCTGGGCGCCGTAGCGGCGGGTCACCTCGGAGCCGAGCAGGGTGCCGACCGTGCGGTTGACGTTGCGGACGGGAAGTTCCAGGCGCACGGGATGGGCATCTTCGAGCGCCCCCTCCGCGAGCGCGACCAGCGTCTGGTCCAACGCGTGTTCGAGCGCGTGATCCTGATCGCGAAGCCTGCGGCGTTGCGTCAGCGTGGCGCCGTGCGGATCGGTGGGGATCGCGAAGATCGGCGTCAGGTCGAGGCCCTGGCTCTTCCAGTGCGCGACGCCCGGTGCCGTGTCGAGCACGTCTGCCCGCCCGACGGCCTCGTCGACGCTGCGAAAGCCCAACTGCGCCAGGTATCGCCGGATGTCCTCGGCGACGAACCGGAAGAAGTTCTCGACGAATTCGGGTTTGCCGTTGAACCGGGCGCGCAATTCGGGGTTCTGCGTGGCCACGCCGACGGGGCACGTGTCGAGATGGCAGACGCGCATCATGATGCAGCCCGCCACCACGAGCGGCGCGGTGGCGAAGCCGTACTCCTCGGCGCCGAGCAGCATGGCCACCATGACGTCACGCGCCGTGCGCATCCCGCCGTCGCACTGGACGGTGATGCGGTCCCTCAGACCGTTGAGGACGAGGGTCTGCTGGGTGTCGGCCAGCCCGATCTCCCACGGTGCCCCGGCGTGCTTGAGCGAGGTGAGTGGAGCCGCGCCGGTGCCCCCGTCGTACCCGGAGATCAGGACGACGTCGGCGTGAGCCTTGGACACCCCGGCGGCAACCGTGCCGACGCCGACGGAGCTCACGAGTTTGACGTGGATGCGAGCCTGGGAGTTGGCGTTCTTGAGATCGTGGATGAGTTGGGCCAAGTCCTCGATCGAATAGATGTCGTGGTGCGGTGGCGGCGAGATCAGCCCCACCCCCGGTGTCGAATGCCGGGTCTTGGCGATGTTCGGATACACCTTGTATCCCGGAAGTTGGCCACCCTCACCGGGTTTGGCGCCTTGAGCCATCTTGATCTGGATGTCGCTGGCGTTGACCAGGTAGTCACTCGTCACTCCGAAGCGACCCGAGGCGACCTGCTTGACCGCACTGCGCCGACGCGGATCGTAGAGCCGATCCTCCTCTTCGCCGCCCTCGCCGCTGTTGGATCGGCCACCGAGTGCGTTCATCGCAATGGCCATCGTTTCGTGGGCTTCGGCCGAGATCGAGCCGTAGCTCATCGCGCCGGTGTTGAAGCGAGTGACGATCGAGTCGACCGACTCCACTTCGTCGAGCGGGACGGGCTCGCGCACCCCCGTCTTGAACTCGAAGAGGCCGCGCAGGGCACCTCCGTCACGGGCGAGTCGGTTCACCTCGTCGGCGTACTGTCGGAACACCTCGTGCTTGCCGGTGCGCGTCGAATGTTGAAGCAGGAAGACGACTTCCGGAGTGAAGAGATGCAGCTCGCCCTCCCGCCGAAACGCGTACTCACCG
Source organism: Mycobacterium yunnanensis (assembly GCF_025823185.1). Classification (GTDB taxonomy): domain Bacteria; phylum Actinomycetota; class Actinomycetes; order Mycobacteriales; family Mycobacteriaceae; genus Mycobacterium; species Mycobacterium yunnanensis. The sequence continues at coordinate 21,314 of NZ_JACKVK010000011.1, forward strand.
CCTACCTCGAGCCGGCGGTGCACCCGCTCGGTCGGGTTCTCGGGATATGCCCTGCGATGGCGCAGCTTGACCTCCTCGGCGAGGACGTCGAGTCCGACGCCGCCGAGTTGGCTTGGGGTGCCGGTGAGGTATTCGTCGATGACGTCCCGGTTGAGCCCGATCGCCTCGAAGGCCTGGGCGCCGGTGTAGGACGCGACGGTGGAGATGCCCATCTTGCTCATCACCTTCATCACGCCCTTGCCGAGCGCCTTGAGGTAGTTGCGGACCGCGGTCGACGGTTCGATGCCGGTGAGCTCGCCTTCGCGGATCAGATCCTCGATGGACTCGAAGGCCAGGTACGGATTGACCGCGGCCGCACCGAAACCGATCAGCATCGCGATGTGGTGCACCTCCCGGGCGTCGCCACTCTCGACCACCAGGGCGACGCTGGTGCGCTGCTTGGTGCGGACCAGGTGATGGTGTACTGCCGAGACCGCCAGCAGTGACGGGATCGGCGCCTTGGTGTGGTCGGAGTCGCGATCGGAGATGACGAGCGTCCGGTAGCCCCTCTCGATGGCGTGGCACGCGCGGTTCCTCAGATCCTCCAAAGCATCGGCGAGACCCTCCCCGCCGCGTTCCACGTCGTAGAGCGCCCGCAGGACCTTCGTCTTCAACCCGGGCTGCTCGCCGTCGTCGTTGATGTGCACGATCTTGTTGAGCTCGTCGTTGTCGAGAACCGGCCACCTGAGCCCGATCTGACGACACGACGCCGCGGTCGGCTCGAGCAGATTGTGCTCGGGTCCCATCACCCGGGACATGGAGGTCACGATCTCCTCGCGGATGGCGTCCAGCGGCGGATTGGTCACCTGGGCGAAGAGTTCGACGAAGTAGTCGTAGAGGAGCCGCGATCGCTGCGACAACACCGCGGCCGGGGTGTCGGTGCCCATGGAGCCCAACGGTTCTGCTCCGGAGGCGGCCATCGGCGCGAGCATGATGCGCAGTTCTTCCTCGGTGTAGCCGAAGGAAATCTGTCGCCGCACCACCGAGTCGTGGTTGGGCTGCACCCGAACTCGTTCCGGCAGCGTCGAGAGGTCCAGAAGACCTGCGTGCAGCCACTCGTCGTAGGGTTCTGCCGCCTGGAGGTCGGCCTTGATCTCGTCGTCGGAGACGATGCGGCCGGCGGCGGTGTCGATCAAGAACATCTTGCCGGGCTCGAGCCGGCCCCGCGCCACGATCTCAGACGACGGCACGTCGAGCACGCCGCTCTCACTGGCCAGGATCACCCTGTCGTCGAGCGTGCGCCACCATCGTCCGGGCCGTAATCCGTTGCGGTCCAGAACCGCACCGACGACCGTGCCGTCGGTGAAGGTGACGCAGGCCGGACCGTCCCAGGGTTCCATCAGCGACGCGTGAAACTGCCAGAAGGCCCGGCGTGCCGGGTCCATGTCAAGGTTGTTCTCCCACGCCTCGGGGATCATCATCAGCACGGCGTGGGGCAGGCTGCGGCCGCCGAGGTGCAGTAGTTCGAGCACCTGGTCGAACGAGGCCGAATCGGAGGCCTCGGCGGTGCAGATCGGCGAGAGGCGGGACAGGTCGCCGGGAATCCTCGAGCTGGCCAGCATGGCTTCGCGGGCGTGCATCCGGTTGCGATTGCCACGGACGGTGTTGATCTCGCCGTTGTGGGCCACGAACCTGAACGGGTGTGCCAGCGGCCACGACGGAAAGGTGTTGGTGGAGAAGCGGCTGTGCACGATGGCGATGGCACTCGTACACCGTTCGTCACGCACGTCCGGGAAGAACCGCGGCAGTTGCATCGTCGTGAGCATGCCCTTGTAGGCGATGGTCCGGCTCGACAGCGAGGCGAAGTACACCTCGCCCTGCTCGGCGAGCTTGCGCACCGGGTAGACGCGGCGGTCGAGGTCGAGACCGCCGGGCCGGTGTCCGTTGTGCTCTGGCGCGGCGAGGAACAGCTGAGCCATGAACGGCATGCACCCCAGCGCCGTCACGCCGATGTCGGCGCCAACGGGGTCGACGGGAACCGTCCGCCAGCCGAGGACTTCCAGCCCCTCCTCGAGTGCGATGGACTCGATGCGGAGCCGTTCGGCGTCCCTGGCCACCGGATCCTGCGGAAGGAAGCAGATGCCGGCGGCAAAGGTGTTGGCGCCGTTGGCCGTCGGTGCGGGCAGCTCGAAGTCGACGACCTCGGCCAAGAGTTCGACGGGCAGCTGGAGCAGGATGCCCGCACCGTCGCCGCTGTTCGCTTCGGCACCTGCGGCTCCGCGATGTTCGAGATGCTCGAGCGCGGTGAGTCCGTCGGCGACGATCGCATGCGACCGCCGCCCCTTAATGTCGGTGACCATGGCGACGCCACAGGAATCCGCTTCGTTCTCCGGGTCGTACAACCCCTGAGCTGATGGCAACGCCGAGAACAACACCCGTGGCACCTCCGCAGTCCGAATTTACGAGTAAGGGACTGCAGCGGCCCAAGCCGCGAGTGTATCAGCGGGTGCGCGAAGCTACCCGCCGATAAAGGTCGGGACCAGCGGGAATCCCGGGAGATTGCGGATCACCGTCCACGCCACCGTGGCGACGACGACGACCACCACGGCTGACGTCGGCATCAATTTGAGGCCGGTTCGCCAGCGCGCGACCAGCCAGAGGGCCAGCATCGGCAGCGCCACGAGCATGAAGACGTTGTCGACCACTGCGGCGGCGAAGTCGCCGTGCAGCACGTCGTGAGTCATGCGCAGGCCCCCGCAGCCCGGACAATTCCAGCCGGTCAGCATCCGGAAGGGGCACGGAGGGAAGCCAAAGCCAGCCGCATGCGGGTCCCGCAGACCGATGTAGGCCAGCGCGCCGGTGAGGGCGCCCGCATTGGCGAGGGCGACGCGAGGCGAGATTGGGCGGGCAGCCCGGCGGGTGGGTGGCATGGCCAAACCAGCATGCCCGACCGTGCGCCCGCCGTCACCCCCCCGGGTCGAGGATCGTCGGGTCTTAGCACGTGCGTCTGACATCTTTGACCCTCCGTGGCCGGTTATGCACAGCGCAAATCGATTCATCCACAACTTCTTTCGACCCCTTTGCAGGTCTCCACTTCGGGCCTAGGGTCGAAAGTATGTTCGAAGGTCTGGCAGCAGCGACGACCAGCACCCGCGGTTCCGACGCGCTGTCGACCTGGACTCGAACGGAATCCGCCGCCTGCGCCCGCAAGGTGGCGACGATGGCCGCCATGCTGGAAGACGCCTACGCCGCGTCGGGGTCCGCGGATCGCGACCAGTGGTGTCTGGACAACGTGGACGCCGTCGCCGCCCACATCGGCGCCGCACAAAACATCACCCCCGGTGCCGCCTTTCACCAGTTGCTGATTGCGGTGGCCCTGCACGAGCGGTTCCCCCACGTGGCCGCGGTGTTCGCCGAGGGCCTCATCACCTACGCCTTGGTGAAGACCGTGGTGCAGCGCGGCGCCCTTGTGACCGACCCCGACGCGCTGCGCACTTTGGACGCTCTGCTGGCCGAGGCGTTCGGCAACTGGGAACCGAGGTCGGTGGACAAGACCGAAAAAGCCGTCGACGTCTTCGTTCACCAGGTCGACCCGCAGGCCGTCCGACGGGACGAGACCAAGGCACGGGGTCGCTCCGTCGACGTCAGGATCGAGGAGGACGGCAGCGGGATGGCCACCATCTTGGCGACCCTGTTCGCCCATGACGCCAAGGCGTTCGAGGCACGACTGAAGAACCTGGCCGCCACCGTGTGCCCGGCCGATCCGAGGACCGCCGACCAACTCCGCGCCGACGCGATCGGGGCCATCGGGACCGACCGCATGGCGTGCCTGTGCGGCAACGACGACTGCGTGGCCGCCCAGAACCCGCCCGCGACGGGGGTGGTGGTCTACGTCATTGCCAGTGACGAGGCGCTGGCTGAACCCGACCCCGACCCCGACCCCGCGCCGCCTGCGCCGAGGCCCGAGAGCCCCGCACCGCCACCGGAGACTCCCGCTTCCACGCCCACTCCCACCGAGGAGCGCGCCGCCATCGACGGGGAAGAGCCACCGCTCTTCGACAAACCCCTACGCGACCTCACCCTCACCGAGGCCCTCACCCCGGCACCCGGATACTTCGCGAAGCTGCGGCCCGCGGCATTGATGGGTGGCCTATTCCTCCCCGGCGCCATCGCCTGCCGCGCCACCATCGGGGCCACGATCACCCGAATCGTGCACCCCGGCCAAGCCCCACCGGAGAACCGATACCGACCGTCGAAGAAACTGGCCGACTTCATCCGCTGCCGCGACATGACGTGCCGCTTCCCCGGCTGCCGCGTGCCCGCGACGAATTGCGACTTAGACCACACGATCCCGTGGCCGCACGGCCCCACGGCCGCGTCCAACCTCAAGTGCGTCTGCCGTCGACACCACCTGCTCAAGACCTTCTGGGGAGGCGAGAACGGTTGGCGCGACAGGCAACTCGACGACGGCACCGTCATCTGGACCGCACCCGACGGACGCGAGTTCGTCACCACACCGGGCAGCCGACTGCTGTTCCCCGAACTGTCCAGACCCACCGCCACGGTGAGGGTGCGCGACGTCCCAGCGAGCCACACCGCAGGCCTCACCATGCCCCGCCGAAGAACCACCCGCGCCCAAGACCGAGCCAACCGCATACACCACGAGCGGGAACTGAACCGTGAGGCCTGGGAGGCAGAAGCGGACGCTGAGCTACCCCCGGCGTTCTAGCGCGGGATCGCGCTCAGGACCGCTTCCACCAACGCCGCTTGGGCGTCGTGATCGGCTGGCGCGCCGTGGTACTTGGCTTTTCTGCAGCAGCGGCCTTCTCGGCGGATGCGGTTCCTTCGACAGCAGCGTCGTGGACTTCCGCGGCGTCAGCCTGGGCTGCTTCGACTTCGTCGCCGTCGACCGAGCCGAGGCCGTCTTCGGGGGCAGCGGTGGGCTCGTCAGCGGAGACCGTCTCGGCGGTGTTCTCGGCGGAGGCCGTGCCTTCGATGGCGGCCTGGTGGACCTCGGCGGCGTCCGCTTGGGCGGCTTCGACTTCGTCGCCGTCGACCGAGCCGAGGCCGTCTTCGGGAGCCGCGGTGGTGTCGTCGGCGGCGACCGTGTCAGCGGTGTCCTCGGCGGACGTCGTGCCGTCGACGGCGGCGGCGTGGACCTCGGCGGCGTCGGCCTGGGCAGCTTCGACTTCGTCGCCATCGACCGAGCCGAGGCCGTCTTCGGGAGCCGCGGTGGCGCCGTGGGCGGATGCGGTGCCTTCGACGGCGGCGTCATGAACCTCGGCGGCGTCGGCTTGGGCGGCCTCGACTTCGTCGCCGTCGACTGACCCGAGACCGTCTTCGGGGGCCGCGGTGGTCTCGTCGGCGGTGACCGCCTCAGCGGTGTTCTCGGCGGACGTCGTGCCTTCGACGGCGGCCTGGTGGACCTCGGCGGCGTCGGCCTGGGCGGCTTCGACTTCGTCGCCGTCGACGGAGCCGAGACCGTCTTCGGGGGCCGTGGTGTTGTCGTCGGCGACGACCGTGTCGGCGGTGTCTTCGGCGGACGTCGTGCCGTCGACGGCGGCCTGGTGGACTTCGGCGGCGTCGGCCTGGGCGGCCTCGACTTCATCCCCGTCGACCGAGCCGAGGCCGTCTTCAGGGGCGGCGGTGGTGTCGTCGGCGGCGACGGTGTCAGCGGTGTCCTCGGCGGATGCGGTGCCTTCGACGGCGGCGTCGTGGACCTCGGCGGCGTCGGCCTGGGCGGCTTCGACTTCGTCGCCGTCGACCGAGCCGAGGCCGTCTTCGGGGGCGGCGGTGTTGTCGTCGGCGGCAGAGGCCGTGCCTTCGACGGCGGCGTCATGAACCTCGGCGGCGTCGGCCTGGGCAGCTTCGACTTCGTCGCCATCGACTGACCCGAGGCCGTCTTCGGGGGCGGCGGTGGCGTCTTCGGGAGCCGCGGTTGGCTCAGCAGAAGTGGCTTCGGCCAGAGCCTCTGCCTCGGCGGCACCGTCGACCGCGGCCTCATGTGCCTCCACCGCACCGAGCTCGGCCTCCACGGCCTCGTCACCCTCCACGGACCCCAAGCCTGCCTCGCGGTGCGCTTCGGCCTCTTCGCCCGCCTCGGCGAATGCCTCGGCTTCGGCGATGTCCTCCGACGGCGCATTCTCGACCTGCTCGACGAGGTCCACCGCCTCCGCAGCGGCTTCGGACTCGGTGTCCGCGCCTCCGGTGAACTCGGACTCCGGGGATTCCGGGGCTTCGGCCTTGTCCTCGTCGCCCGCCACCTTTGCGGCCGCGACGACGCCCGACGTGGCCGCGACGGCCACCAATTCCTCGCCAATCTCGTCGACCAGCGAGCCGTCGGACTCGTTGCCCCGCAGCGACGCCGGATCCTCTCGGACCTTGGGCGCGACCATGATGTAGATGACCGCGCCGACGAATACGAACGTCGACGTGAAAGTGTTGACCCGAATGCCGGCGATCAGCGTGGCGGTGTCACTGCGCATCAACTCGACCCAGAACCGGCCGACGCAGTACCCCGCCACGTACAACGCGAACAGACGCCCATGGCCCAGCGTGAATCGGCGATCCGCCCACAGCAGTACCGCGAACACCAGCAGGTTCCACAGCAGCTCGTAGAGGAACGTCGGATGGACGATGGCGTAGACCTGCCCCGTCGACACCCCGTCGAGCGAATGCGGACTGATCACACCGGACGGGTCCAACCGGTCGTAGATCTTCAGCCCCCAGGGCAGGTCGGTCTCGCGACCGTACAGCTCCTGGTTGAAGTAATTGCCGAATCGGCCGATGGCCTGTGCCAGCACGATGCCAGGCGCGATCGCGTCGCCGAACGCCGGCAGCGGAATTCCCCGCCGACGGCACGCAATCCACGCTCCGACGCCGCCGAGCGCCACCGCGCCCCAGATGCCCAGGCCGCCGTCCCAGATGCGCAGCGCGGCAAGGAAACCCGCACCGTCGGCACCAAAGTACTTCGGCCAGTCGGTCATCACGTGGTACAGCCGGCCACCGATCAAGCCGAACGGCACCGCCCACAGGGCCACGTCGTAGATGACTCCGCGCTCACCGCCACGCGCCTCCCACCGGCGATCGCCGATGACGAGCGCCGCCACGATCCCGGCGATGATGCACAGCGCGTACGCCCGGATGGGCAGCACACCGAAGAGGTGCCACACCCCCTGCGACGGACTGGGAATGTAGGCCAGCACGGTTGTGGTCACGCGGAAATCCTCTGTCGAACACCCTCGGCGAGTTCTTCGGTCAACGTCCGTACCGCAGGCAACCCGTCCGTCAGCGCCGTCACCAGGGCAGACCCCACGATGACACCGTCGGCGTACGAGCCGATCTGGGCGGCCTGTTCACGCGATCGCACCCCCAGCCCCACGCCGACCGGGATGTCGGAGACCTCCCGCACGCGTCGCACCAATTCCGGCGCGGCATCGGAGACCGCGTCGCGGGCGCCGGTCACGCCCATCGTCGACGCGGCGTAGACGAAGCCGCGCGACACCGACGTCGTGGCCGCCAGGCGCTCGGGCGTGGACGACGGCGCCACCAGGAAGATGCGATCGAGACCGTGCGCGTCGGACACCTCGACCCACTCGTCGGCCTCGTCGGGAATGAGGTCCGGCGTGATCAGTCCGAGCCCGCCCGCCGAGGCGAGGTCGCGGGCGAACGCGTCCACTCCCCACCGCAGCACGGGATTCCAGTAGGTCATGACGACGGCCTTGCCGCCGGCGTCAGTGATCGCCTCGACCGCGGACAACGCGTCGCGCACGCGCACCCCGTTGCGCAGCGCCACCTCGGTGGCCGCGGCGATGGTGGGTCCGTCCATGCCCGGATCGGAGTACGCAACCCCGACTTCGATGATGTCGCAACCGGATTCGACCATCGTCGTCATCGCCGAGATGGACGTGGCGACGTCGGGGAACCCCGTCGGGAGATATCCGATCAACGCCGAGCGGTCCTCGGCCCGGCACGTGGCGAACAGGTCCGACAGTCCGCTTGCCGTCACGTCACAGACTCCTCGTCGAACAAGCCGAACCACTTCGCCGCGGTCTCGACGTCCTTGTCGCCGCGGCCGGAAAGGTTGATCAGGATGACCGAGCCGGGACCCAACTCGGCGCCCAGCTTGAGTGCGCCCGCCACGGCGTGGGCCGATTCGATGGCTGGGATGATGCCCTCGGTGCGGGAGAGCAGGGCGAAGGCGTCCATCGCCTCGGCGTCGGTGATCGGCCGGTACTCCGCGCGCCCCATGTCCAACAGGAAGGCATGCTCGGGCCCGACACCGGGATAGTCCAGTCCGGCTGAGATGGAATGGGATTCGATGGTCTGGCCGTCCTCGTCCTGCAGCAGATAGGAGAACGACCCCTGGAACGCGCCCGGTGACCCACCGGTGAACGTGGCCGCATGGCGACCGGTCTCGACGCCGTCGCCGGCCGCTTCGTATCCGACGAGCCGAACACCGTGGTCGTCGATGAAGGGGTGGAAGATGCCGATCGCGTTGGACCCGCCACCGATGCACGCCACCACCGCGTCGGGAAGCCGACCGGCCTGATCCTGGATCTGAACCCGCGCCTCCATGCCGATGACGCGCTGAAAGTCGCGGACCATGGTCGGGAACGGATGCGGGCCGGCAGCGGTGCCGAAGCTGTAGTACGTGTCGTCGGCATGGGCGACCCAGTCACGGAACGTCTCGTTGATGGCGTCCTTCAACGACCTCGAACCCGACTCGACCGAGACGACCTCGGCGCCCAGCAGGCGCATTCTCGCGACGTTGAGCGCCTGACGCGCGATGTCGACCGCACCCATGTAGATCACGCACGTCAGACCGAGCAGCGCGCAGGCCGTGGCGGTCGCCACCCCGTGCTGACCGGCGCCGGTCTCGGCGATGACGCGGGTCTTGCCCATCTGCTTGGCAAGCAGACCCTGACCCAGGGCGTTGTTGATCTTGTGAGAACCGGTGTGATTCAGGTCTTCTCGCTTGAGGAACAGTCTCGCTCCCCCGGCGTGACGGCTCAACCGCTCCGCTTCGTACAGCGGAGAGGGGCGACCCGTGTAGTGCCGCTGCAGCCGGTCGAGCTCGTCGAGGAAGGTCTGATCGGTCCTGGCCTTCTCGTAGGCGGCCGTGACCTCTTCGATGACGGCCATGAGCGCCTCGGGCACCAAACGCCCGCCATAGGCGCCGAAGTGACCCTTGGCGTCGGGTTCGTGGGACGACGGTTCGGCGATGGCTGCACTCGAGCGGGGAAGCTCCGGGCCTGCGGTGTGGGTCACCGGATCAACGCGACGGTCTCGGGCACGACGGATGCGTGCCTGCGGTGACGAGGTCGGCGACGGCGCCGCGAGGGTCACCGCTGGTGACCAGGCCCTCCCCGACGAGGACGGCATCAGCGCCGGCACCGGCGTACGCGAGGAGATCTGCGGTACCCCGGACGCCGGACTCGGCGATGCGGATGACGTTGGACGGCAAGCCGGGCGCGATCCGTGCGAAGCAGTCCCGGTCGACCTCGAGGGTCTTGAGGTCGCGGGCGTTCACGCCGATCACCCGGGCACCGGCCTGCAGGGCGCGGTCGGCTTCCTCTTCGGTGTGCACCTCGACCAACGCGGTCATCCCGAGCGAGTCGGTCCGGTCGATCATCGACACGAGGGCCGACTGCTCGAGGGCCGCCACGATCAGGAGCAGCATGTCGGCGCCGTGCGCACGCGCCTCGTGGATCTGATAGGGCCCGACGATGAAGTCCTTGCGCAGCACGGGAATGCTCACCGCGGCGCGCACGGCGTCCAGATCGGCGAGCGAGCCGTGGAACCGGCGTTCCTCGGTCAGCACGCTGATGACCCGCGCACCACCGTCTTGGTACGCACGTGCCAGATCGGCCGGATCGGAGATGGTGGCCAGTTCACCGCGCGACGGGCTGGCCCGCTTGACCTCCGCGATGACGCCGATGCCGTCGGCACGCAACGCCGCCAAGACGTCCAGCGCTGGGCGGGCGTCCTTGGCTCGCTGCTTCACCTCGGCGAAGCTGATGATTTCCTCGCGTGCGGCTGCGTCGGCGCGAACTCCCTCGATGATGGAGTCGAGCACGGTCCCCGAACTCATCAGCCGTCGCTCCCCTTCACGCCCTTCGCACGTACCAAAATCAACACTGCCACGAAGGGTAGTCGCCAGCGCCGCACGGGCCGTCACCGCCCCTCGTCATGCTCGCGCGTAGGGTCGCGGCCCTCGTCGAGGGCATCCCAGATCATCCGTTCCGACATGCCGTCCTCCGGTGATTCTTGGCGCGCTGCCTCGCGTTTCGCCGCCGGTGCCAGGTACTTCCCAGGCTCCTTCGCACCCGCCGTCGCCCTGGCCGCTGACCGCACCAGCAGAACGGCACCCGCCAGCGCAGACACGGCCGCCACCAACGTCACCACGGCCCCGGTGTGATGGCGCTGGGTGTCGATCAACGCGGTCACCGGGATTTGTGCCAAATCGGCGGCTCGAGCCGCGACGTCGGGCACGACCCACAGTCCAATCCCGAGATAGCCCATGGCGACCGTCGCGAGGGCGACCAGCAGGCCGACGAGTCGCAGCACCCAGCCACGCACCGCCAGGACGGCCACGGCCGCTGCCAGGGAGACCAAGGCCAGCGGCACCAGGGCCGTCGACCAGGTGGCACCGTCGAGCGTCGTGGTCTTGGGTTGACCGAGACCGTCGAACGAGGTCACGTCGACCCACGTCATCCGCGAGGCCACCCACAGTGCGAGCGCGGACGCGACCAGCAGGAGTTGTGCGACGCGAATCATGGGGTCGTCAGGGTTTCCGCCGCCGCGATCGCGTTGAGGACGGCGCGGGCCTTGCTGGCCGCCTCGTTGAACTCGTACGGGCCGTTGGAGTCGGCGACGACGCCGCCACCGGCCTGGACGTAGGCCGTGCCGTCGCGCATGAGGGCGGTCCGGATGGCGATCGCGAAGTCGGCGTTGCCTGCGAAGTCGAGGTAACCGAGCACGCCGCCGTACAGACCGCGGCGCGTCTTCTCGACCTCCTCGATGAGCTCCATCGCGCGCACCTTCGGGGCACCCGACAAGGTTCCCGCCGGGAAGCAGGCCGTCACGGCGTCCAGCGCGGTCTTGCCCTCGGCGAGGCGGCCCGTCACCGTCGACACCAGGTGCATGACGTGGCTGTAGCGCTCGATGTGGCTGTAGTCCTCGACACGAACCGTGCCCGGCACGCAGACCCGGCCGAGGTCGTTGCGCCCGAGGTCGACGAGCATCAGGTGCTCGGCGCGCTCCTTCTCGTCGGCCAGCAGTTCCTTCTCGAGCAGGACGTCTTCCTCCTCGTCGGCGCCGCGCCAGCGCGTGCCCGCAATCGGATGCGTCGTCGCCTTGCCGTCCTGCACGGTGACCAGGGCCTCCGGGCTCGACCCGACGACCGAGAAGTCAAGTTCGCCATCGGCATTCGGCACGTTCAGCAGGTACATGTACGGGCTGGGGTTGGTCGCGCGCAACATCCGGTAGACGTCGATGGGATCGGCGGCGGTGTCCATCTCGAAGCGCTGCGACGGCACCACCTGGAAGGCCTCCCCCGCCTCGATGTCCCCGACGAGCTTCTCCACGATCGCGGAGTACTCCTCGACCGTGCGCTGGGCGCGGTGCTCGGGCACCGGGCGGCTGAACGTCGCCACCGCCGACGACAGGGGTTCGCCGAGTGCCGTGGTCATCACGTCGAGCCGCCGGGTGGCGTCGTCGTAGGCCTGGTCGACGTGCTCGTCGGTGCCGTTCCAGTTGACCGCGTTGGCGATCAGGGTGATCGTGCCCTCGTGATGGTCCACGGCGGCGATGTCGGTGGCCAACAGCAGCAGCATGTCCGGCAGCGCGAGATCGTCGACGGCGAGAGACGGCAGCCGCTCCAACCGTCGCACCATGTCGTAGGCAAAGAAGCCGACGAGCCCACTGGACAGCGGCGGCAGCCCGGGCAGCGTCGCCGTCGACAGCACCTCGAGGGTGGTGCGCAGCGCCTCGAGCGGATCGCCACCGGTCGGGGCGCCCTGCGGGGTGACGCCGAGCCACACCGCGCGGTCGTCGCGAACCGTCAGCGCGGACGGCGCCCCGGCGCCGATGAACGACCATCGCGACCAGGACCGGCCGTTCTCGGCCGACTCCAGCAGGAAGGTGCCGGGGCGGTTGGCGGCGAGCTTGCGATACGCCGACAACGGGGTCTCGCTGTCGGCGAGCACCTTTCGGGTCACGGGGACCACGCGGTGGTCGGCGGCCAGCGCCCGGAAGTCCTCGCGTGAGGTGGTGGTGGCCAGGTCGGCAGAAGCAAGCACGCGACAATCCTCCCAGACGCCGCCGATGTCGCGGGCGTAGCGTAGGCGGCCATGAAACGTGGTGACGTCGTCGACGAGTTCGAACTCCCCGATCAGACCGGCACCGTTCGCAGTCTGACGAGCCTGCTGGCCGACGGCCCGATCGTGCTGTTCTTCTATCCTGCGGCGATGACGCCGGGATGCACCAAGGAGGCGTGCCACTTCCGCGACCTGGCCTCCGAGTTCGCCTCCCTGGGCGCCAGCCGCGTCGGAATCTCCACCGACGCCGTGGACAAGCAGGCCAAGTTCGCACACGAGCAGAACTTCGACTACCCGCTGCTCTCGGACGCCGACGGCGTCGTGGCGGCTCGGTTCGGCGTCAAGCGCGGCCTGCTCGGCAAGCTCATGCCGGTCAAGCGGACTACGTTCGTCATCGACGTCGACCGCACGGTGCTCGACGTGATCGCCAGCGAGATCAGCATGGACACCCACGCCGATAAGGCGCTCGAGGTGCTGCGCTCCCGGTGAAACCCGTTCTCCAACTCGACGACGTCACCTTCCGCCGGGACGGCAAGCAGATCATCGACGGCATCTCGCTGACCGTCAACGAGGGTGAGCACTGGGCGCTGCTGGGTCCCAACGGCGCAGGCAAGAGCACGCTGCTGGGCTTCTGCGGCGCCGTCACCTTCCCCAGCTCGGGCACGGTCCGGGTGCTCGGCGAGCAGATGGGCCGCACCGACCTGGCGGCACTGCGACGCCACATCGGCCACGTCAACCCGCGGCACCGGTTGCAGCACCCCCGGACCGTCCGCGAGGTGGTGCTCACCGGCATCAGCGGCACCAACGACCTGCCGCTGCGGTGGACGCCCACCCACGAGGACCTCGAGCGCGTCGACGCCATGGTGGAGACGGTCGGGCTGACGCGCATCGCCGACGGCACGTGGCCCACCCTGTCGCAGGGCGAGCGTGGGCGGGCCCTCATTGCGCGGGCGCTGATCTCGGGTCCGCGCCTGCTGCTGCTCGACGAGCCGTCGACCGGCCTCGACGTCGCCGCGCGCGAGCAGCTGCTGGAGACCGTCGACGCGCTGGGCCAGGCCCATCCCGACGTCGCGTCGATCCTGGTCACCCATCACCTCGAAGAGCTCCCCACCACCACGACCCACGCCCTGTTGATCGCCGAGGGCCGCAGCGTGGCAAGCGGCACGGCACGGGAGACTGTCACCACCGACCACGTGACGACGGCGTTCTCGCATCCGGTTCAGGTCGGGTACGACGACGGCCGCTGGACCGCCCGCGCCAAGGCAACCCCGATGGAGGTCTGACCCCGATGGCCCGACACGACGCCCACTACTACGTGACCGCCGAGGGCACGGGGCTGCCGCACGACCCGCTCAACGCCATCGTCGGGCCGAGGCCCATCGGCTGGATCTCCTCGGTGAGCACCGACGGGGTGTTCAACCTGGCGCCCTACAGCTTCTTCAACGCCTTCAACTACCGGCCGGCGATCATCGGATTCGCGTCGATCGGCTGGAAGGACAGCGTCGCCAACGTCGAGGCCACCGGCGAGTTCGTCTGGAATCTGGCCACCGCGTCACTGGCCCGGCAGATGAACGAGACGTCGGCGTCGATTCCCCCCGACCGGGACGAGTTCACCGTCGGCGGCCTCACCGCGGTGCCGTCGTCGACGATCACGCCGCCGCGGGTCTTGGAGAGCCCCGTCAACTTCGAATGCCGCCTGACGCAACTGATTCAGCTCGAAGACGTCGACGGTCAGGACGTGCCGACGTGGCTGGTTCTCGGTCAGGTCGTCGCCGCGCACATCGATCGGGACCTGTTGGTCGACGGCGTCTACGACACCGCCAAGGCCCGACCGATCCTGCGCGCCGGTGGACCCGCCGCCTACGCCGAGATCAGCCCCGAGGTCATGTTCGACATGGTTCGGCCCGACGACCGGGGCTAGGCCTCCGGTGTGAGGAGCTGGTCTTCGTCGAAGCAGGTGTGCGAGCCGGTGTGGCAGGCCGCGCCAACCTGGTCCACCTCGAGCAGCACGGTGTCGCCGTCGCAGTCCAGACGCACCGAGTGCACGTACTGCGTGTGGCCGGAGGTCTCGCCCTTGACCCACTGTTCGCCGCGTGAACGCGAGTAGTAGGTCGCCTTCCGGGTGGCCAAGGTGTGGGCCAGGGCCGCGTCGTCCATCCACGCGACCATCAGCACCTGTCCGGTGCCCCGTTCCTGGGCGACCGCGGCGAACAGACCGTTGGCATCACGCTTGAGGCGACTGGCGATGGACGGGTCGAGAGTCATCTGACGGTGATCCCCTCCGCGGCCATCGCCGCCTTGACCTGACCGATGGTCAGCTCCTTGAAGTGAAAGATGGTGGCGGCCAACACCGCATCCGCGCCGGCCTCGACCGCGGGCGCGAAGTGGTCGACCGCCCCCGCTCCGCCGCTGGCGATGACCGGCACCGTCACCGCGGCGCGCACCGCCCGCAGCATCGCCAGGTCGAACCCCGCCTTGGTGCCGTCGGCGTCCATCGAGTTGAGCAGGATCTCTCCGACGCCGAGTTCGGCACCGCGCCTGGCCCATTCGACGGCGTCGATCCCGGTGCCCCGGCGCCCGCCGTGGGTGGTGACCTCCCATCCCGACGGCGTGGGGGGTGATCCTTGCGGCACGGTGCGGGCGTCGACGGATAGCACGATGCACTGCGACCCGAACTGTCGCGACAATTCGGCCAGCAGCTCGGGGCGGTCGATTGCCGCGGTGTTGACCGACACCTTGTCGGCGCCGGCCCGCAGCAGCGCGTCGACGTCGGCGACCGAGCGCACCCCGCCGCCGACGGTCAGCGGGATGAACACCTGCTCGGCGGTGCGCTTGACGACGTCCAACATCGTCGACCGACCCGCCGAGGACGCGGTCACGTCGAGGAACGTGAGCTCGTCGGCTCCCTCGGCGTCGTAGACCGCCGCGAGCTCGACGGGATCCCCTGCGTCTCTGAGGTTCTCGAAGTTGACGCCCTTGACCACCCGGCCGCCGTCGACGTCGAGACACGGGATGACGCGCACTGCGACGTCCATGGTCAGTACTCCTCCGGCGAACCGATCGCCGCCGCGATCTCCAAGATGCGAGCGTGCACGCCGGGCTCCCCGGCCAGGGCCGACTTCGACGCAGGCGTCCAGTCCACGCCTGCGAGATCGGTGACGACCCCGCCGGCGGCGCGCACCAAGGCCACTCCGGCCGCGTGGTCCCAGACGTGGTGGCCGAAGCTGATTGCCCCGCCCAGCACTCCGGCGCCGGTGTAGGCCAGGTCGATTCCCGTCGACCCGTGCATGCGAATGCGAGAGCACTTGCGGCTCAGCTGTTCGAGGACCGCGACGCGATACCTGCCCGGAAAGGTGCCGCGGGAGTCGACGTTGAACGTGCCGACGCCCACGATGGAGTCGCTCAGCTCGGCGGCCTTCAGCGGCGGCTGCGCAACTCCGTTGGCGTACAGCGGTTCTCCGACGACGGCGGTGTAGCGGACGTCGTTGAACGGCAACCAGGTGAGCCCGGCGACCGGAACCCCGTCGCGCAGCAGACCCAGGAGGATGGCGGCGGTCGGCAACCCCGCGGCGTAGTTGAACGTGCCGTCGATGGGGTCGAGCACCCACACCAGGTGCGAGTCGACGGGCGCGCCGCCGAACTCCTCACCGTGCACCCCGATGCCGGTGGCGGTCTCCAGCGCCTGCACGACCTGACGCTCGATGGCCAGGTCGACCTCGGTGGCGAAGTCGTTGCCCAACTTGGCGACCGCCGACTGGGCGCCGCGGCCGGCGACGAACGGCGTGGCGGCGGCGTCCAGGATCACCGACGCCTCGGCGACGAGCGCTCGCAGGTCGGCGTCGTCCAGAGCCATCCCGGCCTACCGACTCACCGCGGCGAGCGCCTCGGGAAGGGTGAAACGCCCGGCGTAGAGCGCCTTTCCGACGATCGCACCCTCCACGCCTGCGTCGGTCAGCGTGGCGATTGCGCGCAGGTCGTCCAGGCTCGACACGCCACCGGAGGCGATGACGGGCGCATCCGTGCGCTCGGCGACACCGGCCAGCAGCTCCAAGTTCGGGCCGTTGAGGGTGCCGTCCTTGGTGACGTCGGTGACGACGAACCGTGAGCAGCCCTCGGCGTCGAGGCGCTCCAGCACCGGCCACAGGTCACCGCCGTCGGTCTCCCAGCCGCGCCCGCGGAGCCGGTACTGCCCATCCTCGAGCTTGACGTCGAGTCCGACGGCCACCTTGTCGCCGTGCTCGGCCATCACCTTCGCGCACCACTGCGGATTCTCCAGGGCGGCCGTGCCCAGATTGACCCGGGCGCACCCGGCGTCGAGCGCCGCGGTCAGCGAGTCGTCGTCACGGATGCCTCCGGAGAGCTCGACGGCGACGTCGAGCTTCGCGATGACCTCGGCGAGCAGCTCCCGATTGGACCCCCTGCCGAAGGCGGCGTCGAGGTCCACGAGGTGAATCCACTCGGCGCCGTCGGTTTGCCACTGCATCGCCGCGTCGAGGGCCGATCCGTAATCGGTCTCGCTGCCCGCCACCCCCTGCACCAGGCGGACCGCCTTGCCGTCGACGACGTCGACGGCGGGCAGAAGAATCAATGGTGCATGTGTCACGAGAGCCCCTCGACCCAATTGGCGAGCAGCGTCGCGCCCGCGTCGCCGCTCTTCTCCGGATGAAATTGCGTGGCGCACAGCGCACCGTCCTCCACTGCAGCCAGGAAGGGTACGTGGTGCGTCGCCCACGTGAGCCGTGCGCTTGGGTCGCCCTCCCAGTGCTGCGCGGCGTAGGAGTGCACGAAGTAGAACCGGGTGTCGGCGTCGAGCCCGGCGAACAGGCGACTGCCCGCAGGCGCGTCGACGACGTTCCAGCCCATGTGCGGAACCACCGGGGCGTCGAGCCGCACCACCGATCCCGGCCACTGCCCGCACCCGACGCTCTCCACGCCGAATTCGACGCCGCGGCTGAACAAGATCTGCATGCCGACGCAGATGCCGAGCACCGGGTGCCCCAGGGCAAGGCGGTCGGCGACGATGCGGTCACCGTTCACCCCGCGCAGACCGGCCATGCACGCCTCATACGCCCCGACTCCAGGGACGACGAGACCGTCGGCGGCGGCCGCCGCGGCGGGATCGGCCGTCACCTCGACCTCGGCGCCGGTGCGTTCCAGGGCGCGTTGGGCCGAGCGGAGGTTGCCCGAACCGTAATCGAGGACAACGACTTTCGTCGTCACAAACTGCCCTTCGTCGACGGAACGCCCGTCACCCGTGGGTCGGGTTCGACGGCCTGACGCAGGGCCCGGGCCACCGCCTTGTACTGCGCTTCGGTGACGTGGTGCGGATCGCGACCGTACAGGGTGCGCACGTGCAGTGCGATCCGGGCATTCATCGCCAGCGACTCGAAGACGTGCCGGTTGATGACGGTGTGGTAGGGCACCGTGCTGCCCGCAATCGTGCTGTGCACCATGTAGTCCGGCTCGCCGGTGTGCACGCAGTAGGGCCGGCCCGACACGTCGACCGACGCGTGCGCCAACGTCTCGTCCATGGGGATGAACGCGTCGCCGAAGCGGCGGATCCCCTTCTTGTCGCCAAGGGCCTCGCCGAGGGCTTGGCCCAGCACGATGGCCGAGTCCTCCACGGTGTGGTGGGCCTCGATGTCCACGTCACCGGTGGCGTGCACGATCAGGTCGAAGCTGGCGTGTGTCCCCAGTGAGGTGAGCATGTGGTCGTAGAACGGGACGCCGGTGGCGATGTCGACCTGACCGGTGCCGTCGAGATTCAGCTCGACGACGATGTCGGATTCCTTGGTCTTGCGTTCGACGCGGGCGCGGCGTGTCATGAGGCTCCTACGGATGAGGTGACTTCGGAGTCGACGAGACCGGCACTGGCGGCGAGCAGGGCGTCGTTCTCCTCGGCCAGACCGGTGGTGGCGCGAAGGAATCCGGGGATCCCGACGTCGCGGATGAGCACACCCGCCTCCAGGTACCGGGTCCAGGCGCGCGGCGCGTCGGCGAACGGTCCGAACAGGATGAAGTTGGCGTCACTGGGAATGACCCGAAAACCCAAGTCCGTCAACGCCGTCGAGACCCGATCGCGTTCGGCGATCAGCCGCGCCACGCTGCCGAGGGTGTCGTCGGCGTGCCGCAGCGCCGCGCGCGCGGCCGCCTGGGTGATCGACGACAGGTGGTAGGGCAGCCGAACCAGCAGCAGCGCCTCGACCACCGCGGGATCGGCGACGAGGTACCCGAGCCGACCGCCTGCGAAGGCGAACGCCTTGCTCATCGTGCGGCTCACGATCAGGCTGGCCGGGAAGTCGGCCAACAGCTCCACGGCGCTGGGCTGAGACGAGAACTCGCCGTAGGCCTCGTCGACGATGACGATGCCAGGGGCGACCTCCAAGACCCGGCGAAGGTCCGGCAGCGCGATGCTCTGGCCCGTCGGGTTGTTGGGGCTGGTGAGGAACACCACGTCGGGTCGTTTCTCGACGACCGCGGCGACAGCGACGTCGACGTCGAGGCCGAAGTCCTCGGAACGGTTGGCCTGCAACCACTCCGTCTGCGTGCCGTCGGAGATGATCGGGTGCATCGAGTACGACGGCACGAAGCCCAGCGCGGAGCGGCCGGGACCGCCGAATGCCTGAAGCAGTTGCTGCAGAATCTCATTCGAGCCGTTGGCCGCCCACAGGTTCGCGGTCGTCAGGGGCACGCCGGTCTGGGCGCTCAGATACTCCGCCAGATCGGACCGCAGCGCCACGGCGTCGCGATCAGGGTAGCGGTGCAGTTCGGCCGCGGCGTCGCGCACCGAGGCGGCCACGTCGTCGACGAGCGCCTGGGTCGGCGGGTGGGGATTCTCGTTGGTGTTGAGCCGCACCGGAACCGACAGCTGCGGCGCGCCGTACGGCGACTTGCCCCGCAGGTCGTCCCGCAACGGCAGGTCGGCCAGGGTGACGTTGCGCCTCGCGTCGGTCACTTCTCGAACCTCCGTCGGACGGCCTCCCCGTGCGCGGGCAGATCCTCGGCGTTGGCCAGGGTGACGACGTAACCCGCAACGTCCTTCAGCGCCGCCTCCGAGTAGTCCACGACGTGGATGCCGCGCAGGAACGTCTGCACCGACAACCCGCTCGAGTGCCGCGCGCAGCCCGCGGTAGGCAGCACGTGGTTGGACCCGGCGCAGTAGTCGCCGAGGCTCACCGGTGACCATGGGCCGACGAACACCGCACCGGCGTTGCGCACCCTGGCCGCCACCGCCGACGCGTCGACGGTCTGAATCTCGAGGTGTTCGGCGGCGTAGGCGTCGACCACGCGCAGCCCGGCGTCGACGTCGTCGACCAGCACGATGGCCGACTGCCGTCCGCTCAGCGCGGCGGTGACGCGGTCCCGGTGCACGGTGGTCGCCAGCTGCCTGGCGAGTTCGGCGTCGGTGGCGTCGGCCAGCTCGGTGCTGGTGGTGATCAGAACCGAGGCGGCCATCTCGTCGTGCTCGGCCTGGCTGATGAGGTCGGCGGCAACGTGCACCGGATCGGCGGAGTGGTCGGCGAGTATCGCGATCTCCGTCGGGCCCGCCTCGGAGTCGATGCCGACCTGCGAACGGCAGATGCGCTTGGCCGCGGTGACGTAGATGTTGCCCGGGCCGGTGATCATGTCGACCGGGGCCAGCTCGGCGCCGTCGGTGTCGGTGCCGCCGTGGGCCAGCAGCGCCACGCCCTGCGCGCCACCCACGGCCCACACCTCGTCGACGCCGAGCAGCCGGGCGGCCGCGAGGATGGTCGGATGCGGCAGTCCGCCAAACGCGGCCTGCGGCGGGCTCGCGACGACGAGGGAGTCCACCCCGGCGATCTGCGCGGGCACCACGTTCATCACCACGCTGGACGGGTAGACCGCGTTGCCGCCGGGCACGTAGAGGCCCACCCGTGCGACGGGAACCCAACGCTCGGTGACGGTCGCACCGGGCGCCAGGGTCGTCGTCGCGTCGGTGCGGCGCTGGTCGGCGTGCACAGCCCGGGTCCGCTCGACGGCGACCTCCAACGCGGTGCGGATCTCGGGGTCGAGCTCGGCCAGCGCGGAGTCCAGTGCGGCCGGGGGCACCCGCACGGTCTGCGGGCGCACTCCGTCGAAGCGCTCGCCGTACTCGAGGGCGGCCTCGGCGCCACGGGCGACGACCGCGTCGACGATGGGACGCACCGTGGGCACCACCGCGTCGACGTCGACCCCTCCTCGGGGCAGCACGGCGCGCAGCCGGGCGGCGGAGAGCTGCTCGCCGCGCAGATCGATGCGGGACATCAGCTCGGGCGACTGGTTCACGCCGACTATTGTCCCAGAGCAGACAAATCAGAATCCGGGAGCCGCCATGTCGCCGTCCACCTCGCGCCAGGAACACCCCAATCACGCTCCTGGCGTGCCGATGATCATCCCGGTCTGGTTGGAGAACTTCCAGATCAAGTACGTCAACCCGCTGCTCAAGCCGCTGTCCAAGCGGATGCCCGGCTTTGCCGTGATCTCGCACCGCGGCCGCACCTCCGGCACGCCCTACGAGACCATCGTCACCGCCTACCGCAAGGGCGACGTACTGGCGATCGGACTGGTCCACGGCAAGACCAACTGGGTCAAGAACGTCCTCGCCGCCGGTGAGGCCGACATCCACGTCGGCCGCGAGGACCTGCACCTGGTGAATCCGCGGGTGCTTCCGGCGGGCACCGACGACGCCACGCTGCCGCGCATCCCCCGGCTGCTGGCCAAGCGTCAGGGCACCTTCGTGGCCGACGTCGCGCCGTCGCCGTGACCCTGCACATGTGGCTGGCGTTCCTCGTCGCGGCGATTCTGATCGCCGTGTCCCCCGGCGCCGGCGCGATCCAGGCGATGGCCACCGGCATGACGCACGGGGTGCGACGCGGATACTGGAGCATCGCCGGCATGGAGGCGGGCCTGATGCTGCAGCTCGCCCTGGTCGCGGTCGGCCTCGGCGCCGCGGTGGCCAGTTCGATCGTGGCGTTCAACGTGGTGAAGTGGATCGGCGTGGCCTACCTGGTGTATCTGGCCGTGCGTCAATGGCGTTCGGTGACGACCGATCTGCGCACCCAGATCGGGACGGCCGGGGACGGCGGCCGGCTGGCGTTGCTCACCAGGGGCTTCCTGGTCAACGCGACCAACCCGAAGAGCCTGGTCTTCTTCCTGGCGGTGCTGCCGCAATTCGTCGTGCCCACGGCGCCGCTGCTGCCCCAGTACGTGGCGATCGGCGCGACGATGATCGCCGTCGACCTGGTCGTGATGGGGCTCTACACCGGGCTGGCCGTGCGCCTGGTGCGGTGGCTGCACACCCCACGGCAGCAGACCATCCTCAACCGCGTGTTCTCCGGCTTGTTCGCCACCGCGGCCGTCGTGCTATCGCTGATGCGGCGAACCGCGACGACCTGACGAGCGGAAACTAACGCTCAGGTTGAATTCTGGCAAACTCGCAACGAATTTGGTAAACATACGTTCGCCGTCCGGCGAGCGCGTTCGGCGGACGGGAGGGCCTCTGGCTACGGTGGCCCCGACCCAACCCCAGGAGATCTTCTGCGATGAGCACCGCCCCGCGAAAGTCCTTGATCACGGCCGTGATTGCCACCGGGTTGCTGGCCGCCACCACCGGCGCCGCGCCGACCGTCGCGCCGAGCGCGGCGCCCGCACCCAGCCGCACCGTGACGCCGCCGACGTTCTACGCACCGTCACTTCTGGCAATGACACAGCCGTTCGCGCCGGCCACTACGCCAACAGCGCCCCAACCGAGCGCGCTGCTGGCCGCCGTCGTGCGGATCGCCGCCGCGCAGAACACCGTCCCCGCACCGACCGCCGCGACGTTCTCACGTCGCGACGTGCCGCCCGCCGGGCCGAATGCCTTCGCGCCGACGGTCCTGGCCGAGCCGGGCACCACGGCCGTCGGTGACGCGACGCCGGCGATTCGGTCGGCTGCCGTCCCCAATGTCGCCGCATCGAACCAGGCGCCGGGCGACTTCGTCGGAGCGGTCTTCGCCGTCTTCGTCTCCAACGGGGCGCCCGGCCAGAACGCCGGACTGCTCATCGGCAACGGCGGGCCCGGACTGCTGCCGGGGCAGAACGGCGGCAACGGTGGCCTGCTGCTCGGAAACGGCGGCGACGGGGCGCCGGGCGCCCGCGGCGGCTTCGGTGGCAACGGTGGCAACGCCGGGCTGTTCGGCAACGGCGGCAAGGGCGGCACCGGATCCCTGAGTGTCGTGGGTAGCGGCCCCGCCACCGCAGGCAAGGGCGGCAACGGCGGCACCGGCGGAGCGATCGCAGGCAACGGCGGTGCAGGCGGTGACGGCGGCGTGGCCTACAGCACCGGCGGCACCGCGACCGGCGGTGCCGGCGGCACCGGCGGACGCGGCGGTCTGACCTCAGGCGACGGCGGCAAGGGCGGCAACGGCGGCGAGGGGAACAGCGCGGTCGGGTTCGCCGGCGGCGGCGCAGGTGGTGCGGGCGGCGACGCCGGTGCCACCGGCCGAGGCGGCGACGGCGGGGCCGGTGGCACCGCTACCGGCACCACGGGCAGCCGAGGCGGCACGGGCGGTCGGGGCGGAAACGCCACCGCGGGCGCGGGTGGCACGGGCGGCCAGGGTGGCTCGGCCACCTCCGCGACCGGTACCGCCACCGGCGGCGCCAAGGGCGCCGACGGGACGGGCTCGGCCAGCGCCGGCTGAGCGATCGCGTTCTGGGTGTTTGCCCTGCGCAGGCGGGCCGCGCCGACGTTCATGGAGCGGGTCGTCAGCGACGGTCGACGGAGTTGGCGCAGGGCAAACCCCAGCCGCGTGACGACTTCAGGCGCACAGCCGATCGACGTCGGCATTGATGGCGTCGGCGTTGCGCAGACGTTCCGATTGCGCCGGGTCGATGTTGAGCGCACCCGCCGTGGCGTTCGCACCGACGTCGAGGAGGTTGTTGGCAAAGTTGCGGACGGCGTCGGCCAGTTCTGTGGGCGTGGCCGGGTCGATGCGCGCCAGTAGGTACTGCCCGCCGTTGAACAGCGCGAGCCGTGCGTTGGCCGCCACCGCGAGCGTTCCAAGGGTGTCGTCCGGTCCCCCTGGGACCGGCAGGTTCGTGTTCAGCGTGACGCCCTTGCGCACGACGTCGAAGACGGTGCAGATCTTCGTCTTCGCCTGTGCCGTTTGATCGGCTGTGAACGACGTTCGAACATCGGTGCTGCTAGCCGGCTCGTTGGACGCTGCGGGTCGTGCGGGCTTGAGCAGCGTCCACGCTGACAGGGCGATCGCCACGACGGAGAGCAAGGTGACCAATCCCAGCAGCAAGGGTGTGCGGTCACGCGACACCTTGACCGGCTTCCTACGGTCTGCTCGTCGCGTGGCGGGCGGGTGGTCATTCTCGGGGTCCGTCATGGCGCAGATGCTAGTGAAGTTTTCTCGACGCCGGACCTTTACTGCGGCGCGTCGCCACCCGGATGCGTCGTGAACCCGACCGCTACGACGCTCACGTGGGCAACTATTCGACCCGCCTGAAGATTCCGTAAGAATTTTCTTCTGTGAAAATAGCTAGCAAACTGTTACTTTTCTGCCAGGCTCGGACAGCAGGGCGCGAGCTCCATGGTGAGTCGAAACAAGATCAAGGGGGTAGCTGGGCTGATAGGCCCGGGCGGGGGCAAGACGGCGGACGTCGCCACGGTGGCTAGATGATCCGCAGCAATTTAGCTCTACTTTCAGTTTCGGAGCGAGCCGGCGCAACGACGTCCGGTCAACGAGAGGAACCAGTTACATGTCACGAATCGAGACTGCCGGGCGACACCGCGCAGATGTGTCTGCGCGCCGTCGCAAGGCCGCTCAGCGGGCCACCAGCGCAGCGGTGGTCGGTGCCGCGATGACGGCGGCGTTGACCGCGGGACTGGGCCAAGGCACCGCTGCTGCGGCTCCCCCCTGCCCGACGGTGTTCTGCCAGTTCGGTCAGGGCGGCTCGCAGCTTGCCATCGGCGCGCTCAACACGGGCACCCAGGGACTGGTCGACTTCAGCCAGGGCGCGATGTTCATCGGACAGGCCATCGCCTTCCCGATCTTGGCCAACCCGCTGACCCTCGTCTTCACCGGCGGCCTGATCGGCAACGCCTATCTGCCAGGCCAGAACGGTGGACTTCTGATCGGCAATGGTGCGCCAGGCTCGCTCATCCCAGGTGTCGGCAATCCCAACGGCGGCAACGGAGGCTTCTTCTTCGGCAACGGCGGCGACAGCGCCTTTGGCAACGGCGGAAACGCAGGCCTGATCGGCAATGGCGGCAACGCCAGCCTCCCGGTCGTCGGGTTGCTGGGCGTAGCTGGAGGTGGGCGTGGCGGCAACGGCGGTCTGCTCATCGGCAACGGTGGCAACGGCGGATCGGCCCTGTTGGGGACGGCCAGCGGCGGCGCAGGCGGGCAGGCAGGACTCCTCGGGAACGGCGGAGCTGGCGGTGAAGGCTTGCTCGGTGGCGCGGGAGGCGCTGGCGGAAGCGCGGTGCTGGTCGGCTCCGGTGGCTCCGGCGGTAGCGCCGGACTTGCAGGTGGTGCCGGAGGTGACGGTGGATCCGGTGGCTTCCTGTCCGGCAGCGGTGGAAACGGCGGCAATGCCAGTGGCGTGCTCAACGGCGTCGGCTACGACGGCGGTGACGGCGGCACCTCCGGCGTGATCGCAGGCAACGGCGGTAACGGTGGTGCTGGTGGCGGCGCCGTTGGCGTGGCGACCCCGGTGACCGGCGGAATTGGCGGTAACGGCGGTAACGGCGCGTTCCTTGGAAACAGCGGCAACGGTGGCAACGGTGGTTCCGTCACCTCAGTCGCCGGTCCCGCCACCGGTGGTCAGGGCGGCACCGGCGGAAGCAGCGTCTTGGTCGGCAACGGTGGCAACGGCGGCAACGGCGGCAGTGCCACGGGTGTTCTCTCCGGCGGCACGGGGGGCACCGGCGGTGCGGGCGGTAACGGCGGCCGCGGCGGTGCCCTGGTCGGCACCGGCGGCGATGCCGGATCCGGCGGCACGGGCACCAACGTCGTCTTCGGCAACGGCCGAGGGGGCACCGGCGGAACCGGTGGAACTGGCGGTAACTTCACGAGCAGCGGCGGCAACGGCGGCAACGGCGGTGCGGGCGTCGGCCTGGGCCTCGGCACCGGCACCGGTGGCAACGGCGGTAACGGCGGCAGCACGGGCGCGGTTCTCGGCGGATCGGGCGGTAACGGCGGCAACGGCGGTGCGGGCGTTGGCGTCACCCCGGGGTCGACTGGTGGCGCGGGTGGTACGGGCGGCAGCCCGGGTGGCGCATCGGGCAGCCCCGGCGGTGCAGGTGCGGCGTGATCGGGTAGCTCAGTAGTTCACGCAAGCGCTCGGCTGGGGATTCTCAGCCGAGCGTTTGTGTGTTCGGCCCAATTCGAGTCATTCGCAGAACGAGGCCACGCGCGCACTCAGCACGTCTGCTTCACGAAGGCGAGCGGCCTGCTCCGGGTCGTCGTTCCCGATTCCCGCGAGCGACGACATTGCGACGTCTTCGAGGACCTCTGCAAAGGCTCGAATGGCCTTCGCGAGCGGTCGCGGAGTAGCCGGATCAAGCCGAGACAACAGGTAGGGGCCCCCCGCCGCCATCGCCAGCCGTGCATTTGCGGCGACGGCGGCGGCAGCGACTGGATCGCCACCACCGTCGGCGTGCGTCTGCATTCGCACCGCCTGGCGCACGATCAAGAATGCGTCACAAGCTCGTCGGCTAGCAGCCGCCGCCTCCTGCGGTGTGACGAGAAACGAGTTCCCGTCGTGGTTCTCGGGCTGCGCCATGGTGCGATGGTATCGCCCGGTCATCACTGGATGACCAATGATGGCTAAAGGTCCAGGCCGACGTCGAGCACCCGCACCGAATGGGTCAGCGCACCCACCGCCAGGTAGTCGACGCCCGTGCTGGCGTAGGCGGCCGCGTTGTCCAGCGACAGGTTGCCCGAGGATTCCAGCAACACCGCGGGGGCGGTGGCCTTGCGCCGTTGCACCGCCATCTGCGTCATCCAGACGGGAAAGTTGTCCAACAAGACCAGCGGCGTGACGCCGAGATCCTCCCCCAGGATCTGGTCGAGTTGTTCGAGGGAGTCGACCTCGACCTCGACCGGCACGTCGGGCGCCATCTGGCGGACGGCGTGCAAGGCCGCCACCACGGACCCCGCCGCGGCGACGTGGTTGTCCTTGATCAGCGCCGCGTCACCGAGCCCCATCCGGTGATTGACTCCGCCGCCGACGCGCACGGCGTACTTCTGCAGCACTCGCAGCCCCGGCAGCGTCTTGCGGGTGTCGCGAATCTTGGCCCCGGTGCCCTCGACCGCCTCCACCCAGGCTGCGGTGGTGCTGGCGATGCCAGACAGGTGGCACACCAGGTTGAGCATCGTGCGCTCGGCGGTCAGCAGCCCTCGCGTCGGCGCCTCGAGCACCAGCAGGGCCTCGCCCGGTTCGACCCGCGTTCCGTCGGCGACCCGGGTGGTGACGTCGTACTGCCCCACGCCGAGCACCTGATCCAGAACCAGCAGGGCGACGTCGACGCCGGCGGCCACCCCGCTCTGCCTGGTGGTCATCGCGGCCGTCGTGGTGGCATCGGCGGCGACCGTCGCCAGCGACGTCACGTCGGGCCCGTAGCGCAAGTCCTCGGCCACACCGCGGGCGACGACCGCCCGCGCCTCGGCGAGTTCGTCGTCGGTGAGACCGTTCGGCGGCATCAGCAGCACACCCGTTCGGGTAGGTCGACCACCGGCGTGCCGTCGGCGTCGAGCCGGACGTCGACGCTCACCGCACGCGCGGGGTCCACGTCGGGAAAGTCGGCGCGGTGATGGCAGCCGCGGGACTCGAGCCGGGCCCGGGCCGCGGCGATGACTACCGACGCGGTAACCGTCAACGCCGCATCCTCGAAGTCGTTGCGCGAGTCGAGGTTCAGGGGCTGTGCGGTGCCGAGCAATTCGGCGACGCAGCTCAAGCCCTCGGCATCTCGGACCACCGAGGCGTGTCTGCTGGTGGCGCGTTGCAACGCAGGCCGGTCGACCGCAACGCGCGCGACGGGGTCGACGACGGCCCGCGGTGCGGCCGCGTCGGCGGCGTGTCCGGCGGCAGCCGAGCCGGCCCGGCGCCCGACCACCAGACCCTCGAGCAGGCTGTTGGAGGCCAGCCGGTTGGCGCCGTGCATTCCGGTGCGGGCCACTTCACCCGCGGCGAAGAGCCCCGGTAAGGCGGTACGCCCGTGGACGTCGGTGACGACGCCGCCGCAGCTGTAGTGCGCCCCCGGCACGACCGGGATGGGCGCGACGGTGGGGTCGACTCCGACGGCAAGGCAGGCGGCGGTGACGGTCGGGAACCGGCGGGCGAGGTCCGGCACGCCGCGCGCGTCGAGGTAGACGCACGGATCACCGGTCTGGGACAGGCGGGCGTCGACGGCCGCGGCCACCACGTCGCGAGGGGCGAGATCGCCCATCGGATGCACCCCAGCGGTGACGGAGACGCCGCGGGCGTCGACGAGGACGGCACCCTCGCCGCGCAGGGCTTCGGTGATGAGCGCGCGTCGGCCGCCGCCGGGGCCGCCGTAGAGCATGGTCGGGTGGAACTGGATGAACTCGACGTCGCCGACCGGCAACCCCGCCCACAGTGCAAGGGCGATCCCGTCGCCGGTCGAACCCTCGGGGTTGGTGGTCGCCGAGTACAGGTGGCCGAGGCCTCCGGTGGCGAGGACCACCGACGGTGCGTGGATGACGCCGAGGCCGTCGCGGTTGCGCACCAGGACCCCGGTGACGGCGCCGGCGTCCCGGATGACCTGTAGCGCAACGTGATCGAGGCGCACGTCCAGGGTGCTTGCGGCGTGGTCGAGGGCACGCTGCACCTCGGCCCCGGTGGCGTCACCGCCGGCGTGGACGATGCGGCGCCGGGAGTGGCCACCCTCCCGCGTCAAGGACCACCGCCCAGGGG
Organism: Mycobacterium yunnanensis; assembly: GCF_025823185.1. Taxonomy (GTDB): domain Bacteria; phylum Actinomycetota; class Actinomycetes; order Mycobacteriales; family Mycobacteriaceae; genus Mycobacterium; species Mycobacterium yunnanensis. The sequence continues at coordinate 49,540 of NZ_JACKVK010000011.1, forward strand.
CGGATTCGTCGAACCGGGCACCGGCGCCGACCAGGTCGGCCACCGCGGAGTGCCCGTCGGCGACGATCGAGGTCACCGCCGCGACGTCGCAGAGACCGCCGCCCGCGGCGACGGTGTCGGCGACGTGTGCCTCCACGGTGTCGTCGGTGCTCGGCACGACCACCGCGATGCCGCCCTGGGCGTAGAACGTCGCGGTGGCTCCCTCGGCGCGGGAGGCCTTGCTCAGCACCACGACCCGGCTGCCGCGGCGGTGCGCCGCCAATGCGGCGGCCAGGCCCGCGACGCCGGTGCCGACGACGACGACGTCGGCGCGCTGCTGCCAGGTGGTCATTCCCCGCCGCCGGGCTGACCGATTTCGATCATCCGCTGCACGCTGCGCCGGGCCGCCGCCGCCACGTCGGGGTCGACGTGCACCTCGTCGGCGCCGTCGGTCAGGCACCGCAGCAGCGCGGCAGGCGTGATCATCTTCATGTATCCGCAGGAGGCCCGGTCGTTGACCGCCTGGAAGTCGACACCCGGTGCGGCACGGCGCAATTGGTGCAGCATGCCAATCTCGGTGGCCACCAGGACCTGGCGCGCGCTGGTCTGCCGGGCAGCCTCCAGCATGCCGCCGGTGGACAGGATCTTCACCCGGTCGTCGGGAACGGCGCCTTCACCGGCGAGATACAGCGCCGAGGTGGCGCAACCGCACTCGGGGTGCACGAACAATTCGGCGTCCGGATGGGCCTTGGCCTGGGCGGCGAGCTCGTCGCCGTTGATCCCGGCGTGCACGTGGCACTCGCCCGCCCACACGTGCAGGTTCGTGCGCCCGGTGACACGGCGGACGTGTGCGCCGAGGAACTGGTCGGGGCAGAACAGCACCTCCCGGTCCGCCGGGATGGAGGCGACGACTTCGACCGCGTTGGCCGACGTGCAGCAGACGTCGGTCAGGGCCTTCACCGCAGCGGTGGTGTTGACGTAGGACACCACGACCGCGTCGGGGTACTCGGCCTTCCACGCCCGCAGGTCCTCGGCGGTGATGGAGTCGGCCAGCGAGCACCCGGCCCGCTGGTCGGGGATCAGAACGGTCTTCTGCGGGCTGAGGATCTTGGCCGTCTCGGCCATGAAGTGCACGCCGCAGAACACGATGGTGTCCTCGGGCGCCTCGGCCGCGATCCGCGACAACGCCAGGGAGTCCCCGACGTGGTCGGCCACGTCCTGGATGGCGGGCAACTGGTAGTTGTGCGCCAGGATGGTGGCGTTGCGCAGGTCGGCGAGGCGCCGCACCGCCGCCGCCCACTGCTCGTCGGCGACGATTCCGCCGTAGCCGGCGGGGCCGTTGGTGATGCGGGAGGTCCAACTGCTGCGTGACTCACTGGTGAGGTCGGTGACCGTCATGGCGGCTCCTTTGGTCCTGACGGGGTTTTCGACTTATGATCGAAAACATGCTTGATCCTAGCACCGCACACGAAGTGCTCGCCGTCGTGTTTCAAGTTCGACAGCTCGCGACCCCTCGTCCGCAGCTCAGCGTGCTGCTGTGGGAGCGGGCCATGGAACCCCAGCGCGGTGCGTGGTCGCTGCCCGGCGGTCGGCTACGGCACGACGAGGACATGACCAGTTCGGTTCGCCGTCAACTCGCCGAGAAGGTCGACCTGCGCGAGGTCGCCCATCTCGAGCAGCTGGCGGTGTTCTCCGACCCCGCCCGGGTGCCAGGTCCGCGCACCATTGCCTCGACGTTCCTCGGCCTGGTGCCCTCCCCCGCCACCCCCGAGCTGCCGCCCGACACCCGGTGGCACCCCGTGGACGCGCTGCCGCCGATGGCCTTCGACCATCGACCCATGATCGTCAACGCCCACGCCAGGCTGATCGCCAAGCTGTCCTACACCAACATCGGATTTGCCTTGGCGCCTAGGGAATTCGCGCTGTCCACCCTGAAGGACGTGTACGACGCCGCGCTCGGCTACCACGTGGACGCCACGAATCTGCAACGCGTCCTGGCCCGGCGCGGCGTCATCGTCGCGACCGGGACCACCGCAAAGTCCGGGCGCAGCGGCGGCCGGCCCGCCGCGCTGTACCGCTTCACCGAGGCCCGGTACCGGGTGACCGACGAGTTCGCCGCGCTGCGCCCACCGAGCTGAACTGCGCCCCCAATAGGTTTTAAGGAATCGATAAGAGACAATGGCGCGATGGACTCTGGCAATGCCGCCGTCTCGACCGGCGCCGAGTGGATCGGGCGACCGATTCACGAAGAGCTTCGACGCAAGGTCAGGCCGCTGCGGCCCGAGGACGACCCGTTCTACCTTCCGCCCGACGGATTCGAACACGCCAACCCCGGCACGGTGCTGCGGTCCCGCGACGTCGAGCTCGCCTTTCTCGGTCTGATCCCGCAACGGCTGACCGCCACCCAGCTGCTCTACCGCTCCACGGACCTCAACGGATTGCCGCAGGCCGTCGCGACCACGGTCGTCGTACCCGCGGATCGACCGGCAGGCAGCAAGGGGCCGATCCTGTCGTACCAGTGCGCCATCGACGCCGTGGCCGCCAGCTGCTTCCCCTCCTACGCGCTGCGGCGCGGTGCGAGAGCCACCGGCGCCCTGGCCCAGGTCGAATTCCTGCTGATCTCCGCGGCGCTGGCGGAGGGCTGGGCGGTGTCCATTCCCGACCACGAGGGTCCCCTTGGCATCTGGGGTGCGCCGTACGAACCCGGCTACCACGTGCTCGACGGGCTGCGCGCGGCCGTGACCACCGAGTCGCTCAACCTCTCCGAGGAAGCCCCCATGGGCCTGTGGGGCTACTCCGGCGGCGGTCTGGCCACCGCGTGGGCCACCGAGGTGCACGCGACCTACGCCCCCGAACTCAACGTCGTCGGGGCGGTGCTCGGCTCGCCGGTCGGCGACCTGGGCAACACGTTCCGCCGCCTCAACGGCAGCTTCTACTCCGGCCTGCCCGCCTTGGTGGTCGCCGCGCTGTCGCACGTCTACCCCGACCTGGACCGCGTGATCAACCAGCACGTCACCGTCGAGGGCAAGACGATGCTGACCGACATCCAGAAGATGACGACCGCGCAGGCCGTCATCAAGCTGATTCGCAAGGACATGGGCACCATGGTCGACACGCCGCTGGAGAACATCCTGCGCTCGCCCGAGGTGCAGCACGTGTTCGACAGCATCAAGCTCGGCACCGCGGCTCCCAGCTTCCCGGTGCTGGTCGTGCAGGCCGTACACGACCGCATCGTGTCCGTCGACGACATCGACGCGCTGACCGCGACCTACAGCAGGGGCGGCGCGGACGTCACCTACCACCGCGACTTGCTCAGCGAGCACATGCTGCTGCACCCGTTGTCGGCCCCGATGACGCTGCGTTGGTTGCGGGACCGCTTCGCGGGCAGGCCGTCGTCGAGCAAGCGGGCGCGGACGAAGTGGCCGACGTTGCTGAACCCGTCGACCTACCGGGGCATGCTCCGGCTCGGTCTCATCTCGGCGAAGGTGGCCACGGGTCGGAAGGTGGATCGGCTGCCGTTGTCGGAGCTGGACCGCTGATCCCGGACGGCACGAGAAGGACGGGCACCTCTTCGGGCGGCCACGCGCCGAGGTCGTCACGCTTGGTGGACAGCGCGCACAGGGCGTAGACCAGCGCGGCCACCCCCGCGGGGATGACGACCGACGCCGCGATCTGGAACGGGCCGCTGCCGAAGAAGACCGAGGCCGCCTCGTGGGTGTAGAACACCCGGTGCTCCGGCGAGACGGGTGCCCCCATCACGTCGACCGCGCCGTGCCGCCACCGCGCCACCGCGGCCCCCACGCCCGCTGCGGCACCCGAGGCCAGAAGCGACCCCACTGCGAGGGCCGCCACCATCACGGGGCCCCGGTGCGACCGCCACTGCCACGTCGCGACCGCGGCGGCCACCGCCATCACGAACAACAGCCCGGTCATCACGAAGGCGCCAAGGAACAAGAGGTCGGATTCGTCGCCGACGTACCCCCGGACGCGGTCACCGGACTTGGTCAACGCGATCACCAGTTGAATCGGCGGGGCGAGCCACGCCCAGGCCAGCCCGACCACGACACCGGCGACGACCAGAGCCGCCACCACTCGGATCGCGGCCTGAACCCGGGAGAGACGCGGCGGTTCCGTCGAAGTCGTCGTCATCGCTTCATGTCCAGATCCTTCGAGTCGAGCGCGCCGTGCCTCGAGCACGTCGCCGACCACCCGTCCGGGCGGACCTGCACGATCATCCGCCGACCACAATCGGCGCAGAACCGCGGGGGTTCCAACCCAAGGCGGGCGGCGGCCGGCACACTGCCGCCGGCCGGCTCGCCGGTGTAGACGTTGAACTTGGCCGCCATCTAGATGGTCGCGTTGAGTGCCTTGATCGGCATCTGCAGGTCCTCGAGCAGTTCGAGATCGGACTCCGCGGGACGGCCGAGCGTGGTCAGGTAATTGCCCACGATGACGGCGTTGATGCCGCCGAGCATGCCCTGCTTGGCGCCCAGATCCCCCAGCGTGATCTCGCGGCCACCGGCGAAGCGCAGCATGGTGCGCGGCATCGCCAGCCGGAACGCGGCCACGGCCCGCAGCGCGTCGGCGGCAGGAAGCACCTCGAGGTCGCCGAAGGGTGTTCCCGGACGCGGGTTGAGGAAGTTCAGCGGCACCTCGTGCGGGTCGAGCTCGGCGAGGTTGGCGGCGAACTCCGCGCGCTGCTCCAACGACTCGCCCATGCCGAGGATGCCGCCGCAGCAGACCTCCATGCCTGCCGCTCGCACCATTTCCAGCGTGCCCCAGCGCTCCTCCCACGTGTGAGTGGTGACCACGTTGGTGAAGTAGGACCGCGCGGTCTCCAGATTGTGGTTGTAGCGGTGCACGCCCATCTCGGCGAGCCGGTCGACCTGCTCCTGGGTCAGCATGCCCAGCGAGCACGCGATCTGGATGTCGACCTCGTTGCGGATGGCTTCGATTCCGGCGGCGACCTGGGCCAGCAGCCGCTCGTCGGGCCCGCGGACCGCGGCCACGATGCAGAATTCGGTGGCCCCGGACTTCGCGGTCTGCTTGGCCGCCTCCACCAGGCTGGGGATGTCGAGCCACGCGCTGCGCACGGGCGACGCGAAGAGCCCGGACTGCGAGCAGAAGTGGCAGTCCTCGGGGCACCCACCGGTCTTGAGGCTGATGATGCCCTCGACCTCGACCTCGGGACCGCACCACTTCATGCGCACCTCGTGGGCCAGCGCGAGGAGTTCCTCGAGGCGCTCGTCGGGCAGCTGGAGCACTGCGAGCACCTGCTCCTGGGTGAGGCCCTCGCCGCGCTCGAGCACCTGCTCTCGAGCCAGACCCACCACGTCCGCGCCCACCCCTGAAGCCATCTGCGTCACTCCGCCACTCCTCCTGCACCATGAACCTGAACGGTGTTTAGGCTACAGGGGTGCACTCCGCCCGACGCCACGCCCGGTCAGATGTGGTCGACATGGCCGTCAAGCTGCTCGACGACTACGGGATCGCCGACCTCACGATGCGTCGGTTGGCGCGCGAGCTCGGCCTCACACCCGGTGCGCTCTACTGGCACTTCGCCGACAAGCAAGCCCTCCTCGGCGCCGTCGCCGACCGGATCCTCGCGACCACCACGTCGCCGGCGGACCCGGCTCCGTGGGCCGACCGCGTGCACGCCATCTGCACCGGCCTGCGCAACGCGCTGCTGTCGACCACCGACGGCGCCGAACTCGTCTCGGCGAGCTTCGCGGCGGGCAAGTCCGAGCAGATGGCCGCGATCCTGGACCGGCTCGCCGAGGCCGCGGCAGAGGCGGGCATCGACGCGGCCCACGCCGACCTGGCGGCCCGCTCGGTGCTCTACTACGTGCTGGGCTTCACCGCCGACGAACAGTCCCGGCTGCAGTGGGACGCCGCGGGTGCGCTGACGGAGGGCCAGTCGGCGATGACGTCGAACCCCAACGCCCGCTTCAGCTTTGGGCTGGGCCTGCTGGTCGACGGGATGGCCGCACACGCCGCTGCGTCACGCGATCACCGTGGCGACCCTGGCGTCACCGTCCCAGCGCCGTAGCCCGGCGAAGGCGCCCACCACGTCGTCGGCCGCCACGACCTCCAGCGCCGCGGCGAGGTCGGCGGCCACCAACCGGCGGGCCAGCGTCACGTGCGGCGTCCACTGCCCCGGTCGGGCGTGCGGAAACGGACCCGACGGCGTAGCGGGTGCGCACACCTCGTCGACTGCGGCATGCACGCTCAGCAGCCCGGCGGACGGCACGATCAACCGAGCCACGACCGCCGACGTGCGGCCGAACACCAGCGGGGCACCCACGCGGCACGGCAACGGAAGCCGAGCGGCCAGCGCGCCCAAGGCCTCGTCCACCGCCGGGTCGAGGTGTTCGGCGACGGTGAGCGTCACGTGGGGACGGTTGGTCGGCGACCGGTGGCGGGCCTGACTCGGCAACCCCGCCTCGGCCAGGGCGGCCCACTGCACGCGGATGGCGGCGTCGGTGGCCTCGTCGAACAGCAATTCCACGGAGTGGGCCACGACTAGAGACTCCGCACCCATTCGGTGTCGAAGGCGGCCGCGCTGAGCTCGGCGAAGGCCTGCGGCGCCAGCGCGCCCGCACCACTCGGCAGGACCGCGCGCACCGGTGCAATGTCTTGCAGCGCAACGCGATTGGTCTCCTCGACGACTCCCGGTGTGGCAGGCCACGACCCCACCACCAGACCGGCGCAGCGAACACCGGCCCCGGCAAGGGATTCCACGGTGAGGCCGGCGTGGTTCAGCGTTCCGAGGCCCGCCCTCGCCACGACGAGCACCGCAGCGCCACGCTCGACGGCCAGATCCCGAAGGGTCACTCCCCCGGCGCCGAGCTCGACCAGCAGCCCGCCCGCACCCTCGACGACGACGAGCCGCCCGGGCACCGTCGCCTGCTCGATCAGGTCGACGAGCTCCGCTCGGGTCGGCAACGGCTGCCCGGCCCGATGCGCCGCGGCGACCGGTGCCAGCGGCTCCGGGTAACGCCACCCCGGGAACAGCGCCTCGACGCCGGAGAGCCGCCCAATCTCCCGTAGGTCGTCGTCCCCGTCGGCGATACCGGTCTGGACGGGCTTGCACACCGCCACGTCCAGACCCGCCAGCCGGGCATGGCACGCCAGGGCCGCCGTCGCGATCGTCTTGCCGACACCGGTGTCGGTGCCGGTGACGATGAGCGTGCTCATCGGGGGCTCGACGAGCGCGCCAGCGACAGCACGTCGGTCAGCACGCCGCATGCCAGGTCGACCTCCTCGGCGGTCAGCGACGCCCGCGCCGTCAAGCGCAGCCGCGACGTCCCGGCCGGCACCGACGGCGGACGGAAGCACCCCACCCGAAGCCCACGATCCAGGCAGGCCGCGGCGGCCGCCAGCGCCACCTCGGGCTCACCGAGCACGACGGACACGACCGCCGACTCCGGCTCGAGGGGCACCCCGCACGTCGTCGCCAGGGTGGCCGCGTGCCGCAGCACCGCCTCGGCCCGCCAGGGTTCGTCGACCAGCACCTCCAGTGCGGCGAGCGCCGCGCCCACCGCGGCCGGCGCGAGACCGGTGTCGAAGATGAACGACCGGGCGGCGTCGACCAGGTGGGCGCGCACCGCGGCCGGGCCCAGCACCACGCCACCCTGACTGCCGAGCGCCTTGGACAGCGTCGTCGTCACCACCACGTCGGGGGCGCCCGCGAGGCCCACCTCGGCGACCAGGCCGCGGCCGCCCTCACCGCGCACGCCGAGCCCGTGGGCCTCGTCGACGACCAGCAACGCCCCGTGGCGGCGGCACACGTCGTGCAGATCCCGCAGCGGAGCCAAGACACCGTCGGCGCTGAACACCGAGTCGGTCACCACCACGGCGCGCTCCTCGGAGCGGTCCCGCAGCGCCGCGTCCACGGCGTCGACGTCACGATGCGGGGTCACCACGACCCGCGCCCTCGACAACCGGCACGCGTCGACGAGCGAGGCGTGGGTCAGCGCGTCGGACACCACGACGGACCTGGGGCCCGACAGCGCCACCACGGCCCCGAGGTTGGCGGTGTAGCCGGAGGAGAAGACCAATGCGGACTCGGCACCGACGAACTGGGCGAGTGCCGTCTCGAACCGTTCGTGCAAGGCGGTGTTCCCGGTCACCAGCCGCGAGCCCGTCGAGCCGGCACCCCATTCGCGCAGGGCGCGGACGCCACCGTCGACGACGCGGGGATGCTGCGACAATCCGAGGTAGTCGTTGGAGGCGAGGTCCAGGCCGACGTCACCGGCTTCGCGGACGCGCAGCGCTCGTCGCAGCCCCGCCTCGCGGCGCTGCCGTTCGACGTCGTCGAGCCACGCCAGCGGGGAGGTCATCGCACGCGTCACGTCGGGATCCTTCCGAAACTCGCACCCACCTGAACGGCGTTCAGGTTAGCGCACGCGCGACCTCCACCATCGCCGAGCAGATCCGCGCCACCTCCTCGGAGGTGCACACGTAGGGCGGCATCGCGTAGATCAACTTCCCGAAGGGCCGCAGCCACACCCCGTGCGCGACGGCGGTCGCGGTGGCCACCGCCATGTCGACCGGTTCGCGCATCTCGACCACCCCGATCGCACCCAGGACCCGTACGTCGGCCACGCCCGCCAGCTCGCGCGCCGGCTCGAGGCCCACCCGTAGCCCAGCCTCGATCTCCTCGACCCGACCCCGCCAGTCCTGACCGAGGAGCAACTCAACCGACGCCACCGACACCGCGCACGCCAGCGCGTTCGCCATGAACGTCGGGCCGTGCATCAGCGCTCCCGGCTCGCCGTCGCTGATGGTGCTGGCGACCTCCCGTGTGCACAGCGTCGCCGCCAGTGTCAGATAGCCCCCCGTCAGCGCCTTGCCGACGCACATCACGTCGGGCCGCACCCCCGCGTGGTCGGCGGCGAACAACTCACCGGTCCGTCCGAACCCGGTCGCGATCTCGTCGAAGATCAGCAGCACGTCGTGCCGCGTGCAGGCGGCGCGCAGATCGGTCAGATACCGCGGGTCGTGGAACCGCATGCCGCCCGCGCCCTGGACCACCGGCTCCACGATCACCGCCGCGACCTCGTCGGCGCGCTCGGCAAGCAGAGCCTCGAAGGCCGCGGCATACGCCGGGTCGTACTCGCTGGGCACCTGGGGAGCGAACACCTGCGGCACCAACACGCCCGTCCAGATCGAGTGCATCCCGCCGTCGGGATCGCACACGCTCATCGGCGTGAACGTGTCGCCGTGATATCCGCCCCGCCACGTCATCAGACGGTGCTTGCCCGGCTTGCCCCGGCTGCGCTGAAACTGCAGCGCCATCTTCGCGGCCACCTCGACGGCCACCGAACCCGAATCGCTGAAGAACACCGCGTCGAGCCCGTCGGGGGTGATCTCGACCAACAGCTGCGCCAGGCGCGCCGCCGGCTCGTGGGTCAAGCCGCCGAACATCACGTGGTTCATCGTCGCGAGCTGACGATTCACCGCCTCGTCGAGCACGGGGTGGCCGTGCCCGTGGATGGCCGTCCACCACGACGCCATGGCGTCGATCACCTCGACGCGTCGGCCGTCGTCGTCGACGACCACGAGGGACGCCCCGTGGGCGGCGACCGCGACCAGCGGCGAGAGCGAGTCGGCCCCGATCTTGCTGTACGGATGCCATATGTGCGCCGCGTCGACGGCACTGATCTCCTCGGGCGTCAGCGGCGGCATGGAACGACCGTATCGCCTGGAGTTGGGTAGATTGACCGACGACCATGTTGACCCTTTCCCCCACCCGGACCGATGCCACCACCGGTTCGGGTGCCACCCGACGCGCCGACGAGGCGGGCCATTCGGCTACCTCCGCTCCGACCTCCAAGGCCGCCGGCTTCTACCGGTACGACCTCGACGGGCTCCGCGGCATCGCCATCGCCCTCGTCGCGGTGTTCCACATCTGGTTCGGCAGGGTGTCGGGCGGCGTCGACGTGTTCCTGGCCCTGTCCGGCTTCTTCTTCGGCGGCCGGTTGCTGCGCACCGCGCTGACCCCCGGCTCGTCGCTGTCACCCGTGCCGGAGGTCAAGCGGCTGATACGCCGTCTGCTGCCCGCACTGGTCGTCGTGCTCGCCGCCTCGGCGGTGCTCACGATCCTCATCCAGCCCGAGACCCGGTGGGAGACCTTCGCCGACCAGAGCCTCGCCAGCCTCGGGTACTACCAGAACTGGGAGCTGGCCAACACCGCGTCGAACTACCTGCGCGCCGGCGAGGCCGTCAGCCCCCTGCAGCACCTGTGGTCGATGTCGGTTCAGGGTCAGTTCTACATCGCGTTCCTCGCGCTGGTGTTCGGGTTCGCCGTGGCATTCCGCAGGATGCTGCGCTCGCACACCAGGACCGCGCTGATCGTGCTGCTCGCCGGGTTGACCGTCGCGTCGTTCGTCTACGCCATCGTCGCCCACGACGCCGACCAGTCGACGGCCTACTACGACAGCTTCGCCAGGGGCTGGGAACTCCTACTGGGCGCCCTCGTCGGCGCCCTGGTGCCGTACGTGAAGTGGCCGATGTGGTTGCGGTCGACGGTCGCCGTCGTCGCGCTGGCCGCGATCCTGTCCTGTGGCGCGCTAATCGACGGCGTCAAGGAATTCCCAGGGCCGTGGGCGCTGGTGCCCGTCGGCGCGACGGTCCTGTTCATCCTCAGCGGCGCCAACCGAATGGCCGACCCGCATCTGGCGTCGGTCGACGGCCGGCTGCCCGCGGTCAGCCGACTGCTCGCCACCCGGCCGTTCGTCTCGCTGGGCTCGATGGCCTACTCGCTGTATCTGTGGCACTGGCCCCTGCTGATCTTCTGGCTGGCCTATACCGGTGACACCCGCGCGAACTTCCTCGATGGCGCGGTCGTCCTGCTGGTCTCCGGCGTACTCGCCTGGCTGACGATGAGATTCGTCGAGGAGCCGCTGCGGCTGCGCGCCGCCGCCTCGGCTGCCGCGGCCTCAGCTGCCGCCGCGAAGCCCAAGGCGGCCCCGGTGACACCGCTGCGCACCCGGTTGCGGCGACCCACCATCGTGCTCGGCTCGATCGTCACGCTGCTCGGCGTCGCCCTGACGGCGACGTCCTTCACCTGGCGTGAACACATGACCGTCGAGCGGAAGAACGGCAAGGAACTCTCGGGGCTTTCCGCCAGGGACTACCCGGGCGCGCGCGCCTTGGTCGACGGCGCCCGGGTGCCCAAGCTGCCGATGCGGCCGACGGTCCTGGAGGCCAAGGACGACCTGCCGATCTCCACCACGCAGGGCTGCATCAGCGATTTCGGCAACGTCGACGTCATCAACTGCACCTACGGTGACCCGAACGCACCCCGAACCATTGCCGTGGCCGGCGGGTCACACGCCGAGCATTGGATCACCGCGCTGGATCTACTGGGCCGCATGCACCACTTCAAGGTGGTGACGTATCTCAAGATGGGTTGTCCGTTGACCACCGAGGAGAACCCGCTCGTGATGGGCGACAACCGGGCGTATCCAAACTGTCGCGAATGGAACCAGAAGGTGATGCCGAGGCTGATCGCCGATCACCCCGACTACGTCTTCACCACCTCGACGCGGCCATGGAACATCAAGGATGGCGACGTCATGCCAAGCTTCTACCTCGGCATCTGGCAGAAACTGTCCGACGCCCACATCCCCGTCCTCGCCATGCGCGACACCCCGTGGTTGGTCAAGGACGGCAAGCCGTTCTTCCCCGCCGACTGCCTTGCCGACGGCGGCGACGCCGTCTCCTGTGGCATCAAGCGCTCCGAGGTGCTCTCCGACCGCAACCCGACGCTGAACTACCTCGCCCAGTTCCCCTTGCTCAAGCCCCTCGACATGAGCAATGCCGTCTGCCGGCAGGACGAATGCCGGGCGGTGGAGGGAAACGTGTTGGTGTATCACGATTCTCACCACATCTCCGCAACGTACATGCGCACGATGACTCCTGAGCTGGGTCGCCAGATGGCCCTCGCCACCGGTTGGTGGTGACCGTGGTCTCCTCCGTATGGCCGGGTGCGGCCTATCCGCTCGGCGCCACCTACGACGGCGCGGGCACGAACTTCTCGCTGTTCTCCGAGGTGGCAGAAAAGGTCGAGTTGTGCCTCATCGCCAAGGACGGCAGCGAGGAACGCATCAACCTCGACGAGGTCGACGGTTACGTCTGGCACGCCTACCTGCCTGCCGTCACGCCCGGACAGCGCTACGGGTTCCGGGTGCACGGCCCGTGGGACCCGGCCGCCGGTCAGCGGTGCGACGCCTCCAAGCTGCTGCTCGACCCGTACGGCAAGTCCTTCCACGGCGACTTCGACTTCAGCCAGGCCCTCTTCTCCTACGACCTCGAGGCCGACGACCTCGCCACCGGCGGCACGCCGCCGCGCGTGGACTCCCTTGGCCACACCATGGTCAGCGTCGTCATCAACCCCTTCTTCAACTGGGGCTCCGACCGAGCGCCCAACACCCCGTACCACGAGACCGTGATCTACGAGGCCCACGTCAAGGGCATGACGCAGACCCACCCCGGCATCCCCGAGGATCAACGCGGCACGTACGCCGGGTTGTGCCACCCCGTGATCATCGACCACCTCAAGTCGCTCAACGTGACGGCGATCGAACTCATGCCCGTGCACCAGTTCATGCACGACCACCGGCTGCTCGAGCTGGGGCTGCGAAACTACTGGGGCTACAACACCTTCGGCTTCTTCGCCCCGCACCACCAATACTCGTCCAACCACAGCGCCGGCGGGGCCGTGGCCGAGTTCAAGAACATGGTCCGGTCCTTCCACGCGGCGGGCATCGAGGTGATCCTCGACGTGGTCTACAACCACACCGCCGAAGGCAACCACCTGGGCCCGACGATCAACTTCCGGGGCATCGACAACGCCGGTTACTACCGGCTGCTCGACGGCGACAGCCGGCTGTACAAGGACTTCACCGGCACCGGCAACAGTCTCAACGTGCGCCATCCACACTCGTTGCAGCTCATCATGGATTCGCTGCGGTACTGGGTGCTCGACATGCACGTCGACGGTTTCCGATTCGACCTGGCCTCCACCCTGGCCCGGGAGTTCTACGACGTCGACCGGCTCTCGGCGTTCTTCGACCTGGTCCAGCAGGATCCGGTGATCAGTCAGGTGAAGCTGATCGCCGAGCCGTGGGACATCGGCGAGGGCGGATATCAGGTCGGGAACTTCCCGGGTTTGTGGACCGAGTGGAATGGGCAATATCGCGACACTGTGCGTGACTACTGGCGGGGAGAACCCGCGACACTCAACGAATTCGCCTCACGGCTCACCGGATCCTCCGACCTCTACGAGGCGACGGGCCGCCGGCCCAGCGCCAGCATCAACTTCGTCACTGCGCACGACGGTTTCACGCTCGCGGACCTGGTGTCCTACAACGAGAAGCACAACGAGGCCAACGGTGAGGACAACCGCGACGGCGAGAGCCACAACCGGTCCTGGAACTGCGGTGTCGAGGGGCCGACCGACGATCCCGCGATCCTGGAATTGCGGGCCAAGCAGATGCGCAACGTGCTGGCCACGCTGATGGTCAGCCAGGGCACGCCCATGATCAGCCACGGTGACGAGATCGGCCGCACGCAGGGCGGCAACAACAACGTGTATTGCCAGGACTCCGAGATCGCCTGGATGGACTGGTCGATGTGCGAGACCAACGCCGACCTGATGACCTTCGCCCGCACCGTGACCACGCTGCGCAAGAACCACCCCGTGTTCCGGCGCCGACGGTTCTTCGACGGCAAGCTGATTCGTAGCGGTGACGAGGAGATCCGCGACATCGCCTGGCTCACCGCGGCCGGGGTGCCGATGACCCCGCAGGACTGGAACGCCGGATTCCAATGCGTCGCGGTGTTCCTCAACGGAGAGGCCATCCCCGCGCCCGACGCCCGCGGCGAGCGAGTCGTCGACGACTCGTTCCTGCTGTGTTTCAACGCCCACTCCGACCCCGTCGAATTCGTCGCGGCGGAAGGCGACTACGCCGCGGAATGGACCGCGGAAGTCGACTCGGCGACACCCACCGGAACCAGCGATCTGGTGGTGAAGGCCGGCGAGACGTTCACCGTCGCGGCCCGCTCCATCATCGCCCTGCGAAAGACGGCCTGACCATCATGACGATCCTCTCGACCTACCGCCTGCAGATGCGCGGACCCGCCAGCGGGGAGGCGTTCACCTTCGCCGATGCGCTCGACCAACTCGATTACCTTGCCGACCTTGGGGTTTCGACGCTCTACCTGTCGCCGATCCTGACCGCGAGCAAGGGCTCCACGCACGGGTACGACGTGACCGACCCCACCACTGTCTCCGAGGAACTCGGCGGGGCCGACGGATTCAACGCACTGTCCGAGGCGGTCCACGCGCGCGGAATGACTCTCGTCGTCGACATCGTGCCCAACCACGTCGGCGTCGACGATCCCACTCAGAACGCGTGGTGGTGGGACATGCTGACCCACGGCAAGGACTCCCCCTACGCTTCCTACTTCGACGTCGACTGGACGTTGGACCCCGACGGCAAGATCGTCCTGCCCGTGCTGGGCGACGACGGCGACCTCGACGACCTGGCCGTCGACGGCGACGTGTTACGCCTCGGTGACCGCACGTGGCCCGTCGCCCCGGGCACCGGCGACGGATCACCGGCAGAGGTCTACGGCAGGCAGCACTACGAGCTGATCGGCTGGAAGCACAACGTCTGCGGCTATCGCCGATTCTTCTCCATCACCTCGTTGGCGGCCTTGCGACAGGAGGACAGGGAGGTCTTCGACGCCACCCACGTCGAGGTCAAGCGGTGGTTCACCGAGGGTCTCGTCGACGGACTGCGCATCGACCACCCAGACGGATTGTCCGATCCCGCAGGCTATCTCGAATGGCTGCGGGAGCTCACCGGACCAGACGCCTGGATCGTCATCGAGAAGATCCTGGCCCCCGACGAGGCGCTGGAGCCGTCGCTGCCCGTCGCGGGCACCACGGGCTACGACGCGCTGCGCGAAATCGGCGGCGTTCTCGTCGACCCGGCCGGCGCGGGTGACGAGGAGCCGCTGGAACCGGTGATCCGTCGGCTCAAGGTCGACACCGCCACCGGGACGCTGGCCAGCGAGCTCGCCCGCGTGCACCGCGCGATCGTCGCCTCGATCGGCGCCGACCATCCCAAGATTCCCGACGCCGTCGCCGCCCTGCTGTCCCACATCGGGGTGTACCGCTCCGACTACCGCGGACTCACCGCGATCATGCCGACGGCGCTGGCCGAAACCGCCTCTGCCGAGCCGTCCTTGGCCGAGCCGCTGACCCTGGTCGCCGCGGCGCTCGAGCACGTCGAACCGGCCACCCGCATCCAGCAGCTCTGCGGCGCCGTGACCGCCAAGTCGGTCGAGGACTGCCTGTTCTACCGTGACGCCCGGCTGGTCTCGCTCAACGAGGTCGGCGGCGAACCCGAGCGGTACGGCGTCAGCCTTGCGGAGTTCCACCACGCCAGCGCGCTACGGGCCCGCTTCTGGCCGTCGGCGATGGTGACGCTCTCCACGCACGACACCAAGCGCAGCGAAGACGTCCGCGCGCGAATCGGCGTGCTGTCCCAAGTGCATTCGCGGTGGACCGAGCTGGTCGACGGCTGGGCACGGACCACGCCCCCGCCGGACGCCGACACCGGCGCGTTCCTGTGGCAGATCGCCTTCGGGGTCTGGCCGGTCGACGGCACCGTGACCGACGACCTGCGCTCGCGCCTGCACGCCTACGCGGAGAAGGCCATTCGGGAGGCGGCGCTGCACACGACGTGGAACGAGCCCGACGCCGAGTTCGAGGACGCCGTCCACGCCTGGCTCGACGAGATCGTCGACGGTGCGGTGGCGGCCGAGATGTCGCGCCTGGTGGCCGACGTGGACGTGCACGCGCGTAGCGACTCGAACGTGCAGAAACTCCTGTCGTTGACGGTGCCCGGCATCCCCGACGTCTACCAGGGCACCGAAATGTGGGACGACAGCTTGGTCGACCCCGACAACCGGCGGGCCGTCGACTACGCGGCGCGGCGGGCGGCGTCGTCGACGGGGGGCGACGACAAGATCCGCATCGTCACCGGCGCCCTGCATTCCCGTGCCGACCATCCCGAGTCGTACCTGCGCGGGGCTTACCGCCCGGTGTTGCCCGACGGCGCGGCCGCCGCACACCTGATCGCCTTCCAACGCGGTGACGACGTGCTCGTCGCCGCCCAGCGGTGGACCGTCCGGCTCGCCGAGACCGGTTGGGGTGACACCACATTGGCACTGCCCGACGGCGAGTGGGTCGACCGCCTCACCGGCCGCTCGCTGCGCGGCCGGGTCGACGCCGCCGACCTGTTCACCAACCTCCCCGCCGTCCTCTTGGAGCGCACCAGTGCCTGATCACGAATTCGCCGTCTGGGCACCACTGCCCGAGCTGGTCCGACTCGACGTCGACGGCACGCTGCACCCCATGACGCGCTCCGACGACGGGTGGTGGCGGGCTACCGTCGACGCTCCCGCCGACGCGCGCTACGGCTTCGTCCTCGACGACGACGACACCGTGCTGCCCGACCCTCGCTCGCCGCGCCAGCCGGACGGCGTGCACGAGCGGTCTCAGCTGTGGGACCCGTCGTCGGTGACGTGGACCGACTCCGACTGGGCGGGCAAGTCGATCGAAGGTGCGGTGATCTACGAGCTGCATGTCGGCACGTTCACCCCCGGCGGTACGTTCGACTCGGCCGTCGAGAAGCTCGACTACCTCGTCGACCTCGGCGTCGACCTCGTCGAGCTGATGCCCGTCAACTCCTTCAGCGGCACCCACGGCTGGGGCTACGACGGCGTGCTCTGGTACAGCGTGCAGGAGAGCTACGGCGGCCCAGACGGTTTGGCACGTCTGGTCGACGCCTGCCACGCCCGCGGGCTGGGCATCCTGATCGACGCCGTGTTCAACCACCTCGGCCCGTCGGGCAACTACCTGCCCAAGTACGGGCCCTACCTGACCGAGGCCAACACCGGGTGGGGTCAGGGCGTCAACGTCTCCGACGCCGATTCCGACGAGGTGCGCCAATACATCCTCGACTGTGCGCTGCGCTGGATGCGGGACTTCCACGCCGACGGTCTGCGGCTGGACGCGGTGCACGCGCTGGCCGACCACACCGCCTTCCACATCCTCGAGGAGATGTCGAGCGACACCGACGCGCTGGCCGAACAGTTGGGGCGGCCGCTGTCGTTGATCGCCGAGAGCGACCTCAACGATCCGCGCCTCATCACCCCGCGCGACCGTGGCGGATACGGCATGACCGCGCAGTGGGACGACGACATCCACCACGCCATCCACACCGCGGTCTCCGGTGAGCGGCAGGGGTACTACTCCGACTTCGGCTCCCTGGAATCGCTCGCGAACACGTTGAAGCACGGCTACTTTCACGCCGGGACGTACTCGTCGTTCCGGCACCGCCGCCACGGTCGGCCGTTGGACACCGCAACCATCCCCGCCACCCGCCTATTGGCCTACACCTCCGACCACGACCAGGTGGGCAATCGCGCCGTCGGCGACCGGCCCTCGCAGAACCTGACGTACGGCCAGCTCGCCGTCAAGGCGGCGCTGGTGCTGACCTCCCCGTACACCGCGATGCTGTTCATGGGCGAGGAGTGGGCGTCCTCGAGCCCCTTCCAGTTCTTCACCTCGCACCCGGAGCCGGAGCTCGCACGTGCGACCGCCGAGGGCCGCAAGGCGGAGTTCGCCGAACATGGTTGGGACGCCGACGAAATCCCCGATCCCCAGGACCCCGAGACGTTCCAGCGGTCCAAGCTGAAGTGGGACGAGGTGGACACCGGCGACCACGCTCGCATGCTGCAGCTGTACCGCGCGCTCATCGAGCTGCGTCACCGCGAGCCCGACCTGGCCGACCCGTGGCTCGACCACATGACGGTCGACTACGACGAGGAGCAGCGCTGGATCGCCCTGCACCGCGGGACGCTCACCATCGTCTGCAACCTCGGCGACGACTCGGTGACCGTTCCGGTGCGCGGCGAGGGGGTGCTGTCCTCGGCCGACGCAGCGGTCGGCGACTCCACGACGCTGCCGAAGCAGTCCTTCGCCGTAGTCCGGACGAGCTAGAGCACCGCTGCTACATCGGGGTGGGCGCACCGAAGACGGGAATGACGCCGACGGGGAGCAGCGCGAGCGCAATCCCGGCCACCGCAACGATTCTGACCGACCGTCGCGTCGGCGGTTCGCCCATCTCGGGTTGCCGAGCCGCATACAGCACGTAGACGATTCCGAGGTTGTAGGCGATGGTCGTCCACCAGCGGATCCAGTCCACCCCGGTGAGGAACACCGGAAGGAACAACCCCAGCGCGAGGGCGACGGCCACCTTCTGCGTCAGCAGGACGTCCAGGAAGCGCCGTACCGGCACGCCCGAGGCCTGGGCGATGAGATACATCGCGGCGGCGAACACCGCGATCCCGAAGATCGTCGAGCCGGCCAGCGCCACCGGGCCGATGCCGAAGACGAAGTGCAGTGCATCGCCGAAACTCTGGTCGAACAGCGGGAGGATGGCGCGGCACATCCAGTCGTGGTAGTCGACCTCGTAGCGGACACCCTGCAGGATCTGAGCGGGCGTGAGGTGACCGGCGATGGGATGGTTCATCGGCCCGTGCGGCACCGATTGGCACAACGCCTGCGACATGCCTCGCGCACCAAACACCGTCACCGCCAACGCGGTCGCGAGCCCCGGCCCCACACTGAGCACCGAACACAGCCGGAAGACTCCGTTGCCGAGCCCTGGTGCGAGTACGGCGAGCGCGGCCACCGCACCCAGCGCGAAGAGGAACGGGGTGGCCTCGTGGGCCAGGGTCAACACCGCCAGCACCACACCGTGGGCTGCGCTGAGGATGACGGTGTAACGGCGACCGGTCACCGCCGTCAGCGACACCGCGAACGCGGCAAGCGCTGCGGCGCCCAACAAGTCGGTACGCGCCGAGAACAGACCGAAGGCAAACCCGAACGGTAGGACCGGAATCAGCAGCGCCAGGAGCAGCTTTCGCTGCGAACGAACACCGCGGCCCAGCACCGCCCACACGAGCAGCGCGAGGCCGAGGCTGAATGCCCCCGTCAGGACCCACCTCAGTATGGCCAGCGCGGCGAAGTAGTGGTCCCGCGGAAACCACGTCACGACCTCGCCGGCGAGCCCGCGTCGGATGAACCCATGTGAGTAGTCGACCGAGAAGTACGAGTAGAAGTAGCCGTTGGGCACGACCGTCGTGGCGATGGCCACCAGCAGGGCCATCCACACGACCAGCAGCAGCACGAACGTCACGTGGCGGCGACGGCCGGGGCCTGCGCTGACTGCGGTGCTCGACAACTGGCCCCCGACTCTCGGTGTTCGCGACCCGTGCTCGACGCCGCGGTTGCGCCGGACGAGTATAGGGTCTGTCGACGTGAGCGCCGAACTGCCAGTGTCCCGGCCGCGCTTGACGTTCGTGGTCGCCATCCACGGCACCCGGGGTGACGTCGAACCGTGCGCGGCACTGGCGTTGGAATTGCAGCGTCGCGGACACGACGTGGCGACGGCGGTACCCCCGAACCTGGTCGGCTTCGTCGAATCCGTCGGCCTCCCTGCGGTCGCCTACGGCCCCGACTCCCAACAGCAGCTTCGCGGTGACGTCTTCGAACGACCCGACGCCCTCACGGCCGCCACCCCGGCGGACTGGCTACGGCTGGGCAACCCACTCCGAGCGCTGACCAAGGCCCGCGCCGCCGCCACCCGCGGCTGGGACGAGATGAGCAACACGCTGTCCTCACTCGCCGCGGGCGCCGACGTGGTGGTCACCGGCACCGCGTACCAGGAGATTGCGGGCAACGTCACCGAGGCCCTCGGCGTCCCCATGGCCGAAGTGCACTACTTCCCCGTCCGCGCCAACACCGCCGTGATGCCGGTTCGACTTCCGGCGAGGGTGGTCCGCGGCGCGTACGCCGCCGGTGAGTGGATGCACTGGCAGCTGCTCAGACCCGCCGAGCGCCGGCAGCGGCAGCTGCTGGGACTGCCGCCGGCGAGCACTCGGCCGGTGGGGCGCATCGTGGGCCGTGGCGCCCTGGAGCTCCAGGCCTACGATCCGGTGTTCTTTCCCGCGTTGGCGCAGGAGTGGGACGCGCGCCGCCGCCCCCTCATCGGGTCGATGACACTGCAGCTGCCCACCGCGGTCGACGGCGACGTCGAGTCCTGGATCGCGTCGGGTGCCCCGCCCGTCTACTTCGGGTTCGGCAGCATGCCCGTCGACCACTTCACCACGACGATGGGTCTCATCCGCGACGTTTGCGCCACGCTCGGCACGCGAGCGCTGATCTGTGCCGGATCGTCGGCGTCCGACGAGGTCGCCACCACCGACGCCGTCAAGGTCGTCACCGCCGTCAACCATGCCGCGGTGTTTCCGAGGTGCCGCGCCGTCGTCCACCACGGCGGAGCGGGCACGACGGCTGCCGGGCTGCGCGCCGGCGTCCCCACCCTGGTGTTGTGGGTGGCCGCCGAACAGCCGCTGTGGGGCAAGCAGGTCGAACGCCTCGGCGTCGGCACGTACCGCCGGTTGTCGACGACCACCCGCGAGTCGTTGCTCGCCGACCTGCGAACGGTGTTGGACCGCAACACCTCCGAGCGGGCACGACTCGTCGCCGACCGGATGAGCCGGCCGTCGGAGAGCGTCACGACGGCCGCGGATCTGCTCGAGGACGTTGCTCGCGCCGGGTGACACGAGTTGCTAACCCCGAGTGCGAGACGGTACGTTCCCGCTGGTGTGGACGACGGTAATTCTGCTCGGCCTCACGGTGAGCATCGAGCCCACCCGCCTCGGGTTGATCGCGCTCCTGCTGACGAGGCCGCGTCCCATCCGGCATCTGATCGTGTTCCAGCTCACGGGCCTGACGATCAGCCTCACCGTGGGATTCACGGTCTTGTTCGTGTTCCACCACAGCTTCTTCGGCCACAGCGACATCAGCCCGGCGCCGCTGCAGATCGCGTTCGGTGTGGTGTTGCTGCTCCTGGCCGCGGTGCTGGCCTCCAACATCCCGCTGGACCGGTTCACCCGGCAGAAGGTTCCGCAGACCGGCGGTGCCGAGGATGCGCCCGTCGCCGACGCCGCGCCGCTGCCGACGAGTCGGCGCGCGCTGGTGCTCCGCCGGGTCCGGCGCTTCCTCAAGGGCGAATCCTCGGCGCTGTCGGCCTCCATCGGAGCGGCCACGGCCATGCCGAGCATCGACTACTTCGTCCTGCTGGCGATCATCATCGCCTCCAAGGCACCCGCGCTCGAGCAGGCCTTGGCATTGCTGACCTTCCTGCTGCTGGCCGGGGCGGGAGCGTCGATCCCGCTGCTGAGCTTCATCGTGGCGCCGGAGAGGACCCGCGTCTGGGTGCAGAACACGAGCACCTGGATTCGCAAGCGCACGCGACGGCAGGCGGGCATGTTCGTCGGCGTCGTCGGCGCCATCCTCATCGGGATCGGCGTGTTCAGCTGACCGGTGGTCGGCGGCTCACGTCAGGTAGCGGTACGCCGGGGAGCCGGGTTCGAGTGCCTCGACGTGCATGTCGGAGCTGCGCATCCGCTCCATCAAGCCGTCATACCCCGCCGCCGAACCGAGTTCCACCCCGACGAGTGCCTCACCGGTCTCGCGGTTGTTGCGCTTGACGTACTCGAACAGGGTGACGTCGTCGCCGGGGCCGAGCACCTCGTCGAGGAATCGCCGCAGAGCGCCCGGTTCCTGCGGAAAGTCGACCAGGAAGTAATGCTTGAGGCCGAGGTGCACCAGGGACCGCTCGAGCACCTCGTTGTAGCGGGACACGTCGTTGTTGCCGCCGGAGATCAGACACACGACGGTCGACCCCGGCTCCACGGTGCCCTCGGTGCACGCCTCCATCAGCGCCGCCACCGACAGCGCGCCGGCAGGCTCGGCGATGATGCCCTCGTTCTGATAGAGATCCAGCATCGCGGTGCACACCGCACCCTCGTCGACCGACGTGATCGACACCATGTCGCCGGCCGCCGACAGCACCGCGTACGGGAGCGCGCCGGCGCGGGCGACGGCGGCGCCGTCGACGAACTGGTCGACGTGGTCCAGCGTCACGGGCTCGCCGGTCGCCAGCGCCGCGAGCATCGAGGCCGCACCGGCCGGTTCGACGCCGAGCACCGAGGTCTTGACCGTGCGTTCGGCCAGGTAGGTGGTGATGCCGCTGATGCAGCCGCCACCGCCGACGGGCACGATGACCAGGTCGGGCTCGGCCTCCAGCTGCTGGAGGATCTCCACGGCGATGGTGCCCTGACCGGCCATGGTGCGCAGGTCGTCATACGGCGGCACCAGCGTGGCACCGGTCCGCTCGACGTCGGCGAGTGCGGCCGCCGCGGCTACGTCGAACGTGGCGCCGCCGACGATCAGCTCGATGAAGTCGCCGCCGTGGTAGCGGATCCGGTCGCGCTTCTGCTTGGGAGTCTTGGCGGGCACGTACACCCGGCCGTGCACGCCCATCGAGCGGCACGCCTTCGCGAAGCCCTGGGCGTGGTTGCCCGCCGACGCGCACACAACGCCCGCCGCGAGCTGGTCGGGCGGTAGTTGCATCAACAGGTTGTAGGCACCGCGCAGCTTGTAGCTGCGTACCGATTGCAGGTCCTCACGCTTGAGGTACACCTCGAGGCCGGTGATCGCCGAGAGCCGGTCGCCGTACTCCAGTGGAGTCCGGCTCACCACGCCGGAAATTCGCAGAGCCGCCTCGTCGATGTCCGAGGCGCCGAGCGGCGCGGGACGGCGAGAGGTCTGACTCAGTTCGGCGGACACCGATCAATGGTGCCACTACCCCACCGGGCAGGAGAAACGGGTTTGGCTCCGTACGGGCACACACGGCCACACTCGAAGTTTCGGCTACCCGAAACCTCGTTTACGAGCTATCGTGGTGACATGACCACGCCATCGGAAGTTCACATCGCCGGCGTCCCGTGGCCTGCCTACAAGCTGGTGGCCCTCGCGGTCGGCGCGGTGGTGTTCCTCGTCGTCGGCGGCATGACCGCCAGCGCCGCACCCGCCGTGCTCGGTGGCACCGCCGCTGCGGTCGTCGTCTGGCTGGCACAGGTGCTGATCCGCTCCTCGGACGCCTAACCGTCCTTCTCGACCAGGCTGCGTAGCGTCGCCAGGTCCGCTGCCACCGCCGCCGCGTCGGAGGCGAACTGCTCGTCGGTCACGCCGTCGACGCGACGCACCGTGAACACGACCTCGCACCCCCGCCGGTCCAGGCCCGCCGGAATCACCCGCATCGGGTTGTAGAAGCGCGTCCCGTCGGGCAGCGTCACCACGTGGTCCAGTACCCCGAACGCGTTGGGCTCGACGAACCGCACCTCGGCCGTGGCGAGCTGCGGATCGGCGAGACCGGCCGCCCACCGGCCGAGGTTGGCGGGGTCGGCGGCGAATTCGTAGACTTCCGCGGCGTCCGCGTCGACCCACTGGCTGACGTGCAGGGAATCGACAGTCGTGTCGTGGCTCATTCCTCCATCGTGGCCCACACACTGTTCTGATGGGCCAAGACGCGCACGGTGGCGACGACCGACCGCAGGAAGTCCAGGACTTCGTCCGGCGCGCCGAGCGCCTCGCGGGCGGCGCCGAGCACGCCGTTCCGTCGTGGTTGCGGCCCGGCGACCCCGAGAACCGCTGGCCGGTGCTGATCGCCATCGTGGCCGCCATCGTGATTCAGCACGCCATCCCGGTGCAGTACACCGTCCTGCCCCGATGGCCCCTGATCGGCATGGAACTGCTGCTGGTCGTGGTGACCCTGGTCGTCAACCCGATGCGCATGTCCCGGCGCACCACCGTGGGCCGGTGGGCCAGCCTGATCCTCACCGCCGCCATCACCGTCGACAACTGCGCGTCGGCCGTCGTGCTGGCCAGACGGATCCTCGGCGGCGAGGTCAGCAACGACGCGGCCGTGCTACTCGGCGGCGGTGCGGCGATCTTCGTCACCAACGTCATCGCATTCGGCATCTGGTTCTGGGAGCTGGATCGCGGCGGGCCGTTCGCGCGACGTTCGGGCGAGCAGCCCTACCCGGACTTCCTGTTTCCGCAGATGACCGATCCGAGCAAGGCGAGACCCGACTGGCGCCCCACCTTCGTGGACTACCTCTACGTCAGCTTCACCAACGTGGTCGCGTTCTCCCCCACCGACACGATGCCGCTGGCCCGCTGGGCCAAGGGCATGATGACGCTGCAGGCCCTGGTGTCGACGACCACCATCGCCCTGGTGATCGCCCGCGCGGTGAACGTGTTGCGCTAGCCGCCGAGGCAGCCGGGGCCCAGCAGCGCCTTGAGATCGCCCATCAACGCCGACGACGGCGTGACGCGTAGCGCCTGGTCCAGTTCGAGGGTGGTGATGCGGTCACCGCTGATCAACCGCAACCGCACCTGGGACGTGCCGGGGTGATTGGCGAGCACCTGCTTGAGGGCGACCACCTTCTCGACGGTGCACTGCCGGGTGGGCAGGCTCACCGCCACCGGACGGTCGGCCTGGGCGTTGGAGAAGTCCGGGACGACGAGGTCGTTGGCGATCAGTGACAGCCGGTCGTCACGCGAGTTGACCTTGCCGCTGACGACGACGACGGTGTCGTCGGCGATCTCGGCGCCGAAGGTCGAGTACGTGTGAGGGAAGAACATCACCTCGATGCCGCCGGTGAGATCCTCCAATTGAGCTGAGGCCCAGGGCATTCCGTTCTTGTTGACCCGCCGGTTGACCGACGCCAGGATGCCGCCGACCCGCACCTGCGAATCGTTGGCCACGTCCCCGTTGAGGATCGCCGGGATGTGGGTGTCCACCTGTGCCGACAGCAGGTGCGCGATGCCGTTGAGCGGGTGGCCGGACACGTACAGCCCCAGCATCTCCCGCTCGAGCGCCAGCTTGTGCTTGTCCTCCCACTCCTCGTCGGGCACCTTGATCGCGAACACCGAACCGCCGGCGTCGGCATCGGATCCGTCTCCCCCGCCGAAGAGGTCGAACTGACCCATCGCCTCGGCCTTCTTGGTGCCCAGCACGGAGTCGACCGCGTCGGTGTGGATCAGGAACAAGCCCTTGCGGGGATGCCCGAGCGAGTCGAACGCCCCGGCCTTGACCAAGGACTCCGTCACCTTCTTGTTGCAGGCGGTGACGTCGATCTTGTTGAGGTAGTCCGAGAAGTCGGTGTACTTGCCCTTCTCGTCGCGCGTGTTGATCAGCGAGGTGACCACGTTGGCACCGACGTTGCGCACCGCACCGAGGCCGAAGCGGATGTCCTCGCCCACCGAGGCGAAGTTGACCACGGACTCGTTGACGTCCGGCGGCAGCACGGTGATGCCGAGGCGGCGGCAGTCGGCCAGGTACACGGCGGCCTTGTCCTTGTCGTCGCCGACCGAGGTGAGCAGACCGGCCATGTACTCGGCCTGGAAGTTGGCCTTGAGGTAGGCCGTCCAGTACGACACCAGCCCGTACCCGGCGGCGTGCGACTTGTTGAACGCGTAGCCGGCGAACGGGAGGATGGTGTCCCACAGCGCCTTCACCGCAGCCTCGGAGAATCCGTTGGCCGTCATGCCCTCGCGGAAACCCTTGTACTCGGCCTCGAGGACCTCGAGCTTCTTCTTGCCCATGGCCTTTCGCAGCGCGTCGGCCTTGCCCATCGAGTAGCCGGCGACCTTCTGGGCGATGAACATGATCTGCTCTTGGTAGACGATCAGGCCGTAGGTCTCGGAGAGGATCTCCTTGAGGGGCTCCTCCAGTTCCGGGTGGATGGGCTTGATCGCCTGCCGGCCGTTCTTGCGGTCGGCGTAGTCGTTGTGCGCGTTCATGCCCATCGGGCCGGGCCGGTACAGCGCGAGCACGGCGACGATGTCGTTGAACTCCGTGGGTTGCATGCGGCGCAACAGATCTCGCATCGGCCCGCCGTCGAGCTGGAACACCCCGAGCGTGTCGCCGCGGCCCAGCAACTCGTAGGCCTTGGGGTCGTCGAGCTCCAAGGACTCCAGGTCGAGGTCGATCCCCCGGTTGGCCTTGATGTTGTCGATGCAGTCGCCGATGATCGTCAGGTTCCGCAGGCCGAGGAAGTCCATCTTCAGCAGACCGATGGCCTCACACGACGGATAGTCCCACCCGCTGATGACGGCGCCGTCCTGCGGGCGCCGCCACAGGGGGATCGCCTCGATCAGCGGCTCGGAGCTCATGATCACCGCGCAGGCGTGCACGCCGGCGTTGCGGACCAGACCCTCCAAGCCACGCGCGGTCTCGTAGATGGCCCGCACGTCGGGGTCGGTGTCGAGCAGTGCGCGGACCTCGGCGGCCTCCTTGTACCGCTCGTGGGTCGGATCGGTGATGCCCGAGAGCGGGATGTCCTTGGCCATGATGGGCGGCGGCAGCGCCTTGGTGATCCGGTCGGCGATCGCGAAGCCCGGCTGGCCGTAGTTGACGCGAGCCGAGTCCTTCAGTGCGGCCTTCGTCTTGATGGTGCCGAAGGTGATGACCTGGGCCACCCGGTCACTGCCCCACCGGTTGGCCGCGTAGCGCAGCATCTCGCCGCGGCGGCGGTCGTCGAAGTCGATGTCGATGTCGGGAGCCGACGGACGTTCGGGGTTGAGGAACCGCTCGAAGAGCAGGCCGTGCGGAATCGGGTCGATGTTGGTGATGCCCATCGCGTAGGCCACCAGCGAGCCTGCGGCCGACCCGCGGCCCGGGCCCACCCGGATGTCGACGGACTTGGCGTAGTTGATGAGGTCGGCGACGATCAGGAAGTACGACGGAAAGCCCTTGTCGCAGATGACCTTGATCTCGAACATGGCCCTGTCGGTGTACGCCTGCGGGACGGGCGCGCCCTTGAACCGGCGCTTCAGCCCCTCGGTGACCTCGTGGGTCAACCACGACCCCTGGTCGTGGCCCTCGGGCACCGGGAAGATCGGCATCCGGTCCTTGGGCGCCCACACGTCGGCGTAGGACTGCACCCGCTCGGCGATCAGCAACGTCGAATCACAGGCACCGGGCACCTCGTCGTCCCACAGCGCCCGCATCTCCTGCGCCGACTTGAGGTAGTAACCGTCGCCGTCGAACTTGAAGCGCGTCGGATCCGAGAGGGTCTTGCCCGTCTGGACGCACAGCAACGCCTCGTGGTTGCGCGAGGCATCCCTGGTGACGTAATGGCAGTCGTTGGTGGCCAGCGGTGGGATGTTCAGCGTGCGGCCGACCTCGAGCAGACCCTCACGGACGCGGCGTTCGATGTCCAGGCCGTGGTCCATCAACTCCAGGAAGAAGTTCTCCTTGCCGAAGATCTCCTGCCACTTAGCAGCTGCAGCCGTCGCTTCCTCATAGTGGCCCAACCGCAGCCTGGTCTGCACCTCGCCCGACGGACACCCCGTGGTGGCGATGATGCCCTCGGCGTGTTCGGCGATGATCTCGGCGTCCATCCGCGACCACTTGCCGAGCTGACCCTCGAACGAGGCCAGCGACGACAGCTTGAACAGGTTGCGCAGACCCGTGGCGTTCTCCGCGACCATGGTCATGTGGGTGTAGGCGCCGCTGCCCGAGACGTCGTCGGACTTCTGGCTGGGGTCACCCCAGAGCACACGCTTGGTGTCGAAGCGGGAGCCTGGCGCGATGTAGGCCTCGACCCCGATGATCGGTGTGATGCCGGCAGCCGTCGCGGCGTTGTAGAACTCGCTGGCGCCGAACATGTTTCCGTGGTCGGTCATGCCGATGGCAGACATGCCGAGCCGCTCCGCCTCGGCGAACATGGGCTTGACCTTCGCCGCCCCGTCGAGCATGGAGTACTCGGTGTGATTGTGCAGATGCACGAACGACTTGCCAGCAGCGCTGGCCCGGGGAGCAGACTGATCGACCATAGGGCCGCCAGTCTATGGCCGCCCCCCGACGGCGCTCGGCGTGTCGTCGGTCGTGTCGTGACGAGTCGCCGGCGCCGCGCCACACCGGCCCAGTCCGTGCACCACCAGGCGGTCCAACTCGGTGGTGATCGCGGACAGGTCGGACACGTCGTCGACGAAGCCCGCGTAGAAGACGATTCCCAGCAGCAGTGCGTGCAGCACGTCGACGACCGGGGTGACCTCGACGCCGTCGGCGAGTTCGCCGCGGGCGCGCGCGTTACTCACCAGTTCCATCAAGCAGTCACGGATTCCGGTGCTCGCGTACGGGCGCAGCTCGGGGTTCCTGGCCGATTCCAACCGGGCGGTGACGATGAACGCGACCTGCGAGCGGTCGCGGGCGTCGACGTGCCGCAGCGCCGAGACGAGGGCGGCGAACTGCTCGGTCAGGGTTGCCGGCCGCCGCGCCTGCTCGACGAGTTCGGCGACGACGGCGCCTGCCTCGACCACCAGGCACTGGTAGATCTCCTCGCGGGACGCGAAGTAGTAGTGCAGGGTGGGGCGGCTCAGATCCGCCGCCACCGCGATCGCCTGGAACGTCGTCGCCTGATAACCGCGCTCGTTGACCACCTGTCGGGCCGCTCGAAGGATGCGATTGCGCGTCTCCACCGAATCGGAGTTGACGGGACGTCCGCGCCTGCGCGCCACCACGGTCGACCGGTCGTCGCGCTGGGTCATGCTGGCAAACTTTATGGCATAGCTGTCAGCTGGTCAATCGTTGGCCCGTCGCGACCTGGCGGCACGGTGGTCGACCATCCGGCGTCGCGCGGAGGGCCGATCGCTCCGCGGCGGGTGGCCGAGGCGGGCGGCCGCCGCGCCGTGGGGCATGATCGGAAAGCCCCTGACCGACCGGGCTTTCACGACATCTCGTCGTCCATCGCGCCGTGATGGCGCGACCGCTCCGGCCGGACCGGTCCCGTCACTGGAGTGTGGCCAAGAGGCCACCTACGTCGACGGGCTCACCACATCGGGTTCGCCCGGCAACGTCCTGGCGCGACGGGCCGCGTCGGCGGTGAACACCGCGAGCGCCAGCCAGATCAGCCCGAACCCGACCCACCGACCGATCGGCATCGGTTCGTGGGCGACGAGCACGCCCCAGCACATCTGCAACGCCGGGTTCAGGTAGAACAGCAGGCCCATCGTCACCATCGGCAGACGTTGGGCGCCCGCGGCGAACAACAGCAGCGGTATCGCCGTCACCGGCCCCGCCAGGACAAGCAACGCGGCGTGGCCCGTGCCGTAGCCGACGACGTGGCCCTGCCCCAGGATCTGGAGGACGACCAGATAGCCGACGGCCAGCGGCAGTGCGAGCAAGGTCTCGACGGCGACGCTCACCCGCGGGTCGGCGACCACCACCTTCTTCACCAAGCCGTACAACGCGAACGACACGGCCAGTCCGACCGCGACGTACGGCGGGGAGCCCACCTCGGCGGTCAAGACCACGACGGCCGTCACGGCCAAGCCGATGGCCACCAGCTGCCACCGCCCGATGCGCTCCCGAAACACCACGACGCCCAACGCCACCGTGACCAGCGGTGTCACGAAGTAGCCGAGTGCCGCGTCGACGACGTGACCGTTGGTGGCCGCCCAGATGTAGATGCCCCAGTTCACCGAGATGAGCGCCGAGGCCCCGAGCAACAGCAGCCACGTGCGACCCCCGAGCGTCCGCAAGTCCCCGAACCGACCCGCGACCGCCAGCACCGCGCACAGGCACACTGCGCTCCACACGATGCGGTGTGCGAGCACCTCCAGCGAACCGGCCGGCAACAGCAGTGGAAAGAACCCGGGGCACAACCCCCACCAGACGTAGGCGCCGACACCGGCGAACAAGCCGGTACGCCTGCGTGATTCGGCGATCGAGCCGTCACTCACGAGTCGTGATGCCGCAGCACGTCCAGCGCGTGTTGGAGATCGGCCGGGTACGGGCTGGTGATCTCGACGCGGCGGCCGTCGGCGGGGTGGGCGAACGCCAGCTGGCGGGCGTGCAACCACTGCCGTTCCAAACCGAGCCGCTTGGCCAGGGTCGGGTCGGCGCCATAGGTGAGGTCACCGCAGCACGGGTGATGCAGCGCCGAGAAGTGGACCCGGATCTGATGCGTGCGCCCGGTCTCCAGGTGCACGTCGAGCAGGCTGGCGGCAGCGAAGGCCTCCACGGTGTCGTAGTGGGTGACGCTGTGCCTGCCGCCCTCGCTGACCGTGAACTTCCAGTCGTT
Organism: Mycobacterium yunnanensis; assembly: GCF_025823185.1. Taxonomy (GTDB): domain Bacteria; phylum Actinomycetota; class Actinomycetes; order Mycobacteriales; family Mycobacteriaceae; genus Mycobacterium; species Mycobacterium yunnanensis. The sequence continues at coordinate 79,612 of NZ_JACKVK010000011.1, forward strand.
GCTGCGGTGCCGTCCGATGGGCGCGTCGATGGTGCCGCTGGACGGATCGGGATGGCCCTGCACCAGCGCGCTGTACCGCTTCTCGACCGTCCGTTCCTTGAAGGCCCGCTTGAGCACCGTGTACGCATGCTCGGAGATCGCCACCACCATCACCCCGGAGGTGCCGACGTCGAGACGCTGCACGATGCCCTTGCGCTCCGGCACGCCGGAGGTCGTGATCCGAAAGCCCGCCGCCGCCAGCCCGCCCAGCACGGTCGGACCCGTCCACCCGACCGACGCGTGCGCGGCCACCCCGGCGGGCTTGTCGACGGCGACGATGTCGTCATCGGCGTAGAGGATGTCCATGCCCTCGATGTCGACCGGCGGATTGTCAAGGGGCGCAGCTGGTTCCGGCAGTCGCACCTCGAGCCACGCGCCCGCGACGAGGCGGTCGGACTTGCCGACGGGGCTGCCGTCCAATTCGACGCCGCCGTCTTCGGCCATCGTCGCCGCGATGGTGCGGGACAACCCGAGGAGCCGGGCCACACCGGCGTCGACGCGCATGCCCGCCAGACCCTCCGGCACCGGCATGGACCGGGTCGTCATCAGTCCCTCTCGGTATCGGCTTCGGTCACCGGGCCTGCGGTGGTCCTCTCGGGCTCCTCGGTATCCGATGCTCGGTCCGGCTGGCGCCTCCCCTCGGTATCCGATGCTCGGTCCGGCTGGCGCCTCCCCTCGGTATCCGATGCTCGGTCCGGCTGGCGCCTCCCCTCGGTATCGAAGTCGAACCCGAACAGCGACAGCGCCACCAACAGAATCGCCCCACCCACGACCGCCGGGTCGGCGACGTTGAACACCGGCCACCACCCGATCGACAGGAAGTCCACGACGTGCCCGCGCAGCGGCCCAGGAGAACGGAAGAAGCGGTCGACGAGGTTGCCGAGCGCGCCGCCGAGGATCATGCCGAGCCCCAGCGCCCACCACGGCGAGACCAGACGGCGGCCCATCCAGATGATGCCGACGACGACGGCGGAGGCGACCAGGGTCAACACCCAGGTGTAGCTGGTGCCCATCGAGAACGCGGCCCCGGAGTTGCGCACCAGCGTCCACGTCACCGTGTCGCCGATGATCGACACCGGCTGTTGCGGCGTCAGCAACCTGACGGCCAGCACCTTCGTCACCACGTCGAGAAGCAGTACGACGGAGGCGACCGAGATCAACAGGCGCAGGCGCCGCCGCCGCGGCGGTGCGGCGGTGTCGTCGCCCGCGGTCGCGGACTCCGTCGATCCCGTTGATTCGTCAGTCACTCCCCCATCATCCCAAAGAGCCGATGGGGAATGATCGCCGCATGATGCAAGCGTGCCCGCGGGCCGTCACCGGATGAGCCGCGTCGTCGTCGTCACCACGGGCGGCACCATCGCCACCAGCACCGGCGCCGACGGCGTGGCACGGCCCACGCAGACCGGTGACGACCTGACGGCGGGCCTGCACACCGGCGTCGACGTCGACGTGGTTGACCTGATGGCCGTGGACAGTTCGCAGGTGCAGCCCGCGGACTGGGACCGGATGCGCGCCGCGGTGGCCTCGGCGGCCCGGGCCGGCGCCGACGGTGTGGTGATCACCCACGGCACCGACACGATGGAGGAGACCGCGCTGTGGCTGGAGTTGACCCACCACGGTGACCTGCCCGTCGTGCTCACCGGGGCGATGCGTAGCGCCGACGCCGAGGACGCGGACGGTCCGGCCAACCTCCACGACGCCGTGACGCTGGCGGCGAACCCCGACGCCAGGGGCATCGGGGTGGTCGTGACCTTGGCCGGCACGATCTGGCAACCGTTGGGACTCACCAAGACCGGCGCCGGCTTCGTCGGCGTCGACGTGACGCCCGGACCGCGCCGACGGCCGTCGCTCGGCGAGGTGATCGCGGCGACGGCGCCCCGGGTCGACGTCGTGGCGACCTACGCGGGTAGCGACGCGGTGGCGCTGGACGCCTGCGTCGCGGCCGGGGCCCGCGGCGTCGTCCTGGAGACCCTCGGCTCGGGCAACGCCGCCCATGCGGTGATCGAGGGTGTACGCCGCGCGTGCGCGGCCGGCGTGGCCGTGGTGCTCTCCAGCAGGGTGCCCGGCGCCCGCGTCACCGTCGGGTACGGGCCGGGGCGAATGCTGGTCGACGCGGGCGCGGTGGTCGCGGCGACGTTGCCGCCGCCGCAATCCCGCGTGCTGTTGGCGGCGGCGCTGACCGCCGGCCAGCCGGTCGCCGAGGTCTTCGCGCGATGGAGCGACGTACCCGAGGTCCGCCCCGCCGCGGTGCGGTGATCACTCCGCCTCGGCCATCGCGGCGACGTACTCCGGCCAGTCCAGGCTGTCCACCGGGTTCGCCCTGGCGACCTCGGGGCTGTCGAGGGCGAGCGTGTGCGCCTGCCCAGGCCCGCTGGCACGGGTCTCGAAGCGCGCCGTCATCACCCCGTGCCCAGCGCCTTGGACCCAGCCGTGGCCAAATCGGCTGTGGGTGACGTCGTCGCCGATGCGCCAGGCCACGTCGGCAGGCTCGTTGACCGCGGCCACCGGACCTGCCTGCAGGCCGACGGACGCCTCCAACGTCTGCTCCAGGTCGGGGAACAACGACTCCTGCAGCACGTCGGACAGTCCGGAGAAACCCACCCCGAGCAGCCGCACCGGCCCAATCTCCACCGGGTCGAGCAGTAGCCGGTGCGCGGTGCCGATCAACGTGGCCGGGTCCGCGGTGGCGTATGGCAGGGTGGCCGATCTGGTCAGGGTGCTCATGTCGGAGCGCTTCAGCTTCACGGTGACGGTGCGCGCCCCCCGGCCGTCGCGCATCAGCCGCGCGTGGGCGTGCTCCCCGATCGGACCCGTCGCCTCGCGCAGCTGGTCGAGCGTGTTCAGGTCGGTCGCGAAGGTCGACTCGGCGCTGATTTGCTTGGCGCTCAACCGTTCCGCAACGGGCCGGTCGTCGACGCCCCTGGCGAGCAGGTGCAGCGCGGGTCCCACGGTGGCGCCGAGGATGTCGGCGACCTCCGAGGCGTTCAACGCCGCCAGCGCGCCCACGGTGTCGACTCCGAGCCGATGCAGCCGCTCCTCGGCGACCGGTCCGATGCCCCACAACCGGCGCACCGGCAGCCCGGCCAGCAGCGCCTGCTCCTCCTCACGGCGGACGACGCGGATGCCGTCCGGCTTGGCCAGACCGGAGGCGATCTTGGCGAGCTGCTTGCCGGAACCAGCGCCGACGGAGGCCACCAGTCCCGTCTCGGCGCGCACCCTGGCGCGCAGTTCCTCGCAGAACACGCGGACGTCGTCGGCGTCGGCTCCGGCGAGCTCGGCCGGCTCGCCAAAGGCCTCGTCGAAGGACAACTGCTCGAGGACCGGAACCATGGCGCGAACGGTGTCGAGCACCTTGCTGCTGGCCACCCCGTAGACCACGCCACGCGGCGGCAACACGACCGCGGCGGGTCCGACCATCCGCCGCGCCTGATGCATCGGCATCGCGGACCGGGCGCCGAACACGCGCGACTCATAGCTCGCGCCCGCGACCACGCCGCGGCCGCCGAGCCCGCCGACCAATACCGGCCGGCCACGGAGGGTGGGTCGCGTCAACTGTTCGACGGAGGCGAAGAACGCATCCATGTCGAAGTGCAGCACCCACCGCCCCTCCATGCAGGCGATGCTAGGGCGCGCGACCGACGCGCCGAGAGTCGAGGGGAGCCTGACCTGCCCACGAGCGCTTTCGACAAACATTCCATTTACCGGATTTGCTCAGCGGTGGGCAGCGACCAAACAATTGTCTACACTCAATTCGATTCGTTCGTTGCCTCAATTCATTGCAAGGAATTTCATGACTGTCCGATTGAAGCGAGTTCTGCTGACCCTCGCGTCCGGCTCGGCACTCGCCGTGGGCCCCTTGCTGTACGGGACCGTCGTCGTTCCTGCGATCGGCCACGCCGACACGAACACCAAGCCGGCGCCCGCGGAGAAGGGCCTGAACTGCCCCGACGGCACCGTCGTCGACGAAGAGAACCACCAGTGCGTCGACCTGGTCGCCGGTATCAGCAAGCAGCTGCAAGCCCTGCCGCCCCCGCCCTCGCTGGCCGCCGGTGGCGGCGGACTTGGTGGCGGTTTGGGTGGTCTGCCAGGCGGTATTCCGTCGCTGGGCACGGTCAACCTGCCCGACGTCGTATTGCCGAGCGTCGGCCTTGGCCTGGTGCCGAACCTCGCGGTCAACTTGCAACCGCAGATCGCAGGTCCTTCGCTTCCGTCCATCAACCCGCTCAACCCGCTCGGCCTTCCCGCGCCGCCGTTCTGATCGACGTCCCCATCGGTGCCCGACGATCGCTGATCGCCGGGCAACGTTGGTTTTTGGCTCGATGACTTCACGAGATGGCGGGGGCGTTCGATGTCGCGTTCGGTGCCTCTGACCGCGCAGTCGCCTCATCGGTTGCCCGCCATTCTGGCGGCCTTTCGCGACGAACGCTATTGGCGATCGCGGCTGGGCGCCTTCGAGGGAGGTTCGCCCACCCTGGACACGCTCGACACCGACTCCGCGGGCCGGACCGCCGTGACCATGACCATGCGGTTCGGCGGCGACCAACTCCCCGATCCGCTTCGGCGGCTACGGCTGGCGTCGCTGGAGATCGTGCAGCGCGAGGTGTGGGTCGACGAGGGTGACCGTGCTCGCGGCGAGATCACCGTGCACGCGCCGCGCACCCCGATGTCGGGACGCGGGGTGGTGGACCTGGCGCCGGACGGCCCTGGCACACGACTCACCGGCACCGCCACGGTGAACGTCAAGGTGCCCCTCATCGGCGGCGCGATCGCCACGTTCGTCGCAGGTCAGCTCGCCGTCGGGATCGTCGACGTCGTCGCGGTCACCGACGCCTGGCTGACCGAGTCGCACTGACCGGCGCTTAGCATGTGGCAGTGGACAATACGCTCGCCTACATCGACCAGGGTTCCTTCCTCGCGTTGCGGGCGCTCGGCCGCGGCCCCCTGATTCAGTTCACCTGGATCTACGAGCGTGCCGTCGACCTGGACGGGCTGCGTCGCCTCCACGCCAACCTCGGCTTCGGTCTGCTGGGCCGGCACATCGAACGCTCGGCACTGCCCTTCGGCCGGGACCGCTGGGTCGCGGCGCCCGGCCCGGCGTCGGTGGAGATCGCCGTCGAGGACCGGCCGAGAGCCGAGGTGTGGACCTGGGCCGACGAGCGGTTGCGCCGCCCCGTCGACCCCCAGCACGGGCCGGCCTGGCACCTCGGGGTGCAACCCCTCACCGACGGCGGCAGCGCGGTCACCCTGGTCGTGTCGCACTCGGTAGGCGACGCGAAGGCCATCATCGACGCGATCGTCGACGCCGTGAACGGAGTTCGGCGCGACCTCGGGTATCCGCGTCCGGGCGCCCGTCCGCGTAGGCAGGCACTGCGCGAGGACGGCGCCAAGGCGTTGCGGGACGTGCCGGAGATGGCGAGGGCCGTCGTCGCGGCGGCCCGGGTGGCCAGGAGCGAGAGCGAGGGGCTGTCCACGTCGGTCAAGTCGGGTGGCAAGACCCGTACGCGCGGGGCCTCCGGCGAGATCGTCGTGCCGCCCAACTCGGCCATCTTCGTCGACGTCGAGCAATGGGACCGGCGCGCCAAAGAACTTGGCGGCAGCAGCAATTCGCTGTTCGTCGGACTGAGCGCGCGATTAGGTCGGATTCTGGGGCGCGTCGACTCCGACGGCATGGTGCGGGCGTCGCTGCCGGTCAGCGAGCGCACGCCGGGCGACACCAGGGCCAACGCGCTGACCGCCGCCGCGGTGACCGTCGACCCGAACGTCGTCACAACCGATCTGCGCACGGTGCGCGCCGATCTCAAGGCCGCCCTGACCGAACTCGCCGAGACTCCCAACGAGCTTCTGGGTCCACTGGCGTTGGTGCCGCTGACCCCCGCCTTCCTGGTCCGCCGCCTGGAGGGTCTGGTTCAGCAGGTCGGCAACCCGATCGGGTGCTCCAACCTGGGCGTGCTGCCCCCGGAGACCAACCGTCCCGACGGGACCGACGCCGACTTCCTCGGGGTGCGGATGCTGGAGCCGAACACCGCCGCGGTACTCGACCGCATGGGCGGGATGCTGTTCGTGGGGTCTGGCCGCACCGGTCGGCACGTCTTCGTCACCGTGGGGAGCTGGGTCGTCGGCGGCGCCAACACGCGGACCGCGGTGCGCAATGCGTTGGCCCGCGCCGTCGCCGACATGGGGCTCTCCGGCGCCGTCGAGTGACCGCCGCGTTAGCCTGAGCGGTATGGCGCAGCCCGTTCGCGACGTACCGATCTCGTCGGACTCGATCCGCCTCGGCCAGTTCCTGAAGTACGCCGGGATGATCGACAGCGGCGCCGACGCCAAGGGGGTGATCGGCGACGGGCTGGTGCGCGTCAACGACGCCGTCGAGACCCGCCGAGGCCGCCAGCTGCAGCACGGCGACACGGTGACCTTCGGCCGGGAAACCGCCCGCGTGACGGGCTAGCCGCCCGTCACGCCTTGGCGATCGCCACCCGCACTCCGTCGCCGATCTCCGTGCCGTCGACCGGTTCGTCGAAGGTGAAGCTGGTGGCCAGCACCTCACCGGCGATCAGGTCGGCATGGGTCTTCGCCCATTCCAGGTGAGGCTGCGGCACCGACATCGTCACCGCAATCCGGTCGGAGACCTCCAGCCCCGAGGACTTGCGCAGTTCCTGCAGTTCGCGCACCCGGTCCTTGGCCCAACCCTCGGCCTCCAACTCCGGCGTCACGGTGCCGTCGACGACGACGAGGCCCGCCCCGTCGGGCAGAGCCGCGGTCCACTCCGGTTCCGCGGCAACCAGTTTGGTGGTGTACTCGGCCGGCTGCAGCGTCGCCGGGCCTGCGGTCAGGGTCCCGTCCGGGTTGAGGACGCCCTCGCCCGCCTTGACGGCCTTGATCGCCGCCTGCACGTCCTTGCCAAGCCGTGGACCCGCGACCTTGGCGTTGACGGCCACCTCGAAGCGCCCGTAGGCGTCGATGTCGTCGGTGAGCTCGACGGCCTTGACGTTGAGTTCGTCGGCGATGAGGTCGGCGTAGGGGCGCAGCGCGTCCGGATTCGCCACGGCCACCGTCAACTTCGGCAAGGGCAACCGCACGCGGAGCTTCTTGGCCTTGCGCACCGAGGACGCCACCGAGCACACGTCGCGCACCTGGTCCATCGCCGCCACCAGCGCCGGGTCACCGGGCACTTCGTCGGCGCGTGGCCAGTCGGTCAGGTGCACCGAGCGGCCGTCGGTCAGCCCACGCCAGATCACCTCGGTGATCAGCGGCAGCAGCGGTGCGGTCAGCCGTGCGGTGACCTCGAGCACCGTGTGCAGGGTGTCGACCGCGTCGGCGTCTTCGTCCCAGAACCGCGAACGCGACCGTCGCACATACCAATTCGTCAGGGCCTCGGTGAACTGGCGCACCTGCTCACAGGCCACCGAGATGTCGCACACGTCCATCGAGGCAGTCAGATCGTCACGCAGCGCGGCCAGCTTGGCCAGGATGTAGCGGTCCAACACGTGGGTCGAGTCGGTGCGCCACGTCCCCTTCGCCGGGGCGTAGAGCGCGAGGAACGAGTAGGCATTCCACAGGGGCAGGAGCACCTGCCGGACGCCGTCGCGGATGCCCTGTTCGGTGACGACGAGATTGCCGCCCCGCAGGATCGGTGACGCCATCAGGAACCAGCGCATCGCATCCGAGCCGTCGCGGTCGAACACCTCGGTGACGTCGGGGTAGTTGCGCAGTGACTTGCTCATCTTCTGCCCGTCGCTGCCCAGCACGATGCCGTGCGAGACGCAGGTGCGGAAGGCCGGCCGGTCGAACAGCGCCGTGGCCAGTACGTGCAGCAGGTAGAACCACCCCCGGGTCTGCCCGATGTACTCGACGATGAAGTCGGCCGGGTTGTGACCGTCGAACCAGGCCTGGTTCTCGAAGGGGTAGTGCACCTGCGCGTACGGCATCGAGCCCGAGTCGAACCAGACGTCGAAGACGTCCTCGATGCGCCGCATCGTCGACCGGCCCGTGGGATCGTCGGGGTTGGGTCGGGTCAACTCGTCGACGTAGGGCCGGTGCAGATCGGTCGGGCGTACCCCGAAGTCGCGCTCCAACTCGTCGAGGCTGCCGTAGACGTCGACCCGCGGGTAGGTCGGGTCGTCGGACTTCCACACTGGAATCGGACTGCCCCAGTAGCGATTTCGTGACACCGACCAGTCGCGGGCATTCGACAGCCACTTGCCGAATTGGCCGTCCTTGACGTGTTCGGGATACCAGGTGATCTGCTGGTTCAGCTCGACCATCCGGTCGCGGAAGTCGGTGACCTTGACGAACCACGACGACACCGCGCGATAGATCAGCGGGTTGCGGCACCGCCAGCAGTGCGGATAGGAGTGGTCGTAGGTCTCGTGGCGCAGCAGGACCGCTCCGTTGACCCCCGCGGCGCCGGTGCCGTTCTTCAGGTCGCGGATGATCTGCGGGTTGGCGTCGAAGACGTGCTGCCCGGCGTAGTCGGGCACCGTGACGTCGAAGCGGCCCTTGGAGTCGACCGGCGTGACGGCGACGATGTCGGCGGCGTCGGCAGTGGCCTTGTCGTCCTCGCCGTAGGCGGGGGCCATGTGCACGATGCCGGTGCCGTCGTCGGTGGTGACGAACTCCCCCGCCAGCACCACGAACGAGTTGGGCGAGTCCATGAAGTACGGGAACGGCGGCACGTAGCGCAGGCCGAGCAGTTCCCGGCCCAGGAACGACGCCGTGACGGCCGGCTCCTCGCCCAGTTCGCGCGCGTACGAGGCCACCCGACCCTCGGCGAGCACGTAGCGGTTGCCGTCGGAACCCTGCACCACCACGTAGGTCACGTCGGGGTTGACCGCGACGGCCTGGTTGGACGGCAGCGTCCACGGCGTGGTGGTCCACACCAGGACGCGCGCACCGGCCAGGACCGCCTGGTCCTCGCCGAGGCCGCGGTCGTCGACCCGGAAGCCCACCGTCAGCGCCGGGTCCTGCCGGTTCTTGTAGACGTCGTCGTCCATCCGCAGTTCGTGGCTCGACAGGGGGGTCTCGTCGTTCCAGCAGTACGGCAGGACGCGGTTGCCCTCGTAGGCGAGGCCCTTGTCCCACAGCTGCTTGAACGCCCAGAGGACCGATTCCATGTAGCTCAGGTCCAGGGTCTTGTAGTCGTGGTCGAAGTCGACCCAGCGGGCCTGGCGGGTGACGTAGGCACGCCACTCCGCGGTGTACTTGAGCACCGAGGCCCGGCAGGCCGCGTTGAACGCGTCGATGCCCAACTCCTCGATCTGCGCCTTCTCGGTGATCCCGAGCTGACGCTGCGCCTCCAACTCGGCAGGGAGTCCGTGCGTGTCCCAGCCGAATCGGCGCTCGACCTTGAAGCCGCGCATCGTCTGATACCGCGGCACGATGTCCTTGACGTAACCCGTCAACAGGTGACCGTAATGCGGCAAACCGTTGGCGAACGGCGGACCGTCGTAGAAGACGTATTCGGGGGCGCCGTCGCGTTGGTCGATGCTCGCGCGGAAGGTCGAGTCACCCTCCCAGTAGTCGAGCACCTCGAGCTCGAGGTCGGGAAAGCTCGGCGATCCACTCGCCGGTCGCGGATAGGCCGTCACGTCGTTCGTCTCCTGTGCCCGAGGTCTGCAAGGCACGGGGACGACGTCGCGCTCGGGCGCGAACACCGCGGTACCACCCCGCTTGCGCACACTCGGTGCGCCGCTCGAATTAGGCGATGACGGGCCTACCCGTTCGGTTCTACTGAGCGCCGAGCGAGCTCGGACCGCCGTTCTTCCGAAGGCTCCCCGGTGATGGCCGGATCGGCGCCTCTGCGACGAGTTTAGAGACCGCTAGTGGGCCAGCGCCAACTCGTGGTTCGCGTGGATCGGCGGCGTGGCCTCTGAGGTGAGCTCGATCATGGCCAGCGGCAACTGGTCGGCAAGCTCCGCGACGGTGTAGGCCTCGAAGCTGCGGGCGTCGAACCACCAGTCCAACACGACGGCGTCGCCGCGGCGGACGGCGCGTAGCTCGAGCAGGTGGCCGAGGTGCGGGCGCTCGGCGGGGTCGCCGGTGGTGAACAGGATGTCCGCCGTCGGCTCGGTTCGGGTTGCGTCCGACAGGCCACGAACCACGCGGTGGTCGGCGAGGGCGTAGAACTGATCGTGTACGTCGGCAAGTAGCTCGTCGACGTCCAGTTGCACCGGTGCGGCACACGCCAATCGGATCGGGCGGCTGGTGGCCAGCCGGCACGCGACGTCGACGCCGACGACCCCCGAGCCGATGGTGCGTTCGACGGCGCGCCCCAGCGCGGCGAGGAGGATCTCGTCGGTCGAGAGGTCCAGCGCGGTGGCAGCTCCGTCGAGTTCCTGGGTGAGCACGGCCGACAGGGGTGTCGAGAGCCGCTCGAGTTCGTCGAATCGAGGACGGCCCTCGGCGACGTAATCGGTTAGCTGCAGGCGTGCGCGCGTCATGATTGGAACGTTACACGGCTGTCCCAGAAATGGGACACATCTGCCAAAACTGTGACGGCGATGTCAATAACGACAGTCGTGAAGACATTTGCGGTGAGCACTGCCGACCCGGCGGGTTTGCCGCTAAGCTAGGCCGGTGCCACGGACTGATGAGAACGGCCGTCAGCTAAAGACCCTGCTCGACTATCTCCTCGACGGAGACGTCGACGCGAAGGCGATCTACGACGCGCTCGGCACGTCGAGTAGTACCTACTACCGACGCATCAAGGAGGCCGACTACCCCAACGCCGAGGAACTCCGCTCGGTCGCCGATCGGTTCGACTTGAGCTACCCCGACCTGCAAGTTCGCTTCGGTCTGATGACCCGCGAGGAAGTCTGGCGCTACGTCGAGTCGGCGCCGCTGTCGGTGGCCACCGTCGCCGAGGCCACGACCGTGCGGAGAACGGTCCGGCGGCCCAGGCTTCGCGACCTCACCCCGCGCGCCGACGCTCCCCCGCTGTAAGCCTCGAGATTTGCCGCAGGCAAACTACGTTCGAAAGCGAAGACCATGGGATTGGCAGTCCTGATCACGATCACACTCCTGTGTGTGGCGTGGAGTTTGTGGATTCGCCGACTGACGTGGTCGTGCCGCTGGGAGGTCGCCGCGACGCTCAACATCGCGTTGCAGGGCGCCACCGTGTTCTTGATGTCCCCGCTGGCCTCGGAGACCGTCGGGCACTGGCTGCACTCACTGACCGGTCTGTGGAACCTGGAGGACTACATCGGTCACGACATGTACGTCGTGGCGGCGTCGGCCGTCGTGTACAACTCTCTGGGCAGGTTGCAAGACGACCACGCCATGCAGGTCACGTTCAAGCAGTACGTCGAACGGCCCGCCACGCTGTGCATTCCGTTGCTGCTGGCCATGTTCTCGCTGGGCAACGGCGCGAGGATCTACGCGCCCGACTTCTTCGAGGTGCCCACCGACGCCTGGCTGAGCGCCTACTGGATTCTGCTGTGCGGAATGTTGATCTACCTGCTGGGATACGGTTCACGGGCCTTGTTGATCCTGCGCCGTGACCCGCGGTCGCGCATGGTCGCCAACATCTATCTGGCCGCGTCGGTCAGCGGCATGTTGGCGTGCACCGTCCGCATTGCCACCGCGTTGGTGCCGTCGCTCCAGAAGGTGGAAGGCGGCACTATGGTGTGGGTGTTCGCGTGTCTGTGCGGCGCCGGCTTCGCGCTGACGTCGGCACACTCGTGGCGGGTCAAGACCAAGTGGTTCAGCAAGACCAGCAGCTGATCTCGAGAACGCCCGTCGCACAACACATTTCGCACACCGACTACCGCACCTGACGCCGTCCGCATCGCGCCGTTTCGGTCAAAAGGTATTCGATTTTGGGGAACGCCAGCCAGTTTGCGAGAATGCACGCGGAGGCGGCAGTGACTCCGGCGTGGTCGAGGAGTCTAACCGGCTGTGCCATAGTCAGTCTCGCTTCGTTGCGCATTGCGTGGTCGCGTTCCCTAAGCTCGACCCACACGTGTCGTTTGCGCCGCAGAAAGGGCCGCCCATGCTGGACTCGTCGATTCCCGCGATTCTTCGCGAGCGGGCGAGCCTGCAACCGAACGACCCCGCCTTCACCTTCATCGACTACGACCACGAATGGGAAGGCGTCGAGGAGACGCTGACCTGGGGTCAACTGCAGCAGCAGGTCGTCGCACTGGCCGCCGAGATTCGCGAGCACGCCCAGATCGGCGACCGCGTCGTCATCCTGGCGCCGCAGAGCATGTCCTACGTGCTCGGCTTCCTGGCCTCCTTCGAGGCCAACGTGATCGCCGTGCCGCTGTCCACGCCCATGGTCGGCGCACACGACGAACGCGTCGCCGCCGTCGTGCGGGACGCGCAGCCCACAGTGCTGCTCACCACCGCCAACACCGCCGCCGCGGTCGAGCCGTACGCCGTCTCGCAGGACGGTCGCCCTGCGCCCACCGTCATCGTGGTGGACGAGCTCGATCTCAGCGTCCGCCGACGGTCGACGTCACGCCGTGAGACCCCGCCCGAGACCGCCTACCTGCAGTACACCTCCGGCTCGACGCGCACCCCGGCCGGCGTGATGGTCACTCAGCGCAACCTGTTCGCGAACTTCGAGCAACAGGTGTCGGCGCTGCTCGTCGAGTGGGGCAAGGTCGCACCGGTCGGCACCACCACGGTGTCGTGGCTGCCCTTCTATCACGACATGGGGCTCATCCTCGGGATCTGCGCGCCCATCATGGGTGGCTGGCCGTCGGTGCTGATGAGCCCGATTGCCTTCCTGCAGCGACCGGCGAGGTGGGTTCAGCAACTCGCCAAGCGCGACCGCGCGCTCACCGCGGGACCCAACTTCGCCCTCGACCTCGTTGCCGCCCGCACCACCGACGAGGATCTTGCTGGACTCGACCTGGGCAACGTGCTGGCGATCATCTGCGGGGCCGAGCGCGTCCAGCCGGTGTCGGTCAAGCGCTTCACGTCCCGGTTCGCCAAGTTCGGCTTTCAAGGCAGGGTCATCCGGCCCTCGTTCGGGCTCGCCGAGGCCACCCTCTTCGTCGCCACCGACGATCCGGCCGTCGCACCCGTCGTCGTCACGTTCGACACCGAGAAGCTCACCGCAGGCGTCGCGAGGCGCAGCACCGCCGGGACCGACCTCATCAGTTACGGCGTGCCTAGTTCACCGCAGATCCGCATCGTCGACCCGGACAGTCGTCGCGAGGCACCGGCGGCCACCATCGGCGAGATCTGGGTGCGCGGCGACAACGTATGCGTCGGGTACTGGAACAAGCCCACGGAGACCGAGGACACGTTCGGCGCCACGCTGGACGGCGACCCGGACACCGCCGACACGTGGCTGCGCACCGGCGATCTCGGATTCGTCGAGGGCGACGAACTCTTCATCATCGGCCGCATCAAGGATTTGCTGATCGTCCGCGGCCGCAACCACTACCCCGACGACATCGAGGCCACGGTCGGCGCGGTCTCCAACGGACGCGTCGCGGCGATCTCGGTCGAGGAGGACGCCACCGAGAAGCTGGTGGCGATCGTGGAGCTCAAGGAACGGCCGACTCCCGAGGAGACCCAGGAGCGGCTGGCGGCCGTCAAACGCGACGTCACGTCGGCGATCTCCACCGCCCACGGCATCAGTGCCGCGGATCTCGTCTTCGTCTCGCGTGGATCCATCCCCATCACCACGAGCGGCAAGATTCGCCGTCAGGCGTGCGTCGACCTCTATCGCCAGGGACGCTTCGTCCGACTGGACGCCTGAGGGTGATCGAGGTCGCTGGCGTCACCAAGACGTTCGGCCAGCTACCCGCGCTTCGCGAGGTCAGTTTCTCGGTCCCGACGGGGACGGTGTGCGGGCTGCTCGGGCACAACGGCGCCGGCAAGACGACCATCGTCAAGATCCTGTCCACCCTGCTGGAGCCGACTACCGGCACGGCGACGGTAGCCGGCTTCGACGTCGTCGCCGACGCCGACCAGGTCCGCCGCAGCATCGGGGTCACGGGTCAGGACGCGGCGCTCGACGGCGCGCTCACCGGGCGCGAGAACCTCGTCCTGTTCGGACGTCTGCGCGGCATGAAGCGCAAGCAGGCCGCGGGCCGAGCCGACGAACTCATCGAGAGCTTCGACCTCGTCGCCGCCGCCGACCGCGAGGTCGCCACGTACTCCGGCGGCATGCGTCGACGCATCGACATCGCCGTCTCCCTGATCGTGCCCCCGAAGGTGCTCTTCCTCGACGAGCCCACCACGGGCCTCGACCCGCGCAGCCGACGCGACGTCTGGACGCTGGTGTCCTCGTTGGCCGCGCAGGAGGTGACCGTGCTCCTCACGACGCAGTACCTCGAGGAGGCCGACGTCCTCAGCGACTCGATCGTCATCCTCGACGCCGGCCGCGTCATCGCCCGCGGTACCGCCGAGGAACTGAAGCGCAGGATGGGCCAGGGCTACTGTCAGGTCACCCCGCTGCACCCGGAGGACCTGGTGCGCGTGGCCTCGGCACTCGGCACCTACGAGGGCGTCGAGGTCGACGCCGCCGCCAACACGGTGGCGGTGCCGGCCCCACAGGGCGTCACCACGCTCGCCGAGGTGTTCCGCAAGCTCGAGGAGCTCGGCGTCGAGTTGATGGACATCTCACTGCGCAAGCCGTCACTCGACGAGGTGTTCCTGCACCTCACCGGTCCCACGCTGAGGGTGTGAGCGCCGTCCTCGCCCTGACCGAACGCCAAGTCGGGGCCTCCATCCGCAACCTCGACCTGGTGTTCGCAGTGCTCGTTCCGGTGCTGACCTTCGTCGGGTTCACCGTGGGTCTGCGCAACGTCATCGACACGGGCGGCATCGCCTATCCGCAGTACGTGCTGCCGGCGGTGGTGGTGCAGTCGATGCTGTTCGGCGCCCTCAACACCACCGACCTCGTCGCGCACGAACGCGCCTCGGAGTTCGGCGTGCGGCTGCGAACACTTCCCATCTCGGTGTACGCGCCCATGCTGGCGCGGATGTCCTACTGCCTCATCCGGGGTTGCCTGGCACTGGCCGCGACGTTCGCCGTGGCCTACCCGTTCGGCTTCCGGATGGACGGTGGGCTCGCCTGGGGAGCCGTGTTCATCGTGCTCGCGCTGACGTTGACGCTGGCGTTGTCGTTCGGAGCCGAGGCCATCGGATCCCGGGTCAAGCGGTTGGACACCTCCAGCCAGCTGCTGGTGATTCCTCAGCTGCTCCTGGTGTTGCTGTCCACGGGGATGGCCCCCGTCGAGTCCTTCCCCACCTGGGTCCGGCCCTTCGTCGAGTACCAGCCGATCTCTCAGATCACCGAGACACTGCGCGGTGTCGCCAGCGGTCACGTCGACGGGCCCAATGTGGCGATCACCCTCGTGTGGTGCCTCGGTCTGCTGTCGGCATTCGGGTGGCTGGCGGCCCGTGGCCAGGGTCGGCGCTCGTGATCGTCGTCGAACGCCGCCGGTTCCCCGTCGTCGTCGAGAGCGCGGTCTTCGCCGGTCGGTTGATGACGCTGTGGCGCCGCAACCCCTTGGTGCCCCTGCAGTCGGCGTTGTTTCCCACGATCCTGCTGATCGTCTACTACCTGCTCGTCAGCAGGTCGATGATGCGTCTGACCGGTAGCGACAACGTGGACACCGTCGTGTCGATGTGTGCGGTCGCCGGTGGCATGTCGGGGTCGGTGGCCGCCGCGCTGTCGATCCCCGTCGAGCGACGGAACGGGCTGATGGCTCGCTTCTGGGTGATGCCCGTGCACCGGGCCAGCGCGCTGACCGGGACGCTGCTCGCCGAGGCGGTGCGCACCGTGGTCGCGACCGTGGTGATCGTGGCGGTCGGCATGATCCTCGGGATGCGGTTCCACGGTGGCCTCGCCGCCGCCGTCGTGTTCGTGACGATCCCGGTGCTGTGGGTGACGGTGTACGCCACCGTGGTCATCCTCGTCGCCCTGCGCAGTCGTAGCGTCGCCATGCTGACCTGGCTGAACGGGGTGTCGCTCGGCGCGGTGTTCGCCAGCTCGGGGGTGGCCCCGCTCGAGCTGTTCCCCGCCTGGCTTCGGCCGGTGGTTCGGTACCAGCCGATGTCCGCGACGATCCAATCGATGACGGATCTCGCGCGCGGCAGCGTCTCGGTGCAGCCGCTCCTGCTGACGTTCGCGTGGATCGCTGGTCTAGGCGTGGTGGCCGGGGTCCTCGTCATGCGGGGCTACCGAGCAGCAGTGCGGGCTGCCTAGTCCTCGTTGCGCCACGCGGCGTTGATGCGGCTGGCCGTCCGGACCGCCACCGCGTACCCCTCGTCGCCCACGTCACCGTCGTCGTCCACGTCGGTTCCGTCGGTGCCGCCGGGGGCCACACCTGTTCGGATGGGGCCCGTCGGCCCCTCCTCCTCGTACGCCTGCGCGGCCGCCGCCCTGGCCTTCCTGCGCTTCTCCTCGATCATCTGCCGCGGCGTCTTCGACGGCCACCAGTTGCTGTCACCCACCAGGACGGCGACCGCCGGAACGGTGATGGTCCGCACGATGAACGTGTCCAGCAACAGCCCGACGCCGATGACGAAGCCGAGTTGGACGACGGTCGAGAGGCTGCTGACCGTCAGCGCCAACATCGACGCGGCGAAGATCAACCCCGCCGAGGTGATGACACCGCCGGTGGCGCCGACGGTCTTGATGACCGCCGATCTGACGCCGTACTTCGCTTCGTCCCGGATCCGAGATATCAGCAGCAGGTTGTAGTCGGCGCCCACTGCCACCAGCACGAGGAACGCCATCCCCGAGACGCTCCAGTACATGTCTTGGCCCAGGACGAACTGGAAGAAGACGACGCCGATCCCCATCGCCGAGACGAATGACAGCACGACCGACAGGACGAGGTAGATGGGTGCGACGATCGCCCGGAGCAACGCCACCAGGATCAGGAACACGATGACCAGCGTCATGATGACGATGTAGTTGAGATCGTGGTCGTAGTGGTTCCGGATGTCGTTCTGGAACGCCGAGAAGCCGACCATCGTGATCTGCGCGTCGGCGAGGCTGGTGTTGGGCTTGGAGCCGTTGGCGGCCTTGAGGATGAGGTCCACCTGGTCCATCGCCTCGGCGCCGAAGGGGTTCAGCGCGGTCTGCACCAGGTACCGCACGGTGTGCCCGTCGTCGGAGACGAACAGCTGCGCGGCCTTCTTGAATTCCTTCTGCGTGAGCACCTGCGGCGGAATGTAGAAGCCCGACATCGCCGGGTCCGACGCGTCACGCTTCATCGCCAGCAGGAATCCCGACGCCTGGTCGAGGCCGCCGCCGATGTTGCGGGTCTGGTCGACCAGGAGCTGGACGCCGTCGGCGAGCTGCTTGCTGGAGTCGGCCAGCTTGTTCGCGTTCTGACGCAGCTCGCCGAGCTTGGCGTCGAGGTCGCCCTCGTCCTCGATGCCCAGCTGCTGCAAACCGGCGAAGGCCCGCTCGAGGTTGCTGCCGACCTTGCGGATGGTGTCGTCGAGCCGGTCGGTGCCCTTGGTGTCCTTCAGACCCGCGCTGAGCGCCTTCAAGTACGTGATGTCGGCCGGGTTGTAACCGTCCACCCGGCGCTGCAGCTCGGCCCGCGACGAGACGCACGCCGGGTCGATGTTGCACGCCATGCTGCTGTTGAGCACGACGAGCATGGACTTCGACGAGTCATAGGCGTTGGTGACCGTGTCGAGGCTGCTGCCGAGGGAATCGCCGACGGACCGCATGTTGGCCAGGATGGCGGCCTGCTTGGACAGGTCGTCGAAGGTGACGTCGTCACCCATGGCCTCCTTGACCTGGATCAGCCCGCTGAACACCTCGCGAATCGATCCCATCGACCCGAGCAGCTGAAGGCGGATCTGGTTGTTGACGTCGGCCAGTTGGTGCGCACCATTCGCCAGCAGCGTCAGGTTCTGGTCGTTCGTGGCGATCAGTCCGGACGCGTCGGCGAGCTTGCCGCCCACCTCTCCGGCCTGATAGGTCGACTTTGCCTCCTGCAGCATCTCGCCGTTGGGCCTGGTGATGCCGCGCACCGAGTCGATGCCCGGCACCTGGCTGATGCGGGTGGCCATCTGCTCGAGGTCGGCCAGGGACTTGGGTGACCGGAGGTCGACGTTGGGCGCGTAGACCTGGATGAACTGCTGCATCGTGGTGCTGACGGGGAAGTGCTTGACGAGGGCGTCGTAGCCCTGGTTGCTCGGGGCGTCGTCGGGCAGGTTCTTGCGGTCGTCGTAGTTGTACTTGATCAACGTCGCGCACCCGGCCAGGGCAAGCAGGACGACGAGGCTGCCCGCCAGGTAGGCCTTGGGCCGTCGCACGATGCGCACGGCCGACATCCGCCAGAACCGCCCGGTGATGTCCTTGCGCGGCTTGACCCATCCCCGCCTGCCCGCGAGGACCATGAGGGCGGGAAGCAACGTCATGGCCGCCAGCACCGCGATGAGGATCGTGACCGCCAAGGAGGGCCCGACGGTGAGGAAGACCGCCAGCGTCGCGAACGACAGACCCATGAAGGTCAGGGCGACCGTCGCCGCCGAACCGGCGATCACCTCGCCGATGGTCGCCAGCGCGTACACCACGGCGTCGTCGGAGGCCATCCCCCGCCGCAGACACTCCTGGTATCTGCTGAACAGGAACACCGCATAATCGGTGCCGGCGCCCATCAACATGCCCGTCATGAGGACGATGGTCTGAGGACCGATCGGCAGGCCCAGTTCGCCGAGCCCGGCGACGACCTGCTGCGCAACGCCCATCGACACGCCGATAGTGATGAGGGGCATCAACATCGCGACCAGGTTGCGGTAGACGATGACCAGGATGGTGAAGATGGTGACGACGGTCGAGACCTCGATGATGGTCTGGTCGTGCTCACCAATCTTGTTGAGGTCCTCGAAGGTGGCCGAGGCGCCCACCACGTTGGCCTTCAGCGACGACCCCTTGGTGACCTCGTTGACCGTGTCGAGGGCCTTGCCGTAGGCCGCCTGCCCCGGGCCGGAACCCATCCCGCCTTCCAGGCTGATCGGCAGCGTCCAGGCGTGTTTGTCCTTGCTCGTCATCGCGTCGCGGAGCTCGGGAATGGAGACGAAGTCCTGGGTCGACTTGACGCTGTCGGTGTCGGCCTTGAGTGCGGCCACCAGCTTCCGGTAGACGTCCTCGTCGGCTGGCGTGAGCTCGTTGTCACTCGACAACACGACGACCGCGACGTTGCCGCCGTCGGCCTCTTTGAACGCGTTCTTCATGTGGTCGCCGGCGGCGAGGATTGGCGAGTCCTTCGGAAGGAGATCCGGCGGATTGCGCTGCGCCACCACGAACAGCGGACTGATCAACAGGAACAGCGTGCCGGCCAGGGCCAGCCAGAAGACGATGATGGCGATGGGACGCCGGACGACGAATCTACCCAGCGCCTCGAACACTTGGTGCACCGAGACGCCGCGAGTATCGCCGCGGGTGAACATCATGTGAGGTTACACCGGCCAGCAACGGTGCCGGTCCAGCCGACGACGGCTGCCAGCGCACTCTTAGTCACGTCGAGAGGACCCACGTGCTCCAACTGTACGTACGGGACGGCAAACGGGAAATTCGTCGGAGAATCAACACGTTTCGTACCGATCGACTGTTTCGCACTCGTCGAGAGTCGCCGTCCTCAGCCACTGAACCGCCACCCATGTCGGGTCGAATGTCGTCGCCGCACAGGCTCTCTCGCGCAACCTCCGTCGGGCCGCCGCGGCCGCGACGCGTCGAGGTCCTCGGACTAGATGACGGTGCCCTTCAGACCGAAATCGGTCAGCGCGCGAACGACGTGCTCGGCCAGCCACTCCCGGGTGTTGGCCGCACCCACTTCGTAGGCCACCACGTTGAGTGAGACGCTGCCGGCGATGCGTCCGGCCGCCACGACCAGCTGACCGCCGGCTCTCTCGAGAGCCGCACGGGTGACCCCTTGGTCCACGGGGCGAAACAGCATGAACTGGGCGTCGGTGCCGTCGGCACGGGCCATCTCGGTCGGCACGTCGCCCAGATTCGAGCACGACACCGGCAGGTCGCCGAAGATGACCTCGGCCGTCCGCCGGACGGCGCGGACGGGCACGAACGGCGTGATCGGAAGCAGCTCGTGCTTGTCGTCATGACCTTCGCGGACCGCGGAGAGCGCTTCGCGCACAGCCGTTCTGGCGTTCGTCAGATCTGCGGTCGCGCCGGTGGGGTTCACCGTCGCGGTGGCTATCTGCATGGCGTTGCCGCGGTGGTCGTCGTCCCCGCCACGGTCGCTGAGCGCGATCAGCAGCGTGACGGCTCCGTCGGACGGTCGCGCCCGGCCCATCCGCTCCCCCAGGACGGCTCCGAACCCGGCGAGCAGCGAATACCCGGTGCCGCCAAGTTCGCCGGCGCGGGAATCCCACTCGGCGGCCTCGACGACGGCGGAGACCGTCGGCAGCACCACGGGGCCGTCGGGACCATCCGGTGCGGCAGGGGTGCCGGCCGCACGGGACTCGGAGATGCTGGCGCGGCTGCGATGGGCGTACTTGGCGGCCGTGACGACGGTGCGCGCGAAGTCGGGCAGGTCGCGGGCCACCTGACGGGCGTCCGATGCCAGGGCCGCGCGACGGGTCCGCGATCGCGGCAGGCGGTAACCGAGGTCGCGACGAGCGCCACCGATGGCGTCGACCAGCGTGCGCACCGACGCACCGTGGTCGAGCAGACAGTGCGACGCCACCAACGTGACCGCCGTCGTGCCGTCGGTCATCGGCAGCACGCCCAGGTGCCAGCCCGGTCCGTGCACCGGGTCGACGCGGAGCTGGGAGCGCTCGTCGAGCCACCCGCCCAGTTCGCCAGGCGGTCTCGCAGGCTCCACGTCGAGCGGAGTGGCCGGACCGGTCGCAGCCACCCACCGATGCCGCCCGAACGGCAGAATCGACGGCTCGATGAGCCGACCGGCAAAGCCGTATCCGACGTTGCGGTGAAGCCGCCGCAACCCCGCCATGTCGACCGGATGGGTGTAGACCCACACGTACTGGACCAGTTGCGAACGCCCCGTCGCCTGCATCGACAGGAAGGTGGCCTGGTCGATGTAGGCCAGCCGGTCGGTCACACGATCGTCCCGGTGAGTTCGAACTCGTCGAACACCGCGGCCAACCGTTCGCGCAGGGCCTGCTTGGTGTTCTCGACGCCGGGCTGGTACCCCACGACGGTGATCGTGACCTTGCCGTCGAGCCGACCGGACACGACGGTCAGCAACCCGCTGCGCTCCTCGAGCACACCGCGGGTGATGCGCTGGTCGATGCCGCGCAACCACACCTGCTGCGCCGGCGCTCCTGCGGGGCAAGCGAGTTGCACCGGCAGGTCGCCGACGTTGGAGCTGGACACCGGTTGGTCGGTGAAGCCGAACGCCAGGTCCGCGCCGTGCCGGACGGCGAACTTGGGGACGAAGGGGTTCAGTGGCAACAGCGCCAAGGCTTCGTCGGGCTCGTCGCGCATCACCTTGAACGCCTCCCGCACCGCGGTACGGGTGTCAGTCAGGTCCTTGGCGACGTGAGTGGGGTCGACGCGGACGTAGGCCAGCTTGACGGCGTTGGCCCGCGTGTCCTCCAGCGTGCGGTCGTTGATGGGCACGATGAGCCCCACCGTCCCGTCGGATGCCAGCGCCCGACCCTGATGCACCGCGAGCCGGGCCGAAAGACCAGCCTGGAGTGAATGACCGTTGCCGCCAAGGGCTTCGGCGCGGGCGTCCCACTGTGCGAGGTCGACGAACGCGGAGACGGCCGGCACGATCACGGCTTCGTCGGGACGGCCGACCCTTGGCCGCGCCGGCGCGGGCGTGCCCGCCGACTGCCTGCGCTTGGCCCGGACGAACTTCGCGGCGGCTACCAGCGTGCGCCCAACCTCGGGCAGGTCACGCACCGTCTGGCGGGCGTCGACGAGCAGCGCCTCGCGCCGCGTGCGTGACCTGGGCAGCGGGTAGCCCAGATCGCGTCTGGCGCCCATGACGGCCTCGAATACCGACAGGAACGCACCCCCACCGTCACCGATGCAGTGCGAGCCGACCAGCGTGATCGCGGTCGACCCGTCGTCGAGAGGCTGTACCGCCATGTGCCAGGCGGGACCGTGCTCTGGGTCGATGGGGACCTGGGCCCGCTCGTCGACCCAGTCGCTGAGCTCGGCGCGAGGCCGCGGGGTCGTGGCGACCTCCAGCGGTGAGGGCGGACCGAGCGAGGACACCCAGCGGTGCCGCCCAAACGGCAGCACCGACGGTTCGATCAGCCGCCCCGCCAACCCAAAGCCGAAGTCCTGGTGGAACCGTCTAAGCTCGGCCCAGTCCACCGCGTCCTCGTACACCCAGACCATTTGCATGGCCGCGGACTGTCCGGTGGCGCGTAGGCCGAGGAACAAGGCCTGGTCGACGTAGTCGAGCAGGTTGTCGGTGGTCGGCCGAGTCTGCGTCGACGCCAATGCTCAGCCCTTGGCCATCGGCAACAGCCGTTCCCGGTCGCGAACAGCGTTGCGGTGCAATGCTTCTCCGTGCCGAAGATGGGCGCGGCTCGGTGCCGGGATCGCACCGTCGGCAACGCCGAGGTAGACCGCCACCATGGCCGCCAGGTACCGGTCGACCGATTCGCGGGCGATCGGGTTGTCCGGGAACGCCACGGTCACCGAGGTCTCGCGCTCGCCGCGGTTGACCCACAGACCGATCTGGTACGCCGAGCGCGCGTCGCTGAAGACGCGGCCGTTCATCCGCTCCCACTCGGCGATGATGCTGGGCGACAGGGGCGGCAATCCGGCGTCGAGGAACGACACCATCGGCACGCCGGGATCGGGTGCACGCAGCCCCAGTTCCCCGTCGGCCAGCTCGAGGACGCGGTCGAACGGGATGGGGCCCAAGCACATCCGACCGTCGAAGGACTCTTGAGCCGCTCGGGCGGTGTCGGCGAACGACGTGGGGTCGACCGTCACCGAGACGGGCACCACACCGGTGAACCATCCCGTGGTCTGGAACTCCTCGGGCGTCGCGCGCGTCGTGGTCGGTGTGATCACGTGATAGTCGGTCGAGCCGGTGAGGGCTTCCTGTGCCATCGCCGCGCACGCGAAGACGCCGCCGATGAAGCGGGCGCCCGCGGCCGTGCAGGCCGCCTCGAACCGATCCGACTGCTGCTTGTCCAGCAGTCGCACCGTCACCAGGTCGCCGGTCTTCGACCACGGCGGATCACCGAGCGGGAAGGGGAAGTGCGGCAGCGTGCCGTCGTTGCACTCGGCGAAGCGGATCCACTCCCGCACCTCCGGCGAATCCAGCGTGAGGCTGGACAACGTCTGGCTTTGCCGTGAGCAGTAGTCGTCGTAGCTGCCCGCGGTCGGAAGCGGAATCGGGCCCGCGCCACTGATCAGCGCCGCGTACATCATGTGGATCTCGACGAGCACCAGACCCATGAACATCGCGTCGGTGTGCACGTGGTCGACGCTGATGTAGAAGGTGAAGTGGTCGGCTCGCTGAATGATGCCGAAGGAGAAGCAATCCCACTGCAACGGGTTGGGCGTGGCGAGCACGTGCTCGCGCCACTGGGTTGCCGACATCTCGCCGTACTTGGTGGGCACGAACGAGATGTCCCGCGGATTCTGGACCGTCCGGCGAAGGATCTCACCGTCGTCGGTCATCTCGAACCAGCTGTGATAGGTGTCGTGACGACGCAGGTAGGCGTTGACGACGTGCGACATCGCACGAATGTCGCACTGCCCCTGCATGTCCCAGGCCGGGATGTTGAGCCGGGCCATGTCGGTGCCGTTGGCCACGTGGTTGAGGTACCCACGGATGTGCTGCGCCTGCTGGTAGCTGGGCGGCACGGAACTCACCGGTGCGTTCATCACCTTGGCCCGGCTGGCGGGCGACGGGTGCCAGGACACCACGTCGCCGGATGCCCCAATCCAGTCGTGGATCGCCTTGATCGC
Source organism: Mycobacterium yunnanensis (assembly GCF_025823185.1). Classification (GTDB taxonomy): domain Bacteria; phylum Actinomycetota; class Actinomycetes; order Mycobacteriales; family Mycobacteriaceae; genus Mycobacterium; species Mycobacterium yunnanensis. Next base: position 103,505 of record NZ_JACKVK010000011.1, read on the forward strand.
AACCATCTATCTCTCCCCTGGTCCTGAAACTTCGGTGAGCGACGTCATCGGCGCTAAATCGATGGTCACGGCGACACCGCCGGCTGGGCGGAGTCGACGTCGAGGTCCGCGGCGATCATCTCGCTCAACCGCTCTGCGAGTCCACGCACCGTGGTGACGTCGGTCGACCCGATCCGCACACCGGTTTCCGACTCGAGCCGGGTGCGCAACTCCAACGTCCCGAGAGAGTCTAGGCCGTATTCCGACAGCGGCCGATCCGCGTCGACCGAACGCCGCAGGATCAGGCTCATCTCCTCGGAGATGAGCCGCCGCACGCGGGCCGCCCATTCCTCCCGCGGCAACAGGCGAAGCTCCTCGAGGAACTCACTGGAGCCCGACCGATCCTGGCCCATCGAGGCAAATGCCTCCGCGAACGGGCTGGTCTGCGCGAACGCCGTGAGCCACGCCGCGCCGGCGACGGGCGCATACCCGCTGTACACCCGGGTGTGGCGCATCAGGGTGTCGAATGCGTACGCACCGTCCTCGGGAGCGATGGCCATGCCGTCGTTGTCGGCCATGGCTTGGCCTGCACCGATCTGAGCCCACGCACCCCACGCCACCACCTGGGCGGGCAGGTCATGGGCGCGGCGCCACCGCGCGAACGAGTCCACCCAGCTGTTGGCGGCGGCGTAGGCACCCTGGCCCGGCGAGCCCACCATCGCGGCAGCCGAGGAGAACAGGCAGAACCAGTCCAGCGATGCGGTGGCGGTGGCCTCGTGCAGACGCCACGCTCCCGCCGCCTTGGGCGCCCAGTCCCGGTCGATCAACTCGTCGGTGATGTTGGCGAGCGTCGCGTCCTCGATGACCGCGGCGGCGTGCAGGACGCCGCGCAGCGGAATTCCCGTCGCGGTGGCCGCGGCGACCATCCGGGTGGCGGTCTCCGCCTCGGACACGTCGCCGAGAATCACCTCGACCTCGGTGCCGCCCTTGCGAAGGCGTTCGATGGCGCGTTGCGTCTCGGGCTTGGGCGCGGAGCGGCCGTTGAGGATGATGCGACCACACCCGGCGGCGGCCATCTTCTCGGCCAGGAACAATCCCAGCCCACCAAGGCCACCGGTGACGACGTAGGCACCGTCGGCACGGAACGCTGGCGCCCGCTCGGCGGGAACCACGGCCGCGAACTGACCGGTGCGTGGCACGTCGAGCACCAGCTTGCCGGTGTGCTCGGCGGCACCCATGGCGCGAATGGCGTTGGCGCCGTTGGCCAATGGGTAGTGCGTGGTCTGCGGCGGCGGCAGCACGCCATCGGCGATCTGCTGGTACACCACCTCGAGGAGGCTCCGCAGCGTGTCCGGGGCGACGAGGGTCAGCAACGCCAGGTCGACGGCGTAGAAGGACAGGTTCCGCCGGAACGGGAACAGGCCCATCTTGGTGTCGCCGTAGATGTCGCGCTTGCCGATCTCGACGAACCGGCCACCAAAGGTCAGCAGCTCGAGACCGGCGCGCTGGGCGGCGCCGGGCAGCGAGTTCAGCACGACGTCCACGCCGTAACCGTCGGTGTCGCGGCGGATCTCCTCGGCGAACGTGGTGCTGCGCGAGTCGTAGACGTGGGTCACGCCCATGTCGGCGAGCATCCGCCGACGAGCGGGGCTGCCTGCCGTCGCGTAGATCTCGGCGCCCGCCGCCTGCGCGATGGCCACTGCGGCTTGACCGACGCCACCCGTTGCGGAGTGGATCAGCACCTTGTCACCGGATCCGATGCGCGCCAGGTTGTGCAGCGAGTACCAGGCGGTGGCGTGCGCGCTCGGCACGGCCGCGGCGGTGGCGTCGGGCAACTCGGCCGGAATGCGCACCGCGAGGTTCGCATCGCAGGTCACGAAGGTGCACCAGGCGCCCGTCGCCGAGATCCCTGCGACGCGGTCGCCGATCTCGTGGTCGGTCACGCCAGCACCGACGGCGGTGACGACGCCTGCGAAGTCCGCACCCAGCTGAGGCATGCGTCCCTCGAAGGACGGGTAGCGGCCGTAGGCGACGAGGACGTCGGCGAAGTTGAGGTTGGACGCCGAGACGGCCACCTCGATCTGTCCCGGGCCCGGTGCGGTCCGCTCGTAGGCGACCAGCTCGGCCGACTGCAGGTCACCCGGCGTGCGAATCTGCAGTCGCATGCCGTCGCGTTCGGGGTGCACCACGGTGCTGTGGCGCTCCTCGGGCTGCAGCGGGGTGACGTTGAGGCGGGCGGTGTAGTAGTGACCGTCGCGCCAGGCCGTCTCGTCCTCGTCGGACAGGGAGAGCAACTCGGCGCCGACGAGGGCGACGTCGGTGGCGTCGTCGACGTCGATCTGGGTGGGCCGCATCCGCGGATGCTCCATCCCGATGACCCGTACCAGGCCGCGAAGGCCGCCCTGGGCCAAGTTCGGGGTCTCCCCCGGCAGCACGCTCTGCGCACCCCTGGTCAGGACGAAGAACCGGGGCGGTTCGCCTGCCACGTCCGGCAGCACCTTGGCCACGCGGACCAGGTGACGGACGTGGTCGGCCCCGTCGACGACCAGGTCGGCGTCGGCGGCGCGGGGATCCTGGATCACCACGACGGCCGCGCTTTGCCGGGCGGTCAGGGTCCGGTGCAGCAGGTCGGCGTTGGCGGCGTGGTCGCCGTCGGCGCTCCACGTCATCGCCGTCACGTCGGCCTCGCCGGCCTTGAGGACGTCGGCGAGCTGATGTGCCAGCATGTCGGACTCGTCGGAGGTGCTGATCAGCAGCCAGTGCCCGTGTCCGACGACGTCGGTGGCCGGCAGCTCCTGGCGGCGCCAGTCGATCGTCAGCAGTCGCTCGTCGAGGCGCTTGTCGCGCAATCCCTGCTCGGAGACGCCGGTGCCCAGGCGGAGGCCGGCCACGGTCAGCACGACCGCGCCGTGCTCGTCGAGCACCTCGACGTCGACCTCGACCGACCCCGCGCTGGCGCTGACCAGCTGCACGTAGCAGTAGTGCGCGTTGCGGGTCGACGCGTGCGCCCGCAGCCGCCGCACGCCCAGCGGCAGCATCAGCGTGCCGGTGGCGTCGGTGTGGAGGTCGGGGTGGGCACCGACGGCCTGGAAGCAGACGTCGAGCAGGGCGGGGTGGATGCCGTAGGCACCCTGCTGTGAGCGGATGGAGCTGGGCAGCGCCACCTCGGCCAGCACCGAGCCGCCGGGGCCCTCGGTGGTGTGGGCGGCCGTCAGACCGGTGAACGCCGGTCCGTACTGGATGCCCCTGGCGTCGTACCAGTCACGCATCTCCGCGCCGGTGAGCTCCACGGGGTGCTCGGCGAGCAGCGCGGTGACGTCGTAGGTGGCGGCGTCGGCCGAGTCGTCGGCGGTGTGCAGCACCGCGGTGGCACGTCGCACCTCCTCGCCCTCGAGCCGGGTGGTCACCTGGAAGTCGGTCTCACCGTCGGAGGTCAGCGAGGCGACCGCCGAGATGGGCGTGTGCGGTTCGAGCAGCAGAAGCTCCTCGAAGACGATGTCGCGGGCTTCCGACGCCTCGCCGAACACCGTGCGAGCCGCCGAGAGGGCCATCTCGCAGTAGGCGGTGCCGGGAAGGGCTGCGACGCCGTGCACCTGGTGGTCGGCGAGCCACGGCTGGGCGTCGGTGCCGATGTCGGCCTGCCAGACGTGTCGTTCCGGCTCCTCGGGCAGCCGCACGTGGGCACCGAGCAGCGGGTGGACGGCCAGCGTCGACGCGCCCTGCTCCTGTCCGTCCCTGGCGAGCATCAGATGCGGGTGGTGGAACGTCGGTAGAGGGGCGTCGACGAGCGCGCCGACCGGCCACAGCGCGGCGAAGTCGATCGCGGCGCCTGCGCCGTGCAGGGCTGCCACGAAGTCACGCAGGCCGTGGGGCATCTCCTGCTCGCGACGCAAGCTGGCCAGGGCCGCCATGCGGACGTCGAGGCTACGGGCGTTCTGGTCCACCGCGTAGGTCAGCAGTGGGTGCGGCGACAGTTCGCCGAAGACCCGGTAGCCGTCTTCGAGGGCCGCTTGCACGGCCGCGGCGAAGCGGACCGCGTGGCGCAGGTTGTCGGCCCAGTAGTACGCGTCGAAGTCGGCGGGGTCGCGCGGGTCGTACAGCGTCGACGAGTAGTACGGCACCGTGGGTTCGTTCGGCGTGAGGTCCGCCAGCGCCTCGGTGAGTTCGTCGAGGATCGGGTCGACCTGCGGGGAGTGCGAGGCGACGTCGACGGCGATTTCACGGGCCATGATGCCGCGCGCCTCCCATTCGGCCGCCAGCTTGCGGACCGACTCCTTGGCGCCGCCGACCACCGCGGACTGCGGGGAGGCGACCACCGAGAGCACGACGTCGTTGACGCCACGGGCGGCGAGTTCAGAGAGCACCTGCTGGGCGGGCAGTTCGACCGACGCCATGGCGCCGGACCCGTCAAGGGTGGCCATCAGGCGGGACCGGCGGCAGATGACCTTGACGCCGTCCTCCAGCGAGAGCGCTCCGGAGACGACGGCGGCGGCCACCTCACCCATGGAGTGGCCGATCACCGCGCCGGGCACGACGCCGTGGGACTTCATCGTGGCGGCCAACGCCACCTGCACGGCGAACACGGTGGGCTGCACGTTGTCCATGCCGGTCACCACCTCGTCCGAGGTCATGGCCTCGGTGACGGAGAACCCGGACTCGGCGGCGATCAGCGGTTCGATCCGAGCCACGGTGTCGGCGAACACGGGCTCGGACGCCAGCAGCGCCTTGCCCATGCCTGCCCACTGCGACCCATGCCCGGAGAACACCCAGACGGGACCGCGCTGGCCCTTGTCGACGGCGGCCTCGTACGGGTCGTCGCCCTCGGCGACGGCGCGCAGTCGCTCGACCAGCTCCGCGCGGTCCGTAGCGATGACGACGGTGCGGACGGGCCGGTGGGCGCGTCGCCGCGCCAGTGTGTAGGCCAGGTCGGCGAGGTCGACGTCGTCGGAGCCGTTCTCGACCCAGTCCGCGATCCGTCCCGCCGTGCGGCGCAACTCGTCGGGCGTGGTGGCCGACAGCGGAAAGAGGTGCGGCCCCGTCGCCCGCTCGGGGTCGGTGCCGGCGTCGACCGTGCGGGTCGGCGCACCGGCGGGGGCCTGCTCGAGCACGGCGTGGACGTTGGTTCCGGACAAGCCGTAGGACGACACCGCTGCGCGCCGCGGATGATCGCCCGCGACGGGCCAGGGAGTCTCCTCGGTGGGCACGAAGAGGTTGGACTCGATGCTGGCAATCTCGTCGGGCATCGAGGTGAAGTGCAAGTTCTTCGGTACCACGCCATGCTGCAGCGACAGGATGGCCTTCATGAGGCCGACCGCGCCGGACGCGGATTGGCCGTGGCCGAAGTTGGTCTTCACCGAGCCGAGAGCGACGGGTCCGGTCTTGCCGTAGACGGCCGCGAGGCTGGCGAACTCGATCGGGTCACCGACCGGGGTTCCGGTGCCGTGCGCCTCGACCATGCCGATGGTGGCGGCGTCGACGCCGCCTGCCGCCAGCGCTGCCTCGTAGACCTTGGTCTGCGCGTCGCGCGACGGGGTGGCGATGTTGACTGTGTGACCGTCCTGGTTGGCCGCCGTGCCGCGGATGACTGCCAGCACGTCGTCACCGTCGGCGAGCGCGTCGTCGAGGCGCTTGAGCAGAAGGACGGCGGACGCCTCGCCGGAGACGAAGCCGTCGGCGTGAACGTCGAAGGCGTGGCAGGTGCCGGTCGCGGACAACATGCCCTGGGCCGAACCCGAGGACATCTTGCGGGGCTCCAACATGATGGAGACGCCGCCGGCCAAGGCCATGTCGCTCTCGCCGGCGTCCAGGCTGCGGCACGCCATGTGCACGGCCAGCAGGCTGGACGAGCAGGCGGAGTCGACGGTGAAGGCGGGTCCGTGCACGCCGAGGTGGTAGGCGATGCGGCCAGAAGCCAAGCTGAAGTTGCTGCCGGTGAACCCGTACGGGCCCTCGACGGCGTTGGCGTCGGCGGCGAGCAGTTGGTAGTCCTGATGGGTCATCCCCATGAAGACGCCGGTCAGCGAGCTCGCGATGGCGGCCGGGTCGATACCGGCGTGTTCGATGGCTTCCCACGCGGTTTCCAGAAGCAGGCGCTGCTGGGGGTCGATCGCAATCGCTTCGCGCTCGCTGATGCTGAAGAAGTCGGCGTCGAAACCGGCGACGTCGTCGATGAACGCGCCCCACTTGGAGACCGACCGGCCCGGCACGCCGGGCTCCGGGTCGTAGTACTCCTCGGCGTCCCAGCGATCCAGTGGCACCGTGGTCACGGCGTTCACGCCGCGCATCAGCGCAGCCCACAGACCCGCTGGCGAATCGATGCCACCGGGAAGTCGGCACCCCATGCCGATCACGGCGATTGGGGAGACCGGTGTCTCTGCCACGTACTTCACCCTCTCCAAGGAACGAACCAAGGCTCCCGACTCGGTTGTACTGCATGAAGACGTCGGTCCCTGGCGCGGTGGATCAGTTGTGTGACCTTTCCATGTGCACCTGGGCTGACTATTGACGAGGAGTTCCGGACCAGCAAACCGAACTTTAAGTACGAACCATTAGTACGAAAAGTTTTGGCAAATCCGTTACCGCCCTTTCCAAGTCAACATTCTCCGGACGGGACACTACACCGACAGCTACCTATTCGTCCCAACAACCTCGTTTAGCCGCATACGCAGCGGAAATGCCGTTTATTGACGCACACGTACGTTGTTAGCGACCTTGTCCTGGTGTCTTTAATGTTTCGCCGCGTCGAAAACTAGCAAACACATTTAGCGCCTAGGCAAATGTGACGTTGCGCATTGTCACCACCACGCCGGACCGGGCCTCCGTGGTTAACCGTACGTTCATACTCCCAGCGTGAGATGTCCCCATGCGCCGCGATAGGTGACCGCACGGTTACGACGACGCGGTCATCGAGGGTCGGCGAGGTCGAACCAAGATGTGCCAGGGTGAACATTCTGGCTACTCTGACACCGATTGCGACAATGGCATCTGACGTAACTCTGGCAACATCTGTGAACTCTTGCGTACGGAATCGACCGATCTAGGGCTTCCGAGGGGCCGTATTGGCCCAAAGCCGTTGCATCACAAGGGAACCAATGCGACAACGCCCGTTGTCGTCGTGGCGGGCCTTCACGGGCGCCGGGCGAAAATTAGGGAACGAATCAACCGTGCGACTTAGTCACACCGCGGCGGAGAGCCCGGAGAATGGTGCGCCGAGGTTTGCCACGGCGTTAAACCCCTCCTTGCGGGCTCGGAAAACACCTCGCCTGATCATTGCGGCGGTGGCGACGAAACCCGCCTGGTCGCTGACCAGCAGCGGGGTCAGCAGGCGGTTGTGTACGAAACCGAAGGCCATCCCGCTGTGCGGGTCGGCCCATCCCAGGGATCCGCCGAGACCGACGTGACCAAAACCGGGCAGGACGCCCCCCAGCGGCAGTCCGTGGTACCCGAGATGGAACGACAGCGGCATGATCAGGCCGGCGTCGGGATGCAGGCTCGGACGCCCGCTCAGCGTGGCCGCCAGCTCGGTCGACAGGTACTGGGTGCCGTCGATGCGGCCACCGTTGGCGATGGCCCCGTACATCCGAGCCAACCCCCTGGCGGTGGCGACTCCGTTGGCGGCCGGCAGTTCGGTGTCGAGCAAGGAGATGTCACCCTGCACGGTGGCCTTCATGCCGGGGAAGTACATCGACCCCAATCCGCCCGAGAACGGCAGCGACGCGATGTGGGGAGTGACGAAGTTGACCAGCGGATTCTGAAACCTGCTCTGGGGCCCAATGATTCGAGCCGGCTGGGTGGGAGCGTCGGCGGGCGGCCTGCCCAAGTGGATGCCGTCGACGTCGAGCGGCTCGGCCAGCTCGGTGCGAAACAGTTCCCGCATGCCGCGACCGGTGACCGCACGCGCCAGCCCCGACATCAGCCAGCCGTAGGTCAGCGCGTGATAGGACGGTTTGCCCTTGAACCATCCCATGGGGGCCGCGGCCATCCGATCCTCCATCAGGAGGTGGTCCATCAGGTCGGCGCCGCTGGCGCCGTTCAGTTGGGACAGGCCGGCTCGGTGTCGCATCAGCTCCCGCACGGTGACGTTGCCCTTGCCCTTGGCAGCGAAGGCCGGCCAGTACCGGGCCACGGGGGCGTCGTACTCGATCAGGCCGCGATCGGCGAGCCGGTGGATGACGGTGGAGGCCATCCCCTTCGTCGCCGAGAACACCATCGCGCCCGTGTCGGCGGTCCACGGCCTCGTTCCCCGGCGGTCAGTCCACCCGGTCCACACGTCCACGACGGGTTGCCCGTCGAGGTAAATGCAGAGAGCACCACCACCGAAGCGTTTGCCTGGAAAGAGACCCCCGAAGGCGCGCACCGCAAGGCTGAAATTGGGATCCGCCACGCCGCGGACCCCGTGGGGAAGCGCCGCGCCGCGCTCGCCGCCGATGGCTGGAATCACGATGAACGAAATTACTCTCACCGCGGGCAACCCGATGCGTGTTTACCGATCCGTTAGCGAATCGACCGGTCCCGCTCCACCTCTGCGCCGGTCAGTACACGAGGTCGAGGATCTCCTGGGCGGCGAGCGCCGGGGTCAGCAGTCCGTCGCGCACGCGTTGCTCGACGTCGGCACGGACGGCCTTCACCCCGGCGTTGGAGGACACCTTGTCGAGCACGGCGTCGCGCACCATCGACCACATCCACTCGACCTGCTGGCGGCTTCTGCGGGCGTCGAACTCCCCCGCCTCGGTCAGCACCCGGCGGTGCTCCAGCACCGTCGCCCAGAGTTCGGCCAGCCCGGTGCCCTCGAGCGCACTGGCAGTGAGGACCGGTGGGCGCCACAGACTTTCGCCGGGGTAGAGCAACCTGATCGCACCGCTCAATTCGCGGGCGGCCGCCTTGGCCTCGGCGGCATGCCTGCCGTCGGCCTTGTTCACCACCACCACGTCGGCGAGTTCCAGGACGCCCTTCTTGATGCCTTGCAGCTGATCCCCGGTGCGCGCCAGCGTCAGGAACACGAAGGTGTCCACCATGTTGGCGACCGTCACCTCCGATTGGCCGACGCCCACCGTCTCGACGAGCACGACGTCGAACCCGGCCGCCTCCAGCAGCACGATCGTCTCGCGGGTGGCCTTGGCCACCCCGCCCAGGGTGCCCGAGGTCGGCGACGGCCGGATGTAGGCGTCGGGATGCACGGCCAGGCGGGCCATCCGCGTCTTGTCTCCGAGGATCGACCCACCCGTGCGCGTCGACGACGGGTCGACGGCGAGCACCGCCACCCGGTGGCCCTGGTCGATGAGGGACATCCCCAGCGCCTCGATGGTGGTCGACTTGCCCACCCCGGGCACGCCCGTGATGCCGACGTGCAGTGCCGAGCCGGCGTCGGGCATGAGGTCCATCAGCAGCCGCTGAGCGTCTTCCCGATGGTCGGCCCTCGTCGACTCGACCAGGGTGATCGCCCGCGGCAGCGCCGACCGATCGCCACCTCGGATGGCTGCTGCGAGCTCGGACGGATCCATCTAGCCGAGGGTGCCGTAACCCAGCCGCTCGGCCAACTTCTCGAGAAGGCCGATCGCTGCGTCGGCGATCACCGTGCCCGGAGGGAAGATCGCAGTCGCGCCGGCGGCGTACAGCTCGTCGAAGTCACCGGGGGGAATCACACCGCCGACGACGACCATGATGTCCGGGCGCCCCGCGTCGGCCAGGGCGTCCCGCAGCGCGGGCACCAACGTGAGGTGACCGGCGGCGAGCGAGGACACCCCGACGACGTGCACGTCGTTGTCGACCGCCTGGCGGGCGACCTCGTCGGGGGTGGAGAACAGTGAGCCCACGTCCACGTCGAACCCGATGTCGGCGAACGCCGTCGCAATCACCTTCTGGCCGCGGTCGTGGCCGTCCTGTCCCATCTTGGCGACCAAGATTCGCGGCCGCCTACCGTCGGCCTCGGCGAAGCGCTCGACCATGTCGGTGGCCGCGGAGACGTTTCGCACGTTGGAGCCCTTCCCCACCTCGTCGCGGTACACACCGGCGATGGTGCGAATCTCCGCCTGGTGGCGACCGTAGACCTTCTCCAGCGCGTCGGAGATCTCCCCGACGGACGCCTTGGCACGCGCCGCCGCGATCGCCAGCGCCATCAGGTTGTTCTCCAGCCCGTCTCCGTCGGACGCGCCTGCCGCCCTGGTCAGTTCCGCCAATACAGCCTGCGTCGCGGCGTCGTCCCGCTCACTGCGCAGCCGCTCGAGCTTGGCAATCTGCTCGGCCCGGACCCGGCTGTTCTCGACCTTGAGGACCTCGACCTCCTGATCGGCGGACACCTGATACTTGTTGACGCCGATGACAGTCTGGGCCCCGGAGTCGATGCGCGCCTGGGTTCGGGCGGCGGCCTCCTCGATGCGCAGCTTCGGGATGCCCTCGTCGATGGCCCTGGCCATGCCACCGTGCTCGGCGACCTCGGCGATGTGGGCCCGTGCCTTCTCGGCGAGCTGATGGGTCAGCCACTCCACGTAGTACGACCCACCCCACGGGTCGATCGGCCGGGTGGTGCCGGACTCCTGCTGCAGCACCAACTGGGTGTTGCGGGCGATGCGCGCCGAGAAGTCGGTCGGCAGCGCGAGTGCCTCGTCGAGGGCGTTGGTGTGCAGTGACTGGGTGTGGCCTTGGGTGGCGGCCATCGCCTCGATGCACGTGCGGGCGACGTTGTTGAACGGGTCCTGAGCGGTCAGCGACCACCCCGAGGTCTGCGAGTGCGTGCGCAGCGACAGCGACTTGTCGTTCTTGGGATCGAACTGCGCGACCAGCTCACTCCACAGCAGTCGGCCGGCGCGAAGCTTGGCCACCTCCATGAAGAAGTTCATGCCGATACCCCAGAAGAAGGACAGTCGCGGCGCGAAGGAGTCGATGTCCAGACCGGCGGCCAACCCCGCCTTGATGTACTCCACGCCGTCGGCCAGGGTGTAGGCCAACTCGAGGTCGGCCGTCGCACCGGCTTCTTGGATGTGGTAGCCCGAGATCGAGATCGAGTTGTACTTGGGCATCTTGACGCTCGTGTAGCCGAAGATGTCGGAGATGATCCGCATCGAGGCCTCGGGTGGGTAGATGTAGGTGTTGCGGACCATGAACTCCTTGAGGATGTCGTTCTGGATGGTCCCGGCCAACTTCTCCGGCGGCACGCCCTGCTCCTCGGCGGCGGCGACGTAGAGCGCCAGGATCGGCAGCACCGCGCCGTTCATCGTCATCGACACCGACACCGACGACAGGTCGATGCCGTCGAAGAGCTGGCGCATGTCGAGGATGGAGTCGATCGCCACCCCGGCCATGCCGACGTCGCCGGCGACCCGCGGGTGATCGGAGTCGTACCCCCGGTGGGTCGCCAGGTCGAAGGCGACCGAGAGTCCCTTCTGGCCGGCGGCGAGGTTGCGCCGGTAGAAGGCGTTGGACTCCGCGGCGGTGGAGAAGCCGGCGTACTGCCGGATGGTCCAGGGCTGGTTGACGTACATCGTCGGGTACGGACCGCGGACGAAGGGCGGAGCGCCTGGGAAGCTCTCCAGCGGGTACCCCGCCTCGACGACGGCGTCGCGGTCGGCCGCGACGTAGACCGGTTTGACGTTGACACCCTCGGGCGTCACCCAGTCGAGTTGGTCGGGGGTGTAGCCGTGCGCGGCCGCGGCCGCGGACACCAGCTCGTCGACGGCCTCGGTGCTCGCCGGTGCCGACGCGGTGCCGTCGCCGTGCAGTGGCACGTCGGCGAAGCTTCGAATCCCAGGGGTCACCGCGGTCATGTCAGGCCCCCAATCGGGTCAGCAGGGTGGACAGCGCCGCGATCGCGTCGATCTTCGCGGTCAGGTACTCGTCGGGACGGTGCTCGGCCGGGGCGTCGCCCATGGCCTTCTCGGGACCGGCCAGGTAGACGTGCGAAACACCCGCGGCCCGAGCGGCTTTCACCACCTCGGCCGCCTCGGCTGCGTAGCGGGCGTCGGTGCCGCAGACGACGACCGCCGCCGGGTTGCCGGCCTCGTCGACGGCTTGGGCCACGCCCGCCCCGGTGACCGTCCCGGGGTTGACGGTCTCCACCCCGCCTGCGGCCAACAGGTTGGCGGCGAAGGAGGTACGAACGTTGTGTTCGGCCAACGGCCCCACGGGCAGCAGCAGCGCGCGCGGCCGAACGCCGTGCGTGGCGAGGTAGGTGTCGGAGCGGTCGCGCAGGGCCTCGAAGCCCGCCGCGTAGCGCGCCACCGAGGACGCCGTCGACGACGCATCCGACGGCGGCAGCGGGGCCTCGGCGAGGTTCGGGTACCCGTTGACCCCGGTCAGCGCCGTGCGTCGGTGCGCGAGGTCGTCGCCGCGTGCGGCGCGCACCCGGCCGATCTGCTCGGCGACGTGGTCGGCCGCGTCGGCGAAACCACCCCGCGCCTCCACGTCCTGGACGTGTCGCCAGGCCTCCTCGGCGAGCCGACCGGTCAGGTCCTCGACGAACCAGGAGCCGCCTGCGGGGTCGAGCACTCGGCCCAGGTGTGACTCCTCCAGCAGCAACAGCTGGGTGTTGCGCGCCATTCGGCGCGCGAAAGTCCTTGCTGCGCCGGGCAACCCGCCAGGAATTGCACTGTCGAACTCGAGCACCTGGACGGTGTCCGCACCTCCCACGCCCGCCCCGAAGGCGCCCAGCGTGGTGCGCAACATGTTCACCCAGGGGTCGCGCTGGGACAGCATGGCCCGCGAGGTCACGGCGTGGACGGTGGCCGCCCCCGCCTCGGGGTGGCCGAGTACCTCGGCCACCCGGGCCCACAGCTGACGCGCGGCCCGCAGTTTGGCGATGGTCATGAACTGGTCGGCGTCGGCGGCGAAGCGAAACGAGATCTGGGCGAGCGCATCCGGCGTGGCGACGCCGCCGTCGCTCAGGAGTCGCAGGTAGGCCACCCCGGCCGCGATGGCTCCGGCCAGCTCCCACGAGGCGCTGGCACCGAGGTCGTGCAGGCCGGCTCCGTCGACGGTCACCGCGCGGACGCCGCCGCCGTACCCCGAGGCGGAGGCGGCGGTCGCGACGACCTCGTCAGCGCTGGGTGCGGCACGGTGGGTCAGCACCGCGGTGAGCGGGTCGGCCCCGAGGTCGACCGACAGGCGTCGGCGTTTCTCGTCGTCGAAACCCGACACCAGCGACAGAACGGCGTCGGCGGCGGCGGCGTAGTCCGTGCCGGATTCCACGATCATCGGGACGAGGTCGAGGAACACCCCCTCCAGCAACCGGTCGAGGTCGGCCACCTCGACGCCCCCCGCCTCGGATGGTCCTACTCGCAGTACCAACGCGCTGACGCCGTCGACCAGTGCGCCGAGCACCGCGTCGTTGCCGTCGGACACGGATTGCCCGTCGGCCGGGAAGGACTCGGCCACCTTCCATCCGGACCTGACGTCGCGGTGGGCGTCGCCCCCGCGGACGAAGGGCCACCGACCGGGCAGCGGTGGTTCGGGGAGTGCGTCCCCTGCGGTGTACAGCGGGCGGATCGGGAAGCCCTCGTAGGTGGGTGAGTCCAGGAGTCGCTCGGGTTCGGGACCCAGCTCGGCGGGCTCCGTGCGGCGGCTCTTGGCCAAGACGCCCGCGACGGACACGCGCCACTGGTCACGGTCCCGCTCGGCCGTGCCGAGACTCGAACTGGACACCTGTTCGGACACTGTTGACTCCCCTGTCATCGACCTTGATGCAGCGTGTGACTTGACAACTGTCCAACAGGCTAAATGATCGCGGTCACGGCGCTAACCCACGGGCGCGACGCTACTGACGGGTAGCTCCGTCGCGTCGGCTCGTGGGCCCGCCTGAGGACCCGTACTCTCGGAAGACGTGAAGGGGATAGTCAGCACGTTGGGTGCGGTGCGGCGCTCGATCGCGTCGACTGCCGCCCAGGTTCCCCGGCGCAAGTTGGTCGCCATCGTGGCCGCCGTTGTGATTCTCGTCGCAGTCGCCTCCTTCGTGCCGTTGCCCACCGCGGTACAGATGCGTGACTGGGCCACCTCGGCGGGCCCGTGGTTCCCCCTGGTGTTCTTCCTCGCCCACGTGGTGGTCACGATCTTCCCGTTCCCGCGGACTGCCTTCACGCTGTCGGCGGGTCTGCTGTTCGGCCCGTTGCTCGGCGTGTCGCTGGCCGTGTCGGCGTCCACCGTCAGCGCGATCATCGCGCTGTTCGGCGTCAGGGCCGCCGGCCTTCAACTCGACCGGCTGGTGTCACACCCGCGGGTGGCGATGGTCGACGCACGCCTACGCCAACGCGGTTGGCCGACCGTGCTCTCACTGCGCCTGATCCCCGCGGTGCCGTTCTCGGTGCTCAACTACGCCGCCGGAGCGTCGGCCGTGCGGCCCGTGCCGTTCGCGATTGCGTCCTTCGTAGGCCTGCTGCCGGGCACGGCGGCCGTGGTCATCCTTGGCGATGCCCTGACCGGCAACGTCAGCCCACTGCTGTTCGTCATCTCGGCGGCCACCGCCAGCCTGGGTGTCGCTGGGCTGATCGTCGAGGTGCGCAGCCATCGGCGTCAGGATCGGCGCGAGGACCCCGCGCCTAGCGTGACTCCGGCCCCGTGACGGTCATCGCGCCGAATAGGCCGAGGAATGTGCTCGCCGCGACGAGCCCGGGGCTCCAGTCCTTCGCCCGTACGTGAGACCCGACGGCCAGCACGAAGTAGACGGTGAGCATGAACGTGGTGAGCCGTGCCAGCCGCGGACACCGATACACCGACAGCAGGCCGACCGCCGAGGCCGCCTTCACCACCGGCAACACCGGTCGAATGTTCTCGGCCAATCCGACGTCGTCGAGTGCCTTCTCGATCGGTGGAATCATCTTGGCGCATGCCACGGCGTCACCGGCCTGCATCGCCGCCAAGACGGCGTAGGAGCGGCGGGAGGTGAGCGCGCTCACTGGTCGAGCTGACCGTGTCGAGGCGCCGAGTAGTCGACCGAGGGCGGCTGCGCCTGCTGCGTCAGCGGGGCGTACTGCGTCGGCGTGTCGACCGCGCCGGCCACCGGGGTTCGGGCCTCCGCCACCGCCTGCGCCACGGCTTGGGCGATCTCCGGATCGGACTTCGTGTTGAACCACTCCGCGACCTCGGCGGAGTCGTCCTCCGGCTTGGGCAGGTCCTCCTCCACGGGTGACGGCGTGTACCGGAACACCCCGTCTTCACCCGGCGCGCCGAGCATCTTGGTGAAGCCCTGCAGTGCCGAGCCGAAGTCGCTGGGCACCAGCCACACCTTGTTGGCCTCACCCTTGGCCATCTGCGGCAGCGTCTGCAAATACTGGTAGGCCAGCATCTCCGGAGTCGGCCGCCCCGCCTTGATCGCGGCGAACGTCTTCTCGATGGCCTTGGCCTGGCCTTGGGCCTGCAGGTAGGACGCCGCGCGCTCACCCTGGGCTCGCAGCATGCGCGACTGCCGATCGGCCTCGGCCGCCAGGATCGCCGCCTGCTTGGCGCCCTCCGCGGCGAGGATTTGCGCTTGCTTCTGCCCCTCGGCCTGCTTGATCGAGGCCTCCCGGTTGCCCTCGGCGGTCAGGATCATCGCGCGCTTCTCGCGGTCGGCGCGCATCTGCTTCTCCATCGAGTCCTGGATCGACGGGGGCGGATCGATGCTGCGCAGCTCCACCCGCGCCACCCGCAAGCCCCAACGACCGGTGGCCTCGTCGAGCACCCCGCGGAGCTGGCCGTTGATCTGGTCGCGGGAGGTCAGCGCCTGCTCGAGGGTCATGCCACCGACGACGTTGCGCAGCGTCGTGGTGGTCAGCTGTTCGACGCCGACGATGTAGTTGCTGATCGCGTACACCGCGGCCTGCGGTTCGGTGACCTGGAAGTAGACGACCGTGTCGATGTTGACCGTGAGGTTGTCCTCGGTGATGACGGGTTGCGGCGGGAAGGACACCACCCGCTCCCTCAGGTCGACGCGCGCCCGAATCTTGTCGATGAACGGCAGCAGCAACGTCAGCTGTCCCGACACGGTCTTGCTGTAGCGGCCAAGGCGTTCGATCACCGCCGCCTCCGCCTGCGGGATCACCTTGACCGACTTCGCGACGACGATGATCGCGAAGATCACCAACACCGCCGCGACGACCAGCCCGAAGAATGCACCGTCCATTTGCCGTTCCTCCCTAGGTTCAGAAGCCCCGGAAGACCACCGCGGTGGCCCCGTCGATGCGCACCACCGTCACGTGGTCACCGGGTTCGAACACGTCGTCGTCGTCGAGGGGCCTGGCCGTCCACACCTGGCCGTCGAGCTTCACCTGACCCTCGTGGCGCGCCACCCTGTCGAGCACCAGCGCGCCCTTGCCCTCGAGGGCCTTCATGGGGTCGGGCAAGCCGGTTCCCGCCGTGAACCGCCGCCGCAACGCCGGGCGGACCGCGACCAGAAGCAGGATCGAGACGGCGGCGAACACGATCCCGTCGACCCACACCGGGCCACCGAACAGGGCGCTGGCACCGGCCGCCGACAGCGCGCCGCCGCTGAGCATCAGCAGGAACAGGTCGCCCGTGAGCGCCTCCGCACCGGCCAACGCCAGCGCCGCGACCAGCCAGATCAGCGCTCCCATCTTCACAGCGTACGTGAAACGCACCTCTCGAGCGGTCAACTATTACACTCCGTGGATCATGTGGTGCCCCAGTGTTTCCCTGTCGGTGTGGGCCAACGCCTGGCTTGCCGGCGTGGCCGCGCCCGACGACGTCTTGGATGCGCTGTCCCTCTGGGCGCCAAGGCATTCCGTGACCGCCTATGATTCCGTCGCCGCCGACCGCACCGGCCTGCCCTGGCCGGATCTGACCGACGCGGGCGCGGTGTCGATGCTGCAGACGCTGCGCACCGCCGCCGGTCCGAGCACCGGCGAACCCGCGATGGCCGTTGCCCTTCCCGTCCCCGGCGACGTGCGCGGGCTCCCGGCAGGCACGCAGTTCACCGCCGACGCCATCACGGCCGGGGAGGTGCTGATCGTCGCGCGCGGGACGACGAGTGCCGTCGGGCTGGTGCCCGAGTTCACCTACGACGAGTCCGATCCCGACTACGACCACACCGACGACGAGTCCACCGGCCACTACCCGGAGCCGATCTCGCTGGCGTGGACGGTCTACTCCATGCCCGAGGTCCCGCTGCGCGAGCACCTGGACCTCGGCCACGAGGAGTACCAGCTGCGGTCCGCGGTGCGCTCGGCGGCTGACGCCTTGGTGACGCTGAGGGCCGGGATGACGTCCTCGGACGTCGCCGACCCACGTGGGCTGGTCGAGCAGATACTCGAATCCGCGCGGTTGCACCGCGCCCCCGACCACGCCCCGGAGCGGGCGCTGAGGGTCTTGGAGAACGCCGCCCACGTCGACGCGATCATCACCGTCAGTTCGGGTTTGATGCCGATCGGGCTGCAGTCGTCGTCGGAGATGCAAATCGCGAACGACGCGTTGCGTCCGCTGGTCGGGGTGGTGCGCTCGGCGCGGATGGCCGCCGTCAGCGCGATTCTGCAGTCGGCCTGGCGTCGCTAGTGCACGACGGCGTGCACAGCGACCCGTTGACGCTGAATCCGTAACCGGGTACGAGTCCCCCGCCGACCCTGGCCGGTTCACGACCTTCGAGCACCTCGTCGACGAGGTCGAGGGCGAGTCGGGCGAAGCGTGGCTGTGCATTGGGCGTCGTCGCCCGCGCGAGCACGACCCCCGCCGCGTCGGCCTGCTCCTTGAGCTCGTTGTCCAAATCCCAGACGACCTCGATGTGGTCGGCGACGAAGCCGATGGGGCAGGTGATGACCGCGCGGACCCCGGACTCGACGAGCGAGGTGAGATGGTCGGCGACGTCGGGCTCCAGCCACGGGACCTGAGGCGGCCCCGACCGGGACTGCCACACCTGGTCGTACTCGGCGTACCCGGCGGCGGCCGCGACGAGGGACGACGAATGCGCGACCTGCCGGGCGTAGAGGTCCGGTCCGCACCGCGACGCGGCGCGCAGCGGGATCGAGTGCGCGGTGAAGACCAACCGCGCGTCGGCGCGAAGGTCCTCTGGCAACGTCGCGGCGGCCTCGGCGATGCCGTCGGCGAACATGTCGATCAGCAGCGGGTGGTCGAAGTACTGGCGCAGCTTGACCAGCTCGGGTGCCTCCGGCCCGACCGCGGCCCTGGCCCGGAAGACGTCCTCCTGGTACTGCGTGCAGCCCGAGTAGCCGCCCCACGCCGAGGTGGTGAACACCGCGGCGCGACGGATGCCGTCGTCGCGCATCGCGGCGACGGTGTCCTCGACGAACGGGTCCCAGTTGCGGTTGCCGAAGTACACCGGCAGGCGGGTGCCCCGGGTGTCGAGTTCGCGTTCGATCTGCGCGATCAGGGCCCGGTTGATGCCGTTGATGGGTGAGACGCCACCGAAGTGCAGGTAGTGCTCGGCGACGGCGTCCAAACGTTCCGACGGGATGTTGCGGCCTCGGGTCACGTTCTCTAGGAACGGACGAACCTGCTCCGGCCCCTCGGGTCCACCGAAGGACAGCAGCAGCAGCGCGTCAAAGCTCATTAGAGCAGCTGCGTGCTGGCGCCGCCGTCGGCGTAGACGATCGTGCCGGTGGTGGCGGGCAGCCAGTCGGACATCAACGCGCACACCGTCTTTGCGACCGGCGTCGGGTCCTTCATGTTCCACCCCAGCGGAGCGCGCTGATCCCAGCCCTCTTCCAGCAGCTTCATCTGGTCACCCGCCTCGGCGCCGAGCGCACCGCCGACGATGGCGCTCATCGCCAGCGTCCGGATGGGGCCTGCGGCAACGAGATTCGAGCGGACCCCGTACTGGCCGGCCTCGCGCGCGACGAACCGGTTCACCGACTCGAGCGCACTCTTGGCGACGGTCATCCAGTTGTAGGCGGGCATCGCGCGGGTCGGGTCGAAGTCCATGCCGACGATCCCACCACCCTGATTCATGATGGGCAGCACGGCCTTGGCCAGCGACGCGTAGGAATAGGCGGAGATGTGAATCCCCTTGGCGACGTCGTCGTACGGCGCGTCGAAGAACGGATTGATGCCCATCCCGGTCTGCGGCATGAAGCCGATCGAGTGCACGACGCCGTCGAGCTTGTTGCCGTCGCCGATCGCTTCGGTCACCCGGTCGGCCAGGGAGTCCAGATGCTCGGAGTTCTGCACGTCGAGTTCCAGCAGCGGGGCCGGGTTGGGCAACCGGTCGGCGATGCGCTGGATCAGCTTCATCCGGTCGAAGCCGGTGAGCACCAGTTCGGCGCCGGCCTCCTGGGCGACCTTCGCGATGTGGAATGCGATCGACGAGTCGGTGATGATCCCGGTGACCAGGATGCGCTTGCCCTCGAGAAACCCTGCCATGTGAAAGTCCTTACTGTTCAGACGATGTCGACGAGACTCAGTGACCCATGCCCATGCCGCCGTCGACCGGGATGACGGCGCCGGCGATGTAACCGGCGTCCTCGGACGCCAGGAAGCTGACCGCACCGGCGACGTCCTCGGCGGTGCCGACGCGCTTGGCGGGGATGAACTCCAGGGCACCGGCCTGGATGCGCTCGTCGAGCGCTCGCGTCATCTCCGTGTCGATGTAGCCGGGTGCCACCACGTTCGCGGTGACGCCGGCCTTGGAGAGCTCGCGGGAGATCGAGCGTGCCATGCCGATGAGCCCGGCCTTGGCGGCGGCGTAGTTGGCCTGGTTGCCGATGCCCCACATGCCCGACACCGAACCGATGTAGATGATGCGGCCAAAGCGCTTGCGCTGCATGCTCCGCGAGGCACGTTGCGTGACCCGGAAGGCGCCGGTCAGATTGGCGTCGATGACCTCGGAGAAGCGCTCCTCGGTCATCCGCATCAGGAAGGCGTCCTTGGAGATGCCGGCGTTGGACACCAGCACCTCGACCGGACCCTGATGCTCCTCGACCTCGGCGAAGGCGCGGTCGACCGCGGCAGCGTCGGTGACGTCGCACACCACGCCGAACAACCCCTCGGGGGCGCCGGATCCGCGGTGGGTGACCGCAACCCGATGTCCGTCGGCCGCCAGTCGCTGGGCGATCGCCAAACCGATGCCCCGGTTGCCACCGGTGACCAGGACTGAGCGGGACACGAACTCAGCCATTCATTGCTCCTTGCGTCCGCGGCATACCGGCCAACCTATCGCCTCACCTGGCGCTGGCCGAAATCGGCCGCCGACCTCACCCTGGCAGGCGGCGGTTGATCAGCAGAGCAGCCAACGCGGCGAGCGCGAGCACCAGCGAGCCCAGCCGCAGCCAGCCGACGCTGGCGTCACCCTTGGTGGTCTCGTACCCGATCTGATCCTGTAGCGAGGTGAACACGGCCTTGAGCTGTTCCAGGCTCGACGCGGTGTAGGCGTTGCCGCCGGACAATTCGGCGATCTTGCGCAGCATCTCGTCGTCGACCGGCACGGGCTGACGCTGGTCCTGGATCTCGACGTAGCCGTACTTCGTACCGAAGGACACCGTGGAGATCGGCACGCCCTGGTCGTCGGCGGTACGGGCGGCGGTGTAGGCGCCCTTGGGGTTGTCGGGGTTCGACGGCACCGTCTCCTTGCCGTCGGACATCAGCACGACGCGCGCGGGGGGCGGGGCGTCACCACCACCGATGACCGCGCCGACGGTCGCAATGGCCTGCAGCGCAGTGAAGATGCCCTCACCCGTGGCCGTGCGGTCGGCGAGCTGCAGCTTGTCGATCGCCGCCTTGGTGGGCTCGCGGTTGGTGGTCGGCGACACCAGCACCGTCGCCGTGCCCGCATAGGCGATCAGCCCGAGGTTGATGCCAGGTGTCAGCTGATCGGCGAACTGCTTGGCGGCCTCCTGCGCGGCGGCGAGCCGACTCGGCGCGACGTCGGTGGCGCGCATCGACTGCGACACGTCGATGACCAGCATGACCACGGCGCGGTTGCGCGGAATGCGAACGTCGTTGGTGGGCCCGGCCATCGCGACGGTGAACAGCACCAGCGACAGCACCATCAGCACGGCCGACAGGTGGCGCCAGCGAGCGGGCCGCTTGGGCGCGACGCTCTCCAGCAGTTCCATGTTCGCGAAGCGCAACATCCGCTTCTGCCGCGCCGACTGCACGATGACGTACAACGCGACCAAGCCGAGCACGACCAACAGGAACAGGAAGAACCACGGGCTCTTGAAACCCGAGAGACTCATCGGGCCGAAGAACGGTAAAGTCATGTGCGAGTAGTCATTTCAGTTGTCAGATCTTTACCGGCCCGCCAGGGCGCCTCGCCGCCGGTTCGCCACGAACCTCACGACGTCGGCGATCCAGTCGCGATCGGTACGGAGGGTGAGCAGCGGGGCGTCGCATCGGCGCAACGTTCGGGCCACCTCGTCACGGTGGGCCGCGGCGGCCTTGGCGAAGTCGGCCCGCAGCTGCGTGTCGATGGTGAACTCCCGGGTGACCCCGGATTCGGTGTCCTGCAGGATCACGTCGCCGACGTCGGGCAGTTCGACGTCGCGCGGGTCGATCACCTCGACCCCGAGCACCTCGTGGCGCCCGGCGATGGCCCGCAGTGGCCGCATCCAGTTGATCGGACCCAGGAAGTCGCTGATTATCACCGCCATTCCGCGGCGGCGTTCGGGCCTGCGCAACGCGTCGATCGCCGCCGACAGGTCACCGCGCACGCCCAGCGGCGCCTGCGGCATGGTGGCGATTGCGCGCAGCAATTCGTGTTCGTGGATCCGCCCGCTCAGTGCCGGCACGCGCTTCGTGGTCTCGCCGTTGGTGATCACCGCACCGAGGCGATTGCCGCCTCCGCTGTTGAGGAACGCCATCGCGGCGGCGGCCGCGACCGCGAGGTCACGCTTTTCGCAGCCGGCCGTACCGAAGTCCAGGCTCGCCGACACGTCGACGACCAACCACGTCTCCAGCTCACGGTCGGCGATCATCTGACGCACGTGCGGCGTCGTGGTGCGGGCGGTCACCGACCAGTCCATCCGGCGGACGTCGTCACCGGGCTGGTAGACCCGCGAGTCCCCCGGTTCCGAACCGGGTCCGGGAACGAGGCCCTGGTGGTCACCGTGCAGCACGCCGTCGAGCTTGCGGCGGACCGTCAATTCCAGTTTGCGCAGTGCGGCCGAGAGCTCGGGATCGCGAATCTGCCCGCGCTGCAGGGACGGCAGATCCACCCGGCCTGACGGCTGGGTCACCGACCGCCGGCCGCCGCCGGGGTGGGCATCGCCGGCGCCACCGAATGCCCTTGCTGCGGAATGGCGTTGACCTGTGGCAGTGCGACGGTCTGCATGATCCGGTTGATGACCGTCTCGGCGGACACCTCGTCGGCGAGCGCGTCGTAGGTCAGGACGAGGCGGTGCCGGAGCACGTCGGGGATGATCTCCACGACGTCCTGCGGGATGACGTAGTCGCGGCCGCGGACCAGGGCCAGTGCCCGCGAGGCGGCGATGATGCCGAGCGAGGCACGCGGCGAGGCACCGTAGGCGATCCACGCCTTCGCGTCGGGCATGCCGAACTTCTCGGGCTCGCGCGTGGAGGTCACGATGCGCACCACGTAGTCGACGAGGGCGTGGTGGACGAACACCGAGGCAGCGATGCCCTGCAGGCGCTGCAGGTCACCGGTGTTGAGGATCTGCTTGGGCGTCGGCGGGGCGACACCCATGCGGTAGATGATCTCGCGTTCTTCCTCTGGCGTCGGGTAGTCGACGTTGAGCTTGAACAGGAAGCGGTCGCGCTGCGCCTCGGGCAGGGCGTAGACACCCTCTTGCTCGATGGGGTTCTGAGTGGCCATGACCAGGAACGGGGTGGGCAGCGGGAAGGTCTTGCCACCCAGGGAGATCTTGCGCTCGGCCATGATCTCGAGCAGCGCCGACTGCACCTTGGCCGGTGCGCGGTTGATCTCGTCGGCGAGCAGGAAGTTGACCATGGCGGGCCCGAGTTCGATGTCGAACTCCTCCTTGCCCATCCGATAGATGCGGGTGCCGACGATGTCGGTGGGCACCAGGTCGGGGGTGAACTGAATGCGCGCGAACGTGCCGCCCACGACCTTGGCGAAGGTCTCCACCGCGAGGGTCTTGGCCACCCCGGGCACGCCTTCGAGCAGGACGTGTCCCTTGGCGAGCAGGCCGACGAGCATGCGCTCGACGAGCTGGTCTTGGCCGACGATGATCCGCTTGACCTCGAAGACGGCGCGTTCCAGGGTGTGCACCTCGTTTTGCAGGCCGCCAGACTGTGGGCCTCCGTTGGACGGCGTCGGACCGCCGGGCGGGAAGCCCTGCGTCGGGGCCTGCCCGGGGTAACCTCCGGCGCCCTGCGGCGGCCCACTCGGTGACGTCATTCAGTTCCTCCCACGTGTTCTGGTCCGGCGTTCGATTCAGACCGCTGGTCTCAATTGGTCAAGTGGCGCCAAACCACCGGACAGTTCGCCACCAACTATTCCAGGCAGTTCGGAATCCGTCGACGTGCCCTGCCGCGGGGCGGTCTCGATCAGGACTCGATGAACCTGACCAGGTGCGGAGACATCCCGGCGGTGCGAACCGGGCTGACGGTGACCTTCCCCGCGCTGCCGGAGGCCTCCAGCATCCGTCCACCGCCCAGGAAGATGGCCACGTGCTGGCTGCCGCCGGGACCGTAGAAGATCAGGTCGCCACGCTTGGCTTGCGACGGTGCGATCGGCCGGCCGGAGTCGTATTGGTCCCCGGAGTACTTCGGGATCGGCACGCCGACACCGGCGAACGCATAGCGGGTCAACCCCGAGCAGTCGAAGCCGATCTTGCCGGTGTCGTAGTCGACGCCCTCGCTGGGTCCGTTGAGCGCGCCGCCGCCCCAGGAGTAGGGCACGCCCATCTGCGAGCCGGCCCGCCTGATGACGTACTCGATGGCCTGGGGCCCGCGGACGCGGCCGCTGACGGCGCCGGTGGGTGCGCTGCCGCCGAGGCCGATGCTGGACAGGAACTGCTGACCGAGGCTCTTGGTGG
Organism: Mycobacterium yunnanensis; assembly: GCF_025823185.1. Classification (GTDB taxonomy): domain Bacteria; phylum Actinomycetota; class Actinomycetes; order Mycobacteriales; family Mycobacteriaceae; genus Mycobacterium; species Mycobacterium yunnanensis. The sequence continues at coordinate 127,369 of NZ_JACKVK010000011.1, forward strand.
TCTGCAGGGCAATGGCGCTCGCCTGAAAGGACGCGTTGGCAATCGCGACGGGGTCTCCCGGCGCACCCGAGCTGGGCCGCTGGGGCAGCGTCGGATCCCAGCCTGCGTCACCGGGGTCGGCAGCGGCCGGCGCGGCGGTGCCGACGGCGACCACGGCGGCCATCGCGGCGATGAGCAGCAGGGCACGTCGGAGGAACGACAAGGGCAAGTCAACCACCATCAGTATTCGATGTAGCGGACGACGTACGGCGTCATACCGCTGGTGCGGACGGGCGAGACCTTGACGGTCGAACCGGTGTACGGGGCCTCCAGCATCTGACCGTTGCCGAGGAAGAGGGCGACGTGCTGGGCGCCGCCGGGGCCGTAGAAGATGACGTCGCCGCGGCGCGCCTGAGACGTCGGGATCTTTCGGCCCAGGTCGTACTGGGCCCCGGAGTAGTGCGGCAATTTGATGCCGACGCCGGCGAAGGCATACAGGATCAGACCCGAGCAGTCGAAGCCGGTGGTGCCGGCGCCGGAGTCGATGCCCCGGCTCGGCCCGACGGCGTTGCCGCCGCCCCACGAGTACGGCACGCCCATTTGGCTGCCGGCCCGCTGGATGACGTACTCCGAGGCCTGCTTGCCGTAGACCCGCGGGATGGCGCCATTGGTGAAACCCGAAGGCGTGGGCAGGATTCCGAGCTTCTGCAGGAAGCTGCGGCCCATCTGCTGGGTGGCCTGGGTGGAGGTGGTCGCCATGCCGAGCACGGTGTTGAGGATCGCGATCGGGTCGCCGCTGACGAACGCGCTGGGAATGGCAGGCAACGTGGGATCCCAGGCGACGTCCCACTTGGAGTTGCCGGGGGCCGCGGCGGCGGGGTCACGGTCCCAGTTGGTCGACGGGTTGGCTGCCGCGGCGGGTGCGGCACCGGGCACCGTCTTGGCGGCGACGGTCATCACCGGGGCCGAGACCTGGCGCGCGGCGGCGAGCTGCGCCTGGGCCGAGGCCCGGTCGGCGGTCAGCTGGTCGAGTTGGGCCTGTTGGTCCCTGAACGTCTGCTGGGCTTGGGTCAGCGACGCGACGGCCGCGTCCTGGCTGGCTTGGGCGTCGACGACCGCCTGGTCGGCCTTCTGCTTGGCCAAGCGGGCGGCGGAGTCGCGGTTGACCTGTTCGGTGCGGGCACGCTGCAGGTCCGCGATGGCTTGCTGGGTGCTGACGTTGAGCGTCTCGCCGGTGGCCGCGGTGGCCAGGACGTCGGCCGGGTCCTTGGCGGTGACGTAGGAGGCCGAGGGTCCGTTGACGTAGGCCGAGGCGGCGAAGGTGTCGAAGCGGTCCTGGGCGGCGGAGATGGCGGCGGTGGCGTCCTTGAGGGCCGCCTGGCTGGCGTCGACCTCGGACTGCGCGGCGGCCGCGTCGTCCCGGGCGGTCTGGACGGCGACGATGGCCTTGTTGACGCTCTCCTGCTCGGCCTGGATGTTGGCGCCGAGGTCCTGCAGCTTCTGGTCCGCGTTGGCGACGGCCGCCACCAACGTGGCGATGCCTTGGGGAGTTACTGGCTCGGCGTGGGCCGAGACGATTCCGAAGCCGATCCCATGGGTGAATGCCGAGGCGACGAGCACACCGCATGTGAGCGACCCCGCAACGGAGGCGCGAAAACTGCGTCTCATTGGACTCCGGTCTCCTAGGGCTCAACGCGTACGTATGGGCACATCCATCGGGCTCGTACGTGCGCAGGAGTCACATGGATCACACCTGCAACATCAGGTGCCTTCTGCACCGTACGTCACGAGAAGCGCCATGGAAACGGGAGGAGAAAATTACATCTTTGTAATTGAAACCATTGTTATCGAATGGTGACTTTGGCCAATTGAATGGCGTTTACGATCCCGCGGAATCCGTCGTTGCCGGCGATTTCCCCGCGACCGCTTTTCGGCTCCGGACCTGCAACAACCGGGTGGCAGCCGCCGCGACCGCAACACCCAGGACGAGCACGATCGTAAAGGGCGTCCAAGGGAAATGCGGTGTCGTCAATTCGGTCACGAAATTCTGAGAAGCGGCCACCGGAGAACCGCTCACCTTTGCGACGTCTTGGCCGGCTTCCAGCGTCACCCGGTCGAAGGACGTGCTGTACGTACCGGCAAAGGACGGACTCAACACCAAGACCGTCGACCCGGGAAATTCCTTGCCCACCTCGGTGGCGACGTCCCGCAGTGGGGTGTCGATGCCGGGGTTCTCGTCGAGCACCACGACCTTGAGGTCGACGCCCTTCTGCTTGGCCTCGGCCACCACCCGGGGCAGGCCGGCGTTGGCCGGCCCGGCCGGCGCGCTCACGCCGTCCTGGCGAAGCTGATCCTGGACCAGACCCATGCACACGTCGGGGGCGGTGGTGGCCGGGTCCTTGCCCACCGTCGAGCAGACCTGCGACGGGATGTACAACGGCATCTGCGGAGTCGTCACCCGCCAGAGATTACCGCCGACGATGCCCGATCCATTGGCAGCGGGGCCGCACGTGGAGAAGACTGGCACCCGCCTTGAGAAGGTTTACAGGACAAGCGTACTGTTAGAGCAGTTACCGCCGCGACACAGCCCGTCGCGGCGAAGAATGAAGCGGGAGTTGATGTGACCTTGAACAACCCAGTTAATTCGTTCGGAGCCCAGGACACGTTGAACGTCGGGGACCAGGCCTACGAGATCTACCGGCTGGACGCGGTACCGGGGACCGAGAAACTTCCCTACAGCCTCAAGGTGCTGGCGGAGAACCTGCTGCGCACCGAGGACGGGGCCAACGTCACCAAGGAGCACATCGAGGCCATCGCCAACTGGGATCCGACGGCCGATCCCAGCATCGAGATCCAATTCACCCCGGCCCGCGTGGTCATGCAGGACTTCACCGGCGTGCCCTGCATCGTCGACCTGGCCACCATGCGTGAGGCCGTCGGCGACCTCGGCGGCGACAGCGAGAAGGTCAACCCGCTGGCCCCCGCCGAACTGGTCATCGACCACTCGGTCATCGTCGACGTGTTCGGCAACGCCGGCGCCTTCGAGAAGAACGTCGAGATCGAGTACGGCCGCAACGGCGAGCGCTACCAATTCCTGCGCTGGGGCCAGGGCGCCTTCGACGACTTCAAGGTCGTCCCCCCGGGCACCGGCATCGTCCACCAGGTCAACATCGAATACCTCGCCCGTACCGTCATGATCCGCGACGGCGTCGCTTATCCCGACACCTGTGTGGGCACCGACAGCCACACCACGATGGTCAACGGACTCGGCGTGCTCGGCTGGGGCGTCGGCGGCATCGAGGCCGAGGCCGCAATGCTCGGCCAGCCCGTGTCGATGCTCATCCCCCGCGTCGTCGGCTTCAAGCTGACCGGAGAGATCCAGCCCGGCGTGACCGCCACCGACGTGGTGCTCACCGTCACCGACATGCTGCGCAAGCACGGCGTGGTCGGCAAGTTCGTCGAGTTCTACGGCAAGGGCGTCGCCGAGGTGCCGCTGGCCAACCGCGCCACCCTTGGCAACATGAGCCCCGAGTTCGGCTCCACCGCCGCCATCTTCCCGATCGACGACGTCACCGTGGACTACCTGCGCCTCACCGGGCGCACCGACGAGCAGCTGGCGCTGGTCGAGGCGTACGCCAAGGCGCAGGGCATGTGGCACGACGCGGACAAGGAGCCGGTGTTCTCCGAGTACCTCGAGCTCGACCTGTCGACCGTGGTGCCCTCGATCTCCGGACCCAAGCGCCCGCAGGACCGCATCGAACTCTCCGACGCGAAGAACGCGTTCCGCAAGGACATCCACAACTACGTGGAGGAAAACCACCCGGCCGAGTGCACCAACCTCGACGAGGCCGTCGACGAGTCCTTCCCGGCCAGCGACCCGGTGTCGCTGTCCTTCGCCGAAGAGGACGCCGTGCCGGTGTACTCCGCCGCCAAGGGCGCCGAGGGCCGGCCGAGCAAGCCGGTCACGGTGAAGGGCGACGACGGCGAGTTCGTCCTGGACCACGGCGCGGTCGTGGTCGCGGCGATCACCTCCTGCACCAACACCTCCAACCCGTCGGTGATGCTCGGCGCGGCCCTGCTGGCGCGCAACGCCGTCGACAAGGGCCTGACGTCCAAGCCGTGGGTGAAGACCTCGATGGCGCCGGGCTCGCAGGTCGTCAACGACTACTACAACAAGGCCGGTCTGTGGCCGTACCTGGAGAAGCTGGGCTTCTTCCTGGTCGGGTACGGCTGCACCACCTGCATCGGCAACACCGGACCGCTGCCGGACGCCATCTCCAAGGCGATCAACGACGAGGATCTGACGGTCACCGCGGTGCTCTCGGGCAACCGCAACTTCGAGGGCCGCATCTCCCCCGACGTGAAGATGAACTACCTGGCCTCGCCCCTGCTGGTGATCGCCTACGCGTTGGCCGGCACGATGGACTTCGATTTCCAGACCGATCCGCTCGGACAGGATCAGGACGGCAACGACGTCTTCCTCAAGGACGTCTGGCCGTCGTCGAAGGAGATCTCCGACGTCATCGCCTCGTCGATCGACCGTCAGATGTTCACCGACAGCTACGCCGACGTCTTCAAGGGTGACGAGCGCTGGCAGAACCTGCCGACGCCCGAAGGCAAGACCTTCGACTGGGATCCGAACTCGACGTACGTGCGCAAGCCTCCGTACTTCGACGGCATGCCGGCCGAGCCGCAGCCCGTCACCGACATCAGTGGCGCGAGAGTTCTTGCGCTGCTTGGCGATTCGGTCACCACCGACCACATCTCGCCGGCCGGCAACATCAAGCAGGGCACTCCGGCCGCCGAGTACCTCGAGGCCAACGGCGTCGAGCGCAAGGACTACAACTCCTACGGCTCGCGGCGCGGCAACCACGAGGTGATGATCCGCGGCACGTTCGCGAACATCCGGTTGAAGAACCAGCTGCTCGACGACGTCTCCGGTGGTTACACCCGCGACTTCACCCAGGAGGGCGCACCGCAGGCCTTCATCTACGACGCGGCGCAGAACTATGCGGCCAACGGTGTTCCGCTGGTGGTGCTCGGCGGCAAGGAGTACGGCTCGGGTTCGTCGCGTGACTGGGCGGCCAAGGGCACCTCGCTGTTGGGCGTGCGCGCCGTGATCACCGAATCCTTCGAGCGCATCCACCGGTCCAACCTGATCGGCATGGGCGTCATCCCGCTGCAGTTCCCGGCGGGTGAGTCGGCCGCGAGCCTCAAGCTCGACGGCACCGAGGTGTTCGACATCTCGGGTGTCACCGAGCTCAACGAGGGCAAGACGCCGAAGACGGTGAAGGTCACCGCGACCAAGACCGATGGATCCACGGTCGAATTCGACGCCGTGGTGCGCATCGACACCCCCGGCGAGGCGGACTACTACCGCAACGGCGGCATCCTGCAGTACGTGCTGCGCAACATGCTCAAGGCCTGACCGACCCGTCGTCTCCGACGATCAGAGAGGCCCTGAGTTGCCACGGGTGACCGAAGACCACCTTGCGGCGCGCCGTCGACAAATCCTCGACGGCGCCCGCAGGTGTTTCGCCCAGTACGGGTACGAGAGCGCGACCGTGCGGCGGCTCGAACAGACCATCGGGCTGTCGCGCGGCGCGATCTTCCATCACTTCCGTGACAAGGACACGCTGTTCTTCGAATTGGCGCGTGAAGATGCCGAGCGAATGGCGGAGGTCGCCTCGAAGGAGGGCCTCATTCAGGTGATGCGCGACCTGTTGGCCGCGCCGGAGCAGTTCGACTGGCTGACGACGCGGCTGGAGATCGCCCGCAAGCTCCGCAACGACCCCGGCTTTCGGCAGGGCTGGGCCGAGCGATCGGCCGAGTTGAGCGACGCGACTACCGAGCGATTGCGCCGACAGAAGCAGGCCGGTCGTTTGCGCGCCGACGTGCCGAGCAACGTCGTGCACACCTACCTCGACCTGGTGCTCGACGGCTTGGTCGCTCGCCTTGCCACCGGCGACGACCCCAACACGCTACGGGCCGTACTCGACCTGGTGGAGGCGTCCGTCCGCAGTAGTGACTAGTGCTGCCTGCGACGGTGATTGGGGCCGCCACGGCTGCGCATCGTGGTGCCCGATTCGCGCAGCATGCTGTGTATGGAGCCGTAGGACTTCCCGGTACTGGCTACCAGCGTGCGAATGCTGGCACCCTTCTCGTACGCGCTCCGCAGCTCGTCGAGCAACTTGTCCCTGGACCTGTCCACTTCGCTCATCTGGATCTCCCCATCTCGCTGTGAAGAACAGATACCCAGGCGGTCGAATCTCAATCACGTGGCAGGTCAGGCCAGTTCGATGAGGTCCCGGTACTCGTCGGACCAGTAGTCCTCGGTGCCGTCGGGCAGCAACACGACCCGCTGGGGGTCCAGCGCTTCGGCAGCACCCGGATCGTGGGTCACCAGCACCACCGCACCCTGGTAGCTGCGCAACGCGTCGAGCACCTGCTCGCGCGAGGCCGGATCGAGGTTGTTGGTGGGCTCGTCGAGCAGCAGCACGTTGGCCGTCGATGCCACCAGCCCGGCCAGGGCAAGGCGAGTCTTCTCACCGCCGGACAACGTGCCTGCGGGCTGGTCGAGCTGCGGACCGGTGAACATGAACGCTCCGAGCAGGCTGCGCAGGTCCTGTTCGCCGGTGTCGGGCGCGGCGTGGCGGATGTTCTCCCACACCGAGGACAGACCGTCGATGGTGTCGTGCTCCTGGGCGAAGTAGCCCAGCTTCAGTCCGTGGCCGGGCTCGATCACACCCGCGTCGGCCGCCTCGGTGCCGGCGAGGATCCGCAGCAAGGTCGTCTTGCCGGCACCGTTGAGTCCGAGGACGACGACGCGGGAGCCCTTGTCGATGGCCAGGTCGACGCCGGTGAAGATCTCCAGCGAGCCGTAGGTCTTGGTCAGACCCTTGCCCACCAACGGGGTGCGGCCGCACACCGCCGGTGTCGGGAACCGGATCTTGGCGACCTTGTCGGCCACCCGCTCGTCGTCGAGTTCGGCGATCATGCGCTCGGCGCGACGCAACATGTTCTGTGCCGCAACGGCTTTGGTCGCCTTGGCGCCCATCTTTGCGGCCTGCGTCCGCAGGGCCGAGGCCTTCTTCTCGGCGTTGGCGCGCTCCCGGCGGCGACGTTGTTCGTCGGTGGCCCTGGCGTCGAGGTACTTCTGCCACCCCATGTTGTAGACGTCGGCCTCACCGCGAACGGCGTCGAGGAACCAGACCCGGTTGACGACGTCGGCGAGCAGGTCGACGTCGTGACTGATGACGACCAGTCCGCCGGTGTGGTTCTGCAGGAATGCGCGCAGCCAGCCGATCGAGTCGGCGTCGAGGTGGTTGGTGGGCTCGTCGAGTAAGAGAGTGGTGTCCGAGCCGGAACCGGTGTCGGAGGCCGCGAACAGGATGCGCGCGAGCTCGACGCGGCGACGCTGACCGCCGGAGAGCGTTCGTAGGGGCTGGGTCAGGATCCGCTCCGGCAGGCCCAGGCTCGCGCAGATGCGGCCTGCCTCGCTCTCGGCGGCGTATCCACCGAGAGCGGCGAACCGCTCTTCGAGTTCGCCGTACTTGCGGACGGCCTTGTCCATCGTGGCGTCGTCGACGACCTCGGCCATGATGGCCTGCTGCTTCTCCAGATCGGAGAGCAAGGTGTCGAGGCCGCGCGCCGAGAGCACCCGGTCGCGGGCCAGCATGTCGAGGTCACCTTCGCGGGGATCCTGTGGGAGATAACCGATTTCGCCGGTTCGCTCGATGGATCCGGCATACGGCTCGCCCTCGCCGGCGAGGATGCGCATGGTGGTGGTCTTGCCCGCACCGTTGCGGCCGACGAGGCCGATCCGGTCCCCCGGCTGGATCCGCAGCGCGGAACCCTCGATGGCCAGCAACGTACGCGCGCCAGCGCGGACCTCCAGGTCCGTTGCGGTGATCACGCTGTACTCCTCATTGCTTGTCGTCGGTGAAGCGGGCGGGTCGATTCTGAGCGCGCGCGGCGACCGCTTCTTCGAAGTTCGCGGTGAGCAGGCGCACGTACAGTTGACCCAATCCCTCGGCCTGCATGTGACCCTCTAGGCTACCGGCTTCCAGTCCACTCCAGAGCGTGCGCTTGGTCAACTCGATCCCCGGCCGGGAGAACGACGCCATCCGATCGGCCATTGCGAAACAGGTCTCCAGGAGGTCTTCGCCGGGCACCGTCCGCGACACCAGCCCGATCCGCTCGGCTTCGGCGGCGTCGACGTCACGTCCGGTGAGCATCAGCTCGAATGCGCGAGACGTCCCAATTGCCTTGGGCAGCAAGTACGACAGGCCAAGCTCGCTGGCGGTCAGACCGTTGTTGATGCCTGCCGCACGGAAGTATGCAGCGTCGGCCGCGACCCTGACGTCACACGCCAAGGCCAGGCACAACCCCCCGCCGATGGCGGCCCCGTTGACCGCCGCGATCACCGGTTGATGCAGGCGACGTATGGCGAGAATCACGTCGTCGAGCACTTCCATCGAGCGCAACGCGAACGTGGGGCGGGTCAGTCCGTCGACGTGGGGCACCGATCCGGCCGACTTGTGGTCGGCGCCGGAGGAGAAGCCGCGCCCGGCCCCGGTGAGCACGACCACGCGCACGTCGTTGTCGACGGTGAGGTCGTCCAACACGGCCTTGAGCGGAATCATGACGTCGAACGCCATGGAGTTCATCCGCTCGGGACGGTTCAGCGTCACCACCGCCACGTGTGGGCGCGGACGGTCGACGAGAACCAGTGAGTGGTGCTGATCGGTCACGGATGCACGCTATCGCGTGCGTCCGCTATGCCTCGTCGGCTTTGGCCTGCTCGGCGATGGCCGCCTCGATGTCGAGGTCCTTGATCTGACCGATGACGGCCTCGAGGTCCTTGGCCGGCAGCATGCCGGAGTGACGGAACACCATGTGGCCCTTCTTGAAGGCCATCAGGGTGGGGATCGCCTGGATCTCGGCGGCGGCGGCCAAGCCCTGCTCGGCCTCGGTGTCGACCTTGGCGTGCACGACGTCGGGATGCTGCTCCGAGGACGCCGCATAGGTCGGCGCGAAGGCTCGACACGGTCCGCACCAGTCCGCCCAGAAGTCGACGAGAACGATCTCGTTGTCGGTGATGGTGTCGTTGAACTGTTCGGTGGTGATGTCTTGCGTAGTCACAGTGGTCCCAACGTCGTCAGTCGGTGTGTTGTTCCCTTCATCGAAGCAGGTCAAACGCTGCGGCGCAGGCCTACTCGATGACGGCCTCAGAGCTCGGCGCGACCCCGGTCGAAGAAGTCGGTGACGTCGGCGGCGAGCCGGTCGACGTCGTGCGCCGGGTCCAGCGCCTGGAACGCACCGAACGGGGCATTCCAAAAGACCCCGATGCGGGAGGTCCACGGACCCACGTAGGCGTACGGCAAGGGATGGAAGTCGTCACCGGGCGAGACCCCGTAGTTGACCTCGTCCTCGGTGACGGCGACGTCGAAGTGCTCGGGCCACAACACCGGATGACCCGCTGGCAGCACGCTCGCCAACGCGAAGCCGCCGGCGTAGAGACTGCGGTGAACGAGTTCGGCGGCCTCGGCGTCGACGTCGACGACCGTGTCGGACGAGAGGGGGTCGACGATCTCGTACACGCCCTCGGGCGGTCCGACGTCCAGGTCGGTCGCGGCAGCGAGCGCACCGACCGTTCCGGTCAGCGGTGCGCTCGCGTCACCCCAGACCAACTCGCTACCGCGCACGGCCACGGGGATCGACACCCCGGTGAAGCCGTCCGGCCGCACCACCAGCCGAATGGTGCCCGCCGCGCGGTGCTGTGGACCGGCGATGAAGCTCTCGGCGATGCCGCGCAGCTGGCGGCGGGTCCTGACGTAGGCCTGGTCGTCCATCGACCCCAGCGTAGGTCACGGCATCTTCTAGCGATCTCACATCGCCGTCGAAGCCGACGGTCAGTCGGCGCCCGCACAGTGGGGCCATGATCACATCACGTCGCGGGACCCGTTGCGCTACAGCCGTGCTCGCCGGAATCGCCGCGCTGTCGCTGGCGGCCTGCGGATCGTCGACGACCACGGGCGCCTCCGTTACGGCGGCCAGCGGCGCACCGTCGACGAGCACCACCCCGGCTCCGGCCGCCAAGGCCCGAGTGGCGGGGCTGATCACGTCGGTGTCGGGTGGCACGGTGACGGTGAACGGACCCAAGGGCCCCACGACCGTGGACGTCACACCGTCCACCCGCGTCACCCGGACGACTCCTGGCCAGCTCGCCGGCGTCACCGTCGGCGAGTGCGTGGTGGCTCGTCCCGCCAAGAACGGTGGCACACCTCCGACAATCACGGCCGCCTCGGTGGCCTACGGCACCGCGGAGAACGCGCAATGCAGCCACCCCGGCACGACCACCGACCATCGGGCCGTCGTCGGCACGGTGGCGTCGGTCGACGCGAACACGATCGCCGTGACCTCCACCAACGCAGCCGCCGGCAGCGTGACCGTCACGCCGACGACCCGCTACATGGCCCGCAGCGACGCGACCCCGTCGGTCATCGCGGTCGGCCAATGCCTCACGGCCCGCGGAACGTCCGACGCCTCGGGACTGCAGGCTCAGGACGTCGCCGTGCGCCCGTCACGCAACGGACGGTGTGGCCGCTAGACCGTGAAGCCAAGCGCGCGCAGTTGCTCGCGACCGTCCTCGGTGATCTTGTCCGGACCCCAGGGCGGGTTCCACACCCAGTTGATCTTGATCTCGTTGACGAGGCCCGAGCCCACCAGCGCGGTCCGGGACTGATCCTCGATGACGTCGGTCAACGGACAGGCCGCCGACGTCAGCGTCATGTCGATCAACGCGACCTTGGCCCCGGCGTCACCCTCCTCGACGTTCAGCCCGTAGACCAGGCCGAGGTCGACGACGTTGATGCCCAGCTCGGGATCCACGACGTCCCGCATGGCCTCCTCGAGGTCGGCGAGCACCTCGTCTGACACGGTGTCACTCATCTGCGGTCCTCCTCGTCGTGCCTGGCCTCGGCCAGGGCGTCATTCAACGGCCTGGCCTCCGCCAGGGCGTCATTCAACGGCCTGGCCTCCGCCAGGGCGTCATTCAACGGCCTGGCCTCCGCCAGGGCGGCCTTGAACGCCATCCAGCCCAGCAACGCGCACTTCACCCGCGCCGGGTACTTCGCCACCCCCGCGAACGCGATCCCGTCCCCGATCACGTCCTCGTCACCGTCGACGTTGCCCCGAGACGAGATCATCTCGGAGAACGACGCGACGGTCTTGAGCGCGGCACCCACGCTCTGGCCGATCACCTGGTCGGTCAGCACCGACGTCGCCGCCTGACTGATCGAACATCCCTGCCCGTCGTAGGACACGTCGGCGACCGTGTCGCCGTCCTCGGACAGCGTCACCCTCAACGTCACCTCGTCACCACAGGTCGGGTTGACGTGGTGGACCTCGGCGGCGAACGGCTCGCGTAGGCCGCGGTGATGCGGATGCTTGTAGTGGTCCAGGATCACTTCCTGGTACATCTGTTCCATTCGCACGGTCATGCCCGCCCGAAGAAGTCGACGGCCCGCCGCACCCCGGCGACCAGACGGTCCACCTCGTCGAGGGTGTTGTACACCGCGAACGAGGCCCGGGCGGTGGCTGCGACGCCAAACGTCTGGTGCAGCGGCCACGCGCAATGATGACCGACCCGCACCGCCACACCGTCGTCGTCGAGCACCTGACCGACGTCGTGAGCGTGCACCCCTTCGACCACGAAGCTCACCGGCGAACCCCGGTGTCCGGTCGTCGTCGGGCCGACGATGCGCACGCCGTCCACGGCCGACAACCCCTCCAGCGCGGCGACCACCAGCTGATGCTCGTGGGCCTCGACCTGCGCCATGCCGATCGCACTCAAATACCGTGCGGCGGCGGCCAATCCGACCACCTGGGACGTCATCGGGGTGCCGGCCTCGAACCGCTGAGGCGCGGGGGCGTAGGTCGTCGACTCCATCGTCACCGTCTCGATCATCGATCCGCCGGTGAGGAACGGGGGCATCGCCGCGAGCAACTCGCGCCGGCCGTAGAGCACGCCGATGCCGGTGGGCCCCAGCATCTTGTGCCCCGAGAACGCCGCGAAGTCCACGTCGAGGGCATGGAAGTCGACGGGCTGGTGCGGCACCGACTGGCACGCGTCGAGCACCGTCAGCGCGCCAACCGCCTTGGCCCGCGCCACCAATTCGGCCACGGGCGCGACCGCCCCGGTGACGTTGGACTGATGGCTGAACGCCACGACCTTGACGGTGTCGTCGAGCCGCAGCGAGTCCAGGTCGATCCGTCCGGCGTCGGGTCCGTCGGGCACTACGGAGTACCACCGCAGCGTGGCACCCGTGCGTCGCGCCAATTCCTGCCACGGGATCAGGTTCGCGTGGTGCTCCAGCTCGGTGACGACGATGACGTCACCCGGCCCGAGCGCCCGCGCGAACCGGTCGTCGCCGAGCACGTACGACACCAGGTTGAGCGCTTCGGTGGCGTTCTTGGTGAAGACGAGCTCGTCGCCGTCGGCGCCGACGAACGCGGCCACGTCCTCGCGGCCCTGCTCGTAGGCGTCGGTCGCCTCCTCCATCAGCTGGTGGGCGCCGCGGCGGACCGCCCCGTTGGACGTCGTCAGGAAGTGTCGCTCGGCGTCGAGCACCTGCAGCGGTTTCTGCGACGTCGCACCGGAATCCAAGTACGCCAACTGACTTCCGCCGCGCATCACCCGGCCGAGGATGGGGAAGTCCGCCCGAATCGCGGCCACGTCGAGCGCCGCAGACGTAGCGGTCGTCATGGTCAGGCCTCGACCGCCTGCGTGAACCGCTCGTAGCCGTTGGCCTCGAGCTCGTCGGCCAGCTCCGGACCGCCGGACTCGATGATCCGGCCGTCGAAGAAGACGTGCACGAACTGCGGCTGGATGTAGCGCAGGATGCGGGTGTAGTGGGTGATCAGCAGCACGCCGCCGTTCTCGGCCTTGGCGTAGCGGTTCACTCCTTCGCTCACGACGCGTAGCGCGTCGACGTCGAGACCCGAGTCGGTCTCGTCGAGGATCGCGATCTTCGGCTTGAGCAGACCCAGCTGAAGGATCTCGTGGCGCTTCTTCTCGCCGCCGGAGAATCCTTCGTTGACGCTGCGCTCGCTGAAGGCCGGGTCGATGTCCAGGTCGCTCATCGCGGTCTTGACTTCCTTGACCCAGTGCCGCAGCTTGGGCGCCTCGCCGCGCACGGCGGTCGCCGCGGTGCGCAGGAAGTTCGACATCGACACGCCAGGCACCTCGATCGGGTACTGCATGGCCAAGAACAGCCCGGCCCTCGCGCGCTCGTCGACGCTCATCTCCAGGACGTCCTCACCGTCGAGCGTGATCGACCCCGAGGTGACGGTGTACTTGGGGTGGCCGGCGATCGCGTAGGACAGCGTCGACTTTCCGGAACCGTTGGGACCCATCACCGCATGGGTCTCCCCCGACTTCACCGTCAGGTTGACACCCTTGAGGATCTCGACGTCGGCGCCGCCCTCGGCGGAGACAACGGATGCGTGCAGGTCCTTGACTTCGAGTGTGGTCATGTTCAGCTGTCTCGTGCTTCCGTGATGGCCAGTTCTCGTTCGATGGCTTCGGTGAGGCGCTCACGCACCGCGGGCACGGCGATCTTGGCGATGATCTCGCCGAAGAAGCCGCGCACCACGAGGCGCCGCGCCTGGTCCTCCGGGATGCCGCGGGCCCGAAGGTAGAACAACTGCTCGTCGTCGAAACGGCCGGTCGCGCTGGCGTGTCCCGCGCCGACGATCTCGCCGGTCTCGATCTCCAGGTTGGGCACCGAATCGGCGCGCGCACCGTCGGTGAGCACCAGGTTGCGGTTGGCCTCGTAGGTGTCGGTGCCGGTCGCCTCGGCACGGATCAGGACGTCGCCGATCCAGACGGTGTGCGCGTCGGGTCGGTCGGAGTCCGGATCACCTTGCAACGCACCCTTGTAGAGCACGTCGGACTTGCAGTTCGGCTGGGAGTGGTCGACCAACAGCCGCGACTCGAAGTGCTGACCGTCGTCGGCGAAGTAGGTGCCGAACATCTGAGCGTCGCCCCCGGGGCCGGCGTAGCGCACGGTCGCCGTGGTCCGCACCACGTCCCCGCCGAGGGTGACGGCGACGTGAGTCAGCGTGGCGTCCTTGCCCAGCCGGGCATGGTGGGAGCTGACGTGCACCATGTCGTCGGCCCAGTCGGCGATCCAGATGACGCCGACGCCCGCGGCGTCGCCCACGACGATCTCGACGTTGTCGGCGTAAGTGCCACTGCCACGAAGGTCCACCACGACGGTGGCACGGGCCAACTCCTCGACGCGGATCTGCAGGTGCCCGTAGGCGGTGACGCCCTCGCCGGGTCCGGTGACGGTGATCTCGATCGGCTCGGCCACCTCGACCTCACGCGCGACGGTCACGATGGTGGCCTCGTCGAAGGCCGAGAATGCCTGGGCCGCAACGCGATCGGCGGGGACGCCAGCCGCGCCGAGGCGTTCGTCACCCCGCGCGACGGTCTGCACCGTCACGCCGGGACGCTCGGCGACCTCGACGCGCGCGCGTCCGGTGGCCGGGGCCGAGCCGTCGTGCAGACCACGCAGCCGCTTCAGCGGGGTGAACCGCCACAGCTCGTCCCGGCCGCCGGGCACCTCGAAGGCGTCGACGTCGAACGAGCTGAACAGCTCGCCCTTGGTGGCGCCGGCGAGCGCGGAGCCAGGCTTGGCACCGCCTTCGACGGCGGTTGTCAGGTTCTGGGTCACCCAACGGCCCCTTCCATCTGCAGTTCGATCAGCCGGTTGAGCTCCAGCGCGTACTCCATCGGGAGCTCCTTGGCGATGGGCTCGACGAAGCCGCGCACCACCATGGCCATGGCCTCGTCCTCGGTCATGCCGCGGCTCATCAGGTAGAACAGCTGATCTGCGCTGACCTTCGACACGGTGGCCTCGTGCCCCATCGTGACGTCGTCCTCGCGGATGTCGACGTAGGGGTAGGTGTCACTGCGGCTGATCGAATCCACCAGCAGCGCATCGCACTTCACGCTGGACCGCGAGCCGTGGGCGCCCTTGTTGACCTGGACCAGACCGCGGTAGGACGCGCGGCCACCGCCGCGGGCGACGGACTTGGACACGATGTTGCTCGACGTGTTGGGCGCCAGGTGCAGCATCTTGGCCCCGGTGTCCTGGTGCTGGCCCTCACCGGCGAACGCCACCGAGAGCACCTCGCCCTTGGCATGCTCACCGGTCATCCACACGGCCGGGTACTTCATGGTGACCTTGGAGCCGATGTTGCCGTCGACCCACTCCATGGTGGCGCCCGCCTCGGCGCGCGCCCGCTTGGTCACCAGGTTGTAGACGTTGTTCGACCAGTTTTGGATGGTCGTGTAGCGGCATCGGCCGCCGGGCTTGACGATGATCTCCACGACCGCGGAGTGCAGCGAATCGCTCTTGTAGATCGGCGCGGTGCAGCCTTCGACGTAGTGCACGTAGGCGTCCTCGTCGACGATGATCAACGTCCGCTCGAACTGGCCCATGTTCTCGGTGTTGATGCGGAAGTAGGCCTGCAGCGGGATGTCGACGTGCACGCCCTTGGGGACGTAGATGAACGACCCGCCAGACCACACCGCGGTGTTCAGCGCCGAGAACTTGTTGTCCCCCGCCGGAATCACGGTGCCGAAGTGCTTGCGGAACAGCTCGGGGTGTTCCTTGAGCGCGGTGTCGGTGTCGAGGAAGATCACGCCCTGGGCTTCCAGGTCCTCACGGATCGAGTGGTAGACGACCTCGGACTCGTACTGCGCCGCGACGCCGGACACCAGGCGCTGCTTCTCGGCCTCGGGGATGCCGAGGCGGTCGTAGGTGTTCTTGATGTCGGCGGGGAGGTCGTCCCACGTGGCGGCCTGCTTCTCGCTGGAGCGCACGAAGTACTTGATGTTGTCGAAGAAGATGCCCTCGAGGTCCGAACCCCAGTTCGGCATCGGCTTCTTGTCGAAGGTGCGCAACGCCTTGAGTCGCATCTCGAGCATCCACTCGGGCTCGCTCTTCTTGGCGGAGATGTCGCGCACGACGGCCTCGGAGAGCCCGCGCTGGGCACTGGCGCCTGCGACGTCGGAGTCCGACCAGCCGTAGCCGTAGGTGCCCAGTGAGGCGATGGTCTCCTCTTGGGTCAAGGCCTCGGGTGTGGCGGTCATAGTGACGCTCCTTGCTGGTGGGGGGCTGGGGTGGGCTGTGGAGTCAGGGGTACGTGGGTGGTGCAGGCGAAGTCGCCGTTGACAATGGTCGCCAGCCGCTGGACGTGAGTGCCGAGGATCTCGGCGAACGCCTCTCGCTCGGCCTCGCAGAGTTCGGGGAACTCCTCGGCGACGTGGGACACCGGGCAGTGGTGCTGGCAGATTTGCACACCGCTCAGCGGGCCGGTCACCGGCGTCGTCGTCGTGGCGTACCCGGCGTCGGTCAGCGCGCCGGCCACCCGGCCGGCCGTCGCGACGGTGTCCTCCCCCGCCGTGACGCCGGCGAGGATGGTGTCGATGCGCCGCCGGGCGAACGTGCGGATCGCCTCGTCACCGCCGATCTCGCGCAGCTGGCGCATGGCGGCGGCAGCGAGATCGTCGTACGCGTGGTCGAGCTTGGCCCGACCGCCCGCGGTGAGGCGGTACCGGCGGGCGGGGCGGCCCCGGCCGCTGTGCTGCCACGTGGCCGCGGCCACCGACTCGGCGTCACCCACGTCGATGAGGGCGTCGAGGTGTCGGCGCACCCCTGCCGCGGAGATTCCCAGCCGATCACCGATCGCACTCGCGGTGATCGAGCCGGACTCCAACAACAGGCGGATGATTGCGGTTCTGGTGTGCCCATCCTGGCTGGCAGGCGCGGCGTCTTGCCCGCGCACGACCTCCGGAGGGAATTCCACAACACCAGTGTGACGCAATTGCCTGGGCCGGTCCAGCAAGGTCACCCTTAGCTCGGGCCGAGAACAATCACACCGTCAACCGGAAATATGTCGACCGATACGCTGCTCTGATGGCCGCCCGTCGACCGTCGTTGAGCACCGCCGTGGCGCGGTGGCACGCCGACGAGACCACGGTTGGGTCTCCGCTGATCGCCTCGGAGGTGGCGTTCCTGCGCCGGACGCGGGTGTTCGGCGCCACCGGCACGGTGCTGATGGCCATCGGCGCCCTCGGCGCGGGCGCCCGACCGGTGGTGCAGGATCCGACGTTCGGCGTGCGGTTGCTCAACCTGCCCTCGCGCATCCAAACGGTCTCGCTGACGATGACGACGACCGGCGCGGTGATGATGGCGCTCGCCTGGCTGATGCTGGGCCGGTTCGCCCTCGGCCCGCGGCGCATGTCGCGCAGCCAGTTGGACCGCACGCTGCTGATCTGGGCGGTGCCGCTGCTCATCGCGCCGCCGATGTACAGCAAGGACGTCTACTCCTATCTCGCTCAAAGTCAGATCGCCCGGCTGGGGCTGGACCCCTACCGCGTCGGACCGGCACCCGGGCTGGGGCTGGACCACGTGTTCACGCTGTCGGTACCCAGTCTGTGGCGAGACACCCCGGCGCCCTACGGCCCGCTGTTCCTGTGGATCGGCCGCGGGATTTCGGAGCTCACCGGCGACGACATCGTCGCCGCGGTGCTGTGCCACCGTCTCGTCGTGCTGCTTGGCGTGGGGCTGATCGTCTGGGCCACCCCCCGCCTTGCCCGTCGGTGCGGCGTCGCAGAGGTCAGCGCGCTGTGGCTGGGGCCGTGCAACCCGCTGATGTTCATGCACCTCATCGCAGGCATCCACAACGAGGCGCTGATGCTGGGCCTGATGCTCACCGGCACGGAGTTCGCGCTGCGCGCCATCAGTCGCACGCGGGACAACTACCCCGCCGGTCCGCTGGTGCCGCGCCCCCTGCACTGGCCTCGCGGCCGGGCCGAGTGGCTGAGGTGGAAGCCGCTGGCCATGCTGATCGCCGGCACGGTGCTGATCACGATGGCGTCCCAGGTCAAGCTGCCCGCCCTGCTCGCGGTCGGTTTCGTGGCGGTGGCCCTGGCCGCGAAGTGGGGCGGTTCGCTTAGAGCACTTCTGGTGGCCGGAACGTCGATGGGCGCCATCGCCCTTGCCGTCATGGCGCTGATTGGGTGGAGCAGCGGGCTGGGTTTCGGCTGGCTGTTCACCCTCGGCACGGCCAACGTCGTGCGGTCGTGGATGTCTCCCCCGACGCTGATCGCGCTCGGCACGGGGCAGGTGGGAATCCTGTTGGGCTTGGGCGATCACACCACCGCGGTGCTGGGCCTCACCCGCGCGATCGGTGTGATCATCATCGCCATCCTCGTGACGTGGCTGCTGTTGTCAGTGCTGCGCGGCCGGCTACACCCGGTGGGCGGCCTCGGCGTCGCACTGGGCGTCACGGTGCTGCTGGCTCCCGTGGTGCAGCCCTGGTACCTGCTGTGGGCGATCATCCCGCTGGCCACCTGGGCGTCGCGACCGGGATTCCGCGGGACCGCGATCGCAATGTCGCTGCTGGTGGGCATCTTTGGGCCGACGGCCAACGGCGACCGGTTCGCCCTGTTTCAGATCCTCGACGCGACGATCGCGAGCGCGCTCATCGTGGCGGTACTCATCGCGATCACCTACACCCGGCTGCCGTGGCGCCCGCTGCCCGAGGCCGCCGGGGACGACGGGGAGGCGTCGACGCCACCGGTGCCACCGGTCGCCAACTCCGACGCCTACGCTGAGACACCGTGACCCCCTCCGTAGACACCCCCGTGCGCGTCCGCGGGGTCACCAAGCGCTTCGGGTCGACGACCGCGGTGAACGGACTCGACCTCGAGGTGCGACGGGCGGAAGTACTGGCGTTGCTCGGACCCAACGGCGCAGGCAAGACGACCACGGTCGAGATGTGCGAGGGCTTCCTCTCACCCGACGAGGGGTCCATCGAGATCCTCGGCCTGAATCCGGCCGTCGACAACGCCCGTCTCCGCGAGCGCATCGGGGTGATGCTGCAGGGTGGCGGCGGCTACCCCGCGGCCAGGGCCGGGGAGATGCTCGACCTGGTCGCGGCGTATTCGGCCAACCCGCTGGACCCAGCCTGGCTGATGGACACCCTCGGCCTGACCGATGCCGCCAAGACCACCTACCGCCGACTCTCGGGCGGTCAGCAGCAACGCCTGGCGCTGGCGTGCGCCGTCGTGGGCCGGCCCGAACTGGTGTTCCTCGACGAGCCGACCGCAGGCATGGACGCGCACGCGCGCATCGTGGTGTGGGATCTGATCGACGGATTGCGACGCGACGGCGTCACGATCGTCCTGACCACCCACCAACTCACCGAGGCCGAGCAGCTCGCCGATCAGCTGGTGATCATCGACAACGGCGTCGCCGTGGCCAAGGGCACGCCTGCGGAGTTGATGGGCCGTGGCGCGGAGAACCAGCTGCGCTTCTCGGCGCCCCCCAAACTCGACCTGTCGCTTCTGGTCACGGCCCTGCCCGAGAGCTATCTGGCCAGTGAGCTCAGTCCGGGTGAGTATCTCGTCGAGGGGTCGATCGACCCGCAGGTGCTGGCCACGGTCACCGCGTGGTGCGCGCGCGTGAACGTGCTGGCCACCGACATGCGCGTCGAGCAGCGCAGTCTCGAGGACGTGTTCTTGGACATCACCGGACGGGAGCTGCGGTCGTGAGTGTGACGAACAACCGCTTCGAGCCGGGCACCTTCACCCCGGACCCACGCCCGGCGGCCGTGCCGAGCATGCTGGCCGCGCAGTTCCGGCTGGAACTCAAGCTGCTGCTGCGCAACGGTGAGCAGTTGCTGTTGACGATGTTCATCCCCATCACGCTGCTGGTCGGTCTGACCCTGCTGCCGCTCGGCTCGTTCGGCCCGAACCGGGCGGCGACGTTCGCCCCGCCGATCATGGCTTTGGCGGTCATTTCGACTGCGTTCACCGGGCAAGCGATCGCGGTGGCGTTCGACCGCAGGTACGGCGCGCTGAAACGTCTCGGGGCCACCGCCCTGCCGGTGTGGGGCATCATCGCGGGCAAATCGCTCGCCGTCGTGACGGTGGTGTTCCTGCAGTCGATCCTGCTGGGCGCCATCGGCGTCGCCCTGGGCTGGCGGCCCGAGGTGACGGGGCTGGTTCTGGGCGCGGTGATCATCGCGCTCGGGACGTTCGCGTTCGCCGCCCTCGGGCTGCTGCTGGGCGGAACGCTCAAGGCCGAGGTGGTCCTCGCCATCGCCAACCTGCTGTGGTTCGTCTTCGCCGGGTTGGGAGCCCTGACCCTCGAGAGCGAGGTCGACGGCGGCGTGGTCTCGCAGACCGTGCGGTTCGTCGCGCGGCTCACCCCCTCGGGAGCGCTGACCGAGGCGCTCGGGCAGGCCATGACGGTCTCGGTGGACTGGTTCGGGATTGCGGTGCTGGCCGGTTGGGGCGCGCTGTCGGCGCTGTGCGCGCTGCGGTGGTTCCGCTTCACCTGAGCGGCCCCTACTACGGCCCGTAGTTAGAGTCCGTCTACGATCGGGCCATGGCAGTCCGAAACTCCCTGCTGCGGGCTGTGGACGTGCTGCCCCTGCCCAGTCTGCGCACGCAGCGCCGCATCGCGGGTGCGGTCGTGCTGACCCAGGGCGGCATCGCCGTCACCGGCGCGATCGTCCGGGTGACGGCCTCCGGGCTGGGCTGCCCTACGTGGCCGCAGTGCTTCCCGGGCAGCTTCGTCCCCGTCCCCGTCGCCGAGGTGCCGATCGTCCATCAGGCCGTCGAGTTCGGCAACCGGCTCATCACGTTCCTGGTCGTCGTGACCGCGGCATTGGCCGTGCTCGCAGTCGTTCGGGCGCGGCGCCGCCGCGAGGTGATCGTCTACGCCTGCCTGATGCCTGCGTCGACGGTGCTGCAGGCCGTGCTGGGCGGCATCACCGTGCTGACCGGGCTGCTGTGGTGGACGGTCGCGATCCACCTGCTCGTGTCGATGGCGATGGTCTGGCTGGCGGTGCTGCTGTTCGTCAAGATCGGCGAGCCGGATCCGGACGACGGGGCCGGGGCTCCGGAACTCGTGGTCCCCAACCCCCTGCGGCAGTTGACGGCGCTGTGCGGCGTCGCCCTGTCGGTGGTGCTGATCACCGGCACGATGGTGACCGGCGCCGGTCCGCATGCCGGTGACAAGAGCATCGAGGCGCCCGTGCCGCGGCTGATGCTGGACATCGTCACGCTGGTCTACCGGCACTCCGCCCTCGTGGCGGCCTACCTCGCCTTGCTGATCGGCCTGGCCTTCGGGTTGCTGGCCGTCCGCGCGCCCCGACCGGTCACCATGCGCGTCGTCGTGCTGCTGGTGGCGGTGGCCCTGCAGGGGATGGTCGGCACCGTGCAGTTCTTCACCGGGGTGCCCGCCGTCCTGGTCGCCGTGCACGTCGCCGGCGCTGCCATCTGCACGGCGGCCACGGCCTCGCTGTGGGCGTCGATGCGCACTCGTTCAGTGGTCGAGCGGGCCGAGCCCCAGCCGGTCCAGGGCTGACTCCACCGCCAGCGCGAAGTCGCGCTGCTTGAGTTCGCGGTCGGCGTCGTCGAGTTGCCGCCAGCCCAGCGACGGTTCGACGAGCTCCAGCTCCAGCAGTCGCGGGTCGTCCCGGCCGCCGATGACGTCCACCCGCGCGTAGAGGAACTCGGCGACGTCGAGACCCAACCGAGCCGCCGCCGCGGCCAGCGCGGCATGGCCGAGCTCCCACAACTCCACGTCTGGGTCGGCTGGCCGGAGGGTCTCCTCGGCGAACGTCCCCGACTCGTCGAGGGCGGCGCGCTGACCCGGCGGCGGCAACAGCGGGCCCTTCGTAAAGGCATGGGACTGCTCGCCGCCGATGAACACCAGCGCGGTCTCGCCGTCGGCGATCCGCGGGTCGTAGGGCTGCACCAGCGCGGTGTGCCCGTCGGCGTGCAGGGCTCGCGCATGGTCGCCCGCCCGCTCGGCGTCGTCGAAACGCTGCGCCCCCACCGACCCCGCGCCGACGGCGGGTTTGACCACCACCTGCCCGTCCGGCACCGTCACCGGCTCCCCCGGCCCAAAGAACGCGCTCGGCACCACGGGCACCCCGGCCCCACGCAGGTCGTCGAGGTACCGCTTGTCGGTGTTCCAGGCCAGCACGGCAGGCGTGTTGAGCAGCTGGGGCACGCGGCGGGTCCAGGTGAGGAACTCCTCGAGTCGCTCGGTGTAGTCCCATGTCGCCCGCGGGATGACCAGGTCCGCCTCGAGGGTCTTCGGGTCGTCCCACGCCAGCCAGTGGGCGTGCAGGCCACGCGCGCGAAGGGCCGGAACGAGGCCGGCGTCGTCACCGTCGCCTTCGACGAGGGCGCTGCAACCTGCAAGGACGATGCGCGGATGACGAACGTTGGGCCGTGCGAGCTTCACGTTGGAATGATAGGTGCCATGTACGCGATCGAAGTGTCCGAGACCGGCGGCCCCGAAGTGCTCACCTACGTCGAAAAGCCCGAGCCCACGCCCGGCCCGGGGCAGGTGCTGATCAAGGCCGACGCCATCGGCGTCAACTTCATCGACACCTACTTTCGGTCGGGTCTGTACCCGCGGGAGTTGCCGTTCGTCGTCGGCACCGAGGTGTGTGGCACGGTGGCCGCCATCGGCGACGACGTCGCGGCGCTCAACGTCGGGGACCGCGTGGTGACGGCGCAGGCAAACGGCGCCTATGCCGAATACACCGTCGCTCCAGCCGATTTCGTGGCCTACGTGCCAGACGCCGTCTCCGCGGAGGTCGCCGCCTCCGCCCTGCTCAAGGGCATGACGGCGCACTATCTGCTCAAGTCGGTGTATCCGGTGCAGCAGGGTGACACGGTGCTGGTGCACGCCGGCGCGGGCGGCGTGGGCCTCATCCTCACGCAGTGGGCGACCAGCATGGCCGTCAAGGTCATCACGACGGTGTCGACCGACGCCAAGGCGGAGCTGTCCCGGCAGGCCGGTGCGGTGGAGGTGCTGGACTACCCCGACGACCCGGCCGAGTTCGGCGCCAAGATCAAGGATCTCACCGGCGGCCGGGGCGTGGCCGCCGTGTACGACGGAGTCGGCGCGTCGACCTTCGAGGCCAGCCTGGCCAGTCTCGCCGTGCGAGGAACGCTCGCGCTGTTCGGCGCGTCGAGCGGTCCCGTCCCACCGTTCGACCCCCAGCGCCTCAACAGCATGGGCTCCCTGATGCTCACCCGCCCGTCGCTGGCCCACTTCACCCGCACGGCCGACGAATTCTCCTGGCGCGCGGGCGAACTGCTCGACGCCATCGCGACGGGAACGCTGTCGATCACCGTCAGCGAGCGCTACGACCTGGCCGACGCCGCCAGGGCGCACCGCGACTTGCAGGGCCGCAAGACCGTCGGCTCCGTGGCGCTGGTCCCGTAGGGCCGCGCGTGGCCGACGACCTGGTGGTCACCCGGACCTTCGTGATCCCGGCGGCGGAACTCGCCGAACGGTTCTCGAGGTCCTCGGGCCCGGGTGGGCAGGGCGTCAACACCGCCGACAGCCGCGTCGAGCTGAGTTTCGACGTGGCGCGTTCACCGTCGGTGCCGGAGCGGCTGAGGTATCAGATGCTGTGCCGGCTACGCACCCGGTTGGCCAACGGCGTACTGACGGTGGCGGCGAGCGAGCACCGTGCACAGCTGCAGAATCGGGCCGCCGCGCGTGCGCGGATGGCCGGCGCGTTGCGGGCTGCCGCCGCCGCACCTCCCCCGGCCCGGCGGCCAACGAAGCCGACCCGGGGATCGAAGGAGCGTCGTCTGGTGGACAAGAAACGGCGCGGCGGAATCAAGCAGGGTCGACGCGGCGGCTGGGACCTGAATTAGCCGCTAGTGGAACAGCTTGGGCAGCGCCAACGCCGAGTCGACGGCGAGCGCGCAGAACACCACGGCCAGGTAGTTGTTGGACTGAAGGAACAGCCGTAGCGGCTTCACCGGCTCACCGCGCTTGACCCCGGAGTACAGCTGATGCGCCATGACCAGGAACCACGCGCCCGCCAGCAGCGCGACCGCCGCGTAGAGCCAGCCGGTCGCCAGCGCGAGCGCGAGCGTCGTCAGCACCGTCAGCCAGGTGTAGATCAGGATCTGCTTGGTGACCTGACGCTCGGTGGCGACCACCGGCAGCATCGGAACGCCTGCGGCCTTGTAGTCGTCCTTGTAGCGCATCGCCAGCGCCCAGGTGTGCGGCGGCGTCCAGAAGAAGATGATCCCGAACATCACCAGCGCGGGCCACTGAATGGTTCCGGTGACCGCCGACCAGCCGATCATGACCGGCATGCACCCCGCGGCCCCGCCCCAGACGACGTTCTGCGAGGTGCGGCGTTTGAGCAGCAGCGTGTAGACGAAGACGTAGAACGCGATGGTCCCGACGGCCAGCGCACCGGAGAGCAGGTTGGTGGTCCACCACAGCCAGGCGAAGGAGCCGATCGTCAGCACCAGACCGAAGACCAGCGCGTGCCGGGTGGGCACCGCCGCGCGGGCCAGAGGTCGCAGCGCCGTCCGCTTCATCACCTTGTCGATGTCGGCGTCGGCCACGCAGTTCAGCGTGTTGGCACCCGCCGCGGCGAGCATGCCGCCGAACAACGTATTCAGTATCAGGAGGGGGTCGACGGTGCCGCGGTCGGCCAAGAGCATCGCCGGGATCGTCGTGACGAGCAGCAGCTCGATCACGCGGGGCTTCGTCAACGCCAGATATGCCAGAAGGGTGCTTCTCACCCGTGCGCCGACACGCTTGGCCGGCGATGCCGAGCCTTGCGCCTCGCGGGGCATACGGCGCTCGCGAATGCTCACGCAGTTGTTCTCCTCGAATTTCGCGGCAGCACGCTGGCTTCTACTACAGACGATGGTAGACCGTGGAACCCGGCAGTCACCAATACGGGGTGGCCGTTGGTGAACGGGCGACCAACTTGGATGACGCGGCCTGCGGCGATTGCCTCCCCCGCACTAGGGTAATCAGGGTGAGCGTGCCAACCCGAGGAGCCAGCTAGTGACCACAACGGAAGAGATTTCCGCCCTCACCCGCCCCCACCACCCCGAAGACTGGGCCGACGTCGACTCGGTCGCCGTCGACACGGTTCGGGTCCTGGCGGCGGATGCCGTGCAGAAGGTCGGCAACGGCCATCCCGGGACCGCAATGAGCTTGGCGCCGTTGGCGTACACCCTGTTCCAACGTCAGATGCGGCACGACCCCTCCGACGTGCACTGGCTCGGCCGGGACAGGTTCATCCTGTCGGCCGGACACAGCAGCCTGACGCTCTACATCCAGCTGTACCTGGGCGGTTTCGGGTTGGAGCTCTCCGACATCGAATCGCTGCGCACCTGGAAGTCGAAGACCCCGGGCCACCCCGAGTTCCGCCACACCGCGGGCGTCGAGATCACCACCGGTCCGCTGGGTCAGGGGCTGGCGTCGTCGGTCGGCATGGCGATGGCCGCCCGCTTCGAGCGTGGACTCTTCGACCCCGACGCGGCGCCGGGCACCAGCCCGTTCGACCACTTCATCTACGTGATCGCCTCCGACGGCGACATCGAAGAGGGCATCACCAGCGAAGCGTCGTCGCTCGCCGGAACCCAGCAGCTGGGCAACCTGATCGTGTTCTACGACCACAACCAAATCTCCATCGAGCACGACACCAACATCGCGCTGTCGGAGGACGTCCCGGCCCGTTACCGCGCGTACGGCTGGCACGTGCAGGAGGTCGAGGGCGGCGAGAACGTCGTCGGCATCGAAGAAGCCATCAAGGCCGCCAAGGCCGTGACCGACAAGCCGTCGTTCATCGCGGTGCGCACGATCATCGGCTATCCCGCGCCGACCAAGATGAACACCGGCGGCGTGCACGGCTCGGCCCTCGGCGACGAGGAAGTGGCCGCGACCAAGAAGATCCTCGGCTTCGACCCGGACAAGAAGTTCGAGGTCCGCGGCGAGGTCATCGAGCACACCCGCAAGCTCGTCGACCGTGGCCGCGAGGCGCACGAGAAGTGGCAGCCGGAGTTCGACGCCTGGGCCGAGCGCGAGCCCGAGCGCAAGAAGCTGCTCGACCGGCTGACGGCCGAGGAACTGCCGGAGGGCTGGGACGCCGACGTCACCTACTGGGAGCCGGGCTCCAAGGCAGTCGCCACCCGTGCCGCGTTCGGTCAGGTGCTCAACGACGTCGCTCCGCACCTGCCGGAGTTGTGGGGCGGGTCGGCCGACCTGGCGGGAAGCAACAACACCACCATCAAGGGCGCGAAGTCGTTCGGTCCGCCGTCGATCTCGACGGAGGACTTCACGGCGGACTGGTACGGCCGGGTGCTGCACTTCGGCATTCGCGAACACGCCATGGGCGCGATCCTGTCCGGCATCGTGCTGCACGGCCCGACGCGCGCGTTCGGCGGTACGTTCCTGCAGTTCTCGGACTACATGCGCGGATCGGTCCGCCTGGCGTCGCTGATGGACATCGACACCATCTACATCTGGACCCACGACTCGATCGGGCTGGGCGAAGACGGTCCGACGCATCAGCCGATCGAGCACCTCGCCGCGCTGCGGGCCATCCCGAACTTGTCGGTGGTGCGGCCGGGTGACCCCAACGAGACGGCGTACGCCTGGCGCAGCATCGTCGCCCGCGGCAACGGCAGCGGCCCGGTCGGTTTCATCCTGACCCGGCAGGGCATCCCCGTGCTCGAGGGCACCAGCTTCGAGGGTGTCGAGAAGGGTGGCTACGTGCTCGGCGGCGGCACCCCCGCCGACGATGCCGACGTCATCATCATCGGTACCGGCTCGGAGCTGCAGTTGGCGGTCGAGGCAAAGAAGCTGCTGGCCGAGAAGGACATCAACGCCTACGTCGTCTCGATGCCGTGCGTCGAGTGGTTCGAGAGCCAGCCCAAGGAGTACCGCGACAGCGTGTTGCCTCCCGAGGTCTCGGCGCGGGTCGCGGTGGAAGCAGCCGTGGCGCAGAGCTGGCACAAGTTGGTCGGCGACACCGGTGAGATCGTCTCCATCGAGCACTACGGCGAGTCGGCGGACGACAAGACGTTGTTCCGCGAGTTCGGCTTCACGGCAGAGGCCGTGGCGGCCGCAGCAGAGCGATCACTAGACAACTAGGAGCATTGATGACTCAGAATCCGAACCTCGCGGCGCTGAGCGCCGAAGGCGTTTCCGTATGGCTCGACGACCTCTCTCGCGAGCGGCTGCAGAGCGGCAACCTGCAGGAGCTCATCGACACCAAGAGTGTCGTCGGCGTGACGACCAACCCGTCGATCTTCCAGGCGGCGTTGTCCAAGGGTGACGCGTACGACGCGCAGATCGCCGAGCTGGCCGAGCGTGGCGCCGACGTCGAGGCGACCATCCGCACGGTCACCACCGACGACGTCCGCAACGCGTGCGACCTGCTGGCCAAGACCTATGAGGCCACCGACGGCGTCGACGGCCGGGTGTCCATCGAGGTCGACCCGCGGATGGCGCGCGACCCCGACAAGACGATCGCCCAGGCGATCGAGCTGTGGAAGATCGTCGACCGCCCCAACCTGCTGATCAAGATCCCGGCCACCGAGCCGGGTCTGCCTGCCATCACCGCGGTGATCGCCGAGGGCATCTCGGTCAACGTCACCCTGATCTTCTCCGTCGAGCGGCACCGGCTGGTCATGGATGCCTACCTGGCGGGGCTGGAGAAGGCCAAGGAAGCCGGGCACGATCTGTCGAAGATCCACTCGGTGGCGTCGTTCTTCGTCTCCCGCGTCGACACCGAGATCGACGAGCGCCTCGACGCGATCGGTACGGACGAAGCCAAGGAGTTGCGCGGGCAGGCCGGCGTGGCCAACGCACGCCTCGCGTACGCCGCCTACCAGCAGGTGTTCGTCGGCGGCGAGCGCTTCGAGGCGCTGGCGTCCAACGGCGCCCGGGTGCAGCGGCCCTTGTGGGCCTCGACCGGGGTCAAGAACCCGGACTACTCCGACACGCTCTACGTCACTGAGCTGGTCGCGAAGAACACCGTGAACACCATGCCGGAGAAGACGATGGACGCCGTCGCCGACCACGGAGAGATCAAGGGCGACACCATCAGTGGCACCTCGGGCGCCGCGCAGATGGTGTTCGACCGACTGGTCAACGTCGGCATCGACCTCACCGACGTCTTCATCACCCTGGAGAACGAGGGCGTCGACAAGTTCGAGAAGTCGTGGGGCGAGCTCATCGAGGCAACTCAGGATCAGTTGGACCAGAAGAAGTCTTGAGCGGCACGTTGAACGACGAGTGGCAGAACCCGCTACGCGACAAGCTCGACAAGCGCTTACCGCGCATCGCGGGTCCGTGTGCGGTGGTCATCTTCGGTGTCACCGGAGACCTGGCCACCAAGAAGCTGATGCCCGCGATCTACGACCTGGCCAACCGTGGGCTGCTGCCGCCGACCTTCTCGTTGATCGGGTTCGCCCGGCGCGACTGGCAGGACGAGGACTTCGGCAACATCGTCTTGACGGCGGTCAAGGCACACGCGAGAACGCCGTTCCGCCAAGAGGTCTGGGACCGCCTCAACGAGGGCATCCGCTTCGTGCAGGGCACGTTCGACGACGCGGACTCCTTCGCACGACTGAAGGAGACGTTGGAGAAGCTGGACGCCGAACGCGGCACCGGCGGTAACCACGCGTTCTACCTGTCGATTCCGCCGAAGGCCTTCCCGACGGTGTGCGAACAGCTGTCCACCTCGGGCCTCGCCCGGCCCGACGGGGACCGGTGGAGCCGCGTCGTCATCGAGAAGCCCTTCGGGCACGACCTCGAGAGCGCACGGTCGCTCAACAAGGTCGTCAACAGCGTGTTTCCTGAGTCGTCGGTGTTCCGAATCGACCACTACCTCGGCAAGGAAACGGTCCAAAACATCTTGGCGCTGCGGTTCGCCAACCAGTTGTTCGACCCGATCTGGAACGCGCACTACGTCGACCACGTGCAGATCACCATGGCCGAGGACATCGGACTGGGTGGCCGGGGTGGTTACTACGACGGCGTCGGCGCGGCGCGCGACGTCATCCAGAACCACCTCACTCAACTCCTGGCGCTGACCGCCATGGAGGAGCCGGTGAGCTTCAGTCCCGCGGAGCTACAGTCCGAGAAGATCAAGGTCCTCTCGGCGACGCGACTGGCAGAACCGTTGGAGGAGAACACCTCTCGCGGTCAGTACACCGAGGGGTGGCAGGGCGGCGAGAAGGTCGTCGGGCTGCTGCAGGAGGAGGGTTTCTCCCCGACGTCGACGACGGAGACCTTCGCCGCGCTCACCCTCGAGGTCGACACCCGGCGTTGGGCCGGGGTGCCGTTCTACCTGCGTACGGGAAAGCGGTTGGGCCGCAGGGTCACCGAGATCGCGTTGGTCTTCAAGCGCGCTCCGCATCTGCCGTTCGACGCCACCATGACCGACGAGCTCGGCAAGAACGCGCTGGTGATCCGGGTTCAGCCCGACGAGGGCATCACCCTGCGTTTCGGGTCCAAGGTCCCGGGCCACGCGATGGAGGTCCGCGACGTCAACATGGACTTCTCCTACGGGTCGGCCTTCGCCGAGGACTCCCCCGAGGCCTACGAACGGTTGATCCTCGACGTCCTGCTCGGAGAGCCGTCCCTCTTCCCGGTCAACCAGGAGGTCGAATTGTCCTGGGAGATCCTCGATCCCGCCCTCGAGTACTGGGCGTCGGTGGACGCCGCGGGCGGTAGGCCCGACCCCTACGAATCGGGTGGCTGGGGCCCGGATTCGGCGACGGAGATGCTGGCGCGGACCGGCCGAGAATGGAGGCGCCCGTGATGAGCGCTTGCGCGAAGAACCGAGGACACCGATGATCGTCGACCTCGACGCCACCACCACCACGGCGGTCAACAAGAAACTGGACGGGCTCCGCGAGGAGGGTGGCGCGTTC
This sequence comes from Mycobacterium yunnanensis, assembly GCF_025823185.1. Lineage (GTDB taxonomy): Bacteria > Actinomycetota > Actinomycetes > Mycobacteriales > Mycobacteriaceae > Mycobacterium > Mycobacterium yunnanensis. The sequence goes on from NZ_JACKVK010000011.1 coordinate 157,169, forward strand.
ACCATGGCGAGGGTCCTGACCCTGGTCATCGCACCCGACAGCGAGACCATCCTCGAGGAGTCGATCGAGGCGGCCAACGCGGCCAGCCGCGAGCACCCCTGCCGGGTCATCGTGGTGCTGCCGGTGGACCGCGACGCCACCGACGCCAAGTTGGACGCCCAGATTCGCGTCGGCCACGATGCCGGCGCGGGTGAGGTCGTGGTGCTCAAACTGCACGGTCCATTGGCCGCGCACGCCAACAGCGTCGTCACCCCCTTCCTGTTGCCCGACACCCCCGTGGTGGCGTGGTGGCCGGACGTGGCGCCCCGTGTTCCGGCGCGAGACCCGTTGGGACAGCTCGCGATTCGACGGATCACCGACGCGACGTACGGGGTCGATCCGCTGGCCTGCATCAAGAGCAGACTCGAGGGCTACACCCCTGGCGACACCGACCTGGCGTGGAGCCGCATCACGTACTGGCGGGCGATGCTGACGTCCGCGTTGGATCAGGGTCCGCACGAGGACATCGAGTCCGCGGTGGTCTCCGGCCGCAAGGAGGAGCCTGCGCTAGACATCCTCGCCGGCTGGCTGGCCAGCCGGATCAACGGTCCGGTGCAACGCGCCGTCGGCGAGCTCAAGGTGGAGTTGGTGCGCAAGAGCGAGACCATCACGCTCAGCCGCCCGCAGGACGGGGTGACCGCGACCCTGTCCCGCACCGCCAAGCCCGAGGCAAAACTCCCGTTGGCGCGCAGGGAGACTCGCGACTGCCTGGCCGAGGATCTGCGCAGGCTCGACGCCGACGAGATCTACTTGTCGGCGCTGAAGGGAATCGCCGAGGTGGAGTATGTCTGAGACGATCATCGAGACCTATGCCGATGCCGACACTCTGGTCGCGGAGGCGGGTGATCGGTTGGTGCTCGCCATCGTCGCGGCGATCGCCGAGCGCGACGCCGCCTACGTCGCACTGACCGGCGGTGGCACGGGTATCAAGCTGCTCAAGCACCTCGGTGACCACGACGAGGCGATCGACTGGGCGAAGGTGCATCTGTTCTGGGGTGACGAGCGGTACGTCCCCGCCGACGACGACGAGCGCAACGACAAGCAGGCCAGGGAGGCGTTGCTCGACCACGTGGCCATTCCGGCCGCCAACGTCCACGCGATGCCCGCCAGCGACGGTGAATTCGGTGACGACGTCGACGCCGCTGCACTGGCGTACGAACAGGTGTTGGCCGCCAACGCGCACGCCGGCTCGCCGACGCCGACCTTCGACGTGCACCTGCTCGGCATGGGTGGCGAGGGCCACGTGAACTCGTTGTTCCCGCACTCGGCGGCGACCAAGGAGACGGAGCGCATGGTGCTCGGCGTGACCGAATCCCCCAAGCCGCCACCGGTGCGCATCACCCTCACGTTGCCCGCCGTGACCCGTTCACGGGAGGTTTGGTTGGTCGTCTCCGGCTCGGAGAAGGCCGAGGCGGTGGCCGCGGCGATCGGTGGGGCGTCGGCCGACGACGTGCCTGCGGCCGGTGCGGTGGGTCGCGACGCCACGGTGTGGTTGCTCGACGAAGCGGCCGCGGCGAACCTCTAGGAGCCCCCATACTGTCTGCCATGGCAGACAAGGGCGACGGCCAACGGCGGCATGCTCCGGCGCGTCAGCGCATCAAGACGTTGACCCACGCCGCGCTGAACGCCGACGCCACCGTCGAGCAGGTGGAGTCGATCCTGTCCGATCTGGGGCACACGCTCGCCGATTTGGACTCGGCGACGAGCAGCCTGGACGTGACCCTCGAAAGGTTCAACGCGACGATCACCCGCATCGACGAGCTGGCGCCCCGGTTGTTCGGCGTTGTCGACCGACTCGAGGCCATCGTCGGCCGCGTCGAACGCATCGTCAGCGTCGGCGAGTCGGTGGTGGCGCCGATCGCGGTTACCGAACAGATGGTCCGGGGCGCCGTGCAGGCGCTGCGCAAGACCGCTGGCATCTGAGGAACGACATGGCCGGGCCGCTGGACGTCCTGCCGGTGGCGCGGGGCGTCGGCCTGCCGTGGGACGACGAGGTCGGTGACGCAGTGGTCGCCGTCGCCAACGCACGTGCCGTGCACGGGGATTCGTTCGTGGTGCGTAGCGGTGGCGACGATCATCTGTTCACGTTCTCCCCCGTCGGCGTCGAGTCGTTCTACGCGTTGCCAGAGGACGTCGCCAGCAAGGGCGTGGCCGACTATCTGATGCTGCGGCGCAAGCTGCCCGATGAGGTCTTCGCGGGACGGCGCGTGTTGCCGGACGCGTTGTTCCGGCGTGACGACGTCTCGTCCTACCTAAATCATCTGAGCCGTGCCCTCGACGCGACGGAAGCCGAACTGGGCGAGGCTGGCACCGTCGAACTCTTCGCGCTGACGCGGCGGTTGGGCCACCGGCTGGGTTTGGCGTCGTGGGCGGGGCCGGGCTGCGCCGACGGTGACACCTTCGAACGGTTGGTGCGCGCGTTCGACGTCCTCGACGGGGCGGAGGCGTTCGTGCACCCCGACGCGATGGCGGCGGTCGCCGCCGCGGGCAAGGCGAGCGAGCGTCAAGCGCTGGACGACGTGGCCGACGTCGTCGCACCGGTTGTGCGCCAGATGGATTCGCCCGGCGCGGACGTTGGCGGGCTGTTCGGGCGGATCGTCGCGGCGTGGGCGACGGAGCCTGCACCCGTCCGCGACCGTGGCGTCGCGATGGACGTCGCCCTGATTCACATAGCGTCGATGTCGAACCTGATGGCCGCGCTCGGGTGGGCCGTGGTCGACCTCGTCGGGCATCCCGACCGGGCGCGTCTCGTCGCGGCCGGTGACGCCGACCTGGCCCGTCGCTGCGCGCTGGAGAGCACCCGACTGGCGCAACGGTCGATCATGGCCCGATCCGTCTTGCGGACGGTCGCATTCGACACCGGCGCCGGCATCGTCGACGTGCCGCCGGGTTGGACCATCGCCACGCTGCTGCCGTTGCTCAACACCTCTGCCGCGCCGGGCCTGGAGGCCTGGGATCCCGACCGGTGGCACCACCACAGGTTGGCCGACACCAGCAGGTTGGCGTCACCGATGTTGGTGACCGCGTTCGGGCACGGCAGGCACACGTGCCCGGCGCAGTCGTTCTCGCTGGCCGCGATGAGCATGGCGCTCACGCGCCTGCTCGGCAATTACGAGCTGACGCCGCAGTGGGACCGCTACCCTCGCCCGGTGCCCGCCCAGATCGGTGGCGTCGCGCGATCGGTCGACGACAGTCGGGTTGGCTACCGGCGGCGCTAGCACTTGGCTCCGACATTTTTGGCAGCGTGGGCGAGGTTGTCCACAGTGCGTCGTTCATCCACAGAACGTCTGTCGCAGAACGGTTTTCGTCAGACACCAGGCCTAGGCTGGGTTCATGTTCGACGACCTGGTGGACGCCACGACCGGCACCCGCGGTGCCGGGGCGCTGTCGACGTGGGCGCGGGTGGAGAACGCGGCCTGCGCTCAACGGGTGGCGACGATGGCCGCCATGCTCGACGAGGCACATGCCGCCTCCGGGTCCGCCGATCGAGATCAATGGTGCCTGGACAACCTCGACGCCGTCGCCGCCCACATCGGCGCCGCGCAAAACATCACCCCCGGTACGGCCTCTCACCAGTTGCTCGTTGCGGTGGCATTGCACGACCGGTTCCCCCGCGTGGCCGCGGTCTTCGCCGAGGGCCTCATCACCTATGCGTTGGTTAAGACCGTGGTGCACCGCGGTGCCCTGGTCGTCGACCCCGACGCCCTACATGCGCTGGACGGCCTGCTGGCGCAGGCGTTCGGAGACTGGGAGCCGCGGTCGGTCGACAAGACCGAGAAAGCCATCGACTACTTCGTTCACCAGGTCGACCCGCAGGCCGTGCGCCGTAGCGAGACCAAGGCGCGAGGTCGGTCGGTGGAGGTGCACATCGAGGAGGACGGCAGCGGCCTGGCCACCGTGTTGGCCACCCTGTTCGCCCATAACGCCAAGGCGTTCGAGGGCCGATTGAAGAACCTGGCCGCCACCGTCTGCCCGGCCGACCCGCGGACCGCCGACCAACTCCGCGCCGACGCCGTCGGCGCCATCGGGACCGACCGCATGGCCTGCCTGTGCGGCAACGACGACTGCGCGGCCGCACAGAACCCGCCCGCGACGGGCGTGGTGGTGTACGTGATCGCCAGCGAAGACACGCTGGCTGAACCGAAGGATGCGCCCGAGTCCGAGCCGCCTGCGCCCAAGCCCGAGACACCCGCACCGACGACCCCTGTGGAAACCGACGAATCTTCGGCGGCCGCCGAGCGTGCCGCCATCGACGGGGACGAGCCGCCGCTCTTCGACAAGCCCCTGCGCGACCTCACCCTCACCGAGGCCCTCACCCCGGCACCCGGATACTTCGCCAAGCTGCGACCCGCGGCATTGATGGGCGGCCTATTCCTCCCCGGCGCCATCGCCTGCCGCGCCACCATCGGGGCGACCATCACCCGCATCGTGCACCCAGGCCAAGCGCCACCGGAGAACCGGTACCGACCGTCGAAGAAGCTGGCCGACTTCATCCGCTGCCGCGACATGACCTGCCGCTTCCCGGGCTGCCGCAGGCCCGCCACCCAGACCGAAGTCGATCACACGATTCCGTGGCCGCACGGACCGACTACGGCATCCAACCTCAAATGCGTCTGCCGTCGACACCACCTGCTCAAGACCTTCTGGGGTGGTGAGAACGGTTGGCGCGACACGCAACTCAACGACGGCACCGTCATCTGGACCGCACCCGACGGACGACAGTACGTCACCACACCGGGTAGCCGACTGCTCTTCCCAGAACTATCCGCACCCACCGCCACCGTGACGACCACGGGACGACCCGAGGCGCACACGGCCGGGCTCACCATGCCGCGCCGCAGAACCACCCGCGCCCAAGACCGAGCCAACCGCGTCCTCCGAGAACGAGGGCCCTAGCCGCTGTTGCGCAGCGCAGTCGCCAAACCGCTCATGGTGAGCAGGATCCCGCGTTTGACCAGATCGTCCTCGTCGCCGGAGCGGTACCGGCGCAGCAGTTCGACCTGCAGATGGTTGAGCGGCTCGAGGTACGGGAAGCGGTTGAACACCGACCGGGCCAGCGCCGGGTTGTCGGCCAACAGGTCGTCCTGACCGGTGATGGCCCGCAGCATCGCGATGCTCCTGTCGTGCTCGGCGACGATCTTGTCGAACACCCTGTGCCGCAACGCCTCGTCCTCGACCAGCTCGGAGTACCGGGCGGCGAGGCCCATGTCGGCCTTGGCCAGCACCTGCGCCATGTTGGACAACACGGAGCGGAAGAACGGCCACTTCTCGTAGAGGTCGCGGAGCACCGCGAGCCGGGCGTCTTCGTCACCGTCGGCGATGAACTCCTGGAAGGCCGTGCCGGTCCCATACCAACCGGGGAGCATCACTCGCGACTGACTCCACGACAGCACCCACGGGATCGCCCGTAGGTCCGAGATCGCCGTGGTCGGCTTGCGGGACGCCGGACGGCTGCCGATGTTCAGCGCGCCGATTTCGCTGACCGGCGTCGACGCCTTGAAGTACTCGACGAAACCCGGTGTCTCGTGGACCAATTCGGAGTACGCCCGTTGTGCGCGGGCAGCCAGGTCGTCGAGTACCTCGTACGCGGGCTGCGCAGCGTCGCCGAGCCCTTCAGTGTCGAGCAGCGTCGACTCCAGCGTCGCAGCCAGCAGGGTCTCCAGGTTGCGATGCGCGATGGTGGGTTCGGCGTACTTGGCCGCGATCACCTCTCCCTGCTCGGTGATGCGCAACGAACCGTTCACCGCGCCGGGGGGTTGCGCCAGGATGGCGTCGTAGCTGGGTCCGCCACCACGGCCCACGGTGCCACCGCGACCGTGGAAGAGCCGCAGCCGGATTCCGGTCTTGCGGGCCATCTCGACGAGTTCCAGCTCGGCGCGGTACAGCGCCCAGTTCGCGGCCAGGTAACCGCCGTCCTTGTTCGAGTCCGAGTAGCCCAGCATCACCTCCTGCTGCTCACCGCGCGCGTGCACGAGCGCCCGGTACAGCGGGATGTCCAGCACCGCCTCCATGATCGACGACCCCCGTTGCAGGTCGTCGATCGTCTCGAAGAGCGGCACCACGCCCACGGGGCTGTACGGTTCGTCGCCCGAGGCGTCCAGCAGCCCGGCCTCCTTGAGGAACACCGCGGCCTCGAGCATGTCCGAGACCGACTGACACATCGAGATGATGTAGTTGGGCACCGCCTGCGGACCGAACGTCTGGACAGCCCTGGCGGCCGCCGCGGTGATGTCGAGCTCCTTGCGGGCCAGTTCCGAGAGCTCCGCGCCGGGCCGCACCAGTGGGCGGCGAGTCGCCAACTCGGCCGTCAGCAGCTCGACGCGCTCGGTCTCGGGTAGCGACGCGTAGTCGGGGTGCACACCGGCCCACGCGAGCAGTTCGGCCATCACCTCTTCGTGCACCTCGGAGTTCTGGCGAAGGTCGAGTCCGGAGAGGTGGAAGCCGAAGACGTGCACCGCTTCCCGCAACCGCGCGAGTCGATCGTCGGCCATCAGCGCGCTGCCGTTGGCGCGCAACGACGCGTCGACGACGTCCAGGTCGGCCAGGAACTGCTCGGGCGTCTCGTAGCGTTCCATGCCCAGGTCCAGCTGGTGCTCGGGCTGCTCGTCCAGGATCGCCGCCGCCGTCGCCGTCAACCGACCGTGGATCACCCGGAGGGCACGGCGGTAGGGCTCGTCGGCGCGGGCCGGCTCGTCGCAGGTGTCGGCGAGTGCCTTCAGCTCGTCGCTGATGTGCACCAGACGCACCGACATCGACAGCTCCTCCTCGAGGGAGGTCAGCTCCACGAAGTAGTGCGCCAGGGCGGTGTACGCGGCGCTGCCGGTCGCCAGCCTGACGACGTCGGCGGTGACGTTCGGGTTGCCGTCGCGGTCACCGCCGATCCACGAGCCGGGACGCAGGATCGGCTGCTCGAGTACGTGGGCGTCCGGCCAGCGTGCCTGCAGCGCGGTGCGCACCTCGGCGTTGACGCGCGGAATGACCTCGAAGAACGCCGCCGGGTAGTACCGAAGTCCGGTCGCGATCTCGTCCTGAATCTTCAACCGCGACAGTCGAATCAACGCGGTTTGCCACATCACCAGGATGTTGCGACGCAGCTCCTGGTCGATGCTGCGGCCGTCGTCGGTCTGGGTCTGGCCGTGCATGCGCAGGCGCATCAGCTCGGTGATGCGGTGCTGGGCGTTGAACACCGTCCTGCGGCGCGTCTCGGTGGGGTGAGCGGTGATGACCGGCGAGACCAGCGCGCCGGTGAGCGCGTCGGCGACCGTCTCGGAGTCCAGATTGGCCGATTCCAGCTTGAGGTAGGTGGCGGCCAGGCTGCTGTTCTGCGGCGGCTCACCAGCCTCGACGTGGACCGCCCGGCGGCGTTCCCGGTGGATGTCCTCCGCGACGTTGGCCAGCAACGCGAAGTGGGTGAAGGCGCGGATGACGGGCACCGCCTCACTGGTGGCGATGCCGTCGAACAGGTCGGCCAAATCCGAGCGGTCGATCTCGGACCGCCGCACCTGGAAGGCCCCGACGCGCGCCCGTTCGATCAGATCGAAGACGTGGTCGCCACTCTGTTCGCGCACGGTGTCGCCGAGGATGGTGCCGAGCAGGCGGATGTCCTCGCGCATGGGTTCGGTGGCCTCGCGACCGACCTGGGTTCGGCGCACCGAGCCGATGGGTGCGAGGGCAGTGTCGGGGGTGTCGGCCATGACGACAGTATCGACGTACCGCGAACCGGCCGCAGTCCGAGGTCCGCGTCGCCGGCCAGTTACCGCCCCGACCTGCCCGATCGTGCGGCAGGATCGGCGTGTGGCGGCGCATCAGACGATCTTCCCGGCCCGTCGAATCATCACGATGGACCCGGACGTGCCCGACGCCACGGCGGTGGCGGTCGCCGGTGACAGGATCGTCGCCGTCGGAACGCCACGAGCGCTGAGCGGTACGGGGGTCGTCGACGACCGGTTCGCCGACGCGGTCCTGCTGCCGGGGCTGATCGACCAGCACCTGCACCCGGTGCTCGGCGCCACCACCCTGATGACCGACGTCATCGCCACCGAGGACTGGAACCTGCCCGGTCGCCGATGCCCCGCCGCGAGCACCGAACGGGAATATCGCGAGCGGCTCGGCGCCGCCGAACGTGCCCTCGTCGACCCGCGGGCATGGCTGATCTCGTGGGGGTACCACCGGCTGTGGCACGGGCCGCTCGACCGCGCGGTGCTCGACGGGATCAGCCGCACCCGGCCGATTGCGGTGTGGCAGCGCAGCTGCCACGAATGGTTCCTGAATTCGGCCGCGGTCGACGCCCTCGGCATCACGGCCGACGCCATGTCAGGACACGGTGCGGCCAGCAACATGGTCGACGTCGACGCCGGGCACTGGTGGGAGACGGGCATGAACCTGCTGCTACCCCGCCTGGCGCCGCACTTCATGCCGCCCGAGCGAGTCGCCGCCGGGTTGCGGCAGATGGTCGCCTACCTCCACGCCAACGGGGTGACCGCGTTCAACGAGCCCGGCATCATGTGGGACGTGGAGCCGTGGCAGCTCTACCTCGACGTCCTTGGCGCCCCCGACACCCCCATGCTCTCGACCTTCCTCGTCGACGCGCGTAGTCAGGCCGACGGCGGAATGGATCCCGCCGACGCGGTCGCCGACGCCGAAGCACAGGTCGCACGCGCCAGCGCGGGCAAGGTGCGGTTGCTGCCCAAGCAGGTCAAGCTGTTCGCCGACGGTGCGATCATCAGCCAGCTGATGCAGATGCGCGACCCGTATCTCGACGACGACGGCAACCCCGACACCTGCCATCACGGCGAGTGGATGATGCAGCCCGACGTGTTCCGGTCGTTTGCCCGAGCGTATTGGAAGGCCAACTGGCAGTTGCACGTTCACGTCAACGGCGACGCCGCACTGGACCTGGTGCTCGACACCGTCGAGGAGTGCATGGCCGAGCATCCGCGCGTCGACCACCGCACCGTGATCGTGCACTTCGCCAACTCGACCAAGGAGCAGGTCGACCGCATCGCCCGGGTCGGCGCGATCGTCTCGGCCAATCCGTACTACCCCGTCGGGTTCGCCGACAAGTACGCCGCCCACGGTCTGGGCGCCGCCCGCGCGGACGTCATGGTGCGGTCGGCGTCGGTGCTGCGCCGCGGAATACCGCTGTCGTTCCACTCGGATCTGCCGATGGGTCCGGCGGACCCGCTGACGTTGGCGTGGTGCGCGGTCAACCGGATCACGCCCAGCGGTCGCGTCGCCGGCCCCGAACAGCGCGTCTCGGTGCACGACGCCCTGCGCGCGGTGACCGTCGAAGCCGCCTACTCCTGGCGGATGGAGGACGACCTCGGCAGCATCACGGTCGGGAAGACGGCGACGTTTACGGTGCTCGCCGAGGACCCGTACGCCGTGGAACCCGAGCGGCTCAACGACATTCAGGTGCTCGGCACGGTGTTCGAAGGGCGCTGGTATCCCCACACCGGCTGATCCGGTAGCGTCGCGGCAGGCGTCCAGGGCGCCTCCGGTCCGCGGAAATGGGTTCGACCCACCTGGTGGCACGACCGATCAGGCCCGTCTCCTTTCGGCCCGACGCAGCGGACCTCGGGCGTGACGAAAGGAGGCCGCCATGGCCCCGTCCCTGCCCGCCAATCCCTCCCTGGAGCGGTTTCGCCGCGACGCCCGCCGACTCCAGCGGGCCGTACGCGCGAACGATCCGACGGCCCTCGCCGAGGTGTCGCGGCACCATCCCGCCGGTGCGCCCGCCGACCCGGCCGCATTCGCGTTGACCGCCGCGCAGCACGTCGTCGCCCGCCAGGTCGGCTTCAGCAGCTGGCCGCGGCTGCGGGCGTATCTGCGGACCGCCGACGAGCTCCGCCGCGATCCGACGGTCACCGTCGACGACGACCCCGTGGCGCGGTTCCCGGCGCTGGCCTGCCTGACCTACTCCCAGGGCGACGGCCCGGCCAGGTGGGCCGCAGCGGGTGAGGTGCTGCGAACCCACCCCGACCTGCCGGCGCGGAGCCTGGCCGCCGCAGCCGTCGTCGGCGACCCGGACGCCGTGCGCCGCCATCTCGAGGACCGCCCGGCCGGGGTCGCCGCGGAGACCGGACCGTTCGGCTGGACCGCCCTGTTCCACGTCGCCGCGTCACGGGTGCCGCAACGCGACCCGATTGCCACGGCCCGGGTGCTGCTCGACGCCGGAGCCGATCCGAACGCCGGGTACCTGTGGCAGGGGCTGCCGACACCGTTCACCGTGCTGACGCCCTGCTTCGGCGAGGGTGAGGCGGGTCCGGGACGGCAACCGCGGCACCCGGCCGGCGAGGAGTTGGCAAGCCTGCTGCTGGCTCGTGGCGCGGACCCCAACGACGCGCAGACGTTGTACGACCGAATGTTCGGCCGCGACGACGGGCATCTACGAATCCTGTTGCCGGCCGGCCTGGGTCGGGGTGACGGCGGGCCGTGGCAGCGCCGTCTCGGCGAGGCACTGGAGACCCCCGAGGACATGGTGCAGCGGCAGGTCGACTGGGCGCGCGAGCACGGATTCACCGAACGGCTCGCGCTGCTGGCGTCCTACGGGTTCACCGAGGGCCGGCCGACCGGCTCGCCCTCCCCGTGGCGACGCGGGTCGACGATGCCGCCGATCGCGGCCGCGGCGACACCCGAGGGGGTGCGAATGGTGGCGGCGGCCGGAGGTGACGTCGACGCAAGGATCGACGGCCACACCCTGCTGCACCATGCCGCGTGGATCGGTGACGTCGAACTCGTCGAGGCGCTACTGGAGTGCGGGGCCGATCCGGACGCCCGCGACGACGAGCATGGTTCGACGCCGCTGAACTGGGCCGAGCATGGTCAGGCCGAGACGACGGCGGCGATACTGCGGCTTAGGAGCCGTACTTGATCTGCAGTGCGACGGCGACGATCGAGACGACCCAGATACCGGTGATGAAGTAGGTCAGCCGGTCGAGGTTCTTCTCGACGACCGTCGAGCCCGACAGGCTCGACTGCACGCCACCGCCGAACAGGGTCGACAGGCCGCCACCCTTGGCCCGATGCAGCAGCACCAACAGGATCACCAGGACGCTGGTGACGACGAGGGTGATCTGCAGAGCGAAAATCATGGTCGCCAGACTACCGGCGTACCCGCCGGATCAGGGAATCGGGTCGGCGGGTCAGGGAAGGGGTCCGCCGGCGGCGATCGCCGAGAGGATCGCGAACTGCTCGCCGTCCAGGGATGCGCCGCCCACGAGGGCGCCGTCGACGTCGGCCTGACCGATGAGCTCACCGATGTTCTTGGCGTTGACCGAGCCGCCGTAGAGCACGCGCACGGTGTCGGCGACCGCGGGCGACGCCAGCTCGGCGAGCTCGGCGCGGATCGCGGCGCACACCTCTTGGGCGTCCGCGGCGCTGGCCACCCGTCCGGTGCCGATCGCCCAGACGGGCTCGTAGGCGATGACGCTCGCACCGATTTGCTCGGCCGACAGACCCGCCAGGGAACCCTTGAGCTGGTTGACGTTGTAGGCGACGTGGTCGCCGGCTTCACGAACCTCGAGGCCCTCGCCGATGCAGACGATCGGCGTCAGCCCGTGCTTGAGGGCGGCGGCGGCCTTGGCGGCGACCAGCGCGTCGTCCTCGTGATGGTAGGTGCGTCGCTCCGAGTGCCCGACGACGGCGAACGAACAGCCGAGCTTGGCCAGGAACGAACCGCTGATCTCGCCGGTGTAGGCGCCCGCGTCGTGCTTGGAGACGTCCTGCGCGCCGTAGGTCAGCCGAAGCTTGTCACCGTCGACGAGGGTCTGCACGCTGCGCAGATCCGTGAACGGCGGGATCACCGTGACGTCGACCTTGTCGAAGTACTTCTCCGGCAACGAGAACGCGATCTTCTGCACCAGGGCGATGGCCTCGAAGTGGTTGAGGTTCATCTTCCAGTTGCCTGCGATGAGGGGCTTGCGTGCCACGCGCGTCTCCTAGCCTTCCAGGATCGAGATGCCGGGCAGCGTCTTGCCCTCGAGGTATTCCAACGACGCGCCGCCGCCGGTGGAGATGTGCGAGAAGCCGTCCTCGGGCAGGCCCAGCTGCCGGACGGCGGCGGCGGAGTCTCCCCCGCCGACGACGCTGAACGCGCCCTTGGCGGTGGCACCGATCACGGCCTCGGCTACGCCCTTGGTGCCTGCGGCGAACGCCGGGAATTCGAAGACGCCCATCGGGCCGTTCCAGAAGACGGTCTTGGCGTTCGAGAGCAGCGCGGCGAACCGCTTGACCGACTCGGGGCCGATGTCGAGGCCCATCCGGTCGTCGGCGATCGCGGTGACGGCCACGGTCTCCGCCGGCGAGTCTGCGGCGAACTTCTCGGCGACGACGACGTCGACCGGGAGATGGATCACGTCACCGTAGTCTTCGAGGAGCTTCTTGCAGGTGTCGATCATCTCGGGCTGCAGCAGTGAGGTTCCGACCGAAACCCCTTGCGCGGCAAGGAAGGTGAAGCACATGCCGCCGCCGATGACGATGCTGTCGGCCTTGGTGGCCAGGTTCTCGATCACGGCCAGCTTGTCGGAGACCTTGGAGCCGCCGAGCACCACCGCGTACGGCCGCTCCGTCGAGCTGGTCAGCTGCTCGAGCACCTTGACCTCAGTGTCCACCAAGAGACCCGCGTAATGCGGCAGGAGCGTCGCCACGTCGTACACCGAGGCCTGCTTGCGGTGCACCACGCCAAAACCGTCGGAGACGAACGCCCCCGGCGACCCGTCGGCCGCGCTGACCAGTTCGGCCAGCTCCTTGGCCAGTGCGAGCCGCTCGGCGTCGTCCTTGCTGGTCTCCCGGGGGTCGAAGCGAATGTTCTCGACCATCAGGACGTCACCGTCGGTCAGTCCCTCGGCCCTGGCAAGGGCGTCGGAACCCACCACGTCACCGGCCAGCTGAACGTGCCTGCCCAGCTCCGCGCCGAGGGCGGCCGCGACGGGCGCCAGCGAGAACTTGGGGTCGGGTCCGTCCTTGGGCCGCCCGAGGTGAGCGGTGACGACGACCTTGGCACCCGCGTCCGACAACGCCTTCAGCGTCGGGACGGACGCGTGGATGCGCCCCGGGTCGGTGATGGTGCCCTCGTCGTCCAGCGGGACGTTGAGGTCGGAGCGCACCAGGACGCCCCGACCCTCAACGCCCTCGGACAGCAGATCCGACAGTGACTTGATGGAGGTTTCGGCCACGGACTCGACTTACAGCGACTTGCCGACCAGCGCGACCAGGTCCACGAGGCGGTTGGAGTAGCCCCACTCGTTGTCGTACCAGGACACGACCTTCGCCTGGTCGTCGATCACCTTGGTCAGGCCGGAGTCGAACAGCGAGCTGTGCGGATCGGTGACGATGTCGCTCGACACGATGGGGGCGTCGTAGTACTTCAGGATGCCCTTGAGCTTGCCGTCGGCGGCGGCCTTGAAGGCGGCGTTGATGTCGGCGGCGCTGGCCGACTTCGACAGCTGCGCGGTGAGGTCGGTGACCGACCCCGTGGGGATCGGCACCCGCAGCGCGTAGCCGTCGAGCTTGCCCTTGAGCTCGGGGAGCACCAGGCCGATGGCCTTGGCGGCACCGGTCGAGGTGGGGACGATGTTGATGGCCGCGGCGCGGGCGCGACGCAGGTCGCTGTGCGGGCCGTCCTGCAGGTTCTGATCCTGCGTGTAGGCGTGGATCGTGGTCATCAGACCCTTGACGATGCCGAACTCGTCGTTGAGCACCTTGGCCAGCGGGCCCAGGCAGTTCGTGGTGCACGACGCGTTGGAGATGATGTTCTGGCTGCCGTCGTACTTGTCGTCGTTGACGCCCAGCACGATGGTGATGTCCTCGTCGGTGGCCGGCGCGGAGATGATGACCTTCTTGGCGCCCGAGTCGAGGTGGCCCTGGGCCTTGTCGCGCTTGGTGAAGATGCCGGTCGACTCCACGACCACGTCGACGCCGAGGTCGCCCCACGGCAGGGCCGACGGGCCTTCCTTGACCGCGAGGGCCTTGATCTTGTGGTCGCCGACGACGATGGTGTCCTCGCCCTCGAGGCTGACGTCGTAGGGCAGCCGGCCGAGGATCGAGTCGAACTTCAAGAGGTGCGCCAGCGTGGCGTTGTCGGTCAGGTCGTTGACCGCGACGATCTCGACGTCGGTGTTCTTGCCGAGGGCCTTCTGTGCGTCCAGGGCCCTGAAGAAGTTGCGTCCGATGCGGCCGAAGCCGTTAACGCCTACCCGAACGGTCACTGTCGTGCTCCTTAGATCTCGATGCTCCGGCATGTTGCCCAGTCTCGTGCTCGGGGATCAGCCTAGTGGTGCGCCCCTCGCGACGCGAAGGCTGGTCAACGGGCGGCCAGACTCTGGTCCCGGTAGGGGTTGCCGAGCCATCGGAGGCGCATTTCCTGCAGCGAGCCGTCGGCCTCGAGGCGTTCCTGGGCGGTGACGAGCTGCGCGAGCAGGGCGTCGTCTCCCGGGGCGACGGCGATCGCGATCTCCTCACGGGACAGGCCCCGCTGCACCACGTCGACGTCGGGGGCCGACGCGACCAGGATTTCAAGGGTGGGCCCGAGGGCCACCATGGCGTCACACCCGTGTGCCGCCAGTTCGCCTGCAGCAGAGCCGAAGTCGCGGTGGTCGAAGGCGCGCACCGTCCCGATCCGACCGGCGGCGAACAGGCCCTCGGCGAGCGACTGACCGCCCGAGCCTCGCCGCACCGCGACGGTCAGCCCGACGAGATCATCGACGGACCGGACCGCAGGATGGCGGGCGGCGTCGACGGCGAGAGCGTGACCCGACACCAGATACGGCGGCGCGAAGACTGGCCCCTCGACGGTGACCACCTGGCCGAGGGCGCAGTCACACGCCGACGGGAAGGCGTCGACCTCGATCCGCTCGACGGGCAGCCCGAGGGCCTCCCCCAGTGCGGTGGCGAGGTCGACGTCGAGCCCGCCACCGCCAGGCATCCCGCTGAACGGCGGATCGGGCACCACGCCCACCCGAAGGAGGTCCATCGACCCACGGTAGCGGCGACACCCGATTCGACCGAAACCGCGACCGTCGCCCCCGCGGAACGGCTACGGTCCGTTAGCTCGAGTCGGAGGTTCGGATGCACGAGGGTTCCCGTCACCGCAGTTCGCACGGTGCGTCCGCGCCGGATCCCCGATTCCGGTTGGCGCTTGCCGCGCTTCTGCTCGGCGGATTCTCCGCCGGGGCGTTGGGCACCGGCGGCGTAGCCCTGGCCGACGACGACGGAACGTCCAGCTCCTCTGGTGCGACGTCGAGCCAGTCGTCGCAGCACGACACCAAGCCCGACAAGACGGGGCCGGACAAGACCGGGCCCGACGAGACCGGGCCGGAGAAGAGCAAGCCCGACGACACCAAGCCCAAGCCCGACAAGACCGAGCCGGACGAGAACGAGCCGGACAAGCCCAAGCCGGACACGGCCGAACCCGACGACACCGCGCCCGACGCACCGCGCCACTCCAACGAGCATGCCCTACAGGCGAATACGGTCGCGCCCGCCAGCCCGACGCGCACACCACCGAAACCCACCGCCGCCAAGACCACGACCCAGAAGACGTCCGAGCCGTCGGCCCCCGAACCCCCAGCCCGTGCGCTGCAGGTCGTCGCCGCCGCCGTCGCCCCGACCGCACCGGTCGCCCCCGAACCCGCGCCGACCATCGCGCCGCGACTCGACCGGCAACTCGCCGGCTTGGCCGTCGACGTCGCCACGGTGACGGTGTCCGCCGTCCACACCGCGGCGACCGTCGTCGCCCACGCCTTCGGTCCGTCGAGCTTCCTCGGCGTGCCGTACCTGCTGGCGGTGTCGGTCGCCAACGCCGCGGCCGCCGTCGGGCGGACCCTGGTCGGAGCGTCCCCGACACCTCCCACCGGGCGGTTCGCGGTCGACTACGGCATCTTGGACGGTCTGGCCTTCTTCACCCCGACCAGGCCACCCGCCGGCGCCAACGACTCGTCGATCACCGTCACGCCCGAGCACCCGCTGCCGGTCATCCTGCTCAACGGCACCGTCGGCACCCAGGGCGTCAACTGGTCGGTCGGTGCGCCGGTGCTGGCCAACGCGGGATACAAGGTCTACTCGTTCAACTACGGCAACATCACCGCCGACCCGAACTTCCCGGTCCAATCACTCGGCGACATCCGGCAATCGGGCCGCGAACTCGCCGCCGAGGTCGACCGGGTGCTCGCCGAGACCGGCGCACCGAAGGTCATCCTGGTCGGACACTCCCAGGGCGGCGGCATCCTTCCGGTGTACTACGTCAACGAATTGGGCGGTGCTGCCAAGGTCTCCCAGATCATCGGCCTAGCCCCGAGCAATCACGGCACCGACTTCAACCAGCTGAACGGGTTGACGTCCATTCCGATTCTCGGAGCGCTGTTCACCGCCGTCACCAACGCGATCGCCCCGGCGCTCCTTCAGCAGGCGGTGGGATCACCGTTCCAGCAGGAGGTCTACGGCGACGGAGACACCCGGCCCGGCGTGCTGTACACGACGATCGCCTCGGTGAACGACGAAGTGGTCACGCCCTACACCCAGCAGGCGTTGCACGGACCGGGCGTCACGAACGTCGTCCTGCAGGACCGCTATCCCGGCCTCGTCGTCGGGCACGCGAACATCTTCTTGAGCCCGCAGGTAATGGAGGCCGTGCTCGACGCGCTGGCCGCCAATCCCGCGGCCAATCCGCTGCCCTACGCGACGGTCGCCGCTTAGGCGTCGTCGAGCAGGTCCGGCGTCACGGCCGACTCGGTGTCGGGAATGCCGTCCTGCTTGGCCTTGCGGTCGGCCATCGACAACAGGCGCCGAATGCGGCCTGCCACGGCGTCTTTGGTCATCGGCGGCTCGGCGAGCCGGCCCAATTCCTCCAGCGACGCCTGCCGGTGCTCGACCCGAAGCCGGCCCGCGGTGGACAGGTGGTCGGGCACGGAGTCACCGAGGATGTTCAGGGCACGTTCGACCCGGGCCGCGGCCGCCACCGCGGCGCGCGCGGATCGACGCAGGTTCGCGTCGTCGAAGTTGGCGAGTCGGTTCGCAGTTGCCCGCACCTCGCGGCGCAGTCGGCGCTCCTCCCACGTCAACCGGGTGTCCTGGGCGCCCATCCGGGTCAACAGCGCACCGATGGCCTCGCCGTCGCGCACCACCACCCGGTCACTGCCGCGGACCTCCCGGGCCTTGGCACTGACGCCGAGTCGCCGGGCCGCCCCGACGAGGGCCAGCGCCGCCTCCGGGCCGGGGCAGCTGATCTCCAGCGACGACGACCGGCCCGGCTCGGTGAGCGACCCGTGCGCCAGGAACGCGCCGCGCCACGCGGCCTCCGCGTCGCCGACGCTGCCGCCGACGACCTGAGCCGGCAAACCGCGGACGGGCCTGCCCCGCAAATCCAGCAACCCGGTCTGGCGGGCCAGGGCCTCGCCGTCCTGCGCCACCCGCACCACGTATCTGGTGCCCTTGCGAATGCCACTGGCCGTCATCACGTGCACGACGGCGTTGTAGCCGTACAGGTCGTGGATGTCCTTGCGCAACCGCCGCGCGATCACCCCGAGATCCACCTCGGCCTCGACGACCACCCGGCCGCCCACGATGTGCAGGCCGCCTGCGAAGCGCAGCAGCGACGCCACCTCCGCGCGTCGCGCGCTGACCGAGTTGATGACCAATCGGCTCAGCTCGTCCTTGACCTCGGCTGTCATCGCCACGAGCTCGTCACCTTTCGTCGACCGACTGGGCGGCGGCCGTCGGAGCCGGCGGCGGCGCGGGTGCGCTACCGCGCAGCCTCACCCGCTCCAGCGCCTCGGCCAACTTGGCCGGATCATGTAATGGTGTACCAGGTCTGGACACGTCGGCGAACTCAACCCGCGCCTCGAGGCTGGCTGCGGTCCGTCGAAGTTGCTCGCGTTCGCGCTCGCCGGGAACGCCCGCGGCGTCGACGACGATGTCGTGCACGGTGAAACCTGGTGCGTGCTGCGCCAGTACGTGGATGTGGCGCTCGGCGGAGAACCCCGCCGTCTCGCCGGGCTCGGCCACCAGGTTCAGCACCAGAGCGCGCCGCGCCGTCGTCGCCTGCAGCGCCGCGGCCAGTTGCGGCACCAGCACGTGCGGGATGACGCTGGTGAACCACGACCCCGGTCCGAGCACCACCAGGTCGGCAGCCATGATCGCGTCGACGGCCTGGCGGGTGGCGGGCGGATTGCCAGGATGCAGGCGCACCCGCCGAACCTTGCCCACAGTGGTGGCGAGCGCGACCTGACCCCTGATCACCCGGCTCATCCGCGGGTCGGACTCCAGGCCCGCGACGTCGGCCTCGATCTGCAGCGCGATGGGGCACATCGGCAGCACCCGACCCTTGAGATCGAGGATGCGGCCCAATTCGTCGAGCGCGGCGACCGGGTCGGCGAGCACTTCGTTGAGCCCCGCGAGCAGCAGGTTGCCGATGGGGTGGCCGGCCAGTGCGCCGCTGCCGCCGAAGCGATGCTGCAGGATGGTCGCCCAGAGATGTCCGTGTGGGGTGTCGGATGCCAACGCCGCCAACGCCATTCGCAGGTCACCCGGTGGCACGACGTCGAGCTCGCTGCGCAACCGACCCGACGAGCCGCCGTCGTCGGCCACCGTCACCACGGCCGTCACGTGCGGGGTCAGCCGACGCAGGGCCGACAGCGTCGCGTACAACCCGTGGCCGCCGCCCAAGGCGACTATGCGTGCGCTCATGACTCGACTCCCACGCGCTCCGGTCCTCGCTCGTCCCTCGCTGCGATCCTCACGCGCGCTCGTCGTCGTGCGCTCATGACTCGACTCCCACGCGCTCCGGTCCTCGCTCGTCCCTCGCTGCGATCCTCACGCGCGCTCGTCGTCGTGCGCTCATTCGCGACCCAGATCCCGATGCAGCACCCGCACCGTCAGATCGCCGTCGCCGTCGAGACGCCCGGCGAGGGCTTCGGCGATCGCCACGCTGCGATGCTTACCGCCCGTGCATCCGATCGCGACGGTCATGTAGCGCTTGCCCTCCCTGCGGTATCCGTCGATGACGACGTCCAGAAGCCGATGGTAGGTGTCGATGAAGTCCGCCGCCCCCGGTTGGCCGAGGACGTAATCCCGAACGGCCGGGTGCTGACCGGTGTGTGGGCGCAACTCGTCGACCCAGTGCGGGTTGGGCAGGAAGCGGACGTCCATCACGGTGTCGGCGTCCATCGGCAGACCGTACTTGTAGCCGAAGGACTCCACGGTCACGTTGGTGTGGGCCACCGTCTCGGCGGCGAACGCGCGCTCGATGGTCTCGCGCAGGGCGGGCACCGGCAGAGACGTGGTGTCGATCACCAGGTCGGCTGCGGCCCTGATGGGCGCCAGCAACGCGCGCTCCGCGGAAATGCCTTCGGCCAGAGTCTGATTGCCCTGCAGTGGATGGCTGCGACGGTTCTGCTCGTAGCGGCGCACCAGGATGCTGTCGGAGGCTTCGAGGAACAGCACCCGGGGAGTGATGCCCCGGTCGGCGAGGTCGTGGCGTACCCACTCCAGGTCGCCGGTGAATCCCCGGGAGCGCACGTCCATCACCACGGCCAGCTGGGTGATGCGCGATCCGGCGGCCAAGCCCAGCTCGACCATCCTGGCGATCAGCTCGGGCGGCAGGTTGTCGGCGACGTACCAGCCGAGGTCTTCGAGCACCTTGGCCGCCGTGCCGCGGCCAGCCCCCGACAGCCCGGTGACGAGGACGACGTCGATCCCGGCCGCCGGCAGCTCGTCGCCGTGGCCCTCGCGCAGGTCGGTCATGCGCGATCCGCCTCCAGCTGCTCGCTCGTCGTCATCCCCTGGCCCGTCGTCGACTCGTCCTTGATCGTAGGCACGCCGAGTGCCTCGAGCACTGCGTTCGCGGTGGCCACCCCGATTCCCGGTACCGCGGTGATCTCTTCGACGCTGGCGTCCTTCAACCGGGCCACCGACCCGAAGTGTGTCACCAACGCCTTGCGCCTGTGCTCCCCCAGTCCCCGCACGGAGTCTAGTGCCGACGCCGTCATCCGCTTCGACCGCTTGCTCCGGTGGTAGGTGATCGCGAAGCGGTGCGCTTCGTCGCGCACTCGCTGCAGCAGGTAGAGCCCGTCACTGTTGCGCGGCATGATCACCGGGTCCTCCTGGCCGGGCACCCACACCTCCTCGAGCCGCTTCGCCAGACCGATGACGGCCACGTCGGAGACGCCGAGCTCCTCGAGGACGGCGGCGGCGGCGTTCACCTGCGGGCCGCCACCGTCGACGACGAACAGGTTGGGCGGATACGCGAATCGCCTGGCTTTGCCGTCCTCGACGACGGGCGCCTGCGCGTCGGCGACGTGCCGGGCGAAGCGGCGCCGCGTCACCTCCGCGATCGAGGCGACGTCGTCGGAGCGACCGTCGCCCGCCGCCTCGCGGATGGCGTAGTGCCGGTAGTCGGACTTGCGGGGCAGCCCGTCTTCGAACACCACCAGCGACGCCACCACGTCGGTGCCCTGGACGTGGCTGATGTCCACGCACTCGATGCGCAGCGGGGCCTCGGTGAGCCCGAGGAACTCCTGAATGCTCTGCAGCGCCTCGGATCTGGCGTTGAAGTCGCCGGCCCGCTTGAGCTTGTGCTGGGTCAGCTGGTCCTTGGCGTTGCGGTAGACGGTCTCGGCCAGTGCGCGCTTGTCCCCGCGGGCCGGCACCCGCAATTGCACATTGGACCCGCGCAGCCCACTGAGCCAGGCCGCGAGCTCGTCGGCGTTGTCGGGCAGCACCGGCACCAGGACCTGGCGAGGCACCAGGTTCGTGGCCTCTTCCGCTCCGGCGCTGCCGGTGTCGCTGAGCTCGGCCTGGTCGCCGTAGAACTGGGTCAGGAACTGTTCGACGAGGACCTTCAGGCCCGACTCCGCCGACGCGGCGCCGTCACCCGCCTCCGGCCCTGCAACATTGGTCGCCTCCGGCCCTGCAACATTGGTCGCCTCCGGCTCCGTCGACTTCTCGACGACCCACCCCCGCTGGCCCCGCACCCGCCCGCCACGGACGTGGAACACCTGAACGGCGGCCTCGAGTTCGTCGGCGGCGAAGGCCACCACGTCGGCGTCGGTGCCGTCACCGAAGACGACGGTTTGCTTCTCCAGGGCCCGCTTGAGTGCGCCGAGGTTGTCGCGCAACCGCGCGGCCCGCTCGAAGTCGAGCTGTTCGGCGGCGGCGTTCATCTGCTGTTCCATGTCGCGAGCCAGGCGGTCGGTCTTGCCGGCCAGGAAGTCGCAGAAGTCCAGCACGATCCGCCGGTGCTCCTCGGCACTGACCCGGCCGACACATGGCGCCGAACACTTGTCGATGTATCCCAGCAGACAGGGCCGACCAATCTGGTTGTGCCGCTTGAACACCCCTGCCGAGCAGGTGCGGGCCGGGAACACCCGGGTCAACAGGTCGAGGGTCTCCCTGATGGCCCAGGCGTGCGAGTAGGGACCGAAGTAACGCACGCCCTTACGGCGCGGTCCGCGGTAGACGAACAGCCGCGGATACTCCTCGTTGAGCGTCACCGCCAGCACGGGATAGGACTTGTCGTCGCGGTAGCGGATGTTGAACCGCGGATCGAATTCCTTGATCCAGTTGTATTCCAGCTGCAGCGCCTCGACCTCGGTGCCGACGACGGTCCACTCGACGCTGCCCGCGGTGGTCACCATCTGCCGGGTGCGTGGGGCCAGCCCGGAGAGGTCGGCGAAGTAGGAGTTCAAGCGGCTGCGCAGGCTCTTGGCCTTGCCGACGTAGATGACCCTGCCGTGCGGATCGCGAAACCGGTAGACGCCAGGCTCGACGGGAATCGAGCCCGGGGCCGGCCGGTAGGTCGCTGGATCGGGCACGGGTCCAGATTAGTTCGCCTGCCGACAGCCCGACGCCAGGCTTCGGTCGGTCAGCCAAGGGCGTCGACGAAACCGCAGTACGCGGCCGCCTTCGCCTCGTAGTTGCGGTAGAGGTCATAACTGGCCGCGCCCGGTGACAGCAGCACGACGTCGACGTCGGGCAGGCCCGCGGCCACCCGCACCGCCGCCTCGAGGCCGTCCACCAGATGCGTGCGTGACGGCTGACGGCGCGCGAACTGCACGCCGATGGCGGCGCCGTTGGTGGGCGCCTGAATCAGCGTGACCCGGCGCTCTCCACGGCACAGGTAGTCGTCGAGTTGCGCGTAGTCGAGCTGCCGGTCCATGCCGCCGACGATCAGGGCGACGTGGTCCTCGGGGTCCATCGCGCGCAGCGCCGCGGTGACGCTCTCCCCCGTGGTGGCCAGCGTGTCGTCGATCCAGTGAATCCGTCCGGTGGTTCGGACGGTCTGCAGCCGGTGCGGCAGCCCGGGGTAGGTGCGCACGGCAGAATCGAACTCGTCCTGGGTGACTCCCCTGCCGAGGACCTCGGCGGCGGCGGCGCGGGCCAGCGCCCCGTTGACGAGGTTGTGCTCGTAGGCCATCACCGACCGCCGCGACCCGGGCACCCGCCCCGTTGGCCCGTCGGGATGGACCAGGCGCACCTCCGGTCCGCTGGGGGCCTCACCGAGCCGCTCCAGCGTCGCGACGACCTCCGGAGTGGTCACCAGGGTGCGGGCGCCGCGGCGGAACACGTTGGCCTTGGCCAGGTGGTAGGAATCCCGGTCACCGTGCCAATCCAGATGGTCGGCATACAGATTGGTGATCACGGCCACCGCTGGCGAGGTGGTCAGCAGCACGGCCTGCTGGCTCGAGATCTCGGCGACGACGACCGCGCCGGCCCCGGGCGAGAGGTCCGACAGCGGGGTGCCGATGTTGCCGGCGACCACGGCGTCGACGCCCGCCTGCCCGAGCAGATGACCCAGGAACGACGCCGTCGTGCTCTTGCCCTTGGTGCCGGTGATCCCGACGGTGACGTCACCGTGCCGGGACATGAACCAGTCGGCGGCGCTGGAGATGCGGATGCCGGAGCGCCGCAGGTCTTCGAACACCGGCTGACGCCACGGAACCCCCGGGCTGACGAACACCACGTCACACGCGCCGAGCCGGGCGAGGTGCTCGGGGCCGCGGAACACCTCGAGGCGGGGAATGTCGTCGGGCTCTTCGAACGGCCGGCGGCCCATGTCGTCGACGGCCTCGACACGGGCGGCGCCGGCAGCGGCGGCCGTCCTGGCCATCGACACGCCCTCCTGACCGAAACCCCAGATGCCGACCGTCTTCCCGGCGAGCTCGGAGGGGGCGTCGCTCATGGCTCGACCAGAGCCGCGGCATACCTCGGGGGGACGTAGTCGACGTCGACCGAGCCGGCCCGCTCCGAGGCGTAGGACAGCGACACCTTCTCGAGTTCGTCGCGGCGCGAACGGAATTCCTCGATCAGCGGCACCGAGCGCCAGTCGTCACCGTCGAGCACCGCCATCAGCGACTCCGCGGCCTCGTAGTACTCGCCGACGCACTCGAAGGGCTTGTGCGCGCCGAGGCCGACGATGTCCTCGAAGCCCGGCCGGTTGTCGCCGTCGGAGAACAGGTCGTGGCCGAAGATGGCCTCGACCTCCGCGCGGCCCAGACGTGGCGCCATCAGGGCGTAGACGAACAGGCACTTGGGGCAGTGCCCGCACCACGTCGCCCCGCGGCGACCCGCGTCGATGGCGAACGGCCGGTTGCAGCTGATGAAGTCGCGAAAGTACTGAGGGCTCTTGGCAAAGCGGTCGGCGATCTCGGACTCCGAAAGCGGACGCAGCAGGGAGAAGTAGCGGTCGGGGTTGAAACCGTACTGGCGCAAGGTGTCTCGCAGCAGCGTCTCGTAGGAGATGCTCTTGGACCACTGATGGTTGACGTCGCGGCCCAGCCAGGTGACGTTGCCCACGTTGGAGGACCGCTCGTTGGACAGCACCACCGGGCCCAGACCGGTGGCGTCGGCCACGATGAGCCCGATGACACTGTTGATGGCCGTGACCGGCACGTGCCCGTTGTGGGCACCGCGCGCGTTGGCCTCGATGAGTGCGGGGTCGATGCGCCGCGTGACCCGGACGCTGGGCAACCCGCTGATGTCGATGCACCGGTCGATCGGGTCGAACCGGTTGACGCTAAACAGCGTCGGGTGCAAGCCGGCCCGCTTGAGCGCCTCGATGCTGACGACGGAGTCCTTGCCGCCGCCCACCGGCACCAGCGGCTCGGCGTCGGGGTCCCACGCGTCCGGGCCGGTCGACGCGGGTACGGCGTCCAGGCCCGTCACCTCGGGGGTCAGGGCGTCGGGAAGCGAGTTGCGGTAGGCGAATTCGCCAAGCCCACCGGCGATCAGCTCAGCGAGGTAGTGGCGTTCGAAATCGTGGGTCGGGAACGCGATGTCGATCCGCGGCGGGGCTGCGGCCTTGTAGTAGCTGGGCGAACACGTCAGCGCGAGCAGGCCGAGCAACCGGTCGTCGGGCCTGCGGTCGCCGAGCGCGCCCGACAGGTCGACGACCTCGGTGAAGGAGACGTCATCGCGATCATCGGTGTTGGTGCGCAACGTGTATCGCGCACGGAACACCCCGTCGGCGATGTCGTAGCCGTCGATGCTCAAGGCGTGAAACGACGCCGGGTCGAACTCGGTCATGACCACCTCTCGAACGGCAACGACGCCCCCGCCAGCTCGGCGACCGGATGCGTCTCGAAACGTGGGGACACCCACCACGCCCGGGTGACGTCGGCGGGCACGGTGGCGGCGGCGGTCACCCGCGCCGTCCATCCACACGCCGCGAGCTGGTCGAGCACCGACGTGGGCTCGGGATTCTCCACCCCCACGCAGCCGTCGGGCGTTTCGACGACCAACGCGCCGAGCAGCGGCACGCCGCCCGACACGACGTCGGCCCACCCGAGGCCGCGAAGCCAGCGCTCCCGTTGGTCGACCTCGGCGCGGCTGGTGGTCCGCGCGGCCATTCGTCGCCACCACGGATCCGACGCGCGGTGTGCCGGTGGCACCGAGTCGTCGACGGCGACGACCACGGGCTCCTGGCGCCACGGCTGCACCGCGACGCCCGACACCGCGACCTCGGACCCCTGGTCGGTCTCGACGATCACGACGCTGGCGGCGATCCACGCGGCGGTGGCCGTCGCGGCGAACGCCCCCAGTGCGGCGGAGAGGGCGTCGACGTCGGGCATCGTGACACCGAAGAACTCGGCCGGCTCCTGCAGGTGGGACCAGATCTCGTCGACGTCGGGCCACCTGCGGCCCGCGACGGGAATGGTGATGGCGGGCAACGTCCCGGGACGCGAGGTCAACTGGGCGGCGCGAACGTAATGTGCGTCGGCTTCCAGAGCGGTCGCCGACGTGCGAAAATGGGTCACTATCAGCACATTCTAACGCACCGCCCGAAGGAGCCATGCGACGCTGCATGAGTGCACCGACCGTCACACGGCTCGTCGAAGCGGACTGGCGCGCGTTCGCCGCGCTACGCCTACGCGCCCTTGACGACACCCTCGGGACCGAGGACCGGCAATACCGTGAGGAGCTGGCGTTCACCGCGTCGCAATGGCGGCGCCGGCTGCGCGCCCACACGCAGTTCGCGCTGCTCGACGGCGAGGACCTGGTCGGACTGATCGGGGCGCAGCGGCAGACCGTCGAGACGGTGTACCTGTACTCGTTGTGGCTCGAACCGCAGGTTCGGGGCCGCGGGCTCGGACACGATTTGGTGAGCGCCGCGGTCGACTGGGCCTGCACCCAGGGGGCGCGCGTGGTGACGTTGCGCGTGGAGAGCGGGAACGCCGCCGCCCGCGGGATCTACCGGCGGCTGGGCTTCGACGTCGTCGCGGGTGAGCCCGCGACCGACGACGCGGCCCACGAGAGCGCGCCCCGGGAGATCACGATGTCGCGGAGCCTGGGTTGACCTCGGGCTGCCGATAGCGGACCACCAGCGCGCGGACGGCGTCCATCGCGTCAACGGCGCGTTCCTTGTCCACCGACTGGATCGCCATCAGCGGCACGTACTCGTCGTCCGGCAGGTCGACGCGTGCCCACCGCGCACCCTTGGGGAAGGACACGTCGACCACCTCCGACCATGGGATGAGTCGATAGCCCAACAGATTTCGGACGGCCAGGCCGTCGGGTCCGACGCGCAACCGGGGGCGGGCGAACATCAGGACGAGGCCGCCGATGATGACGCCGAGAACACCGATCGCGACCTGGTCGGCGGTGCGGAAGATGACCCCCGAGGAGCCGACCTTCAGCAGGAAGCCCACCGCGATGTGCGCGGCGGCGATCAGGAACGCCGCACCGTAGGCGAAGTAGGGCGTCAGGTACGGCTTGACCTCGAGGTCGGCGGCGGGCTGGGTCACGACGTCGCGCGGAGGTCCCGCAGTACGAGGGCCGTCGACAGCGCCGCGGCAGCCGCCTGCGCACCCTTGTCCTCCGCAGACCCCGGCAACCCGGCGCGGTCCAGGGCCTGCTGCTCGTCGTTGGTGGTGAGGACGCCGTTGGCGACGGGCGTGCCCTCGTCGAGGGACACCCGCGTCAGACCGGCGGTCACGGCGTCGCACACGTAGTCGAAATGCGGTGTCTGACCGCGGATCACGACGCCCAGCGCCACCACGGCGTCGTGCGTCTTCGCCAATTGCTGTGCCACCACGGGTATCTCGATGGCGCCGAGCACGCGCACCACGTCGGGATCGGACACCCCCGACGCCGCCGCGGTCCGCCGCGCACCGTCGAGCAGGGCGTCGCAGATCGTGGTGTGCCAGGTGCTCGCGACGATCGCCAGCTTGAGGCCGGCTCCGTCGACCGCCGGCATGTCGGGAACGCCCGCGGCGCCGCTCACTGGCCGGATCCCGCGTCGGTCGCCGGGAGCTCGTAGGGGGACTCGTCGTAGTCCTCCAGGCCAATCAGATCGTGGCCCATCCGGTCCCGCTTGGTCATCAGGTACCTGATGTTCTCGGCATTGGCGCGCACCGGCAGCGGAACGCGCTCGATGACGTGCAGCCCGTACCCGTCCAGCCCGACCCTCTTGGCGGGGTTGTTCGTCAACAACCGCATCGAGCGGACGCCGAGGTCGACCAGGATCTGCGCGCCGATCCCGTAGTCCCTTGCGTCGGCGGGCAGCCCGAGCTTGAGGTTGGCGTCGACGGTGTCCTCGCCGGCGTCTTGCAACTGGTAGGCCTGCAGCTTGTGCAGCAGGCCGATGCCCCGACCCTCGTGCCCGCGCATGTAGAGCACCACGCCACGGCCCTCCCTGGCGACCATCGCCATCGCCGCGTCGAGCTGCGGACCGCAGTCGCAGCGCCGTGACCCGAAGACGTCACCGGTCAGACATTCGGAGTGCACTCGCACCAGCACGTCGTGGCCGTCCCCGTCGGATCCGCCACCGGTGATGTCGCCGCGGACCAGTGCGACGTGCTCGACGTCGTCGTAGATGCTGGTGTAGCCCACCGCACGGAACTCGCCGTGACGGGTCGGGATGCGCGCTTCGGCGATGCGCTCGATGTGCTTTTCGTGCTTGCGCCGCCACTCGATGAGGTCGGCGATCGAGATGAGCGCCAGATCGTGGTCGTCGGCGAAGACCCGCAGCTCCTCGGTCTGGGCCATCTCGCCCTCGTCCTTCTGGCTGACGATCTCGCAGATCGTGCCCGCGGGCTGCAGACCGGCGAGCATCGCCAGGTCCACCGCGGCCTCGGTGTGACCGGGCCTGCGCAGCACGCCGCCCTCCTTGGCGCGCAACGGCACCACGTGGCCGGGCCGGGTGAAGTCTCCCGCCGCCGCGGTCGGATCGGCCAGCAGCCGCATCGTCGTCGCCCGGTCCGACGCCGAGATACCCGTGCCCACGCCGGCCTTCGCGTCGACGGTCACGGTGTAGGCGGTGCCGTGCTTGTCCTGGTTGACCGCGTACATGGGCAGCAGGCCCAGTCGGTCGCACACCTCGCCGGACAGCGGTACGCACAGATAACCGGAGGTGTACCTGACCATGAACGCGACCAGTTCGGGCGTCGCCTTCTCGGCGGCGAAGATCAGGTCGCCCTCGTTCTCGCGATCCTCGTCATCGATGACGACGACGGCCTTGCCCGCGGCGATGTCGGCTATCGCCCGTTCGACGGAATCAAGCCTCGTCATCCTTGCCACCCTTGCCGTTCCACCATCGGAACCATCGTGCGATGCGCCCTGCTACGTCGCCCCTCAGTATGAACCAACCGAGGGCAACGCTTATTGCCCGCTCCCATGCAGCGGTTGACGAGCAGCGCCGACGTTTCGCTCAGCGGCGGCGAAAGTCGCGGCGGGTGGGTCAACTCTCGGTGGCGTCCCGGTGGGCCAGCAGCCTCTCGACGTACTTGGCGATGACGTCGACCTCCAGGTTGACCGCGGTGCCCACCGCGGCGCGACCCAGCGTGGTCAGTTCCAGAGTGGTGGGGATCAGCGACACCTCGAACCAGTCGGAGCCGATCGCCGAGACCGTCAGCGAGATTCCGTCGACGGTTATCGACCCCTTCTCGACGACGTACCGCGACACGGTGTCCGGCAGTGAGATGCGCACCACTTCCCAGTGTTCCGACGGGGTCCGGCTGAGCACCCGGCCGGTGCCGTCGACGTGTCCCTGCACGATGTGGCCGCCGAGTCGGCTGTTCACGGCGGCGGCGCGCTCCAGGTTGACCTGGCTGCCCACCCCCACGCCCTCCAGGCTGGAGCGATTCAACGTCTCGGCCATCACGTCGGCGGTGAACGCGCCGTCGGGCAACAGGTCGACGACGGTCAGGCACACGCCGTTGACCGCAATCGAGTCGCCGTGGCCGGCGTCGGTGGTGACGAGCGGGCCGCGGATGACGAATCGGGCCGCATCGGCGAGATCTTCCTTGCCGACGACCTCACCCAACTCTTCGACGATGCCGGTGAACATGACGTCGAGGCTAGTCGCCCACGGGCCCACGGCCGCTTCGCGACTGCGCCTACGGCAGTACCTGGGGCAACGGTCCGTCCAGGTCCACCCACTACGATGCACTCATGCAGACGCGCCCCCGCATTGCCGTCCTCGTGTCCATGTTCGCCGCCATCCTGCTCGTCGCGGGTTGCGGCTCGTCGGAAAAGAAGAACGACGCACCACTGCCCGACGCGGCGGCACTGCTCAAGGAATCGACCCAGACCACCAGCGCGCAGACGAGCGTGCACCTCGATTTGACCGTCACCGGGAAGATCAAGGAACTGCCCATCGAAACGCTGACTGGCGACCTGACCAACGTTCCCGTGGTCGCGGCCCAGGGCAAGGCCAGCATCATCGCCTTCGGTCAGACCTTCAAGGACGTCGACTTCGTGGTCGCCGACGGGGACCTGTACGGCGCACTCACGCCGGGCAGCTTCACCAACTTCGGCCCCGCCGCCGAGATCTACGACGTGTCGAAGATCCTCAACCCCAAGGTCGGCCTGGCCAACGTCCTGGCCAACTTCGCCGACCCGAAGGCCGAGGGCCGCGAGACGATCAACAACGTCAACACCGTGAAGGTCACCGGCAAGGTCAACGCCGCGGCCGTCAACGGCCTGGCCAACCTCGGTGCCACCGGCGACGTTCCGGCCACCGCGTGGATCACCGAGGACGGCGACCACGCCCTCGTGCAGGCCAAGCTCGACCCCAGCCAGGGCAACAGCGTGCAGATGACGCTGAGCGACTGGGGCAAGACCGTCACCGTCACCAAGCCCGCCGCCTGATGGCTCGCGTGACGTCCGCGGCGCTGGGCACCGGCGGACCGAGGACGACCAACCGGCGGGTCGCCATCAGCGCTGGCGGACTCGCCGTTCTGCTCGGCGCTCTCGACACCTACGTCGTGATCACCGTGATCAACGACATCATGCGCGACGTCGGGATCTCGCTGAACCAGATTCAGCGCGTCACCCCGATCATCACCATGTACCTGCTCGGCTACATCGCGGCGATGCCGTTGCTTGGCCGCGCTTCGGACCGCTTCGGCCGCAAGCTGGTACTGCAGGTCAGCCTGGCCGGCTTCGCCGTCGGCTCCGTGGTGACCGCGCTCTCCGACGACCTCTTCACCATCGTCATCGGCCGGTTCATCCAGGGCACGGCGAGCGGTGCGCTGCTGCCGGTCACGCTGGCACTTGCCGCGGACCTGTGGGCCGCCAAGAGCCGGGCGTCGGTGCTCGGCGGCATCGGCGCCGCCCAGGAGCTCGGCGCCGTCCTGGGACCGCTCTACGGCGTCGCCGTGGTGTGGGCGCTGTCCACGTGGCGTGACGTCTTCTGGATCAACGTGCCGCTCGCGCTCGTCGCCATGGTGATGATCCACTTCAGCCTGCCGTCGAGGGACCCCGACGAGCCGCGGGAGAAGGTCGACGTCGTCGGCGGTCTGCTGCTGGCAGTCGCCTTGGGTCTGATGGTCTTCGGCATGTACAACCCGTCACCGGACGGCAAGCAGGTCTTCCCCAGTTGGGGACTGCCCGTGCTCGGCGTGGCGGTGCTGGCCGCGATCGCCTTCTTCGTATGGGAGAAGTTCGCCAAGACCCGGCTCATCGAGCCGACCGGGGTGAAGTTCCGGCCGTTCCTCGCCGCCCTCGGGGCGTCGCTGTGCACCGGTGCGGCCCTGATGGTGACGCTGGTCAACGTGGAGCTGTTCGGGCAGGGCGTGTTGGGCAAGGAGCAGAACGAGACCGTCCTGCTGCTGCTGTGGTTCCTGGGCGCGTTGCCCGTCGGCGCCGTCCTCGGTGGTCTGATCGCCACCCGGATCGGCGACCGCATCGTCGCCTTCGTCGGACTGCTGATCGCGGCGTTCGGCTACTGGCTGGTGTCGCACTGGGACGTGAACGTGCTCTCCGCGCACCATGACCTGGTGCTGTTCACCCTGCCCACGTTCGACACCGACCTGGTGCTCGCCGGTCTGGGCCTCGGCCTCGTGATCGGACCGCTGACCTCGGCAACGCTGCGCACCGTGCCGGGCTCTCAGCACGGCATCGCGTCCGCCGCGGTGGTGGTGTCCCGGATGATCGGCATGCTGATCGGTCTGGCGTCGCTCAGCGCGTGGGGCCTCTACAAGTTCAACCAGTACCTCGCCGAGATGCCGAAGCCCAAGGGCAACAACCTGTTGGAGATCGGCGCGCAACTCGCCGCCAACGTGCGGACCGCCTACACGATGCAGTACGGCCAGATCTTCTTCATCACGATGGTGGTGTGCGCGATCGGTGCGGTCCTGGGCTTGCTGATCGCCGGAAAGCACGACCATGCCGAGGAATTGGACGACACCACCGATGCGGTGGCCGCCCAGAACTAGCTGGTCAGCAGCGTTCGACGCCCGGGGTGATCAGCTTGATGTCGGTTCGGGCTTCGGATTCCGAAACGTTCAGCACCGCCCGCAACGGGCGGAAGACCATGTCGACGATGGCGTTCTGATCGGCGGGGCGAAAGCTGAGCCAGTCCTGCAGTGCAGTCATTGCTCTTCGTCCTTCGTTGTGTGGTGCCCGAGTCAACGGGCAGCCTGGGCCAGGTGGCCACGACCTTGGTTCCGATTTTACGGGGACCTACGACACCAATCGGGTCCACGTGGGGCGGTTGAGGTCTCAAAGGGGTAACGAGTCCCCCAACAGCGCACATTCCGTGGGTGACGCGACTCACATTGGCGGCCAAGGCAATTCCACGTCTCAGTTTGACGTGGCTGGCACCAGGCTCATGCGGATGTCGGGGCCGATGCGCTGCACGCCGTCGTACCGCCACCGCTGCGCGGCGACCATGCTGGCCACCCCGACGTCGTCGACGGCCGTGATCGGGCCGCCCAGCAGGATCGGGGCGACGTAGGCCAGGATGCGGTCCACCACGCCCGCCCGCAGGAATGCTCCCGCCAGGGTGGGGCCGCCTTCGAGGAGCACGGCGGTGCGGTCCGAGAGGGCCCGAATCACCTCGTGGGGATCTCGGGTTCGGATCACCATCGTTCGCGAGTCGTCGTTGAGCACCTTGGCCTCGGGTGAGACGTCACGCTCGCCCACCACCACGCGCAACGGCTGACGCTCGGCCAGTGACCCGTCGGGCAGTCGAGCGGTCAACGTTGGATCGTCTGCGAACACGGTGCCGGTGCCGACGACGATGGCATCGGCGACCGCACGCAGACGGTGCACGTCGGCGCGGGCGGCCTCGCTGGTGATCCACTGACTGGTGCCGTCGGCCGCGGCGCTGCGTCCGTCGACGCTGGAGGCGAACTTCCACGTGACGTGTGGCCGGCCGGTGCGCTGGCGATGCAGCCATTCCCGCAGGGCGCCCCCGGCGACGTCCTCGGCGAGCACCCCGACCTGGACGGCGATGCCGGCGTTGGCGAGTCGCTTGGCTCCCCCGGCGGCGACGGGATTCGGGTCGGCGACGGCGTAGACCACCGTGGACACCCCCGCCGCGATGAGCGCGTCGACGCAGGGCGGCGTGCGGCCGTGGTGGTTGCAGGGCTCCAGGGTGACCACCGCCGTGCCGCCGGCAGCCCGTTCACCGGCCCGCCGCAGCGCGACGACCTCGGCGTGGGGCCCGCCCGCGGGTTGGGTAGCGCCGACCCCGGCGATGTTTCCTTCGCGATCCAGGATCACCGCCCCGACGGGCGGGTTGGGAAGGGTCGTGCCCTTGACGCCGTCGGCCTGGGCGATGGCCGACCGCATGGCGTCGTCGACGTTCATCGCCCGGTCAGGTCCGCAGGTGTGCCGACGCCGCAGCGGCCTGCCTGCGGAGGTTCTGCACCGCCAACCCGGGATCGGCGGCGCCGAAGACGGCCGAGCCGGCGACGAAGCAGTCCACTCCCGCCTCGGCGGCGGCCTCGATGGTGTCGTCGTTGATGCCGCCGTCGATCTCCACGACCACGGTGAGTTCACCCGCGTCGACCAGTCGCCGCACGGCGGTGACCTTGGAGAGCACGTCCGGCATGAACTTCTGGCCGCCGAAGCCCGGTTCGACCGACATCACCAGCAGCGTGTCGAACTGACGGAGGATCTCGAGGTACGGCTCGATGGGGGTGCCCGGCTTGACGCTCAGCCCCGCCTTGGCGCCGGCCGCGCGGATGTCACGGGCCACGGCCACCGGGTCGTCGGTCGCCTCGGCGTGGAACGTCACGTTGTAGGCGCCGGCCTCGGCGTACGGCGGGGCCCACCGGGCCGGGTCCTCGATCATCAGGTGACAGTCCATCGGGATGTCGGTCGCCTTCAACAGGCTCTCCACGACCGGGAGGCCGAGCGTCAGGTTCGGTACGAAGTGGTTGTCCATCACGTCGACGTGGAGCCAGTCGGCTCCGACGACGGCGGCGGTCTCGTCGGCCAGGCGCGCGAAGTCGGCGGCCAGGATCGACGGCGCGATCAAGGGTTCGGGCATGGCGGTCAGCTTAGATTCCGGCCCGCCGGCGCTCAGCGCTGCACCCGCAGCGCCGCCGCGAACATGGCGTCCGTGCCGTGGCGGTGCGGCCACAGCTGCACGTACGGCCCGGCACCAAGGTCGGGTACGGGCGTCGGCCCCGCGTCGAAGAGCGGGCGGGCGTCGACGGCGGTGACGGGCTGACGCCGCAGCGCGTCGGCCACCACGCCGACGGTCTCCGCCAGATGCGGTGAGCAGGTGGCATACAGCACGACGCCGCCGTCGCGGGTCAGCGCGATCGCCGCGGCCAGCAGTTGCTTCTGCAGCTTGGCCAGGCCCGGCACGTCGCCGGGTTGGCGGCGCCACCGCGCCTCGGGCCTACGCCGCAGTGCGCCGAGCCCGGTGCACGGCGCGTCGACGAGCACCCGGTCGAACGACGCGGCAGGCAGTCCCGTCTCGCGACCGTCGACCCTCAGCACGTCGGCGTCCAGCCCCCTCAGGGTCTGCTCGACGAGATCCGCGCGGTGCGGCGTGGGTTCCACGGCCGTCACGTGGGCACCCCGCTGCGCGGCGACGGCGGCCAGGATGGCGGCCTTGCCGCCAGGCCCGGCGCAGAGGTCCAGCCAGCGGTCGTCGCTGCCGTCGACCGGGGCGAGCGTCAACGCCCGCGCCACCAGTTGGCTGCCCTCGTCCTGGACCTGCGCCGCGCCGTCACGCAGCGCGTCGAGCCGTCCCGGGTCGCCGCCGGAGAGGTACACCGCGTACGGCGAGTACCGGCCCACCTCACCGTCGACCGTTCGGGCCAGCTCCTCGGCGGTCAGCACGCCGGGCCGAGCGGCCAGGTGCACCAGCGGCCGGCCGTCGTCACTGGCGAGCAGCGCCCCCAGCTCGCCGGCGTCTGCGCCGAGGGCGTCGGCGAAGCACTGCGCAATCCACCGGGGGTGGGCGTGAGTGAAGGCGATGTTGCCGACCGGATCGGTCGCCGCGGGCGGAGCCAGTTCGGCGACCCAGGACGATTCGTCGCGGGATGCGATGGTCCGCAGGGTTCCGTTGACGAAACCCGCTCGCGCACCGTCGAATTCGAGAGCAGCCTGCTCGACGGTGGTGTCCACCGCGGCGTGGGCGTCGACGCGGGTGCGCAGCAGCTGATAGGAGCCGAGCCGCAACAGGTCCAGCAGCACGGGGTCGATGCGGTCCACCGTGCGGTTGGTCGCGTGCACGATGATCGCGTCGAGCAACCCGAGCGCGCGGCACGCGCCGTAGGCCAGTTCGGTGGCGAACGCCGCGTCACGGCCGGTGATCTGCCGTTCGCGCAGCAGGGTGGGCAACACCAGGTTGGCGTACGCGTCGCGCTCGGAGACGGCCCGCAGCACGTCGAAGGCGGCCCGCCGGGGCGGATCGAGCGGTTTGCGCGGCGGCCTTCGCCTGCCCTGTGGCCGGGTCACCGGGCGCACGCGTTCTCGTCGAGCCGGGCACCCCGCGCCCAGTCCGCCGCCTTCATCGCCTTCTTGCCCGGTGGCTGGATGTCACCGAGTAGCACCGGGGTCGACGACGTGCCCACGTGAACGCCGCGCCGGTCGACGCGAATCATGCCCGGCGCCAGTGCTTCTCGATCCTGAGCGTCCTGATCATCGGCCTCGGGTCGCACGGGACCCACCTTGATTCGGAGGTCGCCGATCATCGTCCACGCACCGGGGTTGGGGGTCACCGCGCGAATCCTACGGTCGACCACCTGGGCGGGTAGATCCCACCGCACGCGCGCCTCCTCCACGGTGATCTTCGGCGCGACGGTGATCCCGTCGGAGGGCTGCGGGATCGCGGCGAGGGTGCCGTCGGCGATGCCGTCCATCGTCCGCTCCAGCAGCATCGCCCCGGAGACCGACAGTCGGTCGAGGAGGTCGCCTGCCGTGTCGGTCGGCCGCACGGTCTCGGTCACCACACCGAACACCGGCCCCGAATCCAGGCTGGGTTCGATGCGGAACGTGGTGGCACCGGTGACCTCGTCACCCGCGGCGATGGCGGCTTGAACGGGTGCGGCGCCCCGCCACGCCGGCAGCAGGGAGAAGTGCAGGTTGACCCAGCCGTGCGGCGGGACGGCCAGCAGCCCGTCGCGCAGCAGCGCGCCGTAGGCCACCACCGCGCAGCAGTCGGGGGCGAGGTCGCGTAACTCGGCGACGAAGTCGGGCCCGTTGGGTTTCTCGGGACGTAGCACCGGAATGCCCGCGTCCAAGGCGAATTGGGCCACCGGTGACGGTGCCGGGCGCCCCCTGCGACCGGACGCGGCGTCCGGGCGCGTCAGCACGGCGGCCACGTCGTGGTGTGGTGAGTCGACGAGTCGACGCAATGAGGGAAGGGCGGGCTCTGGGGTGCCCGCGAAGATGATTCGCACGTCTCAACCGTTGATCTGGTAGTACTCGCGTTCGGACACCCCGGCCAGCGGGGCGACGAACATCCACGGAATCGTGGTGAGGGTCTTGTTGAGCGTTGCGACCGCGTCGTTGTAGTACTGGCGGGCGAACGCAAGCTTGTTCTCGGTGTCGGCGAGATTGTCCTGAAGGTTCAGGAAATTGCTCGACGAGTTCAACTCAGGATAGCTCCGCCCCAGCGCCAGGACCGGTCGAAGGGCGCCGTCCAGCTCGCGTTCGGCGGCGCTGCGGTCAGCAACCGACGTGCCGCCGGTTGCGGTGGCCAGCGCGGCTCGGGCGTCGGTGACGTGGTCGAGCACACCTTTCTCGTGCGCCGCAAAGGTCTGCACGGTGTGCACCAGGCTGGGGATCAGCGACGCCCGGCGCGTCAGCTCGACGTCGACGCCGGCCAGGGCCTCGGACACCCGCACGTCCGCGGTGCGGATCTTGTTGTAGCCCAACACCAATGCCACCAGAATCACCACCAGGAGCACCACCGCCAGGACGAGCACCGACGTCACCACGAGCCTCCTCCTCCCCCACCGCCGCCTCCGCCACCGCCGCCGCTGGAGCTGGAGCTACTACTCGACGACGATGACGACGCCTGTGAGGCGGTGTACGCGCTGATCGACGACGACAGCGCCGAGTCGAAGCTGTCGAAGTCCGGTCCGCCGGAGCTCGAGCCATGGCCGCTCGACGGTGAGGACGTCTGATACCAACTGGGTTCCGGCGCAGCGGCTCCGACGGTGTCGCTGTACTTCTTGGCCCACAGCGCCGCCACACCGCCGGCGACGGCGAACGGGACGTACGCGGTGTACAGGTCCTTGCGGGCCGCGAAGTCGAATCGCGTCTCCGCCGAGTCGGTGGCCAGCAATCGGTGGAAACCGCCTGCCTCCGACCACAGTTGACGCCCCTTCGCCGTGCGCCTCGTGCCGACGCCGCCCGCCCACGAGCCCCGGGAGAACACGAAGAACGCGACGAAGGGCAGGCCCCACATGGTCGTCGGAAAGCCCCACCGAAAGAAACCGCAGGCCGCCAGGACGACGGCCAGGGCGTTGGCCGACCGCACCCAGAGTTCCTTGCGGCGCTTGACCACCAGACCCTCGTCGAGCGCCCACTTTCGCGCCGCGGTGGCCAGGTCGGCCTTCGCCGTGGTCAGCTTCTTGCCTGCGCTGGCGGTGGACGTGGCCTCGAACTCCCGGCCGCTACCCTTCACCTTCAGTGCCATCGCCACGGCGCGGGTCACGGGGTCGACGTCGGCCCAGCCGTCGTCGGCGACGCCCCGGACGATCCATCTCTTCTCGTCGGCCTGCTTGAGTTCGACGAGATTGCGTTCCGCGGCGTAGAGCAACGTGGCCGTCAACCCGTTCTTGGGCACCTCCTCGGTGCGGATGTATTCGACCTGCACCGGGCCCAGTCCGGCCGGCGGCGCGTACTGCACCGGGAATCCCGGCTCGGGCTCGACGGTGGTGCGGTACCAGAGGTGGGCGATCAGAGCGCCGGCCACGGTGAGGCCGGCGACCCACACCACCCCGCCGACGGAGCGTCCGAGGACGCGGTCCCACTCGTAGGACCACGGCAGGCTGGCGCGCGGCGGGGTCGGCAGGTCGACGCCGGCGCGCAGCGTGACCGGCGTGCGGGGCGCCAGGTTCGCCGCGGCCAGCTCGATCGTGGTGCCCGACACCGTGAGTCCGTCGCAGGCGGCCCCCGTGCCAAACCCGACGGAGCATTCGGCGCCGGTGACGGCGGCGGGCATCGTCGCTCGAACCCGCACCCGCTGAATCACGTTGTTCCACGACGGTGCGATCACGTTCCAGTAGAACGCAGACCTCGAGTCGGGGTCGCCGACCACCGAGGCGTAGCCGCGGTTATCCCCGGTGGCGCCCGGGTCGAGTACGCCGGGGATGGCGTACCGGATCTCGTAGACGTGGGTGCCGGGGCTCAGCGTGCTGTCGGGATCACCGATCTTGGCCACCCGGAATCTCTCCCCCGACTCCGAGAGCAGTCGGTAGGGCACGGGTTCGCCGTCCATCAGGATCGAGGTGACCTCGGGTTCCTGACGCACTCGGGGGCTGTTCGAATTGGCGACGTCCCAGTACCGGAAGATGCCGTGCCGCCCAGAGGGGAACTCGCCGCGGATGGTTTCCACGGCGGTGAGCCGTCCGTTGGCCGCGACGGTGAAGTCGGCCTGGTAGTCGCTGATGACGACGGGATCCTCCACCGGCGCGGAGCTGGACGCGCCGCCGGACATCAGCGGCCACAGCAGCCCGGCGGCCACCAGGATCGCGAGCACGACCCAGCCGAAGATCCGCTTCACCGCACCTCCCCTAGCCCGTCACCGCCCGTCGAATCGGACTCACCCTATGTGCAACGGGTCGATCTGCACACGAACTGGCGGTTGATCGTGGCGGGCGCTGAACACGCCGGTGGCGCGGCGCAGCGCGGAGGCCAATTCCAGCCCGGTACTGCGCGAAACACGGACCAGCATCCGGCTCACCTCGGCATCGCGGTCGGCACCGGGCAGCGCCCGCGCACCGGCGGGTAGGTCGACGGGTCCGAGCACGTCGGAGCCGTCCGGAAGGCGGGCGGCCTCGATCAGGGCCGCCACGGCCGCCGGCGGACCGTCGACCGCGGCCATGTGCACCGCCGGTGGCAGACCGACGTCGGTCCTGGCGGCGAGTTCGGCGTCGGCGTGGCCGACGGGATCCCACCGGATCAACGCCTGCACCGTCGGGATCGCGGTTTCGGCAACCACGGCGACCACCCCGCCGTCGCCGCGGGACCGGACGAGCGCGGCGGCCGCCATCCACCGGCGCAAGGCGTCCTCCGACGCCCGAAGGTCTTGACGCCCCAGCAGTGCCCAGCCGTCGAGCAGCAGCGCCGCGCCGTATCCGCCGGGCACCGTCGGCTCGGCGCCAGGGGTCGACACGACCAGCGACGGCGTGGCGGGCACCTCGGCGACCATGGCGTCGCCGCCGGAGGTGATGACCGTGGTGCCCGGCAGGGCCCGGCCCAATTCCTCGGCCGTGCGGCGGGCCCCGACGACGACGGCGCGCACGGCGTCGGACCCGCAGCGCACGCACCGCAGCGACGGCTCGACCCGGCCGCACCACCGGCACACGGCTCCCGCGGCGCGGTCGGGCAACGACATGGGTCCGGTGCAATGCCGACACCTGGCGATGGTGCGGCACTTCCCGCAGGCCAGGGCGGGCACGTAGCCGCGCCGCGGCACCTGCACCAGCACCGGATGACCGGACCGCAGCGCGGCCCTGGCCGCGTCGAGGGCCATCGTCGGCAACCGGGCGGTGTGGGCGGCGGGATCGCGTTCCTGGGCGAAGGCGCTGTCGTCGAGCGCGACCACCCGCGGGCTGCGCGTCCGCACGGTCGGTCGAGGGGCCACCAGATCGTGGGCCCATCGGCTGGCGACCAGCGCATGAGCCTCCGCGGTGCGGGCGTAACCGCCGATCAACGCCGCGCATCGCAGTTGATGGGCGCGCAACATGGCCACCTCGCGTGCGTGCGGGTAGGGCGAGCGTGGCTCGGCCAGCGTGTCGTCGCCGTCGTCCCACACCATGACCAGGCCGAGGTCGACGACGGGCGCGAACACCGCACTGCGGGTCCCGATGACGAACCGGGCGTGGCCCCGCAGCACCGACAGCCAGCGGCGGTAGCGCGCCGAGGGGCCGAGACCTGCCGACAACGCGACGGCCACGCCCTCGCCGACGTGTCGCACCGCGGCGGCATGCAGGGCGTCGACGTCGCGCTGGTCAGGCATGACGGCCAGTACCGACCGTCCGGAGCTGACCACCACGGCAGCGGCTTCGGCGAGCCGGTCGGCCCACCGCTCGCCGGGCAACGCCTGCCAGACCGCCCGGGCCGCGCGGCCCTCGGCCAGCGCATCGAGGAACTGCGAGCCGCGGTGATAGTCGGCCCACGCCGCCGGGTCGACCGCAGGCGCGACCACGGCGGGTGGCTCCGGGACGGGTTGCTTCTCGACCGTCGCGTGGCGGGGCGGGACGGCGAGGCGCAGCACGTCGGGACGGGTGCCTGCGTAACGCGCGGCGACCGCGTCGACCAGTCGCCGCACGTCGGGTGTCAAGACCCGTTCGCTCGACACCACCCGATCCAGCCAGCCG
Source organism: Mycobacterium yunnanensis (assembly GCF_025823185.1). Lineage (GTDB taxonomy): Bacteria > Actinomycetota > Actinomycetes > Mycobacteriales > Mycobacteriaceae > Mycobacterium > Mycobacterium yunnanensis. The sequence goes on from NZ_JACKVK010000011.1 coordinate 196,939, forward strand.
AGCTTCCCCTCGTGGTCGGTGTCGGAGCGGCGTTCCAGGACGAACCCGTCGACGAGCCGGCCGTGAAAGCGCACCTTGACCCGCACACCGGGTTGCGCGTCGTCGGACTGCTCGGCGCTGACGAGGTAGTCGAAGTCGCGGTCGAGGTGCGGCACCGTGAGCATCGGGAGCACCCGGGCGACCGGTTCGTGCTCGGCGGCCTGCCTGACGTCGGTCACGTGGGTTGTGTAACAGACAGTTCCGACGAGCCGTTCCGCCCGAAGAACAGCCCGGCAGTGATCAACAGCAACGACGCCGCGTAGGCCCACCAGATCGGCACCGCCAGGGCCTCCGAGTTCGATGTCGCCGGCAGCCCGGCTCCGGCATCCAGGACGAAGCGACCGATCCCGATCATCCCGTCGGAGACCGCGAAGCACACCGCGCCCAATGCGGTCCACGGCGTCGGGAGCTCGGCCAGCAACGCCGCGCACACCATCGCGCCCAGGACGGCCATGTAGGCGACGACCGGAACGGTCAAGCCGTCGGCGGTCAACCGCGGCCAGAACCAGATCAGCAGCGTCACGCAGGCCACGCAAACGACGACCGCGACGGCCACCCTGGCCGGCGCCGCGCCCCGCAGGGGCCACAGCGCCGTCAGGAAGCACAGGTGGGCGACCAGGAACGCGCCGAGCCCGAGCACGAACGACGGCTCCCACCACGGCATCGCAAGGAGGAAGTCCCCCGCCGCGGAGAACAGCAGCGCCGGCACCAACCAGCGTCGCTCCCGCCGAAGGGGGTGGGTCAGGGCGGCGGCGGCGAGCAGCACCGCGGCCAGCGCCTTGACCGCAGGCTGCGCACCAAACCGCCCGGTGAGCTCGGCGCCTGCGGGTGACTGCAGCGCCACCACCACCAGGAACACTCCGTAGCCGGCGGCCACGACCGCTGCCGCGCCCCACAGCGTCCACGTCGTCGGTGCTGCGTACGGTGAGCCGATGCCCGTCACCGAGGAATCCTCCGACAAGCCCCCACTGGATGCCATCCTGCAGAAGGTACTGGAAGCGGTTCCGTTCCAGTTGACGACCGAGGGGGGTCCCGAGGCGGCCCGTCAGCGGTTCCGCGACCTGCCTCGCCACCCCGTGCACCAGGAGTTGCGCGTCGAGGACCGCACGGTCGACGGCCCCGGCGGCCCGATCCCCATCCGGCTGTACTGGCCGCCCGACGCGGGTGACGACCCGGTCCCGGTGGTGCTGTTCTTTCACGGCGGCGGCTGGGTGGTCGGCGACCTCGACACCTACGACAACGACGCCCGCAGGCACGCGGTGGGCTCCGGTGCGCTGGTGGTGTCGGTGGACTACCGCCTGGCCCCCGAGCATCCGTACCCGGCGGCGGTCGACGACGTCTGGGCCGCGACGCAGTGGGTCGCCAAGCACGCCGACGAACTCGGCGCCGACCCGACGCGCCTTGCGGTCGCGGGCGACTCGGCGGGCGGAAACCTCGCGGCGGTCGTGGCGCAGCTGGCCCGCGACGGCGGCGGGCCGACGATCGCCTTCCAGCTGCTGTGGTACCCGGCGACGACGTGGGACACGTCGCTGCCGTCGTTCACCGAGAACGCCGACGCACCCATCCTCGCGCTGGATGCGGTCGCCCAGTTCTCCCGCTGGTACGCCGCCGGACAAGACCTCGAGGATCCGCCCGCGACCCTGGTGCCCGGCCGGGCCACGGACTTCGCCGGCCTGGCACCCGCGTACGTCGCGGTCGCGGGTTACGACCCCCTGCACGACGACGGCGTGCAGTACGCCGAACTGCTGCGGTCCGCCGGGGTGCCGGTGGAGGTGCACGACGCCACCACGCTGGTGCACGGCTACCTGGGCTATCACGGCGTCGTCCCCGCGGCCACCGACGCCGTCGAGCGCGGGCTGTCCGCACTGCGTCGCGCGCTAGCCTGAGGCACATGACGGAGACGACGTCCGAGCGGCCCGCAATCGACCCCATCCTCAAGATGCTGCTCGACGCGGTGCCGTTGGACTTCACCGTCGACGACGGCGTCGAGGTGGCCCGCGAGCGGTTCCGGGCGGTCAAGCCACCGGCGGAGATGTCAACCGACATGCGAATCGAGGAGCGCACGGTCGGCTACGGCGACCTCGCCGACATCCCGGTCCGCATCTACTGGCCGCCCGTGCCGACCGACGCCGCCCTTCCGGTGGTCGTGTTCTACCACGGCGGCGGCTGGGCGATCGGCGACCTCGACACCCATGACCACGTCGCGCGGGCCCACGCCGTCGGGGCCAAGGCCATCGTGGTGTCCGTCGACTACCGGCTGGCTCCGGAGCATCCGTTTCCCGCCGGGGTGGAGGACGCCTGGGCGGCGCTTCGCTGGGTGGCCGAGCACGCCGAGGAACTCGGCGGGGACCCCGCGCGGATCGCCGTGGCGGGTGACTCGGCAGGGGGCAACCTGTCGGCGGTGATGGCGCTGCGGGCCAAGAACGCCGGCGGGCCGAACCTCGCGTTTCAGTTGCTGTGGTACCCGGTGGCCGTCGGCGACCTCACCGCACGGTCGTTCGTCGAGAACGCCGACGCTCCGATCCTCAACGCCGAGGTGATGACGGCCTTCCTGACGTGGTACCTGCCGGGGCTCGACATGTCCGACCACGCCACCCTGCCGACCGACCTCGCCCCGGCCAACGCGGCCGACCTGACGGGCCTGGCACCGGCCTTCATCGGCACCGCCGAGCACGACCCGCTGCGCGACGACGGCGGCAGGTACGCCGAATTGCTCGGCGCGGCAGGTGTTCCCGTGCAGCTGAGCAACGAACCGACGATGGTGCACGGCTACGTCAGCCTGGCGATGGCGTCACCGGCCGCCACCGAGGCCACCAATCGCGGTCTCGCGGCGCTCAAGGCGGCCCTCCACGTGGGACCGACGGCGTAACCTTCTGCCCAGTCGACGTCGACGGAGGCATTCGTGACCCAACCCGACTTCACCACCCTCATCGTCGGTGCCGGATTCTCCGGCATCGGCGCGGCGATCCAGCTCGACAAGGCCGGTCTCGGTGACTACCAGATCGTCGAAGCCGGTGACGAACCCGGCGGCACCTGGCACTGGAACACCTATCCCGGCATTGCCGTGGACATTCCGTCGTTCTCCTACCAGTTCTCGTTCGAGCAGAGCGCCGACTGGTCGCGCACCTACGCCAAGGGCGCGGAGTTGAAGCGCTACGCCCAGCACTGCGTCGACCGGTACGGGCTGCGCTCCAGGATCCGGTTCGGCACGATGGTGACCTCGGCGGCCTTCGACGACGAGTCCGACTGCTGGCGCGTCGAACTGGACGACGGAGGCGTGCTGACGGCACGCTTCCTGATCAACGGCAGCGGGGTGCTCACCGTGCCCAACCTGCCCGACATCGACGGGGTCGACGGCTTCGGCGGGGTCACGATGCACACCGCCCGGTGGGACCACTCGCAAGACCTGACCGGCAAGCGCGTGGCGATCATCGGCACCGGCGCCTCAGCCGTTCAGGTGATTCCGGAGATCGCCCCGATCGTCGAGCACCTCACCGTCTACCAACGCACCCCGATCTGGTGCATGCCCAAGTTGGACGTGCCGCTGCCCGCCGCGGCCCGCCGGTTGATGCGCATACCGGGCGGAAAGGTGCTCCAGCGCCTGCTGAGTCAGGCCTACGTCGAGCTGACGTTCACGATCTCGGCGCAGTACTACGGGGTCTTCCCGCTGGCCAACCGCGCCGAGAAGATGGGCCGGGCCTTCCTCCGGCGTGAGGTGCACGATCCGGCGGTGCGCGAGAAGCTCACGCCGCGGTACGCGGTCGGGTGCAAGCGTCCCGGGTTCCACAACACGTACCTGTCGACCTACAACCGCGAGAACGTGGAGTTGGTCACCGAGCCGATCGAGAAGATCACCGGGTCGGGCGTCGCCACGGTCGACGGCGCGCTGCGCGAGGTGGACGTACTGATCCTGGCCACCGGCTTCAAAGTGATGGACGTCGACAGCCTGCCGACGTTCCCGGTGACCGGAGCGGACGGCACGTCGCTGAGCCAGTTCTGGACCGAGCGACGACTGCAGGCCTACGAAGGCGTCAGCATCCCCGGGTTCCCCAACTTCTTCACCGTGATGGGGCCCTACGGCTACGTCGGTTCGTCGTACTTCGCCCTCATCGAGGCTCAGACCCACCACATCGTGCGCTGCCTGGTGCAGGCCTCACGACGAGCGGCCACCCGGGTCGAGGTGTCGGCCGAAGCCAACGACCGCTACTTCGCCGAGATGATGCGCAAGCGGCACCGCCAGATCTTCTGGCAAGACAGCTGCGCCTTGGCCAACAGTTATTACTTCGACCAGAACGGGGACGTGCCGCTGCGCCCCACCACCACCGCGGAGGCGATGTGGCGCAGCCGCCGCTTCCCCCTGCGCGACTACGAGTTCAGCAACTAGCCGATCAGAACTGCACGCCGCGGGTCAGGGCGCCGTCGACGACGAGGTTGGTGCCGGTGATGAAGCTGGCGGCCGAACTGCTCAGGAACACAACGGCATTGGCGACCTCCTGCGGAGTAGCCATGCGACCGGTCGGGTTGAGCGCCATGGCCGTGGCGAACAGCTCGGGGTCGTTCTGCTCGATGGAGGGCCACACCCCACCCGGGAAGTAGGTGTTGCCGGGGCTGACGGTGTTGGCCCGCACACCCTGGCCGGCGAGGTTGAAGGCCAGGCCCTGCGTGTAGTGGATGATGGCGGCCTTCATCGTTCCGTATGGTCCCGAGGCGAAGTCGATCTCGCGGCCCGAGACGCTGGAGATGGTCACGATCGACCCCGTGCCCGACTCCAGCAGCGACGGCAGCGCCGCCTCCACCAGTCCGACGGTGCCCATGAGGTCGACCTCGAAGGTGGTGCGCCAATTCTCCTGGCTGTCGGGGATCGCCAGCGCGCTGACGTTCGCCACGACGCCGTCGACCCCACCGAGCGCGCTGGCACTGTCGTCGACCCACTTCTTCAACGCGTCCGCGTCACCCACGTCGACGGCGGTGCCGATCGCCGATTCCGGCCCCGATCCCGCCTCCACCGTGCGGGCGCAGTAGGCCACGGCCGCACCCTCGGCCAGCAGCCCGTCGACCACCGCCCGTCCGATGCCCCTGGTGCCGCCCGTGACCAGGAAGCGCTTGCCGGACAGTCCAAGATCCATGGTCGTCGTCCCCTCAGTAAGAAATCGAGCCCAGTGACCGTGCCGCCCTGCGCATTTCGTCGTGGATGCCACCAAAGGCCGACGCGTTCGGCAGCAGCCGCTTGTCGACCTTGGTCACGGCACTGTAATTGGTGTCGACCACATTCGCGATCGGTACCTCCGAGATCTGAGTCAGCAGCTGGTAGGCGTCCAGACGGTCGAGACCGTAGAGCTCGCCGAGCCAACCGATCATCTCGACCTGGCCGGCCCGCCACGCCTCCTCCAGCGGCCGTCCAGACCCGATGCACATCAGGTGGGTGTCGTTCTCGATCCTCGGCCACGCCGGGCCGCCGCCCTTGACGAGGTCGACGATGGCCGTCACGTGCATCGCCCCCTCGACCGCGGTTCCGCAGGATTCGCCCTCGCCCTGGCGGTAATGCCCGTCGCCGAGGGAGAACAACGCACCGTCGACGTTGACCCGCAGGTAACACGTTGCGCCCGCGGCCATTTCGGGACTGTCCATATTGCCGCCGAAGTAGTCCGGCACCAGCGAGGTGCGCACCTCGCGTCGGGCAGGGGCGACGCCGACCGTGCCCAGCATCGGATTCGACGGCAGGCGGAGCTGAAAGTCACTGGCAAGGGCGGAGAATCCGAGGGTCTCGGTGCCGGCGTCGTAGTCGTAGACGTACGTGCGTTCGGGCAGCGGGTCCTGCAGGGTGGGACTGGCCGGGACGCTGGTGAGCCCGCCGAAGAACGGAATCAGGGTCGACGCCCCCCAGGTGCGGGCGGGCGTCAGGTCGACCAGGTGCACCGCGAGGGTGTCCCCCGGCTGGGCGCCCTCGATCCAGAACGGTCCGGTCTGGGGGTTGAGGTCCTCGGTGTCGAGCGCGGTGGTCGCGACGTCGGCCGCACTGGTGATGCGGCCGCCATAGGCGTCCTCGGTCCACAGCGTCAGCGCGGTCCCCGGCTTGATGCGCATCACCGGCGCGGCGCCGCCGAAGGTGTAGGCCAGTTGGTCGACGGTCGGCACGAAGGTGACGTGATCCATGACGCCATCCTGCTGGATTGCGCCGCGCCACGCCGACCCGACCCGCGTGAACAGTCGCAAAAGGCCCTGAATCGCACGGATTCAGGGCCATTTGCGTCTTGTCGGCAGGTTAAACGGAAGCCTTGAGCTCCTCCACCTTGTCCGTGCGCTCCCACGGCAGGTCGACGTCGGTGCGGCCGAAGTGACCGTAGGCCGCCGTCGGCGCGTAGATGGGGCGCAGCAGGTCCAGATCGCGGACGATCGCACCCGGGCGCAGGTCGAAGACCGAGGTGATGGCCTTCTCGATGCGAGCGGGGTCGACGGTCTCGGAACCGAAGGTCTCGACGAACAGGCCGACGGGGGCCGCCTTGCCGATGGCGTAGGCCACCTGCACCTCGACGCGTTCGGCCAGCCCGGCCGCGACGACGTTCTTGGCCACCCAGCGCATCGCGTAGGCCGCGGAGCGGTCCACCTTCGACGGATCCTTGCCCGAGAACGCGCCGCCGCCGTGGCGGGCCCAGCCGCCGTAGGTGTCGACGATGATCTTGCGGCCGGTCAGGCCGGCGTCGCCCATCGGGCCGCCGAGCACGAACTTGCCGGTCGGGTTCACCAGCAGCCGGAAGTCCGACGTGTCCAGCGTGTCGTGGTTGAGATCGGTGAGCACGGCGTTGACGACCTGCTCGCGGATGTCGGGAGCCAGCTGCTCGTCCAGGTCGACACCCTCGGCATGCTGCGTGGACAGCACCACGGTGTCGAGCCGCACGGGAGTCACGCCGTCGTACTGCACGGTGACCTGCGTCTTGCCGTCCGGCCGCAGGTAGTCGAGCTTGCCGCTCTTACGGACCTCGGTCAGCCGGCGGGCCAGGCGATGCGCCAGAGCGATCGGCAGCGGCATCAGCTCCGGGGTGTCCTTGATGGCGTATCCGAACATCAGGCCCTGGTCGCCGGCACCCTGCAGGTCCAGCGGGTCGGCTCCGCCCTCGACGCGCGTCTCGTGGGCGGTGTCGACGCCTTGGGCGATGTCGGGTGACTGGCGGCCGATGCCGATGTTGACGCCCGCGGTCTCGCCGTCGAAGCCCTTCTCCGACGAGTCGTAGCCGATCTCGAGGATGCGCTTGCGGACCGTGTCGTTGATGTCGGCGAACGCCTCCTTCGCCGACGTGGTGACCTCGCCGATGACGTGCACCTGGCCGGTGGTCACAGCGGTTTCGACGGCGACGCGGGACTTGGGGTCCGCGGCGAGCAGCGAGTCGAGCACGGAGTCGCTGATGGCGTCGCAGATCTTGTCGGGATGCCCTTCGGTCACCGACTCGCTGGTAAACAGCCGACCTTTGCTCACGTCGTCATCCCCTTCTGAAGCTTAGTTGTGCGAATCATTTCGAGTTCCTGAAGCAGCCAAGCGTGCGTCCCGGCGGGCCGCAACCCTTATGCGCAGGGTGCTGCCGACGAGCCCGTCACATCCCACGGTTTCCGAGGAACGCAGCGATCGCGTCCACGATACGGCTAGACATCAGCGTCTTCGAACCGTGCTCCAGCGCGACGTCGTTGCCGTCTGCCGCCAGGAGCCACCCGTCGTTGTTGTCGACCTCGAAGGCCTTGCCCTCGCCGACGGCGTTCACGACCAGGAGATCGCAGCCCTTGCGCTGCAGCTTCGCGCGCGCATGGAACAGCACGTCACCGTTCGCGTCGCCGGTTTCGGCGGCGAATCCGACGACGGCGCGCATGTTGGGCAGCTGTCCGTCGGCGCGGGCCCGCACGATGCCGGCGAGCACGTCGTCGGTCCGGGTCAGTTCGATGACGGGAGCGGCGGCGGCGCCGGGCTCGTGGGACTTCTTGATCTTGCTGGTCTCCACGTGGGTGGGCCGGAAGTCGGCGACCGCCGCGGCCATCACGAGGACGTGGGCGTCGGGCGCGCGCTTGGAGACGGCGTCCTGCAGTTGATGGGCCGACCCGACGTGCACGACGCTGACGCCGGCGGGGTCGGCAAGGCCGACGGTGTTTCCCGCGATGAGGGTGACGTCGGCGCCACGCTGGGCGGCGACGCGGGCCACGGCGTACCCCTGCTTGCCCGAGCTGCGGTTGCCGATGAACCGCACCGGGTCGAGGGCTTCGCGGGTACCGCCTGCGGTGACGAGCACCTTGAAGCCGGCGAGGTCGTAGGGCAGGGCGTCGGGGCGGTCCAGTAGCAGCTGGGCCAGCGCGGTGATCTCGTCGGGCTCGGGCAGGCGGCCCGCACCGGTGTCGGCCCCGGTGAGACGGCCCGACGCGGGTTCGAGGACCACGTTTCCGCGACGGCGCAGGGTGTCGACGTTGTCGACCGTGGCGGGGTGAAACCACATCTCGGTGTGCATCGCTGGCGCGAAGAGCACCGGACATCGGGCCGTCAACAGGGTCGCCGTGAGGAGGTCGTCGGCACGGCCGGCGGCCGCCCGGGCCATCAGGTCCGCGGTCGCGGGCGCGACGACCACCAGGTCGGCTTCCTGGCCGATGCGGACGTGCGGGACTTCGTCGACGTCTTCGAAGACCCCGGTACGCACGGGGTGACCGGACAGCGCCTCGAACGTGGCGGCACCGACGAACCGCAGCGCGGACTCCGTCGGCACGACCCGAACGGAGTGCCCGGCCTCGGTGAGCTGGCGGACCACCGTGCACGCCTTGTAGGCGGCGATGCCGCCCGCGACACCCACGACGACCCGTTTGCGCTCGGTCATGTCGAAGCCGGAGGCCTAGTGTTCGCCCTCGGTGTGCTCCAGCAGGTCGCCGTGGATCTCACGCATGGCGATCGACAGCGGCTTCTCCTGCAGACCCGGCTCGACGAGCGGTCCGACGTACTCGAGGATGCCGTCGCCCAGCTGGTTGTAGTAGTCGTTGATCTGGCGCGCGCGCTTGGCGGCGTAGATCACCAGTGCGTACTTGCTCGAGGCGCGGGACAGCAACTCGTCGATCGGCGGGTTGGTGATGCCCAGCGGCGTGTCGTAGGCGTTGGCGGCGTCGGAGTCGGTGCTCTCGACAGGGGTTGTCACGAAGTTATCTCCTGGCGTTTTCGCTGGGGCCGAGCTGTCTGCTGATCGGTCACGCCTGATCCGGCGTGTGGCCCATCAGCAAGGATACCAATTCTGAACAGGCAAATTCCAATTGTGCGTTGACGACGACCACGTCGAAGTCGTGCTGGGCGGCCAGTTCGTCGCGTGCCGTGGCCAGCCGGCGCTGCCTCACCTCGGGGCTTTCGGTGCCTCGTCCGACCAGTCGGGACTCCAGCACCTCCCAGCTGGGTGGGGCCAGGAACACCGACACGGCCTCCGGCATGGCGGCCTTCACGGAGCGGGCACCGGCGAGGTCGACCTCGATGAGGACGGGTCGGCCAGCGCGGGCGGCGGCACGGACGGGCTCGGCGGGCGTTCCCGAGCGGTGCAAACCGCGATGGATCTCGGCCCATTCCAGCAGCGCGCCGTCGTCGATCAGCTGTTGGAATTGCGCGGCGGTGACGAAGGTGTAGTCCACCCCGTCGACTTCGCCGGGCCGGGGCGACCTGGTGGTCGCCGAGACGCTGAAGTAGAGGTTGGGCACCCGCTCCCGCAGGCACCGCACCACGGTCGACTTGCCGACGGCCGAAGGACCGGACAGCACTACGACTCGACTCATCGCTGTCGCCGCCCGGTCCTTCGCCGGCGCACTAATCTGCCGTGAAGTCGAACTTTTCCAGCAGGGCCTTGCGCTGACGATCGCCCAGACCGCGCAGGCGGCGGGTGGGAGCGATCTCGAGCTCGGTCATGATTTCCTGCGCCTTGACCTTGCCGACCTTCGGCAACGCCTCGAGCAACGCGGAAACCTTCATCTTGCCCAAGACCTCGTCGCTCTCAGCGTCCTTGAGGACCTGCTTGAGGTTGGTGCCGCCACGCTTGAGTCGATCCTTCAGTTCAGCTCGCGCTCGACGTGCGGCGGCAGCCTTCTCCAACGCTGCCGCGCGCTGCTCGTCGGTCAACTGGGGAAGGGCCACGGGTTCCTCCGTCTCTCGCCATCTTCGTACTGGCCATCATCTTCTTGTGTCTTGACTGGTTGGGGAACCAGCCAGCGACGACGACCGTACCCACGGCCGCTGACGAAAGCTAACCCCACCCCCCGGGTTCCGGGGTCAAAAGCGCAGCGTGTAGGGCAATCTGCCGATTTTCACCGTTCCCGGCGCCGACCTCGGCCGCGCTGCCGGATTGACGGCATCGTGCCTGGTGAGGCGGCATTTTCGGCGCCGCGGCTCGATCATCGCGCGAGCCGCGGGGCGCACCGGAGGACCGAGGCGTCCTTCGACGAGGTCGAAATACTGAGAATTTCCCTGGTCACCGCATGTCGGGCGTGTCGGGGACACCCGACGACCACCTCGCCAGACCCCGACAGTCACTTGGGTTGCCTCCGTCACGCAGGTCACTGCACCAACATCTCGTCGTGAGCAAACGGTGGCCGTCCCGTTACCGAACGCATAGCCCGCGCACACGCTCGTCTGGGATCGCACCCATGTCGGCTCCCTAACGTCATGGTGGTGAGCCGAACCCGGCTCACGAATACGTCACGAGCAGAGAGATTCTGATGACCTTCAAGCGCACCATGTACGCGTCGACGCTGGCCGCCGGAGTCGGACTAACCGGATTGTTCGGCATCGGTCTCGGCACCGCGTCGGCCGACCCCGGGCAGTGCAACATGCCCGGTCAGCCGCAGTGCGGCCAGAACCAGCACGACGACGGACGCCACGATGACAACCGAGGACCGAACGGCGGCGGGGCACCCGTGAACTGGCAGGGTCGTGGCATCGACCAGGGCCGTCAGGACCACCAGCCGTTCAACTGGAACGGTCAGCAGGTCACCCCGCTGCCCGCCGGCAACGGGCAGGGCTGGGGCTTCTGGTTTGGCCCCGTGTGGATTCCGCTGTAATCACTCTCCAACGGCACGGCGGGTTTCCGGCAAACGGTGACCCGCCGTTGCTGCTTGCCGGGTCACCCCGCCAGATGGGCGACGGCCTCGCGCATGCGCTCCGCGGCCGCGCGCACTGCGCCCACGTCGGGACCGGCCCTGAGCACCTCGCGTGACACCGCGGGCAGCAGCGTGCCAGGCGTCGCCCCACCGAGGCCCACCAGCGCTTCGGGGCGACCCCCCTGCGCGCCGACCCCGGGCAACAGCACCGGTCCCCCGAGGCCGCTGAGGTCGGGCACCTCGGTCAGCGTCGCGCCGACGACGACGCCCACCGACCCCGAACCCGTCGTCCGATTCTCGGCGCCCACGGCGTCGACGACCGACTGGGCCACCGTGCGACCCTCCACCACGGCGCGCTGGACACCGGCGCCCTCGGGGTTCGACGTCGCGGCGAGGACGAACACGCCGCGGTCGTGCGCCGCGGCGGTGTCCAGGAGCGGTCGCAGCGATTCGAAGCCCAGGTAGGGCGACGCGGTCACGGCGTCGCACGCCAGCGGCGAGTCCCCTGCCCACGCCGCGGCGTAGGCCGCCATCGTCGAACCGATGTCACCGCGCTTGGCGTCGGCCAGCACCAGCACTCCTGCGTCACGCAGTTCCGCGACGACGGTCTCCAGTACCGCGTAGCCGGCGGCGCCATGACTCTCGAAGAACGCGACCTGCGGTTTGACGATCGCAAAGCCCTCATAGGCCCGTACGCAGACGTCGCAGAACGCGGCGAGCCCGGCCACGTCGACCGGCAGGTCCCAGGCCCGCAGCAGTTCGGGATGCGGGTCGATGCCGAGGCACAGGGGGCCGCGGTCGGCCATCGCCGAGGCCAGCCGGGCCCCGAAACCGGTCACGTCGCCGTTCCACCGAGCCGACTGTGCAACTCCTGCAACGACATCACGCCGATGTCCCCGCGGATGCCCGCTTCGATGCCCTGCACCGCCGCGGACGCCCCCTGCACCGTCGTGACGCACGGGATGTTCATCGCCACGGCCGCCGACCGAATCTCGTAACCGTCGACGCGTGGCCCGGAGTTGCCGTAGGGGGTGTTGATGACCATGTCGACCTCGCCGGCCCGGATGGCGTCGACGGCCGAGGCCGCGGGCCGGTCGGGGCTGGGTGTCTCGAAGTGCTTGCGCACGGTGTCGCAGGGAATGCCGTTGCGGCGCAACATCTCGGCCGTCCCCTCGGTCGCGAGTACCCGGAATCCGAGATCGGCGAGCCGTTTGACGGGAAACACCAGCGACCGCTTGTCCCGGTTGGCCACCGAGACGAACACCGTGCCTGCGGCTGGGAGTGATCCGTAGGCCGCCGTCTGACTCTTGGCGAACGCGGTTCCGAAGTCCCGGTCGATGCCCATCACCTCGCCGGTGGACTTCATCTCCGGTCCCAGCAGCGAGTCGACCTGCGACCCGTCGGCCTTGCGGAACCGGTTGAACGGCAGCACCGCCTCCTTGACCGCGATCGGCGCATTCGGTGCGGCGTCGGCGCCGTCACCGGCGGCAGCCAGCATGCCCTCCTCACGCAGCTGAGCAATGCTGGCGCCCAGCATGATTCGCGCGCAGGCCTTGGCCAGCGGCACGGCCGTGGCCTTGGAGACGAACGGAACCGTGCGGCTCGCGCGCGGATTGGCCTCCAGCACGTAGAGCACGTCGTCCTTGAGCGCGTACTGCACGTTGAGGAGTCCGACGACGCCGATCCCGTGGGCGATGGCCTCGGTGGCGTGGCGCACCGCGGCGATGTCCTGCTTGCCGAGCGTCACCGGCGGCAGGGCGCACGCCGAGTCGCCGGAGTGGATGCCCGCCTCCTCGATGTGCTCCATCACCCCGCCGATGTAGACCTCGGACCCGTCGCACAGCGCGTCGACGTCGATCTCGATGGCGTCTTCGAGGAAGCGGTCGACCAGCACGGGGTGCTCGGGTGAGAGCTGCGTGGCACGGGTGATGTACCCGCGCAACGTCTCGTCGTCGTAGACGATCTCCATGCCGCGCCCGCCCAGGACGTAGGACGGGCGGACCAGAACCGGGTAGCCGATGTCGGCGGCGATCCGGCGGGCCTGCTCGAAGCTGGTCGCCATGCCGAACCGGGGTGCGGGCAGGCCGGCGTTCTTGAGCACCTCGCCGAACTCGCCGCGATCCTCGGCGAGGTCGATCGCCTTCGGACTGGTGCCGACGATCGGCACCCCGGCGTCGGCGAGCCGCTGGGCCAGGCCCAGCGGCGTCTGTCCGCCCAGTTGAACGATGACCCCGACGACGCCGGGACCTCCTGCGCCGGAATCGGATTCGGCGTGGTAGACCTCGAGGACGTCCTCGAAGGTCAACGGCTCGAAGTACAGCCGGTCGGCGGTGTCGTAGTCGGTCGACACCGTCTCGGGGTTGCAGTTCACCATGACGGTCTCGAAGCCGACCTCGCTCAGCGTGGTGGCGGCGTGCACGCAGCTGTAGTCGAATTCGATGCCCTGGCCGATCCGGTTTGGTCCCGAGCCGAGGATCAGCACCTTCGGCCGGTCGGTCTGCGGCGCGACCTCCGTCTCGGCGGCGGGGTCGATCTCGTAGCTGCTGTAGTGGTACGGCGTCTTGGCCTCGAACTCCGCGGCGCAGGTGTCCACCGTCTTGTAGACCGGGCGCACGCCCAGGCGCCGCCGCAGCGTGCGAACGCCGTCCTCACCGGCGAGTTCGGGCCGCAGGGCCGCGATCTGCCGGTCGGACAGCCCACTGTGCTTGGCGGCACGCAGCAGCCCCTCGTCCAGCACGGCCGCGTCGCGCAACTCCTCCGCGAGGTGCACCAGCCCGGCGATCTGGTCGACGAACCAGGGGTCGACGCCGGAGGCCTTCGCGACCTCCTCGACCGTGGCGCCCAACCGCAGGGCCAGCTCGATGTCGTAGAGCCGGCCGTCGGTGGGCGTCGTGAGCCGCGTCAGCAGTTCCTCGACCGACACGTCCGGGTCGGTGCCGGTCCAGAAGCCGCCGCGTCCGGGCGTCTCCAGCGAGCGCATCACCTTGCCGAGCGCTTCGATGAAGTTGCGGCCCAACGACATCGCCTCGCCGACGGACTTCATGGTGGTCGTCAGGGTGGGGTCGGCACCGGGGAACTTCTCGAACGCGAACCGCGGCGCCTTGACCACCACGTAGTCCAGCGTCGGCTCGAAGCAGGCCGGGGTCTCCTTGGTGATGTCGTTGACGATCTCGTCGAGGGTGTACCCGATGGCCAGCTTCGCGGCGATCTTCGCGATGGGAAAACCGGTGGCCTTGGAGGCCAGCGCACTCGACCGCGACACTCGGGGGTTCATCTCGATGACGACGAGCCGCCCGTCGGACGGGTCGATCGCGAACTGGATGTTGCAGCCGCCGGTGTCGACGCCGACCTCGCGCAGGATCGCGATCCCGAGGTCGCGCATCCTCTGGTACTCGCGGTCGGTGAGCGTCATCGCCGGGGCGACGGTCACCGAGTCGCCGGTGTGCACGCCCATCGGGTCGAAGTTCTCGATCGAGCAGACGACCACGACGTTGTCGCGGTGGTCGCGCATGAGCTCGAGCTCGAATTCCTTCCAGCCGAAGATGGATTCCTCGATCAGCACGTTGGCCGTCGGCGAGGCGGCGAGGCCGTCCCCGGCCATCCGCTCGACGTCCTCGACCGAGTAGGCCATGCCGGAACCCAGCCCGCCCATCGTGAACGAGGGCCGGACGACGACGGGCAAGCCCAAGTCCGCGACGGTGTCGCGGACCTCGTCCATGGTGAAGCACACCCGTGACTTGGCCGATTCGCCGCCGACCTTGGCGACGATGTCCTTGAACTTCTGCCGGTCCTCGCCGCGCTGGATCGCGTCGAAGTCCGCGCCGATCATCTCCACGCGGTACTTCTCCAGCACGCCACCCTCGTAGAGGGCCACGGCGGTGTTCAGCGCGGTCTGCCCGCCGAGGGTCGCGAGCACGGCGTCGATCTTGTTCCCGCGCGCCTCGTGCTGGGCGAAGATCTTCTCGACGAACGCGGCGGTGATTGGCTCGACGTAGGTGTTGTCGGCGTACTCGGGGTCGGTCATGATCGTCGCCGGGTTGGAGTTGACCAACGTGACCTGCAGCCCCTCGGCACGCAGCACGCGGCAGGCTTGGGTACCGGAGTAGTCGAACTCGCAGGCCTGCCCGATCACGATCGGGCCGGAACCGATGACCAGGACGTGCTTGAGGTCTTCGCGACGCGGCATCAGCCCTCCTCCCCCGCCATCAGGTCGACGAATTGGTCGAACAGGTATGCGGCATCGTGCGGCCCCGCCGCCGACTCGGGGTGGTACTGCACCGAGAACGCCCTTCCGTCAATGAGTTTGATGCCTTCGACGACACCGTCGTTGGCGCAGGTGTGGCTGACGACGGCCCGGCCGAACGGGGTGTCGAACTCTTCGCCGGCCTCGCCTTCGAGGGCGAAGCCGTGATTTTGCGAGGTGATCGCGACCCGTCCGGTGGTGTGATCCATGACCGGGATGTTGATCCCGCGGTGACCGAAGGTCATCTTGTAGGTCGAGCGGCCAAGGGCGCGGCCCAGGATCTGATTGCCGAAGCAGATGCCCAGCAACGGGATTCCCGCCTCGAGCACCTTGCGGGTCACCTCGACGACGTGGTCGGCGGTGGCCGGGTCGCCGGGACCGTTGGAGAGGAACACCCCGTCGGGGTTCAGCGCGGCGATGGCGTCGAACGACGCGTTCGACGGCAGCACGTGGGTTTCGATGCCGCGCTTGGCGAAGTTGCGCGGCGTGTTGGTCTTGATGCCGAGGTCGAGCGCGGCCACGGTGAAGCGCTGCTCACCGTCGGCGCTCACCACGTACGTCGAGTCGGTGCTGACCTCGCCTGCGAGGTCGGCGCCCAGCATCGACGGCTGGCTGCGCACCCGGGCCAGCAGTTCCTCGACGTCGGCCAGGGCCGGCCCGGAGAAGACGCCGGCCTTCATGGACCCGACGGTGCGCAGGTGGCGGACGACGGCGCGGGTGTCGATGCCCGCGATCCCGACGACGCCCTGGCGGACCAGTTCGTCGTCGAGGGTGCCGGTGGCGCGCCAGTTGGACGCGCGCGGCGAGGGGTCCCGCACGGCGTACCCCGCGACCCAGATCTTGTCACCGCGGCTCTCGGCGTCCTCACCGTTCCAGCCCGTGTTGCCGATCTGCGGCGCGGTGGCGACCACGATCTGGCGGTGGTAGCTGGGATCGGTGAGTGTCTCCTGGTAACCCGACATGCCGGTGGAGAAGACGGCCTCCCCCAGCGTCTGTCCGACCGCACCGAACGCGGTGCCGGTGAACACCCGTCCGTCGTCGAGCACCAACATGGCAGTGTTCTTCATCGTCATGCGACCTCCCCGGTCCAGTTCGCGAGTTCGCGGCGGTCGTCGCCGCGGAACCCGGTGTCGATCTCGGTGCCCGATGGCAACTTCCAGCGAATGGCGAGAATCCCGTCGTGCGTCAACGCCTTGCCCGCGATGCCGCGTTCGGTGCGGATCGCGGTGATCGACTCGTCGGGAATCCAGATCGGTCCGGTACCGCTGCGCTGCAACATGATTCCCTCGGGATAGCGCGTCAGCACCGCCTTGGCGCGGAACCCCAGGTCGCCGACGGCGATGCGGTTCTGCCAGCTGGGCGCGATGGTGCTGCCGACGTAGAGGCCCTTGGTGGGCGGCACGATGGCCGGGCCGACGGTGTCGGGCAGCGGCGGCAACGTGCCGATCATCTCGACCTGCCGCTGGGCCCGGTGCATCCAGCCGCGCAGCATCTGCCGGATGAAGAATGCGATGAGCAGGGCCAACAGCGCGGCGATGATCAGCAGCGCGACGAGCGTGGGGGTGTTCATGCCGGACTCCTGCCGTCCCGCGCCGTGACCGTGCCGCGCAACGTCGTCAGAATCACCGTGGCGGGCAGCGTCATCGCCTCGAACGGCGTGTTGTCCGACCGGCTGGCCAAATCGGCGCCGGCGACGGTCCAGCTCGCGTCGGGGTCGACGAGCACCAGGTTGGCGGGCTCACCGACCTCGAGCGGACGGCCCTGGTCGGGCAGGCCGACGATGGCCGCCGGCGCCTCGCTCATCACGCGCGCGACGTCGCGCCAGGTCATCAGCCCCGGGCGCACCATGGTCTCGACGACGACCGACAGGGCGGTCTGCAGGCCAAGCATGCCGGGCCGGGCGACGGCGAACTCGCACGCCTTCTCGTGGTCGGCATGCGGCGCGTGATCGGTGGCCACGCAGTCGATCACGCCGTCGGCCAAGGCCTGGCGCAGGGCGATCGCGTCACTGGTCTCACGCAGCGGCGGGGTGACGCGATTGCGTCCGTCGTAGGACTCGAGCACCCCGTCGTCGAGCAGCAGGTGGTGCGGCGTCACCTCGGCGGTGATCGAAATGCCTTGCTCCTTGGCCCATCTCAGCAGCTCCACGGTGCCTGCGGTGGACGCGTGGCAGATGTGCACCCGCGCCCCGGCGTCGCGGGCCAGGATGGCGTCGCGGGCGACGATGGACTCCTCGGCCGAGCGCGGCCACCCGGTCAACCCCAGTCGCGCCGCGTTCGAACCCTCGTGGGCGACGGCGCCGACGGTCAGCCGTGGCTCCTCGGCGTGCTGCGCGATGAGGACCCCGATACCGCTGGCGTACTCCAATGCCCGCCGCATGATCAGTGGGTCGTCGACGCAGATGCCGTCGTCGGAGAACATCCGCACCTTGCCGACACCGGCGGCCATCAGGCCCATCTCGGTGAGTTGCTTGCCCTTCAGTCCGACGGTGACCGCCCCGACCGGGTGCACGTCGACCAGACCGACCTGCTGGCCGCGGTGCCACACGTGATCGGTCACCACGACGCTGTCGGCGACGGGATCGGTGTTGGCCATGGCGAAGACGGCGGTGTAACCGCCGAGAGCGGCAGCGGCCGAACCGGTTTCGATGTCCTCGGCGTACTCACGGCCAGGCTCACGCAGGTGGGTGTGCAGGTCGACGAAGCCCGGCAGCAAGACCTTGCCCGCACCGTCGACCACCTCGGCACCCTCGGGAACCGTGACGTCGGCGCCGATCTCGGCGATCTGACCGTCGTCGACCAGGACGTCGACCGGCTCGCCCTCCCCGTAGAGCAGGACGCCCTCGATCAACAGACTCATGCGTTCACCTCCGCTGTGCCGGCGCCGACGAGCAGATGGAACAGCACCGCCATCCGTACGTGCACGCCGTTGGACACCTGCTGCAGCACCGCCGACTGCGTGGAGTCGGCCACCGAGGAGGCGATCTCCATGCCGCGCAGCATCGGTCCCGGGTGCAGGACGACGGCGTGCTCGGCGAGCCTGGCCGCCCGTTTCTCCGACAGGCCGTAGAGCACCGAGTACTCCCGGGCCGACGGGAAGAATCCGCCGTTCATCCGCTCGGCCTGCACGCGAAGCATGAGCACCGCATCGGCCCCGGGAAGCTCGGCGTCGAGGTCGTGGGAGACCGTGACCGGCCACGTGGCGACCCCGGTCGGCAGCAGCGTCGGCGGGGCGACGAGCACCACCTCGGCGCCAAGGGTGCTCAGCAGCGCCACGTTGGAGCGCGCGACCCGGCTGTGCAGCACGTCGCCGACGATCACGACCCGCTTGCCCTCGACCGAGCCCAGCCGCTGGCGAATGGTCAGCGCGTCGAGCAGGGCCTGGGTGGGGTGCTCGTGGGTCCCGTCACCGGCGTTGACGATCGACGGTCCCGAATCGCCGGGTTCGGCCGTCCACTCCGCAAGGCGTTGCGCCGCACCGGAAGCGGGGTGCCGAATGATCAGCGCGTCGGCACCGGCGGCCCGCAGCGTCAGCGCGGTGTCGCGCAGCGACTCGCCCTTGGCCACCGACGAACCCGAGGAGCTGACGTTGATCACGTCGGCGCTCATCCACTTTCCTGCCACCTCGAACGACACCCTGGTTCGGGTCGAGTTCTCGTAGAACATCGTGATGACGGTGCGGCCGCGCAGTGTCGGCAGCTTCTTGACCTCGCGGCCAAGCAGCGCCGTGCTGAACCGGTCGGCGTCGTCGAGGATCGCCGTCGCCTCGTCACGCGAGAGGTCCGAGGCGCTGAGTAGGTGTCGTGTCATCGCTGCGGCCCTCCGTGGGGCGCGATCGAGACCCCGTCGACGCCGCCGTCGTCCTCTGCGAGCCGCACCTTGACGTTCTCGCTGCGGGAGGTCGGCACGTTCTTGCCCGCGTAGTCCGCGCGCAGCGGGAGCTCGCGGTGGCCGCGGTCGACCAGCACCGCCAGTTGCACCGCACGTGGCCGCCCGATGTCGCGCAGTGCGTCCAGCGCCGCGCGCACGGAGCGCCCGGTGTAGAGCACGTCGTCGACCAGGATCACCAGCGCACCGTCGACGCCGGCCGGGGGGATCGAGGTGGCCCCGATCGGACGCGGTGGCTTGCCGGCCAGGTCGTCGCGGTAGAGGGTGATGTCGAGGGCGCCGTGCGGGACCGTGACGCCGGAGAATTCGTGGATCCTCTGGGCCAGGCGGTCCGCCAGTGTGACACCGCGCGTCGGAATGCCCAGGAGGATCACGTTGGGCGCGTCGACGCCGTCGAGGGCGGTCTTCTCGATGATCTGGTGCGCGATGCGCGAAATCGTCCGGCTCACGTCCGCGGCGGACATCAATTCCCGGTCGGGGCTGGCAGAAGCCATGACTGACCCAGGACCTCCTTCTCCGCCTCTCGGGACGGATCGTTAAAGGACGTCGAACTTCGCCCGGCAGCTTAACACCCACCGGGAGACACCAGCCCGGCTGGCTAGGCTGGGCAGGTGAATCTCGACGGCAACCAGGACTCCATCCGCGAGGCGATCGACGCCGGCCTGTTGGCTGGCGCCGTCACGATGGCCTGGCAGGGCGGCAAGGTCCTGCAGGTCAACGAACTTGGGCATCGCGACGTGAACGCCGGATTGCCGATGCAGCGCGACACCATCTTCCGAATCGCGTCGATGACCAAGCCGGTGACGGTGGCCGCGGCCATGTCGATGATCGAGGAGGGGCGGCTGGCCCTGACCGACCGGGTGGACCAATGGCTGCCGGAGTTGGGCGACGTGCGGGTCATGGCCGATCCGGCGGGACCCCTGGAGTCGACGGTGCCGCTGCGACGACCCATCACCGTCGACGACCTGATGACGCACCGCAGCGGTCTGGCCTACGCGTTCTCCGTCGGGCCACCGCTGTCGCGCGCCTACGGCAAGCTGATGTTCCGCCAAGACCAGGATCGCTGGCTGGCCGAAGTGGCGAAGCTGCCGCTGGCCCATCAGCCCGGCGACCGACTGACCTACAGCCACTCCACCGACGTGCTGGGGATCGCGCTGTCCAGGATCGAGGGCAAGCCGCTGGCCGACGTGCTGGACGCGCGGGTGCTGGGCCCACTTGGCATGTCCGACACCGGTTTCAAGGTCAGCGTCGAGGGCCGTCGGCGCGCCGCGACCATGTACCAACTCGACGAGAACGGCCTGCGCGACGACGTGATGGGTCCGGCGCCGGTGACGCTGCCCACGTTCTGCACCGGCGGCGCCGGACTGTGGTCGACCGCCGACGACTATCTCGCCTTCGCGCGCATGTTGCTCGGCGGTGGCACCGTGGACGGCGTACGAGTGCTGTCCGAGGAGTCGGTGCGCTCGATGCGTACCGATCGGCTGACCGACCAGCAGAAGACGTATCCCTTTCTGGGCATGCCCTTTTGGCGTGGCCGCGGCTTCGGGCTGAACCTGTCGGTGGTGACCGACGCGGCGCAGTCCCGCCAGCTCTACGGCCCGGGCGGGCTCGGCACCTTCAGCTGGCCCGGTGCCTACGGCACGTGGTGGCAGGCGGATCCGTCGGCGGATCTGATCATGCTGTACCTGATCCAGAATCTGCCGGACCTGAGTTCGGAGGCCGCTGCCGCCGCGGTGGCGGGCAACACCTCATTGGCCAAGCTTCAGGCCGCGCAACCACGCTTCGTCCGCCGGACGTACCAGGCCCTCGACTCCTGAGCCGTGACGACCGCGTCGACCCGTCCGAACCTCTCGGTCACCCGGTCGACCAGACGGCTCCACTGACGGGCGTCCGACACGTCGGCGGCGATCGCCATCACCTGATCCGCCGAATGGCCGTGCAGCACCTCCACGGCGTCGCACGCGTGCCGGGCCACCACCACGACCCGGTGTCCGTCGGCCAACTTCCGGCGGGCCAACCGACGCCCGGCGTCGGTGCCGCCGTCCGAAACGATGACGACGCTGCTGGTGAACGAATGTCGTTGCTGCATCACAGGTTCAGTCAACGCCGATCGCCTTGGCGCCCGATGTGCGTCCGCTAGGCAACGCCTCAGAGCCTGGGACTCACCACGGTACGACGGCATTCTGGTAGTCGAGGAACTGCAGGCCGCCCTCACCGGCGTGCGCGTCGATGGTGTCGACCACTCCGGGGATGCTGTCGTCCACGGTCAGCGTGGCACCCTTGCCGCCGAGTTCGGTCTGCACGTGGCCGGGATTGATGAGCAGCAGCGTGCGCGGGTCGTCGGCGTGCCGGGCGGCATAGCTGCGGAACAGCTGGTTGAGCGCCGACTTGCTGGCTCGGTACACCTCGTGGCCGCCACGCGTGTTCAGCGAGACGCTGCCCTGGCGCGACGACATGACGCCGATCGTGCCCGACTCGGGCACCAGATCCTCGAGGGTCTCGACGACGCGCAGCGGGCTCAGCGCATTCGTCACCATGACGTCGACGAAGCTTTCGGTGCTCACCTCGGCGACCGGAACGTCGTCGTGGGCGACCCCGGCGTTGACGAACAGCAGGTCGAGGCGCCGACCGTCCAGCCGGTCGCGCAGCGCCACGATCTGATCGGGCACCGTCACGTCCAATACCTCGATCTCGAGCCGTCTACGAGCGTCGAGTTGCTCCAGTGCGGTCCGGTTCTCGCCGCGTACGGTGGCGATCACCCGCCAGTCGCGCCGAAGGAACTCGGCCACCATGGCAAGTCCGAGACCCTTCGACGCTCCGACGATGAGGGCAATGGGCTGGTCAGAGTCGGTCATGCCGGTGTCAGCAACCGACGGCCCCGGTTTCATTCCGACGCCGGCGTCACCCGCCCAGTTCGGACACCTCGGCGTCGAGGATCGCCGCCTGCCTGGTCACCTCGTCGTCGGAGAGGTCGGCACCGCCCCCGACGCGGCGGAGGAAGTCGGTCCGCGAGATCACCCGGAGCGCGCCGCGATGGGCGTCGTCGTCCAACTGACCTGCGCCGAGCACCAGCGCTCGCCCCTCGAGCAGCACCAACACGGCGTCGTCGTCGGCCGCGACGAGCCGTCTCGTGACATCACCATCAATCGTCATGAACGGGATATGCCCACTGCGAGCGTCGTCAAGCACCCCGTGGCCCCGCGATTGCGTCGACGAATCTCGGGTACGCGGCGCGACTGCGACGGCAGCACCGCGCTGCACACCACGTATTCGAGGAGGAGCCGTGTCAGCCGACGAGCGAGTCAGCGTGGTGGTCATCACCCACGAGCGCCGAGACGAGTTGCACCGGACGTTGGAGACACTGGCAACGCTGCCGGAACAGCCACGCGTGGTGGTCGTGGACAACGCGTCCACTGACGGCACGGCGGAGATGGTCCGATCGCGCCATCCCGGGGTCACCCTGCTCACCCCCGGTAAGAACACCGGCGCCGTGGGCCGCAATCTTGGTGTGCAGCAGGTCGATTCGCAGTACGTCGCGTTCTGCGACGACGACACCTGGTATGACCCCGGCGCACTGAGTCGCGCGGCCGACCTGCTCGACACCCATCCGACCCTCGCCGTGGTGACCGCCAGCATCATGGTCGAACCCGACGGGCGGCTCGACGACATCTGCGTCGAGATGGCCCGGTCCCCGCTCGACCGTCCGCCCGGCCTCCCGGGGCACCCGTTGCTCAGCTTCCTGGCGGGCGTGTCGATCGTGCGCCGCGAGGCGTTCCTCGCCGCGGGTGGCTTCTCGGAGCGGTTGTGGCTGGGCGGAGAGGAGGAGCTGCTCGCCTCCGACATCGTGCGGGCCGGCTGGCACATGAGCTACGTCCCCGAGATCGTGGCCCACCACCACGCCTCCCGGGTGCGCGACTCCCACCTCCGCCGTCGGCACGGCATCCGCAACACGCTGTGGTTCACCTGGTTGCGGCGTCCGTTTCCGAGCGCGGTGCGGCGCACCGCCCGTCTGCTGGTCCGACTGCCGAGAGACCGCATCACCGCGGCGGGCATCGTCGACGCCGTACGAGGAGCGCCGTGGGTGGTCCGGGAGCGTCACCCGGTGCCGGCGGTGATGGAACGCGGCTATCGACTGCTGGAGGACATGCAACTCAACGGTGGCGCCCGCAAGTACGTGTCCTGACCGGAACGCTCAGTCGACCTCGGGGGTGCTCCGCACGGCGGCCGCCGCGGCGCGGATCTGAGGCGTGACGAGCATGACCTGGCCCAGCACCCCGTTGACGAACGCCGGCGACTCGTCGGTGGACAGGCTCTTGGCCAGCTCCACGGCTTCGTCGACCGCCACCGGCTCGGGCACGTCGTCGGCGTACAGCAGTTCCCACACCGCGACCCGCAGCACCGCCCGGTCCACCGCGGGCAACCTGTCCAGCGTCCAACCCTGCAGGTGGGCCGAGATCAGGTCGTCGACGTGGGCGGCGTGCTCGGTGACACCGTGCGCCACCGTGACGGTGTAGGGGTTCAGGGTCGACAGCTCGGCGTCACCTTCGGCCAGCGTGGTCCGACCCTCCGCGATCTCGGCGGGGGTCATGCCACGGGCCTCGGCCTCGAACAGCAGGTCGACGGCACGCTTGCGCGCTTGATGGCGACCGCGGTCACCGCGACGGTCGCTCATCCCGCGGCTCCCAAGCGCTTCGCTCGCCCTGGCTCAGGCATGCTCACGCATTCACGCGACCGAGGTAACTGCCGTCGCGCGTGTCGACCTTGAGCTTGTCACCGGTGTTGATGAACAGCGGCACCTGGATCTCGGCGCCCGTCTCCATGGTGGCCGGCTTGGTGCCCGCGCTGGACCGGTCACCCTGCAGGCCGGGCTCGGTGTTCGCGACGAGCAGCTCGACCGACACCGGCAATTCCAGGTACAGCGGCGCCCCGTCGTGGAAGGCGATCTGCACGGGCATGCTCTCGAGCAGGTAGTTGGCGCTGTTGCCGACCAGCGTCTCGGGCAGGGGGTGCTGCTCGTAGTCCTCGGAGTCCATGAACACGAAGTCGGCGCCGTCGCGGTACAGGTAGGTGGCGTCGCGGCGGTCGACGGTGGCGGTCTCGACCTTCACGCCCGCGTTGTAGGTCTTGTCGACGACCTTGCCGGACAGCACGTTCTTGAGCTTGGTACGCACGAACGCGGGGCCCTTGCCCGGCTTGACGTGCTGGAACTCGGTGATCTGCCACAGCTGGCCATCGATCTGCAGGACGAGCCCATTCTTGAAGTCGGCGGTCGATGCCACGGCGGTACTACTCCTAGCCTCTTTAGAGAATTGCCAGTTCCTTGGGGAACCGGGTCAGCAACTCGGGTGTGGGGTTGTCGTCACTGCCCACGACCAGCGTGTCCTCGATACGAACACCGCCACGGCCGGGCAGATAGACCCCGGGCTCCACGGTGACCGCGGAACCAGCAAGCAGTGTACCGGCGGATGACGCGCTGATTCCCGGCGCTTCGTGGATCTGCAACCCGACGCCGTGACCCAGACCGTGCCCGAACTGTTCTGCGAAGCCAGCGTCGGCGATGACCTGGCGCGACGCCCCGTCCACTCCGGCCAGCGACACACCAGGCGCCAGCGCCTCCCGACCATGCCGCTGCGCCGTGGCGACCAGGTCGTAGACATCGAGCTGCCACTGCGCGACCGGCGCCAGCACGAACGTCCGCGTCATGTCGGAGTGGTACCCGGCCACCAGCGCCCCAAAGTCGATCTTGACGAAGTCGCCGGCGGCGAGTTCGGCGTCGGTCGGGCGGTGGTGCGGAATGGCCGAGTTGGCGCCCGTCGCCACGATGGTCTCGAAGGACACCCCGTCGGCGCCGTGGTCGAGCATCCGGGATTCGAGGTCGCGGCCGACCTCCTTCTCGGTGCGCCCGGCCCGCAGCCCGCCCGCGGCGACCAGATCGGTCAGCGCCGCGTCGGCGGCCTCACAGGCCAGCCGCAGCAGCGCGATCTCCCCCGCGTCCTTGACCTCCCGCAGCGCCTCGACGGCCCCGGCCGCGCGGACCAGCTCGACGTCGCCGGCGGCCGTCACCAGCACGGCGTGGTTGTCCACGGTCACGACGTGGCTCTCGAAACCGAGCCGCCGTACCCCGAGGCCCGCGGCCGTCGCGGCCAGGTGTGGCGCGCACGCGCGCTGGATGACCACCTCGGCGTCGGGAGACTGCTGCGCGGCCTGCGTGACATACCGACCGTCGGTTGCCAGCACCGGAACGTCGTCGTCGACGCGAATCAGCAACGCAGCATTCGAACCGGTGAATCCGGACAGATATCGGACGTTCACCAGGTCCGTTACCAACATCGCGTCCAAATTCGCGCTGGCCAGTCGGCGACGCAGGCGCGCCCTGCGCTGGGAAATCGTCACAGCGCCTGACGGTACTCGCTACGCTGTGCCCCCATGAGTAAGTGGTTGCTGCGCGGACTGGTGTTCGCCGCCCTGATGGTCATCGTCCGCTTGCTCCAGGGAGCCCTGATCAACCTGATGGAGAGTCAGGCGCTGTGGATCAGCATTCTGCTGGTCGCGGTCTTTGCGATCGCCGCATTCGTGTGGGGTCTGGCCGACGGCCGCGCCGACGCCCGCACCAACCCGGACCCCGACCGCCGAAGCGACCTGGCGATGACCTGGCTGCTTGGCGGGCTCTTCGCCGGCATCGTGAGCGGCTTCGTCGCGTGGTTCATCTCGCTGTTCTACGAGAATCTCTACGCCCAGGGCCTGCTCAACGAGGTCACCACCTTCGCGGCGTTCACCGCGCTGCTGATGTTCGTCTTCGCCATCGCAGGCGTGGCGTTGGGACGCGCGCTCGTCGACCGGAAGGCCCCTCCCGTGCAGCGGCGCGGCGAGGACGGCGACCGGGCCGACACCGACGTCTTCGCGGCGGTCAACGCCGGCAACTACCCGGACGACGACCGCGCGTCGGTCTCGGAGGGCGCGCAGGCCGCCAGGACGGAGTCCTTCACCTCGACGCCCACGGCGCCGCGCGAAGCCGAATCGGCAGGCAGCGAGCCCGCGACGGACCGGGGCCGCGAGCAGTCCTAGTCGCCGCCGGCCAGGTACCGCAGGGCCAACGCGTACCCCTGCACGCCGAGGCCGACGATGACCCCGGTCGCCACGCCGCTGAGGTAGGAGTGGTGCCGGAACTCGTCACGCCGATGCACGTTGGAGATGTGCACCTCGATCAGCGGGGCGGTCAGTTCGGCGCAGGCGTCGCGCAGTGCCACCGACGTGTGGGTCAGCGCGCCAGCGTTGAGCACGACGGGTTCCTTCGCGTCGGCGGCGTCGTGCACCCACCCCAGCAGCTCGGCCTCGCTGTCGGTCTGCCGCACGACCACCTCAAGGCCCAGTTCGGCGGCCTCTCGCTCGACGAGCGCCACCAGGTCGTCGTGGGTGGTGCTGCCGTAGACCTCGGGCTGACGCTTGCCGAGCCGGCCCAGGTTGGGACCGTTGAACACGTTGACCTTGGTCATCAGCGGGTTCCGATCTCCGAGTAGGCCGCCGCCAGCAGCGCCGGATCGGGTCCCTCCAGCCGGCCCGGCTTGGCCAGCCCCTCGAGCACCACGAAGCGCAGCACCCCCGATCGGGTCTTCTTGTCCCCGGCCATGTACTCGAGCAGCTGCGGCAGCGCGTCGGCGTCGTAGCTCACCGGCAGGCCGAGTGCGGTCAGGATCGAGCGGTGACGGTCGGCGGTCTCGTCGTCGAGTCGTCCTGCGAGCCTGCCCAATTCGGCGGCGAAGACCAACCCGACCGACACGGCGGCACCGTGGCGCCAGCGGTAGCGCTCGCGCCGCTCGATGGCGTGCGCCAACGTGTGGCCGTAGTTGAGGATCTCGCGCAGCTGCGACTCCCTCTCGTCGGCCGCGACGACCTCGGCCTTGACCACCACCGCACGGCGGATCAGTTCCGGCAGCACCGCACCCGTCGGATCCAGGGCCGCCTCGGGGTCGGCCTCGATGAGGTCGAGGATCTTCGGGTCGGCGATGAAACCGGCCTTGACGATCTCCGCCATCCCGGCCACGATCTCGTTGCGCGGCAACGACTCCAGCGTCGCGAGGTCGACCAGGACCGCCAGCGGCTGATGGAACGAGCCGACCAGGTTCTTGCCGGCCTCGGTGTTGATGCCGGTCTTGCCGCCGACGGCCGCGTCGACCATCGCCAGCAGGGTCGTCGGGACGTGCACCACGT
This sequence comes from Mycobacterium yunnanensis, assembly GCF_025823185.1. Classification (GTDB taxonomy): domain Bacteria; phylum Actinomycetota; class Actinomycetes; order Mycobacteriales; family Mycobacteriaceae; genus Mycobacterium; species Mycobacterium yunnanensis. The sequence continues at coordinate 224,407 of NZ_JACKVK010000011.1, forward strand.
CGACGCCGCGCAGCCACGTGGCCGCTGCGAACCCGCTCACGTCGGTCGCCGCACCGCCACCGAGGCTGACGATGGCGTCCTGGCGTCCGATTCCGATGCGACCCAGCACGTCCCAGATGAAGCCGACGACGGGAAGTTCCTTGCCAGCCTCGGCATCCGGAATTTCGATGCGGTGCGCGTCGATCCCCTTCTCCGCCAAGTGGTTTCGGATCGATTCCGCGGTCGCGTTGAGCACCGGCTGGTGCAGGATGGCCACCCGGTGCCGACCCTCGAGCACGCGGCCGAGGTCGGTCAACAGGCCTCGGCCGATGATCACGGGGTACGGACGGTCGACGAGGACGTCGACGGTCACGGGTTCAGTCATTACGCGCCTCTGCTCGACGGGCGAGCGCCGCGGGACTGGGCGGCGCCTCGGTGGTGGGTGCTGGATTCAAGACGGTGGGCAGTCGGCGCCACGCCGACCGGCGGCGACGCCTCGACTGCTGGCGGTCGCCGTTGGCCGACTCCATCCGCTGCACGATTTGGCGGACCACCGCGCCGGGGTTTCGGCGGTTGGTGTTGATGCGCACCGTGGCGACCTGCCGGTACAACGGCACCCGCTGGGTCATCAGTTCACGGAAGCGCTCGCCGGTGTCGCGACCGGCGAGCAACGGGCGGGCGGTGCCGCCGGAGGTCCGCCGAATACCCTCGGCCGCACTGATTTCCAAGTAGACGACGGTGTGCCCGGCCAAGGCGTCGCGCACCCGTGGCGTGGTGACCGCGCCACCGCCGAGTGACACCACACCGTCGTGCTCGACGAGCGCGGCGCACACCACGTCGGCCTCGATGCGCCGGAACTCCGCCTCGCCCTCGACGAAGATGTCGGCGATGGAGCGGCCGGTGGTCTCGACGATCTTGGCGTCGGTGTCCAGCAGCGGCACGTCGAGCGCCTTGGCCAGGCGGCGCCCGATGGTGGACTTGCCCGATCCGGGCATGCCCACCAGCACCGCCACCGGTGCCATCAGCCCGACGCCCGAGCGCGATCCCGTGCCGAGATCCCGCCCAGGTACGCGTCGACGTTGGCCTTCGTCTCGGCCAGCGAGTCGCCACCGAACTTCTCGAGGGCGGCCCGCGCGAGGATCAGCGCCACCATCGACTCGACGACCACGCCGGCCGCGGGCACGGCGCACACGTCGGACCGCTGGTGGATCGCGACGGCCTCTTCACCGGTGGACATGTCGACGGTGGCCAACGCCTTGGGCACCGTCGAGATGGGCTTCATCGCCGCGCGCACCCGCAGCGGCTGACCGTTGGTCATGCCGCCCTCGAGCCCACCGGCCCGGTTGGTCGAGCGGATCGCGCCGTCGGGACCGGGGTACATCTCGTCGTGGGCCACGCTGCCGCGGCGGCGCGCGGTCTCGAAGCCGTCGCCGATCTCGACGCCCTTGATGGCCTGAATGCCCATCACGGCGGCCGCCAGCTGGCTGTCCAGACGGTTGTCGCCGCTGGTGAAGGATCCCAGCCCGATGGGCAGACCCTCGACGACCACCTCGACGACGCCGCCGAGGGTGTCGCCGTCCTTCTTGGCGGCCTCGATCTCGGCGATCATCGCCGACTCGGCGGACTCGTCGAACGCGCGCACGGGGCTGTCGTCGATGCGAGGGAGGTCGGCCGGTCGGGGCGACGGCCCCTGGTAGGGCGACGACGCACCGATCGAGACGACGTGGGAGAGCACCTCGACCCCGAGCGCCTGACGCAGGAACACCCGCGCGACGGTGCCCGCGGCCACCCGGGCGGCGGTCTCACGGGCACTGGCCCGCTCCAACACCGGGCGGGCGTCGTCGAAGCCGTACTTGAGCATGCCCGCATAGTCGGCATGTCCGGGGCGCGGGCGGGTCAGCGGGGCGTTGCGCGCTCCGTCGAGGTCGGCCTGCTCGACCGGGTCGGGAGCCATCACGGTCTCCCACTTGGGCCATTCGGTGTTGCCGATCTCCACGGCGATCGGGCCGCCGAGCGTCACGCCGTGGCGCACCCCCGTCAGCACCGTGACGGCATCGGCCTCGAACTTCATCCGGGCGCCGCGGCCGTAACCGAGTCGGCGCCGCTTCAGCTCGGCGGCAATGTCGGCCGTGGTGACCTCGACGCCGGCCACCATGCCCTCGACCATCGCCACGAGTGCTCGGCCGTGTGATTCACCAGCTGTGGTCCATCGCAACACGCGGCCCATCTTCCCATGGCGCCCTCGACCTGAGGTAATCCGTCACGCCAGGCTGCACTGCAACAGCAACGTGTCGAGCCGCCGGCCGTGCTTGACGCCGACGCCGACGAGCCGGCCCGCGTCGACGAAACCCAACCTGCGGTGCAATTCGACCGAGGCAGGATCACCGGTGTCGGCGATGACGGCGATCACCTCGCGCAACCTCGCCGCGCGGCACGCGTCGAGGAGGGCATGCAACAACTCGGTGCCGCAGCCCGTTCCGACGGCCGTCGGCGAGACGTAGACCGAGTCCTCGACCGTGCCGGCGTAGGCGGGCCGGGTCTTCCACGGTGCGCAGTACGCGTACCCGAGCACCTCGGCGTCGCGCTCGACGACCAGGAACGGCAACCCGGCCGCGACGACGGCGTCGAACCGTCGCCGCCACTCCTGCTCGTCGGGTGGGTCGAGCTCGAACGTCGCGACGCTGGTCAGTACGTAGTGGGCGTAGATCTCGGCGACGACGGGCAGGTCACTCGGTGTCGCGGCGCGTGTCGGCATGGTCGACGTCAAGGTTAGGTGAGCACGAGTGCGACCGCAGCCGCGGTGGCGACGCACATCGACGGGCCGTGGGGCACCGCGGCGTGTCTGGTCCCCGACCCGGTCGCCAGCACCAGCAGCCCCCACACCGCGGTGAGCAGCGGCGCCACCACCGCGGCGAGCACCCACGCGTCGACGCCGAACGCACCGCTCAGCCCGCCGAGGCCGAGCGCCAGCTTGACGTCACCGCCCCCCATGGCGGCCGGGGCCACCAGGTGCACAACCAGATAGACGGCGGCCAATGCCAGCGCCCCGACCGCCGCCGCCGGGCCCCGTCCCGCGATCGCGGCGACGGTCAGGACCGCGACCGCGCCGGGCAGGGTGAGGGCGTTGGGCAGCCTGCGCTGCGTCACGTCGAACACGATCAGCGCAATCAGCCACGCCCCGGCGGCACCCAGGCCGATCCACCCCACCGATCGAGCCTACGGTCGCTCCAGCGCCGCCGTCATCGCCTCTTTGGGTGCAGGCAGACCGGTGAACCGCTCCACTTGGGCGAACGCCTGGTTCAGCAGCATCTCCAACCCGTTGACGACGCGGCCTCCGGCGTCGGCGACGGCTGCGGCCAAGGGGGTCGGCCACGGGTCGTAGATCGCGTCGAGCAACACCGGAGCCGGCGCGACGGCGTCGACGAACCGAGCGGCGACGTCGGCGGGAATCGTGTTGACCACGACGTCGACGCCGCGCACCGGCCGGCCCAGCTCGACCCAGTGCGACGTCATGCCACATCGCGTGCCGAGGTCGACGAGGGGCGCTGCCCGCTCGGGACTGCGCGCGACGACGGCGACGTCGCTGGCGCCCAGCTCGGCGAGGGCCACCACGGCCGCCGGGGCGGTACCGCCGGAACCGAGCACCGCGGCCGACGACGGAGCCAGCCCGTCCAGGGCGCCGATCACGCCGTCGACGTCGGTGTTGTCGGCCAACCAGCCCGCGGCGGTTCGGACGAGGGTGTTGGCGGAGCCGACGAGGTGTGCGCGATCGGTCCGCTCGTCGGCGAACCGCAGCGCGGCGAACTTCCCCGGCATCGTGACCGAGAGCCCCACCCACTCGGGGCCGAGACCACCCACGAGGGACGGCAACTGGTCGGCGGTGCACTCGATGCGCTCGTAGGTCCAGTCGAGGAGTCCCAGCACGCGGTAGGCAGCCAGGTGCAACTGCGGTGAGCGGGAGTGCGCGATCGGCGAGCCAAGCACCGCCGCGCGGCGGGCCGTCATCGTGCGCTGTCGAGCACACCGTTGCGTCGGGCCACCTCGATGTTGGCCAGATGCTGCTGGTAGTCGCGCGTGAACAAGGTGGTGCCCTGCATGTCGACGGTCACGAAGTACAGCCAGTCCCCCGGCTCGGGGTCCTCCGCGGCGGCGACGGCGGGCTGACCTGGCGAGCAGATCGGCGTGGCCGGAAGCCCTTCTCGCACATAGGTGTTCCAGGGAGTGTTCCTACCCCGGTCGGCATCGGTCGTGGCGACCTCTTGACGATCCAGCGAGTAGTTGACCGTCGAGTCGAACTCCAGCCTGCGGTGGTCGGGGGCGATCAACCGGTTGTAGATGACCCTGGCGACCTTGGCGAAGTCCTGCGGCTTGGATTCCCGCTGCACCAACGACGCGACGATCAGCACCTGGTAGGGCGTCAGATTCTCGGCGTTGCCCGCGGCCAGCAATCCGTTCTGCTCGTAGTTCGCGACGCTGGCGCCGATGAGCGTCGACAGGATGCCCGTGGCCGGGGCCGACGGGTCGATGTTCCAGGTACCCGGTGCGATCAGACCCTCGATGCGACGGTGGTCCCGTCCCATCGCCTTGACGGGATCGGCGGCCCACGCGGGAATCGCCAGGGATGCGAGATCGGCGGCGCCCGCGGCGTTCTTCAGGTCCCCCGCGGTCACACCGCACGTGCGGTCCCCGTCCAGGTCGACGCACGTGGCGTCGGCGATCAGCGAGAAGACGCCCTTGGTGACGGCGCCGGACTTCACGTCGGCGATGTCGTCGAGTTGGCGGCCCTCGGGGATCGTGAAGCGGCCGACCCGGTTCTGGGGATCGGCGAGCCGGGTGACGGCGTTGGCGGCCGGGATCTCGGTGCGCACCTTGTAGAACCCCGGCTGGATTGCCGAAATGGACGCGTTGCCCGCGGCGGCGTCGACGAAGGCCTGCGACGTCGCGACCACGCCGCCGTCCTGCAGGGTCTTGCCGATGGCGGTGGTGGTGTCACCGGTGTGCACCTGCACCACGACGTCCTTGACCCCGTCACCCGAGTAGTCGCTGGGCGTACCACCGAACAATCCGTGCCACACCTTGGAGCCGAGCAGGCCGGCGCCGACGATCACGGCGACGAGCACCAGCACCGAGAGCACGGTCAGGTTGCGACGCCGTCGCCGGTTGCGGTTGGCGCGCGCGCGTTCGGTGCGGCTCATCGTCCGGCGTGGCCGCCCCACCGCTTCGGGGGCCGGGCGGTCGCGGCCCCAGTCGTCAGGCATCGGTTGCTCCGCTGCTCTTGGCGAGGACGTCCCGCCGTCGGTCCAACCAGGTCTGCAGGATGCCGACGGCGGCCACCTGGTCGATCATCGATTTCTGTCCCTTCGCACGGATGCCGGCCTCTCGCAGCGACCTCTGGGCGGTGACGGTGGTGAGTCTCTCGTCGGCCAACCGCACCGGAATCGGGGCGATCTTCGCCGCGAGCGCGTCGGCGACGGCGATGGCGTCCAGCGCCGAGGGGCCGGTGCGGTCGGCCAGGGTGCGGGGCAGGCCGACCACGACCTCCACGACGTCCAGTTCCCCGGTGAGTACGACCAGGCGGCGGATGTGCTTGCCTGCGACGTCGCGCCGGTCGCGGGCCACGGTCTCGACCGGCGTCGCCAGGATGCCGTCGGGGTCGCTGGTGGCCACGCCGATGCGTACCGTGCCCACGTCGACGCCGAGCCGTCGCCCTCGTCCGGGGTCGTCACCACCCGGCCGGTCGGGCTGACGGTCGTCGGTGTCGGTCAAGGAGGTCAGCTCCGGGCGATCTCGGCCAGCAGCGCCGACAGCGCCGCGTCGACGTTCGCCGCTCCGCTGCCCGAGCCCTGCGCCAGGTCGGCCTTTCCGCCGCCGCGCCCGTTGAGCGGCCCGCCGAGGGCCTTGACGAGGTCTCCAGCGTTGAGGCCCAGGTCCTGAGCGGCCGGGTTGACGGCGACGACGAACGGGACCGCGTCACCCTCGCCCTCGGCGACCAGGGCCACCACCCCCGGCTCGGATCCGAGCTTGCCCTTGACGTCGCCGACGAGGCTGCGCAGGTCAGCCGCCGAGAGGCCGGTCATGCGCTGAGCCACGACACGAACCCTACCCACCTGTTCGGCGCTGGCGGCGGCGTCGGCCGCGGCCGCGCGGGCGCCGGCGAGCCGGGCCCGGTCGAGTTCTCGCTCGGCGACCTTGAGCCGCTCGACGAGCGTGGCGACGCGGGCGGGCACGTCCTCCGACGGCACCTTCAGCGACGACGCCAGGCCTGCCATGAGCGCGCGCTCCTTGGCCAGGTACCGGAACGAGTCGAGTCCGACGTAGGCCTCGACGCGACGCACACCCGAGCCGACGGAGGATTCGCCGAGGATCGTCACGGGTCCGATCTGCGCGGAGTTGTGCACGTGGGTGCCGCCGCACAGTTCAAGGGAGAAGGGTCCGCCGATCTCGACGAGACGAACGTCCTCGGGATAGGCCTCGCCGAAGAGCGCCATCGCGCCCATCGCCTTGGCCTTCTCCAGTTTGGTGTACATCGTGTTGACCGCGTAGTCCGCTTGCACGGCCTCGTTGGTGACGACCTCGATCTGCTCGCGCTGATCGTCGCTCAGCGCACCCTGCCAGTTGAAGTCGAAGCGGAGGTAACCGGGCCTGTTCAGCGAACCGGCCTGAACGGCGTTGGGTCCCAACACCTGTCGCAACGCGGCGTGCACCATGTGGGTGCCGGAGTGGCCCTGGGTGGCGCCGTGGCGCCACGTCGGGTCGACGCTCGCGACGATGGTGTCGCCCTCGACGAACTCGCCGGATTCGACGTTGACCCGGTGCACGAACAACGTCTTCGCGATCTTCTGCACGTCGCTGACGGCGGCCCTGGCGGCGCCGCTGGAGCCCGTGCCCGTGATCGAGCCGACGTCGGCGATCTGGCCACCGGACTCGGCGTAGAGCGGAGTGCGGTCCAGGACGAGTTCGACGCGCTCGCCCTCTCCCCCGTGCGCCACCACCGGCACTCGCCTGCCGTCGACGAAGATGCCGAGAACCCTTGCCTCGGAGGACAACTCGTCGAAACCGGTGAATTCGGTGGCACCGGCGTCGACGAGTTCGCGGTACGCCGACAGGTCGGCATGGGCATGCTTGCGGGCGGCGGCGTCGGCCTTCGCGCGCTGACGCTGCTCGGCCATCAGGCCGCGGAAGCCCTCCTCGTCGACTGTCAGCCCGGTCTCGGCGGCCATCTCCAAGGTCAGTTCGATCGGGAAGCCGTAGGTGTCGTGCAGCGCGAACGCGTCGGCGCCGGACAGCACGGAGAGCCCGGATGTCTTGGTGGACTTCGCCGCATCGTCGAAGAGTCGCGATCCGGAGGCCAGCGTGCGATTGAACGCCGTCTCCTCGGCGATGGCGATCCGACTGATCCGGTCGAAGTCCGTGACGAGTTCGGGGTAGGAGGGACCCATGGCGTCGCGGACGCATGCCATCAGGTCACCCATGACCGGGGTGTCGACGCCAAGGAGCTTCGCCGAGCGGATGACCCGTCGCAGCAACCGCCGCAGCACGTACCCGCGACCGTCGTTGCCGGGGGTCACGCCGTCGCCGATGATGATCGCCGCGGTGCGGCTGTGGTCGGCGATGATTCGGTAGCGGACGTCGTCCGCGTGATTGCCTGCCCCATACCCGCGCGGGGCGATTCCGGCGACGAGGTCGATGGTGGGCCGCATCAAGTCGGTCTCGTAGACGTTGTCCACGCCTTGCAGCAGGCAGGCGACGCGTTCGACGCCCATGCCGGTGTCGATGTTCTGGCGCGGCAACGGGCCGAGGATCTCGAAGTCGGACTTGCCGGTGCCCTCGCCGCGTTCGTTCTGCATGAAGACGAGATTCCAAATCTCGATGTAGCGGTCCTCGTTGGCCTCGGGGCCGCCGTCGACGCCGTATTCGGGTCCGCGGTCGACGTAGATCTCCGAGGACGGCCCGCACGGCCCGGGGATGCCCATCGACCAGTAGTTGTCGGCCATGCCGCGACGCTGGATGCGCTCCAGCGGCAGTCCGGCGACCTCCTGCCACAGACTGATTGCCTCGTCGTCGTCGAGATAGACCGTCGCCCAAAGGGTTTCGGGGTCGAAGCCGTAGCCGCCCTGATCCTGAGGATTGGTCAGCAGCGTCCAGGCGAACTCGATGGCGCCCTTCTTGAAGTAGTCACCGAAGGAGAAGTTGCCGGCCATCTGGAAGAACGTGTTGTGGCGGGTGGTGATGCCGACTTCGTCGATGTCCGGGGTACGGATGCACTTCTGGACGCTGGTCGCCCGATTCCACGGCGGTTTCTGCTGACCCAGGAAGTAGGGCACGAACTGGACCATGCCCGCGTTGACGAACAGCAGGTTCGGATCGTCGAGGATGACCGATGCGCTCGGCACCTCGGTGTGACCCGCGTTCACGAAGTGATCGAGGAAGCGCTTCCTGATCTCGTGTGTCTGCACGTGCTGCCGTCCCTTGATTACGTGGTGTCTTGCCCGATGCCGATTCTCGACCGCATCACACTACCGGCCCATCACGATCAACTCTGCGAGGGCGCGGCTCAGCCCGCCACGAAGCTGATGCGCACCGAGCGCCGCGGGTTGTCGACGTTCAAGTCGACGAGCACGACACTCTGCCACGTGCCGAGCAGCGGTTCGCCACCCTGGACCGGAATCGTCACCGACGGCGGGACGAGGCCCGGCAGCACGTGATCGGCACCGTGGCCCGGCGAGCCGTGCGCGTGGCGGTAGCGGTCGTCGCGGGGCAGCAGTCGCTCCAAGGCGTCGACGAAGTCGGCGTCCGAGCCGGCACCGGTCTCGAGGATCGCGACGCCGGCCGTGGCGTGCGGCACGAAGACGTTGCACAGCCCGTCCCCTCTGGACGCGCAAAACGACCGCACGTCGTCGGTGAGGTCCACGGTGCGGCGGCGCGAGGTGTCGACGTCGATGACTTTCGAGTTCACCACCCGAGGTTACGTCGCACCGTTATTCACGGCGACGTTTATTCGCGCCCCCCGGGGGTACTTCCCTTCCAGCTCAACGCACCTCGTACCCCTCGACGAAAGTGACCTCCCATGACCCCCACCGGCATCATCACCGCCATCGTCATCGGCCTCATCATCGGCCTGCTGGGACGACTGGTCCTCCCCGGCAAGCAGCCCATCGGTTTGCTCGTCACCATCGGCGTCGGCATCGTGTCGGCACTGATCGGCACCTGGCTCGCCCGCCAGCTCGGCATCCCGACCGCCACCAACGGCATCGACTGGATGGAGCTGCTTGTCCAGGTCGTCGTCGCCGCGGTCGGCGTCGCCCTGGTGGCCAGCCTCATGGGCCGGCGCCGCACGGGCGCGCTGCGCCGCTAGTCCCCCGAGAACTCAGGGCTGCGATCCGCGAAGATCGCAGCCCTGAGTGCGTTTCGGGGTCTAACGCCGCCGGCGGAGGATGGCCCGTAGCTTGTCGAGGCGCCCGGCGATGTCGCGCTCCGCGCCGTGGGTGGTCGGCCGGTAGTAGTCGACGCCGACCAGGTCGTCGGGCGCATACTGTTGCGCCACAATCCCATCGGGATCGTCGTGGGGGTACACGTAGCCCTGGGCGTTGCCCAGCGCCGCGGCCCCCGAGTAGTGACCGTCGCGCAGGTGCGGCGGCACCAATCCCGCCTTGCCCGCCTTGATGTCGCCCATCGCCGCCCCCAGCGCGGTCGTCACCGCGTTGGACTTCGGGCTGGTCGCCAGGTGCACGGTCGCGTGGGCGAGCGTGAGCTGCGCCTCGGGCATGCCGATGAGCGCGACGGTCTGCGCGGCGGCCACGGCCGTCAGCAGCGCCGTCGGGTCGGCCATCCCGACGTCCTCGCTGGCCAGGATCGTCAGCCGTCGGGCGATGAAACGGGGGTCCTCGCCCGCGGTCAGCATGCGGGCCAGGTAGTGCAGTGCGGCGTCGACGTCGGAGCCGCGAATCGACTTGATGAAGGCGCTGACCACGTCGTAGTGCTGGTCGCCGTCGCGGTCGTAGCGCACGGCGGCCTTGTCCAGCGACTGTTCGACCACCTCGACGGTCACCGATCCCGCCACCCCGGCCGTCTCCGACGCGACCTCGAGGGCGGTCAGGGCCCGGCGGGCGTCGCCCGCGGCGAGTTGGACGAGGAGTTCGACCGCGTCGGGCTCGACGGTCACCGAGCCGTCGAGGCCGCGCGGATCGGCGACGGCGCGTTCGACCACCGTGCGCACGGCGTCGGCGCCCAACGGCTGCAACTGCAGGATCAACGACCGTGACAGCAGCGGCGCCACCACGGAGAACGACGGATTCTCCGTGGTCGCCGCCACCAGGAGCACGACGCGGTTCTCCACGGCCGCCAGCAAGGCGTCCTGCTGGGTCTTGGAGAACCGGTGGACCTCGTCGATGAAGAGAACGGTCTGCTTGCCGTGCACCGCGGCGCGACGGGCCACGTCGATTACCGCCCGGACGTCCTTGACCCCTGCCGACAGCGCCGAGAGGGCCTCGAATCGACGCCCCGTCGCCTGGGAGATCAGCGACGCCAGTGTCGTCTTCCCGGTGCCGGGCGGACCGTAGAGGATGACCGACGCCGCGCCGGAACCGTCGACCAGCCGTCGCAGAGGTGAACCGTCGCGCAGCAGGTGATCCTGACCAACGACCTCGTCGAGCGAGGCGGGCCGCATCCGCACCGCCAGCGGGGCCGACGGTCCACCACCGGGAATGCCCTCACCGTCTCCCGGGTCGGACACCACGTCGAACAGACCATCGGCCACGGGACAGGCTTACCACGTCGCCTGTCACCGGCGTCAGTCGCGCAGTGGCCGGCCCTGTGGGTCCGGGACCTTGCCCACCAGGATGAGGATGCCGTCGACGAACGGCCAGATGGCACCGATGCCGCAGGTCAGCAGGCTCACCGCGAGCTGCGCGACGGCGATCCCGTTGTAGCCCAGGTAGAACCGCCCGATGCCGAAGGTGCCCAGGAACAGCTGCAGCAGCCCGGCGACCAGCTTGCTCTTGTCCGACAGCGGCCTACCCCAGGCGTCCACCCCGTACTGCCCCGGGTAGGGCGGCGGTGGGTAGCCGCCGTACGGCGGTGGAGGCGGCGGCGGGTACGGCGGATTGGACCCCGGGTAGGGCTGATTGGGCTCGGGCGGCAGCGGCGGAGGCAGCGACATGCCACGGATGATCGCGCATTTCAAGATCGACGTCCACCACTAATCAGTGGTGACGAAGTCGATCAACTCCTCGACGCGGCCGATCAAGGCGGGCTCCAGGTCGTTCCAGTCGCGCACCGTGCCGCGAATGCGACGCCACGCATTCGCGATGTCGGCCTGGGTGGCGTGCGGCCAGCCCAGCGCGTCGCAGATGCCGTGCTTCCACTCGACGTGCCGGGGTATGACGGGCCACTGCTTCAGACCGAGCCGGGCGGGCTTCACTGCTTGCCACACGTCGACGTAGGGGTGGCCGACGACCAGGGTGTGCTCACCACCGCGGCCCCGCCGGACGGCCTCGGCGATCCGGGCTTCCTTCGAGCCGGCGACGAGGTGGTCGACGAGGACGCCGAGCCGACGGGCGGGACCCGGGTCGAAGTCGGCGACGATGGTGGCGAGATCGTCGACGCCGCCGAGATATTCGACGACGACGCCCTCGATGCGGAGGTCGGCGCCCCACACCTGCTCGACCAGTTCGGCGTCGTGGCGACCCTCGACGTAGATGCGGCTGGCGCGGGCGGTGCGCGCGCGGGCGTGCGTGACGGCGACCGAACCGGACGCCGTGCGGGTGGGTGCGGCGGGCGCAGTGGCCTTGGGCGGGGTGAGGATCACCGGCTTGCCGTCGACCAGGTATCCGGGTCCGACCGTGAAGGGTCGTCGGTGACCGTCGAAGTCCTCAAGCACCATCCGGCCGTACTCGACAGCCACGATGGCTCCGACGTAGCCGGTTTCGACGTCCTCGACCACGAGGCCGACGTCGGCCGCCATTTCGGTGGAGCGCACCCGCCGCGCGGCGTGCGGATCTCGGGACAGGATGTCGGAGCCGTATCTGTCGTTCACGGAGCCGAGCCTAGGAATGATGCCGGCCTCCTGAGGCTGCCGCGCCGACGCCGTAACCGATCGGTGACCGAGACTTGACTTGAAGCGCTTGAAGTTCGGCAGAGTGGGGCCATGACCACCGACGCCGTCGCGACGGCCGATCGCGACCTGACCATTCAGCAAGTCTCGCGCCGCACCGGCCTGGCCGAGTCCACCCTGCGGTACTACGAACGCATCGGTCTCATCGAGGCCGTGCCGAGGGATCCCAGCAGCGGCCACCGCCGCTACCCGGCCGAGTTGGTCGGCACCGTCGAATCGCTGAGCTGCCTTCGCGGAAGCGGCATGTCGGTCGCCGACATCAGGCGGTACGTCGCCAACACCCGGCGCGGCGCCGACGCGACCGCCGACCAACGCGCGCTGTTCGAGGCGCACGCGGCCCGGCTGCGTGACGAGATCGCCCGGCTTCGGTTACGCGAGAGCTACGTCACCGCGAAGGCTCGGATGTGGGCGGCCAGGGAGGCCGGCGACACGGCGGCCGAACGCGAGATCGTCGACGTCGTGCTCGAACTCGGTGCCCGTCTACTCGCCGACGAGGGGGCGAGCACCGATGTCTGAGGATCGAGGGCTGGTCCTGGTCACCGGCGGCACGGGATACCTTGCCGGACACGTCATCCGCCGACTGTCGGCAGACGGATACCGCGTCCGCACGACGGTCCGCTCCCCCGGCCGCAACGCCGAGGTACGGGCGGCGGACGAGGTCGCGGTCGCCGATCTGACCACCGACGACGGCTGGACCGTGGCCGTGGCGGGCTGCGACGCGGTCCTGCACGTCGCGTCGCCGTTCCCCGCTCGACAGCCGGAGAACGAGGACGACGTGATCGTCCCGGCACGGGAGGGCACCCTGCGCGTGCTGCGCGCCGCGAATGCCGTCGGGATCCGGCGGGTGGTCCTCACGTCGTCGTTCGCGGCGGTCGGCTACAGCCCCAAACCGTCTGGCGCGCCCTACGACGAGACCGACTGGACCGATCCCACCGCGCCGAACTCGCCCTACGTCAAGTCCAAGACGCTGGCCGAGCGGGACGCCTGGAAGTTCGCCGCCGCTCACGACCTCGACCTGACGGTGGTCAACCCGGTGGGCATCTTCGGACCGGTGCTCGGCACCGACCTCGCCACCTCGGTTCGGATCGTCAAGGAGCTCCTCGAGGGTCGGCCGCCGTTGCTACCCCGCGCGTCATTCGCGGTGGTCGACGTCCGCGACGTCGCCGACCTACACGTCAAGGCGCTGCACGATCCGCGCGCCGTCGGCGAACGTTTCCTGGCCGCGGCCGGTCAACCCGTGTCGTTCCCCGAGACCGCGGCGACGTTGCGCGCCCACCTCGGTCCCGACGGCCGACGCGTGCCACGCCACACGGCACCAGACTGGTTGGTGCGCACGGGGGCTCGGGTCGTCCCGGCACTACGAGAACTCGCCGGACTGCTCGGCGAACCCAAGCGCATCGACGCCATCAAGGCGACCGAGCTGCTGGGCTGGCACCCGCGCCCGGTGGCCGACACCCTGGTCGACACGGCACGCAGCCTGATCGACGGTGGGCTGGTTGGGCGTTAGTCGACACCCCTGGCCGCGGCCAGCTTCGCCGGGTCGGAGGTGACCTCGTCGATCACCGTGTGGATGAAGCGCATCTTCTCCAACACCTTGGCCGGCAACACGAACGGGTAGAGATCGTCGTGACCCATCGACCGGTTGACCATGTTCAGCGCCCACGACAGCGGCAGCCACAGGTCGATGATCGAGTCGAAGCCGCTGGGGCCCAGGTTGCGTCGCTCGAACGTCGCTCCGGCCGGGGCGAAGCCGAATGCCGCGGCGGTGTCGAGGGTGTCGCGGATGTGCAGGTAGTGCGCAAAGGTCTCCGCCCAGTCCTCGGCCGGATGCATGGTGGCGTAGGACGACACGAAGTCGCGTTCCCAGCCGGCGGGTGCGCCCTCGCTGTAGTGCCGGTCCAGCGCCGCTTGGTAGTCGGACTCGGCGTCGCCGAACAGTTCTCGGGCCCGCTCTTCGTACTCCGACGCCACACCGACGAGTCGGTAGTAGTAGTAATGGCCGATTTCGTGGCGAAAGTGCCCGAGCAGCGTGCGATACGGTTCGGCCATCGCGATCCGCAACTGCTCGCGGTGTACGTCGTCGCCCTCGGCGAGGTCGAGGGTGATGACACCGTTCTCGTGCCCGGTGAACACCTTCTCGAACTCGCTGGACAGCAGGTCGAAGGCCAAGCCGAAGTTGGGGTCGACGTCGCGTCCGACGATGGGCAGCTTGAGGTCGACGAGTTCGACGATCAGCCGGCGCTTGGCCTTCTCGGCGACGGCGAAGGCCGCCATGGCCGGTGTGTCGGCGTCGTTGGGGCGCATCCGCGTCAGTGCGCACGAGGTGCACAGCTGCGGCACGGGAGCCACCTTCACCAGCCAGTTGCATTCGGCGGCATGCAGATTGGCGCACAACCGATACTCGCTGGCGTCGACGGCGCCACCGTGTTCGCTTTCTTCACCGCTCGCGATGACCAGGAAGGCCATCTGGTCGAGGGAGAACCCCAACCGGCTGCGGCACGACAGGCACACCGAGTTCTCGAACGCCAAGTGCTGCCCGCAGTTCGGGCAGATGAAGTCACGCACCGGCCACATCCCTGGTCAGGGGAGCCACGTCGACCGACACGTCGATCTTGCTGCTCTCCGAGTCGGTGTAGATGATGCCGCGCAGCGGCGGCACGTCCACGTAGTCGCGGCCGAAACCTGCGACCACGTAGCGTTCGTCGACCAGAGCGTCGTTGGTGGGGTCGAAACCAAACCATTGATTCTGCGGTGTCCACACCGACGCCCAGGCGTGCGTCGCGTCGATCCCGACCATGCGTTCCCTTCCAGGGGGTGGGTCCGTCGCGAGATAGCCAGAGACGTAACTGGCGGCCAGACCGTTGGAGCGCAGGCAAGCGATCGCGAGCCTGGCGAAGTCCTGACATACCCCTTCGCGGGCCACCAAAACTTCGGCCACCCGGGTGGACACGGTCGTCGAACCCGACCGGTAGGTGAAGTCGCGGTTGATCCTGGCGTTCAGATCGCGCAGCACCTCGATCAGCGGTCGCCCGGGCTCGAAACTGGGTGCGGCGTAGTCGCGAACGGCATCGGTGATCTCGGGCTTCTGCAGGTCCAGGGTGAACTCGACGGCCAGCGCGCCCTCGGTGCCCACCGGCCGGGAGATCTCCCACGGCGCGAGCGCCGAGCCCCCGGAGTACAGCTCGGCAGGCGGCGGGTCGACCTCCACCACCGAATGGCTGGTGATGGTCAGCGCCCGGTGGCGTTCGGTGACGTGGAAGTACGAGCTCACGTTTCCGTAGGCGTCGCGGCTCGTGGAACTGTCCTCCGCCTCGGGGTCGATCAGCAGTTCGTGCGACAGGCATCGCTGCCGTGACGAGTCCCGCGGGGTCAGGAAACCCCGACCGTACGAGCTCGTCACGTCGTCGGAATAGTGGTACATCGTCCGGTGGGTGATCTCGTAGGCCCGGGTGCCCACCGTCGCGGTCACGGCATGACCCGTCGTTCGTCGGGACCCCAGATCGGTTGCATGCCACCGGGCAGCGACAGATGCGTCGCGGTGATGCGGCGGGACAGCTCCCGCAGGTCGTCGTGGATGCCGCCGAGCAGGCTGTCGAGCTCGGGGCGGGTGCCGTCGGCGACCTCCTCGAGGTCGGCGGGGTCCAGCCGCCGCAGCCGCGCCGCCACCTCGTCGACGAGACGTTCGGGGCCGGTGGATCCCGAGGACGACGGCAGCGCCTTGAGATTCACCCGCAGCCGTTCGAATTGGTAGGCCAGCGAGCGCGGGTTCTCGCCGTCGAACAGCAGCAGATCGGCCACGGCGGCGACGCTCACCTTGCCCAGGGTGCGCCGACGGTAGATGACCGACGACTCGCACGTCACCAACGTCGACTCGGTGATCGTCTGCTCGGCGCCGGGGCTGCGCACCGTCGTCAGGGTCGAGCGCATGAGCGCGGCCAGCCAGATGCCGCGTTCGATCCGCTTGCCGATGTCCATCATGGTCCAGCCGACGTCGCGGACCATCGATTCGGCTGCCACGCCGGACATCGCGAGCATGCCCGCCAGCGTCTGACTGTGCGCGGTGGCCAGATAACCGTCGCCCTCGGTGTGGGAATCCGGCGGCGTCGACGAGTGCCGAAGCACGGCACGGTCGACCGCGGCGAGCACCATCCAGGTGTCGTGCGACATCTGGTCGCGAACCGACCGGGCGGCCGACCCCAGCCGCTCCACCGACTGGGCCAGTGATCCGGCCCGGCGTCGGTCCGCGGTCAGTGACCACAGCGTCGTCGGCGCGATGGCGATCATCTCGGCGGCGTCACCGGCGGCTCCGGTATCGGTGCCGGTGATGCGCCCCAGAGCGGTCAGCAGCACGGGCACGCATTCACTGTCGGGAACGTCTTGGCGATAACGGAATTCGTGGTACCGCTCGCGGGTGACGCCCAGCAACCGGGCCATGTTCTCGGCGCGCTCACCGTACCGGCCGAGCCAGAAGAGATCCGACAGGACGCGCGGCGAGCTGACCGCACGGGTCGGGCTCGGGGTGATCGCGGGCAGGTCGACCGCGGGGGCAGGCGTCCGCTCGGCGATCACCCGCGTCGGCGAGCGCACCCAGACGTCCTTGGCGGCAAGGGTGTTCATCCGGTAGGCCGCGTTGCCCGGCTCCAGCAGGTAGCCCAAGCCACCCTGCATCGGGGCGTAACCGCCGCGCTGCGCGACGGTGAACAACCTCATCCCGGTGTTGGCAGGGGACATTCCGTTGGGCGAGTGCGCGGTGGGCGCCGAGGCGAATCGAGGGAGCTCCTGGCCTACCCACTGCCATGGTGTGGCGGCGATCCGCGCCGCCAGCGCGTCGCGCTCGCCTGCGGACAGCATGGGTCCGACGATTGGCTCGCCACCGGTCACCGGCCGGATCAGCAGCGCCGAAAGGTGACTCAGCAGATGCGAGCGCTCCACGTCGACGCCGCCCCAGTACATCGGCGCCGCGCCGAGCTGCGGCGTCTCACCGACGAGCAGCTCGGCCAGCTCCGGCAGAAAGCGTTGCAGCCCAGGACTTTCCAGGATCCCACTGCCCAGGGTGTTGACCACGGTGACCGCCCCACGTCGCAGCACCTCGACCAACCCGACCACGCCGAGGCGTGAATCGGCCCTCAGATCCAGCGGATCGGCGTAGGCGGCGTCGACGCGGCGCAACACCACGTCGACGCGCTTGAGCGTGCCCAGCGACCGCATCCACAGCTTGCCGTCGCGGACCACGAGGTCGGCGCTCTCGACCAGCGGGAAGCCGAGCACGCTGGCGAGGTAGGCCTGGTCGAACGCCGTCTCGGAATGGGTACCCGGGCTGAGCACGACCACGACGGGCTCTCCGGCAGACTCCGGTGCGGCGTCGATGAGCGCCAGCCGCAGCGCCTGCGCCCACGGCGACACCGGCCGGGGCGCGATGCGTTCGTAGAGTTCGGGAAACGCGTGTGCCACCACCCGCCGGTCGGCCAGGGCGTACCCCGCCCCGGACGGCGCCTGGGTCCAGTCGGCGTTGACGCGGAACTCCCCGCACTCGTCGCGGCTGACGTCGACGCCGTGGAGGAACAGCTGATGCCTGCCCGGTACCTCGATACCGCGCGCGGCGCGGACGTACCCCGGGTGGGCGAACAGCAATTGCGGGGGCAGCACCCCGCTGGTGATCGACTTGCGCGCGCCGTACAGATCGGTCAGCACCGCGTCCAGCAGTCGCGAGCGTTGCACCAGACCGGCTTCCAGGGTCTCCCAGTCCGAGGAGGAGACCACGACGGGCAGCGGGTCCAGAAGCCACGGGCCGGGAACCTGGGTGCCGTCGCCATGGGTGACGGCGTCGCCGACCGCCGCGGGGTCGACCTGGACGAAGGTGATGCCGTCGGCGTCGACGAGGCTGCTGACCACAGACCGCAGCCGGTCCAGGCCGTATGGTCCGCGGTCGGCCACGCACTCGGCCAACTCCCGCCAGGCCGGCCGGACGGTACCGGACGGGTCGACGAACTCGTCGTAGCTGCTGGCGTTGCCGGTGCGGTCGTCGAACAAGGACTCCTGCGCGCGAGCAGCGCGGTACTTGGCCACCAGGGTGACGGCGGATGTGGGCTCCGGGGGGCCGTCGGTGCGTAGGACCATCACCGCAGCACGGTACGCACCCGACGAAGGTCGAGGATGCCCGGCGCGCCCGCGTCGGTGAACTGACGGGCCTGCTTCTCCCGGATGTCGGACACGTCGACGTGTCCGGGAGTGAATCCGGTGGCCTCGAACCGTCGGCCGCGCCGAGATTCGGCTTCGACGGCGTTGACGGGTGGGTGGTCGTAGGACCGGCCGCCGGGATGGCTCACGTGATAGGTGCACCCGCCGCGCGAGGTCCCGGAGGCGACGTCGACGAGCTCGAAGCGCAGCGGGTCGTCGACGGTGATGGTGGGGTGCAGCGCGCTGGGCGGCTGCCAGGCGCGGTACCGCACCCCGCCGACCTGAACGTCCCCACTGTTGGTCGCCAGCAGCGGGACGGGGTGGCCGTTGGCGGTGACGACGTAGCGCTCACGGTCGGCCCCGATGAGGCGAACCTGCAGACGTTCGACCGACGAGTCGACGTAGCGGGCGGTGCCGCCGGCGGTGGACTCCTCCCCCAGGACGTTCCACGGTTCGATCGCGCCGCGCAGCTCGATCTCGACGCCGTCGAACACCGCGGTGCCCACGCGCGGGAAGCGGAACTCGGTGAACGGGTCCAGCCAGCTGGTGTCGAAGGCGATGCCGTGGGCGCGAAGGTCCGCCGCCACGTCGGCGATGTCTTGAATGATGAAGTGCGGCAACAGGTATCGGCCATGCAAGTTGGCCCCGTGCCGAATCAGCGGGGCCCGAAGGGGTTGATCCCAGAACCAGGACACCAGCGAGCGCACCAGTAGCGACTGCACCATGGCCATCTGGAAGTGCGGTGGCATCTCGAAACCACGGAGTTCGAGCAGCCCCAGCCGCCCGCGGGCACTGTCGGGACTGTAGAGCTTGTCGATGCAGAATTCGGCGCGGTGGGTGTTGCCGGTGATGTCGGTGAGGAGGTGGCGGAGGGCGCGGTCGACGACCCACGGGGAGTCAGTCTCGACTTCCCGCGTCAGCCGGTCGATCTCGGCGAACGCGATCTCCAGCTCGTAGAGCGACTCGGTGCGTCCCTCGTCGACCCGCGGCGCTTGGGAGGTGGTGCCGATGAAGCGTCCGGAGAACAGGTAGGACAGGGCGGGGTGGCGCTGCCAGTAGGTGAGCATCGACACCAGCACGTCGGGGCGGCGCAGCATCGGCGACTCGGCGGGACTGATGCCGCCGAGGGTGATGTGGTTGCCGCCGCCGGTGCCGCCGTGGGTGCCGTCGACGTCGAAGGACTCCGTCGACAGGCGGGCCAGTCGTGCTTGTTCGTAGAGGGTTTCGAGCTGGGCGCGCTGCTCGGCGAAGCTGGCGGTGGGGGCGACGTTGACCTCGATGACACCCGGGTCGGGCGTCACCGACATCGACGTCAGTCGCGCGTCGGCCGGGGGGCCGTAGCCCTCGAGTACCAACGGACAGCCGGCCTCGGCGGCAGCGGCCTCCAGTCGGGTCACGACGTCGACGAAGTGTTCGAGTTCCTCGGTGGGAGGGAGGAAGACGTACAGCACGCCGTCGCGGACCTCGGCGACCATGGCGGTGATCGGCGCGCCGCCGGCCTCCTCGATCTCGGCGCCCTCGGCGTCCTCCCCGTCCGGGCCGTCGGGGAGCTCGCCGCGGGCGGCGAGCGGGTCGGCGTCGAGGGCGGCCCGGGGTGGCTTCCAGCTGATGGCGTCCAGCGGCAGCCGCAGCCCGGCGGGCGAATCACCGGCCAGCAGAACGATGCGTCCGCGCCGGAGCTGCCAGTCCGCGCTGGCCCAGCCGGTGTCGTCCTCGCGGCGATGCAGCGGCAGCACGTAGGCGCTGGGTTCGGTGACCGACTCGTCGAGTCGGGCCAGCAATTCAGCCCTTGCCTCGGGCGTGTCGGCGGCCAAGTCGTCGTCGGCACCGACGGGTTCGCCTGCGGGCTGACGCACCGCGGTGGCCAGCCTGGCGAGGGCGTCCTCGTAGGCGGGGCGCACCTGGGTGTCGGGCAGGCCGAGGCCGGCGGCCAAGGCACCGAGGACCCGCTTGGCCGAATCGGACGGAACCGGTTCGGCGGCGGTCTCTGCCCACGGGTCGGCCAGCAGTGCCGCGTTGGTCCACAACGGCTTTCCGTCCGCGCGCCAGTGCAGCATGATCTGCCAGCGCGGCAGGGGTTCGCCCGGGTACCACTTGCCCTGCGAGCGCTGCACCACGCCCTGCGGTGCCCAGATCTCCTTGAGCCGGGCAGCCAGCGCGGAGGCACGCTCGCGCTTGTGCGGTCCGTCGGCGTCGGTCGTCCACTCGGGCGCCACCTGGTCGTCGACGGAGACGAACGTCGGTTCACCGCCCATGGTCAGGCGCACGTCGGCAGCGGCCATGCGCGCGTCGACGGCGGCTCCCAGCTCGAGGATCGAATCCCAGGCCGCCGGGGTATAGGGCAGCGTCACGCGAGGGTCTTCGTGAACCCGGGTCACGACGTTGGAGAAGTCGAGGGTCACCCCGCACGGGTCGGTGGCCCCGCTGATCGGCGCGGCCGACGCCGGGTGCGGCGTCGCCGAGAGAGGAATGTGGCCCTCCCCGGCGAACAGCGCCGACGTCGGGTCCAGGCCGATCCAGCCGGCACCCGGGATGTAGACCTCGGTCCAGGCGTGCAGGTCGGTGAAGTCCGCCGCCGGTCCCGACGGACCGTCGAGCGCCTTGACGTCGGAGGTGAGCTGAACCAGGTACCCGGAGACGAAGCGGGCGGCCAGGCCCATCTGACGAAGCACCGACACCATGAGCCAGGCCGAGTCGCGGCAGGAGCCGATGGCGGTCCGCAGCGTGTGATCGGGCGTCTGAACCCCGGCTTCCATGCGGACGCTGTAGCCCACGTCGGCGTTGATCGCGCCGTTGAGGGCGACGAGGAAGTCGATGGTGCGGGTGCCGGGACGCACGCTGAAGTTCTTGACCCAATCCTGCGTCAGCTCACCGGGGCCGGACCCCTCGCCGTCCTCGTCGACCGGCCGGAGGTACGGCTCGAGATCCTCCAGCAGCGCCTTGGGGTACGAGAAGGGCCACGTCTCGGCCCATTCCTCGATGAAGAAGTCGAAGGGGTTGATGACCTTGAGGTCGGCGATGAGGCCGACGGTGATCGTCAGCTCGCGGGTGCGGTCGGGAAACACCAGCCGGGCCAGGAAGTTGCCGAATGCATCCTGCTGCCAGTTGACGAAGTGGTCGGCGGGTTCGACCTGCAGCGAATACGCCTCGATCGGAGTGCGCGAATGAGGCGCCGGACGCAAACGGACGACGTGTGGATGGACTTTCACCAGCCGGTCGAACGTGTAACTGGTGCGATGCTCCAGCCCCACCTTGATTCCCATAGGCGTTGATCCCACCACACCCGGCTGGGGGGTGCATCGCCGAAGGGGTCAGCTCACGCGCGGGCGACGCGCGACATCGAGGTGCCCTTGGGCCGCACGACGAGAACGAGGACTCCGGCGACGACGATGCCGACGAGGTTCACCACGAGCTGCAGAGCCGACTTCGCGGCGACGTCCCATGCGCCGACCGTGGCGGCGACGACTGCGAATCCGGCTGCGGTCACGGTGTAGACGGAGATGAACACGCCGACGAGTCCGGTCGCCTTGGCCCAGACCAGCGACAGCATGCCTGCCGCGCCGGCCAGCAGCGCCACCACGAAGGAGATGGGCCCGACCTCGAAGATGAAGTCGACCTCGCTGACGTGCTGCACGCTGTCCAGGGTCAACCAACCGAACGCCTCGGCGGCCATGGTGGCCAGGGCGGTGACGCCCATGGCGATGGGGAACCCCACGACGAGGGCGGTCGCGGCACGCCTTGCCAGGTTTCCCCGGCGTTGCACCAGCGCCACGGAAAGCGCTGCCAGCGGCCCGAACTCGGGTCCGAGCACCATCGCTCCGACGACCGTCACCGTGGAGTCGGTCACCACGCCGACGGCAGTGAGCAGACAGGCCAGGGTCAAGAACAGCACGAAGGTTACCGACAGGGAGGATTCCTCTCGAGTGCGTCCGATCAGCTCGTCCCACACCAGGGCGTCGGCCGCATCTCCGACCGCTTCGTCCTCGGCCCGGTGCGCGCGGGTGGACAGCACCGTGTCGAGCACTTCCAGGGTGATCGCGCCGCGATGCTGGACGTCGAGCGCCTTGAGTTGGCGGATCAGGCCGTTGGCGCATTCCCGCGCGACGTCGGCGGTGATCTCGTCGCCGACGGGGTCCAGCGCGGCCCCGGGGTGCAGCAGCAGATTGGCCACGCCGACCTCGCCCCGGAGAATGTCGATCACGTCGCCGCGTAGGTCCTCGGGTGCGATGACGCGCAAGTGCAGCACGAGCGCACGGTAGCTCGCGCCCACGCTTTCCGACCCGACTGTCGCGAAATGTGGGCACTCCACACGTTTGTGTTGTAAATTCACACCACCTGCCGGCACGGCACCCGCCTCACCTTGAATTCGGAGATCAGAGCTGTGAATTTTCCACACACGGCCGTTGCGTGATCATGGATGCGAAGACGCGCCGGAGCCGCATCGAGGAGCGTGTCCGCGCCGACGGCGAAGTCGGTTACGCCGACCTCGCCGTCGACTTCGACGTCTCCGAGATGACGATCCGACGCGACGTGGAGGCACTGGAGACCCTGGGGGTGGTCCGCCGCGTCGTCGGCGGCGCCATCGCCTTGAAGGGCAAGGACACCGAACCCGCCTTCGAGACCCGGGTCGCCGACGCCGCGGAGGAGAAACGCCACATCGCCGATGCGGTAGCCGATCTCGTCAGTCGTGGGGAGACCCTGATCCTGGACTCGGGAAGCACCGCCCTAGCCGTTGCGCAGTCGCTGCGAGGACGACAGCTCGAGTTGACGGTGCTGACACCCAGCGTGCTGGCCGCGCTGGAACTGGTCGACGAGGAGAACACCACCGTCGTGTTGACCGGCGGCGAACTGCGCCCCGGTGAACTCAGCCTCATCGGTCCGGCGGCCGAGGACACCCTGTCCAACTACAACTGCGACACGTTCGTGATGGGCGTGGCCGGCATCGACGGACTTCGAGGCATCTCGGACTACCACCAGGCCGACAGCAGGGTGAAGCGTGCGGCAAGCAGTCGGGCCGACCGCGTCATCGTCGCCGCCGACCGCAGCAAGCTCGGCAGGGTCACCTTCACCAGCATCGCCGCGCTGTCCGAGATCGACGTCCTCATCACCGACGGCGACCCGCAGCATCCCGCGCTGGTCGCCGCGCGGGCGGCTGGCGTCGACGTGATCTGCGTGGCCGGCGTCGACGCCGAGACGGGTCGGGCCGAAAACCAGTGAGCACCTACACCATTGGGGTCGACGTCGGCACCACGGGCACCAAGACCGTGCTGTTCGACACCGAGCGCGGCATCGTCGCCCAGGCCGTGCGCGAGACCACGCTCCACTCCCCCGGTCCCGGCTTCGCCGAAGCCGACACCGACCAGTGGCACGCCAACGTCGTCGAGTCCATCCGGGAAGTGCTGCAGTCGGGCGACATTCGCCGCGAGTCGGTGGTGGCGGTCGCGGTATCCGGCATGGTTCCCGCCGTCGTGGCGCTGGACGACCACCGCCGCCCCCTGCGCCGCGCGATACTGCAGAACGACGCCAGGGCGACCCGCGAAGTCGCCGAGCTCGCACGGGCCCTGGCCGACGTCGACCTGGTTCGCATGACCGGCTCCGCCCTTACCCAGCAGTCCGTGGCCCCCACCGTGGCGTGGCTGCGCACCCACGAACCAGAGGTCTACTCCCGCACCGCGCACTACGTCGGCTCCTACGACTGGGTGCTCACCGCCCTCGGGGCCGACGTCCACGTCGAACGCAACTGGGCGCTGGAATCGGGGCTCTCCACCATCGACGGCGACGTCGCCGACCCCGTGCTGCGCGCGGCGCAGCTGGATCGCACCGTGCTGCCCCCGGTTCACTCCCCTGGCGCGGTGGTCGGCGAGTTGAGTTCAGCCGCAGCGGATTCAACAGGTCTGGCGGCCGGAACCGCGTTGGTCGTCGGTGGCGCCGACCACGTGTTGTCGGCGTTCGCGGCGGGCGTGAACGGCCCCGGCGACGCACTGGTCAAGCTGGGCGGCGCCGGCGACATCCTGGTCGCCAGCGACACCCGTGTGGTCGACGAACGGCTCTACCTCGACGCCCATCCCGTGCCCGGACACTGGTTGCCCAATGGATGCATGGCCACCAGCGGCAGCCTGATTCGCTGGTTTCAGGCGTTGATCGGTGGCGCCGACGCCGTCGCACTGACCACCCTCGACGAGGAGGCCACCGGCACCGCGCCCGCAGAGGTGCTGTGCCTGCCGTACTTCCTCGGCGAGAAGAGCCCGCTTCACGACCCCGAGTTGCGCGGCGTCTTCGCCGGCATGCACCTCGGACACACTCGAGCCGATCTGTACCGCTCGGTGCTGGAGGCCATCGCGTTCGGCTTCCGCCATCACGTGGACGTGTTCACCGACATCGGAATCCCGCCACGCCGGGTGATGATCACCAACGGCGGATCCAAGTCCACCCTGTGGAAGCAGATCCACGCCGACGTCCTCGGTCTCGAGATGCGACCCGTACGAGGACATCCCGGCGCATCTCTCGGTGCCGCGGTGATCGCCGCGATCGGTGTCGGCGCACTCGACGACTGGTCGGACGCCGCGCGCTTCGTCACCCTCGATCCGCCGATCGAGCCGGACCCGACGCGGCGCGCGGTGTACGACGACGCATATCAGACCTGGCGGGACCTCGGCGCCGCAGTGACCCCGATCTCCCACCAGATGGCACGACGCGTTCGACAGGAGTCCGACAAATGAAGGGAACGTGCGGTACATGACGACGATTGCGAAGAAGACCAGGCGGCGGCGGTTCGCGCCGCCGATGGTGGCGATGTGTGCCGCGCTCACACTGGTTCTCAGTGCCTGTGCGGGCAGCGGGGGACCCGAACAGACCCAGGCGACCGGTACCGGGGAGGTGGCCAAGGACGTCTCCGGCACCGTGCGAATCCTGATGGAGAACGTTCCGGACACCGACGTGGTCAAGTCGATGGTTCCCGAGTTCAACAAGGACTATCCGAACGTCAAGGTCGACATCGAGACCCTGACCTACGACCAGATGCGCGACAAGCTCGTGTCGTCGTTCCAGTCGTCGTCGCCCACCTACGACTTGATCATCGTGGACAACCCGTGGATGGTTGACTTCGCCAAGGCGAACTTCCTGCAGCCGTTGGACTCTCGCATCGACAGCACGCCCGGCTACGACGACGCGGACTTCTTCAAGCCACTGACCGACATCGCCACCGTCGACGGCAAGAAGTACGGCGTGCCGTTCTACAACTACGCACTGGGCTACCTGTACGACACCGACGACTTGGCCACGGCCAAGCTGCCCGTGCCGACCACGCTCGACCAGCTGGTCAGCACGTCCAAGGCGCTCAAGGTGGGGGACCGCGCCGGTATCGCGATGCAGCCGCAGCGGGGTTACAAGATCTTCGAGGAGTGGGGCAACTGGCTCTTCGCCGCGGGCGGTTCGATCTACGGGCCGGACGGCAAGCCGACGTTGAACACCCCGCAGGCCAAGGCGGCCCTCGACGCCTACATCGACACCTACAAGACCGCCGCCCCGGCCAACAGTCTCAACTGGGCCTTCGACGAGGCGTTCCGCTCGGTGTCCAGTGATCAGGCCGCCTCCATGATCAGCTACAACTGGAACCTGCCCGCGCTCAACGCCCCGGGATCGGGCCCGTCGGCAGGCAAGTACAAGCTCGCGGAGATCCCCGGCGGCAAGCAGGTCCTCGGCTCGTGGAGCTGGTCCATCCCCGCCAACTCCGGATCATCGGACGCCGCATGGGCATTCGCGTCGTGGCTGACCTCCAAGGCACACGACGTCGAGCGCACCGAGAAGGGCGGTGCCGCGATCCGCCAGAGCACGCTCCAGGATCCGGCCGTCCTCAACGGGCCGCTGGGCGCGGAGTACTACCAAACCGTCGAGAAGATGCTGGGCAACGCCGCACCCCTGAGCCAGGGACCGAGCGGCGAGGAGATGATCCAGGCCGTCGGCACCGAACTCAACGAGGCCGTCGCGGGCACCAAGAGCGTCGAGGACGCCTTGGCCGCCGCCCAGGCCGCCGCCGAGAAGATTCAGGGCTAACCCCACATGGAACCGACCACCCCGAGAAGGGAGCGACGCGAGTCATGACGTTCAAGCACGGCATGGTCGCGCCCCTCGTCGCGCTCTTCATCGGGGTGGTCGGCTTCCCTCTGGGTTACGCGTTCTATCTCAGCGTCACCGACTACAAGCTGACCAGCCGAGGGGCGCCGCGGATAGTCGGCGCGGACAACTACGTGGCGACCTTCGGCGACGGCGCCTTCTGGCAGTCCTTCGGCACCACCGCGCTGTTCGTCACGGTCGCCGTCGGCCTGGAACTGGTCATCGGGTTGGCCATCGCACTGGCACTGCAAAAGCAGCGCTGGGCAAGCGATCTCACCCGCTCGATGCTGTTGGCGCCGATGTTCATCACCCCGATCGCGGTCGGGTTGATCTTCCGGTTCCTGCTCAACGACCAGATTGGCGCCATCCCCCGGTTGTTGCAGACCGTCGGCGTGGACTACGACTTCTTCGGGCCGGGCAAGGCGATCTTCACACTGGCCTTCATCGACGTCTGGCAGTGGACGCCGTTCATGGTGCTGCTGCTGCTGGCCGGTCTGGAGTCCATTCCCAAGCAACCGCTGGAGGCGGCCAGGGTCGACGGCGCCAGCGGCTTCTACGTGCTACGCCGGGTGACGTTGCCCTTGCTCGCCCCGGTGCTGGTCGTGGCAATCCTGCTTCGCTGCCTCGACGCCATGAAGGTGTTCGAATACGTCTTCGCGACCACCCGCGGCGGCCCGGGCACCGAGACCCAGACGCTGCAGTACTTCGTGTACCAGACCGGAATTCAGTTCTTCCGCCTCGGATCGGCGTCGTCGATGGCGTTCGTCGTGCTGGTGGTCGTGCTGACCGTCATCGTCATCGCATTCCGCCGCATGGAGAGGGCCAAGCGATCGTGAAGAACTCGCCCGTCCTCACCGTCTGCCGGGTGGCCCTGCTGTGGGCCGCGGGCATCTGCGTGTTGTTCCCGGTGGCCTGGATCGCCCTGGCCAGCTTCAAGAATCCCGAGCAGCTCAACGACCCGTTCCTGCTGACCTTTTCGCCAACCCTGGACGCGTGGCGCAACGTGCTCGACTCCGGGATCCTGGAGGCCGCCGGGCGCAGCGCGATCGTGGCGCTGACCACCGTCGGCATCAGCATCGTGGTGGGCAGCATGGGCGCCTACGCCATCGCCCGCTTCCGGGCCGGTGGCACGGCCACCCGATTCGGCATGCTGGCCGCGCAGGTACTCCCCCCGGCGGTGTTGGTGTTTCCGTTCCTCACCATGGCGTATGCCTTGCGGCTCAACGACACCCTGGTGCCGGTCATCTTCGCGCACCTGAGTTTCGTGCTGCCCGTGGTGACGTGGTTCCTCATCGGATTCTTCGAGGCGGTTCCACGGTCGCTGGAGGAGCAGGCGCAGGTCGACGGCTTCACCCGCTTCGCGGCCTTCCGGTTGGTCGTGCTGCCGCAGGTGTTCCCGGGAATGGGGGCCGCCGCCATCTTCGGTTTCACCCTGTCGTGGAACGACTTGTTCTACGGCCTGATCCTGGCGCCGGGCAAAGCCGCCATCCTGCCGGTGGCCATTGCCGGCTTCAACACCTTCCGTGGCGTTCAGATCGGCTCCATGAGTGCCGCCATCCTGATCGCCGTCGTCCCCGTCGTCATCGCGAGCTTCTTCATCCAGCGCAGGCTGGTGCAGGGCATCAGCGGTGGCGCGGTGAAGTTCTAATAGATAGGTCTCCTGAGTACTCATGGCAACCGTGCGCTTCGAACGCCTCACCAAGTCCTACGGGTCGATTCCCGTGGTCACCGACCTCGACCTCGAACTACCCGACGGGTCGTTCACCGTTCTGGTCGGCCCGTCCGGCTGCGGCAAGTCGACGTCCCTGCGGATGCTCGCAGGCCTGGAATCGGTCACGTCGGGCACCATCCGGATCGGCGACCGCGACGTCACCAATCTGCAACCGCGCGACCGCGACATCGCGATGGTGTTTCAGAACTACGCGCTCTACCCCCACCTGACGGTGCGGGAGAACATCGCCTTCCCGCTGCGGGCGGTGAAGACGCCGCGCGCCGAGGCGCTCGCCAAGGCCGACGCGGTCGCGGAGTCACTCGGCCTCGCGACGATGTCGGGGCGCAAGCCCAAGGATCTCAGTGGCGGCCAGCAGCAGCGAGTCGCCATCGGCCGGGCCATCATTCGCGAACCGAAGGTGTTCCTGTTCGACGAGCCGCTGAGCAACCTCGACGCCAAGCTCAGGGTCGAGACCCGCACTGAACTGCTTCAGATCCAGCGCCGGCTCGGCATCACCAGCCTCTACGTCACGCACGACCAGGAGGAGGCGATGACGCTGTCGGACCGCATGGTGGTGATGCGCGACGGTCGCGCCGCACAGGTCGGCACGCCTCTGGAGGTGTACGACGCCCCGGTCGACACGTTCGTCGCCTCGTTCGTCGGCAGCCCGAAGATGAACCTCGTCGACGGCGAGCTGACCGGCGAGGACTTCACTCTGCCGAACGGTTTCGTGCTGTCGCTGTCGCAACGGATCAGCCGCGGGCACGTGACGCTCGGCGTGCGGCCCGACGACCTGGTGCCCACCGCCGACGACGAAGGTCGCGCCACCGTGAAGCTCGTCGAACTGCTCGGCCCGCGGGCGATCGTCACCGTCGACGTCGGCGGTACCGAGCTGACGTGCGTCGTCGAGACCGCCCGGATGTCGGGAATCACCGAAGGCGCCCGGGTCTCGCTGTCGGCCCGGCCCGGAGCCGTCCACGTGTTCGACGCAGAAACCGGCCGACGCGTCGTCGGCGATCAGATCGAGAAGGGGAACGAACTCCACCCATGACCAAGACAGTCGTAATCACCGGAGCGGGCAGCGGCATCGGACGGGCCATCGCGAACACCCTCGCCGAACGCTCGTGGCAGGTCGTGGTCACCGACGTCGACGGTGCCGCCGCCAAGGACGTCGCCGCGGCGCTGCCTGCCGACTCCGGCGTCCGACACGAGTCGGCGGTGCTCAACGTCAGCTCGCCGCAGGACGCGGCGGCGGTCGCCTTGGACGTGACCGATCGCCTCGGCCTGGATGCCTGGGTGAGCAACGCGGGCATCTCCTTCATGCACGGCTTCCTCGACGCACCGATCGCCCGCTACGACCAGACCATGGACGTGAACCTCAAGGGCGTCTTCGTCTGCGGTCAGGCCGCGGCTCGGGCCATGGTGCGCAGCGGCACGCAGGGCGCGATCGTCAACACCGCGTCGATGGCGGGCAAGCAGGGCCGGGTGCCGTTCCTGGCCGACTACGTCGCGTCGAAGTTCGGTGTCATCGGGCTCACCCAGGCCATGGCCTACGAACTTGGCGAACACGGGATCACCGTCAACTGCGTGTGTCCCGGCTACGTCGAAACCCCCATGCAGTCACGGGAATTGGAGTGGGAGGCGCAGTTGCGTGGCTCCACCCCCGACGGCATTCGCGCGATGATGATCCGGGACACCCCCCTGCAGCGGCTGGAACGACCCGAGGACGTGGCCCGTTCGGTGGCGTTCCTGCTCTCCGAGGACGCCCGCTTCATCACCGGCGAGGCGCTGGCCGTCAACGGCGGCGCCTACATGGACTAGCCGACCACCTTTACCCACCGCACGCCACCACTGAGAAAGGCACCCACGTGACCACCACCTGGCTCGACGAGGTCTTCACCGTCAGAAAGCCCGTCATCGCCATGCTCCACCTGTCCGCGCTGCCCGGCGATCCCGCCTATGACAGCTCCGGCGGCATCGCCGCCGTCGTCGCCCGAGCCCGTGAGGAACTCGACGCCCTGCAGGGCGGTGGGGTGGACGGGGTGATGGTGTCCAACGAGTTCAGCCTGCCGTACCTGACCAAGACCGAGCCGATCACCGCGATCACGATGGCCAGGATCATCGGAGAACTGTTGCCCCACTTCGAAGTTCCCCACGGGGTGAACGTGCTGTGGGACGGCAGGGCGTCGATCGACCTCGCCGTCGCCACCGGGGCGAAGTTCGTCCGCGAGATCTTCACCGGCGTCTACGCCAGCGACTTCGGCTTGTGGGACACCAACGTCGGCGAGGTGGCGCGGCACCGCGCCCGCGTCGGGGGCGCCGACGTCAGGCTGTTCTTCAACATCGTGCCCGAGTCGGCGACCTACCTCGCGGCCCGCGACCTGGCCGCCATCACGCGCACGACCGTCTTCGCGACGCTGCCCGACGCCATCTGCGTCTCGGGCGCCACGGCGGGCGCGCCCACCGACGCCGAGGCCCTGCGGGTGGTCAAGTCCGCCGCGGGCGCGGTGCCCGTCTTCGTCAACACCGGGGTGCGGGCGGAGAACGTGGGCGACCAACTCGAGATCGCCGACGGGGCGATCGTGGGCACCTACTTCAAGAAGGACGGGGTGTTCGAGAATCGCGCCGACCAGTCGCGGGTCGCGGAGCTCATGGGCGAGGCGCGGAAGTTCCGCGAGCAGCTCGTCTAGCGCCCGGCTCGCCGGGAGATTCGGACCTCCAGCTCGTCGGGTGCGACGTCGTGGCCGTCGGCGCAGCGGATCGCCACCGTGGCCTCGGCGCCGCACTCGGCGTGCGACAGCCGTAACGGCGTGTCGCCGAAGTACTTTCGTCCCCACTCGAACATGGCCCACACGACGGGCATCAACGCGGTCCCCTGCTCGGTGAGGACGTACTCGTCGCGGCTGCGCTGCCCGGGCTCCTGGTAGGGCTGCTTGGCGAGCAGTCCGGCGTCGACGAGTTCGGACAGCCTGGCCGAGGTGGCGGCCTTGGTGATGCCGACGCGGCGGGCGAAGTCGTCGAAGCGGGTGGTGCCGTAGAAGGCCTCGCGCATGACGAGCATCGCCGACTTGGTGCCCACCAGACCCATCGTCTTCTCGATTGGGCAGCGTCCTACCGGCGACCACGAATCGCGGTCGGCGAGACGACCCTGAAGGACTGTCATCGACGTCACTCCCTAGCTGGGTTGTTTGAACTATACCGAGGTGTTTACATCTAAGTATAGATAGTAGTACTCAGCGACGAGTCTTCGAGGAGATCACCATGTCCGCCTATTCCGATCGCGACGCCGTCATCGTGGGAGCCGTCCGCACCCCCGTCGGCAAGGGCAACGCCACCGGCGCACTGCACGACGTGCTGCCCGTCGACCTCCTCGCCCACAGCCTGCGCGAGCTCGTCGAGCGCACCGGCGTCGACCCCGCGAAGGTCGACGACGTCATCGCAGGCGCGGTCACCCAGGTCGGGGACCAGTCGATGAACATCGCCCGCAACGCACTGCTCGGTGCCGGCCTTCCGGAGAGCGTGCCCGGCACGACCGTCGACCGACAGTGCGGAAGTAGCCAGCAGGCAATCAGTTTCGCCGCCCAAGGCGTGCTCGCCGGGTCCTACGACGTCGTGATCGCCGCCGGTGTGGAGTCGATGTCGCGCGTGGTCATGGGCAGCTCGATCCTGCCGGGCAGTGATCCCTTCGGCCTCGGGATGGCGCAGCGGTATCCGGATGGTCTGGTGCCCCAGGGCATCAGCGCCGAACTCATCGCCGCCAAGTGGGGATTCTCCCGCAGCGAGCTCGACGAGTTCTCCGCAAGCAGTCACGAGAAGGCCGCCCGCGCCGCCAAGGACGGCCTGTTCGACCGGGAGTTGGCGCCGATCGCCGGCCTGACCGCCGACGAGATCATTCGCCCCGACACCACGGTCGAGACCCTGGCCGGGTTGCGCCCCGCATTCTTCAACGAGGCCTACGCGCAACGGTTCCCGCAGATCCGCTGGGAGATCACCCCCGGCAACTCCTCGCCGCTGTCCGACGGCAGCGCTGCGGTGATGATCACCAGTGGGGCGGCGGCCCGCGCCCTCGGCCTCGAGCCGCTGGCGCGGATCCACACGACGACGGTGGTCGGATCCGATCCGCTGTACATGCTCACCGGCGTGATCCCC
This sequence comes from Mycobacterium yunnanensis, assembly GCF_025823185.1. Classification (GTDB taxonomy): domain Bacteria; phylum Actinomycetota; class Actinomycetes; order Mycobacteriales; family Mycobacteriaceae; genus Mycobacterium; species Mycobacterium yunnanensis. The sequence continues at coordinate 256,647 of NZ_JACKVK010000011.1, forward strand.
GCGACCGAGAAGGCGCTGGCCCGGGCCGGCTTGACGATGGCCGACATCGACCTGTTCGAAGTCAACGAGGCGTTCGCACCCGTGGTGCTGGCCTGGGCCAACGATGTGTTTGGGGCGCAAGGCGCGGCAAAGGGTTTGGAGAGGACCAACGTCAACGGCGGGGCCATTGCAATCGGCCATCCGCTTGGGGCTAGTGGTGCCCGCATTATGACGACAATGGTAAACGCGCTCGAACAGCGCGACGGACGGTATGCGTTGCAGACGATGTGCGAGGGCGGCGGCATGGCGAACGCAACTATCATCGAGCGCCTATAGATTCGGTTTCCTGGGCCTACGGTGCTGGTGAAGCCGTACTTTACTGGCCCCGTAGGCCCGGGCGGCGGTAGCGTCGCGCGCCATGAACGAGTGGGCGTGGGTACTGATCACAGAAGACGGCGTCACCCGGTATCCCGGGGTTGGCCCGCAGGCGGCTTACGCGGCGGTAGGGGTCGACCCCGAAGGCGACACCCTCGCAGGCGACCAGCCGTACCTAATCGAGTTCAGGCGCGTCTAAAAGCGCCGAGCGCCGACAAAACCGTGTCGCACAAAACCGTTAACAAATGACAGCAATGTCATTTTGGCCGGTAAACTCCCCAGAGAGCACCGAGCCCCGGGCCATCCCGGGGGGCCGGTATGACTCAGGGCTGGTGATCTAGTTGGACGCTAGGTAGCCGACTGTAGCGCATTCCTGGCAGTGCTCTTAGGAAATGGGCCATGTGTCCAGATCGGAGTACACAGTGAAAATTGAATGGAAACCTGGCTGGGAAGAGGAGCTGCAACGCGCATTGCAACCGGCAATGCAGCAGTTCGCCGAGGATCACCAGGCGGAGATGGACGCGCTGAGCGAGCAATACGCTGGGCAGCCCGTAGCCGACGTGGCAGTCGCGGTCCGGCAGATGATGGACCGGTGGCCCGGGAAGTTATCGAGCGAAGATGAGCTGACCCGTATCGCGACCGCGATCAGTCAGGGCCAGCGAGTGCTTCTTCGGGGCGGTCCACAGTAGGAGCAAGCGGTTCCGGGGGCAGGGGTGTGAGTCACCAACACCCCTGCCCTCCGGGCCGTGACGCCCGCGCCAACCCGAGGCAACCCCGCAGCAAGAGGGGTTCGGGAGGTTCGGGAGGCAGCAGGGCGCAAGCATTGCGGCACGGTGGCCGGGGCCACGAAAGGCCATTTCATCTAGCCCCGGCGACCGTGCCTAACGGGTTAGGCGACCGTGGGTAACACTGCTCGGTGAAAACCACGGTCGCCTAGCCCGAGTTCTTAGCGCCGAAGCGCTGCCTTCATTCGAAGTTGCAGCGCCAGCGCCGCCTTTTCCTCGTAGTCGTAATCGTCGCCGTCCTCGTCATCGTCGGTGATGTCGCCACGGCCCTTGTTCGCACCGTCGGCAGCGCCGTCGACACCGTCCATGCTTAGACAGCCCGCGCCCAAGTGCACGCTGGCGTCATGGATCGCTTGGAGGAACGCATCCTCAGCACCGCCCGACTTCACGATGTGCCGCACCGCATCAGAGAACGCCTTCGCGCTGAGCACCTGTGCCGCCGGGTTGGCGGGGAGACTGACGAACGCACCCCCGATCAACTCCCGGGTGCCGTCACGGTGCCGCAGGAACTCCACTGACACGCTCTTGACATGACCACCGGCCACCAATGCCCGGACGTGCTGCGCGGCGTCGGTATCGGCGAACGCCCCTTTGACCCGGAGGTTGCCCTGGGAGTCGAAGTACGGCCGCCCGGACCCGACGACGTCGGTGACGCTGTCGGAGTGGTTGACATTGATCGGTACCCACTGCGGGAGTTGTCGCCAGTCCTTTTGGTGAAGCTGCTCGCCGTGGCGGTCCAGGGCGTCGTTGCTTAGCAGGATGTCGAACTCGCCGGGATCACTTGACGGGCTTACCGTCGCCGTTGCCCTCTTCGTCGCCAGCTGCATCACTCACCACCCATCCGTTGATCTGCCACACCGTGGCGACGTGCAAAGGAACCTCGGCGGTCTCGCCGGGCCGGTACACCACGCCCTCGTAAGCCACCTGTAGGCCGTCCGCAACGCGGACTGTCACAAGCCCGTCCACTAGGCGGTCGGCAGGTTGGTGATCGACAGGACAGCAGCGGGCCGCTCCACGGCCAGGACCAAACGCTCTTCGAGGACGAACCGCGAAATGTTGCGCGTGAAGTCGTCGGTGGTCTGCCCGGTCTGAATGGTGATGCCCTCGCGGATCAGCACGTTGCCGAACTTCTGAGTGTCGAGCATCAGGCCAGCGCCAGCGGCAATGCTGGTGGTGGTCAGCACCGGAACGCCGAGAATGCTATTGGCCTGCTGATTCGACGGGTCCGAGTTCGCGGAGATGAACAGGAACCGGCCCGTGGTGTCCTTGAGCCGCTGAATGGCGGACCACGTGTTCGGGTGCAGCACAAGCAGGTTGGCGTCTGCGAGTGCAGGGCCGACGCGCAGCTGTGCGATGCCCTTAATGAGCGAATCGATGACAGTCACACCCGTGCCGGTATCGGTGCTCGCATCGTGGGTGAGGATTCCCGACGTGTTCAGGAATCCCGTCATGTGCTTGTCGGTACCCGAACCCGAAAGCAGTTCGGTGTTTTCCACGTCCTGCAACTGGCGGGTCAGCTCAATCTCGGCGTAACCCAAGAATGCCGGGAAGTCGGACAGCGTCTCGTAGCTGATGCCGACGTGCGCCGCGAGCTTGACCGCCGTCAACGTCAAGTTGGTCGTATTCAGCACGACCTCCGGCTTGAGGGCACCCTCGGCGACGGGGCCGGGAGCGCCCGTAGTGGAGCTATGAACAATCACTTCCTTGCTCGGCAAGCTGATCAGCTCGGTAGGCAGGCGGTCCAGGAGTCGCGACTCGTGAATCTTGCCGAGCACCTGGGAGTCGAGCTGCGCGGGTAGAAGACCCGACACGGTGGAGAACGCCTTGACGGTCGCGGTCTGGCGATCCTTGGCCGCGTTGAACACGGTTTCGAGCGCCTTGTGTTCGATGACCATGGGGTTGCTGTAACGGCCGGACTTGGCGCTGATCGGGTCGACGACGGTGCCGCCCCCATGAAGCTGGTCGGCGGCACCCATTCCGCTAAGCGGGTGATTCGCAAACGCCTTCGCCCCAGCCTCTTGCAGGTCCAGCGCATCATCTAGCGCGTCGAGTTCCTTAGCCCGGGCGGTAAGGGCGTCATTCTTGTGGTAGCTCTTAGTCGCGACCATGTCGTCGATCTCGGCGGTAAGCGCGGCGCGATCAGCCTTCAATTCTCGGCGCTTAGCCGCGATCTGCGCTTCTGTAATGTTCATTTATTTAGTTGTTGCTTTCTGTTGCATAGGAACGCTGAGCCCGGGATCGGGCTTAGCGGTGTAGCTCACCTATGCGGGACACAAAGCGGGAAACCCCTCAGGGGTCGGCGGCATTGTGTGCGGCTGGTGTCGTGCCGGACTGGCGGGGCCGCAGCAATTGCGGAGCGGCCAGACGGCACTAGGTGGAGCGGTGAAACGTGGGATCGCTAAGAGGTCGACTATTGGCGGGATTCAGCGGGCAATCACCGGACTAGCTGGTGATTGGGCGGCTTAGTGCGGCCTTAGGTCAACGGGTTGAGCGATCCCGTCACCCCGGTAACTCCGGGGAAGAATGTTAGGAACTGATTGACTTTCCGGTGCCACCGAAGTGCGCAACGGTGGCCGCTCGACAAGCGAACTCCGGCATGTGTGCGGACCCGTACTCAATCCAGTGCGCTTTGTAGTCGTGGGCGGTTATGCGGGCCATCGGCGCGCCCTCCGGGGTGCGCATGAACTTGACGCGAATACTGTTCGCGTAATCACCGGGGTTCTCGACGTAGCCCGACCTAAGGGTGTGAGTGCGCGAGTAGGGGTGATCGAATGCTTCCCAGTAGTCGACCCAAAACTGGCGGGCCTCAGCGGCGCGTTCCATAACCGCCGCCAATACTGCCGGACTGTTGACTATGGCCTGTTCGATTTTTTCGATGCCAATGGCCTCGTCTATCGCGTGCTCAATCAGAGAATGGCCGATATGTTCTATTAAGCCCATGAGCAAGCCTCAACGTAGCGCCAGGTGTCACTCATGCGGGTATCCTCTGTTCGTGCCTCTACCGGCTAACGAATCGGGCGCAATGTCCCCGGCGTGACAGGTGGAACCCCGGCAAGATGATCGAAACGGGCCTGCAACTCCGTGAGCGCCTGGACGCGGTTCGCATTCGTGATGCCGTTGAGCACGTCCACGGCGCGACCCTCTTCGAACTTCCGCAACAACGCGTTGAGTCGCGCCATCTCAGCCTCGACGGAACGCTTGCAGCCCTCGCTACAGAACCGCGTTGGTCGGCCACGGCCAGGCTCACGGCGCGCACCGCACTTCACGCAAGCGGGCGGCTGGTATCTTGTCACTTAATGCTCCTAAGATTAGCTAATTTTATGCACTATGACCTGCACCGACTGCATAAAACCCGACCATGGACCGTTGCGCGAAACGCGTCTGCACTTCACTAAGCCGAGAGATTGGTCAAAGGGCGCGCCGCGTTCGTGATGAGATGTACCCCACCCCAAACGGATTGCATATGTGCAGGTCAGAGGAGTGAGGGGTGTGGCGGTTAGTTAGGCGTTGGTGGTGCGGCGGCTTAGCTTTATGCGTTGATTTCGCATGAATATGCGACGCTGTTGCGCGTCTAGTTTGCTGTTCGACCGAAGCTGCTGGTCGAGTCGGTGTGCCTGCTGTGACATGGGACGCACAAGCTGCGGCCGAACCGGGGATCGTTGGGGTTGTCGCCATCGGCTATGAGCTGTCGACGGGTTCTCGGGTAGTGGTCAGCCACTATCGCTTCGCCGCCGCACACGGCGCATGTCCAGTTGTCGCGGCGCAGGACGGGTAGGCGGAATGTGTCGCGGTGGTTCTGGTCGTAACCGCGTTGTGCGGAGGTGCCGCGTTGTCGGTCCGCTTGTGCGAGGTGCTTAGCGCACTTGCCCGACCGGACGACAGGTTGCCCGCAGCGGGTGCAGGGACGATTAGGGCTGTTCGGAATGTTCTTTGCCTTTTCTCAGACGGGTGCAGCGTGTCTCCGAGTGGTCGTGTCGGCGTTCGCACTTACATTCGATATGCGCCCTCAGGTGTGGGTGCGCGGTCACTACCCAAGGAAGGAGGAAGCATGACGACAGGCAAAAAAGATGCAAGTCTGGCGAGCAAGATTCTCGCTAATCCCAAATCGTCGAAAGCGGCTAAGAGCGTCGCTGCGAGCGATTTAGCCCAAGCGAAACGTAAGGGCAAGTAGTAGTTGACGGACGGGGAAGTCTGTCAGCGCGTGCCACGGGCGGAGGTTGCCTTCGTCCGTGGCACGTCCGGCGAGAGGCAACACTCCGCCTAAGCTCGTCACGGCGAAGGGATGAACTATGGCGCAATTGCAGTGGACCGAGACGGCGGGCACCGGCCCGTACGGAATGAGCTGGGACGCAGACGGACAGCAGAATAGCTATCGTGTCAGCGCTTACCGCCCTTCGGGGTCGGGCACGGGGTTCAAAGTTGAGGAACTAATAGAGAATGCGGGGGACGGTCGCATAGAGCATCAAGGCTCCGAAGATGGGGCGAAGGCCGTTGCACAAGACTGGGAAGACAACTGGAAGTAGGTAGCGCGCGTGCGACTGTCTACTTTCGATCTGATGGCCCGCGCGACGGGTACCGCTGAATGGGTGGACGCCACTTCGCCGGGGTGGTGGTGCGCGGCGCGAAGAGTGCGCGTGCGGCGGCTGTCTGGCGCTCGGCCTTTTCCATGAGTTCGCGCGCCTTGGCGATGAGTTCGCGCGCCTCTTCGATTTCATCATCGTTCGGCATGTTGTCTGCGAAGTAGCCCAGTCGATCCCATTCTGGGGAACGTGTATCGGTCATTGCGTGTCGAGTCCTTCGGTGGTTTCGAGCATGTCGGCTACGGCGTCGATCACGGCGAACGCTTCGTCCCTCGTTAGGTGAACCTTGCGGGTGGTGTGCGCGCCCCGGACGGTCCTGATGGTGACGCCGGGTTCGGGGAGATTGCGGTATTCGGTGACCGCGATGCGCCCGTGGGGGCTTTCGATGCGCATGGTTTGCATGTTTGCCCCTAAGGGTTTCTGGTGGTGGTCTCACGGGTAGGAACGAGGTCCGCAGGCCATTCCCCGGGCCTGCGGCCGTTCATGCCCCTAGCGATTAGTGAATCGGGCGCATTTCAGAGGGTGGCGTATTCGGCCAGGCTCAACCCGAACATCTTCGCCTTAAGCCGATTCATCGGGCAGGCAATGCGAACGCCTGCACTATCGAAAAAGGTCACCGTGATCGTGTCGTCGTCGGTGTGCTCGAAGTCGGCCCCGAGCAGGTCCAGGACGAGCGGGCGCTTTGTGGGGGTGGTGTCTTCGGTGTCGAACATGTCAGTTTTCCTTTGGTGTGGCGGTTGGTTTCATCAATGCTGAATGGGGTTCATCACGTGCGCGGCGCGCCGTCGGCGGGCAGATAGTCGGCCAGGGCCGATACCACCTCTTGGACCTCGGAGCGCGAAAGCAGCACCTTCGAAAAACCCTGGTGAATGGTGACCCCCCGACCGTGACGGTTGGTCACGTATATCGGGGTTCCTGTGCTGTTGATTCGCTTGGACATGATCGGGTCTCTTTCAGAATGGGCAGCAGGTTGCGCAGACGGGTGCGTGGGTTTCAAGATGCCGCTGGGGAGGATGTCCATCGAATTGCTCTAAGCATTCACTGCATCGGTAGCCCGCGTCCTCAGCTGCCGTGGGCGTCGTGCGCGCGGGTGCGCTCTGATCACACTCTGATCTCTGATCTGATCTTTGATCTGATACTGGGTCACGGGTGACCCCCCCGGGGGGTCGTGGGTGACCCCCCTCCGTGTCACCGGTGACCCGTGGTCGTGTGCCATATGACCCGAGGTCATGGGTGACCTCAGGTCGTGAGTGACCCGTGGTCGCCGGGAGTGTCAGCGTGTAGCAGGAGGCTTGGTTGCGGCCATTCTCGCCGCCACGGCCCCCACGTGATTCCTCGCGGATGAAGCCTTTGCGTTGCAATGACTTGATGCTCCGCTTGATGGTGCTTTCGCTCAACTCGCAGTCAGTTGCAAGGGTGCTGCGGCCCGGGTGCGCATTGCGGCCGTGCCCATCGGAATAGTCCAAGAGGGTGACCAGCACCCGGTACTCGGATGCGTCTAGACCTGCCCCATGAAGCGCCTTGAGATAGGCGAATTTGTTGTCGAACTCTGCCATGATCTGTTGGCCTTTCCCTGCCCCAATTGGGGCTCACTTATTCAGTTGCCTCTCTGTCGAACAGATACGGACCTACCGAAAGAACACGACTCGCTGCTTGGGTTGCTTGCGATTGGCGGGTTGCATGTTGAATTGCATTTCATGCTCGGTGCGCAGCGCATCCCATTCCGGGTCAATCATCCATCGGAGGTTGTCCACCCGGCAGTTGAAGGGGTCGCCGTCGAAGTGCAAGACGGTAACGCCACGGATGGGGGCCGGAGCCGGTCCGAGGAATGCCGTCGCCACGACTTCGTCTAGGAATCGTTCGCCGTCACCCACCAGGATCACGGGCACGCCTAGCAGTTCGTGCTTGTGGATGGGTAGAGGGCGACCGTGCAGGCGGGGCGTGCCCGCCGCTGAGATCGTGTATCCCGGAATGCCTTCGATGGACTTCCGTTCGGCGCGGGGTTGAGCCGCGTTGTCTCTGCGCTTCTGCCCATTGTACCCCCCGGGGGTATCTGAACGCTCGTTAGCTATGGCAATTGTTGACACGTCGGCGTGTCGCGCTTACGCGGCGAATGCGGCGTCGATGTATTCCAGCACGTCGGCGCGCCGATACATCACGCGGCGGCCAATCTTCGCGCTTCGGGGACCGCCCTCACCCTGCGCGCGGTAATGCCGCAACGTGGCAACGGGGAGGCGAAGCAATTCGGCGGCTTCTTCGATTGTCAGCAGTTCGGTGTTCATTGTTGAAGCAGCTCCTATGACACAGCGAAATTGGTGCGGTTGCACCAATAACCTTTTTCGCGCGGTGTCGGGGCGGTCGCTCCGTTGCCCCAGTAAGTTGTCGGCCTAGTTAGGTAGCTGCGAGGTACTCACATGAATGCCGATTACCTGTAGACACTAACCGGCCACCGTTATTGCTGTAAGTGGACACGCCGCAACGTTGTGCGCGGCCCTCTAGGTGGCAATCCGGGCAGCCAACCAGCCACTCGGTACGATCACCGTGTCCTCGTCAATGGGGCGACGACCAGCCGGGGCCGGGTGAACCGTCACCGTCAGGAGCTTGCGCACCCCCAACCGCCTATCCCCCGTCGACGACAAGTCCCACCCCGTAGCGGCCAGCGCGCCCAGCTCTGCCTCGTCCGCAACCTTCGGTGTAGGTGCCAGTTCAGCGATCCTCGCGCGCAGCCCAGCCTCGATACGGGAGAACGCCGCAGGGGTCACGGTCCCAGCGATGGCGGCGGCCTCCCACTCGGCCAATTGCGCTTCCAGAGCATCAATCTCGGGCACCCCGCCTTCATCCGACTCTCCCCCATAGAGCGCGGAGACCGGCCCAGCAAGGGCATTAAGGATGGTTCGCATCGCTTGCGCCACGCGCCCATCGAGCGGTCCCGCTGCGCGCTGGACGTGCCCTTGCGGGCAGCGGTACGCATCAGGGCGACCCTCCCGGCGCTTCCATTGCAGCCTCGTCGCACACGTGCCGCACACGGCGATTCCGCTGAGTAAGTGCTTCGGCTCAGGCCCGGGCGGCGACGACCAACCCGTTAGCTTCACCTGCTTGTCCAAGCGAGCTAGCAGCCTTTTGTGTTGTTGTTCGGTGATGATCGGTTCCCACGCTGCCTTTCCGGCAATCGCGCCCTGGTGGACACGCAGCCCGGCTAAAGCGGGATTGCTTAGCGCGCGCCGAAGTGAAGTTCCATCCCGTGGCGCATAGCCCTCCATGCTCTTAAGCCAAGAAAGGACGCTGCGCTGAGACTCCCCCGCCAGCATCCGCTCCACGGCGGTGCGAACCTTCGGCCCCTCCACGGGGTCGATCTCCCACACCGCTACGTCTGCGCGGCGGTAACCCCACACGGGCTTACCGGAGGGTCGGCCGTCGGTTGCGGCGCTTAGCTTTCCCCTCAGCACGCGGGTGCGGATAAGTTCGGCTTCACGTTCCGCCAACAGCGCGTCCAGCCCGCCGACAAAGCGGTCGTCACCTGAGTTGAGGTCGAGCAGCTTGCCCGAGTAGTGGAGCGGCACAGACAGCGCACTGCACAGGTTGCGGAGCCGTACGTATTCCTCCAGATCGCGTTGGGTGCGGGACGCCTCCCAGCACACCAACACGTCACCGGCCCGCAGCTCCGTTTTCAGCGCCTCCCATGCCGGACGACCCTTCGCCGAGTACCGGGATGCCCCACGGTCGTTGTCCACGAACACTTTTCGCACCGGCCAGCCGTTGCGCTCGCACACGGCGCGACACTCTTTTTCCTGGTCGGCGACCGAACGCCCGCCGTTCTGGTCAGACGACACCCTGGTGTAGATCACGGCATCCATGGGCTGCATTCTGCTACGCACCCCTAAACCTGCACAAGCCTGGGCGAAGGACACCGGTGCCGACCTGGCCAAGACCAACGTGAACGGCGGCGCCATCGCCATCGGTCACCCCCTCGGCGCGTCGGGTGCCCGCATCATGACGACGATGGTCAACGCGTTGGAGCAGCGGGGTGGACGGTACGCCTTGCAGACCATGTGCGAGGGCGGCGGCATGGCGAACGCCACCATCATCGAACGGCTCTAGAACGCTGACGCATTGGTGACGTCGCGCCGCGCGGGGTTTCGCTTTCATGGCGCCTGGGGAAACCCCGCCGGCGTGAACAACTTTCAACTCGTGAGTCGCATCGGCCTGCTCGCGGGATCTGCCTCCGTCGCGCTCGCACTGCTTTCGGGCTGCGGCAGCGACGACAAGGCCAACGAGACCAGCGTTCCGGCGACCACGCCCTCCAGCAGCATGCCGGCCACCACCTCGCCGCCCTCGCTGGCCCCGAGCACGCCGATCTCCCCTCCCCCGACGACCACCACCGGAAGTGCGGGCGGGACCGGAGGAGCCGGCGAGAACAGCACCGCGCCGACGACCGGAGCCAACGTGACCGGCCCAAGCGCCACCGTCAGCGGCGGCAACTCGGCCACCGCGACGACCGTACAGACGCAGTCACCGCCGACCGGTGAGTCGATGCCCGGTGACAACGCGCCGCCGCAGGGCAACCCGGGCAGCCCGGGGCGCAACTAACCGGTCAGGCGCGGATCAACTCGAACAGCGGTATCGCCCGCTCGGTCTTGGCCTGATACTCCGCGAAGACGGGTGCCTTCTCGACGATGGCGGGGTATGTCGCCTCACGCTCGTCGTCGGGAAGTTCGCGCACCTCGACGTCGTAGGCGTCGGTGCCCACCTCGATGCGAGCCTTTTCGTTGGCCCGCAGGTTGTGCACCCACGCCGGGTGCTTGGGCGCACCGGCGTACGAACCGACGATGAGCATCTTGCCGTCGACCACCAGGTAGGCCAGCGGCGACAGACGCGGCTGACCCGACTTCGCGCCGGTGGTGTGCAGGAGTAACAGGTTGCCACCCTCGAACGGGCCGCCCACCTTGCCGCCGTTGGCGCGGAATTCGTCGACGATGCCGCGGTTGAAGTCGTCGAGGGCGGCTGTGTCCGAGACGAGTCGTTCTCTGTCGAAATCTGTCATGGTGGTCACAAGTGTCCTCCGGGCGCGGGTATTCCAGCGGCGAGTTCGCACACCCGGCGAAGCTGGTCGCGCCCGGCTTGCACGGGCATCAGTAGCAGATCGGTGGCACCCGCCTCGACGTAGCGCGCAAGCCCCCGGGCAACGTGCTCCTCGTCGCCGATCAGCGCCAGGTCGACGACGCTGTCGACTCCCTCGCGGGCGTTGACGCGTTGGTAGGACGGCACCTGGTCGTACACGGCCATGGCCTCGGCCGCTTCGGCCCGGGCCTGCTCGACGTCTCGGGTGACCGCCACGCTGACCAGACCGAACACCCGGGGCGCCGGCCGGCCGGCGTCGGCGGCGGCCTTGCCGATGGTCGGCACGATGAACTCCTCCAGCGTGCGCGGCCCGGCGTACGGCATCGTGCCGTCGGCGAGTTCTCCGGTGACCTGCAACGTCCGCGGTCCCATGGCAGCCACGAAGACGGGGTACGGCGCGGCCGACGGTAGCGCCACCGGCATGACCTGCGGGTCGACGGCGGTGACGTGCTGCCCGCGGAACTCCACGGTGCCGGTGTCGCGGACCGCCCGCAGCACGGTCAGGTACTCCCGAAGCCGTGCGGCGGCGTGGTCGGTCGGGATCGCGAACGCCCATTCCTCGAGCATCGCGACGCCCAACCCGACGCCGAGGCTGAAGTGCCCGCGGCTGGCCGACTGCGCGGTCTGCGCGGCGGCCGCCAGGATCAGCGGGTGCCGTGGGTTGATGGGCACCACCGACGTGCCGACCGCCAGTCCGGGAATCATCGCGCCGATGATCCCGGCGACGGCCACCGCGTCGAGGTCGAGTTGCTGCCCCAACCAGACGTGCCGGACGCCGGTGTCCCAGGCCAGCGACGCCTGCTCGACGGCGTCGGCGACGACGTGTTCGGCGGAACGATTGGGGGTGAGCAGCACTCCTGTGGTCATGGCACCCACGGTGCCGCCCGCGGGCGCGCGCGTCCAACGCCCATGTCGCAACGCCCGATGCCTCACGGGCATGAGGGCTAGGCTGGTTTTCGTGTCCGCTCCGGTCGACCTCGAGCTTCGCGTGGTGCGGTACTTCGTCGCCGTGGCCGAGCACGGGCACTTCGGTCGCGCCGCGGCCGCACTGCACATCACCCAACCGTCGCTGAGCCGGCAGATCAGGGGACTCGAAAGGCAGCTCGGCACAACGCTTCTGCTGCGCACCCCGCGGGGTAGCCAGCTCACCGACGCGGGCCGGGCGTTCCTGACCCATGCCGAGCCGATGCTGGCCGCCGCGGTCCGCGCAGCCGCACACGCTCGCGCTGCCGCCGTTCCGCGCCGACTCACCGTCGGGTACACCACCAATCTGGTCGTGGGTGCGGCGGTCCGTGAACTACGCCGCCGCCTTCCAGACGTCGACGTCACCGTTCGCCATCTGCCGTGGAACGGTGCCCAGCCAGCGTTGACGGATCGCACCGTCGACGTCGCGGTGACCCGTCTGCCCATCCCCCTCGACGGCGTCGAGGTGACGCCGTTGTACCGCGAGCCACGGGCGCTGCTCGTCGCCCGTGGGCACCGAATGGCCGCGCGGGAGGCCGTCGAGCTCGCCGACATCGAGGGCGAGGTGATGCCCCGGGTGAGCGACCCCATGTGGGACAGCTGGTGGCGTACCGGCCCGCGGCCCGATGGTTGGGACGCCCCCGACGGCCCGGTGCTGGACGACGCCGCCGAGATGTTCGACTTCATCGTCGAGACTGGCGCGGTGCTCATCGTGCCCGCCGACAGCCGGATCCCCGACCTGAATCCGGAGCTGACGACCGTCCCGTTGCTGGGGGTCGAACCCGGCGAGGTGGCGCTGGCTCGTCGCGCTGGCGAACCCAACGTCCTGGTCGACGAATTCGCCTCCTGTGCAGCAGAATTCGTCACTCCGGGAACTCCAAGCCCACGTCGGCGTTGAGCTTGCGTTCGCGTTGTATTCGATCCGCGTGATCCCTGGCGCGGGTGGTCGTGCGCCGCGGCATGGTCAGTCCGGCGGCGTGTGCCTCGGGTCGTCCCGTAGTCCTCACCGTCGCGGTGGGTCTGGAGAGTTCGGGGAACAGCAGTCGGCTGCCCGGCGTGGTCACGAACTCCCGGCCGTCGGGTGCGGTCCAGATGACGGTGCCGTCGTCGAGTTGTCGTTCGCGCCAACCATTCTCACCACCCCAGAACGTCTTGAGCAGGTGGTGTCGACGACAGACGCATTTGAGGTTGGACGCCGCGGTCGGTCCGTGCGGCCACGGAATCGTATGTTCCACATCGCAATTCGTCGCGGGCACGCGACAACCCGGGAAGCGGCACGTCATGTCGCGGCAGCGGACGAAGTCAGCCAGTTTCTTCGACGGTCGATACCGGTTCTCCGGTGGCGCTTGCCCCGGGTGCACGATCCGGGTGATGGTGGCCCCGACGGTCGCCCGACAGGCAATCGCACCGGGGAGGAACTGGCCGCCCATCAACGCCCCGGGGCGCAGCTTCGCGAAGTATCCGGGCGCCGGGGTGAGGGCCTCGGCAAGGGTGAGGTCGCGAAGGGGCTTGTCGAAGAGCGGTGGCTCTTCCCCGTCGATGGCGGCGCGCTCGTCGTGGGGAGCAGACGCGGCTGGACGTGTTTCACGTCGCGGCGGGGTCTTAGCGGACTCCGGCGCGGGATCCAACCCGTCGCCGGCAGCCTGGTCGGATGCGTCTGACTCTTCAGCGTCGTCGCCCGCTGGCGTCTGGGGCACCGGTGCGGGGCTCTCGGGCCTCGGCGCGGGCGGCTCGGAGTCGGACGTCTCTGTCGGCTCAGCCAGCGTCTCGTCACTGGCGATCACGTACACCACCACGCCGGTGGCGGGCGGGTTCTGCGCGGCCGCGCAGTCATCGTTCCCGCACAGGCACGCCAGCCGGTCGGTCCCGATGGCGCCGATGGCGTCGGCGCGGAGTTGGTCGGCGGTCCGGGGATCGGCCGGGCACACCGTCTTGGCCAAGTTTCGCAGCCTGGCCTCGAATGCCTTCGCATCGTGGGCGAACAGGGTGGCCAAGATGGTGGCCATCCCGCTGCCGTCCTCCTCGATCCTGACGTCGACGGAGCGACCCCGCGCCTTGGTCTCGTCCCGTCGGACGGCCTGCGGGTCGACCTGGTGGACGAAGAAGTCGATGGCCTTCTCGGTCTTGTCCACCGACCGCGGTTCCCAGTCCCCGAACGCCTCGCCCAGCAGGCCGTCCAACGCCCGCAGCGCGTCGGGGTCGACGACCAGAGCGCCGCGGTGCACCACGGTCTTCACCAACGCATACGTGATCAACCCCTCGGCGAAGACCACGGCCACGCGGGGGAACCGGTCGTGCAGAGCCACCGCGACCAACAATTGGTGGGAGGCGGTGCCGGGGGTGATGTTTTGTGCGGCGCCGATGTGGGCGGCGACGGCGTCGAGGTTGTCCAGGCACCACTGGTCGCGATCGGCGGACCCGGAGGCGGCATGGGCCTCGTCGAGCATGGCGGCCATCGTCGCCACCCGGTGAGCGCAGGCCGCGTTCTCCACCCGCGCCCACGACGACAGCGCCCCGGCACCGCGGGTGCCAGTCGTCGCGTCCACCAGATCGTCGAACATGAACCCAGTTTAGGCCTCACCACCGACGAAACTTGTTCTGCGGCAGTCGTTCTGTGGATGAAAGCCGCACTGTGGATAACCTCGCCCACGCTGCCAAATTCGTCGGTGCCGTGTGCTAGGGATCCGCGGAAAGACCACGGCGCTTCGGTCTCGCGCGTTGGTCAGCCGCCCCGGCCTCGCCAAGATCCGAATTACTTGGTGACCAGCTATAGGTCGGCCAATGGACAGGGGCCTGGCCGGGCGGCAGTATCGCGTTCTAGCGCCCAGAACACCTTGACCTGTTAAGAAACAGAACCTAAGAGCCCTTAGGCTTGCCGTCGATGCCCGATTCCTTGCGCTGCTGCGCGGTGATCGGTGCCGGCGCGTCGGTCAGCGGGTCGACGCCGCCGCCGGACTTCGGGAACGCGATGACCTCGCGGATCGAATCGGTCCCCGCAAGCAGGGCGGTGATGCGATCCCAGCCGAACGCGATGCCGCCGTGCGGCGGGGCACCAAAGGTGAACGCGTCCAACAGGAAGCCGAACTTGTCCTGCGCCTCGGCGTGGTCGATGCCCATCATCGCGAACACGCGCTCCTGCACGTCGCGGCGATGGATGCGGATCGACCCGCCGCCAATCTCGTTGCCGTTGCAGACGATGTCGTAGGCGTTGGCCAGCGCGGCACCGGGATTGGTGTCGAAGGTGTCCTCCGACTCCGGCTTGGGCGAGGTGAACGCGTGGTGCACGGCCGTCCAGGCACCTGAGCCGACGGCGACGTCACCGGACGCGGTCGCCTCGTCGGCGGCCTCGAACAGCGGCCAGTCGACCACCCAGGTGAACGCCCAGGCGTCCGGGTCGATCATGTCCAGCCGCTTGGCGATCTCGATGCGGGTCGCGCCTAGCAGCGCACGGGCGGCCTTCACCGGGCCAGCCGCGAAGAAGATGCAGTCCCCCGGCTTGGCGCCCACGTGCGCGGCCAGTCCGTCCCGCTCGGCGTCGGTCAGGTTCTTCGCGACGGGGCCACCGAGCGTTCCGTCCTCGCCCAGTAGCACGTAAGCCAGGCCCTTGTGGCCGCGCTGCTTGGCGAATTCCTGCCACCCGTCGAGGGTGCGGCGCGGCTGTGACGCTCCACCCGGCATGACGACCGCACCGACGTACGGGGCCTGGAAGACCCGAAAGGTGGTGTCGGAGAAGTACTCCGTGCAGTCGACCAGCTCGAGGCCAAACCTGAGGTCTGGCTTGTCGGAGCCAAAGCGGCGCATCGCCTCGGCGTAGGTGATGCGCGGGATCGGTGTCGGCAGGTCATAGCCGACGAGTGCCCAGAGTGCCTTGAGGACCTCTTCGGACACCGCCATCACGTCGTCGGGGTCGACGAAGCTCATCTCCATGTCGAGCTGGGTGAACTCGGGCTGCCGGTCGGCGCGGAAGTCCTCGTCGCGGTAGCAGCGGGCGATCTGGTAGTAGCGCTCCATGCCGGCCACCATCAACAGCTGCTTGAACAGCTGCGGGCTCTGCGGCAACGCGTAGAACGAGCCGGGCTGCAGCCGCGCAGGCACCAGGAAGTCGCGCGCCCCCTCCGGGGTGGACCGCGTCAGCGTCGGCGTCTCGATCTCGACGAAGTCGTGACGTGCCAGCACCTCGCGCGCAGCGGCGTTGACCTTGGAGCGCAACCGAATTGCGTGTCCCGGGCCGGCGCGGCGCAGGTCGAGGTACCGGTACTTGAGCCGGGCCTCCTCACCGGGAGTCTCGTCGAGCTGGAACGGAAGCGGGGCGCTCTCGCTCAGCACCGTCAGCGACGTGGCGTTGACCTCGATGTCGCCGGTGGCGATGTCGGCGTTGGCGTTGCCCTCCGGCCTGGTCTCCACGACGCCCCGAACCAGAACGCAGAACTCGGCGCGCAACCGGTGAGCCTGCTCGAGCACCTCGGCGTCGCGGAACACGACCTGGCTGATCCCGGAAGCGTCGCGCAAGTCGATGAAGATGACCCCGCCGTGGTCACGCCGGCGGTCGACCCACCCGGCCAACGTGACCGTTTGGCCGGTGTCGGTGGACCGCAACGAACCGGCGGCATGACTGCGCAACACGAAGACTCCCTGGGAAGTGCCTGACGAGAGGACTGCCACAGTGTAGTGGTGGCCCCGGCGGGACTACCTTGGCCTGGGTGGGCATCTCCATCGCGGTCATCGGTCCCGGCGCCATCGGCTCGACCGTCGCAGCGCTGCTGCACGCGGCCGGCCACCACGTGACCGTGTACGGGCGCACGCCACGCGCGTCGATCGAGGTCCGACCCGACTCCGGCATCCTCGACGGCGAACCCGTCGTCATCCCCGATCCGGTGCGGACCGATCCCACGTCGGTCGACGGACCGGTCGACGTGGTGATCCTCGCGGTCAAGGACACCCAGAACGCGGCCGCGGCCGTGTGGCTCGACCGGTTGTGCGGCCCGGACACGACGGTGTGCGTGATGCAGAACGGCGTCGAGCAGGTCGAACGGGTCGGCAAGCTGTGCCCGGCGAGCACCGTGGTCCCCAGCGCGGTGTGGTTCTCGGCGCAGTCCCAGGCCGACGGGTGGGTGCGCCTGCGCACCCCGGTGCGACTGGTGCTGCCCGACGACGAGGCGGGTGGCGCGTTGGCCGAGGTGCTGCGCGTGCCGTCACTGACCGTGGAGTGCAGTCCCACCTTCCTCGACGACGCGTGGCGCAAGCTGCTGACCAACGCCGTCGCGGGACTCATGGTGCTGACCGGGCGTCGCGCCGGGATGTTCCGCCGCGACGACGTCGCGGGCCTGGGCCGCGCCTACCTGCGGGAATGCCTCACCGTGGCCCGTGCCGAGGGCGCCGGCCTCGGCGACGAGGTGGTCGAGGAGGTCATGCGCCTCTTCACCGACGTGCCGGAGGACCTGACCACCTCGATCCTCACCGACCGCGAACTGGGCAGGCCGCTGGAATGGGACGTGCGCAACGGCGTCGTCGCCCGCAAGGGTGCCGCGCACGGGGTGCCGACGCCGATCAGCGACCTCGTCGTACCCCTGCTCGCGGCGGCCAGCGATGGACCCGGGTGACCCAGCGAGTAGACACCCGGCCATAGAGTGTCCACCCATGGCCACGTTCCACCCGTGTGAACCCGTCGACGCGACGTTCGTCGACACCGCCCCGTTCCGGTTCGTCAGCACCGTCGACCTCGCCATCACCCCTGAACGCCTCTTCGAAGTGCTCGCCGACGCGGAGTCGTGGCCGCAGTGGGTCAGCGTGATCACCAAGGTCACCTGGACCAGCCCCGAGCCACGCGGCGTCGGCACGACCCGCACGGTCGACATGCGCGGCGGCATCACCGGCGCCGAGGAATTTCTGGCCTGGGAGCCCAACGCCCACATGGCGTTTCGCTTCAACGAAAGCACCTCGAGCGCAATCGCGGCCTTCGCCGAGGACTACCGGGTGGTGCCGACGCCGACGGGTTGTCACCTCGTGTGGGTGATGGCGATGAAGCCCAACGGAATCGCCGCACGACTCGGCCTCGAACTCGCCCGACCCGTGATGTCCTGGATGTTTCAGCGATTCCTGCACAACCTCGACCGCTACTGCCAAAACCGGTTCAGTACAAGCCCTCCCACGCCGCGCGCCTGACGGCGTCGGGATCGGCGACGGTGTCGTCGCGGGTGGACCGGATCACCCGCGTGCGACGGGACTCCGCGTCGTAACGCGGCCAGTCCTCGTCGAGTTCGGCGGTCGCGAAGTCGAGCCACGTCCGCTGCATCCGGCGACCCACCGATGGCTGCACGCGCCTGCCCAGCGGATGCATCTTGCGACCGAGGTAGGAACCGTAGCTGTGCTGAATGTGCACGATCTCGCTGCCGTGCGTGGCACCGAGCCCGAGCAGGCGCAGACTCCACGCCGCGTGGTCGAAACGGTAGACGTAGGTGGGCGCGTGCGCGGAGTAGGCGTCGGCGAACGCCCACGTGGGCGCCCCGAACATGGCGTCGGAGCCGAAGGCGATCAACGCGCGACGACGCGGAAAGTCCAGATAGGCGGCCAGGAGTCGCTCCCGCGCCTCAGGAGCCGTCCTTGCGAAGAAGTCCTCGACCATCGGCCGGGTGGTCGGCAGCATCGGCGGCTTGCCCCAGGCGAACATCGACGCTTCGTGGCTGTTGGTGCCGACGATCAACGGAATGGACGACACCCGGCCGTGGCGCGCGGCGTCGACGGGATGCCGCGGTAGCGAGTCCACCCCGTGAGTCAGCCCGTAGGCCAGCGTCGGGGTGTGGGCCGCGCTCTCGCCCTGCAGCTGACCGGCCGCACGGCGCAGCCGACGCTGCGGCAGGGACTTCACCTCCCCGACGGGTACCCCCAGCCGCTCGAGGAACGTGCGCGCCTGGCGCGCGCGGGTCTCCCGGTCGGCGATGAGCGGCAGTGCCGGGCTCTGCGCGATCGCCCGGGAGAACAACCCGTCGGCCAGCGGGCTGGCCAACAGTGCCAACACCGACGTCGCGCCTGCCGACTCGCCGAACACCGTGACCTGGTCGGGATCACCACCGAACGTGGCGATGTTCTCGCGCACCCATCGCAGCGCGGCGACCTGATCGCGGAGGGCCAGATTGTCGTCGAAGCCGGGTCCCAGGTCGCCGAGCTCGAAGCCACCGAAGACCCCGAGCCGATACGTCACGTTCACCACGACGACGTCGCCGTTGGCCGCCAGCCGACTTCCGTTGTACAGCTGCAGTTGTCCGGCGCCGTAGACGAACGCACCGCCGGGGATCCAGACCATTACCGGCAGGCAGGCGGTGGGATCGGGCGACCACACCGTCAGCGTCAGACACGCTTCGTCGCGAATCTTCGGGTCGTCACGGCCACCGCCGACGAAGCTGCGCCCCTGCGGCGGCAAGGGTCCGTGTTCCTTCGCGTCGCGGATTCCGCTCCACGGCAGCGGCGGGGTCGGCGCCAGGAAGCGCCGCTCGCCGACCGGTTGCTCGGCGTACTCGACGCCTCGCCACACGTCGACGCCGGCCTCGGTGCTGCCGCGCAGGGCGCCGTACGTGGTGTGCGCCACGGCCGGATCGCGGACGGTTTCGCGCTGGGCAGCCACCGGCCGAATCGTAGTGTGGGAAGCTGAACCCGGCTGAAACGGGAACCATCGGCAGGGTCGACGGACGGGGTGAAGATGACCTTCAACGAAGGTATGCGGATCGACACGAGCACCACGTCGTCCAGCGGCGGGGGTGGTGGCGGTGGGCGCGGGCTTGCCGTCGGCGGCGGCCTCGGCGGTCTGGTCATCGTGGTCATCGCGCTGTTCCTCGGCGTCGACCCGGGCACGGTGCTCCCCCAGGAGGGGGCCGGGCAAGACGGTTCCCAGGGCGCGGAGACGCAGGGCTTCGACACCAGCCAGTGCAAGACGGGCAAGGACGCGAACGACATCCTCGGCTGCCGCATCATCGCGACGGGCAACTCCGTCGACGGCGTCTGGGCGCAGTTGATGCCGGGCTACACCCGCCCCAAGATCCGGCTCTTCAGCGAGAACGTCAGCACCGCATGCGGACCTGCCACCACCGACGTCGGGCCGTTCTACTGCCCGGGCGACCAGACCGCCTACTTCGACACCGCCTTCTTCCAGGAGCTCGTCGACCGGTTCGGTTCCAGCAACGGGCCGTTGGCGCAGGAGTACGTCGTCGCCCACGAATTCGGCCACCACGTGCAGGATCTACAGGGCACGCTGGGCCGCGCGCAACAGGGACCCGGCGGCGCCGAGGGCAACTCGGTGCGCACCGAACTCCAGGCCGACTGCTACGGCGGGGTGTGGGCGCACTACGCGGCGATCACCAAGCAGGAGGGCACCGACGTGACGTTCCTGCAACCCTTGACCGACAAGGACATTCAGGACGCACTGTCGGCGGCGTCGTCGGTGGGCGACGACCGCATCCAGCAGTCCTCGACCGGCCAGGTCAACCCGGAGTCCTGGACGCACGGCTCGTCTGCCGCCCGCCAGTACTGGTTCACCGAGGGGTACCGCACCGGCGACCCGAAGCAGTGCGACACCTTCTCGGCCACGGATCTGCACGAGTGACGGAACCGGCGCCCGACACCAAGGATTGGACCTGGGTTCTGACCGAGCCGTGCCCGCAGTGCGGATACGACGCCGCGGCCGTCCGACCGGATCAGGTCGCCGAGCGCGTCCGGCGGGACGCCGAGGGCTGGGTCAGCAGGCTGGGTGACGCAGCGGTGGCCGAGCGCCCGTCGCCGGAAGTGTGGTCGGTGCTGGAATACGGCTGTCACGTTCGCGACGTGCACCGCATCTTCGGTGAGCGCGTCCGGTTGATGCTCAGCCAGGACGATCCCCGGTTCCCCAACTGGGATCAGGACGAGACCGCCCTGGCCGAGCGTTACTCCGAGCAGGTGCCGTCGGCGGTGGCCGACGAGTTGGCCCGAGCAGCGGGCGACGTCGCCGACGCCTACGACGCCGTGCCCGCCGACGCGTGGTCTCGGCGTGGGCTGCGCAGCAACGGAAGCGAATTCACCGTCGCCACCCTCGCGCTGTACCACCTGCACGACGTCGTGCACCACACGTGGGACGTCACCGCCGACCGCTAGCGATGTGCCCGCCAGAAGTCGACGAGGACGCGTGCGGCCCCGGCGGGATCCTGCGTCATCCACCAGTGACCGAGCCCCTCGAGAACGTGAACGTGGGCCCCGGCACGGGACGCGGCGCGCCGCTTCTGCTCGTCGGTGCCGACGAAGTGGTCCTCGGACGGCATCAAGGCTAGCCCTGGACGACCGGCGGCGGCCGCCAGGCTTTGGCCCGCCGTGGCCGGAACCGGCTGCGCCGCAGACCGATACAGCGTCAGAATCGAGTGGCCCATGGCGTCGTCGATACCCGGTGACACCCGGTCGGCGATCTGGGCGGACATGCCCGCGCCGACCAGGAAGTCGGCCCGATCGGCGTCGGACATCGACGTGAAGTCCGCCACCGCCGCTTCGCCCACCTCGGGCGTCTGCCACGCCTGAGCGAGGTCGTGCCAGACGTAGTCGGCGTCGAAGAGGCCGACTACGTCCGACACCCAGGTGCGCACCACCTCGGGCCTGGCCATCACGGCGTTCAGGGCGTGACCGCCGCCCCAGTCGTGTCCGACCAGGTCGACGGGACCGTCGACGTCGTCGAGTTCGGCGAGGAGCCAGTCCCGGTAGCCGTCCATCGTGGGGGTGAAGTCGGCGGGGATCGGCGCGCCGAATCCGGGTGGGGACAACCTGAGGACGTCGGACTCCCCCAGCGCCGCCAGGTCGTCGACCAGCCCATCCCACACCGCGGCGGTCTCGGGCACGCCGTGGACCAAGACCACCGTCATCGTTGCCTCACCATGCCCGAAGGATAGCCCCGCCGGCGACGCTCAGCGCTGATTCGCCGGACGCACCACGATCTCGTTGACGTCGACCTCGGGCGGCTGCGACACCGCGAACGCGACGGCGTCGGCGATCGACGACGCCGGTATCGCATGCCGCCGGTACTCCGACATGGCTTGCTGTGCCGTGGGATCGGTGATGGTGTCGGCGAGTTCGGACTCGACGACGCCCGGTGAGACCGTGGTGACGCGGAGGTACGGGGGCGACTCGAGCCGCAGCCCCTCGGTGATCGCCCACGCGGCGTACTTGGTGCCGCAGTAGACCGCTGCGGTCGGGGTCACCCCGTGAGCCCCGATCGAGGCGATCGTGACGAAGTGCCCGCTCTCCTGGTCGCGAAACGGCCCCGACGTCGCGGCGATCCCGTGCAGCAGCCCGCGGACATTCACGTCGATCATGTGGTTCCACTGGTCGGTCAGGCCGGCGTCCAAGCGAGAGAGCGGCATCACGCCCGCGTTGGCGACGAACACGTCGAGACGACCGTGGCGCTCGACGGTGGCGGCCACGGCCGCACGGACGGCGTCGAGGTCGGTGACGTCGAGGGCGTACGGCTCGATCCCGTCGGCGCTCGCCGCCAGCTCGTCGAGCAGCTCGAGGCGACGGGCAGCCGCGATCACCCGGTGACCGTCGGCGGCCAGGCGTCGGGCGACGGCCAGGCCGATACCGCTGCTGGCACCGGTGACGAAGGCAATCCGCTGTGAGTTGGTGACTGTGTCCATGGCACCACCGTGCCGACGAACGCCCCGGACGCGGAAGACCGCATGGCACCTGGGTGCGCCACACCCAGGCTGAGTGGACGCGCGTTGCGTACCGTGAGGCCATGCCGGACTCGCACCAGAACGCCGACCTCGGCGCCTTCCTGCGGGCCCGACGCGCCAAGGTCACCCCCGACGACGTGAACCTGGGTGCCCACGCCCGCCGCCGGCGCCGCGTGCCGGGGCTGCGACGAGAAGAAGTGGCCGCGCTGGCCGGTGTGAGCCCGGACTACTACACCCGGTTGGAGCAGGGCCGCGAGCGCCATCCATCGGCGGAAGTCCTCGCCTCACTCGCCGAGGCACTCCGGTTGACCGGCGACGCGCGCGACCACCTCTTTCGGCTGGCCGGGGCCGCTGTCACCACGGCGGCCGGCTCGTCGTCGGAGGTGGACTCCGCGCTCGTCGCACTGATGGACGCCTGGCCTCACAATCCTGCGCTCATCTACGACCTCGCGTACGACGTGGTGGCGTCCAACGCCATGGCCGACGCCCTCTTCCACGGGTGGGCCCACTCCCGCAACCTGCTCGAGGTGGTCTTCGGCGATCCGGCGGCGCGAACGTTCTACGTGGACTGGGCCGAGGTCGCCGCCGACGCCGTCGCCGGCTTCCGGTTCAACCACGGCCGACGCCCGGCCGATCGCCGGGTCCGCGCGGTCCTCGCCCGGATGCTGGCCGAGTCCGCAGAGTTCACCGAACTCTGGAACGGCCACGACGTGCGAGGAAAGACCTTGAGCCAGAAACGCTTTCAGCATCCTGACGTCGGTCGCATCACCCTCACCATGCAGGCCTTCGACGTCCGCTCCCGGCCAGGCCAAGAGCTCGTCGTCTACCACGCCGAATCCGGGTCGCCCAGCGCCGACGCCCTGAGCCTGCTCGGCTCGCTGACTGCGAGCGTCGGGGACTAGCACCCGACCGAGCTTCATCAAATCTCCAAGAAACGTTCACGAGGTCTCCCGCACGCACCGCAACCATGGGGACCATGACTGCTGAGAACGCGAGGCGCACCGCCGCCCCGGTGCGGCTGACCGGCTCGTTCGACGACGACGTGGCGGCCCTGCGGCCGGAGCTGCACCGGTACGCGACGAGGTTGACGCGCCACTCCTCCGACGCCGAGGACCTGGTCCAGGAGACGATGCTGAGGGCGTTCAAGGCCTACGGCAGACTTCGCCAGGACACCTTCGTCACGGCGTGGTTGTTCACCATCGCAAGGAACACCTGGTTCAGCATGTGTCGCGCGTCGAGCCGACGGCCCGAAGTGCTGTCGGCCGACGTCGGCGACTACGCGTCCGCGACACCGCATGCGGTCGCGGGCGCGTCGGCGGAAGTCGAGGCGCTGGGGAACGACATCGACCCGGACCTGGCCGCCGCGCTCGCCGGACTGTCGGAGGAGATGCGCGCCACGGTGTTCCACGTCGCCGTCGGGGACATGCTCAGCCGCGACGCCGCCGACCTGCTGGGGGTGTCGACCAACACGGTGTTGACCAGAATGCACCGCAGCAGACGCGCCTTGCGTCGTGCGCTGAACGCGGCCGCCTGAGTCACGACGCCAGCGACACCACGTAACTCAGCACACCCGCCAGCACGAAGAACCCACCGACGGCGACGAGCCCCACGTGGTTGGCCAGCCAGGACGCGACGACCGGTGACGTGCCGATGGCGACGATTTCGACGGTGGTGCAGATCCTCTTCCGCAGAGGGGTCTTCGGCGGTTCGCAGGTGTCCATGCGCACCAATCTGCCCACCGCTCAAAGCGATTGCTTGAAGATCGCGTGGAGATTGGCCGGAGGACGTCCGGTCAGAACAAGGTTGGCTGCGCCTGCGGGACGGCGGGCGGCGGCGGGGCCGAGCCCAGCCGAAACGAGCGGTGCTCCCCCGTCAGCCCGTACTTGGCCAGCAACGGTGCCGCGCGCCGGCGCAACTCGTCACGATAATCGGCCGGCAAGTAGGCACCGCGGCCGTACAGTTCGCGGTAGGGCCCCACCAGCTCGGGGCGCGACCGGGCCAGCCAGTCCATGAACCAGTTGCGCGTCGACCCTCGCAGGTGAAGCCCGAAGACCGTCGCGCCGACGGCGCCCGCCGAGGCCACCTGGGCCAGCAATCCGTCCAGGTGCTCGACCGAATCGGTCAGCATGGGCAGCACCGGTGCAATCATCACGTGACAGTTGAGCCCTGCGCCGGAGATGGCACGAATCAGCTCGAGCCGGGCCCGCGGTGAGGGCGTGCCGGGCTCCACCTCGGCGTGCAGATCGGGATCGCCCACCGCCAGCGACACCGCCACGCTGACGTCGACCGAGCCGGCGGCGTCGACGATCAGCGGCAGGTCGCGCCGCAGCAGCGTGCCCTTGGTGAGGATCGAGAACGGTGTGCCCGATTCGGCAAGCGCGCCAACGATTCCCGGCATCAACGCGTATCGCCCCTCGGCGCGCTGATAGGGATCGGTGTTGGTGCCCAGCGCCACCGTCTGACGGGTCCACGACGGGCGCGCCAGTTCGCGGCGCAGCACGTCGACGACGTTGGTCTTGACCACCACCTGGGTGTCGAAGTCCGCGCCGCTGTCGAAGTCCAGATATTCGTGGGTGGGCCGGGCGAAGCAGTACCGGCAGGCATGGCTGCATCCCCGATAGCCGTTGACGGTGAAGGCGAAGGGCAACTGGCTGGCGTTGGGCACCTTGTTGAGCGCCGATTTGCACAGCACCTCGTGGAACGTAATGCCCTCGAACTGCGGCGTTCGCACCGACCGAACGAATCCGATGCGCTGCAGGCCCGGCAGTGCTCCGTCGTCGACGTCTACGCTCTGAGCATCCCACCGCATTCACCAAGTCGAACACGTGTTCGACTCGAAAGTCAATCAACGAATTGGCGTTCTTAAGTGAGATGCGCGAGCGTTTGTGCAGTAGACTTCGAACTGGGTGTAAGACACATCCGTTCCTGATGAAAGAAGTAAAAGAGTATGGCACAGGGAACTGTGAAATGGTTCAACAGCGAAAAGGGCTTCGGCTTCATCGCCCCCGACGACGGCTCCCCGGATGTCTTCGTCCACTACTCTGAGATCCAAGGCGGCGGCTACCGCTCGCTGGAAGAGGCTCAGCGGGTTCAGTTCGACGTCGGACAAGGTGCGAAGGGCCCCCAGGCCACCGGAGTTACCGCGATCTAAGAACTTTACGTTCTATGGGCTGGCAAGGTTTTCACCTTGCCAGCCCATAGTTCTGTGTGGGGTGGGTTAGCCGCCGGTCACCACTGGCCGAGCTGGCATTGCAAGTTATACGGCGCATCCTGCTGCACGGCCACCTGACCGTCAACTGCGATGTCGCAGTGCGGGTTTGGGGCGGCACGCATACCGTGAGTGGTGCTGCTGACCGTGAGAATCGCCCACTGCGGATCCGCGAGCGTGGTCTCGAAGACCCACGGCACACCCGCGGCCAGGGTCACTTCTTCCTTCTTCAGGTACGCGTAGGAATCGGCGTTGTAAGCAGCCTTGTCGGCCGGCTGATTCACCAGGTAGAAGAGGTCGAAGTCGGCGTCACCGGCCGACACCAGCGTGTAGCGGACCTGATGACCTGCGGGCTCCGCATTCGACGTTGCCGGTGAGGCCAATCCTGCGGCGGCCACCAGCGCCGCCACACCAACGGCTGCACCGATCTTGCTTGTCGCTGTTCGCATGATCTTCACATCGCCGAACGGTACCGGACCGTTACAGCTCGAGCAGGACCGTCACCGGGCCGTCGTTGACCAACTCCACTGCCATGTCGGCTCCGAAGACGCCCGTCTCGACGCGGGCGCCGAGGCCGCGCAACGCCTCACAGAAGGCCGTCACCAGGGGTTCGGCGACATCGCGCGGGGCGGCCGCGTTCCACGACGGACGACGGCCCTTCACGGTGTTGGCGTACAGCGTGAATTGACTCACCACGAGGATGGGCGCCTCGACGTCGGCGGCCGAACGCTCCCCGTCGAGAATTCGCAGCCGCCACAGCTTGTCGGCCATGCGCACGGCCACGTCGGCGTCGTCGTCGTGCGTGACCCCGACCAGCGCCAAGAGCCCCTGCCCGACGGGATCGATCTCACCGACCACCGCCCCGTCGACGACCACTCGGGCCGACGTCACCCGCTGCACCAGGACGCGCACGGTCAGGCCAGGCGTGCCAGCACGTCGGTGACGACGTCGTCGACTCCGACGTCGACCTGCTCCCCCGTCTGCAACGCCTTCACCCCGACGGTGCCCGCCTCGACGTCACGGTCCCCCGCCACCAACGCGATCCGGGCCCCAGACCGGTCGGCCGCCCTCATGGCGCCCTTGAGCCCGCGGTCCCCGTACGCGACGTCCACCCGAACACCGGCCGCCCGCAAGCGGCCCGCCAGCGTGGCGAGCACCAGCTTCGCCGGTTCGCCGAGCGGCACGCAGAAGACCTCGACGCGGGCGGTCTCCCCCACCGTCTTGCCCTCGGCCGCGAGCGCCAGCACGGTGCGGTCGACGCCCAGGCCGAAACCGATACCCGAAAGGTCTTGACCGCCAAGCTGTTTCATCAGTCCGTCGTAGCGACCACCGCCGCCGATGCCCGACTGCGCACCCAACCCGTCGTGCACGAACTCGAAGGTGGTCTTCGTGTAGTAGTCCAGACCCCGCACCATCCGCGGGTTGATCACGTAGTTCACGCCCAACGCGTCGAGGTGCCCGAGCACGGCGTCGAAGTGCTGTCTGGCGGCCTCGGAGAGGTGGTCGATCATCAACGGCGCCGCGGCCGTCATCTCGCGCACGTGCGGACGCTTGTCGTCGAGCACGCGCAGCGGGTTGATCTGTGCGCGGCGGCGGGTGTCTTCGTCGAGATCCAGCGCGAAGAGGAACTCCTGCAACAGTTCTCGATACTGCGGACGGCACGTGTCGTCGCCGAGGGAGGTGAGCTCCAGCCGGAAACCGTCGAGCCCGAGGGCACGAAAGCCCTCGTCGGCGACGGCGATCACCTCGGCGTCCAGCGCGGGGTCGTCCACCCCGATCGCCTCGACCCCGACCTGCTGCAACTGCCGATACCGTCCGGCCTGGGGCCGCTCGTAGCGGAAGAACGGTCCGGAGTAGCGCAGCTTGACCGGCAACTGCCCGCGGTCGAGGTTGTGCTCGATGACCGCGCGCATCACACCGGCGGTGCCCTCGGGGCGCAGCGTCACCGACCGGTCGCCACGATCGGCGAAGGTGTACATCTCCTTGCTCACCACGTCGGTCGACTCGCCGACGCCGCGGGCGAACAGCGCCGTGTCCTCGAAGATCGGCAGCTCGACGTGGCCGTATCCGGCCCGGCGGGCCGCGTCGAGCAGGCCGTCGCGAACGGCCACGAACTGTCCCGACTCCGGCGGCAAGTAGTCCGGGACGCCCTTTGGTGCTTGGAAATCACTCACGTGCGGCACATTTCAGTCAGATTCCTTCGAGGAACGGGTTGGCGCGACGCTCGGCGCCGATGGTGGACCTGGGGCCGTGCCCCGGCAGTATCACGGTGTCGTCGTCGAGCACCAAGAGCTTCGTCACGATCGACGTCAGCAGGTCGCGCCCGCTGCCACCGTAGAGATCGGTGCGACCGATCGACTGCTTGAACAACGTGTCGCCGGTGAAGGCGAGCGCACCGGTGTCGACCTCACCGGGCGCGACCCGGAAGACGACCGAGCCCCGGGTATGCCCCGGGGTGTGGTCGATCGTGACGGTGACTCCGCCCAGCTCCAACTCGACTCCGTCGCGGTCCAGCTCGACCACCTGGCGCGGTTCGCGAAACATCGTCGACAGCGCACGCTGCGCGATGCGGGGCCCAAGCCCCTTGATGGGGTCGGTCAGCATCTCCCGGTCCTCGGGGTGGATGAAGACCGGGCAACCGTAGGTGTCACCCACCTTCTGGGCAGACCACATGTGGTCGACGTGGCCGTGGGTGAGCAGGACCGCGGCAGGGGTCAGGCGGTTGTCGTCGAGGATCTTGCGCAGGGGCGCCATCGCCCGCTGGCCGGGGTCCACGACGATCGCGTCGGCTCCCTGTTTGGGAGCCAGCACATAGCAGTTGCACTGCAACATGCCGGCCGCAAACCCAGTGAGGAACACGGGCACCAGTTTCCCATCCACCCCACCCGTGGGTCGCGGCGCCTCTTCTCAGGCATAACTGGCACACTCGTTGCCGATCACGAACACGAGGAGGACTTCGCGGTGCCGACTAACGAGCAGCGGCGGGAAACGGCCAAGCGCAAACTGGAGCGGCAGCTCGAGCGCCGCGCCGCTCAGGAGCGCAGGCGACGCCTCGTCACCATCGTCGCCTCGGTGGTGGGCGTGTTGCTCGTCATCGGCGCCGTCGTCGCCACCGTCGTGCTGACCGGCAAGGACTCCGACACGCAGGCCTCGGCCGACACCTCGACGACGTCGAGTGCGGCGGCCGCTCCTGCGCCCAGCGGCGGCACCCTGCCGCCGTTCGTCGCCCCGGCCAACCTCGGCGCCGACTGCCAGTACCCCGCCACTCCGGGCGAGCCCGCCAGCAAGAAGAACAACCCGCCTCGGACGGGCAAGGTGCCGACCGAGCCAGCCCAGATCAGCGCGTCCATGACTACGTCGGACGGCAATCTCGGCCTGCAGCTCGACAACGCCAAGGCACCGTGCACGGTCAACAGCTTCGCCAGCCTCGCCCAGCAGGGCTACTTCAACGACACCCCCTGCCACCGGTTGACCACCTCGCCGGGCCTCTCGGTGCTGCAGTGCGGCGACCCGACCGGCAAGGGCACCGGCGGACCCGGATACGGCTTCGTCAACGAGTACCCGACTGATCAGTACCGTCCCGACGATCCGGCGCTGCAGGCACCCGTGGTGTACCCCCGCGGGACCCTTGCCATGGCGAACACCGGTGCTCCCGGGTCGAACGGAAGCCAGTTCTTCCTGGTCTACAAGGACTCTCAACTGCCCCCGAACTACACCGCCTTCGGCACGATCGACGCGACAGGTCTGGCGACGCTCGACAAGATCGCGGCAGCCGGTGTGGTTCCCGGCGATCGGGGGGCCGACGACGGCGCGCCGAGGACGCCCGTGCAGATCAAGTCGATCCAGCTGGACTGACACGGGACCGGCGCCCGACGTGACCTTCCCGCCACCACCGCCCTACGGCGGATATCCACCGCCACCGCCACCGCCGCGCACCAACGGCCTGGCCATCGCATCGCTGATCTGCGCGTTCGTCTTCTTCCCGCTGGGCATCGTGTTCGGCCACATGTCCCTGTCGCAGATCAAGAAAACCCGTGAGGGCGGACACGGTCTGGCCGTGGCGGGCCTCGTCGTCAGCTACGTGGTGGCGATGCTGACGGTGGTCGCGGTCGTCGCCACGGTGGTCCTAGCCGGGGTGTTCATCCGCTACGCCGAGGACCTGAATGCCCGACGCCCGGGCGCACCGAGTGCGACGGCGGCACCGGGTCAGCCCCTGCCGCCCTTCAAGCCCTCGGCCACCCTTGGCGCCAACTGCCAGTACCCGGCGACGACGACACCGGCCAGTAAGCCCGTTCAACCGCCACGGACCGGCCGCATTCCCACCACGCCGGCAACCGTCTCGGCCACGGTCACCACCAACCTGGGTGCGATAGGCCTGGAGTTGGACAACGGCATGTCGCCGTGCACCGTCAACAACTTCGTCAGCCTGGCCCAGCAGGGGTTCTACGACGGTACGACGTGTCACCGGCTGACGACGTCCAAGGACTCGGGCCTGTTGCAGTGCGGCGACCCGGCCGGCGACGGCAGCGGCGGCCCCGGCTACCGCTTCCCCAACGAGTACCCGACCAACCAGTACCGCCTGGCCGATCCGGGCCTGCAGTCGCCGGTGGTCTACCCGCGCGGCACCTTGGCGATGGCCAATTCGGGACCGGGCACCAACGGAAGTCAGTTCTTCGTGGTCTACCGGGATTCCGACCTCCCCCCGACCTACACGGTCTTCGGCTCGGTCGACGAGACCGGCTTGGCCGTCGTGGACCGCGTCGCCGCGGGTGGAGTCAAGGACGGTGGCGACGACGGCGCACCCGCGTCCCCGGTGACCGTCACGTCGATCAGGCTCGACTAGACATCACTCGTCGAGGCGCGCCATGCGTTGGCCCAGTTCCGCACGCGATCGGATGCCGAGTTTGCGATAGACGTGAGAAAGATTGGCCTCCACCGTCTTTGGGCTGATGAAGAGTGCTGCTGCAACCGCGCGGTTCGTCATACCGGATGAGATCAATTCGGCGACCCGGCGTTCGGAGGCGGTGAGTCGGGTGGCGGCATGCGGGCCGACGTTCACGCGTTCGAGTTCGGCGCGGGTGCGATCCGCCCAGAGTGCGGTGCCCAGACCCTCGAAGGCGCCGATCGCCTCGCGCAACGTGCGGGCGGCGTCGACGTTGCGGCGTTGGCGGCGCTGCAGCTGGCCCACGACCAGTTGGGTACGGGCACGTTCGAACGGCATGGGTAGTCGGTCGTGCACGGTCATCGCGACGTCGGCGACGTGCGCGGCCGCGGTGACGTCGCCGCGCGCGGCGAGCAGTAGTGCCCGGCACCGTCCGCCCGCCGCGAGCATCCAGGCGCGATCGAGTCGACGGCCGTTGTCCTCCAGCACGTCGACCAACGGCTCCGCGTCGTCGAGCCGGCCCAGCGCGACCATCGCCTCCACGGCGTCGGGGACGAATGAGGCGAGGAAGATCTCCGTCGACCAGGGGGTCTCCCACAGCCTGACCAGCAACGGTTCCAGGCGCGCGAGCGTTCCCTCGTAGTTGCCCACGGACAACTCCAGAAACCCACCGAGCGCGATGGGCCAGCCCGCCAGGATGGACGAGCCGGCGCGGTCGCTGGCGGCCAACGCCTGGTCTGCGGCGGCGCGCGCCTCGTCGATACGCCCGGCGTAGACCGCGACGGTGGCCCGCATCGTGAGCGCGGCGGAGAGCATCACGTCGCCGCCCATCAGCAACGCCCTCTCCATGGCGTCCTCCGCAACGGCGCCCGCTTCGGCGAACGTTCCGCGCCAGACGTGCGTGACGAGGCTGTTGAACGCGATGAACATCCACCCGCCGTCGTCGCCGCGGTCGACGCAGTCTTGGCCGATCACCTGCAATGCCGCGGCCGACCGTTCGAGCTGGCCGGTCCATGCCAGCAGCATCGCGTGCTGCGTACTGGGACGAAACGCCATCGGTGTGGACGGGTGATCCTCCACCGTCAACGCGCGGCGCAGGCCGGCGCCGTCCAGGCCGTCGCCGGCGAGGAAGCGCACCATGACCCGCATGCCGACGGCTTGGCTCGAGCGATGCGGCTGTCCCAAGAGTTCGGCGTGCGCGGTGGCCTCGTCGGCGGTGCGTACGGCAGCGGTGACGTCACCGACGTTGAGGAGGGTGAAGGACAACGCCGTCAACACGTCGACGCGCAGCGCGAGGTCGTCTTCGACGTCGTCGAGTGCGGCCCGCAGGACGTCGACCGCACCCGGCAGGCTGTCTCCGAAGATCAGCACGACGCCGAGCAGACTGGCCGCAGCCGCACGCTCCACGCTGCGCGGCAACCGCGCCACGACCTCGTCGAGGAGCTCACGTGCCCGGCTCGGGTTCCCGGCGTCGAAGTGGTACTGCGCCAGCTTGATTCGACGCTGCGCAGTGTCGCCACCGAGACCGATCGCCATGTCGACGAGCTCGGCGGCTGCGGCGGGGGCGCCACGGACCCGCGACGCCTCGGCGGCCGCGTCGAGAGCGCGAAGGGTGCCGTCGTCGCGGCTGGTCGAGGACAAGGCGAGGTGGCGGGCGCGAAGTTCGGGCTGTGCGACGACGGCGGCCAGCCTTCGATGCATTCGCCGGCGCCGGGCGGGCGCGACATCGGTGTAGAACCCGTGAGCCAGCAGTGGGTGGGCGAAACGCACTCGGCCGCCGTCGATGACGACCACGCCCTGCGATTCGGCACCCTCGAGCAATTCCACCACCCGGTCGACGTCGACGTCGACGGCGTCGGCGATGAGGTCGACGGTCGGCGCGGCCAAGCACGCCGCGGCGAGCAGTGCGTCACCCGCTGCGGGGTCGACCTCGCCGATGCGGGCCCGCACCACGTCGGTCAGGGTGCTCGGCATCTCCGTTGCGGCAGTGGACCTCACGGGGTCGACGACGCGTGCGAGTTCCAGTGCGTAGAACGGGTTGCCACCGGACAGTTCGTGGATGCGGACCAGCGCCGGCCGGGGCAGGTACCGCCCGGTGTGCTCGCGCACGATGCCGTTGATGCCGTTGAGCCGCAACGGCTCCAGCCTGATCCAGGTGACGGCGTCGGGTCGGTGCGACTGCAACCACGACGCGGCACCCTCGTCACGCGGGTCGGAGCGGACGGTGGCCAAGACCCTGGCCCTTCTCGGCAACCGCCGGACGACGTACCCGAGCACCAGCGCACTGGACGGATCCAGCCACTGCAGATCATCGACGGCCAGCAGCACCGGCGCGGACTCGGCCAGGGCCTCGACGACCGACAGCAGACCTGCGGCGACGGCGCGCTGGTCGGTCGATCCGGTGTCAGTGTCGGCGGTCACCAGGACCTGGTCGACGGCCGAGCGCTGCGGGCGGGGCAGTGTCGCGAGAGTCGCTCGGTCCACCTGCCGCAGCAGATCGGCCAGCGGGGTGTAGGCCAACACCGATTCGGCGTCGGCCGCGCGGGCGGACATCACGTGGCATCCGAGTTCTCGGGCGAGATCGCATCCGGCAAGCCACAGCGTGGTCTTTCCGATCCCCGGTTCACCCTCGATCGCCAGCGCCGACGAGCCGTCCGTTCCGGAGAGGAAGTCGGCGATCGCCTGTGCCTCCGCCTCGCGGCCGACGAGGGACGTCGAGCGACCCATGCACCCTCCCCCAACGTGCCGCAGTGTCCAACCTGGCGACGACACTGCCCCATGACATCGCCCGGCGATAGGGAAACACCCGATGTAATCGACGGTCCCTGGCCCATAACGTCGCCGCCATGACATCCCTCCTGCGCATCGTCGCGACCGCCGCCCTTGCGGCGGTCATCGGAATGGCTTGCGCGCCAACCGCCGCCGCCGACCCGGGGAGCTTTCTCGACGAGCTGACCATCAACGACGCCTGGCTTCCGGGAAGGAGCGCCGAGGAGGTCGTCGCGGCCGGATACACGACGTGTGACGAACTGCGCAGCGGCGTGTCCGTGCTCGACGAGATGAGCAACGTCGAGTCCCGTTATCTGTTCGATCAGGGAACGCTGTTCGTCAGCGCCTCCTCGACGAATCTCTGCCCCGACTTCGCCGGCTAGTTCGTCAACTCCTCGAGGAGGCACATCATGGAATCCACCATCGTGACGAGGGCCCGACTGCTGGCGGTGGCGACCGTCGTCGGCGCCTCGTGCGCGCTCACCTCCACGGCCCCTGCGCAGGCCGCCGATCCCAACTGCACGTTCGTTCGTGACTCCTTCACCGTCCTCAGAAAGGACGGCACGATGCTGATCGCCCAGTCGTCATCCGGCGGCAAGGCGGTCGGGCCGAAGAGCACCCTCTACGTCACCCAGCAGACTCCCCTCGGGGACACCGACGTCTTGGCGAGGGGGACGGCACGAGGGGCGATACCCGCTCGAGGTGCCATCGTCGAATTCACCTTCGACGGCGGCGGCCGATCAGATCGCTACTTCGGCGTCATCACCACCGAGGGGGCGATTCTCGGCACCGACGGCATCGGCTGGTCGTCACCCAACGGTTCGGTCAGTTGCACCAAGCTTGAACCCGGCGCCGGCGCGAAGACGGCCACCGTGCTTAAACCCACCGACATCTTCGACGCTCCGAACGGCACGGGACAGCCATACCTCGATGCCAACGGGCGCAACAGGTTCGCACCACGGGGACAGGTCGCACTCGTCGCGCCCGAGCTCTGTGACACCTCGACCAATTGGTGCCGCATCGTCCCGCCGTCCGGTGTGAACGGCAAAGCCTTCATCTACATCGGCGAGGACTACGGCAGCTATCCCTAACCCCGAAGGACGCACATGAAGTCGTCGACGTCATGGGGCACGGCCCTCACCGCAATCGGCGCCGCCGCCATCATCGCGCTGGCACCACCCACACACGCGTTCCCCGGTGTCCCGTTGCCGCTCGCACCCACGGACTGCGATTGGATCATCTTCGACACCGGTTCGACCATCAACCAGGACAACGGAATACAGGTGAAGGTCCAGTGGGGCCGCTCGGGAGGTGGGACCGCAAGCTTCAGCTCGAAGGGCTCCGATTGGTCCGGGCCCATCCGCGGAGGGATCGTGAAGGGTACCAACAGGGTCGACTTCACGATCGACTTCGCGCTGACAAGCGGAGACTTCGGTGGAACAACCGGTGCCGCCCCATCGAACCACTACACCGGCACGATCGACCAGAGCGGGTCGGCGAGCGGAACCACGGTGAACAACGCCGGGGTGACCAACGGGTGGACCATCGGCGGCGGGTTCAAGTGCATCGGTCGGGCGCCCGCGCCCCAGCCCAAGGCGGACCCCGTCCCGATTTCGGACCCGGGCCCGGCGGCGCCGGCGCCGGCGCCGGTGCCGGTCGAAAAGCCGCCGACCGATGCGGTCAGGATGTTGATCGTCCGGCGTGTGCTCGACGTCCAGGTAACCGTTTCGAGCATTGCCAACATCGCCGGTCAATGCACCTATGACGCGAGAGAGGTCAACGGGGTGGGCGTACCCGTTAGCCGGACCTTCGACCTCGCCCCACGGGGAAGTACGACACTCACCTTCCTCGCGCCGCTTCTGGGCCAGACCTATCGTGTGGTGGTGGCCTGCCAAGGGGACTTCAAGGGACAGAATGTCGAGTTCGGCCGCGCCGAGCAAGACGTCTCGGGCTAGACCATGTCCATCGTCGGCGCCGAAACGTCGCCGTTGACGGCGTCCACGATCGACCTCAGCAGCCCGGGCACCGCCGCGTCCACCTCCTGGACGCGAAGCCGCTGCAGGATGTGCCCCTCGACGACGAGCCGTTCGATCAGGCCTACCTCGCGCAGGGTCGTGAAGTGGTGCGACGCCGTGGACTTGTTGATGCCGTCGTAGAGGCGGGCGCATGGCATTGCCGCGCCGGCGTTCATCAGCCGACGGACCATTTCCAGCCGCACCGGGTCGGCGAGCGCGCCGAGCAACTGCTGCACACCGGCGACCGGATGGGTCGGGAACGGCGTGTCCTCGCTCACGACTGGTTCGACGTTCATCGAACCGAGCGTACCCTTGAGCGGGTTCGATCACCGTCCAACTCAGGAGGCCCTTCCGTGACCCCGGTCGCAGCGGCACCCCGCGCCGAAGAAACGCAGCGCGGCGCCTACTCCCTGCTGCTCGTCCTGAGCGGAGTCGCACTGGGCGTCTCGGGCCTACCCGCACCCCTGTACGGAATGTACGAGGAGAAGTGGCACCTCTCCCCGCTGTCCACCACGCTGGTCTTCGCGGTCTACGCCATCGCCGCGCTCGGCGCGGTCTTGGTCGCCGGCAAGGTCTCCGACGTCGTCGGCCGCAAGCCCGTCCTGCTCGGTGCCTTGGTGGCGATGATCGCCGGACTCGGCATCTTCCTGCTCGCCGACGGCATGGCCATGCTGATGCTGGCCCGGGTGATCCACGGCGCCGCCGTCGGCTCGATCGTGGTCGCCGGCGCAGCGGCGCTGCTGGACCTACGCCCCCACCACGGCGTGCGCACCGGCCAACTCAGCGGAGTGGCCTTCAACATCGGCATGACGGTCGCGATCGTCGGCTCGGCCGTACTCGCGCAGTACGCCCCGCACCCCATGCGTACGCCGTACGCGATCGTCGCGGTGATCTGCGCCGTGCTGGGCATCGGCGTCCTCGCGCTGCGCGAGCCCCACCTCTCCCGCACCCGCGGGCCCATTCGCATCGCCAAACCCGCCGTCCCGCCCGAGATTCGCGGCGACTTCTGGTTCGCCGCACTCGGGGCCACCGCGTCGTGGTCGGTGCTTGGCGTGCTGTTGTCGCTGTACCCGTCCCTGGCCGCCCAGCAGACGCACGTGCACAACCTGGTGTTCGGCGGCTCGGTCGTCGGCACCACGGCGTTCGCCGCCGCCATGGCCCAACTCTTCTCCACGCGGATTCCCGCCCGCTGGTCGGCCATCATCGGCGACGTCGGCATGGCCGCCGCGCTGATCCTCACCATCCCCGTCCTGGCCACGCATTCCTGGCCGCTGGTGCTCGCGGCCGCCGCCGTGCTCGGCGCCACGTTCGGCCTGGGCTTCGGGGGCTCGCTGCGCCACCTGTCGCACGTCGTGCCCGCCAACCGCCGCGGGGAGACCATGTCGGCGTTCTACCTGATGGCCTACAGCGCGATGGCGGTGCCGACCATTGCGGCGGGCTGGGCTGCGACCCGCTGGTCACTCGGTGAGGTGTTCCCCTGGTTCGCCGTCCTCGTCGCCATAGCGTGCGTGGCCGCGGCGGCAGTCGGCGCCGTGAGCACCCGCCGGGCGGCTGCGCCGGCTCAGGCCGCCGAGGTCACCCGGTAGACGTCGTAGACGCCTTCGACGTTGCGGACCACGTTGAGCACGTGACCCAGGTGCTTCGGGTCGCCCATCTCGAAGGTGAACCGGCTGATCGCCACCCGGTCGTTGGACGTCGCCACCGATGCCGAGAGGATGTTCACCTTCTCGTCGGCGAGCACCCGTGTGACGTCGGACAGCAGTCGGTGCCGGTCGAGCGCCTCCACCTGGATGGCGACGAGGAACACCGACGACGGCGACGGCGCCCACTTGACGTCGATGATGCGCTCGGACTGCTGCTCCAGTGACGTCGCGTTGGTGCAGTCGGTGCGGTGGACGCTGACCCCGCCGCCCCTGGTCACGAAACCGAGGATGTTGTCACCGGGCACGGGCGTGCAGCACTTGGCGAGCTTGGTCAGCACGCCCGGCGCACCGGGCACTGCCACCCCCACGTCCTCGCCGGTGCGCTGCCGTACCGGCATGGTCGCCGGCGTCGACCGCTCGGCGATCTCGTTCTCGGCCTCGTCGTCACCACCGAGTTGGGCCACCAGGCGCTGTACGACGTGCCGCGCGGAGACGTGCCCCTCGCCGACGGCGGTGTACAGCGACGACACGTCGACGTAGCGCAGCTCCCTGGCCAGCGCCGCCATCGACTCGGCATTCAGCAAGCGCTGCAACGGAAGTCCGCCGCGGCGCACCTCCCTGGCGATCGAGTCCTTGCCCGATTCGAGGGCTTCCTCGCGGCGCTCCTTGGCGAACCACTGCCGGATCTTGGTCTTCGCCCGCGGGGACACCACGAAGGTCTGCCAGTCCCGCGACGGACCGGCGTTGATCGCCTTGGAGGTGAAGACCTCGACCACTTCGCCGTTCTCGAGCTTGCGCTCCAAGGCCACCAGCCGCCCGTTGACGCGCGCGCCGATGCAGCGGTGCCCCACCTCGGTGTGCACCGCGTAGGCGAAGTCAACCGGCGTCGACCCCGTCGGCAGCGTCACCACGTCGCCCTTGGGGGTGAAGACGAAGATCTCCTGCACCGCGAGGTCGTAGCGCAGTGACTCGAGGAACTCACCAGGGTCGGCAGCCTCACGCTGCCAGTCGAGGAGCTGACGCATCCAGGCCATGTCGTCGATCTCGGCGGCGGCGTTGTTGGCCGGAATTCCGTTGCGGCCCTTGGCTTCCTTGTACCGCCAGTGCGCAGCGATGCCATACTCCGCGGTGCGGTGCATGTCGCGGGTGCGGATCTGCACCTCCAGCGGCTTGCCCTCGGGCCCGACGACGGTGGTGTGCAACGACTGGTACACCCCGTAGCGCGGCTGGGCGATGTAGTCCTTGAACCGGCCCGCCATGGGCTGCCACAGCGAGTGCACCGCACCGACCGCGGCGTAGCAGTCCCGGATCTCGTCGCACAGGATGCGCACGCCGACCAGGTCGTGGATCTCGTCGAAGTCGCGGCCCTTGACGATCATCTTCTGATAGATCGACCAGTAGTGCTTGGGCCGTCCCTCGACGGTCGCGTTGATCTTCGAGGTCGTCACCGTGTTGGCGATCTCGGCGCGCACCTTGGCCAGATAGGTGTCGCGCGACGGTGCCCGGTCGGCGACCAGTCGCACGATCTCTTCGTACTTCTTGGGATGCAGAATCGCGAACGACAGATCCTCGAGCTCCCACTTGACCGTCGCCATGCCGAGTCGATGGGCAAGCGGGGCAATGACTTCCAGCGTCTCGCGGGCCTTGCGGGCCTGCTTCTCCGGCGGCAGGAAGCGCATGGTGCGCATGTTGTGCAGCCGGTCGGCGACCTTGATCACCAATACCCGGGGGTCGCGGGCCATCGCGATGATCATCTTGCGGATCGTCTCGCCCTCGGCGGCGTTGCCCAGGACCACCTTGTCGAGCTTGGTGACGCCGTCGACCAGGTGCCCTACCTCCACGCCGAAGTCGGCGGTCAAGGCCTCGAGGGTGTACCCGGTGTCCTCCACCGTGTCGTGCAGCAGCGCCGCGACGAGTGTGGTGGTGTCCATGCCCAGTTCGGCCAGGATGTTGGCCACCGCCAGCGGATGGGTGATGTACGGGTCACCGGAACGGCGCAGCTGGTCGGCGTGACGCTGCTCGGCAACCTCGTAGGCGCGCTGCAGCAGCGCGAGGTCGGCTTTCGGGTAGACCTCGCGGTGCACCGCGACCAGCGGCTCGAGGACGGGGTTGACCGCGCTGCGCTGCGAGGTCATCCGGCGGGCGAGCCGGGCGCGCACGCGACGCGACGCGCTGGAGGAGGTCTTGGAGTTCTCGGGTGCGACTTGGTCGGCCGTGATGACCGGCATCGGCTGCGTTTGAGTCAGGGCGTGGTCGTCGGCCACCGTGCTCACCTCCTGACCCGTGCCGTATTCGTCGAGGATAGACGCTAGACCACGTACAGACTCGTGACTGCCACGTCCGGCAGCTTCGAGCGCCCGTCGAGAGCCGCCAGCTCCAGCACCACCGCACCTGCGGTCACCGTGGCGCCGCCCGCCTCCAGCAGGGTGACCCCCGCAGCCATCGTTCCACCGGTCGCGAGCACGTCGTCCACCAGCAGAACGCGCAACCCGGTCAGTTGCATTCCGTCCGCGGGGATCTCGAGGGTCGCGCTGCCGTATTCCAGGTCGTAGGTCTCGCGGTGCACCGGCGGCGGCAGCTTGCCGCCCTTGCGGATGGCCAGCACGCCGGTACCGAGACGGATCGCCACGGCGGCCCCCAGCAGGAAGCCCCGCGCGTCGATGCCCGCCACCAGGTCTACGTCAGGGGCCACGGCGGCCAATGCGTCGGTCACCGTCGCCAGTCCCCGCGCGTCGGCAAGCACCGGGGTGAGGTCCTTGAACTGGATGCCGGGTTCGGGGAAGTCGGGCACCTCGCGCATCAGCGACTTGATGACCGCCGCGACGTCGGCGTGGCTCGCGTCGCTCATCTACCCCTCGCTCATCGACTCAAGGCCCAACGGTCCATGTTCCACCCAGCACCCCATCGCGTCGGACTGCTGTTCACCGCGGTCATCTTCGACGACGTCAGCAGAGTTCGCTGCTGACGGTACAGCGGCAGGGTGGGCATGTCGTCCCACAGTACGGGCGCGCCCTCCCCCAGCAGCCGGGCGTACTCCTTGGGGTCGGCCGTCACCGCCAGCGCGCCGATGACACCGTCGACCTGCTCGTTCGCATACCCGGACAGGTTGTTGCCGTTGCCGCTGAACAAGTCGTATGCGTCCATCGCCGACGACCCGGTCGACCCGCTGCCGGCCGCGCCGCCCGTGCTCGCCATCAGGACGTCGATCTGGTTCTGCCGCAACGAATCCGGGCCGATCGCGTCGGACGCGGCGTCGGTGACCGTGATGCCCGCCGGAGCGCACGCCTTGGCGATCGCCCCCACGTTGGCCGCCAGTCGGGTGTTGGGACTCTGGTAGCCGATGCGAACCGTCAAGGGTTTGCCGCCGAGCGCGTCCCGCGCCGCCACCGGGTTCGACGTGCTGAACCGGCCGCCCTCTGCCACGTTCTCCGCGGCCGTCATCGAATCCTCCGTCGTCGGATTCAACCTGCTGTTGGAGATCGGGACCTCGGCATTCCTGGCGATCACGTCGCGCGGCGTGCACAGGGCGAGGGCCCGTCGTGCGGCCGGATCCAGCAGCGGGCCACTTGGTGCGAAGATCAGTTGCTCGATGCCGGCCGACGGGCTGTCCGTCCGCACGTAGTCCGACGGCAGGTTCAGTACGCCGGAGGATCCCGCGGACACGTCGACGACGTCGTACTCACCGGAGTTCACCCGATCCTGGATGTCCGCGCCGCGCGGCCACACCGTGATCGTCCCGGTGACGGGCTTGGCGCCCCACCACTTGTCGTTGGCGACCAGCACGACCGCGCCGTCCTCGCGGACCGAGCTCAGCTTGTAGGGCCCCGACGACGGAAAGCGCTTCAGGTCCACCCCGGGGCTCAAATTCCACACGGTGTTCCACGACTGGGCGATGCGTTCGATCCTCGGCAGATCACCGGACTGAATGGCGGCGGTCACCACGCCGTCACCGCCACCAAGTTCGTCGGCGATGACGTGTGACGGCATCATCGACGTCGCCGCGAACAGCTGGCCGAAGTCGACGAAACCGCGGTCCTGGGCGAAGGACACCCGGGCCTTCTTCTGACCGGGGGCGCAGTCGACGCTGGCGATGTCGCCGTACCCGGCCCGGCTCGCGGCGTCGAAACCGGGGAATCTGCCGGACTGCGCCGCCCACGCCAGCACCATGTCGTCGCACGTGACGGGCTTGCCGTCGGAGTAGACGGCGTCGTCGCCGATCACGTAGTCCAGCACCAGCGGCGCGCGACCCACCACCGAGATGGTGCCGAAGTCGCGGTCCCCGACGACCTGCCCCTCGGGCCCGTGATAGTCGAACCCCGTGAGCACGCGTGCGAAGGCCTGCGGACCCGCCGATGCCGCGCCCGCCACCGTGTTGGTGTTGTAGGTGGGCAGGGTCCCGTCGACCGCGTAGTCGATCTCGTCGGCCGGACCGCTCGCGCAGGACGACAGCCCGAGACACCCGACCAACGCGGTTACGGCCGCCAGGATCGAGACCCGTCGGGGTCGGACCATCATCGAGGCTTACCGCCTGGTGTTCCGCTTACCCGACGGCCTACCGGTGGGACGGGTCGGCTTGGCACCAGGGGCCGGCTTCTCGGGCGCGGGGGTGGCCGCGACGGACACCTTCTCCGGGTTGGCGTCGACGACCGACGTCGACGCCGAGTCGACGGAACCCGAGCCCCTGCCCTTGCGCCGATTCAGCACGCGGCGGTTGTGGGCCTTGACCAGATCGGTGCGCTCGCGCATGGCGACCAGCAGCGGAGTGGCGAAGAAGATCGAGGAGTAGGTACCGACCACGACGCCGACGAGCTGCACCAGCGCGAGATCCTGCAGGGTGCCGACCCCGAGCAACCAGACCGCGACCACGATGAGTGCCAGGATCGGCAGCACCGAGATCAAGCTGGTGTTGATCGACCGCATGAACGTCTGGTTGATCGCCAGGTTCGCCTGCTCGGCGAACGTGCGTCGAGTGGTGTGCTCGAACCCGTGCACGTTCTCCTCGACCTTGTCGAACACGATCACCGTGTCGTACAGCGAGAAGCCCAAGATGGTCAACAGACCGATGACCGTGGCGGGGGTGACCTCGAAGCCGACCAGAGAGTAGACCCCGGCCGTCACCGCGAGGTCGAACACCAGCGCCGCCAGCGACGCCGCCGCCATGTAGCGCTCGTAGCGCACCGCGATGTAGGCGGCGACCAGCACCAGGAAGACCGCCAGCGCGATGAGCGCCTTCTTGGTGATCTGGTCACCCCAGGTCGACGACACGTCGGAGCTGCTGACCTCGTCCTTGCTGGGTTGCCCGTTGGCCGCCTTCGGCTGGAAGGCGTCGAACAGTGCCGTGCGCAGCTTCTCGTTGTCCGGGTTGCTGAGCTTCTCGGTGCGGATCTGGATGGTGGCCGAGGACCCGTTGCCGACCTGCACGACCGACTCCGGCGCGGAGCCCAGCGTCTTGCTGAAGACGTCCTCCACCTGCTGGGTGGTCACCTGTCCCTGTGCACCCGTTGCCGGCATCGAGACCTTGGTGCCACCTTCGAAGTCGATGCCGAAGGTGAACCCCCGAATCAGGATGCTGGCGAGGCAGATCAGGACGATTGCGCCGCTGACGCCGAACCACAGCTTGCGCTTGCCGACGACGTCGAAGGCGCCGGTGCCCGTGTAGAGGCGGACGAAGAAGTTGTGTCGTGGCGCCCCGGGGGCCGCCGCGTCCGGCTCGGTGCCCAGTTCTTCGGCAGCCGAGGCGTCGTCGAGTTCGAGGGCGCCGCCCTCATCGGTAGATCCGTGCTTTGCCATGTGGCTACCTCCCTCCCGCTGACGTGGCGGCGGCCCGGCGCTCGCGGGCGATCTGCTGGACCGCACCGAGGCCGTTGTAGGCCGGCTTGGCCAGCATTGCGGACTTGGACGCGAGGAACACCAGCGGCCAGGTCACCAGGAACACCACGACGACGTCGAGGAT
This sequence comes from Mycobacterium yunnanensis, assembly GCF_025823185.1. Classification (GTDB taxonomy): domain Bacteria; phylum Actinomycetota; class Actinomycetes; order Mycobacteriales; family Mycobacteriaceae; genus Mycobacterium; species Mycobacterium yunnanensis. Next base: position 299,596 of record NZ_JACKVK010000011.1, read on the forward strand.
GGTGGTCAGGCCGAGGGTGAACGCGAAGCCCTTGACCTGCCCGACCGCCAGGACGTAGAGCACGGCGGCGGCCAGGAAGCTGACCGCGTTGCCCGACAGGATGGTCTTGCGCGCGCGGGCCCAGCCTCGGGGCACCGCCGAACGGAACGAACGGCCCTCGCGGATCTCGTCCTTGATGCGCTCGAAGAACACTACGAACGAGTCGGCCGTGGTGCCGATGCCGATGATCAGACCGGCGATGCCGGCCAGGTCGAGCGTGTATCCGATGTACCTGCCGAGCAGTACCAGGATGGCGAACACCATCGCGCCGGAGGCCACCAGCGACAGCGCGGTGAGCAAGCCCAGCACGCGGTAGTACAGCAGCGAGTACAGCAGCACCAGGCCCAGGCCGATCGCGCCGGCGATGAGACCGGCCCGCAGCGATGTCAATCCCAGTGTGGCCGAGACGGTTTCGGCCTCCGAGGACTCGAAGGACAGCGGCAGCGAGCCGTACTTCAGCACGTTGGCGAGCTCACGGGCGGAATCCTGGGTGAAGTTACCGGTGATCTGGGTGCGACCACCGGGGATGGCCTCGTTGATCTGCGGCGCGCTGACCACCTGCGAGTCGAGGGTGAACGCGGTCTGCGTGCCCACGTTGGCGGCGGTGTAGTTCGCCCAGACGTCGGCGCCCTTGCTCTTGAACTGCAGGTCGACGACGTACTCGCCGCGCTGCTGATCCAGGCCGGAGGACGCGCTCTCGATCTCTTCGCCGCTGATGATCGACTTGTCGAGGAGGTAGACCTCCTTGTGGTCCTGCGAGCAGGTCACCAGGGGCAGGTTGGGATCGTCGTTGCCGGCCAGCACGTCCTCGTCGTTGCACCGCGTCGCCTGGAACTGCAGCGCCAGCAGCTGAATCTGCTGATCGGCGCTCTGGCGCAATGCCTTCTCGTCGGAGATGCGCTGAGCGAGGTTGGCGCCCTTGGGATTTGGATCGGGCTTGGCGGGTCCGCCTGGCGCGGGCGCGCCCGGCGCGGGGGCCGGGGCGGGCGACGGTGCCGGCGTGGGCGCCGGTTCCTCCGGGAACGGCCGCGGTTGTGGTGCCGGCTCGGCAGGTGCTGGGGCGCCCTGTCCGTCCTGGCTGGGCGGCACGATGGGTGCGCCCGGTTCCGCGGGTGAGATCAGCGGCGGCATCCCGGGTGGCATTCCCGGTGCGCCTGGCGCCCCCGGCAGTCCGGGGACGACGCCGGGCGCGCCCTGCGGTGCGCCCGCGGGCGCCTGCCCGGCCGGCGGGGTCTGACCCGCCGCGGGGATGGCGTGGATGACGGGACGGATGTAGAGCCGCGCGGTCTGCCCGAGGTTGCGGGCCTCGTTGCCGTCGTTGCCCGGCACGGTGATGACCAGGTTGTCGCCGTCGACGACGACCTCGGAACCGGACACGCCGAGACCGTCGACGCGGGAGCTGATGATCTCCTGCGCCTGGGCCAGCGATTCACGGGTGGGAGGGGTGCCGTCCGGGGTGCGGGCGGTCAGGGTTACGCGGGTGCCGCCCTGCAGGTCGATGCCCAGCTTGGGCTTCGCGTGCTTGTCTCCGGTCAGGAACACCAGCAGATACGCACCGATGAGCAGAACCAGAAAAAGCGTCAGATAACGGTAGGGATGCACCGGCGCCGAAGGCGATGCCACGTTCTTGGTTCTCCTCAGATCGGTACGTCAACCCGCAAAGAGTACGTGGTTGCGCTGTGTGCTCAGCCGACAGTCGTCAGGCGAGGCGGTCCGGGTCCGACTTGACCTCGGTGCCGGTGCCGGGCCGGTCGAGTTCCCGAGCCGTCGGCTGCTCGACCACCTCGGTGGCGTCGTCCTCGTCGTAGTCGTCCTCGTCGACCGAGGTCTTCTCCTTGACGGCGAGCTTGAGCATGGTGACCACGACACCCGGGGCGATCTCCACGTCGACCTTGGAATCGGAGACCGCGGTGATGGTGCCGTACAGCCCGGCCGTGGTCATGATCTCGTCGCCGGCGGTCAGCGAGTCGTGCAGGTTGATGGTCGCCTGCATGGCCTTCTTCTGCTTGCGGGAGGCGAAGAACATGAACGCGCCCATGACGAGGAGCAGCGGAACGAAGATGGCGAGGTCCATGTCAACTCAAACTTTCGTATCGATTTCGGTCGTGACTCCCCGGAACGGATGCGAACACACGGGGGCCCAGTCACCGACCAGTGTGCCATCTATGCGCCCGCCAGCCGACCTCCCCCTTCGCGGCGCGACGGCGGTTAGTACCACTAAACGTCGGTTTCGTCGCCCGGGGCCGTCGACGCCACCGATTGCGTAGGAGATGCACCCCGGTGCCGACGATCTCGCCCGTCGTGCCGCGCCCGAGCCGAGGTTTCCGTTCGCGTCGACGACCCTGGCGACTAGGCTTCGACGTGACTTTCATCGTCGCCCCCGAACCCCTCGCAGGAGTCATGACGTGAGCACCATCGACCAGAGCCGCCACCTCGCCACCGCAATTCCCGGCCCCAAGTCCTCGGCCCTGATCGAGCGCAAGGCCGGAGCCGTCGCACGCGGTGTCGGCACCACCATGCCCGTCTACGCCACGCGGGCAGGCGGCGGCATCGTCGAGGACGTCGACGGCAACCGCCTGATCGACCTTGGATCGGGCATCGCCGTCACGACCATCGGAAACGCCTCGCCCCGCGTGGTCGAGGCGGTCGCCGCCCAGGCCGCCGACTTCACCCACACCTGCTTCATGGTCACCCCGTACGAGGGATACGTCGCGGTGTGCGAGCACCTCAACCGGCTGACCCCCATCGCCGGCGAGGCCCGGTCGGCCTTGTTCAACACCGGCTCCGAGGCCGTGGAGAACGCCGTGAAGATCGCCCGCACCTACACCAACAAGCAGGCCGTGGTCGCGTTCGACCACGCCTACCACGGGCGGACGAACCTCACGATGGCGCTGACCGCGAAGTCGATGCCGTACAAGAGCGGTTTCGGCCCGTTCGCCCCCGAGATCTACCGGGCCCCCATGTCCTACCCCTACCGCGACGCCGAGTTCGGCGGCAAGGAACTCGCCACCGACGGCGAGCTGGCCGCCAGGCGAGCGATCAGCGTCATCGACAAGCAGGTGGGCGCGGCCAACCTCGCCGCGGTCATCATCGAGCCGGTGCAGGGCGAGGGCGGCTTCATCGTGCCCGCGGACGGCTTCCTGCCCACCCTGCTGGACTGGTGCCGGAAGAACGACGTCGTGTTCATCGCCGACGAAGTCCAGTCGGGCTTCGCCCGCACGGGCGCGATGTTCGCCTGCGAGCACGAAGGCATCGAACCCGACCTCATCGTCACCGCCAAGGGCATCGCCGACGGATTGCCGTTGGCGGCCGTGACCGGCCGCGCCGAGATCATGGACGCGCCCCACGTCGGCGGCCTTGGCGGGACCTACGGCGGCAACCCGATCTCGTGCGCCGCGGCCGTGGCGACAATCGAGACCATCGAGGCCGACGGGCTGGTGGCCCGCGCCCGCGAGATCGAGACGTTCATGAAGGAGCGCCTCGGCCGGATGCAGGCCGACGACGACCGCATCGGTGACGTGCGCGGCCGCGGCGCGATGATCGCCGTCGAGCTGGTCAAGTCCGGCACCACCGAACCCGACGCCGACCTCACCAAGGCGCTGTGCGCCGGTGCGCACGCCGCCGGGGTGATCGTGCTGTCCTGCGGCACCTACGGCAACGTGCTGCGCTTCCTGCCGCCGCTGACGATCGGCGACGACCTGCTCGAGGAAGGTCTCGACGTACTCGCCCTGGTCCTCAAGGACCTCTGAGCATGACCACCACCGTCAAGAACTTCATCGGCGGTGAACTCGTGGACTCGGTCAGCGGTGCGACGATGCCGCTGGTCGACCCCAGCACCGGCGAGCGCTACGGCACCGCGCCGGTGTCCAACCAGGAGGACGTCGACCGCGCCTACGCCGCGGCGGCCGCGGCGTTCGCGGACTGGAAGCGCACCACGCCGGCGGCCCGGCAGAAGGCGCTGCTCGACTTCGCCGACGACGTCGAGCGCGCCGCCGACCGGCTGGTCGCCGCCGAGGGACGCAACACCGGCAAGCCCAACCACGTCACCCGGGTCGAGGAACTCCCGCCGATGGTCGACCAGATTCGGTTCTTCGCCGGCGCCGCGAGGGTCTTGGAGGGCAAGTCGGCCGGGGAGTACATGACCGACCACACCTCGTGGATCCGCCGCGAGCCCGTCGGGGTGGTCGGCCAGGTGGCGCCGTGGAACTACCCGATGATGATGGCCATTTGGAAGTTCTGCCCCGCCGTCGCGGCTGGCAACACCGTGGTGCTCAAGCCCAGCGACACGACGCCGGTCACCACGGTCATTCTGGCCGAGCTGGCGGCCAAACACTTCCCACCCGGCGTGCTCAACGTCGTCACCGGGGACCGGGTGACCGGTGCGTCGGTCGTGGGGCATCGAACCCCGGCGATGGTGTCGATCACCGGTTCGGTGGAGGCCGGCCGGGCGGTCGCCGTCAGCGCGGGAGGGCATCTCAAGCGCACGCATCTCGAACTGGGCGGCAAGGCCCCGGTGGTCGTGTTCGCCGACGCCGACGTCGCCGCGGCGGCCGGGGGCATCGCCACGGCGGGCTATTTCAACGCGGGACAGGACTGCACCGCCGCCACCCGAGTCCTCGCACACGCGTCGATCGTCGACGACCTGACCGCGGCGCTCGCCGAGCAGGCGGGCAAGGCGCTGACGACGTTCGGCAGGGTCGACGACGAGGACGCCTGGGTTCCCCCGGTCAACAACGCCAACCAGATGACGCGTGTGTTGGGCTTCCTCGACGACGTGCCCGACCATGCCACCGTAGCCGCGGGCGGACATCGCCAGGGTGACGACGGGTTCTACGTCGCCCCCACCGTCATCAGTGGCCTCCGGCAGGACGACCGGCTGGTCCAGTCCGAGGTGTTCGGCCCCGTCATCACGGTGCAGTCGTTCGTCGACGAGGACGACGCGCTGGAGAAGGCCAACGGCGTGGAGTTCGCCCTCGCCTCGTCGGTCTGGACCAAGGACGTGTCGACGGCGATCCGGATGTCCAATGCGCTCGACTTCGGCTGCGTGTGGATCAACACCCACATTCCCCTGGTCGCCGAGATGCCGCACGGCGGGTTCAAGTCCTCGGGGCACGGCAAGGACCTGTCGATGTACGGCCTCGAGGACTACACCCGCATCAAACACGTCATGGTCTACACCGGCTGATCACCTGCCGACGAGCGTGTCCTGATCGCCGCGGCGGCCGAGGCGCTCGCGCCAACTGCGCTTCGGGCGCGCGGGCTGCGGCAGGCCGCCGGTCGCCGCCGACGGCGACGACCCGGTGCGGTGCATGACGGTGGTCGGCTGCTCGCCGTCGTCGAGGCGCTCCACGCGATCGGCCGACGCCAACCGCTGCGCATGGTCGACGTCGCGCACGCTGCGCACCGACAACCGCCCGAGACCCATCGCCCCGAAGAAGACGATCAGGGCGCCGAGGCCGTAGAAGTACGTGAGTTCCAGCCAGGCCGCCTTGACGGGAGTCGGCGCGACCGGGGCACCGATCTCGCCGATCGTCAGCGTCGTGGCCATCACCCGGCCGACGACGAACCACGCACCTGCCACGACGCTGAGCCAGCCACCCAGCATCCCCGCGGCTCGGTTGCGCGACGTCATCAGCAAGAAGCCACCGATCACCGCGACGGCGCCCGGCAGCACCTCCAGCCAGCCCCGCGCGTTCGTCCACGACGATCCGAGCCCCGAATCGTAGGCGAAGTCGAACAACGGCCCCACGAACGGAACCAACGCGCCCCACAGTCCCAGCAGCACGATCAGGAACCCGCTGGCCGCTCCCCGACTGCGCGGAATGGCCATCCTGCCGCCCTGGACTTCTTCATTCGCAACGACCCGTGACATGTCCGCCTCCTCGTTCGCCCCGGGGTACCCAGCGGGATGCCGAACCCAAACCCTCGGCGACGAACGTCACGGCGACTCCAGCGAAGGTTGCCAGGAGGGCCGTGCCGTCTGGTTTTCGCGGCTTCAAGCCTCTTTCCGTGGCATCGCATGTAGTCGCCACGGCCTGGTCGGCAACGCTGGCAACCGTGGCTCACCACGGTCGATTCAACATCGACAGCAATTCCGTACGTCCGCGCCGTCAAGGTCAGGGCGGCACCGAACGACCACGCACAAGTGGGATCTCGCCGACCTCCGGCAAACTGTCGCCGGTTCTTGTACGATCCGCCTGGGGAGTCCGTCACTCGAGCTGAGACCACGCCCGTGACGGCAGCGGCACACGACTGGCAAGGGCGAACACTCGACGTGGACTGGATCGGCCAATGGTGGCGGCAGCCCGATCACTATCAGTGGCTGTCCGCGTACCTGGCCGTCCGCAACCTCCAGAGGTTCACCCGCTACATGATGGCCGGGATCGTCCTGGCCCTCGGTGCCGTGCCCGGGCTGATGCTGTTCACCCCCGCAGGTCCGCACGCCCCGGCCGCCCGGGTGGCCTGCGCCGCCATCGCGGCAGTCTGCGCGGTGATGGCCGTTGCGTGGACGACGCGGTGGCCCACCCGCAACCAGTCCGCCGTGTTCGTCGTCGTGACCAACCTCGTGGTCGCCGCCACCTGCTTGCTCGCCTTCCGTCCGGCCACCGGGATCCAGGGCGCCACCGCGTTCGCCTCGCTCGCCGGATACGTCGCGTTCTTCCACACCGCCCGCTACCTGGCGCTGACCCTCGCGGTAGCCGTCGGCACGGCCATCGCCTGCGCGGCCCACGTCGCCGTCGCCGGTGACGCGGCACTGGCGGCGAGCAGTCTGCTGATCCTCGGCACCAGCGTGCTGGCGGTGCCCTTCTGCATCCAGGTGCTGGTGCACACGCTGGGCATCGACGCCCTCAACTCCGACATCGACCCGCTGACGGACCTCCCGAACCGGCGCGCGTTTCAACGGTCGGTCCGCATCCTGGCCGCCGAGTCGAGCCGGGACGGCGCCGCTCATCTGACCGTCGTCATGGTCGACCTCGACGACTTCAAGCGCATCAACGACACCGCCGGGCATGCCGCCGGCGATCAGACCCTGGTGATGGTCGGCGGCGTCCTTCGCAACATCCGACGGGGCGACTCCATCGCCGCCCGCATCGGCGGCGAGGAATTCGTCGTCGCGGTCTCCGGCGATCGCCGGGACGCCATCGGCTTGGCCGAGCGAATCCGCCGCGAGATCGCGCACGCACCCATGCGGGTCACCGCCAGCATCGGCGTGGCGAGCGCCTCGCTGTACCGGGTGCCGTCACGCGACCTCGGCACCCACGTCGACTATCTGGTCGAATCAGCCGACCGCGCCATGTACCGGGCCAAGCGCTCGGGGGGCAACCTCGTCCACGTGGTCGGCCACCGTCACGACACCTATGTCGAGAAGCCGACGGCGAGCAGCACGACGGCCAGCAGCGGGAACGTCCCCTGGATGACCGCCGAACGCGCCTTGGCGGGGGCCGAGACCAGGAGCACGGCCGCGGCGGCCAGCATCGAACCGACACCGGCGAAGAGCAAGGCGGCGCCGACACGGGTACCGCCGGAGATCGTGAACCCCACGCCGACGACGGTGACCACGGCCAAGAAGAGGTTGTAGAAGCCCTGGTTGAACGCCATCAGCTTGGTGGTCTCGGCCTCTTCGACCGTCGTGCCGAAGGTCGCCCGGGTGCGCGGAGCGGTCCAGCGGAACGCCTCGAGAATCCAGATGTAGACGTGCAACAGCGCGGCCAGCACCGCGAAGATCAGTCCAGCCGTGGTCATGGAGGTTCGTCCCGCCCGTCAGTCGTAGAGGGTTTGTTGCCCGAGGCCCATGACACCGCTGGGTGGCGTCAGGCCCAGATGCATCCAAGCCTGACTGGTCGCCACTCTTCCGCGCGGGGTCCGGGCGATCATGCCGGCGCGGACCAGGAACGGCTCACACACCTCTTCGACCGTCGTCGGCTCCTCGCCGACGGCCACCGCCAGCGTCGACACGCCGACGGGCCCGCCGCCAAAGCTGCGGGTCAGCGCGCTGAGCACGGCCCGGTCCAGCCGGTCCAGCCCGAGCTCGTCGACGTCGTAGACGGCCAGCGCGGCCTTCGCGACGTCCCGGGTGATCACTCCGTCGGCGCGCACCTCGGCGTAATCCCGCACCCGGCGGAGCAGTCGGTTGGCGATGCGTGGGGTGCCGCGGGAACGGCGGGCGATTTCTGCGGCGGCGTCGGCTCCCACCTCGATGCCGAGGATGCCAGCCGAGCGGATCAGCACCCGCTCCAGCTCGGCGGGTTCGTAGAAGTCCATGTGAGCGGTGAACCCGAACCGGTCACGCAGCGGGCCGGTCAGCGCGCCGGACCTCGTGGTGGCTCCCACCAGGGTGAACGGCGCGACCTCCAGCGGGATCGACGTAGCGCCCGGACCCTTGCCGACGACGACGTCGACGCGAAAGTCCTCCATCGCCAGGTAGAGCATCTCCTCGGCGGGTCGCGCGATGCGGTGGATCTCGTCGATGAACAGGACGTCGTGCTCGACGAGGTTGGACAGCATCGCGGCCAGGTCGCCGGCACGTTCCAGGGCCGGGCCGGAGGTCAGCCGGAGCGACGTGCCGAGCTCGGCGGCGATGATCATCGCCAGCGACGTCTTGCCGAGACCGGGCGGGCCGGACAGCAGGATGTGGTCCGGTGTGCCCCCGCGGTTCTTGGCGCCCTCGAGCACCAGCTGGAGCTGTTCCCGCACCCGCGGCTGCCCGATGAACTCCTTGAGCGAGCGCGGTCGGAGGCTGGCGTCGACGTCGCCCTCACCCACGGTCAGCGCGGCGGACACCTCACGCTCGGTGGTGTCCTCGTGTTCGTCTTCGTCGAAGCGGCCCACGCGCTAATTCTTCCCCAGCATCGACAGTGCGGCGCGCAGCGCACTCGAGGTCGTCGCCTCGGAGTCGTCGGCGAGGACCTTGTCGGTCGCCTCCTCGGCCTGCTTGACCGGAAAGCCAAGTCCGACCAGGGCTTCGACGACCAGCCCGCGAATGGCGTGCCCGCCGACGGCGGCGCTCCCGGCGGTGCCGGCGACGGCCCCGATCTTGTCCCTGAGTTCGAGCACCATGCGTTCGGCGCCGCGCTTGCCGATGCCGGGCACCCGGGTCAGGGCGGCGACGTCACCGTCGGCCAGCGCCTGACGCAGCGTTTGGGCGTCGTAGACGGCCAACGTCGCCAACGCGATCTTGGGTCCGACGCCGGAGACCGACAGCAGGACGGTGAACACGTCGCGCGACTCGGCGTCGGCGAACCCGTAGAGCGTCATCGAGTCCTCGCGCACGATCATCGCCGTGACGAGCCTGGCCTCGGTGCCGCGCCGCAACGTCGCGAGCGTCGTCGGGGTGGTCAGCACCTTGTAGCCGACGCCGGCGGCCTCGATGACGGCGTGGTCGAGCGCAATGTCGAGGACCTCGCCGCGAACCGAGGCGATCACGTCGCCGCCCTCAGCCGGGCCTTGAACTTGCGGCGCTGTTCGGCCGCCAGCGCCTCGGCCTCGGCCATCCGGGCGATCATCGGGGCCCGCCAACAGTGACAGATGGCCAGCGCCAGCGCGTCGGCCGCGTCGGCCGGTGTCGGTTTCGATTGCAGCGCAAGGATTCTGGTGACCATCTCGGTGACCTGCGCCTTGTCGGCACGGCCGTTGCCCGTCACGGCGGCCTTGACCTCACTGGGTGTGTGGAAGTGGACGTCGATGTCCCGCCGGGCGGCGGCCAGCGCGATCACACCGCCGGCCTGCGCGGTGCCCATCGCGGTGTTGGCGTTGTTGTTGGCGAACACCCGCTCGATCGCGAGGACGTCGGGGCAGTGCGTGTCGAGCCAGTGCTCGACGGTGTCGCTGATCGTCAAGAGTCTCTTGTGCAGCGGCTGGTCCGACGGCGTGCGGACCACGTCGACGTCGAGCGCGATCACGGTCCGGCCGCGACCGGTCTCGATGACCGACAGGCCGCATCGTGTCAACCCAGGGTCGACACCCATCACCCGCATCACGACTCCCCGTCGACGAAGGCTGCCGAAGGTCCGAACAGCTGTTCGACACCTTAACGGCTCCAATGGCGCGCACGGCTCAGCGACATGCCCGCAGTGGTCGGGTCGGTAGACCCCACCGCATGCGCGAATGATGGATCCTTGCCCAAGGAGGTGCGGCCCATGAAGTCCGTCGACGTTCCCGCAGGCACGATCGAATATCGCGACGAGGGCGACCCGTCCGGCCCCCCGGTCGTGTTGCTGCACGGCCTCCTGATGAACCATGCCCAGTGGGATCTGGCGCTTCCGCTGCTTCCGAGTGGCCACCGCTACGTGCTGCCGGTACTGCCGATGGGTGGGCACCGGATACCCATGCGCGCCGACGCCGACCTGACGATGCCCGGCATGGTGGCCCTGCTCGCCGACTTCCTCGACGCCCTCGACGTCGTCGACGTGGTGCTCGTGGTCACCGACTGGGGCGGGCCACTCTTCCTCACCGACATCGGGCGCGACCACCGCGTGCGACGGTTGATCATCTGCCCCTCGGAGGCGTTCGAGAACTTTCCCCCCGGCCTGCCCGGCAAGGCCACCCGGCTGATCACGCTCAGTCCGCTCACCGTGTCCCTGGCCATGCGAATCCTGGCCGTCGGTTGGCTCCGTCGGCGCTACCTCCTGTTCGGCATGATGGCCAAGAAGCCGATCCCCCAGTCGATCGTCGAGCACTGGTTCGACCACGCCAGGCACGATCCGGCGCTGCGTCGCGATTTGATCCGCTACGCCAGAACCCGGTTCGACGCCCGTGACCTGGTGCGCGCCACCGAGAGCCTGGCCGGCTTCGGTGGCGAGGTCCTGGTGCTGTGGAGTCGCAACCCGGTGATGCCGGATGCACACGCCCACCGGCTGGCCGACCTGACCGGCGCCACGCTGCGCTACGTCGACGACGCCCACGTGCTGATCATGCTCGACCAACCCGAGCAGACCGCCCGTGCCATCGGCGCGTTCCTGGCTTCGGGATAGCTTGGAGGGGTGACCGAACCCGGCGCCCGACTCCCCCGCTTCCACCTGGCCGTGCCCGTCGACGACCTCGACGCGGCCCGCCACTTCTATGGCACGGTGCTCGAATTGCAACAGGGCCGCAGCGCGGAGTCGTGGGTCGACTGGAACCTGCACGGCCACCAGTTCGTCACCCACCTGGCTCCCGGTGGACCGACCCGGGCGCACAATCCCGTCGACGGTCACGACGTGCCGGTCCCCCACTTCGGGCTGCTGCTCACCGTCGACGAGTTCCACCGTCTCGCCGACCGACTGAGGGCCCACGACGTGGAGTTCGTCATCGAACCGTATCTGCGCTTCGAAGGTCTTCCCGGCGAGCAGTGGACGATGTTCATATTCGACCCGTCGGGAAATGCGTTGGAGTTCAAGGCTTTTGCCGATGATTCCCAGGTATTCGCAACGAAGGAGAACCACTGATGCGCGTCGTCATCGCCGGCGGACACGGCAAGATCGCCCTGATCCTGGAGAAGCTGCTCACCGAGCGCGGCGACTCGGCGGTCGGGCTGATCCGCAACCCCGAGCACGCGGGCGACCTGGAGGCCGTGGGCGCCGAACCCGTCGTCGTCGACCTGGAGAACGCCACGGCCGACGAGGTGGCGGCCCACCTGCGCGGCGCAGACGCGGTGGTCTTCGCCGCGGGCGCCGGTCCCGGCAGCGGGATCGAACGCAAGACGACGGTCGACCGCGACGCCGCGATCCTGCTGGCCGACGCCGCGGAGCGCGCCGGGGTCGACCGCTACCTGATGATCTCGGCGATGGGCGCCGACGAACCCGCCTCCGGCGACGACGAGGTGTTCACCGCGTATCTGGCCGCGAAGTCGGCAGCCGACGCCGCCGTCCGCGAACGGTCGGCCCTCAACACCACCATCGTGCGGCCCGGCGGCCTCACCGACGACCCCGCCACCGGCCGCGTGCGCGTCGCGGAGTCCACCGGCCGCGGCACCATCCCCCGGGCCGACGTCGCGGGCATGCTGCTGGCGCTGCTGGACGCCCCCGCCACCGGTGACGTGACGTTCGAGCTGATCTCCGGTGACGCCACCGTCGCCGAGGCCGTCGCAGTTCTGACGCCCTAGCGGTTCTGACTCCTTAGCGGTTCTGACGCCCTAGCGGTCAGTCCTCGTCGAGCTGGGCGGCAACCTCGTCGGAGATCTCGACGTTGGTCCACACGTCCTGCACGTCGTCGCTGTCCTCGAGGGCGTCGACGAGCTTGAACACCTTGCGGGCACCCTCGACGTCGACGGGCACCGACACCGACGGCTGGAAGCTGGCGTCGGCAGAGTCGTACTCGATGCCCGCGTCCTGCAAGGCCGTGCGGACGGCCACCAGGTCGGTCGGCTCGGACACGATCTCGAAGCTGTCGCCGCGGTCGACGACGTCCTCGGCACCGGCCTCGAGGACCGCGGTCAGGACGTCGTCCTCGGTCAAGCCGTTCTTCTCCAGCGTCACCACGCCCTTGCGGGTGAACAGGTAGGAGACCGAGCCCGGGTCGGCCATGTTGCCGCCGTTGCGGGTCATCGCGATGCGCACCTCGCTGGCGGCGCGGTTCTTGTTGTCGGTGAGGCACTCGATGAGCACCGCGACGCCGTTGGGCCCGTAGCCCTCGTAGGTGATCGGCTGCCAGTCGGCGCCGCCCGCCTCTTCGCCGCCGCCGCGCTTGCGGGCCCGCTCGATGTTGTCGTTGGGGACCGAGGTCTTCTTCGCCTTCTGGATGGCGTCGTACAACGTCGGGTTGCCCGCCGGGTCACCGCCACCGGTCCGAGCCGCCACTTCGATGTTCTTGATCAGCCGGGCAAACTCCTTGCCGCGGCGCGCATCCTTGACAGCCTTCTGGTGCTTGGTGGTGGCCCACTTGGAATGGCCGCTCATGCAGGTACTACTCGCTTTCGTTCACTCTCTAGCCCTGTTGGTCGAGTCTACGTCCTGGCGATTCGTGCACCCGCACCCGCGGTCAGCGCGGGTGCGGGTGCACGGATCGCTACAGGGAGTCGACGAACAGCCGGTGCACGCGACGGTCGCCGGTCATCTCGGGATGGAACGCCGTGGCCAACGTGCGGCCCTGACGCACCGCGACGGGATGCCCGCCGGCCCGCGCCAGCACCTCTACCTTGGGACCGACCCGCTCGACCCACGGCGCCCTGATGAACACCGCGTGCACCGAACCGTCGAGGCCGTCGAATGCGACGTCCTCCTCGAAGGAGTCGACCTGCCTGCCAAAGGCGTTGCGCCGCACCGTCATGTCGATACCCGCCAACGGCAACGCCTCGCGCCCGGGCACCCCGGCGTCGGCGATCTCGCTGGCCAGCAGAATCATTCCGGCACACGAGCCGTAGGCGGGCATGCCGTCGGCCAGCCGGGCCCGCAGCGGTTCGAGCAGCTCGAATTCGCGCAGCAGCTTGCTCATCGCGGTCGATTCCCCACCGGGGATGACCAGGGCGTCGACGGAGTCCAACTCGTGACGGCGGCGCACCGTGACGGCCTCGGCGCCGGCCTCGGTCAACGCGGCCAGGTGCTCTCTGGTGTCGCCCTGCAACGCGAGCACACCGACGCGGACCGTCACTGGCCGGACGGGGTGACGTCGCGGACGTAGCGGGTCAGCCCCTCCTGCATCACCGAGGCGACCATCTCGCCGTACCGGTTGTACAGCTTGCCCTCGGTCAGGGAGCGGCCGCCGCAGGCCGACGGCGAGGACTGGTCGTACAGCAGCCATTCGTCGGCGCGGAAGGGCCGCATGAACCACATCGCGTGGTCGAGTGAGGCCACCATCAGGTGCTTGCGCGCCTCGACGTGGTTGACCTGCGCGGAGCCGAGCAGGGTCAGGTCGCTCAGGTAGGCCAGGGCGCAGATGTGCAGCACCGGGTCGTCGGACATCGGGTCGCGGTGCCGGAACCACACCTGCTGCTGGGACGCCTTGCCCGGTAGCAGCGTCATCTGGTCCCGCGGCACGATCCGGACGTCCCACTCGTCGAATTGCCGGAAGCTGGCGTCGTCGAACACCTTGCTCGCCGACTTGAAGTCGGGGATGTCGTCCGGCGGCGGCGCCGTCGGCATGACGTCCTGGTGCTCGATGCCGCTCTGGTCGGTCTGAAACGACGCCGACATCGAGAAGATCGTCTCACCGTGCTGGATCGCCGAGACCCGGCGCGTGCAGAACGAGCCGCCGTCGCGAACGCGTTCGACGCTGTAGACCGTGGGCGACCGTGCGTCCCCGCCCCGCAGGAAGTACCCGTGCAGCGAATGCACCTGGTACTTCGGGTCGACGGTGCGGACCGCCGACACCAGGGACTGCCCTGCGACGTGGCCACCGAAGGTGCGCTGCAGGAAACCGGACTCGGGGCTGAACACGCCGCCGCGGTAGATGTTGACCTCGATCTGTTCCAGGTCGAGGATCTCTTCGATCGCCACGGGCGGGTTTACCAGCCGCGCTCGGCGAGCCGGTGCGGCTGCGCGATGTCCTCCACGTTGATGCCGACCATGGCCTCGCCAAGCCCGCGCGACACCTTGGCCAGCACGTCCGGGTCGTCGTAGAAGGTGGTGGCCTTCACGATCGCCGCACCGCGCTCCTCGGGGTTGCCCGACTTGAAGATGCCCGATCCGACGAACACGCCCTCGGCGCCGAGCTGCATCATCATCGCCGCATCCGCAGGCGTGGCGATGCCACCGGCGGTGAACAGCGTCACCGGCAGCTTGCCGGCCCGCGCCACCTCGACGACGAGGTCGTAGGGGGCCTGCAATTCCTTTGCCGCGACGAACAACTCGTCTTCGGACAACGACGTCAACCGGCGGATCTCGCCGCCGATCTTGCGCATGTGGGTGGTCGCGTTGGACACGTCGCCGGTGCCCGCCTCACCCTTGGAGCGAATCATCGCCGCACCCTCGCTGATGCGCCGCAGGGCCTCGCCGAGGTTGGTCGCCCCGCACACGAACGGCACGGTGAACTTCCACTTGTCGATGTGGTTGGCGTAGTCGGCAGGCGTCAGGACCTCGGACTCGTCGACGTAGTCCACGCCGAGACTCTGCAGGATCTGGGCCTCGACGAAGTGGCCGATGCGGGCCTTGGCCATGACCGGAATGGTCACCGCCTCGATGATGCCTTCGATCATGTCGGGGTCGCTCATCCGCGACACCCCGCCCTGGGCGCGAATGTCGGCAGGCACCCGCTCGAGGGCCATGACCGCGACGGCGCCGGCGCCTTCGGCGATGCGCGCCTGCTCCGGCGTCACCACGTCCATGATCACGCCGCCCTTGAGCATCTCGGCCATGCCGCGCTTGACCCGGGCGGTGCCGGTCACGGGCGTATCGAGGGAATCCACGTCAATCTCCTCCACATCAGTACTGAAACAGTCTAGGGGCCGGGCCAAATCCGTTCGATCCGCACATGGCTTCGGCGATCATCTGATCGATTGCAGCTGCCGCGCCGGACCGGTGGACCCTGCCGCGGCCATCGCGGTCGCCTCGGGTAGCAACTCCGCGAGCTGCAACGGATACACGGTTTCTCCCCCCTCGACCAACTCCGCGATCGTGGCCTCGTCACACCAGCGGTGTCCGTGGATGGTGCGCGTCTCCAGGGGGGTGAACCCCGTCGTCGACGGTTCGAACCTCTGCGTGCGGTAGACGAAGAACATCTCCTCGCTGCGGATCACCGACCCGTTGAAGTCGAAGACCGCGTCACGCTGCCACACCGGTCCGATCAGATCGGCCTTGCTGACTCGAAGGCCGGTCTCCTCGGCGAGTTCGCGCACGGCAGCGTCGGCGAGCTCCTCACCGGGTTCCACCGCCCCGCCCACCGTGAACCACCATCGCGGCGCCGACTCGGCGGCCGGATCCGAACCACAGAACAACAGGACGTAACCCAGTTCGTCGAGCAACACGATCCGTGCCGAGGTGCGCTTGTAGACCTGCTGGGAGAAGGAGCGTTGGGCGGCGCGTTCGGCGATCTCGAAATAGCTTGGCATGGGCGCGGTTCCGCCAAGGCGCAGCCACCGCACCAGCGGCCGCTCGCGCAGCGCGAGCGTGTCGCGCACGGCGTCGTTGTGGAAACGTCGCCCCAGCAGCACGCGGGCCTCGGCGTCGGCCATCTCCGCGACCAGGGCCACGGGCAGCGACGTCGGGTCGACCGCGGCCAGCGCATTGGACAGCTCGTTCTCGGCGGCTTCCCTGGCGTGCCGCGGCGCCCGCTCGGCGGCGTCGGCCAGCCCCGCCAGCCGTCGCCCGGCTGCTGAGTTGCCGTAGGCGTCGGTCGCCACGGCACGAGCGACGACGGCGCGGCGGGCCAGGATGCCGTCGAGCGCCTGCCAGGACAGGTCGTAGCGCACGTGGAGGCGGTCGAGTCGGTGAGCGGTCTGAAACGCCCAGATGCCGCCGATCAGCAGCAGCGCCGCGATCAGGACGAGCGCGACGACGACGAGCCAGGTGATCACGCCATGTCTCCTGCGGCGTCGAGTTCGCCGGCCCGCGCCTTGGTGGCGCGGCTGCCCCTGCCGCCGTTGCCGGTGGTCCCCTCGACGCGGACCTTGACCCCGGCCCCCGAGACCGTCTCGTAGACCCGCAGGATCTCCTGCGCCACCACCGACCAGTCGTAGCGGCGCACGGCCTCGGTGGCGGTCTCGACGTACCGCCGTCGTGCGGCGTCGTCGCCAAGCACCTCGATCAGCGCCGCGACCAGTGCCGCCGGGTCCTCGACGGGCACCAGACGACCCGCGGCGCCGTCGCAGAGCACGCGCCGGAACGCGTCGAGGTCACTGGCGACGACGGCGGTGCCTGCCGCCATCGCCTCGACGAGCACGATGCCGAAACTTTCACCGCCGGTGTTGGGCGCGCAGTACACGTCGGCGCTGCGCATCGCCGAGGCCTTGCCCTCGTCGTCGACCAACCCCAGGAAACGCAGGTGCCCGGCGAGCGCGCCGGCGTCGTCGGCCAGTTCCTCCTCGTCACCACGCCCGACGACGAGGATCTCCACGTCGGGGAACGACTCGACCAGGGCGGGCAGGGCGGCGAGCAGGACGGCCATGCCCTTGCGCGGTTCGTCGAAGCGACCGAGGAACAACACCGACCGCCCGGGCCGGGGGTAGCCGTCCAGCAGCGGGGCCGATGCGAAGGACTCGACGTCGACGCCGTTGGGAATCTCGACCGCGTCGGAGCCGAGCGCCTCCATCTGCCAGCGCCTGGCGAGGTCGGACACCGCGATGCGGCCGACGATCTTCTCGTGCCAGGGCCGCAGAATTCCCTGAAACACGCTGAGCGTCAACGACTTCGTGGTCGAGGTGTGAAACGTCGCGACGATCGGCCCCTCGGCGATCATCAGCGCCAGCATCGACAGGCTCGGCGCGTTGGGCTCGTGGATGTGCAGCACGTCGAAGTCACCGTCGACGAGCCACCGCTTCACCTTCCGGTGGGTGGCGGGGCCGAACCGCAGCCGCGCGACGGAGCCGTTGTACGGGATGGGAATGGCCTTGCCGCCGGAGACGACGTAGTCCGGCAGGTCGGCTTCCGGGGAGGACGGCGCCAGAACGCTCACGTGGTGTCCGTAACCCCGCATCACCTCGGCGAGTTGCAGCACGTGAGCCTGAACGCCACCCGGCACGTCGAAGGAGTACGGGCACACCATCCCGATGCGCATCAGGTGGTCCCGGTCAGCCGCGCGCGACGCTCCTGCGACAGGTCGGCGATCCACTGCGGCTGCAGCATGTGCCAGTCGGCGGGGTGGGCGGCGATGTTGGCGCCGAAGTGGTCGGCCAGCGCCTGCGTGACGGCCTCGACGTCCCCGGAGGACGTGTCCAGCGGGGCGCCGATCTGGGTGGCGGCGACGTCTCCGTCGTAGAAGGAGTGCACCGGCAGCAGCGCGGCACCGGTCGCCATGGCCAGCTTGGCTGGCCCGGCGGGCAGCATCGTCGGCTCTCCGAAGAGGTCGACGAGCACTCCGGCCTTGGTCAGGTCGCGGTCGGACATCAGACACACCAGCCCGTTGCCGCGCAGGCGCTCGGCGAGGACGTCGAACGGCGGGCGTGAACCGCCGGTCAGCGGCAGGACTTCGAAGCCGAGGCTCTCGCGGTAGTCGAGGAAGCGCTTGTACAGTGACTCGGGCTTGAGGCGTTCGGCGACGGTGGTGAACCGACCGTAGGTGTTGGTCAGCCACACCCCGGCGAGGTCCCAGTTGCCACTGTGCGGCAGCGCCAGTACGGCGCCGCGGCCGGCCTCGAGCGCCGCCGCGACGTGCTCGCCACCGGTGGTCGCGGCGTCGAGTTCCCTGGCCAGCACCCGGTGATCCATCGACGGCAGCCGGAACGCCTCGCGCCAGTACCGCGCGTAAGACGACAGGGACGCCCGGATCAGATCGCCCGGCACGTCGGCGGGCGCGACGCCGAGCACCCTGGCGAGGTTCTTGCGCAGCTGATCGGGGCCGCCACCGCGTGCGGCGTACAGCGCACCGGCGTCGAAGGCGTTGCGCGCGGCGAACTCCGGCAGTGCCCGCACCAGCCGCCATCCGGTGGCGTAACCGACGTCGGACAATCGGCCCCCGAGCGGTACCCGAAACCCGCGCACTCTCGGCAGCCCCGCCGACGGGGTGCTCACGGCTCGCTCGCCTCCTCGGCCGTGCCGTTGGGCGGCGGGCTCGTCGGGACGGGCTCGGACGCACCGGGCGACACGCGCACGGAGTGCAGCCGCTGACCCAGGGTGACCAGACTGGCGACGGCCAGGGCCCACATGGAGACGGGCAGCAACCACGGCACGTGCAAGAACGACACCCCGGACAGCCCGGCGCCGGCCAGCACGATGATGAGCCGCTCGGGGCGTTCGATGAAGCCGCCGTCGCCCTTGAGGCCGTTGGCCTCGGCCCTGGCCTTGACATAGGAGATCACCTGAGAGGTGACCAGCGAGATCATCGTCGCCACGGTCAACGACGCACTGTGAATCCCAAAGGTGGCCCACCACAACAGACCACAGAAGATCGCGCCGTCGGCGACGCGGTCACACGTCGCGTCCAGGACACCGCCGAACGGCGTGCTGAACCCCCGTTCGCGCGCCATCGCGCCGTCGAGCATGTCGGCAAGGACGAAGACGAACACCGCGAAGGCGCCCCACCACAGCTGTCCGATGGGAAACAGCGCCAGCGCGGAGACGACGGTCCCCGCCGTCCCGATGACGGTGATGCCGTCGGGCGTCAGCCCCATGCGCAGCGAGGCCTTGGCCACCGGGCGGCTCAGCTTCGCGTACGCCGCCCTGGTCAGCAGGTAGAAGTCGCTCACGACTGAGCCGCCCACTCGTCTGCCAGCAACTGGCGGGTGTCGCGGAGCAACTGCGGAATGACCTTGGAACTTCCGATGACGGTGATGAAGTTGGCGTCGCCGCCCCAGCGCGGCACGACGTGCATGTGCAGGTGTTCGGCGAGGCTGCCGCCCGCCGAGTGGCCAAGGTTGAGGCCGACGTTGAAGCCGTGCGGCCGGGAGACGGCCTTCATCACGCGAATGGCCTTCTGGGTGAAGGCCATCAATTCGGCGCTCTCGGCGTCGGTGAGGTCCTCCAGTTCGGAGACCCGGCGGTAGGGCACCACCATCAGGTGGCCGGGGTTGTAGGGGTAGAGGTTCAACACCGCGTAGACGAGTTCGCCCCGGGCGACCACCAGGCCGTCCTCGTCGGTCATCCCCGGGATGTCGGTGAACGGCTCCGACGAGCCGGCCGATCCCGACCCGCCCTGCACCTTCGCCTCGGCGATGTAGTTCATCCGGTGCGGGGTCCACAGCCGTTGCAGGTGGTCGGGCTCCCCGATGCCACGGTCGACGATCGTGTTCTCCGGGTCCACCGTCACACCGTGACCAATTCTGCGGTGGGAGCGGCATTCTCGCGTCGGGCGATCCAGTCCACGATGGCCTCGACGGCGACGTCGCGCGGGACGCCGTTGACCTGGGTGCGGTCACCGAACCGGAAGCTCACCGCGCCGGCCTCGACGTCGCGGTCGCCGGCGAGCAGCATGAAGGGCACCTTCTGATTGGTCTGGTTGACGATCTTCTTCGCCATCCGGTCGTCGCTGGCGTCGACCTCGACTCGGACGCCACGCGACTTCAGTTGCGCGGCAACGTCTTCGAGGTAGGGCACGTGCGCGTCGGCGACGGGGATACCGACCGCCTGCACCGGCGCCAACCAGACGGGGAATGCGCCGGCGTAGTGCTCGGTCAGCACGCCGAAGAACCGCTCGATCGACCCGAACAGGGCGCGATGGATCAGCACCGGCCGCTGCCGGCTGCCGTCGGGACCGGTGTACTCCAGCTCGAAGCGCTCGGGCATGTTGAAGTCCAGCTGAATCGTCGACATCTGCCACGTGCGACCCAGGGCGTCCTTGACCTGCACGGAGATCTTCGGACCGTAGAACGCCGCACCGCCCGGGTCGGGCACCAGATCCAGACCCGAGGCCTCGGCAACCTCGCGCAGCGTGGTGGTGGCCTCCTCCCAGTCCTCGTCGGAGCCGACGTACTTGTCGGGATCCTTGGTCGAGAGTTCCAGGTAGTAGTCGTCGAGGCCGTAGTCGGCGAGCAGTTCCAGCACGAAGGTCAGCAGCGAGGTCAGCTCGCCGCGCATCTGCTCGCGCGTGGTGTAGATGTGCGCGTCGTCCTGGGTCATGCCGCGCACCCGGGTCAGCCCGTGCACCACGCCGGACTTCTCGTAGCGGTACACCGAGCCGAATTCGAAGAGCCGCAGCGGAAGTTCACGGTAGGACCGCCCGCGCGCCCGGTAGATCAGGTGGTGCATCGGGCAGTTCATCGGCTTGAGGTAGTAGTTCTGGCCGGGTTTGCGCACGGTGCCGTCGTCGTTGAGCTCCTCGTCGACGTGCATCGGGGGGAACATGCCGTCGGCGTACCACTCGAGATGCCCCGAGGTGATGTAGAGGTGTTCCTTGGTGATGTGCGGGGTGTTGACGAACTCGTAGCCGGCCTGCTCGTGCTTGCGCCGGGAGTAGTCCTCGAGCTCGCGGCGAATGATGCCGCCCTTGGGGTGGAACACCGGCAGCCCGGAGCCCAGCTCGTCGGGGAAGCTGAACAGGTCCAGTTCGACGCCCAGCTTGCGGTGGTCGCGGCGCTGGGCCTCCTCGATCAGTTCGAGGTGGCGGTCCAAGGCCTCTTGGCTCTCCCAGGCGGTGCCGTAGATGCGCTGCAGGCTGGCGTTGGCCTGGTTGCCCCGCCAGTACGCCGCCGAGCTACGGGTCAACTTGAACGCCGGAATGTACTTGGTGGTCGGAATGTGCGGACCGCGGCACAGGTCGCCCCAGATGCGTTCCCTGGTGCGGGGATTGAGGTTGTCATAGGCGGTCAGCTCGGTGCCGCCCACCTCCATCACGTCGGGGTCGCCGGACTTGTCGTCGATCAGTTCCAGCTTGTAGGGCTCGTCGGCGAGATCCTCACGTGCCTCGTCATTGGAGGAGTACACCCGGCGGTCGAAGAGCTGACCGTCCTTGACGATCTTCTGCATGCGCTTCTCGAGAGCCGCGAGATCCTCGGGGGTGAAGGCGCGGGGCACCTCGAAGTCGTAGTAGAAGCCGTCGGTGATCGGGGGGCCGATGCCCAGTTTGGCCTCCGGGAACAACCCCTGGACCGCTTGGGCCAGGACGTGGGCCGCGGAGTGACGGATGACGCTGCGCCCGTCCTCGGTGTCGGCGGCCACGGGGGTGACCTCGGCGTCGGCGTCGGGAATCCACGACAGGTCCCGCAGGCGTCCTTCAGCGTCACGTACGACGACGATCGCGTCGGTGGCTCCTCGACTGGGCAGCCCGGCGTCACGAACCGCCGAGCCTGCCGTGGTCCCGGCAGCGACCCGGATCGGGGCTGCTGGGGCAATGCTGGCGACGGCGGTCATCGGTGGGTTCTCCTGGAGAGGTGACGGGTGCGTTGGACGCGACCATGGTATCGGGGTGGGTGCGGGGGCGAACGCTCAAGACCCCAGGCCGAGGGGACTCTTCAACCACGGCCATTCGAGACCGAACAGACCGGCGACGAAGCTGAGCGCGCCGAACAACCAGAGGGTGGCGACCACCACGGCCGAGGTGAGCACGACGCCGAGCACCTTGACCCACAGGCCCTGGGCCGAGAACCACTCCATGACGCGGTCGTAGCGCTCCTTGGTGAATCGCAACAACCGATGCGCCCATTCGAATTCGGTCGCCAGGATGCCCAATCCGAGGAAGACGATGGCCCATCCCGGCCCCGGGTAGGGAATCGCCAGGATGCCAAGACCCAGCACCGCCAGCCCGACCACCCCGACCACGATGCGGTAGGTGAGGTCGTAGGTGGGTCGTTCGCGCAGACCGTCGCGCCACCGCCCCCAGCGGCGCTTGGCGTCGGCGAGCCTGCTCATGGCTGCCCCGGCAGCAAGGTGAGGAACAACGCCTCGGCCTCGCACACCACGGTGTCGCCGTCCAGGAGGCGGCCGGAGAGGAAGATCTTTCGCCCGTCGATCCGGTCGATACCCGCGTCCACTCGTAACTCCTTCTCCACCGGCACGATTCTGCGGTAGTCGACGTGCAGGAAGGCCGTGCGCTGCCGCGGGCTCTCGCTGAGCTTGAACGCGGTGTACCCCAGCAGCGAGTCGAACAGCAACGCCAGCGCACCACCGTGCACCGCACCGTTGCGGCCCAGGTGGAAGCGGCGGAAGCGGGCCGTGCCCACGACGCGGCCGTCGACCGTCCGCAGGTCCACCGGCACCTGCATGATGTTGCCCCGGTTCGGCAGATCCATCCGGCGCCCCGACGGCGACCGCCACTCGTCGGCGTCGTACGGCGTCAGCAGGGCGTTGACGTCCTCGATCAGGTCGGCGGCCCGCGTCACGACGTCATCGGGCGCATTCGCGCTGCGAGTCAGATCCTGCAGCGTGCGGACGGCTTCGACGAAGCGTCCGTAATCGGGCCCGCCGCTGGTGGTGGGCACCGGCGGGTTGAAGCCGCCGCCGGATCCAGCGGTGTCGGGATGGGGCGCCACCCGACAACCGTATTGCCTCGGCATTCGCCGCGGCCCACCCGGTTGCTACTGGTCGGTGTCGTCGAGCGCCGCGAACTCCTCGTCGGTGAGGGTGACCTCGGCCGCCGAGACGTTCTCCTCGAGGTGGTTGACACGTGAGGTGCCCGGGATCGGCACCATGACCGGTGACCGCTTGAGCAGCCAGGCGACGGCCAGCTGGGAGGGTTTCACGCGGTGCTTGGAGGCGATGCGTTGCAGCGGGCCGCCGTCGGCGACGAGCGGCCCCGAGCCCAGCGGCGCCCACGGGATGAAGGCGATGCCCTGGTCTTCGCAGGCCTGCAGCAACGGGTCTGCGGTGCGCTCGGCCATGTTGTAGCGGTTCTGCACCGAGGCGATGGAGGCGACCTTTTGCGCCGCGGTCAACTGCTCGACGGTGATCTCCGAGAGCCCGATGTGGCGGATCTTGCCTTCCTTCTGCAGCGCGGCCAGTTCGCCGACCTGGTCCTCGGCGGGGAACTTCGAATCGATGCGGTGCAGCTGGAAGAGGTCGATGCGGTCGGTGCCGAGCCGGCGCAGGCTCATCTCGACCTCTTGGCGCAGGTATGCCGGGAAGCCGAGTGGCGTCCACTGGTTCTCACCGGTCCGCAGCAGCCCGGCCTTGGTGGCGACGACGAGACCGTCGCGATACGGGTGCAGCGCCTCGCGGATCAGTTCCTCGGCCACGTACGGGCCGTAGCTGTTGGCGGTGTCGAAGAAGTCGATGCCGAGTTCGACGGCGCGGCGCAGGACGCGGACGGCCTCGGCACGGTCGTCGGGCGGTCCCCAGATGCCGTTGCCGGTCAGCCGCATGGTGCCGAAGCCCAGCCGGTTGACGGTGAGATCCCCACCGATGGCGAACGTTCCGGAGGCACTGGCGACGGGTTGGGTGGTCACCGTTCGACGGTACCTCCGCTGATGGCATGGTGGGCCGGTGAAGTCCAGCGACCTGGCCGGCCTGCCGTTCACCTACGCCGAGGTGGGCGCCACCGCGGGCCCACCGCCGCCCGGGTATCACCACCTGCACGCCTCGGCGGTGATCGGGCATGGGCGGGCGAGGTTCGCCGACGCCGTCGAGCAGCTGATGCGGTGGGGCATGCAGCGCGGCGCCGGGCTGAGCGTCGACGCCACGACCGAGGTGGCGGCCGTCGGGTCGGAGGTCGTCGTCGGTCTCGGTCCCGTGCGGGCGCCGTGCCGGGTGGTCTACGTCCTCGACGAGCCCGACCGCAGGGGCTTTGCCTACGGCACGCTGCCCGGCCACGCCGAGAGCGGTGAGGAACTGTTCGCAGTGCGCTACGACCCGTCCGACGATTCGGTGCACGCGGAGGTAAGCGCCTTCTCGCGACCCGGAACGTGGTGGAGCAAGCTGGCCGGGCCGGTGACGTCGTCATTGCAGCGGATCGTGAGCCAGCGTTATCTGCGGGCGATCTGAGGTGGTTCGGCGATGAAGGTGCACCACCTCAACTGCGGCACGATGGACTCCCCCGGTGCGCCGACCGTCTGCCACGTCCTGTTGCTCGAGACCGACGCCGGGCTGGTGCTGGTCGACAGCGGCTTCGGGTTGCTCGACTGCGCGGACCCCCGCCGCATCGGCCCGTCACGACGGGTGATCCGGCCGCGGTTCCAGGTGCACGAGACGGCGGCCAAGCAGGTCGAGGGGCTGGGCTTCGCTCGCTCGGACGTCCGCCACGTCGTCGCCACGCACTTCGACGTCGACCACGTGGGCGGCATCGCGGACTTCCCGGATGCTCACATCCACGTCACCGCCGCGGAGGCACTCGGCGCGACGAACCCGCCGACGCGGATGGAGAAGCTCCGCTTTCGACCGTCGCAATGGGCCCACGGACCCCACCTCGTGGAACACGAGCCGACCGGCGAGAAGTGGCGCGGCTTCGCTGCGGCGAAGGAACTGGACGTCATCGCTCCGGGCATCGTGCTGGTCTCATTGCCCGGTCACACCCGCGGGCATGCCTGCGTGGCGGTCGACGCGGGCCATCGCTGGGTGCTGCACTGCGGCGACGCGTTCTACTACGAGGGCACCCTCGACGGCCGCTCCACGGTGCCGTGGGGGCTCAAGTGGTCCGAGATGCTCGTCGCGTTCGACCGAAAGGCGGTACGCGACAACCACTCCCGGCTGGCCGAACTTTACGCCCACCGCGACCCGAATCTGCTCGTCGTCTCGGCCCACGACCCGAGGCTCCTCGCCGACGCCGTCTCCACCAGCGTGTGACGGCGCCGGGTGCGCGATACTGGCGCCATGCCCGATCGCAACGTCCTCGGCGGCCTGCTCGACCCGTGCGGCACCGACCCGCTGACCGGGTTTCAGCGCGACGGTTGCTGTTCGACGGGTCCGGAGGACGTGGGGCTGCACACCATCTGCGCGGTGGTGACCACCGAGTTCCTCGAGCATCAACGGTCGATCGGCAACGACCTGACCACACCGGTGCCGCAGTACCGGTTTCCCGGCTTGGTGCCAGGTGACCGGTGGTGCGTCACCGCGCTGAATTGGCTTCGCGCACATCGCGACGGGGTGGGCACCCCGGTGGTGCTGGCCGCGACCCACGAGCGCACCCTCGACGTGGTGCCGCTGGAGGTGCTGCGCGAGCACGCCGTCGACGTGCCCGACGACCTCGGCGGCCTATGATCCGGGGCTCCCGACTTGGCATCACCGTGCGTCGATCTCTGCAGCCGAGGTGGGTCGGCGTCGAAGATGGGTGGGTGAGCTGCGCAGACGTGCCGGCGCGTCACCGAGGCGACCGCCGGCGCCGGGGCCGTCGAGGCGCCGCACCGGAATGCCGGGCACGCGCGAGCGCGTTGTGCTGGTGACCGTGACCGAAAGGGAGAACACCCGTGCCAGGTAGTTCCGATCCGCTTCATCTGGCCGTCGCGTTGGACGGCACGGGATGGCATCCCGCGTCGTGGCGCGAGCCGGACGCCCGACCGGCCGATCTGCTGACGGCGGGGTACTGGACCGATCTGGTCGCCGAGGCCGAGCGCGGTCTGCTGGACTTCGTCACCATCGAGGACGGGTTGGCGCTGCAGTCGGAGCATCCGCTGCGACCTGACGACCGGACCGATCGGGTGCGTGGCCGCCTGGACGCCACCCTCATCGCCGCGCGGGTGGCTCCGCGCACCCGACACATCGGGTTGGTGCCGACGGTGATAGCCACCCACACCGAACCGTTCCACGCGTCCAAGGCGATCGCGACCCTGGACTACGTGAGCTCGGGTCGGGCCGGCGTGCGCATTCAGGTGTCGGCGAGCCCGGCGGTGGCCAAGCACTTCGGCCGTCGGGTGATACCTCAGGACGGCGGAGCCGAACTCATGAGCGAGGCAACCGATTACGTCGAGGTCATTCGTCGACTGTGGGACAGCTGGGAGGACGACGCCGAGATCCGCGACGTCGCCACGGGACGGTTCGTCGACCGCGACAAGTTGCACTACGTCGACTTCGAGGGACGCTGGTTCTCGGTCAAGGGTCCGTCGATCACCCCAAGACCGCCGCAGGGCCAGCCCGTCGTCGCCGCCCTTGGCCACGTCGACGCGGCCTACCGGCTCATCGCCGCGGGCGCCGACGTCGGATTCGTCACCCCCCACGACGCCCGGGAGACCACGGCAATCGTCGAGGAGATCGCCGGGCACCGGGCGGGTGGTCCGCCGGTGCGGGTCTTCGCCGATCTCGTGGTGTTCCTCGACGACACGGCCGCCGCGGCGCGATCGCGGCGCGACCGGCTCGACGAGGTCGCAGGCAGCGCCTTGCGCAGTGACGCCGAGATCTTCACGGGCACACCAGCCGACTTGGCCGACCTCCTCCAGCAGTGGCACGACGCCGGGGCCGACGGTTTCCGGCTGCGCCCAGCCGCCCTGCCACACGACCTGCTGCAGATCACCGACGGGTTGGTTTCCGAACTGCGCGCGCGGGGGGCATTCCGGGCCTCGTATGCGAACGCCAGCCTGCGTGACTCACTTGGACTGTCCCGTCCCGCCAACCGGTACTCGACCGCCGCGACCTCCTAGGAATCTCGATGTCCAAGCCCTTGAAGCAGATTCACCTCGCCGCGCACTTCCCGGGTGTCAACAACACCACGGTGTGGAGTGACCCCGCCTCCGGCAGCCACATCGACTTCGAGTCGTTCGTCCACTTCGCCGAGACGGCCGAGCGCGGCAAGTTCGACTTCATGTTCCTGGCCGAGGGGCTGCGCCTGCGCGAGCAGGGCGGGGAGATCTACGACCTCGACGTCGTCGGCCGGCCCGACACGTTCACCGTGTTGGCCGCGCTGGCCGCGGTCACCGAACGACTCGGCCTGACGGGCACCATCAACTCGACGTTCAACGAACCCTACGAAGTCGCACGGCAATTCGCCTCGCTCGACCACCTCTCCGACGGCCGCGCGGCGTGGAACGTCGTGACGTCATGGGATGCGTTCACCGGAGAGAACTTTCGGCGCGGCGGCTACCTGGCCGAAGATCAGCGATACCAGCGCGCGGAGAGCTTCCTCGCCGCCGCGCACGTCCTCTTCGACTCCTGGCGGGGGGACGAGATCGTCGCCGACAAGGTCGGCGGGGTATACCTCGCCGACGCGGCGGCCGGATCGTTCACTCATTCCGACGCCCACTTCGACATCGGCGGCCGCTTCAACGTGCCTCGCAGTCCGCAGGGCCGACCGGTCATCTTTCAGGCCGGCGACTCCGACCACGGTCGCGAATTCGCCGCCGCGGGGGCCGACGCGATCTTCTCCCGGCACGGCACCCTGGAGGACGGACAGGCGTTCTACGCCGACGTGAAGGGCCGGCTCGCCAAGTACGGCCGCCGAGATGACCAATTGCTGATCCTGCCCGCGGCGACGTTCGTACTGGGCGACACCGACGCCGAGGCCGCCGACATCGCGCACGACGTGCGGCTGGCGCAGGTGTCGCCGCAGACGGCCATCAAGTTCCTCGAGCAGCTCTGGAACCGCGATCTCTCCGATCACGACCCGGACGGGCCGTTGCCCTCGGTGGATCCGGTGGTCGGGGAGAACACCATCGCCCGCGGCCGGGCCAGCGTGCGGATGTACCGCGATCCCGTCGCCACCGCACGCGAGTGGCGGGCGCGGGCCGAGGCCGAGGGTCTGTCGTCGCGCGAGCTCATCGTGGAGGTCACCGGACGGCAGAACTTCGTCGGATCGGCACAGACGGTCGCCGAGCGGATCGACCATCTCGTCCAGGCCGACGCCAGCGACGGCTTCATCCTGGTGCCGCATGTCACCCCGGGCGGCCTCGACCCGTTCGTCGACCAGGTGGTGCCGCTATTGCAGGAACGCGGCACCTTCCGCTCGGACTACGAGGGCACGACGCTTCGGGACCACCTCGGGCTGTCCGTGCCGGCCGGGGCCGTCGGCGCGGCATCGGCCGTGTAAGGGCAAGGACCCCAGCGGGGCGGTTTACGATCGGAGTTTGCCGGCCTGAAGCAAGGGACACCGCGTGCAGACCAACTCCGAAGTCACGACGGCGCCGTCGCGGTCAGCCGGGACCAACCACACCCCGCCGTTTCGTGCCGCACTGGTGCTCGGCGCACTCGGGGTGGTGTTCGGCGACATCGGCACCAGCCCGATCTACACCTTGCAGACGTTGTTCGACCCCGCCGACCCCCACCCCGTACCGGTCAGCGTGGACAACGTGTACGGCATCGTGTCCCTCATCTTCTGGTCGGTGATGATCATCGTCACGCTGACCTACATCACCCTGGTGATGCGCGCCGACAACGACGGCGAGGGCGGCATCATGGCGCTCATCACGATGCTGAAGCACGGGGCGGCCTCACGCGGCCGCCGCACGGCGGCGATGCTCGCGGCCCTTGGCTTGTTCGGCGCGTCGCTGTTCTTCGGCGACAGCATGATCACCCCGGCGATCTCGGTGCTGTCGGCGGTCGAGGGGGTGAAGACCGTGACCTCCAGCCTCGAGGATTGGATCGTGCCGATCACCGCGGTGATCATCGTCATCCTCTTCACGGTGCAGCGTCACGGGACGGCCAAGGTCGGTCGGTTGTTCGGGCCGGTGATGGTGCTGTGGTTCCTCGCGATCGGCGCCTTCGGCATCGGCGGCATCGTCCAACATCCGGAGATCTTGCGGGCGCTGTCACCCACCTATGCGCTGTCATTCATGTTCGGCCACTTCCACATTGCGTTCTTCGCACTGGCGGCGGTGGTACTCGCCGTGACCGGCGCCGAGGCCCTCTACGCCGACATGGGCCACTTCGGCCGGCGGCCCATCACGTTGGCCTGGCTGTTCATCGTGCTGCCTGCGTTGGTGTGCAACTACTTCGGCCAGGGCGCGCTCGTCATCGGCGACCAACGCAACATCAGCGCACCGTTCTTCCTCTTGATACCCGAGTGGGCGCGACTTCCGATGGTGCTGCTCGCCACGGCGGCCACCATCATCGCCTCGCAAGCCGTCATCACCGGTGCGTTCTCGGTGGCGGCCCAGGCCGCCAAGCTCGGCCTCCTGCCGCGGCTGCGGGTCGTCCACACCTCGGCGTCGGCCTACGGGCAGGTCTACGTGCCCGCCATCAACTGGATGCTGATGGTGTCGGTGCTGATCCTGGTGTTCGCCTTCGAGAGCTCGGCGAAACTTGCCTACGCCTACGGCATGGCGGTGATCGGGACCATCACCATCGTCACCCTGTTGTTCTTCTACCTCGCCCGTACGCGGTGGGGTACGCCGTTGTGGATGGTCGTCATCGGCGGGGGCGCACTGTTGGGCGTCGACGCGCTCTTCCTGGCCGCGAACCTGACGAAGCTGGTGCACGGCGCCTGGCTGCCGCTCCTGATCGCGGTGGCGGCGTGGACGGTGATGATGACCTGGGAACGGGGACGCAAGCTGGTGACGGCGGCCAGGGAACGCGCCGAGGGCCCGCTGCCGGAGTTCATCGAGGGGCTGTCGACCTACGATCCGCCCTTGTCGCGGGTGCCAGGCACCGCGGTGTTCCTCAACCGCGGCAAGGAGACCGCGCCGCTGGCGATGCGGGCCAACGTCGAGCACAGTCACGTGCGCCACGAGCACGTCGTCATCATGACCATCGAGACCGAACCCGTGCCGCGCATCCCCGACGACCAACGCACCGAGGTCGACTCACTCGGGCACATGCAGGACGGAATCGTGCACGTGACAGCGAGATTCGGCTACATGGAGTCGTCGGACGTGCCGGCCGCGCTCCGTCTGCTGACCGCCGCGGAGACCGAGGGAAGGATCGACGTCGACGAGGCGTCGTACTTCCTGTCGAAGCTGGAACTCGACCCGAGCCCCGAGCCCACGATGTCCCCGTGGCGCAAGCGGTTGTTCGTCGCGACGTCCTACCTCACGGCCGACGCGGCGGACTTCTTCCATCTCCCCCATGACCGCACGGTGGTCATGGGGTCGCGCATCGAGTTCTAGGGGCGCCCGGCGGCCGACGCCACGTCGGCGTCGTCGTCCAGTCCCCGGGCGGGAGTGCGCAGGATCGGCGGTCGCCACCGCTGCGGCAGCGACCACAGGATCGCCGCGACGACGCCGACGGCGGCCAGCGACGCCGCGATGAGCAGCGGGCCCGACAGGGTCGGTGCGAGGTTCTCCAGCAGCATGTAGGCGCCGAAGAGCAGGAACAGCGCGGAGGCGACGATCTGGATCAACCGTTCGGGCAGGTGCTTGCCCGCAACCGCGCCGACCACGATGGCCAGACCGTCGGCGGCCACCATGCCAAGGGTCGACCCGATCCACACGCCGATCCAGTCGTGGTCGGCGGCCAGCGTGATCGTGGCGATCATGGTCTTGTCGCCGAGCTCGGCGAGCAGGAAGGCCGACGTGACGACGAAGAACGCCGGCGCAGCGGCCTTGTGGGCGCGACTGGTGTCGGCGTCGGTCAGCTTGTCTCCGCGCAGGGTCCACGCCGCGAAGAAGACGAACATCACCCCGGCGATGACGCCGAGGAGGTGGGTCGGCAGTGCGGCGCCGAGGTAGTGACCGATGGCCACCGACAAGATGTGGACGATCGTGGTGGCCGCGGTGATCGCGGCGAGCACGACCCACCAGCGGTAGCGCAGGGCGAACATCATGGCCATGAGTTGGGACTTGTCGCCCATCTCGGCGACGAAGATCACGGCGAAACTGAGTAGCAGTGCGGCGAGCACCCATCACTCCTTGGTCGGTGGGCGTCGCGGGGGTTCGTAGTACGCGCCTCCGGCCGACGACCCAATGGTCACAGCGGCCGAAGGTCTCGCCCACCGGATGACGTTCCGGTCTCGGCGGCCGGGCGGCGCACGCGCTGCCAGCATGTCGACTGCCGAGTTGGGGGCTACTCCCCTTCGTTGCCACGACCATACCCGCCGACCGTCCGTGCCCGCAACTGCGGTGACACGAAATGCCAACGCAAACAATGAGTTTGGGCACCATGGCCGGACGAGTTCGGGTACCCGGAATTCATCAGCCGGGGTTGCCCCGACGGGTCTCGGCGGCCCTCGGCCACCGGACTTCGGCGGACGACACGACGGCGCTCGGTGGGGCGTGCGCGACGGTTGAGGCTCGTGAGACGAGTACCGACGGCGGCAGCGGCGCACGCCTGCGCGTCGTGCGATCCGTCGTCGGCACCGTGCCCTATCTTGGACCGTCGGTGACGAACGAGGTGAGGAGGAAGCCAGGGTGGACGGCACGGCCGAGACGACGGCATCCGAGCTCCTCGACCTCAACCGCGACATCCAGGGCTCGCCGACCATCCGCCTGCTGAGCACCCTCAACCTGGGCGTCTACGGCACGCTGATGGAACGTCACCTGGGCGACGGCGTGATCGGCGAGACCGACCTGGTGGTCCGGTTGGAGCGCGACCTCGACCAACTGGGACGCCCGGGCGGCGAGCAGTCGGGCCTCGCGCTGATCAAGTCGTGGGCGAGCCAGGGCTGGCTGCACCGCGTCGCGGACGAACGCTCCGGGGTGGAACGCAACCTCTGCTACCTGACCCAGGATGCGCGACAGGCGTTGGACTTCCTGCGGGGGCTGCGCCGCCAGGACACCATCGCCACCGGCGGCTCGATCACCGGCATCGCCGCCCGACTCAAGCAGGTCGCCCTGCGCGTCGGCAACGATCCCGACCGGATACGGGCGGGCATCGAGGCCGAGATCACCGCTCTGCACGCCGCGCTGGAGGCCCTCGACCGCGGCGACGACGTGACCGACGTGGCCGAGCCGGATCTGACCGACGCCTACGACGAAGCCCGCGCCATCGCGTTGCAGATGGAGCGGCTGATCACCGACATCGGCCAGTACGGCACGATGATCGAGCGGGCCACCGCCACGCTCGACGAGCCCATCGACAGCAACGTCGAGTACCGCGATCGCCAGCGCCAGATGTACGCCGACTACCAGGCCGCCTGGGACTCGCAGGGCCGTGACTCCCACCGCGCGTTCCTGCGGATGATCAACGACCCGGATCAGCGTGCCGAGTTCGAGGCCGACGTCGCGGCCGTGGCCGAGGCCCTGCCCGCGCTCGATCCGGCCCTGCGCAAGGTGATGGCGGGGTTCTTCGAACTGGTGGGCCACCAGATCGACGAGGTCGAGCGCATCCAGCAGCGGTGCGCTCAACGGGTCAAGCGCTTCACCGCGTTCGGCACCCTCGAGCAGAGCCGCGGCGTGGCCCGGCAACTCAACGAGGCGATCGGCGCTGCCCGCACCCTGCTGAAGTCGTCGCTGACCGATTCGCGCCTCGACCTGGAGCTGCCCCTCGCCCGGCACGCCATCAGCTCGATCGGGGCGCTGAGCTTCCGCATCGGCGACCTGTCCAGCCCGCGCCCGGCCCGCCCCGCCGACGGCGAGGTCGACCTGTCGAGCTTCGCCGCGCTGACGACGCAGGTCGACGCCCCCGCCATGTCGGAGTTGGTCAACGCCGCACTCGCCGACGGCCCGCTGTCGCTGCCCGATGCCGTTCGGATGCTCGACTCGGCCTATCTGGGCCATGTCATTGTGCTGTGGTCCTGGGCCCTCAAACAGCCCGCTGCCGCCGGCGGCACGCAGTCGACCACGGTGCGCTTTCAGTCCCTGGACGGTCGCGACCGTGAGATGGAGGTTCCGCACCTGATGTTCACCGAACCGGTGTCGAGCTTGGTGGGGGCGTCGTGACGGCGCCGGACTACTCGGGCTTCTCGGATCTCCCCCAGGTCGACCAGTCGGCCCGTCCGCCGCATCAGCGCAAGCCGCGTTTCGACGGTGACGTGAGCGAGCTGCCCGACCGTGCGTGCTGGGCGCTGCAGCATCTGCTGACCCGCCGCTACATCAGCGCCGAGACCGAACGCGACCTGTACACCTGGGTTCTGGAGTACCGCAGTCAGCTGACCGTCCGACTGTCCGAACTCGACCTGGTGTTGAAGGTCGTCGACGGGGTGGACGTCGCCTTCGTCGAGCAGGCCCGCTACGAGTCGGCACGGGGGGTCAAGCTGCTTCGCCGCGAGCCGCTGGGCACCTACGACTCCATCCTGGCTCTACACCTCGCCCAGATGATGCGGGCCGCCGGTGACGACACCGTGCTGATCAGCCGTGACGAGGTGCACGGCCTGTTCGCCGGGGTGCTCAACGACGTCGACCGCGACGCGGTCACCTTCACCGCCAGAATCGACGGCGCCATCGCGAGGCTGACGGGACTGGAGATCCTGCGCCGCAGCCGCGACGACGAGGACAGCTACACCGTCAGCCCCGTCATCACCGCAGTCATGACGGCGTCGGTGATCAGCGAGTTACACCAGCAGTTCGAGTCAATCCTCAACGGTGGAAGCACCGGCCTGCCAAGCGAAGTGGACGTGTCACCGGATGTCTGAGCAATTCCACCTGTCCCGCCTTCAGGTGATCAACTGGGGTGTCTTCGACGGCTACCACTCGATTCCGTTCAGCGAGGGCGGCGCGTTGATCGCCGGCGCGTCCGGCAGCGGCAAGTCCTCGCTGCTGGACGCGATCTCGCTGGGGTTCCTGCCGTTCAACCGCCGCAACTTCAACGCCTCGGGTGACAATTCGGCGGCCGGGTCCAATGCCGGACGCCGCACCGTCGACAAGTACGTCCGCGGAGCGTGGGGCCAACGCAGCGAGGCGGGCGCCAGCAAGGTCATGTACCTGCGGGGCGACGGCGCCGCGTGGTCGGCGGTCGCGGTCACCTACACCAGCAACACCGGTCGCGCCGTGACCGGGCTGGTGCTCAAATGGCTGACCGGAGAATCCCGGTCGGATTCCTCGAGCCGGTTCGTGCTGGCCGACGGCGACCGCGACGTCGAGGACGTCTGCAACCGGTGGGCCGCGAACCGCTTCGACGCGAGCGTGTTCAGAGACAACTGGAGGTTCTCGACCAAGGTCGAATCGCAGTACCTGGCACAGCTGTACGCGACGATCGGCATTCGCGCCTCCGACGCCGCCCAGCAGCTGCTCGGAAAGGCCAAGTCGCTCAAGAGCGTTGGTGGTCTCGAGCAATTCGTCCGGGAGTTCATGCTCGACGAGCCCAGCAGCCTCACCCGCCTCCCCGACGCGCTCAAGCAGATCGACCCCCTGGTCGACGCCCGTGAGTTGCTCGCCGTCGCCCAGCGCAAGCGCAAGATCCTCGGCGACATCGAGAAGATCCAGCAGCGCTACGGCTCGGAGTCCTCCGACCTCGGCATCATCGACCTCGTCGACGCGCCGATGGTGCGCGCCTACACCGATCACGTGCGGCTCGCTCAGGCCCCGGCGCAGATCGACTCGCTCGACGCCACCATCGACCAGCTCGGCAACGAGTACGAGGACGTCACCAGGTCGCTCAATCTGGCCAAGGCCGAGGCGGATTCGCTCAATGCGCAGATCAGCGGATCCAGCGCCAGCATCGGGCCGCTGCAATCGCAGGTGGCCGCGGCCGAGGCGCACGCCGAGGAGGTGTCGCGTCGCCGCGCCGCCTACGAGGCCATGCTGGCGCCCCATGGGGCGGACGTCCCGGAGACGGCCGACGAATTCTGGAATCTGCGGGAGGAACTCAGCACGCAGGCCAACGAGCTGCTCGCCCGGCTGGATCGCAGCCGGGAGGCCTCCACCGACGCCGAGTACGCCCAGAAGCTCGCGCGCATCGCCCGCGACGACGCCGCCAAGGAACTGCGCCGGGTGGAGCACGTCGGGTCGGCGTTGCCCGAGTCGGCCATCACGATGCGCGACCACATCTGCGCCGCCGTCGGCGTGGAGCCCGGTGACTTGCCCTACATCGCCGAATTGATGGACCTGCGGCCCGAGCACGGCCGCTGGCGCGTGGCGGTGGAGAAGGTGTTGCGGGGCGTGGGGCTACGACTGTTGGTGCCCGACAGCCACTACGCGGCCGCGCTGCGATTCGTCAACGAGACCAACATGGGCGGCCGGCTGCAGCTGCATCACGTTCGCGCGAAGTTCGTCGGCGCCCAGGCCGTCGACGCCGAACCGAACACGTTGGCGGGCAAGCTCTTCGTCGTCGACCCGGGCCATCCCTGCGCGGCCGAGGCAGCCGACGTCGTCGCCGCGGCCGGTGACCACGTCTGCGTCGACACTCCGGACGTGTTCCCCCGCTTCCGCCGCGCGGTCACCGACGCGGGTCTCTACAAGGATTCCGACCGCCTCGCCGTCAAGGACGACCGGCGTCCACTTCGCCAGGCGGACTACATCTTCCAGGGTGACGTCGCAGCCAAGATCGACGCCTTGACCGTCGACCTGGCCGCGGCCGAGCAGTCCTATCACCAGGCGCGCAGCGCCGCCGACGCCATTGCCACCGAGCGCCAGCTCGCGCGCGACCGTGCGGCGGCGTGCAAGGCGATCTGCGAGCAGTTCCCCCAGTGGAACCAGGTCGACGTCGACTCCGCCGACGGGCACGCCGACCGCCTACGCGATCAGTACGAGTTGCTGCTCGCCGAGCACCCCGACATCGAGGCGCTCAACGCCAGGGCCGACGAATGCTGGGAGCAGATTCAGACTCTGATGACGCGCCGCGGCGCGATCCAGACGCGCCGCGACGACCTCGACCAACGACGGACTCGACTACTCGAACTCGTCGAACGCCTTGCCCCGGCATTCGTGTCGGAACCGTTGACCGAACTCCTGGACCGCTACGCCGGCGACGTCCCGGTGACGTTGGACGTGCTCAGCCCCGAGCCGCACCGCGAGGCCGTCTTCACCGCGATCCGGCGCGAACGCGAGCAGTTGCGGGAGAGTCGCCGGCGTTCCTACGACGAACTGGCCCGCATCCTCAACACCTTCGACACCGCGTTCCCCGACGCCGTCCCCAACGACAGCGACGTCTTCGACGAGCGGGTGCACGACTACGTCGCGCTGTGCAGGCACATCGACGAGCGCGAGCTGCCCGAGGCCTACGAGCGGATGATGCGCCTGGTCACCGAGCAGGCACCGGATGCGATCCTGACGCTGCACCGGGTGGCCGAGCAGGAGACCCGGCGCATCAGCGAGCAGATCACCAGGGTCAACACCGGCCTGGGCGCGGTGGAGTTCAACCGCGGCACCCGGTTGACGCTGCGCGCCACCCCGCGCAGCTTGACCGCGGTCACCGAGCTCACCGAGATCGTCAGGGCCATCTCCCGGCGGATCGCCGAGGTCGGCCTGGGCGACAAGCAGGCGATCCTGGACCAGTACGCCGACATCCTGCGGTTGCGAAACCGGTTGGCGTCGACCGCGCCCGAGGACAAGGCGTGGACCCGTGACGCGCTCGACGTGCGCAACCGCTTCACCTTCGACTGCGCCGAGTGGGACGTCGCCACCGAGGACCTGATTCGCACGCACAGCAACGCCGGCGACAACTCCGGCGGCGAGCAGGAGAAGCTGATGGCCTTCTGTCTGGCCGGTGCGCTGAGCTTCAACCTGGCTGCGCCCTCCAGCGTGGAATCAGACGAAGCCAACCGTCCGGTCTTCGCCCAGCTGATGCTCGACGAGGCGTTCTCCAAGTCCGACCCGCAGTTCGCGCAGCAGGCGCTGCAGGCGTTCCGCAAGTTCGGCTTTCAGCTCGTCATCGTCGCCACGGTGCAGAACGCCACCACCATCCAGCCGTACATCGACAGCGTGGTGATGGTGTCCAAGGCCGACGCCACCGGGCGCAACGCCCGCCCGGTCGCGACGGTGGCGACCAAGACCATCTCAGACTTCACCGCACTGAAGCAGGACATGATGGCCTCGGCGGCTGCGGCGCGGGTGCCGGCGACCGTCTGAGGCGTAGCAGAACCGCTGGCGTGCCACAAGGGCCTGACGAAGGAGGCTGCCGCCGGCACGACCGGCCCGTCGGCTGATTCGTAGGCCGGTCACGCACCGAAGACTCGAGGGGTCCGCTCGATCGACCACCCCCCCGGAGGATTCGTGCCCGTCCTGTCTCGTCGACGATTCTTGCTGGGCCTCGCCGCGAGTCCCGTCGTCCTGTCGTCGTGCTCCAAAACCGTTGGTGCGGTGCCGGATTCACGCCGCGCGCTGCCCATCCCACCCCTGGCCGCCTCGACCCTCGACGCCGACGGCACCCGGGTGTTCGGCTTGCGGGCCGCACCCGGCCGCACCGCGATGGTCACCGGGATGAACACGCCGACGTGGGGATACGACGGCTCGATCCTCGGACCCACGTTGCGGGCGCGCCGCGGAGAAGCCGTCGCGGTGGAGTTCGAGAACGCGCTGCCGGAGCCCACCACCGTGCACTGGCATGGCATGCACCTGCCCGCCCGCTGTGACGGCGGGCCGCACCACACCGTCGCCCCGGGCGGACGCTGGCGTCCTGCCTGGACGATTCGGCAGCCCGCGGCCACGCTGTGGTACCACCCGCATCCGCACGGAGCGACAGAGAAGCACCTGTATCGGGGACTCGCCGGCCTGTTCATCGTCGACGACGACGCGTCGCCCGCCGCGCTGCCGCATGACTACGGCGTCGACGACGTTCCGCTGATCATCCAAGACCGCAGGTTCACCCCGACCGGCACGCTGGACGAATCCGATGCGACCGACGTCGGACTCCTTGGCGACACCATCGTCACCAATGGCATCAACGACGCCTACCTCTCGGTGCCCTCGGAGAAGGTCAGACTCCGCATCCTGAACGGTTCTGGCGGTCGCCTGTTGCACTTGGGGTTCGACGACGACAGGGAGTTCCACCTCGTCGCCACCGACGGAGGTCTGGTGGCCGAACCGGTCGGGGTCCACCGCGTGCTTCTGAGCCCCGGCGAGCGGGCGGAGATCGTCGTCACCGTGACTCTCGGCGTCCCGGTGTCGCTGCGAGCGTTCCCGATCGAGGAACGCACCGGGATTCCGGCCGGGAAGGCACACCGGTTCGGGTTCGACGACTCGTTCCACGTCCTCGAAATCCGGCCGCACCCAACGCTGTCGTCGAGCGCGGCCCTTCCGACGGTCCTGACGAATCTTCCCGCAGCCGTGGCGGCGCACCCGCACACGGCGAGGTCGTTCGACCTGCGGTGGCACATGATCAACTCTTCTCGGATGGATATGGACCGCGTCGACTTCTGCAGCACGGTCGACACCGATGAGATCTGGACGGTGCGCAACGTCGACGACTGGCCGCACAACTTTCACGTCCACGACACCCAGTTCCGAATCGTCGACGTCGACGGAGAGCCGCCTCCCGCCGCACTCGCGGGGTACAAGGACACCGTCTACACCCCTCCGGGACAGCGGATCCGGCTCGCAGTTCGATTCTCGGACTACACCGACCGGACGTGGGCGTACATGTACCACTGCCACCTCGCACTGCACGAGGATCAGGGAATGATGGGCCAGTTCCTCGTCCTGGCACCCGGCGACGAGCCCGCGCCCGCCCAGATGGACATGTCCGATCACGCCATGCGCTGAAACCCGTGGACTGCCAACTGAACACGGTTGCTCGACCCGGTCTTCTCCATCAGGTTGGCGACGTGCGTCTTGACAGTCGTCACGCCCAGATGCAGCCGATCGGCGATCTCCTGATTGGACAACCCCTCGACGATCAGGGGCAGGACGTCGAGCTCGCGGGCGGTGAGCGGCTCCGACGACGCGACCGACTGCGTGTTGGTCTCGGCCTCCGATGCCCTGGCCACCAACCGCCGCAACAGATGTGGCGATAGCGAATGGTCACCGCGTGCCGCACGCCGAATGGCGTCGACCAGCTCCGCCGGACTGGTGTCCTTGACCAGGAATGCCGTCGCGCCGGCGGCAAGCGCCGGGTACAGGTGAGCGTCGTCGTCGAAGGTGGTGAGCGCCAACACCTTCGACTCCGGGCGGCTGGACGTGACGAGCCGAGTGGCCTCGATGCCGTCCATCCCCGGCATGCGCAGATCCATCAGGATGACGTCTGGCGCCAGCTCGAGTGCGAGCCTCACCGCCTGCACGCCGTCGGCGGCCTCCCCGACCACCTCGAGGTCTGCGGTCGACTCGCAGAGCATGCGCAGCCCCGCGCGCACCAGCCTCTGGTCGTCGACGATCAGCACGCTGATCGCGGTCACCGCGCCACGTCCCCGGAAGACGGTGACGTCGGCAGCCACGCCTCGACGACCCACTCGCGTTCACCCCGCGTGACCTCCAGGAAGCCGCCGACGCGATGCAGACGTTCGGTCATGCCGATGATTCCGTGCCCCTCGGCGGACGACGAGGTCTTAGATGCGACCCCGCTCACGACGCGAACCGAGACCCCGGCATCCCGTCCCTGCACGTCCACCGCGACCGGCGACGACGGATCCGCGTGCTTCATCACGTTGGTGAGCGCCTCTTGTGTCACGCGCAGAAGCGTCAGCCGCGCAATGGCATCCAGTCCGGTCAGGTGACGGTCGACCCGAGAGGCCACGGCGAACCCGGCTGCGCGGGCCCGTGCGACGGCCGCGTCGACCTCCACCCACACCGCCTCGGGTTCGATCATCGCCACCTCACCGAGCACCGGGTCACGGAGGGCCACCTGCAGTCGACGGATGTCGGCGAGCGCGACCGCGGCCGTCTCGTGGACGTCGGCGAACACCGAGACCACCCGGGGGTCGACGTCCACCAGCACGTGTTCGGCGACGCCCATCCGGACCACGATCGAGGCCATGTGGTGGGCCACCAGGTCGTGAAGCTCACGCGCCATGGCCGTGCGTTCCTCGGCCCTCACGGCGACTTCCCTTGCAAGACGCCGAGATTCGGCATCGGCGACACGCTCGCGATGGGTCGCTGCGAGGCGCCGCTGGCCTCGCAGGTACAGCCCAAGCAGAAGTGGCAGGCCGACACCGGCGACGAGTGTCACCGCATTGGTGGCGCTCCAGAGCACGGCGTAGGCGTCCAGCCAGGTGCCCAGGAGCAGCGCGGCCAGCCACGCAACGGCCACCAGGGCGACGACACGGTTCCGGTCGCTTCGCGCCGCGACGTCCGCGACGGCGACGGCACCGAGGTAGGGCACGAGGCCGGACACGCCCCAGGCCTCTGCGGCGAACAACGGCACCGCCAGCGCCGACAGGACCAGTGACGCCGCGACGGGCCACCACCGCCCGGCGACGAAGGTGACGGCGGCGGCGACTGCCAAGGCCCAGTAGGCGGCCGAGACGTGGAATCGACCGGGGAACGTGCTCGCCACGAGCATCACCGGAACCAGCACCAATGGTGCCAGCCGAATCCCCCACTGGACCCGGGCCGAGGGCCGGTCCGAAGGCGATGCCACCGCAGGCTGCTCTCGTCTCAGATGTACATCGCGGGGTCGATGTAGAACGTCGGGTCGACGCCCTGTTCGCGCTGCTTCTCCGTCCGCACCCGGACGACGGCGGGGATGCCGGTCGCGATGGAACCC
Source organism: Mycobacterium yunnanensis (assembly GCF_025823185.1). GTDB lineage: Bacteria > Actinomycetota > Actinomycetes > Mycobacteriales > Mycobacteriaceae > Mycobacterium > Mycobacterium yunnanensis. Next base: position 340,371 of record NZ_JACKVK010000011.1, read on the forward strand.
GCTGGCACGTCGCGGGTCACGACGGCGTTGGCGCCGACGGCGCTGTCGTCCCCCACGGTCAGCGGGCCGAGGATCTTCGCGCCGGCGCCGATGGTGACCCGGTTGCCGATCGTGGGGTGCCGCTTGACCTGTTGCATGGTCCGGCCGCCGAGGGTGACGCCGTGATAGATCATGACGTCGTCGCCGACCTCGGCGGTCTCGCCGATGACCACGCCCATGCCGTGGTCGACGAAGAACCGCCGCCCGATGGTCGCACCGGGGTGGATCTCGATACCGGTCAGGAAGCGCGTCAGCTGGGTCAGGATCCGGGCCGGTCCGCGCAGGCGGGGCCGGGCCCACATGCGGTGCGCCACACGATAGGACCAGATGGCGTGCAGGCCCGAGTAGACGATCGCGTTCTCCAGGTCACCGCGCGAGGCGGGATCGTGGGACCGCGCGTTGGCCAGGTCCTCGCGCACGGCGGAGAGCAGGGTCACGTGACGGTCAATCCCTGATGTGGTCGAAGAGCACGGTGGAGATGTAGCGCTCGCCGAAGTCGCAGACCACGGCGACGATCAGCTTGCCGGCGTTCTCCGGGCGCTTGGCCAGTTCGAGTGCCGCCCAGATGATGGCGCCGGACGAGATGCCACCGAGGATTCCCTCCTCGGTGCCGAGTTCACGGGCGACCCGCACGGAGTCCTCGAGCGTGACGTCGATGATCTCGTCGTAGCTCTCGCGGTCGAGGATCTCGGGGACGAAGTTGGCGCCGATGCCCTGGATCTTGTGGGGGCCGGCCTCGCCCTTGGTCAGCAACGGGGAGTCGATCGGCTCGACGCCGACGATCTGGACGTCGGGTTTGCGCGCCTTGAGGACGTGTCCGACGCCGGTGATGGTGCCACCGGTGCCGATTCCGGCGACGAAGACGTCGACCTTGCCGTCGGTGTCGTCCCAGACCTCCTCGGCGGTGGTCGCCTCGTGGATCGCCGGGTTCGCGGGATTGGCGAATTGGTTGGCTGCCACGGCGTTCTCCGTCTCGGAGATGATCTGCTTGGCCCGCGCGACGGCGCCCGCCATGCCCTCCGACCCCGGGGTGAGGACGATCTCGGCCCCATAGGCCCGCAGCATCACTCGCCGCTCCGTGGACATCGTCTCCGGCATGGTCAAGATCACCTTGTACCCGCGTGCGGCACCCACCATCGCCAGCGCGATGCCGGTGTTGCCACTGGTGGCCTCGACGATGGTGCCACCGGGCTTGAGCTCGCCCGACTTCTCGGCGGCGTCGATGATCGCCACGCCGATCCGGTCCTTCACGCTGTTGGCCGGGTTGTAGAACTCCAGTTTGGCCACGACCTGCGCGTCGAGCCCATCAGTCAACCGATTCAACCGGACGAGCGGCGTACGCCCGACCAGCTCGCTGACGTTCTCGTAGATCCTGCCCATGGCTGACCCTTCGTCCTGGCCGGTCGGCACCGGCGCCGTCACTGGAGTTTATGCGTGCGGTCGTCGTGGGGGCGGCGCGGCCACCCGGCGCAACCGGCGGCGACGAATTCGCACCATGTTCACAGCGTAGGTTGCCCCGGCGGTGGGAATGCCGCTCGGGTCGCCGCGGTCGAGTCGGCACGAACGAGAGGAGCTGCGGCGTTGGCCGTCACCAGTGAAGCCCCGGTCGGATTTCGGTCCGAGCGTGGGCCGGTTCTCATCTCGGTCATGCTCAGCACGGGTCTGGTGGCCATCGACTCGACCGTGCTGGCGACCGCGGTGCCCTCGATCGTCGGCGAACTCGGCGGGTTCCACCAGTTCCCGTGGTTGTTCTCCGCCTATCTGCTGGGGCAAGCCGTCACCACGCCGATCTACGCCAAGCTCTCCGACGTCTTCGGCCGCAAACCAATCCTGCTGCTGGGCATCGGGCTGTTCCTCGCGGGCTCCGTCCTGTGTGCCGCCGCGTGGAACATGCTCGCGCTCATCGTCTTCCGTGCCGTACAAGGCCTGGGCGCAGGCGCCGTTCAGCCGACGGCGATGACGATCGTCGGCGACGTCTACACCGTGGCCGAGCGCGCGCGAGTGCAGGGATATTTGGCCAGCGTGTGGGCGGTCTCGTCGGTCGTGGGCCCGATGCTCGGCGGTGCGTTCTCCCAACTCGGCATCTGGCGCGGTGTGTTCTTGATCAACATCCCGCTGTGTCTGCTGGCCGGCTGGATGTTCAACCGGCACTTCCACGAGACCGTCGAGCGGCGGCACCGGTCGGTGGACTCCCTTGGCGCGGTGTTATTGGCCGTGGCCATGACGGCGCTGGTGCTTGGCGTGCTCGGCGGTGGGCAAAGTTGGCCGTGGAGCTCGGTGCCGAGCGTCGCGGCGTTCACCGGCGGCGCGGTGTTGTTGGTGGCGTTCGTGTTCGTGGAGCGTCGGGCCACCGAGCCGATCCTTCCGCTTTGGGTGTTCTCCCGGCGGTTGTTGTGCGCGACGACGATCGTCGGCTTCGGGGTGGGCGCCATCCTGATGGGGCTGACGTCCTACGTCCCGACGTTCCTGGAGGGCTCCCTTGGCGTGAAGCCCATCGTGGCAGGCCTGGCGTTGGCCGCCCTGACCATCGGCTGGCCCGCCACTGCCGCGATCGCCGGAAGGTTCTACCTGCGTTGGGGTTTCAAGTGGACCGCGGTGATCGGCGTGAGTTTGGTGATCGCGGGCGCGGTGGCACTGGTAGGGGCCGTCGGCCATCCGAACGTGGCCGTCGTGGCGATCGCGTGCCTGGTAATGGGTGGCGGCATGGGTCTGCTCGCGGTGCCCACCTTGATCGCCGCGCAGTCCAGCGTGCAATGGGAGGAACGCGGCGTGGTGACGGGCAACAACATGTTCGCCCGCTCGCTGGGCAGCGCCATCGGTGTCGCGGTCTTCGGCGCGATCGCCAACTCGATCTTCGGCGACGGTGACATTCACGCCGTCGGGCCGGCTGCCATTCAGGCGGGTTCGGCAGCGGTCTTCACCAGCGTCCTCGTCGTCGCCGTGGTGACCGCGATTGCCGTGATCGCCATGCCGCGCACACCCGTCGCGCCAGCGGCCGGGCAGTAAGCCGGCGGTCGGAGCGCCCGTGTCGACCTGGCCACTGTGGACTCTGTTCCTCGCCTTCCTGGTAGCCGCAGCGGCCATCTGGGTCGCCGGCATCTCCCTGTCGAACCAGACCGACGTCCTCTCCGTGCGCCTGCACCTGGGGTCGGCGATGGGCGGTGTGGTCCTGTTGGCGGTGGCGACCAACCTGCCCGAGATCGCGATCGTGGCCAGCGCGTCGCTGTCAGGCAACGTCGGGGTCGCAGTCGGAAACATCCTCGGCGGCATCGCCATCCAGACCGTCGTCCTCGTCGCGTTGGACGCCTTCGGCGTCCGCGGACCGCGTCCGCTGACCTATCGCGCCGCGTCGCTGGCGTTGGTGGTCGAAGGCGCGCTCGTGGTGGCCGTGCTCGCCATCGTGATCGCCGGAACCCAGTTGCCTGCGTCGCTGGTGGCCGCCCGCGTCACGCCCGCCGCCCTGTTGATCCTGGTGGCGTGGCTCGCCGGGCTGTGGCTGGTGCGCCGGGCCGGGCGTTCACTGCCGTGGCACGAGTCCGGTCAACCGCCAGACGGTCAGGAACATCCCCGTGGACACAGCACAACGACCAACGAGGACCAGGCATCCGCACGCGGGATCAGCACCGGCAAGTCCGCCACGATCTTCGCCGTCGCCGCGGCGGTGACGCTGTTGGCGGGTGTGGTCCTCGAGCGCAGCGGCGACGCGATCGCCGACCATGTCGGACTCTCGGGAGTGTTGTTCGGCGCCACCGTGCTCGCCGCCGCCACGTCGCTGCCCGAGCTGTCGACTGGATTGGCGTCGATCCGCAACGGCGACTACCAGCTGGCCGTGTCGGACATCTTCGGCGGCAACGCCTTTCTGCCCGTGTTGTTCCTCCTGGCCACCGTGCTCTCCGGGCAGGCCGTCCTGCCGCAGGCCGAACGCACCGACATCTACCTCACGGCCCTGGCGATGGTGCTGACGCTGATCTACGCCGCCGGGCTGCTCTTTCGGCCGCAGCGACGGTTCGCCCGGATGGGCGTCGACTCCGTGGCCGTCCTCGTCGTCTACGTGCTCGGCGTCGCGGGCTTGTTCGTCATCGCGGGAGCCAAGTAGGAGGTCCCCCAAGCAGTCGGTTATCAGCGGACGAGGGTTTCGAGTTCGGCGCGGTACCGCGCCCGATCGTGCTCGGTCAGCGGCGGTGCGAATTCCACGACGACGGTCTCGAGTTGGAACAGGTCGTGCGAGGCCGCGTAGTCCTGCGCCTTCGCCGTGGTGGCAAAGGACGTCACCCGTACGGTGTCGGTGACCACCGACTGCTGACACCCGCTGGCAACGCAGTCGTGGGCGGTGGTGTCGACTGCGTTGGGTGCGCGAAAACCTGCCTGCACCAACGCGTCGACGACACCCCGGGCACTCAGGGCGCCGAGCTCGCCGCCCCGGGTGGCTGCCGCGGACAGCGTCGAGGAACGGGCGACCGCCGACGTCGCCGACGGCGGGTATCCCGGCAACCTGCTCGAGCAGCCGCCGAGCACGACCGCCGCAACAACGCCGACGCCGACGCCGACGATTCGCCCAGCCCCGGTCTCAGACAAGGAAGTCACCGCCGTGGCCGACGGCGGGCTCGCCTCCGGCGCGGGTGAACGCGGTCAGTGCACGCACCAGACCGTCCCGCTCGTCCTCGGGCATGGTCGCGACGATATCGGCGAGGAGCCGGCGCCGTTCAGCGGTGACGGCTCCGACGACGTGGCGGCCGCGCTCGGTGAGGTCGACGACGAGTTCGCGGCGCGACTCGGGGTGAGGCCGTCGGTCGATGAGCCCAGCGGCGACGAGCCGTTCCACCATTCGGCCCGTCGTCGACGGTTGGACGTCGAGCAGACTCGCGAGGGTGGCCAGGTTGACCGGTCCTCGCGTCGACAGGATCACCAGGGTCCGAAATTGGGCAATGGTGAGCGTGTCGTCGTTCTCGGCTATCGAGCGCGACGCGATGGCCACCAGCAGACGGGAGGCCGTCAACAGCGCGTCGGTGATCGCGTCCACCGATTCCCGCACGTCGACGGCGCCGCGTGCCGACATGTGAGTCCCCCGTCCGCGATCGCCCTCGGCCGAGGGTAGAAGCAACTGTTGCATACTGCAATGGTGAACATGGATGCTGCGCCGCCGCCCGATCTGGCCGCCGTCCTGGCGGCGTGGACCGCCTCACCGGTGGCCGACCTGCTGATCGCGCTCGGCGTGGCCGGCTACCTGGCGATGCTGATCAGGCTGCGCCGGCACGGGCAGCGGTGGGCGCCGTCGCGTACCGCCTCGGCCGCGGTCGCCGCCGTGCTCCTCGTCCTGGTGGTCAACGGCCCCCTGGCGGTGTACTCCCACCACCTGTTCTGGGTGCACATGATCGTGCACCTCATCCTCATCACCGTGGTGCCGGCCCTTCTCGTCTGGGCCCAGCCCCTCCGGTTGGCGCACGACGTCGGCGGCCCGATCGGTGACCGCGTCGACGGTGCCCGCCGCGGACGGGCGTTTCGGTGGCTGATTTCGCCGCGCCTCGCGGTGCCGCTCTACGCCGCCGTTCTGGTGCTCACGCACCTCACCGGTTTCCAAGAGGCGATGAGCCAGCACGAATGGATACACGACGGGGAGCTGGTCCTGTACCTGGTGGCCGGCTACCTGTTGCTGCTGCCTCTGGTGGGCGACGAGTCGACCACTGAGCCGCCGCTGGCGCACCTGCTGAGATTCGTCGTGCTGGCCATCTGCATGTTCCCCGACACCTTGGTCGGAATCATGCTGATGATGACCAGCACTCCCCTGGCACCGGCGTACGCGGCGTCGCGCGACTGGGGTCCATCGGCGCTGGCCGACCAGGCCACCGCCGGAGCGGTCATGTGGTTTGGCGGAGACGGTCTGATGATGGTTCTGATGGTGATCGTCGGCGGCCGCTGGGTCGCCAGCGGTGATCGCACCGGCACGAGTCTCGGACCATGGCTCGACGGCGTGCGCAGGGGCGCGACCCTCGGTGCCGACACGACCTCCGACGGCTCGGTCGACTTGGACGACGACGATGCCGCGTTGGCTGCCTACAACGCTCGCCTGGCCGCCCTGCACGACCCCACGCACCGCGACCGGGGCCGGTGACGCACTGCCGTGACGCGCATGGCCGGGCTGGTGGTCGCCGACCGCTTCAAGCTCAAGCGACTCATCGGCTTCGGTGGCACCGGGCAGGTCTGGGAGGCGACGGATCTGCCGACCAGGAGGGTCGTCGCGCTGAAGATCCTGCGCGACGACGTCGCCGAGGACCTGGTGATCCAGGCGCGTTTTCGCCGAGAGGCCGACACGGTCGCGTCGCTCGACCATCCCGGCATCGCCCGTTTCGTCGACTACGGCCACGTCGTCGATCCCGCCGCGCCCGGTGGCCAGGCCATCACCTACCTGGCCACCGAATTCATCAGGGGCGAATCCCTCAGCGCGCTGATCCACCGGTCCGAGCGGCTGCCCGTCGGGCGGACGCTCAACGTGTTGGAGGGCGTGGCACGGGCGCTCGGACACGCCCACGCCGCGGGGGTGGTGCACCGCGACGTCAAGCCGAGCAACATCCTGGTGACCAAGGACGGCGCGGCCAAGCTCACCGACTTCGGCATCGTGCGGGTGCTCGGCGAAGCCACCCTGACGCACGTCGGAACGGTGATGGGCACCGCCCGGTACATGTCGCCGGAGCAAGCCCGCGGCGACGTCGCCACCGCGGCCAGCGACGTGTACGCACTCGCCGTGGTCGGATACGAGATGATCACGGGCACACCGTTGTTCGCCGGCAAGGATCCGTTGTCCATCGCCATGAGCCACATGGAGGACGAGCCGGCTCAGCTGCCGGACACCGCAGGCAAGCCACTGCAGGACCTCGTCGCCACGGCCTTGCAGAAGGACCCCCGCCGCCGACCGGCCAACGGGACCGAGTTCGCCGAGCAGATCGCCGCCGCGCGTCGCCCGGCCGACCGGCCGATTCGGTCGACGCGGCCGTGGCGGTCCCGGTGGCGCCGGACCTGACGGCCCGACACTCGCGAAACTACGCTTGTTGCGCACGATCACGGGTTTCGGGCGCAACGACCGTAGTCTCGGCGACCGTGGGTCAGCGCCACTGCTCCTTGGGGATGACGACGTAGCTGGCCTCGCCGCGGCCAAAGGACCAGTCGTGTCGCTCGTTCTCGGTCAGGACCACGGCGAGATCCTCGGCGCGCACACCGATCCGTTCGCCGAGCAGTTCGGCGAGACGCGCGTAGAACGCCTGCTTGGCCTCGGGGCTCCGACCGGAGGACAAGGTGACGGCGACCATGACGAAGCGGTCGGTGCGGTCGACGTCGAGGTAGGAGCGGTTGAACGCAAATCCGTCCGGCTGGTGCTCGGTGACGATCTGAAATCGGTCGCGCTCGGGCACGCCGAGGGTCTCGACCATCGCGCGTTGCACGCAGTCTCCGATCGACGTGCGCTCGGCGGCCGTGTAGCCCTGCAGGACATCGATTCTCACCAACGGCATTGATCGGACTTTACAGGCGATCACGCCCCGAAGTATTCGTGGACGTGCCGGATCGCCATCGATCCCTCGCCCACCGCGGACGCCACTCGCTTGACCGAGCCGCTGCGGACGTCGCCCGCGGCGAAGACACCCGGGCGGCTGGTCTCCAGCGTCAGCGGCATTCGCCCCGTGGCGCGGCCGGTCCGAGCGTAGAGGGCGGCGGACCCGGTGGCGACGTATCCGTGGTCGTCGAGTTCCACGGCGCCGGCCAGCCAGGCCGTATTGGGCGCGCCTCCGATGAAGACGAACAGCGACCGCGCGTCGAGCGAATACTGCTCCCCGGTCCGTCTGTCTCGGGCCACCACGGCGGTGAGTTCGTCGTCGCCGTCGACGCCCACGACTTCGGTGGACGTCCGCACGGTGATTCGCGGGTGCTGCAGTATTTGGTCGACGAGGTAGCGCGACATGTCCTGGTTGGGGTCGTCGCCACGGATCAGGACGGACACCCGAACCACCCTGGTCGCCAGGAACACCGCGGCCTGACCCGCCGAGTTGCCGCCGCCCACGACGACGACGGGATCGGTGCCGCAGGACAGCGCTTCCTGCACGGTGGCCGCGTAGTACACGCTGTTGCCCTCGAACCGGTCGATCCCCGGTACCGCGAGCCTGCGATACCGCACCCCCGTGGCGAGCACGACGGCGCGCGCAGCCACCGACGTGTCATCGGCGAGTCGGATCACGTGGTGCTCACCGTCGGAGTCCAGTCCGATTGCCTCGGCCGACACCATGACTCGGGCGCCGAACTTCCCGGCTTGCAGACACGCCCTTTCCGCCAGGTCGGAACCGGAGATGCCGGCCGGGAACCCGAGGTAGTTCTCGATGCGTGACGACGTGCCGGCCCGCCCGCCGCTGGCGATCCGCTCCAGCGCCCCGGTGTAGAGACCGTCCGATGCGCCGTAGACCGCCGCGGCTAGGCCGGCCGGCCCTGCCCCCACGACGACGACGTCGACTTCGGCGGACGCCGGGTCGGGCACGGACAGTCCGACCCGGCGAGCCAGCTCCGCGTTGGTCGGGTTTCGCAACACCGTGCCGGCCCAGATCACCACCGGCGTGTCCTGACAGCCAATTCCGAATCGTTGCAGCAGCCGTTCGGCATGTTTGTCACGCTCCACGTCCAACCACTTGTGCGGCAACCGGTTTCGCGTCAAGAACTCGCGAAGTCGCACGGTGTCGGGGTTGAAGCAGGAACCGATGAGGCGCAGCCCGGTGCCCTGCTCGATCAGCAGCGATCGACGGATCAGATACGCCCGCAGGATCACGTCGCTGAGAGCCGGGTCGTGGGCGGCCAGGTCCCGGACGCGCTCGATCGGCACCACCAGCACTTCGCCGGCGTCGACCACTTCGGCGGTGTAGAAGGCGGGTTGGCCTTCGAGCTCACCCAGCTCACCCAGGAACCGGCCGGGGCCGTGCACGCGAATGACGTGCCGCCCTCCCGCGTCATCGCTCGTGCTGATCGCAACGTGACCCGACAGGATGACGAAGAAGTAGTCGGAGCGTTCGCCCTCGCACACCAAGGTCTCGCCCTCGTCGACGGATCGCCGTGAGCCGCCGGCCTCCAGGATCGCGATCTGATGGCCGTCCAGTCGCGGGTACGCACCGTCCATGTCGGGGGTTTCGTCCGGCGGGGTGGTCGCACGCCGGTCCGCCACGGCCTCAGACATAGTTCTCGTGGACATAGCACCACCGCCACTTCGGGCCCGCCTCCATGGATTCGACGATGGGGTGCGCCTGAACGCCCGCGTGCATGCGGGCATGCCGCATCGGCGACGAGTCGCAGCAGCCGACGTGCCCACACGTCAGGCACAGCCTCAGGTGAACCCACGGCGTCCCGAGGCGCAGACATTCCTCGCAGCCGGCGGAGTGGGGGTGTACGTCGCGGATCGCGGTCACGTGCGGGTCGACGCCCACCGACGTGCTCATGCTCGCGCCTCCGTCGTCCGGTCACCCGAGAGCGTGTGGTCGAGCCAATCACGCAGGGCGGCAACGGGTGCCGCGCCGGACCGTCGGCCGAGCACCTCGCCGTCGCGGTCGACGACCAGCAGGGTGGGAACCGCCTGAACGGCGAACCGCTGCCCAACCGCCGGGGCCCGGTCGACGTCCACCTTCACGAGTTTGAGCTCGCCGGACCGTTCGGTGGCCAGCTGTTCGAGGACGGGGCTGACCACCCGGCAGGGCCCGCACCAGGTTGCCCACACGTCGACGAGGACGGGCAACGAGGCGGTGCGAACCACCTCGTCGAAGTCGCCGTCGTCGGCGTCGGCGATCCACGGCAACCATCGTCCACAGTTCGCGCAGCGGGGTCGTCCCGTCGCCGCGCCCCGTACCCGATTGCGCTTCTCGCAGTGCGGGCACGTCGTGATGTGAAACGTCATGGCACTCCTTCGTCGGACTGACGGACCCGTGTTCCGCTCACCCCCCTGACTCTGCCAACCGGGACGCCTCCCGGCATCGGCCCTGGAGTGCCAAAAGACGGCATCCGAGCAGACCCTCGGGGACGGGACCCGTTTGGACCGCCGCGCCCGGGGTACCGGGTGGCACTGGCGTCGTCCGTCGCCGTGGGGAGTGACATTGACCGATAGCAAGTTCACGGTGTTGCTGATCGCCGACCCAGGAATGCCGGCACGCCTGGCACGGCACGTCGCCATGACGCTGCCCGACGGCCAGACCGACGGGCCGGGCTCACCGGCGCACTGGGAGGCCGAGGTTCGGGTCGAGCCGTTTCTCCGCGACGAACGCACGTCGTTCCTCGAGGTCGTGGAGGCAGTGCAACCGGCTGAGAAGGGCGCCGACGTCGTCGTCTACCTGACCGACCTGCCCCGTCGAGACGACCGCATACCAATCCTCGCCGAGGTCAGCACTGCACACCGTTTCGGGCTCATCGCCGTAGCCGGCGTCGGTGCCACGTGGGTCACCCGGCGGGCGTTCGACCTCGTCGTCCTGACCATCGCCGTGGTCACCGAACGCCCCGAACTGCTACCACGAATGGCCGCTCGGTTGAGGTCTGCCGACATTCCCGACGGCATCCGCTACTACGCGCCACGTGGGCTTCGCCGGCTCCGTCTGCTGGCGGGAATGGTGCGGGCAAATCGTCCATGGCGCTTGGTCGCCGGACTGTCGAAGGTGCTCGTCGTGGCGTTGGGATCCGGCGCGCTGGCGCTCGCCACCGACACGATCTGGCTGTTCGCCGACACCATGGGCCCGTGGCGAATCGGCGTGACCACCGTCCTGTCGATTGCAGCGATGGTCGCGTGGCTGATCCTCGATCACGAACTGTGGGAGCGCCCGGAGTCAGCCGCAGAACGTGCCCGGTCGATGCTCTACAACGTCGCGACCGTGATCACCCTGACCATCGGCGTCGCGGTGCTACAGGTGGCCTTGTTCGTCTCGATACTCTTCGCGGCCAGCATCACGTTGCGACCAGACGTATTCGAGCAGACGGTCGGGCATCCGGTGTCGACCGGGGACTACCTTTCACTTGCCTGGTTGGTGGCCTGCATCGCCACCGTCGGCGGTGCGTTGGGGTCGGGACTGGAAGACGACGAGGGCGTGAAGGCGGCCGCCTACGGCATCCGGCAGCGGCAGCGTTTCGACGAGTAGCCATGCTGCCCAACGGCGGTCCAGCACGAGGCCGTCAGGCCGCCAGGGCGGGCTCCGAATAACCCACGGCGAGCTCGCCGTTCACCACCGAGATGCGGATCGTGCCGCCACCGGCGATGTCGCCGCGAAGCAGCGCGCGGCCGATCTTGGTCTCCACCTCGTGGGCGATGAAGCGGCGCAGCGGCCGTGCCCCGTAGACCGGATCGTAACCGTGCTGGGCGATCATCCGGCGCGCTTCGGTGGTGACGTGGAGCTCGATCTGCCTCTCCGCCAGCCGGTTTCGCAGCTCAGACAGCTGTAGGTCGACGATCCGCTCGAGCTGCGGCACCGACAACGGGGTGAACAGCACGATGTCGTCGACGCGGTTGAGGAATTCGGGCCGGAAGTGCCCACGCAGCTCGGACATCACCCGGTCACGCGCCTCCGGCATGATCTCGCCGTCCGGGGTGACGCCGTCGAGCAGGTGGTGGGATCCGATGTTCGAGGTCATGATGACCACGGTGTTGCGAAAGTCCACCTGCCGTCCCTGGGAGTCGGTGAGCCTGCCGTCGTCGAGGACCTGCAGCAGGGTGTTGAACACGTCGGTGTGCGCCTTCTCGATCTCGTCGAGCAGCACCACCGAATAGGGCTTGCGCCGTACCGCTTCGGTGAGCTGGCCGCCCTCCTCGTACCCGACGTAGCCCGGTGGCGCACCCACCAGGCGGCTCACCGTGTGCCGCTCCTGGTATTCGCTCATGTCGAGCCGGACCATGTTGTCCTCGCTGTCGAACAGCGCAGCGGCCACCGTCTTCGCCAGCTCGGTCTTGCCGACCCCGGTGGGCCCCAGGAAGATGAACGAACCGATGGGGCGGCGCGGGTCACGAATTCCGGAGCGGGCCCGGATCACCGCGTCTGACACCAGTTGCACCGCCTCCTCCTGCCCGATCACCCGCTCGTGCAGTATCTCGTCGAGCCGCAGCAGCTTGTCGCGCTCACCCTCCTGCAACCGTGCGACGGGGATACCGGTCCACGCGGCCACGATCTCGGCGATCTCGTCGTCGGTCACGACTTCGCGCAGCAGGGGCTTCGCGCCCTGTTTGGCCTGCAACTGGTCTTCAGCCGCGCGCAGTTTGCGCTCCAGCTCGGTGATCTCGCCGTACCGCAGCTCGGCGGCGCGGTTGAGGTCGTATTGGCGTTCGGCTTCGTCGGCCTCGACCCGCAGCTGTTCGAGTCGCCCACGCAGTTCCTGCACCCGTCGGATCGCCTGTCGTTCGGCATCCCATTGCGCATGCTGGGCGTCGGCCTCAGCCCGCAGATCGGCCAGTTCCTTCCGCAGCTCCTCCAACCGGGACTTGCTCGCCGGGTCGGTTTCCTTCGCCAGGGCGGCCTCTTCGATTTCCAGGCGGGTTACCCGGCGCGTGATCTCGTCCAATTCCGCAGGCATGGAATCTATTTCGGTGCGCAACCGGGCACAGGCCTCGTCGACCAAATCGATGGCCTTGTCGGGCAGGAAGCGATCGGTGATGTAGCGATGCGACAGCGTCGCAGCGGCCACCAGTGCCCCGTCTTGAATCCGTACGCCGTGAAAGACCTCGAGGCGCTCGCGCAGTCCGCGCAGGATCGAGATGGCGTCCTCGACGTCGGGCTCGTCGACCAGCACGGTCTGGAACCGGCGCTCCAGGGCGGCGTCCTTCTCGATGTGCTTGCGATACTCGTCGAGGGTGGTCGCGCCGATCATGTGCAGCTCGCCGCGGGCCAGCATCGGCTTGAGCATGTTGCCGGCGTCGAGGGATCCCTCCGTCGCGCCGGCACCCACCACCGTGTGCAGTTCGTCGACGAACAGCAGAATCTGACCCGCGCCTGCCTTGACCTCCGACAGCACCGCCTGCAGCCGTTCCTCGAATTCGCCGCGATACTTGGCCCCTGCCACCAGTGCGCCCATGTCGAGGGAGAACACGGTCTTGTCACGCAGGCCCTCCGGGACGTCCCCGCGCACGATGCGCTGGGCCAGACCCTCCACGATCGCGGTCTTGCCGACGCCGGGATCACCGATGAGCACCGGGTTGTTCTTGGTCTTGCGGCTGAGGATCTGAGTCACGCGGCGAATCTCGGCGTCGCGTCCGATCACCGGATCCAGCCTGCCGGCGCGAGCCTCGGCGACCAAGTCGCGGCCGTACTTCTCGAGCGACTCGTAGGCCCCCTCGGGGGTGGCGGAGGTGACCCGCTGGTTGCCGCGAACCTTGGCCAGTGCGGCCAGGAACGAGTCCCTCGTGACGTTGTGAGAGAGCAAGATTCGCCCTGCCGTACTCTCCGAGCCCGTCTCGGCCATCGCGATGACCAAGTGCTCCACCGACACGTAGTCGTCCTTGAGCCGGGTGGCCTCGCGCTCGGCGGCCTCCAGGATGCCGGCAAGGCGTCGGGTCACGGACACCTGGCCGGGCGTGGCGCCGGGGCCGCTGACCTTGGGCCGACGGTTCAGCTCGCGCTCCACGTCGGCGCGCAGCGCCTCGGTGTCGGCGCCCGTCTGGTCCAGCAGGCGGGGCACCAGTCCCCCGGGCTGGTCGACGAGCGCCATCAGCAGGTGTCCGTCGTCGACCTCGGTGTGGCCCATGCGGGTTGCGATGCTCTGCGCCTCCGACAGGGCCTCCTGCGACTTCTGCGTCAACTTGTTCACGTCCACCGGGACGTCCTCCTTCGTCGAGACACGGATTCGAGTTCGTCGATGCGGTCCAGCAGGTCGAGCACCAGCCCGATCGCGGCGTAGTTGAGCCCAAGGCCCCTGCGCAACCGGTGGATTCGGGCAACCGTCGTCACCGCGGGCGGTTCGAACCAAAGGTCGCCTTGCACGTCGCGGCGGTGGGTGAGCAGACCGAGTGCCACCAACCGGCGCACCATGTCGGGATGCAACCCGCAGCGGGACGCGAACTCGTCGAGCCCCATACCGGTCCGCCGGACCAGCACGTGGCGTGGAGCGGTCATCGTGACCTCCTCGGATCGAAGGTGGAATCGGCGGCCAGCTGTTCGAACAACTCGCGTTCTCGTGCTGTCGGGGTGGTGGGGACGACGACCTTGATCTCGGCGTAGAGGTCACCCGCGGGCCCCCGGGGATTGGGCATGCCCTCCCCGCGCAGCCGCAACCGTCTGCCGGTCGACGACCCCGGCGGAACCTTGACCTTGGCGTCCCCACCGGGTGTCGGCACGGCGACGGTGGTTCCCAGCACGGCCTCCCACGGGGAGACCGGCAGGTCGACGGTGACGTCGCGACCGTCGAGCCGAAACCTGGGATGAGGCCGAATGTGCACCACCAGATACAGATCGCCGGCGGGCCCGTTGCCACTACCCCGGCCGCCCTCTCCCGCCAGCCGGATGCGTTGACCGTCGACGACGCCGGCGGGAATGTTGACTCCGTAGTCACGGCCGCCTATCGACAGCTGGCGTTTGCCACCCCGGTAGGCCTCCTCGACGGTCAGCTCGAGCACGGCTTCCTGGTCGGCTCCAGGAGATGGCCCGAATCCCCCACTGCCGCTGAACATGTCGCCGAACAGGTCTTCGATGTTGATGCCGTCGGCACCACCGAAACCGCCTCCGAACCCCTGCCCGTAGCGCACCCGGCCACCGGAGGGTCGTCCGCCGCGCGGACCGCCAGCCCCGGCACCCACCCGCTCCTCCCAATCCTCGGGGACCTTGTCGAAGTCCTCTCCGAATCGGTCGTAGCGCTTGCGGGTGTCGGGATCGGTCAGGACGTGGTAGGCCTCGTTGATCTCCTTGAAGCGGTCCTCGGCCGACGGATCCTTGTTGACGTCGGGGTGGTACTTGCGAGCCAGGGTGCGGAACGCCTGCTGGATCTGATCGGCGCTCGCGTCCCGCGATACGCCGAGCACCTCGTAGAAGTCGCGGGCCACCGAGCGTCACTCCCCACGTCGACTGACCACGACGGCCGTGGGGCGTAGTTGCCCGTCGCCGTACCCCGGGCGTAGGACGTCGACGACGGTTCCGGGTTCGACGTCCGACCGATCCACCACGCCCACCACCTCGTGACGTTCCGGGTCGAAGGGCACTCCGGTTCGGGTGTCGCGTGGATAGCCGAATCGCTCCAGTACCCCCACCGCCTCGTCCAGAATGCCTCGCAGACCGTCGAGTACCGCGTCGGAACGGTCACCGGCGTGACTGATCGCCCGTTCGAGGTTGTCCACGACGGGAAGCCACGCGCCGGTCACCCTCGACCGTTCGGTCGCTCGTTCGCGGTCCAGCTCGCGGGCATACCGCTTGCGCAGGTTGTCCGCATCGGCGACCGCGCGCCTCCAGCGGTCCTGCAGTTTGGCGACCTCCGAATCATTGGGTGCGGCAACCGGCTCCGCCGGATCTCCGTCGACCCGGTGGTCGTCTGCGTCGGCCCGAGACTGCTCCTGGGGGCTGGCCATCGTCGATCAGCCCCGGTCGAACTCGGCGTCGACCACGTCGTCGTCACCGACCACCGAGCCCTGTCCGTTGCTCGACGGCTGACCGTTGCCGGTCGGCTGGCCGTTGCTCCCTCCGGATGCCATGGGCTGTAGCCCGTGGAGTATCTGCTGCAGCTCCGAGGTCAGCGACTGCACGCGGTCCATGGGTGCGTCCTCGCTCACGGCCCGACGGGCGTCGGCGACCAGCATCTCCGCACGGGCCCGATCATGGGGCGCCGCCGAGTCACCGAGCTCGGCGAGCCTGCGCTCTACCTGGTACGCCGCCGAGTCGAGCTGGTTGCGAGCCTCGACGGTCCTGCGGAGCCGCTCGTCTTCCTCGCGGTTCCTCTCGGCCTCGGCGAGCATCCGCTCCACCTCGCCCTTGTCGAGATTGGACTGTTCGCTGATGGTGATGCCCTGCTCGCCGCCGGTGTCCTGATCCCGTGCGGTGACGTGCAGGATGCCGTTGGCGTCGATGTCGAAGGTGACCTCGATCTGTGGTTCACCTCGGCGCGCGGGCCGGATGTTCTCCAACTTGAACCGGCCGAGCACCCGGTTGTCGGCGGCGAGTTCCCGTTCACCCTGCAGCACGACGATGTCCACGGCCGGCTGATTGTCCGCCGCCGTGGTGAACACCTCGCTGCGTCGGGCCGGGATCGTGGTGTTGCGCTCGATGATCTTGGTCATCAGGCCACCGGCGGTCTCCACGCCGAGCGAGAGTGGAGTGACGTCGAGCAGAAGGACGTCGGAGACCTCCCCCTTGAGCACCCCGGCCTGGATCGCCGCACCGAGTGCGACGACCTCGTCGGGGTTGACGCTCATGTTGGGGTCCTTGCCGCCGGTGAGACGGCGCACCAACGCCTGGACGGCCGGAATCCGGGTGGAACCGCCGACCAGGATCACCTCGTCGATGTCGTTGGCGCTGACCTTGGCGTCGGCCATCGCCTGCTTGACCGGGCCCATCGTCCGCTCGACCAGATCGGCGGTGAGGTCGTCGAACTTCGAACGCATGACGGTGGTGGTCAAGTGCTTTGGACCGCTGGCATCGGCGGTCACGAACGGCAGGTTCACCTGAGTCTGCGCCACCGACGACAGTTCGACCTTGGCCTTCTCGGCCGCTTCGAACAGCCGCTGCAGTGCCTGGGGATCCTTGCGCAAGTCGATGTTGTTCTCCCGCTGGAACTCGTCGGCAAGGTAGTCGACGAGTCGGTGGTCGAAGTCGTCACCGCCAAGGTGCGAATCTCCGGCCGTCGCACGCACTTCGACCACGCCGTCACCGACGTCGAGCAGGCTGACGTCGAACGTCCCGCCACCGAGGTCGAAGACCAGCACGGTCTCGTGACCCTTCTTGTCCATGCCGTAGGCCAGCGCGGCCGCGGTCGGTTCGTTGATGATGCGCAGGACCTCGAGGCCGGCGATTCGGCCGGCGTCCTTGGTGGCGTTGCGCTGGGCGTCGTTGAAGTAGGCCGGGACGGTGATCACGGCTTCCTTGACCCGCTCACCGAGGAACTTGCCCGCGTCGTCGACCAGCTTGCGCAGCACTTGCGCGCTGATCTCCTCCGGCGAGTACTGCTTGCCGCGCACCTCGAAGCGGGCGGCGCCACCCTCGCCCTCCACGACGTCGAAGCTGACCGCCTTGGCTTCGTCCGATATCTCGTCGAAGCGACGACCGATGAACCGCTTCGCCGAGTAGATCGTGCCCTTGGGGTTCATGATCGACTGGCGCCGAGCCAACTGACCCACCAGACGCTCGCCGGCTTCGGTGAAGGCCACCACCGACGGCGTGGTCCTGGCGCCTTCGGCGTTGGGAATCACGACGGCTTCCCCGCCCTGCCAGGCGGCGATCACCGAGTTGGTCGTCCCAAGATCGATTCCTACCGCAGTTGCCATGATCAGTTCCTTCCGTCGGTGACACCACTGAGCAGTTGGACCGCCCGGTCGGCCACTGACGAGTCGGCGACGACGTCGTAGTACTTGGGCCGCACCGCGCTCACCGAGTGGAAGTCTCGACGGCCGCGCTGAAGGGCATGCATCGCCAATCCGAACAGGGCGCCGACGATGGCGCCGAAAACGATTCCGTAGCAGGCCAACACGGCGGCGGAGAGCACCGGGTCGATCCAGTTGAAGAGTCCGAAGACCCATCCGATGAGTGCGCCGACGATTGCGCCGGAGCCGGCGCCACGCAGAGCGGCCCCACCGTAGTTCAGGCGGCCCAGTACTTGTTCGTGGTACTCCATGTCGCGGCCGATGATGGCCACCTTGTCCACTTCGAAACCCTGATCGGACAGGTGGTCGACTGCCCGCTCGGCATCGGCGTAATCGTCGAACGTCGCGATGACGCGGCGGGCCGGTTCGTGAGCTCGCACGGCCGAGGCTTGGACCGTTGAGTGCTGTGACATCGTTGCTCCTAAGTGCTCGCGGTTCTGGTATGTGATGGTGCGCCGGCCCATACCCCTGGGTACCGTCCGCAACCCTTGGACATCCGTGCTGACAATCGGTTTCGCGGTGCGCGTCCTCCTGATGGGCTCAGCGAGACTGAGCAGTACCGAGGCGATGGAAGTCCGTCGGGAGCTGACTGAGCACGTCGTCGAACTCACCGGGGGTGACCGCTTCGCGGAGGGTGGCGAACACCGCGTCGACGGCCCGTTCGGCGGTCTCCCGATCGGTGTCGGCCCGTTGGGCCGTCAGTTCGACGAACCGCTCGAAGTCGAACGCCACCGCGTTCTCCTGGGTGCCCTGCAAGGCCGCGTCCAAGGGGGCGGGCAGCTGGTCGCCCAGGTCCTGCGCTTCACCCCCGCTGATTCGCTCGGCGAGCGTGGCCAAGGTGGCCAGGGTCAGGGTCAGGGTCGCGGCCTCTTCCACGGGGACGTCGACGTCCACTGCCACTCGTGTGACGAATTCTTCGTACTGCATTGAGATTCCCTTCCACGTAACCGATGACGACTGCCACCGTGATGACCATGGTGGTCGATGCACGGGACCCACCGCTTCGGCCCGGGTGGTCGATTTCCACACCCAGATTCGACCCCTCAGATGGATTGCGCCCCAATCAATCAGTCGTCATGTCGTGCTGGTGTGGACGTCTTCGCCTTTGGCACATAGGCTTTGAGGACACCGTAGGCCAGGGACACCTCGACCTCGTCTTCCTTCAGCTCTCCCGGAAGCGTGATGCGAAGGTCGAACCGCCCCACCGGACGGTTTCGGTGACGAAACAGCCCCTCGCGTACGCGCTCGGCGATCTCTCCGGTGACGACGAACTCGTTGCCGTTCAACGCCACTCCCACGTCCTCGCTGCGTACCCCGGGGAGCTCGACTTCGATGAGGTAGGCCCCGTCGGTCTCGACGACGTCGGATCGGGGCAGCCAGGCGTCCTGGTCCGCGCCTGCCGACCTAGATGGCGATGCCATTGTTTTCTCCTTCGCATCGTCGCGAGTGGCGTCGAAGGACCCACGGCCGGTCGGGATGGGTTTCGGCGCCGGATCTAGAAGACCAGCCTGAAGATCTTGAAGACCTGGTCCCAGTGCTCGCTCGACGGCCGTGTCATGGTCGAGTCCAGTACGCGGAACGACGATGCGACCGCAACGCTGAGCCCGCCGAACAGCTCGGGGAGGAGTTGCTCGGTGTCTTCGGCGAACGTCACGTCCTCCGGTGGCCGTCGGATGGTTTCGGCCAACAGTTCACGAACCTCCCCGGCGACGTCGAGGCCGTCGAATTCCCTCATTCGCTCTTGAACGCCCTTGGTGATCGGGAGATCCTGAGGCTCGATCACATCGCGACCGTTTGCCTTGGCCGAGTTGCGACCGGCGATGGCGAGCGCGTCGATCTGCTCGTCGACGAACTCGTGGAAGCGGCGGACGTCGTTCTCCCCGAGGTCGACGCTGGCGACCGCCCGGAACAGTCGTTGGAACACCTTGACGCCCGACGGATGCGTCACCGGATACCTCCGTTCGTCGGTCCCTGCCGATGTACGGCCCACCATCCAAGGGTTGCACCATCCGCCATGGCCCGGACTCGTCCACGAGGCGCAACTTCGGCACACCTTTTGGACCTCGGGGGTCGAAGTCGACGTGTGGTGGACGTCCCGGCTCGCCCGGGTGGGTAGCGAGAGCGACTGCAGCCCAACGTGTTCGGGTGCTGCACCTCTCGACAGCGTACCGGGCTCCGACGATGGTCACGCGGGGCCCATTCTCGACGAATTTCGTTGCTCTCGTGGGTCGACGCTGAGACTCCACTGGGTTGGCATAGTCGTCACGCAGTGACCTACCCCGACGAGCACACCACGGGAGCCAGCCAGTGGACACGAGCACGGTCCATCAGGAACGACGAGGAGACGCTGGAGGCCATGGCGTCGAACGCCACGGCTACGGCGGAACGGGCCGGTCGACGCGCGCTGAACTCGCGGCCATGCTGGCCGGCGGAGCGGCAGTCGACGACGTGATCCACAACGTGACGGTCGCGTCCGTGGCGTTGGTTTCCGGGGCAGACTGCGCCAAGCTGTCCTTCCTCGACGAGGGGCGCATTCGGTCCTCTGCGGCAACCTCGGAACTTGCCCTGTCGCTGGACGCCGCGCAGCAGGTGTCACGCCATGGTCCCTGCCTGGAGGCGATTCGCACGCGCACCGTGGTCCGCTGCGCCGACCTGCGCGCCGACGGCAGGTGGCCACAGTTCGCTCCGCTCGCCGCTGACGCCGGCGTTCGCAGCCTGCTGTCCCATCCCGTCGACACCCTCGGGGACGGCCGGGCCACGTTGAGCTTGTTCGGATTCCGAGCCAATGCCTTTACGGCCGATTCGGAGGCGGTGGGTGCCGTGCTCGCCAATTACGCGTCCGTCGCGCTCGTCTCTGCGACGCGAGAACGCCACTTCCAGGCCGCCTTGGCGACGCGCGACGTCATCGGACAGGCGAAGGGGATGATCATGGAACGGTTCGGGGTGGACGCCGATCACGCCTTCACGATGCTGACGTCACTCTCCCAGGAGATGAACACGCCAGTTAGGGATCTCGCTGCACAGCTCGCCCAGTCCGCAACTCGGTCGTGAACGGACCGGAGCAGAGGTGCACTCAGTGGTCTTGAGTGACGTAGAACCGATTGCCGTCGAAGTCGCGGAAGGCGAACATCAACGGCGCCGACTCCCAATCTAGGAGCTCCCCCACCTCTAATTGCAGTTCGACGAGCGTGGCGCGCGCAGCTCGGGCATCGCCGGTGAGCAGTCGGACGCCGGTGTCGATCCCAGTGGGCAGATCGTCTCCGGTCATCACCAGCGAAATCGACGTGCCCCCGGCGGGCGGGGCCAGCTCGATCCAACGGAAGCCCGGCTGCAACTCGGTGTCCATCGTCGAGGCGAAGCCGAGATTCTCGAACAAGGCCTTGGCGCGGTCCTGATCGGTGACGGGTATCGCGACGCACTGCAGGGCGGTGAAGATCTCTTCTGTCATGCCACTCTGACTTGCCGGGCGGAGCCAACTAATCGGTGACCGCTACACACGGTCGTGGCGATGCGTTTTGAACCACGCGCGATTTCGGTGGGTCCGGTTCCGGGCGTTGTAACCCGACCTACCTGGACGCCCCGGATCACCGCTCCAAGAGTGTGGCCGAAGGAATCTGCGATCGTTCCGCCGTGGGCTGCAACGAACAGATTCGCGACGACAGGACAGCTTGACATCCTCGATCGCACGTTCTTTCGTCAGCTGATCGAAAAGCCGGCATCAACGGCCAGCGCCTGATTGGTGATGCCGCGCGAAATGGGCAGGGCAAAGAACAGAACCGCGGTTCCGATCTGGCGTCCGTCGACGAGCCCGAATGGGGCCTGCCGCAGCGCCGGTCCTTCGAGCTGCGGGCCGCGAGACCCCATGGATCCCGGAGTGAATACTGACCCGGGCAAAATGGTGTTGACGGTGATGGCGTGTTCGGAGAGCTCGAAGGCGCTGACGCTGCTCAGGGCAAGCAAGGCACCCTTCGATGCGGCGTAGGCCGCCTCGCCCTTGATCAAGGACCCGCGCAGCACATTGGAGGCAATGTTGACAATGCGTCCACCACCACCAGCGATGGCCATGGCCTGACCCAGCTCCCGGGTCATGAGAAAGGCCCCCCGGGCATTCACCGCGTTGATCCGATCCCATTGCGCCACAGTCTCCTTGAACAACACCTCTCGATCTTGGAGCCCAGCGTTGTTCACCAACAACCACGGTGTGCCGTGCTCGGACACGAGGTTCACGCAAAAGGCCATGACCGACGACTCGTCGGAGACGTCGACGCACACCGCGTGGGCAGCCAAGCCTCCCTCGACGAATGCAGCGGCTGTGCGCTGGGCGCCCGTGTAATCAATGTCAGCGACGATCACCGTTGCTCCGGCTTCAGCCAGCACCGCCGCCACCCGAGCACCAATTCCACGAGCGCCACCGGTCACGACGGCGACCCGACCAGCGAGGCTGAACGTAGCGGGCGAGAAGCTGTCCGAATCCGTCAATTACTCGCAGTCCTCCCCGCCAACATGCCGATGATGACCGGATCCCTTCAGCGCCGCGAGCACCAAATGGATCGGGCTCAGACATACCCCACGAAGGGCATACGTGCACGGTAGCCGAGCAACCCTCGAGCGGTCGCCGTTCTGCGACAATCCAATCGAGATCTACCTGCCCGGCAGCGGAATCTGTCGACCGGTAGCTGCACCGACTGTAGCTACACGCTTCGAGCCACTCGACCCAATCATGTTCCCGTTGGCGGTCTACCCAAGGATGGGGAACCGGCGCTTCTTGGCCAGTCTGTCCAATGCTGCCTGCATGACGCCCCGTACGTGGGCATCGACCTGGTCGACGTCGGGTTCTTCGCCAAATCGGGCCCGCACATCTATTGGCTGCTGCACCTCCATGATGATCTTCGTGGGCAGAGGCAGGTTGGGCGGCAGCACGGTGGTCAATCCAAAGGGCACCCCGAACGCCAGCGGAAGCGCCTTGAGCCGAATTCTATTCAGACCGAGTCGCTTCGCCAATCCGTCGCCACGGGCTAAGAACAGTTGCGCCTCTTGGCCACCGATCGAGACCACCGGCACGATTGGCACGTCGGTCGCCAAGGCCGTACGGACGTAGCCGGTGCGGCCCTGGAAGTCCACGACGTTGGCCGTCCTGGTTGGCCGGAACGCGTCGTAGTCCCCACCGGGGAAGACCAGCACCACGCCACCGGAATGCAGTGCCTTTGCCGCGTTCTCGCGGGAAGCTTCGATGCCACCGGCGCGCGAGAACACCGTCCCGAGTGGGCCGATCAGCACCCCGTAGTGGGCCAGGATGTAAAGAGGGCGTTCGTAGCCGAAGGCGTCGTAAAAGGCCGGAGCGAAGATCAGCACGTCGGGAGTGAGCACACCACCGGAATGGTTGCACACCACGAGCGCGCCGCCGCTACTCGGCAACGCCGACAGACCGTTGACCTCGGCACGGAAGTACCGCTTGACAAACGGTCCCACGACGTTCTTGAACTGCCTGGTGAAGGTCGGATCCCATTTGGCGGTTATCTCGTCGTCTGACATCATTCTCCAAGCTTCGATGCGACACCGTCCCGTTCGTTTCCGACCGAGCGTAGCCATCGGTCACGGCGCAAATCGCCAAACGCTTTCAGACGTCACCGATGTCCCTCGTCTCGTGCACCTACCCGCAGCGGAGCCATCGTGGTCGAGGGTCAACGGGTCCGTCGCCCACGCCTGAACGCTGCCGAGGTGGCTCGGTCGTCACGAGACACAGCTGCGTCGGGGCTGCTGGACTGGTATCGGTGCGTCAGCGACGAACAGGGGCCTACTAGGAAGTGCGATGTCCGCGATCGGGGGTCTCGGAACAAGACGGACGATGCGGCACCAAATACCTCGCCCCCCGCGGGGCTCGATGATCCGAAGACGCTCATACGCGGCGGACGGACGCGATCAGTAAGTCTTCACAACGATTACCGCAAATCCTGTGCGAGAAGCGACTGTGGACGAGATTCAGGCATCCGAGACATAAGTCGAACAGAACTAGCACCGTTCGAATGTCACGGCCGAAGCCCCATCATGACCGATGGGGCGGCGAACCGCCTCACCAGTTCGTGCTCGATCTGCTTGTCATTCACGGGCCAATACCAGAATGCGAAGGTGACTCTGATGAGCCATTGCGCAGCCATGGGGTCATCGTGCCCGATGATCTCTTCGGCAATCTTGGCTACGAGCGGTGACGCCATGACGGGGCCGTCGTCGCGGTCTGGCCGGATGTCGCCCATGATGAGCTTCCCGAGCGGTTCGGCTCGCATGCATTCCAATCCAACGACGACTGCCGTGCAGACACGCTCGGTCCCCTCGGTCCCGGCGATGGCTTGGCGCACCGCGTGAATGACACGCTGGGACAACATCGATATGAGGCACTCGAGGATCGCGGCTCTTCCGCCTGCTCGCCGGTAGACGGTTGCGGGTGAGCAATTCAGTCGGGCAGCTAGCGCGTCGATGGTCAACGCCTGAAATCCATTGCGTGAGACAATATCTGAGGCTTCGAGCAGGATTCGATCCCGTGCCACCGCGCCTCGATCCGCGCCTAGGACCCAATCCCTCCGTGCCATGGCATCGAGCATTCCCGGCGCGGTGATGAAAGACAACAAATCCTCTCTCGCATCATGAGACAAATCACGCCGCATGTCTCACTCATGTGCGCAGCTTGGGGTACTTTGCTGCACGCGCCGACCTCATCGACCCGGTGTCAGAGATGTCAACTTTGGTTCCCGGCATTGACCCCGTCGATGCAGATACCGAGTGTGGAGAAGACTGCGACGGGAAGTGAGTGTTCATGGTGAACCTGCTGGGAAGAGCCACTGACAGTGTGACCGCCTTGCTGTCGCCGGTGATCACAGCGGGGCAACTCAACGCCGCGGCGGCAATACGCACACACAGACGCGGCTATGGCGGATGGACCGGTGCGGTCAACACTGACTACGACCCGTTGAATCCAAGCACCGCAGCGCATCCCCACGCCGCGTACGACGCCTTGCACCGCGGCGGACGTGTCCACTACAACCCGAAGCGGGCGACGTGGATCTTGCACCGACTCGACGACGTTCGTGCAGCCCTACGTGACACGGACCGGGTGACCAGCAGCCAGGGAGTGACCCGGGTACGGATGGTCGCCGACCTGGTCGTGGTCACCGACGACGATCAACACAGCCGCCTTCGGAAACAAGTGCAGCCAGCATTCACCAAAGGCGCACTAGATGGGTGGCGAAGCATCATCGATGGGCTCGCCGCAGAAATGATCGACGGAATGATTGCAGCGAATGGCGATGACGCGGTACAGCGAGTGACCGTGCCTCTGCCGCTACGGGCCATCGCAGCCATACTCGGAGTTCCGGACAGCGACATCGCAGACTTTCGTCGTTGGTCAGATGACAGCACGCAGCTGATCAACTTCACGCCAACCCCAAGAGGCGTGGTGAACACGGCGCGCTCCCTCCGCGCCGCAGCAGCGTTGCGTCGCTACTTCTTACGACATCTCGAAGATGGGCATCTCAAGGGATCGAACACCGTCCTTGGCCGTCTCCTGGCCTACAGCACCAGCGGTGCCTTGACTGACAATCAATTGTTCTACATCGCCATTCTGCTGCTGATCGCCGGCAACGAGACCACGACGAATCTTCTCGGCGGGATGCTTCACACCTACGCTCGACATCCTGACCAATACGACATGATTCGAAGCAATCCCGAACTCATTCCACAGGCCATCGAAGAACACCTTCGCTATACCAGCCCCATTCAGAATCTCTACCGCTACACCCGCGCCGACTATCAGGTCGGTGAGGTCACCATCCCTACGGGTTCGCGTGTCCTGATGTCCTTCGGAGCCGCCAACCGCGACCCGCTGGCCTTCGATGACCCGAACACCTTCCGCGCCGACCGAAACCCGCGCAGCCATCTCGGCTTTGGCTATGGTCCTCACCTATGCCTCGGGGCCCCGCTTGCACGCATGGAGGCACAAGCCGTTCTCCGCGAACTGGTCGACCGCGTCTCACGGATATCGCTGACCGGCCCGGCAACGTGGTCCACCAACAGCTCTCTCCGCGGCCCGACACACTTACCCTTGGTCTTTCACGAGAAGGCAATCTCGTGACGTCCTTGCGCGCACCGTCGCGACGGTGGTCTCAATTCGGGGGGTTAGCGCTGGTGGTGTCCGGTGTGGCACATCTCTTGTGCCCACGTGCCTGTGAATCAGTTCAACGCAATGGCCTTCGAGGACAATATCCGAGCCCACGTGCTCGTCAACGGCAGCATCGAAACACTCCCTCACACCGCCCCCCGTATGAGGTCTTTCTGACGAAACAGGCCGATATCTTGGGTGTGCACCAGCGCGGTCCCTCCGCCGTGAGCATTTCGCCACCGTCGCCAACTTGACGAGTTCTTTCACGAGGGCTTTCGAGCCCGGTTGCGGGACGCCGAGGCAGTTGAGTCAACCGATCTATTACCTAGTCATGTGCCTATGCCTCAAGGCTTTACGGCTATACGGAGGTGTGGGATCGTAGACTCATGACATTCCATGGTTTCGTAGCCGTGCAGCCCGGGGGCAACGTAGTGCTACCCGCAGACGTGCGCGGCCGCCTGCGCCTAGACGAACCAGGCGCGCAAATCGAAATCACTGAACGTGAGGACGGTGTTGTCGAGCTCCGGCCGGCCCCGCCGGTTCCTACCGGTAAGCAGCAGCTCCGGCAGCAACGCGACCAAGAAGCTACGTTTCGTCACGGCAGTGACTGGGCTTACGAAACTGCAGGCCCAACAGCGACATTCACTGCCAACACGAGAGCGGAGGACGGCGCACCGTGATCTAGGCTTCATTGCACTCTAGGTGCTATTGGCCGCGAAAGCCGCAACGTCCTGAATTTCGACGCCCCAGCGTCAGCCCTGGGGTAAGAGGTGAACGTCCCGACCTCTTTGCCGTTTGCGTGTGTTCATCGTCAAGAGCGCTGCAGTCTTGGCCTTCTCGAAAGCGCCACTAGATTCTGTGTTCTGGCGGCACCGTCACACATGTCTTCGCCTCGCCGTTCACCAATTGGTGAACGAAATCTAGCCGAGGACATCGGCAATTGGCGCACCAGCGGCGATCTTGCCGCGGGCTTTCATCACCCTCCCTGACATACCCCCGCCGACCACGCCGACGATCACGCCATTCCGTTCGTAATAGGCCAAGAATCTTCGGCCATCGTCGGCGACGACGTGGACGTCGTCGCGTGCATCCGGTTCCCCAAGGCACTGAACCTTTACGTCGTACTGATCACTCCAGAAATAGGGCACCACCGCACTGGCGGAACTGTAGCCAGCACCCAACAAAGCGGGCACGAGCGCGCGTGCTTGTTCGGCGACGTTGCTCCAATGCTCCACGCGCGCTTGATGTCCGTGCTCATTGCGCCAGGACGCGACGTCACCGAGCGCCCAGACGTTGGGGGTGTTGGTGCGGCCAGCGCTGTCACAGACGACCCCGTCGTCGACGTCGACCCCGCTGTCTCGGAGCCACTCGACGGATGGCGTGGAGCCGATGCCGACGACGACGAGGTCGGCCTCGATCTGGACGCCGTCGGAGAGCACCACGGATTCGACGTGCGTCGTGCCCTTGATCTCGTCGACGCCGACCCCGCATCGAACATCGACGCCTTCCTCGCTGTGCAGCCGCGCGACGAGATTCCCGATCTGTTCACCCAGGACGGATGCCAGTGGGGCCGGTTGCGGTTCGATCAGTGACACCTCGACGCCGAGCAAGCGAAGGCTGGCCGCCACTTCGCAGCCGATGAAGCCCGCGCCGATCACGACCGCCCGCCGTGCCGAGCCAGCATGCTCACGCAGAGCCAGGCTCTCGTCCAGCGTGCGCAAGACCCGCACGCCCGCGATGTCGGGGAAGGACGGAATCCGCTTGGGCCGCAGTCCGGTCGCGATGACCAGCTGGTCGTAGGCGATCACGTCACCGTCGAGAAGGGTCACCGTCTGGTCAACGGAATTCAGGCTGGCAGCCCCGGAGCCCAGGCGGACGGTGATCGCGTTGTCTGCATAGAACTCAGCGGTCTTGAGAGAGACGTCGTCGGTCTCGGCACGTAGCACGGCTTTGGACAAGGGTGGCCGGTCGTAGGGCAGGTGAGCCTCGTCGCTGACGATGGTGACCGGCACCGACTCGTCGGCGCGTCGCAACAGTTCGGCGGCGCGAACGGCAGCCAGTCCGCCGCCGACGATGACGACCCCACGCTCGCCGGTCACGCTGACCGGCCCCGGCGGGGCGTGAGTGATAATGTGATTGGTCCTCCTCGAGTCTGGGCGGGTTGAACGAACGCCGCGCTTGTACGCTGCCGTGGCGACGACAGGATTGAATCCGGCTGATGAGGAATCGATCTCACGTGGTCAGTTGCCCCGATGCGCGGTGCGTCGGCGACGTTGGAGTGCCGAAATCCGGCACTGCGTCGACGCCATCCTTGCGGGCGACC
Organism: Mycobacterium yunnanensis; assembly: GCF_025823185.1. Taxonomy (GTDB): domain Bacteria; phylum Actinomycetota; class Actinomycetes; order Mycobacteriales; family Mycobacteriaceae; genus Mycobacterium; species Mycobacterium yunnanensis. The sequence continues at coordinate 368,424 of NZ_JACKVK010000011.1, forward strand.
GCGGCGCCGCGGTCGACCAATGCCGCCAGCACTCCGATGGACGCGTAATCGGTAATCATCGGAGTGATGAGGCGGTTGTGGACGAAAGCGAACGCCGTCTTCGTGGCCGGATTTGCCCAGCCGATGCATCCACCGACCCCGGCGTGCCCGAATCCAGGCAGCACTCCTGGGACCGGCGAGGCATGGTAACCAAGGTGGAAGGACATGGGTACGACAACATTTCGATCCGGGCGTCGCGACAGCCTGCCGGTGAAATTAGCCACCATCGCAGCTGACAGGAACTGTGTGCCGTCGATGTGACCACCGTTCGCTATCGCGCCGTACATCTTGGCCAGCGATCGAGCGGTCATGACGCCATTGGCCGAAGGAATCTCACTGTCGAGGAAGGGCATGTCCCCCTGGAGAAGGGACTTCAAGCCAGGAACGTAGAAGGCGCCGAGGCCGCCGGACATGGGCGACGCTGCCAGCCGCGGAAACAGGAATTGGAGCACACCGTTGTTCGTCACACCTTGGGGCATCAGGATCTCCGCGACCCGGACCGGTGAGTTTGCCGGCGGACGCCCAAGGTGCAGGCCCTCGGTGTGCAGTGGACCCGCCAGTTCTGACCGAAACAGTTCGCGCATGGTCGAGCCGGTAACCGCTCGCGTCAGCCCCGAGACCAGCCAACCGTAGGTCAGCGCGTGGTAGGCGGACTTACCCAGAAACCGGTCGGACGGCGCAGCCGCCAACCGGTCCTCCATCACGCGTTGGTCAAGGAGGTCGGCGGAGCCGATCCCGCCCAGCAGGGATAGCCCCGCCCGGTGCGCCAAGACGTCGCGCACGGTGATCGCAGACTTGCCGTGTGCACCAAACTCAGGCCAAAACCGGGCAACCGGATCGTCGTAGTTCAACAGATTGCGTTCGACCAACCGGTGAACGACCGTCGACGCCGCGCCCTTGGTGGCGGAGAACGCCATGGCTGCGGTGTCGGCGGTCCAGTGCACTTCCCCGCGCCGATCGGCCCACCCGGTCCAGACGTCTACGACCGGACGACCGTCTTGGTACACAGCGAGCGCCCCTCCCCCATACCCGGGCCCGGGAAACAGGGTGCCGAAGAAACGCACGGCACGGGCGAAGTGCGGATCCGCGGCTCCCTGGACGCCGTGCGGCAGTCCCCCGATACTGCGGGCGGCGCCGTTCTCACCTGATCCGAGTGCGCGGCGGATGGCCCGAGAAGAACCCTTCCACAACATGAGAATCACATTATCAGGATCGAGGTGTCGTGGCAGGAGTCACAGCGATCGCATTTGCGGTGTAAGACGCTTGGCCGGGCGCCGCCAGTGAAATCACAGGCGCGACCGCACGTCGATTCCGGTGTCCACCTGACGCAGGGGACGAATGAGACCCTCCTGGGCAAACGACGCCAGGAGGTCACCCGCCTCGGTGTGCACCGTGCCGCGAACGTAGGACATCCCCGCGCCCACCTGGGTGCTCTCGTGGGTGTACAGCAGCCAGCCCTCCCACGAAACCGGTTCGTGAAAGCTCACCGTGATCGTCATCGGTGCCGTCGACACGGTGTGATGGGCCTGCGCCGTTCCGATTCCTGCATGGGCCCGCATCGTGGTGGAAATGCCCAAATGCCCGGTGAAATAGGCCAACAACGCCTTGGCGGTCGCATCGTCCCGAGGAACGTGGTCATAGTGCAACCACGCATGGAGTTCGGGCGGCCCGACTTCGTCTGGGCTGTTGACGTCCGCCACGTCCACCAGTCGAATCTGCCGTCCCATCATTGGCAGGTCCGCCTCGTGGGCGTCGGCGGGCGGGTCCACCTCGGGGCGCGCCGCGTGATGTCGGATCACGTCGGCTGACGGAACGTCGGTGAGCACGGTCATCGTGATCGCCCGTCGGCCGTGTTGCACTGCCGACACGACGGCGGTCGCCGTGGATCTCCCCTCGGCGACCACGTCGATGACCAATTCCACCGGCAATCCGACCTGGACCGCTCGACTGAACACCGCATGGACCGAACGAATCGACTTGCCTTCGAAGCGTTTGCCGACCGCCACCAGCGCCTGGGCCATGACCTGCGTGCCCTCGACCACCTGCCGGTCGTCCGCACCAGCCAAACCCGTCTCACCCCTGAACCGGTCCGGGCCGTCGGATGTGACCTCGAACAAGGCCAGCAAGCCGTCGAGCGACCACAGGACCGCATCCGATTCCGTCGTCATGTTCACCTCCATGTTGGCGATCTCCTCGATCACGTCACCACCGAATAACTGGGCCGCCCGAGCCCAAGGACGTTCTGAGCGATCATGTTTCGGAACACCTCCAAAGTGCCACCGTAGATACCCGTGGGGACGGCCAATCGGAACAGATGCTCGGCGGCACCGCCGCCGACCGACCCGTCGGCGTCCACCGGCAAGCTCGACGCGATTCCGACGACGTCCATGAGTTCGGGGGCGATGTCACGCATCGTCTGAGCGAGTGCAACCCGGCCGAACATCCCGGGGGTGCTCAGCGCCGCCTCCATGCGGGCGACGAGACGACCGAAGCGGAACCCAACCGACCCGTCGTCGACGAGTCGACGACCGCCTGTGCCAACATCTCCGATCACGGCACCGACGCCGTCGACGGCCTGCGCCATGAGGGCCCCATGGTGTGACATCGTCGAAAGGGATTGGAGCCCAAGCGTGTCGCGGTCCTGGATACCGTGTTCGACCTTCAGGGCCTCGCGCATCACGCTCCACCCGCCGTCGATGTCGCCGATCCGGTAACCGTCGGCGACGCGGACGCCGTCGTAGAAGACGATGTTGGTGCGGTCACCGTCGACGGTGCGGATGCCGTGAATTTCGATGCCCTCGGTGTCGAGCGGCACCAGGAACATGGTCAGGTTGCAGTGCTTCGGCGCGGTCGGATCGGTATTGGTGAGGAGGAAGACGTAGCGGCTGTGCTGCGCGTTGGAGGTGTACATCTTCGAACCGTCGACGATCCAATCGTCGCCGTTGCGCACCGCCCTGGTCTTGCACGTGGCGACGTCGGAACCGCCATCGGGCTCGGTGAATCCCAGGCAGATCCTGACGTGGCCGGACAGCACACCCGGCAGGACCTCCTCGATCAGTTCCGTTGATCCCGTGGACAGTACGATCCGCGCGACCATCGCGGTGGTACCCCAGTGAAACCACGGTGTACGTGCACGTCCGATCTCCAATTCCCAGATTCGCCGTTGCACGGGGCTGAAGCCGCCCTCTGACTCCGGAAGGAAGTCGCCGGCCAGGAAGCCCAGTTCTCCGAGCGCAACGTGAACGGCCTCGTCGAAGTTCTCGCCGGTGTCCCGGTCGCGGCGAATGACCTCGTCGGTAACACACGTCCGCAACGAGGATCGGACCCGCTCGAGGAAGGCCTGATCGTCGTCGGACAGCGGTATCCGGGAGAAGTCCATCCGTCAGACCGCTGCGTCGGAGCGCCTTTCGCGCTCCACGACGACCTTGGCTATGCGCGCAGCGGCGACGGCGACGTCGCCGGCTGCGAGGGGCCACCCCCTGGCCCGAACCAGGTACGCCGACGCGGAGGACTCGACCGAGACTCCGAGACCGCCCTGGACGTGGACGGCAGTCGTCGCGGCCTTGGCCGCCTCGTCGGTCATGAAGACGAATGCCGACGCCGCGAGCTCGGAACGTTCCTCGGGTTCGTGGTCGAGGAACCACGCCGCCCGCCGGGCCAGGTTGCGACCGCTCTGGACCACGATGGCGATGTCCGCCAGCGGGTGCGAGATCGCCTGCAGCGTTGAGATGGTTACCCCGTGGGTGCGTCGATTCTTGGCGAATTCGACTGCACCGTCGAGAGTCTTTTCGACCAGCCCCACCAGCGATGCAGCCACGAGCAGCCGCCACTCGTCAACCGCTCGCTCGTACTTCTCGAGTGCGGCCGGACCCGTGGCCACCACCGTTCGGCTGGCGGCCTCGGCCGGGTCGATCCACGCCATTGGCAGGCGAGCGATGTTGTCGACGACGGGGCGATGCGTGTCGAACGTCAGTCGGACGACGTCGTTCCCGTCGACGACGACCACGTGGTCGGCGACGGCGCCGGAGGCGACGAGCCGTCTGCCGCCCGCACCCGTCGTGTCGAGATCCAGGCCGGCGATCGACCTTCCGCTCAACAGCGCCTCCGCCAAGACCCCGTCGCCGTCGAACGCGCCCAATGCGGCGAGGAGGCGACTCGTCACAACGTGGCCGACCCATGGCACCGGTGCGATCGCGCGGCCGATCTCCTCGGCCACGAGCGTCAAGTCGACCAGCGTGGCGGCGTCGCCTCCGTGAGCACCCGACAGCGCCATCGTCGTCGCGCCCATGGCGCACAACCGATCCCACAGGGCAGGATCGAAACCGCCTGCTTCGGCGGCCCGTACGACCTCGATCGGACAGTGGGATTCGAAGAATCCCCGGTAGGCGACCTGAAGGTCGACGTGGTCCTCGGTGAGGCTGTAGTCGAGCCTCCGCAACTCGTATCGGTCCATGCTAGGTCGTCGTCAGATTCTTCTGAGCGAAGCGTTCCGCCCATTCCTTTCGGGACCTGATGGACACGTCGACGTCAGATGCCTTGGCGCGCAACGAGCCGACGGATGCCTGATCCCGGGGCGTCTTGGCAAACGGATCCCAGCCGAAGAAGCGGCTCGAGTTCTGCCAAGTGATCTTGTCGATGTCCGTGTCGTCGGCGCCTGCCCCGTTCAACTCGGCGAGCACCTGCTCGGGCGCGTCCGGCCAGAAGCAATCCGAGTGTGGGTAGTCGCACTCCCAGGCGATGATGTCGATGCCGATCTCGTGGCGCAGTTTCAGCGACGTCTTGTCCGTCACGTAGCACGCCAGGGAGTGTTCACGGAACACGTCGCTCGGAAGCTTGTCGCCGAAGTCGCGGCGCAGCCACTTTTGGTTGGTGTAGTGCCGGTCACTGCGGTCGAGATAGAACGGTATCCACCCGATTCCGCCCTCGGAGAAGGCAAACTTGAGGTCGGGGTAGTCGCGCATCGCCGGGCCCCACAGCAGATCCTGCGCACACATCGCCGACACCTGGGTGGCCAGGATTATCAGGTTGTCGATCGGGGCGTTGGGCGCCATGCTGATCGCCCCGAAGCCCGTGCCGATGTGAAGGCACATCACCACGTTCAGCTCGGAGAGGGTTCGAAAGACCGGGCCCCAGTACTCACCGTCGTGATAGCTCGGCAGCCCCTCTAGGTGTGGGAGCTCCGGCATCGTCACCGCGCGGCAGCCCTTGGCGGCCACGCGACGGATCTCGGCGCACATCGCATCCGGGTTCCAGGTGGGCATCACTGCGATGGGGATGAAGCGATCCGGGTAGCTGCCCGCCCACTCGTCGATGTGCCAGTCGTTGTAGGCCGACACCATGATCAGCGTGACGTCCTCGCGAAACTGGTTGAGGTGGCGGGCGGAGAAACCGGTGAAGGTGGGAAAGCACATCGACGCGAGGATGCCGTTGCGGTTCATGTCCCGCACGCGCTCGTGCACGTCGTAGACGCCCGGCCGCATCTCTGCGAATCCGGCAGGATCGCGTCCCCATTCCTCCGGGGGCCACGACACCACCGCGTTGAGACCGCTCACGCCCTGCGGCTTGCCCTGGTACATCCACTGGTCGACGCCCTTGTCGTCGGTCACCACGATCGGTGCGTCGGACTTGTACTTCTGGGGCACGTGGTTGAGGAACATGTCCGGTGGCTCGACGACGTGGTCGTCGATGCTTATCAGGATGAGATCGTCGACGTTCAAGGTGCTTCCTCCGATGCGTCTACCGCCACTCCTGGCGGCCCATGTCCCACGATGACATATTAGCTGCACTTTGTAAAGCTCATTGTCCCCAAAGATGTTGTTGGACAACCGTTTTAGCGCGCCGTCGACACACGGCCGCCGCCGGGTAGCACCGTCGCCGACGAGCGCCGACGGGCCTACACGGGGTCGAACGACGAGATGAGCCAGTTGCCGCCCACGTCGGTGAGACCCACCTTGACCGAGCTCGCCGTGAAGCTGCCGGCGGGGTTCTCCTTGCTGGTGGTCGTCTGATTGAGGAAGACCAGGACCACCGCAGAACCCGGTTTCAGTTCCGACACCGCGGATTGCACGACGGTCGCGGACGTCTTCACTGCCTTCTGCCGGACCGCGGGAGTCACGATGTCGTGGGTGAATTGGCTGTAGTAGTCAAGGAATCCGCCGGTCAAATGGGACTTCGCCGTGGTGAAGTCCTTGTCCATCGACTCGGGCGCGTAGGACAGCATGGCGATGGATCCGTCGCTGGCCGCCTTGATGACATCGTTCGCCACCGAGGCATTCGTCTCCCGATCGGGCCGGAACTGGTTGACGTACACCCAAGCGGTCAGCCCTGCCGATCCAATGAGCAACGCCGCGAGCACGATTGGCATGACGAGCCGCTTACCGCGACGCTGCGGCACGGTGCCCTCGGACTGGACGTCGGTGCTCTCATCGGCGTCGGCCTGGGGGTCGGGGGCCTCCGTCGAGGCATCCGCCGTCGTCTCGTCATCGACGCCATCCATGCCCTCTTCGTTCGTCGACGTCACGGTACGAACTCCACTTTCGCCAGCTTGAGTCGACCACCGTCGCGCGCCAAGTCGACCCGAAGTCGCCAGGATCGCGGTTGCTGCTCCTTGCTGGCGGCGTTGGACACCTGGGTGGTGACCGCAACGAGGACTGTCGCCGTGTCCTCGGTCATCGCCTGTACACCGGTCGCAGTGACCGTCGCCTCGGTGATGACCTTCGAAGATTGGGCCACGGAGGCGAATTGCTCGGACTGGCCTTCGAAGTCCTTCTTGAAGTCGCCGGTCGTGTTGTCGAGGATTCGCTTGACGTCGTCCTGAGCGTTGTTGAAGTTCAACGACATCAACGTCACGACGCCCTGACGGGCAGCTGCGGCGAACTCCGCCGATCGCTGCTGCTCCGCCGCGGCCATTCGGTGCTGCCACGTCATGTATCCGGAGGCTCCGAGGAAGCCAAGACTGCATAAGACGACGAGCGCGGCCGCCGCCGACCGAACGCCGATCCGTGGAAGTCGTGGGCGCAGGCGTCGTCGTGCCGGACGTCCGGCGTCGGGGACTTCGGTGGCATCGGGTACGTCAGTGGCTCCAGCTACTTCGGTGGTGCCGGGACCGACGTCGGGCACGTCGACTTGGGGCGTTCCCACTGGTGCCGCGCTCGCGGCTGCAAGCCGGCGCAGGGTCACCGCCTTGGCGCGGGCCCTGGCTGCCGCGGCGGTGGCCTCCGCCGCCTGCGCTTCGGCCTCGGCTTCGGCTGCGAGCGCCGCGAGGTCCTCGGACCTCGTGGCCGGCTCCGGGGCGTCCGTCACGGCCGAATGCCCGTCGGCTCTGCCGGTGAGCACCGGTGAAGCTCCCGTCGGGGGCGACATCCGACCTCCTGTCTCGGCTTCCATGCGGCCTGTCGTGCGAGAATAGCGTTATCATTTTTGCATACTGCTACTACAGTACCTGAGTTTGACAGTGGCGAGAATGCCTTCTTCGCTGCGATAACGTTGTTCTCCGACCCGTGCCCGTCCCTAGTGGAGACGATCCTTGACCACCTTGCCGGCGGCGTTGGTGGGTAACACGTCGAGGAACTGTACATACCGCGGGACCTTGTAACCGGCCATTCGCTGACGGCTCCAGGACAGCAGGTCTTCGACGGTTGGCGGTTCGCCACGGGCCTGCAGCACCACGTAGGCCTTGCCGACCTGTCCCAGCCTCTCGTCGGGCACACCCACCACGGCCGCGTGAGCGACACTGGGATGCTCGGTGAGTATGCCTTCGATCTCAGCCGGGTAGGCGTTGAAGCCGCCGACGATGAACATGTCCTTCTTTCGACCGATGATCCGCAGTCGACCCGACTCGGTGAACTCCCCCAGGTCTCCGGTGTGCAGCCAGCCCTGGGCATCGATCGCCTCCGCCGTGGCCGCCGCGTCGTCGAGGTATCCCTGCATGACTCCGTAGCCGCGGACCAAGACCTCGCCGTCGTCGCCGAGTCGCACCTCGACCCCCGTGCAGGCAAGACCTGCGGTGGTGGCGACGTCGGCAAAGGAATCGCCGGGCCGCGACAGTGTCACGTTGCCGGCTTCGGTCAGGCCATAACCCGTCATCAGCGTCGAGAACGGGAGTTCGGCATGGACCCGCCGAACCAACTCGACGGGAATGTCGGCTGCCCCGGTGACCCCGGCTCGAAGCGACGCCAGCCTGGTCTTGTCAGCCACCGCGAGCAGTGCGACGTACACCGTCGGCGGGCCGGGCAGCATCGTGACGCGTTCGCGTTCCACCAGATCGACCACGAGGTCCAGGTCGAAGACTGCCACCGGCAGCATCGTCGCACCGCGCAGGAACGACGCCACGAGCCCGGCCTTGAGCCCGAAGGTGTGGAAATAGGGATTGATCATCAGGTACCGATCGCCTTCGCGCAGATCGGCCAGGGTGGCCCACTCGTCGTACATCCGAAGCGTCTGGCGATGATTCATCATGGCGCCCTTGGGTTTTCCCGTCGTCCCGGACGTGTAGACGACGTCGGCGATGTCGTCGCCGTCCACCGGGCACCAGTAGGGCGCGCCGGCGACCAGGGCGTCTGATGTCACGTCGTGCAGCCGGATCCCCGGCGGGACGTCGAAATCACGCCCCAGGAAGCCCTTCTGCACGAGGACGGCCTTGGCGCCGCTGCGCGTGATCACGTCAGCAGCTTCGCCGTCGGTGAAGCGCGTGTTGACGGGAACGAGGACGCCGCCAGCGGCCAGTACTCCGAAGGCCGCGACGATCCAGTGCACTGAGTTCGGCGCCCACAAGGCAACTCGGTCACCCGGACGAACGCCCATCTCCGCGAGGGCACCCGATGCGCGGCCGATCCGGTCGACCAGTTTGGTGAACGTGAGGCGCAGCGGACCGTCGACTACGGCCTCTGCATCGCCGAATCGGTCCGCTGCGCTCGCGACCATCTCGGGGATGGTCTTCCAGGCGTGGGCTTCGGTCACGCAGTGATGAGCCGAGCCAAGTTGCCCCCCATGATCTTTGCCTGATCGTCGACTGCGAGGTGATCCAGGGCGGTGACGTAGTGGGTGGGCTCGGCCAATCCCTCTGGGTGGGGCCAGTCGGAGCCGTACAACACCTGGTCGACACCGATCAGGTTGATGAGGTCGTCGATGCCCTCCTCGTAGAACGGGCTGACGAAGATGCGGTTCTTGATCTCCTCCATCGGATTGCCCAGGAACGCCTCAGGGGCCTTCTTGTAGACCTCCGACATGGAGTCCAGCAGCGGAAACATCCACCTGGACCCGGCCTCGACGATGCCGACCTTCAACGTCGGGAACCGGAACAGCGCACCGTGAATCACCCACGACGCCACGGCATCCTGAATCGGACGCCATTCGTTGAGGATCGACATCGCGTTGGTCTGAAATGGCAGCATCTCCTGGGCGCCGCCGTCCCACTCGGAGGTGTAGCGCGAGTAACCACTGTCGCTGGAGTGCATTCCGACGAAGACGTCGTACTCGACGCACTTCTGCCAGAACGGATCGAACTCGGGCAGCGCAAACGACCGCGGGCCACGAAAGCCGGGGACCGGGGCCGGCCGGATCAGGATCGCCCGCGCGCCGCGCTTGACCGCCCACTCGAGTTCCTCGATCGCCTTCTCGACGATGGGCAGCGTGATGACCGGGGTGGTGTAGATGCGGTTCTTGTAGTTGAACCCCCACACCTCGTGCAGCCATTCGTTGAGTGCGTGCACGATGACGTGGATGGCGACGGGATCGTCGGCGAGGCGTTCCTCGATGAGGCTTGCCAACGTCGGGAACATCAGCGACCGGTCGAGTCCGAGCTCGTCCATCTTCTCCAGGCGCGGCGCGGGCTCGAAGAACGCCGGGATGGCCTTCATCGGCTCACCGAACAGCTCTCGCTTGCTCTTGCCGTCGGGGTTGCCGAACTTGAAGTACTCCTCCCAGGCGCCAGGCCTGGCGACGACCGAGAAGGTGGGGTTGGGAATGTAGTTGCTGATCTGGCCTCGCAGCGCAATCTTGGTGCGGCCGTTGATCTCGACGTACTGGACGACGTCCTTGTATTCCTTCGGCAGGTACTTGGTCAAGGCCTCAGGCGGCTCGTACAGGTGGTTGTCCGCGTCGAACAGCGGAAAAGGAATGTCGACCCGGTGCGAAAGCTGACCCATGCGGAATTCTCCTTATCGTTTGTGAGAATCATATTCTCACAAACACTGGCTGGCAATGGTTCGCCAGCTCACACCCGCGGCCGAAGGGACTCCCGAACTCGGAACTTCTGCACCTTGCCGGTCGCCGTACGCGGGAAGTCGGTGGCTTCGTGCAGCTCCTCCGGCCACTTCTGCCGCGCCGCGCCGGCGGCCTCGAACTGCGCGCGCACCTCCGCCAGTCCGGGCATGACTGCCCCCGTCTGGATCCGCAACACCGCCGCGACGCGCTCGCCGAGCCGGTCGTCGGGGGCCGCCACCACCACGGCCTCGGCCACTTGCGGCATCCCGAGCAGCACCTCTTCCACCTCCAGTGCGCTGACGTTCTCGCCGCCCCGGATGATCACGTCGGCGAGGCGGTCGGTGATCGTCAGGTAGCCGTCGGCGTCCAGGACGCCGATGTCGCCGGTGTGATACCACCCGTCGGCGTCGAAGGCCCGTGCGGTGAGTTCGGCGTCGGTGTAGCCCAGGCAGAGGTCGGGTCCGCGACTGAGGATCTCGCCGTCCCCGGCGAGCTTGACCTCGACCCCCGGCCGGGGGTTGCCGTCGGTGTACAGCCGCTTGTCCTCGGGGGCGTCCGGGCGGGAACCCGTGATCGACGGATGCTCGGTGCTGCCGTAGGAGCGGAACACGAAGAAGCCGAGGTTTGTGAGGCGTCGCGTCAGGGCGGCGGGCACGCTGGATCCGCCGAGTCCGACGGTGGTGAAGAGCCTTCGATGATCGTCGGTGCAGTCCGGATGGTCCAGCAGGCTGGTGACGAAGTACGGCGGACCACCTCCAATCGAGAGCCCGTCGGACTTCATCAGGGCCAGCACCTTCGCCGGATCCCAGACGTCGACCAGGTCGACCGGCGCCCCCTCGATGACGGGTATCAGGGACGCGCCGACCATGCCGATGAAGTGGCCTACCGGGGTCGCCGTCATCTGCCTGCCGCGGTCGGGCGGATAGGAGGCGAGCAGCTGGCGTGTCTCACAGCTCAGGGTCTGATGGCTGTGGATGACGCCCTTCGCGTCGCGGGTGGTGCCGGAGGTGAACGCGATCAGCGCGGGGGCACCCGGATCGGTCGGGACGGTACCGAGCAGCGGGTCGTCGGCGAGCAACGCGTCGAAGCCGCGGTCGCCGTCGGTGCCGACCAGCGCGACGATCGGCACGTCCCGGCACAGGTCGGGCGAGAAGGTCATGCGACCGAAGCGCTCGGTGGTGACGAAGACCCGTGGCGCGGAGGTCCGCAGGATGTGGCCGACCTCCCTGGGGCCGTAGAAGTGCACGATCGGCACGACGACCGCACCCAGCAGCGCCGTCGCCCAGAAGGTCGCGGCCGCCTCCATCCAATTCGGCAACTGCATCGCCACGACGTCACCGGGTCCGACCCCACGCGCCCGCAGCCCGGCGGCCAGCCTGCGGGCCACCGCCTCTACCTCGGCGAAGGTGCCCGCCCAGGGGCGTTCTGACGAGTGCACGTGAAACGCCACGTCGGGGTGCGCCGCCAAGCCGGCCGCCAGCATGTCGCCGAGGGTCTCTCGCCGCCACCAGCCCTGCTCCTCGTATCGTTTGGCCAGTTCGGGCGGGACGACTCGCAACGGGTGGGCTACCACGTGGCGATGTTATTCTCCTAATTTGAGAATGCCAATTTCATTGATGGAGAACGGCGGACGAACACCATGATCGACCTGGACGTCGACGACGGCTTGGCCGTCGTCACCATCGACCGACCGCACGCGCGCAACGCCATCTCGCTGCAGACGATGGACCGGCTCGACGACGCCCTCGACGGAGCGGCGGGCGCCCGCGCGCTGGTGATCAAGGGCGCAGGCGACAAGGCCTTCGTCTCCGGCGGTGACCTCAAGGAACTCAGCGCGCTGCGGACCGAGCACGACGCAGCGGCGATGGCACGGCGCATGCGCGGAATCTGCGACCGCATCGCCGCGTTCCCCGGCCCGGTGCTGGCCGCGCTGAACGGACACGCCCTCGGCGGCGGTGCCGAGGTGGCCGTCGCCGCCGACATCCGGTTGGCCGCCGACGACGTGAAGATCGGCTTCAACCAGGTGTCGCTGGCGATCATGCCGGCCTGGGGTGGCGCCGAACGACTCGCCGCCCTGGTCGGGAAGGGCCGCGCGCTGCTGCTGGCAGGGACCGGCAGGATTCTCACCGCCGACGAGGCCCACCGGGCCGGTCTCGTCGACGTCGTGGTCCCCCGCGCCTCCTTCGAAGACGAGTGGCGCACCGTGGCTCGCCAGCTCGCGGCGGCACCGGTCACCGCCATCAAGCGCGTGATCTCGGGGGTCACGGCCGAGGAGGCCGTCGAATCGTTCGCCCGGCTGTGGGTGTCCGACGACCATTGGGCCGCCGCGGATCGGGTGATGAACCGCCCGAGGAGGACCGACTGACTAGTTGGGCCGCGCGCTCACGCGCACGGGGATGTTGCCCTGCCGCGGCATGCCCGTGATCGGGTCGTAGTCGGTCTCGGTGGGCACCAGTCGGCCGACGTTGCTTCCCCGGTCGCGCACCTCGTGATCCTCGGTCACGAGTCCCCCGAACGCGTGGTGCATCGCCACGACGTCGCGACGCAGCGTCTCGTCGGCCTCCAGGACGCTCGGAATGTGGTCGTGCGGCGAGCTGACCGTGACCAGGGCGCCGTCGTCGATGCCGAGGGCGGCCATCGCATCCGGGTGCATGTAGACCGGGTTGTAGGCCTTGCCACGGTTCAGTGCGTCGAGCGCCGTCCCGGACGAATTCATGAAGTTGCCGTGGCGCCGCGGGATCAACCGGAACGGGAAGGCGGATTCACTGCGCGCTGCCCCGAAGTCGTCGGTCAGCATGGCTTCCAGCTCGGCCAGCAGATGGGTGTTGCCGACGTCGAGGCGGTCCGTGCAGCCGGCATCCTTCTCCGCCACGACGGCGTCGACGTCGAAGATCTTGCCGTGCGGGTGAGCGGCGACCTCCGACAACGGAATTCGCGAGTTCGCACACATCTGCTCGAACAGCTCCTCGGTCGTCATGTCGGTGTCCCCGTTGACGTTCAACACCACCGGCGGGGACTCCATGAACCGGCCGCCGCCGCCACCGAAGAAGTTGACGAACCACATGTCCAGTGACATGCGCTTGGCCAAGCCAACGAAGAACTCCCACTCCTCGGTGAGATCGGAGCCGGCGGGTGGGTCGACCAGCCGCGGCGCGTACTGACCGTAGGCAGCCGGGATGCCCGTGCCGCTGGCGTAGAACTTGATCAGCTCGCTGCCCTGCGTCATCGCCGGGGTCTCCATCTGCATCTTCGGTGCGATGACGTAGTCGGCGAGGCGCGAGGTCAGCGACATCTCGGTGTCGAGGGTGACCAGCAGGTCCAAGCTCTCCAACGCGCGTTGGGTCTTTCGCTGATCCGGCCATGCCGCCATCGGATTTCCGCCGACGCAGATCAACGCCTTCACCTGACCGTCGCCCTCGAGCAGAATCTCGTCGGCCAGTGCGGCCGTTGGCATCCCACACACGGCGTCGGTGAGACCGCGCACCCGCAGCCGCTCCCCGTAGCCCCAGCCCTCGTACGGCGGATGGGCCTGGGCCTTCGCGGCGAACGCGGGCATCAGCGTGTTGGGCCTCGTCACCCGGCGCCCCGCCCGCTGCCACCGCCCGCAGATCGTCGTGAGGCAGAGACACAGGTACTCGAGCAGGTTGCCGTGCATGGCGAAGTTGGCGCCGGTTCCGGCATTCACCATCCCGCCTCGTTCACCGTGGGTGGCGAAGAGCCGGGCTGCCTCGACGAGCTGCTGCTCGGGGACGTCGGCGCGCTCGGCGACGTAAGCGGGGGTAAACCCGGAGACCGCTCTTGCCAACTCGGTGAAGCCGTCGACGTTCTCGGCGAGGAAGTCGTCGTCGCACAATCCCTCTGAGATGATCACGTTGAGCATCGCCGCCACGATGGCCGCGTCCTCGCCGGGTCTGGGTTGAAGGTGGATCGCCGCGCGCGCGGCGGTCGGCGACCGCCGCGGGTCGACGACGATCAATCTCATCCCCCTGGCGAGCGCGTCCTTGAGGTTGCGTGCGGGGTTCTGGCCGGGAATGCCGATCGCCTTGGACACCAACGGGTTGGTGCCGATCAACATCCAGCTGTCGGCCCCGTGGAAGTCGACGTCGCCGCCGAGCCAGTGACCGTGTGCCGCCAGTGCGATCTGCTTGCCCGGCTGATCGATGGTGTTGGCGGTGAAGAACATCGGCGACTCGATGGCCCTGATGAAGGCGTTGGCCATCAGCGGCGACGCCGGATACGGCAGCCCGTTGGTGCCGAGATAGAGAGCGACCGAGCGGGGCCCGTGCTCGGCGATCAGTTCGCTCAGCCTCGTGGCGATCTCGTTCATGGCGGGCTCCGCGGCCACGGGTTCGTACGAGCCGTCCGCGCAGCGCCGTTGACTGTGCAGCAGGCGATGTGGGTTGTTGTGGATCTCAGGCAGCGCCCGGCCCTTGGCGCAGCTGTAGCCCTTGAACATCGGGTTGTCGGGGTCACCGGTGACCTTGGTGAGCCTGCCGTCGGTGACGGTGGCGAGCACCCCGCAGTGAGCCGAGCAGATGCGGCAGATGCCGGGGCTGGTGACGGCCTGTTCGGTCACCTCGCGCATGACGCGCAGACGGTGGCGCGATTCCTCGACATAGCGCTGTGCACTCGCTTAGCATAGTCGACATCGACGGGCCGGGAGGCACATTGGCGAGCATGACGGTTCAGCCCGCGGCGTTTCTGCGCACCACCCTGCCGCTCCCCCTCGACGCGCTGACTCAGTACGACTCCGGGCGCTACCACTCGATATGGCTGCCCGACCACATGGTCAGCTTCTGGCCGGACTCCATCTGGATCCCCGAGTTCACCGATCTGGCCACGGTGTCGCCGTCACCGCACCGTCATCTCGACGGCATGGCCGTCGCCGCCGCCGCCGCGGTCCTGACGACCAGGACGTCCCTCGTGACGACCGTCGTCGACACCGTCCGCAGGCACCCCGCCATGCTCGCGCAGAGCGCGCTGACCGTCGACCATCTCTCCGGCGGCCGCTTCATCCTGGGACTCGGCTCGGGCGAGCTGGAGAACACCGTGCCCTACGGATTCGACTTCGCCAAGCCGGTCAGCCGTTTCGAGGAGGCGGTTCGGGTGATCAAGATGCTCTGGGAGAGCGACGGTCCCGTCGACTTTACCGGTGACTTCTTCCGGCTCGAGCATGCCCGGTTGGACACCGAACTGGTCGACGGACGACCACCGCCGATCTGGATCGGCGCCTCGGGACCGCGCAT
This sequence comes from Mycobacterium yunnanensis, assembly GCF_025823185.1. Classification (GTDB taxonomy): domain Bacteria; phylum Actinomycetota; class Actinomycetes; order Mycobacteriales; family Mycobacteriaceae; genus Mycobacterium; species Mycobacterium yunnanensis. The sequence continues at coordinate 383,912 of NZ_JACKVK010000011.1, forward strand.
GCTCGACATCACCGGCAGGTACGCCGACGGATGGTGGCCGAACGGGGCGTACACCCCGGAGTCCTACGCCGAGAAGCTCACCGTCATTCACCGGTCGGCTGAACGGGCTGACCGTGACCCCGCAGCCGTGGTGCCCGCGCTGACCCAGATCTGCCTCATCGGCGACGACGACGAGATCGCCGAGATGCTCGAGGCGCCACTGGTCAAGGCGATCATCCTGTTGATGACCGCGGAGGATCTACTGACCTTCGGTTACCGGCACCCGATGGGTCCGCGGTGGCGCGGCGTCATGGACTTCGACCCCGTCAGCCTGTCGCGGGAAAGAATCGTCGCCTTCTGCGAGCAGGTCGACACTCAGGCCATCCGCGACGTCTTCCCCTGCGGCACACCGCAGGAGGTGGCCAGGAAGATCATCGGCTTCGCCGACGCGGGCATGCGAGTGTTCAAGCTGATGGAGTACGGCTCGATGGCCGGGCTGCGGTTCGCCGCGCGATCGGCCGCCAAGGTGCGCGCCACCGAGGACGAGGTGTTGCGCATGCTGGCCGGCCCCGTGCCGACCGCTGCGGCGGGCGGGCGGCTCGACGCCGATGCGCTGCTAAACGCCGCCCAACGTAGTACGGGGTTGTCCGACTGGGGTGACGACACCCTGCCCACCCGCTTCTCCGTCGCGGTGGACCACCTCAACGGGGCGGGCCTGGATGTCGATGGTCGACGGGCCGCGGCGGTGAACTGCGACTGGCTGTTGACGTCGCGGCTGGAGTTCTTCGCCGACCGCCGCCGCCACGACGTCGCCGACGAGGTCGTCGACCGGCCCACGTTCGTCACCGGTGAACCTCGGTCGGGGACGACGCTGATGCACGCGTTGATGTCGGTCGACCCGAATGCCCGGGCACTGCGGTTCTGGGAGGTGATGTACCCGTCGCCCCCGCCCGGGCTCGCCGGTGCCGACGACGACCGACCCGCCAGAGCCGATGCCGACTGGCGCGAGATCAACGCCAAACTGCCCAAGTGGCTGCACTCGCACCCCTACAACGACATGCTCGGCGACGGACTGCCCGAGGACGAGCGGACGTGGGCCTTCGACTTTCGCGTCATGACGCCGACCGCGTGGTGGCGGGTGCCGGTGCAGAGCCTAGTCGCCGGGTTGCCGACCGACGCCGTGGCTCAGTACCGCATCCACCGCGCGATGTTGCAACAACTGCAGTACCGCCGGCCCCCGAAACGGTGGGCGCTCAAGGGCTTTCACGGGTTCCGGCTGGCGGCGCTCTTCGACGCCTACCCCGATGCCCGGCTGATCTGGTTGCACCGTGACCCGGTGCAGGTGGCTGCGTCGCGGACGATGATGATGGCCGACATCATGGACGGCATCCTCGACGGCACGGGCGCCACCTTCGACCTCGCCACCGAGACCAAGGCACATCTGGAGATGACCAGGGCGAGCGTCGCCAACACCATGACAAACCCCTTGACCGACGACCCGCGCATTCGGCACGTGCGCTACACCGACTTCGTCGCGGACCCGGTGGCGACGATTCGCGGGTGCTACGCCTTCGCCGACCGTGAACTGAGCCCCGACGCGGAACGGGCGATGCGGACCTACCTCGCGCAGAACAAGGGCGACCGGCACGGGAAGTTCCGCTATTCGACCACCCTGCTGACCGACATCGGTGAGGATCTCGACCAACTGCACGAGGAGTTCCGGCCGTTCCGGGAACGATTCGGCGTCGAGGTCGAGAAGCGGGACTAGATGCATCCACGGGTGTCGCTGCACCAGGTCGCGTTCCTCGACGAGCCCACCGAGGCGTTCCTCGACCACTGCCGCCGCATCGGCGTCGAGAACGTCTCGCTGATCTCCTCGTCACTGGCCCGATCGGGCGAGTACGACGTCGCCCGGAGTGCCGTCGATGGCGGCGGGCCTCGGGTGTCGGCACTGAACCATCCCTTCGCGGTGTACCCCGATCTCGCCCAGGACACCGGGTCGGCGGTCGAGAACCTAGTCGCGGCAATCGATCTCGCCGACGGCCTCGGCGCTCCGCTGGTGTACCTGATCACCGGCGGCCGCGGAACCCTGAATTGGGAGCAGGCCGCCGGCCGCTTCGCCGACCTGATCTCGCAGTGCGCGGGCCACGCCGCAGCACGCGGGGTCGCCCTCCTGGTCGAGAACGCGTCTGCCTTCAACGCCGACATCCACTTCGTGCACACCCTCGCCGACGCCATCACCGTCGCCGAGGTCGCCGACGTGGGCCTCTGCATCGAGTTGCACGCCTGCTGGTGCGAGGGTGGGCTCGCCGCCCTGCTCGACAAGGCCCTGCCGCGGACCCGTCTGATCCAGGTCAGCGACTACGTGCTCGGCGACCGGTCGGCACCGTGCCGCGCGGTACCCGGCGACGGCGCAATCCCGTTGCAGGACATCCTCGCTCAGCTGATCAGCGCGGGGTACGCGGGCGTCTTCGACGTCGAGTTGGTGGGCCCACGCATCATGGCGGAGGGCGCCCGCGAGGCCACCGAGCGCGGCGCGCGGCATCTGTCGAACCTGCTGACGCGATTGGGGGCCTGACGTGGCCTGCGGCGACGGACCCGCCGACGAGTCGCTCCGCGACGCCTGGCACCACTTCTGCGACCGGCTGAAGACTGCCGGTGACGCCGTGTTCAAGGACGCCAACCCGGCCACACCGATCGCGAGGGCCGACGCCTTCCGCTTCCTGACCCAGAACCTTGGTCAGGCCTTCGACTTGGCACTGGAGACCAAGGATCCGGCCTACCCGCAGCTGCACCCGTTCTGCACGCCTACCCGCAAGCTGGGCGGCGACGTCGCGGACTTCACCTACCGGCAGGCCTGGATCGACGGTCGGCACGCCTACCGGATCACCGGGCGCCGCGGATCGGCTCGCTGGCTGAACGTGACGGTGCAGGGCCCACGGCCCGACCTCATCCCGGGCACCGACTGGCCGAGCCTGCACGAACCGTTCGGCGACGTCCCCGAGTGCAACGTCTTCGGCCATCAACTGCACACCGATGCCGACGGCACCTTCGAGCTCGTCATCGGCGGCGATCGGCGCGAGGGCAACTGGCTGCCGACGACACCGGGATCGCGAAAGGTGTTCATCCGCGAAGCCTTCGACGCCTGGACCGAGACCCCCACCACCATGACCATCGAACGCATCGGCATGGACGCACCACGCCCCGTCCCTGGCCCCGAGGGGCTGATCGACGCGATGGACTGGGCCGGTGCCTTCCTCACCGGCGCCATGCGCGACTGGCCCGAGCATTCCTGGCGGTACTCCGGTGGCATCTGCGATCCCACCGTCACCAATGCCTTCCCCCGCGACAAAGTCGCCGACTCCGCGTCAGACGTCACTCGCGGCCGGGTGGCGGCGCACATGGTGTGGGAGCTGCGGCCCGACGAGGCGCTGATCGTGGAGATGGACGCCCACGACGGGTTTTGGATCTTCGGCATGGGCGGGGTCTTCGTCGGCAGCATGGACTACCTGTACCGCCCCGTGAGCTACACCCCGGCCCGCACCGCCGTCGACGGTGACGGCGTCGTCAGGTTCGTCATCGCCCACGACGATCCTGGAGTGCACAATTGGCTTGACACGCAGGGCTTCTCGAACGGAAATCTCACCTACCGCAACCTGGCCAGCGTTAATCGGGCCGTGTTCCGTACCCGCCTGGTGTCGCGATCGGCGGTGCTCGACGAGCTGCCGGCGAACACTGCGCTCGTCGACGCCGCCGGGCGGGCCCGCCAGCTGACCGACCGCTACCACGGCGTGAAGCTCCGCTACGGCATGTGAAGCGGCCCGAACCTTCCTCGGCCGCCGTGACGGTATGACCGACCACGCGCAATGCGCGTCCCTGCTCGAACCACACTCACTACCAGGACGGCCAATTTTGTTGACTAGAGTCAGCGAGCACTGTTTGATGACATGCGTGCCTGCATCGACGCGGACCGAGGGAATGACGTGACCGAGGTCCACGTCGATGATGAGACCGCCGTGCCCGCCAGCTACGTCGTGCGGACGCAACTCGTGTGCCTCTGGACACTGCCTGTCATGGGCACTTTCCTGCTCATCGCGTTCCTGATGTTTCCCGGCTTTCTTCCCCCGATGTCACCGAGCCTCTCCGCGCAGGAGGTGGCCGACTTCTATCGGGATCACAGTGCCGCAGTGAGATTCAGCATGATCACCTTCAACGTCTTCGGCGCGATGCTGTTACCGTTCTATGCCGTCGTCGTCGGCCAGATTCAGCGGATGGCCACTCCGAGTCGGGTGCTCGGATACTGCTACATCACCGCCGCCGCGAGCGGAGCCACCGTCTTCGCGATGGCAGACATCATGTGGCTGCTCGCCGCCTTCCGGCCCGAGCGCAATCCCGAACTGACACAACTCCTCAACGACATGGCGTGGATGATCTTCATCGCCCCCGTCGGGATGATGGTGGTCCAGAATCTCTGCTTGGCGTTCGCGGTGTACCTCGATTCGCCCGACCGTCCGGTCCTGCCGCGCTGGGTAGCCCTACTGAACATCGCGGCGGCGCTGGCCATCGCTCCGGCCGCCGGGGCGGCCGTCGTGACCACTGGTCCGTTCGCGTGGAACGGTGCCGTGTCGTTCTGGCTCAAACTGACCACCCTCGCGATCTACCTCGTCGCCATGTTCATCGTGCTCCGTCGCGCGGTGCTCCGGCAGGTCCAAGAAGCGGCCGCCGGCCGGTCCAACGGACTGGTGCTGTGACCCAAACCGCGCCGCCGTCGAGTCCGCCCTTCGGCACCACCCGGCGTTCAGCCTTTCTCGGCAATCCCAAAGTCGACCTCTGGGTGGTGTGGTGGACCATCCCGATCTTCTATGCGATCCAGGGCGTCATCTACGTTCCGCTGACGCGACTGATGCCTCCGCGGCGGCCAGACATCGCACCCGATCAGGTGGCGGCGTTCTTCGAAGAGCACTCGCTCGGAATCAAAGTCGGCTTCGGGCTGCTGATGGTGGTGGCGGGCTTCGTCGGCACGGCGAACGGGCTCATCGCCTACCAAATCCGACGAATGTCGGTGCACCCCGCGTTCTCGTATGCGTTCATCGCGACGCTCGCCGTCGGTTCCACGCCCGGATTCCTCTGGGGCGCTTTCGCGTTCCTGACCGCAGTGTTGCGACCCAATCGTTCACCCGAGATGCTGACGGTGCTCTACGACATGGCGTTTCTGTCCTACATCGGATCGTTGGGGTGCTTCGCAGCTGCGTGGGCGGTCCTGGGCGCTGCCATCCTGCTGGACAAGAACAAGGTCTACCCAAAGTGGTTCGGCTACGCCACGATCTGGCAGATCGTCACGGAGTTCATCGCCGGCGTCGTCTTCAACTTCCACGCCGGCCCCTTCGCTTGGAATGGGCTGGTGGCCTTCTACGTCAACACCGTCGTGTACGTGTTCTGGCAGGTTTGCCAGTTCTACGTACTGTTCAAGGCGATCCAATGGCAGAACATGGAGGCACCCTCGTGACGGACACACGTGCCACCGACGCCGAGCGGGTCACCGCAGCTCAGCCCCGCCGGGGACGACTACCCGGTGACGGCGCGATGTGGTTCTTCGTTCTGGGCGACATGATCATCTTCGGGATGTACTTCGTGGCGTTCATGATCTTTCGTGCCGGGGAGGTCGAGGCCTTCGACGCCGCCCAACGCCACCTGTTACTGGACGCCGGCTTCCTCAACACCCTTTTGCTGCTGTTCAGTTCGTGGCTGGCAGCGCGGGCCGTTGTCGAGGCTCGCACTGAGCGCAGCGCATCGACGACGAGGTACCTTCTCGGTGCGGCCGCCTGCGGCGGTGCCTTCCTCGTCGTGAAGCTGTCGGAATGGTTCTTCGAGGTGAACTCAGGCCAGACGTTCAACAGCGGAACGTTCATGGCCTTCTATTACGTGCTCACGGGCGTGCACATGCTGCACGTCGTCATGGGAATGGTCGTGATCGGTGTGGCCACCTGGTACACCAAACGCTCTCGGCTGGTGCGGGTTTCGGTCGTCGAGCAGGCAACGACATTCTGGCACATGGTCGATCTGCTGTGGGTCGTCATCTTCGCTCTCCTCTACGTTCTGAGGGCCTGAGTTGTCCGATACGCAGCGCATCACCGCCACCTGGATCGCGCTATCCGTGGTCACGATCATCACGTGGGTACTTGGTCACGTCGAGCGCGGATTCGACGAACGCTCGACCGCAGTCGTCGCCCTCGTCGTACTGGCCATCGCGTTCGGCAAGGTATGGCTCATCATCCGGCACTTCATGGACGTCCGCTCGGCGCCACGATGGCTGAAGGTGTTCACCGACGTCTGGCTGCTCGTCCTCGGCGTCTCAGTGGTGTCGCTCTACCTGGCGTGACTGCTCAACGTGCTCACGAGGACCGCGAGACTGGCTCCACCAACGCGGCCGTCCGTCAACCGCCAACGTCGCGGGGATTCTCATGCTGACTGACGACAGTCAACCCAGATCCACGGTCATTCGGTCGGGCAATACCCCACACCGCGAAGGGTCTGCTGGAGAAAGTCCTCGATCATGGACGCCTGGGTGGGCCATTGATCCGTCGCGATCAACAGCGCATAAAGCCCGAGGAGGAAGAAGATCGCACTGTTCACGGAGTTGACGGACTGGTCGACGGTGTGGGACGCACGCGACCGCTCGATGACCGCGGCAACCTCGTCGATCAACGGGTGACTCTCATCCTCGTCGACCCTAGGCCTGCGTTGCGAGAAGTGCAGGGCCAGAAAGTCGTTGAACAGCACCGGGCCAAGGCGCCTCTCGAGGCCGGTCACCAGATTGATCGATTCGCGAAGTACCGACTCCAGATCGATTGCGGCGGAGATGAACCGGGCGATCTGGTTGGCGATTCGGCGTTCCTCCCGACGTTCTAGCTCTAGCAGGACGTGCTCTTTGGTCGGAAAGTGGAAGAAGAAGGTTCCGTGCGCAACGCCCGCTGCTGAGACGATGGCGGCAATTTCGGCGGCGGCGACGCCGGACCGCTTGAACTCCGCCACCGCCGCACCCATGAGCCGCTCACGGGTCTGAATGCGGCGTATTTCACGCGAAGCGGGTGGTTGTGCGAAAGCCATGATCGAAATCTATCGCTTATCGGTTGCCCCGCGGTTGGGGTCAGCGACGAAGAGGGTGTCGTGTCGGCGCCCTGAGAGGCGGGTCGAAGAGATTCCACGGGCTGATCGAGGTCAGTCGGCCACCGTCCAGCGGCCCTGGCCCGTCGCCCGGCCCCCGTCTCCTAGGATCCGGCTCTGGCAACCCATCCGGGCATCTCATGCCCCTTGGCGCACCGACCTCGTCGCGATCCAGGCGTCGACTGGCATGGGCAATCCTGTGGTCTAGAAATCCTTTTCGAACCGACAACCGTGGTGGCCATACGGCCGCATGGCGTTCCGGGCAAAGCACAGCGGAGAAATTTCCCGTTACGGGCTCACGGGGGAAATGAGGTTCTAAAATATGGAAATGAGCTTTCCGCGATGTCGCCCGCCACGACAGCCGTGCCGCGGTCGGAGCCGCGCAGCGCTCTCGGCCGAGCTGCTCACGACGGGACTGGTGCTTGGCATCGGGATCGTCACCCCCGTTGCCCAGGCCGACGACGAACCGCCAACCGGTCCGCCGTTGCACTCGGTGAAGTACACCGTCTTCTCCGAGACCCCGTTCCGCAACGCCGAGATCTACTATCACGCCGTCGATCCGCCGAATTTCGCCGAATACAGCCACGACCCCTACGTCTTCACCCCGAACGCCGAGGCCGACCTCGGCCCCAATCAGCAGTGGACCATGGACGTGCTATTGGCAAACCCCGACGACTGGGCAATGGTCACAGTGACGAGCCTGGATTCACCGAAGCGGCCAAACTTCCACTGCGTGCTCGCCGTCGACGGCAAAGTAGTGGTCGCCAACCAGGGACCGGTGGGAGCACTGTGTTCGATACGGAATTACTAGTGTTCGACCGCGGCGCTCACGCCACGTGCAGCATCGTGGTCGGATACGCGCTCGCCCTCCATGCGGCGCAACCACGACTCGCAGAAGGCGAGCGTCTCCGCATGGCCGCTCGACATTCCGAGTGCCTGCTCCATGACCAGCACGCGCGACACGCTCGTCGCGAACACCGCCCATACCACCGGTGGCACGTCGGACACCTCGTAGCCGTAGCGACGCAGCGCGGTCGCCATCGCGTCTACCTGCTGCGCGCGAAACTGCTCGGCATACGCGCCGATCTCGGCCCGCAATGCCTTTCGGTGGTTGGCCAAGCCCATGAACTCCATGGTCAGCTGGGTGCCGGTTGGATCGATGCCGAATTCCCAGAGCGCCCACAACGGCTGCGGCGAGTCGAGCGCGCGCGCCTGCACCTCGAGGCCTTGGACGGCGCGCCGACGAAAGATCTCGATGAACATCTCGTCCATCGTGCGGAAGTAGTAATGCACGAGTTGGGGCTTCAGACCGGCTTGCTCGGCGACGCGCCTCGACGTCACGGCCGCATATCCGTCCTGCAGCATCAACCGCTCGGCCGCGTCGAGCAGCACGGCCCGATTCTTGGCCTCGGGTCCCGCGACCCTTCGATCCGATGCCACGCCGCCACCTCCCTCCACCTTCGTTTGACAGTGCCTCCCAGGCGAATGGTAGGCGCGGCGCCCTCAGATCCCCTTGACCGGGCCACCCCGCAATGCTAAGCATGTGCTCAGCATCTATGGCAACCCAGGTCGTGCGGCCGTGAATCCACGACTCGCCCAACCTCATCCGTCGCCCTCTCGGGCACTGGAAGGATCTTCTCGATCATGACCGCAGACTTCGACACCGTCGACTACTTCACCGACCAGTCGTTGGTGCCGGATCCGCATCCGTACTTCGATCACCTGCGTAGCAAGTGCCCGGTGGTCCGCGAGCCCAACTACGGGGTCCTCGCCATCACCGGATACGACGAGGCGAACACCGTACTGAAGGACACCGACACCTACTCGTCGTGCATTGCGGTTGCCGGGCCGTTCCCACCGTTGCCGTTCACCCCCGAGGGTGACGACATCACCGCCCAGATCTCCGAGCATCGGCAACTGATGCCGATGTTCGAGCACATGGTCACCATGGACCCACCCGACCACACCAACGCCCGCTCGTTGCTCAACCGGCTGCTCACGCCCAGCCGACTGAAGGAGAACGAGGCGTTCATGTGGCGGCTGGCCGACGAGTGCCTCGACGACATCGTCTCCCACGGCAAGTGTGAATTCCTGTCCGCCTATGCAAAGCCGTTCTCGCTGTTGGTCATTGCCGACCTCCTCGGGGTGCCACACGAAGACCACGACGAATTCCGAACGGTCCTCGGCGCCCCGCGTCCCGGCGCGACGGTGGGATCACTCCAAGGCGAGCTGGTGGCGACCAACCCTCTGGCCTGGCTCGACGACAAGTTCGTCGCCTACCTCGAGGACCGCCGTGAGAGCCCTCGCGACGACGTGCTGACCGCGCTGGCCACGGCCAAGTTCCCCGACGGGTCGACTCCGCCCGTCATCGAGGTCGCCCGGTCGGCCACGTTCCTGTTCGCAGCCGGCCAGGAGACCACGACGAAACTGCTGTCGGCGTCGATCAAGGTCCTTGGCGACCGCCCCGACATTCAGGACACGCTGCGTAAGGATCGAAGCCGCATACCTGTCTTCGTCGAGGAAGCGCTGCGCATGGACGCGCCGGTCAAGAGTCAGTTCCGGCTCGCCAAGAAGAACACCGTCCTCAACGGCACCGACGTTCCCGCCGGCACCACGATGATGGTGTGCCCGGGAGCGGTCAACCGCGATCCGGCCCGCTTCGAGAATCCCCACGAATTCAACCTCGATCGGAAGAACGTCCGCGAACACATCGCCTTCGGGCGCGGTGTGCACTCGTGCCCCGGTGGTCCACTGGCCCGGGTCGAGGGCCGGGTGTCGATGGAGCGAATCCTCGACCGGATGACCGACATTCGCATCGACGAGGAGAAGCATGGCCCCGCCGGCGACCGCAGCTACAACTACGAGCCCACGTTCATCCTGCGCGGACTGACGGAGATCAACATCGAGTTCATGCCGGTGGTGTCGAGCTGACGGGCTCCGGTCGGAGGCGCACAGCAGCACCGCTGCTGGGCGCATTGCTGGCTGCGGTGGCGACCGTGACGGCACCCGCCGCCAACGCCGCCCCGCACATGCCGCTGGGCAACTACGAGGTCCTCAACGACCGCTGGAACGACCATTCGTGGATCTGGTCTGTGACGCACTCCTGCAACGACGACCCTGAATGCGGCACGTACTACGACGACCCGGTGCTGGCACCGCACACCGACAATCTCAACGTGCTCGCAATCCCGCGGCCACTGAAGAGCCACCGCTTTCAGAACATCGCGTACTACGCCGACGGGCGGTACACGCTGACGGTGGACGTCGACGACGGGGTGCGCTGCGTGGGGTACAACCTGCCCTCGCACGACGTCTATTCGTGGGACGCCGCGACGCTTGCCGGAACGATTGACTCGACCTACGACGCGGGGTGCTACGGGGCTCCTGGCGGGATCAGCACGTTTACCTTTAGCTTGCAACGGTATTGATCGTCCCCGCCGGGGACTCAGATGTCGCCACGCGTCCAGGTGCTGGCGCCGTTACGGGCGTCGCACGACAGGAATAGTCCGTCGGGCGCCTGGGCCATCTCGCCGTCGCGGCCCGAACAGTTGCTGCCTTCGAGCTTGACGCCACGCAGTTCGGTGGAGCGGAACCACCGCGGTGCGTACCGGCGCGGCGATCCGCAGAACACCACCCTGCCCCAATCCGTCACTCCAAAAACGTAATACGTCGTCTGCTCACACGGTGCGCCAAGAACCGCTCCCGGCTGGATGCCCGGGACGCAGGCCGGTTCGTTGCAGGACGTCGGGTCGTCGGCGGGTGCTGGATCAGCGGGATCGGCCGCGGCGGGCGGCGCCCCGGCCAGAGCGGCGATCAGCAACCCGGCCGCGACACCCATGGCAATGCGCACCCCCAGATTGTGTCATGCGCAGCGCCGGAATTCACCTGATCCACGGCATGCCTTCGACCCCGTGAGCCACGTACCGGCAACTACGCGGCGAACGCCGATACCGAACCAGTGTGAAGTGTTATCCTCTGCCACAGAACGGTATTGCCGCGGCGACGCCCGTCGCCGCACATCACCTGCCGCAACTAATCGACGAGGGGTGGCCGTGGGCACATCCGAATACCTCGCCGGAGTAGTGCTGATCGTCGGAACCTCCGTCGCGCTGGCGGCGCCAGCCACCGCGGACTACGAGCAGTACGCCATGAACGGCACCTACTCCGTCGTCTCCAATGGCGAGTGGGCCAGGATGAACGACCGCTACCAGGACGAGCCGACGGTGCGTAGCACCTGGACCGTCACCTCCACCTGCACCACGGCGCTGACATGCGCAGGCAAGGTGACGAGTTCGCTGGGGTGGACCGAGGACATCTACACCACCTCGGGTGCCAACTGGTTCGTCAAGCACTATGTGCCGGAATGGATTCCGTGTCCCGACGGCGGAACGGCGCCGGGGTTGCAGGTCTACCACATCTATCCGGCCAACGACGACGGCCTCGTCCAAAACGTCTCGGACACGTGGCTGGGCGACGACGTGACGACCGGTCCCAGCGGCAATTGTGGCCGCAGCAAGTCGCTTGTCCTCTCCCTGCCGGTCAAGATCCTCAAGATTTCCTGACCGGCCCTGACCTGGGCCGTTTCTAGTGCGGCAGCAGATCCTGCCACGTCTGCGGAAGTGGGTTCGCAACCGCCAGGTTGGTCACCGTGTACACCTTGCCGTCCGTACCCACGTACTCACCCGTCCGCGGGTTGTACTGCGTGACCGCGATCTTCGGTGCCGCCCCAGCACTGCCTGTGAAGGCGCTCGGCGCCACGGGTGACGCGCCACCGTCGCCGACCGGAGGCACGGGGACGGACGCCTGCTCCGGCGGGGCCGGCGGAGCAGGCGGGGTGGCGGCCGGAGCGGGTGGAATGGGTTGGCCATTCAGCGAATTGCCGTCCGGAGGCGGTGGCGCGACCGGTACTTCCAAGGGCGACACGGGGGCGCCGCTCGGTGGGGTGCCGGACGGCACGGCGCCGGGCGGCAGCGGCGTACCCTGAACCGGCGCGTGAATGTCGTCGTTGAGCGTGGCGCGATCGTCGAGCGGAATGCCCTGGGCGATCAAGCTGGGGTCGAGCGGTACGGGCCCCAACACGTGCTGACGCATGGCCAGTGGCTGATATGGCTTGTCGCTGTTGCAAATGGCGATGGTGGGGGCGCGCTTACCCGGCTTTCTGATGCAGGGGAAGTTGCGGGCGCCGCGCACGGCGATGGGCGAATCCTGCGGAAGTTTGCAGTACAACCCGTCGGGGGTGTCGATGTCGGACACGTCGTCCGGCGATCGCCACGACGACGGCGGCAGGAAGCCAACGGTACAGGCCGGAGGATCGTTGACGGTGATGGCGAAGTCACCGCGCGCTTGCCCCGTGGAGTCAGACGTACTCGAATAACTTTGCTGCTGTGCGATGTACGGCGGTAGGAGCACCAAGAGCTGCTCGAGTGAAGCGTTGTAGGTCATGAGGATCTCGCCGACCGTACTCAGATTGCCGAGCAGGACGGGCAGCGTCGGCTTGAGGTCGTTCAACAACCCGGACACCTCGTCGCCAAAGCCGGGGAAGGTCCGCAGCACCGTTCGCAACTGAGGGTCGTCCTTGACCAACTGCCCCGTGACCCCGGAGAGGCTGCGCGCCCACGTCCGTATCGAATCGGCCCCCTGGGCCTGACCTTCGAGCAGTGGCCGTGCGTCGTCGGCGAGTGCTCGCGTCTGCCCGGCGGCGCCGTTGAGGTCGGCGCTCAGGGACGCACCCGAATCCAGCAGCGATCCAAAGTCCTCACCGGCGCCGTCGAGCCCCTTGTAGGTCTCGTTCAGCAGATCGGCCAGCCGGTCCTTGGGGAACGTGCCGACCAGGGTGTTCACCTTGTCCAGCACCGGGCCGATGGGTGTGGGAATGGTCGCGTTCTGTCTGGTGATGACGGCGCCATCTTGCAGATAGGGCCCGGAGTCGGTACGCGGCATCAAGTCGACGTACTGTTCCCCGACCGCCGACACGCTCTTGACGCTCGCCTCCAGATCGGCGGGAATCTTGGGCGACGTGGCGATCGACATCGTCGCCATCGCACCGTCCGACGTCAACCGTACGTCGGTGACCTTGCCGACCTCGACGCCTCGGTAGGTCACGTTGCTCAACGGGTAGAGGCCACCACTGCTCGGCAATTCAACTGTGACGGTGAGCCTTCCGATACCCAACAGGGTAGGCGCCTGCAGGTAGGAGACGGCCATGACCGACAGCCCGACGATCGACGCCACCGTGAAGATCGCCAATTGGGTCTTGATGAACCGTGTCAGCATCAGTTGCCGCCCTCCGGGCCGGGTGTCGGCACCGCGGCCGCCGGCGCGGCGGCGTCGGGAGGTGGCGGGTCGGCCACCACGGGCCCTGCCGGCGGTGCTTCGGGGGGAGCCGGCGGAGCCGGCGTCGAGCCCGGCCCCGGCAAGCTCTTGGCCGCCCCGGGTGGGTCGGCCTGTAGGCCGGCCGTCGGAGGGTTACCGGGCAGCGGCCCGAGCGGTCCGCCGGGGGGTGGCGGTGCGAGCGGCCGGCCCAGCGGGTCGAGCGTGTAGCGCTGGAAGATGGGTTCGCCCGGCAACGGCACCAGATCGCGGCCCTCCTGTCCGGCTCGGGTACCCAGGAAGAGCGACTTGCGCAGCCGCGGTCCCGAGATGTCGACGGTCACGAAGATGTTGATGAAGTCGCCTCTGATGCCGCGGTCGATGACGCCTTGGCCGAACGGGAAGACCGTGGCGTAGGCCAGGGCGGCGTCCAAGTCGGGTCCGACGTCGGCGAGTGCCTTGATCGTCGGCGCCAGGTTCGTCAGATTCGTGACCAGGTCGGCCTGGGTGTCGTTCACCAGCCGATTGGCGGTGTCGCTGAACTGGCCGAGTTTGGTCAGTGCAGTCGTCAGCCGCGGGCGTTCGCGATCCAAGACCTCCAGCGCTCGCGGGATGCGTTGCAGCGCTTGGTCGATGGTGTCACGACGGTCGGCGAAGGTCGACGCTACCCGGTTCAGCGCGTCGATGGTGGCGACGACGCTCTGACGCTGCTGGTCCAGGGTCCCGACGAAGGTGTCGAGTTGGATGAGCAGATCACGGAAGTCGCCTTCCCGTCCTGACAGAGCGGTGTTGAAGGTGTGAACCACGTCGCCGATCTGGCCAAGGCCCCCAGCGTTTACCACCACCGACAACGACGACAGCGTCTGTTCCGTCGTGGGATAGGTGGACGAGTCGTTGAGCCCGATGGTGGAACCCGACGGCAACTCCCCCGTCGGCGCTTGTCCGGCAGGCGGGTTCAATGCCAGGTGCATCGAACCGAGCAGGCTGGTTTGTCCGACGCTGGCCACGACGTTCGCAGGCACGACGACGTCGGGCTTGACCGACACGTCGACCTCGGCGTGCCATCCCTTGACCCGCATTGCCCCCACGCTGCCGACGACCACGTCGTTCATGAGGACCGGCGAATTCGATTCCAGCGTGGCGATGTTCGCGATCTCCACGTGGTAGACGTGCGCGCCGGAGCCCCGTCCGACCGCCCCGGGTAGCGGCAGGGAGTTGATTCCCTGGAACGCACACCCGGTGACGGTCGTCGCCACGCAGGCCCCGACGGCGAGCAGGCGGGTCGGCATCCTCGATCTCATGACGGCGGTGTCCCCTCGACCGGTGGTGGGCCCGGAACGGAGCTTGACGGACCTTCGGCGGGAAGAAGAACCTGGGGCAGGCTCGGCGGGCCGGCGGCCGGTGGGGGTGACGCATTGCCCGGCAGGATTTGCGGCGGATCCGTTGGCACCGGCGCTCCTGGATACAAGGCCGGGAACGGGGCCACGGGAAGGCGGTCGTTCACCGGAAGCGGCACACCCGGCGGGCCCATCCCCGGCGGCGGCGGGACGTCGCCGTCGAGGCCCGTGTAGGCCGACACCGAAGGGGGAATCTCCGGCGCCGAGGGCGCCCCACCGCTGCCGCCAGGCGCCAGGGCGGGATCGGCGTAGATGACATGGTCCGGACTGGCCGACTTCGCCAGATACGGATTGATCGGAACCGGAATGTAATTGAGGTTCAGCAGCCGCAGGGCCGGTCCGAGGTAGTCGTTGCAGAGCTTCGCGGTCTCGGGTGCGGTGCTGTTGGCGGTCGCTCCGATCATGCCGCACACGAATTGCATGGGGTTCGCGAGATTCGGGATGGAGAATGCTCCCCGCACCGCGCCGAGGTCGGGGTCGTAGATGTTGTAGGCGTTGGCGAACGCGTTGGGCGTGACGTGCAAGACCTGTTCGAGGTCGTCCTTGGAGTCCACCAGCGTCTGGGTGATCTGAGCCAGTCCCCGAACCTGCTCGACGGTCTGATTTCTGGTGCCCTGCACGAATCGCGTCACCTCGTGAATGGCGGCCGCCAGATTCGTCAGCGCTGCGTCGAGATCGTCCTTGCTGCCGTCCAGCACGCTGGACAGCGACGCCAGCCGATCGTTGAAGGATACGATCTGCTCGTTGCTGTCCCGCAGTGCCGTGACGAAGATCTGAAGGTTCTTGACGGTGCCGATGAAGTTGCCGCTCCCGTCGGCCAGAATGCGTCCCACCCCCGCGAGCTGGGCCAGCGTCTGACGAAGCTTGTCGCCGTTGCCATCCAGCGCGTTCGCCGCGCTGTCGATGAATCGACCCACCGAGGACGTCGACACGTCGCTCGTCGGCCCCAGGTCCGTCGCCAGCCGCTCGAGTTGCCGTTTCACCTCGTCCCATTCCACGGGAACGGCCGTGCGGTCCAACGGAATCACGGCTCCGTCGGCCATCTTCGGACCGGACGACCGATAGGCCGGTGTCAGCTGCACGTACCTGGCGGCGATCAAATTCTGAGCGACGATCACCGCCTTGGCGTCGGCAGGCACCGACACGGAGCGGTCGACGCTCATGACGATCTTCGCCTGGGTGCCCTGCGGATCGATCGAGTCGATCGTCCCGACCTTCACCCCCGCGACCTTGACGTCGTCGCCGGGATAGATGGAGGTGGCCGTCGTGAAGAAGGCGGTGATCGTCGCCGGGGCGAAGAACGCGGCTCGGACCGCCAAGAACCCCCCACCGATCAGCGCCACCGCCAGTGCCACGGCAACGGCAGGTGTCAACCAGCGCCGTGTCGCGGCGGTCATCGTGATCCACCCGGAACGGCGTTGTACGGCAGCGGAACCTCTGCCCGGGGACCGGTCTCCGGTGTGGTGGGGGGTGCCCCGGAACCGAACGGTCCGCGGCGGAAGCCAAATGCGTAGTCCAGGAAGGGCTGCAGATACTGCCCAAAGGCGACGTTGGGCACGTAGGCGATGTAGTAGGGCCCGCTGGAGACGGCCTCGCTTTGGGTCAACTGGTACTTCGCCAGACCGGGAAGTGCCTTGGCGATGTTGTCTCGGTTGCGGATGAGTACCTCGTTGACCTTGTTCAGTCGTTCCAGCGTTGGCGCGAGCGCCTTTTCGTTGTCCGCCACGAGGCCGACGAGTTGTTGGGACACCGCGGAGGTGTTGGCCAGCAGGTCGACGATCGCCTGCCGGCGCTCCACCAGCACGCCGAGCAAAACGTTGGCGTTCAGGATCAGGCTGTTCACCTGCTGGCTGCGTTGGGCGAGGATGCCGGTGACGTTCGAGGCGGCTTGCAGCAAATCGCGCAGACTCTCGTTGCGGCCGTTCAGTGCGCGCGACAGTCGGGTCAGGCCGTCGAACGTCGGGCCGAGCCGAGGGGCCACTTGGTCGAGGGTCTCGGACAGGGTGTCCAGCGACAAGTTCAATTGCTGGGTGTCGGTCCCGGCAGTGTTGGTGGTGAGCTCGCCGACGGCGTCGCTCAGCGAGTACGGCGACGACGTCCGGGACACCGGGATCGGATCGGCCCGGTTCAGGGCCTCGCTCCCGCTCGAGTCCAGCGTGAGGACACGTTGGCCGAGAAGCGATCCCGTGCGAATGTGGGCGGAGGTCTCCGATCCCAGCGGATACTTGCTCTGCACGGTGAAGCCGACCAGGGCGTCGCCGTCGTCGAGGGAGATACTCGTGACCGAGCCGACCTTGAGGCCCGACATGGTCACGTCGTTGCCGACGTAGATGCCGCCGGCCTCGGTGAAGAGCGCCTGGTACTTCAACGAGGTGGCATACGAGAACAACCTCTCGGGTTGTAGCCCGACTGCGATGACCAGGACTGCGAGCACCACCCCGACGAAGCCGGCTCTGATCAGGCGTGCACTGGCGCGGTACTTCAGCATCAGGGCTCAGCACACCTTCCGTTTTCCTGTTTGATGAACGGGAACAGCGACGCCCTACCCTGCAGATCGGTGACGCGGACCTGGAGTCCGCAGATGTAGTACTGCACAAAGGATCCGTAGGCCCCGACGCGCGCCAACTTGCGGTAGTTGCCCGGTGCGCGCTGTAGCGCTCCATCGAGGAAACCCTTGCCTCCTTCGAGGTTCGGAGCGAGGCGGTTCAGCTGTTCGACGGTGGCGGCAAGCGGTGGCCGAGCCTGTGCCAGTAGGTCGGTCAGCGACGCCGTGCCATTGTCCAGCGACGTGATGGCCGTTCCTATCGGATCGCGGTCCTGCGCCAACCCGCTGACCAACTTCTCCAGCCGGTCGATCGCGCCGCCGAATTGGTCGCCGTCCTCGGCGATCGTGCCCAAGGTCGTCTTCAGGTCGTCGACGAGGGCCTGGACCGTCTTGTCGTCGTCGGCCACCGTTCTGGTGAACGACGACGTCTTCGACAGCAGGGAATCCAGCGTGCCGCCCTCGCCCTGGAACACTTGCACGAGAGAGGCCGTCAACGCGTTGACGTCCTGGGGGTTGAGACCCTGGACGACGGGCTTGAGACCGCTGAGCAACAGGTCGAGGTCGAGCGCCGGGGCGGTCCGACTGACCGGGATCTGGGCGCCAGGCGGCAACGTCGCCGTCGAGCCGGGGCCGTCGACGAGGTCGACGAAGCGGTCGCCGGTGAGGTTCAAATAGCGGATCTGCGCCCTGGTCCCATCGGTCAATCCAATGCCGCGATCAGCGTCGAAGTCGACGACGACCTGACGGTCCGATTGCAGCGACACGTCGGTGACCGTGCCGACCCGGATGCCGGCCACTCGCACCGAGTCACCCGGCTTCAGCCGGGAGGCGTCGGTGAACACCGCCGAGTAGCCGTTGTTCGACCCGGTGCGGTACTGCCCGAAGGTGAAGAAGAGGCACACGGTGAGCAGCGCCATGACCGACGCGAAGACGCCGAACTTCACGATCATTCCCCGCGACCCGCTCATCCGGGCATCCCTACCTGCGAGGTGTTCCGCGGTGGTCCCTCGAGCGGCCCGAAGAGGGCCTGCTTGAGTCCGTCGGAGTTGACCAGGATGCCCTGGTTGCCGAACCTCCAGGGGTTCGCGCCGACGTCGGTCACCAGGAACGGCGGCCGCTTGCCGTTCGGCACGACCGGCAGCATCTGCTCGGTACACGACGTTCCGCTCTTCGCGGCGACCTTCGGAAGGTCCGACGGGTAGCGGTAACGGTCGACGCCCAGGGTGAACGTCGCCGAAATGTTCAGTCCAGCGTTGTCGAAAGGCGGGGTCTTGGTGAAGGCGGCCAAACCCTGGACACCACAACGCAAGTTGTCGCTGTACTTGCTGGCCACCGACGTCGTCGGCACCAGCATGCGCAGCAGGTCGGTGAGCGCCTGGCGGTTCGTTCCCAGCACGTCCTGCCCGGTCTCGGCCAGACCAATCGAGCTGAGCAGGAAGACGTCGATTGCCTGGGCCTGGTCGACGATCGTGTCGCTCACCTTCGTCGTGTTGGCCAACACGTCGACGAGATCGGGTGCGGCGTCGGCGTAGGCGTTCACCACGACGGGCGCCACCTCCAGGTCGCGGCTGACATTGGCCATGCTGGGGTTGAGATTCTGCGAGAATCGATCAAGGTCGGTGACGGTCTGACCGAGCTTCTCGCCACGGCCGCGCAGGGCACCGGAGACGGCCCCCAGGGTCTGGTTCAACTTGACCGGGTCGACGGCGTTGAGCACCGAATTCAGCTGTTGGAAAACGGTATTAGTCTCCACGGTCACGTGGTCGACGGAGATCTCAGCCCCGGCTGCCAACGGCGTCGACGACGGATCCGGCGGCTCGGCCAGCTGGACTGACTTGGCGCCGAAGACCGTCGACGAACTGACGTCGACGAGGACGTTGGACGGGATGTTCCGAAGCTCGTCGGGGTCCATCGCCAAATGGAGGACGGCCTTTCCGTCGGGGCGGGTCTCGATGGATTCGACCTGACCGACCTGGACGCCACGCATTTGGACCTTGGCCTCGGGATTCATGACCAGTCCGGCCCGTTCGGAGATTACGGTCACCGCGACGGTCTGACCGAAGCCCCCCAGGAACATCACGATCGCGAACACGACGACCGCGACGATCACGACGACGGTGCCCAGTCCCACGAGGGGACGTACGGTCGTGCTCGACATTGGTGCCATCCGCCTATCCCGACAAGTTGAAGTGGCCGTTGGAGCCGTACACGGCCAGGGAGATGAGCAGGGTGACCGACACGACGATGATCAGTGAGGTGCGCACGGCGTTGCCGACGGCCACGCCCACCCCCGACGGTCCGCCACTGGCGTAGAAGCCGTAGTAGGTGTGCACCAGAAGGATCGCCAACGCCATCAGCAGCGCCTGCAGGAACGACCACAGCAGGTCGACGGGGTTGAGGAAGGTGCCGAAGTAGTGGTCGTACAGGCCGCCCGATTGGCCGAAGAGCACCACGGTGGTGAACCGCGAGGCAAGAAAGGACAGGATGACCGCGATCGAGTAGAGCGGGGTGATGGCGAGCATTCCCGCCACGATGCGGGTGGACACCAGGTATTCGATGGGCGGGATTCCCATCGTCTCCAGGGCGTCGATTTCCTCGTTGATCCGCATCGCACCCAATTGCGCGGTCACCCCGGCGCCGAAGGTGGCGGCCAGCCCGATGCCGGCCACCACCGGGGCGGCGATGCGGACGTTGATGAAGGCGGCGAGGAAGCCGGTCAGGGCCTCGATGCCGATGTTGCCCAACGACGAGTACCCCTGTACGGCAAGCGTGCCGCCGGTGGCCAGGGTCAGAAAGCCGACGATCACCAGGGTGCCGCCGATCATGGCCAGGACGCCAGCGCCCATGGAGATCTCGGCGATCAGGCGCACGACCTCGGTACGGAAGTGCGCAGCCGCCCGCGGCGTTCCGCCGAGCGCCTTGCCAAAGAACAAGGTCTGTTCACCGATCCGGCTCAGCCTGCCGATCGGACTGTTGACCGTGCTCACCAGCCGCGGGAACCGACTGCGCACCACCTGCAACGTGCCCATGACGCGCCTACCTCGCCGTCAACTGGATGCCGATGGCGGTGACCACCACGTTGATCACGAACAGGGCCATGAAGGCGAACACCACGGTCTCGTTGACCGCATTGCCGACGGCCTTGGCGCCGCCACCGGTGATGGTCAGTCCGCGGTAACAGGCAATGAGCCCGGCGAATAGACCGAACAATGCCGCCTTGACGCAGGAGATGACGACCTCCGGGACGCCGGTGAGCAGGGTGATTCCCGCGGCGAACGCGCCGGGGTTGACGTCCTGGACGAACACCGAGAAGAAGTAACCACCCAGGATGCCGATGATCACCACCAGGCTGTTCAGCAGGAACGCCACCAACCCCGATGCCAGCATGCGCGGGGTGACGAGGCGTTGCACCGGGTTGATGCCGAGCACCTCCATCGCGTCGATCTCTTCGCGAATGGTGCGCGAACCCAGGTCGGCGCACATCGCCGTCGCACCCGCGCCGGCCACGATCAGCACCGTCACCAAGGGGCCGACCTGGGTGACCGCACCGAACGCCGCACCGGCGCCGGACAGGTCTGCCGCCCCCAACTCGCGCAGCAGGATGTTCAGGATGAAGCTCACCAGCACGGTGAACGGGATCGCCACCAGCAACGTCGGGACCAGCGACACTCGCGCCACGAACCAGCACTGCTCCAAGAACTCTCGTCCCTGAAACGGCCGCACGAAGACGAATCTGATCGCATCGAGCCCCATCGAAAACATGCCACCCACCGCGCCCATCGGCGCCGACATCCCCTTGGGTAGCGATATGCCGGTCGACCAACGCTCCGGTCCCTTGACCGCCATGGCTTCAGGTCCTTCCCGGCTGATCACCGCGAGCGTCAATATGTTGTGCGCCAGCGCAATTCACACATGACGACCTCGAGACACCCAAACACGAAAACGGCTTGACGCACTGTGCCACAACGGTGGTGCGGCGCGCGGCACCTTCGGCGAAGTCGTGCGGACCGATTGGCGGCGACGGCCGATGCGGACGAATCCCTTCGAATGAAGCCGTCCCACGGCGCGTTTCACCGGACCGACCACGTCGGCGTAAAAAGTGGGTCACGAGAGGCACGTCGTCGCCTGGCGCCTAGGTGACCGCGCCCGCGGTCTTCAACTCGATGATGCGATCCCAATCCAGGCCCAGTTCGAGCAGAACGTCGTCGGTCTGCGCGGCGAAGGCCGGGGCCGGGCCGGTGTGCGGCGCGGCGACGTCGAACTGGACGGGGTTGGCGACGAGGTCGAGATCGCCCACCCGCACGATGTATTCGTTCGCGCGCACCTGCGCGTCGGCGGCGGCCTGCAACGTGTCCTGGACCGGAGCCCACGGGCCCGCCAGTGTGGCGAAGCGTTCGCTCCATTCCGGCAAGGTGCGGGTTGAGATGACCTCGCGGAGGATCTCCACCGCGGCTGCGGTGTTCTCCGCGATCGACGCGGCGGTCGCGAACCGCGGGTCGTCCACCAGATCGTCGCGGTCGACGTGCCGGCACACGTCGGCCCAGAACTTGGCGGGCTGCATCATCAACAGGGAGATGTAGCGGTCGTCCTTGGTCGCGTAGACGCCGGCGAGCGGGTTGACCGGGGAGCCGTGCACGCCGGGTGTTGGAGCGACGAGGCGCTGGTCGAGGTGTGACGTCAGCGCAATGGTGTGGCCCATCGCCCACAGCCCGCTTCCGAGCAACGAGACGTCGACCGTCGACGGCTCTCCCGTTCGTTCCCGCTTGAGCAACGCCGCTGCGATGCCGCCTGCCAGGTTGGTGCCAGAGACGGTGTCGCCGTAGGCCGGTCCGGGCGGCGCGATCATGCCCTCCGTGCCCGGCGGGGTGATGGTGGCCGCCGTCCCGGCGCGGCACCAGAACGCGGTCATGTCGTAACCACCCTTCGAGGCTTCTAGGCCGCGCGGGCCGAGCGCACTTCCCCTGGCGTAGACGATCTTTGGATTCACCGCCCGGATGTCGCCGACGTCGATGCCGAACTTCTCGCGGTGCCCGGGCAGGAAGCTGGTAAGGAAGACGTCGGCACGCCGGGCGAGTTCGAGTAGCACCTCGCGGCCAGCCGGGCTCGACACGTCCAAGCCGACGCTGCGCTTGCCGCGGTTGGCATGTTCGATGTTCGGGTTGGGGTCGCCCTCGACGCGCAGTGAACCGGTTTGCCTGAGGCCGCGCTGCGGGTCACCGGTGACGGCGTGTTCGATCTTGATCACGTCGGCGCCCCACTCGGCGAGGACCGCGCCGGCCGACGGCACGAAGCCGTACATTGCCACCTCCAGTACCCGGATGCCGGACAGCGGCAGGCTCACGATGCCGAGCCCGGGACGACGCTGGCGAAGGTCTTGCGCTCCTGGAACTCCTCGAGGCCTGCCACGCCCATCTCCCGGCCGATGCCGGACTGCTTGTACCCGCCGAAGGGGGCGTCGGGGCTGAAGTAGTTGCCGCCGTTGATGGAGAAGGTGCCCGTGCGGATGCGACGTGCCATCGCCACGGCCCGATCCTCGCTGCCGAACACCGCCCCGGACAGGCCGTAGATCGAATCGTTGGCGATACGGACGGCATCGTCGTCGTCGTCGTAGGCGATGACGACCAGCACCGGTCCGAAGACCTCCTCCTGCGCGATCTCGGCGTCGACGGCCACGTTGGTGAGCAGGGTGGGGGTGTAGAAGAACCCAGGATCCTTCTTCTCACCACCGACGACCAGGGTCGCGCCCGCAGCGACGGCGCGCTGGACCATGCCGTCGACCTTGTCTCTCTGCCGCTCGCTGATGAGGGGTCCCATGTAGGTCTTCGGGTCTACCGGATCGCCGTAGCGCACGTGGGCGAAGTTGGCCTTGACCATCTCCACGATGGCGTCGTGGTGCGCTCGCGGCACCAGCAACCGAGAGGTCAACGCACAGCCCTGGCCGGCGTGGGTGACCATGCTGAAGGCGGCGAACGTCGCGGCGGTGCCGAAGTCGGCGTCGTCGAGCACGATCGCCGCCGACTTGCCTCCCAGCTCGAGGAAGACCCGCTTGAGGGTGGCGCTGGCGGCCGCCATGATCGCCCGGCCCGTTGGCGTCGAGCCGGTGAACGTCACGACATCGACGTCGGGGCTCGCCACGAGGGAGGCACCCACCTCGGGATCCGACGAACTCAGCACGTTGACCACCCCGGCCGGGATGTCGGTGTGATTGGCGATGAGCTCGCCGAGCGCGAGCGTGACCAACGGCGTGTCGGGCGCACCCTTGAGGACGACGGTGCATCCGGCTGCCAACGACGGCGCCAGCTTTGCGAGCGCCAGTTGGTTGGGGTAGTTGTAGGCGACGATCGCCGCGACCACACCGGCGGCCTCCTTCTCCACCCACCGATGGTGCTGCATTCCCCGGCTCTCGACATTGCCAAGATCCTCGGTGAACGGGTGCGTCTCGAGCAGGTCGGCATAGAAGCGAACGATGTCGATCGGCCCGTCGAGCTGCGCGCCCGCGAGCAGCGCCGGGGTCGCACCGACCTCGGCGGTGGTCAGGGCGGCCAACTCCTCGCGGTGCTGGACCAAAGCCCGGTGGAACTGGTCGAGGCACCGCATCCGCAGCGCGACGTCCGTCGCCCACGTGGTCTCGTCGAACGCGCGGCGCGCCGCGGCGACGGATGCCTCGGCGTCGACGACGGTCGCGTCCGGGGCGTAGCCCACGATCTCGCCGTTCGCGGGATTGACCGAGCGAAACGATTGCGGCGCCCCGACGAGGCTGCCGTCGATCAGCATGTGTCGAGCGGGTGCCGCTGATTCCGTCTCGGAGCGCTCTCCGGTGGTGATCGTAGGTGACTGGCCCATCATCCTCCTCGACTGTGATGAAAATTTCATTCTCATTGAACGCGAATCATACATTCGGGCTTCAAGAAGACAAACGTCCGAAGATCTGCTAGTCACAGCCTTCCCTGAGTTGACCGAGGATTACCGGCGAATCGTTAGATGGTCATCATTTCTTGCACCAGCACAGTCAGCGAGAGTACGGTTCTCGCAATCGGAAGCCATGTTCTTGTCCTTCCGCGACCGTATCTTGGAGGCAATGCTGTGAAGAACGCCGTCGTCACCGGAGGCGGGTCCGGCATCGGCCGCGCGATCGCGAATCGGCTTCGCTCCGACGGCTATCACGTGGCGACCCTCGACCTGACCCCCTCGGACGAGGACTTCGCCTACACGGCCGACGTCACCGACCGCGCCGCGATCGACACCGCACTCGACGCCATCCACGCTCAGCTCGGACCGGTCACCATCCTTATCAACGCGGCGGGGCTCGACGGCTTCAAGCGCTTCCTCGACATCGACTTCGACAACTGGCAACGGGTGGTGAACGTCAACCTCCACGGCGTCTTCCACTGCATCCAGTCCGTCTTGCCGGACATGATCGAGGCGGGCTGGGGCCGCATCGTCAACATCTCGTCCTCCAGCACGCACTCGGGCACGCCCTACATGTCCCACTACGTATCCGCCAAGTCGGCGGTCAACGGGCTCACCAAGAGCTTGGCGCTGGAGTACGGACCGGCCGGCATCACCGTCAACGCCGTGCCACCCGGGTTCATCGACACCCCAATGTTGCGCAAGGCCGAGAGCCGCGGGTTCCTCGGTGACGTCGCCGAGAACATCGAGCGCACTCCGGTGCGGCGCATCGGCAGGCCGGAGGACATCGCCGCCGCATGCTCCTTCTTCGTCTCGGAAGAAGCCGGCTACGTCACCGGACAGATTCTGGGCGTCAACGGCGGCCGAAACACCTGACGACCCCGCGTGCGGCCGTAGACCAGGAATAGAGAGGACATCCCCATGGGACGCGTTGAGGGCAAGGTCGCATTCATCACCGGCGCCGCGCGAGGTCAGGGCCGCAGTCACGCGATCCGCCTCGCCGAGGAAGGCGCCGACATCATCGCCGTCGACCTCTGCGAGGACATCGCGTCGATCGGCTACCCGCTGGCCACCCCGGAGGATCTCGACGAGACCGCCAAGTACGTCGAGAAGACCGGCCGGCGCACGGTGGCCGTCACCGCCGACGTGCGGGATGCCGCTCAGCTCAAGTCCGCGCTCGACCAAGGCATTGCCGAATTCGGCAAGCTCGACGTCGTGGTCGCCCAGGCCGGCGTCGCCGGAATGAAGGGCGAGCCGCAGATCGACGCCTGGTGCGACGTCATCAACACGAATCTGGTCGGCACCATCAATGCCATTCAGGTGGCACTCCCCTACCTTCGCGAAGGAGCCTCGATCATCGCCACCGGCTCCACCGCCGCACTGATGGACGTGGCCAAGGTCGACAACCCGGGCGCCGACCTCGGCGGAGTGGCCTACATGACCTCCAAGCGCGCCCTCTCCGGCTACGTCTACGACCTTGCCACCCATCTCGCTCCACGTGGAATCCGCGCCAACGTCGTGCATCCGACCAACTGCAACACCGACATGTTGCAAAGCGCCCCGATGTATCGGTCATTCCGGCCCGATCTGGAGAAGCCCACCCGCGCCGACGCCGAACCGGCGTTCAGCGTGCAGCAGGCCATGAGGATCCCCTACGTCGAGCCGTCCGACGTCAGCAACATGGTGCTGTTCCTTGCCTCCGAAGAGTCGCGATACGTGACTGGAATGCAGATGCGGGTCGACGGTGGAGGTTACCTGAAGTGGTACGACTACCACGTATGATTCGAGAAAGGTTGTGACGGTGAAAGTTTCAGTCGACGCACAGCGCTGCCAGGGACACACCCTGTGTTCGATGATCGCACCCGACTCGTTCGAGCTCGACGACGTCGACGGTCATGCGTCGCCCGTCACCGACGTCGTCCCCGCCGAGCGAGAGGCCCAGGTCTCAGAGGCCGCCCACTCGTGTCCCGAGCAGGCCATCATCCTCGAATGACGTTGCGCGACGACAATATAGGAGACACCGCCGTGAGCATCGACGACGTCGTAGGCGACGAGGATCGCAAGAAGGACAACTTTCACTTCGACCGGCACGCGCCGGAATATCGCGAACGGTTTCAGCAGATCACCGAGGAGATGCACGCCAAGTGCCCGGTGGCGTGGACCGACGCATACGACGGCCATTGGGTTGCCGCCGGAAGCAACGAGGTGTTCGAACTGGCCCGCTGCCCGGCGATCTCCAACGATCACGACCTCAACGGCGAGCGACGGGGATACCAGGGCATCACGATTCCGCGCGCCCAGCGGGCCACAGTCGTGCGCGGCGGCATCCTGGAGATGGACGAGCCCGACCACAGCATCTACCGCGGTGCGCTGAACCCCTACCTCTCGCCCGCCGCCATCAAGCGATGGGTGCCCTTCGTCGACGAGATCACCCGGGCCGCGATCGACGAGAGGATCGAGACGGGCCACGTCGACTTCGTCGACGACCTGGCCAACATCGTGCCCGCAGTTCTGACGCTGGCCATGATGGGCATTGCGCTCGAGAAGTGGCCCGTCTACAGCGAGCCCGCCCACCTCTCGGTGTCCACGCCAGAACATTCACCCGACGCCCCTCGCGTCGCGGAGATGAGCAGGCAAATGGGCATCGACATGATCACCACGATGATGGAGATCCGCGAAAATCCGCGGCCCGGCTTGGTGAATGCACTGCTGCAACTGCGAATCGACGGCGAACCGGCACCGGACCTGGAAATTCTGGGCAACCTGGGCCTGATCATCGGCGGTGGGTTCGACACCACGACCGCCCTTACCGCCCACGCGCTGGAGTGGTTGTCGGACAATCCTTCCGAGCGCGAGCGGCTCAGCCGCGAGCGGGACACCCTGCTGCACCCGGCCACCGAGGAATTCTTGCGCTTCTTCACTCCGGCGGCGGGCGACGGCCGCACGTTTGCCGAAGACGTCGAGGTCGAGGGCCAGCAGTTCAAGGAGGGTGAGCGGCTCTGGCTGTCATGGGCGATGGCCAACCGTGACCCGGCGGTGTTCGACGAGCCCGACACGGTGGTCCTGGACCGAAAAGGCAATCGCCACTTCAGCTTTGGCATCGGAGTGCACCGGTGCGTCGGCTCCAACGTCGCCCGAACGGTGTTCAAGTCCATGCTCACCGCGGTGCTCGACCGGATGCCGGACTACGTCTGCGATCCCGCAGGGACCCAACACTACGAGAGCATCGGCGTCATCCAGGGCATGAAGCACCTGCCCGCGACCTTCACCCCCGGCAGGCGACTTGGACCTGGCCTCGACGAGACGTTGCAGCGGCTACAACGGATCTGCGACGAGCAGGAACTGGCGCGGCCGATCACCGAGCGCAAGGAGAATGCCGTCATCACATGGTAGCGGGCACGGATACGGGAGTTGGCGATCGAAGGGTCCCGCAATCATGGTAGAGGTGCTAGCCCAGCACGCCGCGGAACTCGTGCTGCCCGCAGCCACGGTCGAACTGCCGATACGACATTCGACGTCGGTCAGCTTTCCTCGAGCGCATACGGTATTCGCGCAGGGCGACACCGGCGACAGCCTCTACGTCATCGTCAGTGGAAAGGTCAAGGTCGTTCGTAGGGCTGACGACGGCCGTGAGACCTTGGTGGCGTTGATGGGACCAACCGACATGTTCGGCGAGCTGGCCATCTTCGATCCCGGCCCGAGAACGTCGACGGTCACCACCTTGACGAATGTCGAGGCCGTCATCATGGACGGTCACGCACTGCGCTCGTGGGTTTCCGACAATCCCGTCGTGGTGGAGCAGTTCCTGGGTGTCCTAGCCCGTCGGCTGCGCCGGACCAACGACAACGTCTGCGATCTCGTCTTCACCGACGTTCCCGCCCGCGTGGCGCGGCAACTTCTCTACCTCGGCAACCGATTCGGCGTGCGCGAAGGACGTTCAGTCCGCATTGACCACGAGCTGACCCAGGAGGAAATAGCCCAGCTTGCCGGCGCTACCAGAGAATCAGCGAATAGGACGCTGGTGGACTTCGCTCGACGCGGGTGGATTCGTCGGCGCGGAAAGACGATCTTCATCGACAACGCCACGAAATTGGCACGCCGTGCGGGTTGAGTGCGGGTACCAGTGAACTGGATCGGAGGAGTTCTCAACGGCCTGGCGGACGTCGCGAAGAGCCTGCCCGGCGGAGAGGTCATCCTCGCGGCAGCCACCGAGGCCGAGCTGACGGCTCTTCGTGTCGTCCGTGAGCATCTTGCCGCGTTGGATGCCACAGCCGAGGAGGGTCAGCCTGCCGCCCCGCTCGAGCAGGACCAACCGCCGACGTCGACGTCGACGTCGACGTCGACGCTGCGGACGCTGATCGATAAATCGATGTACACCACTCCCAAGGAGAGCCGCGCCGAGTTGCACCGAGCGTTGCTGTTGGGACTGCTACCCGACGAGGCACGCATCCTCGCGGCCCTGTCGGATGGCTCGGCGTACCCGGTCATTCACGTCGCCGAACCCGGTCACCGTGCCAGTACGACGTTCTCGTTGCAATATGCGTCGACCGTCGGACGCGCTGCGGGTGTCTCGCTGCCGCATCGAACACCGCTGTACCTGCGCCGCATGCTTGCGCTGGGCATCGTGTCGATCGGCCCCGAGCTGCCGGAGATGCGTGATGACTACGAAATTCTGCTGACCGATGCCAGTGTCAATGCGGCCTTGACCGCGGCGCGCAACGGATTCCGGTCCGCGCGAATTCAGCGCCTCACCGTTCGTTTGACCGATGTTGGCAAAGAGCTATGGGAGGCAGCACAGTGACCGAACTGATGGCCGGTGCGTTCAACTACCCACTGTGGGTCTACATCTCCATACCCCTTGGAGCGGCGCTCGTTGGATGGGCGACGAAGATCCTTGCCGTGAAGATGATGTTCGAACCCGTGGAGTTCAAGGGCATCCCGCCATTTCTCGGCTGGCAGGGCCAGATTCCGAAGCGGGCGCCGAAAATGGCTGCCGTAGCGGTGGATTCGCTGACAGCGGGCATCATCGATCCACAGGAGATGTTCGACAAGATCGACCCCGACGAGCTGACCGACGAGTTGAGTGCACCGCTGCACGACGCCGCGGCGGAACTGGTGGAAACGATGATGACGTCGTTTCAGCCCCAATTGTGGAACGCCACACCGGATGCCCTCAAGAAGCTCGTCGTCGACAACGTCGAGGGGCGGATCCCTGCTGCGTCGCGCAACATGTTCAACGAGTTCCGCAATCAGATCGATCAGATCTTCGACATCAAGCACATGGTCGTCAGCAACCTCGTCCGTGACAAGGCGACGCTGAACACCGTCTTCCGGGACATCGGTCGACCAGCCTTCAAGTTCCTGATTCGCTCCGGCCTGCTCTTCGGATTCGTCATCGGCCTGGTCCAGATGGCAGTGTTCGGGTTCACCGGCTGGCATCTGGCCCTACCGCTGTTCGGCCTCCTCACGGGCGGCCTGACGGACTACGTGGCACTGCAGATGATCTTCCGTCCCGTCGAACGACGTGCCATTCTTCCCGGAATTCATTGGCAGGGTGTCTTTCAGGCGCGCCGGGAAGAGGTGATCCGCGGGTACGCGGCGTTGATGGCCAAGGAGATATTCACGCCGAAGGCAATCATGGAGAGCCTCCTCACCGGACCCATGTCCGACAAGTTCTTCGACGTCATTCAGAGCGAGATCGCTCGCACCATCGACGAACAGATGGGCTTCGTCGGCCGTATCGTCGACGTGGTCGGTGGGCGTCGGTATCAGGACATGAAGAAGAGCATCGCGGCGTCGATGATCGAAAAGTTGCCGGAAACCTCGGCACATCTCGAGGAGTACGCCGCCAGCCGGCTGGACCTGGAGAACACCATGATCACGAAGATGGCCGAACTCGATCCGCAATCGTTCGAGAACCTTCTCCGACCGGCGTTCAAGGACGACGAATGGATCATCGTCGTGCTCGGCGCCACCTTGGGTTTCTTGTTCGGCGAACTTCAATCCCAGGTGATCGTGCTGCTGGCGTCGTAACACCCGGGGACCTCGAAGGATCAGCGTGCCGGCCGGGGCAACCCCAGCACCTGCTGGGCGATGATGTTGCGCTGGATCTCCGACGTGCCCCCCGCGATCGTCCCCGAGAAGCTGCGCGCGAAGCGCTCGAACCAGCTCGCGTAGTAGTGGTCGAGATTCATGTGCGCATACGAGCCCGACGTGGACGGATGGGTGAGGCCATCGGGCCCGACCGCGGTGAGGATGTTGGCCGAGGCGTTCATCTCCGCCTCGGAGCCGAAGAGCTTGAGCACCGACACCGACGCGACGTCGACTTCGCCCCTGGCCGCGCGAGCCAGGGAGATCGAACCCATTGCCCGCAGCGCCTGGTAGTCCATGACGATGGTCGCGAACTGGTCGCGCTCGAGTTCCGATTTCGGCGAGAAGTCGGTGATCATGTTGTCGATCCGGTCGGCGAAGCCCAGCCACATCATCGTGCGTTCGTGGCCCAGCGATCCGTTGACGACGCCCCAGCCACCGTTGAGCGGCCCCACTAGATTTTCGGCGGGCACCCGGACATCGGTGAAGAACACCTCGTTGAAGTCGTCGTTCTCCTGGCCGCACAGGTCGGCGAACGGCCGGCGTACGACGCCCTCGAGGTCGGTCGGAATGAGCAGTGCACTGATGCCCTTGTGCTTCGGCACGTCGGGGTCGGTGCGCACGAACGTCAGGAGGAAGTCTGCGTCGTGCGCGCCGGAGGTCCACACCTTCTGGCCGTTGACGACGAATGCGTCGCCGTCGAGGATCGCGCGGGTCCGCAGCGAGGCAAGGTCGGAGCCGGCGCTAGGCTCACTCATGCCAAGCGACGCGGTCTTCTCGCCGCGCAGCACTGGGACGGCCCACTCGTGTTTCTGCTCATCGCTGCCAAACGTAAGCAGCGACGCCGCAACGATGTTCACGCCCTGAGGATTGAAACTGTGGTAGATCCGTCGCCGGCAGAGTTCTTCGAGGTGCACGTAGGTCTGCAGCACCGACGCGTTGCGGCCACCGAACTCCGGCGGTTGCGCAGGCAGCAGCCAGCCGTTGTCGAACAACAACCGCTGCCAGTCACGGGCCCACTGGGGAAGGTGCGACACCGAACGGGGCCGCTCGAGCGTCTGCACGGAGGTGGGCAGGTTGCCATCGAGGAAGTCCACGAACTCGGCGCGAAACTCCTCGACGTCGGAGTCGAAGGTCAGTTGCATCAGCAGGTTCCGTATTCCGCGGCGATGACGGCGCGGTGCTCGGCCGCGCCACCCAACATGTGCTCCCCCGCCTTGGCGCGCTTGAGCGCGAACTGCAGATCGTTCTCCCACGTGAATCCCATGGCGCCGAAAAGCTGTAAGCCGTGACGGAAGACCAGCGACTGGCACTCCCCCGCCGACGCCTTCGCCATCGCGGCGGCCAGCCGACGACGTGGGTCGTCGGCGGCGATGGTCAACGCCGCGAAGTACGACAGGGCGCGTGCGCGCTCGATGGCGACGTGCATGTCGGCGGCCTTGTGCTGCACCGCCTGAAAGGAGCCGATCGGCACGCCGAACTGCTGGCGGTTCTTTACGTGGTCCAAAGCCAAGTCGAGTATGCGCTGGCACGCCCCGACCATGGTGATCGCCATTCCCGTCAGTGCGACGTGATGAGCTCGCTGCGCGTCGACCTCGAGGCGATCGGCGTCGTCGACGTGCACGCCGACCAAGCTGACCTCCCCGACGTGCAGCACTGGGTCGAAGACGTCGGCACGGCGGGTCACGACGGCGGGATCGTCCGCATCGACGACGAACACCCCGGCTGCGGTCACCACCGCGAATCGTTCGGCTCGGTCCGCGTCGAGGACGTGGCGGCACGTCCCGGTCAGAATCCACCCGTCGACGTCACGATGCGCACTGATGCCGTCGAGGAGTGCCGCCCCCGCGCGCTGCGGGTCGAAGCGATCGCCGACCAGCGGAGCGAACTGCGTCAGCGTCGCCAAGAACGGGGTCGGATCGGTGGCCCGGCCGAGTTCCTCCAACAGGATCGCCAGTTCGACGGCGTTCTCGGGATCTGCCAGCTCGGTCCAGCCGGCGCCGACGTAGGTCTTCCACAGCGGCTCGGCGTCGGCACCCGCTTCGGCGACGTCGCGTACCAGCGAGGCCGGACATTGCTTGGCCACCGCGTCGCGGACCGTCTCCTGCCACAGACGCTGATCAGCGTCCAGTTCCAACAGCATGCCGCCGCCTCCACTTCTCGTCGCCCTCGAAACGAGAATACCATTCTCGCGGATGATCGGAACATTCTCACACCTACGGAACGCGCCATGGTCGCGGGAGCTGGTCCGTAGTCCTACTCGACGGCGCCACCAGCACAGACGGGCCCGGATCACCAGTGAGAACATAATTCTTGCGTGGGAAGAACAACGATCTACACTAGGGTCCGGCGGAGGCAACGGCACACGCGCGAGCAGAGGACGAGATGACGTGAGGGAACTGCGTGACGAGGCGGGCACGGTGTGGCACACACCGGTCGTCGATGCCAGCGTGCACATCTTCTGCCAGTCCAACGCCGACCTTCGGCACACGTTCATGCGAGAGCCGTTCCGCAGCCGCGGCTTTCCTGACTACGAGATGGACTGGTACGGCGCGCCAGGCGGCGAGTACGTCGAGGGAAGTGTCGGACCGGACAATCAGTACCCCGGGTCCGATCCGGCCCTGGTGGCCCGTGAGCTGTTCGAGCGGCGCGGCGTGGACGTCGCCGTCCTGCATCCGATGACTCGCGGCATCATGCCCGACCGCCACCTCGGCACGGCGATCGCCTCGGCGCACAACGAGATGATGGTGACGAGGTGGCTGGACGGCGAGTTCGGCGACCGCTTCCGCGGCACCATCCGCGTCAACCCCGACGACGTCGCCGGCGCCGTCCGCGAGATCGAGAAATACCGCGAGCACCCGCGCGTCGTGCAGATTGGCATTCCGCTGCAATCCCGCGAGCTCTACGGCAAGCCCCAGTTCTGGCCCCTGTGGGACGCGGCGGTGGCGGCGAATCTTCCCGTGGCAGTGCACGTCGAGGTGGGTACGGGCGTCGCAGCGGCCCCCACCCCGTCGGGCAACACCCAGACCTATGAGCAATACGCCGGCTTCATGGCCCTGAACTACCTGTACCACCTGATGAACATGATCGCCGAAGGTGTGTTCGAACGGCTGCCCGAGTTGAGGTTCGTGTGGGCCGATGGCGCGGCCGATCTGCTGACACCGTTCATGTGGCGCATGGATTGTTTCGGTAGGCCCCATCTAGAGCAGACGCCGTGGGCTCCGAAGATGCCCAGCGATTATTTGACCGACCACGTGTACTTCGTGCAGGGCGATCTCGACGGACCCGGAGATGTGCCGTTCGCCGGCGAATGGGCAGGTTTCACCGGCAAGGACGACATGGTGATGTTCGGCTCGAGCTACCCGCACTGGCAGTGCAACGAACTGGTGGTGCCCGCCAGCTACACCGCCGAGCAGCGAGACAAGCTCTGTTGGCGCAACGCCGCTGAGCTGTACGGCATCGACATCCCGGCCACCGCGGCCGTGACGTAACCCGAGGAGGCCTTGTGACAGTGACAGCCCACCCCAGGGCGGCGGCGACCGAGCGTGTCGCCGTTCGGTGCGTCGACTCCGACGTCCACCCCACGCCGCGTCGCGGAGAGCTTGCCGAGTATCTCCCAGAACCATGGCGCAGCAACTACTTCGGCACGCACCCGGTCGGCGATCAGATTTACTACGACGCCCCCGACTATGCACACGCCTACGCCATGCGTGTTGACAGCTTCCCGCCAGACGGCGAATTCGCCGGCAGCAGTCCAGATCTCGCGTTCAAGCAGCTCATCATGGAGGCCGGCGCCGACATCGCCATCTTGGAGCCGGCGTCCTACTCGGCCCGTCTACCCGGCGCCAACACGGCGATGTGCTCGGCGCTGAACGACTGGCAAGCCAACCACTGGTTGGACGGCCACAACAACTGGCACGAACGCTGGCGTGGCTCCATCTGCGCCAACATCGAGGAGCCCGAGGCCGCAGCGCGGGAGATCGAGAAGTGGGCTGGGCACGATTACATGGCGCAGGTGCTCATCAAGGCCGAGCCACGCCCGTCCTGGGGTAACCCGAAGTACGACCCGCTCTGGGCCGCGGCGACCAAGCATGACATCACGGTGAGCTGCCACTTGTCCCGTGGACATTTCGAGGAGTTGCCCTTCCCACCGGTCGGGCTGCCTAGCTACAACCACGACTTCATGGTGACCTACTCGCTGCTGGCGGCCAATCAGGTGATGAGCTTGGTGTTCGACGGAACCTTCGAGCGGTTCCCGACGCTGCGAATCGTATTCGTGGAGCACGCATTCACCTGGATTCTGCCGCTGATGTGGCGGATGGACGCCATCTACGAACGGCGTAAGCAGTGGATGCAGATCACGCGCAAGCCGTCGGAAATCGTCAAGGACCACATCAAGTTCACGACGCAGCCCCTGGACTATCCGGAGGACAAGACCGAACTGGGCCGGGCGTTCGAGTGGATGGAATGCGAGAAGATTCTGCTGTATTCCTCGGACTACCCGCACTGGACCTTCGACGACCCCCGCTGGCTGGTCAAGCACCTACCCGAGTATGCCCGCGAACAGGTGATGTTTCGCAACGGAATTCAGACCTACCATCTGCCCGAGACCGTTCCGGCGCTCGAGGGTCAGGTCAGGGTGTTTTGATGCCGGCGGGCAGAGGCGGAGCGACCGACGAATCCCAACCGCTCCGACTGGCACAGGGCCGCGAACACGTCGTGGCCACCGTGGGCGACA
The DNA here is from genome assembly GCF_025823185.1 of Mycobacterium yunnanensis. Classification (GTDB taxonomy): domain Bacteria; phylum Actinomycetota; class Actinomycetes; order Mycobacteriales; family Mycobacteriaceae; genus Mycobacterium; species Mycobacterium yunnanensis. The sequence goes on from NZ_JACKVK010000011.1 coordinate 419,043, forward strand.
TCCCGCCTGGCACTCACAAATTGGTGCCGATCGGCAGACACGGCGTCGGCGTCTACAACGTCAACGGCACCTTTTACGCGATCGCCAACTACTGCCCACACGAGGGCGGCCCGCTGTGCTCTGGCCGCGCCCGCGGACGCAACGTGGTTGACGAGGCCGTACCCGGCGACACGGTGATGGTCCGCGATCAGGAGTTCATCTTCTGCCCCTGGCATCAATGGGGTTTCGAGCTCGCCACCGGGACGACCGCAGTCAAACCGGAGTGGAGCATTCGCACCTATCCCGTGCGGGTGGTCGGCGACGACGTCCTGGTGCAGGCGTGAGGAATTGGACCGCAACGTGACCGCGGAACGAATGGAGATCAACGGCGGCGACGTCGTCTACGAGGTGCTGGGCCATTCCGGTGACCTCATCGCCTTGACCCCGGGCGGCCGGTTCGGGAAGGACATCCCCGGACTACGGCCGCTGGCCGACGCGCTCGTCGCCGGTGGGTACCGGGTGTTGTTGTGGGACAGACCCAATTGCGGCGCCTCGGACGTGCAGTTCTACGGGTACAGCGAGTCCCACATGCGCGCCGAGACGTTGATGCGCTTGGTCACCGGGCTCGGTCTCGGCCCGTGCATCATCGCGGGCGGCTCGGGCGGCGCGCGCGACTCGATACTGACCACGATTCTGTACCCCGAACTGGTGACCAAGCTGGTGGTCTGGAACATCGTCGGCGGCGTCTACGGCTCCTTCGTGCTCGGGGGGCACTACGTGGTGCCCAGTATCCTGGCCGTCCGGGGATCGGGCATCACGGGACTGCTGGCAATCGGCGAGTGGCAGGACCGGATCGCGGCGAATCCAGCCAACGAGATGCGAATTCGCGATCTGGACGCCGACGCCTTCCTCAAGGTCATGCTGCGCTGGCTGAACGCCTTCGTTCCCAAACCGGGGCAGACCATCCCAGGGGTGGAAGACGGCTCGTTCGACGACATCTCAGTGCCCACGTTGATCATTCGCGGCGGCGAGGACGACTGGGATCACCCCAAGCGGACATCGTTGGAGGTGAGTTGTCTGATCAAGGGCTCGGTGCTGATCGATCCGCCATGGCCGGAGGACGCGTGGGAGCGGGCCGGTGAGAAGTTCGCCGCCAGCGGCGGCACGGACTTCTGTCTGTTCGACACATGGGTGCAGGCCGCGCCCGCAATCCTCGAATTCCTCGGCAGGTAGGCGGTGCGCTCACCGGGTGACGATATGGACCTCACAGTTCAACGAGGCCTCCAACGCCGTCTGGACCCGACTCTCCGGTACCCGCGCCATGGCGTCGGTGGGCAACGTCACCGTCACGACGTCCCAACCGCGGGCGTCGTGAGTACGGTCGACCTCACCACGCAGCCCCAGCCCTTCGAGCACACCGTGCGCGTCGTCGTCGGTACCCCGGCTCACATAGGTGAGCACCCCCGCCGCCGGCGTCGCCCCGAGAACGCCAAAGGAGTCGTCGCACAGTCGAAGTGCCGTCGCCTTCAGTCGATCGGCGTCGTCGCCGGCAATGAGGATTTCGACCTGGCGGCGGCTGGGCGGCAAGGCCGCGAGGTCCACGTCGACGACTTCGGCCCCTATCGCGGCCGCCTTGGCGTGCAGGGACACCATGGCTTCGCGTAGCGGGGTGGACTCGAGCCGCGCGGTGGGATCCACGTCGACCCGCACCACCGCAGTCCTCACGTCCGACACCCTATCCGCGCCGACGACGAAGGGACACCGATGACGGCAATGGCGCGAGAACTGAACGCGATGTCGTGGCCGGGCATCGCGCCCCGGCTGCTGCGCACCACCGCCGGACTCGAGGATCTCGAGCAGTACGGCGACGCCGGAGGATATCGACGACTCGACGACCCCGACGCGCTGCTGGAGGAGGTCGACCGGTCCGGATTGCTCGGTCGCGGTGGTGCCGCATTCCCGTTCGCCGTCAAGCTGCGGACCGTCCGCGACGCGGGCCGCGCCGGTCGTCCCACCATGGTCCTGGCCAACGGCGAAGAGGGAGAACCGGCTTCGGCCAAGGACAAATGGCTCATGCGCCACCGGCCCCACCTGGTGCTCGACGGCGTCCGACTGGCTGCGCACATCGTCTCCGCCCAGCGGGCTCATCTATATCTCTCGGACACGGCTTCCGCCGACGCCCTGCGAGACGCCCTGTCGACCGCTCGCGTCGACGTTCCCGTCGACGTGGTGACCGTAGAGGGGGGTTACGTCGCAGGCGAGGAGACAGCCGCGGTGCGAGCGGTCGACGGCGGCCCGCCCAAACCCACGGACAAACCGCCACGCCCGTTCGAGCAGGGCGTGGGCGGGCATCCGACCGTGGTCGCAAACGTGGAGACGCTCGCCAACCTGCCGTTCCTCCTGCGGCATGGCGCGGACGCCTACCGCGCAGTCGGTACGTCGGCCTCACCTGGAACCTTCCTGGCAACCGTCAGCGGGGCGGGGTTACCACCGGCGCTCTACGAACTGCCGCACGGCGTGGCGCTCACCGACGTGCTCGACCACCATGGCGTGTCGACCGACGGCGTCACCGGTGTACTGATGGGCGGCTACTTCACGGGCCTGCTCAACACCGACGTCCTCGACGCCACCCTCGACCACGAGTCGATGCGCCGGCTGGGCAGCGGGCTGGGTTGTGGAGCCGTCGCCGTCCTCACCGACGAGTGCCCCGTCGCCGTCGCGGCGTCGGTGATGGCGTACTTCGACCGGGAGAACGCTGGGCAGTGCGGGTCCTGTTTCAACGGCACCGCGGCGATGTCGGCGGTGACCACCGCACTCCGCGACGGCCGGGCCACGCCCGAGGATCTCGTACGCCTGGAGCGGTGGTCGGTGGTCCTGCGGGGGCGGGGTGCCTGCGCCACGCTGGACGCGGCCACGAACGTGGCGGCCACCGTGCTACGACACTTTCCGCAGGTGGTCTCCAACCACCTTGCTGCAGAATGCGACTCCTGCCGGGCCGGTGCGTTCACCGCACGGCGGCCCTTCGAAGTGGAGGCACTGTAGATGAAGATCCGCATGGACCGGACGGTGTGCGACGGTTTCGGCACCTGCGCACGGCATGCGCCGCAGTCGTTCTCGCTCGACGACTGGGGTTATGCCTCCCTCATCGGCAACGGCTCGGTGCCGGAGACCGACCGCGACGCGGTCAGGCGCGCCATCTTGGACTGCCCCGTGCACGCGATCACCGAAGTCGACACCCAACCCGAGCGGACGGCGATCTGACGTGCCCGACGCACCGGGGCGCCCCTTGCCTCAAGTCACCGTAGCCAACGAATACTTCTGGACCGCAGGCGCCGACGGTCGGCTACGTCTGCAGGAGTGCCAATCCTGTCGAGCGCTGATCCACCCGCCAGCCCCGATCTGCCGGTACTGCCGCAGTACCGATCTGGGCGTTCGAACCCTGTCCGGGCGGGCCAGCCTCTCGGCGTTCACCGTCAACCACCGCTTCGGTTTCCCGGAGTTACCACCGCCCTACGTCGTCGCACAGGTCGCCGTCGCCGAGGATCCCAGGGTCCGGTTGACCACCAACATCGTCGACTGCGCGCCAGAGGATCTCGAGCTCGGTCAACCCGTCGAGGTGGTGTTCCGGCAACTTGCCGACGTCTGGCTGCCGTTGTTCCGACCCTCCTCCGACGACACCCCCGTGCCCCAGCCGGTCGACGAGATCGACCCCCGCGACTTTTCCCGCCACGTGCGTCCGATGCTCACCACGACCAAGTTCGAGGATCACTCGGCCATCACGGGCATTGGTGCCTCTCGCCTGGGCCGCCGACTGATGGTGCCGCCGCTGGCCCTTACGATCGAGGCCTGTGAGGAGGCGGTCGCGGACGCCGGCCTGACCTTCGACGACATCGACGGATTGTCGACCTATCCGGGGCTCGACGTCGCAGGCATGGGCGAGGGCGGGGTGAGCGCACTCGAGGGGGCCCTCGGACTGAAGCCGACGTGGATCAACGGCGGCATGGATACCTTCGGCCCCGGGGGGTCGGTCATCGCGGCGATGATGGCGGTCGCCACCGGCATGGCCCGCCACGTGCTGTGCTTCCGAACCCTGTGGGAAGCCACCTTCGCCCAGCTGATGAAGGAGGGTAAGGCATCTCCCCCGGGTGGTGCGCGCACCACCAGCTGGCAGGTGCCCTTCGGCGCCACCTCCGCCGCGCACACCCTGGCACTGAACGCGCAGCGGCACTTTCACCGCTACGGCACCACCCGCGAGACGTTGGGCTGGATCGCACTGAATCAGCGCGCCAACGCAACGCTGAATCCGACGGCCATCTATCGGGACCCGATGACGATGGACGACTATCTCGGCGCCCGGTTCATCACTACGCCGTTCGGACTGTACGACTGCGACGTGCCGTGCGACGGCGCCGTGGCCGTCATCGTCTCGGCCGTCGACGCGGCCCGCGACCTGCCGCACGCACCGGTGCTCTTCGAAGCGGTCGGCACGCAGATCGTCGAGCGCACCGATTGGGATCAGTCGACCATGACCCACGAGCCCCAGGTTCTCGGACAGGCGGCGCACCTGTGGACGAGGACCACCATGCGGCCCGATGACGTCGACGTCGCACAGCTGTACGACGGGTTCACCTTCAACTGCTTGTCATGGCTGGAAGCGCTGGGCTTCTGCGGTATCGGCGAGGCCAAGGACTTCCTCGACGGCGGCCACGCGATCGCCCGCGACGGCGCCATTCCGTTGAACACCCATGGCGGCCAGCTGTCACACGGTCGAACCCACGGCATGGGCCTCATCCACGAGGCGGTCACCCAGCTGCGCGGCGAGGCGGGCGAACGTCAGGTGGCCGACGCCAGGACCGCGGTGGTCAGCACCGGCGGCCTCACCCCAAGTGGCGCGATCCTGCTGAGGACCGAATCGTGAACTCCGAGCCCCGCACCCGCGTCATCATGGTCGACGGAATTCCGATGTCGGCGCTGACCATTCAGGTACCGGAACCGCGCGCGGTGATCGTGGCGGTCCACGGCGGTGGAGTCACGGCTCGGTACTTCGACTGCCCCGGGCACCCGCGACTGTCGTTGATGCGGGCTGCCGCGTCCCGGGCATTCACGGTGATCGCCCTCGACCGGCCCGGCTACGGCGCCTCGGCGTTGTACCAAGACGAGATGACGGACCCTAGTCGGAGGACCGAGTTGGCGTTCGGCGCGGTCGACGCGATCGTCGCCGGCGACGGCGGCGCCGGGCTCTTCGTGATGGCCCACTCCTCCGGGTGCGAGTTGGGACTGCGCATGGCAGGTAATCACACCCGCGACGACGTCCTCGGAGTGGAGCTGGCGGGCACGGGGACGCGCTTCGCCGCAGGAGTACGGGCGGCCATCAGCCAGGCGACCACGGCGTCACGACCGGCTGGGTTACGCGACTTGCTGTGGCAGCCTACCGGGCTGTATCCCGCCGAGGTGCTCAGTGGTCAGCTGTCCGCGCCCGGCGCCGCTTACGAGGCCGACGTCACCACCCATTGGGCGGACCGGGACTTCCCCGCCGCCGCCGCGCTCGTCACCGTCCCCGTCCAGTTCAGCGTCGCCGAATACGAGCGCGTATGGGAGGCGACGCCGGAGGCCTTAGCGGACATCGCCGCGTTGTTCACCGGGTCACCCAGCGTGACGGTTAACGAAATGGGCGGCAGCGGGCACAATCTCAGCGTCGGGTCGACGGCCGTGGAATATCACCGAAGGGTGCTGTCCTTCGCCGACCATTGCACGAGGAACGTCGACGAAATGGAGGCACCGTGATGCGCGTCGGGTTCATCGGATTGGGCAGCCAGGGCGCGCCCATGGCGCGCCGCATCGTCGAGGGCGGTTACCCGCTGACCCTATGGGGTCGTCGTCCAGAGTCCGTCGAGCCGTTCGCCGACACTCGGGCGCGGGTCGCGTCCTCCCCCGCCGAGTTGGCCGAGGCCAGCGACCTGGTGTGCATCTGCGTGGTGGGTGACGACGACGTCCGTCAGGTCCTCGAGGGCGACACTGGCGTGCTGGCCGGACTCGCACCGGGCGCCATCGTGGCTATTCACAGCACCGTGCACCCGGACACCTGTCGGACCATTGCCGAACAGGTTGCCGGGCATGGTGTTTCAGTGGTCGACGCGCCGGTGAGCGGCGGCGGCCCGGCAGCCGCCGACGGAACTCTGTTGGTCATGGCCGGCGGCAGGGAGGAGGACGTCGAGAAGTGCCGACCCGTGTTCACGACGTTTGCCGACCCAGTCGTCCACCTCGGGCCGGTGGGCAGCGGGCAGGTCACCAAGATCCTGAACAACCTGTTGTTCAGCGCGAACCTCGGAGCGGCGCTGAGCACCCTGGAACTGGGTGAGGCCCTTGGTGTCCCGCGGACGGCCCTGTGCGAAGTGTTGGCACGAGGATCGGCGGCGAGCAAGGCCGTCGACAGCATGGTCCGGGCCGGTGGCACGCTGTCCTCCCTCGCGCCGATCGCAGGGGCCCTGCTACAGAAGGACGTCCGGCACGCGGCCAGCCTCGCCGACGGCGCATCCGCCCCCCATGGCACCGTCTTCAGCGTTGCCGACGGTGCCTTGGCCGCAATGGACCATCCGCGCGGATGACCGTCGGGTTCGTGGGTGCCGGACGGATGGGCGCCCCAATGGTGCGCAGGCTCGTCGACGCCGGGCACGAAGTGAACGTCTTGGTCCGCAACAAAGGGAAGGCGCGGGCGATCGCCGACCTCGGCGGCAACCCCGTTACCGACGTGCGATCCGTCACCGCTGCTGCCGAAGTCGTCGTGGTCGCCGTCTTCACCGATGAGCAGGTCCGTGGCGTGTGCGTCGACGACGGTCTGCTGGCCGCCATGCAGCCGCAGTCCTGCCTGGTCCTGCACACCACCGGAAGTCCCGACACCGCACGGGCGTTGGCGGCCCGGCGACCCGACATCGCGGTCCTCGATGCGCCGGTCAGCGGCGGTCCACACGACGTCTCGGCCGGGTCGATCACGGTGTACGTGGGCGGGGACGACACCGCCGTGGACCGGCTGCGACCATTGCTCGGCGCGTATGCAGACCCCATCCTGCACGTCGGCGTCACGGGCGCAGGTCAACTCGTCAAGCTCGTCAACAACACCCTCTTCGCCGCGCAGATCGGCTTGGTCGCCGAGGCGGTGCGGCTGGGCACGCACCTCGGCGTTGCCGAGACGTCCCTGCTCGACGCCTTGGCCCACGGCAGTTCACGGAGCAGGGCTCTGGCGATGATCGCCACGGCGGCCTCGGTCGACGCCTTCATCGCCTCGGTCGGTGGCTTCGTCGCCAAGGACGTTGCCGTAGTTCGCAATATCGCGGCCGACCGAGGGACAGAATTGGGCATTCTCGATGCCGCCGCCGGTGTGGTGGCGCCGCGCCTCACAGACCCGAGATGACGACCGCGTGGCAGTCGGCCGCGGCCCGCCTAAGTTTCGCTGCCTGCTGGTAATCCTCGGAGTAGTACCACTCCTTGGCGGCGTCCACCGACTCGAATTCGAGAAGGACAGTTTGGGTTCCGTGCCACTGCCCTTCCAGGGTGGCGACGGCTGGGCTGAACGCCAACAGCTTGGCGGTCGACATCGCGTTGCGGGCCACCTTGCCGTACTCGGCCATCCCGGCTGGGTCCTTGACGTCCTCGGTGAGGATCACGTAACCCTTTGGCTCGTCGGACATCCTCGATCTCCCTTCGACTCAGTTGATCTCGCGGATTGCCCGCTCGGGGCAGTTCTCGATGGCCGTGCGCGCGGCGGCTTCCACACTCTCGGGAACGTCTTCGGGCACGGCAACCGCCCAACCGTCGTCGGTCAGATCGAAGACTTCCGGGCACAGCGTCAGACACATGCCGTGCCCCGCACACCGATCCTCGTCTACGGTGACCCTCACGTGGCGTCGAACTCGACGTGCAACTCGGTCAGCCCGCGCAGGATGTAGGTCGGAAGGTATCGGTAGTTGCGCTGTCCCGCCGGCCCGTGGTGCTTCTCGCTGATGCGCAGGTCAGTCGTCCTGTCGAGCAGCCGTTCGAGGCCGACGCGTGTCTCGGCTCGCGCGAGCGGCGCACCCGGACAGCTGTGGATGCCGCGGCCGAAGGCGAGATGCTGACGCGCGTTCTTGCGGTCCGGATCGAAGTCGTCGGGGTTGTCGAAACGGCGCGGGTCGCGGTTGGCGGCGCCGTTGACGACCATCAAAGTGCTTCCCGCGGAGACTTTCTCGTCGCCGACCACGGTCGGCACGCGCGACAACCGGAAGTCACCCTTGACCGGGCTCTCGATACGCAGGCACTCCTCGATGAAGTTGCCCAGCAGACTGCGGTCGTCGCGCAACCGCTGCTGAATCTCGGGTTGGTCCCCCATGACCTTGATCGCGGTGCTCAGCAGTCGAACCGTCGTCTCTTGCCCCGCCGAGAAGACGTTGGTGGCCACCCGGACGACGTCACCGACCTCGGGCATGGTGCCGTCGGGGAAGGTGGCGGTGGCGAGTCCGGTCAGCACGTCGTCGCGGGGTTGGGCGCGACGGTCCTCTACGTATTGTCCGAAGATGTCGTAGAGGTATTCCAGCGGCGTCTTGGTCATCGCCTTGTCGGCGTTGCCCAGTCCGCTTCCGTGGGTGCCCCGGGCCAGCCGCTCGAGTAGTTCGGGTCGATCCTCCTCGGGGACGCCCAGCAGGTCGGCGATGACACGCAGCGTGAACGGCGCGGCGAATCCGGAGATGAAGTCACCTGCGCCGGGGGCCATGAACTCGTCGAGGACGTCGTCGGCGATCTGCCACATCGCGTCCTCGTTCTCCTTGAGACGCTTGGGCGTGATCAACCGCATCAAGAGTGCACGGTGATTGGTGTGCGTCGGCGGGTCCAGCGTGGGCAACTGGTCGCTGAAGGGAATGTCGTCGCGATGCTTCGTGATCAAATCGGTGACGTCGTCACCCTCGAGGGGAACCGGAAAGCCGGGAAACGGCCCCGTCACCGAGATGCACGACGAGAACGTGTCCGCGTCGTTGTAGACGTCGACCGCCTCTTGCCAGCCCGTCACCATCGTGACGCCGTAATGGTCTTCCCGGGTGACCGGGCACTTGTTCCGCAGCGCGGCGTAGAAGGGGTACGGATCGGCGACCAGTCGGTCATCCCGAAAGAAGTCGACCGACGTCAGATCTTCCGCCATGAGCGCTCCGCTTCCGCAATCTCGTCGAACGAGAATATGATTCTCCTATGTCGCGTATAACATTTTCACACCAGCGTCCGGCCGTCAATCGCCGTCCGGCGCGACGTCGGCCGTCGGTCCTCGATGCGGGTGAGCCACGATGAGCCAGCACGCGGGCGAATCGGCGGAGACCATTCCCGCGCCGCGTCGCGAGACGAACTTCGCGAGGCCGGTCGCGCCGCATCGCGGACGGATCTACCTGGGTACCGGCCTCTTCACCGCGGCCGTGTTCGTCGTGGTCACCATCGGGGTGCACGTCGGCGTCATCGCCCCGACGTTGACCACCGACATCGTCGTGAACCTAATCTTCGGCGTTCCCGTCCTCCTGCTGCCCCTCGTAATCCTCTGGGACGCGCCGGGTGAGAACCGAACGCGCCTCGACAAGGCCGCCGAACTCGTGCTCTTCTACCTGCCCTACACGGCCGGCAGCCAGATCGGCTACGAGTTGGTCTTCCTGATCGGCCATCCCTTGGGCCTGTGGGCGCCGACGGACGACCCCGGCTGGAAGTGGTTGTGGTGGCAGTACGGCCTGGCCGACACGCGCTACGTCAGCGGCAACCCGTGGATCTTCGCGCTGGAAGTAGTGGGTGTGCTCACCGGCATCATGGTGTTCGTCATGTGGACGCAGTTGATTCGCACGCACCTCGCCACGGAGTCGCGCCTTCGATGCCTGTGGTTCACGTTCACGGGCGTGGCCATCCTGATGAGCAGCACCGCGGTGTACTTCATCTCGGAGGTGGGCGCCGGATTCGGCGACATTGGGCAGGGAGGTTACGGCCTCGGTTTCAAGTTCATCGCCGAGAACGTCCCGTTCATCGTGCTCCCCCCGCTCGTGTTGTACGCCACCCACCTGCAGATCGACTACCTCACGCGTGCGGCAGCCCGAGACCGCGCGTAGACGCAGCCGCCGGACCGTGGGTCAGCTAGCCGGGATCAGATCCGCCGCCACCGAGGGCTGAAGCATTGCGCCGCAACGGAATGTCTCCGAGTCACCGACGTCGACGCCTGCGGATCCGATCGCGCCCAGTGCCTGCGCCTTGAAGGCGCGGGCTGCAGCGCTCAGTCGATGGTGCACCGCATCCACGCTGTCGTCGAGTTCGGCCGGACAACGCTCACCCCAGAGCGTCACCTCGGTCAGTCCGTGGTCGAGGGCCTCGAGCACGCCGCGGCGGACCCGCGCGTCGGCGGCGAACATCTCCGCCGCCACGGCCACGGTGTGCGGATGGGGCCGGTCCGCCCACATCGTCAATGCCCCCTCGAGATCCTGGAGCTCGACGCCCAGGATCTCCAAGGCCCGGAGATCCTCCGCACCGTCCACGAGCACCGTGACGTCCCAGCCGGCCATCACCCGGTCGACGACGAACCCGCCGGCGAAGGTGACCACATCGCGGACCGAGGGACCCACCACGTCCAACCGGTACCTCATGGCGCGCTCCTGTCCCCAGGTTCGAAATCCCTGGCCAGCGTCTGGGCGTACCCCTCGAAGACGGCGACCAGGGGTATCGAGGGGTCGAGTAGCCATGCGGACTCCATTCCGTTGATGAAGGCGAGTATTTCGACGGCCTTGATGGCCGGATCGAAGTCGGGGCGGTAGACGCCGGCATTCTGCGTGCGTCGGATGAAGTCGGTCACGATGCCCACCGCAGCTTGCTGCCGCTTGACCAGACGGTCGTGCAGCGGTGCGTCGGGGGCGATGTTCTCGGCGAGCAACACCGTAAAGGTGCCAATCAGCTCGGGCTGGCGGTCGAAGCGTTCGGCGACCCGGCAGATCTCGGTTATGAGGTCGCCCGTGCGGTCCGCGTGTTGGTCGTCGTCGGCGTCACGTGCGTCGAGAACGGCGTTGAGCAGCTGCTCCTTGGAGGCGTAGTGGTGCAACAGACCGGCCGTACTGACGCCCGCCTCCTTCGCGATCTGCGCGAGCGAGGTGTTGCGCCATCCGTTGCGCGCGAGCAGCCGCTCGGCGACCTCGAGGATGCGGACTCTGCGGTCCTCCCCCTTGGCCAACAGCGACGCGTAGGGACGCGGCGCCTGCTGCTCGACAATGGTCACCGGACTCCGATCACTCACCACGCCCCCGCCGCCAAACCAACCTAGTGAACACACAGTAGGTAGGTTTGACGAATGTGACAAGGGTCTCTTTTCGGGCGGGTGGCGGTCGTCGTACGGGTCGGGCTACAGACCCAGCGACTTGGCGATGATGACCTTCATGACCTCGCTGGTACCCGCGTAGATCCGAGTCACTCGAGCATCGGTGTACAGCCGCGCGATCGGATATTCCATCATGTAGCCGTAGCCGCCGAACAGCTGCAGACAGCGGTCGACGACGCGCTGCTGCATCTCGGTGCAGAACAACTTGACCCTGGCCGCGTCGGCTGCGGACAGCTCGCCCTCGACGTGCAATTGGACCGCACGGTCGAGCATCGCCTGGCCCGCCTCGACCTCCGTGGAGCACGCCGCAAGCTCGAACTTGGTGTTCTGAAAGGACGCCACCGGTGAACCAAAGGCCTTGCGTTGCTTCGTGTAGTCGATTGCCGCGGCGATGGCCGACCGCGCCTGAGCGACCGACCCGACCGCCACCGTGAGCCGCTCCTGCGGAAGGTTGTGGCCGAGATAACCGAAGGCCTCGCCAACCTCGCCGAGCACGTTGGCCGCGGGGACCCGTACGTCGACGAACGACAACTCCGCGGTGTCCTGGACCTTGCACCCCATCTTCTCCAGCTCGCGCCCCCGGGTGAACCCAGGCATGCCGTCTTCGACGACGAGCAGCGTCAGACCCTTGCGGCGGTCGTCCGGATCGGTGGAGGTGCGTGCCACCACGACCACCAGGTCGGCTTGCATGCCGCCGGTGATGAACGTCTTGGCACCGTTGAGGACGTAGTCGCTGCCGTCGGCAACCGCGGTACTTCGCATGCCCGCCAGATCCGAGCCGGTGCCCGGCTCGGTCATCGCCACGGCGGACAGCAGTGTGCCCGACGCCAGACCGGGGAACCACCGCGTGCGCTGTTCGGCATTCGCATAGTGCAAGAAGTACGGAAGAATCACCTCGAGTTGCGTGCGCACCGTGGACAGCGTCACCAGGGCGCGCGCCGCCTCTTCCTGCAGAATCACGTCGTAGCGGTAGTCGGGCATGCCGCCGCCGCCGAATTCCTCCGGAATCGCCATGCCCAGCAGACCCAGCTCACCCATCTTCTCGAACACCTCGCGCGGAAGGCGACCGCCCTTCTCCCAGTTGGGGTAGTGCGGTACGACGTCCTTCTCGACGAATTCGCGAGCCAGCGCGCGGAACGCCTCGTGGTCGTCGTCGAACAGGTCACGGCGCACTAGAGCTCCCTTCGGTGGGGTCGGACGCTGAGCCCGACGGCGACGGTCGGGGCGGAACCGCCCACGTACCAAGGAAATTCGGTTCTCGCTTTGCGGCGAATGCGGCGTACGCCTCGGCGGCGTCCGTCGTGGCGAAGTTTCCCGGCTGCGCGCGGGCTTCGTTCGCGAGTGCCTGCTGCAGCGTGCTGCTGGCTCCGTCGTCGACCAACGCCTTGCTCTGCGCCAGCGCGAACGGCGGCCCGGCCGCCAGTCGACCCGTCAAATCGTCGACGAAGGTGTCGATCTCGTCGGCCGGGCGCACCCAGGTCACCAGACCGAGTGCCCGAGCCTCGTCGGCATCGATCATGTCCCCCAGCAGGATCAAGCGCTTGGCCTGCTGCAGTCCGACGAGCTTGGGCAGCAGCCACGACCCTCCGAGATCCACCGACAGTCCGCGCTTTGCGAAGATCTGACTGAACCGCGATTCCGGAGTGGCCACCACCAGATCGCAACCGAGCGCAAGATTCCAGCCAGCACCCACCGCGACCCCGGCGACCTTGGCGACCGTCGGGACGGACAGCTCGTGCAGGGCGAGCGCCACGTCGCCGAGCCGTTGCAGTTTGTACCGGGGGTGCACGTCATCCCCGGCGGCGATGTCGGCGCCCGAGCAGAAGGCTCCGCCCGCACCCGTGATCACCAGCACGCGAACGGTGGGGTCGCGGGCGGTGGCGCGCAACGCATCGGCGAGCTCGCACCACGAGCGGGCGTCGAGGGCGTTCTTGCGGTGCGGACGGTTCAGGGTGAGGGTGCGCACGCCGCCGGCGTCGTCGACGAGCAGGACTGGCTCGTCGGTCATGGGTATGCCGGGCCGATCGCGCCCTCGTCTCGCAGCGCGGCGATCTCGTCACTCGTGAGACCCAACTCGGCGAGGATGAGATCGGTGTGTTCCCCAAGTCCCGGCACGGCGCGCATTGGTGCCTCGTACCCGTCGATCACGGGCGGTGGCAGCAGCGCGGGGATGCTGCCCTTGGGCGAGCCAATGCGGCGCCAGCGATCCCGCGCCCGCAGCTGCGGGTGTGCCACCACCTCGCTCGGCAGGTTGAATCGGGAGTTGCCGATGCCTGCGTCGTCCGCGATCTTCTGCACGTCCGCGAGATCACGCGTGGCACACCATGTTCCGATGGCCTCATCGAGGAGGTCACGATGAGCACACCGGTCGGCGTTCGTGCCGAACCGAGGGTCGTCGGCCAGGTCGGGTCGTTCGATGACGTCCCTGGCCAGGCGTTGCCATTCACGATCGTTGGTGGTGCCGAGTACGACGGTGTGACCGTCGGCGGTGCGGAACGAGCCGTACGGCGCGACGGCCGGTGCCCCGACTCCCAGCGGTACCTGGTCCACGCCGGTGTGCTGGGTGTAGGTGAGCTGGTAGCCCATGATGTCGGTCATCACGTCGAACAGGCTCAGCTCCACCGCCGGCGCGGGAACGTCGGTTCGTCCTCCGCGGGCGACGAGAAGGGCCATGATCGACAGGGCCGCGTAGAGGCCGGTGGTGAAGTCGGCCATCGCCGGCCCAGGCTTGGCAGGCAGGCCCGGGTGACCCGTGACCGCGCAGGAGCCCGATTCCGCCTGCACGAGAAGGTCATACGCGCGCTTGTGCGAGATGGGGCCGCCCGGTCCGTAGCCGTCGATCTCCACGGGAACGACATTCGGGTGACGGGCGGTGAGATCTGCGCGCCCCAGTCCAAGTCGGGCCGTCGCACCGGGCGCGAGATTGGACACGAAGGCGTCAGCCCCGTCGAGAAGTCGATGTAGAACGTCGATCCCGTTCGCCGACTTCAGGTTCAGCGTGATCGACTCCTTGCCGCGATTGCACCAGACGAAGTGCGCGCCTAGTCCGCCGGGTCCGTTGACGACGTCGTCGTAGGCGCGGGCGAAGTCTCCCACGACCGGGTTCTCGACCTTGATCACGCGAGCGCCAAAGTCTGCGAGCACTCGGCTGCAGATGGGCGCGGCCACGGCCTGCTCCAAGGCCACGATCGTGATGCCCGCGAGGGGCCCCGGGTTGGTCATGATGCCCCCGTCACATCACCATGCCGCCGTCGACGGGCAGCACCTGGCCCGTGACGTAGGACGCCGCGTCGGAGGCCAGGAAGACGAAGGCACCGGCGATCTCGTCGGGTTCGGCCCAACGCTGCAACGGGATTCGACGCATCATGGTCGCCGAGAACTTCTCGTTGGTGCGGATGGTCTCGGTCATCGGCGTGGCCGCCAACGGCGCCAGTGCGTTGACGAGGATGTTCTGGCGGGCCAGTTCACGGGCCAGCGACTTGGTGAACCCGATGAGGCCGGCCTTGGCCATCGAATAGTTGACCTGTCCGAGCGTGCCGGTGATGCCGGCCGCCGAGGTGACGTTGACGACGCGCCCGGTACCGTCGGTCGCCAGGAACGGCAGCGCCGCCTGGGTGACCCGGAACGCGCCCATCACGTGAACGTCGACGAGACGGCTGGCGTTGTCCTCGGTGATGTCGGCGAACATCGCCGGTGCGGTGACGCCCGCGTTGTTGACCACCACGTGGAGTACGCCCCCGGTCATCGCCGCCGCCTTCTCAGCCGCGGCATCGGCGGAGCCTCGGTCGGCGACGTCGAGTCCTGCGCTCTCGGCGACGCCGCCCCCCTCGACGATTCCGCCGGCGACGGCGGCTGCAGCGTCCTCGTCGAGGTCGGTCACCAGAACCGACGCGCCGGCTGTGGCGAGCGCTCGCGCGACCGCGGAACCGATGCCGCCGGCAGCGCCCGTCACCAACGCCGAACGGCCGGTGAGGTCGAACAGCGGATTCACGGCCATCAGTAACTCCTTGGCAGGCCAAGCACCTTGGAGGCCAGGAAGTTGAGGATCATCTCCTGGCTCACCGGGGCGATCTTCATCAACCGAGACTCGCGAAAGAATCGTGAGATGTGGTATTCCTCCGAGTAACCCATGCCTCCGTGTGTCTGTAGGGCCCGGTCCGCGGCGTCGAAGCCGGCGTCTGCGCAGAGGTACTTGGCCATGTTGGCCTCCCGCCCGCAGGACTGTCCGTTGTCGTAGAGCCACGTCGCCTTGCGTAGGACCAGTTCCGCGGCGTCCAGGCGCGCCAACGAATCGGCAAGCGGAAACTGGATGCCCTGGTTCATGCCGATGGGGCGATCGAAGACCACCCGGTCGTTGGCGTACTTGACCGCGCGATCCAGCGCGGCACGCCCGATGCCCAGCGCCTCGGCCGCGATCAACATCCGCTCGGGGTTGAGGCCGTGCAGGATGTACTCGAACCCCCGCCCCTCCTCGCCAATTCGATCCTCGAGCGGGATGCGGAGGTCGTCGATGAACAACTCGTTGCTGCTGACCGCGTTGCGCCCCATCTTCTTGATGGGCCGCACGTCGACGTGGTTGCGATCGAGGTCGGTCAGGAACAGCGACAGCCCGTCGGTCTTCTTCGTGACGTCGTCATACGGCGTGGTCCTCGTCAGCAGCAGGATCTTCTCGGACTCCATGGCCTTGGAGATCCACACCTTGCGTCCGTTGACGACGTAGGAGTCGCCGTCGCGCTTGGCGAAGGTGGTGATGCGCGACGTGTCGAGGCCGGCACCCGGTTCGGTGACACCGAAGCACACGTGCAGGTCGCCGTCGACGATTCTGGGCAGGGTCGCGGCCTTCATGTCATCGGAGCCGAAGACCACGACGGGCTGCATGCCGAAGATGGACATGTGGATCGCGCTGGCAGCGTTCATCCCGCCACCGGAACGAGCCACCTCCTCGGCGAGGATCGTCGCCTCGGTGATGCCGAGACCGTGCCCGCCGTACTGCTCGGGAATGGTCATCCCGAGCCATCCGCCGGAGGCGACGGCCTCGTAGAACTCCTGGGGAAATTCGTGACCCTGGTCCTTGTTCATCCAGTACTGGTCGTCGAAACGCGCGGCCAGTTCCGCCACGGACTTGCGGATCAGTTCTTGATCTTCGGTAAGTGCGAAGTTCATCCCACCGGTCACTACAACTCTCCTCGTCGAAGATGCTCGCGTTCGTCGTCCATCGCCAGTTCCACCCGGCGCTCGTCGGTTGCCGACCGGACGGCCCGCGCCGAAGATCGCCGATCGCGCGGACCCGATGCACGAAAACTATCCTCTCGTCATCGGAGAATCAACTAACCTCAGCTGCGATATGCGGCGGCGCCTGCAGTTTTCGCCCACCGATCGATCGGCCCGCGGCCCGGGATGAATCCCCCGCCGTTGACGTTCTTGACGAGACATGGAAATGTATTACTCAAATATGAGAATGCTATTCTCGTGCGTGGCGAGAGACCGCCGTTCGTCGAAGGGAGACGCCGTGCGCATACCACCGCTGCCGGCAGCGGAGTGGGACGACGCCGTACTGGGCGCGCTGCGGATGATGCCCGAGGAGCGCCGAAATCCGACGGCTGCGGGCAATGCGATCGGCACCCTGGTCAACCATCCCGACCTCACCCGCCCCTTCCTGAACTTCAGCTTCTACCTGCTGATGCGCTCCTCGCTGGACGCACGCATCCGGGAGATGGCGATCCTGCGCGTCGCGCATCGCACGTCGTGCGCCTACGAGTGGGACGAGCACGTGGAGATCGGCACCGACGCGGGCTTGACCGCCGACGACATCGCCGCGGTCCAGCAGGTCGACGCCGCCCACGGATTCGACCGCACCGTCTTCGCGGCCGCCGACGAACTGGTCGACGACGCACGCATCTCCGACGGCACGTGGGCTGCGCTGTCCGAACGCCTCGACAAACACCAACTCATGGACTTCGTGTTCACCGTGGGTGGTTACCACATGCTGGCCATGGCCCTGAACACATTCGGCGTAGAACCCAAGAAGGAGAACTGATCGCGTGGCATTCTTCCCCAAACCCGCGGCGGGTAGCTGGACCGAGAATTGGCCCGAATTGGGCACCGCACCGGTCGACTACACCGACTCGATCGACCCGGAGCACTGGAAGCTCGAGCAGCAGGCCATCTTTCGAAAGACGTGGCTGCATCTCGGTCGCGTCGAATTGCTCCCCAAGACCGGCAGCTACTTCACCCGTGAGATGCCCTCGGTCGGTCCGGGAACGTCGATCATCGTCAACAAGGACGGTGACGGCACCATTCGCGCCTTTTACAACATGTGCCGCCACCGGGGAAACAAGCTCGTGTGGAACGACTTTCCGGGTGAAGAGGTCTCGGGAAGCTGCCGACAGTTCGTCTGCAAGTACCACGCTTGGCGCTACGACCTCAAGGGTGACCTGACCTTCATCCAGCAGGAGGGCGAGTTCTTCGACGTCGAGAAGGCCGACTACCCGCTCAAGCCGGTGCGTTGCGAGGTCTGGGAGGGCTTCATATTCGTCAACTTCGACGACGACGCCGAACCGCTGGTGGACTACCTCGGTGAGTTCGGTGAGGGCCTGAAGGGCTACCCGTTCCACGAGATGACCGAGCACTACAGCTATCGCTCGAAGGTCAAGGCGAACTGGAAGCTCTTCATCGACGCCTTCACCGAGTTCTACCACGCCCCGATCCTGCACATGAAGCAGGCGGAGAAGGAAGAGGCCGAGAAGTTGGCCAAGTTTGGGTTCGAGGCGCTCGCCTACGACCTGAAGGGCGATCACTCGATGGTGTCGTCGTGGGGTGGCATGTCCCCGCCCAAGGACATCAACATGGTCAAGCCGATCGAGCAGATCCTGCACAGCGGTCTGTTCGGCCCGTGGGACCGGCCGGACATCAAGGGCGTCCTGCCCGACGAGCTGCCGCCGGCCATCAACCCTGGCCGGCACAAGACCTGGGGCACCGACTCATTCGAGTTCTTCCCCAACTGGACGTTGCTGTTCTGGGCACCCGGCTGGTACCTGACGTACAACTACTGGCCCACCGGCGTCGACTCGCACGTCTTCGAGGCAGATCTGTACTTCGTGCCGCCAAAGAACCTGCGTCAGAGGCTCTCTCAAGAGCTGGCCGCCGTCACATTCAAGGAGTACGCGTTCCAGGATGCGAACACTCTCGAGGCGACGCAGACGCAGATCGGCACCCGCGCCGTCACCGAGTTCCCGCTGTGCGATCAGGAGATCCTGCTGCGGCACCTGCACATGACCGCACATCAGTACGTGGATCGGTACAAGGCGTCACTGGCCCATACCAACGGCGTGCACGCCGCCGCGACCGACGAGAAGGAGGCCTCTCGTGTCTAAGTTGCCCGCGGAGTTCGCCGATCTCGAGCGGTTCTCGGAATGGTGCTTGCCGACCGAGGAGGAGCGCTACGCCAAGCGTCTCGCGTCGACGATGGAAGAGATGCAGGATCTGTACGACGCCGGCATGGCCCGACTCGAGGACATCATGGTCTACGTCGACGCGCGCTTTCCCTTGGCTGGCATGCCGGAAGACGCCAAGGCACTGGTGCATCTCGGACAGTCGATCGTCATGGTGAGCTTTCCGATCGAGGTGTGGAAGCAGCCGCGGGTGCTCGACAGCGGTGCCGCCTACATCCAGTTGATCAAGGAGCCGGTGGTCTAGTCGTGCTCACCCTGAAGGCCGCGGGTTTCGTCGACGTCGACGCCGGCACGGTGATCCGGCCCGCCGTCGTCACGATCGAGGGCGACCGGATCGTCGGCATCGGTGGGGACCTTCCGCAGGGCCCGGACGACGAGGTGCTCGACCTCGGTGACTCCATCCTGCTGCCGGGCCTGATGGACATGGAGGTGAACCTGCTGATGGGCGGTCGCGGGGAGAATCCCGGACTGTCCCAGGTGCAGGACGACCCCCCAACTCGTGTCCTTCGTGCCGTGGGTAATTCGCGTCGCACACTGCGAGCGGGATTCACCACGGTGCGTAACCTCGGACTGTTCGTCAAGACCGGGGGTTATCTGCTCGACGTCGCCCTGGGCAAGGCCATCGACGCCGGCTGGATCGACGGACCGCGCGTGGTTCCCGCGGGTCATGCAATCACCCCGACGGGCGGACATCTGGACCCGACGATGTTCGCCGCCTTCATGCCAGGTGCGCTCGAGCTGACCGTCGAGGAGGGCATCGCCAACGGCGTCGACGAGATTCGCAAGGCGGTCCGTTACCAGATCAAGCACGGCGCCCAGCTGATCAAGGTGTGCGTCTCCGGCGGAGTGATGTCCTTGACTGGGGAGGCTGGTGCGCAACACTATTCGGACGAGGAGCTGTCAGCCATCGTGGACGAGGCGCACCGCCGCGGACTGCGCGTGGCCGCCCATACCCACGGCGCCGAGGCCGTCAAGCACGCCGTCGCGGTCGGCATCGACTGCATCGAACACGGCTTTCTGATGGACGACGAAGCGATTCAGATGCTGGTGGACAACAACCGGTTTCTGGTCACCACCCGGCGACTGGCTGAGGCGATGGACGTGTCGAAAGCACCGAAGGCGCTGCAGGACAAAGCCGCCGAGATGTTTCCAAAGGCCCGCACGTCGCTGGTCGCAGCGTATGAGGCCGGCGCCAAGATCGCGGTCGGCACCGATGCGCCCGCCATCCCGCACGGCCGCAACGCCGACGAACTCGTCACCCTCGTCGACTGGGGCATGCCCGCGGCGGCCGTACTGCGGGCCGCGACGGTCGTCGCCGCGGACCTCATCGGTGTCACCGACCGAGGTCGCATCGCCGAAGGCCTGCTGGCGGACATCATTGCCGTACCGGGAGACCCACTGCAGGACATCGGCGTCACCCAACACGTCGACTTCGTGATGAAGGGCGGAAAGGTCTTCCGACATGACAACGCCTAGCACCCGGCCGTCGCGCACCGACGACCTCGTCGAAATACACCAGCTCCTCGCCAAGTACGCGGTCACCATCACCCAGGGCGACGTCGAGGGACTCGTCACGGTCTTCACGCCCGACGGCACCTACAGTGCATTCGGCTCGACCTACACCCTGGCGCGGTTTCCCGAGCTCGTCGCGGCCGCCCCCAGCGGGTTGTTCATGACAGGGACGGCACTGGTCGACCTCGAGGACGGCTCCGACACCGCGAGCGGTACCCAACCACTGTGCTTCGTCGAGCACTCCACGCACGACATGCGCATCGGTTATTACCGGGACACCTACCTCCGCACGAACGACGGATGGCGCCTGAAGACGCGCGCCATGACGTTCATCCGGCGCAACGGCGACCACGACTCGGGCCGTCCGCACGCCATCGGCAGGCCGGAGGCAGGATGACGACGTTCACCGGCGTCCCCAGCGTCGCCGAGTGTCGGACCGGGTTGCGAAAGTGGCTCGAGGACAACGACTTGACTCCCCCAGCCGACCACTCGCTGCAAGCCCACCAGGCCCAACACGCACGCGTCCTCGGCGCACTCTACGACGCCGGATGGATGCGATGGGGCTGGCCCGAGCGGGCTGGCGGCCTCGGGGGACCCGCGATTCTTCGGGCGGTCGTCGGCGAGGAGATCGTCGGCCGGCGCCTCGACGAACCGGGCCCGTATTCGATGCTCGAGGTGCTCACACCCACGATGATCGACTACGCGAGTCCCGCGTTGGCCGCGGAGATGGTGCCGCGTCTGCTCTCCGGGCAGGAAACCTGGTGTCAGGGATTCTCAGAGCCTGGCTCCGGTAGTGATCTGGCCTCCCTGAGCACCCGAGCCGAGCAACGCGGTGACTCCTGGGTGGTCAACGGCCAGAAGGTATGGACCAGCTACGCGCAGTTCTCGTCCAAGTGCATCCTGCTGACCCGCACCGGGGGCACGGACACCCCGAAGAGCCAGGGACTCACCGCGTTCTTCGTCGACCTGGACAGCCCGGGAGTCGACGTCCGCCCACTGCGCACGATGCACGGCGTGGACGAATTCTGCGAGGTCTACTTCGACGACGTCGTGGTGCCCGCCGACCGCATGCTCGGAAACCCCGGCGACGGTTGGCAACTCGCCATGGACCTGCTGCCCTATGAGCGGTCGACCTGCTTCTGGCAGCGCATCGCCTATCTGTACTCGAGGTTCGACGCGCTGGTCGTGGACGTCAAGGATCTCGGCCGCGACGTCGACGGCGACATGGGCGAAGCGTATCTCGCCCTGCACACGCTCCGCTGCCGTTCCGTGGCCACCCAAGGACGGCTCGGCGACGGGGTCAAGTTGGGTCCGGAGACGTCGGTGGACAAATTGCTGCTGGCCGGTGCGGAGCAGCGGCTCTACGACACCGTGTACGACTTGTTGCCCGGGGCAATCGATCTCGACCACACGGCGTGGCGCAGCGAGTACCTCTACTCCCGGGCGTCGACGGTCTACGGCGGCACCGCCGAGGTGCAGCGCAACATCATCGCTCGCCGATTGCTCGACCTGGGGAGGGAATGACAATGGACTCCGAATCGCTCAAGATGCTCGAGGACACCCTGCGCAAGACGATGCTGTCGGCCTCCGGTGTCGAGTTGGACGATGCGCTCGCCGAGCTGGGGTGGGCCGAGATGCTCACCGATTCGGCCGAAGCGACGGTACCGGTGGTCTTTCGACTTCTAGGCGAAACCGGTTCGCACGCCTCAATTCTGAACGACGTGGTTCTGCAGTCCAGCCGCCGCGAGCTTGGTGGCACCCCCGCGATGCCCTTCGCCGGCAACGTTCAAGTGGTGTGGGACCGGCGGGCAGTGGACGTGGCGGGCACCGTCATGGGCGGGCTGCCGCTGCGCCGAGTGGAGGAAGGCGAATTGCTGCGTCTCGCCGAGGCTCGACGCGCACTTGGCTGGTGGCTGGTTGGCAGTTCACGGGCCATGCTGGACATGGCCCGTCGGCATGCTCTGGACCGGGTGCAATTTGGCAAGCCCATCGCGTCCTTTCAGGCCATCCGGCACCGGTTGGCCGACACGCTGGTGGCCGTCGAGGGCGCCGAGGCGACTCTGACCCTGCCGGGAGTCGACAACCCGGATCTGACGGCGCTGCTCGCCAAGGCGGCCGCGGGACGGGCCGCTCTGACCGCTGCCCGAAACTGCCAGCAGGTGCTCGGCGGTATCGGCTTCACCGCCGAACACGAGCTTCACCATCACGTGAAGCGCGTGCTGGTGATCGACGGATTGCTCGGCAGCTCACGGGAATTGACCATCAAGGCCGGCGCCGGTCTGCGGGCCCGTGGTTCGGTGCCGCGGTTGGCCGAACTGTAGCCACGGCTCGGGGCACAGCATCGACGACCCGCTAGCGGGGGAGCCCGAGGACGCGTTGCGCGATGATGTTGCGCTGAATCTCCGAGGTGCCACCGGCGATGGTCCCGGCGAACGATCGGATGTAGCGGTCGGCCCAACTGCCCGAGTAGTGGTCGTGGTTGAGCGGCACGTATGGCGCCGACATGCCGGGTTGCCGAAGCCCCTCTGCGCCCTGGGCGGACAACGCGTGTTCCGTGGCGGCCTGCACCGAATCGGCCCCGTGAACCTTGAGAACCGACAATGCGGCAACGTCCTCCTCACCGCGGGCTGCGCGCGCGAGCGCTGCGGAGCCCATCAGCCGCAACGCATGGTCGTCCATCACCAACGTCGCGTACTGATCCCGCTCGAGTACCGAAGTCGGGCACCAGTCGTCGACCAGGTCCTGCAACCGATCGGCATAACTGAGCCACAACATGTTCCTCTCGTGGCCCAGCGATCCGGTCGCAACGCCCCACCCCTTGCCCAACCCACCGACGAGATTGGCCGCCGGCACCCGGACCTCGGAGAAGAACACCTCGTTGAAGTCCAGGTCGCCGCGGTCGGCGGCGGATGCGAACGGCCGGCACGTCACGCCTGGCGAATCGGTCGGGATCAGCAGGACGCTGATGCCGCCGTGCTTGACCGCCGCGGGGTCGGTTCGGACGAAGGTCAGGATGACGTCGGACTCGTGGGCGCCGGAGGTCCACACCTTTTGCCCGTTGACGACGAAGTCGTCACCGTCTCGTTCCGCGGTGGTGCGCAGCGACGCCAAGTCCGATCCCGCGCCCGGTTCGCTCATGCCGAGGGAAGCGGTGATCTCCGCGCGGAGTATGGGCACCGCCCACTTCTCCTGCTGTTCGGGGGTGCCGAACGTCAACAGAGATGCGGCGACGATGCCCACACCCTGCGGGTTGAAGCTCGACACCATCCGCCGCCGGGCCAACTCGGTCTGGTGCGCGTACTGCTGCATCAGCGTGGCGTTGCGACCGCCGAAGGCGGGCGGATTCCCCGGTACCAGCCAGCCGTTGTCGAAGAGCAGACGTTGCCACCTGCGGGCCCACTCCGGCATGTGTGCCGACGAGTGCGGTCGACGGACGGCGTCGGCGTCGGATGGGGCATGTTCGTCGAGGAAGGCGGCGAATGCGGAGCGAAAGGCCTCGACGTCGTCATCAAAGGTGAGCTGCACGAGATTCCGTTCGCACTTCGCCGCGAGTCTTCTCTTGCGGACGTTGAGAGAATAATATTCTCATTGTGGGAAAGTTACAATCTCTGACACAAGGGCCAAGATTGGGCGTGGCGCACTGTTCAGTGCCGTTCTCCGGTACAGTTCATCCATGTTCTCCCGAATCGGCCCACGTCAGAGGCGTCGATGACGACTAGCCCCAGCGAAGAACCGGCCTGGAAGCAGCGCGCGGTCGAACGCTCCATCAAGACGGCGAAAGTGCGCGCGGCGCAACGCGTACAACGCTTCCTGGACGCGGCTCAGGCCATCATCATCGAGAAGGGCAGCACCGACTTCACGGTGCAAGAGGTCGTCGACCGCTCACGGCAGTCGCTTCGCAGTTTCTATCTGCAGTTCGACGGCAAGCACGAACTACTCCTCGCCCTCTTCGAGGACGCGTTGAGCCGCTCGGCCGAGCAGATTCGCGCCGCGACCGCCAATCACACCGATCCACTGGACCGACTCAAGGTTGCCGTCCAGCTGTTGTTCGAGTCCTCCCGACCCGACCCGGCAGCGAAGCGACCCCTCTTCACCGATTTCGCACCGCGCCTGCTGGTTACGCATCCGTCCGAGGTCAAAGTGGCGCACGCGCCCCTGGTGGCCCTGCTCACGGAGCTGATGGAGGACGCCGCTTCGGCAGGCGAACTCCGCTCCAGCCTTAATCCCAAGCGGATAGCAGCGATGACCATGCAGACCGTGATGTTCGTCGCGCAGAGCAGCGGTTCGGAAGACATCGCGACGACCCCCATCTCCGCCGACGAGGTGTGGGACTTCGTGTCGCACGGGTTCGCAGCCGAGGCGTAGCTCGTCCGCGTGCCGCATTCCGGCACGG
Source organism: Mycobacterium yunnanensis (assembly GCF_025823185.1). GTDB lineage: Bacteria > Actinomycetota > Actinomycetes > Mycobacteriales > Mycobacteriaceae > Mycobacterium > Mycobacterium yunnanensis. Next base: position 443,731 of record NZ_JACKVK010000011.1, read on the forward strand.
ATCCTTCTCGTTCAATTTCGCTCTGATTCAGCAGATCTCGAGAGCACGTGAAGTCCGCATACCGTTGACACGACGACTCTTGCGGTGACAGAGTGCTGAGCAAGTGCACAGCACGTGCGACTCACCGAGGGATTCGAGGGAACAAATGGCTGGACGGGTAGCGGGCAAGGTCGCCTTCATCACCGGCGCGGCACGAGGTCAGGGACGCAGCCACGCGGTACGCCTGGCCGAGGAGGGTGCCGACATCATCGCCGTGGACGTATGCAAGCCGATGACCGCACCGGACGGCATCCCCGCCTCGACGCCCGAGGATCTCGCCGAAACTGCCGACCTGGTAAAGAATTTGAATCGGCGGGTCGTCACCGCCGAGGTAGACGTGCGTGACTATGCGGCCTTGAAGGAGGCGGTCGACAGCGGTGTGGAGCAGCTGGGACGGCTCGACATCGTCGTCGCCAATGCAGGTATCGGCAACGGAGGTCAGACGCTGGATCAGACCAGCGAAGAGGACTGGGACGACATGATCGGCACCAACCTCACGGGAGTCTGGAAGACCGTCAAGGCCGCCGTCCCCCACGTCATCGCCGGCGGCGCAGGCGGATCGATCATCCTCACGAGTTCGGTCGGCGGGCTGAAGGCATACCCCCACACCGGACACTACGTCGCAGCCAAGCATGGCGTCGTCGGCCTGATGCGCACGTTCGCAGTGGAATTGGGCCAGCACATGATTCGCGTGAACTCCGTACATCCCACTCACGTCAGCACCCAGATGCTGCACAATGACGCGACGTTCAAGATGTTCCGACCCGATCTGGAGAACCCGGGTGCCGACGACATGGCGCCCATCTGCCAGATGTTCCACACGTTGCCGATCCCCTGGGTCGACGCCGTCGACGTCAGCAACGCCGTCCTGTTCTTCGCCTCCGACGAGGGCCGCTACCTGACCGGTGTGACGCTACCGATCGATGCGGGCAGCTGCCTGAAGTAGCGGGCGTCCGTCGACACCATGCGCCAGACCGGCCGTCTCGCGCATGGTGACCCGCCGCCAGCGTCCTAGTCTCTGACCCTGCCCTTCGCGGCGGCCACGATCGGCGGCGCCTCGCGCCAATTCGGCAGGCCATCGGCCTCGTTGGCCACCGGGAACCCGCCGCCGTGCACCTGAGACCAATGGCTGTGATTGAGCTGGTGCAGCGTAAAGCACGCGTTCAGCGCGTTGTGGAATCCCTGATTGTCCTGAGTCTGGTTGACCGATTCCTTGATGAGCAGGGCAGCCATCGTCGGGACCTTCGCTATCCGTCGAGCGAATTCCAGCGTGCGGTCGGCCAGGTGCTCGAGGGGAAACACCTTGGAGACCATGCCAAGTGCATGAGCCTCGTCCACCGAGAGCGAATCGCCGGTGAGCATGAGCTCCTTGGTCTTTCGGGCACCGAACTCCCAGGGGTGCGCAAAGTACTCGACCCCGCACATGCCGAGCCGGGTGCCGACCACGTCGGCGAAGGTCGTGTCTTCCGCCGCCACGATGAGGTCACAAGCCCACATGAGCATCAGAGCCGCGGCGTAGACCTCCCCGTGCACCTGGGCGACCGTGATCTTGCGAACATTGCGCCACCGGCGCGTGTTCTCGAAGAAGTGGTGCCATTCCTGCAGCATCAACTTCTCGGCGCCCTCCCGGGTGGCGCCGTTCTCGCCGAAGCTCGGATGTTGGTCCGGGCCGGGCTGATACTCCCGCATCATCACCTTCGAACCCAGGTCGTGACCGGAGGAGAACATCGGGCCGTTTCCACCCAGGATCACCACCCGCACCGCGTCGTCGGCCTCGGCTGCCAAGAATGCCTCGGTCAACTCGACCAGCAGACCGCGCTGCTGTGCGTTGCGCTGCTCTGGTCGGTTGAGCATGATGCGGGCGATGGTGCCCTCGTCCAACGTTTCGTAGGTGATGAAACGGTACTCAGCCATGGGCCACATGCCTTTCAGGTTCCACGGACGCCGTGCCCCACGGGGTTCACTGTCGGATCACAAGGAGAGGATGGTGGCCGACGCGGTACCGGGTGCACCGTAGACCTGTGCCAGCCCCACCCGGGGGTCACCTGGCACCTGGCGTTCACCTGCCTCGCCGCGCAGCTGTCGCACCAGTTCGTGCATCTGCCGCAGACCCGACGCGCCGATCGGTTCACCGTTGGCGATGAGGCCACCGTCGGTGTTCACCGGTAGCGAGCCGCCGATCTCGGTCTCGCCGTCGGCGAGGAGCTTCTCCTGATCGCCGTCGGCGCACAGCCCGGTCTCCGCCATGTGGATGACCTCGGCACCAGCGTCGGTGTCTTGAAGTTGGGCGACGTCGACGTCCTCCGGTCCGATCCCGGCGGCCTCATACGCAGCGCGCGCCGCGTACACCGTCGGGGATGCGTCCTCGTCGAGCGGCGAGGACGTCGCATGGACCTCGTAGGCACCGAAGCGTCGCGTGCGGATCTCGCTGGCACGCACGTAGACCGGCTTGTCGGTGTAGCGGTGGGCGATGTCGCCGCGGCACATGACGACGGCGGCGGCGCCTTCGTCGGGGGCGCAGAACATGAATTGCCGCAACGGATAGTTGAGTACCGGTGAGGCCATGATGTCCTCCTCGGAGATGGGCTTGCGACGGAACGCATTGGGGTTGAGCGCACCATTGCGGAAGTTCTTGGCCGCCACCTTTGCCAGCGTCTCCTCGGAGATGCCGTGCCGATGGAGGTAGTGGTTGGCCTTCATCCCGAAGAACTTGGTGGTGACGAACTGGCCGTTCTCGGCGTACCACTGCGGCAGCGCGAGTTTGGCGGGATCGTCGGTGAACGCCCCCCGGGGGTGCTTGTCCAATCCGACCGCAATGCCGATGTCGTACTTGCCGAGCCGGATGGTGTCGGCGGTCTGCTGGATGGCGCTGGCCGAGGTGGCACAGGCGTTGAACACGTTGGTGAACGTGATGCCGGTCAGTCCGACGAGCCGGGTGACGGAGTCGGGGTTCGACACCTCGTAGCTGCCGCCAAAGCCGAATTGCACGTCTTCCCAGGCAATGCCGGCGTCGACGAGCGCCGACCGGATCGCCTCGGCCCCCATCTCGACGGCGGACTTGTCGAACCGGCCAAACGGGTGGATGCCCACACCGATGATGGCGACGTCATTCGTCATGTGACTTCTCCTCAACAGGTCGGAATGCGAACGTGACGATCTCGTTGCCGTCGGGGTCCGTCGCGAACGGAATCATCGTCAGCTCGACTTCCATGCCGAACGTCAGCTTCGCCGTGTCGTTTTCGGTGAGGCGCCCTTCCACGCGCACGACGTCACCCAGTTCGACGAGACCGACGCCAAAGGGAACGAAGTCCTTGCCCGTGGGGCCGATGTAGGGGGCGCCGGGCGGGAAGCCCTGAGTCGTCCATGCGACGACGGTGCCCCGTCGGGGCAGCAGGACGTCGGTCGTATCGGCCCGACTGCATCTCGGGCAGTGACTCTGGCGGGGAAACACCGTGGCCCCGCATGCCCCACACTGGCTGCCGATGAGTTGCGGGTCGTCGTCCGGCCAGGTGGAGATCGCAGGATCCATTGCCTTCTGCACGATGGCCTCCTCGAAGCGTGAAGTGTTGACGAAATCGTACAACATGACTTTCCTAAATCGGAAATGCCATTCTCATCACGGATTGTCGGCCGGATCGGCAAGGCGCAGAAGCGACTTCGTGGCGAAGTACACGTCGAGCCGACCCCTCGCAACCTCCGCCGCGAGGTGGTCGAGGTCGGGGTGGGAACGCAGGACGCTTTGCGCCAGGGAGAGCACCTGGGCTCTCGCGCGTGCGGCACGGCGGGCGGGATCGTCGGCGCGCAGGTGGGCGTCGACGGCCTCCACGAGCTCGGCGATGCCCTCGTTCTTCGCGGCCACGATCTTGAGGATTGGCACGCCGGTCTCGGCGCGCAGGTCGCGGACGGTCTGGTCCGCGCCCTCCCGGTCGGCCTTGTTGACCACGACGATGTCCGCCACCTCGAGCAGGCCGGCCTTGGCGGCCTGGATGGCGTCCCCGGCACCAGGATTGAGCACGACGACGGCGGGGTCCGCGATCGCCGCGACCTCGATCTCGGACTGGCCGACTCCGACAGTCTCGATGAGCACGACGTCGTAGGACAGTGCGGCAAGCACGGTGACGGCGGCGGGCACGCCCTCGGCGAGTCCTCCGAGGTGACCGCGGGTGGCGACCGAGCGAATGAGGACGTCGGGGTCGTCGACGTGCGCTGCCATGCGAATGCGGTCCCCCAGCAGTGCACCACCGCTGTACGGCGACGACGGGTCCACGGCCAGCACGGCAACCCGCTTTCCCCGTCCGCGGTACGCCGAGACCAGCACGGCGATGGTCGTCGACTTGCCGGCGCCGGGCGGCCCGGTGACGCCGATGACCTGGACGGCTCGGACGGCGACGCCGTCGAGTGTGTCGAGAAGCTCGTCGCGCCTGCTGCTTTCGACCATGCTCAACAGCCGGCCGGCCGCCCGAATCGAACCGCCCCGTGCCGCTGCGACGAGCTCGTCGATCGTCATCGACACGAGCCTACGGGGCCGCGACCTCGATGACCGTCGCCGATCCGATCCCGCCCCCGGCGCACATCGCGGCGACGCCGATACCGCCACCGCGGCGACCCAGTTCGTGGACCAGCGACACGATCATGCGCGCGCCGCTGGCGGCGACGGGATGCCCCAGCGAGCAACCGCTGCCGCTGACGTTGACGATGGCGGTATCGATGTCGAGCATCTTGACCGTCGCCACCGTCATCGCGGCGAACGCCTCGTTGATCTCGAACAGGTCGACGTCGGAGACCGACAGCCCGGCGCGCTTGAGTGCCTTGGGAATTGCCTCGACCGGTGCGAGGCCGGTGAAGGCGGGGTCGACGCCCACCGAGGCCCATGCCCTGACCGTAGCCAGGGCGGGCAGGCCTAGCCGGTCACTGGCGACGACGAGCGCGGCGGCCGCGTCGTTGGCCCCACTGGCGTTGCCCGCGGTGATGGAGAAGCCGTCGATCTCCGGGTGCAAGACCTTGAGCGACGCCAACTTCTCGAGGCTGGTGTCACGGCGCGGATGTTCGTCGGTGTCGAAATGCCCGTGCGGCGTGTCGATGCCGACGATCTCGGCCTTGAACCGGCCTTCGTCGATCGCCTCTATCGCCTTGCGGTGGGAATGAAACGCCCATTCGTCCATTTCCTCGCGCGTCACCCCGGCCCGGACCGCCGAATTCCACCCCACCGTGATCGACATGTCCATGTTCGGCGCTTCCGGGCTGTCGGGATGCGTCGGCGGAAACCACCCCACGCTTTCGGCGTCCTTTGCGCTGCTCACCCGTCGGGTGAACCGCGGTGACGTGGAGGCCGAGTTCACTCCACCGGCGACGATGAGCTGGTCCATGCCGGCGCGAATGCTCGCAGCCGCAGTCTGGACGGCCGCCTGGCCCGCTGCGCAGTGTCGGTTGACGGCCAGTCCAGGAACCCCCTGCAGCCCCGCGGTGATGGCGGCGTGTCGCGCGACGACGCCGCCGCCGTAGAGCCCCTCCCCCAGGATGACGTCGTCGAACTGGGCCGGATCGAGGTCGGCGACGGCGTGGCCGACGACGTGATCGGCGAGCACGTAGGCGTCGGTGTCCCGCAGGGTGCCTCGCAGTGCGGTTCCGATGGGCGTGCGTAGGGCCGAGACGATCACGGCTTCGGGCATGGTCAGTCCCCTTTCGGACGCGTTTGAGAATGATATTCTCATAGCTCGAGAGTCATAATTGCACGAAGGGTGGCACATGCACATCGAAGGGAACTCCGCGCTGGTCGTCGGCGGCGCCGGCGGACTGGGCGAGGCGACGGTCCGGCGTTTGCACGCGGCCGGCGCGAAGGTCGTCGTCGCCGACATGGCCGACGACAAGGGCACGGCGCTTGAGGGCGAACTCGGCGTTCGCTATGTCAAGACCGACGCCACTTCCGAGGAGTCCGTGCTGGCAGCCATCGCCGAAGCCGAATCCCTGGGGCCACTGCGGATTTCGGTGGACACCCACGGTGGCCCGGCCAGTGGTGGTCGCCTGGTCGGCAAGGACGGCTCCGCGCTCGACCTGGACGGGTTCAAGAAGACCGTCGAGTTCTACCTGACGGCCGTGTTCAACGTGATGCGCCTGTCAGCCGCCGCCATCGCCAAGACCGAACCGCTCGAGGAAGGCGGCCGAGGCGTCATCGTCAACACCGCCTCGATCGCCGGCTACGAGGGCCAAGTCGGCCAGCTGCCGTATGCCGCGGCGAAGGGTGGCGTCCTTGGCATGACCCTGGTGGCGGCACGCGACCTGTCACCGCTGGGCATCCGTGTCGTCACCATCGCCCCAGGCACGATCAACACCCCCGCGTACGGCCAGGCCGGCGAGCAACTGGAGAAGTACTGGGGTCCGCAGGTGCCCTTCCCCAAGCGCATGGGCCGGTCCACCGAATACGCCCAGCTCGCCCAAAGCATCGTCGAGAACGACTATCTCAACGGGGAGATCATCCGGCTCGACGGGGCACTGCGCTTCCCCCCGAGATGAGCCGGGGGGTCATCCCTTCGCGATCAGCCCGTCCACGATGTCGTTGAAGTCAGCGGTCCCGAACGACACGTACTCCGCGAGGTTCGCGTAGTCCAGCGATGCCATGACCGACTTCTCGAGTTGGATGTTCATCAACCTCTTGGTGGCTTCCACCGCCTGCTGCGGCAAGCCCATGATCTTCTTCGCGCACGCGATAGCCTCGGTCAGCGGGTCGGCGGCGACATGGTTGGCCAGGCCGAGTTCCACGGCCCGCTGCGCCTTGATCCGCACACCGGTGAGGGCGAACTCCTTGGCCTGCAGCAGGCTGATCTGCGACGGCCACACCAGCGGTCCCCCGTCTGCGGCGACCAGCCCGATCTGCACGTGGGGGTCCGCGAAGAACGCCGTCTCGGCGATGTAGACCACGTCCGACAGAGCCGCCAGGCTGCAACCCAACCCCACTGCGGGTCCGTTGACCGCCGCGATCACCGGGATGCGGCACCGCACCATGCCGATGACCAACTCACGACCGTGCTTGATCGTCTTCTGGCGCAACACTTCGTTGCTGCGCAACTCGTCGAGGTAGTGGAAGTCACCACCGGCGGAGAACGCGCGGCCCGCGCCGGTGATCACCGCCGCCCGCGCATCGGCGTCCTCGTCGAGGGCCGCCCAAACCTTCGCCAATCCGACGTGAAGATCGTCGTTGACGGCGTTGAGTTCGGCGGGCCGGTTCAGCGTGATGATGCGAAGTCCGCCGTCGGCGGTGACGTCGAGTTCTGCTGGCAGGTCGTACATTGTCGTCCTAGGCTCCCAATCCGAGAATGCGCTGAGCAATGATGTTCTTCTGAATCTGCGACGTTCCGCCCATGACACTCTGGGCCCGGCTGTACATGTAGGCCCCGAACATCTCCTCGTCACCCGTGCCAACTGTGGCCAGCGCGGCGTGCCCCACGGACTGTTCGACCCACGTCATCAAGAGCTTGTCGAGCGACCCCTGGGGTCCGTGGGCGATGCCGTCCATCTGCTCGGACAATCGGCGCCGTACGTGCAGCCTCAGCATCTCGGTTTGAACCCATGCCCACGACAGCTCATCGGACGCGGCACCGTCCGATTGCTTCGCCAACTGCCGCACCAGTTTTCCGTATCGCGCCGAGAATCCCAGCGTCGACGGTTCGCGCTCGTGGCTGACCACGGTCATCGCGAGCTTCCACCCGTCGCCCGGTGCACCGACCATGTTGTCGGCCGACACCCTGGCCCCGTCGAACTCGACCTGTCCGAACTCCTTCGTCACGCCGCTGATCATCTTCAACGGGCGCTGCATGACGCCGGCCTGGTGCATCGGCACGATGAAGGCCGTGAGGCCCCGGTGCTTGGGAACGTCCTTGTCGGTGCGGGCGAGCAGAAGGCACCAATCCGCGACGTCGGAGTAGCTGGTCCAGATCTTGTGACCGTCGACGACGTACTCGTTGCCGTCCTTGACCGCGGTGGTGGTCAGGGACGCGAGGTCCGAACCTGCACCCGGCTCGCTGAAGCCCTGGCACCACCGTTCGGTGCCGTCGATCATGCCGGGAAGGAATCGCTTGGCAAGCGACTCGTCGCCATGATGACTCAGCCCGACGACGAGGTATCCGAGGCTCGGCCGCGCGGGCGCACCGGCCTTGGCGATCTCCTCGTCGACGATGACGTCGTACACGGCGGGAAGATCCTGCCCGCCATATTCCTTGGGCCACGTCGTGCCGAAGAACCCCGCCGCGTAGAGCGCCTGATGCCACTCTCCTGCCCTGGCCCAGTACTCGTCACCCGAGGTGGGGAACTTGCCCTTCTGCTCGATCAGCCAGCTGCGCAACCGCTCTCGGAACGCAGCTTCGGATGGTGAGTCACGAAAGTCCAATGGTCAACTCCTCCAGTCTCACCGGCCACGACTCCGTCGCGACCAGCACCCGACGCAGATATACGTGCGCCAGGCATTCCCAGGTGTTGCCGATCCCGCCGTGAACCTGGATCGACGTCTCACAGACGTTCAGCGCCGAGCGCGCGCAGTAGAGCTTGGCGACCTTCGACGCCTCGACGGCCTCCTCCGCCGGGAGCTCGTCGACCGCCCACGCCGCGTGACGCAGCACGCTGACACATCCCTCGATCAACGCGAGGCTCTCCGCCAACAGATGCCGAACCGCTTGGTAGGAACCGATCGTCGACCCATACTGCTCGCGCACCTTGGCGTAGTCGACCGCCAGGGCGAGTGCGCCGCGGGCGGCGCCGACCAGATCTGCGGTCGTCGCCGTCAGTGCGAGCGCGTGCCAGCGAGCCGCGTTCTCGGCCCCCAATTCTTCGAGCTCCTTGGGCGACTCGACGATTCCGGCGAAACCGTTGGTCAGGTCGACGGCGTCGACGTGGCTGGCTGGGCCGGCGACGTCGCGACCGAGTCGGTGGCACAGGTCGTCCTCGAGGACCGGCCACAGGAAGGGCACGTCGACGAGGCCCCTGGCGAATTCCTCCACGACGAGGGCGACCTCGACGCCGGTCGCCTCGTCGGAACGCAGCGATCGCCACCCGGTCGAGTGCACGGTCTTCTCGAGCCGTGCGATGCGGCCGTCGTCGTCGAGATCGGCGACCGACCCCGGCCCGAGGTCGTCGGCCAGTTTGGCCGCCGCCTCGCGCAGTTGTCGTTGTTCGGAAGTCAGTCGGACGTCCACAGTCGCTCCTTGAGCATTCGGCGCAACACCTTTCCGGACGGGAGGCGGGGAATCTCGGACACGAAGAGCACCTGGCTCGGCCGCTTGTAGGACGCCAGCCGATCACCGACCAGCCGGATCAACTCGTCGGCGTCCACCGGGGCGCATCGCGACACCGCTGCGACGACCGTCTCTCCGTGCGCCTCGTCCGGCACGCCGAACACGGCGCAGTCACCGACGGAGGGATGCTCGTGCAGCACGGCTTCGATCTCGGCGGGCGCCACCTGGAAGCCGCGGACCTTGATCATCTCCTTCGCGCGGTCGGTGATGCGCAGCCAACCCTCGGTGTCGAGGTAGCCCACGTCGCCGGTGCGGTACCACCCGTCGATGAAGGCGTCGGCCGTCGCCTCGTCGGGCAGGTAGCCGCTCATCACCGATGCCGACCGGACCTGAATCTCGCCGACCTCGCCGTAGAACACCTCGTCGCCCGTGTGCAGCGAGGCCACTCGTATCTCGACGCCAGGGACGGCTCGACCGACGGTGTCCAGATGTCCACCGTCGAGTGCGTTGCACGTGATCACGGGGAGCTCGCTGGCGCCGTAGGCCGTCACCCAGCGCACCCCGGCACGCCGGGTCACCTCGTCGGCGACACTGCGTGCCACGGGCGTCGCGCACCACATCACGTAGCGCAGCGACGACAGGTCGAAGCTTTCGAGCTCCGGATGGGCGGCAAGTGCCAATGCAATTGGAGCGACGGCCATCTCGACGGTGATGCGATCGGACTCGATGTGTCGGAGCATCACGTCCACGTCGAACCGCGAATGAAGCCGGATCCATGCGCCGGCGTCGAGCGCCGTGGCGATGTTGAGCAGGCCGAGGATGTGCGAAGGCGGAGTCATGATCTGAATGCGGTCCGTCGATGACAGCGCAAGGGCCGCTCGCCAATGTCGCACTGCCGTCGAGAACGCGCCATGGGTGTGCCGGACCGCTTTGGGCATGCCCGTGGTTCCAGAACTGAAGACGAAGAGGGCGTCCGACGCGGGGTCGACGGCGTCGAATCTTCGGCACCCGGGGGTCACGGGTTCGTCGAGGTGCAGCATCGGCATTAGCTCGGACAGCAGAGGATGGTCGCCGACGGCATGTGAGGGTCCGGTGAGCGACAGCGCCTGTGCCACCTCGGCTTTCTTCCACGATGTGCTGATCAGCACCACAGCCGCGCCGAGCGCCCAGATGGCGCGGGCCGCGACGACGAACTCCGGTCGGTTGGACGACATGAGTGCGACGCGGTCCCCCGCCCGCACTCCTCGATGGTCCAGCGTCGTGGCCATCCCGCTGACCGAGGCGTCGACTTCGGCGCGGGTATACCGGCGATCGCCGAAAGCGAGTACGGCTGCCTCGACGGCATGCGACGCTTCGACCACCTCAGCCCGACCTCCCGCCTCCGCCTCGGTTCGAGAATAGCCTATTCTTAAATGAGAATAGTATTCTCATACGGACAGAATGACCACGCCAGGAGTGCCTCGATGACCGCAGACCCCGCACCCACCCCGCAGTCCGGCAGCGCAGGGCAGCCACTGCTCACCGGGGACGTGACGATTCTGTTCGACCGCAAGGCGACGACGGTGTCGAGGCGGCCCGGCGAGACACTCCTGGAGAGCGCTCGCCGGGGTGGCCTGACTCCACCGTTCTCCTGCGAGGCAGGCAACTGCGGCACGTGCATGGCACGACTGACCGTGGGCACCGCCACGATGCGCGTGAACGACGCACTGATGGACGACGAGGTCGCCGACGGCTACGTACTGACCTGCCAAGCCGTACCCGACGACGGCCACGTCACCGTCGACTACGAGGACTGAACCTCTGCAGCGGAGTGCTCACCCAGCGTCGGCGGTGGTCCATACTCCGGCTCATAGCCGACGACGCGAATGGAACTGCGTACGAGGTCGAATTCGCCTGCGCGGATGACGACTTCGGGCGTGTCCCGCAGCGCTTCGGGCAGCGTGCGCACTGCGGCCGCCGGGATGCCGAGCGGCCGCAGCCGCGCCTCCCAACCGACGGCCGAATCCGTCGCCAGGACGGCGGAGACCGCCGCGAGGACTTCCTCTCGGTGAGCCGCCCGCTCGGCCATCGTCGGGAATCCCGCGATGCCCGCCTCCGCGCAGAACGAGCGCCAGAATGCGTCGTGCGTGACGAACAGCGCCAGATAGCCATTCGCGGTGCCGAAAAGTTGCGCCGGAACGTAATACGAATGTGCGCCGTGTGGATGACGGCGCGGTTCGACGCCGTCGTTGAGGTAGGCCGACGCGCGGTAGTTCAACTGCGAGAGCATCACGTCGCGCAGCGACACGTCGACCTGGCCGCCGCGTCCCGACACGATCTGCGCGAGCAGACCTATTGCCGCCGTGAGGCCGGTGGAGTTGTCGGCCGACGAATAACCGGGCAGCGTCGGTGGTCCGTCGGGTTCTCCGGTCAGCGCGGCGATCCCGGTCGCGGCCTGGATCACGTAGTCGAACGCGGGATCATCGGCCGCGTCGAGACCATAGCCGGTCAACGCCACACAGACGATCTTCTCGTTGTGTCGCCGCAGCGCGTCGTAGGTGAGCCCGAGCTTGCGGATCCCCGACGGCTTCAGATTAACCAGCAGCGCATGCGATTCCGCTACCAACTCACCGAGCCGCCGCTGTCCGGCATCGGTCCCCAGCTCGAGGCACACGCTGCGCTTGCCCCGGTTGAGGCTGGCGAAATAGCTGTCTCCGACCTGCCGCGAGATGTCGCCGCCGGGCGGTTCTATCTTGGTGACCTCGGCGCCGAGATCGGCAAGCATCATGGTGGCATACGGACCGGCCAGCATGTGGCCGACCTCCAGGATGCGGATGCCCGCCAGCGGACCGGTCTTCGAACTCACTGCACGGCCTTGGCGAGCTCGCCGATCATCTCCCTGGTCCGATACTTCGACGCGATCAGCTCGTCACGAGTGTCACCGATTGGCAGCAAGCGCACCGATAGATCGGTCACACCCGCGTCGGCGAACGACCGGAATCGATGCAGGATGTCCTCCATGTCACCGGCTGCACACAAGTCGCCCACGTTGCGAGCGTCGCCCCGGTCGAGCAGCTTCTGGTAGTTGGGCGACGTCTCGGCCTCGGCCAGGATGCGGTTCGCCCGCTCCTTCGCCGCGTCGATCTCGGAGGTGGCGCACAGGCACACGGGAATGCCTGCGACGATCCGAGGCGGGGGTTTACCCGCTGCCGCCGCGGCCTCGTTGATCCGCGGCGCGATGTGATCGCCGATGGCACGTTCGTCGGCCATCCACAGCACCGTGCCGTCGGCGTGCTCGCCCGCGATGCGCAGCATCACCGGACCGAGGGCCGCCACCAGCACCGGCATTGACGAAACGGGTTGCAGATCCAGCGGATTGTGCACGGTGAACGTGTCGTTCTCGACGTCGACCGGCCCCGGATTGTCGAATGCCGCGCGCAGCACCTCGAGATAGTCGCGGGTGTAGGCGGCGGGCTTCTCGTAGGGCAGGCCCAGCATGTCGCGGACGATCCAGTGGTGTGACGGGCCAACACCCAGCGCGAGGCGTCCGCCAGCCAGTGCCTGTACCGACAACGCCTGCCGTGCCAGCGCGATCGGATGTTGCGCTTGCAGCGGCACGACGGCCGTGCCCAGCTCGATCCTGGTGGTGCGTCCTGCCATCAGCGCCACCATCGTCAGCGCGTCGAAGTCATTGGGCACCTGCGGCATCCACGCCGTGTCCAGCCCGGCGGCTTCGGCCCACTCGATGTCGGAGACGAGCTTGTGCACCTTGCGGGCCGAGTCTCCGCGCTCCGCGCCGATCATCACGCCAAGGCGCATCAGAGGTCGTCCTCGTTCTTGGTCAGCGCACGTACGTCTCGGACGAGCGTGTCGAGTGAGGTGCCGGTCGGAAACACCGCCGCCGCGCCGACGTCCAGCAACTTCTGCACGTCGGTCTGTGGAATGGTGCCCCCCACCACGACGGCAATCTCTCCCGCGTCGGCGGCACGCAGAGCGTCGACCACCCGGGTGGTCAGACCGACATGGGCTCCCGAGAGGATCGACAGCCCGACGAGCTTGACGTCTTCCTGCAGCGCGATGGAGACGATGTCTTCGATGCGCTGGCGGATACCGGTGTAGATCACCTCGAATCCCGCGTCGCGCAGTGTGCGCGCGACGATCTTCGCGCCCCGGTCGTGACCGTCCAAGCCCGGCTTCGCCACCAGCACACGGGTACCCATCAGGCGTGTCTCCTCTTCGCGCTCATCAGAACACCACCGGTTGCTGGAACTCGCCCCACACTGCCTTCAGCGCGGCCACCATCTCACCGACGGTGCAGTAGGCGTTGGCGCAGTCGACGAGCCGGTGCATCAGGTTGTCCTCGCTGCCACCCGCTGCGCGGGACAACGCCGCGAGCGTGTCCCGCACTGCGACGCCGTCGCGTTCGGCCTTCACCTTCGCCAGCCGCTTCAACTGCAGATCGCGGCCCTCGGCGTTGAGCTCGTAGGTGTCGATGTCGGGAGCGGCCTCGTCGGTGACGAACTTGTTCACCCCCACCACGGGCCGGTCCCCCGATTCCACCTCGTGGTGAATCTTGAACGCCTCGTCGGCGATGAGCCCCTGCAAGTAGCCGTCTTCAATGGAACGCACCATTCCACCGTGCTGTTCGAGGTCGTCCATGATCTCGACGATCTTGGCCTCGGTTGCGTCGGTCAGCGCCTCGACGAAGTAGGAGCCGCCCAGCGGATCCACCACCTTCGTCACGCCGGTTTCGTAGGCGAGGATCTGCTGGGTGCGCAGTGCCAGAGTCGCCGACTCCTCACTCGGCAGCGCGAACGGCTCGTCCCACGCCGCGGTGAACATCGACTGGACGCCACCGAGGACGGCGGCCATCGATTCGTACGCCACGCGCACGAGGTTGTTCTGCGCCTGCGGCGCGTAGAGCGACACCCCGCCCGCTACGCACCCGAAGCGGAACATAGACGCCTTGTCGGTCTTCGCGCCGTAACGCTCGCGCACGATGGTGGCCCACCGGCGCCGTCCCGCTCGATACTTGGCAATCTCCTCGAAGAAATCACCGTGGGTGTAGAAGAAGAACGAGATCTGGGGGGCGAACTCGTCGACGGTCATCCGGCCGCGTTCGACCACTGTGTCGCAGTAGGTCACGCCGTCGGCCAACGTGAACGCCATCTCCTGCACCGCGTTGGCGCCCGCATCCCGAAAGTGCGCGCCGGCCACCGAGATCGCGTTGAACCGCGGCACCTCCGCTGCACAGAATTCGATGGTGTCGGCAATCAATCGCAGCGACGGCTCCGGTGGCCAAATCCAGGTACCCCGTGACGCGTACTCCTTGAGGATGTCGTTCTGGATGGTGCCGGTGAGCTTCTCTCGGGGCACGCCCTTCTTCTCAGCGGCCGCGACATACAGTGCCAACAGAATTGCGGCGGTGCCGTTGATCGTGAAACTGGTGCTGATCTGGTCCAGCGGTATCCCGTCGAACAAGATCTCCGCATCGGCGAGGGTGTCCACGGCGACGCCGACGCGGCCGACCTCCTCGCCGTACTCGGCGTCGTCGGAGTCGTATCCACACTGGGTCGGCAGATCGAGCGCGACCGACAGACCGGTGCCGCCCTGACCGAGCAGGTATCGATACCGCTCGTTCGACTCTTCGGCCGTACCGAATCCCGAATACTGACGGAAGGTCCAGGTCTTCCCCCGGTAGCCGGACGCGAAGTTGCCCCGGGTGAAGGGGAACTGGCCGGGCGGGGGTGGCTCGGACGCCACGTCGGCCGGACCGTACACCGCCTCCAGCGGGATGCCCGACGGCGTTTCTATCCGGGGGCCGGCTTGCTCGCTCATCGTGGATAACGTACTTGCAAAAAATGAGAATTCCAATACCGCCTGCAGCGAACGCGTATCCATCGGGGCCTGCCGCACCCTGGCGGACCGCTTGGCCAACATCGACGCCCACCAGCCAAACCGTGATCCGAACGCGGTAGAGCATTACACTTGCAAAAATGAGAATGCCACTATCGGTCCGCTAGCATGCGAGGCAATTGCACACCAAGGAGATCCATGTCGAGTCTGCATCCACTGGCTGACCGAACGCTGGTGATTTCCGGCGGTAGCCGCGGCATCGGCCTGGCGATCGCGCTCGGCGCAGCCAGGCTCGGTGCCAACGCCGTTCTGCTGGCAAAGACCAGTGACCCGCATCCGAAGCTTCCCGGCACCGTGCACACCGCGGTGGCCGACATCGAGGCGGCCGGCGGCAAGGGACTCGCCGTCGTCGGCGACGTTCGCAACGAGGAGGACGTCACGCGCGCAGTCGACGCGGCCGTCGAACGGTTCGGTGGCGTCGACGTCGTCGTCAACAACGCCAGCGCCATTGCGACCGAGCCCACGGAGCGACTGTCGTCGAAGAAGTTCGACCTGATGATGGACGTCAATGTCCGGGGCACGTTCCTCCTGACCAAGGCAGCGCTCCCCCACCTTCGGAAGTCATCCCACGCCCATGTGATGACGCTCGCGCCACCCCTGAACACGAGTCCCCACTGGCTCGGTGCACATCCGGCCTACACGCTCTCGAAGTACGGCATGACACTGCTCTCACTCGGCTGGGCCTCGGAATACGCCGCTGCCGGAATCGGTTTCAGCTGCCTGTGGCCGCAGACCTACATCGCGACGTCCGCGGTGTCCAACCTCGCCGACGGCGAAACCCTGGTGGCCGCCTCGCGCAGCCCCGAGATCATGGCCGACGCCGCGACCGCCATCCTGGCGATGCCCCCGGCTCGCGCGAACGGCAGGTGCTTCGTCGACGCCGACGTCCTGGCCGAGTCGGGTGTCACCGACCTGTCGGGCTACGGGGGAGGCGACGACCCCAAGTGGGACATCTTCGTCGACGCGCCACAGGCAGGTTCGACCCCGTGAGCATTTCGCTGCTGCTGGAGATGGCGGAGTCGTCGCAGCCCGACCGCGAGGCGCTGGTCTCCGGCGAATTGCGCTGGACGACGGCCGAACTCAGCCGGCTCGCCGACGGTGCCGCAGGCGTCATCACTGAGACCGGTGCCCGGCACGTGGCCTACGTCGGCACCGGGGCGGAGATGCTCCCCCTGCTGCTGTTCGGCGCCGCGGGCGCGAGCGTCCCGGTCACTCCGCTGAACTACCGGCTGTCGGGCGACGGTGTCCGGGCACTCGTCGAGCGACTGCCCGACCCGCTCGTCGTGGTCGACGAGGACTACCGCCACGTCGTCGAGGGCGAACGGGTGATCACGTCGACCGACTTCCTCTCCGCCGCCCAAGTCGCCGACCCCACCTCGGGGTTCGCCGATCCCGATGCGGTGGCCGTAGTCCTGTTCACCTCGGGCACCACGTCGACGCCCAAGGCCGTCGAACTCACGCACAACAACCTCACCAGCTACGTCACCGGAACGGTCGAGTTCGACTCCGCCGAGCCAGGCGACGCGGCCCTCGTCTGCGTGCCGCCCTATCACGTCGCCGGGGTAGGCGCGGCGCTGTCCAACCTGTACGCCGGTCGAAAGATCGTCTATCTGAAGAACTTCGAAGCCCGAGAATGGCTCCGCCTCCTCGGCGAGGAACGGGTGTCGTCGGCGACGGTGGTACCCACCATGCTGGATCGCATCGTCGACGCCCTGGAGAAGTCCGGAGCCGAGTACCCAGTGCCCTCCAGCCTGCGCACCCTCGCCTACGGCGGCTCGAAGGTGGCGCTGCCATTGGTTCGCCGGGCCACGGCCGCGTTTCCCGGCGTCGGGCTCGTCAACGCCTACGGGCTCACCGAGACCAGCTCGACCATCGCGGTGCTGACCCCGGAGGACCACCGCGATGCGCTCGCGGCGACCGACCCCGACGCGCTGCGGAGGCTCGGGTCGGTGGGTCGACCGGTGCCCGGTGTCGAGGTTCAAATTCGGGCCGACGACGGCACGGTTCTGGTCGCCGGCGAGACGGGGGAACTCTACGTACGCGGCGAGCAGGTGTCGGGCCGGTACACCGACGTCGGCTCACTGCTCGACGCCGAGGGGTGGTTTCCCACCAAGGACCGCGCCATGCTCGACGACGCGGGTTACCTGTTCCTCGGCGGGCGGTCCGACGACACGATCATCCGCGGTGGCGAGAACATCGCGCCCGCCGAAATCGAAGACGTCCTCGTGGAGCACCCACAGGTAGGCCATTGCGCCGTCGTGGGTTTGGAAGATTCCGAGTGGGGGCAGATCATCGTCGCGGTCGTCGTTCCCCTGCCGGACACCACGCCGGACGCCGACGATCTGCGGGCGTACGTTCGTGCCCAACTCCGCGGATCCCGCACCCCCGACCGGGTAGTGTTCCGCCACGAACTCCCCACCAACGCGACCGGCAAGGTGCTCCGCCGCGAGCTCGTCGACGAACTAGACGCCCACAGCAAGGAGTCAGCATGATCAAGAACGGCGCACGTCTGCAGAGTCAGGTCTGCGACACCCAGGTGATCGTGGTGCGAAGCGCCGAGAGCCTCGACGATCTTCGGGTGGGCGGAGCCCCGGTGGTGCCCGTGGGTGGCGACGTGGACACAGGCCTGACGATCGACCCGGGTCTGGCCGACGGGACCCTCATGGGCAAGCGCTACGTCGACGACGCCGGCGCCGAGGTGCTCGTCACCAAGGCCGGTGCGGGCACCTTGAGCATCGGGAGCACACCGCTGACCGTCAAGGAAGCCAAGCCACTGCCTGCCAGCGACTGAGCCCACGACGAATGTCGGGGTGAGAGTGGCCCTCCCACCCCGACTTTCGCGCTCCTCCCCCTACAGCTGAGCCCAGACGGACTTCGTCTTGAGGTAGCCCTCGAGCCCCTCCTTGCCGAATTCGTGGCCCCAGCCGGACTGCTTGTAGCCACCGAACGGCACGTCGTGATCGAAGATCAATTGACAGTTGATCTGCACGCTCCCGGCCTGCAGCCGCTTGACGAGTCGATGCCCGCGGCTGATGTTGGTGGTCCAGACGGTGCCCGCCAGCCCGTAGTCGGTGTCGTTGGCCATCGCGATGGCCTCGTCCTCGTCGTCGAACGGGATGATCGACACGACGGGGCCGAAGATCTCCTGCCGGTACAGCCGCATGCCGGGGTCCACGTTCGTCAGGATGGTGGGGTGCACGAAGTAGCCCTTCCGATCGAGCCGGTGACCACCGGTGACCACCTCGGCGCCGTCACGCTTGCCCTCGTCTATGAAGCCCATCACGCGATCAAGTTGCTTGGCACTGATCAGCGGCCCGCTCATGACGCCCTCTTCGCTGGGCCCGCCGTACTTCATGAAGTTCGCCACGCCTGCAATGCCTTCGACGACGCGGTCGTAGACACCTCGCTGGACGAAGATTCGCGAACCGCAGACGCATCCCTGACCGGAGTGGACGAAGATGCCCATGGCCGCCCCGAAGATCGCCTGGTCGAGGTTGGCGTCGTCGAAGATCAGGACCGGCGACTTGCCACCGAGTTCGAGCATCACCTTCTTCAGGTTGCCCGCCGAGGCCCGCACTATTTCCTTGCCGACCTCGGTCGACCCGGTGAAGGCGACCTTCTCGACGCCAGGGTGAGCGCTGATCGCCGCGCCGGCGGTGTGGCCGTACCCGGTGATGAGGTTGACGACGCCTTCGGGCACACCGGCCTGGTGGATCAGCCGGTCCAGCAGCAGCGCCGAGAGTGGTGTCTCCTCAGCGGGTTTCACCAGGCTGCTGCAGCCGGCAGCCAGGGCAGGCGCAATCTTGGCGCACGCGTTGAAGATGGGGCCATTCCACGGAAAGATCAGCCCGACGACGCCGTAGGGCTCCTTGAGCGTGTACGCGTGCAGGTCGACGTAGCTGTCGGCGGCGATGCCCGTGGTCTTGACGTCGTAGGCGGTGCCGTTGATCTTGGAGCACCATCCCGCGTAATAGCGGAAGAACTCGGCGCACGTGGGCACCACCATCTCCGACTGCAGCTTCATCATGCCGGTGTTGGCCGAGTCGATCTCGGCGAAGTCGGCGGCGTGCTCGTCGATGAGATCCGCGATGCGCCACATGATCTTGGCGCGTTCGCGACCGGGGAGTCCCGACCACACGCCTGCGTCGAAGGAGGCTCTGGCGCGCGTCACCGCGTCGTCGACTGCCTCGGCACCGCAGTCGGTGAACTCGGTGATCTGTTCCTCCGTCACAGGATCGATGATCGGGATGACGTCACCCGTGCCTGGGCGTTCTCGAATCTCGTCCAACACCGACTGCAATGTCATCCTGGCCTCGACTTCCTAGGTGTAGTGCTCGTGAAATCCCGTACGTGCCATCGACTTGGCGGATCAATGGAGGTCGACACCCGCACTCGACCACTTGCTGAGCACCTGCTTAGCACCGACGGGGGGTGGCGGTCAACACCGCCCCACCGTCCCAACCGCCGCGCAGTCGTGGCGCCGAGCCGTCTGAGCCGTTCGGAGACGCGAATCGAGACGAGCGGAGTGACCACGTCCTCCCGAAGCCGGGTCAGCCGTGAGGACGCGATCCGCCACTCGCCGTCGGCCTTCTCGTAGGTTTCGTGGTAGTGCCCGAAGCCGTTCAGGCTCAGCCCGGGCGCCAGTTGGACGACGTCGTTGAGCGCCCACACGCCGTTCGCAGTCGTGGCGGAGACGAGGTCGATCTCCGGTGCGTGGACCTGATGAACGGTCGGTTGCGACGGCTGTCCCAGCGTCGTGCGAACGTAGGCCACGAAGTGGTCGGCGCCCCTAATCACGGTGCCACCCGATTCGCTGGTGTCGCTGACGAAGTCCTCGACGAAGACGGTGCGCCACCGGTCCCAGTCCTTCATGTCCAGATGACGGCAGTAGCGGGCCTTGAGCCGTTTGATGGCCTCGATCTCCAGCAATCGTGCCGCGTCGTCCATGACGAGTTCTCCCGGGAAGTCGTGACGCACCGCTGAGGACGAATATCTCCAGAACCACTTCGTCGCGGCCCGCTGGTTCCTATGCTGTGCGGGTGCCCAGCAGCCAAAGCTATCGCATCGTGCAGTGGAACACCGGCAATGTCGGCAAGAGTTCCGTCCAGGCGATCGCCGCCAATCCAGCCTTCGATCTCGTCGGGTGCTATGCGTGGTCCAAGGACAAGGTTGGCCGCGACGTCGGCGAACTGGTCGGCGGCCAGCCCCTGGGTGTCACCGCCACCGACGACGTCGACGAACTCCTCGCGCTCAAGCCGGATTGCGTGGTGTACAACGCGATGTGGCCCAACGTCGACGAGTTGGTCGGCATCCTCTCCGCCGGCGTGAACGTCGTGGCAACCGCGTCGTTCATCACCGGGCACAACCTGGGCGACGGCCGCGATCGAATCCTCGAGGCCTGCAAGCACGGCGGATCGACGATCTTCGGGTCGGGTGTCAGCCCCGGGTTCGCCGAACTGCTGGCCATCGTCGCGGCGAATGCCTGCGACCGAGTCGACAAGGTCACCATTCAGGAATCGGCGGACACCACCTTCTACGACTCGCCCGACACCGAGAAGCCGGTCGGATTCGGCCGTCCCATCGACGATCCCGACTTGGCGCCGATGGCGTCGCAGGGCACCGCGATCTTCAGCGAGGCCGTCCGGCTGATCGCCGACTCACTGGGCGTCGAGCTCGACGAGATCCGCTGCGACGCCGAATATGCCCAGACCACGGAGGATCTCGACCTCGGCTCCTGGACCATCCCCGCCGGGTGCGTGGCCGGTGTCCATGCCAGCTGGAAGGGCATCAGGGCCGGCGAGACCATCGTCGACGTCAACGTGCGCTGGCGAAAGGGCCAGTCACTGGAACCCGATTGGCAGCTCGGCCCGGACGGCTGGAAGATCACCGTCGACGGGCGACCGACGGTCAGCATGCAGGTCGGCTTCCTCCCGCCCCCGTACTTCGAGGCCACCACCCTCGAGGAGTTCATGGTGCTTGGCCACATCATGACCGCACTGCCGCCCATCCATGCCATTCCCGCCGTCGTCGCCGCGGCACCGGGCATCGCGACCTACAACGATCTGCCCCTCACGCGAGCCCGGGGTGTGGTGCCGAACCCACCTGAGTGACGCGGGCGGCCCTCGCCGGAGCTGCCTCGACGACGTCGTCGGTGAAGTGTTCCAGCACCAGTGCTTGCGTCGCGGCGAGATGGCGTCGACCCAGGCGCTCCACCTCGTCGGCACGACCCGCGGAGATTTCGTCGACCAATCGGCGGTGGGTCCGAACGGCACCGCGTGCGGCGGCCGGCGAGGGATACCCCCCACGGCTGCTGATCACCTCGGCCCACTGCTGCTCCTGGGCGGACCACAACGCGACGAGGCTGCGCACGACGTAGCGCATCGTCTCGTTCGGCGTGAACGCCACGACCAGGTCGTGGAATTCCCTGGCGATGCGGGTGAACTCGACACCGTCGGACACCGCCTCCGCCGACGCCTCGACGTTGGCGATTAGCACCGGCACGACGGCGGTCATCCGATCCGGCCGTCGCGCGACGTCGCCGGCACACTGGGGTTCGAGCCGGAGCAGGCCCTGGGCCAGGTCGCCGAGGGTGACGCCGGCGCCCTGAAACACCAGTCCGAGGTGGTACGCGGCCGAGGCCTGGTCCGGTCGGTGCACCTTCGCACCGCCGACGCTCCCACGCCGGGTGGTGATCAGTCCCTCGGTCTCCAGGATCCGCAGCGCCTCACGCACCGACGGATAGCTGACGCCGAATTCCCGCACCAGATGGTCCTGGGTGGGCAGATGGGTCGTGGCCGTCCCGCTCAGGATGCGCTGTCGGAGGTCGGCGGCGACGGTCTCGGCCACCCGCCCTCGAGAAGTGCGGCCAACTCCAGGAGGTGTCACGGGCCGTGAATCTACCATCCTTATGAGGATTGCCCTGGCATCCTTATAAGGATTGACCTAGGATCGCGACGTGGACTTCGAAATAGGCGGCGCAGCAACGGCGTTGCGTCACGATCTCCGACGCCTACTCAAGCAGAACCTCGCCGAGGACTTCCTCGGCGCCTTCACCGCAGACCCCGCCGATCTCGAGACGGCGCAGGCGTTCTGTCGCCTGCTCGCCGAACGCGACCTGCTGTGCATGTCATGGCCGGCGGAGTTCGGCGGTCGCGGCTCCTCGATCTGGGAACAAACCGTGGTGCGCGAGGAGATGTGGGCCCATCACGAACCCCGGGGCGCGCAGTACATGGGAGTCAACTGGGTGGGGCCGACGCTCATGCGCCACGGCACCGGAGAGCAACAGCGCACCCACCTGCCACCCATCGCCCGCGGCGAGGTCATCTGGTGTCAGGGCTTCAGCGAACCGGAGGCCGGGTCCGACCTTGCATCCCTACGCACCACCGCGAGCCGCGACGGCGACGGCTGGGTGGTCAACGGGCAGAAGATCTGGACGTCCTACGCGACGATGGCGCAGTGGTGCTTCCTGTTGGCCCGCACCACCAAGCTCACCGAAGGCGTCCGGAAACAATCGGGTTTGACCATCTTCCTGGTGCCGATGTCCGATCCCGCGGTCACCGTCCGGCCGATCGGCTGCATGATGGGTCCGCACCACCTCAACGAGGTGTTCTTCGACGGCCTTCGGGTCACCGAGGCAGACGTGCTCGGCACCGTCGACGAGGGCTGGTCGGTAGTGTCCGACGTGCTGGCCTTCGAGCGGGTCGGCATTGCCCGCTACGCGAGATGCGAGCGGCTGCTTCACCTTGCGCCGTCGGCGCTCGGGGACCAGTGGGACGAGCTGCCCGCGGAGTTGCACGGCCGGTGGACCCGCATGCTGACCCATTGCCGCCGCGCCAGGCTGCTCGCCTACCGGCTCGTCGCGCTGCAGGCCAGCGGCCAGGTCAGCCCCACCGACTCGGCGGCCTACCGGATCGCGGTGACGAAGCTCGACCAGGACAGCGCCGAGGTGCTGATGGAGATCGTCGCCGCGGCCGACGACAGCGCCGAGGTGTTTCGCGCCGAGGTCGAGGACCACTGGCGGTATGCGCAGGCCTCGACCGTGTCCTCGGGCAGCATCGAGATGCAACGCATCCTGTTGTCCCGTTCGCTGTTGGGGGCCCGATGATCGTCGACGTCAGTGACGAGGCCAAGGAGTATGGGCGCCAAGCACTTCGCGCGTTCGAGGGCGCCGGCGGCGACATCCTGGTGCAGCGCGCCGAGGCGGACCCGCTCGGCCGGGAGCAACTCGTCGGTCCGGTGCTCGAGCAACTCGGCGTCTTGGACCTCCAGCCACGGGACGACGCCGACTCCTTGGAGGCCGCCGCGTCGGTGTGCCGCAGCGCCGGATACTGGGCACTGCCCTATCCCGTCGCCGAGCGACTCGCCCGGCCGGCGGACCTCGACGTCGACGGCCTGGTCGTCGTCGCGGACGCCCGGCCATCCGCCGCCATCGCCGGAACCGGCGGGCGGTGGGCCGCGGTCTCCCTGGACGGTCGCCGCCACCGGGTGATCGGAACGTCGACGCCCGGCGCCGCCTTCGTGACCAGACTGGACCTGGCGCCGCTGGACGGCGACGGCACCGCCGACCTCGCGCTGGCGCTGACCCTGCCGTGCTGGACGCTTCTCGGGATGCTCGACCGGGCAATCGAACTCACCGTCGGCCACGTTCGGTTGCGCCGGCAGTTCGGGCAGCCGCTGTCGCGTTTTCAAGGCGTGCAGTTCCAGCTCACCGACGCCGAGGTGGAACGGTCCGGGCTGGAGATGCTGGCGAGATACACGCTGTGGAGTGTCGGCGGGAGGCGGTCCGAGGCGCTCGACGACGCGCTCGCACTGCGGACCGCCGCGTTGGAGGCGGCCGAGGTGGTCTTCCGCGTCGCCCACCAGTTGCACGGCGCGGTCGGGTTTTGTGACGAGACCACGCTGTCGTGGCTGTCGCGGTACAGCCAACCGCTTCGGCGGCTGCCCCTCGGACTCTCGGCCACCCGGGCCCTGCTGACCTCGCGCGTCGGACGGACCGGTTTGGTGGGCCTCTACGACACCGTCGAAGAGTCCGTCCGATGACCGATCTCGACGCGTTCCGCACCCACGTGTCCCAATGGTGTGCCGAGCACGTACCCGCCGACTGGCGGGCGGCGCAGACCGGCGTCGGGGACGAGGAGTTCGTGGCGTTCCAGAAGTCGTGGTTCGCCGAGTTGCACGCCGCGGGTTTCGCCGTCCCCCACTGGCCGGCAGCGTGGGGCGGTGGCATGCCGGTCGCCGAGCAGATCGTGCTGTATCAGGAGTTGGCGGCTCACGACGCACCCCGACTCGTGTTGGCATTCGTCGGAATTCACCACGCCGCATCCACGCTGCTGATCGCGGGGACCGACGCCCAGCGCCGTCGCCACCTGCCTGCGATCCTCGACGGGGAAATCTGGGTGCAGGGATTCTCCGAACCCGAGGCGGGATCCGACCTCGCCAGCCTTCGCACCTCGGCGCGGCGCGAGGACGACCACTACGTCGTCGACGGCCAGAAGCTCTGGGCCAGTGGTGGGGCGCACGCCGACTGGTGTCTCCTGCTCGCCCGCACCGACCCCGACGCACCGAAACGCAAGGGCATCTCGTACTTCCTGCTGGACATGGCCACCCCCGGCGTCGACGTCCGACCGATACGCAACGCGATCGGCGACTCGCATTTCTGCGAGGTGTTCCTCAACGACGTCGTGATTCCGGCCGACCACCTCATCGGCGCCGAGAATGCTGGATGGCAAGTCGCACAGGCGACCTTGGGCGCCGAACGGGGCATGACCATGCTGGAGCTCGCCGAGCGACTCGGCAATGCCGGATTCCGGTGGCTGGTCGAGGACTGTGCACACCCCCGACCGGACGGCTCACGGCCGCTCGACGACGCGTCCGTCCGCGACGCCTTGGCCCGCTTCGAGACCGAGCTCAGCGGGCTGCGGGCGATGTGCCGCGCGGTGGTCGAGAGGCCCGACGCCGGTGGACCGGCGGACCCGTCCATCGTGAAGTTGTTCTACAGCGAACTGCTGCAACGGATGACCGACTTCGGTACCGAGATCGGTGGGCTCGATGCGCACACGGTGCTGGCCAAGCCGATGTCGAGCGGGTGGGAGTCCGGCGCATGGATGCTGGACTACATCGGCTCCTGGGAGTGGACGATTCCCGGCGGGACCAGCGAGATTCAACGCACCATCATCGGTGAACGGGGTCTCGGTCTCCCACGTGAGCCGGTGACCTCGTGACGTCGGATTTCGCCGAGATCCACGACGAGCTTCGCGCTGTCGCGCGCAAGATCCTCGGCTCGGCAGGCGCCGCAGCCGACTGGACCCGGTTCGCCGACGCCGGCTGGCTCGGTATGGAGGTCGACGACGCCCTTGGCGGCGCGGGGGCTACCTTCGTCGAGACGGCGGTCGTGCTCGAGGAGGTGGGACGGGCCGCGGCACCCAGCAGGTACCTGGGCACCGTGCTTGCCGTGGGAGCGCTCATCGAACTGGCCCCCAACGCTTCCCGCGACGAACTGCTGAGCGCGGTCGGTGCGGGCACGACGACCGCGGCGCTGGTCACGTCACCGTTCCGCCTCCGCCGCAACGGGTCAGACGGACGGCTGTCCGGCCGCGCCGAATTCGTTCCCGACGCCGTCGGAGCCGACCGCGTGCTGGTCCTCGCCGACGACGACGGCACGTCCGTCCTCGTCGACGCCACCGGGCTCACCGTCACCGCGCATCCGTTGCTGGACGAGACCCGCAGCCTGGGCGTCGTCAGTGCCGACGACCTGGCCGTCGACGCGGCGTCGGTCTGGAGGCTCGACGCCGACGCGGTCACACGGTTACGCGATCGAGCGGCCGTCGCGGTCGCCTGCGACAGTCTCGGGATCGGCGAAGCGATGCTCGCCGCGACGGTCGAGTACGCGGCGGTCCGTCAGCAGTTCGGCCGTCCGATCGGGTCGTTTCAAGCGGTGAAGCATTCTTGCGCCGACATGCTGGTTCGGCTGTCGGTCGCGCGCGTCCTGGTCGACGCGGCGGTGGCACGGGTGGCCGACGGCGTGGACGCGTCGGTCGCGGCGTCGATGGCCAAGTCGTACGCCTGTGAGGCGGCGGTCGACGTCGCGGGCAAGGCGATGCAATTGCACGGCGGCATCGGATACACCTGGGAGAGCGGCCTTCACGTCTACTTGAAGCGAGCGGCATTGAACCGAGCTCAGTTCGGCGCGCCAGGCGAGCACCGCCAAAGACTGGCCCGGCGGTACGGCTGACCGGTCACGGTTCGTCCGTCGCCGCCAACTCTGCGAGGACCTCCGCCGTGTCGGCGCCCAATTCGGGAGCGGGACCGGCCACACGACCGGGCGTTCGCGAGAACCAGGTCGGCACACCGGGAAAGCGCACCGGTCCGTGAGGCGTCTGCACCGTCTCGAACAGACCGACGGCGTTGAGGTGCGGATCGTCGAACAGCTCCGCGGGCGTCTGGATGGGTGCGGCCGGAATCTCGAGCTCGCGGAACAGGGTCAGCCACTCGGCGGTCGTGCGCTCCAGCAGCGTCTGGGCGATGAGTCCGTACATGACGTCGATCTGCTTCGCCCGCCGTTCCAGCGAGGAGAACGCCTCACCGTACTCCTCGATCCACGGCGGCGCGACGGCCTCGACGAACGCATTCCAGTGCTTGTCGTTGTAGATCAGCACCGCGACGTGACCGTCCTTGGTGGGGTACGGCTTCCGGTTGCGCGCCACCGTCCGCGGATAGACCGCCGGGCTCAGCGCAGGGGTGAACATGGCTCCGTTGGCATGTTCGACGAGCATGAACGTAGCCATGGTCTCGAACATGCTCACCTCCACCTCCTGCCCCTCGCCGGTGCGCTCACGGTGAAAGAGCGCCATCATCGTGGCGTACAACGCGGTCAGCCCCGCGACCTTGTCCGCCACGATCGTTCCCACGTACGTGGTCTGACCGGTGAGAAGACCCTGTACGGCGGCGAGTCCGGATTGCGCTTGAATGGTGTCGTCGTAGGCGGGGAGGTCGGCGCCAGGGCCGCGGCGGCTGTAGCCGTAGCAGTTCGTGTATACGATCGCCGGATTGAGCGACACCACGTCGTCGTAGGCGAATCCCAGCTTGGCGATGGCCCTGGCGCGCATCGAGTGGATGAAGACGTCCGCCCCGGCGATCAGCGCGCGCAGTGCCGCCTTGCCGTCGTCGGTGGTCAGATCGAGTACCACCGAACGCTTTCCGCGGTTCACGTTGACGAAGACGCCGCTCATGCCGGGAGCAGGACCGACCGAGATGTGGCGCGCGTTGTCACCCTCGGCCGGTTCGACCTTGATGACGTCGGCCCCCATGTCGGCCATGATCTGGGTGCAGTACGGCCCCATCACCACCGCGGTGAGGTCGACGATCCGAACGCCTGCGAGCGGCCCGCCGGTCACGGTGCCGCCGTCGCCTTGGTGGCCATGGCGAAGCCGTAGCCGATGTGGTCGTCGTGCCCGGAGGGTAGGACGGGGAAGATCACCGGGTGGGTGGCGTCGCGGATGACGCCACTTGCCTCGGCCACCTCGTCGACCGTCCAGGAGGGCCGGTGCAGGCCGACGGTCTCACCGACGAACGCCCTGGCGATGCGTCCCGCGATGGCGATGAAGAGTTCACCGGTGGCCGAACAGGTTTCGTGGCTCAGCCACCCCACGGCCGGGGCGACGAGGTCGGGGTCCATCGGTGGATAGGCCGACGTGTCCAGCCCTTCCGCCATCCTGGTGACCGCTGCCGGGATGATGGCGTTGCAGGTGACACCGTGCTCGGCCCCTTCGAGCGCCGCGACGTTCACGAGGCCGATGACACCGGCCTTCGCCGCCGCATAGTTGGCCACCCCGTGATTGCCGTACAGACCGCCGATCGAGGACGTCAACACGACGCGACCATAGCCCGCGTCGCACATGACCGGAAAGGCCGGCCGCAGCACGTGGAATGCGCCGCGCAGGTGCACGTCCAGCACGGCCTCGAAGTCGTCGTAGGACATGTCCCTCAGCGGGGACCGCCGGACGTTCCCCGCGTTGTGGACGAGGACGTCGAGTCGACCGAAGTGCTCCAGCGCCGCCTCGACGATGGCCCGGCCGCCCGCCGCCGTCACC
Organism: Mycobacterium yunnanensis; assembly: GCF_025823185.1. Lineage (GTDB taxonomy): Bacteria > Actinomycetota > Actinomycetes > Mycobacteriales > Mycobacteriaceae > Mycobacterium > Mycobacterium yunnanensis. The sequence goes on from NZ_JACKVK010000011.1 coordinate 471,974, forward strand.
ACCGACTCCGTCGACGAGATGGCCTCTCCCCCGGCGGCGTTGATGTCGGCAGTCACGGCGTCGGCGGGCCCGCCGTCGGTCCCGACTCCGGTGAGGCTGCCGCCGACGTCGTTGACGACCACCTTTGCGCCGCGCGACGCCAGCAGGAGGGCGTAGGCCCGACCAAGACCCCGCCCGCCACCGGTGACGACGGCGACCCGGTCGTCGTAACGGAGCTCGGGGCTCATGTCCCGAGGACCAGGCCTTCCATCTCGTCCCGGGACCGCCATGCCGCGAGCAGGTCACCGAATGCGTAGAAGCCGGGGGCATAGGGCTCACCCAGGTGGCTGACGATGCCCTCGCCACCCCCGCCGCCCTCGTTGTTGTAATAGCCCGGAGTGCAGGCGTTGTCGAAAGCCGAGTTGTCGATCGCGGTCTCGCGGATGGTGGCGCACCAGCGGTCCTGCGCCTCTTGGGTGGGTTCGACGGTGGAGATGCCACGCGCCAGCGCTTCGGCGATGACGTAGGCGATGTGCTCACCCTGCAGTTCGTAGTTCGCGGCGATGTTCGCCGAGATTCCCACCTGGGTGAAGCCGGTGAAGAACTGGTTGGGGAAGCCGCGACTCGTCATCCCGTGCAAAGTCTTGAACCCGTCACGCCAGTGGTCGTACAAAGACACTCCGTCACGCCCGTGGATGGCGTCGATGCTGTAGCGCCTACTGATCTCCGTGGTGATCTCGAACCCGCTGGCGTAGATGATGCAGTCGACCGGATACTCGACGCCGTTGGCCACGAAGCCGCGCTCGGTCAGCCTCTCGACGCCCTTGCTCTCGGACACGTCGACCAACGTCACGTTGGGCCGGTTGAACGTCGGCAGGTAGTCGTCGTTGGAACATGGCCGCTTGCAGAGGAATCGGTAGTACGGCTTGAGGGCCTCGGCGGTGGCGCCGTCCTCGACGAGGTCGGCGACCCGACGCCGGAGCCGCTCCATCAGCTTGTAGTCCTCTTCCTCACGCAGACCCATGAACTGCTCGGGGGTCATCGAGGCCGGATCCTCCAATTCGAGGACGCGCGCAGCAGTGTTGCGTCCCAACTCCGTCCAGAAGTCGCAGACGAAGTCCGGTTGTCCGAGCGCCATGCCCTCGAACGTCCAGGAATGGAAGTTGCGTTGACGTTCCTTCTGCCAGCCCGGCTCGAGCGATTGCGCCCATTGCGGGTCAGTGGGCCGGTTGTTTCGCTCGTCGACCGTAGAGGGCGTGCGCTGTACCACGTAGACGTGCTTGGCGTACCTGCCGAGGTAGGGCACGATCTGCACACCCGTCGCACCGGTACCGATGATGGCGACGGCCTTGTCGGCGAGTTTGTCCAGCACCGGGTCGTCCGACGTGCCGCCGGTGTAGTCGTAGTCCCATCGCGAGGAGTGGAAGCTGTGTCCGGAGAAGTCCTTGATTCCAGGGATGCCCGGCAGCTTCGGTCGGTTGAACGGACCGGACGCCATCACCACGAAGCGCGCTCGAAGGTCGTCGTCCCGGTCGGTGGTGATGCGCCAGCGAGCGATCTCGTCATCCCACCTCAGCGCGCGAACCTGGGTGGAGAAGATGGCGCCGTCGTAGAGCCCGAAGTGCTTGCCGATGTTGCGGCAGTGCTGCTGGATCTCGGCGCCGTCGGCGAACTTCTTGCTCGGAATGAAGTCGAGCTCTTCCAGTAGCGGTACGTAGCAATAGGATTCGTTGTCGCACTGGATGCCCGGGTAGCGGTTCCAGTACCAGACGCCCCCGAAGTCGCCACCCATCTCGATGACGTGCACGTCCTCCACGCCCGCCTTCTTGAGGTGAACCGCCGACAGGAGGCCACCGAACCCGCCACCGAGCACCGCGACGTCCATGTCGAGGTCGAGGGGATCGCGCTCGACGCGCGGCGTATGGGGGTCGACTTCGGCGAACTGCGCGTAGCCGCCGCCGGTCTCGACGTATTGCTTGGATCCCTCGGAACGAAGGCGCTTGGTGCGTTCGAACTCGTACTTCGCCCGCAGTGCCGCGACGTCGACGTCCTGTGGCGTCGGGGTGGGCCCGCAGGTGGTGGAACCGGCCGTCATGCCAGCGCCACCGCCGGGAGCGCCGCCTCGTGCAGCGGTGCGGCCATCTCGTGCACGGCGGGCAGCACCTCGCGGGCGAACAGCTTCACGCTCTCGATCGCGTCGGCGTACGGCATGACGCCGAACTGCGGGACTATCGTCACCTCGGAGAACGAGCATGCCTCCTGCGCGGCCTTCAGCTTCGCGAAGATCGTGTCGGGCGTGCCGATCAGCAGGTTGGAGGCGTGGTAACCCGGCATCTTCTTGGTGCCCGGCTCCGGCTTCTCCTGCACGGCCCCGGCCAGCACGGCAGTGGCGCCGGCTTCACGGGCTGCGTAGGCCTCATAACCCTTGACGCCCCGGAAGTTCGAAGCGTTGGCGAACCCATAGTGCACGGTGACGTCTCGGTTGGCCGTCCAGATCCACTCATCGGTCTGCGCCGCATCAGGCTCGTCGGGTGTGCAATACATGAACATGACGTTCTTGGGCTGGCAGGGCTCGAACCCCTCTTCTTGACGGAAGGTGTTGACCTTCTGCACTTCCGCGCCGGCATCCCAGATGGGCTTGTTGCCGACGAACAGGGGCACCATCCCGCGTCGGGACAGAAGTTCCAGCGACTCCGCGGTGGAGGACGAGCTGTAGATCCGCGAGAAGAGGTCCTTGCTGACGGGCTCCGGCCGCAGCGACATCTCGGGGAACGAGAAGATCTCACCGTCGTAGGAGAATCGCTCGCCGCTGAAGGCCAACTCGAGAATGTCGAGACATTCGTTGAACCGCTCGCGGCTCTCTCCCCGCGGCACGCCGACGGCGTCGAATTCCGACTTCGCCACGCCACGACCGATGCCGATGGTGTTGTACCGGCCCTTGGAGACGATGTCGAGGTAGGCGATCTGATGGGCCAGGCGAACGGGGTTCCACCACGGCGCCACGGCGACGAACGTTCCGAGGCCGACGCGCTCGGTGCGCCCGGCGAAGTAGGTGAGGGCCTGGATGGGGTTGGGCGTCATGCCGTAGGGCGTACCGCAATGCTCGGGAAACCAGATGCCATCGAAGCCCAGCGGCTCGGCGAGGTCGCCGAGCGCGAGCGCGCCCTCGACGCACTGCCAGTCGGGCGTCTGCGCGGGGCTGGAGTAGTCGCCGGCGAGCACCCGGTCCCAATCGTGGGAGTTCTGCGCTCCGGTACCAAGATTCACCTTCATCGTTCATTCTCCTTCGTTGAGGTCTCGGGGTGCACCGACGCCCATGTACTTCGACAACTGGTAGTGCAGATTCACGGTGCTGCGCTCGCGGTACGGGTTGGGCATGGTGCCGGGGAATCCGAGCGACTTCATGCCCTGTTGAACGGCGGCCATGTTCGAGAAGTCCTGCGGGAGTACCGAGAACCAGTTCGGGTCGCCGACGGGTGTGTAGACCCACTCGGTCGCGGGTTCTTCGCCCTTCGGATAGAGCTCGAAGACGGCGACCTCGAAGATGCACTTGTTGGGGTCGTAGCTCGGATCAGGGCGGGCGCTATAGCAGAGCGCGCTGGTCAGCCCCTGGCCGATCTGAAAGTTGGGGAACAACTGCCACGCCGTGCCACTCTGACCCAGGATGTCGGCCGGGATGGTCGGCCAGACGACGCCGCGCGCCGCGTCGTCGTTGCGGGCGGAGGTCAGCCAGTGTTCGAGGACCTTGTTGGCCGGGGTGCCCTCGGGCAGTTCGTCGACGAGCCGTTTGGCGGCGTTCACCAATGTCTGCGTCGTGGTGGCGTTGGTCTCCTCCATCGTGTAAACCTGCATCTCCGCCGTCGAGATCCGCGGGTCACCCGAGCCGAGGCGAATCTTGGACTTGGTCTCGTCCAGACCCTTTGGCGCGTCGTAGCCGATGTTGCTGTGCTTGCCCTGCGCCTTGGCCCAGCCCTTGAACTCGCCGAACCTGTTGAACTCCGGGTGAGTGGTGAACACGTGGTAGGTCTCGTTGAAGGCTTCGAGCGCAACCTTCCAGTTGCAGTCGAAGTTCAACCACTTGCGCCACTTGAACCGCATGTTCTCCAACCCAAACGGGTCGAGGATCTTGGCGGCGGGAAAGAGATAGTCCGCCAACGGTTCTGGATCGTCGTCGAGGTTGACGAACAGCCAGCCACCCCACACGTCGACGTGCACGGGCGCGAGGTGGGTGTTCTCCGGTGTCAGGGCGCCCTGCCAGTCGTCCCTCTCGCGAACGTGGGTGCACGCTCCGTCGAGCCCGTAGGTCCAGCCGTGGAATCCGCACACGAACGCCTTCCTGGTTCGGTCGCACGCATTCTTGGCGCCGCTCGGGACGTCGACGAGCCGGCGGCCGCGGTGCATGCAGACGTTGTGATGCGCCGCGAATTCCTCTGGCCCCGTTCGTACGACGACGATCGAATCGTCGAGGATGTCGTAGGTCAGGTAGCTGCCGACCTCGGGGATCTCCTCGACGCGACCGACCTGCTGCCAGACCTTGCGCCAGAGCTTGTCGCGTTCGGCCCTGGCATAGGCCTCCGAGACGTAGGCCTCCACGCCAATCGTGGTGGGCGAGGCAAGTTCCTCGACCACTTCGCGCACCACGTCGTCCTTCGTGTCGGTCATGGTCGGTGTCTCTCCTCTGCCCTCGTCATGCCCTTGGTCATGGTCGGCTGATCTCCGCGCGAAACGATTCGTCGGTCAGGAACAGCGACGTGTGGTCGGCGGCCAGGTGGCTCCACTTCAGGTCCAGACCGCCGTCGACCAGCAGTGTCTGACCCGTCACGTAACTCGACAGCTCGGAGAGGAGGAACAGAATGGCTCCCGCCTGCTCTTCAGGGCGTGCGCGGCGACCCATCGCAATGGCGGCACGATCACGGTCGGGATCGGCGCCGACGTAGGTCGCCGACGCCGCCGTCTCGGTGACACCGGGTGCGATCGCGTTGACGCGGATGCCGTCGGTGGCGAGTTCGAGGGCCATGGTGCGGGTCATTGCCACCACGGCGGCCTTGGCGGCTCCGTAGGCGATGTGAAACGGGGCGGTGTTCATGCCGCTGATCGACGACACGGACACGATCGAACCCGGATTGCCGTGGGTGCGCAGTTCACCGGCAAAGGCCTGGCTGGTGAAGAACGCCGTCTCCAGATTGGCGGTGAAGAGATCCCGCCAGTCCGGCCGACTCACCCTGGTCGACGGCATCCACGTCGACGGCGCTGCGCCGCCGGCCACGTTGACCAGACCGTAGAGCTCACCGTCGGTCCGTCGTACGACGTTCATGGCAGCGGCGATGCCGTCGTCGGTCGACATGTCGGCCGTCACCGGTACGACGGGAAGGCCGCGCCCGACCAGCGGGCCCACGTGTTCGTCGAGGTTCTCGGCGGAACGGCTGACCGCGACGACCGTGGCTCCGGCCTCGGCGGCCATGGCGGCGGTCGTAGTACCGATGCCGCCGCCACCCGCGCCCGACACCACGACGATGCGACCGTCGAGACCGGGTAGGCCGTGCACCGGGGACATGTCTCACTTCCGTCAATTGTCCGGACAACAAACGTGACTCTGTAAACTGGAGAACACTATTCCGCAGGCACTATGCGGCCGTCAAGGATGGTTGCTTGCGTCGTGCGGTTATTGTCTGGACCACATTGGCTTGATATGGTCCGAGCCGTGGCCAGCGCAACCGTGAATCGCTACGCGGCGTCGACGTCGCCGTCGACGGCCCACGGCTGGGAATTCCGGCGGCTCACTGCGCCGAGCCGCCTCTTCGGTGCGAACGGTCTGCGCACCGGACCCGACGGCCGCATCTACGTCGCCCAGGTCACGGGCAGCCAGATCAGCGCGCTCGACGTGACGACCGGCGCGCTGGACACGGTGAGCGCCACCGGCGGTGCCATCGTCGCGCCCGACGACGTCGCCTTCGACGACCGCGGGAACCTCTACGCCACCGAGGTGATGGACGGTCGGGTCAGCGTCCGCGAGACCACCGGCATCACCCGCGTGGTGCGCGACGACATACCGTCGGCCAACGGCATCACGTTCGACCGGGGCCGACTGTTCGTCGGCGAGTGCCGCGAAGGCGGCCGGCTGCTGGAGTTCGATCTCGCGGGCGGCCCGCCCCGGGTCATCCTCGACGACGTGCCGTCGCCCAACGCCATGGAGGTCGGCCCCGACGGGCTGCTGTACTTCCCGGTGATGGGTGCGAACGAAATCTGGCGCATTCACCCCGACGGTGGCGATGTGCAGGTCGTCGCAACGGGTCTCGGCGTCCCCGACTCGGTGAAGTTCGGTGCGGACGGTTGCATCGTCTCGACCCAGGTGGCCACCGGGCAGGTACTGCGAGTCGACCCGCGGACCGGCACCCACACCGTGCTGGCTCAGCTGTCCCCCGGCCTGGACAACTGCACGATCGTCGGCTCGGGCGCGGACGCGCGACTGTACGTCTCCAATTTCACCGGTGAGATCACCGAGGTCGGACCCGATGGCGCCACCCGCACCACGCTGCCGGGTGCCCTCAACTGGCCACTCGACCTGACGGTCGGCGCCGACGGGCGGCTCTACGTCGCCGACGGCACCTACCTCTACAGGGTCGACGACGGCTCGCTGACCACGGTCGGCATGCTGTTCTCCCCCGGCTACCCGGGGTTCATCCGCGGGGTGGCCGCAGGCCCTGCCGGCGAATTCGTGGTCGCCACCTCCGGCGGCCAAATTGCGCGATACCGTCCCACATCCGGTGAAAGCGACTTCCTTGCAACCGGTTTCGATCAGCTCTACGGAATTGCCCCGGCCCTAGGTGGCTTCGCGTTCGTCGAGCAGGGGGCAGGCCGCGTGCTTCTGGTCGACGAATCCGGCACCGTCTCGGTCATCGCGGCGGGGCTCGACACCGCCGTCGGCGTGACGACCAGCTCAGACGGCGGCGTGCTCGTCGCCGAGTCGGGCGCCGGGCGCGTAGTGCGGGTCACCCCGTCGGGCACCGAGACGGTCGTCGACGGCTTGGAACGACCGCAGGGGGTGGCGGTCGCCGACAGCACACTCTTCATCACCGACGCCGGCGACAAATCGGTCGTCGCCGTCGACCTCGTGACCGGTATGCGCTGCTCGATTGCCACCGGCCTCGCGATTGGACCGCCGCCGGGTGTCGTCCCCAAACCGCTACGGGGAATGCCGCCGTTCTCCGGGCCGCAGGGGCCGTTCGCCGGAATCACCGTCGGACCGGACGGCACGATCTACCTCTCCTGCGACGGCGACGGGAGCGTCGCTGCACTCCGTCGGGTCGAACGCTCGTGACGGTCACCGCCGCCGACCACCGCTACCTACAGGTCGCGCGAACACTGCGTAAGGAGATCGTCGAGGGGGTCTTCCCCGTCGGATCGCAATTGCCGACCGAACACGAACTGTGCGAACGGTTCTCGGTTAGTCGCTACACCGTCCGAGAGGCATTGCGCCGGCTACGGGACGACAATCTGGTGTCGTCGCGCCCGCGCGCCGGCACCACGGTGGTGCCCCGGGACTCGACGAGCTCCTACGCCCAAGACAACATGACGATCAACGACCTGCTGGCGTTCGCCAGCGGCGCCGCACTCGACATCGAGTCCATTCGGATGATCGTCGTCGACGCCGAATTGGCCGCCAGGACGTCACTTCCCGAGGGTGAGGAGTGGCTCGCCGTGCTGGGCTTCCGTCAAGCCGTCGGCGCGGAGGACACCCACTGCTGGACCGAGTACTACGTCAACCGGGCCTACGCGGCGGTGGGCCGAATGCTCAAGCGCCACACCGGTCCGATCTTCCCGCTCATCGAAGATCTCTTCGGTGTCACCGTCGTAGAGGTGCAGCAGGACATCGGCGCCGTCGCCGTCAGCGCCGAGTTGGCCCCCCGGCTCGACGTGGCGGTGGGCACACCCGCGCTCGAGGTGCACCGCACATACCGGACGTCCGAGGGCGAAATCGCCCAGGTCACGATCAACACCCACGCGGCGTCGCGGTTCCGGCACTCGACGACGCTGCGCCGGGTCAAGGGCTAGCCGCATGCGCGCATCCCCCGACGCCGACCGCAGAACGATTGCCGGACGGTCGATTCGATGGAACGACGAATTCGCCACCCGGGCATACGCCGACGGACTGTGGGTGACGGACACTCTGGCCGACGCCCTCGCCAACGCTGCCGAACTGACTCCGGGGCGCATCGCCGTCGTCGACGGTGAGGTGCGAATGAGCTGCCGTGATCTGCACCGTCAGGCCACCGCACTCGCCGGTGCCCTGGTGACCCGTCTGCCCGTGGGCAGCGTGGTCGCCTCCGCGCTGCCGAACTGGCACGAAGCGGCTGTGGTGTACCTCGGGGCCACCTTGGCCGGCATGGTGGTCACGCCGATCTTGCCGTCGCTTCGCGACCGGGAGATCGAATTCATCGTCGACGACGCCGACGTCCGAATCGTATTCGTTCCCAGCTCGTTCCGGTCGCACGACTACCCGGCGATGCTCACCCGCGTGATGGCGGGACGCGACCGGCCGCCCGAGGTGGTCGTGGTGCGCGGCGATCCTGGCGCCCACACCGACTACGCTCGGCTTCTCGCCGACCCCGCCCGTGCGCCCCTTCCAATGCTCGACCCCGACGCCGTCCGAATGATCCTCTACACCTCCGGCACCACGGGGCGGCCCAAGGGCGTCATGCACACGCACAATTCACTGCACGCGCTGCTCGCCCAGATTCGGGTGCACTGGCGGGTCGAGCCGGGCGACGCCTTCCTCGTGCCGTCACCCGTCGCCCACATCGGAGGGTCGATCTACGCCTTCGAGGCGCCACTGCTAATGGGCACGACGGCCGTGTTGATGGAGCGGTGGGACGCCGCCGACGGGGTTGATCTGATCGCCGTCGAACGGTGCACCCACATGGCCGGTGCAACGCCATTCCTCGAACAGTTGTTGACCGCCGCGCAGAGCGCCGGCACCCGACTTCCCGAATTGAAGGTCTTCATCTGTGGCGGGGCATCAGTGCCACCGTCGTTGATCCGCAGGGCCACGGCGTTCTTCGATCGTGCCATGGTGACACGCGTCTACGGATCTACCGAGGTCCCGGTGACCACCGTCGGCACCCCCGACGACGCGGACCGTGCCGCCGACACCGACGGTCGCCCCGGAATCGCCGACGTCCGGCTCGCCGACCACGACGCGGCGACGGCGGGTTCCGGTGAGATCCTGGCCCGCGGAGCCCAGATGCTCGTCGGCTATCTGCACGAGGAGGACGAGACGAATTCGTTCGACGACGACGGATACTTCCGGACCGGCGACCTGGGCACGTGGGACCGCGACTGTCTGGTGGTCACCGGTCGGGCCAAGGACATCATCATCCGCAACGGCGAGAACATCTCCCCCAAGGAAATCGAGGACATCCTGGTGGGACACGACGGCATCGCCGAGGTCGCGATAGTTGGTGTGCCACATCCGACGACCGGTGAACGGGCGTGGGCGGTGATCGTGCCCTCGACGCCGACGACCACCGTCGCTGTCGCCGATCTCTGGGACTACCTCCGCGAGCGGGGCGTTTCGGCGTTCAAGGTTCCCGAGCAGGTCGCGATGTGGACCGAGCTGCCGAAGAACGCGGCGGGCAAGGTGCTCAAGCAAGAGATCAGATGGACGCTCCGTCACGAAGGTGGATGACATGCAGGTTGCGATCGTTACGGGGGCGAGCAGCGGAATCGGCTTCGGCACGGCTCTCACACTGGCCGGGTCGGGCATCGCCGTCCTGGGCACCGGGCGGGATCGTGAACGCCTCGACGAACTGGCCGCGGCGGCGGGCGAGTGGGGCCAGGTGGCCACCTTGGCCGTCGACCTCACCGCCGAAGACGGGCCCCGGCGAGTCGTCGACGCGGCCCTCGACCGGTGGGGCCGAGTCGACTACCTGGTCAACAATGCCGGAGTCGGCAAGCCGAAGCCACTGCACGAAACCGACGACGAATCCTTGGACTACTTCCTCGGTTTGATGCTCCGTGCGCCGTTTCGGCTCGCCCGTGAGGTGATCCCGCATCTGGCCCCCGGGTCGGCCATCGTCAACGTCACGTCGACGTTCGCCGTCGTCGGCGGCCTACGCGGCGGGGCGTATTCCGCCGCGAAGGGCGGTCTGGGCGCCCTGACGACGCACATCGCCTGCCAGTATGGCGCGCAGGGCATTCGGTGCAACGCGGTCGCCCCCGGTGTCACCCTCACCCCGATGGTCGCCGAGCGACTCGACGACGAACGGTTCCGCAAGATCAACGCCGAGATGACACCGCACGAGCGACTGGGCACCGTCGAGGACGTCGCAAGCACCATCGCGTTCCTGTGTTCCCCCGGTGGCAGTTTCATCAACGGGCAGACCATCGTCGTCGACGGCGGCTGGAGTTCGACGAAGTATCTCTCGGAGTTCGCGCTGTCTTCGAAGTGGGAGCCCCGGTGAACGTCTTCAGCGTCCTGGACCAGGCTGCCGCGCGGTATGGCGACCGTGGCGCAGTCTTTCTCGGCATGCAGCAGCAACACACCTGGGCAGAACTGCACGAGCGCGCTCTGCGACTGGCCGGGTCGATCCGTTCGACACTGCCTGCCGGTTCACGCATCGCGGTGGCCAGCGAGAACTGCCCCGAATTCGTCGAGTTGATGTTCGCGGCCTGGGCCGCCGAATGCGTGATCGTGCCCGTCAACTACAAGCTGCACGTTCGAGAGATGCAACAGATATTCGACGACTCCGGCGCGGCACAGGTGTTCGCCTCCCCGAAGATCGCCGCCCAACTCGACGGTACGGCAGCCGTTCCCGTCGAGGTAATCGGCTCCGACGCATATCGACACCGCATGTCGACGACGCCGCTGGAGTCACCGCGGCGGACCGATCCCGCGTCGTTGGCGTGGCTGTTCTACACCAGCGGAACCACCGGCCGCTCCAAGGGCGCCATGCTGTCGCACCGCAACCTGATGGCGATGACCGTCTCGCACCTCGCGGACTTCGACGACCCCAACCAGGACTGCAGCCTGATCCACGGGGCACCGATGTCGCACGGTTCGGGCCTGTACATCGCACCGTACGTGCTACGTGGTGCACGGCAGGTGATTCCTCAGTCACAAGCATTCGAGCCCGAGGAGTTCCTCGATCTGTGCGATCGGCATCCCGGATGCAGCACGTTTCTCGCGCCGACGATGGTGGGACGCCTCGTGCACACCGGTCGAAACTGCCCGGCCAATCTCCGCACGATCGTGTACGGCGGGGGACCGATGTACGTCGAATCCCTGAAGAAGGCGATGGCGGCGTTTGGGTCCGTCTTCGTCCAGCTGTACGGCCAGGGTGAGGCCCCGATGACGATCACGGGCCTACGACGAGCAGACCACGAGAACACCGACGACGCGACTCTCGGCTGCGTCGGATACGCCCGGTCCGGAGTGGACGTGACCGTCCTGCGGGCCGACGGCACCCAAGCCGACATCGGAGAAATCGGCGAGATCGTCTGCCGCGGAGACGTCGTCATGTCCGGGTACTGGAACAACCCGGCAGCCACCGCGACCACTCTGCAGGATGGCTGGCTCCTGACCGGGGACATGGGGTGCTTCGACGCGCGTGGTTACCTCACTCTGCGGGACCGGTCCAAGGACGTGGTCATCAGTGGCGGCAGTAACGTCTACCCCCGCGAAGTCGAAGAGGTGCTGCTGGAACATCCTGCGGTGGAAGAGGTTTGCGTGGTCGGCATGCCTGACGCGGACTGGGGCGAAGTCGTGGTCGCGTTCATCGTCGGCGCTGCGGCCGAGACTGATCTCGACGCCCATCTGCTAGAACGGATCGCCCGCTTCAAGCGACCCAAACGCTACGTCTACGTCGACTATCTACCGAAGAATGCCTACGGCAAGGTGCTCAAACGAGAACTACGCGAGAGGCTGTTCGCCGAGGAGCCAGCATGACCAAACCCGCTGCCAGGCTGCCCAGTCCGTGCCCGTGCCGCGTACGGGTGCCGCTCAGCGTAATTCAACCTCAGGGTCCTCGTCAGGCGTGGCGGCGGTCCCCAAGCCTTCGGCGCCGGGGGTGGCCGGGGCCAACACCTCGTCGTCGCGTTCCTCGCCGTCGGCCAGTTCGGCCGCCACTCCCTCGTTCGGTCCAAGAGCACCCATGATTCGACCTTCTTTCGATTGGACGATCGCCGACTTTCGTGCCGATCGCAAAACGACTGACTGTCTAACTCTTACCCCACGACAGCCTTCCCCAATCAGTCGGATCTCATTGGCGCACAGCTTGACCCGGCCGCAGAAGATGAACCTCGATCACACGTCCTAGATTGGAGCGCCATGAATGCCCTTGACTTCAGCATCCTTCTGCTACGCCTCGTGCTGGGCCTGACGATGGCGGCGCACGGCTACAACAAATTCTTCGGCGGGGGCCGAATCCCGGGTACCGCTGGTTGGTTCGACAGCATCGGTATGCGGCCAGGCATGTTTCATGCTCGCGTCGCAGCCACGACCGAGGTCGCCGCTGGCTTGGGCTTGGCCCTAGGGTTGCTCACTCCGGTGCCCGCCGCGGGGTTCGTCGCGCTGATGATCGTTGCAGCCTGGACGGTGCATCGCAAGAACGGATTCTTCATCGTCAAGGAGGGTTGGGAATACAACCTCATCCTCGGAGCCGCGGCGGTGGCCATCGCGGGCCTCGGCGCGGGCGAAATCAGCCTGGATCACGTGCTATTCGACTCCGACACACGTAGTTACCTGCAAGGTTGGACGGGTCTACTCATCGCCGTGGTGCTGGGCTTGGCGGGCGGCATCGGACAACTGGTCATCTTCTTCCGACCTCCCCCGGCCAAGGAAGCGGTCTAAGGCTGGCCAGGCCGTTATCGACGCGCTGGGTCGGGCCAAACCTGCTCGCCGCCAACGATGGTCGCGATTACATCGGTCGAATCCAGCCGGGCCAGCGCTTCGTCGGGAGGGACCCGTAGCACGCAGAGGTCTCCCGCCTCGCCAGTGGCGACTGTTCGCGGTGACGCCGGGTCGTCGCAAAGGCCCAGGAACATGGTCAGCGCTTCGATCGGGCTCACCCGCTCCTCGGCGCCCAGGACGACGCCGTTGCGGGTACGTCGCGTCACCGCGGCGCGCATCGAGGCCCACGGGTCACCGTAGCCAAATGGCATGTCCGTCGACAGTGCCACGGGCACGCCAGCGCGACGCAGAGAGGCCACCCGCCACAGTTGGTGGTGTTCTTCTGGTGGGACGTCGACGAGGTACTGGTCGCCGCGTTCGGCGACGAAGTTGGGTTGGGTAACCACGGTTGCACCGAGCTCGGCGAGATCGGCGATGCAGTCGTCTGGGATCACCGCCGCGTGTTCGATGCGATCACGAGGGTGGACTCCCATCTCCCGCAGCGCGGCGATGGTCACCACCAACTGCGCAGCGGTGACACTGTGAACGGCGACCGGCCTTCCCCCTTCGTGGCAACGCCCGACCCACCGGCACAGCCCGTCGAGATCGAGGTCGACGTCGTCGAGAATGCGCTTGGCCGGCCCCTGCGAGCTGCCGAGGACCGCTTCGACGCCCGGCGGAGCCATAAGGTGCATTCGCGGAAGGAAGTCGCCAGACAGTGATGCAGCGGAGAGACTTTCGATGTCCGCTGCGCCGTATTCCGGGGTGGCGTCGGTGACGCCGGTGACGCCTCGACTCGCCAGCACGTTACTGAGCGCACGCAGGGAAGCCGCGTCGCCGAGGGGGCCGGGACCGGCGCTCGTGTCCGCGCGGTGCAGACGCCCGTCGGACAGGTTCGTCAGCCCGGCCTTCGCGAGTCCGATGGAATTGAAGGTCCACGATGCGCCGCTACGATGCTGCACCCGCACTGGCACTGGAGGCGCGAGCACGTCCAGCGACGTCCGGTCCAACGGCCCGGCGACCGAGTCGTGGTAGCCGACGGCTCGAATCCACCCGTCGGCACCGACGGAGGCAGTCGCGAGCGCGTGCCTGAACTCGGATTCAGATCGAATGTCTGGCGGTCCCACCGCGACGGACCCCAAGGCGGCTGCAGCGGAACGCAGATGCACGTGATGATCGTGAAGTCCCGGAATCACCGTGCCGAGGCCTGCCTCGAGCACCACCTCACCAGACTGCGGATCCAGCCCTACCCCAACGGCTTCGATCAGGTGGCCAACACGAAGATCGGTGACCGTACCGTCGAGAAGTGTCGCGTTGACGATCAGCACGGCGACTTAGTGCGTTCGGCGAGCAGTTGCCTCACGGCGCCGTTGTCGGCACCGAGGTCACGAGCCGCCGCGCACGGCTCCGGCGGCACCGAGGGCGTGAAGGGTACTTCGGCGGCCGCGGGCAGTGCCGCGTAAGTTGCGGCGACCTGAGCCATGGCGACTTCGATCAGCTCGCCGCCGCCTCTCGCCAGCGCCGCGAATACCTCACGCGCAGCGGTGATCCCGGTGAGCGGGTCAGCGATGGCGTCGCCGCAGAAGACTGGCCGGTTGGCGGCCCACCTGACCAACCCACCGGCAACCGCAGCATCGTCGCCGAAGGCCGGGCGCTGGTCGTGGCCTTTGCGGGTGCCGTAACCGCTGATGCGCAACCACACGCGTCCAGGTCTACCCTCCAAGTGGCTCGGGCCCACCCGACGACGCAGCAGCGCCGCAGGTCGCGACCCCTCCAGGATGACATCCGACGCGGACAACAGTTCCCTGAGCGCCTCGACGTCGCGATCGAAGTCGACTGCATAACTGAGCTTGTCGCCGTTCATCGAGTCGAAGAACGCTCGATGTCCACGCCGGGTGCCGTCTGGTCGCCGTGGGCTCTCCACCTTGACGACGACTGCGCCAGCGCGCGCCAAGAGCAGACCACACAGTGGACCGGCCCACATCGACGTCAGATCGGCCACCAAGAGTCCCGCGGCCGACCGGGGCGCGGCCGCGACGCCGGACGGCGATACGGTTGGCGAAGCTGGCGCCGTCTCGTTTAGCGCGGCTGCCGGGACGTCGAGAAGCCGTGCGCGTTGCACGACCTGCGCGGTCGACCGGGTCGCGGCCCAGCGCTGCACCGTCGACCACGGATCTGGGGCGGCTCGGTCCTGTTCGACGAGGGCTGGCACGGCGTCGACGTCGTCGTTGCGCGACAACGTGATTGCGCACCAGTCGTCCAGTGTTCGAAGGAGATGCGTCGCGCCGCCTGCGGAGACCTGGCCGTGCGGGGCGATCGCCAGCAACCGTGCGCGGCCGGTCAAGACGTGGTGGGCGTCGAGGGACACCCCGGCGAGCGACTGTATCTCCGCCGCAACGCCGCTGGCGCGAGACAACACTTCCGAGGGGATGCCAAGCGGAGTCATCCTTGCGCCCCCGGTGTGGCGGGCGCCCGTTCATCCGCTGTCTCGACCGCGTCGACCAGCCCCCAGCGCAGTGCCGTTGCGGCGTCGACGGTCCTTCCCGTCAGCACGAGGTACGCAGTCCGCCACCGCCCGATGCGCCGGGTCACGCTGACGGTACCGCCGGCACCGGGTATCAAACCCAGACGCAACTCCGGCAACCCGAGCACCGTGTCCGGCCTGCAGACGACGTGCCCGCAGAACGCAGCCATCTCCAGCCCGCTGCCGAGCACGTGACCATGGATTCGGGCCTGGCAGTCGCGCTTTAGACGACGGGCGAGTGAATCGAGCGCCAGAGCGGGGCTATGACGCGTTCGGGCGAGGTGGGCGCTCACCGGATCGGCAAGGGTTCCGAACTCTGCGAGGTCGCCGCCACTGCAGAACGACGGTCCCGCACCCGACAACACCACCTTGACGATGGAGGTGTCCGTGTTGGCAACCTCCAGGGCGTCGAGGAGAGCGGCGCGCATGCGGTTACTGAATGCATTGTGTTGGCGCGGGCGATTCAACCGAACGTCGAGTTGATCGCCCGTTCGCTCGATGAGGACGGGATCGCCGGAGTCGTCGCACGTGGCTCGTCCTCGGCCGGCCAACCAGCCCTTGAACTCTGAACCTGCTTGCAACGTCGAATAAGCCAGGGACTCGGTGACGATACCGGTCAGCGTGGGAGTATCGCGCGCGACGGCCCGGAGCACGTCGTCGCAAACGGCGGCGGCCTGTGACCACCGCGCCAACCGGTCTTCCAACTCCTCGAGCGCTGCGGGCACCGACGGAACCTGAACCCACCGAACGTCGTCGACTTCGGTTTCGGTCAGCGCGAAAGATGCCTGTTCAAGCCAGCGGTCGTCAGCGGAGGCCCTCGAGTCGCCATGGGCCACGACGACGCCGGACGGATTCTCCCGCTCGGCGAATCGATCCGGACCGGCCAGGTCCAGCACGCGGAACGTCATCGACCCACCGTGCCATCTTCATTGCAAAATCGTCATCTAACGTTCGCCATTGGCGCAAGGCTCTACGGAAACCCTGGGGCGTCGTCGACCCTCAGCCGCGGTAGAAGAGCGCAGGCGGCAGCGCGCGGATTCCGCCGCCGGCGTTGCGCGCCGTGAAGCGCAGAGCGGATTGACGTGGTTGCCCGTCGATCGTCAATTCGCCGATGCGACGGAAGCGGCTGACCGCTCCGCACACGAGGAAATCGAACCGGTCGCCCTGGGCGAGGCCCTCGTCGTGGGTGACGTGGTTGGCCCTCAGACCGAACACGACCGGCTGCAGACCCGCGAGGTAGAGCCACAGCGACGAGTACAGCTGGGTATCTGGGCGCTCGACCGGTAGCACGGCGTGGTGTATTGGCACACCGTCCGCCGAGGAGGCCATCAAGAAATCTTGGTCCCGGCCGACCCCATAGATGTCGGGGATCTTGATACAGACCGTGCGCGCACTGGAATGGCCTTGCCCGTCCGACATCCGGACGTCGACGTCGAAGCGGCGCCCCGGCGTCAAGAACCGGGTACCGCGGGGCACATCGGCGGACTCGTCGATGTGCAGCGAGGCACTGTGCAGCGGGGCAGCGTCACTGAAGAGCCCGCCTGCCCCGCCCAAGAGCGCTGAGGCAGTGAGACGCACACTGGCTCCTAGACTTGGAATATCCACCAGGCCCAAGGTAGTACGCAACGCGGGCGTGTCCTGCCTGGCCTTCGTCAAGCCCATGGCGACGGTCGCCGACGGCCTCTGAATCGGGATGATCTCCCCATGACTTGCGCCAATGCCTGGTGAAACGATCTACCCGCGCGAAGTGCAATAGGGCTTGAAGTGCCATGTGCTGGTGGTCCCGGCTGGTATCGAACCAGCGACCTTCCGCGTGTGAGGCGGACGCTCTCCCACTGAGCTACGAGACCGTGGGGAACACCGGCTGCGACCGGTGGACGACGAGGAACATTATCACGCAGGGCGTCGGGGCCCGGAATCGGTCGGCGCTCGAGTCGACCGCGTTCGGACCGCTCCACCACGGGGTTACGAGCGCCTGCGCTGCCGGACGGCCCCCGGCTGACCCACATTCGGTCGTGGCGTCGAGATTTGTGGTGCCGAGCGTCGATGCACTATCGTCGTGCATCGCAGAGAGCGACGATCTCGCTCGATGCACGCGGATGTAGCGCAGTTGGTAGCGCACAACCTTGCCAAGGTTGGGGTCGCGGGTTCGAATCCCGTCATCCGCTCGATGGTGCAGACGCATCAACCCTGCGGTGGAGTGGCCGAGTGGTGAGGCAACGGCCTGCAAAGCCGTGCACACGGGTTCGATTCCCGTCTCCACCTCCAAGATGGGTCCCGCGCGATTAGCTCAGCGGGAGAGCGCTTCCCTGACACGGAAGAGGTCACTGGTTCAATCCCAGTATCGCGCACCACGTAGTCTGCAGGTCAGGCCCGGTTTCTACCGGGCCTTTCGTGTATCCGCTCGACGAGCGCTGCGACCATACGCGACGGGCGGAAGCTGTCGCACGAACTGAGCTACCAGCTGGGCCACCCGTGTCCCGTGCGCAGCAGTCATCCGTGGTTGCGCGCCGTGGCTTGAAGGTACGGCGGTGGCCGAACTCCCCACGCGCATCGAGGATTTCGACGCTGCAGCGGAAGCGGATGAGAGTAAGCACCGTCGTTAAGAGGCGACGAAAGCACTCGGGCGACGCTGATACCGCGGGCACGACCCAGAACCGGCCCGCCCCTCACAGCAGCGAGTGGCATCCCCGCTGCGAACGCCGCAATTTGATCTTGTTGTCGGAAACGCAACGGAACGGCGTCTCGTGGTGTTCGCTGTCAATAGCCGCCGCGGTCGGGGCTCGACTACCAAGTCCGTCGTTCCGGAGTGGCGTCGTCGCTGGCAACGTCGCGCCCATTGGTGGGGCGCGTGGACCTACCGTGTCGCGGCGAGGCCTCGGCCGTGCCGGTCGCTCGCCCCCAACCCCGGCGTCGACTTCTCAGGAGAGTCTCAGCCCGGAACTGCCTGCTCTTTGAATCGTTTCACGATTCTTCGCGTACCGTGAAGGAGGGGCATCCGCAGTCCCCCCATTGCGGATGTCCAAGCCTTTGGCGGTTCACCTCCCCCCCGAACCGCCAAAGGCGTCCCCACCGGGTCTCTCGCGGACCTCACCGACACCAGTTCTCGTTCAACCACTTTGACGACGAACGACCTCGTCTGCCGTGCCGACCAGCCCCGCCGGCGAGACGACCCGGCAATCCTGCACGCGTCCTTTCGCCTCCCCCGATGGTGATTTCCGCTACATTTGAAAACATCGCATTGGGGGAATGCATGGGCATCAGATTCACGACACGCGACCGCACGAGGCGCGAGACCACGGTGATCGACGCCGAGCTCCGCCTCATCGCCGCACTCCGGCGCAGCGCCCGAGCGCGCGGCGGACCACTGCCCGCCAACGACCGGATCGACGACCTCCTCGACGAACGCCTGTCTCCCGTCGACTCCCAGATGAGGACGGGCGACTCTTCGCCACGGCACTCTCGGACCACCGCGCGGTCGGCGCTCGGCTAGCCCGTCGGGTCGTGACGCCCGACTCGTCATGTTTCGAAAAAGTCCATCGGTGGCATCCCCACGGCACGTTCGGACAGAGAGCCGAAACGATTCACACCGATGAGGAGTTGATGTCATGAGTGCTCTGGACAAGGCGAAGAACAAGGTCGACGATCTTGGCGGCCAGGCCAAGGAAGCCACCGGCAAGGCCACCGGCGACAAGAGCACCGAGAACGAAGGCAAGGTCGACCAGGTCAAGGCGAACCTCAAGGACGCCGGCGAAAAGGTCAAGGACGCCTTCAAGTAAGCCGCACTACTTCGATTCGGCCCGTCGCCCGTTGGCGACGGGCCGAATTGCGTGTGCCCGGTACTTGACGGCACCCCCGGCGGCGAGTTGACTGACCCTGCAGTAAATTCGCTGTCAGCGAACTTCAGGGGACATGTGACTGGTGCAGTGGTGTGCGGCTACCTCGCGGGCTGGCTGCTGACGACGACGGTGGCGGTGCTGACCGCGTCGCGGGCCAACCGTCCACGATGGTTGAGCATCGTCGCCGGTGCCGTGTGGCCGGTATTGGCTGTCGCAGTGGCCCAAGTGGTGCTCATCGCCCTGATGGCCACCCTCATCCGAAGCACCGACGCGGGACCGGCGGATACGACCAAGCTCACGCCGGACGTCGACGACACATTTGTGAAGACGGTCTAAGCTGTCGGTCATGTGGGTGAAGAAGGCGGCGACAGCCGCAGCGCTCGTCCTCGCCGTGATGGGCGCCGTTCCCGGCGTCGCGATCGCCGATCCCACCGACGCCCCGGCCCCCACCCCCGCGCCCGACGCAGCAGGCCCGACCGCCCCGCCCACCCCATCTGTGTCGCCCACTCCGGGCCCGGCTCCCGCCACCGCCGGCCCCAAGACCTCGGTCGACGCCGACGGCACGTACGCGGTCGGCACCGATGTCGCCCCCGGCGTCTACACCTCGGCCGGCCCGGTCGGCGACGGGACGTGTTTCTGGAAACGCCTCGGCCCCGACGGTGCGACCGTCGACAACGCGCTGACCAAGAAGCCCCAGACCGTCACGATCGACCCCACCGACAAGTCCTTCAAGACCAACGGGTGCCAGCCGTGGCAGCTTTCCGACCAACCCGCCCCGCCGCAGGCCTCCGGACTGGGGCCCGTCGTCGCCGGTCTGCAGCTGCAGGCCTACATGGCCCAGCTCAACGCCCGCGCCGCGGCGTCCGGACAAGCTCCGCCCCCGTGATTCCCGTCGGCGTCTGACACCATCGAGGCCATGGCCGACCGCATCGAAGTTCAACGCACCGTCGCCGCCCCGCCGGCCGCCGTGTTCGCCCTGTTGTGCGACCCGCAGGGTCACGTGGCCATCGACGCGACCGGGATGTTGCAGGACGCCGACGGCGATCCCGTCACCGCTAGCGGTGACAGCTTCGTCGTCCACATGGACCGCGAAGCGCTCAACGACTTCCCGTTGGGCAAGTACGACGTCACCGTGTCGATCACAGACTACGAGAAGGACCGGCTCATCGCCTGGACCATCTTCGGCAAGATCGAGCCGCCGATCGGACACGTCTACGGCTATCGTCTCGACGCCGAGGGCGACGGCACGCTCGTCACGTCCTTCTACGACTGGTCCGACATTCACCAGACGTGGCGGGACTCCGGCATCTTCCCCGTCATCTCCGAGGCGGCGCTGCGCGGAACGCTCGGCATCCTCGACCGCACGGTGCGACGGGGCTACCCGCGCGGATGACCCGTCACCGCGAACGGGAATGAAACACGCGTCGACGCGGTACTAGGAATCATGAAACTCGACGACTCTGCCCGCACCCTGATCGGTGACGGTGCCGACGCCACCCTCGTCACCCTCAACCCCGACGGCAGCCCCCAGGTCTCGGTGGTCTGGGTCGCCCTCGAGTCGACGCCCGACGGTGACGAACTGGTCAGCGCCCACCTCGCCGAATACAAGAAGACCCGCAACGTCCGTCGCGACGGTCGGGTGGCGGTGACCATCATCGGCCCGACACCTCCCGGCCAACAGGCGCCCTACCTCTCCGTCACCGGGACCGCGCGCATCGTGGAGGGCGGGGCACCGGAGTTGCTCACCACGCTCGCCGAGGCCATGCTCGGCTCGAGTGAACACTTCCCACCGAAGGGTGCGCCCGGCGGCCTCCTGACGCGCATTCGCATCGAAAAGGTCGGCGGCATCGGCCCCTGGGCCTCCTGACACCCGAACGCGCCCTCGGCGAGGGCGCGGTGTGCGATCATGCGAGACATGCGTCGCTGGTTCACGATGATGGTTGCCGGACTGGCGGTCACGGCCGGAGTTCTGGCCTCCCCCGCGCCCTACGCCGCGGCCGTCGCGCCGATCGGCCGGCTCGGCGAGGTGCTGCACGTGGACTACATGACCGTGATTGCCGACGTCGCGGTGACCAGCGTGGACTTGGTCGACGTGCCACCGGGTTTCGGCTATCCCCCACGCGGACCGCGCTACCAGGTGTACCGCGCCAACATCACCGTCCACGTCATCAAGGCACCCAACCCGTACATCACCTCGTTGTTCTTCGACTTCGAAGGCGTGACCCCGATCGCGGACGCCTACAAGCCACGCAACACCGACGTCCCCGACGACATCCGTGCCGTGCTGCAGAACGCACCCCCTGGATCGACCGTCAGCGGCGGTGTCTACTGGGACGTCTACCGCGACCTGGTCACCAACGTGATGCTCCTCGACAAGGTGACGGGCACCCACCTCGCGCAATGGAACCTCAACTAACCCTCGCATGTCCCTCGAGGTGACCCCGGCCGTCGCGGCCGATCTTCTTGAGTTGGCCGACGTCGCCGCCCGCACCTTCCCGTTGGCCTGCCCACCCGAGGCGGGTGCCGACGACGTCGCGGCCTTCATCGCCGAGAACCTCTCGCCCGCCCGCTTCGGCGACTACCTCGCCGATCCCGACCGCGTGGTGCTCGTCGCGCGCGACGGTCGACGAATCTCGGGCTACGCCATGCTGATTCGCGGAGTGGTCGACGACGACGACGTCCGGAAGGCGGTCTCCGCGCGACCGGCGATCGAGTTGTCCAAGATGTACGTCCTGCAAGAGGCCCACGGTGCGGGCGTCTCCGCGGCGCTGATGACCGCGGCACTCGACGCATCCCGGGCACTGGGGGCGGCGTGCGTGTGGCTGGGTGTCAACCAGGAAAACCAACGCGCCCAACGTTTCTACGCCAAGCACGGCTTTCAGGTGAGCGGCACCAAGACCTTTCGGCTGGGCGGCCGCGTCGAAGACGACTACGTGATGGTGAACCCGCTGGCGAACTAGGAGGGTGTTCGGCCCGCGGCGGTGAGCGCCAGCAGCCGCGACGTGGCCCGCAGGTACTTCTTGCGGAACCCTCCGGCCAGCATGTCCTCGCTGAAGACCGTGTCGAGCTTGGTGCCCGAGGCCACCACCGGGATGCCCGCGTCGTAGAGCCTGTCCGTCAGCGACACCAGCCGCAGCGCGACGCTCTGGTCGTCGAGTGGGTGTACCCCGGTGATGAACACCTCCGAGACACCCTCGATCAGCGCCTGGTAGCGCGACGGGTGCATGGTCGCCAGGTGGGCGCACAGCGCGTCGAAGTCGTCGAGCGTCGCACCGGTGACCCCGGCGGCCTCCTCACGCACCTCGTCGTCGGACGGCGGGACCGGCGCGGGCGGCAGGTCGCGGTGCCGGTAGTCCGGCCCCTCGATGCGCACGGTGGTGAATATGGCTGCCAGCGTGTTGATCTCGCGCAGGAAGTCCTGAGCGGCGAAACGGCCTTCACCGAGCTGCTCGGGCAAAGTGTTCGAGGTCGCCGCCACCGACACCCCGCGTTCCACCAACGCCGAGAGCAACCGCGAGATCAGGGTGGTGTTGCCGGGGTCGTCGAGCTCGAACTCGTCGATGCACACCACCACGTATCCGGAGAGCAACTCGATGCACTCGACGAACCCGAACACCCCCGCCAGCTGGGTCAGCTCGCCGAACGTCGCGAAGGCCGCCGGCCCGGCGTCGGCCGCCTTCAGCGCGTAGTACGTCGACGCCAGCAGGTGGGTCTTGCCGACGCCGAAACCGCCGTCGAGATACATCCCGACACCGGGCAACGCCTCCCGCTTGCCGAACAGCTTCTTCTTGCCGGCGCGACGCGCCACGGCCTGCTCGCAGAACTCTCGGCACTGGCGCACCGCGTCGGCCTGGGAGGGCTCCCCCGGATCGGGCCGGTAGGTGTCGAACGAGACGTCGGCGAAGGTGGGCGGCGGCACCAACCCGGCGACCAGTCGCTCGGGCGTCACCTTCGGGTGACGGTCGGTGAGATGGTCGACGTCGTTGGCCCCAGACATGAGGGAACTGTAACGACGTGCTGCAATGGTCAACGTGTCCGATCCCGATGCTGCGACTGAGCTCACAGAGCTAGGCCCCCTGGGCACCGGGTTCGACGGCGACGACGGACGGCTCGCCGCGTTCTACTCCTACCCACGAAATCTCGACCGCTGCTGGGTGCGCGCCAACATGATCTCCAGCCTCGACGGGGGCGCCACCGACGACGGGAAGTCCGGTGGCCTTGCCGGTCCCGGCGACCGCGCCATCTTCTCCCGCATGAGGCAGGAGGCCGACGTCATCCTCGTCGGCGCGTCCACCGTGCGCATCGAGAACTACTCCGGTGCCCAGATGTCGCTCGCCGAGCGGCGAGAACGGCAAGACCGCGGGCAGAGCGAGGTGCCGCCCATCGCCGTCGTCACGCACTCCGCGGACTTCGACCACGACGCGCTGATCTTCACCCGGACCGAGGTGCCCCCGCTCATCGTCACCTGCCACGAGACCGTGCCCGAGGCTCGAAGCCGATTCGGCTCCAGCGCCGAGGTGGTCGACGCCTCCGGCCCCTACCCCGACCGCGTGGACGCCGGAGTGATGCTCGAGACCCTCGCCGAGCGCGGGTTGCGACGCGTGCTCTCCGAGGGCGGACCGTCGCTGATCAGCCTGCTCACCGAACACGACCTCCTCGACGAACTGTGCCTCACCATCGCACCG
The DNA here is from genome assembly GCF_025823185.1 of Mycobacterium yunnanensis. Taxonomy (GTDB): domain Bacteria; phylum Actinomycetota; class Actinomycetes; order Mycobacteriales; family Mycobacteriaceae; genus Mycobacterium; species Mycobacterium yunnanensis. The sequence goes on from NZ_JACKVK010000011.1 coordinate 495,887, forward strand.
GTCCTGGTCGGCGGCGCCGCCCGCCGCATCGCCTCCGGGTCGGCGGAAGCCCACACCCGGATGCGTCGCAGCCACCTGCTGACCGACGACGAGGGTTATCTGTACACGCGCTACGTGAAGGACGCGCCGGGCGGGGAGTAGCTCGTCGATCGCTAATGTGGTGACCATGCGTCGGGATCGTCAGCTGCTCAGGTCCCTCTGTCTGCCCGTCGTCGCGGCCGTCGTCGCGGCCGGATGTGCGCCTGGCCTGGCCGCCAACCCCCGCTTCGCGACCGACACCGGCGCCGGCCCCCAAGGCGCGCCCGAGACCACCCAGCCAGTGGCCGGGCCCCCGGCGATCGAGAAGCCCAAGAACGACCTGAACTGGCAAGACTGCACGGCACGGACGTTCTCGCAAGCGGCCGTGGCCGCCGTACCCGGCGTGAGCCTGGACTGCGCCACCTACGACGCCGACCTCGACTCGATCAACGGTGCCACCGGGACGCTCACCATCGGGGTCGTCCGGGCCACGTCGTCTGCCACCCCCGCCGACGCCGGACCCCTGGTCATGACCACCGGCACCGACCTGCCGACCTCGACGCAGCTGCCGGTGTGGCTGTCCCGCGGCGGCGCCGACGTCCTCAAGACCAACCCGATCGTGGCCGTCGACCGCCGCGGCATCGGCACCTCCGGCGCGCTGGACTGTCGCGATCTCTACAGCCGCCAAGAGATGCTCGACCAGGCCCAGTTCGCATCCGGCAACGATCCCGTCGCCAATCTCAGCGCCATCGTCCAGACGGCCACGCAGAGTTGCACCGACGCGATCGCCCCGGGTGACTCGGCCTACGACAACGCCCACGCCGCCGAGGATCTCGAGCGGTTGCGCAGCACGTGGGACGTGCCGACGCTGGCCCTGCTCGGCGTCGGCAACGGCGCCCAGGTCGCCCTGGCCTACGCGGGTTCACATCCCAACAAGGTGTCCCGGCTCGTTCTGGACTCTCCCCTGCCCCTGGGCATCGCCGCCGAGGCCAGGACCGAACAGAAGGTCAAGGGGCAGCAGGCGGCGCTCACCGCGTTCGCCGCACAATGCGCCGCCTCGGCCTGCGCGCTGGGACCCGATCCCAAGGGTGCCGTCGACGCCATGCTCGCGGCCGCGCGGCAGGGCACCGGCCCCGGCGGCGCCTCGGTGGCCGCCCTCACCGACGCCATCGCCACCGCCCTGGCGTTCCCCCGCGGGGACTTCGTCTCGTCGACGACGGCACTGGCCGCCACCCTCGCGGCGGCGCGCAGCGGTGACGTCACCGGACTCAACGCCCTCATCGACGAGGCTCAGACGCAACGCGAGACCGACGGGCAATTCGTCAACGGCTGCAGCGACGCGCTCAACCGCCCGACTCCGGACCGGGTGCGCGAGCTCGTCGTCGAATGGGGCAAGCTCTACCCCGAATTCGGCACCGTCGGCGCCCTCGACATGGTGAATTGCCTTGCCTGGCCCAGTGGTTCGACCCCACCGGATCCGCAAAACCTGAAGATTCCGGTGCTCCTGCTCGGCGTGCAGAACGATCCGATCGTCGGCAACGAGGGCGTCGCGGCCGTCGCGGCGACCATCATCAACTCCGGTGCGGCGAATCGGCGCGTGATGTGGCAGGGCGTCGGGCACGGCGCCAGCATCTACTCCACGTGCGCGGTTCCACCGGTGCTCTCCTACCTGGGATCCGGCAAGGTCCCCGAGACCGACACGTACTGCCCCGCCTAGTTCGACGCGCGCAGCGTCCGGTGTACGGTGCGCTGGTGGCGGTACCAGACAGTCTCTTGAACGCATTCCGGCCTCGTACGTCGCCCCCCAGCATCGCGAACGTCGTGCGTTCGGCGTTGTGGCCCATCGCCATCCTCTCGGTCATCCATCGCGGCTACGTGCTCGGCACCAATGGCTACATCACCGACGACTTCGGGCCCGTCTACCGCGCAGTGTCCAACTTCCGGCGCGGTCTGGAGATCTACAACGAGCACTTCGACCAAGTGGACCCGCACTACCTCTACCCTCCGGGCGGGACGCTGCTGCTGTCCCCCTTCGGCTTCCTCCCGGTGACGGCGGCGCGGTACTGGTTCATCACCATCAACGCCATTGCGATCGTGATCGCCGCGTACCTCCTGCTTCGGCTGTTCGACTACACCCTGTCCTCGGTGGCCGCACCGGCCCTGCTGCTCGCCATGTTCTGCACCGAGAGCGTCACCAACACGCTGGTGTTCACCAACGTCAACGGCTGCATCCTGTTGTGCGAGGTCCTGTTCTTCCGTTGGCTTCTCGACGGCAAGGTCACCCACCAGTGGTTCGCCGGCGTCGCCATCGGATTGACGTTGGTCGTCAAACCCTCGCTGGCACCCCTGCTGCTGTTACCGCTGCTGAACCGACAGTGGCGTGCGCTGATTCCCGCCTTCGGCGTGCCGCTGCTGTTCAACGCGGTGGCGTGGCCGCTGGTCAGCCACCCCATGGACTTCGTTCATCGCACCGTGCCCTACATCTTCGCCACCCGCGATTACTTCAACAGCTCCATCCTCGGCAACGGCATCTACTACGGCCTGCCAATGTGGCTGATCCTGTTGCTGCGCGCCGTCTTTGGCGTCCTGGCCGTCGCCAGCCTGTGGCTGCTCTACCGGTATTACCGCGAGCGGGACCCGCTGTTCTGGATGCTGACGTCCTCCGGGGTGTTGCTGATCACGTCGTTCCTGGTGCTGTCGCTGGGCCAGGCCTACTACTCGATGATGCTCTTCCCGTTCCTCATGACCGTGGTGCTGCGCAGGTCAGTGATCCGCAATTGGGTGGCCTGGCTGGCGATCTACGGGTTCATGACGATGGACCGTTGGCTGCTGATCTACTGGCCGGTGACGGGGCGAAACCTGGAGTACCTGAAGATCACGTACGGCTGGTCGCTGATGCTGGTCGTCGTGTTCTGCGTGCTGTACTTCCGCTACCTCGACGCCAAGGCCGACGGCCGCCTCGACGACGGCATCGACCCACCGTGGATGACGCCGGATCGCGACCGCGCTAGCGTTGAGGCATGACTGTCCCGAAAGTTCAGCTGACCGACGACGAGTGGCGCACGAAGCTCTCGCCGCAAGAGTTCGCGGTGCTGCGCCAGGCCGGTACCGAACGCCCGTTCACCGGTGAGTACACCGACACCAAGACCGAGGGCGTCTACCAATGCCGGGCGTGCGGCTCGGAGATCTTTCGCAGCACCGAGAAGTTCGAATCCCATTGCGGCTGGCCGTCTTTCTTCGACCCCGCCGACTCCGACGCCGTCGTGTTGAGGACCGACGACTCGGGCGGCATGCACCGCGTCGAGGTGCTGTGCGCCAACTGCCACAGCCACCTGGGTCACGTCTTCGAAGGCGAGGGCTACCCCACCCCCACCGATCAGCGGTACTGCATCAACTCCATCTCGATGAAGCTGGTTCCCGCAACGTAAGTCGGCGCAGCAACTCGCGCAGGTCGGCGTCGGGCCGAAGTGGTATCCCTCCGCGACGTCGTGTCGGCAGCCGTCAGCCCGACCGTCCGGCTTTTGGAACGACCGCAAACAATCGCGACCGTCAGGGCAGACGGGCGACGAGCTCCTCGACCCCGACGCGCGGACCCGTGAAGAACGGCGTCTCCTCGCGCACGTGCCGCCGAGCGTCGGTGTACCGCAACTTCCACATCAGCTCCACGATGCGGCCCAGGTCAGGGCCCTCGAAGGCCAAGATCCACTCGTAATCCCCGAGCGCGAAGGCGGGCACCGTGTTGGCGCGCACGTCCGGGTACTCCCGGCCCGCCATGCCGTGCTCGACGAGCATCTTGCGGCGCTCGTCGTCGGGCAGCAGATACCACTCCAGGGACCGGACGAACGGATACACGCAGACGTAGTCGCCGGGCTCCTCGCCCGCGATGAATGCCGGGACGTGGCTCTTGTTGAACTCCGCGGGGCGATGCAACGCCACCACGCTCCACACCGGCTCGCTCGCCAGCCCCAGCGGCGTACGCCGGAACGACGAATACGTCTTCTGCAGGTCCTCGACGCGCTCGGCGTGCGTCCAGATCATGAAGTCGGCGTCGGCCCGGAAGCCGGCCACGTCGTAGACGCCACGCACGACGACGCCGTGCTCCTCCTGCTGCTTGAGGAACCTCGCCGTCTCGTCGACGACGGCGGTGCGGTCCTCGCCGAGTGCCTCCGGCCGCACCGCGAACACCGAGATCATCATGTATCTCGTCATCGAATTCAGTGCGTCGTAGTCCAGCTTGGCCATTGCTCAGTTGCTCCTCACGTGCGCGGCATCTCTATCGTCCCACGCCCGCCCTCGTCAGCGCCGCGGCCGCCCTGGTGGCGGAGCCCACACAGGCCGGTACCCCGATGCCGTCCAGGTAGGCCCCCGCGACCGTCACGGTCGGTGGCAGACCCGCCCGAATCTCGGCGACGAGCCCGGCGTGCCCCGGGCCGTACTGCGGCAGGGCGTCCATCCACCGCTGCACGTGGCAGTCCACCGGGTCCGTCGTCACGCCGAAGACCGTCGACAGATCCTGGGCGGCCCAGGCGAGCAGGTCCTCGTCGCCCACGTCGCGCGCGATGGAGTCGCCGTAGCGCCCGAACGACAACCGCACCAGTTCCACGTTGCCGCGGCGGCCCCACTTGCGCGAGGTCAGCGTCATCGCCTTCGAATGCAACCGTTCACCGCCGGCCACCAGCACGCCCGACTGCTCCGGCAGCGGGGTGCCTCCCGGCAGGGCCAGCACGACCAGCGCCGAGGACGCCGTGCGGATGCGCCGGGCCGCGGCGGCCGTCCTCGGCGCGACGTCGTCGACCAGCGTGGCCAGCCGCGGCGCCGGGACGGCGAGCACCACGCCGTCGGCGTGCCAGTGGCCGCCCTCGTCGTCCACCAGTGCCCAGGCGCGGCCGTCCCGGTTCAGCTTCTGGACCCCGACGTGCACCCAGTCGACCGCCGCCTGACGCGCCAACGCGTCGAGCAGCACCGCGTAGCCGCCGTCGACGGCACCGAACACCGATCCGGGCATCGGCGGTGGCAAGGCCTCGCGCACGGCGTCGGTCAGGGTGGCGGCGCCGCGGTCCAGGGCGGCCGCCAGAGTCGGCACGGCGGCTCGGAGGCCAATCGTCGCCGAGGATCCCGCGTAGACGCCGCCGAGGAGCGGGTCGACCGACCTCGCCACCACCTGCGCCCCGAAGCGATCGCCCACCAACTCCGCGACCGTGGCGTCCGCGCCGGAACGCCACGAGAACGGCCGCGACCGCTCGTCGGCGATGCGCTTCACGGTGGCGTCGTCGACCAGTCCGGCCATCGACGACGCCTGCGCCGGGATGCCCTGCAGCGTGCCCTGCGGCATCGCCCGCAGCCAGCCCTCGCTGAAGATCAGCGGCCGTACCCCGGTGGTGCCGATCTGCCGGTTGGCCAACCCCAGTTCGGCCAGCAGCGCAGGCACCTCGGGTCGCCGCGCCACGAAGGCCTCGGCGCCGACGTCGACGGACTGTCCCCCGATGCGCTCGGTACGCAACGCGCCACCGAGCCGGTCGGCCGGGTCGAACAGCGTGATCGAGGCGTCCGGACCCGCGGCGACACGCAGCCGGTAGGCGGCGACCAGGCCCGAAATACCGCCTCCGACAACGCAATAGGAGCGCCGCGAATACGTCGAACTCACAACGCGTGCACCAGCGCCACCGCCTCGGTGATGACGCCCGGGTCGGTGGGCGGCAACACGCCGTGACCCAGGTTGAACACATGCCCCGTCGCGCCGGCGTCGACGGCCCGCCTGCCGTCCTCCACCACGTTGCGCACGGCCCGCTCGACGACGGGCCAGCCGGCCAGCAGCACCACCGGGTCGAGGTTGCCCTGCAGCGCGCAGCCCTGGCGCACGCGTCCCGCGGCGTCGGTCAGCGAGGTGCGCCAGTCGACGCCGACCACGGGCGCGTCGCCCACCGACACCGCCTCGGACATCGCGCCGAGCAGCTCTGCCGTGCCGACCCCGAAGTGCGTCATCGGCACGCCCCGCGGCGCGAGGGTTTCGAACACCCGCGCACTGTGCGGCAGCACGTAGGTCCGGTAATCGGCCAGCGACAGCGTGCCCGCCCACGAGTCGAACAGCTGAATGGCGTCGACGCCCGCGTCGAGTTGGGTCTCGAGGAAGCCGATGGTGACGTCGGTGAGTGCACTCATGAGGGCGTGCCACACGTCGGGCTCGCCGAACATCATCGCCTTGGTGCGCTCGTGGTTGCGGCTGGGGCCGCCCTCCACCAGGTAGGACGCCAAGGTGAAGGGCGCGCCGGCGAAACCGATCAACGGCACGTCGCCCAACGCGGCGGTCAGCGACGACACCGCCTGCGCCACCGGCGCGACGGCGTCACGGTCCAGCGGGGTCAACGTCCCCACGTCGGCGGGGGCGCGAATGGGCGTGGCGATCACCGGGCCGACGTCGGGCACGATGTCGACGTCCACGCCCGCGGCGCGCAGCGGAACCACGATGTCGGAGAACAGGATCGCCGCGTCCACGCCGTGGCGCCGGACCGGCTGCAACGTGATCTCGGTGATCAGCTCGGCGTCGAAGCAGGCCTGCATCATCGTGTTCTTTGCCCGCAACGCCCGGTACTCCGGCAGGGACCGGCCGGCCTGCCTCATGAACCACACGGGAACGCGGCTGGGTTTACGGCCTGCGGCCGCGGTCAGATAGGGCGACTCGGGCAGGTCACGGCGGGTACTCATCGGCTCCCATGCTGCCATGCAGTCACGTTTCGGCGCGCCTTCGCTGCCGGTTGCCGCAATCCGCTAGCGTCAAACCCCATGACCACCGTCGAGCCGGCTCAGTTCCGGGCAGCGGTGGAGGCAATGAATGCCACCACCGTCCGGCCCGAGATCGAGCTCGGTCCGATCCGGCCGCCACAGCGCCTGGCGCCATACAGCTATGCCCTGGGGGCCGAGGTTCGCCATCCCGAGGCCGCCGAGATCCCCGAGCGTTCCGAGGGCGACGCGTTCGGTCGGCTGATCCTGCTGCACGACCCCGAGGGCGCCGAAGCCTGGGACGGCACCATGCGCCTGGTGGCCTACATCCAGGCCGACCTGGACTCCAGCGAAGCCGTCGACCCCCTGCTACCCGAAGTGGCCTGGAGCTGGCTGGTCGACGCGCTCGCCGAGCACGACGACCACGTCACCGCCCTCGGCGGCACCGTGACCGCGACGACGTCGGTGCGCTACGGCGACATCTCGGGTCCACCCCGGGCTCACCAGCTGGAGCTGCGTGCGTCGTGGACCGCGACCAACCCGGAACTGGGTCCCCACGTGCAGGCGTTCTGCGAGGTGCTCGAGCACGCCGCAGGCCTTCCGCCAGCCGGGGTCACCGCCCTGGGTGCCCGCACGCGCGCATGACCGACGGCGTGATCGCCGGCGACGATTCGGTCACCCCCGACCCACCGGAAGCCCCGCCCGAGCCCGAGGCGACTCCCCTCCTGACCCCTGCCGACGGCGTCCCGGAGCTCGCCGTCACCGCCGATCAGATCCTCGCCGCCGCCGAACTGCTGGTGTCGGGTCACGGTCCCTTCGCCATCGACGCCGAGCGCGCGTCGGGCTTCCGCTACTCCAACCGCGCCTACCTGATCCAAATTCGGCGCGCCGGTGCGGGATCGGTTCTCATCGACCCGGTCAACCACGGCGAGGATCCGCTGATGGTGATGGCGCCCCTGGCCGACGTCCTCGACACCGACGAATGGATCTTGCACGCCGCCGACCAGGACCTGCCATGCCTGGCCGAGCTGGGCATGGTTCCGCCACAGCTCTACGACACCGAACTCGCCGGCCGGCTGGCCGGTTTCGACAGGGTCAACCTGGCCGCGATGGTGCAGCGGCTACTAGGTCTTCAGCTGATGAAGGGCCACGGCGCGGCGGACTGGTCCAAGCGGCCCCTGCCCGCCGAATGGCTGATCTATGCCGCCTTGGACGTCGAGGTGCTGCTGGAACTCAAGGAGGCCGTGGCCGCCGCACTCGAGGCTCAGGGCAAGACCCGTTGGGCCGCTGAGGAATTCGAGCATCTGCGCACCTACGTCGCGGCCCCGACCCGCCGCGACCGCTGGCGTAGGACCTCGGGCATCCACAAGGTGAAGAACCCGCGGACGCTCGCCGCGGTGCGCGAGCTCTGGACCACGCGCGACCACATCGCCCAACGACGTGACATCGCACCCGGCCGCATTCTGCCCGACGCCGCCATCATCAGCGCCGCCACCGCCGACCCCGACACCGTCGAGAAGCTGGTGGCGCTCCCGGTGTTCGGCGGCTCGCGTCAACGCCGCAGCGCCGGAGTGTGGCTGGAGGCCTTGGCGCGGGCCCGCGCCACCGACGACCTGCCGTCGGCGTCCGAACCCGTCACCGGGCCGCCCCCGGCGGTGCGGTGGAGCCGGCGCAAACCGGAGGCAGCCGAACGACTCGACCGCGTGCGTGCCGGTCTCGCCGAACTCTCCGAACGCGTCTCGGTGCCCACCGAGAACTTGTTGACGCCCGACCTGGTCCGACGGTTGGTGTGGGACTGGCAACCCGTCGGCCATCCAGACCGGGCCATCGACGCGTTCCTCGCCGAGGCGGGTGCCCGGGCGTGGCAGCGGGAGTTGACGGTGCCCGTGCTGACCGAGGCGTTGACCGCCCCCGAGACACCCCCGGCCGAGGATTCCGAATCCTCCTGAACGGGGCGGAGAGGAGCGCGTCGTGGACGCACCCGCGATCATCACCGGCGACGACGTCGACCCCGCAGACCAGAGGGTCCGCTATGAACTGACCACGGTGGCGTTCCGGCTACCGGACGCCGCAGCCGCCAAGGACGGCGTCCAGGATTGGCTGCAGGCTCCCGAGGCTGGTGGTCGTCTCCTCGGTTGGTGGGAGGCCGAGCACGGCGTGCTGGGCCGGGTGTACGTCCTGCGCGAATTCGACGACGACGGCACCTTGGCCGCCGAACGGATGCGCGCCGCGCACAGTGCGGCCCCGTTCGGCGCCGGCGCCCACCTCACCGACCTGACGATGCACGGATTCGCCCCGTTCCCGTTCATGCCGAGGGTGGTCACGGGCGCCTTCGGGGCGGTCTACGAGATTCGCGACTACCACCTCGTGCCAGGGGGACTGCCCGCGACGGTGGCCGGGTGGCGCGTCGCTCTGCCCGTCCGCCACCGCGTCGACCCCATCGCCGTCGTCATGTACGCCCTCGACGGGCCCGCGCGCATCGTGCACATCTGGCCGTTCCCTGGGCTCGACGAGCGGGTCGAGGTCCGGCGACGCCTCTACGAGGCCGGCGATTGGCCGCCCCCCGGCGGGCCAGAACACATCAAGGAAGCCACCTCGACGATGGCGTGGCCGCTGCCCGGGTCACCGCTGCACTGAAGCGCTCAGGCGGTGCGCGCGCTCCACTCCGCAGTGCGCTCCGGTGTAGCCTCCGCCAACGCCCGCCTGGTGGCCTCCACGTCGAAGTCCTTGCCGTACACCGGCGTTCCCGGCTGCTGGCGCCAGGACTGTGCGATTGGACCGGCGTCGACGGCATCGAATCCGAGCTCCTCGACGACACCGTGCACCAGGTCGCGGCCGGCACCGTCCTCGCCGGCGACCGGCAACGCGATGCGGTTCGGGGCACCGGCGGGGACGCCGTTGTCCAACAGATGCTTCCACCAGATGCCGTTGAACACCTTGTACACCGGTGCGCCGATCTGGTCGGCGACCCAGGCGCTCTCGACCTGACCGTCCTCGATGGCGGCGATCTCACCGTCGCGCTGCTGCGGGTAGTAGTTGTTGGTCTCGATGACCGGGGCGCCCGGCTTGCGGGCGTCGACGATGCCGCTGACCAGATCGGGCACGTTCTTCTGCGGGATGCTGAGGATGACGAGGTCGGCATCGGCCGCGGCGTCCTTGGCCCAGACCGCCGTCGCACCGGTCTCGGCGGCGAGCTCCGACAACGTCTCCGGGGACCGTGAATTGGCCACTGCCACCTTGTGTCCCAATTGGCACAGCCGCCGCGTCAGCGTGCCGCCGATCTGTCCTGCTCCGATGATGCCGATCTTCACGAGGTGCCTCCGTTGGCTCGGTGGTGAGACGTGACCACGGGGCGGCCACGGTGAGGTTCAACCGGCGTCCACCCCGCGCGCATTCCTCGCCGGCGCCTCAGACGGCGGCGACCCGGTTCACGTGGGCGAAGAAGTGGCGCAGGACGTCCTCGGGCGCCTCGATCTGGGGCCAGTGCGCGATGTCGTCGGCCAGCATCACCACGTCGGCATTGGGGATCACCTCGGAGTAGCGCCGCGCCATGTGCCGCCCGGAGTTGGGGTCGCTCGGGCCGTCGATCAAGCGCATCGGCACGGCGGTCTCCCGCATCGCGCGCACCCAGCGGTTGCGATGACGGTAACGGTCGGCGACGAAGCGGCCCACCGCGTGACTCACCCGCCTGCCGTCGTTGAAGTCCAGGATCTGGTGGAATTGCTCGAGCTGCCGCGGCGTCGGCTTGGTGTTCGCGCCAAACATCTGATCGAGCGTGCGGTCCACCACCCGCCGCGCCAACCCGCTGCCCTGGAATCGACTCGTCATGTCGCCCAACGGAGTTCGCGACATCAGCTTCTGCAGCAGTCGCGGCGTGTACGCCTCGTTGAACAGCCCGCCGTTGAGCCAGGTGATCGACTCGATGACCGGAGCGCCGTAGGCGTTGTCACCGGCCTCGTACCTGGCGAGCAACTCTTGGCCGACGGAGTCGCCGAGGTCGTGGGCCAGCACGTGGCACGAGTCGACGCCCAAGTGCAGCAACAGTGCCTCGTGCATGTCGGCGTGGTCGGACACCGAGTACTCGTAGACCGTCGGCTTGTCGGAGAAGCCCATGCCGATCATGTCCGGTGCGATCACGGTGAACCGCTGCACCAGCGTGGGCCAGATCAGCGACCAGTCCCACGAGCTGAACGGGTACCCGTGGATCAGGAGCAGCGCAGGCCCGGAGCCCTCGACGCGGTAGAACACGTCGAACCCGAGGTAGTCGAAGTGTCGACCGGTGGTCTTCCAGCGCTCCAGTTCGGCGTCCATGGGCGAAGCCTAGGCCCGCGGGGATGGCGCTAGTCGACCCGGTCGGTGACTTCGGATTCGCCAACCGAACTGCCGAGCGCGGCCACCCAGCCGGTGATCTGGCGGGAGATGTTCTGATCGGTCAGGCCCAGATCCGCGAGCACCTCGGTGCGGGAGGCGTGGTCCTGGAACTCCTGAGGAACGCCGACGTCCCGGCAGGGCACGTCGATCTCGTTGCGCCGCAAGGCCGCCGACACCGACGATCCGATGCCGCCGTGCAGACCGTGGTCCTCGAGCGTGACGACCAGCTTGTGCGCCACCGCGAGCGGGCCAAGCACCTCGGGCACCGGCAACACCCAGCGGGGGTCGACGACGGTGACGCCGATCCCCTGGTTGCGCAGCCGCTCGGCCACCGACAGCGCCATCGAGGCGAACGACCCGACCGCAACCAGCAGGACGTCCTGGCTCAACCCGTCGGCAGGCACCGCGAGCACGTCGACGCCGTCGCGGCGTTCCACCGCCGGGATGTCCTCCCCGACGTCGCCCTTCGGGAAGCGGATCGCGGTGGGAGCGTCCTTGACCTCCAGCGCCTCGCCCAGCTCCTCGCGCAGCCGCGCCGCGTCTCGCGGAGCGGCCACCCGCATGCCAGGCACCACGCCGAGGATCGACATGTCCCAGACCCCGTTGTGACTGGCGCCGTCGGGACCGGTCACCCCGGCGCGATCGAGCACGATCGTCACCGGAAGCCGGTGCAGCGCAACGTCCATCATCATCTGGTCGAAGGCCCGGTTGAGGAACGTCGAGTAGATCGCGACGACCGGGTGCATGCCACCCATCGCCAGACCCGCCGCCGAGGTCATGGCGTGCTGCTCGGCGATGCCCACGTCGAAGAAGCGGTCGGGGAACCGCTGCCGGAATGCGCTCAGACCGGTCGGGCCCGGCATCGCCGCGGTGATGGCGACGACGTCGCGGCGCTTGGCGGCACGCTTGATGAGCTCGTCGGAGAAGACCGACGTCCAACCTGGTGCGGCGACCGACGTCGCCAGTCCGGTTTGGGGGTCGATGATGCCGGTGGAGTGCATTTGCTCGGCCTCGTCGGACTCGGCGGGGCCGTATCCCATGCCCTTGCGGGTGGCCACGTGCACGATCACCGGGGCGTTGAAGCCGCGGGCGTGGCGCAGCGCAGCCTCGACCGCGTGCTCGTCGTGGCCGTCGATCGGGCCGACGTACTTGAGCCCGAGATCGGTGAACATCACCTGTGGGGACAACGCGTCCTTGATACCGGCCTTGACGCTGTGCATGGCTTGGTAGCAGACCTCGCCGATGAGCGGCAGCCCGCGCACGGCCTTGCGGCCCTCCTCCAACAGCCGTTCGTAGCCGGGCTGCAGGCGCAGAGCGGCCAGGTGATCGGCGAAGCCACCGATCGTCGGCGCGTAGCTGCGGCCGTTGTCGTTGACGACGATGATCACCGGTCGCTTCGACGCCGCGATGTTGTTCAGCGCCTCCCAGCACATGCCGCCGGTCAGCGCGCCGTCGCCCACGACGGCGACGACGTGACGGTTGCGGTGGCCGCTGAGCTCGAAGGCCTTCGCCAGACCGTCGGCGTAGGACAGCGCGGTGCTGGCGTGGCTGGACTCGACCCAGTCGTGCTCGCTCTCGCTGCGCGACGGATAGCCCGACAGCCCACCCTTCTTGCGGAGGTGGTCGAAGTCGGCGCAGCGGCCGGTCAGCATCTTGTGGACGTAGGCCTGGTGGCCGGTGTCGAAGATGATCGGATCGTGCGGTGAGTCGAACACCCGGTGCAGGGCGAGCGTCAGTTCGACGACGCCCAGGTTGGGGCCGAGATGTCCGCCGGTGGCAGCAACCTTGTGAATCAAGAATTCACGGATCTCGAGGGCGAGGTCCTTCATCTGTGACTGCGACAGGTTCTGCAGATCAGCGGGACCGCGGATCTCTGAGAGCATCACCTGAGTTTACGCACGCAGCGGTCGCCGAGCCCGTCAAGGCTCGTACACGTCCGGCACGCCGTCGCCGTCCTCGTCGGCCGTTTCACGCCGGTGAATCCGCCGGTAGGCGGCATTGCGGCTGACCAGGACCACGGCCGCCAGCACACCTGCCAGCACCGACCCGACGAGCACCCCGATCTTGGCGTCGGCCCCCGTCACGGTGCCGTAACCGAAGGCCAGCTCACCGATGAGCAGTGACACGGTGAAACCGATCCCCGCCAGCAGCGCGACCCCGAGCACGTCTCGCCAGGCCAAGTCGTCGTCGAGCCGAGCGCGGGAGAACTTGGCGAGCAGGAATGTGGTGATGAACACACCCAGCGGTTTGCCGAGGACCAGCCCCGCCATGACGCCGAGGGTGACGGGGTGGGCGAGCGCGTCGACCAATCCGGCGACGCCGCCGACCGTCACCCCGGCGGCGAAGAACGCGAACACCGGGACCGCGACGACTGCCGAGACCGGTCGGAGCACGTGTTCGAAGCGCTCGGCGAGGGCGTGACGCCCCAGCACCGGCACCGTGAACCCCAGCACCACGCCGGCCACCGTGGCGTGGATGCCGCTGGCGTGGACCAGTGCCCAGGTGGCCACCGCCAGCGGCAGCAAGATCCACCACCGGGTCGACCCGCGCTGCACGGCCAGCGCGAACAGCCCTCCCGGCAACAGTGCCAGCGCCAGCGGCCCGACGGCGAGGTGGTCGGTGTAGAAGAACGCGATGACGGTGATGGCCAGCAGGTCGTCGACGACTGCCAGCGTCAGCAGGAAGGTCCGCAGCGCGGTCGGCAGATGCGTCGACACCACGGCCAACACGGCCAGCGCGAAGGCGATGTCGGTGGCGATGGGTACGGCCCAACCGCCCAGGTTGTCCTGGTCCCCCGCCGCCACGTTGACCCCGATGAAGATCGCGGCGGGCACGACCATGCCGCCGACGGCCGCGGCGATCGGCAGCGCGGCGCGCGCCGGGTCACGCAGATCGCCGGCGACGAACTCCCGCTTGAGTTCGGTGCCGACGACGAAGAAGAAGACGGCCAGCAGACCGTCGGCCGCCCACGACGCCAGGCTCAGCCGCAGGTGCAGGGACTCCGGTCCGACGGTCAGTTCCGACAGCGCGCGGTAGGTGGCCGCCCACGGCGAGTTCGCCCAGACCAGCGCTGCGCCCGCGGCGACGAGCAGCAGCATGCCGCCGACGGTCTCGCGCCGCAGGATCTCCGAGACGCGGCTGGCCTCGGGCCATGACCCGCGGCTGAACAGCCGTGGGCCCGGGCCCGTCACGACGGCCCCCGGTTGTCCGGCACGCTCGTCACGACCGAGACAGCACCGCGACGCACTCCACGTGATGCGTCAGGGGGAACGAGTCGAATACCCGGATCTGCTCGACGGTGTACCCGTGCCCGCGGTAGAGACCGACGTCGCGCGCGAATGACGCTGCCTCGCAGCCGATGTGGACGATGCGCGGCACCCGGGCCGCGGCCAGCAGGTCGACGACCTCGCGACCGGCACCGGTGCGGGGCGGGTCGAGTACGGCGACGTCGGCACCTCGCCGTTGCGTGGACAGCGCCCGTCGCACCGACTCGGTGAGCACCTCGACCCAGTCGAGGTCGGCCAGTGCGCTCCGCGCGGCCTTCGCCGATCCGCGGGACACGTCGACGCTGAGCACGTGCCCCGTCGGCCCCACCGCCTCGGCCAGCGTCGCCGCGAAGACGCCTGCGCCGCCGTACAAGTCCCACGCCGTCATCCCCGCGTCGAGGTTGGCCCATTGCCCGACCAGTGCGCTGTAGGTGGGCGCCGCATCGCGGTGCGCCTGCCAGAACGCGGTGACCGGGACGCTCCATGTTCGACCGCCGACGCGCTGCGTGGCCTCGTAGGACCCCTCGACCACCTTGGTCGAGGCCTTGCGGTCGGTGCGCGGACCCGTCTGCACGACGTGCCGTTCACCGGCGTCGTCGAGCACAACGTGCAGCTGCACGCCGGGTGGCCAAGTGGTGTCGTCCAGCCCCGCCAGCATGCCGTCGGGGACCTGCCCGCACGACAGGTCGGTCACCAAATCCTCGCTGTGGTAACGATGGAACCCCGCTCGCCCGGCGTGTGGACCGTCGGTGGCGACGTCCAGACGCACCCGGGTGCGCCACCCCGTTGGCCCCGTCGACCCGACTTCCTCGGCGGCACCCTGCCAGTGGTGCCCACCGAGCCGCTCGAGCTGATTGGCCACCACGTCGCCCTTGAGTCGGCGGGCGGCCTCGGGTGTCACGAACGCCAGATCGCAGCAACCCGATCCGTCGACGCCGGCAATGGGACACATGGAGTCGACGCGGTCGGGTGACGGCTCGAGGATCTCGACTGCCTCGGCGTGCCAATGACTTCCACGTTCGGAGGTGACGCGGGCGCGCACCACCTCGCCCGGCAGCGCATACCTCGTGAACACGACGCGTCCCTCGTGCCTGGCCACACAGCTGCCGCCGTTGGCCGGCGGCCCGACGGTCAAGGTGAGAGTGCTCAACTGAGGAATCCGCGCCGGGCGTCGCCGGGTGCCGGCTGCTCGTCGACGACCTTCAGCCGCTCGGAGGAACTCAACTGCCACGGCACCGAGGTGACCATCACGTTGGGCTCGAAGAGCAGCCGACCCTTGAGCCGCAACGCGCTCTGGTTGTGCAGCACCTGTTCCCACCAATGCCCTACGACGTACTCGGGGATGAACACGGTCACCACGGTGCGCGGCGAGTCCTTGATGATGCGTTGGACGTAACTCAGGATGGGTCTGGTGATTTCGCGATAGGGCGACGCGATGACCTTGAGCGGCACCGTGACGTCGCTGACCTCCCACTTGTGCACCAGCTGGTGGGCCTCCTCGTCGTCGACGTTGACGGTGATGGCCTCCAGCACGTCGGGACGCGTCGCCCTGGCGTAGGCCAGGGCCCGCTTGGTGGGCAGGTGCAGGTTCGACACCAGCACGATGGCGTGGTTGCGGCTGGGCAAGACCACGTCGCCCTGCTCGGCGGCGCGGGCCTCCAACTCCGACGACACGGTGGCGTAGTGCCTGTGGATCAGCTTCATGAGACCGAACAGTGCGCCCATGGCGAGGATGGCGATCCACGCCCCCGCCCGAAACTTCGTCACCACGACCACGATCAGCACGGCGCCGGTGCACAGCAGGCCGATCGCGTTGATGATGCGGGACCGGTACATCCGGCGCCGCTGCGTGGCATCGGTCTCGATGCGCAGCAACCGAGTCCAGTGCCGCACCATCCCGATCTGGCTGAGAGTGAAGCTGACGAACACGCCCACGATGTAGAGCTGGATCAGCGCGGTCACCTCGGCTCGGAACGCCACCACGAAGGCGATCGCCGCGAACGCCAGGAACAGGATGCCGTTGGAGAACGCCAACCGGTCGCCGCGGGTGTGCAGCTGTCGTGGCAGGTACCGATCCTGCGCGAGAATCGAACCCAGCACGGGAAAGCCGTTGAAGGCGGTGTTCGCGGCGAGCACGAGGATCAGCGCCGTGACGCCTGCGATGAGGTACAAGCCGATTGGGAAGCCGTGGAACACCGCGTCGGCCAGCTGAGCGATCAACGTCTTGGGGTGATATCCCTGCGGGGCACCCACCAACTGGTCGACGCTGTCGACCACCTTGGCGCCGGTCTCCTTGGCCAGCACGATGATTCCCATGAACAGCGACACCGCGATGGCGCCCAGCAGCAGCAGGGTCGTGGCCGCGTTGCGCGACTTGGGCTTCTTGAACGCGGGCACCCCGTTGCTGATGGCCTCGACGCCGGTCAACGCGGCGCAACCCGACGAGAACGCGCGCGCCACCAGGAACACCATCGCGAATCCCAAGACGTCACCGTGCTCGGACTTCACGGTGAAGCCGGCGGTCTCGGCCTGCAGGTGGTCACCGAGCACGAAGATCTGGAACAACCCCCAGCCGACCATGAGGTACATGCCGATCATGAAGGCGTACGTCGGAATGGCGAACGCCGTGCCCGACTCCCTGATGCCGCGCAGGTTCAACGACGCCAACAGCAGGATCGCAGCGACGGCGAAGAGCACCTTGTGCTGGGCGATGAACGGCACGGCGGAACCGATGTTGGACATCGCCGAGGCCATCGACACCGCCACCGTCAGCACGTAGTCGACGAGCAGCGCGCTGGCCACCGTCAGACCGGCGGTCGGCCCGAGGTTGGTGGTCACCACTTCGTAATCACCGCCGCCGGACGGGTAGGCGTGCACGTTCTGGCGGTAACTCGCGATGACGACGAGCATCACCGCTGCCACCGCCACACCGATCCACGGCGCCATCGTGTAAGCACTCAGACCTGCCACGGAGAGGACGAGGAAGATCTCCTCGGGCGCGTAGGCCACCGACGACAGCGCGTCGGAGGCGAACACGGGCAGGGCGATTCGCTTGGGCAGCAACGTGTGCCCCATCGCGTCGCTGCGGAAGGGTCTACCCAGTACCAACCGGCGAGCGGCGGTAGAAAGCTTGGACACGAGAGCCAAGGGTAAGCCCATGGGCGAATGGCTGTAGCGTTCCGGTTGCGCAGGTTCGCCACGAGCCGTGTCTGCCGAACCCCTGGGAGGATCGACGCGTGCGTGTAGTCGTAATGGGATGCGGCCGGGTAGGCGCATCGCTGGCCGATGGCCTGGCCCGAATCGGCCACGAGGTGGCCGTCATCGACCGTGATGGCACCGCGTTTCACCGGTTGTCGCCCGAATTCCCCGGCGAGCGGGTCCTGGGCATGGGCTTCGACCGCGACGTGCTGCTGCGGGCCGGCATCGAGGGGGCGGGCGCGTTTGCCGCCGTCTCCTCCGGTGACAACTCCAACATCATCTCCGCCAGGGTCGCGCGGGAGACCTTCGGCGTCGAACGCGTCGTGGCCCGCATCTACGACGCCAAGCGCGCCGCCGTCTACGAGCGCCTGGGCATCCCCACGGTGGCGACGGTGCCGTGGACCACCGACCGTCTGCTCAACGTGCTGACCCGCGAGACCGAGACCACCAAGTGGCGGGACCCGTCGGGCAACGTGGGCGTCACCGAACTCCCTTTGCACGAGGGGTGGTTCGGCCGGCGGGTGACGGCGCTGGAGGCCGTCACCGGCGGTCGCGTGGCGTTCATGATCCGCTTCGGCACCGGGTTGCTTCCGGACAAGAAGACCGTGATCCAGGCCAGCGACCAGGTGTACATGGCCGCCATCTCGGGTCACGTCGCCGAGGCCATCGCCATCGCCGCGCAGCCACCGGGTGAGGACGCCGATGACCAGTGACCGACCAGGAGGGATCGCGTGAAGGTCGCCATCGCAGGGGCCGGTGCCGTCGGCCGGTCGATTGCCAGGGAACTCGTCGACGTCCACGACGTCACGCTGTTGGAGCGCAACCCCGACCACGTCGACACCGAGGCCATTCCGGCCGCGCAGTGGCGGCTCGGTGACGCCTGCGAGCTGACGCTGCTCGAAGCCGTCCGACTCGAGGAGTTCGACGTGGTCATCGCGGCCACCGGTGACGACAAGGCCAACGTGGTGCTCAGCCTCCTGGCCAAGACCGAGTTCGCGGTGCCACGGGTGGTGGCCAGGGTCAACGACCCCCGCAACGAGTGGCTCTTCGACGAGGCATGGGGCGTCGACGTCGCGGTGTCGACCCCTCGGATGCTGGCCTCCCTGGTCGAGGAGGCGGTGTCCGTCGGCGACTTGGTGCGCCTGATGAGCTTCCGCAAGGGGCAGGCCAACCTCGTCGAGATCACCTTGCCCGACGACACGCCGTGGGGCGGCAAGGCCGTCAAGCGCCTCGAACTCCCCCGCGACGCCGCCCTGGTGACCATCCTGCGGGGTGCGCGCGTCATCGTGCCCGAAGACGACGAGCCGCTGGAGGGTGGTGACGAACTGCTGTTCGTCACCACCGACGAGGTCGAGGCCGAGCTGCGCGAACTGTTGCTGCGCGCCCGCTGACCCGTCAGTCCGAGGCGGCCAGCGCCGGTGGCGGCGTCGCCCGGTCGTGGCATTGCGCCGCGGCCTCCGGTGACACCCGGCCCATGTCGCACTGCCGGTTGCTGATGCCGAGCGCCGACACCACCCCGGCGACGGCGAACAAGACGGCCACCGTCACCACGCCGTAGCGGAAACCCGCGAAGTCCATCGACGACGATCCGGCGTCGCCGGACGTTCCGCCCAGTCCGACGATCACCCCGGTGAACGCGACCGCGATGAGGCCGGCCACCCGCGAGACCGCGTTGTTGACCGCTGACCCGATCCCGCTCTGTGCCGGGTCCACCGCGGCCAGCACCGCCGCGGTGAGCGGTGACACCGTGACCGAGAGCCCGACCCCGAACACGATCAGACCCGGCAGCATTTGGGTCCAGAAGTCGAACGGCGGCCGCACCGTGGCCATCAGGAGGAAGCCGACTGCGGCGATCAGCGGACCGACGGCCATGAAGATTCGGGGCCCGTGCGCGCCCGCCAGAGCGCCAAAGCGCCGCGCCAGCAGAAACGACAGCACCGGCAGCGGCAGTGTCGCCAGACCGGCCAGCGCCGCCGACATGCCGACCGTCTCCTGCAAGAACAGGGCGACGAGCAAGGTGCCGAGGGACACCGCCGCGTACAGGAATACCGTCGCCAAATTTCCGACGGCGAAGTTGCGAGAGGTGAAGAGTCTCAACGGCATGATCGGGTTGACCGCCCGGCGCTCCCAGAACGGGAAGGCGACCAGGCACCCGACGCCGACGACGAACGCCGCGACGACCGCGGGGTGCGACGGCCCCAGCCGCTGCTCCTCGATCAGCGCGTACACCGTGCCGGTCAGTCCCACGGCGCACAGCAGCGCGCCCGTGACGTCGACGCGACCGGGTCGCCGCGCGTTGAGTGCCTCGTCGTGGCGCAGCTTGGCCGCCATGTACAGCGTCGCGGCCACCGGCACCACGTTGATCCCGAAGACCCACCGCCAGTCCAGGGTGTCGACCAGCACGCCGCCCAGCGGCGCTCCCACGACGAACGCGGTGCCGGTCCACGCGGTCCACGTGCCGATCGCGGCCGCCTGCGCGGGCCCGGTGAACCGCGAGTTCACCATCGCCAGCGAGCTCGGCACCAGGAACGCCGCGCCGAGTCCCTGCAGGCAGCGGGCGATGATCAGGATCCAGCCGGTGGGTGCCAGCGCGCACAGCAGCGACGCGGCGGCGAACACGAGCAGTCCCACGCGCAGCACCGCCAGCCGACCGAACTGGTCGGACACCGCACCGGCGACGAGGATCAGCGCGCCCAGGGCCAGCAGATAGCCGTCGACGACCCATTGCTGCAGGGCGAGCCCGCCGCCGAAGTCGGCCGCGATGGCGGGCAGCGCAAGGTTGACCACCGACCCGTCGAGGAAGGCCACGAACGACGCCAGCACCGCGACGGCGATCACCGTGCGATCGGTCGAGTCGCGGCTGGAGGTGATGCTCAGTCGGCCCGCGCCTCGTCGGCGTGCGGTCGAACGGCTTCCTCGCCATGGGAAGGCTCGGCCCTCTCGCCATGGGGAGGCTCCGCCTCCGCGCCATGGAGAGGCTCCGCCTCCGCGGCATGCAGGGCACGTTGCGCGGCCCGGATCGCGAGATAGGTGGCCAGCGCGGCCACGGCCGTCAGAGGCCAGCCCATCGCGATGCGCGCGACGCCGAGCAGACCAGTTTGGTCGTCGTCGTAGAGGCGGTTCTGCACGAGGAACCGAGCAGCGAACACCAACGCCCATACGACGGTGGCGATGTCGAACGCGGTCAACGCGCGGCGGTTGCCACGCCAGTTGCGGTCACGCCCGTTCACCCAGCCCCACGCGTAGCCGACGGCCGGGCGCCGAATCAGGACCGACAGGGCGAACACGGCGGCGTAGATCAACGACGACCAGATGCCGAGGAGGAAGTAGCCCTTGGACTCGCCGACCAGATAGGCGATGAGCGCGCTGACGCCGACGGCGAAGAAGCCGGAGATCGCGGGCTGCAGCGTCTCGCGGCGGATCAGCCGCCACACCAGGATCAGCGCGGCCACGCCGAGCGCGGCGACGATGGCCCACGTCAGACCGAACAGCGACGAGACGGGCACGAAGACCAGGACGGGCAGCGAAGAATAGATCAGGCCGCTGACGCCGCCCATCTGGGCCAGGATCGCTTGCGCGCTGAGCTTGTTGTCTGACTCGTCGGGCGCCGTGGCCTCGATGTCGTCCGCCGACCCCGGGTCGGGGTGGGTCACTTCTGAATCTCGTAGTGCGGGTTGTAGATCGCCTTCGTACCGTTCTCGAGCTTGCCGAGCCGCCCGTGCACCCGCAGCGTGCGACCGGATTCGATGCCGGCGATGCGCCGCTGGCCCAGCCAGACCAGCATCACCGCGTCCGTGCCGTCGAACAGTTCGGCTCGGACCCCGCCCGCGCAACCCTTGGCGTTGGTCTCGACACACCGCAGTGTGCCGACCATCGTCACCTCCTGGCCGCGCCGACAGTCGATCGCCTTTTGCGCGCCGGTGTTGGCCGCCTCGTCACTGAGTTCCTCCACGTCCTGCTGTTCGGGGTCCTCGGTGAGGCGCCTCGTCAGACGACGCAGATAACCTTCGGCCGTAGCCATGGTCTCTCCTACTCAAGTGGTGAATCAACCGTTGACCCACCTCTCAACCAACGCCACGGTAGACCTCTTGGTTCCGATTTGCCACGTAGCGCACAGGGTGTTGGTCTACCCTTCCGCGCGACGTTGTAGTCCCCTCGCGTAGACGTGATCTGGGGCACACGGCACGATCGACGGATGGCCGTCTCGCTCAGCGGTGTCTCGGTGGTGCTGCTACCCGGCACCGGATCCGACGACGACTACGTCTACCGCGCGTTCTGCGGCGCCCTGCACGCCCTCGGAGCGGTCGTGGTGACGCCGACGCCGGAACCGACTCGCCTCGTCGACGGTTACCGCCAAGCCCTCGACGACGCCGCCCGGCAGGCGCCGATCGCGGTCGGCGGCGTGTCCCTCGGCGCGGCGGTGGCGACGTCGTGGGCGCTGACGCATCCCACCGACGCGGTGGCCGTGCTGGCCGGACTGCCCGCGTGGACGGGCGCACCGGACGACGCGACGGCCGCCCTCGCCGCGCGGTACTCGGCGAACGTGTTGCGTCGCGACGGACTGGGGTCGGCGATCAGCCAGATGAGGGAGTCCAGCCCCGCGTGGCTGGCCACCGAGCTGACTCGGTCGTGGGTCGGTCAGTGGCCCGCCTTGCCCGACGCCATGGATGCCGCTGCGAGCTACGTGGCACCCACGGCGCAGGAGCTGACCGGGTTGACGGTGCCCATGGGCGTCGCCGCCGCCACCGACGATCCGATCCATCCGCTGGAGGTGGCGCTCGAGTGGGCGTCCGCTGCGCCGATGGCCGCACTACGCACCTTCACCCTGGAACAGCTCGGCGCCGACCCGGGGGTGCTCGGGGCGTCGTGCGTCGCGGCGCTCGTGGACCTGTGATCAGCCGCCGGTGATGGTGCGAAGCTGCTGCATGGCGGTGCCCTGCTCGCTCCGACGCGCCGCAGGCTCGGCAGGCGGTGGCGGCGCCAGCTGCTGACCGGCCAGCCGGGCCTGCTCGGCCATCATCTGCTCGGCCCGGGCCCGCAACCGGGTGACGAGGGTCTCCGACAGTTGCAGGGGAAGCATGTTGCGCACCGGCTGCGGGGTGTCGCCGCGGCGAACTACCGTGTCCGACAGCGCATTTCGCAGCTCACGCGCGATCGCGTCGGCGGTCTCGGGCGAACCGACCGCCGCACCGCGCACCATCCAGCGATATCCGTCGACGCCGATGAACCTCATCACCACGGGCTCGGGACCGTTCGTCATGTGCCCGACGACCTCGCGTCCCCACGGTCCGTCCTGGATGGCGACCTCGGCACCCTCCTTGCGCAGCGAATCCGCGACCTCGGTGACCACCTCGCGCCACAGGCCTCCGGCCTTGGGCGCCGCGTAGGCCGTCACGTTGTACCGCCCGCTGGAGGTGACCATCCACGCCATGGTCGGGACGCCCTGCTGGTTGACCTCCACGGCGAGTTCGGCGGCCTCGTTCTCGGGGATCAGCACCGCGCCAAGGTCGTGGCGGCCCACCAACGCAGTCTCCGCGTCGTCGAAGTCCTCGACGTCGAACGGACCGTCGAGGTCGTCGTCGGCACCGGATTCAGCCGCCGCCTCGGGGACGGCCGCCGGCTCGGGGACGGCCGTCGTTTCCTCGCCCTGGTTGCCGCTCTTGCGCTTGCCGAATGCCATCACAAACTCTCGTGTCCGCCGGAGGAACCGTGGCCGCCTGCGCCACGGGTGGTGTCAGCCAGCCCGGCCTCGTCGAACGACGCGACCTCGACCAACTCGGGTAGCTCGACCCGCTGAACCAGAAGTTGCGCGATGCGGTCGCCGCGTCGCACGATGATCGGCTCCTCGGGGTCGAGATTGATCAGAGTCACCTTGATCTCCCCTCGGTAACCCGCGTCGACGGTACCGGGGGTGTTGACGATCGACAGCCCGACGCGCGTGGCGAGTCCCGACCGCGGATGAATCAGACCCACCATCCCGAAGGGAATGGCCACCGCGAGCCCGGTGGGCACCAGGGCACGTCGGCCAGGGGCAAGCACGATGTCGACCGCGCTGTAGAGATCGACGCCGGCGTCACCGGCGTGCGCCCGCGTCGGCAGTGGCAAGTCACGGTCCAGCCGCACGACCGCAAGAGAGGTGGACACGACCACGGAGATTACTCTTGGCCGGGTGTCGGACACGCGCGCAGCCACCGAAACGGTGCGTTATCACGAGCGATTGAGGGTGCCACTGTGGTGGTGCCTGCCCGCGTTCCTGCTGGCCGCCATCATCGCCTACGAGGTCAACCTGGGCGTGCGGTCGCTGCCGAACTGGCTGCCCTACGCATTGCTGCTGCCCGTGGCCGCAGCGGTCCTGGTCTGGCTGGGACGGGTGGAGGTCCGCGTGGTCAGCACCTCCGACGGTGACGGGGCGGCCACCGAATTGTGGGTCGGGGCGGCACATCTACCCGTGTCGGCCATCTCGAGATCGGCGGAAGTGCCCAGCTCGGCGAAGTCCGCGGCGCTCGGTCGCCAGCTCGACCCGGCCGCCTACGTCGTGCATCGGGCGTGGATCAAGCCGATGGTGCTCGTCGTCCTGGACGATCCCGACGATCCGACGCCCTACTGGCTGGTGAGTTGCCGCCACCCGGACCGCGTCCTGGCGGCGTTGCGGAGCTGACGGATCAGGCGGCGCAGTCGGTGCAGATCATCGTGCCGCCCTTTTCGGTGGCCAGGCGGCTGCGGTGGTGGACGAGGAAACAGCTCGAGCACGTGAACTCGTCGGCCTGCTTCGGGACGACGCGCACCGACAGTTCCTCACCCGACAGGTCCGCCCCGGGCAGTTCGAATGATTCGGCGGTCTCGGACTCGTCCACGTCCACGACCGCCGATTGCGCCTCGTTGCGCCGGGCCTTGAGTTCTTCGAGCGAGTCCTCGGAGACCTCGTCGGTCTCGGTGCGCCGGGGAGCGTCGTAGTCGGTAGCCATCTCATCCCCTCCTTGTCGTTCCGTCGTGGTGCGACAGAGCTTTGTATCAGCGCTGAACGCATCCGCCAAACGATTCGTGCCCAAGGAGGCGCCAGATTGATTGTGATTTATATCACGAGACAAAAGACCTGGTGGCGACCGCCGCGCACCCCTGCCCTTACAGTGCAGGGGTGGTAGCGCAGATCACCTCGGGTACGGCCTTCGACAAGCACGGTCGGCCGTTTCGCCGACGCAACGTCATACCCGGCATCGTGGTGCTGGTGGCGCTTGCCGTCGTCACCCTGATCGTCTGGGTCGTCGCCTTCAACCAGACACCCGACGTACGGCAACAGGCCGCCTGCAATCCCCCGCCACCGATGGCCGACGCCACCCAGACGGCTCTCGGCGCGCCGGTGACCCCCGCGACGATGATGGACGTCATGCCGGCCAAGCTCGCCGACACCAAGATCCGCGTGCTGAACGCCAGCGGCCAGGGCGGGCAGGCCGGTGAGGTCGCCGGAGCCCTGCGCGACCTCGGGTTCGCCCCGCCCACGGCGGGCAACGACACCGTCTACGAGAACACCCGGCTGCAGTGCCAGGGACAAATCCGGTTCGGACCGGCCGGGCAAGCCGCCGCCGCGGCGCTGTGGCTCGTCGCCCCGTGTACCGAACTCTTTCAGGATCAGCGCCCCGACGACACCGTCGACCTGGCGGTGGGCACCGAGTTCTCCGACGTCAGCCACAACGACGACATCGACGCGGTGCTCGCCAGCCTGCGGCCCGACGCGACCCAGCCGGCCGACGCGGCGCTGATCAAGAAGATCCACACCGCAGCCTGCTGACCGTCACATCGCGCCGGCGCCGCGGAGAGCGTCCTCGAACTGCTGCGCGACACCCGGGGCGGCGGCGACGATGAGCCCACCCTCCCCCGCATCCTCGACCGGCGGCAAGATCATCGTCGCGCCCGCCTCCGCGGCGATCAGCGCACCCGCGGCCCAGTCCCACACGTTGACTCCTAGCTCGTAGTACGCGTCGAGACGGCCGGCGGCCACCATGCACAGGTCCAGTGCGCACGAGCCGACGCGGCGAACGTCGCGGACGCCGGGGATCAACCGGGCCATCACCTCGGCCTGCTGCAGACGCCGCTGCGGGGAGTAGGCAAACCCGGTGCCCACCAAGGCCATCGACAGGTCGTCGACCGGGTTACAGCGCAGCCGCGTCGACGCACCGTCGCGACGGAGGTGCGACCCGGCACCCAGGGCGGCGGAGAACGTCTCGCCGGTGGGGACGTTCGCGACGGCGCCCGCCACCGACCGGCCGTCGATCTGCACGCCGACCGACACCGCATAGGCCTCGAGGCCGTAGAGGAAGTTGACCGTGCCGTCGATGGGGTCGAGCACCCAGGTCGGCGTGCCCGCGTGCCCGACGGCCGAGCCGCCTTCCTCCTCGCCCACGATCGGGTCGCCAGGCCGCAACTCGGCGAGCCGTTCGCGCAACAGCCGCTCGGTCTCCGTGTCGACGATGGTGACCGGGTCGGTCGGGGTGCTCTTGGTTCGCGTCGCCGCGGCGGCGTCGGGCGGCGAATCGGCGCCGAACACCTCGGCGCGGCGCCTCCTGACGAAGGCGGCGGCCTCCTCGGCAAGTCGCTCGGCGACGGCGCGCAGGTGCTCTGGATCATGGTCGACGGTCACCCCTTCATCGCAACACATCGCTCGTGGTGAGGCACTAGGGTGTGGTTGGCGTCGCACCTGACGGCCGCGTGTAGAGGAGCGCTCAATGACCGAGAGTTCAACCCCCGCATCGACTGACGGCAGTTCCGCGCGTCGCGGCTTCGGAGTCGACGTGGGTGGCAGCGGGGTGAAGGGCGGCGTCGTCGACCTGGACACCGGTCAGCTGATCGGTGAACGCTACAAGCTCGCGACACCACAGCCGTCGACCCCCGACGCCGTCGCCAAGACGATCGCCGCGGTCGTCGAGCAGTTCGGCTGGGACGGTCCTCTCGGCGTCACCTACCCCGGCGTGGTCACCGGGGGCATCGTGCAGACCGCCGCGAACGTCGACAAGGGCTGGATCGGCGTCGACGCCCAGGAGGTGATTGGCGCGGAGCTGGGTGGCCGGCGGGTCACGGTGCTCAACGACGCCGACGCCGCCGGTCTGGCCGAGGAGAAGTTCGGCGCCGGCAAGGACAACACCGGCGTGATCGTCCTGCTCACCTTCGGCACCGGCATCGGGTCTGCAGTCATACACAACGGAGTGCTGTTGCCCAACACCGAGTTTGGGCATCTCGAGGTCGGCGGCAAGGAGGCCGAGCACCGCGCCGCGTCGTCGATCAAGGAAGCCAAGGACTGGAGTTACGAGCGCTGGACCAAGGAGGTCACCAAGGTGCTCGTGGCGATCGAGAACGCCATCTGGCCAGACCTCTTCATCGCCGGCGGCGGTATCAGCCGCAAGGCCGACAAGTGGATTCCGTTGCTGGGGAACAGGACTCCGGTCGTCGGTGCCGCCCTGCAAAACGAAGCGGGCATCGTGGGCGCCGCGATGGCAGCCGACGCCGCAGGCGCCTAGTCGAAGACGAGTTCGCTTGCCCGACTGGCCAATTCGGAACGGGTGCGGACGGCCAGCTTGCGGTAGACACTGCTGAGGTTGTGCTCGACGGTCTTCGGACTGATGAACAGCGCCGTGGCGATGTCCTTGTTGGACTTGCCCGTCGCCGCCAGTCTGGCCACCCGCAATTCCGACGGGGTCAGGTCGGACCGACCGGTGCGTGGCGCGTCGGTCCGTTCGAGCTCCGCCCCCACGCGCGTGGCCCACACCCGGGCCCCGAGTTCTCCGAACGTGTCGAAGGCGTCGCGCAGCACCGTCGCCGCCAAGTTCTTCTTGCGCTGACGGCGCAACACCTGTCCGAGGAACAGCTGGGTACGGGCCAGCTCGAACGGCATCGCCAGGCGGTCGTGCTGCACGAGAGCCCCCCGGAGCGTCTCCTCGGCAGCCGCGAGATCGCCCGTGGCCGCCTGCAGCATGCTTCGACCGCGGGCGCCCGCGGTCAGCAACCACGGTCGATCCAGGGCGGCACCGTGCAGTTCGAGCGCCTCGACGAGCGGCACTGCCTCGTCCAACCGGCCGAGGGCAACCAGCGCTTCGACCGCGTCCGGCATGAACGTCGCCGGAAAGATGTCTCGGACGCTGCCGTCGCGGCGAGCAATCAGCAACGGCTGCAACACTTTCAGGGCCTTCTCGTGATTGCCGAGGGACACCTCGAGGAAGCCGAGTGCGATGAGGGGCCGAATCGTCAAGAACGGGGCCCCGCACTGTTTGGCTCCGGCGATTGCCACCCGTGCGTCTTCGCGGGCGACCCGCTCGCGGCCCAGGTACGCCGACGCCACGGCGCGGTGGGTCCGGCCCACGACCACCGGGTAGCCACCGCCGAGCTGCTCCCCTCGGCGCATGACGTCCTCGGCCACGTCCGACGCCACCGAGTACCGGCCCAGCCACGTGTAGACCATGGCGAGATGGCCGGAGACGAAGACGAAATCGGCGTCCGAACCCATCTCGACACTGCGTCGACGCGCGGCGATGAGGCCGGCGAGACCCTCCTCGAGATCGCCCATCCAGGACGTCGTCACCGCGTCGACGACACTGGCCCGGCAGGGCGCCGCGACGTCGGGATCGGGCGCTTCGAGGTCCAGTGCGCGCACGAGTGCCGGGCCGTCGCGCCGGAGGCCGCGGGCACAGTCGAGCAGAACGCTCAGCGAGAGCGCCTGACTCACCAGCTTCCCGTCGCCGAGCCCTTCGGCGTGGGCGACGGCGGCCTTCGCCTGGCGTAGTGCCTCCTCGTGCTGTCCGCTCATGGACAGTGCCCGCGAGAAGTGCAAGGTTGCCTCGACCAGCAGGGCCGGCTCGTCGGCGGCCTGGGTGACGGCCTCGCCGAGCAGCGGCAGCGCACCCGGATAGTCGTGGTCGGCCATCCTGGCGGCGCCGAGGAGGTTGAGCGCCGCGGCGCGCTGGGCTCCGGAGTCGAACCCGTCGAGCGTCGGTTCGATCGTCCTGCGGGCCCGGTTGGTGTCGCCGGCCCGAAGGTGTTGCTCGGCTGCTCGGAGCCGGCGGGTCGGCGTGTCACCGCCGAGCCCGATTGCCAGTTCGTACAGATCGGCGGCGGCCGCGGCGGCACCGCGACCCACGGCGGCGCAGGCCGCGTCGTCGAGGGCCTGCAGGGTGGCCGGCTCGGCACTGGCCGCGCCCAACGCCATGTGTCGGGCCTTGAGTTCGGGTCGCTTCTCCACCGCTGCCAACGCGCGGTGCATCCGGCGGCGGCGCGCCGGGCCCGCGTGGGTGTAGATGCCGCGGGCCAGCAGCGGATGGGCGAACACAACCCTGTTGCCGTCGAGACGGAGGATCCCCTCGCGCTCGGGGCCGTCCAGCAGCTCGACGACGCGTGCCACCGGCAGCTCGGCGACTTCGGCGATGAGGTCGACCGTCGGCTCGCCGACCGAGCACGCGGCCAGCAGCATGTCACCCACCTGGCCGTCGAAACGCTCGGTGCGCAGTCGCACCAGCTCGGTGAGGGTGCTCGGCAGGACCGCGTCCCCCACCGGGGACCGGCCGTCGACGCCCCGGGCCAGCTCGAGCGCGTAGAAGGGATTGCCACCGGACACCTCGGCGATGCGGACCATGGTCGGGCGCGGCAGCGCCCTGCCGAAGCGCTCCAGGATCATGGTGTGCAGGGCGTGCAGGCTCAGCGGACCGACGCGGACCCGCTCGATCGTGTCCGGAGCCGGTAGGTGAAGCCAGTCGGCCGGGTCGGGCTCGGTGGCGTGTGCGCGACCGGTGAGCAGCAGCGCGACACGGCCGCCGAGGCGCCGCGCGGCGACGGCCAGCACCGCCTGACTGGACACGTCCAGCCATTGGACGTCGTCGATCGCCAGCAGAATCGGCTGCCGGACGGCCATCGCGACGAGGACTGCTGCCAGGGCAGACCCGGTGGTGCGGTGGTCGGTGGGCGGGCCGTCGGCGCCGGTTCTCAGCAGCACTCTGTCGACGGCGACGCGTTGCAGGTCGGTCAAATCACGAAGCACCTCGGACTCGACGTCGTGCAGCAGGTCGGCGACCGCGGCGTAGGCCAGCACCGACTCCGCCTCGTCGGCGCGCGTGGACAGCACGCGGAATCCCTGTTCGCGCGCGCGTTCCACGCCGTAGAGCCACAGGGTGGTCTTGCCGATTCCGGGTTCGCCGGCGATCACCAGGGCGGCGGGAACCGTGCCGACGCCGCCAAGGAGGTCGTCGACCGCTTGGCGCTCCCCCGAGCGACTCACCGATGCCACGGGCACGTCAATCATCATTGCAGTTAGCAAATACATCCGCTTGACTTGGCCGGAATCGACCGTGGGGTAATCACGAGGTCTTCGTTCTCGTCACGGGCCCCGGGGGCCCTGCCATCTGCGGAAATGCGTCGCAACGTGCGGAGTTCTGGCAATCGTCTGTCCCCCGGGGCCATCCGGCCGCCACTGACGCCACCCCGTAGGTCGACACGCGCCGTCGCCACGCGCGTGGGCTGCCAATTCTTCACTCGTAGCGGCAGTTCCTCACTCTGTCGTTACAATGGTGATCGGCGGCCTCATCACGGATGGCGGCAGGTATCCAAGCAGATAACAAACGCCATCAACAGACAGTCGACGTTTTACGGTGGCGCACGCCCACGCCACCGATCGCAAGACCGAAGGGGTGCACGTGGCAGCGACGAAGGTAAGCCCGGCGATCGAGGATCCGGCGAAGCGCACCGCCACCAAGGCTCCCGCCAAGAAGGCTGCGGCAGCCAAGGCCGCGCCCGCCAAGCGGGCCGCGAAGGCGCCCGCCAAGAAGGCGGCCGGGCCGCGGGCCAAGAAGGCGGGCGAGGTCGGCGAGGTGCCCACCGGCGAGGTTCTCGACACCGCCGAGGAACTCGACGCCGAACCAGACGGAGACCTCGAGGCCGACGTCGAGCTCGAGGACCTCGAAGTCGTCGAGGTCGACGACGACGTCGTCGTCGAGGGCGCAGCGGCGGATGCGAAGCCCGCCAAGGACGGAGCCGACGACGCCGCCGGTGACGACGACATCGCCGAGCCGTCCGAGAAGGACAAGGCCTCTGGCGACTTCGTGTGGGACGAAGAGGAGTCCGAGGCGCTGCGACAGGCCCGCAAGGACGCCGAGCTCACCGCCTCCGCGGACTCGGTGCGTGCGTACCTCAAGCAGATCGGCAAGGTCGCGCTGCTCAACGCCGAGGAAGAGGTCGAGCTGGCCAAGCGCATCGAGGCTGGCCTCTACTGCACGCAGAAGATGATCGAGTTCGCCGAAGCGGGCGAGAAGTTGACCACCGCTCAGCGGCGGGACTACCTCTGGATCTGCCGTGACGGCGACAAGGCGAAGAATCACCTGCTGGAGGCGAACCTGCGCCTCGTGGTGTCGCTGGCCAAGCGGTACACCGGCCGCGGCATGGCGTTCCTGGATCTCATCCAGGAAGGCAACCTCGGTTTGATCCGCGCGGTCGAGAAGTTCGACTACACCAAGGGTTACAAGTTCTCGACCTACGCCACCTGGTGGATCCGTCAGGCCATCACCCGTGCCATGGCAGACCAGGCCCGCACCATCCGCATTCCCGTGCACATGGTCGAAGTCATCAACAAGCTCGGCCGCATCCAGCGTGAGCTGCTCCAGGACCTGGGCCGAGAGCCCACGCCGGAAGAGCTCGCCAAGGAAATGGACATCACGCCCGAGAAGGTGCTGGAGATTCAGCAGTACGCGCGTGAGCCGATCTCGCTGGACCAGACCATCGGCGACGAGGGTGACAGCCAGCTCGGCGACTTCATCGAGGACTCCGAGGCCGTGGTGGCCGTGGACGCCGTGTCGTTCACCCTGCTGCAGGATCAGCTGCAGTCGGTGCTGGAGACGCTCTCGGAGCGCGAGGCGGGCGTCGTGCGCCTGCGGTTCGGCCTGACCGACGGTCAGCCCCGCACCCTGGACGAGATCGGTCAGGTCTACGGCGTGACGCGCGAGCGCATCCGTCAGATCGAGAGCAAGACCATGTCGAAGTTGCGCCACCCCAGCCGCTCGCAGGTCCTGCGCGACTACCTGGACTAAGTGCCGGCCGCGATGACGACGTGATGACGCCGTTTCGGGTCAACGTGTCCTCCGGCTCGCCCTTCGAGGCTCGGGTGGGATACTCGCGCGCCGTGCGGGTCGGCCTGCTCGTCGTCGTGGCGGGGACGACGGCCCCCGGCCCCGACGTCACCACCCAGACGCGAGAGATCCTTCGGCGCATCGAGATTGCGCTGGGTGAGGTGGGCGCGTCGCTCGGCGACGTGATTCGTACGCGAATGTTCGTCACCGACATTGCGTCTTGGAGCGAGGTCGGAGCCGTCCACGCGGAGATCTTCGGCAGCGTCAGACCGGTGGCGACCATGGTCGAGGTCTCGGCACTCATCGCCGACGATCTCTTGATCGAAATCG
Source organism: Mycobacterium yunnanensis (assembly GCF_025823185.1). Classification (GTDB taxonomy): domain Bacteria; phylum Actinomycetota; class Actinomycetes; order Mycobacteriales; family Mycobacteriaceae; genus Mycobacterium; species Mycobacterium yunnanensis. Next base: position 527,880 of record NZ_JACKVK010000011.1, read on the forward strand.
AGGTCGACGCCTACCTGTCGGTGTGAGCCCATTCGGCGAAACGCCCGTCGTCATCAGGTTCGTACGGGGTGACACTCGTCACAGCCCCCAGCGGGATTGGACCGTACAAATGCGGGAAGTTCATCGCCTCTGGATCGCCGGGCACGCCGGGTTCCCACCGCACCGGATCGGCCAGGGATTCGGGATCCAGGTGAAGAACGATCATGTCTTTGCGGCCGGCGAAGAGCCGGTTGGCGGGCAGATGAACCTGCTCGGGAGCCGAAAGATGTACGAAGCCTTGGTCGTTCAGCGACGGGGGCCGTCGTTCCCCTGTGGCCTGGGCGGCGGCCCACTCCTCGGTGGTGCACAGGTGTAGTAGTACGCGTGGAGTGGGGGCCATGGGGCAAGTGTGCCCCCGGAAACGTTTCGCGGGTGAGACACGACACACCGGTGAACGACCGGGGAACAAGGCCGGAAGTGAAAACGTCTGACAGAGTGGAAGAAAGCACGTAGCAGATATGGAGGAGGCGCCATGAACGCAACTCTGACCAGCCCTGAGCTGACTCGGGCTGATCGCTGCGACCGATGCGGCGCCGCCGCCCGTGTCGTGGCGAAATTGCCGTCTGGCGCCGTGCTGCTGTTCTGCCAGCACCACGCCAATGAGCACGAGGCCAAGTTGGTCGAGCTCGCGGCAGTGCTGGAGACCAGCAAGGTCGATTCGTAAGCATTGACTAGCCCACCACTGCGCACGCAATCGTGCGCAGTGGTGAATGCTGGTGGTGTCATGACAGATGAGCACACACCGGCCAAGCCGTCCCGACGCCACGCGTGGCCCGTTCTGAAGCGCACCCTTGGCAAGAGTTGGGACGACTCGATCTTCTCGGAGTCGGCGGCGGCGGCCTTCTGGAGTGCGCTGTCGCTACCTCCGCTCCTCCTGGGGATGCTGGGCAGCTTGGCCTACATCGCGCCGCTCTTTGGACCGAACACCCTGCAGACGATTCAAGACCGTCTGGTGAGCACCGCGGGAAACTTGTTCTCGCGCAACGTGGTCAACGAGATCATCGCTCCGACGGTCTCCGACATCGTGGCGGGTGCCCGCGGTGAGGTGGTCTCCCTGGGGTTCGTCATATCTCTGTGGGCCGGGTCCTCGGCGGTGTCGGCGTTCGTGGACGCCGTCGTCGAGGCGCACGATCAGACCGAACTTCGCCATCCGGTGCGCCAGCGCTTCTATGCCCTCGGGCTGTACGTGATCGGGCTGGTGTTCATCATCGCCACGGCGCCACTTCTGGCGATCGGACCCATGAAGGTCGCCGAGCACATCCCGGAGAATTGGCAGTACGTCCTGAGCTACGGGTACTACCCGGTGCTGTTCGTCGCCCTGGTCATCGCGATCACCATCCTCTACCGGGTGGCGCTGCCCCGGCCGCTGCCCACGCACCGATTGGTCTACGGCGCGATGCTGGCTGCCATCGTGTTCCTGGTGGCCACCTTGGGTCTGCGGATCTACCTCACGTGGATCACCGCCACCGGCTACACCTACGGCGCGTTGGCGACGCCAATCGCGTTCCTGCTGTTCGCGTTCTTCCTGGGCTTCTCCATCATGATGGGCGCCGAACTCAACGCTGCCATCCAAGAGGAGTGGCCAGCCCCCGAGACACACGCCAAGCGGCTGAAGGTCTGGCTGGAAGACCGCGCCGACGAGCGCAACGGTGAGCGGACCGGTTCTACTTCTTGAGTTGCTCGTAGATCCGTTTGCAGTCCGCGCAGACCGGCGAACCAGGCTTGGCGGACTTGGTCACCGGGAAGACTTCGCCGCACAGCGCGACGACGTGGGTGCCCTCCACGGCGCTCTGAACGATCTTGTCCTTCTTGACGTAGTGAAAGACCTTGGGAGAGTCGTCATCCGTCCCGTCGTCGACGCGTTCGTCGGTGTCGGGGCGCTCGATGGTCTGGGTGTCCATGACTTCATTGTGCCCGGGAAGCGATCTGTAAGAAACCGGACCGATTGATGACCCCAGATGTGTGGAACAGTGGAGGCATGAAACACGGCCAAGAGCTGAGTTTCGACGACGACGGTCGACCAGTTCTCATCACGCGCGCGGCGCTGTCCTACGAGGAACAGCACCGGTTGAGAGTTCGCAAGTACCTCAAGATCATGGCGTGGCGAATTCCGGTATTCCTTGCCGCCGCACTCGCGTACGGAATCTGGCACAACGGGTGGATCTCGCTCGCCATCTTGGTGGGGTCGATTCCCCTGCCCTGGATCGCGGTGCTCATCGCCAACGACCGACCGCCGCGCAAGGCCGAAGAACCGCGGCGCTACGAGGACAAGGGCCGCATCCCCCTGTTCCCCACCGCGGAGCGCCCCGCACTGCAGGCTCGCACCAGGCCGGCGCCGCAACCCGATTCGGCGCAGTGGCAGCACGACGTTCCCTGATGTGGAAGTTCTTCGTGCTTTCTCAGGAGAATCTCAGGTCGTCGCTCGATAACTGCAGGTCAGAAGGTGTGAAACCGTAGCCCCGTGGGAACTCTTGGAGCCAGACGAGCGTTGTAGCTCATGACAGTTCCGCCCACGCAGGAGGCCGTAATGGCAAACGCCACCGCAAGCCGCATCGAATCCGATTTGGACTCCCAGAGCCCAGCCGCGGATCTCGTGCGGGTGTATTTGAACGGCATCGGCAAAACTGCCTTGCTGAACGCGGCCGATGAGGTCGAGCTCGCCAAGCGCATCGAGGCTGGGCTGTATGCACGCCATCTGCTCGAGACCAAGAAGCGGCTCGGAGACACTCGCAAACGCGAACTGGCCGCCGTGGTTCGCGACGGCGAGGCCGCTCGTCGCCACCTCTTGGAGGCCAACCTGCGACTGGTCGTCTCCCTGGCGAAGCGCTACACCGGGCGCGGCATGCCCCTGCTCGACCTCATCCAAGAGGGCAACCTCGGCCTGATCCGTGCGATGGAGAAGTTCGACTACGCCAAGGGATTCAAGTTCTCCACCTACGCCACGTGGTGGATCCGGCAGGCCATCACCCGAGGGATGGCCGACCAAAGCCGCACCATCCGGCTGCCCGTCCACCTCGTCGAGCAGGTCAACAAGCTGGCCAGGATCAAGCGCGAGATGCACCAGAACCTTGGGCGTGACGCCAGCGACGAGGAACTCGCCGAGGAGTCCGGCATTCCGGCTGAGAAGATCGCCGACCTGCTCTCCCACAGCCGCGACCCGGTAAGCCTCGACATGCCGGTCGGCAGCGACGAGGAAGCTCCGCTGGGCGACTTCATCGAGGACGCGGAAGCGATGTCGGCGGAGAACGCCGTCATCTCCGAGTTGCTGCACACCGACATCCGGCACGTGCTCGCCACCCTGGACGAGAGGGAGCAGCAGGTCATCCGGCTGCGCTTCGGCCTCGACGACGGTCAGCCGCGCACCCTCGACCAGATCGGCAAGCTCTTCGGTCTGTCCCGCGAACGCGTGCGCCAGATCGAGCGCGAGGTCATGGCCAAGCTGCGCCACGGCGAGCGCGCCGAGCGACTGCGGTCCTACGCCAGCTAGCCCCCACGCAACCAACCACGACGCCATGCCCGCCGCACTCGCGGCGGGCATGGCGTCGTTCATCGGGCGCACGGCCATGCTGCATCCCAGTTCAGGCGCCGTCACCGGTAGACTCGTCATGCAACGGAGGGCTGCGAATGAACGACTTGATCGATACCACCGAGATGTACCTGCGCACCATCTACGACCTTGAAGAAGAGGGCGTGGTGCCGCTGCGGGCCCGGATCGCCGAACGCCTCGAGCAGAGTGGGCCCACCGTCAGTCAGACGGTGTCGCGAATGGAGCGTGACGGCCTGCTGCACGTGGCGGGTGACCGCCACCTCGAACTGACCGACAAGGGCCGTGCGCTGGCGGTGTCGGTGATGCGCAAGCACCGGCTCGCCGAGCGCCTGCTGGTCGACGTCATCGGGCTGCCCTGGGAAGAAGTGCACGCCGAGGCGTGCCGGTGGGAACACGTCATGAGCGAGGACGTCGAACGGCGCCTGGTTCAGGTGTTGGACAACCCGACCACCTCTCCGTTCGGCAACCCCATCCCCGGACTCTCCGAACTCGGGGTCCCGATGTCCGACGCCGAGGACGTCAGTTTGGTGCGGCTCACCGAGCTGCCGACGGGCTTCCCCGTCGCAGTCCGGGTCCGCCAGCTCACCGAGCACGTCCAGGGCGACGTCGAGCTCATCGCCCGGCTGAAGGACGCCGGCGTCGTGCCCGACGCGAGGGTCACCGTGCAGGTCTCCGACCACGGCAGCGTGCTGATCGTCATCCCCGGACACGAGCAGGTCGAGCTGCCCCACCACATGGCCCACGCGGTTCGGGTCGAGAAGGTCTAGCCCGCGCGCTTGTCCACGTCCTGGCGTGGCGGCAACCGGACCCCGAGCCGCTTGGCCAATCGGTAGCCGGTCTGCGCGAGGTCACGGATCTGTTCGGGTCGCATGCCCGACTGCAGCGCTTGATCGAGCATGACCGCCATTCGATGGTTGGCGTCGCAGTTCAGTGCCGCCTCCAGCGACACCCCCGCCAGTGGCCCGTCGCCGCGGGCGTAGGCCGAGAACGCCAGCAGAACAAGCGCTTCGACCCGCCACGGGTTGGGCAACGACCGCGCCATCATCGCCCACAGCGCCTCGGCGCGGTCGGCCTCCCGCCCCACGGCCAAGGCGTAGAGCGTGTCGCGGACACGGGTGTCGGTGATGGCGCAGCCCACGGCTGCGAGGTCCTCGTCGGCAGGCAGCATGCCCTCGGACAGCCCACGCGCCACGGCCAAGGCCTGTTCGACGTCGCGGCGAGCGTCGGCGTCGGGGCGTAGTTCGCCGTCGTGCTCGGCGTCCAGCAGCGACATCCGCAGGCTCTCGGCGCGGACCGGGTCGACCTCGACGACGGCCTGCACCTCGGTGCGGCGCGCATACAGGCGGCGCCCGTCGAGCACCGCGGCGGCCGCCATCGGCGAGGACATCGGGTCGTCGACCATGCCGGAATCCCCTGCACCGTCGGCGCGATGCCACTGCCCGCCGGCCTCCAGCCGATCCACCACGTAGGTGGCGAGCAGGTCGACGCCGCGGGCGGTCAACATCTCGTCGAGCACCAGAGCCCACCACCGATGGTCGTCGACGCACATGCGGCATGCCGCGCCGTCTTCGTCGACGATCACGGCGACGGCCGCCGCCGATCCCCCCACCGCCGCCACCTCGACCATCTGGTCGAGCGGGTCGCTGAGGTCGTCGCTGAGGTCCACGCGCATGACGCAGCCCACGTGGCCGTCGTCGAAGGTGGCCAGGACCAGGGACCGCTCCGGTACGAAACCGAGGACGGCGGGAAGGGTGGCCAGCAGCGCGGCGGGTCGGCTCGGATGGAAGTCGAAGGTGCGATCAGTCGTCATGGCACGAACCTCGCAGTCCCCACCGTCGGTCGCCGCGCTCCAGACGCGGTGGCGTGGGCAGGCTGTGGACGAAGCCGCGTCTGAGGATGAGACGCCGAGCGCGTCCGCACCACGCCAGTTGTTCACCTGACGTTGACGTACCCGGCATGCAAGATGACACCGGGCGGCGTACACCTGTTCGTCATGGGTTCCATGCAGGAATACGATCTCGTCGTCATCGGCTCCGGCCCCGGGGGGCAGAAGGCGGCCATCGCCGCGGCGAAGCTCGGCAAGTCCGTCGCCGTGGTCGAACGCGGTCTGATGCTCGGTGGCGTCTGCGTCAACACCGGCACCATCCCGTCCAAGACGCTGCGCGAGGCCGTCGTCTACCTCACCGGCATGAGCCAGCGCGAACTCTACGGCGCCAGCTACCGGGTCAAGGAGAAGATCACCCCGGCCGATCTGCTGGCCCGCACCCAGCACGTCATCGGACGCGAGATCGACGTCGTGCGTTCGCAGTTGATGCGCAACCGCGTCGAGCTCTACGTCGGGCACGCGCGCTTCGTCGACGCCCACACCGTGCAGGTGGAGGATCCCAGCCGAGCGGAGAGCGTCTCGGTGTCCGGGCGCAACATCGTGATCGCCACCGGCACCAAGCCTCTGCGCCCCTCGGGCGTGGAGTTCGACGACTCCCGGGTACTGGACTCCGACGGGATCCTTGACCTGAAGACCATCCCGACGTCGATGGTCGTCGTCGGGGCCGGGGTGATCGGCATCGAATACGCGTCGATGTTCGCCGCACTGGGCACCAAGGTCACCGTGGTCGAGAAGCGGCCCACCATGCTCGACTTCTGCGACCCCGAGATCGTCGAGGCCCTGCGCTTTCACCTGCGCGATCTCGCGGTCACCTTCCGCTTCGGCGAGGAGGTGACCGGGGTGGACGTCGGCTCCACGGGCACCGTCACCACGCTGGCCAGCGGCAAGCAGATCCCGGCGGAGACCGTGATGTACTCCGCCGGCAGGCAAGGTCAGACCGAGCACCTCGACCTGGCTGCCGCCGGGCTCGAGGCCGACGCGCGGGGCCGGATCTTCGTCGACGACGACTACCAAACCAAGGTCGACCACATCTACGCCGTCGGCGACGTGATCGGTTTCCCCGCGCTGGCCGCCACGTCGATGGACCAGGGCAGGCTGGCGGCCTATCACGCGTTCGGCGAGCCGGCACACGCGATGACCGAGTTGCAGCCGATCGGCATCTACTCCATTCCGGAGGTGTCCTACGTCGGGGCCAGCGAGGTCGACCTGACCAAGGATTCGATTCCCTACGAGGTCGGCGTGTCCCGCTACCGGGAGCTGGCCCGCGGTCAAATCGCCGGCGACTCCTACGGCATGCTCAAACTGCTGGTCTCCACCGAGGACCTCAAGTTGCTCGGCGTCCACATCTTCGGCACCAACGCCACCGAGATGGTGCACATCGGCCAAGCGGTGATGGGCTGCGGCGGCACGGTCGAATACCTCGTCGACGCCGTGTTCAACTATCCGACGTTCTCCGAGGCCTACAAGGTCGCCGCGTTGGACGTGATGAACAAGCTGCGCGCACTGAGCCAGTTCAAGGCCTGATCAGCAGCCGTCCACGAAGGCCGAGGGGGCGTCGTCGGCCGGTCCCGCCGCCTCGGCCCGGCGTAGCAGGTCGACTACCGCGTCGCCGAAAGGCGGTGTGTAGGAGACGGTTTCGTCGCACCCACCGCCGTCCAGGCCGCCGGTGACGCCGACGACGGTGCTACCCGCCAACCACGGCGACCCACTGGTGCCGTCGACCAGGCCGGCGCACCGGATCTCCGGATACCCCCGGTCCATCGCGACGCGGGCGGTGCACCCGACCGGCGATCCCCCGACGCCAAGCCCGTAGCCCGTCACGGCGACGTCGGTGCCCGCGTCCGGGCTCGACCCCAGGGCCAGACCGCCACCGACCGAGCTCTCGACCGACGCGTCGTCCGTCCGGCTGACGCGGGCGACGGCGAAGTCGGCTCGCGGATCCTGCGTCGCCATCCAACGCGGGTCGAGGTACACCGCGTCGACGTGCCAGAACTCCTGCGGGGCCGCACTGTCGACGAAGGCCGGCACGAACCATCCCTCCATTCCCCCGGCCAGGCAATGCGCGGCGGTCAAGATGAGGTCCGCCGTGGTGGAGTGCACCACCGACGCCGAACACGTGTGCAGCGACTGACCGCCGAGGAAGATCGCCCCCACCCGGGGGTTGGGTGATTGCGGCACGGCCGTGACGGTCGCCGCCACCGTCGGCGTCCGTGCGGTGGCCGCCGCCGCCGAGGTTGCCGTGGTTCGCGGCGCCGGCCCCGGCTGACCACACGCGGCCGCCAGAACCACCGCGGCGGCGAACGGAACGAACCTGGCGTGACGCATGATCGTCTGATCTTGCCCGATGAAACCGATTGGGGCCTGGGCTGGCGGAATGGCTCCGCCGGCGCCGGGTGTTCGACTCATCAGAGGGGCCGCACTGGCAAGATCCGCAACGTGCGGGACACTAGAGGTCACGAGGAGGCGAGGCGGCATGGCTGATCACCCAGGCGATCCGGGGCAGCACTACCAACCAGAGCAGACGGGCATCTACGAGCTGGAGTTCCCCGCTCCGCAGCTGTCGTCGGAGGACGGCCGCGGACCGGTGATGATCCACGCACTGGAAGGGTTCTCCGACGCCGGTCACGTGATCAAGATCGCCGCGGCGCACCTGAAGGACTCCCTGGACACCGAACTGGTCGCCTCGTTCGCGATCGACGAGTTGCTGGATTACCGCTCCCGGCGTCCTTTGATGACGTTCAAGACCGACCACTTCACCCACTACGACGATCCCGAGTTGAATCTCTACGCGCTGCACGACAGCGTGGGCACGCCGTTCCTGCTGCTCGCCGGCATGGAGCCGGACTTGCGGTGGGAACGCTTCATCACGGCGGTGCGGTTGCTGGCCGAGCGTCTCGGGGTGCGCCAGGTCATCGGCCTCGGCACGATACCGATGGCCGTTCCGCACACGAGGCCGATCAGCATGACGGCGCACGGCACCGACGAGGACCTGATCGCCGAGCACCAACCGTGGGTGGGCGAGGTTCAGGTGCCAGCCAGTGTGTCCAACCTGCTCGAATACCGGATGACCCAGCACGGTCACGACGCCATGGGTTACACCGTGCACGTGCCGCACTACCTGGCCCAGACGGATTACCCACCGGCGGCCGAGGCCCTGCTGGCACAGGTTGCCAAGACTGCGTCGCTGCGTCTGCCGTTGGGGCCGCTCACCGAAGCGGGCCGGGAGGTGCACGCCAAGATCGACGAGCAGGTCTCGACGAGCGAAGAGGTCGCTCAAGTGGTGACCGCGCTGGAGCGACAGTACGATGCGTTCGTTGCTGCCCAAGAGAACCGATCCCTGCTGGCGCGCGACGAGGACCTGCCCAGTGGCGAGGAACTCGGCGCCGAATTCGAACGGTTCCTCGCCGAGCAGACCGGAGACGACTCCCCGGGCGGTGACGGAGAGAGCAGGTCCTGATCGGCCGCCCGACCGTCACCGGTCGGGCCGGCCCCGACGACGAAGTTGGTGATCGTGACGGAGCGAAAGCCCAATCTACGACCCGTGCGCGAGCTCACTCCGACGCTGCACTACAAGACCATTCACGGCTACCGGCGCGCCTACCGGATTGCCGGTTCCGGACCGGTGATCCTGCTCATCCACGGCATCGGCGACAACTCCACGACGTGGAGCACGGTGCAGTCCAAGCTCGCGCAACGCTTCACCGTCATCGCGCCCGACCTTCTCGGTCACGGCAAGTCCGACAAGCCGCGCGCCGACTACTCGGTGGCGGCGTATGCCAACGGGATGCGCGACCTCCTGAGCGTTCTGGGCGTCGAGCGAGTCACGGTGGTCGGCCACTCCCTCGGTGGTGGCGTGGCGATGCAGTTCGCCTACCAGTTCCCGCAACTGGTGGACCGGCTGATCCTGGTGGGCGCCGGCGGGGTGACCAAGGACGTCAACGTGGCGTTGCGCATCGCGTCGCTCCCCCTCGGCACCGAGGCGCTGGCCTTGCTGCGACTCCCGCTCGTGCTGCCCGCCCTTCAGTTGGTCGGACGCCTCGGTGGTCCGCTGCTCGGGTCGACGGGCGTCGGCCGCGACGTTCCGGACATGCTGCGGATCCTGGCCGACCTACCCGAGCCCACGGCCTCGTCGGCGTTCGCCAGGACATTGCGCGCGGTGGTGGACTGGCGGGGGCAGGTGGTCACCATGCTCGACCGATGTTATTTGACCGAATCCGTTCCCGTGCAACTGATTTGGGGTTCACAGGACTCGGTGATCCCGGTCAGCCACGCCCGCATGGCACACACCGCGATGCCGGGGGCGCAGCTCGAGGTCTTCGAAGGGTCCGGCCACTTCCCCTTCCACGACGACCCCGATCGCTTCGTCGAGGTGGTGGAGAAGTTCATCGGGTCGACCGACCCGGCCGTGTACGACCAAGAGGCGCTGCGCGATCTGTTGCGCGCCGGGGTCAGCGAAGATGGTCTGACCGGATCGATCGACACGCGCGTGGCCGTACTCGACGCGCTGGGCGCCGACGAGCGCAGCGCTACCTGACCTGCGCGCGGACGTGGTCCGGGTCCTCGCCGGCGTCGCCGCCTCAGGTCGACGCCACGCCCCGGTGGGCGCGCAGCGCTTCGATCTCGCGCTCGAAGTCGGCCGCCGACGAGAACGACCGGTAGACAGAGGCGAACCGTAGATAGGCCACCTCGTCGAGGTCGCGCAGCGGGCCGAGAATGGCCAAACCCACCTCGTTGCTGGGGATCTCCGGCGAGCCGGCCGCCCGCACGGCGTCCTCGACCTGCTGAGCCAGCAGGTTCAGCGCGTCGTCGTCGACGTCGCGGCCCTGACAGGCGCGCCGCACACCCTTGATCACCTTCTCGCGGCTGAACGGTTCGGTGACGCCGCTGCGCTTGACGACGGCCAAGACCGCGGTTTCGACGGTGGTGAATCGGCGGCCACACTCGGGGCACGAGCGGCGGCGACGAATCGCCTGGCCTTCATCGGCCTCACGGGAGTCCACCACCCGCGAGTCGGGGTGACGGCAGAACGGACAGTGCACTTCCGCTCCTTCGCCGCACGTACTTACTCCGGTCGCATACGAGCGTACCGTTGCACGGCAGTGATATTGACGGCGCATGCCGGGATCACCCCACCGGCGCGATGAGGGTCTGCCCCGCATCCACTGCCGCGGTCTTCAATTCGTTGAGGTCGCGAATCTCGTCGACGACCGCCCCCACGGAGGCGTCGGGGGCGATGCGCTGAGCGAGCTGCTCCAGCGATTCGCCGGCCTGCACCTGCACCACGGCCAGGCGCGGCGGCGTGCCTGCGGGCGACGCCGGAGTCGCCATCTCGGCGACCAGCCCGAGCCACACCGTGATCGCGGCCGCGACGAGGGCCAGCAGGACGGTGGCGAGCGGGGTCACCTTCTTGCGGCGGTGCGAGGCCCGCGACATCAGGACGCCGGTGCCGCGATGACCGATTGGCGTACCTGCGGGCCGCTGCGGTCGAGGACCCCGGCGCGCACCGGGCGAGGTGCGCCGCACCGGCCGCATGGGCCGCACGACGAGGTCGGTGGGGTCTTCTCGGGTGATGATCGTCATCTCGCGGGCCTTTCCAGTGGTCTCGATTCGCTTGCGTGTTCGAATGCTAATCGCTCACGTGTTCGATTACTAGAACACGTGATCGAACTGTTGCACACCGTAGCGGGACCCACCGACACGTCCGGTCCACCAAGAAACGAACGCGACACGCCTCGAACACATGTTTGATTCCGAGCGTCGGGGAGACTACATTCGGCGCCATGAGTGAGAGCAACGACACGGTTCTGACCGAACGTCAGCGCACCATCCTGGAAGTCATCCGCACGTCGGTGACGACCCGTGGATATCCGCCAAGCATCCGCGAGATCGGTGACGCCGTCGGGTTGACCTCGACGTCATCGGTCGCCCACCAACTCCGCACGCTGGAGCGCAAGGGCTACCTACGGCGCGACGCGAACCGGCCCCGTGCCGTCGACGTCCGTGCGGTCGACGATCCGTCGCGTCAGCCCGCCGTCACCACCGACGTCGCCGGCTCCGACGCCTTGCCCGTGCCCACGTTCGTGCCCGTCCTCGGCCGCATCGCCGCCGGCGGACCGATTCTGGCCGAGGAGGCCGTCGAGGACGTGTTCCCGCTGCCACGCGAACTCGTCGGCGAGGGCTCGCTGTTCCTGCTCAAGGTGGTCGGCGAGTCGATGGTCGACGCCGCGATCTGCGACGGCGACTGGGTCGTGATCCGGCAGCAGAACGTGGCCGACAACGGTGACATCGTCGCGGCGATGATCGACGGCGAGGCCACGGTGAAGACGTTCAAGCGCACTGCGGGTCAGGTGTGGCTGATGCCGCACAACCCCGCGTTCGATCCCATTCCCGGCAACGACGCGGCCATCCTCGGCAAGGTCGTCACCGTGATTCGCAAGGTCTAGCCCGCCGCTACCCCTTGGCGAAGCCGTTCGTCAGCGCGAACTCCTCACTGGCGAACCAGATTTCGGGCTGGACGTCGTCGTAGCCACCGCTATCCGGCGTCCAGTAGAGCCCGGACTTGGTGTCGGCCTTGATCGGGTATCCGGACGGGGCGACGCGGTCGCCGCGCGCAATTCGCAACGACGGCTCCGCCACCAGCGGCTCCTCCACGTGAATTGCGGCGTGCCGGCCGCTGGGCGGCCCACTGTCGAATTCTGGTTCGGGCTCGGCGACGGGATCCTCGACCACTGGGTCGTCGGTGGCGGTGGCCCCCAACGCGCCGACGGGCGCGGGCACCGCGAGGGGCTCGGGCTCTGCGGCGGGCTCCGAGACCACGACGGGCTCGGCAGTGGTGACGGATTCCGGCTCGTCCAGGTCCGAGAACCACGGCGCCTCGGGCCCGTCGTCGACGGTGCGGACGATCGGCGTGGGGGCGGTCTCGATCGCGTCCTGATCGGCGGACAGATCGGCGACGAACCCGTCATGGGTGTCGCCGTCGGGCGTCGGTGTGCGGCGGTCGGCGTGCTCGTCGGAAGGCGTCGCCCACGTGCTGTGTGGTTCGTCGGAGTCGACGCCACGCGCGCCCACCGCGATGGGCCCGGAGTGGTCGTCCGGGTAGTCGCCCTCGTACTCGTCGTCGCGGTACTCGTCGTCATAGTCGTCGTCGTACTCGTCGCGCGGCGAACGATCGCGGCGGCGACGGTTCAACAGCACGGCCGCTCCCACCACGCCGATGAGAATCAGGACCGGCACGATTCCCAACAGCCACCAGACGTTGGGGCGAAACCACGACGAGTCGCCGTCGGAGCTCGCCGCCGGGGCCGACGCCTCCGCGGATGCGGCACCGGGCACCTCGAGCCCCTTCAGCGCAGACTGCAGACTTGCCGGCTCGGTGGTGAACTCGTTGTTCTTCCGGTTCCACGAGATGGCACCGCCACTGAACTTCTGGGTCACGACGTCCCCGTCGACGGCCTGGTCGGCCGTCGGTGCACCCAGCTGCCCGGTTGCGCCACCGAGCTTGGTCCATGCCGCGTTCATCGCCCCGCGCACGATCACGGCGCCGAAGTCGGGGGTCCAGAAGATGACCGGCTCGTCGTCGGCCGCGAAACGGGCGACCTTGCTCATCGGCGCCAGCCCACCGTCGGTTTCGTCACCGGTGGGCAGGCCGAGGTCGCCCTGGGGCCCGCCGACGCTCTGGTACTTCGCGAGTACCTGCCCGGTCAGGACGTTGGCGCCCGTGGCCGGGCTGTAGAAGATCGCGCCGCCGGCGTAGTTCTGGCCGGCGCCGTCGGATCCGATGGCGTACTGCCCGCCGTCCGGCGCGCCCAGCGGGCCCAACGCCCCACCCGCGGCGCGCCGCGCCGCGGCGATGGCGGTCGTCGCGTCACCGGGGACCTCGAGGCCGGCGAGCTGGTCTGCCAGTTCCGGCGGCGTCGTCGTGAACGCCTTCGTCGTGCGGTTCCAGGTGATCTGGCCACCGGTGAAGGTCTGGCTGACGACGTCGCCGTCGAACTTCTCGTCGTCGGTGGGCACGCCCAGCACGCCCGCCGAGCCGCCCAGCTTGTCCCAGGCGGCGTTGACGGCGCCCCGCACCACGTGGGCGCCGGTGTCGGGCGTCCAGAAGATCACCGGCCGGTCGGCCGCACTGAAGGTCGTGTTGCGGCTGCCGGGAGCCTTGCCGTCACCCTCGTCGATGGTCGGAAAGCCGAGGTCACCGTCGGCGGGACCACCAAGGGCCTGGTATTCGTCGAGGATCGCGCCCGCCATCGCATGCGCGCCGGTCTCGGGTGTGAAGAAGATCTTGCCGCCGGCGAAGTTCTGGCCGAACCCGGCCCCCGCAGGGTAGACGCCACCGTCCTTGATGCCGAGGGGTCCGCCTGCGCCGCCGCCGGCGTCCCAGGCCTGGGTGATGGCGGCGTCGGCGTCCTCCTGGGGCGTGGCCGCCGCGAGGGGTGCGACGAGCAGCACGGCACCCATGACCGCGACGACGGCGACGCTCAAGCGCCCCATCGTCTTGCCGAGCCGGGTTCCAAGCCCCGTCATGCGTGTCCTCCCCAACGAGTTCCGCCGGACTCCCACGAGTCTTGCGTGCGTCAACTTTGCGTCAGTCGACGTCCATCTTGAGGGATATCCAACCCGTCGGGGCATGTGTCGCGCCAACGGGAGGGCCCAACACGGTGCGCGTGAGCGTGCTAGACGCCCAAGCTGCGGCCGATGATCTCCTTCATGATCTCGGTGGTGCCGCCGTAGATCGTCTGGATGCGAGCGTCGAGGAAAGCCCGGGCGACGGGGTATTCGCGCATGTAGCCGTAACCCCCGTGCAGCTGCAGGCAGCGGTCGTTGAGCTTGACCTGGGCCTCGGTGGCGTACCACTTGGCCATGGCGGCCTGCTCGACGGTCAACTTCTCCTCGAGGTGCAGTTCGACGAACTCGTCGACCATCATGCGGACGACGGTGGCCTCGGTGGCCAGCTCCGCGAGCAGGAACCTGCTGTTCTGAAAGCTCCCGATCGGCTTGCCGAACGCCTTGCGGTCCTTGGCGTATTGCAGCGTCTGCTCGAGAACGGCCTCCATGCCCGCGGCGGCCATGACGGCGATGCTGATGCGTTCCTGAGGGAGGTTCTGCATCAGGTAGACGAAGCCCGAGCCCTCCTCGCCCAGCAGGTTCTCGGCGGGCACGTGGACGTCGGTGAACGACAGCTCCGCGGTGTCCTGCGCCTCGAGGCCGATCTTGTCGAGGTGGCGTCCGCGTTCGAACCCTGCCATCCCCCGCTCGACGACGAGCAGCGAGAAGCCCAGCGCACCCTTGTCGGGGTCGGTGCAGGCCACGACGACGACCAGATCGGCGTTGATGCCGTTGGTGATGAACGTCTTGGAGCCGTTGAGCACCCAGCTGCCGTCCTCCTGCTTGACCGCCCGGGTCTTGATGCCCTGCAGGTCGCTGCCGGTGCCCGGCTCGGTCATGGCGATCGCGGTGATGTAGTCACCCGAACAGAAGCCGGGCAGCCAGCGCTGCTTCTGCTCCTCGGTGGTCAAGCGCAGGAAGTAGGGCGCCATGACGTCGTTCTGTAGGGGAAAGCCCAGTCCGCTGAAGCGGCTGGCCGAGGTCTCCTCGGTGACGATGACGTTGTAGCGGAAGTCGTCGTTGCCGCCGCCGCCGTACTCCTCGGGGACGGCCATGCCGAGGAAGCCCTGCTTGCCCGCCTCCAGCCACACCTGCCGGTCGACGATCTTGTTCTTCTCCCACTCGTCGTGGAACGGCGCGACGTGCCGCTCCAGGAACGCGCGGTAGGACTCGCGGAACATGTCGTGCTCCGGCTCGAACATCGTGCGGTCGTACTTGACGGCGCCCATGGCCGACCTCCGTAAGGGGTGAGGGGTGCGTGAGTGAGTGGCACCGACGATATACCACCCAACCGGATGGTTGGCGGACCGCGACCGTGGCGAATCGGTGACCGTCCACCGACGGGGCGCCGCACCCTAGGATCGGCCTGATGGCGAACCCTTCGACGTCACTGACCCATTGGGGTGCGTTCACCGCCGACGTCCGCGACGGCGACATCGCCTCGGTCCAACCGTTCGCCGCCGACGCCGACCCCTCTCCCCTGCTCGGCAATCTCGCGGGCTCGATACGGCATTCGTCGCGGGTGCAATCACCCTCGATCCGACGCGGATGGCTCGAAGACGGCCCCGGGCCGACCACCCGGCGCGGGTCCGACGAGTTCGTCGCCGTGTCCTGGGACGAACTCACCGAACTGCTCGCCGACGAGCTCCGTCGCATCGTCGACTCCCACGGCAACGAGGCGATCTACGGCGGGTCCTACGGTTGGGCCAGCGCCGGACGCTTCCACCACGCCCAGAGTCAGGTGCACCGGTTCCTGAAGATGCTTGGCGGATACACCTTTTCGCGCCACTCCTACAGCCTGGGCGCGACCGGCGTGATCATGCCGCGCGTCGTCGGGACCCACGACGACCTCTTCCAGCGCTCCACGTCCTGGGACGTCGTCGCCGAGCACACCGAGCTGATCGTGGCCTTCGGCGGAATCGGGGTCAAGAACGCGGCCGTCAACTCCGGCGGCACCACCGAACACCCGACACGCCATGGGCTGCAACGGGTTCGAGAGCGTGGCGGCCAGATCGTGTCGGTGAGCCCGCTGCGCGACGACACCACCGGCGACTCCGAATGGCTGGCACCCGTACCCGGCACGGACGTGGCGATCATGCTGGGCCTGGCCTATGTACTGGCCACCGAGGGTCTCGCCGACCGCGACTTCCTCGACCGCTACAGCACGGGCTACCCGCGCTTCGAGCGGTATCTACTGGGCCTCGACGACGGGGTGGCCAAGTCACCGGGGTGGGCGGCCCAGATCAGCGACCTGCCCGCCGAGACGCTGGTGGCCCTGGCCCGTCGGATGGCCGCCGCGCGCACGCTGGTGACGGTCAGCTGGTCGCTGCAGCGGGTGCGCCACGGCGAGCAGGCCCCGTGGATGGGGCTGACGCTGGCTGCGATGTTGGGCCAAATAGGCGTTCCCGGTGGCGGATTCGGCCACGGGTACGGGTCGCAGAACGAGGTCGGGAT
Source organism: Mycobacterium yunnanensis (assembly GCF_025823185.1). Taxonomy (GTDB): domain Bacteria; phylum Actinomycetota; class Actinomycetes; order Mycobacteriales; family Mycobacteriaceae; genus Mycobacterium; species Mycobacterium yunnanensis. The sequence continues at coordinate 544,409 of NZ_JACKVK010000011.1, forward strand.
GGCGCCGCTGCGCTGCCGATTGCCCACGCTGCCACAGGGACTCAATCCCGTGTCGACGTTCATCCCGGTGGCCGCGGTCAGTGACATGCTGCTGCATCCCGGAGAGGACTTCGACTACAACGGTCGCCGTCTCACCTACCCCGACGTCAAGTGCGTCTACTGGGCTGGCGGCAACCCGTTCCATCACCACCAGAATTTGCCGCGGCTGCGGCGCGCGCTCGGGCGGGTCGACACCGTCGTCGTGCACGATCCGTACTGGACCGCGATGGCCAAGCATGCCGACGTCGTCGTGCCCTCGACGACGCCGTTCGAACGCGACGACTACTCCGGGTCGCGCAACGACCCGCGCCTGATGGCGATGCCGGCGCTGGCCGAGCCGTACGCCCAGTCCCGCGACGACTACGCGACGTTTTCGGCGATGGCCGACCGACTCGGCTTCGGCGACGAGTTCACCGAGGGTCGCACGGCCCGAGAGTGGCTGGTGCACCTGTACGAGACGTGGTCGGCCCAGCTCGACTTCGAGGTACCCGGCTTCGAGGAGTTCTGGGCCGCGGGGCACGTCGTACTGCCGACCGAGGACGGCCTGTCACTGCTGGCCGACTTCCGGGCCGACCCGGTCGCCCACCGCCTCGGCACGCCCAGCGGGCGCATCGAGATCTTCTCCGCCGCGATCGACGGTTTCGGGTACGACGACTGCGCGGGTCATCCCACGTGGTTCGAACCCGAGGAATGGCTGGGCGGCCCCCGCGCGCAGGCCTATCCACTGCACCTGCTGGCCAATCAGCCGGCGACGCGGTTGCACGGTCAGCTCGACGGCGGGAAGACGAGCGTGGACTCGAAGATCCATGGGCGCGAACCAATTCGCCTGCATCCCGAGGATGCCGGTACACGGGGCGTGGCGGCTGGTGAGGTGGTGCGGGTGTTCAACGACCGCGGCTCGTGTCTTGCCGGGGTCGTCGTCGACGACGACCTGCGTCCCGGGGTGGTGCAACTGTCGACCGGTGCGTGGTACGACCCGCAGGACCCGGCCGACCCCGACGCGATGTGCGTGCACGGCAACCCCAACGTCCTCACCGCGGATGTCGGCACGTCGTCGTTGGCCAAGGGCTGCACCGGCGCTCACGTCTTGGTGGAGGTGGAGCGGTTCGACGGCCCGTTGCCACCGGTGCGGGCGCATCAGCCGCCGACGATCCTCGGGCGACCAGAAGGCCGCCCGAGCGTCGCCGACTAGGAGCTGGTCTGCGCGCGTCCGGAGCCGGACCGCGGACGACGGGGACCGCCGCCGCGACGCCCGTCGCCACCCGGTCGGCCACCGGAGGCGTTGCCCCGGAACGGAGCCCCGTTGCCGCGCCCCGATCCACCGGTGCGACGGTTGCCGCCACGCGACGTCGGCGGCGTGGCCGGGCGGACCGGCGGCTCGCGGTGCGGCGCGATCTCGCCGACGAGTTCGAGGACGCTCGCCGAGTCAGCCCGCACCTGCTGCGGCGCCGCGGTGATACCGGCCTTGCGCAGCAACTGCTGAGTGTCCCTGCGCTGTTCGGGCAGGACGACGGTCACGACGTCACCCGCGCTGCCGGCACGAGCAGTGCGCCCCGAGCGATGCAGGTAGGCCTTGTGCTCGACCGGCGGGTCGACGTGGACGACCAGTTCGACGTCGTCGACGTGCACACCGCGCGCGGCGATGTCGGTGGCGACGAGCACGCGCGCGTCACCGGAGCTGAACGCCGCGAGGTTGCGGTCGCGGGCCGGCTGGGACAGGTTGCCGTGCAGGTCCACCGAGGGAACCCCCGCGTCGGTGAGCTGCTTGGCGAGCTTGCGCGCCTGATGCTTGGTGCGCATGAACAGGATTCGGCGACCGGTGCCCGAGGCGAGAAGGTGCACCAGCTGCGTCTTCTCGGCGGCGCCGGAGACGTGGTAGACGTGATGCGTCATGGCCACCGGCGGTGCGTCGATCTCGTCGACCGAGTGGGTGACGGGGTTGCGCAGGAAGCGGTTGACGAGCTTGTCGACGCCGTTGTCCAAGGTGGCCGAGAACAGCAGCCGCTGCCCGCCGGCGGGGGTGGCGGCCAGGATGCGGGTCACGCCGGGCAGGAAGCCGAGGTCGGCCATGTGGTCGGCCTCGTCAAGCACGGTGATCTGCACCGAGTCCAGCGAGATGAGGCGCTGCTTCATCAGATCTTCGAGGCGCCCGGGGCAGGCGACCACGATGTCGACGCCGGCCCGCAGCGCGGACACCTGGCGGCCCTGCGAGACGCCACCGAAGATGGTGGTGACGTTCATGCCCAGCGCGGCGGCGAGCGGCGCGATGACGGCGGTGATCTGGGTGGCGAGCTCGCGGGTGGGGGCCAGCACCAGACCGGTCGGCTGCGAGGGACGGCGATGGCTGTCGGCCAGCCGGGACACCAGCGGGATGCTGAAGGCCAGCGTCTTTCCGCTGCCTGTCTTTCCGCGGCCCAGTACGTCGCGACCGGCGAGCGTGTCGGGCAGCGTGCCCGTCTGAATCGGGAACGGGCTGGCGATGCCCTGGTCGGCGAGCACGCGACTGACGCGCTGCGGGACGCCGAGGGATTCGAAGGTGGGTTGTGAGGTCATGTGTCCTTCAGTGCCTTTCGGGCATGGGTGCGGCCGCGTCTGTGCCCCGATGTCGGGTGAATACGTGGCTCGATGGGCGAGATTGCCGGTGGGCAAAATCGATCGCCGCGAGAAGAGCTAGTGCAATGCACTGATCGCCGACGTGCGATGAGCCACGTCACTGTGGCCGAAGGCACCGGGAAGATCGAGCGTTCCACGACGTGTTGACGGCGCGAGGCGACACCAACATTGAATCCAACTCTACCGCACGCGACGGCAGAAGCCGCCGTGGCGGCCTACGACGTGACGAAGTCGACGAGCGCGGCGGCCAACGCCGCGGGTACGCGCGCCTTGATGCGCGTACCGATGTCGGTGTGCTCGGTCGCGTCGACCCGGCCCTCGGCGTGCATGCGGGCGATCAGTTCGCCACGCTCGTAGGGAATGGTGACGTCGACGGTGACGTCGGTGGGCTCGACCATCTCGCTCATCCGGCTGCGAAGGCGGTCCAGTCCGTCACCGGTGCGGGCCGAGACGAACACGGCGTCGGGCAGCGCACGGCGCAACTGCGCCAGTCCCAGGCCCGTGGCGGCGTCGGTCTTGTTGACCACCAACAACTCTGGCGGCGGCGCGATGTCGTACTCCCGTACCACCTCGTTGACGACCTGACGAACCGCGTTGACCTGAGCCAGCGGGTTGACGTCGGAACCGTCGATCACGTGGATCAGCAGATCGGCGTCTACGACCTCCTCCAGCGTGGAGCGGAACGCCTCGACCAGTTGAGTGGGCAGGTGTCGGACGAAACCGACCGTGTCGGTCAGCACGAAGGGCCTGCCGTCGGTGAAATGTCCACGGCGCGTGGTGGGTTCGAGGGTGGCGAACAGTGCGTTCTCCACCAGCACCCCGGCACCGGTGAGCGCGTTGAGCAGACTCGACTTGCCGGCGTTGGTGTAGCCGACGATGGCGACCGAGGCCGCCTCGCTGCGCAACCGTCGTCCGCGCTGGGTGTCGCGGATCTTCTTCATGTCCTTGATCTCGCGCCGCAGCTTGGACATTCGTTCGCGGATCCGGCGACGATCGGTTTCGATCTTCGTCTCACCGGGTCCCCGGGTACCGACTCCCCCGCCGCTGCCGCCCGCGCCGCCGCCCTGCCGTGACATCGACTCACCCCAGCCGCGCAGCCGCGGCAGCATGTACTCCATCTGCGCGAAGGCGACCTGCGCCTTGCCCTCGGCGGAGGTGGCGTGCTGGGCGAAGATGTCGAGGATCAGCGCGGTGCGGTCGATCACCTTGACCTTGACGGCCTTCTCCAACGCGTTGAGCTGACCGGGGGTCAGCTCGCCGTCGCAGATGACGGTGTCGGCACCGGTCGCCACGACGACGTCGCGCAATTCCTTGGCCTTGCCGGAGCCGATGTAGGTGCCCGCGTCGGGCTTGTCGCGGCGCTGCACCATGGCCTCGAGGACCTCGGAGCCGGCCGTCTCGGCGAGGGCGGCGAGTTCGGCCATGCTGGCGTCGGCGTCGGCGGCGGTGCCGTCGGTCCAGACGCCGATGAGCACGACGCGTTCGAGCCGCAGTTGCCGGTATTCGACTTCGGTGACGTCGGTCAGCTCGGTGGACAGGCCGACCACCCGGCGCAGCGCCGAGCGGTCGTCGAGGTCGAGTTCGCCCGTGCTGGGCAGTCTGGGAGTCGTCATGTGGTTGGAGATATTGCCCCTCTTAGGTGGTCTCGCGCATCCGAATATTCACAGTTGGGCTCGCCACCAGTCGTCGGAGAGCTCGCCCTGGGCGACCATCACCGACGGTCCGCGCAGGTGGCTGGTGGTGTCGGTGACGGTCACGGTGACTTCGCCGCCGGGGATGCGGACGGCGAGCGTGCCCGTCTCGTCGCCGCGGTGACGGAGGGCGGCGACCGCCGCCGCCACGGTTCCCGTTCCGCACGAACGGGTTTCGCCCACCCCGCGCTCGTGCACCCGCATCGTCACGACGTCGTCGACCGGCGCGGTGAGCACTTCGACGTTGACACCGGCGGGAAACAGGGCGGCGTCGAACGAGACCGGTGCGGCGACGTCGAGGTCGGCGAGCTCGGCCGCGGTCAGCGAGCCGTCGACGCACGCCAGGTGCGGGTTGCCGACGTCGACGGCCACCCCGCGGAATTCCCGTCCGCCGACGGTGGCGGTGCCGGTGCCGAACGTGTTGGCCTTGCCCATGTCGACGGTGACGTCGGCGGACAGGTCGGTGACCTCCCGCAGCACCACCTGACGGGGCCCGGCCAGGGAGCCGACGACGAACTCGTCGCGCCGCTCGAGCCCGCTGACCCGCAGGTAGTGGGCGAACACCCGCACCCCGTTGCCGCACATCTGCGCGATCGACCCGTCGGCGTTGCGGTAGTCCATGTACCAGTCGTCGGGGGCGACGCCGTCGGGAATCCGGTCGAAGACCCCGGCAGCCAGCGCGGCGTCGGCAGTGGTCACCCGTAGGACGCCGTCGGCGCCGAGACCGCGGCGGCGGTCGCACAGCGCCGAGACGGCCCTCGGGGTCAACGCCAGGCGGGCACCGACGTCGGGCAGCACGACGAAGTCGTTCTCCGTCCCGTGCCCCTTGGCGAACATCACCTGTTCAGGATACGTGTCGCCACAGCGCGAGGACGGCGTCGCAGTTGTCGGGGTCGGCCCCGTCGAGCCAGTGGATGCGGTGATCACGGCGGAACCACGACCGCTGCCGTCGCACGTACCGTCGGGTGCCCGTGAACGTCCGTTCCCTGGCGTCGGCGAACGCGGCGCCGGCGTCACCGCCAAGGGCGGTCTGCTCGAGCGCGTCGAGCACCTGCGCGTACCCGAGCGCCCGCGACGCCGTCGTCCCCTCGCGCAGCCCGCGTCGTCGTAGCGCCGTGACCTCGTCGACCAGACCGTCGTCGAACATCGCGTCGGTGCGCTGCCGAAGCCGGTCGTCGAGTCGTGCCGTCTCCCAGTCCACTCCGACGATCATCGCGTCCCAGCGCGGGTGGCCGATCTGTGGTGCGCTGGCCGCGAATGGCCGACCCGTCAGCTCGACGACCTCCAGTGCACGCACGATGCGCCTGCCGTCGGTCGGCAGGATCGACGCCGCGGCCTCGGCGTCGACGGCTGCGAGCTCGCCGTGCAGGGCGGCCACGCCGACGTCGGCGAGCCTGGCCTCCCATCGAGCCCGCACCTCGGGATCGGTCGCGGGGAACTCCCACTCGTCGAGCAACGACTGGACGTAGAGCATCGACCCGCCGACGACGATCGGCACCGCCCCGCGGGCCAGGATGGCCTCCACGTCGGCGGTGGCCGCGCTCTGGTAGCGGCCGACGGTCGCGGTCTCGGTGACGTCCAGCACGTCGAGCTGGTGGTGGGCGATCCCCCGGCGTTCGGCAGGTGGGAGCTTGGCTGTGCCGATGTCCATACCGCGGTAGAGCTGCATGGCGTCGGCGTTGACGATCTCCCCGCCGAGCCGCTCGGCCAGGTCCAGCGCCAGCGCGCTCTTGCCGGTGCCGGTCGGTCCGACCACGGCGATCGGTCGGGTCGCTGCGGCTGGGGTCATCGTGGTCGCCAGGCCCCGACGGCGTATCCGACGCCGTAGGGAGCGCCGCGGTACAGCTCGCGCGCCTGCCACGGCGAGGCTCCGAGCAGGCCGGCCAGCACCTGGTAGGCCACCCGGCCCACGACGGCGTCGGGCACGCGGGTCAGGGCCTCGGCGTCGCCCGCGGCGAGCGCGTCGTCCAGAGCGGCCTGCACGGCCGCCGAGGTGGGGTCGTAACCCCCTGGCGCGGCCGCGGTGAGCGTGTTGGCGCCGTCGGCGACGACGAGGACTCCGACGGGTTCGGAGATCGCGTCGACCTCGGCACGCAGGGCACGGCCACGGGCGAGTGCGGCCTCTTTCGTGTGGTCGTGGGCGTACACCCAGGCCTCGGCGGCGGCCGACGGCGCGAACTGCGTGCGCACCCAGGCCGCGACGAGGACGCACAGCGGCAGCGGCTTCGGGTCGCCGACGGCGGCCGCGGACAGGGCGACCCGCACGTCGGAGCCGTACCCACCGAACGTTCCGACCGTGCCGGGACCGATCACGGTGTCGGCGGGGCCGACACCGACGGCGAACCAGCGCGCGGGCAGCTCGGCGGCCGCCTGCCTTACCGCGGCGACCAGATCCTGCAGTTCAGGGGCCGCGCCGGTGGCCAGTTCGGGCACCAGGACGGGCGCCGACGGAACGTGGGCGATGGCGGTGAGCACGCCTTCACGCTAGCCAGTCCGGGGGCCGGTGAATCCGTCGAGGGCAACTGCTCGTGCAAAGGCGTGGGCGCACCCCGGCCCGACCTGTTTCAATGTCACGAGCAAGTCATCGCAAGCACAGGCGCCGCGTTGCGCGGCAGGAGCGTGGATCGCCCACGCGGAGGGCACGAGGTTTCAGGACATGACGACGAGCGAATCCAGCGACGCACCCAAGCCCACCCCCCGGCCCGTGCCCAGGCCAGGACCGCCGCGGCCAGCGCCGCGACCAGGTGCCGCCCCGGCGGCGGTGGTGGCGCCACCGACCGGCGACCCGCACCGATTCGGCCGCGTGGACGACGACGGCACGGTCTGGCTGGTGACCGGAGCGGGCGAACGCGTCGTGGGTTCGTGGCAGGCCGGTGAGCGCGAGGCCGCCTACGCGCACTTCGGGCGGCGCTACGACGACCTGGCCACCGAAGTGGCACTGATGGAGCGCCGGCTGGCCTCGGGTACCGGTGACGCCCGCAAGATCAAGTCGGCCGCCGCCGCGCTCGCCGAGACCCTTCCGACGGCGTCGGTGCTCGGCGACGTCGACGCCTTGGCCTCCCGGTTGAACGCGATCGTCGAGCAGGCCGATTCTCACGCCGCCGAGGAACGCCAGAAGCGCGACGAGCACCGGGCCGCTCAAACCGCTCGCAAGGAGGCCCTGGCCGTCGAGGCCGAGGACATCGCCGTCAACGCCACGCAGTGGAAGGCCGCCGGCGACCGGCTTCGCGAGATCCTCGAGGAGTGGCGCACGGTCACCGGCTTGGACCGCAAGACCGACGACGCTCTGTGGAAGCGCTATTCGGCGGCCCGGGAGACGTTCAACCGCCGCCGCGGGTCCCACTTCGCCGAGCTGGACCGGGAGCGGGTGGGCACGCGCCAGGCCAAGGAGGCGCTGTGCGAACGCGCCGAGAAGCTGGCCGACTCGACCGACTGGGGTGCCACCGCGGCGACGTTCCGCGACATGCTGACGGAGTGGAAGGCGGCGGGCCGCGCGGCCAAGGACGTCGACGACGCGCTGTGGAAGCGGTTCAAGGCCGCCCAGGACAAGTTCTTCAAGGCGCGCAACGCCGTCAACGCCGAGCGTGACGCGGAGTTCGAGGCGAACGCCACGCTCAAGGAGGCGCTGCTCGCCGAGGCCGAGGCCATCGACCTGTCCAACCCCGACGCCGCCCGCGCCGCGCTGCGTAGAGTTGGCGACAAGTGGGACGCCGTCGGCAAGGTCCCCCGCGAGCGTGCTCCGGAGTTCGAGCGGCGCATGAAGGCCGTAGAGAAGAAGATCCGCGACACGGCATCCACCGGTGGGGGCACCGATCCGGAGGCGCAAGCCAGGGCCGACCAGTTCCGGCAGCGCGCCGAGCAGTTCGAACAGCAGGCCGCCAAGGCCGAGGCCGCCGGACGCACCAAGGACGCCGAGCAGGCCCGGGCGAGCGCGCAGCAGTGGCGGGAGTGGGCCGAGGCCGCCGTCGCGGCCCTGGGCAAGAAGCGCTAGCCGGCACCCGTCGTCGGCGGTCAGAACGCGTAGCGCACCCGGCAGGTCGGAAGCTTCTCGGCGAGGAGCTCGACGAGTTGGTCGACCCAGCGCGCCTTCCACGGCGTCTTGTAGCGGACGTTCAGCTGCCCGCTCTCGCTCGTCTTCTGCTGCTGCAGATCCGGGCGCCACAGCAGGTCCTCGCCCTTGGGATGCCAGCCGAGGTTGACCTCGTGCAACCCCTCGTTGTGGGTGAGGAAGATGATCTCGGCGGCCAGCTGGGCCTTGGTGCGCTCGCTGGTTCCTTCGGCGATCTGCTCGAAGAGCTCCGACCAGTCGGCCAGCCACGTCTCGTGCACGATGACGGGGCTGAAGTTGAGGTGAACTTCGTAGCCGGCGTCGACGAAGTCGTCGATCGCGGCGATGCGCTCGGCCACCCTCGAGGTCCGCACGTCGACCACCTTCGACGTCTCGGCCGGCATCAGACTGAAGCGCACGCGCGTGCCGCCGCGGGGGTCGTAGTCGAGCAGTCCCCGGTTGACGAGCTTGGTGGCGAAGGTGGCCTTCGCGTTGGGGAGTCGGGCGAAGAGTGCGACGAGGTCGGCCACGTTGTCCGACACCGTTGCGTCGACCGAGCAATCGCCGTTCTCGCCGATGTCGTACACCCAGTCGACCGGGTCGCATTGGTTGGGTGTCTTCGGGCCCTGCCTGCCGGCATGGCGCTCCAGGTAGCCGAGGATCTTCTCGATGTTGGCGAACACCGTGATGGGGTTGGCGTAACCCTTGCGGCGGGGCACGTAGCAGTACGAGCACGCCATGGCGCACCCGTTGGAGGTCGACGGCGCGATCCAGTCACTGGAGCGTTCGTTGCGTCGTGCGGACAGGCTCTTCTTCTCGCCGAGCACGAGAACCTCGCTCTTGGTGCGCACCCAGTCCTCGACGTTGCCGGCGTTGCCGTACAACCCCGGAATGGCCTGGTGTGACGGCACTTCGATGCGTTCGGCCGACGGAGAGCGCTCGAGGATCTGACGGGCCCTCGCGAACCGCTGGACGTCGGGTTCGTGATAGATGCGCTTGACGTCGAGGATTCGCTCGACGAGCGGCTCCGGGGTTCGCCTCTGCGCGGCGGAGTCGACGTCCTTGGTGCTCACCGTGGCCGGATTGGCCACATCTCGCGGTTTGAAACCGGCTGCCGCCGTGGGATCCGCCGCGCCTCCGGTCTACCGACCGGGCCCCGGAGCCGGTCTCGACGGCCCGATGCCCTGGTCAGGCAGGCCGTCGCGATCCAGCAGCCCCGTGCGCTGACGTTCGGTGGCGAGCCGGCGTCGCTCCTCTTCGGCGGCCAGGTGGACGGCCGTACGCGACCACACCACCCGCGCCCAGTGGAACGACAGCAGGATGACCGCGATCCACGCCACGATCAGGCCGATGCCCGGGCCGGGGTGAGGCTCGGCGACCGTTTGCCGCGACCACACCGCCAGCATGCCAATCGGACAGGCGACGGCCGAGCCAGCGAGCGCGATCCACGCCAGACCCCAGCGACGGGTCAGCAGCGCCAGGATCGAGAACCCCACGCTGAAGACCAGGATCAACCACGTGAACACGCGGGACGGCAGTGCGATCGCCTCGTCCACCGCGGCCTGAGAGCCAACCAGGACGTCGAGTCCGCGCGCGCCGCCGGTGTGGGGCAGCACGAAGGAGAGCAGGATGACGAAGACCAGGATGGCGACCACCAAAGCCCGTGCGCCCGGGTTGATTTCACGGGCCACCCGGCGTTCGGCGTCCTCGAGGTCGCCCTTGAACTCCTCGAAGTTCGGTTCGTCGCGCTTGTCGCGGCTCATCGGCTGCACCCGGCCGTGACGGGCTGCGCGGGCGGCATGCCGATGCGCGGCAGCCCCAGACCGACGGACGTCGCTCCAGTGACGACCCGACGACCCGCCTCGTGCGCGTCACCGGATCTGGTGCGCCGGTGCTCGAGGAGGACGGCGTCGGCGACGAGGTGGTGCGGCGCGGCACCGGTGACGGTGGTGGTGACCACGTCACCGGGACGGATGTCACGCTCACCGGGCGCGAAGTGCACGAGCCGGCCGTCGCGAGCGCGCCCGGACATCCTCGCCGTGCTGACGTCCTTGCGTCCCTCCCCGGTGGCGACGAGGAGTTCGACGGTCGTGCCGATCTGCGCGGCGTTCTCCTCCAGGGAGATGCGCTCCTGCAGCTCGATCAGACGCATGTATCTCTCCTGCACGACGTGCTTGGGTATCTGGTCGGGAAGCTCGGCGGCGGGGGTTCCCGGGCGCTTGGAGTACTGGAAGGTGAACGCGCTGGCGAACCGGGCCCGCTCCACGACCTCGAGGGTGGCGGCGAAGTCGTCCTCGGTCTCGCCGGGGAACCCGACGATCAGGTCGGTGGTGATGGCCGCGTGCGGAATGGCCGCACGCACCCGGTCGATGATGCCGAGGTACCGCTCGGATCGATAGGACCGTCGCATCGCCTTCAGGATGCGATCGGAGCCCGACTGCAACGGCATGTGCAGCGTGGGGCACACGTTGGGGGTGGTCGCCATCGCCTCGATCACGTCGTCGGTGAACTCGGCCGGGTGCGGCGAGGTGAACCGCACCCGCTCCAGGCCCTCGATGCCGCCGCAGGCGCGGAGCAATTTGGCGAAGGCGCCGCGGTCGGTGGGCTCGTCGTGGTCGGCAAAGGAGACGCCATAGGCGTTCACGTTTTGCCCCAGCAGCGTGACCTCCAGGACACCCTGGTCGACCAGCGACTGCACCTCGGCCAGGATGTCGCCGGGCCGACGGTCGGTCTCCTTGCCGCGCAGCGAGGGCACGATGCAGAACGTGCAGGTGTTGTTGCAGCCAACCGAAATGGAAACCCAAGCGGCATAAGAAGATTCGCGAGACGCCGGCAGGGTGGAGGGGAACTCCTTGAGCGACTCGACGATCTCGACCTGCGCGACGCGGTTGTGGCGGGCGCGTTCCAGCAACGTCGGAAGCGAGCCGATGTTGTGGGTGCCGAACACGACGTCGACCCAGGGCGCCCGCGTCAGCACCGCATCGCGATCCTTCTGCGCCAGGCAGCCGCCGACGGCGATCTGCATGTCGGGGTTGGCTTCCTTGCGGGGTACCAGGTGACTGATGTTGCCGTACAGCTTGTTGTCGGCGTTCTCGCGCACCGCGCAGGTGTTGAACACCACCACGTCGGCGTCGGTGCCTTCGGCGGCGCGCTGGTAACCGGCCTCTTCGAGCAGGCCGGCGAGCCGTTCGGAGTCGTGCACGTTCATTTGGCAGCCGTAGGTGCGCACCTGAAAGGTGCGTGCGGACGCACCACTGGCCACCGTCGAAGTCACCCTGCAATGGTACGGCGGCACCAGCAGCATCCAAATTCGCCGGACATCCCGGGATTGCCCAGAGCCCTGCCAGCTGATCATTCCCTGGGTAAGGTCTGTGCGCATGCAGACCGACCAGTCGGAGGCCGACGCACGAGAGCCGACTCCTACGACGGTGCCGATGATTTCGATCAAGGGTGTCAACAAGCACTTCGGCAGCCTCCACGTCCTCAAGGACATCGACCTCGACGTGGACCGCGGCCAGGTGGTCGTGGTGCTGGGCCCGTCGGGTTCTGGCAAGTCGACGTTGTGCCGCACCATCAATCGGCTCGAGCCGGTCGACTCGGGCACCATCGCCGTCGACGGCGAGAAACTGCCCGAGGAGGGGCGCAAGCTCGCACAGCTTCGCTCGGACGTCGGCATGGTGTTCCAGTCGTTCAACCTGTTCGCGCACAAGACGATTCTGGAGAACGTCACCCTCGCGCCGATGAAGGTGCGCAAGACCTCCAAGGAGCAGGCGCGTACGGCGGCGATGTCGCTGCTCGAGCGCGTCGGAATCGCCAACCAGGCCGACAAGTACCCGGCTCAGCTCTCCGGCGGTCAGCAGCAGCGGGTGGCGATCGCGCGCTCGCTGGCCATGAACCCGAAGGTGATGCTGTTCGACGAACCCACCAGCGCCCTGGATCCGGAGATGATCAACGAGGTCCTGGCGGTGATGACGTCGCTGGCCGAAGACGGCATGACGATGGTGGTGGTGACCCACGAAATGGGCTTCGCACGCCGCGCCTCGGACCGCATCGTGTTCATGGCCGACGGCGCGATCGTCGAGGACGCCGACCCCCAGGAATTCTTCTCCAGCCCGAAGTCCGAACGCGCCAAGGACTTCCTCGGCAAGATCCTCAACCACTGACACGCCCCGCGAAAGGAATACCGCCGTGCCCTCCAGCAAGCCGTCTCTTCGATTCAGGGTGGCCGCCGCTCTGGCGCTCGCCGTTGCGCTCCCCCTGTCGGTCACCGCGTGCGGTGGCGGCGGCTCCGGTGGTGACGACGGCAAGATCGTCATCGGCACCAAGTTCGACCAGCCCGGCCTCGGGTTGAAGAACCCCGACGGCACGATGAGCGGATTCGACGTCGACGTCGCCACCTACGTCGCCGGACAGCTCGGCTTCACCCCCGACAAGATCGAATGGAAGGAATCGCCGTCCGCCCAGCGCGAGACGTTGATTCAGAACGACCAGGTCAAGTTCATCGCTGCGACCTACTCGATCACCGACGCGCGCAAGGAGAAGGTGTCCTTCGCCGGCCCATACCTGGTCACCGGCCAAAGCCTGCTCGTCAAGGCCGACAACTCCGACATCACCGGCCCGGATTCGCTGCAGAACAACAAGAAGCTCTGCTCGGTGTCGGGGTCCACCCCGGCCCAGCGCATCAAGGACAAGTACCCCGGCGTGCAGTTGCAGCAGTACGACACCTACTCCGCCTGCATCGAGGCCTTGAAGAACGGTGCGATCGACGCCGTCACCACCGACGAGGTGATCCTGGCCGGCTACGCCGCCCAGAGCCCCGGCACGTTCAAGATCGTCGGCCAGCCGTTCTCGGAGGAGAACTACGGCATCGGACTGAAGAAGGACGACAAGGACCTGCAGACCAAGATCAGCGACGCCATCACCAAGATGGAGAAGGACGGCGACTGGGCCAAGGCGTTCGAGAAGAACCTCGGACCGGCAGGCATCGCGACGCCTGCGCCGCCTGCGCTCGACAAGTGATCTGACTCAGCGGAGACCACGTGGAGATCTTCTCCGAGTATCAAGACCAGATCTTCGAGGCGTTCTGGACCACCATCCAGTTGACGGTGTACTCCGCCGTCGGGGCGCTGATCCTCGGCACGGTGCTGGCCGCGATGCGGCTGGCGCCGGTGCCGATGCTCAACTGGGTCGGCACGACCTACGTCAACGTCGTCCGCAACACCCCGTTGACGTTGATCATCCTGTTCTGCTCGTTCGGCCTGGCCCAGACGTTGGGCATCACCCTGGTCGACTCGCAGTCCCGGACCTCGATCGAGGACAGCAACTTCCGCTTGGCCGTCCTGGGCCTGACCGTCTACACCGCGGCATTCGTGTGCGAGACGGTGCGCGCGGGCGTCAACACCGTGCCCCTCGGACAGGCCGAGGCGGCCCGGTCGCTGGGGTTCACCTTCGGCCAGAACCTGCGAATGGTCATGCTGCCGCAGGCCTTTCGCGCGGTCGTCATTCCGCTGGGCTCGGTGCTCATCGCGTTGACGAAGAACACCACGATCGCCTCGGCCATCGGGGTCGCCGAAGCGGCGTTGTTGATGAAGGAGATGATCGAGAACACTGCCGCCCTGGCGACCATCGGGGCGATCTTCGCCCTGGGCTTCGTGATCCTGACGTTGCCGCTGGGTCTGTTGTTCGGCTGGCTGGGTAGACGATTGGCGGTGGCCCGGTGACGAGCGGCGATGAGCGCTTGCGCGAAGAGCAGACGAGCACCGCCGCGAAGAACGGAACATCGTGAGCGGCGCCTCAGTCCTCTTCGACGCGCCCGGCCCCCGCGCCCGGATGCGCAACCGGATCATCAGCGCCGTCGCACTGGTGCTGCTGCTGGCCGCGGCGTGGGTGGTCTACACCCGGCTGCAGTCCAAGGGACAGTTGACCGCGGCCAAGTGGGAACCCTTCCTGACCGGAAACCTCTGGAAGACCTACGTGCTGCCGGGCGTGCAGGGCACGCTGACCGCGGCGGCAGTGTCGATCGTGCTGGCCCTCCTGCTTGGTTTCGCCCTTGGCATCGGACGACTGTCCCACCACGGTGGCATCCGCCGCCCTTGCGCGGTGATCGTCGAATTCTTCCGCGCCGTGCCGGTGCTGATCATGATGATCTTCGCGTACTTCCTCTACGCGACCTACGACGTCTTCCCGTCGAAATACCTGGCGCTGGCCGGTGTCATCACGGGGTTGACGCTGTACAACGGCGCCGTCATCGCGGAGATCGTCCGCGCCGGGGTCAACGCGCTGCCGCGGGGCCAGTCCGAGGCGGCCGAGGCGCTGGGCTTGAGGTGGGGCCAGGTCATGCGGTCCATCCTGCTGCCGCAGGCGGTCACCTCGATGCTGCCGGTGTTGGTGTCGCAGATGGTCGTGGTACTCAAGGACACCGCGATCGGCTACCAGATCACCTTCCTCGAGATGGTGCGCCAAGGCACGCAGGTGGGCTCGGCCTACGGCAATTACGTGCCGGCGTTGATCGTCATCGCCGTCATCATGATCAGCCTCAACTTCGGCCTCGGCGCGTTCGCGACATGGCTGGAAGGCCGGCTACGCCGCTCCAAGCGCGGACCCGAACCGCTGCACCCCGCACCCGTCACCCAAGGCACCTTCGGTGCGGGTGCCGGCGGGACGATCTGACGCGGCCAACTCACCGAGTGCCGACCAGCTCGCGGAGCTTCGCCTCCGACGGCGACCCGGCAGGCGCGGTGTACACGATCACCGACAGCCCCGGGTCGGCCGGGAGGTGCATCGTCTCGTAGTTCAGCGTGATGGTCCCGACGGCGTCGTGGTGGAAGCGCTTCGGTCCGTGGGTGTGCTGGAAGAGGTCGCGCGCCGACCACGCGGCCTCGAAATCCGTTGATCTCGAACGCAGTTCGTCGACCAGCCGGTTCAGCGTCACGTCAGCGGCATCGCGGCCCGCGGCCACCCGGAGGATCGCCACCATCTGGGCGGCCACGTCTGCCCAGTCGGGGTACACCCGCCGCGCCGCAGGGTCGAGGAACATCCACCGGACCATGTTGCGCTCGGCAGCGGGCATGGCGGCGAAGTCGTGGATCAGCCGTGCTGCGGCGCCGTTCACGGCCAGCACTTCCAAGCGCGGACCATGGAGGACCGCCGGCGTCGGATCGAGGGCGGCGACCATGGCGCGGAGTGCCGGCCGGACCCGCGGCATGACTGGTGTCGTCTCCGTGGGCCTCATCAGGGCCACGAGATGGTTGCGCTCCAAGGGGTCCAGGCGCAGCGCCGTCGACACGGCGTCGAGCACTTGTTCGGACACGTTGGTCGCCCGGCCCTGTTCGAGGCGGGCGTAGTAGTCAGGGCTCACGCCGGCCAGCTGCGCCAGTTCCTCGCGACGCAAGCCTGCTACCCGCCGGCCGTTGCGCGTTGCAGAGAGCCCGACCTCGGCAGGCGTCAACCGGGCCCGGCGGGACCGGAGAAACTCGCTGAGTTCGTCCTTGCGGCTGGTCATGTCGCCATTATCGCCGCATCGGCGTCCCGTGGACTTCGAAACTAGTTCTGACAGACCTAGGTTGAGCGGGGCTCGTCAGACGGCGTCGACCGCGCTCGCCCCCGCGTTGTGATCCGGTGACAGACCGCAACGAAAGGGATTCGACATGACTGTGTGGTTCATCACCGGGGCGTCACGTGGCTTCGGACTGGAGATCACCCGAGAGGCACTCGGGCGGGGCCACGGCGTCGTCGCGACGGCACGCAACCCGCAGGCTCTCCTGGACGCCTTTCCGGACGCCGGCGACCGGCTGCTCGCCGTGACCGTGGACGTCGGCGATCCCGCGCAGGTCGACGCCGCCGTCGATGCTGCCGTCGACCACTTTGGCCGAGTCGACGTTCTGGTCAACAACGCGGGCCGGGGACTGGTCGGCAGCGTCGAGGAGACCTCCGACGCCGAGATCCGGGCGATCTTCGACGTCAACGTGTTCGGCCTGCTGGCCGTCACCAGGGCGGTGCTGCCGCACATGCGCGCCCAAGGTTCGGGCCTAGTGGTCAACCTGTCGTCCGTCGGCGGGTTCGTGGCGTGGCCGGGGTGGGGCGTCTACGCCGCAACGAAATTCGCGGTCGAGGCGCTGTCGGAGGCGATGACCCACGAGCTGGCGCCGCTGGGCATCCGGTCGGTGGCCGTCGAGCCGGGCCCGTTCCGGACCAACTTCCTCGACGGAAGCAGCCTCGTGTTCACCGAGACCGTCATCGAGGACTACGCCTCGACGTCGGGGGCGGCGCGTTCGTGGGCGACCGACACCAATTACGGCCAGCAGGGCGACCCCGTGAAGGCCGCGAAGATCATCGTCGACCTGGCCGACCGCGAAGATCTTCCGGAGCGAATTCAGCTGGGGGCCAACGCATTCGACGACGTCGCGGTCAAGTTAAAGCGGACCGCCCACGACCAGGCGGCGTGGCGGACGGTGAGCCTGTCGGCCGACTTCGACGCCTAGACCCGTCGGCGTTCCCGCTCGCCGGCCAACGCCACCTTCACCACGTCGAAAGCCATCGACGAGGCGTACCCCTTGCGGGCCAGCATGCCGACCAACCGCCGGATGACCTTGACGTCGTCGCCGTCGTCGTCGAGCCGCTCGCGTCGCAACTTGTCGGCGACGAGACGTTCGGCGCGAACCCTCTCGGCGTCGGCGTCGACGTCGGCGAGTGCGTCGGCGATCACGTCGTCGTCCACGCCCTTGGTGCGCAATTCGGCAGCCAAGGCGCGCTTGCCCTTTCCGGCGTTGTGATGCCGCGAACGGACCCACTGTTCGGCGAAGTCCTGATCGTCGACCAGTCCCACCGTCGCCAATCGGTCGAGCACCCGCTCACTGACGTCGTCGGGGTAACCCCGCTTGGTCAGTCGCTCGGCGAGCTCGGCCCGGGTGCGGGCCCGCACGGTGAGCAGACGCAGGCACAGGTTGCGGGCCTGCTCCTCGCGTTCGCGGGGATCCTGCGTCTGCTCCTCGTCCGACTCAGAAGTCGACTGGGGCGGGAAGTGCGTCGACATTGCTGGCGTCGTCGGTCAGCACGGCACCGATGCCGAGCTTCTCCTTGATCTTCTTCTCGATCTCGGCGGCCACTTCGGGGTTCTGGAGCAGGAAGTTGCGCGCATTCTCCTTGCCCTGCCCCAGTTGCTCACCCTCGTAGGTGAACCAGGAGCCGGACTTGCGCACGAAGCCGTGCTCGACGCCCATGTCGATGAGCGAGCCCTCCTTGGAGATGCCCCTGCCGTAGAGGATGTCGAACTCGGCCTGCTTGAACGGCGGCGCCATCTTGTTCTTGACGATCTTGCAGCGCGTGCGGTTGCCGACCGCGTCGGTGCCGTCCTTGAGCGTCTCGATCCGGCGCACGTCCAGGCGGACCGAGGCATAGAACTTCAATGCCTTGCCACCCGTGGTGGTTTCGGGTGAGCCGAACATCACGCCGATCTTCTCGCGCAGCTGGTTGATGAAGATCGCGGTGGTGCCCGAGTTGTTCAGTGCGCCGGTGATCTTGCGGAGCGCCTGACTCATCAACCGGGCCTGTAGGCCGACGTGGCTGTCACCCATCTCGCCCTCGATCTCGGCGCGCGGCACCAGAGCGGCCACGGAGTCGATGACCAGGATGTCCAGCGCACCGGAGCGGATCAGCATGTCGGCGATCTCGAGGGCCTGCTCACCGGTGTCCGGCTGGCTGACCAACAGCGAATCGGTGTCGACGCCAAGCTTCTTGGCGTATTCGGGATCGAGCGCATGCTCGGCGTCGATGAAGGCGGCGATACCGCCTGCCGCCTGGGCGTTGGCCACCGCGTGCAACGCGACGGTGGTCTTACCCGAGGACTCCGGGCCGTAGATCTCGATGATCCGGCCGCGTGGCAGACCGCCGATACCCAGGGCGACGTCCAAGGCGATGGACCCGGTGGGGATGACCGAAATCGGCTGGCGAGTCTCCTCGCCCAGGCGCATGACCGAGCCCTTGCCGTGACTCTTCTCGATTTGCGCGAGGGCCAGTTCGAGGGCCTTCTCGCGATCTGGGGCTTGGGGCATGGTGCTCTCCGTCCTGATGAGTTCTCGATCGGTTCCGATCGGTTGGCCGTGACGTTAGAGGAGACCTCCGACAAGCCCCGACACGTTGGTCCGTCGAACAGAACCCACACTAGACGAACACGTGTTCGATACAAGTGGACACGCCGGGAACGTCGGCAGCTATCGGTTCACCATTGGTCGCGGGGCACGTCGAAGTCGGCGCACAACGCCCGCCAGACCTCGCGCGGGTCGACGCCCTCCTCGATGGCCTGCTCGGCGGTCCGGCCGCCGACGCCACTGAGGACGTGGTCGACGAGCAGCGAGGCGCCTCGCACGGGGCCGAACTGTCCGTCGACCAACTCGTGGAATTCCGTCAACCGCACGTCCACCAACCTACCGAGACCGCTGCAGCGCGTCATGGCACACCCGTACCGGATCGGCGACGGCCATGACGCTCGCTCCGGCCTGCCGCGCACGTTCGCGGTAGTTCGGCGCGGACAGCACCCCGTCGACGGCAGCTGTCAACGCACCGGCGGTCAGGGGCCGAACGAGCCGGCCACTACCTTGGCGCACAACGCGATTGGCGATTTCCCACTGGTCTCCCCCGCCCGGCACCAGCACCATCGGCACACCTGCCAGCATCGCCTTGGCCACCAGACCGTGCCCGCCACCGCAGATCACCACGTCGGCCCGGGACAGCAGATCGTCCTGACGGCCGAGGCCCACCACGGCCCACGGCGGCACCCTGGCCTCCATGCCCCCCACACATCCCCCGTCGCTTCGCTCGCCCCCCACACATCCCCCGTCGCTTCGCTCGCCCCCCAGGCGCGAGACGACCACCCGAGCACCGGCAGGCACCGTGCGCCCCGGCGTCAACGCCTCCAGGGCCAGCTCGGCGAGGCCGTGGGTACCCGTCACCGCCGTCGACGGGGCGACGACGATCACCGGCCCGGTGCCCTCGGGAATCTCCAGGACCGTCGTCGTCGGCTCGAAGTGCAGGGGTCCCACCACGACGGCCTCGGCGGGCCAGTCTGGACGCGGCACCTCCAGCGCCGGCAGCGTGGCGATGAGGCGACGCACCGGTCCGGGGTCCGCGGCAGGCAGACCGATCTCGACCCGCGCAGCGGAGCGTTGCCGCAGCCCCATGCGCCACGACCGGGCCGTCAACGCGCGCATCACCGCGTCCCGCAGACCGCCTCGCAGGCCAACCCCCGGCGCCAACCCGGAGCCCAGCGGCGGGAGGCCCCGCGACGGCCGGTACAGCGGGTGTGGGTTGAGCTCCACCCACGGCAAACCCAGCATCTCGGCGGCCATTCCGCCGCAGGAGGTGATGACGTCGGACACCACGAGGTCGAGGTCCAGGTCGGCCAGGGCGCGTCGGTTGAGCACGGCCATCCGCGCCGCCCGGCGATGCAGCTTGGCACCGGAGTCCCCGTCGTCGTCACCGTCGACGGGATCCAGCCCGGCCAACAGCGTGGCCGCCACGCCCCGGTCTCGAGCCAGGTCCAACCACTGGGCACCGGTCAGCAGGGTCGGCTCGTCCCCTGCGGCCAGCAACTTCAGGCACAGTGCGATGGCGGGAAAGGCGTGTCCAGGGTCCGGTCCGGCCACCACCGCCACTCGCATCGCCCTACCCTGCCACAGCACGAGCCGACTACCCTGAGCCCATGACAGACCAGAATTCAGTCGTCGCGAGCACCGCCAACGCCAGTACCGTCGAGGCGTTCCTGTTCGCACTCAGGGACGAGGACTTCGACGCCGCCGACACGCTGCTGGCCGACGACCTGGTCTACGAGAACGTCGGCCTGCCGACCATTCGGGGTCGCGCCCGGGCGATGAAGCTGTTTCGTTCCATGGAGGGCCGCGCACGTTTCGACGTCGCGTTCCATCGCAACGTCGGCGACGGTTCGACGGTCCTGAACGAGCGCACCGACGCACTCATCTTCGGCCCGATACGCCTGCAGTTCTGGGTGTGCGGCGTCTTCGAGGTGCACGACGGCCGAATCACGCTGTGGCGCGACTACTTCGACACCCTCGACATGATCAAGGCGACGGTGCGTGGCATCGCCGGAGCCGCGGTGCCCGCCCTGCGGCCCCGGTTCCGGTGACCTCGCCGGCCGGGCGCAGCACGCCCAACCTCCTGCAGTACGTCGGCTACTGCTACGGCAGGCGCCTGCCGTCGTCGATGCGTCAGTGGGTCGCCGATGATCTCGCCGGTCCAGGCGCGACGCGGCGCATGATGGTCCGGATGTTCATCCCGGCGGTGCTGATCCTGACGCCGTTCTGGATCGTGCCGATGTCGTTGTACCTGCACCTGTCGACGACGTTGCCGATCCTGATCCCGTTCGTCTTCTTCTCCCACGCGTTGAACAAGGTGTGGCGCCGCCACATGCTCCGCAAGCACGGTCTCGACACCAGCCTGGTGGATTACCGGAACCGTCAGCGCGACGCCCACATCCACGACGCGTATGCCGAGAAGTACGGGCCCCGGTCGGGACCGCCGAGCAGCAGCGCGGTCTGACCTTCAGGCGCCGCGTAGGTGACCGAGCTCGTCGAAGGCCTGCGCCCAGCCGGCGAGCCGGTCCGTCGCGTGGCCGAGCTCGTGGCGTTGACGCTGCGCCGACATTGCCGAGGTCGACATCGAACCGGAATTGGCCGCCGAGACCAATCGCGCTGCCGCCTCGACCATTTCGTCGTACTGCCGCGCGCCGCCCTCGAGCTGGGCGGCGAATGCGCGAATCGTCGGGGTCAGGTGCACGCGGGACTGGGGTGCGGCGTTGGCGGCCTTCTCCATCGACACCACCTCGTTGGCCGTCGCCGTCATCGTCGCCGCGGTCTGGTTGGCGACGGCGGCGACCTCGCGCAGTTCGTCGGCCGGCAGCATCCGGCCGCGTTCCATCACACCTAGCAGCGAGAACAGCCCTCGCTCAGCCGAATTGAGCGCGGCCAGGGGTTGGCGTGCCGCCGAGCCCCACGGCGGCAACCGGCGCACCCGACGTTCGGGGGGCAGCGGCGACCGCTTGAGCCACCGGTACCGCAGACCCGCCAGGGTGGCCAGGAACGCGGCGCCGACGGCGATGGAGGCGGGGATCGGGAGCACCCAGGCCGGGATGACGTCCCAGGACGCGAGCACCCCGGTCACGGCGATCCACAGGACCGTGGAGAAGGTGAGGAAGACCGCAGTCCACAGCGCCCACTTGCGCTTGCGCAACAGCTTGGCCCGTGGGTCGGCGACTAGGCCCAATCGCTGCGCCACGACGTCGGACAACTCCGCTGCGGTGTCGGCGCCACGCTGAGCCAGCGTGCGCCACCCGTCGACCCGTCCGGCTGCCATGGCCCACCTACCTTCGAGAACTATTGCGAGAGAGGATTTTCCGGCGTGGCCGCCGGCGGGTTGGTCGCAGGTGCCGCGGGCGTCGAGGTGCCGTCACCGGCGGGCAGCGCGTCACCGCGCATCGACGCACGGATCTGCTCGAGCCGGGAGTGTCCGGCCATCTGCACACTGGCCTGCTGGATCTCCATCATGCGTCCCTGCACGGAATTCTGCGCCAGCTCGGCCGAGCCCATGGCATTGGCGTAGCGACGTTCGATCTTGTCGCGGACCTCGTCGAGGCTGGGCGTGCTGCCCGGCGCGGCGATCTCGCTCATCGACTGCAGCGACGCACTGACCTGTTCCTGCATCTTGGCCTGCTCGAGCTGGCTCAGCAGCTTGCTGCGCTCGGCGATCTTCTGCTGGAGCACCATGGCGTTCTGCTCGACGGCCTTCTTGGCCTGCCCGGCCGCCTGCAGCGCCTGGTCGTGCAGCGTCTTGAGATCTTCGACACTCTGCTCGGCGGTGACGAGCTGGGCGGCGAACGCCTCGGCGGCGTTGTTGTACTCGGTGGCCTTGGCGGCGTCACCCGACGTCGCGGCCTGATCGGCCAGGGTCAGGGCCTGACGCACGTTGACCTGCAGCTTCTCGATGTCGGCGAGCTGGCGGTTGAGGCGCATCTCGAGCTGACGCTGGTTGCCGATCACCGAGGCGGCCTGCTGAGTCAGGCCTTGGTGCTGGCGCTGCGCCTCCTCGATGGCCTGCTGGATCTGCACCTTGGGGTCGGCGTATTCGTCGACCTTGGAGCTGAACAGCGCCATGAGGTACTTCCACGCCTTGCTGAACGGGTTGGCCATCTGTGCGTTCCGCCTTCGTGTTGGAGTGAGTCCAGTGTGCCCGTCGCGCGGCTCACCGACATTCGTACGAGTTCGCTGTATGCCAACTTATCGGTTGAGCTCGGATCGCCACACCCCTGCGCGCGTTTCCGGCGGACGGGTGGGCCCTCAGGCCACCGCCATCGACACGGCCTGGGGAATGACGACCCGCGTCGAGTAGTCGATGGTGGCGCCGCTGGCCGTGGCGACCGGACGGGCGGCGGTCTTCTCCTGCCGCTGCATGGTCTCGCCCGCGTCGGTCAACACGCGTGACAACGGCACCTCCAGGGCACCGCAGATGGCGCTGAGCAGCTCGCTGGAGGCTTCCTTGCGGCCGCGCTCCACCTCGGACAGGTAGCCGAGGCTGACTCGGGCGTCGTCGGACACTTCTCGGAGCGTCCGCCCTTGCGAGAGCCGGGCTTGACGCAGCACGTCGCCGATCACTTCGCGAAGCAATGTCGTCATCGCGGTCTCCTCACAACGAAGGACGTGGTTACAGATCTTTGAGCTTTCACTATCAGGTTGAACGCCGATGACTGCCGGTTTGGTTCCCGAACGCCGTGCCCATCACGTTCGGACGCCCCGCAGCGCCGAGACCAGGTAGTCCACGCCGGTCAGAACCGTGAGCACGATCGCGGCCCACATGAACACCCAGGCGCCGGTGAGCCATGCCCCGCCAAGGGGCAGTACGAACAGTCCGATCGCCACCGACTGCACCAGAGTCTTGACCTTTCCGCCGCGACTCGCCGGGATGACACCGCCGCGGATGACCACGAGTCGCAGGATCGTCACGCCGATCTCGCGGGCCAGGATCAAGATGGTGACCCACCACGGGAGGTCGCCGAGCATGCTGAGACCGACGAGCGCCGCCCCGATCAGCGCCTTGTCGGCGATGGGGTCGGCAAGTTTGCCGAACTCGGTCACCATGCCGTAACTGCGGGCGATCGCGCCGTCGACGCGGTCGGTGACGACCGCCACCGTGAAGACGACGAAAGCCGCTACGCGCCAATACGTTTCGTGGCCGTCCCCGACGAAGAGCGCCGCCAGGAACACCGGGACGAGCACGATGCGCACGCCGGTGAGCGCGTTGGCGACGTTGACCACACTGACGCGCGGGGTCAACGGATCGACGTCTGACTGACCCGGCACGTGACCAGAATATCGGTAGCCCGAGCCGATACCCTCACTGCTGTGACAGGAGCTCCCCCCGACGACGATCTGGTGGTTCGTCGCGCCCGGACGTCGGACGTCCCTCAGATCAAGCAACTGGTCGACCTGTACGCCGGAAAGATCCTGCTGGAGAAGAATCTCGTCACGCTGTACGAGTCGGTCCAGGAGTTCTGGGTGGCCGAGGTCGACGACGAGGTGGTCGGGTGTGGCGCGCTGCACGTGCTGTGGGCCGACCTCGGCGAAGTGCGCACCGTCGCGGCGCATCCGCGGATGCAGGGTCGCGGAATCGGGCACGCCGTCGTGACGCGCCTGCTCGAGGTGGCCAGGGAGCTGCGGCTGCAACGGATCTTCGTGCTGACCTTCGAGACCGACTTCTTCGGCCGCCACGGGTTCCAGGAGATCGAAGGCACCCCGGTCACCTCGGAGGTGTACGACGAGATGCGCCGCTCCTACGACATCGGCGTGGCCGAGTTCCTGGACCTGTCCTACGTCAAGCCCAACATCCTGGGCAACACCCGGATGCTTCTCACGCTGTAGGCGCCGAGCGTGACGCCACTGCGAGAATTGGGTCGAGAATTCGCAGTGGGCTCACGCTCGGCGTCGTAATGCCCGTCCGACCCGCCCGATGATGGCGCCGTCGCTGTCCTCCGCGGTGATCCGCACGTCGTCCCAGCCCAGTTCGTTCAGATCCGCTTGGCGCCTGATGTCCCGGTCGAACTGCCGGCGAGACATCCGGTGGTGGCTGCCCTCGTAGTCGACGGCCACCTTGAGCTCTCGCCACCCCATGTCGACGACGGCCACGAGCCGCCCCCATTGGTCGTACACCGGGATCTGGGTCTCCGGCCGTGGGAAGCCGGCCGCGACGAGCACCAGGCGCACCCTGGTCTCCTGCGGCGACTCGGCACCCGCGTCGACGAGGTTCAGGACGTTGCGGGCGGCGCGAATGCCCCGGCGGCCGCCATGCCGTGCGGCCAGTGACTCAACGTCGGCCACGGGAACCCTGGTGGCGCGAAGTAGGGCGTCGACCGCCGCGACGGCCCGGCGACGTGGGTAGCGGCAGGCGATGTCGAGCGCGGTCCGCGCCGGTGTGGTGACGAGGATTCCGTCGCGCCGTGACGTCTCGTCGTCGGCCACTCGATCCGACCACGTCGTGATGCCGCCGGGGGGACGCCGATTGCCGTACAGGAGTTCTGCCGGTGCGCGGTCGTCGACCCACTTGGCACCGTGCACCGCCGCGGCGGACTGTCCGGCGACGATCCCCGCGCGCCCCGACCACAACCACGCCGCCCGTGCGCGCGTCACTGCGGTCGGCTCCGCGCCGCGCGGGATGTAGACGTCGCGATGAATCGGTGTGCACGTGCTCCGCAGCTGATACGCCGTCAGGCGGCCCGCGGCCACCGCCTCACTGCCGACGAATGGCGCCCCCATGGCGGCAGTGTGCCGGCACCGACCGACACCTCGCCGAACGTGACGCCACTGCGAGAATTGGCTCGAGATTTCGCCGTGGGCTCACGTTCGGCGCAGGGCGAACTAGAACTCGTCGGCTGCGTCGGCTCCGTTGGCGTCGGCGCCGCCGCGAATCAGCATCAGGGTGCCCGCCAGCTCGTCGGGCTTCACCAGCACCTCGCGGGCCTTGGACCCCTCGCTCGGGCCGACGATGCTGCGCGTCTCCATCAGGTCCATCAGCCGGCCGGCCTTGGCGAACCCGACGCGTAGCTTGCGCTGCAGCATCGACGTCGACCCGAACTGCGAGGACACCACCAGCTCGACGGCCTGCAGGAAGACGTCCATGTCGTCGCCGATGTCGGGGTCGACGTCGGTGCGCTCGCCACCGGGCTTGGCGGCGGTGACGCCCTCGGTGTAGTCGGGCTCGGCCTGGTCCTTGCAGGCCGCGACGACGGAGTAGATCTCCTCGTCGCTGATGTAGGCGCCCTGGAACCGGACGGGCTTGTTGGCGCCCATCGGAAGGAACAGCCCGTCACCCATGCCGATCAGCTTCTCCGCGCCCGGCTGATCGAGGATCACTCGGCTGTCGGTCAGCGAGGACGTGGCGAACGCCAGCCGCGAGGGCACGTTGGTCTTGATCAGACCGGTGACGACGTCGACCGAGGGACGCTGCGTGGCGAGGATCAGGTGGATGCCTGCGGCGCGGGCCTTCTGGGTGATGCGGACGATGGCGTCCTCGACGTCACGCGGCGCGGTCATCATGAGGTCGGCGAGCTCGTCGACGATGGCGATGATGTACGGGTAGGTCTTGTAGACCCGCTCGCTGCCCAGCGGGGCGGTGATGACCCCGGACTTCACGTTCTTGTTGAAGTCGTCGATGTGACGGACCTTGTTGGCCTGCATGTCCTGGTAGCGCTGCTCCATCTCCTCGACCAGCCAGGCGAGCGCGGCCGCCGCCTTCTTGGGCTGCGTGACGATGGGCGTGATGAGGTGCGGGATGCCTTCGTACGGCGTGAGTTCCACCATCTTGGGGTCGATCAGGATCATCCTGACCTCCTCGGGGGTGGCCCGCGACAACAGCGAGACCAGCATCGAGTTGACGAAGCTGGACTTGCCGGAGCCGGTGGACCCGGCCACCAGCAGGTGCGGCATCTTGGCCAGGTTCGCCGAGATGAAGTTGCCCTCGATGTCCTTGCCGAGGCCGATCACCAGCGGGTGGTGGTCGCGGCGCGTGGTCGGCGCGGTCAGGACGTCGGACAGCCGCACCATCTCGCGGTCGGTGTTGGGCACCTCGATGCCGACGGCGGACTTGCCCGGGATGGGGGCGAGCATGCGGACGCTCTCCGTGGCCACCGCGTAGGCGATGTTCTTCTGCAGCGCGGTGATCTTCTCGACCTTGACGCCCGGCCCGAGCTCGACCTCGTAGCGGGTGACGGTCGGCCCGCGGGTCAGTCCGGTGACGGCGGCGTCGACCTTGAACTGGTCGAGCACCGACTGGATGACTTCCATCATCTTGTCGTTGGCCGCGCTGCGGAGCTTGGGCGGATCGCCGGCGACCAGCAGGTCCAGCGACGGCAGGGTGTAGGGGCCCTCGACGACGCGGTCCAGTGAGAGCGTCTCCTCGGGGGCCGGTGGTGCGACGGCAGGCGCTTCGGGCTTCTTGCGCTTGGCGCGCACCTTGGGCTCTGGCGCCGTGGGCGTCTCGTCGGCTTGGGGTTCGTCGAGCGGGTAGTTGTCCATCGGCGTGCCGAGTCGACTCACCGGGACGGTCGCCGATCCAGCCCGCGGCGCGCCGGGCCACTGCACCTCGTCGGCGCGAGCCGAGGTGGGGTCGTCGTAGTAGCCGTCGGAGAGATCTTCGGCGCGAGCGTCGGGATAGTCGTCGTACTCGGCGTCGTCATAGTCGTCGTCGTACTCGTCACGGGTGTCGCCGCGGTAGGCGCCCATGAACATGTCCTGCAGCGCGGCGGGTACCTCACGGATGGTCGTCCCCGTCACCAGCAGCAGGCCGAACAGGATGCCGATGATCAACAGTGGCGTCGCGATCCACGCGGTCAGTCCGTCCGAGAGCGGTCCGCCGATGGCGAAGCCGACGAAACCCGCCACCCGCTGCCGGTCGGCGGGGTCCGTGGGGGCACCGGACCACAAGTGCCACAGACCGAGGACGGGCAGGGCGATCATCGAGGTGCCCAGGACCAGCCGTGGGCGCGCCTCCGGGTTCGGTTCGGTGCGCATCAGCAGAATTGCCACCGCGATGAGGGCGATGGGCAGCAGCACGACTGCCGATCCGATGACGGTCCGCACGCCCGCGTCGATCCAGCCGCCGACCGGACGCGCGGCGTCGAACCACGAGCTGGCGGCCATGACCACGGCCAGCGCGAGGAGACCGAGGGCGATGCCGTCACGGCGGTGCCCTGGCTCGAGTTCGCGGGCCCGTCCGACGGAGCGGGCGGTGGAGCCTGCGCCCTTGGCCAGCATCAGCCAACTTGCGCGCGCTCCCTTGCCGATTGCGGAGCCTGCGGCCGCCACCGGGGACGGGTTGCGTCGTGGCGCGGGTTTGCGCCGCGGGGCGGCGGGGCGCGTGGTGCGCGCACGGGGCTTTGAGCTGCTGGAACGAGCTCCCGAGCGGGCGGCGGTCTTACTAGCCATGGGGAAAGACTAGTCGCACGAACCACAATTTCACCATCAGCCACACAGGTAACAGTTAGGTCAACGAAGGGTCCCGGACCGACGGCTGCGCGGGTACCGCTCTGATGCCCCCATCTGCTGGGTAATGTGAGCGGCGCCGCAAGCAGTTCGTGCCCGCTCGATGAGGAGTCTCCGCATGCCCGTTGTCGTCGTCGCCACCATGACCGCCAAGCCCGATTCCGTCGACGCCGTGCGCTCGGCGTGCACGGAGGCGATCGAGGCGGTCCACTCCGAGCCGGGCTGCGAGCTGTACTCCCTGCACGAGGCCGACGGCACCTTCGTCTTCGTCGAGCAGTGGGCCGACGAGGAGTCGCTCAAGACCCACGGCACCGCCCCCGCCATCGGCAAGCTGTTCGGCGCGATCGGCGAGCACCTCGACGGCGCTCCCGACATCAAGATGCTCGCGCCCGTCGTCGCCGGCGATCCGGCCAAGGGCCAGCTGCGGCCCTAACTGAACTCAGCCATGAGACCGCTCGAGGGCAAGGTCGCCTTCATCACCGGCGCGGCCCGCGGGCAGGGCCGCGCGCACGCCGTGCGCCTGGCCTCCGACGGGGCCGACGTCATCGCCGTCGACCTGTGCGATCAGATCGCCTCGGTGCCCTATCCGATGGCCACGCCCGACGACCTCGCCGCCACCGTCAAACTGGTCGAGGACACCGGTGCGCGCGTCGTGGCGCTGCAGGCCGACGTCCGCGACCGCGCGGCGTTGAAGACCGCGCTGCGTGCCGGTGTCGACGAATTGGGTGGTCGACTCGACGTCGTCGTCGCCAACGCCGGGATTGCGCCGATGGCCGATGAGAACGCCTGGCACGACGTCATCGACGTCAACCTCACCGGTGTGCACCACACGGTGGACGTCGCGATGCGACCAATGGTCAAGGCGGGCAACGGCGGCGCCATCGTGCTGATCAGCTCGGTGATGGGGTTGGTCGGGCTGGGGTCCCCGTTCGCCGGCTCCATCGGGTACGCGGCCGCCAAGCACGGTGTGGTGGGTCTGATGCGCTCTTATGCCAACCTGCTGTCACCGCAGGGCATTCGAGTCAACTCGATTCACCCCGCGGGCGTGCGGACCCCGATGATCGACAACGAGTTCACCCGAAAGTGGCTCTCGGACATGACCGACGGCAATGCCGACGGACTGGACATGGCCAGCGTCGCGAACATGGAGACCGTCGAGCCGGAGGTCATCGCCGACACCGTCGCCTGGCTGGTGTCCGACGCCGGCAAGCACATCACCGGAGTGGCCCTGCCCGTCGACGACGGCTACGTCAACAAGCGCTGATCCTGCCGCGCGTCAGCCAACCGGCTGAATCGACGACAGCCGGGAGATATGGGGATCGGTGCCGTCCGGTACGAAGCGGATGACCAACGTGTTCGCCGGCATCTGCGTCGCCAGCTGATTCAGTTGGCGGGGTAGGAACGCGTTGGCCTTTGCTCGGCCGTACCAATTCGGGTCGCCCGGATCCGCGGCACCGACCCGCTGAATCGTCGCATCCCACTGCTGGACCGCGCCCGGCGGCGATCCCCCGAACCCCGTCGACGGCAGATAGAGCTGGGGCTCGCCGAAGACGGTGATCGGGGCATTGCCTCCGGCTGGCGTACCGGTGAGCGTGCCGTTCACGTCGTCGGCGCTCAGCACGGAGAAGCGTGCGCTGCAACCGTCATCGACGACGACCGCTCCCGGCGGGCAGGTCGGCGGGTCCGCGAGCGCGGGCGCGACGCCCGTGATCAGCCCTCCCCAGCCGAGCAGTGCGACGACGACGGTGGTGTGGAAGATTTTCACGAAGACACATCCTGTTCTACGTGGCCAAATTCGACGGACCTTCCGTCGAAGGTGCCGCGACACGCCACCACCACGTGGTAGGTCGAGAACGGCGGCGGAGCCAACACCGTGAAACTCGCACTGCCCCTTGGCTGTATGGCGAACGTGCGATTGGTCCCGGGCAGCACGGGATTGGTCGCCGCGTAGGTACAGGTGCCCGCGATGTCGGCGGTACTCGTGACATTCACCGTCCACTGGAGCCCCTTGTCGAAGGACACCCGGACCGCGTCTGTCGGAGCCACCTTCGGCGGCGCGGGCGCGGGCGTGGGTGACGGCGTCGGCGCAGGAGTCGGCACCGGTGGTCCAGGGGTCTCGTTCGCGGGAGAACCGAACAGCATGGTCACGACGTCGACGGATCGGTCCTCGTGACGAATGAACCCCACGCCGAAGTCGGTCTCGGTGCAGTCGTTGACCATCGCTCTCGCGCCCCTAGCGTAGGCGCTCAAGATGGCGACGTCCTGCGGGTCGCCGGAGCCGAGGAACGCAGCGGTCTGCCCGGCGTAGTCGCGCGGGATGCCGTCCGACCGCACCTCCGATCGCGCGTACTTCTGCGCGGCCGCTTCCAGGGAGGTGTCGTAGTTCAGCTTGGGACATCCGGAGTTGGAGCGGTAGGCGATCACCGACGTGATGATTGGAGCCAGGGGATCGTCTGCGCGCGCCGTCGGCGTCGTCGAACCGCCGGCAACGATCGCTGCGCCGAGCAGCGCGACGACGACGGCGACGGGTGCGACCGAAGGTCGTCGTGGTCCGAGATCGCTCATGCACTCACGTCCTGTTCGACGTGACCAAACTCCACGGTCTTGCCGTCGAACGGTCCGCTGCAGGAGACCACCACGTGGTACGTCGAGAATGGCGGCGGAGCCAACACCGTGAAACTCGCACTGCCCCTCGGCTGTATGGCGAACGTGCGATTGGTCCCGGGCAGCACGGGATTGGTCGCCGCGTAGGTACACGTGCCCGCGATGTCGGCGGTACTCGTGACATTCACCGTCCACTGGAGCCCCTTGTCGAAGGACACCCGAACCGCGTCTGTCGGAGCCACCTTCGGCGGCGCGGGCGCGGGCGTGGATGACGGCGGCGGCGTGGGTGCGGGCGGCGGCGCCACGGCGGGTGTCCCGAAGACGATGCTCACCGAATCCCATTCGAGGCTTTCATTGCGGTTGAACCCGACCCCGAATTCGGTGAAGGAGCAGTTGCTGATCGCATCGCCCGCGCCCTTCTCGTAGGTGTCGTTGATCGCAGCCGCTTCGGGATCCCCCCAGCCAATCGTGATCTTCGCCGTGCCCTTGTATGCGCTGGTGTCTCCACCTCGGACGTCGCCCGGCCGGACCGCGGTCTGCGCGATGTCCTCGAGGATTCGATCGTAGGCAAGTGCCGGGCAACCCGTCCTGGAGCGGTCACCGTTGACCGCTCCTCGGATTTGCGGCAACGGATCGTCGGCACTCGCGACCGGCGTCGGCACGATTCCGGCAAGCAACGTGGCGCCGACGACGGCGGGCAACAAGCGCATGGACATGATCGGTGAGATTCCCCTGGTTCGGCCCCGAGTGCTGACGCCGACGCTATTGATCTCGAAGCCGTTGGGTAACTAGGGGATTCCCTAGTTTGGGTCACGCACGAGACGGCCGAGTTCCGCCCGTGAACGGATGCCGAGTTTGCGGTAGATGCGCGCGAGGTGGAACTCGACCGTCTTGGGGCTGATGAACAAGGCGGTCGCGACTTCGCCATTCGTCATGCCCGAGGCGGTCAATCTGGCCACCTTCTGCTCGGATGCGGTGAGCTCGGGTGTGGACGTGCCGTTGCCGGCGCGAGCGAGTTCGGCTCGCGCCCGGGCAGCCCACAATGGCGTGCCGAGTTGCTCGAAGAGCGTGACCGCCTCGGCCAGAGACGACGTCGCCGCGGATGCCTGACCCCGCCTGAGGTGAATCACGCCCAGGGTCAACTGGGTTCTCGCGCGCTCGAAGGGCATTGGCAGCCGGGCGTGCGCGATCAGCGCGCCGTCGACTGCGCGTTGGGCGCCCGCGAGATCGCCACGGGCGGCCAGCACCATGCCGCGAGTGCGCCCGCCCACGGCCAACATCCACGCCCGGTCGAGTCGGCGGCCGTTGCGCTCGACCACGTCGACGAGCCGCTGGGCCTCGTCGAGCCGCCCCAACCCGACGAGAGCCTCGACGGCATCCGGGAGGAACGATCCGCCGATGATCTCCGTAGCCTCCGGTGCGCCAACGACTTTGGCGATCAACGGGGCGAGTACGTCCACGGCCGCCTGGTGGTTGCCCGTCGACACCTCGAGCAGTCCCAGTACCGTCAAGGGCCATTCGCCCATGGCCGAGAAACCGCTGCGGGCGGTGGCAGCTGACGCCTCGACGAGGTCGGCCCGGGCGCCGGATTCGTCACCGATGTAGGTCCGGGTCGCCGCACGCGTGGTCAGCGCCACGAACAGCGACACGTTGCCGCCGAGCTGTCGGGCCCGTTCGACGGTGTCCGCGGCCACCCGCTGGGCTTCGGCGAGGTCGCCCAGCCAGATTGCAACGAAGCAGGCGTGGAAGGACACGAATACCAACTCGCCCTCCGCGCCTCGGTCGACGCAGCTACGCCGAATCGACATCAGGACGTCACGGGCCGCGCCGAGCTGCCCCGTCCACGCCGACAGAAGCGCGTTCTGCATCGTTGCGCGAAAGGCGATGGGAATCTTGGTGGCCTTGGCCTCCAGCTCGAGGGCGCGACGCATGTCGGACTGGTCGAACCCGGCGCCCTGGACGAATCGGATCATGGCACGCATGCCGAGGGCCTGACCGAGCAGCGCGGGGATGGTGCAACGGCGAGCAGTCTCGACCGCGGCCTCCACCTGGTCGAGGGCGTCGGCGGCCCGGCCGACGTTCAACAGGGCGAAGGCCAACGTGGTCAGCATCTGGGCGCTCAGCTCGTCGTTCTGGCCCACCTCGGCGAGGCCGCGTACGAGCACGCCGACGCCTTCGGCGAAGCTGTCGTCGAACAGCTCGATCACGGCCAGCAGCATGAAGGCATTCGCGCGTAGGTCTCCCGGGGGAAAGTGCGCAATGACCTGGCCGAGTAGGTTCCTGGCCCGACCGGGGTCTCCCGCCTGTACGTGAAGGCTGGCGCACCGTAGCCGGCGGCCGGGCGCGTCGTCTCCCAGTTCGCGTGCGAGGTCGAGCAATTCGGCAGCGGTCGCCGGCGCGCCACGCATGCTCGCCAGCTCGGCCGCGACGTCCAGCGAGTGCAGGATCGCCGGCGTCGCGCTGGTGGCGGACAACGCCAAGTGTCGAGCCCGCGCCTCTGGATCGTCGACCACCTCGGCCAGCTGGGCGTGAACCGCTCGACGACGTGCCGCGGTGGCCTCGGTGTACACACCCCTGGCCAACAGGGGATGAGCGAAGCGCAGTCTGCTGCCGTTGACCTCGACGATTCCCGCCTCTTCGACCTCCCTCAGCACGAGCAAGAGATCGTCTTCGGCGGCGCCGGCAGCCCGGGCGACCACGTCGACGGTGGGGGCCGCCAGACACGCGACCACCAACAGAGCAGCCCGGACGTCGGAGTCGAGGCCGCCGATCCGTGCTCGAACCAGTTCCTTGAGCGAGGCGGGCAGCGAGGTGGTCCTGCCGCCGTGACTCTGCAGGGACCGGGCCAGTTCCAGCGCGAAGAAGGGATTGCCGCCCGACACCTCGTGAACGTCGACCATGACCGGACGCGGGAACGACGTCCCGAGCCGATCGGCGATGATTGCCTGCAGTTGGCCAATACTCATCGCCGACAGCGTGATTCGCCGGAGGTCGGCGGGTGAGGGCAGCTGCAGCCACGACGTGGCACGCACACTGTGGGAGTCGTCCCGGGTGGTCGCGAGCACTGCGACCCGGCCCACCAGTCGACGCGTCAGAAACTCCACGGCGCGGGCGCTCGAGGTGTCGAACCACTGCAGGTCGTCCATGGCCAGCAGGACGGGTGCCTCGGCCGTCAGCCGGGTGACGACGGCCAGCAGCGCGGCCGCGACGGCCCGCGGGTCGGTCGGCGCCCCACCGGCAGCGGACCGGAGTTGGACGTGGTCGAGCGCGACCCGTTGCGCCTCTGGCAACTCGGACCGCACGGAAGCGTCGACGCCGTTGAGCAGGTCTGCCAACGCCGAATACGCCAGCGCCGATTCAGCTTCCGCCGGCCTGGCCGCCAGTACACGGTAACCACGTTCACGAGCCGTATCCACGCCGGCAAGCCACAGCGTCGTCTTGCCGAGTCCGGGTGCCCCCTCCACCAGCAACCCCGCTGGCGCCGTGCGGTCGGCTACCAGAAACTCCTCCACCGCATGGGTTTCGGACTGGCGCCCCACGGGACGTGAAGTCGTCACCGAGCGATCATCGCACCGGGACTCGGTTGACGCCGGGTACTAGACCTCGATGACCGTCGGCACGATCATCGGCTGACGCCGGTACTTCTCCCCCACCCATTTGCCGATGGCGCGGCGGGCGGCCTGGGCCAGGCGGGTCGGGTCGGTCACCTTCTCCGCGGCGAGTGACTGCAGGGCCTCCTCGACGAGGCGGGTGACGGGTTCGAGCGCCTTGGGGTCCTCGGAGAATCCGCGCGACTGCAGGTGTACCGGAGCGGCGACCTTCCCGGTGGCCCGGTCCACGGCGATGGTGACGGCGATGAACCCGGACGACAGCACGAGCCGCTCGCCAAGCGTGGCGTCACCCACGTCGCCGGTGACCAGACCGTCGACGAACATCTTGCCGACCGGCACCGCGCCGGAGACCTTGGCCCGGCCCTTGACCAGGTCGACGCTGACGCCGTTCTCGGCCAGCACGATGTTCTCCTCGGGCACACCGGATTTCGCGGCCAGAGCGGCATTGGCGCGCATGTGGCGCCAGGTGCCGTGCACCGGCATGACGTTGCGTGGCCGCACCCCGTTGTAGAGGAACAACAGCTCACCGGCGTACGCGTGACCCGAAACGTGAATGCGCACTTGGGCGTTGGTGACGACGCGGACGCCGATCTTGGCCAACGAATCCAGCACCCCGAAGATGGCCTCCTCGTTGCCTGGGATCTGCGACGAGGACATGATGATCAGATCGCCCTGGGTGAGGGTGATGCTGCGGTGCTCACCGCGCGACATCCGCGACAGCGCCGCCATCGTCTCGCCCTGCGTGCCGGTGGTGACCAGCGTGACCCGCTCGGCCGGCAACATCTCCGCCGCGGCGATGTCCACCA
This sequence comes from Mycobacterium yunnanensis, assembly GCF_025823185.1. Taxonomy (GTDB): domain Bacteria; phylum Actinomycetota; class Actinomycetes; order Mycobacteriales; family Mycobacteriaceae; genus Mycobacterium; species Mycobacterium yunnanensis. Next base: position 579,356 of record NZ_JACKVK010000011.1, read on the forward strand.
CGTCGTCGTCGTCGACGGTGAGGAAGCCCAGATCCTTGGCGATGCCCATGTTGCGCACCATCGACCGGCCGACGAAGGACACCTTGCGCCCCAGCGCCACCGAGGCGTCGATGATCTGTTGCACGCGTGCGACGTTGGAGGCGAAGCACGCGACGATCACGCGACCCTCGGCACCGCGGATCAGCCGGTGCATGTTGGGCCCGATCTCGCTCTCCGACGGGCCGACACCGGGGATCTCCGCATTCGTCGAATCGCACAGGAAGAGGTCCACGCCCGCGTCGCCGAGGCGCGACATGCCGGGCAGGTCGGTGGGCCGACCGTCCAGCGGAAGCTGGTCGAGCTTGATGTCACCGGTGTGCAGCAGCGTGCCGGCCCCGGTGTAGACGGCGATGGCCAGCGCGTCGGGGATCGAATGGTTGACCGCGAAGTACTCGCACTCGAAGACGCCGTGGTTGCTGCTCTGCTTCTCGGCCACCTCGACGAAGACCGGCTTGATGCGGTGCTCGCGACACTTGGCGGCGATCAGCGCCAAGGTGAACTTCGACCCGACGACGGGGATGTCGGGCCGCAGCTTGAGCAGGTGCGGAATGGCTCCGATGTGGTCCTCGTGGGCATGGGTCACCACCAGGGCCTCGATGTCGTCGAGGCGACCCTCGATGTGGCGCAGGTCGGGCAGGATCAGGTCGACGCCGGGTTCGTCGTTGCCGGGGAACAGCACGCCGCAGTCGATGATCAGGAGCCGCCCGAGGTGCTCGAGCACGGTCATGTTGCGGCCGATTTCGCTGATTCCGCCGAGCGCGGTGACCCGCAATCCACCGGGTTCCAGCGGTCCTGGCGGTGTCAGTTCGGCGGTCATCGCAGCACTCCGGCCGTCCGCATGTCCGTCTCCAGCGCCTCGATCTGGGCGTCCGTCGCGGGAACCTGCGGAAGTCGCGGATCCCCGGTGTTGAAGCCCAACGAGCGAAGCCCGGTCTTGGCCATGGTGACGCCGCCGAGCCGATTTTGCGCGTCGTTGAGCGCGCCGAGGCTCACGTGGATCTTGCGCGCCGTCGCCAGGTCACCGGAGGTGAACGCCGACAGCATGTCTCGCAACTGGCTCGCCGCGAAGTGACCCCAGACGCTGATGAAGCCCGTCGCACCCATTGCCAGCCACGGCAGGTTGAGTGCGTCGTCGCCGGAGTAGTACGCCAATCCGGTCTCGGCCATGATCATCGCGCCGCCGTGCAAGTCGCCCTTGGCGTCCTTGATGGCGACGATGTTGGGGTGCGGCGCGATCTGGCGGACCGTGTCCCACTCGATGGGCACCGACGACCGCGGCGGGATGTCGTAGAGCACGTTGGGCAGGGCGGTGGCGTCGGCGACGGCGGTGAAGTGGGCGACGAGCCCGGCTTGCGGCGGCCGTGAGTAGTAGGGCGTGACGACGAGCAGACCGTGGGCGCCCTCGGCCTCGCAGGCCTTGGCCAGGTGCACGCTGTGGGCGGTGTCGTAGGTGCCCGCCCCGGCGACGACCCGGGCGCGGTCCCCCACCGCCTCGAGCACGGCGGCGAGCAACGCCACCTTTTCGGAGTCGGTGGTCGTCGGCGATTCGCCGGTGGTCCCGGAGACCACCAGACCGTCGCACCCGGAGTCCACCAGGTGCTTGGCGAGCTTCTTGGCAACGGCCAAATCGATCGAGCCGTCCGGGCCGAACGGCGTCACCATGGCCGTCAGCACGGTGCCCAAACGGGTGCTGACGTCGAATCCGCTGGTGGTCACGCGGTTGAGATTACCCGCTCGGCATGGACGATCACGATCACCGGGGCTAGTCGTCCAGCACGCCTGCCCGGCGCATCGCCGCGGAGATGAGTTCGAAGTCGATGCCGACGTGGGCGCGGGCCAGCGCGTCGGCGTCGTCGGCACGACCGTCGGCGATCGCGTCGACCAACTCTTCGTGCTCGTGCAGTGAGCGCAACTCCATCTCCCGCATGGTCAGGGGCTCGCCCCACAGGTGCGCCGGTGCGCCGATGCTGACCGAGGCCTCGAGGTCGACGAGGACCTGGGTGAGCACCCCGTTGTGGGCGGTGTCCATGATCGCCAGGTGCAGCGCGCTGTCGGCCTGTTGAGAGGCAAGGCCGGTGTCCGCGGTGCGGTAGGCCTGCAGCGCGTCCCTGAGGCGCTCGACGTCGGCCGCCGTCCTGGCGTCGGCCGCCGCGCGGCACACCGCGCCGTGCAAGCGTGCGATGGCGTCGCACCGGTCGCGCAATTCGCCGAGCCTCATCACCAGCGTGCGTCGCACCGCCGCGGTGGAGGATTCCGGCCATTGGTCGACGACGTAGGAACCCCCGCCACGACCGCGACGGGTCTCGAGCAGCCCGCGGTCGACCAGGCGGGCCAGCGCGGCCCGCACCGTCATGCGTCCCACGCCCAGCGCGGCAGCCAGGTCGCGTTCCACCGGCAGCCGGGCACCCGGCAGATATTCGCCGATCGCGATGGCCGTGACGAGCCGGTCGGTGATCTCGTCGACCCGGGTCGGCATCTCCAGCTGCTGGGCAAGCAAGCCCGACGGCGGCACGGCGGCATCCTCGGCCATCGGTGCGCTCCCCCCGTCGATACGCGAAATGTTAATTCCCCTCGATTGGTCTTGCAGCGAGACCATTGTGGGTCCATGCTGAGCGCCATGTCCGTCCAGACCCGCATGGTGCCCTTCCTCGACGGCGAGACCTGGGTTCAGGTCACCAGCCCCGAGCACCCGCGTCCCGACACCCTCCCCCTGTTCGTCTTGCACGGCGGGCCGGGGATGGCGCACGACTACGTGCGCAACATCGCCGAACTGGCCGACGAGACCGGCCGCGTCGTCGTCCACTACGACCAGATTGGTTGTGGCCGTAGCACGCATCTGCCCGACGCACCGCGTGACTTCTGGACACCCGCATTGTTCGTCGGCGAGTTCCACACCGTGCGAGAGGCCTTGGGCGTCGAGAGCTATCACGTTCTCGGCCAATCCTGGGGCGGCATGTTGGGCGCCGAGATCGCCGTACGCCGGCCAACGGGCCTGGCGTCGTTGTCGATCTGCAATTCACCGGCCTCGATGGAGTTGTGGATGGCCGCCGCCGCCCTGCTGCGCTCCGAACTGCCCGAGGACACCCAGCAGGCACTCGACCGCCACGAGGCGGACGGCACGGTCACCGACCCGGAGTACCTCGCCGCGACGCAGGAGTTCTACCGCCGGCACGTCTGCCGAGTCGAACCCACGCCCCAGGACTTCCTCGACAGCGAAGCCCAGATGGAGGCCGAGCCCACGGTGTACCACACCATGAACGGCCCCAACGAGTTCCACGTTCTCGGGACACTCAAGTCGTGGACGGTCGAAGACCGACTGCCCCAGATCACCGTCCCCACGCTGGTAGTGGCCGGCGAATTCGACGAGGCCACACCCGCGACGTGGAAACCGTTCGTCGAACGGATCCCCGACGCACGCCAACACGTCTTCCCCGGCGCCAGCCACTGCACGCACCTGGAACAGCCGGCCGAATTCCGGGCCGTCATCGCCGCCTTCCTCACCGAACACGACCGATAGGAACCCTCGTGGTCAACCCCGACACCCAGCCCGCACAGGGCCAGCGCACCCTCGAATCGTTCGGCTACACCCAGGAACTCAACCGCTCGGTCTCGACGGTGGACCTGCTGGTGTACGGACTGGTGTTCATGGTGCCCATCGCCCCGTGGGCGATCTTCGGCACCGTGTACAACAGCGCATCGGGCATGGTGCCGCTGGTCTACCTCATCGGTCTGATCGCGATGATCTTCACCGCTCTGGCCTACTCGCAGATGGCCAAGTCGTTCCCGCTGGCGGGCTCGGTGTTCTCCTACGTCGGCCGCGGCATCCATCCCAGCGTCGGCTTCTTCGCCGGATGGGCGATCCTGCTGGACTACCTGCTGGTGCCGACGCTGCTGTACGTCTTCGCCGCCGAGTCGATGGTGGGGCTGTTTCCCGGCAGCCCCCGCTGGGTGTGGGCCATCGTGTTCGTCATCGTCAACACGATCATCAACCTCGCCGGCATCAGTCTGCTGAAGTTCGCCAACCGGGTGTTCCTGGCGATCGAACTCGTCTTCGTCGTGGTGTTCGTCGTCATCGCCGTGCGGGCGATCAACGGGCAGACGCTGCCCAACGTCGGCTGGAGCACCCTGCCGATCTGGGACTCCAGCACCGTGACCGCCCCGCTGATCGCGACCGCGCTGTCGATCGCGGTGCTCAGCTTCCTTGGCTTCGACGGCATTTCGACGCTGGCCGAGGAGTCGACGGGGCGCAAGAACCCCGCCGGTCGGGCGATGATCATCGCGCTGTTCGTGGTCGCGTTCCTGTTCATCACCCAGACGTGGCTGGCCAGCCTGCTGGCCGGCGGCCGCGAGTCGTTCAGCGACGACGAGGCCGGCAACGCCTTCTTCACCTTGGTGCAGGCCGCGTCCAACACGGGCTGGATGAACGCATTCTTCGCCGTCAACGTGATGGCGGTGGGATTTGCGAACGCGATGGCCGCCCAGGCTGCGACGAGCCGGCTGCTGTTCTCGATGAGCCGTGACGGCCAGCTGCCCAGCTTCCTGTCGAAGATCAGCGCCCGCAAGGTCCCCATCGCGGCGATCCTGGTGGTGAGCGCGCTGAGCCTGGTGCTGGTGCTGTTCTTCGTCGGCCAGATCGGCCTCATCTCCTCGCTGGTCAACTTCGGCGCCCTGTTCGGGTTCTGCCTGCTGCACGTGTCGGTGGTCTGGTACTACGTGGTCAAGCAGAAGTCGAAGAACTACCTGCTGCATCTGGTCGTGCCGACGCTGGGCTTCCTCATCATCGGGTACGTGTTGTTCAACGCCGACTCGCTGGCCAAGATCGGCGGCCTGGTGTGGCTGGTGATCGGCGCAATCGTGTTCGGTGTCAACGTCTTCCGCGGCAAGGGGGTACCGGAGTTGGCCGAGGAGAGCGCGACCCACTGAGTTCTGGCCTAGGGTGAGCCATGCCAACCATCGCCGCACGCCTGCTCGCCGTCGTCGACGAGGACATCCTGCCCCTGACCGAGCGGGGTGTCGCGGCGGGCAACAAGGTGTTCGGAGCGGCAATACTGCGCAAGTCGGATCTGTCGCTGGTGCTGGCCGGCACCAACGACGAGACCGACAATCCCCTGCTACACGGTGAGATCAACACGCTCAACCAGTTCTACGCGCTCACCGAGCGGCCACCCACGTCCGAGCTGGTGTTCCTCACCACCCACGAGCCGTGCACGCTGTGCATGTCGGCGATCACCTGGGCGGGGTTCGACAACTACTACTACCTGTACAGCCACGAGGATTCCCGGGACAGCTTCGCGATTCCCCACGACCTGAGAATCCTCAAGGAGGTCTTCGGTCTGGAGCCCGGCGGCTACCGGCGGTCCAACGCGTTCTGGACGGCGTACGCGCTGGCCGACCTCGTCGAATCCGAAGACGAGCCGCTGCGGTCGGAGCTGCGGGCGCAGTCCGACCGGATCAAGGCCCGCTACGCCGCGTTGTCGGATCAGTACCAAGAAACCAAGGGCGACAACGACATTCCGCTCAACTGACCGACGCACGGGCGGCGCCGAGTGTGGGCCCTATGGCGGGAACCGGGTCGAATTGCCGCCGTCATCCACACGCTCGACGGAGCGGCTCGACCAGGTTTCCACGCTCGCCCACCACGACGTCGTCGAGCTCCAACCACGTTGCCATGGTGCGTAACTCGGTCGACATCGCCTCGGCCACCCGGCCCGGATCACGACCGGGCTCGGCGAACGCCCCCACCGCGTACAACGCCCCCCTGGCCCGGTCGGCCTTGAGGTCCACCCGGCCGACCAGCTCGCCGTCGAGCATGAACGGCCACACGTAGTACCCGAATTGGCGCTTGGGTTCCGGAACGTAGATCTCGATGCGGTAGTGGAAGTCGAACAGCCGCTCGACGCGCGGCCGAAAGAAGATCAGCGGGTCGAACGGGCACAGCAGCGCCGTCCCCCGGTTCACCCGCGGCACGGTCTGGCCCGCCCGCAGGTAGGCAGGCGCATTCCACCCCTGCACCTCGACCGCTTCCAGCTCGCCCTCGGCGACCAGGTCGGCGATCACCGGCTTGGCCTGTCCGGCACCCAGCCGGAAGTAGTCCCGGATGTCGGTCTCGGTGCCCACCCCGAGCGCGGACGCCGAGCGCAGCACCAGCGCCCGCACCGCGTCGTCGTCCGCAACCTCCCTGGCGAACACCTCCGGCGGCAGCACCCGCTCGCTGAGGTCGTAGTGCCTGGCGAACCCCACCCGGGTCGCCGTCGTCAGCGTGCCCGAGGCGAACAGCGCCTCGGCCACCCACTTGGTGTCGCTGCGATCCCACCACGGGCCCTTGCGCCCGCGGGGCTCCGCCGCCAGGTGGGCTTCGATCTGACCGGCCGTCGACGGGCCCAGCTCGGCGACCGCGGCGACGACGTCGGCGGCCAGCTGCCGGTTCTTGCGGACGATCTCCTTGCCCCACCTGCCGTCGGCGCATTCGCGCATGCGCCACCGCAACAGCGGCCAGTCGTCGACCGCCACCAGCGCCGCCTCGTGAGCCCAGTACTCGACCAGCAGGCGCGGCGAGCGAGCGGAGTGACTCCACGCCGCACGCTCCAGCAGGCCGCGGTCATATGGTCCGAGGCGGCTGAAGATCGGCGCGTAGTGTGCCCGGACGGCCACCGACACCGAATCCAGTTGCAACACCTGGATTCGGGACACCAGACGCTTGAGGTGGGCCCGGGTCACCGCGCCGGTGGGGGTGGGCTCGGCGAACCCCTGGGCGGCCACGGCGATCCGGCGCGCCTGCCCGCTGGTGAGCCTCATGCCCGGACGTAGCTGGAGAATCGGTATCGCAGCCCCGAGGTGCTGGTGAGCCATTCACCGTCGGTGCCCTTCCACGCCTCGTCGAGCACCGGCGCGACGGCGTCCTCGTCGTCGCGGGTGAGGTCCACGTCGACCTCGGTGACCTCGCAGCGGTCCGCCGACGCGAGCGCCACTGCGTAGATCTGCGCGCCGCCGATCACCCACACGTCGCCGTCACCGAGCGCCTCCTCGACGCCGGCGACGACCGTCGCGCCCTCGGCGGCGTATCCGGTGTCCCGGCTGACGACGACGTTGCGTCGTCCCGGCAGGGGACGCACCTTCGCAGGCAGGGACTCCCACGTCAGCCGGCCCATCACCACCGTGTGGTCCAGCGTGAGTTCCTTGAAGCGGGCCTGGTCCTCGGGCAGCCGCCACGGGATGCCGCCGTCGCGCCCGATGACGCCGGAGGTCGACTGCGCCCAGATGAGACCGACGCGTCGGCTCATACCGCCACCGGGGCCTTGATCCCCGGATGCGGATCGTAGTCCACGATCGCGACGTCCTCGTAGGTGTAGTCGAAGATCGAATTCCGCGGCGCCAGAACGAGTTCCGGGTACGGGCGTGGGTCGCGGCTGAGCTGCAGCCGGACCTGGTCGACGTGGTTGTCGTAGACGTGGCAGTCCCCGCCGGTCCACACGAACTCCCCCACCTCGAGACCGGCCTGAGCGGCCATCATGTGGGTCAGCAGCGCGTAGCTGGCGATGTTGAACGGCACGCCGAGGAAGAGGTCCGCGCTGCGCTGGTAGAGCTGGCAGGAGAGCCTTCCGTCGGCGACGTAGAACTGGAAGAACGCATGGCACGGTGGCAGCGCCATCTGCGGGATCTCACCGACGTTCCAGGCCGAGACGATGTTGCGCCGGCTGTCCGGGTCGCGCTTGAGCAGTTCCAGGGCGGCGCTGATCTGGTCGACGTGTTCACCCGACGGCGTCGGCCACGACCGCCACTGCACGCCGTAGACCGGACCGAGTTCACCTGTCGGACTGGCCCATTCATCCCAGATCGTCACACCGTGCTCCTGCAACCAGCGCACGTTGGAGTCGCCGCGCAGGAACCACAGCAGTTCGTAGACCACCGACTTGAGGTGCACCTTCTTGGTGGTGATCAACGGAAAGCCGGCAGCTAGGTCGTAGCGCAACTGGTGGCCGAACAGGCTGCGCGTACCCGTCCCCGTGCGGTCGGACTTGGGCGTCCCGGTCTCCAACACCAGTCGCAACAAATCCTCGTACGGGGTGGGGATTGGCACGGGGTCAGCTTACGACGAGGCCCCGACAAGGGGCGCCACTCGGGCGGCGAGTCACCCGCACGCCGTCTCGGCGGGCCACGGTCGGCGACGGGGAGTAGAACGGAACCCATGCCGACGATCACCGACACCATCACCACCCACGACGGAACGTGTCCGGTCACCCTGGCGACACCCGACGGCGACGGGCCGTGGCCGGGGGTCGTGATGTACCCCGACGCCGGCAGCCGCCGCCCGGTGTTCGACCAGATGGCCCAGAAACTGGCCGACTACGGCTACGCCGTGCTGGTCCCCGACGTGTACTACCGCCAGGGCGAGTACGCCCCCTTCGACCTGAACACCGCGTTCAGCGATCCCGACGAGCGCGCCAGGGTGATGTCGATGATGAGCAGCGTCACCCCCGACAAGATGGCCGACGACGCGGTGGCGTTCTTCGACTACCTCGAATCGCGACCCGAGGTCAGCGGTACGCGCTTCGGCACGACGGGGTACTGCATGGGCGGACGTACCTCTCTGGTCGTCGCCGGTCGGGTACCTCAGCGGGTGGCTGCGGCGATGTCGTTCCACGGGGGCGGTCTGGCCTCCGACGATCCGGGCAGCCCACACCTCCTGGCCGACCAGATCACCGCAGCGGTGTACGTCGCCGGCGCCGAGGACGACGGCTCGTTCACCCCCGAGCAGGCCGAGACCCTGGACAAGGCCCTGACGGCCGCGGGTGTCGAGCACACCATCGAGACCTATCCCGCCGCACACGGATTCGCCGTGTCCGACCACGAGGCGGTCTACGACCCCGACGCCGCCCAACGGCACTGGCAGGCAATGGAGCGCTTCTTCGGGGAGAAGCTGGGCTAGGGCCTCGCGAGGGGCCCGTTGTGCCCCGTCTGGTGCCGTAGGCCACCATTGACGCGTGTACGACCAAGCCCCCGCCGACACCGATCCCTCCGACCCGGGGTTCCGCATCGACCCCGTTCTCGCGAGGAGTTGGCTGCTGGTCAACGGTGCACAGCCCGACCGGTTCGCCCCGGCCGCCCACTCGCGCGCCGACATCGTGGTCCTCGACATCGAAGACGCCGTCGCGCCGAAGGACAAGGACGTCGCCCGCGACAACGTGCACACCTGGCTGACCTCGGGGAATGACGACTGGGTGCGCGTCAACGGGTTCGGGACCCGGTGGTGGGCCGACGACCTGGAGATGCTGGCCGGCACGTCCGTCGGTGGGGTCATGCTGGCGATGGTCGAGAGCGTCGACCATGTCATCGAGACCGCCAAGCGCCTCCCGAACGTCCCGATCGTCGCGCTCGTCGAAACCGCGAGGGGGTTGGAGCGCATCACCGAGATCGCCGCGACCAAGGGCACGTTCCGGCTCGCGTTCGGCATCGGCGACTTCCGCCGCGACACCGGCTTCGGCGACAATCCCGCCACGCTGGCCTACGCCCGGTCGCGTTTCACCATCGCGGCCAAGGCAGCTCACCTGCCCAGCGCAATCGACGGTCCGACCATCGGATCGAGCGCGCTCAAGCTCATCGAGGCCAGCGCCGTGTCGGTCGAGTTCGGCATGACCGGCAAGATTTGCCTGACTCCGGATCAGTGCCCCGCCGTGAACGAGGGACTGTCGCCGTCACAGGACGAAATCAGTTGGGCGACGGAATTCTTCGCCGAATTCCAGCGTGACGGCGGCGAGATCCGCAACGGCTCGGACCTACCCAGGATCGCGCGGGCCACCAAGATCCTCGACCTGGCCAAGGCCTACGGCATCCACACCTCCGAGTACGGCGACGAACCCGACCATGCCCCGGCGCCGTCGGACACCTACCACTTCTAGTCGGTCCGGTCGCGGTGTCGCACCAGCGCCAGCAGGGCGCGGACGACTCCACGTCCGGCGTACAGCGCGGCGATGATCGACACCACGATCATCACGACGAACATGAGCAGCCAGTTGGCGCGGCTGTGGCTCACGTTCCACCAGACGACGGTGAACAGCACCGCGCAGACGAACACCACGATGTCGCGCCAGTTTCCCCGGTAGGACTGGGCGACCTCCAACAGCGACCGGTTCTTGTCGACCGCGGCGATCAGGTCGTCGACCCGGAGGTCGATGACGCGTTGCAGTTCGGCGCGCCGCTCGACTTGATCGGGCGGCAGCCGTTCCAGCAGATCCATGTCCTGCTTGATCATTCCGCGGACGTCGGGCGCACGCAGGTTGCCCGCCACGATGCCGAGGAGTGCGCCACCGGCGATCGGCGCTCCGGCGAGGGCGAAATCGGCGATCCCCATGGGTCCTCTCCTCCGTCAGGCCATGAGCGTAACGGCCGGCGCGGCCCGGTCGGGTCGGATCAGGGCGTCAACTGGGCGGCCACCGTCGCGCCCAAATTCCAGCACGCCTCGAGGTCAGCCTTCGTCGGTCGGCCCGAAACCACCACGTAGTCAGTGGCTTTGACCCAGCCCAGGCCGGTGGTGATGGCCGTGACACCTCGTTCGGCGCCCTCGGTGCCCTCGTTGCCGTGCACGTAGAGGCCGAACGGGCGGCCGCGCGTGGTGTCCAGGCATGGGTAGTAGCAGACGTCGAACGCGTGCTTGAGCGCACCGCTCATGTAGCCCAGGTTGGCGGGGGTGCCCAACACGTACCCGTCCGCGGCGAGCACGTCGGCTGGCGACACCGTCAGCGCCGGCCGTCGCACCACCTCCACGCCCTCGATCTCGGGTGTGGTGGCTCCGGCCAGCACGGCTTCCAGCATCTCCTGGCAATGAGGCGACGGCGTGTGGTGCAGGATCAGCAGCGTCGCGCTCAACGCTGCTGCTCCTGCATGGCGACGGCCTTGCGCATCGTCTCCCTGGCGCGGGTGCGGTCACCGGCGTAGTCGTAGGCGCGGGCCAGGCGGTACCACCGCACCCAGTCCTCGGGGTGGTCCTCGATCTCGGTGCGCACGCTGTCGAACAGCCGGTCGGCGGCGGCGCGGTCGATGCGGCCCGACGGCCGCCGCGGCAGCGCGTCGACGTCGAGTTCCATGCCCCGCTCCTTGGCGAGGCGCGCGAGCCGCTGGTGCGCGAACCCGGCGCGCAGGGTCGCGACCATGGCCCACAGACCCACCACCGGCAGCAGGAAGATCGCGACGCCGAGACCGATCGCCGCGGGACGACCCGACGCGACCAGCAGCACTCCGGCGCGGCCCAACAGCACGAAGTACACCAGCATCGCCAGGCACATGAAGCCGATGAGCAGCTGGATGCGCAGCGCCCGTGAGCCCTCGTTCTTCGTCACAATCCCATGAGGGGTTCGATCCCCACCGTCAACCCCGGATGGTCGGCGACGTTGCGCACACCGAGCAGCACCCCCGGCACGAACGACGTGCGGTCCAGGCTGTCGTGGCGAATGGTCAGCGTCTCCCCCATGGTGCCGAACAGCACCTCTTGATGGGCGACGAGCCCGGCGAGCCGAACCGAGTGCACCCGCACCCCGTCGACGTCGGCGCCGCGGGCACCGTCGATGCCGGTGCTGGTGGCATCGGGGCTGGGCGGCAAGCCCTTTCGCGCCTCGGCGATCATCTGCGCGGTCCGGGTCGCGGTGCCCGAGGGCGCGTCGGCCTTGTGCGGGTGGTGCAGCTCGACGACCTCCGCGGACTCGAAGAAGCGGGCGGCCTGCCGCGCGAATTCCATCGACAGGACCGCACCGATCGCAAAGTTGGGTGCAATGAGCACCGAGACGCCCGGCGCGGCCTCGAGCCACGATCGCACCTGCGCAAGCCGGTCGTCGGTGAACCCGGTGGTGCCGACGACGGCGTGGATGCCCGCGCCAATGAGGAACTCGAGATTGCCCATCACGACGTCGGGGTGGGTGAAGTCGACGACGACCTCGGTTTGGTCGTCGGTGAACAGCGTCAGGGGTTCACCGGCGTCGACGCCGACGGTGAACGTCAGGTCGTCGGCTGCGTCGACCGCATCCACGATCGTCGCCCCGACCTTGCCCTTGGCACCCAGCACTCCCACACGCATGGGGGCAGCCTACTTTGCGGCAGTGCCCTCAGCGGGGCAGGGCGGCCCTGGCCTTGAGGGCCAACCACAGCTCCATCCGGTCCTCGCCGTCGTCGAGGCGGCGGCCGGTCAACGCCGCTATTCGGTCAATTCGATTGCGAACGGTGTTGCGGTGCAACGACAATCGCTGCGCAGCCGGATCCCACGCGCCGTTGACCCGCAGCCACTGGTCCAGGGTGCGCAACGACTCCAGCCGGTCGCGGGGGTCGAGGTGATCGAGCGGAGCCAGCACGGCGTCGGCGAACCCGCGCACGACCTCCGGCGGACCCAACGACAGCAGCAGCGACACCGTCTCGCCTTCGCTGGCGCTGACCACGCGACCGAGTTGCTCGCTGATCGGCAGCAGCGAACGCGCCTGCATCGCCGAGACCGCCAGCGTCTCCGGTGCGGTCACCGCGCCGATGCCCGCGGGCCGCCCGTCGGCGTGCGCCGCCACCGCCTTGGCCAGCGCCGCCGGATCGCAGTACGCCACCTCCACCGTGGCCCCATGCACCCGGACCAGCGCACCGTCCAGGCCCAGGTGCACGCGAAACGCCAGCGCATCCGGGTCGTCGGCCGAGATCACCGCGACCTGGAGGAACTCGCCGGTCAGCCCGATACTCGCCGAGAGATGTTGGGCTCGTTCACGTTTGATTCCTGGCCGCAGCAGCTGGGTCAGCACCTGGCCGCGTCTGCGCCACTCGGTCTGGTCGGACAGGTTGCGCCGCTCGACGTCCAGCGCGATCAGGGAGACCAGGACCGTCGAGGAGTTGCGCGACGTCGCATCCATGTCGGCACGGAGCACCACGTACGCCAAGGGGACGTCGGCACCAACGGCGTGCACTTCGACCTCGCCGACCATCGCCCAGCTACCGCGGCCCGCGCGTGGATCGAACGGGGCTCGGCAGGCGCGGTCGACGAAGGCGGGGTCCGCGGTCGACGTCGCCGCCAGCAGACGCCCGCGGCCGTCGCAGACGACGCAGGGCGTGTCGCTGGCCGCCGACCACGCCGACACCAGCGCGGCCAAGGGTGCGGCGTTGGTGGCGACCGCGGTCAGCGTGCGATTGATCTCCATCGCCGTCTGCAGATCGTGACGCTCCTGGGCGGCGATCGTCTCGAAGACCCACTTGGTGACGGCGATGAACGGCGTCTCGTCGGGCACCACGAGCAGCGGCACGCCGACCTCCTCGGCCGCCTGCCGCAGCTCGTCGGGGCAGTCCACATAGGGCAGGCCGTGCCCCACTCCCAGGGCCACACCCGCGACGCCGGCTGCGTCGCACTCCGAGAGGTAGTCCTGGCAGCGCGGCACGGTCATCGGCAACAGGAGGCCGACCGTCATGAGCAGTTCGCCGCCGCGCAACCAGTCGCGCGGGGCCACCAGCTCCGACACGTGGGCGGAGGTGACGCGACGGCCCAGCCCGGTCGATCCGGCCACGACGTGGAGGTTCAGGGTGGGATCGGCGACGACGTCGGCGACGGTGATCACGTCCCACCTCCCCGTTGTGCAATTCGCCCAATGGTAATGGACACATTGGCCAAATCGGCCATGGCGAACGTCCGTCCGGGGGCGCAGGGTGACGTGCAACACCGTCCACTCCACCAACGCTGCGGGAGCCACCCATGTCGTTCACCTCCCCCGGGGCCACCGAGAGCCGCACGGGATCGATGATCGAGACCAGGTCCATCGACTACGTGCCCGACGACGAACGCCACGGCAAGGTGTCCCACCAAGGCCCGTTCTGGTTCGTCGGCAACTTTCAGCCCTTCACCCTCGCACTTGGATTCGTCGGTCCCAGCCTCGGCCTGTCCCTGATGTGGACGATCGTCGCCGGGCTCGCCGGCATCGCCTTCGGCACGCTGTTCATGGCATTCCACGCCACCCAGGGGCCGGTGCTGGGGCTGCCCCAGATGATCCAGTCCCGCGCCCAGTTCGGGTACCGCGGCGTGCTGCTCCCCCTGATCGGCACCCTGTTCACGTTCGTCGGCTTCAACGTCGTCGACGTCGTGATCATCAAGTCGGGTCTGGAATCCATCTTCGGCTGGAATCCCGTCGTGGTGGCAGTGGTCATCACCGTCATCGCCGCGCTGGTCGCCATCTTCGGACACGACCTGCTGCACAAGAGCTTTCGCGTACTCTTCTGGATCTCACTCCCGCTGTGGATCGTGCTGACGTGCGGCGTGCTGTTCGGCGGCGTGACCGGAACCGCCACCACCACGGGCGGTTTCACGTTCGTCGCGTTCCTGGTCCAGTTCAGCGTGGCGGCCTCCTACAACATCACCTACGCCCCGTACGTGTCCGACTACAGCCGTTACCTGCCGCGCGACACCAAGCCGTCCGCGATCATCGGTTCGGTCTTCGTCGGCGCCGCCGCGTCACCGGCCTGGCTGATCCCCCTTGGCGCGTGGATGGCCACCTACCTCGGCGCCAGCGACGCGCTGGCGGGCATCAACCAGACCGGCAACGACGTCTTCCCCTACCTGGGCAGCGTGCTGGCCGTCGTCTCCACCTTGGTGCTGGTGGCCACGATGGGACTGAACGCCTACAGCGGAATGCTCACGGTCGTCACGGGTCTGGACTCACTGAAGTCGGTCACCCCGACGCGCAACCTGCGGGTGGTCACCATCCTGGTGCTCGCGGTCGCCTGGCTGGTGATGAGCTTGCTGCTGTCCGACGCGACCACCGCGCTCAACACCACGCTGCTGATCATGCTGTACCTGCTCGCCCCCTGGACCGCGGTGAACCTGACCGACTACTTCTTCGTTCGCCGCGGCCACTACGCGATCGCAGACCTGTTCACGCCCAACGGAATCTATGGAGCCTGGTCGTGGCGCGGGCTGGTGGCCTTCACCGCAGGCGTCCTGGCCGAGATCCCCTTCGTCGACCTGCCGTTCTTCGTGGGACCCGCCGCCACCGCACTCGGCGAGGTCGACGTCGCGTTCATCGTCGGCCTGCTGGTGTCCGGCGTGGTCTACATCGCCGTCACCCGATCGCTGGACGTCTCCGGCGAACTCGCATCCGTCGACTCCAAGGAGATCTCGTGACCGACCGCACCGTCATCGGGCCCCCCGACGCCAGCCGCGTCCCCCGCTACACCGAGCCGGCGACCTTCGCTCGACTGCCCCGCCTCGACCAGGTGACCGATGCCGACGTGTGCATCGTCGGGATCCCGTTCGACAGTGGCGTGTCCTACCGGCCCGGCGCTCGCTTCGGCCCCGGCCATGTGCGGGCGGCCTCGAAGTTGTTGCGGCCCTACAATCCCGCCCTGGACGTCTCGCCGTTCGCCAACCAACAGGTCGCCGACTGCGGTGACATCGCCGTCAACCCCTTCGACATCGAGGATGCGGTCGCCACGATCGACTCGTCGATGACCGACCTGCGCAAGCACGGGTCGACGGTGCTCACCATCGGCGGTGATCACACCATCGCGCTGCCCATCCTGCGCTCGCTCGCCCGCGACCATGGGCCGATCGCCGTGCTGCACTTCGACGCCCACCTCGACACCTGGGACACCTACTTCGGCGCGCCCTACACGCACGGCACACCGTTTCGGCGGGCCAGCGAGGAGGGCCTGATCGACATGGAGCGCTCCCAGCACATCGGCATCCGCGGACCGCTGTACGGCAAGCAGGACCTCGAGGACGACGCCGTGCTGGGATTTCAGGTGATCCGTTCCGACGACTTCCAATTCGACGGGGTGAAGAGCATCGTCGACCGCATGCGGGCCCGCCTCGACGGTGGCCCGGTGTACGTCTCGGTCGACATCGACGTCCTCGACCCCGCCCACGCGCCGGGAACCGGGACACCGGAGGCCGGCGGCATGACCTCGCGCGAGCTGTTGAACACGCTGCGTGGGCTCGTCGGGCTGAACGTGGTCGGCGCGGACATCGTGGAAGTGGCCCCGGCCTACGACCACGCCGAGATCACGGGCATCGCCGCCGCGCACGTCGGTTACGAGCTGTTGTCGGTGCTGGCCGCCAACCGCTGACAGTCGGCCTCGGCGCCGTCGAGTGCAGTGGCCGCGGCGGTGACCCGCTCGGCCACGTCGGCGGCGGTCCGCGTGGCCGACTCAAGCGCCTCGTCGGCGGCCTCGAGCGCCTGTTCGGCGGCATCCAGCGATTCCAGGAGCTTCTCGTAACGACGGCGGGCCGTGGCGAGCGTCGCGGTTCGCTGCGACACTTCCTCGACCGCCGCGTCGCGTGCCGACTCGGCGGCCTCGAGCTCCGCGGCCGCCCTGGACCGACGCTCCTTGGCCTCGGCGACCTCGGCGCCCCGGTCGGGGTTCTTCGGAGCCTTCTGCGTGCGTGCGGGTGTCGGCCCCACGGCGGTGACCGTGCCGAATTCCCCGAAGCCCGACCACCTCTCGGCCTTCTCGAGGCGACCCAGCCGCGCCGCGACATCCGCGTCGGCGACGGCGGCCTGCAGCGTGCCCACGACGTCGTCACGCAGCGCAGCCGTCGGGTGCGCGACGCCGGCCGCGGCGAAGCCCGTGCGCACCAGCTCCTCGAGCAGCCGACGTTGTGCCGCCGACGCCTCGCGAATCCCGTTGCCGTCCATGGCCGCGTGGGCGGCGCGCAGCCGGCTGGACAGTTCGCCGAGTCTGTCCCTGGCGGTGGGGTCGGCCCGGACCAACGCGTTGACCACCCAGGCGGCGGCCGTCGGGCGCCGAGCGGCGCCGATCACCTTGGCACCCTTGGTGTCTCCGCGCTTCTTGGCTGCGGCCACCAGCTGCGTGCGCAATTCGGTGAACTCGGCCGGGTCGACGCCGTAGAGCCGGTCGAGGTCTTCTGCCTGCCCGCCGGTCACAGCGGCGACGCCCCCCGCAAGTGCTCGAAGATCAGCGACGTCTGAGTGCCCGCCACGTCGGCGTCGGAGTTCAAATTCTCCACGACGAAGGACCGCAGGTCGTCGGTGTCGCGCGCGGCCACGTGCAGCAGGAAGTCGTCGGCCCCGGCCAGGAAGTAGACGTCCATCACCTGCGGTCGGGTACGGATGTTCTGGATGAATGCGCCGATCTTGCCGCGGGCGTTGGCTTGCAGGCTGACCGAGACCATCGCCTGCAGGGGCAGCCCGATCGAGCCCGGGTCGATGTCGGCGTGGAAACCGCGGATGACGCCGATCTCCTGCAGGCGCCGCACCCGTCCGTGACAGGTCGACGGGGCGATGCCGACGAGGTCGGCCAGCGCGGTGTTCGACATCCTCGCGTCACGGTGCAGCGCGGTCAACAGACGCCGGTCGGTGGCATCGAGCTCGACGGGGCGAACATTCTTCGACGGCTCCGGGGCCGAAGGGACCATCTTCGAAGATCGTTCTGCCATGAGCCGACTTTATCGAATCTCCCGCGAATGCGTTGCCATGTATTCGCACGTTCTTCACAATTCAACCAACAGGTGTCGACCCAAGGAGCTGTCATGCGCGTCGGAGTCCCGACTGAGATCAAGAACAACGAGTACCGGGTGGCGATCACCCCGGCCGGGGTGGCCGAACTGAGCCGTCGCGGTCACGACGTACTCGTCCAGGCCGGTGCCGGCGAGGGCTCGGCGATCTCGGACACCGACTTCAAGGCCGCCGGCGCGCAGATCGTCGACGGAGCCGACCAGGTCTGGGCCGAGGCCGACCTGCTGCTCAAGGTCAAGGAGCCCATCGAGGCCGAGTACGGCCGCATGCGCAAGGGCCAGACGCTGTTCACCTACCTGCACCTCGCCGCGTCGCGGCCGTGCACCGACGCGCTGATGGCGTCGGGCACCACGTCGATCGCCTACGAGACGGTGCAGACCGCCGACGGAGCGCTGCCGCTGCTGGCCCCCATGAGCGAGGTCGCGGGCCGGCTGTCGGCTCAGGTTGGCGCGTACCACCTGATGCGCACCCAGGGCGGCCGCGGCGTCCTGATGGGCGGCGTGCCCGGTGTCGCGCCGGCCGAGGTCGTCGTCGTCGGCGGCGGCGTCGCCGGGTACAACGCGGCCCGCGTCGCCAAGGGCATGGGCGCGCACGTCACCGTGTTCGACCTCAACGTCAACACGCTGCGCAAGATCGACAACGAGAACGGCGGTGGCATCGAGACGCGCTACTCGTCGTCACTGGAACTGGAGGAGGCCGTCAAGCAGGCCGACCTGGTCATCGGCGCAGTGCTGATCCCGGGCGCCAAGGCGCCCAAGCTGGTCACCAACTCGACCGTCGCGGGCATGAAGTCCGGTGCCGTACTGGTCGACATCGCAATCGACCAGGGTGGCTGCTTCGAGGACTCCAAGCCCACCACCCACGACGACCCCACCTTCGCCGTGCACGACACGGTGTTCTACTGCGTGGCCAACATGCCAGGCGCCGTTCCGCGCACGTCGACCTTCGCCCTGACCAACGCGACGATGCCGTACGTGGTCAAGCTGGCCGACAAGGGCTGGAGGGCCGCCTGTGCCGCCGACTCGGCCCTGGCCAAGGGGCTGTCGACTCACGAGGGCGCGCTGGTCTCCGAGCAGGTCGCGGCCGATCTGGGCCTGCCGTTCACCGATCCGGCCGGGCTGCTGCTGGTCTAGGGCGCTGGCACCCTCCGTGGCCCGACCGGCTTGGCGTCGGTCGGGCGACGTGCGTCTCCGACTGCGTCAAGCCTTCCTTAAGACCGGAATGGTCTTCCTGACGATGAGGGGCGGCGTCATCGTCGCCACGGCGGCGTCCGAGATTGCTCCGCACACGACCAACGCGAAGCCCTGCGTGGGGCCAACGTTGACATCGACCGCAGTTATCCGCGCCTTCCAACGGCCAGCCTTCGCCTGAAGCAGCACCACTTGCACGTTGTTCTCCGTGTCAACGGCCTGGCCTACTACCGAGACACCGTCGACGAACCTGTTGCCCGAGTACACGTCTCCTGTCGGAGTCGCAACCGCCAGATCGAGATGGTTGACGGCGCAGCGGTCCGAACCCACCGCGCCGGGCGGCTCAGTCCAGACCAGTGTCACGGTGAGCCAGCCTTCGCGTTCAGTATCGAAGTCGACGACGGCGGAACCTCCGGCTGCCAAGCCCTCTGAGTTGCGAGCCTGAACCAGAAGGCGTGGCGTCTTCTGGCCGACGGCTGCCGCGGCATCCATCAATCCCCAGCCTCGAGCGACACTGGGCGCCTGGACGTCCTGACCGCTGGCAACCGCGGCACTGATGGCGACGGCGCGCAAGAGGGCGCCGGTTGGCACGAATCCATCCGCCGTATTCGTCTTGCCGTCGCGGTAGCGGCCTTCCATCAACTGCTGGCGTACTAGGACGAGAATGCCCGCAACCCAGGGTGCCGCATAGCTGCTCGCACACTTCGCAGACGGACCAATTCCGTTGCCCGTGCCGATGAGAGCCGACACGACGCCGCAACCCACGCCCATGAGATCAGGCTTTCGGCGTCCATCTGCCGTAGGACCGTTGCAACCGTCTCCCACCTCGTCACCTGAGCCGACGGCAGCCGCACTGACACAGAGTGCGTTCTTCGCAGTACCAGGCTCACCTTGCTCCTCGCCGGTGTTACCGCTGGAGCCGACGATCACATGGTCTTCGTTGAGCCAGCAGAATGCATCGACGTCCGCTGATCCCTGCCCGTAGGTAGCTGGCTTGCAAAACCCCTGTGGTGCTGAATGCCAGCTGTTGCTGTGCACAAATGCGCCTGACTCGGCCGCAGCGGCGAATTCGCTGAGCATCGAAGACTGTTTGAGATCTCCGCGATTGCCGCTGACGACACGCGCACCCCAGGCGACGCCACGGTCCGGATTGGTCCCAGGCTGCGCCAAGTCGTCGCCAACCGCTATGCAGCTGGTAAAGGTCGCATGCTTGCCGGGGCTCGTCTGAGTGACGTTGCGGATCGCGACCACCTTTCGGTGCACATCACCCGGTGTCGGATTCGCCGGATCACGGAAGAAGCTGTGGCCTAGATCCAATGGACCATTGTCGATGATGCCGACGATCTGACCTGTTCCGCTCAAACCCAGTGCCGCGTCGATGTCCGCCCTTCTCCTCGCCGCCGCCTGACTCGATCCGACCACTCGGCAGCCGTCGGCCTCGTCGTCGACCATCTCAGGCACGGGTTGTACCCATCGCACACCATCCAGGCTTGCCGCCGTCGCCGCCAGTCGGGACCCACCGCGCACTCGCAGCACGAAGGCTCCGCCGCGAGACCGGTCGTCCAGTACGGCAATCAGATCGGCCGCGGCGACCATTTCATTCACCTGAGCCAGAACTGTGTCGACTGCTGAGTCGAAGACCACGATATCGAATGGAGCGGGATCGGCCGGCTCATTGTCCTCGAGTTCCGCCCGCACGGCGGCAGGCAGTTTCTGATCACTGCCCAGACGCATCACAGCCCGTATGCGTGGGTCGGCCTGCAGGCGCTCCGCGACGCCCGGCTGCAGGGCCTCCACATACCCCCTCGGCGGCACGTAGTCCGTCAACCGCAGCCCAAAGCGAGATCGGCAATCCGCAATGTCCAGCGCAGTCAGCGAATTCACGAATTGGACCAGCCATGCCGCCACGTTGGTGGCGGGCACAGTGCGGTTGCCCTCGCGCTGCCGGCCTTGCTCGACCAACGGGTCGATTACGTTGCCGGCAATCGACACGCGGTCGTCCGCACCGAACGCGGTCATCGACGAATGCCGCCGACGCCGGAGTTCGATGGAGACCCCATCAGCCGAAAATCACCGTTGATCTCTGCCAGCGTCCACCACACGGCAAGCGAGGTAGGCAACCGCAGATCGAGCTCGACGTCCAAGTCCGTTCCCATCGAACGGGTGACGGCGCGGTAGTCGACGAACCCGAAGCCACCGTCGGGGAGCCTTTGCGCATCCAGGAAGTCGGATATGGCCTTCCTACGGGAGTGACGTAGCGGTGAAAGCGCGTGTGCGGCACGGATCAGTCCGCAGCCGTTAATCAAATCCGATCGCCAAAGGGCTTCGACCGCAATCGCCTCCAACGTGCGAACCCCCATTTGGTCCGCCGACGAAAGCAGCGCAGGACGCCGTGTTCCGTAGCCACCGCATGCGAGTGCTAGCGGCACCAGCGACCCCATCGCTTCAGGAGCGGTGTCGTGGAGCACCGCCCACAATGCGTGAACCGAGGGTTGAGCCGGCATTGCCGACAGGCCGAGAGCGGCAGTCAACAAACGCTTGTCGAACCATAGAAGTTCGGTCTCTTCGTCTGGCGCGGGCTGCGTGACGATCGATGTGATGAGACCAACGAAGACTGACAATGCCGGAATCTCGCTGCCCTGACGAAGGCAAATGGAATGCGCGAGGAGTGTCAGGGCCGCTGGGACTGCTCTTAGTTGCGACACATCAACGATGCAATCGCGGAGCCCCGAGATGACGGTGTCTACGTTCGTCTTTCCAGGATGGCGCGCTTCGACGAGCGTGAGTCCCACAAGCACCTCGATGCCGACGGTGACCTTTCTGCTCTCATGGACGCGATCGACCAAGCCGATCAGCCACTGGGTGTCGAGGTCCGCGCCGTCCGGGGCCTTGACAGGCCCGGGGGCTAGAATCGGACACGATTCCGAGACGGGTTCGACGCGGCGAAGAGAGGCCGTGGCAGCCAATGCGACCACCAGTGTCGTGTGGTACCTCGAACCGAATCGCTTGTCCGGGGCTTCGGCCTCCGAGCCGTCGTCACGATCGACGCGTACGCCCGGAACCGACCCGTCGGAGTCCTGGGCAAGTCCCAGGAGACGCCAAGCACGTGCGTAGACGTCGTCGGGCACGAGCTCGAGGAAATCCCAGCACATCACGAACTCGCCGACGAGGTCCCAATGGCCGCTGCGACCATACCTGACAACCAGATCGCCTATGACACAGCCTAATTCGTTACGGTCGATTGCAGACATACCCTCGAGGCCTGCATTCCCGAGGGCGGTCCCAAACATCACGTCGTGGGTGAGTTCGTACGCCGATCTCGTGTGTTGATAGAGCGCGTCCGGACGACGACCTGCCATGGAGTTACCGACGAGCTCGGCGTAAGAAGGAAGGCCGTGACGAAAACCCCCAAGATCGAGCATCATTCGCTCGATCATGACGTGATGTGGGTGACGTTCCGACTGGTCGAGAAGCCCGGCGTCCAAGGCGCGCTGCACGGCGCATTCGTGTCCGATATCGCGATTACCCGTCGCCACCGCAACGACAGCACACATGCCCGCCCGAAGCACCAACTGGTTGTTCGTTCGAACTGGCTGGTCACGAACCGGTGCAGAGTTGGCCACATCGACGAGCCATGCCAAGATCGTCCGCGCCGGCCCTCCCAGTGACTCGAGACCCGTTCGCAGCAGGCACGCCATCAGAATTGTAAGCTCGGTAAGAGGCTTGATCTGCGACTCGTTGCCGAGACCATCGCGCACGTCGAACGACTCCAAATTGGCCGCAAGCCAATTCAGCGCACCCTTGCGGTAACGCGCAAGATTGGCTTGATCCCCCACATCCGGCGGGTTGGACACTCTCGCGATCCAAGGCCTGCCTTCTGCGCTATTCGGCCTCGGCCATATGAATTAAGGCAAACGTCGGGTAGGCCAGGATGTCGAGTGAATCAGGCTCGTTCTCGGCCTCGGCACGTTCTTGCGATTTCTTGGCAACCGCTTCCGCAAGGGCTGGCAAGTCGAAGATGCTCTGCTTCGCTAACGCCACCATGACGTCCTCGACGGTGACGCGACCGGTCAAGCGAATCGAACCATCATCCGCCATCACAACCCCCAAAGCCGAATCGACACAATTGTCAATAATGCTGATCCGCGTTGCCGTAAAAGTCAACGATTAAGTTTCCTCCTTGACCGCGGGTTGTCTTCGTCATTCCCAACACCCACCGTACGGTCGTGAACTTGACACCTGTCAAGTAAGCTCCCGCGCATGTTGTCGACCGACGTTCTGCCCGACGCACCCACGACCGCCGCCGGGGCCCTTGCGCTGTTCGACGCCGCGCCCGCCGCCGATGCGGAGTTCATGATCGGAACCTGGCGCGGTGCCGAACTGCCGACCCACCATCCCCTCGACGGTCTGCTGGCGGCCAGCGGGTGGTGGGGCAAACAGTTCGTGGACGCCGAGACCGTCCATCCCCTGCTGTTCCCGACCGCCGACGGTTCGGCGCTGTGGGCGCTCAACCCGGCACTGGCCTTCGGCGGCATGGGCCTGGCCACCCGGGTCCCCGGGCTCAAGGGGCTGAACTTCTCGCGTCCGATCACCGCGCTCAAACCGGTCCTGGGCACCACCGCCCCCAAGGCGCGGCTCCGCACGACTCGTTACCGCGGCGTCGACTCGGCCACCATGGTCTACGACCAACTGCCGATCAACGACGTGTTCCGGGTGCTCGACGACACGGCGGGATCCGAAACCGTGCTCGGCGCCATGGATCTTCGCGGCTCGTCGCGTCCGTACTTCTTCGTACTCCGGCGCGACGATTCGCTGCAGGTGCGCTAACCCGTCGTCAGGTACGGCAGCACCGCGGCAGTCAGCTCGCCGATCAACGGCCGCAGGCTTGGAGCGTCGGGATCGTCGGACCGCGACCGCGTCATCATCGACAGCACGGCACGGCGGCCGTTCGGACCGTAGACCACCCCGACGTCGTTGGTGCTGGCGAAGTCGCCGGCGCCGGTCTTGTCGGCACTGGTCCATCCCTCAGGCAACCCCGCGCGAAGACTCGACGTCTGATTGCCGCGCATCCAGCCCTCGAGCCGGTCGCGCTGCTCGCGGGCGAGGACGTCGCCGGTCAGCAGCCGCTGAAAACCAGCGCCGAGGGCGCGCGGGCTGCTGGTGTCGCGAGGGTCGCCATCGATGGCGGAGTTCAGTGCGGTCTCCCACCGGTCGAGCCGGGTCCGGTCGTCGCCGATGCTGCGCGCGAAGTCGGTGACCGCCGGCGGGCCGCCGATGATGCGCAACAGCCAGTTGCCTGCGGTGTTGTCACTGCGCTGCAGCGCCGCCTCGCACAGCTCGCCGATCGTCATCGTCGCCCCGACGTGCTGCTCGGTGATCGGCGAATTCGACACCAGGTCAGCCGGTTCGATGGTCACCGCA
This sequence comes from Mycobacterium yunnanensis, assembly GCF_025823185.1. Lineage (GTDB taxonomy): Bacteria > Actinomycetota > Actinomycetes > Mycobacteriales > Mycobacteriaceae > Mycobacterium > Mycobacterium yunnanensis. Next base: position 603,483 of record NZ_JACKVK010000011.1, read on the forward strand.
TCCGACAGGTGCAGCGCTCCGGCTCGTTCGCGCTGCAACACCCGGCCCGCGGCGTAGACCTTGAACGTCGAGCACATGGCGAACGAGTCATCGGCACGGTTGACCATCTGCCGACCCGTGTCCAGGTCGACCGCCCAGATGCCGACCAGCGCGTCGTAGCGATCCTCGAAGGCGCCGAAGTCGACGCCCGAGAGGTCCGGTTCGGCGCGCGCGAGCGTCGTCGACGCCGCGGCGAGACCCGCCAACGCTCCTGCGCCGATGAGCAAGCCGCGCCGGGAGAGCGCCGCCATCAGCCGGCGATCGAGCGCAGCGCCCGCGGCAGGGACCTCTTGGACCGATGCGGTCCGAGTACCGCGGCACCGTAGGGACGATTCAACAACTGCTTGGCCACGGCGTTGACCTCCTCCAGGCTGACCGCGTCGATGAGTTCGAGCGTGTCGTCGATACTGCGGTGGGTGCCAAAGTTCAACTCGCTGCGGCCAATTCGGTGCATGCGAGATCCAGAGTCCTCGAGCCCCAGCACCAGGCCGCCACGCAACGAACCCTTGGCGATCCGGCACTCCGCTTCGGTGATTCCGTCGCGGGCCACCTCGGCCAACACGTCGGAGGCCACCTGGGTGACCTCGCCGAACCGCTCCGGCAGGCACGCGGCGTACACCGACAGCGCCCCCGAATCGGAGAACGTGTCGACGCTGGAGTAGACCGAGTAGGCCAGGCCGCGGCTCTCCCGAATCTGTTGGAACAAGCGCGAACTCAGGCCGCCACCCAGAGCACTGTTGAGCACCGAGAGCGCCCAGCGGTGGTTCCAGTGCCGGCCGGGAGTCCGCACGCCGAGGAACACGTGTGTCTGCTCCCCGTCGCGGTCGACGAGTTCCACGCCCGGCCGTCCCGGCACCCGACCGGTGCCCTTGCGGGGCGCGACGGGTTCACGACCCTTGCTCAGTCGCGGACCGAAGTGCTCCCGCACCAGCGCGACGACCTCGTCGTGGTCGACGTTTCCGGCGACGGCGACGACCATGCGCTCCGGCGTGTACCGCCTCAAGTGAAACGAATGCAGTTGCGTGCGAGTCATCGTCGAGATCGACTCGACGCTGCCGATCACGGGGCGGCCGACCGGGTGCTGACCAAACATCGCCGACAGGAAGACGTCGCCGAGGGTGTCCTCGGGATCGTCGTCGCGCATGGCGATCTCCTCGAGCACGACGTCGCGCTCCACCTCGACGTCCTCGGCGGCACACCGTCCCCGCAACACGACGTCGGCGACCAGGTCGACCGCCAACGCGAGGTCGCTGTCCAGCACGTGGGCGTAGTAACACGTGTGCTCACGCGAGGTGAACGCGTTGAGCTCACCGCCGACGGCGTCCACGGCCTGGGCGATTTGCACCGCCGATCGCGTCGGGGTCGACTTGAACAGCAGGTGCTCGAGGAAGTGGGCGGCACCGGCCACGCTCTGACCTTCGTCACGTGAGCCGACGCCCACCCACACTCCCACGGACGCCGAGCGCACCGACGGGACGAACTCCGTGACTACCCGGAGCCCGCCCGGCAGTGTGCTGCGGCGGACGTGGTCAGCTGATCCCGATGACGCGAGGCGCGAAGAATCAGACTGTCGCGGCATCGGCGGGTTCGGCACCCGTGTCCGTTGCGGCCGCCGGAGCGCTCTCGGGCGACGCTCCCGCTTCCCCATCGTCGGCGACCAAGACCAGCGAGATCTTCCCGCGGTTGTCGATGTCGGCGATCTCGACGCGCAGCTTGTCGCCGACCTTGACGACGTCCTCGACCTTGTTGATCCGCTTGCCGCGACCCAACTTCGAGATGTGCACCAGGCCGTCACGACCGGGCAGCAGCGACACGAAGGCGCCGAAGTCGGTGGTCTTCACCACCGTGCCGAGGAACCGCTCACCGATCTTGGGCAGCTGCGGGTTGGCGATGGCGTTGATCAGGTCGATCGCCGCCTGGGCCGCCTCGCCGTTGGACGCGCCCACGAACACGGTGCCGTCGTCCTCGATCGAGACCGACGCACCCGTCTGCTCGGTGATCGAGTTGATCATCTTGCCCTTGGGCCCGATGACCTCGCCGATCTTGTCGACCGGCACCTTGATCGTGGTGATCCGCGGCGCGTACAGGCTCATCTCGTCGGGCTCGTCGATGGCCTCGGCCATGACCTCGAGGATGGTGATACGCGCGTCCTTGGCCTGGGCCAGCGCACCGGCCAGCACCTTGGACGGGATGCCGTCGAGCTTGGTGTCGAGCTGCAGGGCGGTGACGAAGTCCTTCGTGCCTGCGCACTTGAAGTCCATGTCGCCGAACGCATCCTCGGCGCCGAGGATGTCGGTCAGGGTGACGAAGCGACGCTCGGTCTTCCCGTCAACCTCGACGTCGTCGGACACCAGGCCCATCGCGATGCCGGCCACCGGCGCCTTGAGCGGCACACCGGCGTTCAGCAGCGACAGCGTCGACGCACACACCGAGCCCATCGAGGTGGAACCGTTGGAGCCCAACGCCTCCGAGACCTGACGAATGGCGTAGGGGAACTCCTCGACGCTCGGCAGCACGGGCATCAGCGCACGCTCGGCGAGCGCACCGTGGCCGATCTCGCGACGCTTGGGCGAGCCCACGCGACCAGTCTCACCGGTGGAGAACGGCGGGAAGTTGTAGTGGTGCATGTAGCGCTTGGACGTCTCCGGCCCCAGCGAGTCGATCTGCTGCGCCATCTTCACCATGTCGAGGGTGGTGACGCCCATGATCTGAGTCTCGCCGCGCTCGAACAGGGCGCTACCGTGCGCCCGCGGGATGACGGCCACCTCGGCGGACAGCGCACGGATGTCGGTGATGCCGCGGCCGTCGATGCGGAAGTGGTCGGTGAGGATGCGCTGGCGCACCAGCTTCTTGGTCAGCGAGCGGAACGCCGCGCCGATCTCCTTCTCGCGACCCGCATAGGTCTCGCCAAGACGATCCAGCACCTCGGCCTTGATTTCGTTGGTGCGGTCGTCGCGCTCTTCCTTGCCCGCGATGGTGAGCGCCTTCGACAGTTCGTCGGTGGCCACCGAGGACACCGCGTAGAACACGTCGTCCTGGTAATCCGGGAACACCGGGTAGTCGGCGACGGGCTTCGCGGCCGCGTCGGCCAGTGCCTTCTGCGCGTCGCACAGGGCGGCGATGAACGGCTTGGCGGCTTCGAGGCCCTCGGCCACGACGGCTTCGGTCGGCGCACCCGCGCCGCCGGCGATCAGCTCGATCACCTTGTCGGTGGCCTCGGCCTCGACCATCATGATCGCTACGTCGTCCCCGGCCTTGCGGCCCGCGACCACCATGTCGAACACGGCACCCTCGAGCTGCTCGACGGTGGGGAACGCCACCCACTGGCCGTCGATCAGGGCGACGCGGACGCCGCCGACCGGGCCGGAGAACGGGATGCCCGAAATCTGGGTGGACGCGGACGCGGCGTTGATCGCCAGCACGTCGTACAGATCCTTGGGATCCAGGCTCAAGACGGTGACGACGACCTGGATCTCGTTGCGCAGCCCGGAGATGAAGGTTGGCCGCAGCGGCCGGTCGATCAGACGGCAGGTCAGGATCGCGTCGGTGGACGGGCGGCCCTCGCGGCGGAAGAACGAGCCGGGGATGCGACCCGCGGCGTACATGCGCTCTTCGACGTCGATCGTGAGCGGGAAGAAGTCGAAGTGGTCCTTGGGCTGCTTGCTGGCCGTGGTGGCGCTCAGCAGCATGGTCTCGTCGTCGAGGTAGGCGACGACGGAGCCGGCGGCCTGCTTGGCCAGCCGGCCGGTCTCGAAGCGGATGGTGCGGGTGCCGAAGCTCCCGTTGTCGATCACGGCGGTCGATTCGAAGACGCCGTCTTCGATTTCAGTTGCAGACATACGTGTGTCAGGCCTCTTTGGTTCTCGTGTGGTGCGCAATGGCACCCCTTTTTCGCGCGTCACGCGGGAGAACCCGGGAAATGCAGACGGCCGTCGATCGAAGCGGTCGGAGCCTCCCCAATGTCGGGGCTCCGGCAGCCACTACCGAAGACCGCCCATTCGATGACGGGTCCTGCAGGTGACGCACTGGAACGGTGCCCGCGGATATGCGCGAACCGCACCGATGTCAGAGCCAGAACATGGCTCAAAACACGTTCATGTTACACCGGAGCAATCTCTCGACCCACGAGCGGCTTCCAGCCGGGAAGCCGCGCCGGCGCTCACCGCGACACGAACGCAGCCAGCCCCGTCGCCGGGGCGACGGGGCTGGCCCGAGGTTCGCGTGTGGGACTAGCGACGCAGGCCCAAGCGCTCGATCAACGAGCGGTAGCGCGCGACGTCGACCTGCGCGATGTACTTGAGCAGACGGCGACGACGGCCGACGAGCAGCAGCAGTCCGCGGCGCGAGTGGTGGTCGTGCTTGTGCTTCTTGAGGTGCTCTGTGAGATCGGAGATGCGCTTGGTCAGCATCGCGATCTGGGCCTCCGGCGAACCGGTGTCCGTCTCGTGCAGGCCGTACTGGCCGAGAATTTCCTTCTTTTGCTCAGTGGTGAGCGACATCAGATGAACTCCATCCATGGGTTCGCGTGGGAACTAATTGAGGCACGGCCGCCGCGAACTGCAGCGCACGCCAGGACGCCCGGGAGTCTAACAGCGCACCGGCACGGACACCGAATCCTCAGGACTGCGCGAGGACCGCCCTGGCGCGCTGCGTGTCGCGGTCCATTGCCACGACGAGGTCGTCGACCGAGTCGAACTTCTCCTGGCCGCGGATCCGCGAGACGAAGTCGACTGCGACGTGCTGGCCGTACAGGTCGGCCTCGGTGTCCAACACGAAGGCCTCGACCGTTCGGGTCCGGCCGGAGAACGTCGGATTGGTGCCGACCGACACCGCCGCCTCGTATCGCTCACCCGGGGTGACGGTGCCCATCACCGGGCCGTGCCCCAGCACGGTGAACCACGCCGCGTAGACGCCGTCGGCCGGGATCGCCGAATACATCGGCGGCGCGACGTTGGCGGTCGGGTACCCCAGGCCACGGCCGCGACCGTCACCGCGCACCACGACTCCCTCCACGCGGTGCGGCCGGCCCAGGGCCTCCGCCGCGGCGACCACGTCGCCGGCGTCCACACAGGACCGGATGTAGGTCGAGGAGAAGGTGACGGTCTCGTCGCGGGCGGTACCCGAGGCTTCCGCGACCAGGGACATGGCCTCCACCGCGAACCCGGCCCGCTCGCCGGCCTTGCGCAGCATGGTCACGTTGCCACCGGCCTTCTTGCCGAAGGTGAAGTTCTCCCCCACGACCACTTCGACCACGTGCAGCCGCTCGACGAGCAGTTCGTGGATGTAGCGCTCCGGGGTGAGCTTCATGAAGTCCGAGGTGAACGGCATGACGAGGAAGACGTCGACGCCCATCTCCTCGACGAGTTCGGCCCGCCGCGTCAGCGTGGTGAGCTGAGCGGGATGGTTGCCGGGGAACACGACTTCCATGGGGTGCGGGTCGAAGGTCATCAGCACCGTCGGCACGTCGCGCGACCGGCCCGCCTTGACCGCGTGGTTGATCAGTTCGGCGTGGCCGCGGTGGACACCGTCGAACACACCGATCGTGAGGACGCACCTGCCCCAGTCCGTGGGGATCTCGTCTTGGCCCCGCCAGCGCTGCACGAAGGCAAGCCTACGACGCCGCCATCCGGCTGGCACCGTCAGCTCCCCGGACGGACATCGAGGTGCCTAAACTGCTCGACCATGAGCACCGACGACACCGCGCGCGACTTGTCAGCGGTGGCCGAGGACTACCTGAAGGTGATCTGGACGGCCCAGGAGTGGTCGCCGGACAAGGTCAGCACCAAGATGCTGGCCGAACGCATCGGAGTGTCGGCCAGCACGGCCTCGGAGTCCATTCGCAAGCTCGCCGACCAGGGTCTGGTCGACCACGAGAAGTACGGCGCCGTGACGCTTACCGACGCGGGCCGCCTCGCCGCACTCGCCATGGTGCGCCGCCACCGGTTGATGGAGACGTTCCTGGTGCGCGAGCTTGGCTACGGCTGGGACGAGGTGCACGACGAGGCCGAGGTGCTCGAGCACGCCGTGTCCGACCGGATGCTCGACCGCATCGACGCCAAGCTGGGCTTCCCCACCCGCGACCCGCACGGCGACCCGATCCCGGCCCGCGACGGGCAGGTGCCCGCCCCCGATGCGCGACAGCTGTCGATGTGCCACGACGGCGACACCGCCACCGTGGCCCGCATCTCCGACGCCGACCCGGAGATGCTGCGCTACTTCACCGACGTGGGCATCACCTTGGATTCGCGCCTGACGGTCCTGGCACGACGGGACTTCGCCGGCATGATCTCCGTCGGTGTGGAACAGCCAGGCAGCCCGGCTTCGGCCACCACCACCGTGGACCTGGGAAACCCTGCGGCAGAAGCGATCTGGGTGGTCTGACGACTACAGGGTCGACGGCCGGATGACCACCACGGACTTGGTCCGGGCTCCGTCGTCGGACAGCAGCGCGATCACCCGCCCGTCGGCGGCCGTCGCGGCGTACACCCCGTCGACGCCCGCAGGCGTCAACGCGCGGCCGTTCGACGCGGCGTCCACCTCGTCGTCGGAGAGATCCCGACGCGCGAACCCCAACAGACACGCCTCGTCCAGCGAGTAACTCAGCTGCGGCGCCTCGGCCAGCTGGTCCAGCGTGCGCGCCTCCTGCAGCCCGTAACGGCCCACCCGGGTGCGGCGCAGTGCGGTGAGGTGACCGCCGACGCCCAGCCGCTCGCCGACGTCGCGCGCCAACGCCCGCACGTACGTGCCCGACGAACAGTCGACCTCGACGTCCACGTCGACGACGTCCCCCACCCGGCGCACGGCGACCACGTCGAAGCGCGAGATCCGGACCCGTCGAGCGGCCAGCTCGACCGTCTTGCCCTCCCGTGCGAGCTTGTACGCCCGCTGACCGTCGACCTTGATGGCGCTGACCGCCGACGGGATCTGGTCGACCTCGCCTCGCTGGGTGGCCACCGCTGCCTCGATCTCGTCGTCGGTGACGTGTGTGGCCGAGACCGTCTGCAGCACCTCGCCTTCGGCGTCCTCGGTGGAGGTGGTCAGACCCAGCCTGATCGTGGCGGCGTAGGACTTGTCCGTCGCGGTCAGCAACCCGAGGATCTTGGTGGCTCGCTCGACGCCCACCACCAACACGCCGGTGGCCATCGGATCCAGCGTGCCGGCGTGCCCGACCTTGCGGGTACCGAACACCCGCCGGCAGCGGGCGACGACGTCGTGGCTGGTCATGCCGGCGGGCTTGTCGACGATCACCAAGCCGGGGGGTGCCGCGGCACTCACAGCACAATCGCCGTCAGCACCAGCCCGCCGTCGACCGACCAGCGTCCCGACAGCGACGTCAGCGGCGGTCCCGACTCGGCCCGGGGATCGACGAGGATTTCCGAGGTGAAGGTGCCCGTGCCGCCGGACCCGTCGACGGTGAAGGTGATCCGGGCGTCCTCGAACCCGAGCCACCGGTGTGTCAGCGGAAACCACGCCTTGTAGGTGGCCTCCTTGGCGCAGAACAGGATTCGATCCCAGTGCGCACCGCCGGGCAGCGTGCCGAGTTCGGCTCGCTCGGCGGGCAGGCTGATGGCGTCGAGCACGCCCTTGGGCAGCACCGCGTGCGGCTCGGCGTCGATGCCGACGGAGCGGACCTCGCTGGCCCGCCCCACCACCGCACCGCGGAATCCCTCACAGTGCGTGAGGCTGCCGACGACCCCGTCGGGCCAGCACGGCTCGCCCTTGTCTCCCTTGAGGATTGGCACCGGCGGCAACCCGAGGTCGCCGAGCGCTTGGCGAGCGCAGTGCCGCACCGTGACGAACTCGTTGCGCCGCTTGGCCACCGAGCGCGCGATCAGCGGCTCCTCCTCGGGCAACGGCACCAGATCGGCCGGGTCGGCGTACATCTCGGCCGAGGCGATCACCGGCGGGACCACGTGGGACAGCAACGCCCCCGTCACGACCGCCTGCTCCTGATCTTCTCCTGCATCTTCTCCGCGTTGGCCCGCATCTCCGGGGTGATCTCGAAGTGACCACCGAAGTCGTTGAGATAGCCGGGCGGATACTGCGGATCGGGCAGGATCTGGCGCATCCACCTATAGGGCTTGCGGCGCCGCCACTCTCGCGGATAACCCACCGACACCTCTTCGAAGCGCACCCCGTCATACCAGGTGGTGCGGGGAATGTGCAGGTGTCCGTACACCGAGCACAGCGCGTTGTACCGGGTGTGCCAGTCCTTGGTGGCGGTCGTCCCGCACCACAGCGCGAACTCGGGATAGAACATCGCGTCGCAGGGTTCGCGCACCAACGGGAAGTGGTTCACCAGAATCGACGGCGTCAGCCAGTCCAGATCCTCGAGCCGCTCCCTGGTCACCTTCACCCGCTCGCGGCACCACGCGTCGCGGGTGGCGTAGGGCTCGGCCGAGAGCAAGAACTCGTCGGTGCCGACCACGTTGCGCTCGCGGGCGATTGCCAGACCCTCGGCCTTGGTGGCGGTGCCCTCGGGCAGGAACGAGTAGTCGTAGAGCAGGAACATCGGCACGATGGTCGCCGGCCCACCCTCGTCGTTCCACACCGGATAGGGATGCTCCGGGGTCACGATGCCCATCTCGTCGCACATGGTGACCAGGTAGTCGTAACGCGCCTTGCCGAAGATCTGCATCGGATCCTTGGCGGTGGTCCACAGCTCGTGGTTCCCGGGCACCCAGATCACCTTCGCGAACCGCTTGCGCAGCAGATCCAGCGACCACCGAATCTCGTCGGTGCGCTCGCCGACGTCGCCGGCGACGATCAACCAGTCCTCGGGCGAGGACGGATGGAGAGACTCGGTGACGGGCTTGTTGCCGGTATGGCCGACGTGGAGGTCGCTGATCGCCCACAGCGTGGGATGGCGACGGTCGTGAGACTGCGGAGACACAACGGTCCAGCCTACGTGCGTCGGCGACGGCAATCCCACCCGGCAACTAGAACGTGTTCTGCTTTTTGGCCCGATCGCGGACCCGACGCTTGTACACTCCCGCCAATGGACGACGAGCGCACCAGGAGTGCCATGTGCGGCAGAATCCGCCTGGCGTCGGCGGTGTGCGCGCTGGTCGCGGCGGTCCTGGTGGTCTGGCAGGCCAACCCGCTGACCTCCCCCAGCGCCGGGTCCGTGCAGCTGCGGTCGACGTCGATCCCCATCAGCGGGGTGTCCAGCAGCATCAAGTGGCCGGTGGTCGAGACCGTGAACCCCCGCCCGTTCGACCCGTGCGACGACATCCCGGTCGACGTGATCGACAACCTCGGGCTGGGTTTCACCCCGCCCGAACACGAAGACGGTCTGCGCTGCCACTACGACGCGGGCAACTATCAGATGGCCGTCGAGGCGTTCGTGTGGCGCACCTACGAGCAGACGTTGCCCCCCGACGCCGTCGAGATGGACATCGGCGGACACCGGGCCGCGCAGTACTGGATCCTCAAACCGTCCGACCGCAACAACCGCTTCTGGTTCAGCTGCATGATCGCCTTCGACACCAGCTACGGCGTGCTGCAGCAGTCGCTGTTCTACGCCCCGGTCTACAGCGCCGACGACGTCGACTGCATGCAGACCAACCTGCAGCGCGCGCAGCAGTTGGTGCCCTACTACAAATTCTGAGCGTCGGGCACGTGCGTAACGTGCACGGCGTGGCTTCCCGACTGAGCGCCAAGCGCATTGCCTCGCACACCCTGAGCCGAGCCCTACGCCTCCCCCCGCCCATCACGGGCTTCACCGTTCGGCGCGCAGTACCGGTGCCCATGCGCGACGGCGTGGACCTCCTCGCCGATCACTACGCCCCGCGCACCGCCGACCCCAAGGGCACGTTGCTCGTCCGCTGCCCGTATGGCCGCGCGTTTCCGTTCTCCACCCTTTTCGGCACCGTCTACGCCGCCCGCGGGTACCACGTGGTCATCCAGAGCGTGCGCGGCACGTTCGGCTCCGGCGGCGACTTCACCCCCATGGTGCACGAGGTCGCCGACGGCGCCGACACCGTGGCCTGGCTGCGCCACCAGACCTGGTTCACCGGGTCGTTCGCCACGATCGGGCTGTCCTACCTCGGCTTCACCCAGTGGGCCATCCTGATGGACCCGCCGCCGGAGCTGGCCGCCGCGATCATCACCGTCGGCCCCCACGACTTCAGTGAATCCGCCTGGGGCACGGGCTCCTTCACCGTCAACGACTTCCTCGGCTGGAGCGACATGATGTCGCACCAGGAGGACGGCGGCCGGTTGCGCAACATCGTGGGGCAGATTCGTTCGCGACGCCGGGTGGCCCGCACCGCCAACCAGGCTCCGTTGGGACCCTCCGGGCGCACCATGCTCGGCGCCGGCGCGCCGTGGTGGGAGTCCTGGGTCGAGCACCCCGATCGCGACGACCCGTTCTGGGAACCGTTGCGGCTCACCGACGCCTTGGACCGCGTCGACGTGCCGGTGCTGCTGTTCAGCGGCTGGCAGGACCTGTTCCTCGACCAGACGCTCGGCCAGTTCGCGCACCTGCGCGACCGAGGGGTCACCACGGCGCTGACCGTCGGCTCGTGGACCCACACGCAGGTGATGACCCAGGGCGCGCCGACCGTCCTGCGGGAGTCTCTGGCGTGGCTCGACGAGCACCTCGGCGGTACGCCGGCCCCGTCGCGGAGCCCGGTGAATGCGCACGTGCACGGCGACGAGTGGCTCGAGCTGGACTCGTGGCCGCCGACGATGCCCGAGCGCGTCTTCCATCTCCAACCGGCACACCGGCTCTGCGAGGAGCCGGCGGACGCGCCATCGGAGTCTCGCTCGGAGTTCACCTTCGACCCCGCCGACCCGACTCCCACCATCGGCGGTCGCCTGCTGTCACCGGAGGGCGGGTACCGCGACGACGGCCGACTGCCGCTGCGCTCCGACGTGGCCGACTTCACCGGCGACCCCCTGGCCGCAGACCTCTACCTCGTCGGACGCCCGGTCGTCGAATTGTCGCACTCGTGCGACAACCCGCACCACGACCTCTTCGTCCGCCTGAGCCAGGTGGACCCCGACGGTCGGTCCACCAACGTCACCGAGGGATTCGTCAGGCGCACGGCCAGTTCCGGCGCCGACCCCGAGGTGGTTCGCCTCCAACTCGACGACGTGGCGCACCGATTCCCGGTCGGGTCCAGGTTGCGAGTCCTGGTCGCCGGAGGGTCACATCCGCGGTTCGTCCGCAACCTCGGCACCGACGAACCGGCGGTGTCCGGGACGACGATGGCGCGTCAGCGGCACACCGTGCACCACGGCGCGGGCGCGGTGTCGCGGCTGCTGCTGCCCGCCGGAACGCAGCCGCCGTCACGCCACTGACGCCCTGACCCGGTCGGCCACGTCGGCCAGCATCTCGTCGTCGTGGACGGGGTCGCCCCACCGCACCTCGACCGGCAGGTCCAGCCAGCTCTTGCAGCCGGCGAAGGAGGGATCGCGGGGTAGGCGCACCGGTTCGGCCAGCGGTCGGGCCTGGACCACCAGCACCGTCAGCCGGTGCCGGGGCCGGAAGTCCAGCCGATCGGACTTCACCGACTCCGCCGTCCAGACGTGGGTGTCGGCCACCGCCTCGAGCCCGTCGGGCCGGTCGACGGGGATCGCCGCGACGACGCGCGCACCGGCCCGCAACACCACGTCGTCCTCGGTGCTGTCCGGCGCGGCGGTCGCCAGCAGGTGTCGGTGCTCGGCTCGCACCCGTTCGGCGTGACCGTGCGCGACGGTGGGAAAGAACACGAACTCCCGAGCCGCGACGTCGAAGCGCTTTTCGTGGATGCCGCCCTTGCGGAGCAGCACCGTCTGACGACCGTCGAGCATCGCGTGCACGGCCGCGGCCCACTCCTTGAGCGCCGGGGTGCTCACCTCGCGGCGAGTCGAGCCCGCACCTCGGGACGCCTTAGCGGCGGAACCGTCTTCGGCGGCTGCCTGCGCGGCGGCAACACCGCCAGCAGACGAGTCGTCGTGGCGGTCACCTCGGCGACGGCGGCCTCGAACGCCTCGGCGTTGGCCGCCGTCGGACGGGTGACGCCGCTGACCTTGCGGACGTATTGACGGGCGGCGGCCTCGATCTCCTCGGCCGTCGCCGAGGGCTCCAGGCCACGCAGTTCGGTGATGTTGCGGCACATGCCGTCAACGATAGGTCGACCGGTCGATACGGTGAAGGCATGCCGAGCCCGGAATCCGTCTTGCTGGTTGACACCACCGACCGGGTTCGCACCCTGACCCTGAACCGGCCTCGCGTCCGCAACGCCCTCTCCGCGGAGCTGCGGACCCAGTTCTACGCCGCTCTGCACGACGCCGAGGCCGACGACGCGGTCGACGTGGTCATCCTCACCGGGGCCGACCCCGTGTTCTGCGCGGGCCTGGACCTGAAGGAACTCGGCGACACCACCCAGCTACCGGACATCTCGCCGAAGTGGCCCGCCATGGGCACCCCGGTGATCGGCGCGATCAACGGGGCGGCCGTCACGGGCGGCCTGGAACTGGCGCTGTACTGCGACATCCTGATCGCCTCGGAGCACGCGCGGTTCGCCGACACCCACGCCCGGGTCGGGCTGCTCCCGACGTGGGGCCTGAGCGTTCGCCTGCCGCAGAAGGTCGGCATCGGGATGGCCCGGCGGATGAGCCTGACGGGTGACTATCTCTCCGCCCACGACGCCCTCCGGGCGGGGCTGGTGACCGAGGTGGTCCCTCACGACGACCTGCTGCCCGCGGCCCGCGCGGTCGCGGCCTCCATCGTCGGCAACAACCAGAAGGCGGTCCGCGCGCTGCTGGAGTCCTACCACCGCATCGACGAGCAACAGACCGACGCCGGCCTGTGGATCGAAGCCACCTCGGCCACCCGGTGGATGGCGGTCACCTCGGGCGACGACGTCGCCTCCAGCCGGGCGTCCGTGCTGGAACGCGGCCGCGCCCAGGTCCGCTGAGCGATGCCCGACGTCTCGCGCAGGACGGTCCTGGCCGGCGGCGCCGTCGTGGCGGGCGGCGCGGCGGCGTTCGGTGGGTATCAGTTCCTCCGGCGGCCGGGCCGCACCGACTCGGCAGCAGGCGGGGGCGGCAAACCCAACATCCTGGTCATCCTCGTCGACCAGATGCGTGCCCCTCAGTGGTTCCCCGGCACCGACGCCCTCGACGCGTACCTGCCCAACCTGGCACGTCTACGGCAGAGCAGCGTCTCCTTTGGTGCGCATTACACCGCGTCCAACGCCTGCACCCCGTCTCGGGGCGTGCTGACCACCGGGCTGTACTCGCATCAAACCGGGTGCCTCTACACCGGCGAGGGCCCCAGCGAGTCGAGCCTCGCCCCGCAGTTCCCCACCTGGGGCACGATGCTGCGCGAGCAGGGCTACCGAACGTGGTGGTGGGGCAAGTGGCACCTCGGCGCGGCCGCCGACACCACCCCCGACGGCCTCGACGCACACGGGTTCGGCGGCGGCACCTACCCGTCCCCCAACGGCGCACCCAACCAGGGGCTGCGCCGAGATCCCGGCATCACCGACCAGTTCGTCGAGTGGTTCGACGCCCACGCCGCCGACGGACCGTGGTGCACGACCGTCTCGCTGGTCAACCCGCACGACATCATGTGGTGGCCCAAGACGCCGCTGCCGCAGGACGTTCCACGGGTGTTCACCGCGACCCCACCCAACTTCGAGACCCCGGACGACCTTCGGCGGCGCGGCAAACCCCAGCTGCAGGTCGACTACGTCGACTTCATCGCGCCGCTGCTCGCCGGTGCGCTCCCGTTCGACGGACCCGACGTCGACGCGCAGTGGGCCCGCGGGCTCGACGTCTACCTGTGGCTGCAACAACAGGTCGACCGCCAGATCGGCAGGGTCCTCGACACACTGGCGGCGCGCCCCGAGGTCGACCGCGACACCGTCGTCGTCTTCACCTCCGACCACGGCGAGTACGGCGGGTCCCACGGCATGCGTGGCAAGGGCGCGGCGGTCTACGACGAGGCGATCCGGGTGCCGCTCTACATCCGCGACCCCGCCGGCCGTCTCACACCGTCGGCCAGCGAGATACGCACGCAGTTGACCTCGAGCGTCGACCTCGCGCCGATGCTCCTGACGATCGGCACCGGGGGCAACGGGTGGCGCAGCGATCCCCGCTACGCGCACCTCGTGACCCGCGCCGACATCGCCTCCATCGCGGCACACCCCACCGAGCGGGGCCGGCCGTGGATCGCCCACGTCACCGACGACATCACCGTGGAGGAGATGGCAGGAATGCTGACCACGGCGGGGATGCCGGCCGCCCCAGCGACGAGGCCCGGCGAGGTGCCCACCTCGGCGCCCAGCCACATCGTCGCGGTCCGCACCCCGGCCGGGAAGCTGGGTGTCTACTCCCACTGGAAACCCGGGACCATGGTGACCGACCCGACCCGCGGGGTGGAGCACGAGCTGTACGACTACTCGACGCCGGACGGCCGTCGGGAGATGGACGACGCGTCCGGGCGAAGCGCGGTGCAAGCCACCCTGCAAGCCTTGCTGGACGGGGAGGTGACGGCCGAGATCAACGCCCCGTTGCCGGCCGCCCTTCAGGAGGCCCAGGAACTAGGGCTGGCCAACATGAAGGAGCTCTCCGCCGCCCGCGGCGGGTGAGGTCAGCCGGCGCCCGCCACCAGCCAGCGACCCGAGAACGCGCGCCACCCGACGAATACCAACCGCAGCAGCATGAACGTGGTCAGGCCCGACCAAATGCCGACCAGGCCCCAGCCGTGGATCAGCGACAGCCAGATCAGCGGCAGGAATCCAACCAGTGCGCTGGCCAACGTGGCGTTGCGCATGAACGTGGCGTCACCCGCCCCGAGCAGCACCCCGTCGAGGGCGAAGACGACGCCTGCGATCGGCAACTGGGCCACCAGGAACCACCACGGCACTCCGATGGCGTCGAGCACCGACTCGTCGGAGGTGAACAACCGCGGCAGGGCCGAGGACCCGAGTGCGAAGATCGCCGCCAGCACCGCCGCGGCGACGGTGGAGAAGATGCCGACCCGCCAGGCGACCGACTTGGCGTGCGAAAGAAGACCCGCGCCCAGCGCCGCACCGACCAGGGACTGCGCGGCGATGGCCAACGAATCGAGCACCAGCGCAAGGAAACTCCACAATTGCAACACCACCTGGTGTGCGGCCAGCGCGGCCGCCCCGAATCGCGCCGCCACCGCCGCCGCAGAGACGAAGCACGCCTGGAACGCCAAGGTCCGCACCACGAGGTCGCGACCCATCACTACCTGCGCGCGCAGCACCGTCAGATCCAGCCGCAGCGGCACCGCCTCGACCAGCAGCGCCCGGCAGAACAACAGACCCGCCAACCACTGGCCGACCAGGTTGGCCACCGCCGACCCGCTCAACCCCAGGCGCGGCGCACCCAGCCAGCCGTACACCAGCACCGGGCACAGCACCGCCGACACCGCGAAGCCGGCGACCACGTATCGCAAGGGCCGCGCGGTGTCCTGAACGCCGCGCATCCAGCCGTTGCCCGCCAACGAGATCAAGATCGCCGGTGCGCCGAAGATCGCGATCCGCACCCACGGGAGGGCCTCACGTGCGATCTCGCCGCCGTCGGCGATCGCCGCGAGGATCGGAACGGCCGTCGCCTGCACGACCACCACCACGACCGTCCCCAAGGCGACGCCGAGCCAGGTGGCCTGCACGCCCTCGCCGACGGCCGCGGCCCGGTCACCGGCGCCGAAGAAGCGCGCAGCCCGCGCGGTCGTGCCGTAGGACAGGAACGTCAGCTGGGACGACAGCAGGGACAGGATCAGGCCGCCGACGGCCAAGCCGGCCAGGGCGACGGCGCCGAGGCGGCCCACCACGGCGATGTCGAACAACAGGTACAGCGGTTCGGCGGCCAGCACCCCGAGTGCGGGCAACGCCAACGCGGCGATGCGACGGCCGGTGACCGGTTCAGCCAACGTGCGTGTGGGGGGTCTCAGCCGAGGACATCGGTCAACGCCTTCACCACGGCGTCGGCGGGCCCGGTCGCCGAGTAGCCCGCGGCGAGCCGATGGCCACCACCGCCGAATCCGCTGGCAACCGTCGCAAGGTCGACCTCGGACTTGGCGCGCATGGACACCGCCCACTGCTGCGGCTCGATCTCCTTGAACACCGCCGCCACTTCGGCCTGGGCCGTCGTGCGGACGATGTCGACGACGCTCTCGACCTCCTCGGGCCGGGCGTTACACCAATCTTGATGTCCGACAACGGCATACACCAGACCACGACCGGCTGCCGCCTCGGGCACCAGCTGAGCGGACCCCAGCACGCGCGACAGCATCGGCAGCCAGGAGAAGGGATGCGTGTCCAACAACGCGCGACTGATCGAGGCGTTGTCGACCCCCAGCCGCAGCAGCCGGGCGGCCAGCTGGTGGGCTCGCTCGCTGGCCCAGCGGAACGATCCCGTGTCGGTGGTCAGGCCGGCGTACAGGCAGTGCGCAACCCGCTCGTCGATCGGCTTGCCCCAGGCGTCCAGCAGCTCCGCGATCAGCATCGTCGTCGAATCGGCCGACGGGTCGACGTAATTGGCCGTGCCGAACAACTGATTGGACGCGTGATGGTCGATCACCAGCACCGCGCGCCCCGGCGCCGCCAACGCGGACAAGTCACCGAGCCTGTTGACGCTGGGGACGTCGACGGTGACCACCAGATCGGCGTCGTCGCGCATCGCGCCCGGTTCGACGAGCAGATGCCCACCGGGCAGCGACTGCAACGACTCCGGAAGGTGCGCCGGTGCCGCGAACCCGACCTCGACGCTCTTGCCGGCCGCCTCCAGGACCAGCGCCAAGGCAAGCCCGGCCCCGATGGTGTCCGCGTCGGGGAACACGTGACACACCACGCTGACCGAGTTCGCCGCGTCGAGGAGCTGAGCAGCTTCCCCACCGTCGACGTTCGACGATGACCGAGTCAGATCAGTCTTCGGGTCGATCGCGGTCATAGATGTCCTCAGGGTCGAGCACGTCGTTGGTGTCCTCGGGCCCCCCGGCCACGTCGTCGCCCCCCGACACACGGTACGGGTCGGCATCCCCGGCCGGGGTGGCACCCTGCCGAATCCGCGCCAAGTCGGCGTCCGCCTGACGCGCGCGGGCCAGCAGGTCCTCCATGTCGCGTGCCGTGTCCGGCAGCTTGTCGAGGACGAAGGTCAACGTCGGCGTGAACCGCACACCGGTTCCGGCGCCGACCTTGGACCGCAACACACCCTTGGCGCGTTCCAGCGCCGCGGCCGCTCCCTCGTAATCCGGTTCGTGGTCGAGGGTCTCGCCTCGAACCGTGTAGAACACCGTCGCATCGTGCAGGTCGCCCGTGACCTTCGTGTCCGTGACGGTCACGAAGGCCAGGGGCGGATCCTTGATCTCGAACTCGATGGCCGAGGCGACGATGGTGGCGATGCGTTTGGACAGCTTGCGTGCCCGCCCCTCGTCGACCATCAATACTCCTCGCGCGAGCGCTCGTCAGCCATCTAGACCCGCTCTTTTTCGACCAGCTCGTAGGCCTCGATGACGTCGCCTTCCTTGATGTCGTTGTACGTCACCGTCAGACCACACTCGTACCCGTCGCGCACCTCGGTGACGTCGTCCTTCTCCCGCTTGAGCGAGGAGATGGTGACCGTCTCGGCCACCACGACGTTGTCGCGGATGAGACGTGCCTTCGCGTTGCGGCGGATGATGCCCGAGGTGACGAGGCAGCCGGCGATGTTGCCGACCTTCGACGACCGGAAGATCGCGCGGATCTCGGCGCGGCCGAGTTCCTTCTCCTCGTAGACGGGCTTGAGCATGCCCTTGAGCGCGGACTGGATCTCGTCGATCGCCTGGTAGATCACCGAGTAGTACCGGATGTCGACGCCCTCGCGGTTGGCCAGCTCGGTGGCCTTGCCCTCCGCGCGGACGTTGAACCCGATGATGATCGCGTTGGACGCCGACGCCAGGTTGACGTTGGTCTCGGTGACGCCACCGACACCGCGGTCGATGACGCGCAGTTCGACCTCGTCGCCGATCTCGATGCCCAGCAGGGCCTCCTCCAGCGCCTCGACGGTGCCGGAGTTGTCGCCCTTGAGGATCAGGTTCAGCTGGCTGGTCTCCTTCAGCGCGGCGTCCAGATCGTCCAGGCTGATGCGCTTGCGGCTGCGTGCGGCCAGCGCGTTGCGCTTGCGTGCACTACGCCGGTCGGCGATCTGGCGGGCGATCCGGTCCTCGTCGACGACCAGGAGGTTGTCACCGGCACCGGGCACCGACGTGAAGCCGACGACCTGGACCGGACGCGACGGGGTCGCCTCCTCGACGTCCTCGCCGTGCTCGTCGACCATCCGTCGGACACGCCCGTAGGCGTCACCGGAGACGATCGAGTCGCCGACCCGCAGCGTGCCGCGCTGGATGAGCACGGTGGCGACGGGTCCGCGGCCACGGTCGAGGTGAGCCTCGATCGCTACACCCTGAGCCTCCATGTCGGGGTTGGCCCGCAGGTCCAGCGATGCGTCGGCGGTCAGCAGCACCGCTTCGAGCAGCGCGTCGATGTTGGTGCCCTGCTTGGCGGAGATGTCGACGAACATGGTGTCGCCGCCGTACTCCTCGGCCACCAGGTTGTACTCGGTGAGCTGCGCCCGGATCTTGGCCGGGTCGGCACCTTCCTTGTCGATCTTGTTGACCGCCACCACGATCGGCACGTCGGCCGCTTGCGCGTGGTTGAGCGCCTCCACCGTCTGCGGCATGACGCCGTCGTCGGCGGCGACCACCAGGATGGCGATGTCGGTGGCCTTCGCACCACGGGCACGCATGGCGGTGAACGCCTCGTGACCCGGGGTGTCGATGAAGGTGACCAGTCGCTCGTTGCCGTCCAGTTCGGTGAGGACCTGGTAGGCACCGATGTGCTGAGTGATGCCGCCGGCCTCGCCCTCGCGGACGGTGGCGTTGCGGATCGTGTCCAGCAGTCGGGTCTTGCCGTGGTCGACGTGGCCCATCACCGTGACGACCGGCGGACGGAACTCGAGGTCCTCCTCGCCGCCCTCGTCCTCGCCGTAGGTCAGGTCGAACGACGACAGCAGCTCGCGGTCCTCGTCCTCCGGGGACACGACCTGCACGACGTAGTTCATCTCGCTGCCGAGCAGCTCAAGCGTCGAGTCGTCCACCGACTGGGTGGCGGTGACCATCTCGCCGAGGTTGAACAGCGCCTGGACCAATGCGGCCGGGTTGGCGTTGATCTTGTCGGCGAAGTCCACCAGCGACGCGCCGCGGGCCAGCCGGATCGTCTCGCCGTTGCCGTGGGGCAGCCGCACGCCACCGACGACCGGTGCCTGCATGTTCTCGTATTCGGCGCGTTTTGCCCGCTTCGACTTGCGGCCGCGGCGCACTGCGCCACCGGGCCGACCGAACGCACCTGCGGCACCGCCACGCTGACCGGGACGGCCACCGCCGCCGCCACCACCTGGACGACCGCGGAAACCACCTGCGGGTGCGCCACCGGGGGCACCGGCGCCACCGGCGCCGCCACCACGGTAGTTACCGCCACCGGCACCGGGGGGACCACCGGGACGACCGCCGCCACCGGGTCCACGGGCACCGGGGCCGGGACGAGGCCCGCCGGGACGACCGGCCGCACCTGGCCGGGCGCCGGGCGGACGGGGAGGCATGTTGCCGGGGGTCGCACCCGGGCGGGGTCCGCCACCCGGACGCGGGGGGCCACCCGGACGCGGCGGACCGGCCGGCCCACCTTGCGGCGGGCGCGGTGCGGGCCGCTCGACGGGCACCTGGGTGGAGAACGGATTGTTGCCGACGCGAGGCGCACGGCCTGCGGGCTTGGGCGCCGGGCCCGGTCGCGGCCCTGGGGTGGGGCTGGGGCTGGCCGGTGCGGCGGGGGCAGCCGGGGTCGCCGGGGCGGCCGGTGCGGCTTCGGCCTGCGGAGCCGCGGCCGGGGCGGCGGCAGCCACCTGCGGCGCGGGGGCCGGGGGTGCCGGGGTGGGCTGTGGCGCGGGGGCCGGCTTCGGGGACGGTCGCGGACCGCCGGGCTTGGGGGCCGACGACCCGGTCGACGCCGACCCGCCGTTGGACGACGGGGTCGCCGGGGCGGCGGGGGCCGCGGGTGCGGCGTTCGACGACGCGGACTTGCCGCCGCCACCAAGCGCCTCACGGAGACGACGGGCGACGGGTGCTTCCACGGTCGACGATGCCGATTTGACGAATTCGCCTTGCTCGCTCAGCCGGGCGAGTACTTCCTTGCTGGTGACACCGAGTTCTTTGGCCAACTCGTGCACGCGGGCCTTGCCTGCCACTACTTCTCCTCATCTGGAGGCGACAGCAGTGGGCCGCGCCTCGGGTTTAGCTATGACGCATGGTCATCGGAACTTCACGGTGTGCTCATGTTCTTCGCTACCTGTTCTGTTGCCGGGCGGACCGAGCTTCTCGTGAAGAAGTCGACCACCGCGGAGGTGTTCGGCGAACCGGTGATGCGCAACGCTCGAGCGAAGGCTCGCCGCCGGATTGCCAGGTGTAGACACTGCTCGTCGGAGTGCAGCCACGCACCCCGCCCAGGCAGGTTACCCGCTGCGTCGACGGCGACGGCTGCTTCACCGTCTCCGTCGTGAACAGCGGCCACCCGAACCAAGTCGGCGGCCAGCTCACGCTTTCGGCATCCCACACACGTACGCACTGGTCCTTCGGGACTTTTGTGCTGCCGCGCGCGGGGAACCGAACTCTCGCGCTGGATCACGTCTCAGTCTACCGTCACGATCACCGCAGAAAGAAACGCGTGTCCGCTAGCCGTCGCGGGAGACACCGCTTGGCGCGTCCTGCGTGGTTTCGGGCTCGGCGTCGCTGCGAATGTCGATCCGCCAGCCGGTCAGCCGGGCGGCCAGTCGGGCGTTTTGCCCCTCCTTGCCGATCGCCAGCGACAGCTGGAAGTCGGGCACGACGACACGGGCGGCCTTGGCGACCTCGTCGATCACCGTCACCGAGACGACCTTGGCCGGGGACAGCGCGTTGGCCACGAAGCGCGCCGGATCCTCGTCGAAGTCGATGATGTCGATCTTCTCGCCGGACAGCTCGCTCATCACGTTGCGCACCCGCTGACCCATCGGTCCGATGCACGCGCCCTTGGCGTTGAGCCCCGCGACTCGGGACCGGACCGCGATCTTGGAGCGGTGCCCGGCCTCACGGGCGACCGCGGCGATCTCCACGGAGTTGTCCGCGATCTCCGGGACCTCCAGGGAGAACAGCTTGCGCACGAGGTTCGGGTGGGTGCGCGACAACTCGATCTTGGGCTCGCGCGCCCCGCGAGTCACTCCGATGACGTAGCAGCGCAGACGATCGCCGTGCGTGTAGGACTCCCCCGGCACCTGTTCGGCGGGCCGGATGACGCCCTCGGATCCCTTGGCCTCGGTTCCGAGACGCACGATCACGTTGCCGCGGGTGTTCTCCCTGGCGTCGCGCTGGACCACACCGGCGACGATGTCGCCCTCGTGCGCGGAGAACTCGCCGAACATCCGTTCGTTCTCGGCGTCTCGGAATCGCTGCAACATCACCTGACGGGCCGTGGTCGCGGCGACCCGGCCGAAACCCTCTGGGGTGTCGTCCCATTCGTTGACGAGGTTGCCGTCGTCGTCGGTCTCCCTGGCGAGCACCTTGACGATGCCGCTCTTGCGGTCGATGTCGATGCGCGCGAGGGCCTCGTGCCCCTCGGTGTGCCGGTAGGCGGTCAGCAGCGCGGATTTGATGGTCTCGAGCAGTTCGTCGACCGGAATCCCCCGGTCCACTTCGATGGCGTGCAGCGCACCCATGTCGATGTTCACTCTTCAACCTCCTGTACGGGCATGCCGGCCAGCTCGAGCTCGAGCGGGTTCGGCGATGAGAATTCCACCTGGACAACGGCTTTCGCGACGTCGTCGATGGAGAGTTCGCGAATCTTGGGTGGTCTGCCGCGATCGGCGACGACCAGTCGCACGACGCCGCCCGAGGTCTCGCCCAGCCGTCCCACCACCTGCGAACCGTCGGTCGTGGTCACCTCGACCTTGCGTCCCTGCGCACGGCGGAAGTGGCGCTCGGTGGTCAGCGGCCGGTCGACGCCTCGCGAGGTGACCTCCAGCAGGTACGCCGCCTCGTCGGGGCCGTCGTCGATCTGGTCGAGCAGATCCGAGGCCATCCGCGACAACGTGCCGAGGGAGTCGAGGTCCAACCCACCGTCGCCGTCGGCGACCACCACGATGCGGGGCGGGCGAGCACCGGCATCGACGATCACGTCGTCGACGTCGTATCCCGCGCGGGCGAACTCGCCCTCGAGCAGCTCGGTCACCTGCTGCGGGGACGGCAACCGCGCAGACCGTAGCGGGTTCTCCGATGCCACGGTGAGCTCCTCGTCTTGAGTTGTACGGACCAGATTCCGCCACGTGCGGCGCGGAACCGAATGTCAAGGATACGCCAGCCGCGGGGCCACTCTCGGCAAACGCATGGTGCGAGCACCGTGACCGAGTCCAGCCGGGGCCGCCGGTTGGGGATGGCAGGATGTCGATGTGCCGAGCGCTCTCCCCACCGTCAGCAGGCGGCGCGTGCTCGTCGGCGCCGCGGCGTTGGCCCTGCTGAGCGGGTCTGCGGTGACCGCCTGCGGGTCGACCCCGCCCGTCAAGGACGTCGACGCGCTGATCGGGGCCTTGGACCGGGCGCACGAGGACGCTCGCCTTGCCGGCAACGCCGCGGCGGCCGCTGCACCCAAGATCGCCGCGGCCCTGGCGGTGGTGGCCGACCAGCGCGCGGCGCACGCCACGGCGCTGACCGAGGAGATCACCCGGATCTCCGGCGAGACACCCACGACGTCGACGACGGCCTCGTCGTCTGCCCCGCCGACGACGTCGGGTCCGCCCCCGGCGCCCCCGACAGCGGCCGAGGTCGTGGCCGCCCTCAAGCAGTCCGCCGACGGCGCCGCTCTCCTGGCGGCCCAGCAGTCCGGTTACCGGGCGGGACTGCTCGGCTCCATCGCCGCGGCGTGTACGGCCTCCTTCACCGTCGCGTTGCCCGATGCGGGGGTGACGGCGTGACCTCACCCGCCGGTGGCTCGTCGGAGACACCGACGCGACCCTCCGAGGCGGCCGATGCCGCGCTGTGGGACGCGGTCGCGGTCGAACACGGCGTGATCTACGGCTACGGCATCGTCTCGGCACACTCGACCCCGGATGCCAACGAGCTGGTGTCGAATTCGCTTGCCGGACACCGGGAGTTGCGCGAAGAGGGCATTGCCCGGCTCGAGGACCGCAAGGTGACCCCGCCGATTCCGGCGATCGGATACCAGCTGCCGTTCGCGGTCGTCGACCCCGCCGCAGCAGCGAAGCTCGCGATTCGGATGGAGGAGGACTCCGCGGTCGCGTGGCGGGCGGTCCTCGAGCAGGCCACCGCCGTCGACGACCGCGAGCTGGCCGTTACCGCGTTGACCCGCGCCGCGGTCACTGCCGCCAGGTGGCGAGCGCAACAGGGCGTCTCCCCGACCACCGTCGCCTTCCCCGGCGGCAGCGAGTGATCGGCTAGCCCGCGAGCTTGGCGGCGATGGCCTCGGCCGCCCCCTCGGTGGGGATCTCCTCGGTCTCGCCGCTGAACCGGTTGCGGAGTTCCACCACGCCGTTGGCCCAGCCCCGGCCGACCACCACCAGCCACGGCACCCCGAGCAGCTCGGCGTCCTTGAACTTCACCCCGGGTGACATCTTGCGGTCGTCGAGCAAGGGCTCCACGCCCAGCAGGTCGAGCGCCTCGGCGAGTTCGGTTGCGCCCGTGCGCGCGTCGGCGTCCTTGTTCGCGATGACGACGTGCACGTCGAAGGGCGAGACCGCAGCCGGCCAGCGCAGACCGACGTCGTCGTGACTCTGCTCGGCGATCACGGCGACCATCCGCGACACCCCGATGCCGTAGGACCCCATGGTCAGTCGCAACGGCTTGCCGTCCTCGCCGAGGACGTCGACGGTGAACGCGTCGGCGTACTTGCGGCCGAGTTGGAAGATGTGACCGATCTCGATGCCGCGCGCCGACACCAACGGCCCCGCGCCGTCCGGTGACGGGTCTCCGTCACGCACCTCGGCCGCCTCGATGGTGCCGTCGGGGACGAAGTCGCGTCCGGCCACCAGACCCACGACGTGTTTGCCGTCCTCGTCGGCACCGGTGATCCAGCTGGTGCCGTCGACCACCCTGGGATCCACCAGGAAGCGAACTCCGTTGTCCAGCAACGCCCGTGGACCGATGTACCCCTTGACCAAGAACGGGTACTTGGGGAAGTCCTCCGCGGGCAGCATCACGTACTCGGCCGGGTCGAGCGCTGCCCCGAGACGCTTGTCGTCGACCTCGCGATCACCGGGCACGCCGATGGCCAGCAACTCCCACTCGCCGCCCGGTTCGCGGACCTTGAGCAGGACGTTCTTGAGGGTGTCGGCAGCCACCACCGTGCGCCCCTCGAACTGGGGCAGGTTGGCCCCGTTGGCCCAGTCGACGAGGGTTGCGATGGTCGGGGTGTTCTCCGTGTCGTGCACGACCGGTGCGGGCAGACCCGCCACGTCCTCTGGGGACAGCGCCTCGGGCCGCTGGGTGATCACGGCTTCGACGTTGGCGGCGTACCCGGATTCCAGGCAGCGCACGTAGGTGTCCTCGCCGACCTCGCTCTCGGCGAGGAATTCCTCCGACGCGCTGCCGCCCATGGCGCCCGACACCGCCGAGACGATGACGTACTCGACGCCGAGGCGGGCGAAGATGCGTTGGTAGGCCTCGCGATGGGCGTGGTAGGCCGCCTTGAGCCCGTCCTCGTCCACGTCGAAGGAGTACGAGTCCTTCATCACGAACTCGCGGCCCCGCAGGATGCCTGCGCGGGGGCGCGCTTCGTCGCGGTACTTGGTCTGGATTTGGTAGAGCCGCAGGGGGAAGTCCTTGTAGGAGGAGTACTCCCCCTTCACCGTCAGGGTGAAGATCTCCTCGTGGGTGGGTCCGAGCAGATAGTCGTTGCCGCGCCGGTCCTTGAGCCGAAAGAGGCCGCTGCCGTACTCGGTCCATCGACCGGTGGTCTCATACGGCGCACGTGGAAGCAAGGCGGGCAGCAGGATCTCTTGTCCGCCAATGGCGGCCATCTCCTCGCGGATGACCTGCTCGATCTTGCGGAACACGCGCAAACCCAGCGGCAGCCAGCTGTACAACCCCGGTCCGATGGGGCGGACGTAGCCCGCCCTGATGAGCAGCTTGTGGCTGGGTACCTCGGCGTCGGCGGGGTCGTCGCGCAAGGTGCGCAGGAACAGTTCGGACATGCGGG
Organism: Mycobacterium yunnanensis; assembly: GCF_025823185.1. Classification (GTDB taxonomy): domain Bacteria; phylum Actinomycetota; class Actinomycetes; order Mycobacteriales; family Mycobacteriaceae; genus Mycobacterium; species Mycobacterium yunnanensis. Next base: position 628,757 of record NZ_JACKVK010000011.1, read on the forward strand.
TGATCACAGGCGACAACCTTAGCCACCCGCGTGGACTAGTCCCTACCTTGCCAGGTGCAGATGCACACCTCGTTGCCCTCGGGGTCGGCCAGCACCCAGAAGGCCGGAGCCGCAGCGTCGGACACCAACGTGCCGCCTGCCGCCAGCGCGGCGTCGACGCGGGGTCCGGCCAGTTCCGGGGGCACGTCCACGTCGAGGTGGATGCGGTTGCGTTGTGTCCGGGGCTCGTCCATCTGTTGGAACCAGATCGCAGGGCCGCGACGCAGCGGGTCCAGCAGGTCGCCACCGGGAGTCTCACCGTCGGGTGCCGCGTCGTCGACGTAACCGGTGACCGCCCGCCAGAACGGTGTGATCAGCGCGATGTCGAGGGCGTCGATCGCGATCTCCAGCGTCTGCGGCGGCACGCCGCCGACCCCGGGTTGAGTGTCCAGACCGTGTCCGGCGAGCGCCTCGGTCACCTGGGCGGCCAGCTCGACGTCGCGGGGGGTGAGCCAGCCGGCGTCGGTGCGACGAAGGTGTAGCACGACGCGGTCGGGGTGCACGTCAGCCCTGAGGTGCTCGTCGACGCCGGTGCCGCCGGCGGCCACGGCCACCCCAAGCGCGTCGACCGCGGCGGCCAGCGTCGGCACCGGGACGTGGGTGACGAGGACTCCGAGGATCAGCCGCCAGCCCAGCGGGTCGACGGCGTCGGAGATCGCCTGGCGGGTCAGCGGCTTGGCCATGGCGTCACGCTAGCGCGGCCCGCCGACACCGGAGCTGCTACAGCTCGCCGGCCTCCACGGCCTCCTTGGTGTGCTGGGCGCGGGCGATGTCACGCGCGGAGAACCCGATCCAGAAGGCCGCGACGCCGACCAGGATCGAGATGCCGGCCACCCACAGCAGGGAGTAGGTGTAGCCGGCGCCGAGCGCGTCGAGCTGTGCGGGTGTCATGTTCTTGACCGGTCCGGTGGTGCCGCCCAGGTAGAGCGTGCGTGAGGTCTGCACCGCCATGATGGCGACCAGCACCAGCGGGCCGCCGAGGTTCTGCACCATCAGGGTGATCGCCGACACCGGCCCGATCTCCCGCGGGCCCACCCCTGCGACGGCGCACAGCGGCAAGACCACCGAGATGATGCCGATGCCGAAGCCGCCGAGCACGATTGGGATGAACAGGTTGGGGAAGTACGGAATGCTGCGGTCCAGGGTGGAGCCGTACAGCATGGCCGCGAGCACGTAGACGCCGCCGCCGATGATCAGCCACCGCGGGGCGATCAGGGGCGCCAGCTTGGTGGCCAGCACGTTGCCGACGCCCACCGCGACCGCGAACGGCAGGAAGCAGACGCCGGCCCTCAGCGCCGAGTACCCGAGCACGTCCTGGGCGAGCAGACCCACCATGACGGTCACGGTCAGCAGAACGCCGCCGCCGAGGAACCAGGCGGTCAGCGTCATCACCCGGTTGCGGTCGGAGAAGATCGTGAACGGCACCAGCGGGTTCTCCGCCGAGCGTTCGGCAAGCAGGAAGGACACGAAGAAGACCACCGCCGCGACCGCGGCGCCGACCACCCACGGGTCGAGCCAGCCCCGCGGCGGGCCCTGCGTGAACACCAGCACCGCCGACGTGCAGCCGAGCGTGGCGAACAGCGCTCCGGTGACGTCGAGCTTGAGCCGTTCGTGGTGCGTCTCACCGATCCGCAACCACGCGATGACGACGATGACGACGCCGATCGGCACGTTCATCAGGAAGGCGAGCCGCCACGAGATGACCGTGAGCAGCCCACCGAGCACCAGTCCCATCACCGACCCGATGGCTTGCATGCCCGCCGACACCGCCATCGCCTGGTTGCGGGCCTGCCCCACCGCATAGGTGGTGGCGATGAGCGCCAGACCGGTGGGCGCGGCCACGGCGGCGCCGATGCCCTGCAGCGCGCGCGCGGCGATGAGCGTGAATTCGTCGCCGGCCAGACCACACACCAGGGACGCGATGGTGAAGACCCCGACGCCGGACAGGAACGCGCGCTTCTGTCCGATCGCGTCGCCGACCCGGCCGCCGAGCAGCAGCAGCCCGCCGAAGGTCAGGACGTAGGCGGTGATCACCCAGCTCTTGCCGGCGTCGGACAGGTCGAGTTCGGCCTGCATGCGCGGCAGGGCCACGATGACGATCGTGCCGTCGAGCGTCGACATCAACTGCATGCCGGTGATGGCCACGATTGCGATGCCAAGGACCGACGACGCCAGGGGCGCGGTCGCGTTGTCCGTCGAACCTTCGGAACCACCCACGGCAGACATTGCCGACAACCTACCCAGCGGTGCCGATCATGAAACGAGATCGGCGGTCGCGGCGTTCGCGCGCTGCGCGATCACGTCGTCGAGGCGGGCGCGAAGGGTGTCGGTGATCGCTTGCCACGCGTCCGAGCCGAGCACCAACCGCCGCGGCGGATGTGGCGAGTCGGCGGCCCGGATCATCGCCGCCACCGTCTTCTCCTGGCTGTCGACCATGTCGGCGGTCGTCAGCGGTGGCCGGTCGGCGGGTCCGCCGCGATAGGGCTCACTGGGCGAAACCCGCTCGGAGGCGTCGAAGAATCCGGTGCGCACCACGCCCGGCTCGACCAGGATGGTCCGAATGCCGAACGGGGCGACCTCGTGGGCCAGCGACTCGTAGAACCCCTCGATGCCCCACTTGGTCACGTGATAGAGGGAGAAGGCAGGGAAGGCGATGTGCCCGCCCATGCTCGACATCTGCATCAGCACACCGCCACCCTGGGTACGTAGGTGTGGCACGGCCGCCCGAGCCAGTTGGATGGATCCGGTCAGGTTGGTCGCGATCATCGAGTCGATCTGCGCGTCGTCGAGGTCCTCGGCGGTACCGAAGACGCCGTACCCGGCGTTGGCGACCACGACGTCGACGCGGTCGTGGGCGGCGAACGCGTCGTCGGTGACGGCACGCACGGCGGCGGTGTCGGTGACGTCGAGGGCGCGAACCCAGAACGCGTCGCCGTAGCGGTCGGCGAGATCGGCGACGTGGCCGGTGTCGCGGACCGTTGCGGCGACGTGGTCACCGCGGGCGAGTAATTGTTCGGTCAGCTCGCGACCCATGCCGCGCGATGCTCCGACGATGAACCAGGTCTTGAGCATGTGTCCTCTTCTCCGTGGCTTCCTCGTGGTGAGGCGTTCCTGCCGAACAACCAGCGCCGACGGCTCCGCAATCCATGTTTGGAATGAGGGTGTCGGATGTCTGCCATACGTCTGACGCATGGCTAGGGTGAGGCGATGGACGAGGTCACCCTGCTGGGGCTGCGCGTGTGCCGCGAAGTGGCGGTGCTGGGGTCGTTCACCGCGGCGGCACGGTCGTTGGGCTACTCGCAACCCGCCGTCTCGAGGCAGGTCGCCGCAATGGAGGCCGCTGTCGGTGCGCCGCTGTTCGTGCGCAACGCGCGCGGGGTGAGCCCCAGTGCGGCCGGCGCGGCGGTGGTCGCGCGAGCCGGCCGCATCCTGGCCGACGTGGACTCGTTGCGGCGCGACCTCGACGGCCTTGGCGACCGACTGGCCGGCCGCGTCCGGCTGGGCGTGTTTCCCGCCGCCGCAGCGGTTCTCGCGCCGCGAGCCATCGCGCAGCTGGCCGGCGAGCACCCTGGCCTCGACGTGCGGCTGACCGAGGCGTCGACGCCGGCCTTGCTCCGCGACGTGCGCAACCGACGGGTGACGGTGGCCGTCATCGGCGCAGGCACGGGGTTGGATGACTACGACCTCGAGGGGTTGGCCGTGCGCCAGGTGTTCGCCGGCGACCTCTGCGTCGCCGTGCCCGTCGGCCACCGGCTCGCAGGAGCGCCGACCGTGCCGGTTCGAGCGCTGGAGGGGGAACCGTGGGTGGTGGGCGACGGACCAGCCGGGGATCCGCAGTTCGGGGCCTGGCCGACGATCGGCGACCCGGTCGTGGCCTTCCGCGCCAAGGGCTGGCCGGCCCGGCTGGGTCTGGTCGCCGCGGGCCTCGGCATCTGCTTGCTACCCGAACCGGTCGCGCCGTCGGTGCCCGTGGGTGTGACGGCCGTCCGCGTCGACGACCCGGGCTGGTTGGGCCGCGTCACCCTCGCGGTCACCGGGCCCGCCCCGGGTGACGTCGCGCTGGCCGCCGTCGACGCGCTGGTCGCCGCGGGGGACGGCATCCTCGCGGCCAGGCCGAACTAGATCTCGCCGGCGTCGATTGCTTCCTTGACTTCCTGAGCCTGGGCGACCTGCTGGGCGGTGTAACCGATGAAGAGGGCGACGACGCCGACGATGACCGCCACGGCCGCGACCCACAGAAGTCCGTAGGTGTAGCCCTGGTCGAGCGCGTGCATCTGCGCCTCGTTCATGTTCTTGACCGGGCCCGTGGTGCCGCCGAGGTACAGCGTCCGCGAGGTGATGACCGCCTGGATGACGGCCAGGACGACGGGTCCGCCGAGACTCTGCAGCATCAGCGCGATGGCGGAGACCGGTCCGATCTCGTCGAATGCGACGCCGGCGATGGCCGACACCGTCAATGGCACCACGATCATGCCGATGCCGAAGCCGCCGACCGTGATGGGCAGGACGAGGTTGGGGAAGTACGGGATGCCGCCGTTGAGCGTGGAACCGTAGATCATCGCGGCCAGGACGAACACCCCGCCGATGATCACGAGCAGTCGCGGCGGCAGGATCGAGACCAGGTAGGACGACAGGCCAAGGCCGATGCCGAGTGCGACCACGAACGGGATGAACCCGATGCCCGCACGAAGTGCGCTGTAGCCCATGATGTCCTGCACGTACAGCCCGATCAGCACGGTCAGCGTGAACATCACGCCGCCGGCGAGGAACACCGCGGCGAAGGTGGCCACCCGGTTGCGCTCGCGGAACAGGCTGAACGGGACCACGGGGTTGACCGCGGTGCGTTCGACGTAAAGGAAGGCACCGAAGAGGACGACGGCGGCGAAGCAGGAGCTGAGCGTGAGCGGCGAGAGCCAGCCCTTCTCGGGCCCCATCGAGAAACCGAACACGGCGGCCGTGCACGCCAGCGTGGCCAGGATTGCGCCGGTGGCGTCGAGCTTCATGCGCTCGCGGTGCGTTTCGCGCAGGGTTCGGCGGGCCAGGTAGATCATCAGAAGGCCGACCGGCACGTTCACCAGAAACGCCCAGCGCCAGGAGAATTCGGTGAGGAAACCGCCGACGACGAGCCCCATGACGGAGCCGACGCCGGTCATCGCGGCGAACACCGCCGTGGCGGTGTTTCGGGCCGGTCCCTTCGGGAACGTGGTGGCGATCAGAGCCAGACCGGTCGGTGAGGCGATCGCCGCGCCGACGCCCTGGGCCAACCGGGCGATGACGAGCGTGGTCTCGTCCCACGCCACGCCGCACAGGATGGAGGCGATGGTGAACAGCCCGACGCCGACGATGAACGTCCGCTTGCGGCCGATGGTGTCGCCGAGCCGGCCGCCCAGCAGCATCAGGCCGCCGAAGGTGAGGACGTAGGCGGTGATGACCCAGCTGCGCCCGGCGTCGGACAGATTCAGCTCATCCTGAATCTTGGGCAGGGCCACGATCGCGACGGTGCTGTCCATGGTGGCCAGCAACTGCATGCCGCCGATCGCGATGACCGCGGCGATGAAGCGACGCGACGGCAACCAGGATGGGTACCAGCTGCTCTGCACGATCTGGGTGGGCGTGATGGGCATCGGCATCGGAAGGTGCCCGGCACGCTCGCCGTCACGCTCGGTGGCGGCGCGCTCTGCATCGTGGGGAGCCGTCATGTCGGGTTACTCTACAGTAATATTAAGAGCCCTCTAAGTGCCGAAGGCCGCGACCGCCCCGATCACGATGATCGCGGGGGGTCGAATACCGTCCGATCGGATGTCTTCGGGCGCGTGCGCCAGCGTGGTGCGCAGGGTCCGCTGCGCGCTCGTGGTGCCGTGCTGCACCACCAGGACCGGCGTATCCGCTGGTCGGCCGCCTTCCAGGAGAACCTTGGCGAAGAGCTCGATGCGCTCGACGGCCATCAGCAGCACGATCGTGCCCGACAGCGCGGCCAGCGCATCCCAATTCACTAACGATTCGGGATGCCCCGGCGCAAGGTGCCCGCTGACCACCACGAACTCGTGGGTGACGCCCCGGTGGGTGACCGGAACGCCCGCAGCGGCCGGAACTGCTATGGCACTGGTCACACCGGGTACGACGGTGACCGGAATACCCGCTTCTGCGCATGCCAGCAGTTCCTCGTGGCCGCGCGCGAAGACGTAGGGATCACCGCCCTTGAGCCGCACCACGAACTTGCCCGCCTTGGCGCGGTCGACCAGAACGGCGTTGATGGCGTCCTGGGCCATGAACCGGCCGTAGGGGATCTTCGCGGCGTCGATCACCTCGACGTGCGGAGCGAGTTCGGCGATCAGCTCTTGCGGGGCGAGGCGGTCGGCCACCACGACGTCGGCCCGCGCGAGGAGCCTGCGACCGCGGACCGTGATCAGCTCGGGGTCTCCCGGACCGCCGCCGACCAGGGCGACGCCGGCGTGGAGCGTGCCGGGCGCCCGCACGTCCCCGGTTTCGCCGATGACACCGCGCTGCAGAGCGTCCTGGATGTCCGAGCGGATGGCGGCCGACCGTCGGTGCTCGCCCCCGGCGAGCACTCCCACGTTCAACCCGTCGTATTCGAACGAGGCGGGCGTCACCGCGGTGCCCTCGACCGCGACGTCGGCCCGCACGCAGAAGATCCTCGACTCCTCGGCCTCGGCGACGATCGCCGCGTTCACCGCGGGGTCGTCGGTCGCCGCGAGCGCGTACCAGGCGCCGTGGAGGTCACCGGGACGGAAGTCGCGCAGTTCGAGGGTGATGCCGTCGAACGCCTCCACCGCAGGGGTGGCCTCCCGGGCGATGACGTGAACGTCGGCGCCGTTGGCGAGCAGCAGCGGGATGCGTCGTTGCGCGACGCTGCCACCGCCGACGACCACCACTCGCCTGCCGTTCAGGCGCAGGCCGACGAGGTAGGCGTTCTCGGTCAACTAATCGCTCCTCGCGTGCGCACCACCCGGCGAGCTTAGAGGTAGGCGCCGCCGCGGCGCGTACGTGACTCGGCGGCCTCCGTCACAGCCGACCGGGCTGCCGAGGTGACGAACCGGGTCGCGGCCGCCGGATGGGCCGCGGCGTGGGCATGCAGATAGGCGGCGTGCACTCCCCCGGTGACCGCGCCGTCGGTGACCGGGGCCCCGGCGCCGTCGCGGAAGCCCCACGCGGGTGCGTACTCACCGGCGAACGTGACGGCGGTGCGGTGGAATTCGTGTCCGACCACCCGCGCGCCCGCAGGGTGCACGGACGAGTCGCCAAGCGCCACCGCGTCGCGGTAGCCCAGCGTCAGGCGCTCGGTGAAGCGGGCGCTGCCGGGCAGCACCCCGCACATCGGGTGCCCGTCGAGGTCGTCGACCAGGTAGGTCAGCCCCGCACACTCCGCGTGGATGGGCGCACCCCGGCGGGCGAGGTCTCTGATCTGACCGCGGACGGCGTCGTTGACGGACAGCTCGGCGGTGAACTGCTCGGGGAAGCCGCCGGGGATGACGAGCGCGTCGGTGTCGGTGGGCAGGCCGTCGGTCATGGGGTCGAAGGCGACGACGTCCGCGCCCGCGGCGGCCAGCAGCTCCGCATGCTCGGGGTAGCCGAAGGTGAACGCGCGCCCGGCTGCCAGCGCCACGGTGACGTGACCGGCGACCGGTTCGGCGATCGCCGGCGTCCACGGCTGCACGTCGACGTGGGACCGCGCCACGGCGGCCACGGCGTCGAGGTCGACGTGCCGGGCGATCAGGGTCGTCATCGCGTCGACGGCGGCCACGGCGTGCCTGCCGTGTTCGACCGCGGTCACCAGACCCAGATGCCGGGACGGCACCGTGAGCTCGTCGGCACGGGGAATGGCCCCGAGCACCGGCACGCCGGCCTGCTCGCAGCCCTGCCGCAGCACGGCCTCGTGTCGCGCCGAGCCGACCCTGTTGAGGATCACGCCGGCCAGGTGCACCGAGCTGTCGAACGTCGAGAATCCATGCACCACCGCACCGATGCTGTGGCTTTGGCCGCGTGCGTCGACCAGCAGGATCACCGGCGCGCCGAGCAGACCGGCGACGTGCGCCGTCGAGCCGCGGGCCGGGCCCGACGACAGCGGGTCGATGCGGCCGTCGAACAATCCCATGACGCCCTCGACCACCGCGAGGTCGGCGTCGTCGCTGCCGTGGCGGAAGAGCGGACCGATGAGGTTGTCGTCGACCAGGACGGGGTCCAGGTTGCGACCCGGGCGCCCGGAGGCCAGCGCGTGATAGCCCGGATCGATGAAGTCCGGCCCGACCTTGAACGGGGCGACGGTGCGGCCGGCGCGTCGGAAGGCGCCCATCAGCCCGGTCGCGACGGTGGTCTTGCCGCTGCCCGAGGACGGTGCCGCGACGACGACGGCGGGGGTGCTCACCACTCGATCCCGCGCTGGCCCTTGCGCCCGGCGTCCATGGGGTGCTTGACCTTGGTCATTTCGGTCACCAGGTCGGCGGCGTCCACCAGCCGCTGTGGGGCGTCGCGACCGGTGATCACGACGTGTTGCCTACCGGGCCGGTTGACGAGCACGTCGACTACCTCATCGGTGTCGACCCAGCCCCACTTCAGCGGGTAGGTGAACTCGTCGAGCACGTAGAAGTCGTGGCGCTCGTCGGCCAGCCGCCGCGCGATCTCGTCCCAGCCGTCCGCGGCGGCCGCGGCGTGGTCGACCTCGGATCCCGGCTTGCGCGACCACGACCACCCCGAGCCCATCTTGTGCCACTCGACGGGCCCGCCGACGCCGTGCTCGTCGTGCAATCGGCCGAGATCACGAAAGGCGGCTTCCTCGCCCACCTTCCACTTGGCGCTTTTGACGAACTGGAACACCCCGACGTCGAAGCCCTGGTTCCAGGCGCGCAGCGCCATCCCGAACGCGGCGGTGGACTTCCCCTTGCCGGGACCGGTGTGGACGGCCAGCACCGGAGCGTTGCGACGGGCTCGCGTCGTCAGACCGTCGGCCGGAACCGCGACTGGTTGACCCTGTGGCATGGCGCATCTCCTCCGTCGGGGTCAGGCCGCGCGGTCGCCGGCGTAGGAATGGACCAACCGCGTCAGACCGTCGGCACGCAACTGGGCCAACCGGACCGCGGGCGCGCCGAGCTGTTCGGCCAGCACCTCCGCCAAACCCAAACGGACATAAGAGGTCTCGCAGTCGACGACGACGGCGGCCGCACCCTCGGCCACGAGCATCGCCGCCGCGGTGCGCGCCCGCCCCAGGGGATCGGGCCCACCCGTCGCCCTTCCGTCGGTGAGCACCACCACCAGACTGCGACGCGCACGGTCGCGCGCCTTCTCCCGAATGACCACGTCCCGGGCCGCGAGCAGTCCCCGAGCCAGTGGTGTCCGGCCGCCGGTGTCGAAACGCGCCAGCCGTCTGCCGGCGATGTGCACGGACGTGGTCGGGGGCAGCAGCACCTGCGCCGCCTCGCCGCGAAAGGTGATCACGGCGACCTTGTCGCGCCGCTGATAGGCGTCGCGCAGCAGCGACATGGTCGCGCCGCCGACGGCCGCCAACCGGTCGCGGACGGCCATCGATCCCGACGCGTCGACGAGGAAGACGACCAGGTTTCCCTCCCGGCCCTCGCGAATCGCGCGCCGCAGATCCGCGGCGCCCACCCGTGGCCGGCCGGGCCCGCTCTGACGCTCGGCGGCGGCCAGCAACGTGCCGAACACGTGCAGTCCGTGGCCCTCCCGCGGGTCGTCGGTCGCGGCTATCGGGGTGCCGGTGCCGTTGCGGGCGCGCGACCGCCGTCCGGGCGTGCCCTCCCCCACCCCGGGCACCACGAGTGCCTTCGCCCGGAACGTGGCCGCCGGTGCGGCGTTCGGCCGTGGCCCCGACGGCGACGAACGTCGTTGCGGGACAGCGCCATCGGCCGCCTCGCCCGCCGAGTCCTCGGCTGACCCCCCACCGCCGCCGGGCGGGTCGGGGTCGGGCTCGGGCTCCGGGCCCGTGTCGCCGGCGGCCTCGCCGGCCTGGTTCATCGCCTCGTCGAGTTGGTCTTGGTCGAGACCGGGATCGTCGAACGGGTCACGACGGCGACGGTGCGGCAGCGCCAGTTCGGCGGCCACGCGCACGTCCTGCTCCTCGACCTGCGATGCGCCCCGCCACGCGGCATGCGCCACGGCCGTGCGCGCGACCACCAGATCGGCCCGCATCCCGTCCACGTCGAACGACGCGCACAGCGCCGCGATCCGCCGTAATTCGTTGTTCGACAACGTGATCGACGGCACCATCGCACGGGCGAGCGCGATGCGGCGGGCCAGGTCGGCGTCCTCGGCGGCGTATCGAGCGGCGAACCCGTCGGGATCGGCCTCGAAGTCCATCCGCCTGCGGATCACCGCCACCCTCACGTCGACCTCACGTGAGGCGTGGACGTCGACGGTCAGGCCGAACCGGTCCAACAGCTGGGGACGCAACTCGCCCTCTTCGGGGTTCATGGTGCCGACGAGCATGAACTTCGCCTCGTGGCTGTGGGATACGCCGTCGCGCTCGACGTGGACCCGGCCCATCGCCGCCGCGTCGAGCAGCACGTCCACCAGATGATCGTGCAGCAGGTTGACCTCGTCGACGTAGAGGACGCCCCCGTGGGCCCGCGCCAGCAGACCGGGCGAGAACGCATGCTCGCCGTCGCGCAGCACGCGTTGCAGGTCCAGCGATCCCACCACCCTGTCCTCGGTGGCGCCGATCGGCAGCTCGACGAGCCGGGCTCCCTCGTCGACCTCGGCGAGAACGGCGGCCAGAGCACGCACCGCGGTCGACTTGGCCGTGCCCTTCTCACCCCGGATCAGCACACCACCGATCTCGGGCCGCACCGCGCAGAGGATCAGCGCCAGCCTCAGCTGATCCTGGCCGACGAGCGCGGAGAAGGGGTAGGGCGTCGGGAGTGTGGAAGTCATCGCCTGTCAGCTTGCCCCATGCGGCCCGCCGCGCCGCACCATGGGGATGTGGGGCACCCCGTCGTCGAGGAACTCCTCGCCGTCGCGGACGAAGCCGTGCTTGGCGTACATCTCCTCCAGATAGGTCTGCGCGTCGATGCGGCAGGGGTCGTCACCCACCTCGGCCAGCGCGGCCTTCATCAGGCGACTGGTGTGGCCCTGGCCCCTGTCACTGCGCCGGGTGCACACCCGGCCGATGCGGAACACCTTCTCGCCGCCGGGATGTTCCTCCATCAGGCGCAGCGTGGAGATCACGCGCCCGTCGGAGTCCTCGAGCCAGAAGTGTCGCGTCTCGGCGAGCAGGTCTCGGCCGTCGAGTTCCGGATATGGCGTGGCCTGCTCGACGACGAACACCTCGACGCGAAGCTTCAGCAACTCATACAGCGTGGCGGCGTCCAGATCCTTGGCCCAGCTCCGGCGCGGCGTGATGGTCACGGCACCACCGTCACACGGTGACCGCGGGGACGTCGGTGGCCTTGTGGTCGAGCTTGAGAACCTTGGTGCCCCAATCCCAGACCTCTTCGAAGAGCTTGGGTTCGTTGGACAGCTCGGTGCCGAACGACGGCACCATCTCCTTGATCTTGGGCTGCCAGCCCGAGAAGCGGTCGGGGAAGCAACGTTCCAGCACGTCGAGCATCGCAGGCACGGCCGTCGAGGCACCGGGCGACGCCCCGAGCAGACCGGCGATGCTGCCGTCGCCCGCTGCGAGCACCGTGGTGCCGAATTCAAGTACCCCGCCCGCACCCTTGCGCCGGATCACCTGCACGCGTTGGCCGGCGATGTCGAGTTCCCAGTCGGAATCCTGGGCGCTGGGCGCGAACTCGCGCAGCGCCTCCACCCGGTCGGCCTCGCTGAGCGCGAGCTGGCCCAGCAGATACTTGACCAAACTCATCTCGGTGAGACCGACGCCGAGCATCGAGGCCAGGTTGTTGGGCTTGACCGAGAGCGGCAGGTCGGTGACCTTGCCCTGCTTGAGGAACTTGGGCGACCATCCCGCGAACGGTCCGAACAGCAGATAGGACCGGCCGTTGATTACCCGAGTGTCCAAGTGCGGCACCGACATCGGCGGTGCACCCAGCGGCGGTGCACCGTAGACCTTGGCCTGGTGCGCGGCGGCCAACTCGTGGTTGCCGGTGCGCAGCCATTGGCCGCCGACGGGGAAGCCGCCGAAGCCCTTGGCCTCCTCGATACCCGACTTCTGCAGAAGCGGCAGCGCCCCGCCGCCCGCGCCGACGAAGACGAACTTGGCGTTGAGCTTGCGCTTTTGGCGGGTGCGGCGGTTGGTGACCTTGAGCGTCCAGCTTCCGTCGGACTCCTTGGACAAGTCGCGCACCTCGTGGCCGAACAGCGTCGTCATGCCGCCCTCGACGGCGTAGCCGATCAGCTGGCGCGTCAGCGAGCCGAAGTTGACGTCGGTGCCGTCCTGCGTCCAGTTCAGCGCCACCGGTTCGGCGAAGTTGCGCTTGGCCGCCATCAACGGCAGCCGGCGGGCGAACTCGTCGGCGGAGTCGATGTACTCCATCGACGCGAAGAGCGGGTTGGCGACGAGGGTCTCGCGACGGCGCTTGAGATAGTCGAGGTGCTTGGCCCCGTGCACGAAGCTGACGTGCGGGATGGGGTTGAGGAAGTTGCGGACGTCGGGCAACACACCGGTCTCCACGGCATGCGCCCAGAACTGCCGCGACACCTGGAACTGTTCGTTGACGTGGACGGCCTTGCTGATCTCGATGGTGCCGTCGGGGCGCTGCGGGGTGTAGTTCAACTCACACAGCGCGGAGTGCCCGGTGCCCGCGTTGTTCCACGGATCGCTGCTCTCGGCGGCCGCCCCGTCGAGTCGCTCGACGAGCGTGATGGACCAGTCCGGCTCCATGAGCTTCAACAGCGTGGCGAGCGTGGCACTCATGATGCCCGCTCCGACCAGCACGACGTCGGTTTTGGCTACCTCAGACACGTGATCCTCGACCCTTCGTGGCACGAATTCCGCTTCGTCGCGGCTTCTTCGAACGTCCAGGTTATCCCGTCATCGTCGGCCGTCGTCGCTGGGCCGACATCCCCTGCCACGCCGTCGCCCCGCAGGCAGGTCCGCATAGAGTGAGGACGTGACAGCGACGGGACCCGGCGCGGAACCCACGTGGGAGCCAGACGTGCTGCCCGGGTACTGGCAGCAAACGTTGTCCCTGGGTCCGGACCCGGACGGCGAGGGCGACCTGGTGGCCACCCTGGTGCGCCGCGGCGAGGCGGGCCGGGGCAGGCATGCGGTGCTGGCGTTGCACGGCTACACCGACTACTTCTTCAACACCGAGCTGGCCGATCACTTCGCCGAGCACGGCTTCACGTTCTATGCGCTGGACCTGCACAAGTGCGGCCGCTCCCGCCGCGAGGGCCAGACACCGCACTTCACCACCGACCTGGCCAGCTACGACGCCGAACTCGACCGCGCGCTGGCGATCATCGCCGCCGACGGCGCCGACGCCCCGCGGGTGTGCGTGTACGGGCATTCGGCCGGGGGCCTCGTCGCCACCCTGTGGCTGGATCGGCTGCGGCGGCGCGGTGCGGCCGAGCACGTCGGCGCACTGGTGCTCAACAGCCCGTTCTTCGATCTGCACGGTCCGGCGGTCCTGCGCAGCGCGCCGACGTCGGCGGCGCTGATCGCCCTGGCCCGGTTGCGAAAGCGACAGGTGATCCGCAAGCCCACCCAGGGCGGGTACGGCACCACCCTGCATCGCGACTACGCCGGCGAGTTCGACTACGACCTGGAGATGAAGCCCGTCGGCGGGTTTCCCATCACGTTCGGGTGGATCAACGCGGTGCGGCGGGGACAGGCGAGGCTGCACCGCGGCCTGGACGTCGGCGTGCCCAATCTGGTGCTGCGATCGGATCATTCCGTCACCGAGGCGCCTCACCCGGAGGCAATCCAACGCGGTGACGCCGTGCTCGACGTCGCGCAGATCGCCCGTTGGGCGGGGTGCGTGGGGAATCGGCAGACGATCACGCCGATCACCGACGCCAAGCACGACGTGTTCCTGTCACTGGCCGAGCCGCGTGCGGCGGCATATTGGGAGCTGGCGCGCTGGCTCGACGACTACCTGGGTTCCGAATCTCGGCGCCCGACAATGAACTTCGGACAGGACTAGACACGTGGAACACTTCGATCTGGCGATCATCGGTACCGGCTCGGGCAACAGCATCCCCGACACCGGCGTCGACCCCCGGTACGGCCAGATGCGCGTGGCGATCTGCGAGCAGGGCACCTTCGGCGGCACGTGCCTCAACGTCGGGTGCATTCCGACCAAGATGTTCGTCTACGCCGCCGAGGTCGCCGAGACCATCCGGCAGAGCTCGCGATACGGCGTGGACGCGACGATCGACAAGGTCCGCTGGAGCGACATCGTCGACCGCGTGTTCGCGCGCCGGATCGACCCGATCGCTGCCGGCGGCGAGCAGTACAAGCGGAGCCTGCCCAACGTGCGGGTGTACGGCAGCCACACCAGGTTTGGCCCAACGCAGCCCGACGGCCGGTACACGTTGCGCACCGACGACGGCGAGGAGTTCACCGCCGACAAGGTCGTCATCGCCGCGGGCTCACGGGTGAACGTCCCACCGGCCATCTCCGAGTGCGGTGTGAAGTACCACACCAGTGACGACGTGATGCGCATTCCCGAGTTGCCCGAGCATCTGGTGATCGTCGGCGGCGGATTCGTGGCGGCGGAATTCGCCCACGTGTTCTCCGCCCTGGGGGTGCGGGTCACCATCGTGGTCAGGGGCGACGGTCTGCTGACCCATTGCGACGCGTCGATCTGTCACCCGTTCACCGACCTCGCCACCTCGAAGTGGGATCTGCGCACCCACGAGAACGTCGTCGGGGTGCGGCAGCGCGACGGCGGCTGCGTGTTGGAGCTCGACGACGGCGACACCATCGAGGCCGACATGCTGCTGGTCGCGACCGGGCGGGTGCCCAACGGCGATCAGCTCGACGCGCACTTGGCAGGCGTCGAGGTCGACGACTCGGGCCGGGTGGTGGTCGACGAGTATCAAAGGACCTCTGCTCGTGGGGTATTCGCGCTCGGCGACGTCTCGTCGGCCTATCAGCTCAAGCACGTCGCCAACCACGAAATGCGTGTCGTACGGCACAACCTTCTCGTGGATTGGGACGACACCGACGCCATGCGCGCCTCCGATCACCGCTTCGTGCCGTCGGCGGTCTTCACCGATCCGCAGATCGCCATGGTGGGCATGACCGAGGACGAGGCACGCGACGGCGGCTACGACGTGGTGACCAAGGTGCAGAAGTACGGCGACACCGCCTACGGCTGGGCGATGGAGGACGAGCACGGTGTCGTCAAGCTGATCGGTGACCGCGCGACGGGCAAGATCTTGGGCGCTCACGTCATGGGGCACCAGGCGCCGTCGATCATTCAGCCGTTGATCCAGGCGATGACCTTCGGCCAGACCGCCAAAGAGGTTGCCGAGAAGCAGTATTGGATACACCCGGCGCTGCCAGAGGTCATCGAGAACGCCCTGCTCGGCCTGGCCTAGTTCGAGCGGGTCGGGCCGCCGCGTCGACTCCCACTCGGAAGTGAGTGGTCCAGATGCTTCCTCAACGCCAACCCGCGGCCCGACCGCGCCCCGTGATCTTAACACCTGAACAGGTGGACAGATGAAGCGTTTCGACCCTAGGCTCGGACTCGACCCTCGACGGAGAAGGAAGACCCATGGCCGAGTACGCCTTACCCGATCTTGCCTACGACTACGGAGCACTCGAACCGCACATCTCGGGTGAGATCAACGAGATCCACCACGGTAAGCATCACGCCACCTACGTCAAGGGCGTCAACGACGCACTGGCCAAGCTCGAGGACGCGCGTGCCAACGACGACCACGCCGCGATCTTCCTCAACGAGAAGAACCTGGCGTTCCACCTCGGCGGTCACGTCAACCACTCGATTTGGTGGAAGAACTTGTCGCCCAACGGCGGTGACAAACCGACCGGCGAGCTCGCCGCCGCCCTCGACGACCACTTCGGGTCCTTCGACGGGTTTCGGGCCCAGTTCGCCGCCGCGGCCAACGGATTGCAAGGCTCGGGCTGGGCAGTGCTCGGCTGGGACACGCTGGGCAGTCGGCTGCTCACCTTCCAGCTCTACGACCAGCAGGCCAACGTCCCGCTGGGTATCATTCCCCTGCTCCAGGTCGACATGTGGGAGCACGCGTACTACCTGCAGTACAGGAACGTGAAGGCCGACTACGTGACGGCGTTCTGGAACGTCGTGAATTGGGTTGACGTGCAAGACCGCTTCGCCAAGGCCACGACCACGGCGCAGGGGCTGATCTTCTAAGAGGACGAGGTGCCGGCGTGCTGATCGCGCAGCTGTCCGATGCGCACGTCCGGCCCAGGGGCGTTCTCTACCACGACGTCGTCGACTCGAACGCCGCACTCGTCGACGCCGTCGCGCACGTGCGCGGCCTGGAGTCGCGGCCCGATCTGGTGCTGGTCACCGGTGACCTGGTGGACCATGGCCAGCCCGACGAATACGCCCACGTCCGCGAGATCCTCGAGGCGCTGCCGGTGCCCTACCTCGTCATCCCCGGCAACCACGACGACCGGGAGAACTTTCGTCGCGCGTTCGCCGACCACGACTACCTGCCCCGCGGCGGCCCGCTGCACTACTGCGTGGACGACCACCGCGTGCGCATCATCGGACTGGACTCCACGGTGCCCGGCCACCACCACGGGCACGTGGACGGCGCCGGGTTGGACTGGCTGGCCGCCACGCTGGCCCAGGACACTGCCAAGCCGACGCTGATCATGCTGCACCATCCGCCATTCGTCTCCGGCATCCCGTACCTCGACGAGTACCGGTACTTCGACGGCGCATCGCTGGCGGCAGTCGTCGAACGTGCCCCCAACGTCGAGGCCGTGCTCTGCGGGCACGTTCACCGGTCGATGGTCCGCCGCTGGGCCGGGACCGTGATCGTGACCTGTCCAAGCACCGCCACGGAGATCGACCTCCAGCTCGCGGAATCGGCTCAGTCGTCGAGCCATGACGGCCCGCGGGGCTATCTGCTACACCTCTGGGACGAGCGCGAGGGAATGATCAGCCACCTCGTGCAGATGGGCGACTTCGCCGGGCCCTACCCGTTCGCCTGAGGCTCCCAGCGCTCTTCGATCCGGCCGAAGCGCCACACCGCCAGCGCGACCAACCACACCACCACGAACAAGCCGACGATGGTGAACCCGACGAACTCCAGGTCCGCGGAGCCGATCACCGCCAGCGGGCCGGATTGGATGCCGAGCCGGTCGACCAGCAGACCGATGAGCACGATGACGCCGATCACCAGCGCCACGAATACCGACAGCAGGGTGACGGTCAGGTTGTAGTACACCTTGCGGATCGGCTTGAGGAACGCCCAGCCATAGGCCCGGGCCATGAAGATCCCGTCGGCGGCGTCGAACAGGCTCATGCCCGCGGCGAACAGCACGGGCAGCACCAGGATGGCGTACCACGGCAGCGTGAAGGCCGCCGTACCGGCGGCGAGCACCAGCAGCGCGACCTGTGTCGCGGTGTCGAAGCCCAGGCCCATCAGCAGGCCCACCGGGTAGAGGTGCCACGGCTTGCTCACCCGCCGCATGACGCGCCCCAGCAACCGGGCCATGAAACCGCGGTTGTTCAGCTGGCGTTCCAGCTCGGCCTCGTCGAACTCTCCGCTGCGCATCTCGCGGAACACCTTGGCGATGCCGACCACGGCGAACAAGTTGGTCAGGCCGATGAGGATGAGGAAGGTGCCCGCGACCAGCGATCCGATCAGGCCGAGGGTTTGCAGCATCGACGAGTTCTCGTCCTGCACGGGCCCGATCAGCGCCTTGACCCCGAGCGCCAGCAGGAACGCGAGCCCGAACACCACGCTGGAGTGGCCCAGGGAGAACCAGAAGCCGGCAGACAGCGAGCGCTTGCCCTCGCCGACCAGTTTGCGGGTGGTGTTGTCGATCACCGCAATGTGATCGGCGTCGAACGCGTGCCGCACGCCCAGCAGATAGGCGGTCAGGCCCAGTCCCACACCGAACACCCCGGTGGAGCCCAGCGTGATGTGTTGCGGGGCGACGCCGAAGACCAAGACGCCCCAACCGAATACGTGAAGGAAGACGACCACGGCGCCCATGCCGGCGATGGTCAGCCAGTCGGTGCGATCGAGCCTGCCCGCCACGGTCGGACTGGACGGGGACTCCGACGACGTACCGAGGATCACGCGTACGAGCCTATGGTGGCGTCGCCACGCCTGTCTAGCTGTACAGATGTTCAGGCCGACGGACTACCCGGACGGGCAGGTCATCCGTGGGCGGCGCCAATCCAGTGCAGCAGATCGTGGACGATCTCGTCGTCGAGCCGGTAGGCCACCGAGCGCCCGACCCGGGTGCTACTCACCCAGCCCTGCTGCCGAAGCACGCGCAGCGCCTGGGAGACGGCATTCTCCGATCTGCCGACCACGGCCGCCAGATCGCTGACGCAGATGCCGGGTGCCCGGTGCAAGCTCAGCAGGATCTCGAGCCGATTCGGATCCGACAGCAGGTCGAAGCGCAGCGTCCACCCGGTGATGTCGACGTCGGACAGCGCAGAGGCCGCCCTCCGCACGATCGCCTCGCCGCCAGCCTCCATGCCTGCAATTTAGTCGATCGACCGTTCTAGCTGTCCAGAAACCCGTGCAGCAGCGACGCCGATCCCCACACGTGGGCTGCCATCGTCTCCGCGGCACCGTCGGCGTCCCCGGCGAGGATTGCCATCACGATGGCTTCGTGCTGCTCGTCGGAGTGAACGATGTTGCGCGCCAGCAGCGGAATGTGGTCGAGCAACTCGTTGAGACGCATCCGGTTCTCGGCCACCAGCGGCACCAGCGACGGCGTCCCGGCGGCCTCGGCGATCGCGAGGTGCAATCGGGAGTCCAGCCTGCGGTAGTCCTCCGGCACCGCCCCGCGCACGTCGGTGAGCCTGGTCCACAGGGTTTCGCGCTCCGCGGCCGTCAGCGTCCGTCCGGCCGCCATCCTGGCCGCGCCCACTTCGAGGATCTCCCGCAACCGCAACGCGTCGTCGATGTCGGATCGACTGAACCGCACGCCGTCCGCGCTGGGCGCGGGAAGGTCCTCGGCGAGGAACGTGCCGCCGTACCGCCCGCGACGCGACACCAGGTACCCGGCGTCGGACAGCGACCTGATGGCATCACGCACCGTGTCGCGGCTGACGCCCAGCCGGGCGGCCAGCTCGCGCTCCGGCGGCAGGGACTCCCCCGGCGCCAGCACGCCGAGCCGGATGGTCTCGAGCAACCGGCCCACCGTGTCCTCGAACGCGTTGCCCAGCCGCACCGGACGCAGCAGGGCCCCACTGGCGGGCTGCTGCGGATCCGGTACGGACGAGGTCATGTGGTCGAATCCCTACAGTGGCGTCACGTAGTGACCGGTGATTCCGCCGTCGACCAGGAACGTCGACCCCGTGATGAAGGACGCGTCGTCGCTGGCGAGGAACGTAACCGCGGCGGCCAGCTCGTCGGGTTCGGCGAACCGGCCCATCGGGACGTGAATCAACCGGCGCGCCGCCCGCTCCGGATCCTTGGCGAAGAGCTCCTGAAGCAGCGGGGTGTTCACCGGGCCGGGACACAGGGCGTTGACGCGAATGCCCTGGCGCGCGTACTGAATTCCCAGCTCCCGCGAGATCGCGAGCACGCCGCCCTTGGACGCGGTGTAGGAGATCTGCGACGTGGCCGAGCCATTGACCGCGACGAACGACGCGGTGTTGACGATCGACCCCTTCTGCGCGGGGACCATGTGCCGCAGCGCCGCCTTGCAGCAGAAGAACACCGACTTGAGGTTGATGTCCTGCACCCGATCCCAGGCGTCGATGCCGGTGACCTCGATCAGGTCGTCATCCGGTGGGCTGATGCCGGCGTTGTTGAAGGCGATGTCGACCGACCCGTGCGTCTCGGCAGCGGTGTCGAACAGATTGTCCACCGCCGCTTGGTCGGCGACGTCGACCTGAACGAAGGTGCCGTTGAGGTCACCCGCGACGCTCTTGCCGGTGGTGGGGTCGATGTCACCGATGACGATCGTCGCCCCCTCGGCCCGCATCCGCTTGGCCGTCGCGAGACCGATACCGCTGGCGCCGCCGGTGATGACGGCGACCTTGCCTGCCAGCCGCTGGGTCAAATCCATCTACAGCTCTCCAATCTTGAAGAAGACGTTCTTGGTTTCGGTGAAGTGCAGCGGTGCGTCGGGGCCGAGCTCACGCCCGAGCCCCGACTGCTTGAAGCCGCCGAACGGTGTGTTGTAGCGCACCGAGGAGTGCGAATTGACCGACAGGTTGCCGGATTCCACTCCACGGGAGACCCGCATCGCTCGCGACAGGTTGTCGGTCCAGATGGAGCCCGACAACCCGTAGGGGCTGTCGTTGGCGAGCTCGATCGCGTCGGCTTCGCCCTCGAACGGCAGCACGGTGACGACCGGCCCGAAGATCTCCTCGGTGACCGCGCGGTCGGTGCGCTGTGGGGTGAGAACGGTTGGGGGGAACCAGTATCCGGGGCCGCTCGGCGCGGAACCCTGAAACGCAATGGGTGCGCCGTCGGGAACGTAGGACGCGACGGTGTCGAAGTGCGGCTTGGAGACCAGCGGCCCCATCTCACTGTCCCTCGACGACGGATCGCCGACGACGACGCCCTTGACGGCGGGCTCGAGCAACTCCATGAATCGGTCGTAGACGTTGCGCTGCACCAGGATCCGGCTGCGTGCGCAGCAGTCCTGGCCGGCATTGTCGAAGACGCCGTAGGGAGCGGTGGCGGCGGCCTCCTCGAGATCGCAGTCGTCGAAGACGATGTTGGCACTCTTGCCGCCGAGCTCCAGGGTGACCCGCTTGACCTGCTGAGCCGCCCCTGCCATCACCCTGACGCCGACCTCAGTGGACCCGGTGAAGACGATCTTGCGCACGTCCGGGTGGCTGATGAACCGCTCGCCCACGACCGACCCCTTGCCGGGCAGCACTTGGAACAGACCGTCGGGCAACCCCGCCTGCAAGCCCAGCTCCGCCAGTCGCATCGTCGTCAGCGGGGTGATCTCGGCTGGCTTGACCAGCACGGCGTTGCCTGCGGCGAGCGCGGGCACGAATCCCCACGAGGCGATGGTCATCGGGAAGTTCCACGGCGCGATCACCGCGACCACGCCGAGCGGCTCGTTGAACGTGACGTCGAGACCGCCGGCGACCGGAATCTGCTTGCCCGACATGCGTTCCGGGCTGGCCGAGTAGAACTGCAGGACGTCGCGGACGTGGCCTGCCTCCCACTCGGCGTTGCCGATCACGTGGCCGGAGTTGGCCACCTCCAGCGCCGCCAATTCTCCGACGTGGGCGTCGACCACCGCGGCGAACGACCGCAGCGCGGCGCCCCGCTCGGCGGGTGCGAGCTTGGCCCACTGCTTCTGGGCGGACCTGGCGCGCGCCACCGCGTCGTCGACGGCAGGCACGTCGAGCATCTCGACGGTGCGCAGCACCTCCTCGGTCGCCGGGTTGATCAATGTGGACGTGCTCACGCGGTGTTCCTCTCCAAACTCGAGTGCTTCTTCGATGCGTACGTCGTCGCCGCCTCGACGACGCCGGCGAACAATCGCAGGTCGTCGAGCCGCTCCTCCGGATGCCACTGGACGGCCACCACGAATTCGGGGCCGGGTATTTCAATGGCCTCCACGACGCCGTCGGGATCCCACGCACTGGCCATCAGCCCGGCGCCGAGTTCGGCGATGGCTTGATGGTGATAGCACTGGGCGTCGGTGGACGTGCCGATCAGCGCGGCGACCCGGGTTCCCGGCACGGTCTCGATCTTCGAGGTGCTGAACACCGCGTTGCCGAGCTGATGTTGGTAGTGCCCGACCACGTCGGGCAGGTGCTGGTGCAGCGTGCCGCCGAGCGCGACGTTGAGCACCTGCGCACCGCGGCAGATGCCGAGCAGCGGCAAGCCCCTCGCCACCGCCGCGCGCACGAGCGCGAACTCCCAGGCGTCGCGGTCACGGGCCGGTTCGTCGGTCTTCGCGTGCGGCTCTTGGCCGTAGCGGGCGGGGTCGACGTCGCGACCGCCGGTGATCACCAGGCTGTCGAGGCCCTCGAGTACGCGGTCGACCACGGCGTCGTCGACCGGTTGCGGCGGGAGCAGCATGGCGATGCCGCCCGCAGAGGTGACCCCCTCGACGTAGACGGCGGGCAGAAAACTGGCGCGGACGTCCCAAACTCCCGTCTGGGCCTGTTGTAGGTACGTCGTCAGCCCGACCGTCGGCCTGGGGAGGGCACTAGAGGCGTTCGAAGCCACGTCGCCTCTCCCAGTCGGTCACCGCCGAATTGAAGGCCTTCAATTCGATGCGGGCGTTGTTGAGGTAGTGCTCGACGACGTCGTCGCCGAACGCCTCCCTGGCGACGGTCGACGACTCGAACAGCTCGGCCGCCTCGGCCAGCGTGGTCGGAAGTCGTTCGGCGCCACTGGTGTACGCATTGCCCGCGCACGGCTCGGGCAGCTCCAGCTGCTGGTCGATGCCGTGCAGTCCGCCGGCGATCAGCGCCGCCACGGCGAGGTACTGGTTGACGTCACCGCCCGGCGCGCGGCACTCCATCCGCATCCCGTGCCCGTGGCCGACCACCCGCAGCGCGCACGTGCGGTTGTCCAGGCCCCAGGCGACGGCCGTCGGGGCGAAGCTGCCGTCGACGAAACGCTTGTAGGAGTTGACGTTCGGTGCGTAGAACAGGGTCAGTTCACGCAGCGTGGCGAGTTGGCCCGCCAGGAAGCTGCGGAACATCGGCGACATGCCGAGCGGGTCGTCGTCGTCGGCGAACACCGCCGAACCATCGGTGCCCCGGAATGACAGGTGGATGTGGCAGCTGTTGCCTTCCCGCTCGTCGAACTTCGCCATGAAGGTCAGGCTCTTGCCGTGCTGGTCGGCGATTTCCTTGGCGCCGTTCTTGTAGACGGTGTGGTTGTCACAGGTGACCAGCGCCTCGTCGTAGCGGAACCCGATCTCCTGCTGACCGAAGTTGCACTCGCCCTTGACGCCCTCGCAGTACAGGCCGGCGCCCTCCATGCCGTTGCGGATGTCGCGGAGCAACGGCTCCATCCGCGTGGACGCCAGCATGTTGTAGTCGATGTTGTAGTCGGTGGCAGCCGTCAGCTTGGTGTAGCCCTTGGCCCACGCGTCGCGGTAGGAGTCGTCGAACACGATGAACTCGAGTTCGGTCGCCGCGACGGCCTCCATTCCCCGCTGGGCCAGCCTGTCCAACTGCGCGCGCAGGATCCCGCGTGGAGACGGCCGCACCGGCGAGCCGTCATGCCAGCCGAGATCGGCCATCACCAAGGCGGTGGCCGGCAGCCACGGGATCCGCCTCAGCGTGGTGAAGTCCGGCGTCATCACCATGTCGCCGTAGCCGGCTTCCCAGCTCGACATCGTGTATCCGTCGACGGTGTTCATGTCGACGTCGACGGCCAGCAGGTAGTTGCAGCATTCGGCGCCGTGGGCGATCACGTCGTCGACGAACAGCCGGGCCGAGATTCGTTTGCCGGTCAGCCGGCCCTGCATGTCGGTGAAGGCGACGATGACGGTGTCCACGTCTCCCTCGGCGACCATCTTCTTCAACTCGGAGAGTTCCAAAGTCACGTGCCCCGCCTCTCGAAACCGACCAACATGGGTGTGAGTCAACCATTGGATCCGGTTCACCGCGCATTTCGGTCTTAGATTTACACAACCGTCACTGCCAAAGGTAGGACACCAGACCATTGCGGATCTATTCTCCCTACTCAGTGAGCGCTCTCGTGCGCTACCCCGAGAAGGAGAACCACCGTGCCAGAGGGTCACGAAGAACTGTCCGACGACGAGAAGCACCTCGCGTCACTCGGCTACACCCAGGAACTCAACCGTTCCTGGTCCAGCTTCAGCAACTTCGCCATCTCGTTCTCGATCATCTCGATCCTGGCGGGTTGCTTCACCTCGTTCGGCCTCGGATGGAACAACGGTGGGCCCGCCGCCATCGCCTGGGGCTGGCCCATCGTGTCGGCGTTCATCCTCGTCATCGGTCTGTGCATGTCCGAGCTGGTCTCGGCGTACCCGACGTCGGGCGGAATCTATTGGTGGGCAGCCAAACTCGGCGGTCCGAAGGCCGGTTACTACACGGGCTGGCTCAACCTCGTCGGGCTCATCGCCATCCTGGCGTCGGTCGCCTACGGCAGCGCCACGTTCCTGGACCTGACGCTGGGCACGTTCAGCGAGAGCTGGCTCGCCGGCTACAGCCTGACCCGGACGTTCATCATCTTCCTGGTCATCCTGGTGATCGTGGCGACCATCAACATCTTCTCGTCGCATCTGCTGGCGGTGATCAACAACGTCTCGGTGTGGTGGCACGTCGTCGGCGCCGCCGCCGTCATCGTCATCCTGTGGGCGCTGCCCGCACAACACGCCAGCTTGTCGACGGTGTTCACGACCACGGTCAACAACACCGGCTTCTTCGGCGGCTCCACCTCCGGCATCACGTTCCTGCTGTTCGTCCTGCCGATGTCGGCGATCCTGACCCAGTACACGATCACCGGCTACGACGCGTCGGCGCACCTGTCCGAGGAGACCAAGGGCGCCGCTCACGGTGCGGCCAAGGGCATTTGGCGGTCGATCTTCTACTCCGCCATCGGCGGGTGGATCCTGCTGCTGACGTTCTTGTTCGCCGTGCAGGACGTCGACGGGGTGACCGCGGGCGGCGGCGCGGTCGCGACGATCTTCAGTCAGGCGCTGGACTCGAAGTGGGCCGGTGTGGTGCTGCTGATCTCGACCGCCGGACAGCTGTTCTGCACCACCGCCTGCCAGACCAGCGCGTCGCGCATGCTGTTCGCGTTCAGCCGCGACCGCGCCGTGCCGGGCCACCAGCTGTGGTCCAAGGTCAACGCCGGCCGCGTGCCCGCGAACGCGGTGATCGTGACGGCGGCCATCGCGGCGATCATCACGCTGCCCGCGCTCGTCGAGGTCGACATCAACGGCGCACCGGTGCCGATCGCGTTCTTCGCGGTGGTGTCGATCGGCGTGGTCGGGCTCTACCTGTGCTTCGCGGTGCCGATCTACTACCGCTGGAAGGCCGGCGACGCGTTCCCGGTCGGCAAGTGGAACCTGCGCGGACATCACAAGTGGATGGCGCCGGTGGCGCTCGTCGAAATCATCGTCACCTCGATCATCGCGATGTTTCCGACGTCGATAGGCGGTGCGCCGTGGGATCCCAGCTTCGAGTGGAAGTTCGTGAACTACACCCCGCTGCTCGTCGGCGGCGTCCTGATCCTGCTGTTCGTCTACTGGCACGTCTCGGTGAAGAAGTGGTTCACCGGGCCGATCAAGCAGGTGACCACCGTCGCCGAGGAACTCGACCTCACCTAGGACCCGCTAGCCGAACAGTTCGCGAACGTCGGAATCGGTGATGGCAGAACCGAAGACGTCACCCTCGTCGACGACGGCGGCGAACAGTTCACGCTTGCGCTCCTGCAGCGTGACGACCTTCTCCTCGATGGTGCCCTCGGAGACCAGGCGGTAGACCGTGACCGGACGGGTCTGACCGATCCGATGCGTCCGGTCGACCGCCTGGGCCTCCGCGGCCGGGTTCCACCATGGGTCGCAGATGAAGCAGTAGTCGGCCTCGGTCAGGTTGAGCCCGAAACCGCCGGCCTTCAGGCTGATCAGGAACACCGGGGTGGCACCCGACCTGAAGTCGGCGATCGCGGCGTCGCGCTGCTGGGAGCTCGACGACCCGTCGAGGTAGGCATAGCGCACCCCGACCGCGTCGAGGTGGTTGCGCAGGATGGCCAGGAAGCCGGTGAACTGGCTGAACACCAGCGCGCTGTGCCCTTCGGCGACGAGCTCGGGCAACTGCTCGACCAGGAAGTCGACCTTGGCCGCGGCGACGTCCATCTTCGACTCGTCGACCAGTCCCACGTGCAGGCTGAGCTGTCGCAGCAGGGTGAGCGACCGGAAGATCTGAAACCGGTTCTTCTCCCAATCCCCCAGCAGGCCAAGCACCTTCTGGCGTTCGCGAGCCATGTGCGTGTCGTAGATGCGCCGGTGCTTCGGGCCGAGGTCGAGCGCCAGCAGCTGTTCCTGCTTCGGGGGCAGCTCACCGGCGACCTGGCCCTTGGTGCGCCGCAGCATCACCGGCTTGATGCGCCGGCGCAGCACGGCCAGCCGCTCGGGGTCAGTGCCGGATTCGATGGGCTTGCGGAAGTGCTGGGTGAACACCGCCGGGGACGGGAACAGGCCGGGCGCGGTGATCGAGAGCAGCGACCACAGCTCCATCAGGTTGTTCTCCATCGGAGTGCCGGTGATGGCGAGCTTGAACGGCGCGTCGAGCCGGCGCACGCACTGATGGGTCTTGCTGTTGTGGTTCTTGACGAACTGCGCCTCGTCGAGAATGACTCCCGCCCAGTCCATGTCGGCGTACGCCTGAAAGTCGATGCGCAGGATGGCGTAGGAGGTAACGACCACGTCGACCCCGGCCGCCCGCTCCGCCAGCGACGTGCCGGACCTGGCCTCGGTGCTGGTGACCGCCAGGGCCGTCAGTCCCGGGGTGAACCGTCCGCATTCGGCGACCCAGTTGGTGACGACGCTCGTCGGAGCCACCACCAGGAACCGTCGCGCTCCCCGTTCGGCGACGCGAGCGATGAGCGCAAGGGTCTGCACGGTCTTGCCGAGTCCCATGTCGTCGGCCAGCACCCCGCCAAGCTGGTTGTCCCACAGGAACGACAGCCAGTCGAGGCCGTCGCGCTGGTAGTCACGCAACGTGGCCGCCAGCCCGGCGGGCACCTCGACCGGTGCCGGCGGCCGCGCCGCCGTCCTCGCCGCGAGGCTTCGATGCCAGGCGGCCAACTGCTCGTCGACCACGCCGAGGGCCAGCAACTCCTCCCACAGAGTGACGTTGTGGGATCCGGCGTTCACCCGGACGCCGTCGATCTCACCGAGCGCACGCGCTTCGTCGAGCAGCTCGCGCAGCCGCAGGAGCTCCGGGCTGTCGAGCGGGAAGTACACCCCGTTGGGCAGCAGCATGTGCGTTGCGCCCGTGGCCAATTCGGCAATGACCGATGCGATGGGGACGTCTTGCCCGTCGATGGTCAGCGTGATGCCCAGATCGAACCAGTCGTTGCGCACCGGTTCGTCACCGTCGTTGCCGAACCGGAGCCGCGGCGCACCGTCGGCGGGCCGGAAGTCCGGGACGCCCTGGGCCACCTCGACGGTGAAGGACTCGCGGCAGTCCAAAGCCGGCAACAGTTCGCCGACCAGGACGGCCGCCTCGGCGAGGGTGAGGTCGACCCCCGACCGCAACGTCTGCGGCGACGCGGCCGCAGCGGCCGCGACCGAACCCTCGGACCTGGCGATCGCAGTCATCTCCTCGACCAGTGCGACGGTGACGACCCTGTTGGTCAGCTGCCGAAGACGGTGCGCGGCTTGCTGCTTCCAGGTGCGAGAGGCCGCCGCGACCGCCCGCACGGCCGGCGCCACGACGTCCCACACGAGGGCTTCGGCGTCGGCGTCCCGGTACCCCGTGCGTGCCGCCAGCGAGTCCGGGTCGAACTCGTGGTGGCGATCGTTGACCAGGTACCGGGTGCTCCATGACGCTCGCACGCCGCCGGGGGTCGTGGTCAACGTCAACACGGCCGTCGGGCCGCTGATGGTCGGCGGGGTGAAGAGCCCGTCGGCCACGTCCACCGGCGCGGCGTCCACCAACCGCGGCAGCACGTCCATCGAGAACTCCGGCACCATGTCGGCGGGGATCCGCACGACTTCGTTGCGCAACAACAGATCCAGTGCCGTTCGGGCCGGCACCGGATCGAACCGGCCCAGTCGCAGCACACCGTCGACGATCGTGTACATCCCGTGCGGCGTTGGCGATCCGATGAGCCCGACCGCGTCGGTCGGGCAGCGTTCCCCGTCGACCATCATGGTGACGGACATCGCCGCGCCGCCGGTGTCGTCGCCCGTGAAGTCGAGCCGCAGCGTCGCGCTCTTGACCAGGTCGACGCCCGTCAAGCCGCTGCTCCCGTGCGCGACGACGGCGACCCCGGCGTCCAGCGCATCGGCCAACCGGGCCCAAAACCCCACGGGGACCCGAGAAACCGTCACCACGTCGTTGATCGGCACGATGCCGGAGCGCTGGGCGTCGCTGACCAGCGCGCGCAGGGCGTCGTATTGCGCGCGGTCGAATTCACCGGCGGCGGCGTGGTAGGACAGGCGTTGCCAGCTGACCCCGGCCCGAATCCAGGTACCACGCTTGCCGAGGGTGACCGGGCGCAGCGCGATGTCGGCGCGCGGCCGGTACCGACTGGGCGGGGTCACGGAGAACTCCAGGCCCAGGGGTGCGGCGTTGGCCGCGCCCTGCGGCGTCAGTTCGTCGAGCATCTTGCTCAAGACGACTCGCCACCGGTCGGCGGCCTGCTCGGGCGAATGATGGTTGCTGGCAGCGGTCAGCAGCAGGGCGACGGCGTGTTTGCAGTAGACCCCCACCGGGCACGAGCACTCGGCCCAGACGAGTCGCAGGTCCTCACCGGAGCGCTGGAATCCGGCGGCGACCCGATACCGGTGGCCGTCGGACCCCGAACACAGACCGGTGAGCTCGAGGTCCTCCTCGTCCCAGTCGGCCTCGCTGACCCGGCCGAGGTCGGCGTACCTGGTACCGCGACTGACCGTCGCCGAGCCAAACTCGGCGACCAGCTCGCCGATGTTCAGGACGAGGTCCGGGGGCGGCACCATGGACCGAGGATAGAGAAGATCGCCGACAGGAGGTCGAGGACGACGTCACCAGGTGCTGGTGCGCAGCACGATCTCGGCGGCCAGCTGCGCCGTGGACTCCTGGGCGTTGCGGCGGCCGAGCAACTCCACGATGCGGTAGTCCCCGTAGACGTAGCGCTGGCTGGCCTTGGCCACGTTGCGTGCCGCGGGGGAACTGACCAGTGCGGTGGTGTTCACCTCGACCGGTGGGCAGCGCTCGTCGCGGACCTCTCCTGCCTGGTCGGGCACGCGGGGGTGGCCACGGTCGACGACGACCAGCCCGGTGAAGCGGTCCAGCCGGGTGGCGGCCAGCTCCCAGGCGAGTTCGCCCCCGACGCGGTCACCGACCAGCAGCGCCCACCGCACGCCGACGGAGTCGAGGATTCCCACCACGGCCTTGGCGCTCAACCGCGGGTCGGGCGCGATGACCACGGTCCGGAGGGACGCCGTGTGCAGGCGCTGACAGATCGCGTCGTAGGCCGCCGGGCCTTGATGGGCGGCTCCCAGCAAGACGACGACCGAGCCCTTGTCCGGGCCTGACACGTCGACCGTTGCCGGGAACCCGTCGACGGTGCGCACGGTCGATGGCATTGCGCCACGCTACCCGAGCCGTTGGGCCTGCCGGGCCGTGATCTCCAAGAACGTTTGCGGCAGCGACGCTTTGACGGCGATGGCGGGGTTGGGCGTGGGGAACGCGATGCCGAACATGCCCGAGTCGCCCACGTTCTCGAACGTGAAGTACACGCTGCTCTCGGTTCCCCTCAGCTGCATGGTCTGCCGGTAGGTCAAGGCCTGGGGCCGTTGTGAGCTCATCTTGGTGGTCGTCATCTGGATGGGTTGGGACTCCGCGTCGAAGAACGTCGTGTACGCCTCGCATCGCGTGGCGGTGGCGTCGAGCCGGTTCAGGTCCAAGGTGTCCGCCAGCACCGTCATGACCACCCGCGCGCCGTCGTAGGTGACGGCGTACTTGACCGAACTGCCCGGTCCGCGGTCGACGGACGCCGCGATGTCGCGGGTCAACCCGTCGGTGCAGCCGGCGGGTTCCGATGCCATCGGCGGCGGGCGGTTAGTCCCGTCGGGCTGACCGGGTTGCTCCGCGATGCGGTCGAACTCGACCCCTGGCGGGAAGTCCTCGGCGCTGAGTGCGGCCGCGTTCAGACGTGCACCGGGCCAGGTGGGCGTGCCCTTCACCGCACAACTGGTCAGGAACACGGCCACACCCGCCGCGAGGACGACGAGCTTCGACGTCGCTGCCATGTTCCAAGGCTACTCAGACACCGTCGAGCCGGGAGCTGATCACGGGGCGCGCCGGCGCTCCCCCGTCGACCAGGTCCAGCAGGGCATCCACGTCGAGGTGCTCGACCAGCAGGTCGGCCATCGCGTCGAGCTGTGCGTCGCGCCGGCCCGCGACGTCGACGTCGTCGGCGACGACGAATCCGTGCCGACCGGCCGCGGCGGCCGCGTCGACGAGCCACTGCCGCCGCACCTCGTCGTTGTCGAACAGTCCGTGCCAGTGGGTGCCGTACACCGCGCCGCGGCGGAGGCCGATGCCCAACCAGGACTCCTCGGCCGAGCGGGTCACCTGACCGTGGTGGATCTCGTATCCCCGCAACGGCGTCGTCCAGTGCCGCAGGGTCTTCTCCGCGGCGAAGACGACGTCGGCGTCGAGCAGACCGAGCCCCTCGACGCGTCCGCGGCCCGACTCGACCGGGTCGTCGACGCTGCCGCACAGCATCTGGAAGCCCCCGCAGACGCCCACCACGGCGCGGCCGGCCGCCGCGTGGGCGAGCACGCCGTCGGCGAGCCCGCGGTCCCGCAGCCACGCCAGATCGGCGACAGTGGCCTTGCTGCCCGGCAGCACCACGACGTCGGCGTCGGCGAGGTCGGCGACGTCGGTGACCCACCGGACCACCACGCCGGGTTCGCACGCCAGCGCCTCGACGTCGGTGGAGTTGGAGATGCGAGGCAGCCGAACGGCGGCCACCCGCAACGTGTCGGTGCCGCGCGCCTGCTCGGGGATGCCCACGATCCGGTGGGCCTGCACCGACAGGGAGTCCTCGGCGTCGAGCCAGAGGCCGTCGTCGTAGGGCACGACGCCGTAGGTGGGCCGTCCGGACAGCCGCTCGAGCTGGTCCAGGCCAGGGGTCAGAAGGGTGGGATCACCGCGAAACTTGTTCACCACGAACCCCGCGACGAGCCGCTGGTCGTCGGGTTCGAGGACCGCCACGGTGCCGAAGAAGTGCGCCAGCACTCCGCCGCGGTCGATGTCTCCGACCACGATGACCGGAAGATTCGCCGCTCGCGCCAGGCCCATGTTGGCCAGATCGGTTGCGCGCAGGTTGATCTCGGCTGGCGACCCGGCGCCTTCGCAGATGACGACGTCGAATTCGTCGCGTAGCGAGGCAAGTTCGTCGGCGACCACCCGGGCGAGCATGTCGCGGTGGCGGAAATAGTCCCCGGCGGCGACCGTGCCCTCCACCCGTCCCTTGACCACCAGCTGCGAGGTCCGGTCCCCGCCGGGCTTGAGCAGGACGGGGTTGAATCGCACGCTGGGTTCCAGGCCCGCGGCCCGCGCCTGCATCGCCTGGGCGCGGCCGATCTCACCGCCTTCGACCGTCACGGCCGAATTGTTGGACATGTTCTGGGCCTTGAAGGGCGCCACGCGAATGCCCTTGCGCGCCAACAACCGACACAGTCCTGCGACGATCGTCGACTTGCCGGCGTCGGAGGTGGTGCCCGCGACCAGCAGCGCGCCGCTCACTCCGGAAGCGTCAGGATCTCGGCCCCGTCCTCGGTGACCACCAGGGTGTGCTCGAATTGGGCGGTCCACTTCTTGTCCACCGTGGCCACCGTCCAGCCGTCGTCCCAGATCTCGTAGTCCAGCGCGCCGAGGTTGATCATCGGCTCGATGGTGAATGTCATGCCGGGTTCGAGGACCGTGTCGACCGCCGGCTGGTCGTAGTGCAACACCACCAGTCCGTTGTGGAACGTCTCCCCGATGCCGTGGCCGGTGAAATCGCGAACGACGTTGTAGCCGAAGCGGTGTGCGTAGGCCTCGATGACGCGTCCGACGACCGAGAGCTGACGGCCGGGCTTGACGGCCTTGATGGCGCGCATGGTGGCTTCGCGGGTTCGCTCGACGAGCAGGCGGTGTTCCTCGGACACGTCACCGGCGAGGAACGTGGCGTTGGTGTCGCCGTGCACGCCGTCGACGTACGCGGTCACGTCGATGTTGACGATGTCGCCGTCCTGGACGACCGTGGAGTCGGGGATGCCGTGGCAGATCACCTCGTTGAGCGACGTGCAGCATGACTTGGGAAAGCCCTTGTAGCCCAGCGTCGACGGGTAGGCCCCGTGGTCGACCATGTACTGGTGGGCGATGCGGTCCAGCTCGTCGGTGGTGACGCCGGGTGCGACCGCACGGCCGGCCTCGGCGAGCGCGTCGGCTGCGATGCGTCCGGCCACCCGCATCTTCTCGATCACCTCGGGTGTCTGCACCCACGGCTCGGAGCCCTCGCGCACCTCGGACTTCCAGGCGTACTCGGGACGCGGGATCGACTTGGGCACGGGCAGCGTCGGGGACAACTCGCCGGGGTGGAGGGCGGTGCGAACGGACATCCTCCCAGGGTAACTAACCCCTGCCGAACAGCGACTTTCGCGGTCCGCGGATGTCGACGGACCCGCACACGCTGCGGCCGGTGAGGATGACGTGCGGGGACCCCTCCGCGGGCGCGTCCTTGCGGTGGTCGCGGGCGCTGCCGACGAGCACCTCGACGTCGTCGATCGACGCACTCGCCCCGTCGGGCAGCCGAATCTCCACCGACCCGAACTTCATGTCCAGCTCGATGACGACGATGGGCCCGGCGAACCGCGCCTTGGTGAGGTCGAGGTCGACCGAACCCATGCGTCGCACCAGGGAGAGCCTGGTGGGCACGATCCACTCGCCCTGGCGTTTGAGCGACCCGAGTACGCCCCGCAGTTCGACGCGGTCGGTGGCGGTCGTGACGATGGCACCCGGGCCAGGCAGGTCTTCGACGAGCGCGCCGAGCTCGGAGTGCAGGCGGGCCTGCGACACCGCGGCCGACCGTTCTTCGAACTCGCCGATGTCGATGAGCCCGAGCGCCACCGCATTGTGCAGGCGCCGCAGGGTGCCGTTGCGGTCTGCGTCCGAGATGCGAAGACCGCCGAAGCCCTCGGCACCCGTGTCGGAGTTGCTCATCGTGAGGACCAGGCTACTCAGACCAGGTAATCGGGGGGCAGCCCGCCGAGCATGTCCTTGCACATCCGCACCGCGTACTCGGAGCTGCCGCCGCCGACGATGAGCGCGGCGAACGCCAGATCGCCGCGGTACCCGGCGAACCAGGCGTGCGAGCCGCCGTCGAACTCGGCCTCACCGGTCTTGCCGCGGACGTCCCCGCTGCCGTTCAGTTCCTTGGCCGTGCCGTTGGTCACCACCAACTGCATCATCGGCCGCAATCCGTCGACCATCTTGGGGGTGATGGTGGGCGTGTCACCCGACACCTCGGTGTGCCTGCCCTCGATCAGGGTCGGCACGGGCGTCTTGCCTGCGGCGACGGTGGCCGCGGCCAGCGCCATGCCGAAGGGGCTGACGAGGACCTTGCCCTGACCGAACCCGTCCTCCGTGCGCTCGGTCAGGTTGACCGTCGGGGGGACCGTTCCGGTGACGGTGCTGATGCCGTCGACGACGAAGTCGGTGCCGATGCCGTACTGCGCGGCGGCGGTCGTCAGGCCGCGCGGTGGCATCTTGCTGGCCAGTTCGGCGAAGGTGGTGTTGCAGGAGTTGGCGAACGCCCGCGACATCGGCACGGTGCCGAGGTCGAAGCCGCCGTAGTTGGGGATGGTCCGCTGCCCGATGTCGATGTGGCCGGGGCAGCCCAAAAGCGTGTTGGGCGTTGCCATGTCGCGGTCGATCGCGGCGCCCGCGGTGATGATCTTGAACGTCGACCCCGGCGGGTAGAGGCCAGTGGTCGCCGCGGGTCCGTCGGCATCCGCGGCGGCATTCTGGGCCACGGCGAGAATCTCGCCGGTCGACGGCTTGATGGCCACGATCATCGCCTTGCGGCCGACCATGTCGACGGCGTCCTGGGCGGCGTTCTGCACCGACCGGTCGAGGCTGATGGTCACCGAAGGTGCTGGGGCGCCGGGAGTTTCGCTGAGCACCTCGACGTCGGCGCCGTTCTGGTTGACGCTGACCACGCGCCAGCCGGCCTGGCCGTCGAGCTCGTCGGACACCGACTTCTTGACCTGGTTGACGATGTCGGGCGCGAAGCGGTCGTCGACCGCGAGCAATTCGGCGTGCGGGGTGATGACGACGCCCGGCAGATTCCCGATGGCAGGCGCCACCGCGTCACGGTCGGCTTGACGCAGCGTGATGAGGTTCAGCGGGGTGGCCGACGAGCTCGCCGTCTCGGCGAGGCGCTGAGCGTCCATCGTGGGGTCGAAGCGGCGCAGCGTGTCGGCGACGATCTGGGCCGTGGGCATGAGGTCGCCGCCCGCGGCCTTGGCGTCGAGCGCGTAGTTGTACAGGAATCCGGGCCGCAACACGTCACTGCCGCCACGTTCGTTCACCGACGCGCGCGGCGGGGCGTCCGCCCGCAGCGCCAGCGTTTGGTTCTCGCCGAGATTGGGGTGCAAACCCGTTGCGCTCCAACGCACTTCCCAGCGACCCTCGTCGCGGACCATGTTCAGCTGACCATCGTAGGTCCAGGTGCGCTTCTTCGGCAGGTGCCAGGTGTATCGGTAGGTCACGCTGCCGGTGTCCTCGGCGTACTTCGAGCCGAGGATCTGCGCGTCGAGCTTGGTCGCCTGCAGGCCGGCCCACGCCGCGTTGAGGGCGGCGCGCGCCTGGGCGGGATGGTCGCTGAAGTCGGCGGCAGCCCCGGTGTCGCCCTTGGCGAGCGCGGTGAAGAACGCCGTCGCCACCGGTTCGGGCCCGTTGGGTCGTGGGGTGCAGGCGCTGAGCCCACCGGCGGCCGCCACCAGGGCGAGCACCGTGAGAAGCCCGGCGACGCGTGATGCGGATGAGGTTCGTGTTGCCATTGTGGCTGATGTTAGAAGCCGCGAGCGCTCAAGCCTTGGAGGCGCACCGAGACGCAATCGTGATTGGCCGGGAACGGGCCCGTGATCAGTCGAGCAGCACGGTGGCGAACGTGCCCACCTCGGTGAAACCGATGCGGGCGTACGTCGCACGCGCAATCGTGTTGTAGCCGTTGACATACAGACTGGCCGTCCGGCCGCTGCGCACGACCGCCCGAGCCACCGCCGCCGTACCGGCGATGCCAAGACCGCGGCCGCGCCAGTCCGGGTGCACCCAGACACCCTGGATCTGACCGACGGCGGGCGACTGCGACCCCACCTCGGCCTTGAACACCACCTGGCCGTGTTCGAAACGGGCCCAGGCCCGGCCCGCGGTGATCAGTCCGGCCACCCGACGGCGATAACCGCGACCGCCGTCGCCCATCCGAGGGTCGACGCCGACTTCCCCGATGAACATGTCGACCGCCGCCACCAGATAGGCGTCGAGCTCTTCGATGCGCACCGGGCGCACCTCCGGGTCGACGGGAGACTGCGGCGGGCCCGACAGCGCCATCAGGGGCTGGTGCTCGCGGACGTCGCGCGCCGGACCCCACGACCGCTCGAGGCGGTGCCACATCGGCATGACGAGCTCCGTGCGCCCGACCAGCGACGAGCAGCGGCGTGGCGTGCTGGCGGCCTTGTCGGCGAAGGCGACGAGGTCGGAGATCTCACCGCGCAGGGGAATGAGGTTGGCGCCGGCGAAGCACAGCGAGTCGCTCGGCCGCCGCCGCGTCCACATCTCGCCGCCGATCGACGTCGGGTCCACCCCGTGGTCGGCCACCCTCGCGGCGACCATGCAGGAACCGACCGGATCCTCGTCCAGCACGCGGCACACCATCATGGCGTCACGCACCACCGTGACGCGTCGCTCCTCGGCGAGGCGAAACAGTGGCGGAGCGGACATCTGAACCTTCTAGGAACCAGCGGCGGTGACCCTGCTCACAGGGTCGGTTTCAGCTTACGGTCACAACGGGTGCGCCGCCCGCATCATTGATCCCGGATTGTTCCGCGATCTTCATCGCCTCTTCGATCAACGTCTCGACGATCATCTGTTCGGGCACGGTCTTGATGACTTCGCCCTTGACGAAGATCTGACCCTTGCCGTTGCCGGACGCCACGCCGAGGTCCGCCTCGCGGGCCTCGCCGGGACCGTTGACGACGCACCCCATGACCGCGACGCGCAGCGGGACGTCGAGGCCCTCCAAGCCCGCCGACACCTCGTTGGCCAGGGTGTAGACGTCGACCTGAGCACGTCCGCACGACGGGCACGAGACGATCTCCAGCCCGCGCGGACGAAGGTTGAGCGACTCCAGGATCTGGGTGCCGACTTTGATCTCCTCGACCGGCGGTGCCGAGAGGGAGACCCTGATCGTGTCGCCGATACCCCTGGCGAGCAGTGCGCCGAAGGCGACCGCCGACTTGATGGTGCCCTGGAATGCCGGCCCGGCCTCGGTCACGCCGAGGTGCAGCGGGTAGTCGCACTGTTCGGCGAGCTGCTCGTAGGCCGCGACCATGATGACGGGATCGTTGTGCTTGACGCTGATCTTGATGTCGCCGAAGCCGTGCTCCTCGAACAGCGACGCCTCCCACAGCGCCGACTCGACGAGCGCCTCGGGGGTGGCCTTGCCGTACTTTTTCATCAGCCGCGGGTCGAGCGAGCCGGCGTTGACGCCGATGCGGATCGGGATGCCGGCGGCCCCGGCGGCCTTGGCCACCTCCTTGACCCGGCCGTCGAACTCCTTGATGTTGCCGGGGTTGACGCGCACCGCGGCACACCCGGCGTCGATCGCCGCGAAGATGTACTTCGGCTGGAAGTGGATGTCGGCGATGACGGGGATGTTGGCCTTCTTGGCGATCGCCGGCAGCGCGTCGGCGTCCTCCTGTCGGGGACACGCCACCCGCACGATGTCGCAGCCCGAGGCGGTCAGCTCGGCGATCTGCTGCAGCGTGGAGTTGATGTCGTGGGTCTTGGTGGTGCACATCGACTGCACGGCGATCGGGTAGTCGCTGCCGACACCCACGTTGCCCACCATCAGCTGACGCGTCTTGCGGCGCGGGGACAGCGTTGGCGGCGGCGGTACCGGCAAACCCAGACCGACGGTCATGATGACTTCCTTTTCACGCTATTGGAACAACTTGATCGGATTGACCAGGTCGGCTGTGACGGTCAGCAACATGTAGCCACCCACGACCACCAGGACGACGTACGTCGCGGGCATCAGCTTGAGGTAGTTGACCGGTGCGCCGGCGACCTTGCCGCGCGCCGAGCGGACCATGTTGCGGATCTTCTCGTAGACGGCGATGGCGATGTGCCCGCCGTCGAAGGGCAGCAGCGGCAGCAGATTCACCACGCCGAGAACGAAGTTCAGTTGGGCCAGGAAGAACCAGAACATCACCCAGAGGCCGTGGTCGACGGTCTCGCCGCCGATGATGCTGGCGCCGACGACGCTGATCGGCGTCTCCTTGTCGCGCTCGCCCCCGCCGATGGCGTCGACGAGCGCACCCATCTTGCTGGGGATCTTGGCCAGCGACTTGCCGAGTTCGACCATCAGGTCGCCGGTGAAGGCGACCGTGGCGGGCACGGCCGAGAGGGGGTTGTACTGCGTGGGCTCGAAGCTCGCGGCCGCGATGCCGACGGCGCCGACCTTGGTAGGCGCGGCGGCGTCACCCTTGGTGAAGCGCTGAGTCTGGGTGACGTCGACGGTGGTGGTGAATTCCTCGGTGCGGCCGTTCTCGGTGCGCTGCACGACGAACGGCGTCGGCGCGTTCAGCTTGCGGACGGCGGCGACCATCTGCTCGAAGGTGTTCACGTCGGTGTCGCCCACCTTGACCACGGTGTCGCCAGGCTTGATTCCGGCCGCCGCGGCGGGACCGGGACCGGTGCACTCCCCCATCTTCTCCTTGGAGACCTGAGAGGCGACGCACGCCGTCTCACCGACGATCGCGGTGGTCGGCGGATGCAGGTTGGGTAGCCCCCACACGATCGCGATGCCGTAGATCAGCACGAGCCCGATCACGAAGTTCATCGCGGGACCGGCGAACAGCACCGCGACCCGCTTCCAGACCTTCTGGCGGAACATCGCGTACGGCCGGTCCTCGGGTGACAGTTCCTCGACCGACGTCATGCCGGCGATGTCGCAGAAGCCGCCGAGGGGAACGGCCTTGACGCCGTATTCGGTGTAGCCGAGTCGGTTGCGGCGCTTCGTCGACCACAGCGTCGGGCCGAACCCGACGAAGTAGCGGCGCACCTTCATCCCGGTGGCTCGCGCCACCCACATGTGACCGCATTCGTGCAGCGCCACCGACAGCAAGATGGCCAGTGCGAACAGCACAATGCCCAGTGCGAACATCATCTTGTTGCTACGACCTCCCGTGCTGCTTCCTTCACCGCGACGCCAGCGGCTGCCCTGGCCCAGTCCTGAGCGGCGAGTACGTCGTCCACGGTAGCCGGTTCCGCCGACCACTGGTCGGCACCGCGCAGGACCTCGGCGACGATTCGGACGATGGCGGGGAATCGGATGCGTCCGGCGAGGAAGGCCTCGGCGGCCTCTTCGTTGGCGGCGTTGTAGACCGCGGTCAGGCAGCCACCCCTGGTGCCGGCCTCCCGCGCAAGGGCCACCGCGGGGAAGACGTCGTCGTCGAGCGGCTCGAACGTCCAGGTCGAGGCCGTGGTCCAGTCACACGACCTGGCCGCGCCCGGGACGCGCGCCGGCCATCCCAGCGCAAGGGCGATCGGCAGCTTCATGTCGGGCGGGCTGGCCTGGGCGATCGTCGAGCCGTCGACGAAGGTGACCATCGAGTGCACGATCGACTGCGGGTGGACCACGACGTCGATCCGGTCGTAGGGCACGCCGAAGAGCAGATGCGTCTCGATCAACTCCAGGCCCTTGTTGACCAGCGAGGCCGAGTTCAGCGTGTTCATCGGACCCATCGACCAGGTGGGGTGAGCCCCGGCCTGCTCGGGGGTGACGCCCTCGAGGTCGGCGGCGGGCCAACCGCGGAAGGGGCCACCCGAGGCGGTCAACACCAACCGGTCGACCTCGGCGGCGGTGCCGCCGCGGAGGCACTGCGCCAAGGCAGAGTGCTCGGAGTCCACCGGCACCAACTGGCCGGGGGCCGCGGCCTTGAGCACCAGGGGGCCGCCGGCGATCAGCGACTCCTTGTTGGCCAGCGCCAGCCGTGCGCCCGAGTCGAGGGCGGCCAGGGTGGGGCGAAGTCCGAGCGCGCCGACGAGTGCGTTGAGGACGACGTCGGCCTCGGTGTTCTCGACCAGGCGTGTCGCCGCGTCGTCCCCGGCGTAGGTGACGTCCCCGAGTCGGTCGGCAGCGGCGGTCGAGGCGACCGCGACGTTGGTGACGCCGGTCTCGGCGCGCTGGCGGGCCAGCACATCGGGGTTGGCGCCGCCTGCGGCGAGCCCGACCACCTCGAAGCGGTCCGGGTTGGCGGCGATGACCTCGAGGGCCTGGGTGCCGATGGAACCGGTGCTGCCAAGTACGAGTACGCGCACGCGATCCGAGTTCACCGGTCCATTGTGCCGCGTCACCCGCTCCGTGACGAAAGTGCGATCCGAATGTGACGCGGATATGACGGCGCAGCTCACATTCCATCCATGTTCACAGTCACGGCGAATGCCCGATGAGGACGGCGGCACGAGCCGTCCCGGACACATTGGAGTGATCACGTCATGAACTCAGCACACCGCAAGGCGATTGCTGCGCTAGGCCTGACCGCCGTAGCCGTCATGGGCACCGCCGCATGCTCGAAGGAAGAGGCCAGCTCGACCGCGAGCTCGATCTCCAGCAGTGCCAGCAGCATCTCCTCGAGTGTGGCGAGCAGCTCGTCGTCGAGCGCCCCCATGACCGGTACCGCTGATCCCGCGTCCGACCTGGTCGGCACCGGTTGCGCCGGCTACGCCGAGAAGGTGCCCGAGGGCGCCGGCTCCGTGGCCGGCATGGCCAAGGACCCGGTGGCCACCGCTGCCTCGAACAACCCGCTCCTCACCACGCTGACGGCAGCGGTGTCCGGCAAGCTCAACCCCGGCGTGAACCTGGTCGACACCCTCAACGGTGGCCAGTTCACCGTGCTCGCGCCGACTGATGACGCGTTCGCGAAGATCGACGCGGCGACCCTCGAGAAGCTCAAGACGGACGCCCCGTTGCTCACCAGCATCCTGACCTACCACGTGATTCCCGGTCAGCTGAGCCCCGCTCAGGTCGCCGGCAAGCACAAGACGGTCGAGGGCGGCGAGGTGACCGTGACCGGTGAGGGCGAGGGCCTGAAGTTCGACCAGTCCGGCCTGGTGTGTGGCGGCGTCAAGACTGCCAACGCGACCGTGTACATGGTCGACACCGTCTTGATGCCCCCCGCCAAGTAACAACGGCTCCAACAGAACCCGCGGGCGGTGTCCCGCCGCACATCCCCCCGTACGCGGCGGGACACCATCCGTGTCTGCTTCACCAACGAAGGAAGTCGAATCCCGTGAAACTTACTGACAAGACCAAGAAGGCCGTCACCGGCACCTCGATCGCAGCGCTGGCCGTTGCCGGACTGCTGACCTCCACCGGCATCGCACAGGCCGCACCGGCCGAGGGCCTCGTCGGCAACAGCTGTGCCGCCTACGCCAAGGAAGTTCCGACCGGACCCGGGTCGGTCGAAGGCATGTCGATGGACCCGGTCGCCACGGCCGCGTCGAACAACCCCATGCTCACCACGCTGACCGCGGCGGTCTCGGGTCAGCTCAACCCCGAGGTCAACCTGGTGGACACGCTGAACAGCGGTGAGTTCACGGTGTTCGCCCCGACCGACGACGCGTTCAAGAAGATCGATCCGGCGACCATCGACAAGCTCAAGGTCGACGCGCCGCTGCTGACCAGCATCCTGACCTACCACGTGGTTCCGGGTCGGCTGAGCCCCGAGCAGGTCGTCGGCACGCACAAGACGGTCGAGGGTGGCGAGGTCACCGTGACCGGCATGGGCCCCGAGCTCAAGGTCAACGACGCAGGCCTGGTGTGCGGTGGCGTGCAGACCGCCAACGCCACGGTCTACATGATCGACACCGTTCTGATGCCTCCGGCTCCCCCGGCGATGTAAGAACACCAGTTCGCCGACGGGGCGGTCCGGGCTCAGGCCTGGGCCGCCTCGTTGCGTTGGCGCTCGTATCGGACGCGATCGGCGCGATCCCGGGCGCGGGTGATTCTGCGCCGCGGCATGGTGAGCCCGGCGGTGTGCGGCGTGGGTCGCCCGGTGGTCGTGACCGTCGCGGTGGGTCTGCTCAGTTCGGGGAACAGCAGTCGGCTGCCCGGCGTGGTGACGAACTCTTTGCCGTCGGGTGCGGTCCAGATGACGGTGCCGTCGTCGAGTTGCCTGTCCCGCCAACCATTCTCACCACCCCAGAAGGTCTTGAGCAGATGGTGTCGACGGCAGACGCACTTGAGGTTGGACGCGGCCGTGGGGCCATGCGGCCACGGGATCGTGTGATCGATGTCGGTCTGGCTGGCGGGCACGCGGCAGCCCGGGAAGCGGCACGTCATGTCGCGGCAGCGCACGAAGTCGGCCAGCTTCCTCGACGGTCGGTACCGGTTCTCCGGTGAGGCTTGTCCAGGGTGCACGATCCGGGTGATGGTCGCCCCGATGGTGGCGCGGCAGGCAAGAGCACCGGGAAGGAATTGGCCGCCCATCAACGCCGCGGGGCGTAGTGAGGCCAGCCGAGCGGGAGTTGGGGTCATCGCTTCGGTGAGGGTGAGGTCGCGAAGGGGTTTGTCGAATAGCGGTGGTTCTTCCCCGTCGATGGCTGCTCGCTCGGCGGCCGCGGTGGGCTCGTCGGTGTCCGCGGGGGTCTCCGTTGGCGGCGCAGGTGTTTCGTGCCTCGGCGCTGACGGCCCAG
Source organism: Mycobacterium yunnanensis (assembly GCF_025823185.1). Classification (GTDB taxonomy): domain Bacteria; phylum Actinomycetota; class Actinomycetes; order Mycobacteriales; family Mycobacteriaceae; genus Mycobacterium; species Mycobacterium yunnanensis. The sequence goes on from NZ_JACKVK010000011.1 coordinate 670,504, forward strand.
GCGCCGGGTCGGCCAGCGTGTCTTCACTGGCGATGACGTAGACCACCACGCCCGTGGCGGGCGGGTCTTGGGCGGCCGGGCAGTCGTCGTTGCCGCACAGGCAGGCCATACGGTCGGTCCCGATGGCGCCGATGGCGTCGGCGCGGAGTTGGTCGGCGGTCCGGGGATCATCCGGGCAGACAGTGGCGGCCAGGTTCTTCAGTCGTGCCTGGAACGCCTTGGCGTCGTGGGCGAACAGGGTGGCCAACACCGTGGCCAGGCCGCTGCCGTCCTCCTCGATGCGCACCTCAACCGACCGGCCTCGTGCCTTGGTCTCGTCCCGCCGCACCGCGTGCGGGTCGACCTGCGCCACGGAGACGTCGATGGCCTTCTCGGTCTTGTCGACCGACCGCGGTTCCCAGTCCCCGAACGCCTCGGCCAGCAGGCCGTCGAGTGCACGCAGGGCATCGGGGTCGATCACCAGGGCGCCGCGGTGCACCACGGTCTTCACCAACGCATAGGTGATCAACCCTTCCGCGAACACGGCAGCCACGCGAGGGAACCGGTCGTGCAACGCCACCGCGACCAACAGCTGGTGGGAGGCGGTGCCGGGAGTGATGTTCTGTGCGGCGCCGATGTGGGCGGCGACGGCGTCGAGGTTGTCCAGGCACCACTGGTCGCGATCGGCGGACCCGGAGGCGGCATGTGCCTCGTCGAGCATCGCGGCCATCGTCGCCACCCGTTGAGCGCAGGCCGCGTTCTCCACCCGCGCCCACGACGACAGCGCCCCGGCACCGCGGGTGCCAGTCGTCGCGTCCACCAAGTCGTCGAACATGAACCCAGTTTACGGCGACGGTCTGACGAAAAACGTTCTGCTACAGGCGTTCTGTGGATGAACGCCGCACTGTGGACAACCCCAACCTGACGCCCAGAAATGTCGGCCCTGTGTGCTAGCCCGGCGGCGGGAAGTTCTCCCGCCAGTGCCGGGCGATGTCCACCCTGCGCGGAATCCACACCCCGTCGTGAGCCTGCACGTGGTCGAGGAACCGGCCGAGAGCGGCGATGCGCGCGGGCCGTCCGGCGAGCCGACAGTGCAGGCCTACCGACAACATCTTCGGAGCGCCCGCCACACCCTCGGCGTACAAGACGTCGAACGCGTCGCGCAGATAGGTGAAGAACTCCCCGCCAGAGGGGAACCCACTCGCGGCGACGTACTTCATGTCGTTGGTGTCCAACGTGTAGGGCACGACGAGGTGGTCGCGGCCCGAGACCGTCGTCCAATACGGCAGGTCGTCGGCGTAGGAGTCCGAGTCGTACAGGAAGCCACCGTGTTCGACGACGAGCGCACGGGTGTTGGGTGAATCCCTGCCGGTGTACCAGCCCAACGGGGCCTCCCCGGTCAGCTCGGTCAGGATGCGCACCGCCTCCGCCATCTCGACGCGCTCGACCTCCTCGTCGACCAACTGATAGCTCCGCCACTTGAGGCCGTGGCAGGCGATCTCGTCGCCCCGCGACAGGAAGGCCGCCACCGCTTCCGGGTTGCGGGCCAGCGCCGTCGCCACACCGAAGATGGTCAACGGCAGGCCGCGGTCGTCGAACATCCGCAACACGCGCCACAGACCCGCCCGCGAACCGTACTCGTAGAGCGATTCCATGCTCATGTGGCGATTTGGAAACGCCTGTGCACCAATGATTTCCGAAAGGAACGTCTCGGAGGACTCGTCACCGTGCAGGACGTTGTTCTCGCCGCCCTCCTCGTAGTTGAGGACGAACTGCACGGCGAGGTGAGCGCCACCGGGCCAGTGCGGATTCGGCGGATGCGGCCCGTACCCCACCATGTCGCGGGGATAGTCGTCGGTCGTCGGCGTCATGGTGGGATTGTCGCAGTGGACGATGTCCAATTCCTGACGACGGTCCACCTGAGCGTTTTCCCGCAGCATGCGACAGGGAAGATCAAGGGCATGCCAACGTTGCTGTGGTTTCGACGCGACCTGCGCCTGCACGATCTGCCTGCCCTGCTCGAGGCCGCCGACGGTGACCAGGAGGTCCTGGCCTGCTACGTGCTCGACCCCCGGCTCAAGCAGTCGGGCGGCCCCCGCCGGCTGCAATACCTCTACGACTCGTTGCGAGAGTTGCGCGACGGACTCGACGGCCGGCTGCTGGTCGTCGAGGGCAACCCCGTGGACCGCATTCCCGCACTGGTCAAGAAGACCAAGGCCACCTCCGTCCACGTGTCCGGCGACTACCTCGACTTCGGCAAGCGCAGGGACGACGCCGTCCGAAAGGCCCTCGGCGACGTGCCACTCGAGGAGTCCGGGTCCCCGTACCTGGTCTCCCCTGGCCGCGTCACCAAGGACGACGGCACGCCGTACAAGGTATTCACGCCCTTCTACGCGGCGTGGAAGGCCCACGGGTGGCGAGCGCCCGCCCGGACCACGGCGAAGTCGGCCCGCTGGATCGACCCGGCCGACGTGGGTGGCGGCGTGGACATTCCGAGGGGTGACGCCGAGTTGGACCACCCGGCCGGGGAGGCGGCGGCGCGCAAGGCGTGGAAGAAGTTCGTGAACTCCGCGCTCGAGGACTACGCCGACGACCGCGATCGACCCGACCACGAAGGCACCAGCCGCATGTCGGCGCACCTCAAGTTCGGCACCATTCATCCGCGCACCATGGCCGCGGATCTCGGCGGCGGAAAGGGCGCCCAGGCCTACTTGCGCGAGCTCGCCTTCCGCGACTTCTACGCAACCGTCGTGCACGCCTGGCCCGACAGCACGTGGTGGAACTGGAACAAGAACTTCGACCGCATCGAGGTCGACGAGGACAAGGACGCGGAGAAGCGCTTCGAGACCTGGAAGGCGGGCAAGACCGGCTTCCCCATCGTGGACGCCGGAATGCGGCAGCTGGCCGAGACCGGGTTCATGCACAACCGCGTGCGGATGATCACCGCGTCGTTCCTCGTCAAGGATCTGCACTTGCCGTGGCAGTGGGGGGCCCGGTGGTTCCTCGAGCAGCTCACCGATGGCGACATGGCCAGCAATCAGCACGGCTGGCAGTGGGCGGCCGGCTGCGGCACGGACGCGGCGCCGTACTTCCGGGTGTTCAACCCCACGACGCAGGGCAACAAATTCGATCCCGACGGCGCCTACGTCAAGCGCTGGGTGCCCGAGTGCGGGGGCGACGACTATCCCGAGCCAATGGTCGACCACGCTGCCGAGCGCCTCGAGGCGCTGAGGCGATACGAGGGCGTCCGCTGAATACGACGCCCTGTCGTATGCCAGAATGGGCGCAGTTGACCGCACCCCCTGAGGAGCTATCGTGGCGAACACCGAGGTCGAACGGCATACCGGCGTCGACGTCGAAGACGTGCCGTCGGCCGAGTGGGGTTGGTCGAAGCAGAGCCACCGCGCCATCCAGATCGGCGGCATCCTGGCCGGGTTCTTCATGCTCGCCATGTTGCGCGGCAACCACCAGGGCCACGTCGAGGACATCTTCCTCATTGGCTTCGCCCTGACGATCTGGGGCATCGTGTTCCGCGACTGGTGGCTGCGCCGCCGTGGCTGGACCCGCTAACCCGACACAGTCGACGCTGCGAGCGGCATCGCGTCGCCCACCTCGGTGAGCACCTCGGACAAGCCCGCCGCACCGCGCAGGGCGACGAACGACCGGAATATCGCGTCGGTGATCTCGTGCGGATCCTCCGTGGTCAGATCGTCGGTCAGCACCGAGACGTTGAGCTGGTCGACGTAGCTCCACACCGTGACGTTGAGGCCACTGCCTGCAACCAACGGCCCGACGGAATAGATCTCGCTGATCACCGCTCCCCCGAACGAGCCTCGTTCCCTCGGCCCGGGCACGTTCGAGACCGTGAGGTTCATGAACATGCTCGACTCCATCCGCTTGGTCTGCCAGCGGAACGCCGGTGGCGCCATGGCCGGCGGGAGGAAGTTGAGCCAGCTGGGGATCAGCCCGGGGCCGAGCAGGTTGGTGTTCTCCTTGGCGACCGCCGTCGCGGTCGCCGTCAGCCGGAGCCGTTCGATCGGGTCTGCGACGTGCACGGGCAGCGACGGGGTCATGTAGGTGAACTCGTTGCCCGCCAACCGATCCGAGTCGCCGTAGCTGACCGGTACACCGGCGATCAGCGGTGAATCGGCGGCACCGTCGTACTTCAGCAGCAGCTCCCGCAGCGCCCCCGAGACGGTGGCCAGCACGACGTCGTTGATGGTGACACCAAGCGTCTTCGCCGTCTCCTTGACGTCGGCCAGCGCCATCGGCGCGGTCGCGAAGCGGCGGGTCGGTGACACGACGTGGTTGATGAACGTCGGTGGGGGCGCGAAGTTCGGCGCCAGCTCGGGGTGGGAGCCGCGTTCCCTGGCGCGACGGCGCACCTTGGTGACGCCGCCGACGGTGTCGGCCATCAGCTTTGGGAGCCTGCGGATCTGCCGGGCGTGGTCGCGACCGGCGGCCATCACCAGCCCGCTCCTGGTCCGCTCGCGCGGCTCGGTGCGGATCGGCTGGGCGGGGAATTCGGGCGGATCGGCCTGGATGGCCCAGCCGAGCTGGTTGGCCGAGGCGACGCCGTCGGCGAGTACGTGGTGCACCTTGTGGATGATCGCCACCCGGTCGCCGACGAGGCCGTCGGCGACGTACATCTCCCACAGCGGGCGGCCGCGATCCAATGGCGTACCGGCGATCTCGCCGATGAGCTCGTCGAGCTCGCGTCGGCCGCCGGGCGCCGGGACCGACACCCGGCGGATGTGGTGGTCGAAGTCGAGGCCCGGATTCTCGACCCACATGGGATGGTGAAGCCTGAGCGGAATGTCGACGAGTTGGTAGCGCAACGGCGTCAGCGCGAGCAGTCGTGGCTCGGCCACTCGGCGGAACAACTCGAAGGTGAAGGCCCCGTCGAGACCGGAGACGTCGAGGATCCCGATCTTGAGGGTGTGCATGTGAATCTCGGGAGCTTCGGTGTACAGCAGCAGGGCGTCCACGCCGTTGAGCCGTCTCATCGCTCCCTCGTTTCGCTAGCCCTCCGCGGCGAGTTGGCCGCAGGCAGCGGCAATTTCACGACCCCGGGTATCGCGCACGGTACAGGACACCCCGCGCTCGCGGACGCGTCTGACGAACTCGCGCTCGGCAGGCTTGGGACTGGCGTCCCACTTGCTCCCCGGCGTCGGGTTGAGCGGGATGACGTTGACGTGCACCAGCGGACCCAGCGCGCCGTGCAGCTTCTTGCCGAGGAGGTCACCGCGCCAGGCCTGATCGTTGACGTCGCGGATGAGGGCGTACTCGATCGACACGCGGCGGCCGGTGGTGTCCGCGTAATACCTTGCGGCATCCAGTGCTTCGCCGACGTTCCACCTGTTGTTCACCGGAACCAGGGTGTCGCGCAGTTCGTCGTCGGGGGCGTGCAGGGACAGGGCCAGCGTGACGCCGAGCCGCTCGTCGGCCAGCTTGCGAATCGCGGGCGCCAGCCCGACCGTCGACACCGTGACCGAGCGCGCCGAGATGCCGAACCCGTGCGGCGCCGGGGCGATGATCCGCTTGACCGCCGCCAGGACGCGGTTGTAGTTGGCCAGCGGCTCGCCCATGCCCATGAAGACGATGTTCGACAGTCGCCCGTCATGGTCGTCGCGCATGACGGCCGCGGCCGCGCGGACCTGCTCCAGGATCTCGGCGGTGGTGAGATTCCTCGTCAGACCGCCCTGACCGGTCGCGCAGAACGGGCAGGCCATGCCGCAGCCCGCCTGCGAGGACAGGCACAGGGTGCTGCGGTTGGGGTAGCGCATCAGCACCGATTCGATGGTGGTGCCGTCGATGGCGCGCCACAACGTCTTTCGAGTCTCCGCGCCGTCGCATTCGATGGAGCGCACCACGTCCAGTAGCCGCGGGAACAGCGCCTCGGCCACCTGCTCACGCAGTGCGGCGGGCAGGTCGGTCATGGCGTGGGGGTCGGCGATGAGCCTGCCGAAGTACTGATTCGCCAACTGCTTGCCCCGGAACGCGGGCAGCCCGAGTTCGGCGAGGGCCGTGCCGCGCGCGTCGTCGTCGAGGTCGGCGAAGTGGCGCGGGGGCTTCCCGCGCGAGGGCGCGTCGAAAACCAACGGAAGTTTCATGGTCTCGCTCATTATCAGGCCTGTTCACTCAAGACGTCACGAACCGCTGCGTCGACGGCCGCCAGGGCACTGGCGTCCACCCCGGTGCGGCCCCGCACGAACACCGTCGCACGGCTGGTGGGAGGCATTCCCTCGGCCAGGCACAGCCCGTCGGGCAGCCGTCCGATCATCGGCAACAACGCGACCCCGAGGCCGGACCGCACCGCGGCGAACAACCCGGCCAAATCGGAACTGTCGGCGGCGATCCGGTAGGGCATGCCCATGCGGTCGAGTGCCGAGAACGTCGGCTCGCGCAGCGTGCACGGCTCGGAGAACATCACCACGGGCAGCGGGTCATTGGCAGGCATCGTAAAGCTCCGGCCCGAAACCCACTTCAGCGCAACGATTCCCGATGCGTTGGCCGGATCGAGGCCGCTGCCGTCCAGCATCACCGCCAGGTCGACGGTGCCACGCTCGATCGCGTCGGCGAGAGTGACGTTGCGGTCCAGCCGGAATCGCAGTCGCCATTGCGGCAGCCGCTGCCCTAGCGCGGCGGTCAAACCGGGCAGCATGACGTCGGCGCCGTGCTCGGTCGCACCGATCACCAGGAGTCGTTCCTCGGCGGCGCCGAGATCGGCGAGTGCGGCGTCATGCGCGGCGAGGATCGTCCGGGCGTGGAAGAGCAGCCGGTGACCGAGTTCGGTGAAGGCGACGCCGCGGCCCGACTTCTCCACGACCGGTCCCCCGACGACCGCCTCGACGCGCCGGACGTGCTGGCTGACGGCGGACTGGGTGAGGTGCAGGACGGTCGCGGCACGGTGAAATCCACCACAGTCGGCGACGGCGACCACGCTGCGCAAGGGCGCGATGTCCAGGACCTGACTCACCCCGCCAAGGTACTCCGATCAGCAGCGACGATCAAAGATCGGGTCAAACGGCGACGGGAGGCCGCCCCGCCCGGTAGATCGATCAGCAACCGTGATCGATCACGATCGCCGAAATTCGTTGGACCGTGACGCCGGGCAGTCGCCACGATGAAAGCCATGTCCCCCACGCGCATGCCCATGACGACGGCTGCGGCCGTGACGTTCTTCTACGCCCTGGGGTATCCGATCGGGAACCTGGCGGTCAACGCCATGTCGCCGATGACGGTGGTCGCAGTGCGGTTCGTGCTGGCCGGACTCATCCTCGGCAGCTGGGCCAAGGTCGTCGGTGTGCGCTGGCCACGGGGCCGGGCGCTGGGCCACGTCGCGGTCACGGGTCTGCTGATGCAGGCGACGCAGTTCTGCGCGATGTACGTCGCCATCGAGCACGGGGCGCCGGCCGTGTTGTGCGCCGTGGTCGTCGCCATGAACCCCGTGGCGACGGCAATGCTCGCCGCGGCCTTCCTGAAGGACCGGCTGACGCCGCTGCGCATCCTGGCGCTGGTGCTCGGAGTGGTCGCGGTGCTCGCGGCCTGCGCAAGCCGACTCGTCGCCCAGCACGGCGTCGACCCCGCGGTGTTGCTGCTCCTGGTCGCGCTGGGCGGGCTGGCGGCAGGCGGGGTCTATCAGCAACGATTCTGCGCCGACGTCGACTTTCGCGCCTCGACCGCCGTGCAGAACGCGGTGGCGGCGATCCCGGCGGTCGCCCTGAGCCTCGCGACGCCCTTCGTGGTGCACGACGTGACGCATGCGGTGGTGGGCATGGTGGGCGTGGTGCTGCTCAACGCGACACTGGGGGTCTCGCTCTACGTTCGGGCGATCAACCTGCACGGTGCGGCCGCGGTGTCGATGCTGTTCTGTGTCATCCCCGCCGTCGCCGGCGTGCTGTCCTGGCTGATGCTCGGGCAACGAGTCGACGTCGGCGTCGGGGTGGGCCTGGTGCTCGGAGCGCTGGCCTGCTGGGTGAACTCCCGGGCGTCAGGCAAGAAGCGTGAGGACGACCCACACCGCGACGGCCGAGGGCAGGACCGAGTCGAGCCGGTCCATCAGACCCCCGTGGCCGGGTAGCAGGGTGCCCATGTCCTTGATTCCCAGGTCCCGCTTGACCTGCGATTCGATCAGGTCGCCGAGGGTGCCGGTGAGGACGAGCATCACACCGAGCGGGATGCCGACCCAGGCCGGCTTCTCCAGCAGGAACGCGACGGCGAGCACCGAGGCGGCCGTCCCGAAGATCAAGGAACCGGTGAAACCCTCCCAGGACTTCTTCGGGCTGATCGCCGGCACCATCGGATGCTTGCCGAACAGCACGCCCGCCGCGTAGCCGCCGATGTCGCTGAACACGACCCCGAGCATCAGACACAGCACGCGCCAGCGGCCGTCCTCCGGGTAGACGAGCAACGCGCCGAACGCACCGAACAGCGGAATCCAGGCGGCGAGGAAGATCGTCGCGGTGACGTCTCGGAGGTAATTCTGCGGCGGATTCTTCAGCCCGCCGGACAGCAGCCGCCAGATCATGCACACCACGACCGTGGCGCCGAACGCGCCGAGCGCCCCGGCGGGGCCGAACGGCCAGGTCAACCACACGATGGCCTGGCCGCCGACGAGCAGCGGGACGATCGGGATGGCGTAGCCCGCGGTCCGCAACCGGCGCACCACCTCGTGGGTGGCGACGGCCATCGCGACCGCGACCACCGGGACCCAGCCCAGCGGCGCGAACACCAGGATCGCGATGACGCCGAAGCCCAGGAACGCTCCGACGCCAATCGCGGCGGGGAGGTCGCGTCCGGCCCGGCCGGCCTTCTTCTTGGGCGCCGGGCTCTCGGGTCCGTCGGTGGACGCCGTGTCGGTGTCTGCCACCGTGCTGTCGCTGAAGGTCAGGTCTGCTGCGACCTAGACCTCCAGCAGCTCGCCTTCTTTGTGCTTGACCAGGTCGTCGATCTGCGCGGTGTAGGTCTGGGTGCTCTTGTCCAGATCCTTCTCGGCGCGCCCGACCTCGTCTTCACCCGCTTCGCCGTCCTTCTTGATCCTGGCGAGCTCCTCCATGGCCTTGCGGCGGATGTTGCGCACCGTGACCTTGGCGTCCTCGCCCTTGGCCTTGGCCTGCTTGACCAGATCGCGGCGACGCTCCTCGGTCAGCTGAGGGATCGAGATCCGGATGACGTTGCCGTCGTTGCCCGGGTTGACGCCGAGATCGGAGTTGCGAATCGCGTCCTCGATGGGGCGCAACTGGTTCGCCTCGTAGGGCTTGATGACGACGAGCCGAGCCTCTGGCACGTTGATGCTGGAGAGTTGGGTGATCGGCGTCAGCGAGCCGTAGTACTCGATCTTGATCCGGTTGAACATGCCGGGATTGGCGCGACCGGTGCGGATGGACGACAAATCGTCCCGGGCGACCGAGACCGCCTTCTCCATCTTCTCCTCGGCTTCGAAGAGGGTTTCGTCGATCACTTCATCGTCTCCCGTCCGTGTCGCTCGTCCCGGAATGAACTCCCGTCGTCCACCCGTCAGGTGGTGACCAGCGTCCCAATCCTCTCACCCGCCACTGCGCGTGCGATATTGCCGTCGACGAGCAGGTTGAACACCAGGATGGGCATGCGGTTGTCCATGCAGAGGCTGAACGCCGTGGCGTCGGCAACCTGCAGGCCGCGGTCGATGACCTCGCGGTGGGTGATGGACTTGAGCAGTTCGGCGTCCGGATTGGTGCGCGGGTCGTCGGTGTAGACGCCGTCGACGGCCTTGGCCATCAGCACGACCTCGGCGCCGATCTCCAGCGCGCGCTGCGCGGCGGTGGTGTCGGTCGAGAAGTAGGGCAGGCCCATGCCGGCTCCGAAGATCACGACGCGGCCCTTCTCCAGATGCCTGCGCGCGCGACCCGGGATGTACGGCTCGGCGACCTGGCCCATCGTGATGGCGGTCTGCACCCGGGTGTCGATGCCTTCCTTCTCCAGGAAGTCTTGCAGCGCAAGGCTGTTCATCACGGTGCCGAGCATGCCCATGTAGTCGGAGCGGCTGCGCTCCATGCCGCGCTGCTGCAGCTGGGCGCCGCGGAAGAAGTTACCGCCACCGATGACCACGGCGACGTGCACGCCACCGCGGACGACCTCGGCGATCTGCCGGGCGACCAGGGCGACGACGTCGGGGTCGAGGCCGACCTGTCCGCCACCGAACATCTCCCCGCCCAGCTTGAGCAGGACGCGCGAATAGCCCGGTCGCTCACTGGGGTCCGCCAGGACCGTTTCCGCCATGTCACTCCTTCGGTCCGCACGCGAGTGCCCCCAATCCTGCCAAACGGCTGGATTGGGGGCACGGAGGGGTGAGCGCTACCCCTCGAGCTAGGACTCCAGCGCCCGCTCCGCGACCGGCAGACCCGCGTGGTGTGCGGCGTGGCATGCCTTCGGCGGTGACGGCGGGAGGTCCAGCGCCGGGTTGCCGTCGAAGAAGCCGATGGGCTTGAGATGGAAGCCCGCGTACGCGCAGGGCATCACCGGCCAGTCCTCCGGCCGCACGATGTGGTGAGCGCCCAGGGTGTACCAGAGCACCACGTCGGTGTCCTCCAGCGGAGCGTCGTCGGCGATGAACTCCGGCAGGCCCTGGGCGTCGGCCGACTGATACATGTAGTCGCCGGCGGCGTACATCTCCCCCGGTTCGTACTTGGTCACCCACAGGTTGTGCTGGACGAACTTCGCCCTGTCGTAGATGTAGGAACCCTCCTGCACCATGACCGGAACGATCTCGCGCGGCACCAGCTTGTAGGCCGTCGGACTGCCGAGTTCATTCGTCTTGGACGGGTTGGTCACCTTCCAGTACCGGCCGGTGTTCCAGTCCCAGTCCCGGGCACCCTTGGCCTCGGATTCGACCAGGGTGTCGCGGGTGATCCAGGCGTTCTTGTGCGGGTTGAGCGCCGGGTCGGGCTCGGGAATCGAATCCACCTCGTACACACTGTTTCCCGGCCCGTCGACGCTCATGTCGAGGCGGAAGTTGAAGAAGTGCTGATGGTTGGGGCCGTAGATGCCGGGTGCGACGAGCTTGCCCCAGCGCGGAACCTCGCCCTCGGCGATCGAACCCGTGGTGAGCACGCCCGACAGCTTGACCTCGACCTCGATCGACGCGTCGTTGTAGAAGTACCAGAAGAAGCCGTACTCGTAGTTGCCGACGGTGCAGATCATCGACACCACCAGACGCCGGGACCGACGCACCTCGACTTCACCGGTGCGAAAGTCGGTGTGCTTCCAAGAGATCCCGTAGTCCTCCTCGTGCATGCAGATCGCGTTCGGGATGGTGACGGCGTTGCCGTCGGAGTCGTTGACCGTGCCGTCGAAGTAGTGGATCTCGCCGAGACAGTCACACCCCAGGGTCAGCGGGTTGGCCGAGAAGCCCATCCCGACCTCGCCCATGTCGAAGACGTTCTTGTTCCAGTGCGTCGGCGAGGTGTCGCCGTAGGGAACCACCATCTCCGAGAGCGATCCCCGGTAGAGGATCGGCCTGGTCTCCCCGCGGTCGGTGTAGGTCACCTCGTGCACGGTGACGCCCTCGCGCGGGTTGAAGCCGATGCGCATCGACCACTTCTGCCAGGTGACGTGCCACCCGTCGACGGTGAAGCTGGGGCCTTCGGGCTGGGTGATCTCGATCGGCTTGACGTCGGACCGGAATTCGGTGAACGCCGGCCGGTTGTTCGCGTCGAACATGAAGCGCGGGTCGTAGTTTCCGGCCGTCGGCGGCATCGGCACCACACCGTGGTCCTCGATGTCGAGGATCTCCATGTGGTCGAGGTCGAAGGTGACGATCAATCCCTCGACGGGACGGGCGTACCCGTGCTCCGACGGTGCCGCCCGCATGAACGTCAGCGGTCGGCAGATCAGCGGCGAGTTGTCGTAGTGGTCGCCGGTCCCGTAGTAACCGGCCGGCCAGGGGTCGATCATCGCCAGGGAGAAGTCGGTGATGCCGCGCTTGCGCATCGCCTCCTGCCACCGCGGGTCCTCGCGAACCTTCTCCTCCACCCCGGTCATGTGTTCGACCAGGTAGGACGGGAAGCGGCCAGGGATCGCCTTCCACGATTCGATCATGCTCGCGCCGAGGTCGACGATCGCCTCGTAGACCATCTTCGCCGCGGCGTCGTACATCGTCGCCAACGCGCAGCGCGGAATGTCGGTGCCCGAGAAGGTCAACTCGGCGGTCTTTGCCGGTTCCGCGAGGTGGATCATCACGAATTTCAGCGTAGGCGAGGCGAATTCGGATGCCATGACGATGGCCGCCGCGGACTGGATCTCCTCCCCCGTCAGCGGGTCCAGCGGATAGCTCGTCGAGCCCGCGGTGGCGTCGGCGCTTCGAGTGGTGCTGTCGAGTGTCATGTGTTCAGACCTTGTCTGTGGTTGATTCGGACTTCGTGAGGTCGAAGACGGCCAAGTGCGCCAACGAGTCCTCCTTGCTCACCTTTTGGGCCGAGCGCTTGCCGAAGACGAAGACGATCAGGCCGAGGGCGAACATGCCCACGCTGATGCCGCCGACCCACGTCATCCAGGTGGCCTGCGGCACGTCGATCCACGGCGTGACGAACGAGTAGTAGACGCCGGCGATGGTGCCGATCGAACCGACGACGACGACCGCCCATACGCCTGCCATGCCGCCGGGGATGCGCCAGAACTTCTCGTTGACGTAGCGGTCGGCGTACTTCTTGCGCGCGATGACCACGGGAATCAGGAAGAAGAAGCCCGACAGCAACCACACGGTGCTCAGACCGCCCTGCAGGTAGATGGTGACGTTGGCCATGCTGCTCTGCGAGTAGAGCCCGACCAGGATCAGCGAGGACAGCACGCCCTGAATGAGGATGGCCGTCACCGGGTTTCGGGTACGCGGGTTCAGATGGGTGAAGATGCGCGGCAGGTGCCGCTCCAGCCCGGAGACGAAGATCAACCGGGAGTAGGCCACCTGGTAGGTCATCAACGCCACCACGATGATGCCCGCGAGCACGATGGCGCAGATCTCCATGAGGCCGGGGAAGCCGGAGACTCCGAGCGCGGCGATGACTCCGGTGACGGGGTCGATCTTGTCCCCGGGCAGCGCCATCATCGTGCCGAGCGTCGTCAGCAGGTAGATGGCCACCAGCGCGGTCGAACCCCACAGGATCATCCGCGGACCGCTCTTGCGTACCGACAAGAACTCCGCGCCCATGTTGTACGGCGTCTCGACGCCGAGCAGGTACAGCAGCACCGTGCCGTAGAGGAAACCCGCGACGGCGAAGTTGGGCACCGTCGCCTCGTGCCAGTCGAACGGGGTGGCCGAGCCGTGTTTGACGGCGAACAGCAGACCGCAGACGAAGATGGTCAGCGTCAGCACGCCGTAGACGACGAAGACGACGTTCATGATCTTCTGGTTGGCGGCGAGTTTGGCCAGCGCCAGTCCGACCACCGTCCAGAGGATCACCAGCTGCAGGATGATGCTCGTCGTCAACCCGAGCTCGGTGTGGAACGCCAGCAGCAGGAACTGCAGCACGACCGCAGGCGAGGACGCGGCGTTGAGGATCACCGGCACCCAGGACAGGTATCCGCCGATGAATCCCCAAGTTTCACCCATGGTGCGGTGCGCCCAGATGTACACCCCACCTTGCCCGGGCCACAGGTTGCCGAGTTCGACGACGGCCATGCCGGCGGGCACCAGGAAGCTGATGATGCCCAGCACCCACATGGGGATCGCCGTCCAGCCTCCGGCGGCCATCACCGACGATCCGGTGATCCAGCAGATGATGAACACGTATGCCGCGGTGAGGCCGAACGTGCTCATCACCTTGGGCAGGATCTGTTCGGGGACGAGCTCGGTCGTCATCAGCGCGTCGCGCTCGGCGGTGCCCGACGGCCGCGCTTCCATTTCTTGAGTCACAGTGGTTTCCTTCGGTGTGGTCGGGGTGGGGAGGATCAGTCGACGATCTGGCCGTCGCGCATCCGGACGACCCGACTGGCCTCTTCGGCGACGATCGGGTCGTGGGTGCTGGCGACGACGGTGACGCCCATGGTCGAGCACAGGTCGCGCAGCATCCGCACGACCGTCTCGCCCGTCTTGTGGTCCAGGTTCGCCGTCGGCTCGTCGGCGAGGACGAGCGTCGGGTTGCTGATCAGCGAACGCGCGATGGCCGTGCGCTGCTGTTCACCACCGGACATCTTGGTGGGCTGGTGATGCACCCGGTGACCCAGGCCGACCAGCTCGAGAAGCTCCATGGCCCTGGTGCGCAAGGACTTCCGATCGTAGGGCTCGAACATCAGTGGCAGCTCGACGTTCTCGACCGCCGAGAGGAACGGGATCAGGTTGTAGCTCTGAAAGATGAAGCCGATGGTGTCGTGTCGCAGCGCGGCGAACTGGCTCTCGGTGAGCTTGCCCGTGTCCTTCCCCGCGACGCTAACCGATCCCTTGGTGGGTCGGTCCAGTCCGCCGATGATGTTGAGCAGCGTGGACTTTCCGCTACCGCTGGGCCCCATCAGACAGACGAACTCCCCGGGCATCACCGTCAGGTCGGCGGCGACGAGGGCCTTGACCACCTCGTCGCCCAGCTGGTGCAGCTTCCACACGTCGGAGACTTCGATGACCGGTGCGGCCGGCCCGCTGGGCGAAGGGACCGTCGCGGCGTCGGCCGCGGTGTTCTCGTCGTTGACGACCGTCATGAACTAACCTCCACCGGAAAGAGAGCGAATGGGTGGCCGCGACGCTGCGGTCCACGTGGGTACCACGCTGGTGACCAGCGCGGCGACGATGCTGACCACCAGGGCGATGCCCGACCCCAGGAGCAGTCCGCCAACCTCGACTCCGGTGGGCACGAAACCGGTTGCGCCGAGGCCCAATACGACGACGGCCGCGAGAGCGGCGCCGACGAGAGCGCCGAGGACGGCTGCCACCAACGGCTCGACGAGCAGCGCCGCGACGACGGGCGTGCGGGGCACGCCGTTGGCGCCGAGCACCCCGAGTTCCTTGGTGCGGTGCGCGACGGTCCTGGTGGTGGCCACCGCGACCTCGACGACGCCTACCAGCAACACGGTCACCGCGATCAGAACGACCGCCCGGCCGATCTCGTCGGCGTGTCCGAGTGACGCGGACTGCGCCCGGATGCCGTCCTGCATTCCGAACACCAGGACGACGAGGAACGCACCCGTGGCCGTGGTGACCACGGGCAGGATCATCTCGCCGATCCGCCGGCGGGCGGCGAGCCAGCCGTAGGCCAGACCCTTGCTCAACATGTCTAGCGGTCTCCCAACAGGTCGACGGGTCGCTGCTGCAGCAGTCGATGGACCGGAACCAACGCTCCGACGATCGCCATGGCCGGGAGGAACGCGGCGACCATCGCGCTGGCCTGCAGCCACGCCGTCGGGGTCGCAATTCCCGGAATCACCAGGGCTACGGCGGCCCCCGCGGCGGCGATGCCGACCACGTAGGCGACGACGAAGACGATCGCCGACTCGACGAGGAAGAAGTACAGCACTTCGTCGGCGAGACCAATGCTGGACATGATGCCGAATTCCCGCTTGCGCTCCTGCACGGCCGCCAGGAACGACGAGACCGCGATGACGAATCCGAGCCCCAGCCCGATGGTCGAGATCAGTCCCAACGTCGAGCTGGTCACCTTGCCCGAGAACAACGCCGAGAACTTCTGCTCGAACGTCAGCGGCCCGTTGCCGCCGACGGTGTCGTAGATCAGGCCGGCGCCACTGGCATCGGGGAGCATTGAGGGGTCGGCGGTGAACGGAAGACCGGTTGCCGCACCGAAGGATTGAGCAAGCGTGCGGTCCTTGTCACGGCCGTCCGGCGCGAACACCGTCCACCACCCCTTTTCGCCGACGACCGATCGCGCCAGGTCAGTCGAGACGACGGCGGACTGCCCGTCCCCCACGACGTCGACCACCAAACTCTGACCGCCTATCTCCACCCGGTCTCCGGACCCCACCCCGAGGCGGTCGGCCAGCGCCGACCCCATCGTCGTTTGGCCCGAGGACATCTGGTCGGCACCGCGCAGCGAGACGGCGTTGCCGTCGACTGTCGTCAGCCCGGACAGCGTGTGAACGCCGCGCCACCCCGGGGGCAGCACGAGCTGGGGCGCCGCGCCGTCCGCGACCAGCGCCTGGGCGTCCGGGTCGAAGTGCACCCCTGCGGCGGGTACGGCCCACAGTTGGGCACCACCGAGGACGTCGGTCACCGAGTCGGCGCCGGTGATGGCGAAGCTCGAAGAGATGGTCCGCACGATCGTGACGCACGCTATCGCCAGGGCGATGCCGAGGACGGAGAGCACGAACCGTTCGGGTCGGCGCCGAATGTTGGCCAGCGCGAACCGAACCAAGTACCCAAAGGTGTTACCGGACGCAGCGGCTATTGCCGGTGGTCGAGCGGTCGTCGGCGCAGCGGAGTCCACACAGGCGATGGTCAGGTCGCCGTGTTTCTTTAATTGCCACCCGTGATGTCCGGAAGGTTAACTACGCGCGTGCTCGATTACGGTGCTGTGTCACGGCGTCGACGGATTCCGTCGAGCCCGAAGCGACTTCAGATGAAAACTGTTGCCGATCAGCGTGATCCGGCGTCGGATTCCGCAGCGACGGCGGCGGCGATGGACGTGAAGGGCACGGCCTCCTCCAATTCGTAGGCCAACTCCAGCAGCGTGGCCTCGTGACCCATCCGTGCGCTAAACATCATGCCGACGGGCAATCCGCCGGTCGAGTGGCCCAGCGGTAGCGAGATCGCGGGATCACCGGTGACGTTCTGCAACGGGGTGAACGCCACCCAGTCGACGAGCCGCTCCACGATCTGGTCGTAGTGTGCGGTCGGGTCGAGGTGCCCGACGCGAGGTGGCACCTCGGCCAGAGTGGGCGTCAGCAGGACGTCGTAGTCGCGCACCCGCGGCAGCATCCGGCGGCGCAGCGTCGCGAGCCGGGCGACCGCCACCGGCAGCCGGTGGAGGTTGGCCGCCGCGAACGCCTCGAGCCCGAGGGTGAGGTTGTCGAGCTTGCCTCTGTCGAACGTCTCGCCGAAGCGACTCTTGCCCCCGCGCACCAGGGCGAAGGCCAGCAGCGCCCAATAGAGCAGGAAGTCGTCGATGAAGGAGGCCGGCACCGGTGGCGCGTCGAGGTAGTCGACCCGGTGCCCCATCCGTTCGAGCAGTTCGGCGGTGCGCAGCGTGTGCTCGCGCACCTCCGGGCTGCACTCCCGCTTGACCGACTTGGTGAACACCGCGATGCGCAGCCGCGCCCGCCCCGGCCGCGTGACGTCGCCGATGGGAGTCAGTGTGGAACTGCGCCAGACCTTCTCGGCCTCGCGGTAGAACGCGGCGGTGTCGCGCACCGAGCGGGTCACTACGCCGTTGGCCACGATCTTGATGGGCATCTGACGCATGTCGGCGTCCAGCGGCAGTCGCCCCCGCGACGGCTTCAGCCCGACCAGACCGTTGCACGACGCGGGAATGCGGATCGATCCACCGCCGTCGTTGGCGTGCGCGATGGGCACCGCACCGGAGGCGACGAAGGCGCCGGCCCCCGAGGACGACGCCCCCGCGGTGTACTCGGTGTTCCACGGGTTGCGGACCGCGCCGAGGCGGTTGTGCTCGGCGACGGCGCTGAAGCCGAACTCCGAGAGTTGGGACTTGCCAAGTGCCACCAGGCCGGTCGACAGGTAGACGCGGGCGAAGTCGCCGTGAGCGGGCTCGGGCCGCGGGTCCCAGGCGTCGGTGCCCTCCATCGTCGGCATGCCCTCGACGGCGGAGTTGTCCTTGACGAACGTCGGCACCCCGTCGAAGAAACCGCCGTAACGGGTCGTCGCCGCGGCACGCGCCCGGGCCGCGTCGAAGGCCTCGAATGCCACGCCGTTCAGCTGTGGGTTGACCTTCTGGGTGCGGGCGATCGCCGCGTCGACGACCTCGACCCGAGACACCGCGCCGGACGCGAGAGCCTTGGTGAGGCCCACCGCGTCGAGTCGTCCGAGCGCGTCGTCGTCGAATGCCGAAACCAGGGTCACGGTGTGACGCTAGCAATGGCGGGTCGCCGGGATGTAAGCGATCGGCCGGGCCCGCGCGTTCCAGCTCCTGGTTGACCACGGAGCCATGGAGGACGCATGAACGAATCGATGTCACTGGATGCAGCCTTCACGCGGAACCCCGTTCCGGTCCTGCACCGGCTGCGGGCAGAGGGTCCGGCCAGCCGAGTGACGATGTGGGACACCGTCCCCGTCTGGCTGGTCACCCGCTACGACGAGGCCAGGGCGCTCCTGGCCGACCCGCGGCTGAGCAAGGACCGCGATGGCACGCTCGAGCTGTTCCCACCCGGCTCCGCAAGCTCGTCGCCAGGGCCTTCACCATGCGGGCGGCCGACGCCATGCGCACTCGAATCGAGCACGTCGCCGACGAGCTCCTCGGCATCCCCGGCGATCGCCGGAGCCGGTTCCAGGCGCTGGTGGTGCCGTTCCTCGACAGTTCCACCGGTGAGGAGGTCGACGGTGACCGACTCTCCGAGCGAGAGCTGCTCAACAGCGTCTTCCTGCTGATCGTCGCGGGGTATGACACCACGGTCAACCTGATCGCCAACGGCATCCTCGCGCTGCTGCAGAACCCCGACCAGCTCGCGGCGCTGCGTGCCGACCCGTCGCTGATGCCCGCCGCGGTCGAGGAGATCCTGCGGTACGACAGCCCGGTCAACGTGGCCACCATTCGCTTCACCACCGAAGCGATCCGCATCGGCGACGTCGACGTCCCCGCGAACGAATTGGTGATGATCTCCCTGCTTGGGGCCAACCGCGACCCTGCGCGCTTCGACGACCCCGACCGACTCGACCTCACTCGAAAGCCGAACGGGCATCTGGCATTTGGTCACGGGATCCACCACTGCCTCGGGGCTCCCCTTGCCCGACTGGAAGGCAGCATCGCCCTGAGCAAGCTGCTGGAGCGGTTCGACCGGCTCGAGCTGGCGACGACGGGGCCAACGGAGTATCGCAACAGCACGATCATGCACGGGCTCCGCGGCTTACCCGTCCGTTGTCACCGCGCCGATCTCCCGGCGGGCGATGCCTAGAAACGGAGAAACCCCGCGTCCGCCGGGATCACCGGCGGAGACGCGGGGCCTCCTTCGTGCTCGTGCCTAGCTGCGGCCAACCTCGAAGCGGACGAACCGGGTGACGGTCAATCCGGCGTCTTCGATCAGCGCCTTGACGCTCTTCTTGTCGTCGGAGATGGCCTGCTGCTCCAGGAGGACGACGTCCTTGAAGTAGCCGGTCAGACGACCTTCGATGATCTTGGGCAGGGCCTGCTCGGGCTTGCCCTCCTCGCGAGCGGTTTCCTCGGCGATGCGACGCTCGTTGGCGACGGCCTCGGCGGGAACGTCCTCACGCGTGAGGTACTTGGCCTTCATCGACGCGACCTGCAGCGCCACGGCGTGCGCCACCTCGGGGTTGCCCCCGGTGTACTCGACCAGCACGCCCACCGCGGGCGGCAGGTCCGAGGACCGCTTGTGCAGGTACGCCTCGACCGTGCCGTCGAAGTACGCCACGCGACGCAGTTCGAGCTTCTCGCCGATCTTCGCCGACAGGTCGGCGATGAGCTGCTCGACGGTCGTGTCGCCGACCTTCGCCGCCTTGAGGGCGTCGACGTCGGTCGCCTTGGACTCGGCAGCGGCGTCGACGATCTGCGCGGCGACGGACTGGAACTCGGCGTTCTTCGCGACGAAGTCCGTCTCTGAGTTCAGCTCGATCAGCGCGCCGCCCTTGGCAGCGACGAGCCCTTCGGCCGTGGCACGCTCGGCGCGCTTGCCGACGTCCTTGGCACCCTTGATGCGCAAGACCTCGACGGCCCGCTCGAAGTCACCGTCGGCTTCGACCAGGGCGTTCTTGCAGTCGAGCATGCCCGAGCCGGTCAGCTCCCGAAGTCGCTTGACGTCGGCAGCGGTGTAGTTCGCCAATTTTCTCTCTCCTACGAAGATTCAGTGGTCGTCTCGGTGGCGACCGGTCCCGCCTCAGCGGGAGCAGCCGCCGGTGCGGTGGCGGTGGCGAGCAGTTCCTGCTCCCACTCCGCCAGAGGCTCGGCGCCACCCTCGGCAGCGCCCTTGTCGGCGCCGGCACCCGAGCGGGCCTTGAGACCCTCGGCGACCGCGGAGGCGATCACCTTGGTCAGCAGTGCGGCCGAGCGGATCGCGTCGTCGTTGCCCGGGATCGGGTAGTCGACGAGGTCGGGATCGCAGTTGGTGTCCAGGATCGCCAGGATCGGGATGTTCAGCTTACGGGCCTCGGCAACGGCGAGGTGCTCCTTGTTGGTGTCGACGACCCAGATCGCCGAGGGCACCTTCTGCATGTCGCGGATACCACCGAGGCTGCGCTCGAGCTTGTTCTTCTCGCGCGTCAGCATCAGGATTTCCTTCTTGGTGCGACCCTCGAAGCCACCGGTCTGCTCCATGGCCTCGAGTTCCTTCATCCGCTGAAGGCGCTTGTGCACGGTGGAGAAGTTGGTGAGCATGCCGCCGAGCCAGCGCTGGTTGACGAACGGCATCCCGACTCGGGTGGCCTCGTCGGCGATGGACTCCTGCGCCTGCTTCTTGGTGCCGACGAACATGATGCTGCCGCCGTGGGCGACGGTTTCCTTGACGAACTCGTACGCGGTGTCGATGTAGGTCAGCGTCTGCTGCAAGTCGATGATGTAGATGCCGTTGCGGTCGGTGAAGATGAACCGCTTCATCTTGGGGTTCCATCGACGGGTCTGATGCCCGAAGTGCGCGCCGCTGTCCAGCAGCTGCTTCATTGTCACGACAGCCATGGTGGCTTTGTCCTTCTTCAGTCGGTTGCCGTCCGGTGTCGGGTGACGCCGGACCCTGGCGCCCGTTGCGTGCCGGACCCGTGTCGCCACGGGACCAACCGGCATGCATGTGCAACCTTGGGAAATCGAGGCTGCGGCACGGGCGCGCGAAGTCAACCCGTTCACACGGATTGCGGGACTGAGTTTACACCGTTGACATGCATGCTCTTGCCACGCGCGGATGTGCGGCGGCCGGTTCATCCACAGGCGCCCGCCTACCCCCTTCCCAGCCGCCGGCCGGCGAGCTGAACTGGTGCGATGAAGTCGACGGCCGTCCTGTTGTGTCTCGGACTGCTCGCCGCCGCCCCCGCGTACGCGGACGGCGACCGGCTGGGCTGGCCGCTACGACCCCGTCCGGCCGTGACCAGGGCCTTCGACGCACCTGCTCAGAATTGGAACCGGGGGCACCGCGGGGTGGATCTCGCCGCGGCGGCGGGCCAGACCGTCCACGCCGCGGCGGCGGGCACCGTCGTATTCGCCGGTGAGCTGGCGGGACGGCCGTTGGTCTCCATCGCCCACCCCGGCGGGCTGCGGACCACCTACGAGCCGGTCGACGCGGCCGTGCGGGTGGGTCAGCTCGTCGACGCAGGCAGCGTGGTGGGCGTCGTGCTCGCCGGTCACCCCGGTTGCGGGGCCGCGGCGTGCCTGCACTGGGGTGCGATGTGGGGTCCGGCCTCGCGCGCGGACTACGTCGACCCGCTCGGCCTCGTCGTCACTGCTGAACTTCGGCTCAAGCCCGTGGATGCGCCTGGTCGTGCACCGCGCGCAGCCGCGCCACGGTGACGTGGGTGTAGAGCTGCGTGGTCGCCAGCGACGAGTGGCCGAGCAGTTCCTGGACGACGCGCAGGTCGGCGCCACCCTCCAGCAGGTGCGTCGCCGCGCTGTGTCTTAGCCCGTGCGGTCCGATGTCGGGGGCACCGGCGACGGCGGCCATGGTCTGGTGCACGACGGTCCTTGCCTGCCGCGGGTCGATGCGTCCGCCCCTGGCGCCCAACAGCAGGGCCGGTCCTGAGTGCGGGGTGGCCAGGGCGGGCCTGCCGTCGGTGAGCCAGGCGGTGAAGGCTCGAAGGACGGGTTCACCGAAGGGCACGGTGCGCTGTTTGTCACCCTTGCCGAGCACGCGCAGGACTCGTTGGCCGGCGTCGACGTCGTCGACGTCGAGACCGCACAGCTCGCTGACGCGAATCCCGGTGGCGTACAACGTTTCCACGATCAACCTGTCGCGCAACGCCATCGGATCGCCCTGCTGCGCGCCCGAGGTGGCGGCATCCATCGCGTCGAGGGCCTGATCCTGACGGAGCACGGCAGGCAGCGAGCGCCGCGCCCGCGGCACCTGTAGCCGCACCGCCGGATCGCCGTCCATCAGTCCCCGCCGCGACGCCCAGGCGGTGAAGGTCTTGACCGCCGAAGTGCGCCGGGCCAGCGTCGTACGCGCGGCACCCGTGGCCGCCTGCGACGCCAGCCACGATCGCAGGACCGGAAGCGACAGCCCGTCCAGCGACGGGTCCCCGCCGACCCGTTCGCCGAGGAAGGCGAACAGCGAGCGCAGGTCACCGAGGTAGGCACGGCGGGTGTGCGCCGAGCGGGCGCGGTGCAGGGCGAGGTACTCGTCGAACTCCTCGAGCACCACTTCGACCGCCGCCGCCACTCCCTTACGGTGACAGACCGGTCCCGGCGTCACCCGCCGCAGCAGTTCGTGTCCCGAATTCGAGACCACACGGTGACGTGACGCGGCTAGGGCGACACCGCCGTGCTGGCCGGATCGATCATGATCTTCGCGTGCGTCTCCGGATCGCCAAGGGCGTCGAACGCCGCTTCCACTCCGTCCAATCCGACGGTGCCGGTCAGCAGCGGCGAACCGTCGACCTTGCCGTCGGCCAGCATGTGCAGCGTGTCGCGGAATTCCAAGGGGGTGTAGCCGAATACGAAGCGCAGGTCGACTTCCTTGCTGATGGCCATCGCGGGCCGCAGCTTGTCCTCGCCCATGCACACGCCCACCACCACGACGCGGGAGTTCAGCGGTGCTGCCGCGACGACCCCGTCGATCATGCCGGGCACGCCGACGCATTCGAAGATCACCGGCCGCTTGGGCCCGGCCGCGCCCAGGGCGTCGGCGGCCCGGTAGACATGCGACCACCCCGGCAGCTTGCGGAGCTTCTCCATCGACCCCATGCCCAGTTCGTAGAGCGCCGGGGCGCGGGTGATCATGCCCTTGGACCCCGCGCGTTCGTACGGCGAGTCCACTGCCGGGTCGACCACGACGTCGGCACCGCACCTGGTCGCGAGAGCCCTTCGGCCTGAGGAGAAGTCGCTGGCGACCACGGTCTTCACCCCGGAGGCCTTGAGGTGGCTGATCACCGCCAGCCCGACCGGACCGCACCCGATCACGATGGCGACGTCGCCCTTGCCGATCTCGCTGCGCCGCACCGCGTGCAGGGCCACGGCCATCGGCTCGGTCAACGCGGCGACGTCGGCGGGCAACCCGTTGGGCACGACGAAGCTCATCGCGGCCTCGGCGACCACGCGCTCGGCGTACCCGCCCGGCGCCAGCGGTGAGAGCCCGGTCAGGTGTACGCCGCCGGCTGCCCGCACCAGAGGGAACGACACCACCAGGGTGCCGACCGTGAACTCCTTGCCGACGCCCTTGCCGCGTTCGGCGACCTCGCCGGAGAACTCGTGGCCCATCACCACCGGGGTGTCCGACCGCATGAAGTCCTCGTAGCCCACCGCGGTCATGACGTCCCGCAACTCGCCGGCGTGGTGGCGGGCATGCAAATCGGAACCGCAAATGCCACAACGCTTCACCTCGAGGACGAGCTGCCCCTTCGCCGGTCGGGGATCGGCGGCGTCGACGACCTCCAGCGCACCGTCCAGGCAACGGACCGCCCTCATCGGGTGCCCTCGGCCGCATCGACCCGGCGCAGGGCGTCGGGTACGAGGTCCTTGAGGGAGCCATAGCCGTCCACGGCCATGATGAGATCCGCCTCGGCGAGCAGCGAACGCAGCACGTGCACCGCGCCGTCGACGCCGCCAAGTGCCATGCCGTAGGCGTACGGCCGTCCGACGCCGACCGCGGTGGCGCCGAGCGCCAACGCCTTGACGACGTCGGCACCGCTGCGGACGCCCGAGTCGAACAGGACGGGCGCCCCGTTGGCGGCCTCCACCACGCCCGGCAGGGCGTCGATCGCGGGCAGTCCACCGTTGGCTTGGCGCCCACCGTGGTTGCTGCAGTAGATGCCGTCGACGCCGCCGTCGAGCGCTCGGCGGGCGTCGTCGGGATGCTGGATGCCCTTGACCAAGAGCGGCAGCGTGGTCAGCGATCGCAACCATGGCAAGTCGTTCCAGGACAACCGGTTTCCGAAGACCGAGATCCACTTGAGGATCGCGGCCTGAGGGTTCTCCTCGGGAGTCTGGGCCAGCGACGCGCGGAAGACGGGGTCGGCGAAGTAGTTCGAGAGGCAGTGCCCGCGCAGCTGGGGAAAGTTCGACGTCGTCAGATCGCGCGGACGCCAGCCGGGGATCCAGGTGTCCAGCGTGACGACGATGCCCTTGTATCCGGCGGCCTCGGCCCGCGACACCAGGCTGGCCGCCAGGTCGCGGTCGGTCGGGGTGTAGAGCTGGAAGAAGCCTGGGGTGTCACCGAATTCGGCCGCGACGTCCTCCAGCGGGTCGGCCGTCAGCGTCGACGTCATCATCGGTACGCCGGTGCGGGCGGCCGCCTTGGCCGCGGCCAGGTCACCGTGGCCGTCTTGCGCGCACAAGCCGATCACCCCGATGGGCGCCATGAACAACGGCGACGGCAGGCTCAGCCCGAACAGTTCGACGGAGAGGTCGCGTTCGGCGGCCCCGACGAACATCCGGGGTATCAGTCCCCAGCGTTCGAAGGCGGTGACGTTGACCCGCTGCGTCCGCTCGTCCCCCGCGCCACCGGCGACGTAGGACCACACCGACGGGGCCATCGCGGACTGGGCCTTGGCCTCCAGTTCGGCGAACGCCATCGGGTAGGACGGCAGGACCCCGGAGAGGCCCTGAAGGTAGATCTCGAGCTGATAGTCACCGAATGCCATGGGCCAAGCCTGCCAGTCCGGCTCAGCTGGCGGACCCGGACTCCGCTTTCGCCAGCTCGGCCTTCCACTGCCGGAAGGTCTCCTCCGTGCGACCGCGCCGCCAGTACCCGGAGATCGACGCCCACTTCGCGTCGACGCCGCGTTCCTTGCGGATGTAGCCGCGCAGGTTGTGCATGACGGCTTGCGCCTCACCGTGGACGAACACCTGCACCTGACCTGGCCGCCACAGGGCTTCCTTGACGGCCTCGATCAGCGGCGCGTGGTCGCCCGCCTGCTCCTCGGGGACCAGGTCGGCGCGTCCGCCGCGGTAGATCCAGCGGATCTGCACGCCCTCGGGCGCGACAAGTTCGATCTCGTCGTCGGGGCCGCTCACCTCGACGAAGACGTAGCCGACGGCGTCCGACGGCATCGCCTCCAGCGCCGCGCTGATGGCAGGCAGCCCGGCCTCGTCACCGGCGAGCAGGTGCCAGTCGGCGGCGGGGTCGGGCGCATAGGCACCGCTGGGTCCCATGAGGTAGGCGGGGTCGCCGGACTCGACCGACGCCGCCCACGGGCCCGCCACGCCGTGTTCGCCGTGGACGACGAAGTCGATGCTGATCTCTTCGCGTTCGCGGTCGACCTTGCGCACCGTGTAGGTCCGCACGACGGGCCGGTGGGCCTCGGGCAGGTCGGCGAAGCTGTCGAGGGTCAACGGTGTCGGCAGGCTCGACACGTCGGTGCCCGAACGCGGCAGCACGATCTTGACGTAGGCGTCGGTGAAGTCGTTGGGCGTGAACGTGGTGAAGCCACCGCCGAGCACCAGTCGGATCATGTGCGGTGTCAGCTGTTCGGTGCGCACCACCTCGAAGGTGTGGATCGGACGTGCGGCCACGGTCACCTCTTTGCAGTCGTCGGTTGGCGACCTTCGACTATACGAGCGGCCGGGGCCTAGTGGCCGGCTACCGTGCGAGCACGCTCGCGGTGTACTTGGGCTGAAAGTCCGTCGTCAACAAGGCGCCGAAGTTGTCCTCCCGGTTGCCCCGGTTGGCGGTGTCGACGTCGCGGATGCTGTAGACGAACGCCGGTCCGGCCCAGCTGAAGGCGCTCAGTCCGGCGAACACGTCGAGGATCTGCTTGGCCTGCTCCTGCTGGCTGACTCCCTCGGCGCCGGGATCCGAGGTGGGCGCGCCGAGCTCGGTCATCCAGATCTTCTTGTTGCCGTCACCGTTGCGCGTCATCACGTCATGGGCCCTCGGGAGGTCCGACCAGGCGTTCTCGGGATCCCCGGCCAGACCGGTGGGAAAGACGTAGGGGTGCATGGCAGCTGCGTCGAAGTAGCCCTTGGCCCCGTTGGCGTACATGTCGTTGAGGAAGTTGGGCGGTCCGTCGGCGCCGACGGCGCGACTCAGACCCGCCGAGATCACGGTGCTGTTCGGCTGCACCGCCTTGATCGCCGGGTACGCGGCCTTCAGCAGACCGACGTAGACCGCGGGGCGATTGTCGGCGTAGCCGAGGAACCCCGGCAGGTTGGGCTCGTTCCAGATTTCCCAGGCGCTGACGCGATCGCGGTAGCGCGTGGCGACGGCCGCGGCGAAGGTGCCGTACTCGGCGGGGTCGACCGGCGGGGCGTAGAGCGGGGCGCCCGGCGCCCTGGCCCAATCCGGGGTGTTGACGATCATCGCCAGCACCTGCATGCCCCGGCTGCGGGCGCCGTCGATCCAGTGGTCGACATAGCCCCAGTCGAACTCGCCCTTCACCCTCTCGATGGCGGCCCAGTCGACGTGCACTCGCATCCAGCGGGCGTTGGTCTGTGCGGCCGCGTCGAGTTCGCGGTCGGCGTCCCCGGGGCTCATCCAGATCTGCGAGGCGCCGACGCTGAACCCGTAGCCACCGGGGGGCGCCGCCGGCGCGGCGTTGGCCACCCGCGATCCCGCCACCTCGATCGAGGTGAGCAGGAACACGGCGGCCACGAGTAGTGCGAGGGCGCGGCGACCACTGACGTCCAGGCTGAGCATGGGGTCAACCTACCGGAGCACGATTTGCCACCTCCCCTCGTGCCGACGTATGAGGCCGGCCAGCTCCAGCGTGGCCAGTGGCCCGAGCAGGTCGGTCGGCGGTACACCGGCGGCCACTGCGAGTTCGTCGACGGTCCTGGCGGCGCGCGGCGGGAAGGCGTCGTAGGTACGCAACTCGACGTCGGTCAGGCCGTCCAGCGGTGAGACGGGATGGTCGGGTTCGGTCGCGAGTTCACCAGCGGCCCCGACCACTTCGACGACTTCTTCGACGCGCGTGACGAGCAGCGCTCCGTTCCTGATCAGCACGTGGCACCCGGCCGAGGCCGACGACGTCACGGGGCCTGGGTAGGCGCACACCGGCCGCCCGAGGGCCTGCGCCCACGACGCGGTGTTGGCCGCCCCGCTGCGCAGCCCCGCCTCCACCACGACCGTCGCCCCCGAGAGGGCGGCGACCAGGCGATTACGGGTCAGGAACCGGTGCCGCGCCGGCCGCACGCCGGGTGGGTACTCGCTGACCAGCAGTCCCTGCTCGGCGACGCGGCGCAACATCGCGGTGTGGGCCGACGGGTAGGGCACGTCGACCCCGCCGGCGAGGACCGCCACAGTGAGGCCTTCGGCGCCGAGCGTCGCCCGGTGGGCGACACCGTCGATCCCGAAGGCTCCGCCGGAGACCACCGCGACGTCGCGTTCGGCGAGCCCGGCTGCCAAGTCCGCGGCCTGATGCTCCCCGTACATCGTCGCCGCGCGCGTCCCCACGATCGCGCAGGAGCGCTCGGCGACGTCGGCCAGCGAATCCTCCCCGATCACCCACAGCACCATCGGCGCGACGCCGGTCGGCCGATCACACACCGGAGTCCCCCTGAACGAGGTGAAGGCCAGCAGCGGCCACTCGGGGTCGTCAGGGGTCACCAGACGACCACCCAGCCGGGCGAGCGACTCCAGATCCTCGGCGGCACAGTCGACCTCGCGCCGCGCTTCGGTGATCCGCCGCAATTTCTCGTCCGTCACCCGACCACTCTTGATCTGCCGCGCCGCCTCGACGGGTCCGAGGTCGGCCACATACGCCGACAGTTCCCGCGACGGCGGTTCGACGACACGCGACAGGTAGGCCCACGCGCGGTCCTCGGCGCTCATCGCGCACCCCCGGCCTGCCGGAAGCTCAGCGCGGTGTTGACGTCCTCCAGCACGGGCATCGTGCGGCCCTTCAAGTCGGCGAGCGTCCACGCCACCCGCAGTGTCCTGTCCACACCCCGAACGCTGAGATCACCCTTGTCGAGGGCGGATCGCAGTGGTGCCATCACCGTCCGGTCGAGACGGAACCGGCGCCTCAACAGCGGTCCGCCGACCTCGGCGTTGGTGCGCACGCCGTGGGGCGCCCACCTCGCCGCCGCCGCGTCGCGGGCCGCGGCCACCCGGGCTCGCACCGCAGCCGAGGACTCCCCCTCCTCGGAGCCGATGGAGCCCGAGGGAACCGGATGCACGTCCACCCGCAGATCCACGCGATCCATCAGCGGACCGGACAGCTTGCCGAGATATCGCCGCTTGACGACCGCAGGGCAGACGCAGTCACTGGACTTCGCCGTCGCGCACGGACACGGGTTCGCGGCCATCACCAGCTGGAACCGGGCCGGGTACTGCGCCACCCCGTCACGGCGGGCCAGCCGAATCACGCCGTCCTCCAAAGGAGTTCGCAGAGCTTCGAGCACGCTGGTGCCGATCTCGGCGCACTCGTCGAGGAAGAGCACTCCGCGGTGCGCGCGGCTCACCGCCCCGGGTCGCGCAAGACCAGACCCGCCGCCGACCATCGCGGCGACGGTCGAGGTGTGGTGCGGTGCGACCAACACCGGCCTGGTGATCAGCGGCGTGCGCCCCGAGAGGAGGCCGGCCACCGAGTGGATGGCCGTGACCTCGAGTGACTCCTCGTGGGTGAGCGGCGGCAGCAGACCAGGAAGGCGCTGCGCCAACATGGTCTTGCCGACTCCCGGCGGCCCCGTCAGCAGCAGGTGATGGGCGCCTGCGGCGGCGACCTCGACGGCGAACCTGGCGTGTGTCTGGCCGACGACGTCGGCGAGATCGGCGACCGGTTGGTCCTCGGCCGCCACCTCGGCCACGCGATCGTCGAGAGCGCCCTTGCCTGCCAGCCACGCCTGCACCTGGCGCAGCGTCCTGGCGCCCCACACGTCGATGCCGTCGACCAGGCTGGCCTCGGCCAGGTTGTCGATCGGCACCACGACCGACGGCCAGCCCTCCCGCTTGGCGGCCAGCACCGCGGGCAGGACGCCCTTCACCGCCCGCACCCGTCCGTCGAGGGCCAACTCACCGAGCAACACCGTCTTGTCCAGGCGCGCCCACGACGTCTTCTTCGCCGCCGAGATCACCGACATCGCCAAGGCGATGTCGTAGACCGAGCCCATCTTCGGCAGGGTGGCCGGCGACAGGGCCAGCGTCAGTCGAGTCTGCGGCCAGTCGTTGCCGCAGTTGGTGATTGCCGCGCGCACGCGGTCCCGGGATTCCTGCAGCGCCGCGTCGGGCAGCCCGACCAGGTGCACCCCCGGCAGCCCGTTGGTGATGTCGGCCTCGATCTCCACGATGGTGCCGTCCACTCCGCGGACCGCGACGGAGTACGCCCGTCCCAGCGTCATCACCCCACCGCCCGCAGGTGGGTGATCTCCGGTGTCGGGCCACGCCCGATCCGGACACCGACCACGTCGATGCGCATCGTCGACCAGCCGCGGTCCTGGTCGGCCAACCACACCCCGGCCAGGCGGCGCAACCGCCGCAGCTTCTGCGGGGTCACCGCCTGCTCGACACCCCCGAACCGGTCGGTGGTGCGCGTCTTGACCTCGACGAAGACCACCGCCCCGGCGGCGGGGTCGGTGACGATCACGTCCAGCTCGCCGTAGCGGCACCGCCAGTTGCGGGTCAGCACCTGCAGCCCGTGCGCGATCAGGTAGTCGACCGCGAGCTGCTCACCGAGAGCGCCGAGTTGGGCGCGGGTCCACGTTTCCGTCATGCCCACACCGTGCGGGACCGCACCGACAGCCGAGCCCGTCGCCGGGCACGTCATCCACAGACGCCCGTTCGTCCACAGGCGCGGCGCCTAGAAGCTGGAGAAGTCGGGGACCTCGATGCCGTAGGCGGCGTTCTCCTCGGGGCTGGCGAGCACGTAGCCGTATTCGTGGGACTTGGCGACGAAGTTCGCGATCTCCTCGGCCGTGGGGGGAGCCATGTCGTCGGTCACGGGTCGGCCCGTCTCCTCGAAGAATCGCCCGAGGCGCGGGGTGGTGACGATCAGGTCCACGGCAGGTTCGTCGGTGACGTTGCGGTGCGAGTGCCAGGCCCGACCCGGGACCCGGATGTAGTCACCGGCGTGGGCGTCCCGCCAGGACAACACCCCGTCGTCGTCGGCGACGAGCACCTGCTGGGTGCCGGAGAGGATGAGGAAGTCCTCGGCGTCGGCGTGATGGTGAAGCGGCACGGACGATCCCGGCGGGACGACACCGCGCAACACCCAGAATTCGGGTGCCCTGCTGACGATCTGCACCAGCCCGCCGAAGCAGTCCAGCAACGGGCCCGGCGCCGAATCCGCGAGGGCGGCGAAGATGGCGCTGTGATCGGTGGCGTCGGACATGTCGCTCCCAGGTGGTCGTGACCCGGTCGGGTCGATGATCGGTCACAGGGGGAAACGTGCGACGGACGGCGAGTCATTACGCGTCGTCGACGGTGGCCTCGGTTGAACCGCGAGTGGGAATTCCATGGCGAAAACCAGCTGAAAACGCCGCAGGATTCACACTCGGCGCGCGGCGGGTCCCTACGACCGCCGTGCCATGATGTGCGCCATGGCGAGCCGACCG
This sequence comes from Mycobacterium yunnanensis, assembly GCF_025823185.1. Classification (GTDB taxonomy): domain Bacteria; phylum Actinomycetota; class Actinomycetes; order Mycobacteriales; family Mycobacteriaceae; genus Mycobacterium; species Mycobacterium yunnanensis. Next base: position 701,208 of record NZ_JACKVK010000011.1, read on the forward strand.
CACCACCGGGCACTCTTGTCCGCACTCCCCCTCGCCGTGGCCGCGCTGACGGCAGTGGCCTGCGACTCCGGCACCGTGGTCAACACCGACGAGCCCCGGCCCACCACCGAGACCAGCACCACCCCGCCGCCCCCGCTGGCGAACCGGCCCACCAACGACGCACTCGTCAACGCATTCGACTACGCCGCACCTGGGGCCGACGGGCAGACCGCCTACTACTTCACCAGCCCCAGCAAGCGGTGGGACTGTGCGATCGTGCCGCGCGTCGCCGCGGGCTGCCAATCCTCGACCGGGTCGACGATTCCGATCACGGGCGCCCCAGACACGGTGACCGGACCCGACGGATCCGAGGCCGCGCCCAACGCCATCCAGGTGGGCCGACTCGGCGACGCGGGATTCGCCACGCTGGCAGCTCCGGGGTACTCGCCAGATCCCGGCCCCGCCACGGTCCTGCCCTTCGGCAAGGTGCTGATCGTCTCCGGCTTTCGGTGCAACGTGCAGGAGGCGACCGGGATTTCGTGCGCCAGTGAGGTGTCGGGCAACGGATTCACCTTCAGCGCAGACGCTTTCACGCTGCAGTACACCGATCTGCCCGCCTAGGTACTCGCGAATGCCGGAGGGTTGAGCCGCGCGAACCCTTCCTGCCGGTGGTAGGGGAAGTACGGATACGGCGCCTCGCGCGCGCTGACCGCGTCGAGCCGGGCCACCTGCTCGGCGCTCAACGCCCACCCCACGGCGCCGAGGTTCTCCGCCAGCTGTGCCGCGTTGCGCGCGCCGACGATGACCGACGACACCGTGGGTCTGCGCAGCAACCAGTTCAGGGCCACCTGGGGCACGGTTCGGCCGGTCTCGGCGGCGATCGCGTCGAGTTCGTCGACGACCTCGAACAGCAGGGCCTCGTCGACCGGCGGGCCCGCCTGCGCGGTGGCGTGCAGCCTGCTGGTGTCGGGCAACGGGGTGCCGCGCCGGATGCGCCCCGTCAGACGTCCCCAGCCCAGGGGGCTCCACACCAGGGCGCCCACGCCCTGGTCGGCCGCCAGCGGCATGAGTTCCCACTCGTAGTCGCGCCCGACCAGGGAGTAGTACACCTGGTGCGCGACGTACCGCGACCGGTGGGCGGCGTCGGCGGCCGACAGCGACTTCATCAGCTGCCAGCCCGAGAAGTTGGACACCCCGGCGTATCTGATCTTGCCCTGGGCGACGAGCAGGTCGAGGGTGGCCAGCACCTCGTCGACGGGCACGTGTGCGTCGAAGGCGTGCAGCGAGAACAGGTCGACGTAGTCGGTGCCCAGGCGCCGCAACGCGTTCTCCACCGCCTCGACCAGGCGCGAGCGCGACGTGCCGGCTTGGCCCGGTCCGGCGCCAAGGGGCAGACCGGCCTTGGTCGAGATCAGCACCCGGTCCCGCCTGCCCTTCAGCGCGCCTCCGAGCACTTCTTCGGACGCGCCGTCGGAGTAGACGTCGGCAGTGTCGAACAGCGTGATCCCGGCGTCCAGGCACGCGTCGACCATGCCTCGGGCCTCGTCGACGTCGACGGTTCCCCACGCGCCGAAGAAGTCGCCCCGGCCCCCGAACGTCGCTGCGCCGAAGCTCAATTCGGAGACGACGAGTCCCGAATCGCCTACCTGTCGATAGTCCACGTCAACTCCTAAATGAGACGATGTTCCCGTTAGCAGACGGTAACACCGGATCGAGCTTAATGACACCCCAGTCCCCTTTACCATGGACTAGTGACGACGAGCAGACCCGGCGGACGTACCGCGGCGGTACGGCAGGCGGTCCTGGGCGCGACGGCCGACCTCTTGGTCGAATCCGGCTTGGAGGGAATGGAATTGGCCGCGGTGGCGCAGCGCGCCGGGGTGGGCAAGTCGACGGTCTATCGGCGCTGGGGATCGGTTCCGGCACTCGTCGCCGACCTGCTGGTCGACATGGCCGACACCTCGTCACGTCGTCCCGCCACCGGTTCCCTGGAGAACGACCTGCTGGCCGCCGCTCGGCTGATCCGGCGGACGCTGAACGACGAGCGCCAAGGTCCGCTCTTCAAGGCGGTCATCGCCACCGCGACCTGCGACCCGGCCACCGCCGACGCGCTGGCGACCTTCTACCGCAAGCGCGTCGACGAGGTGTCGTCCGTCGTCACCGAGGCGGTCGCGCGCGGCGAGGCCCCGGCGGGGGTCGACGGCCGCGAGGTGATCCGCCATTTGTCGGCGCCGCTGTATTACCGGTTCCTGACCGACACCACCCCGATCACGGCCGCCGACGTCCGTCGTTCGGTGGCGCTGACGATCGCCGGGATGCGCACGGGCGTCTTCGGCTGACTACTCGGCCAGCGCCTCGAACAACGACGCCAACTGGCTGGGCGACAGGTCGACGCCGCACTGAGTCTTGACGTCCTTGAGGGGCTGGACGATTCGCTGCAGGTCGAGGAACTCGCCGGGGTGGGCCAGGAAGTACCCGCGCACGGACGACCGCGCGACCTCCGGCGGCTGGCTGGCCGCGGCGGTCAGCACGTCGTCGGCGGCCGGATGGGCGTCGAGGTAGCCACCCGCCTCGTTCAGCACGCCACTGGCCGTCTGCGCGAACCCGCTGGCCTTGCACGGGACGGCACCGGCGACCGGAAGGACGCCGGCTCCGGCGACGACGAGCCCGATTGCACACGCACCGACGAGACCGGTCGCGCCGCGGCGCACGAGGGAGGAGGTCATGGGTGAGTCCTAACGTGTCGGGCCTGCCGGATTTCAGTCAACGTACAGAACCGGGGACCCGTCGTCCCGGCAACGAAACTTCTCGCCGACCCACCCGGGTATGTTGCTTAGGTAACCCTCACCTCGACGACGACAGCCGGGCCGCGACCCGGACGGAAGGGATGTACTCGATGCGACCACCCTGGAAGCGGATGGGCGTTCTGCTCGCCGCGCTCGCGCTCGTCGCGAGCGCGACGGCATGTTCCTCGTCGTCCGACGACTCCGACGGGCTGCTGATCTACAACGCCCAGCACGAGTCGCTGACCAAGGAGTGGATCGATGCGTTCACCAAGTCCACCGGCATCAAGGTGACCTACCGCCAGGGCGGCGACACCGAGCTGGGCAACCAGCTGATCGCCGAGGGCGCCTCGTCACCCGCCGACGTCATCCTCACCGAGAATTCGCCGGCGATGGCCGCGGTGGAGAAGGCCGGCCTGTTCGCCGACGTCGACCCCGCCACCGTGGCCCAGGTGCCCGCGCAGTACCGGCCCGCCACCAACAAGTGGACGGGCGTCGCCGCGCGCACCACGGTCTTCGCCTACAACACGTCCAAGCTCACCGAGGCCCAGCTGCCGAAGTCGATCATGGATCTGGAGAAGCCGGAGTGGAAGGGTCGCTGGGGCGCACCGCCGGTCAAGCCGGACTTCCAGGCCATCGTGGCCGCCATGCTCGACCTCACCGGTGAGCCGGCGACCTCGGCGTGGCTAGCGGGCATGAAGTCGGACGCGGAGATCTTCCAGGACAACATCGCCACACTGCGGGCAGTCAACGCCGGCGAAGTGGACGGCGGAGTGATCTACCACTACTACTGGTTCCGCGATCAGGCCAAGACCAAGGAGATCAGCGGCAACACCGCCCTGCACTACTTCCGCGGCCAGGACCCGGGCGCCTTCGTCTCCATTTCCGGTGGCGGCGTGCTGAATTCGAGCAAGAAGAAGGACCAGGCCCAGAAGTTCCTGGCCTTCGTCACCAGCAAGGCCGGACAGGAAGTGCTCGAGAAGGGCACGTCGTTCGAATACCCGGTGGCCAGCGGCGTGCCCGCCAACCCCGCGCTGGTACCCCTTGCCGACCTGCAGGCGCCCGCGGTCAACCCGTCGGACCTCGACGCCAAGAAGGTCACCGACCTGATGACCAAGGCCGGCCTGCTCTAGATGATCACCGACACGGCTGCCCGCCCGGCGTCCGTCGACGCCGGGGGCCGCCGTCCCGGGCCTGCGCTCGTCGCCATCGTGGCGGTGCTCGTCGCGGCGACCTTCGTGCCCCTGGGGTACGTCGCCTGGTCGGTGGTGAGCACCGGGCCCGCCGAGGTCTACGACCTCGTTGCCCGCCCGCGAGTACTCGAATTATTGGTCAACACAGTCGGTCTCGTTGTCGTGACGGTGCCGCTGTGCGTCGTGCTCGGCGTCGGTGCGGCGTGGTTGGTGGAACGCACCGACGTTCCGGGACGGGCGATGTGGCGACCGCTGCTGGTGGCACCGCTGGCGGTCCCCGCGTTCGTCAACAGCTACGCCTGGGTCAGCGTCGTGCCGTCGCTGCACGGCTTCTGGGCCGGCGTGCTGGTCGCGACGACGTCGTACTTTCCCTTCGTCTACGTGCCCGCCTCGGCGACGCTACGCCGCCTGGACCCCGCCATGGAGGAATCGGCGCGCGCGCTCGGCTCCAGCCCCGCAGGCGCCTTCTGGCGAGTGGTGTTGCCCCAGCTGCGTCTGGCGATCCTCGGTGGCGGGCTGCTCATCGGGGTGCATCTGCTCGCCGAGTACGGTGCATTTGCGATGTTGCGCTTCCCCACGCTCACCACGGCCATCTTCGAACAGTTCCAGGCCACCTTCGACGGCGCTGCGGGCAGCACGCTGGCCGGCGTGCTGGTGCTGCTGTGCCTGCTGCTGCTGGCCGCCGAGGCAGGTGCGCGCGGTACCGCCCGATATGCCCGCATCGGCTCGGGCGCCGCCCGGCATGTGTCCCCGCATCGGCTGGGCGCCAAGACGTTTCCGAGTTGGACCGCGCTGGCCCTGCTGACCGTCCTGGCCCTCGGCGTCCCCACCTGGACCATCGTCCGCTGGCTGTGGATCGGCGGCTCTGGCGTGTGGAACCTCGGCGAGATCGCCTCGACGACCACCCAGACCGCAGGTCTGGCCGCCGTCGCCGCGGCAGCGACGACGGTGCTCGCCTTCCCCTTCGCCTGGGTGGCCGTGCGGTACCGCGGTGTCCTCGCCCGGTTCGTCGAGGGCTGCAACTTCGTCACCAGTTCCATGCCCGGAATCGTCAGCGCCCTGGCCCTGGTCACCGTCGCCATCCGCGTCGTGCCGCCGCTGTACCAAACCGTCACCCTCGTCCTGGCCGCCTACGTCCTGCTGTTCATCCCCCGCGCCATGGTCAACCTGAGATCCGGCCTGGCGCAGATCCCGCCGGGCATCGAGGAGGCGTCGCGATCCCTCGGGGTGTCCCCCGCCCGCACGTTCCTGCGTGTCACGCTGCGCCTCACCGCCCCCGCTGCCGCAGCGGGGGCCTCCCTGGTGTTCGTCGCCGTCGCCACCGAGCTGACCGCCACCCTGCTGCTGGCCCCCACCGGCACCAACACGCTGGCGATGCGGTTCTGGTCGCTGAGCAGCGAATTGGACTATGCGGCCGCCGCTCCCTACGCCCTGCTGCTCGTCGCGCTGTCGGTGCCCGTCACGCTCGTCCTGTTTCGTCAGTCGACCCGGGCGGCCGCGCTGTGAGCACTCACGCACTCGAGATCACCGGCTTGGCAAAGGGTTTCGACGGTCAAGGGGTCCTGCACGGCGTCGACCTGTCGGTACGACCCGGCACGGTCACCGCGGTCGTCGGCGCGTCGGGATGCGGCAAGACCACGCTGCTGCGGTTGGTCGCCGGGTTCGAGACACCCGACGCGGGAAGCATCGCCATCGCCGGCCGCACGGTCGCCGAGGCCGGCCGGTGCGTGCCCGCACACCGCCGCGACGTCGGGTACGTCGCCCAGGACGGCGCGCTGTTCCCCCACCTGACGGTCGGACAGAACGTCGCCTACGGACTCGAGGGCAGCGCGCGCAGCACGCGCGCCCGGGTTCACGAACTGCTCGCCACCGTGTCGTTGGACCCGGCGATGGAACGCCGTCGCCCACACCAACTCTCGGGCGGTCAACAACAACGCGTGGCGCTGGCAAGGGCGCTGGCCCGTGAGCCCGCCCTGATGCTGCTCGACGAGCCGTTCAGCGCGTTGGACACCGGCCTGCGCTCCTCGACCCGTACCGCGGTCGCCCGGCTGCTCGCCAAGGCAGGAGTGACGACGCTGCTGGTCACCCACGACCAGGAGGAGGCCCTCTCGATCGCCGACCAGGTCGCCGTGATGCGCGACGGCCGCTTCACCAGGGTCGGTTCACCACGGGAGGTGTACCTCGCGCCCGGGGACGTGTTCACCGCCGAATTCCTCGGTGACTGCGTGCTGCTGCCCGCCACGATCACCGCCGGAGTGGCCGACTGCGCGCTAGGCCGGGTGCCGGTGCGCGACGGCGCCGCCGACGGCGCGGCAACCCTGGTGCTGCGGCCCGAGCAGCTCGTCGCCACCACCGTCGACGACGGCGACCAAGGAGAGCGCCTCGGCACGGTGTCGTCCTCGGAGTTCCGCGGACGCGACGTACTGCTGGTCGTCGACCTCGGTGCTGGCGAGCCGATCACCGTGCGACAGCACGGAATCGACCCTCCCGGGGTGGACGCCAAGGTGCGCGTCGACGTGGTCGGCACCGCCGCGGTCCTCGACGAGCGGCCGTGATGTTCACTGCGCTCGTCGAGCACCTTGCCTCCCGCGGCAACCACGCCGCGCTGCTGACCGACGACCGGCTGATCTCCTACCGCGAGTTGGCCGACAGGGTTGCCGCCAGCGCGTCCGAGCTGGGCTCGCGGCGCCGGCTCGTCATGCTGGAGGCCCGCAACGACGTCGACGCCGTCGTGCACTACCTCGGCGCACTGGCCGGCGGTCACGTCGCGCTGCCCGTGTCCGACGGCGCCGACCACGCCGCCATGGTCGACCTCTACGACCCCGACGTCGTCGTCCGCGACGGCACGGTGCACCACCGCCACGGCCCCGCCCATGATCTGCATCCCGACCTCGCGCTGCTGATGTCGACCTCGGGCACCACCGGTTCACCCAAGCTGGTGCGGTTGTCGCGGACGAACCTGGCCGCCAACGCCGACGCCATCGCGACCTACCTCGACGTGCGACCGACCGACCGGGCCGCGACGACGTTGCCCCTGTCCTACTGTTACGGCCTGTCGGTGCTGCACAGCCATCTGCTGCGCGGCGCCGGACTCATCCTCACCGATCACTCCGTCGTGGAGGACCGCTTCTGGGAGCTCCTGAAACGCCATCGCGGCACGACGTTCGCGGGTGTGCCCCACACCTTCGACCTGTTGGACCGCATCGGTTTTCACGACATGTCGCTGCCGCACCTGCGCTACGTCACCCAGGCCGGGGGGCGACTGGCCCCCGACGCGGTCCGCCGGTTCGCCAGCCTCGGCAGGAGCCAGGGCTGGCGACTGTTCGTGATGTACGGCGCTACCGAGGCGACCGCGCGAATGGCCTACCTGCCACCCGACCTCGCCCACGACAACCCGACGTCGATCGGCGTACCCGTCGACGGCGGACGATTCGAGCTCGATCCGGTCGACGAGATGGCCGACGGCACCGGCGAATTGGTGTACCACGGGCCCAACGTGATGATGGGCTACGCGCAGTCCCCCGGCGATCTCGCGCTTGGCCGCACCGTCGACGCGCTGCGCACCGGCGACCTCGCCCGCCGCACGCCCGACGGGCTGTACGAAGTGGTGGGCCGCCTCAGTCGCTTCGTCAAGCTTTACGGTCTGCGCATCGACCTGCAGCGCGTCGAGGCAGCGCTGCGGACCGCGGGCGTGGACGCCGTCTGCACCGACGGTGACGGCGTCCTGCTGGTGGCCGCCACCGAGAGTCTTGCGGGCGCCGACGTCGCCCAAGTGGCCGCCCGCGCCTCCGGACTGCCCCGCTCGGCGGTCCGCGTCCTCGAGGTCGACGAGATCCCGCGGCTGCCGTCCGGCAAACCCGATCTGCGCGGCGTGCGCGCGCTTGCCGAACACACCACGACGTCCGACGCACGAGCGCTCGACCTTCGCACCTTGGTCGCCGACGTCCTGCACCTCGACCCGGCGACGGTCGACCCGCGGGCCAGCTTCGTCGACCTCGGCGGCAATTCGCTGTCCTACGTCGCCATGTCGGTGCGCCTGGAGCGCGCCCTTGGCCATCTGCCCGCCGACTGGCCGCGGATGCCCCTGCGTGACCTGGAGGCCTCGCGCCGCGACCGCCGGCGATGGGGCACCACCCTCGAGACCAGCGTCGCGCTGCGCGCCGTCGCCATCGTCTTGGTCGTCGGATCGCATGCCGGGCTGTACACCCTGTGGGGCGGTGCCCACGTACTGCTCGGCATCGCCGGCTACAACTTCGGCCGGTTCTGCCTGACTCCGCTGCCGCGCGCCCAACGGGTTCGGCACCTGGGCAGCACCCTCGCGTGGATCGCGGTGCCGTCGATCGTCTGGGTCGCCGTGGCGCTGGTGATCACCGACGACTACACCGCGTCGAATCTGTTGCTGGCCAACAAGTTCCTGGGACCAGACGACAGCATGACCGCCGGCAGGCTGTGGTTCGTCGAAGTCGTCGTGTGGATTCTGGTCGCCCTCGCGCTGCTGTGCGCGTCACCGGTGGCCGACCGGGTGGAGCGCCGCTGGCCCTTCGCGTGCGCGTGCGCGGTACTGGCCGCCGGGCTGCTGATCCGCTTCGACGGCTTCGGGTTCGGGCGCGACGCGTGGTTCACCGTGCTGGCGTTCTGGTTCTTCGCCGTCGGCTGGGCGGCGTCGAAGGCGTCGGCCGGGTGGCAGCGCGCCGCCGTGACCGCGATGCTCGCGGTCGGCATCGTCGGCTACTTCGGAAACTCACACCGCGAGCTCCTCGTGTTCACCGGTCTGGCACTGCTGATCTGGTTGCCCGCGATCCGTTGCCCTTCGGCGCTCACGGTGGTGGCCGGCGTGGTGGCCGAAGCCTCGCTGCTGATCTACCTCGTGCACTATCAGGTGTATCCGCTGTTCGGCGAGCACCGCCTGCTGGGCGTCGTCGCATCCCTGCTCACCGGGATCGCCCTGACGATGCTGCTGACCGTGGCGCGCAAGCGGATCGGCCCCCGGCTACCCGGTGTCGGCGTCACTGCTCCCGCTCGGCGATGAGACCTTCCTGAGCAAGCGTCGCGGCGATCGAACCGTCGGCCCCCACCAGACTGCCGACGATGACGCCGCGGCCGCGCGCCGCCGCGGGCGACCTCGTCTCCAGCAGGTTCCACCGGTCGGCGTGCACGGGGCGGTGAAACCAGATCGAGGAGTCCGTCGTGCCGCTGCGATGGGTTCGGGCCACCATCGAATGGCCGTGCACGGCAAGCGCGGGGTCGATCATGTACACGTCGCAGACGTAGGCCGCGATCACCGAGTGCAGCAGCGGCTCCTGCGGAACGTCCACCACGACCCGCCACCACAACCGCCGGACGAACTCTCCCGTCGACCGGTCGTCGACCACGCGCACGTCGATCTCGTCCAACGGCATCGACGGGGCGGGCCCCGGAGGGCCCGTGCGTGGCAAGGTCTCCGGATCCTCCGGCATCGAGTCCCGGTGGCCGTGGTCCGGTCCGGGCAACGGCAGCGCGAACGAGACGGTGGCCGTCGTCGTCACCCGGCCTGCTTGGCTCGAGACCACCCGGCGTGACGACGCCGTGCGGCCGTCGAACACCCGCTCCACGGCGTACTCGACCGGGTCACCGGCCTCACCGCCGCGCAGGAATTGCAGGTGCATGGTGGTCGGCAGCTTGGCGGGCTCGACCGTCCGCGCCGCGACGGCCAGCGACTGCGCCATGAACTGCCCGCCGAATGCGCGTTTACCCTCGGGCCCGCTGGCGGCGCCGGTCCACGCGTCCTGCCCACCGGCCGATCGGACGTCCAGCAGCCGCAGCAGCGCACTCACGCGACGGTCCCGGCGGCGACCAGCCGGTCGATCTCGGCGTCGGACAGCCCGAGCCGGTCGCGCAGCAGCTCGACGGTGTGGTCGCCAAGGGCGGGGGCGGCCACCGCGGGGCGGTGATGGCCGTCGACCGCCAGCGGCAGGCCGGGGGCCAGGTACTCGCCGATCCGCGGCTGGTCCAGAACGCGGAACAACGGGTTGTCGGTGACCAACGGGGCGGCGGCGGTCTCGGCGAACGTGCGGTAGCGCTCCCACAGGATCGACGTCGTCGACAGCGCGCCGGCGACCTCGTCGGCGGTGTGGCCGGTGAACCACACCGTGAACAGGCCGGTCAGCGCGTCGCGGTGACGGTAGCGCTGCCCCTCGTCGGTGAAGTCCGCCCCGATCGCATCACCAAGTGCGGCAACGGCCTTCGTCGTGCCGGTCATCTCCGTCAGATCCCGGAAGTGGCGCCCGGTGAGCGCGACGACCATGAACGACGCCCCGTCGGCGCTCGTGAAGGCCTGCCCGTACTGGCCGTAGATCGAGTTGCCGATGCGCTCGCGGGCCACGCCGTTGACCATGGCCTCGGTCAGGAAGCTCAGATTGCCCGCAGTGGCGAGCGCGACGTTCTCCAGCGCGACGCTCGTGCGCTGACCCTCCCTGGTCGCGTCGCGGTGCCGCAATGCGGTGGTCACCGCGAGCGCCACGTACAGCCCGCAGGTGACGTCCCAGGCGGGCAGCACGTGGTTCACCGGATCCGCCAGACCGGGCGGCCCCGTCACCGCCGGGAATCCGAGCCCGGCGTTGACGGTGTAGTCGACACCGGTGCCCCCGTCGGCCCGTCCCGACACCTCGACGTGAATCAGGTCTGGGCGCATCTCGACGAGCGCGTCATACGAATGCCACTGCCGCCCAACGGCATTGGTGATGAGCACACCGGAGTCGACGATCAGCCGGGCGATGAGCTCCTGCCCCTCGGCCGAGCGGCCGTCCACCGCCGCCGACTGCTTGCCCTTGTTCAGTCCGGCCCAGTAGATGCTCTCGCCACCCTCGGTGAGCGGCCACCGCCGGTAGTCCGCGGCGCCGCCGACGGGGTCGACGCGGATCACCTCCGCCCCCAGCTGCGCCAGGGTCATCCCGGCCAGCGGCACGGCGACGAAACTGGAGATCTCCACGATTCGCACGCCGGCCAAGGGACGAGCGGCATCCGAGGGTCGCGTCACGGTCAGATGAGCTCGACGGTGTCGGCGATCGAGTCCAGCACCCGGCTGGGCCGGAACGGGTACTTCTGGATGTCGGACACCGCGGTCGACCCCGTGAGCACCAGGATGGTCTCCAACCCGGCCTCGATGCCGGCCACGACGTCGGTGTCCATCCGGTCCCCGATCATCACCGTGGTCTCCGAGTGCGCCTCGATGCGGTTGAGCGCGCTGCGGAACATCATGGGATTGGGCTTGCCGACGAAGTACGGTTCGCGTCCGGTGGCCTTGGTGATCAACGCCGCGACCGACCCGGTCGCCGGTGTCGGGCCCTCCGCCGACGGACCGGTGACGTCGGGGTTGGTGGCGATGAAGCGGGCGCCGGCGCCGATCAGGCGAATGGCCTTGGTGATCGCCTCGAACGAATACGTCCGCGTCTCCCCGAGGACCACGAAGTCCGGCCCGGTGTCGGTCAGGGTGTAGCCGACCTCGTGCAACGCCGTCGTCAGACCTGCCTCGCCGATGACGTAGGCCGATCCACCGGGCAGCTGGTCGTGCAGGAACGCGGCAGTCGCCAATGCCGAGGTCCAAATGGCGGCCTCGGGCACCTCCAGCCCGGAGCGCAACAGCCGCGCGGCCAGGTCACGCGGGGTGAAGATCGAGTTGTTGGTCAGCACCAGGAACGGGCGTTCCTTCTCGACGAGGCGTTGCAGGAATTCGGCGGCCCCGGGAAGCGCGCGTTCCTCGTGTACGAGAACGCCGTCCATGTCGGTCAGCCAGCACTGCGGTGTCTTGCGCATGACTCCAGTGTGGCAAGTCCTCGGTCCGCGAGGGTCAGCGCATCACCACAGTCGACGGAATGCGCGGCGCCCCCAGTGCCGCCCGATGCGACGGCGGCCGGCGCCCGTCGACGTCGGTGATGCCGTAGCGGGTCGCGACCTCGGCGCCAATGAGCGTCTGACCACTGAGTTTGGCGAGCCCGGGGTCGCGCCACAGCGCGTCGAGTACGTGCCCGGTGAACTCTGGGGTCTCGGCATGCTCGGCGGTCGCGGCCAGGGCCTCGGGCTGGCCGTCGAAGGCGGCGAGGAACTTCTCGGTCAGGAGGATGCCCATCCAGATCGACACGGTCGCCACCCCGGTGCCCGCGAGGTCGACGGCCATGTCGGCGGCCATCTTGTCGATCCCCGCCTTCTGCGCACCGTAGGCGGGACCGTGCATGTAACACACCGACCCCGGCGAGGAGGTGAACGCAATCAACCCGTGACCGGCGGGCACCATCAGGCGCGCGGCGTGCCACGACGCGACGTAGGCCGACCGCAGGCCCACGTCCAGCACGTCACTCATCTCGATCGGCTTGTCCCAGAACGGCTTTCGCGACGTCAGCCGGTCGCTGATCGCTGCGGCGTTGTTGACCAGGAGGTCCGGCGCGCCGCTCTCCTCGGCCACCCGTTCGAACAGCGCGGCGACCTGCTCGTCATCCCGATGGTCGACCGGCACCGCGATGCCTCCCGGCGGCACGTCGCCGACGGTGCGCCCGGTCAGATACACCCGCCAGCCGGCCGACGCCAGCGCGGCGGCGATGCCCCGGCCCGCTCCGCGGCTGGCCCCGGTGACGACGGCGGTGCGCTGATCTGCCACGTCAGTCGGACAGCGGTGAGCGAGACGTGTCAGCGCCGCCCGCCGCCGCCGTCTGCATTGAACCCAGGCTGAGCCACGTCCGGTTCGGTGAGCTGGAACGGGGACGGCGCGACGACGTCGGGCGCCGCCTGCGGTGCGCTCGCCCCGTCGGCACCACCGCCGTCCGTGGGCGCACCCCCGATGATCTCGCTGGTGTCTCCGGGCGCTTCCGGGCCAATTCCCTGGTTTGCACCGTTCGTCGAGACCCACACCATCAAGTCCTGGACACCGTCGTTGTACACGACACTGTTGGGTGTGTCGCCGACGACGTCGAAGTAGATCTTGCCGGGGATTCCGCCGCCGATGATCCGATAGCTCTGCCCGCTCTCCGCGCGGGCGTTGAACAGCGCAGCCAGGGGTACGCCGCCGTCGCTCGTCACGGTCGCCTCGTACAACCGGCCGTTGTGGAACACGGCGTCCGTACTTGGCCGCAGCCCCTGCACCGTGTACGTAATCGTCGGGTTGCCGTAGACGTCCTCGAGGGACTCCGGCACGCCGAAGGGCTTGATGTCGTTGGCCGCTGACGCCGGAACCGTCGTTGCGGCGGCCATGCCGACCGCGACCGATACGATGCCGATTGCCGCCCCGAGTTTGCGAATCATCACACTCACCCCTTCAGATCCCGCGCTTCGAGGGCGAATTTACCTCGCAGCGACGCACCCAAGGGGCAATTTGGAGGCCAGGGCACCGGCGAGATCAGTCGGGCAGCCGAAGCTCGGGCTTCTCGACCTCTTCGATGTTCACGTCCTTGAACGTGATGACCCGGACCTGCTTGACGAAGCGGGCCGGGCGGTACATGTCCCAGACCCACGCGTCGGCCAGCCGCAGCTCGAAGTACACCTCGCCGTCGGCGTTGCGTGGCACCAGCTCGACGCTGTTGGCGAGGTAGAACCGGCGCTCGGTCTCCACGACGTAACTGAACTGCCCCACGATGTCCTTGTATTCGCGGTACAGCGAGAGCTCCATCTCGGTTTCGTACTTCTCGAGATCTTCGGCACTCATCGGTTCGGTGGTCCTTCGTTCGGTGTCGGTGTACATCTTTCCTCAGCCCATTTCGGCATGCTGCCCGGCCTCCCCCACCGACACTCGGCGCACGTTGACGAATGAGAATCGGTGCTCGCTGCAGGGGCCGCGTTCGGCCAGTGCCGCGGTGTGAAACGCCGTGCTGTAGCCCTTGTGCACGGCGAAGCCGTAGCCCGGATGGCGGTCCTCCATCTGCACCATCAGGCGGTCCCGGCTGACCTTGGCCAGCACGCTGGCCGCGGCGATGCAGGCCGCCGCCGCGTCACCACCGACCACCGGCAGTGACGGCATCGGCAGGCCCGGCACCCGAAATCCGTCGCTCAGCACGTAGCCCGGTCGCACGGAGAGCCCCGCCACCGCACGGCGCATGCCCTCGATGTTGGCGACGTGCACGCCGCGGCGGTCGACCTCCGTGGACGGGATGAACACCACGTGATAGGCCAGCGCGTACCGCCGGATCAACGGGAACAGCCGCTCCCGCTCGCGTTCGTTGAGCTTCTTGGAGTCGTCGAGGGCCGCCAGGCTCTCCAGCCGGTTCGGTCCCAGTACGCACGCCGCCACCACGAGGGGTCCGGCGCACGCGCCGCGACCGACCTCGTCGACTCCGGCCACGGGGCCGAGGCCGCCGCGGTACAGGGCGGACTCGATGGTGCGCAGACCCGCGGACTTGCGGATCACGGCTCGAGGCGGCCAGGTCGCCGGCAAGACCTGCTCCTACTGAGCGGTCTGCGGGTTGATCGCCGAGACGCCGCCCCACCGGCCCGGAGGCCAAGCGATGAACCGCGCCTTGCCGATGACGTTGTCGACCGGCACGGTGCCCGCCATCGGGTCACCGGTGCACAGCAGGCCCTTCTGGGCGTCCGCGGGCAGGTTGGTGCAATGCGCCCGCGAGTCGGCCGAGTGCGTGCGGTTGTCACCCATCACCCACAGCCGGTTCTCCGGCACCTTCACCGGGCCGAATTCGTTGCCGAGGCACGGGTAGATCGCCGGGTCGGCCATCATCGTGTTGACGTCGAGGTAGGGCTCCACCAGCTTCTTGCCGTCGACCGTCAGACCGGTCGCCGCGCGGCACTCGACCGTTTGGCCGCCGACCGCGATGACGCGCTTGACGAGGTCGTTCTCGTCGGGCGGGACGAAGCCCACGAACGACAGCGCGTTCTGGAGGTAACGGATCGGGGTGCTGTCGGAGCGGATCGACTTGTAGCCGATGTTCCACGCCGGCGGACCCTTGAAGACGATGACGTCTCCGGGCTGCGGGGTGCTGAAGTCGTAGGTGACCTTGTCGACCATGATCCGGTCGCCGACGCAGCCGGCGCAGCCGTGCAGCGTCGGCTCCATCGACTCGGACGGGATCAGGTACGGCCGGGCGATGAACGTCAACATCACGTAGTACAGGACCAACGCGATGCTGAGCAGGATGGCCGCTTCGCGGATGGCCCCGCGCTTCTTCTTCGGCGCGTCGACCTCGGGATCCGACTGGTCCCGGAGGTCCTCGTCGGCGGCGTCGGGGGCGTCAGCGGATCCGGTCACGCCCTCAGAGTAGTCAGCGCGGCGCTCGGCGCCGCGCTGCTCGGGGTCCAACCGTCACACCCGTCCGGGCGTGCCGCCGCTGACGATCAGCGCTTTTCCTTGATCTTGGCCTTCTTGCCACGGAGTTCGCGCAGGTAGTACAGCTTGGCGCGACGAACGTCACCGCGGGTCGCGACGTCGATGTGGTCGATGTTGGGCGAGTGCAGCGGGAAGGTGCGCTCGACACCGACGCCGTAGCTCTCCTTGCGCACGGTGAAGGTCTCCCGGACACCGCCGCCCTGGCGACGCAGCACGACGCCCTTGAAGACCTGGACGCGCTCCTTGGAGCCCTCGATGACCTTCACGTGAACGTTTACGGTGTCGCCAGGACCGAAGGCTGGGATGTCGTCGCGCAGCGACGGCTGGTCGATGAAGTCCAGGGTGTTCATCGGTGACACTTCCTCGTGGTTGGTGATCGTGTGATCGGTTGCGGCCGCGGGCGTCACGTCGACGAGCGACGTGTCACCGGACCGAGGTCTTCGTGCGCTTCTCGCAGCAGGAAGGGACGCAAACGTCCCCGCCGTGCGTAGGCAACTGCTCGATTGTGCCAGATGGGCGGCGTGACGACGAAATCGTGGCCGGCCACGCGGCGCGGAGCGGCGTCCCTCGACAGCGGTTAGGGTAGTCACGAGTACTGGCGAGCTCGGAGCAGGCCATCCGGGCGTCCGCGACTCGACCCCATTTTTCAGGGAGGACCATGTTCCGGCAGCCGTCCCCGCTGCTGATGGTCACTGCCTTCGCCGCGACGGCCCTGACCGTGGCCTCGGGGTGCGAGGCAAGGGTCTACGGCACCCCACCGGCCCCGGCCACGCCGGCACTCACCGTGGTGGCCCCACTGGGCACCCTCGCTCCGCTGCCGGAACCCCCGCCTGACGAACCGTCGGCCACCTTCACCGGGCTCGACGCGCGGGAGCGCCAGGCCACCGCCGAGGCCGCCGACGACGGGGCCGAGATCACCGCACTGGTCCTCGATCGCAACACCGGGCAGATGGTGTCCAACGGCAATTCCACGACCATGGCGATCGCATCGGTGGCCAAGCTCTTCATCGCCGACGATCTGCTGCTGCAGGTGTCCAAGGGCCAGACGCAGCTCTCGGCAGAGGACCGCGTGAACTTCGACCGGATGCTGCGTCAGTCCGACGACAGCGCCGCCGAGGTGTTCTGGAACCGCAGCGGCGGCAACGCCATCGTCACCCGCGTGGCCAAGCGCTATGGGCTGACCTCGACGCGACCGCCGAACGACGGCCGGTGGTGGAACACCATCAGCACCGCCGCGGACCTGGTGCGCTACTACGACATGATGATGTCGGGCTCCGGCGGCCTGCCGCCCGAGCAGGCCAGCGTCATCCTGGCCAACCTGTCGCAGTCGGCCCCGGTGGCCCTGGACGGCACCCAACCGGGCGGCATCTATCCCCAACGCTTCGGCATCCCCGACGGGTTGTTCGCCGAACCCGTTGCGGTCAAGCAGGGCTGGATGTGCTGCATCGGATCGGACTGGATGCACCTGTCGACCGGGGTGATCGGTCTCGACCGCCGCTACGTCATGGTCATCGGCTCGATGCAGCCCGCCACCTCCAAGGCCGCCCGCGACACGATCACCCAAGCCGTGAAGACGATGTTCCCCGGCGGCCGGATCTAGTCCAGCAGGTCGGGCCTGCGTTCCATCGTGCGCCGAACGGATTGCTCCCGCCGCCAAGCGGCCACCTTGGCGTGGTCGCCGGACAGCAGGACGGGCGGCACGTCGAGTCCGCGCCAGCTGGGCGGGCGGGTGTAGCTGGGTCCCTCGAGCAGACCCCCGGTGTGCACGGAGTGCGAATCTTCTTGGTGCGACGCGGGATTGCCGAGCACGTCCGGTAGCAAACGGACCACGGCCTCGATCATCACCAGGGTCGCGGACTCGCCGCCGGCCAGCACGTAGTCGCCGATGGAGACCTCTTCGACGCGCATCCGGCGCGCCGCGTCGTCGACGACGCGCTGGTCGATGCCCTCGTACCGGCCGCACGCGAACACCAGATGCCGCTCGCCGCTCCACCGTTGGGCGTCGGCCTGCCGGAACGGCCGACCCGCGGGGGTCGGGACCACCAGGAGCGTGTCCGGCCTGCACACCTCGTCGAGGGCCTCGCCCCAGACGGGCGCCTTCATGACCATGCCGGGGCCGCCGCCGTACGGCGAATCGTCCACCGAGTGGTGCACGTCGTGTGTCCACCGCCGAAGGTCGTGCACGGCGACCTCGAGGACGCCGTTGGCGATTGCCTTGCCCGGCAACGACTGTCGTAACGGATCGAGGTAGGCGGGAAAGATGGTGAGGACGTCAACGCGCACGGCCGCTCACCTCAGATCGAATCCAGGTCCAGCAGTCCGTCGGGCGGGTCGATCTCGACCGACCCGTCGGCCAGCGACACCGACGTCACGATGGCGCCGACGAACGGCACCAGCACCTCGGGACCGTCGCCCTCGGCGGGGCGCACCGCGAGGATCTCCCCCGCCGGGGTGTGCAGCACCTCGGCGACCACGCCGACGTCACGGCCTGCCGTGGTGCGCACCCGGAGCCCTTCGAGTTGGTGGTCGTAGAACTCGTCGGGATCCTCGATCGGCGGCAGGTCCGCGGTGTCGACCACGAACAGGTTGCCGCGCAACGCATCTGCGGCATCACGGGTCGAGACGCCGGCCAACCGCACCAGCAGCCGACCGCCGTGTTCGCGCATCGACTCGACGACCAGACGGGTCTCCGAGGAGTCCCGCGCCCTGGCCCGAAGGGCGTTTCCTGGCGCGAAGCGCTCGTAGGGGTCGTCGGTCCGGACGTCGACGACGACCTCGCCGCCGATTCCGTGCGCCTTGACGACACGTCCGACGACGAGGTCCACGAGCAGCCGACTAACTACTGGTCCGTGTCCACCACGTCGACGCGGATGCCGCGGCCACCGATGCCGGCGACCAGCGTGCGCAGCGCCGTGGCGGTGCGTCCTCCGCGGCCGATGACCTTGCCGAGGTCGTCGGGGTGCACGTGCACCTCGACGGTGCGACCGCGACGGTTGGTCACCATGTCGACCCGGACGTCATCGGGGTTGTCGACGATGCCGCGCACCAGGTGCTCGACGGCGTCGACGACGACGGTGCTCATTCGGCAGCGGCGTCGGCGGTCTCGGCGGGCGCCTCGGTGGCCTCGTCAGCAGCCGGGGCGGCGTCGTCGGCCTTCTTGGCGGGCGCCTTCTTCTTCTTGGCCGTGGTCGCGTCACCCGTGGGGGCGTCGTCGGCGGCGGCCAACGCGGCGTTGAACAGGTCCAGCTTGCTGACCTTGGGCTCCGCGACCCGCAGGGTGCCCTCGGCGCCCGGGAGGCCCTTGAACTTCTGCCAGTCACCGGTGATCTTCAGCAGCGCGAGGACGGGCTCGGTGGGCTGCGCGCCCACGCTCAGCCAGTACTGCGCACGCTCGGAGTCGATCTCGATGAGGCTGGGCTCTTCCTTCGGGTGGTACTTGCCGATGACCTCGATGGCGCGACCGTCGCGGCGGTTGCGCGCGTCGGCGACCGAGATGCGGTACTGGGGGTTGCGGATCTTGCCGAAGCGGGCGAGTTTGATCTTGACAGCCATGGTGAAGCGATTCTCCTGTGATTGCCACGCGTGCAATTCAGCGACTCTGGCGGGTTGCCAGGTCCGGTCTTGCCTTGCGTGTGTGACCGGCGGGCGGCGCATCGGGAGGGGTCACCTCACCGAACCGTGTCGTCCGTCAGACAGCCGCCCATTGTGCCAGACCACGCCCCATCGGCGAAAATCGCGTCAGACGACCCGGTCGAAGCACTTGGTCTCGACCCGACGCGTCATGCGCCACCCCTCGGCGGTGCGGACGAACTCGTCGTCGTACCAGAGCCCGCAGAACAGGATCTGCCCGTCGTCGGAGAGCTTCATGGGGTTGAAGCACAGGATGCGCGAGCTGGCGGTGTCCCCGGTGACCTTCACGTCGAAGTTGCCGATCAGATGCGAGTACGCCGGGAAGTTGGGCAGCACCTCCGAGAGCCACTTCTTCACCTCGGGGAAGGCACCGTCGACGCCGCCCATCGCGCGGTAGTCGATGTACGCGTCGGGGGTGAACACCCGGTCCAGGTCGTCGAAGCGGCGCGTGTCGATCGCCGTGGAGTAGTCGACGAGTAGCTGTTGGATTTCGAGGCGGTCGGAGATCTCTTCCAGACTCAGCATGGATTCGATTGAACACCTCGGGCCGGGGTCAGGCGTGCGGACCCTCCGACGGCGGCCAATGCTCCCCCGGCGACACCTCGCCGGGTTCGGTGTGGTCACCACGGGACAGCGGGACCCACTGCTCGGTGGGCGACGGCTGCATCGAGGACGGAAAGTCACGAAGCTTGCCCGACGGCTTGGCGTCCCAGGCCTCGAACGTCAGCGGCGTCTCCAGCCAGGTCTCCAGCAGCAGGTAGCACGCCTCGAGGGAGTCGAGGTGGCTGCGCTCCCAGCCGTGGCTGCCGTCCAACCCGAACGCGACCAGCGCGGCCCTGGTGTTGGCGCCCGCTTCGATCGCCGCCGCCGCGTCCGAGCGGTAGAACCGGAAGATGTCCCTGGCGTGGGCGATTCCGCGCTCCTTGGCCAGCCGAAGCAGGCCGCGCGTGAGGTGGTAGTCGAAGGGGCCGTGAAGGTCGGCCATGGGGATGGTGACGCCGTGCTCGAGGGAGTGCTGGCCCGGCGCGCACACCGCGTTGTCGACCGACACCAATTCGGCGACGTCGGGCGGCAGACCGCTGCTGGCGCCGTGACCGACCTCCTCGGTGATGGTCACCATGATCGTGGTCCGGTGGGGCAACACGATCTGGTTCTGCATGACGTTCTTGGCCAGCGCCAGGGCGACGGCGACACCCGCCTTGCCGTCGAGGTGGCGCGAGACGATGAATCCGTCCTCGGTGAGCTCGGGGCTGGTGATGAAGGCGACGAAGTCGCCGACGTTGAGCCCGATTCGGACCAGGTCCTCCCGGGTCGACACGTTGCGGTCGACGCGGACCTCCACGTGCTCCCAGTCGGTGGGTTGGGTGTCGATGTCGTCGCCGTAGGCGTGCCCAGATGCCTTGAGCGGCATGACCGTACCGGTGATGAAGTCGTCGCTGTCGTCGGTGAAGATGCGCACCCGGGCACCGGCGGCGAACCGCGCAGAGAAGGTGCCCACCGGGATCAGCTCCAGACGCCCGTTGTCCTTGAGGTCGCGGACCATGCAACCGATGGTGTCGGCGTGCACGACGATCGCGCGGTCGGTGGTGGCCGAGGCGCCCGGCAGCTCCGCGGTCAGCGCGCCGCGGCGGGTCAGGGTGAACGGGACGCCGAGTTCGTCGAGGATGCCGCCGATCAACTGCATCACCGCGTCCGTGCGCCCCGAGGGGCTCGGCGTCTGCAGCAGGGCGAGCAGCGTGTCGACCATCCAGCTTCGGTCGTCGTCGCTCATCCGTGCGGCGGTCGTGGGCGCGAGGTCAGTCACTGGGGCCTTCCGGGTTGGTCGATGAAGCACTCTCAGGCCGGGAGCCTAGCGAGGGTCAATCCTGCGTGACGGGGGCGGGTTGCCACGCCCACGGCGTGGCAGCCGTGCGGGGAAAGAGCAAGTCCACGAACGCCTGTGCCGTCGGCCGGGGTTCGTGGTTTGCCAGCCCGGGGCGTTCGTTGGCCTCGATGAACACGTACTCCTGCCCGTCGACCTTGGGCACGATCAGGTCGATGCCGGTGACGGGAATGCCGATCGCGTCGGCCGCGTCGACGGCCACCTTCGCCAGGACCGGGTCGAGGTCGTCGGTGACGTCGCGGATGGTTCCGCCCGTGTGCAGGTTCGCCGTGCGCCGCACCACGAGCCGTTCGTTGAGCGGCAGGACGTCGTCGAGGTCCCACCCAGCCTCGCGCACCGTGTCGGCGGTGAGGTCGTCGACGGGAATGACCGACTCGCCGCCGGTGGCGGCCGAGCGGCGCCGGCTCTGCGCTTCGACGAGTTGGCGAATGGTGTGGTCGCCGCTGCCGACGACCTCGGGCGGGCGGCGCAGCGCCGCGGCGATCACCTTGCCGTTGATGACGACGACGCGCAGATCCTCACCCGGACACAACTCTTCGAGGAGGACGTCGGGACACTGCTCGGCAGCCAGTCGGACCGCGCGATCGAGGTCCTCGGGCCGGCTGACCCCGACGGTGATGCCCGCGCCCTGTTCGCCGCGCACCGGCTTCACCACGACCGAGCCCACCTCGGCCAGGAACTCGTGATCGGCCTCGGTGAAGGCGGCCGACTGACCACGCGGCACCCTGATGCCCGCCTCGGCGACCACGCGCCGGGCCACACGCTTGTCGTCACACCGACTCATGGCGACGGCGTTGGTGAGCTCGGAGAGCGACTCGCGGGTCACCACGCTGGTGCCGCCGTGAGTCAGCTTGAGGTAGCCACCCTTCGCGTCGAGCACCTGCACGGCGATACCGCGCAGGATGGCCTCGTCGGCGATGATCCGGGCGTACGGATTGAGTTGGGCCAGTTCCTCTTCCGACTTGGCAGGCGCGAAGAGCTTCTCGTTGATCGCGTTCTTGCGCTTGACGCCGAGCACCGGCACCCTGACGAAGCCCATCCGCTCGTAGAGTGCGATCGCGCCCTCGTTGTCGTGCAGTACCGACAGGTCCATCTGGCGCCGTCCCCGCCGGATGAACTCCTCGATCAACGAACGGACGAGCAGACCACCGACGCCCGGCCGCGACAGCGTCGGGTCGACCGCGAGGCACCACAGGCTCGACCCGTTCTCCTCGTCGCCGAAGAGCTGAGCGTGGTCGATGCCGGTCACGGTGCCCACCACGGCACCGGTGTCGTCATCGGTGACCACCAGGTACACCATGTGCGGCTCGTCGCGGCTGTTGCTCCACATGAGGTCGACGTCGGCAGGAACCATGCGGCACTGCAGGTAGATCTGGTTGATCGCGGCGCAGTCCTCGATCCGTTGAACCGAGCGCACGGACAGCCCTGGCACCGGTGCGGGCTCGTAGTCCAGCGGCGCGGTCAGGTCGACCCGGTAGGTGAAACTCGGGTCGATGAAGAACTCCTGCGGATGCAACGCCACGAAGACGTGCGGCGCGTCGAGGTACATGCCGATGTCGCGCCGTCCGCTGGCCTCCGCGCGCAGGGCGTTGCCGAACTGCTCGGGGTCCTCGCAGGTCTGTCCGAAGACCAGCCGCCCCCACCCGAGGTCCTGGACGACCGTCATGTCACTTGACCCCGTCGACGTGGCGGGCCAGCCACAGCTCCAGCAACCCGATCTGCCACAACGGATTTCCTCGCAGCGGTGTCAGGTTGCCGTTCGGGTCGGCGAGCAGCTCGTCGACCGCCGCGGGATTGAACAGGCCACGATCCTTGGCCGCGGAACTGCGGAGGGCGTCCTCGACCAATTCGAGGTAGGGCCCCTGGAGGTGCTTGAGCGCGGGCACCGGGAAGTACCCCTTGGGCCGGTCGATGACCTCGTGGGGAATCACGCTGCGGGCGGCCTCCTTCAGGACGCCCTTGCCGTCGTAGGCGGTCTTCAACTCGGGCGGGCACGTCGCGGCGAGCTCCACCAGTTCGTGGTCGAGGAACGGCACGCGGCCCTCCAACCCCCACGCCATCGTCATGTTGTCGACGCGCTTGACCGGGTCGTCGACGAGCATCACGGTCGTGTCCAGGCGCAGCGCGCGGTCGGTGGCGGTGGCCGCACCCGGATGGGCGAAGTGCTCCCGGACGAAGTCGCCTGCCACGTCGGCGTCCACCCGCCACGACGGGGACAACAACCGGTCCAGGCCGGCGTGGTCGCGGTCGAAGAACGCCGTGCGGTAGCGGCCGAGCGCATCGTCGACGTCGGCGTCGCCGGCGTGGGCCATGGGCGGGTACCAGTGGTAGCCGGCGAAGATCTCGTCGGCGCCCTGACCGGACTGCACGACCTTGACGTGCTTGCTGACCTCCTGCGACAGCAGGTAGAACGCCACGCAGTCATGGCTGACCATGGGCTCGCTCATGGCGCCGATGGTGTCGCTCAGAGCAGGAAGCATGCGTGCGGTGTCGATGCGGATCTGGTGGTGGTCGGTGCCGTAGTGCCGGGCGATGACGTCGGAGTACTTGAATTCGTCACCCTCCTCCCCGCCCGCGGCCTCGAAGCCGATGGAGAAGGTCGCCAGACCGTGCTGGCCGGCCTCGGCGAGCAGGCCCACGATGAGGCTGGAATCCAGCCCGCCGGACAGCAGGCAACCCACGGGGACGTCGGCGACGAGACGGCGTTCGACGGCCGTGCGCAGCGAGCCAAGGATCGCGTCCTGCCACTCTGCCTCCGACCAGGTGGCGCGCTCGGGCGACCGTTCGAAGACCGGCTCCCAGTAGGTGTGCGTCGTGCGGGAACCGTCGGGTTCGACGCGCATGATCGTGCCCGGTTCGAGTTTGCGGACGCCCGCGAGGATCGTCCGAGGGGCCGGCACGACGGAGTGGAAGCTCAGATAGTGGTTGAGGGCCACCGGGTCGAGGTCGGTGTTCACCCCGCCTGCGGCCACCAGAGCGGGCAGCGACGATGCGAAGCGCAGCGCACCCGTGCCGTGGCCCTCGTCGACCACGGACCAGTACAGCGGCTTGATGCCGAGCCGGTCACGAGCCAGCACGACGCGCCCCGTCGTCGTCTCGGCCACGGCGAAGGCGAACATGCCCTTGAGGTGGTCGACGACGCGCTCACCCCATTCGCGGTAGCCCTTGAGGATGACCTCGGTGTCACTGTGGGAGAAGAAGCGGTAGCCCTTGCCGAGGAGCTCGCGGCGGAGTTCGGGGTAGTTGTAGATGCACCCGTTGAAGGCGACGGTGAGCCCCAATTCGGGGTCGTGCATCGGCTGGTGGCCGGTGGTGGAGAGGTCGATGATCGCCAGCCGCCGGTGGCCGAAGGCCACGGCACCACTGGACCAGGCTCCGCCGCCGTCGGGGCCGCGGGGAACCATGCATTCCGTCATCGCGCCGATGGCTCCGAGATCGGCCGCTCGGCCGTGTGCGATTTCGCCGGCAATGCCACAAATGGTGATCGACTCCTCGGTGTGTCAGCGGGCTCCTGGGGGTAATCGAGCGCCTGATGTGTAGCCGCCGGTAGGGGCCACCAAACCCCGCCGTGGCGCGGGTCACGCTCGCGGCGGTGGGTAGGCTGAGCGGCCATGGTCCGGCTCCTCGGCGCCCTCGCGATCCTCCTCGCGACGCTGCTGTCCACGTCATCGGTGCTCGACACCTCCGTCGCCGCGGCCGACGCCGACGCCGCCCCGGCCGGAACTCCCCCGATACCGGCGGGCCCGGCGCCCGCCTGGATCGTGGCCGACCTGGATACCGGCCGCATCCTCGCCGGCAAGGACGAATACGTCACCCATCCGCCGGCCAGCACCATCAAGGTGTTGCTGGCGTTGGTCGTGCTCGACGAACTGCCGCTGGACGCGACGGTGGTCGCCACCCAGGCCGATGCCACGGCCGAGTGCAACTGTGTCGGCGTCACCGCCGGGCACACCTATACGACGCAGGAACTGCTCGACGGACTGCTGCTGGTCTCGGGCAACGACGCGGCGAACACCCTGGCCCACATGCTCGGTGGCACCGACGTCGCCGTGGCCAAGATGAACGCCAAGGCACTCGAACTTGGGGCCACCGGCACCCGCGCCGGATCGCCGTCCGGGCTGGACGGGCCCGGCATCGACGGTTACACGACGCCGCATGACCTGGCCGTCGTGTTTCGCGCCGCACTGCGCAACCCCGTGTTCACCGCGATCACGTCCTCCCCGACCGCCCCGTTCCCCGGGGCCGACGGACCGGTCACGCTGTACAACCAAGACGAGCTGCTGGGTCGTTATCCGGGCATGCTCGGTGGCAAGACGGGGTTCACCGACCCGGCCCGCAAGACCTTCGTGGGCGCCGCCGAGCGCAACGGCCGGCGTCTGGTGGTCGCGATGATGTACGGACTCGTCGTCGAGGGCGGGCCCACGTACTGGGATCAGGCCACCGGACTTCTGGATTGGGGCTTCGCCCAGGACGAGTCGGCGGCCATCGGCACGCTGTAGGAGCGGGTGACGGCTGCGCCGAGACTACGGTCGTTGACGCGACACGCCGATGTGGGCGTCATCAAGCGGAGTGTCGGCGCCGCAACGAGACGCGACGGAGACCGGATCGTGCGCCGGGCGAGTCCGTAGATCCCTACGCTCGCGGTGTGCGACGACTGTTCGCGGCGATGACCGTGGTGGCCTTCGCCCTCACTGCGGTGCCGGCCGCACCCGTCGCGTCCGCGCTGCCCGGCGCACAACCCGCAGGCACGGTCTCCACCCCGCCCGACGGTCCGGCGCAGGCCTGGCTGGTCGCGGACCTCGACAGCGGCCAGGTGCTCGGCAGCCGCGACGCCAACGTGCCGCGCGCCCCCGCCAGCACCATCAAGCCGCTGCTGGCGATGGTCGTCCTGGACCACCTCAACCCGAACTCCTTCGCGCGAGCCAACGCAAGCCACACGAAGGTCGAATGTTCGTGCGTCGGCTTGGTGCCCGGGCAGGCATATACGACGAGCCAACTGCTGGCGGGGCTGCTGATGGTGTCTGGCAACGACGCGGCCAACATGTTGGCCGACATGCTTGGCGGACAGCGGGCGGCGGTGGCGGCGATGAACGCGAAGGCACAGTCGTTGGGCGCACGGAGCACCCGCGCGTCGTCACCCTCGGGGCTCGACGGCCCCGGCTGGGAAACCCTCACCACCCCTTACGATCTCGCCCTGATCTACCGCCAGGCCCTCAAGTATCCGCTGATCGCCCAGATCTTCCAGGCCCCCACGGCCTCGTTCCCCGGCAAGACCCTGCACGCCCAGAACGAACTGCTCTCGCGCTACCCGGGCGACTTCGCGGGCAAGACGGGCTTCACCGACCTGGCCCGCAAGACGCTCGTCACCGCCGCGCAGCGCAACGGGCGACGGCTGGTGGTGGTCCTGATGTACGGCAGCGGTGACCTCTACGGCCAGGCGGTCGACCTCTTCGACTGGGGCTTCGGCCAGCCGACGTAGGCGAGGTACGCCCCCACGGCCAGCACCGACCAACTAAGGTCACCCTAACTTCATTGGCGTGCTCACCCCGCGCCTTGATCCAGGGAGCCAACGTGACCGCCCACCAAGACCTTTCGTTGCTCGTGGCCTTCGGCACCGACATGGGCAACGCCGAAGACGCCGCCATGTCCTTCGCCGAGGCCGTTGCCGCCATCGGCACGCCGACCGAGCCCGTCGAACTCAACCAGGTCGGCCCCGACGACCTACGGTCGGCGACTCACTTCGTGGTGGCGTGCTCGACCTTCGGCGACGGAGAGTTTCCGGATGACGCCACCCTCTTCTGGGAGGCACTCAGCGCGCCCGACGCCCCACGGCTGGAACACCTGAGCTTCGCGGTGCTGGCGCTTGGTGACGTGTCCTATGAATTCTTCTGCAACGCAGGCAAACTGCTGGACACACGCCTCCAGGCCCTTGGCGCCACCCGGTTGCTCGACCGCGTCGACGTCGACGGCGCCTACGAACGGCCCGCCGCCGCGTGGACCGCCGACCTGGTCAAACTGCTCGAGGCCGACCGGACCGTTCCACCCTCGTCGCCGACGCCCAAACCGACGGGGACGCGGGACCGCCACCGCACCGTCGACGCACCGCTCGTGGTCAACAGGGTGCTGACATCGCCGTCGTCGGACCGGGAGGTCCGCCACTACGAGGTCGACCTCGCCGGCCACGACTTCGCCCATCGAGCCGGCGATTCCGTCGCCGTGCACGCGACCAACGACCCCCGGCTCGTCGATGCGATTCTGACGCACTTCGGCCTCGACCACGGGTCCGTCGTCGCCGACTACGACGAACCGCTTGGGGTGCTGCTGTCGGACCGTCTCGAGATCCGCACACCGTCACCATCCCTTCGATCGCTTGCCCCGGGGGCCGGAACTCGCGGCGAGGACACCCTCGACCTGGTGCGGCGCGCCGAGATCACAGTCGACGACTACCTGGACACCCTGCGGCCGTTGCAGTCACGCGACTACTCGATCGCCTCCAGCCCGCTGGCGCATCCGGACCGCGTGCACCTGACGGTGGCCACCGTGCGCTACGACTCCGGCGCCCGCCGACACGGCGGTGTCGCGTCGACGCACCTCGCGGAGCGCGCAGCCTCACTCCGGGTGCACCTGCGCCCGAATCACACCTTCCGATTGCCCGCGGACGACGTTCCCATCGTCATGATCGGACCGGGCACCGGCGTGGCGCCATTCCGCGCCTTCCTGCAGGAGCGCCGGGCCACCGGGGCCACGGGACGGTCGTGGCTGTTCTTCGGCAACCGTCACCGCGACGCCGACTTCCTCTACGGCGACGAACTGTTGGACTTCGCGTCGTCAGGCACCTTGACCAGACTCGACCTCGCGTTCTCCCGCGACCATCCCACCAACGGTCCCAAACATCATGTGCAGCAGCGCATGTGGGAGAACTCGGCTGACTTGTTCGGGTGGCTTCAGGACGGCGCCCACCTGTACGTGTGCGGCGATGAAAGGCGGATGGCCAGGGACGTCGACGCGACGCTGCATGACATCGTGGCCCGGTGCGGCGGCATGACGGCATCCGACGCCCACGCTTACGTCAACGACCTCGTCAAGACCCACCGCTACGTCCGCGACGTGTACTAGCGAAACACACGGCCACGCAACATGATCAGCGCCGGATGGTCGAGCACCCCCGGCAGTCTCGGATCCTGGTCGTAGCAGACCAGGTCGGCCGACGCTCCGTGCTCGAGGGCGGGGCGACCCAGCCACGCCCTGGCGTTCCAGCACGCCGCGCCCAGCGCGTCGGTCGCGCTCATCCCGATGGTCGTCAGGGCGGCGACCTCGTCGGCGATGCGGCCGTGGGCAATGCCTCCGCCGGCGTCGGTACCGGCGTAGATCGGCACCCCGGCGTCGTGCGCGGCACCTACCCGGGCCGGAGACGAGGCGTACAGCTCGCGCATGTGCCTGGCGTAGGTCGGGTACTTGCCCGCGGCGTCGGCGATTCCGGGGAAGTTCTCGACGTTGATCAGCGTCGGGACCAGCGCGGTGCCATGCTCGAGCATCATGGCGATGACGTCGTCGGTGATGCCGGTGCCGTGCTCGATGCAGTCGATGCCCGCCATGATCAACCCCGGCAAGGCATCCTCCCCGAAGACGTGCGCGGTCACCCGGGCACCGTTGGCGTGCGCCGCGGCGATGGCCTCGACCAGGACGTCGTCGGACCACAGCGGCGCGAGATCGCCGACACCGCGGTCGATCCAGTCCCCCACCAGCTTGACCCAGCCGTCACCCCAGCGCGCCTGCTCGGCGACGGCCGCAGGCAACTGCGACTCGTCCTCGACGACGATCGGCAACCGGGGGATGTACCGCTTGGGCCTGGCCAGGTGACGGCCCGCCCGGATGATGCGCGGTAGATCTTCGCGCTCGTCCATGGGACGGGTGTCGACCGGCGAGCCCGCGTCGCGCAGCAACAGCGCGCCGACGCTGCGCTCGGTCTCGGCCTGGGCGACCGCCTGGTCGTAGTCGGTCGGTCCCTGCGAACCCAACCCGACGTGGCAGTGCGCGTCGACGAGGCCGGGAATGATCCAGCCAGCGTCTCCGTCGGACCCGAAGACGGTCTCGGCGCCCGGGAGTCGTTCGGCGCTCAGCCGCCCGTCTGACGCCACCCACCACTCGACGGGCTCGCCGTCGGGCAGCCCACGGCCTCGAACGTGGAGTGGCACCGGGTCAGACGATCTTCACGCCACCTACTTCTGGTTGGGGAACTTCAGCTTCGACAGGTCGAAGTTGGCCAGCCCCGGCGGCAGCTCGTCGAGCCCCTTGGGCATGTTGGACAGGTCCGGGAACCCCGCGGGCATCCCGCCGCCGACGCCCAACGGATTGGGGTTCTTCGGCGGGGTGGGTCCGCGGCCCTTCTTCTTGCCGGCCTGCTTGTTCTTGCCCTTGGCGGCCTTGCGCTGAGAACCCTTGCGCGCGAACGGCATCCCCATCTGGCCAGCCATCTGCGACATCATCTTGCGGGCGTCGAAGAACCGGTCGACGAGCGAGTTGACCTCGGCGACCGTGACGCCAGAGCCGTTCGCGATGCGCAGTCGCCGGGAGGCGTTGATGATCTTCGGATCGGCCCGCTCGGCCGGCGTCATGCCGCGGATGATGGCCTGCACCCGGTCGAGCTGGGTGTCGTCGACCGCGGCCAGCGCGTCCTTCATCTGACCGGCTCCGGGCAGCATGCCCAGCAGGTTGCCGATCGGACCCATCTTGCGGATCATCAGCATCTGCTCGAGGAAGTCCTCGAGGGTCAGCTCGCCCGAGCCGATCTTCGCCGCGGCGGCCTCGGCCTTCTCGGCGTCGAAGACCTGCTCGGCCTGTTCGATGAGCGTCAGGACGTCGCCCATGCCCAGGATGCGGCTGGCCATCCGGTCGGGATGGAAGACGTCGAAGTCGTCGAGCTTCTCGCCGTCGGAGGCGAACAGGATTGGCACGCCGGTGATTTCTCGGACCGACAGCGCGGCGCCACCGCGGGCGTCGCCGTCGAGCTTGGTCAGCACCACGCCGGTGAAGCCGACGCCCTCACGGAAGGCCTCGGCGGTCGTCACCGCGTCCTGACCGATCATCGAGTCGAGGACGAACAGCACCTCGTCGGGGTCGACCGCGTCGCGGATCGCGGCGGCCTGGCCCATCAACTCCTCGTCGATGCCGAGGCGGCCCGCGGTGTCGACGATGACCACGTCGAAGTGCTTGGCCCTGGCCTCGGCGAGCCCGGCGGCCGCGACCGAGACGGGATCGCCGATCTTCATCTCGGCGATGTCGACGCCGCCCGGCGACACGCCGGGGTGCGGCGCGAACACCGAGACGCCGGCGCGCTCACCGACGATTTGGAGCTGGTTGACCGCACCCGGGCGTTGCAGGTCGCACGCCACCAGCAGCGGGGTGTGTCCCTGCCCCTTGAACCACTTGGCGAGCTTGCCGGCCAGTGTCGTCTTGCCGGAGCCCTGCAGACCGGCGAGCATCACGACCGTCGGCGGGGTCTTGGCGTACCGGATCGTCCTGGTCTCGCCGCCGAGGATGCCGATCAGTTCGTCGTTGACGATCTTGACGACCTGCTGCGCCGGGTTCAGTGCGCCGGAGACCTCCGCACCCTTGGCCCGCTCCTTGACGCGGGCGATGAAGGCCCGCACCACGGCCAGCGAGACGTCGGCCTCGAGCAGGGCCAGGCGGATCTCGCGGGCGGTGGCGTCGATGTCGGCGTCGGTGAGCCGACCCTTGCCACGGAGGCCGGAGAGGGCCCCGGTCAATCGGTCGGAAAGCGATTCGAACACGTGCTTAGCCTAGCTGGCGGCCTGCTAGCTGGCCTCCGGCACTGCCTTCGGTCGCGCCGGGGTCGGCAACATGGCGTAGAGGTCACGCTCCAGTTCGGCGCGCGCCTCGGAGGCGTCGCGAGTGACCTCACCGGCCTCCTCGCCGGTCGCGAGCGCCGGCACCACGAGTCCGAAGGCGTCGACGACCGTCGACCCCAGCGTGGTGACCTTCGCCCAGGCGATGTCGACGCCGTCGCGTTCGACCACCGCCGTCAGCCGGGCCAGCAGGCCCGCCCGGTCGGTGCTGCGAATCTGCAGGACGAACTCGCCGGGCGCGGTGCCCTCGAACCACAGGACCCGCGGGGGCGCCGGCGCGTTGATGGGCACCGCGTCGGGGATGTCCCCGGCCCTGGTGGTGTTCACCGCCGCGCTCTCGCGGTCGCGGCGTTCCAGCGCGCCGATGACGTCGAGGTCCCCGGCCAGCGCCAGCACGAACTGTTCGCGCAGCAGCTCGGCGGCCGGCGGCGACCCGAAGTGAGGTGAGACCACGAACGTCGTGATCGCGACCCCCTCGTGAACCGTGACGGAGGCAGAGTGCACCCGCAGCGAGTTGAGCGCCAGGACGCCCGCGGCCCGGGACAGCAGTCCTCGGCGGTCTGGCGCGATCATCACGACGTCGAACACGTGCGGGCTGTCCGAGGGCGTGAGCTCGACGTGCACGCCGCCGTCTGCGGCCAGCGACAGGTGCCGCGGGTCGATCGGATCGGGTGCCGGCAGCGGCTCGCCCGCCATGACCAGACGGCACCGGCGCACCAGGTCGCCGATCAGTGAGGCCTTCCAGTCCCCCCACACGCCCGGTCCGGTGGCCAGCGAGTCGGCCTCGGCGAGAGCGTGCAGCAATTCGAGCAGCACGGGGTCACCGTCGAGCGCGTCGACCACCGACGCGATCACCTTCGGGTCCTGCAGGTCGCGCCGCGTCGCGGTGTCGGGCAGCAACAGGTGGTAGCGCACGATCTTCGACAGCAGCGCGACGTCCGACGGCCACAACCCCAGCCGGGTGCCGATCTGGGTCGCCAGATCGGCCCCGATGACGCTGTGGTCCCCGCCGCGGCCCTTGCCGATGTCGTGGGCCAGCGCGCCCAGCACCAGGAGGTCGGGGCGCGACACCCGCGTAGTGAAAGCGCTTGCCCGCGAGACGGTTTCGACGAGGTGCCGGTCGACGGTCCAGATGTGCACGACGTCGCGCGGCGGAAGGTCCCGCACGGCGCCCCACTCGGGGAACAGCCTGCCCCACAACCCGGTTCGGTCAAGGGCCTCGATGGTGGAGACGGTGGCCCCGCCGGCAGCGAGCATCACCAGGAGATCCTTGAGCCCTTGACGGGGCCACGGGGTCCGCAACTCGGGCGCGGTCTCGGCCAGCCGCGCCAGCGTCGACGACGACATCGGCAACCCCGTGGTGGCCGAGGCCGCCGCGACGCGCAGGATCAGCCCGGGGTCACGCTCGGGCCGGGCGTCGCGGGCCAGCATGATCTCCCCGCCATACTCGACGACACCCTCGTCGACGGGTCGGCGTACGGGTCGCCGCAGCACGGCCAAACCCCGGCGCGGCAACGCATTCGACGCGGTCCGGATCCCGGCGTCGACGTAGTAGCCGATAGTGCGCGCGGCATCGCTGAGCATCCTGGCGAGGTCGAACCGGTCACCGATGTGCAGCGCGGCGCCAATCTCGTCGGCGTACTGCGCCAGCAGCATCTCCCGGCCACGGCGGGAGACGCGGTGCAGTTCGGTGCGCACGTTGAGCAAGGCGAGATGCGCGTCCCCCAACGATCCCGTCGGCGAGGCCAGCGAGCGGCTGGGATAGGCGTCGGCCAATTGCGCGATGGCCAGCGCGTTGAGCAACTGGACGTCGCGCAGACCGCCGCGTCCGTTCTTCAGGTCGGGTTCGGCGCGGTGGGCGATCTGACCGCTGCGGTCCCAGCGGGCCCGCGTGTGTGCGACGAGTTCCTCGAATCTCGGGGCGATTCCGGTGCGCCACTGCCGGCGGGCGCCGCCGACCAGCAACGCCGAGAGGTCCGCGTCCCCGGCGATGTGCCGCGCGTCGAGCATCGCCAGCCCCGCCGAGATGTCCTCACTGGCGACCTTGAGCGCCTCCGGCACCGTGCGGACGCTGTGGTCGATGTGAATGTTGGCGTCCCACAACGGGTACCAGAGTAGTTCGGCGACCTGTGACACCACGTCGAGCGGCATGTCGTCGTGAACGAGCGTGAGGTCGAGGTCGGAGTACGGCAGCAGCTCGCCGCGCCCCAGCCCACCGGTCGCGACGATGGCGAAGCCACTGGTGGCCGTGATGCCGATCTCGGCGGCCTTGGTGGTGAGCCAGAATTCGTGCAGGTCGAGCAAGGCATCCCGCAGGGCCGGGGCGTCCAGTCGGGCGCCACCGGTCATCAGTTGTTCGGCCGCGGTGGCCAAATCCTTGGCCGGACGCGACGATCCCGCCGCAGGCGCCACCCAGCGAGGGGCGCCTGCGGCGGGATCGGGTGTCTGCCTGGTCATCTCGGTCCTCCCCGGACTCACTTCTGGTCGACTGCTTGCTCGATGCGCGTCCGGGAGACGACGCCTAGATCACCGTGGGGACGTCAAATGGCGTCGGCCCCACGCTCACCGGTGCGCACGCGAACCACGGTGTCGACCGGACTGACCCACACCTTGCCGTCGCCGATCTTGCCGGTGCGGGCGGCCTGGACGATGACGTCCACCACCTTGTCGACGGCGGCCTCGTCCACCAGGACCTCGACCCGCACCTTCGGCACGAAGTCCACGGAGTACTCCGCCCCGCGGTAGACCTCGGTGTGGCCCTTCTGCCTGCCATAGCCCTGCACCTCGCTGACGGTCATCCCGAGGATGCCCGCCTGCTCGAGACCCGTCTTGACGTCCTCCAGAGTGAACGGCTTGACGATCGCAGTAATGAGCTTCATATCTTCCTATACCTCCAGGCCGGGGTGCTTGCCGATGACCGATCCGCCGCCGACGGAGGCGTAGTCGTAACCGGTCTCTGCGTGTTCGGACTCGTCGATGCCGTTGACTTCGTCTTCTTCCCCGAGACGCAGCCCGATGGTGAACTTGAGGATCAAGGCCAAGATAGTCGTCACGATGAACGAGTAGGCAAGAACCGCGAACGCACCGACGGCCTGACGCCACAGCTGGTCGAATCCACCGCCGTAGAACAATCCCTTGACCGCGGCTGGCGCCTCGGGAGTTGCCAGCAGGCCGATCAGCAACGTGCCCGTCAAACCACCGATCATGTGCACCCCGACGACGTCGAGGGCGTCGTCGAAACCGAGCTTGAACTTCAGGCCGACGGCGAGCGCGCAGACCGCGCCGCCGATGACGCCGACCGCCAGCGCACCGAGCACGTTGACCGACGAACAGGACGGGGTGATCGCCACCAGGCCGGCGACGATGCCCGACGCGGCGCCGAGGGACGTGGCATGCCCGTCGCGGATCTTCTCCACGAGCAGCCAGGACAGCATCGCAGCACCGGTGGCGACCGTGGTCGTCACGAAGGTGGTCGCGGCGATTCCGTTGGAGCTCAGGGCGGATCCGGCGTTGAACCCGTACCAGCCGAACCACAGCAGGCCCGCGCCGAGCATCACGAACGGCAGGTTGTGTGGACGCATCGGGCTACCCGGCCACCCCTTGCGCCGACCGAGGACGAGGCAGAGGGCCAGACCGGCAGCGCCGGAGTTGATGTGGACCGCGGTACCACCCGCGAAGTCGATTGCCTTGAGCTTGTTCGCAATCCAGCCGCCGGTCTCGCCGGTGAAGCCGTCGAAGGCGAACACCCAGTGCGCGACGGGGAAGTAGACCAGGGTGGCCCACAGGCCCGCGAAGACGAGCCAGCTGCCGAACTTCAACCGATCGGCCACCGCGCCGGACACCAGGGCCACGGTGATGATGGCGAACATCAGCTGGAACATGACGAATACGAGCTGCGGGATCGTGCCTGCCAGTGGGATGTTGACCGCATCGACTGCGGCGGTTCCGGTAGACGCGTCCGCGGGGACGGCCGCGGCGGCGTTACCCCCGATCAGGCCCTTGAGTCCCCAGTACTCAGTGGGGTTGCCCATGAAGTTGCCGACGTCGTTGCCGAACGCCACCGAGTAGCCGTACAACACCCACAGCACCGTCACGACGCCCATGGCACTGATGCTCATCATGAGCATGTTCAAGACGCCCTTGGCGCGCACCATGCCGCCGTAGAAGAACGCCAAACCCGGTGTCATGAGCAACACCAAGGCGGAGCTCGCCAACATCCATGCGGTGTCCCCCGTGTCGGGAACACCCATTATCGGAAATCCGTCCACTCCCAGTTTCCTCCTTCGCCCATGCCACGGTTAGTCACCGATGACCTAGGGCAAGACAATGCGCACTGGTTGTTTCGCGGATGAGCCGCCCGTGTTTCGCCGATGTGAACGGATCGGACGATTGCGTTTCGTCGGCGTTAACCGCCTCGTCGCGGCACCCGGCGAGTGCTCAGCCGAGCAACGCGTCGACGAACGCCCCCGGCTCGAACGGCGCCAAATCGTCGGGTCCCTCCCCGAGGCCGACGAGCTTGACCGGCACGCCGAGCTCCTGCTGCACCCGAAAGACGATGCCACCCTTGGCCGTACCGTCGAGCTTGGTCAGCACGACGCCGGTGATCTCGACGACCTCGGCGAACACGCGAGCCTGCGGCAGGCTGTTCTGCCCGATCGTCGCGTCGAGTACCAGGAGGACCTCGTCGACGACGGCACGCTTGGAGACCACGCGCTTGACCTTGCCGAGCTCGTCCATCAAGCCGGTCTTGGTATGCAACCGGCCTGCGGTGTCGACGACGACGACGTCGGCTCCGGTGGCGACGCCCTGGTCGACGGCGTCGAACGCCACCGAGGCGGGGTCGGCGCCTTCGGGCCCGCGCACCACCTCGGCGCCCACCCGCGCCGCCCAGCTCTGCAGCTGGTCGGCCGCCGCGGCGCGGAAGGTGTCCGCCGCCCCCAGCACGACCCGGCGTCCGTCGGCGACCAGGACGCGGGCCAGCTTGCCGACCGTCGTCGTCTTGCCCGTGCCGTTGACCCCGACCACCAACAGCACCGAGGGCTTGTCGGCATGCGGCAGGGCCCTGATCGAGCGGTCCAGGTCGGGGCGCAGCTCGCTGACGAGGACCTCGCGCAGGATGGCCCGCGCGTCGGCCTCGGACCGGACGCTGGCCGCGGCCATCCTGGCGCGCAGCGCAGTGACGACGGACTCGGTGACCACCGGGCCGAGGTCGGCGATCAGCAGGGTGTCCTCGATCTCCTCCCAGGAGTCCTCGTCGAGGTCACCGCCGCCGAGCAGTCCGAGCATGCTGCGCCCAAGGGCGTTCTGCGACTTGGAGAGTCGTCCGCGCAGACGTTCCAGCCGGCCGTCGGTGGGGGCGATCGGCTCGATCTGCGGCGGCTCCTCGACGACGGGCGCCTCGACGACGGGCGCCTCGGCGACCGGCTCCTCCACCTGCGGGGGCGTGCCGGGCGGTGGAGTCTCGACCCGGGGTGCCGGCGGCTCGGGCAGCTGCACCTCGGAGATGGAGCGCTTGGGCGCGTCGCGCGGGATGGTCGCGTCGTCGCCGACGGCCGGAAGGCCCTCGACGTCGAGCAGGTCCTTGGGTCTCGTCGGCGGCGGTGCGACTGGGGTCTTCTGCGCCGTCGGGGCCTCGGTGAAGGAGATCGTCGACTTCGCGGTGTATCCGCCCGACCTGTCGACCGGCTTCTCGAGCTCCGCCGTGTCGGTGGACGACAGGCTGATCCGTCGCCGCCGGTAGCGCACCAACCCGACGACGAGCGCCACCAGGATCAGGACGGCGATGGCCGCGAGGGCGATGTAGAGACCTAACAACTGACCTTGTGTCACCGGGTCATTGTCTCAGGGTGGGTGACCGCCGCCCCCAGCCCGGTGGCCCCAAGCCGTCAGGACGGCGAGGTGGTCACCAGTTCCTGGCCGCGCATCCGCTGGGAGATCACGGTCGTGATGCCGTCCTCGCGCATCGTGACGCCGTAGAGCGCATCGGCGATCTCCATGGTCGGCTTCTGGTGGGTGATGACGATGAGCTGCGACACCTCGCGAAGCTGCTCGAAGAGACTGATCAAGCGGCGCAGGTTGACGTCGTCGAGGGCGGCCTCGACCTCGTCCATGACGTAGAAGGGTGACGGCCGTGCCCGGAAGATGGCCACCAGCATGGCGACCGCCGTCAGGGACTTCTCGCCACCGGAGAGCAGCGACAGTCGCTTGATCTTCTTGCCGGGCGGCCGGGCCTCCACCTCGATGCCGGTGGTGAGCATGTCCGACGGATTGGTCAGCACCAGACGGCCCTCGCCGCCGGGAAACAGCGTCGCGAACACCTGGGTGAACTCGCGTTCCACGTCGGCGTAGGCCTCGGTGAAGACCTGCAGGATGCGGTCGTCGACGTCGGTGATGACGTCGAGGAGGTCCTTGCGGGCACCCTTCACGTCCTCCAACTGCGTGGACAGGAACGTGTAGCGCTCCTCGAGCGCCGCGAACTCCTCCAGCGCGAGGGGGTTGACCCGTCCCAGTTCGACGAGCTCCCGCTCGGCCTTCTTGGCACGGCGCTCCTGGGTGGGGCGGTCGAAGGGCATCGGCGCGGGCGCAGTCACCTGCTCGCCGCGCTCCTTGGCCTGCTCGTACTCGGCCATCTCCAGCTCGGTCGGCGGCAGGGGCACGTGCGGGCCGTACTCGGCGACGAGGTCGTCGGTCGCCATGCCGAACTGTTCGAGCGCCTGCTGCTCGAGTTGCTCGATGCGCATCGCCGCCTGGGCCTTGGCGACCTCGTCACGGTGCAGGGAATCGGTCAGCGCGGTGATCCTGACGCTGAGTTCGTTGACATCGAGGCGCACGCGGTCGAGCGCTTCGACGCGATGGCCGCGCTCGGCGGCCAGTCCGTCGCGGGTGCGACCGGCGACGGCGACGGCAGTCGACAGCCGGGCGGCGACCAGCCGACCCGACTCGGCGACCGCCGCGGCCACGGCGGCAGCGTGTTCGCGCGCGACGCGCGCCCGCTGGGCCCGCAGCCGGGCCTCGCGTTCGGCCGTGGCGGCCCGGCGCAGCGAATCTGCCCGTCCGCGAACGGCATTCGCGCGCTCCTCGGCGGTGCGCACCGCCAGGCGTGCCTCGAACTCCGCCGTCCTGGCCTCCTCGGCGGCCGCCACCGACTCCTGGCGGTCGACCGGCTCGGAGTCGAAGGTGGGCACCTCCTGGGCATTGCGCAGCCGTTCCTCCAGCGCCGTCATCTCCTCGACGGTCTTCATCCGGCCCGCTTCGAGTTCGTTGCGCTGCTCGTTGAGTCGCCGCCACTCGTCCTCGGCGGCCCGCGTCTCCTGGCCGAGCCTGCCGAGCTGTTCGTAGATTCCCGAGATCGCGGCGTCGGATTCGTTGAGCGCCGCGAGGGCATCCTCGGCGGCGTCGCGGCGGGCAGCCTGTTCGGCCAGCGCGCCGGACAGCGCGGCGGACAGTTCCGAGACTTGCCGCTCGGCGGCCTCCAGCTCGGCACGTGCCTTCTCGATCTCGCCGGTGATCTCCAGGGTGCTCGGCTTGCGGTCCGAACCGCCGGTCAGCCAGCCCGCACCGACCAGATCGCCGTCGGTGGTGACCGCGCGCAGTCTGGGACGCTGGGCGACCACGTCGAGGGCGACCGTCAGGTCGGGCACGACGACGACGTCGGCGAGCATGGCCGCCGCGGCACCGCGCAGGCGGGGCGACGGCTCGACGAGGTCGACCGCCCAGATGGTGTCGGCGGGCAGGTCTACCTCCGACGAGCCTTGCGCGGCAACGACTTCCGGCCAGTCGCCGATGACGATGGCGGCCCGCCCGCCGTCGGCGGCCTTGAGCGCCGCCACTGCCGACCGTGCCGTGCCGAAGCTGTCGGCGGCGACCGCGTCGGCCGCCGACCCCAGGACGGCCGCGACGGCCGCCTCGTAGCCGGAGCGGACTCGCAGCATCGTGGCCACCGAACCGAGCAGGCCCGAACCCTCGTGGTTCTTCTGCAGCCAGGCGGCGCCGTCACGCCGGTCCAACCCGACGCTGAGGGCGTCGATGCGCGCCCGCAGCGAGGCGACCTGGCGTTCGGCGGCGCGTTCACCGGCCTGCAGCTCGCAGACCCGCTCGTCGGCCAGACGCAGGGCGGCGACGGTGCGGTCGTGCTGGTCGTCGAGGCCCACCTCGCCCTCGTCGAGTTCGCCGACGCGACCCTGCACGGTCTCGAAGGCCGTCCTGGTCTGTTCGACGCGCAGTGCGGATTCCTCGAGGCTGACGGTGAGCCGGGCGACGCCCTCGTCGATCGACTCCACCCGGGTCCGCATGGTGTCGACCTGACCGGACAGTCGCGCCAACCCCTCGCGGCGGTCGGCCTCGGCACGGGCCGCAGCGAGGTGCGCGCGCTCGGCCTCGGCGGCCAGGCGTTCGCGTTCGCTCAGTTCGGCACGTGCCGCTTCCTGCCTGGCACGGCATTCCGCGAGGTCGGCGAGCAGTTCCTGCTCGTGTTCGGCGACCATCTCGGCTTCGGCGTCGAGCTCGTCGGGGTCCGGACCCGTGGACGCCTCGACGTCGGCGTCGAGCAGTTGCGTGCGCTCGCTCGCGATCCGCACCGTGGCACTGACGCGTTCGGCCAGCGCCGACAGCCGGAACCACGTCTGCTGCGCGGCCTCGGCCCGGCCGCTCAGGTCGGCCACGGCCGACTCGTGGGCGCTGAGCTCGAAGGTCGCCGTCTCCAGCCGGGTGGTGACCTCGTCGTGCTCGCGTCGCAGCGTCGTCTCGGCCTGATTGGTGTCGTTGAACTCCGTACGCCGGGCGACGAGGTCGTCGGCGGCCAGCCGAAGCCGCGCGTCGCGCAGGTCGGCCTGGATGGTCTGCGCACGCCGCGCCATCTCGGCCTGGCGTCCGAGCGGTTTGAGTTGGCGCCGCAACTCGGTGGTCAGGTCGGTTAGACGGTTGAGGTTCGCCGACATGGAGTCCAGCTTGCGGACCGCCTTCTCCTTGCGCTTGCGGTGCTTGAGCACGCCTGCAGCTTCCTCGATGAACGCGCGACGATCCTCCGGCCGCGATTCGAGGATCTCGGCGAGCTTGCCCTGGCCGACGATGACGTGCATCTCGCGCCCGATGCCGGAGTCGCTCAGCAGCTCCTGGACGTCCATCAGCCGGCAACTGCTGCCGTTGATCTCGTATTCACCGGCGCCGTCGCGGAACATCCGGCGGGTGATCGACACCTCGGAGTATTCGATGGGCAGCGCGTTGTCGGAGTTGTCGATGGTCAGGGTCACCTCGGCCCGGCCGAGGGGTGCGCGCGAGGACGTGCCCGCGAAGATGACGTCCTCCATCTTGCCGCCGCGCAGGGTCTTGGCCCCCTGCTCGCCCATCACCCAGGTGAGGGCGTCGACGACGTTGGACTTGCCCGACCCGTTCGGTCCGACCACACAGGTGATGCCCGGTTCGAAGCGAAGAGTCGTCGGCGAGGCGAAGGACTTGAAGCCCTTCAGCGTCAGACTCTTCAGATGCATGACGTGCGAGCTTACCTGCGAGGTTGCTACCGCTCGGTGAAGCCCTCGATCGGCTCGCCGGGCGCCGACCAGTCGTCGACGACCAGGTCGACGCTGCCCGACGTGGCACCGCCGCGCAGCAGTTCGAGCAGCCGCTCGCACGAGGCGCGGGGGCCGCGCGCGACGACGTGCACGCGACCGTCGGCCGTGTTCGCCGCGTACCCCGTCAGCCCGAGTTCCAGTGCCCGCGAACGCGTCCACCACCGAAACCCGACGCCCTGGACGTGGCCGTGCACCCACGCGTCGAGGCGGACCTCGGGCGTCGGCGTCACGTGGGGGTGACCTCGAAGGTCACCTCGGTGCCTGCCTTGAGGGTGCGGCCGACGGTGCAGACCTTGTCGATCGACCGCTCGACGATGGTCTTGAGCTTCTGCACCTCGACCTCGGAGAGCCCCGACAGGTCGACCTCCAGCTTCTCCTCGAGCAGCGGGTAGAGCTCCTGCTCGCGGTCGGCAGGCCCGCTGACGCGGATGGTGGCCGGGTAGTCGTCGCCGAGCCGCATCCGCAGAGGGTGGTCACTGCTCATGCCGCTGCACGCGGCGAGGGCGATCTTGAGCAGCTCGCCGGGGGTGAAGACGCCGTCGACGTCCTCGGAGCCGACCAGCACCTCGGCTCCTCGGCTGCTGCGGCCGGTGTAGCGGCGCACCCCGGTGCGCTCGACCCATAGTTCGGTCATGGCGTGTCTCGTCTCCTAGTTGGCTGGTGGCAGGCGCGG
The DNA here is from genome assembly GCF_025823185.1 of Mycobacterium yunnanensis. Classification (GTDB taxonomy): domain Bacteria; phylum Actinomycetota; class Actinomycetes; order Mycobacteriales; family Mycobacteriaceae; genus Mycobacterium; species Mycobacterium yunnanensis. The sequence goes on from NZ_JACKVK010000011.1 coordinate 742,079, forward strand.
TCGTGATCGGCGCGGTTTCGGTTGGCACTTCGGGCAGTAGTAGGACGACCGGTTCATGAACTTCTCGCGGACGATGGCCGTGCCGCACCGCCGGCACGGCAGGCCCTCTTGGCCGTAGGCGTCCAGGGACCGGTCGAAGTAACCGGACTCGCCGTTGACGTTGACGTAGAGCGAGTCGAACGACGTGCCGCCCTGACCGAGGGCGTCGGTCATCACGTCGGTGGCGTGGCCGAGCAGCGCGGCCAACGTCGACGCGCTCAAGGTCTCGGCGATGCGGGCGCCGTTGACCTTGGCCCGCCACAGCGACTCGTCGGCGTAGATGTTGCCGATGCCCGACACCACGGTCTGGTCCAGCAGTTGGCGCTTGATCTCGGAATGCTTGCGCCGCAACACCTTCACCACGGCCGCCCGGTCGAAGCGAGGGTCGAGCGGGTCGCGGGCGACGTGGGTGACGGGGACGGGCACCTCGGTCCCGTCGACGGTGACCAGATCGGTCAACATCCAGCCGCCGAAGGTGCGCTGGTCGACGAAGCTCATGGCCGTACCGTCGTCGAGCAGCGTGGCGACGCGCAGGTGCTCGGTCTTGGCGACTTCTCCGAGCAACATCTGGCCGCTCATGCCGAGGTGCACGACGAGGGCCTCGCCGCTGCCCAGGGTCAGCCACAGGTACTTGCCGCGGCGCCCCGTGCCGGTGATGACGTTGTCGAGTAGCCGGGCCGTCAGATCGGTCGGGCCTTCGAGGTGTCGGCGCACGGCGCGGGGGTGGTTGACCCGCACCGCGGTGATGGTGCGCCCGACGACGTGGGCGGCGAGACCGCGCCGAACGACCTCGACTTCGGGTAGCTCAGGCATCCCGTAAGGGCTCGCCGTTGGTGCTCGACGCCTCGATCGCCGCGTAGGCCGCGGCGGCCGCCTGCTGCTCGGCCTCCTTCTTGGTGCGGCCCTCGCCGTGGCCGTAGTCGTCCTCGCCGACGACGGCGCGGGCGCTGAAGTGCTTGTCGTGTTCGGGCCCGGTCGAGGTGACGACGTACGCGGGCACGCCGAGGCGGCGGAGCGCGGCCAGTTCCTGCAGGCTGGTCTTCCAGTCCAGACCGGCGCCGAGGTTGGCCGCGGCGTCGAGCACACCGGAGAACAGGCGGATGACGACGTCGCGGGCGACCTCGTGGCCGTGCTGGACGTAGGTCGCGCCGAGCAGTGACTCCACCGCGTCGGCGAGCAGGTTGGCCTTGTGTGCGCCGCCGCTGCCCATCTCGCCGCGCCCGAGCAGCAGGTAGGCGCCGAGGCCGTCGGGGGTCAGCGTCCTGGCGATGCCGGCGAGCGCCTGGGTGTTCACCACGGCGGACTTCAGCTTGGCCAGTTCGCCTTCGCTGCGGTCGGGGTACTTGGTGAAGATCTCGGCGGTGATCACCAATCCCAGCACGGCGTCGCCAAGGAATTCGAGCCGCTCGTTGGTGGGCAGGCCGCCGGCCTCGTAGGCGTAACTGCGGTGCGTCAACGCCAGGGTCAGCAGGTCGTCGGGGAGGTCGACCCCGAGGGCGTCGAGCAGCGGTGTGCGGTCGACCGTCACTCGCGATCCCCGGCGGCCGGATCCGGCTGGTCGTCGTCGGAGGTCGTCATGGCCGCGAGCTTGGCCCACCTGGGGTCGATGACGTCGTGTCGGTGCGGTTCGGGGTCGTTCTCGAAGTCGGCCAGGGGCACTCCGCACTCCGTGCACAGCCCCGGGCAGTCCTCCCGGCACAGCGGTGAGAAGGGCAGCTGCATGCCGACGGCGTCGATGATGGGCTGTTCGAGGTCGACGGTGTCGTCGACGACGCGTCCGACCTCGTCGTCTTCGTCGGTGGTCGCCTCGGTGGTGCTGTCGGGGTAGGCGAACAGCTCCGTGAGGTAGATCTCCACCTCGCCCGACACCGGGGTCAGGCAGCGGGCGCACTCACCGCTGGTAGGCGCCGAGACCGGCCCGCTGACCAGGACGCCCTCGGAGACCGATTCCAGGCGTAGATCCATGGTCACCGGTGCGCCCTCGGGGATGGCGATCAGTTCGACGCCGATGCGCGACGGCGCGGGCACCGTCTCGGCGAAGGTGATCATCGAGCCGGGCCGCATGCCGAGTCGCGAAACGTCGAGCACGAAGGGCGTTTTGCGGTTGCCCCAGGCGCCGCCCCGGGCGCCGTTCTTCGATCCGGCCATTCGTCGATCTTACGGCGGTGGCCCCACCGGCCCGAATCCGCTCGGACCCGGGACGGTCGGGCGGGTCTACCGTTGCGCGTAGTCGTGGGTGCCGGCGGCGGTCCGCAGCTGATGGCGTCCCCGTCCGACCGAGCGCAGCGTGCCGTTGAGGTAGTCCTCGAACTCGGCGAGCTTGCTGTCGACGTAGATGTCGCACTCCCCGCGCAGGCGGTCGGCCTCGGCGTGGGCGGTGTCGATCAGTCGGGTCGCCTCCGCGGTCGCGGTCTGGACGATCTCGGTTTGCGAGACCAGCCGCTGCTGTTCCTTGATGCCCTCTTGGACGGCCTTCTCGTAGGAGAGGTTGCCGTTCTCGATGAGGCGATCCGCCTCGGCCTTGGCCCGTCCGGTGCTGGCCTCGTACTCGCGCTTGGCGGTCGACATCACGCGGGTGGCCTCTTCGCGGGCCTCGCCTACCATTCGTTCGCTGTGCTGGCGCGCCTCGGCGACCATGCGGTCGGCCTGCGCCTTGGCGTCGGCCAGGATGCGGTCGGCCTCGCCGCGGGAGTGGTTGAGCAGCGAGTCGGCCTCGGCGGTCGCGTTGGCGACCATCGAGTCGGCGTGCGCCTTGGCGTCGCGCAACATGCCGTCGCGGGCGTCGAGCACGTCCTGTGCGTCGTCGAGTTCGCCGGGGATGGCGTCCTTTATGTCGTCCAGCAATTCGAGCACGTCGCCGCGGGGCACCATGCAGCCGGCCGTCATCGGCACACCGCGGGCTTCCTCGACGATCGCTCCGAGTTCGTCGAGCGCCTCAAATACTCGGTACACGGCAACACCCTCCCGGCCTAGTTGGTCGTTACCAGTGTGCCTGGTGTTACTCGTGTGACTCGGTACGCCACGCCGGTGAGTCGCACATCCGTTCCCCGTCCCTCACCCTCCCGAGTGTGCTGTGAGATCGCGATCCCGACGCTTGGATTCAGGCGGTCGCTGCAACGTATGTGGACGGATTCGAGAGTAGTCGGTGGAGTTCTTCGGCTGGGGTTGCCCAGTTGTGGCGTTTGCGGGGTCGGGCGTTGAGTTCGGCGGCGACTTCTTGGATTCAGGCGGTCGCTGCAACGTATGTGGACGGATTCGAGAGTAGTCGGTGGAGTTCTTCGGCTGGGGTTGCCCAGTTGTGGCGTTTGCGGGGTCGGGCGTTGAGTTCGGCGGCGACTTCGTCGAGCCAGCCGGGTCCGTAGAACGACAGGTCGGTGCCCTTGGGGAAGTACTGCCTCAGCAAGCCGTTGGTGTTCTCGTTGGTGCCCCGCTGCCAGGGCGAGTGCGGGTCGCAGAAGTAGATCGGCAGTCCGGTGGCTTCGGTGATCGCGGTGTGCAGCGCCATCTCGCGGCCCTGGTCCCAGGTCAGCGAGCGGCGCAGAACCTCGGGGATGTCGGGGATCTTGTCGGTCATCGCCGCGGCGAGAGTGGCCGCGGTGCGGTCCCCAGGCAGGTGCAGCAGGACCACGAACCCGGTGGTGCGTTCGACCAGGGTGCCGATCGCCGAGCTCGTCGCGGTGCCGCCCACGATGAGGTCGCCTTCCCAATGGCCCGGGATCGCACGGTCGTCGGCCTCGGCGGGACGCTCGCTGATGTTGACCATGTTCGGGAGCTTGCCCCGTGCGTCGGTAGCCGTGCGGCCGTGCGGCTTTCGGCGTGTGCGACCAGTGCGCAACGCGGTCTTGACCAGCTTGGCAAGCTCACCGCGGGGTTGGACGTAGAGAGCCTGATAGATCGTTTCGTGTGACACCCACATCTCCGGATCCTCGGGGAAGTCTCGCCGCAACCGACCGGCGATCTGCTCGGGGCTGTACTTGTGCTCCAACCCGTGCAGAACCTCCGACAGCAGTGCCGGGTTGTTGGCCAGTATCCGCTGTTTGGGTCGGGCGCGACGTCCGTCGGCGACGTCTTGGCCGACCCTGGCCCGATACCCCGCCCTGGTCGCGCCCCGGATGACCTCGCGTTGCACGGTGGCGCGGTGACGATCGAGCAGTTCGGCGGCTCGCTGCGAGCAGACGCCGTCTTCGAGCAATTGCTCGAGTCGGCAGCGTTCGGTGAACGACAGCGGCGCCCGCGGACGCCGCGACTGCTCGAAGCCCATCACGGTCGGCATCGGGGTCCTGGGCACATACCCAGCGTGTGTCACCCAGCGCACCGCAGCGTTCTCCGACACGCCAGCCCCACGTGCGGCGTCGGTGGTCGACGCCCCGGCGTGCATCGCGACCCAGAACGCCTCCCNCGCCGCGGCGGAGAAGTGGACCCCACACTGCGCGGGATCGGCGGCGACGCCGGCGGCCTTGGCCCACTGCTGACCCGTCGAGCGGTGGACCCCCGCCACCGTGGCCGCCGCCGACTGCGACAACCCCGACCTCAACGCCTCCAGAAACACCCCGCGCGCCGCCGCGGGAACCGTTTTGCTGCCGTGCTTGCGAAACCCCATCGAACAACACCCCTCAACCAATCAGGTGTTGCAGCGACCACTTGAGTCCGCC
>NZ_JACKVK010000012.1 GCF_025823185.1 Mycobacterium yunnanensis
GTGGTGGAGCCGGCGGATGCGTTGAAGGGGTTGTTGGACAACGCCTATCGTGCTGATGATGCCGACCTGGCTCGTGATCAGACGTTGTTCGCCCTGCTGATGGGTCTGCGCGAGAGCTCCATCGCCGAGGTCTACGTCCGCGGACGAAAGCTCACACCACTCGCACGGGTGCAGTAGAACTCATGCAGGGAACTCCCTTCGGTCGTTACCGTCTCATCGAATTGCTCGGGCGCGGCGGCATGGGTGAGGTGTGGCGCGCCCGCGACGCGGAAGCCAACGACCGCATGGTGGCGATCAAGCTGCTGCCGCCCCATTTAGCCTCTGACAGCACGTATTCCGCGCGCTTTCGGCGGGAGGCTCATGCGGCCGCCCGACTGAACGACCCGCACATCGTCCCCATCCACAACTACGGTGAAATCGACGGTCGGCTCTACGTCGACATGCGCCTGGTCGAAGGCCGCGACCTGGAAGAAGTGATGTCCGACGGTCCGATGCAGCCTCAGCGGGCGGTGAGCATCATCGAGCAGGTCGCCAAGGCGCTGCACGCCGCGCATCGGGCTGGGCTGGTGCATCGCGACGTCAAACCCTCCAACGTCCTTCTCGACGCAGACGACTTCGCCTACCTCATCGACTTCGGAATTGCGCGTGCTGCCGACGACACCCGTTTGACCGAGGCTGGTTTCGCGCCGGGAACGCTTCGCTACATGGCGCCAGAGAGGTTTCGGGAAGACCTCGAAGACGAGGGCGCCGGCGTGGACGTCTACGCCCTGGCTTGCAGTCTCTACGAATGCCTCACGGGAGAGCCGCCCTTCAGGGGTACCGATCACCCCAGTCTGATTGCCGCACATCTGAACAGCCCCCCGCCCAAACCGTCGACGACCCGGCCGCACGTACCCGCCCAGCTTGACGCCGTGATCGCCAAGGGCATGGCCAAGGACCCCGGCGAGCGATACGCGACCACCGTCGACTTGGCAAACGCTGCCCGCGCGGCCGTCAGCGACCCGGCGTCGCAAACGGCGACCCTTGCCGCGGCGAAAATGCCCGGGACTTCACCGCGTTCGGCGCGCAGTCCAAGGCTTGGCCGGCGGACCAAGATCGCGCTCCTGTCGGGCGTCGGCGTCGTGGCCGTGGTGGCCGTGGTGGCTGTCGTGTTCGGCATGGTCCGTGGTGGGCGCTCGCCGTCGACGGCCGATTCCGCAACGTCGGCTTCGAGGTCCTGGTCGTCACAGCACGTGCTGCCAATCTCCGGGCTCGACCTGCCCGGTCAGGTCGCGGTGGATCCCGTCGGTAACGTCTACGTCGCCGACTACGGCCACGACCGCGTCGTGAAGTTGACCGCCGGCACCCTGGATCAGGTGACGCTGCCGTTCTCTCAGCTCGTCAAACCCAGTGGGGTGGCGGTGGATTCGTCGGGCAATGTCTACGTCGCCGACTACGGCAACCGCCGGGTGCTGAAGCTGCCGGCTGGCTCGTCGGAACAGGAGGTGCTGCCGTTCGACGGCCTGGACTCGCCCGAGAACGTGGCGGTCGATTCGGCTGGCGCCCTGTACGTCACCGATCGGATGGTCAACCGGGTCGTGAAGTTGCCTGCCGGCTCGTCCAGCCAGGAGGTGCTGCCGTTCGGTGGACTCAACGCCCCCTACGGTGTGGCGGTAGACCCCGGGGGCAACGTCTACGTCAGCGACGCAGGCAACGCACGCGTCGTGAAGTTGGCGGCGGGTTCCGTCACCCAGGACGTACTGCCGTTCAGCGAGCTCGACGACCCGTCCGGGGTGGCCGTGGGTCCCGACGGCGGTGTCTACGTCACCGACCACGGAAGCCAACGTGTGGCGACGCTCGGGGCCGGCTCCTCGAGCCAGCAGGTGCTGCCGTTCAACGGACTCGAGGCCCCCACGTCCGTTGCGGTGGATTCCGCGGGCAGCGTCTACGTCACCGACGACCCCCAGCGGGTGCTGAAGCTGCCGGTGGGGTAGACCTCGTCACGTGGTCTAGGGATCCGTCATGGCCGTGTCGACGCGCTGCGCGGCGCCCGTCTCGGAATCCTTGCGGCGCAGGGCTTCCAAGATGTCCTCGGCCACGGTGTAGAGCTTGACGTTGCGATCCTGGGACTGCTTCACCAGCATCGCGAACGCCTCGTCGGCGTCCAAGTCGTAGAGCAGCCTCAACACTCCCTTGGCCTGGTCGATGATGGAACGCGAACTCAGCGCCCGCTCCAGCTGTGACACGGTGTCGCGCGTTTGCTGCCACCGTTGTGCGTTGGTGATCGCCATGCTGGCCGCGACCGTGAACAGCCGAACCAGCTCCTCGTCGAACGAGTCGAACGCCGATGTGGTGCGACTGTAGACGTTGAGCGAGCCCACCATTTCACGGTCGGCTCCGACGTCACCGACGAGCAGCGGAGCCGACAGGGTTGCTCGAACCCCGTGAGCCTTCGCAGCGGCCACGAACTCCGGCCACCGGTCCTCCTCGACGTCGACGACCACGCGTACCGGCATACGCCGCCGCGCCGCCTCCAGGCACGGGCCCCGTCCGGACTCGTACTGTCGAGTGTCGACCTCCACCATCTGCTCGTCGGTGAAGGCGGCGGTGTGCGCATCACCATCCTTTGGCAGCACCGTGATGGTGACGGCGTCCGCATCCAGGATGGCCTTCACGGCGGTTTCGGCCACCCGCGTCAACACTTCGTCGAGGGGCTCTTCGGCGTCTTGAAGTCGACGCAGCGCCTCCACGGCACGCGACGTCGTCGACAGCCGAACAATGGAGTCGACGATGGAGGAATCATCAGTCATCGTGAACGCACCTTCATGCGGAGCCAGAATGAAGGCACTGACAGGCGTTCACGCGGCTAGAGAACGGTGCCGTCGCATGCTGCTCAGCGACGGACGTAGGAAGAGAACATACCGCAGCGGTCATGATGGCCCTCCGGGTATGGCAACACGGGACTGGACCCGGGATCACCGGTGATAGGCCTAGTCAATCGTGGTTGCCGCTCAACGTGGCAAAACCGTTGCAGCGCACGATAACCAACGTCAATGACGTGATCACTGCCGTGTGCTTCCGGAACCCACGACCCGCGTATAGCTTCTCTTCAATGAGTTCGGCGAGCCAGGCGGGCGAGGTGAGCGAACGGTCGATCGCCTCGGCGTCACCCGAGTCGTCCGGCCCTTCCCGGACGCCGTGGTACGTCAGTGGCGCCCCGCCTCGGCAACGGCTGAGGGTCATCGTCGTCGAGACCCTCGCCAGCTTGGCGGCGCTCGCCCTCGTCGGGGCGCTGACGGTCGTGACGCACGACCCGTGGCTGATTCCGCCGTTCGCGGCGAGCATGGCGCTGATCGTCGGCGGTGCCCACTTCCCACTTGCGCAACCCCGCAACGTCATCGGCGGGCATGTCGCGTCCTCGGTCGTCGGCGTGCTCGTCGGTCTGATTGGCATGGACGCCCTCTGGGCTGGCGCGTTGGCCGGTGCCCTCGCCCTGAGCGCGATGAAACTCCTGCGGGTGTCTCATTCCCCGGCCGCCGCCACCGCGATGATCGCGGTCGCCCCCGTCGGTCCCCGGTGGGAATTCGTCGTCCTGGTCGGATGCGCGGCGGTCATCCTGGTTGCGGTAGGACTGGCCGGCAACAAGGTCAACGGGGTGCGGTACCCCCACTACTGGTGGTGACGTGGCGCCGGAGCGCGGCGCCAGCGAAGCACGGCCTCCACCGTCGCCGCATTTGACCCACCCGCGGTCAGACGCGAGAGTGAGGCGATGAGCACACGCGCATACCGTCATACGGCAGTCGTCGGCTTGGCCGTGGTCGCGTTGGCCACCGCAGGCTGCGGCCAGGGTACGAACCTCGACGAGTCGGCGTTACCGCAGGTCGCGTTGATCGCCACGTCCGAGGCACCAGCCCCGCCCACCCAGGTGACGCTCGTGGGGGAGAGAGACGTCGAGGTGACGCTGACCGGTCCGATTGCGGCCAAGTACGCGTCGGCCACCGAGTACCAGCGGCAGGCTCTTGGCAAGCCGCTGACGGGTGATCGCAATGCGGGAACCCGGGAGAGCGGCCTGGTGTTCCAACAGTTCCAGGGGGGCGTCATCACTGCCAGGAACGACTCCGCGGGCACGCCCGGCTACATCACCTGGGGCAAGATCCGGCAGGCGTGGAACGTGCCGCGGGATCCCCAGGGAGCGCCGTCGGTCACCGGCGAGAACGGCTCCGTGGGCCCACTGGGCGCGCCCACCAGCGACGAGGAGCCCGTCGGCGATCTCCTGGTCACCACGTTCGAGCACGGCAAGGTCGAGTACGACCCCAAGACGGATCAGGTCGAGGTGACCGTCGACGGCAAAGTCGTTCCCTCAGGGCTCTGATCGGCACGGCGACGCTCATGTCAGGATGGCCCGTGCCGCGCGCTCGGCGATCAGCATGACCGGCGCGTTGGTGTTCCCCGACGTGATGGTGGGCATCGCCGAAGCGTCGGCCACTCGAAGGCCGGCGACACGGTACACCCGGCAGTCGGTGTCCACGACACTGGCGGCCGATCGCGGAACGCCCTGCGCGTCAAAGGATCCCATCGCGCAGGTGCCCACCGGGTGGAAGATGGTCGTGCCGAGTTCGCGGGCGGCTTGCTGAAGGTCGTCGTCGCTCGTCAGTCCAGGGCCGGGGAGCATTTCCTGCGGGCGGTAGCGGGCCAGTGCGGGGGCCGCCATGATCTGCCGGGTCATCCGCAAGCCCACGACGGCGGCGTGACGGTCGGCGTCGGTGGACAGGTAGTTGCAGGAGATCGCCGGATGGGTCAACGGATCGGCGCCGGTGATGCGCACGTGGCCGCGTGAACTCGGCCGCAGGTTGCACACCGAGGGGGTAATCGCCCCAAAGCGATGTAGCGGCTCGCCGAACTTGGCCAACGACAAGGGTTGCACGTGCCATTCCAAGTCGGGGCTGGCGAACGAGGGGTCGCTCTTGGCGAAGGCGCCGAGCGTGGAAGGTGGCATCGTCATCGGCCCAGAACGCAGCATTAGGTACTGCAGTCCCATGCCTGCCCGGGTCACCCAGTTGCGGTATAGCGTGTTGACGGTCCGCGCGCCTCGTACCCGGTAGACCGTTCGCAGTTGCAAGTGATCCTGGAGGTTTTCGCCAACACCCGGCAGGTCGACGGTCAGCGGCACCTGGTGACTGGACAGTAGCCCGGCAGGGCCCAGGCCCGACGCCTGCATGAGGTGTGGCGTTCCAATCGCTCCAGCACTCAGGATCACTTCCGCGTGGGCCCGGACGTTCATGACGTGGCCGTCCTTGAGAAGCCGCACCCCGATTGCCCTGTGCCGAGCCGACGTCCAGGCGCCCCGACGCTGCTCGTCGCGGACGTGGTCGTCCATCAGCAGTTTCGTGGCCTGGGCGCGGGTGTAGACGGTGAGGTTGGGTCGCCGGGCAACCGGGTGCAGGAAGGCGTCGGCCATGGACCAGCGTCGGCCGCGCCGTTGGTTGACGTGGAAGTACGCGCTACCGGCGTTGTCGCCTCGGTTGAATTCGTCGAGGGGGACGATGCCCTTCTGGGCGGCGGCGGCTTGCCAGGCGTCCAGGATCTTCCAGCGCACCCGCGGCCGTTCGACGCGGATCTCGCCACCGACGCCGTGCCATTCGTCGGCGCCGCCGAAGTAGTCCTCCAATTCCTTGTAGATCGTCAACGTCTGGCCGGCCGGGCCACCCCACCTCCAGCGGTCGTCATCGGTGGCAAGCGCCCACAGGTCGTAATCGCTGATCTGTCCGCGCATGTGGATCATGGCGTTGATCGACGAACTGCCCCCGATCACCCGTCCGCGTGCGTAGTGGATGCTCCGGCCGGCCAGGCCTGGGTCCGGGTCGGTCGTGAAGCACCAGTCGGTGCGGGGGTTGGCGATCGTGTAGAGGTAGCCCACCGGGACCTTGATCCACAACCAGTCGTCCTTGCCGCCGGCCTCCACCAGCAGCACACGGTGACGGGGGTTGGCGCTGAGTCGGTTGGCCAGCAGACAACCCGCGCTGCCTGCTCCCACGATGACGAAGTCGAACTCGGCATCGAAACCGGGGGAGGGACCTATTTCCGACATCGACGGAGACTACGACTTCTTGCCGCAGCGGCACCATCGTTCCTTGGCTCGGTCATTCGGCGTCGGCGTCGGCTCGGAGGAAGGCGGCGAATCCCGGAATGGTGAACCGAAGGAGACCGCGGCCGGCCGGCTCGATCACACCGCGGTCGATGAGTTCCTGTCGTGGGCGACTCAACGCCTCGGACGTGATGCCCAGCCGTTGCGCAACGGCGCTTCGGGACACGGGACGGTCACCGAGTTCGGCCATGGCCTGGACGACTCGTCGTTGCTCCGGGTTGAGTTTGGCCATTCGGCTGCGGAACAGTGCCGCCATTCGTCGGTCGACGCGCTCGGAAGCCGTGCGGACCAGCGCTGCCTCGACGACGTCGCCCCTTCGGGGCCGCGCGACGTCCCATGCGGCGTCACCGATCAGCTGCACTCGGTGGGGATAACCCTCGGCCAACTCAATGGCTGCGACCACGGCGTCATCAGTCCACGACACCCCGAGTTCTTGAGCTGGCAGTCGCAGCGCTTCGGCCACCGCGACTTCGCCGAGAAGACCCATCTCGACGAATTCGGTTCTCTCGCCGAAGGTTGCGGCCTCGGGTACGGCTCTGAGCAAAGACGGCAGGCCCGCCGCGACGATCGCCACCGGGCATCCTTCCGGTGCACCGTCGAAGTGTTGCAACGCGATCAGCAGGGATCGTCGATCGGCCAGCCGTGCTTCTTGGAACTCGTCGACGAACACCGCGAGGCCGTGCTGCTGGTGATCGCGGGCGAAGCGGCCAGCGTCGGCAAGACTGCGCTCGACCGCAGCGATCGCCCGGTCTCGTTGGGCTTCGACCCCCAGCTTGGCCCCGGGAAGTCCGACCTCGACGTGCACCTTCTCGAGGCTACGGAGTACCGCCTTGGCCTTTTGGCTCGTCGATCGACGGCTGATCTCCTCCTTGAGTGATGCGGCGAGTTCGGGGCCGAGCGCGGCGTCGTCACGGCCGGTGACCCACGCGGTGAGGTAGCCGGCGGCGGTGGCCTCGCGCTGCGCGGCGCGCAACAACGACGTCTTTCCCAGGCCCCGGGATCCGTAGAACGCCAGCAGCGGCCCACCGGAGCGCCCCAACATGCTGGTGCGCGCCAGCCGGGCGCGGATAGTCTCGAGTTCAGTGCCGCGACCGGCGAGGTAGACGGGCACCGCGCCAGGGGAGTACGGGCTTGGGAGCACGGGTCACCCTCGTATCGTCTCGTATAGTCTCGCGCAACTATACGCATCCATACGGCCGATGTGGCGACACGGTCCGGTGAAGACAAGCCACCCTTGCCTGGCCGCGTCGGAAGATGCACTATATGACGCACTCGACAATTATTCGATGGGGGTTGGATTGATGTCTCGGGGGCGCGGCTTGGCCGCTGGATTCTTGTTGGCGGGAGGCGTGATCCTGAGCGCACCGGCCGCGCATGCCGCTCAGGTGGTGAACGTGCCGCCGGTGCCCGTGCCGGTACCGGTGTCGACGGCACCTACCCTGCACATGTTCGACTGCCAGGGCACGACGGGCGACCGTGGTTGCGGGGCCGGTTTCTTCTGGCGCGACGGATGGCGCGGATTCGGTTGCTACCCATGCTGATTCGGACTCTAGCGGTGTCCGCTGGGGTCGTCGCGGCGACGTTGGCGGTCTGCCCGTCGGCCGCGACGGCGGCGCCAGTCGACTACGCTTCGCTGCCCGTCGACCCCAATGTCGTCACCGACTCGACGGCCTATAGAGCCGATCCGCCGGTGCAGGACCCCGATGGAAAACCAGGCATCGAGGTCGTCTACAACCATCGCGACGGCACCCGGGCCATCACCGACATCATCCTCGTGCTGCCCGACGAGCAAGCCGCCACCGTGGCGTTGGACGTCAGTCGCGGCGACGTGCTCGCCGACATCCCCGGGGCGTCATCGCGCCCAATCGCCGTAGGCCAAAACGGAACTCTGATCACGGGGCGGGCGACCAACGGTCAAGACGCAAGCGTCCTCATCTTCACCCAGGGTCCGGCGGTCGCGGCCGTGCGCTTCAACGGGGCCGCCGGCGACCCCGTTCCGCTCGATCTGGTCACCGACTACGGCAAGCAACAAGACACCAACATCCTCGCTGCCCTGGGAACCTGACACCGGCGGGGCCTTGATCGCACGCGCACGCGCGCGTGCGCGAACGACCACCGCGTCACCGTGGGGTGATCCCCCCGTGCGACGTAAAGGACGGGAAAGTCTTTCGAGTCCACCATTGGGGGTATCCGCCAGTGATGCACTCAGTTCGCACCGGATCAGGCAGACCGCTTCTACTCGTCCACGGGATCTCCAACCTGCACAATTGGGACCTCGTCGTCCCCGCCCTCGCAGCCGAACGCACGGTGATCGCCGTCGACCTCCCCGGCTTCGGCCAGAGTCCACCCCTGGCCGGCGAGGTCTCCGTCGCCACTCTCACCGACGCGGTCGAGAACTTCGTCGCCGAACAGGGTCTCGGCGGCGTCGACGTCGTCGGCAGTTCGATGGGCGCCCGCATGGCGCTCGAACTGGCGCGCCGCGGTCACACCGGTGACGTCGTCGCGCTCGACCCGGGCGGATTCTGGTCCGACCGGCAAGTCAAGGTCTTCGGTGCCACCGTGGGCCCGTCGATCGCATTGGTCAAGCGCATTCAACCGCTGCTGCCCGCCTTGACCAAGAGCGCCGCCGGACGCACCGCACTGCTGCTGCAATTCTCCGCCGCGCCGTGGCGACTACCCCCGGATCTGGTGCTGGGCGAGTTGCGAAACTTCAACACCTCTCCGAGCCTGGACGCCGCCGTGCGTGCGTTGGTGCACGGACCCAAACAACAAGGCGCACCGGCAGGGTCGGTGAAGGGGCGCGTGACGATCGGCTGGGGCCGCAACGACCGCGTGACCCTCCCAAGCCAAGCGGACACCGCGATGCGCGCGTTCCCCGACGCCACCCTGCATTGGTTCTCCCACTGTGGTCACTTTCCCCACTGGGACCGACCCGAGGAGACGGTGCGGCTGATCCTCGACGCCACCGGCGCAGCCCTCGACGATGGCGGGTCCACCTCGTAGCAGCCCGACGCGCATCTGCTCGAATGTTCGGCGTCTGGCCAGACTGACCGAGAGATGGAGCTTGAGCCCGCGAGGTTGCCTACCACTCGGCGAAGTGCGTCGACACGATCAGGATGGGGCGTGCAAGAGCAGTGCCTTCCTGCCCTCTTGAACTACGTGGTCACGCTGATTGACGACTCGGACGGCGAAGGTGACGATTCCTTGGTCGGGAACGCTGGAGCGACGGCGTCGTTCGACGACCTCGAACTCGACGTGGATCGTGTCGCCGAGAAGGATCGGCGCGCGAAAGTTCCAGTCCTTGATGCCGAGGAAGGCAATCGCGTTGCGGCCCAACAGTCCGCCGCCGAACATCAGTCCGTGGGCTATCGACAAACCGAGCAGTCCGTGGGCGATCACACCGCCGAACTGGGATGCCCGCGCGAATTCGTGGTCCACGTGTATGGGCGAGTAATCAGCAGTGGTGCCGGCGAACATGACGACGTCGGTTTCGGTGATCGTGCGACTGGGGCTGTCGAAGGTGACGCCGACCAACAGATCGGACCATGACACGGGCTCGCGGTTCACGCATTCCCCTCTCGACGATGAGGTGTTACCGTCCCTAAGGTAACCGGTTACCTAAGGTGATGACAAATGTCCGTGATCCTGCCCACCGCAGACGGTGAGCTTTCCGAAGTCCGCATCTCGCCCCGTCCCCAGCTCCAGGTGTCGGCGACCCCGCCGACCAGTCGCATGGTGTTTGCGGCGAGCCACGTGGTCGCCGACCCGCTGCGGACCTCCACGGCCACCGGCCGAATCGATTGGGACGCCACACTGGCTCTACGCCAGGATATTTGGGACGTGGGCTTGGGTGTGGCCGAGTCCATGGATACCGCGCAGCGGGGGATGGGATTGTCGGCACCCGAGGCAATGGAACTCGCCAAGCGCACCCTGGCCGCCGACCCGCGCGGTGGTGCCGGAACGGTAGTCGGCGTCACCACCGATGCACTTCCTACCGGGCCCAGGTCGCTGTCTGAGATCACCGAGGCCTACGTGCAGCAGCTTGACTTCGTGACCGATCACGGTGGCACGGCGGTCCTGATGGCCAGCAGACACCTAGCTCGCTCGGCCGGCGAGCCGGACGACTACCACCAGGTGTACGGGGACCTGCTGACTCACTCCAACAAGCCGGTGATCCTGCATTGGCTCGGTGAGGTCTTCGACCCGGCGCTGGCCAGATACTGGGGCGCAGGCGATCCGGGTATAGCCCTGGACACGGTCGTAGATCTCATCACGACGCATCGCAGCAAGGTCGCAGGCATCAAGGTCTCACTGTTGGATCCCGTCTTCGAGTTGGAACTGCGGAGACGGTTGCCCCCAGGCGTGGCCGTGTTCACCGGTGACGATTTCAATTACACCGAGATGATCGCCGGGGACGGCCACGGACACAGTCATGCCCTACTTGGTGCGTTCGCCGCTCTCGCACCCTGGGCGTCGGCAGCATTCAGCCGTCTCGACGCAGGTGACGTGAGCGGGTTTCGGGCGATCCTCGAGCCGACTCAGCCGCTCAGTCGCGCCGTGTTCGTGGCACCGACGCAGTACTACAAGGTTGGCATCGCGTGGCTCGCTTATCTCGTTGGTGGGCAACATCATCCACGCATGCTGGGCGGTTTCGAGACCGGACGCGACTTGCTGCATCTCGCCGAATTGGTTCACCTGGCGAACGCCATGGAGTACTTTCCCGACCCGGATTTCACCGAGACGCGTCTGCGGACCTTCTTCGCTGCGCATGGGATTGGATGACCCGTGGACGCTGCGTCGCTGAGCTTGAATTCCGCCACCTTGCCGAGTCTGGGCGTGGCCGATCTGGTAGACGTCGCGGTCGGCAACTCCCTGGGAGGAATTGGACTGTGGCGGCATGTCTATGCAGACATCGGCGTTCACCAGGCTTCCCGCATGATCACATCGGCGGGGTTGGCGGTGACCTCGGTGTGCCGGGCAGGGATGTTCCCGACGGCCTCGGACGTCAACGCGCGTGCGACGCGCGACGACAATGTCCGCGCGGTGGACGAGGCGCATGCGCTGGGCGCAGAGTGTTTGGTCGTCGTGTGCGGTGCTGCGGCGACCCCGGACCTGAACGCGGCCCGTCGCCACGTCGAGGACGGCCTGAGCGATCTGGCCCGCTATGCCGCCACCGCCGGTGTGTCGTTAGCGGTGGAACCGATGCATCCGATGATGATTGCCGACCGGTCGGTCGTCACGTCGTTGTCCGAGGCGGTCGACCTCGTCGAGAGGACCGCAGACCCTCGGGTCGGAGTCGCCCTCGACGCCTACCACGTGTTCTGGGACGTGGACTATCCCCGCGAGGCCATGCGCGCCTCGGGCCGCATTCACACCGTTCAGATCAGCGACTGGACGGTGCCGATTCACCATCAGTTACGCAGCCGCGGCATGCCTGGTGAGGGAGTGATCGATCTTCGCGGGTTCATGGCGATCGTTCGTGCTGCCGGTTTCCGGGGGTTGGTGGAGGTCGAGGTTCTCAGTGACCGGTGGGCGGCCGTGCCTCCGCAGGTGGCCGTCGACGCCATGGTGCAGGGTGTCGCCACCTTGTGACTTAGATGTCGTGTCAGTGGCGTGGCGCTGGGCCGGCGGAATCTCGAAAGACGACGTCGGCGTGGAAGATGCGATCGGCTCGGACCGGGTTCGGAAGCAACAGCTGAGTCATCGCCTCCCAGGCGGCGCGTCCCAACTGCTCCTCGTGCATGCGCGCGGTGGTCAGTCGAGGCGTCACCCAACGAGCAAGGGGAGTGTCGTCGAAACCGGTGACCGAGACATCGCCGGGGACGCGAAGGCCCATCTCGGACACCGCGTAGATGACTGCTGCCGCCGTCACGTCGTTGGCGCAGATCAACGCCGTGCAGCCGCGGTCGACGGCGGCGCGCACCTCGGGTGTGACTTCGCCGAGCGGTTCGGGAAGGGCGATGTGCACCGCCGTCCCGCCGGCTGCGGCGGTCCGGTTGTGCACCACCTCCCAGCGCATCGACACCTGCTGAGAACCACTCTGGGCCACCACGAACGCGAACGAGCGGTGACCGAGATCCAAGAGTGAGTCGACGATTTGGGTCGTGGCGTCGACCGCGTCGGTCTGAACCGACGCCGTCCGACCCGACGACTTGAACCGGCGGTTGACCGTCACGATGGGCTTGCCGGTGTCGAGGATTGCCCGCACACCCTCATCAGAGGACCGCGGGCTGCACATGATGAGCCCGTCTGACCGCAACAGCATCTCGGTGGCGAGGGCGACCTCCAACTCGGGGGAGTTCAAGCTGTCACCGACGAACACGTGCATGCCGACGTCGTTGGACGCGTGGATGACTGACTGTACGACGCTGGTGAAGTGCTGATTGCCGAGGTCGGGGACCAGCACCGCGACATTTCCATGGCGGCCGGTGGCAAGTGACTTGGCTGCGACGTTCACTTCGTAGCCCAGGCGTGCGGCCGCGTCCAGCACTCGGCGTTGGGTGCTGTCGGTGACCGCCTTCGGGGCTCCGGCCAGCACCCGTGACACCGTGGCCACCGACACCTCGGCCGCAGCGGCGACATCTCTGACAGTCGGCTTCTTGGCGGTGGGCCGAATGGTCATCGCCACGATCTTAGGCTGTCACGCCATCACGCCACCACCGTTGACGTGCAGTGTCTGGCCGTGCATCAGGCGGGCGGCCGGAGCGGCGAGGAACACGACCGTGGGGGCGATGTCCTCCGCGGTCGCCAACTCCTTCGTCACCGATCCTCCCGTGCGTTCGCGGATCCATTCGGGGTCCTGCGCCAGGTCGGCGACGAGCGGGGTCGCGACCGGGCCGGGCGCGATGGCGTTGACCCGGATCTGCGGGCCGAGTTCGCGCGCCAATGCGCGCGTCAGCCCGATGACACCGGCCTTGGCAGCGGAGTACGAGACGAAGTCGTGGGCACCCTTGAAGGCCAACTGCGACGAGACGTTGACGATCGAGCCGTGCGCGCCGGGTTGGCGGGCGAAGCGTTGAGCCATCAACATCGGTCCGGTCAGGTCGGCGCCGATGGTCCGGTTCCAGTCGCTGAGGGTCATCTCGACGAAGCGATGGCGGTCCATCATGCCGGCGTTGTTGACGAGGATGGTGCACGGACCGAGCCGTTCGGCGATCCTGGAGAAGATCGCATCGACCGTGGGTTCGTCGGTGACGTCGCCTCCGACCGACATCGCGCGACCTCCCGCGACCCTCAATTCTCGCACCAGGGCGTCCGCACCGTCGTGGTCGTCGAGGTGATGCACCACGACCGTGGCCCCCGCGGCACCGAAGGCTCGGGTGAGGGCGGAGCCGAGACCACCTGTCGCCCCGGTGATCAGGACGATCTCACCGTCCAGCCGAAATGGCCCGGTCACGGTGGTGTCCGACGCCATCAGCCCGCCCGGGCGACGGTTGCGCTGGGCTCGACGTGCGCGGTGCCGCGCCGAATCCTGGCTCGGGCGACGGCCAGCGAGACGAGGGTGACGGCGCAGCAAGCGGCCAACATCATTGCCACCGGCCATGGTGAGCCGCCTGCCGCGATGACCAGGCTTGCCGCCACGAGGGGAGCAGGCCCGCCGACAAGGGTGCCCGAGAGTTCACGGCAGAGCGCCACTCCCGAGAAGCGGACGTCGGGCGGAAACAGACCTACCAGGAAGGCTCCTTGCGCGCCGCCCATCGCGCCGAAGGACACCGAATAGGTCAGCACCAGCGCCACTCCGATCAACACGGGCACGCGCGTGTCCAGCAGGGCGAACATGGGGAAGGCCATCAGCATGCAGTAGGCGGCTCCGAAGGTGATGACTCGGTGGTAGACCCCGATGCGGTCGGCAAGGAGACCAAAGCAAGCGCACAGCACTGCACCGACGATGGACGCAGTCAACGATGCGGTGAGCGCGACGCTTCTGGGCATGTCGAGTGTGGTGGTGATGTAGCTCAGCGCGAACGTAGTGGTGATGTAGGTCATCGCCTGGTGTCCGACCATGACGCCGAAGCCGACGAGCACGCTGCGCCAGTGGCCCCGCAGCAGCGCGAGCACCGGAACTCGTTTCTCCGCCTTGCGTTCGGCGCGTTCCTTGGCGGCCAGGAATTCTGGCGCCTCCTCCACCTTGTTGCGGATGAACACGGCCACGAAGAGGATGACGGCACTGAACAGGAAGGGGATGCGCCAACCCCACGTCAGGAACACGTCGCCGGGCAACAGCGCGACCACGAGGAAGGTCACCACGCCCAACGCCGTGCCGATGGCCGTCGCACCGTTTGGTACGGCGGTGCCGAATGCGCGTCGGCTGGGCCGGATCGTCTCGGAGATGATGGTGAAGGTGCCCGCCAATTCGGCACCGGCGCCGGCACCTTGCAGTAAGCGCAGGAAAACCAGGAGGGCAGGGGCCCAAAGGCCGATCTCGTCGTAGGTCGGCAGGCACCCCATCAGGAACGTCGACGCACCCATCAGCACGAGGGTGAAGATCAGTGCTGGTTTGCGGCCGATCTTGTCGCCGAAGTTCGCGATGAGCATGCCACCGACGGGGCGGGCGAAGAACCCGACGGCGAAGGTGGCGAACGCGGCCAGGGTGGCCGCCGACGGCGATAGGTCGCTGGAGAAGAACAACGGGCCGATGACGAGTGCCGACGCGGCACCGAAGAGGCCGAAGTCATACCATTCGACGACCGAGCCGACGGTGCCGGCGACCAGCACTCGGCGTTCCTGGACGGGGTCGACCCCGGGTGGTGGGTTGGTCGGTGAGCTCGACGATGAGGGTGTGTCAGTCACTGCAGCATCCTTTGGTGTCAGTGGGAAGTTGGGCGATTCGATTGACGGCGACGTGATCTCAGTACGAACGATCGAACAGTGAGCGGTCCATCTCCTTTGGCTCATGAGGGATGGAGACCGGGAAGCCAACTAGCGCAAGCACGTCGCGTTCGACGTCGACGCCGGGTGCGACCTCGACGAGTTCGAGATCGCCGCGGTCGTTGATCTCGAAGACTGCCCGTTCGGTGATGAAGACGACCCGCTGGCCGCGCTCGACGGCGAGTGGGCCGTTGAAGGAGACCTGTTCGACCTCTGCCACGAACCGGCGGGCCCGGCCTTCGGCGTCGACGGAGAGGGCACCGGTGGCGGTGTTCCACGACGTCGCCAAGCCACCGGCGGTGAGGGTTCCGCTGAAGACCACCGTGCGGGCGCCTTGGCTGATGTTGACGAACCCGCCGACACCGACGATGCGTCCGCCGAAGCGTGAGATGTTCACGTCGCCATGAGGAGAGACTTCGGCGAACGAGAGGAACGCGACGTCGAGACCCCCGCCGTCGTAGAAGTCGAATTGGTAGGGCTGGTCGATCATCGCGTCGTAGTTCACGGCGGCGCCGGCGTCGAGCCCGCTCATGGGAAGTCCGCCGACGAGGCCCTGCTCATTGGTGAGTACGACGCAATCCAGGACGCCGGATTCAGCGGCCGCCATCGCTACGCCCGTCGAGATGCCGGAACCGAGGTTGCATACCGCACCGGCGAACAGCTCCTGTGCCGCCCGGCGGGCGATGAGCCCGCGGGGGCCCTTCGGCAGCGGCGGAAGCTCGTCCAGGGGCACCCGCGCCGTTCCGGCGAACCCCGGGTTGTCGGCCGACTCGTAGGTCGTCGTCTGGTCTGGGGCGACCACGACGAGGTGGACCAGGAAGTGCGGAATCTTCACCGATTTCGGTGCGAGCGTGTGTTTCTCGACCACGTGGGCCACCTGGACGATGACCGTTCCGCCGTTGTTGTAGACCGCCTGAGCCATCGACAGCATCTCCCCGAAGTATGCCTCGCCCTCCATGGAGATGTTTCCCAACGTGTCGGCGGTCGTTCCCCTCAGCAGTGCGACGTGCGGTGTGACGGGCCGGTAGTGGATGAGCGGACGGCCGTCGACCTCGACGGCCACCGACGGCGGGTCGGCGGCTTCCGCGCCTTGGCGTCCGCCGCCGAGTCGGGGGTCGACGTAGGTGCCGATCCCGACGTCGGTGAACAAGCCGGGCCGCTTGGCTGCGGACTCGCGCATCAGCTGAGACAGCGAGCCTTGGGGCAGCGTGAACAGTTCGATCTCCTTGCGGCTGGCGGCGTCCGCAATGCCGGGTGCATCGACGACGGTTCCACAGACCACCCGCTTGAGGAGACCCTGATGGCGTAGGCGGTGCAGTCCCTTGGTCGACTTGTCTCCGATGCCTACCGGGTGGACCGTCGTCAGCTCGGTGGGAGACCCGTCGTCGAGGAAACGTCGCTCCAACGCCTCGAGCAGGCTCTCCGGTACGGCGTGACCGCCGCCGGAGCCGCCGATCACCACGGTGTCGCGGGGTTTTATCGCACGCACTGCTTCGTCGGCGTCGACGACCTTCATCGAACGGGTCCTTCCGTGTCGTGCTGGTGAGTGAAGCGTGGTTCGCGCTTCTGGATGAACGCGGCAACGCCCTCGTGGGCGTCGGCGGAGCCGTAAATCGTTGCGATGGAATCAATCTCGGCTTGTCTTCCGGAACTCCTGCCGTGGAGGAGTCCGGTGTGGACGCAATGCTTCGAAGCGCGGAGCGCGAGCTGGGGCAGCGCTGCGAGCCGCTCGGCGATGCGCAGGGCTTCTGATTCTGCAGCGCGGTCGGGTACGACGAAGGTGACGAGACCCCAGTCGAGCGCCGTGGCGGCGTCAATGCTGTCGCCCAGCAGGAGAAGCCGTGTGGCACGGGTCGTTCCGATGAGCTGGGGCAGTCGTTGCGTACCCCCACCCGAGGCGAAGACGCCAACCTTCACTTCGGGTAGGCCGAGCACCGCCGACTCCTCGGCGACTCGAATGTCAGCGGTCAGTGACAGCTCGAGTCCTCCGCCGAGCGTCGTCCCCCGTAGCACCGCGACGGTCGGCTGCGGTATGGCGGCAAATGCGTCGTAGGCTTCGTGTTCGGCTTCGGATACCGCTCGTCCCGCCTCCGGGGTTGTAGGAAAGCCCTTGATGTCGGATCCGACCGAGAGCGACCGGTCACCGTGCGACGTCAGGACTACGGCCCGAATGTCCGATCGCCCGGTGACGTCGTGTGCGACGTCACGCAGCCTTGCGCGCATGTGGTTGGTGAGGGGGTTCAACGGCGGGTTGACCAGCCGAATGACGCCCACCGGTCCGATCTTCTCGAGCTCGACCTGACCCACCGTGCCTTACTCCGCCCTGAGGTAACCGGTTACCTGCGTTGTGAGCGACGTTACAACGGCCGCCGAATTTAGGCAAGGGCCGTTCTCCTCTTAGCTGACGAGCGTGCAGGAAGCTGTTCAGAGTGGTCATCGGCAAACCGGATATCAACGTACGAAACAGACTGCTGCGCAACGTTATCGGGAAATACTAGTCACCAACGGCCTCGTCCTCGTCGTCGTCAGCATGTCTGCGGCGGCCTCCCATGAACGTGGGGTCCCGGCATCGTGTGGGACAGTCCCTGCTCAGTTGCCGGGCACGATCATGACGACCCGTGCCTGGCCGTCGGTCGTCCGTTGATCCTTGCTGAACCAAGTGGCAGTCCACGTCGTGTTCACATCGATGAACCGATCGAAAGGAACCCCGTGATCATCCAGTCCTCGTACATCCCAACTGCTAGCGCGGGCCCTCCGTCGACGGCCCGCGGCGGTGTCTTCGGCACGCGCTGGCTCCATGGCGCGGCCGTCGTACGCATTCTGTTCGGACTTCTCTGGGCAGTCGACGCCAGCTTCAAGTGGTCGCCGGGTTTTCGCGGGGGACAGACGCTGCCCGACGAACTCAGTAGGGCCGGGAAGGTCCAGACGCCCGTAATCCATCAATGGCTGGAACTCTGGAACACCGTCGCCCTGGCCAACCCCGGCCTCTTCGCGACCATGATGGCCATCCTCGAGTCGCTCGCCGCCGTGGCCTTGATCTTCGGTGTCTTGTCCAACCTCGCGTTCATCGGAACGGCGGTGCTGTCGTTCGGCATCTGGTCGGGAGCCGAAGGGTTTCACCTGCCCTTCCACGCCGGTATGACCGATCTCGGCCCGTCGGCGGGATACGTCTTCGCCTCGCTTGCGCTGTTCTTCGCCGCGGCCGGGTCGACGTGGAGCCTCGACACCTGGTTGCGATCACGGCTCGGGCGGTTCAGCTGGCTGGCTGCCCCGGCGCTGTGCTGAGCCGAGTATTCGAAATCCCGTCATCTTCTCCTCGTCCCCCCTACGAAAGCGAGATCTACGATGTCTGAAACCAAGCTCACGGTGATCTACGACAACCCCACCGATCCCGACGCCTTCGAAACCGCATACGTGGCAGACCAACTGGAGGCTGCCCGCAAGATTCCGGGGTATCTTCGCCTCGAGGCGTCAAAGGTGTGGCCCAAGGAGGACGGCACGCCGACACCGGCGTACCGCATGATCGATCTGTACTTCGCCGACTACGACGCCGCCTGCCTCGCCGTGACTACGCCAGAGGCGGGGGCCTTCATCCAGGCGCTGTTTCAACTCGCCGATGGTGGAGTGCGCATTCTGATGTCGGATGTCGAAGTGGCACAGGGCTGACCGCACCCGGCACTGGCGCGGGACATGACTACCTCCAACTGGGAGCAGTGAGATGAAGGAATCGACGAACCCGTCTGCAGCCATGATGAAGCGACGAGCGCGCATCGCCACGATGGCGCTGGTGAGCGGGGTTGGAATCGGTTTCGTGTCGATCGTCGGGAGTCCACAGGCGGTTGCCTCGCCGGGCAATCCCGGACTGACGGATCAGCAGCGGCAACAGATCGTCAGCGCATTTGCAACGGCCGTCGTACACGACGACCACGCCGGTATCGCCGCCACCGCGGCGCCCGACATCGTCTGGACGATTCCTGGTGAGAGCGTGGTATCGGGTCAGGTCAGCGGGGTCGACGCGGTCGCGAAGCTGGCCGACGTCCTGGCGCAGTACGGCCTGCGCATCGAGGTTCAAGGTTTTGCGTACGGAGTCGACACGGTAGCCGTCCGACTGCACGACAGCGGCGAGCGCAACGGCAAGACGCTCGACCAGGATGTCGTCAACGTCTTGACCATTCGGAACGGCAAGGTCGCGAACGTCGCGGCGAACCTGGCGGACGTCGACCAGTTCGACGCCTACTTCTCGTGACGCGGTCACGCTAGGGTTGGAACGTGCAGATCGGACGGCGTTCGGCTGCGCAAAACCTGGTGCAAGAGCAGGTTTCCGCTCTCCGTCACCGGACGGTGTCCCCGCCACGGCGGGTGCTCCTACACACGGTGGTCGCGTGTGTGATCGCTTCTGCTGCCGTCGCCGGTGGGGTCGCCCCGTCGGGCAGGGCCCTTCCCGATTGCTTCGAAAACGGTGGCTACAACCCTCCGCCCTGCAGCACGTCCGCGCCAGGGTCCGACAGCAGTGAGACCTCGAGTGCCCCCTCAAGCACCAGCCCGACGTCGGCGACCCCGTCGGCGACCTCGTCGGTGAATGCGCCACCAGATTCTGCGGTGACGGCGTGTCAAGACCAGGGCGCCATGACCGTCGCCATCGGTCTGCAACCTCCCACCTGTAGGTCGACCCAGGGACCGAACACGCCACCGGATTCGGGGATGACCGCGTGTCAAGACCAGGGCGCCATGACCGTCGCCATCGGTCTGCAACCTCCCACCTGTAGGTCGACCCAGGGACCGAACACGCCACCGGATTCGGGGGTGACCGCGTGTCAAGACCAGGGCGCCATGACCGTCGCCATCGGTCTGCAACCTCCCACCTGTAGGTCGACCCAGGGACCGAACACGCCACCAGATTCGGCGGTCGTCGCCTGTCAAAATCAGAATGCGATGAGCAATGCCCTTGGCCTCCAACCCGCTTCCTGTCCACCGTCGGCCAGAGGTTGAGAGCGGCTAGAAGGGTTGGTGAATGCCGGTAGTCCGAAAGCGGCTGCGGTACGTACTCGGGGACACGCCCAGCGCGCGCCGAAAGGTGCGTCGCATGGTGTCGGCTGAACCAAAGCCGGCGCGGCGCGCCACTGCTTCCTGCCCGTGATCGCCGGTCGCGAGCAGCACCTTCGCCGCCTCCAGCCGCGCCTGCTCGACGAATCGCGCCGGGGTCATCCCAACCTGAACGCGGAACATGCGGACGAGGTGCCGTTCGCTGACCGCCGCCCGATCGGCCATGGCCGCGATCGAGTGGTCGGCAGCCGGGTCGGCGACCACCGCGTCGAGGATCTCGCGCAAACCGCCCGACACGGGCAGTTCCGATTCAGTCCAGACGCTGAACTGAGCCTGGCCGCCTGGCCGTTGAAGGAACACCACCATCCAGCGGGCCACCCGCCGGGCTACGTCGGGACCGAAGTCGCTCTCCACCATGGCAAGGCCGAGGTCGATGCCCGCGGTGATGCCGGCACCGGTGATGAACCGGCCGTCTTTTACGAAGAGCGAATCGGGTACGACCTCGACGTCGGGGTAGAGCCGCGACAGCTCTTGGCAGTGCGCCCAGTGGGTGGTCGCGCGGCGGCCGTCGAGCAGGCCCAGCGCCGCCAGGACGAACGCCCCCGTGCATACCGAGGCGACGCGGCGCGCTCGCGGCGCCAGGTCGCCGACCATCTGCAAAGCCTCCACTACGGCGTCCGGCGTCTTCTCCTCCGGGATGTCGTGTTCACCGGGGGTGAAGTAGAAGTCGGGTGGTACTCCGCCCGGCACGATCAAGGTGTCGAACCGCTCTGGCACGTCGGCCATCGCCATGTCGACGTTCAGTGAGACGAACGACGTCGTGGCGGCAGCCCTGCCGGTCGGGGACACCAGGGTGACCTCGTAGTTGGCACCGAAATCGTTTGCCCGGGCGAAGATTTCGAGTGGCGCCGCGACGTCCTGCAAGGTGACCTTGTCGTACAACGCGAACACCACGGTCTTGGGCGCCTTCGGCTCGATGTCGGACACCTGCGGCTGTCCTTCCCGTGGCCCGTGAGGTGAGGCCAACGTAGTCTTGGGTTTCTCGGACGGCAACGCGAGCGGGCCGACGTCCGAAATCGCCCGATTCATGTCCGGACCTGACGGGCAGGGCAATGCCGACGTAATGCTTACGAAACCTCCTGACTCCAAGCTCATTTCATGGACTCACGGACAGCCTTGACGCTGAGCATCGGTGTACTCGGCGGCCTCGCGGTCGCTCTCACCGCCGACGTCATCACGGTGCCCATCTGGGTGGTGTTCCTCGCATGGGCGTCGTTCTTCTTCGTCGGGGGCGGCGTCGCCGGCTGGGTCAGGTCGGTGTCGTCGAACATCGTCGGCGTCGTGATCGCGTCGGCCAGCTTGTTCGCCGCCCACCTCATGGGCGGCAGCCTGCTGGTGACCGCGATCGCGGTGGGCGTCGGCAGTGCGATCATGGTGCAGGCATCGTGGGTGCCGCTGCTGGCGACCACCCCTGCCGTCGTGATCGGGTTCGCCTCCACGGTGTCGACGGTCGCCGGACGCGGCCATGACGTCACCGTCGTCACCATTTCCCATCCCGGCTTGGTCGCCGCCGTCGCCTGCATTCTCGGAGCGAGCTTCGGCTTGCTCTCGGAGTACCTCGCGACCGTCATGACCAAGTCAGCCGGCGCCCCCGCCACGAGTTCCGTCCCCCCGCCGATCGAAGGAACGCCCGCATGAAACTGCAGCACTATCTCGGTGGCCTCGAAGGCCTACCGGAACCACTGGAGATGGAACGGCGTGTCTTCGTCGAAGATTGGGAGAAGCGCATCTTCGGCATTCACGTCGCCATGATGGGGCTGTCGAAGCACCTCGGCACGGCGCTGCCCGAGTACCCCATCGACGGTGTGCCGACTGCCTTTCAGGACGAATGGACGTGGGCCGACCTGCGCACCGGGGCCGAGGCCATGAACCCGTTCGACTACTTCAAGTTTCGCTACTACGAGAAGTGGTTGGGTGGCATCACCCAGTTCTTCGTCGACAAGGGTTACGTGACCGAAGAGGAGCTGGCCGCCAAGGTCGGGGGCCTCACCCCGGCGACTGGTGCACCCGAAGCGGCCATCGACGATCAGGTGATCGCCTACCTGCGGCTGGGCGACAGCCCGCGGCGCGATGTCGCGCATCCGAAGTTTCCGATCGGCTCTGCCGTCGAGATCGCCAATCCGTCCACCGACGCACACAGTCGGCTGCCGGGCTACCTTCGCGGCCGCACCGGAACCGTGGAGCGCGTCTTCGAGGGCGACTACGCCTACTTCACCCACACCGGTGACGGAATCGGCGAACCCATGCCGATCTACATCGTCGAGTTCGAACCGACCGACATCTGGGGACCGCGCGCCGAGGCGGGCCCGGAGAAGCTCTACGCCGAGCTGTTCGAAGCCTATTTGGCGCCCATCGAGGAGGAATCATGACCGACCAGTTCGCCTATCCACCCGACCGTGAAGAGGCCAGCGCCAAGAAGGTCGCCGCCCTGGAGGCCCTGCTCATCGAGAAGGGCGTCATCACCCCGCAGACCGTGGACAAGGTGCTCGCCTACTTCGAGACCGAGATGACACCGCTCAACGGCAAGAAGATCGTCGTACGGGCTTGGAAGGATGCGGCTTTCGCCGAGAAGGTCGTCGCAGACACACCCGCGGCGATTGCCGAGATGGACCTGCCCGACGGTATGGCGGGTGCCGAAGGCGAGCACCTGCAGGCGGTGGCCAACACCTCGGGGGTGCACAACTTGGTCATCTGCACCCTGTGCTCGTGCTTCCCCTGGCCGGTGCTCGGACTGCCGCCCTACTGGTACAAGGACCCCACCTTTCGGGCCCGGGCGGCCCGGGAACCGCGCAAGGTGCTCGCCGAAGTCGGGGTCGACTTGCCCGCCGATACCGAGATCAAGGTGTGGGACTCCAGTGGGCATTCGCGGTGGTTCGTCATTCCCGAGCGGCCCGCTGGCACCGAACACTTCACCGACGACATGCTGATGGACCTGGTGACCACTGAAGCGATGATTGGCGTCGCATTGGCCGGGCCGGCGTCATGATGCTGCACGAGACCTGCACCACCGACCAGGCCGCACCGCAGTTCGACCACGATTGGCAGCGGCGGGCGTTCGGGCTGGCGCTCGCGCTGTCGGAGTTTCGACACTACGACTGGAGCGAATTCCAAGAGGGCCTCATCGCGACGATCGGAGAGTGGGAGGCTGCGCCGGAAGCCGAACGGGGGCAATGGGAGTACTACGACCACTGGGTCGCCACCCTCGACAAGCTCGTCGACCGCCACCACTTGTTGACGGCCCCGGTTCTCACCGATGCCAACGACCACGCCGTTGCCCACGACCACGACCATTAGGAGGACGACCAGATGAACCCCGCCACCCCTGCCATTCCCGCCCTGCCGACTCCGCGCGTCGACGCGCGCGGGATCGCCGCCGCCGTTGCCACGCCCGCGTGGCTCGCGGCGGTGACGCTTCTCGCGCTGACCGCCTACTACTTCCTCGGCTTCGACCAGGGCGCGGTGTCGGTCTTCGGTTCCGACACCCATGTTCACGAGTTCGTGCACGACGCGCGTCACCTGCTGGGGTTTCCGTGCCACTGAGCGGCGACGCCCGTGCGGCGATCGGCTTTCTCGTACCGGGTGCGGCAGCAGGACTGGTCGCCGTCGCCTTCAGTCGGCTGCTGATCGAGCCGCTCATCAGTGCCGCGGTGGATTACGAGGGCGCGCGTGAGCACGTCGAGGCCCAGCTTGCCGGCGGCGGTGACCACGGCCACGATCACGAATTGTTCACCCGCGCAGTCCAGGAGAACGTGGGTGCCGCCGTGGGCGTCATCGTGTTCGGCATCGCGATGGGCATCTTGTTCGCCGTCGTCCATCACGTGGTTCGCGGCGTCTTGGTGCGCCGCGGCTTCCGGCCTGACGCCTCGGCCCTGGCGCTCTTGGTGGCCGCGGGCATGTTCGTCGCCATCGCCCTGGCCCCCGGGTTGAAGTATCCGGCGAACCCGCCGACGGTCGGATTGGAGGACACCATCGGGGCGCGGAGTTCGGCGTTCCTGACGATGACCGTCGTCTCGGTGGTGACCGCGGGAGTGGCGCTGGCGGCTGGACTGGCATGGGCGCGACGGTGGGGAGGTTGGCGGGCCGCCGGCGCCGCCGTCAGCGGCTACGCCGCGGTGATCCTGACTGCGATGCTGCTGCTACCCAACTTTCACGAAGTCCCTGGCCCGATCGTCGGGCCTGACGGGCTGCTGCTCGACGGCTTCCCGGCCGAGGTCCTCGGCGAGTTCCGGGTCTACTCGATGGCCGTTCACGCGTTGACGTGGCTGGTCATCGGCGTGCTCTCGGGGATCCTCGGGGGCCGCGGTCGAACCGCTGCACGCCGCCCCGCGAGCGGGTCGGTCCCTCACGCAGTGAACGTGGTGGCGCCGAGCGCGACGTCGAAGTCGTCCACTCCGTGACGGGCCACACCCATCAGGAGTAGACCAGCTCCTTCCAGCCAGTGCGCCATCTTCACGCCGCCGACGTCGAGCGGGCGCAGCCCCAGGGAGGCAATGAATCTGGACACGTCTGCTTTGGCCTGCAGGTCATCACCGGCGTAGAAGACGTCGGGCCTGTGGCCCTTGTCCAGGACGTGCCCGAAGACGGTGTTGAGCGCCTTCACCACGTGGGCGTCGGCCGGGGCCACCTCCGAGACCTGTTGCGCAATCGAGGTGTCATCGGGGATGGCGAGCCCGTCGGCGGCGTCGTTGAACGGGTTGCTGAGGTCGACGATGACCTTGCCCGCGAGCGCCTCTCCGTACTGAGAGACGACCGGAACGACATCGGCATACCTCACCGCCACGATGACGATGTCTCCGGATGGGGCGGCGCCGAACGGCTTGGTGGCGGTGCCGCCACCCAGTGTCGCGGCCAGCGCTGCGGCCTTGGCGGCATTGCGTCCGATGATCTCCACGGCGTTACCCCCTGCGACGGCAAGGGTGCCAATGGTTCGGGCCATGTTGCCAGTGCCGATGATGCTGATGCTGCTCATGATCTTCTCTCCTGCGTGTGTCTCGTGACGCCCACGCCGGTGGCGAGGACGTTGCCAAGGTCGTCTCTAGGTTTCGGTCAGTAGTTCCCACGGCGTCATGCCGAGGAGGCTGGCCAGGCGTCGCTGCATTCGGACCCCCGACGGCAGTGGCCGCCACCAGATGGTCACCTCGGCGATCTTCCCGTCCCCGTCCACCCGGATGTAGTCGACTCCGTCGACGACGGTCTCGTCGACCTGGAGACGAAAGTGTGCGGCGTGGTGGGTTGTGCCACTGAGGACTTCGTCGTAAGCGAGGTGTGTCGCGACGGTGCCGATTGCCTGTATGGCCCGCAGAACCGCGTCGCGACCGGTGACCGGTGAGTCGTCGAGTGGGCCGAACATCACGACGTTCTCGGCGAGGATGGGGGAGAGCGCGGAGTCGTCGGCGCCCCCGTGCATGCCGTCGACGAAGGCAATCACGGTGTCGCGGTGTCGGGCTGGTGTCGTCATGGCTGCTCCTAGATGACGGTGGTGCCGCCGTCGACCACGAGCTCTTGACCGTTGACGTAGCTCGAGTCGTCGGAGGCGAGGAACACTGCGGCCGAGGCAATCTCCGCGGGGTGCCCTGACTCTCGCCTAGGAATCACCGACTCGAACTGTGCCTTCTGCTCCTCGGTCATCACCTGTTCCAGGGCCGGCGTGGCCACCTGACCGGGGGTCAGCACGTTGACTCGAATCTTCCTGTCTCGCAACTCCGACACCCATGCCCGCGCGTAGGCAGGCAACACTGCCTTGCTTCCGGCGTACACACTCCAACTCGGGTAGCCCCGCAGCGATGCATTCGACCCCGTCATGAAGATCGAGGCACGGTCGTTGAGGAGCGGGAGCGCCTTCTGGACGGTGAACAGGGTGCCGCGCGCATTCAGCCAGAAGGCGTCGTGGAAATCCTCCTCGGTGATGTCGCCAAGTGGGGCCTGCTTGCCGACCCCAGCGCTCGCCCACAACACGTCGATCGTGCCCTTCTCGCGCTTGACGGTGTCGAACAGACGGTCCAAGTCCGCCAGATCGGCCGAATCGCCCTGCACGCCAGTCACATTACGGCCGATGTGGTCCACGGCGTCGTCGACGGCCTCCTGACGTCGGCCGGTGATGAACACGTACGCGCCCTCGTCGACGAACGACTTGGCACCGGCAAGTGCCATCCCGCTCGTCGCACCGGTGATCACCGCGACCTTGCCATCCAGCTTTCCCATGATTGCTCCCTGCGATTGGTGACGACGACGTTAAGTACACCGATTGACGTGCTTAACGTATCGGGTCGATCCTGCGGGCGCAAGCTATGTACACCGATTCGTACCGAAATGGGTTAGGCTGCAGACGTGACCGAGTTGGAGAAGGGGCCGCGCGGCGTGCGCCGGGGCCGGGGCGCACGTGAGCGCATCCTTGGTGCATCACGGCAACTGTTCCGCGACCAGGGCATCAACGGCACGGGATTGGACCAACTCTGCGCAGTCGCCCAAGTGTCCAAACGAACGTTTTACCAACACTTTCCGAGCAAGGACGACTTGATCACCGAGCACCTCCGCCGGTTCGACCCCGACATCCTTCCCGAGGTGTTCGACCGCACCGACCTCACGCCCCGAGAGCGGCTTCTCGCAGTCTTCGACATCTACTCGCCGCTGTGCCCGTTCATCGCCGCCGCGGTCGAACTCCACGACCCCGCCCACCCGGCCCGCCTGAGCGCGCGCGACTACAAGATGGCCTTCGCCGCACGGCTGACCGACACCGCCCGCGAGGCCGGCGCCCCCAAACCCGAGCAACTCGGCGAGCAACTGGCGCTGCTGCTCGACGGCGCCTCGGCACGCAACCGCGTTCTCGACGCAGACACCTTTGCGACCGCCGCATCCATTGCCGTCGTGCTCATCGACGACGCCCTACCCCCGCAGTGACTGGATGCGCGCACGCTGAGCCATCAATCACCTCGACGACGTAGCGGCGAGAGGCTGCACGTCGACGGCCATGGGGAATGCGAACCCGGTCTCCTCTGTTCGATGGAGGAATGACACTTCAGCCGCCGCGGACGAACTCGGTGCAACTTCGCCTACCTCGAGATCTGCCACCTGCGCGCTAGCCCCTTGCCGGAACGCTCCGCCGTCACCGCCGCGGGCGTTTCCGGCCCGCCGGCATGGTTTAGCTCTCACTCCAGACACATGAACCCAGGAGAGGCAATGTCACCACAGGAGTCATCACGTCAGTCCGGAATACTCGTCATCGGGGCCGGTGAGCTCGGCAGCAACGTCGTACAGGCGCTGTCGCACCATCGAGACGCCGGTCCGGTGACCGTCCTGCTGCGGCCCTCCAGCACGCCGCAGGGCACTCGCCTGCGCGCCGACCTGGCCGACCGTGGTGTGACGGTCGCCGAGGCGGACGTGGCGACGGCACCGGTCGACGAGCTGGCCGAATTGCTCCGGCCGTTTTCGACCGTCGTAAGCTGCATCGGCTTCGCCGCAGGTCCCGGAACGCAGAGGAAGCTCACCCATGCCGTCCTGCAGGCTGGGGTACCGCGTTATCTACCATGGCAATTCGGCGTGGACTACGATGTGATCGGCCGCGGCAGCCCGCAGGACCTCTTCGACGAGCAACTCGACGTCCGTGACTTGCTGCGCGCTCAAACCGCGACCGAGTGGGTGATCGTGTCCACCGGCATGTTCACCAGCTTCCTGTTCGATCCCGGCTTCGGCGTCGTGGACGCTGCCAATCACACGGTGAATGCCCTTGGCAGTTGGGACACGGAGGTCACCGTCACCACCGCCGAGGACATCGGGACCCTGACAGCCGAGATCATTCAGTCCCGGCCCCGCATCGTCAATCAAGTCGTCTACGTCGCCGGCGACACCATCAGCTATCGCGAACTCGCAGATGTCGTCGAGCGAGTGGGAGGCATACCCGTCACCCGCAACCTGTGGACGGTCCCGTATTTGCTTGGCGACGTCGACCGGGACCCCCATGACGGGATGAGCAAGTATCGGGCGGTCTTCGCGCGGGGGATTGGCGTATCGTGGCCAAAGTCTGATTCCTACAACGTAACTCACGGCATTCCCACTCTGACAGCGGAGCAATGGGCCCGCGGTCGTCTGGTGAGCGCTACCTCTGACGGCAGATGGATCTGATCGAAGAGTCGGCCTTTCGGAGCAGTTGGGCCGCGCCGGCGGCGATGATGTGTGCATGCATGGAGCATGGGGGATCTCCGACCACACCTTCGTCAACTGGTACGTGGTGGTCGCGGCGATCGTCGCGGTCACATCGATGGTGTACCGGTACTTCGCGTTCCGTCGGTTCCCCGGGTCCAGCGACGCCGTCGACGCCTATCACGCAGGCTTTCTGACAGGAGGTCCTCAGCTGGCCGTGTACGCCGCGCTCAGCGAGCTGCGCCGTGCCGGCGCAGTCGACGCGACTCCCAACGGCGTCCTCTCGCCAGCCGCGCCACTACCGGTGAACGCGACACGACTGGGTCGGGCGATCTACGGGGCGACGACGAGCGGAGTGACCGCAGGTGAACTCAATCGTGACCCCGCGGTCGCGACGTCACTCACGTCGATTCGCAGCCAACTGGAGGAAGGTGGGTTTCTGCTGACGCCGACGCAGCGTGCTCGCGCCCGCTGGTTCGTGTACGCGCAGTTCCTGGTCGTGGGAATGGGCATGGCACGCGTGGCGACGGACCTCGTCAGTGGCGCGCCGGTCGGCAAGGTGTTGAGCGCCACCGTTCTCATCGGCCTTCTCACGGCGTTCGCGGTGACGGTGCCCAAGCGCACCCTCGCAGGGAGGGCCGTGCTGAGCGATCTGCGGCGACGCCACTCCGACCTCGCACCACCGAGGCGGGTCGTCGAAACAGGGCTGCTCGGTGCGCTTCTCACCCACCGGCGGCGCCGGCATCCACCGCACGAGCCACCCCTCGACACTCCCGCCGCGGCGGCTATTGCCGTTGCTCTATTCGGGGGCGAGTCGCTGTACGCGCTAGACCCGACGTTTGCGTCGGCCATTGGGGTTCCGCGACATCGGCCACAATACGACGCCGTCACCTTCGGTGGCACCTGATACCGGAGGCCATCTGGCCGGAGCTCGCCACCTCGAGTCCACGTCGGACGTCGTCAGAACTCCCGCAACGTCTCTCGCAAGGTCTGCTTCGTGTACTGCGTGCGGACGACACCCCGTCGCTGCAATTCGGGCACGAGACCGTCGGTGACCTCGATGACGTGTCTGCGGCTCACGCCCTGGTTGTGCAGGGTGATCAGGAAACCGTCGCCGCCGACCTCGTCCATCAGCCATTCCATCTCGTCGGCTACGGCCGACGGCGTACCGATCAGCGGATAGGACGAGGTGAACTCCGCAGCGTCGTAGACGAGTTCCCGCAGTGTCTTGCCCGAACCGGATTGCTGGAACTTGTCCAGTGAGCCTTGCTCGCCGTTGGTGGTCAGATGGGGCAGTGGCGAGTCGAGATCGAACTCGGCGAAGTCGATGTCGGTGATCGACGACAGCAGCGACAGCGACTGTTCGGCGAACGCCTGGGAGGTGACCAATCGTTCGCGTCGCGCCTGTGCCTCCTCGGTGGTCTCGCCCAACGTCGGAATGACCAGGTACATGACTTTGATCTGGTCCGGATCGCGGCCCTGGGCGGCAGCCCGGCCACGGATGTCCGCGCGGTAGTCCCGCATCCCGTCGACGCCGTCGGCGATCGTGATGATGGCGTCGGCGTGCTTGGCCGCGAAGTCGCGGCCCCGCGGGGATCCGCCGGCCTGCAAGAAGGTCGGCCGGATCTGCGGCGACGGCGCGGTGTTGAGCGGTCCCCGGCACTTGTAGTACTTGCCGTGGAAGTTGATCTCGTGCACCTTGGTGAAATCGGTGTGCATACCGCGTTGACGGTCGACGACGACGGCGTCCGGCTCCCACGAATCCCACAATTGGTTGACCAGATCCATGTACTCGTCGGCCATGGCGTAGCGATCTTCCCGCGGCGGCAGCTGATCCAGACCGAAGTTCTGCGCCGCGGCGTTCTCGGCGCTGGTCACGATGTTCCAGCCGAACCGTCCGTGGGAGATGTGGTCGATCGTCGAGCACAACCGAGCCAGCAGGAACGGCGGGTAGCCCAGCGTCGACAGCGTGGCCACGATGCCGAGATGCCTTGTGGCGCCACTGATCAACGCCGCCAGGGGCGCCGGATCGTGTTTGGGCACCATGCCGAATGCGTGTTTGAGCACCGCTTCCTTCGTGCCGCCGAACGCCTCGGAGACGGCCAGCTTGTCCTCCATCATGATGAAGTCGAAGCCGGCACGCTCGAGGTTCTTCGCCATCTCGACGTAGAACTGGCCGTCCCACGGCGTTCCGCCGCCCTGCTCGAACGGTCCGGTCCACAGGTCGGAGGTGAAGTTCATGAACCAGCCGAGATGGAACTTCTTGTCTGTCACGGGTGTGCCACTACTTTCTCTTGGTCGGGGGTTGCAAGCTTTAGGCCGGTCCGGATGGCAAGGCCGATGCCAAACAATGCGGCCGTGACGATGAATGGCGCCCAGTCGACCAACGGGGTGCCGGTGCGAGGCCACAACACGTTGACGGTCTCGGCGATCACCCAGATGAGGGCGAGCCATCCCGCGGCGTGCCCGGCGCGGCCAAGGAATGTCGGTTCCGAACGATCCCAGGTGCCCCGCATCTTGGCGACCGCCAGCCCGACGATGGGGAAGGCGAACGACAGGAAGAAGCCTGCGGTGACGAATGTGACCAGCAGTGTGTAGATCTGCACGCTCTGGAACGGCAAGTACAGCAGGATGCCGATCGCGCCGGTGACCACGGTGGCGATGGTCGGGGTGTTGATCCGCCGGTGCAGTCTGCCGAGGTGACGGCTCACCGGCAATTCTCCGTTGCGTCCGTAGGACCACACGATGCGGGACACGGCCGAACTGACCGCCACCACGGTGGCGAAGTAGGCGACGACGAACAGGATCATGACCGCCTTGAAGGCTGGCGGCGGGAGATACGCAGTGAGCGTGGCCGCGACGGGGTCGGCCGCGGCGGCGGCGCTCTCGGGCATGGCCATCAAGAAGGCGAAGCACGTGAGGAGCACGACGAGTCCGACGCCAACGAGGGATCCGACGATTGCCTTCGGGATGTCGCGCTGGGGCTCGCGGACCTCCTCGGCGAGGGTGCTGGCGCTCTCGAAACCGAGGAAGGACCACCCGGCGAACATGATCGCGACCACGAACGGGGTGGCCATGAAGGCCGTTCCGGATGGCCAGGTGAGCCCGTTGCCGAGCGTCGCGACGCTGTTCACCGAGTGAAAGCACAACAGCCAGAACGCGATCCCCACGGAACCGACCACCTCGGCGACCAGACACAGGAAGCCGACTGTCCGCACTGCCGCGCGGCCCAGCACGTTGACGAGCACCGCGCCGGCGAGGATCACCATCCCGATGACCGTCATGAGTGTCCGGTCGTCCGTGTCGAGGTCGAACGCGGCCGCGGCGAACAGTGCGCCCCCATAGGACACCGCGGTCAAGGTGATCATCAGCGTCCACATGTAGGCCCATCCGGCGAACCACCCGTAGGCCGGCCCGAGCAAGCGCCGCGACCACTGGTACACCCCGCCGGCCATCGGCCACCGTGACGCCAGCACACCGAACGTCACGCCGATCAGCACCTGCCCGATCAGCACGACGAGCAAGGCCCACCAGAAACCGGGTCCGGCCGCGGCCAGGCCGAGTCCGAACACCATGTACATGGCCACGATCGGCGAGACGAAGACGAAGCCCAGCATGGCTGCCGACCACATGCTGAACTCGCGTCGCATCGGTGCGGTGGCGGTGACCGTACTCGTACCTGCACGGGTCGCGATGTCGTCCACGGGCGCTCCTCCGGCCGTGCTCCTGCCGATGCAGGAACGTTTCTGCGACCGAAGGTAGAGAGATCACATGACGCCGAACGGCTGCTACAGTAACGTTCCTGTTACCGTCCGCTACGGCGTCGTGACGTGCTCGACCTCTAGCGCTGAGAGCTGCTTCGGACGACGAGATGCCCCGGTACGACTTCCTGGCGTGGCTCGGCGTCGAGTTCGATCTGGTCGATCAGCATCCGGACCGCGGCGCGCCCCATGTCCTCGGCGTGCAGTTCGACCACCGAGATCGGTACGGCCGCATGGGCAATCGCCGCACCGTCGCCGATGTTCACCAGCATCAGGTCCTGCGGGATGCGTAGCCCCAGGTCCATCGCTGCCGATTCCGCAGCCAGCGCCAGCTGGTCCAGGCCGACGAAGAGCGCGTCGGGAGGGTCGGGACCGTCGAGGATGTCGCGTATGGCGGCGTGGGCCACCGACGGCCTGAAGGCGCCCGGAATGCGCACGCTGCGGCTGGCTACTCCGCGCGTGGCACACCAGGACGTGAAGTGGTGCTCGACGGAGTGGATGTACGAGGCCGGCGATTCCGGGCTGACGAGCATCGGCCGACGCGAACCGGCGCGTTGCAGATGGTCGAGGACCTCGGCAACCACGCCGGCCCAATCGTTGTCGACCCAGCTCGCCGCGGCGGAGTCGGTGCGGCCCACCGTGCTCACCGGGGTGCCCCGGCGGTGCGCGGCCGCGAGCAATTCGTCGCCCATGGCGGGGTCGACGGCGATCAGCCCGTCGTGAGCGACGTCCAGCTGCATCTGTGCCGGGGCGACCGTCAAGAGGAAGCCGCGTTGATTCGCCTCGATTGCGGCGCCGGCCATCACCCGCATGAAGTATTCGACCTGCCAGAGCGATTCGGCGTCGACGTCACTCGGCAGCATCGTGATGACCAGGATCCCGGTGCGTCCGCTGCGCAGCGACCGCGCCGTCACACTGGGCCGGTAGCCGAGCTCGACGGCGATCCGGCGCACCCGCTGCCGGGTCTTCTCGGGCAGGGAACCATTACCGTTCAGCGAATCCGACACCGTCGTGGTGGACACGTTCGCGGCGAGTGCCACGTCACGCAACGTCACCCTGCCTCCACCGCGCTCAGCCGCCATGCGCGCTCAATCTAGGCCTTCGCCCACGAAATCTCAGCGCAACGACCGACCCGGGCTCGCCTCTTGGGCCTCGGTCGGAGCGATAGGCCCCGCTCAACACCCGGCGATGAGGCCGGCCGACAATTCGTGCAGCGCCGCTGCGAAGCCACGCACGGTGGCGTCATCCGTCTCGTGGGAGCACATCCACCGCACCTCGCCGGTGACGGAGTTCCAGGTCTGAAACTCGGCGATTCGACGTACCGCGTCGTCGATGGCCGGCGGCAGGATGGCGAAGACCGCGTTCGCCTGGGTTGGCTGGGTGATCGTCAGGCCGGGCACGTCCTCGACCAGGCTGCGCAGCAGCGCTGCCTGCGCGTTGGCGTGGTGAGCGCCCCTCAGCCACAGGTCTCCCTCGAGAAGGGCGATGAACTGCGCGGAGATGTAACGCATCTTCGACGCCAGTTGCATCGTGTACTTGCGGATGTAACCGATTCCCACTGAGCGTGCGGGGTCCAGCACCACGACCAGCTCGCCAAACAGCAGGCCGTTCTTGGTGCCACCAAGGGACACGACGTCGACGCCAAGGTCGGTGGTCAATGCGCTGAGCGGAACATCGAGGGCCGCAGCCGCATTCGCCAACCTGGCACCGTCGAGGTGAACCGACATCCCGTATCCGTGGGCGAGGTCGGCGATATCGGCGATCTCGTCGGGGGTGTACAGCGTGCCGAGTTCGGTGCTCTGGGTGATGGACACCACCGAGGGCTGGGCGTGATGGACGTTGCCGAAGTCGCGGGCCAGCTCGCGAACGTGTCGCGGGGTGAGCTTGCCATCGGTGGTGGCTGCGGGCAGCATCTTCAGCCCGGCCACGCGCTCGGGAGCGCCCCCCTCGTCGGTGTTCACGTGAGCGGAGCTCGCGCAGATGACTCCACCCCACGACGGTTGCATCGACTGCAGGGCAACCACGTTCGCGCCGGTGCCGTTGAAGACCGGGAACGCCTCGGCCCGGGGGCCGAAGTGGGACCTGATGATGTCCTGCAGTCGCGCGGTGTACCGGTCGCGTCCGTAGCTCATCTCCTCGCCGGCGTTCGCCGCGATGAGGGCGTCGAGGACCTCGGGGTGCGCCCCGGACCAGTTGTCGGAGGCCAGTACGTATGTCATGTCGGTGTCGATTGGTCGCAGCTTTCGCTAGTGGGGGAGTCGTCTGCCCAGAGCAGACCAAGGGAGGCCAGCGTGATCGGAAGGGGACGTCCGCGATCGTCCCAGCCGGCCAGGGCGTAGTACTCGCGAACGGACGCGGCGAAGGTCGATCTGTCGAGGACCGCTCCGGCCAGCCGCCCGGCGTCGATCGGTTCGTCGAAGAACCGGTCCGGCAGCCGGTCGTCTTCGGCGTCGATACCCTCGCGAAGGTTGTACAGCCGCATCAGGTTCCAGCGCCGCCGACCCCACATGAAGATCTCGTGATCGCTGGTCAGCCACCCGGTCACGGTGTGGACGAGTTGGGCGACGTGCCGCTGGGTCAGCTCCCGCATCGGCGGGCCGGCGAACAGGCAGAGACCCAGCGCATCCAGGCCGCTCCACAGGTCCAGTAAGGTCGCGGTGCGGGCCACTCTGGCCGAGTCGAGTCGCTCCATCGGTTCCCACTCGTCGACGCCCAGCGTGCGCATCTGACTCAACGCGTTGGACGGCCCGTCGACCGGATCGAAGTCGAGGTCGTGCTCCACGATCTCGTACCGGGGCCCCAGTGGGCTAACCGCATAGGCCAGCGCCTGCCCGGCCGAGGCCCTGGGGTCATAGCGCCCCAGTTCCAGTCCCTTGACGTGCATCGCCGCGCCGGTGTCGCCGTGCGCCTCGGCGAGCCGGCGCACCCCCTCGCCGAGCGGCCCGGCGCCGTCGGTTCGGTGCGCGATCCTCTCGGCCGCCGAGGCCAGGCCCTCACCGCCATCGCCGTTGACTTCTCCGACGTGGGCCCAGACCGCCGACAGCGAGACGGGATCGAGGCCCAGCGCGTGGCAGCGGGCGTGCACGGTCAACGCGGTCGCCAGATCGGTGATGCCGCACCCGAGGACGAGTGCGGCGAGCCCTTCCTCGTCGAGGCCGCCGAGCCGTTCGTCGACGGCGTTGGCGTATCGCTTGATGCAGTCGTTCGGGCAGCCGGGACATCCACCTGCGGAGCCGGTCAACGCATCCGCGAGTCGCTCGGCGGCGTCGGCGGGGAACGTGGGCAGGACATTGGTCTCGAAGTTGCGCGAGGCGGCGTATCCGGTCATGCCGTCGCCGAGGAACCAGCCGCCGAACCCGGTGGGGGACAGCTGCGCTGCGGTCAGCGCGTTGTGCGTCATCCGGCGTCGGTATCCCTCGGTGACCGCCTCCAGTTCGTCCGGGTCGTACACCGGGGGCAGGTCGCCGGGGATGACGACGATCGCCTTGAGGTTCTTCGACCCCATCACCGCCCCGAGACCCATCCGATTGGCGGGATGGATCCATTCGGTGAGGACGCTTGCGTAGCGCACCAGGCGTTCCCCGGCGGGCCCGATCGTGGCGACCGCCGCCTCGGCGCCGTGACGCCGCTTCAGAGTCTCGGTGGCGACCTGGGTCTCTGCTCCCCAGAGGTCGACCGCCGGACGCAGCTGGGCGCCATTGGGGTCGACGAGCAGGTAGGTCGGTTCGGTTGCGCGACCGCGCAACACCACCCCGTCACATCCAGAGGCCTTCAGCGCCATGCCAAATGGCCCGGTGACGCGCGCTTCGCCGACACCACCAGTCAGGGGCGACTTGGCGACGATGGTGAACTTCGACAGCCCGACGGCATGGTGGCCACCGATGACGCTGGACAGGAACATCAACAGCGAGGCGGG
Source organism: Mycobacterium yunnanensis (assembly GCF_025823185.1). Classification (GTDB taxonomy): domain Bacteria; phylum Actinomycetota; class Actinomycetes; order Mycobacteriales; family Mycobacteriaceae; genus Mycobacterium; species Mycobacterium yunnanensis. Next base: position 35,909 of record NZ_JACKVK010000012.1, read on the forward strand.
ATCGAACGCGTCGAGCCCCGGTGGCGTCGAAGTCAACAGTTGGCGCACCCCTAGAAGGCCGCCGCCCACGTAGCGTCGCCAAATCCGTTCCGGCAGCACTTCGGCGGACACCGCACCGGAGGTGAGGTCGACGTGCCGGAGGCGTCCGGTGTAGCCGTACGGCGGGCAGGACGGAGGCGTCATGCGGGAGATGGCACGCCGCACTCGAGTGCGAGGTCGGCCCAAAGTTCCTCGGGGATGGCGAGATTCGCCAGCGCCGTGTTCTCGCAGAGTTCGGCGGGGGTGCGAGCGCCGGTGAGCACCACCCGAACCGCCGGATGCCGGTGGGGGAACTGCAGTGCTGCGGCCTTGAGCGGTACGCCGTGCCGCGCGCACACCGCCGCCATGGCGGCGGCTCTCGCAGTGATCAGCGGGTCGCTCGGCACGTAGTCGAACGTGGCGCCGGGGGCGCCCGGGTCGGCGAGAACCCCGCTGTTGAAGACCCCGGCGGCGACGATCGCCACGCCGCGGTCCTCGGCAAGTGGCAGCAATTCGACGGCCGCGCTCTGGTCCAGCAAGGTCCACCGACCCGCGATCAACACGCAGTCCAAGTCGACGGCGCGCAGGATGTCCACGGCGGGTTCGCAGTGGTCGATGCCGAGCCCGATCGCGCCGACGACGCCCTCGTCGCGAAGCCTGTTCAGCGCGCGGTAGGCACCGTCGATCGCGGGCTGGACGTGGTCGTCCGCGTCGTGGACGTGGACGACGTCGACGCGATCCAGGCCGAGCCGGGTCAGGCTCTCCTCCAGGGCGCGCAGCGCACCGTCGTAGGAGAAGTCGAAGACCGGTACTTCGCGGCCGGTCCCGCGGTAGAAAGGCTGGCCGTCGAATTCCTGGGTCGTGTCTAGCTCAGCCGACCCGATGACCGCGGGGTCCCGGAGCAGGCGGCCTACCTTCGTCGCGACGGTGAACTCAGCGCGTGGTCGTCGGGCGAGTGCGCGACCGAGGCGGCGTTCGGCATTGCCGTAGCCGTAGAGAGGGGCGGTGTCGAAGAAGCGTACCCCGTGGTCCCAGGCCGCATCGACGGTCGCGGTGGCGTCCTCTTCCGTCACCGGGGTGAACAGTCCGCCCAATGGTGCAGTTCCCAGGCCGAGTGGTGTCACCTCGACACCGCGAATGGTCGTGCGGTCCATGCCGAGCGTCACGGCGCTGGCTCCGCCACGACGGCGATGACTCGCGCGGGGCTGCCGTCGGCACCGACGATGCGCAGCGGGCTGACGATCAGGTCGAAGTGATCTGGCAGCGCAGCGGTGTTGGACAGGTTCTCCACGATGATCACGCCGTGCCCGAGCAGGATCTGGTGCACGTCGTCGCACCCGGGGGCGTCCACCGACGGACTGTCGATGCCGACGAGCCGCACGCCTCTGCCAACCAGGTGGAGCGCGGCATCCGCGTTCAGATGCGTTGAGCCAGACAGGTATTCGGCAGTGTCAGTGCGGTCGCTCCAACCGGTGTGTACGACGACCCGCTCGCTCGCTACCGCCCCGAGATGCTCCGGCGTGACGACCCTGGCATCGACGGCGATTCGCTGGCTCGCCCCGACCAGCACCTCGATGGGGATCTCGTCGACGCCGATCTCACCGGCGACGAAGTGCGACGGCGCGTCCACGTGGGTGCCGCAGTGCGAGTCGATGGTGATCGCCGTGCCGGCCCAGCCGTCGGACGCAATGTGGGAATAGGGTTGCAGCACCGGCGGAAAGTGGTCGGGCTGATTGGTCGGCATGTCCGGCGAGATGGGCATGCTCAGGTCGACGTAGGCCGTCATGCTCGGTCGAACTCCTCGTCCCGCATGACCTCTGGCGTCGCGCGGCGAACGTAGAGCACCCAGGCGGCGCCCAGCAGCAGCCAGACGACGACTGCGATCTGCACGCTGCGGCCGAACGTCCAGCCGGCGTCCCACAGCGAGCCCAGGTAGGACTTGTAGATGACGAAGCAGACCACGGCGATGCCGATGACGGGGACGATGCCGTGCATCAGCACGTGGAAGCGTGCCCGCTGAAAACGTAGGTGATACACGATGTTCGCGATGTTGACACCGAGGTAGGTCAGCAGGGCGAGTGACGACGCCATGGTGGCCGACCAGTTGTACTGGCTGGCGGTGCCGAGCGCGGCGCCGAGTGCGAGGGTCACCACCACGGTTACCACCAGGCCAAGGGTCATCGCGTTGCCGGGTACCCGCGCACCCGGCTTGAGGTGACCCAGCCAGGCGGGGACCGTGCCCTGGCGACCCATGGCGTATAGCGCCCGGCTGCTGGCGACGTTCTGCGCCAGGAAGATCGCGGTGATCGACGTGAACGCGATCACCGAGATCACGAGCTGTCCGATGCCACCCCAGAACTTGTCGGCCATCGCCGAGACCGGCGTCCCGCCGTTGGCGACGACGTCGACGACCTGCTGGACGGGAAACGCGGCGACGAAGCCGAGCGCGGTGATGACCCAGTAGGCACCGACGGCGACCACGGCGACGACGGTGGCGATGGGAATGAACTTGCGTGGGGTGTGCGTCTCTTCGGCCAGCGTGGAGACGGCGTCGAACCCGACGTTGGCTTGGATGCCGAACACCAGCGCGGCGAAGATTGCGACCGTGCCACCGGTCGCGGCCGACGGAGTGAACGAGTTGGCGACGTCGGTGGTGGTGAACGACCCGTTGCCGGTCTGCACGATGAAGATGGTGAGCATCAGCGCGAACACCACCACCGACTCCAGGATCATGAAGATGACCGTGCCCTTGAGGCTCAGGTCGATGCCGCGAAAGTTGATCGCAGCCACGATCACCGTCATCAGCAGCACGCCGACGGCCCAGGTGAAGTATCCGGTGGGGACGCCGACCTGGCTGAGGATGTCGTTGAAGAAGAGTGCCCCGATGCCAGGCAGCACGATTTGGGCCAGCAGGTAGAAGCCGTTGAGGATCCAGCCCGCGAAGACGCCGGTCTTCGGTCCGATGGCGCATCGGACCCAGGTGTAGGCGCTGCCGGCGCTCGGCAGGGACCTCGACAGGGCTGCGTATGACAGGGCGGTGGGCAGCGTCACCACGATGGCGATGAGGAAGATCAACGGCACCACGGGGCCCGCTGTCGCCTCGATCGGAGTGAAGTTGAAGTAGAGGCCGCTGGCAGGCGACATGATGATGGCGCCGAGCAAGGCGGCGCCGACCCATGACATGGAGTTCTTGCGCAGGCCCTGGGCCGCAGTGCCGTCGGGCAGGTCGTGGCGTCCTTCGGTGGTACTCGGTTCAGCGCTCATCTGCCTCGTGTCCTTCGTGTGCCGGTCCTGGTTAGCAGGGACCCTACGAGCGCTGCGCCGCAGCCGCTGTCCATGTAGCGTGAAGATTCGTGAAGCAATCCTTCACGAATCTTGAAGTTGCCGACCTTCGCTTGCTCTCCAGCTTTGCAAAGGTCGCGGCGCAGGGTTCGATCACCAAGGCCGCCGCCGAGCTGGACTACGTCCCCTCCGCGGTGTCACAGCACATCACCGCGCTCGAGCATCGGCTGGGCGGATCCTTGCTGTTCATCCGCAAGCCGGGCAGCCGGTTGGTACTGACGGCGGCGGGGCGCGCGCTGGCGGATGCCGCCGAGAACATGCTGGCCGCGGCGGCCGTCTTCGGCGACGCGGCGCGCCGGATCTCCGACGGGGACGGGGTGGTCCTACGGGTGGGCGCCTACGGCACCGCACTCAGCTTCCTGCTTCCCGACGTGTTGACGACGTTGGAGGGCGCCACTCCTAGCGCGCGCATCGAGACCGTCGAAGTCGAACCTGCCGAGGGTGTTTCGCTGATCGACACCGGAGAGCTCGACGTGCTCATTGCCCATCGCTATCTGCCAGAGGAGCAGCCACCGTCGGGAGAGAACACCGACGCACGTTTCTTGGGCCAGGAGCCCATGCTGGTGCTCACCTCGGCAGCAGGCCCTTCGAAGACTCTGGCGGACTGCATGGACGCCGATTGGGTGGCAGGTTCTCGCCGCGACGTCGACCGGCAGCTGCTGTCGCGGTGGGCCGGACAATTCGGCTTCCATCCTCGAGTCAGCCACGAGACCCGCGATTGTCACACCGCGGTCGAGTTGATCGTCAGCGGCGCCGCAGTGGGACTTCTTCCTGCGTCGGTGTTCTCCGCTCCGCACAACCGATCACGGCTGGCCTTGGTCGACTGCGGCCAGGATTTCGCCCTGCCCCACCGTGACGTTCTGACCATCACCCGGGTGGGGTTCCAGACCCGCGTGGGGGAGCTGCTGCTGGACCGCGTTGCTGAGGCGTTCGGCAGGATCACCGCCTGAGCATCAGGTCGGCCGCGCTTCGATCACCTCCCTCAGCGATACGCTGCGGTGCGGTGCGACTCGACATCCGCTGGCGCTACCTCGCGACCCGACTCGTCAAGATAGTGCAATCGCACCAATTCCCCTGCCGGTGAACGTCGTTCGATCGACGGCCCCTGTACCCGCGGCAGGTGATCGTCACCCCATTGTCCGAGTGCGCCCAAGACGAGTTGGAGATCGTGTCCGGCCTGGGTGAGGTGGTATTCGTGGCGCTCCCGGCGACCCGGTTCCCGATACGGTCGACGTTCGAGCACGCCGTACTCCACCAGGGTAGACAAACGTGCGGCAAGGATGTCCGACGAGACGCCCAGCGCGTCCTTGAATTGATCGAAACGCGTTGCACCGCCGCGCGCTTCGCGCAGGACCAGCAGACTCCACCGCTCGCCGACCACGCGCAGCGCACGTTCGATCGAGCACTGTACGTCGTCCAATGATCGGAAGGGCATGCGCTCAGGATACGCCTGGATTGACATTTCCCATCCAGGAGCTAGGTTGGATTTACCAACCCAAAGGAGAGTGCGCATGAGGTGTTCGAAAAGGTCGCCATCGCGGCGGGTCCCGTCTTGCGTCCGGGTCCGGACATGAGCCGCCCAGGTGTTGGCAATCTCACCTGAGCAAAGTCGTTGCCGTAAAACGACTTCACGCAATACGCCGATCCTCTACGAAGGGACCACCATGAAGTTCAGCATCTTCCTCCCGAGCGGTTTCACCCACGAATTCGCCGACATTCCCGAGCCCCGCGAGGCGTATGAAGGCCTGGTACGGATCGCCCGCGCCGCCGACGAGTCCGGCTTCGAAGCCCTGCTGATGCCCGACCACCTCACCGCCATGCAGCCCGCACAACAGACGCAATTCGAGGCATGGTCAACGATCACCGGCCTCGCCGGAGTCACCACGCGGGTGCGACTCGGGTTGCTCGTCGCCTCGGTCGGCTACCGCAACCCCGCGTTGGCGGCCAAGATCGCCAGCACCGTCGACGTCATCTCCGGCGGACGCCTGATCTTTGGGCTCGGGGCCGGCTGGCACGAGCCGGACTACGTGCAGTACGGATTCGACTTCGGCAGCGCGAAGGAGCGCCTGCAGCGACTCGAGGAAGCCGCCCAGATCGTTCTCGGGTTGTGGACTCAGGACGAGGTGACCTTCGACGGAACGTTCTACCGAGTGGACGGGGCAATCAACCAGCCCAAGGGTATTCAGCAACCACACATTCCGCTGATGATCGCTGGGTCTGGCGAGAAGGTCACCCTGCGCACGGTCGCGAAGTATGCCGACGCCAGCAACATGGCCGACGCACCCGAGGTCCTACGCCACAAGTACGACGTCCTCAAGCGGCATGCCGAGGTCGCCGGTCGCGACTACGACACCATCAAGCGAACAGTGATGGTCTTGGTTCACATTGCCGACACCGACGCCGAGGCGCTCGCGACCCTGCCGGCGGCTCCGCTGCCGATCTATCCCGGCGACGTCGCGTCGTACGGTCTGATCGGCTCGGCAGAGACCGTGGCCTCGCGGATCGGCGCCTTCGAGGCAGCCGGAGCCCAGGAACTAGTCCTGCACTTCGCCGACACCCCTACCGCCGAGCAGGTGACGCACTTCGCCGAGACTTTCGCCGCCTAAATGTGGCAGCCGATCCTAGAATTTCGCCCATGGCCCGTCCGGATCGATCTGGTCGGCTACCCAGGAGAGACCATCGATGACAGATGCCTTCGTCCTTGGCGGGGTTCGCACCCCGTTCGCCCGCTACGGCAGCTCGCTGTCGCACCTCCGCACCGACGATCTGCTGGGCATGACCATGAAGGGGGCGTGCGAACGCGTCGGGGTGCCGTTGGACCAGATCGAGGACATCGTCGCCGGCTGCGTCAACCCGGCCCACGAGGGCATGGGTGACGTCGCCCGCTGGGCGGCACTGGCGGCGGGATTCCCCGACAGTGTCGCCGGTGCGACGATCAACCGGTTCTGTGGTTCGTCGGTGAGCGCGACGGCCAACATCAGCCACGCCATCAAGGCGGGCGATCTCGGCGTCGGGATTGCCTGTGGTGTCGAGTCGATGTCGCGGTCGGGTTGGGCGTTGATGAAGGGCGATGCGGCGTTCAGCCCGCGTGGCCCGGTGTTCATGCTCGACACCATGTGGGCCGGCGCGGGCGGTCCACCCAACCCGGCGCTGCTGGCCCGCAACGCCTACATCGCGATGATCGAGACGGCGCAGAACGTGGCCGACCGCTACGAGCTGTCTCGCGAGGAGATCGACGCGTTCGCACTGCGATCGCAACGCAAGGCCAAGGCGGCTCGCGACTCTGGTCGGCTGGCCAAGGAGATCATGCCCGTGAGGATCCCGGGTACGAGGAAGACTCCCGAGCGACTCTTCGAGCACGACGAATTCATCCGAGACGACACCACGGCGGAGACGTTGGCGAAGTTGCCGGCCCAGCCGGGCACCACCCAGATGACCGCCGCCAATTCCACACCGCTGACCGACGGTGCCAGCGCCATCGTGCTGGCCTCGGGAGAACGGGCCGCAGAACTTGGGGTCGAGCCATTGGCCCGGGTGGTTTCTTCCGCGGTATACGGAATCGACCCGCTGTTCATGGGACTGGCGCCGGCGTGGGCCATTCCGCTGGCCATAAAACGTGCCGGCCTCACGCCAGAGCAGATCGACGTCTGGGAAGTCCACGAGGCATTCAGCGCCCAGGCGCTGGGCGTGTTGCGTGAACTGCCACATCATTTGGACGGATTCGTCGTTCCCGACGACAAGCTGACACCGAACGGGGGAGCAGTCGCCATCGGTCATCCGTTCGGTGCCTCAGGCACCCGATACGTGCTGACGCTGGCCACCGAATTGCGCGAGCGCAACGTCCGTTACGGAGTGCTCGGCGTCTGCATCGGATCCGGGCAGGGCGTGGCACTCCTCCTGGAGAATCCCCGCGCAGCCTGACCGGCGGTCGACGCGAACCGTTTCCGACTACGACACCTTTGAGGCGTGGTCAGGTCTCCTGGCCGCTGCGATGAATGCTTCGAGTTCGCCCGGGATGTCGGGCCCAGTAGGTTGGTAGATGATTTCGGTGATCCCTCGTACGGCGAGTTCGGCCACGCGGTCACCGATGTCGGTTGCGGTACCAGTCAGAGTGGTCTGTGGGATGGCCTGCCAGCTGCCTGCATCCCACGCCGTGGAGTCGGCGTCGTTGAGACCGACGAGGTGTTGGTCGTAAATCGCCAAGTGCCTTGACGCAGGCGGGTGTTCGTTGATCGCGTCGAGCCAGACCCGCCCGGCGGGTAGGGCGACGACGTCGCCGCCAAATTCGTGAGTTGCGTGGTAGGCGAGGGCGTTACCGGGCCCTGCGGCCGCCCTCACGCGGTCGGAGTGAAGCGATTCGTCCCCGCGCAGCACGGTGCCGTGGACGCCGAGCGCGGCCCAGGCGAACCGTGGGGCAAATCCCGTCTCGCCGTTGACGGTGAAGAGGCCGTCGGCCAATTCTCTGGCGACGGCGAATCCCTTGGGTCCGAGGGCGGAGATCAACACGGGGACGGCGACGGGCCGGGGCGGGGCGAAGCCGGCCGGGTGCATCATCTGCATCTGCGCCCCGCCCCACTCGACGGTCTCTCCGGCGAGCAATTGGCGGAAGGTGCGGACGTATTCGCGCAGGAACGCCCATGTACTGGGTGCGGCGCCCATCGCCCGTGCGCCGGCAAATCCCGTGCCGAAAGCCACGGCGATTCGCCCCGGTGCCAGTGCCGCGAGCGTTGCTGCGGCCGAGGCGTTGACCATGGGGTGGCGCAGGGTGGGGACGAGCGCGCCGGGACCGAGCCCGATCGTGGCGGTGCGTTGCGCGGCCAACGCGAGCATCATCCAGACGTCGGGGCTTTGGTGTGGGGTGTCGAACAACCATGCCCGGTCATAACCCAGTTGCTCGGCAATGGCGATGTGATGGGGAGAGTCCAAAGACGTTGCGAATTGGACAGAGATCTCCAAGGATTGGCTTCCGGGTGGGCAGGGAGGTGGGAGCGGGATGGTGACGACGCCGTGTGCCGCCGTATCGGTTCGGCGTGACGTCAGGCGTTGGTGCCCCCGTCCACGGTGAGGCTTGCGCCGGTGATGTAGCCGGCTTCTGGTCCGGCGATGAATGAGACCAACGGGGCGATGTCGTCGACGTGGCCGTAGCGTTTGAGTGCGGTGGCCGCGAGTTGAGGTTCGGCCCACTGGTCGTCGGCTGGGTTGAGGTCGGTGTCGATGGGTCCAGGCTGAATGTTGTTGACGGTGATGCCGCGCGGTCCAACCTCGCGGGCCAAGCCCTGGGTGAACATCCTCACCGCGCCCTTGGTCGCGGAGTAGGCGACCAAGCCGGGAGTCATCATCCTCTCGCCGACGCAGGAGCCGATGGAGATGATGCGTCCGCCGTCGGGTAGATGCTTGAGCGCAGCTTGGGTGGTCACGAATAGGCCGCGGACGTTGAGGTTCAGTACGTGGTCGAGTTCCTCGAGGGTGGTTTCCTCGAAGGGCTTCGGGATGGCGGTGCCGGCGTTGTTGACCAGGATGTCGAGCCGCCCGTAGAGGGTGACCACCTCCTCTACCGCAGACGACACGGCCGCGGCGTCGGTGGCGTCTGCCTGTAGTGCGACCGCGGTGCCACCGGCGGCTTCGATCGCAGACACGACCCTGGCGGCGTCCTCGGCGCCCTTGGCGTAGGTGATGGCCACGATCGCGCCGTCGTGGGCGAGGCGCTTGGCAATGGCGGCACCGATGCCGCGAGATGCCCCCGTGACGAGGGCGACCTTGGAGGTCAGGTCAGACATGAGGCTGCTTTCGTCGTGAGCCACCGGTGGACGCCGCACGATGTGCGACCGCAGTGAGCCGTCTGGGTATGACGCTATGCAGCCGTTAGTGTTCTGGAAAGGTCTTTCGAAGCTGAGGGCATATCTTGGAAGCATGGGATCGCTCGAGTTGCGTCACCTCCGCTATTTCGTGGCCGTCGCGGAGACGGGAAGTCTCACCGAGGCGGCCGCGCGGCGACTGCACACGTCGCAGCCCTCGCTCAGCCGTCAGATCCGCGATCTGGAACACCAGGTGGGCGTGGATCTGCTGAGCCGCAGCGTGCGCGGTGTCGAGTTGACCGAGGCGGGGCGGGTCTTCTTGGCTCACGCGCGAGCAATCGTGATGCAGGTCGAGGCGAGTGTCGAGGCGGCACGGCGAGCAGCGCAACCGATGCGGCGAACCTTCACCGTCGGCTTCCTGACAGGGCTGGAGCCGACGTGGTTGCCGCAGGCGATGGAGGCCTTGCAGGATCGGTTGCCGAACATCCAAGTGGTGGTCTCCAGTGACTACTCACCGAACCTGGCTGACGCGCTCACCCGGGGCCGGATGGACGTTGCCTTCATGAGAGCGGAACCCGCCTACCCCTTGGAATACGTCGTGGTGGAACGTGAACCGCTCATCGTGCTGATGCCGAGGGACCATCGCCTCGCCACCGTCGACGCCGTGTCGCCGCGGGAACTGATCGGGGAGACCTTCATCGGCGGATCGAACAAGGCCGGCGTCCTGCAAGCGGTCACCGAGGACTATCTGCGGCGCCGTGGCATCGACGCCGCGGTGGATCACGGCGTGGACAACATGGCGATGGCCATGTCGTTGGTTGCCTCCACCCGGGGGTTGGCGTTGATGCCCGCCTACGCGCTGGGGTTGCTTCCGCAGTCGGTGGTCAGTCGCCCGCTCGAGGGCCCAACGCCGACGATCGAGGTGGTGATGGGCTACTCGAGGGCCAACACCTCGCCGGTACTCAAGCTGTTCCTGCGACGGTTGAGCGCGGTCGAACCGAGCAACTCCGGCTGACGCGGGTAAGAGTGCCAAGCGGGTACTCGGCGCCCGTGGAATTGGCGGGCAGGCGCCACCTTTCGTCACTCTCGAGCGGAGCTGGTCACGCCCACGCGTGCGCGTAGTCCCGGGTCAGCCAGGTCCCCTCGCACGGATTGCCGACCGAGACGTGCGCGCGCCGACGGGCGGGCTCGAAGATCACCCCGACGGCCGTGGTCCACTGATCCAGCGCGTGCATCCCGCGATCCGGATGGCAGCAGATTCCCGCCGGGCTGCCGGCGTGGTCGGCGAGGATGCGTTTCCACCCCTCGACTCCGGCGTGCGGCGTTTCGCGGGCCAGCCTGCGCACCCGTTGCAGCCGAAACAAGGAGTCTGCCATCAGCATGGCGCCGGCATCCTCGACGGTGCCCGCAGGTGCCTGGGAGAAGTGGTTGGCGTGCAACAGGAGTCCGTCGTCGTCGGGCACACCCCAGACGACCTCGGCGTAGCCTCCCGGCCGCGTCTCTGCGTTGGCCACCAGACCTTCTCCGGTGCCGAACAGGTAATTGGCCGAGGAGGACCGCCGGCTCGCCTGCAGCAGGGTCGCAGCCTCGGCGGCGGTCCGGCAGTCGAGTAGCGCGCGGAGCATGACGTGATAAGGCACCCCGGGTTGGCCCGCATCGGCCGAGCAAACCAGGGCGTTGGTCGCCAATGCGAGGCCGCTGGAGTTCATCCCGAACTTGGCCAAAAGCCCGGCCTCGACGACCGTCATGAATGACGGACCTTCGTCGGGTTCGGCCTCGACGAGCACGATGGTGTCGGCGGAGAACGTCAGCCAGTCCCAGGTTTGGCCGATGAGCTGTTCACCGTCGACGGTCCGCGCGGCGAAGGACGTGCACTCGAGGATTGGAGGCAGGTGCGCGCCGGCACCCCGAACCTTCGCCGCGAATAGGATCTCGGTGCGCAGGTTCATCGCCAGCACGTCGGCGAAGTCGAGACCGGCACCCTCCGCGATTCCGGCCATTTCCTCGACGGATGCGGGATGGAATCGCCTGATGGGGTCGACGAAGGCCTCGGCCTCTTCGCGGGCGCGGTCCCAATCCCATCTCGCGAAGTGGGCGTAGACCTCGGCGTAGGCGTCGCGGGTCCGCCGCACTCGGTCGGCGACTTGTTCGCCGTACTGGGCGCCGCGTTCGCGGGCGGTGCCGCCGAGCGTGACGATCGGCAGTCGGGGATCGGTCGTGATCAGAAGACCTCCGTCGACGGCGGTTTGGGTTGTGGCCATGCGCGAGGCCGCTTATCCCGCGATGAACAGGCACTTAGCAGCGACCTCGTCGGCGCGACCAACCCTACTCAGAATTCCTGGCGGCGCCTCGGGACGTCGAAGCGTCGACCGCCAACGGGGGAGCGGTGGCGGTTTACGGGGACGGCCCACCGGGTTCCGCCTGTAAATCTGGGCAATAGTGAGATCCTGCTAACAACTGCGTACTTTTGCTAGCGCCAGCGGGAACACCTTCCTCAGGCCCGGACTCAACCGCGACACCGCAAGGGCCCAAGAAGGATTCTGCGGTGTTCACCACGGAAGGATTGGCATGGCGGACAACACCAGCGGACCCATCGCGGCTCTACGAGCCCTCATCGACGGCAGCGTGGGCCTCACCAAGCAGGTCATCGGAATCTTGATTGGCAACGACCGTCTGCAGGAGCAGGGCAAGGCTCAGGTCGACAAGGCCGAGGCCGAGAAGGACGTCGCCAAGAAGGAAGCGGAGGCCGAGAAGGCCCGCGCGGAAGCCAAGACCCAAGAAGCGCGTCAGAAGGCTGCAGAGAAGTCCTAAGACCCGCTGGACAGGTGCACGGCCGGCCGCTTGCGACTGGCCGTGCATTTGCATGGGTCACGGCCGCGCCGGGAATTTGAGAACTTGGTAGATCCGGCGACTACGGCTAGGGCCCAGTCTCCGGCGCATGGCAACGATGTTCGTGGCCGCCCCGCGGTGTCAAGTCACCGCGCGTCAAATGATCTTGTAAAGGGCGGTAACCGGTGTCGGGTTCCGTCTTCCAGCAGTTTGTCGTTACAGCAGCTAGTCTGGCAAACGTGATGCCCGCTCGCGACGATGGTGGTGTGTCGCTGGAGGCCGCGGCCGGGGGCGTGGGCTTGTTTTCGCTGCTGCAACCCATCGTGGCGTTGCCGGATGCGGAGGTCGTCGGATACGAGGCGTTGGCGCGTTGGCCGTCTCCGGGAGTGGACCCCGCCGCCGTGTTCGCCCACGCTGCGCGCACAGGTCGGTTGGACACCCTCGACCGGTCGTGCATCGGGGCGGCGATCGAATCGGGGGTGAGGGCAGGCGTCCCCAATGGGGCGATGCTCGCGGTGAACTGCGAACCCAACAGCGTCTACAGCGGGCGTGACGACGACGCCCTCCTCGATCGCGCTGCCGACGCGTTCGCGATCGTGTTCGAACTCACCGAACGATCCCTGCTTCAACAGCCAGCGGCGTTGTTGGCCAAGGCTGCTGCGATCCGCGACGACGGGTTCGTCGTCGCATTGGACGACGTCGGCGCCAATGCCGAATCGCTTGCGCTGCTCGACGTCTTGGCCCCCGAGATCGTGAAATTGGATTGGCAGCTGATCCAGCGGCATACCCGCCGGCACCAATCCCAGACCCTGGCGGCAATTCTCGCTTACCACGAACGGACCGGCGCGGTGATCCTCGCCGAGGGCATCGAGACCGTCGAACATCTCGAACGGGCGATGGCAGTGGGCGCAACGCTGGGCCAAGGCTATCTGTACGGTCACCCCCATTCACCGACCCCGGCGGAGGTCGCGGCGATCCGACCTCGACCAATGCCGTTGTCAGGACACCACTTTGGGTGGCCGACACCCGCCGAGTCACCACGCTCACCCTTCGACCTGCTGAGTACCGACTGGACCCGCACCGTGCGCACCGCACGGAAGGAAGTCCTCACCGCATTCTCTCGCCACATCGAGCGGCAAGCCGCAGACATCGTGGATCCCGCCATGATCCTCACGGCGCTGCAACACGGGCACAACCTCACCCCTGCCACCCGCCACCGCTATGAACGACTCGCCGTGACCGCGCCGCTGGTAGCCATCCTCGGCCATGACGTCGGACCACGACCGGCCCCAGGTGTTCGAGGCGTCGACCTTGATTCCGCTGATCCGTTGTGTCTGGAATGGACGGTGGTCACCCTGGGCCCGCGTACCGCCTCGGCGCTGATCGCCCGCGAGCACGACCCGGGCGCCGATCCACGTGACGACGACCGGCTCTTCGACTTCGTCCTCACCTACGACCGAACCCTGGTGGCCGCGGTCACCCGGCTCCTACTGGCCCGCATCCACTGACATCGTGGTGGTCTTCTTCTCGCTGTGTCGTCAGTCGAGCGGGTGACGTGGGGGGTTGATCCGTCGACGGTGTGTGTAGGTGAGGACTCGTCGAGGAAGGGAGGCTGATGGACAAACTTCACTGGGTCACCTCGACTTTGGGCATCGTCCTAGCCCTGGGGCTGACGCGTCTTCTGACGACGGGCGTATCACTGTTCCGTGTCCGCGACCAGGTCAAGATGGATTGGATGGCCGTCGTCTGGGCGGGGTCGATCTTCCTGCTGTTACTGCAATTATCCTGGGCGACTTTGTACTTGGCGCAAGTCGACACAAACTGGACATTTCCCAAATTCCTGGTGGTTCTGAGCGAAGCGACGCTGCTGTACGTGGCCGCTGCGCTGATACTCCCGTCCCACGAGCTCCGAGCAGGGGAGACACTGCGCGACTACTTCGACAAGGACGGCCACTGGGCGGTAGCCGTCGTGGCGGTCTACAAGGCGGTGGCGATGCTCATGAACTGGGCTGCATTCGACGCCTGGCCTCTGACTCGAGACGGCGCCGTCAACGCCGTCCTGTTGGTGAGCGCAACGGCGTTCGGCATGACGCACCGGGTGCGCGCACAATGGGTGACGACGCTCGTGTTTGCCGCTGTGTTGGTTGGTGCCGCATTCCTCATCGGATGACGGTGCCGCCGATGCGCCGCCCCAAGATCGACTACCGACGATTAGGGGAGTGCCTTGCGCATCCGCATCGACGTCATCTCGTAGCCCAAGGATTGATAGAGACCTACCGCGACCGCATTGTGGCCAAAGACGTTCAGTCCCAGGTCTACAGCGCCGTGTCGGAGCGCCACCTGTTCGGCCAGAACCATCACCTGCCTGCCGAGGCCGCGACCCCGCCGCGCTTCGGCGACGATGATGTCGAATACCCACCAGTGCTGGGGTTGCTCGGCCGACTGCGGTCCAATCCACAGCAGGCCGGCGTTGAATCCCTCGTCTTCGATGCGGAAGACGAGGTGACCCGGGGCCGCGCGTCCGCCCGGGAAGTCCCGGGCGAACGTGTCCGCCGCGGTTGTACTGGCTATGGACGCAGGGACGCCGGCGGCCTCCAGATTGACCCGATACGACTCGGCGGCGTCGATGAGGTACGTGGCGACGTCGTCGTCGGTGGCGGGTTCGAGTGCAACGGGCATGCCGAAGGCTACTACCACCGGGCAGACGGGCATCGTCGAACCGCCGAGCGTCGCCGCTGGGTGCGGACGACCCCGTCGAACGGTCTCAGCTGACGACACTCGCGCCGGACGGGTCTTGGTCTTGAGCCCGTTGAACGATTGAATGTGGCTCATGGTGGGCCACTCGGCGATCTTGGTGACGGGGATGTCTGGCGTGGGGAAGTCGGCGGCGTTGCTTGAGTTGACCCGACGCGGGTTCACCGCCATCGACACCGACGATGCCCACTGGATTCATGTCCTCGACGGCGAACCGCTGTGGATAGAGGCCCTCATCGACGAGCTTTTGGCGCGACCCCGCGCGACACCACTGTTCGTCCAAGGAACGGTCGCCAACCAGGGATGCTTCTACGACCGCTTCGATGCCGTCGTGCTGCTGAGTGCGCCCCCGGACGTCGTATTCGAGCGCCTTGCCCACCGCACCAATAATCCATTCGGCAAGACTCGAGCCCAACGTCGGCAGATTGCCGCCGACATTTCCCGAGTCGAACCGCTCTTACGGCAGGCGGCCACCCACGAGATCGTCACCACCCGTCCGCTCGCTGAGGTGGTCGATGAATTGGTTGCCATCGCTGACAACCCTCGCCAACGCCGGTAGCACGTCGATCCTTTGACGGTACAACCCGCTGAAGCCACTCAGCCGGCATCTGATGCGACCGAGGAAGACGCGGCGCTGAACGAAAATCGGTTGCTCGAAAGCTGAGCCGCGGCGTTGACTGGGGAACATGAACGAGGGGGATGAAACCCGGCTGGCCGGCATCGTGGCTCGACGATTCGGGGTCGCCGAAAGCATCGACGGTGGCTGGGAGACGTTGCGAGTCAGTGCCATCGGAGGTGCGTGGGGACGGGAGACTGCGGCAGCAGTTCAGGTCGTCGGTATGAAACCGTGGGTTCTCCGAGGCGAGGTATCACCACGACGTCGGCATGGCGACTAGCGTTCTCCACGTAGAGAGCAGGGTTCGGTTGGGGGAGCGGGGATCGCCAGCGATCGAGATGAACATCCACTACGGGAGAACTGATGAAGGACATTGCTTCCCGCAGGCGAAATCAGCCCGCCCCTCCCGCAGCGATTTTCGACGATCTCTGCAATCCCAATCGTCAGCCGGTGCGACCGTGGCTGCACGTACGGCCAATGAACAATTGTCAGTGGGGAGCACGCTGCTCAGGCGTCCGGCGTCGGCCGTGTTGGCAAGCCGGTGGACGTCCGCTACGCCTCATGTGCGTCTGACAACCTGCGGTAGCGGTTGCGGGCGATGAGGGTGACGTGCAATTCCTCGATGAGGGGGTTGAGGAAGTCCTTCTTGTAGTCTTCGTCGCCGACCGTGCGGGCGCTCACGTACATGAACGTCAGGGCGCACAGGATGAGGGTCATGTGGATCAACGACTGCGGCACGGGAATCGTCATGCCCAGCACAGTCCCGTCGCTGGCCCCGCCACCAGTCCACTTCCCCAGCAGCTCCGGGCTCAGCACGATCAATCCCAAGACGAAGTAGATGGCGGCGATTGAGATCGCGACCATCATGAGATGTGCGACCTGGGCGGCTGCCAGCACGACGACGACATTGCACCGCTCGCCCCAGGTGAGCGGATCGGCGGCGGCCGGATTCGGCGTCGCGGCGAATGGGCTGGAACTCAAGTCATGGGTGTCGCGGTGCGGACCGGTGACCGCCTCTGACAGCATCGAGCCGACGCGCGAATTGCTGACCGAGACAAGGAAAGCGATGCTTATCGCGAGCAAGAAGAGCAGCGCGACCATTAACCGCGTCCGGCTGATCGTCGACGCCAAGATCCACGTGTAGCTATTGAGGAACACCACCACGGTCAACAGAAGCACCGGCAGCGCGCGGACGAACAAGGCCCCCATCGCCACGGCCTGCACCATCGTCAGTCGGACCGCCCAGCCCAACACCGCGCCAGCCCCGGTCGCCGTACCAACCGCGACGACCGAGACGACGACGACGCTGCCCACCAAATGCGAGACACCGCCTTGAATTACTCCAGCCACGACCGCGACCAGCGCCGCGATGATCGACGTGATGAGCTGCGTCCTACGGCTGAGGCGGTGTGACACCACGCGGCCGACCAGCACCGCCAGCGGAACGGTGAGGGCGACGACGGCCAGGACGATCCGCTCGGCGGGCGTCGGGGCGCCGTCGATGTAGATCTCGCTGGTACCGGTTAGGGCGTACACCACCAGCAGCGCCAGCACCACCACCGCGTACGCGGCGAGCGCAGGGGCCGACCGGGACAACAGGTGCCGTGCGCGGGCCCGAACCGTCAGCACGGCAGGCAGTCCCCGTTCCAGGAACCAGCCCTCTACGTCGTCGTCGACGGCGGGTTCGAGCGCAACGGCCATGCCGAAGGTTACTACCAGCGGGCACGCGGGCGTCCCCTGATCGGGGGACAGGTGTTTCATCTGGCGCCGTGTCCGATCGCGGGACAGACGTGGCCAATGGGCTGCGGCACGCTTCATACATCGCCGGCACCAGCCGCGCAGAGTGTCAAAGAACAACCGACGACAGGGGATTCACGATGACCACCACCTCCACCTCGCTCCGGATGCGCCGCCTCTTGGGGGGAATCGTCCTGAGCGGAGCGTCGGCGTTGATTGCCCTAGGTGTCCCCGCCGTTGGCCATGCCGACCCCGGACCCACCGCCGGCCCCACCATGGGATGCGAAGTCATCCACTGGGGCGCCTTCGGCAACGACCGCCGCAAGGTCTGCGACGGCCCCCAGCAGTCGGACGGAACCTGGCAGCGCACCCGGACCGTCTTCACCCCGGAACGCGACACGCCCGTCAACTGCTGGACGAACCCCTCTCACCCCGAGAACGGTCCGATTTGCCTCGGTGGCTACCGCCCGGAAACCGTCCAGACGCAGGAGACCTACCCGGTGGCACCCAGCACGGTGCTGCCCGACGAGCCCGGGTGGCTGCCGCCGTACACCTACAACGTCTTCTGATGTCGCGGCTCCAGCCGCCCCTAGTCAGGTGGTGTTGCGACCACGTCGACGCGTCGACGCACGGCGGTGGCGCCGACGTCGTCGGCTAGTCGACGGGCACGGGTAACGGCTTGAGTCGACGGACGTCCGTCTCGTCGCGCCTCCAGAAGGACGGCGAGATAGCTCGTTTCGGCGAGCCAACCACGGAACCCGTGTTTCTGATGCTCGGAGAGGGCACCCTCGAGATGTTCGGCCGCCAAGTCGAAGCGGCGCAGGGCAATGGCCAGCTCGGTAAGGTGATGGTCTACGACACCAAAGATCGACGCCCACGAAATCGTGGTCTTACCAGTGTGTTCGGCCAGAAGGTCGTAGACGATTTCGCACACCTCGGTGTTGCCGACCTGGGCCGCCACTCGGCCGATGGTGGCGATGGTGCTCAGCCACATGTTGTCGACGGGGATGTCCTCGATGCGTCGTCGGTCGTACCAGTCGACGAGCTCGACGGCGGCCTCGAGGTTTCCCACGTCGACGTGTGCGGTCGCCAGGCATGCGCGGTAGGTGGGGACGACGTCGAATCGTTCGGTGATGTCCGATGCCGCGGCGACGAGGTCGCCCATGTCGCCGCGCAATGTACGAAGTGCGAAGAGTTGCCCCATCAATCGTCCGTAGGAGTAGGACACAGCCGGCGACGAGGGAACGTCGCGGAGCGCGTCGAAGTTTTCGTCGCACCGCCGAAGCCTGCCGGTGGCCAAGTCGATGCCGAAGTCGACGTTGGCCACCATCCACGCCAACTCGGGATCGCGCCCGACGCGCGCCTCGGTCAGAGTGGACCGGGTCTGCCTGGCGTGGACGACGAGTCCGTACTCGATTTGATGGCGCGCGACCCACGTCAACACCAAGGGGTCGACCCGTCGCGACGGCAACCCGTCTAGCAGTCCCATCAGCTCCGTGTACGCCGACTCACGGACGTCGGCGCTAGACGGCACCCGCAGAACCACCAAAACAGCGAACAGGGCGGCAATGAGTGCATCTTTGTCGCCGGAGGATCGGGCCAGCTCGATGGATTGGTCGAGCAGGTCACGAAGAGCGCCGGAGTCGGCCACCCAGACTTGTTCGATAGCCAACTGCGCCAAGAGAAGAGCGGCCGCCGACCCGTCGGCATGTCCGGCGGATTCCAGGATGTGCAGCGCCTCGAGGAGCGTGTCGATCCGGTCGGGATCGTGATGAATGTGGGCGTAGAGAGTGCCGGGCCGGTCGTTTGCAAGTGTCGCGGCCACCTGCAATTGCGTGTCGCCCAGTCGTCTGGCCATCGCGACCGCCTCGAAGAGGGTGTCTCGAAAGGCGGAGTCAAGTGACTTGCGCTGGGCGCGGCCCAAACCGATCAACATCTGACAACGCGCTGCCGAGTCCCCACGCGACGTCAACTGTTCGGTGGCCTTGGTGTAGAACACCACGGCGTCCTCATAGGCGCCGAGCGCCATGGCGCGGTCGCCGGCCCGTCGGGAGAAATCTGCAGCGCGGCGGCGTTCGGTGTCCAAGCCGCGAGAGAAGTGATATGCGAGCCGCGCATAATCCTCGGCGGCCGTGGCACCACCTAGACGCTCCGTCACGAGTGCCACGCGGGTGTGCAACTGCGCACGACGGCGGCCGCTGATGCCCTCGTATACGGCCTCCTGTACCAGCGGGTGACGCAAGCGGATCTCGCTGCCCGAAGTCGTCTCGACGACCAACCGGTGGCGTTCCAATTCGTCGAGCGCGTCGGCGAACGCAACGTCGTCGAGATCGTCGACCGCAGAACGCAAGACGAGACGTTGGGAGACCATGCCCACCACCGAGCACACCCGCAACAACCCGCGAGCCGCCGGCGTCAGTAGACGTTCGCGCTGGGCCACGGACTCGGCGACGGACACCGGGAACGTCGCATCGGAACCGGACTGATCCGCATTGATCAACGAAACGACGAACAAGGGGAGGCCGTCGGTGCGTTCGTGAAGCGCGGTCGGGTCGAGTGTGCTGCCCTCCGCCTCGACAAGGGCGCCGACTTCAGCCAAACTCAGCCCACCCAAGTGGACTCGGTGCATCCCGCTGTTCCGCGTCAACCCCGACAGTGTCGCGCGGACGTCAGTGTCGTCGGCGTACTCCGCGCGGACGGTGGCTATGACGCACAGGCGGGTCTGCTCGGAAGCATGGACCAAATACCGCAGGACAGCCAGGGTGGTCGTCGACGACCACTGCAGATCGTCGACGATCAAGACGGTGGGTCCCGACCTGACCGGCGAGGTCAACCATTCGAAGACCGCGGTCATCACGGCGACCCTCTCGTCGCCCTCCGTCCGTGTCGGCACCGTCTCGCCCATGCGCCGCGCCACCCTCGGAACAAGACGCAAAACATCGGTACCGTTGACTTCCAACCACTTTCGAATCTCAGACGGGCTCAATGCGTCCAGCTCGCAACCGATCGCCTCCACGAATGGCTCGAACGGCATGACGGCTTCTTCGCTGCACCGGCCGAATAGGACATGAGCGCCGGCCGCACGCGCACGTTTCATGATCTCGAGCGCGATGGTGGTCTTGCCGCTTCCGGCCTCGCCGGTGACGACCACGAACTGCCCGCGGCCCCGGTCGGCGCGGCCCACGGCGTTGGCCACCGCCGACAATTCCCGTTCACGTCCGACGAAGTAATCACCGACGTCGTCTGCCGGTCGTGGCGCCTGGGCCGCGGGCTCGTCGGCCCGCAGGATCCGGAGATACAGCGCCTCCGTCTCGGCCGACGGTGCGGTACCGAGTTCGCGGTCCAGAGCGAGACGGCATCTCGCGGCCGCCTGCAATGCTTGTCCCCTCTCACCGAGCGTCATGTATCCGGCCATGACCGCGCGGTAGGCGCTTTCGCGCAGTGGATCCAAGATCAGCAGCGCCTCCGCTGATGCGATCGCCCGTGTCGGTTCGCCCCTCTTCAGTGATTCGTTGGCGTCCATCTCGAACGCCTGCCGGCGCAGTTGCTCTACTTCGGCACGCACGTCATCGGCCCACGCCCCGCCCACGCCAATCAGCGTGGGTTCTGAGGTGAGTTCGAGTGCCCGCCGCGCGCCGGTCACCGAACTGCCCGGAGTGGTGGCGCAGAGTCGCCGAAGCATCTCGATGTCGGTGGCGAGCCCGTCGGGTAACGACAATCGAACGTTTCCGCCGCGTGAGCGCACGCAGCCCGCGGGCAAGTGGGCCAGCTCCATGGTGTCGCGCACTCGAGACAAAACCCCGCGCAACGCAGCGTTCCACGATTGGGGGCGGTCCTTGGGCCACAGGATCCCGGCGAGTTCATCCTGGGCAATGTCGCGATTGCGATTGACGGCCAGGTAGGCCAAGACGTCGACGCAACGTGCTCCACCGACCGCCCGCGGGTCGACGACCTGCCCACGGTGGACGACCCGCAGGTCCCCGATGAGACGAACTGCGACCGTCTCATCCTCGTCCATCTGCGCCAGAATAAGACACACCTGAATTCGCTGTGACAGTGGGAGCTTGCTCGCAATTCGTCGTCTCGGGGTAGATGCGCAAACAAACGCCGTCGAGTTCGAATTCGACCGGGGCGAAGACGCGGCCGCCGTCGGATGCATTGGCGCCGTCCCCTGATCGGGGGACTGGAAGTTCCCCTCGTCGTGTGGCTGATCGTCGGACATACGTGGCCGGTTCGGTGCGGCACTGTAGGTCCATCACCGGAACTCGCCGGTACGACAGACCAAGGACCGACAGGGGAATCGACATGGCCACCTTCACCTCCCGCGTGACGCGACGCATCGGCCTGGGGGCCGTGGTGGCCGTCGCTCCGGTGCTCGTCGCCGTGGGCACCGCCGCGGCCAGTCAGGCTCAGGGCGCGCCGAGCCCGGGCATGGGGTGCGAGACCGTGCATTGGGGTTTCCTCGGTGGTGATCGGCGGGAGGTATGCGACGGTGCCAAGCAGGCTGACGGCAGTTGGCAGCGCACCCGCACGGTCTTCACCCCGAGCCACTATCAGCCGTTGAACTGCTTGTCCGGCGGCTCGGGAAATCTCACGTGCTTCGGTGGGTATCTGGTTCCGGAGACGACTCAGACCCAGGAGTCCTACCCGGTGACCGCGGACACCGTGCTGCCCGACGAGCCAGGTTGGCTGCCCCCGGGAACCGACAACATCCTGTAACCGGCGACGGGGTGCCCAATCTCCCAACCATTAGCGGTGGCGATCCCGTGTGTTTGCTGAGAAGCGACTTGGACATCGTCGCGCGTGACGGCGGCGCCGCTGACCCCAATGCGGGGACGTTTACAAAATTCTTGCATTTCGCACTTACGGTGTTGGCGGACCCGGCACCGAGAGAGTGACCGGTCGCACCGATGACCGTATTGCTGAGCACACCCAGTGATCACGCTGGAAAGGGCGTACGTGAACCGCGCGCTCGTGCCCCACCCATCCAAGCAACGGTTCGCCGCTGCCTCCCACCCCGACCGTCTGAGGGACGACATGATCAACGATATCCACGAAGCCGGTACGCCGCTGCGAAGTCCTGGTGCTGCAACACTTCTCATCGGGCAGCGGGTGCGTGCGGGCCGTGAGGACGACTATCTGGCCTGGCAAGGGAAACTTGGTGCTGCGGCGGGTCGGTATCCCGGTTTTCGGGGTGTGGAGCTGCGGGAGCCGGCTGATGGTCAGTCCGATTGGGTGGTGGTGTATCACTTCGATTCGGTGGCCACCATGCAGACGTGGCTCAACAGCGCCACGCGCCAGGAGTTCCTCGATCGCGGTGCGGACTTGTTCGACGGTCCGGGCACCCAGCAGGTAATCGCTCGGGAGGGCCGGGCAGACGACTCCTTGGTGACGGTGGTGGTCAGTCACCGCGTCGACGCCGAGCAGGTGGCCGAGTTCTTGGCCTGGCAGGAGGAGATCCGCGCCGCTGAGGCGACGTTCGCGGGGTTCCGAGGGTCGGTCCTTGGTGACGGTGGTGGTCAGTCACCGCGTCGACGCCGAGCAGGTGGCCGAGTTCTTGGCCTGGCAGGAGGAGATCCGCGCCGCTGAGGCGACGTTCGCGGGGTTCCGAGGGTCGGAGATCTTTCGTCCCGTGGAGGGCGTGCAAGACGAGTGGACCATCTCGTACAAGTTCGACGACGCCGAGCACCTCGACGCCTGGCTCACGTCCGACGAGCGTCAGAGGTTGTTGTCCGACGAGCGTTTCGCCGATTTCTCGTTGCGTCGCATCGATCATTCGTTTGGCACGTGGTTCGACTACGGTGACGCCGACGCGCCGCCACCGTCGGATTTCAAGACCTCGATTGCGGTGTGGATGGGGCTCTATCCGACCGTGGTGATCCTGACCTTGCTGACCGCGCCCCTGGGTATGCCGCTGTGGTTGGGCATGTTGGTCGGCAACCTGCTGTCGAGTTTCGTGATGAGTTATGTGGTGATGCCGTTCTACGGAAACCCGATCTTGCGGTTCTGGATGTCACCGGCGAAGAACGCTCGTCAACCGCTGACCAATGTCGCGGGCTTCGCGCTGGTGCTGGCGATCAACGCGGTGTGGGCAATCCTGTTCTACCTCATCACGACCAAGTTCTGGACCCTGCCATGACCACGCGACCTCAGCGACAAATCCCCTGAGCGAGCGG
Organism: Mycobacterium yunnanensis; assembly: GCF_025823185.1. GTDB lineage: Bacteria > Actinomycetota > Actinomycetes > Mycobacteriales > Mycobacteriaceae > Mycobacterium > Mycobacterium yunnanensis. The sequence goes on from NZ_JACKVK010000012.1 coordinate 59,176, forward strand.
GCATGTCGGTTCTTCGCAGTGCCGGCCGAGCGCCGTCCCTTGCGACCGGCTCGAAAACAAACACAACGAATAAAGGAGCAAAATTCATGACGCAGGTCCATTTCGGTCACGTCTTCCACATCGCCGGCACTGCGTTGGTGACCGAGGCCGCCGCGGCGTTGGTGTCCATCCCCGACGGCGCGCTCGTCGTCGACGGGGACGGTGTGATCGTGTTCTGCGGCCAACGAGAGTCGCTGCCAGAGGAATACGCCTCTGTGCCCGTCAACGATCATCGTGGTGGGTTCTTGTTGCCGGGTTTCGTCGACACTCACGTGCACTTTCCCCAGACCTATGCTGGTGACTCCTACGGCGGCGGTCAACTGCTGGAATGGCTCAACCTCTGCATCTTCCCCTCGGAAGCCAAGTTCGCCGATCCTGAGTTCGCCGCGCGAGCGGCGGTGGAGTTCTGCAACCGGCGCATCGCCGTCGGGACGACTGCGGCGATGGTGTTCGGGTCGGCGTTCCCGCATGCGCAGGATTCGTTGTTCGAACGCACCCGGGAGGCTGGGTTGCGCGTGGTCAGTGGTCGGGGGATTCAGACTGTGGGTGGGGAGACCGCGCAGCCGTTGATCACCTCCGAGGAGGAGGCGGTTCGGTTGACGCGTGCGGAGATCGAGAAGTGGCACGCCGCGGACACCG
>NZ_JACKVK010000013.1 GCF_025823185.1 Mycobacterium yunnanensis
TGTGCACCAGACCTCCACCCACTACAGGTGTGAGGCCATCCAACGATTCGCTCGGTTCACCGAACCCCCACACGATGTGGGCGGGACACGAGTCTCGTGGTGCTCCTTAGAAAGGAGGTGATCCAGCCGCACCTTCCGGTACGGCTACCTTGTTACGACTTCGTCCCAATCGCCGATCCCACCTTCGACGGCTCCCTCCCACGAGGGGTTAGGCCACCGGCTTCGGGTGTTACCGACTTTCATGACGTGACGGGCGGTGTGTACAAGGCCCGGGAACGTATTCACCGCAGCGTTGCTGATCTGCGATTACTAGCGACTCCGACTTCACGGGGTCGAGTTGCAGACCCCGATCCGAACTGAGACCGGCTTTCAAGGATTCGCTCCACCTCACGGCATCGCAGCCCTTTGTACCGGCCATTGTAGCATGTGTGAAGCCCTGGACATAAGGGGCATGATGACTTGACGTCATCCCCACCTTCCTCCGAGTTGACCCCGGCAGTCTCTTACGAGTCCCCGCCATGACGCGCTGGCAACATAAGATAGGGGTTGCGCTCGTTGCGGGACTTAACCCAACATCTCACGACACGAGCTGACGACAGCCATGCACCACCTGCACACAGGCCACAAGGGAACTGATATCTCTACCAGCGTCCTGTGCATGTCAAACCCAGGTAAGGTTCTTCGCGTTGCATCGAATTAATCCACATGCTCCGCCGCTTGTGCGGGCCCCCGTCAATTTCTTTGAGTTTTAGCCTTGCGGCCGTACTCCCCAGGCGGGGTACTTAATGCGTTAGCTACGGCACGGATCCCAAGGAAGGAAACCCACACCTAGTACCCACCGTTTACGGCGTGGACTACCAGGGTATCTAATCCTGTTCGCTCCCCACGCTTTCGCTCCTCAGCGTCAGTTACTGCCCAGAGACCCGCCTTCGCCACCGGTGTTCCTCCTGATATCTGCGCATTCCACCGCTACACCAGGAATTCCAGTCTCCCCTGCAGTACTCTAGTCTGCCCGTATCGCCCGCACGCCCACAGTTGAGCTGTGAGTTTTCACGAACAACGCGACAAACCACCTACGAGCTCTTTACGCCCAGTAATTCCGGACAACGCTCGGACCCTACGTATTACCGCGGCTGCTGGCACGTAGTTGGCCGGTCCTTCTTCTGCACATACCGTCACTCGCGCTTCGTCTGTGCTGAAAGAGGTTTACAACCCGAAGGCCGTCGTCCCTCACGCGGCGTCGCTGCATCAGGCTTGCGCCCATTGTGCAATATTCCCCACTGCTGCCTCCCGTAGGAGTCTGGGCCGTATCTCAGTCCCAGTGTGGCCGGTCACCCTCTCAGGCCGGCTACCCGTCGTCGCCTTGGTAGGCCGTGACCCCACCAACAAGCTGATAGGCCGCGGGCCCATCCCACACCGCAAAAGCTTTCCACCACACGACATGCATCATGTGGTCATATCCGGTATTAGACCCAGTTTCCCAGGCTTATCCCGAAGTGCAGGGCAGATCACCCACGTGTTACTCACCCGTTCGCCACTCGAGTACCCCGAAGGGCCTTTCCGTTCGACTTGCATGTGTTAAGCACGCCGCCAGCGTTCGTCCTGAGCCAGAATCAAACTCTCCAAACAAAGACAACCCACGTGTTACTCACCCGTTCGCCACTCGAGTACCCCGAAGGGCCTTTCCGTTCGACTTGCATGTGTTAAGCACGCCGCCAGCGTTCGTCCTGAGCCAGAATCAAACTCTCCAAACAAAGACAACCCAGAAAAACCAGGCCAATCCGCAAATCAGAGAAATCTGACCTAACAAAAAGACACCAAAAACTGGCATCAAAAAACAAACCATCCCAACAGCAGGAAGACGGGAAGTCCCCCACCAAGATGGCCAAAAACAACAAACAAAAACCACCAAACACACTATTGAGTTCTCAAACAACACACCCACCTGCTCGCATGACAGCCCCGCGGCGTAAAGCCGCTAGCCTCTTGCGGACAGTAGAGTGAAGCCACCGAAGTGAACTTCCCTCTGGGATGTCGTCGCGCTCTGCGGCGGACCGCGTCGCTGACGACTTGGATAAAGTTACGTGCCGGATAACGGAGAGTCAAATCGCCTGGTCAGAGGCGTGTCGGACAGAAGTTCAGGCCCCGAGCACCCGCTCGACACCCGCCACGTTCCGCTTTCCGCGCCGCAGGACGAGCCACTTCCCGTGCAAGAAGTCCCCTGACTGTGGAGTCCAGTCATCGGCGTCGACCCGTGCGTTGTTGACGTAGACGCCGCCCTCGGACAGCGTCCGTCGTGCCTCGCCCTTGCTCTTCGACAAACCCGTGGCCACCAACAGGTCGCCAATGCCGTCGGCCGCACCCGGTCCCAACTCGGCGACCGACGTCTCCCGCAGAGCCGCACCCAGGGTCGACTCGTCGAGACCCGCCAGTTCGCCCCGTCCGAAGAGCGCCTGGCTGGCCAGCTCGACCGACTCGGTGGCCCGCTGGCCGTGGACCAGCGTGGTGAGCTCCTGGGCCAGGCGGCGCTGCGCGGTCCGCTCGTGCGGTCGCTCGGTGGTCGCGACCTCGAGCTCTCTCAACTCGTCGGCCGAGAGGAACGTGAACCACCTCAGGTAGCGCACGACGTCCGCGTCGGCGGTGTTGAAGAAGTACTGGTACCAGGCATATGGCGAGGTCAGCTCCGGGTCGAGCCAGACGTTCCCGCCCCCGGTGGACTTACCGAATTTCTTTCCGTCGGCCGAGGTCACCAGCGGCACCGTCAGGGCGTGGGCCGTGGCTCCGAGCTTCTGGCGCACCAGGCGCACGCCGGCGATGATGTTGCCCCACTGGTCGGAGCCGCCGATCTGCAGCGAGCATCCGTGCCTGCGGTGCAACTCGACGAAGTCGTTGGCCTGCAACAGCATGTAGCTGAATTCGGTGTACGAGATGCCGTCACCCTCGAGCCGTCGACGAATCGTGTCGCGGTCGAGCATGACGTTGACCGAGAAGTACTTGCCGAGGTCGCGGAGGAATTCGATGGCCGACAGCTCGGAGGTCCAGGTCAGGTTGTTCTCGACGACGGCGCTGGTGGGCGAGTCGTCGAACTCGACGAACCGCTCCAGTTGACCGCGAATGCGCTCCGACCACTCGGCCACGACGTCAGCGGTGTTGAGCGTGCGTTCGGCGGTCTCGCGTGGGTCCCCGATCATCCCCGTCGCGCCGCCGGCCAGCACGATGGGCCGGTGCCCCGCGCGCTGGAAGCGTCGCAACGTCAGCAGCGGTATCAGGTGCCCGGCATGCAGGCTCGGCGCCGTCGGATCGAAACCGGCATAGAGCGTCAGGGGTCCCGCAGCCGCTGCGTCGGCCAGTGCGTCGCGGTCGGTGGACTGCGCAATCAAGCCGCGCCAATCCAGTTCGTCGAGGATGCCGGAGCCCAAGGAAGTCACGCCGTCAATCCTCTCCCATCAGTCGCCGTCACCCGGCGCGGGTGCCCGGGGACTGCGCCGGTAGGCGGAGACCTCCGGATGGTCGGCCAGCCAGAACCGCCACGGCCGGTCGGCGGCCTTGCTGACCCCCACCCGCGGGCCACTGAGCGCGGGGCGGGGCTTTCCCAGCGTCAACCGGACCGGACTGCCGGCGTCGAACAGGTCTAATCCGTTGTCCTGCATCGTGATTCCGAGAGCGGAGCACAGGTTTCCCGGACCGCGGGCCAACGCCGCCGTAGCCACCGGACCACGATGGGCGTGGGCGAGGCCAAACCCGTCGGTCACAACCGCGGCCCGGAGGAGCACCGCGGCGGCCACACCGTCGTCACCGCACACCACGTTCGCGCACACGTGGATGCCGTGGCTGCGGTAGGTGTACATCCGCCCGACCGGGCCGAACATGACCTCGTTGCGCCCGCCTCGACCACGAAACGAATGCGACGCGGAGTCCGGCCACGGCCCGTCGGCCGGACCCCCGTAGGCCTCGACCTCGACGACTTCCGCGACCACCTCACGACAGGTCAGCGTGGCGCCGAGCAGCGCGCGCGCCGCCGACACCGGGTCCACGCTCAGCCGTTGCGCGTTCATCGGGACGATTCTGCCCGCCGGTCTTGACGCCTCCACCTGCGGGGAGGATATTCATCACATGATGATTTCATCGCACGATGAATTGACCGGCGACCGGCCCGAACCTGCCGTGTCCGTCGAGCATCTGACCGTGGTGCGCAACGCGCGCACGGCACTCGACGACGTCGCCGTTCAGATCGCCCCCGGCACCATCACCGGCATCCTCGGCCCGTCCGGGTGTGGCAAGACCACGCTCATCCGCAGCATCGTCGGCACCCAGGTCATCGCGAAGGGCAGCGTCACGGTGCTCGGACGGCCCGCGGGGTCCGCCGAACTGCGTCACCGCGTCGGGTACGTGACGCAGGATGCGACCGTCTACCGCGACCTGCGTGTCGTCGACAACGTGCGGTACTTCGCCTCCCTGTACGGCGCCGGCGCCGGCGCGGCGGACGAGGCCATCGCCAACGTCGGGCTCACCGATCACCGAACCGCGTTGTGCGACAAGCTCTCCGGTGGTCAACGCACCCGGGTGTCGCTGGCCTGCGCACTGGTTGCCCACCCCGAGGTGCTGGTGCTCGACGAACCGACCGTCGGCCTGGACCCCGTCCTGCGGGTCGACCTGTGGGATCGGTTTCGCCAATTGGCGCGACGCGGGACGACGCTGCTGGTGTCGAGTCACGTGATGGACGAGGCCGACCACTGCGGTGACCTGCTGCTGATGCGTGAGGGCCGTCTGATCGCACACACCACACCGGCCCGACTACGAGAGGACACGGCATGTCAGTCTCTGGAGGACGCGTTTCTGTCGGTCATCCGGCACACCACCGCACCCGTTCCCGGCTGAACCCGCAGGCCTATCTGGCCACCACCGGACGCATCCTGAGACAACTGGCCGCCGATCACCGCAGCCTGGCGATGATCCTCGTGGTCCCGAGCGCGGTCATCGCGCTGATGTACTTCATGTTCGCCGACCTGCCGCACCGGCCGGGCACCCCCGCCCCGTTCGACAACGCCTGCCTGATCATGCTCGGGGTGTTTCCGTTGATCATGATGTTCCTTATCACGTCGATCACCATGCAGCGCGAACGCGTGTCCGGGACGCTGGAGCGAATCCTCACCACTCCCCTGCGCCGGTTCGACCTGCTGGCCGCCTACGGAACCGCCTTCTCCGTCGCCGCCGCCGCCCAAGCCACGCTGGCGTGCGTGATCTCCTTCTGGCTGCTCGGCCTGCACACCGAGGGCAGCCCAGCGCTGGTGTTCCTCATCGCCATCGTCAACGCCGTACTCGGCGTCGGCTTGGGGCTGCTGTGTAGTGCGTTCGCGCGCACGGAGTTTCAGGCCGTGCAGTTCATGCCCGTCGTCATTGCTCCGCAACTCCTGTTGTGCGGCATCGTCGTGCCGCGTGACGCGCTGCCCGACTGGCTGCAGTGGATCAGCAACGCGATGCCGGCGAGCTACGCACTGGAGGCGTTGCGCATGGTCGGCGCGCACCCCGACCTGACGTCGACGGCTGCCCGCGACATCGCCGTCGTGGTCGCCTTCGCCGTGGTCGCCATGGGCCTGGCGGCGGCCACGCTGCGGAGAAGGACGCCGTGAGCACGGCCAAGCGCAAACGCCCGGGCCGCCCGCCAGGAACATCCGACACCCGCGACCGAATCCTCGACAACGCACGAGAGCTGTTCGCGCGCAACGGCATCGGCAACACGTCCATCCGATCGATTGCCACCGCCGCAGGCGTCGACTCGGCGCTGGTGCACCACTACTTCGGCACCAAGGAGCAACTCTTCGCCGCGGCGGTGCACATCCCGATCGACCCGATGCGCGTCATCGGACCGATGCGGGAGATACCGGTCGACCAGCTCGGATCGGCGCTGCCGTTGCTGTTGCTGCCACTGTGGGATTCGGAGATGGGTCCGGCGTTCCTGGCCACGTTGCGCTCGATGCTCGCCGGGGAGGGGGTGGGCCTGATCCGGTCCTTCCTGCAGGACGTGATCTCCGTGGAGATCGGCACCCGCGTGGACGAACCCCCGGGATCGGGCCGCGTTCGCGTCCAGTTCGTCGCGTCCCAACTCGTCGGCATCGTGATGGCGCGCTACATCCTGGAGTTGGAACCGTTCGCGTCACTGCCGGTCGAGCAGATCGCCGAGACCGTCGCCCCGAACCTGCAGCGCTACCTGACCGGTGAACTACCCGGTCTGGGCTGATCAGGATTCGGCGCGATCCAGCAGACCCTGGTGCTCGGCGTCGTCGGTGATCGTGACGGCCTCGGAGATGAGCAACACGGGTACGTCCGCCTCGATGCGGTAGGCACGCCGCAGCCGCGGGTTGTAGAGGAACTCGTTGCCCACCAGCAGAAGCGGACCGCGATCCTCCGGGCAGACCAGCAGGCTGCGCAGTCGTTCGTCGATCACGCGTCAGCCGAGCGGGATGTTGACGCCGCCGCCACCGTTGGGGTTCGGTATCCCGCCACCGCCGCCGCCAATGCCGATGGTCGGCGGGTTCAGGACGGGGCCGCCACCGGTCTGCCGCGACGCCTGCCGCATCTGGTACGACAGCGTCGACTCCAGTGCCTCGACCAACGGTCCCTGGTTGGGGCGCTTGTCCAACGCCGCGACGATGGCTTCCTGGTTCGACGTCGAGGGCCGGATGCCACGCGCACGCAGCTTCATGATCTTCTCGATCAAGTTGGAGATCTGGCCACCGCCAGAACCCGTGTCGTAGTCGGCGGCGATGATCGCGAGCGCTTGGTCAGCGGTCATCGCGGGAGCCGCGTCGCTGGCTGCCGCGGCATCGGCGGACGGGTCCGCCACCGCCGAGGCCGAGCTGACCCCGGTCAAGAGCCCCGCCGCAAGGGACGCGCTGATGACGGCACTCCCCAGGGCGCGACGCCAGCCGTTGGTGCTGGTCTGTTCGGCCATCAATCCTCCATCGTCGAGCGTTCGCGTGTATCCGGCCCGACCCGGGTGGCCACGTTCGGCCAGGCGGAGCCTAACAAAGCCGGGCGAGCGCGGCAGCATGTCACTCGCTTCACATGGGTCACTCGTCGGCGGACGCGGTCAGTTCGGCGCGTACCGCCGCGGTCAGCCGCTTGTAGGTTCCGTCCTCGTCGAGGTACCAGGCGTGCCGCGACCCCTTCGGTATGCCCGCGGACCGCAGTGGTCCCAGCAGTGGCCGATAGGTGGCGCTGAGCGTCATGTCGGTGACCACGTGGACGACGTCGGGGGCGCTCCCGACGGGCAGGTTGACGATGGCGGCGTTCAGGTCGGCGGTGGGAACGCTTCCGCCTGGACGCAGCAGCAGCGCCGAGACGGCCAGCTCGCGCTCGCCGGCCGGCACCCGGTAGGTGACCGCGAGGTCGACGGCGTCGATCCGGCCGAGCGTGTCGTTGACCGCGTCGCCGAACACCGGGCCACGCGGGGTGCGGATCAGCGAACCGCGGTTGGCGACGAGCCAGTAGTCGCCGTCCTCGTCGCGGCGGAAGAGGTATTCGGTCGACACCCACAGATCCGCAGGGGCGAACACGCCGCGCTTGACCGAGGCCGTCGGGTCCACGGGCCCGCGTGGGTGCGCCAACAGAACACCGACCTCGTTGGTGGCCGCGAGCGCGACGAAGCCCCGATCGTCCTCGAGAATGAGGTCGTCCTCGGCGTCGTAGGCCGCCAGCTCGATGTGGCCTCCACCGGGCAGCGGTCGTCCCTCGCTGCCGATCTTCGCGCCTGCGACGTTGGCCAGCACCGCCTGGCCGTCGGTCGTGGCGAAGAACTCGACGACGTGGGCCGGCGCGAATTCCTCCTCGACGCGACCCCACAGGCCGGTCGGCATGCCGGACCCGATGAACAGCCGCACCGGATGAGTGCCGTTGAGCACGAAGGCCGGATCGTCGATCACGTCGCGCAGCATCGCCCAGGTGTAGGACACCACGGTGACGCCGTACTGCCGCAGTTCGTGGACGAACCGGTCGGGGCGCAGGCCGCGTGACAGCGCGATCCTGGTGCCGCCGACGACGGCCCCGCCGAGGCTGACGAGCAGGCCGGACTGGTGGTGCAACGGGGTGAGGCAGTACACCGTGTCGCCGTTGCCGAGGTTGGCCGCCGACGCGGTGCCAATGGCAGAGAGTGCCCACCGGAAGTTGGTGATCTGGCGGGCGACGAGCTCACCGCCGACGGTCGCGAACGCGATGTACGCCAAGTCCTTGGCGTAACCGGGATCGGGGCGGTACCACCCCGGAAGGGAGACGACGTCGGGGTCGATCTGCTCCATGTCGACGACGTCGGCGTCATCGGCGAACTCCAGGTCACGCGATTCGCCACCGCCGAGCACGAGCACCCGCATCGGCAGCGCGGTCGCGGCCTCGAGGTGCACGGGGTCGGCGATGACGTCGGAGATCGCCCCGAGGCGCGCGGCCTCGTGGAGGTCGGCGTCAGGGGGCATCAGCACCGCGACCGCACCGAGCCGTGACAGCGCGGCGATGGCGACCAGCGCGCTGGGCCGCGTCTCCATTAGCACGCCGACGTGCGCGCCCTGGCGGACGCCCACCTGTATGAGGCCGCGGACGACGTTGTCGACGCGTCGGTCCACCGCCTCATAGGTGTGCACGCGCCCGTCGAACAGGAGGAACTCACCACCCGGCGTCGACCGGGCCTGCTCGGTCATGATGCGTCCGAGCGAGATGCGGGTGTGGTCGTTGATTTGCCCCAGCCGAGCCAATCGCGGCAGCGTGCGAGCGGTCTCGGCGACCAGCGCCCGCGCGGACTTGTTGGCCGCGACGAAGGCGCCCGCCGCCGAGCGGGCCACGCTGAAGGTCACCTCGGCGGCGGCACCGGCCCCGTGAGCGACGCGCGAGGCCAGCGGCACCCCGGTGTCGGTGGCCTGGTCGGGCTGTAGCGCCATCGGGACGACGTCCTGAGGCATCTCGCCGTCGCCGGAGATCCAGCGGACCCACGCCGCCACCGTCGGCCAGGTCTGAGAGGCCGCCTTGGACCCGACGACCAGACCGAAATGCCCTGTGCGAATGAGGTATTCGAAGACCTCGGCCTGCGGGGAGGCGCGCTTGATGCCCCGGACCGACGCGGGCTGGCCGATGTCGTCGACCTCGCCGACGACCGCCAGCACCGGGCAGTCGATGTCGGCGAGGGTGACCAGGTCACCGCGAATCGAGAACCCGCCGCTCATCATCCGGTTGTGGGCGATGAACTGCTTGAGCAACTCGGCGATCGCCGGGCCCGACCAGGCGATCCAGCCGTCGCTGGCCAGGAACCGCCGCTGCTGCTCGCGGGGCAGCAGCGCCTCGCGATCGTGCAACTGTCGCAGGAAGTCCAGTCGTGACTGAGCGGTCTTGATGGGGTCGAGCATCTGAAAGCCCGTGCGGGCCAACCAGCCGGGCACGTCGAGGCGGCTGAACACGTGGTCGGCCATGAAGTCCGCGGCCCCGACGGCCAGACCCGCGGGCAGGTTCATCGGCAGCGCGGCCAGCGTGTCCACCGGCGACCCGAACGCCACGATGCTCGCCAAGTCCTTGGACCGCCGATAGGCCGCGGTCTGATAGGCGAACATGCCGCCCTGGGAGTAGCCCGCCAGATGCACGTCGCGGTCGGTGACCTTCTTGACGGTGTCGATGGCTTCGCTGAGCGCCACGACGTGGTCGGCGAGGTTGCGCTGCATGCCACCCTCGACCTGATCGGGCGAGCCGAAGTCGATGACCCAGGGGTCGACGCCCGCCGCGTGCAGGATTCCGACGGCGCCCTCGTTGCGGGTGACGTCCCACATGTCAGCCGACATCATCATCGGGTGCACCATCAGCACCGGCGGACCGGCCGGCTTGCCGCCGGGCCTGCTGTCCGGCGGGAAGTAACGCCGCAACCGGTACATCGGCACGCTCTCGACGATCTGGAACGGCGACGGCACCGCGCCAGTTTCCAGCCCTCCGTAGCGAAGCACTTCCAGCCCGTTCTGCGCGGTCGCCAGCAATCGGCTCACCGGACCGGTGACAAACGAGAAATGCGCCAAAGCTCGCTCCTTGACTGAAACCCGGTCACCCGACCGCCACGACATCATGGCACAGCGTTGCTGGTCGGCCGCTGTAAACCTGCGCCGCCGGTCGGCCTAGCCTGATGGGGACATGGCGCATCTCCTCGGGGCGGAAGCCCTTCATCTCGAATACCCCACGAAAGTCGTCTTCGACTCGGTCTCCCTTGGCGTGAACGAAGGCGACCGGATCGGCATCGTCGGCCGCAACGGCGACGGAAAGTCCAGCCTGTTGGCCATGCTGGCCGGCCGCGTCACCCCGCACTCCGGGCGGGTGACGGTGCGCGGCGGCGTACGGATCGGCGTGCTCGACCAGGCCGACACCCTCGACGACGACGACACGGTCGGGCATGCCGTCGTCGGCGACGCACCCGAGCACGAGTGGGCCGGTGATCCCCGCATGCGCGACGTGGTCGCCGGGTTGCTGGGAGAGCTGCCCTGGGACGCAAGGCTCGGCACACTCTCGGGTGGGCAGCGGCGCCGGGTCGCCCTGGCCCGACTGCTGGGCGGTGACCACGACGTGCTGGCCCTCGACGAGCCGACCAACCATCTCGACGTGGAGGGAATCACCTGGCTTGCCGAGCATCTGAAGCGGCGCTGGTCGCCGACGTCGGCCGGGCTACTGGTGATCACCCACGACCGGTGGTTCCTCGACGAGGTCTGCACCACGACGTGGGAGGTGCACGACCGCATCGTCGAACCCTTCGACGGCGGGTACGCCTCCTACATCCTGCAGCGGGTCGAACGCGATCGGCAGGCCGCCTCCAGCGAGGCCCGGCGCCAAAACCTTGCTCGCAAGGAGCTGGCCTGGCTGCGCCGCGGCGCGCCGGCCCGCACCTCGAAGCCGAAGTTCCGTATCGACGCCGCCAACGCGTTGATCGCCGACGTGCCCGAGATCCGCGACAAGGTGGCGCTGCAGTCGCTGGCGGTGACCCGGCTGGGCAAGCAGGTCGTCGACCTGCTCGACGTGTCGGTGCGCTACGGCGAGCGGGACGTGCTGCAGGAGGTGGAGTGGCGGATAGCTCCCGGTGAGCGCACCGGGATCCTCGGTGTGAACGGTGCAGGCAAGTCCACCCTGCTCGGCCTCATAGACGGGTCCGTGGAACCCAGTGAGGGCCGGGTGAAGCACGGCAAGACGGTGCAGATCGCCACCCTAACCCAGGGCGTCGACGAGTTGTCCGATCATCTCGACGAGCCGGTGCGCGTCGTCCTGAGCCGGTTGGCCACCACCTACACCTTCGGGTCGGGTTCCAAGTCGCAGGAATTGACGCCCGGCCAGTTGCTGGAGCGACTCGGCTTCGCCAGCGCTCAACTCTCGACGCCGGTGAAGGACCTCTCCGGTGGCCAACTGCGGCGGCTGCAGCTGCTGTTGATCCTGCTCAACCAACCCAACGTGCTCATCCTCGACGAGCCGACCAACGATCTCGACACCGACATGCTGGCCGCCATGGAGGACCTGCTGGACTCCTGGCCGGGCACGCTGATCGTGGTCAGCCACGACCGGTACTTCCTGGAGCGCGTCACCGATCAGCAGTACGGCATCCTCGGCGGGCACCTGCGGCACCTGCCGGGCGGCGTCGACGAATACCTGCGCCTGCGCACGGCACACGCAGACACCACCGGCGCGGCGGCGACGAAGTCCGCTGCGGCGGATGCCCCTACGCTCTCCGGTGCCGACCTGCGCACGACGCAGAAGGAGATCTCGGCCATCGAGCGGAAGCTGGCCAAGCTCGACGACCAGATCAAGGACGCCCAGCGCCGCCAGGCCGAGCACGACCAGGGGGACTACGAGGGTCTGCGCAGTCTGACCGCCGGCCTCCGCGAGCTGGAAGCCGAGGTCGCCACCCTCGAAGAGCGGTGGCTCGAGCTCACCGAACTCGTCGGCTGAGTACCGGCTGCTACCGACGCAGGGCGTCCTCGAGCCGCTCGGCCGCCTCGCGGACCACCCGAAGCTGCTTGGCGACCTGGGTCGGTGCCGTGCCGCCTCTGGCGTCGCGGGAGCTCACCGAGCCCTCGACGGTCAGGACCTCGCGCACCTCGGGTGTCAACCCGGGGTGGATGCCCGCCAGCTCGTCGTCGGTGAGTTCCTCGAGCCCGACGCCGCGCGCCTCGGCTGCCTTCACGGCGGCGCCGGCTGCTTCGTGGGCCACGCGGAACGGCACTCCCGTGCGGACCAACCACTCGGCGACGTCGGTGGCCAGGGTGTAGCCCTGCGGCGCCAGCTCGGCCATCCGCTCGGCGTCGAAGGTCAGCGTCGCGACCAGACCCGCCATGGCGGGCAGCAGCAGTCTCAACTGAGCCACCGAGTCGAAGACGGGCTCCTTGTCCTCTTGCAGGTCACGGTTGTAGGCCAGCGGTTGCGCCTTGAGCGTGGCCAGCAGACCCGTCAGGTTGCCGATCAGCCGGCCCGACTTGCCGCGGGCCAGCTCGGCGATGTCGGGGTTCTTCTTCTGCGGCATGATCGAACTGCCCGTGGACCAAGAGTCGTGCAGCTTGACGTAGCCGAATTCGGTGGTGCTCCACAGGATTACGTCTTCGGCCAGCCGCGACAGGTCCACGGCGATCATCGCCAGCACGAACGCGGCCTCGGCTGCGAAGTCGCGGGAGGCCGTCGCGTCGAGTGAATTGTCGGCCGCGGCAGTGAAACCCAGGTCGGCGGCGATCGCGTCGGGATCCAGTCCCAGCGAGGAACCCGCCAGGGCTCCGGACCCGTACGGCGACACCGCGATGCGGTCGTCGAGGTCGAGGATGCGGTCCACGTCACGCAGCAGCGGGTGCGCATGGGCCAGCAGGTGGTGAGCCAACAGAATTGGCTGGGCAGACTGCAGATGCGTCTTGCCGGGCATGATCTCGGTGGGGTGGGCGGCGGCCTGGATGGCCAGCGCGCCGATCACCTCGAGCACACCGGCGCCGACCGCGCGCATGGCGTCGCGCAGCCACATCCGAAACAGTGTGGCCACCTGGTCGTTTCGGGACCGTCCGGCGCGCAGCCGGCCGCCGAGATCGGCTCCGGCGCGGTCGATGAGACCCCGTTCCAGCGCACCGTGAACGTCTTCGTCGGACGGTAGGGGGCCGAAGCTGCCGTCGTCGACGTCGGCGCCGAGGCCGTCCAACCCGGCGAGCAACCCGTCGCGCTGCTCCTCGCTGAGCAGCCCCGCCCGAAACAGCACCTGCGCGTGCGCCTTGGACGCCCGCACGTCATACGGTGCGAGCACCCAGTCGAAGTGGGTCGACTTGCTCAGGGCGGCAAGCGCTTCCGACGGGCCGTCGGCGAATCTGCCGCCCCAAAGCGATCCTTCGTTGGTGCTCACTTGCCAGCGAGGTCGCGCTGGGCGGCAATCTTCGACGACAGCCCGTGTACGTGGACGAAGCCCTTGGCGCTGGACTGGTCGAAGGTGTCACCCTCGTCGTACGTGGCCAGGTTGAAGTCGTAGAGCGACTCCGCACTGCGCCGACCGTTGACGGCGATGTGGCCGCCGTGCAGGACGAGTCGGATCTCGCCGGTCACGTGTTCCTGGGTCTCGGCGACGAAGGACTCCAACGCGCGCTTGAGAGGTGAGTACCAGAGTCCGTCGTAGACCAGCTCGCCCCACTTCTGGTCGGTGTGACGCTTGAACCGGCCGAGTTCGCGTTCCAGCGTGACGTGCTCGAGTTCGGTGTGGGCGGTGATCAGCACCATGGCGCCCGGCGCCTCGTAGATCTCACGGCTCTTGATGCCCACCAGCCGGTCCTCCACCACGTCCAGGCGACCCACGCCCTGCGCGCCGGCCCGCCGGTTCAGTTCGACGATGGCCTCCAGTACCGACACCGGGCGACCGTCGATCGAGACGGGCTTGCCCTTGTCGAAGCCGACGACGACCTCGTCCGGCGAACTCCAGTTGACCGTGGGGTCCTCGGTGTAGTCGTAGACGTCCTTGGTCGGGGCGTTCCACAGATGCTCCAGGAAGCCGGTCTCCACCGCCCTGCCCCACACGTTCTGGTCGATCGAGAACGGCGAGCGCTTGGTGACGTTGATCGGGATGGCGTTCTCCTCGGCGAAGGCGATGGCCTTCTCCCGCGTCCAGGCATAGTCGCGCACCGGTGCCAGCACCTCGAGATGTGGTGCCAGCGAAGCGAATCCGACCTCGAAGCGCACCTGATCGTTGCCCTTGCCGGTGCAGCCGTGCGCGACGATGCCGCCGCCGTGCTCCTTCGCGGCCGCCACCAGGTGCTTGACGATCAGCGGTCGGCTGATGGCCGACACCAGCGGGTAGCGATCCATGTAGAGCGCATTGCTCTGAATGGTCGGCAGGCAGTATTCGTCGGCGAACTCGTCACGGGCGTCGACCACCACGGCTTCGACCGCACCGCAGTCGATCGCGCGCTGCCGGACGACCTCCATGTCCTCTCCACCCTGGCCCAGGTCGATGGCGACGGCCACCACCTCGCGCCCGGTCTCCTTGCCGATCCAGCTGATCGCGACGGACGTGTCAAGTCCGCCGGAGTACGCCAGGATGACGCGTTCGGACATGTAGATCGTTCTCCTTGATTGGTTCTCGGGCTGGTTACTGAAGTCGTTCGAGCGTGCTGGCGAGCTCGGCGCCGGTCATGGGTTCGCGGGCCACGACCAGAATGGTGTCATCCCCGGCGATCGTGCCGACGACGTAGGGCAGCGACGAGCGGTCGATGGCGCTGGCCAGGTAGTGCGCCCCACCCGGCGGGGTGCGCAGGATCGCGAGGTTGCCGCTGGCGTCGGTGGACACCAGCAGCTCACCGAGCAGCTTGGTGACCCTCTCGGTGCCGCCGGACACGCCGCGCACGGGGCTGCCGTCCTCGGGGACGACGTACACCCCGGTGCCGCCGTCGACGCCGCGCAACTTCACCGCCCCGAGCTCTTCGAGGTCGCGCGAGAGGGTCGCCTGGGTGACCTCGATGCCCTCGCCGGCCAGCATCGCCGCAAGCTCGCTCTGGCTGCGCACCGAGTGCGAAGACAGCAGCGACACGATGCGCGCCTGCCGCCCCGCCCTGGTCGAGGTGGTCACGACTGATCCAACAGCCACACCAGCAACGCCTTCTGCGCGTGCAGCCGGTTCTCCGCCTCGTCCCACACGGCGCTGCGCGGTCCGTCGATGACGTCGTCGGTGATCTCGTGACCACGGTGGGCGGGCAGGCAGTGCAGCACCACCGCATCCGGGTCGGCCTGCTCGAGCAGCGCGTCGTTGACCTGGAACGTCCGGAACGGCCGCACGCGGTCCAGGCCGTCGTTCTCCTGGCCCATCGACGTCCAGGTGTCGGTCACCAGGACGTCGGCACCCTTGGCGCCGGCCTTGGCGTCGGAGGTGACGGTCACGCTGGCCCCGGTCTCGGCGGCGCGGCGTTCCGCGGCGGCGACGAATTGCCGCGCCGGCTCGAAACCCGTTGGGGCGGCGATGGTCACGTGGATTCCCGCCGTCACCCCGCCCAGCATCAGCGAGTGCGCCATGTTGTTGGCGCCGTCACCGAAGTAGGTCATCTTCAATCCCCGCAGCTCGCCCTTGCGCTCAGCCAGCGTCTGCAGGTCGGCGAGCACCTGGCAGGGGTGGAACTCGTCGGACAGCGCGTTGACGATGGGTACCGTGGCGCCGGTGGCCATGGCGGTCAGCCGTTCCTGGGCGAACGTCCGCCAGACGATCGCGTCGACGTAGCGCGAGAGCACCGCGCCGGTGTCCTCCAGTGTCTCCTCGCGGCCCAGCTGGGTGCTGCGACCGTCCACGACGACGGCGTGACCGCCGAGCTGGGCGATGCCCATCTCGAAGGAGAACCGGGTACGGGTGGAGTTCTTCTCGAAGATGACCGCGACACCCCGCGGACCTTCCAACGGGCGCGCACTGAACGGCGCCTTCTTCAATTCGGCTGCGAGGCTGAGGACTTCGGCCTGCTCGGCGGGTGAGAGGTCGTCGTCGCGTAGGAAGTTCCGGACGGTCACGAGGTCTCCTGGGCTGTGTCGAGAACGGTGGGCAGCGCGGTCAGGAACGCGTCGATCTGGGCGTCGGTGACCACCAGCGGCGGTGCCAACCGGATGACGTCTGGCGCCGCGGCGTTGACGAGGAAACCGGCGTCGCGGGCCGCGGCCTCGACCGCCTTGCCCTTGGGTGCGGTCAGCACGATGCCGCGCAGCAGACCGCGGCCGCGAACGTGGTCGACGAGGGGGTGGCCGATGGCCTCCACACCGTGGGCGATGACCTTGCCGAGCACATCGGCCCGCGACACCAGGTCCTCCTCCGTCAGCGTCCGGAGCACCGCGAGGGCCGCGGCCGTGCAGACCGGGTTGCCGCCGAAGGTGCTGCCGTGCAGACCCGGCGTCAGCAGTGTCGCCGCCTCGCCGATCGCCAGGCAGGCGCCGATGGGCAGACCGCCGCCGAGGCCCTTGGCCAGGGTGACGACGTCGGGGGTGATGCCGTCGTGCTGGTGGGCATAGAACGTTCCGGTACGTCCCACCCCCGTCTGCACCTCGTCGAGGACGAGCAGGGCACCGTGCCGCGCGGTGATCTCACGCGCCGCGGTCAGGTAGCCCGGCGGCGGCGTGACCACCCCGCCCTCCCCCATGATCGGTTCGAGGAAGACCGCGGCGGTGTCGGAGTCCACGACTCGTTCGAGGGCGGCGACGTCGCCGTAGGGCACGTGGGTCACGTTGCCGGGCAGGGGTGCGAACGGTGCCTGCTTGGAGGGTTGACCGGTCAGCGCGAGCGAGGCCATGGTGCGACCGTGGAAGGCGTTCTCGGCGGCCACCAGATTGGTGCGGCCGGTCAGCCGCGAGATCTTGAACGCGACCTCGTTGGCCTCGGTGCCGGAGTTGCAGAAGAACACCCGCGCGGGCACGTCGCCGCCGAGGTGCGCGACGAGCGCCTCGGCGAGGGCGACGCCCGGTTCGGTGGCGTACAGGTTGGAGGTGTGACCGAGGGTCTCGAGCTGGGTGGTCACCGCGTCGATGACGGCGCGGTGCCGGTGCCCCAGCACGTTGACGGCGATGCCGCCGAGCAGGTCGACGTAGGTCTTGCCGTCGGCGTCGGTGACGACCGCACCGTCACCGCTGACCAGGGCGACCGCGGGCGTGCCGTAGTTGTCCATCATCACGGCCTGCCAACGTGCTTGCAGCACTTCGGTATTCGTCATCTGGGTGCACCCTTCCCGTCGCTCCGCTCGCCCCGGACACCTCTCCCGTCGCTCCGCTCGCCCCGGGTCACCTTGGTTCCCGAGCCTTCGTCGGTCAGCAGTTCCACCAGCACGCAGTGCTCCACCCGGCCGTCGATCACGTGAGCGCTGGGCACCCCGCCTGCGACCGCCCGCAGGCAGGCCTCGATCTTGGGCACCATGCCCGCCTCGAGCGTCGGCAGCAGGTCGGTCAGGGTGGCGGCGTCGATCTCGCTGACCAGCGACGTGCGGTCGGGCCAGCTGGTGTAGAGGCCCTCGACGTCAGTGAGCATCAGCAGCTTCGTCGCCGACAGCGCCTCGGCCAGGGCGGCGGCGGCGGTGTCGGCGTTGACGTTGTGGACCACGCCGTCGGCGTCGGGAGCCACCGTGGAGATGACCGGAATGCGCCCGGCGTCGATGAGGTCCGTCACGGCGGTGACGTCGACCTTGGCGACGTCCCCGACCAGCCCGATGTCGGTGGGCACACCGTCGACGAGGACGCTGCGGCGCACCGCGGTGAACAGCTGCGCGTCCTCACCTGTGATGCCGACGGCATACGGACCGTGGGCGTTGATCAGGCCGACGAGTTCGCGGCCCACCTGACCGAAGAGCACCATCCTGGCCACGTCGAGCACTTCGGGCGTGGTGACGCGGAATCCGCCCTTGAAGTCGCCTGCGATGCCCAGTTTGGTGAGCATGGCGCTGATCTGCGGGCCACCGCCGTGCACCACCACCGGATGGATGCCGCAGTTGCGGAGGAACACCATGTCGGCGGCGAACGCGGTCTTGAGGGTGTCGTCGGTCATGGCGTTGCCGCCGTACTTGACGACGACGATCTTCCCGTGAAGCGCCGTGAGCCACGGCAGTGCCTCGGCCAGGACGGCGGCCTTGGTGTGGGTGGAGGCCGTCACGAGCTGTAGGCCGAGTTCTCTTCGACGTAGGCGTGGGAGAGGTCGGTGGTCCGCACCGTGGCCTGACCCGTCCCGACCGCGAGGTCGACCACCACGGATATCTCGGCCCCGGAGAGGTCCACCTCACGCGCGCCCGGAGCGCCGGCGCCGTCGACGCACACAGGAGTGCCGTTGAACGACACGCTGATTCGATCGGCCGCCATGTCGACCGGCGCCATCCCCACCGCGGCCAGCACCCGGCCCCAGTTGGGGTCGGAGCCGAACAGCGCCGTCTTGACCAGGCTGTCGCGGGCGACGACCCGGGCCGCGACGACCGCGTCGGCCTCGTCGGCCGCGCCGGTCACCGTGATCGACACCCGCTTGGTGACGCCCTCGGCGTCGGCTTGCAGCTGCGCGCAAAGGTCGTCGCAGACGGCCAAGACGGCGGCGTCGAGTTCGTCCTGCGTCGGGGTGATCTCACTGGCGCCCGAGGCCAGCAGCAGCACGGTGTCGTTGGTCGAGCAGCTGCCGTCGATGTCGAGCCGGTCGAAGGTGCGCCCCGCCGCGGCACGCAGTGCCCGGTCGAGAGCGTCGGAGTTGGCGACGGCATCGGTGGTGATCACGCACAGCATGGTCGCCAGCGACGGCGCCATCATGCCGGCGCCCTTCGCCATCGCGCCCATCGTCCAGTCGCCGTCGTGGTGCAGCGCAACCTGTTTCGGCACGGTGTCGGTGGTCATGATGGCCTGGGCCGCCTCGGCACCGCCGGTAAGCCCGCCAGCCATCTCCTGCACGACGTCCTTGACGCCTCCGAGCACCTTGTCCATCGGGAGCCGGTCCCCGATGAGCCCGGTCGAGCAGACCGCGACCTCGATCGCGCCGGTCTCGGTGCCCCAATTCGACAGGGCGTCGGCGACGGCCTCGGCCGTGGCGTGCGTGTCCTGAAAGCCAAGCGGGCCGGTGCAGGCATTGGCACCACCGGAATTGAGGATGACGGCCCGAAGACGCTTGGTGGTCATCACCTGCTGGGTCCAGAGCACCGGGGCGGCCTTGACCTTGTTGCGGGTGAACACCGCGGCCGCGGCGAGGTCGGGGCCCTCGTTGACCACCAGGGCAAGGTCGGGCTTGCCGGAGGCCTTGATGCCCGCGGCGATACCGGTCGCCCGGAAGCCCGACGGCGCGGTGACGCCCTGATTGCGGATCAGCCGGGTCCGACTCCCCCGGTCGCTTCGCTCCTGCCCTCCGGTCACGGCGCTACACCCACGATCGAAAGCCCTTCCGTCTCTTCCCATCCCAGCGCAATATTCATCGACTGCACGGCCGCCCCTCCGGTTCCCTTGACGAGGTTGTCGATCGCGCACAGCGCCACCAGCACACCGGCGTCCGCGTCGACGGCCACTGCGACCTGCGCAGCGTTGCTGCCGATCACCGAACCTGTGGTCGGCAGTCGACCCTCGGGAAGCAGATGCACGAACGGTTCACCTCCGTAGGCCTTCTCGTAGGCGGCCCGAATCTCCGACTGCGACGCCGTGGTCTTGGCGGTACACGTGGCGAGGATGCCGCGGGAGGTCGGAATCAGCACCGGGGTGAAGGACACGGTGACGTCCTCGTCGGTCACCGTGCGAAGACCCTGGGCGATCTCGGGGGTGTGGCGGTGCGTGCCGCCGACGCCGTAGGCGCGCGCCGAGCCGATGACCTCGGAGCCGAGCAGGTCGACCTTGGCAGCGCGTCCGGCCCCGGAGGTGCCGCTGACCGCGACCACGGTCACGGCCGGCTCGACGAGGTGCTCGGCGAGCGCGGGTAGCAGAGCGAGCAGGGCGGCCGTCGGATAGCAGCCGGGCACGGCGATCCGCTTGGTGGTGCGCAACGCCTCACGGCCGCCGGGCAATTCGGGCAACCCGTAGGGCCAGCTGCCCGCGTGCGTCGACCCGTAGAAGCGCTCCCAGGCCGCGGGATCGGTCAGCCGGAAGTCCGCGCCGCAGTCGACGATCAGGGTGTCGGGGCCCAGTTGCTCGGCCAGGGCCGCCGAATGTCCGTGCGGCAGAGCCAGGAACACGACGTCATGGCCGGCCAACACGTCGACCTCGGTGGGCTCCAAGACCCGGTCGGCCAGCGGCAGCAGGTGGGGATGGTGTTCGGTGAGAGAGGTGCCGGCGCTGGCCGCGGCCGTGAGCGCGCCGATCTCCAGGCGTCCGTCGGCCAGGGCGGGGTGGCCCAGCAGCAGCCGAAGGATCTCGCCGCCCGCATAGCCGCTCGCACCGGCCACCGCCACAGAGGTCATGCTGCGATTCTGCATGTTTATGCGTGCAGGTGCAAATTCATTTATCAGCGGCGTTGCACGGCGCCCACCCGGGCCACTGCGACCTCGACGGCGGCGTCGCGCGCCGCGCTCGCCTCGTCCTCGGTAAGGGTCCGGTCGGCAGCCCGGAACCGCAGCGCCAGCGCCACGGACTTGTGGCCCTCGCCGACCTGCGGGCCGGTGTAGACGTCGAAGATGCGGACGTCCTCCAGTAGCGCGCCCGCGCCCTCGCGGACGGCGTCGACCACCGACTGCGCGGCGACGTCATCGGCCACGATCAGGCTGACGTCTTGGAACACCGCCGGGAACGGCGACACCGACGGGGCAGGCAACGGCTCGACGACGGGCACCGCGCTCAGGTCCAACTCCAGTGCGCACACGCCCTTGGGCAGTCCTGAGCGCTCGATGACGGCGGGATGCAGCTGACCGGCATACCCGATCACCTGCCCGTCGTAGACGATCTCGGCGCACCGCCCGGGATGCCATGGCAACTGCTGCGCGGCCCGGAATTCGAACTCGACGTGGCAGGCCCGGCCGATCACGCGCACTGCCTCGAAGGCGTCCATGGCGTCCACCGGGCGACCGGGGCCCCACGGACCGGCAGGCTCGCGCAGACCGGTCAGCACCGCGCCGACGTGTAAGGGCTGGCGCGGCAGCGCGCCGTCGATCGTCGCCATCTCGGCCTCGGTGGGGCGACGGTCGACGGGCAGCCGGTCGACCGCCTTGGTCTGGGGAGTGGCCAGCACCACCTGCTGAATGCCGAAGAGCGCGTCGTCGACGGCGCCGCGGGAGACGTTGCGTATCAACGCCTCCAGAAGGCCGGGCAGCAGCGTCGAGGCGAGCTGGGGCCGATCGGCTTCGAGCGGGTTCAGTACGGACATCGTGGCGCGCCGGGGATCGTCGGCGGGCAGCCCCCACACGTCGAAGACGCCGGCGGGCAGGAACGGCGTCGGCAAGATCTCGACGAAGCCGTTGAGCGCCAACGCCTTTCCAACGGCACGTCGCCGCTTCTGCGTTGGACTCAGACCCCGACCGGCGGGCGCCGTCGGCAGGATCGACGGAATCTTCTCCAGACCCTCCAGCCGCAACACCTCCTCGACCAAGTCGGCGGGCTGGCGAAGGTCGGGGCGCCAACTCGGCGGCACGACGGTGACCACGCCGTCGGACTCCGTGACGCGACACCCGATCTGAGTCAGCCGTCGCACGGTGGCACCCGCGGGATACGCCACACCGGCCAGACGGTCGGGCAAGTCCACCGGCATCTGGACCGCCGGGGGCGACCAGTCCTCGCGAGGCGGATCGCCGCGCCAGTCGGTGAGAGAGGGTTCGACGGTGCCACCGGCGATATCGGCCAGCAGCGCGGCGCTGCGGTCGAGCGCGGCGACGGAGATCGCCGGGTCGACGGTGCGCTCGTAGCGCCGGCTCGCCTCCGACACCAGATGCAGACGGCGTTGCGTACGTGACACCGTCGCCGGATCCCACACTGCCGCCTCGAGCAGCACGTCGGTGGTGGTGTCGCGCACCTCGGTGGTGCCGGCGCCCATCACCCCGCCGAGGGCGGCGGTGGCCACGTCGTCGACGATCAACACGTCGCCCGCGTCGAGGGTGCGCGTCACGTCGTCGAGGGTGACGACCTCCTCCCCCTGCTCGGCGAAGCGCACGTCGAAGGCGCCGCTGATAAGGCTGCGGTCATGGGCATGCAGGGGGTGCCCGAGCTCCACCATCACGTAGTTGGTCACGTCGACCGCGGGAGAGATGGCCCTGATGCCGCTGAGCAGCAGGCGGCGCTGCATCCACCACGGCGACACGGCCGTGGGATCGATGCCGACCACCGGCCGCACGCTGAAGCGCTGAACACCCGTGCCAGGCTGGACCGACACCGGCCAGGCCTCACCGGTGACGGGCAGCGGCGGGACCGCGGCGGGGTCGACGAACTCGAGGTTGTAGGCGCAGGCCAGTTCACGGGCCATTCCGCGGATGGAGAGGCAGTAGCCCCGGTCCGGGGTGATCGCGAGGTGGAAGACCACGTCGTCGAGGCCGACCACGTCGACTGCGGAGTCGCCGGGCTCGGCGGTGCCCGGCGGCAACACCATGATCCCGGCGTGGTCGGTGCCCAGGTTGAGCTCGGAGGCCGAGCAGATCATCCCGTCGGAGGTGCGGCCGTAGGTCTTGCGCTTGGCGATCGTGAAGTCCCCCGGCAGTACGGTGCCGGGCAACGCGACGACGACAAGGTCTCCGACGGCGAAGTTGGTTGCGCCGCAGACGATGTCGCGTGGCTCGGGTTCTCCGACGTCGACCCTGCAGGCGCGGATGGGCTTCTTGAACCCGGTGAGCTCCTCGATCTCGACGACCCGCCCGATCGTCAGCGGACCCGACACCGGACCCACGGGGACGATCTCCTCGACCTCGTGTCCGATGCCGATGAGCGCGCGCTCGAGTTCCTCGGGAGAGACGTCCCAGTCGGGGGCGCCGGCGCGCACGACGTCACGCAACCAGCTGTAGGGAACGCGCATCAGACGCCCACCCCGAACGGCAGGGAGAACCGGACGTCACCCTCGACCATGTCTCGCATGTCCGGAATGCCGTTGCGGAACTGGAGGGTTCGCTCCAGACCCATGCCGAACGCGAATCCGGAGTACTCGTCGGGGTCGATCCCGCACGCGCGCAGGACGTTGGGGTTCATCATCCCGCAGCCACCCCACTCGACCCAGCCGGGACCGCCCTTCTTGTCCTCGAACCAGATGTCGACCTCGGCCGACGGCTCGGTGAACGGAAAGAAGTGGGGGCGAAGGCGCGTGCGGCCGTGCGGCCCGAATTCGGCACGCGCGAACGCGTCCAGCGTGCCGCGCAGGTTGGCCATCGTCAGCCCGCGGTCGACGGCCATGCCCTCGACCTGGTGGAACACCGGCGTGTGGGTCGCGTCGAGTTCGTCGGTGCGAAACGTCCGGCCGATGGAGACGATGTAGACCGGCAGCGTGCGTTCGAGCAGAGCACGGATCTGCACCGGCGAGGTGTGGGTGCGCAACACCTGACGTGACCCGTCGGGGGCGATCTGGAAGGTGTCCTGCTCGCTGCGCGCAGGGTGGTCGGGCGGGAAGTTCAGGGCGTCGAAGTTGAACTGCTCGGTCTCGACCTCGGGTCCCTCGGCCAGCTCCCAGCCCATCGCGACGAAGACGTCCGCGACGTGGTCGGCGAGGATGGTGATGGGGTGACGGGCGCCGATCGGCTGGCGCGTCGACGGCAACGTCACGTCGATGCGTTCGGCGACCAGGGCGGCGGCGTCCCGCTCGGCACGCAGCACGTCGATGCGCGCGTCGAACGCCTCCTGGGCACCGGTGCGCGCCACGTTGACGCGCCGGCCGGCCTCGGCCCGCTGGGTCTTGTCCAGTGCCCCCAGCGATTGACGTGCCAGCGCGATGGGCGACTTGTCGCCCAGATGCTCGGTCTTGGCTCGGGCCAGGGCGTCGAGGTCACCCGCACGTTCGAAGGCTTCGCGCGCCGCGTCCACGGCGCTGGTCAGCGCTTCCTCGGAAAGTGCCGACGAGTCCGGCTGATCTACCACCCGGCGATCATAGCCACGGGTTGGCTGTGAGCCGCGCTACCCTCACGTCGGACGGGCCCGTTCGCGGACCCGGGCCGGGTAGGCCTGCGTCATCCCCACCGCGCCGACGATGACGACGACCGGGATCACCCAGTTGGTCCAGTCCACGGTCTCCGGCACCCGGGTGGCCACGAAGCCCAGCGTCGAGATCAACGCGAACACCAAGGCCCACATCAACGTCAGCACCCGGTTGGTCTGCCGGAAGGCCGGCTTCTCCCAATCCTGCAGGGGCCGGTCCATTTTCGCGTACTGCTCGGTGAACGGCGTGAACGCCATGGACACCAGTGCCATCACCGCGAGGACGCCACTGGACAACGTCGTGGCGTAGGTGTCCATCCAGTCGCGGTCCGTGGCCCCCAGCACGACGCCCGCCGCCGTCACCGCGACGAAGAACCCGATGGTGACGAGCTCGAGCAACCGTGGTCCCCCGCGCCCCATGGAGATGCCGAGGATGATCGCCGACAGCACCGCGCACAGCGCGCCGAACATCCACGTGCTGGGTCCCTCGGCCACCACCCAGTAGATGATCCACGGCACGAACCCGACGAAGGGGCTGTGTTCGAACCATTCATCCACCACTGGAGGGTAGCCAACCAACCCTCAGGCGACACCCTTCTGCACGAGCAGTGGCAGCACACCCTCCGCGAACCAGTGCGCCTCCTCCAGATGGGGGTAGCCGGAGAGAATGAACTCGTCGAACCCCAGCGAGTGGTACTCGACGATGAGGTTCGCCACTTCCTCGTGGCTGCCCACCAGCGCCGTGCCCGCTCCCCCGCGCACCAACCCCACCCCTGCCCACAGGTTGGGGTAGATCTCGAGATCGTCGAGCCGGCCACCGTGCAGCGCCGTCATGCGCCGCTGCCCCTCTGACTGCGAACTGGCGTGCAGCGCAGTCTGTTTGGCGATCTGGTCTGCGCTGAGCCCGGCGACGAGCTCGTCGGCCACCGCCCAGGCGGCGGCCGAGGTGTCCCGACTGATGGTGTGCAGACGGATGCCGAATCGCAGGGTGCGCCCCCGCGCCGCCGCGAGTTCGCGTACCTTCGCGATCTTGGCGGCCGCTGCCTGCGGTGGCTCGCCCCACGTCAGGTAGACGTCGACGTGTTGGGCCGCGATGGGCAGCGCAGCCGGAGAGGATCCCCCGAAGTAGAACTGCGGCAACGGGTCCGGCGGGGCGGACACCATCGCGTTCTCGACGTGGTAGTACTCGCCCGTGAAGTCCAGCGGTCCGTTTCGCCAGACCGAGTCGACGATGTGCAGGAATTCGCCCGTGCGAGCGTAGCGTTCGTCGTGGTCGAGCCAGTCGCCGAAGCGCCGCTGCTCGACGTCGTCGCCGCCGGTCACGATGTTGAGCAGCACGCGGCCGCCCGAGAACCGCTGCAGGGTCGCCGCCTGCTGGGCGGCCAGCGTGGGCGGAACCAGCCCGGGCCGGAACGCGACGAGGAACTTCAGCCGCTCGGTCTCGGCCAACAGGGCCGCCGTGGTCAACCACGCGTCCTCGCACCATGTTCCGGTCGGTGTCAGCACGCCTTCGAAGCCGAGCCGGTCGGCCGCACGGGCCACCTCGGCGAGGTAGCCACGGCTCGGTGGCCGATAGTTCGGCGGCACGACCTGGTTCGACGACGCGTGCGACGACGCGACGATGGAACGGCTGTCGCCGCTGGTGGGCAGGAACCAGAAGAACTTGGCCGTCGACATGGAACTCCTAATTGGCCTTCGTCAGAAAGGGTTTGAGTACGTCGTCGTAGCGGTGGTCGACCCAGTCGGCGAACGTCGGCGCAGACGCGATCTGCTTGGTCTCGGCGAACAGGTCGGCCAGCTTCTGCTCCGAGTCGACCAGCGGGCCGGACAGCTCCGTCGAGGAGCGCAAACTGCGGCCCTGCGCGGCGGTCGCGACGGGTAGGGACAGGCCCACCGCCGCCGAGTACTTGGCGGCCCATTCCTCGGGGTGGTCCTGCGCCCAGCGCGTTGCCTTCGCGTAGCGCACCAGCAGATCGCCGAGCGCCGAGTTGCGCTTCGGGTCGGCGAGGGCGGCGTCCGACGCGATGCCGAATCCGGCCCCGTTGGTGACACCGGTGGCCTGGGCAATGCTTCGCACGGGCACCCGCTGTTCCACCTGCGCGGTGTACGGATCCCAAATCGCCCAGGCGTCAGCCTGCCCGCTGGTGAAGGCGGTCAGCGCGTCGGCGGGTTGCAGGAAGACCAGCTTCACGTCCGCGGGGGTGAGACCCGCCTTCTGCAGCTGCGCCAGGATGTGCCCGTGCGCGGAGCTGCCCTTGCCGACGGCCACGCTCTTGCCGCGCAGGTCGGCGACGGTCTTGATCGGCGAGTCCGCCCGCACCAGGACGCGGTCGCCGTCGCCGCCGTTCTCGTAGGCCGTCACCACCTTGACCTTGGCGTTCGAGGCGGCGCCGAAGATCGGCGGAGTGTTGCCGGTGATGGCGAAGTCGATCTTGCCCGCCGTCGCGGCCTCGATCTGCGGTGGTCCCGAGGTGAAGGTGGAGAACACCACCTGGTACGGCAGGTCGGTCAGGACGCCCGCGGCCTTGAGCAGCGACTCGGTGCCGCCCTTCTGGTCGCCGATCTGCAGCGTCACGTCCGACAGCTCGGACAACGGCACCGTGGCCGGCGCCTCCTGCGTGCCCGCGTTCTCCTCTCGCGACACGCAGCCGGCCAGCACTGCAACCAGCGTCAGCACCGCTGTGACGCGCAGCGCGATCACTCGTCTGGATGCGGACATGACGGTTCCCCCTCGTGAATCGACGGCACAGTGGTCAGAGTTCGACGCCGAGCTCGTCGAGCAGCACGGCCCGGTAGCGCTCGGTGTTGCGCGAGGGATCCGACGGCGACCGCCGGGCGTCGTCGACGACCAGCTCGTGCGACACGCGACCCTCGTCGAGGACCAGCACCCGGTCGGCCAAGGCCACCGCTTCGTCGACGTCGTGGGTCACCAGCAGCACCCCGAATCCGTGTTCACGCCACAACGTCAACAGCAGCGCCCGCATCGTCAGCCGTGTCAGCGCGTCGAGGGCACCGAACGGTTCGTCGAGCAGCAGCAGTTCCGGTTCGGCCACCAGGGCTCGCGCCAAGGACACCCGCTGCGCCTGTCCACCGGACAGCGTCAGGGGCCATGCCGTGCCGCGGTCGCCGAGACCGACGTCGGCCAACGCCCGGTCGGCGCGAGCCGTCCTCTCGGCCGCGGGCAGTCGGCTGCGGGTCAACCCGTACCCCACATTGGTTCGGACGTCGCGCCACGGGAAGAGCCGCGGCTCCTGGAACGCCAACGCCGGCGGCCCGGTGACCACGCGCTCGCCGGTGTGGTCGGTGGACAGGCCGGCCAGCACGCGGAGCACCGTCGACTTCCCGGAGCCACTGCGCCCGATGAGCGCGACGATCTCGCCGTGCCCGATGCGCACCGACACGTCATCCAGCACGTGGTGCTCGCCGTACCACTTGTCGACGTGACGAAGTTCGCCGGCGACTCCGGTCCGGCGTTCGGAGGTGACCGTCACGAGCGGTACCTCGACGCACGGCGTTCGGCGGCCCGCACGATGGCATCCGTCCCGATGCCGAGCATGGCGTAGACCACCAACCCGAAGATGATGACGTCGATGCGCAGGAAGTCGCGGGCGTTGTTGATGAGGTAGCCGATGCCCTTGTCGGCGTTGATCTGCTCGGCCACGATGAGCGTGAGCCACGCGATGGCCAGGGATTGACGCAACCCGACGAGCACCTGGGGTGCGGCGCTGGGCACGATGATGGTGCGGAACCGCTGCCAGAACGAAAAGCCAAGCACCTGAGCGGTTTCGAACAGCTTGGGGTCGACCTGTCGGATCGCGGAGAAGGTGTTGAGGTACAGCGGGAAGCTGACGCCGAGCGCCACCAGAAGCACCTTGGGCAGTTCGCCGATGCCGAACCAGAGGATGAACAGCGGAATCAGGCCGAGGTGGGGCAACGCCCGGACCATCTGCATCGGCGGGTCGACGGTGGCCTCGAACCATGGCGAGAGCCCCACGGCGGTGCCGAGGACCACGCCAACCAGCCCGCCGAGGAGCAATCCCTGCAGCACTCGGACACCCGACACGGCGAGGGCGTCGACGAGTTCACCGCTTCTGACGAGCTCGACCCCTGCCTCGAGGATCAGGGACGGGGCGGGGAGGACGTCCTGAGGAATCAGTCCGAGTGCGCTGCCGAGCTGCCAGAGCGCCAGTAGCGCGATTGGCGAGGCCAACCGGATTAGCCCCCACCTTCGCCGCTTCACCCGGGCAACGGGCGGAGGTACGACGAGGGAGGCGGTCACGATGGTGCGACGCTACGGAGCGCCGCGCCGCCGCGGAAGGTTTCGACTCGCTCTGAGCCGAACGCAGCTCAGGCCAGGGTGGTGACCGCGAGCGGGGTCGGCGACCCGGATTCCCGGATGGTCACGGTGCGGATGTCCGACTTCGGAATCACCGTGGCGGCAGCGAGATTCGAGGCCTGCTTCTCCACGCCCGACGGACGCCACGAGGCGACGACGGACTCGGCGCCCTGCTTCGTGGTGACGACCAGGTCGTAGCCGGTGGCCTTGACCGCCCAGTCCTTGGTGTACTGGCACTCCCAGTCCAGGCGCGTGCCCCACGGCTCCTCCGAGAGCGCCAGCGAGGCCGTCACCCCCTGTCGTTGGCCGGCCGCCATCGCCTGCAGATCGACACCGTCGGAGGACTGACGGGGGATGACGGCGTACCCGACCAGGCCGCCGATGAGCAGGAAGGCAGCCGCCGAAGCCAGCGTGGTCACCCACCGGGAGCCGCGGGAACGTTCGCGACGTCGCTGCGTCGCCGCGGCGAACGACGCGGGCGCGGCGGGCGCCTCCTCGCGCCGAGGCGCCGGCTCGGCGTCGAGCAGAGCCATGGCCTCCTCGGGTGAGAGCACGTCGAGGATCGAGGTGAGCTCGGCGCCGTCGCGCAGTTCGGCGGGTTCGCCCGAGACGGCGAGGTGTCGTTCGTATTCGGCGGCTTCCTCGGCCGAGAGGGCACCCAGCAGGTAGGCGGCATCCCATTCGGCCATGTCGCGTTCGGAGGTCATTTGACGACCCCCCTTTCCTCCAAGGCGACGCGGAGCGCGCGCAAGGCGTAATGCAGTCGAGATTTGACGGTTCCCGGCGGGATGCCCTCGTGGTGGGCGATCTCGACGGCGGTTTGTCCTAGGTAGTGAGCGCGCACGAGCACGGTCCGATGCTCAGGGCTCAGCGATCGCAGGGCATCGGAGACGACCCACTTGTCGACCGCAGGGCCGAAGATGTCCGGTGCGCTTCGTTCGGGGACCACGTCGGTCTGAAACTCGCGCTTGTAGCGCGAGCTGCGCCGATCGTCGATCACCAGGTTCCTGGCGACTGTGTGCAGCCACGCCCGCGTCGAGTCTTGCGAATACGTGGTCAGGATCGTCTCGTTCTGCCACAACCGCAGCAGCGATTCCTGCACGACGTCCTCGGCGAATTCCCGGTCGCCTCGGGTCAGACGAAGGACGAATCGGTTCAAGGCCGGGCCGTGCTCGTCGTGGATGACCTTCAGCAACTCGGCGTTGGCCGGATCGACCGTCTGCCGCGGCTCGGGTGAAGAGTCCGTCATCGTGAGCTAGTTCCTCTGTCGGTCCGTGGTTCACGCGGTTGACGGCTCGAGCTGCGCGTCGATGCGGCGAACGTATGTGAAACATACCCACTCTCCCGTTTGATTCCCCGTCTGACGAGGCGTCCTGGCCTGCGCCCTCACCTCGGCGGCCCGTGAAACTCTCGGCGCCGCGTCGACCGTGCCACGCGGTAGCGGTTGCCGTGACTGCGCGCGTGGCGCGAACGCAGGCATCGGATGTCGAGCACGACCCCGGAGACCGCGTCGGCCCCGGAGTCGTCGGGCTCCGCGGCCGTTTCGTCCTCGGTGTGCAACACCCCGACGAATTGGTATCCCCGCCCGCGGACGGTACGAATCACGTGTTGCGAGACACCGTCGTCACCGAGGGCGCGTCGAACCGCCTTGATGCGACTGGACAGCGCGGCCTCCCCCACGAACTTCCCGCCCCACACGGCGTCGAACAGTTCGATCTTGGTCACGACCCGGTGGTGATGCTTGACGAGCTGTGTCAGCACGTCGAACACCTGCGGCTCGACGGGAATGGAAACCCCGTCGCGCCGGAGTTCGTAGCGAGGCAGGTCCAGGACGAAGTCACCGAAGTACCACACGGCGGGCTCGATCGCGGAGTCAGTCGACGTAAGCGGCGATAGCACGGTCACGGTATCCCTTCTGGCGTTACACCCCCTTCGAGGTGCTGTCAGGAGGAACGACGGGCGACCACGCCAGATGGTTCAGCCGAATTGGCACGAATCTTCAGCGCCAGCCGTCGGCCGCCTTTGCAGCCCGCATCAGCGCGTCGCACAGCTCACGGAGTTCGGACCCGTCGGCGCCCTCCTCGAGGGCCGTGGCCACGTCCTCTGCGGCACACCTGACCTGGTAGACGCGATCGGAGAGCTGCGCGGCCTCATCGGCGGACAGCACCACCGAATCGGGCGCCAGCGGCGTGCCCTTGACCATGGCGCGTTGCTCGTAGGCCCGTTGGCGGCACGACTGACGGCAGTACTGACGTCGCCGGCCCACACCCGCGTCCGGCACCTCGCGACCACACCAGCGGCACGGTTGAACTCGGCGTCGCCGTCGCGTTTCTGGTGCCACGGCACTCGACTGTAAACGGCTGACCCGCGTGGCCCCGGTATCATGGACACTCGCGTCGGGAACTTCGAGCCACACGGCTGCGTTGACATCCCCGGAACGTTCGCAGGAAGAGGAGTGAGAACCATGGCTGATCGTGTCTTGAGGGGTAGCCGACTCGGAGCCGTGAGCTACGAAACCGACCGCAACCACGACTTGGCGCCCCGGCAGATGGCGCGTTACCGGACCGACAACGGCGAGGAGTTCGAGGTCCCCTTCGCCGACGAGGCCGAGATTCCCGGCACCTGGCCCTGCCGCAACGGCATGGAGGGCACGCTCATCGACGGCGACGTGCCCGAGCCCAAGAAGGTCAAGCCCCCGCGCACGCACTGGGACATGCTGCTGGAGCGTCGCTCGGTCGAGGAACTCGACGAACTGCTCAAGGAGCGGCTGGACATCATCAAGACCCGTCGCCGCGGCGCCAGCAGCTAGCGCACGACTCCGCGGGCGCGGTCGAGGCGCCCGCGGATGCCCCACTCGGCGATCTTGAAGATCGCCTCGCGGATGTTGGAGCCGCTCATCTTCGACTTGCCCAATTCACGTTCGGTGAACGTGATGGGCACTTCTGCGACGGTGAAGCCGGCACTGATGGTGCGCCACGTCAGGTCGACTTGGAAGCAGTAGCCCTTCGAGTCCACGGCCGAGAGGTCGATCTTCTCGAGCACCTCGCGGCGGTAGGCCCGATAGCCCGCGGTGATGTCGTTGACGTCCACCCCGAGCGAGATGCGGGAGTAGCCGTTCGCCGTGCGCGACAACATCATTCGTCGCCGCGGCCAGTTGCGCACGGTGCCCCCGTCGACGTAGCGCGAACCGATGGCCAGGTCGGCGCCCGCGTCGACCGCGTCGAGCAACCGGTACAGCTCCTCGGGTGCGTGCGAGCCGTCGGCGTCCATCTCCACCAGTACGGAGTACGCCCGGCCAAGCCCCCAGGCGAAGCCCGCCAGGTACGCCGCACCAAGACCGTTCTTGGCGGTGCGGTGCATCACGTGAATGCGATCGGGATCGGCAAGGGCCAGCTCGTCGGCCAGCTCACCGGTGCCGTCGGGACTGCCGTCGTCGACCACCAGCACGTGCACGTCCGGCCGCGCCGCGTGCACCCGACCGACGATCAACGGAAGGTTCTCGCGCTCGTTGTAGGTCGGAATGATGACCAGCGTGCGCTGACTGGGGCGGTCGCCACCCGGCATCATGCGCGGTCTCGCTCGTCGGTCATGTCACTCCTTCGTCGTGGACTTCTCGGCAGCCGGCGCCTCGTGACGGCGCCGCGCGAACTTATCCGCCAGCGGACCATTGTGCAGCATGGCCCAGACGAAACCCCCCACCCCGGCGATCACGATCACGCCCTGCACGACGGGGCCCCAGCGGGTTGCGGGCGTGAGGCTGGACTTCAGCCTGATCTGGGAGTCGAGGTAGGCGGGGGTGAAGAAGTCGGTGCGGCCTAGCTCCCGACCGTCCGGCCCGATCACGGCGCTGATTCCGACGGTGCCCGCGACGACGACGAAGCGGTCGTGCTCGACTGCCCGCAGCCGCGCGAACGACAGGAGCTGGGCGCTCATCGACTCGTCGAACGTGGCGTTGTTGGTGGGGACGGCCAGGAACTGGGCCCCGTTGAGCACCGATTCGCGGGCGGCGCGGTCGAAGATGACCTCCCAGCACGTCGTCACCCCGATGGGGATGCCTGCGGCGTGGACGACGCCGTTGCCCGAGCCGGGGACGAAGTAGCCCGCCCGATCGGCGAAGGACGACAACTTGCGGAAGAAGCTGCGCCACGGCAGGTACTCCCCGAACGGCTGCACGATCTTCTTGTCGTGTCGCTCACCGGGCCCGGTCGCCTGGTCCCACACGATCACCGTGTTGGTCGCCTCCGGGTCCTGTGGGGTGTAACCGGGTGCTGCGACGACCGCCCCCACCAGGATCGGGGCGGCGATGGCGTCGGCGGCGCCGGCGATCTGGTCGGCGGCGTCCTGGTTGACGATCGGGTCGATGTCCGAGGAGTTCTCGGGCCACACCACGACGGCGGGTTGCGGCGCGCGGCCCGCGCGGACGTCCTCCGCCAGGCGCATCGTCTCCCGCACGTGGTTGTCCAGCACGGCGCGGCGCTGGGCGTTGAAGTC
This sequence comes from Mycobacterium yunnanensis, assembly GCF_025823185.1. GTDB lineage: Bacteria > Actinomycetota > Actinomycetes > Mycobacteriales > Mycobacteriaceae > Mycobacterium > Mycobacterium yunnanensis. The sequence goes on from NZ_JACKVK010000013.1 coordinate 32,843, forward strand.
CAGCCCGAGGCGCGGCACGTTGCCCTGCACCGCGGCGACGGTCGTGGCGGAGTCGTCGGCCGCACCCACCGCGGACTGCCGCACGAAGGGCGTGGCGAGGGCGACGACGACCAGCACGAGCGCGACGCCGGCCCCCGGCACCAGGATCGCCGGCAGGTCGACCCGGCCGCTGTGGTGGTCGGTCTGCCACCAGCGGACGGCCTCCATCACGATGGCCGCGAGGCCGAACCCGATCAGCGCCACGGCGAAGGACACCAGCGGCACGCCGCCGAAGTGGGCGACGACGAGCAACGGCCCGTCGTCCTGCGCGTAACCGACAAGCCCCCAGGGAAAGCCGCCGAACGGGACCGTCGACTTGAGCCACTCACCGAGCACCCACAGGCAGGCGAACCACACCGGCCAGCCGGGTAGCCGGCGCACCACGACGGCGAGGAGTCCGAAGACGGCGGGAAACAGCGCCTCCATCGCCGACAGCGCCAACCACGGCACGGCCCCGACGAAACCGCTGATCCAGGGCAGCAGGGGGACGTAGAACGCCAACCCGAACAGGAATCCGTACCCGAACCCACCCACCGTCGTGGTGGCCGGCCGGGTCAGCAGCCACGCCAGCAGGCCGAAGGCGACGAAGCTGGCGGGCCACCATCCAAAGGGCGGGAAGCTGACGCACACCAGGATGCCGGCGGCGATGGCCGCGGTCAGGCGCACGGCACGCGGCTGCAATGCGCCCAGCAGGCGGGCCACCACCGCGCGATCAGCCATGGATGGTGACACCCCGGTGCACCGTCTGACGACAGGTCGGCAGGAGCGCATCCGGGGCGAGCCGAGGCAGGGCGGGGATTCGCGATCGCGGGTCGGTGGACCACCGGGCCACGGTGTCGGCGGGCGCGGCGACCTCGAGGGCTCCGAGACCCCCCGGGACGTCCCACACCGCGTAGGTTGCGGGCGCGCCAGGCGCCAACGTGCCGGCCACCCCGTCGCGGACGCCGCCGGCGCGCCACGCGCCGCGGGTGGCCGCCGCGAACGCCGCCCGCGCCGACACTGCGCTGCCCGACGTGTGATGGGTGGTTGCGGCCCTGATGGTCTCCCACGGGTTCATGCCGGTGACCGGCGAATCGGAACCGAAGGCGAGTGGCACGCCTTGGGATGCTAACAGCGCCAGCGGGTTCAGGAGAGCCGCGCGGTGCGCACCCAACCGCCGCGCGTACATGCCGTCGGCGCCGCCCCACAGGGCGTCGAAGTTGGGTTGCACGCTGGCGATCACACCCCAGCTGCCGAGCTGGGCAGCCTGTTCCTCGGACACCATCTCGAGGTGTTCGAGCCGATGGCCACACCGTGCCACGGCCGGGGCTCCGCGCCGTTCGACCACCCGCGCCACGGCGTCCACCACGGTCGTGACGGCGGCGTCGCCGATGACGTGGAAGCCCGCCGCGATTCCGGCCTCGGTGCACGCGTCCAGATGGGCCTCCACGGCGGCGCCGTCGAGATAGGCGTTGCCGACGCACCCGGGGGCGTCGGCATAGGGCTCGCCCAGCCACGCGGTGTGCGAGCCCAGCGCCCCGTCGACGAAGAGATCACCGGCGAGACCGCGGACGCCCAACTCATCGACCAGTCCTCGGGCCGCGGCGGCGGTGGTGACCGCCTCACCCCAGTAGCCCACGACCTCGACGCCGTGGTCGAGCGCGTGCAGTTCCCGCCAGTCGTCGGCGCCCCCGATGTCGGGCCCGGCGCACTCGTGCACCGCGGCGACGCCGCAGCCGGCCGCCGCGTCCAAAGCCGCCACCCGGGCCTCGCGGCGCTGACCGGGGGTCAGCGACGCGCGAGCCGCGGCGCGCACCAGGTGGTGGGCGTCGGCAGTCAGCGGCTGCTGGTCGTGATGCCCGGCGGCGTCGGTCAACCCGGGGACGGTCCTGCGCAGGGCGGTCGACGCCGCCGCGGAGTGCACGTCCACCCGCGCCAGGTACGCGGGCCGGTCGCCGAGCAGCCCGTCGAGGTCGGCGGTGGTCGGCGCCGTGCCCTCCGGCCACCGCGACTCGTCCCAGCCGTGACCCCAGACGGGTCCGTCGGGATGGCGGCGGGCGTAGTCGCCGACGAGCCGCAACGCATGCTCTCGCGACGTCGCGGCGCGCAGGTCCAACCCCACCAGCGCGAGACCGGTCGCCGTGACGTGGACGTGGGCGTCGACGAACGCCGGAGTGACGAAACCGCCGTCGAGGTCGACCACCATGGCGTCGGGAAACTGCCGACGGCCGACGTCGTCGGTGCCCACCCAGGCGACGACGCCGTCGGGCCCGTCGCTGATCGCGATCGCCGTGGCGTCGGGCATGGCCGGGGTGTAGACCTGGCCGCCGAGCAGCAGCGTCGTCAAGCGACGTCGGGGTGCCGGGGCAGGCGCGCCTGCTCCACGTCGGTCACGTCGACCACTTCGCCGTCGACGTAATCGGTGCTTCTACGGGCGCGGAACGGCGCACCTCCGGTCTGGGTGACGATGATTGGCATTCGACCGAGGCTACGGGCGGCCACCGCCGCCACGACGGGGCGGGCCAGGGCACGGGTGGGCGGCACGAGCAGCAGAAGCCCCAGCACGGAGGTGACCAGGCCGGGGACGACGGTCAGCACGCCGCCCAGCGCCACCAGGGCGCCGTCGGACACCGCGCCCCTGGGCTCCGAGAGCCCCCTCTGCAGCCGCTGAATCTGCCCCTTCACCTGCGAGCCGGCCACCACCAGGCCCGCGACGAAGGTGCCGACCACCAGCAGGAAGGTCCACCCGAAGCCGATCGTGGAGACCAGGGCCACCACGACCGCCAACTCGACGAGGACGTAGATCAGGAAGAGCCGCATTGCCATGCCCGGTCAACGTTTCGCACGGCCCGACGGTTCCTAGGGTGAATCGATCGCGCGAACCTCGATGGCGGCGTGCACCTTGTCCACGCCGCCGCGGATCAGCGCCTGCGGGATCCACCACCAGGCGTGATACCAGAAGCGCTTGGTCGCCAGATCGAACACCCGCCGCGTCTCCGACTCTGGCAGCATGCGCGCGACGGCCTCGACGGGTTCGCCCTTCACCTTGCCGAGCACCCCGCACTTCTGGATCGTCACCCGCGGAGTGTTGTTGATGCGCTTGGTCTTCCACGACCCCTTGTCGGTGCTGATCAACAGCTTGTCACCCTCCGGCACGCCCCAGATGGGCGTCGGCTTGGGCCGACCGTCCTTGGTGAACGTGGTCAGCAGCAGGTACTTCTCGCGGTAGACGTCCTCGAAGGTGGGCACTAGCTGGCCTTCAGTTCGATGCCCACGTTGTTCTTCATGCCGCCCTTGAGCTTGCTGAAGACGTTGAACAGCTTGCCGACGATGCCGTAGCGCCTGCCGATCGCGTCGTAGACCTTCGGCGTCTCGGTTTTGTCCAGGATCGCCGCGACCGCCTCGACGGACTCCCCCTTGGGCTTGCCGCCGCGATCGCACTCGGCGATGGTGACGCGCGGGGTGTTGCGGATGCGCTTGACCTTCCAGGACTTCTCCTGGGTGATGGCGACGACGCGACCGCGGTCGTCCGGCGCGACCCAGATGGCCGTCGGCTTGGGCCGGCCGTCCTTGGTGAACGTCGTCAACAGCACGTACTCGGACTTCGCGACCTCGGCGAACGTGGGGGCCATGTGGTGAATCTAACCCTCCAGGTCGCCTTCGGTCTCGAGCAGCACCTGACGCAGCCCGTCCAGGGTGGCCGACTCGGGCTGAGCCCACATGCCACGCCCGGCGGCCTCCAGCAGTCGCTCGGCCATGCCGTGCAGCGCCCAGGGGTTGGACTCGTTCATGAACTTGCGGTTCTCCTCGTCGAGCACGTACTCCCCGGCGAGGCGCTCGTACATCCAGTCGGCCATCACGCCCGCGGTCGCGTCGTACCCGAACAGGTAGTCCACGGTCGCGGCCATCTCGAAGGCGCCCTTGTAGCCGTGCCGACGCATCGCCGACATCCAGCGCGGGTTGACCACGCGCGCGCGGAACACGCGGGTGGTCTCCTCCGACAGCGTGCGGGTGCGCACGGCCTCGGGCCGGGTGTTGTCCCCCACGTAGGCTTCGGGGTCCTGGCCCGTCAGCGCGCGGACGGTCGCGACCATGCCACCGTGGTACTGGAAGTAGTCGTCGGAGTCGGCGATGTCGTGCTCACGGGTGTCGATGTTCTTCGCCGCCACCGCGATCCTGCGGTACTGGCGGTTCATGTCGTCGCTGGCGGCGGCGCCGTCGAGGCCGCGACCGTAGGCGAAGCCACCCCATGCGGTGTAGACCTCGGCGAGGTCGGCGTCGTCGCGCCAGTTGCGGCTGTCGATGAGCTGCAGCAAACCCGCGCCGTAGGTCCCCGGCTTGGAGCCGAAGATGCGGGTCGTGGCTCGGCGCTGGTCGCCGTGGTCGGCGAGGTCGACGCTGGTGTGGGCCTTGACGTAGTTCTGCTCGTCGCTCTCGTCGAGTTCGGCGACCAGGCGCACGGCGTCGTCGATCATGGTGACGACGTGCGGGAAGGCGTCGCGGAAGAAACCCGAGATGCGGACCGTCACGTCGATGCGGGGCCGCCCGAGTTCGTCGAGGTCGACGGGCTCGAGGTCGACCACCCGGCGTGACGCGTCGTCCCACACCGGTCGCACGCCGATCAGCGCCAGGACTTCGGCGACGTCGTCACCGGAGGTGCGCATCGCCGAGGTGCCCCACACCGACAGACCGACCGAGCGCGGATACTCGCCCTTGTCGGCGAGATAGCGCTCTACCAGCGAATCTGCCAGCGCCATACCGGTTTCCCACGCCAGTCGCGACGGCACGGCCTTGGGGTCGACGGAGTAGAAGTTGCGCCCGGTGGGCAGCACGTTGACCAGGCCGCGCAGCGGCGAGCCCGACGGGCCGGCGGGGATGAAGCCCCCGTCGAGCGCGTGCAGGATCTGGTCGATCTCGTGGTTGGTCTCCCGCAGCCGCGGGACCACCTCACCGGCCGCGAAGCGCAGGACGCTCGCCACCTCCGGGGTCTCGGCGATGCGGTCGACGGCCTCGACGTCCCAGTCGGCGTCGGCCAGCGCGGCGACCAGTTCGCGGGCACGTTGCTCGGCGACGTCGACGGCACCCCTGACGTCGGTGCCGTCCTCGGCCAGGCCGAGCGCCTGACGCAGCCCCGGCACGGTGTGTTCGCCACCGAAGAGCTGGCGGGCGCGCAGGATCGCCAGCACCAGGTCCAGCTCGGCCTCCCCCACGGGGGCCTGGCCGAGCACGTGCAGACCGTCGCGGATCTGGACGTCCTTGATCTCGCAGAGCCACCCGTCGACGTGCAGCAGCATGTCGTCGAAGACGTCCTCGTCTGGGCGGTCCTCCAGGCCGAGATCGTGGTCCATCTTCGCCGCCCGCATCAGGGTCCAGATCTGCTGGCGGATGGCGGGCAGCTTTCCGGGATCCAGCGTGGCGATGTTGGAGTGTTCGTCGAGCAGTTGCTCGAGACGGGCGATGTCGCCGTAGCTCTCCGCGCGGGCCATCGGCGGGATGAGGTGGTCGACGAGCACCGCGTGGGCCCGGCGCTTGGCCTGGGTGCCCTCTCCCGGATCGTTGACCAGGAAGGGGTAGATCAGCGGAAGGTCACCCAGCGCCGCATCGGTGCCGCACGTCGACGACATGCCAAGTGTCTTGCCTGGCAACCACTCCAGGTTTCCATGCTTGCCGAGGTGGACCACGGCGTCGGCCTTGAAATGACCGGAGCAGCCGTTTCCAAATTGCCCGTCGAGCCACCGGTAGGCCGCCAAGTAGTGGTGGCTGGGCGGTAGGTCGGGGTCGTGGTAGATCGCCACCGGATTGGCGCCGAAACCGCGCGGGGGCTGCACCATGATCACGACGTTGCCGGATTGCATTGCGGCGATGACTATCTCGCCGTCGGGATCGTGGGTGCGGTCGACGAACAAGTCGCCGGGCGGCGGACCCCAGTGTTCGACGACGGCGTCGGCCAGCCCGGCGGGCAGCGTGGCGAACCACGCCCGATAGTCCTTGGCCGACACCCTGATCGGGTTGCGGGCCAGTTGTTCCTCGGTCAACCAGTCGGGATCTTGGCCGCCGCGTTCGATCAGGGCGTGGATGAGCGCATCGCCATCCTGGGCGTCGACGCCGGGCACGTCCCCGATGTCGTAGCCGGCGTCGCGCATCGCGCGCAGCAGGCCGACGGCGCTGGCCGGGGTGTCGAGGCCGACGGCGTTGCCGATGCGCGCGTGCTTGGTCGGGTAGGCCGAGAACACCAGCGCCACCCGCTTGTCGGCAGGCGCGATGCGTCGCAGCCGGGCCTGCCGCACCGCGAGACCAGCCACCCGCGCACACCGCTCCGGGTCGGCGACGTAGGAGATCAGACCCTCGTCGTCGATCTCCTTGAACGAGAAGGGAACCGTGATGATGCGACCGTCGAATTCCGGCACGGCCACCTGGGTGGCCACGTCGAGCGGACTCATGCCGTCGTCGTTCTCGCTCCACTGCGTCCGCGACGACGTCAGGCACAGCCCCTGCAGGATGGGGATGTTCAGTGCGGCCAGGTGCGCGACGTTCCACGTGTCGTCGGCGCCTCCTGCGGTCACCGTCGCCGGGACGGCTCCGCCGGCGGCCAGCACGGTCGTCACGAGGGCGTCGACGGTGCTCAGGAGTTCGAGCAGTTCGGGTTCGGGCGTGCGCAGCGAGGCCGCGTAGATGGGCACGGGTTGGCCGCCGGCGGCGTCGATCGCGTGACACAGCGCCCCGACGTAGGCCGTGTTGCCGGCCAGATGCTGGGCCCGGTAGAAGAGGACCGCCACGCGGGGGCCGTCGTTGGAGGCGACGTGGCCCGCCGGGCACTCCAGCACCCCCCACGTGGGGGTGGCCTCCGGCGGGGCGAAGCCCAATCCCGTCATCAGCAGGGTGTCGCTCAGAAAGGCGTGTAGCTGTTGGAGATTCGCGACACCGCCCTGGGCCAGGTATACGTGGGTCTGCAGGGCGACGCCCGCGGGCACCGTGGAATGGCTCATCAGGTCGGCGTCAGGAGATTGTTCGCCGCTGATCACGATCGTGGGGATGCCCTTGGCGACCACGGCGTCGATGCCGTCCTGCCAGCTGCGGTAGCCGCCGAGGATCCGGATGACGGCGACGTCGACGCCGTCGAGCAGAGTGTCGAGTTCACCGTCGACCAAGCGGCTGGGGTTCATCCAGCGGTACTGCGCACCGCTGGCGCGCGCCGTCATCAAGTCGGTATCCGACGTGGACAGCAGGAGAACGGTGGGCTGGTGCACCTACCATTCGTACCGCATCGTGGTTACCGGTCGGAGTTTCCCCAGCGGCCGTACCACGATTGTTGGTACGGGCGTCCCAGCATGACCGCCAATACGCCCACCACTGCCGCGAATGCCACTAGTCCCACCATTGCCGTTCCTCCTGCGTCGAGCCGTTGCGTTGACCTGAAGGTAGTACCGGCGGTACCGCAAGAGTGGGTTTGGTGCGGGACGGTACAGGCCACTCGTAAACGTGACGCGAGTCACAACGGCCCTTCGAATCGTCGGTAGCCGAAGGGTGGCCAGGAACGGCCATTCGTGAGCCAATCAGTTCATGGCCAACTCCCCCGTGATCGTCAAGCTCGGCGCGAACATCGGCGCCCGCGTCGACGGCGTTCGACTGACCGGCGACCTGTCGGCGTCGACCGTCGAAGCGATCAACGCCGCCCTGCTCGAACACCAGGTGATCTTCTTCCGCGACCAGCACCACCTCGACGACGAAAGCCAACTCGACGTCGCCAGGGCGCTGGGCACGCCCACCATCGCGCACCCCACGGTGACCTCGCGTGGAGCCGACGTGCTGCCCATCGACTCGCGCTACGACAAGGCGAACTCCTGGCACACCGACGTCACCTTCGTCGACCGGATTCCCAAGGCGTCGCTGCTGCGGGCCATCACCCTGCCCTCCTACGGCGGCACCACGGCGTGGGCGTCGACCCGGGCGGCCTACGAGCAGCTGCCGCCACCGCTGGCCGCCCTTGCCGAGAACCTGTGGGCGATCCACACCAACGACTACGACTACGTCAAGGACTTCGCGGAGACCACCGCCGTCGACGACGAGAACGCCAGGACCACCCGGGAGTACCGCGAGGAGTTCGTCTCCGAGCGCTTCGAGACCGAGCATCCCGTGGTGCGCGTCCACCCCGAGACGGGACGGCGGGTGCTGCTGCTCGGGCACTTCGTCAAACGCTTCGTCGGGTTCGGCACCAACGAGTCGGCGGCCCTGCTGCAACTGCTGCAGGCCCGGGTGACCAAGCTGGAGAACACGATTCGGTGGAATTGGAGCCCGGGCGACCTGGCCATCTGGGACAACCGTCAGACGCAGCACTACGCGGTGTCCGACTACGACGACCAGTACCGTCGCCTGAGCCGGGTCACCCTGGCCGGTGACGTCCCGGTCGACGTCAACGGCACGCCCAGCCGCGTGATCACGGGCGACGCGTCGCACTACTCGGAGGTCGTGGCGCCGCCGCGTCTGGTCGCCGTACCGTAGGGGGATGGCCAGAACTCGCAACGACGACGCGTGCCCCGGTGCGCTCGCCGTTCATCAGGCTGCCGACGGCGCCCTGGCCAGGGTTCGACTCCCCGGCGGCATGATCGAGGCGCCACAGCTCGAGGCGCTGGCGCTGGCCGCGGCCCGGTTCGGTTCCCCGGCAATGGAACTGACCTCGCGCGGCAACGTGCAGATCCGTGGCATCACCGACGCCGACGCGCTGGCCGCGGCGATCGCCGAGGCCGGCCTGTTGCCGTCACCCACCCACGAGCGCGTGCGCAACGTCGTCGCGTCACCGCTGACAGGTCGCCGGGGCGGCGTCGCGGACGTGCGGGGCCTCGTCGGCGCCCTCGACGAGGCGATCCAAGCCGACGGCGCCTTGGCCGGCCTGCCGGGCCGGTTCATGTTCGCCCTCGACGACGGTCGCGGTGACGTGTCCGGACTTGGCGCCGACGTGGGCCTGCACTTCGTCGACGACGACACCGCAGCCCTGGTGGTGGCGGGGGTCGACACCGGCGTACGTACCCGTGACGGCGTGCCGCTGCTGGTCGAGGTGGCTCGGCGGTTCGCCGCGGTGCGCGGAACTGCCTGGCGGACGGCCGAACTCGACGACGTCGCCCCGCTGCTCGAGGGGTTGTCCCCCTCTGCCGAACCGGGTGCCACCTGGCCCCCCGTCACCCGTCCGCCAGTCGGTTGGCTTCAGCAGGACGACGGCCGGGTCACCCTCGGCGCCGCCGTGCCCCTCGGCGTTCTGCGGACCAGGGTCGCGGAGTACCTCGCGGCGGTCGGCTCCCCACTGGTGATCACGCCATGGCGGTCGGTGCTGGTGTTCGACCTCGACGAGGAGATCGCCGACACCGCCCTGCGGGTGCTCGCCCCACTGGGCCTGGTCTTCGACGAGCAGTCACCGTGGCTCGACGTCAGCTCCTGCACCGGCAGCCCGGGGTGTGCGCACTCCGCGGCCGACGTGCGGCGCGACGCCGCAGCGGCCGTCGCCGACGGGACCGCCGGTGTGCACCGGCACTTCGTGGGATGCGAGCGTGCCTGCGGAAGCCCCTCGACCGGGGAGGTCCTCGTCGCCACCGCGGACGGGTACGAACCGCGCCGCCCGTAGGGTGATCGGGTGCTCGACTACACCCGCGACGCCGCCGAGATCTACCGCCAGTCGTTCGCGATGATTCGCGACGAAGCCGATCTGGCACGGTTTCCCGACGACGTGTCACGCGTGGTGGTCCGGCTGATCCACACCTGCGGTCAGGTCGACGTCGCCCAGCACGTCGCGTTCAGCCCCGGCGTCGTCGACGCCGCCCACCGCGCTCTGGCGGGCGGGGCACCGGTGCTGTGCGACTCCTCGATGGTCGCCGCGGGCATCACCCGGTCACGGTTGCCCGCCGACAACGAGATCGTCTCGCTGGTCGCCGATCCGCGGGCGGCCGGCCTCGCCGCGACCATGGGCAACACGCGCTCCGCGGCCGGTGTCGACCTGTGGGCCGACCGGCTCGGTGGGGCCGTGGTCGCGATCGGCAACGCGCCGACCGCCCTGTTCCGTCTTCTCGAACTCATCGACGAGGGCGCGCCCGTACCCGCGGCGGTCCTGGGCGGCCCGGTCGGCTTCGTGGGATCCGCGCAGTCGAAGGACGAGCTGGTCGAGCGCCCCCGCGGGATGGACTACCTCGTCGTGACGGGTCGGCGCGGCGGCAGCGCGATGGCCGCGGCCGCCGTCAACGCGGTGGCCACCGAGCGCGAGTAGACAACACTGGACAAGTGTCTACTGGGCCGGTTACGTTCGGCCTCATGAGTGGGCCCATTCCACCGGCCGTCGTCATCCCCCGCAGTCCGGCCGACGTGACACCACGGTGGGTCGAATCCGTGCTCGCCACCGACGTCCGATCCGTCGACGTCACAGCCATCGGCACCGGTCAGACCGGGGCCACCTACCGGCTCGCGGTGCAGTACGCGACCGACCAGCCGTCGCTGCCCGGCACCTTCGCGATCAAGCTCTCGTCCCAGGACGACGCCGTCCGTGAGCGCGTCGCCCTCGGATACCGGTCCGAGTACGCCTTCTACACCGAGGTCGCCGACGTCGTCCGGGTCCCCATCCCCCGGCACTTCCACTGCGAGATCTCCTCCGACGGAGGCGATTTCGTGCTGGTGCTGGCCGACATGGCCCCTGCGGTACAGGGTGACCAGATCGCCGGGTGCGGGGCGGAGGAGGCACGGCTGGCCGTCCGCGCCCTGGCCGGTCTGCACGGCCCCACGTGGTGCGATCCACGGTGGCCCGCCTTCGAGGGTCTGGTGATGTCCGCGGCCACCGAGGACGCCATGCGGGGCCTCGGCGAGGTCGCCGTGCTGGCGGCTCAGATGACACTCGACCGGTTGGGGTCCCGGATGACGGCCGAGGACTGCGACACGATCACCGAGGCGATGTCGCTCGTCGGGCCGTGGCTGACGGGCACCCAGGACCGCTTCGCGTTGATGCACGGCGACTACCGCCTCGACAACCTCCTCTACACCCCCGACCGCCGTCACGTCACCGTGGTGGACTGGCAGACGCTGGGCGTCGGGCTGCCTGCCCGCGACCTGGCGTACTTCACCGGGACCAGCCTCGCACCTGAGCTCCGTGCGGTCGTCGAGCACGACCTGGTGGCCGCCTACTTCGCGGAGCTGTCCGGCTACGGCGTCGGCGACTACGGTCTCGACACGTGCTGGGAGGACTACCGCGTCGGCATGGTGCAGGTGCCGTTCCTGTCGGTGCTGGGCTGCGCGTTCTCGGTGTCCACCGAGCGCGGTGACGACATGATGCTGGTGATGATGCAACGCGGCTGCCAGGCCATCCGCGAGCTCGGCAGTCTGGACGCGGTCAGAGCGCTCTGACCCACGCCGCGGCGTCGTCGACGGTCGCGACGACCCGTACGTCCGGGGGTAGTGGGGGCCGCTGCACCATGATCACCGGGATTCCGAGGTCGGCGGCGGCGTCCACCTTGTCCCGCGTCATGTCGCCGCCGCTGTTCTTGGTCACCAGGGCGTCGATCCCGTTGTCGGACAGCAACCTTCGCTCGTCGTCGTAGTGGTACGGGCCACGGGAGAGCAGCAGCTGGTGTCGCGGCGGCAACTCGACGTCATCGGGCGGTGTGACCGCACGAATCAGGAACCACGCGTCGACGTCGGCGAACGCGGCGCTACCGGAGCGCCCGGTGGTCAGGAAGACCCGTCGCAAGCCGCTGCGGGCCACGACCTCGGCGGCCTCTACGTCGGAGCCAACCTGGATCGCCTCACCCGGTGGCCACGCGGGTCGGGCCAGCACGACGTGCGGCAGACGTTCCTCGCGGCACGCCCGCGCGGCGTTGGCGGTGATGCGCGCGGCGAACGGATGCGTGGCGTCGACGACGGCGGTGACACGCTGCTCGCGGAGCCACTGCCGCAACCCGTCGACTCCCCCGAAGCCGCCGACCCTGACCTCGCCCACCGGCAGCGCCGGATTCGGGACCCGCCCGGCGAGCGAACTGATCACCTCGACGTCAGGGGTCAGTTCGGCCGCCAGCGCCCGTGCCTCGGCGGTGCCGCCGAGTAGGAGCACCCGCATCAATGCCGGCTTCCGCGGCGCCGCCCCGACGAGTACAGGTAGCTGTCGGAGAAACCGTCGGCGGCCAACACGTCGCCGACGACGATGACGGCCGTGCGCGTGATCCCGGCGGAGTGCACCCGTTCGGCCAGCTCACCCAGAGTGCAGCGCAGCACCTGCTCCTGTGGCCAGGACGCGAATGCCACCACGGCACAGGGTGTTTCGGGCCCGTAACCACCGGCGAGCAGATCGGGCACGATGGCGTCGACCTGGGCAGCCGCGAGGTGGAGGACCAACGTGGCGCCGGGCGCCGACAGCGTCTGCAGATCCTCCCCCTCGGGCATCGCCGTCGACAGCGTCGCGACCCGGGTCAGGGTGACGGTCTGCGCGACACCGGGCACGGTCAGCTCGCGACCGAGGGCTGCCGCCGCGGCAGCGAAGGCGGGCACCCCCGGCACCACCTCGTAGTCGACGCCCGCCGCGTCGAGGCGGCGGCACTGTTCGGCCAGGGCGCTGTAGATCGAGGGGTCCCCGGAGTGCAGCCGCGCGACGTCCAAGCCGGCGGCGTGCGCGTCGGTGAGCTCGGTGACGATCTGCTCGAGCGTGAGCGGGCCGGTGTCGACCACCTTGGCGTCCGGCGGGCACAGTGCCAGCAGGTCGTCGGGCATGATCGAACCCGCGTAGAGGCATACCGGACACCGCTTCAGCAGCCGTTCGCCGCGGACGGTGATCAGGTCGGCCGCACCCGGTCCGGCGCCGATGAAGTACACGGTCACGGCTTGCTCACCACCCACTGGGTCACCGGCATGGCCGGGCGGAATCCGGTGAAGCCGCCCACGGGCTCACCGTGATAATGCTGAAAGCGGCGCAGCGTGCCGCCCAGGCGCGAATACCATTGCGAGACCACGGCTTCGGACTCCACGGTGACGACGTTGGCGACGAGGCGGCCACCCACCGGCAGGTGGTCGAAGCACCCTTCGAGGACCCCGGGCTGGGTGAGACCGCCGCCGACGAAGACCGCCGAGGGCTCGGGGGCACCGTCGAAGTGGGCCGGTGCCGCGCCGCGCACGTCGACCGCGACACCAAAGGCCACCGCGTTGCGCTCGACGCGGGCCCGGCGGGCGGCGTCGCGCTCGAAGGCGACCGCAGCACAACCGGATGCGCTGCGGCACCACTCGACGGCGATGCTCCCCGAACCGGAGCCGACGTCCCACAGCACCTCCCCGGGGCGGGGACCCAGCGCCGCGAGGGTGACCGCCCGCACCGACTGCTTGGTGATTTGACCGTCATGGGCGAACACGTCGTCGGGCAGCGCATGGGCGACCCGCTCGTCGGGCAGGTACCGAACCGCCATCACGTTGAGCTTGTCGACGTCCTGCGGCGGGCGGCCGGCCCACTCCCGGGCGGTAGCCGAGCGGCGACGTTCCAGGGGCCCCCCGAGTTGCTCGAGAACCGTCAGTTCGGAGTCGCCCCGGCCGGTCTCGGCGAGCAACCGCGCCAGCGCGGCGGGACTGTCGGCGTCGCGCGACAACACCACCGCCTGCCCTCCTCGCCGCACGGCGGTATGCGCGGGTGCGGTGACGAGGCTGATGATCTCGGTGTCCTGCACCGCCCAGCCGACCCGGGCGCACGCCAGCGTCACCGAGGACACGTGCGGCAGGACGGCCACTCGTTCGGAGCCGTACATGCGGATGAGGGTGTTTCCGATGCCGTGGAGCAGCGGGTCACCGCTGGCGACCACGTGCACGTCGTGACCCTCGTAGGCGTCGTCGAGCAGGGCGCGCAGGGCCGGCAGCAGCGGGGTCGGCCACGCCCGCCTGCGCGCCGAGACGGAGTCGTCGAGCAGGTCCAGTTGTCGCGGCGACCCGTAAACGACCGTGGCCCTTGACAGTTCGGTGCGGGATGCGGTGGACAGCCCGGACATTCCGTCGGCCCCTATCCCCACGACGACGATCATCGGGGCAACCTCCGCCACAGGGCCCGCGGCATCAGCCGGAAGGCCACGACGAGCGCGGCCAGCGACCGCGGCACCCAGATCTCGCTGCGCCCCTTGGCGAGTGCCTCCGCCGCCGCGGCAGCCACCTGCGCGGGAGTGCTCGACAGGGGCGCGGGAGACATACCCTCGGTCATCCGTCCGACGACGAAGCCGGGGCGCACCAGCAGCAGCCGGACCCCAGAGCCGTGCAGGGCGTCGGCCAAGCCGCGGGCGAATGCGTCGAGACCCGACTTCGCCGAGCCGTACACGTAATTGGCTCGCCGAGGACGGACGCCGGCCACCGACGAGAACACCACGATCGCGCCGGTCCCCGCGGACTTCATGGTCGCCGCCAACGTCGTCAGAAGACTGACCTGTGCGGTGTAGTCGGTGTGCACGATCGCGGCGGCGTGTGCCGGGTCGCGTTCGGCGCGGGCTTGGTCACCGAGGATCCCGAAGGCGACCACCGCGGTGGCGATGGGGCCGAATTCGGCGACCAGGGAGTCGACGAGGGGGGCGTGCGAATCGAGGGCGTCGGCGTCGAATTCCCGGACGTGGACCGCCACCGCCCCGGCCGCCGCGACGGCCGCGACTTCATCGGAGAGCCGGTCGCTGCCGCGAGCCGCCAACACCACCGTCGCACCGGGCGCGAGTCTGGTCGCGAGCTCGATCCCGATCTCGCTGCGTCCGCCGAAAACGACTACCAGGCGGTTGTCCGCCGTGTCCTCCATGGGAGCGATTATGTCCTGCGCTAGGTTGGACACCGATGGCGAAGGCGACTACCCGACTGACGAACGACGCGTTGGCGTTCCTGACCGAACGACATCTCGCCATGCTGACCACCTTGCGATCGGACAATTCCCCCCACGTGGTGGCCGTCGGATTCACCTTCGACCCCAAGACTCACATCGCCCGGGTCATCACCACGGGTGGCTCGCAAAAGGCCGTGAACGCCGATCAGCGTGGGGTGGCCGTGCTCAGCCAGGTGGACGGCGCGCGGTGGCTGTCGCTGGAGGGTAGCTCGACGGTGAGCGCCGAACCGGAGGCCGTGCGCGACGCCGAGCTTCGCTACGCCCAGCGCTACCGGACACCGCGGGTCAACCCCCGGCGGGTGGTCATCGAGGTCCGGATCGAGCGGGTGCTCGGATCGTCTGAATTGCTGGATCGCGGGCACGACGACTGACGGGTATGTCGTTGCCACTGGCACCCTCACCCTCATTCACAGCGAGGACGGTCTCCCGGGCTGAGCGCGCGACGGTAGTGGAGTGGTCCGCGTGCAGCATCGCGGATCTGGGCAGCGAACCCGGTTAATCGCTGCGCCAGGCGACAGCTGCGCAGCGCCTACCACTAGCCTCTGACACTTCTGGGAGTTTGGGCGGGGTTGTCCACAGTGCGGCATTCATCCACAGAATGCTTGTCGGAGAACAGTTTTCGTCAGACCCCCGGCCTAGACTGGACTCATGTTCGACGACCTCGTCAACGCGACGGCCGGCACCAGCGGTGCTGGAGCGGTCTCGGCCTGGACGCGGACGGAATCCGCCGCCTGTGCCCGCAAGGTCGCGGCGATGGCCGCCATGCTCGAGCACGTCTACGCCCAGTCCGGGTCGGCCGATCGAGACCAATGGTGCCTGGACAACTTCGACGCCGTCGCCGCCCACATCGGCGCCGCACAGAACATCACCCCCGGGGCGGCGTTCCACCAACTGTTGACTTCCGTCGCGCTGCACGAGCGGTTCCCCAAGGTTGCCGCGGTGTTCGCCCAAGGCCTCATCACCTATGCGTTGGTGAAGACCGTGGTGCACCGCGGTGCCCTGGTCGTCGATCCGGATGCCCTGCGGAGGCTGGATGCCCTGCTGGCCGAGGCGTTCGCGGACTGGGAGCCGCGGTCGGTGGACAAGACGGAAAAGGCCATCGACTTCTTCGTCCACCAGGTCGACCCGCAGGCCCTCCGACGGGACGAGACCAAGGCACGGGGTCGCTCCGTCGACGTCAGGATCGAGGAGGACGGCAGCGGGATGGCCACCATCTTGGCCACCCTGTTCGCCCACGACGCCAAGGCGTTCCAGACCCGGCTCAAGAACCTGGCCGCCACCGTCTGCCCGGGCGACCCCCGAACCGCCGACCAACTCCGCGCCGACGCCATCGGCGCCGTCGGAACCGACCGCATGGCGTGCCTGTGCGGCAACGACGACTGCGCGGCCGCCCAGAACCCGCCCGCCACCGGCGTGGTGGTGTACGTGATCGCCAGTGACGAGACGCTGGCTGAGCCGACAGAGACGTCCGACTCCGAGCCGCCCGCGCCGAGGCCCGAGACGCCCGCACCGCCACCGGACACCCTCGTGGAAACCGGCGAATCCATCGCGGCCGACGAGTGCGCCGCTATCGACGGGGTAGAGCCACGCCTCTTCGACAAGCCCCTGCGTGACCTCACCCTTACCGAGTTGATGACCCCAACCCCCGGACGGCTGGCCAAGCTGCGGCCCGCGGCATTGATGGGCGGCCAATTCCTCCCTGGTGCGATCGCGTGCCGGGCCGCCATCGGTGCGACCATCACCTCAATCGTGCACCCAGGACAGGCCCCACCAGAGAACCGATACCGACCGTCGAAGAAGCTGGCTGACTTCATCCGCTGCCGCGACATGACATGCCGCTTCCCTGGCTGCCGCGTACCTGCGACCAATTGCGACGTGGACCATACGATTCCGTGGCCACACGGACCGACTGCAGCGTCCAACCTCAAGTGCGTCTGCCGTCGACACCACCTGCTCAAGACCTTCTGGGGTGGCGAGAACGGTTGGCGCGACAGGCAACTCGACGACGGCACCGTCATCTGGACCGCACCGGACGGACTGGAGTACGTCACCACGCCGGCCAGTCGCCTGCTGTTCCCCGAACTGTCCAGACCCACCGCCACGGTGAGGGTGCGCGACGTCCCAGCGAGCCACACCGCAGGCCTCACCATGCCGCGGCGCAAGAACACCCGCGCCCAAGACCGCGCCGACCGCATCCGGCTCGAACGAGAGGCGCCGCCAATGGATTAGACGGGAACGACCACGAGATCGCGGGGCTGATCGTTGACGGACAGCGCACCGTCACTGGTGACGATCACGATGTCCTCGATTCGGGCACCCCACGAGCCGGGAAAGTAGATGCCGGGCTCGATGCTGAAGGCCATGCCCTCTTCCAGCGGCAGATCGTTGCCAGCGACGATGTAGGGCTCCTCGTGCACCGACAGCCCGATGCCGTGCCCGGTGCGGTGCACGAAGGCGTCCGCCAGGCCCTCGGCGGCGAGGACGTCACGCGCCGCGGCGTCGATCTGTTCCGCGGTGACGCCCGGGCGAACCACGGCCACCGCCGCCTGCTGGGCCCGCTGCAGAACCGCGTACCGACCGGCCACGTCGTCGGCTGGCTGGCCGATGCTGTAGGTCCGCGTCGAATCCGAATTGTAGCCGGGCTCATACGGTCCGCCGATGTCCACGACCACCACGTCGCCTGCCTGCAGCACGCGGTCGGAGCACTCGTGATGCGGATCGGCGCCGTTGGGTCCCGACCCGACGATGATGAAGGCCACGTCCGAATGCCCCTCGGCGACAATGGCTTCGGCGATGTCGGCCGCGACGTCGGCCTCGCTGCGCCCCGGCACCAGGAACTCGGGCACCCGCGCGTGCACGCGGTCGATCGCCGCCCCCGCCTTGCGTAGCGCGTCGACCTCCGCCGCATCCTTGATCATCCGCAGCCGCCGCAGCACCGCGGTCGCCAGCACCGGCACCGTGCCCAACACCTCGGCCAGCGGCAGCAGATGCAGCGCAGGCATTGCGTCGGTCACCGCCGTGGCGACCGGACCCCCGCCGAACACCTCGGCGACCATGGCGTACGGATCCTCACCGTCCACCCAATCCCGAACGCGCAGGCCCAGTTCCATCACCGCGGAATCCTTCAGCGCCGCCAGCTCCATACGAGGAACCACCACCGTCGGCTCACCGTCGACTGGCAGCACCAATGACGTCAGCCGCTCGAAGGTCTGTGCCCGCGATCCGACCAGGTAGCGCAGGTCGTAGCCGGGCGTGACGACCAGCCCGGCCAAGCCTGCGTCGGCGGTCGCAGCCGTCGCCGCCCGCAAGCGTTCCCCGTACACGTCCGTGCCGAATCTGCCGGTGTCCATGCGTCGAGGTTAATCGGCGCGCCGATACGTGGCGACCTCGATCAGGTTGCCGTCCGGGTCACGGCAGTAGTGCGACGTCATCGACCCCAGCGCGCCGGTCTTCGTCACCGGTCCCTGCGTCACCTCCACGCCGCACGCGCGCAGATGCTCCCCGACCGCGGCGGCCTCGGCGTCGACCACGAAGCACAAATCCAACGCGCCGGGAGCGTCGAGGGCCCCGGTCTCCCAGTTCGGCGCGCCCGTCGGGCGGACGTTGAGCTTCTGCGAGCCGAACCGCAACGCTATTCGGCCCTCGCCAAAGTCCTCGCGCGTCATGCCGAGCACGCGGACGTACCAGTCCACGGTGCGGTCGACGTCGGTGGTGTTGACGACGACGTGATCGATGCGGTCCACGGACAAGCCCATGGCTCCATCAATACCGCACGCTACTGTCAATCGGTGCCGACTCCACCCGTCCTTCTCCTCGACGGCGCCAGCATGTGGTTCCGGTCCTTCTTCGGGGTTCCGTCCTCGATCACCGCCCCCGACGGACGCCCCGTCAACGCGCTGCGCGGCTTCCTCGACGCCGTCGCCACGGTGGTCGCCAACCACCGTCCCGGACGGCTGGTGGTGTGCCTGGACCTCGACTGGCGGCCACAGTGGCGAGTCGACCTCATTCCGTCGTACAAGGCGCACCGGGTGGAGGAGGAACGCGCCGCCGGTGAACCAGACGTCGAAGAGGTACCCGACGAGCTCACGCCCCAGGTCGACATGATCATGGCCATGCTCGACGCGTTCGGCATCGCCACCGCCGGCGCACCGGGATTCGAAGCCGACGACGTCCTCGGCACGCTGGCCGCCCGGGAGCGCGTCGACCCCGTCGTCGTGGTCAGCGGGGACCGCGACCTCCTGCAACTCGTCGCCGACGAACCCGTCCAGGTCAGAGTGCTCTACATCGGCCGCGGACTGGCCAAGGCGACGCTCTTCGGCCCCGGTGAGGTGTCCGACCACTACGGGGTGCCGCTGGCGCGGGCCGGCGCCGCCTACGCCGAACTGGCCCTGCTGCGCGGTGACCCGTCCGACGGCCTGCCCGGTGTCGCGGGCATCGGCGACAAGACGGCGTCGACTCTTCTCGCGCAGTACGGCTCACTGGAGGAGATCATGGCCGCGGCCGGCGACCCGTCGTCGAAGATGCCTGCCGCGCAACGCAAGAAGCTCTCGGCTGCCACGGACTACGTCGCGGCGGCGGAGAAGGTGGTCCGGGTGGCCACCGACGCGGAGGTCACCTTGTCGACCGAGTCGGACGTGCTGCCGCTGACTGCGCGAGACCCGCGCCGCGTCGCCGAACTCGCGGGCGAATACGGCGTCACCTCGTCGGTCGGCCGCCTTCAAAAGGCGCTCGACGGCCTGCCGTCGCGGTAGGCGCTAGCGCGGTCTGCCGACCTCGTAGGTTCCGCTGTCGTCCTGGAACGTCACCGTGACCTGGCGCTTCGTACCGTCGATGCTGACCTCGCAGTCGAACGTCCCGCCCTTGACGACCTTCGGGTTGGCGCCGTTGTTGCAGCTGACGTCCTGGACGTTCTTGGCGCCGTAGCCGTTGGTCGAGTCGCTGAGGATCTGTTGCACACCCGACTGAGCGGCCTTCACGTCGAGGTTGGTGGTCATGAAGAAGCCCGGCTTCCAGAATCCGAGGATTCCGACGACCACGATGACGACGGCCACCAGGGCACCCACCACGCCGAGGACGAGACCCTTGGACTTCTTGGATCCCGCGTCGGTCGACGAGTAGGGCGAGAACTGCTGATTCGGGTCGTACTGGCCGTATTGCGGCTGGCCGTACTGCGGGGGCTGACCGTACTGCGGCTGCTCTCCGTATTGCGGCGGCTGCCCGTACTGCGGCGGCTGCGGGTACGACGACGGGCCGTACGCGGTCGGCTGCTGGCCGTACTGGTCGGGCTGCTGGTACTGCGGTTGACCATAGGTGGGCTGCTGGTACTGCGGCTGCCCGCCGTACGCCGGCGGCTGCTGGCCGTAGGCCGGAGGCGGCTGACCCCAGGGCGACTGTTCCGGTTGCGGCTGTTCGGGGGCCTGTGGCTGCCACGCAGGATCGGCCGGCTGCTGACCCGCCCACGGGTGGGTGGGATCGGATCCCTGGGGTCCACTCATCGTCTCTCCTTGGTTCCGTCTACCGTCGACATCGAAACGCCTGCCACACACTACCCCGCGTCGACGGCCACGACGCCGCGCCGAATGGCCTCGATCGCGCGTTTCGCCGACGTCCTCGACGCCGGTGTGGGAGCGGCATTTCGCACCTGGTCGAGCAGATCGAGCACCTGGCGGCACCACCGCACGAAATCGCCTGCCGACAAAGGCGATCCACTGCCCGAGGCGTCGGATGCCGCCAAGGACGCCGACAGATCACCCGTGGTCGCCCAGCGGTGGACGGCGGCCACGAAACCTGAGTCCGGTTCACGACTCGCCGGCAGACGATGCTGCTGTTCCTCTGCGCGAATCTCCGACCACGACCGGCGAGTCTGCGCCAGCGCCCTCCGCATACCGGGCGTCGCGCCCTCGACAACCGCTGACGCACCCGGAGTGTCGCCACGGGACTCGAACAACACCGCTGACACCACCCCCGCCAAGTCGGCGGGGTCGAGTCCGTCCCAGGTGCCACTGCGCAGACACTCCGCGACCAGCAGATCGCTCTCGCTGTAGATGCGCGAGAGCAGCCGCCCGTCGTCGGTGACCTTCAGATCCCCGTTGGACGTCCGCTCGATGTAGCCACGGCCGATGAGCAACAACACGATTCGGTCGAACGTGCGGGCCAGCGAGTTGGTCGCCGCGTTGACCTTCTTCTGGATGTCGGCGTTGTCGCGCTCGATGCGCAGGAACCGCTCGGCCTCCCGGACCCGTTCGTCACGGTCGGCGAGGTGGTGGGCGGGATGGGCCTTCAGCTGCTCACGCAGGCCGGCGAGCTCGGGATCGACGTCGTGTTCCCGATCCTGGCCCGGCTGACCACGTTTGGGCCGCCCGGCGGGCACGGGCAGTGCGGCGGCGGCCGAACGCAACGCCGAGGCGACGTCACGACGCACCCGGGGTTGGCGATGCTCGACGCGCTTGGGCAGTGTCATCGACCCCACCCGTAGCGAGGATCCCGAGAAGTCGGTCGACGAGATGCGGCCCGCCCAGCGGTCTTCGGTGAGAACCAGCGGCCGGGGGTCGTCGCGATCGCCGGCCGGCTCGAGGACGACCGCCAGCCCACCGCGGCGGCCCTGTCCGATGGTGATGATGTCACCGCGACGCAACGCCGCCAGCGCGTCGTTGGCCGCCTGCCTGCGCTGCACCCGCGAGGCCCGCGACTGCGCGCGTTCGCGGTCGGCGATGGTGGCGCGCAGCCGTGCGTAGGCGAGGATCGGGGCGTCGCGACCGCCGAATCGTGCGGCGATCTCGTCCATCATCTTCTCCCCGCGGGTCACCCCGCGGACCAGACCGACGACGGAGCGGTCCGCCTGATACTGCGCGAACGACCGCTCCAACAGTCGATGGGCCTGCTTGGGGCCCATGTGGTTGGTCAGGTTGATCGTCATGTTGTACGAGGGGGCGAAGGAACTGCGCAGGGGGAACGTTCGGGTCGACGCCAGCCCGGCGACGTCGGCGGGTTCGACGTCGGGATGCCAGAGCACCACCGCATGACCTTCGACGTCGATGCCGCGGCGACCGGCCCGTCCCGTCAGCTGGGTGTACTCCCCCGGTGTGAGCGGGGCGTGCTGCTCGCCGTTGAACTTGACCAGCCGTTCCAGCACGACGGTCCGCGCGGGCATGTTGATGCCCAGAGCCAGTGTCTCCGTGGCGAACACGGCCTTGACCAAGCCGGCGGTGAACAACTCCTCCACGGTGTGGCGGAACACCGGCAGCAATCCCGCGTGATGTGCGGCGATGCCACGGAGCAACCCCTCCCGCCACTCGTAGTACCCGAGGACCACCAGGTCGGCGTCGTCGAGCTCGGCGCAGCGTCGGTCGATCACCTCGGCGATGCGGGCGCGCTCGGCGTCGTCGGTGAGACGCAGGGAGGACCGAAGGCACTGCTTGACCGCCGCGTCGCAGCCGGCTCGGGAGAACACGAACGTGATCGCCGGCAACAGACCCTCGTGGTCGAGGACCCCGATGACGTCGGGTCGTGACGGCGGGCGGTAGATGGTGGGCCGACCACCACCGGAGTGCCGATGACCGTCGCGCCCGCGGCCCTGCCTGCCACGCGGCTGCCAGTCCGAGAGCCGGTCGGCCTCCCGCCGGTGCGAGATGTGACGGATGAGCTCGGGGTCGACGAGGCTGCGGTCGCCGGTCACCTCCGCGCCCTCGAACAGGTCGAACAACCGCTTGCCGACCATCATGTGCTGCCACAGCGGAACGGGCCGGTGCTCGTCGACCACGACCGTGGTGTCACCGCGCACCGTCTGAATCCAGCCGCCGAACTCCTCGGCGTTGCTCACCGTCGCCGACAGGCTGACCAGCCGCACGTCCTCGGAGAGGTGCAGGATGACCTCCTCCCACACGGCACCGCGCATGCGGTCGGCCAGGAAGTGCACCTCGTCCATGACGACGTGCGAGAGACCCTGCAACGCATCGGAGTTCGCGTAGAGCATGTTGCGAAGCACTTCGGTGGTCATGACGACGATCGGGGCGTCGCCGTTGAGGTTCTGGTCACCGGTCAGCAGTCCGATGCGCTCGGCGCCGTAGCGCTGCACCAGGTCGTTGTGCTTCTGGTTGCTCAGCGCCTTGATCGGCGTGGTGTAGAAGCACTTTCGGCCCGCGGCCAGGGCGAGGTGCACCGCGAACTCCCCCACCACGGTCTTGCCCGCGCCGGTGGGGGCGCAGACCAGGACACCGTGGCCGTTCTCCAGCGCCTGGCAGGCGCGGATCTGGAACGGGTCGAGGCTGAATGGCAATCCCGCGGCGAAGTCGTCGAGCTGCGGTGTGTCAGGTGGCTTGGTCATCGATGCCCAGCCGCGACGGGGTCGGCACCGCACTGGGCGCCTCGATCGACTCAGCCGCGCCGATCGGAGCCGCCTCGTCGTCGGGTATCTCCTCCTGCGCCGCCCGGCGCGCCTTGCGCTTGTCGTTGAAGCGCGCGATCTGGATCGCGAACTCGAGCAGCAGGGACAGCGCGAGCGCCAGGGCGAGCATCGAGAAGGGGTCCGAGCCAGGTGTGGCGAACGCGGCGAAGACGAACAACCCGAAGATCAGACCGCGCCGCCACGACCTCAACTTCTCGTACGGCAGCATGCCGACGAGATTGAGCATCACGATCAGCAGCGGGAATTCGAAGCTGATGCCGAACACCAGCAGCAGGTTGATCAGGAAGCCGAAGTACTGGTCGCCGTTGAGCGCGGTGATCTGCACGTCGCTGCCGACGGTGAGCAGGAAGGCCAACGCCTGGGACAGCACCACGTAGGCGAGGATCGCGCCGGTGACGAACAGCGCCGCGCCGAAGCACACGAAGACCGAGGCGAATCGGCGTTCCCTTTGGTAGAGCCCGGGGGTGATGAACGCCCACAATTGCTGCAGCCACACCGGGCAAGCCAGGACGACACCAGCGGTCAGCGCCACCTTGAAGCGCAGCATGAACTGGTCGAACGGGGCCGTCGCGAGCAACCGGCATTGCCCGTCGGGAGCGATGTCGGCGCGGGCGGACGCCGGCAGTGAACAGTACGGCGCGCGGAGCCAGTCACCGAGGCTGGGCAACCCGAAGAACGAGTGGGTGTACCAGATGAAGCCGAAGACCGTGGTCACGAGGATTGCCGCCACCGCGATGAGCACGCGATTGCGCAACTCGTGGAGGTGGTCGACCAACGACATGGTGCCGTCGGGATTGGCTTGCGATCGCCGACGACGGGGATCGAGCCGCTTGAGGATTTCGGGAGTGCGCACGAGAGATTTGGACGCCAATTACTGGCGCTGCCTCGCGGCGCGCCGGGGGTAGGAGCCGATCAGGCCGGTCGCTGCTCGGTGGAGTGGGGCGCAGGCGCCGGCGACGGCTCGACCCGCTCCGAGGAAATCTGCGTCGGCGACGCTGCGGGCTTCGCCGCCTCGTCGTCCTTGCCGTCGGACTGCATTTCCTTGATCTCGGACTTGAAGATTCGCATCGACTTGCCCAGCGACCGCGCGGCGTCTGGAAGCTTCTTCGCACCGAACAGCAGAACGAACACCGCGATGACGATCAACCAGTGCCACGGTTGTAGACCACCCAATTTGGACACCTCCAAGTGTTGCGGACGAGTCTACCCGTCCTCGTTGCGGCCTAGCGCTTCGTAGGCCTCGAGCGCGGCCGCCGCCGAGTCCCGGACCCGGTCGGCCAACGCCCGCGGTTCCAGTATGCGCACCGCCGAACCGAAGCCGAGGACCAGGCGCACCATCCACCCCTCCGAGGCGTAGGTCAGCGCCGCCTCGACCGAACCGTCGGCATGCTCGTGCACTACCCGCAGCGGGTAGTAGTCGAACATCCACGCCGCCGACCGGTCGATCAGCAGCGTCGCCGCAGGCAGCGACGGGTCGGCGTCGAACAGCGAGGTGTCCGGGCCGGCGGCCACCGCGGGCTCCGGCGGGGCGGACCGTTCGTCAAGCACCCGCGCGTCGACGATGCGGTCGAACCGGAAGAGTCGCACCGCGTCGGCCGTGCGGCACCACGCCTCGAGGTAGGTGTGGTCGGCGACCAGCACCACCCGGATCGGGTCGACGACGCGGGTCGACAGCGTGTCGTGGCTGGCCGAGTAGTAGTCGATCGAGAGCGCGCGGCCGTCGCGCACCGCGCCCCGCACCGCGGCGGCAATCCCACTCTCGATGGGAGCGGGCTCGTCGACCGCGGCGTCGGCACCCTCCCGCGCCCCGGTGGCAGTGCCCGCGGCGGATTCGATCTTCGCGATCGCGCTGCGGGCGGCCTCGGGGTCGACGATGCCGGGCACCTCGAGCAGGGCCCGCAGGGCCACTAGGATGCCGGTTGCCTCGGGCGAGGTCAGGCGCAGCGGGTGATCCATGCCTGCGGAGAACGTGACGTCGATGGTGTCGCCGGAGAATTCGAAGTCGATCAGGTCACCGGGGCCGTACCCGGGAAGTCCGCACATCCACAGCTGGTCGAGATCCTGCGTGAGTTGCGTTTCGGTGACGCCGAGTTCGGCGGCGGCCTCGGCCCGGGTGATCCGCGGGTTGGCCTGAAAGTACGGAACCATGTTCAGCAGCCGGACCAGCCGCGTGGAGACGCTACTCACGTCACGCCACCTCCGCCTGCGCCCGCAGCCGCGCCACCACGTTCTCCCGCAACGAGGCCGGCTCCAGGACGACGGCGTCGGCCCCACAGCTCGCGACGTCACGGGCCAGCTGATCCTCCCGACCGACGTCGACGGCGATCTCGTCACCGGCGCGTCCGCCCATCGTGCGCGGCGTCGTGGTGACGGCTTGGCGCCGCAGCGCGGTGCCGCGGCCCTCGGCGACCCACACCCGGGCCTCCGCGCTCACCGGCGCGTCGGCGACGGTGACGGCTTGACGCACGATCTGACGCAGGTCGACGCCGTCGGGCCTGCGCACCGCGTGCCGCGGTCCGATCGCGCGCACGTCGGCGTCGATGCGGGACAGCCGGAAGGTTCGAGTGGCCTCCCGGGTGCGGTCGTGGCCCACCAGATACCAGCGGCCGCGGTAGGTGATGACACCCCAGGGCTCGACGGTGCGTTCGGTGTAGGGGTCGCTGCGCGAGGCCCGATGCTTGAACTGCACGGCCTGCCCAGAGTCGATCGCCGCCAACAGAATTCCCAGCACGTCCTCCGAGCCGCGCAACCCCGGTAGCGCCGCGGTGGTGGTGATGGCGACCGCCGACTCCGGTGCGTCGACGTCCACCCCGGCGGCCCGCAGCTTCAGCAGCGCACCCTGGGTGGCCGTCACCATCTCCGGGGACTCCCACAGCTGGGTGGCCATGGCGACGGCGGCGGCCTCGTCGGCGGTCAACTCCACCGGCGCCAGCGCGTAGGCCTCCCGGTTGATGCGGTACCCCTCGGTGGGGTCCAATACCGACACCCGGCCCGTCTCGAGGGGTATGCCGAGGTCGCGCAATTCGTTCTTGTCCCGCTCGAACATTCGCGAGAAGGCTTCGTCGCTGGGGCTCTCGGCGTACCCGGAAACCGTCTCGCGGATGCGCTCGGCCGTGATGTACGAACGGGTCGACAGCAACGCGATGACGAGGTTCATCAGGCGTTCGACTTTGGAGATCCCCACCCGGCGAGCTTAATGCCGACCGGGCCCTCACCCGGTCGCCGGCTGCCCGCGGGTCTACATGCTGGCGATGAGTCGTTTCACGCGTTCGTCGACTGCGCGGAACGGGTCCTTGCACAGCACCGTGCGCTGCGCTTGATCGTTGAGCTTCAGATGCACCCAGTCGACGGTGAAGTCCCGGCCGGCGGCCTGCGCGGCACTGATGAACTCCCCGCGCAGCTTGGCCCTGGTGGTCTGCGGCGGTTCGTCGACCGCCGCGTCGATGTCCTCGTCGGTGGTGATCCGCGCAGCCAGACCCTTGCGCTGCAGCAGATCGAACACCCCACGACCGCGCTTGATGTCGTGGTAGGCCAGGTCGAGCTGGGCGATCTTGGGGTCGGAGAGTTCCATGTCGTAGCGGTCCTGATACCGCTCGAACAGCTTCTTCTTGATGACCCAGTCGACCTCGGTGTCGACCTTGGCGAAGTCCTGGCTCTCCACGGCGTCGAGCTGCCTCCCCCAGAGGTCGACGACCTGCTCGATCTGGGCGTTGGGCTCGCGGGTCTGAAGGTGTTCGACGGCGCGGCTGTAGTACTCCCGCTGGATGTCCAGGGCACTGGCTTGGCGACCGCCGGCGAGGCGCACCGGGCGTCGACCGGTCAGGTCGTGGCTGACCTCGCGGATCGCGCGGATCGGATTGTCGAGCGAGAAGTCCCGGAACGGCACGCCCGCCTCGATCATCTCGAGCACCAGCGCGGCGGTGCCCACCTTCAGCATCGTGCTGGCCTCGCACATGTTGGAGTCGCCGACGATGACGTGCAGGCGGCGATACTTCTCGGCGTCGGCGTGCGGCTCGTCGCGGGTGTTGATGATGGGCCTGCTGCGGGTGGTTGCGCTGGAGACGCCCTCCCAGATGTGCTCGGCACGTTGACTGAGGCAGAACGTGGCCGCCTTGGGGGTCTGCAGCACTTTGCCCGCGCCACAGATCAATTGGCGGGTGACCAGGAACGGAAGCAGGACGTCGGAGATTCGGGAGAACTCGCCGGCGCGGACGATCAGGTAGTTCTCGTGGCAGCCGTAGGAGTTGCCCGCCGAGTCGGTGTTGTTCTTGAAGAGGTAGATGTCGCCCCCGATGCCCTCGTCGGCCAGGCGCTGTTCGGCGTCGACGAGGAGGTCCTCCAACACGCGCTCACCTGCGCGGTCGTGGGTGACGAGCTGGATGAGGCTGTCGCATTCGGCGGTCGCGTACTCCGGGTGGCTGCCCACGTCGAGGTACAGCCGGGCACCGTTGCGAAGGAACACGTTGGAGCTACGCCCCCAGGACACCACGCGCCGGAACAGGTAGCGGGCCACCTCGTCGGGAGACAACCTTCGGTGACCGTGAAACGTGCACGTCACACCGAATTCGGTCTCAATGCCCATGATTCGCCGCTGCACGTAGTCGAGCTTACGGGTTGTGCGTACTACACGGGGTGACCATTGGCTTAGGCGTCGCCCCGGGACGCTACGGTAGGGCCAAACACGAGGAGGATCTGATGGGTTTCAACCCCCGAGACGCGATCGAATCGGTCAAGGACATCGCCACCAACGCCGTCGAACGGTCGGCGGACATCGTCGACAGCGCCGGTCACATCCTCAAGGGCGACGTGTCGGCCGGCGTGGAGGGCATCGTGTCCAGCTCGATGCACATCGCCACCCACGCGGCCGACAAGATCAAGGAAATCGCCACCGGTCGCGGTGAGGACTTCGACGAGATCGACTAGGACTCCTCCACCGGGAGCAGTGCCTCCAGCGCCGAGCCCGTGATGCGGCGGAACGCACGCCGCGGGCGGCTGGCGTCGAGGATGGCGATCTCCAGCGTGGCCGGACCCAACGTGCGGGACTCGGTGCCGTTGCCCGCGGCCGCCGCGATACCCGACTTCAAGGCGTCCACGGCGATCTTGACCGCTTCGCTCAGGCTGGCGTTCTCGGTGAACGAGTCGTTCAACGCCGTGGTGATCGGCTCCGTGGAGCCGCCCATCACGACGAAGTGCGGCTCGTCGGCGATGGAGCCGTCGTAGGTGATGCGGTACAGCTCAGGGTGTTTGACCTCCCCGAAGTGCGCCACCTCGGCCACGCACAGCTCGACCTCGTAGGGCTTGGCCTGCTCGGTGAAGATGGTGCCCAGGGTCTGGGCGTACACGTTGGCGAGCTGACGGCCCGTGACGTCGCGGCGGTCGTACGCGTAACCCCGGGTGTCGGCGAACTGGATGCCACCGCGGCGCAGGTTGTCGAACTCGTTGAACCGGCCGACCGCGGCGAACCCGACCCGGTCGTAGAGCTCGGAGACCTTCTGCAGCGATCGTGACGGGTTCTCCGCCACGAAGAGCACCCCGCCCGAATAGGCCAGCACGATGACGCTGCGGCCGCGGGAGATGCCCTTGCGTGCGAGCTCGGACCGCTCGCGCATCGCCTGCTCAGGGGAGATGAAGTACGGAAAGCTCACAGCTCAACGGTCCCCTCGTCGATGCCGAAAGACTCGTCGCGAGAACGTCTTTCGATGACCTCGCGGGCCAGTGCGGCGATACGTTCCTTCGTGACCTCGACCGCGCCCTCGGCGTCGATGACCACCGCCGTCGGGTAGATGCCGCGCGCCAGGTCGGGACCACCCGTCGCCGAATCGTCGTCGGCCGCGTCGTAGAGCGCCTCGACGGCGGCCGCCAACGCGGAGTCGGCGTCGGTCACCCGGGAGTAGAGCTTCTTGATCGACGACTTCGCGAAGATCGAGCCCGACCCCACCGACTGGTAACCCTCCAATTCGACGTTCCAGCCACCGGCGGCGTCGAAGGACACGATGCGTCCGGCGCCCTCGGGGTTCGGATCGTCGAGGTCGTAACCCACCAGAAGGGGCAGGGCGACGAAGCCTTGCAGCGCGGCACCGAGGTTGCCGCGCACCATGATCGCCAGCCGGTTGACCTTGCCCGCGAAGGTCAGGGCGACGCCCTCGACCTTCTCGTAGTGCTCGAGTTCCACGGCGTAGAGCCGGGCGAATTCGACGGCGATGGCGGCGGTGCCTGCGATGCCGGTCGCGGTGTAGTCGTCGGTGACGTGAATCTTCTGGACGTCGCGGCCGGCGATGATGTTGCCCTGCGTCGACCGGCGGTCACCGGCGATGAGGACGCCGCCGGGGAACTTGATCGCCACGATCGTGGTGCCGTGCGGGAGTGCGTCGCCAACCGTGACGTCACCCGGGCGGCTCACGGGCAGCAGATGCGGGGACTGCCTGCGCAACAATTCGAAGAACGACGAGCCGTCAGCAGACATCGACGACGGTGAGGTGCCAAGACTCATGGGTAGGGATGACGGCCGATCGTTGTGCGGCCAGGTCACTGTCCGCCCTTTTGGACGTACGCACGCACGAAGTCCTCGGCGTTCTCCTCGAGCACGTCGTCGATCTCGTCGAGCAGATCGTCGGTCTCCTCGGAGAGCTTCTCGCGACGCTCCTGGCCAGCCGCGCCGCTGCCGGTGGGATCGTCCTCGTCGCCACCGCCACCACCACGCTTGGTCTGCTCCTGAGCCATCGCTGCCTCCTGCTCGTGTCAATCCCCGCCAGTTCCATCACACTACCGGTCGGGGTCTGGATTGCCCGTCGTCAGGTCGTGAGCTGCTCGACGAGTTCGGCTGCGCTGTCCACCGAATCGAGCAACGCCCCGACGTGGGCCTTGCTTCCCCGTAGCGGCTCCAGGGTCGGAATGCGCACCAGCGAATCCCCGCCGAGGTCGAAGATCACCGAATCCCAGCTGGCCGCCGCGATGTCCGCGCCGAACCGGCGAAGGCACTCACCGCGGAAGTACGCCCGGGTGTCGGTGGGCGGGTTGTCGACGGCGTCGATCACCTGCTGTTCGGTGACGAGGCGCTTCATCGACCCGCGCGCGACCAGTCGGTTGTAGAGGCCCTTGTCGAGCCGCACGTCGGAGTACTGCAGGTCCACCAGGTGCAGCCGCGGGGCCGACCAGCCCAGGTTCTCCCGTTGCCGGAAGCCCTCCAGCAGCCGCAGCTTGGCGGGCCAGTCGAGGATCTCCGCGCACTCCATCGGGTCGCGCTCGAGCAGGTCCAGCACCGTCGCCCACGTCTCGAGCACCTTCGTCGCCGACGGGTCGGGGTCGCGGGCGTCGACCAGCTTGGCCACCCGGTCGAGGTAGATCCGCTGCAGCGCAAGCGCGGTCAATTCGCGACCGTCGGTGAGGGCGACGGTGGCCCGGAGCGACGGATCGCGGCTCACGACGTGCACGGCGTGCACGGGTCGCGCCAGCGCGAGGTCGGAGAGGTCCAGGCCGTGCGCCGGGCCCTCCTCGATGAGGTCGAGCACCAGCGAGGTGGTGCCCACCTTGAGATAGGTCGAGGTCTCCGCGAGGTTCGCGTCGCCGATGATGACGTGCAGGCGGCGGTACTTGTCGGCATCGGCGTGGGGCTCGTCGCGGGTGTTGATGATGCCGCGCTTCAGCGTGGTCTCGAGGCCGACCTCCACCTCGATGTAGTCGGCGCGCTGGGTCAGCTGGAAACCGGGCTCGTCACCGGCAGGACCGATGCCGACGCGGCCCGAGCCGGTGACGACCTGACGCGACACCAGGAACGGGGTAAGACCGGCGATGACGGCGGAGAACGGGGTCTGCCGACTCATCAGGTAGTTCTCGTGGGTGCCGTACGAGGCGCCCTTGCCGTCCACGTTGTTCTTGTAGAGCTGCAGCCTGGCCGCACCTGGCACGCTGGCGACGTGCCGCGCGGCCGCCTCCATGACCCGCTCGCCGGCCTTGTCCCAGATGACGGCGTCCAGCGGATCGGTCACCTCGGGGGCGGAGTACTCCGGGTGCGCATGGTCGACGTAGAGCCGAGCGCCGTTGGTCAGGATCATGTTGGCCGCACCGACCTCGTCGGCGTCCACGATCGGCGGCGGCCCGCTGGCCCGGCTCAGGTCGAAGCCGCGCGCGTCGCGCAGCGGAGATTCGACCTCGTAGTCCCATCGGGTCCGCTTCGCCCGCTGGATGCCCGCGGCTGCCGCATACGCCAGCACGGCCTGCGTCGACGTGAGGATCGGATTGGCGGTCGGATCGGACGGCGATGAGATGCCGTATTCGACCTCGGTACCGATGATCCGTTGCATGTGCTCAGCGTAGGGGAAGGCCCCTGGTTGCCAGGCGGGCACCCGAGTTGGTCAACTATGCCGTGCTCCGCGAACCCGACGACACGCACCGGGTGGCGCCGTGAAGGTCCTCGTCGTCGAAGACGAGGCGCTGCTGGCGTCGACCCTGATGATGGGATTGCGGGCCGAGGGATTCACCGTGGTGGCGGTGGCCACCGGCGTCGACGGGTTGGCCCGCGCCACCGAGGGCGAGTACGACGTCGTCGTCCTCGACATCATGCTGCCCGGGCTCAACGGGTACGAAGTGTTGCGGCACATGCGTTCTCGCGGAATCTGGACGCCGGTGCTGATGCTGACCGCCAAGGACGGCGAGTACGACCAGACCGACGCCTTCGACCTCGGTGCCGACGACTACCTCACCAAGCCGTTCTCGTTCATCGTGCTGGTGGCGCGGCTTCGGGCTCTGGTGCGTCGTGCCGCGCCGCAGCGTCCCGCCGTCCTGGAGGCCGGCATGCTGACGCTCGACCCGTCGCGTCGCGAGGTGTTCCGAGGCGACGCGCAGATCTCGCTGACACCACGCGAGTACGGCCTGCTCGAATATCTGATGCGCAACAAGGACACCGTGGTGACCAAGGCGCAGATCCTGCAGAACGTCTGGGCCGCCGACTACGAGGGCGCCGACAACGTCGTCGAGGTGTACGTGGGCTACGTGCGGCGCAAGATCGACATTCCGTTCGGCACCAAGACCATCGAGACCGTCCGCGGCGTGGGTTACCGGTTGGCCTCCGACGGCGTCAGCTGAACCGTCACCGACGTTCCGGTGCCGATGCCCTGGCCGACCTCCACCTGGCCGCCGTGAGCCGCGACGATCTCCCGCACGATCGCCAGGCCCAGACCCGAACCGCCTGCGCTTCTGGACCGGTCGGAGTCCAGCCGGACGAAGCGGTCGAAGACGCGCTCGCGGTCCTCGGGCGGGATGCCAGGCCCGTCGTCGGCGACGGTGACCAAGACCGCGTCGGCGCCGCCCCGCACGGAGACCCGAACGCGCGAGGCCGCGTGCCGTACGGCGTTGTCGAGCAGGTTGCGCAGAACCCTCGACAGCGCGGCGGGATCTCCGGTCAACCGGGCCGGCTCCAGCTCACCCTGGACGTCCAGCGTCGTCTCGCGGCGTAGCCGCTCGAGTTCCTCGGCCACCAGATCGTCGAGGTCGACGTCCTCACGGGCGATCTCCAGCCCCCGCTCGTCGGCCCTGGCCAGCAGCAGAAGGTCGTCGATGAGCACCTTCATGCGCAGGGCCTCGGGCATCAGCGTCGTGGTGACCAGGTCGCCGGCCTGATCGTCGCTGAGCACCTCGGGGTGGGCGACGACCACCTCCAGCGCCGAGATGATGGTCGTCAGCGGGCTCCTCAGTTCGTGTGAGGCGTCGCCGACGAAGCGCTTCTGCGCCTCGTGACCCGCTTGGATGCGGGCCAGCATCTCGTTCATCGTCACCGCAAGGGCCGCGATCTCGTCGCGACTGTCGGGCACCGGAACCCGTTCGGCCAGATCGGAGGTGGTGATCTCGGCGACCCTGGACCGGATGTCGTCGACCGATCGCATGGACCGGTGGACCAGCACGTAGGTCGCCACCCCGGACACCAGGATTACCACGGGCGCGGCGATGCCCAGCGCGACGACGACCGCCCAGATGGTCGACGCAATCGTGGCGGTGCCCTCCCCGACCACCACGGTGTACCGGCCGTCGGGGCCGGTGACCGTTTGGGCGCTGAAGCGGACGCGGTCGAACGGCGTGGACACCTCGGGCATGCCGATGCGAATCCCGTCGCCGACGTCGCTCATCGCGACAAGCGGCGTGGCGGGGGCCGCCGGTGACCGCCGCAGCACCGCGCCGTCCCCGCCGATCACCTGCACTGCCACGATGCGCTGGTCGGTGCTCAGCAGGATCGGATCCAGGCCGGCGACGCCGCGGGCGGTGAGCTGGGTCGAGATCTCGCTGACCCTGGTGGCCGCCGCGGTGTCGACGCCCGAGAGCATGGTGCGGTAGAGAATCGCCGCGAGCCCGGCCCCGGCGATGCCAAGGGCGACGAAGCGACCGTCGCCGCGACCAGTGCCGACCGCGCCGAGATGCCCCACTCCGCAGTGCGCCGTCTCGCCATAGCGGTGACCAGTCCATCACAATGTTTGCCGTGCCCGACATGCAGCAGGTCCACGAGTGGTTTCTGCATCGTGGCCTGCCGCTGGTGCTGACCCGGCGGGTGCGCTCGCGGCATCTGATCGAGCGCTCGGCGCCGATGGTCAGTGGCGTGGGGGCGCTCACGGCGGTGACGATGCTGCTGGCCGAAGTGACCGGCGATTCTCCCGACTACGGGTATGCCGTGCGGCTGGGCGTGATTGCCGTCGTCCTGCTCGCCGCGCCGTTCGCGCTGTACCTGCTGCACCGCCTCGACACCACCCGCGGCGAGAGGGGCCGGCGGACGGCGGCCCTGGTGGTCATGGCGATCTTCGTGGTCGTCATGCCGGTGACGGTCAGCGGGTGGTCGCCCGCCGCCGCAGCCGAGGCGCCGGCGTTCGTCGTCATCACGGTGCTCGCGATCTGGCTCACCTATGTCGGCTTCGGGTCGATCGCGGCCTGGGCGTTCCGCTTCGCCTGGGTGCAGCTCGGCGCCCTCGGCACGCTGATGAGCCGTGCCCTGCCCCTGCTGATGCTGACGGTGGTGGTCTACTTCACCGGCGAGCTCTGGCAGCTCGCCGCGCGCATGACGCGCCAGCGGCTGTGGCAGGTCATCGGCTTCTTCGCCGTCGTCGCCCTTGCGTTCGTGGTAACGACCATCCGCGACGAGGTACGCGCGCTGCGGGAGGACCGCGCCGGGGAGACCGACCAAGCCAGCCTGCTGACCGGGACCCCGCTGGCGGTGCCGGCGGGTGACCGGATTCCCCGCACCCCGCTCTCACGCGCCGAGCAGATCAACGTCGCCGCCGTCATGGTGGTGTCCCAGGCCATCCAGGTGGTGTTCTTCACCGCGGGCGTGTTCGCGTTCTTCCTGGCCTTGGGCATCGTCGCGGTGCCCGACGACGTCGCCGTCCTGTGGTCGGCCGAGCAGAGCTGCGCAGTGGGTCAACCTCCGTGCGCGGGAACGTGGTTCGGAATCCACATCCCCATCCCGCAGACGACGGTGCACATGTCGCTGTTCGTCGCGGTGCTCTCCGGCCTGTACTTCACCGTCAGCACCAGCGTCGACCCGCTGTATCGGCAACGCTTCTTCGACCCGCTGATCGCCGACGTCGCGGTGAGCCTCGCGGGGCGCGACGCCTACCTGCAGGTGAACGCCAGGGTCTAGAGGTACTGCCCCAGGTTCGACTCGGTGTCGATGGCCCTGCTGGCGCTGGAGCTCTTGCCGGTGACCAGCGTGCGGATGTACACGATCCGCTCGCCCTTCTTGCCCGAAATCCTGGCCCAGTCGTCCGGGTTGGTGGTGTTGGGCAGGTCCTCGTTCTCGGCGAACTCGTCGACGATCGAGTCGAGCAGGTGCTGGATGCGCAGACCGTGCTGCCCGGTCTCCAGGACCGACTTGATCGCGAACTTCTTGGCCTTGTCGACGACGTTCTGAATCATCGCGCCGGAGTTGAAGTCCTTGAAGTACATGACTTCCTTGTCACCGTTGGCGTAGGTGACCTCGAGGAAGCGGTTCTCGTCGACCTCGGCGTACATCCGCTCGACGACCTTCTCGATCATCGCCTTCACGCACGCACCGCGGTCACCGCCGAACTCAGCGAGATCGTCGGCGTGCACCGGCAGGTCCTCGGTCAGGTACTTGGAGAAGATGTCCTGGGCCGCCTCGGCGTCCGGCCGCTCGATCTTGATCTTGACGTCCAAGCGGCCGGGCCGCAGGATCGCCGGGTCGATCATGTCCTCGCGGTTGGAGGCGCCGATGACGATGACGTTCTCCAGGCCCTCGACGCCGTCGATCTCGCTGAGGAGCTGCGGCACCACGGTGGTCTCGACGTCGGAGCTGACGCCGGTGCCACGGGTCCGGAAGATCGAGTCCATCTCGTCGAAGAACACGATCACCGGCGTGCCCTCGGAGGCCTTCTCCCTCGCACGCTGGAAGATCAAGCGGATGTGGCGCTCGGTCTCGCCGACGAACTTGTTGAGCAGCTCGGGGCCCTTGATGTTGAGGAAGTACGACTTCGCCTCGCGGGCGTCCTCGCCACGGACCTCGGCCATCTTCTTGGCCAACGAGTTGGCCACCGCCTTGGCGATGAGCGTCTTGCCGCACCCGGGCGGCCCGTAGAGCAGCACGCCCTTCGGGGGCCGCAGCGAGTACTCGCGGTAGAGGTCCTTGTGCAGGAACGGCAACTCCACGGCGTCGCGGATCTGCTCGATCTGACGCGTCAGACCACCGATGTCGTGGTAGCTCACGTCGGGCACTTCCTCGAGCACCAGATCCTCGACCTCGGCCTTGGGGATGCGCTCGAAGGCATAACCGGCCTTGGTGTCCACCAGCAGCGAGTCGCCAGGGCGCAGCTTGCGGGGCTTCCAGTCGTCGTCGGACGGCTCCGCGTCCGGGTCCTCCACCAGGAACTCCGCGGCGACCAGGGGTTCGGCGAGCCAGACGATGCGCTCCTCGTCGGCGTGACCGACGACCAGGGCGCGGTGGCCGTCGCCGAGGATCTCGCGCAGGGTGCTGATCTCGCCGACGGACTCGTAGGTGCCGGCCTCGACGACCGTGAGGGCCTCGTTGAGCCGGACCGTCTGGCCCTGCTTGAGATCCTTGACCTCGATGTTCGGCGAGCACGTCAGCCGCATCTTGCGACCGGAGGTGAACACGTCGACCGTGTCGTCCTCGTGAGTGCCGAGCAGGACGCCGTAGCCGCTGGGCGGCTGGCCCAGTCTGTCCACCTCTTCGCGCAACGCCAGCAACTGCTGACGTGCTTCCTTGAGCGTGTCCATCAGCTTGGCGTTGCGGGCCGCCAAGGAGTCGATGCGGGCCTCGAGCTGGTGCACGTCTCGTGCGCTTCGAAGGCCACTGTCGGACCCCACCGAGCGTTCGAGCTGCTCGCGAAGCGCGGCGGCTTCGCGGCGCAGCTCTTCCAATTCGGCAGCCTCGCCACTGGACATGGGCTGTGACTCACTCATGTTGCGCCCCTCCCCGCACCGAAAGTTGGTGCAGTAACACCTTCAACGCTACCGGCGATTCAGTCTTTGTGCGTCGTGTAGGAATTCGACACACCAGCAACACTGTTAGCCTCATTGACGAGTTAGGCCGATCGAAAGGACAGCCGTGATCCTGAAAACCCTCGTTACCGGCATGGCAGCAGCAGCCGTCGTAGCCGGAGCAGCGGGTGGTGTGACGTCCGTTGCATCGAACCTCGGTTCGGGCGCGTCACCGTCCACGGCCGTCGTACAGCCCGTGGTCTTGGGCATCCCGATGCCCCAGGCGCCGGCACCCGACCTCCAGGCGCCCCTGCTGCAGACCCTCAACGGGCTCGCCGGTGGTGGCTCCTTCTCCGGCGCCAAGGGCACGTACATCGAGGGCGGCCTGGGCCGCATCGAGGGCATCGCCGCCGACCGGGAGTACAGCAAGGCAGCCGCCAAGGGCTACTTCCCGCTGAGTTTCGTCGTCGCCGACGTCGACTCGGACGGCACGACCGCCACAGCGAACGTCACGGCCACCGCGAACACCGGTGCCACCAAGACCGAACCGGTGACCTTCGTCGCCGGCCCCAGCCCCACCGGATGGCAGATCTCCAAGCAGTCGGCGTTGGCGCTGCTGTCCTCGCAGGGCTGACCTGACCAGCCGCGCACCCGTCCTGAGCGCCGTCACCTTGGTGGCGGCGCTCTGGCTTGGCGGGTGCGCCGACCCGCCTCAGGCGGCTGGGCCGCAGAGCGCGCCTCCCGCGACCGGAACCATGCGTCCTGCTCTGCCCACGGTCGCGCCGTTGCCGTCGCCGGATCAATTGACGGGCGTCCTCTACCGGTTGGCCGATCCGACGGTGCCGGCCGAGCAGAAGGTCGCCCTGGTGCAGTACGCCACGGCCGACGACGTGCCCGCGCTGAAGAACTTCGGCGAGGCCCTCGTCGCCAGCGGATTCGCCCCGCTGACCGTGGACGCGACCGACCTTCGGTGGGCTGGCGAACCCGGCCACGTGGTCGCCACGGTGACCATTGGCTCACCCGATCCGCAGGTGCGCCCCTTCACATTTCCCATGGAGTTCGCCCCCGTCCGCGACACCTGGCAGCTCAGCAAGCGGACCGCCGACCAACTGCTGCCGCTCGTCGGTGCGACGCCACCGCCACCACCTCCGCCAGCGCCGCCGCCGGGTTAGACCGCGGGCCGCTTGCGCCGGTACGGCGCGGGCGTCACCGTGCCGGGCGCCAACTTGCGCGCACTGACCAGGAACGCGGTATGGCCGCGCATCGAGTGCTGTGGGCGCACGGCAAGGCCGACGACGTCCCACCCCCGCTGCAGTGACTCCCACGCTCGCGGCTCGGTCCAACACAGCTGCTCCCGCAGCGCCTCCACGATCCGCGACAACTGCGTCACCGTGGCGACGTAGACCATCAGCACACCGCCGGACACCAGAGCGCCCGCAACGGCCTCGAGCACCTCCCACGGCGCCAGCATGTCCAGCACCGCCCTGTCGACCTGAGGCCCGTCGTAGGTGGTGAGGTCGGCGATCCGCAGGTCCCAATTCGCCGGCCGCTCGCCGTAGAACGTGACCACGTTGCGTTCGGCGTGCTCGGCGTGATCCTCGCGAAGCTCGTAGGACACCACGGTGCCCTGCGGCCCGACGGCCCGCAGCAGCGAGCACGTCAGCGCGCCCGAGCCGGCACCGGCCTCCAGGACACGCGCGCCAGGAAAGATGTCGCCTTCGTGCACGATCTGCGCGGCGTCCTTCGGGTAGATCACCTGCGCGCCGCGGGGCATGGACAGGACGTAGTCCATGAGCAGCGGCCGCAGCACCAGGAACGAGTCGCCGTTGGCGGACTTGACCACGCTGCCCTCGGGCTGCCCGATCACCGAATCGTGCGGGATGCCGCCGCGGTGGGTGTGGTACTCGCCGCCCGCGCTGAGCACCATCGTGTAGTGCTTGCCCTTCGCGTCGGTCAGCTGGACACGGTCGCCGACGTCGAACGGCCCGGTGCGTTTCACAGCCGCTGAGCCTGCCAGCAGACCCGCCGACGCCGGTGGGCGGGGTTGTCGGTCGAGCGTCATAGGCTGCCCGTGGCACGGCAGCGACGACGGGAGCGGAGGGAGATCACGGTGAGCGAGCAGGCGGTGGCGTCATCGGCCCCGATGCCCACGGAGGCCCCGATTCGGCGTCCCGCGTTGTCGCCGTCGCGGGCCAGCGATTTCAAGCAGTGTCCGCTGTTGTATCGGCTGCGCGCCATCGACCGCCTGCCGGAGCCCTCCTCACCCGCCCAGATGCGCGGGACGGTGGTACACGGCGCCTTGGAGCTGCTCTACGCACTGCCCGCGGCCAGCCGAGTCCCCGGCACCGCGACGACGCTGGTCGAGCCGGCGTGGGAGGAGATGGCCGCGGCGCGCCCCGAGCTGACCGGGGACGTGGACCCGGCCATGCGAGACAGGTTGCTCGAGGAGGCTAGGGCGCTGGTGGCGGGTTACTACCGCCTGGAGGACCCGACGCGGTTCGACCCGGAGAGCTGCGAACAGCGCGTCGAGGTCGAGCTGTCCGACGGCACGCTGCTGCGCGGCTTCGTCGACCGCATCGACGTCGCCCCCACCGGAGAGTTGCGGGTGGTGGACTACAAGACCGGCAAGGCGCCCTCGGCCACCCGCGAGGCAGCCGAGGCCAAGGCCTTGTTCCAGATGAAGTTCTACGCCGTGGCCCTGCTGCGGTCGCGCGGGGTGTTGCCCGCCCGGCTTCGCCTGCTGTACCTCGCCGACGGTCAAGTCTTGGACTACACGCCCGACCTCGACGAACTGGTGCGCTTCGAGAGGACGCTGATGGCGATGTGGCAGGCCATTCAAAGCGCCGGCGAGACCGGCGACTTTCGGCCCAAGCCGTCGCGGATGTGCGACTGGTGCGCCCATCATCGCCACTGCCCGACGTTCGGTGGTACGCCGCCGCCGTACCCCGGTTGGCCGACGGGGACCGACCACGCGGAGCCGGCGGCATGACCGACAGCTATTACCGACGACTCGGCGCCGACGGCGACACCCATCTGTTCGACAGCACGAAGTACACGGCGAGCAATTGGGATTCGACGATCCAGCACGGTTCGCCGCCGCTGGCCCTGATGACCCGACTCCTGGAGGATCAGGCCGCGGGCTCCGGGCAGCGGATCGGCCGGTTGCTCCTCGACATTCTCGGCGCCATCCCCGTGGCGCCGGTGCGCGTGCGTTCGTGGGTGCAGCGCCCAGGGTCGCGAATCTCGTTGCACCAGGCCGAGATGTCTGCCCAACGCCCGGACGGCAGTTGGCGGGCCGTGGCCACCCTGTCGGCCTGGATGCTGGCCGTCGGCGACACCGCCGCGGTCGCCTTCGACCGTCATCCCCCGCTCACCGAGGGCGAGCAGTCGACCGACGCGCACGGGTGGGACGGCGCACCGGGTTACCTGGAATCGGTGACCTGGCGGCGCCAAACCGTCGGCGACGGCGGCGCGTCGGTGGCCTGGCTGCGCTCGCTCCTGCCCCTCGTCGACGACGAGCCCGTCACCGACCTGCAGCGGATGGCCCTGGTGGTCGACTCCGCCAACGGCGTTGGCGCGCAGCTGGATCCGGCCCGCTACACGTTCATGAACACCGACACCGCGGTGCACCTGCACCGGTTGCCGCGCGGGGAGGACTTCGCGGTGCGGGCGCGCGGGTCGATCGGACCCGACGGCATCGGCGTCACCACCGCCGAGATCTTCGACCGCGACGGCTTCATCGGCACCTCGGCGCAGACCCTGCTGGTGATGCCGCGCTAGACGTACTCAGGCCCAGAGGGCGCTCGCGGTCGCATCCGCGTCGCGTATCCCGGCGGCCAGATCCACGGTGGCCACCAGCAACTCGGAGTCGGCGCCGTCGCCGACGCGCGGCGCTTCTGCCACGATCGCGCCGTCCGGCGCGATGATGCGGCTCTTGCCGAACAGGTCGCCACCACACTGGTTGACCATGATCCACCACTGCCCGTTCACCAGCGCGTTGGCCGGATACAGGACGTCCCACCACGATTCGGCGCCGGTCTCGTAAGCGCACGGTGCGACGACCACCCTGGCACCGAGACGGTTCAGGCGACGCGCGTAGGAGGGGTGGTCTCCGTCGAAGCAGGTGCTGATGCCTACGGTCCCAATGCCGTCGACGTCGAGGGTCGTCGGCCGCTCACCTGGGTCGAAGACGTCGCCCTCGTCCAACGGGGTGTAGAGATGGACCTTCCGGTGGGCGACCGCGAGCCGACCGTCGGGTCCGTACACGACGGCGGTGTTGTGCAATGCTTCGCCGTCGAGTTCGGGCACCGAGCCCGCGAACAACCAGAGCCCGTGCTCACGCGCCGCGGCCGACAGCGCGTCGCCCCGCGGGCCGTCGAGGGGCTCGGCCGCCGCCCTGGCGTCACGGGCCAGGGTCGCCGGATCGTACCCGCAGGGCCACAGCTCCGGCAGGACCACCAGGCCGCAGCCACGCCGAGCCAGTTCGGCGACGAAACCCGTTGCGCTGCTCAGGTTGTGCTCGGCGTCGCCACACCGCGAGAGCCATTGCGCCAGTCCGATGGTGACCCCGTCGCTCACGAGTCTCCAAAGGCGTGGACACACCCGGTCAGGTTGTCGGGTCGAAGGATCGATTCGAGCTCGGAGGGGGTCAGCAATCCGCGGTCGAGCACCAGCGACGCGATGTCGGAATTGGAGTTCAGGGCGTCGGCGGCCAACCGGGTGGCAGCCTCGTAACCGATGTGGGGGTTGAGCGCGGTCACCAGACCGATCGAGTGCTCGACGGCGGCCCGCATGTGCGCGACGTTGGCGGTGATGCCCACCACGCACCGCGTTCGCAACGTGTCACACGCGGCGGTCAGGTGCGCGAGCGATTCGAACAGGCTGTGCGCGATGATGGGTTCGAAGGCGTTGAGCTGCAACTGGCCGCCCTCGGCGGCCATGCTGATCGCGATGTCGTTGCCGACCACCTCGAAGGCCACCTGGTTGACCACTTCCGGAATGACGGGGTTGACCTTGCCGGGCAT
Organism: Mycobacterium yunnanensis; assembly: GCF_025823185.1. Lineage (GTDB taxonomy): Bacteria > Actinomycetota > Actinomycetes > Mycobacteriales > Mycobacteriaceae > Mycobacterium > Mycobacterium yunnanensis. The sequence goes on from NZ_JACKVK010000013.1 coordinate 74,571, forward strand.
GATGCTCGAACCTGCCTGCACCGCAGGCAGGTTGATCTCGCCGAACCCGGCCCGCGGCCCCGACGACAAGAGGCGAAGGTCGTTGCAGATCTTCGAGAGCTTGACCGCCGTGCGCTTGAGCACGCCGGACAGCTGGACGAATGCGCCGACGTCCTGCGTCGCCTCGACCAGGTTGGACGCCGTCACCAGCGAGAGGTCGGTGACGGCGCACAGCTCCTCACATACGGCCTCGGCATAGCCACGCGGGGCGTTGAGACCGGTGCCGATCGCCGTGCCCCCGAGGTTGATCTCGGAGATCAGCGTGACCGCCTCGCCGAGCCGGTCGGCGTCTTCGCCCACCATCACCGCGTAGCTGCCGAACTCCTGGCCCAGCGTCATCGGCACGGCGTCCTGCAGCTGGGTGCGCCCCATCTTGAGGTGACCGCCGAACTCGACGGCCTTGTCCGCGAACGCCGTCACCAGTGCGGCCATCGCGACTCGCAGCCGGTGCACGGCGAACTGCAGCCCGATCTTGACCGCGGTCGGGTATACGTCGTTGGTGCTCTGCCCCAGGTTGACGTGTTCAAGGGGATGCAGATGGCGGTAGTCGCCACGCTGGTGCCCGAGCAGCTCGAGCCCCCGGTTGGCGACGACCTCGTTGGCGTTCATGTTGGTCGACGTGCCTGCGCCACCCTGGATGACGTCGACGACGAAGTGGTCGTGGAGCTCGCCGGCCCTGATCTCCTCGCATGCGGCGACGATCGCGTCGCAGTGTTCGGCGTTGAGGAGGCCAAGGCGTCGATTCGCCCTGGCCGCAGCGAGTTTGACGCACGCCAGGGCGACCACGAGCTCGGGATGGCTCGAGATGGGCGTCCCCGTGATGGCGAAGTTCGCTACTGCCCTCGCCGTGTGCACGCCGTAGTAGGCCTCGTGGGCAACCTCGTAGTCGCCGAGCAGGTCGTGCTCGAGGCGGGTCAGCGCCGTGGTCATGACACCGCACCGGTGAGGAGTCGGTCACGGGTGGCCGGGTCGGACGCGGCGTCGAGCAGTGTCAGCGCCAGTGCGCGAGCGCCGTCGGTCACGGCCCGATCGGCGGCGGCGGTGACCGCGGCGGCGGCGAACTCGAGTTGATGGTTCACCGCGGGCAGCGAATTGATGCCGATGTACGGGTGGATCGCCGAGATGCGTTGCGAGACGTTGCCCATGTCGGTGGAGGCCCGGTTCATCAGGGAGTCGGCACCCGAACTGAACCGTCGGCCGATCTCCTCGGCGCGGCGGACGTAGTGGCCCAGCAGACCGTCGTCGGTGCGAAACTCCGCGTAGGGCTTGCTCTCCGGGGTGATCGTCAACTCGCAGCCCGTTGCCAGCGCACCGGCCTCGAAGCAACGGTTGACCCGCTGCTCGAGGCCGGCGAGTTCGGCGAGCGTCCCAGCGCGGACGTACCAGCGCCCCTCGGTGCGTTGCGGGATGGCGTTGGGTGCCTCTCCCCCGTTCGTCATCACCCCGTGCACCCGGACGTCGTTCGGCAACTGCTGGCGCAGCATGCCGATGGCGACCTGGGCGATGGTGAAGGCATCGGCGGCGTTGACGCCACGATCGGGATACGCCGCTGCGTGCGCAGCCTTGCCGTCATAGCGAATGTGGCTGTGCGACACCGCATACGGCTCGGCACGCGCCACGTCGACCGGGCCCGGGTGCACCATCGCGGCAGCGTGGACACCGTCGAATCCGCCGCGCTCCAGCATCTCGATCTTGCCACCGCCGCCTTCTTCGGCCGGGGTGCCGAGGACCGTCAGCGTGATGCCGAGGTCGTCGACGTAGGGGGCGAGGGCCATGGCGGCACCGCTGGAGATCGCCGCGATGACGTTGTGCCCGCAGGCGTGGCCGAGGCCGGGCAGGGCGTCGTACTCGGCACAGACCGCAAGGTGCAGCGGCCCCGTCCCGATTCTGGCCGCGAAGGCGGTTGGCAAGCCGGTGAAGTGCTCAGACACCGTGAAGCCGGCGTCGTCGAGGTCACCGGCGACGCGTGCGCAGGATCGAACTTCCTCCCAGGCCACCTCGGGATGCGCGTGCAGGTCGTGGGAGAGCGCCAGGATGCGGTCGGTGGTGCGGTCGCACGCCGCGCGGACGGCGTCGTCGATGGCGGTCATCGGTCTCCGGGTACTCCGTAGGACGGTGCGGCAGTGGGGTCGAGGCCGCGCGTGCGGTAATCGGCCTTGACGGGGTCCCACAACAGCCACAGCCGTTGCAGTTCGCCGATCGGATCGTCGTGCCAGTCGACGCGCAGATCGGTCACGGGCCACGGCACGTCGTCGACCACCTGCAGCCCGGCGGAGTGCACCGGGCCTGCTTCGCCACCCGCGGTGACCGCAGCGTGTAGTCCGTCGAGCAGTCGCTGCTCGAGCGTGGGCGCCGTCGAGTCGGCGTACCCGCCGATCAGGGCGGTGACGACGTCGCGGTCGTGGAGCATGTTGCCTGCCGCCGCACGATCGGGCGCGGTCACCTCGTGGCGGATGCCGAGGGCCTCGGCTCCCGTGTGCACGGCGGTGTTCCCGGTGCGGTCGACCACGATCAACTGCCGGTACTGGGGGTGTTCTTCTCCTGCGACGGTCGCCGCGAGGGCGGCAGCCGCGTCGGCCCCGGTGGCCAATTCGTCGAGCGCCACGGCGCCCAGCCGAGGATTGGTGACGTTTTGGCTGGCGACGGCGCCGACTCCGGCCCGCAGGTGCACGCACCGGGAGGCGACGGCCGGGCTGGACGAGCACACCACCATGCCGAACGCGGTGCCGTCGCGCACCACGAGGGAGAACGTCACGACCGACCCGCGGACTGGCTGAGCACCGCGGTGGCGTCGATCTCGACGAGCCACTCCGGCCGGGCCAGGGCGCTGACGACCAGCCCGGTGGACACCGGGTAGACGCCCTTGAGCCAGCGGCCCATCACGCGGTACACCGTTTCGCGGTAACGAACGTCGACGAGGTACACGGTGACCTTGACGATGTCGCCGACGCTGCTGCCGGCCTCCTCGAGCAGCATCGCGATGTTGGCCATGGCCTTCTCGGCCTGCGCCTCGACGTCCCCGATGCCGACCGATTCGCGGGTGTCGAGATCCTGTCCGATCTGTCCGCGGAGGTACACCACACCGCCGGCGACGACGGCTTGGCACAGGTCGTTGTCGAGGTTCTGCTCCGGGTAGGTGTCCTTGGTGTTGAAGGGGCGAATCCTGCGGTGGGTCGCGCCCTGTGGCGTGGCATCGATCATCAGCCCAGAATCCCTTCCGTTCGGGGGGCCTCGTAGGCCAGGTAGCTGCGCTGGATGGCAATCTGATCCGCGAGGTATTTGGCGTCGTGCCACACCCCCCAGATGAAGCTCGAGCCGCGCCGGGACTGCCACGGCAGCCCGAGGAAGTAGATCCCCGCCTCGGTGGACACACCTCGCTGGTGTCGCGGCCGTCCGTTGGAGTCGAAGGCGTCGACCTGCAGCCAGTCGTAGTCGAACGCGAACCCGACCGCCCAGATGACCGTGGTGATTCCGGCGGCGGCGAGGTCGAGTCGACCGATCGGGTCGGACCCGCACTCCGGATCGGGAGCGAAGACGCGAGCTTCGGGCTCCTCGGGAAGATCGAGACCGTTGCGCGCGACGTAGGCGTCGGCTTCGTCGAGCATCGACAGGTAGTTCGCGTCGCCGGCGTCGATGTTGGCGCGCAGATCCGGCGCGATGGTCAGCACGCCGTCGGCGTAGTCACCAGCCATGCCCAGGAGCGTGATCCCACTGGCCGCCAAATTCCGGAAGTCGACGGTGTGGCCACCGTGGGCGCCGCTGACGGCGATGGTGACGTGCTCCGCACCGCGGGGCGGCGCGGCGGCGTCCCACTTGCCCAATACGCCAAGCCACCAACAGAAGTCGCGCCCCCGGTAGCTGCGCGGCGGTCGGTCGTGGGGCCCGACGGCCAGATACACCTGACGCCCGGACTGCTGCAGTTCGTCGGCGATCTGCACACCCGAGGATCCGGCGCCAATCACCAGCACCGCACCGTCGGGGAGCTGTTGCGGATTGCGATAGGCGCTGGAATGGATCTGGTGCAGCCCGGAGGTCTCGGGAATCACCGCCGGCACGACGGGTTTCTGAAACGCTCCCGTTGCGGCGACGACGAAGCGGGCGTTCAGGTCACCGTCGGAGGTCTCGACGTGAAATCCACTCTTGCCCTCCATCTTTCGAACCGAGTTCACCTGAACCCCGGTCCGGACCGGGGCGTCGAACTTGGTCGCATAGGCCTCGAGATAGTCGGCGACGCGCTCCTTGCCGGCGAACGCGTCGGGGGCGATGTCGAACTCGAGACCGGGAAACCGGTCGTGCCACGCGGGGCCGTTGGCGACCAGCGAGTCCCACCGCCACGACCTCCACCGTTCGGCGATGCGGTCGCGCTCGACGACGAGGTGCGGCACGTCGCCGGCACTGAGGTGCTCGCTCATCGCGATGCCTGCTTGGCCGGCACCGACGACCAGCACCTCGATATCGTGGCTCACCACCGTGTCCTCCACTGCATTCGACGGATGCGTTCGCGATTCCATCGTCGGCCCGCCCTCTACATCTGTACAGCGCATAGTTCCGATGCATGGGATCGGGGAATCCGATTTAGCGTGCTCAGACGTCGCTCTTGTCGGCGAACAGGCTCCTGCAGAGTTCGGCGACCACGCTGGCACGGCGCGTCGAGCGGGCCGCGGCCGAGTCGAGCAGGACGACCGTCAGCGCCGGCGGCTCGCCGCTGATCGGCACCGCCGCGACCGGATGACCGTCCAGCGCGACCGGGACGGCCGCGTGAAGGTTCAGGACCGTGTACGCCAGGTTGCGCCCCACCAACGCGCGGCACGTCTCCACGGTCGTCGACCGGTAGCGGATGTTCGGCGAGACACCCGCTTCGGCGAACACTCGCTGGAAGTAGTCGCGGCTGTGTGGCAGGTCGAGCAGCACCATCGGCTCGTCTGCCAGCTCGGCGAGGTCGACCTGCTCGCGTTCGGCCAAGCGGTGGGACCCGGCCACCAGCACGTAGGGCGGCAGGGTGAACAGCGGCCACCGCTTCAATCGGGGGTCTTCGACGAGGTCGTAGCCGATGCCGAGTTCGAAGGTGCCGTCGGCGACGCCCTCGGCGAGGTCGGCGAGATCCACCTCGGTGGTCTGCAGGTGCAACTTCGGCAGCTTCTCGGCTGCCACGGAGAGCAATTCGGGCAGGAGATAGGGCGCGACGACCTCGAAGCAGCCAATCGAGAGGGTTCCGCTGAGCGAGGTTCCCAAGCCCTGGGCGACGGTCCGCAGATCGGTGGCCGACGCCAACAATTGCCGACTGGCGACGAGCAGTTCCTTGCCCGCCGGCGTGAGGCTGATGCCTCTGGCGTGGTGCCGCACGAGCAGTTGGACCGACAGTGCGGTCTCGAGGTCGGCCAGTGCGGCCGACATCGCCGACTGGGACAGGTGGACGGCGGCCGCCGCCCGGGTGACGCTACCGGCCTCGGCGACGGCGACGAAGTACTCGAGTTGCCGCAGGGTGTAGTCCGCCACGCAGCGCCTTCCGCATAGGAGAAATCGATCTTAGGGTTCGGAAACCTCTGTTGTACAGGTGACCGAGAACGCTTCAGTGTTGAGACACCATGACCACGAACGCCGCACCGACGACCCTGGCCGACTGGACCGAACGGGCCGCCGCCATCCGACCGCGCAACGAGATCTACGTCGACGGCGGGTTCCGACCCGCCGAATCCGGTGAGACGTTCGACTCGGTCAACCCCGCCACGGGTGAGGTGCTGACCAGTGTCGCCTCGGCGCAATCCGTCGACGTCGACGCAGCGGTGGCCTCCGCGCGTGCGTCCTTCGAAGCGGGCGACTGGTCCCGCAGCTCCGCGGGCGACCGACGACGGGTGCTGCTGCGGCTCGCCGATCTGGTCAACGAGAACGCCGTCGAGCTTGCGCTGCTCGACTCGCTGGACATGGGGAAGCTCGTCGGCGAGGCCTACACCGTCGACGTGCCCTCGGCCGCAGCGCTATTCGCCTACTACGGCGAAGCGCTCGACAAGATCAACGGAGAGATCGCGCCGACGGAGCCCGGCAATCTCGCGCTCGTCACCCGGGAACCGCTCGGCGTCGTCGGTGCCGTCACGCCCTGGAACTTCCCGCTGGACCTCGCCGTGTGGAAGGTCGCCCCGGCGCTGGCCGCAGGCAACAGCGTCGTGCTCAAGCCGTCCGAGCGGGCACCGCTTTCGTCGCTGCGCCTCGCCGAACTGGCCACCGAGGCGGGCCTCCCACCGGGAGTGCTCAACGTCGTCCCCGGCCATGGCGACACCGCCGGAGCCGCACTGGGCTTGCACCAGGACGTCGACGTGCTTGCCTTCACCGGTTCGACCGCAACCGGCAAGCGATTCCTGCGCTACGCCGCCGACTCGAACCTCAAGCAGGTGTGGCTGGAATGCGGCGGCAAGAGCCCCAACATCGTCTTCGCCGACGCCGATCTGGATCAGGCCGTCGAGATGGCCCTGTTCGGCGCCTTCTACAACCAGGGGGCGGTCTGCTCGTCGAACTCACGGCTGCTGCTGCAGGCCTCGATCGCGGATGGCGTCGTCGGCGAGTTGGTCGAGCGCGCGGCGGCGATGCGCCCCGGCAATCCACTCGACCCCGCGGCGACCCAGGGTGCCATCGTCGACGAGGCCCACACGAGCCACGTTCTCGGCTTCGTCGACCGAGCCAGGACCGAGGGCCAGGTCCGGGTTGGCGGGCAGCGCGACACCGTCGACGGCCGCGGCTGCTTCTTCGAGCCCACCGTGATCACCGGACTCAGTCCGTCGGCCGAGCTGGTCACCGACGAAGTCTTCGGACCGGTTCTCGCAGTGCGCACGTTCACCGACGACGACGAGGCGATCCGCGCGGCCAACGACTCCGTCTACGGGTTGGCGGCCTCGGTGTGGACCAACGATCTGCGCCGTGCCCACAACGTCGCCGGCGCACTGCGGGCGGGCACGGTGTCGGTGAACACCGTCGACGCGTTGAGCGCTCAGACACCCTTCGGCGGATTCAAGCAGTCCGGGTTCGGCCGCGACCTGTCCCTGCACGCGCTGGAGAAGTACACCGGACTCAAGACCACGTGGATTAAGTTGTGACGGTGACTCTTTCGGCGGCGTCCTCGGTGGGCTTCTCTCGCGCCCCGTCGGCGGCGATCAGGACGGCGGCCCGCTCGGCGACCGTCATGACCGTGCCGACGGGATTCACCGACGGAATGGTCGGGAACACCGACGCGTCCACGACCCGCAACCCGACCACTCCCCGCACCCGCAGGTGCGAGTCCAGGACCGCCATCGGATCGTCGGCGGCTCCCATCCGGCACGTTCCCGAGACGTGGTACACGGTCTGATGGGTGGCTCGCAGCGGCGGTGACAGTTCCTCGTCGGTGGTCAGCTCGGCGCCGGGGAACACCTCGCGCCCGATCCACTCCGACATCGGCGACGCGGCGGCGACCCTGCGGGCCAGCCTGATGCCGGCGATCAACGTGGCCTCGTCGGCGCCGTCGGGATCGGTGAAGTACCCGTAGTCGATGCTCGGAGCCTGCCCGGGGTCGCTGCTGGTGATCCACACCCGACCCCGACTCTTCGGCTTGGCCACGTTGGGCGCGATCGCCACGATCCGATCGGGCAGCGTCACGCCGTAGGTGACGGCGTGGACGGCCCAGGCCTCGACCGGGAAGTGCATCAGGACGTCGGGCCTGGCGGGTTCACCGTCGTGCAGTTTCACCGCCGCCCCGGCATCCCATCCGGTTGCGCACGTGTCCGGCACGTCTCGCCGCGCCTCCCACACGATCAGGCCCTCAGCGTGGTCCATGAGGTTCTCCCCCACACCGGGCAGGTCGACGACGACGTCGACGCCGGCGTCGACGAGCATGCGGCTGGGACCAATGCCGGAGAGCTGCAACAACTTCGGGGTGTCGACGGCCCCGCAGCACAGCACGACCTCCCGTGTCGCGCGGATCTCGCGCTCCGCCCCGTCGGCGTCGCGCACCAGGACGCCTACCGCGGCGCCGTCCTCGAGGAGCACCCGGATGGCCGCCAGACCATGGAGGACCTCGAGATTGTCACGTTCGCCGACGACTCCGTGCACGTAGTGCACCGACGTCGACGACCGCAGATGGCTCTCGGGGGTGTACCCGATCTCGAAGAAGCCCGCGCCCTGGCCCGTCGTGGCGAAGTCGGGGTCGCTGTTCCATCTCGATCGGGCGGGCAAATCGAGCGCTTGGCGGGCCGCGTCGACGACGTCGGCGAGGTAGGGGTTCTGGTCCTTGGCGTCCACGGGATTGATCGGGGTGGCGAGCCCGTCGAAGTACGGATTCAGCACGTCGGAATCCCAGCCCTCGACGCCGAGTGCGGCCCACTCGTCGAGGTCGGCCGCCAACGGACGCCACGTGATCATCGTGTTCGCAGTCGAGCAACCGCCGAGGATGCGCATTCGCGCCTGCCGAATGTGCGAATTGCCGCGCTCCTGGGGCACACTGCGGTAGTCGAGGTCGTATTCGCTCTCCACCATGTCCGGCCAGCGCCGAATATCCAGTGCGCGAGGCTCGTTGGCGTCCGAGGGACCCGGCTCGACGAGGGTGACGGTGACACCGGGATCCTCGGACAGCCGAGCGGCGACGATGCATCCCGCCGTGCCGCCGCCGACGACGACGTAGTGGGACTGGGTCGCGGGGGCAGTCACGCCACGGTCTCCACACCCGCCGTCGCCGCCACCGACGACGAACCCATTCGTGGCTTCATCAGCGCGTAGTACAGCGGGCAGATGACGGCCAGTCCGACGATCCAGGAGACGTCGACGCCGCCAATCGCGGAGGCGACGAAACCGGTGAACAGCGTGGTGGACAGGAACGGTATCTGCACCAGGATCCCGGCGAAGTAGCAGCCGATGGCCACCCAGTTGAAGCGGCCGTACCGACCGCCGTCGCGTTCGAACAACGCGTCGATGTCGTACACCCCGTGGCGCAAGAGGTAGTAGTCGACGAGGTTGACGGCCGTCCAGGGAATCAGCACGCACAGCAGCAAGGCCAGGAAGTTGGCATAGTTGGCCAGGAAGTCGTCGGCGCTCACCAGCGCCGGAATCAGGGCGACGACGAACAGGGCGACCGACACCGTGGCCCGGCTGCCCGCTCGGGGGTTCCAGCGCGGAAAGACGTTCTGGCCCACGGTGATCGTCGAGAGAGTGCCGCAGTAGAGGTTCATCGCGTTGGTCGCCGTGATGCCGATGGCGAAGATCGCGAACACCCCGGTACTCACGCCGTGGGTCAGCGTCGACAGACCCTCCAGGGTGTCGTCGTCGGGCAGCGCCGCCCCGACGAGGACGCCGAGCAGCATCGGCAGCACCGAGCCCAGCACACAGCCCGAGTACGTGCCCCAGAACGCAGCCCGTTGTCCGGTGTCCTTGGGCATGTACCGCGTGTAGTCCGAAACGTATGGGGCATAGGCGATCTGCCACAAGGCGGCAACCGATAGCGTGGCCATGAAGCCAGCCCAGGTGAACCCGCCGGAATGCCACGTCTGCGCCGGGACGCCGTTGACACCGACCATCCACACGAACGCGATGAGCAGTGCGCCGCCGGCGACCACCGACAGCACCGCGGTCACCCGGTGAATGAGTCGGTAGCCCACCATCGTCGCCACCACGCTGATCAGCCCGATCACGACGATCGACCAACTCGTCGGCAGACCAGTCACCTTGGCCAGCGCCTGACCGCCGAGCACGACGTTGGAGGCGAAGAAGCCCAGGTACATGAAGATGACGAGGACCACGACCAGCAGGCTCCCGTAGGAACCGAACTGCGCGCGCGTCTGCAACATTTGCGGCACGCCCATCTGCGGCCCCTGGGCGGCGTGCAGCGCCATCACCACGGCTCCGATGACGTTGCCGAGCACCACCGAAAGTGCTGCGGCCCAGAGCGGCAAGCCGAACACCGTGGTACTGAGTGCGCCGGTGATGATCGTCAGCAGCATGATGTTCGAGCCGAACCAGACGGTGAACAGGTCACGGGCCCGGCCGTGTCGTTCGTCGACCGGGATGTGTTCGATGGTCCTGCTCTCCACGGACTCAGGACTGGGAACAGGTGATGTCATGGGCGTGACCGACTTTCGACGATGGAGCAGGTGGTGCGGCTCTGACTGAGGTCGTCCCAGTATCGAGTGATCGGTAGCACAGATAAATCACAAAGAATCGGAGTTTTGGATCGCTTTTGCCGATGTAGCCCCGTGTTGACCACACCTCGGGACGCGAGCACGATCGCCGAGGTGCAGGCCGACTACGTACTGACCAACGCATCGGTGTTCCGGCCGGGGTCCGACCGCCCAGCCGACACGGTGTCGGTTGCCGGCGGCCGGGTCGTGGCGGTCGGTCGCGGTGTCGACCGTGCACTGCTCGGCGACGGCACCGAGGTCGTGGACCTCTCGGGCGCCACGCTGCTGCCCGGTTTCGTCGACGCCCACGCCCACCCCGTCGCAGCCGGCGTCCAAGCCCTGCGCTGCGACCTGTCCACGCTGCCCCATGACCGGGACGCCTACCGCCAGGCCATCGGCGACTACGCCGCGGCGCACCCGGGAGACCAGACGATCGCCGGAAGTGGCTGGTATGGCGACGCCTTCGCGGGTGGCTTCCCCACTCGCGACGACGTCGACGACGTCGTCGGCGATCGACCCGTCGTGCTCACCAGTCACGACGGTCACGGGGTCTGGGTGAACGGCAGCGCGCTGCGCCGAGCCGGAATCGACGCGTCCTTCCCGGATCCCGAGGGTGGGCAGGTGGTGCGCGACGCCGACGGCGAACCGACCGGCATGTTGTTCGAGCAGGCCGCTGCACCGGTCAACGCGCTGATACCCGCCGTCACACCAGACTTCCTGCGCCGAGCCCTGCTCGAGGCTCAACAGCGCCTGCACGCCGTCGGCGTCACGGGCTGGCACGACGCCGGCGTCGGCATCAGCGCGTTCGGACTCACCGACATCTTGGACACCTACGTCGACGCCGATGCCGCCGGCGAGCTCACCGCCCGCGTCGCCGGTGCGCTGTGGTGGTCTGCCGAAGCCGGATTGGCGCAATTGCCAACGATTCTCGAGCGGCGCGCCGCGGCAGGACACTCCCGATTCACCGCCGCAACGGTCAAGATCATGCAAGACGGCATTTGCGAGAACTGCACCGCCGCCATGCTGTCGCCGTATCGAGGCACGACCGACGGCAATGCACCGTCCGGGCTGTCGTTCATCGATCCCGATGAACTGGGGCAGATCACCCGCCGTCTGGCGGCGGAGGGATTTCAGATTCACATGCACGCAGTGGGTGACCGCGCCGTCCGGGAATGTCTCGACGCGCTGGAGCCTGCCATCCGCGAGAACCCCGAATTCGACGGCCGGCATCAGATCGCCCACCTGGACGTCGTCGACCCGTCGGACGTCCCGCGCTTCGCCCGGCTCGGCGTCATCGCCAACATCCAGGCGTTGTGGGCCCGCCGCGACAAGGAGATCGTCGAGCGCAAGCTCCCGCTCTTGGGGCCCGAACGCGAACGCTGGCACTTCCCGTTCGCCTCCATCGCCCGGCATGGCGCACGGCTGGCGATGGGCAGCGACTGGCCGGTGACCGACCCCAATCCCCTGCTGGCACTTCACACCGCGGTCCACCGGACCGGTTCGCGCGCCGACCCGCACGCGATCGGCGCCGGTGTCTTCGACGAGCCATTGGTGCCCGAGGAGGCCATCGATCTCTCGACCGCGATCCAGGCGTACACCGTGGGATCTGCCTACGCCAATCGCTGGGAGGACGACTGCGGCACCGTCGAGGTCGGCAACGTGGCCGACCTCGTCGCACTGGACCGTGACGTGTTCGACGCCCAGGACATCGGCGAGGTGGGTGTGGCCCTGACGATGGTGGACGGTCGGGTGGTTCATCGCGCGCGGTGAGCGCGCCTCACTCCAGCGGAGACAAGTCCTGCAGCAGCGTCGGCAGCAGCTCGCTGACCGTCGGATGGATGTGCATGGTGCGCGAGATCGCGGTGTACGGCAGCTTGGCCGTCATCACGTCCAGGATGTCCTGAACCACTTCGTCGCCGCCGACCCCGAGGATGGAGGCGCCGAGGATCTCCTGAGTCTCGGCGTCGACGAGGACCTTCATGAAGCCCTGGGTCTCGCCCTTCTCGACGGCGCGGCCCACCTTCGTCATGAGTCGCTTGCCCACCAACGCCTTGCGACCGGACTTGCGGACCTCGTCGGTGGACATGCCCGCGCGGCCCAGCGGCGGGTCGACATACAGCGCATAGGTCGGCACCCGGTCGCTGACCCGGCGCGCGTCGTCGTCGAGCAGATTGGCCGCGACGATCTCGAAGTCGTTGTAGGAAGTGTGGGTGAAGGCGCCCTTGCCGTTGCAGTCCCCCATCGCCCACACCCCGTCGACGTTGGTGCGCAGCTGGTCGTCGACGACGACGTACCCGCGTGCGTCGGTCTCGATCCCGGCGGCCTCCAGCCCGAGGTCGTCGGTGTTGGGTCGGCGGCCGGTGGCCACAAGCAGGTGACTGCCGGAGACGGGCTCGGCACCGTCGCGCGGATACAGATCGAACCCGTTGTCCCGCGCAGTGATTCGCATGTCGGTGGCGCCGACGTGCACGACGATGCCCTCACGCTCCAGGATGTCCTGAATTGCCGCGGACACGTCCTCGTCCTCGCGGGCCGTCACCCGCGGGCCACGCTCGACCACGGTGACGCGCGCTCCGAAGCGGCGGTACATCTGGGCGAACTCCAGCCCGATGTAGCTGCCGCCGATGATCACCAGATGCTCTGGGACCACGTCGAGTTCGAGGATGCCGACGTTGGTGAGGTAGTCGACCTCGTCGAGTCCGGGAATGGGCGGTGCCGTCGCGCGGCCGCCGACGTTGAGGAAGACGTGGTCCGCCTCGAGCACCTGGTCGTCGACGCGGATGGTGTGGGGCCCCTCGAAGCGTGCGTGGCCGCGGATGAAGGTGCAACCCTCCATGCCCTCGAGCCAGGATTCGAGGCCCTCCCGGTCGCCCTGGCTGATGGCGTCCTTGCGCGCCTTCACCTTCGCCATGTCGACGACGACGTCGCCGGTGCCGATGCCGTATTCCGCACTGCGGCGGGCGGAGTGGGCGACGTGCGCGCTGGCCACCAGGGTCTTGGTCGGGATGCACCCGGTGTTGACGCAGGTGCCGCCGACCAGCTTGCGTTCGATGACGGCCACCTTCTGACCCGCCGCGGTCAGCCGCCCCGCCAGCGGCGGACCGGCCTGCCCGGCGCCGACGATGATGGCGTCGTACCTGGTGGTCATGACGGTCCTCTCAGAACGCGGTCGACGCCAGGGCGATGATGGCGAGACCGCCGAGCACCGCGATCGCATCCTCGGCGACGGCGACGGGCAGGTCTCGTCCCCCGTTGCGGACGACCAGTCGGCTGCGCGCCTGGTAACCGCCGAGCGTGCCCAGCACCGCGCCGATCATGCCCGCGCCAATGCCGAGGATGGTGTGGTGGGTGCCCGCGCCGATGACGGCGCCGGCGAAGGCCCCCGTCAGCAGGCGTGCGATGAACTGCGGGGGCACGGTGCGGCTGGGCGTCTTGGGCAACTGGTCGGTGATCAACTCCACCACCAGCAGGACGGTGAGCACCGCGACCGTGATGGGATGACCCACCCACTGCGCCCACGTGCCGTCGACGGGCAGCCAGCCCAGCAGAGCGCCCCAGGCGACGATCGCCGGTGGGGTCAGCGCGCGCAGCCCGGCCACGACACCGATGAGGAGGGCCAGCACGATCACCAGGACTTGCGTCATGGCTGGAAAGTTAACACTGATCGCTCAGAAGCGGCAGAACCTGATGTCCGACGCCAGGATTGCCTTGGCGCCGATGGCCGCCAACTCGTCCATGATGGCGTTGACGGTGCGCCGCGGCACCAGTGCGCGCACCGCGACCCACGCCGGATCGGCCAGCGGCGCAATGGTCGGCGACTCGAGCCCGGGGGTGACGGCCGTGGCCCGATCCAAAACCGTTCGTGGGCAGTCGTAGTCGAGCATCAGATACTGCTGGCCGAACACCACGCCCTGGACGCGGCCGGCGAGCTGGTCGCGGGCCGGCGCCGTGGCGGGGTCCGCGTCGGCGCGCTCGATCAGGATCGCCTCGGAGTCGCACAGCGGTTCACCGAAGGCCACCAGGCCGTGCAGGCCCAGGGTGCGGCCCGTGCCGACGATGTCGGCGATGACGTCGGCGACGCCGAGCTGCACCGAGATCTCCACCGCCCCGTCGAGCCGGATGACGGTGGCGTCGATGCCCTTGGCGGCCAGATCCTTTCGCACCAGGTTGGGATACGCGGTGGCGATGCGCTTGCCCGCGAGCCCCTCGACGGTCCAGGCGGGCCCGGCCGGAGCGGCGTAGCGGAAGCTCGACGAGCCGAATCCGAGCGCCAGCCGCTCCTGGACGGGGGCGTCGGATTCCCTGGCGAGGTCGCGTCCGGTGATGCCGAAGTCGAGTTCACCGGATCCGACGTAGATCGCGATGTCCTTCGGCCGGAGGAAGAAGAATTCGACGTTGTTCTCCGGGTCGACGACGGTCAAGTCCTTGGGGTCGCGTCGACGCCGGTAACCGGCTTCGGAGAGGATCTCGGCGGCCGACTCGCTCAGCGCACCCTTGTTGGGGACGGCGACGCGAAGAGAATCCATCGCCGATGAGCCGCGTGCGCGAAGAGAATCGTTCACAGCTTGGCGTAGACGTCGTCGAGGGTCAGACCCCGGGAGATCATCAGGACCTGCGTCCAGTAGAGGAGCTGACTGATCTCCCCCGCCAGCGCGTCGTCACCCTCGTGCTCGGCGGCCAGCCACACCTCACCGGCTTCCTCCAGGATCTTCTTGCCCAGCCCGTGCACGCCGCCGTCCAGAGCCTTGACGGTGCCACTACCTGCGGGTCGGGTCTGCGCGCGCTCACTGAGTTCGGCGAACAGCGCGTCGAAGGTCTTCACGGCAGGCGATTGTTCCACGTCACCGCGGGTGAAGTCACGGCGGTTTGGCCGCCGTGACCGTCACGTCACGGTTCTAGGCGTTCGCCGTGGGCTTGGCCGTGGCGAGGATCTCGCCGTGCATGTCCTCCAGGGACACGCCCTTGGTCTCGCGCACCCACCGCCAGACGAACAGCCCCGAGAGCACGGCGCACAGCCCGTAGAAGCCGTATGCCAGGCCGAGGTGCTCACGCAGTTCGGGGAATGTCACGGTGATCAGCCAGTTCGCCACCCACTGGCCGGCCGCGGCCAGCCCGAGTGCGGCAGCGCGGATTCGGTTCGGGAACATCTCGCCGAGGAGCACCCACACCACCGGGCCCCACGACATGCCGAAGGCGACCACGAACAGGTTGGCGGCGACGAGGGCGATCACGCCGGATGCTCCGGGCAGGCTTGGCTTGCCGTCGGCGCCAAGGGTCGCGTTGGCGAAGATCACCGCCATGGTGATCAGGGTGACGGCCATGCCGGAGGAGCCAATCAGCAACAGCGGCTTGCGGCCGATCTTGTCGATCAGCGCGATGGCGATCAGCGTGGTCGCCACGTTGATGACCGAGGTGATCACGGTGTAGATCGCCGACTGGTCCTCGCTGAATCCCACGGCCTGCCACAGCACGTTGGAGTAGTAGAAGATCACGTTGATGCCGACGAACTGTTGGAAGACCGACAGGCCGAGGCCGACCCACACGATGCCGTAGATGCCGCCGGTCGGCTTCTTCATGTCCCGCCACGACGGCTTGTCCTCGCGCTCCAGGGTTTCCTGAATGCGGGTGATCGTGATCTCGAGGTTCTTCTGTCCCAGCAACATGTTGAGCACCCGGCGAGCCTCCGGGATCTTGTGGCTGGCAACGAGATAGCGCGGCGACTCCGGGATGGTGAAGGCCAGCGTGCCGTAGACGACCGCGGGCACGGCCATGACGAGGAACATCCAGCGCCACGCTTCGAGCCCGAACCAGAGGTCGCGGTCCGCGCCGCCGGCGAACTTCTGCAGCAGCGTGTTGATGGCGAAGGACAGGAAGATGCCGGAGACGATGGCGAGCTGCTGCAGCGAGCCAAGCCGTCCGCGGATGCGTGGCGGCGAGGTCTCGGCGATGTAGGCCGGCGCGATCACCGACGCCACGCCGACGCCGATACCGCCGATGACGCGGAACACCACCAGCGTGATGACCTCGGGCGCGAGCGCGGTGCCGAACGCGCTGATGAAGAACAGCACCGCGGCGATCTTCATCACCGAGATGCGACCGATCTTGTCGGCGACGCGGCCCGCCGTCATCGCGCCGAGCGCGGCGCCGAGCAGCGCCGAAGCGACGGCGAAGCCCAATTCGATGGAGCCGACGTTGAACTGCTTTTCGATCGAGGCCACCGCGCCGTTGATCACGGCGCTGTCGTAGCCGAACAGCAGACCGCCCAACGCCGCCACGCAGGCGATGCGTACGGCGGTGCGGCCGGATGAGAAGTCTTCGTCGGAGATCGCCGACGGCCCATCGGATACCGGGGGTCCCTGGCCAGCCATGAGGTTCCTTTCGCAGCGCTGCGTGATACCTGTCACACCACGATAGGACAATCGGGTGAGCCTTTTTGCGGTATCCCGCAGCGCGTCACGTCAAACCCCGTGCGGACCAGCTCACCCGGAGGCGGGTGCGCCGAGCTGACTGCTCAGATCGCGGTGGATCGCCCTCAGCGCGTCCACGTCCACCTCGGCCAGCGACGTCACCCGCCGGCGCCGCGGACCCTCGGGCACCTCGACGTCATTGGGCACGACCAGCACTGGGCACCCGGCCGCCTCCGCAGCCGCCGATCCCGTCACCGAGTCCTCCACGGCCAGGCACTCGGCCGGGTCGAATCCGAGCAGGTGCGCGGCCCGCAGATACGGGTCGGGCGCGGGCTTGGCATGCTCGACCTCGTCACCACATACCGACACCGAGAAGTAGTGGCTGCCAATGCTCTTCAGCGCCCGCTCGGTGAGTCCCCGGCGGGTGTTGGTGACCAGCGCCAGGGGCACGCCGGCGGCGGTCAGCGCATCCAGCGTCTCCCGCGCCCCCGGCAACCAGGTCAGGCCCTGCTCGAAGAGCTCACCGGTCCGGTCGTGCAACCAGTCCGCCGATTCGTCCATCGCCGCGGGGTCCTGCTCCAGACCCAAATCGGTGTAGACGATGCGCATCAACCCCTCCGAGGAACTGCCCACCGTCGACTCCCGCACCTCGGCGGTCAGCACGCCGCCGAGACGGGCGTACAACGCCTGCAGCGAGACGTCCCACAGCTTCTCGGAGTCGACGAGGGTCCCGTCCATGTCGAACAGCACGGCACGCATCATCAGTCCTCCGGGTTGTAGCCGAGATTGGGTGCGAGCCAACGCTCGGCCTCCTGCAGCGTCCACCCCTTGCGCGCGGCGTAGTCGGCGACCTGGTCCTGGGCCAGCCGACCCACCACGAAGTACTGCGACTCGGGGTGAGAGAAGTACCAGCCGCTGACCGCGGCCCCTGGCCACATCGCCATCGACTCAGTCAGCTCGATGCCGGTGCGCTCCTTGACGTCCAGCAACTCCCAGATCGTGGTCTTCTCGGTGTGCTCCGGGCAGGCCGGATAGCCGGGGGCAGGCCGGATACCGACGTACTTCTCACCGATGAGCTCCTCGTTGTCGAGTTGCTCGTCGGGCTGAAAGCCCCAGAATTCCTTGCGAACTCGCTGATGCATCCGTTCGGCGAACGCCTCGGCGAGGCGATCGGCGAGCGACTCGAGCAAGATCGCGTTGTAGTCGTCGTTGGCGGCCTTGAATTCCTCGATCTTGGCGTGGCTGCCCAGCCCGGTGGTGACGGCGAAGGCGCCGACGTAGTCGGCCAGGCCGGTCGCCTTGGGTGCGACGAAGTCACCCAGCGACCGGTTCGGGATGCCGGCGCGGTGCTCGCCCTGCTGACGCAGGTTGAACAGTTTGGTCAGCACCGTGCTGCGCGTGTCGTCGGTGTAGACCTCGACGTCGTCGCCGACCGCGTTCGCGGGGAAGAACCCGATGACGCCGTTGGCCGTCAGCCACTTCTCCTTGATCAAGGTGTCGAGCATCGCCTGGGCGTCCTCGTACAACTTGCGGGCCGTCTCCCCGGAGACCGGGTTGTTGAGGATGTCCGGGAACCGGCCCTTCATCTCCCAGGCGTTGAAGAACGGTTGCCAGTCGATGTACTCGCGAAGTTCGGCGAAGTCGTAGTCCTGAAACTCACGTACTCCCGTTCCTTGCGCGGGCACCGGCGGCGTGTAACCGTCCCAGTCGATCGGCGTCCGGTTGGCCCGCGCCTTCTCCAGCGTAAGCATCTTGCGCTCACTCTTCTGGGCGTGGCGCTCCCGCAGTGACGCGTAGTCCTTCTCGGTGGCCTCCAGCAGCCCGGGCCGCTGCTTGTCGTCGAGCAGTGCGGCCGCGACGGGCACCGAGCGGGAGGCGTCCTTCACCCACACCACCGGGCCCTTGCGGCGCGGCGCGACCTTCACCGCCGTGTGCGCGCGCGAGGTGGTGGCGCCGCCGATCAACAGCGGAATCTCCAACCCCTGGCGCTCCATCTCCACGGCGAAGTTGACCATCTCGTCCAACGACGGGGTGATCAGTCCGGAGAGCCCGATGATGTCGGCGTCGTGCTCCTTGGCCGCGTCGAGGATCTTCTGCGCAGGCACCATCACCCCGAGGTCGATGACTTCGAAGTTGTTGCACTGCAACACGACTCCGACGATGTTCTTGCCGATGTCGTGGACGTCACCCTTGACCGTCGCCATGATGATCGTGCCGTTGGTGTCCTTCTTGGCAGTTTCGCCAGGAAGTAATTCGGCTTTTTCCGCCTCGATGTACGGCAGCAGATACGCCACCGCCTTCTTCATCACGCGGGCCGACTTCACGACCTGCGGCAGGAACATCTTGCCCGCGCCGAAGAGGTCACCGACGACGTTCATGCCGTCCATCAGCGGACCCTCGATGACCTCGATGGGGCGACCGCCCGCGGCCTCGATCTCGGCGCGCAACTCCTCGGTGTCGTCGTCGACGTTGGCGTCGATGCCCTTCACCAGGGCGTGCGTGATGCGCTCGCGGACCGGCAGGCTGCGCCATTCGGCCGCCACCGGATCGTCGGCCTTGTCCTTGCTGTTGAACCGCTCCGCGATCTCCAGCAGCCGTTCGGCCGCATCGGCGCGGCGGTTCAGCACCACGTCCTCGATGCGGTCCCGCAGCTCGGGGTCGATCGAGTCGTACGGCACCAGCGCGCCCGCGTTGACGATGCCCATGTCCAGGCCGGCCTTGATGGCGTGGAACAGGAACACCGCGTGGATCGCCTCGCGGACCGGGTTGTTGCCACGGAAGGAGAACGACACGTTCGAGATGCCGCCGGAGATGTGCACGCCGGGCAGGTTCTCCTTGATCCAGGCGCAGGCCTCGATGAAGTCGATGCCGTAGGTGGCGTGCTCCTCGATGCCGGTGGCCAGCGCGAAGCAGTTCGGGTCGAAGATGATGTCCTCGGCCGGGAAGCCGACCTCCTCGGTCAAGATCCGGTACGCGCGCCCGCAGATCTCCTTGCGGCGCTCCAGGTTGTCGGCCTGGCCCTGCTCGTCGAAGGCCATCACCACCACGGCGGCGCCGTACTTGCGGCACAGCCGGGCCTCGCGGACGAACTTCTCCTCGCCCTCCTTCATGGAGATCGAGTTCACGATCGGCTTGCCCTGCACGTTCTTCAGGCCCGCCTCGATGACCTCCCACTTGGAGGAGTCGATCATCACCGGCACCCGGCTGATGTCCGGCTCGGCCGCGATCAGCTTGGTGAACCGGTCCATCGCCGCGACGCCGTCGATCATGCCCTCGTCCATGTTGACGTCGATGACCTGCGCACCGACCTCGACCTGCTGCAGAGCCACCGACAGGGCGGTGTCGTAGTCCTCGGCCTTGATCAGGTTGCGGAACCGGGCGGAGCCGGTGATGTTGGTGCGCTCGCCGATGTTGACGAACAGGGAGTCCTCGGAGACGTTGAGCGGCTCGAGGCCCGATAGCCGGGTGGCCACGGGAATCTCCGGCAGCTCGCGCCGTGGCTTGCCCTCGACGACCTTGGCGATCTCGGCGATGTGCTCGGGCGTGGTGCCGCAGCAACCGCCGACCAGGTTGACCAGCCCGGCTTCCGCGAACTCCTCGATGTAGCTTGCCTGCGCCTGCGGGGATTCGTCGTACTCACCGAACGCGTTCGGTAGGCCGGCGTTGGGGTAGCAGGACACGAACGTGTCGGAAATCCGCGCCACCTCGGCGATGTAGGGCCTCATCTCCGGCGCACCGAGGGCGCAGTTGAGGCCGACGGCGAGTGGTCTCGCGTGCCTGATGGCGTTCCAGAATGCCTCGGTGACCTGGCCGGACAGCGTCCTGCCCGACGCGTCGGTGATGGTTCCGGAGATGATCACCGGCCAGCGCCGGCCGCGCTCCTCGAATAGCGTCTCGACCGCGAAGACCGCCGCCTTGGCGTTGAGCGAATCGAAGATGGTCTCGACGATGAGCAGGTCCGCACCACCGTCGACCAGCCCGTTGGCGGCTTCGAGATAGGCGGCGACGAGCTGGTCGTAGGAGACGTTGCGGGCGCCTGGGTCGTTGACGTCCGGCGAGATCGACGCGGTGCGGGTGGTCGGCCCGATGGCTCCGGCGACGTAGCGGGGCTTGTCCGGCGTGCTGAACTCGTCGGCAGCCTTGCGCGCCAACGCCGCGCCGGCGTAGTTGAGCTCGTAGCTCAGGTCGGCCATGTCGTAGTCCGACAGCGAGACGGCGTTGGCGTTGAACGTGTTGGTCTCGAGGATGTCGGCGCCCGCCTCGAGGTATTCGCGGTGAATGCCCTCGATGATCTGCGGTTGCGTCAGGGTCAGCAGGTCGTTGTTGCCCTGCAGGGCAGTCGGCCACTCGGTGAACCGGTCGCCGCGATACCCGGCCTCGTCGGGCCGGTCGCGTTGGATGGCCGTGCCCATCGCGCCGTCGATCACCATGATGCGCTGGTTCAGCGCGGCGGTGAGTTCACTGGTGCAGTCGGGTCGGACGTGCGGCGCAAGGGCGTGAGGGGCCTTCTCTGCGGCGGTCATGTGCGCTCCTTCCAATACGGAAGGCGTCCTTGACTCTGCCGAGCGTGGCGGATGCCAAGGTGGGATCAAGCCCCCCGGGACAACCGTTGCAACGCCTCTCGACCCGTCGAGTCTACGTCGTCATCCCGATCGACGTCCGAGACGCCTGGGGGCATCGGCGGTCGCGGCAACCAACAGTGGCCCGAAACGAGTCCCCGCACAGCAAAGCGTGGATCGTCCCGGCGCGAAAACGGCCTGTGTACAGGCAGTTCCAAGCGTCCTACGCTTCACGGGTGGCGGCACGTTGGCCATTGACCGGCCGGTCACGGGAGATGCGACACATCGAGGCGGCGATCGCCGCTCCGCGACTCTCCGGGGTCGTGGTAGCCGGACCGGCAGGCGTCGGGAAGAGCCGCATCGTGCGCGAGGCACTCGCGGTCGCCGCGGCACGGGGATGCGCCACGCGGTGGGCGGTCGGCACGTCGTCGGCGCGTTCGGTTCCACTCGGCGCCTTCGCCGAATGGGCGCAGCCCGGGGTGGCGCAGCCGGTGCAATTGGTCCGGGGTGTCATCGAGTCCCTGGCCGGCGTGCCCGCCCAGAACTCGGGAATGGTCCTGGGCGTCGACGACGTCCACCTGCTCGACGAGCTGTCGACGTTCGTGGTCCACCAGCTGGTGCGGCGCAACGCCGGCAAGGTGGTACTCACCGTCCGCGACGGTGAGCCCATCCCGCTCGGGGTGCAGGAGATTTGGCGCGACGCCGAATTCGAGCGGCTGGAGCTGGAACCACTCACCCGCGAGGAGACCTCGGCCCTTCTGTCGACGACGCTGGGCGGACCGCTGAACCCAGACGTCGCCGAACGACTGTGGAGGCTGACCAGGGGCAACGCGCTGTACCTCCACAACATCGTCGAACGCGGCCTCACCGACGGCGTGATCACCAGGCGCGACGGCCAGTGGCACTGGCATGGGGATCCCGTCGTGCCCACCGATCTGGTCGACTTGATCGAAGCCCGCATCGGTGCCCTGCCCGCCGCGGTGAGCGAGGTGGTCGACGTTCTGGCCGTGGCCGAGCCGGTCGAGCTTGCCTCCCTGCAGCGGATCACCGATCCGGGCGCGGTCGAGCTGGCCGACGACCACGGTCTGGTCACCGTCGAGGCCGTCGACGGCGTCGTGGAGGTCAGGGTGGCGCACCCGCTCTACGGGGAGGTTCGGAGGAGACGGGCCCCACCCACCCGATTGCGTCGCCTGCGGGCGCTGGTGGCGAACGAACTGGCCAACGGCGACCGTCGCAACGAGATTCGGGTCGTCGTGCGGCGGGCGTCCCTAAGCCTGCACTCCGACCTCGAACCCGACCCCGTACTCCTTCTGTCCGCCGCACGGGGTGCCGTGTGGCTCGCCGACCTGCCGTTGTCGGATCGACTGGCCGAGGCGGCCATCCGGGCCGGCGGTGGCCTGGAGGCGTACCTGGCCCGCGCCTACGTGCTGTCCTGGCTGGGCCGCGGCGCCGACTCCGATGACGCGCTCACCGCCATCCCCGCCGCCGAACTCACCGCCGCGGACGTCTCGAGGATCGCGTTCCTGCGGGCGACGAACATGCTGTGCGCAATGGCCGATCCCGTCGGAGCCAAGCGGATCGTCGACGACGCGGCGGCCGTCACGCCCGCACCCGCACGGGGCTGCCTCGACGCGTTCCTCGCCGTCCACTGGGCTGCCATCGGCGAGCCGGAGAAGGCGCGCTTGGCCTCCGACGGCCTCGCGCTCGACCGGCTCCCCGCGATCGTGGCCGCCGTCACCGCATGGGCGACGACCATCGCCGCGGGGGACGCCGGCCGCACGACGGCTGCGCTGGCCGCCGCGACCACCGGATACGCCATCGCCGCAGGCTCTTTCGACGCCGCACAGATGCGGTTCGTGATCGCAGACGGCTACGTCGGCGCGCTGCTGCTGGCGGGGCGGATCGCCGACGCCGTCGACGCCACGGAGAAGACGCGGGTCCAGGCCGTCGACGTCCCAGGCTTGGCGCAGATTCTGAGCACCGCATTGGCCGGAAGGACGGCGTTGGCTGCCGGTCGCCTAGACCTCGCATGTTCGCTACTGGCACCGGCGGTCGAGGTGGTCTACTCCTTCGGCGACACCAACGGCTTCGGCTATCAGTACAACCTGCCGTACACCGTGGCGCTCGCCATGCGCGGATTCGCCGCCGACGCCGCCGCATCGTTCGCGCGGCCCGCGTATCCGAGTTGGAAATATCTGGACTACGAGTACGACATTGCCGGGGCGTGGGTTGCGGCCTGCCGGGGAGCCACCGGCGACGCCGCCCGAGTGGCCCGCGCTGGCGCCCAAACCGCTTGCACGAAAGGTCAATTCGCGGCCGAGGTAATGTGCTTGCAGACCGCGACCCAGTTCGGCGACGCGTCGTGTGGGCCGCGGCTACGGGAGCTCGAGCACCTCGTCGAGGGACCGCGGGCGGGCGCGGCAGCGCGGTACGCCGCCGCGCTGAAGGACCGCGACGGCGGTGCCCTGGCGGCGGTGTCGGAGGAGTTCGAGCGAATGGGTGACCTAGTGGCGGCCGTCGACGCCGCCTCGCACGCCGCCGTCGCCTACCGCGACGGCGATCTTCGCGGATCGTCGCTGGGCTGCTCGGCGAGGGCGGAGGCGCTGGCGAAACGGTGTGGCGGCGCCCGCACGCCGGCATTCCTGCAGCAGTCGACCGCGCCGTTACCACTGACGCAACGTGAACGGGAGATCGTCGTGCTGCTCGGCGACGGACTGTCCAGTCGCGCCGTGGCCGACCGTCTGACGTTGTCGGTGCGCACGGTGGAGAGCCACGTCTACAACGCCATGGCCAAGACCGGTACCACCAGCCGCGACGAGCTCGCCGCCCTCGTACGACCCCCGGAACCCACCGAGACGCTCAACGATTTGGCGCCGCAACGTTCTTGGTCGACGGACGAGTTCACGTCCTGAGGGTCGCAACACGCACCGGCCGACTTAAGTACCTCGCTACTTAGTCCTCGCCGCTGCCGTGGGTTGACGATGAACAGGCACTCAACCACCTTCGGGGGAAGGAAGTCACATGACCGCTTCGAGGCTCCACGGCACCGAACCGAACGTCACCGGCCTGGCCGAGACACCGATCGCGGATGCCGACACCGTCGGCCAGCGGATCATCTTCACCCAGGGTGCGCCCGTCCCACTATCGCGAACCCGGGCCGCCCTGCGCTGGATGCTCGATCACCGACACGTGCACCTGCCCCACCACGGGCACCTCTCACATCCCGTCCACCTGCCGCATGCCGTCCACCTGCCACACCACGTGCACCTGCCCCACCTGCCGCCGCCCAAGCCGCAGGACACGGCGTGGCACGCCTCATACGTCGAGCAGGCGCTGATGAGCCGGGAGATGTACCGGCTCTAGGTTCGGCATCGACGACCCGCCCGGTGATGGCGCTCGCGGGCGACGGGCAGGGCTTACGCTGGCCTGGTGACAGACCTGCCCGACCTGCAGGACACCATCATCGTGGCGGCCTTCGAAGGCTGGAACGACGCCGGTGACGCGGCCAGTGACGCCCTGGAACACCTCGACGTGATCTGGGAGGCCGACACCATCGTCGAGATCGACGACGAGTCCTATTACGACTATCAGGTCAACCGCCCGGTGATCCGCCAGATCGACGGCGTGA
Source organism: Mycobacterium yunnanensis (assembly GCF_025823185.1). Taxonomy (GTDB): domain Bacteria; phylum Actinomycetota; class Actinomycetes; order Mycobacteriales; family Mycobacteriaceae; genus Mycobacterium; species Mycobacterium yunnanensis. Next base: position 99,337 of record NZ_JACKVK010000013.1, read on the forward strand.
CCCGCGAGCTGGTGTGGCCCTCCATGCGCATATCGCACTGCCGCCCACCCGGCAGCAACCGCGACATCGTCCTGATGCACGGCGTCGAGCCCAACATGCGGTGGCGCACGTTCTGCGCCGAGTTGCTGGCCATCGCGGAGAAGCTCAACGTCGAGACCGTCGTGATCCTGGGTGCCCTGCTGGCCGACACGCCCCACACCCGGCCGGTGCCCGTCTCGGGGGCGGCCTACTCCCCCGAGTCGGCCAAGTTCTTCGGCCTGGAGGAGACCCGGTACGAGGGCCCGACCGGCATCGCCGGCGTCTTCCAGGACGCCTGCGTGGCCGCGGGGATTCCCGCTGTCACGTTCTGGGCCGCGGTGCCGCACTACGTGTCGCAACCGCCGAACCCCAAGGCGACGGTGGCGTTGCTGCGCCGGGTCGAGGACGTCCTCGACATCGAGGTGCCGCTGGCCGACCTGCCGATTCAGGCCGAGGAGTGGGAGCAGGCCGTCACCGAGATGACCGCCGACGACGACGAGATCGCCGAGTACGTGCAGTCCCTCGAGGAGCGCGGCGACGCCGAGGTGGACATGACCGATGCCCTCGGCAAGATCGACGGCGACGCGCTGGCCGCGGAATTCGAGCGGTACCTGCGCCGCCGCGGGCCGGGCTTCCGGGGCTAGGGCGTCAGGCTGGCACCTTGACGGGTTTCGGGGCCTGCCACTGACCGTCCAGTGCGTCGGGCTTCGGCCAGTAGAGCCGCAGCACCAACCTGAACGGGCCCTCGGGGGCAGGCAGCCAGTTCGGATCCCGTTCGGGGCCGGGCGAGTCGTGCTGCACGTAGATTGTGAAGCCACCGTCGGCGTCGGGGACCAGCACACGCAGCATCGAGGAGTTGATCAGGTACCGGTTGATCGGGTTGGCCACCAGCTCGCTGCCGGGTAGCCCGTACATCGTCAACGACCAGAACGCGTTGACGGGCGGCAGCTGACCCGGGGCGAAGCGGTAGGTGTACCTGTCGGCTCCGGTGAGAGGCGCGCCGGCGGCATCGAAGTTGAAACCCGGGTAGATCGCCTCGGCGGCGGTGTTGCCGTAGATGCCCAGCACCGCGCCGGCCATCCGATAGAGGTAATTGCCCTTCAGGTCGTCCTTGGTGCCGAAGAGATTGGCCGAGGACACCTTTCCGGTGTCGATCTCGTTCTTCTGCAGGGCGTCGAATTCGGCCCAGGCGTCGGCCATGCCGTCCTGAACGGCGGCGCGCATCTCGGGGCTGAGCTTCTCGGCGTCGAACGAACCATCGGGGCCGATGCCGATGGAGGCGAACCGATCCCGCATCGCCTTCTCGGCGGGCAATGTCGGGGTGAACTTCATGACGAAGTTCAGGATGTCGAAGAACTGGGGTGAGGTGCGTTCCTGATCAGGGGTCAGGGCAGGGACGAAGTCGATCGCCGGGGCCGGCGGTGGCGGCGGCTGCTCGAGGAAGGTCGACAGCGGCTCCACGCCGTAGCCGTCCTGAATCCTCTTGACGGCGTCCAGATCTGCCGGCTCGAACAACTGGGTGCGGTAGAGCACCAGCGCCAACTCGGTGTCGGACCGGATGACCTCGTTGACGCCCGCGGGCTTCTCCCCCGTCCAATTGGGTCCCGCGAGAAGGTATTTGCCACCGCTGTTGCCGGTGGTCCGGCTGCCCACGTAGGCGAAGTTGGCGGTGTACTGGTCGACGAACTGCAGCGAGAAGTAGCGGTCCTGATCGATCGGCGGGACGGTGAACACGAGGGGCTCGGCCCGAAGGTCGGCGCCGACGGTGGAATAGGGCGTGTCGGAATTCGGGGTCTGGATCGTCGTGTCGGCAGGGGTGAAGACCCGCGCGGTGTTGTGGACCTCGTTCCAGCCGCCCTTGTACTCGGCGTCGCCCTCGTCCACGAAGTACGAGTACATGACGCGGTAGTCGTCGACCATCGGGAAGCCGTAGACGTAGGCCTCCTTGGCGATCGCCCTGGCTTGCTCCGGGCTGACCGACGCGGACTGCGGGGGCGATGACACCGTGCTCGTGGCGGCGGGCTTCTCCCCCTTCGCACATGCCGCGGCAACGGCGATCAGCACCGCGGCGACACCGACGCGCCCCGCCCGTCTGAGGAACGTCGACTTCACGTCAACATCAAACCACCGCGGTGGTCGACGACCCCTAAAGCTCGCCGGGCGGGATGTCACGTCGGGTTCGGCGTGTTCGACGCCTCGGAGTGGGCGCTCGTCGACCTGCCGAGCGCGACCACTTCGGCATCCATCCGCGGCAGCAGGTCGGGCACGACGCGGCGGATGGGGGCCTCGCCGAGGCGAGTGGAGAAGATCGGCTTGACCCACCCCAGCGCACCCACCCAGCCGGGGCAGTACACCCGGGTCTTGCGCTTCTCGATGCCCGTGACGAACGCCGCGCCGCACTTCTCGACCGAGGTGGTGACGTTCAGTGGGTACGGCAGCTTGGCGAGCATCTCGCCGAACGTCGTCAGATCGGTCTTCGTGTCACGCACCATCGCCGTGTCCACCCACGACATGTGCGCCGACCCGACGTCGACGCCGTGGTGGGCGACCTCGAGGCGCAGCGCGTTGGCGAACTGTTCGACGGCGGCCTTGCTGGCGTTGTACGGCGCCAGGCCCGGCGCGGCGGTGAAGGCGGCCAGCGACGACACGATCAGCACGTAGCCCCGGCGTTCGACGAGCGACGGCAGCGTCGCCCGCACGGTGTGGAACACCCCGAGGACGTTGACGTCGAGCAGCCGCTTGAACGCCACGGGGTCGACCTGCAGCACCGATCCGTAGCTGGCGATGCCGGCGTTGGCGACCACCACGTCGACGCCGCCGAAGCGCTCCGTCGCGCGCTGCGCGGCGGCCTGCATGGCGGCCAGGTCGCGGACGTCGGCGGTGACGGTCAGCACCCGGTCACCGTCGAGGGTGGCGGAGAAGCGCTCGAGCGCCCCGGCGTCGACGTCGACGAGCACCAACCGGGCACCCTTGGCGTGCAACCGTCGGGCGACCTCCGCACCGACGCCGGCGGCTCCGCCGGTGATGAACACGACCTTGCCGCTCACCGCTGTCATGGGCGGAAAGGTACCTCGTGATCAGAGCAGGGCAGTCCTCAGAGCTGAACGCCGAGGAGCGCATCGACTGCCGCGGCGATCCGGCCGGGCGCCCCGGCGTCGTCCCCACCGAATTCCGTCGCGTCGACGACCCAGCCGTCGACGGCCGCGAGCGCCTTGGGGGTGTCGAGATCGTCGGCGAGGTAGCGGCGGATCCGGTCGACGACGTCGGTGGCGTCGGGACCGGCGGGCAACGCCGCCGCGGCGCGCCAGCGGGCCAGGCGTTCCTGAGCCTCGGCGAGCACTCCGGCGTCCCAGGAGCGGTCGGCACGGTAGTGCCCGGCCAGCAAGCCGAGCCGGATGGCGGCGGGGTCGACGCCCTCGGCGCGAAGTGCGGAGACCAGCACCAGGTTGCCGCGGCTCTTGCTCATCTTGTGGCCGTCGAGCCCGATCATGCCGGCGTGCACGTAGTGCCGGGCGAATCGCCGTTCACCCGTTGCCGATTCGGCGTGGGCGGCGGAGAACTCGTGATGCGGGAAGATCAGGTCGCTGCCGCCACCCTGGACGTCGAGGTCGGTGCCGATGCGGTCGAGGGCGATCGCGGCGCACTCGACGTGCCAGCCGGGTCGGCCAGGGCCGAACGGCGACGGCCAACTCGGTTCGTCGGGCCGCTCGGCGCGCCAGAGCAGGGCGTCGAGCGCGTCGCCCTTGCCTACCCGATCCGGGTCGCCGCCCCGCTCGCCGAACAGCCGCAGCATGGTCTCGCGGTCGTAACCGGACTCGTAGCCGAACTGCGTGGTCGCGTCGGCGCGGAAGTAGACGTCGGGAAATTCCGCGTCGTCGACGACGTAGGCCGCGCCGCTGGCGAGCAGCTTCTCCACCAGCTCGATCACCTCGGCGATCGCGTCGGTGGCGGCCACGTAGTCCTGCGGCGGCAGCACCCGCAACGCCGCCATGTCCTCACGGAACAGCTGGGTCTCCCTGGCGCCGAGCTCACGCCAGTCGAGCCCGTCGCGCGCCGCCCGTTCGAAGAGCGGGTCGTCGACGTCGGTGACGTTCTGGACGTAGTGCACCCGGTGACCGGCGTCCAGCCACGACCGGTAGACCAGGTCGAAGGTCAGGTACGTCGCCGCGTGACCGAGGTGGGTGGCGTCATACGGGGTGATGCCGCAGACGTACATCGTGGCCGTCTCGCCTGCGGCGACGGGGCGCACCTGCCCGTCGGCACTGTCGAAGAGGCGCAACGGCGTTCCCTTGCCGGTGAGCTGCGGAACGGTCGGCGCAGGCCACGATTGCATGGCACCGACTCTAGGGGTTGCGTTCAGTTCGGCCTCCGACGGTGGTGGTTCCAAGGGTGCGACAACCGACGGGGCCGATCCATTCCCGAGTCGAGTCAGAAGATCGACCGGATCGCCTCGAGCAGGGTGTCGGCCAGCTCCGGGCGGCACATCACGAAGTCGGGCAGGTACGGGTCGGGGCGGTTGTAGCGCAGGGGCGAGCCGTCCAGCCGCGACGCGTGCAGACCTGCGGCCGCCACCACGCCCGCCGGGGCCGCGGAGTCCCATTCGTACTGACCACCGTCGTGGACGTAGGCGTCGACGTCGCCGCGGACGACGGCCATCGCCTTGGCCCCCGCCGAACCGATGCCGACCAGCTCCACGTCGAGCAGGTCCCGCAGCCACCACAGCACCGGGGGCGGTCGGTGGCGGCTGGTCGCGATCCGGATGGGACCCGCCCGGCGCGGCGGTGGCGGCGTCACGGTGTCACTGCGGTACACCTCACCCAACGCGGGCAGCCCGACGACGGCGTCGGTGACGCCGCCGACCCCGCCCCCGTCGCGCTGCCACAGTGCGATGTGCACCGCCCAGTCGGTGCGCCTCGGCGTCGAGAACTCCCGGGTGCCGTCGACGGGGTCGACGATCCACACCCGGTCGGCGCCGAGCCGGGAGAGGTCGTCGGCCGCCTCCTCGGACAGGACGGCGTCGTCGGGGCGATGCTCGCGGAGCCGGTCGAGGATCAGGGTGTTGGCGCGACGGTCCCCGGCGTCGCCGAGGTGGTAGTAGTCGTCGAAGCCGATCTCGGTGCGCAGCGCCACCAACATCCGGCCTGCTTCGTCGGCCACCTCCGCGGCGAGCGCCGCATCGCTGGTGTGAGGACTGATCGGGTCCTACTTGGGCGTGGCGCCGGGCGCGCGCACGACCATCGGGACCGCGGGGAAGTAAGCCGCCATCTCCGAACGGCAGCGGCGCAGGGCAGCGGTGCCGAAGCCACGGTGGCGGTGGTCGGGGTGGATCCACACGCGGACGTTGACCTCGCCGCCGACGAGCTCGCCGAAGACCATGCCGACCTTGTCGCCACCCTCCTCGGCGACGAACCAGACCGCATCCTCGTTGGAGACGCGACGAAGCGCGGCGTTCAGCTCGTCGTCGATGTTGCCCGCGGGTGCACCGGATCCGTCGCCGGTCGCGCCGACGTCGGAGGTCCGCGCGACGAAGAGGTCGCGGTCGCCGTCGGCGGAGAAGGTACGCAGTGCCAGGCTCTCCCCCGAGCTGGCCGGACGCTCGCCGAGGGTGAACGTCAGTTGCTTGTTGAGGTCTTCGAGCTCGTCGGCGATCTTGCGCCGCGAATCTCTGGTGAGCTGGTCGAACGAGATCGTCATCACGGCCTCGCCACCCTTGGGCGAGGTGTCGAGCAGTGCCGAGATGGCCTGGACGGCCGCGGCGCGGTCATCCGCTTCGACGATCGCGTCGAGCACCTCGTGGCGGCGGTCGAGCGCCTTGGAGAGGGCGTCGGCGATCTCCCTGCGGGCGGCGGCGCGATCGTGATCAGTCATGACGACGAGCGTAGAACACTCGCGTCAAAACGCGGGCCACGGGATCGGCCTGCGTCGATCCGGTGACGGCATGACCGGGTTCTCCAGCAGACCAACGGTTCTGGCGTACAGCGCGTCGATCTCCCGGTTGGTGACGTGCGGGCGCAGCGTCTGATCCAGATTGCCGAGAAGCGCGTCGCGCAGGCACGCGATGTCGCGCAGGGCCTCGTCCTCGACGGGCTTGCCGGCCCAGCCCCACAGCACCGTGCGCAGTTTGTCCTCGGTGTGCATGCTCACGCCGTGGTCGACGCCGTAGACGCCGCCGTCGACGCCGGCCAGGATGTGCCCGCCCTTGCGGTCGGCGTTGTTGATGATGACGTCGAACACCGCCATCCGCCGCAGCCTCGAGTCGTCGGCGTGCACCAGGGTGACCTCGTCACCCGCGTAGTCGTAGGCCTGCAACACCGGCAGGAAACCGGGTGGCACCTCACCGGCGGGCAGCAGGTCGACCAGGTCGGGGCCGGCCTGGGAGTCGTCGGGCGCCTCGGACTCGTCCAGCACGTCCCCGGGTTGGTCGACCCACCGCTGCACCATCCCGCGGCCGGCGGGCCCGTCACGAACGACGGTGTGCGGCACCACGTTCCACCCGAGAGCGGCCGACACCAGGTACGCCGACACCTCGCGGCCGGCCAGCGTGCCGTCGGGAAAGTCCCACAGCGGGGCCTCTCCCGCGACCGGCTTGTAGACGCAATGCACGGTGCGTTCACCGAGAATCGCCTCGCACAGGAACGTGGCGTTGCTCGCCGAGCGGATGCGGCCGAGGACCGTCAGCGCACCGGAGCGAAGGACTTCGTCGTCGCCGGGGCGCTCAGAAGTCGGGGTCATCGTCGGATTCCGCCAGCATGCCTCGTCGATAACCGTTGGTACGCACGCAGATGTGTCCCGCCGGGTCCAGCGGTTCGTCACAGAGCGGGCACGGCGGCCGACCCGCGGAGATCACGCGATTGGAGCGGGCCGCGAACTCGCGGGCCGACTCCGGCGTCAGGAACACCCGCACCGCGTCGGGCCCGTCCTCGGCGTCGTCGAGCACCACCGACGCGTCGAATTCGGTCTCCGAGACGGCGAGCAACTCGACCACCACGGTCTCGGCCTCCGAATCCCAGCCCAGGCCCATCGTCCCGACGCGGAACTCGGCGTCGACGGGGGTGATCAGCGGGCTGAGGTCCTCGACCTCGGTGGTCTCGGGGGGCACCGGGGTACCGAAGCGGCGGTTGATCTCCAGCAGCAGAGCGGCGATCCGCTCGGCGAGCACCGCCACCTGTTGCTTCTCCAGGATCACCGACACGACGCGGTCGTCGTGCACGGCCTGAAGGTAGAACGTCCGGTCGCCAGGTTGCCCGACCGTCCCGGCCACGAAGCGGTCGGGTGAGCGGAAGACGTGAATCGAGCGGGTCATGGCACCTCCCAAAATACCGGTATAGCCACCCCATCCGTAATTCGAACGGCGACGTGGCGCGTGTGATCGGACGCGTCAGTCGGTGGAACCGCCCACCACCGCGTCCCCGGAGGGCTCCGGCTTCGCCAGCAGCGCGGAGGTCAAGGCGGGGCCGGTGTGGTTGACGTGGAGCACGAAGGGGCGCATCGCGGTGTACCGGATGACGCTCATCGACGCCGGGTCGGCGGTGATGCGCTGGAAGCTGTCCAGATGGCTGCCGACGGCGTCGGCGATGATCGACTTGATGACGTCACCGTGCGTACAGGCAATCCACAGGACGTCGCCTTCGTGCTGCTCGGCGAGGGTGCGGTCGTGGTGGCGGATCGCCGCGACCGCCCTGGCCTGAACCTGCGCCAGCCCCTCGCCGTCGGGGAACACCGCGGCGCTGGGCTGCTGCTGGACCACCGCCCACAGCGGCTCCTTGACGAGGTCGGCGATCTTGGAGCCGGTCCACGTGCCGTAGTCGACTTCGGAGAGACGGTCCTCGACGACGGGCTCCAGCCCGAGGGCCGCGGCCAGTGGCGCGACCGTTCGCTCACAGCGCAGAAGCGGCGACCTCACGATCGCCTTGATCGGAAGGTCGGCGACGCGGGCGACGAGCGCATCGGCTTGTTCGCGGCCCTTGTCGTCGAGGTCGACACCCTCGGAACGCCCCGCCAGGGTGTGGGCGGTGTTGGAGGTGGAGCGGCCGTGGCGAAGGAGGATGACGGTCATCGGACGGGCCTTGGGTGGGTGGGAGACATCGCCGGGCGGTGGGTGGGAGGCATCACTGCGCCGCCACGGTGCCGGTGCCCAGCAGGATCAGCAGCGTCACGCCGAGGATCACGCGATAGCCGACGAACCAGTACATGCCGTGGCGCACCAGGAATTTCAGGAACCAGGACACCGCCGCCAGACCCACCACGAAGGCGATGGCGACCGAGACCACCAGCTGCGGCCCGGAGGCACTCATGCCGCGGCCGTCGGGATGGAACGCGTCGGGCAGTGAGTACAGCCCCGAGGCCAGCACGGCGGGGATGGCCAGCAGGAAGCCGAAGCGGGCGGCGGCTTCGCGCTGCTGGCCCAGGAACAGCCCGGCGCTGATGGTGGCCCCCGACCGCGACACCCCGGGGATGAGGGCCAGGCACTGGGAGACGCCGATGACGATGCTGTCCTTCCAGGTGAACTGCTCGATGGGGCGGGTCTGTTTGCCGACGTACTCGGCGGCGGCGATGACGCCGGAGAACACGATCAGCGCCGTCGCGATGACCCACAGGTTGCGGACGTCGTCGCGGATGTAGTGCTTGAAGATGAGCCCGGCCGCGCCGATGGGGATGGTCCCGAGGATGACCCACCAGCCGAGCCAGTAGTCCGGCGTGCGGCGCGAGGAGTCGCGCAGACCGGCGAACCAGGCGACGACGATGCGGCCGATGTCCTTGGCGAAGTAGATCAGCACCGCGAGTTCGGTGCCGAGCTGGCTGACCGCGGTGAACGACGCGCCTGCGTCGTCGGCGAAGAACAGCTGCGAGACGATGGCGAGGTGCCCTGAGGACGACACCGGCAGGAACTCCGTCAGGCCCTGGACCACCGAGAGCACCACGACCTGCAGCCACGACATCTCCATCACGCCGAAGACCGTACCGCGGACGGAAGGTCAGCGAGCCGTGCGCGGCACCGGCTGAGCGTCGTTGACGGCGTCCCGGACGGCCGCGGCGAGACTGCGTTCGTCGCCGACGTCGACGTGCTCGAGGCTTCGGCTGGCCGCGGCCACCACGTCCTCCTCCTGCGGGACCGGGCCGCGCAGCCTGGGGCGGTACACCTCGACGGTCAGGTGTCGCCGGTCGACGTGAAAGGAGAAACTGCGGCCGTCCCCGACCCGGCCGAACCCGCTCGCGTACGGCCCGGTAGACACCACCTCGACGTCGAATCCGTTGCCGGACAAGTCGTCGACGGAGGTCATGGACATGTCGGAACCATACCGTCGGGGCGGTGTGACGGCGTGCCTAAACTGGCCCATCAGTCCCCAATCCCATCCCATTGGAGAGGCCTACCCCGTGCCAACGCCCCCGACACCGCGGCGTCGCCTAGTTCGCAGCGGCGTGCTGATCGTGGCGGTGGTCGCACTCGCGTCCTGCGGTTCGAAGACCGTGGACGGTCCTCCTCCGACCATCGACCCGGCCACCGCCGCCGTCTCGCCCGCCACCGCCGAGGTGCCTGCGGGTGCGGTGCGGCCGCTGGCCGGGCGCGGCGAGGCCGTGGTGTTCGACGCGGCGACGGCGTCGTCGGTGGTGCTGAGCACCGATGCGGCCGGGGGTTCGGAGCTGGTGACGTTCCCGGTCAACGGACCGTCGCGAACCGTCCCGCTGCCCGGCCCCGCGACCGCGGTCGCCGGTGACGGCCGCGGCACGGTGTACGCCGCGACCAAGGGCGGATACTTCGTGGTGAACCTTGCCGGCGGCCCGGTGGTCCGGCGCGCAGTCGACGGCGAAGGCGACACCGACTTCACCGCCGTCACCCGCCGGTCCGACGGCAAGATCGTCCTCGGCAGCGCGTCGGGTGCGGTGTTCACGTTGAGCTCCGACACCACCGTGGGAGCTCGGCTGCAGATCTTCGCCCGCGTGGATGCCCTTGTCGCGCAAGGCGATACGGTCGCCGTGCTGGACAGGGGCCAGACCTCGGTCACGACCGTCGACCCGTCGGGCACCAAACAACAGCACGCGCTGCGGGCCGGCGAGGGCGCCACCACCATGGTGGGCGACCCGGCGGGCCGCATCCTGGTCGCCGACACCCGCGGGGAGGCGCTGCTGGTGTTCGGCACCGACCCGCTGATGCTGCGTCAGCAATATCCGGTCAAGGGTGCGCCGTTTGGCCTGGCCGGGTCGTCGCGGCTGGCCTGGGTGTCGCAAACTGCGACCAACACCGTCGTTGGTTACGATCTGGCGACCGGAATACCCGTCGAGAAGGTGCGTTATCCAACCGTGCAGCAACCCAACGCCATGACATACGACGACCAGAGCGGGACACTCTTCGTCGTGTCCGGATCGGGGGCGGGTGTGCAGGTCATCCCGGGGGCCGGCCGATGAGCGCTTGCGCGAAGAGGAGACGGCCGCCGATGAGCGCTTGCGCGAAGAGGAGACGGCCGCCGATGAGCGCTTGCGCGAAGAGGAAACGGCCGCCGATGAGCGCTTGCGCGAAGAGGAGACGGCCGCCGATGAGCGCTTGCGCGAAGAGAAGGGCACTGGAGTGAGCTCGGCTCAGCGAGGCCGCATGCCGGCCGCGTGGGAGGCCGACCTCTCCGACGACTACGAGTGGGTGCCGTTGCGACTGCCCCCCGACGTCACGCGCGTGTCCGCGTCGCTCCGGTTGTCCATCGAAGCCGAGTACCGCGGCTGGGAGTTGACCAGGGTTCGGCTCTACACCGACGGCAGTCGTCGAGTGCTGTTGCGGCGCAGGAAGTCCGCGACGTGGGCAAGCGTCGACGGTCAGCCGGCGTCGTGATCTACCAGTCCCTGCGACGACTGCTCTTCCTCGTTCCGCCCGAACGAATCCACACCCTGGTGTTCGCCGTGCTGCGGCTGGTGACCGCCCCCGCGCCGCTGCGCCGGGTCTTGGCCGGGTGGCTGGCCCCGCGTGATCCCGTCCTGGCCAGCACGGTGTTCGGGGTCCGGTTTCCTGGACCGGTTGGGCTGGCGGCCGGCTTCGACAAGGACGGCACCGGTCTGGACACCTGGGGTGCACTGGGTTTCGGCTACGCCGAGGTGGGCACCGTGACCGCTCGAGCCCAGCCGGGCAATCCCGCACCGCGAATGTTCCGCTTGCCCGAGGACCGCGCCCTGCTCAACCGGATGGGTTTCAACAATCACGGCGCGGGTGCGCTGGCGCTGCGGTTGAGACGCCATGACGCGAGCGTGCCGATCGGTGCCAACATCGGCAAGACCAAGGCGACCCCCGCCGAGGAAGCCGTCGCTGACTACGCGGAGAGCGCGCGCCTGGTGGGCCCGCTGGCGTCGTTCCTGGTGGTCAACGTCAGCTCCCCCAACACCCCGGGCCTGCGGGACCTGCAGGCCGTGGAGACGCTGCGGCCCATCCTGGCCGCCGTCCGCGCCGAGACGTCGACCCCGGTGCTGGTCAAGATCGCCCCCGATCTGTCCGACTCCGACGTCGACGACATCGCCGATCTTGCAGTCGAATTGGGCCTGGCCGGCATCGTCGCCACCAACACCACCGTGTCCCGCGCCGGGCTCGCCACCGCGGGCGTCGACGCGCTGGGCGCAGGCGGCGTCTCGGGTCCGCCCGTCGCGCGTCGCTCGGTCGAGGTGCTGCACCGGCTGTACCGCCGCGTCGGCGATCGGCTGGTGCTGATCAGCGTGGGCGGCATCGAGACCGCCGACGACGCGTGGGAGCGCATCGTCGCGGGCGCGTCACTGCTGCAGGGCTACACCGGCTTCGTCTACGGCGGGGGCCTGTGGGCCAAGCACATTCACGACGGGTTGGCCCAGCGCCTGCACGCCGAGGGCTTCACGTCGCTGGCGGAAGCCGTGGGGTCGGCGGCCCGCTAGCCGAGCGCCGCGGCGAACGTGGAGAAGTCGTCGACGCGGACGCTCGTCATCGACGGTTTCTCCACGTTCGCGCAGCGTCAGTCCTCGGCGACCTCGTAGGTGCCCACGATGACCGCGCGGGCGATGGCGTGGCTGAACAGGTTGAACCCCAGGTAGGCCGGCGTCGCGCCCTCTGGGATGTCGAGCTTCTCCACGTCGACGGCGTGCACGGCGATGAAGTAGCGGTGCGGCCCGTGTCCCGGCGGCGGGGCGGCGCCGATGAAGCGCTTGAGGCCGGCGTCGTTGGCCAGGGTGAGCGCGTCACCAGGGAACTCGCTGCTGCTGCCGTCCCCGACGCCCTCCGGCAACTCGGTGACGGTGGCGGGCAGGTTGGCCACCGCCCAGTGCCAGAAGCCCGAGGCCGTCGGCGCGTCGGGGTCGTACATCGTCACCGCGAAGCTGCGCGTGGTCTCGGGGAACCCGGACCAGCTCAACTGCGGCGAGACGTCCGAGCCGCCGGCGCCCATGATGCCGCTGACCTGATCGTTGGACAGCGGCTGACCGTCGGTGACCGACCTCGAGGTCAGGGTGAAGCTCGGGAGGTCGGGCAGATCGTCGTACGGGGTGCTCATCAGTCCCTTTCGGTTGGTGGTCGGTCAGCAATGCAGCAGGAAGCGCTCGAGCACCTCGGTGCCGAACGTCAGCGACTCGACGGGTACCCGTTCGTCGACGCCGTGGAACAACGCCGCGAAGTCCAGTTCGGGCGGTAGCCGAAGCGGGATGAACCCAAAGCACCGAATGCCAAGTCGCGCAAAGTGTTTGGCGTCGGTCCCGCCGGAGAGCATGTAGGGCACGATGCGCGCCTCCGGGTCGACCGCCAGCAGCGCGGCGTTCATGGCGTCGACCAGCTCGCCGTCGAAGGTGGTCTCGTAGGCGGGCAGGTCGGTGATCCACTCGCGGGTGACGTTCGGCCCGATCAGTTCGTCGACCGCCGCCTCGAACTGCGCCGCGTGCCCGGGCAGGATGCGGCAGTCCACCACGGCCTGCGCCGACCCGGGGATGACGTTGGCCTTGTAGCCCGCGGTGAGCATCGTCGGGTTCGCCGAGTCGCGAAGCGTCGCGCCCACGATGCGACCGATCGGGCCCAGCTTGGCGACCACACCGTCCAGATCCGGTGAGTCCGCGTCGAAGGAATGCCCGGTCTCCTCGCCGACGGCGGTGAGGAACTGCGAGACGGTGTCGGTCAGCACCACGGGGAACTGGTGGCGGCCCAACCGGTCCACCGCGCCGGCGAGCGTCGTGACGGCGTTGTCGTCGTGGACGAACGAGCCGTGGCCGGCGCGGCCGCGGGCGGTGAGCCGCATCCAGCGCATGCCCTTCTCGGCCGTCTCGATCAGATACAGGCGCTTGTCGCCGCCGTCGCGGTGGGGCACCGTCAGCGAGAAGCCTCCGACCTCGCCGATTGCCTCGGTAACGCCCTCGAAGAGGTCGGGGCGATTCTCGACCAGCCAGCCACAGCCGTACCTTCCGCCGGCCTCCTCGTCGGCGACGAACGCGAACACCAGGTCCCGGGGCGGCACGGTGCCCGAGCGCTTCAGGTATCGCGCGACGGCGATCATCATCCCGATCATGTTCTTCATGTCGATGGCGCCGCGCCCCCACACGTAGCCGTCGGAGACGGCACCGGAGAACGGGTGCACGCTCCAGTCGGCGGCCTCGGCGGGCACCACGTCGAGGTGCCCGTGGATCAGAAGCGCGCCGCGGCTGCGGTCGGCTCCCGCCAGCCGGGTCACGACGTTCCCCCGACCCGGGGCGCCGGACTCGACGTATTCGCATTCGTAGCCGACCTCCTCGAGCTGCCGGGCCACCCAGCGGGCGCAATCGGCCTCGCCCTTGGTGGTCTCGAGCTCGCCGGTGTTGGACGTGTCGAACCGGATGAGCGAGCTCACGAGCTCGACGACCTCGTCGGAGGGCTTCGGAAAGTCAGTCACGGTCACCATTCGTACCACTGCCCGCCCCGGCCCGTTTTGGTCCGGGCCCCGCAATCCGTTAGCCTTAGGCGCTCTTGTCCGAGTGGCGGAATGGCAGACGCGCTAGCTTGAGGTGCTAGTGCCCTATTAATGGGCGTGGGGGTTCAAGTCCCCCCTCGGACACCACATCAGTTCAGGGTTCTGCTCACCCCGCGTGCGAAGTCCACCACGTCGTGCAGGGCCCGTTCGAACAGATCCGGCACGAACGCCCCCATCAACAGCTCACAGGCATGGCCGACGCCGTTGTAGGTGTGCCCGGTCGCGTCGACCCCGGCCCGCTGCAGGGCCCGCAGGAACGCCAGCCCCTCGTCGCGCAGCGGGTCGATCTCGTCGGTGGTGATCACGTGCGGCGGCAGCCCCCGCAGGTCGTCCTCGTCGGCGTAGTACGGCCACGCCAGGGGGTCGTGCGCGTGCTCGCCAGACGGGTCGTAGAGCCCCGCCATCAACGTCATGACCGACGGGCTCAGGATGTAGCCCTCGTTCTCGACCAGTGACGGCAGCGCCGGGTTCGGCACGTCGTACCCGCCGTAGACGAACGGCACCTGGGCGTACACCCCGTCGACGTGGTCCAGCCGTCCCTCGCGCTTGGCCTTCAACGCCGTGGCGATCGAGAGGTTGCCGCCGCCGGATTCGCCGGTGACGACGATCGACGTCAGCCCGAGACCCTCGCGCTGGGCGTGCATCCAATCCAGCGCGCTGGCGCAGTCGTTCAGCCCGGCGGGAAACGGGTGCGGGCCCAGCGCGCCGCCTGCGTTGCGGAACTCGACGCCGACGACGACGCACCCGCGGGCCGCCAGATGCTCGCGCCACAGGGTGGAACCCTTGTCGACCGCACTGAGGATCGCCATGCCCCCGCCGTGCAGGTGCAGCAGACCGGGCAGGGGCATGGCCACCCCGATCGGACGGTGGACGTACAGCGCGATGTCGTTGCCGTCGACGCCGGTGATGCTCAGGCGCCGGCACTCGACGCCCTGGGCGGGCGGAACGTCGGCGAGCAGGGCACCGAACAACCCGTCGAAGCCCTGCTCGGTCGCGGCGGCGACGGCAAGGCGTTCCTCCAGCGGCGACTGCCGGGTGACGGGCACCTCGACGGCCGTGGCGCCAAGGCCGAAGGGGGCGACGGCGGCGAGCATCCGGGGATCGGCTCGCGGATCGGTGCGCATTTCCATGGTCGGGTCGCCAAGGCGGCCTGGCAGTTTCACGTTCACGGTGGGTGCGGCCATGGTCGGAACCTACACCCCGACGGACCCCGCCACCGGTGCCTTGGCGGCGTTCAGTAGACGTCGCGCACGTACCGTTTGACGGCGACGAGCTCCCGCTTGTAGTCGTGCGCGGCCTCACTCGACAGCCCCCCGTGAGTCCGGATGACCTCGGTGAGCGTGTCATCGACGTCCTTGGCCATGCGGGTGGCGTCACCGCATACGTAGACGTGGGCACCGTCTTCCAGCCAACGCCACACGTCGGCCCCGTAGTCGCGAATCTTGTGCTGCACGTACACCCGTTGGGCTTGATCGCGGGAGAAGGCGAGGTCCAACCGGCTCAGCAACCCGTCGTCGACCATGTCCTCCACATCGTCTCGGTAGTAGAAGTTCTCGGCGCGGTGCTGGTCACCGAAGAACAACCAGTTGCGACCGGTGTGCCCCAGGGCGCGGCGCTCCTGAAGGAAACCGCGAAAGGGTGCGATGCCCGTCCCGGGGCCGATCATGATCATCGGCACCGAGCCGTCCTCTGGCGGCCGGAAGTGCGGCGACGGTTGCAGAAACACCGACGCCTGCGTCGCCCGGTCGGCGAGGAACGTCGAGCACACTCCCCCGCGCCGCCCGCCGTCACCGCTCAGGTAGCGGACCACCGACACGGTCAGCTGGATCTCGTGCGGACTGACCAACGGGCTGCTCGAGATCGAGTACGACCGCGGCGTCAGCCGGACCAGGGCGTCGCGCCACTGCTCCGGCTCGGCACGCACGCCGAACTCGGCCACCAGGTCGACGCCGTCGCGGCCGCGCAGCCACCGGTCCAAGTCCGAGCGGCTGCGGCGCAGGGTCCGCAGCGAGCCCGCCTCCTCGCTGCCGTCGACGACGAAGTCGAGCAGGTTGGGCGTCACGCGACAGATGTCGTAGTGGGTCGTCAACGCCTCGGCCAAGGCCATGTCCCGACCGTCGACCTCGATCAGGTCGTCGGCGGACAGACCGGTCGCGTCGAGCCATCGCCGCACGGCGGCCTCGTCGTTGACGGCAAACACGCCCAGCGCGTCGCCGACGGAGTACGTGACGTCGTGTGCGGAGACGTCGAAGCCGAACTGCCGCACCTCCTTTCCCGCTCCCGGCGGGGTCAGCAGCACGTTACGACTCAACGGCGCGTCGACCGGGCTGGCCCTGGTGAACGGCGCGACGGTTCGCGACGGCGCGGCGGCAGCGGGGGCCGCCCCGACCAGAGCCGACACCGTGTCCGCCCACTGCGCAAGGGGCTCCGCCTCGTAGGCCTCGCAGTCGGCTCGGGCGGCGAGCTGGGTGGCCCCCAGCTCGGCCAGCCGGGCGTCGACGGATTTGGCGTGCCCGCAGAAGTCGTCGTAGGAGCGGTCACCGATGCCCAGCACCGCGTAGCGCACCCCGTCCAGGGCAGGCGCGTCCTCGGCGCTCAGGCGGGCCCAGAAGTCGGCGCCGTTGTCCGGCGGCCCACCGTCGCCGAAGGTGCTGGTGACGACCAGGACGTCACCGGCGCGGGCCAGGTCGGAGAGCTGGCAGTCGTCCATGTTGACCACCCGCGCGGGTCCCAGCCGGTCGGCCACCTGGCCGGCGAGGTCCTCGGCGGTACCGGTCTGCGACGCCCACAGCACCAGCGGACGGGGTTCCGTCGAGGGCTGCTCGGCACCCTCGGCGATGCGGGGGTACGTGCCGGCGAGCAGACCGTCGACGTAGTGCCGCACCGCGGCGCCCACCGGCGCCTCGACCGGCAGCATCGGAACGCCGTCGACGTCGGCTGGCAACGCCTTGAAGAAGCCTGCGAGATAGTGCCTTTCGGCCTCGGCGAGCACCGGCACCGGGTGATCGTCGAGGCCGAATACCGCCCCGATCTCGTGGATCTGGCCGCCCACGAGTTGCGCGGGAACCGGTGGCGGTCCGGCCGGGCGCAACCGCACCGCGCATGCCTTGAACTCCGGCTGCAGCGAGACGGGGTCGACGGCGTCGGACGTGACGGCGTTGACCGCCAAGTATTCGCCGTGTTCGTCGTTCCAGTGAAACGGCGCGAAGCAGTTGCCGGGACGCACCCGGTCGGTGACCACCGCGGGCAGCACCGCGCGACCCCGCCGCGACGCCAGTTCGACGGGCTGACCGTCGACCACGTCGAGCGCCTCGGCGTCGGCCGGGTGGATCTCGACGAACGGACCGTCGTCGAGCTTGTTGAGCTTGGCCACCTTGCCGGTCTTGGTCATGGTGTGCCACTGGTGTTGCAGGCGGCCGGTGTTCAACACCATCGGGTAGTCGTCGTCGGGCATCTCGGCGGGCGGTAGGTGCGGCCGGGGGTGGAACACCGCCCGTCGCGACGGAGTCGGGAACGCAAGCCGCGGGCGGTGGCCGTCGGCGTCCACGAACGGGTCCTGGCTCACGCCGTCGTTGAGGTAGCGGATCGGGTGGCGGTCGGCGTCGCCGCCCGGCTCGTTCTGCGGCGGCGCGGGCCATTGCACCGGACCCTGCCTCAGCCGGTCGTAACCGACCCCTCTGAGGTCGTAACCCGTACGGGTGTTTGAGAATTCGCCGATCTCGGCGAAGACCTCCTCGCTGGAGGCGTAGGCGAAGTGGTCACCGAACCCGAGGTGCTCGGCGACCTGGCAGATCAACTGCCAGTCCGGCCGGGCGTCGCCGTGGGCAGGGATGGACTGCGGCAGCAGCGTCATGGTGCGGTCTGAGTTGACCGTCACCGCGTCGGCTTCGGCCCACAGCGTGGCCGGTAGGACGACGTCGGCGTAGTGGTTGGTCGCGGTGGTGCGGTAGGCGTCCTGAGTGACGACGAGCTCCGCCGCTTCCAGACCGGAGATCACGGTGCGGCGATTCGCCACGCTGGCAACGGGATTGGTGCAGATGATCCAGCACGCCTTGATGGCGCCGTCCGCCATCCGTTGGAACATGTCGATCGTGCCGGGGCCGACGTCGGTGCGGATGGCACCCGGCTGCAGACCCCACACCCCTTCGACGAAGGCACGGTCGTCGGCGGAGGTGACCACCCGCTGCCCCGGTAGACCAGGGCCCATGTAGCCCATTTCACGGCCACCCATGGCGTTCGGTTGACCGGTCAACGACAGGGGGCCGCTGCCCGGGCGGCAGATCGTGCCCGTGGCCAGATGCAGGTTGCAGATGGCGTTGGTGTTCCACGTGCCGTGGGTGCTCTGGTTCAAACCCATGGTCCAGCAGGTCATCCAGTCGCCGGCCTCGGCGATCATCTCGGCCGCCAGCCGGATGTCGGCCTCGCTCAAGCCGGTGATGCGGGCGACGGCGTCGGGCTCGTAGTCGGCGAGGAAGTCCGGCATCGCGTCCCAGCCTTCGGTGTGCTCGGCGATGAACTCGGCGTCGACGGCCCCGGAGGAGACCAGCAGGTGCAGGATGCCGTTGAGCAGAGCCAGGTCGGTGCCGGGCGTGATTTGCAGATAGAGATCGGCCTTGTCCGCGGTGGTGGTGCGGCGCGGGTCGACCACGATGAGCTTCGCGCCGGCCTTGAGGCGTTCGGCCATCCGCAGGTACAGGATGGGATGACAGTCGGCCATGTTCGAACCGATGACGAAGAACAGGTCGGTGGCGTCGAAGTCGGCATACGATCCGGGCGGCCCGTCCGCACCGAGGGACTGCTTGTAACCCGTTCCGGCACTTGCCATGCAGAGCCGCGAGTTCGACTCGATGTGCACGGTCCGCAGGAAGCCCTTGGCCAGCTTGGTGGACAAGTACTGCGCCTCGATCGACATCTGGCCGGAGACGTAGAGCGCCACCGCGTCGGGTCCGTGCTCGTCGACGATGGCGCGCAGCCGCCGCCCGGCCTCGGCGACCGCCTCGTCGACCGACGTCGACACGGGCTGCTCCCCGCGTGACGGTCGCACCAGCGCCGAGCTCAGCCGGTCGCCGTCGGCGGCCATCATCTCGGCATGCGTCGCGCCCTTCGTGCAGAGCCGACCGGCGTTGGTGGGGTGCAGCTTGTCGCCCGTCACCCTGGCGATCACCGGACGTCCGGTCGCGGGGTCGGTGTCGGTGTGAACCTCGATGCCACAGCCGACACCGCAATAGGAGCACGCGGTTCTGGTCGTGACGGTCACGTCGGTCAGCCCGCGGTGACCGGTTCAGCCGGGCTGCCGACGTTCTCGCCGGCCCGGGCCCGGGTGGACATCCGCAGAAAGACGAGCCACGTCGTGACGGCGCAGACGACGTAGAAGCCCAGGAAGACCCAGAACGCGTTGGTCGCGGACTTGGCGTCGCCGACGTAGGACGCCCGGAGCACGATGTTGATGAACACCCCACCCAATGCGCCGACGGCGCCGGCGAATCCGATCAGCGCACCGGACATGCTGCGCGACCACGACGCCTTCTCCTCGCGGCTCCACTCGTCGCGGCCCTGCGCCTTTGCCTCGAAGATGGACGGGATCATCTTGTAGGTCGAGCCGTTTCCGATGCCGGACAGGATGAACAGCAGGATGAAGCCGACCACGTAGGCGGCCAGTTGCCCGCCGCTGGGGGCACCCTTCTGGGCGTCGTCGAGCACGCCGGTGGTGACCAGGATGCCCGCCGCGAAGATCATCGCGACGAACACGTACAGCGTCACCTTGCCGCCGCCGACACGGTCGGCGAGCTTGCCGCCGAACGGCCGGGAGACCGACCCCAGCAGGGGCCCGATGAAGGCGATCTGGGCGGCGTGCAGCGACGCCTGCGCGGCGGTGTCGCCGCCTGCGAGGTAGTTGATCTGCATGACCTGGCCGAAGGCGAAGCTGAAGCCGATGAAGGAGCCGAACGTGCCGATGTAGAGGAAGCTCATGACCCAGGAGTCGCGGTAGCGCAGCGCCTCGAGCATCGCCCCGAGGTTGGAGCGCTGGTTGCGCAGGTTGTCCATGAAGAAGGCGGCACCGAGGGCTGCCACCGCGATGGCGACGAGGTAGATGGCACAGACGATCTCGGGTGCAGTGTTGCTGATGACGGCGATCACGAACAGCCCGATGAGCTGGATGACCGGGACGCCGATGTTGCCTCCGCCCGCGTTGAGTCCGAGCGCGAAGCCCTTGAGCCGCTGGGGATAGAACGCGTTGATGTTGGTCATCGACGAGGCGAAGTTGCCGCCACCGAAACCCGCGAACGCCGCCACGATCATGAAGGTGGTGTACGAGGTGCCGGGCTGGGTCATCACGTACAGCGTCATCAGGGTCGGAATGAGGAGCAGCAGCGCGCTGACGACGGTCCAGTTGCGGCCGCCGAAGCGGGCCGGGGCGACGGTGTACGGGATGCGCATGAAGGCGCCGACGAGGGTCGGCATCGCCACCAGGTAGAACTTGCCTGCAGCGTCGATGTGGTACACGCCCTGGGGCATGAACAGCACCATCACCGACCAGATCGACCAGATGGAGAAGCCCACATGCTCGGCGACGATGGACCAGATCAGATTGCGCTTCGCTATGTCCTTTCCTCCGGCGTCCCAGGCCGCGACGTCCTCGGCATCCCAGTGCTCGATGTCACGGCTGCGCCGCGGCTGCTCGGTGGTGCTCTCGCTGGTCGGCGACATCTGTGATTCTCCTCCGATGGTGGTGAATCAGGTTTACTGCCAGGCCGTTCCGCATCCGTTGCCCGGCGGTGTCGGCAGTGTCAACACCGCCTCACAGTGGATCGGGCGCACGGGTGAGGCGATGTTGTTCGCAGGGGACTCCCGACGGAAACAACGCCGAAACAAACCCCTCTTAACTTCGGCCAGATGAGCGATGGCAGCACACCGGTATTCCTGCAGGGCCCGTTCGCGTTCGACGGCAACGGCCTGGACAAGCCGGTGTTGATCGACGAGTCGCTACGCTACGTGGTCCCCGCCGGTGCGACGACACAGCCGGTGTACTTCCGCGGCGGCAACTCCACCGACGACATGATCTCCGTCGTGCTGTTTCGGGACGGAAATCCGATGCGCTTTTTCCCCATTGCCGCCAAGGGGGCCACTCACGTCGCGCTGCGGGTGGTCGAGGACTTGCTCGCCGACTCCGTGCTCGAACTCCACGTCGCCGCGCCGGCCGGGTGCAGCGGTACCGTCGTCGTCGACCTCGGCATGGTGCAGGTCCGGTGACCGACACCCGCCGCAAACTGGTCGTCGTCGGCAACGGAATGGCCGGTGTCCGCGCGGTCGAGGAAATCCTGGCGCGCGGGGGGTCGGACCTGTTCGACGTCACCGTCTTCGGGGACGAGCCCTATGGCAACTACAACCGGATATTGCTGTCCAACGTGCTCGCCGGCAGCGACGACCCCAGCGAGATCTACCTCAACGAGGTCGACTGGTATGCCGAGAACGGGATCTCGCTTCGGGCGGGAGTCAGAGTGGTCCGCGTCGACCCGTACGCGCGCCTCGTGTACTCCGACGACGGCGCGGCCACCCGCTACGACAAGCTGATCCTGGCGACCGGCAGCCGGTCCTTCTTCCCGCCCATGACCGGATTGTGGGCCGACGACAAGAACCTGGTCGACGGCGTCTTCGGCTTCCGCACCCTCGACGACTGCGTCGGAATGATCTCCGAGGCCGCCCACCGCACGAAGGCCGTGGTGATCGGCGGCGGTCTGCTGGGCCTCGAGGCAGCCCGCGGCCTGCAGAACCGCGGACTCGAGGTCGACGTCGTGCACGCCGGACCCACCCTGATGAACGCCCAACTCGACGATCCCGCTGGAGCGATACTGCGAAAGTCGGTGGAGGGCATCGGCATCACGGTGCACGTCGACAAGCGCACCACCGAGGTGACCACGTCCGACGACGGTCGGCTCACCGGCATCGTGTTCGCCGACGGCACCACGGTCGCGTGCGACATGCTGGTCATCGCGACCGGCATCCGACCGAACGTGGGACTTGCGCAACGCGCCGGCCTGACCGTCGAGCGCGCGATCGTGGTCGACGACCACATGCGGTCCGTGGACGACGACGACGTGTACGTCGTCGGCGAGTGCGCGCAGCACCGCGGTCAGGTGTACGGATTGGTGGCGCCGCTGTGGGAGCAGGCCGCGGTGCTTGCCGACCATCTGACGGGCACGAATTCCTCGGCGGCGTATCACGGTTCGCGCACGGCGACGAAGCTGAAGGTGGCGGGCGTCGACGTCGCGTCGATGGGGCTGAAGGGCCCGGAACTCCCCGACGACGAATTCGTGCAGTTCTCCGAACCGCGGCACGGGGTGTACAAGACGATCGTGATCCGCGACGGCAAGCTGGTCGGCGCGACCCTGGTCGGCGACGTCAGCAAGGTCTCGTTCCTGACGCAGGCCTTCGACAGCGGTCTGGCGCTTCCCGACGAACGCGTGTCGATGCTGTTCGACATCGGCACGCCCGACGTGGCGGTGGGGGTCGCCGAACTGGCCGACGACGCACAGGTGTGCAACTGCAACGGCGTCTCCAAGGGCGCCCTGGTGGCCTGTGTGCGCGGCGGCGAGAGCTCCGTCGGCGGGGTGATGAAGGCGACCAAGGCCGGCAAGGGCTGCGGTTCGTGCAAGCAACTAGTGGCGCAGGTCGTGGAATGGGCCGCCGGTGGTGCGGTCACCGAGGACCCGTCGGCCAACTGGTACGTTCCGGCCGTTCCGTACGACAAGCCGACGCTGATGGGCTTGATCCGCGACCTCCAATTGCATTCGGTCTCATCGGTATTCGCGGCACTGACACCCGACGGACGACCCGACGCCGGCTCGAAGATGGCGTTGGCATCCCTGCTGGAGATGATGTGGGCCGACGAGTTCGTCGACGAGCGCGACGCCCGCTTCGTCAACGACCGGGTGCACGCCAACATCCAGCGGGACGGCACGTTCTCGGTGGTCCCCCAGATGAAGGGCGGCGTGACCAATCCGCACCAGCTGCGCAGGATTGCCGACGTCGCCGACAAGTACGACGTCCCGATGATCAAGCTGACCGGGGGCCAGCGCATCGACCTGTTGGGCATCAAGAAGGAGGACCTGCCCGGGGTGTGGGCCGATCTGGACATGCCATCGGGTTACGCCTACGGCAAGAGCTTTCGCACGGTGAAGACGTGCGTCGGCAGCGACTACTGCCGCTTCGGCGTCGGCGACTCGACCGCACTCGGCATCGCCATCGAAGAACGCTTCCAGGGCCTGGCCAGCCCGGCGAAGATGAAGCTCGCCGTCACCGGGTGCCCACGCAACTGCGCAGAGGCCCTGTGCAAGGACCTCGGTGTCGTCGCCGTCGAGGGTGGCCGTTGGGAGATGTACGTCGGCGGCGCAGCGGGCGCCCACATCCGCAAGGGCGATCTGCTGGCCACCGTCGACACCGCCGACGAGGTCATGACGCTGACCGGCCGCTTCCTGCAGTACTACCGGGAGAACGCCAACTGGCTGGAGCGGACCTACTCGTGGGTGCCCCGCCTCGGGATCGAGCACATCCGCGCCGTGGTGGTAGACGACGCCGAGGGGCTGGCGGCGCAACTGGATGCCAAAATGGCGAAATCCGTTGCCGCCTATCGTGATCCGTGGCTCGACGGCCGCGAGCCGGCGAGTGAGGGACAGTTCCGGTCGTCGCTGCCGTTGTTGCCGCTCCCCCAGGTTCCGGTCCGATGAGCGCTTGCGCGAAGAGCAGAGTGGTCCGATGAGCGCTCGCGCGAAGAGCAGAGTGGTCCGATGAGCGACGCGGCGATCGGCCGGGTGGACGAGATTCCGGTCGGCGAGGGTCGCACGTTCGCCGTCGGCGGCGAACAGATCGCCGTGTTCCGCAAGCGGGACGGCACCCTGCGGGCCTTGGGTGCGGTGTGCCCGCACCGCGGCGGGCCCCTGGCCGACGGTCTCACCGACGACGAGGCCGTGGTGTGCCCGTTGCACGGCCGGACCTATTCACTCGACAGCGGCGCCGAGGTGACCGGCGCCGGACCTGGCGTCTGCTCGCACCCCGTGGACGTCGACGACGAGGGATCGATCCGGCTGACCGTCGAATGTCCTTGAGCGGTCACATCTTCGCGTGCCGGGCCCGCACGAAGCCGTAGGCCCCGTAGGCAGCCAACCCGACGGCGGCGAGCAACAGCAGGAACTTGCCGAACGGCGCCGCGCCGAGCGTCTTGACCGCGGCGTCGACCCCCGAGGCCTTGGCCGGATCGGAGGTGAAGGTTGCGACGACGACGAGGATGCCCGCCCCCGCCAAGACGAGGCCCTTGGCCACGTACCCGATGATGCCCACCCAGGTGACCCCGGTGCCCCCCGACACGTCGAGGTCCTTGAAGAACTTCTTGGTGACGCCCTTGTAGACGTGGTAGCCGCCCACGCCGATGATGACGAGGGCGACGATGACCAAGATTGCCTTGCCCCAACCGGATTGCATCATCGTGGCGCTCAGGCCGGCATTCTGTTGACCGCTGGACTTGCCGCTGCCCACCGCGAACTTGCCCGCGGAGAAGGCGAGCGAGAGGTACACCACCCCGACGGCTGCGGACTTCACGCGATGCTTGGCGTCGTCTGCCAGGAACGTCTCGACGAGGTACCACACCCCGAGCGCCGCCAACACGACTGCGGCCACCCACAACATCACGGCACCGCCGGGTTGGGCGGCCAGGGTGGCCAGGGCGCCGGACTGGTCGGCGTTGCCGCCGGACCCCAGCGCCAGGCGCGCGACGATGAATGCGATCAACAGGTGCAGCAGACCGCTGACGGCGAAGCCGGCCCGTGCGGCGCGTTCGAACCAGACGTTGTCGTGGGCGGTGTGGGCCGCCGACCGGGTGTCGACCATGGCCGGGGTGTACCCCGGGCTTCGGGGACCCAACCCAACAATTGACGGCGATGTAGACGCCGATGGGCCCCTCCGCGCGGAGGGGCCCATCGCCGTCTGTCTGCTGCTACGCCCTAGCTCTCGCCGCCCGAGGAGGCACCGGCCTTGGACTCGCTGCCACCGGAGGCAGCCGAGGCACCGGACTTGGCCTCGCTTCCGGCTGCGGATGATCCGCCGCCTTCGCTGCCACCGGCGTTGGAGCTGGCAGCCTTCGTCGTGGGCTCGGACTTGTTGCCGCCCGTCGTCGGGTCGGCCTTGGTGTCCTTGGTGTTGCCCTTCGTGTCCTTGGCGTCCGTGGAATCCGTGGCGTCCTTCGACGCCGTGGAATCCTTGGTGTCCTTGGTGTCCTTGGTCTCGGACGACGTGCCGCCAGTGGACTTGGAGGCGTCGGTCGCGGTGGAATCCGCCGCGGCGGTGCCGGATTCGTCCGGGCCAGCCGTGATGGCGGCGGGCTCGGTCTTGTCCAAGGTGACCAGGTTCGTCCGCGAGCTGCGGGCGAGGGTCGTGACGTCGGTCGGGCTGTTGTCCACCGCGGCGGTGGACGGTCCCGTGATGATTCCGACGGCGGTGCCGACGGCGTCGTTCAACGTGTTGCCGACCTGGCCGACCGTCTGCACCACGGTGTTGCCTGCCCCGCCGACCCCGTTGATGACCTGGTTGCCTGCCTCACCGAAGCCGGCCTGCGCGATGTTGCCTGCCAGCCCAGCCCCGAGAAGCCCGATGTTGCCGGCGTTCCCGACACCCTGCAGCGAGAGGTTGACCGCCGTGCCCACGGTGGTGATGGCCGTCTGGATGGCGGCGCCGTAGCTGGCCGGGTTCAACGGATTGGCCAGGATCGACCCCAGTGCGGCGCCCCCGCCGGCGAGTAGCGTGTTGCCGACGGCGCCGATCGTCTGGATCGCCGTGTTGCCAAGCGCGCCAATGGTTGCCAGGCCGATGAGGCCCAGTCCGCCGATCGTCGCCACGGTGGTGATGCCAGCGCCGCCGAGCCCGGTGAGGAGCTGGTTGCCCGCGGTGCCGAAGCCCACGATCCCCTGTGTGATCGCCGTACCGGTGCCTTGGAGCAGCACGCCGACGGCCGAGCCGATGTCACCCGGTGTAAGGGCTTGCACGGAGACGTCACCCGGCGCCGCCAGCGCTGCGAACTGGACGTCGTTCGCCGCCGGCGCCACGGGCTGCCCGGTGATGAGGCCGAACGCGGTCCCCAATGCGGTGCCGAGAGTGCCCACCACGCTGCCGGTGGTGGCGATGATGGTGTTTCCGATTCCACCGGCGCTCGCGACCAGACCGTTGCCGATGGTCCCGATGGTGCCGATCGTGGCCGCCCCGGCGTTGCCGAGGGTCGAGACCAGCGTGGTGCCGGCCAGGCCGAGGGTGCCAAGGAACGCCCCGCCGGTGGCGCCCAAGCCGGTCACCAGGAGGTTGCCGGTGACGCCCGTGCCGACCAGACCGACGTTGACCGCGGCGCCGACGCCGCTGACCAGCGTGTTGAGCGCGCTCGCGTAGCTGGCCGGGTTGAGCGGGTTCGACAGGATCGTGCCCAGGGCGCCGAACAACGTGCCCGACAGCGCGTTGCCGACGCCGCCAATCGTCTGAATCGCCGCGTTGCCAACGTTTCCGACGGTGTTGACGAACGCGTTGCCGGTGGCGCCGAGACCCGCAACGGTCTGCACGCCCGCCGCGCCCAACCCACCGAGGAGGCCGATGCCCACTCCACCGAACCCGGCGAGCGCCTGCGTCCCCGCGCCGCCGAGACCGCCCACGAGTTGAGTGCCGACCGATCCGACGCCCAGGAACGCGTCGTTGATGGCGGTCGCAGCGCCTGCCGCGAGGACGCCGATCGCGGCCAGCACGTCACCGGGGGCCAACGCCGCGAGCGCGGTGAGAGCGGCACCGCCGGTGAGTTCGTTTCCGATCGCGCCGATGGTCTGGAGCGTGATGTTGCCGACCGCGCCGAGGGTCGCGAGGGCCTGCTGACCGGCTACGCCCAGGCCGGCGATACCACCGGTGATGGCGGCCCCGCCGCCCGTCAACAGAAGCGCCAGCGCGGCCGGGTAGGCCGCCGGGTTGAGCGGGTTCGACGCGATCGCCGCGAGTGCGCCGACCCCCGTGGCGCTCAGTGCGTTGCCAAAGTTTCCGGCCGTCGCGATCACCGTGTTCCCGATGCCGCCGATCCCCGTGATCGCCGCATTGCCGGCAGCGCCGACCCCGCCGATCAGATCGGTCAGGGCGGAGGCCAGTCCGGTCGGCGTGTACTCCGCGTAGACGGACGAAATCTGCTCGGGCTTGAGGCTCAAATTCGGTGCAGGCGGGGTGATCGGGCTCAACGCGATGGCGGTTGCTCCCACCAGCGCAATGCCGGCCGAGACGGGTGAACGGAGAGCAAGTTGCATGACAACCCCCTGATTAGGAATGTGGCGCGATCAGCAAAAGTTACAGCACGGAAAAGTGGTTCACCAGACATTTGCAAACAGAACTTTTGCCTGCTTTCGAGGCCGTCGCCGACGTTTGCTACAAGATCACATTTCGTTGCTTGCCAGAATTGCGTCGCCCGGCTCGAGACTCGCCATTCAATGGCATTGGATCACCCCGTGAAGGACCCGACGTCGACCGTCACGATGCGACGTCTGCGCCTGCCGTCACGTCGCCAGACCGATGATGTCGGTGAATCGTCGCAGGCGTAGAAACCCATGCCTGTGCGTGCTTCTTTGCTCGCCGACGTCCGGTTTGGCCGCCGGACGGCTGGTCAGCAGCGGCGCGGCGCTCGTCGCGCCGCGAGCCTCGGGGACGCCTCCGCCACGAACATTGTTCGCTACTCCTGCGTTCGACGGCGTCTCCGAGGATCCGCCGCTCGAGGCAGGACGGCGTGTCGCGCTGCGGCGTGCCGCCTTCGCTGCGGCGCGTCCGCGGCGCGGCGCACCCCCGGTGGCGGCCAGGCGTCGACGAAAGCGGTTCTCACCGGCGGCGACGATCCCATTGTGCGCCGTCGTCAGCGCCATTCGACGTCTGTTTGGCAGCGCGCCACACGGGTAGTACGAATTTCCCTCTCGTAGTCCTTCTGGCCGTAACCGGTGTGGTCATGACGCCCATCGGGTGATTTGCGCGCGACCGAACCGTTATTGGCTTTCCACCGAACTGCATTTTCGCCACCGAATCGTCGACCGCCCGAGGGCAAATTTCTCGACACGCGTCAGACGATCGTCGTCGGGAATGCCGAGCCCCGACCCACGCGGCTTCGCGGGGGCCCCGTAGGGACGTTGCCCGATGCCCGACGTCACTCCGAGGGTTTGACGGCGAGCACCGGCTTTTGGCATTCCAGGATCAGCTGCTGCGAGACACTGCCCAACAGCAGCTTTCCCACCGGATTGCGATGCCTGATTCCGATGACCAACAGCTCGGCGTCGGGACGGTCCATGACCGCGAGGAGCTCGTCGACCGGGTCGACGCCGACGGGCTGGGTCAGCTCGTAGGCCAACCCGCTGCGCTTGAGCCTGTCCTCGACGTCGTGCACCTCCGGCGCCCCGGCGAAGGACGGGTCGACGTACGCGTCGCCCTTGGTCGAGTTGACCACCAGCAGACCCGTCCCCCGCACCGACGCCTCGGTCATGGCGTGCTCCAGGGCGGCCTGCCCGTACTGGTCCGCGGTGTATCCGACGACGATCATTTCGACTGCGCCTTCTCTCGTTGATCCTTGTCGTCCTCGACCAAGAGCAGCGTCTCCTCGCTGCGATGCATCAGCTTGAGCACCAGCGGCGCCAGCAGAAGCAGCACCATGCAGACGTAGACGCCGATCGCCACCGGCTCGGTGAACAAGCTGCCCCATTCACCACCGCCGAGCTGCAGGCTCTGCCGCAGTTGACGTTCGATGCGCGGTCCGAGGATGACGCCGATGATCAAGGGCAGCACCGGCAGGCCGAAACGCCGCATCATCAGCCCGAGCAGACCGAAGACCAGCAGCAGCACCAGGTCGAGCGGCTGGATGTTGACGGCGAAGGCACCGAGTGTCGCGAAGAACAGGATGCCCGCGTAGAGGTATGGCCGCGGGGTGCGCAACAGCTTGGCCCACACCGGCGCCAGCGGCAGGTTGAGCACCAGCAGCAGGAAGTTGCCGATGAACAAGCTCGCGATCAACGTCCAGATCAGCAGCGGCTCCTTGTCGAACAAGGTTGGGCCGGGCTGGATCCCGTAGGACACGAACGCCGTCAGCATGACCGCGGCCGTGGCGTTGGTCGGCAAGCCCAGCGAGAGCATCGGCACCAGAGTGCCTGCCGCCGAGGCGTTGTTGGCCGCCTCCGGACCGGCCACGCCCTCGATGGCGCCCTTGCCGAACTCCTCGGGGTGCTTGGAGAGCTTCTTCTCGGTGATGTAGGACAGGAACGTCGGCAGCTCGGCACCGCCGGCGGGCAGCGCGCCGAACGGGAAACCGAAGGCCGTGCCGCGCAGCCACGGCTTCCACGACCGCTTCCAGTCGCTCTTGCCCATCCACGGCCGTCCGACGGGAATGACCTCCGCGGGCTTCTGCCGCAGATGCGCGGCGACCCAGAGCGCCTCGCCGAGGGCGAAGATCGCCACCGCGATGACCACGATGTCGATGCCGTCGGAGAGCTGCGGCAGGCCGAACGTCGCCCGGGCCTGACCGGTCAGCGAGTCGATGCCCACCAGCCCGATCGCCAACCCGAGGAACAGCGAGATGCCGCCGCGCAGCTTCGACGAGCCCAGCACCGCCGTCACCGCGACCAAGGCGAACAACATGATGGCCAGATACGACGGTGCGCCGAGGGTGACGGCGAACCGCGAGATCATCGGAGCGAAGAGCGCCAGCAGGAGCGTGCCGATGGTGCCTGCGACGAACGACCCGATGGCGGCCGTCGCCAAGGCCTGCGCGGCTCGGCCCGCCTTGGCCATCTTGTTGCCCTCGATCGCGGTGATCACCGAGGACGACTCGCCGGGAGTGTTGAGCAGGATCGAGGTCGTCGACCCGCCGTACATGCCGCCGTAGAAGATGCCGGCGAACATGATGAACGCCGCACTGGGGCTGACGTTGTAGGTGATGGGCAGCAGCAGGGCCACCGTCATCGCCGGGCCGATGCCGGGCAGTACCCCGACGGCCGTTCCCAGCAGCACGCCGATGCAGGCGTACAGCAGGTTCATCGGGGTGGCCGCTTGCTCGAACCCCTGCAGCAGCCAGTCCAAGTTCGCCAACATCAGAGGATCCCATCCAAAATGCCTGCGGGCAGCGGGATTCCGAGCCCTGAGTAGAACGCGTAGAAGCTGACGACGCCGAGCACGGCGCCGATGACGAGGTTTCGCACGTAGTGCTTGCTGCCGAGGACCGTGGCCGACGCGGCGAACATCAGCGCGCTGGTGATGGTCCAGCCCAGCGGGAGGACGAGCAGGATCGTGGCCACGAAGATGGCCACCAGCAGGCCGACGGTGCGCCAGTCACTTGGCCGATCGGGGTCGATGTCCTCCCCCGCGTCGGCCTCGCCGCGGGATCCGCGGGGAATCGCGATGGCAAGGATGACCGCCAACAGCACCAGACCGGCCCCGACGACCATCGGGAAGAGCCGCGGCCCCACGGGGTCGACCTTCGCGAAGCCGCCGGGCAGGTTCAGCGCGTCGTAGAAGAGGAAGGCGCCGACGGCCACCAGCACCGCGCACACCAGGTACTGCGCCCGGTCGACGGTCGGTGCCACAGGCTCGGTGATCGGCTCGGATCCCTGGGTGGGTTCGTCGGTCGGCGCGGTCATACCAGCCCCAGCTCGGTCAGCGTCGTGGAGACGCGTTGGTCCTGATCCTTGAGGAACTGTTCGAACGGCGCGCCGGTCATGAACGCGTCAGTCCAGCCGTTCTTCACCAGGGCCTCCTTCCAAGCGTCGGTGGCGTGCATGTCTTCGAGCGACTTCACCAGCACCTGCTTGGACTCCTCGGAGATGTCCGGTGGTGCCAGGACGCCGCGCCAGTTGGTGAAGGTGAGGTCGATACCGGCTTCCTTCAGCGTCGGAGCGTCGACTCCCTCGACGCGCTTCTCCCCCGACACCGCCAGGACGCGAACCTGACCCGCCTCGATCTGGTCGACGTATTCACCGAGACCCGAGGTGCCCGCGGCGATCTTGCCGCCGAGCAGAGCGGTCAGCAGGTCGCCGCCGCCGTCGTAGGAGACGTAGTTGACCTTCGTGGGATCGACTCCCGCGGCGCGGGCAGTCTCCATCGGGAAGAGGTGGTCGGGTCCGCCCGGGGAGGAGCCGCCGCCGACGGTGACCTTCGCCGGATCGGCCTTCCACGCGGTGACGAAGTCGTTGACCGTCCGGAACGGCGAGTTGGCGGGCACGAGGATGCCCTCTTGCTCCTCGATCATCTTGGCCAGGGGGGTCGCGTTGGTGACCAGCGCGTTGGACCCGTTGGTGTAGACCGCGCCGACGACGCCGAGGCCCATCATCATCATGAGGTCGCCGTTGCCCTTCTCGTTCATGAGCCGGGCCATGGCCACAGTGCCGCCGGCACCGATGACGTTGAACACCTCGACGCGACCGGTGATGTCGTCGTCCTCCATGACCTTCACCGCGGTGCGCGCGGTCAGGTCGTACCCGCCGCCGGGGCTGTTGGGCACCATCATCCGCAGCCGGTGCAGGCCGGAGTCGTCATTGCCACGCGTCACCCCGCAGCCGGTCGCGAACGCAGCGGCGAGCGCGAGGCTGATCAGGAACGCCAGGGTGCGCGTGGTTCTGGGTGGTCGTGCTCTCATAGGGTCGTCCCAATTCGCTTGAGTGTGATGCTGAGCAATACTGGACCGCGAGGTGACACAGGTCACTCTTACGAACGCAAAGGAAGTTGTGGTCGTTGCGATCACCCGAGGAATGGACGCGTCGGGCGTGGCCGGTGCGCGGC
This sequence comes from Mycobacterium yunnanensis, assembly GCF_025823185.1. Classification (GTDB taxonomy): domain Bacteria; phylum Actinomycetota; class Actinomycetes; order Mycobacteriales; family Mycobacteriaceae; genus Mycobacterium; species Mycobacterium yunnanensis. The sequence goes on from NZ_JACKVK010000013.1 coordinate 131,091, forward strand.
GGCGGGGCCACCCGTGGCACCCGTAGCCTCGCCGGCCAGTTCCTCGTCTTCCAGCTCGTCGTGATCGCCATCGTCCTGGTCGCCGTCGCCGCGGTGTCGGTCACCCAGTCCACCGACGAGTTCCGAGACGTCCGCGGCCAGCGGATGATCGCCGTCGCGGAGAACCTGGCGTCGACGCCGATCGTCCGCGAGCGGTTCGCCGACCCGTTCGCCGCGCAGATCCTGGCCCCCGACGTCGATCGGGCCGTGGCGCTCTCGGGCGCCGAGCTCGCCGAGATCGTCGACCCCACGGGCACCGTCCGCGTCTCGACCGACCCGTCGCGCGTCGGACGGCGCCTGGACCTCTCCGGCAGCGGCGCCGCCCACGGCCGGGCCTGGTTCGGCGACCTCGACGTCGACGGCGTGCACAGCCTGGCCGGCCAAGTCCCGATCAACGACGTCGACGGTGTGGTGCTGGCCGTGGTGTCGGTCTCCGAGCGCTACCCCTCGGCATGGCGACTCCTCGGCGGCGCCGGCGAGCGGCTGCTGGTCTACCTCGGGCTCGGTGCGGCATTGGGCGCGATGGCGTCGTGGCTGTTGTCGCGCCGCATCAAGCGGCAGACCCGAGGCTTGGAGATCGCCGAGATCGCCGGCCTGGCCGAGCATCGAGAAGCGTTGCTGCACAGCATCAGAGAGGGCGTGGTCGCCGTCGACGACGACGGGGTCGTCACGGTGCTCAACGACAGCGCGCAGGCGCTGCTGGACCTCACCGACGACGCCGTGGGACGCCGGGTCGACGAGATCGACCTCGACCCGGCCGTCGCCGAGTTCCTCCTGGCCGGAGGGGACGGGCGGGCCGCCCAATCCGACGTCGTCATCGTGACCCGCACCCGGGTGCTGGCGCTCAACCGGCGCTCGGCGACCAGCCAGGGCAGGCGGATCGGCACGGTCACCACCATGCGCGACAGCACCGAGTTGGCGTCCATGCAGGGTCAGTTGTCCTCGCACAAGAGCGTGACCGACACCCTGCGCGCCCAGACCCACGAATTCGCCAATCAGTTGCACACCATCTCGGGGCTGGTCCAGCTCGGCGAATACGATTCCGTGCACGACTTCGTCGGGGCGCTGACCCGCCGGCGCGCCGAGATCAGCGACACCGTCACCCAGTTGGTCGCCGACCCAGCCGTCGCCGCGCTGCTGATCGCCAAGACCTCCCTGGCCGCCGAGAGCGGCGTCGCGCTTGTCATCGATCCCGACTCCCATCTCTCGGCACTCGATCCCGCGCTCTCGACCGACGTCATCACCCTGCTGGGTAACCTGATCGACAACGCCGTCGACGTCTCCGAGGGGTCCGACGCCGGGCGGGTGACCGTCCGCCTCGACGACGCCGAAGGGATGACCGTGTCCGTCACCGACTCGGGACCCGGTGTGCCCGCACATCTTCGGGAGGAGATCTTCGCCAGGGGCGTCACCTCCAAACCAGAGGTGCCCGGGGGACGTGGAATCGGTCTGGCTCTGGTCCGCCTGGTCAGCGCCCAACTCGGCGGCACGGTCGAGGTCACCGACGCGCCCGGGGGCGGGGCGTGCTTCTCGGTCAGCCTTCCACCGGCCCGGTTGGCCCAGCATGCGTGAGGTCCTCGTCGTCGACGACGACTTCATGGTCGCCGAGATCCACCGCAAGTTCGTCGACCGCGTCGACGGGTTCACCACGGTCGGCGCTGCCCGCACCGGCTCGGAGGCCCTGGAGATGGCGGCCGCGCTACACCCCGACCTCATCCTGCTCGACGTGTACCTGCCCGACATGACGGGACTGGAGGTCCTCAAACGACTGCGCGCGGCCGGCGACCCCGTCGGCGTCATTATGATCACCGCGGCCCGTGAACTGGACACCGTCGGCGGGGCGCTCGACGGCGGCGCGGCCGACTACCTGATCAAACCGTTCGAGTTCCCCCAGCTGCGAGCCAAGTTGGAGGCCTTCGCCGCGCGCGCCGAGGCGCTGTCGTCGGCCGCCGGGGCCGACCAGTCCCTGATCGACTCCCTCTTCGGCCGCCAGGGCGGCGCGACGGCCGTCGCCGACGACGCGTTGCCCAAGGGTCTCGGCGCGGTCACCGGGCAGCTGGTGCTCGACGCCGTGCGGGCCGCCGGCGAGGTGTCCTCGGCGGAATGCGCTGAGCTGGTGGGTATTTCGAGAGTCAGCGCGCGCCGCTACCTCGAGCACTTCCTCGGCGTCGGCGCCGTCGAGCTGCGCCTGCAGTACGGGGCGGGCAGGCCCGAGCGCCGCTATCGGGCGAACCACGCAGAATAGGACCATGGACGCAGTAGTCGAGCAATCCCGGATCGGCGCCCTTCGCGACGCCGAGCGCAAGGCCGTCACCCTCTTCGACGAGGTGGTTGCACGCCGCCTGATCGTTCCCGGCGTCGGCGAACGCGAGCTGAGCGACCAGATCCGCGCCCTGGCCGACGAGCTCTTCGGCATCACGAAGTTCTGGCACAAGCGCATCGTGCGCGCCGGAGCCAACACCGTCGAGCCCTACGCCGAGAACCCACCGGACCGCGTCGTCGCAGCCGACGACATCGTCTTCCTCGACTTCGGCCCCATCTTCGCCGACTGGGAGGCCGACTTCGGGCGCACCTACGTCCTGGGCGACGATCCCGTCAAACATCGGCTCGCCGCTGACCTTCCGCGCATCTGGGACGCCGGCCGCGCGTACTTCGACGCCCACCCGGCCGTCACCGGGGCGCAGCTCTTCGACCACGTCCGGGGGCTGATTCACGACGCCGGCTGGGACCACGTCGGCGAGCACGTGGGGCATCTGGTCGGCGAATTCCCACACGAACGCATCAGCGGCGACGCCATGGCGAGTTACATCGCCGCGCCGAACACGAACCCCATGCGCCGCGTCGACCCCTCGGGACGGGATTGTCACTGGATCCTCGAAGTGCACCTCGTCGACCGCGAGGGTGGCTTCGGTGGGTTCTTCGAACAGCTCCTCGACATCCCTTCCTGACGGAGCTGCCCGTATCCTCTAGCGGTGGCCAAGACGGTGCTGTTCCTCTACAACGATCCCACTGCGCCGGAGGCGATGCTGGGCGACGCGTTCACCGAATGTGGTTACGACGTGGCGACTTTCGAGGTGGTGACCGCCGCGCAGGCCCACGATCCGGCCGTCGAGGTGCCCATGCCGGATCCCCTCGCCTACGACGTGGTGGTACCCCTGGGCTCGCGGTGGGGCGTGAACGACGCGTTCCCGTGGATGGCGGCGGAGGCCGCCATGGTGCGCGAGGCACACGCGGCCGCCGTTCCGATGCTCGGCGTGTGCTTCGGCGGCCAGCTCATCGCCCACGCCCTCGGCGGGTCGGTCGCCCGCTCCCCGGCACCGGAAGTGGGCTGGTTCGACGTCGACGCGTCCCGCACCGAGTTGGTGCCGGGCGGACCGTGGTTCGAGTGGCACTTCGACCGGTTCACCGTGCCGCCGGGCGCGGTGGAGATCGCCAGGAACGCCAGCGCCTCCCAGGCCTTCGTCACGGGTACCACCATGGGCCTGCAGTTCCACCCGGAGGTGGACGAGGCGCTGCTGGAGCTGTGGCTGGCCGGGGACGGCGTCACCGAACTCGCGGCGCTGGGACTGGACGCCGACCAGCTGCGCGCCGCGACCCGGTCCGAGCTCGACAGCGCGACCAAGCGGGTGCACGCCCTGGTCAGGGCGTTCGTCGACGGGGTCGCTCAGGCCTGAGCGTGACCCAGCTGGTGGGCCAGCGCGTCGCCGACCTCGGGCTGGCGGAACCGGTGGCCCGCATCCTTGAGCTTCACGGGTAGCACCCGCTGGTTGGCCTCGGCCAGTTCGCGGGCGCCCTGACTCCCAAGCAGCAGCCGCGGACCGAAGGACGGCACCGGCAGCAGGGCCGGGCGGTGCATGGTGCGCGCCAGAGCCGCGGTGTAGTCCACGTTGCGTACCGGATTCGGGGCCACCGCGTTCACCGGCCCGCTGAGCCGATCGTCGTAGATCGCCCGGTAGTAGACGTCCAGCAGGTCGTCGATGCCGATCCAGGACAGCCACTGTTCACCGCTGCCCAACCTGCCGCCAAGACCGGTGGCGAACAGCGGACGAAACAGCTTGAGCGTTCCGCCGCGGGCGGCCTGCACGATGCCGGTGCGCACCGCCACGACGCGTCGACCGGCCTCGGTCGCGGGTGCGGTCGCGGCCTCCCAGTCGGCGACCACGTCGGCCAGGAAGCCGTCACCGCGGGAGCTGTCCTCGTCGAGCGGGGTGTCGCCGCGGTCGTAACCGTAGAAGCCGATCGCCGACGCACTGACGAACGTGGCCGGGCCGCCGGGACGGGCGGCGACCTCGGCGAGCTTGCGGGTCGGCTCGATGCGGCTGTCGCGGATGGCGGCGCGATGGGCGTCGGTGAACCGCCCGGCGATCGACGTGCCGGCCAGGTGCACCACCGCATCGGTGCCCGCCAGGAGGTCGGCCGCGGGCGCGTCGGGATCCCACTGGCGCTCGTCGGCGCCGGTCGGGGCGTGGCGGACCAGCCGGATCACGCGGTGACCGCCGCTGGTGAGCAGCGCCGTCAACGCCGAACCGACCAGACCCGACGCCCCCGTCACCGCGACGGTGACGCGTGTCAGCCCCGCGTTGGCGGCGTCGCGGTGCGCGTCGAGGTCGTCGGCCAGTTGCCGATGGCGGTAGACGAAGGTCGGGCGCAGGGCGGCCGCGGGGATCGGTGCCTCGACGCGGTCGTGCACCCGGGTGCAATCCGCCCCCTCAGCGCTGAAATCGTGCGTGTGGCGCCATCTTCCGATCAACCGCGGCGGCCACGACATGATCCCGTCGGAGGACAACTCGTCGACGAAGCGGTGCGGCGGATCGTAGTCGGCACCCTCGTGCTGCGCGACCCACCGCAGGCCGGCGGGCAGGCCGAGCACGGCGCGACCGTCGGCCACCGACGTCGTCTCGGCGACCACCGTCATCGGCTGCCACGGCGGTACGAGCCGCGGCATCGCACCCGGGCGGGTGTGCCACGCGAAGACCTCGTCCAACGGATGGTCGACCACGCTCTCGAACTCGATGCCCACGACATCCATTCGTAGCGGTCCGACCGGCGGATGGCCAGGCGTACGCAGGATTGGCCCCGAAGGCTCAGTCGCGCTTGGCTTCCGGGGCGTCCTCGGTGGTGACGTCGGCGTCGTGACTTTCGGCGCCGACGGTGGACGGCTCCGGCTCCGGCTCGGACTCGGAACCGGTCGGCTCTGCGGGCTCCTCGACTGACGCCGCGCGCCCCTCGAGGGGTTCCTCCGGGTAGTCCTCCGCAGCCTCGGGATCGGAGACGGCCGGCATCACGGTCGTCGCTTCGTCGCCGTCGTCTCCGTGGGTGTCGGTCGCCTCGGTACCCCGCGACCGCTCGCGAAGCGCGTCGACGATGAGCAGCAGCACGCCGATGACGCTGGCCCCGATGCACACCCAGGCGATCAGCTCATTGCTGGTCACCACGGCGGTCACCAGCGCGGCAAGGCCGATGACGGCAAGGACTAGCGCAACGATCAGCATCAATCAGCCGATCAGTTGTTGCCCCGGTTGAACTGGTTGAATCCGCCGCCGTCGTTGTTGGCGGTCGAGTCCACCGGCGCCGCGGAGCCGCGCTGGCCCAGCTCTTCGAGCTGCGACTCGAGATAGGTCTTCAGACGCGTCCGGTATTCACGCTCGAAGGTGCGCAGCTGCTCGAGCCGACCTTCCAGCACGGTGCGCTGCTGGTTGATGGTGCCCATGATCTCGGTGTGCTTGCGCTCGGCGTCGGCCTGAAGCGCGTCGGCCTTCTCCTGCGCCTGGCGGAGCTGCGCCTCCGAACGGGTCTGCGCATCCGACAACAGCGCCTCGGCCCTGGCCTTGGCTTCGGAGACCGTGGTCTCGGCGGTCGAGCGGGCCTCGTTGACCATGGCGTCGGCCTGCGCCCGCGCGTCGGCGAGCATCTTGTCCGACTCGGCCTTCGCGGTGCCGGTCAGACGGTCGGCGGTGTCCTGGGCCAAGCCGAGGATCTTCGCCGCCTTGATGTGCGAATCTTCGCTGACCGGCGCGGCGGCGACCGGCTGCGGCGCCTCGTAGGCGGGCTGCGGCGGCGCAACGGGCTCCGGCTCGGGCTCGGGCTGCTGGTACTGCGGGATCGACTGCGTGGCTTGAACGCCACTGCCGGCGCGCACGCTGGAAAGCTCCTGGTCGAGCTCGGCGACCCGCTGGCGCAGGTCCGCATTCTCCTCGATGAGGCGCGTCAGTTCGTTCTCGACGAGATCGAGGAAGGCGTCGACCTCATCCTCGTTGTATCCGCGCTTGCCGATCGGCGGCTTGCTGAACGCGACGTTATGGACGTCGGCTGGTGTAAGCGGCATCGTCTGCCCCCTTGAGGTCTCGACCGTCAACCGGTGTCATGTGAAAGCCATGCTGGAAGTAACTGGCGTCCATCCTGTCACAGTAGACCCGGCGGTTGCGGTTGAGGTCCAGTTTAAGAGCCAATTTTACTGTTCACGGGGCCTTCCGCGGGCTCGTGCGCTACTGGCTCCAGGCCAATTCCATTCCGATGAACGCTGCCAGCAGCAGAACCATGATCGACAGGTCGAAACGCACCGCACCTATCGTGAGCTGCGGAATGATGCGGCGAAGCAACTTCACCGGCGGGTCGGTGAGCGTCATGATGACCTCGAGCACCACGACCATGAAGCCCCGCGGACGCCAGTCCCTGGCGAACGAGCGGATGAACTCGACGACCACCCGTGCGATCAACAGGAGCCAGAACGCAAACAGCACGAAGCCCAGGATCGAAAAGAACAGGGACAACTGCGCGACCTCACTCCAGGCGATGGTGACATTGGGTAGTGCCAGACCACGGGTCGAAGGAGGACCCGATGTAGGACCAGCGTACCCAGGCCGTCACTGGTAGGCGTAGAAGCCGGCCTCCGCGATGCGCTTGCGTTCGTCGGCGGTGACGTCGACGTCGGCCGGGGACAGGAGGAACACCTTCGTGGCGACCTTGTCGAACGAGCCGCGCAGGGCGAAGGCCAGGCCCGCGGCGAAGTCGACCAGACGCTTGGCGTCGGCGTTGTCCATCGAGACCAAGTCCATGATGACGGGGGTTCCGTCGCGGAAGCGCTCGCCGATCGTGCGGGCCTCGCTGTAGTCCTTGGGGCGCAGCGTGGTGATCTTGGCCAGCGGGCTGCCAGCCTCGAACAGTTCCGCCATCCGGCGCGGCTCCATGGCGACGGCGCCACGGGTCGCCCCGTGCAGGGTGTTGAACCGCGGCCGCTCGAATTCGCGCCGACCCCGGAAGGCGGGCTCGTCCATGTACCCACCGCGGTAACCCGCTGGCGCACCGGCCATTTCGCGCTCGAACTCACGCGGGCTCGGACGGTCCATCCGGTCGTCGTAGCCGCGGCTCTCGCCGGGACGGGCCTCGTATCCGCGGCCCTCGTCCTCGAAGCGGTCCTCCCGGGCGCGACGCGGGTAGGCGGCGCGCGACGTGCGGTCGTCGTCGTCGTAGTACTCGTCGTCGTAATCGTCCATCGGCGCCATACCGAAGTAGGCCTTGACCTTATGCAGTGTGCTCATCGGAGACCCTTCTGATGACGGATACGTGTTGTCTGTGATGAAGATGTGACTGGAGTGACTACTCAGGGTGACGTTAGGGGACGGGGCCCCATAAGTGCGGTACCGACACGCACACACGTAGACCCGTGTTTCACCGCCGTCTCGAGGTCTCCGGACATACCCGCCGACAGACCCAGACGCTGCTGGTAGAAGGCCTGTACCCGATGCAGTTCACTCTCTAAACGCGCGAACGATTCCGCTACGTCGGCGTGTAGCGGGGGGATCGCCATCAGGCCGACGAAGTCCAGCCCGTCGGAGGCGTCGGCCAGGCCGCACAGCTCGTCCACGAGGTCGGGTCGGCCCACGTCGACCCCGCCCCGATCGGGATCTCCGTCCAGGCTCACCTGCAGATAGACCTGCAGCGGCGCCGTCCGGGTGCCTTCGGCCAAGGCCTCGGCAGATGCCCGACCCAGCGCCTCGACCACCGCGGTGCGGTCCACCGAGTGCGCGGCGAAAGCCCAGTTCGCCACCGCGCGGGCCTTCTTGCGCTGGATGCTGCCGATCATGTGCCAGCGCAACGGCGGCATCCGCTCCCCGACCGCCAGTTCCGCAACCTCGGCAATCTTGCGGGACGCCTCCTGCTCCCGCGATTCGCCGAAGGCGTCGCACCCGAGCCGCACCAATTCCACGACGTCGGAGGTGGGAAAGAACTTCGTCACCGGGAGCAGTTCGACGTCGACGACGTCGCGACCCGCCGCGGCGGCGGCGGCCTCGACCCGCTTGCGCAGGGCGGCAAGGGATTCGGCGAGATTGGCGGCGCGCGTCGAGGTCATTCCATCCACACCAGGGAGGCCAGGCGCCCGGTCGGAGCGCCTCGGCGATGACTGAACAGGTTCGGATCCGCCACGGTGCAGCGCGGGTCGACGGCCACCTTGGTGACGCCGAGCCCGGCCAGTTGCCGGGCGAGGCCGGCCCGCAGATCCAGGCCGGCGGTCCCGCGGGCGGTGGCGGTACGGCTGCCGGGCAGTGCCGCCTCGACGTCGACGGCCATGTCGTCGGGCACCTCGTAGTTGCGGCCGCTGACCGCCGGACCGAGGAGCACGGAGATGTCCTCTACGTGGGCCCCGCGCGAGAGCATCGCCTCCACCGCCCTGGCCACGACGCCCGCCTTGGCACCGGCCCGGCCCGCGTGGACGGCCGCGACGACCCCGGCGCGCGGGTCCGACGCCAGGACCGGAACGCAGTCGGCGGTCACCACCGCCAAGGCCAACCCGGGCCGGGTGGTCACCAGCCCGTCGGCGTCGTCGACCGCGCCCTCGACCGGTCCGTCCACCGCGACGACGCGGTCGCCGTGCACCTGGTTCATCCAGACGATGCCGTCGGGGCCAAGCCCGATCGTCGCGGCGAGCCTGGCTCGGTTCGCCGCCACCGCGGCCGGATCGTCACCGACGTGATCGCCGAGGTTGAACGAGTCGAACGGCGCGACCGAGGCGCCGCCGGCCCTCGTCGTGGTCACACATCTGATGCGTCGAGTCACGCCAACCAGTATCCCGGCCGTCGGGAAGTCGCCCGGTCAGTGACGCATGAAGGGCGGCACGTCGACGTCGTCGTCGTCGTCTCCGCCGCCACCGATGCTGACCGTCGCTCCGTTGGTGTGCACGGGCACGCTCGCCGGATCCGGATCGAACGCCGACGCCGGGCGCAGCTTGCCCGAGGTGCCCGCGGCCACCGACGGACTGCCGAGGCCGGCACCCACGACCGGCTTGCGGCTGGGTCCGGCGGCGTCGAAGCCCGCGGCGATCACGGTCACGCGCACCTCGTCGCCGAGCGAGTCGTCGATCACGGTGCCGAAGATGATGTTGGCCTCGGGGTGCGCGGAGTCCTGCACCAGCGACGCCGCCTCGTTGATCTCGAAGAGGCCGAGGTCGCTGCCGCCGGCGACCGAGAGCAGCACGCCGAGCGCACCTTCCATGGACGCCTCGAGCAACGGCGAGTTGATCGCCATCTCGGCGGCCTTGAGCGCCCGGCCGTCCCCGCGCGCCGACCCGATGCCCATCAGCGCGGTGCCGGCTCCGGACATCACGCCCTTCACGTCGGCGAAGTCGACGTTGATCAGGCCGGGGGTCGTGATCAGGTCGGTGATGCCCTGCACGCCGTTGAGGAGCACCTCGTCGGCGCTGCGGAACGCGTCCATCAGCGAGACCGCGGCGTCGCCCATCTGCAGCAACCGGTCGTTGGGGATCACGATGAGGGTGTCGCAGCTCTCGCGCAGTGCTGCGATGCCCGCCTCGGCCTGGTTGGACCGCCGCTTGCCCTCGAAGGAGAACGGGCGGGTGACGACGCCGACGGTGAGCGCGCCCAGCTTGCGGGCGATCGTGGCGACGACGGGAGCGCCACCGGTGCCGGTGCCGCCGCCTTCGCCCGCGGTCACGAACACCATGTCGGCGCCGCGCAGCAGCTCCTCGATGTCGTCCTTGGCGTCGTCGGCAGCCTTGCGGCCGACCTCGGGGTCGGCGCCGGCGCCGAGGCCACGGGTGGAGTCCCGGCCGACGTCGAGCTTGACGTCGGCGTCACTCATCAACAGCGCTTGCGCGTCGGTGTTGATGGCGATGAACTCGACGCCCTTGAGTCCTTGCTCGATCATCCGGTTGACGGCGTTGACGCCACCGCCACCGATGCCGACCACCTTTATTACTGCGAGATAGTTGTGCGGGGGTGTCATCGGTAGTCTTCCTCCTGGGCCAACCCTCAACCTCAACCATAGGCTTAGAGTTATGTCAAGTAGTTTCGCTCGAACAGAACGGTAGGGCGAGCACGCGAGGTATCGGTGCAGGCGCGCCGCGACACGCCGCGTGATTTTCCACCGCGGGTGACGCGAGACCTACTTGACCGTCGGAAGATCCGGGCTCGACAGGTCGTAGGTGGTCCCCGGCTGGGTCAGCAACGCGCCCAACTTCAGCGCCTTCTCGTCGGTCCGGTCGGTCGTCCCCCAGATCACCTGCCGACCGTCGAACAGGGTCAGCGTGATCGACGCGACCGACGGCGCACCGATCCGACTGACCTGAGAGGCCACCTCCGGCCGCAGCGACGTCAGCACCTGCAGCGCGGCCAATGTCGGAAGGTCCGTGGGGCCCGGGGTGTCGGCATCCAGATACGGCAGCCCCTGCGGCGGCGGCGCGGTGGCGAAGTCGACGCCGTCACGGTCGAACAGGTGCGGTCCGTCCGGATAGTCCTTGACCACCAACGGGATCCGCTCGACGATCGTGATGCGCAGGGTCGACGGGTACTCCCGCTGAACCCGGGCACTGGCGACCCGCCGGATGGTCGCCACGCGGTCGGCCACCGCATCCGTGTCGATCTGCAGCAGCGGCGTGTCCGCCGGAACCGCGGCCGCCTGCTGGACCTCGTCCTGGGACAGCGTGACCAGACCCGTGATCGCCAGGACGCGAGCCGACATGATGGGCGTGAAGTACAGAAGCAGTCCGGCACCCACGACCACGACGCTGATCAGCGCCGACCACATCAGCGCCTTCAATCCCCGAATCAGACCGCGGGCAGCGGGTTTCGGGTCGTCGGCTGGACGTCCGGTGACGCGCCGCTTGGCCTCGCGGCGGGCGTTCTCGATGGCGATCGCGCGCTCCTGGGCGGCCCGGCGCTCCTCGCGCTCGCGCCGGGCCCGGCGCCGGGGCCCCTCGAAGTCCGGTTCGTCGTCGTCGGTCCTGGCGATGACGTCACCCGGCACGGCGGCACCCTCACCGGGGGCCTCGCCCGCGACGCCGCCGGATTCGTCGGCGGCCTCGGGCTCCTCGGTGGGTCCGGTCACGACTGCCGGGCTCCCGGCGCGGCCCGCTGGGTCAGCGCAGCCAGGATCTCGCCTCCGAGCATCGTGACGTCGCCCGCACCCATCGTCACCACCACGTCACCCGGTCTGGCCGCCGCCGCCACCTGACCCGCGACGGCGGAGAAGTCCGCGACGTAACGCACCGGGACGTCGACGTGCTCGGCCACGCTGGCACCGCTGACGCCGGCGATCGGCTGCTCCCGCGCGGCGTACACGTCGAGCACGAACACCTCGTCGGCCAGGCTCAGCGCGTGCCCGAATTCGCGGGCGAAGGTCTGCGTCCGGGAGTACAGGTGGGGTTGGAAGACCGCGATGCAGCGACCCTCGCCCGCCACGGCCTTCAGAGCCTCGAGGTCGACCCGCACCTCGGTCGGGTGATGGGCGTAGACGTCGAACAGCCGCACGCCCGCGGCCGTGCCCACCGACTCGAGACGCCGCCGCACCCCCTCGAAGGCGGCCAACCCGTCGAGCACCGTCTCGACGTCGGCACCCGCCCGAACCGCGGCCAGCAGCGCCGCCAACGCGTTGAGCGCCATGTGGCGCCCCGGCACGGCCAGGCGCATCCCCCTGGGGTGCGACTCACCCGCCAGCTGCACCGACGACACGCTGCCGGTGCCCTGCTGACGCCAATCCACCAGCGCCGCAGCGAGATTCGTCGACCGGTCCGCGCTGCCGTAGCGCAGCACCCGCACCCCGGCGGCCTCGGCACGCTCGCCAAGGGCTGCGGCACCGGGGTCGTCGGCACACACCACCAGTGCACCGCCGGCCCGCAGCCGGGCGACGAACCCGTCGAACACCGCCACATAGGCCTCGACGGTGCCGAAGAAGTCCAGATGGTCGGCCTCGACGTTGGTCACCACCGCGACGTCCGGGGTGTACTCCAGCAGCGAGCCGTCGCTCTCGTCGGCCTCGGCGACGAAGCACTCCCCGCTGCCGTGATGGGCGTTGGTGCCCGCCTCCCCCAAGTCACCGCCGACGGCGAACGACGGATCGAATCCACCGCGCTGCAAGGCCACCACGATCATCGACGTCGTGGTGGTCTTGCCGTGCGTGCCGGTCACCATCACCGTGGTGTAGCCGTCCATCAGCCGCGCCAGGACCGCAGGCCGCAGGATGACGGGGATGCCGCGGCGCCGCGCCTCGACGAGCTCGGGGTTGTCCTTCGGAATCGCCGCATGCGTGCTGACCACCACGGTCGGGCCGCCGGGCAGCACGTCCAGCGACGACGCGTCGTGCCCGATCCGGACCTGGGCACCGCGCGCCCGCAGTGCCACGACCCCGCGTGACTCCTTGGCGTCCGATCCCGACACCAGACCGCCACGGTCGAGCAGGATCCGGGCGATGCCGGACATGCCGGCACCCCCGATGCCCACCATGTGCACCCGCTGTAGTTCCGGCGGCAGTTCCCTCGACCTGATCACGGTCATCGCGCGCTCCGTTGCTCGGTGACGGCCGCGAGTGCCACCTCGGCGACCCGGCGGGCGGCGTCACGATGCCCGGCGAGCGTGGCAGCCGCCGTCATGGCCGTCAACCTCGGCGGGTCCGACAGCAGCACGCGCACGGTCTCGATGATGAATTCGGATGTCAGATCGGCATCGGCGATCAGGAGGCCGCCGCCTGCGCCGACGACGGGCAGCGCGTTGAGCCGCTGCTCGCCGTTGCCGATCGGCAACGGGACGTACACCGCGGGCAGGCCCACGGCGGTCACCTCGGCGACGGTCATCGCACCCGAGCGGCAGATCACCAGATCGGCGGCCGCATAGGCCAGATCCATTCGACTCAGATACGGCACCGCCACGTAGGGGCGATCCCCCACCGCAGGCACGCGAAGCTGCAGGACGTTCTTCGGACCGTGCGCGTGCAGCACCGCGATACCGGCCGCGGCGAGTTCCGCGGCCGCCCCGGACACGGCACGGTTGAGCGACTGCGCCCCCTGGGAGCCACCGAAGACCAGCAGCACCCGGTCGTCGTCGGCGAAGCCGAAGTGCGCCCGGGCCTCGGCGCGCAAGGCCATGCGGTCCAGGGACGTGATGGACTCGCGGACCGGGACGCCGACCACCTCGACGCGACGCCCGAGTCCAGGGTCGGACGTCGCGGCGAGCACGCGCCGCGCCGAGCGGGCGCCCACCCGGTTAGCCCAGCCGGCACGGGCGTTGGCCTCGTGGATGACCACGGGTATGGCGGAGCGTCGCGACGCACCACCTCGCGCGGCCAGGTACGCAGGCAGGGCGACGTAACCGCCGAAGCCGACCACCACGTCGGCGCGGACGGCGTCGAGGATCGCCCGCGTCTGCCGGACCGCCGACCGGACCCGCAGCGGGAGCCGGACCAGGTCACCGCTGGGTTTGCGCGGGAACGGGACGGGCGTGATCAGCTCGAGGTCGTAACCCCGCTCGGGCACCAGCCGCGTTTCGAGGCCGCGCGTCGTGCCTAGGGCTGTGATCCGCACCGTGGGGTCGAGCGCGACCAGGGCGTCGGCGACGGCCATGGCGGGCTCGATGTGACCGGCGGTGCCACCGCCTGCGAGGACGACGGAGACCTGCCCGCCGGGGCCCGGCACATCAGGGTCGATCACCCGTAACGCTGGCCTTCCAAGGGGCGAGCTCGACGGCTCGGCTGATGCTGACGGTCTCCATGATGCCCTGTGCCCTTGGCCGTCCTGCCGACCGGCTCGGCCGAACCGCGCCTGCGATCCTCTGCGGTGCGGACACGCGTGGGCCTGCCCCTCCTACCGGCCTTCGGATCGGACACCTTGACCTTGGTGTTGACCTTGGTCTTGACGTTGGCCTTCTGCTTGGGCTTCTTGGCGCTGGGCCGCGGTGGCGTCGGCTTGGGCGGCGGGCGCTTCTCGGGGCGCGTCCGCAGCCGATCCCGGGCGGACTCCAGCCGCGACGGCACGTAGGGCTCGGGCAGCGGCAGGCGGAGCAGCCGGTTGAACCGGTCCTCCCGACCGGCCCGCAGCGCGGCGACGGCCTCCGGTTCGTGTCTCGCGGCGTTGGTGATGATGCCCAGCATGAACAGCGTCGTCGCCGTGGACGTGCCGCCCGCCGATATCAGCGGCAGCTGCAGGCCGGTGACCGGAAGAAGACCGACGACGTAGCCGACGTTGATGAACGCCTGACCGAGCACCCACAGCGTGGTCGTGGCGGTCAGCAGCCGCAGGAACGGGTCCGCCGAGCGCCGGGCGATGCGCATCCCGGTGTAGGCGAAGAGGCCGAACAGGCACAGCAGCCCCACCGCGCCGACGAGGCCGAGCTCCTCGCCGATGATGGCGAAGATGAAGTCGTTGTGGGCGTTGGGCAGGTAGTTCCACTTGGCGGTGCCCTGCCCGAGCCCGTCGCCGAAGATGCCGCCGTTGGCCAGGGCGTAGCGCGCCTGCCGCGACTGATAACCCGAGCCCTGCGAGTCGGCGCCCGGGTTCAGCCAGGACTGCACCCGGTCGGACCGGTAGCCCGCCGAGACGGCGAGGATGCCCGCGGCTATCACGACGGCGATCAGCGAGGTCGCGAAGATGCGCAGGGGCAGACCGGCATACCAGAGCAGCCCGAGCAGGATGATGCCGAGCGAGACCGTCTGGCCGAGGTCGGGCTGCATGACGATGAGCATCAGGGCCACCACCGCGCCCGGCACCAGGGGGAACAACATCTCGCGCACCGTGGCGCGCTCCATGCGGCGGGCGGCGAGCAGATGCGCACCCCAGATGGCGAAGGCGATCTTGGCCAGCTCGGAGGGCTGCATCGAGAAGCCGGCGACGACGAACCAACCGCGGGAACCGTTGGACTCCTTGCCGATACCCGGGATGAGCACCAGGACCAGCAGGAAGATGGTGAAGATGAAGCCGGGGAAGGCCACCTTGCGCATGAAGGCCACCGGCGTGCGCAGGGCGATGTAGAACGCCACCAGGCCGACGACGGTCCAGAGGACCTGTTTGGCGAAGATCGCCCAGGGCGAGCCGTCCTCGTCGTATGAGTGCACGCCGGAGGCCGACAGCACCATGATCAGGCCGAGGGTGACCAGCAGGGCCGCGACGGCGATGACCAGGTGGAACGACGTCATGGGGCGACCCAGCCAGGCGCCGAAGCGGGTGCGGGGGACGGTGTCGGCGACGACGGGGTTTCCGGAGTGGGGTTTGCTGCGTCGTAACTTGGCGAAGGGGTTGGTCACCGCGGGTACCGTGCCACGTTCGTCACATCAGTCACATTCGTAACTGCAGGCTCATTCGTCACTGACACCCCAGAATCCTCCCCCGTCACGGGCCGAGGTGGGCGGACATCCGGCGCGTGTCGCCGAAGTCGAGACCCGGCTAGGCCCCGACCGTGGCCAGCCACTCGCTGTAGAACAGCGCCACGCCAAGACCGCAGGCAATGGCCGTGAGCAGCCAAAATCGGATGATGACCGTGGTCTCGGCCCACCCGACCAGCTCGAAGTGATGATGGAACGGCGCCATCCGAAACACCCGGCGGCCCGTCGTCCGGAACGCCAGGATCTGCACCACCACCGACGTGACCTCGGCCACGAAGAGCGCTCCCAGCACGATGGCCAGCATCTCGGTGCGACTGGTGACCGACAGGCCCGCGATGACCCCGCCCAGGGCAAGGGATCCGGTGTCGCCCATGAAGATCTTGGCCGGAGCGGCGTTCCACCACAGGAAGCCGATGCAGGCGCCGGCTGCGGCCGCGGCCACCAACGCCAAGTCCAGCGGATCGCGGACGTTGTAACAGCCGAGGCCAGGACTGAAGGCGCACGCGTTGCGAAACTGCCAGAAGGTGATGATCACGTAGGCCGCCGTCACCATCGCCATCGCCCCGGCCGCCAGGCCGTCGAGCCCGTCGGTGAAGTTCACCGCGTTGGACCATGCGCTGACCAGCACGACGCAGAACAGCACGAAGATCGCGGGCGCCAGCGTCACGGTCGCGATCTCGCGGACGTAGGACAACTCCGGGCTGCCCGGCGTCAAACCGTCGGCGTTGCGGAACTGCAGCACCAGCACGCCGAACAGCACCGCGGCGACCAACTGACCGACCGTCTTGGCGGTCTTGTTCAGGCCCAGGTTGCGGGCCCGGCGAATCTTGATCAGATCGTCGACGAAGCCGACCGCACCCAGGGCCGTCGCCAGGCCCAGCACCAGCAGGCCCGACGCCGAGGGACCCTCGCCGTCGATGACCAAGCCGACGAGGTGCGTGCCGAGGTACCCCGCCCAGATGCCCGCCAGGATGGCCACGCCACCCATCGACGGGGTGCCGCGCTTCTTGTGGTGACTGGGCGGACCGTCCTCGCGGATCTCGTGACCGAAACCCTGCCGGGTGAAGACGCGGATCAAGACCGGCGTCAACAGGATCGACACGGCGAGGGCGATGCCGACGGCGATGAGAATCTGCCTCATCCGGTCGGGTCCTGCTCGCTTGTCACATTCCCCGAGTCGCTGCGCTCCTGCCCGCCGGCAAGTTTCTCGGCCAGCGCGGCCAGGCCCGCGGACTTCGAGGCCTTCACCAACACCACGTCCCCTGGCTCGAGTTCCTCGCCCAGCAACGCCAGAGCGGCGTCGACGTCGTCGACCATGACGGACTCACTGCCCCATGACCCCTCCATCACGGCCCCGTGGTGCATGGCGCTCATTGCCCTCCCGGTTCCGACGACGACCAGTCGTGACACATCTAAGCGCACGGCCAACCGCCCGATGGCATCGTGCTCGGCGATCGCGTCGTCACCGAGTTCGCCCATCTCCCCCAGCACCGCCCAACTCCGGCGCCGGCCGTCACCGTCGGCGCCGCCGCGGGCCATCCACGCCAGGGCCTTCAGACCCGCGCGCATCGAATCGGGGTTGGCGTTGTAGGCGTCGTTGACGATCGTCACGCCGTCGGCCCGGGTGCCGATCTGCATCCGGTGCTGGGACACCGGCCCGGCCGACGCCAGCGCCTCCCGGACTTGGTCCAGGCTCGCGCCGCACTCCAGCGCGACGGCCGCCGCCGCGAGGGCGTTGGACACCTGATGGTCGCCGTGCACGGCGAGCGCCACCTCGGTCGAGGCGCCACCGGCATGCAACGTGAAACGCGCCCTGGCCAGGTCGTCGAGGACGACGTCACCGGCCCACACGTCGGCGCCCGAGGACCGGCCCACCCGCACGACGCGCGCCGCGGTCGTGGCGGCCATGGCGTCCACCACCGGGTCGTCGGCGTTGAGGATCACTACCCCCGAGGCCGGAACCGATTGCGGCAGTTCGGCCTTCGTCTCGGCAATGGCCTCCCGCGACCCGAACTCACCGAGGTGGGCGGTGCCGACGTTGAGCACCGCCGCGATCGACGGCTGCGCGATGCGGGCCAGGGCGGCGATGTTTCCGCGGTGGCGGGCCGACATCTCCAGCACCAGGTAGTCGGTGTCGGCTGTCGCGCGCAGCACCGTCCACGGGTGCCCGAGTTCGTTGTTGAAGGAGCCGGGCGGCGCGATCACCGAGCCCAACGGCGCGAGCACCGCCGCCAGCAGATCCTTGGTCGAGGTCTTGCCCGAGGATCCGGTCACCCCGACGACGACGAGTCCCCCGGCGACCAGTTCGGCGGCCACCGCGGCGGCCAGTTTGGCCAGCGCCGCGAGCACCGCGGCACCGGACCCGTCGGCGTCGAACTCCAGCACGCTGGCACCGCTGTCGGCAGGCGCGTCGTCGGGCCGCACCACGACCGCGGGCACCCCGACCGGGCGCGCGGCGAGGACGCCGACCGCGCCCGCCGCGACCGCTGCCGCGGCGAAGTCGTGGCCGTCCGACCGCGCCCCGGGCAGCGCCAGGAACAACCCGCCGGGGGTCAAGGCACGGGAGTCGAATTCGACCGAGCCGGTGACGACGGTCGACGCGGCGTCCTCGGCCGAGACGTCGGCCAACTCGCCGCCGACGATCTCGGCGATCCGGGCCAGGGACATGGCGATCACGGCGTCACCCCCAGTGCGGTCAGCGCCCGAGCTACCTCGTCGCGGTCGTCGAACGGCCGGGTTCGACCGTGGCTGGTCTGGCCTGTCTCGTGTCCCTTGCCCGCCACCAACACGACGTCACCCGCACCGGCCCAGCGGACGGCGAAGTCGATGGCCGCCGCACGGTCGCCGATCTCCTCGACCAGGGCCCGGCCGCCTGCGGCGCCTGCCACGACCGCCGCCCTGATGTCGGCGGGATCCTCGTCGCGGGGGTTGTCGTCGGTGACGACGACCAGGTCGGCCAGTTCGGCGGCCACCTCTCCCATGGGCCCCCTCTTGCCGGGGTCGCGGTTGCCACCCGCCCCGACGACCACCGCGATCCGGCCGCGTGACTGTGCGCGCAGCGTCTCCAGCACGGCCCGCAGGGCACCGGGCTTGTGCGCGTAGTCCACGACGGCGAGGAAGTCCTGTCCCCGGTCGACGGGCTGAAGCCGCCCCGGCACCGTCGCCGTCCGCAGACCGGGCGCCGCCTGCTCGGGTGACACCCCGACCGCGTCGAGCAGCGCCGCGGCGAGCAGCGTGTTGGCGACGTTGAAGCGTCCGGGCACACCGATCCGCAGACGGTGGTGCACGCCCGCCGGGTCCACGGCGAGGAACTCCTGTCCCCCGCCGTCGAGGGTGCGCACGTCCTCGGCGCGCCAGTCGGCCTCGTGTCCGGCCACACTGACCGTCACCGGTCGCTCGGCGCGGGCGGCGATCGAGCGGCCGCCGTCGTCGTCGACGCACACCACCGACAGGTCGGCGTGCGTCGAGGACTCCGGTTCGAACAGCTTGGCCTTGGCGTCGAGGTAGTCCGCCATCGTCGGATGGAAGTCGAGGTGGTCTCGCGACAGGTTGGTGAACCCGCCGACGGCGAAGTGCACGGCGTCCACCCGGCCCAGTGTCAGGGCGTGGCTGGACACCTCCATCACCACGGTGTCGATGCCCCGCTCCAGCATCACCGCGAACAAGGCCTGCAGGTCGGGCGCCTCCGGGGTGGTCAGGGCACTGGGCTCGTCACGACCGTCGACGCGGATGCCCACCGAGCCGACGAGCCCCGCGACGCGACCCGCGGCGCGCAGTCCCGCCTCCACCAGATAGGTGGTGGTGGTCTTGCCGGAGGTGCCGGTGACCCCGATGACGCGCATCTGCTCCGAAGGCCTGCCGTACACGGCGGCGGCGACGTCGCCGAGCACCGTCCTCGGCGCGGGGTGCACCAGCACGGGGACGCCCGTGACACCCGCCATCACCTGGGCACCGGCCTCGTCGGTGAGCACCGCGACGGCGCCCCGACCCACGGCGTCGGCGGCGAACTTCGCGCCGTGGACCTTCGCTCCGGGCAGCGCGGCGAACAGATCTCCGGGCTGGACGTCGTGGCTGCGCAGCGTCACCCCGGTGATCCGCGTGCCTTCCGAACCACCCCGGAGGACGGCGTGCACGCGTCGACCCACTGCGGCGAGGTCGTCACCGACGGGACTCGAGGGACGCAAGTTCATGGCCATGACACCTTAGCGGCCGCGGTTCGGACCGACCGTCAGTCAGCCTGGAGGACGAGCTTGGGACCCGGGTCGGGTGAGAGCGGCACGTTCTCACGCTGCAGCAGCCACGCCGACAGGTTGTGGATCAGCGGTGCCGCGGTGGTTCCCGGTGACCCGTCGGCGGTGCGGTGCGGGTTGTCCATCATCACGCCGACCACGTAGCGCGGGTCGTCGGCAGGCACCATCGCCGCGAAGGTGATCCAGTAGACGTCGTCGAAGTAGCAACCGCAGGCGGGATTGATTTGCTGCGCGGTGCCCGTCTTGCCCGCGATCTGATAGCCCTCGACCGCGGCACCGGACCCGGTGCCCTGCTGCACGCCGGTGGGATCCTTCTGGATGGTGGCGCGCAACATGTTTCGCACCGCCTGCGCGGTCCCCGGGTTCACCACGCGGACACCTTCCGGCCGCGGCTCCTCGGTGCGGGTGCCGTCCGCGGCGATGGTGGCCTTGAGGATGCGCGGCGGAATGCGCACGCCGTCGTTGGCGATCGCCTGGTACATCCCCGTCATCTGCAGCAGCGTCATCGAAAGACCCTGGCCGATGGGCAGGTTGGCGAACGAGCTGCCCGACCACTGGTCGATCGGCGGAACGAGTCCGGCGCTCTCGCCGGGCAAGCCGACGCCGGTGCGCTGACCGAGGCCGAACTTGTCGAGCATCTGCGCGTAGCGTTCGGGGCCGATCCGCTGGGCCAGCATCAGAGTCCCCACGTTCGAGGACTTCCCGAAGACGCCGGTGGTCGTGTACGGCATCACGCCGTGACTCCACGCGTCCCGCACGGTGACGCCGCCCATGTTGATCGACCCCGGCACCTGGAGCACCTCGTCGGGGTTGGTCAGGTCGTTCTCGATGGCCGTCGACGCGGTGATGATCTTGTTGACCGAGCCCGGCTCGAACGGTGAGGACACCGCCGGATTGCCGAGCTGGCGGTCTTCCTGGCGGCCGATGTCCTGGCTGGGGTCGAACGTGTCGTTGTTGGCCATCGCCATGACCTCACCGGTCTTGGCGTCGAGCACCACCGCCGACACCGACTTCGCGCCGGAGAGGTTCTTGGCCTGCTGCACCTGCTGCTGGACGTAGAACTGAATGTCGTCGTCGAGGGTGAGCTGCACGGTCGACCCGTTGACCGCGTCGTGGCGGTTGCGGTAACTGCCGGGGATCACCACGCCGTCGGAGCCGCGGTCGTAGGTCACCGAGCCGTCGGTACCCGCCAGCTTCGAGTCCAGCGCGTCCTCCAGACCGAGCAGTCCGTGACCGTCCCAGTCGATGCCGCCGACGATGTTGGCGGCCAGTGAGCCACCGGGGTACTGGCGGATGTCTTGACGCTCCGCGCCGACCTCCGGGTACTTGCTGATGATGGCGTCGGCAATCGCCGGGTCGACCGCACGGGCCAGGTAGACGAAGGAGTCCTTGCCTGCCAGCTTCTTGTAGAGGGTGTCGGCGTCGGGCTTGTTATTCAGCAGGCCCGACACTCCCTTGGCGATCTCGCGGAGTCTCTTGACGGGATCGGGTGCGTCGGGCTTGACGCCCTGGGCGTCGACGAGTTGCTTCTGGATCTTGGTGGGCTGGAAGGTCAGCGCGCGAGCCTCGGTGGTGAACGCCAGCTTGTCGTCGTTGCGGTCGACGATGCTGCCGCGGACGGCCGCCTCGACGTCGGTGACCTTGAGCTGGCTGGCGGCCTCAGCCCGCAACCCCGCCGCACGCGGCACCTGCAGCATGAAGAGCTGGCCGGCCGCGATGACGAGGACCAGCAGGATCACGCCGTTTCCGACGCGGTGGCGGAACCCGAACGTGGCGGTGCGCGGACCGTCGTCGGCGACGGGTTGGCGGATGCGGCGCTCGTTGGCCGCGTGGGGGGTGCCGGGTCGGCTCATGTGGGGGCTCCTGGCACGACGACGGGCGCGGGCGGGACGGCTTGGTCGGCGGGCACGGGTCCCGGGAGGGCCGCCCCCTGCGGGGAGTCCAGATGCGGCGCCGCGGGGTCGACCGGTGCGACGGCCAGTGGAACGTCGACCGGCGGCAGGGTGTTCGGCACGGGCACCTGACCGAGGACGGGCACCTGGCCCGGCACGGGCGCCAGCAGCGGGACGGCGGGTTGTCCGGCGACGGGGACCTCGGGGTTGGGCAGCGCCGTCCCCGGCGGCGGGAGGTGCACGGTCACCTCGCGGGGGTCGACCACGCGCGGCGCCGGCGGCGCGGGCGCCGCGGGGGGCGCCGGCGGTGCGGCGCTCGGGTCGGGCAGCGGGCTGTTCAGCGGTGGCGGTTGCACGCCTTCGGCCGGCTTCGGGGTGCCGACGACCATCCAGTTGCCGGTGGGGTCTTGCACCAGGTGCGCGGTGTCGCGGGACGGGATCATGCCGAGGTTGCGCGCGGCCTCGGCCAGCGCCGGCGCGGCCTGTGCCTCGAGAACGTCGCGTTCGAGGCCGTCCTTCTGCTGCATCAGGGCCTGGTTGACCTGACGGGCGCGGCCCAGTTCGTAGGACCGCTCGGCGGCGTCGGTCGACAACCAGAGCGTGACGCCAAGACCGATGCCGAGCGCGCCGATGACGAGCACCACGAATGGCACGCGGGTGACGAACCGCCGCGGATCGAGGTCGATCGACGCCAGCCTGACCAGCAGGCGCTCCCGAAGCGGGGGGCGGACGATCTTGGGGGCTTTGGCCTTGCGCGCCTTCGAGCGGGCCTTGGCCTGGGCGGCATTCTTCGGCCGCACGGGACCTTCGGCGGGCCGCGGCATCGGGCCGGTGTGCGGCCGCGACGTGTCGGGGCGCTGTTCCCTGGTGTTGCGGCGGCCGCGCTGCGGCGCGTCGACCGGTCGCCGCTGGGCGACGGCCTCGCGTGGCCGACCAGCCTTGCGCTTGACGCGCTTGCGTTCGTCAGAGCCGCGCACCGCTTCTCGTCGCTTGGCCATCACGAACCTTCCCTTCCAACGAACTTGTCCGACGTCTGCTTCTCGAGGGCGCGGAGCCGAACGGATGCACTACGGGGGTTGCGGGCGATCTCGTCGTCCCCGGCCTTCTCCGCGCCGCGGGTCAGCGAGACGAAGTACGGCTCGTGGCCCGGAAGTTCCATGGGCAGCCCGGCAGGGGTGCGGGACGCCGTGGCAGCGGCGAATTCGCCCTTGACGATCCGGTCCTCGAGGGACTGGTAGGCCATCACCACGATCCGGCCACCGAGGCGAAGGGCGGACAGCGCCGACGGGATGGCCGAGCGCAGCGAGTCCAGCTCGCCGTTGACCGCGGTGCGCAGCGCCTGGAACGTGCGCTTGCCCGGGTGCCCGCCCGTGCGGCGGGCGGGAATGGGGATGACGTCGTAGAGCAACTCGACCAGTTCGGCGGTGGTCTCGAAGGGCTTGCGGGCGCGTCGCCGGACGATCTCGCCCGCGATGCGGCTGGCGAAGCGCTCCTCGCCGAACTCCTGCAGGATCCGCGTGATGGCCGACTTGTCGTAGGTGTTGAGGATCTCGGCGGCCGTCAGCGGCGCGTCCTGATCCATGCGCATGTCCAGCGGCGCGTCGTGGGAATAGGAGAAACCCCGCTCGGCACGGTCGAGTTGCATCGACGAGACGCCGAGATCGAACAGCACCCCGTCCACCGCGGTGTCCTGCGCCCAGAAGCCGTCATACCGGGTCTGGACGTAGTCGACTCGGTCGGCGAAGGGAGCCAGTCGTTCGGCGGCGATCGCCAGGGCGGTGCGGTCGCGGTCGAGGCCGACCAGCCGAAGACCGGGCAGCTGGCGCAGGAAGCGTTCGGCGTGGCCGCCGGCGCCAAGGGTCGCGTCGACCAGGACCGCTCCGGTGCCGTCGGCGCTGCGCCGGGTCAGGGCGGGCAGGAGGAGTTCGACGCACCGGTCCAGCAGGACCGGGTCGTGCGGATGTTCAGGCATGACGGCAGCGCCCTTGCAAGGAGTGGCGGGGTCCTTCGAGATGGGTGCCCGTGTGGCCGCCCTTGCAGGGAGGTCCCTGTCCGAGATTGCGTACCTGGCGTTGGGGAAGTACGTCAGGGCCGGTTCGGGCAGAGGCCACCTTGCAAGGGCTGGGCCGTGGTCGACGGGCGGGCTAGATGATGTCGCGCAGGGTGTCATCGCTGGCCGCGGAGAAGTTCTCTTCGTGGGTCTGCTGATAGTCCTGCCAGGCGTGGGCGTCCCAGATCTCCAGGTAGTCGATCGATCCGATCACCACGCAGTCCTTGGACAGGTCGGCGTACTGGCGGTGGTCGGCCGACAGGGTGATCCGGCCTTGTGCGTCGGGATGCTGCTCGTCGGTTGCCGCGGCGAGGTACCGCAGGTAGGCCCGAGCGTCGGGATTGCTCCTCGACGCCTGCGCCGCTCGTTGGGCGAGCTTCTCGAACTCGGCCCGTGGGTAGACGGCGAGGCTGTGATCTTGGCTCTTGGTGACCATCAACCCCCCTGCCAGTGCTTCGCGGAACTTGGCGGGCAGCGTGAGCCGCCCCTTGTCGTCGAGCTTGGGCGTGTAGGTGCCGAGGAACATCCCGACACCTCCAACCACTCGAGGGGTCCCGAGTCGCTTCGCTTCTGCCCGCCATCCGGAGCCCTAGCCGCTCCGATGTCCGCCACATTACCCCACGATCCCCCACTTTGCTCCATTCATGGGCAAAAGTGAGGCGTCATCCCCCACTCGACACCACGGACGTGCGCTCGAGGGGGTGTGCAATCGCCCGCGGCCACGCGCTGGCAGACGAAAACGCCAGCTAAGAGCCCCTTCCACCCGCGGTGGGGCGGGGTGGGGGAAGGAGGGCGGCTCACCCACCGATACCGGCCGTCACGGCGTGTCGGACGCAAAGAAAAAGGGCAGCTCCATACGGAGCTGCCCTTACGGTGCCGCGTGCGTCACTCCTCGAAGCGGCGGCGGAACCTCTCCTCCATGCGGCTGGAGAACGAATTACTGCCCTTGGCTCGCTTCTGCTGCGCGGAATTGTGTTCCGGCGCGCCGCCGTCACGGGCACCCGCCACGCGGGGTCCGGTGATCGCGTAGACCACGCCGCCGAACATCAGGATGAATCCGACCACGCTCAACACCGGGAAGCCGCTGATCTGCGTGGCCCGGAAGGCGACACCACAGATGAGGAGCGCAAGACCCACGATGAAGACCACCGCGCCCTGCAGTCGGCGCCGCGCCGACGGTGCCCGCAGGTTCCC
Organism: Mycobacterium yunnanensis; assembly: GCF_025823185.1. Taxonomy (GTDB): domain Bacteria; phylum Actinomycetota; class Actinomycetes; order Mycobacteriales; family Mycobacteriaceae; genus Mycobacterium; species Mycobacterium yunnanensis. Next base: position 156,116 of record NZ_JACKVK010000013.1, read on the forward strand.
GCCGCGCACACTCGACGCGAACTTGGGATCCTCGGCATAGAGAGCGCTCTCGATCTGGTCGAGCATGCGCTGCTCATGATCGGAGAGTGGCATCCGCGCCTCCCATGTCGAGTCCCTGCTGCGACCGCGAATTTACGGTCGTGCGTTCAAAATACGTACTCCCGCAAACCACGGGGCACCTGCCCTTCATGATACGAGCAGAATCCGGCGCGTACCACCTACTTCCAGAGAGTCACTTCGAGGCTGCCCACCGAACCGACGTCAGACCACGATCATAGTTCGTCCAGCGCCGGTGGCGAGATGCCGCGTCACTAACCGGATAATGACGTCCATTCGGCCAACACCGTGAAGGACATCAACAGGTTGACCACGTTCCTCATCGACTTGTCACCCGGCGACATGAAGAGGCGCCTCGGGGACGCACTCGGCATCTACGTCGACGCCATGCGCTACCCCCGCGGCACCGAGGACCAACGCGCCTCGATGTGGCTCGAGCACATCCGTCGCCGGGGCTGGACGGCCGTCGCCGCCGTCGAGGTCCCCGACCACGCCGTGGACGACCCGGACGCCCCGCCGCTGGCCGCAGCCCCCATGCTCGGGGTGGCCTACGGATATTGCGGCGCACCCGATCAGTGGTGGCAGCAGCAGGTCGTGCAGGGCCTCGAACGGGGCGGCGCCGACCGGGCCGAGATCGCGGAGTTGACCAACGACTACTTCGAGCTCACCGAGGTGCACATCCACCCGAGGGCTCAGGGCCGCGGTCTGGGCGAGGCGCTGGTCCGACGCCTGCTTGCCGGCCGCACCGAACCTCAGGTGCTGCTGTCCACCCCCGAGGTCGACGAGGAGGCCAACCGGGCCTGGCGGTTGTACCGGCGCCTCGGCTTCACCGACGTCATCCGCGGCTACCACTTCGCCGGTGATCCACGGCCGTTCGCCATCCTGGGCCGAGATCTGCCCCTGTAGTGCGTCGCCTCCGGCATTGGTCTGGCACCATGTCGGGGTGCCGACCCGCCGCAAACGCCTGCTCGCCGTGCTTTTGCTGGTGCTCCTCGCGCCGATGATCGCGGGCTGCGTACGCGTGCGGGCCTCGATCACCGTCTCGCCCGACGACCGGGTCTCCGGACAGATCATCGCCGCCGCCAAGCCACGGGACGCCAACGACAAGGGCCCGCAGCTGCTCAACAGCCTGCCCTTCGCCACGAAGGTGGCGGTCTCCCCCTACGAGCGTGACGACTACGTCGGGAGCCAGGCGGTCTTCTCCGACCTGACGTTCGCCGAGTTGCCCCAGCTGGCCAACATGAACGCCGACGCCGCCGGAGTCGACATCTCGCTACGCCGGGCCGGTGACCTGGTGATCCTCGAGGGTCGCGCCGACCTCACCACGCTCAACGACCCCGACGCCGACGTGTCGCTCAACGTCGCCTTCCCCGGCGACGTCACCTCCACCAACGGTGAGCAGGTGTCCTCCGACGTCGTGCAGTGGACGCTCAAGCCGGGTGTGGTCACCACCATGAACGCCCAGGCCCGCTACACCGATCCCAGCGCCCGATCGTTCACCGGCGCGGCGATCTGGCTGGGCGTCGCCGCCTTCCTGGTCGCGGGCATCATCGGTGGGGTCGCGTGGGCCAGCCGGGACCGCAGCCCCGTCTTGGCGAACCCGCACGAGTCGCGTCGATGACCCCGTCGCCCTCGCTGATTCCCGGCCTGCCTGAAGGCTCTAGGCTGAACGTTCCACGACGTGAAAGGGGCGAGCACTGAGCCTCAACGCCGCCGCGGGCCCCTCGGCCCCCGAACTCGCCAGCGCCGTCACCGACCGACTGCGCGACTACCTGCAGACCCGCCGCGCCGACGCCGCCTACATCGGCGCCGACTACGCGGAGATGACCGCCGCGCTCGAGGAATTCGTGCTGCGCGGCGGCAAGCGGCTGCGTCCCGCCTTCGCCTACTGGGGCTGGCGGGCCGTGGCGCCGGCGGGTCGGACCGCCGGCGCCGACGAACTGCTGTTGTTCTCCGCGCTGGAACTGCTCCACGCGTGCGCCCTCGTGCACGACGACGTCATCGACGCCTCCGCCACCCGGCGCGGCCTGCCGACCGTGCACCGGCACTTCGCCGAGCTGCACCGGGACCGCAACTGGCACGGCTCCTCCGAGCAGTTCGGGCTGTCAACCGCCATCCTGCTCGGGGACCTGTCGCTGGTCTGGGCCGACGACATCATCACCTCCGCCGACCTGCCGAACGACGCCCGCCAGCGCGTCCAGCGAGTGTGGGCCGACATCCGCACCGAAGTGCTCGGGGGGCAGTTCCTCGATATCGTCGCCGAGGCCAGCGGCGCCGAGACGGTCGAGTCGGCGATGAACGTCAACACCTACAAGACCGCCTCCTACACGGTGACGCGCCCGTTGCAATTGGGCGCGGCCGCGGCGGCCGACCGGCCCGACGTGCAGGACATGTTCCATCGCGTGGGCACCGACCTGGGCGTGGCGTTCCAGTTGCGCGACGACGTGCTCGGCGTGTTCGGCGACCCCGCGGTCACCGGCAAGCCCTCCGGCGACGACCTGCGGTCGGGCAAGCGCACCGTGCTGCTCGCGGAGGCCGTCACACGGGCCGACGCCTCGGACCCGTTGGCGGCCAAGATGTTGCGCACCGGGATCGGCACCGACCTCTCCGAGGCCGACGTCCGCGAGCTGTGCCAGGCGATCGAGGCCGTCGGCGCACTCGCCGCGGTCGAGTCCCGCATCGAGCTCCTCACCGGGCAGGCCCTGGCACTGCTGGACGCGGCGCCAGTCGACGCCGACGCCAAGGTCGGTCTGGCCGAGCTCGCCAGATTGGCGTCCAACCGGACCGCTTGAGGCCCATGACGACCCCGACCGCCGCGCACCAACCGAAATCCCGTGTCGCCGGACAAGTTTCGCGGCTGACCGCGTTCGCCGCCTCGCCGGAGAGCCGACCGGCCCGGCTCGGCTTCCTCGGCGCGGTGCTCATCACCCTCGGCGGTCTCGGCGCAGGTAGCACCCGGTTGCACGACCCGGTGCTGGAGTCGGTTCAGCTGTCCTGGTTGCGCTTCGGGCACGGACTGGTGTTCTCGTCGGTGCTGCTGTGGGGTGGCGTGGCGGCGATGCTGTTCGCCTGGCTTTGGCTGGGCCGACGGGTCGTCGACCGGACCGCCAGCACGTACACCATGGTGGCCACCACCGGATTCTGGTTGACGCCACTGCTGTTGAGCGCGCCGGTGTTCAGCCGCGACACGTACTCGTATCTGGCGCAGGGCGCCTTGCTGCGCGACGGCTTCGACCCCTACGTCGTCGGACCCATCGAGAACCCCAACCCGTTGTTGGACAACGTGAGTCCGATCTGGACGACGACGACGGCGCCGTACGGGCCGGTGTTCATCCTGGTGGCCAAGTTCGTCACCATGATCGTCGGCGACCACGTCATCGAGGGCACCATGCTGCTGCGGCTGTGCATGCTGCCCGGTCTGGTGTTGCTGATCTGGGCCGCCCCGCGCATCGCCCGCCACGTCGGGGCCAACGAGCCTGCCGCGCTGTGGATCTGCGTGCTCAACCCGCTGGTGATCATCCATCTGATGGGCGGCGTTCACAACGAGATGCTGATGGTCGGCCTGATGATGGCGGCGATCGCGCTGACGTTGCAGGACAAACCGGTGTGGGGCGTGGGTCTCATTGCGATCGCGGTGGCGGTGAAGGCGACGGCGGGTATCGCGCTGCCGTTCATGGTGTGGATGTGGACCCACCGCCTCAGAGACGGGCGCGGGCTGAAGCCGGTGCGCGCGTTCGCCGTCGCGACCGGCGCCTCGGCGCTGATCTTCGTGGTGGTCTTCGCGGTCGTGTCGTGGCTGGCCGGTGTCGGGTTGGGGTGGCTGACCGCACTCGCCGGCTCGGTGAAGATCATCAACTGGCTGACCGTGCCGACCGCGACGGCGAACCTGGTCAACGCCGTCGGCGGGTTGTTCTTCCCGGTGAACTTCTACGCCGTGCTCGAGGTCACGCGCATCGCGGGTGTGGCGATCATCGCGATCTCACTTCCGTTGCTGTGGTGGCGGTTTCGCCACGACGACCGCGAAGCGCTGACGGGTATCGCACTGGCGATGCTCGTAGTGGTGCTGTTCGTACCTGCGGCGCTGCCCTGGTACTACACCTGGCCGCTGGCCATTGCGTCGGCGCTGGCGCAGAGCACCAGGGCCATCGCGGCGATCGCCGGTTTCTCGACGTGGATCATGGTGATCTTCAAACCCGACGGCTCACACGGCATGTACTCCTGGCTGCACGTCGGCCTGGCCACCGCCTGCGCGGTGGTGGCGTGGTACTCCCTGGCGAAGTCTGCCCAACCGGCGACGGCCGAACGTCAGTAGGCCATGGCCTGGGCGCGGCGCACCACCTCGCGCGCCTGATGCGAGTGCAGCGCGTCGACCGGCCGCGCGTTCTCCACGACCTCGCCGGTGCCGTCACGGCTCAGCGTCAGCGACGCATCCGGGGTGAACAGCCACCGCACGATGTCGGTCTCGCTGTAACCGCCGTCGTGCAGCACGACGAGCAGACCGGACAGGCTCTTCACCACGTGCCCGCCGTCGAAGAAGATCTTCGGCACCACCAGCACCCCATTGCGGCGCACGCCGATCAGATGCTTCTGACGCAGGTGCTGGTGCACCTTGGTCACCGGGATGCCGAGGATGGACGCCACGGCGGGCAGGTCGTAGACGGCTTCGTCGGGGTCCAGGACGTCGTCCGCAGCCGGAATGTTGCTCACCCGTCCGAGTCTAAGATGCGTGCGTGGATAGCAGCCAACGATCGGACCCGCTCGTCGGCCTCGTCGTGGACGCGCGCTACCGCGTGGACGCCCTGATCGCGACCGGTGGGATGTCCGCGGTGTACCGCGGCCTGGATCTACGGCTGGACCGCCCGGTGGCGCTGAAGGTGATGGACTCCCGCTATGCCGGTGACTCGCAGTTCCTGACAAGGTTTCAGCGGGAGGCCCGTGCCGTGGCCCGGCTCAAGGATCCCGGGCTGGTCGCGGTGTACGACCAGGGGCTCGGCGACCACGGCGCCGGACTGCCCTACCTGGTGATGGAACTCGTCGAGGGCGGCACCTTGCGGGAACTGCTGCGCGAACGCGGCCCGATGCCACCGCACGCCGTCGCCGCGGTGCTGACGCCGATCCTCGGTGGGTTGGCCGCGGCGCACCGCGCCGGTCTGGTGCACCGCGACATCAAGCCGGAGAACGTGCTGATCTCCGACGACGGCGAGGTCAAGATCGCCGACTTCGGGTTGGTGCGCGCGGTCGCCGAGGCCAAGATCACCTCCACCAGCGTGATCCTCGGCACCGCGGCGTATCTGTCCCCCGAGCAGGTCGGCACGGGTGACGCCACCCCCGAGAGCGACGTCTACGGGGTGGGCATCCTGACCTACGAATTGCTCACCGGCACCACGCCGTTCACCGGTGACAGCGTGCTGGCCGTCGCCTATCAGCGGATGGACAACGACGTCCCGCCGCCGAGCGCCGCGATTGCGGGCGTGCCGCCGCAGTTCGACGAGTTGGTGCGACGGGCGACCAGACGCACCCCCGGCGACCGGTATCCCGACGCCGCCGCGATGGGCGCCGACCTCGCCGCGATCGTCACCGAATTGGGCCTGCCACCGTTTCGCGTTCCCGCACCGGCGAATTCCGCGCAGCACGCCGCGTCGGCCGAGTTCCACAGCCGGCTGGCGAATCGCGCCGATTCCGACGACGGAGACGAGCACACCACCGCGGCCACGGCACCACCACAGGCACCGCCCCCGATCCTGCCGCCTCGCGAGGCCACTCCCCCGCCCGCGCCGCGCCAGCACACCCGGGAGATGCCCCGCGACCCCGATGATTGGGATCGACCTCGAACCCCTTACCGCTCAGGCCAATTCGCAGGCATCGACATCGACGAACTGGTATGGGCGCGGCAACGCGGAAGACGCGTGTCGCTGTTCTGGGCGGTCGGCATCCTGACGCTGACCGCCATGGTGGCCGCCGGAGCGTGGACGCTCGGCAGCAACCTGCAGGGCCTGATCTAAGAGCGGCTCAGCCCCGCAGCATCTCCGCGACCAAGAACGCCAACTCGAGGGACTGCTGGGTGTTCAGCCGCGGGTCGCACGCCGTCTCGTAGCGGCCGGCCAGGTCGGAGTCCGAGATGTCCTGCGCGCCACCGAGGCACTCGGTGACGTTCTCACCGGTGATCTCGACGTGGATGCCGCCGGGGTGAGTGCCCAGCCCATGGTGTACCTCGAAGAAGCCCTGCACCTCGTCGACGATGCGGTCGAAGTGCCGGGTCTTGTAGCCGGTCGAGGACTCGTGGGTGTTGCCGTGCATCGGGTCGCACTGCCAGATCACCTGACGCCCGGTGGCCTGCACCTTCTCGATGATCGGCGGCAGCAGATCGCGCACCTTGCCGTTGCCCATCCGGCTGACCAGCGTCAGGCGGCCGGGCTGGTTGTGCGGATCGAGCCGCTCGACGTATTCGACGGCCAGCTCGGGCGGCGTCGTCGGCCCGATCTTGACCCCGATGGGGTTGGAGATCGTCTCGACGAACCCGATGTGCGCGCCGTCGAGCTGGCGGGTGCGGTCACCGATCCAGACGTAGTGCGCAGACAGGTCGTAGAGCCGCGGTTCTGGTGCCTCGGCCGGGAACTCGTTGGACAGCCGCAGCATCGCCCGCTCGTAGTCGAGCACCAGTGCCTCGTGGCTGGCGTAGATCTCGGCGGTCTGCAGGTTGATGTCGTTCACGCCGCACGCGCTCATGAAGCGCAACGCGCGGTCGATCTCGGCGGCCAGCGCCTCGTACCGCGCGCCCGCCGGGGAGGTACGGACGAATTCGCGGTTCCAGTCGTGCACCGACTCGAGCGACGCCAACCCCGACGACGTCATGGCACGCACCAGGTTCATCGCGGCGCTGGCGTTGGCGTAGGCGCGCACCAGCCGCGACGCGTCGTGGTCGCGCACCGAGGCGTCGGGGGCGAAACCGTTGACCATGTCCCCGCGGTAGGACTTCAGGCCCAGCGCGTCGACGTCGGACGAGCGCGGCTTGGCGTACTGACCGGCGATGCGGGCAACCTTGACCACCGGCATGCTGGCGCCGTAGGTCAGCACCACGGCCATCTGCAGCAGGGTGCGGATGTTGGCGCGGATGTGCGGTTCGGTGTTGTCGACGAACGTCTCGGCGCAGTCGCCGCCCTGCAGCAGGAACGCCTCGCCCCGCGCGACGTCGGCCAGGTGCCCCTTGAGGCGTTCGATCTCCGAGGGCACGGTCACCGGCGGCACGCTCTCCAGCACGGTCCGCATGGCCTTGGCCTGGTCGGCGGGCCAGCTCGGTTGTTGCGCCGCTGGCTTGGCGAGGGCGGCGTCGAGCCTCTCGCGAAGGTCACTCGACAGCGGCGGGAGCTCCGGCAGCTGGTCGATGGGCACGTCGACTGTCCAGTTCACCCGTCCATGGTAACCGCGCGCCGATGCTCATCCTGCATCCCGGTCCCGCCCATAGCCGCAGTTCAGGAGCGTGCGGCCCAGGACCCGTCATCGTCGTCGTCGCCGCCGGCAAGGCTGGTGACGAGCCGGAACCGGGTCAGGTTGTGCCGGGCGTCGACCAGCGCGTCGTGGGTGTCTCTCGGTCGCGGCGGCATTCTCGGCGAACCGCGGTCCTCCCAGAACTGCCGCAGCTCCCTGGTGAACCGCGGGATGGCGGGCGGCAGGTCGGTCATCGGCCCCCACAGCTGGCACAGCGCGACGTGGTCGTAGGCGGCCACCCACGCCCACAACTCGATGGTGTCGTCGCCGTCGATGTCGAAGAAGTCCTCGAGGTCCGACCGGATCTCGCGCCGGGACTTCCACGACTTCGACGAGGGCGACGGCAGCTTCGGCAACACGTGCTTGCGCACCCAGGCCCCGGCGCGATGGGGGTCGAATTCCGTTGAGATGGCGTAGTATTCGCGACCGTCCTCGGCGGCCACCCCGATCGAGATCAGCTCGATGGTGCGACCGTCGTCGATGAATTCGGTGTCGTAGAAGTAGCGCATCAGGCGGCGTCCGTCTCGGGAGCTGGGGTCGGGGCGGGAGCCGGGTGGATCTCCCGGTCGAGCTGGGCGTCGACCTCGAGCTCGTCCGGGAAGTGCGGCTCGCCGGCGATGACGTGTTGGAGCCAGAGCTTGGCCGAGACGACCGGCCGGCGCAGCCGCCGCTCTCGCTCCAGTGAGCGATGCATGCGGCGCGGGCGGGCGCCGTAGCGCCACCGGGCCCACGGTGCGTGCGGGCGCGAGACCCGGATCGCCCCGACGATCAGCAACGGCGTGATGAACATGCCCACCAGACCCGTCCAGACCTTGCCCTTGAGCAGCACCACGACCGCGAGCGCCAGGGTGATGAGCGCAATGCCGATCACGGTCGCGCGGGCCAGCAACGTCTGATCCTCGCGCCAGATGTCGATGTCGAAGAACGACAGCGGGTTGAACCCCAGGATGAGCAGACCGGCGACGGCGACCGCGGCGAACACCGCGTCCACCGAGGCCCGGCCGTCCTCGGACCAGTACACGTCCTGCAGATGAAGGATCAGCGCGAACTCGTCGAGCACGAGCGCCGCGCCGATGCCGAACCCGATCGCGGCGACGGTGAATTCGGGGACGCCGCCGTCGACGGCGAGGGTCACCATCGTCACCCCCGAGACCATGACCAGGATCACACCGATGACGACGTGATGGATGTGAGTCGACCCGTGCCCCATGTTGCGGGGTTGCCACCACTTGGGCGGGGTGTCGTTGTTCGCGTTGTGTCGGATGTAGCGGACGATCGTGCGCGTCACCAGGAACGTCAGCAAGAAGGCGATCAGACACCACATCAGGGGTTGCCGACCCGGGGGGATCCCCAAGTCCAGCCCGAAGTCGAACTTCCAATCGTCGAACACGCGCAAAACTTACGCCGACCTGCGCGCGTCGCGGACCGGATGGTCCCCGACGCGCCGAGTGCCACCGATACTCTTGTCCGCGACATGAGAATTCGGCAGCTCCTCGGCGGATCACCAGGTCTGCCCGCGCCATGGGCAGGCGCGGCGTGGCGGCTGTTTCAGCTGCTCACCATCGCAGTGGTGGTCTGGGCGGGATGGCGGCTGCTGGCCGTGACCCCATATCGCATCGACATCGACGTCTACCGCATGGGCGGCCGGGCGTGGTTGGACGGCACCCCGCTCTACCGCGACGGCGTGTTGTTCCACACCGGCGCCGGTCTCGACCTGCCGTTCACCTACCCGCCGCTAGCCGCCGCGGTGTTCGCTCCGTTCGCGATGCTGTCCCTCAACGCGGCCAGCGCGACCATCACCGCCATCACGATCGTGCTGTTGGTGGTGACCACCACGATCGTGCTGACCCGGCTCGGAGTGTGGGACGTCTCCGCGACCGTCGCGGGCCCGGCCTGGCAGCGGCGGGTCTGGCTGGCCGCGGCCGTGGTGGCCCCGGCCGCGGTCTACCTGGAGCCCATCCGGTCGAACTTCGAGTTCGGTCAGATCAACGTGGTGCTGATGACCCTGGTCATCGCGGACTGCGCACCGCGGAAGACGCCGTGGCCGCGCGGCCTGCTGCTCGGCGTGGCCATCGCGTTGAAGCTGACGCCTGCGGTGTTCCTGCTCTACTTCCTGCTGCGTCGCGACACCCGCGCGCTGCTGACGTCCATGGCCTCGGCCGCCCTGGCCACGGCTCTCGGAGGTGCGCTGGCGCCGCGGGATTCGTGGCAGTACTGGACGCAGACCGTGCGCGACACCGACCGCATCGGCACCGCCACCTATCTGACCAACCAGAACATCGCGGGCACGCTGGCCCGCCTGGGCATCGCCGAGACGCCGCGCTTCGTCATCTGGCTGGTGGCCTGCTTCGCGGTGCTGGGCCTGACGGTGTGGGCGGTGCGCCGCGTGCTGCGGAACGGTTCGCTGCGCGCCGGCGATCAGGCCGTGCTGGCGTTGACGTGCGTGGCGATGTTCGGATTGGTCGTGTCGCCGGTGTCGTGGTCACACCACTGGGTGTGGGCGCTGCCGGCGATCCTGGCCACGGCCGTGCTTGCGGTGCGCTACCGCAACGCGGCCATGGGCGTGATCAGCGTCGCCGGGGTGTGCCTGACGTACTTCGTGCCGATCCATCTGATGGTCGAACACGAGGAGACATCGGCCGCGCTGTGGCGGCAGCTGCTCGGCGGGTCCTACGTGTGGTGGGCGCTGGCGCTGATCGCCGTGGCCGGGGCGGTGACGCTACGGGAGCGCGAGGGATCGGGCGCGAACGCCGACGTCTCGCCGGCGCACGCCGTCTAGCCTGCTGCGGACGTGGGCATCCGGGCCGGCGGCGGTCCGTCGGACCCACCAGCGCCGCCTTCGAGGGCGACCTTGACGTCGGCGGCGTAGAGGTCGACGTACTCCTGACCCGACATCTGCATCAGCTCGTACATCACCTCGTCGATGACGGCGCGCTCGATGAACCGGTTGCCCGCCAGCCCCTCGAATCGGGAGAAGTCCAGGGGCTTGCCGAAGCGGACCTCGACCCGGCCGAAGTGCCACATCTTGGATCCGGGCGGGTTGACGTCGTCGGTGCCGACCATCGCCACCGGGATGACGGGGACGCCGGTCTCCAGCGCCAGCCGGGCGATGCCGGTCTTGCCCTTGTACAGCCGGCCGTCGGGCGAGCGGGTGCCCTCGGGGTACATGCCGAGGACCTTGCCCTCGCCGAGGATGCGCGTGGCGGTGGTCAGCGCGGCCAACGCGGCGTCGGCGTCGGTGCGGTCGATGGGCACCTGACCGGCGGCGGTGTAGAACCAGCGGGTCAAGCGGCCCTTGATGCCGGTGCCGGTGAAGTACTCGGACTTGGCCAGGTAGGTGATGCGGCGTCGCACCACCAGGCACTTGTAGAAGCTGTCGGCGACGGCGAGGTGGTTACTGGCGAGGATGACGGCGCCGCGGTCCGGAACATTCTCCAGCCCAACGACTTTGGGGCGGCCGAGCATCTGCAGCAGCGGCCCCATGAAGACGTACTTGAAGAGCCAATACCACATTGAGCCTCCCGCATGCGGCGCCCGGACGGTGCCCTAGGACACAACTCTACCCAGTATCCGGTCAGTCCTCGACGCTGACGGGGATGTGTTGATAGTGGCCCGGGCCCGACGGCGCCGGACCACCATCCGGGTCGGGGCGCGGCGCGGGGCCATCCGGCCCCGGATCGCCCGGATTGGACTCGCCCATGGCGTCGGTCATCGCGCGGACCACCGACAGCAGCGCCACGCTGTGTTCGGCGATCACGTTGAGCATGGGGTGCTGCTCCCCGGCGACCAGCGCGGCCAGCGCGCAGACCGGGCACCACACCTGCTGGCACTGCCCCGGGCTCCCGGTGGTGGCGCGGGCGGCGGCCATTCTGACGGCGGGGTCGAGCCGGTCGAGGATCGTCTGTGCCAGGCGGCGAAGCTCTGGGGCGAGGTCGGCGTGGAAGTCACTCATGCCGGCCACACCTCCGGGTTCGGTCGAAAGCGCACCGTGAGTTCACCGCCGCGCAGGTGCGCGTCCAGCACGGTGCATCTCCGCAACACGGACGCCAACCTCACTCGGCGACGCATACCACCGGCGCCGATGATCAGGTCGTCGTCGACCCGTCCGAGCGTCAGCGAGCGCGGGTCGACCTGCGGCAACTCTAGTCGCATCCGATAGACGGCATCGAGCCCGGAGCCGGATTCGCGGTCGACCACCGGCCGCGCGGGCGCCGGTGGCGGCGAACCGTCGCGGCGCCGGGCCGCGTCGAGAAGCTCGCCGAGCGCCTTGGGTCCGATCGGCTCCCCCGCCAGATGTGGCACCAGCACCAGGGTGACGTCGCCGATGGCGGCGTCCAGCTCGTCGAGGACGTGGCGCTGTTCGGCGATGCGCTCGGTGTACCAGTCGAAGGCCGGATGCTCGGGCAGGTTCCGGTACTCGAACGAGTCATCTTGCAGGAGAACCTGATTGACGATGAGCTCGCAGACGGCGACGCCCATCAGCGACAGCGACCCGATCGTGCGGGCGGCCTCAGCGGCCACCACCCGCTCGGGGGTGAGGACGAGGTGGGCGCTCACCCGGGCGGCGTCGGTGAGCAGTTCACCGAGGCGCTCGGTGCCGTTGGCGATGCCCTCGACGAGGTCGACGACGGCAGCCGAGGTCGCCTCGTCCCCCAGTGACAGCCTGCGGTGGCGCGGCCACGCCCGCTCGAGGTACAGCGCGAACGTCGCGGGCAGCGTCAACATCCGCATCGCATCGGCGGTCGAGGCGCAGTCGACGATCACGTGGTCCCACTCATCGGAGGCCGCCAACTCGGCAACCTCGTCGAGACCAAGCACCTCCTGAATGCCGGGCAACGCCGAAAGCTCCTCGGGCGCAACCTCACCCAGATCCGATTCGGGAAAGCGGGCCGCGAGCACCCCGGCCACCTGCCGCCACCGCCGCTCGAGCAGGGCGAGGGTGTCCAGGGCGAGGACGTCCAGCGAGCCGCCGGCGCCACCGTCGGCGTCGAGATCGGCGAGCACGCGGGTCGGCCGGCGCTCACCCGTCGGCGTCACCTCGATGCCGAGGACGTCACCGGTGGAGTGTGCCTGATCGGTCGAGACCACCAGCACGCGCTGGCCGCTGCGCGCGTCGCGGACCGCGGCGGCGGTCGCCAGGGTCGACTTGCCGACGCCGCCCTTGCCGACGAAGAGACTGATCCTGGTGCTGCCTGCCGCGGAGCGTCCGCCGGGCCCGCTGGTCTCAGTCAGCCTCGACTCGTTTCTTGAGATCCTTCAGTGCGGTGTCGGTGAGACGGCGTTCTGCCTTGCGCTTGAGCAACCCGATCATCGGGATGACCAGGTCGACGGACAATTCGTAGGTGACGTCGGTGCCGGAACCCTTGGGCGTCAACAGGTATGCGCCGTCGAGGGCGCGCAGCAGCGAACTCGACACCAGTGACCACCGCACCGACGCGCGATCGGCCGGCCACGTGTAGGCCAGCACCATGGTGTCCTTGAGCACAGCGGCGTCGAGCACCAAGCGCGCCGTCTTCGGGTAGCCCTCGTCGTCGCTCTCGAGGACCTCGGTCTCCTTGTACTCCGCCACCCAGTCGGGGTACGAGCCGATGTCGGCGATGACGTCCATCACCGTCGCAGGCTCGGCGTCGATGTAGATCGTCTGCGCAGTCTTGTCCGCCACGTGTTCACTTCCCCGGGTCGCTAGAGCGCTACTGGACTCACGTCCGTTCGACCCGAAATGTACCCGTACCCGCGACGTGGGTCCTCAATCAACTGCCGGTGCGAGCCGGGACACTCCGACGCCGCGGGACTCCTCGAGCTTCTGCTTGACCTCGAATGCCATCCTCTTGCCTGCCACGCGACGCTGATGATTGGCCTTGGCGAGGTTCATCTTGGCGAGTTGCCACGCCGCGACGCCGGACGGCTCGGCGTGGACGAAGTAGTGCAGGATCACCCCGTCGAAGGACGGCTGGAGCCAGACCTCCATCGTGCCGGTCAGGGCACCGGTGACGGTCCAGCGCTGGCCGGCCGGGCCACGGTCCTCGACCACCGTCAGCCGGAGGTCGGGCCACCACCGTCGCCAACTCGCGGGGTCGGCGACCGCGGCGCCGACGTCGGCCGGGTCCGCGCACACGAAGGTCTCGTCGGCCACTTGGATGCTGTTCATCGCCACCACCTTCACACACGAGCCCGTCGCGACCACCAGGTGGCCGACTAGGCTGCCTACCTGGATAGTCGTCCAAGTATCCGTCCCGCGAGGGGACCCCGTTCGAAAGGGCCACATCGTGCGCGAGTTCAGCGTTCCGGCATCGTTCACCGTCGGCGAGCACGACACCGTGGCCGCCTCCGTCTTCTCCCACGCCGCCGACGATCCGAACCACGTCATCGTCCAACGACTCGTCGACGGATCGTGGACCGACGTCACCTGCGCCCAGGTCGCCGAGCAGGTGCAGGCCACCGCCCGGGGCCTGATCGCCGAGGGCGTGCAGGCCGGCGACCGCGTGGCGATCTTCTCGGCGACCCGCTACGAGTGGGCCATCGCCGACTTCGCCATCCTGTCCATCGGTGCGGTGACGGTGCCGATCTACGAGACCAGCTCCGCCGAACAGGTTCGATTCGTCCTGTCGGACTCCGGTGCGGTCGCGGCGTTCGCCGAGACCGACGAGCACTTTCGCACCATCGAGCAGCTCAAGGCCGAATTGCCCGCCCTGCGACACGTCTACTCCATCGCCGGGTCGGGCCCGGCCGCGCTCGACGAGCTCGCCAGGATCGGCGGCGACGTCGACGCAGGCGCGGTCACGGCGCGCCTCGAGGCCACCCGCTCGGCCGACGTCGCCACGCTGGTCTACACCTCCGGCACCACCGGGCGGCCCAAGGGTTGCCAGCTGACGCATTCCAACCTGCTGCACGAAATGCGCGGCGCCAAGGCGTGTTTCCCGAACCTGCTGACCAAGGGCGAGAAGCTGCTCGTCTTCCTGCCCCTGGCGCACGTGCTGGCCAGGGCCATCACGATCGCGGCCTTCAGCAACAAGGTCACCCTCGGCTTCACCAGCGACGTCAAGAACCTGGTGCCGATCCTCGGGGTGTTCAAGCCGACCCTGGTCGTGTCGGTGCCACGCGTATTCGAGAAGGTCTACAACACCGCCGAGCAGAACGCCCGCGACGGCGGCAAGGACAAGATCTTCGCCGCGGCGGCGACCACCGCCATCGAGTGGAGCCAGGCCAAGGCCTCCGGCAAGCCGGGCGTGCTTCTGAATGCCAAGCACGCCCTCTTCGACCGGCTCGTGTACGGCAAGCTGCGGGCCGCGCTTGGCGGCAACTGCCGCGCCGCGATCTCGGGAGGAGCGCCACTGGGCGCCCGGCTCGGGCATTTCTACCGCGGCGTCGGCGTCACCATCTACGAGGGCTACGGGCTCACCGAGACCAGCGCGGCGATCACCGTCAACCGCGTGGACGACGTGAAAGTCGGCTCGGTCGGAAAGTTGGTGCCCGGCAACTCGATGCGCCTCGGCGACGACGACGAGCTCCTCGTCCGAGGCGGGGTGGTGTTCGGCGGGTACTGGAACAATCCGTCGGAGACCGAAGCCGTCTTCACCGATGACTGGTTCCACACCGGTGATCTCGGGGCGATCGACGACGACGGTTTCCTCACCATCGTCGGCCGCAAGAAGGAGATCATCGTGACCGCGGGCGGCAAGAACGTCGCCCCTGCGCTGCTGGAGGACCGGCTGCGCTCACACCCGCTGATCAGCCAGGCCATGGTCGTCGGCGACGCGCAGCCCTTCATCGCCGCGCTGATCACCGTCGACCCCGAGGCGTTCCCGGGCTGGAAGCAGCGCAACGGCAAGGACGCCTCGGCCACGGTGGGCGACCTCGCCGAGGATCCCGACCTGCTCGCCGAGGTCGACCAGGCCGTCAAGGAGGCCAATCAGGCGGTGTCGCATGCGGAGTCGATCCGCAAGATCCGCATCCTGCCCGTCGACTTCACCGAGGACACCGGTGAATTGACCCCGACGATGAAGGTCAAGCGCAAGGTGGTCGCCGAGAAGTTCGCCGCCGACATCGACGCCCTGTACGCGAAATAGGCACTAGCCGGTCAGCAGCTCCGAGAGCCGACGCGCCTTGGTTCGCCACTGCCATTCGTCGACGACCCAGTGTCGGCCGGCTCGGCCCATCTCGGCGGCACGGTCGGGATCGGACAGCAGGTCACCGACGGCGGCGGCGATCGAGCCGACGTCCCAGCCGTCGACCACGAGGCCGGTCGTGCCGTCGAGCACCGACTCAGGGGCGCCGCCGGAATCACCGGCGACCACCGGTACACCCGTCGCCGAGGCCTCCAGGTAGACGATGCCGAGCCCTTCGACGTCGAGACCCGAGCCGCGGGTGCGGCACGGCATCGCGAACACGTCGGCCATCGCGTGGTGCGCGGGCAGCTCTTCGGCGGGTACGCCGCCGGTGAACACCACGTCCTCGACGACGCCGAAGGTTCGCGTCAACCGTTGAAGCTCGGCAAGGTGTGGCCCGCCCCCGACGACGACGAGCTTGGTTCCCGGCACGCGCTCGCGTATCGCGGGCAGCCCGCGGATCAGCATGTCCTGGCCCTTGCGTGGCACCAGCCGCGACACGCACACCACCACCGGCCCGTCGCCGAGGCCGTAGCGCGCCCGCATCGTCGCCCTGGCCACGGGGTCGCGGGCGAACCGGTCGACGTCGACGCCCGGTGACAGCCGCTCCAGTGCGGCGTGGGGACCAAACGCCGCCGCGAACCGGCGCCGGGTGTACTGGCTGATATAGGTGACCACGTCGGCGTCGTTGCCGATGCGGCGCAACGCCGTTCGCGCCACCGGCAGCATGGACCAGCCCACCTCGTGGCCGTGGGTGCAGGCGATCACTCGCTTCGCCCCGGCGCGACGCGCCAGCGGAGAGAGCAGCGCCAGCGGTG
The DNA here is from genome assembly GCF_025823185.1 of Mycobacterium yunnanensis. Classification (GTDB taxonomy): domain Bacteria; phylum Actinomycetota; class Actinomycetes; order Mycobacteriales; family Mycobacteriaceae; genus Mycobacterium; species Mycobacterium yunnanensis. The sequence continues at coordinate 172,581 of NZ_JACKVK010000013.1, forward strand.
CGGCGGCGCCGAACCAGACCGCGTCGACCTCGCGGTCGGCGACGAGCCTGGTCATCCGGCGGGCCACCGACGGTTCCGGGACCATCAGCGTCGTCGGGTGGCGGACGATCTCGAACGGGGCGGCCCTGTCGTACTCCTGTGCGCCCTTCCACGTCGGCGCGTAGACGGTGACGGTGTGCTCGCCGGCGGTGACCAGTTCGGCGACCAGGTTCTCCAGATAGGACTGGATGCCTCCCCGCCGCGGCGGGAAGTCGTTGGTCACCAGCAGGACGTTGGCCACCGTGCTCCTCGCGTCGGTGCGGTCACGTCCGCCTATCCACCGAGCCAGGCGCGCCACGAGGCGAGCACCTGTGGCGGGTCGGCACCGAGCACCCGTTTGATCGCCGTGGCCTGGTCGGGGTGGCCCGGCCCGCACGCGGTGACGTAGAGCGTGCGCAGCGTCTCGGCGCCGTAGCGGCTGGCGACGAACCGGCTGAACCACCACGCCTTGTCGTAGGCCAGCGATCGCACTGCACCGGCGGTGTCGAGGTCCGCGTCCGAGGGCAGGTGGGCGAGGAGGTCGGCGGTCTGCCGGTTGGGCATCGCGGTCGGCGGTCGGCCCACGAAGTCGGCGACGCCCTCGGTCAGCCAGCGTGGCGCGTCGACGGCGGTGCGGCTGCGCGCGGCGTAGTGGAAGAGTTCGTGACGCAACACGATTCGAAGCGACGCGTCGCTCATCGAGCTGGCACCGGGGGCGAACACGATGCGTTGCGCGGTCGTGGCGGCGGCGATGTCGGGTTCCCCGGCGGCCAAGGCCCTGAATTCCTCGTCGGTGCGGGTCAGCACGACGACGATGTTGCGCGGCCACTGGTCGCCCCAGAAGGCGGTGACGGCGTCCGCGGCGCCGTCGAGCTCACCCCAGACCCGACCCTCCAGGTCGGCGGTGTCGGCACCCCCGAGTGACATCAGCGAGACCGTTCGGCCGTCCCGCAGCACGAGGGGGTCCGACGGCGTCGACGGGACGTCGAGGGAGGCATGAGTGGCGGTGGGCGTCGCCGGCGGGTCGGCGTCACCGACGGGTCGGGACACCAGCACCGCGGCGGCGGTCAGCTCGGCCAGCAGCAGCAGGCCGAGGACCGGCTTGCTAGTAACGACGGACGTTGTGGATCGGCGCATTGTCCATCGGAGCCACCCTCACCGGAGTGCCGTAGGTCGAGGCGTGCACCATCATTCCGTTGCCGATGTAGATGCCGACGTGCGAGGCGTCCGAGTAGTACGTGATGAGGTCACCCGGCTGCATCTGGTCCATCGACACCGGCTGGCCGCCCTGGGCCAGCGCTTGACTCGAGTGCGGCAGGTTGACCCCGGCCTGACCGAAGGCCCACATCACCAGACCGGAGCAGTCGAAGGCGCTGGGCCCAGCGGCACCCCACGAGTAGGGCGAACCGATGCGGGTGAGCGCGGCTTGCACGGCGACCATGCCCTCGCCCTCGGCGGGCGCGGCAGGCGGTGCGGCGTCGGGCGGCGGAGCCAGGTCGCCGGGGTTGATGCCGTCGGGTGCGGACGCGAGCACGTCCGGCGGGGGCGGTGGGGCGGCGGCCGGGAGCGGCGGGGCCGGCGGGATGGCCGCCAGAGCCTCGCGCTGGGCGGGGGTCAGCGCGGTGTACTGCGACTTGACGATCGCCATTTGAATCTGGAGTTTGCTTTGCTTGGATTGCAAGTCGGCGCGCACTGCTGCGGCCTGCTCGGCAGCGGTCTTGGCGTCGGCGGCCGACTTTGCCGACTCGACTTCGGCATTGGTGGCCGCCACGGTGCCGGACTTGAAGTTCTGCATCTGAGCCGACATCTCGGTGGCCATCACCCGCTGCACGGCGAGCTGGTCGATCAGGCCCTGCGGCGAGTTGGCGGTCAGCATGGCGTCCAAGCCGGCGGTGCGACCACCCATGTACTGGGCTGCAGCAACTCGGTCGACGGAGTTCTGGAAGGTTGCCAGCTGCGCCTTCGCGGCGTCGACGGCGGCGACGTCGGCCGCGTGCTTCTGGTCGGCAGCCTGTTGCGCCGCAAGCTTGTTGCCCAGGTCCAGCTCGGCGCTGTGCATCGCCTCGGTGGTCTGCTCGGCTTGGCGCGACAGCTCGTTCAGCTTTGCCAGCGCGTCGGCGGCGGGATCGGCGTGCGAACTACCCGCCAGCGCTCCGCCGAAGACCACCACCCCTGCTAGCGCGCCGATCATCGGTCGCCGAAGTACACGTGCGCTTCGGTGCATGGCGTAAAACCTCAAGATTTCGCGTCCTTCAAACTGCCGTTAGCGAGCCGCTCGAACTGCGTTAGGTCTCGGATAGGTTACGAAACGGCATCGGGGTTGTCCAACAGAGGACGCAAATTTAACAGGGATCGCGGGAATATTTCGCTGCCCGCGACTCCTGAGGCCGTCACGCGACCCCGTCGGCGCGCCTCCGGTGAATCGGTACCAACCGTAGCCGAGGCGCCAATCCGGCGTCTGCGAGGACTTCGAGCGCTTGGCGTTCGTCGGCCAGCAACGTGTCGGGAACACCTAGCAAGACACTGATGACGCAGTCCTTGCAGCCGTGTCCGCGCACCGCGCAGTCGTCGCAGTCGACGTGCAGCGTCCCGGCGTCGGAGTCGGCCGCTCCCAGGTCCAACTCGGGCGGGTTCGGCTCTGGCGGGTTCGGTCCCGCCTCTGGTCGAGTCATGGCCGTTCTCCCTTCCGTCGGGTCATGAGGCGCACGCTAACCACGACCACCGACAAGACCGGCGGACCCGCGAATTACACCGATGTGAGCAGATGTCGGTTGGGCGGCCTACCGTGCCCTGCCATGGAGCAGCTGAGCTTCGGCGACGTCGACGCGACGTTCGGCGACGATGCCGCTGCCCTCACCGAGCTGAACCTGCGGGACACCACCTTCGTCATCGTCGACCTCGAGACCACCGGCAGCCGGGCCAAGGGCGACGAGAACGGCTACGGATTCGACGCCATCACCGAGATCGGCGCGGTCAAGGTGCGCGGCGGCGAGGTGCTCGGCGAGCTCGCCACCCTCGTCGACCCCGGCCGGTCCATCCCGCCGAAGATCGTCGCGCTCACCGGCATCACCACGGCCATGGTCTGCGACGCCCCGAGGATCGACTCGGTGCTGCCCGCGTTCCTGGAGTTCTCCAAGGGCGCGGTCCTCGTCGCCCACAACGCGGGGTTCGACGTCGGGTTCCTCCGCGCCGCCGCCGAGCGACTGCAGCTGCCCTGGCGGCGTCCCCCCGTGCTGTGCACCGTCAAACTGGCCCGCCGCGTGCTGACCCGCGACGAGGCCCCCAGCGTCCGGCTCTCGGCCCTGGCCCAGCTGTTCGGGGCCAGCACCAGGCCCACCCACCGCGCCCTGGACGACGCGCGGGCCACCGTCGACGTGCTGCACGCGCTCATCGAGCGCGTCGGCAACCAGGGCATCCACACGTTCGGCGAGCTGCGGTCCTACCTGCCCGACGTCACCCCCGCGCAGCGCCAAAACCGGCATCTGGCCACGGCGCTGCCGCGTCGACCGGGGGTGTACCTGTTTCGTGGCCCGTCCGACGAGGTGCTCTACGTCGGCACCGCGGTCGACCTGCGGCGTCGCGTGTCGGGGTACTTCAACGGCAGCGATCCGCGCACGCGGATGAAGGAGATGGCGTCGTTGACCACGCGGGTCGACCACGTCGAGTGCGCCCACGAACTGGAGGCCGGGGTACGCGAACTGAGGCTGCTCGCCGCGCACGCCCCGCCGTACAACCGGCGCTCGAAGTTTCCGCACCGGTGGTGGTGGGTGGTGTTGACCGACGAGGCGTTCCCCCGGTTCTCGGTCGTGCGCTCGCCCAAGCACGACCGGGCGATCGGCCCCTTCCGCGTCCGCGCCGACGCCGTCGAGACCGCCGCACTGCTGGCCCGCTCCACCGGCGTCCGGACCTGCACCACCCGGCTGGCCCGTTCGGCACTCCACGGGCCGTCCTGCCCGGAGGTCGAGCTGTCGCCGTGTCCGGCCGGGCGCGGGGTCGCCGCCGACGCCTACGCCGACGGGCCCGCCACGGCGGCCGCGCTCATCGCGGGCACCGACGACGCGGCGCTGCGCGGGGCGGTGGCCCACGTCGCGGCGCTGGCCGAGCGCGGCAAGTACGAGACCGCGGCTCGGCTACGCGATCACACGGCCACGGCCATCGACACCGTCTGGAGGGGCCAGCGGTTGCGGGCCTTGGTCGCGGTCGACGAGCTGGTCGCCGCCAGCCCGGACGGCGCAGGCGGGTGGCATCTCGCGATCGTCCGCAACGGGCAGCTCGCCGCCGCGGGCACCGCACGACGGGGGGTGCCGCCGATGCCGGTCGTCGAGGCCCTCGGCGCCGCGGCCCAGTCGATCCTGCGGGACCCGGCACCGCTGGGCGGCGCGTTGGTCGAGGAGGTGGGACTCGTCGCACGCTGGCTCGCCCAGCCGGGCGTGCGCATCGTGCGAACCGACACCCCCGACGGCGTCGGCTACGCCACCCCGCTCAACGCGGCGGGCCGGCACCTCCGGTGGGCGGCCACGGCGCGCTCGGCCCGGCTCGCGGCCGACCAGGATGAGCGCTCAGAGGTCCTGGGTGAACCGCGCCCAACGCGCGAGCAGGTCTTCGGCCGCGCCGGAGTCGATCGCATCGGCGGCCCGCGCCAGGCCGATCTCCCACGCAGGCACCCATTTGGCGTCGCTGGATAGCCCGGCGTGGGCCACCATCGCACCGGCGGCGTTGAGGATCACCGCATCGCGCACGGCCCCCTTGGCGCCGCCGAACACCTCGCGTACCGACGCCGCGTTGGCTTCGGCGTCGCCACCGGTGAGCTCGTCGAGTTCGGCCCGCTCGAAGCCGAAGGCCCCCGGATCGAACGTCAACCGCTCGACGGTGCCCGCCTGGACGCGCCAGATGGTGCTGGTCGTGGTGGTGGTCAGCTCGTCGAGACCGTCGTCGCCGTGCACGACGAGCACGCTCGAACCACGGGTGGCGAACACGCCGGCCATCACCTCGGCGAGGTCACCCCACGCGCAACCGATGAGACCGGCCCGCGGACCGGCCGGATTGGTCAGCGGCCCCAGCAGGTTGAAGACCGTGGGCACGCCGATCTCGCGGCGCACCGCCGACGCGTGCCGGTAGGACGGATGGAACTGCGGGGCGAAGGCGAACCCGATGCCGACCTCGGCGACGCAGCGCGCCACGTCCTGCGGACTCAGGTCGAGCCGTACGCCAAGGGCTTCGAGGGTGTCCGCACCTCCGGACAGCGACGACGCCGCCCGGTTTCCGTGCTTTACGACGGGCACGCCGCTGGCGGCCACCACGACCGACGCCATCGTCGACAGGTTGACGGTGTTGGCGCCGTCACCGCCGGTGCCGACGACGTCCACCGCAGCCGTGCCGATGACGTCGGTGGGCACGCGGTGGGCGTGCCGCAGCATGGTGTCGGCGAGCTCCTTGACCTCCGCGGAGGTGGGCCCCTTCATCTTCATGGAGACCGCGAACCCGGCGATCTGAGCCGGCGTCGCGGCGCCGGTCATGATCTGGTCCATCGCCCACCCGGCCTGCCCCGCCGCCAGTGCGCGCCGAGTGGTCAGTCGGCCCAGAACCTGCGGCCACGTATGGGAATCTCCAGATGTCACGAAGTGATTATGACCAATGTCGCGACCCGGGTGGAGTTCGACAACTACAAAGCGTCATACTTCATGTTGTGACGAGTGCTGTAGGGACCTCTGGAACCGCGATCACTGCTCGCGTGCATTCGCTGAACCGTCCCAACATGGTAAGTGTTGGCACCATCGTGTGGCTTTCCAGCGAGTTGATGTTCTTTGCTGGGCTGTTCGCGATGTATTTCACCGCACGGGCGCAAGCCGGCGGTGACTGGCCACCGGCCCCCACCGAACTGAACTTGGTTCAGGCGGTGCCCGTGACGCTGGTGCTGATCGCATCGTCGTTCACGTGCCAGATGGGCGTCTTCGCCGCCGAACGCGGTGACGTGTTCGGACTGCGCCGCTGGTATCTGCTGACCTTCGGGATGGGCCTGTTCTTCGTCCTCGGGCAGGGGTACGAGTACTACCACCTGGTCACCCACGGCACGACCATCCCGGGCAGCGCCTACGGGTCGGTGTTCTACCTGGCCACCGGCTTCCACGGGCTGCACGTGATCGGCGGTCTGATCGCCTTCCTGTTCCTGCTGGCGCGCACGCGCATGAGCAAGTTCACGCCGGCCCAGGCCACCGCCGCGATCGTCGTGTCGTACTACTGGCACTTCGTCGACATCGTCTGGATCGCCCTGTTCGCCGTCATCTACTTCGTGCGATAGAGGCAGACGATGAGCGGCACGGACGAGCAGTCTTCACAACGCCCGATGAGAAGGGGATCGATGACCAACAAGTCTCGCCGTCGGTTGCGCCGACGCGTGTCGGGAGCACTTCTGCTTCTGACCGGACTTCTCGTCGCGGGTGGCATCGCCGCCACCCTGACGCCCAAGCCGCAGGTGGCGGTCGCCGACGAGTCGAGCTTGGCGCTGCTGCGCACGGGCAAGCAGCTCTTCGAGACCTCCTGCGTGACGTGCCACGGCGCGAACCTTCAGGGCGTTCCCGACCGCGGACCCAGCCTCATCGGCACGGGTGACGCGGCGGTCTACTTCCAGGTCGGCACCGGCCGCATGCCCGCGATGCGCGGTGAGGCCCAGGCCCCCCGCAAGGCCCCGATCTTCGACCAGCACCAGATCGACGCCCTCGGCGCCTACGTCCAGGCCAACGGCGGCGGTCCCGTCACCCCCCGCGACGCCAACGGCGCCGTGGCCGACGCCGACCTGATCGGCAACGACGTCGCCCGTGGTGGCGACCTGTTCCGGCTCAACTGCGCGTCGTGCCACAACTTCACCGGCAAGGGCGGTGCGCTGTCCTCGGGCAAGTACGCCCCGCCGCTGGACGAGGCCACCCCCGCGCAGATCTACACCGCCATGCTGACCGGCCCGCAGAACATGCCCAAGTTCTCCGATCGCCAGCTCAGCCCGGAGGAGAAGCACGACATCGTCGCCTACGTTCGCCAGGCCACCGAGACGCCCGACCCGGGCGGCTACGGTCTCGGCGGCTTCGGCCCCGCGCCCGAGGGCATGGCGGCCTGGATCATCGGGATGGTCGCCGTCATCGGCGCAGCTATGTGGGTGGGATCTCGCGCATGACCGACAACGTGAACGACGGCCACGGCTCCAAGGCCGACTCCACCGAGGTGAAGGGCACCGACACCTCCGAGCGCGCCGACGTGGCCAACGCTCCCACCGACGCAGAGCTGGCTGCGATGTCGCGCGAGGAGCTCGTCGCCCTCGGTGGCCGGATGGACGGCGTCGAGACGGTCTTCAAGGAGAACCGCTGGCCCATCGAGGGCACCAAGGCCGAGAAGCGCGCCGAGCGCACCGTGGCCTACTGGCTGCTCTTCGGCGGCCTGCTGGGCTTGGCCCTGCTACTGGTGTTCCTGTTCTGGCCGTGGGAGTACCAGCCCTACGGCTCGGCTGGCGAGTTCGTCTACAGCCTGGCCACCCCGCTCTACGGTCTGACGTTCGGCCTGTCGATCCTGGCGATCGGCATCGGCGCAGTGCTGTTCCAGAAGAAGTTCATCCCCGAGGAGATCTCGATCCAGGACCGGCACGACGGCCGCTCCCCCGAGATCGAACGACGTGCCACGGCAGCCAACCTGACCGACGCACTCGAAGGCTCGACCCTGAAGCGCCGCAAGCTGATTGGTCTGTCGCTCGGCATCGGCCTCGGCGCGTTCGGCCTGGGCACCGCGGTCGCGTTCATCGGCGGCATCATCAAGAACCCGTGGAAGCCGGTCGTTCCGACGGCCGAGGGCAAGAAGGCCGTCCTGTGGACCTCGGGGTGGAGCCCCCGCTTCACCGGCGAGACGATCTACCTGGCGCGGGCCACCGGCCAGCCCGGCAGCTCGCCGTTCGTCAAGATGCGTCCCGAGGACATCGACGCCGGCGGCATGGAGACGGTGTTCCCGTGGCGTGAGTCCGACGGCGACGGTTCGACATTCGAGTCGCACGAAAAGCTCAACGAGATCGCGATGGGCGTGCGCAACCCGGTCATGCTGATCCGCATCCGCCCCGAGGACATCTCGCGCGTGGTCAAGCGGCAGGGCCAGGAGAGCTTCAACTTCGGTGACCTGTTCGCCTTCACGAAGGTGTGCTCGCACCTGGGCTGCCCCTCGTCGCTGTACGAGCAGCAGACCTACCGCATCCTCTGCCCCTGCCACCAGTCGCAGTTCGACGCGTTGCACTTCGCGCGTCCGATCTTCGGCCCGGCCGCGCGGGCATTGGCACAGCTCCCGGTGACCATCGACAAGGATGGCTACCTGGTGGCAAACGGTGACTTCATCGAACCCGTCGGACCGGCATTCTGGGAGCGGACGTCATGAGCCCTAAGTTGGCAGAGTTGGCCGCCCATCAGGGCGATGCGATCGATTCGCGGTATCACCCCTCGGCGGCGGTGCGTCGTCAGTTGAACAAGGTCTTCCCGACGCACTGGTCGTTCCTGCTTGGTGAGATCGCGTTGTACAGCTTCATCGTGCTGCTGCTGACCGGTGTGTACCTGACCCTCACCCCTCGGCGGCGGTGCGTCGTCAGTTGAACAAGGTCTTCCCGACGCACTGGTCGTTCCTGCTTGGTGAGATCGCGTTGTACAGCTTCATCGTGCTGCTGCTGACCGGTGTGTACCTGACCCTGTTCTTCGACCCGTCGATGGCCGAGGTCACCTATCACGGGGTGTACCAGCCGCTCAACGGCATTCAGATGTCGCGGGCCTATGANACCGCACTNGACATCTCCTTCGAGGTCCGTGGCGGTCTGTTCGTGCGNCAGGTCCACCANTGGGCGGCGCTGCTGTTCGCGGCGTCGATCATGGTGCACTTGGCGCGGGTGTTCTTCACCGGTGCGTTCCGCCGCCCNCGGGAGGCGAACTGGGTGATCGGGTCGCTGCTGCTGATCTTGGCGATGTTCGAGGGGTACTTCGGGTATTCGCTGCCCGACGATCTGCTCTCCGGGACCGGGTTGCGGGCGGCGTTCTCCTCGATCACGTTGGGGATGCCCCTGATTGGNCGCTGCTGCTGATCTTGGCGATGTTCGAGGGGTACTTCGGGTATTCGCTGCCCGACGATCTGCTCTCCGGGACCGGGTTGCGGGCGGCGTTCTCCTCGATCACGTTGGGGATGCCCCTGATTGGCACCTGGTTGCACTGGGCGCTCTTCGGTGGGGACTTCCCGGGGTCGATCATCATCCCGCGGCTCTACGCGCTGCACATCCTGTTGATTCCGGGGATCATACTGGCGTTGATCGGGGTGCACCTGGCGATGGTGTGGTTCCAGAAGCACACTCAGTTCCCCGGTCCGGGCCGCACCGAGCACAACGTGGTCGGCGTGCGGGTCATGCCGGTGTTCGCGGTCAAGTCCGGCGCCTTCTTCGCCATGACCGTCGGCATCCTCGGCCTCATGGGCGGTCTTCTCCAGATCAACCCGATCTGGCAGCTCGGCCCGTACAAGCCCTCCCAGATCTCGGCCGGTTCACAGCCCGACTTCTACATGATGTGGACCGACGGCCTGGCTCGTATGTGGCCGGCCTGGGAGATCTACCCCTTCGGCCACACCGTGCCCGCCGCGGTCGCCGTCGCCCTCATCATGGGGTTGGTCTTCATCTTGCTGACGATCTACCCGTTCCTGGAGAAGCGGTTCTCCAAGGACACCGCGCACCACAACCTGTTGCAGCGCCCCCGCGACGCCCCGGTGCGCACCGCGATCGGTGCGATGGCCATCGCGCTGTACATCGTGCTGACGTTCGCCTGCATGAACGACATCATCGCGCTCAAGTTCCACGTGTCCTTGAACGCGACGACGTGGATCGGCCGCATCGGGATGGTCGTGCTGCCCGCGATCGTGTACTACATCACCTACCGGTGGGCGATCAGCTTGCAGCGCAGTGACCGCGCCGTGCTCGAGCACGGCATCGAGACCGGCATCCTCAAGCGGCTGCCGCACGGTGCCTACGTCGAGTTGCACCAGCCGCTGGGGCCGGTCGACGAGCACGGCCACCCGATCCCGCTGGAGTACCAGGGCGCCCCGCTGCCCAAGAAGATGAACAAGCTGGGCTCTGCCGGCGCCCCGGGCACGGGTAGCTTCCTGTTCCCGGATCCCGAGGGTGAGCAGGCTGCGCTGGTTCAGGCCGCGCACGCCTCCGAACACCGGGCGATGCTGGCACTGAAGGAACGCCAGCTCGGCAACGGCAACGGTTCCAACGGTCACGCCTCCAACGGCCACAGTTCCAACGGCCACGGTTCCGACGGAGACCACTGACCGTCTGCTAGACGCGAACGACGCACCGCCCCCGACGACAGTCGGGGGCGGTGTTCGTCTGTGGGACGGCCACACTCGTCGCCGAGCGTGTAGCTCGTGCACGCCGCACTCGCAGACCGCGTACAGAACACCACGCTCGTCACGCGGTGGGGCGCACGACGCCAACCCTCGCTCCCCCACCGCGACGACAGTCGGGGCGGTGTTCGTCTGTGGGACGGCCACATTCGTCGCCGAGCGTGTAGCTCGTGCACGCCGCACTCGCAGACTGCGTACGGAAACCCACCCTCGACCCTGGGCCCCACTCCCCTACCCCGGGTGCCTGGTGCTAGGCGGCAGATTCGAGCACGCCGTGAAGCTGGCGCAGGAAGATCCACGGCACGGCGATCATGCCCACCGTGATGAGGCCGGCGACGGCGTACACGCTCCAGGACGCCGTGTCGTGATCGGTGGCCATCAGATAGGTGGCCACGCCGATTGCCGTTGCAGCGGCGCCCATCAAGGCCGCGAGCGAGGCGGTGCAACGCAACCAGATCTGCTCGACGGCCGCGGTCGGGAAGCCCACTCGGTGCCCGGCCGGCGGCGTCGAGTACCGCCGCAGCACCGGAGCGCCGAAGGGCTGCAACCGCTGAGCCACCGACGGGGTCTCCCGGGACGTGGCCTCCCCGGACCCCTCGGTACGCGACGGAATGCTCACCGCCGACTGTCGAGCCTTGAGCAGCAACGGAATTGCGCCGACGATCACCAGTGCCGACACCCCGATGACGGCGTACAGCAGCCAGGGTGTGTCCGACTTCTCGGCACCGCCGGTGTGGGCGCTGGCCAAGTCGACGAGTGCGACGACGGCCGCCACCGCGGCCCCCAGCGCCGCCAACCAGAGCGCGACGGCCGCGACCACCAGGAGGCGGTCGGTGCGGTCGGGCGTGCCAGGACGCGGACGCACGTGCGAGGACCCCGCCGCTCCATTGTCGATGTCAGTAGTCATCAGCAGCTCGTCTGCCAATCGTTGTTCTGTTGGGACGCGATGGTCTGCCCGTCGCTCGTGGTGATCTGACAGTTCAGCTTGCTCAACCGCAGCAGGCTCGACGCCTGCACCGAGCCGAATTCCGACATCGAGATCGGCGTGACCGTCAGCGACCACGGGATGTAGACGTTCTGCTGGGTGCGCTGGCGACCGGAGGCGTCGGTGTAGGTCACCGAGATGCGGTCCAGCGGCGCCTTGGTACCCGTCACGGTGTAGGTGATGAAACGCGGGCCCGCCGGTGCGGCGGAGGTCGCCGGCGGCGGTGCCGTCTCGGCCGGCGGCGCGGGCGGCGGCGCTTCGGCCGCGGGCGGCGGCGGTGGCGGCGGCTCCTGGGTGACGGTGATCGTCTCCGGGGGCGGCGGCGGGGGTTCTTCGGTGGTGGTCGGCGGTGGGGGCGGCGGCGGTGGTGGCGTCGTGGTGGTGATCTCGTCTTGTACCGGCGGCACCGTCGTCGTGGTGCTCGTGTCGGGGGTGGCGAGCGTTTCGCTGTCGGTGCGCGTCACCAGGACGGCGACGGAGACCACCAGCGAGATCGCCGCGACGATGGCGACCACCCCGACCACCCACGGCCAGCGCGGTGGGGTGGAGTCGTCGAGTTCGGACTTCGCGGAATAGTCGTCGTAGTCGTACAGGGCGGAATCCGCCGGCACGTACGGTGCGCTGGTGAACTGTTCGGACTCCGGGGCGGAGTACGCCCGGGAGTAGATCTCGGTTTCGCCGGTCTTCGGCGAATCCCGATCCGGTTCGTCCGGCCCCAGTGACTTCGATCCTGGAGAATCCGGCTCTGGGGGATTCGGCCCGCTCATCTACGCCTGTCCTTTTCGACTGCCCGAGTGGCGCGACGTCAGCGTCGGGGTCGTGACTGGTGGTCGTGCCTCGGCAACCTTACCGAACACGACACCCGGACGACCGCGGTGGCGCGACCCACGGACCAACTAGGCCCTCTATCGTGACCTTGAGTTCGTCGGGATCAGTGCTTCTCGGGACCGGTGTAGTACTCGAACACCAGACCCGCGGCCGACGCCAGCACCATGCACACGCCGGCGACGATCATCCATGGCAACCACAGGGCGATCGACACGGCGGTCACCGACGCCGACAGCGCGATCAGCAAGGGCCACCAGCTGCTGGGGCTGTAGAAGCCCAACTCGCCTGCGCCGTCGGAGATCTCGGCGTCTTCGTAGTCCTCGGGCCGGGTGTCGAGGCGCCGGGCGACGAACCGGAAGAAGGTGCCGATGATGAGCGACAGCCCGGTGGTCAGGACGAGCGCCGTGGTGCCCGCCCATTCGATGCCGCCGTTGGCGTAGATCCCGGTCAGGACGCCGTAGCCGACGGCGCAGACGGCGAAGAACGCGGTGAGGAACTCGAACAGTCTCGCTTCGATGTGCATGAGTCGTCGTCCCTACTTGCTCGCCATCGGAACCTGCTCGCCGCGGCGCGACTCGAACGGGTGCGTCGTGACCGCCAGCTCGGGCAGCCCCACCGCTCCGAGCGCGTCGGCGTTGGTTCCGTTGGGGTGGTCGATGCGGTACTGCAGGTAGGCCTTGAACACGTTGGGCTCCACGACGCGCACCTCGAAGTTCATCATCGAGTGGTACGTGCCGCACATCTCGGTGCAGCGACCGACGAACGCGCCGGTCTCCTGGATCTCGCTGACCTGGAAGACGTTGTCGGAGTTGTTGGCCTTCGGATCCGGCATCACGTCGCGCTTGAAGAGGAACTCCGGCACCCAGAAGCCGTGGATCACGTCGGCCGAGGCGATCTGGAACTCGATGCGCTTGCCCTTGGGCAGCACCAGGATTGGAATCTCGTTGCTGGTACCCGTCGTCTCGACCTTGTCGAAGTTCAGGTACGTGCGGTCCTCGGGGTTGAGCCCCTTGATCGGGCCGACGAGTTCCTCGCCGTGCTCGTCGACGCCCTCGGGCTTGGACACCATGGCGGCCTTGCGCTGGGCGTCGGCGCCGTCGAAGTTCAGCGTGCCGTCCTTGAAGGCGATCTTCTGGTAACCGAACTTCCAGTTCCACTGGAAGGCGGTGACGTCGATGACGACCTCGGGGTTGGGATCCTTGTGCAGCATCTTCTCCTGCACCACCACGGTGAAGTAGAAGAGCACCGAGATGATGAGGAACGGCACGACGGTCAAGACGAGCTCGAGCGGCATGTTGTAGCCGAACTGGCGGGGCAGGTCGGTGTCGGTCTTCTTCTTGCGGTGGAACACGCTCGTCCAGAACAGCATCACGTAGACGATGGCGCCGACGACCAGCGCTGCGATGACGCAGGCGATCCACAGCTCTCGGTTGACCTTGGCTTCGGGCGTGATGCCGTTGGGCCAGCCGAGGCCAAGTGCCTCAGACCAGCTGCAGCCGCTGAGCAGGAGCGAAGTCCCACCGAGAACTACCGACAACGCCACCAACCGGAACCAGCGTGCGGTCACGTCGGTGCCTCCTAGAAGATGGGTGAAACCAGGCGAATACTACGCAGCGTAGACCACGCCTGGCGGCTCGAGCGAAGCGACCGGGGTGTCGGTTCCGTGACCCTTGGGGATTCGGCATACTGACGCGATGTGCGGACTGCTGGCCTATCTACGCAACCCGTCCGCAGACCCGGCTTCCGGGCTGGTCGACGCGGTGTCGGGGGCCACTCACCTGATGCGTCACCGCGGGCCCGACGAGCCGGGTACCTGGGCTGACGACGCGTCCGATCCCACCGTGGTGCTGGGCTTCAACCGGCTGTCGATCATCGACATCGCCCACAGCCATCAACCGTTGAGCTGGGGTCCGCCCGAGCAGCCCGGCCGCTACCGGCTGGTGTTCAACGGCGAGATCTACAACTACCTCGAGTTGCGGGAGAAGTTGCGCACCGAGCACGGCGCCGAGTTCGCCACCGACGGTGACGGCGAGGCGATCATCGCGGCCTATCACCACTGGGGCACCGAGGCCCTGACCCGGTTGCGGGGCATGTTCGCCTTCGCGCTGTGGGACGCCCTCGACGGCGTGCTGTTCTGTGCGCGCGATCCGTTCGGCATCAAGCCGCTGTTCATGGCCACGGCAGCCGGCGGCACCGTCGTCGGCAGCGAGAAGAAATCGCTGCTGGACCTCGCCCCGGTCGCGGGTGTCGACCTCGGCGTCGACGAGCGGGCCGTGCAGCACTACACGGTGCTGCAGTACGTGCCCGAGCCCGAGACGTTGCACCGCGGCGTGCGCCGGCTGGAATCGGGCAGTTACGCCCGCATCCGTCCGGGCCACGAGCCGGAGGTGACGCGCTACTTCACGCCCCGGTTCTCGGCGGTGCCGTTCGTCGCGGGCGCGGAGAAGAGCCGCTACGACGAGATCACCGCGGTCCTGGAGGACTCGGTGGCCAAGCACATGCGCGCCGACGTCACGGTGGGTGCGTTCCTCTCCGGCGGCATCGACTCGACGGCCATCGCGGCGCTGGCGATGCGGCACAACCCCCGCTTGATCACCTTCACCACCGGGTTCGAGCGGGAGGGCTTCTCGGAGATCGACGTGGCCGTGGCCTCGGCCGAGGCGATCGGCGCCCGCCACGTCGCCAAGGTGGTCAGCCAGGCCGAATTCGTGGCCGCGTTGCCCGAGATCGTCTGGTATCTCGACGAGCCGGTCGCCGATCCCGCCCTGGTGCCGCTGTTCTTCATCGCGCGCGAGGCCCGCAAGCACGTCAAGGTGGTGCTCTCCGGGGAGGGCGCCGACGAGTTGTTCGGCGGGTACACCATCTATCGGGAACCTTTGTCGCTCAAGGCCTTCGACTACGTGCCCGGCCGGCTGCGCCGCACCCTGGGCCGCGCGTCGCGACCGTTGCCCGAGGGCGTGCGCGGCAAGAGCCTGCTGCACCGGGGGTCGTTGACGCTCGAGGAGCGGTACTACGGCAACGCCAGGAGTTTCTCCGACGACCAGCTGCGGGCGGTGCTGCCGGGGTTCCGGCCGGAGTGGACGCACACCGACGTGACCGCTGCCGTGTACGACGAGTCGCGGGGCTGGGACCCGGTGGCCCGGATGCAGCACGTCGACCTGTTCACGTGGTTGCGCGGCGACATCCTGGTCAAGGCCGACAAGATGACGATGGCCAACTCGCTGGAACTGAGGGTGCCGTTCCTGGATCCCGAGGTGTTCGCGGTGGCCTCGCGCCTGCCGTTCGACCAGAAGATCACCAGGACCACCACGAAGTACGCGTTGCGCCGGGCGCTGGAACCGATCGTGCCCGCCCACGTTCTGAACCGCGCGAAGCTCGGCTTCCCGGTGCCCATCCGGCACTGGTTGCGCTCGGGTGAGCTACTCGAGTGGGCACACGAGACGCTCGCGTCGTCCCAGACCGCTGACTTGGTCGACAAGGGCGCGGTGGCTCGCATGCTCGACGAGCACCGGACCGGCGCCGCCGATCACAGCCGTCGGCTGTGGACGGTGTTGATCTTCATGCTGTGGCACGCGATCTTCGTCGAACGCAGCGTGGTGCCTGAGATCGCCGAACCGACGTATCCGGTGCAGCTGTAGGCCGTCAGGCCAGCGTCGCGCCGATTTCTTGGCCAGCTTCGGCGCCGTAGGCGGCCGACAGTCGCTCGATTGCCGCGTCGCGGTCCCAGGTCCACTCCTGCGGCCCGGTCGCCTCGAGCACGAGCACCGCGACCAGCGAGGCCAACTGGGCCGACCGTTCGAGGCTGAGCCCGGCGGCACGGCCGGTGAGGAAGCCGGCACGGAACGCGTCGCCGATGCCCGTCGGGTCGGCCTGATGGGTTTCGGGCACCACGTCCACGTGGACGGAGGTACCGTCCGCCGACACCAGGTCGACGCCCTTGGGTCCGAGCGTGGTCACGCGCAGGCCGATCTGGTTCATCACCTCGGCCTCGCTCCAGCCCGACTTCTGCAGCAGCAGGTCCCACTCGTAGTCGTTGGTGAACAGGTAGGCCGCACCGTCGATGAGCTTGCGGATCTCCTCACCGGAGAGGCGGGCGAGCTGCTGGGACGGGTCGGCCGCGAAGGGCAGGCCCAGCGTGCGGCACTCCTCGGTGTGCAGGAACATCGCCTCGGGATCGTTGGCCCCGACGATGACGAGGTCGACCGAGTCGGCCTTCTCCGCGACGGCGGCGAGGGAGATGTTGCGGGACTCCGACATGGCACCCGGGTAGAACGACGCGATCTGGGCCATGTCCTGGTCGGTGGTGCAGACGAAACGGGCGGTGTAGGCGTTCTCCGAGATCAGCACGTTGGAGCAGTCGACGCCGTGCTCGTCGAGCCAGCTGCGGTACTCCTCGAAGTCCTTGCCGGCCGCGCCGACGAGCGCCACGTCGCCGCCGAGGACACCGATCGCGAAGGCCATGTTGCCTGCCACGCCGCCGCGGTGCAGGACGAGGTCGTCGACCAGGAAGCTCAGCGACACCTTCTGAAGGTGCTCGGGCAACAGCTGCTCGGAGAACTTGCCGGGGAACTTCATCAGATGGTCGGTCGCAATGGATCCGGTCACCACAATCGTCACGAAGCGTTGCCCTTCAGTTGGTTGCACGCGCTGCCAAGACTAAACAGCAGGTCGGTGCGCTAGCCTAACAACGTCATGGCCGGCCCCATCCCGTACCCCGAGTCCCCGTACCCGGAATCGACGCCCCGTCAACCGTATCCGCCCGCAGGGATGCAGCCCCCTGGCCTGCCGTTCTATCCGGGTGCCGTGCCCGCGGCGTACCCGGGGACGTTGCCCCCGCCGGTGAACTACCCGTCGCCGCGACGGCGGGGACGGCTGGTGCTGATCGCGGTGTTGACACTGGCTCTCATCGCGGCGATCGTCGTCACCGTCGTACTGGTCCGCGGGCGCACGGGCGACGACCAGGTGACGGTGACCGATTCCTCCGCCTCGGCAGCGATCCAGGGGTTCTTGGACGCGCTGACCAACGGGGACGACGAGACCGTGGCCCGCAACAATTCGTGCGGGTTCTTCGACGCGGTGACCGATCGCCGCTCCGACATGACCCTGGCCAATCTGACCAGCGACGCGTTTCGGCGGCAGTACGCCTCGGTGAAGGTGGCGTCGATCGACAAGATCGTGACGTGGTCGCCGACGCAGGCTCAGGTGCTGTTCACGATGCGCGCTACACCGGCCGGCCGCGGCCAGGGCGAGGTGGAACGCCAAGGCATCGCTCAGCTGTTGATCCAGGACCGGAACATCCTGGTGTGTTCGTACTTGCCCCGCAACGCCGGCCAGTTCTGACCGGCGTCGCGCGGCCGCGACTCAGTTGAAGGAGTCTCCGCAGGCGCAGGATCCGCCGGCGTTCGGGTTGTCGATGGTGAAGCCCGTCTTCTCGATGCTGTCGACGAAGTCGATCGTCGCGCCCTGCAGGTACGGCGCACTCATCCGGTCGACGGTCAGCGTGACGCCCCCGAAGTCGACGTTCAGATCGCCGTCGAGCGAGCGATCGTCGAATGCCAACTCGTAGCGCAGACCCGCACACCCGCCGGGCTGGACGGCGATGCGGAGATTCAGGTCGTCACGGCCTTCCTGATCCAGCAGGGACTTGGCCTTTGCCGCGGCCGCGTCGGTGAGGATCGCGCCGTGGGCGGCGGTGGTAGTCGTGGTCGACTCGTCCTGAACAGTCATTCCTACTCCCTAGTGCCAATCTTCATCGAGGAGATTGTCATGCGTCGGATATCTCAACGGTACCTTGCCGGAGCGCTATTCCCGACCCTCAGCGGCCGCCCAGCGTGACGCCGTCTGCTCGGCCAGCCCGGTGAGCTGCCGCGCGGCGTCGTCCATCGCGAGCTGGATCGAGCCGGCGTAGTCGGTGATCGAGTGCGCGGCCGCGATGCCCGCCCCGGCCAAGGCGTCGGCGGCGAGGGTGACCTGCCCGGCGAGCACAAGCACCTGGGCGTGCTCGGCACCAGAGGCCAGGGCGCTGACGACCTTGCCGTGCAGCGACTGGTCGTCGAAGCGGCCCTCCCCGGTGACGATGACGTCGGAGGACGCGACGTCACCGGACAGGTTGGTGTGTTCGGCGATGACCGCGGCGCCGGATTCCCGTCGACCGCCGAGTGCCAGCAGCGCCGCTCCCAGGCCGCCGGCAGCCCCCGCGCCGGGCAGATCGCGCACGGCGCGTCCCGCGGCGGCCTCCAGGGTGTCGGCCCAGGCGGTCAGCCGTTCTTCGAGCAGGTCGACGGTGGCGGGGTCGGCGCCCTTCTGCGGACCGAAGACGTGCGCCGCTCCCCTGGGTCCGAGCAGCGGGTGTTCCACGTCGGTGGCGGCGACCAGGTCGACGCCCGCGAGCCGCGCCACGGCGGCGTCGAGGCCGCCGAGCGCGTCGACCAAGCCGCGGCCGCCGTCGGTGCAGGCGCTGCCGCCCAATCCGACGACGACGCGGGTGGCGCCGGCGGTCAGCGCGGCGTCGACGAGTTGGCCGACGCCGCGGCTGTGCGCGTCGACGGCGGTCCGCACCGTGGGCGGGCCGCCGAGAATGGCCAGGCCACAGGCCTGCGCGCATTCGACGTAGGCAATCGACGAGTCGGGGTCGAACACCCAGTCGGCGGTTACCTCGGCGGCCAGCGGACCGCTGACTCGAGCCGACCGACGTTCGCCGAGCCGGGTGGCCAACACGTCGACGAACCCCGGACCGCCGTCGGATTGTGGTGCCAGGGTCAGCTGGTCGCCCGGCCGGGCTCGTTGCCAGCCGGTGGCGATGGCCTCGGCCGCGTCGACGGCAGTGAGACTGTCGCCGTAACAGTCGGGTGCGATCAGCACGCGCAGGTCGGGGGTCACCCCAAGAGGGTAAGGCGGGTGCCGCCTACTCGACAGTACGGAGGCTCGTGTTGAGTGCCGCGACATCGTCAGTAACCTGTGAGGTGTGAATCTGCTGGGTCGCAAGAAGGACAGTCCCCCACCCGAAGAGGGCGACGCCCCCGGGATGTCCGAGGCCGAGCTGGCGACCGCTCGAGAGGCCGGGGCCCGGGTGACGGCCCCCAAGGGTCGGCCCACCCCCAAGCGCAACCAGACCCGCAGCCGCGGTCCGGTCGCTCCCGCTCCGATGACGTCGGCCGAGGCGCGCAAGCGCAAGAAGGCCGTCAAGCAGACGATGAGCAAGGAGGAGCGCAAGGCCGACAAGCTGGTCCGCCGCGCCGCGCTGGCCGAGCGCCGCGAGAAGATGATGTCGGGTGAGGACGCGTACCTGCTGCCCCGCGACAAGGGCCCGCTGCGCCGCTACGCCCGCGACGTCGTCGACGCCCGGCGCAACCTGCTCGGTCTGTTCATGCCCGCCGCGCTGGCGCTGGTCTTCGTGATGCTGTCGTTGCCGTCGGTGCAGATCCAGTACTACGTGCAATTCGTCATGCTTGGCCTGGTGCTCGTCATGGTGGCCGACGGCCTGCTGATCGGCCGCAAGGTCAACAAGGCAGTCGACGCGAAGTTCCCCGACAACACCGAGAGCGGATGGAAGCTGGGCTTCTACGCCGCCAGCCGGGCGTCTCAGCTGCGCCGCATGCGGGCACCGCGCCCCCAGGTCGAGCGCGGCGCCACGGTCGCCTGAGTCGTCGTGCGCGTCCTCGCGCTCGGCGGCATCCGGTCCGGCAAGTCGCAGTGGGCCGAGACCGCCCTCGTCCAGGACGCCGCGGCCGGCCCGATCCGGTATGTGGCCACCGGAGCCGTGTCCGACGATCCGGACTGGGTGGCCAGGGTCGACACCCATCGTCGCCGCCGTGACCACCGGTGGTCGACGGTCGAGAGTGCCGACGTGGCAACGCTCTTGCGGGCCGACGCGCAGGTGCCCACCCTGGTCGACGACGTCGGGGGGTGGCTGGTCGGTGCGATGGATCGGCGTGACGCCTGGACCGGCGGGAGCGTCGAGCCCGACGTGGACGACCTGGTCGCCGCCGTCGAGGCGTTTTGCGGTCCGCTGGCACTGGTCAGCCCCGAGGTGGGTTTGACGGTGGTGCCGGCCACCGCGGCGGGTCGACTGTTCGCCGATGCGCTGGGCCTGCTCAACCAGCGCCTCGCGGCGGCGTGTCACCGCGTGGTCCTGGTGGTGGCCGGGCAACCGCTGACGGTCAAGGACGGGCCGTCGTCGTGATCGGTTCGCTCGCTTCGGCGTTCGCGTTCGGTACGGTCGTACCGATTCGTACCCGGCAGCCCTTCGGCCGGGGCGCGTTGACCGCCTTGCCGGTGGTGGGGGTGGCTCTCGGGGCGGTGGCGGCCGCGGCGGCCTGGCTGGCGGGGCACGCGTTCGGGTCGACGAGTCCGCTGACCGGGATGGCCGTGGTGGCGGTGCTGCTGCTCGCGACGCGGGGTCTGCACGTCGACGGGTTCGCCGACACCGTCGACGGATTGGGCTGCTACGGCCCGCCGGAACGGGCGCTGGCGGTCATGCGTGACGGACCGGCAGGTCCGTTCGGCGTCGCCGCGATCGTGGTGGCGATCGTCGTCCAGGGCCTGGCGTTCAGCATGCTCGACCCGGCGGCCATCGTCGTGGCGGTGACGGCGGGCCGGGTCGCGGTGGTGACGGCCTGCCGCCGGGGCGTCCCCGCGGCGCCCGGCGGCACCCTGGCCGCGCTGGTGGCGGGATCTCAACCGGGATGGGTGGCCGCCGCGTGGATCGTGGCGCTCGCCACCGGCTCGGTGTTCGCCACCCACCGGCCGTGGCAGGGTCCCCTCGCCGTGGCCGTCGCCCTCGGGATCACCGCACTCCTGCTGCGCCACTGCGTCCGTCGGTTCGGCGGCGTCACCGGTGACGTACTCGGTGCGTGCGTGGAACTGACGACCACCGTCGCCGCGCTGGGCCTTGTGGTGCGCTAACCCCGCCCGAGCTGCAGCGCCTTCACGATGAGCAGCAGCGCGCCGAGCACCAGGTAGCCACGCAGTGCCAGCATGCCGGTGCGGGTGCCCGCCGACCACGTCACCGGTCGCAGCAGCGTCAGCGGCGGCATGCGCCACGTCGCGCGGTCCAGGCCGCTGGGCAGCGGCGGCGGGCTCGAGGGCGGCCGCCGACTGGCCGCGAGGCGCAGCGCCACCATCGCCACCGCGCCGGCCACCGCGAGCACCGCGCTCAGACCCTCGGCCGTCTCGACGACGTCGAGGTCCGGGAACAGCGTGGTGGCCATCAGGATTCCCGACAGGACCAGCAGAACCGCCACGATCACGATGGCCACCACGTTGAGCCACCGCCGATTCACCCACGGACCCAACACTTCCCGGTCGTTGCACAGCAGCAGCAGGAAGACGCTCGCACTGGGCAGCAGCAAGCCGGCCAGGGCCTGCACGGCCGTGGTGATCACGCCCAGCGGCGCGCCGGGGATGAGCACGACCCCCGCGGCGAGGGCGACCATGGCGGTGTAGGACAGGTAGAAGCGCTTGGCGTCGGAGAAGCTCCGGTGCAAGGAGTGCTTGATGCCGAACACGTCCCCGAAGGCGTAGCTGGTGGCCAGTGTCACCGCGGCCGCGCCGACGACGGAGGCGTCCAGCAGCACGATCGCGAAGATCGACCCCAGCAGATGGTCACCGTGGCCGAGCAGCTCGGCGACCGCGCCGGCGTCGGTGAAGGCGCCCTCGGTCCCGGTGGACCGGGCGGCCCAGTCGCCGGTCATGACCAGTGCCGCGGCGCCAAGCACCACGACGAACGCGCCGAGCACGGTGTCGGCGCGTTCGTAGCCGATGAAGCGTGGCGTGATGCGCTTGTCGACGATGTTGGACTGCTGGAAGAACAGCTGCCACGGGGCCACGGTGGTGCCGACGATGGCGATGATCAGCAGCACCGCGTCCGAGCTCACTCCGCCGGAGATGCCGGGCACCACGAAGTCCCTTGCTGCACGGCCGAAGTCGGGGTGCGACATCAGCAGCATGGGCACTTGCAGCAGGGTGATGGCGATGAATGCGAACATGGCCCGTTCCCACCGACGAAAGCTTCCCGAGGCCATGACGGCCACCAGCGCGACGGCTGCGGTGGGCACGACGACGTACCGGGAGATGCCGAAGTAGTCTGCGGCAAGGCCGATTCCGATGAACTCGGTGACGATGGTCAGGAAGTTCAGGACGAAGAGGTCACCGACGGAGAACCAGCCCCAGCCCCGGCCGAACCGCTCGTTGATGAGCCGCGCATGCCCGACGCCGGTGACCGCGCCGAGGCGCACCACCATCTCCTGGTTGACCACGAGCACCGGGATGAGCAGCAGCAGGACCCACATTAGGCTGTAGCCGTAGTTCTGCCCGGCCTGGGCGTAGGTGGACACGCCGCCCGCGTCGTTGTCGCCGACCATCACGACGAGGCCCGGACCCACGATCGCGAGCATCGTCACGAGTCGCACCTTCAGCGTGCGTGGCCGGTCGCCGGCGTCGACCGAGATCCGGCCGAAGGCACCCTCGATGTCGCCGAGGTGGGCGCTGTCCAGTACCGCCGTGCGCAGGCGGGGATCGGCGGTCACGACGGGTACCGGGCGGCTCGGACGGCCCGGGGCGCGGGTTCGCGACGTCGCCAGTCCTCGGGGATGGTCGCCTGCAGCACGTCGTCGACCGTCACCACGCCAAGCACGCGGTCCTCGTCGTCGACGACGGGCACCAGGTACAGGTCGTAGTCCGCCATCAGCAGGGCCACGTCGGCGAGGTCGACGGCGGCATCTACCCGGGACGGGTCCGAATCCATCAGCGCGACGACGGCAGTGGCGGGCTCGCTCTGCAGCAGGGCGATCACCGAGACCAGCCCGACCAGGTGGGCACCCTCGTCGAGGACGTGGACCTTCAACAGCGCCTCGGGCGCCAGCGTGGTCGCGGCGGCGATCACCGCAAGCGCCTCGCCTGCGGTTGCGGTGGCAGCGCAGGTCGTCACGTCGGTGTTCATCAGCCCGCCTGCGGTGTCTGGGTTGAAGCCCATCAGGGTCGTCACCTTGACGCGTTGCGGGGCGGGCATCAAATCGAGGACCCGCAGCCGGCGCGACTGGCGCAGGTCGACGATCGCGTCGGCGGCGTCGTCGGCGCGCATCCGGCCGAGCAGTCCGGCGACGTCGGCATCGGGCATGCCGTCGAGCAGCTGGCTGGCCTTGTCGGAGTCGAGTTCGGAGAACACGTCGGCCTCGAGTCCGGGATTGCTGCGGACACGGTCGAGGATCTCGAAACCCTCGGCGCGGTCGGCGTCCTCGAGCAGGTCGGCGATCTGAGCGGGCTTGAGCGCGCCGACCCGACCCGCGACCCGGCGCGCCGCGGCCGAGCGTCCGTCACCGATGAGCGGTTCGAAGGACCGCCAATCCCGCACGGAGGCAACGTCGTTGGATCCGAACAGACCGAAGAACCGCGGCCGACGCCGGGTGTCCAAGCGCACCGGGGACCACCCTCGACCGGTGTGCTCCAGCTCGACGTCATAGGCGCGCACCAGTTCTGCGGCCGCCACGTCGATGAGGCGGTGGCCGAGCACGTCGGCCCGCAGCAACACCTCGCCGTCGTGGCGCTGAAAGCTGCGCAGGTCGACGGCGTTGCCAGTCAACGTCACCCGGCCTGGTCGCCACTGGTCGACGGTGCGGGCGGCGACGAAGACGCGACGGCCGCCCATCGCGGCGACCAGACCGGTGACCTCCGGATAGGCGTCCGGTCCGCGCAGTCGGACGGTGACGTCGACGACCCGGCCGATGGTCTCGCCGGCACTGGCGACCACTGGCGCGCGCAGCAGATCCGACAACGAGATCGTGGTCGCCTCGGGGCCGGTGTGCTCCCCGACGGTGGTCGATTCAGTCATGGTGGGCCTCCTCGGCTCGTCGCGCTCGACGAGGATCGTTGCGCGCGAACATGTCAGGGGCCTGAACATCACCTTCCGATAGTTGTACAATCGTTTGACTATTTGAGTGTTGAGGCTTCTACTCGACGGTGTCGACCCCCCGACCCGAGGAGCGAGAATGACCAATCAACGACTGAAGTCGACGGCCGCCGCCGTGGGCGCCTGCGCCGTCGCCACTGCCGCCGCGATCGTGGGCAGTGCAGGCCCGGCACCCCATCAGGCGGTCGCCGGCGGCTCCGGTGACTCGGCTACGACGACCATGTACACGCAGCCGGTCGTCACGGCGATGAAGCTCGCCTCGACGACCACCGAGACGGTCGCGCTGGGCAACGACGACGCTCCGACGGCGATGGCCACCCCGGAGGCCAGCCCGTCGGTGAAGGCCACGTTCTACGGCAGCAAGGGGTGAGGCCCCGTCCTACAGCCAGTCGGCGTGGCGCCGCACGTAGCACCGCTTCGCGAACTGGGCCGACAGCGCATATGCCGTCATGGCGGCGGCGATCCAGAGCAGGTAGACCCACGGCAGAGCCACCAACCCCAGCCGTGCCCCCACGGATGTAAGGGGAAGCAACAGTCCGACAGCCGCGGCCCCCGACGACGCGACCACCACGGGACGCGACGGTCCCGCGCCCCGCCACGGCGCCGTCCTGACGCGCAGCACCAGCACGATCAGCAACTGGGTCAGCAATCCCTCGACGAACCACCCGGTGTGAAAGGGGGCCGGCCGATGCGCGGTGTCGAAGATCCACCACAGCACGGCGAACGTCGCCACGTCGAACAACGAACTCAGCGGTCCGAACCAGAGCATGAAACGCACCAGCCCACTGGGATTCCAGCGGCGCGGCGAGCGCAGATAGTCGTCTTCGGCGCGATCCCACGCCAGCGCCAGCTGCGCGGCGTCGTACAGCAGGTTCTGCACGATGAACTGCACCGGCAACATGGGAAGGAACGGCAGGAATGCCGACGCGATCAGCACCGTGAACACGTTGCCGAAGTTCGAGCTCGCGGTGATCTTGACGTACTTCATGGTGTTCGACAGCGTGCGACGACCTTCGATCACACCACGGGCCAGGACGTCCAAGCCGTCCTCGAGGAGGATCAGGTCGGCGGCCCCCTTCGCCGCGTCGGAGGCGTCGTCGGCGGCGATGCCCGCATCC
Organism: Mycobacterium yunnanensis; assembly: GCF_025823185.1. Lineage (GTDB taxonomy): Bacteria > Actinomycetota > Actinomycetes > Mycobacteriales > Mycobacteriaceae > Mycobacterium > Mycobacterium yunnanensis. Next base: position 197,836 of record NZ_JACKVK010000013.1, read on the forward strand.
GCAACGCGCAGTGCGGGAACGTCGTTGACGCCGTCGCCGATGAATCCGACCGTGTGTCCCGTGCTGCGCAACGCACCCACGATCCTGGCCTTGTGTGCGGGCGTCAAGCGCGCGAACACGGTGGCTCCCTCGACGAGCGCCCCGAGTCCGGCGTCGTCGGCGGCGTCGACCTGGCTGCCGAGCACCGGGTCACCGGGGGCCAATCCGACCCGCTCGGCCACGATGCGCGCGATGTCCTCACCGTCGCCGGTCAGCATCTTCACCGCGACGCCGTGTCCGGCCAGGGTCTCGATCGCCGCGTCGGCACCGACGCGCACGGGGTCGACGAACCCGAGGAATCCGATGAGGACCATGGCGTGCTCGTCGCGTTCGGTGTAGCGCTCGAGGCGTGCCCGGCCGTCTCGGACCGCCACGGCCAACGTCCGCATCCCGCGGGCGCCGCAGTCGCGCACGACGGACATCGCATCGGCGATGCGCTCGTCGTCCATCTCGATCACGTTGCCGGCCAATCGAATCCGGTCGCAACAGGCGATGACGGCCGACGGGTCACCGTGGGTGACGAGGATGTGCTCGTCCCGCCGACGGCGGACGACGACGGTGGCCAGCCGCCGGGTGTGGTCGAAGGCGATCTCGTCGACCTTGTCGAAGGCCGCATCGGCGAGCAGCGCCGCATCGGCGCCGGCCATCCGTTCCACGATCGCCTCGTCGAGGACGTCGTAGGGGCAGTCCTGAAGCGACACCGCGAGGTGGGCGAGTTCGCCGACGGAGTCGTCGACGGCCCCCGCCGGGTCGACGGCGTGCGCGTACACCACCCGGTCCTCGGTCAGCGTGCCGGTCTTGTCGACGCACAACACGTCCATCGCGCCGAGATCCTGGATCGCCTCGAGCCGGTTGACTATCACCCGATCTCGCGCCAACCTGGTCGCGCCGCGGGCCAGGTTGGCCGTGACGATCACCGGCAGCATCTCCGGTGTCAGCCCGACTGCCACGGACACCGCGGACAACGCGGCTCGGCGCCAGTCCTCGGTGACCAGACCGCTGACGACGAAGACCACGGGCGCCATCACCAGCATGAAGCGGATCAGCACCAGCCCGACCGTGCGCACGCCTTGCTCGAAGCTCGACGTGGGACGCAGATCGGCGACCGTTCGCGCCAGCGCGTCGTGCAGCGTGGCCGGGCCCGTCGCCACCACCAGCGCCGTACCGGTCCCGGAGACCACCGTCGTTCCGGTGAAGCACAGCGACGAGGTGTCGAATCCGACGTCGGTCCGGGGGTCGACGTCGGCGGCCGGGGGCGCCTTGGGCACCGGCATCGACTCCCCGCTCACCACGGCCTGATCCAGCATCAGGCCGGCAGCGGTGACGATCCGAAGATCGGCCGGGACGACGTCACCGGCGACGAGCACGACGACGTCACCGGGCACCAGGTCGCGAACCGAGACCTCGCGGTCGACGGCCGGCTGCCCGGCCCCGGGCCTGCGTCGGACGGTGGCCGTCGTCGACGACTGCCGACGCAGCCCGCGCACCGCCCTGTCCGCGCGCGTCTGCTGCCACAGCCGCAGCCCCACCGCCGAGGACACGACCACGGCGACGGTAACCGCGCCCCCCTGGTCGCCGACGGCGATCAGCACCATGCCGAGCACGCTGAGCAGGGCGACGAACGGGCTGCGCACGGCAGCCACGACCCGTGCGGCCACCCGGTCGTCGACGTAGCAGCCCGGCCTGTTCTCCCCGAACTCGGCGGCCCGCTCGGCAGCGCTCTGCTCGGTCAGGCCATTCGGGGAGCTGGCCAACCGCTGGAATGCGACGAACGACGGCGCATTGGCGAGTTCGGCCAACCGCGGCTCGTCTCCGGACGGCGTCGGACCGCGGCGGGTGGTCACGAGTGACTGCAGGGCCATGCCGGATCCTCGTCGACGGGAACAGACGATCAAACGGTTGTCACAGCGTCCAACTTGCGGGAACCTATCCAGACGTCGTCAGGAAGGAGTGCCCGTGGCCGCCGGCCAGTCACCCGAGGCCAGGGTCTCCGAGCAGCTAATTCAAGACACCGCAGGTATGTTCGCCATGCTGTCGGCGACCGTACGCCTGCACCTCGTGTGGTTGCTGTCCCTCGGCGAGCGGGACGTTGGCACCCTCGCCGAGGAGACCGGGCAGTCGATGGCCACCGTCAGCCACCACCTCGGCAAGCTCAAACTGGCCGGTGTCGTCGACGCCCGCCGTGACGGCAGGCGCCAGGTCTACTACGTCAGCGACGTCCTGGCGCAGCAGGTCGTCCGCCTCGCCGTGGAATCGAATGCCGCCACGCTCGACGAGGCCCCGCGCCGTCGGGGACGACGGTCGGCCAACGGCTGATCAGCCGAGCCGGGTCATCCAGTCGTGGGTGTCGGCGAACTTGCCACGCTGAATACCGGTCAGGGTGTCGCGCAGTGCCATGGTGACCTCGCCCGGTTGGCCGTCGGCGATGGTGAACTCGCCGTCGGCGGACTTCACGTGCGAGACCGGGGTGATCACCGCGGCGGTGCCGCAGGCGAACACCTCGGTGATCTCCCCCGCGGCGGCCTTCTTCTGCCATTCGTCGACGTCGATCTTGCGTTCCTCGACCGAATACCCCGCGTCGGATGCCAACTGCAGCAACGAATCTCGCGTGATCCCCGGCAGCAGCGAGCCACTGAGCTCGGGGGTGACCAACCGCGCGGTACCGCCGCTGCCGTAGACGAAGAACAGGTTCATGCCGCCCATCTCCTCGACGTAGCGCCGTTCGAGGGCGTCGAGCCACACCACCTGGTCGCAGCCGTGGTCGGTGGCCTCGGCCTGGGCGAGCAGCGACGCGGCGTAGTTGCCGCCGAATTTGGCCGCGCCCGTGCCGCCGGGGCTGGCCCGCACGTACTCCGTCGACAGCCACACCGACACCGGCTTGAGGCCACCCTTGAAGTACGCGCCCGCGGGTGACGCGATCACCATGTAGCGGTACTCGACGGCCGGTCGCACGCCAAGGCCCGACTCCGTCGCGAAGATGAACGGACGGAGGTAGAGCGACTCCTCGCCACCGGCGGCAGGCACCCAGTCACCGTCGACCGCGATGATCTGGCGCAGCGATTCGAGGAACACCTCGTCGGGCAGTTCGGGGATGGCCAGCCGCCTGGCCGAGGTCCGCAGTCGCGCGGCGTTGGCCTCCGGCCGGAACGACACGATGGAACCGTCGCTCCATCGATAGGCCTTCAGACCCTCGAACACTTCCTGCGCGTAGTGCAGCACCACCGACGACGGGTCCAGTTGGATCGGGCCGTAGGGCAGCACCGTGGCGTCGTGCCAGCCGTCTGACTCGGTGTAGTCCACCGAGACCATGTGGTCGGTGAAGTACCGGCCGAACCCGGGGTCGGCCAGAATTCCGGCCCGTACTTCGTCACTTGCCGGATGCGCATTGCGGGCAAGCGTGAAGTCCAGGGAGCGGTCAGTCATGTGGCGATTGTATAACCCGTGACTAGCGAGTTTTCGCTTCGACGAACGGCGGCGCGACCACCTCGCACTCCAACGCCCGGCCCCGCACGTCGACCGCGACGCGCTGGCCGTCGGCGATGCCGGCGTCGGTGTCCAGCAGGGCCAGCGCGATGCCGAGTTTCATTGTCGGAGAGAAGGTTCCCGACGTGGTGACGCCCACCGGCCGGTCACCGTCGAGCACCGTCATGTCGGCTCGGAGCACGCCGCGGCCCACCGCCTTGAGTCCGCGGAGCACCCGCCGTGGGCCGGCCGCCTTCTCGGCGAGCAACGCCTCGCGGCCCCAGAACTCGTCCTTCTTCCAGCCGATCGCCCAGCCGCACCGCGCCTGCAGCGGCGAGATGTCCAGTGACAGTTCGTGCCCGTGCAGCGGGTAGCCCATCTCGGTGCGCAACGTGTCGCGGGCGCCAAGCCCGGCCGGTTCGCCGCCGGCGGCCGCGACGGCCTCGACCAGTGCGTCGAACACGACCGCGGCGCGGTCCCACTCGGGCAACAGCTCGTAGCCGTGCTCGCCGGTGTACCCGGTCCGGCAGACCCGGACGGGCACGCCCTCATATTCGGCGTCGGCGTACCCCATGTAGTCCATGTCGGTGGGCAAGCCCAGCGCGGCGAGCACCTCGGCGGACTTCGGACCCTGCACGGCGAGCACGGCGTAGCTGCGGTGCTCGTCGGTGATGGTCAATCCTGCCGGTGCCTTCTCCTTCAGCGCGGCGACGACGGCGGCGGTGTTCGACGCGTTCGGCACGAGGAACACTTCGTCGTCGGAGACGTAGTAGGCGATCAAGTCGTCGATGACGCCGCCGGAGTCGTTGCAGCACAACGTGTATTGCGCCTTGCCCGCACCAATTCGGCGCAGGTCGTTGGTGAGTGCGGAGTTGACGTATTCCGCAGCGCCCGGTCCGACCACCAGGGCCTTGCCCAGGTGGCTGACGTCGAAGAGGCCGACGGCGTTTCGGGTGGCGTTGTGCTCGCTGACGGTGCCCGCGTAGGACACCGGCATCAGCCATCCCCCGAATTCGGCGAAGCTCGCGCCCAGCTCGCGGTGGCGGTCCTCCAGCGGACCCTTCAGCAGGTTGTCACTCACGGCCAGTGACTCTAATGCCCCCGGTCGCCTCGCTCCTGCCCCGCCGGACCCGTGCCTGCGCTACTAGGGTGACCCCCGTGAGCACTGCACCCGGTTACCAGTCCCCCGCCGTCACCGTCTCCACCGGCCTGCCCAAGCGCGGCATTGGCTCGGCGGTGCTGATCGTGCCCGTCGTCTCCGGTGACGACGACCGTGCGCGGGTACTGCCCAATCCCTTCCTCGACGCCGAGGCCGTCGGCGAGATCGAGGTGGCCCTGGCCGCGCTCGGCGTCAAGGGCGGCAGCGAGCAGACCACGCGAATCGTCGTTCCCTCGCTGCCGGTGGCCAGCGTGCTGACCGTCGGCCTCGGCAAGGCCCGCGACGAGTGGCCGGGCGACGTGATCCGGCGCGCGGCGGGGGTGGCGGCGCGGGCGCTGAGCGGCGTCGAGAGCGTCGTGACGACGCTCTCGGAGGTCGACGTGGCGGCCACCGTGGAGGGCTTGATCCTCGGCGCCTACCGCTTCAGCGACTTCCGCAGTGCCAAGACCGCCCCCAAGGACGCCCGCCTGGCCAAGATCACGGTGCTCTCGACGGCGAAGAGCGCGAAGACCGAGGCCGTCCGCGGCACCGACGTGGCGACCGCGGTCGCCACCGCGCGCGACTTCGTCAACACCCCGCCCAGCCACCTGTTTCCCGACGAATTCGCCAAGCGCGCACGGGCTTTGGGTGAATCGGTCGGCCTGAAGGTCGAGGTGCTCGACGAGGAGGCCCTCGAGAAGGGCGGCTACGGCGGCATCGTCGGCGTCGGCAAGGGTTCGTCGCGGCCGCCGCGGCTGGTCCGGTTGACGCACTCCGGCGGCAAGGGCCGCAAGCCCAAGAAGGTGGCCCTCGTCGGCAAGGGCATCACCTTCGACACCGGCGGCATCTCCATCAAGCCGGCCGCGAACATGCATCACATGACCTCCGACATGGGCGGCGCGGCCGCCGTCATCGCGACCGTCGTGCTGGCCGCCAAGCAGAACCTGCCGATCGACGTCGTCGCGACGGTGCCGATGGCCGAGAACATGCCCTCGGCCACCGCCCAGCGCCCCGGTGACGTCCTCACCCAGTACGGCGGCATCACCGTCGAGGTGCTCAACACCGACGCCGAGGGCCGGCTGATCCTGGCCGACGCCATCGTGCGGGCGTGCGAGGACGCCCCCGACTATCTCATCGAGACCTCCACGCTGACCGGTGCGCAGACCGTCGCACTCGGCGCCCGCACCCCCGGGGTGATGGGCAGCGACGAGTTCCGGGATCGGGTCGCCGCGCTGTCGCAGGCCGTCGGGGAGAACGGATGGGCGATGCCGCTGCCCGACGAGTTGAAGGACGACCTGAAGTCCACCGTCGCCGACCTGGCCAACGTCAGCGGTTCGCGGTACGCCGGGATGCTGGTGGCCGGGGTCTATCTCCGCGAGTTCGTCGCCGAGGGCGTGCAGTGGGCCCACGTCGACGTCGCCGCACCCGCCTACAACACCGGCGGCCCGTGGGGGTACACCGGCAAGGGCGGCACCGGGGTGCCCACCCGGACCATGTTCGCCGTGCTGGAGGACGTAGCGAAGGAGGGCTAGCCGAGAACGGTTGGTCAGGCCGGTACGGGCATCAGGCGAGCTTGGGCGACCAGGACGAACTCGGCGACCAGCGGGTTGGTCTCCCCCGCCCGGTGGACCACGACGACCTCGCTGGCGGGCACGTCGTCGATCGGGACCGACGCCAGGTCCGCACGCAGCGAGCTACGCCGGTCCCCGACGGGCAGGACGGCCACCGCCTGGCCGCTGGCGACGAGTTCGAGTCTGTCCTCGAAGCCTTCGACAACGGGGCCCGTCTGCAGCGAGGCGACGCCGGTCGGGTAGATCGACCGTGGCGCGCCGTGCGAGCAGTAGACGGGCAGACCGCCGGCGAAGTCCTGCAGTGACACCGAGGCCCGACCGGCGAGGTGGTGGTCGGCCGGCAGCACCAGCATCCGCGGCTCTTCGTAGAGCGGGGTGACGCGCAGGTCGTCGGCCGGGTGAGGCAGCGGCGCCCGCGCGACCACCACGTCCACCGTTCCGTCGGCGAACATGCGCTCGTCCCGGCACTCGAGGTGCCGGGTGCCGATCGTCGCCTGCGGGTGGCGGCGTCGCAGTTCACGCACGGCCGGGGTGACGACGAGATCCTCGACGTAGCCGACGGCCACGTTGCCCGCGGGTGCGTGAGCCCGGGCGGTGAGCGTGGCCCGGTGCGCGGCCCGCAGCACGTCGTGCGCCTCGGGGAGGAACGCCCTTCCCGCGTCGGTCAGCTCGGCGCCGTGGGGCACGCGGTCGAAGAGGAGTACGCCGAGCCGGTTCTCCAGCCGCTGGATCTGACGGCTCAGGGCTGGTTGTGCGACGCGTAGCTCGGCCGCGGCCCGGCCGAAGTTCCGGTGCTCGGCCACGACGGTGAAGTACCGCACCAGCCGCAGTTCGAGGTCGGCTCCGTTGTCGTTCATCGCCGAGGTCCAACCCGATCGACGCGGATCGCTATTCCGACACCGTCATTCCGTTGTCGCATGGCGGGGTGCCGAACGGGTCTTGGACGCGCGCGCCGAACTGCCAAAGACTCGTCGCATGGGCAGATACGACGGGAAGACGGCAGTGATCACCGGCGGAAGCAGCGGCCTCGGGTTGGCCGCGGCCGCGCATCTCGTCGACGAGGGCGCACGCGTCCTCGTGACCGGACGCCATCAGCAGACGCTGGACGACGCGGCGGCGCAGCTGGGCAGCCAGGCCGTCACCGTCCGCAGCGACACCAGTTCGCTCGCGGACGTCGACGCGCTTGCCGAGCGGGTGCGGGCCGAGTTCGGCACGGTCGACGCTCTGGTGGTCAACGCGGGAATCGGCAGCTTCGACCCGTTCGACGCGGTGACCGAGCAGACCTTCGACGACGTGTTCGCGATCAACACCAAGGGCCCGTTCTTCACGGTGCAGAAGCTGGTGCCGCTCATGGTCGAGGGCAGTGCCGTGGTGCTGACGACGTCGACGGCGAACCAGACGGGTTGGGACGCGCTGAGCGTGTACTCGGCGAGCAAGGCCGCGCTGCGTTCGATGGCCCGCACGCTGAGCCGGGAGTTGCTGCCGCGGGGCATCCGGGTCAACGCCGTCAGCCCGGGCTCGATCGACACCGGCAAGTTGGAGAAGGAAGTGCCGGAGCGAGCCGCCGACATCAAGGCCGCGTTCACCGCGAGCAACCCGATGCGGCGCTTCGGCCAGCCGAGCGAGTTCGCGCCTGCGGTGGCGTTCCTGGCCTTCGACGCGACGTTCGTCGCAGGCGTCGAACTGGTCGTCGACGGTGGCGACTCACAGCTCTAAGCAGTTGTCCGAGAGAGGAATTCACATGACTGGATACGACGGCAAGCGCGTCGTCATCACCGGCGGCACCAGCGGCATCGGTCTCGCCACCGCCAAGGTGTTGGACGCGGGCGGGGCCCGGGTGCTGGTGACCGGCCGCACCCCCGCGTCGTTGACGGCCGCCGCGGCGGCCCTCGGTCCGCGGGCCCTGGTGGACCGTCGCGACGTCGGCGACGTCGACGGGCTCGCCGACCGCGCGGCCGCCGCGTTCGGCGGCGTCGACCTGCTCGTGCTCAACGCCGGCGCGACGGGGGGAGGCACCATCGAGGACACCACGGCCGAGCAGTACGACGACGTGTTCGCCGTCAACACCAGGGCGCCGTTCTTCACCCTGCAACGCTTCGTCCCGCTGATGCCGCCCGGCAGCTCGGTGGTGCTGACCACGTCGATCGCCAACCGCAAGGGCATCGCCGCGACGAGCGTCTACTCCGCGACCAAGGCTGCCCTGCGGTCCATGACCCGCACGTTCGCCGCGGAACTGGTCGACAGGGGAATTCGGGTCAACGCCGTCTCGCCCGGACCCGTCGACACCGGCATCCTCGAGCGATCCATGCCTGCGCAGGAGGCACGCGACTTCCTGGAGGCGCAGCGGGCCCTCAACCCGATGCGTCGTCTCGGCGAGCCCGAGGAGGTGGCGAAGGCCGTCGTCTTCCTGGCCTTCGACGCGACCTACACCACCGGCGCCGAGCTGGTCGTCGACGGCGGCGCGTCGCAGCTGTGACGGCTGCCCACCTCAGTCATCCTCGAGTTCCCGCCTGAGCTCGCGTTTGCGCTCGATGCGCCGGCGTGCGTCGAAGTCGCGCATGCGCTGCGGGTAGCCGACCTTCTGGACGTCGTAGACCGGGATGTTCAGCTTGTCGCTGAGCCGGCGGGCGCCCCTGTCGCCGCCGGCTCGGCGCCGGGTCCATTCGCCGTCGGCCGCCACCAGCACCACGGTGACCTCGGTGACGGTGGTCTTGGGTTCGACGAACGCCTCGACCCCGTGGTGCTCGGCCACCCACTGCCGGAGGTACTTGAGGTCGGCCCCGGGGTCTCGCCGGTCGGAGGCGCCCTTGGACCCGCGACGGCGGAAGGTGTCGAACAGTCCCAACTGGACCTCACTCACTCGGATTCACCTTCAATGGTGCCAGAGGAGCAACTCGGCCGGTCTGCGGCGACCACCGGCCTCGGACGTGACAGGATGGGCGTCGAGCATTTTCGACCGTTACGAGCGACCGTTCGAGGAGTCACATCACATGGCCATCACCGTCCAGATGCCCGCACTCGGTGAGAGCGTCACCGAGGGGACCGTCACGAGATGGCTGAAGCAAGAAGGCGACACCGTCGAGGTCGACGAGCCCTTGCTGGAGGTGTCGACCGACAAGGTCGACACCGAGATTCCGTCGCCGGCCGCCGGCGTGCTCACCAAGATCATCGCCAACGAGGACGACACCGTGGAGGTCGGCGGCGATCTCGCCACGATCGGTGATGAGGGCGAGGGTGACGGCGGTGACGACGCCCCCGCCGCGGAGGAGAAGTCCGAACCAGAGCCGGAGCCCGAACCAGAGCCAGAGCCAGAGCCCGAGCCCGAGGCGAAGGAAGAGACCAAGGCCGCCCCGAAGTCCAGCGGTGGCGGTGGCTCGTCCACCTCGGTCGTGATGCCCGAACTTGGTGAGTCCGTCACCGAGGGCACCGTCACCCGGTGGCTCAAGAAGGTCGGCGACAGCGTCGAGGTCGACGACGCGCTCGTCGAGGTCTCCACCGACAAGGTCGACACCGAGATCCCGTCGCCGGTCGCCGGGACCCTGCTGTCCATCACCGCCGAGGAGGACGACACGGTCGCCGTCGGCGGCGAACTCGCCAAGATTGGCGATGCCGACGCCGACGCCACGCCAGAACCCGAGCCGGAGCCGGAGCCCGAACCAGAGCCGGAGCCGGAGCCGGAGCCCGAGCCCGAGCCCGCCAAGGAACCCGAGCCGAAGGCCGAGGCCAAGCCCGAGCCCATGCCGGAACCGAAGTCCGAGCCCGAGCCCAAACCGGAACCCAAGCCCGAACCGAAGGCAGCCCCTGCCGCCGAGGCACCGTCGTCCGACGGCGGCCCGTACGTCACTCCCCTGGTCCGCAAGCTGGCCGCGGACAACGACGTCGACTTGTCGTCGGTCAAGGGCACCGGCGTCGGCGGCCGCATCCGCAAGCAGGACGTGCTCGCCGCCGCTGAGGCCAAGAAGGCTCCCGAGCCGAGCGCCGCACCGCCGAGCGCACCCGCCTCCAAGCCTGCGGCTGCCTCGTCCGCGCCCGCACCGGCGCTGGCGCACCTGCGCGGCACAACGCAGAAGGCCAACCGCATCCGGCAGATCACCGCCAAGAAGACGCGCGAATCCCTGCAGACGACAGCACAATTGACGCAGACCCACGAGGTCGACCTGACCAAGATCGTGGCGTTGCGCGCCCGCGCCAAGGCGACGTTCGCCGAACGCGAAGGCGTCAACCTCACGTACCTGCCGTTCTTCGCGGTCGCGGTGATCGACGCCCTCAAGGCACACCCGAACGTCAACGCCAGCTACGACGAGGACAGCAAGCAGATCACCTACTACGACGCCGAGCACCTGGGCTTCGCGGTCGACACCGAACAGGGTCTGCTCTCCCCCGTCGTCAAGAACGCCGGTGACCTGTCCCTTGGCGGGCTGGCGCGGGCGATCGCCGACATCGCGGCACGGGCGCGCTCGGGCAACCTCAAGCCCGACGAGCTGTCCGGCGGCACGTTCACCATCACCAACATCGGCAGCCAGGGCGCGCTGTTCGACACGCCGATCCTGGTCCCGCCGCAGGCGGCGATGCTCGGCACCGGCGCGATCGTCAAGCGTCCCCGCGTGGTGGTCGACGAGAACGGCAACGAGTCGATCGGCGTCCGGTCGGTGTGCTACCTGCCGCTGACCTACGACCACCGACTCGTCGACGGAGCCGATGCCGGCCGCTTCCTGACGACGGTCAAACGCCGCCTCGAAGAGGGAGCGTTCGAGGCCGACCTCGGACTGTAGGCCTCGTGCGAAATGCCGTCATCGCGATTGCAGGTTCCTCCGGGCTGATCGGTTCCGCGCTGACGTCGGCGTTGCGCGCTGCCGACAACCGCGTGCTGCGGCTGGTGCGTCGTCCGCCGTCGAGCTCCGACGAGGTGTTCTGGGATCCCGACACCGGTGAGTTCGACGCGAGTGCGCTGCGCGGCGCGGACGCCGTGGTCAACATGTGCGGCGTCAACGTCGCAGGCAAGCGGTGGTCGGGTGCGTTCAAGCAGAGCCTGCGCGACAGCCGCATCGGGCCGACCGAGGTGCTGTCCCGGGCGGTCGTCGAATCCGGTGTCCCCGTGCTCGTCAACTCCAGCGCGGTCGGCTACTACGGCGACACTAGGGACCGCGTCGTCGACGAGTCCGCCCCGGCGGGTCAGGGATTTCTCGCCGGCCTGTGCCAGGACTGGGAGGACGCCACGTCGACCGCCGTCGCCGCAGGCGTGCGGGTGGTGAAGCTACGGACCGGGCTGGTGCTGTCCCCGTCGGGTGGCATGCTCGCCAAGCTCAAGCCGCTCTTCAGCCTCGGCTTGGGAGCCCGGTTGGGCAACGGCAAGCAGTACATGCCGTGGATCAGCCTGGAGGACGAGGTGCGCGCGGTGACATTCGCCGTCGAGCACGACGACCTCGTCGGTCCGGTCAACGGCACGGGACCCGCGCCGGTCACCAACGCCGAATTCACCGCGGCGCTGGGTCGGGCACTCAACCGGCCGACGCCGATGTCGGTGCCCGCGTTCGCCCTGCGGGCCGTGCTCGGCGAACTCGCCGACGAGGGTCTCCTCGGCGGACAGCGGGCCATCCCCGCGGCGCTGGAACGGGCCGGCTTCGAGTTCCACCACCACACCATCGGCGAGGCCATGGCCTACGTCACCGCGCCCAAGACGACCTGACGCGCGTACCGTTCAGAGCGTGGGCGCAGCATCGGTCCGGTCGACGGACACCGAGGTCGAGGTGCGACGACTCGGCTCGGTGGACTACCTCGACGCCTGGCAGATGCAGCGCGAAGTGGCCGAGGCGCGGATCGCCGGCGGCCCCGACACCCTGCTGCTGCTCGAACATCCACCGGTCTACACCGCGGGCCGCCGCACCGAACCGCACGAGCGTCCCGTCTACTCCGACGTCCCGGTGGTCGACACCGACCGCGGCGGCAAGATCACCTGGCACGGGCCGGGTCAGCTGGTCGGCTATCCGATCGTCGGCTTGGCGCAACCGCTGGACGTGGTCGAGTTCGTCCGCCGCCTGGAGGGCGCCCTGATGGCGGTGTGCGCGGGCTTCGGGCTCGAGACCGGCCGGGTCGAAGGTCGATCCGGCGTGTGGGTCCCGCAGTCCGCCGCCAGGCCGGCACGCAAGGTCGCGGCCATCGGCATCCGGGTGGCCAGGGCGACCACGCTGCACGGCTTCTCGGTGAACTGTGACTCCGACCTGTCCGCCTTCACCTCGATCGTCCCGTGCGGCATCTCCGACGCCGGTGTCACGTCGTTGACCGCCGAGCTGGGCCGTCGGATCACCGTCGACGAGGTGGCCGACGCCGTCGCCGTCACGGTGCCCGCCGCCCTCGACCGACGACCAGCGCTAGCATTGTCGGAGTGACCGCAGAACCGTCCGAGATCGCCAAGCTGCCCGTGTCGTCGACCGGCCGCAAGCTGCTGCGCCTGGAGGTCCGCAACGCCGAGACCCCCATCGAGCGCAAGCCGCCGTGGATCAAGACCAAGCTGAAGACCGGCCCGGAGTACAAGGAACTCAAGGCCCTGGTCAAGCGCGAGGGTCTGCACACGGTCTGCGAAGAGGCCGGCTGCCCCAACATCTACGAGTGCTGGGAAGACCGCGAGGCCACGTTCCTCATCGGCGGCGAGCAGTGCACGCGCCGGTGTGACTTCTGCCAGATCGACACCGGCAAGCCCTCGGAGTTGGACCGCGACGAGCCCCGGCGGGTGGCCGAGAGCGTCCAGGCGATGGGTCTTCGGTATTCGACGGTCACCGGAGTGGCCCGCGACGACCTGCCCGACGGCGGTGCGTGGCTGTACGCCGAGACGGTGCGCCAAATCAAGGCGCTCAACCCGAACACCGGCGTCGAGTTGTTGATCCCGGACTTCAACGCCATCCCCGAACAGCTCGAGACGGTCTTCGAGACGCGCCCAGAAGTGTTGGCGCACAACGTAGAAACCGTGCCGCGCATCTTCAAGCGCATCCGTCCCGCCTTCCGCTACGAGCGCAGCCTCGCGGTCATCACCGCGGCGCGTGACTACGGATTGGTCACTAAGAGCAATCTGATCCTGGGCATGGGCGAGACCCCGGAGGAAGTGCGGACGGCCCTGGTCGACTTGCACGACGCGGGCTGCGACATCATCACCATCACGCAGTACCTGCGGCCAACCCCCCGGCACCATCCGGTCGAGCGGTGGGTCAAGCCGGAGGAATTCGTCGAGCACGGCAAGTTCGCCGAAGAGGTCGGCTTCCCCGGCGTGCTGGCGGGCCCGCTGGTGCGGTCGTCCTACCGGGCGGGCAAGTTGTACGCCCAGGCGGCCCAGGCCCGGACCAGCCCGTCCTGACTCTCGGCTGGCGTCCACCCGTATCCTGATCCGATGGCGAAGACTCGCAAACCCGGCGTCGACAAGGCCGCCAAGGCCGAGGCGAAGGCTGCCCGCAAGGCCGCATCCAAGGAGCGCCGCAGTCAGCTCTGGCAGGCCTTCCAGATTCAGCGCAAGGAGGACAGCCGGCTCCTGCCCTACATGATCGGCGCCTTCGTGCTGATCGTGGCGATCGCGGTGTTGATCGGCGTGCTCGTCGGCAACACGTTCACCTATGTCACGCTGATCCCGCTCGGCATCGTGCTGGGTCTGCTGGTGGCGTTCATCATCTTCGGGCGTCGCGCCCAGAAGTCGGTGTACCGCAAGGCCGAGGGCCAGACCGGCGCCGCCGCGTGGGCGCTGGACAACCTGCGGGGCAAGTGGCGGGTCACCCCGGGCGTCGCGGCGACCGGACACTTCGACGCCGTGCACCGCGTGATCGGCAGGCCCGGTGTGATCTTCGTCGGCGAGGGATCGGCGACGCGCGTCAAGCCGCTGCTGGCCCAGGAGAAGAAGCGCACCGCGCGGCTCATCGGCGACATTCCGATCTACGACTTCGTCGTCGGCAACGGTGAGGGTGAGGTGCCGTTGTCCAAGCTGGAGCGACACCTGACCAAGCTGCCCGCCAACATCACCGCCAAGCAGATGGACTCCCTGGAGTCGCGGCTGGCGGCACTGGGAACCCGGATGGGACCGTCGGCCATGCCGAAGGGCCCGTTGCCTCCCGGCGCGAAGATGCGCGGCGTCCAGCGCACGGTGCGCCGCAAGTAGCCCCACGTTCGTCACAGTCCGTGACGCGTGCGTCAAATCGCGTCGCAGTCGAGGTTCACCCGCTAATCTTCGCTAGCGTCACCGCATCGGGCGGGGCGTGAAAAGGCATTCTCGACAGTGCCTTTGGGGGGAAGCGCATGTGTACATCGTGTCAGTGGGCGCCACATTTCGCGGCGTTCGGGGCCGCCAAGACCACCAGACGGACGGTGTTGACGATCGCCGCGGTGGCCGCGGCCACGACGGCAATGGCGGCCTGCTCGCCAGGCCGCGAGTCGGCGTCGCCGAGTAGCGCACCGGAAGCCGCGGGTTCGGACACGAAGGCGGACTTCGTCTTCCGCAACGGTCCGATCTACACCGTCGCCGGCCCGCAGCAGTGGGTGAAGGCGCTTGCCGTCACGGGCAACACCATTACCTACGTCGGCGACGAGGCCGGGGCGATGGCGCGGGTGGGCGACGGTACCCGGGTGGTCGACCTGAAAGGCCGACTGCTGATGCCGGGGTTCGTGGAGGCCCACATCCACCCCTTCATGGGTGCGTTCCTGACCTCGGGCCTGGACCTGCAGGTGCCCACCGGGGCCGACGCGCTCGCCGCGATCTCGAAGTACGCCGCCGACAACCCGGTAGGTCCACTGCGCGGATTCGGTTGGCGCGTCGACATGTTCGGTCCCGAAGGGCCCACCAAGGCAGACCTGGATCGGATCGTGCCGGACCGCCCCGCGTTCTTCTTCGCCATCGACGGCCACAGCCTGTGGGTCAACTCGAAGGCGTTGCAGATGGCGGGCGTCGACCGCAACACCCCCGATCCGATCCCCGGGTTCAGTTACTTCGCTCGCGACGGCAAGGGCGATCCGACGGGTTACGTCCTCGAGGTCGTCGCCGAGCTCCAGGTGGTCAACGCCGTCGAGCCCATCTCCCCCGAGACGATGGCGAAGCTGTTGGCCTCGTGGACGCCCAAGGCCGCCGCCGCCGGCATCACGTCCCTGTTCGACGCGGGGGTGCCGCCGATCGGCGAGGACCAGGCCGCGATCCTCGAGCTCTACGTCGACGCGGAGAAGCGGGGCGAGTTGCCGTTCCGCGTCGTGGCCTCCTACGCCGTGAAGGGACCACCGGTCGACGACACGGTGGCCAAGATGACCGAGGTGCGCAACCGTGTCTCGACCGAGCAGGTGCAGGCCACGGTGGTGAAGATCGTCGGCGACGGCACGCAGGGCGGTTACACCGCGTGGCTGGTAGATCCCTACGCCGACAAGCCCGACAGCACGGGCAGCTCACCGTTCACCGAGGAGCAGTGGCACCGCATGGTGCGCGACGTCGACGCCGCCGGTTTCGACTTGCACATCCATGCCTGCGGGGACCGCACCGCCCGCGTCGCACTCGACGCCATCGCCGAGGCGATCACGGCCAACCCGCCGCGGGAGCGCCGCCACGCCATCGCCCACCTGGTCTACGTGGAGGATTCGGACATCCCGCGGTTCGGTGAGCTAGGCGTCATCTCGCAGTTCTCGGCGAACTGGATGTCGGCCGACCCCGACACGGTGATGAACATGGGCGCCCGGTACGGCGCGCCCCGCAAGAACCTGCTCTACCGGACGCAGGCGACGCTCACGTCCGGCGGTCGGATCTCGCTAGGCACGGATTGGCCTGCGGCAGGCTACTTCTCGACGTACAAGCCGCTGGATTCGATCCAGATCGGCGTCACCCGGCAGCTCATCGGGAAGCCGGACGGGCCGGTCCTGGAGCCCGTCGACCAGCGGCTCTCGATCGTCGAGGCCGTACACGCGAACACCTTGGGCGCGGCCCACCAGATCCGACTGGACGACAAGGTGGGGTCATTGGAGGTCGGCAAGCTCGCCGACCTCATCGTGCTCGACGCCAACATCCTCGAAGGCGACCCGCACGACATTCACCAGGCCAAGGTCACCATGACCATGATGAACGGGCAGATCCGCCACGAGGTCTAGCGGCGGACGACGGCCGTTCCGGTCAACCGGTCCTGGAACCCCCGACCGTCGGCGTCGGTGAACAGGGCGGGGATCACCAGGGCGACCAGCAGAACGCGAACGGCCGCCCGCCCGATGCCGACGTGCTGGCGGTGGTCGACCGAGACCACCTGCAGACCCAACGCCAATTGTCCCGGAGTGAAGGTGAACAGCCGCACCGAGACGATCCCGATCACCACCCAGATCGCCTCCAGCACCAGCGACCGATGGTCGGCGAGCGTGCCGGTGCGGTCCAGCGATCCGACGAGGGACCCGAGCCCCATCGCGATCAACCAGTCCAGCGTGACGGCCAGGACGCGGCGGCCGGTGCCGACCAGTGAACCCGGGCCCGACTGGGGCAGACCGAGACGTTGACCGGCGTAGTCATTGGGTCCCTGACTCGCGTCGCCAGCTTCGGACGGCGGTGGCCCGGAGAGCCAAGAACCAAAGGTGCGGGCCATGAAACCAGCATAGGGTGGGCGCCTGGCACCACCACTGCGTAACGTCCGTGCAACATGGCATTGACCGGCGCGCAATATGGTGTCCCTAGCGTCGAACGGCGGATCATCCAGTCAAAGGAGAATTCTCAGTGCCAGAAAAGACTGCAGACGACATCTTCAAGCTGATCAAGGACGAGAACGTCGAGTACGTCGACATTCGCTTCTGCGATCTGCCGGGCGTCGTCCAGCACTTCTCGATCCCCGCTTCGGCGTTCGACGCCAGCGTGTTCGAGGACGGCTTGGCGTTCGACGGTTCGTCGGTACGCGGCTTCCAGTCCATCCACGAATCCGACATGATGCTGCTGCCGGACCCCAACACCGCGCGCATCGATCCGTTCCGCCACGCCAAGACGCTCAACCTGAGCTTCTTCGTGCACGACCCGTTCACCCGCGAGGCCTACTCCCGCGACCCGCGCAACGTGGCCCGCAAGGCCGAGAACTACTTGGCCAGCACGGGAATCGCCGACACCTGCTTCTTCGGTGCCGAGGCCGAGTTCTACATCTTCGACTCGGTCACCTTCGACTCGAAGATCAACGGCACCTCCTACGAGATCGACTCCGAGTCGGGCTGGTGGAACACCGGCGAGCCGTTCGAAGCCGACGGCAGCCCCAACCTCGGCTACAAGGTCCGGCCCAAGGGCGGCTACTTCCCCGTCGCTCCGTACGACCACTACGTCGACCTGCGCGACGAGATGGCGACCAACCTGCAGAACGCGGGGTTCGTCCTCGAGCGCGGTCACCACGAGGTGGGCACCGCGGGCCAGGCCGAGATCAACTACAAGTTCGACACCCTGCTGGCCGCCGCCGACGACGTGCTGCTGTTCAAGTACATCATCAAGAACACGGCGTGGAAGAACGGCAAGACCGTCACCTTCATGCCCAAGCCGCTCTTCGGCGACAACGGGTCCGGCATGCACGCCCATCAGTCGCTGTGGAAGGACGGCAAGCCGCTGTTCCACGACGAGTCGGGTTACGCCGGCCTGTCGGATCTGGCGCGCCACTACATCGGCGGCATCCTGCACCACGCGCCGTCGCTGCTGGCGTTCACCAACCCCACGGTGAACTCCTACAAGCGGTTGGTGCCGGGTTACGAGGCGCCGATCAACCTGGTGTACAGCCAGCGCAACCGGTCGGCGTGCGTGCGCATCCCGATCACCGGCAACAACCCAAAGGCCAAGCGTCTCGAATTCCGTTGCCCGGACAGCTCGGGCAACCCGTACCTGGCGTTCGCGGCGATGCTGATGGCAGGCATCGACGGCATCAAGAAGAAGATCGAGCCGTTGGCGCCCGTCGACAAGGACCTCTACGAACTGCCCCCCGAGGAGGCCGCGAACATCCCGCAGGCTCCGACGTCGCTGTCGGCGGTCATCGACCGTCTCGAGGAGGATCACGACTACCTCACCGAGGGCGGCGTGTTCACCGAGGATCTGATCGACACCTGGATCTCCTACAAGCGTGAGAACGAGATCATGCCGATCCAGATTCGTCCGCACCCGTACGAGTTCGCGCTGTACTACGACGTTTAATCGGCTCGCCGATGTGACGTTCAATCGGCGCGTAAGCCGGCACACGAAGCCGGGCGGAGTTCACTCCGCCCGGCTTCGTCGTGTCGCAACCGGGTACGACTATACGGACCATGGTCCGGATAGTAGAGTCGTGGCCATGCTGACGAACCTCGACGCCAGACTCACCCCCCACGCCCCCGCGGTACTGAGCATCTTCCGCGTGGTCTTCGCGCTGCTCTTCCTGTGCCACGCCACCTCCCACCTCTTCGGCTGGCCGGTCGCCGAGCAGCAAGCTCCGGTCGGACTGTGGCCCTACTGGTACGCCGGGGTCATCGAGCTGGTCACCGGCGTCCTCATCGGCCTTGGGTTGTTCACCCGGATCGCGGCCTTCATTGCCTCGGGCACCATGGCCTTCGCGTACTTCACCGCGCACCTGCCGAAGAACTTCGTCCCGCTGGTCAACGGCGGCGAAGCGGCAGTGCTCTACTGCTTCGCGTTCCTGCTGCTGGTGTTCACCGGCGGCGGCGCATGGGCCATTGACGCCCGGCGTCGCGGCCGCACGGCAACGGTCACCCGCACCAGGGGCTGACGCAGACCGTCACTCCGTTCCCCGCGCCCACGCCGGTCGGATGAACACACCGGATGCCTCCACCGTCCAGCCGTCGGCGTCGCCGAGGAATCCCCGCGCGAAGGTCTTGACGCCCTCGCTGCGTTCGACGAACGCTTCTGCCCGCACGGGACCGAGCGGGGTGCCACGCAGATAGCGCAGCGTGATGGTGCAGGTGAACAACGGCTTGGTCAGCCCGTCACTGGCCACCTCGCCGAGCAGATGGTCGAGCACCAACGCGCAGATGCCGCCGTGCACCAGACCCGGTGGCCCCTCGTACGGCAACCCAAGGTCGAACTCGGCCCAGCACCGGCCGCCGTCCTCGTGGTGGATGACCATCGGCGGGGCGATCGCGTTGCGAAGCCCCACTGCGGGATTCGCCCACGCGAGTGGCAGCCCGGTGCCGGCGTGGCGCAGCGTCGAGGTGGTGGTGCGCTGCGCGCTGCGCAACCGGGCCGTGACCGCCTCGACGGCCGCCTTGGCCTCCAGCGCCGTGGCGTCGTCGACGTCGGTACGGATGCCCGCGTCGATCAGCTCCCGGATGGCATCGGTCAGCCCACCATGCACCCGCTGCTGCCGCTCGTACTCCTCGGCGGTGATGACGTCGAACGGAAAGTCCGTGCTCACTCGCCGAACACCCGTCGCACGACCGTCTTCGCGCGCCGGGTCACCCGCAGGTAGTTGTCGAGGAACTCGCTTCCGTCGCTGGTCTCCCAGCCCGCTGCGACGGCGACCGCGTTGAGCTGACGGCCAGGTCCTGGCAACTGGTCGGTCGGCTTGCCCCGCACCAGCACCAGGGCGTTGCGGGCCTTGGTCGCGGTCAGCCAGGCCTGCCGCAGCAGGTCGACGTCACCCTCGGCGATGAGCTCGGCGGCGCCAATTGCGTTGAGCGCGTCCAGGGTCGAGGTGCTGTGCAGTGCCTCGATCTCGTGACCGTAGCGCAACTGCAGCAGTTGCACGGTCCACTCCACGTCGGCGAGGCCGCCGCGACCGAGTTTGGTGTGCGTGTTCGGATCCGCCCCTCGGGGCAGCCGCTCGGCGTCGATGCGGGCCTTCACCCGGCGTATCTCGCGCACCGCATCGGCCGACACCCCACCGGAGGGGTACCTGGTCTTGTCGGCCATCAGCAGGAAGCGGTGGCCGAGGTCCTCGTCACCGGCGACGCGGTGGGCCCGCAGCAGCGCCTGCACCTCCCAGGGCTGGGCGAACCGCGCGTAGTACGCCTCGTAGGAGGCCAGCGTGCGCACCAGCGGGCCACTGCGACCCTCGGGACGCAGGTTGGTGTCCACCTCGAGCGGCGGGTCGGCGCTCGGGGTGCCCAGCAGCGCACGGACCTGTTCGGCGATGGTGACCGACCACTTCACCGCCACGGATTCCTCTGCGCCACCGCCGGGTTCGCACACGAACATCACGTCGGCGTCGGAGCCGTAGCTCAGTTCCCCACCACCGAGTCGGCCCATGCCGATCACCGCAATCGTCGCCGGAGGGCCGGTCGCGGGCGAGTTCGCCCGGATCACGACGTCCAGGGCAGCTTGGAGCACCGCCACCCACACCGAGGTCAGCGCCCGGCACACCTCGGTGACCTCGAGCATGCCGAGCAGATCCGCAGACGCCAGACGTGCCAGCTCTTGGCGACGCAGCGTCCTGGCCGCGGCGATCGCCCGCAGCGGATCGGTGTGCCTGCCCACCGACGCGATCAGCGCATGAGCCAAGCTCTCCGGTTCGACCTCCAGCAGCTTGGGTCCCGACGGGCCGTCGGCGTACTGCCGGATCACCTCGGGTGCGCGCATGAGGAGTTCGGGGACGAACGCCGACGTACCCAGCACGTGCATCAGCCGCTTGGCCACCGCGCCCTCGTCACGCAACGACGCCAAGAACCAACGCTGCTCGGCCATCTCCTCGCTGAGCCTGCGGTAGGCGAGCAACCCGGCATCCGGGTCGGGTGTGTCCGACAGCCAGTCCAGCAGCGTCGGCAGCAGCACCTGTTGCACCCGCCCCCGCCGACCGCTGCTGCCGGTGAGCGCCGCCAGATGGGTCAGCGCACTCTGCGGTCCCTCGTAACCCAGTGCGGCGAGCTGACGTTCGGCCGATTCGGGCGACATGGTCGGGGAGATCTGGAATCCGTCGACGTCGACGGATTCCAGCAGCGGTTGATAGAAGAGCTTCGCGTGCAGACGCGAGACCCGCAGGCTTTGACGCTTGAGCTCCTCCCGCAGCACGCCGAGCGCGTCGTGTTGTCCGTCGGGGCGCATGTGTGCGGCGCGGGCCAGCCACCGCAGGGCCTCGTCGTCGCCGGCCTCGGGCAGCATGTGGGTGCGCTTGAGCCGCTGCAGCTGAAGGCGGTGTTCGAGCAGCCGCAGGAATTCGTAGGACGCGGTGAGGTTCGCGGCGTCGTCGCGGCCGACATAGCCGCCGGCACCCAGCGCCGCCAACGCGTCCACGGTCGAGGCCACGTGCAGCGATTCGTCGTTGCGGCCGTGGACGAGCTGCAGCAGCTGTACGGCGAACTCGACGTCGCGCAGCCCGCCGGTGCCGAGCTTGATCTCGCGGGAGCGGACCCCGGCGGGCACGAGTTCTTCTACGCGCCGGCGCATCTTCTGCACCTCGGAGACGAAGTCCTCCCGTTCGCACGCCGCCCACACCATCGGCATCAGGGCGGCCATGTACCGCTCGCCGAGTTCGGCGTCGCCGACGGCCGGGCGGGCCTTGAGCAGCGCCTGGAATTCCCAGGTCTTGGCCCAGCGTTCGTAGTACGCCACATGGGATTCCAGCGTGCGCACCAGCTCGCCGCTCTTGCCTTCGGGCCGCAGGCCGGCGTCGACTTCGAAGAACGCCTCCCCGGCGAAGCGCATTATCTCCCCGGCCAGCCGGGCGCTGACCGGGTCGGCCTTGTCGCCGACGAAGATGACGTC
This sequence comes from Mycobacterium yunnanensis, assembly GCF_025823185.1. Lineage (GTDB taxonomy): Bacteria > Actinomycetota > Actinomycetes > Mycobacteriales > Mycobacteriaceae > Mycobacterium > Mycobacterium yunnanensis. The sequence goes on from NZ_JACKVK010000013.1 coordinate 219,683, forward strand.
GACGTCGCTGACGTAGTTCAGTTCGCGGGCCCCACACTTGCCCATCGCGATGACGGCCAGCCGGGGCGGCGCGGTGTCCTTGCACACCGTCCTGGTCGCGACGACCAGCGCGGCCGCCAACGCGGCGTCGGCGAGGTCCGCGAGATGCTCCCCCACCGTCGGAAACGGCAACACGGGTTCGTTCTCCACCGTCGGCGCGAGATCGAGCGCCGCCAACACCAGCAGCCGGTCGCGGTAGAGCACCCGCAAATCGTTTGTCTCCGAAGTGGTCTCGGCCATCTCGGTGAACACGCGGCGAAGCTCGTCGGGCCCGGGCAGCGTGACCTGCCCGACCAGCAGGTGCCAGGAGTTCGGCTGCGCGACCAGGTGGTCGCCCAGCGCCAAGGACGAGCCAAGCACGCCGAACAGCCGACCTCGAAGACCGCGGTCCTTCACCAGCGCGCGGTCGAGTTCCTGCCAGTCGTCACCGAGCGCGTCGGCCAGGCGCACCATGGTCCGCAGCGCGGTGTCGGCGTCGGGTGCCCGGGACAGCGACCACAGCAGCTCGACGTAGGCGTCGGTGGTCCACCCCAGCCGGTCCAGACCCTCGCGCGCGGGGGGCTCGACCAGCCCGAGCCGCCCGACGCTGGGCAGCGTCGGACGCTGCGTCGCTGGTTTGGCCATCCCTTCACGGTAACGCAGGGGTCAGGGACGCCGGCGCTACAGGGAGAGGTAGGCCTTCAGCTCATATGGCGTGACGTTGCTGCGGTAGGTCTCCCACTCGGCGCGCTTGTTGCGCAGGAAGAAGTCGAAGACGTGCTCGCCGAGCGCCTCGGCGACCAACTCGGAGTTCTCCATCTCCTGTAGGGCCACGCCCAGGCTGCCGGGCAGCTCCTTGTAACCCATCGCGCGCCGCTCCTCCGGCGTCAGATTCCACACGTTGTCCTCGGCCTGCGGGCCGAGCACGTAGTTCTTCTCGACGCCGCGCAGTCCAGCCGCCAACAACACCGCGAACGCGAGGTAGGGGTTGCAGGCCGAGTCGGGGCTGCGCACCTCGATGCGTCGCGAGGACGCCTTGCGCGGGGTATACATCGGCACCCGGACCAACGCCGAGCGGTTGGCCGCGCCCCACGACGCCGCGGTGGGGGCCTCGCCGCCGTGCACGAGCCGCTTGTAGGAGTTCACCCACTGGTTGGTGACCGCGCTGATCTCGCTGGCGTGTTCCAGGATGCCGGCGATGAAGGACTTGCCGACCGACGAGAGCTGCAGCGGGTCGTCGGGGGTGTGGAAGGCGTTGGAGTCACCCTCGAACAAGCTCATGTGGGTGTGCATCGCCGACCCGGGATACTCCGAGAACGGCTTGGGCATGAACGTGGCGCGGACGCCTTCGGTCAGTGCAACTTCCTTGACGACGTAGCGGAAGGTCATCACGTTGTCGGCCATCGACAGCGCGTCGGCGTACCGCAGGTCGATCTCCTGCTGACCGGGCGCACCCTCGTGGTGGCTGAACTCCACCGAGATGCCCATCGACTCCAGGGCGTCGATGGCGTGCCGGCGGAAGTTGGGGGCCGAGTCGTGTACCGCCTGGTCGAAGTAGCCGCCGTTGTCGGCCGGGACGGGCTCGGAGCCGTCGTAGGGGCCGGGCTGCAGCAGGAAGAACTCGATCTCCGGGTGCACGTAGCAGGAGAAGCCCAATTCGCTGGCCTTGGCCAGCTGCCGACGCAGGACGTGGCGCGAGTCGGCCCACGACGGGGAGCCGTCGGGCATCGTGATGTCGCAGAACATGCGCGCGGAGTGGTGCTTTCCACCGCTGGTGGTCCACGGCAGCACCTGGAAGGTGGAGGGGTCGGGGCGGGCGACCGTGTCGGATTCTGACACCCGGGCGAAGCCCTCGATCGACGAACCGTCGAAGCCGATGCCCTCCTCGAACGCGCCTTCAAGCTCCGCAGGGGCGATCGCTACGGACTTGAGGTAGCCGAGGACGTCGGTGAACCACAACCGTACGAATCGGATGTCACGCTCCTCGAGCGTCCGGAGCACGAATTCCTTCTGCCGATCCATGTGCGAAGCGTAGGCATCGGCTGTTAATTCCGTGTTACGCGCCTGCTGCGTATGGTGAGCGGCTCGGCAGTTTCGCCTTTGCCGGGCGGCCCGATCAACACTGCGAGTCCGGCGGTGGCGGCACGAGGTCCACCAAGAAGCGGACGACGGCGGAGTCGACGCACGCGTCGCCGTTGAACACGACGGTGTGCTGAGTGCCGTTGAACGTCAGGAGCGAGGCGTTCATCTCCCGCGCCAGATCCACCCCGGCCTCGTACGGTGTGGCCGGGTCGTGGGTGGTGGAGACCACGACGACCTTGCCCGGCCCCGGTGAGGTCGCGGCGTGCGGCGTCGACGTCGGCGCCACCGGCCACAGCGCGCAGGCGTCCCTCGGGGCGAACCCCGTGAACTGACCGTAGGACATGAACGGCGCCGCGGCCCGGCCCTGACGGTCGGCGTCGGCCCACACGGCGGGGTCGGTCGGATAGGGCGAGTCGACGCACCTGATGGCCGAGAACGCGTCCTGCTGATTGGTGTAGCGACCGGCGGCGTTGCGCCCCTGATAGTCGTCGGCGAGCAACAGCAGGTCGCCGGCGTCGGTGCCGCGCTGCAGCCCAAGCAGCCCGCTGGTCAGGAACTTCCAATACCGCTGCGTGTAGAGCGCGTTGGCGGTGCCGGTGACGGCGTCCTGATAGCCCAGCCCCCGCGGGTCGGAGGTCCGGCCCGGCTGCTGGACCAGCGGGTCGACCAACTGGTGGTACCGCGCCACGAACTGAGTCGGATCTTGGCCCAGCGGGCAGTCCACCGACCGCGCGCAGTCCGCGGCGTAGTCGTCGAACGCGGTCTGAAAGCCCGCGAGCTGACGGACGTTCTCCGCGACCGGATCGGCACCGGGGTCGACGGCGCCGTCGAGGATCATGGTCCGCACCCGGTCGCCGAACAGTTCGGCATACCTGGCGCCCAGTTCGGTGCCGTAGGAGTAGCCGAGGAAGTTGATCTGGTTCTCTCCCAGCGCCGCCCGGACGACGTCCATGTCGCGAACCGTGGAGGCGGTGCCCACGTTGGCCAGGAAGTCGCGCCCGGTGCGGGCGACGCACTCTTGGGCGTACTGCTGATAGAGCTGTTCGATGCGGGCCACTCCGGCCGGGCTGTAGTCGGTCAGCGATTCGCGGCGGAAGGCGTCGAATTCGGCGTCGGTGCGACACCGCACCTGCGGGGTGGAGCGTCCGACGCCACGCGGGTCGAAGCCGACCAGATCGAAGTGACGGGTGACGTCGTTGTCCCCGAAACTCAGGGCCATCGCCGCGACGGCGTCGACGGCCGACGCCCCTGGCCCGCCGGGGTTGACCATCAGCGCGCCAATTCGGTCGCCGGTGGCCGGCACCCGGATGACCGCCAGCTGTGCTTGCGGCCCTTCGGGTTTCGCGTAGTCGACGGGTACGTTCACCATGCCGCACCGGGCAGTCGGCAGCGCGGTGGCCGATCCCAGGAACTCGGCACAGCTGCCCCACACCGGGGCTTGCCCGTATTGCGCGGTGGGCGATTCCTCGGGCGAGGCCGACACCTCGGGGGCCACCAGCGTCGCCGCCAGCAGCAGTGCGGGCAGTGCCGCGATCAGCCTGCCCACCATCGCCATGGCGAACATGGTTGCACGCAAGGCAGTTCGGTGACCCGGCGGGGCTCGAGCAGACGCGAGTCGGCAACCGGACGGTGATCCGACGGTGACCTTCGGCCGGTCAGCAGGTCGAGCTGGGTGGCGGCACCGCGACGTCGACGAGGTACTTCGCGGCGATGTCGTCGACGCACCTGTTGCCCTGGAACACCACGGTGTGCTGGGTTCCGTTGAACGTCACCAGCGTGCCGCCCAGCTGCTTGGCCAGGTCGACGCCGGCCTGATAGGGCGTCGCCGGATCGTTGGTCGTCGAGACCACCAGCACCGGAGGCAGTCCCGCGACCGAGATCTGGTGCGGCTTGGACGTCGCGGGCACCGGCCAGAAGGCGCACGTGCCCAGTGGGGCGTTCCCCGTGAACTGCCCGTAGCTCATGAACGGCGCGACCTCACGGACGCGGCGGTCCTCGTCGACCACGGTCTTGCGGTCGGTGATCGGCGGCTCGTCGACGCAGTTGACCGCGACCCGAACGTCGGTCGAGTTGTTGTAGTGACCGTTCTCGTCGCGGCCCATGTAGAGATCGGCCAACGCCAGCATGGTGTCGCCGTTGCCGTTCTTCAGCTCGGAGAGCGCCTGGGTGAGATGGCGCCACAGGTTCGGTGAATACAGCGGCAGGATGGTGCCGACGATGGCGTCGCTGTAGCTCAGCCCCCGCGGGTCCCGGGTCTTGGCCGGATCGTCGACCAGTGGCTCGACCATGTCCTTGTAGACGTCGACGGCCTTGGCGGGGTCGGTGCCCAGCGGGCACCGCGGACTCTTCCCGCAGTCGGACGCGTAATCGTCGAACGCCTTCTGGAACGCCGCGGCCTGGCGGATGTCGGCCTCGACCGGATCCGCGTTGGGGTCTACCGCGCCGTCGAGGATCATCGCGCGGACGTTTTGCGGGTAGGCCTCGGCGTACGCCGCTCCGATGCGGGTGCCGTAGGAGTAACCGAGGTAGGTCAGCTTCTGGTCGCCGAGGGCGCTGCGGATGGCGTCGAGATCCTTGATGACGCTTGAGGTTCCGACGTTGGCGAGGAACTCGTCACCCATCTTCTCCACACAGCGGGCGACGAAGTCCTTGGTCTCGGACTCGATGTGGGCGACACCCTCGGGGGTGTAGTCGACCTGGTCGTCGGCACGCTGCCGGTCGTTGTCGGCATCGGAGTTGCACCACACCGCCGGCGTGGAGGCACCGACCCCGCGAGGGTCGAAGCCGACGAGGTCGAAGCGCTGCCGGACCGAATCGGGAATGGCGCCGACGAGGGAGGCGGCGGCGTTCACGCCGGACTCGCCGGGTCCGCCGGGGTTGACGACGAGCGACCCGATCTTGTCCCCCGTCGCCTTGAACCGGATCATCGCCAGACGGGCCACGTCACCGTCGGGCTTGGCGTAATCGACCGGGACCGAGAGCTTTCCGCATTCGGCACCCGCCGGGATGCGGACGTCGGAGGACGCGGCGTCGCATTGCGACCATTCGATCGGCGTGCCTGGCCGCGGCGTGGCGATGACGCCGCGTCCGTCGACCAGACGGCTGCACCCGGCCACCAGCAGCACGATGAGGGTGGCCGCGAGGACCCCGCGTCTGAGGTTCATGGCTGTCATGCTGCCATGAGGAACCGTCGGCGCAGTTGAGGGTGTCAACCCGCCGCGTTCGACAACTCCTTGAGTGCGACCTCGAAGTCGTCGGCCATGTCCCACAGGTCGGGCAGCAGGTCGGGGCAGGAGATGAGCCCCACGTCGAGCGTGCCGTCGAGCGACATCACGGTCACGTTCAGCCCGGATCCGTGGAAGATCGGCCCCAGCGGATACATCGCGTTCACCTGCGCGCCCAAGAAGTACAGCGGCACCTGCGGGCCCGGCACGTTGGACACCACCAGGTTGTACACGGGGACGGCGCTCGTCAGCCGGCTCGACGCGTAGACGCGCATCGCAGCGCCGAACACCGCGGGCGCGGCGAATTGCGACCAGTCCTGCAGCAGCGTCGCCCCGATGGCCGCACTGTGTTGCTTGGCAACCGAATTCGCGCCGGCGATCGCCCGCAGGCGCTCTGCCGGGTCCTCGATGTCGGTGTGCAGGCTGGCGAACATCGCCGACACCTGGTTGCGGCCGGGCCGGTCGGACTTCTCGTGCACCGACACCGGCACCATCGCCACCAACGTGCCGTCGGGAAGTTCCTCGCGGTCGAGCAGGAACCGGCGCAGGACGCCCGCCACCAAGGCCATCACCACGTCGTTGACCTTCACGCCGTACTGATTCTTGACGGCCTTCACGTCCTCGAGGTCGAGTTGGGCGAAGGCGACGTTGCGGCGGCCGGTGACCGTCGCGTTGAACCGGGTCTTGGGCGCGGCGAAGGGCGCCGCCATGGTGAGCCCGTTGCGTGCTCGCCGCACGGTGTCCACCACCGTCGAGAGCGTCGACGGCACCACGTTGACCAGCTTCAGGGGCCGGGTGGCGAACTTGAAGGCCCCGCTGACGGCGATCTCGAGATCCGACCCCCCGCCCACGCCGTCGACGGGATCGGGAGCCGGGGCGTCGGGCTCGGTACTGCACAGCTGCGACATGAGGTTGGCGCCGGTCACGCCGTCGACGCAGGCGTGGTGCACCTTGGTCAACACCGCTAGGCGGCCGCCGGAATCCGCGTCGGCGCCTCCCACGTTCTCGATGATCCACATCTCCCACAGCGGTCGGGTGCGGTCCAGAGTCAGCGAGGCGATGTGACCGCAGATCTCACCGAGCTCGACGCGCCCCCCAGGCGACGGGAGGGCGATGCGGTGCAAATGCCGGTCGACGTCGAAGTCGTGGTCCTCCACCCACACCGGGTGGTCGAGGTTGAACCGGTTGTCGGCAACCTTCTCCCGAAATTCGGGCATGGCCTTGATGCGTTGGGTCAGCGCGTCGCGCATCTGGTCGAAGGTGTACCCGCCGGGGATGGTGGACGGGTCGATCTCGAGGACCGAACACACGTGTAGCGGCTGCGCGGACGTTTCGAGGTAGAGAAAGCTGGCGTCGAGTCCGCTGAGCCGTTGCATGTCGCCGATGGTAGGCCCGCCGACGGTTCAGGTGTGAGGAACTGCACTCGACCGTCGGTTCACCTTCGCTCCGCGGGGTGACAGACTTGTGGCGTCAGATGACCCGGGGACCCGGATGGGCCTCGAGGAATGAGTCGACGAGATTGAGGACAACGATGTCTGAGCAGACGGTTTACGGTGCCGCCACCGAAACGCCCGCCCCCCGCACTTCGGCCCCATCGGCCGCTCCGCGGACCAAGACCCGCACCCATCACCTTCTGAAGTGGAAGGCCGAGGGTCACAAGTGGTCGATGCTCACCGCATACGACTTCTCCACCGCCCGCATCTTCGACGAGGCCGGCATTCCCGTCCTCCTCGTCGGCGACTCCGCGGCGAACGTGGTCTACGGCTACGACACCACCGTCCCGGTCACCGCCGACGAGCTGATCCCCCTCGCGCGCGGGGTCGTGCGCGGCGCCCCGCACGCCCTCGTGGTGGCCGACCTGCCCTTCGGGAGCTATGAGGCGAGCCCGCAGCAGGCCTTGGCCACCGCGACGCGGTTCATGAAGGAAGCCGGCGCGGCCGCGGTCAAGCTGGAGGGCGGTGAACGGGTCGCCGAGCAGATCGCGACCCTGACCCAGGCCGGCATCCCCGTGGTGGCCCACATCGGCTTCACCCCGCAGAGCGTCAACGGCCTCGGCGGTTTCCGCGTCCAGGGCCGGGGTGACGCCGCCGACCAGACCATCCACGACGCCATCGCCGTCGCCGAAGCCGGCGCGATCGCCGTCGTGCTGGAGATGGTGCCCGCGGAGCTGGCCACCCAGATCACCGGCAAGCTGACCATTCCGACGGTCGGCATCGGCGCGGGACCCAACTGCGACGCCCAGGTGCTGGTGTGGCAGGACATGGCCGGGATGACGGCGGGCCGGACCGCCAAGTTCGTCAAGCGGTTCGGCGACGTGGGCGGCGAACTGCGGCGCGCCGCAACGCAGTACGCCGCCGACGTGGCCACGGGCGCGTTCCCCGCCGAGGAGCACTCCTTCTAGGCGAATTCCGGGCGTCGCTTGCCGAGGAATGCCGCGACGCCTTCCTTGCCGTCGTCGGAGTCGGCGCACGCCGAGATCAGCTGGGCCTCGCGGGCGACCTGATCTTCGAACGTCGACGAATAGGACGTCAGCAGCAGCTGTTTGACCGCGGCGTTGGACTTGCGCGCCCCCGACGCGGTCCGGGTCGCCAGCTCGCGAAGGGCGGTGGGCAGCTCGGCGTCGGGCACCACGGTGGTCACCAGTCCCCAGTCCGCGGCCTCGGCGGCACGCAGCACTCGGTTGGTGATCATGAGTTCCTGGGTTCGGCGCAGACCGATCAGCCGGGGCAACAGGTAGGACGAGCCGCCGTCCGGGCTCAGTCCCGCCTTGGTGTAGGCCATCGTGAAGGACGCCGATTCCGCGGCGATGACCAGATCGCCGGACACCGCGAGCGGGAACCCGGCCCCGGCGGCGACGCCGTTGACCGCCGTGATCACCACGGCGTCCATCCTGGCGAAGGTCGACATCGCCCGGTGCAGGTCTTGGGCCATGCCGTCGACGTACGCGCCGGGGCTGGAGGCCGACGAGACCGCCTTGAGATCGCCTCCGGCACAAAAGAATCTGCCTTCACCGGTGATGGTGACGACCTTGACGGCCGCGTCGTCGCAGAGGGCCGCGGCTTCGGCGAGCTCCCGGGTCAACGTGTCGTTCATCCCGTTGGCGGCCTCCGGCCGGTCCAGGACGACGTCGACGATGGGGCCGGATCGGGTGAACTTCAACGTGTCGAATTCGGGCATCGTCCGACGTTATCCCACCGGTCGGCGAGGCCACGTGGTCGAGCCGACGTTCGTTCACCTTGATGTGGCAACCTGTTCACCACTACGACGACCAACCAAAGGTGGAGATGTCAGCCCAGAAGCGCAAGCCGTCGCGCCACACGGAGGTCGAGCGCAAGTTCGCGGTCACCGGTGACACCGTGTCACCGTCCTTCGGCGGGTTGTCCGCGGTGGCCCGGGTGGACCGGTCCCCCGTCCAGCAGCTCGACGCCGTCTACTTCGACACGCCGGAACAGGATCTCGCTCGGCACCGGATCACGTTGCGGCGCCGTACGGGCGGACCCGATGCGGGGTGGCATCTGAAGCTTCCCGCCGGCGCTGACTCCAGGACCGAGGTCCGCACCCCGCTCGGCGAGTCGGGCGTGCCGGACGACACGGTTCCCGACGACCTGCGCGACGTCGTGCTCGCAATCGTGCGGGACCGTCCGCTGCGGCCGGTGGCGCACATCTCCACCACCCGCACGGTCGACCTGCTGTTCGGTTCCGACGGCACGGCGATCGCCGAGTTCTGCGACGACGTCGTCCGCGCGTCGGCCGAGGGCGACGACGGGCCCCAGGAATGGCGGGAGTGGGAACTCGAGCTCGTGGAGGGCGGCGGGGGTGACGCGGCGCTGCTGGACCGTTTGGCCAACCGGCTCTTCGACGCGGGCGCCGAGCCGGCAGGGCACGGCTCCAAGCTGGCGAAGGTGCTCAAGTCGTCTGCCGCTCCACTGACTGCGCGCGCGGACGACCCGGTGCACCGCGCCGTCGCCGAGCAGGTCGAGCAACTCCTGGTGTGGGACAGGGCCGTTCGGGCCGACGCCTGGGACTCCGTGCATCAGATGCGGGTGATCACCCGCAAGGTGCGCAGCCTGCTGCGTGGTTCCGAGGAGTCCTTCGGCATCGACGACGATTCGTGGCTGCTCGAAGAACTGAAGGAGTTGGCGGGCATCCTGGGTGTCGCGCGCGACGCGGAGGTGCTGGCCGAGAAGTACGAGACGGTGCTCGGCGAGCTGCCCGCCGAGCTGATCCGCGGGCCGGTTCGTGAACGGCTCGTCGACGGCGCCAAACGCCGGTACCGCGCCGGCTGGAAGCGGTCGCTGGTGGCGATGCGGTCCGAGCGATACTTCCGCCTGCTCGACGGGCTGGAGGCACTGCTCACCGCCGAGCCCGCGCCGACGGAGGCCGGTTCGCAGCCCGAGCAGGTGACCGTGGGGACGGCGTACAAGAAGCTGCGCAAGTCGGCGAAGAAGGCCGAGGCCGCCGCCGCTGACGAGACGGTCTCCCCCGAGGACGCCGACGAGGCACTGCACGCGATCCGCAAACGAGCCAAGCAGCTTCGCTACACGGCATCCGCGCTCGGCAAGGACGGGGTGGCCGACGGGGCCAAGTCGATCCAGTCGCTGCTCGGCGACCATCAGGACAGTGTGGTCAGCCGGGCACACCTGTCCGAGGAGGCCCTGGCGGCGCATGCCGCGGGCGAGGACACCTTCACCTACGGGGTGCTGTTCCAGCTCGAGGCCGAGATCGCGCGCAGCGCGGAGGAGAAGCTCGACGCCGCACTCGAGGGCTTGAAGAAGGCGGTGCGCTCCGCGCGCTGACGCGGTGGGCGGACGAGTTGGCCTGTAAGCCGGATTCTGTTCCGCGCCGTCATTTCCGACGGTGCGGCGGCGACCATCCATCTGGACACACCGTCACCGGGTGCCTCAAGCGGCCTACCCGCGGACTCGGGCGAGCAGCCCTCGAACGTCCGCGCAGCCGCAACCAGGTTGCGGCCTTCTTGGCCTTGCTTCGGGTGGGGTTTACCTAGCCACTCCGGTCACCCGGAGTGCTGGTGCGCTCTTACCGCACCGTTTCACCCTTACCGCCCTGCCCGAAGGAGGGGCGGCGGTCTACTTTCTGTGGCACTGTCCCGCGAGTCACCTCGGATTGCCGTTGGCAATCACCCTGCTCTGTGAAGTCCGGACTTTCCTCGACTCTCGGGCAAGACCCGAGAGCCGCGGCCGCCCGGCCAACTCGTCCGCGGGAATCACGGTACCCCGGGACTCGGCCCTCGGCGGCCACCGGCCCGACTCTGCGGTCACGGTGATGGCCTCTCGCACATCTGCACAGTGGCCGCATAGTCGGCGATCACGCGCGGCGGCGCAGCACCATCACGTTGTCGCGCCAGGTGAACGGCTCACCGTCCGGGCCGGTGCCGTCGCGGTCGACGACCTCCACGCGCACCCGCTCCCATTCTTCGGTGGCCAGGTCCAGATCGGCCAGCACTTCCTCTGGCGAGGGGAACGGGTGATCGTGGGGCACCTTCTTGGAGAACGGCGGCGGCGCGGCATGGTCGACGACGACCAGCAGGCCCCCGGGGACGACGGCGCTCGCGGCGGTGCGCAGGATCTGCGGGCGCTCAAGCCGCACGGTCGAGTGCAGGAATTGCGCGGAGATCAGATCGAAGGTGCCCTGGGGGAAGGTGTCCGACAGGTCGTGGCGCTCGAAGGTGATCCGGTCGCGGACGCCGCGGGCCTCGGCGGCGAACTCGGCGCGTCCGATGGCCGTCTCGGCGATGTCGACCGCCGTCACCTGCCACCCGTTCTCGGCCAGCCACACGGCGTCGCCGCCCTCACCGCACCCGAGGTCCAGCGCCCGGCCGGGGGTGACGCCGGCGAGGATGCCGGGCAGTTGGGCGTTGACCCGGCCACTCCAAATGTGTTCGCGCTCTTCGTAATGCGCCTCCCAGAACTCCTGGGCGGTGCGGTCGTCATGCGTGGACATCGGCATTCTCCTTCTGGTTGGGCCAGGGTGGGGTGGGTAGGCCGACGTCGTCGGCCAGAAGACTTTGAACGACGGCGGCACCGCTCAGCGATCCCGCCGCGATCGCCGCGGCGACTTGCGGCATCGACGCGCTGACGTCACCGGCGGCGAACACTCCGGGCACCGACGTCCGGTGGAACGGGTCGACGACGATGGCGTCTTCGACGACGGGCCCCGGCGGAGCCGTCTCGACACCGAGTTGGGCCGCGAGCTCGGAGCGCTGCCGCAGGGACGTCGCCACGAGCACGGCACGACGCGCCAGTCGGTCGCCGTCGGCGAATTCGACGGCCACCAATTCCCCTGCCTCGGTGACCAATCGGGCGATGGCACGCTCGTCGACGGGTAGGTCGACGGTCACACCCGCAGGCCCGTTGGTGAGCACCACGACGTCGTCGGTCCACCCGCGCAGCATCAGAGCCATGTGCTCGGCGCGGTCGCCGTCGGCCAGCACGGCGATCGGTTGGTCGCGGGCCTCCCAGCCGTGGCAGAACGGGCAGTGAAAGGCCGAGCGCCCCCACAGTTCGGCCAGCCCGGGAATGGGCGGTGTCACGTAGTCCATGCCCGTGGCCAGCAGCACCCGGCGTGCGCCGACCTCGCCGCCGTCGGCCAGGCCCAGGACGAATCCGCCACCCTCGGCCCTCCCCACGACGATCTCACCGGAACGCACCTCGACGGTCGGGTACTTCTCGAGTTCCGCCCGACCGGTGGCGTACAACTCCGCCGGCGGCCGACCGTCGTGGCCGAGGAGTCCGCCGATGCCATGGGCGGGCAGGTTGCTCTGACGTCCGGCGTCGACGACCAGCGTGCGACGCCTGGCCCGGCCCAGCACCAGCGCCGCACTGAGGCCCGCGGCGCCTCCGCCCACGACGATGCAATCCCATTCGGTGTCCATGACCACCACCTTGCCCACCCGCGTCGATTCTGCCAACATCGTTTGCCATGCGGGCAAAGGACGATGACGACGTGGACCTTCGGGTCCGGCGGCGACTGCGTGAGCTGCGCACGCAGCGCGGCCTCACCCTCGAGGAGGTCGCGACGAGAGCCGACGTCGACGTCTCCACACTGAGCCGACTGGAGTCGGGCAAGCGCAGGCTGGCCCTCGACCACCTCCCCCGCCTGGCGGCCGCGCTGTCGGTCAGCACCGACGATCTGCTGCGGGCCCCTGCCGCCGAGGATCCGCGCGTGAAGGGCGCCTCCCACACCCATCACGGCGTGACCTACTGGCCGCTGACCCACAGCGGGCCCGCCGCGGGCCTGCACGCCTTCAAGATTCGCGTCAGCGCCCGGCGCCGTACGCCGCCGGATGAACTACCGGTGCACGACGGCCAGGACTGGATGTACGTGCTGTCCGGCCGCCTGCGGCTGGTGCTTGGCGAGCGCGACTTCGTCATCAAGCCCGGTGAGGCCGTGGAGTTCTCCACGTGGACGCCGCACTGGTTCGGCACCGTGGACGGCCCCGTCGAGGCGGTGGCCATCTTCGGGCCGCACGGTGAGCGGCTGCACCTACGCGCCTGAGCCGCTGTCCTTGGTCTCGGGTCCGAGCAGCTTGCGCACCGAGATGCGGGAACCGAAAGGCTGCAACATCTGACTGGCCGGGCGCGTGCGCACGTTCAGCGGCCACCAGAACCACCGGCCGAGCAGTGCGGCGATGGACGGGGTCATGAACGACCGGACGATCAGCGTGTCGAACAGCAGGCCCATCGCGATCGTCGTGCCGATCTGGCCGAGCACGATCAGGTCGCTGAAGGCGAAGGACGCCATGGTGAACGCGAAGACCAGGCCGGCGGCGGTGACGACGCCACCGGTTCCCGCCATCGCCCGGATGATGCCCGTGTTCAGACCCGCGCCGATCTCCTCCTTGAACCTCGATATCAGCAGCAGGTTGTAGTCGGCGCCCACCGCGAGCAGCAGGATGATCGCCAGGGCGGGCACGATCCAGTAGAGCTCGATGCCGAAGATGTACTGCCACACCAGGACCGCCAGTCCCAGCGAGGCGCCGAGGGACAGCACGACGGTGCCGACGATCACCACCGCGGCGACCATGCTGCGGGTGATGAACACCATGATGAGCAGGATCAAGGCGATGGCGGCGATCGCGACGATCAGGAGGTCGTAGGTCGACCCCTCCTGGATGTCCTTGTAGGTCGACGCGGTTCCGGCCACGTAGATCTTCGCATCCGACAGCGGCGTCGCCTTGACCGCGTCGAACGCGGCGTTGCGTAGCGCGTCGATGTGCGAGATGCCTTCGACGGTGGCCGGATTGCCCTCGTGGGTGATCGTCATCCTGGCGGCCTTGCCGTCGGGTGACATGAACAGCTTGAGGCCACGCTTGAAGTCCGCGTTGTCGAAGGCCTCCGGTGGCAGGTAGAACGAGTCGTCGTTCTTCGCGTCGTCGAATGCCTTGCCCAGTGCGGTCGCGTTCTTCAACGCTTCCTGGCTCTGGGTGTTGGTGCCGCCGGTGGTCGCGTAATTCGACTGCAGCAACTCGCGATTGGCTTCCTGCACTTCCAGCTGCGGCGGGATCAGCGCCACCAGTTGCGGCTGCAGGGCGTTGAGCTTGTCGAGGCTTGCCGTGACCTCTGAGAACTTGTCGCTCAGTTCGGAGATGCCGTCCAGCGAATCGAATACCGAGCGCAGCGCCGCGCACGACGGGATGTCGAAGCAGTGCGGTTCCCAGTAGAAGTAGTTGCGCAGCGGCCGGAAGAAGTCGTCGAAGTTGGCCAGGTTGTCGCGCACCTGGTTGATCGTCGCGACCGTGTCGTGGAAGGCCTGAACCTGTTCATTGGTGGCGGCGGCGCTTTGCTTCTGCAGTTCGAGTTGCTGCTGCAGGATGGCGATCGACTTGGTGGTCTGGTCGACCTGTTTGAGGATGTCCTGCGCCCGCGCCTGCTGGTAGCTCAGGTTCATGATCTGCCCGGCGCTCTGGGCACTGATCTGAAACGGTATGGAGCTGTGCGTGATCGGCGTGCCAAGAGGCCGGGTGATCGACTGCACCAACGCGATGCCCGGGGTGTGCAACACCGCCTTGGCGACGCGTTCGAGGATCAACATGTCCGACGGGTTGCGCATGTCGTGATCCGATTCGATCATCAACAGCTCCGGGTTCAGCCGGGCCTCGGAGAAGTGGCGCTCGGCGGCGGCATATCCGACGTTGGCCGGCGCGGTGTCGGGCAGGTAGGGCCGGCCGTCGTAGCTGATCTTGGCTCCCGGCAGCGCCAGGACCCCGATGGCCGCGATACCGAGCGACACCACCAGAATCGGGCCGGGCCACCGGACGATCGAGGTGCCGATGCGGCGCCATCCCGACGCCCGTACCTTGCGGCGCGGCTCGAGAAGGCCGAAGCGGCTGACGATCACGATGACGGCAGGCCCCAGCGTCAGCGCCGCCATCAGCGTCACCAGCACGCCGAGCGCAGCGGGCACGCCAAGTGTCTGGAAGTACGGCAACCGCGTGAAGTACAGGCAGGCCACGGCCCCGACGATGGTCAGGCCCGAGCCGACGATGACGTGCACCGTCCCCCGGAACATGTCGTAGTAGGCCTCGGCCCGCTCCAAGCCGCGGTTGCGGGCCTCCTGATACCGGCCGACGAGGAAGATGGCATAGTCGGTACCCGCGGCAATGGCCAAGAGCGTCAACAGATTCGTGGCGTAGGTCGACAACCCGATGACGCCCGTGTGCCCCAGTGTCGCGACGACGCCTCGGGCGGCCATCAATTCGACGGCCACCACGACGAGCATGATGAGCATGGTGATCAGCGACCGGTAGACGATCAGCAGCATCACCGCGATCACGGCGAAGGTGATCAACGTGACCTGATGGGTGCCCGCGTTGCCGACTTCGAAGTTGTCGGTGATGGTGGGCGCGGCGCCGGTGACGTAGGCCTTCACCCCGGGCGGCGCCGGCGTGTCGGCGACGATCTTGCGGATGCTGTCGACGGATTCGTTGGACAGCGCCTCGCCCTGGTTGCCCCGCAGGTAGACCTGGACCAGGGCGGCCTTGCCGTCCTTGCTCTGCGCGCCGCCGGCCGTCAGCGGGTCGCCCCAGAAGTCCTGGACGTGCTCGACGTGGGCGGTATCCGCGTTGAGCTTCTTGACCAGGACGTCGTAGTAGTCGTGAGCGTTCTGGCCGAGCTTGTCGTCCCCCTCGAGGACGATCATCGCGGCGCTGTCGGAGTCGAACTCCTGGAACTTCTGCCCGATGTGGCGCATCGCCATGATCGAGGGCGAATCCGCGGCGTTCATCGCCACGGACCGCTCTTCACCGACGGTCTCCAGCTGGGGCGAGACGATGTTGCTCAACACCGCTATTGCCACCCACAGCAACAGGATTGGCAGCGCCAGCGTCCAGATCAACCGTGCCGGGCGGGATCGCCGATCCGGGTCCGTCGAGTGCTGGCTCATGCGGACTTGTCCAGGCAGGCGATGTATCCGTTCACGTTGCTGGCGGACCTTTCGTCCTTGACGATGCCGTTGACGGTGATGCGGCACGTGATGGGGGCCGAGTCACCCTGAGCGCGGAGATCGGCGAAGAGCGTCGGATCGTCGGTGGTCAGCATGTGTGACCACGGCAGCGGCACGTCGTCGACGCGCTGGGGCTGGGCGTGCTCGTCGAGGTAGTTGATGGTCGCCGTCGCACCGGGACTGCCGAACACCTCGAAGAGGACTCGCTTGGGGTTGTATCCGGTGTTCTCCAGGGCGTCCGCACTGGGCCGCGACACCTGATTGTCGGAGCCGAAGATGCCGTGCAACCGGGTGACGCTGAAGACCACCAGTGCGACCACCACGACGGCCACGATGACGGTCCATTGCCGCCTCAGGACGCGCCCGATCGAAAGCTTGCTCACTACTACGCCTTTCGACAGCCGGCGACGTGGCTGCACCGGACCGCCGCTCTTGGCCGAAACCCTGAGCGACGTGTGAGACGGTACGGTACGGTACGGGTCGGTGCAAGTCGTCCCAACCCCTTGCGCTCGAGGTGGCGGTATGGTCTCCAATTCGACGGATGCGTCAGCGACGACGTCGGGCTGCCCGTGGAGCGCACGTGAGTGCGAGCTGCTCGCCGTAACGCTGAAACTGTTGCAGCAGCACGGATATGAGCGCCTCACTGTCGAAGCCGTCGCCACTGAGGCCAAGGCCAGCAAGTCCACGATGTACCGGCGCTGGCCCTCGAAGGCCGACCTCGTGCTCGCGGCGTTCATCGAGGGCACCCGCGAGTCGGCAGTCCCCCCACGCACCGGTTCGCTGCGCGGCGATCTGCTGGCCATTGGTGCGGCGGTGCGCGCACAGGGCCGAGAGCACACGGGCACGATGCGCGCGGTGCTCAACGAGATGTCCCGCAGCGAAGCCCTCAGCGCCGCCATGCAGGAGAAGTTCGTCTACCACCGCACCGTCGTGATCCAGGAGGTCCTCGGCGAGGCCGTGGCACGCGGGGAGATTCGGGCTGAGGCGATCAACCCGGAGATCTGGGACGTGCTCCCGGGATACCTGGTGTTCCGCTCCCTCGTCGCGGACCGACCGCCCACCGAGGAGACGGTGCGCGCCTTGGTCGACGAAGTTCTGCTACCCAGCCTCACTCGAGATATGACGTCTGGTTGACCAACCGCACCGACGAGCCCCCGTCGGGATAGAACTCCGCCACCGACAGCGACGCGAGGTCCAGGTGCAGGCGGTAGAGGATGCCCGGACCCGCGTCGAGCGCCATCCGCAGAACCGACTTGATCGGGGTCACGTGCGACACCACCAGCACCGTCGCGTCGCCGTACTCCGAGACGATCCGGGTGCGCGCCCTGCCCACCCGCGCCGCCACGGTGTCGAAGCTCTCCCCACCGCCGGGCGGTGCGACGCTGGTGTCCCGCAGCCACGCTTGGTGCACCTCTGGATCCCGTTGCGCCGCCTCGCCGAACGTCAGCCCCTCCCAGGAGCCGAAGTCGGTTTCGATCAGGTCCTCGTCGACCGTGACGTCGAGGCCCAATTCCTTGGCAGCCGCCGACGCGGTGTCGTGGGCGCGCTGCAGTGGAGACGCCACGACCGCCGCGACACCGCCCCGTGCGCCGAGGTAATGCGCCGCGGCGTCGGCCTGTCGACGTCCGAGTTCGGTCAACGGAGGGTCGCCCTGACCCGAGTAACGGCGGTCGACCGACAGGGCGGTCTGCCCGTGCCGCAACAGGAGCATGCGCGTCGGAGCACCCTTGGCCCCGCTCCAGCCCGCGGGTGAGACGGCCTTCGCCGGTTCCGGCGCGGCGCCGTCGGCGGCGTCCATGGCCTCGTTGGCCAGCCGGTCGGCGTGAGCGTTCTCGGCGCGCGGGATCCAGCCGAACGTCACGGTGCCAAAGCCACGCACGAGCTCCTCGGCGCGCTCCCGCAACGTGATCAGGTCGGGGTGCTTGACCCGCCACCGCCCCGACATCTGCTCGACGACGAGCTTGGAGTCCAGGTTCGCGACGACGTCGGTCGCCCCCACCTCCGCCGCGGCCTGCAATCCGGCGATCAGACCGCGATACTCGGCGACGTTGTTGGTGGCCCGCCCGATGCCCTCCTTGCGTTCGGCCAGCAGCGTGGCGTGGTCGGCCGACCAGACCACCGCCCCGTAACCCGCAGGACCGGGGTTGCCTCGCGAACCGCCGTCCGCCTCGACGATGACCTTCATTCCTTGAAGTCCCGCACGCGCACCAGGATTGCCGAGCACTCCGGGCACCGGAGCACCTCGTCCTCCTTGGCGGCGGAGATCCTGGCCAGCTCGCCCCTGTCGATCTCGATGCGACACGCACCGCACCGCTTGCCCTGCAAGCGGCCTGCCCCCACCCCGCCCTGGGCCCGCTGCCGCTCGTAGAGCGCCACCAGCTCGGCAGGCGCCGAGGCCGAGAGCTCCTCGCGGCGGCCTGAGGCCTCGTGGCGTGACTGGTCGATCTGCACCAGTGCGGCGTCGCGTGCCGCGGTGGCGGCCGCGAGGTCGGTCTGCATCCCGTCGATGCGGGCCTGCTGGTCGGCCGACTCCCTCTGCAGCTGTTCGCGGCGTTCCATGATCTCCAGCAACGAATCCTCCAGGCTCTCCTGGCGGCGCTGCAGGGCCTCGAGTTCGTGCTGGATCTCGCCGAGGTGCTTGGCGTCGACCGTTCCACCGTCGAGCAGGCCGCGGTCGCGGTCCTCCCGCTTGCGCACCGCGTCGATCTCGCCCTCGAACTTCGCGACCTGCCCGTCGAGATCCTCTAGCGCGATGGTCAGGGTCGCCAGTGCGTCGGTGGCCGCGCGGTGCTCGGCGGTGACGGTGTCGAGACGTTGCTGCTCCTCGAGATGCTTGGCGCGGTAGTCCAGCCGGCTCAACTCGGCGTCCACCGCCGCGATCTCCAGAACCAGGCGCTGCTGTCTCTCGTCGGCCTTCATGTGGTGCTGTCGTCCTTCTCTAGATTCCAGGGGTCCGTGCGGACCGGGCTGACGTCCACCTGCAGAGCTTCCCCGAATTGCGTGCGCAGCAGCGCCTCGGCCTGTCCGCACCATGGGAATTCACTGGCCCAGTGCGCGACGTCGACCAGGGCGACGTCGGAGGCGCGCAGGTGTTCGTCGGCCGGATGATGTCGCAGGTCGGCGGTGACGTAGGCGTGCACGTCGGCCGCGGCCACGGTGTCCAGCAGCGAGTCCCCCGCCCCGCCACACACCGCGACCCGCGACACCACGGCGTCGGGGTCCCCCGCCGCCCGCACCCCCCACGAGGTGGCGGGCAGACCGCGGTTGACCCGAGTGACGAAGGCGCGCAAGCTCTCCGGGACCGGCAGCGCACAGACGCGACCGATGCCCACGTCCGACGGCAGCGACGCCAGGGTGACCACGTCGAACGCGGGCTCCTCGTAGGGATGCGCGTGCCGCAGCGCGCCGAGCACCCGTCCTCGCAGGCTGGCCGGTGCGATCACCTCGACGTGGTCCTCGTCGACGTACTCGACCGCACCCACGGCGCCGATCGCGGGAGCGGCGCCGTCGTGCGGCAGGAACTGCCCGGTGCCCGAGACGGTCCAGCTGCAGTGCGAGTAATCCCCAAGCGCGCCCGCCCCGGCGGCGAACAGCGCCGTGCGGACGGCGTCGGTGTGCGCGGCCGGAACGAAGACCACCCACTTGTCGAGTTGGGTGCCGTCCGACACCGGCGACAGCACGTCCTCCACCACGAGCCCGAGCGCGTCGGCGAGCGCGTCGGACACCCCGGGGTTCGCGGAGTCGGCGTTGGTGTGCGCGGTGAACAAGGCGCTGCGGTTGCGGATCAACTGGTGCAGGATCGCGCCCTTGCCCGTGCTCGCCGCCACCGTGTCCACGCCCCGCAGCAGCAGCGGATGGTGGGCGAGGAGCAGGCCGCGGGGCGGCACCTCCGCGACGACGGCCGCCGTGGCGTCCACCGCGATCGTCACCGACTCGACCAGCTCGGACGGGTCCCCGCAGACCAGTCCGACCGAGTCCCAGTCCTCGGCCAAGGCAGGCGGGTAGGCGCGTTCCAGCACCTCGATCACGTCGACCAGCCGCGCGCTCATCGCCGTCCCTCCCTTGCCGTCGTCTGTCCGAGAGCCTACGACGTCACCAGCGAAAAGAGACGTCATGCCAGCCGCGACGGACCGCCGTCACGGAACAGGAGACAATGGCGGGGTGAGTCCTCGCCTAGTCCTCTTCGATCTCGACGGCACGCTCACCGACTCTGCCCCCGGCATCGTCGCGAGCTTCCGTCATGCCTTGGGCGAGATCGGTGCCACGGTGCCCGACGGCGACTTGGCGGGCCTGGTGGCGGGACCCCCGATGCATCAGACGCTCGCGGCGATGGGTCTCGGCGGCCACGCGGAGCGGGCGTTCACCGCCTACCGCGCCGACTACACCACCCGCGGCTGGTCCATGAACAGCCTCTTCGACGGCGTCGCCGAGCTGCTGACAGATCTTCGGGCCGCCGGCGTCCGGCTGGCGGTGGCCACCTCGAAGAACGAAGTGACGGCACGGCGCATCATCGAGCACTTCGGCATCGCGGACTACTTCGAGGTGATCGCCGGGGCCAGCTCCGACGGCGTGCGGTCGTCCAAGGCCGACGTGGTGGCCCACGCCCTGGCCCAGCTCGCTCCGCTGCCCGACGAGGTGCTGATGGTCGGCGACCGGTCCCACGACGTCTTGGGCGCCGCCTCCCACGGCATCGACACCGTGGTCGTCGCATGGGGTTACGGTCGGTCGGACTTCGACGGCCCCGACGGTGTCAAAGCCTTCAAGCACGTGGCGACGATGGCCGAGCTGCGGGAGGCACTCGGTGTCTGAACCCACTCTGCACGTCACCTTCGTGTGCTCGGGCAACATCTGCCGGTCCCCCATGGCGGACAAGATGTTCGCCCATCAGCTCGCCGAACGCGGTCTCGCCGAGTCGGTCCGGGTCACCAGCGCGGGTACCGGCAGCTGGCACGTCGGCGATCCCGCCCACGAGCGGGCGGTGCACGTGCTGCGCGAGCACGGCTATCCGACCAGCCATCGCGCCGCTCACGTCTCCGACGAGCACGTGGCGGCCGACATGGTCGTCGCGATGGGACGCAACCACGTCCGCATCCTGCGCGATCTCGGCGTCCCCGAGGACCGCGTTCGGTTGATGCGGTCCTTCGACCCTCGCTCGGGCGCGCACGCCCTCGACGTCGAGGACCCCTACTACGGAACCCTGGAGGACTACGAGGAGACCTTCGCCGTCATCGACGCCTCGCTGCCGGGGCTGCACGCCTGGGTCGACGACCGGCTGCGGGACCACGAGGCAGCGGGCTGATGCGCCGCTTCGCGTTCTTGTTGAAGCCTCAATGGCTGGCGCTCTACGTCGTCGCGATCGCGTTTGCCTACCTGTGCTTCACGGTGCTCGCTCCGTGGCAACTCGGCAAGAACACCACGACGTCACGCGAGAACGCACAAATCTCGAACTCGGTGTCGCAGCCCCCCGTGCCGCTGACGACGCTTCTGCCGCACCAGAATTCCGCGGCCGCCGGTGACCAGTGGCGCCAGGTCACCGCCGCCGGCACATACGTGCCCGAGGCGCAGGTCGTGGTGCGGTTGCGCGTCGTCGACGGCGACCCTGCCTACGAGGTCCTCGTGCCGTTCCGCGTCGACGGCGGCCCCACCGTGCTCGTCGACCGCGGGTACGTCAAACCCGAACGCGGCACGCAGGTTCCCGACTTCGCCGCCCCGCCGTCCGGGAGCGTCACCATCACCGCCCGACTGCGCGACCCCGAGGGGGTCGTCACCGGCAAGGACCCGTTCCGCGAGAACGGAATTCAGCAGGTCTACTCGATCAACACCGGTCAGGTCGCCCAGGTGACGGGCGTGCCGCTGGCGGGCTCGTATCTTCAACTCGTCGACGGTCAGCCGGGCGGGCTGGGGGTCATCGGCCTGCCCCACCTCGACGCAGGCCCGTTCCTGTCCTACGGCATCCAATGGATCGCATTCGGAATCGTCGCGCCGCTCGGCGTCGGCTACTTCGTGATGGCGGAGGTCAAGCAGCGCCGCCGGGAGAAGAGCGAAGGCGAGGCACGGGCCACCACGTCGGCACCGCTCAGCGCGCAGCAGAAGCTCGCCGACCGGTACGGCCGACGCCAGTGACGGCGATCGACACCGCGGCCGCCGCGAACTGAACCGAACGGGACAGCCGCACCGAACGGGTGACGTCGTCGGCGTCCGGTACCCGCCCGTGCCCCAGCGTTGGCCGGTCCTCGAGACGATGGGCGTATTGCGTCGGCCCCCCGAGGCGGACGCCGAGCGCACCGGCGAACGAGGCCTCGACGACCCCTGCGTTGGGGCTGGGATGCCGGGCGGCGTCACGGCGCCATGCGGTCAGGGCCGCAGCCGGTGACCCCGACACCACCGGCGCGCACGCCGCGGTGAGCACACCGGAGACCCGAGCCGGCAGATAGTTCGCCACGTCGTCGAAACGGGCTGCCGCCCAACCGAACCGCAGGTAGCGCGATGACCTGTGGCCGATCATCGCGTCGAGGGTGTTGGCGCCCCGGTAGACCAGCAGCCCCGGCACCCCGCCGATCGCACCCCACCACAGCGGCGCGACCTGGGCGTCGGCCGTGTTCTCCGCGACCGATTCGACGGTGGCCCTGGCGATGCCAGCCTCGTCGAGGGAATTCGGGTCGCGGCCGCACAACCACGGCACCAACGCCCGCGCGGCGTCGACGTCACCGTCGTCGAGGTGGTGCGCCATCGCCTCCCCCGTCCGGCCAAGCGACGTACCGCCAAGGACGACGTACGTGGCCGCCGCGGTCACCGCCGCCGTCCACCCGGAGCCGTGGCGCGCGGCGACGCGCTCGACGACCACTCCGAGGACACCGAGCCACCCGAGCAGGAGCCCAGTGTGCGCGACCCCCGCGGCCTTCCCGTCGCGGTAGGTCAGGCGTTCCAGCGCCGCGGCCGTCGTGCCGAACGCCGCCACCGGATGTCCCCGCTGCGGATCGGCCCACAGCACGTCGGCCAGGTAGCCCAGGGCCAGTCCGGCGGCCCTGGCACGACGCGGGGACGGAGACATCCCGGCAGCGTCTCACGAGCCCGGCGCCCCACCGTCGTCGGCCTCAGCCGCGGTGCCCTTGGTGGCGGTCCGCTCGACGGTGGTCACCGCCAGAGGTCACCTAGGGAGTGAAGATTCCGTTCCACTTACCGGCGATCACTTCACCCGCGACCCCGCGCAGGCTCTGCCCACGCCCGCGGGCGTGTCGCCGCAGCGCGTGGAAGGCGGCCTCGACGGTCACCCCGTTGCGTTCGGCGAGGACGCCCTTCGCCTGCTCGATGACGATGCGACTGTTGAGCGCTTCCTGCAATTGACCACTCAGCAGGTCCTTCTCCCGGCCGGCACGTTCTTGAAGCAGGCCGATCGTCGCCGCCGCCGCGAGCGCTCGACCCAACTTGACGTCCCGTGTCGACAGTGTGGAACTCGACTGGCAGAAGAGGGTCATCGCGCCGATGGTCTTGTCGCGCAGCTGCATTGGCAAAGAATGGAACGACGCATAGCCAGCCCCACGGGCTGCCGCGGTGAAGACGGGCCAGCGCTCAACTGCCTCCGACGGCGAAGTGTTCACTACGGGCTGGGCCAGCCGAAAGCAGTCCAGGCACGGCCCCTCCTGGGTCTGCAGCTCGTAAAGCTCTAGCAGACGGGCAGATTCATGGGAGCTAGCCACTACCGTCAGGCTGCCGTGGGGATCGGCAAGCATCACCCCGGACGCGGCGATTGGCAGTAATTCGACCGTGAACTCTGTCAAGTTCTGCAGCAGGTCCACGGATTCGAACTCGCTGACCAAGGTGTCCACCAAGTCGACGAAGACCTCGCCCAACCGCCCCGTGATGAAGCCGTCGTCCTCGAGTCGGGCCGTCACGACCATTCCCCTAGTCGGTGCGGTGCACGTGAATCATGATCGTCCCGATTGGCCGAGGTGGCCTCACCGAATTCAGTCACGAGCCGATCAGACGATTAGACGTTGCGTTCCCCATGAGCAATCTTCCGTCACAGTCGTTGGGCAAGATTCGAAGCCAGTCCGGGCCCTCTGCTTCGCCGCTGACTGCTGATCCCCGGACAAGCGTACCCCAGAAGCGCATTGGTAAGTGCCGGCGACCTTTGCCAGATCTGCACCGTTGCGCGTTGCGTTCTTCGACCCACGGCTCGACGCGGCGCGCAGCAACGAGCAGCGACTGCTCGATCGGACGGGTTTCGTGTTGCAGTCGTGCTCACCGGCACGTAGCCTCGGATCAGACCCTGCACAACGAATTCGTTCCCGCATACCGTGTTTGCCGGGAGCAATTACTCGATTCGCTCGTCAATCCCCACATCGCCCCAGATCATCGGCGAACTCACTCGTCGTAATCCATGGTTGGGAGCAGCGCGCTTCGCTACATCCTCGCGATCGGTCATTCTGCAGGTACGTGGCCGCTGCGCATCGTTCAAAGCACGGCAAGCCACCCGGCGCTCACCGTCAGCCAGCACTGTGAGCCAACGGATTTCATGATCAACGACATTGCCGACCCGGCTCGGGTTTGACCGGGCGGCGTTGCGGGCACGATCGACCCGCCCAGCGTCTCGGCCGACGCCAGCCATCACCCACGGCCTAAAGGCACGGACAGTACCCAATTCGACTGCAGCACTTGCGGTTAGGCACGAACCCTCCGCGAGCCGATGGCTCACGGATCCACCATCTCGATCACCATCAACGTGCGAATTAGCTCAGCCAAGCAGCCAATCGCCACCCACGAAGAGGAAATGGCACGATGAGCGCACTAGCACGCGAAGATGAGTACGACGATGACTCCGATCCCGGGGGAACTGCGCTGACGAACGTCCGCAGCACCGTCACCGTCGTGATTCCAGCGCTGAACGAAGCTCGGAACCTACCTGCAGTCGCAGCACGCATGCCGGACTGCGTGGACGAGATCGTCTTCGTCGACGGTCACTCAGCAGACGACTCGATCGACGTCGCCAGGACCCTATGGCCGACGGCAAAGATCGTCATGCAGACGCGGCGCGGCAAGGGCAACGCCCTGGTGTGCGGATTTGAAGCAGCCACCTCCGACATCGTCGTCATGATCGACGCCGACGGATCCACGGATCCGATGGAGATCACGCTGTTCGTCGATGCGCTGATCGCCGGTGCCGACGTGGTCAAGGGCAGTCGCTTCGCGGCCGGCGGCGGGAGTACCGACATCACGATCAGCCGGAGAATGGGCAATCGCGCGTTGAATGCGATGGTCAATCGTAAGTTTGGCGCGACGTTCACAGACCTCTGCTATGGCTACATGGCCTTCTGGCGTTGCCATCTCCCCACGCTGACGCTGCCCGGCGTCGACCTAGACGAACCGCAGTGGGGCGACGGATTCGAGATCGAAACCTTGATCAACGTGCGGGTCCACGCCTTGGGTCTGACTCTCGTGGAGGTGCCGAGCTTCGAGAGTGACCGCATCCACGGGGAAAGCCATCTGAACGCCGTAAGTGATGGATTACGTGTGCTGCGAACGATCTTCAAGGAACGCCCACCGTCTCGGCGGACGATGCGCATCAATGCCGCCAAGACCGCAGCCGCGACCGCGGCCGTGACCGGATCACCGGCATGAGCGAGCAGACGATGGCACCCCCACCGATCTCGATCACGCCAGACATCTCGGTCACCGTGGTCATCTGCGCCTACACCATGAATCGCTGGGACGACACCCGCGCCGCAGTCGATTCAGTGCTGGCTCAAGATCGTGCCGTGGACGAAATCCTCCTCGTCATCGACCACAACGAGGAGCTGTACGCCCTGGCTTGCGCGCAGTACGCCGCCTCGCCGAGCGGCGGCGCACGACCACGAGTACTGACCAACGGCCATGCGCGCGGATTGTCGGGTGCACGCAACACCGGGATGTATGCTGCGACAACCGAAGTGGTCGCCTTCCTCGATGACGATGCCCGCGCCGACCCCGGCTGGTCCGAGGCGATGGTGGAGCACTACCGTCACCCGGAGGTCGACGGGGTTGGCGGGTACGCGAGTCCCCAATGGCCGCTCGACAGACCCGGCTGGCTTCCCGAGGAATTCGACTGGGTCGTCGGCTGTAGCTATGTCGGACAGCCCACCGCGCTGGCCCCGGTACGAAACTTCATCGGCTGCAACATGTCGATGCGTCGACGGGTGATCACCTCACTCGGCGGTTTCAACGCCCAGGTCGGTCGCGTCGGCAGCAAGCCGACAGGGTGTGAGGAAACCGAGCTGTGCATTCGGATCACGCAACACGAGCCGACGGCACGGCTTCTGTTCGATCCGTCGATGCGCGTGCAGCACACCGTCGTTGCCGAACGCACCACCTTTGGCTACTTTGCCCGCCGCTGCTATCACGAGGGCAGGTCGAAGGCACTGGTGTCCTCCATGATCGGAGCTCGTGACGCCCTGAGCAGCGAACGCACGTACACGTTGCAGGTGCTGCCCCGAGCAATCGGCCGTGGCCTACGCAGCCGCACCGCTGACGGCGTCACCCAAGCCGCGGTGGTGGTTGCGGGCTTGCTGCTGACCGCCTGCGGATATGGACTCGGCCACGGCCGTGTCGTCCTGTTTGGCGCACCACAGTGAGTGCTCTCGGGATGGCGGCTACCGATCTGCTTCCGGCGCTGCCGTTCACGAAGCCACCGACCTGGCCTGCAGCAGTGTGGGTCGGCGACGTCGACGTAGCCCGTCTCGGCGATGGGACTGCACGGCTGCTCTTGGCCGACGCAGCCGGCTATTGCCGCGCGCGGCTGCTGGTCCGCAACGGGCAGGACTTGTTGGGTTTCGTGGAAGTCGGGGTCGACCACGAGCAGGTCGACGCGTCCGAGGTCCGGGCGGCCGTGAGCCGGCTGCATCTGCCGCCGTATTCACCTGCGACGCCTCCGACTCGGACCGACGGACTCACCGTCGTCGTGTGCACTCGCGATCGGGTGCCCATGCTCAAGGTGGCGCTCGCATCGATCCTCGAACTCGACTACGCGGGTCTCTCCGTCATCGTCGTGGACAACGCTGCCGATACGGACGAGACCCGCCGGTACGTCGACGAATTGACCGACCCGCGCCTGCGGTTGGTCGTCGAACCCCGACCCGGCCTGTCCCGCGCACGAAACGCCGGACTTCGGGCCGCGACCACCGACATCGTCGCGTTCACCGACGACGACGTGGTCGTGGACCGGTACTGGTTGCAGGGCATCGTGGCAGGGTTCAACCGTGGCTGCACGGTCGCCTGCGTATCCGGAATCGTGCCCAGCGGGGAGCTTCGCACGCCGGCACAGGCATACTTCGATCAGCGGGTCGGATGGTCGAGCTCGTGTACCCCTCGCGTCTTCCACAAGGATTCGCCCCCGGCCGACGTGCCCCTGTTCCCCTTCCAAGTCGGAATCTACGGAACTGGGGCCAATTTCGCCGTGCGCCGTAGTGTCATGTTCAAACTCGGCGGCTTCGACGAGGCGCTCGGGGTGGGCGCACCCACCAATGGTGGCGAAGACCTCGACATGTTCTTCCGGGTCCTCGATGACGGCTGGCAGTTGGCCTATGAGCCCTCAGCCGTGGTCTGGCATCGCCACCGCGCCGACAACGCCGCGCTCGCGCTGCAGGCCAGGGGTTACGGTCTGGGTCTTGGTGCGTGGCTCACGAAGATCGCACTGAATCCGCGGACGATGTGGTTCGCCATCCGGACCGCCGTTGCCCAGGCCCCGCACTTCGTCCGGCTCAGCTATCGCATGTCGACGGTGGCAACCCCTCCGGTCGAGCTCTCGGAGCATCTGCCCGCCCGTATCGGGCTCATCGAGCTGATGTCGATCTTCAAGGGTCCGTTGGCATATCGAGGGGCCCGTCGAGAGGGTCGACGCGCGACACCCCTGTGGGGGCGCTGACGTGCACCGCACTTCATCGAGTGTGAAGAACCTCAGCGTGAACTCGCTGGCGGTGGTACTCGCGAGCGGATGCACCGGGGTGCTTGGCTTGGCGTTCTGGGCGATCGCCGCGCGGCTGTATCCCGCGGCCGAGGTCGGCGTCGCAGCGGCCATGATCTTCTCGGCCACCATGCTCGCGACGTTGGCCAACCTGAGCCTCGGCGCGATGTACGAACGCTTCCTACCGTTGGCGGGACGCCGCGCCGCGCCGCTCTTGCGACGCGGGTATCTCGCGGTCGTAGGCCTCGCCCTCGTCTTGGCGTGCGGGCTGATCGCGTTCGGGCCGCGGGCCGCCCTCTTCCACTCACGATGGGAACTCGTCACCTACCCTGCCTTCGTCGCGGTGCTCGCGCTGTTCGCACTTCTGGACAACACGGTGGCCGGGCTCGGAGTGGCCCGGTGGGGCGCGGCGAAGAACACCGTTCATGGTGCCGTTAAGCTCGTCGGGATATTGGCACTGGCGGGTACGGGTAGTGCATTGGCGATCACGATGTCGTGGGGCCTTACCGCTGCCGTCGCGGTGATCTGGGTGATGGTCGCCATACGGCGACGGGTGCGCTACGACGATCGCTATTCGGCGGTACCGTCGCTGCCGCCGCGCCGCGAGCTATGGCACTACTTCGGGGCCTCATATGGTATTAGCGCACTCGCTTCCGTTGCGCCTCTTGTAGTTCCGCTGTTAGTCGTGACTCGGATCGGTCCGGAGGCGAGTGCATACTTTGCCGTTACGTGGTCGATCGTCGGCGCGTTCTACATCGTCTTGAGTCTCCTGGTCAGCCCGTTCGTCGCCGAGTGCGCGGCGCATCCGGACCGAATCGGCAGCCTGTCTGCGAGTTTCGCGAAGATGATCGCCGCCGCTGCCTTGCTCGGCGGGTTGGGCCTGGCCTTCGTCGCCCCAATCGCCCTCGGGCTGATCGGAACCGACTATCGCGAGGCGGGGACGCCGCTGCTGCACCTGGCCGCCTTCTTCATGCCGCTCACCGTCGTGGGCGCGGTCTACGTAGGGCTTGCCAGAGTCCATCGCCGGCTGACACTCGCGGTTCTCACGCAGTGTCTGGTGACCGTGGTCGTGATCGGCGGAACCGCCATGACCACCGGCACGCTGGGAGTCAGAGGAGTTGGGGTGTCGTATCTGGTGGCAGAGGCGTTGGCGGCCGTGGTCTTGATCGGTCCACTCGTTCGGTGGCTGCTCGAACTGAACACCAACTCACCAGCGCGGTCAGTCCGTCTCAGCACTTTGGTAGGAGGCGAACGATGACCACGGTCAGCGTGAGCGCCCTCGATATGACGCGGGCCGATACACGAATGATCACTGCCCTTGGACCCATTTCCGTGCCGAAATTGGACGAAATCGCGGATACGTTGCGCGAGTTGGCGGTTCGGGGTGCAGGACGTACCCCCGTCGGTCTGATACCGGCGATCACGTCGCACCTGTGGGATTATGATCCCGACCGCTTCCTCGGAGATCTGGTCGAGCTTCCCGCATGTTCGGTCGACGAGTTGCCTGCCTTGCTGACCGAGCAGGCTCGCCGCGTGGGTCACAAGAACGCCATCAGCGTCGCTGTGGCAGGCGACTACCTGATTCTCGACATGTGCCACGGCCTTGGCGATGGGCGACTGATCACGATGATCAATCAAGTCCTCGGCGAGCGCCCCTTGCCTCACGCGTACCCCGATTGGAGCTTCGGCGGCGGGACGAATCATCCGTTGGAGAGGGCCATCGCCGGGTTCTATGGCTCCGATCCGCGTCGGGCCGGTGCGATGCTACGGGCCCGCCGCGGCGCCGCCGCAATCGCCATCGCCGGGCAGGATGAGCCGACCCTACCGTGGAGTCGGCTACCGGCGGTTGTCGCCGCCAGGACCAACGGCGGTACGACCGATGAACTGCGGCGCCATCGCGACCGCGTGTCACCAGGGCTATCCGTTGCATCGATCATATTCAGCTCGATCGTGGCCGAAATGCGTTCGTGTGGTGTCGAATTGGCACCCACGGTGAACGTGATCTTCGATTGTCGTCGCTACCTACCGGCAGCCCGCAGAGTGCTCGGCAACTTCGTGTCGGGCCTCGACCTGCCGGTTGCCGACCCCGGTGACCCGCGGCTCCTCAATCGAGCGATCAGCGAGGCGGCAGCCTGCGGCAGACCATTGGCGGCACTCCTTATGAGCACCAGCAGTTTTCGCGGCCGCTACCGTCGAGGCGATGGTTACGTCGAGGAAACTCGAGTACCAACACACCCCCGGGCACGACTGGCCTTCTCCGACATTGGACAGACCTTCCCCGGGTCCGAGATGTGGCTCAGCGGCCGGGCCGAGCGCTTCTACAACGCCGTGAACGAACCCAAGGCACCGGAGGCCATCGTGTTCACCATCACCCACCGTGGGGCGGACTTCGACGTCACCGCCTCCTTTCACGCGAACGTCTTTTCACCGACCGTCATCCAGACCGCGCTCGACAACGTGGCGCACGAGCCTGGACGACATTTCATGCATGAAGCGAAAGATCAATGATGCGAAGCAACAGCACGCCACACCGAAATCTACGTACATCGACGCTGCGGCCAATCGTGTTGATGGCGGCCGCACTTCAATTCTTCGTGTGCGAATTCGTCGTGGCCGCGACGTGGGACGGAAACTACAGCTATTCAAGGAACTTCATCAGCGATCTCGGCTTACCCTACTGCGGCCCGACCGGACTGGCCCCCTGTGGCAGCAGTGCCCTTCTGATCAACATCTCGTTCGTCGTTCTCGGTTGTGCACTGGCCGCGGCGGCGGTGTGGGAACAGCCGACCGGCTCGGCTCGCCTCATCGGGGCGACCTTCCTCCTCCTGGCGGGTGTCGGCGCCGTGATCGTCGGGTTGGTGACGTCGAAGGCGAACTGGCCGCTGCACTCGCTCGGCGCCACGCTCTTCTTGATCTTCGGCAGTTGTGCCGCACTGGCAGGCGGCCTGAGCACCTTCACCGACATACGACGCCGGCTACCCGCACTCGCCGCGGCATTCGCGTTCCTGGGCTTCATCGGCTACTTTGCCTATTCCAACAAGTGGCAACTGGGCCTCGGCCCCGGTGGAGTCGAGCGTCTGTCCGCATACGCAGTCATCCTGGGCTTCGTCTGCAGTGTTCACCTGGTCGCCAGTAGTCGCACCGACGGTGCGAATCAACGAGCCTCCCTGCGGCCAGAACCTCAGCCGGACGATGGTGGCAAGCGTCAAGGCGGTCCCGGACGGAGGTCGACGGCGGCGTTCGCACTGATATCGATCGGGTTGGTGACCCTTGCCGGTTTCAGTGCTGAGAGAGCGAAGGCCGCCCCGGTGGGGCCCGTCACCACCATGTCCGACGAGTTCGACGGGGCGTCGGGCTCGGCGCCTGATTCCAACACCTGGTCCTACGACCTCGGAGGCGGAGGCTGGGGCAACGGCGAAGTTCAGACCTACACCGACGATCGCGCCAACGTGCAGCTTGACGGCTCCGGCCACCTCGCCATCACTGCGGTTCGCGAAGCTGACGGAAGCTTCACGTCGGCACGAATCACGACACGAAACTCGCTCGCGTTCACCAACGGTCGCGCCGAAGCCCGGATACGCGTCCCCGCAGGCGACGGCATTCATCCGGCGTTCTGGTTACTGGGCACCGACATCGACGGCGTCGGATGGCCACGGTCCGGCGAGATCGACGTGGTGGAGACGATCAACGATGCGATGACGAGCAACTGCGCGCTTCACGGCCCGACGGTGTCGGGTGGTGACTATCAGCTCAGCGGCAACACGGTGGGCGACGACCCGTTCTCCGCCGACTTTCACGATTATTGGGTGCAACGCTCCCCCGGCCGCATCTCCATGGGAGTCGACCAGCACGTGACGTGCGCCTTTACCGCTGCCGACGTCGATGCACACGAGACGTGGGTATTCGACCAGCCGTTCTACCTATTGCTCAACGTCGCAGTTGGCGGAAAGTACCCGGGGCCGGCGACATCACGGACGCCCACCGAGTCCACCATGCTGGTGGATTGGGTGCGGGTGACGTCGTGACGAAGGACATGGCCGCAACCGTCGAGAGGCCCCGGGTGTCGACCGGCGAGGACGTCGGCCACGCCGGCAGGCACCGATCGATGCCTGCGAGCGCGTGGCAGTGGCTGGGACCGTTGGTATTTGGCTGCGGAATGATGTCACTTGCACCCCTACCGCCTGCGGTGCGCGGCGTACTACTCGCCGCGTTCGTCCTCATCGGGCCCGGGATGGCCGTCGTGACCCTCGTGACGCTCCCCCTACCCGCCATCATCGCGGTGGTCCCGATTGTCGGTATGGCGGTGGTAGCGGGGACGACCACGATGTTGGCGTGGTTGCACCTCTGGGCTCCAACGCAACTGGTCGCCGCGCTGCTCGTGGTCGTGGGCGGGCTACTTCTTCGCGATGCACGCAGTCTGCCGCTGCCCGTACTTCGTCGGCCGACCGCGGTGACCGCCCGACACCTGCGGGCTCGCTCGGTCGTGGTCGGCGGTGCCATTCGGGCCAATCCCGCGCTGATGCTGCTGACGGTCGCGGTGGTCACGTGGTCGCTGACCCTAAGCGGCCTGCGTGCCGTGCCGTACTCGCAGTTCGGCCTGTTGTTCGTCGGCACCGGGCCATTGCTCGTCGCCTGTACGCTCGCCGTCGTCGTGGCGTTCGGGATTGCGTTGCGGCAGGATCGTTTACGTACCGCGGCGCTGACACTAGGGGCGGCCATCGTCGTCCAACGACTGACGGTCACCCTCGTGACCGACGTCCCCATTTATGGGTGGTTGTACAAGCACCTCGGAGTGATCGACTACGTCCAACGCACCCACGAGCTACCCGCCGCTCCCGACATCTACGGTCAGTGGCCCGGCTTCTTCACCGCGTTCGCGTGGTTCGGCGACGTCGCCGGTGTGGGATCGATCGAAGTGGCACACGTCTTCACACCGCTTGTACACGTGCTGA
Source organism: Mycobacterium yunnanensis (assembly GCF_025823185.1). GTDB lineage: Bacteria > Actinomycetota > Actinomycetes > Mycobacteriales > Mycobacteriaceae > Mycobacterium > Mycobacterium yunnanensis. The sequence continues at coordinate 252,355 of NZ_JACKVK010000013.1, forward strand.
TCGCGGTGGAGGTCTTCGCAATCGCTCGACTCATCGGGCACGATTCGCGGACGGCACTCACCGCCGCCATGTTCGCCGAGTTGGTGAACTGGGTGGGTCAGGATTACTTTGCGCCGCAGGCGATTGCCTTCGTCATGGCGCTGGGCATCTTCGCCCTTCTCATCACATCCCGAAGCAGGCCCGCTGCCGGCTACCTCTCGATACCGCTGTTCGCGACCCTGGTGCCCCTCCATCAGCTGACCCCATACTGGGTGTGCGGTGTCGCCATCGTCCTCGGTGTGACCAAGCGGCTTCGCCCGCGCTTGCTGCCGATCCCGTTCATGGCATTGCTGCTTGCCTACCTAGTCCCACGCATTCCCATCATTGCGCCGTACGGAATCCTGTCGGGGTTCAACCCCCTGGCGAATGCGAATAGCAACGTCGAGTTCGACGGCACCTTCGGCAAGGTCTTCACGTCGGTCACGTGCAGGTCGTTGTCTGCCGGGGTCATCCTTCTCGCTGCCGTGTGTGCCGTGGTGTGGTGGCGCCGAGGCAAACCGAGCCTGATTGCGGCCGTGTTGGCATTCAGCTCGTTCGCCCTGTTGTTCGGTCAGAGTTACGGCGGGGAGGCGATTTTCCGGGTCTACCTGTACGCGGTGCCGGGGTGCGCAATTCTCATCGCTCCGCTGGTCGTCAAAGCCGTGACGATGCAGGGCCCCCGACGGTTGCTCAACCAATCCGTCTTCACCGGCGCGGTCACTCTCGGGTGCGTGGCGACCGCCGCGGGCCTACAGGGGTATTACGGATTGTGGTCGTTGGTCACTCAGTACCGATCTCAGGTGACCATGGGGAACGAACTGATGGCCAGCGAGACGGCTCCAGTCAGGATCTTCAGCCTCTATCCCGTCGGGCTGCCGACCAGGGCATCATCGGACTACGTCCGGTTTGCGCAGCGCGACAAGGATTTCGACCAAACCATCCTCGGTGTGGCACCCAGCTTGAAACAGGACTATCTATCGGCCGGGCAGTTCGTCCAATTGACCAGGGCGGCCGCGTCCTTCGCCGGCAACACCTACGTCGTGGTTGATCGGCAAGCGGTGCGGGCACTCGAGTACTACGGCATCTCCGGTCCGAACGCGGTCGCTGATTTCGTCGACCGGATGGGGCGCAGCCCGTATTGGACGCTTCACGAACGAGACGACGTGACGACGATCTTCGCATTCAACCGGGCTGGGTTGCAGTGACGTCGAGGCTTATCGAGCTGCCTGAGACGCCTGGAATCGTGGGCAGTCGCAGAGCGCACAATCGGAACCGGCACGGTAGTGCTCGTGCGCAGCATTCGAGTGGCCACATCGGCAGGGCACCTCTTCGCCGGACATTCCGGCGAGTGTAGCCCTACCGGTGGTGACCACCGCCGTCTTCGGCGCTCGGATCACCCGCGGTGACGTTCGCCGCCGGGACAGCCGTCGTCGACGGCCCGGTATAGGCGTAGAAACGCACGTAGTCCACCAGCATGGTGGCGGGAAACTTCGTGGCGGACGGGACCGCTCCTGCGAAGTTCCCGCCGACCGCGACGTCGAGCAGGATGTTGGACGGCGTGTTGAATACCCACGCGTTCCCAGCGGGCAGGTCCGACCGCGCGACCATGCCCGTCGTCATGCCATCGATGCCCACGGAGATTCGGTCGGGTTCCTTGTTCACCCAGTAGCTGTGATAGCCGGCGCTCAGATTGGCCCCCGTCGACGGGTCCGCCCCCGTTTGCCATTGCGCATACGGGTCAGCCGCGTTGGACTGCAGCGGGGGGCCGTGCAGCCCGACGTGATAGCTCGCTCCGTTACCGAGGTACTCCGCCACGTCGATTTCGCCGGACGCTGGCCAACCGACGGTGCCGTTGCTGGCCCCCAACATCCAGAATGCCGAGTTGAGCCCCTTGCCCGCCGGCATCTTGATGCTGGCTTCGACACGGCCGTAGGTGAAGGCGAACCTTCCGCTGGTGTTCAGCCGGGCCGAGGTGTAGCCGGCCCCCGACCGCAGAGCGGTGATGGCCAGGTGCCCCTGGCCATCCAGACTGACGTTCGCCGGCGATTTCGTATAGGTCTGTAACTCTTGGTTGCCCCATCCGCCACCTCCGAGGTCATAGCCCCAGATCGCAGCGTCGGGCGCGTAGCCGCGGCTGCCGTTGAATTCATCTGAGGCAGTGGGGGTCGTCTCGAACGTCGCCCTGGTGGCGGGCGCGAGCAGGAGGGCCGCGGCGGTAGGTAGCGCCATGAAGAGTGCACATTGCACGGCACCGGACGTGGTTCGAATTCGGACTGGACGACAGCGTGATGGGCGCAAGTGCATGATGATCCTGCCGGGTCTAGGGCCTTGGATTGGTCGAAGTTAACAGTGGATACCTGCGACCACAATGAGCTCCGGGGACGACATTCGGTCACAGTTTGGCTTCCAAAACCATTGCATCGGAATGGTTTTGAGCAGTGGGCCGCTCAACGACATCGGTACGGAGACCGGACGGCAGAGCGGCAGCGTGCAAATTCAACGCCGGCAACACGGGGTCGCCCGCTAAGGGAGACGCCATGCCAGCCCCGACGGACCGCCGTCAAGCAACAAGAGACGATGGCGGGGTGAGTCCTCGGGCGGGGACGGAGACATCCCGGGGGCAGCGTCACACGAGCCCGGCGCCCCACCGTCGTCGGCGTCTGGACCGCTGGCCCCCGGGCCTCGAACGCGTGTTCTAATGGGTCGCGCACCGGCCCGCTCGTCGCGGGCGACCCGTCTGAAGGAGAACCGCACCGATGACCGCAGACACCCTGATGCCCGAAGCCCAGTCGACCGAGGCCCCGTCCCCCCAGGTCCCGTCTTCCGACGCCCGCCCCGTCAAGGCCCCACGGAAGTCGACGGGCCGGAAGGCCAAGACCCTCGAATTGACCTTGACTGTCACGGGCACGGCCGACGGCGAGTGGCGCGCTGAGCTCAGGCAGGGCAACACGTTCCTGGCGCGCGACCTCGCCGTCGCCGCGGCCGCAGTCTCACGGGCGGCGAAGGAACTGCACGACGATCTCTCGACGCCGATTGACGAGGTCATCGAAGAAGCTCGGGTGCAGCAGGCCGCTAGGGTGGCCGCGCTGGAAGCCGAACTCGAAGCCGCGCGACGAACCCTCGCCGACCTGGACTAGCGATGAACTACTCGGCGTTCGTGTGGCCCAGCGATTGGTGGCCGACCACGGTCAGCAGCGCCAGGTTGCCGTGGCTCGGCGTTCCGGGGGTGGCGGTGAAGACGAGCAGCGAGTGTCCTTGATCGGGATCGGTGAGCACCTGGCACTGAAGTTCGAGCAGGCCGAGTTCGGGATGCAGGATGCGTTTGGCCTGGTCGTAGGAGTCGACGATCTCGTGCCGATGCCAGAGTTCGGTGAACTCGGGGCTGCACTCGAGGAGGGCCTCGAGGTATGCGGTGGCACGGCTGCGGGTCGCGGGGTTGGTGTAGGCCATTCGGAGGTTCGCGGTGAAGCCGCGCGAGAGCTTGTCATGGTCGGCGGGATGGTAGCGGTCCCGGCCGTGCGGGTCGGCGAACCAGCGATAGCCAATGCTGCGCTGCAACCCGGGGAAGCTGGTCAGATCTCCCGAAAGCGCAACGGCCGCTGGGGTTTGCGCGAGCGTCTCACCCAGCGCGGTGACGATCTCGGCCGGGGTGTCGGCGAGCCGGTCGAAGATGCGCATCAGCCCCGGGCCGATGTGATCGGAGCTTGCTCCGCGCGGTGGGGCGGCAAACCCGGCGAGACCGAAGAGGTGATCCCGCTCGGAGAGTGACAGCCGAAGCCCGCGGGCGATCGCGGCCAGCATCTCGGTGGACGGTCGCGGTCCGCGCTGCTGCTCGAGACGGCTGTAGTAATCGGCGGACATGTCGCTCAGGGCTGCGACCTCCTCGCGCCGCAGTCCGGCGGTACGCCGTCGCTGGCCTCGACCCAGCCCGACGTCCTCGGGCTGCAACGCCTCGCGGCGGCTGCGCAGGAAGTCGGCGAGCTGCTTGCGGTCCATCGTCACAGTGAACACTCATTCGGGAAAGCGCACACCACTGAGCTCCTCGGAGATGGCCCAGATCCGCGCGGCCGCCGGCGCGTCCGCCATGCACTCGTACGGCCGCTGTTCTGCCGGCTCGCCGCGCAGGTGCATGAAACCGCTTGGGCCGTAGAATTTTCCGCCGCCGGCGCGAGGACTAGTCGCCGCGTACAGCGCAGGCAGCATTCCCGTCTCTGCAGTACCGAGAACTCCCACCCGCGCGAGGGTACGGATCAATCGCACCGAGATACCGTCGCCCGCTCTGCCCATCTCGGGATGTGCGGCAAGCAAATTGGTGGCGGCGACCCCGGGGTGCGCGACATTGCTCGTGATCCCCCACGCGCCAGATCTGCTGCGGCGGTCCAACTCCATGCCAAAGAGCGACGACGCGATCTTCGACGACGAGTACGACCTCGACGTCGAGTAACTGCGCTCCCACTGCAGGTCATCCCAATGGATGCCATTTTGGTTCGCAGCGATGCTCGACTGCGTGGTCACCCTGGCGCCACGCTTGCGCAACAGCGGCAGGATCTGCGCCACCAAGGCGAAGTGGCCAAGGTGATTGGTGGCGAATTGCAGCTCGAACCCGTCGACGGTGACCTGTCGCCGGGGCGGCGTCATCACCCCGGCGTTGTTGACCAGCACGTCGACGGGCCGGTCCTCTGCCAGCAGTTGCCCGGCGAGGTCGGCCACCGACTGAAGCGACGACAGGTCCAGTCGGCGCGTGGACACCGTCGCCCCCGGCGTCTCGTGCAGAATCGACGCGACCGCGTCGGCCCCCTTCCGCTCGTTTCGGACCGGCAGTATCACCTCCGCTCCCGCTTGGGCGAGGCGCCCCGCCAACCGCAGTCCCAGCCCGTCGCTGGCGCCGGTGACCACCGCCAACGTGCCGGACAGGTTCGGTACGTCCATCTGTTGAGATCCCATGTCGACGATTCAACGTGTCACCGCCCGGGCCAACCAGGGTCGAAAGATCCGTGGATGAGCGGTCCCGGTCATGTGACCGCCCCGTCTACGTCGTTCATTGCCGCCCCACGAGTTCGTCACCGCGGATCCGCACTTCGTCGCGAACCGCATCTCTTATTGCGAGCACGTCGGGTCGGGCGAATGCGTCCTTGCGTGCGGCAAGTGTCACCGCCACACGCCTGGGTCGCAGAGGGGGACCAACGGGACGAATCTCCGGAACGGTGGCTGCGACGAACCGTGGGATGAGCCCGATCCCGGCCCCGTGCCGCGTGGCCTCCAGCAAGGCGAAGATGTTGGTCGAAGCAAAACCAATCGGCGGCGCGTCCTCGACATAGTCCTGAAGGTTGATTTCGTCGACCGTCTGCAGAGACTCGATGAAATAGACGAGAGGGTGCCGTCTCAACTCCGACAGCGTTGCGGGATCACCGTGCTTCAGCACGTACGAGTCACTGGCGTAGAAACCGCAGTCGTAGTCGCACAGATGCTCGGTGACCAATGTCGTGTGAGGTCTCTTGCCCACCGTGAAGGCAAGATCGAAGCCGATGTTCCTCAGCGTCAAATACCGCGCGCCAGTGACTAATTCGACCTCGAGCGCGGGATGTTGCTCCCGAATCCGCATGAGTGCCGGCGTGACGAACAAGGCGCCGAAAGCGTCCGGCGCGACGACTCGAACTGTGCCGTCAAGGCTGCCGGGCGGAGATTCCACGGTTGTCCGTACGGCGAACTCGACTGCCGCCTGAATAGCGCGGGCGTGCTGGACTATGGAGCGACCGCGGGGGGTCAGGTCCCAACCGTCAGGTCCCCGTTCGACGAGCCTTCCTCCTAACGCCTTCTCGAGGGCGTTGAGTCGTCGCGAGATGGTGGAGTGATCGACGCCGAGAGCGTTGGCGGCCTTGGTGAGCCGACCGGTGTTGGCCACTGCGGCCAGGATGCGCAAGTCATCGGCTCGCACCTTGTTGACGTCGACCCGACTTGGCGCCCCGTTCCGTTCGCTCACTCGTGCATTTTTGCACAACGACCGTGTGCAACTGGGTCCTTTACCGGCGGGTTGGCCTCCCTTACCGTGATGGAGTCCAGCCCACCAAGCGTTCCGCCGGCCCGCGCACCTCTGCGCATCACGGCGCACTCGCCCTTTGGGCTGGATTTAGTTGTGCAACAACGTGTTCGCAACATTCCCTGCCAGGATAGACAAGTCTCGTCTGGAAAGGACGCGCTACCGTGAGCGGCTCTGTGCTGAAGAAGGTGTTGATTACCGGTGCTGGAACCGGTTTTGGTCATGAGGTGGCGATGCGGTTGGCCGAGAAGGGGTTTGACGTCATTGCCTCGGTCGAGATCTACGGCCAGGTGCAAACCCTCAAGCGGCAGGCCAGCCAGCGCGGTGTGACGCTACACGTGGAGAAGCTCGACGTCACCGACGACGGCGATCGCCGCAAAGCTCTCGACTGGGGCGTCGAGATCCTGGTCAACAACGCCGGCGTCGGCGAAGGCGGATCAACCGTCGACGTCCCCGCCGAGAACATCCGCCACCAGTTCGAAGTGAACGTCACCGGCCCGCTGCTGCTCACCCAGGGCATTGCCAAGCAGATGGCCAAACGGGGTACCGGACGCATCATCTGGGTCTCGTCGCGGGAGGGGCTCAACGTCAACCCGTTCACCGGTATCTACTCGGCGTCCAAGCATGCCGTCGAAGCGATCGCCGAGAGCATGAAGGACGAACTGCAGGAATTCGGCGTGGAAGTGGCGACGATGAACCCCGGCCCGTTCCTCACCGGTTTCAACGATCGCATCTTCCAGACGTGGGAGAGCTGGGACGACGATCCCACCCAGCGCCTTTACGACTACTCCAAGTTGGCCTTCCCGCGAGCCCAGTTCAATCCCGAACCGGTCTACGCCACGCTCACCGCACTGGCCGCCGGAGAGATCGACTCCTACCGCAACCTCGAGCCCACGTCGATGATCGAAGAGACGAAGTCCCTCATAGAGGCGCCGTGGACGAAGAAGACCACCGACGGGCTGGGATCACGAAACAAGAACGTGCAGAACGCCTTCGACATGAAACCTGAACAGCTTCGCGACGATCAAGACCCAATCCCCGCCCCTTGATCACTCACGAGGTCTACTTTCGCAGATGGCGGGGTGTGAGGTGACCCCTGCCTGCCTCGAGTCCGCCCCGTACCAGCACCGAGCAGTTGACCGATGTCCACGTACGGCCAACCAGCGTCAGTGTCTAATGGGTACCTGAACGACTACCTAGACCGCCCAACGAAGGACGGGCTTGATCAGCCACCCCGATGACCGCCGCACGCTGTCGTGGACGGCGGTCGCCGCGGCCGGCCTGGCGGCAGTGGTCGCCGTGGGAGTCCACCAGACCCTGGTGCCGTTCCTCGCCGGCCCCCGAATGGGCTTGTTCACCAACGGCGGGGATCTCGAGGTCTACCGTCACGGCGCACTACAGGTGCTGCACGGCCAACCGCTCTATGCCGCGGAACTGCCGCCCGGCGGCTGGTTCACCTACCCGCCGTTCGCGGCCATGTCCTTCCTCCCACTGGCGCTGCTAACTTCCGCGGTCGCGAAGGCACTGTGGCTGCTGGTGTCGTTCACCGCGCTCGTCGCGACGATCTGGCGGTGCGCCACCACCCTGGGCTGGCGGCCCGAGCTGCGCCTGCTCCTACTCAGTGTGGCGCTGGCGCTCGTAACGCTAGACGTCCAGGCCGTTCGGGGAACCCTCTGGCAAGGTCAGGTCAACCTGGTCTTGATGGCGGTCGTCACATGGGATGTGACCCGTGCCAACGACTCTCGGCTCCGCGGGTGGTCAGTTGGCGTCGCAGCTGGGATCAAGCTGACGGCGGTCGTGTTCATCCCCTACCTTCTATTGACCCGGCAGTGGCGGGCAGCGGCCGTTGCGGCCGGCACCGCGGCGCTCACCGTAGCGCTCGGCTGGCTGATCCTCCCGAGCGATTCGGCCGCGTATTGGCTGCACGCCGCCTTTCAAACCGACCGCATCGGACCGCTGACCCACGTCGGCAACTACTCCGTCGGGGGGATCGTCGCCACGATGGCTTCCCCCGGTCCGATGCCCATCGCGTGGTGGCTGGCGGGTGTCGTGCTCATCAGCGGGCTCGCCCTGCTCGCCGCCCAACGTGCCGAACGCGCGGGTGAACGTCTGCTGGCCCTCACCATCGCCGGTCTGCTCTCCTGCGCCGTCCCGCCACTGGCGTGGGGTCACCACTGGGTGTGGTCCGTGCCGCTGCTGGCGTGGGCGCTGGATCGGACCGCCCGAACCCGTGGGCGCGGGCGCGTCGCCTGGGCGGCCGCCGTCGGCGCGACGTATCTGGTGGTGTTCATGTGGTTCACCGCCTGGGTGTTCCGCGAAGCCCAAGAGCTGCACACGGACTACCCGAACCACGCCGCGGCGATGGGAGCAGCGGTCGGAGAGATGACCCGGCTGGACCGGGTCCTCGTCGTCGCCACCCATCCCGCCCTCCTGGTCGCCGTGGCCAGCGCGACCATCTGGTTCGCTAGCTCGGCACGTTGCACTACACGTCGCCAGCAGTCAGCGCACCGACAGTCCTAGCCGAGAGGGTTCGCACGTACACCCTGCCATTGGACTCTGTAGGAAAGGCGACCTGTGCTGGCTGCCCAATGCGGGGACTCAGCAAAGCCGCGGTAGCTCACTGGTTTGGCGCGCCGGTGGCCCTGACGACCTTCGACGCCCCGCCACCCTTCACTCCAAGGCGACACCCAGCTCGTGGGCGAAGGTGCGGATCATGTGTTGCACACCGATCTCATTGCGGCCGATGACCATGTGGTCGTGCTGGCCATGGCGCACCCCCTCACCGCATTGGGGCAGCATCACGAAGTCCTCATCGCGCACGGCAGCGTGTACGGCGTTGAAGATCATGTCGTAGCCCGCGCGGGTCTCCTCGTTCGTTGCGGGCATGCGGGCCAGCCAGCTGTGCCGGACCGTGCATCGTGTGGGGGATCCGGCGGGAAGGATGTCGATGACCTCCACACCCACCGAACTGTTCGCCAGGATCAGGTTCGGATAGATCCAGTAGATGACGCCCATGTTGTCTCGAACATCCAGGGATGCGGTCGGATCGTTCTGCACGTTGGTGATCCAGTTGAACGGGAACCCCATCCGATGGTGCTTGCCGTAGGCGTCGTGGATGGAGGTGTTGGCCATGGCGTTCTGCCCGATCACACTCTCGCCGTGGACGAAGGGGAAGTGATACCCCTCGGCGAAGGCTTCCAGGGCTCCCTTCCAGGACACCTCGGAGGTGAACTCGCGAAAGTCGTGATAACCAAACGACGCATAGTCCAGCGCCGCGAGATCGGCGGCGAGAGGTCCCAGATGAGCGTCGACGTCGATGTCGGCGTCAGCGCTGAGCACCGCCCAAATGAACCCATGGCGTTCCTGATTCGGTAGCTCGACCAGCCCGTAGTCGGCTTTGTCCATCCCGGAGAAACCTGCGTTGCCCGGCACGGCGAACAGAGTTCCGTCGTTCCTGTAGGTCCACGCGTGGTAGGGACAGGTGAAGCGGGCCGCGCTGCCGGCACCGCAGGCGGGTATCGCACCGCGGTGGCGACAGTAGTTCAGAAAGACGTGGCTGCGACCGTTCTTGTCTCGCGTGACGAGCAACGAATCACCCAGCACTGACCTGACGACGTAGTCGTTGGGATGGGCAACCTGAGCGCTGGAGACGATCGCGAGAGGGGTATTGCGCAGGATCTGAGCTTCCTCGATCTCGGTGATCTTGGGGTCGCGGTAGTAGTGCAGCGGCACCCGCAGCACCTCGTCTGCCATCTCGGTGGTCTCGTCCAGCACCACCCGCAGCGCCCGCCGGGTCAATTCGGTGTCCCAGACACCGGTGTGGACTTCGTTGTCAATGCTCACGGGTCTCCTACGTTCGACGGCAACAACCCGACCATACACTTCCGACTATGTGCATGGTCTCAAGATTCTGCATGGCCGTGTGGAGCCTGCCACCCGCGGTAGCGTTGCGCCCATGTCCGACTGCGATCTCGACCGCTGATGCGCACCCACGGTTGGTCTGGGACGACCCCGGCAGACGACGACGAGGCGATTGCCCGCATCCTGGAGGCCGCGAAACGACGGATTGATCGCTCGGGTAAGGACTTTGGCATCTCCGACGTCGCCAAGGACGTGGGTGTCACCCGACAGACGGTATACCGCTACTTCCCGAGCACGGAGGCGTTGTTGTTCGCCACCTCGGTCTCCGAAGTGGGCCCATTCCTCGACAGCTTGACCCGACATGTCCGCAATATCAACGATCCGGCCGAAGCGGTCGTCGAGGGCATCGCCCACACGTTGGAACGACTCCCCCACGAGAGATACCTGGGCCTCCTCTTGACCCCAGGTAAGGCCAGCGCCTTCTCCGCGGGAGTTACCTCCGACATGGCGCTGTCCTTCGGACGCTCGTTACTAGGCCGCTTCGCCGTGGACTGGCACGAGGCTGGCTTCGCCGACGGCGATCTCGACGGCTTGGTCGAGTTCATGCTGCGTATCTTCCAATCGTTGGTCATCGACCCGGGACGCCCGCCGCATCAGGGCCCCGAGCTGCGAGCCTTCTTGCACCGATGGGTTGCGCCGGCCATCGCTACGACGCCCGCCTTGGCGGATCCGCAGACCACGCAGAGGGTGCCCACGCGACCCGCACCGAGGAGGAGCACCCGCAAGTCGGCGGCACGTCGCTGATGTGGTCGCCGCTCGCGCAGCGCGATAGAGCGCCCCGCGCCTTACCCAGTTACGGTGCACGACACAAGTTTTCATCACGTTGGCGAAGTCGGCGTCGTCGGCCGTCAGGGCGGCCATCGAGGCCGCACACACCCATCCCGCTCGAGTCTTCCGGGCCACCATCCCCCAGACCCAAGCTAGACATCACTTCGGGGCAGGCGTCTTCGGGTAGAGCATGCTGGCGACCACCCCACCGTCGACGAGGATGTCCGCGCCGGAGATGTAGCTCGCCGCGCGGGACAGCAGAAAGTCCGCGACCGCGGCGACGTCGGTCACGGTCCCTAGTCGACCTGCCGGGGCGTCGGCAGCCATGGCAGCGATCATTTCGCCGGTGGAACCGTCGGACAGTTCGGCCCGCCCCATCGGGGTGGCGATTATCCCGGGACTGATGGAGTTGATGCGCGCCTGGCGGGCCCCCCACTTCGGCGCCGCGGACTGCACGCGCAATTGGTTGGCGCGCTTGGCAATTCCGTATGCCGTCGCTCGTGCCCTGGGGGAATCCGGCCCCTCCAGCAGCATCCGTACCGACGGGATGTCCCGCAGCTCACGCGTACGTGTCAACGCGAGACCACGCTGTTCCTCGGCGCTCATGGCGGAGCCAAGCAGCGTCGCGGCCATGCTCGCCACGACCACCGCGGCGCCCCCGCCGGCCATCCGGTCCTCGAAGGCGTCGATGACGAGTGCGGTGCCGACCATGTCGACGGCGAAGATGTCGGTGACGGAGGCTTGAATCGGGGACACACCGGCCGTGTGGGCCAATGCGATGATCGAACCGCACGCTGCAGCCGAATTGGCCAAGGCGTGGACGGATCCACCGTCGCTCACGTCGACCACGACAACGGTCGTCTCGAACCCCTCATCGGCCAACGACGTCGCAAGCATGTCGAGTGCGACCTGGTCGCGATCGGCAAGCACGAGATGTCGACCGGCGCCGAGCCGACGCGCGAGGGCGCCTCCCATTCCGCCCGCCCCGATGACGACGACTACTTGGGGTTCCATGATCATCACGATCCCTTCGGTCGACCGTTCTTACGCCAAGGGCACTGAGATCCTTCCGTTTTCATGAATGCGCACGCGTGGAGACGTATGCCACGATGGCGTTGGTGAGACCCCGGCGGGCCAGATCGAGGTCGGCAAAGCTGCCCAGTTGGCGTTCAGAGGTAATGCCGCGCATCGCGCCCGGGATGAACGCGGCCACTTCGCGGACCCTGTCTGGATCCACGTCGACGTCGGAGAACGCCTGCTGACACGTGGCAAGCCAGCTCTGCCCCCAGGACTTGAGCTCGGCGGCGGTCTGCGGATAGAGGCGTTCGAGTTCCAGCGGGTCGCGGGGCAACGCCGCACGCAGGTTCTCGATCGCGCGGGAATCGGTGGCGGTCAAGCCGTCGTAGAGAGTGTCGATGATGGCGGCGACGCGCGCACGCAACGGCGTCGTCGGTTCCGTCGACTCGAAGCTGTGCGCCCGGCGCTCGGCGGTGCGGCGCAGCACCGCGGCCCAGAGCCCGTCGGCGTCTCCAAATTGGTACTTCACGGCGCCCCACGTGGCGCCGATCTCCTTGGCGATCCGGTTGGCCGACACCGCACCCGGATCGCCGGTGGACAGCGCGCGCAGCGCTGCGTCGAGCATGTTCTTACGCGTGGCGTCGCCGCGCCGGTTGGTGCGCGGGGGCTGTACGACTTCCGCGTCGGTCATCCGTTCGACACTAGGCCATGTCGGGTCGTTTCACTCGGATAGACAGAACCCTCTTCCAATCTTCCAACGAACCCTCTACGTTTATCCGAGCAACGAGAGGAGCCTCATGGCGAAGCCGCCGCTGTCGATGAAGCCCACCGGCTGGTACCAGGTTGCGTGGTCGGACGAAGTCGCCGTCGGCCACGTCCACACGATGAAGTACTTCGGCGAGGAGATGATCGCTTGGCGCGCGGAGAGCGGCCGGGTGACCGTGATGAACGCCTACTGCGAACACCTCGGTGCCCACCTCGGCTTCGGTGGAAAGGTCATCGGCGAGGTTCTGCAATGCCCGTTTCACGGCTGGCAGTGGAACCAGGAGGGTCGCAACGTTTGCATCCCCTACGAGAAGCGACCCAACCGTGGCCGTCGCATCACGACCTATCCGGTCACCGAATGCAACCAGTCCATCTACATCTGGCACGACACCGACGGCCGCGAGCCCTTCTTCGACGCCCCCGACGTGTTCGCGAGTTTCGCCGACGGCAGTTCGCTCGACGACTACTACCCCCAGCAGCGCCTGTACGTCCCCGGCCGCGAACTGCACCCGCAGTACGTGCTGGAGAACGGTGTGGACTTCGCGCACTTCAAGTACGTGCACGACACGCCGATCGTGCCGGTCTTCACCCGCCACGACTTCGACCAACCGGTGTCCTACGTCGACTTCACCATCACCTTCGAAGGCGACGAGAACCAATCCATCGACGACGTCGACAGTGGGGTCGAAGCCATCAACGGCGGCCTCGGCATCGCCGTCACCAAGAGCAGCGGCATGATCGACAACCGAACCATCTCCGCCATCACCCCGGTCGACGAATCCACCTCCGACGTTCGGTTCATGGTCTACATCGGCCGCCCGACCACCGAACGCGCCCGCCAGAACGCCGAACGTGCCGAACGCAAAGCCCAGGAGTTTGGCGCGGAGGTCATCAGGCAGTTTCAGCAAGACGTCCACATCTGGTCTCACCAGCGGTACTCCGACCCACCCGCTCTGGCTTCCTCGGAGATGCAGGGCTTCACCGCAATTCGGGAGTGGGCTCTGCGGTTCTACCCCGACGGCAAAGGCGGCAGTGCAGCTCGACTCGCCGCCGCCAACCTCGATTCCTGACCAGACCGACGACGATCACGCCAGAGAGGAACCCCATGAGTTCATCCCCCGCCACCCCGATCCGCGTCTTCCAAGTTGCCACCGGCAACGTGGGCTCGGAGATGATCAAGCGCATCGCCACCCGGCCCGACCTCGAACTCGTTGGTGTGCACTGCTATTCACCAGACAAGATCGGCAAGGACACCGGTGAGCTGGCCGGCTTGGCCCCCAACGGCGTAACCGCTACGGGAACGATCGACGAGATCATCGTCGCCGCGCCCGACGTACTGACCTTTCACGGCGTCTTCCCCGACGAGGACCTCTACGTCAAGGTGCTCGAAGCCGGAATCGACGTCGTCACCACCGCCGATTGGATCACCGGCTTCCACCGCGACGCCAACCACCCTCACCACTCGGGCAAGAAGGTCACCGAAGTCTTGGCCGCAGCGTGCCAGAAGGGCGGGTCGACCTTTTACGGGACCGGCATGAACCCAGGTCTCAACCAGATACTCGGCGTCGTATGCTCTGCCGACGTCGCCGAGATCGAGCACATCACCACCCTGGAGTCCGTCGACGTCTCGTGCCACCACAGCAAGGACACCTGGATCGAGGTGGGCTACGGCCTCCCGGTCGACGATCCAAGCATTCCGGGTCGGTTGCGCAAGTACACCGAGGTGTTCGCCGACTCCGTGTACATGATGGCCGACTGCTTCGGGTTGGAACTCGACGAGGTCAGGTTCGAGTACGAACTCGGCGCCTGCACGAAGGACATCGACCTCGGGTGGTATCAGATGCCGGAGGGTTCGCTGGGCGCCAACTACATCAAGTACGTTGGCATCGTGGACGGAGTGCCACGCGTCGAGACTCACCTGGAGTGGCAGATGACGCCGCACACCAACCCCAGCTGGGACATCAAGGGCTGCTACATCACCCAGATCAAGGGCGATCCCTGCATCTACAACAAGCACATGATCTTCCCCAAGCCCGGAGTCGACCTCTCCAACCCCGACAACTTCGCCTCCATCGGCATGACCGTCACCGGCCTGCCAGCGCTCAACGCCATCAGGTCCGTCGTCGCAGCACCGCCAGGCCTGCTCACCAGTGCCGACCTTCCCTTGCGTGGCTTCGCGGGCCGCTTCGCGCTGTAAAGGCCGCGAGGATCGACCAACGCAGCGCCTGCGGGTCGTCCAACCCGCGCGCGATCACGACGATGAGACGCAGTACGCGTGCTGCGCCCTCATCGCCGCTGATGCGGGCCGTCGCACGAGACACGCGGAAGACACCGCCTCTCCGACGGGCTCTCATCTTTTGCGATGGTCGTTGACGTCCCGTTGTCCGGGCATACACATTTGGACGGTGACGGTCATCCGATCGACGACTACCTAAGAAGAGACCGGCAGACATGACGTACACCACGTCCATGGCAACGAGAGCCAACGCGGCTGGGGCCATGGCCAAGCTGTTGCGAGAGTCGTTGCGCCTCAACGTTCGAGCGGTCATTCATCGCCGACACCTCGGCCCAGCGGCGTACGACGGGGCGACCATCACCGACTACGACCCGCTCGATCCCGTGACAGCGGCCAACCCCTTTCCCGCGTACCGCACGCTTCACGAGGGAAATCGCGTCCACTACAACCCGCGACGTGACACCTGGATCATCAGCCGTCACGCGGATTTGCGCGAGGCGCTCAAAGCCACCGAACAAATCAACAGCACGGAGGGAGTCACTCGCCTCAAGTTCGCGATGCCCATGATGGTCTTCTCCGACGGGGCGCCGCATTCGCAGATGCGCAAGCGGGTACAGCCAGTCTTCACCAAAAGGGCCCTGGAGAGTTGGTCTCAACGCGTCGACACTTTGGCCGCGACGACGGTCGCCGACCTCATTGAAGCACCCGGCTGCGACGTGGTGCGCAACCTCACCATTCCGCTCCCGATGAACCTCATCGCCGCCATCATGGGAGTACCCGATGCCGACATGGGCCAATTCCGTCAGTGGTCCGAAGATGCGGTCAAGATCATGGATCTGACGCCGAGCGTCAAGGCAATTGGTCAAGCAGCGACCTCCGTCCGGGCCGTCCTCGCGCTGAGGCGATACTTTCTGGCCCAATTCGCCTCGGGCGCCGTGAAGGATCCCAGCACGGCGCTGGGGCGCCTCGTCGCGGACAATTCGGACGGCTCGATCACCGATGACGAACTGTTCGCCACCGCGCTGCTGTTGCTGGCTGCCGGTAATGAGACGACCACGAATCTGCTTGGGGGCATGTTCGACACCCTTGCTCGTAATGCCCTGGAATACCAGAAGATACGTGCCAACCCGGACCTGATACCGATGGCCGTCGAGGAACAACTGCGCTACTCCTCGCCCATTCAGCACCTTTACCGCAACACCGTGACCGACTACCGCGTGGGCGACGTCACCATCCCCCGCGGCTCGCGGGTGTTGATGTCCTATGGTGCAGCCAATCGCGATCCGGCGATGTTCGACCATCCCGACTCCTACTTCGCCGACCGCAATCCGCGCATGCACGTGGCGTTCGGCTACGGCGCCCACATGTGCATCGGAGCTCCGCTGGCACGGATGGAAGCCGTTGCCGTTCTGCGCGAACTCGTCACCCGCGTCTCGAGGATCGAGCCACTCGGAGCGACGACGTGGTCGACCACCGCGTCATTGCGAGGTCCGGTGCATCTGCGCGTCAAACTGCATGCTGCATAACCGAGTCGGCGGAGGAGGCGAACCGTGAAGCAGTCGAAGTGGACCGAGTCAGACGTTCCAGATCAAAGCGGCCGGGTGGCGATCGTCACTGGCTCGAATACGGGTTTGGGCTTCGACACCGCCCGAGTGTTGGCTCACCGGGGTGCGACCGTCGTACTCGCCGTGCGAGACATCGAGAAGGGCGACGCGGCCGCGCGGCGCATCCTGGCCGTTGCTCCACGGGCGCACGTCGATCTGCAGCCGCTGGACCTCGGCTGCCAGCAGTCGGTTCGAACCGCCGCCGATCAACTGACGACGAAGTATCCGCGCATCGACCTTCTCGTCAACAACGCCGGCGTGATGGTGCCACCCAAGCAAGTCACGCCAGACGGTTTCGAGCTTCAGTTTGGCACGAATCATCTGGGCCACTTCGCTCTAACCGGTCTGCTGCTGAGCAGCCTTACCGCCGTGGACTGTTCCCGAATCGTCGTGGTCAGCAGCAACGGGCACAAGATGGGCGGCAAGATTCACTTCGAGGACCTGCAGTGGGAGCATTCCTACAATCGCGCCGCCGCATATGCTCAGTCCAAGCTCGCCAACATGTTGTTCTGCTATGAACTGCAGCGCCGTCTCCGCGCTGCATCCAAGACGACCATCGCGGTCGCGGCTCATCCGGGCTTCACGAACTCAGATCTCATGCGGCACGTCTGGAAGCCGGTAGCCCCGTTGATGAAGGTGGTCGGTCCGCTGATCGGCCAAGACCCGGCGATCGGCGCCCTCCCCCAGCTGATGGCCGCCACCGATCCACGGGTCGAGGGCGGGCAGTACTGGGGCCCGGGAGGATTCGCGGAACTGAAGGGATACCCCACGTTGGTGAAATCCAGTGCAAGATCGCATGATCGAGCAGTTCAGACGCGCCTTTGGGCGGTATCAGAAGAGCTCACCGGCGTGACGTACCCGATCTGATGGACGACGACGGGTACCACCCAGACCTACGCAACATGGCCCGCGTCCTCCCCAGAGGGATATTCACCAGGCGGACTCTGCCGGCGCTGCGGGCATTGACCTCGCTTTCCTCGATGCGCCCAAGCCGGGGAGCTCAGGTCTCGCAGCTACCGGGAGGAGCGAAGGTCCGGCTGCATCCCGGCAAGGGTGGCGGCGACGGCGCCGTCCTCTGGATCCACGGCGGCGGATACGTCATTGGGTCTGCGGCCCAGGACGACTCGCTCTGCCGTCGCCTCGCCCGTCGGATTGGTGTGCCAGTGGTCGCAGTGGACTATCGGTTGGCACCTCGCCATCCGTACCCAGCCGCTCTGGAGGACTGCTACGACGCATTTCGGTGGCTGACACGCATGCCTGAGGTCGACCCGTCCCGCGTCGTCGTCGCAGGGGCAAGTGCCGGTGGCGGTTTGGCCGCGGCGTTGGCCCTCTTGGCCCGTGACCGCGGCCGACCGACACCGCTCTTTCAGCTCTTGGTGTACCCCATGCTCGACGACCGCTCGGACGCCATAGCCCCTGATTCGCGATACCGGTTGTGGAATGAAAACACCAATCGGCTTGGCTGGCATCTCTATTTGAGCGGCGCGGATCCCCAGCGTGCCGCGCCAGCACGTCGATCGGACCTCGAGGGGTTGCCGCCCGCTTGGATCGGCGTCGGCACCGTCGATCCCCTGTTCGTCGAGGACCAGGCATACGCCCGCAACCTGACGCGTGCAGGCGTTCCGTGCGAGTTCGACACAGTAGAGGGTGCCTTCCACGGCTTCGACATGGTCGCCCCATCTGCCGGCGTGTCCCGCGACTTCTTCGACCGCCAATGCAGAGCAGTCAGGGCTGCCCTCGACTCGTAGCGGTGCGTCCGCGACACCGACGAACCACCCGAGCCCTGACTAGACCCACCTGGGTAGGGAAACTCGCGCGGACTATTGATCACCGTTCAAGAGATGCGCGTAGGGATCGGCGTCGGCGCCGACGGTCTCGGGCATCGGGTAATACGTCTTGATGAGAAGCTCGCCGTCTTCCGCCCACGCGAATGTTTCTATGCTGTAGGCCGTTCCGACATCTGGCTCGGTGCCAAAGGTGTTCTCGCACACCCAGGCCATCTCGTTGCCGTTCACCTGAACGGTGATCATCCTGATCTTCAGGATTGCCTGAAACATGTCGAAGGCGTCACTGGTAGCGGCGTCGAAGCCGTGCTTTTCCTCAGTCCCGACGGGGTCGTACATCCGCACTCCCGCAGGCACGATCGTGCGCCAAGATGCGACCCATTCTTCTTTCCGGCCCGCGTTCCACAGTTCGGCATGTTGCGCTGCGTGCGCCAAACGCGCTGCGCGGCTAGGGACTCGACTCATACCGTTGAATCCTTTCGTTCGGAAGCACGACCACTCTGGAGGCATCAGGAGGGGATGGTGGGAGCTTACCCCTGGCGTCCTGCGCGCTCCTCGGAATCCGGGGTGCCCGTCGTTGGCGTCATCAACTTCGTCAGTCTCGGACGAAGGATCGCAGGGCCCAACCATTGGGTCACGAAACGCCGCAGCTCGGGTCCCCTTCGCGGCTCCTGGCCGGGGTCGATGAGGAATGACTGCACGGTGCGCAACGTCATCTCGGCAAGCTCCCGGAGCTCTGCGGTCCCTAAGCCGTGCAGCTTCCAGTCGACGTCGAATCTCTCAAAGAGAGACAAGCAGAATGTAATTGCGGTGTCAGACGTAAGCGTCACGGTGGGCTCGCCGTCATCTCGCCGGTTGAGTAGCCCCTCCAGCTGCGGGTCACCAGCCAGGTGTTCGACCCCAAAGCAGATGCTCTCCACCACGGCGGTGACGGGGTCGTTGAGACCGCAGACGTGGCGTGCGACTTGGTCGACGAATCCGTTGACGGCCCGCATCCCGCTCGCGACGAGCAGCGCGTCGGCATTCGGAAAGTACCGGTACACCGTCTGACGCGTGACTCCCAGCCTCCGAGCGACGTCAGCAAGGCGTATCGCGGCTCCGTGCTCGGCAATCTCCTGGTCGGCCGCAGTAAGAATCCGCGAGATGGCTTCCTCGTCGGAGGCCGGCGTCGAGCCCGCCCAGCCTCGGCTACGCATCCGCCGTCATCCGCGGTTCACCGATGAACTCGATCGGAAGCGTTGTCGGGCCGGTCATTCCCAGCAGGGGCTTCCACGGGGCCGGTCCGACGCGGCGGGGAGCGGTAAGTCGACGGGTGAGAACTGTGAGCGCTTCCGCCAGTTCCCGGCGAGCGAGGTTCGCGCCGAGGCAGTAGTGCGCGCCACCGCCAAACGTCAGAATGGGCGGGACATCTTCCCGCGTGATGTCGAATCGGTCGGCATCGTCGTAGATCGCCGGGTCCCGGTTGGCGGCGAAGGTGTTCGCGAAGATGAAGGTCCCCTGCGGGAACATGTAGCCGCCGAACTCGACATCCTCCACGGCGGCACGCGGGACGATGGAAGCCGCCGGCGAATGGCGCATGCTCTCGTCGACGGCATGCATCGCAAGTCCGGGATTCACGCGCAGCTTCGCCCATTGGTCGGGGTGCTCGCACAGCACCTGCACCGAGGCCGACAGTTGATTCCGCGTCGTGTCCGTTCCCGCCATCAAGAAGCCCGCCACCAGCATGCGAAGCTCGCCCGCACTCAGGCGTTCGCCGTCGCTCTCGGCACGTATGAGTTCCGAGAGCAAATCATCGGTCAGATGATGACGTCGGGCGGCGATCATGCCGTCGACGTAGGCGTCGAGTTCGCTCCATGCGGCGATGATCGCCGCTTCGTCGAAGTTCGTGTCAGGCTGAAAGTTGAAGGCCTTGAACACCTCCTCAGTCCAATCTGCGAATAATGGCCAATCCTCGCTGGGCGCGCCAAGCAAGGCGCACATGATGGGAGTGGGGTACGGACGCGCAATGTCGGTCACGACATCGCACCGACCCGCATCCACGACCTCGTCGACGAGGCCGTTCATCACCTCGTGAATGGTGTGATGGAGTCGTGACGTCGCGCGGGGAGTGAATGCCTTCGACACCAGTTTTCGCAAGCGCACGTGTGGCGCACCGTCCAAGCCCAGGAGGCTGGTCGCCATCTTGTCGAACAGCGGACCTGAGGTGATGCCCTGCGCCGCCAGCGTGATCCCAGGAGGCAAGCGAAATCTGTTGTCGCGCAGCAGAGCGCGCGATAGATCATAGGACAGTATCTCTGGCCCTAGGGGCCCAAGGGCGATGGGCGCGCACGACTGCGCCGATCGCACGTCCTCGAGGATGTCGTGGGGGGCGGCGGTGAGGTCGTAACTCAAGGTGGGGAGGTCAGCCTCGAGGACGTTCGGAGCGGTGCCAGCCGTGGTCATGGGCGTTCCTCACTGTCGGCTATCGCGCATACCTGTGGTTTGACGTTGTTCGCGTGAGCGTATGACCAAGGGCTACGTAGAGTCAACGATGCCGGTTATATACGCAGTCCACCGACAGACTCTTCCGTGTAGGTCATACGTTGTGGCAGTATGCGTCTACCGTTGGTCGACCGTGGCCCACGGGGCCGTGAAAGTAGTCGTACGAATCGCGTCAGTGTCGCTCGGCCGGCCGGCCGCGAGTCGGCGATGTGCGCCTCCACGCGGGTACGTCATTTTCCGAAATGAGACACCGCTTCAACGGGAGTCCTTCATCGATACAGGTAGCGACGGTGCAATGAGACGATCAACGGCGAGACGCGTCCGGCCGAGATATCGACATCGTCTAGTTCGTTGACCAGGCTGTCGTAGACGTCGGATGCTTGCGCGCATGACGACGACGTCGCGGGATCATCTGCTCTCCGTCGTGCCGGCACGTCGCCGCTCGACGCGCGCAGTCGGCTCAATCCGTCGATGCGTTCACGCAAGCGGTTCAGATGGCGATTAAGCTGACCCGCCCCGCGAAGTTGCGATGTGCCGCTTCGGCTTTGGCACTGTTCTGCACCTTGGCCGTCGCGTTCACCTACCTGTCCTACACGGCTGCCTTCACCCCCGTCGACACCGTCAACATCACCTCGGAGCGGGCAGGTTTGGTGATGGACGTAGACGCAAAGGTGAAGTACCTCGGAGTCCAGGTCGGCAAGGTAACGGCCATCGACTACGACGGTGACCACGCGCGACTGACCTTGGCAATCCTGCAGGATCAAATCGAAAACATCCCGTCCAACGCCACCGTACGCATCGCCAGTAACACCGTCTTCGGTGGGAAATCCGTGGATTTCCTTCCCCCGGACGATCCTTCTCCCACACCGTTGACGCCCAACGCGACACTGCACGCATCCAACGTCGCCGTCGAAGCGAATACGTTGTTCCGAACGCTCGTCGACACCTTGCACAAAATCGATCCGGTCCAGCTCAACGCAACACTGACGGCCATCACCGACGGACTTCGTGACAACGGCAAGGATTTGGGAGACACCGCCAGCACACTCACCACCTACCTCGGCACGCTGAACCCCGCGTTGCCCACCGTGCAGACCGACCTACAGAAGTTGACCACGACCGCCGGCGTCTACGCCGACGCCGCACCGGATCTGGTGCGCACGCTGGACAACGTACCGACGATCAGCGACACGATCGTCGACGAGCGCGACAATCTGTCGGCGACGTTGCTGGCGGCCGTCGGGCTCGCGGACAGCGGTACGCAGACGCTCGAACCGGCCGAAGGGGACCTCATCGCCGCCATTGCGCGACTGCGCGCGCCGCTGAAGGTCCTTGGCGATTACTCACCGGAATTCTCCTGCGTTCTGACGGCGTTGTCGGAGGCCAACAAGAAGTTTGGCCCGCTCATCGGCGGAAAGGTGCCCGGCCTCTTTCTGAGCGCCAACTTCAAGCCCGGTTCTCCCCCGTACACCTACCCCGAGAGCCTCCCCATCGTGAACGCCTCCGGGGGACCCAACTGCCGCGGGCTTCCGAACCTGCCGACGAAGCAGGGCAGCGGTTCCTGGTATCACCCACAGTTCCTGGTGACCGACAACGCCTACATCCCCTACCAGCCCAACACCGAGCTGCAATTCGACCCGCCCAATACCTTGCAGTTCCTGTTCAACGGGGCCTACGCCGAGCGGGACAACTACTGATGACCGCGAAGAACGTCGGCATGAAGGTCACGGTGTTCGTGGTCGCGATGCTGCTGGTCATGGCTGGGTTGGTGGTGACGTTCGGGAAGTTCCGCTTCGGCTCCAACGACACTTACCACGCGTCGTTCGCCTCGGTGTCGCGGCTCAAGACCGGGCAGGACGTCCGCATCGCAGGCATCCCCGTGGGCACGGTGTCCGACATCGAGATCAACGGCGACCACGTCGACGTGTCGTTCGACGTCAACAGGCGCTACCAGCTCTACACCTCCACCCGCGCAGTCATCCGCTACGAGAATCTCGTCGGTGACCGATTCCTCGAAATCACCTCCGGTCCAGGCGATTTGGACAAGCTGCCCGTCGGCGCCACCATCCCGATCAGCAACACCGAGCCCGCCCTCGACCTCGACGCGCTGCTGGGCGGATTGCGTCCCGTCCTCAAGGGACTCGACGCTCAGAAGGTCAACCAGGTCAGCAACGCGGTCATCGAACTGCTCCAGGGTAAGGGCGGAGACCTTGCCGACATGCTCTCGAGCACTGGTTCGTTCACCCAAACACTCGCCGCGCGTGATCAACTCATCGGCGACGTCATCACCAACTTGAATTCGGTGCTCGGTACCGTCGATGACAAGAACGCCCAACTCGACGCCAGCGTCGATCAACTCCAACAGCTGATCACGGCGTTGTCCAAGGGCCGTGACCCAATTGCCGGCGCCATAGCACCATTGGCCTCCGCGCAATCCGATCTGACCGACTTGCTGGCCACCTCGCGGAGGCCGCTGCAGGGGGTGATCGAGAACGTCCGTCCGCTGGCGACCGTGCTCGACGACCGCAAGAAGGACGTCAACACCGTCATCGAACCGCTGGCGGAGGATTACCTGCGACTCAGTGCGCTGGGGTCCTACGGCGCGTTCTTCAACATCTACTTCTGCCAACTGAAATTCAAGATCAACGGACCCGCCGGTAGCGACATCATCCTTCCCGCGGTCGCTCCACCCGACCCAAACATCGGCAGGTGTTCCTTTGCCAAATAAGCACACTCGCGAACGCGATCCGCTACGCACGGGGTTCTTCGGCATCACCATCATCACCTGCCTCGTCCTCACCTCCTTCGGGTACACCACGGTGCCGTTCTGGCCGCGTGGGAAGAACTACAGCGCCTACTTCACCAACGCGGCCGGCGTCGTCGCGGGCAGCGACGTACAGGTCTACGGCTATCCCGTGGGAAAGGTCACCAAGGTCGACCTGGTCGACCGCTCTGCGAAGATCGACTTCACGGTCGACCGCAAGCTGCGCATCGGAGACCAAAGCCTGGTGGCGATCAAGACCGACACGGTTCTGGGTCAGCGTGCACTGGTCATCACGCCAAAGGGTTCCGGAACCACCACCTCGATCCCGCTCGGCCGCACGACCACGCCCTACAGCCTGAACAACGCTCTCCAAGATCTCGGGCAGAACGTCGGAGACCTCGACAAGCCCCGCTTCGTCGAAGCGCTTCAAACCCTCACCGATGCGCTGCACGACGCCACCCCACAGCTGCGCGGCGCCTTGGACGGCATCACCGCTCTGTCCCGCAGCGTCAACGCCCGCGACGAACAGGTCGAAACCCTCCTCTCACACGCGAACTCGGTGTCCGAAGTCCTCGCCAGGCGGGCCGAGCAGATCAACCTGCTGATCAGCGACGGCAACTCGCTGTTCACCGAATTGGACTCCCGCCGCCAAGCCATCAACCAGCTCATCACGGGAATCACCGACATATCGCGTCAGATCTCGGGTTTCGTCGCCGACAACCGCACCGAATTCGGGCCCGCGCTCCAGAAGCTGAATCTCGTCTTGGACAATCTCAACGCCCATCGGGAACACATCGGCGAAGCCCTCAAACGCCTGCCCGGCTATTCGACTGCCCTCGGCGAGGTCGTCGCGTCCGCCCCCGGCTTCGAGGCCAACATCGGCGGGGTACCACCGCCCAGTGCCGCAGCGTTGCTGTTCGACACGTACTTTCAGCCGGGTAAACTTCCCGACTCGTTGGCGGACCTGTTGCGGGGCTTCCTCGTCGAAAGGGCGACGATCAGGCCGAAGTCACCATGAGCGCCAACACCTTCCTCCGCCGGGTCTCGGCCCGCCTAGGCATCCTGGTCGTTCTGCTCGCCGTGCTGTGCGGCGCAGTCGTACAGGTGTGGCCGACCTCCTCGGCGATGACGGTGAGCGGATACTTCTCCTCGGCGATCGGGCTCTATCCTGGAGACTCCGTCAAGATCGCCGGGGTACCCGTCGGCACCATCACCTCCATTGCGCCAGGCGCCGAGCACACGACGATCACCATGACCGTCCGCCACGGCGTCAACGTCCCCGCCGACGCCGCCGCAATCATCGTGGCACCCAACCTCATCGCGGCCAGGTTCGTCGAACTCGCGCCCGTCTACGACACCGGACCGACGATGGCAGACGGTGCCATGATCCCGGAAAGTCGTACCGCCGTGCCGGTGGAATGGGATCAGGTCAAAGACGAACTCACCAAGCTCAGCGGACAACTCGGACCACAACCTGGCTCTCTGCAGGGTCCGCTGTCCCAATTCGTCGACCAAGCGGCCGACACGTTCGACGGTCAGGGCGATTCCTTCCGCCAGGCGATCCGCGAACTGTCCCAAACCGCCGGACGATTGGGCGACTCACGTACCGACCTCTTCGGCACCGTGAAGAATCTGCGCATTTTGGTCGACGCGCTCTCGCGCAGCAACGACCAAATCGTAGAGTTCTCCAGTCATGTCGCATCGGTATCTCAAGTCCTGGCCGACAGTTCGACGGCATTGGACACCTCGTTGGGGGCCCTGTCCCAGGCCCTGAACGACATTCGGGGATTCCTCGACGACAACAACGCAAGCCTCACCGGGCAGATCGACCGGCTCACTCAATTCACGTCGTTGTTGACCGAACACAGCGACGACATCGAGCAAGTACTCCACGTCGCGCCCAACGGCATAGCCAATTTCTACAACATCTACGACCCCGCCCAAGGTTCCACCAACGGAATCCTGAACCTGCCCAACTTTGCCAACCCCGTGCAGTTCATCTGCGGCGGCACCCTCGAAGCCGCCGGGACGCCTGACGCGTACAAGCGAGCCGAGATTTGTCGGCAACGCATGGCACCCGTGCTCAAACGGCTCGCCGTGAACTACCCACCATTCCTGTTCCATCCGATCAACAGCATCACCGCATACAAGGGACAGATCATCTACGACACTCCCGAAACGCAAGCCAAGGCCCAAACGCCGATCTCGCAACTGCAGTGGCAACCTCTACCCGGCGTGCACCCACCCACCATTCCGCCCGATGCGGATCTGTCCTCGATCCTGCTTCCACCAGAACCGACTCCGGCCGAGACTGCCGCGCCAAGTCCGACCCCGGCGCCGCCCGACAGTGGGGCGACGATCGTTCCGTCGCCTCCAGGGACAGGAGCCGGCGGATGACGTCGTCGGTGTCACGGCTCTCCTTCCGTCGAACGAGCCAGCGGGGCATGGCGCTCGGTGTCGCCGCGATGACGCTGAGCGCATGCCAATTCGGAGGCCTGAACTCGTTGGACATGCCGGGGACGGAGGGGCACGGCGGCGGATCCTTCACCATTAGCGCCGAGTTGCCCGACGTCGCGTCACTTCCCCAGAACTCCCCCGTGCTCGTCGACGACGTCACGGTGGGAAGCGTGTCCGGGATGGAGGCCGTGCAGCGTGCCGACGGCACCTTCTACGCCGCAGTGAAGGTGTCGCTGAACTCGGGCGTGAAGCTGCCAGCCAACGCCACCGCCGCCGTGGGGCAAACCTCACTTCTGGGATCGCAGCATCTCGAGTTGGCGGCGCCGAAGGACCAGCCGCCGACCGGCACGCTGCAAGCAGGGGCCGTCATCCCGATCGGACACGCAGGTCGGTACCCGACCACCGAGGAAGTACTGTCCTCCCTCGGCGTGATCGTCAACAAGGGTAATCTCGGTGCGCTTCAAGACATCACCGATGAGCTGTATTCCGCCGTGGCGGGGCGCGCGGGTCAATTCGCCGACTTCCTGCCCCGGCTGGCCGAACTGACGGCCTCGATCGACCATCAGACGGGCGACCTCATCGCCGCCGCCGAGCAACTCAACCGCTTCTCTGCGGCGGTGGCGCGTGGCAACGACAAACTGGCGCTGGCCCTCGAGACACTGCCCGCAGCGTTGCGTGTCCTGAACGACAACAGCGGCCACATCGTCGATGCCTTCGCCGCGCTGCAACGCTTTGCCGAAGTCGGGTCCCGCATCCTGTCGCAGACGAAGGTGGACTTCGCCGCCGACCTCAAGTCCGCCTTCGCCGTGGTCAAACCATTGGCCGACGACGCCGACACCCTCGTCGACGCACTGCCCGTGCTACCGACCTTTCCGATCCCGCAACCCGGGATCAAACAGATCGTCCGTGGTGACTACCTCAACGTCTTCGTCACGCTGGATCTGACCCTGCGACGATTCGGCGAAAACCTCTTCACCACCTCGAAACTCGACCCCAACATGAAACATCTCGACGAGGTGGTCAACCCGCCCGACTTCCTGCTGGGGCAGATGGCGAACCTCTCCGGCGAGGCTGCCGACCCGTTCAAGATTCCCCCCGTTCGGCCAACCCCTTCCGGGGGTGGCTGACCGTGTTGACGCGTGTCGTGCGCATCCAGCTGACGATCTTCGCCGTAATCACCGTCGTCGTCATCACCACGGTGTCGCTGCTCTATCTCCACGTGCCCGCCGCCCTCGGATTCGGGACCTATACCCTGACAGCGAATTTCGCTGCGAGCGGCGGGCTCTACGAGAAGTCGAACGTCACCTATCGTGGCACCACCGTGGGCCAAGTCACCGCGGTGTCGTTGACGCACGGTCACGGGGTCGACGCGACGATGAAACTCGACACCGGCACGTCCATACCCGCCAACGTCACCGCCTCCGTGAAGAGCATGTCGGCCATCGGAGAGCAGTACATCGACTTGGTGCCGCCGGCCGATCCCTCCCGCGACGTCTTGCGCAATGGGTCGCGCATCGATCGTGCGCACACCGATATCCCCGGAGACGTCGCCGGGCTGCTCGGACAGGCCCAACGGCTCGTCGACTCCTTGGACCAGAGCCGTCTGCGTGATCTGCTGCACGAGACTTTCAAAGCCTTCGACGGATCCGGACCCGAGCTCGCGCGGCTCATCGAGTCGTCGAGATTGTTGGTCGACGAAGCCAACAGCCACGCCGACGACACGACCGCCCTCATCGATCAAGCGGGCCCCGTCCTCGACGGTCAGATCCGCAGCGGCGACAACATCAAGTCCATCGCCGACGGACTGGCCCGCCTGTCGACCGAGGCCAGCAAGGCCGGCCCCCAGGTTCGCAGTGTTCTACAGTCAGCCCCCGCCGCCGCCCGAGCCGCCACCGACACCTTCGACGGGATTAGACCCTCCTTCCCCACCCTCGCTGCCAATTTGGCCAACTTCGGTCGCATCGGCGTGATCTACCGCAAGTCAATCGAGCAAGTGCTCGTCATCTTTCCCGCCGTCACCACGGTGCTGCTGACCACCGCCGAGCAGCTCCCCGGCGACGAGGGCGCCAAGGCGGACTTCAAGTTCAATCTCGGTGACCCACCGCCCTGCTTTACCGGCTTCATTCCCCCGGCTCTACAGCGCACCCCCGCCGACGAGACGTTGCGTGATCTTCCCAAAGACCTGTATTGCAAAGTGGCGCAGAATGATCCAACTGCAGTGCGTGGCGCCCGAAACTATCCCTGCCAAGAATTTCCCGGCAAACGTGCCCCGACCGTACAGTTGTGCCGCGACCCAGTCGGTTACGTACCGGTTGGCACGAACCCGTTCCGCGGGCCACCGGTACCCTACGGCACGCCCATTACGGATCCACGAAACATTCTGCCGCCCAACAAATATCCTTTCATTCCGCCTGAGGCCGATTACGACCCCGGACCACCCGTCGTGCAGCTACCGCCCGGCGTCGCACCCGGGCCCGGCCCGGCACTGACACCGCCATTTCCCGAGCAGACCCCCCCGGTCACCCCTGGGCCGCAGCCGTTTCCCCTGCCATTCCGCGCCCCACCCGATCAACAGGTACCCCCGTACGGGCAGCAGCCGCCGGCACCTGCGCCTGACGTGCCCCCGCCGCCTGCACCCTCGCCTGAACCGGCGGCGCCGTTGCCTGCCGAAGCCCCGTCGAATCCGGATGCCGGAGCACCCCAGGCCAGCGCTGCGACCGCCACATACGATCCGGCGAGCGGCCAGTTCTTGGACCCCGACGGGCACATCAGCACCTTTGCCACCGGCACGGGCGGCAGCATGACGGCCGAGACGTGGGTTGACCTGATGACCGATCCCCGGAGCGCTTAGCCCTCGAGGCCCGCAGTGGCGGACCGCTTGCGTCACACGGACTACGCGGCTTGAGACTTGGCGAACAACAGTTGGTACGCCAGGGGCTAGGACTGAGTGACGTCGGTCAGGAGGTGGCGGAGGTGCAATGACGCCACCTTCCATCCGTGTCCCTGGCGCACCCAGCGTTCGTGGTAGTGCCCGTAGCCGGTGACCGAAGTCCCGTTCTCGAACACGGTTCGGTACTGTGCGGCCCAGATGACCGTCGCCTCGTTTCCTCGGAGACTGATCTCGGGGGTGTGAACCTGATGGACCGTCCTGGTACCAACGACCAAGGACTGCAGCAGGGTCAGTGTCGCGTCGCGACCCGAGGTCGTCTCGGGCTCTGTATCAGATTCGCTCATGCCGAACGCCACGTCGTCGGTCATCAACGCCGCCAGCGCGTCCCAATCTCGGTTGTCGAGGTTCCGGCAGTACGCGGCCTTGGCTTGCGTGAGTTCATAGAAGGCCACCAGCTCGGCTTGGCCGGTCACGACACCGTCAGTTCGAGACGGTCGAGCCGACGTACCAATAAGCTGGGCAACCACCGACCCGTTTCGGCAATGTGAATCGTCTTGGTGCGCTCCAGCATTTGGCCGATGACGACAGTGGCCTCCAGCCGGGCAAGAGCGGCGCCGACGCAGAAGTGTGCGCCTTTGCCGAACGCGAGATGTCCCTTGCCGGCGGACCGATTCAGCAGGAACTCGTCAGGGTTCTCGAAGTGCGCGGGGTCGCGATTGGCCGCACCCCACATCAAGAGTAGGCGTGAATTCGCGGGCAAGGCGACGCCTGCGAGCTCGGTGTCGGCGACGACGTGACGATAGTGGCCGCGGAAGGGCGGCTCGCAACGCAGCACTTCTTCGAGGAACGTGCCGAGCAAGGCCGGCTCGGCGCGCACCTGCGTTTGCACTTCCGGACGGGTCGCCAAGATCCAGGCGGCCGACCCGATCAGCGATGCCGTGGACTCGCCTCCGGCGCTGAACAACGTGATCATCATGATCAGCGCCGTGATCTCCTCCATCTGGCCTGCGGCGCACGCCGCGGCGAGGTCACCGAGGAGGTTGTCCTGCGGGCTGGCGGCGGTCGCGGCGCGAAACTGCTCGGTGACGTAGCCGCTCAGCTCCATCACGGCGACACCGGCAGCAGCCAGCTGATCCTCGGTGACCAGACCCTCCAACAATTGCGTTGCGGCGTAACCCCATTCGCTCAATTTGTCGACGTCCTGGTCGGGGACCCCGATGAGTCGTCCGACGACCATCATGGGCAGGCGGTTGGCCATTGCACCCATCCATTCGATGCGCCCGTCGTGCACGGCCGCGTCCCACAGGTGGGTCGACGTTTCGGCGACGAAGGCTTCGGCGCCCCGTATCCGCTTGGCCGCCAATTGCGGAATGAGCGCCTTGCGGTGAACGGCATGCGCGGGATCATCGGCGGTGGCGAGCACCTGCGTCGGGCCGTCGAGTTCACCCATGGGGAAGGGTCGCACGGTGCCGTCGCGGTCGTGCATCATGGTCGCCGTCAGGTTCGACGAGAAGTCTTCGCACCGCCCGACTGCCTCGGTGACCGCTTCCCAGCTTGTCACTGCGTAGAAGTCTGAATCACCGATCCGATGCACGGGACCGGCTGCGTGCATGCGCTCATACAACGGACGAGGATCTTGGATGAACTGGTCGTCGAACAGCGCAAGTCCAGTCGCGCCATTGCGGGGTGTCATCGCTTCACGCTGCTCGATGGGAACAGCCTGGTCAAGCCCTTGCGGTCAAGTTGGAAGTTGGCTCCCGCGCCGACCGCCGCAAGTGTCTCAGCGCCCGCCCTTCACGTGCATGAAGCTGAGATATTCGCCGAAATTCGTCTCAACCGTGCGACACTTGGGCACACATTCGGGAGACAGGGCGGACCTATGGGACGAGCCGATTGGGTGGTCGGCGGAGACCGCCACGCGGCGGCCGCTGAACGGATCTACTCCGCCGCGAGCGATCTCGTGCGCCGAAAGGGGCTTAGCGCCCTGGACATGGACACTCTGGCCGAGCGGGTGCACTGTTCGAGGGCGACCATCTACCGCTACGCCGGTAACAAGGCGCAGATACGCGACGTCGTGCTGGTCCGCATCGCGACGGCGATCACCGACGCCGTCCGACGCGAAGTCGAGCATCTAACCGGGCCCGAACGGGTCGTCACGGCTATTGCCGTGGCGCTGCGACAAGTTCGGGCTAGTCCCCTTCGGCGTCTGATGATGACCTCGGACAAGGTGCCCGAGCTCAGCGATCTGCACTCCTCGCCCGTCTTGAGCGCGCTCGCCGCCGAGCTGACCGGAATTGCAGGCAACGATCGCGCAGCGGCAGTGTGGATCGTCCACGTCGTGTTGTCGATGACCTACTTGAACGTCGGTGACGATCGACTCGAAGCCGAGATCCTCCAACGTTTCGTCTTTCCTGCTTTCGACACCGGCCCTGGGCGGACGACTGCCGACGCGACGCACGACGTCACCAGCTGTGTGTGAGGTTTGCGGCGACCGCTCGAGACGTCACCTAGCCAGGGCCGCCTGGACCGCGAGGGCAGTCACGCTGCACGTCCACGGTGTGGTGGTCTAGCAGCATGGCATCGCAACGGCCCGCACCCCGACGGCCTATTGGAGGCAGCCAGGAGCGCGCAGAGCGAACGCGAGCAGTCGTCCTCAACGAAACGGTGCATTGCATCGTGGAGGAGGGTTACGCGGCGGCCAGCGCCCGTCACATCGCGGAGCGGGCAGGGGTGACGTGGGGTGTCATCCAGTACCACTTCGGCGACCGGGAAGCTCTGATGATGGCCGTCGTCGATGACGGTTATGCTCAACTGCTGCAAGCGCTTCGCGCTCCGCTGGACGTGTCGCCGACGCTGACCGTTCGGGCTACCGCAGAGATGATCGTCACCGCCGCCTGGGAGGCATTCTCCACCCCTACGTCGATGGCTGCTCTCGAAATAGTCATTGCGACTCGCGCCCATCGTGATCCAGCTGCCAGCGAGCACCTCGTGGCCTTGGCCAATGCTCTGAGTCAGCTTGGCAAGCAGATCGGCAACGGTCTGAAGACGTCGCACGCGGCCGCGGTCGGCGATCTCCTTTGGGCAGCGTTGCGCGGCCTGGTGCTAGCGCAGATGGTCATGGCCACCCCAGTCGACACGCGCCGAGAACGGCGGGCCCTGGTCAACGTGATCGTCGCCTACATCGAACAGCATCAACCACTCTGAGCGCTGCTGCGATGCCTGAGAAGGCCCGAGGCCTGATCGGCAGGCAGATCTCGCACAGCGAGCAGGCCGGGCCGGGCGCGCACCACTGCGGGCACGGCGTTGACGGCTCGCGCCGCCGTTGCGATGACGCCGCCCTGGTTGTGATCGACGCCGTCGAGCCCGACGTGAGTGTTGATCTCCACTCCCGGGCTTCCGGTGATCACCACCCGATGCACTCCCAGTCTGCCTTCGGGCGGCTGGGGCCACTCCGGTGCCGCAGCGTCGGTAAGCCGGTTGACGTGCTCCATCGCGATCACCGAGCGGCCATCCTTGATGCCCTCCACTGCGAACCGCACCGCGGCGACGTGACCAGGGTCCACGTGCATCATCGTGCAGCTGATGGCTTCGGTCGCCAACCAGGTGTCGTGACTCTCGCGAATTTCATCGAGTACCACGCCGAGCGACTCGGCCACCACCTTTACCGGCCCTCCCCAGATCGACGTCAGCACACCGGGCAGGAAGAGCGTCGGGGTTTCGTCACCTGGGGCCAATCCGAATCCGAAGCTGACGCCTGTGAAGTCCGCGTCGTCGTACGTGCCGTAGTCGAAGACCTCCTGTACCACTAGCCGCTCCACGGACTGGCATAACGTCAAAGCCGCCAGCGGCAAGGTGTCCCCGGAGAAGCCGGGATCGATGCCGTTGACGTACAACGACGATCCGCCACGCGCGCAGGCTTCGGCGAGAGGCTCGCGCAACCACGCCTCGGCGTGCGCTGGGTGAACCAACCAGACCATCGACGTCGCCGCGACATTGGTGCCGGCCTCCAAGAAGGCGATGATCTCGGCCAGCGCGTCCTGGGGTCGGGTCTCGGCTTGGGAGGTGTAGACGACGCAATCCGCGCGGAGCGCCACCAGTGCCGCGACGTCATCTGTCGCGATGACGCCGGTCAAGCCCATCCCGCACAGTTCACCTGCGTCACGACCCACCTTGGCCGGGCCACTGGCGTGCACGCCGACCAACTCGAGGTGCGGACTTTCGATGATCTGCCGAAGTGCGTGCACGCCAACATTTCCAGTCGAGAACTGCACGACTCTCACGGTCACGGAACAGCCTCCTAGAGAAGATCGGTGATGGTCTTCAAGCCTGCGTCGTACAGGACGCCAGGCAGCATGCCGCCGTCGACTTCGACAGTGGTGCCGTTGACGAAGTCTGCCTCTCCACTGCACAAGAAGACGCACGCCCGGCCAACCTCACTTGGGTCGCCGGCCCGCTTGAGCGGTACGTTGTCGAAATACTTCGCGCCAGACTTGTCGTCGTCGGGCAGGACGAAGCTCTGAAAGTTCTCCGTCATCGTCGGTCCCAACGCCAGGCAATTCACCCTCACTTTGGGGCCCCATTCCTGGGCCAGAGAACGAGTCAGATGATTGAGGCCCGACTTCGCCGCGCCGTAGGACACCAAGGTCGGCGAACCGGCGGGATGCCCGGCGCCGCTGCTGATGTTGACTATCGATCCGACGCCGTCCTGGTGCTTCATCTGCCGGAAGACGCGGATGGCGAACCACAGCGGGCTGATGAGGTTCATCTGGATGGCGAATGCGTGAAACAGCACGCTGCGCTCGTAATCGTCGTCGCTGGAGGGCGCGCCCTGAATTCGGGATACGAGCGGCGGCACGCTGTCCACGCTGGGCGAAGGTACAGTGCCACCTGCGTTGTTCACCAGGATGTCGATCCGCCCGTACGTTTGGACGACGCGAGCCACGAACTCGTCGATCGACCCGTAATCGCCTTGGTCGCAGACCCACTGAACGGAGCGCTGTTCACCTCCGGGAACGTCCGCTGCGCCGGGTAGGCCAGGCAAGGGCGAGCGCGAGCACCCGACGACGGTCGCCCCCTCCTGGAGGAGTTCGCGGGCGACACCCACGCCCACCCCTCTACTGGTGCCCGTCACGATCGCGACGCGTCCGTCCAACGATCCCATTGCTACCTCCTTTGAGCTGAATCTCGTCTTTCCGCGCTCGATTCGGCGAGTGCGCACCACGTGTCAGTGCGGTTCGATCGACAGATAATGGCGGGGCAACGTCACTCGAGGTCGGTCTCCAAGAACGTGATCGGCACACCGAACAGTGGCGCCATGTCGATCTCGGTGAGCGTGAACCCGTCACCGCCACGATGCTGGCGGTAACGCTCCACGGCCCCTTCTGCCTCGGCCACGGCGCAGGCACCTTTAGCATCCGGCACCCGCACCGCGACGGCGAACAATCCCTCGCCGTATCGGGCGAGAAAGTCTCCGACTGAACCACTTTGGGCGAAGTGCTCCTCGGTGGGGGTGACCAGTTCCATTCCGCCATTCCAGTCGATGCGCACCCTGAGGCCGACGTCATCGACGACGTATTCGACCAGGTGAAAACCAAGCAGTTCTAGGTATCGGCTGGCCCCGTCGAAGGACTCCGGACGCACCGCGAAGACGACGTGGTGCAATCGCGGTGCTGGCACAGCGTCCGCCTTTGCCACGTAGTCCTCCTCTTGCCGCGACGGCGATCGGCCACATCGCGACCCATTCGTCCTACCCGGCGTCAGATTCAGTCGTCGGTGCCGACCTGACATGCATGATGATTGCACGCTTAATATTTTTATGTAAGTAATCGGTCTTTCGCGGACCTGCCGGCCATGACGGGTCGTCTCATCACTGGCTGAGAAGCTCGGTCACGTCATCGACGACTCTACCCCTACCCTTAGTAGACATCTGTCTACCAAAATCTCCGATCGTCCATCTCCGGGTGTCAATACTGCGTTGACACCAGGCTGGTATTCGACGTAACACGGGCATTGCCAATGAATTCAACGAGACGTTGCCGATCGCATCGACAACGGATATTCTGGACACATGTCCAGTCCAGGGGCCGTCGGCGTGACCGACCTGAGCGTCCGTCGACGACGACGGGCGAATGAATCAGTTACGGCCGCGCTAATCGACGCGACCGTGGGCTGGTTACGTGAGTCCTCACTCGATGCGGTCACCGTCGGCGCTGTGGCCGAACGCGCAGGCATCTCTCCGGTGGTCGCCGACGAATTATTCGGATCGATCGACGAGCTGATCCTGGAGACGTGCCTGAGCCGACTTAGCGCCGTGGCTCTGAGCGATGAGGCCGACCAAGGCTCCCTCGCGCGGGTGGCCGAGCAACTCGGACGCATGATGATCGCGGTGGCCGATGAACCCGCCATCGCCTCGGCGTGCGCCGCGGTCTACCTGCACGCCGGCACGGCCGCTGCCCGGGCTCAAGAGCGAATCGGGCTGGAAATTCACCGACTCATCACCTCGGCCATGGGGCCGGGATGCTGGCCCGAAGTCATCACGACACTCGAATTCATCTTCTCCGGCGCCCTCATTCAGGCCGCCATGGGGACGATGAGCTTCGAGAAGGCCGCCGAGGGCGTCGAGACGGCCGTCAGCCTCATCCTCGATGGCCCGCCTCGCCGTTGACGGCCACCGCCCGCACTTTGTGGACCTGCACCCCGTGACCATGCTTCCGCCGACGACGAAGGGACCGAGGTGGCATACGTCATCACCCAAAATTGCTGCAAGGACGCCAGTTGCGTCCCGGTGTGCCCGGTGGACTGCATCCGTCCGGTAGGCGGCGCCGGGGAGTCCACCGACACCGAGATGCTCTACATCGATCCGGAAGCGTGCATCGACTGCGGCGCCTGCATGGACGAATGCCCGGTTGGCGCGGTCCATTACGAGGACGATCTCTCACCGTCGATGGCGCGTTTCAAGGACATCAACGCCACGTATTTCGCGCGCCACCCCCTCGAGCCGTACTCGTCGGCGCCTGCACCCAAGCATCGCCCGGTGACGCCGGGACGGCTTCGCGTCGCCATCGTGGGCGCCGGACCCGCAGCGTGCTACGCAGCAACCGAATTGATTGGCGTCGACGGGGTCGAGGTGAACCTCTTCGAGAGGCTGCCGACGCCGTATGGCCTCGTTCGAGCCGGCGTAGCACCCGACCATCAACACACCAAATCCATCACCGACGTCTTCCGGAGGGCATTCGCATCCCCGCGGTTGACCACTCACCTGAACGTCGACGTCGGCCGCGATCTCAGTCATGCCGACATGCTCGACCACCACCACGCGGTGATCTACGCCGTCGGCGCCGCAGACTCTCGTAGCCTTGGGATACCCGGTGAGGAACTGCCCGGCAGTCACGCGGCATCGGATTTCGTGGCTTGGTACAACGGTCACCCCGACCACACCGAACACGACTTCGACTTGACGCACGAGCGGGCAGTGATCATCGGCAACGGGAATGTGGCGCTCGACGTCGCTCGGATCTTGCTGGCGACGCCAGAACAGCTTGCCGTGACCGACATTGCTCACCATGCGCTCGAAGCGTTGCGCCACAGCGCGATCGAGGAGGTCGTCGTCGTCGGCCGACGGCGGCTACGCAACGCTGCGTTCTCCGTCGGGGAATTCCTCGCATTGGGCAGCCTCGACGGGGTGAGCGTGGCCATCGAAGGTGACGACGACCTCGAGGCAACGCCACACGACGACGTCGAGACCACGCTGAAGCTGGACATTGCACGCGAGTACGTCGACCGGAAGGACCAAGGTCAAGACAGGCGAATCATCCTGCGATTCCTCACATCCCCGGTCGAGTTCGTTGGTGAGCAGCACCTCGAGGGGCTCAGCGTCGTGCGCAACCGAATCGGCGACGGCGGCGGTCTGGTCTTGGGCGATTCGACGACTGACTGCGAGATCCTCGAGACCGGTCTGGTGCTGCGATCCATCGGGTACCGCGGATCGAAGATCGACGGTGTGCCGTGGGATTGGGCCACCGGTCGCATCCCGAACGTGGCGGGCAGGGTCATCGACGATGATCACGAGCCAATTCCCGGGGTGTACGTCACCGGATGGGCCAAACGAGGATCGCGAGGAGTCATCGGAACCAACCGCGCCTGCGCGGAGGAGACGGTCACGGCCCTGCTCCAGGATTTCGACACGGGTCGCCTCGTGGGTGAGATCGGCAGCGCAGGTGACCTTTCGGCGACGATGGGCGCCCGCGGCGTCGACCCGGTGAGCTGGTCGGGGTGGCACGCAATCGACGCCAGGGAGCGCGAACTCGGCGCCGCTGAATTACGACCGCGCCGCAAGCTCGTCGATGTCGAAGCGCTGCTGGCCGCAGCCGCCGACGCCATGGGCCCCTCAGGCGGGGCCGTCTCCTCTGAACTACGGGGAGACTGACGAATGCTGTTCAGTAGTGACGGCATTCAGTACGAACATTCCGCGACGTATCACTTCCACGAGCCGGCCCTGCCCGAAGACCAACTCACCTCCGAGCGGCAGCGGCAGCGGCGCGCGCGGATTCTCGACGCCGCCGTCACGGTTGCCGCAGCCGGAGGGTATGACCGTGTGCACGTTCGCGACATCGCAGATCTGGCCAAGGTGTCGCTCGCAACGCTCTACCACTACTTTCCGTCCAAGGTGCACGTCTTGGTGTGGGCCCTCGACCGCGAGCTGATGCGTTTCGACGACGACTTGGCCCACCGCCTCGCCCAGATTCAGGACCCCTTCGCCCGTCTGAGGATCGTCGTCTGGCGCTTGGTCAAGGCAATGGAGCACTCCGACCGAGTCACCGAAGCCATGACACACGCCTACGTCGCATCGAGCATGGTCGCCTCGGCCGAGGCCGAGATGATCAGAGTGCAGACGAGCAAGATGTTCGCCCACCTGATGAGTGACGGCGCCGTCGACGAGCTCCATCGGAACACCGCCGACGTTCTCACCGACGTATGGACCTCGGAGATACTGGCACTCGTGCAGGGGCGCAGGACGTTCGACGAGGTGCATCGCCGACTCCACACCGTCATCGATCTCATCGCCCGGGCCAATGAGCCGCGGTGCGAACATGGTGAAACCAGCTTGAGGCCCCCGCCCTCACGACGCACGACCCCGTGAGAGCCTGCCGCACTTCGTGCACTGGCCTTGGGTGTCGAGACGCCCAGCAATACATCAGGAGGTTTCATGCCGGGAACAGTTCTCGTCACGGGCGGCTTCGGTCTGGTCGGGTCGGCCACTGTTGGGCGACTCGTCGAACTCGGGCGCACTGTCGTCGTAGCCGATCTGGACACGCCTGCAAATCGTGCGGCCGCAACCACACTGCCGCCCGGGGTGAGCGTGTCCTGGGTTGACCTGACCGACGCCGAACAGACCGCCCGGGTAGTCGCAGAGGTAACCCCGACGGTGATCGTCCACCTCGCAGCGATCATCCCGCCCGCAATCTACAAGAACCGAGCACTCGCCCGACGGGTCAACGTCGACGCCACGGCCAATCTGGTCCGCATAGCCGAAGCTCAACCCACGCCGCCACGCTGGGTACAAGCCTCGAGCAACGCCGTCTTCGGGTCACGCAATCCCCATCGTTCGACGGGGCCGGTCACCGCCGACATGCCGATGAAGCACTCCGACCTTTACAGTGCGCACAAGGCCGAAGCCGAAACCATCGTGCGGGATTCGTCGCTGGAGTGGGTGGTGCTGCGGCTTGGCGGTGTGCTCAGTGCCGATCCCGACGCCATCCCCTTCAGCGCCGACGCGATGTACTTCGACAGCACCCTCCCGATTGACGGGCGGTTGCACAGCGTCGACGTCCGAGACGTGGCGTGGGCGTTCGCCGCCGCGACCACCGCCGACGTCGTCCACGAGATCCTCTTGATCGCCGGTGACGATTCCCACCGCGTGCTCCACGGCGACGTCGGACCCGCACTGGCGGCAGCCCGGGGGATGGTGGGCGGTACACCCAAGGGCCGCAAGGGCAACCCGGACGACGACGACGCATGGTTCGTCACCGACTGGATGGACACCACGCGCGCACAGGAAGCACTGGCCTTTCAACACCATTCCTGGTCGGACATGCTCGCCGAAGCGCGCCGACGAACCGGCCGTTCGCGGCATATGCTGCGTATCGTGGCACCCGTCGTCAAAGCGGTCCTCGCGCGCCGCTCCGCATACTGGAAGCAACCGGGTCAGTATGCCGATCCCTGGGGTGCGATCGGGCGCAAATTGGGTGACGCGGCACCCGATTTCCAGGTTTAGTTGATCATTCGATTTCTCGAGGGAGCCTGAGTCGGCACGGGAGGTCGTCGAGGCCTACGAACTTCAGGAGCATGACGAATAGCGTTCCGTCGCTTGCGATGTCGAGGTAGTAGCAGTGCGAACCCGTCACACCGTCGCCGACGTCGACGGTGTCTCGACGACGCTGGTGGCCAGGCTCTTCGCCCAACGATAGTCGGCCTTGCCGGCTGGCGAACGGACGACATTGCCGGTCCGCAGGAAGACCTTCGGCACCTTGTACCGCGCGATGCGCTCCTCGCACACTGCGGCAAGCTCGGCATCGGTGGTGGTGGCACCGTCGACGAGTTGGACGATGGCCACCACCTCACTACCCCACCGAGACGAGGGCCGTCCGACGACGACGACGTCGTAGACCGCCGGGTGCGCGGCGACGGCCCGTTCGACCTCCTCGACGAAGATCTTCTCCCCACCGGAGTTGACGGTTAGTGAGTCCCGGCCGAGAAGTTCGATTCGACCGTCCGCCAACGCCCGTGCGCGGTCACCCGGAATCGACCATCGGACACCGTCGATCGTCGGATAGGTTGCCGCGGTCTTGGTTTCGTCTCCGAGGTACCCCAGTGGGATGAGGTCACGGCGCGCGAGCCAGCCCTCGCCTTCCCCCTGCACGAGCACCCTGGTGAGGTCCGGCGCCACCACCGCGGTGTCCTCCGACGGTGTGAACACGGGCGGAGCCGCGTCGCCCTTGGCCGCCACCATGTTCATCTGCGTTCCGGACTCCGACGAGCCGACCGCGTCGACGAGCAGGACGTGCGGCAGTGCCTCCATCAGGCGGTCACGCACGGTCGGCGAGAGCGGCGCTCCGCCATTGGTGATGGTGACCAGACCGGACAGGTCGTAGGTACCAGCCTCGATTTCGTCGAGCAGAGGCCGGGCGATGGCGTCACCGACCACCGGGATGCTCAGGAGTCGTTCGCGCTCTGCGAGTCTCAGGGCCGACGCCGGCCGCAGCCGGTCGACGTCGTCGGGGATGGCGATCAAGCCGCCCATGGTGATGAGGTAGAACGCCGACCATTGACCTGCGCCATGCATGAAGGGGGCCACCATCAGCAATGACGTCGCGCCAGCTGCCTGCTTGGCGCGCTCGGCCAGTTCGGCGTAGCACGTGAGGGGTTCACCACCGCCGAAGGGTTTGCCCCCCATGGACGACATGAAGATGTCATGTTGGCGCCACAGCACGCCCTTGGGCATCCCCGTCGTCCCGCCGGTGTAGATGACGAAGAGGTCGTCGGCGCTCGGAACGGGCATTCCCTCGGGCGGGCGCGGCGAGGTGAGGATGGTGTCGTAGTCCACCGCACCCGGCAGAAGAGGATTGCCTGAGTCGTCGGCGACTTGGATCAGCTCGGTGAGGTGCGGCAGCTCGCCACGGATGGCCGCCACCTGGGGCGCGAACTCGGCGCCGTACACCAACGCCTTTGCCTGCGCGTTGCGCAGCAGGTATTCCAGTTCCTCACCGACGTATCGGTAGTTGACGTTGAAGGGCGCCACCCGTGCCCGGTAACTCCCGATCATCGTCTCGAGGTACTGGTTGCCGTTGCGCAGGTAGATGCCGAGATGGTCCTGCCCAGACTCGTGGCTGCCCAATTCGGTGCGCTCGACGTGACAGCCCATCCCCTGGCCGATGAGGTAATGCGCCAGCCCGTCGATGCGAGAGTTCATCTCCGCGTAGGTGAACCGGCGTCCCCGCCACAGCACGACGGTGTGGTCGGGAATGGCTTCTGCGACGGTGGCGAAGACTGCCGAGAGATTGAATTCGTTACCGCCGTATTCCATCAGGCTCCTCGTGGCTCTGCAGTGAAGGAAGGGTCGCCGTTTCGACGACACGGTCGAAGAGGTCACGCAAGATGAGCTCGTCCCTTGCGCCGGCGTAACCGTCGAGCCACGCGGCGATACGGCCGACGACGCTCGACGGCAGATGCTGGCCCCGTGTGGCGACGGCCCGCAGGACGTCGACGATGACCGCGTTGCTCTCACCGGCGCCGAGCGCGACGAACAACGACGACCGGGTACGCCTGCCAAGAATCGGCCGAGCAGCTTCCACGACATCCCACGCCACCACCTCGGACGGGTCGACGTGGAGCCGCCGAGGACTTCGCCGCCCCACACCGGGGGGCCACTCTCGCTCGCTCATCGAACCTTCCCACGTCGGGCATGACGACCTGCCGGTCGCCGCCACCGAGACGAGTCAGCATCGACGGACTCACGCGGTTCCCGACGGGGAGCTCGTTCTACCGGACAGGTGTCCAGCTTACGACGTCATCTGCGAGGGGGCAATCACATTCACCAATGTCCCTTTACGACAATATATTTACAGCGGTCAACGTGAATGAGTCGTGTCCGAGTGCAGCCTGACGCCGCCATCACGGTCGCTCGGTAATCTTTTAGTGGACAGACGTCCACTCAGTTGAGGCATCCATTCAGTCGGCGCGGCCTGACCATACGACGGCGCGAGGACGGAAACTCCGCCCCAGAACAACGCTCGGTCGAACGCGAAAGACCGATGAGCTGGCCGTCGAGTAGGCGAGCTAGTGGGGGGGTTCGCCCAAGATCGCATGGACCGCGTCCTCGAGCCCTTGCCAGACCTTCTCGAAGGATTCGAACCGAGCGCCGATGAGCGCCCCGTTGAAGATCAGTCCCAAGCTCGTGGTCATGTGCGCCGGCCAGCCAGGACCGAGCGCCGACGTGATCCGGCGGGAGACTTCCTCGGCGATGGCCTTGCGAATGGGCTCTACCACCGGTTCGCTGACGATGAGCGACGCCGCGCACGCAGTCGCCAGCTCGGGTTTGTGTGCGGCCACGAGGAGCATGTCCTCCATGGTGGCGACCACCCGGAGCGCTGTCGG
This sequence comes from Mycobacterium yunnanensis, assembly GCF_025823185.1. Classification (GTDB taxonomy): domain Bacteria; phylum Actinomycetota; class Actinomycetes; order Mycobacteriales; family Mycobacteriaceae; genus Mycobacterium; species Mycobacterium yunnanensis. The sequence continues at coordinate 294,249 of NZ_JACKVK010000013.1, forward strand.
CACGTTCACATCGGTCCGCAACGGAAGATCTTGCAGCAGGCCGAGATAGATGGCCGCCACCAAGGCATTCTTCGACGAGAAGTACTTATAGGCATTCGCCGGTGAGACCCCGGCCCGATCGGCGACTGCACGGATCGAGATGTCGCCGTCAGCGGAATCGTGGAGTTCTTCGAGGCCGGCGGCGAGCAGCCGACCTTCGGTCTCCTTGCGGCGCCGGTCTTGACGGCGGCCAACCTCCGCGGACGCCTTGGGTGACGCCGCCCGAGTCATGTCTACACCCTAGGACAACGATTCCGTCGTCGTGCGGACAGGTGAGAGGCGGCCACTCGTCTCAACGCTCCCGTCGGCGTTCGCGTCTCGTTGATCCTCGAGCAAGTGCGGCACGACGAGATCTACGAAGCCGGCGGTCAAGCGGTAGGCGTCGTCCATCGATCCGCCGTTGAGGATCGCACCGGAGAGCATCGTATTGATGATGCGACACAACATGATTGCGGTGTCAAAAGGATTCTTGCGGACCCAGCGAGGCGAAGTCGGCGGCCAGAGTGCGTTGGGCGGTCTCGGCGAACTGCCGCAACCAGCGAATGAGAAGAGCAATGGCGATTGCTCGTTGCGAACGACACGAACTGGTCCTGAAGTGACATGACCGACAAAGGCATCGGCTTCTACCTGAGGGTGTCCGAATCTACCGTGCGGTACTGGCTGATCTCCACGGGTGGGCTACCGGTTGCGCAGAATGCTGAGCGCGACGTCGGCCAGCTTGGTGTTGGTTTCCTGGGACAGTCTGGTAAGCAAGGTGAACGCCTGCACTTCACCGATCTTGAAGCGCTCCATGATCATTCCCTTGGCCTGCCCGATGAGATCGCGTGAGGCCAGCGCCCGGTGAAACTGGTCCGCGGCCTGCGCGCCGGCGAGTGCTACCGAGGCATGCTGCGCAAAGAGTTCACCGTAGAAGAACGATTCGTCGTCGAATACACCTGGTTCACCGCCGTACAGATTTAGGGCACCCATGGTGTCCTTCCCGACGAACAACCGACAGGACAGCGACGTGCGCACGCCGAGCTCCAGAGCGGCTCTGGCGAAGACGGGCCAGCGGGCATCGGTGCCCATGTCGTTGATGTGAACGGTGTGGTGTTCGTGCAACGCAGAGATGCACGGTCCTTGACCCGTTTCGGATTGCCATGCGTCGAGATTGCCGACAAGGGGATGGGTGGGTGCCCGCGCCTCGACGGCGCGTCCTTTGACCAACGAGATTCCGGCCCATCGCACCCCTGGAACGATGCTGACAGCGCCGGCAGTGATGGTCTGCAAAATGTCGTCGGTGTCGTCTTGTGCATGCATTTCGACAGCCAGTTCACCGAGCAACTGGGCCGCTTCTGGGCGAGTGTTTTCGGTCATCTGAGTGGGGTACCCATGTCCGCCTTGTATGTCGATCCGTACCGTTCGGACACTTCGTTTTCTGGCCAAAGGAGTCGTTGCGCTCGCGCGGCCTCGGTGAACGATTCCGGCTGCAACGTAAAGTCAGCCTCGTAGTACTGGTCGCCGCTACTGATCTGCACCCAGAACTGAATTGATGCGGCACTCAGTTGGCGGGCCAGCTCACCGGTATTCATGTCGTCAGAGCTCCTCGTATGCACGTGGTGTTAGGTGGTGTCATCGTGGCGTCCGGGTCGTCCGCAAACCGAATGTGATTGCGCTGAGGGTGAAGAACGTCGCGGTGAGCCACAACCACCGCGTAAGGAAGGGCTCCTGGGTGTGGCCGGTCGCCGCCTGGTAGGCGGGCCCACCCTGCTCGATGATGCCGGGAAGGAAGACCAGAAAGGTGAGAGTGGCTGCCATCGACGGGATCCGCAGGTAGTTCACCGTGGCGGACCGCTGTCGACTGCGGACGCGGGTGCCGCGTTGCAGGGCCCGGTCGGCGACCGCATAGACGGGGAAGGCGATCAGGTCGTGGGCGATGATCGCTATGACGAACCACACGGCGATCGACTGCCACCAAGACTGTGGATTCCACAGCGCGGCCGGTGTCATAGTGGCCACGGCCGCGGCGAGGACCGCGAAACCCGCCGTCATCAGCACCAGATGGCCGGGACCGGACCCGTACAGCTTGGAGAAGCGCCCGACGACGGATGTCACGAGGTGCTCTGAAAGTCGATCATCGCAACCCACTTCGTGTTGTGCACTCCCGGTAAGGCCGGGACGATGACGCGGGCGGGGAAGCCGTGGTCGATCGACAGGTCAGCGCCGTTGACTTGCAACGCCAACAACGAGTCCAAGTCGGCGACCTGGTTGCCTTGCAACGTCGCTCGGCTAAAGGCGCCGCCACGCTCGAGTGAGGAGACCCGCGCCAGAACCGGCTCCGGCACCCCTGCCGTTCGCGCCAGGTCGATCAGTCGCACGCCGGTCCACGTCTCGGTAGTCGACCAGCCCTCTACACAGGCGATCGGCAGCCGGGCGGTGTGCTGGGGCATCGCGGTGAGCGCGGCCCGGTCGAGCACGACCGGCGACGGCCCGCCGGTCACGGTGAGTCGCCACTGCGGCCCGGTGGCGGCCGGGTCGACGCCGGCCGCGGCGGCGGTCCGGTTGACCTGAAAGTCGTTGGGCCCTGGCCCTAGGTCCCGACCGCGGGGCAGGAGTAGCGCGGCGTGGCGGGTGATGCCGCCCAGTGTCTGGCCGGCGGTGAGGACGGCCATCAACAGCGCGCCGCCACCGACGACGGCCAGCGCGCCACGGCGGCTGATGGTCGGCGGTGCGGGGTCGACCGCCACCAGTCCGTCGACGTCGGTGGGCTCCACCTTGGTGTCGTCGAGGTTGGTGCGCAACACCGTTGTCGGCGACATCGTCTTCAGCGAGGCGACCATGCGTGGCATCTTCAGGATGACGTGGACGACGAATCCGGTGATGAACACCCAGGCGCCCCAGTAGTGCGCGGTGTAGAAGCTGAATCCAAAGACGTAGTCGTACTGGATGTTCAGCACGCCGGTGACGATTTCGAACAGGATGCCGCCGACGAGCATCAGCAGGGTGAGTCGTTCGAGTATCTGGGCGAGCGACCGTGCCGGCGGCCAGGTGAAGAGTCTCGGTATCACCGACCACAGTTTGGCCAGGACCACCGGGATGAGGATGAGACCCAGCCCGACGTGGAAGCCCTGGGTCAGCCGGTAGAGCCACGACGGGCGGGTCGGCCAGTCGAAGGTGGGCAGCACGAACCACCCGACGTCGGCCGGAATGGCCTGCCCGAATTGGGGGCCGTAAGCGATGTAGGACAGCAGCCCGGTCACGATGACGACGGGCAAAGTGACGAGCAGGACCAGACCGAACACCGACGTCAGCCACGGTCCCCGCAACGGACTGCGCCACCGCAGACCTCGGAGACCCGGGGGTGGATGGGCGGCCATCGACCGCCACAGCGCAGCCGGAAAACCGTAGTCGTCTCGGCGGTCCTCGTCGCCCGGAGCGGGTGGTCGCTCACCGGCTCTCGACTCGTCGCGGCCGTGATCGTTCACCGGTCGGCGTCGTGCACCCGTCGGCGTCCACCGACGGCTCAGACCCATGCCATGCTCGCCAACGCGCGGTCGCCGATCACCTGAATGTCCTTCAAGCGCAACCCTGCCCGCTCGGCGATCTCCTCGGCGTGGTCGACCCCGACGGTGGCCCAGGGAAACCACGGCCCGGCGCGCTCGTCGGTCTCCAACCGGGTGAGCATCGTCGTCGCCCCGTGGTGGTGTGCGTCGAACTCCACCAGGACGTTCCCTCCGGCGGCCAGCATGTCCCGGCATCGCCGAAGGATGCGCAAAGGGTCCCCGGCCAGACCGATGTTGCCGTCGACCAACAACACCGTGCGCCACAGGCCGATCCCCGGTAGCGGTTCGAACACGTCGGCGCACAACGCTGGCGCGCCCCAGAGCCGGGCCAGCGCAACCGCACGCGGTGAACGGTCCACGCCCAGTGCCGGCACGCCGCGGCGGGTGAGTCGGGTGATGAGCCGTGCCGGCCCGCAGCCCAATTCAAGGGTCGGTCCGTCGCACATCGCCAGGACGGCGTCGTCGAAGGGTGCGTCGCCGGGGTGGTTGCCCAGCCACCGCTGCAAGGGCAGATCCGTTCTGCGGCCGTCGGTGTTGCGAATGAAGCAGCGTTCGCCCGCGAGCGCCCGTTCATACAGATCGCCGAACATCAGCACTCCTTGATCGTCGAAGATTCGTTGACGTACGTCCCGGATCGGGCTCGCCGGGGTGGTCGCGTGCCGCCGTCAGGCCAGGCACGTCATTGCAGAGTCATTCGCTGCCGGTGGACGAACGGTTGGTCCGGTAAACGAAGAACCTGAAACACGTCATCGGGTGGTCGGCACCGCAGTGTCGTCCCACCCCGGCCGCCACCCTCGTCAGGTGAGCACCTCACCTCACATCGCTGAGTGTGGCGTGGGGTGGACGTGGCGGTACGTGAAGATTTCGAAGCGGCCGGGGTTTGGCCGGGCCGGATGTGGGCATTGTGCAGGTGCCCGATTGTGGGCCGTTGCCCGTTGCCGGGCGACGAAGATCCAGCGGAGCCGAGCCACGTGCTACCGCTGCAGCATTGGGGGCGGGTGCACGCAGTGCGCCCGGCGGCAATTCATTCGGGCTCGGAGATACCAGCGCGCGTACCGCCCCTGCCTTCCGTACTCCGCTGAAGGGTCATGACCGTGGAAACCGACGATTTCGCGAAACAAGTTGCTAGAGAGAATTATTCATCCAGCCGGCCCACGGTGTACGTCGACGACGACCGCGCCTTTCATCGGACCGCTCTGGCGACCCCCGTATGTACCGCCAATTTGTCCGACATCGTGGGCATCGAGAACGACCCGTCGCTGCAACTCGCCGGTGTCAGCGTCGATGACAACGTGGTCAGGGTCAAGGTCGTGAGTGCCACAGGCATTCATGTCTTGCACTTCGCCGCTGAAGATGCCCGCCGCGTCGTCACCGAACTCATCGCGTGGTCCACCGACTACCGTGGCCTTGGCGAGAACGTATAGCGCAGTTCTGGTAGTGCTACACGAAGCGAGCACTTTCGACGGGCCGCGGCCGGGCGGTGGCCCCACCACCTAGGTGCACCACTGCTTGCCCGCGTCCTCGAGCAGGTGACGCACGCGTGCGACGGGACTCTGCCTCTAGGGCTTGACCGAGCGAGGCCCGCTCCGCCTCCTGCTGTCGCTTGAACGCGCGTTCGTTCCTAGAACTTGAAATGCCCGACGACGGCGGTCGCCACGGCGAGGCAGCCAGCGTTGCCACGAGAGTTCGAGCCTCTTGGCGCACTCTTGGCGCAACCGTGGATTTCAGAATCGGACTTGGCGAAGCTGAAAACGCTGCGGCGTCGTCGACATGGTGGGCGCGGAGGGGATCGAACCCACGACCGCTGGTGTGTAAAAGCCTTTGGCCAGCACTTATGCCGTCTCAGCGTGCCTACGGTCTTTAAATATGTCCAGCTCAGCGGTATTCCGCCGTCCTACTCGTCCCTGCAATCTCATGCTGTTTGCGCGCGTCTTGGCACACTCTTGGCACACAACGGGGGTTCTGTTGAACGGCTGACAGTACGACCGTTCGCCAACCAGAAACGCCTCATTCGAGTCCTACTGCGAGCGGCCCTACCATGGGGTCGCAGGTGTCGGACGCTCGCCGCAGCCGTTCTACTCGCGTGGTGAAACGTCGCCCGACGGTACTCAAAATTGCAAGCAAAGCCCCTATGCGGACACCATCCATCGTCGAGTGCTGCGGCTCGGCGGTGTTGCGTGCCTGCGCCACCGATCTTTCTTAGCGGCTCAAATCGCGATGCACCGGCGTGCCGCCGCTGCAACCCGATGGTGACTGAGTTCTCATACTCAATCTGGCCCTCGCCGGTCTGCCATCGCGCCAGCACTCCGCCGGCTTCCGCATCATGGCGGCCTGCGGGAGTAGTGGATCCATCACGTTCCGCCCCAGACGGCACCGGCGACGTCTACGCGGAGAACGGGACCGTAATGGGTGGGCGAGGCACGACGGGTGGAGAGACTTCCACGAGATCTGGGCAGCCGAGTTCACGTTGCACACCCAGGCCAGTCGAAAACTCCGAATGCATGAACCACGCAGAGTACGGCGCACCACCGGGGATACGTTCGCTTGACAGTCAAAGCCCGTACTCAGATTCGTCAAGACGAGGTTACGAAAGGCGTGGAGAGCAGGCCTTTCCCTGCCTCACCCTGTATCGTCGGCTTTCGTGCGCGCGTCTCAATTGCTGGCATCCGAAAACCCAAAGCTGGCCCATGACCTTCGAATCTTGCGCAAAATGCTTAGCGAATCGTCGGAGGTTCTAGGGATTGGATACGGCTCCGGGGACGACGGAAGAGTAATTGCATCGGTGACACTTGGGTGGGAGCAACCCGTTGCCGGACGCGCTTACATGTATTCCGAGGGCGGCGGTTTCAGCATGAAGTCCAAGGACTATTTTGGTGATCAGATTGAAAAGCATTTTTACGACGTCTTGTCTCAAGGCCATTTAACCGAATTTGTTTCGCACTTCAACTACATCAAAGTCACAGCAGTTCCTCGCCCCGTAGCCCAGATCGGTCCCATCGACGCAGCACACTGCGGCGGATCGGTCGGTCCGGGCACTTTCGGAGCATCTATAAGTTGCAACGGCACAGCTGGAGTCTTAAGTGCAGGGCACATCAGCGCACTAATCGGCAATTCTCCGGTGCACGCATACACGTCAAATGGTGCTTACGTCGGCATGGTCAGCCAGAGAATGTGTTACGAATACGACCAATATGGACAGAGGGTCACCCCCACCATGGAAGTGCCCGATGTGTGCGTCGTAGACACTTCGGACACCTTTTCCTCGACGGGCCTTTCGGCAGGTATCGCACAAATTAGAGACGTCGTAACCTCCTACGGAGCCGTCACCTCAGGTCTGAGCTCTCAGTTGGAAACGATCGGCGCGCCGTTCGCTGGCCCAGACCCATCGTTCGGCGTCTGGGGGGAAACCATGATGACGATGCACGCGATCTCCACCGGCGGAGATTCCGGCGCGGTTGTCTGTAACGCAGACGGTCACGTTGTTGGCCAGGTGGTTGGCGGTTACCCTGGGGTCTACTCACTGATACAGGACATCGATTACCTCCTACAGGCGACGGGAGCCGTTCTGCGATGAACGCGGAGAAGGCGGTCGCAGCGTATGCGCGACGCCGCATGGCTCGTGGTGAACTGCTGACCTGGCAGTTCGACGCAGACCATCACCGTGCGACGCTCTACGTCCCTGAAGGCGTACCGGTATCCAGCTTTCCTAAAGAGATCGCGGGGATCGCGATGCGGATCAGACACCTGCCACGGCCCGTGCATTCGGGGCTTGCTGGATGACCACCGCCTGCGTAGTAACCGGTTTCTGCATCATCGCGGCTGCAGGCACGCTTGGACTAGCAATTTTCTTCGCCTTCAACGATCGAGACGCGGCAACAAAGTTAAGAGACGCAGCCAAAAACGCGAGCGAGACACTAGCTAGGCCAGACGACAACGGAACGCCGATCAGGGCTCAGGGTGCTGGTGTCGACTTTGGCGGGATCGCGAAACTCGCTGAGGCACTTGAGAAGTTGAACCCGTCCGGGCGGTTTCTGATTGCTTCTATCGTTTTCACCACAGCAGCCACAGTCGTGACGAGCGTTGGCTCCGCAGTTGGTAGCTGATGGAGGCGGCAGGATAGCGGCAGGAAATACTTGCCCTAAGACTTGCGACGCACAGCCGTCGCGCGAGAGACCACACCTGCTAAATTCGGTCACTGGCGTTTCCGCGACCGCATCAGTCGTCGTGCCCTGCAATTGATCGCTATTTTCAACAGATCCCTCTTTCTACCTACCGATAACCAAATGATCCTGGCAACGAAGTCTCGGCGAAGAAGTACAGCCAGCAGTGCGAATGTCTTTGCAGCATCTATTCATGGCCGACAACAACGCGATGCTCCGCTATCGAACGACCCGCAAACTGCCAAGACCAGGCAGTGGCCCTGAATAGGCGTTTCGCGTTCCCAGGGCAATGGTGTCGGCGTCGGGGACGCGCAACTGCCGTAAGCGTTGTCGTCAGGACTGTGGTCACCACGCCGATCAAGGGTCAGGTTTTCGCACCACAGACCCGCAAATTAAGAGTCGGCTACTAACGAAGCGCCGATCCGCCGGATTCAGTCAGCAGATCCCCGCTTTCGCCGGTGCCTCTGAGCGCCCTGACCGTCGCTCAGATACAGCGATGTTGTCAGCAGCTACTCGCGTACCTCACGACGTTTCACGCCTTGTGAAACGTCGCGACAGCCGCGAAGTCGGCTCTTCGGGCACCGCCCCGGCGAACCTTGGATATACGTCTTAGCAGTGTCGCATGACGCGCGTTGGCAGAGTTCAGGTCACAGCGGGCGCGATTCTCGAACTTGTCAGGCGTAGCCCATACGCTCTGCTCATGGGGAACTTTGCCGCGTTAGTGATGAACCTCGACCAGGCCAGCAATAACCGCAGGGGCAAGCAGTTTGAACACATTTGTCAATGGTTTTTGACCAATGATCCGGTTTATGCCGCGCAGCTTCGGCAGGTGTGGCTGTGGGATGAGTGGCCGCGCCGGTGGGGCATCGACGCTGGGATCGACCTGGTCGCTGAGGACCACGACGGGCATCTGTGGGCAATCCAGGCCAAGGCTTACGACCCTGCCTATCGGGTGACGAAGAGGGATGTGAACAAGTTCCTTGCAGAAGCTGGCCGGCCGATCTTTAGCTTTCGGCTATTGATCGCCACGACGAATCTGATCGACAAGATCGCCGAGCGCACCATTCAAGGGCAGGGCACCGCCAGTTTTTTAAATCTCTCGGCGCTGGAGGCTGCGCAGGTGGACTGGCCATCCTCCCCGTCACGGTTGACGGTTGCCAAGCCGGTAAAACCAAAGAAGCCACGCCCGCATCAGCGGGACGCGATCAGGGACGTACTGAAAGGATTTCAGAGCGCCGATCGCGGGCAATTGATCATGGCTTGCGGGACGGGCAAGACGTTGGCCGCGCTGTTCATCAAGGAAAAGTTGGATGCCGAGCGGACGCTGATTCTGCTGCCGTCGCTGTCGCTGCTGAAACAGACGCTGCGGGAATGGACTGCTAACAAAACGACCGGCTTCGAGTTTCAGGCGGTGTGTTCTGACGACACCGTTGTCGGCGATGATGTCGCGCTCGCGCATGCGAGTGACCTGGGTCTGCCGGTGACGACGGATCCGGCGGAGATCGCCGGGTTTTTGCGGCGCCGCTCGGGCCGTCGGGTGGTGTTCGCCACCTACCAGTCCTCGCCGCAGGTCGCCAAAGCCTTTGCCCTGGGCCGTGTTCCAAAGTTCGATCTGGTAGTGGCTGACGAGGCACACAGATGCGCCGGTCCGGTGTCGTCGGACTTCGCCACTGTTCTCGACGTAGCGAAGATCCGCGCAAGGCGGCGGTTGTTCATGACGGCGACGCCACGTTATTTCACCGGGCGGCTGGTTCGGGAAGCCATGGAGGCCGAGTACGAGATCGCCTCGATGGACAACGACGAGGTCTTCGGAACGGTCTTCCATCGATTGCCGTTCGGCGAAGCCATCGGACTCAAGCTGCTCAGCGACTACCAGGTCGTCATCGTCGGTGTGGATGACGCCACATACAGGGAGTGGGCAGAGCGTGGTGAGTTGGTCGTCCTAGACGGCGCCACCCCGAGGAAGACGGATGCCCGTACGCTCGCCGGTCAGATCGGGTTGGCGAAGGCTATGCGCAAATACGACTTGCAGCGGGTGATCTCTTTTCATTCACGGGTCAATCGAGCGCGGGATTTTGCCCGGTCGATGCCGGATGTCATCGCGTGGATGCCGGCAAGACAGCGGCCAAAAGGCCGGCTGTGGGCCGACTACGCGTCAGGCAATATGACCGCCGGCGACCGTGAGGTTCGCCTGTACCACCTCGCCAGACTCGAAGACGAGGAGCGCGGCCTTCTCGCAAACGCGCGTTGCCTCGCTGAGGGTATTGACGTGCCAACCCTCGACGGGGTGGCGTTTGTAGACCCCCGCCGTTCCGAGGTGGACATCGTTCAGGCGGTCGGCCGAGCGATCCGCAACTCCGACGACAAGACGGTCGGTACCATCGTCATCCCTGTCTTCATCGATACTGACGAAGATCCTGAAGTGGCCCTAGATGATTCGGCGTTCAGACCGGTTTGGGATGTCATCAAAGCGCTCCGTTCCCACGACGAGGAACTGGGTGAGCAGCTTGACGAATTGCGCCGCGCGCTCGGCCGGCGCGGGGCGCGGGTGAAACTGCCTAGCAAGATCCATGTGAATGTACCGTCCAAGGTCGGCGCGGAGTTCGCCGCGGCGTTCGACGTGCGCCTCGTCGAGCGGACCACGGTGTCGTGGGAGTTCTGGTTCGGTTTGCTAGAGCAGTTCGTCAACGAGACGGGTCACGCGCGAGTGCGCGCGGATGACGACATCGATGGCTACCGCCTCGGCGCTTGGGTGGCGAATCAACGCACGCAACACGCGAAGGGTGTGCTAAAGCCGCAACGTCGAGACGCGCTTGAGGCTGTCCCAGGCTGGACCTGGGATCCGATCAAAGACTACTGGGTTGATCAGTGGTCGGAGCAGTGGGAGGAAGGCTTCCGCCAGCTCCTGCGCTATGTCGAGCGCGAAGGTAACGCCCTCGTTCCAACGAGCTTGGTTACCTCCTCCGGGTATCGGCTTGGGTGGTGGGTGACGTGGCAGCGTCAGCTGCACGGCGACCTCGAGTTGGAAGCAGATCGGGAGCGCCGCCTTTCTGCATTGCCAGGCTGGACATGGGATACACGGGCGACGCAATGGGAGGAAGGCTTCACCAATCTGGTCGAGTACGTAAACCAATACGGCGATGCACGCGTTGCCGTGACGTACAACTTCGACGGGTTCCAATTGGGCAGCTGGGTGAAGGTTCAGCGCAGAGAATTCGCGAAAGGTTCACTCGCTCCGGACCGACAAACCCGCCTAGAGGAGCTGCCCGGCTGGACGTGGGACCCGTTCACCGATCAGTGGGAAGATGGTTTCAAGCAGGTCGCGAACTACGTCGCGAGCAACGGGGATGCCCGCGTACCGCGTTCACACACAGCAGACGGATTCAACCTCGGCGCCTGGGTTAAGAAGCAGCGCGGCGCATTCGGCCGCGGATTGCTCGACGCAGATCGGCGGCGACGCTTGGAGGCATTGCCAGGCTGGACGTGGGACCCGTTCAGTGATCAGTGGGAGGAGGGCTTTCGACGGCTGAGCAACTATGTGGAGCAGCGCGGTAACGCCCGCGTTCCCAAAAGTTGCATCATCGACGGGTTCAACCTTGGATCCTGGGTGCACGTACAACGCCAGAAGCATTCGCGGGGAAATCTCGACGCTAAGCGTCAACGACGGTTAGAAGCGTTATCCGGTTGGAAGTGGGAGGCCCTCAGCGACAAGTGGGAGGACGGCTTTCGGCACATGCTGGCCTACGTGATCCAGTATGGTCATGCCCGAGTTCCGCGGTGGACTGAGACGGAAGATGGCTATCGGCTTGGAGCGTGGGTCAACACTCAGCGCAACAGCTACAAAGCAGGGACGCTAACCGTTGATCGGCAAGAGCGCCTGCTGAAATTGCCCGGATGGACGTTCGACTCCCGAGCCGGCCAGTGGGACGACGCCTACCAACGGCTATTGGAATATGCCGAGGAAACTGGTTCGGCGGACATACCACGTTCCACTAAGGTTGGCGGCTTCCAATTAGGCGCTTGGGTCGGGAACCAACGCGTGGCTCATACCAAAGGGGCCCTGGCGAAAGAACGCGAGGATCTGCTGACAGCGTTGCCGGGTTGGACGTGGAACTCACGCGAGGGCCAGTGGGATCAGTACTACTCGTTGCTGCTGCGGTATGTGAAGACTCAAGGAAATCCCCGGGTTCCGTCTTCATTCGAGATGGACGGTCGCAAACTCGGCATCTGGGTTGTTGGTCAGCGAGCCAAATTCAAACTGCGCGCATTGGACCCTCAGCGCGTTCAGCGTCTAAATGAAATTCCCGGTTGGTCCTGGGATCCGTTCGCTGATCAGTGGAATCAGGGCTACTCAATCCTGGTCGACTATGTGAGGTACAACGGCGACGCCCGCGTTCCGCGGTCGTATGTTGTCGACGGGTTTGCGCTTGGCGGCTGGGTCCAGAAGCAACGTTCGATTTTTAATCGAGGTGGCGGAGACCCTGAGCGGCGTCGACGCTTGGACGAACTGCCCGGCTGGTCGTGGACGGTAGCTTAAAGTCGAACCCGCTGTCGATATGCTCGCCCCCAGAGGGCACCTCGGCTGCTCAGCCATGGCGCAACGGTGAACACCAGTGGACTGGGTGGGCGCAAGCGTCTTGCACATTAGTCGACTCTACGACCAACGAGTTTTGCGATCAGCTGTTGTTCGAGGGTCCGATGAATAGAGGAGCCGTGGCCAAGAAGTATCGAGGGATTGTCCTCATGAGCCCGCTAGCCCGGGAATATGCCGACTGGTGGTCCGTTTGGTATGACCTGCTGAGTGCCCGGCAGGCGCTGCATGACCGCAACTTCATTCCAAACAAGCCGTCGAACATGTACGGTCGCCGCGCGATGTGGGACGGCGCCGTCGTCGCATACTGCCGGGGTTTCAAGCCCGGGCGGCAGTCCGCATTGCTCGGGCCGCTGCTGAACTCGCTAACGCCACTTCAACGCGCACGCCACGACGAGGCCCTCCACTGGCGCGACAAGCACATTGCCCACCGGGTCGACAAGAAGCTCGAACACGTAGCCGTTACCGCCATGGTCGACGCCGACGGGCAAGTGGTCGAGGTACAAGGCAGCGTGACAACGACGATGATGCCGCCGGAGTCGGCGATTCTGGAATTCGCCAAGGTCGTCGACTTGCTGAAAGACCTTGTGTGGGAGAAGCGTCTAGTGCCGCTCGAAGCCGACCTCAAGCAGGAGTATGAAATTCATGGCGTCGTACCGCCTACAGGCTGAGCTGCTACGCCAGACCACTAGCCCGCAGCAATTCGCGATGCGCAGGATTGCTATGTCGTGCCCGCCATCCGCACCCAGTGAGTGTGTCGGACGCTCTCCGGGTCTGTATGGGTGGGAGAATCTGTATGTAAGTGTTGTGTTGGAGAGCGGGCGCTGCTCGGGATGTAGTGAGGGACGAAGTGACAACTGGCGAGCAGAGCGAAAACGAGAGGCCCGCGCCGCAATTGCCGCCACCTCCTCCGCCCACCACGATCACCGTTGAACCGTGGAGGGATCCTTGGCCGGAAGAGAATGTAAAGGGCAGCCAAGGTGACGGTGATGCCGAACGCCGACGTCGTCGCGGGTGAACCGGTTGACCCCGTATCCCCCGCTGGGCAGCTCTATCTGGCTATGGCCAGTGAGTTGCTTACCGCTGAATTTGATCGTCGCAAGACCTTGGAGAGTAGGGGCTCGGCACTTCTGACGTCTAGCGGGACCCTGTTGACCCTAATCTTTGGTCTCACTGTGATTGTCACCGGCAAGGATCATGTTTATGCCGACCGCTGCTCGGTGATCCTGCTACTTGCTGCCTTAGTCGCGTTCGTCCTTTCGGCGGTCATTGCGATATTCGTGCAGACCTATGGCTTCAGATACGCGGTACTGAGCCAGGACGGTCTGAGAAGCCTTCCCCGCGACGACGCCGAGTGGGCCCGGCGAGCGGACGATGCAACTCGTGCGATGTTGAGCAAAAAAGTCAGTACGATTTGCAGCTTACGGAATGGCAATAACACGAAAGCCACCCTTGTCGCTTTCAGCTTGGGATTCCAGGTGGTAGCCATCGCGCTCTTGTCGGCATCAGTCGGATTCGAGCTGTGGGGCCGAGTCTAAAAAAGACGGTGTCCTTAGCATTTCCAGTTTCGTCACATACTGACTGGGCGCTGAAAGAGGGGGCGCAAGCGCCAATTTTTCGGGACCAAGGGTCTATCGCAAACGGTCCTCCGATCACTGCCAGACCGCGCTGTCGTCTTCGACAACGTGGTGACGATCGCTGACCAAATTACGGAGTGTGACCCTGCCACGATCCTCTCGCAGGACTCCGACAATCGGCGCGTCGCTGGTGTAATCCGTCCCGGCATTGACCCGTTCTTCGCTCTACGGGGCGGTACGGTTCTACTTCTATGCACACCGGAAGTATGGATGACCAGCACGCCATCGTCTTCGCAATGTTCGACAGCGCCACGGGTGTGTTTGGGTACACGTGGATATTGGAGTGGTCTACCACGTCGTTCTATCTCAAGACGACTTACAAGCCGCTCCAGCTAACGAAGGTCAGTTTGCACGGTCCTGATCCGAGACATGTTGGAAAGCAACATTTTCGGCTCGACTTCGAGCACCTAGGACCGGCGGCTAAGGCAATCGCACACGGTGGTGGTTGGTCAGTTTCCGAGAACCACCAGCTGCCGCTCTTCTTTCGCGGCCGCGCCGTGAACAAGCGCACCGTTCACGTTGCGAGATTCTCGGCGACATCGGACATGTTTGTCAAAGGTGTTCCGTCCGCTCCGATGCCGACAATGAAGAGGAAGGCGACCTTGCACGCGATTGTCGCCGCTCCAGCGCAATCGAAGGCGACACACGTCGACATATTCTTGAGCAACGTTCGCCCTTATTGGAAAAACGAATCAAAGCTGCGTGCACGGGACGCGGGCATGGGACCGATTGTCAACTCCGCTGGCATGTACCTCACCGCAATCAATTATCAGCGCCCCACGTTGGAGCAACCAGACCCGTTCGGCGACGTCCGCGGCGGGGTGCCTATTGCAGAGTGCGTACGAGGTATTGGTGCAAAGGTCGACCCGGCGGGGTTCCTCTGGATGTGCGAGAAACTGATGCCACGATCCCACGTCGCCTCGACATCGTTGCCACCCCCGCCACGCGGTGCCCCGCCGGCGAGGCCTTCACCAGCCTGCTAGCACCCGGCGAACCCGAATATCAGCTAGATGAAGGGCTTGATCGAGCGAGACCCGCTCCGCCTCCTGCTGTCGCTTGAACGCGCGCTCGTTCCTGAACTTGAAATACCCGACGACAGCGGTCGCCACAGCGAGGCAGCCCGCCAGGACGCGAACCGCGACGAGCAAACTGCCCGGCGGGATGAGGCTGATGGCGAAAGTTGCCGCGGCAGTGAGAACAGCCAGCGCCGTGAGCCATAGGTTAAAGGCGCCTGCACAATCCTTCACAACCTTCGGCTGGTCCACCCCCATCGCGGCAGCATCTCACATGGCTTCGACCACGCCCGGGAATCGCGGACTGCACGCAGTGTGTCGACTCAGGCCGTGTCCTTGTTGCCACGAGAGTTCGAGCCTCTTGGCACACTCTTGGCACAACCGTGGGTTTTGAAATTGGACCTACTGAAGCTTGAAGCGCTCTGACCTGCGTCTACGTGGTGGGCGCGGAGGGGATCGAACCCACGACCGCTGGTGTGTAAAACCAGAGCTCTACCACTGAGCTACACGCCCGTGCTCGGCCAAGTTACACGGCCGAGCACCGGGAGGTGAAATCCTCCTCAGCCGTCCCGAAGGGCCGACAAGGCCCTGGCCCAGACCGTCTGGTCGCGCATCTCCCCCGGTGCGTTCGTCGCGGCGAACCGGACGACACCCGAGCGGTCGACGGCGAAGGTGCCCCGGTTGGCGAATCCGGCGTCGGCGTTGAACACGCCGTAGGCCTGCGCGACGGCGCCGTGGGGCCAGAAGTCCGACAGCAGGGGAATGGTGAACCCACTCTGGGTGGCCCAGACCTTGTGGGTGGGGGGCGGCCCCACCGAGATCGCCAGGGCTCTGACGTCGTCATGGCCGGTCAGCCGTTCCTGAACGTCGTCGAGCTCGCGCTGACAGATGCCGGTGAACGCGAGTGGGAAGAACACCAGGAGGACGTCGGCGGCGGCGCGGCACTCGCGCAGAGCGACGGGACGACCGTTCTGATCCTTGAGCGCGAAGTCGGGCGCCGGGGCGCCCACGTCCAGCACGGTGGTCAGCGGCGCCCGGTGGGACCGGACTTCGGCTGCACCAGCCGGCTGGCGATCCAGTCACCGAGGTTGGCCGAGGAGGTCTGCATCAGACCGGCCGTCGGCGCGGATTCGGCGATGTCGGAGGGCTTCACGTGGCCGGAGTGCCCGGTCTTGGGGGTCACCACCCACACCACGCCGTCTTCGGCCAGCGGCGTGATGGCGTCCATCAAGCGGTCGACCAGGTCGCCGTCGTCGTTGCGCCACCACAGCAGCACCACGTCGATGACGTCTTCGGCGTCCTCGTCGAGCAGCTCGGAACCACATGCATCTTCGATGTCGAACCGAATGTCGTCGTCGGTGTCCTCGTCCCAGCCCAGCTCCTGGACGAGTTGATTCTTCTCGATGCCCAGCTTTCGGGCGTAGTTCGGCGAGTCCGCCGCAACCACCTGTTCCTCCTTCAGCCGGCGTGTCAGCTTTTACCTATCGTCGCACGCCATCGGCGTTCGCTCGACGCCTGGCGCACGGAAGCATCAATATGCCGCCGCGCAGGCGGCCCCAGCGGCAGTCTTGGAGTCGTTGAGTCGGCCGATCGCGTCGTTGAACTCGTCGGGTCCGGGGTTGCCGCTCAGCACCGTCGCGAGCTGTCGCGCGGAGTCCGCCCACGCGTTGAGGACCTTGGTCAGATCCGGTGACAGCGGACCGGACAAACTGCCCGCGACCTGGTCGGCACTGCGGTTGAGGGCGTCGACTGCCGGCCCGATCTTGGCCGGTGCGTCGGGTGCGTCGGCGTTGAAGGCGTTCACGTAGTCGTTGACGGCGTCGATGGCCGCCACGGTGCTCGACGACAGTGCATCGCACGAGCTGTGCACCGCAGCCTTGGTCACCGCCACCTGGTGCTCGGATTCCGACACCGCGACCGACGACGCCACCGACGCCCGGTAGTCGGGGGCCTCGACGCCGTCGGCGGTGGCGTTGCCGTTGGTGATCGACGTGCAGCCGACGACGACCATCGCCAGCCCCGCCGAGACCCCGGCGACCAGGCCAATGGCGCGCGCTCGTGCGGCAGCCCGCCAAGTCCTCACGTCGTCAGACGTTACCGGTTGCTCAGACCCGCCGTCGGTTCACTCGCTTGCCCAACCCCGCCCGAACATCTACGGCACGATAGGGGCACGATGGACACGTCGCTAGAGATCACGACGAAAATCACGGGTGACGGGGCCACGAGCTCCCGATCACGTCTACCGAGGAGCTGCAGTTGACCACCGAGTTCGCGCGCCAAGACCTGGCCCAAAACTCTGGCACCGCAAGCGAACCCGACCGGGTCCGCGTCATTCGCGAGGGTGTCGCCTCGTACTTGCCAGACATCGATCCGGAGGAGACCAGTGAATGGCTGGAATCCTTCGACGATCTACTGGCACGGTCCGGACCGGCCCGTGCGCGGTACTTGATGTTGCGCCTACTGGAGCGCTCTGGCGAACAACGGGTCGCCATTCCCGCGCTCACGTCCACCGACTACGTCAACACGATCCCCACCGAGTTGGAGCCGTGGTTCCCCGGTGACGAGGACGTCGAGCGGCGGTACCGCGCCTGGATCCGGTGGAACGCCGCGATCATGGTGCACCGCGCCCAGCGTCCCGGAGTCGGTGTGGGCGGCCACATCTCGACCTACGCCTCCTCCGCGGCGCTCTACGAGGTCGGCTTCAACCACTTCTTCCGCGGCAAGTCCCACCCCGGCGGTGGCGACCAGGTGTTCATTCAGGGCCACGCCTCCCCCGGCATCTACGCCCGCGCGTTCCTCGAGGGCCGGTTGACCGCCGACAAGCTCGACGGGTTCCGTCAGGAGCACAGTCACCCCGGCGGCGGCATTCCGTCCTACCCGCACCCTCGGCTCATGCCCGACTTCTGGGAGTTCCCGACGGTGTCGATGGGCATCGGCCCGATGAACGCCATCTACCAGGCCCGGTTCAACCACTACCTTGCCGACCGCGGCATCAAGGACACCTCCGACCAGCACGTGTGGGCATTCCTCGGCGACGGCGAGATGGACGAGCCCGAGAGCCGGGGCCTCATTCAGGTCGCCGCCAACGAGGCGCTCGACAACCTGACCTTCGTCGTCAACTGCAACCTGCAGCGCCTCGACGGGCCGGTGCGCGGCAACGGCAAGATCGTCCAGGAACTGGAGTCGTTCTTCCGCGGTGCCGGCTGGAACGTCATCAAGGTGGTGTGGGGCCGCGAGTGGGATGCGTTGCTGCACGCCGACAAGGACGGCGCGCTGGTGAACCTGATGAACACCACGCCCGACGGTGACTACCAGACCTACAAGGCCAACGACGGCGCCTACGTCCGCGACCACTTCTTCGGCCGCGACCCCCGCACCAAGGCCCTCGTCGAGCCGATGACCGACCAGGAGATCTGGAACCTCAAGCGCGGCGGCCACGACTACCGCAAGGTCTACGCGGCCTACCGGGCGGCCATGGAGCACAAGGGCCAGCCGACGATCATCCTGGCCAAGACCATCAAGGGCTACACGCTGGGCCATCACTTCGAGGGCCGCAACGCGACCCACCAGATGAAGAAGTTGGCGCTGGACGACCTGAAGGGCTTCCGCGACGCCACCCGCGTCCCGATCTCCGACGAGGCGCTGGAGAAGGATCCGTACCTGCCGCCGTACTACCACCCCGGTCCCGACGCCCCGGAGATCCGCTACATGCTGGACCGCCGTCGGACACTCGGCGGGTTCCTGCCCGAGCGGCGCAACAAGACCAAGGCGCTGCCCCTGCCCGGCACCGACGTCTACAAATCGCTGAAGAAGGGGTCGGGCAAGCAGCCGGTGGCCACCACCATGGCGGTCGTGCGCACGTTCAAGGAGTTGTTGCGCGACAAGGAGATTGGCAAGCGCATCGTGCCGATCATCCCCGACGAGGCGCGCACGTTCGGCATGGACTCGTGGTTCCCGAGCCTCAAGATCTACAACCGCAACGGGCAGCTCTACACCTCCGTCGACGCCGAGCTGATGCTGGCGTATAAGGAGAGCGAGGTCGGTCAGATCCTCCACGAGGGCATCAACGAGGCCGGTTCGACGGCGTCGTTCACCGCTGTCGGCACGTCGTACTCGACGCACAACGAGCCGATGATTCCGATCTACATCTTCTATTCGATGTTCGGCTTCCAGCGGACTGGCGACGGCCTGTGGGCGGCGACCGACCAGATGGCCCGCGGCTTCGTCCTGGGTGCAACCGCCGGACGCACCACGCTGACCGGTGAGGGTCTGCAGCACGCCGACGGCCACTCCCTGCTGCTGGCGTCGTCCAACCCGGCCGTCGTGGCCTACGACCCCGCGTTCGCCTACGAGATCGCCCACATCGTGGAGAGCGGGCTGTCCCGGATGTACGGGGAGAACGCCGAGAACGTCTTCTTCTACATCACCATCTACAACGAGCCCTACGTCCAGCCGGCGGAACCGGAGAACCTCGACGCCGAGGGCCTCCTCAAGGGCATGTACCGCTACCGGGCGGCCAAGGAGAAGCGATCGAACGTCGCGCAGATCCTGACGTCCGGGGTGGCGATGCCCGAGGCGCTGCGCGCGGCGGATCTGCTGGCAGCGGATTGGGACGTCGCGGCCGACGTGTGGTCGGTGACCAGCTGGGGCGAGCTCAACCGCGACGGCGTGGCGGTGGAGAAGGAACGGCTGCGCCACCCGGATCGATCCGGACCGGTCCCCTACGTCACCAAGGCGCTGGAGTCGACGGCCGGCCCGGTGGTCGCGGTGTCGGACTGGATGCGCGCGGTGCCGGAGCAGATCCGGCCGTGGGTGCCCAACACCTACGTCACGCTGGGCACCGACGGCTTCGGGTTCTCCGACACCCGGCCCGCGGCGCGCCGGTACTTCAACACCGACGCCGAGTCGGTCGTGGTGGCGGTCCTCGAGGCTCTGGCGCGCGACGGCGAGATCGACCCGTCGGTCGCGGTGGCAGCGGCCAAGCAGTACCAGATCGACGACGTGATGGCGGCGCCGGTGCAGACGTCGGACCCCGGCCCGGGCGCCTGACCCGCTCCAGCCCGTTGGGTGTGCGGCGAGATCGTAGATCGACGCGAGATCGCGATCTCCCCGCACACCCGATGCGGGAGCCGTGCCACCACTTAGAGGTTTCCACCAGTAAACGGGCGTATCTTTTAGGGATGCCGGACAAACCGCTCGCCGACGAGCGTGCCCAGTCGCTCGAACTCCTGGAGTCGGTGCCCGAGTCGCTCGTCCGCCGCATCAAGCAGTACTCGGGTCGCCTCGCCACCGAGGCGGTTCACGTGATGGGCGAGCGGCTCACCTTCTTCGTCGACCTCGAGACGTCGCAGCGCGCCAGCGTCCAGCTGGTCGTGCAGACCGCGCTCGTCAACTTCGCCGAGTGGATGCGCGACCCGCGCGGCGACGTCGGTTACACCGCCGAGGCGTTCGCGCTCGTTCCGCAGGAGCTGACCCGCCGGATCGCCCTGCGGCAGACCGTCGACATGGTCCGGGTGACGATGGAGCACTTCGAGGAGGCCGTTCCGCTGCTGGCGCGCAACGACGAGCAGAAGACGGCGTTGACCGTCGGCATCCTGCGCTACAGCCGCAACCTGGCGTTCGCCGCCGCGTCGGGGTACGCCGACGCGGCGGAGGCACGGGGGGCCTGGGACACCCGGATGGAGGCCGACGTCGTCGACGCGGTCGTCCGGGGGAACATCGGACCGCAGTTGCAGTCGCAGGCCGCCGCGCTGAACTGGGACACGACCGCGCCGGCGACCGTGCTCGTCGGGTTTCCGCGGCCGGGCCGTTCGGAGTTCGCCAGCGAGGACGTCCACGAGATCGTCACCCGCCACGGCCGGGCCGCCCTGTCGGACGTGCACGGCACCTGGCTGGTCGCCATCGTCTCGGGCCACCTGACGCCCACCGACAAGTTCCTCGGTGAACTCCTCGGGGTGTTCGCCGACGAGCCGGTGGTCATCGGCCCGTTCGCAGCGTCGTTGGTGGCGGCCCACTACAGCGCCGCCGAGGCCATCGCCGGCATGAACGCCGTGGCGGGGTGGAGCGGGGCACCGCGACCGGTGTCGGCCCGCGAACTCCTCCCCGAGCGGGCGCTGTTGGGCGACCCGTCGGCGATCGCCGCACTGGATTCCGACGTGATGCGCCCGCTGGCCGAGGCCGGACCGGCGCTGACGGAAACCCTGGACGCCTACCTCGACTCCGGGGGCGCGATCGAAGCCTGTGCGCGCAAATTGTTCGTTCATCCAAACACCGTCCGCTACCGGCTCAAACGCATCGCCGACTTCACCGGTCGCGATCCGATGCTCCCCCGCGACGCCTACGTACTGCGGGTGGCGACCACCGTCGGCCGGCTTGGTCGGCAGACGACGCACGCCAGCGCGGCGAAGGCACCGGTGACCCACGCCACCCTGTGAACTGCGTGTGACGTTGCCTTGGGCACCGGCCTGCCGGTCGCAATCCGGTCTCGTTGACGTCCCATCACATGCAGTTTTGTAGGTTCTCCACAAAAACATAAGACTATGTTCATATTCTCTTACACCGCACAGAACCGGTTTCACAGTGTTCTCTTAATCCGTGCCCCAAACACCCACGCTTGCGCTGCTCGCACCCGGACAGGGTTCGCAGACGCCCGGCATGCTCTCGCCGTGGTTGGAACTGCCCGGCGCCGATGAGCGCATCGCGTCGTGGTCCGAGGCAATCGGCCTCGACCTGGCGCGGCTCGGCACCACCGCCACCGCCGAGGAGATCACCGACACGGCGGTCACCCAGCCCCTCGTCGTCGCCGCGACCCTGCTGGCGCACGAAGAACTCCAACGGCGTGCCCTGCTCTCCGGTGCACAGACCGTCGTGGCCGGACACTCGGTCGGCGAGATCGCGGCCTACGCCATCGCCGGGGTGCTGAACGCCGACGACGCCGTCCGCCTCGCCGCCACCCGCGGATCCGAAATGGCCAAGGCCTGCGCGGTCGAGCCGACCGGCATGGCCGCCGTCCTCGGTGGCGACGAAGCCGAGGTGCTGGCTCGTCTCGACCAACTCGACCTGGTGCCTGCCAACCGCAACGCCGCCGGGCAAATCGTCGCCGCCGGCGCCATTTCGGCACTCGACAAGCTGGTCGAGGATCCGCCTGCCAAGGCCCGCGTGCGCAAGCTCGCGACCGCCGGCGCGTTCCACACCCACTTCATGGCCTCGGCGCTGGACGGCTACTCCGCCGCCGCCGACGCGGTCACCGCGAACGACCCCACCGCCAGCCTGCTGTCCAATGCCGACGGCCAGCCGGTGACGTCGGCGTCGGACGCCATGACCAAGTTGGTCGCCCAGCTCACCCAGCCGGTGCGTTGGGACCTGTGCACCGACACCATCCGCCAGCGCGAGGTGGCCGCCATCGTCGAGTTCCCGCCCGCGGGGACGTTGGTGGGCATCGCCAAACGAGAACTTCGGGGAATACCGACGTACGCCGTCAAGACCCCCGCAGACCTGGACGGGCTCGCCGAGCTCTAAGCCAGAACGCTCAGGTCGGCAGTCCACCAGGGGGTGCCGACGCACCGAGAAACACACCGAATAGAAGGAGCCATCGTGGCCGCCAGCCAGGAAGAAATCATCGCCGGTCTCGCCGAGATCATCGAAGAAGTGACCGGCATCGAGCCGTCCGAGGTCACCCCCGAGAAGTCCTTCGTCGACGACCTGGACATCGACTCGCTGTCGATGGTCGAGATCGCCGTGCAGACCGAGGACAAGTACGGCGTGAAGATCCCCGACGAGGACCTCGCCGGTCTGCGCACCGTCGGTGACGTCGTCGCCTACATCCAGAAGCTCGAGGAAGAAAACCCCGAAGCTGCCGCAGCGCTGCGCGACAAGTTCACCTCGTGACCCGTCCTTCCACTGCTAACGGCGGTTTCCCCAGCGTGGTGGTGACTGCCGTCGAGGCGACTACTTCTATTGCTCCGGACATCGAGAGCACGTGGAAGGGCTTGCTGGCAGGAGAAAGCGGTATCCGCGTCCTCGACGACCCGTTCGTCGACAAGTGGGACCTGCAGGTCAAGATCGGCGGGCACCTCGCGGAGCCCCTCGATCCGCTCATGAGCCGCCTCGAACTGCGTCGCATGTCCTACGTGCAGCGCATGTCGAAGTGGGTCGGCAACCGCCTGTGGGAGTCCGCGGGACGACCCGAGGTCGATCCCGACCGTTTCTCGGTCGTGATCGGCACCGGGCTGGGTGGCGGCGAGAAGATCGTCGAGACCTATGACGCGATGAACGAGGGCGGGCCCCGCAAGGTGTCCCCGCTTGCCGTTCAGATGATCATGCCCAACGGTGCGGCTGCAGTGGTCGGCCTCGAACTCGGCGCCCGCGCCGGCGTCATCACGCCGGTGTCGGCGTGTTCGTCGGGTTCGGAGGCCATCGCCCACGCGTGGCGCCAAATCGTCATGGGCGACGCGGACTTCGCCGTGTGCGGCGGTGTCGAGGGCATGATCGAGGCGCTGCCCATCGCGGCGTTCTCGATGATGCGCGCGATGTCGACCAAGAACGACGACCCCGCGGGTGCGTCGCGACCGTTCGACAAGAATCGCGACGGCTTCGTCTTCGGCGAGGCCGGCGCGATGATGATCATCGAAACCGAGGAGCACGCCAAGGCACGCGGCGCCAAGCCGCTGGCCCGGTTGATGGGTGCCGGCATCTCGTCGGACGCCTTCCACATGGTGGCTCCTGCGGCGGACGGTCTTCGGGCCGGGCACGCGATGAAGCGGGCGATGGAGACGGCGGGCCTCTCGGCGTCGGACATCGGCCACGTCAACGCGCACGCCACGTCCACGTCGATCGGTGACGTGGCCGAGGCCAACGCCATCCGCAACGCCGGGGTGCAGGAGGCCGCGGTGTACGCCCCCAAGTCGGCACTGGGCCACTCCATCGGCGCCGTCGGCGCACTGGAGTCGATCCTGACCGTGTTGGCGCTGCGTGACGGCGTCATCCCGCCGACGCTGAACTACGAGACACCCGACCCCGAGATCGATCTCGATGTCGTCGCGGGTGAGCCTCGATACGGCGACTACCAGTACGCCATCAACAACTCGTTCGGGTTTGGTGGACACAATGTCGCCCTGGCCTTCGGGCGCTACTAAGCACCCTGGGCACGGAGAGGATTGGCAGAGTTGACCCGTCATAGCACGGGGAGCGGTCTCCCCAATGTGGTCGTCACCGGATTCGCGATGACGACTGCCATGGCGACCGACACCGAGGGCACCTGGAAGCGACTGCAGGACGGCGAGAGTGGCATCCGCACGCTGGATGACTACTTCGTCGACCTGTACGACCTTCCGGTGCGCATCGGCGGGCACCTGCTGGAGGACTTCGAGAGCGAACTCGATCCCGAGGAACTCGACAGGTTGTCCTATCTGCAGAAGATGGCCGTCGTCGTCGGTCGTCGGGCGTGGGAGAACGCAGGTTCACCCGAGGTCGACGGACGACGGCTGATGGTCTCCATCGGTACCGGCACGGGCAGCATCGAAGAGCTGCTCTACGCCTATGACGGCATGCGGGACAAGGGCCACTCGGCGGTCGACCCGTTGGCCGTGCAGAAGTACGTGCCCAACTCCCCCGCCGCCGCGGTCGCCCTCGACCGAGGCGCGAAGGCCGGCGTCATCACCCCGACCTCCGCCTGCGCCTCCGGCAGCGAGGGCGTCGCCAACGCCTGGCGCAATATCGTCCTCGGCAACGCCGACGTCGCCATCTGCGGCGGCGTCGAGACCCGAATCGAAGCGGTGCCGATCGCCGGATTCGCACAGATGCGAATCGTGTTGTCCACCACCAACGACGACCCCGCCGGTGCCTGCAAGCCGTTCGACCAAAACCGCAACGGCTTCGTGTTCGGTGAGGGCGCCGGTCTGATGGTCATCGAGACCGAGGAGCACGCCAAGGCACGTGGCGCCAACATCGTCGCGCGACTGATGGGTGCCGGGATCACGTCCGACGGCTACCACATCGTGGCCCCGGATCCCACGGGTGATCGTGCGGGCCAAGCCATTTCGCGGGCGATCCAGCTGGCCGGCCTGCAACCCGGCGACATCGACCATGTGAACGCCCATGCGACGGGCACCCAAGTGGGTGACGTCGCCGAGGGCAAGGCCATCAACAACGCGCTGGGCTCCAACCGCCCCGCGGTCTACGCACCGAAATCGGCGTTGGGCCACTCCGTGGGCGCGACCGGTGCGGTGGAGTCCATCCTCACCGTGCTGGCCCTGAGGGACGGCGTCATCCCACCCACCCTGAACCTGGACACCCTCGATCCAGAGATCGACCTCGACGTGGTCGCCGGCGAACCACGCAGGGGCAGTTACGAATACGCAATCAACAACTCATTCGGATTCGGCGGGCACAACGTCGCGATCGCCTTCGGGAAGTACTGAGACCTAGGAGCACGAGATGACGATGACCACCCCGGACAAGGCACCCGACGTGAACGAGACGGTCGACCCGCGCGATCCCCTGCTCCGCATGCGCGCCTTCTTCGACGAGGGCAGCGTCGAGTTGCTCCACGAGCGCGATCGCTCCGGCGTGCTCGCCGCCGCAGGCACCGTCAACGGCGTGCGCACCATCGCCTTCTGCACCGACGGCACCGTCATGGGCGGCGCGATGGGTGTCGAGGGCTGCGCCCACATCGTCAACGCCTACGACACGGCCATCGAAGAGCAGGCCCCGATCATCGGCATCTGGCATTCCGGTGGCGCCCGACTGGCCGAGGGCGTCAAGGCCCTGCACGCCGTGGGACTGATGTTCGAGGCCATGATCAGGGCGTCGGGCTACATCCCGCAGATCTCCATCGTCGTCGGATTCGCCGCTGGCGGAGCGGCTTACGGGCCTGCACTCACCGACGTCGTCATCATGGCTCCCGAGGGCCGCGTCTTCGTCACCGGACCCGACATCGTTCGAAGCGTCACCGGTGAGGACGTCGACATGGCGTCCCTCGGTGGACCCGACACCCACCACAAGAAGTCCGGCGTCTGCCACATCGTCGCCGACGACGAGGCCGACTCCTACGAGCGTGGCCGCCGGCTGGTCGGATTGTTCTGCCAGCAGGGCCACTTCGACCGCACCAAGGCCGAGGCGGGCGACTCCGACCTGCGCGCGCTGCTGCCGGACTCGGCGCGTCGCGCCTACGACGTGCACCCGCTCATCTCGGCTCTGCTCGACGAGGACGCGCCGTTCGACGAGTTCCAGTCCAAGTGGGCGCCGTCGATGGTGGTCGGCCTCGGTCGGCTGGCCGGCCGCAGCGTCGGCGTGCTCGCCAACAACCCGCTGCGTCTCGGCGGCTGCCTGAACTCCGAGAGCGCCGAGAAGGCAGCGCGTTTCGTGCGCCTGTGCGACGCGTTCGGCATCCCGATCGTCGTCATCGTCGACGTGCCCGGTTATCTGCCCGGCGTCGACCAGGAGTGGGGTGGCGTCGTGCGTCGCGGGGCGAAGTTGCTGCACGCCTTCGGCGAGGCCACCGTCCCGCGCGTCACGCTGGTGACGCGAAAGATCTACGGCGGCGCCTACATTGCGATGAACTCACGGTCGCTGGGTGCGACGAAGGTGTTCGCCTGGCCCAACGCCGAGGTCGCCGTCATGGGCGCCAAGCCCGCGGTCGGCATCCTGCACAAGCGCACCCTGGCCGCAGCCGCGCCCGAGGACCGCGAAGCCCTGCACGAGCAGCTGGCGGCCGAGCACGAGCGCATCGCCGGCGGCGTGGACAGCGCCATCGAGATCGGCGTCGTCGACGCGAAGATCGATCCCGCGCACACCCGGAGCGTGCTCACCCAGGCGCTGGCCGAGGCGCCGGCACGTCGCGGTCGCCACAAGAACATCCCGCTGTAAGTCACTCCAGCGCAAACGAACCCACCGTGAGGGCACCTGCCGGCCGGTAGGTGCCGATCACCACGCCGGTCGTGGACACCGAGCTGTCGACCAGCTCGAGAGCCCCGGGGACGACGCCGTCGGCGAAGAGTCGCTTGCCGGTGCCGACGACCACGGGGAACGTCCAAAGGCGGTACTCGTCGATCAGGCCGTGGCGTATGAGCGTCTGCAGCAGGTCGGCGCTTCCGTGCACCTGCAACTCGGGGCCGTCGGTGGCCTTGAGCGCCGCGACCGCAGCCGGCACGTCGTCGTCGAGAAGCACCGAGTTCTGCCAGTCCAGGGCGGGCCGGTGCCGGGAGGCCACGTACTTCGTGGCCTCGTTGAGTGGCTTGCCGCCCTCGTCGTCGGAGACCCGCGGCCAGTGCGCGGCGAAGATGTCGTAGGTGCGCCGCCCCAGGACCAGGTCGAAGGGCACGCCCATGGTCTTGCCCATCACCTGATTCGCGTGGTCGTCCCAGAAGTTCACCGACCATCCGCCGTGATCGAATGCGCCGTCGGCGTCCTCCTCGGGCCCGCCCGGCGCCTGCATCACGCCGTCGAGGGTCAGGAACGTGTTGGTGATCAGTCGTCTCATGCTGGTGTGGACACCCGCCGCGCGTAAAACTCATCGCCGGTCATCCGAGCAACTCGATGGCGGCCCCGATCGCCTTGGCTCGATCGGATGCCACCAACCCGATGCGGGTGCGCCGGTCCAGGACGTCGTCCACCGTCAGCGCCCCCTCGTGGGTTCGCGCGTACTCGAATTCCGCTCGGATGACGTCGATTCCGTCGGCCACCGCGTCACCGGGGCGCTCGCACGTGGCCTGGACGAGCACGTTGGGCGCTTCGGCGCCGTAGCGGGCGACCAGCGACGGCGGCAGCCCCGCCGTGGACCCTGGCGCGGCCCCCGGGTTGGCGGGCGCACCGACCAGCGGTAGGTCGGCGGTGCGGCATGGCCCCGCCGTGAGCCCCCGACGCGCCACCGCACGATCCACCACGTCCTGGGCCATGTAGCGGTATTCGGTGAGTTTGCCACCGATCACGCTGAGCACCCCGGTGGCCGACTCCACCACCGCGTGCTCGCGCGAGACGTCCGCGGTGGGACCCGGTCCATTGTCGATCAGTGGCCGCAGCCCCGCATAGGCACCGACGACGTCCTCGGGTCCCAGGGCGACCGCGAGCGCGGTGTTGACGGTGTCGAGCAGGAAGGACACCTCGGCCGGGGTGGGTTCTGGCACGTCGGGGATGGGTCCGGGCGCCTCCTCGTCGGTGAGCCCGAGGTAGACGCGACCGAGTTGCTCCGGCATCGCGAAGATGAACCTGTTGGTCGCCCCGGGGATCGGAACGGTCAGCGCGGCAACGGGATTGCCGAAGGCCGCGGCGTCGAACACCAGGTGGGTGCCGCGACTGGGACGCAACGTGATCGACGGGTCGACGTCGCCTGCCCACACACCGGAGGCGTTGAGCACCGCACGCGCGGTCACGTCGAGGGTCTCGCCGGTCAACTGGTCGGTCAGGCGCACCGAGGTGCCGGTGGCATCCGACGCGGCGACGCGGGTGAGGATGCGGGCGCCGTGCTGAGCGGCGGTGCGGGCGACCGCGACGACCAGGCGGGCGTCGTCGACGAGTTGGCCGTCGTAGGCGAGGAACGCGCCGTCGAGACCGTCGCGGCGCACCGTCGGCACCAGGTCGACGGCGCGGGAGGCGTCGACTCGGCGTGACCGGGGCAAGGTCGACGCGGGCGTGCCCGCCAGCTTGCGCAACCCGTCGCCGGCGGCGAACCCGACCCGGACCAGGGCTCGTGAGGTGGCACTCATCGACGGCAGCAGGGGTACCAGCTGAGGCATCGCCGTGACGAGGTGGGGAGCGGTGCGGGTCATGAGGATTCCGCGTTCGGCGGCGCTGCGGCGGGCGATGCCCACGTTGCCGGTCGCGAGGTAGCGCAGTCCGCCGTGTACGAGTTTCGAACTCCAGCGGCTGGTGCCGAAGGCCAAGTCGTGCTTCTCCACCAGGACGACCGACAGCCCGCGCGAGGCCGCGTCGAGTGCGATGCCGGCGCCGGTGATGCCGCCGCCGATGACGACCACGTCGACCCGTCCACCGTCGCCGAGGGCGGTCAGGTCGGCGGTGCGACGGTCGGCGTTCAGGGCCGCCGACGGGGTGGGAGTGCTCATGGTGCGAGGTATCCGTTCAAGGCGAGGGTCAACTGGGCGACCAGGTCGTCGGAGGGCAGGATCGCCTCCACCATGTGTGCGGCGAGGATCGTCGACTGCGTGATCAGAAGGCACATCACGGCGAGTTGTCTGACGTCGCCGGATCGCACGCTGCCCTGGTCCTGGGCGGCCCGGATCTCTGCAGCGACGGTGTCCAGCAGCATCTGCTGGCTGGTGCCAAGCCGTTCGGACAGATACGACATCGCGAGGTTCGGGTCCTGATACAGGACCGACATCACCACGTCGTCCCACCGGATCGCCTGGGCGACACCGACGACGCGCTCCACGAGCGGGACGCGGCCGACACCGGTGCTCGGCACGGAATCCAGCGCGCGGGTGATCCGCGCGGTGAGTAGCGCGGCGAGGATCGACCGGGTGTCGGGAAAGCGGCGGTACACCGTGGGCCGGCTGATCGTCGCGCGGCGAGCGATCTCGGCGAGGGTCACGCGGTCGACACCGAAGGCCAGCACGCAGTCGGCCGCGGCGTCCAGGATGCGGCCCTCGACCGACGCTGATCGGCCTTCGTTACTGATTGACATGATCTGTAATACTGTAACGCATGACTCGAGCGCACGACCAGTCCACGCCCCCGATGAAGTGGAACGCCTGGGGGGACCCGGCGGCGGCCAAGCCACTCTCCGACGGCATCCGGACCCTCCTCGTCCAGGCCCTTGGGATCACGGCCGAGTCGGCTGTCGAGCCCCATCCCGACCGGGTGCCCGTGCGTCCGTCGGCTCTCTCCGATGCCGACCGCAGGGCCATGGCGGCGATCGTCGGAGCGGAGCACGTCGTCGTCGACGACTACGCCCGACTGTTGCGTGCCGGCGGCAAGTCAACGCTGGACCTGTTGCGGCGCAACGGCAACGGCGTTCAGGACGCCCCGGACGCGGTGCTGATACCCGCCGACGAGGACGAGATCGCCGCCGTCCTCACCCTCTGCTCCTCCAGCAGCATCGCCGTCGTCCCCTTCGGCGGCGGCACCAGCGTGGTCGGTGGGCTCGACCCCGCCCGGGGCGACTTCAAGGCCGTCGTCTCACTCGACCTGCGCCGCCTGAACGCTCTGCACGGCCTCGACGAGGTGTCCGGCGAAGCCGAACTCGGTGCCGGGGTCACCGGGCCCGACGCCGAGAGACTGCTTGGCGCCCAAGGGTTCTCGCTCGGTCACTACCCGCAGAGCTTTCAGTTCGCCACCATCGGCGGATTCGCCGCCACGCGCTCCTCGGGTCAGGACTCCGCCGGGTACGGCCGATTCGACGACATGGTGCGCGGCCTGCGCGTGGTGACCCCCGCCGGTGTGCTCGACCTCGGCCGCGCACCTGCCTCCGCCGCCGGACCCGACCTTCGGCAGTTGATGGTCGGCTCCGAGGGAGTGTTCGGCGTCATCACCCGGGTTCGGGTGCGCGTGCATCCCGTCCCCGAGACGACGAGGTACGAAGCGTGGTCCTTTCCCGACTTCAGCACGGGTGCAGCGGCATTGCGGGCGGTCGTACAGAACGGCACCGGCCCGACCGTGATCCGGTTGTCCGACGAGGCCGAGACCGGCGTCAACCTGGCCACCACCGAGAGCATCGGCGACGGCAGCATCACGGGCGGTTGCCTCGCGATCACCGCGTTCGAGGGCACCGCCGCGCACGCCGAGAGTCGGCACGACGAGACGCGGGAACTGCTGATCGCGCACGGGGGCACCAGCCTCGGCGACGGCCCAGCCACGGCCTGGGAGCACGGGCGCTTCGGTGCACCGTATCTTCGCGATTCGTTGTTGGCGGCCGGCGCGCTGTGCGAGACGTTGGAGACGGCCACGAACTGGTCCAACCTGTTCTCGGTCAAGACCGCCGTGACCGAAGCCCTGACGACGTCTCTCGCCGAATCGGGCACCGCAGCCCTGGTCATGTGCCACATTTCCCACGTGTATCCGACCGGCGCCTCGCTGTACTTCACCGTCGTGGCCGGGCAGCGTGGCAACCCGGTCGAACAGTGGCGCGCGGCCAAGGTCGCCGCGTCGGACGCCATGGTCCGGGCCGGGGCGACGATCACCCATCACCACGCCGTGGGCGCCGACCACCGGCCGTGGATGCGCGAGGAGATCGGCGATCTCGGCGTCGAGGTTCTGCGCGCGGTCAAGGCGGTGCTCGACCCGGCCGGAATCCTCAACCCGGGCAAGCTGATTCCGTGAGCCCCGATTCGTCGAGGCTCGGCCGCATCACCGTCTTGACCAATCCGGCGTCGGGTCACGGTGGCGCCACCCATGCCGCGGAGCGGGCAATCGCCCAGCTGCACCACCGCGGCCTGGACGTCGTCGCCATCGCGGGCACCGACGTCGACCACGCGCGGCGGCTGGTCGAAGGCGCGCTGGACCGGGGCATGGACGCGCTGGTCGTGGTCGGCGGTGACGGCATCGTCTCGCTGGCGCTGCAGGTGTTGGCGGGCAACGACATTCCGCTGGGCATCATCCCTGCGGGCACCGGCAACGACCACGCCCGCGAGTTCGGCATTCCGACCAGGAGCCCGGAGGCCGCGGCCGACGTCGTGGTCGACGGGGTCGTCGAGACCGTCGACCTAGGCCGCATCGTCGGCGCCGACGGTACGCAGCGCTGGTTCGGCACGGTGATGGCCGCCGGGTTCGACTCGCTGGTGACCGACCGGACCAACCGGATGACGTGGCCGCACGGCCGGATGCGCTACAACGTGGCAATGCTGGCCGAGATCTCGAAGCTGCGCCTGCTGCCGTTCCGGCTGACCTTCGACGGCGAGGAGCTGGTGACCGATCTGACGCTCGCGGCGTTCGGCAACACGCGCAGTTACGGCGGCGGCATGCTGATCTGCCCGGACGCCGACCACGCCGACGGCAAGCTCGACGTGACGATGGTGCAGTCGGCGTCGCGGGCCAAGCTGGTCCGGCTGTTTCCCACCGTCTTCAAGGGCACCCACGTCGAGCTCGACCAGGTGCGCACGGCCAGGGCCTCGGTCATCACGGTCGAGTGCGCGGGCATCAACGCCTACGCCGACGGCGAGTACGTGTGCCCGTTGCCGGTCGAGGTGTCGGCGGTACCCGGCGCGCTGCGAATCCTGCGTCCCGCACGCTGACGCGCCCGCGAGACATCAGCAGTGGCGGCGACACGCCGAAGGTCGCCGCCGCCAGTTATGTCTCGCGGCAGGAGGCTCCTCGCCGAGACCCTCTAGCCGACGCCGCGGTTGAGCCAGGTGACCTCGCCGGTGTCGCCACCGCCGCGGAACTCCTCGAGCGCCTCGTCCCACGCAGTGCCGAGCACGGTGTCCATCTCGGCGGCCATGGCGTCGGCACCCGAGGCCATCAGCCCGCGCAGCCGCATCTCGCCGACCATCACGTCACCGTTGGCACTCATCACACCGCTCCACAGCCCCAGCTGCGGGGTGTGGCACCAGCGGTGCCCGTCGACGCCCTCGCTGGGGTCCTCGGTGACCTCGAAACGAAGCACCGACCACGACCGCAGCGCATTGGCCAGGGCAGCCCCCGTACCAACGGGACCTACCCAGTTGGTGACGGCACGGAGCTGCCCAGGCATCGCCGGCTGCGGCGTCCACTTGAGGTTCGCCCTCGCCGACAGGGTCGACGAAAGCGCCCACTCCACGTGTGGACATACCGCCGCGGGCGAGGCGTGGACGTACACCACACCGGTGGCCGTGTCGGCGAACTGGTTCGACGCACGCATCATCTGCTCCTTCGGCTCAATAGGGACGTCTTCCCCGACGACCTGCTGAGCTCCGTGAAGATGCAATTGATTCGTGCGTGTCTATTGTGCCCTGTGGGGCGGGTGTTGCGCTAGTGTGGCCCGGATTCTCTCAGTACTCCATCAGAGATGGCCGGCCACAGCGGGTGCGCCCAGTCACCGAAGTCGCGGTCGGTGAGCACCACGAGGGCCAGGTCAGCTGACGGATCGGCCCAGATGAACGTGCCCGACTGGCCGAAGTGACCGAACGTCGCCGAGCTATTCAGCGAGCCCGTCCAGTGCGGTGACTTGCCGTCGCGCAGCTCGAAGCCCAGCCCCCAGTCGTTCGGACGCTGCACACCGTAGCCGGGCAGGACGCCCGACAGACCGGGAAACTGCACCGCAACGGCGTCGGCGTGCATCTGCCCGGAGACCAGCGTCGGACGCAGCAGTTCGACGGCGAATAGCGAGAGGTCGGCGACCGTCGACTCGACGCCGAACCCAGCGGCGGCCGCACCGCCAACCAGCGCCGACGAACCCATGCCGAGCGGTTCGAAGACGGCCTCGGCCACGTATTGCTCGAACGGGATGTCGGACTCCTGCTCCAGTACGGCCGCGAGCACCCCGAAGCCCTCGTTGGAGTAGATCCGTCGCGCGCCGGGTTCGGCGATCACGTCCGCAGATCGCATCGACAGCCCCGAGGTGTGCGCGAGCAGGTGACGCACGGTCGAGCCGGGCGGCCCGGCCGGGGTGTCGAGGTCGACGACGCCCTCCTCCACCGCGATCTGCGCCGCACGGGCGACGATTGACTTGGTGACCGACGCCAGGGCGAAGGTCCGGTCCACCTCGCCGTGCTGGGTGAGCACACCACCTGGGCCCACCACCGCCGCCGCGGCGTTGGTGACCGGCCAATCGGCGAGGACGTCGAGTGCTGACACGAGACGAGAGCCTAGTGCGGGACGGGCGACGTACGGGTCAGACCAGCTGCAGCGAGCGCTTCGCCAAACCCATCCAGAAGCCGTCGACCACCTGCGCCGGGATCTGTTCCGGATCCGCCGACGCCCCCAGCGCGACGAACAGCGGCGCGAAGTGCTCGATCGTCGGATGGGCGTACGGCATACCCGGCGCCTTGGCCTGAAAGTCCAGCAGCGCGTCGAGGTCGCCGGCGGCGAACCGTCCGGCCGCCCAGTCGTCGAACTCCCGGGACCAGCCCGGCGCAACGGCGTTCGGGGACCGGTCGGTGAGGTACGGCAGGCCATGGGTGGTGAAGCCGGATCCGACGATCAGCACGCCCTCCTCGCGCAGCGGCCGCAGCCGCGCACCCAGGTCGAGCAGCCGCTGCGGATCGAGGGTGGGCATCGACATCTGCAGGACCGGGATGTCGGCCTCGGGGTACATCACCGTCAGGGGAACGTAGGCGCCGTGGTCGAGTCGCCGGTTCGGGTCATGGGCGACGGTCTCCCCGTCGGGCATCAGCGCCTCCACCCGTCGCGCCAGCTCGGGAGCGCCGGGGGCGTCGTAGGTCACCTCGTAGAAGCGCTGCGGGAAACCCCAGAAGTCGTACGTCAGTGGGGTTTCGGTGGTGGTCGACCCGATGGTGAGCGGCGCGGCCTCCCAGTGAGCGGACACCACCAGGATGGCCTCGGGTCGCGGCAGCTCCGCCGACCAGTCGACCAACTGCGACACCCACCTCTCGTCGTCCACGAGAGGTGGGGCGCCGTGGGACAGGAAGAGAGCGGGAATCACCCGTCGAGTGTCGCACCGCGGCCGCTAGGTTGTACCCATGAGTCAGACGGTGCGCGGTGTCATCTCTCGGTCCAAGAAGCAACCAGTCGAACTGGTCGACATCGTGATCCCGGACCCCGGGCCAGGCGAGGTCGTGGTCGACGTCATCGCCTGCGGGGTGTGCCACACCGACCTGACCTACCGCGAGGGCGGCATCAACGACGAGTACCCGTTCCTGCTCGGCCACGAGGCCGCGGGCACCGTGGAGTCGGTCGGCGAGGGCGTCACCAACGTCGAGGTCGGCGACTTCGTCGTCCTCAACTGGCGGGCGGTGTGCGGGCGGTGCCGGGCCTGCAAGCGCGGCCGCCCGCAGTACTGCTTCGACACCCACAACGCCGCGCAGAAGATGACCTTGGCCGACGGCACCGAGCTCACTCCGGCGCTGGGCATCGGTGCGTTCGTCGAGAAGACCCTCGTCCACGAGGGCCAGTGCACCAAGGTCGACCCGGAGGCCGATCCCGCCGTGGCCGGTCTGATCGGGTGCGGCGTGATGGCCGGCATCGGTGCGGCGATCAACACCGGCAACGTCACCCGCGACGACACCGTCGCGGTCATCGGGTGCGGCGGCGTGGGTGATGCCGCGATCGCGGGAGCCGCCCTGGTCGGCGCCAAGATGGTCATCGCCGTCGACACCGACGACAAGAAGCTGAATTGGGCCCGCGACTTCGGCGCGACCCACACGATCAACGCCCGCGAATTCGACGTGGTGGAGACCATCCAGGATTTGACCGGCGGCAACGGCGCCGACGTGGTGATCGACGCGGTTGGCCGCCCCGAGACGTGGAAGCAGGCGTTCTACGCCCGCGATCTGGCCGGCACCGTCGTGCTGGTCGGCGTGCCCACCCCGGACATGACGCTGGAGATGCCGCTGGTCGACTTCTTCTCCCGCGGTGGATCGTTGAAGTCTTCCTGGTACGGCGACTGCCTGCCCGAGCGGGACTTCCCCACCCTCATCAGCCTCTACCGCCAGGGCCGGCTGCCACTGGAGAAGTTCGTCTCCGAACGCATCGGACTCGACGGTATCGAGGATGCGTTCCACAAGATGCACGCCGGCGAGGTGCTGCGTTCGGTGGTGATTCTGTGAGTGCCGCCAACAACATTCAGCGCTTGGTCACCAGCGGCACGTTCGAACTCGACGGCGGCAGCTGGGACGTCGACAACAACATCTGGATCGTCGGCGACGAGTCCGACGTGGTGGTGTTCGACGCCGC
Source organism: Mycobacterium yunnanensis (assembly GCF_025823185.1). Classification (GTDB taxonomy): domain Bacteria; phylum Actinomycetota; class Actinomycetes; order Mycobacteriales; family Mycobacteriaceae; genus Mycobacterium; species Mycobacterium yunnanensis. The sequence continues at coordinate 330,009 of NZ_JACKVK010000013.1, forward strand.
GCACCAGGCCGGCCCCATCGTCGACGCCGTCGCCGGGCGCAACGTGGTGGCCGTGGTGTGCACCCACGGCCACAACGACCACGTGACGGTCGCCCCCGAGCTTGGCAAGACCCTTGACGCGCCCGTGCTGCTGCACCCGGCCGACGACGTGCTCTGGCGAATGACGCACCCGGACGAGGACTTTCGCGGCGTCGAGGACGGGACGCGGTTGCGCGCGGGCTCGGTCGAGCTGCGGGCGCTGCACACCCCGGGCCACTCACCGGGCTCGGTCTGCTGGTATGCCCCCGACCTGGGCGCGGTCTTCAGCGGCGACACCCTCTTCAACGGCGGACCCGGGGCGACCGGTCGCTCGTACTCCGACTTCCCGACCATCCTGGCGTCGATCTCCGGGCGGCTCGGCACGCTGCCGTCCGACACCGTCGTGTACACCGGTCACGGCGACACGACGGTCGTCGGCGACGAGCTCGTCCACTACGACGAGTGGGTCAAGAACGGGAGCTAACCGGCGCTCAGTTCCTGCGGTCGGCGAAACCCGGCGGCAGGTCGGCGGGCGCCGCGGCGACGATGGTCTGGTCGTCTACGCCGACGTACTCGAACAGGGTGATGTCGGCGAACTCCGGGACGACGTAGATCGGGTAGGTCGGCCCGGCGTCGCGGTAGGCCCGCATCTCGTCGAGGTGGTCGTTCTGGAACAGCACCGTCTTGGAGCCGTCGAGGCGGATCCACTCGGGGAAGAAGATCGTGCCGTGCAGCCGTCGTAGTGCCGGCATCACGTTGACGACGACACTCGTGCCGGTGGGCTCGGTCCAGGAGATCTTGTAGACGTCGGGCGCCAGGGTGACGAGGTCGACCGTCTGATCGCGCACCCACCGGCCGCCGACGTGCCCGGTGTGGATGCGGTAGTCGATGGTGGTGGCGTTCTTGACGTACATCTCGTACTGCCATCCATTGGCGTAGGTGTAGATGAAACGGTGTCCCACCAGCCCATTCACGTCCGGGGCTTGGTTACGGTCGGTAGTGTCGTCGATGCTCACGAATTCAGTTTAGAACAAACTAGGTTTGTTAGGAACATAATTGTCGAATGCCGCCGCACTCTCCCGCACGCTCGGCCCATTGCGCCGCGCCGTGCTGCGCGCGACCCGACTGGCCGAAGACCTCCCCGACCTTCCCGAGACCCACATCGAGGTGCTGCGCACCGTGGCCGACACCCCGGGACTGGGGCCGCCGGCAATCGCCGAGCAGCTCCGCCTCGCCCGCCCGACGGTCAGCAACTTGATGAAGACCATGCAGCGGGCGCACCTGATCGAGTTGACCCGCGACGTCGACGACGCCCGCCGCGTCCACGTCACCGCCACCGCGACGGCGTTGGAGTTGCTGCGCCGTTACGACGCCACGAGCGAGGCGATCCTGAACGCGGCGATGGACGAACTCGACCCCGACGAGCGCGCGGCCGTGGCGGCCGCGGTGCCCGCCCTGACGAAGCTACGGTCGATCCTCGCCGCGTCCGGCCACTAACGGCCGTCGAGCACCCGCTTCTTCTCGGCGTCGTATTCGTCTTGGGTCAGAGCGCCCGAATCACGCAGTCGAGCAAGGCTTTCAAGGGTTTGCACGCGAATGGCGTCCTCGGACGTCGGGTAGGTCGGCACGGCTCGGATCGTCGGCGGCGTGGCGTCGGCCACCGGCGGCTGCCAGGGGTCGGCGGTGGCGCGCCTCGTCCTGGCAGCCCACACCCTCGCGATGATCAGGTCGACGACGGCGAAGCCGAACACCGCCGCCAGAGCCCACGGCAGCCAGCCAAACGCGGAGCCATGGCCGAAGGCCAACGACGGATCGAGGTAGGCGCTGACATTGCCGTCCAACTCGACGTCGTAGGTTCCCGCCTCCGCCAGGTGGAGGTATCCGATGCGCACGCGTGCGTCGTTGTTGACCGTCGTCGTCGAGCCGTAGTCCTCGGCGAGCTGGACGTCGGCGCCGTCCGGCCCGGTCATCCGGTACTTCAGCGGCGGGACGGGCAACCCGGACCCACTCCCCCCGACGAGCACGGTGTGAAAGCTCACCGTCACCTCACCCGCGGGCAGTTCCACCCGACCCGTCCCGGGAATCGGTACCTCGCCGTAGGCGTCGTACTCGTCGAAGACGAAGGCGTTGAGCGGCAGAGAGGCGACGAACCCGAGCCCGGCGAGGATCATCGTCACCGTCGCGACGACGGTCAGGATGCGTGGCCCGGGCGAGCTCTTCATGGTGGGCAGTCTCGCACGTCGAGGCCATGGAGGGGTTACCGTTCTCGGTATGCCCGAATCGAGTGCGGTGGTGCGCCCCGAGCCGATGCACAGCGCCTCCTACACCGCCGCCTCGCGCCTGCAGGCGGCCGGATTGCGGCGGGCGACAACCCTTTTCGAGGAGGCCGCCGCCGAGGTTCCACTGCCACAGTCACCCCGGCCCATCGTGGTCGCCGACTACGGCGCAGCCACCGGGCACAATTCGCTGGTGCCGATCGGCGCGGCGATCGCCGTGCTGCGCAAGCGGACCCGGCCCGAGCACTCGATCCTGGTGACCCACACCGACGTGCCCGACAACGACTTCAGCGAGTTGTTCCGCACCCTCGGCGAGGATCCCGACACCTATCTGAAGAAGGACCGCGCGTGCTTCGCCTCGGCGGTCGGGCGCTCCTACTACGGCCAGATCATTCCCTCCAACAGCGTGAACCTGGCCTGGTCGGCGTGGTCGACCCACTGGCTCTCGCGCACTCCCACCCCGGTTCCCGACCACCTGCTGGTCGCGCACAGCCGCGACGGCGAGGTCCGCGCCGCCTATGAACGACAAGCCGCCCGGGACTGGCACGAATTCGTCGCGTTCCGCGGTCGCGAGCTGAGCCCGGGCGGGCGCCTCGTGGTGATGACCATGGCGATCGACTCCGACGGCGACTTCGGCTACCGTCCGCTGCTCGACGCCATCGCCGGAACCCTCGCCGAACTGGTCGGGCGAGGGGTGCTGACCGACGACGAGTCCTCGGCGATGTCCATCCCCATCGCCGGGCGTCGCGCCCCCGACTTCCTGGCCCCCTTCGCCCCGTCGGGCACCTTCGAGAAGCTCTCCGTTCGGCACCTCGAGGTGTTCGGTGGCGAAGACCGATTCTGGGCCCGATATCGCGTCGACGGAAAGGCCGACCGGTTTGGCGCGACGTGGTCGGAGTTCTTACGCGGGACGGTCTTCCCGACGCTGGCCGCCACGCTGCCCGCCGAGCGCCGCGCGGATTTCGTCGACCAGCTGTGCACCGGTGTCGCCCAGCGGCTGGCGGCCGCGCCCGCCGAGGTACGCATCCCGCTGGCGGCCGTCGTCATCGAAAAGCAACGGCGCCTTCACCACTGACCGTCAGGGCGTCATCTCGTAGGCGCCGTCGTAGGCCGCCACCCGTTGCCACACCCGGTCGAATCGCGCCGCGTCGGGCACCGGCTTGCGGACGGCCCCGAGCGCCCACGCCTGTTGCGCCGGAGTGGACGTCGGCTTGCCTTGCAGCGCAATCGAATAGGCGTTGAAGTCGTCGACCTGGAAGCCGAAGATCTGGTCGACGACGTCGTCGTCGAGCCCGGTGAGCTCCGCCTGCTCCAGGATCAGCTGACCGTAGACGATCAGCGAGAACAGGTGCCCGACGTTGAGCATGAAGTCCAGATCCCCGACCTGGTCGGCATCGGGTGCGGCGGTGAGCAGCATGTCCCGAAACGCCTGAGCCTGCTCGTAGAACACCCCGACGTTGGGCACGTGCGCGTGCCGCTCGTAGACGGGCGTCCAGTCGGCGAACTGGATGGCCCCCGCACCACGGGTGGGTCCTTGGTTCCAGAAGAACGTGTCGTCGGCAGCGTCGTTGCGGGTCGGAATCTGCGGATAGTCCTTGGGATTGAGCATGTAGTTCGGCATGAACTTCAGCACCAGGCCCACGTTGACGTGCACCGTGCCCTCCAACCGCGGCAGACACCCGATCAGCTGGGCGACCTCGCGGAACATCGTGTTCTTCTCGTACCCCTTGGCCGCGACCACGTCGTGCAGCGCACGAATCACGGTCTCGCCCTCCATGGTGACCTTGGCCTTGGTCATCGGGTTGAACAGCAGGTAGCGCCGATCCTCCAGACTGGCACTGCGGAAGTAGTCGACCGCCCGTCGGCTGAAGGCCTTCATGGCGATCATCCGGGCATAGGCGTCGACGAAGTTGGCCCGCACGTGGCCGAAGTCCGTGACGGGGTTGCCGTAGAGAATCCTGTTGTTGGCGTGGGTGATCGCCTCGTAGAAGGCGTGCTCGCACATGCCGATCGACGACGAGCACAGGTTGAACTTTCCGACGTTGACGGTGTTGAGCGCGGCGCTGAACGCCTCGACCCCGGTGTGCACGATGTCCTCGGCCCTTACCGGATAGTTCTCCAGGCGGAACGTGCTCACGTAGATCTGCATGTGCACGACGTTGTCGATCAGGTGGTAGTCCTCGTGCCGACTGTCGGCGGCGAAGAAGACGTACCCGTCCGGCCCACTGACGTCGCCACGGCGACCGAAGACCGACACCAGGCTCGCGACGTTGCCGTTGCCGATGTAGTACTTCTCCCCCGATGCCCGGTAGAGAATGCCGTCGGCCTGGTCCTCCTCACTGGCCGGCGTCAGCACCATGTCGGTGCTGTAGACGTCGGCGCCGTGTTCGCGTTCGGAGAGCCCGAAGGCCATCACCTCGCCCGCCTCGAGATCGTCGGCGGCGCGCAGCTTGGCGTCCTTGTTCTCGCTCTGCCACACCGGGCCCAGGCCGAGGATGGTGACCTGTTCGGTGTACCAATACGTCAGTCCGTAGAAGCCGAGGATCTCGGCAAGGGCGGCGTTGCGCGCCCCGTCCCACCGCTTGTCGGGGTCACCGTCCGCGAATTCCGCGGGCGTCAGGAACGTCGCAAAGAGCTTCTCCCGCTTGACGAACTCGACGAAGTCGGCGGGCCACTGCGCCCGCAGGTCGTCGTCGAGGATGCGCTTCTTGCCCTGGCCCTCGAAGAAGTCGATCGTGGCGCGCAGCAGACGGCGCGTCGCGGCGTCGAACTCCGACGGATCGTAGGTGCGGGGGTTGAAGAGCAAACCGTCGGTCATGACCCCGAGCCTAGGGCTGCTGCGGTTGGAACGGTGACGGAACGAAGGGCAGACCGGGGATGGTCTGGTACGGCAGCGTCGGGACGACCGGCGCCTGGCTGCTCGACGACGCCGGCGGAGGCTGCGTGGTCGCCGTCGTCGGCGGTGGCGCCTCGGTGGTCGTGGGTGGGGGCGGTGCGTCGGTGGTCGACGGCGGCGGCGGGGCCTGAGACGCCGGGGGCTGCTCCTGGGTCTGCGTCACCGTGGCCGGGGGCGCCTGCGGGGCCTGCTCGTAGACGGTCTGCTGCGGCGCCTGCTCCACGGGCGCCGGCGCCTCCGTCGTGGGGCCCGGAGATTCCGACGTCGCGGGCGGGGCCGACGTCGTGGTCGCAGGGGTCTGCGTCGACGTGTCGTCCTCGCGGAGGAACAACCACAGCGCGGTACCGACCGCCAGGAGCGCCGCCACGACGGCCACGGCGATGATTCCGGTGGGCCTGCGGTACCACGGCACGGCGGCGGCGCGCGCGTCTTCGTCGTCGTCGGCCACGAATGCCATCGGCGGCCGCGGGTCGACGTATTCGGCCTCGCGAGCCTCGGTCACCGGCGCCGGCTCGGGAAGGTCGTCGGCATCCGACCACGCCAGCGCACGGAACGTCGACGACGCCGGGGCGGCCTCCTCGGCGGGCGGCATCGCGACGATCGGGGCGACCGCCGCCGGCGCCATCGCCGTCGCGCCGTCGGGCACGAGGCCTCGCGCGGCACCGAGACCGCCGCCGATCGCGGCGGCCAACTCGGGTCGCGCACTGGTGATCACCGGTACCCGCAGCCGCTCCGACAGGGAGGTGACGACGACCGGGATGAGCGCACCACCGCCGGCCATGGCCACTCCGGAGAGGTCTCCTGGTCGAATACCACTACGCTGCAACGTGTCCTGCACGGCGTCGAGCAGCCCACCCAGCGGTTGGCGAATCGACTCGTCGAGTTCGGCGCGGGTGATCCGCACCTCGGATTGCCGCCCGGCCAGATCCACCGCGACGGTCGCCACGGCGGCGGTCGACAAGCGTTCCTTGGCCGTCCGGCACTGACCGCGCAGCCTGTTGAGGTTGCCCAGTGCCGAGGTCGAGGACAGGTCGACCGAGCCCGAGGACGTCAGGTCACCGATGACGCGGGTCAGCAGCGCCTGGTCGACCAGATCGCCGGAGAAGTCGGTGTGGCGCACCGTCGGGCCGATCGGTGCGCACCCGTTCGCGGCGTCGGCCAGGGTGATGCTGGTGCCGGTGCCGCCGACGTCGCACAGCGCGACGACGCCTCGGCTCGGCACACCCGGGTCGTCGCGCAGGGCGGTGAGCGCCGCGACGGCGTCCGAGCCAAGCGTCATGCCGTCCAGTTCGCGGCGCAGCGCCTCGACGGCGGCGGGGCTCCAGTACGCCGGGTGGGTGACGCCGACCGGTTCGACGGGCGGGCGACCGCCTGTCAACGCGGCCAGCAACGACCGCAACGACTCGGCGACCAGTGTCTCGGCGCGGTGCGAGGACCCGTCGGATGCCACGATCGGCACCGGGTCGCCGACGCGGTCGACGTAGTCGGTGATGATCAGCCCAGGCTCGGTGAGATGGGGGTTCTCGCTGGGTACGCCGACCTCGGCAGGCCGGTGCGGATACCGCGTCAGCACCGGCGTTCGCGTCACCGCCGAGCGGCCTACCGCCACCGCGCGCAACGCGCTGGCACCAACCGAGAGCCCTATTCCGTCTGCCACGTCATCTAATCGTGCCAGCTCCAGCTATGAGGGGTAGATCCAGAGGGGTCACCCAGCCCGGCGGGAGGTCGTTGACGGCGGGGACGGCGTTGAGTGCGCGCAGCCCCGTGGCGAGGCAGCCGGCGGCTGCAGCGTCGCGTCCCGAGCCGTCGGTGAACCGGAACGCGGTCTCTTGGAAGATGCTCGGCGTGCCCTCGATGTCGACCCGGTAGACGTCGTCGTCACTGCCCGACGGCCAGTCGGGTGCGGCGTCGGAGCCGATGCGGTTGACGTGCTCGAGCTGGATGCGCGTCTCGCCCCGGTAGACGCCGTTGATCGTGAAGCGGACGGCAGCCACGTTGCCGGGTGCGATGACGCCCTTGGCGGTCTTGCGCTCGTCGGGGGTGATCCACTTGTCCCACGTCGTCGTGATGTCGTCCAGTTCGATGCCCGCGGCGTAGGCGATCATGGGAACCGTTGCACCCCAGGCGAAGACGAGGATCTCGGGTGTTTCGAGCAGCGGCCGGTGCTCGGGCGGCATGCCGATGCCCATCTCGAACTCGTAGTCACCCTCGTAGTTGGTGTAGTCGAGCAACTCCGACGCGCGGACGGTCCGGACCTCCGAGCACAACCCCATCAACGTCATCGGGAACAGGTCGTTGGCGAAGCCCGGGTCGATGCCCGTGGTGAAGCACGACGATCCGCCGGCCTCACAGGCGTCGGTGATCGGCTGGATCCAGTTGGGCGGGTTGAGGTGCATCTTGGGCCACACCCACGGGGTCATCGACGTCGAGCACACGTCGATCCCGGCCCGGAGGAATCGCGTGATGAGCGCGATGTTGTCGTCGGCGTGCGCGGCCGTCGGCCCGTAGTGCACCAGGGCGTCGGGGGCCAGCGCGATGAGAGCGTCCACGTCGTCGGTGGCGGTCAGCCCGATCGGGGCGCCCAGCCCGCAGATCTCGCCGACGTCGCGGCCGACCTTCTCGGGATTGGTGACGCCGACGCCGACGAGTTCGAAGGAGGGGTGGCGCACGATTTCGGCGACCACCATGCGGCCCACGAAACCCGTGCCCCACAGCACGATTCGCTTGGTCATCTCAGAAGCACCGCTTGAGGCCGCCCGGTTCGCAATACAGCGGATAACGGTCGACGGGGATGGGCAACGGCCGGGAAAACGCCAGGGTGAACGGCGAGACCACGATCTTCGGCTGGACGGTGCCGTTGCACGCCGCGCTGTTGGCCGTGGAGCGCTTGCCGGACATCGTCGCGTCGTCGAACTGGTAGCTCTCCACGACCGGGGCGAAACCATTGCCGTCCGGGCACGGGAACCCCTCCTTGACGGTGGTGGAGAAGGTCCACAGCCCGCCGGTGAGCCGGGCGTCGCCGCCGTTGACCCTGGGCGAATTGGGTGCGACGTGCAGCCGGCAGGCCACCGGGAGCTCGAGGTTGTCCCGCAGGTCGCCGACGGTGGGAACGCAGCTCGGGTAGATGGTCCACTCGGCGTGGACGTCGCCCTGGTCGTAGCCGTACACGCCCTCCATGACCTGATCGGCACTTGCGTGACCTGCGAACCCGAGCGCCGAGGTGACCAGCATGGCGGCGACGGCGAGCACCCGGGCGATCGTCATGCCCCGAGTATCGCAGCGCGGTGTGCTCGGAGTCACCGGTTTGCCCGATGCGCGTCAACATGCGTCATCTGGCGTGAGAGGGTCCAATCATGACGGATCTGACGGGCAAGGTCGCGCTGATCACGGGGGCGTCGACGGGGTTGGGCGCCGCAACGGCCCGGGTGTTCGCCGAGCGCGGCGCCACGGTCTTCGGGATCGCCCGTGACGCCGACCGAATGGCCGAGGTCTTCGCCGAGGTGCCCGGCGGACGCTACGCGTCGGTCGACGTGACCACCTCCGCGGCGTGCACGCAGGCGGTGGCGGAGTGCGTGGCCGCGTTCGGCAGACTCGACGTGCTGGTCAACGTCGCGGGTTTTCATCAGATGCGGCACACGCCGACGATGTCCGACGACGACTGGGACCGTGATCTGGCCGTGAACCTCAACGGCCCGTTCTATCTGTGCCGCGCGGCGCTGCCTCATCTGCTGGAGGCCGGCGGCAACATCGTGAACGTGTCCTCCATCGCGGGGGTCGAGGGCGAGGTCTACTCGGCGGGTTACTGCGCGGCCAAGCACGCGCTGGTGGGCTTGACCCGGGCGCTCGCCGTCGAGTTCACCAAGGACAAGCTGCGGGTCAACGTGGTGTGCCCCGGCGGCATGCCGACGGCACAGGCCACCGAATTCGAGGCGCCCGAGAATGCGGACTGGGATCTGATCATGCGCATCGCCTCACCGCGTGGATTCATGGAGACCGCCGACGTCGCGAAGACCATCGCATTCCTGGCCAGTGACGACGCTGCCGCTGTACACGGCGCGGTCTACCGCGTCGACAACGGCAAGGGTGCGGGATGACCATCGGGCGTTCACCTGCGCGACGACCACACCGAGTGCGCCGTGCACGTGTAGCTGCCACAATCGCGCGGTGACCGACGTCGTGAGTTCAGCAGCCGAAGAAGCCTCCCACCTCCGGTCCGGATTGGACGCCGCCGACCTGCGCGAGGCGATCACCGACCACCTCAGGTACAGCATCGGACGACCGGCCGCCGCGTTGCGGCCCGACCACTACTACCGGGCGCTCGCACTGGCCGTCCGCGACCGCATGCAGGACAATCGCGTCGCCTCGACCCAGCAGTCCCTCGACAGCGGCGCGAAGGTCACCTGCTACCTGTCTGCGGAATTCCTGATGGGCCCGCAACTGGGCAACAACCTGCTCAACCTCGAGATCGAGGACGCGGCTCGCTCGGCGCTGGCCTCCCTGGGCCAGGACTACGACGAGGTGCTGGCCTGCGAGCCCGAACCGGGTCTTGGCAACGGCGGTCTCGGCCGGTTGGCGGCCTGCTACCTCGACTCGCTGGCCACCCTGGAGCGGCCGGCCATCGGCTACGGCATCCGGTACGAGTTCGGCATCTTTCGCCAGGAGTTCTCCGACGGGTGGCAGGTCGAACTCACCGACAACTGGCTCGCAGGTGGAAACCCCTGGGAGATCGCCAAACCCGACGTCAACTATCTCGTCAACTGGGGCGGGCACACCGAGCACTACATCGACGACTCGGGCTTCGACCGCATCCGCTGGGTGCCCAAGCAGGTCATCAAGGGCGTCGCCTACGACACCCCGATTCAGGGCTACGGCGTGCACACCTGCAACGTGCTGACGCTGTGGAGTGCACGCGCCGTCGAGTCCTTCGCACTGGACGCGTTCAACACCGGCGACTACTACAGGGCCGTCGAGTCGGAGGTCACCTCCGAAACCGTCACCAAAGTGCTCTACCCCAACGACGAACCCGAGGCGGGCAAGCGCCTGCGGCTGCTGCAGCAGTACTTCTTCGTGTCGTGCTCGCTGCAGCACATCGTGCACATCATGGACGACCTCGCCGACGTGTCGCTGCACGAGCTGCCGAAGCGATTCGCCATCCAGCTCAACGACACTCACCCCTCGATCGGCGTCGCCGAACTGATGCGCATCCTGGTCGACGAGCGCCGCGTCGGGTGGGACGAGGCCTGGGCCATCACGGTGGCGACGTTCGGTTACACCAACCACACGCTGCTGCCCGAGGCCCTGGAGAAGTGGTCGCTCGGTCTGTTCGGCGAATCGCTGCCGCGCCACCTCGAGATCATCTACGAGATCAACAGCCGCTTCCTCGACGAGGTGCGGGCGAAGTTCCCCGGTGACGTCGATCGGGTGCGACGCATGTCGCTGATCGGTGAGGACGGTGGGCAGACGGTCCGGATGGCCTACCTCGCCACCGTCGGCAGTCATGCGGTCAACGGCGTCGCGGCGCTGCACTCGGACCTGTTGAAGCAGAGCGTGCTCAAGGACTTCTACGAGCTGTGGCCAGAACGGTTCTCCAACAAGACGAACGGCGTCACACCCCGTCGCTTCCTGGCGTTGTCGAATCCCGGCCTACGCGCGCTGCTCGACTCCACGATCGGCGACGGCTGGTTGACCGACCTCGAGCGACTGCGCGGATTGGAGGCCTTCGTCGACGACGCCGAATTCCGGCAGCAGTGGCGAGAGGTCAAGCGCGCCAACAAGGCTCGGCTGTCGAACTTCCTGCAGGGCGCGACGGGCGTGCAGCTGGACCCGAGTTGGATGTTCGACATCCAGGTCAAGCGCATCCACGAATACAAGCGTCAGCACCTGTCGGTACTGCACATCATCCGGCAGTACTACAGGTTGAAGACGGATCCGACGCTGGAGGTCGCGCCGCGCGCCTACGTCTTCGGCGGCAAGGCGGCCCCCGGTTACTTCATGGCCAAGCGAATCATCAAGCTGATCAACGCCGTTGGCGAGACAGTCAACAATGATCCCGACGTCAACAAGTTCATGAAGGTGGTGTTCGTCCCCAACTTCAACGTTCAGAACGCCCATCTCATCTACCCGGCGGCGAACCTCTCCGAGCAGATCTCCACGGCCGGAAAGGAGGCCTCCGGCACCGGCAACATGAAGTTCATGATGAACGGCGCCCTGACGATCGGCACCCTCGACGGCGCCAACGTCGAGATCCGCCAGGAGGCCGGGCCCGAGAACTTCTTCCTGTTCGGCCTGACCGAGGACGAGGTGGAGAGGGTCAAGCGCGACGGGTACCGACCGCAGTCCTACGTCGACGCCAACGAAGAACTCAGGACCGTGCTGGGGTTGATCTCCTCGGGGCAGTTCTCCCACGGTGACGTCGAGGTGTTCCGTCCGCTGGTGGACAACCTCACCCACGACGACCCGTTCCTGGTGCTGGCCGATTACGCGGCCTACGTGAGCTGCCAGGACGAGGTGGCCGCGGCGTGGCAAGACCGTGACGCCTGGTCGCGGATGTCGATCCTCAACACCGCGCGCAGCGGCAAGTTCTCCTCGGACCGGGCGATCGCGCAGTACTGCGACGAGATCTGGAACGTGGGGCCGGTGACCGTCGAGGTCTGACGGTCAGTTTCCGGGCGTCGCCTCGCCTGCCGTCTGCACGATCGGAGCCGTCGGGACCGGCGCGCCCAGGCGGGCGGCGACGAAGTCGGCAGCCTGGTCGGTCATCCCGTTGGTCTTGTACGAGCTGTGGGCGGAGCGGTCCAGGCCTCCGGGGAAGCACACCGGGTCACCGGCGGCGCACAGCTGAATGGTCTTCGCCGTGTACTGGTCGCCGATGGCGATCGACGGGGCGGAGTGGTCCACCAGACCCAGGAACCAGTCGTCGGGAGTGCCGAACAGGGCGACCGCCGCCACGTGGGATGCGACCGACGCGGGCATCGGGCCGGTCAGCCCGGCGGGCAGCGTGAACCCGGCAGGCACGACACTGGAGGTGGTGTAGCCGGCGACCGCCGCGCCCTGGGAGTAGCCGCCAAGGACGATCTTGGTGGACGGGCACTGGGTGGCGATGCTCTGAATCTGGTTGCTGGCGTCCACGATTCCGTCCACGGCCCGGCCGAAGTCCAGCGATGCGGGGTAGTTGACGGCGTACACGTCGACGGCCTTGCCGGGCAAGCGCGCGGTCAGCGCGTCGACGAAGGCCTGGCCTGTCGCGCCGACCCCGGGTGCCTCGAAGGTGCCGCGGGCGAAGACGACCTCGACGGCGGCACAGGAGCCGTCCGCAGCGCTTGCGGTGGCGGTGGGGCCGACGACGGAGCCGATGGTCACCGCGCCCACGGCGAGCGCGCCGAGGGCAACCTTCTTCGCCGCCCGCGCAACCGCGGTCCCCGTGCGTGCCAAGTGTGGTGTGGTCATGAGCTCGTCCCGTCCTGCCGCGCCATCGCATCTGCTAGAGGTGGCTTCTGGCTGCTAGAAACGCCGCAGGGGGGTCTTCGATACCCGATCCGCGAAGTGATGTGCGTCACCGCGCCGGGCGCGGGTCACCAAGAGTTTGGTGATGACGTAACGTGGTTATGCCTGCTAAGCATTCGACCGCCGCGACCAGGAGACCTGCCGATGCCCTCGATCAAGAACACGTTGTCCGCCGTCGCGGTGGCGGCCGGGTTGGCCGCCGCGGCATTGGGTACGGGTGTAGCCGTCGCCGTCGCCGATCCCCCGCCGCCGGACATGTCGGTCGGTGAAGTCCCGCCGCCCAACGCGCCGCCGAAGACCGCCGAGTTCTGGGACGGCGAGCCCGTGGTGTGGACGCACATGTGGGGTGGCCGCTGGGGCGTGTGGAAGAACGACCAGTTCATCACGCTGTCGTCGAACATCAACACCGGCGGCGGGTAGAACCGGCCGAAGGCGGCCGGTCGTTGACCGGCCTGGACATCCGAAGATGGTTGCGTCGCAATCGTTTCGGAACCACCAGTCGGCGTCCTCGCCGCATGGACAACCGAGGGACTCCGGCCGCGAGGACCAGACCGAGGTCGCTGAACGTCGCCCCTTGCTCTGCATCCGATGATGCAAGTGCCCGCCTCTGAGCGAATTGACCGAGGCTCCAAAACTCTTGCGCCACATTGGTTTCAGGAGTCACATCGTCGATTGTCTTGTCGGTGGCTCGTACTAGTGTTCGAGTATGAGTTCGGATCGGGTCACCGCAGCAGTCGCGGGAATCCGTGCTGCCGTCGCCGAACTCGTCGCCCTGGACTGTGACCAGTTCACCCACCTCGAACTGGTCGAGCTGCTCGGCGAATTGGAGACCGTGACTTGGCAGCTGCCCACGGTAGGGCACCGGGTCATCGCCCGACTGCACCGCGAAGCGTCCCCCACCGAACTGGGCGCCAAATCACTGGGAAGCGTTCTCACGCAACGGTTGCGCATCTCCGGCAAGGAAGTCCGCCGACGGCTGTGCGAGGCCGAGGATCTCGGGCCGCGGACGGCCATGAACGGGCAGCCGCTGGCGCCCAAGTTGGCACCGACAGCCGATGCTCAAGCCCACGGGATGCTGGGGCCCGAACACGTGTCGGTGATTCGTGGGTTTCTGGACAAGCTGCCCGGGTGGGTGGACCCCGAGGTGCGGGAACTGTCGGAGAAGACGTTGGTGCACATCGGGTCGGGCACCGGCCCGGACGAACTGGGCAACACGGCCAGGAAACTAATGACCGCCATCGACCAGGACGGCCCGAAACCCGACGACGTCGAACGCGCCCGTAAGCGCTACCTGCGGTTGGGCAAGCAGCAGGCCGACGGGATGACCCCGTTCACCGGGCTGTTGGACCCCGAAGCCCGCGCGACGATCGAACCGATCCTGTCCAAGTACGCGGCCCCGGGGATGTGCAACCCGGCCGACCACGAACCGAGAACCTCCGGCACACCGTCCCAAGAGCAGATCGACGATGACGACCGCACCGCGACCCAACGCAACCACGACGCGTTGATCGCGATCGGCCGAAGCGTGCTGTCCTCAGGGGAACTGGGTCAGCACAACGGGTTACCGGTCACCGTCATCGTCTCCACCACCCTGCAGGACCTCGAGAACGGAACCGGGTCGGGTGTCACCGGGGGCGGGTCCCTGCTCCCCATGGCCGATCTGATCCGGATGGCGTCGCACGCTCACCACTATCTGGCGGTGTTCGACAAGCACACCAACGAAGCGCTCTACCTCGGCCGCACCAAGCGCCTCGCTTCAGTCGGGCAGCGGATCGTGCTGCACGCGAGAGACCGCGGCTGCACCAAACCGGGCTGCAGCGTCCCCGGGTACGGCACCCAGGTGCACCACATGACCGGGTGGGCCAAGAACGGGTTGACCGACGTCGACGACGTCACGTTCGCTTGCGGCGGGGACAACCGCCTCGCCGAAAACGGCTGGACCGTCCAACTCAAGGACGGGGTGGTGCAGTGGATCCCGCCCCCGGGACTCGACGTGGGCCAAGCCCGCGTCAACTACCTCCACCACCCCGAGCGATTACTCGCACCCGAGGACGAGACCGCGGCGTGACGAGCGGGGCTTGCTCAACCCTGCTCGGCGGGCAACGGCGCGGGTGAGGTATGGCCCGGCACGCCAGGCTGTGCTCGTACCGGATGACGAAAGCGCGGCGTGACGAGCGCGGCTTTCTCAGCACTGCTCGACGGGCAAGGGCGCGGGTGAGGCACGGCCCCGCACACCAGGCTGCTCCTCGCACCCGAGGACGAGACCGCGGCGTGACGGTAGGGGCTTGCTCAGCCCTGCTCGGCGGGCAACGGCGCGCCAACCGGCGCCGGTGAGGCCTGCGGCTGGCCCGCCAGGCTGTCCACCACCGGACGCTGATCGGGGCAGTAGTAGTTGATCCCCGCCGACAGGAACTGGTAGATCCCCTGCTCGGAGGTTCCCCGCGGCAGGTTGGTCTTGAGGAACACCGCCGCCTCGTTGGCATTGGCGTCCAGCCCGGTCCGCAACCGTTTGCACTCGATCTTGCCGATCCAGGCGTTGTAGTCCTTGGGTCCGTAGATCCCGTACACGTGCAGCTCGTTGGCGAAGTCGGTGTCCGGATCGGCATTGGCGGGGGCCACCGCGGCCACCATCATCGAGCACGCCGCAAGCGCCGAGAACAGTCCAGTACGCGTCAAGGCCTTCATAGTCCGGATCCCATCCTTCGATCTCGAATGTGCTGCGCGAGAGAGTGACCCGGAACGTCTGGATCACACAGTGAAACGGTTGTGTACCACGTCACGTCCATGCGGCGTCGCCGTCGCAGTCCGCGATTCCCCACCATACAGTTATATGGGCTAATCTCTCATTTCAATCTCAGGAATGTTCCGGGCAGGGGTTATGACCAAGGTTTTGCGCAGGGCGTGGATCCCGATCGTGATCGTGATCGTCGTCGTGATCGCCGGCTTCACCGTCCACCGCGTGCGCACGTTCTTCGGCATGAACCCGATCCTGGTCACGCCGAAGAACTTCGCCGACGACGCCGAGCCCTTCAACCCCAAGGTCGTCAAGTACGAGATCTTCGGTACCGGTAGCTACGCCGACATCAACTACCTCGATTTGGACTCCAAGCCGGTCCGGCTCGACGGCACCGCTCTGCCGTGGTCGTTGACGCTGAGCACCACCGCCCCGTCGGTCCTGCCCAACGTCGTCGCCCAGGGCGACGGCAGCTCCATCACGTGCCGGATCACCGTCGACGACGAGGTCAAGGACGAGCGGACGACGACGGGCGTGAACGCCCAGACCTTCTGCCTGGCGAAGAACGCATGACCGAACCCGATCACCGTCCCGTCGACCACGAACCGACGACGGACGCGATCCCGACCTCCGGCCCCGCGGTGAACCCCACCCGCCACCGGCTGCCGCGCTTCATCCGCACCTTCGCCGTGCCGATCATCCTGGCCTGGATCGTCATCATCGCCCTCGGCAACGTGCTGGTCCCCCAGCTCGAAGCGGTCGGCAAGCTGCGCTCGGTGTCGATGAGCCCCAACGACGCGCCGTCGGTCATCGCGATGCAGCACATCGGCGAGACGTTCAAGGAATTCAAGTCCAACAGCTCGGTCATGATCGTGCTGGAGGGCAAGGACAAGCTCGGCCAGTCCGCGCACGACTTCTACGACGGCATGGTCAAGGACCTCGAGGCCGACACCAAGCACGTCGAGCACGTCAACGACATGTGGAGCGACCCGCTCTCGGCGGCAGGCTCGCAGAGCAGCGACGGCAAGGCGATGTACGTCCAGGTGTACCTGGCGGGCAACCAGGGTGAGGCGCTCGCCAACGACTCGGTCGAGGCCGTCCAGAAGATCGTCGGCAACCTGACGCCACCCGACGGCATCAAGGCCTACGTCACCGGCCCCGCAGCGCTCTCGGCCGACCAGAACATCGCCAGTGACAAGAGCCTCAAGCTGATCGAGGGCGTGACGTTCACCGTCATCATCGTGATGCTGCTGTTGGTCTACCGGTCGATCGTGACGGTACTGATCACGTTGGTCATGGTGGTGCTGGAACTGTCGGCAGCGCGCGGCATCGTCGCGTTCCTGGGCTACTACGACATCATCGGTCTGTCGACGTTCGCGACGAACCTGCTCGTCACCCTCGCCATCGCCGCGGCGACCGACTACGCCATCTTCCTGCTGGGCCGATATCAAGAGGCCCGAAGTCTGGGCGAGGACAAGGAAGACGCCTACTACACGATGTTCAACGGCACGGCGCACGTCGTGCTGGGCTCGGGTTTGACCATCGCGGGAGCCACGTTCTGCCTGAGCTTCACCCGGCTGCCCTACTTCCAGACCCTCGGCGTGCCGCTCGCGATCGGCATGATGATCGTGGTGGCCTGCGCGCTGACACTGGGCCCCGCAGTGGTCACCATCGCCAGCCGCTTCGGGCTGCTGGAGCCCAAGCGCGCGTTGCGTACCCGCGGGTGGCGCAAGATCGGCGCCATCGTGGTCCGCTGGCCGGGCCCGATCCTGGTGGCGACGATCGCGCTGGCCCTGGTCGGATTGTTGACGCTGCCGGGCTACCGCACCAACTTCAACGACCGCAACTACCTGCCCGCCGACTTGCCTGCCAACGAGGGCTATGCCGCCGCCGACCGACACTTCTCCCAGGCCCGGTTGAATCCCGAGCTGTTGATGGTCGAGAGCGACCACGACCTGCGGAACTCGGCAGACTTCCTGGTGATCGACAAGATCGCCAAGGCCGTCTTCAAGACCCCGGGCATCGGACGCGTGCAGGCCATCACCCGGCCGCTGGGTACGCCGATCGAGCACACCTCGATCCCGTTCCAGATCAGCATGCAGGGCACCACGCAGCAGATGAACCTGAAGTACCAACAGGATTCATTCGCCAGCATGCTCAAGCAGGCCGACGAGATGCAGGGCATGATCGAGAACCTCGAACACATGCTGGTCCTGATGAAGCAGCTCAACGACGTCACCCACGACCTGACGCTGAAGACCAAGGACATGGTCGCCACGACCAACGAGCTACGCGACAACATCGCCAACTTCGACGACTTCTTCCGGCCCATCCGCGCCTACCTGTACTGGGAGCCGCACTGCTACGACATCCCGTTGTGCTGGGCGACGCGGTCGGTGTTCGACACCCTCGACGGCATCGACGCCCTAAGCGATCAGCTGGGCGGCCTCGTCACCAACCTCGACGCGCTCGACCGGTTGATGCCGCAGCTGTTGGCGTCGCTGCCGCCGATGCTGGCGACCATGAAGTCGATGAAGACCATGATGCTGACGATGTATCAGACCCAAAAGGGCATGTCGGATCAGATGGCCGCGATGCAGGAGAACCAGTCCGCGATGGGCGAGGCGTTCGACGCATCCAAGAACGACGACTCGTTCTACCTGCCGCCGGAGATCTTCGACAACGCCGAGTTCAAGAAGGGTATGAAGAACTTCATCTCGCCCGACGGGCACTCGGTGCGGTTCATCATCAGCCACGAGGGCGACCCGATGAGCGAAGAGGGCATCTCGCACATCGAATCCATCAAGCAGGCCGCCAAGGAAGCCATCAAGGGCACCCCGCTGGAGGGGTCCAGGATCTACCTCGCGGGCACCGCCGCGACGTTCAAGGACATGTCCGACGGCAACACCTACGACCTGCTCATCGCCGGGATCGCTTCTCTCGCACTGATCTTCATCATCATGCTGCTCATCACCAGGGCGGTGGTCGCGTCGGCGGTGATCGTCGGCACCGTGGTGCTGTCGCTAGGCGCCTCGTTCGGTCTGTCGGTGCTCATCTGGCAGCACTTCCTGGGCACCGAACTGCACTGGATGGTGATGGCGATGTCCGTGATCATCCTGTTGGCGGTCGGCGCCGACTACAACCTGCTGTTGGTCTCTCGCTTCAAGGAAGAGATACACGCGGGCCTCAACACCGGCATCATCAGATCCATGGGCGGCACCGGCTCCGTGGTGACCTCGGCCGGTCTGGTGTTCGCGTTCACCATGATGTCCATGGCGGTCAGCAGTCTGACCGTCATCGGACAGGTCGGCACCACGATTGGTCTCGGCCTGCTGTTCGACACCCTGGTGGTCCGGTCGTTCATGACGCCGGCCATCGCGGCGATGCTCGGCAAGTGGTTCTGGTGGCCGACCCCGGTCCGACAGCGACCCTTGCCGCAACCGTGGCCCAGCCCGAGCACCAAGACCGACCCCGCCCCATCAGTTTGAGGAGAACGAACATGAAGAATGGTCTGCGCACCATCGCCTTGCGGACTGCTTTGGCGGCTGCCTCGTGTGGCGTCGTCGCGACGTCTCTGGCGGGGCCTGCGTCCGCCGACGCCACCGACGACTTCCCCATCCCGCACCGGATGATCGTCACCACCTGCGACACCGAGCAGTACATGGCCGCCGCCCGCGACACCAGCCCGGTGTACTTCGAGCGCTACATGATCGANCCGCCGACGCCACCGACGACTTCCCCATCCCGCACCGGATGATCGTCACCACCTGCGACACCGAGCAGTACATGGCCGCCGCCCGCGACACCAGCCCGGTGTACTTCGAGCGCTACATGATCGACCGCAGTAACCGCCCCGCCGACGTCCAGCAGCAGGCCTTCGACCGCATCCACTGGTTCTTCTCCCTGGACCCCGTCGCCCGCCGCCAGTACTCCGAGGACACCGCCACCAACGTCTACTACGAGAACGTGGCCACCCACTGGGGCAACTGGGCCAACAGGCCTTCGACCGCATCCACTGGTTCTTCTCCCTGGACCCCGTCGCCCGCCGCCAGTACTCCGAGGACACCGCCACCAACGTCTACTACGAGAACGTGGCCACCCACTGGGGCAACTGGGCCAAGCTCTTCTTCAACAACAAGGGCGTCGTGGCCAAGGCCACCGACGTCTGCATGAATTACCCCCGCGGCGACATGTCCATCTGGAACTGGGAAGTCACGCCCTAAGACCGTCGGAGACGACGATGGCCGCCGAGTCGCGAGACTCGGCGGCCATTCGTCGTCGTGGGACCTAGTGCAGCGGGCGCCGACGGCGGCCCATGAACACCGCGAGCGCCACGGCTCCGATGCTCAGCGCGCCACACGCCACGGCCACCGCGATCAGGTAGACGTCGCGCTTGTTCATGCCCGACGGCGACTCGTCGGACGCCAACGTCAGCTGGTAGTCCCCCGGCAGCGGTCCCGGCCGCGGATCGTCCAGACCCGGGAACTGCTGGGTCTTGTGGACCTCGAAACTCCGCTCGCCACTGGGTGTTTGCCTCCACTCACCCCACGCGGGGGTGACTCCGTCGAGGAGCACCTTCTGCTCACCGAACTGACGGTCCGGGCCCACGTCGACGATCTTCGACACCCGGAACGGCTGATACGTCGCGTCCGGGTAGCGCACCTGAACCGGCACGTTGGCGTAGTTCACGAGGGCCGGCGGCGGAGGCGGAAGGGGCAGCCCGACGCCGGGGAAGAAGCCGCCACCGAAGAAGCTGCCGACCGCGACGTTCACCGCCTGGTTGATGGTGTTGGTGACCACCGCGGTGAAGCTGTAGGCGGCGTACTGGGCCACCTCCAGGACGATCCTGCCCAGCGGCGGGATGAACGCCACCCGCGGCGCATTTTGGTAGACGTAGACGATGCGCACCGGGTCGCGGTAGGGGTTGCTCAGCACGGGGCGGTAGAACTCGTCGTACTGCACCCAGTCCGGCCGCCACTGGCGCACGTTGCGGTCCCAGCCACCGGCGAGCCGCACCTGGTCGTCGTCGCGCCGGCGGTTGAGGTCCAGCGGGTCGAGATCGCGGTTCGGCAGGTCGATGATGCGTGCGACGTTCTGAATGTCCTGCGGCGCGGCGACGGTCGGCTTCTCCTCGACCACCTTGGCGGTCTTGGCGACCTGCACGTCGGCTTCGGGCGCCTCGAGGGTCTGCGGTGCGACCTTCTCGATCACCTTGGGGAACGCCGCGGCCGACGATGAGAATTCCGACGACGACCCCGACGACGACTCAGAGGACTTCGACGACTCCGAGGACCTCTGCTCGCTGCCGCTGCCCTCAGCCGAGGACGTGGTCGAGGATTCCGACGACGACTCCGACGAGGAGGACTCGCTGTCACTTGGACGCCCGGCGGTCGTGGACGCTGACGAGGACTCGGGCGACTCGCCGGCCGACGAGGGCGCCGCGGGATCGGTCTTCGCCGCGGCAGAACTGCCCGTGGTCTCCGGCGCCGTGGACGCCGCCGACGAGGGGTTCGCCGCCGACGGGGCCGTGGCCGACGAGGACGACGGCGCAGGAGCGCTGGTGGCGGCGGGCGTGGAGGTCGTCGGGCTCTTCGTCGTCGAGGTCACGGGCGCCTCGCGCTGCGGGGCAGGCGCGGTGCTCGCGGGAGTGGGGTCGGGCTCCGGTGCCGGTTCGGGGGCGACGGGCTCGGGTGCGCGGGTCTGCTTGGGCGCGTCGACGGTGGGCTCGGCAGAGGGCTGCACGGCCACCGGCGGCGCCTCGGCGGTGGGCACGGCCGCGGGAACGTCGGCGGCCGGAGCCTTCTCGACGGGCTTGTCGGGCTTGGCCGGTTGTTCCTGGGGGGCCTGGGGCGCGACGGGCTCCGGCACGATCGTCGTGGTCGGAACCGAAGGGTCGTCCCCCGGCTTGGCGAAGGCGGGCGCCACGCCGCCGGTCAGCGCGGTCAGTGAAATCACCACACCGGAGGCCAGCACGGCGCAGGCGGTTCGGGCGGAACAAATCTTCAACGGTGCACCCATCGTGGGTCGACTCCTTACGATCTTCTCCCCCACACCGGTCGCAGACCGGTGACCACTGCAGCAATCCTCACCAAGGACATCGCTGTGAGGACCTATTCGTTACACCCGCGGACGGGTCGGCGGCACGGCCGCCAGCAGCGCACGGGTGTACTCCTCGCGCGGCTCGGCGAACAGGTCGGCGGCCGGGCGGTATTCGACCGACCGACCCGCCCGCATGACCAGGACGTCATGGCTGACCTGCTGGATCACGGCCAGGTCGTGACCGATGAACAGGAAGGTCAGACCCAACCGGTGCTGCAGGTCGGCCAGCAGTTCGAGCACCTGCGCCTGCACCGACACGTCGAGGGAGGCAGTCGACTCGTCGAGGATCATCAGGTCGGGTTCCAGTGCCAGCGCCCGGGCGATGCTCACCCGCTGTCGCTGACCACCGGACAGTTCGTGCGGGTACCGCGTGGCGAACGCCGACGGCAAGCCGACCAGGTCGAGCAATTCCGCGATCCGAGCGCGGCGACCGGCCTTGCCCTTCGCGAGGCCATGCACCACGAGAGGCTCCCCGACCGACGCGGCGATCGGCATGCGCGGGTTCAGCGAGGCGAACGGGTCCTGCAACACGAGCCCGATGCGCCGGCGTAAAGACCGCTCGGCGCGAGACTTCACCGCCAGCACGTCGACGCCGTCGAGCTCGACGTGGCCGGCGTGGGGCCGGACCAGCCCGGTCAGCGCGGCGGCGACGGTCGACTTGCCCGACCCGGACTCCCCCACGAGGCCCAGTGTCGAGCCGCGGCGGATGCGGAACGACAGATCCTCGACCGCGTGGACGGTCGACGTGCCGCGCGGGGTGCTGACCGGGAAGCGGACCGCGAGGTCGGTCACCTCGAGCAGGACGGCGGCATCGTCGGGCACGGGCGGTGGACCGTCCGACCCGATCAGCGGTCGGGCGTCGAGCAGCCGGCGGGTGTAGGGCTGCTGCGGGTGGTCGAACACGTCGAGCACGGTGGCCTGCTCGACCACCTCGCCGTCGTGCAGGACGGTCACGTCGTCGGCGACCTGTCCGATGACGCCGAGATCGTGGCTGATCCACACCACGGCCGTGCCGAAGTCGCGCTGCAGGCCACCGACGAGGTCGACGATCTGCGCCTGGGTGGTGACGTCGAGGGATGTGGTGGGCTCGTCGGCGACGAGCAGTTCGGGGTCACACGCCAGCGCGATGGCGATCATGACGCGTTGCCGCTGCCCACCGGACAGCTGGTGCGGATAGGACTGCAGCCGATCCTCGGCGTTGGGCAGACCCACCGCCTCGAGGAGGTGCAACGCCCTGGCCCGGGCCTCCCGTCGCGTCGGGTGCCGATGCGCCTCGAGGGATTCGGTGATCTGGCGTTCCAAAGTGAGCAGCGGGTTGAGCGAGGTGCCCGGGTCCTGGAAGACGAAGCCGATTCGACCACCGTGCACGCCGCGCAGCGTCCGCGGGGCGGCCCCGACGAGTTGCACCGAATCGGCTTCTCCGGCAAGCACACTGGAGCCGGTGGTGACAGCGCCGGGTGCGTCGAGCAGGCCGGTGGCCGCGAGCACCGTCATCGACTTGCCCGAACCGGATTCGCCGACGATGCCGAGGACCTGCTCGCGCCGCACGGTCAGCGACACACCGTGCACGATCTCGCGGCCCGCGATGCGGACGCGGAGGTCCTCGACGGTCAGCACGGGCGTGTTCATCGACTCCTCCGCGCTTCGGCCTGCGTGCGCTGCTTGGGGTCGAGCACGTCGCGGAGTCCGTCCCCGACGAGGTTGAAGGCCAGCACGATGACGAAGATCGCCGCACCGGGGAACACCGCCATCCACCACGCCAGGGTGACGAAGCCCTGGGCGTCGAAGATCATCCGGCCCAGGGACGGTTCCGGCGGTTGGATGCCGAGGCCAAGGAAGGACAGGGCCGCCTCCGACAGGATCGCGAACGCCAGCGACAGAGACGTCTGGACGATCAGGGGGCCCGAGATGTTGGGCAGGACGTGGTGCACCAGGACGTACCGATGCCCGGTGCCCATGCTGCGCGAGACCTGGACGAACGGTTCGACGCGGACGCCGAGGGTGCTGGCGCGGGCCACGCGGGCGAAGACCGGTGTGTAGACCACGCCGATCGCGAGGGTCGTGGTGGTGACACCCGGCCCGAGGACGGCCACGATGGCCAGCGCCAGCAGCAGCACGGGGAAGGCGAACATGACGTCCACGACGCGCATGACGACCGTGTCCAACCAGCCACCGCGATAGCCCGCCACCACGCCGATGGTGACGCCGACCAGCGCGGCGAAGGCCACGCTGACGATTGCGACCTGCATGGAGGCCTGGATGGCGACCAGGACGCGCGAGAACACGTCGCGACCAAGTTCGTCGGTCCCGAACCAGTGCGCACCGCTGGGGCCTCGCAGGGCGCTGGGCACGTCGACGTCGTTGATTCCATACGGCGCGAGCCAGGACGCCCCGACGGCGATCAGCAGCACGACCACCAGGACGGCCGCACCCGCCACCGTGACGGGGTTGCTCAGCAGCAGCCTCGGCGTCCCCACGCGCCCGGTCGGCGTCTCGTCGACGATCGGTTCGGTCATGACAGCCGAATCCTCGGGTCGACGACCGCGTAGAGCAGGTCCACCACCAGGTTGACCGCCAGGAAGAGGACCGCGATCAGCAGCACCGCGCCTTGGATCACCGGATAATCCCGGGCGGCAACGGAATTGAACACCAGCCGGCCGAGGCCCGGCCAGGCGAACACCACCTCGACGACGATCACGCCGCCGAGGATCGTCGCGAGCTGGATCCCGGTGATGGTCAGGATCGGCACCAATGCGTTGCGGACCGTGTGACGCAGGGTGACCACGCGGGGCGAGAGCCCCTTGGATCGGGCGGTGCGTACGTATCCCATCGAGGCCACCTCGAGGACGGCCGCGCGGACGTACCTCGTCAGGATGGCGGCCGCGACCAGTCCGACGGTGAGGCCGGGCAGCACGAGGTGGCTCAGCCAGCCGCCGGGATCCTCGCGCAGCGGCCGGTATCCAGAGGTCGGCAGCCAACCGAGGGTGGTGGAGAACAGCGCGATCAACAGGATGCCCATCCAGAAGTCGGGGATCGAGACGCCGAACTGGCTGGTGACGCGCACGATGACGTCACCGACGCGGCCCTCGCGCAACGCGGAGTAGATGCCTGCGGGCAGCGCGATCAGCAGCGCGACGACGATGCCGAATGCGGCCAGGGACGCGGTGGCAGGCAAGCGTTCGAGCAGGATGTCGGTGACCGGTTCGCCGTTGCGGAAGCTGACGCCCAGGTTTCCGGTCAGCGCCGAGCCGACGTAGCCGAGGAACTGTTGCAGCAGTGGACGGTCGAGCCCGCTGGCCGATCTCAGCGCGTCGTAGGCCTGCGGCGTGTAGCGCGTGCCCAACGCGATGCGCACCGGATCGCCGGGTACGAGTTGCACGAGGGCGAAGACGACGACCAGCACGCCGAGGAGGACCACCAGGGAGTAGGCCAGCCGGCGGGCCAGGAACACCAGCAGCGGACGGCTCATCGCGCATCCCCCGCGGCCAGGGTGGCCGTCTTGAACCGGATCGCGCCGTCGCGCCGGGCCTCGTATCCCGTCAGTCTCGGCGTCCAGGCCTGGATGACCGACGGATTGTAGAGGTAGATGTAGCTCACCTGGTCGGCGATGATGGTGGCGGCCTTGGCGTAGTCCCGTTGGCGCCGTTCCCGATTCACTTCGACCCGTCCGGCGTCGAGTAGCCGGTCGACGTCGGCGTTGGAGAACTTCTGCGCGTTGTTGGCCCCACCGGTGTGATGTTGCGCGTAGTAGAAGTCGTCGGGGTCGATGTTGCCGAGCCAGCCCAGCATGAGCATGTCGAAGTTGCCGGAATTCTGTTCGTCGAGCCACGTGGCGAAGTCCACGGTGCGAATGTTCACGGTGATGCCCAGCCGCCCGAGGTTGTCGGCGATGACCTGCGCGGCGGTCACCGTCTCCGGATATTCACTGGTGACCAGCAGGTCCATTCGATCAGGGTGGGCACCGGCGTCGTCGAGCAGTCGCTTCGCCTCGTCGACGTCGTAGCGGTACTTGTCGTAGGGCGTGTACCAGGGGTTGCCCTTGGGGATGGCAAGCTGATTGGCGGTGGCGCTGCCGTAGCTGGTGGCCTGCACGATCGACTGGCGGTCGATGCCGTAGGCGATGGCCTGGCGCACCCGCGGGTCGTTCCACGGCGCCTTGGCCTCGTTGAGCGCGAGATACCAGTAGTCGTTGCTCGGCGTGACCGCGAGGTGCAGCGAGTCGTCGCCCTCGAGCTGCGAGAGTCGTTGTGTGGGCACCGAATCCGTCCAGTCGATCTCGCCGGCCTGCAGAGCCGACAGGGCCGTCGAGGGTTCGGCGATGAACTGGAACGTCACGCCGGGAATCTTGGGTGGGCCTCCCCAGTAGGACGGGTTGGCCTTGAGGACGATCGAGTCACCACTCTTCTGCGAGACGAACGAGAAGGGACCCGTTCCCACGGGGTGCGTCGCGATCTGTCCGCTCTCGACGTTCTTGCGGGAGACGATCGCCATGCCCTTGAAACCGCCGATGTTGGTGAGCAGGTTGGGCGTTGGCCGCTTCAATCTCATCACGACGGTGCCGTCGTCAGGTGCGGTGACGTCGGCGACGCTGCTGAACTTGTCGACGTTGGACAGTTTGTCGTCGATGATCCGCCGGTAGGAGTAGACGACGTCGGCGGCGGTGAACGGGCTGCCGTCGTGGAAGGTGACGCCGGGGCGCACGCGGAAGGTCCAGGTCAACTGATCCGGTGACACCGTCCACGATTCGGCCAGCGCCGGCTTCATCTCGAGGTTGGCGTCGGGTTCGACGAGGGTGTCGAACACGTTCTCCAACACCTCGAAGGAGAAGTACGCACTGGTCTTTTGAGGGTCGAGCTGGTCGGGTTCTCCGGCGATGGCGGCAATGAGGTTCCCCGAACCCTGACCAAGGTCGACGCGTTGGGCAGGCGCACAAGACACCGCCACCAGAGCGGCCACGACGACGGAGACGACTGCCCGCAGTGGTCGCATTCGCCTCGACTACCCACTGCGTCGTGATCGCACACCCCGGCCGACCGCGCCTGGTCCCCGCATTCGACACCCGCTAAGCGCGATGCCGCACTACCGTGGGTCCATGGGGGTGAGGTGGCACGTCGGATGGTTCGACGTGCCCGTTCACGGCGTGTTCGTCGGCCTTGGGGTCCTCGCCGCGAGTGTGGTGTTCGTCCTCGAGGCCAGGCGACGCGGCGCGCTGGGCGAGGAGTCGTTGGTGGCCGTCACGGGCGCGTTGGTCGGCGGAGCCCTCGGAATGCGGTTCTCCGGCCTCGTCGAGCATCTCGATCCACGTCTGAATCCCACTCTCGCCGAGGCGTGGGCCTTTGGCTCGCGCAGCATCCTCGGCGGCCTGCTGGGCGCCTACGTGGGCGTGCTCGTCGCGAAGCGAATCATCGGATACCGCGGGAAGACCGGCGACCTGTTCGCGCCGGCCGTCGCCCTTGGCATGGCGGTCGGCCGCATCGGGTGTCTGCTCACCGAGGCCCCCGGCCGGCCAACCAGTCTGCCGTGGGGCATCCATGCGCCCGCGACCACACCCGAGTGTCCGGGGTGCCTCACCGGCCAAGCCATGCATCCGTCCTTTGCCTACGAGATCGCCTTCCAGCTGGCCGCATTCGGTGTGCTGCTGTGGTTGCGCTCGCGCGTCACCCACCCCGGTGAGCTCTTCGTCCTCTACGTCTCGGCGTACGCGGTCTTTCGCTTCTTCGTCGAGTTCACCCGCGCCAACGAGGAGGTCTGGCTCGATCTCACACGGCCACAATGGTTCCTGCTGCTCAGCCTGATCGTAGTTGGCGTGCGGTTGCGCAGCGGGTGGCGGCATGGCCACTACGACCGACTACTGGGAAGGCAGGGCGTTCCATCATGACCGGTCCCCCGTTCGAACCACCACCACCGCCCGGCTGGCTGCCCCCGCCGCCCCCGTCGAACTCCGGCGGCACCGTGGCCGGCCTGGCCGTCGTCGGCGTTCTCCTCTTCGGGATGATCAACCTGGTCGTCGGGTTGATCGTGCTCACCACGACGGGTAACCGGGGTCCGTCGGGCGTGGCGTTCGGAGCCGCCGTCCTCGCCCTCGTCGCGTTCGCCGGCGGTGCGGGACTGATCGCGCTGCGGCGGCCGTGGGCCAGAGGCCTCGGGATGGGGCTGATGATCGGCTGGGCGTTGCTCTCCGTCGTCAGCGTCGGTTACTGCACCGGCCTGAATCCCGAAATGTACACCGGGGGAATCTGACCCATGGGCATGCCGCTGCGCGCCGACCGAATCCTGCGCTACGTCACCGCGTTCTGTCCGCACTGCCACGCCGAACGACCGGATCGGCCGCTGGCCGACGTCGAGCGGCTCTCCGGTTGGCTGGCCGCCCGCGACGGCGCCGTCTGGCTCGAACGGGCGTGCGTCGTCCACGGCCTCGTGCGCACCATGTATGACGAAGACCCCGAAATCCTTGCCTATCTGGAGGAGTGGACGGCGCCGACCAAGGCCCACATGCCCGACGTGGCGGGAAACTTCGATCCGGTCCCGTCGGCGTATCTGCGCGGCCTGCCCGAGATGCAGACCCAGCACACCTGCATCCTGCTGACCGACGTCACCGAGGCGTGCAATCTGCGGTGTCCGACCTGCTTCACCGACTCCGGCCCGGATCTGCACGGGGTCGTGCCCGTCGAGGACATCCTCGCCAACGTCGACCAGAGACTGGCGCGTGAGAACGGCAAGCTCGACGTCGTGATGCTCAGCGGCGGGGAACCCACGGTCCACCCCGGTCTCGCCGCATTGCTCGACGAATTGGCCCGCCGCCCCGTCACGCGAATACTGGTCAACAGCAACGGACTTCTCATCGCCCGTGACGACGACCTGCTGAACCTGCTCACCCGCCACCGTGAGCGCGTCGAGGTCTACCTGCAGTTCGACGGCGTGTCCGCGGAGGCCTCACGGCATCACCGCGGCGGGGACCTGCGCCGGCTCAAGGCGGATGCGATTCGACGCCTGTCCGAGCGCGAGATCTTCATCACCTTGGTGATGACGGCGGCGCTCGGGGTCAACGACGACGAGATTGGCGAGGTCGTGACGCTCGCCCTCGACACCCCCTACGTGAGCGGGGTGTCGATTCAGCCCCAATTCGGCTCCGGGCGTTCCGGAGCCATCGATCCGATGGACCGACTGACCCACACCGGCGTGCTCAAGCGCCTCGGACCGCAGACGGGCGGACTCGTCGACTGGCGGGATCTGACGGCCTTGCCGTGCTCTCATCCCCACTGCTGTTCGGTCGGGTACATGATTCGCGACGACGCCGATCAGTGGCGCTCCCTGACCGCCCTGATGGGACATGACCGCCTGAAGGAGAATCTGGGGCTGGTGTCCAACCGGATCGCCGACTCCGAGGTACCACGCGAGATGCGGTTGGCCGTGCGGGAGTCGTTGCTCGGGCTGCTCTCGGAGCAGTCGTCGCTGTCGCATCCCTCGATGGCCGAGGTCTGGCAAAGCATCTGTGAGAGCTGCGATCTGGGGCTCTCGACACTGTTGACGTTGGCCGCCTCGGGACTGCCGGGACGGCGTCGACGGCTGCGGCGCATGCTCGGCGAGCGGGTCGTGCGCATCACGGTCAAGCCCTTCATGGACGTGTCCACGATGATCGAGGAGCGGCTCACCCAGTGTTGCGTGCACGTGGGCACGCGGTCCGACCAAGACCAGTGCGCACCGTTCTGCGCAGTGCAGGCGTGGAGCCCGCTTGCGCGACAGCGGTTGTCGGCCACGGTCAGATCCGGCTCGCTGATCCCGCTGCCCCTGGCGGAGATCGGCTGACGGTCAGGCCATTCGGTCTAGGCCAGGCGGCCCCGCATCGCCTCGAACGTCGGCAACCGGTCGCGTTCGATGTGAGCGTAGGCCACCGATTCGGCGACCCGCTCGTTGCCGGAGGCGATCGCGTCCCGAAGCAGCACGTGGTCGTGGAACGCCTCGTCGGCGGGCAGTCCGCTGGTGAGATAGAACAGCCAGGTGATGCGTCCCGAGACGTTCTGCATCAGCGTCGTCATGAGTCCGTTGCGCGACACCTCGATGACCGCCTCGTGAAAGGCGGTGCTGGTGCGGGCAATCGCGTACGCGTCCCCGTCGGCCACCGTCCGCTGCGCTTGCTCCAACGCCTCGTTCAGCGCGTCGATGCTCCCCCCGTTGCCGACCTCCCTCGCCGCGAGCCGGGCCGCCCCAACCTCGAGCGAGAGCCGCACGTCGAACAGGTCGTCGATGGCCTTGGCGTCCCACTGGGCCACCACGGCGCCCCGGCGCGGCCGCGACTGCACGAAGCCGTCGCGCTCGAGCCAGGGCACCGCTTCACGGAGGGGTACTCGAGACACGTTGAGCTCTTCGCCGATTCGCTGCTCCGGCAGGCGACTCCCCTGGGGATATTGCCCGAGGATGATCCGCTCCCGGACCGTGGAGTAGACCAGCCGGGACAGCGACGGGGGCGGCGGGAGGTCGGACGCCCCTCCCCCGGTCGCTTCGCTCCCGCCCGCCGAGGTCACCCGCCGATGCCGAGCAACGAGAAGTTCAGCTCGTTGGCACCGACGTTCTGACTTTCCGGCACCCCGGTGAGCCACTTCTGCGCTACCACCCAGTCCTTGTTGTAGGACAGGTTCAGGAAGCACCCGGTCTGCCCGTAGAGATCCCCGGCCTTGACGTAGGTGCTCATGTCACCGGTACCGAGGGCCTGGTTCAGCAGGTCGTTGACCTCCGTGGACTGGCATCCGAAGTAGTTGATGCCACCCGAGGCGTCCCAGAACACGTGACCCCACATGTAGGGGTCGCCGCCGTCGGGCCCGTTGTTCCCGTCGATGAACGCATCCGGTCCCGACGGCGGGTTGTTGATCCACCCGAACACCGTCGACGTGTCGTAACCCTGTGCAGTGGCGGTGATTCCGTCGGTCTGTAGGTTGGCCACCACCAGGTTGGCCATCGACTGCGCGTTGACGTTGCCGTTGGCGTAGCCGATCACCAGCGTCTTGGGTGCATTGGGCGGCAGGGCAGCGACGTAGGACTTCAGGGCATTCGCGTCGTAACTGATGGCCTGCTTGTCTTCGACACCGGACCCTCCCGGGATCATGCCCTTGGCGTACATCGTCGTGGCGACCTCGGATCGCTTGCCCAGCACCTGATTCACCAGCTTGGCTTGGTCGATCGACTTGAGGAAGGCCACCCGCGCCTCGGGGGTCTTGAAG
This sequence comes from Mycobacterium yunnanensis, assembly GCF_025823185.1. Lineage (GTDB taxonomy): Bacteria > Actinomycetota > Actinomycetes > Mycobacteriales > Mycobacteriaceae > Mycobacterium > Mycobacterium yunnanensis. The sequence goes on from NZ_JACKVK010000013.1 coordinate 360,750, forward strand.
AAGTCGTGGCTCGAGTTCACCGTCACCAGGGCGCCCTGCAGGGTCGGCAGGAAGTAGTTCGCGACGCCGTCCTTGGAGGCGTACTTGTCCAGGCTGGAGGACGGCAGCGCGGCCACGATGGTGTCGACGGTGCCGTTGTCGAACGCGAGCTCCAACGCCGATTCGTCTGTGTAGACCGGCAATTCGATCTTCTTGAACGGTGACTTCGGACCCCAGTACCCGTCGTACTGCGTCATCTCGTACTTCACGCCGGTCTGCGCGGTGGTCAGCTGGTACGGGCCGGTGCCCAAATCGTGTGAGGAAAGGTAGGTTTGGGCGTCGTCGGAGCCGGCGTTGGCCGTGAGGCCCTGTGGTGATTCCATCTTCGGGCCGAACGGCGAGGCCAGGTAGCTGAGGAACGCGGTGTTCGGCTTGTCGAGCGTGATCACGGCGGTGTAGTCGTCCGGGGTGGCGACGCTCTTGACGCCCTGCACCATGTACGCCGCGCCGCCCTTGACGGCGACGCGCCGCTTGAAGGCAACGTCGACCGCGGCGGAGGTGAACGGGGTGCCGTCGTGGAACGTCACCCCCTTGCGCAGGTGGAAGGTGTACACGTCGTTGGTTGGGCTGACTTCCCACGTCTCGGCCAGGCGCGGCGCGATCTTCACGGTGTCGGTGTTGTTCGCGTACTGCACCAGACCCTCGTAGGCGTTGATCATGATGGCCGTGCCGTTGTTGGCGTAGTAGATGTCGGGGTCGGGCGGCTGGCCGATGTCGCCGAGGAGGCCGACGGTGAGGGTGCCGTCCGTGGGAGCACCCCCGCCTCCCCCGCCTCCGCCGCCGCCCGTCGGCGTGCCGGAGCTACAGCCCGCGACGACGAGAGTGAGTGCGGCACAGGCGGCGACGACGCCTCGGATACCCGGGCGGGCGATCTTTCCTGGTTCGGACATGACGGTGCTCCTTCTCATTCGGCGGCTATGCGGGGGTCTGCGACCGCTTGCAGCAGGTCGACGACGACGTTGGACAGGACGTAGATCGCTCCCAGCACCAGCGTCACGCCCGCGATGGCCGGGAAGTCGGCCACCGGGATCGACGCGGCGAGGTAGTTGCCGATACCGGGCCAGGAGAAGATTTGCTCGACGACGACCACACCGGCGAACATGAACCCGAGTTGCAGACCGGCCATCGACAGCGCCGGGCCGATCGCGTTGCGGACCACGTGGTGGAGCACCACGCGGGTCTCGCTCATGCCCTTGGAGCGCGCGGTGCGCACGTAGTCGACGCCCAGCACGCTCTGCAGGGACGACCGGAACACCCGGCCGATCGCGACCGCCGGGGCGATGGCCAGCACCACCGCTGGCAGGACGAGGTGTTTCAGCGCGTCGACGACGGCGTCGGCCTGTCCGTGGATCAGCGTGTCGACCAGCTGCATGCCAAAGGGGCCGGGGTCCTGGAAGTCGCCGACACCGCGGGCCGGTAGCCACCCGAGTTGGCCGAAGAACACGATGATGCCGACGAGGGCTAGCAGGAACGGCGGCGCGGTGGCCAACAGCAGCAGGACGCCGCGGCCCACCGAGGCGCCCGGCCACCGCAACGCCCCCGACAGGGCGTAGAGCGTGGCCAACGCCAGCGCGATGAGGAACGCGATCACGACGAGCTCGGCGGTGGCCGGCAGGTAGGTGGCGAGGTCGGCGGTGACGGGTTGGCGGGTGCGCAGCGACCGGCCGAGGTCACCGGTGAACAGTCCCCCGATGAATCGCGTGAACTGTTGCAGCATCGGGTCGTTCAGGCCCAGGCGCTGCCGCTCGGCGGCCACCATCTCGTTGGAGGCGTTGGCTCCGACGTAGGCACGGGCGGGATCACCGGGCGACACGGACTGCAACAGGAAGATGACGAACGACAGGATCAGCAGGATCAGCACGGCCGTCGAGAACCTGCGGACGAGGAAGGAGGTCATCGCCGTCACCTCCGAACCGGGATGAGACTGCGGATGGCGTCGCCACCGACATTGGCGATCAGGGTCAGCAACAGGACCGCCATACCGGGGATGCCGGGCACCCACCATTGGCTCAGCAACTGGGAGAGCGTGCGGGCGGTGTCGGCGCCGAGTTCCGGTGCGGGGGCCTGCTGTCCGAGACCAAGGAACGACAGCGCCGCGAGGAGGAGCACGACGTTGCCGATGTCGAGGCTGGCGGTGATCACGGCCGTCGGGACGACGCCGGGCAGCAGGTGCCGGGTGAGGATGCGCCAGCGGCCGGCCTTGGCCAGCTTGGCCGCCTCGACGTGCGGGCGCGCGGCCAGGGCCTTGACCTCGCCCCGCACGATGCGGGCGTAGTACGGCCACCAGACCAGGGCCACCCCGATGAGGGTGTTGAGGAGTCCCGATCCGAGGGCGGCCACGATGGCGATCGCCACCAGGGCGCCGGGCAGCGCCAGGAAGAGGTCGGTGACCCGCATGAGGAGCACCGAATCCACCCAACCCCCGGTCGCGCCGGCGATCAGGCCGATGGTGCCGCCGATCAGCAGTCCGCTCGCGACCACGACCAGCGCGCAGAGCCAGCTGACCTGGATGCCGATCAACGTGCGGGACAACAGGTCTCGGCCGATGCCGTCGGTGCCGAGCAGATGGCCCGGGCTGAGCGGCGGCAGGTTGAGCGCGCCGACGGGCTGAATGGGGTCATACGGTGCAAGCGTCCTGGCGAACAGCGCGACGAGCGTCACCACCACCAGCAGGCCCACCATGGCCCACGCGACCGGCCGGGCCAGATGCGCTCCGCCGATGGCGACGGGCTTGAGCCGCCAGCGCGGCATCAGGGTGGTCATGGCACGATCTCCGGGACCGCGGCCAGCAGCGTGCGCGTGTAGGGGTCTCGTGGTTCGGACACCACCTGCTCGGCGGCACCCAACTCGACGACGCGACCCGATTGCATCACCGCGATGCGGTCGCCCATGAGGCGCGCGACGGCGAGATCGTGGGTGACGAACAGGACCGTCATCCCGATGCGCGCCCGGAGGTCTCGGATGAGGGCGAGCACGCTCTTGGCCAGGGACGCGTCCAGCGCGCTGGTGGGCTCGTCGCACAGCAGCACCGCGGGCGGAATCATCGTCGCGCGGGCAAGTCCCACCCGTTGCCGTTGCCCGCCGGACAATTCGCCGGGTCGGGCCTTGGCGACCTCGGGTGGCAGGTCCACCGCGGCGAGCGCCTCGACGACCCGCTGACGGACGTCGTCGCGGGACAGCTTCAGCGCGCGCAGCCGTTCGCCAAGGGTCTCGCCGATGTTCAGCCACGGCGTCAACGACGAGCCTGCGTCCTGGAACACCATCTGTGGTTCGCCGTCGCCGGCGAGTTCGACCGATCCCGACGTGGGCCGTTCCAACCCGGCGACCATTCGCAGCAGCGTCGACTTGCCCGAGCCACTCTCCCCGACGATCGCCAGCGCCTCACCGGAGGCGATCTGGAGGTCGACTCCGTCGACGGCGGTGATCTCGTGGCGGCGGCGGCGCCGCCCGACGCCGAACGTCTTGGTCAGTCCGCGAACCGTGACCGCCGCGTCGGTGTCCTCGGAATCGGTGCGGACGAAGCGCTCGTCACGAGGTGTCGTCAGCGTCAGCCGCGACGCGAGCAGGGAGCGCGTGTATTCGTGACGAGGTCGGCGTACGACGTCGGCGGCAGGCCCGATCTCGACCAGTTCGCCGTGGTGCATCACCGCGAGCCGGTCGGCGATCTGGTCGGCAACGCCAAGGTCGTGGGTGATCAGCAGCACCGAGCAGCCGAAGTCGTCGCGCAGTTCGCGCAGCAGGTCCAACAGCTGCGCCTGCACGGTGACGTCGAGGGCCGTGGTGGGTTCGTCGGCGACGATGAGGCGTCGTCGCAGCGAGGTGGCGTCGCCCTTGTCCGCGACCGCGATGGCGGCCATCACCCGCTGCCGCAGGCCGCCGGAGAGTTCGTGGGGGTAGACGCGCAGGCGCCGTTCGGCGTCGCGGACCCCGACGGTCTCCAGGAGCCGGATCGACTCGGCGTCGTCGCCGGTGGCCTCCCCGATCTGCTTGCCGATTCGCATCGTGGGATTGAGAGAGGTCATCGGGTCCTGGAAGATCGCGCCGAGGACTTCGCGGCGGACGCGTCTGAGCTCGTGGCGGCCGGCGCGCAGCAGGTCGACCCCGCCGACGGTGATCCGGCCCTCGGTGACCGGATGCGACTCCGGTGGCAGCAAGCCCAGCAGGCCAAGTGCGAGAACGCTCTTGCCCGAACCGGATTCGCCAACCAGGCCGAGGATCTCCCCCGGCCGGATCTGCAGGTCGACGTGGCGCAGCACCTGGTTGCGGACGCCGTTGCGCACCAACGACACCGAGAAGTCCTCCACCACCGCAACGGGTGTCACCGGAACCTCGATCGCCTCACTCACCGAAGGTCTCCGGGTGATCGAGGACCGCGCGGTGGATGTGGCGCGGCGTGGTCAGCCAGACGCCCTCGGTGGCGGCGATGCGCTCCAGCGCCCGGCCGACCGCCCGCAGCCGGAACGGGACTCCGGTGATGAAGGAATGCAGCACCACGCTCATCACCAGCGGCGTGTGCGCGGCCGCGGCATGCAGTTCGGCGAACTCGTCGTCGATCATGTCGGCGAAGTCACGCGCCAGCACGCTGCGGCCCACCATCGTCGACGAGTCGTTGAGTTCCGCGGCGTACGGGATGGTCAGCAGCGGGCCCGATTCGGTGTGCAGCCATACGGGTTGGTCGTCGAACCGCAGATCAAGCAGATACTCGTAGCCGGTGTCGGCCAACAGGTTCAGGGTGGCCGGGGTCTGAGTGAGCCACGGACTCGACCATCCGCCGGGCGCCTGCCCCTCCTCGACACGGATGCGATCGGCGACGTCGGCCAGATAGGCCCGTTCCACCTCCGGAGTCATCCCCGCGAGCGAGTCGGAGTTCGAACGGCCGTGGCCGACGATCTCGGCGGAGACCTTGCGGGCCGCCTCCAAGACGTCGGGCGCCTCGTCGTACACGTCGGTGTTGAGCAGCACCGTCGGCGGAATGCCAAGACGCGCAAGCAGATCGAACAGCCGGAACGCGCCGATGCGGTTGCCGTAGTCTCGCCAGGCGGTGTTGACCAGATCCGGCGCGGACACGTCGGCGATCACGTCCTCGGTGTGGCCGGCACCGAACCGGTAGGACTCGACTCCGACGCAGACGACGACGGCGAGCCGCGCCCCGTTGGGCCACGTGCCGCCCGGGCGCGCGGACAGCGGGGTGTAGGGATAGCCGGCCGGGTTCACGGCACCAACCAGCGGCTGAAGCCGACGTCGGTGGCCGCTGCCCGGCGCACGACGTGCTGATAGGCGGGCATCAGCGCGGCCGCCTCCCCGCGCGCCGCCTGGATCGCCGGCAGTTTCGCGGCGAACAGTTCACGGGCCTCGTCGAGCAGCGCGGTCTCGTCGACGCTTGTGACGTGGCCGCCTTCGGCGACGACGCGTCCCGCCACCATCGTCATCACGACGTCTCGGCCGTCCTCGCAATGCACCAGTTGCTCCCGTACGTCGTTGAGTGGGGTGAAGGCAATCGAATGAAGGTCGACCAGCGCGAGGTCGGCGAGGCGCCCCGGGGCGATCGCGCCGAGGTCGTCAGGCCTACGGGTCGCGCGTGCACCGCCGCTCCACAGCGCGGTGAGCACTTCGGCGGCGGAGGGCCAGTCGTCGCTGTCGAGCCCGGCGACGTTGTGGATCAGCCCGGCGGTCTTCGCGACGGTCCACACGTTCACCGAGTCGTCGCAAATGGCCTCGTCGGTGCCCAGTGCGACGGGGATACCACGGTCGAGCATCGCCCGCCACGGCAGCACTCCGCTGCCGAGTCTCAGGTTGCTGACCGGGTTGTGCACCACCGTCGAGCCGGCGTCGGCAATGGCGTCGAGGTCGGCGTCGTCGACCCAGACGGCGTGAATCACGTTGGTGTGCGGCCCAAGTAGACCCGCGGCGGCGGTGTACCCGACCAGCGACCGGCCCGCGAACCGCGGCTGCTCGGTCATCAGGGTGCGCTGCACCTTCGTCTCCAACATGTGCGCGTACATCGGCAACCCGTGGCGCTGCGCCAGATCGTCGAGTGCGGCGAAGTACTCCAGGCTGACGCGCTGCGGCGCCGAGATCGACACTGCGGCGCGAATGCGGTCCTCGGCCGCGCCGTGCCAGGTGCCGATCAGATGGTCGTAGGCCTCCAGCAGTCGCGCCGCAGGCGCGGGGGCCGGCGCACCGAACGCACGTCGGGTGGCGTCGTCCAGTTCGTCGACGAAGGGCAGCTTCTCGGCTTCGGTCAGCTCGGGCTGATCCAGCGCCAGGAAGGCGCGAATTCCGCTGTCGCGGTATGCCATCGCCACTGCGTCCACGATGTCGGGGTCGGGAAACGGCATCAGGAACGCGTCGTCCTGCACGCACGTGATGCCACGCTGCAGCATCTCCACCGCGCCAAGCATGGTCCGCAGATAGGCCTCCCGAGGCGTCGGTGCCAGAGCGGGGTCCGACGGTGACTCGTACAGCATGAACAGTTCGAGCGGCAGGCTGCGGACCGAACCCTTGAGGTGGTTGGCCGGCGAGTGGAAGTGGGCGTTGATGAGCCCGGGCAGCAACAGATGTCGGCCGCCGCCCTCGACGATCCGCGCTTCCGGCTCCGCGACCAGATCCGCGCCTAGGGCGGCGATCCGATCGCCGGTGACGAGCACGTCGACGGGCCCGCTCATCGCCGTCGGGGCGTCGGCGTCGTAGACCCAGACGTGACGGAACAGCACGCTCATGGCAGCTCCACCGCGGCGAAGGTGTTGGCACGCGACGTGTTTAGGCCCATCGCCACCAGGCCGGCGGCAATGCCGACCGCGGCGGCGACCCCGTCGACGACCGGCACGCCGAGCGCCTCGGACAGCGGGCCGACCAGGTCGGCGAGTCCGGCGCAGCCGAGCACGACCGCTTCGGCACCGTCGTCGGCCATGGCGGTTCGGGCGGCCTCGGCGAACGCGTCGAGCAAGTGGGTCGAGCCGCCGACCAATTCGGCCACCGGAACGTCGACGGCGACGACGCGGCAGCGGTGCTCGAGGCCGAGCGCCCGGATCACGCGGTCGCTGTGGGCGACCGTCCTGGCGGGCAGCGTGACGACGACGAAGCGATGCGCCACCAGGCAGGCGGTCTGCAGCGCGGCCTCGGTCATCCCGACCACCGGGCACGTCGCCACCTCGCGGGCGGCGTTCACCCCGGTGTCGCCGAAGCAGGCGACGACGTAGGCGTCGGTGTCTGCCTGATGCCGTCGTACCTGGTCGAGCACGCCCACGGCGGCGATCGCCTCCTCCGTGTGGCTCTCCACGCTAGGCACGCCGTCGCTTGGCTGCACGCCGCGCACCGTCACCCCGGGACCGCAGACCCGTTGGGCCGCAGCGACAATGGCGTCGGTCAATTCGGGCGACGTATTCGGGTTGACCACCGTGACGCGCGTCATCCGGGGACTCCGCCGTAGGCGTCGACCGCGGCCAGCAGGGCGCTAACACCCGGTCCGCTCACCGCGAGCCGGGCGATGGCCGCGGCGACTCGTGCGGCACCGACGGCGTCCCCGCTGCGGAGGTACTCGACGGCGAAGGCGCCGCAGAAGGCGTCGCCGGCCCCGGTGCTGTCCACCGGGGTGACGGTCTCCGCGGGGACGACGACGGGTTCGGGGTGCTCCCTGGTGGCCACCAGACAGCCCGCCTCGGCCCGCTTGATCACGACCACCCGCGGCCCGAGTTCCAGGAAGATCGCGGCGGCCGCGTCGAGGTCCGACGTGCCGGCCAGCGCGGCGGCTTCGATTTCGCTGGGCAGGAACACGTCACAGGCAGCCACGGCGTCGCCCAGTGCGGCCTCGTGGCCGATCACGTAGTCCTCCTGCGGGTCGAAGAAGATCGTCGCGGCGGTCCGGGGTCGCAACCACGCCGCCACGTCCAGTTGTGGGCGCAACGCCATCGCCGACAGGAGCACTCCGTTGGCGGTCAGTGCCTGCGGTGGCACGTCGGACGGGACCACGGACAGGGCTTCGAAGTGCTCTTCGCCTCGGACCAGGTCCCACACCCTGCCACCGGTCTCGTCGTAGTGGATCACGTTGCGAATCAACGGAATATCGCGCGCAGGAAGCGATCGGGGATCAGTGCCGGTCGAGCGGATGGCGGCCAGGAGCGCTGGTGGTGCGTCCGTGCCGAGCGGGGCGAGCAGCAGGGGGCGGCCACCGGCCACCCTGGCGGCCAGGGCGGCGAAGAGGGCGTCCCCGCCAACGGACTCGACCCGCTCCCCGGCCGGGGACACGGTCTCGTCGACGGTCAGGTTGCCGACGCAGACCAGCGTCGGCGACTCAGACATCGCGCTCCGCCGCGGTGTAGCAGGCGAGTCCCAGGTGGTAGCCGACCAATTGGGCGACCACCAGGTACAGCAGTGGCGAGAGCGGCTCGGCTACGGATGGCAGCGTCACCACGGTCGCGTCGAAGCCGTCGAAGGCATGCTCACCGTCGGTGGTGATCACGTAAAGCCGGCCGCCCCAGCGCAGCGCGTCGCGAGCGGTGTCGAGCGCGCGCGGCACCGACGGACCCGTCGGGGCGAACAGGAACAGCGGCTCACCCGCCTTCTGCGAGTTGTAGTGGTGGTACTCCTCGACCTGGATCTCCGCGGCGTGCAGCGTCGTGCACTCCTTGACCTTGGCGGCTCCGACGATCGCGGTGGCCAAGTTCGGACCCGCGCCGGAGAACAACACGTTGGCCACACCCGCGGCGACCTCGGCCTCGGCGATCTCGGCGACGATCGGATCGATCCGCGTCAGCACCTCGGCCATCAGGTCGGGCAGGGCGTCGAACGCCGTCCGAAGCTCGACCGTCCGCGCCGGTACCCGGCGCTCTCCGATGCGGATCGCGAGCTCGAGCAGCAGAGCCAGTGCGGCCGTGGAGGATTGGGTCGGCCAGCCGACGCGGGTGGCCTCGATCTTCAACGACGTGGTGGCTTCGGCCTGCAGCGTCGACCCGGCGGTATTGGTGATGGCAACGGTATACGATCCGCGATGTTGGGCCATCAGCAGCGCTTCGACCGTGCGCGTCGTCTCCCCCGAGCTCGACAGCGCCACCACCGCGGTTCGGTCGTCGACCAGATCGGCCTGGTAGTACGCGAACTCCAGGCTTTGCACCGGCTCGCACGGAACGCCGAGCACCAACTCGAGGGCCTGACGGGCGGCCACCATCACCGCGAGCGAGTCACCACAGCCGACCAGCACCACGCGGTCGATCCCGTCGACGAGACGGTCTGCCACCGCACCCAGCTCGGATGCGTTGATCGCCAATGTTTCTCGAATCGCATGCGGCTGAGCGAACAGCTCCGGACCGGTCGCCTGCACCCGGAAGCGCAGCTTCGCGTCCAGTGGGTCATTGCTGGGCAGGGCCAGGATGTGGGCGCGCTCGGCGTCGGAGACCCGCTGCACCACTGCGCGCTGACGAGCGTCCAGTGGGCTGGAGTTCGATTCGAGCAACGGACTCACCGCTGTGTCCATGAGAGGCGACGGCCCCCGTCCTTGGGTCACGACACCGGGCGGCGATCACCCGGCAATGACGAAACGGTATACCGTTTATGTTTCTGGGGTGTGACGTTCGAGAACGTTCGTGTTACCTGGGTCCGTTACGGCCGATGCGCCTGAACGGCTACGGCCGATGCGCCTGAACGGCTACGGCCGATGCGCCTGAACGGCGGCGGCGCCGCGCTCGTCTCCATCGGCCCGCAGGCCTTCGATCACGCCGTCGACGTCCGCCTCGGGCCGATTCTGACTGAGCTTGAACTTGGCCTCCACGCGGGAGATCGCCACCTCGACGCCGACGATCGCGCGGAGTTGACCCGCGACGAACGTCGCAGGGGCATCGTCGACCGACCACGGGTTGGGACGCAGACCCTCGTGGTGGTCGGTGAGCCGACGGACGAGCCCGTCGAGCCAGGCCACGTCGTCGTGCACGGTCACCGTGCCGTGCACGTGCGCGACGACGTAGTTCCACGTCGGCACGACCCGGCCGTGTTCGGCCTTGGACGCGTACCAATTCGGCGTGACGTAGGAGTCGGGTCCGCGGACGATGACCAACGCCTCTCGCCCGTCGGCGTGACGCCAGTGGTCGTTGTTGCGCGCGAAGTGCCCCTCCAGCGTGCGTCGCTCGCGGTCGTATACGAAGGGCAGCATGGTCGCCTCGAGGCCGTCGGGACCCGCCGTGACGAGGTCGGCCGCGGCATTTCGTGACAGCAGCTCGTGTACGTCGTCGTCGTCGGGCGCGAAGTGAGTGGGGACGTACATCCCGCCCATCTTCCTCTCCTGCGAGGAATATGCTCGCGAGGTGACCAACCACACCCAAGCGGAGCGGATGACGTCGGGCCGGGGCTTCATCGCCGCGCTGGATCAAAGTGGCGGCTCGACGCCAAAGGCACTGCGCCTGTACGGCATCGACGAGAGCTCGTACTCCACCGACGCAGAGATGTTCGACCTCATCCACGAGATGCGGTCGAGGATCGTCACGTCCCCGGTGTTCAACGGCGACCGCGTCCTCGCCGCCATCCTCTTCGAGGAGACCATGGACCGCGACATCGCCGGCACCCCGTCGGCCACGTACCTGTGGGACGAGAAGGGGGTCGTTCCGTTCCTCAAGATCGACAAGGGCCTGCAGGACGCGGCCAACGGCGTGCAACTGATGAAGCCGATACCCGACCTCGACGAGCTGTTGGCCCGCGCGGTCGGCAAGGGAATCTTCGGCACCAAGGAGCGTTCGGTGATCGGCGCGGCCGACGCCGAGGGCATCGGTCGCGTCGTCACACAACAGTTCGACGTGGCACGGCAGGTGCTCGCCCACGGACTGGTCCCCATCCTCGAACCCGAGGTGACCATCTCTATCGCGGACAAGGCAGCGGCCGAGGACATCCTGCGTGACGCGCTGACCGAGCAGCTCGACGGCATCCCCGACGGGCAGAAGGTGATGCTCAAGCTGTCGCTGCCGACCGAGACGAATCACTACTTGCCCTTGACCGAGCACCCGAAGGTGATACGGGTCGTGGCGCTCTCGGGTGGCTATTCCCGCGACGAGGCCGACGCGTTGCTCGCCAAGAACACCGGTCTCATCGCGAGTTTCAGCCGCGCCCTGACCGAGGGGCTGTCCGCTCAGCAGTCCGACGAGGAGTTCACCGCGACCCTCGACGCCGCGATCCAAGCCATCTACGACGCGTCCGTGGCGGGCTGATGACCGACGACTCGCCAGCGGCGAAGATCGACCAGCGGATCGCCGAGCTCGCCGACTGGCGCGGCGCCACGCTCGCCCACGTCCGACGACTGATCAAGACGGCCGACCCCGACGTCGTGGAGGAGTGGAAGTGGCGCGGTGTGCCCACCTGGTATCACGACGGAATCCTGTGCACCGGTGAGACTTACAAGGACAAGGTCAAGCTGACCTTCGCGAAGGGGGCGTCGCTGCCGGATCCGAGCGGGCTGTTCAACGCCAGCCTCGACGGCAAGGTGCGCCGCGCGATCGACCTGGGCGAAGGCGACGTCCTCGACGACACCGCGTTCACGGCGTTGATCCGCGCCGCGGTGGAGCTCAACGCCCGCTGACGAATCGGCTTCGGGCCGGTTGACCAGTACTCTTCCCCCGTGACCGAGATCGACCCGGAGAAGCTGAGGGCGTGCCTGGAGGTGCTGTCCGAGGTCAGGGACCTGCCTCCCGAGCATCCCGACGCCGTCGCCGTTCGCCGCGCGACGGCCGGGGTATTCAAGGCCGTCAAGCAGGCTCGTCGCCACGCCAAGCGCGACGCCGTCGCCCAGGCCGACCGCGCCGTGATCGCGGCCACCGCAACCGGCGCCCCCGGCCGCATCGACGACGAGACACGCGGCCTGCCGCTGGTCTCGACTGCGGCAGGCGCCACCGCGGGCACGCTGCTGCGGTCGCGCGCCTGCTACGCCTGCAAGAACCACTACACCCAGGTCGACGCGTTCTACCACCAGCTCTGCCCCCCGTGCGCCGCGTTCAATCGCGCCAAGCGTGAAGCCCGCACGAACCTCGACGGGCGACGCGCGCTGCTGACCGGTGGCCGCGCGAAGATCGGCATGTACATCGCCCTGCGGCTGCTGCGCGACGGCGCCCACACCACCATCACCACCCGCTTCCCCAACGACGCCGTGCGCCGTTTCGCCGCCATGCCGGACAGCGGCGACTGGCTGCACCGGCTGCGGGTGGTCGGCATCGACCTGCGGGACCCCGCCCAGGTGGTCGCGCTCGCCGACGCGGTCGCCGAACAGGGGCCGCTGGACATCCTGATCAACAACGCCGCACAAACCGTCCGTCGCTCCCCCGGCTCATACAGCGCGCTGGAGGAGGCCGAGCGCATCGTCCCAACCGAATTGGTCTCGAGGGTGGCGGGCGTGGTCACGTTCGACCACGTCAGCGACGCCCATCCGCACGCGCTCGCCGGCAGCCTGGCCGAGCACCCGAACCCGCACGCGGTCGCTCCCGTGGACGTTCCCGCGGTCACCGAGTTGGCGTTGACGGCGCGCAGCGCCACCCCGGAGCGGATCGCCGCGGGCACCGCGATCGACGCAGGCGGCCTGCTGCCCGACACCGCCTCGGTCAACAGCTGGACCCAGCGCGTACACGAGGTGGACGCGATGGAGCTTCTCGAGGTGCAGCTCTGCAATCAGACCGCGCCGTTCATCCTCGTCAGCCGGTTGCGCCCCGCGATGGCGGCGTCCCCCGCCCGCCGCAAGTACGTCGTCAACGTCTCGGCGATGGAGGGCCAGTTCAGCCGCGCCTACAAGGGGCCAGGACATCCACACACCAACATGGCCAAGGCGGCGCTGAACATGCTGACCCGCACCAGCGCCGGTGAGATGCTGGCGCAGGACGGCATCCTCATGACCGCCGTCGACACGGGGTGGATCACCGACGAGCGCCCGCATCCCACCAAGATGCGCCTGGCCGACGAGGGCTTTCACGCCCCGCTGGACCTGGTCGACGGTGCGGCCCGGGTCTACGACCCGATCGTGCGCGGTGAGGCAGGCGAGGACGTCCACGGTTGCTTCCTCAAGGACTACTCGCCGAGCAACTGGTAACCCCCGACGTGACCGACCAGGTATCCGCCCCGGACGATCTCCCCGCTCCGGCCGCCCGCCGGGGCCCCGTCATCCGGCTCGGCGTGTTCGTCGTCTTCCTACTCGGGTTGTTCTACCTGGTGGCCGTCGCCCGGGTGGTCGACGTCGCCGACGTGCGCAACGTGGTGACGGCGGCCGGGCCCGCAGCGCCGCTGGCCTACGTCGGAATGTCTGCGGTGCTCGGCGCCGTCTTCGTCCCTGGGCCCATCTTGGCAGCCGGCAGCGGCGTGCTCTTCGGGCCACTCCTCGGCACCTTCGTGACGCTGTTCTCGGCGATCGGCACCGCCTGCATCACCAACCTCGTCGGACGCCGGGCTGGGCGAGACGGCGCGCGGTCCCTGATGGGCGCCGAGCGGGCCGACCGGCTCGACGCCCAAGTGCAGCGGCGCGGCCTGTGGGCCGTCGTCGGTCAGCGGTTCGTGCCGGGCGTATCCGACGCGCTCGCGTCCTACGCCTTTGGCGCCTTCGGAGTTCCGTTGTGGCAGATGGCCGTTGGCGCGTTCATCGGGTCAGCACCCCGGGCGTTCGTCTACACCGCACTCGGGGCGTCCATTGGCGACCTGTCGGCGCCGCTGGCGTACACGGCGATCGCGGTGTGGTGCGTGACGGCGGTCGTCGGGGCCTTTGCAGCCCATCGCGGCTACCGGGCGTGGCGGGGTCGCCAGCGGCCCTAGCGTCCCGTCACGGCTGGGCCGCCACTCCGGTGAGCTTCCTGATGGTGGCCACCTCGGCGTCGCGGTAGGGGCGGCCGTCGGGTCTCAGGAGATCGCTGAACCACAGCTTGGGCTCCGACGGGTCCGGCTTGTCCCAGGTGTCCCACGGCAGATAGGTCTGCGTCTTGCCGGCGACCAGTCCCCAGTTGTACGCGGCGACGTTGCGGCGCTTGGCAACTGGAAGGATGCCTTCGACGGTGCTGCCCTGGGGGCGGGCCAGGTATTCGGTGCAGAGGATGGGCCGGCCCAGCGGCGCCAGCTCGTCGATGCGGGCCTCGAACTCATCCGATGCGGCGTAGGAGTGGAAGCTGACGACGTCGGAGTTGTCGAGCTGGATGCCGGCGACGTTGCTGCGGCTGCCGGCGCCCCAGCTGCCCTGCCACACGCCGCTGGTCAGCGGTTGCGCGGGATTGGCCGCCCGCGCCCACTGGAACACCTGCGGCAGCAAACCCGCCACCAACTCGAGCTTGTCGCCGCGCTCGACCTTGCGGTACACCTTGGCCGGGTTGTCGGGTTCGTTCCAGACGTCCCACGCCAGGACGCGGGGGTCGGCACGGAATTGGCCCACCACTCCGGTCACGTAGTCCTGCAGGGTCGCGGCGTAGCGAGGGTCCCCCAGGCGGTCGGCTCCCGGGCCTTGCACCCACCCCGAGTTGTGCACCCCCACGACGGGCGCGTGTTGCGCGCCAAGCTTGGGATGGGGGTCCCAGCAGGAATCGAAGAGCACGAACATGGGCTTGATCCCGCGGCTCGCGGCGATCGCCACGAACTGGGCGAGGCGACGCTGAAACCCGCCCCTGTCCTGCGCCCACAGCAAATCGTGCAGGAACACCCGCATGGTGTTGAAGCCAAGCTGGCGCGCGAGGGCGAACTCGGTGTCGATGCGTCGCGGATCGTACGTGCCCTGCTGGAACATCTCGATCTGGTTGATCGCCGTGGCCGGGACGTAATTCGCCCCCACCAGCCAGCCCTGGTTCTGGTACCAGGCGTTGGCGCGGTCGGCCGTCCAGCGGACCGAATCGGCCGAGGCGACGGGTACGTGGGTGAGTGCGGCACCTGCTGCCAGCATCAGCGGAAGCTTCAGGGCAGTTCTGCGGTGCACCAGGCCACCGTAGGTTCCGCCAATCCTCTCCGACCGTCCCGCCGGCCACCCGAAGCGATTCGAAACCAATGCGGTTCGGAACCGTTACCCGACGTTCGTCGCCCGCACCGCCCGATGGCGACCAGCCAGCTGCCGCCGGTAGCATGTTGGCGTTCTCGACCAGCCGCACGGAAGGCCATCCGCGTGACGAAGTTTCGCATCGCCGCACTGACGTCGTCGATGGGCGCGTTGGCACTGCTGCTGGCCCCCTCGGCGGCCGCCGACTTCGACCGCGCCGGCTACCTGCGCTGCATGGTGGCGGACTCGATGTCCGTCGGCGGTCTCGGCATCGATTCCAGCACCGCGGCGAAGCTCGGTGCCCAGGCCTACGACGCCCTGGGCGGGGCCTCGGCCAGCAAGGCCGCGCAGGACGACGAGATCACCGCCCTCACCAAGCAACACGGGGTGTCCCAGCCGTTGGCGACGCTCATCGTGCGGTGCGCGGGCAATCCACGCGGCTGATGATCACCGCGTGTCTGGTTCGTCGTTCAGTGCCACCGGCACCCTCGACACGAAGGACTCCTCGGCGCCCCCCTCAGAACGTCGGACGACGGTGAACAGCTGGTCGTCGCCCTGATTGCGGTGTTCCAGCAACGCCCCCGCGGCGAGGACGTCGTCCGTCGAGCACCGCATCTGGGCGGAGAGGGACGTCACCGAGACCGGCGTACCGGGCTGCATCGTCGTCAGCTCCGCCGCGATTCGCCTGGCCAGATCCTCCACGTCGTGCGTCGTCACCGTCATGACCTACCCGGGTCGCCACGCGCGAAACGACGCCGTCGTTCGATCACACCGTGACGGAGGCCCCGCGCTCGAGCCGGACGACGCGGTCGTCCCATCCGCGCCGCGCCATCTCGTCGGTGAAGTCCGACAGCGGTGACGCGAAGACGCCGTAGTCGTCGTAGTGCACCGGGATCACCCGCGGCAGGTCGAGCCGGTTCACCAGCTCGCTGCCTTGGCGCCCGTCCATCGTCACGGTCAGCCCGAACGGCAGGCGCCGCCCGGCCGGCAGTCGGGTGCCACCAAGGTGCAGGATGCCGGCGTCGATCGACTCGAACCGAATCGGGATCTCGGCCAGCTCCTCGATCAGGAGCGTGTCCCCCGAGACGTAGAGCCGACGGCTGACCGATCCGTCACTCGGGCCGAATTCGAGCATCGACCCCATCACCGGCGGCAGCAACCGTTGGGTCCATCCCGGTGCGTGCCGACCCGGCAGCGCGGTCACCACGACCCGGCTCGAACCGTTGTCCACCACGTGGGTGTCCCACGTCGTCAAGCCGACCGAACGCTCGAAGCCACTGCGCAGCAATCGATTCCGGGCCTCCGGCGTGGTGAGCACCGGCAGCCGGTGGTCGAGGTTCTTGGCGGCCACGCGATCCCAATGGTCACCGTGCATGTGGGACAGCAGGATTGCGTCCAGTGGCGGTAACTCGTTCACGGTCAGCGCGGGAGCCAAGAGCCGCTTGGACACCAAGCCGTAGCCCAGGTATGCCCGCTGACCTCGATGCAGGAAGTTGGGGTCGGTCAGGATCGTCAGATCTCCGAAGGAGATCAACGTCGTCGCGTTGCCGACGAACGTCACGACGACCTCGTCGGTGGTGTCCATGGAATTCCTTTCGTCGAGCGCTTGGCTCAGAGCACCGGCCGTCCACCGGTCACGGCGACCCGCGCACCAGAGATGTAGCTGCCCTCGTCGGAGGCCAGCAGCACGTAGACCGGTGCCAGTTCCGCGGGTTGTCCGGCCCGGCCCAGCGGAGTGTCCGAACCAAAGGACTCGACCTTCTCCGGTGGCATGGTGGCCGGAATCAGCGGGGTCCATATCGGCCCGGGAGCCACGCTGTTGACCCGGATTCCCTTCTCTCCGAGCAGTTGAGCCAGGCTCGCCGAGAAGTTGGCGATGGCGGCCTTGGTGGCCGCATAGGGCGCCAGTTGAGGTGACGGCATGTCCGAGTTCACCGACGAGCTGCCGATGATCGCCCCGCCGGAGGGCATGCGCGGCACGGCTGCCTTGACGAGGTGGAAGTAGGCGCCGACGTTGAGCCGGAACGTGTAGTCCCACTCCTCGTCGCTGATCTCGTCGAGCGAATCGTGGCTCATCTGGAAGGCAGCGTTGCTGACCAGGACGTCGATGCCGCCGAATTCGGTTGCCGCTCTTGTGATAACGTCGCGACAATGCGCCGGTTCCGCGAGGTCACCACGCATCAGGATGCACGTGCGACCCTCCTTCTGGACCAGGCGGGCGACCTCCTCGGCGTCGCCGTCCTCCTCGAGGTAGGAGATCAGCACGTCGGCGCCTTCGCGCGCGTAGGCGATGGCGACCGCACGACCGATGCCGCTGTCGCCGCCGGTGATGACGGCGCGTTTCCCGGTGAGGCGCCCGGAGCCGCGGTAGCTCTCCTCACCGCAGTCGGGTACGGGGTCCATCGCGGACTGCACGCCGGGCACTTCTTGTTGCTGCGCGGGAAATCCCATCTGCGTTCACCTTTCGGGTCGAGGAGTCGACTCCTGGCACCTACCCGCGTCAGCTGGGACGAAACGGAGACCAGCACGGCGACGGACTCGTCGAGTCACTCGACGGCCAGCGTCTAGGGCTTGTCGGGGTCGACCGCGTCCTTGATCTTGCCCATCACGCCCTTCTCCGTGCCGAACGCCGGACTCCGGGGCTCGCCGAGGCCACCGTCGTAGGTGCAGTACAGCTTCGGATCCGGTGGCGGTCCGGACTGCCGATCGCCCAACGGTTGCGGATCGGCGAGGAACTGCCCGGTGTGACGGCCGTCCGGCAGCGGACCAATCCACCGGCCCTTGTCGGAGTCGGCGCCGTCGGAGAGATGCCACAGCGTGCTGGCGTGCTCCTCGAACTCTTCGTCGAGCAGGTCATTTGGCGCGATCACGTCTTCCAACCCGTCGGCTTGGAGTTCCTCGATGGCGGCCAACCACATGTTCTGGTGATAGGTGTCCCGCGCCAGGTTGAACCTGAGCATGGCCTTGACGCCGGGGTCGTCGGTCATGTGCCACAGTCGCGCGGTCTGCACGCGCCCCTGCGACTCCGCGGCCACGTTCGCGCGGAAGTCGGCAAGGAGGTTTCCGGACGCCACGACGTACTTGCCACTCCACGGTGCACCTTGACTGTCCGACAACGTGGGGGCGCCGCCGGAGACGATGGCGTGCTGTGGATCCATGCCGCCCATCACCGCCGCGACCACCGGATCACCGAGCGCATTCTTGGTCGAGTCCGTGGCGGGCGCGCTCTCCAGCAATCTCGCGATCATCGTCGCGATCATCTCCACGTGCCCGATCTCCTCGGTCGCGATGTCCATGATCAGGTCCTTGTACTTGCCCTTCACGCGACAATTCCAGCCCTGCATTAGATATTGCATCGTGACGGTCATCTCGCCGTAGGCTCCACCGAGCAGTTCCTGCAACTTCCGGGCGTACACCGGATCCGGCTTCTCGGGCTTGACGTCGAATTGCATGTAGTCGGTATGACGAAACATCGGCGACTCCTCGTGTCGTTGGGGTCAGGAGCCGATACCCTGGCACTTGACCACGAAACACGTTCGTCTGCCGAGAATTTCCGGCCGCCGGTGAGCTTGCCCGCTACACGCCGCGCTTGCGCCCGAAGGTGGCGGTGCCGTTGCGGCGGAGCATCGCGACGGTCGTCGCGATGCGCCCCCGGTCCAGGTCGGGGTCGAGCCCCGCGCCCACGCGGTGCAGTTGATCGGTGTGCCAGCTCAGCTCGAGGATGCCGTCCAGCGACTTGAGGTTGACGAACTTGCCGAGCACGCCGCGCATTCCGGCTCGGACCTGGTGGGCGGTCAACGTGGGCGTCCGGCCGTCGAGGAGGGCGGCCGCGGCGTCGGTGGTGGTGACTGTCGGTCGACCGAGGCCCACGACGTCGCACTCGCCGGCACCGATCGCCTCCTCCATGGCGGTGCGCGAGCGAAAGCCACCGGTGACGGCCAGCGGAACGTCACCGATGAGCTCGCGGACCGTGCGGGCGTAGTCGAGGAAGTAGGCCTCTCGCGCTCGCGTGCTGTCGGACGCCTTGCCCATCATCGCCGGCGTTTCATAGCTACCGCCGCTGACCTCGATGAGGTCGAGCCCCTCACCGGCGAGCGCGGCCAACACGGCCTTCGAATCGTCCTCGGTGAATCCGCCGCGCTGGAAGTCCGCCGAATTGAGCTTGAGCCCGACCGCGAACGACGGCGAGACCCGCGACCGGACGCGACGCACCACCTCGAGCAGGAAGCGCATCCGGCGCTCGGGGTCACCGCCCCACTCGTCGTCGCGCAGATTGGTCAACGGCGAGAGGAACTGCGCCACCAAATAGCCGTGCGCCCCGTGAATCTGGACGCCGTCGAACCCGGCAGTCTCACACACCACGGCTGCCGTGGCGAAACGTTCGATCACGCCCTCGATCTCCGCGGTGCTCAGCGCGCGCGGGGTCGGCGACCCGGGCAGGGACATGGCCACCGCGCTGGGCGCGACGGGGCGATGCCCGATGGCCATCGGGTTGGACTGCCGCCCCGGATGATTCAACTGGACCCAGATCGGGACACCGCCGTCCTTGCTGGCCTTGGCCCAGCGGGACAAGGCCTCGAGATCGCGCTCGTCCTCCACGACGACGTTGCCAGGCTCGCCGAGCTGGCTGCGGTCGACCATGACGTTGCCGGTGACGACGAGCCCGTAGCGGCCTTCGCTCCAGGTGCGGTAGAGACGTTCGAGCCGCTCGTCGGGGGCGTTCCTGGAGTTCCCCAGTGCCTCGCTCAGCGCGGCCTTCATGATTCGGTTGGGCAGCACCTGGCCGCAGGGAAGGGGCAGCGGCTGGTGCAGGGCGTTGGTCGTCATGAGTTCCTCGGCGTCGGTGGCTGACGGTCGGATCGTAGTGCTCAGACCGATGCGCGACCGATTGCCTCGTCCAGAAGGGTTTGCGCCGCCCTCTTGGCCTGCCCCCAGGGCGCGGCGTCGTTCAGGGAGGTCGACATCGCGGCGGCGCCCTCGAAGAGAATGGCCAGTTGGCTGCCCACGAGCTTGGGGTTGGCCGCACCCGTGTGACGCGTCAAGGCGACCACACCGTCGACGAAGCTGCGCTTGTGCTCCTCGACGATGCCGTGCACCTCGGGCATTGCGCCGGCGGCTTCGACGGCGGCGTTGTGGAACGGGCAGCCGCGCCACGGGCCCGCGCCGGCGGGCGGCACGTCGAACAGTGCCAGGATGCGCGACTTGGGACTGCGCTTCCCGGCGGCCGGGTCGGGGTGCACCGGGTCGCCGACGCCTTGGCGAAGGTGCCGCAGGTACGCCTCGACCACGGCATCCTTACTCGGAAAGTGTTGATAGAGAGTGCGTTTGGATACCGATGCTTCGTCGGCCAAGCGTTCAACACCCGTGGCGTTGATCCCGTCGGCGTAGAACAGCTTGACCGCGGCGTCGAGGATGCGTTGGCGCGCGCCCCGGCCACCACGCCGCGCTTCGACCTGAGTGTCCATGGGCGAAGTATACCGTTGGGTTTACTTCGGCGCGGTCGCGGTGTACGTTCGGCACCGAAGTAAACCATTCGGTGTACTTGCTTGTCGTCGACTCAACCACCAGGAGAACTCGTGACCGCCCTGCAGAACTCGTCCGTGCTCGTCACCGGAGCCAACCGCGGCATGGGCCGCCACTACGTCACCCAGCTCCTCGATCGTGGGGTGACCAAGGTCTACGCCGCCGCTCGAGACGCCAGCCGGATCGAGATCACCGACCCCCGCGTCGTCCCCCTCACCCTCGACGTCACCGACCCGCAGTCGGTCGCCGCGGCAGCCGAGGCCGCGACCGACGTCGCCGTGCTGATCAACAACGCGGGCCTCTTCCGGGCTGCGTCCGTGCTGGAGGCCGACGCCAAGGAATTGCGAGAGCAGCTGGAGACCAACCTGTTTGGACCGCTCGCCTTGGCGTCGACGTTCGCCGACCGCATCGCCGACCGGGGTGGCGCCATCGTCAACGTCGCCTCGGTGCTGTCCTGGCTGCCCGTCGGCGGCAGCTACGGCGTCACCAAGGCGGCGATGTGGAGTGCCACCGACTCGATGCGCCTGGAGCTCGCCCCGCGCGGCGTCCAGGTCGTCGGCGTCTACGTGGGCTACGTCGACACCGACATGGCGTCGTTCACCGACAGCCCCAAGACCGACCCCGCCGACGTGGTGCGCCAAGTGCTCGACGGCGTGGAGGCCGGGGCGGACGAGGTCCTCGCCGACGACGTGAGCCGCAACGTCCGCGCCCAGCTGTCGTTGCCCATCGCGGAACGCGCCCTGGGCTGATCGACGGCGGGTGTGTCAGGCTGATCGCCATGATCGTCGCCTTCAGCCTGACCCCGTCCGCCGGTGACGACACCGGCGGCGTCCACGACGCCGTCGCCGAGGCCGTTCGCATCGTGCGAGAGTCGGGACTGCCCAACGAGACCAACGCGATGTTCACCAACGTCGAAGGCGAGTGGGACGAGGTGATGGCGGTGGTCAAGCGGGCCGTCGACGCCGTGGCCGCGGTCTCGCCGCGGGTGGGTCTCGTGCTCAAGGCCGACATCCGGCCCGGATACACCGGCGAGCTGACCGCCAAGGTTCGACGGCTGGAAGACGCGCTCGACGAGCAATGACCCTCGATTCGTCAGGGTAGGGCGAACCGAAGGACCGCCGCGATCCCGTCCTGCGGCGCGAGACGCTCGTCGACTCGCACGAGTGCCGCACCGGTGATGATCGCGGCGCCCGGAAGCGCCTCGTCGGCCCGCAACGTGTGCGTGGGCGCGGCCCCCAGGTCCGAGAGGACGTCGGCGTCGGGGGCGACGGTGAGCGGGTCGTCGTCGGCGACGACGACGGCATCCCCGACGTCGCCCACCAGGAGGGTCTCCACCGCGCCGGCCCGCAGAGCCTCGCACACCGGGCCGATGCCCTCCACCGCCAGACCCGATCGTTGCCCGACGGCCTGCGAGAATTGTCGAGCGGCCGCATCCATGGCCGCCAACCGACGCTTGAGCAGCTCCTGCTCGATCGCGTGGCTCACCTCGGCGTCGTCGATTCCGCTGTCGCGCGCGCCGACGTCCAACTCGACCACCAGCGCAGCCACCCGCTCCTCCAACGTCGGGCGGAGATCTGCCCGCGACTTGACTTCGCCCACGACGAACACGATGTCGGGCGCCACCGCGTCGACCAGATGCGCCAGCCGCGCCGCCACCGCACGAAGGTTCTTGCGGCCGGCCTCCATCGTCCGGCGCTGTGGGTCGCCGTAACCCGGCGTCTCGGCGCTGTCCGCCTTGTGCACCGGGTAGCCGCCACCGTCGACCTCCTCGGCGACCACCCTCCCTCTGCGGTGGAGGACCACGTCGCCGCCGGCGTGGTCGACGGTGGCGACCACGTAGGTGGTGTGCCACGCGCCGTGCTCGACGATCGGCAGCACGTACGGCAGGTCGGCGTAGCGGATGACGGGGTTCTCGATGGCGCGGATCAGACGTTCGTCGTGAAGGATGCCGTCCTGCCCGGCGACCAATCCGCGTCCGCTGCTTCCCACGGCGGGCGGGGCGCCCAGCACTGCCCCCTCCAGCGCGTCGACGACGTCGGCGGGTGCACCCAACTGCTCCAATTCGGTGCGCACGGCCCGCCATTTCAGGTGCTGCTGTGCATCCGCGTCCTCGGTGTCGTGCGAGTCGTCGAAGTACACCGAGGCATAGGGGCCCTTCGCCTCGAACAATGATCGAAACCGTTCGGCCTGCATGATCCTCCATCCCTGGTCGACGCCGCGGTCGGCAGGGCGGACGGGTGCCCCCTCCGCGGCCGGACAAACGGCTGCGGCGGACGTATTTCGTAGTGTGGGCTAGCGATCCGTGCGCGCCGCGCTTCGTCGGGCGCGGATGGCGATGAGCCCGCCACCGATGACCAAGGCCATCCCGCCGTATGTGACCAGTGTCGGCGGATGGTTCCAGAAGACCCAGTCGGCGACTGCGGTGAAGACGATGACCGAGTAGATGAACGGTCCCAGCTTCTCGGCCGGTGCGTAGCGGTAGGCCAGCACGATGAGGGTCTGCGACGACAGCTGTGCCAGACCCAGCCCGATCAGCATGGCCCAGGCCGCGGGCACGACGGGGCGCCAGTCGAGCAGCGCGACGGGCACCGAGAGCAGCGTCGAAATCAAGAAGAAGTAGAACAGCACCCGGAGTATCGGTTCGGTGGCCCCGAGCCACCGCACCGACATCATTGCCACGGCAAGGAATAACGCGCCGGCGAATGCGGCCAGTTCGCCGACGTTCACGCGGTGGCTCTGCGGCTGCAACACCAGCATCACCCCGGCAAACCCGACGACCGCTCCGACCCAGGTCGCGGTCGCCACCCGCTGGCGTGTCACCACCCAGGCGATCAGCGGCATCCACAGGGGCGCGCTGTACGTCAGCAGGGTGGCGTTGGCCAGCGGGATCCGCGTGATTGCGACGAACAGCGCGTACCAGCAGGCGGTCCCGGTGGCCGCCCGCAGGACGTGCAGGCCGATCTTCTGGGTGCGCATCGACGACCAACCACCGCGCATCACCACCGGAATCACGAAGAGCAGGCAGATCGCGTTCTGGAAGAGCAGCAGCACGCCCGTCGGGGTGTACTGCCCGGCCATCTTCGCCACGGTGCCGACCGCCGCCACGCAGAAGAAGGCCGCCGTGGTCAGAAGTGCTCCGAGAACCAGGTTTTCGGGTCGGCGACCCACGCTGGTCCCCGCGTCGGTCACCCCCGCGCCGCCCGCAACGCGGTCTGCACGTCGGCCTGAGTCTTGGCCAGAAAGTTCTGGAATTCCTCACCCACCATGAAGGTCGTCGTGAACTGGCTTCGCTCCGCCGTGTCCCTCCACGTCGCGGTGTCCACCATCTTCGCGAGCGCCTGCTGCCAGTAGTCGACCGCGTAGGCGGGCATGTCCGGCGGGCCGTAGAGGCCGCGCCAGTTCGACAGCGTGACGTCGAACCCCTGCTCTCTGGCGGTTGGCACGTCCAGTCCCGGCAACCTGTCCTCCGCCAGCACGGCCAATCCCTTGAGATCCCTTGTCTTCACCTGGCCGATGAACTCGCTCACCCCTCCGATGGCGACGCCGACCTCCCCGCTGGCGAGAGCGGCACTCTGATCCCCGCCACCCTCGTGGGTGACGTAGTGAACCCTCGACGGGTCGCCGCCGGCGGCGGAGACCAACAGGTCGAATGGAGCCTGGTCGTCGAGGGCGGCGCCGATCGCCACACGCGACGGGTCGGACCTGACGGCCGCCAAGAGGTCACCGAGGTTCTGGAACGGGGCGTCGGGGCGCGCGACGACCATGAAGTACTCGGTCATCAGCCGGGCGATCATGGTGACGTCGCCGTACCCGTACCTCGACGTGCCACTGAGCTGGTTGGTCATCATCGACAGCGAGGTCACCGAGATCTGGTCGTCGGCCCCGCGATACTGCTCCACCATCGTGGCCAGGAAGTCGGCTCCGCTGCCGCCCGGGCGGTTCTGCACCGGCAGCGGCACGTCGACGATGCCCTCCTTCTGCAGCGAGTCCACCACCGCGCGGATGGTCAGGTCGAACCCGCTGCCCGGTGACGCACCCGCGGTCATCGTCACCGGCCCTGCCGGGTAGCCGTCGGCGGAGGCGGAGCCCTGACACCCCGCCAGCACCAGACAGGCGGCGAGCAGGGTGAAGCAAGCGTGTCTCATCGTCAACGGTGTTCTCCTGGAGTGGATTCGGTCATCTCGGCCAGCTGGGCCCTGGCAGTCATCCGGGCGGTCTCGCGCTCCAGGACGGCGTTGAGCATCCGTGGCGCGACGACGTCGAGTGCGCGCAGGGCGAGCGCCTTTCGCGGCGCGATGCGTACGGGACGCGTCCTCGCGGCGGTGACCAGCCATCCGGCGGCCTCTTCCGCCGACAGTGCGGCGACTCCGTCGTAGACCCGGGTGGGGGCGATCATCGGTGTGGCCACCAGCGGGAAGTAGACCGTGGTGGAGTGCACGCCGGCCTGACCCCATTCGGTGTCGACGACCCGACTCACCGCGCTCAACGCCGCCTTGGAGGCGTTGTAGACGGCGAACATCGGTGACGACTCCGGCAGCACGCGCCACGTCGCGACGTTGACGACGTGGCCGTCGCCGCGAGCCAGCATGCCTGGGGCCAACCCCCGCATCAGCCTTAGCGGCGCGTAGTAGTTCAGGGCCATCACGCGTTCGACGTCATGCCAGCGCTGCAGGGAGTCGATGAGGGGCCGGCGAATCGACCTCGCCGCGTTGTTGACCAGGACGTCGACGCGGCCGACGGATTCGACGAGCGCGTCGACCTGGTCCAGATCGGCGAGGTCGGCCGTCATCGCAACGGCGTCACCACCGCCGGCGACGATTCCGGCCACGACCTCGGCCAGCAGATCTCCTCGGCGGGCGACGGCGATGACGGTCGCGCCCTCGGCGGCGAACTTGCCGGCGGCCACCGCACCGATCCCGGAGGAGGCACCGGTCAGCAGTATTCGCTTGCCCCGCAGGTCCACTGGCGCGCGGACGGGCCACCGTGGAACGGGTCGCATGCCGGCTAGCCGCAGCGCCTTCGACCACTCCGCGGTCACCAAACGAGCCACCCCACCGGGGAACCGACCACCCTCTGTGCCGTCATCGAGACGTCCGATCCTCCGCGGGGGCTGACGCGGCAAACTCTAGAGGACGCGGGCGCCACTATTGGCAAGAGCGTCGAAATTCATCGACGAGGTGTCGTCCAGAGCCTCCGGCTCACCCGTCGGATCGACCGCGTGACGCCCTCAATTGCTCGCCACGCCTGAGGTCGTCGCGCTCCTTGGACTCGTTCTTGTCCACCAGACGGGTGTCGCGAGCCGGCAGTTGGAGGTCCCGTTCGGCAGGCAAGCCAGCCTGAAGTTGCCGCCCGCGCTCGAGTTCGGAGTCCAATTCCGCGCCAAACAGCAACGCCAGGTTGGTGATCCACAGCCACAGGAGGAAGACGATGACACCGGCCAGTGTGCCGTAGGTCTTGTTGTAACTGCCGAAGTTGGAGACGTAGAGACCAAAGCCCAGGGACGCCAGGATCCACACCACGATGGCTGCGGCGGCTCCCACGCTGACCCACCGGAACTTTGGTTGCTTGATGTTGGGCGTGGCGTAGTACAGGATCGCGACCGCCAGGGTGACCAACACCAACAACGCGGGCCACCGGGCGATGTTCCACACGGTCACGGTCGCCGATCCGAGGCCGATGGTGTCACCGATGGCCCTTGCGAGCGGTCCGGTGACGGCCAAGAGGAACGCGGCGGCGGCCACCACCACGAGCCCGACGAGGGTCAGGAGCAGTTGCAGTGGGCGCAGTTTCCAGACCGGGCGGCCTTCCTCGATCTCGTAGATCCGGTTCATCGCGCGCCCGAAGGCCCCGATGTAGCCCGACGCCGACCACAGCGCACCCACGATGCCGATGACCAACGTGGTCCCGGCCGAAGGGGATTGCACCAACTGTTCGATCGGACCACGCAGGACGTCGACGGCCGAGGAGGGACCAAGGTCCGCCACGATCTGGAGGATGGCGTCGGTCGTGCTCTTGCCCTGACCGAAGACACCCAGCAGCGAGACCACCACGACCAGCGCCGGAAAGATCGACAGCACGGCGTAGTAGGTAAGGGCCGCAGCCAGATCCGTGCATTGGTCGGTGGAGAACTCTCGAGCGGTCTTGCGCAGCGCGAACCACAGCGACGGTTTGGTCAAGTCGGTCGGCGAATCGGGCTTGCGCGGATCGTCGGGATCGGGGGCCGTGGCGTCGGCGGCCGTGGCGTCGGCGGCCGTCGTGTCGGCGGGCGTGGTGTCGGCGGGCGTGGTGTCGGGATTCGGCGCGTCCGACCGCAGCACCTGCGCGCGCGACTCGTCCTTGGCGCCCATCGCACGTCCCATCACGACGCCGCCGGCGACCAACGCCGACGAATACAGTGTCTTCGACAAGATGGACATCACTCGCTCCGTTTCCCGTGGCTCTAACAACAGTCGGCTGCAGGCAGCAGGGTGGCGGCCATGTTCTGCTCCATCATCTTCAGTGCGGCAGCGCCGAGGTCGGCGTCGATGTGCGCGACGGTATCCGGGGCTACGACTACCTCGAAGTGCCGCACGTGCGCGTCCAGTGCGGTATAGAGGATGCACTGTTCGGTCACCTGCCCCGTGATGACGACGCGCTTGGTGCCGAGCCTGCCCAACAGGTACCCCAGCGGGGTCGAGTAGAACGCGCTGTGGCGAACCTTCGTCAGCATCTTGGAGCCCGGTGCCGGCTTCACCGGATCTACGAGGTCGGGACGGCGGCCGCCCATGGCGGCGTCGATCAAGTCGCGATGGTCGGCACAAAAGTCGCCGTAGTTGTCGTTGACCCACACCACGTCGACGTCGTCCGCCCGCCGGGCACGCCTTATCAGATTCGCCAACGGCTCGATCGTCTGCTCCACGTTGGGAATCAGCTTGTCGGCGTCCGGATGATCGTAGGCGTTGAGCACGTCGACGACGAGAACCATTGTCGCACTCATGCTTTAGCCCTACCCCGGCTCGCCGCCGGCAAACGGTGACGGGCCAGGGCGTCGGTCAATCCTCCGTCGCCGTTGGGCTCTGTTCGGATTCCCACTTGGACTCCATCGACCGTGACACGACGGCATCACCGGGCAGTTCGACGTCGAAGGTCTCCCCGTCGTCCAGCTCGAGGGTCAAGGTAACCGTCGCCGCGCCTGGCGCCTGAGGGGCGTCGACGAAGACGACCTTGTATTCGCGCTCGCCCACGCCCTCGTCGCCGGGCACGTCGAGGCGAACCAGGTCACCGGGGGCTACCTCGTCGACCCGAGCCTGATCGGAGATGCCGGTCATGACAGCGGTATGCGCAACGACGACTGGCCGGCCGCCCACTGCGACGTCATGTGGGCGGCGAGTCGGCTCTCCACCGCGTCGAACGCCCGCATGCCGAAGACGACGTCGGGTTCCAGATGTGGTTCACGCGCAATGAGATCGGCGACGACGTCGGTGCGCACGACCTGCTCGTGGACCGCGTCGGCCTCGACGTGCTCGCGGTAGAACCGCACGCACGCCTCTGGTGCCTTCATCCTCACCAGCGCGTCGACCAGTCGTGCCGACCCCGGTGACGAGGTGATCTCGGTGGCCGCGAAGTGACCGACGGCCGCACCCCGGAATTCGCGGTGCAGCCCGAACAGCGACATCACGTTCACCACCGCCAAGGTCTCGGCGGGCACCGCGCCGAGATAGTGCAGATAGCGGGAATCCAGGCCTGCCGCCGACATCAGGTCCCCGAAGAGCTGCTGATGGGCATGATCTGCTCGGCCGCCGCCGAACTCGTCGAACTCCACCGCGACGAAGGCAGCCTTGGCCGCTCCGGAGAGCCGGGGAATCGCCCAGGCGTGCGGGTCGCCTTCCTTCAGGTGGTAGATCGACCGGTGCACGAAGTACTCGAGCATCTGGTCCCAGGAGCCAACGTCGCGTAGTTGATAGGACAGCCCGCTGCCGTCGACCGGCGTGATCGACAGCTCCGCCATCTCCTCGTCGGCGGAGACGTCGATGGCGCCGACGTCCTGCTGCAGCGCCGTGAGGAAGGAGTCCTCCAAGCGCGCCCGCAGGTGCAACACGCCCGGGTCCCATTCCCACCGCGGCTCGACGTTGGCGAACCCGCGGTAGTGCAGTTCGTAGCAGACGTAGAGGGCGAGCTGAAGGTCTCGACCCCACGGCGAGGAATCGCCGACCGGTGCGTCGACCGGGATGAAGCTGCGCCGCGGCGCACGACACTTCAAGTGTGCGATGAGAGCACCGGAGAGCGGGCCGGCGGCAGTCGGGAGATCTGGCTCGAGATTCGTGGCAGGTGTCGTCACATTTGGCACTTACCCGGTGGTGGGGCGCATAAACGGAGCATTGCGTACAGTCGGGCCATGACCACAGCCGACGAGGTCGACGACGCCCAGATCAGCGAGATCGTCGAGCAGGAACTGGCCACCGCTGTCGCCGATCCCGATCCGGTGTACGTGGTCTATCTCGAATACGAGGGCGAGGAGTACAACTCCGCCCACACCTCCCAGGAGGGTGCCGAGACCCGGGTGCGGGAGACCGCAGCGCAGTGGGGCTTCGCCGACGTTCTTGGCACCGATCTGGTGACCTACCGCATCACGAAGGTCCCGCTCGAAACACCCTGACGGCGCACTTGGTCGATCTTGATTGCCAGCACCCCCGTCAGAAATTTGCTGGCCGTTTCCGAAGCGTGATGATTCCTTCATCGAATTGCTCACGCTTGCGCGTATCCCGAAGTGACATGGCGACACTACGATCAATTGACAACCATGTAATTTAGAAAGTCGGGAGCCATGCATCAGGTGTTTCGGTGTGTTCTGGCAATGATCGGAGCCAGCACGCTCGTTGCTGCAGCGCCTGTGGGCACCAGTATGGCGGCCGCCGCGTCCGCCCGCCTGCCCGCCGTCGCCTCGGTGCTCCCCGCGCGCGGCGACGTGGTCGGCGTGGCCCACCCGGTCGTCGTCACCTTCACCTCTCCCGTGACCGACCGGCTCGCCGCCGAACGCTCGGTGGACGTGACGTCCTCCCCCGCGATGACCGGCACGTACGAATGGCTGGACGCCACCTCGTTGCAGTGGGTGCCCGACCACTTCTGGCCGGCGCACACCACGATCTCCCTGTCGATGGGTCGCCTGAAGACCGAATTCGCCACGGGCGCATCGGTCGTCGGCGTCGCCGACCTCTCGGCACACACCTTCACCGTCCGCATCGACGGCGTCGAGGCGGGTCCACCGATGACGGTCCCCACCCCACACCACCGGCCGCACTGGGGTGAACCCGGGGTGCTGCCCGCCTCGATGGGCAGGGCCGAATACCCGACCCCGGTGGGGACGTATACCGTTCTGGGCAAGGACCGTTCGGTGTACATGGACTCGAGCAGCGTGGGCATTCCCGTCAGCGCTCCCGACGGATATCAGATGGACGTCGACTTCGCCGTCCGGATCACCAGCCGCGGACTCTTCGTGCATTCCGCTCCCTGGGCGGTGAATTCGCTTGGCTACGAGAACGTCAGCCACGGCTGCATCAACCTCAGCCCCGAGGACGCGGAGTGGTATTACGACACCGTCAACGTCGGCGACCCGGTGATCATCCAAGAGAACAGCATCGAAGTCCCCCGTCCGGTGACGAGGTGACGGTGACCGGCGGGCGCGGCGTACGCGCCCCGGCAGGACGTCACCATTTGGAAACGACTCGGCGCGGAGGTGTCGCCGGGTGGGCTTTGCTGCCAATAATCGACGGAGTCGTCGATCGGCGGCCGCATGGAGAATCGCCGCTTCAACCAAAAGGTGGAATGAGTACAGAAATGAAGGAGTCGACGTCGATGACGATCTTGGATCGATTCACCCGCGGGGTGGTGGGTGCCGTTGCTGGGTTGTGTGGTGTCGCCGTCGCTGTGAGCCCGGGCGCGACCGCCGCGCCCCTGAAGACAGGCGGCTACGAATGCCTCGCCCCGGCGCTCGGGGGCTCCGCGCCCGCGCCCGCGGCCGCGCCGGCAGCGGGTGGCGCCGCGGCGTGCGCCCCGGTGGGCGGCATGGGAGGCATTCCGATGGGACTTCCCGGCCCACCGCCGGTGGCACCGCCGCCGGTGGTCCCCCCGGTCGCGCCGCCCCCGATCGTTCCGCCGATCGCGCCGCCGCCCATCGTTCCGCCGATCGCACCGCCCATCGTGCCTGCGGCACCCTTGGCACCCGCCGTCGGCGGCATGGGCGGGGTCGGTCCGGCCGGCGGCTACGGAGGCAAGGGCGATCTGATCCTTCCGGCCGATCCGGGCGCACCGGCCTCCGGGCAGCCCATCCTGCCGGGCCCGGCAGCCAGGGGCGCCAGCTAGCCGATCGTCGCCAACGGGTCGTGAACGCGGGCACCGTCCACGCGTTCACGACCCGTCGGTGAATCAGGTTCGGTCCGACCACCGGAACACCGCGAGGCAGCCGATCAGGCCGCCGACCGTCCACGCCGCCAGCACCAGGAAGATGCGCCAGTGCTCCCAGCTTCCGGCCGGCTCGAAGACCACCATCTCCGGCGGTAGCAGGACCGAGCGAAAGCCCTGAGCCATCCACTTGATGGGGAAGATCGAGCCGATGGTCAGCATCCAGGCCGGCAGCACGACCAGGGGCACGTAGGTTCCCGAGACGAATTGCAGGGCGACCGAGGGACCGTTGGTGATCACCGCGGCCGACACGGCGTTGCTGGCGTAGTTGCTGATGAAGATGCCCAGCAGCGAGCAACTCGTGGTGCCAAGGACGAAGACCCAGGCCAGGGTGAACCATTGCCCGGGATCGCTGGGCAGGTGAAGGTGAAAGATCACCACCCCCACGGTCAGCAGGATGACGGCCTCGGCCAGGCTGACCACCGCCACCAGGACGATCTTTCCGACGAAGTACGACGTCGCGGTCGTCGGCGTACCCCGCAGACGACGTAGACCGCCGGTGTCGCGGTCGGCGGCAATGCTGATGCCTAGGTTGATGAACGACGTCGACAGGATCCCGTAGGCCAGCATGCTGGCCGCGATGACCGCCCCGGTGCTGGTGTCGCTGTTGGGCAACTTGGCGGTGAAGATCGATCCCAGCAGCACGCAGATCACCGCGGGCATCGAGAACGTCAGGGCGACCTGCTCGGGCCTGCGGTAGAACATCTTGAGCTCGGGTATCACCCGCGACATCCCGATCCGTAGCGCCGAGGGCAGCGGTGCCTCCGACGCCGGGGCACGGTGCCGCGGCGGTACGGCGTCGACGCGGGCGCGCTGGACCGCCATCAGACCTGACCGATCAGGCGCAGGTACGCGTCTTCCAACGTCGGCCGGGTGATCGTCAGTTCGGCCAGCTCGCTGCCGTCGTGGCTGCGCTCGCGGACGAGTTCGGTTGGCCGGTCGGTTCTCTCGACGTGCACCCCGTCGGCGTCGACCCAGCGGACCGTCGCGGCCGCGTCGACGTGCTCGGTGAGCCTGGTCGGCGAGTCGACCGCCACCACCTGCCCCCCGACGATCACCGCGACCCGGTCGGCCAATGCGGCGGCCTCCTCGAGGTAGTGCGTGGTCAGCACGATGGTGGTGCCGTCGGCCGCCAACAGCCTTATGAGCTCCCAGAATTGACGTCGGGCCTCCGGGTCGAAACCGGTCGTCGGCTCGTCGAGGAACAGCAGGTCGGGCATTCCGACGATGCCGAGCGCCACGTCGAGGCGCCGCCGCTGCCCGCCTGAGAGGGTGCGCACCCTCTTGCCTGCCACCCCGCCGAGACCGACGAGCTCGAGCACCTCCCCCGGAACCCGTGACCTTCCATAGCAGTTGGTGAACATGCGGACGGTCTCGTCGACGGTGAGCATCCCCGCGTCACTGGCCTCCTGCAAGACGATGCCGACCTTGGCTCGCCAGCTGCGGCCCGCCGTCCCGGGATCCTCCCCCAGTACCGACACCTCGCCGGCGTCACGCTTGCGGTTGCCCTCGAGGATCTCGATCGTGGTCGACTTCCCCGCCCCGTTGGGCCCCAGGATGGCGAAGATCTCCCCGTAGTCGACGTCGAGGTCGAGGTCCCGCACCGCCGTGGTTCTGCGGTAGGACTTCGACAGGCCCCGCACCCGCACCGCGCAGGGGTCGTCCGCGTGCGTCATCAGTGACCAGGCTCCCGCTCGGCCGTCTCCGCCTCCAGCTCCGAGAGCAGTCGTCGGAGGTCGTCCTCGGACAGCGCGTCGATGAGCTCGTCGACGCCGTCGTCGACCGGTGACGGTTCCTCGGCGACGGCGTCCTCTGCGTTGGTGCCGTGCAGCGCCTCCACTTCGGCGAGCACGCGCACGGCCAGCGAGTCCACGCTGACGCCCCGGAGGATCTCGAGCACCGGCAGGTCGATCGCGAAGGTCGCGTTGATGCGCAGCCGAAAGTCCATCGCCATCATCGAGTCGAGGCCGACGTCGTCGAGGACGTCATCGGGCTCGATGTCCTCCACGGCGCAGTCGAACACGCCGGCCACCGTGCGGCGAAGCTGGGCGGTGACTGCGGCGAGACGCTCGGATTCGGGCAGCCCGTTGAGCATCTCCACCATCGACGAGTCCGAATCGCCCTGGTGTGGCGCCACGTCGGTGGCCTCGAGTTCGGCGAACATCCTCGGCAGGCCGGCGCTGAACCCGACCTGGCGGGCCCGGCCCCAGTCCGCCGTGATCGCGACGACCTGCGGGGTCTTCTGGTTGAGCAGTCGGTCGAGGATCTTGGCGCCGGCCGACGGGGTGATCAACTCGATGCCCCGGTGTGCGTAGACCTTCTCCAGGTGCAATTCCTCCACCATTCCCACCGACCACGGACCCCACCCGATGGTCAGGGCAGGCAGACCCTGAGACTGGCGGCGATGAGCGAACGCGTCGAGGTACGCATTCGCGGCGGCGTAGTTGCCCTGCCCGGGCGACGCGATGGTCGACCCGGCCGAGCCGAACAGCACGAAGAACTCCAGATCGTGGTCGCCGAACACGTCGTGCAGTGCGCGGGTGCCGATCATCTTGGGCGCCAGCACCTTTGCGAAGTCCTCTTCGCTCATGTTCATCAGCAGCTGGTCGTGAACGGTGCCGGCGGCGTGGATCACCCCGCGGACGGGCCAACCGCCGTCGCCAACGTGGTCGTCGAGCCAGGCCCGCAGTCCAGCCGCGTCGGTGACGTCGACGCTCGCCGTACTCACCCGCGCCCCGAGCCGCTCGACGCCGCGAATCGCGTCGACCGTCGCGAACCGGGGATCGTCCTCGGTGAGCGTCGACCACTCGCGGCGCGGCGGAACGGCAGTGCGACTGAGCAACACGATGTGCCGGGCGCCGCGCTCGGCGAGGTACGTCGCGACGGTGCGGCCCAGCGCACCGACACCACCGGTGACGACGTAGGTGGCATCGGGGGTCAGCGTGGTGGGCAGTGCCTTGGTCAGGCCTTCGGCGTGCCGGATTCGCGGAACGTAGACGGCGCGGCCACGGATCGCGACTTGGTCCTCCGGGTCGCCGGCGAGCACGTAGTCGCAGACACGGGTGGCCGTCTCGGCGCGCCCGTCGGCGTCGTCCGGGTCTACGTCGACCAAACCACCCCACCGCTCGGCGAACTCGTGGTGACCGATGACCCGGCCGAGCCCCCAGACCGCCGCCTGGTCGGCGACGCACGACGCCGTTCCCGGTGCGGGCTGGGCGTTGGCGGTGACGAGGTACAGGCGTGGTGCGACCGAGTCGTGCCGGGCGAGCGCCTTGACCAATCGCATCACCGTGAAGACGCCCAGGTTCAGGTTGGCCGCGGCGACCGCCTCGTCACCGGGATCGGCGACGACGTCGACCGGCCAACAGTCGACGACGCCGGACAGGTCGCCGACGCGGTCCAGATGGGCGGTGAACACCTGGCCCACCTGGTCGGCATGTTCGGCATTCACCACGTAGCCGTCACCGGTCTCGGCCACCGCGGCGACCGGCCCGTGGGTGACGGTCCTGACGCGGTGACCGCGGCTGCGCAGCCCCTCGGCGACGGCCGCGCCCACACCGCGCGCGTCGACGAAGACCAACCACGACTGGTCGACGTCCTCGGCGGGTTCGGGGACGGCGGAGTCGGGCACCGATTCCCTGTCGGCCCAATGAATCTCGTAGATCCCCTTGTCGAGGCGCTCGGGCGAGGTACGCGCGGACGAGCTGATGGATTCCACCGTGAAGCCGTCGAACACCGCCAGCGGCTCGCCGAGTTGATTGGTGACGGTGATGTCGGCCTCGATGCGTTCGGAGGTCGCCGAGAGGACCTGCACCTCGACGGTCATCTTCGCCTCGGGCGAGCCGTAGACGGCGGTGTGTGCGATGCGCGCGGGCAGGTACTGCTCGCCCGTGTCGTCATGGTCCAGAAGCGTCGTGCCGAACAGGGTTTGGAACGCCCCGTCGACGAGCGCGGGGTGGAAACGGTACCCGTCGATGTCGTCGGCGATCGGTTCCGGGACCGCGAGGCGGGCCACCGACCATCGGTCACCGCCGACGATCTCGGTGACCGGGCGGAACGCCTCGCCGTAGTCGAAGCCCAGAGTCTCGGTGCGGGAGTAGAACTCGTCGCCTGGCGTCGGGATGGCCTCGGCGTCACCGGGAACCTCGCGCCGACGGGGCGAGCTGGGCAGCGCGCGCAGGGCGGCCGTGGCGGTGACGGTCCACTTGGCGTCACCATCCGCCGTCGCGGTGAATGCGGCGAACTCGACGGTGGCGTCGTCCTCGTCGAGAGTGGTCCGCAGGATGGGGTCGCAGCTGTCGTCGAGGATCACCGCGCGGTGGAACCGGAGCTCGTCCACGGCGAGGTCGGTGCCGTAGTGCTCCCGCGCGACGGCCAGCGCCATCTCGACGTACACCGCGCCCGGTACCACGACGCTGCCCTGCACGCGATGGTCGGCGAGGAACGGCACGTGTGACGCGCTGAGCTCGACCTCCCACGTGGGGCGTACGCCGGTGACCGGTTGCCCGAGCAACGGATGGACCGGGTGGTAGTGCAGGTCCTCGGACGCCTCGGGTGTCTCGTTCCAGTACCGCCTGTTCTGCCACGGGTAGGACGGCAACTTCACCCGCCGGGCGGACCCACCGGGGTGCACGGCGTCCCACGCGACGTCATGGCCGTTGCAATGCAGTGCGCCAACGCAATTGAGCAGCGTTCGAGCGTCGTCGTCGTTGCGGCGCTGAGTGGCCAGGACGAGCGCCTTCTCGGTTCCGGCGGTTTCGAAGATCGATGCCGCCAGCACGGGATGCGGTCCCAGCTCGACGAAGTGGGTGTACCCGTCGTCGAGCAGCCGCCGCATCGCGGGCTCGAACATGACCGTGGCCCTGGTGTTCTGCCACCAGTAGGCGGCGCCTGCGGCGTACCCGTCGAGCCGCTCCCCGGTCACCGTCGAGTACAGCGGTGTGGTCGCCGGCTTCGAGGCCAGTCCCTCGAAGGCAGCGAACAGGTCGTCCTTCACCAGGTCCATGTAGTGGGTGTGGTACGGAACCTTGACCGCGAGCGAACGATTGAACACCTGGGCGTCGTCCAGTTGGCGGGCGACGTCGTCGAGCACCTCGGCGTCACCGGCGATGGTCACCGACGACGGACTGTTGATCGCGGCGATCGACACCCGGCGGTGGAATTCGTCGCGCGTCGGCTCGTCGAGGACTCCCATCAGCGCCTCGGCATCCAGACCGACGGCGAGCATGCGGCCCATGCCGCTGGTGCGCTGCTGCAGACGACTGCGGTGGAAGATCACCCGCACGGCGTCGGAGAAGTCGAGCAGACCGGCCAGGTAGTGGGCCGCCACCTCGCCGGCACTGTGTCCGACCACCGCGTCGGGCCGCACCCCGAAGGCCTCCAGCTGGGCCGCCAGGGCGATCTGGATGGCGAAGTTGGCGGGCTGGGCCACGTCGGTCTCGCCGAGTCGCGAGGTGGCTTCGTCGCGCCGAAGCTCCTCCAGCAGTGACCAATCCGTGTAGCGGGACAGTTCGCGGTCGGTGCGTTCGATGCTCTCGGTGAACACCGGGAACACCCCGAGCAATCCGCGGCACATTCCCCACCACTGTGGCCCCATGCCGGTACACACGAAGGCGAGCTTCGGCGTCACGGGGTTGGTCCGTCCCGCGGCGATCTGGCCGCCGTCGGCGAGCGCCTGCAGTTGATGTCCGGCGTCGGCGATGCCGTCGGCGATCAGGGTGTGGCGGTGGTTGAGGTGGGCCCGTCGGCGTCCCAACGTGTACGCGAGATCGTCGAGCGTGACCTCGGGATGGTCGCCGAGGTGGTCGGCCAGTTGGCGGGCGGTGGCCACCAAGGCTTCCTCACTGCGCGCGGAGATGGGCAGAATCGTCAACGGCGCGCTCACCCGTGCCGTTTCAGCCTCATCGGCGTTGACGGGTGCGGCGGGCGGTTCGGCGAGGACCACGTGGGCGTTGGTGCCACCGAACCCGAACGAGTTGACCCCGGCGACGCGCCGCCGTCCCCCGGGGAACGGACGACCGGTCGTCGGCACGTCGATGCCGAGCTCGGCCAGGTCGAGCCCCCCGCTGGCACTGTGGAAGTGCAGGTTCGCCGGGATGAAGCCGTGCTTGAGCACCAGCGCCGTCTTGATCAGACCGGCCACCCCTGCCCCGGCTTCGAGGTGTCCGATGTTGGTCTTGACCGAGCCGATCAGCAGCGGCTCCTCTGCCGGCCGATCCGAGGCGAGCGCGTGGGCCAGGGCCTGCATCTCGATGGGATCACCTACCGGAGTGCCGGTTCCGTGTGCCTCGACGTAGCCGACGTCGGCGGGTCGCACCCCGGCGCGCTGCAGCGCAGTGACGATGGCGGCTTCCTGCGCCTCCTTGCGGGGCACGGTGATGCCGTCGGTGTGCCCGTCCTGCGACACCGCGGTGCCGAGGATCTGGGCGTACACCTCGTCGCCGTCGAGCTGCGCCTGAGCCAGGGTCTTGACGACGACGACGGCGCCGCCCTCACCGCGGGCGTAGCCGTTGGCCGATTCGTCGAAGGCCTTGCTGCGCCCGTCGGGGCTGAGGAAGCCGCTCTTGGACTCGGCGATGGCCGTGTTGGGTCCCAGCATGACGTTCACCCCGCCGGCCAGGGCAACGTCGCATTCGCCGTTCCAGATGCTTTGCGCCGCCAGGTGAACCGCGACGAGAGAGCTCGAACACGCGGTGTCGACGGTCATGCTGGGCCCGCGGAAGTCGAAGGCGAACGACAGCCGATTCGCCAGCATCGTCATCATCATTCCGGTCGACGAGTGGGTCTTGAACCGGTAGCGGCTGGTGCGGCCCTGGTTTTGGAGCAGCTGGTAGTCCAGGGTGAAGCCGCCGATGAACACGCCGACCGGGGTGCCGGCCAGCGAGTCGGCGGCTATTCCACCGTCTTCCAGGGCCTCCCATGTGACCTGCAGCAAGAGGCGTTGCTGCGGGTCGAGCAGGTGGGCCTCGCGCGGCGAGATGCCGAAGAACTGCGGGTCGAATTGGTCGACGTCGGCGAGGAATCCGCCTCTGCGGGTGACCATCTTGCCGACCTTTCCCGGGTGGGGGTCGTGGAAGCGCGCGGCGTTCCAGCGCGTGTCGGGCACCACGCGGGTGGCGTCGGTTCCGCTGCACAACAAGTCCCAGTAGCTTTCGGGGGAACCGACGTCGCCGGGCAGTCGGCATCCGATTCCGACGATTGCCAGGGGTTCCTGACCGCTTCTCTCAGTCCGCATTTCGTGTCCTCGTCCCCCACCATCGGTGGTGTGTCACTGTATTCGGCCCCCACGACGTGGTGCCCTGCCGCTCGTGCGGTGCAGGGCTACTCATGTGCTTCGTATTGACGGTCGCGTCGGATGGGTGGTCGTCAGGTCAGTTCGAGGGTGTTGGTGAGAATCCACCCCGAGCTGATCGGACTGACGGCCTGCTCGGTGCGGTACACCGACCGCAGGTCGCGTAGCAACGGGTCGCGTTGCCATGCCTGCACCTGGCGCATGACGTCGTCGTCGGCGAAGACTCTGGCCTTCTCGGCGAGCACGGTCTCGACCAGTTGACCGGCGACCTGACGCAACAGCCCGGCGTTGGCGTCGAATCGCTCGGCGAACTTGGGCGCGGTGCCCATCATCGCGCGGTGGAGCACTTCCATGAAGTTCAGCGGCACGTACAGGTCGACGAACTGAGCGGAGGCGGTGTCACTCTCCACTGCCGCCCACTCGCGGAAGAACCGTTGGACGCGGTTGCTCAGCTCGATCAAGCCCTCTAGGTATGGCACGACCTCGGGGTCGTCGGCGACGGTGACGAACCGACCGTTGGCGTAGAGATAGCCGACGAATCCCCAGTAGAATGCGATGTCCCACACCACTTTTGCGGCCATGACGTTGGGCGTGCCCATGAGCGTGTACTGGTCGCGGTAGATGGCCAGCCACATCTCGGTGAGTGACCGAAACAGCGAGTCGTCGATGGCGGCCCGCGCCACGACGTCCTCGCCGTCGAGTTCACGGGTGACCATGTCGGTGATGAGCCCGTTGCCGATGGCGACGAGGTCAAGGCCCGACGAGTAGAGCGGGTCGAGGAAGATGCCGGCGTCACCGGTGATGGCCCACCGCTCGCGCCCGTCGAAGATCTTGCTCACACCGTGGCTGTACTTCTTCATGACCCGGAAGTCTCTGATCAGGTCGTCGTACTTGGCCAGCTCGCGCGCACACTGCGGCTCGTGCTCGCGCAGCCACGCCTTGGCCTTGTCGAGGCTGTTGAAGCCGTCCATGTCGTGAAACGCCGGATCGGCAACGATGCCGATGCTGGTGGCGCCCGAGGCCAGCCGGATCAACCAGACCCAATAGCCTTGGCCCATCAGATGATTGGTCGACATCGACCGGTCGCCCTCGCTGAGGCGCGCCTGCCACTGCGGGTCGTCACTCCACTTTCCGAGGTCGATCTCGGCGGCCACGCGGAACCAGACGGCGTTGCAGTGGTGCTCGTTGGGCTGGCGCAGGTCGAGCTGGCGGGGCAATTTGCGGGTTCGTCCCGACGCGTCGACCACCCAGCGCGCGGTGACGTCGGTGACGGCGTCGCCGTTCTGCACGGTCACGGTGTGCGGCAGCCCGTCGGAGCCGAACTCCACCGAGCGAACGCGCCCCCGAGAGAACTGGACCCCCGCGGCCACGGCCCGGTCGGTCAGTTCGTTCTCCAACCGGCCACGGTCGATCTGGTACGTCGGCTGAGGCACGAAGCTCGAACTGCCGACCTCCATCCGCTGGGTGATGTCGGTGTTGTCGTCGTGGGTGAAGAACATCCGCAGACCCATCTTTCGGATCTGCGAGCTCTTGAGGTGGTCGGCGAGTCCGAGGCGCTCGCCGAGGTAGAGCGCGGACACCTCGACGGTGGACTCGCCGACGGTGTGGGTGACTTCGGGTACGGGGCGCGCGGTGGGTTCGACGACCACGATGCGCGTCGCGGGCCGCGCACGGCGAATCTCCAGCGCGAGGGTCAGCGCTGCGATACCACCGCCGACGACGGCGACGTCGTGGTCGGCGGCATGGGTCGACTCGGTGGTCGCGGCGGTGTCCGACTCCGCCAACTGGGCTCTGATCCGTCGCGCCAGCGCGGCCCTGGTCTCGGCGTTCAGTTGCGACACGTCCATGCGCTTCCCTTCCTCGAAACGTCGGGAATGCCCCCGAAGCCGACGTTATCGGACGGCGGCGTCCCGACTGGCCCAAACGGCCGCTCGGTGCGGGCGTGGACTCCTGTGCGCGACGGACTTTCCGGGACTTGATCTTGCTGCGTACGGGCGGTGGTATGCCCACCACGGACGCACCTGCCGCCGGGCCCGACCGCCGACGTCGTCAGCATTTCGTCACAACCTTCGTCCGGTCACGGGGCCCGACGTGGCCGGTGGCGCGGACATCCGGTGCCTGCCGTAGACGTATTCGAAGATCGGCGAGGCCATGAGGGTGGTCACGATGGCCACCAGCACCAGGATGGTGAACAACGTCGGGGTGATGATGCCTGCCTCGAGCCCGATGTTGAGCAGGATCAAACCGATCAGACCTCGCGCGTTCATCAAGGACCCGAGGGCGACGGCCTCGCGCAGCGGGATCTTCCTGGCGCGGGCCGCCAGAGTGCAGGCGACACCCTTGCCGATGATCGCGACGAGCACCAAGCCCACCGTGACCGCCCACAGCGTCGGGGTGTTCACCAGTCCGATCTGGGTGTTGAGCCCGGAGTAGACGAAGAACATCGGCAGGAGGAACGTCGTGACGAGGGGCTCGAGGCGCGACGTGAGGTGCTGCTCGAAGAAGCCGGACGGCATCGCGACACCCAGGATGAAGGCGCCGAAGATGGCGTAGATGCCGATGACGTCGGTGAACCAGGCGCAGGCCATCAGCGCGATGAGCACGACGCTCAGCATGGGCGGGGTGACGGTGCCGTGGCGCTCGGCCATCGGGCCGAGCACTCGAAGGCCGCGCCGTCCGATCGTCAGGACCACGAGCGTGTAGACGACGCCGCCTCCGATGGCGAGGACCGCCATGGCGGGCTGGTCCCGGTTCATGGCGAGTACGACCGCGAGGATGCACCACGACACGGCGTCGTCGCTGGCTCCGCACGCCAGTGCCAGCGTGCCAAGTGGCGTCCCGGACAGACCCTTCTCGAAGATGATCCGGGCGAGCATCGGAAACGCGGTTATCGCGATGGCGGCACCGAGGAACAGCATGGCCATCACCGTGGTGACGCCGTCGGAGAAGTAGTCCCCGCTCGACAGCAGCGGCACGGCGACCAGCGCTCCGAGGACCAGCGGTGCGACGATGCCGGCCGCCGACACCGCGACGGCCGTGCCTGCCCGATGCTTCACCAGGTCGACGTCGAAGTTCAGCCCGATGAGGAACATGTAGAGGACGAGGCCGATCTGGGCCATGGTGTAGAGCACAACGTTGGCGGGCCCGGGCGGAAACAACTGCTGCTGAATGCCGGGGGCGATCTGCCCGAGCAGCGACGGTCCCAGGACCACGCCGGCGATCATCTCGCCGACGACCTGCGGTTGTCCGACCCGTTTGGCGACCAACCCCACCACGCGGCACGTCGCGAGGATGACGGCCAGCTCGAGGAAGAAGTGAATCGCGGTGGCTGTGGGCATGTCGGTTCCTACGGGTCGAGGGCACGAGGTCGACGACGGCGCTCGGCCTCACCGTCTATTCGTCATTCGACGATGGACGCCCTTCGGATGGGTGCGGTCATCATCGCAGGGCCGGTGGAACGCCGAGTCACGGCCTTGACCTCGGACTTTGGCTAGGCTTGGTTCGCTGGCGGACGCCAAATGCGTTGGCTAGCGTTGGCCCGATGACGACCAGCACGCATCCCGCCGAACCTCACATGGGTTCGTTGTCGTCGAAGCTGAACTGGCTGCGCGCCGGTGTTCTCGGCGCCAACGACGGCATCGTCTCGACTGCGGGCATCGTCGTCGGCGTAGCTGCGGCGGCCACGTCGACCGGCCCGATTCTGACCGCCGGCGTGGCGGGGCTCGTCGCCGGCGCGGTGTCGATGGCGTTGGGCGAGTACGTGTCCGTGAGCACCCAGCGCGACACCGAGCGCGCGCTGCTCACCAAGGAACGCAAGGAGTTGCGCGACGACCCGGCGGCCGAACTCGACGAGCTCGCCGCACTGTACGAAGCCAAGGGCTTGTCCACGGCGACGGCACGCACGGTCGCCGAGGAGCTCACCGACCACGACGCGTTCGCTGCACACGTCGACGTCGAGCTGGGCATCGACCCGACCGATTTGACCAACCCCTGGCAGGCCGCACTGTCTTCGGCCCTGTCGTTCACCGTCGGGGCGCTCCTCCCCCTCATCGCGATCATGCTGCCGCCGCACGCATTTCGCGTGCCGGTGACCGTGGTGGCCGTCCTGTTGGCACTCGTCGTCACCGGGGCCGTCTCGGCGTCCCTCGGCCAGGCGCCCAAACAGCGTGCGGTGGTCCGCAACGTCGTCGGCGGGGGGCTGGCCCTGGCCATCACCTACCTGGTCGGACATCTCGTCGGCGCAGTCATCGCCTGACCCACGGGGATCGTCGGGGCAGGACTTCGGGATTGACGGCTGCGGTCCACCGACCACACGGTCAGCCAGATGCCGCATGCGACCGTTACGACGAGAAAGCTTGGCGGTACGTTGAACATCGCCGACGCTCCAAGGCCGACCCACACCGAGATCACGCTGATGGCCGCCGCGATCGCCATGGCCCGCGACGGACGCGGCGTCAGCATGATTCCCGTGGCCGCTGGCGTGATCAACAGGGCCGAGAGCAGCAGCGTTCCGACCGCCTGCACCGCCATGGTGACCGCGAGTGCGAGCAACACCATGAACACCACCGAAAGTGCGCGCACGGGAACGCCCTTCGCCTCGGCGACGGGGGCGTTCACGGAGCCGTACAGCAACGGTCGAAAGACCAATCCGACACACAGCGTGAGGATCGCGAACAGCACCGTGAACCCGACGAGCTGATCACCGGTGATGGCCAGGAGGTTGCCGAACAGCACATTGGTCATCGTGCTGGAACTCTTGGTCGCCAACGAG
Organism: Mycobacterium yunnanensis; assembly: GCF_025823185.1. GTDB lineage: Bacteria > Actinomycetota > Actinomycetes > Mycobacteriales > Mycobacteriaceae > Mycobacterium > Mycobacterium yunnanensis. Next base: position 403,770 of record NZ_JACKVK010000013.1, read on the forward strand.
CTGAAGAACAGGCCCAGTCCGGTCGCGAACGCCAGGACGGTGCCGGTGACGACGTCCCGGTCTGCCATCCGCTTGCCCATGGCACCGATGACCAAGGCCCCGCCGACGCAGAACGCGCCGAGGCCCAAGACCGGGGGGACCCCGAGGAGAACCGCGCCCGTCGCGCCGGGCAGTCCGATGTGGGCGAGTGCGTGGCAGGCAAAGGCGTTGCGGCGCACCACGATGAAGTACCCCATCAATCCCGACGCCAGCGCGACGACCGTTCCACCGATGAGCGCGTTCTGCATGAACGGTGAGCCGAGAATCGTCCACCAGTCGGGTTGATACCCCAGGGCCACCAGCTCGCGGGTCATGGCGCGCTCCTCATGTACAACTCACCCTGCGGGGTGTGCATGACCTGCACGGGCGTGCCGTACAGATGGGTCAGCAGGTCGTCGTCGACGACGTCGGTCAGCGAGGCGTAGTGCGGGTGTCCGTCGAGCAGGTAGATGGCGCTGTCGAGCATCGGCAGCAGCGGGTTGAGGTCGTGCGCGACGACGAGAATGGTCACGTCCAGTTCGCGATGGAGGCGGGCCAGTAGCGAAGCGATCTCACGCTGGCTGCGCAGGTCCAACGACGCCAGGGGCTCGTCGAGGATCAGGAGCCGGGGACCGGAGACCAGCGCCTCGGCGATGGCGATGCGCTGACGTTGCCCGCCGGAGAGTTGCGCGAGGCGTCGCTCGGCGAAGTCGGTGGCGTCCACGGCGGCCAGGATCTCTCGAACGCGTTGGCGCTGATCAGGACTCGTTCGTCCAAAGGCCCATCGTCGACCTGTCAGACCGAGGGTGACCATGTCGCGTGCGCGGATCGCCTCGCCGGCGGTGGCACCGTAGTCCTGTGGCACGTAACCGATTCCGTCGTTGTCCGCACCGGGCGCGCGCCCGAACACGCGTACCTCGCCCGACGCCGCGGGAACCAGGCCCAGGATCATGTGCAACAGCGTCGTCTTGCCCGCGCCGTTGGCCCCGATCAACGCGACGATGCCTCCGGCGGGCACCTCGAACGTCGCCTCCGACCAGATCAGCCGTCGTCCTCGGACCGCGCTGACGCCGTTGAACGCCAGCGCGGTCGCGCCGCGGTCGGGGTCGGGGTCAGACCGAAACACCCAGGGCCTTCGCCAACGCGGTGAGTTGACCGTCTTGCCATGCCTCGAAGGAAGTCTGGCCCGGCGGGACGGTCTCGGTGACGTCGACGACGGGCACGCCGGCCTGTTCTGCCGCGCTGCGAATCTGCTCCGGGATCGAGCCCTCGGTTTGGGTGTTGTAGATCAGGACGTCGACCTGCTTGGCCGACAGCAACGAGGTGAACGCCGCGATGTCGCCGGGCGAGGGGTCGGTCTCGTTGGACGACGCCCGCTGGTAACCGTCGGGTGTCTTGTCCACCAGCCCGAGAGCTTGGGCCTGATAGTCGAAGATTCCCTCACTGGCCGCGTAGGTCTTGCCCGACGCGGCCGCCTTGATCTTGGCGATCAGGGAGTCGTAGGGCTCGAGTGCGGTGGTGAAGGCCGTCCGGCGGTCGGCGAAGTACGACGATGCCTGCGGGTCGAGTTTGCTCAGTTCGGCGGTGACGGCGTCGGCGACCGCGGTGACCGCCGACGGGCTATACCACAGGTGGGGGTTCGCACCGTCCGCCGTCTTGGTCACGTCGGCGGCACTCACCACCGGGGCCCCCGGCGCCGACGACGCTGCGAGCTTGGCAGCCCAGGCGTCGTAGTCGACGCCGTTGACGACCACCATCTTGGCTCCGGCGAAGGACGCCGCATCCGCGGGTGACGGTTCGTAGTCGTGGGGGTCGACCGACGAGCTGGCCAGGATCGTCTTCACCCGGGCGCACGCACCGCCGAGTTCGGAGACGATGTCGCCCCACTGGTCGACGCTGACGACCACGTCGACCGGTGCGCTGGGGCACGCGGCGGCCGATCCCGTACTGGTCGACGCCGCGGCGGTGCTGGACGACGGGGAGGGAGTGGACTGCCCGGTACCACAGGCGGCGAGCGTGCCGCCGAGGGTCACGGCGAGGGCGGCAACGAGGGGGGTCGAGCGAAGCACACGTGTCATGTCGAGAACGATAATCGTTTCCATTAATGTCGCGCCAGCCGACCCCCACCTTGACAGGAATCCGGAAGGTGGCCGCGGAGGCGGGCTTTCGCCATCGCAGCACACCCGCTACAGTCGTGTTATCGACAATCATTTTCATTAGGGCGTAGGTGAATTCCTGCGCCGAGGAGGTTTCATTGTCCGGCAACGACATTCGACCGATCGTCAAGCTGAGGTCCACGGCGGGCACCGGGTACACCTACGTGACCCGCAAGAACCGCCGCAACGACCCCGACCGCATGACGATGCGCAAGTACGACCCCGTCATCCGGCGGCACGTCGACTTTCGCGAGGAACGCTGATGGCCAAGAAGTCCAAGATGGTGAAGAACGAACGACGCAAGGCCACCGTGGCGCGGTTCAGCGAGCGGCGCGCCGAGCTCAAGCGCATCATCCGGTCGCCCGAGACGTCCGAAGCGCAGCGCACCGCGGCCCAGACCGAGCTGAGCCGCCAACCCCGCGACGCGAGCCCCGTTCGAGTCCGCAACCGCGACTCCGTCGACGGGCGGCCACGAGGACACCTGCGCAAGTTCGGATTGTCTCGAGTGCGCGTGCGCGAACTCGCCCATGACGGCCAGCTACCCGGTATCAGGAAGGCGAGTTGGTAAGTGGCACAAACGAAGCCGAACCGCACGCGATCCAACCGCAACACTGAGCGCAAGCCCGTCAAACGCAACGCGCTCGAGGCCCTGGGGGTGGACGCCGTGGACTACAAGGACACCGTCCGCCTACGGACCTTCATCTCCGACCGCGGAAAGATCCGGTCGCGCGCCGTCACGGGGCTGACGGTTCAGCAGCAGCGCCAGGTCGCGGCGGCGATCAAGAATGCCCGCGAGATGGCGCTGCTGCCCTACCCGGGGCAATCGCCGCCCGGCCCGAGCCACCTCCGCGACGCGCGCTAGCCTGGGCCCTTCGCGTTTGCCAGGAGGATTTCATGCGTTCGTTCAGCGTGGCCGTCGTCGCCGCGGTCGCCACCGCCGTCTTCTCGTCTGCCGTGGCGACCGCGGCGCCCAAGGACTATTGCGCCGATCTCAAGGGCGCCAGCACGGGAACCTCGTGCGTCATCGCGGTCTCCGACCCCGGGTACCGGGTCGACGTCAGCATCCCGCAGGACTACCCCGACCAGAAGTCGATCGCCGACTACGTCTCGCAGACGCGCGACGCGTTCGTCAACGCCGCGAAGTCCACCCCGGCAGGCGCCACGCCGAGTCAGCTGACCATCACTCCGACGGAGTACACCTCGGCGGTTCCCCCTCGGGGAACGCAGGCCGTGGTGTTCAAGGTCACCCAGAGTCTCGGTGACGCCAGTCCCAAGAAGACCTTCAAGTCGTTCAACTGGGATCAGTCCTACCGCAAGTCGATCGTCTACACGGCCGCCTCGGACGACAAGACGCTGACGCCGCTGTGGCGGGTGGACAACCCGCTGCCCACGGTCGCGCCGCTGGTCCAGAGCGGGCTGCAGCAGCAGTTGGCGCCGCCGCCGGCTGCGCCCGCCACCGCGACCGTCGCCCCCGGTCAGCCGTCCCCGACCACGTCGACCACCGCGACCACACCGCCGCCTCCACCCGCGCCGCTGCCGTTCTCGTCGGCCGCGCTCTACAACCCGGCCAACTATCAGAACTTCGCCGTGGTCAACGACGGGATCATCTTCTTCTTCGACCAGGGAGTGTTGTTGCCCGACTCCGCCGGGCCGCTGCAGGTGCTGGTGCCCCGGTCGGCGATCGACCCGATGATCGCCTGAGCGGCGGTCATCCAGCGGCCTCGCCGCCCATACCGCGTGGGCGGGAAGACCGTTGTTGGTCGTCATGCCCGACGTCTCCTAGCCGTTCGGCCGCTACTCGCGTGACTGTAACAGCCGCTACAATCGCGTCGTGACGGATTCCGCTGAGCCCCGCTGGCTGGTGCTGGTGGTACGGGTGCCGTCCGAGCCGTCGCGCCATCGCGTCGCGGTGTGGCGCGAGTTGCGTCGAGCGGGTGCGCTGTCGCTGGGGCAGGGAGCGTGGGTCATTCCGGAGGTTCCCGTATTCGCCGACGGCATCGCGCGCACCCTCGAGCTGGCCGCGCGTGGCGGCGGCGAAGTCGTCGTGCTGACCGCCGCCGGGCGTGACGAATCCGACGCCGCACGGCTCGAGGCCCTCTTCACCGACGAGCGACAGGACGAGTGGTCGGAGTTCCTCTCCGAGTGCTCCAAGTACGACGCCGAGATCGACAAGGAGATTCGCATCAACAAGTTCACCCTTGCCGAACTGGAGGAAGAGGAGCAGAGCCTGGAACGCCTGCGGCGATGGCATCGTGATCTCACCGCCCGTGACGTCTTCGGTGCGCCAAATGCCGCTGACGCCGGCCAGCAGCTCAAGCACTGCGGCGACCGGTTGGCGGACTACACCGAGCGGGTGTTCGCCGCTCTGCATCAGATGTGATGCCCGACGCGGACGCGGGCCCCCGGCTCAGTGCCTGGCGGTTCGTCACGACGTTCGGCACCGTCAGCCTGCTCGCCGACTTCGTCTACGAAGGCGCCCGTTCCATCACCGGACCCCTGCTGGCGTCGTTCGGCGCCACCGCGTTCGTGGTCGGAGTGGTGACCGGCATCGGGGAGGCAGCCGCCCTGGGCCTGCGGCTGCTGTCGGGTCCGCTCACCGACCGCACGCAGCGATTCTGGGCCTGGGCCATCGGGGGCTACGCCCTGACCGTGGTCACCGTCCCCTTCCTGGGAATAGCCGGAACCTTATGGGTGGCATGCACGTTGGTCGTGGCCGAACGGGTGGGGAAGGCCGTCCGAAGCCCCGCGAAGGACACTCTGCTGTCGCATGCGACCGCCGTGACCGGGCGCGGCCGGGGCTTCGCCGTTCATCAAGCGATGGACCAGTGTGGCGCGGTCATCGGTCCGCTCACCGTCGCCGCCGTCCTGGCCGCCACCGGCGACGACTACGGCCCGGCGCTGGGTGTGCTCGCCCTACCCGGCGCGGCCGCGCTCGCCACCCTGGTCTGGTTGTCGCGACGGGTCCCCCGGCCCGCCGAATACGAGGCGGCACAGACTACTTCGACGGCTGACGGCGGGAAGCGAGGCAAGACCACATTGCCCACCGCGTTCTGGGCGTACTCGGCGTTCACCGCGACCACGATGATCGGATTCGCGACGTTCGGACTGCTGTCCTTCCATATGGTCTCGACCGGAACGCTGACCGCGGCCGCCGTCCCACTCGTCTACGCCGCGGCCATGGGCGCAGACGCCGTCGCGGCACTGGCATCCGGCTGGGCCTACGACCGATTGGGCGCGAAGACGCTCCTGGCCCTGCCGGTGCTTTCGGCGGCCATCCCCGCGCTGGCCTTCGCCGACGGTGAAGGGCTCGTGATCTGCGGGGCGCTGCTCTGGGGCGCCGCGGTCGGCATCCAGGAGTCGACGTTGCGCGCGGTCGTCGCCGAACTGGTGCCACCGGCCCGCCGCGCCACGGCATACGGCGTGTTCGCCGCCAGCCTCGGCGCCGCCACCGCTGTCGGCGGAGCCCTGACCGGTTGGCTCTACGAGGTGTCACTCGACGCACTCGTCGTCACCGTCGCGGCCATTCAGGTCACCGCGGTCATCATGGCCCTTGGCGCGTCGGTGATTCGGCGGCGCACCCGAGCGGGTCAGTAGCCGAAGTAGACCGCCGCCATGTCCTCGTCTCCGTGACCCGCCGCGCTGGCGGCGTCGAAGGCCGCCTTGACGCCGTCGACGACCACCGTCGAGAGTCCCGTTGCGGCAATCGCATCGCGGATCAGCCCCGTGTCCTTGCGGACGCCGTCGACGCTGAACTGCGGGGCCAGCGACGACTCGATGATCGCCTTGCCCTTCATCTGGAGGTAGAGCGAGCCCGCCGCGGATCCGTCGAACGCCTCCAACACGAGCTGCTGGTCCACGCCGAGTCCCTTGGCCAGAGCGAGCGACTGACCCACGGCCGCGGCCAGCGTGGCGATCCACGCGTTGCAGGCCAACTTGAGCTTGGATCCGAGGCCCAGCTCGTCGCCCACCCAGATCGTCTTGGCGGCCATCGCCTCGAAGGCCGGCTGCACCTTGTCGCGCAGCGCGGGGTCACCCGAGGCCAGCATCACCAACTTGCCCTGCTCGGCAGGTCCCTTGGTACCCAGCACCGGGCAGTCCAGGAACGCGACGCCGTGCTGCTCGGCGATCTCCGCGGTTCGCGCGGCGCCGTCGACCCCGACGGTGGCGCACTGGACGAACACCGCGCCCTCCTTCATCGCCGGCAGCACCGTGTCCATCAGCTCGAGGGTCGAGGTCGCGTCGAAGAGCATGGCCACCACGACGTCGGCGTCGGCGACCGCCGCGGTCGGATCGAGCGCCACCACCGCGCCGTCGTCGGCTAACGGCTCCGACCTCTCGGGCGTGCGGTTCCAGACCGTCACGTCGATGCCCTCTCGCAGCATCGACTGCGCCATCCCCGCGCCCATGGCGCCCGTACCCAAGACCGTTGCTCTCATGGCTGTCATTGTGCGCCCACCCGAGACCGGAGCCGACGTACAAACCCGTTTCACACGTGCTGGGAGGCCGAACAAGCCCCCTTCAATCCGGCACGGGAGGCCCGTTTCCACCGAACTGCCCTGGGTATGCGCGCGCCGACCACAAATTCGAGGGAGGCACTGTGAAGGCAATGACGTATCGCGGTCCGTACAAGGTCCGTATCGAGGAAAAGGACATCCCGGCGATCGAGCATCCCAACGATGCGATCGTGCGGGTGGAGCTGGCGGCCATCTGCGGATCGGACCTCCACCTCTACCACGGTCTGATGCCGGACACGCGTGTCGGGCACACCTTTGGACACGAGTTCATTGGGACCGTGGAGACGGTCGGCTCGTCGGTCCAAAACCTGAGCCCTGGCGACCGGGTGATGGTGCCGTTCAACATCTATTGCGGCTCCTGCTACTTCTGCGCCAGAGGGCTCTACTCCAACTGCCACAACGTGAATCCGAACGCCACCGCGGTCGGCGGCATCTACGGCTACTCGCACACCTGCGGTGGCTACGACGGCGCGCAGGCGGAGTACGTCCGGGTCCCGTTTGCCGACGTCGGTCCGTCCGTGATTCCCGACTGGATGGAGAGCGAAGACGCATTGCTATGTACCGACGCACTGTCCACGGGGTACTTCGGCGCACAACTCGGCGACATCGTGGAAGGAGACACGGTCATCGTCTTCGGGGCCGGCCCGGTCGGCCTGTACGCCGCCAAGTCCTCGTGGTTGATGGGCGCCGGTCGGGTGATCGTCGTCGACCACCTGGAGTACCGGCTGGCGAAGGCCCGCAGTTTCGCGCACGCGGAGACCTACAACTTTGGCGAGTACGACGACATCGTCGTGGAGATGAAGAAGGCCACGGACTTCCTTGGCGCCGACGTCGCGATCGACGCCGTGGGGGCGGAGGCGGACGGCAACCTCCTGCAGCATGTCACCACCGCGAAGTTCAAGCTGCAGGGCGGCTCTCCGGTCGCCCTCAACTGGGCGATCGACTCGGTGCGCAAGGGCGGCACGGTGTCGGTGATCGGCGCGTACGGACCGATGTTCAGCGCGGTGAAGTTCGGCGACGCCATGAACAAGGGCCTCACCATCCACACCAACCAGGCGCCCGTGAAACGGCAGTGGCCCCGGCTGTGGTCGCATATCGAGAACGGCTTCATCAAGCCCAATGAGATCGTCACTCACCGCATTCCGTTGGAGCACATCGCCGAGGGCTACCACCTCTTCTCATCAAAGCTGGACGACGTCATCAAGCCAGTCGTCCTCGTCAGCCAACCGTGAAGCACTCCAAGGAGATTCGCATGACCCAGACATCCGATCGCATACCGGCCTACACTCCCGACCATCCCCCGGTCCCCGACAGCGACGAGCTGCGAGCCCGAATCCCTGGCTGGGGAGCCGATCTCAACAAGGAGGACCGACCGTCGGTCCCCAAGCTGAAGTTCCTCGACACGGGGGCCCACTGGGACTTCCCCGAGCGTCAGCCGGAGAAGTGGCCGCGCGAGAGGTCGGTCGAGCATCGCTTCCTCACGCCGGTCTTCGGCACCGCTCAACCGCCCAGCGGGCTTTCCGGCGTCATGCGCAAGTATGCCTACACGTTCAGTGAGGGCCGAGCCGCACACTGGCTGATCCTGTTGTACGCCGACCGAGTCGACGCCGGGGAGCACCATCTGCGCTCGTTGCTCAGCATGCGTCCGGACAACCCGATCACCGAGACGGGCATCAAGGCCGAGTTCACCCGAAACGGCCTTCGGTCGCGATTCGGCCGCAAGCGCGTCGACGTGCATCACACGTGGATGGATCCGCTGATCGTCGGCGGTCCGTGGATTGTATCCGTGTACCTCATCAGGCGGCTGTTCAAGCGCAAGAGGTAGACGCCTTGGCTCCGACTACCAGTCAATCGCCATCCGGCCGCCGGTCCTCCGGTGGCCGGGTGGCGTATTGCGTTGCACTCATGAAGTTTTGGATGATCCAGTGTTGACCTCCGTTGCGATTTCTCCACTGGGACAACGCATGTCGCAACCGGTCATGATCTGGCGGGACGAACTCCCCCGTTGCTTTCCATCCCGCCGGGCCGGTGCGTCGGCCGCGCAGATCAACCACGATGGATCAATGAAGCAGAAACCCTTGAAGATTGGCCTGTTGTCGCCGCCCTGGGCGACGGTGCCCCCGCCTGGCTACGGAGGCACCGAGTCGGTGGTGTTCCAGTTGGCGCAGGGCTTGACCGCCGCCGGGCACGACGTCGTCCTCTATGCCACCGGCGACAGCACGGCGCCGGTGCCCCTCCTGTACGCCACGGCGACCGCGGAGTGGGATCGCCGCGGCTCGGGCGAAGTCGAATTGCCGCATGTGATGGGCGGTTACGAGGCGCTCGCCGGTTGCGACATCATCCACGACCACACCCTCTTGGGACCCGCCTGGGCCCTCGCATCGGACTATGACCGAGTGGTCACGACCTGCCACGGTCCCTTCAGCGGTGAGCTGCGCGCCATCTACCGTCGCTATGGCAAGCGCATTCCCGTCGTGGCGATTTCCCACGATCAAGCCTCCCACGCACCGGAAATCGCCGTCGACCGCGTGATACATCATGGGCTCGACCCAGTCGACTATCCAGCCGCCCCGGGCGACGGAGGTTACCTGCTGTTCCTCGGGCGGATGACCCCGGAGAAGGGAGTGCGCGAGGCCGTGCTCGCCGCACGTGCGGCCGGTATGCCGCTCGTCATCGCGGCCAAGAACCGGGAGCCCGCCGAGCAGGCCTACTTCTCCGAGCAGGTGAAGCCGGTGATGACCGACGACGTCCACTTCATCGGTGAGGTCGCAGGTGAAGAGAAGCTGGCCGTACTCGGTTGGGCCACGGCGCTGTTGAACCCCATTCAGTGGGCGGAGCCGTTCGGTCTGGTGATGATCGAGGCGATGGCGTGCGGCACACCGGTCATCGCGTGCCCCACCGGTGCCGCACCCGAAATCGTCGACGATGGCAGCACCGGGTTTCTCTGCTCCGACGCCGACGAATTGGTGTCGGCGATTCACCGCGTCGACCAACTAGACCGCAACCTCTGCCGGGCCGCCGTCGTCGACCGTTTCTCCACCGAACGCATGGTCGCCGACCACGTCGCGCTCTACTACGACATGGTGGCCAGGTGACCGGCGGCGAGGTCGCAGCCGGCGGGTGGTCATCCGGGGCGGGGCCGCCGGTGACTGGCGACGACGGTGAAGTCACCCTGATCGAGGGCTCGACGTTCTGTCGTTCGGCTACGTCGGGCGACGTCTACGAGGACCGTCCGCACGGTCTGTTCGTCGCGGACACCCGCATTCTGTCGAGCTGGCGGCTCGCGATCGACGGCGCCCCCGTGCAAAACCTGTCCACCGTCGAAGACGTCGCCGATCCGTATCGGGCCACCTTCGTGGGCCGCACGCCGCCCCGCCAGTGGCTGGCGGACAGCACGACATTGATCCTGCGTGACCGACTGGTGGGCGACGGCATGCGCGAGGACCTCACCCTCCGAAATCTGGGTTCGGAACCCATCGCAGTCACGATGTCGTTGACCGTCGCCGCAGACTTCGCCGACATCTTCGCCGTGAAGGAAGGCCGGGTGCGGCCGCCGCACGCGCTGGCCGTCGAGGTCGGCACCGATTCGATCGTCTTGACGTCGACCCAGCCCGACGACACCCACGGCGTCTGCATCGCCGCTGCCAGCGGAGACCCGATCGTCACCCCTGGTGGCTTCACGTTCCGGATCGTCGTACCGCAACGATCGCAGTGGTCGACGTGCCTGTCGGTGGAGGCATCCTCCGACGGCCGTCGCTTTCCCGTTCGGCATCGTTGCGGCGAAGCCGTGGACGCCAGTGCGCCCGCGCGACGACTCCAGGCATGGCGCTTGTCGAATCCCCGCATCACCACCGGAGATCCGGTGTTCGACCGGTGCCTGGACGCCGGAACCCGCGACCTGGGTTCGCTGCAGATCGAGGACCCCGACCAGCCCGGCCGCCCCATCCTCGCGGCCGGCGCCCCGTGGTTCATGGCGCTGTTCGGACGTGACTCCCTGTTGACGGCGTGGATGGCGCTGGGCCTGGACCCACGCTTGGCCGTCAACACCTTGCGCACCCTTGCCCGTCTGCAAGGCACGCGCGTCGACCCCCTGACCGAGGAGGAACCGGGTCGCATCCTCCACGAGGTTCGCCTCGGAGCCGAGGCCGCCTTGGCGCTGGGCGGCGGCAGCACCTACTACGGAACCGTCGACGCCACACCGCTCTTCGTGATGTTGCTCGCCGAGATCGACCGGTGGGGCGCCCTACCCGACGAGGACCGGCCTGCCTTGACGGCGGCCGCAGACCGTGCCATGGCATGGATTCTGGAGTACGGCGACGCGGACGGAGACGGGTTCATCGAATATCGCCGGTACACCGACCGCGGCCTGGCCAACCAGGGCTGGAAGGACTCCTTCGACGGGGTCAACCACGCCGACGGCTCCTTGGCCAACCCACCGATTGCGCTCTGCGAGGCACAGGGCTACGTATACGCGGCGTTCCAGGCCCGGGCATGCCTAGCCGACTGCGACGGTGACACGGACGTCGCCCACCAGTGGCGCGACCGGGCGGCACAGCTGAAAGCCGCGTTCAACGAGGCGTTTTGGATGCCCGAGCGGCAGGCGTTCGCCGTCGCGCTCGACGGTTCCGGTGAACGGGTGGACGCCATCGCGTCGAACATGGGCCATTGCCTGTGGACGGGCATCGTGGACGACGATAAGGCGGCCGCGGTGGCAGCACATCTCTCCGGGTCGGCACTGAACTCGGGCTTCGGGGTGCGGACTCTGTCCACGGACATGACGGCCTACAACCCCATGAGCTATCACAACGGCTCGGTGTGGCCGCACGACACGGCGATAGCCGTTGCGGGACTTGCCAAGTACGGTTACGTGCGCGAGAGCCAGCAGATAGCGACCGATCTCATCGATGCATCCGATTCCTTCGGCGGGCGGCTGCCCGAACTGTTCTGCGGATTCTCGCGGGCTGAATTTCCGCGTCCCGTGCCGTATCCGACGTCATGCTCACCGCAGGCGTGGGCTGCCGCCTCGTCCCGAATGTTGCTGCGCAGTCTGCTCCGCTTCGACCCCGACGTTCCCCGCGGCGTCGTGCGGCTCAGTCCGACGATCCCCGCGCGGTTCCTACCCTTGAGCATGGAGAACGTCCCTCTCGCCGGGGCCAGGGTGAGCCTCGACGTCGACCGCGACGGTGGCGTTCAGGTGCGCGGCCTTCCCGCGGGAATCGAGCTCGACACCACGCCGCCCATCACGGCCCCGGGGGCTGACGGCGAGCGCGCCTTGGGCTGAACTCTCGCGTGCCGAAGCGACGTCGACGACGAGTCGACGTGGCAGGTTTCAGCCGTCACATTTGGGTACCCGCGCCCCTGGAAAGCGCACGGCAGCATCGGCTCGCAGCCGCGCGACGTCGACCCACTCACGTCGAAGGGAGGTGCGGGCGCGGAGCCGGACCTCCCCGAAGTACACCACCGGGAGGTCTTCGAAGACCGAGGCTCCTACCGAAGGCATGGACACCGATTCGACGATTCCCGACGACGCCGGGGTTAGGACTACCGCTGAAGGACTGGCGGCGCTGGCGGGGATCAAGTTCCCGTCACTCGATCCCACCGAGATCCTCGAGACGGCGGCGGCCGGTGCCGCGGCCCTGTCGACGTGTCGGGTCGAGGCGAGCTACTGCGCTCACGACGGTCACATGGAACTCTGCCCGGCAGCGCAATCCGAGCACACGGAGCTAACCGACGCGCTTCGGCAATCGAGCTGGACGGGCAAAGTCGACTTGGCGCAGTATCATTGGGGTCGCGCGTTTCCCCTGTGCCATCAGGACGTCGTGCACGGCTGCATCGTGCTCAGCGCTGCGGCGACGCCCGTGCCCGAGCAACTCCTCCTGCTGGAGCTCCTGGCGCAGCAGGCGGGTGCGGCGCTGGCCTGCGCCGAACTGCACCAGCGCGACGTTCGACGGGCTCGACAGCTCAACGAGTCCAACCATGATCTCGCCTCCGCGGTGCAGCGCTTGGAGGCACGCGGCCGCGTCCACGAGTCACTCGAGGGAGCCCTGGCCGGGGGTTCGGGTCAGGACGGCATAGTCGAGGCACTTCATCGGCTGACCGGGGTACCGGTGTGCGTCGAGGACCGGTTCGGCAACATCCTTGCATGGTCTGGTCCCGGGCGGCCTCAACGCCACTCGAAGCCGAGAACGACTGAGCGCGAGGGGTTCCTGCACGAGCTCACCGCACAGACCGCTCCGGTGCACGTCGACGGTCGGGTGTGCGTCCTGGTTCAGCCGCACGCGGAGATCCTTGGCGTCATCGCATTGGTGACGCCAGACGCCGACGAGGACCACCACTACGCACTCCTCTACGGCAGTATGGTGCTGGGCCTCGAACTCTCCCATCGACGCAACCTCGCCGAGATGCACCTGAGCCTGAGTCGCGAGCTGGTCGACGATCTGCTGGCGGGCACCGACGCGGACGGAGCCTACGCACGCGCCGAAGCCCTGGGCTACGACCTGCGCCACCCCCACTACGTGGTGGTGATCCATACCGGACGCAGCGCCAGCAAGGCCGACATTGCCGCCGCCGGTCGCGCGGCGGCGAACCTCCACGTAAACCATCTGGCGGGCCACCACGGAAATTCCATCGTGCTGCTCACCGACGGGCGCCCCGCCCGCCAGGCCTTGGCACGGGAGCTCACCCGACAGCTCGGCCACGACCGGAGCGCCGTCGGCATCGGACCACGTTGTGACGCGCCTGCCGAGTTTCCGCAGTCCTTTGGCAAGGCCCGTCGGGCACTGAACGTTCGTCTGCGATCGGCTCGCCCACAGGGTGTTTCGGACTACGACGAGCTGGGCTTCTACCACCTGGTCGACGCCGCCCACAGCGTAGGTGTCGCCGAGGAGTACGTCCGGCGCTGGCTGGGGCCGCTCCTCGACTACGACGAGGCGAAGCATGCGGATCTGGTGCACACTCTGAGCCACTACCTCGAATGTGGGGGCAACTACGACGAGTCGGCGGCCGCGCTCCACGTTCACCGCAGCACGCTGCGGTACCGGCTTCGCCGTATCGCCGAACTCACGGGTGTCGACCTGCGTGACGTCGACGCGCGCTTCAACCTTCACGCCGCCACGCGCGCGTGGCAATTCCTTACGCCCGAGCCGTGATTCGTGAATCGGATGTCCGCTACGAGAGGACCCTCGCCCGCCTCAGGGGTGATGACAGCCGTGCTCCGGCAATGAGGCCGGCGACGGCGCCCGGAATCGACGGCTTCGGCGCCCACCGCAGTGCGGCGACGGCCCACGCGACGGGCGAATCTAGTTGCGGGTCCGACGCTTGGCCGGTCGTCGCGGCCCGCGGGCTGGCATCCGCTTCCGCGAACTGGTCGACGATCGCAGGGACGAACGACATCATGTCCTGAGGCCCGCGACTGGTGACGAGGTTGCCGTCCTCGACGACTGGACGGTCGAGCCAGGTCGCGCCCGAGTTCACCAGATCGTCGCGGATGCCGGGCCACGAGGTCAGAGTTCGCCCCGTCAGCAGCCCGGCCGACGCGAGCACCCACGGCCCGTGGCACAAGGTGGCGATCGGCAGGCCCTCCGCGTCGACTGCGCGCACGAAGTTTCGCGCCTCCGCGGATTGGCGCAGCAGGTCGGGGTTGATGAAGCCGCCCGGCAGCAGCAGGCCGTCGTAGTCGGCGGGGTTGGCCTCGGCCACGGTCTTGTCCACTCCCACCCGCGTGGCCGGTATGTGCAGGTTTACTCCTCGAATTCGGCCATGCCGCAGTGAGATCACCTCGGTCTTGGCACCCGCGAGTTGCAGCGCGCGCATCGGTATCGTCAGCTCGACCTTCTCGAAGCCGTCGGTCGCCAGTACTGCGATCCGTCGACCGTGGAGCCGTCGCATAGTCGTCATGGTTCTCCGTTCATCGTTGGCGATCGGGGACGGCAGACGTCCGCCCGCGATACGGCAGCCGTACCCACGAGCGAGCCGTCCACGCGTGAATGGGTCCCCGATTTCGACCCACCCCGTAGCTGTCGTGTCGGCGCACGACCGTGGCGGACTGGAGGTTTGACGTCGTGGCCCCGGGGTAGCGGCCGGGCATGACAGGCGAACCCTCGTCCATCCTGCTCGTCGCCGACCCCGGGGCGCCGGCAACCCTCGCCGAACGGTTGTCCGAGAAGCTCCCTCGGGTGTTGGCGAATGGCGCTGGGGACGCGGATCGATGGGACGTGTCCGTTCGACGCCACGCCTATCCGATCAAGGAAGACGACGCGGTGTCCGACGTGGTGAACGCCATGGACCTGGCTTCCGAGTCCGACGACATCGTCATCTATCTCACCGATCAGCCGCGGCGCGACGGCACGACGCCGGTGATCGTCGACATCAGCGTGCCCGACCGGCTGGGCATCATCTCCATCCCCGGCATGGGTGCGATGTTCGTCGACCGCCGGGTGAGGAGTCTGGCACGGACGGTGGTGGCCGAACTGGAGGAGCAGGTGGGCGATCACGATGCGTCGGTCAAGCGGCTGACGCGACGGGAGGACGACGACGTCGTCCGCTACACGGCACCGTCGTCGTTCTCGCGTCTGCGACTCCTGGCGGGCATGGTCTACGCCAATCGGCCGTGGCGTGTCACGCTGGGTATGTCAAAGGTGTTGATGGCCGCCTTCGCAACGGGCGCAGTCAGCCTCGCCTACCCGACGATGTGGCAGTTGTCCGACACCATGGGCCCGTGGCGCTTGACTGCGGCGACGCTGTTGTCGACCTCGGCGTTGATCACGTGGCTCATCGTCGAACACGACCTGTGGGAGAAGCCGTCGTCGGCCGACGAGCGCGAGCGCGCCGCCCTGTACAACGCCTCGACCGTGGTCACGCTCACCATCGGCGTCGTCATCTTCCACGTCGGGCTGTTCGTCCTGCTCCTGTTGACCGCGTGGTGGACCATCCCGCCCCAAATGGTGTCCCAGAACATCGGCCACCCCGTTGGTGCGTCTTCGCTGTTTCGGATGGCGTGGTTGGTGGCTTCGGTCGCCACGCTGGGTGGCGCCCTGGGGTCTGGGATGGAGGACGACGACGTCGTGAAGGCGGCGACGTACGGTGCGCGGCAACGGGAGCGCTTCGACTGACCGCGTCGATCACTCGATCGGGTACGGGTGCGCAGCCCTAAATCCATTGTTTCCGAATGGTTTTCGACGGATTACGGTCGGTTTGCGCGCAGTCCCGTAGTTCGATGGGCCCCGCGTCGGCCACGCAAGGCATCATGGGCGGCATGTGCCTGGGGATCGGAATGACGTGCCGGTAGCCGAGCCGATGCTGAGCGTCGGCCTCGTCGTCGTCTGCGTGGTGATGGCGGTCGCGGCCGGACTGGTCAACCGCGTGTTCCTCAAGGGGTCGGGGTTCGCCGCACCGGTCGCAGCGGTGCGCGCCGTCGTCCAGCTCGGAGCCGTGGCGACCGTGCTCGTGGTGGCGCTCTCGCGGCTGTGGTCCTCGGCCGTGGTCTTGCTGGTGATGTTCGTCGTCGCCGCGGTCACCGCCGGCCGCCGCAGCGAGGCGACGAGGGGATCGGCATGGCTGGCGGCCGCACTGGGTTGCGGCATGGCGGCGGTGATTCCACTGTTGCTGTCCACCGGCGTCGTTCCGTTCACGGGCGTGGCCCTGGTACCGGTGTTCGGCATCGTCCTCGGCGGAACGATGACGGCCTCGGCCGTCGCCGCCCGTCGGGCGCTGGATTCCCTGACCCAGCGCGCCGGGGAGGTAGAGGCCGCGCTGAGCCTTGGCCTGTCCGAACGGTTTTCCCGCATGATGGTCATCGAGCGGCCGTTGTCCGACGCGTTGCTGCCCAACCTCGATCAGGCCCGCACGGCCGGACTCGTCACCTTGCCCGGGGCCTTCGTCGGGGTACTGCTCGCCACCGGGTCGGCCGCCCAGGCGGGTGCCGTCCAGGTGCTGGTGCTGATCTCCCTGTTGCTTGCGCAGGTGTGCGGGGTCGCCGTCGTGGGCGAGCTCGTGGCGCGCGGTCGGATCACCCGCCAAGATGCCTAGTTCGGCCAGCAGGCGGGTACACCGCACGGCATGAGCGAATCACCCCTCTCCCACGACGCCAAGAGCATGCTGGCCAAGGCCAACCCCGCCGTGATCGCCACGGTTCGATCCGACGGACAACCGGTGTCGGCGGCGACCTGGTACCTGCTGCGCGGGGATCAGATATTGGTCAACATGGACGAGGGCCGCGTGCGACTCAAGCACATGAAGAAGGAACCACGGGTCTCCCTCACCGTGATCGACCAGGAGGACTGGTACACCCACGTCACCCTGATCGGCCGGGTCACCGAGATGTACGACGACGAGGGCCTGGCGGACATCGACGCCCTGTCCCGTCACTACACCGACAAGCCCTACCCCGTCCGGGATCGCAAACGGGTCAGCGCGCTCATCGAGGTCGACAAGGTGCACGGCTGGGGCGCCCAGAAGAACAACGACCAAGTCGGCGGCTGAGACACCGGCCCAAATTCCGTCCGTGCTGAGTGTCATGCGGCAGCCTCGAGATCGAGGAGCAGCTGTTTGGCCTCCGGGCCGCCCAGGTAGCCGCCCATCGTGCCATCGCTTCGCACCACCCGGTGGCACGGAACGACCACGGGCAGCGGGTTCTTCGCGCACGCGGTGCCCACTGCACGGACGGCCTTGGGGTTGCCGGCCAGCCTGGCGACGGTCGCGTAACTGGCGGTCTGCCCGTAGCCGATCGTGGACAGATGGTGCAGTACGGCGCTGCGGAACCCCGCCGTAAGCCGCCAGTCCAGTGGGAGATCGAAGCTGCGACGAGTCCCCGTGAAGTACTCGTCTATCTCGCGGGCCGCCAAGTCCAGTCGGGTGGGTTCATGCAAGATGCGAGGACTGATGTCGCTGGCGAGCTGCGCGAGCACGGTGTCGTGGTCTTCGCGGGCGTACGCGACGCGCACCAGGCCCTGCTCGGTGGCCGCCAGGAGCAGCGGACCCACCGCGGTGTCGACGGTGCGGTAGGCGATGTCGAGGAGGCCGTCACGCTGGGCTGCCGCAGTGAGGCGCTGATGCAGTTCGGCCAACTTGTCCGGGCTGGGCTGGGTAAGTCGTGTCAGATCGTGAATGATCCCGTCGGTGTCTGTCATTTGGTGTGTCCTTTCCGAGGCGCATCGAAGTCGGTGAGGTTGCCGAGGTAGGTGCGTCGAAGTGTGGCGATGCCGTCGCTGGCGGCGCGGCGGGCGGCCGCAGCGGTTCCGCCGAGAACGACGGCAATCTCGTTGTAGGGCAAGCCGCCGAGGTAGTGGTAGACCACGGCGTGCTTCTGTTTGTGCGGCAGCTGGTCGACCGCGACGGCCAGTGCGTCTAGGTCGACATGATCGGCGCCGGTGTCATCAAGGGCGCCGACGATTTCGGTGATGGCATCAGTCGGCACGGGTTGACGGGCGCGAGCGCGGGTGACGTCGATGGCCTTGCGGTAAGCGATGGTGACCAGCCACGCCTCCAGGTTGGCGTCTGCAGGCAGCTCGGGGTAGGCCTTCAGCGCCGCCAGGAAGGTCTCCGACCAGGCGTCGTCGGCGTCGTGTGCTCCCACGACGGCACGACACACCCGGAAGACGCGGGGACCGTGGTCGCGCACCACGGCCTCGAATGGCGGTTTGGTCATCACATCTCGTAGACGCCCCAGAGCTGATGTTTGTGAGGTGCTCATCGTCGTCCACGATTCTCTTGGCTCGGACCTCACATTTCACAGCACGGCGGCGTCTTCAGGACAAGGTGCCCGACGCGCCGACCGACCCAAGTGAATGGATGTGGTTCGTATGTCAAATCAACAGGGCTCCGTGGCGACCTTTCTCACCAGCATGGCCAGCGTGCCTGCCAATGCGCCCACGGCCTGCACGGGCTGGACTGCGCACCACGTCGCCGCGCACCTGGCCGCCGGCTTCGAGGAGGTCTACGTTCTGATCGAGAATTCCTTGGCTGGTCGCCCCAGCCGCGACACCCGCACCTTCGACGAACGCGAAGCCCCGTACCTGGCCATGGACGCCGACGCTCTGCGAGAGGTGCTACGCGACCGCCTGACGACGACGGCCAAAGTACTCGCCGACTTCCGTGCCGCCGGCCCGGATGCCGTGTTCGACTTCAACGGACATTCCTTCACCGCTGCGCAGATGAGCACTCATCTCGACAGCGAACTCGCGATCCACCGTTGGGACTTCATGGGCGAGGACGCGATCAGCGAAGAACTCCTGTCCGAGCCGGCCTTCACCCGCCATGCCGTGTTCCTCCTCAACGCACTGCCCATGCTTGCCGAAGGCGCTCCGAACAGGGTCGCCGGAACCGGGTTGCGCGCAGGTACCGTCATCGTGCTTCGCACCCCGGGCCAGCCCGACGTCGCCCTCAAGGTAGACACCGACGGCGAAGCCAGCTACCTCCACGGTGACAGTGCAGGCAGTATCACCGGGCAGTTCGTCGTCACCACCGACGCCGCCAATCGGCTCCTGACCATGTGGGGCCGCCATTCAAGCCGCCGCCAGATCATCGTCAGCGGCAACCCGGCGCAGTGGGGCGCCGTCGCCGCCGCGCTGTGGCCCGATGTCCACGAATGGCCCCAAGGCTAAGGCATTTGAGACGGCTCGAATTCTGCTTTCCGTGTCCGACGGGGGCCCCGGTCGTCATGGCGTGGTGGCAAGCGTGGTGATCCCGCCTTGGGCAAAGCGGCGAAGTGCTTGGTGGCGCTTGTCGATGTCGCCGGTGCGCATGCGGCCGTCGGTGAGGCTGTCGAGTCGCAGGTTGTTGGAGTAGGTGTGCAGAGTGGCCGCAACCAGGTGCAGGTAGGCGTCGTGGATGGCCGCCTCGCGTGCTGTCGGGAACAGGGCTCGCAGCGCCGTGATGAAGTCGGCGGCGATGGCGTTGAAGTCTCCGACGATTAAGCGCCCGATGGGGTGTCCGGAGTTTGCGAGTTGGGCGATGAATCGAAAGTAGTTGTCCCACCCAGGATCACCGGCTCGTAGGCGCATGGGTTCGGTGAATGCGTCGACGAGAGCACCCAGCCGCCGGGCTCGGGTCCCGCGGGTGGGCAGTGCCGCCAGGCGGGTACGACGGTCGTCGTTTAGTGGTTGGATGCGGCGCAGCAGGACGGCGTGGAAGAGGCCCTCCTTGCCGCCGAATTGGTCGCTGACAGAGGCGAGGCGGGCGCCGGCGTGGTCGGTGATGTCGCGGACGCTGACACCGAAGTAGCCGCGGGCGGCGAAGAGTTCCTCAGCGCTGTCGAGCAACCGGGCACGTAGCTTCTCGCGGGCCACTTCCCGCGAGACGCGTGGTGGTGGGTCGGCTGCTGCGGGACCGGTCATGACTCGATGACGGTGTGTTCGATGTGGCCGATGCCGTCGACGGCCAGTTTCAGGGTGTCGCCGGGGCGCAGCCAGTGCCCGTTCTCCATGCCGCTGCCGCCGGGAAGCGTTCCGGTGGCGAAGAGTTCACCGGGATAGAGGTGTTCACTGCGAGAGGCGTGCGCCAGGACCTCGCCGAGACTGTGTTGCAGGCCCGCGCTGGACACCGTCGACACGACGGACCCGTTGATCGACACCGTTCCGCGGAGCGCGTCGACACGGGGAAGGATCTCGTCGGCGGTCACGGCGACCTGTGACAGCGAGGTGGCGAAGTGCTTGGACTTCTGCGGTCCGAACCCGCTGTCCATTTCGGCGCGTTGCACGTCGCGGGCGCTCCAGTCGTTGACGACGACGAACGCACCGATCGCGTCGAGTGCCTCGATTGGGCCGGCGTTGAACAAGCCTCGCGCGAGGACGAATCCGATCTCCAGTTCATAGTCGAGCGCCTGGGAGTAGGACGGTGCTGCGATGGGTGTGCCCGAGGGGACGAAGGTCATCGCGTTGGACATGTAGTACATCGGCTGGGCGTAGAACAGCGGCTTGGGCTTCACCAGCGGAAACGGGCGCCGGGTGAGCGCTTCGACGGTCTTCACGAGTCGGTACTGGCCTGGGTGAAGGCGCTGGAGGAGACCTCGGCTGGCGTCGAGGACGTGCTGCTCGTAGAGCATGAAATCGCGAAACGACGCCGGCTGAAACGGCAACGAGACCGCACTGTGCTGCAGGTGTTCGTCAGCACGGGCGAGCTCCCAGTCGCGGTCGAAGACCGCACCGCCCAACGGGTTCCGGTCCGTGCTCGTCTGCCAGGATCCGTCGGCCTCGAGGCACTGCACCTGTAGGCCCTCGGGGGTGCGCACACGTCGAAGCTTCACCGAGTATCAATCCTCATCACCGTGGCGGAACAGTCGTTCCACTGTATCGCACAACGGTGTTATTGTCGGAACGATCGTTCCGTGTTGGTGAGGAGGTGGGCGTGCGCGGCCCGCAGTCGTCGTCGTTCGTCGTCTACACCCCCGCCGACGCCGCACCCTGAAAGGACGCTCGATGACCGAGATCAGCCTGCCGCAGAAGCTGTTCGTCACAGCGTGCGCAGTCACTCGCAGCACCGACCTGGCGGCCCGTTGGACAGGCGCCGCACCATTCCTGCCGGCGCTGTTCGTGCTTCGCTACGCCAACATGGGTGGGCTCGACCACGCCCTGTTCGCCGCGCAGGTCCGCGGGGCCCGGTCCTTCCACGACGACCGCTGGTGTGGCTACTGGAACCGCATCGCCGACGTCCACGCCCGGCGCGCCACCGACTTGCTGCGCAGCCTGGCCGGCACGGGCTCCGCCGACGTGCCCGACCTCGCTGACCCGAGCGCGGCGACCGCCGCCGATTACCGCGCCTCGCTCAGCGCCTTGATCGCCCCCGCCGCGGTACTGTTCGCCGACCACGGACCACAACCGGATGCGCGTGCGCTCACCGCACTCGTCGACGAACACGCACCAATCGAGGACCGTGGACGAATAACGAAGGCGTACGAAGCCATTGACGCGTGGGTGAAGGCCATCACCTACTACCAGGTGAGCGCCTTCCCCGGCCACGACCCGCACCGGATGCAAGCCTATTGGCGCTCACGACACCTCTTCGACGCTCTGATCGGCGCCGTTGTGCCCACGCTGGGGCTGTCCGTCGACCACGTCGACATCCCACTCGCAGACGGGGACACCGTCCGCGGGTACCTCATCGTGCCACCGGGATCGGGGCCGCATCCGGTGGTGTTGACCACCAACGGCCTGGAGGGCACCATCCAGGAGTTGGCGATCCCCCAGCTGCGCTACCGCGATTCGGGCATGGCGATGTTCCTGATGGAGATGCCCGGCAGCTACGCCTACACGCATCCCATGGCGCCCGCGTCGGAGGCTGTTTACCACCGGCTGATCGAGCACCTCGCCGCCGACGACCGCATCGATGGAGAGCGCATCGCCATGGTGGGGGTCAGCTTCGGCGGCTACTGGACCGCGCGCCTGGCCGCCACCAACGACCGGCTGGCGTGTGCGATCGCATGCGGAGCACCGACACACCGGTCCTTCCACGGCGGCGCGCTGGGCACCCCGCAGATCATCCTGCACGCCCTGGCCAAGACCGTCGGAGCGGCCCATCCCATCGATCTGGTGCGCAAGCTGCGACGGCTGTCCATCCGAGATTCGTACTCGGACATCACCATTCCCCTGCTCGTCATCAACGGCGACAACGACACCCTGATGAGCACTCAGGACAGCAGCGACCTCGCCCACGCCGCCGCCAACGCCACCCTGCTGCTCTATCCCGACGACGACCACTGCGCAATGGGCCACTACCGCCAGTGGCTGGACTACTCACAGCACTGGCTGCTGACACAGCTGGCGGTCACCGCCAACTAGATACGTCACCGAAGGAGGGCCACTCGCGTTCCCGTTCGGGGACGGCACGAGCACCTGCGACGCCGAGGTCCCCCCACCGACGGCACGCCGACATCGTGTGGGCCACACGAGTGTGCCATCGCCCAGGACAGGTAGGAGGCCCGAGCCTGAACGTCTTTCCAAATCGTCCATCTTGAAGAACAGCCTCTGACGTAGGGCGACTGGGACTTGAACCCAGGACCAACGGATTATGAGTCCTGCCGCCCCGCCAATTTTGGGTTAAACTGGCTGCCTTGCAACGGATTTGGATGAGTCAATCCTTATTGTTGAATCCGTTGCGACTCAATACCTTTGAAAGATTCTGGGTATTCAATCCGGGGCTTTGTATCATCGCCGCTGGTCAGGACATCGCCGCGCGGTTGCGTAAGCGTTGCGTGACGCTTCACTCTCAGACGGGTTTGCTGGCCGGAAAGCCAATTGAATCGACAGACGATCTTTGGCCTCTTAGCGAGGCCACCCACCACGTTGAGTAACCAATACGACGTACTCGTTTAGCACCGAAGTTGTAGCCTAAGACCTGTGACAGAGGCGAAGGACGGGGCTGAAGAGTCCGGAGGAATGGTCAGCATCACGTGGGAGGCGCTCAACCCCAATAGCGTTCGATTTAAGTCGTTGGAGTTACAAAACTTTTTATCGTACAAGAATGCCTCGCTCGATCTTTCAGACTTCATTGCGATCGTTGGGCCGAACGCAAGCGGCAAATCTAATGCGGTGGCGGCACTACGACTGTTGAGAGAGATTCCAAGTTATGGCCTTCCGACGGCAATTGCCCGTCGAGGCGGCTTTGACCAGCTAAGGCATCGAAGCCGGGGTCATCCATACGACCCATCTCTACGGCTTTGTTTCGAAATGCATGGAAGCGGTAGAACTTCATCCTATCTTTTAAGCTTCGGGTCTGTTAAAGGCGGCCAGTATAAAATCAAACGAGAAGCTGCGGAACTATTTTTTGCAGACGGTAGCTCTGCGTCGTTCGATCGCACGGGCGATGCGGTCCGCATTATCGTCTCCCGGAAAGACAGTAAGCCTGAGCGCTTTAATTTCAACGCCGTAGCGGGCCAGAGCATCATTCCCGCTGCCGGTATCGCTGGCATCACTGTTTATGAAGTGCTGCAGCGCATTCAGACTGTGGAAGTAAACCCTGCCAAGGTGGGTGATCTCCAGGAGCCGTCTTCCACTGCAACATTCGAATCCGACGGTTCAAATGTAGCAAGCATATACGATTCACTAGATAAGAAGACAAAGCAAGACGTAGTGGACAGGTTGGCTGCAATTGTTCCTGGAATTGTGGCAGTAGAGGTTTATCATTTGGCCGACAGATTAACGCTCCGATTCAAGCAGACGGCCGACGACGGTTTAACGAGAACTTTTCTTGCCAAACAGATGTCTGATGGGACGCTTCGCGCCTTCGCAATCATGGTTGCGCTACTGCAGAACAGGCGCCCAACCCTCCTAGTCATCGAAGAACCTGAGGTTGCTATTCACTTAGGTGCCCTAGGCAGCCTTGTTCAATTGCTGGAAGCGGAGACTAACAAAACGCAGGTTTTAGTGACCACACACAGCGCAGACATCATTGACGCTTTGCCGATTGACTCGCTAAGAATTGTTTGGCATGAGAATGGCGTGTCGAATGTTGCGCGTCTGGCGGAACACTCTAAAATACCAGTTCGTAAGGGGCTGATAACCCCCGGCCAGTTACTGCGTTCCGACTCGCTGGACCCCGTTATTTCATGACCGCACAATCTGGCGATCCTCATATCGAAGTAATCGTAGAGGGCAAAGCTGACTTTAACGCGATCCCGGTGTTGCTGCGAAATCATCTCTACGCCCAGAATGAGTACAGGGATCTACTTGGAAAGCCAATAGCGACGAAGGGAATTTCGAACGCTACAAAAGCTAATGGTATCGAAGGCTTTGTTGTAACTGCCGCCTGCCGGCCGGGCTGCAGGGCTATTTTGATCGTGATCGACTCTGACGATCACTGCATTGCCGAAATGGCGGAGGAATTAACCATCCGATTGGATGGCCTTGTTGAGCAGCCTGTCGTTTTGGCCTTCGCGGAGCGTACGTACGAGGATTGGCTATACGCGTCGGTCGAAACACTAGGTATTGGCGATTGCATATTCGTTGCGTCAAAATCAGGCATAAGCGCGATCGAAACTGCTTTGAGAGCAATAGGTGAGTCCTACTCGAAGCCGCTATGGCAGCCAAAACTGACGCACCGTATAGATATCGCGCTTGCACGATCGAGAAGCACCAGCTTGTCTCGATTGCTGGACAGATTCGATGCGCTGCTCCCCTTGCTAAACAGCCCCTAGATGGCGGTGGACGCTTGAGACCCTTCCTATTGGTGACCTGGCAATAGCAGGGCGCGCTAGACCCGCGGGCTGCGAAACGTCCTCGTTGATGTAGTCACCGTAAACGTCCAAAGTGAGCGTGAACGTGCTGTGTCCCAACCACTTGGACACTCGTTTAAAATCGACCGCAGGACTAGCCGAGAGCAGGTTGACTGCAAAACTGAGGCAGTGACCGCACTGGCGATGGGATACCCATGCTTGGCGTATTGGTCGCGGGTTTCCGGGTGAGTCTCTATTTCGCCTGCCCTGGTCGCTGACCACACTGCAAGCTGCTCCAGCCCGTACAGCCCGCTGATTTGGCGTTCTAGCTCCACCCGAGCAGCGATCACCGATTCTTGTGTGCGCTCCACTGCTACGAGTTTTAGTGCTGCCCACGTCTCTGGGTCCACTCCGATGCACGCCGATTCGACGCACTCACCGAAGAACACTGCCCGACGAATCAGGTAATCGAACGTCTCGCGTAATTCGTCGTCCGTTGATTGCCGCACACAGTCATTTTACCCTGTTGAACTGCGGCGACACCCCGTGACCACAATTAACTGCCCTCATCGCGTGGAGCCGGGGTGGGGGCTAGTTGAAGAGCGGGTTTCCGGGGTGCTGATCTTTGGCTGCTTGTTCGTTCAAGGCGTCGAAATCTTCAGTGAACTCAGGGCAGAAGTTAATCACAGACAGCTGTATCAAGGTTGCAGCACCGCTCGGCGTTTGATTCTTGCTGTCGATCAGATAGTCACCGATCCACTTAACGGATTTGACGTTTACTCCGTACTGATCGAACGTGTCGCAAACGATGGCTTTACCGTCGATTTGAGGCTGTGCACTGGCTGTTCCTGCCCCAACACCGAGCGAAACCGCTGCAAGGCAGATTAAAAAGCCAACAATTTGTTTCACGATCCGCTCCCCCTTGACGTGATTTCCTGCCCCCAATGACAGCGCCAGCAATCACAGGTGACGCTACCCCACACCGACAATTGTCCGGCCGGATTTTTCACTCGTCATCGGGATTTGCTGAACCATGTTTGCACCGCCCTTTGTACCACGCCTCTGCGTAAGACTTGCGTAAATTTCGACCGATTCGAAGCTAGTCTTACAACGCCAGCAACTTTTCAAACTGCTTGGACCTGCAGTATAACTCTGTAGGGCGACTGGGACTTGAACCCAGGACCAACGGATTATGAGTCCGCGGCTCTAACCAACTGAGCTATCGCCCCCTTGCGCTCGCGCGCGGCACCCATGATCGCACGGCCGCCTCCCGGCGAAGACGCGGGCGCGGAGTTCAGCGGGGCGCGTCGGCCAGGAACGTGTGGACGATGTCGCGCTGCCATCCCGGCACCGTCTCGCTGACCGCGGAGGCGAACCCGGCGGCGATCAAGCGCTTGCGCAGCGCAGCCGCGCCGTCGAACGTCGCGACGCTGCGGCGCAGGTGACGGTAGAGGGTGGCGTCCCTGGTGCGGTACCAACCCATCGGGATGATGATGCCCGCGCACACGGCGTTCCAGACCGCGGTCGCCAGCTTCGAGTCGGCCACCGAGTACTCGTGCAGCGCCAGCGTCGCCCCAGGCTTCAGCAGCGAGCGGAACCGCCGCAGTTGGGCGTCGGGATCGGCCAGGTTGCGCAGCAGGTATGCCGCGAGGATGCCGTCGAACGGCCCCTCGACGCCGGCCTCGGCCAAGTCCTCGATGGGGGTGTGCACGAAGGTCACGTTCTGCGGCCACGTCTTCTTCGCCGCCTCGGCGAGCATGCCCGCCGACGCGTCGACGGCGACGATTTCGGCCTCGGGGGCGGCGTCCAGCAGCGCCGCCGTCGAGGCACCGGTGCCGCACCCGGCGTCGAGCAAGCGAAGTCCTCGGCCGCCGTTGGGGATTCGCATCCGGCGCGCCGACATTCGCAGGTGTTCGTGGTACCCGGGGTTGGCGCCGACCAGCTGGTCGTAGGAGGGCGCCTCGACGTCGAAGGTGCTCGGCACGACTGCCCTGGGCAGGCCGGAGGAGTTCATGCTCATGACGGCAAGTATGTCCTATCGCGGCCCTGCCGAACCCTCAGCCGTAGACCGGCTGCCCGTTCATCCCCGTGATCACTGCGCCTGACTGACCGAGGACATGTGGAAGTCCGGAATGCGCAGCGACGGCATCTTCGCCCGCGTCGCCCAGTCACCCCACTCCCGCGGCAGGGTCACCTCGCTGACACCCGCCTCGGTGGCACGACGCAGCACGTCCAGCGGGCTCTCGTTGAAGCGGAAGTTGTTCACCGCCGCGGTGACGTCGCCATCCTCGACGAGGTACACGCCGTCGCGGGTCAGACCCGTCAACAGCAGCACCGTGGGGTCGACCTCGCGGATGTACCACAACGTCGTCAGCAGCAGGCCGCGCTCGGTGCGACGGATCATGTCCGACAGGCTTGCCCAACCACCGGTCATCAGCATGTTGTCCGCCGGGATGGCCACGGGCACGCCGAACTCGGCCGCAGCCGCCCGCGGGTAGGCCAGCGCATTGATCGTCCCGTCCCGGATCCAGTCGACCCGGTCGACGTCCAGACCGTTGTCGAACACCGACACCCGCTCCGAGGAACTGGTCGCCGCCACGAACGGGGCACACTCCAACCCCGTCGCCGTCGGATCGGAGTACAGCGTGAGCCCCAGATCGCCGAGTGTCTCCCCCACCCGGGTGCCGCCCGGCGCCGACAGCGCGGTGCGTCCCTCCTGTGCGCCCCGGCCGTCCATGGACCAGCCGAGGTAGATCATCATGTCGGCCACCGTCGACGGCGGCATCAGGGTCTCGTAGCGGCCCGCGGGCAGTTCGACGGTCCGGTTCGCCCACCCCAGCCGCGTCGACAACTGCTCGAGCATGGAATCGGTTGGCACGTCGACGAAGTCGGGTGTGCCCACGCCGACCCAGGCACTGGCGCCGCGGCGCTTGGCGTTGACCTCCACCGAACCGGTGGGCTGGGTGAAACGCCGCCGCAGGCCGGTCGACGTCGCGACGAACGTGGTCTCCACCTCGTGGCGGGCGAATCCGTAGAGCTGGTCGGCACCCCGGAAACCCTTGGCCAAACCCTTGGCGACACCGGCGAAGACGTCGGCGGCGGTCTCGGGCACCGACGCGTCCCAGTCGTCGGGCACGTCGTCTCCGGCCAAGATCGGCGCGCCGTCGCGAGCCTCCGGCGCCGAGCGCGCGGCGTCCTGGGACGCGGCGACCAGACCGGCGATGGCGGACGCGTCGACTTCACTGGACTTGACCGAACCGACGTGGGCGCCGTTGTCGCGCCGCACGATCGAGACGACCGTGGTGTCGCGGCTGCGCGTCTCGCCGTTGGTGGTCATCGAGTTGCCTGCCCACCGCAGCGACGCCGTCGCCCGGTCGGTCACGACGACGATCGTCTCGTCGGCGCCGCCACGGCGCGCGGCCTCGGCGAGGACGAGGTCGACGGCCTCGGGAGCGCTGATCATTCCTGCCGTCCTGATTCTTCGCGGGTGTTCAGCACGTTGATTCCCCGGAACAACGCCGAGGGGCAGCCGTGGCTGACCGCCGCGACCTGTCCGGGTTGCGCCTTGCCACAGTTGAACGCCCCACCCAACCGCCACGTCGACGGTCCACCGACCGCCTCCATCGCACCCCAGAAGTCCGTCGTGACGGCCTGGTAGGCCACGTCGCGAAGCTGACCGTCCAGACGTCCGTCGCGGATGCGGAAGAAGCGCTGCCCGGTGAATTGAAAGTTGTACCGCTGCATGTCGATCGACCACGACTTGTCACCGACGACGTAGACGCCGTCCTCCACCTTGGCGATGAGGTCCTCGGTGGTCGTGTCCTCGGCGCTCGGCTGCAACGACACGTTGGCCATCCGCTGAATCGGCACGTGGTGTGGCGAATCGGCGTAGGAGCAGCCGTTGGACCGGCTCTCGCCCAGCCGTGGGGCGAACACCCGGTCGAGTTGGTAGCCGACGAAGACTCCGTCGCGCACCAGGTCCCACTTCTGCGCGCGCACTCCCTCGTCGTCGAAACCGATCGTCGCCAAACCGAATTCGACGGTGCGGTCGGCGGTCACGTTCATCACCGGGGACCCGTAGCGCATCGAGCCCAGCTTGTCCGGCGTCGCGAAGGACGTGCCCGCATACGCGGCTTCGTACCCGATGGCCCTGTCGTATTCGGTGGCGTGCCCGATCGACTCGTGGATGGTGAGCCACAGATTCGTCGGGTCGATCACGAGGTCCGTCGGACCGGCCACCACCGACGGCGCCTTGGTCTTCTCGGCCAGCAGCGACGGCAACTCGGCGAGCTCACCGGACCAGTCCCACAGGTCGTCGTCGGTGACGTACTCCCAGCCGCGCGCGGTCGGCGGGGCCAAGGTGCGCATCGTCTCGAAGGTGCCCGCCGCGGCGTCGACCGCGACGGCGTCGAACGTGGGCTGCAACCGCACGCGCTGCTGGGTGGTCGACGAGCCGAACGTGTCGGCGTAGAAGGACTGTTCCTTGACCGCCTGCAGCCCGGCCGACACGTGGTCGACACCGTCGGCGGCCAGCAGCCGGCCGGAGTACTCGTCGAGGACCGCGATCTTCTCCGCCGCCGGGACGTCGAACGGGTCGACGAGGTAGTCCGACACCCACGTCACGTCGGAGTACACCGGCTCCGGGGCGAGCTCGATGCGTTCGGCGTTCAACGGCGCCAGCGTGGTCGCAACCCGTACTGCGCGACGTGCCGTCTCGGCGGCGACGGTGGGGTCGAGCTCGGCGTGTGAGGCGAATCCCCACGTCCCGTCGACGATGACCCGCACCGCGAACCCGACCTCGCGACTGATGACGGAGGTCTCGAGCTCACCGTCGCGAAGCTGCACGATCTCGGTGGTGATGCGGTGAATCCGCAGGTCGGCGTAGCTGGCACCGGCGGCCGTCGCGGCCGAGAGTGCCGCGTCGGCGAGTTGGTGTCGCGGCAGGCCGAGGAAGTCGGCGTCGACACGTCTGAGCGCTGTCACGTCTCCACCGTAGTGGCACATAATGACGCCGTGGGTCACGAGCCGGTACGCCGCAGCGTGCGCAACGCCGTCACCGGTTACGCGCTGCTCGCACCCAGCCTGTTCGGCGTCGTGACGTTCCTGCTGCTGCCGATGCTCGTCGTACTGTGGTTGAGCGTGCACAGCTGGGATCTCCTGGGCCCGATCCGCTTTGTGGGACTGGACAATTGGCGGTCGGTACTGACCGACGCGACATTCGGCACCTCGATGGTCGCCACGGCCGCGTTCATCGCGCTGGTGGTACCGCTGCAGACGGTGCTCGGGCTGTTCGCCGCCACCATGTTGGCCAGGAACCTGCCGCGCAGCGGCGCGCTGCGCACGCTGTACGTGCTGCCGTGGATCTGCTCGCCGCTGGCGATCGCCGTGCTGTGGAAGTGGATCCTGGCCCCCACCGACGGCGCGGTCAGCACCGTTCTGGGTCGTCCCGTCGAGTGGTTGACCGACCCCACGTTGGCACTGCCGGTCGTCTCGGCGGTCACGGTGTGGACCAACGTCGGCTACGTGACGCTGTTCTTCCTCGCCGGCATCCTGGCCATCCCCCGTGACGTCCAGAACGCCGCACGCCTCGACGGAGCCACGTCATGGCAGCGGTTCCGCTACGTCACCCTTCCCATGCTGCGGCCCACGTTCTTCTTCGTCCTCGTCACCGGGATCATCAGCGCCGCTCAGGTTTTCGACACCGTCTACGCCCTGACCGGCGGCGGGCCCGAGGGCCGCACCGACCTGGTGGCCCACCGCATCTACGCCGAGGCCTTCGGGGCGGCAGCGGTGGGTCGGGCGGCGGTGATGGCGGTCGTGCTGTTCGCGGTGCTCCTCGGCGTGACTCTCGTCCAGCACGTCTACTTCCGCCGCAGGATCACCTATGACCTGGTCTAGGACTGCGGCGATCTACGCGGCGCTCGGCGTCCTCGCCGTGCTGACCCTGATTCCGTTCGGTCTCGGTCTGCTGACGTCGCTGACGTCCCCGCGCCAATTCAGCACCCAGTCGCCGCTGTCGGTGCCGTCGCCGCCCACGGTGGCGAACTACCTCGGCCTCGCCGACGCGGGGTTCGGCCGCGCGGTCGTCGTGACGGCGCTGACGACGGCGGTCATCCTGCTCGGCCAGCTCGCATTCTCCGTCTTCGCCGCGTATGCGTTCGCGCGGATGGAGTTCCGCGGCCGCGACACGTTGTTCTGGGTGTATGTCGCAACGCTGATGGTGCCGCCGACCGTCACCGTGGTCCCGCTGTATCTGATGATGGCCGAGGCGGGACTGCGGAACACGTTCTGGGCGTTGGTGTTGCCCTTCATGTTCGGCTCGCCCTATGCGATCTTCCTGCTGCGGGAGTACTTTCGGACGATCCCCACCGACCTCATCCGCGCCGCACGCATGGACGGTGCCAACACCCTGGACGTCATCGTGCACGTGGTGCTGCCGGCGAGCCGGCCGATCCTGGTGACCCTGGCGCTGATCACGACGGTGTCGCAGTGGAACAACTTCATGTGGCCGCTGGTCATCACGAGCGGACGCACGTGGCAGGTGCTCACCGTCGCGACCGCGGGCCTGCAATCCCGCTACGACGCGCAGTGGACGCTGGTGATGGCGGCGACGACGGTCGCGATCGTCCCGTTGATCGTGCTCTTCGTCGCGTTCGGCCGCCACATCGTCGGTTCCATCGTGGTGACGGGTCTCAAGTGACGGGGCCGACGTGACCAAGCCCAAGTTCTCGACCCTGTTCGTCGGCGGCTTGGCCCTCGTCCTGGCGGTCTTGCTCGGCGTGGCGGTGCTGCTCGGCGGGTCGGCCGAGCCCTCCGACAAGACGGTGGTGACGGTGCGACTGTGGGACGAGAAGGTGGCCGCGGCCTATCGGCAGTCGTTCGACGAGTTCAGCCGCCAGCATCCCGACGTCGAGGTCCGGCTCGACGTGGTGGCGTACTCGTCGTACTTCGACACGCTGCGCACCGACGTGGCCGGCGGCGGTGCCGACGACGTGTTCTGGCTGTCCAACGCCTACTTCGCCAACTATGCCGACAGCGGCAGGCTGCTCGACGTCGGGAAGACGCTCGGCGCCGACGCCGCCCGGGCATGGGACGGCTCGGTGGTACGACAGTTCACCCGCAACGGGGTGCTCTGGGGCGTGCCGCAGCTCACCGACGCCGGCATCGCGGTCTACTACAACGCCGACCTGCTCGACCGGGCCGGGGTGAAACCCGACGACCTTCGAGCACTTCGGTGGTCACCCGACGGAGCCGACGACACGTTGCGGCCGCTGCTGGCACGATTGACGCTCGACGCCGACGGAAACCGAGCCGACACACCGGCATTCGACCCCGACACGATCCGCCAATGGGGCTACAACGCCGCGAACGACCTCCAGGGCATCTACCTGAACTACATCGGCTCCGCGGGCGGCACCTTCCAGGACGGCGACCGGTTCGCCTTCGACACCCCCGCTGGCGTTCAGGCTTTTGGCTACCTCGTCGGACTGGTCAACCGCGACCACGTCGCTCCACCGGCGGCAGACACGAACGGCAACGGCGACTTCTCGCGCAACCAATTCCTCCAGGGGCGGATGGCGTTGTTCCAGTCGGGCACGTACAACCTGGCCGCGATCGCCGACCAGGCGCCGTTCCGGTGGGGTGTGGCGATGCTGCCCAGCGGTCCGAAGGGGCGCGTCAGCGTCACCAATGGCATTGCCGCCGCGGGCAATGCGGCGACCCGACATCCCGACGCGGTTCGCCAGGTCCTCGAGTGGATGGGTAGCACGCGCGGCAACGAGTTCCTCGGCAGCGGTGGCGCGGCGATCCCGGCCGTCCTCGAGGCCCAGCCGGTGTACTTCCGACACTGGGCCGCTCGTGGCGTCGACGTCAGCCCGTTCTTCGACGTACTGGACGGACCCCGCATCGCGGCACCCGGCGGCCCGGGGTTCGCCGCCGGATATCAGGCGCTGACACCGTACTTCGACGAGATGTTCCTCGGACGTCGCGACGTGCCCGGCACGCTCGCGGCCGCCCAGGACGCCGCGAACGCGGCCGCCGACCGTTAGTAGCTTCGACGTGTCAGACCCTTCTGCCATGATGGATACATGCCAACGGCGACAACCACTCTGAGCTCCAAAGAGCGTCTAGAGGTGTTGTTCGACGAGTTGGCTGAGCTGACCGGGCAGCGCAACGCGATCGACGGTCGCATCGTGGACATCGTCGCCGAAATCGACGGCGACGGGCTGTGGGGCAACACCGGGTGCCGGTCGATTTCCGCACTGGTCGCCTGGCGCACCGGAATCTCGCCCCACAACGCGCAGACCATCACCACCATTGCCGAGCGACGCTCCGAGTTCCCGTCCTGTACCGCGGCGTTGCGGGAGGGCCGCCTGTCCCTGGATCAGGTCGGGGTGATCGCCGAACGCGCCGGCGACGGATCCGACGAGCACTACGCCCAGTTGGCGTCGGTGGCCACGGTGACCCAGTTGCGCGTTGCGGGAGGGCCGCCTGTCCCTGGATCAGGTCGGGGTGATCGCCGAACGCGCCGGCGACGGATCCGACGAGCACTACGCCCAGTTGGCGTCGGTGGCCACGGTGACCCAGTTGCGGACCGCCATCAAGCTCGAACCCCGCCCCGACGCCAAACCGTCCTGGGAGCCGGACCGGTCGATCACCACGACCGAGACCGCCACCCACACCACGTGGCGGATCCGGTTGCCCAAGGTGGAGGCCGCGAAGGTCGAGGCCGCGTTGGCCTCGCACCGCGATGCGTTGGTCAACGACTGGAAGACCGCCCACGATAAGGACGGGGACAGCGGCCACGACGGTGATCGTCCTGCCGGTGACGTGACCGAGAGCTCGCCGGAGCAGGCGCCACCGTTCCCGACCACCGTGGACGCGTTCATGAGTTTGGTGGAGGCGGGGTGGGACGCCGATGTGGCGCGCCGCCCGCACGGGCAGCACACCACCGTGGTGGTGCACCTCGACCCCGAGAAGCGTTCAGCGGAGTTGCATCTGGGGCCGATTCTCTCCGATGCCGACCGCCAGTACCTGCTCTGCGACGCGACGTGCGAAGTGTGGATGGAACGCCACGGACAACCGATCGGGGCGGGGCGGGCCACCCGCACCATCAGCCGACGACTCCGTCGCGTGTTGGAGCACCGCGACCGCTGCTGCGCAGTCCCAGGGTGTGGGGCCACCCGAGGGTTGCATGCCCACCACATTCGGCACTGGGAGGACGGTGGACCCACCGACCCGGACAACCTGATCTTGCTCTGCCCGTTTCACCACCGGTTGCACCACACCGGCGGCATCACCATCAGCGGCACCGCCACTCAGTTGGTGGTCACCGACGCCGACGGAATGGAGCTGACCGGGGCGTCGCTGGCCAGGCCACCCACGACACCGCCACCCGCCGTCCCACCGTGCACCGGCCCACTCGGGGAACGCGCCGACTGGTGGTGGTACGACCCTTGGGACCCGGAACGGCCCCGGCGGGCCGGTTGATCGCTAGGTCGTGGCCAGCGGGGTGAACGCCTCGACGTAGACCGACACGGCGCACAACACGATGACGATCGCGAAGGCCACGGCGTCAGCACGGGTCGGGCGCGACGGCAAAGCGGAGATCTGACCCGCGCCACCACGGGCGGTGATCGCGTCCCCCATCTCGTCGGCCCGGCGCAACGCCACGGTGACCGCCGCGGCCAGCAGGTCGACGATCTCGCGGTTGAAGCGGTGGCGCCGCTCCCTGGCGTTGGTCGCCGGGTCGCGCGGCCTGAGCTTGCGCGCGGCGAACAGCACGCGGAACTCGTCGATCAGCATCGGAAACGCCCGCAGCGCAAGCGCCAGCGTCACCGCGTAGTCGTCGACCGGCAGGCGCAGCAGACGCAACGGTCGACCGATCTTGGACACCGCCGGGGCGATCTCGGCGACGTTGGTCGTCCACGAGACCAGCCCGCCGAGTCCCAACAGCACGATCGACAGCACCGTGATCTGGAGGAACTTGAGCAGTCCGCCAAGCCCGAAGTCGACCGAGGCGACCACGACGTGCGGGCTGCCACCGGCGAAGGACGCCGTCAACGCACCAAGGAACAGCAGGAACCACAACCAGCGCGGGACCGACGGCAACACGCCCCGCGGAATGTGGGCGATCTTCGCCGTCACCAACACGAAACCGCCGACCAACAGGATCGGTACCCACCCCGGATACCACGTCAGCAGCAGGCCGATGAACGCGACGACGAGAAGCTTGGTGCCCGCCCACAATTCGTGAATCGCGGTGCGCCCGGGCACCGGTCGCAGCAGCACGACCGGGCGGGGCTGACGCTGCGGGGCGCTCATCCGACCCCTCCTGCCGTCGTCGGGGTGGCCATCACGCCGCCGTCGAGCAGATGCAGCGTCCGCGGGCACAGTTCCTCGAGCCCAGAGAAGTCGTGCGAGATGACCACGACGGTCAGCCCCGCGTCGCGCCGCAGTGACGACAGAAGGCCCAGCAGCCCGCGCTGGCTGGCGGCGTCGAGCCCGGCGAGCGGCTCGTCGAGGATCAGCACCCGCGGCTTGCGGGCCAGCAGCCCCGCCAGCACCACCCGACGCATCTGTCCGCCGCTGAGTTGGTCGATGCGCCGCAGTCCGATCGCCGGATCGAGGCCGACCATCGCGAGTGCGGCGACGATCTGCGAGTGGTCGTAGTAGTCCAGACCGGCGGCCGAGGCGATCTCCATGTCCACGCGGCCGCGCATCAGCTGCAACCGGGCCGCCTGGAACGAGATGGCCACCGCGCCAACCTGTTCGGTCACGGGCTTGCCGTCGAGAAGACAGGTGCCCGTGGTGGGCGTGAGCAGCCCGGCCATGATCCAGGCCAACGTCGACTTGCCGGACCCGTTCAGCCCGTGGATCAGGACGCCGTCACCCTCGTTGACCACGAGGTCGACGTTGCGCAGCGCCGTCGACGCCCACGGAGTGCCCAGTCCGTATTCGTGTCCGACACCGGTCAGCTCGAGCAGCGGCGATCCGCCGCGGCGGGTCTGCGGGCTGGTCGCATCGGGCGGCGACGAGGTGCTGACCATCTCCACGTTGTCGGCGCTGCCCCCGTTGCCCGTCAGGTCGATCACCCGGTCCGCCGACGCAGCCTCGTCGTTGTAGTGCGTGATGTGCACCAACGACATCCGGTGGTTCTTCGTCAGTCCCGACAGCACCTCGATGAGCCCCTCGCGCCCCTGCTGGTCGACCATGCTGGTGACTTCGTCGGCGATCAGCAGCGTCGGCTGACGCGCCAGCGCCGCGGCCACCGCGAGTCGCTGCAGCTCGCCGCCGGACAGATTGCCGGTGTCGCGTTCGGCCAGTCCGTCGAGTCCCACTTCGGCGAGCAACCGGTCGACGTCGGTCTGGGTGCCCGGGGGCAGTCCGAACACCACGTCGTCGGCGACCCGACTGCCCAATACCTGACTCTCGGGATGCTGCATCACCACCGCGGTGCCTCCGACCTTGCCGAGTCCGACGGCACCGGGGCGCTCGACGCGACCCGCCGTGGGCTCGCGGCCCGACAGCACCAGCATGAGCGTCGTCTTGCCGGACCCGTTGGGCCCGGTGACGGCGACGTGCTCACCCTCGCCGATGGTCAGGGACACGGGACCGAGGGCATCCTGGGCCGCGCCGTCGTATCGGAAGCGGACGTCGCGGAACTCCGCGGGCACCGGGCCGACGGGTTCGGTGGAGCCGTCGGAGTCGAGCTTGTGGACGTCGGGCACGCCGGACAACCGCGAGAGCACCCGGGAGAGCGCCCACCATCCGATGAGGGTGACCGATCCGATGCTGAGGATGCTGGATCCGATGATCAGGACGGGCCAGTAGCTCAGCACCGTGCCGAAGCCGTCGCGCAGTTGTTGAGCGGCCCGCTCCATGCCCGAGATGCGGTCGAGCACCGCGGCGATGCCGTTCATGTTGGCAGTAACCGAGGCGAAGATGAGGTCGCGGATGCGCGAGAACGCCAGCAGGAAGCCGACGCCCACCACGCCGAACGCCGCACCGGCGACGACCGCCGAGACCGTGATCGTCGGCAGTCCGCGACCGCGGCGTTTGACGATGCCGACCAGGCCGCCGATGTAGGCGCAGTTGACGACCGTCATCAAACCGCCGAACCCGGCGATCAGGAACGCGATGGTGCCCCCGGCGACCGTCGCGGCGACCAGCACCCGGAATCGGTGGCGGTACGCGAGCAGACCCATGGGCACCGTGCCCAGCACCGAGAGGCCCGCGGCGAACGGGACGACGACGGCGATGATGGCCGTGGCAGCGCAGAGGGCGGCCATGATCGCGGCGTGCGCGAGCTCGTCGGGCTTCATCGAGCCAGCTCGCCGAGGTGCGCCGCCGCCGGTCGCTCTGCCGGTCTTGGCCATTGCACGATTCTGCCAGCTGTCGGCCAAGAGCAATCTCAGCGGCCCACGAGCAGCGCCACGATCCGCCCACCACGGTCTACATAGAGTTTCTATGTAAACTGGGCGTCATGTCACAGCGCTCCGCCACGCACGACACCGCTGACACCACGCTCTCCGCGGACCTGCTGTCGGTCGTCGCCCGCCTCAACCGCCTCGCCACCCGACGCGTGAAACTTCAACTTCCCTTCGCCCAGGCCCGGCTGCTGTCCACGATCGAAGACCAGGGCGCAGCGCGCATCTCCGATCTCGCCGCGTTCGACCACTGCTCGCAGCCCACCATGACCACCCAGGTCCGCCGCCTCGAGGAGGCTGCGCTGGTGTCTCGCGTGACCGATCCGGCCGACGCTCGCGCCGTGCTGATCAGCATCACCGCCAAGGGGCGGCAGGTCCTAGCCCGGGTGCGCGCCGATCGCGCCGCCGCCGTGGACCCCTACCTCGAACGGCTCACCCCTGCCGAACGAGAGACCCTGGGCGACGCGGTCGACGTCATGCGCACGATCCTCGCCAACGCCCAACAGTCCGACTGACCCCAACCAGAACAGGAGCTGCCGCCCATGTGGCGTCAACCCAAGGCCGTCTGGGCCGTTGCCTTTGCCTCCGTCGTGGCGTTCATGGGCATCGGCCTCGTCGACCCAATCCTCAAGCCCATCGCCGACAACCTGAACGCGACCCCGTCGCAAGTGTCGTTGCTGTTCACCAGCTACATGGCCGTCATGGGCGTCGCAATGCTGATCACCGGTGTGGTGTCGAGCCGCATCGGACCCAAGCGCACCTTGCTGATCGGGCTGCTCGTCATCATCGCCGGCGCCGGTCTGGCGGGCCTGTCCGACACCGTCTCGGGCATCGTCGGCTGGCGCGCACTCTGGGGCCTGGGCAATGCCCTGTTCATCGCCACCGCCCTGGCCACGATCGTCAACTCCGCCCGCGGCTCGGTCGCCCAGGCGATCATCCTCTACGAGGCCGCCCTCGGCCTCGGCATCGCCGTCGGCCCCCTGGTCGGCGGTGTGCTCGGCTCGATCTCGTGGCGCGGACCGTTCTTCGGGGTGTCGGCCCTGATGGCCGTGGCCTTCGTGGTGACCGCGTTCCTGCTCCCCGCGACACCACGCGCCAAGCGCGCCACCAGCCTGGCCGACCCGCTGCGCGCGCTGCGGCATCGCGGCCTGCTTGGCGTGGGAATCACGGCCCTGCTGTACAACTTCGGGTTCTTCACCCTGCTCGCCTTCACGCCGTTTCCACTAGACATGACGGCCCACGAGATCGGGCTCATCTTCTTCGGCTGGGGTCTGGCGCTGGCCTTCACCTCCGTCGTCGTCGCGCCGCGGCTGCAGCACCGCTTCGGCACCGTGCGCGTGCTCGTCCTGAACCTGGTGGCCTTCTCGGCGCTGCTGGCCGTGATGGCCGTCGTCACCGACGCCAAGCCGGCCCTGGCCACGTGCGTCGTGGTGGCTGGTCTGTTCATCGGCGTGAACAACACGTTGATCACCGAGACGGTCATGAAGGCGGCCCCCATAGAGCGTGGGGTGGCGTCAGCCGCCTACAGCTTCCTGCGGTTCGGCGGGGCGGCGGTCGCGCCGTGGCTGGCGGGCGTGCTCGGCGAGACGTTCGGCGCCCACGTGCCGTTCTGGGTGGGCGCGGCCGCCGTCATGCTGGGGGCAGGGGTGCTGGTGCTGACCCGCGGGCACCTGCGCCACCTCGACGACGACGAGGAAGAACTGGCCGACGAGGCCGCCGCGATCACCGTCGGCAGCGACAGCTGACCCGTTCGGGGCCGGAACCACGGCACGGACGGCGTCGGCCAGGGAGACTTGTCCCCCATGACGTGGTTGAGCGCCCTCGCAACCGTTCTCGTTCCCGTGGTCTCGGTGCTCTCGACGGCCACCGTGGCGATCTGGACCAAGCGCATCGACGTGAAGAGCAAGCGCGACGACCGCGAGCACGCGCTGCGCATGGACTTCGAACAGCGTGCGGGCGAGGAGAAGAAGATCGCCCTCAAGACTCTCCTCGCGGCGACCATGCGCGTCAGGCGGGGCGCCGAGCCGCTCGTCGGCGCGCAGCAGACCGTCGCGCAACGCCGCGCCGAGGCCATCGAGGAGTTGTACGCGTTCCGCGGCAGGCTCGGTCTGGACGACGGCGTCGCGGAGGTGCTGATCTATGCCGCAGAGCCCGTTCGCGAACTCACCGAGCAGCTGCTCGACGAATGGGACCGGCAGTTCCGCGACCACGGATATTCGTTGGCACAGCTGGACACGTGCAAGCAGCAGCTCAGCACCCCGTGCGACGACCAGGCGGCGTGGACAGCCCTCAAGGAGGAAGAGGCGTCGTGGCTGCGGCGGCTCGGCGAGGAATCCGACCTCGACGTCGACGCGCTGCTGGCGCTGTGCGACCGCACGACCGCCGCCGCCCGCAAGGATCTTCGCGGCGGCTACGGCGTGGAGATCGACTGAGCCGCCCCTACCCGACCGCCGTGCCGATGAGGTGGCCGACCAGATAGGTCGCCGCGATCGCGATCGCACCAAAGGCCAACTGCCGCAACGATCCCAGCCACGGCGCCTTCTTGGTGACGCGGGCGGCCACCCCACCGACCACCAGCAGGCCGACCCCGCCGCAGGCCAAGCCGAGCCACAGCGACGAGTAGCCAAGCAGGTACGGGATCAACGGGATCACCGCACCGACGGCGAACATGACGAACGACGACGCGGCCGCCACCCACGGCGACGGCTTCTCGTCGGGGTTGACGCCGAGCTCCTGAACCAGGTGAAAGTTCAACGCCCGCGTCTCGTCTCGGTGGATCTCGTCGGAGGCCTTGGTGGCGGTGTCGACGCTCATGCCCATGTCCGTCAGCATCCCCACCAATTCGGCCCGCTCGAGGTCGGGATACTTGCGGAAGCTGCGGCGCTCCACCCGAACCTCGGACTCGACTTGCTCGTTGGCCGTGGTGACCGAGGTGAACTCACCGAGTGCCATCGAGAACGATCCGGCCAGCAGACCGGCCACCCCGGCGAGGACCACGGCGTGCGTGCTGGCGCTGGCTGCGACGCCCGCGATCAGCGCCGTGTTGCTGACGAGCCCGTCCATCGCGCCAAACGTGGCGGCGCGCAGCCATCCCCCCGTGACGTCGGCATGCCGGTGGTCGAAGTCGTGGGGCGTTCCCGGCACTGGCGGCACGGCGTCCGAAGCGGTCATGTCGACGATTCAACGCCACGCGGGCGGGCCGGTTTCGATGAGGATGGCCTGGGTTTGCCACATCACAGTTTCACGACGGGTTTCGAGGGATAACGTGGCCACCATGACCACCACTGCGGATCACCTTCGTAACTCACTCGACGGTCGTTGGCGCGACATGAAGAACCGGATGCGCCAAGAACTGGCGTCGGAGGTCTTCAAGCCGCACTACACCCCCAA
The DNA here is from genome assembly GCF_025823185.1 of Mycobacterium yunnanensis. Taxonomy (GTDB): domain Bacteria; phylum Actinomycetota; class Actinomycetes; order Mycobacteriales; family Mycobacteriaceae; genus Mycobacterium; species Mycobacterium yunnanensis. The sequence continues at coordinate 444,418 of NZ_JACKVK010000013.1, forward strand.
CACGGTGATCGCCCGCACGAAGGTCACCGAGCAGATGCGCATCATGGCCGCCAACGGTGCGGCCGAGGACGGCTTCAAGAAGGAGCACGGCGGCAACGGCGACGTCGGCGCCGCGGTGACGCAGATCGAGATGCTGGCGATGTCGGACCTGTCGCTGATGGTCAAGGCCGGCGTGCAGTGGGGCCTCTTCGGCGGTGCGATCGAGAACCTCGGCACCAAGCGCCATCACGACGCCTACGTGCGCAAGCTCATCGACCTGGAGCTGCTGGGCTGCTTCGCGATGACCGAGACCGGTCACGGCAGCGACGTCCAAGCCCTGGAGACCACGGGAACCTACGATCCCGAGACCCAGGAGTTCGTCATCGACTCGCCCACCCCTTCGTCGCGCAAGGACTACATCGGCGGCGCGGCCAACACCGCGCGGGTGGCGGCGGTGTTCGCCCAGTTGATCACCAAGGGCGAGGGCCACGGCGTGCACTGCTTCGTCGTGCCGATCCGCGACGACGAGGGCAACGACCTGCCGGGTGTGACGACCTCGGACTGCCAGTACAAGGGCGGCCTACCCGGCGTCGACAACGGCCGCATCCAGTTCGACCAGGTGCGCATCCCGCGAGAGAACCTGCTCAACAAGTACGCCGACGTGGCCGAGGACGGCACCTACAGCTCGCCGATCGAGAATCCGGGCCGACGCTTCTTCACGATGCTCGGCACCCTGATTCGCGGCCGGGTCACCGTCGGCGGCAGCGCCGGCGCCGCGGCCCGGGTGGCCCTCGACATTGCGACGCGATATGCGTTGCAGCGCAGGCAGTTCGAGGCGCCCGGCGCCGACGACGAAGTGCTCGTCATGGACTACCTGGTGCACCAGCGTCGGCTGTTCCCGCTGATCGCCAAGTCCTACGCCCTGCAGTTCGCCCAGAACGAGTTGGTGGCCAAGTGTCACGAGCTGCAGACCTCCGACGACCCCGACGCCGAGGAGCAGCGCGAGCTGGAATCCCGCGCCGCCGGGCTCAAGGCCGCCAACACCTGGCACGCCACCCGCGCCATTCAGGAGGCGCGCGAAGCGTGCGGCGGCGCAGGCTATCTGGCCGAGAACCGACTGATCGCGCTGAAGGCCGACACCGACGTGTTCACCACCTTCGAGGGCGACAACCACGTGCTGACCCAGCTGGTCGCCAAGGAACTGCTGACCGCCTACGCCGACGACGTCAAGGGCATGAGCCCCGCACAGTGGGTGCGGTTCGCGGCGAACTTCGCCGGCGAGCGGGTGCTCAAGCGCACCGCGGCACAGACCATCATGCAGACGATCGTCGACACGCGCCAGGACAACGAGGAGGAGGGCTCGTTGTTCAACCGGGGCACGCAGGTCAAGATGTTCGAGGATCGCGAGGAGTACATGATCGCGTCCGTGGCGCGGCGCCTCCAGGGCAAGTCCAAGGAGATGTCGCCGTTCGACGCGTTCAACTCCGTTCAGGACCACGTGCTGCACGCCGCCAAGGCGCACATCGACAGGATCATCTTGGAGGCGTTCGTCGCAGGCATAGACACGTGTGAGGACGACGAGGCCCGCGACATCCTCGGCATGGTCTGCGACCTCTACGCGCTGTCGGTGATCGAGGACGACAAGGCATGGTTCATCGAGCACCGGTTCCTGTCGACGGAGCGCTCCAAGGCCGTCACGCGAGGCATCAACGACCGGTGCCGCAAGCTGCGACCGCACGCCGAGCTGTTGGTCGAGGGGTTCGGGATTCCCGAGCAGCTGCGCTACGCCGAGATGTTGCACCCGGAGCACATCCCCGACGCCGACGAGCATCAGGAGCAAAACGCGGAGTGACGCCGGTTGAAGCTCCCCCGCGTGGACTCGAACCACGAACCTGCCGATTAACAGTCGGCTGCTCTGCCAATTGAGCTACAGGGGAATAGCACTCGGTCTGCGGGACGCGCCCGATGACCGAGCGTTGACTCTAGCGCATGGATGCCGGAAGTCCGATATCGGGCAGGTGAGCGGGGGCTGAGTGGGGGCGGAGCGCCTCCGTTCCGTCACCACTGGCTCGCACGAGGCAGGATGGACGCAATGCACTGCCGCGAGAGAGGTACCCCGTGATCCGCGTCGCCGCCGTCATGGCCGTTGGATATGTCCTTGGGGCAAAGGCGGGCCGCCGCCGCTACGAACAGATCGCGACGACGTTCCGCGCGGTCACCGGAAGCCCGGCCACCAAGGCCGTGCTGGATGCGGGGCGGCGCAAGATCGCCGACCGGGTGTCACCAGACGGCACTCTGACGCCGATCGACGCCGACACCGCCGTCTGGCAGCCCGAGAAGAAGCGCTAGGAGAGCGGCTGACGCCAGGTCTGGCCCGGCGCCAGGTTGCCGGTGGAGACACCAAAGCCGCTGTTGGGCCCGAAGGTGCCGAAGTTAGGTGTGCCGATGTTCGTCGGATTGCCATTCGAGTAGCCCACGCACACCGGATCGGAGCCGTTGGTGGTGACCGTCGCCAGGCACGGTGCGGCAACGGCCTGACCTGCGCCGCTGGCGAACGCGATCGCGAGCGGAGCGGCGACGGCGGAGATCGCCAAGGCTCCTGCGGTGGCAATTCGGCGTGCGCTGACGGTCATGACGTGCCCTTCGTTGGAAATGACGGCGAGCTCACCATAGCGCGGTGAGCACGATCACGCAGTAAGGTCGTCGCCGCTGGCCCGCTCCAGCAGACTGCGCCGGTAGGTCTCCATCGCCACCAGGTCGCCGAACAGAGCGTTGTATTCCTCGTCGTTGTCCACCGGGGACATGCGCTGTAGCTTGGACTTCATCTCGGCGATCTGCCTGCCGACCCACACTTCCTGTAGGCGAGCCAAGACCCCGCCGATGTAGCGGGCCAGCCGGTCGTCGTCTTCGACCCGGAACGCCTCGACCCCCAGCTCGTTGATCAGGTTCGCCACCTGTGGGGAGGTCGCCTGCTCGCGGACCGCGTCGATCCACTGCCCGCCCGTGCCACCGGCCGACATGCCACCGGCCGCCGCGATCGCCGAGCGCACCGCCGCGTAGGCGGGATGGGTGAAGCTCTCCACGGTCAGGGTGTCGAAGACCGGTCCCGCGATGGCCGGGTATTGCAGCGCCGCCTTGAGCGAATCGCGTTGCGGCCACAGCGTCGGATCCTTGGGATCGGGCCGGGGAACGGCGGCGGCCTCCGCCGGCGCGGCGGCGGCGTTGCGGCGGGTGTCGCGCCGCTGCGGGTTGCCACCTGCCTTGGCGGTTTCGCGCACCCGGCCGATGACCTGGGCGACGTCGTCCCACCCCACCCAGCCGGCGAGCTGGCGCGCGTACTCGTCGCGCAGTGTCGGGTCCTTGATCCTGGCCGCCATCGGCACGCAGCGTCGTAGCGCCGACACCCGGCCCTCCGCACTGTCCAGGTCGTGATCGGCCAGAGCGGTGCGAATCACGAACTCGAACAAGGGCGTTCGACGGGCCACCAAGTCGCGCAGGGCTGCGTCCCCGGCCTTCAACCGAAGGTCGCACGGGTCCATGCCCTCGTCGGCCACTGCCACGAACGACTGACCCGAGAGGTTCTGCTCACCCTCGAACGCCTTGACCGCCGCCGCGCGGCCCGCCGCGTCACCGTCGAAGACGTAGATCAGCTCACCGCGAAAGAAGTTGTCGTCCATCATGAGTCGGCGAAGCATCGACAGGTGCTCCTCGCCGAAGGCCGTGCCGCACGAGGCGACCGCCGTCGTCACCCCCGCCATGTGCATGGCCATCACGTCGGTGTAGCCCTCCACCACCACGGCCTGGTGTCCCTTGGCGATGTCACGCTTGGCCAGATCCAGCCCGAAGAGGACGTTGGACTTCTTGTAGAGCACCGTTTCCGGGGTGTTCAGATACTTGGCGGTCATCGTGTCGTCGTCGAAGATCCGGCGCGCACCGAAGCCGATGACCTCGTTGCTGCTGGCCCGGATCGGCCACAGTAGGCGCCGGTGGAAACGGTCGCGGGGGCCGCGGCGACCCTCCATCGACAACCCGGCCGCCTCCAGCTCCTTGAACTCGAAACCCTTGCGTATCAAGTGCTTCGTCAGGCTGTCCCAGCCCGACGGCGCGAAACCGCAGCCGAAGTGCGCGGCCGACGCGGCGTCGAAGTTGCGCTCGACGAGGTACTGACGCGCCGGTGCGGCCTCGTCGGACTGCAGCGCCTCGGCGTAGAACGCCTGGGCGGCGGCGTTGGCGGCGATGAGCCTGCTGCGGCTGCCCTTGTCCCTCTGCACGTTCGTCGTCGAACCGCCGGTGTAGGTGACGGTGTAGTTGATGCGGTCGGCCAGCATCTCGACGGCCTCGACGAAGCTGACGTGTTCGATCTTCTGCAGGAATGCGTAGACGTCACCGCCCTCGCCGCAGCCAAAGCAATGGAAGTGGCCGTGGTTGGGGCGGACGTGGAACGACGGTGACTTCTCGTCGTGGAATGGGCAGAGCCCCTTCATCGAGTCCGCACCCGCGCGGCGCAACTGCACGTAGTCGCCGACGAGGTCTTCGATGCGGGTGCCTTCGCGAATGGCCGCGATGTCGCGGTCGGGAATCCGCCCGCCCCGCGTCCCTTCGCTCCTGCCAGCAGCCACCCGCTCAGTCTAGGGGCCGCGGCGAGCGCGCCCGGTGCACGCGTTCCAGCCGGCCCTCGGTGTAGGAGGCGATCTGGTCGATCACCACCCGCAGCCGTGCTCCGTCGTCGGCGGCCGCGGCGAACTCGGGGGCGAACTGCGGGTCCAGGCTGCTCGGGGCCTGCGCCCACAACGCCAAGGCCACCTCGTGGACGAGGGTGCGCTGATCGGCCTGAACCTGCAGGTGCTGATGGTCGGACATGATGAACTGCAGGGCCAGCATCTTGAGCACCGCGACCTCGGAGCGCACCAGGGCGGGCACCGCGAGGTTGGTGTCGAAGCGCGCCAGCCGACCGTGGCCCGCGACCTCCCGGGTCGCCGAGATCGCCGCGGTGGCGAACCGGCCGACCAGCTCGCTGGTCAACCGCTTGAGAGCCACCGACGCCGCGACGGAACCGTCGTACTTGCCGACCGCGGCCACCACCGGGATCTGGGACAAGCGCTGCGCGGCGGCCAGCAGATCCTCCGAGCGGACCGCGTCGAAGGACGCGGCGCCCAACCGGGCCAGCGAGGTGGCCGCATCGGTGTCGGCGAGCACGCGCAGGTCGATGCGCCCGGAGATCACCCCGTCCTCGACGTCGTGAACGGAGTAGGCGACGTCGTCGGCCCAGTCCATCACCTGCGCTTCCAGGCACGGCCGGCGCTGCGGGGCACCCTCGCGCATCCAGTCGGCCCACGGCATGTCGTCGTCGTAGAAGCCGAACTTCCTGCGGTCGCCCCGCGGCCAGGGGTACTTCGTCACCGCGTCCTGAGACGCCCTGGTGAGATTCAGCCCCACCGAACGACCCTCGGCGTCAAGCACTTTGGGCTCCAGCCGCGACAGGATGCGGAAGTTCTGCGCGTTGCCCTCGAAACCGCCGAACGGCTTGGCGATCTCGTCGAGCGCGCGTTCTCCGTTGTGGCCGTACGGCGGATGTCCGATGTCGTGAGCCAGCCCGGCCAGGTCGACCAGATCGGGATCGCACCCCAAGCCGACGGCCATCCCGCGGCCGATCTGCGCCACCTCCAGGGAATGGGTCAGCCGGGTGCGCGGGGTGTCGCCTTCCCTTGGGCCGACCACTTGCGTCTTGTCGGCCAGCCGCCGAAAGGCCGCACTGTGCAGCACCCTGGCCCGGTCGCGGGCGAAGTCGGTGCGGCGCTCGCCGTCGGTTCCGGGAAGGGCAGCACCCTTCGGCGACTCGACCACCGGGCGTTCCCGGTCGAAGGCCGAGTACCGATCCTCGTCGCCGTCCAGATAGTGCGTCACCGATGGACAGTCTGCCAGGGCGGTGTGGCGGTCTCGGCCGCCCGTCGGCCGTGGCGCACTAGATTGGCGGTCATGAGCAGGAATCCAAGGGCAGCCCGCGTTCTCGGCATGCTCCTCGCAGTGCTGACCGTGGGCGCCCTGCTGTCGCCCACCCTCCCCACGGCCAGCGCGTCACCGCCGCTCCGGCTGACCAACTACATCACCGATCAGGCCGGCGTGCTGGACTCCGCGGCGCTGGCCACCGTGACGGGCGCCGTCGACGATCTGTACGACGCTCGCCGGGTGCGCCTCTGGGTCGTCTTCGTCCCGACCTTCTCCGGTCAGAGCGGGGTGGCGTGGGCGCAAAGGACGATGGAGATCAACGACTTCCAGCGCGACCAGGACGCCCTGCTGGCCGTGGCCACCCAGGACCGCGACTACGCGCTACTGGCAGGCAAGGGCATCATGGGCAATTCCGAGCAGGCCGATCTTCGGCGCAACGCGGTGGAACCGGCCCTGCGCCAGGGCGACTGGGCCGGCGCCGCCACCGCGGCGGCCACCGGATTGAAGGGCGCGGGCACGGCGTCGTCGAGCGTGTCGTGGGTGGCCATCGCCGCCGTCCTCGCGGTGATCCTGCTGGCGGTTCTCGCGCTGCTGGTCTGGCAGCGCCGTCGCCGGCGGCGGCGTCGCGAAGCCGAGTTCGAAGCCGCCAAGCGGGTCGACCCAGCCGACCCCCGGGCACTGTCCTCGCTGTCGCTGGACGCCCTCGACGACCTGTCCAAGTCGATCGTGGTGGAGGTCGACAACGCCGTGCGCACCAGTGACAACGAACTGACCTTGGCCGTGGAGGAGTTCGGCGAGCGGGACACCGCGCCGTTCACCAAGGCAGTCGACGGTGCCAAAACCGCACTGACACAGGCCTTCAACGCTCGGCAGATCCTCGACGACACCATCCCCGAGACGCCGCAGCAGCGTCGCGATCTGCTCACCCGCGTCATCGTCGCCGCCGCCAGAGCCGACGACGAGCTCGAGGCGCAACGCGAGGCCTTCGGCAAGCTGCGCGACCTCGTCGTCAACGCACCGGACCGCCTCGACACCCTTACCCAGCAGATGGTCGACCTGACCGCGCGGACCGAACCCGCCGAGCGGACCCTCGCCGCGCTGCACTCACAGTTCTCCGAGACCGCGCTGGCGTCGGTCGCCGACAACGTCGAACACGCCCGCCAGCGGTTGGCCTTCGCCGACCAGAACATCGGCCAGGCCCGGGCCCTCGTCGCCAAGCCTGCGGGCAGCCAGGGCGGGCTGGTTGACGCCGTCCGCGCGGCGGAGTCCGGACTGGGCCAGGCCCGGACCCTCCTCGACGCGGTCGACAGCGCGTCCACCGACATCAACCGTGCGGTGGCCGCACTGCCCGCGTCGATCGCCGACATCGGCAACGGGATCACCGCCGCGACCGCCCAGCTGGCCAGGGGCGACGTCCCGCGCGCCGCCGAACTCAGCGCGGCCCGCGACGCCGCCGTCGCGGCCGTCGCCCACGCCCAGAGCGCCGGGACCGCCGACCCGCTGGGCGCCTTCACCCAGTTGACGCAGGCCGACGCGACGCTGGATCAGCTGCTCGCGGCGATCAGCGACGAGGTCGAGGCCGCCGCCCGGTTGAACCGCGCGTGTGACCAGGCCTTGCTCAACGCACAGGCGCAGGTGCGGTCGGTGTCGGACTTCGTCGACACGCGCCGCGGCAGCGTCGGCCCCGAGGCCCGCACCCGTTTGGCCGAAGCCGTGCGGCAGTTGGAGGCCGCGAACGCGGTGCGGGCGACCAACCCGGCCGAGGGCATCCAGCGCGCCAACGGCGCGGCGACGTTGGCGGTGCAGGCCCAGTCGATGGCCCACGCCGACGTCAGTGCCGCACAGCGTCAGTACACCGGCCGGTACGGCGGCGGTGGGTTCGGCGGCGGAGGCGGCGGCAACATGGGTGCCGTCCTCGGCGGCATCCTGATCGGCAACATCCTCTCCGGCGCGATGCGCGGCGGCATGGGCGGAGGCGGCGGTGGGGACTGGAGCCCAGGGTCGTTCGGCGGTTCCGGCGGCGACTGGGGTGGCGGCGGCGGACGGTTCTAACCCGTTACCCCCTCCCCCCGCGAGCGTGCGTGTTGGTACGGCGACACGCCCGAGTTCTTGGCATTCTGTGCACCCTCACGCCGCCCAAACGAGCTGCCACTCCAGGTCGATGCGGCGCACGGTCTCCACGGGCCGCCGCCGCACGTCGTCGGAGGCGATCGACATCACGTTCCAGTCAAGTTCGTGGAGGGTCGCGCTTCTGTCGGTCGCGTCTGAGCGGTCCGGGTCGCCGTGAAAGGTGAATCCGTCGTACTCGACCATTAAGCTGCTTGCCGGTCAGACGAAATCGACTAATCCACAGGCAACCGTTCAGGTCGGTGGTGTCGAATTGCAATAGGGGCGTTGGCACGCCACGAGCGACCTCATCAGCCTCGCCTCGCTCTCCATCGGTGACTCGGCCTGCGGACCGGCGAGCGGATTGAGTTCACCGCTGGCTTCGTCGCGTGGCATCCACCGCGGCAAGGGCCCGAGGCTGTTGCCAAAAACTGCCTTTTCCGCGATGACTCGGCGATTCTTCCTAGTTCTGTTCGCCGAAACTGCTAGTAATTGCGCTAACACGCTGTCTAGATTGGGGCTCGGTTGGCAATCGTATTCATCCCAGGGATCACCGTGCGGCACCAGCGACATCAGGAGCTGGTCGGCCTCGTAAGCCGAGGCGTCCGCCAACACCGGCACACGATTGCTGTGCATGGTTGCTACTGGTCCGATCTCGCGTCGAGACTCCAGTTCGATGGAACGTCCATCCCTGGATTCTCGGACGGTGGTCGCGGCGGCGTCGCGACAGGAGACGACGTGGCCGCGATGCTGCTGGACGTCAGAGCCGATGGCGCAGCCGACGACGCTCACGATCGGGCGTCTCGAGCGATGGCTGCTCGTGCGGCGCTTGTCGCGAACCCTGAAACAGAGCGACGTGCCGCCCGGTTGAGCGCCGCCCTGGACGACATGGTCATCGACCTTCACAAGATGTCGGCGACGTTCGTGGACGGGCCTGATCCGATACCTCTGACGTGGTTTCGTGACGCCGTGACCCAGGCAATCGCAGATGCCTCAAACACACAAACGCAACCGGACGTGGAGGACCTACTCGAGACACTCCAGTGGGCGATCACGTCCGCCCTGTCCAAACGGCGTGCGGCACTCGGGGCTCCATTCGATAGCGACTTCCGCTGGCAGGACACATTCGCCAGGGTGGGCGACGTCCTCGACAGACGCCTTGGCGGGAGTCGCAGCATCGGTCGGGCAGGCAAAAGAGCAATGACCGCTGCGATGCGACTTGGGGTTCGCAAGCGCGTGATGCAGACAATGGCATTCGCCGTAGGCGACATAATTGTGTACACCCAGCACCGGGAACAAATTCTCGATCGTGTAGACGCGGCCGTGAAGGACGCTGCTCGGCACGGCAACGTTTGCCTTGTCGGACACAGCCTTGGCGGCGTGATCGGACTCGACTATTGCTTCAGTCGGCACCCGGTGTCCAACCTCGCCACGGTCGGCAGCCAGGTCGGGTTGTTCGCCGAATGGGGCTTCTTCGACATGGCGCCACGAGATGCTCATACTGGCAAGTTGATCCCGCCTCTTCCAGTCGACACGTGGATAAACATGTACGATCCCAACGACCTGCTGAGTTTCTATGCCGAATCGTGCTTCACGAACGTCCATGACGTATTGGTGAATACCAGGGCTCCGTTTCCGGACTCCCATAGCGAGTACTGGCGGTGTGAAGATGTCTACGCGCAACTCGCTGCGCTCATCCCCTGATGCCCGCCAATGACTTTGGGGTCGTGCTCGGAGTGTCCCATTACGTCGATCTGGCCCGTCTGGATGGTCCCCAGCACGACGCAAGCGCATTTCGTTCGTGGCTGGTGGATGGCGCTGGCGTCCCGCCTGAGAACATCGAATTCGTTGCCGCCGCTGACGACGAGGGCAAGCCGGTAGCGGCTAAGCTCGCGGACGCTTTCGAGCAAATCGTCGACCGCGCTCGCGACCGTGGAGCGTCCCGTAGGCTCTATGTTTACTTCGCCGGACACGGTATAGCCGCGAGCTATTCACACCTCGTGCTCCTCGCGGCGAACGCGGCTGGTGACAAGCTCAACCACGGTCTCAACACCCGCGAGTATCGCGACGGGCTGGCTTCTGTCGCACCGTTTTCCGAGCAACTCTTCTTCTTCGACTGTTGCCGAAAATATGACTGGGTCGCCAAAGGCACGAAGCCGCCATGGACACCAATCACCCCTCAAAGCCTCGCGGTCAAGCAGTACACGTTTTACGCTTCTGAGTTCCAGAAGTCGGCTTACGAGCGGGCACCGGTTTTCACTACGATGCGCGGATTGTTCAGTCGTGCTCTGATCTCTGGTTTAGAGGGGGCAGCCGCAGTGCGGCAATCGGGTGACTGGGTCGTTACCACCGATTCGCTGGCACGCTACCTCCAGCGCAAGGTCCCAGCATTGGCGGCGGAACACGACCTACATCAAGAGCCGCAGCGCGAGTTCTCCGGTCCAGCAAATGATCTCGTGATTGTCACGGTAAGTGCGCCCGTCGAACGGTCAGTCACATTTGAGCTCGCCCCTGAGGAGAAGACGCTACTCGTCTTTACCGCTGCCTACGAACTCGTTGCCGAGCTGATGGCGCCTGCCACCACCGTGGGACTCGCCCCGGGGCAGTACATGGTGCTGGCCCTACCCTCGCGCAGGAGGACGATAGTCGACGTCGACGGTGGTATCGATCGCCTGTCAGTTACGGTGTCGGCAAATGCCTGATGGTCTTGTCGCGGTCGTCTCGCCCGAAACGCCAGCAGAGGTTCGGATGTCAGGTCCCACATTGCCGAAACCCTTGATTCTCTCTGGCGCCGCAAGGAAAAGTCTGCCGGCCGGAATCTATGGCGTGGAAGTCCGACATCCGGGACACGTAGAGCGCTCAACGATCGCAGTGTGGCCAGGACTCGAGGTCACGATCGGCCCGACGGTATCAAGTATCGAGACGATCGCACCGACCACGCCCGGTGCGCAGGCAGACGCAGCAACGGAAATATCACACCGCGCGCTGACTCGCGCAGTTGACAGTCGGCTCTTTTTCTTCGCCCGCAGCCGCGACGGAACCGCTAGGTTGCGCGCACCCAAGGTGTGGCTACTGACGTTGGAAGGTGAGCTGATAGTACGCCTCCACCAAGATGGTGAACTAGATAGATCTAGCGGGTATGCCGGCTTTTGTATCGATGTGGCTGCAGGCACGTACATGCTCGCGTACCACGCCGCCGGGCGTGGCCTGCGTGCACAGGCCATCGCGACGCCCTCAAAGATGGAAAGTCACGTATTCGTACCCTGGGATGACGATCGACCGGACGTCGCGCGAGCCTCGGTGACCTGCGTTCCGCTGGGAACCGGCTTCTCGCTGGAAAGCCGAAACCTGTACGCGCGCAGTGAACTAATAGTCGATGCACTATCTGGCGGCTGGTCGTCTCCCGAAAATTTGGATGGACTAACCGGACTCGACCCGGTGGCGCGCCTCGCAATGGGCTATCGGATGCTCGGCGAGGGCGAACAGCGAGCTGCCGCGATTGCGGCGATCGTGGACGAAGTTGCGGCCTGGGCACCTGCGGACGCCACGCTGTTGCGTCGCTCTTCGGTCGGCCCACCTAACGTACCCGACGATGTGGACTCCGCGCCCGATGTGCCGCCGCTCTTGTCGCCTTCCACGACGATGCTTTGGCAGTCGTTTGCAGCGCGCACTTCTGCGACGAACGACGCTACCTGGCAGCCGGTCTCAGGCAGCATGTGGACCCGGTGGCGGCTAGATTCCTCCGATCGAGACGTTCTCCCGGCAGACCTGCTAGGCCAAGCCACACAGAATGACGATGATTGGACCCCACCGCCAACGCCGCTTGATCCTCCCAACATTAGGATTATCCGCACAGGTGCAGAGGACGACCGTGGCGGTTACCTCGCGGCCGATTACCCGCTTCCGCGAATCCCGTTGGGACGGCACCTCGACTACACGGTTTTGGATCGCCTCGCCACCGCCCTGACAGTGGTCGCGCAGGTGCGAGTCCGGCAGAGCGATGCCCTCACCATCTATCAGCGGAGCGGTGGTGCGCGTTTGCAATATCTTCCCACGGGTCAAATCGTCCCGACCGATCCGAATGCGGCGCTGAAGCTCTTGATTCCGGTCGGCTCCGATGTCATTCGCCACTTGGAACAGGCACTACACGTCGATGAACAATGAGTTCAGTGCCATGACGCCACGAGATCACTTGCTGGAAGCCCTCATCCGATGGCATCTGGCTGCCTCCGAGTTCGAGAGCGAGCGATTGCAATTCAGCTCCGTGTCTGGGAAAACTGCCGCTGCCGTTGCCGAAGGGCTAAAGGTGATGGTGCAGGCAGGCGAAATGGTCCGCTCTGACGATGCAGAGGTCGCTAGGGCAGTCGGCTATGGAATACCGAACTGGCTCATTCCCAACGACGCGTCGGGCGGGCACGGACCCCTCGACTTGGCGACGGGAGTGGGGTCGGATGCGCTCTGGGCGGCCGAGGGCGACGGCGGCGCGCCGATCCTCGGCGAGGACGATCTCGAGCTAGCGATTGCCCTAGTCGAAGCGTTGTCGCAGACTTCTTCGACGACGCTGTTGGAAAACGCCGCGCGGTTGGGACCTGACGATTACGACAATCTGGCCAGGGCTTTAGTCCACCGAGGTGCTGAACTGACGGCGTCTACAGGCGCACTTCGCGGCGACGTCCGCTCCGAACTCAAAGACGTCCTCAGCCACAGCGGCGAGCTGACAGTCTATGAACGCGAGCTTGCCTCGCGTCTGTTCCGCGTCGACGTGCCGACCTTGTTCGACGGGAGATACGGTCTAGTCACCGGCCTGTCCGTCACGCTTGGGCAAGCGTCGGGCGTCCGAAGCGAATGTATCCACGACGATGTCGATCAACCGAAACTGCACAAGGTGTTTCGAGATGCAATCACCGAGGGCCACTACGCGGCGCTGATGCTACTGCGAAACCTTGGCGTCGAAACCTCCAGGGTTGACCTCGTGTCGCGACTTGAGTATCGAATCGTTGGAACGGCAGCTCTTCCGGACCTCGACCAGCGATCCGTGGGTCTGCCCATCGCGCTCTACGTCTTGGAAAGAGCACTGGGTCTGCCACCACTTGACTGCGCTGTCACGGGAGCCCTATCGCGCGAGGGTCGAATCGAAGAGATGGATGCGAATTCTACGAGGTTGAAACTGGCAGCCGTCCGCGCCGACGGATTTCGACAGCGGCTGGCCGCAAGGACAAGCATTCCGGCCGGGGAGGTCGGCTTCTGGCAAATAGCCGCGACGACCTTGCGCGGCGCAGCTGCTGCGCTCTGGCGAGAGGATTGGCTCGCCGTCGAGGTCACCGGAGCTCGAGGACAACTCGAGTCCATCGGAGTGACCGTCTCCGATGGGTACGACCCAGATCCATTTGCGCTGATCGACGATGACGGAGTGCGCATCGGGGTGCGTAGCGCTTATCACGACGAGGTGATGGACTTCCTCACCAGCTACCCCAGCATGCCCATGATTCTCGGTGGCCCGCCGGGCGTCGGTAAGTCGTGGACAGCACGATCGGTAGCCAATGCAATGTCAGAGCGCGGACACGCCGTACGACTGGTTCGTTTCGAGGACGGCACTCTGCCAGAGAAATCCGCACTGCTGCGCATCATGGGTCTCGTATTAACCGTTCTACCAATCGAACCGAATCAACCGTGGCTGCTGATCGCGGAGGGAATCGACGCTTCTGAAGAAGACGCCGACCTCGCGGAATCGATAGTGGGCGTAGCAGAATTGGGGTGTTCGGTTCTTGTACTGAATACAACCAAACGGGCTAGCACGAAGCGTCTGAACCAGCAGAGCATCCAGGTGCTGCGGTTTCGCTACGACTACAAGACAATGGAGGGTCTGGTCGATCGACTAATCGAAGAGTTCCCCATCAGGTTCTCCAAAGCCAAGGGATATGCCGGGATCCTCGCGAGAGCGTGTGCAGGTGACCTCTGGTGGATGATTCGTTTGCTTGACTTCGTTTGTCAGAGTGGGCCTTTTGGCGACCCCGATTCCTTAAAGGCGGCGTTCCTCGAGATGCGCGGCGACGGTCTTGATGATGCCGCGATGCAGGCAGCCAAAGCACTTGCGGCATACTCGGCGATCGGCGTCGCAGCTCCCACCATTGATCTCCTCCCGCTTACCGAGAATCAGTTGCGTCGGCTCGGCGCTCGCGAGGTCGCAGAAAGTCGATGGTTGCTCCCAAGTCCGGCCGCGATGGCGAGCTTGCTCAATGAGCGGCGTAGCTGGGCCGACCAGGTTTTCGAGGCGCTCAACGGACCACTTGCGCGACTACTGCGGGAGGAAGACGTCGAGTCCATTCTGACTATGTTGCGAGGCACTGCGCTTATCAACGATGCCGAGATCCTGGACAAGCTCGTGCGAACCAATCGCGAACGGTTGCTTCAGGTTATGTGCGCGGGTGATGTGGCTACGCAAAAACTCGCGCGCGCTCTGAGCCTGATGTCCGCTCCCCTACATCAGGTTGATCGCGGCAGGCTTGCCTTGCAAATATTTACACGACTGAACGGATATGGGTGGCGCGGTCTCACCGTCGCAGGTGCGACTTCAGTCGTTCAGCTCTTGGACAAGAACGACAACTTCGTCGTTCACGATGTAGACGAACCAGATGCACACTGGCAGCGAGCTTTTCGTCGTTTGGAGGACGATATCTCGACGGTTGCTCACGGTGCATCGCCTTCGCATGCGATGGGGCTGATCCGGGCGCTCGATCGGACCGGCAGGTGGGATCTGACGAAGAAGATCATCACTCATCTGTGCCGGGTGTCTCTTCGTGAATCCCGCGGCGATAGCGGAGACGACCGCTTCGCCGCATTATCGATCATTGAACTCACGCGGCGGATGGACCGTAGGCGCGGCCCTGGGGATGACCCGTTGGAGAGCGTGGTCGTCTCCAGCAAGTCATTCCGAACCCTTGTCAAGACGGCACCCTCCGGAGGTGATGCATACGACTTCCTGGCTCATTTGGCACTGACCACCGCCATTGGTGAAGGTGAAATCACGCCGAAAGAGGTGGAACTGCAACTGGCGCATCGCATTCCCCGCACGCACGCGATGCGGCTCGCCAGCGGACTCATGCTGCTCCGCAAACACGCGCCAAGCCGCATGCGTGACGTACGACGTGCTGACATAGGTTCGGCCATCGAGGGCATCGTCCCGGCAACGCCGCCGATCGCGATGGGCCACCTCATCCACACACTGAATAAACTGAGCCCCAGACTTGCGATTGCGCTTCACTACGACGCCACGGGAGCGCCAAAGATCGAGGTGCTGAACCGATTCGTGACGGCACTGGCAACCGGTGATCACCGGTCCGCTGGCATCCTGTTGCAGGCCTGCGCGAATCTCGACATCGAGTTCAACGCCGGTGGTGACCGCTTCTCCGTCGCCCTTGCCAATCGGCTGGCGCCTCTATGGGACACACTTCACACTGAACCTCGAACGTCGGTCGTCGAGAATGTGCTGAGGGCACTCGCATTGGCCGACCTGGACAACTTCCATCTCGTCCGCATCGCGGGTCCACTCCTGGACAAGATTGTCGAGCAGTTCAAGTCCAACTTCGCGGACGCTGGCATAGCCCGGCTGGCATGGTTGCTGTGCGAGGACGACAATCTTGGAGAAACGTTTGTCGAGATGATGTCGGGGCGAATTCGCGCGGGAGACATAGATGAGCGGGAGCTTTCCACGCGCATGCGTGCTGTCAACGAACCCAACGCGATGGCCGCCTATCAAAGGCTCGCGACTGCTGTCGCTCCCGAACTATGCGTGAGTTTCTCGAAAGATTTCGCAAAGGTGCGGCTAGGTGCGGGCACTTCTCGCTCATGGTCAGTGGTCGACCTTCTCGAGGCCGTCCAAGCGTGCACAGCGACACTCGGCTACGGCGGCCACGCGACTCCCGGGCCGAAGCTTCTGCGCAGAGTGGCCCCAAATGGGCGCGAATGGGGGTCGCGGCTCGGTCAAGCGAAGCGGGCCGAGGAACTGAGCCAGGCCATCGACATCTTTCGCAAGATCGATCCGGTGCTGGCTGAGGCCGCTCTGAATAATTTGCATGCGGCCCGCGACGGAACCCAGGCCGCGCATGCAATAGTCCGAATGATTAACGACCGCTCGGCGTCGCACGCCTACGGCTTGCAGTTGCTCGCCAGCGTATCGAAGGCGAATCCAAGGCTTAGTGCGGCAGTCGTGGATCGCCTCAATAAGCAACCCGTATGGACCAACCGTCGGTGGTGGTTGGTCGACTCGGATCATCCTGTCGAGCAAGGAGAAACTCTTCGGAACCTGGCGGTGGTGGGCATGCATTTGACCCGCAAAGACGAAGACTTACTCCGAAATGCCTGGACCAGTCCCCCAGGTGCATCGGTGATTTCGATGATGCGCAGCCCGTGGTCGGTACACAAGCTGCTTTTCGGTTTGCAGGCCCTGAAGCCACGCTTAGCCGCCGAATTCGCCACTCACCTGGACGGGCCAGGGCTGGTGCGAAGACTGCGGAATGGCTGGGCCCGCGACGCGCCGGCCATCGCCCCGCTACTAATTGCCCTCGACCAGGCCGGGCGCGACGACATCGCGACGGATATCGCTGTGATGTTATGCGAGCAAGACCCGCCGCGCCTTTCGCCGTGGCAAGCCGGCCGACTCGTCTCCGTCATGCGACACCTCGACGCCTCGAAGGGGCGGCTGATGGCAGATTCCTACATCGACCGGGGTCCAATCGCGCTTGTGACTCGCGGCCGGCTCACCCAACCCAACGAGTACCTGCTCGGCATTGGGTGGTTGGCGTGGCAACTTCGGAAATCCGGCTGCGCCGTGCCGACCATCGAACTGTCTGAGCCAAGGGTCGCAGAGAATCCGATCGCACGGCTCTGGGCTGAAGTCGCCACGGGGGCAGTGTCACGGAACGATGCCGTTGAGCGGGTTGTCCGACTGTCAACATTGCTGGCCCCGTTCTCGTCATGGACCGGCGCCGCATGCCTACTGCTGGGATCGACACTTGGAGTCACGGATCAGCTCGTGGAGGTTGAATTTGATTTCGAGCGGGCCTTTGCTTCTAACTCTGAATGGCTGGTCGAGATCCTGGACGCGGCGCGGAGAGACCATGTGCTCGATGAATTCGTCGAAGAGAACATCGAATCAGTTGAGCGTGCTGCGCGGTCGATTCTCAGCACAAGCACTTTGCATCCTGTCGAGCTCTCGCACCTATTGGAACAACGGAGACGACGATACACGGGCTCATGATCGGTGGCGCCTCGGTGTGCGGCACCGAGCGGGTGGCGCCAGGCGGATTAAGTGCATGTAGGTCGACGCCGTCTTCGGTATCAATGCCGTTGCCTTAGCCAAAACCCGGCGACGTCTCGGGAATGAAAGGTCACCGCACCGAGGCACACGAGCGTGACGGGCAGGCTACGGCGCCTACGCCGCATCGATGGCGGCGACAGCGGCAGCGGAATTGTCGACGCCAGACGGGGTCGGCTCGGTGATCGAGTTGCTGGCCTCCGCGGTGCCGGTGCCATGCCCAACCAGCAGATCGTCGTCGATGGCGGTCAGTCGGAAGGCGTCTCGGACACGCCATCGTGGCGACGCTACTGGTTAGGCGCCCTTGAGTCGCACCGCGAGGTAGTCCGACACCGCGTCGATCGCGACGCGCTCCTGCGTCATCGCGTCGCGCTCGCGGATCGTCACGGCGTGGTCCTCGAGCGAGTCGAAGTCCAACGTGACGCAGAACGGCGTGCCGATCTCGTCCTGACGGCGGTACCGCCGGCCGATCGCACCGGCGTCGTCGAACTCGATGTTCCACGACGTGCGGAGTTCGGCGGCGAGATCCTTGGCCTTGGGGGACAAATCGGCGTTGCGCGACAGCGGCAACACCGCGGCCTTGACCGGCGCCAGACGCGGATCGAGCTTCAGCACCGTGCGCTTGTCGGTGCCGCCCTTCGCATTTGGCGCCTCATCCTCGTGGTAAGCGTCGATCAGGAAGGCCATCAACGACCGTGTCAGCCCGGCCGCCGGCTCGATGACGTACGGCGTGTAGCGCGTCTCGGTGGTCTGGTCGTAGAACGACAGGTCGGTGCCGGAAGCCTTCGAGTGATTGGACAAATCGTGGTCGGTGCGGTTGGCGACGCCCTCGAGCTCACCCCACGGATTGCCTTGGAAACCGAACTTGTACTCGATGTCGACCGTGCGGTCGGAGTAGTGCGCGAGCTTGTCCTTCGGTGTCTCGTAGAGCCGTAGGTTGTCCGGGTCGATGCCCAGGTCGACATACCACTGCAGCCGCGCGTCGATCCAGTACTGGTGCCATTCGGGCGCCGTCGACGGTTCGACGAAGAACTCCATCTCCATCTGCTCGAACTCACGGGTGCGGAAGATGAAGTTGCCCGGGGTGATCTCGTTGCGGAAGCTCTTGCCGATCTGGCCGATGCCGAACGGGGGCTTGCGTCGCGACGTCGTCACCACGTTGGCGAAGTTGACGAAGATGCCCTGCGCCGTTTCGGGGCGCAGGTAGTGGATGCCCTCGTCGCTCTCGATCGGTCCGAGGTAGGTCTTCAGCATCATGTTGAAGTCGCGCGGCTCGGTCCACTGCCCCTTGGTGCCGCAGTCCGGGCAGACGATCTCCGACATCGGCGCGTCGTCCGGACTGGCCAGCCCCTTCTTCTGGGCGTAGGCCTCTTGGAGGTGATCCTGCCGGTGCCGCTTGTGGCAGTTGAGGCATTCGATCAATGGGTCGTTGAACGTCGCGACGTGGCCGGAGGCCACCCAGACCTCCCGCGGCAGGATGATCGAGCTGTCCAGTCCGACGACGTCCTCGCGGCCGGTGACGACCGACCGCCACCACTGCCGCTTGATGTTCTCCTTGAGCTCCACGCCCAAGGGCCCGTAGTCCCACGCCGACTTGGTGCCGCCGTAGATCTCGCCCGCTTGGTAGACGAGGCCACGGCGCTTCGCGAGATTGGCAACGGTGTCGATGATGGAGGCCACGGGTGAACAGCGTAGCGGGCGGTGCGGGCTCGATTGACATGCGCGTCGACGCATGTATTCTGGCCTTGATGAAAACGGTTTCCAAGTCGACTGCGCCGCCGGCCTCAGAGCACGCCGACCACCAGCTTGGCGCCGCACCTGCTCTCGACGTGCCGCCGCGCGCGGTGCTGGACCACTCTGGGGATCTGTTGCGCGCCCTGGCCGCGCCCGTCCGGATCGCCATCGTGCTCCAACTGCGGGAATCGTCGCGGTGCGTGCACGAACTGGTCGACGTGCTCGCCGTGGCTCAGCCTCTGGTCAGCCAGCATCTACGCATTCTGAAGTCTGCCGGGGTGGTCGCCGGGGAACGCTCCGGACGCGAGGTCCGCTACCGCCTCGTCGACCACCACCTCAGCGACATCGTGCTGGCCGCGGTGGCACATGCAGGTGAATACGCCCACCACCACGAGGGAGGCGAGGACCGATGAGCACCACCGCCGTGCGTTCCACGCGCCAACGCGCCGCCATCTCGGCGCTGCTGGAGAACGTCGAGGAATTCCGCTCCGCCCAGGAACTGCACGACGAGCTGCGCCGCCAGGGCGAGGGCATCGGCCTGACCACCGTCTACCGCACGCTGCAGTCGATGGCCTCGGCGGGGCTGCTCGACACGTTGCGCACCGATACCGGCGAGTCGGTCTATCGCCGGTGCTCGGAACACCACCACCATCACCTGGTGTGTCGCACCTGCGGTTCCACCGTCGAGGTGGAGGGTGCCGCCGCCGAGGCCTGGGCCGCGGAAGTGGCTGCCCGACATGGCTTCTCCGACGTCAGCCACACCATCGAGATCTTCGGGGTGTGCGCCGACTGCGCCGCCGACGTCAGCTGAGCCCGTCGAGCACCAGCGTCAGCACCGTCTGCGCCGTCAGCGGCGCCAAAGGCACGCCCTCGGGTGAGCGTGGGTCGACCCACCGCATCTCGTCGATTTCGGCCGATGCCCGGGGCACGCCCACGAGGTCGACGGCGAACAGATCGGCGTCGACGACGTGTCCGGGTTCGTTGGCCGCCGCCGCGGTGAACCGGCCCAGCGGCCGCGCCGACGCCTCGTCGACCCCGGTTCCCAGTTCCTCCCCGACCTCCCGGGCCAGCGCCTCCAGCGGTCGCTCCCCCGGCTCGATCTTGCCGCCTGGTTGCATGAACGCCGACGTCCCCCGCTTGCGGACCACCAGCACGTGCCCGCGGTCGTCGAGGACGACACCCGCGACGATCCGGATGACCATCACCGGATGAGGGTGCGCCGAACCTCGGCGCCGGTGGTGAGCACCAGCAAGATCAGCGTGCGCAACGATTCCTCGGACAGGCCCGCGGCCGGGAAGTTGTAGCGCAGCATGACGTCTGCGACGCCGTCGTCGGCCGCCTTGCCCACCAGCGTCACCGTCCCGAGCATCACCTGGCCGGCCTGCTCGGCCACCAGATCGCGAATCTCTGCCGACAGCGGCAGATCCCAGGCCAGCGGAGAAGTCAGCGACACCATCTCCAGCCCCTCGGCGATCACCACCACGCGCAGCGAGGCCACCATGCCGTCCACCGTGACGGTCAGCGCGCCGTCGGACTCCGCGACCACCGTGGTCGCCTCCCCCAGCGCCGAGGCCAACCGATCGAGCAGGCTCATTCGGCCCTACCGAACCGTCTGTTGCGGTTGACGTACTCCACGCACGCCGCCCAGAGGTCCCGCCGGTCGTAGTCGGGCCACAGCTTGTCCTGGAACACGAACTCGGCGTATGCGGCTTGCCACAGCAAGAAGTTGCTGGCCCGCTGCTCTCCGGACGTACGGATGAACAGGTCGACGTCGGGAATGTCGTCGCGGTGCAGGTGCTTGGCGAACGACGACTCGTTGATGCGACCGGGCTTGATCTTGCCGTCGGCGGCCAACTGCGCCAATTCCTGGGCGGCCTCGACGATTTCGGTGCGGCCGCCGTAGTTCACGCAGTAGTTGATGGTGATGACGTCGTTGCCGACGGTCATCTTCTCGGCGATGTCGAATTCCTTGATGACGCTGCTCCACATGCGCGGCCGCGAACCGACCCACCGCATCCGCACGCCCATCGCGTTGAGGTTCTCGCGGCGGCGGCGCACCACCTCGCGGTTGAAGCCCATCAGGAATCGCACCTCTTCGGTGCTGCGCTTCCAGTTCTCCGTGGAGAACGCGTAGACGGTCAGGTGCTTCACGCCGATCTCGATCGCCCCGCAGGTGATGTCGATGAGCACCGCCTCGCCCATCTTGTGCCCCTCGGTGCGCCCGAGCCCGCGCTGGGTGGCCCATCGGCCGTTGCCGTCCATCACCACCGCGACGTGCTGGGGTACCTGCCCCGCGGGAATCAGCGGCGCCGATTCCTTCGACGGGTGCTGAGGCGGCCGGGAGAACCTGCCGTTGGTGTGCGGCGGGAGTTCCGGGAAGACCACCGGCCAGGTGGACGTGTCCGGGAAGGTCGGATAGTCCTCAGGCGCCGGAGGCAACTGCGGGAACGTCTCCTTCTTGCCCCTGCCCCGTGTCGTAGCCATGTGCTTCATCCTGCCCGAACTGTGCATGTCGTCGTTCGGCGACCGTCCGGTCGACCCGATAGGCGCGCTCGACCAGCGGCAAGGTCCGCAATTGGCGTTCGAGGTGCCATTGCAGATGCGCGGCCACCAGCCCGCTGGCCTGGCTGCGGTAGGACGCGGTCGACGCCTCCGCGGCAGCCCAGTCCCCGTCGTGCAGAGCCGACATCAGGTCGAGCACGCCCTGGGGCGGGGTTATCGAACCCGACGGCCGACAGTGCATGCACACGCTGCCGCCCGCGGCGACGTGAAAGGCCCGGTGCGGCCCGGGAGCCGCGCAGCGCGCGCACTCGGTGAGCGCCGGAGCCCAGCCCGCAATTCCCATGGCCCGCAACAGATATGCGTCCAAGACGAGTTCCCGCGGCCGGGTGCCGTCGGCGACTGCCCGCAACGCCGCGACGGTGAGCCGGTGCAGAGCGGGCGACGGGGCGCGTTCCTCACCGGCCAGCCGCTCGGCGGTCTCGAGCACCGCACACCCGCTGGTGTACCGCCCGTATTCGCTGACGATGTCTCCGGCAAACGCGTCGATGGCCTGCACCTGGGTGACGACGTCGAGGTTGCGGCCCGGATAGAGCTGGACGTGGATGTGCGCGAACGGCTCGAGTCGGGCGCCGAACTTGCTCCTGGTTCGACGCACTCCCTTGGCCACGGCACGAACCAACCCGTGCTCGAGGGTGAGCAGTGTCACGATCCGGTCGGCCTCGCCGAGCTTGTGCTGGCGCAGCACGACCGCTCGATCCCGGTACAACCGCATGCACACAGTGTCCCACCTAGGTCCGACCACCCGCACCGACCACGCCGGGGTGAGCGGTCCGGATATTCTCGTTGCAAATGTCAGCCACCTCCACCCCCGGGGCGAGCACGCGGCCCCGCCGCGCGCACCTCCCCACCCTGACCCAGCTGCAGTACCGGCTGGCCAGCGGCAAGACCACCTCCGTCGACCTCACCACCCGATCGTTGGAGGCGATCGAAGCCAGCCAGTCCACGCTCAACGCCTTCCGGGTCGTCATGACCGAGCAGGCGCTCGCCGACGCCGCAGCGGCGGACCGCAAACGCGCTGCAGGACAATATCTCCCCCTGTTGGGCATCCCCATCGCGGTGAAGGACGACGTCGACGTCGCCGGGGTGCCCACGCGCTTCGGCGCTTCCGGTGAGGTGTCGCCGGCCACGGCCGACGCCGAGGTGGTCCGGCGACTGCGCGCGGCGGGTGCGGTCATCGTCGGCAAGACCAACACCTGCGAGCTCGGACAGTGGCCGTTCACCAGCGGGCCGGCGTTCGGGCACACCCGCAATCCCTGGTCGGCCGCGCACACGCCGGGCGGGTCGTCGGGCGGCAGCGCCGCGGCGGTGGCCGCCGGACTGGTCACCGCCGCCATCGGATCCGACGGTGCGGGCAGCGTTCGGATCCCGGCGGCCTGGACGCATCTCGTGGGCATCAAGCCGCAGCGCGGCCGGATCTCGACCTGGCCGCTACCCGAGGCGTTCAACGGGATCACCGTCAACGGCGTGCTGGCCCGTACGGTCGCCGACGCCGCACTGGTCCTCGACGCCGCGTCGGGCAACTCCCCCGGCGACCGCCACCAGCCACCGCCGGTGACCACGGCCGAGTACGTCAGCCAGCCCCCGGCCCCGCTCACGGTGGCAATGTCAACGAAGTTTCCCTTCACCGGCTTTCGCGCCACTCTGCACCCCGAGATTCGAGCCGCACTGGAGAGGATGGCCGGACACCTCGAACACCTCGGCCACACCGTTCGTCCCGCCGACCCCGACTACGGGTTGCGCACGTCCTGGAACTTCCTGTCCCGGTCGACCTCGGGACTGCTGGAGTGGGCGGAACGACTTGGACCCGGGGTGACGTTCGACCGGCGCACGGTCGCCAACCTGCGGATGGGACGGCTGCTGTCGGAGAAGATCCTGCGCGACGCCCGGGCACGCGAGGCCGAGTCCCGACGTCGAATCGGGTGGATCTTCAACCTCGCCGACGTCGTGCTCGCCCCGACGACGGCGCTGCCACCGCCGAGGGTCCACGACTTCGACCGGCGCGGCGGGTTGTCGACCGACCGCGCGATGATCCGCGCCTGCCCGGTGACCTGGCCGTGGAACCTGCTCGGCTGGCCGTCGGTCAACGTCCCGGCCGGGTTCACCTCCGACGGACTGCCGATCGGTGTTCAGCTGATGGGTCCGGCCGGCAGCGAACCGCTACTGGTGGCGTTGGCGGCCGCGCTCGAGGCGAGCGGCGCCTGGCGCGCCGACGAACCCGCGGTCTGGTGGGGCACGCCGGAGGCGGCCCGAGGATAGGGAAACACCCGATATGTCCGGCCGCGCGTCGCCCCTAGCCTGGGCCGCGTACCGGACGACATCGGAGGACGCCATGAAGATCACCCGTTCCACCTGCCTGGTTGCCGCGGCGACGGCGTCGGCGACCGTCGTCGCCGGGGCCGTCACCCTCAACGTCATGACGCCTGCGGTCGCCGACCCGCTCCCCTACGGCCCGGACACCTGCGTGCAGGGATTCGTCTGGCGCGAGGCGCGACCAGGTGACACCGTCTGCGTGACGCCCGGCGTCCGCGACGCGATCGCCGCCCAGAATGCCAACGCCGGTGCGAACAAGGACCCACAGGCAGGTTCCGGGCCGGAATCCTGTTCGCAGGGCTACGTCTGGCGCGAAGCGTTCGACGGTGACACCATCTGCGTCACCCCGGCGGTCCGTAGCGCGACCCTGGCCGACAACGCCGCGGCCGCGTCCCGCAAGCAGACCAACGTGCCCCTGCCGACGACGTTCGCGGCGCCAGCGCAAGCCGGTGGCAAGGTGGTCTTCGAAGTCACCGGGCCGGGTGAGGTGTTCAACATCGTCACCGATCCCGACGGCACCTTCGTGGGCGACCACACCCCACTGCCCTTCTCCAGGTCCATGACCATCGGACCCGACACGCACCTGTTGCAGGTGGTCGCCACCGGTCGCGACAACCCGGGTCCAGGTTGCCGAATCGTGTTGAACGGCAAGGTCGTCGCCCAGCAACCAATCGGCGGCAGCGCGCACTGCATCTACGCGCTGCCCGGCTAGCTCAGGCTAGATGTTCTTCGCGCAAGCGCTCAGCTCAGGCTAGATGTTCTTCGCGCAAGCGCTCAGAAGCCAAGCCGGCCAAGCTGTTTCGGGTCACGCTGCCAGTTCTTGGCGATCTTGACCCGCAAATCCAAGTAGACCTTGGTGCCGAGCAGCGTTTCGATCTGCTGCCTGGCCGCCGTCCCGACCTCACGCAATCGCGCCCCGCCCTTGCCGATGACGATGCCCTTCTGGGAGTCCCGTTCCACGTAGAGGATCGCGTGGACATCAATCATCGAGCTGAGGTCTCCGTTTTTGTCTCGGTACCCCTCGCGCTGCTCCACCTCGTCGATCACGACGGCCAGGGAGTGGGGCAGCTCGTCGCGAACACCCTCCAGCGCGGCCTCGCGAATGAGCTCGGCCATGAGGACTTCCTCGGGCTCGTCGGTCAACTCGCCGTCGGGGTAGAACGCGGGGCCGGGTGGCAGCTGCGCGGCGAGCACCCCGGTGAGGACGTCGACCTGTTCCCCCGAGACCGCCGACACCGGCACGATTTCGGCGGCGCCGCCGGTCAGCTCACCCACGGCGAGCAGCTGCGCGGCGACCTTCTCCTTGGACACCTTGTCGACCTTGGTCACCACGACGGTCAACGCGGTCCGCGGCGCGACGGCCCGAATCTGTTCGTAGATCCAGCGGTCCCCCGGGCCGATGGCTTCGTCGGCGGGGATGCAGAACCCGATCACGTCGACCTCGGAGTAGGTCGCCTTGACCAGTTCGTTGAGCCGCTCCCCCAGCAGGGTCCGCGGCCGGTGCAGGCCCGGGGTGTCGACGAGGATGATCTGGAACTCCGGGCGGTGCACGATGCCGCGGATCGTGTGCCGCGTGGTCTGCGGGCGGTTCGAGGTGATCGCGACCTTGGCACCCACCAGAGCGTTGGTCAGCGTCGACTTTCCGGTGTTGGGTCGGCCGACGAAACAGACGAAGCCGGAGCGGAATTCGCTCATTGGTCGTCTTCCTCCCGCTCGGTGGGCTTGACCAGGACGGTGCCGATGCGCAGCCGGCCGCGGTGGTCCCGGCCGCCCTCGGCGCGCAGGCGCAACGCGTCCCAGGTCACCTCGACACCAGGCAGCGGCACCCGCCCCAACTCGTGGGCCAGCAACCCGCCGACCGTGTCGACGTCGAGATCGTCGTCGAGTTCGAGCTCGTAGAGTTCGGCGAGATCCTCCAGCGGCAACCGCGCGCTGACGCGAAACTGCTTGTCGCCCAGCTCTTCGACGGGCGCGACCTCGTCGGTGTCGTATTCGTCGGCGATCTCCCCGACGATCTCCTCGAGCACGTCCTCGATCGTGACCAGCCCGGCGATGGCGCCGTACTCGTCGACCAGCAGCGCCATGTGGTTGCGGTCCTTCTGCATCTCGCGCAGCAGGGCGTCTAGGGGCTTGGAGTCGGGAACGAACACCGGCGGGCGCATGACCTCGCCGACGCGGGTGTCGACGCCCCCGTTGCTGTAGTAGGTCTGCTCGACGAGATCCTTGAGGAACACCACGCCGACGACGTCGTCGACGTTCTCGCCGATCACGGGCAGCCGCGAGTGCCCGCTCCGCACCGCCAACGACGTGGCCTGCCCGGCCGTCTTGTCGCTTTCGATCCACACCATCTCGGTGCGGGGCACCATCACCTCACGGGCCAGGGTGTCGCCGAGTTCGAAGACCGACTGGATCATGCGGCGCTCGTCGTCGGCGACGACGCCGCGCTGCTGGGCGAGGTCGACGACCTCGCGTAGTTCGATCTCAGAGGCGAACGGGCCGTTGCGGAAACCCACACCCGGCGTCAGCGCGTTGCCGATCAACACCAGCAGTCGGCTGATGGGGGTCAGCAGCACCGAGATCGCCTGCAGCGGAAGGGCTGCGCCCAACGCGATGGAGTAGGCGTGCTGCCGTCCGAGCGTGCGTGGCCCCACGCCGATGGCGACGAAGCTGACCACCACCATGATCGCGGCGGCCGCGAGCAGCCCCCACGTCAGCCCGAGATCCTCGTAGAGGAAGGCGACCAGCAGGACGGTCGCCGCAGTCTCGCAGGTGATGCGCAACAGCACGATGAGGTTGACGAAGCGGGGCCGGTCCTCGACCAGACGGGCCAGCCGAGGGGCGCCGGGCCGTTCCTCGCGGACCATCTCCTCGATTCGCGCGATGGACACCGTGCTGATGGCGGCGTCCACGGCGGCGAATACGCCGCCGAGTGCGATGAGCGCGAGAGCGCCGACGAGAGAGGCTAGTCCGGTCACGGTTCGTCGAAGAACTGGGACTTGTCCAACAGTCTGCGATCCTTCTCGCTTTGGCGGTCCTGGTGGTAGGCGGCGACCTGGTCGGCCACCCATTCCTCGAGCAGTTCGCGCTGAAGGGCGAACATCTCCTTCTCCTCGTCCGGTTCGGCGTGGTCGTACCCCAAGAGGTGCAGCACGCCGTGCACGGTGAGCAGGGCAAGTTCTTGACCGAGCGAATGTCCGGCCTTCTCAGCCTGTTTGGCCGCGAACTCGGGACACAGCACGATGTCGCCCAGCATCGACGGCCCGGGCTCCGGGGCGTCGGGACGACCGCCTGGTTCCAGCTCGTCCATGGGGAAGCTCATGACGTCGGTCGGTCCCGGCAGGTCCATCCACCGCATGTGCAGATCGGCCATGGCGGGGGTGTCGAGCAGCACCATCGACAGCTCTGCGCCGGGGTTCACGTCCATCTTCGAGATGACGAACCGTGCGACGCTGACCAATTCGTTCTCGGCGACGTCGACGCCCGATTCGTTGGACACCTCGATGCTCATCGGCGCGGCCTCCCCGTACCCGAGCGGCGCTCGGCCCGGTTCAGCGCGGGCGCCTCGGACCTGGCGTAGGCGTCGACGATCTCGGAGACCAATCGGTGCCGCACCACGTCGGCGCTGGTGAGCTCGGAGAAGTGGATGTCGTCGATGCGGTCGAGGATTTCCATCGCGGCGCTCAGACCCGACTTGGCGCCGTGCAGGTC
Source organism: Mycobacterium yunnanensis (assembly GCF_025823185.1). Classification (GTDB taxonomy): domain Bacteria; phylum Actinomycetota; class Actinomycetes; order Mycobacteriales; family Mycobacteriaceae; genus Mycobacterium; species Mycobacterium yunnanensis. The sequence continues at coordinate 472,076 of NZ_JACKVK010000013.1, forward strand.
GACCTGGGTGGAGTCACCGGTGACGACGATCTTCGAGCCGAAGCCCAGGCGGGTGAGGAACATCTTCATCTGCTCGGGCGTGGTGTTCTGTGCCTCGTCGAGGATGATGAACGCGTCGTTGAGCGACCGGCCGCGCATGTAGGCCAGCGGCGCCACCTCGATGACGCCGGCGCTCATCAGCTTCGGGATCAGCTCCGCGTCCATCATGTCGTGCAGCGCGTCGTACAGCGGCCGCAGGTAGGGGTCGATCTTCTCGCTCAGCGTGCCAGGCAGAAAGCCAAGGCGCTCACCGGCTTCCACCGCGGGCCGGGTCAGGATGATGCGGGACACCTGTTTGGTCTGAAGGGCGTTGACCGCCTTGGCCATCGCCAGGTACGTCTTGCCGGTGCCCGCGGGACCGATGCCGAACACGATGGTGTGGGCGTCGATCGCGTCGACGTAGCGCTTTTGGTTGAGCGTCTTGGGCCGGATCGTCTTGCCCCGCCGCGACAAGATGTCCAGCGTCAGGACGTCGGCGGGTGACTCGTTGCCGGTACCGGTGACCATTCCGACGCTCGTCCGGACGGCGTCGGGGGTGAGAGTCTGCCCGCGCGACACCACGGCGATCAGCTCGGTCATCACGCGTTCGGCGACCGCCACGTCGGCGGATTCGCCGGACAGCGTCACGGCATTGCCGCGCACGTGGACGTCGGCGGTCAGCAGGGCTTCCAGGGCGCGCAGGTTCTCGTCGGCCGAACCCAGCAGACCCACCATCAGGTCGGGCGGAACACTTATGTTGCTACGCACGGTGCTGTCCGAGGCGGTGCTGTGGGGAGCGGCGGTCGTCTCGCGGGGCGTCACGTGGTGTTCAGTGCCTGCTTTCCGTGCTCAGATATGTGCTGCTACTGCCGACAGCTTACCGCTGGTCACCACGCCACCTCAAAGGACGAGTCGACCCAACGAAGAAGGGGCACCCGTGCTGGGTGCCCCTTCGTCGAGTGGTGCGTGTCAGCGGCTCTGCTGCACGGTGTTGTCGGCGTGGGCGATGTTGACGGCCGGGAGTACCGACTTGACCTTGCGGTCGTGGTCGACACCGGCGGAGTAGCCGGGCATTTCCAGCACCGGCAGCGTTTCGGCGGATGCGGTCGCTTGCATCGGAGCGGCGACCCCAAGAATGCCCGCAGCAAAGCCGCTGGCAACGAGGGTGGCAAGTCCGATCTTCTTCGTGTTCTTCATTTCTTCTTTCGTGCCCTCTGTGGTGAAGTCGACCGGCGGTGGAGCCATCCGACCGGTCTGCTTGCACGAACGCACTGATCAGACGATTAATTCCGGTAGAGAAGAAACCTGGACGTTTCGCGGCGATGACGATCACATCAACCAGCGCGACGTCAGGACGCCGAGTGCGCCAAGCGTCACTGCGGCCGCCGATGTGGTCCGCAGCACACTGGGACCGAGCCGCACGGCGGTCGCCCCGGCGTCGGTCAACACACGCAGCTCGTCCTCGCCGATGCCGCCTTCGGGGCCGATCAGCAACATCAGCGAGCGGGCCTCGGCGACGCCGGCTGCCGCCAGCGGGACGGTCGCGGACTCGTGCAGCACCAGCACCGTCGTCCCGTCGACGACCGATCGCACGTGCGCGGCCAGCTCCTTGGTCGACATCAGCGTGGTGACCGGCGGGACGTGCGGTCGGCGGGACTGCCGGGCGGCTGACCGGGCCACCGCCTGCCAGCGCCGCAGTCCCTTCTCGACCTTGGCCGCTCCGTCCCACCGGGCCACGCAGCGATCCGACTGCCACGCGATGAACGCGTCGGCGCCCGCCTCGGTGGCCAGTTCCACCGCCAACTCCGAGCGGTCCGACTTCGGCAGAGCCTGCACGACCGTGACGTCGGGGGCGGACGGCGCGACGACGCGCCTGCTCAGCACGCGGGCGGTCAGTGAGCCCTTGGCGACGGCGTCGACGACGACGTGGGCGACCGTGCCCGTCCCGTCGCCGAGGTCGAGTTCCTCACCGACACGGAGGCGGCGCACGGAGGCGGCGTGAAAGCCCTCGTCACCGTCCACGGCGACGAGAGCGCCGACCTCGGGGACCGCGTCGACGTAGAACAGTGCGCGACTCACGGCGGCCCGGCCTGGCTAGCGGCCGGTGAACGTCTCGCGCAGCCGGCTGAACAAACCTCCGCCGCCGGGTGCGGCCTGCGTCGACTTGACCTCCGCCACGTCGCGGACGCGGTGCTCCTTGAGCTTGCCCAGAAGCTCGGTGTCCTGGTGATCGAGCCGCGTGGGAACGACGACCTCGATGTGGGCGTGCAAATTGCCCCGCACGCCGGACCGCACGTTGGGCATCCCGTGGCCACGCAGGGTCGTGACCGAGCCCGGCTGCGTTCCTGGGGCGACGACGATGTCGGTGTCACCGTCGAGGATCGCGTCGACCGAGACCGTGGTGCCCAGCGCCGCGTCCACCATCGGCACGGACACCGTGAAGTGCAGATCGTCGCCGTCACGAACGAAGACGTCGTGCGGGGTCTCGTGCACCTCGACGTGGAGATCACCCGCGGGGCCGCCGCCGGGGCCGACCTCGCCCTGGGCCGCCAGCCGCACCCGCATGCCGTCACCGACGCCGGGCGGGATCTTGACGCTGATGTCGCGGCGCGCGCGCACCCGCCCGTCACCGCCACAACGGTGACACGGGTCCGGGATGACCTCGCCGACGCCCGCGCACACCGGGCAGGGGCGCGAGGTCATGACTTGACCGAGCAGGGAACGCTGGACGGACTGCACCTCACCCTGGCCACCGCAGGTGTCGCAGGTGACGGGCTTGGAGTCGCCGTGGGTGCCCTTGCCCTGGCACAGGTCGCACAGGATCGCGGTGTCCACGGTGACGTGCTTGGTGACGCCCGTCGCGCACTCGGCCAGATCGAGTCGCATCCGCAGCAGGGAGTCCGCCCCAGGACGCACCCGGCCGACCGGACCGCGACCCCCGCCGCCGCCACCACCGAAGAACGCCTCGAAGACGTCACCGAGGCCACCGAAGTTGGCCCCGCCGAAGCCGTTTCCGAATCCACCCGCCCCGGCGCTCTCCATCGGGTCCCCGCCGAGGTCGACGATGCGCCGCTTCTCCGGGTCGCTCAGCACCTCGTAGGCGACGCCGATCTCGCGGAACTGCTCCTGTGCCGACGCGTCGGGGTTGACGTCGGGATGCAGCTCGCGCGCCAACTTGCGATAGGCGCGCTTGATCTCCGAGTCGCTCGCGCCCTTGCTCACTCCAAGCAGGCCGTAATAATCGCGTGCCACGCCAAACCCTTCTTAGCTTCGTGAATCCGCAGTCGCCGTCGTTCCCGGGGCCTAGCGGGCGCCCAGGACTTCACCTATGTACAGAGCAACCGCGGCGACGTTGGAGATGGTTCCCGGATAGTCCATCCGAGTGGGACCCACCACACCCATTCCGCCGAACACCTTGCCCGAGCTGCCGTAGGTGGTGCTCACGACGGACGTCCCCGCCATCTGCTCGGCCGCGGTCTCGTGTCCGATGCGCACCGTCACCTTACCGGCCTCCTCCTGAGCGGCCAGCAAGCGCAGCACCACGACCTGCTCCTCCAGTGCCTCCAGCACCGAACGCAGGGATCCACCGAAGTCGGCGGTGTTTCGCGTCAGATTGGCGGTGCCGCCGAGCAGCAAACGCTCCTCGGAGTGCTCCACCAGGGTTTCGACGAGCACTGTGGCCGCCCGCCCCACCGCGTCGCCGAGAACGCCGTGACCGACGAGCTGTGAGGCCAGGTCCGAGACCGCGACCGACGCGGCGGTGATCGGCTTGCCCTCCAGCGCCTGCCCGAGCCGTTCGCGCAGCGTCGAGAGTTGTCCGTCGTCGATGGCGTCGCCGAGTTCGACGATCCGCTGGTCGACGCGGCCGGAGTCGGTGATCACGACCAAGAGCAGGCGCGCCGGCGTGAGGGCGACGACCTCGAGGTGACGCACCGAGGACGTGGACAGGGTCGGGTACTGCACGATCGCGACCTGGCGGGTCAGCTGAGCGAGCAGCCTGACCGCCCGACGCAGGACGTCGTCGAGGTCGACGCCCGATTCCAGGAACGTGAGGATCGCGCGGCGCTCGGCCGACGACATCGGCTTGACGTCGTCGAGGCGGTCGACGAATTCGCGGTAGCCCTTCTCGGTGGGCACCCGACCCGAGCTGGTGTGCGGCTGGGTGATGTACCCCTCGGCCTCCAGAACGGCCATGTCGTTGCGCACGGTGGCACTGGACACGCCGAGGTTGTGGCGTTCGACGAGGCTCTTCGAACCGATCGGCTCCTTCGTGGAGACGAAGTCGGCGACGATGGCGCGCAGCACCTCGAAACGACGATCATCTGCAGTACCCATGGTTCACCTCCCAGTCGTCGTCATTTTACGTCGCCCAGCAGCGCCGACGCGCCGCACCGCCGCGCGGTGCCAACCGGTCGGTCAACAGATAGCCTGACGACGTGCTCACCGGGACGCGACGATGATCTTCAAGGGCGTCCGCGACGGCAAGCCGTATCCCGAGCACAACCTGTCCTACCGGCAATGGGCGCAGATCCCTCCCCGGCAGATCCGGCTCGACGAGTTGGTCACCACCACCACCGTGCTGGAGTTGGACCGTCTGCTCTCCGAGGATTCGACGTTCTACGGCGACCTCTTCCCCCACGCCGTCCGGTGGGAGGGCAACGTGTACCTCGAAGACGGTGTGCATCAAGCGGTCCGGGCCGCGCTGCGCAACCGGGCCGTCCTGCACGCACGGGTCTACGACATGGACTTCCCGCTCGATCAGCAGCCCTAGCGGCTCAGGCCAGTAGTTCGCGCACGACGGCGTCGGCCAACAGCCTGCCGCGGTCGGTCAACACCATCGCCTCGCCCCGGTCCACTAGCAGGCCGCTGCGGCACAGCTCCTCGGCCCGCGACCGTTCCTCGGCGTCGAGCAGGCTGACCGGCAAGCCGCCGCGCAACCGCACCGTCAGCATGACGTCCTCGGTGTGCCGTTCGGGCGCGCTGAGCTCCTCGCGACCGCCGACGGGCAATTCGCCACGGGCCAGCATACCGGCATAGGCGTTGGGATGCTTGACGTTCCACCATCGCGCGTCGTCGGTGTAGCCGTGCGCCCCCGGGCCGGCCCCCCACCATTCGCCACCGTCCCAGTAGCCGAGGTTGTGCCGGCACTCCCCACCCGGAAGGCTCCAGTTGGACACCTCGTACCAGTCGAAGCCCGCCGCGGAGAGGCGGGCGTCGAGCAGTTCGTAGCGGGCGGCGAGCACGTCGTCGTCGGGTGCGGGCAGTTCGCCGCGGCGCACCCGTCTCGCCAACGCGGTGCCCTCCTCGACCACCAGGGCATACGCCGAGACGTGGTCGACGCCGGCTCCAATCGCCGCGTCCACCGAACGGGCCAGGTCGTCGTCGCTCTCCCCCGGCGTGCCGTAGATGAGGTCGAGGTTGACGTGCTCGAAGCCCGCGGCCCGGGCGTCGGCGGCAGCGGCCAGCGCCCGACCCGGCGAATGCACCCGGTCCAGCGCGGCCAGCACGTGCGGCGCCACCGACTGCATGCCCAGCGAGATCCTGGTGAAGCCGGCCGTGCGCAGGCGGTCGAGCAGTTCCGGGGTGGTCGACTCCGGGTTGGCCTCGGTGGTGACCTCCGCGTCGACGGCCAACGAGAAGTTGGCCTGCACCGCGTCCAACACCGCGGCCAGCCGCTCCCCGCCGAGCATCGTCGGGGTGCCGCCGCCGACGAACACCGTGGCCACCTCGGGCACCGAGCCGCGGGCCGACAGCTGGCGGGCCGCCAATTCGAGCTCGAGCTTCATCGCCTCGAGCCAGCCGTCGGGATTCGCACCACCCAGTTCGGCCGGGGTGTAGGTGTTGAAGTCGCAGTACCCGCAGCGGGTCGCGCAGAACGGGACGTGGACGTACACCCCGAATGGGCGCGCCGCAGAACGTCCGGTGAGCATCGGTCCAGTCTTCCAGAGCCGAATTATGCTCGTGGTGAGCGCAAGACTTGGCCGGTTGGGGTCCATGGCGGGCTTCATGGCAGAATGGCGAGCGTGACTGCCGCCCGGACTTCCACCCGCGTTTCGCTGGTGTCCCGTCGGCACGTCGACTTCAAGCGCGTATGCACCTGTTGTTGTCTGCCTTGACGCCGTAGACCTGTCCACCTGTAATTCAGCTGGCCGCCGGATCTGCGCCGCCGGACAGCCACCGGTGACGACGCGCGATTCCTACGCTGGCTCCCTCGAGAGGGGCCATCCGCATGACCCAAGCCGACGCCAAGCCCGTAAAGCGACCCAAGGGCGAAGGCCAGTGGGCGCTCGGATACCGCGAGCCGCTCAACGCCAACGAGCAGGCGAAGAAGGACGACAACCCGCTCAACGTTCGCGGGCGCATCGAGAACATCTACGCCAAGGGCGGCTTCGAGAGCATCGACAAGGGCGACCTGCGCGGACGTTTCCGCTGGTGGGGCCTCTACACGCAGCGCAAGCCCGGCTACGACGGCACCTGGACCGGTGACGACAACACCGACATGCTCGAAGACGAGTTCTTCATGCTGCGGGTGCGCTCCGACGGCGGTGCGCTGACCGCGGCGGCGCTGCGCGCCCTCGGCGGCATCTCCACGGAGTTCGCCCGCGACACCGCCGACATCTCCGACCGGCAGAACGTGCAGTTCCACTGGATCCGGGTCGAGGACATGCCGGAGATCTGGCGGCGCCTCGACGAGGTCGGCCTGCAGACCACCGAGGCCTGCGGCGACTGCCCCCGCGTCGTGCTCGGCTCGCCGCTGGCCGGCGAATCGCTCGACGAGGTCATCGACGGATCCCCCGCCATCGACGAGATCACCAAGCGCTACATCGGCAAGCCCGAGTACTCCAACCTCCCGCGCAAGTTCAAGACCGCGATCTCGGGCCTGCAGGACGTGGTGCACGAGATCAACGACGTCGCGTTCATCGGCGTCGAGCACCCCGAGCACGGTCCCGGTTTCGACCTGTGGGTCGGCGGTGGCCTGTCGACCAACCCGATGCTGGGCCAACGCGTCGGCGCGTGGGTGCCGCTCGACGAGGTGCCCGACGTGTGGGAGGGCGTGGTCAGCGTGTTCCGCGACTACGGCTACCGCCGCCTGCGCGCCAAGGCTCGGCTGAAGTTCCTCATCAAGGACTGGGGCATCCCCAAGTTCCGCGAGGTCTTGGAGACCGAGTACCTCAAGCGTCCGCTGTTGGACGGACCCGCGCCGACGCCGGTGCCGCGGCCCATCGACCACGTCGGCGTACAACGCCTCAAGAACGGCCTCAACGCCGTCGGCGTCGCCCCGATCGCAGGCCGCGTCTCGGGCGCGATCCTGACCAAGGTCGCCGACCTCGCCGAGGCCGCCGGCTCGGACCGGATCCGGTTCACGCCGTACCAGAAGCTCGTCATCCTCGACGTGCCCGACGATCAGCTCGACACCTTGCGCGACGGGCTGGACGCGCTGGGGTTGCCGTCCAAGCCGTCGCATTGGCGGCGAAACCTGATGGCCTGCACGGGAATCGAGTTCTGCAAGCTGTCGTTCGCCGAGACGCGGAGCCGCTCGCAGCTGCTGGCCCCGGAGCTCGAGACGCGTCTGGAGGACCTCAACGCTCAACTCGACGTCCCCGTGACGATCAACATCAACGGCTGCCCGAACTCGTGCGCCCGCATCCAGATTGCCGACATCGGGTTCAAGGGCCAGATGGTCGACGACGGAAACGGTCCCGAAGAGGGCTTCCAGGTGCACCTGGGCGGCAGCCTGGGCCTGGACAGCGCGTTCGGCCGAAAGCTGCGTCAACACAAGGTGACCAGCACCGAGCTCGGTGACTACATCGAGCGGGTGGTCCGCAATTTCGTGAAACAAAGGGAGGACGGCGAGCGTTTTGCAACGTGGGCCGTTCGGGCCGATGAAGCTGATCTTCGATGAGCGCTCGCGCGAAGAGTGTGAAGTCGATGAGCCGCTTGCGCGAAGACAGAGGACAGAGGTAGCGATGACAGACGTGATGACCGAGACCGACCTGATCGCCATCGCCGAGCGCGGCGCGGCCGAACTCGACGGCGCGAGCCCCGACGAGCTGCTGCGGTGGACCGACGAGACGTTCGGCGGTGATTACGGAGCCGGGCTGCCGGCGACATCGGGATACGTCGTGGCGTCGAACATGCAGGACGCGGTCTTGGTGGCGATGGCCGCCAAGGTGCGCCCCGGCGTGGACGTGCTGTTCCTCGACACGGGCTACCACTTCGCCGAGACGATCGGCACCCGCGATGCCGTGGAGGCCGTCTACGGGGTCAACGTGGTCAACGTCACGCCCGAGAACGACGTGCCGAAGCAGGACGAACTGTTCGGCAAGAACCTGTTCGTCACCGATCCGGCGGCCTGCTGCCGCATGCGGAAGGTCGAACCACTTGGCAAGGCGCTCAAGGGCTACTCGGCGTGGGTGACCGGGATCCGCCGCGTCGAATCGCCGACGCGGGCCAACGCCCCACTGATCAGCTACGACAAGGCCTTTGGGCTCGTGAAGATCAACCCCATCGCCGCCTGGTCCGACGACGACATGCAGGCCTACATCGACGCCAACGACGTCTTGGTCAATCCGCTCGTCTTCGAGGGCTACCCGTCGATCGGGTGCGCACCGTGCACGGCGAAGCCCATCGACGGCGCCGATCCCCGCAGCGGTCGCTGGGCCGGTCTGTCGAAGACGGAGTGCGGGCTTCACGCCTCGTGACGGTCGATGGCTGACCCCGCTCTGATCCTCGCGGCCCACGGCAGCGCGGACCCCCGCTCACCGGAGGTGGCGCACGCGCTGGCCGGCCGCATCCGCCGGCTGCGGCCCGGACTCGAGGTCCGTGCTGCATTCCTGGAGAAGTCGCAGCCCTACGTCGGCGACGTGCTGTCCGACCTCGCGCGGTGCGGTGCACCCGCGGTGGTGGTCCCGATGCTGCTGGCCAGCGCCCATCACGCCAGGGTCGACCTGCCGGCGGTGATCGAGGAGTCCGGCGCGACCGTCGAGGTCGCCGAAGCGCTCGGCGAGGACCCCGACCTGGTCACGCTGCTCGGACAACGCGTGACCGCCGCCGGGGCGCCGGCCGACCGTCGCGACGTGGGGGTCGTGGTGGTCGCTGTCGGATCGTCGAGTGCGGCCGCCAACGCCAGGACGGCGACACTGGCGGACGCGCTGACCGCTCGGACGCGATGGGCAGCGGTGGAGGTGGCCTTCGCCACCGGCCCGCATCCGACCGTCGCCGAGGCCGCGACCCGGCTTCGGAGCAGGGGCGCACGACGTCTCGTCGTCGCACCGTGGTTCCTGGCCCACGGCCGCATCACCGATCGCGTCGCCGCCACGGCCGCCGAGCTCGGCATCCCGATGGCCGAACCGCTCGGGTCCCACAACCTGGTCGCCGCCGCCCTGCTCGACCGCTACGACGCCGTGCGGCTGGCCCGCGTCGCCGCCTGATTCGTCGGCGGTTTGCCGTCGGCCTCACCGGGGCGACGGCTCGGCCGCTATCGGCAAGTTGGGGCGTCTGGTCGCCGAATCGGGCATTCAGTACGCGATTTGCTCATCTCGTGGCATGATATTGACGGCGGCGTCCAGCCGCCCACGGCCCCGCAAACGGTCGTCGGATCGCAATTCGGGGATTGGATTGGGATAGAACATGAATGCAGATCGTTTCACTCGTCGCGTGGCGTTGGTCATCGGTGGCGGTGCGATCATCACGATGGGTGCGTTCACCGCTGGCTGTAGCAGCAGCGAGAAGCCCGCACCCAGCAGCACGACCACGACGACGACCACTGCGCCGTCCGTCACCCCGACGGAGAAGAGCATCACCCCCGGTGGGGCGAACAGCTTCTCTCCGCCGGTGAAGGCACCGCCGGCTCCCACCGGCGAGCCCGGAACTCACCGCAACGGCAGCAGTTCCTAACTCCGGTCGCCGCAAGGCAATTCGACATTCTGCAGGGGCGTCACACAGTGGCGTCCCTGCAGAGTCGACGACGGTGACCGGGAGTCCCTGATGTTCGATCGACGCATCGCCGCACGCGTGGCCGGATGCTCGTTGACCATGTCGTTGATCGCCGGGGTGACCGTCCTGATCTCGGATCACCGATCCGAACCGCCGGCTCGACCCGCGGTGACCATCGCCGGTCCCTATGCCAATCTTCTGGCCAGCTCAGACGATCTCGGTCCCTCGCGGCTGGATCACGCGCAGCTGACCGTCGGCCTCCGGGAGTCGACCCGGCCCGACCCGCTGCTGCACTGGGCTGCGACCAAGGGACTCGACGTACGGTGGCAAAGCGGTGAGGACTGGGCGATCGTCGAGGGTGCCCCCCACGTCGTCGCCGATGCCTTCGACGTCCCCGTACACGATTACCGCGGCAAACAGGGGCAAGTCTTCTACGCCTCCCCCCAGCAACCCGAGGTGCCCGCCGCGGTCCGCACCACGGTCACCGACCTCGGCCGCATCCTCGGCTTCACCCCCCACCGCGAGGCGCGCCCCGACTTCATCCCGCTCGACGTGCCCAGCCAGGGGCTGACGCCGACGGCCCTGCTGACGGCGTACAACGCCAATCCCCTTACCGAGGCGGGATTTACGGGCAAGGGACAGACCATCGTCTTCTTCGCGTTCAGCGGGTACGACCAGGGTGACCTCGACGACTTCGCGTCGATGTCCGGACTGCCACCGCTCAAGCCAATCCTCGTGGGCGGTCAGCCGAGTGAGTCACGCGCCGAGACGGTGATGGATCTCGAAGTGGCACATGCGATTGCGCCCGACGCCCGGATGGTGGTGGTCAACGCCCGTCCGACGCTGGAGGGCGGTCGCACCTACGAGCGCATCGCCGAGATGTTCGACGCCACCAATCAGCAGTTCCCCGGCGCCGTGTGGAGCCTGTCGATCGGGTGGGGCTGTGACGCCCTGATCACCGCGACCGATCTCAAGCCGGTGCAGTCCGCCTTGGAACGCGCACACCGCAACTCGACCTCGGCCTTCGACGCCAGCGGCGACACCGGAGGGCTCGAGTGCAAGGGCGGACCGAACTGGTCCTCGGCTCCGGGCCCGGACGACGTCGGGCTGGATGCGATCTCGTCGCTCCCCGGCATGACGTCGGTGGGCGGCACGACGCTGTCCACCGACGAGAACGGCCAGTGGCTGGCCGAGCAGGCGTGGATCGACTCGCCGCTGTCGCAAGGCACCAGCGGCGGTGTGTCCAAGCTGTTTCCGCGGCCGGCGTGGCAGCGCAGGCTCACCGTGGAGCGGGACTCCGGCAAGAAGCAGCGACGCCTCACCCCCGACGTGTCCGCCCTTGCCGATCCGTTCACCGGCGTCCGCATCAGATTCGACCAGCAAGACTTGGTGGGCGCCGGAACGTCGCAGGCGGCACCCGTATGGGCCGGTTTGACCGCGCTGATGAACCAGTATCTGCTGGCCAACGGCGGACAGCGTCTCGGTGACCTCAACCCGCTGCTCTACCGCGTCGCCGCCGGCGCCCGTGAAGCGGGGTTTCGGGACGTGATGCTTGGCGGCAGTGCGGTCGACGTAGCGGCCCCGGGTTACGACCTGGCGACCGGGCTCGGCAGCCCCAACGTCGCACAGTTGGCCCGTGACTTCCTGGCCATCCAGAAGGGAATGGCGCCTCGATGACGGAGACGACGATGACGTGTCGCGTCTGCGCCGTCGTCGTCCCGGAGGGCGAATTCTGCGGCAACTGCGGGGCGGCGGCGTCCGCGCGGCGAGGCGACGGGCCGTCGTGGCTCCGGCTGTCGGCCTACGCCGCTGCTCCTCGCGAGCACGTGCTTCGTCCGTCGGTGCCGAGCACGGTGTTTCCTCGGGCGCCGCGGCATCTGCGCGTGGCGTTCGGCGTTGCGCTGACCGGCGTCGTCGTCCTGTTGGTCGCAATGGCCGTGCCGATGTGGCTGGCCCCGCTCATCGGCGTCGTCGGTGTCGGGCTGCCGATGGTCTTCCTGGGGTATCTCGCCGTGGCCGACGCGGTCGCCGACCGACTGGCGGCCGCGTTGCTGGTGAGCGCCGTGCTGAGCATCGCATGTGGCGTCGGCTGGAGGATTGCGACCGACCTGGCTGCGGCACGCGTCGACGACGACGCGCTGGGCCTGCCGGCCAGCACGCTCGACCTGCTGCTCACCTGCCTTGGCATCCCGGTGGGCTTCTTGATACTGGTGCTGGCGCCGACGGTCGTCATCCAAAGGGTGCGCCCCGGCTCCCGAGAGCCGTTGCGCGGCATGATGATCGGGTCGTTCGGAGCAATCTGCTTCGTCACCGCGGGGAGCATGACGGCCCTGTTGCCCGAACTGTCCGGCGGCCCAGTCGACACCGACGGTCAGTCCGCCGTCGACCTGGTCGTCGGCGGCTTGATCCAGGGCATCGCGGTGCCGTTGACGGCCGCTGCAGTGGGCGGCGCGGTGGGGGCCACCCTGTGGTTCGTGCCGCGGCGCGACACCGGCCACCGGCCGCGGTGGTATTCGCTCACGTCCCCCCTGCCGTCGATAGGGTTCGGGCTCGTCGCCTACCTCGGGCTGGGCGTGCTGGACTTCGTCTCTCCGCCCAGCGTCGTCGAGACGGTGGTCTATGCGGTTCTGACGGTGGTCGCGCTCTACGTGCTGCGAATCGTGGTGCACTGCACGCTGTTGCACGCGCAACCCGACGTCGCCGGTATGCCCGACGCGGTGCTGCAATGTGCCGAGTGCGAGCGCGTCGTCCCCGATCTGCCGTTCTGCCCCCGGTGCGGCGTGGCCGGTCTGGCCGCGTCACAGTCGTCGCGGGCCCGTCGGCGGTCCGAGCCTCCCGCACCGGTGAGTTCGATCTCGCCGGTTCGTCTGCTGTCAGTCCTGACGGTCGCGGTAGTCGTGGTGGCTGCCGGCTGCACCGCGGCGTCGGTCTGGCTCGTACCGCAGGAGGCGGCGGTGGTGTGCCCGCCCGACTGCGGCACCCCACCCATCGCCACACCCGTGGCCACCAATCCACGGTTCAGCTCCGCCGACGGCCAGTTCTCGGTGTCCTATCCCGGACCGGAAACCGCATACGACGCCACGTTCGAGCCGAACGGGGTGGTGCTCGACCTGCTCGCCGGCGACGGCGGCACCCTGCGCTTGTTCGGCCAACCCGCCAACGGTCAGACGCCCAAGCAGATCGCCGACGACATGCTGCGGGAGCACTACCCGGACGCGACGTTCGACTACGAGATCCCCAATGCCTTCGTGGGATACCAACTGGGATACGGCGAGCTGGCCGACGACTATCCCGCCGACGCGATCGGCGACGACGACCGCAACCGAGTGCTCGTCATGGTCGGGGTGAAGAACGATTACGCGTTGATCGCCGCGGCCGCGGGTCCGTACCGGGAGTTCACGCCCGAGTTCGGCTCCGGGCATCCCTCGGGTGCCAACTTCTTCCTCGCCCTCGACATGGCGAAGTACGTCAACAGCTTTACGTGGCGGGGAGACCCGCCGCGCTGAGGTCGGCGGCCGGCAGCTCGACGTCACCGGGGATGGGCGGCACCCGGGTGGCCCGCACGTAGACGGTGTCGCCCTCCTTCAGGCCCAGTGCCTCGGCGTCGCCGCGGGTGATCTGCGCGGTGAACGGCGACTGGTCGGCCGCGTTGGTCAACTCGACGCGAACCTCGAAGCCCAGCACCGCAATGCGATCGATGACGGCACGGACGACGCCGGTCGAGGAGACGCTCCCGTCGGCGTTCGCCAACGCCATGTCGGGATTGCGGCCGACGCGAATGTCGTGGGGGCGCACCAGCGTGCCGTTCAGCGACGACACGGCGCCCAGGAACGACATGACGAAACCATTGGCCGGATTGTCGTAGACGTCGGTGGGCGAACCGACCTGCTCGATCCGACCCTTGTTGAGAACGGCGATGCGGTCGGCGACGTCGAGCGCTTCGGCCTGGTCGTGGGTCACCAACACGGTGGTGACGTGCACCTCGTCGTGCAGCCGGCGCAGCCAGGCCCGCAGGTCCTCCCGCACCTTGGCGTCCAGCGCGCCGAACGGCTCGTCGAGCAGCAGCACCTCGGGGTCGACCGCGAGGGCACGTGCGAGCGCCATGCGTTGACGCTGCCCACCGGAGAGCTGGCTGGGGTAACGGCTCTGGAAGCCGGCGAGCCCGACGATCTCGAGCAGGCTGTCGACCTTGTCCTTGATCTCGTTCTTGGGCATCTTGCGGATCTTCGGACCGAAGGCCACGTTGTCGCGCACGGTGAGGTGCTTGAAGGCGGCGTAGTGCTGGAACACGAAGCCGATGCCACGTCGCTGCGGCGGGACCCCGGTGACGTCGCGTCCCTTGATGGTGATGGTGCCGGTGTCGGGTTGGTCCAGCCCCGCAATGGCGCGCAGCAGGGTCGACTTGCCCGATCCGCTGGGACCCAGCAGGGCGGTCAGCGACCCCTCGGGAACGTCGAAGGTGATGTCGTCGAGCGCGACGAAGTCGCCGTAGCGCTTGTTGGCGCCACGCACGGTGATGGCGTTGGCCTGGTCGGAAGTCATGAGGTCTCCTAGCCCGAACCTATTTTGCCGCCCGGGCACGCCGGGCGTCGAGGATTACTTGGACGATCAGTACCAGCACCGCGACCGTCATCAGCACCGTCGAGACGGCGTAGGCGCCGTACTCCTGACCGCGGCTGTACCGGTCGGAGACGAGCAGCGTCATGGTCTGCGAGGTGCCGGGAAGGTTGGACGACACCATGATGACCGCGCCGTACTCACCAAGGGTCCGGGCGATGGTCAGCACGATGCCGTACGTCAGGCCCCACCTGATGGACGGCAGGGTGATGCGCCAGAACGTCTGCCACCACTGCGAGCCCAGCGTCGAGGCCGCTTCCTCCTGGTCGGTGCCGAGCTCGTGCAGGAGGGGCTCGACCTCGCGGATGACGAACGGCACCGTGACGAAGATGCTGGCCAGGACGATGCCGGGCAAGCCAAAGATGATCTTGAAGCCGAGGTCGTTCTCGACGAACCCCAGGACGCCGGCGGACCCCCACAGCAGGATCAGGGCGACACCGACGACCACCGGTGACACCGCGAACGGAAGGTCGATGACCGCCTGCAGTGCACTCTTGCCGCGAAACTTGTTGCGCGCCAGAACCAATGCCGTGGGGACGCCGAACAAGACGTTGAGTGGCACCACGATGGCGACGACCAACAACGACAGTTGCAGCGCCGAGATCGCCGCGGGAGTGCTCACCGAGGCAAAGAAGGTGCCAATCCCCGGCGAGAACGTGCGCCACAGGATGAGCCCCACCGGCACCACGACGAGGATCACGATGTAGGCCAGCGCCACGTAGCGGAGGAGCAGTCGCGCCGTCCGGGACAGGATCATCGCGACAGCTCCTCACGCTTGGCCGCTCGCGAACCGACTGCCCGCAGGATGAACAGGACGAGGAAGGACGCCGCCAGCAGCACGATGGATATCGCCGCGGCACCGGTGCGGTCGTCGTTCTCGATGAGGGTGCGAATCCACTGCGAGGACACCTCGGTCTCGCCGGGGATCGCGCCGCCGATGAGCACCACCGAACCGAATTCGCCGATGGCCCGCGAGAACGCCAGGCCGGCGCCGGACAACAACGACGGCAACAGTGCGGGCAGCACGACGCGGCTGAAGATGGTCCAGTTGTTGGCGCCCAGTGACGCCGCGGCCTCCTCGACCTCGCGGTCGAGTTCCAACAGCACCGGCTGCACCGACCGCACTACGAACGGCAACGTCACGAACAGCAGGGCGATGCCGATGCCCCATCGGGTCTGCTGCAGGTGCAGCCCGACGGGGCTGTTGGGGCCGTACAGCGCGAGCATGACCAGGCTGGCGACGATCGTCGGCAGGGCGAAGGGCAGATCGATCACGGCGTCCACCAGCCGCTTGCCCGGGAAGTCGTCGCGCGTGAGCACCCACGCGACCAGCAGCCCGAAGACGAGGTTCACCAACGTGACACCGACGGACACCGAGAGCGTCACCTTGTAGGACTCCAGGGCCGCGTTGGAGGTCGCGGCATCCACGAACGCCGACCAGCCGGCACCGGCCGCCTGCCACAGGATGGCGGCCAGTGGCAGCAGCACGATCACGCTAAGCCACAGGGTTGCCGCACCGACGCGAAGCGATGTGGTCCCGCGGGCGCGGCGCAGTCGACCCGGCGCCTCCGTGCTCGGCGCTAGGCCTGCCGTCATCCCGTGGCCTGCTTGTAGATCTTGGTGATGCTGCCGTTGTCCTTGTCGAACAGGGCGGGATCGACCTTGCTCCAGCCGCCGAGGTCGGCGATGGTCCACAGCTTCTGCGGCGCGGGGAAGTCATTGGCGAACTCGGCCGCCACCGCGGGGTCGACGGGACGGAAACCGGCCTGCGCCCACAGCTTCTGACCCTCGGGGGTGTACAGGAAGTTGTTCAGCGCGGTGGCTTCCTTGACGTGCTGCGAGGAGGTAACCACTGCCACCGGGTTCTCGATCTTGAAGGTCTGCGGTGGGGTGACGTGCTCGACTGGCTTGCCCTGCCGCTCGACGTTGATCGCCTCGTCTTCGTAGGCCAAGAGGACGTCGCCGCTGCCCTGGATGAACAGGTCGGTGGCCTCGCGACCGGAGCCCGGACGCGCCTTGACGTGATCGGTCACGAGCTGGTTCACGAAGTCCAGACCGGCCTGCTCATTCTGGCCGCCGTTGCTGGCGAAGGAATACGGCGCCAACAGGTTCCACTTCGCCGAGCCGGAGCTCAACGGGCTCGGGGTGACGACCTCGACGCCGGGCTTGAGCAGATCGTTCCAGTCCCTGATGCCCTTGGGGTTCCCCTTGCGGACCAGGAAGGTGACCACCGAGCCAAAGGGAATCCCCTTGGTGGCGCTGGCATTCCACTCCTTGGCCACCTTGTCCGCCTTGACCAGACGGGTGACGTCGGGTTCGACGGAGAAGTTGACGATGTCGGCGGGCTTGCCGTCGACGACGCCACGGGACTGGTCGCCGGAGGCGCCGTAGGAGGCGGTGACGGCGACGCCCTTGCCCTCGGGGGTGGCGGCGAAGGCGGGGATGATCTTGCTCCAGCCTGGCTCCGGCACGGCGTAGGCCACCAGGGTCAGGGTCGTCTCGGCGGCGGGCCCCGAGCTACCACCGGCGACGTCGCTGGCACCGCCGCCGCACCCGGCCAGCAGGGTGGCCGTGACGGCGAGGGCGCCGACGGCGGTCAGCGACCGCTTCGACTTCTGGGTGAGGACGGACATGGATGAGGCCTTTCCTAGCGGCGGATCATGGGTTTTGGTACCCGCCACGTCGGAGAGGGGACGTATCAGCTCTTAGGCATTCGACATGCCGCGACCGACACCACACCGCGCAACGGAATGGGGGTCAGCGACAACAGTGCACATCGGCGACAGCGCAATTTCCCACGGCGATGAGAGCCAAGACATGGCTCTCGGCGCTGCTGGAAGCTGCGTGCATGGCGCGAAGCGTAACAGACCACATCGACGTGCCGTTACCTGGCGAGCAACCACATCACGACGACGAGCAATAGCAGCGCCACCAGCACCAATGTCACCCGGGAACGAGGCATGCCGGTCACGACGGATCCCCGTCTGCGTGCTTGTCGCGCCGCAGCAGGCGGATGCCGTTGCCCAACGCGCCGTCGAGCAGGACCGCGACCAGATAGGCCAACGCCAGCGCCACGGGCATCACCACCACCGTCTGCACGACGAAGCCAAGGCCGGACAGCCAAAGTTCGACCCCGTCCCACCAACTCAGGATGCCCTTCACCTCATCCACCCTACGATCATTTGATGAACGGGCCCCAGTCCACGTCGTGCCTCGTCGCCGGCGGCGGTCCCGCCGGAATGATGCTGGGCCTGCTGCTGGCCCGCGCCGGCGTCGACGTCACAGTGATGGAGAAGCACGCCGACTTCCTCCGGGACTTCCGAGGTGACACCGTGCACGCGAGCACGTTGCGACTGCTCGACGACCTCGGGTTGGGCCAGGACTTCGAACGGCTCACCCATCGTGTGATCGAGACGATCGGCATGTCGGTACAGGGCGTGCCGGTCGACGTCGACCTGCGACACATCCCCGGCCCGCACAAGCACATCGCCCTGGTACCGCAGTGGGACTTCCTGGAGCTGCTGGCCACCGCCGCGGAGCAGGAGCCGACGTTCCGGTTGATGCGCAACACCGAGGTGCTCGAACCCCTGCGTCGTGGCGACGGGGCCGTCACCGGGGTCCGGTACCGCGGTCCGGACGGCCAAATCCAGGAGATGCGAGCCGACCTGACGGTGGCCTGCGACGGCCGCGGCTCGACCCTGAGCGCCTCGATGAGGCTGCGGCACAGAGTCTTCGGCGCTCCAATGGACGTCTGGTGGTTCCGGCTGCCCCGCGGTGACGGTGACCCACCCGGTCTGGAGGGGGTCTTCACCTCCGGCCACGCCATGATCGTCATCGACCGCGGCGACTACTACCAGTGCGCGTACATCATCGCGAAGGGAGCCGACGCCCGACTACGCGCCGAGGGCATCGAATCGTTGCAGCGCACCGTCGCCGAGCTGGTGCCCGCGCTGGCGGACCGCGTGCGCGAACTGACGTCCTTCGACGACGTCAAGCTGCTCGACGTCCAGCTCAACCGGCTGCGCCGGTGGTACGTCGACGGGCTGCTGCTCATCGGCGACGCCGCCCATGCGATGTCGCCGGTCGGCGGTGTCGGCATCAACCTGGCGGTGGCGGACGCGGTGGCCGCGGCGCGCGTCCTGGCCGCTCCCCTGCGCTCCGGCCGCGTCCCCACCAGGGACCTGGCGCGCATCCAGGTCAGACGGTGGATTCCGACCGCGCTCATTCAAGGCATGCAGCGGATCGTGCACGATCGGCTCATCGCGGCCTCGGTCGAGGGGTCCGGTTCGGACGCCCCGCCCGTCGCGGTCCGGGTTCTGGGCCGGGTGCCGTTCCTGCGGACCGTGGCGGGCTATGCGGTGGCGATCGGGCCCCTTCCCGAGCGCGCGCCGGCCTACGCGAGACGACCGGAGCCGCACGAGTAGACGCCGGAGGGCCGCCCGGTCGATGATGTCGAAATGGTTTTGCAGCAAGCTGGGTCCAGCAACGGCTCATCCGACGACGCCGAGCACGTGCCGGAGGCGCCGTACACGGTCACCGCACCCGTGCCGTACGCTCCCAGCGGGCCGCTGCGCAACCCGTTCCCGCCGATCGCGGACTACAGCTTCCTGTCCGACTGCGAGAACACCTGCCTGATCTCCTCGGCCGGTTCGGTCGAGTGGTTGTGCGTGCCGCGACCGGATTCGCCAAGCGTCTTCGGCGCGATCCTCGACCGCGGAGCGGGACACTTCCGGTTGGCACCGTACGGGGTGACGGTGCCGTCGGCCCGCCGCTACCTGCCGGGCAGCCTGATCATGGAGACCACCTGGCAGACGCACACCGGGTGGCTGATCGTGCGCGACGCACTGGTGATGGGTCCGTGGCACGACCTGGACACCCGGTCGCGCACCCACCGCCGCACGCCGATGGACTGGGACGCCGAACACATCCTGCTGCGCACCGTCCGGTGCGTCAGTGGCGTGGTGGAGCTGGTGATGAGCTGCGAGCCGGCGTTCGACTATCACCGCGAGCCGGCGACGTGGGAGTACTCCGCGCAGGCCTACGGCGAGGCGATCGCGCGTTCGAGCAAGAATCCCGAGGCGCACCCGACGCTACGGCTGACCACCAATTTGCGGATCGGCCTGGAGGGTCACGAGGCGCGCGCCCGGACTCGACTCACCGAGGGCGACAACGTGTTCGTGGCGCTGAGCTGGTCGGGCCACCCTGCGCCGCAGACCTTCGAAGAGGCCGCCGACAAGATGTGGAAGACCAGTGAGTGCTGGCGGCAGTGGATCAACATCGGCGACTTCCCCGATCACCCGTGGCGGTCCTACCTGCAACGCAGCGCACTGACCCTCAAGGGCCTGACCTACTCCCCCACCGGCGCGCTGCTGGCGGCCAGCACCACGTCGCTTCCGGAAACTCCTCAGGGCGAACGCAACTGGGATTACCGGTACTCGTGGATCCGGGATTCGACGTTCGCGCTGTGGGGGCTCTACACCCTCGGGTTGGATCGCGAGGCCGACGACTTCTTCTCGTTCATCGCCGACGTGTCGGGGGCCAACAACGGTGAGCGCCATCCCCTTCAGGTGATGTATGGCGTCGGCGGCGAGCGCAGCCTCGTCGAAGACGAGCTCAACCACCTGTCCGGGTACGACAACTCTCGACCGGTCCGCATCGGCAACGGCGCCTACGACCAAATGCAGCATGACATCTGGGGGTCGATGCTGGATTCGGTGTATCTGCACGCAAAGTCGCGCGAGCAGATTCCCGAGACGCTGTGGCCCGTGCTGAAGCTTCAGGTCGAGGAGGCCATCAAGCATTGGCGCGAGCCCGACCGCGGGATTTGGGAGGTGCGCGGCGAGCCGCAGCACTTCACCTCCAGCAAGGTGATGTGCTGGGTGGCGTTGGATCGCGGGTCCAAGCTGGCCGACCTGCAGGGTGAGAAGAGCTACGCCCAGCAGTGGCGGGCGATCGCCGAGGACATCAAGGCCGACATCCTGGCCCACGGCGTTGACCACCGTGGCGCGCTCACGCAGCGCTACGGGCACGATGCGCTGGACGCGTCGCTGCTGTTGGTGCCGCTGGTGCGGTTCCTGCCGCCCGACGATCCGCGGGTGCGTGCGACGGTGTTGGCCATCGCCGACGAGCTCACCGAGGACGGCCTGGTGCTGCGCTACCGCACCGAGGAGACCGACGACGGCCTCTCCGGTGAGGAGGGCTCGTTCACCATCTGTTCGTTCTGGTTGGTCTCGGCCCTGGTGGAGATCGGCGAGATCAGCCGGGCCAAGCATCTATGCGAGCGGCTGCTGTCATTCGCCAGTTCCCTGCATCTCTACGCCGAGGAGATCGAGCCGCGGACGGGTCGCCATCTGGGCAACTTCCCGCAGGCGTTCACCCATCTGGCGTTGATCAACGCCGTGGTGCACGTGATCCGCGCCGAGGAAGAGGCCGACAGCACGGGCGTGTTCCAGCCCGCGAACGCACCGATGTGAGGTGAGTCAGCCGACGAGCGGCCGGCCCAGCGGCAGCGCGCGTCCCCCGGTCTCCTCCCACAGGGCGGCGACGTAGTAGTACGCGACCAGCGCGACGAAGGCGAAGACGAACCACCCGCCGGCGTGGGTGGCCGCGGTGCTGCCGGTCAGATTGCCGACCAGCAGGAGCACCAGGGCGACGTCGACGATGGCGAGCAACAACGGATAGGTCCACGGCAGCCGCAGCACCAGCACGGTGAGCAGCCCGATGGTCAGCAGCCAGCTGCCGAGCCACAGGGCCGTGGTGGGTCCTGCGCCGGCCGCGGTGATGCCGAACCAGTCGTGCGTGAGGCCGAGGGACAGCACGGCATAGCTGGCGTAGAAACCGAAGAACACCCCGTAGACCGTGGCGTTGACGTTCTGCCCCAGCGCCGCAGCCCACACCGTGGCCAGGAGCAGACCAACCGAGGTGGCCGACAACAGGATTGGCACCGCAGCCGCCGCGACGTCGACGATGCCGGTGTTGGTGAACCCGAGCCCGAATCCACCCGCGATCACCAACGGAAGGGCCAGCAACCCCGGATTGCCCTCCCGCGCGGGGGCGGCTGTCGGCGGGGCGTCGACGGTCGAGGCGTCGGCCGCCGGTGTCAACGGCTCCCTGGTGGCAAGGTCGGTCATGAGAACTCCTTCGCGGAAAGCGTTGCAGCAGATGCCTTTACGACAGCGCATCCGTCGACTGCGACCCTAGGCCGTCGCAGCGCGAAGGTGGACACTTCCGATCACCCGGAGGAAATGGCCCGGTTCAGAACGGCGGAGGGTCCGGTGGCCGGGGAAACGTGTCCTCATAGCGCAGATCGTCGTAGTCGACGTCCACGTCGCAGACGGGAGCCAGTCTCGCGTGCAGATTGCGCCGGCGCTCCGCAAGGATCGCCGCGGCGCGGTCGCGATCCCGGCTTTGGCGTCGGCGGGGCATCATGACCGACCGGTCGCCGCAGACCTCCGCCCGCTCGAAAGGGGCGATTTCGCCAGTGGGCATGGTCGACCCGGGGAACAGCAAGGCGCTGCCCGGGTGGGTGACATACCTGTCCCCCGCCGGCGAGGTCCAGATCAGAGTGCCGTCGGCGAGTTGTTCGTCTCGCCACCCCCAGAACGTCTTGAGCAGATGATGAGTTCGACACTTACAGCTCAAGTTGGAGGCCTGGGTGGGCCCGCCCTGACTGCGAGGGATGACGTGGTCGACGTCGCAGCGGGTGGCAGGGACGGTGCACCCCGGAAAACGGCATGTGAGATCTCGGCAGCGGACGAAGTCCGCCAGGGCCGCCGACGGGACGTAGTGCGATTCGGGTGGCGCGTCGAGGGGGTGCACGAGCGGGCGGACTCGCGCCGACTTGGCGAGTTCGGCAATGAGCTCCGCCGGGATTAGGCCCTCGAATCCGAGCATCGCCCCTGGCGCCCCGCCGGTGCCGTCGACTGTGGCCACCTCGGCGACGACGTGGATGACCACCGGACTGGCGGCCCGTCCGCCTGCCGGGCAATCCGTCGACCCGCACTGACACCCGAGCCGGTCACCACCGATGGCGAGAACGCCGTACGCGTCGGCCCGACGTTCGGCAATCGATCGTGGATCGGAGTCGCAGACCGTCACGGCCAGCTGCGTAAGTCGCTCGCTGAACGCGTGGGCATCCGGCGACGACAAGGTGGCGTCGAGCTGCGAGAGCCCGCGGTCGACGTCGGCCATGAACACTTCCCGACCGGCGACGCGCTCCTTGCGCCGCCGCACCCCGTCGAGGTCCACCCCGGCGACGATCCGGTCGATGCGCCCGATGATCTGCTGCTTATTCAGTCGACCCCATCTCGGCACTTCGAGTGCCAGCCTTCGGTCGACCGCCGCAAGGGCGTCGTCGTCGTGTACGAGACCCGTCCGGAACACGCAGGTGCGGAACGTAGCCTCCGTGATGTCACCGGCGATGAGCGCTCGGCCGAGCAGCGGCAATTGTTCACGTAGGGCGCGGGCGTACCGCAGCTGGCTTCCGGCCAGGGCCTGACTGACACCGAGCGCCGCGGCGACCTCGGCCGTGACCGCAGCCTCGGCGTCGACCGCCCACTCCGTGGTCTCCTCGGCCTGGCTGCAGCGCAGTGCGAACAATTCTCCGATCGCCGCCAACCGTTCACCCGCCGCGCACGACTCCGCTCGGGCTGCCGAGCAGACTCGCTGCAGCAGGCCGAATGGCGCGGTCGGGGTATCGAACATGCGTTCGATTGTAATTGCACGGTCCGACAAGGCTCGACCGAAATGGCGCGGCGGGCGAAGATCGTCAGATGACCTCCGAACCCCACCGCACCGACACCACCGACGGCCTCGCCGCGCTCTCCGCCGACCTCGAGCGAGTGGCCGAGCGACTCGGGGTGAAGTCCGTTCTGGTGATGCGCTCCGAACCCGACTCGATGGTCGTCGCGGCCACCGCAGGCGAGGCCACGAAGCACTACACCGTGGGGGCGGCAGGCAAGAAGGCCGGCGACGACGCCAGTCGGGTACCGCTGTACTGCGAGCGCATCGTCGACACCGACGCCGATCTCTTCGTCCGTGACTCCCGCGCCCACGAGACCTTCGCGGGCAACGAGGACGAGAAGGAGTTCGGCCTCCACAACTATCTGGGGCTGGCCGTGCACGACCAGGAGGGCAAGGTGGTCGGCACCGTGTGCGTGCTGGACGACGAGGCCCGCGACTACACCGACGAGCAACGCGGCGAGCTGGAACGGCTACGCGGCGCGGTCGAGACGATCGTCGCCGAGGACGGCACCGCCCTCGGTTAGCGTCTACACCCGTGCGGGCAGAGTCAGCGGCTCGGCCACCTTGTCCGCCAACGAGTTGTCGGTGAACGCGCCGCGGTACTTCGCGGCCGGATGGGTGATGGGCAGCCGGTCGGGCCCGCCGCCAGACAGCTTGTGCCGCAGCGTGCCCGACTTGTCGTCGCTGAGCAACCCACGCTTGCGCAGTTCCGGGAACAACAGTTCGGCGATGTCGGAGAAGGTGCCGGGGCGCACCGCGTGGAACACGTTGACCCCGTCGACGCCCGCGTCACGCCACTCTTCGAGCTTGTCGGCGATCTCGGTGGGCGATCCGACGATGCGGCTGCTCCGCTCGAAGGCACGGCCCAGATCGTTGATGGTGGGTTCGGCGTCTCCCGCGGCCTCCCCTGCCCATCGGATCCAGCCCTGAACTCCCCGGAACTGGCCAAGCTCCGACAGCGGCGTGTCCAGCGGCAGCGCCCCCGCGTCGATGCCCGCGTCGCCGAGGATATGGCACAGCACGCCTTCGACGCTGGACAGCTCCTCGATCCGAGCTTCCTTCTCCCTGGCCTCCTCCGACGTGCGGCCGACGACAAGCGACAGACCCTGGAAGAACTTCACGTCATACGGGTCGCGCCCGAAATCGGCTGCCAGCGCTCGCGTCTCCTCGATCAGGCCGCGGGCCGACTGAGGGTCCGGGCTGGAGATGAACACGCCCTCGGCGTTGCGGGCCGAGAAGCGCTGACCCACCGGGGACGCGCCGGCCTGAAACAGCACCGGAACGCGCTGCGGTGACGGTGTCACGAAATGCGGCCCCTCGACCGAGAAGTGCTCGCCAACGTGGTTGATCTTGTGGATCTTCTCGGCATCCGCATGCACACCGGCCTGCTTGTCGGCGCGCAGCGCGTCCTCGTCCCACGAGCCCTCCCACAGCTTGTAGAGGACGTCGACGTACTCCTCGGCGATCTCGTAGCGCAGATCGTGCTCGACGAGCTTGTCGTGGCCGTAGTTCCGATAGGTGTTGTCGGAGAAACTGGTCACGATGTTCCAGCCAACGCGGCCATCGGTGTAGTGGTCCAGGGTGGAGATGCGCCGGGCGAAGTCGAACGGCAGGCTCTGCGCGATCGAACTCGTGTAGACCAGGCCCAGATTCTCAGTCGCCGTCGCAAGTGCGGAGATCAGCACCGACGGATCGTTGGTGGGGATCTGCATGCCTTCCCGCGCCACCAACTCATAGGAGCCGTTCCACGGTGACCGCAGGCCGCTGACGTCGGCGAAGAACATCAGGTCGTAGCCAGCGCCGTCGAGATAGCGCGCCAGGTCGACCCAGTGCCGAAGCGAGTTGATCTCGTGGTTGGCCGCCGCCGGGTCACGCCACAAACCGTGGATGACGTGGGACGGGGTGTTCATCACGAATGCCGAAAAGTAGAGCGGACGATCGTTCGCCGGCTTTGGCATGAAATCTCCGATGTGGTCGTTGAGGACGCGTTAGGGACTGAAGAGAATGCCGCCGACCGTCACGATGGCGATGCCCACGGCGAGCACGACCCACGGCCACCAGGCATCGAGGCGGACCTTGTCAATGGCCCATTCGTGGTGCTCGAACATGGGCCGAGGTTAAGCAGTGCCGATTGTCAGTGCCGCCGAGTGCTCCGCGCGCCACCACTTCTCGTGCGCAGCCGACCGGCCAACACCCTGTCCGCACAATGGCTTTCGTACTGACATGGTGTGGCCGGTCGTTTCGATCACGTTGGTCGGAAGCCGAACGAGATCCGCCGCCATGCGGTTGACTCAGACGACGGGGCCCCAACGAAGGAGACACGATGAGCGAGCACACCTACCGGATAGTCGAGATCGTCGGCACCTCACCCGACGGGGTCGACGCCGCCATCCGCAACGGGGTGAGCCGGGCTTCCAAGACGCTGCGCAACCTCGACTGGTTCGAGGTGCAGGCCGTGCGAGGTGAGCTCGAGGATGGCCAGGTGGCCCACTTTCAGGTGACCCTCAAGGTCGGGTTCCGCCTCGAAGAGAGCCCGTCATGACCACGACCGAGACGGAGTGGGCGCAGTGGCACGCCGAGCGCGAGCGTTACTTCGGTGACCCGCTGGGCTGGGTCAGCATCACCGGGCTGCATTGGCTCGGAGAAGATTTCGAGCGCGTGGCGGATTTGCCGGGGCGTTGGCGAGCCGATGCTGATGCCGTACACGTCGACGGTGTCCCGGGAGTGGAGCGGCTCGAGCCGGTGGAGGGCGCTCCGGGTCTGATCGTCGAGGACGGGGAACGACGCATCGAGGTCATCCGTCGGACGGGTTCGGTCGCCCTACGGGTCCACGATCCGGCGTCACCTCGGCTGGCGGCCTACCGCGGCATCCCGACCTATGAGCCCAGCGAGACATGGGTCGTGACGGGGACGTTCACCCCCTATGAGCGCCCCAGCAAGGTGACGACGGGCGCGGTGGTCGACGGACTCCGGCACCACCACGACGCGGTGGGCGTCGTCGACTTCACCCTGGCCGGCACGCCTCAACGCCTGGTCGTGTTCGGTCGAGCGACGGGTGAACTGCATGTCCTGTTCACCGACGCGACGAGTGGTGTGACCACCCATCCGGGAGCGCGGTCGCTGTCGGTCGCGCAACCCGATTCCGACGGGTCGGTGACCTTGGACTTCAACCGGGCTGCCAACCTGCCGTGCTCCTTCACCGACTTCGCGACGTGCCCGGTGGCGCCAGCGGTCAACAGGCTGGAGGTCGCCGTCGAGGCGGGCGAGCGCCTTCCCCGCTGAGCACTCAGATCATGTACTCGAGTTGGGGCGCCACCTCGCCGCGCTCGTCGTGCGTCGCGCCGAGGACGGTCTCGGCCACTCGTCGCGCTTGGAAAC
Organism: Mycobacterium yunnanensis; assembly: GCF_025823185.1. GTDB lineage: Bacteria > Actinomycetota > Actinomycetes > Mycobacteriales > Mycobacteriaceae > Mycobacterium > Mycobacterium yunnanensis. The sequence goes on from NZ_JACKVK010000013.1 coordinate 498,767, forward strand.
GCAATTCGGGCACGGCAACGGTTTCCCAGTAGGTGCCACGCAGCATGGGCCCCACGGCCAGCAGCCACGGTGACCGCTCCCCCGCTGCGTCCACCACGGTGTGGTCGGCGTCGATGCGCACACCCATGTCTACGGCGTCGGAGGCCACCGCACCTCGACGCAGAAGGTTCTGCAGCAATGCCGACCGCGTCGCGCTGAGCCTCGTCGACGGGCCGGTCGCGTTGATCACGAGATCACCCGTCAGCGTCGCGCCGTCGTCCAGCTCGACGTCGACCCGATTCCGACCTGCGGCCGACACCCTCGCGATGCCCGCGGCGTGCACCCCGAGCTGACCGGTGAGCCGAGAACCCGTGACCTGAGCGTGGATGACCGGAGCGATGCGGTGACGAAAGACGTTCCAGCGGGCGGCAGTTTCCTTGGCGAACGCCACCTTCTCGTCATCGGTGAAGCCAGCCCAGATCCGCTGGGTGTGCGGCCGCAGCTTGTCGACGATGATTGCGGGGTTCTCGTTGCGCTCGTGCAACGCCGAGCAGTGCTCGGCGACGAGGGACTGCAGTTCTCGAAGCCCCAGTTCGGCGAGGTCGACTCCCGGAGGCGGGAACTCGGGGTAGTCGATGCCACGAAAGTGAGCGTGCGGAAACCATCCGTGCCGTGACACCGCATGAATGCGCCCCAACCAACCCAATTCGCGGAGGGTCACGACGGCGTCGACCGCCGAGAGGCCCGTCCCCAGGATGACGATGTCCCCGTCCGACGGAGGCAAGCGCGTCTCCCAGACGTCCCAGGGGTCGCCGATCCAAGCGGGGTGGTCGGTGAGGTCGGCGCTGCCGGGCAGTGGCGCGGGCGGCTCGTTGCCCGTGGCCAGCACCACCCGATCGGCCGGGAGAACCGATCTGTCGGCCAGGTGTACCAAGCACCCGGCCCGGGCGGGCTCGACGTCGACCGCAGTGCCGGTGACGAATTGTGCTGTGGCGAGGGTCAACTCGCCGGGGCTTTGCAGATGGTGCGCAACGATCGAGCGTAGATAGTCACCGTAGATTTGGCGTGGGATGAAGCGTTCGCGCAGCTCGACGTCGGGGGTCTGCTCGAACTCCGCGCGGGTGTGCAGCCACTGCAGGAAGTGGTCGGGCTCGTCGGGCAGCGCAGACATGTTGCGCGCGGCCACGTTGAGCAGGTACTCGGGTCGCCGCACACCGTAGGCGATGCCCCGCCCCACCGATCCGCGGTCGTCGAGGACGGTGACGTGAAGGGGATGTCGGCTAAGCCTGGTGAGGTTCACCGCGGACATCGCGCCACTGAAACCGCCGCCGACGACCACGACGCGTTCGGGTGTCACGTGTGAATGCCCCACCCCAGGACTCGGGACGTCAGCAAGACCAATCCAAGGGAAACCGTTGCCACCACCAGCAATCCGATCACTGCGACGACCAGCGGACGCCAACCGGTCCTGGCGAGCTCGCGAAAGTTGGTGTTCAGTCCCACGCCGGCGAAGGTGAGCAGGAACGCCCACTTGGAGACGTTCGCCAGGTTGGTGCTCTGACCCTTGGTCAACCATCCCGCGGTGGCCACCGCAGACACGGCAAGGAAGCCGAGGACGAACTTGGGGAACTTCTGCCAGACGAAGACCGCCTTGGCCCTGACCCCGGGTGCGATGGCGTCGGCCTCACCGCGTGCTGCCCAGTACAGCGCAAAGCCAAGGACCACGAATCCGATGAGGGCGTTGCGGGTCGACTTGACCAGAACCGCGATCTTGCCGGCCTCCTCCGAGAAGAGGTACCCGGTGGCCGTGGTCTCCGCCGTGTTGTCGACGGCAAGACCGGCCCACAAGCCGAATTCGTGGTCGCTGAGCCCGATCAAGTGCCCCAACGGGGGCAGCGTGAACAGCGCGACCGCGCCGAGCGCGAGTATCGCAGCGATGGCGTAACTTGCCTCGGAGTTGCGGGCTCGGATCGCTCCCTTCGACGCAATGATCGCCGACACCCCGCAGATCGACGTCCCGATTGCCAGGAGCGATCCGAGCTTTCCCGACAGTCCGAACAGCCGGGCGGCGGCGATGATGATGGCACCGGCGACGGCCATGTCCACCAAGATCTGCACGAGGCTGGTACCGCCAAGCTTCAGGACGTCACCGAGGACGAAACGTGAACCCAGGGCCACGATTCCGATCTTCAGCCAGAACTCATAGGTCTGCACGCCCGGTTTGAACACGCGGTGCACGCCGACGGTGTTGGTGATCAGCAGGCCGATCAGAATGGCCCACAGCACGTATTCGATGTCGGGGACCGTCCAATGCTCGTGCTTGGCCAGCGCGTTCCACCCTATTTGAGCGTACTTGCCGAGCAGGCCGATCACGATGAGAAGCAGGACGCCGGGCACGTAGGCCAGCGGATTGGAGGAGGTGAACGTGTCCTCGGTGCGGTCCTCGTCGGAGGTGACGGACGTCGTGCTCATCACGTCACCACGGAATCTTGGGCAACAGGTTCGCCACGGCGAGCACCGTGATCACGCCGCCGACGATGGTCGCCCACCAGTCGACCCCGACGCGCGCATACCAGGGCGCGTCGGCTGGCGATGCAGGGTTCGGTTGACTCACGACATCTCCTCGTAGACGGATCACGGCGATCATCGACGGGGCGTGACCAACGGACAAGACTTCGGATCGCGGTGATCCGGTCGGCCAGGACTCGGTTGACCGGCCGGGTCAGCCAACGGCGCCCACGGTTCTCGTCTTGGCTCCGTCGATCAACGTGCCCCATGCGCTAAAGGCCTCCGCGTGCTCGGCCGAGGACCCGGATGCCCCGCGGGCGAGATCCACCAACGCTCCCGAGATCCGACCGATGCCGATGCCACTGCCGTTCACCACCCTGGCGAGTTCGGCGAAGGCCTCCTCGGGGCTGCAGCCGCGAAGACCGACGAGAACACCCATCGCGATGTCCAGCACCGTGCGGGAGCGAGGATCTGCCGCTCCGGTGTAGCCGTGATGTCCGTGCACTGCAACCACCTTCGATTCGTCGACGTCTCAGGGTGCTCATCGTCGTTCGAGAGTGGCACGCTCGTCGAGGGATTCCCGCACCGTGATGCCAACCGGGCACGCTGGACGCCGTGATCGCGAGAGGTATCGATCAGCGTGAGTTGATCGAGTCGTCGACGCGCCGCACTCTGGTACGGCTCGTCGTGGCTTCGGCGACGGGGTGAAAATTCATTTGCTCCAGGACTACTCGACCGCCTTCAGTCCACGTCCACGAGGCGTTCGATCTTTCCGTCAAAACGTTTCAAGAGGCGGAAATACGGACTCTCGCCCCCGGCCAGGTGTAGCCACCCACTGACGAGGACGCATTTGCGCGCGATCCGGTCTCGACCAGCGCGGGTGCGTCTGACTGGCGGCCGACGCGTGGGCCGGCGACCGGTGTCGCCTCGCTAGGGCGATAGGCGGTTCGCGGTTGTGACCTTACGGTTTCGGGCTGACGCCACAATCGGAGAGAAGGTCATGTTGAAGCTCAGAGGTGCTGCCAGTCATCGTGGCCGACGTGGACGAGTGCGGGCGGCGAGTCGACTCTTGGCCCTCGGCCTCGTGGCGGCCAGCGCTGCCGGGTGCTCCGCGGCGTCGACCAATTCCTCGGTCGCGCCACATTCCGGTGGCACCATCACCTTTGCCTACAAGCAAGAACCCGTGTGCTTGGAAGCGGCGATCGGTGGCGACGAACCCCAGAACTACGTGGCCACCCAGATCCTCGACCGCCTGGTCTCCCGGGACCAGGACGGCAGCTTCAAACCGTGGCTGGCCGATTCCTACACCATCAGCGATGACGGTCTGCAGTACACCTTCAAGTTGCACCCCGGGGTGAAGTTCACCGACGGAACTCCGTTCAACGCCGCTGCGGTGCGGTCCAATGTCGAGTTCTGGCGCGCCCCTGAGACCGGTTCGGTGAATTGGGGTGCGGCGTTGGCCGACTACGTCGAGACCCGCACTCCCGACGACCTGACCGCCGTGGTCGTCTTGTCGAAGCCGAACTCCGCTCTGCTGTCCTATCTTGCCCACCCCTCTGGAGGCATCGAGTCGCCCAAGGCCATCGCCCGCGGCACCGAAGCAGAATGCGCGTCGCCGGTCGGAACCGGTCCGTTCAAGGTGGAGAAGTGGGACCGCCAAAGCCAGGTGTCACTGGTCCGCAACGACGACTACGACTGGGGCCCTCCGCAAGCCAAGCACACGGGTGCCGCCTACGCCGACAAGCTGATCATCCGTTTCATCTCCGAACCGGCCACCCGATTCGGTGCGCTCACCGCCGGCGAGGTCGACGCGATCGACGCCATTCCCCCCGAGAACTTCGCTGAAGCCAAGGCCACGGCAAACTTTCAGATCCTCAACGAGCTTCAGGGCGGCGTGCCGCAACAACTCGACCTCAACACCACCCGCGCGCCGTTCAACGACATCAAGGTGCGCCAGGCCTTCCTGCATGCCGCCGACGTTCCAGGTGGCGTGAAGCAGGTCTTCTTCGGCGCGTTCACTGCCGCCGACGCGCCGCTGTCGCCGAGCACCGCCGACTACGACCCCGCACAGGCGGGCAAGTACGGTTACGACCTCACCACGGCCAACCGCCTCCTCGACGACGCGGGGTGGACGCAGCGGGACGCCCAGGGTTACCGCACCAAGGACGGCAAGCGACTCACCGTCGTCCTGCCCGTCTCCTCCAGCGGCCAGATTCAGGCATCCGAAGATGCTCTGCACGAGTACATTCAGGCGAAGGCCAAGGACGCCGGCTTCGACGTACAGATTCAGAAGAACAGCTCGGGCACGGCGTACTCACAGCGTCAAACCGACTGGGACTACGACCTCTACGTGGACTACTGGACCATCAACACCCCGGACACGCTGCGGTTGATCTACTCCACCGAGGGGCTGAAGGCCGTGGCCGGTTATCACAACAATGAATCCGGTTTCAGCAACCCCGCATTCGACGCGGCAGTCAACCAGGCCAGGGCCAGCACCGACGACGCCGAACGCAAGAGGCTCTATTCCCAGGCGCAGCAACTCGTCTCGGACAACGCGTTGACCCTGCCGCTGTACGTGTTCCCCATCCAAGTCGCGGCCAATGCCGACAAGATCCGCGACGTGCGACTGGACTGGAGCGGAGTCACCCCCGCCTTCTACGACGCCTATGTCGCCAGCTGAGGTCGTCACCCTCACGCCACCGCCCCCGCAGTCACGAGCGCGTGACACTGCCTCGGCGCATGGGCTTTTGCGCGGGACGCTCCGCGGTGTCGGCGTGCTCTGGGTGGGGGTGACGCTGACGTTCTTTGCGCTGCGCGTCATCCCCGGTGACCCCATCCAGGTGATCCTGGGCCCGGGGTCTCAGCCCACGCCGGAACGGATCGCCGCCCTGCAATCGCAATTCGGACTCGACCGACCACTGCTCCTGCAGTACGTGTCCTACCTGGGCGGGCTGCTGCACGGCGACCTCGGCATCTCCTACACACTGAAGCAACCGGTCACCGGCATCATCGTCGAGCAGCTGCCCAGTTCGATCATCCTGACCATCGCCTCCATTACGGTGGCCTGGGCGATGGCCGTGTTCAGCTGCCTCGTGAGCGCCGGCCGCTCGACACTCGCGGAACGGAGCGGTCGGGCCGTCGAAGCGGTCACGGCGTCCCTGCCCGACTTCTGGTTGGGTCTGTTGTTGTTGGGAGCGTTTGGCTTCGGGCTGCACTGGCTGCCGTCATCCGGCGGCCAAGGCCTCGCCGCCTTGGTCCTGCCGACGCTGACCATCGCCATTCCGCTGGCCGGTTTCTTGGCGCAGACGATGCGCCAAACCTTTGAAGAGACGCTCGACATGCCGTTCGTCCTGGCTGCCCGTGCGCGCGGTGTCGGCGAACTCACCGTGCGCGCACGACGCGTACTCCGGCACGCGGCTGCGGCGAGCCTGGCCCTGACGGGATGGGCCGTAGGGTGGGTGATCAGCAGCTCGGTGGCCGTCGAGGTCATCTTCGCGCGCCAAGGAATCGGTGAGCTGTTGGTGCGCGCGGTCGGCTCCCGCGACTACCCGCTGGTGTTGGGGCTCGTGCTGGTCGTCGCCGCGATCTACGTCGTCATCACACCGCTGGTCGATCTCGGTCTACGGCTGCTGAATCCGCGGTTGCGCGAGCAGGTCGCATGACGACGCTCGCGTTCGGAACACGACTACGCGCGGATCCCGCCATGGTCGTCAGCGCGGCAGTGCTCGCCATCGTGGTCGTCGCGGCCGTCGCCCCAGGGGTGGTGAGCACCCATGATCCGAACGCCATCTCCACCGATGCGTTACTGCCCCCGTCGTGGCAGCACCTCTTCGGTACCGACCAGACCGGTCGCGACGAATTCTCCCGGGTCGTGTACGGCACGCGCGCCTCGCTTCTCATCGGGTTCGGCGCCATGGCAGTCGGTTTGGCGACAGGAGCGGTGCTGGGCGTGCTCGCGGCGACGGGCCCACGCTGGCTGCGCCAGCCGCTGGACCGAGTGACCGAACTCTTGTTCTCGTTCCCCGGCATGGTGCTGGCGCTGCTCCTCATCGCCGTCTTCGGACCATCCCCGGTGACGCTTGCCTTGGCGGTCGGGGTCGGCAATTCCCCGGGTTACGCGCGGATCGTCCGGGCTCAGGTCATCGCCGTGACGGCTTCGGAGTACACGCGTTCGCAGCGGCAACTGGGACACAGTTGGCGCTACGTGGCCGCCACCACCATCGCCGGCAACGTCACCCGCCCGCTCATCCCCTTGGCCACGCTCGGTGTGGGTCAGGCCATCATCTGGGCGTCGGCGTTGAGCTTCGTCGGGTTGGGTGCACAGCCACCCACCGCGGAATGGGGCTTGATGCTGTCCAACGCCCGCTCCCTGATCTCACTCGCGTGGTGGCTCACCTTCTTCCCAGGGGCTGCCATCGCGCTGGTGTCGGTTACCCTTACCGCACTGGGCTATTCGGTGCAGCGAGCACTGTTGGGCGGCAGTCGATGAGCGCACCGGACACCACGCCGCCGCTGCTCACCGTCCGAGGGCTGGCAGTGCGCTTTGGCAGCGGCGCCAAGCACGTGGAGGCCGTACGGTCGGTGGATCTCGACGTCTACCCCGGAAAGATCCTCGGCTTGGTGGGTGAGTCCGGGTCCGGCAAGTCGGTCACCGCCCGCTCGCTGATCGGCTTGGCCGGATCGGGCGCCACCGTCAGCGCCGACACGATGCGACTTGGCGACGTCGATCTGACTGGTCTGAGCACCCGGCAGTGGCGACCGCTACGGGGCGCCAAGATCGGGTTCGTCCTGCAGGACGCCTTGGGCTCACTGGACCCGGTGCGCAAGATCGAAGACGAGGTGGGAGACAGCCTGCGGGTGCGCCCCGGCTCGACGAGGACCGAGCGACGCGCCAAGATCCTCGACGTACTTGCACGCGTGCATCTGCCCGATGCCGAGAGTCGCATCGGACAACGGGCCTATCAGCTGTCGGGCGGCCAGCGTCAACGGGTGCTGATCGCCGGTGCGCTGGTCGGCGAACCGAGCATCCTCATCGCCGACGAACCGACCACGGCACTCGATCCGCGCACCCAGCGCCACATCCTCGATCTCTTTGCCGAAGTGGCCGCCACCGGTGTCGGAGTGCTGCTGGTCAGTCACGACCTGGGAGCCATCAGCAGGATCGCCGACGACGTCGCCGTCATCCACGACGGCCGCGTCGTCGAGACCGGCTCCACCACTGCAGTTCTCAGTGACCCCCGACACCCGTACACCAGGTCGTTGCTGTCGGCGATCCCAGGGCGGCAGCCCGTGCAGCATCCACCGCCTCGCCCGCAGGCCGAGCCCGCACTCAGCTTGCTCGGGGTCGACGTGTCCTATCCGTCGACCGGACGCCGGCGCGTCGACGTGTTGCGTGCGGTGAATCTGGAGGTGCCAGCCGGTGCCAGCATCGGTCTGGTGGGACAGTCCGGGTCCGGCAAGTCCACTCTGGCTCGCGTCGCGATCGGGGCGGCCGACCCCGATGCCGGTACCGTCCGCATCTTCGGAACCGAACGGCGTACCGCCGACGAACGCACCCGACGTGCCCTGCGGCGTCGGGTCCAGTTGGTCCATCAGGACCCGTTGTCCGCCTTCGATCCACGGCTGTCGGTCGGCGGGCTTCTCCGTGACGCGCTCCGCGCCGCGGGTACGACGGACAGGCGGGTGGTGCGGACCCAGATCCGCGAACTGCTGGACTTGGTCCGCCTGCCGGACCACCTGGCGACGCGGTCCCCGCTGCGGCTTTCCGGCGGCCAGCGCCAGCGGGTCGCCATCGCCCGCGCTCTCGCGGTCGGCCCCAGCGTCGTGGTGTGGGACGAGCCCGTCTCGGCACTGGACGTGTCGACGCAACAGCACGTCATCGAACTCATCCGCGAACTGCGCGTCGAACGCGACCTCACCTACCTGTTCATCACCCACGACTTGGGAGTGCTCCGAGAAGTGGCCGACCACACGGCAGTGCTGGCCGACGGCGAGATCGTCGAATTCGCCTCCACCGAAGCGCTCCTTGCCGAACCGACCACCGAATACGGCCGGGACCTGGTCGAATCGCTGCCCTCACTTCCCCAACTGCAAAGGACCCCGCCACGATGACCATCAGGGATGGTGGGCTGATATTTGGCCTGTACGAACAGAATTGCATCGGAATGGGCGCCGGTGCCGTCACGTTGTGGCGGGACCGGCACGATCGTCGGCTAGAAGCGCTCACGCCCGGTTATTGGCTCGACCTCGCGCGCATCTGCGAGGAGGGCGGACTGGACCTGATCTTCTTCGGTGACGTGCTGGGGATGTACGACACCTACGCAGGGTCGGCGGAGACCGCGATCACCTACGGCGTCGAGCTGCCTGCCCACGATCCGGCCGTCCTCGCGGGGATTCTGGCAGCAGCCACGGAGCGCCTGTCGTTCGTCGTGACCGCGTCGACCACCTACTCTCATCCCTTCGACCTGGCCAGGCGCTTCAGCACCATCGACCACCTCTCCGGGGGGCGGTTCGGATGGAACGTCGTGACGTCCTATCTGCCGAACGCGGCAGGCAATTTCGGGCTGGACCGCATGATCGACCACGACGAACGGTACGAGATCGCCGAGGAGTTCCTCGACGTCACCTACCAGTTGTGGGAAGGCAGTTGGGCCGATGACGCCTTCATCGCCGATCCGGCCTCCGGACTCTTTGCCAACGCCGATCGAGTTCGCCCGATCAACCACGACGGCAAGCACTTTCGGGTCGCCGGTCCACACGTGTCGGTCCCGTCCCGGCAGCGCACGCCGGTCATCTTCCAGTCGGGTTGGTCACCGCGTGGCCGCAGATTCGGAGCCCGCCACGCCGAAGTCATCTTCGCCGGCGCCGACGGTCCAGAATCCTTCGTCAGCGGTCTGGCCGACATTCGCGCGCACGCCGCCGGACAGGGCCGTAACCCCGCCGACGTGTCGGCCTTGTCCAGTCTGTCAGTGGTCACGGCCCCAACCGAGGCCGAGGTGCAACGCAAGGTAGACCGAATGCAGAGCGTGTACGTCGCCGAAGCCCAGATGGCCGCGTTCAGCGCGTGGAGCGGCGTCGACCTCGCGGCTCATACCGCCGACGATCTCGCGAAGCGGCGCACCGGTCACACCGAATCCGTTCTGCAGGAGGCTGGTTCGGGACCAGCACCGCTGCGCATAGAAGAGCTGAGGCGGTCCCACCGCAGCTTCTACGGTGGCGACCACTCGGGTAGCTTCATCGGCACGCCCGACGTGGTCGCGGACGCCATCGAGCGACACGCCCGGGTGACCGGCACCGCCGGATACATCCTGCGTACCTTCGTCTCCCCCGAAACGGTCGAAGACTTCGTCACGCTGATCTTGCCGCGGCTGCGCGAACGCGGACTGCATCAACCCCCTAGCGCGGTGACCACCCTGAGATCACGACTCCGTGGCACCGATCGGCTCCCCGACACGCATCCCGCCGCCCGACACCGCTGGCCCGCCGTCGTGGCACGCTGACGGCGAGGCTCGCACTGCCGGCGGGCTACTGACCCTCCCGGCACCCGCAGGTGTTGCCGATCCGCAGCGTCGCCTCCAATGGTTGCGGGGCCACCGCGGGTTTGTCGAGCAACAGGCTGAGGGCGTCCCGAGTGATGGCGTCGACGGGCTGCTGTACGGCGGTGACGTCGAACTGGCCGTAATCGTCGCCGGAGCCGTCGAATCCGACCACGCGAACGTCATCGGGGATGTTCAGCCCGGCGTCGACGACGGCGCGGATGGTCGCCGCGGTTTGACCGTAGGTTCCGGCGACCACGGCCCGGGGGGCCCGGCTCGCGGCTCGGAGGAATGTGGTGAGTGCGGCGTAGGCACCTGCGGCGGTGAGGTCGGTGGGGATGTGCGCGACGTCGCCCACGACCGATTCCACCCCGGCGAACCGCTGCCGAACCGTCTCGCGGTCGCCGTGGGAGACGTCGGCCTCGGTGTAACCCCCGACGAAGGCAACGTCGCGGCAATCGTGCACGTCGACGAGATGCCGCGTGACGAGTGCGCCCGCGCGTACGTGGTCGACGCCGACGATCGTGGCGGCGACGCCACCGCGGATGTTGTGCATCCACACCACCGGAATGCGTTCCCGTGCGCAAAGTTTGGCCGTCTCGGTGGCGTTGGCCGCACCGATGACGACGAGACCGTCGATGCCGGCTTCGGCGAAGGCGGTGGCGAACTCGAACTCGCGTTCCGGATCGTATCCGGTGTTGCCGATCATCGTGAGGTGGTCTCGCGTTCTGGCCGCGATCTCGATCCGCCCCACGAAGTCGCCGAACAGCGGCATCGTCAGGTCGGGAACCAACAGCCCGATCTGTCGCCATCGCCGCGGCCGTCGCAGCGCCCTGGCGCGGTGGTCCAACCGGTAGTCCAACTCGTCGATCGCGGCGAGGACCTTCATCCGCAACGGCTCCGACACCGGACGGGGTCCGTCATTCAGGACGTAGCTCACCACTGCGGTCGACGTCCCTGCGCGGGTGGCCACGTCGGCAAGGGTCGGACGCTTCTCGGTCACCGTAGTTCTCCTCCGTCCTTCGATCCGGCGTCACCAGCCTTTCGATCACGTCGATTGTGACAGTTCCTCGGCATGGGGATGCCACTACGCTAATCGATTAGAACGGTTACGCGGACGACACGTGGCGGCAATACGGGATTGGTGGAGTGAATAGATGGCCTTCGTTCGACTCAGTGGAGTCACGTACCTCGACCCCGAACGCGTGCATGACTGTTACGTCCTCTTCACCGGCGCCGACGGCACGACCCGTCTCGTCGACCTCACCGGCACCGTCGTGCAGGCGTGGCCGTTCGCCGGGGTTCCGCCCCGTCTTCTCGACCCTGCCCTCAACGGCGGACGGATCGGCGACGTCGGCGTTCAGTTGTCCGACAGCGGTGACGCCCGGGGTGGCATCTACGCCAACGGCACCGTCGGCCAATTGGACTGGAACGGCTCGCCGGTCTGGGAGTGGGGCACCCAGGCGCCCGGCGGCGCGGCGAGGCAGAACCACGACTGGGAGCTGTTGCCCAACGGAAACCGGCTGATCCTCGTCACGGTGCCGCGCGTCGTGCCAGGGCTTGGCGACGCGGTCGTGGGAGACCAGGGGTTGTACGAGGTCACGCCCGACGGCGAGATCATCTGGACGTGGCTCGCCGGCGATCATCTGGAGGAGTTCGGCTTCTCCGACGCGGGCTGGGCCGCCCTTCGCGACACCGCCGCGCGCGATCCGCAGGACCCGTGGGGCTACCTCGAGATGAACAGCGCCAAGACCCTCGGTGAGAACCGTTGGTATGACAGCCGGATCGACTCGGCCTTCCATCCCGACAACGTCCTCGTCAGCTTTCGCAAGGCCAACGTCATCGCCGCCGTCGACAGGGCGACCGGGAAGATTGCCTGGAAGTTCGGGCCCTACTACGACGCCGTAGCAGGCGCCCAGCATCAACGGATCACCACCCACCACGTGCCACGTCCGCTCGATCAGACGTCCGGTCAACACAATCCGCACATGATCGCCCCCGGTTTGCCCGGTGCCGGCAACGTCCTGGTGTTCGACAACCAGGGCGGTGCCGGGTATCCGCCCGCGTCGCTCGGGATCTACGCCGGTTCGCGCGTCCTGGAGATCGACCCCGTCGCGGAGGAGATCGTCTGGCAGTACACCGCCGAGGACTCTGGGCTTCCACCGTGGACGTTCTTCAGCTCGTTCGTCAGCAACGCGCAGAGACTGCCCAACGGCAACACCCTCATCACGGAGGGCATGCAGGGCAGGATCTTTCAAGTCACCCGCGACGGTGCCGTGGTCTGGGAGTATCACAGCCCATACCAGGGCCTTGGCGTCGCCGGTGAGCCCGAGGTCAAGCAGACGAGGGTTCCCGGTGTCGACCGGCTGACGCTGACATCGCTGGTCTACCGATCGCAGGCGGTGCCGTTCGCTTGGACGCCCGAGGGCACACCCCGATCACCGCTTCGGCCCGTCGACCTTCGACTCCCGATCGACGGCTCACCGTGACGGCGGGGCCGAACCTCGCCGCCTCCGGGCGATCCGCCTCGGTGGCAATTGATTTGGAGCGACCTCACCGATGGACCCGGGCTCTTGGGCACCTCGGCACCCTGGGGTGGACGATCGCCGGACTGGTCCTGGCCGCGGCGGTCTGGTCGATCGTGGTGGCGAGCGGCCGGCTGCCGCGACAGCTGTTCCCGAGCGTGCCCGAGATTCTCGCTGCTGGTCTGAGACTGTGGACCGACGGGCTGCTGGTCGACGACGTCACCGCCAGTCTGCGAAGGGCTGCAGTGGGTTTCGCGATAGGGGCCGTCAGCGGCATCGTGCTGGCGGTAATCACCGCGAGCACTGCGCCAGGTCGCAACCTCCTCCAACCCGTCCTACGGGTCTTCTCGCCCATCCCGACGATCGGACTCGTACCGCTGGCCATCCTCTGGTTCGGCCTCGGCGAGAACAGCAAGACGCTGGTGATCGCGTTGGGCGTCTTCGTTCCCGTCTGGATCAGCAGCCACGCCGGCCTGAACAGCACCCCGACCGACTACCTGATGGCCGCCCGCTGCCTGGGGGCGCGACGATGGCAGACCCTGCGCGAGGTCGTGCTGCCCGAAGCCGCCCCAGACATCGCCGCCGGTCTTCGAGTCGGTGCGGCGATGTCGTTCGTCCTCATCGTGGTGGCCGAAATGACCGGCACCACATCGGGCATCGGCTACCGGATCTCCCAGGCGCAGCTGTTCTCTCAGGCCGACCGGTTGATCTTCTGCCTCGTCGTGCTCGGTCTGCTCGGCGCACTCTGCGACCTGCTGATCAACGCGGTGACCACACCGTTCACGCGCTGGGCGCGAGAGGAACGCTGACGTGGCCATCGAAGCCCATGACCTCGTCGTCCGTTTCCCCGGAACGCGCGACCCCACTCTCGACCACGTCTCGATGACCGTCCCCGACGGATCGTTCGATGTCCTCGTCGGCGCCTCCGGTAGCGGCAAGTCGACGCTGCTACATGCCCTTGCCGGCCTCATCACCCCCACGTCTGGCACGGTGACCGACGCCGGCGAGACAGTAAGCGAGCCACACCCGCGTCGAGGGGTCGCCTTCCAGCGCGACGTGCTGTTTCCCTGGATGACGGTGGCCGACAACATCGGGTTCGCGCTCGCCGCAACACGATTGGACAGGTCCGAACGTCCGCGGAGGACACGCGAACTCCTGGATCTCGTCGGCCTGCGCGAGGAGGTCGCACGCCAACGTCCGGCCCAGCTGTCCGGGGGCATGCGACAGCGGGTCAGCATGGCCAGGATGCTGGCTGGCGAACCGGTCGTGATGCTCATGGACGAACCGTTCGCAGCACTCGACGCGCTGACCCGGCTACGGATGCAGGACCTGCTCACCGACCTCTGGACGCGACTCGAACGGACCGTCGTCTTCGTCACGCACGACATCGACGAGGCCATTCGGCTCGGCGACACCGTCAGCGTGCTGCGCGACGGCCGCATCGTCGAGCGCATCACCAATCCGCTGAGCCGGCCCCGGCCCGCCGACGCACTGGCCGACCAACCCGGCTACAGCGACATCCGCAAGACCCTGCACCACCAGCTCGGCATCGCCCCCTCGGCGTCCTGAAAGGACCGATCACAGTGAAGACACCGCTGCGCCGCCTCACGGCCATCGCCATGACCACCGTCGCGCTGGCGGCATCCGTGACCGCCTGCGCAGGCTCGGACACCGCCGCCACCGCCGACACCCTGACCGTCGGATTCGTCGTCGACCCGTCCTGGGCGCAGATCCCCGTCGCGGTCGACACGGGTCTCTTCACGAAACACGGCGTCGACGTAAAGGTAGTGAACTTCCAGTCGGGCGTGGAGGCCCTACAAGCCGCATCGGCGGGCCAGGTCGACATCACCACCGCCGCCGACGTCCCGACGTCGGCCGTGCTCACCAGAACGCCAACTCTGCACGTCGTCGGGGACGGCTCGCGCTGGGAGGGCTCACGCATCGTCGCGCGCCGCAGCGCAGGCGTCAACACCATCGCCGACCTAAGGGGCAAGTCGATCGGCACCCCGCTCGGCACCAGTGCGGCCTACTTCATCACGAATGCGTTGACGCAGAACGAGATCGACGCGAAGCTCGTTCAGGTGGCACCGTCGGCCATGGTCACCGCCGCCACCCAGCGCAACGTCGACGCGGTCTCGATCTTTCAGCCGTACCAGGCGCAGGTGATCCAGGCGCTCGGTGATGACGCCGTCGAACTGACGGGCGGCACGTACAGCCAGCACAGCCTCTACCTCTCCACACAGTCGTCGATCGGCGCGAAGGGGAAGGCGATCACGGCGTTCTTCGCCGCTCTGCAGGACGCCAGCACCGCGCTGACCAAGAAGGACGACGCCGCCACGGACGCCGTCGCCAAGGCCACGCAGCTCGAGCCCGCGCTGCTACGAACGGTGCTCGGCGAGTTCGACTTCACCCTGCAACTCAAGCCGGACCTCGCGCAGAAGCTCGACGAGCTGGGTCAGTGGGCCAAGAGCCAGGGCTCGGTGGACCCGGCGACGAACCTGCCCGACTACACCGGCTTCCTCGACGGCCAGTTCCTGCCAAGGGACCCGTCTTAGGCACCATGCGGTGCGAGCGTCCGAACTATGATCCCGTCCATGATGCGGCGGACGATCGGCTCGGTGATCCTCGGTCTCTGCTGTATCGGCAATGCCGCGGTGTTGCAGGCTCCCGTCGCCAGCGCAGTGCCCGCTCCGGAGGTGGAGTACACCTACGACGTGGTGGTGCGGCGGCACTATGAATTTCCCGGCAACGACGCCCTTGGCTACGGCTATCGGTTGTGCGACAGGGTGACTCAAGGGGCGTCGTACTCCGATGTCATGAGCGACGTCAAGGCGGACGTCACGCCCAATGACGAGTTCGCCGCCAATTACCTGGTGTCCAACGCGATCGGCATCCTGTGCCCTGTGCGGGTCTGGCAGCTGAGGAATTCGGCGGCGAATTACCGTCCGCCGGACTGACTCGGCGCGGAACTTCGGCGATGGGATCGCCGTGATCGCAACTCTGCAGCATTTGTTTCGTCGTCGTTAACTTGATTCCCTGCGATCATGCCGTCCCAGGGGCCTCGAGGAGTCAGACATGTCCAATCACATCGACGAGTCGGGTGGCGTTCTGGCCCCCGGCGAGTCCGCAGACGCTCATCCGCACCGGAAGCTTCGCGGCTCACTGGGTGTGTGGGGCATCGTCTTCGTGGTGGTGGCCGCCGCCTCGCCGCTGGGAGTGATCGGCGGTCCGGTGCCGCTCGGCATCGCCAGCGGCAACGGCGTCGGGTTCCCGGCGATCTTCATCATCAGCACGGTCATCGTCCTGCTCTTCGCGGTCGGCTTCACCGCTTTGACACCGCACGTACCGAATGCGGGGGCGTTCTACTCCTACATCGGCAAGGGCCTCGGCAAGGTCACCGGCTTCGGATTCGCGTTCGTAGCGCTGATCTCCTACCTCGCCCTCGAGATCGGCGTCTACGGACTTCTCGGACAAGGTGCGCAGGCGCTGTTCGCCTCCTACGGGTTGCCCGACATCCACTGGGGTGTGTACGCACTGATCGCCCTGGCGGTCGTCAGCCTTCTCGGCCACCGCAACATCGACCTGTCGCGCAACGTGCTTGGTGTACTGCTCATCGGCGAGGTGGCCATCGTCTTGGCCCTCGACGCCGTCGTCGCCGTCACCGGAGGTCACGAGGGACTGTCCACCGGTTTTCTCAACCCCAGCGAAATAGTCTCCGGCGCACCGGGAATCGCCCTGTTGTTCGCGTTCCTGAGCTTCATCGGCTTCGAGGCCACCGCCGTCTTCCGGGACGAGGCGCGTGATCCGCTGCGCACCATTCCCCGCGCAACGTTCCTGGCGCTGATCCTGATCGGCGTGTTCTACACCGTGTCGACGTGGGCGCTGATCACTGCATGGGGAGACAGCCAGGTCGTGGCGCAGGCAGCCGACGATCCGACCGGGCTCTTGCCTGGCGCCACCGAGCAGTACCTCGGGACGGCGGGTCTGCACATCGTGCAGGTCCTGTTCGTGACGAGCCTCTTCGCCTGCATCCTGTCGTTCCACAACGTCGTCGCCCGCTATGTGTTCACGCTGTCCAACCGAAACGTGTTCCCCGCCTCGCTCGGCGAGGCACACCGGAACCACGCGTCACCCCATCTCGCCTCTGGTCTCGACGGCATCGTCGTGCTCGTGTTCATCGTGGGCGGCATCCTGCTCGGACTGGATCCGGTGACGCAGTTCTACACCTGGCTAGCCGGCATTTCGACCGTCGGCATCATCATCCTGTTGATCGCGACCAGCGTTGCGGTGCTTGCCTTCTTCGCCGCACGACGACGAGCTGGTGACACGAGCGAGTCGCCGTGGCGCGCGTTCGTCGCGCCCGGCATCGGATTGATCGGTCTCGCAGGGGTCTTCGTGTTGGTCCTGCAGAACCTACCCGACCTCGTCGGGGGGTCCACGCCAGTCGCCATCGGCGCGGTCGTGCTTCTCGTAGTGGTCTTCGCACTTGGAGCTGGCATTGCCGCCAAGCGGTCACAGGTGACACTGGAGTGACGGCTCGGGTGGAGTAGCCCCGCCGCACGGATCACCGATCGTGGTTGGCCCAACCGTCGTCGTCATACGCCAGCAACGTCCACTCACGTTGCCACGATTCCGTACGGTGGCGGTCGAGACGGCGACGAAGCACGAGGGCTACGAGCGTGCAGAATCCGACGATGCCGACCCACATGCCCCACGCTCGGCTCGTGGCGACGGTCTTGGCGTCCTCGGGGCGGTCCGGGGCGCTGACCACCGAACCCGTGTCGTCGAGCCACACGGTGACTGGTGCACCCGCTTTGACGAATGACGGGCTCGTCACCACTTCAGATCGGCGGCGTTGACCCTCCGGCCATTCCACGCGAACTGCCACCGACGACAGTGAACGGCGAGGCGAAGGACTCGAGCTGTCCGTCTGTGCGATTGCCCTGACGGAGTGCCGGGACTGTTGTTGCGCAGCGATCAGCTGGATGCGCTCGACGTATGCCTCGTCGCCTTCCCGTTGGGCCATCGGGATGGCGAAGAGCGCCGCCGCCAGGATGATCAGAACGCTCAAGGCCTCGACGCGATCGCTCGCGCGGACGAGCCGATTGCGGCCCATGGCGCCCATCAGCCAGCGGACCCGGAGTGCGGCGGAGGACGTCATCATCGGCGCACCCGCCGACCACATGACAGGTGACGGCGTGTTACAACCATGTTTCCATGCTGTCACTCCGCGCGCGAGCGGCCCAATCGTGGGAGTTCGTAGCGACAGATCTCACACCTCCGGTACGCGTTCGACACTCCGGCACGTATGGTCGGATCGCGTTGGCGGCGAGCCTGTCTCGAGCAAAGTCGGGGACACCGATACGCGAATAAGAATCACGCCTGCCGAAAACCTCGCGACGCCCCTGGCTCACCCCTAGCTTGAGGCGGTGCGCGACCTGGACTCGATCGACGACGAGTTGGCGCTGACCGCAGAGGTGCAGCAGGCGCTTCGCGACGACGGCTGGTCGTTTCCGACCTGGCAGGTCGACCGTCTCCTCGACGAACGTCTGCGATTCGTGTCCGCCCGCGCCCTGCTTGGCCGCGCGCACCACGCGCTGCGCCGGTTTTCCTCCCGCTGATCACAAACCTCCGCTCCCCGGCGATCGCCGTCTACGTTGCTGCAGTGCCTTCCGATCACCACCGACGACCTCGGTCATGGTTTGCGGTGATCCGATGGTGACGACGTCGCCGCTGCTCAAGCCCATGAACGCGGTCGGCGACTTCTTCGTCCTGAGCGGTGAGACCTTCGCGGCCAGCGTCAGGCGGCCGTTCGCTTGGCGGGAACTCCTCGAGCAGATTGCGTTCGTGGCGAGGGTGTCCATCTTCCCCACGATCATGCTGTCGATCCCCTACACCGTGCTGATCGTGTTCACGCTCAACATCGTGCTTCTGGAGATCGGCGCCGGTGACCTGTCGGGCGCCGGGGCGGCGCTGGCCTCGGTCACGCAGGTGGGCCCCGTCGTCACGGCAATCGTGGTCGCCGGCGCAGGCTCGACGGCGATGTGCGCCGACCTCGGCGCGCGCACGATCCGCGAGGAGATCGACGCCATGAAGGTCATCGGCGTCAACCCGATCCAGGCCCTGGTGGTTCCGCGAGTCATCGCCGCCACGTTCGTCGCCCTGATGCTGTACTCGGTGGTCGCCATCGTCGGGTTGACGGGCAGCTACGTCTTCGTGGTGTACGTCCAGCACGTCACCCCCGGCGCCTTCGTCGCGGGTCTGACGCTGCTGACGGGGCTACCGCAGGTGGTGGTCTCACTGGTGAAGGCGCTTCTTTTCGGCCTGTCGGCCGGCCTGATCGCGTGCTACAAGGGCCTCTCGGTGGGCGGTGGGCCCACCGGCGTCGGCAACGCGGTCAACGAGACCGTGGTGTTCGCCTTCATGGCCCTGTTCTTCATCAACATCCTGGCCACCGCCATGGGCGTCAAGATTGCCCCGACGCAATGAGCGACGGTCCGCTGCGCAAGGCCGTCGACGCGACGCGTGCTCTCGGTGAACAGACCGCGTTCTACGGCAACGCACTGGTGTCGACGGCCGACGCGGTGCGGCGCTATCCGGCAGAGGTGCTGCGCCTGATCGCCGAGATGGGGCTGGGCACCGGCGCTCTGGCCGTCATCGGCGGCACCGTCGTCATCATCGGTTTCCTGACGTTGTCGACGGGCGCGCTGATCGCGGTGCAGGGCTACAACACCCTGTCCAACGTGGGCATCGAGGCCCTCACCGGGTTCCTCGGCGCCTTCCTCAACGTCCGATTCATCGCACCTGCGACCGCCGGTGTCGCACTGGCCGCCACGATCGGTGCCGGCGCCACCGCACAACTGGGCGCCATGCGCATCAACGAAGAAATCGACGCCCTCGAGGTGATGGGCATCCGCGCGGTCACCTACCTGGTCGCCACCCGCATCGTCGCCGGTGTCCTGGTCGTCATCCCGCTGTACACCGTGGCCGTGCTGATGTCCTTCTTGGCCACCAGATTTGGCACCACCGTCATCTACGGGCAGTCGCGGGGCGTCTACGACCACTACTTCTCGACGTTCCTGCAACCCACCGATCTGGTGTGGTCGTTCGTCGCCGCCCTGACCATGGCCGCGGCCGTCATGGTGGTGCACACCTACTACGGGTACAACGCGACCGGCGGTCCCGCCGGCGTAGGCGAGGCCGTGGGACGAGCCGTCCGCACGTCGGTCACCGCAACCGTCTTCGTGCTCCTCACCATCACGTTGTCCGTGTACGGCCAGTCCGGCAACTTCAACCTGGCGGGCTGACAGGATGGAGAACTCCACGCGCCGCAGCGGAATCGACCCGATCTGGTATGCCCCGGTTCTGGTGCTCGTCGTCGTCGGCCTCATCACCATGACCGCCGTGCTGTTCTCCGGCACCTACCGGACGACGGTCCCCGTCACCATCGTCTCCGACCGCATCGGACTGGTGATGGAGAACGGTGCGAAGGTCAAGCTCCGCGGCGTTCAAGTCGGCACCGTGAGTTCCCTGGGCACGCAGGGCAATTCGCACGGGACCCCGCTGTCCACGCTTCAGCTGAAGCTGGACCCAGGACCCTTCCAGTACCTTCCGGCCAACGTCGAGGCCGAGATCAAGTCCAGCACCGCGTTCGGCGCCAAGTACGTCGACCTCATCGTGCCGCCGGATCCGAGCCCGCAGCCGCTGAAGTCCGGCGCGGTGGTCCGGTCCCGCAACGTCACCGTAGAGGTCAACACGGTGTTCCAGAATCTGCAGGCGGTGGTCCAGGCCGTCGACCCGGCGAAGCTGAACTCGATCCTCTCGGCGTTCGCCGAGGCCCTGCGTGGCAAGGGTGAACGCATCGGCGAGGCCATCACCGCCGCCAACGAAGTGCTGCTGGCCGTCAATCCGCGGATGCCCACCGTCAAGCAGGATTGGCAGCTCTTCGGGCAGACCACTCAGGCGTATTCGGATGCGGCGCAGGACATCTTGTCGACGCTCGACTCGGCGTCGACCATCAGCACCACCCTGGTGACCCAGCAGGGCGCGCTCGACGAACTGCTGCTCGCCTCGGTCGGATTCTCTCAATCTGCGACCTCGGTCCTGGCGACCAACGAACCCGCATTCGTGCGGACGTCCCACGTCCTGGTCCCCACCACGGACCTGCTGTTCAAGTACTCCCCCACCTACACGTGCCTCTTCCAAGGCGCGCAATGGTTCCTCGACCACGGCGGCCGAGACGCGCTCGGCGGCAACGGCAAGTCGGTCATCATGGACGCGGCGCTGCTGTTCGGCGACGACGCCTACCGGTATCCGGACAACCTCCCCAAGGTCAACGCGACGGGTGGACCCGGCGGGCGGCCCAGTTGCGGGTCGCTCCCCGACGTCAGCGCCAACTTCCCGGTGAAGTCACTGGTGACCGACACCGGATGGGGCACCGGACTGGACATCCGGCCCAACCCGGGCATCGGATTTCCCGGCCTCGCCAACTACCTCCCCGTCACCAAGGGCACCCCCGAGCCACCCCGGATCCGGTACGAGGGGCCACCTGCGCCAGGGCCGGCGCCCGCTTACCCCGGCGCGCCGCCCTACGGCGCACCGGAGTACGGGGCCGACGGGGCCCCGCTGTACCCGGGGGTGTCACCGCCGCCGTGACGACTCAGCGCACGACTACCGACGGGAGGACGCGATGAAGCGCAAGCGCATCGGCGGCACGCTGGCGCGAGTCGGCTTGTTCACCGCGATCTGCCTGGTCTTCATGTTCGCCCTCGTGACCGTGTTCGGCCAGTTCCGGTTCGACTCCCGTACCGACTACCGGGCAGTCTTCACCAACGTGTCAGGCCTCAAGGGCGGCAACTTCGTTCGCATCGCCGGCGTGGAGATCGGAAAGGTCAGTGACCTGACGCTGAACGCGGACGGCACCGTCACGGTGGACTTCGCCGTCGACCGGAACCTGAAGCTGACCGAGGGCACCGAGGCGGCGGTACGGTACGAGAACCTGATCGGCGATCGCTACCTGTCACTCGACGAGGGGCCGGGCTCGGTGCGGCCGCTCGCCGCCGGAGCCACCATCCCGCTGACGAGGACCTCGCCAGCACTCGACGTCGACGCGCTCATCGGCGGGTTCCGACCGCTGTTTCGGGCCCTGGATCCCGATCAGGTCAACGCCCTCTCCGGCGAGCTGCTCAAGGTCTTTCAGGGCCAGGGGGGCACCATCTCGTCGGTACTGGCTCAGACGTCGGCACTGACGACCACGCTCGCCGGCCGCGACGAGCTGATCGGGCAAGTGATCCACAACCTGAACACCGTGCTCGCGACGTTCGCCAAGCGCAACGACCAATTCGCCGACGGACTGGACGAGCTGTCACGGCTGACCCAGGCCTTGGCCGACCGCAAGGACGACATCACCACCGGCCTGGCCTACGTCGACGCCGCCGCCGGGTCGGTGGCAGACCTGCTCGCCGACGCCCGTCAGCCCATCAAGGACACGGTGCTGCAGACCGACCGCTTCGCCGGACAAATCGAAGCCGATCACGCCTACGTCGACGACCTCGTCAAGACCCTGCCCGACGCCTACCAGATCCTCGCCAGACAGGGCCTCTACGGCGACTACTTCGGGTTCTACCTCTGCGACGCCATCCTGAAGGTCAACGGCAAGGGGGGCCAACCGGTCTTCGTCAAACTGGCGGGCCAGGATTCGGGACGGTGCACACCGAAGTGAAGCGACCCACCATCAAACCCCTCGGCGAACGCAACAAGGCCGCCGTCGGCACCGTCGGCACACTGATCCTGCTCGCACTCGTCGTCGCGGCCTTCTCCTACGACAGGCTGCCGTTCATCAAGGGCACCTCCGACTACTCCGCGTACTTCGCCGAAGCCGGGGGCATCAAGCCCGGCAGCGAGGTCCGGGTGTCCGGCCTGCAGGTCGGCAAGGTCTCCGACGTCGAACTCGACGGCGACAAGGTGTTGGTGGACTTCACCGTTCGCAAGGGGGTGCCACTCGGCGACCGCACCGAGGCGGCGATCAAGACCGAGACGGTACTGGGCACCAAGATGCTCGAGGTGACCCCCCGCGGCACGGGAACCCTGCAGGGCACGATCCCGCTGGAGCGCACCACGTCGCCCTACGATCTGCCGTCCGCCCTCGGTGATCTGACCGCGGCCATCAGCGGGCTCGACACCCAGCAGCTGTCCTCGTCGCTGACCACCCTGGCGGACACGTTCCGCGACACTCCGCCGGACCTCAAGATCGCCCTCGAGGGCGTCGCCCGCTTCTCCAGCACCCTGGACCGGCGCGATGCCGAGTTGCGAAATCTGTTGGCCAACGCCAACCAGGTGACCGGCGTCCTCGCCAAGCGCAGCGACGAGATCGCCAAACTGGTGGTCAACGCCAACGCACTATTGGGAGAGCTTCTCACCCAACGAAGTTCGATCGACGCGCTGATGGTCGACCTGACGGCGGTGTCGCAGAAGCTGTCGGCCGTCATCGGTGACAACCGCACCCAGCTCAAGCCGGCGCTGGACAAGCTCAACGGCGCGCTCTCGATCCTCGACGATCACAAGGCCGAACTTCAACGCACCCTGTTCCTGTTGCGCCGCTACGCGATGTCGTTCGGAGAAGTCCTCGGTTCGGGCCCGTTCTTCAAGGCGTCGCTGGTCAATCTGGTGCCCGGTCAGTTCTCCCAGCCGTTCATCGACGCCGCGTTCTCCGACCTCGGGCTGGACCCCAACACCAAGCTGCCATCCGAACTCGTCGACCCGGCCACCGGGCAGCCCGCCACTCCGCCACTGCCGATGCCCTTCCCGCGTACCGGGCAGGGCGGGGACCCGAGACTGAACCTGCCCGACGCGATCACGGGCAACCAGGACCCCAACGCCCCCGCCCAATTCCCGGGCCGCTACCCGTACCGGGAACCGCTGCCCGCGCCGCCGCCCGGCGGTCCGCCACCGGGTCCGCCCGCGCTGCCACCGCCTGGCATCGCCGGACCGGCCAGTCCCGCACCGTCGCCCAGCCCGGTGTATCTGCCTGCGCCGAACGAGGTCCCGCCGTCATCGGGTGGGGGGCAGTGACCGTGGCCGGCCGCCTACCGTCATTGCAGAGGGCGCGCATCGCGATCGCGTCCGTGCTGATCGTCACCCTGGCGGTGGCGATCAGCGTCGTCGCCACACCGTGGTGGAACGACGTCGGCAAGGACACCTTCACCGCCTACTTCGCCAACGCGAACGGGCTCTACACCGGCGACGAAGTCCGCATCCTGGGCGTCGCGGTGGGCCGGGTCGACGCGATCCAACCCCTGCCCGCCAACACGAAGGTGACCTTCTCGATCGACTCGAAGTACTCGGTGCCGGCCGACGCCAAGGCGGCCATCCTGTCGCCGTCGCTGGTCAGCGCGCGGGCGATCCAGCTGGTGCCCGCGTACTCCGGTGGACCGAAGATGGCTTCCGGCACCAGCATTCCGCAGGAACGCACCGCCGTCCCCGTGGAGTGGGACGACTTCCGCCAACAGCTGGAGAAGCTCACCGACTCCCTGCAGCCGGTCACGCCCGGTGGGCCCAACTCCGTCGGCGAGTTCATCAGCAGCGCCGCGGCGAACCTTCGCGGTGAGGGAGGCACCGCTCGCGACACCGTACTCAAGCTGTCGCAGGCGGTCTCGGCGCTCGGTGACCACAGCACCGACATCTTCAGCACCGTGAAGAATCTGCAGCTGCTGGTCTCGGCACTGTCCTCGAGCAGTGATCTACTCGCCGCGTTCAACGTCAACCTTGCCGACGTGACCACCGTACTGTCCAACTCCCCCAACGAGATCGCCGACGCGACCAAGGGATTGGACGGGGTGGTGTCCGATCTGCGCGGCTTCGTGGCCGACAACCGGGAGGGCATCGGCACCACGGTCGACCATCTCGCCGCGATCACCAAGGCGCTCAACGACAGTCGCGGTGACGTCAAACAGGTCTTGCACATCGCACCGACGGTGTTCCAGAACTTCATGAACATCTACCAACCCGCCCAGAGCGCGGTCACCGGCATCCTGGCAGCAGGGAACTTCGCCAACACCGTCCAATTCATCTGCAGCTCCATTCAGGCCGCCTCGCGAGAGAACTACGAACAGTCCTCGAAGCTCTGCGTCCAGTACCTGGCGCCGATCATCAAGAACCGGCAGTACAACTTTCCGCCACTTGGCGTGAATCCCTTCGTGGGGGCCGCGGCGCGACCCAACGAACTGACCTACAGCGAGCCGTGGCTCAACCCCCATCTGCCGCCACAGACACCACCGGCACCGCCCGCGGCGCCGGACGCGCCCGCCGACCTCGGTGCGCCGCTTCCCGCCGAAGCCGCGGTACCCACCGACCCCAGCCAGGGTCTGCAGGGTCTGATGCTGCCGCCGGCGCCACCGCAACAGGGGACGCCATGAGGCGCCTGCTGGCCGCCGCGCTCGCGATCGCGTGCCTGTCGACGATCCCCGGATGTGAATGGCGAGGCCTCAATTCGCTGACCCTGCCGGGAACCGAGGGCAGCGGTGACGGTTCCTACACCATCCAGGCGCAGTTGCCCGACGTGGTGGTGATCCAGCAGAACACGCGGGTCCGCGTTGCCGACGTCAACGTCGGCAACGTCACCAAGATCGAAGTGCAGGACTGGCACGCTCTGGTGACGATGCGGATCGACGGCAACGTGCACCTGCCCGCCAACAGCACCGCCAAGGTGGGCCAGACCAGCCTGCTCGGCTCGATGCACATCGAGCTCGCCCCGCCGACCGATGCGCCGCCGGAGGGCGAGCTGGGCAACGGCTCGGTGATTCCGCTCTCCTCGGCGAGCACGTATCCCACCACCGAGCAGACCCTGGCCTCGGTGTCGATCCTGCTCAACGGCGGCGGGCTGGGCCAGCTGCAGGAGATCAACCAGTCGCTGGCCAAGGCCTTCGCGGGCCGCGAGAACGACATGCGTAGCCTGCTGACCCAGCTGGATACGTTCATCGCCCAGCTCAACGACCAGACCGACGACATCATCAGGGCCACCGAAAGTCTCGACTCGCTGGCCGGCCAGGTGGCGGCCAAGGACGCCACCGTGGACAAGGCGCTGACCACCATCCCGCAGGCGTTGGCCGTCCTGGCCGACGAGCGGACGAAACTCGCCGACGCCATCGACGCGCTCGGAAAGTTCAGTGCCATCGCCGCGTCCACGGTCAACCAATCCAAGGAGGCACTGGTTGCCAACCTGCGCAACATCGCCCCGGTGCTGCGCTCGTTGGCCGACGCCGGACCGGCGCTGACCAAGGGGCTCGACTTCCTGTCGACCTATCCCTGGGTCAAGAGCACGATCCCCAACTGGTTCCGTGGCGACTTCGCCAACATCACCCTGGTCGTCGACCTGACGCTGAGCCGCATCGACAGCAGCCTGTTCACCGGAACCAGGTGGGAGGGCAACCTCACCGAACTGGAACTGCAGTGGGGCAGGACGATCGGACAGATGCCGAGCCCGTACACCGCGGGCAACCCGCTCATCGCCCCCTATCACTTCGGAGGGTACTGAGATGCTCCGATTGTCCCGCACGGTGTGGACCAAGCTGGCCATTCTGGCCACCATCACGCTGGTCGCCTGCGGCATCATGGCGTTCGGCTTCGTCAAGGTCCCGGCTCTGCTGGGAATCGGCCGCTACCACGTCACACTTCGCCTGCCGGCGACCGGCGGGTTGTACCAGTCGTCGGTGGTGACCTATCGCGGTGACGAGATCGGCAGGGTCGGCTCGATCGCGGTGACCAGGGATGGCGTCGACGCCGATCTCAACCTCGACAGCGCAATCCCCATCCCGGCCGACGTGTCCGCGGCCGTGCACAGCCGGTCGGCAGTCGGCGAGCAGTTCGTCGAACTCACCCCCGCTCAGGGCGCGACGGCCGGCGACGCCGCCAAGCTGCACGACGGCGACGTCATTCCCGTTGGCAGAGTGCAGGTTCCACCAGACATCGGCAATCTGCTCGACGCGACGAATCGGGCTCTGCAGGCCATTCCCCACGACGATCTGCGCACCGTCGTCGACGAGGCGGCGACGGCCGTCGGAGGGCTGGGGCCCGAGCTGTCGCGCATCCTCGACGGGTCGACCACGCTGGCCGTCGACGCGGGCAAGACCGTCGACCCGCTGACCCAGCTGATCGACCAGTCACCGCCGGTGCTGAATTCGCAGGTGCAGACCGCGGATTCGATCGCCCAGTGGGCGGCGCACACCGCGGCGATCACCGGCCAGCTCGAGGCCCAGGACCAAGCGTTCCGGGGCTTGCTCACCAACGGCGCCCCGGCACTGAACGAGGGCAAGGCGCTGTTCGACAGGGTGGCTCCCGCGCTGCCGGTGCTGCTGGCCAACCTGGTCAGCCTCGGCGACATCGCCGTCACCTACCGCTCCGATCTCGAGCAGATGCTGGTGCTCTATCCGCAGGGCACCGCCGTCATGTCCGCGATCGCCGTCGCCGACTCCGGAACCAAGCAGGCCTACAAGGGGATCTATCTCGACTTCAACCTCAACTTGAATTCACCACCCCCCTGCAACACCGGGTTCCTGCCGGTCCGCCAGCAGCGGTCGGCGTCGGACCAGGATGCCCCGGATCGGCCCGTCGGCGAGCTGTACTGCCGGGTTCCCCAAGATTCGGACCTCAATGTCCGCGGAGTGCGCAACATTCCATGCGAGAACGATCCCGCCAAGCGGGCACCCACGGTGGAGCTGTGCGAGAGCGGCGAAGACTACGTCCCGCTCAACGACGGTTACAACTGGAAGGGCGACCCCAACGCCACGCTGTCGGGTCAAGGCGTTCCGCAGTACCCGCCCGGCGTCACGCCCCCACCCGAGATGCTCCCCGCCCCCGCCGGCCCCGCGCTTCCCGCGGCGGGTCCCACGCCGCTGCCACCGCCGATGGCGGCCATCCCGTACGACCCGGCCACCGGGGACTACGTCGGACCCGACGGACGACGTTACCGGCAAGCAGATCTGGCCCATCCCGATTCCAAGACCTGGCAGACGATGCTGCTGCCGCCCACCCAGCCGTGAGCCAATCCCAAGGAGGGACACCATGTCCGACGTGATCGTCGACGATCCACCGATCGAAGACACAGAGGACGCCGAAGACGTCGGAGACGCCGACGAACCCGAGGACGGCGAAGAACCCGGCGACGTCGAGGAATCCGAGCACGGCGACGCACCGGCCGAGCCGGCGTGGTCCCGGCGCATCGCCTACGCGGTGGTTGTGGCCGTCGTCCTGGTACTGACCGCGCTGACCGGTTGGCTGGGCTTCCGCGCGTACGAGGCCCACCGCGCCGTGGACCAACGCGAGCTCTTCCTTCAGGTCGGACGTCAGGGTGCGATCAACCTGACCACGATCGACTACGCCGAGGCCGACGCCGACATGCAGCGGATCCTCGACTCGTCCACCGGTGGCTTCCGGGACGACTTCGCCAAGCGCAGCCAGCCCTTCGTCGACGCGGTCAAGCAGGCGCGGTCCAAGACCGTGGGCACGGTCACCGAAGCCGGCGTGGAGTCCTCGTCCGAGGACGGCGCGCAGATCCTGGTCGCCGTGACCGTGCAGACGTCCAATGCCGGTGCACCCGTGCAGGAACCGCGGTCGTGGCGGATGCGGGTGACCGTCGAGCGGACCGACGACGGACCACGGGTATCGGGCGTGGAGTTCGTCGCATGACCGGGTCGAAGGCCTCCGCGTCACGCATCGTCTTCTTCGGCATACTGCCCGGGCTGGCGCTGGTGCTTGCTCTGGCCTCGGGATTCCTCAAGTTCGCCGACGCCAACGACCGGGTGACCCAGACGGCCGGCGTGGCGTCGGTGCAGGCGGCCAAGGAGGCGGCCGTCGCATTGCTGACCTATCAGCCGGATTCGGTCGAGCGTCAACTGAGCGCCGCGCAGGACAGGTTGACCGGGTCGTTCCGCGACTCCTACTCGTCGCTGACCCGCGACGTGGTGATTCCGGGCGCCAAGCAGCAGCATGTGTCCACCGTCGCGACCGTGCCTGCCGCTGCGTCGGTCTCGGCCACCGAGAACCACGCCCAGGTACTCCTGTTCGTCGACCAAACGGCCACCGTCGGCGACGCGAAGGGCGCACCGACGGCGACCAGGTCGACCGTGCTGGTGACGTTGGACAAGGTGGGTGGCCGGTGGCTCGTCTCCAATTTCGAGCCGAAGTGACCGAGGGCTTCCGGGCCGCCGCGATGTGGCTGGGAGCGTCGGCGGTGATCGCAATGATCACTGCCCCGACCGCCCACGCCGACAACTCGCGGCTGAACAGGAGCGTGATTGCCGACGTGTACACCGTTCAGCACCATGCGGGCTGCACCAACGACGTCGTCGCCAACGGGCCGCTGCAGCTGGCCGCCCAGTGGCACGCGCTCGACGTGCTGAATGACCGAAGCCTCGACGGCGACCTCGGGTCCGACGGTTCCACCCCCCAGAGCAGGGCCGCCGCCGCAGGCTTTCCCGGGACGAACGTGGCCGAGACGGTCGCGATCAACCCCGCACTGGCGATCAGCGGCATCGAGTTGATCAACCAATGGTTCGACCGTCCCGACTACCTCGCCATCATGCGCGACTGTCGCTATTCGCTGATGGGCGTCTGGTCGGAGAACAGCCTCGACCGCACCGTGGTGGTGGCGATGTACGGGCAACCTGCGACGCCGCAGAGATAGCCCACTCGCGCGGACGGCTGGGGCCTCTGGTTTCAGCGAAGTTTGCCGAGGGTACAGAGGAACGCACGTACGACAGGGCGCCAAGCGCTGAAGGGGACGGTGACGAGTCGTGGAGGCGCTGTGGAGCTACGTCACCGATCACCGGGCCCAGTTGCTGTTCGACTCCTACCAGCACGTCAGCGCGGTCGTGCAGAGCGTGCTGATCGCCACGATCATCGGCGTGGCGGTCGGAGTCGCGACCTACCGCAACCGGCTTGCCTCCGACCTGGCCACCGCCACCTCGAGCGTCATCCTCACCGTCCCCTCGTTCGCGTTGCTCGGCCTGCTGATCCCGCTGTTCGGGCTCGGCGTGCTCCCCAGCGTCACCGCACTGGTGCTGTATTCGCTGCTGCCCATCGTCAGGAACACCATCGTCGGTCTCAACGCCCTCGACCCCGCGCTCACCGACGCCGCGCGCGGCATCGGCATGGGACGACTTGGCACGCTCGGACGGGTCGAGCTTCGGCTCGTCTGGCCCTCGATCCTGTCGGCCATGCGACTCAGCACGCAGATGTCGATGGGCGTGCTAGCGATCGCCGCGTACGTCAAGGGACCGGGGCTCGGCAACCTCATCTTCGCCGGGCTGGCCCGCGTCGGGAGTCCCACCGCGCTTCCCATGGCCCTGACCGGCACCCTGCTGATCGTCATCCTCGCCCTCGTGCTCGACGCGGCGCTGGTGCTGCTCGGCAGGCTCACGACGTCGAAAGGCATTCGGTGACTGACTCATCCGCCTCCCCCAGCGGTGTGCGCATCCAACTCGACCACGTCTCGAAGGTCTACCCGGGGTCCACCCAACCCGCGGTCGACGACGTCTCGCTCGACATCCCCGCCGGTGAGGTCGTGGTCTTCGTCGGGCCGTCGGGCTGCGGCAAGACCACCACGATGCGCATGATCAACCGGCTCAGCGAGCCCACGTCGGGCAAGATCCTGATCGGCGACAAGGACGCCCTGTCGATCAAGCCCACCGAGTTGCGCCGGTCCATCGGCTACTCGATTCAACAGGCGGGGCTGTTCCCGCACATGACGATTCGGCAGAACGTCGGACTGGTACCCGGCCTGCTGAAGTGGGACCGCAAGCGGATCGCCGACCGCGTCGACGAACTGCTCGACCTGGTCGGGCTGGATCCCGGCCAGTACGCCGACCGGTACCCGCGCCAACTGTCCGGCGGTCAGCAGCAACGCGTCGGGGTGGCTCGGGCACTGGCCGCCGATCCCCCGGTCCTGTTGATGGACGAACCCTTCGGTGCGGTCGACCCGATTACGCGCAGTTCACTGCAGGACGAACTGCTGCGGCTGCAAAGCGAATTGGGCAAGACCATCGTGTTCGTCACCCACGACTTTGGCGAGGCGGTGAAACTGGGTGATCGCATCGCAGTACTCGGTCCGAAGTCCGCAGTGCTGCAGTACGACGCCCCGCAGGTCATCCTCTCCAATCCCGCCGACGACACCGTCGCCGGCTTCGTCGGCTCCGGGGCGTCCCTGCGTCAGCTCGGTCTGTTGCGCGTCAAGGACGTCGAGTTGCGACCACACCCCTCGGTACACGTCGACGACGACGTCGAGTCCGTGCGAAACGTGCTGGCGGACAGTGAATTCGACTGGGTCGTCGTGCTCGACTCCCGGGACCGGCCGGTCAGCTGGGTTCGGGAGAGCCGGCTGGCCCACGCGGCCGACGTGGCGAGCGTGGCGGAATCGCTGGACGTGGTCAGCACCCAGTCCACGCTCGAGGACGCACTGGAGGCCATTCTCGCCGAGCAGCACGCCTCGGCCGTCGTGACCGGGTCGGGCAACCGCTACGCGGGGGTGGTCACCCTGGACACGCTCATCGACGCCATCACCAGACTCCGCGACGAGGCGCTCGCGCACACCCCTGCGGGAGAAGCAGTTCCGTGACCGCCGCCGTCGACGTCCCGAGCGCCGGGACCAGCCGATCCGAGCGGCTGCGTCTGCTGATCCAACCCGTACTGGTGCTGATCGTCGGGGCCGCCGTCGTGTTCTGGGCCTTCGATCGCGACCTCACCGCGACCCAGAAGGAGAACGTCAACGTCGCCAACGTGTCGCTGCTCATCTGGCAACACCTGCTGATCACCGCGGCGGTGACGGCCATCGTGCTCGCCGTCGGGGTTCCGCTGGGCGTTCTGGTCACCCGGCCCGGCGCGCGGCGCCTGCGTCCGTTGGTCATCGGGATCGCCAACGTCGGTCAGGCGGCACCCGCGATCGGACTGCTGGTGCTGCTGTTCCTGCTCACCGCCGAGACCGGCTTTTGGATCGGCGTGCTCCCGATCGCCCTGTATTCGCTTCTTCCGGTGCTCTCCAGCACGATCCTCGGCATCGACGAGGTGGACCGGTCGCTGGTCGACGCCGGCCGCGGCCAGGGGCTCTCGCGGCGTTCGCTGCTGCTCAGAGTCGAACTGCCGCTGGCAGTTCCCTACATCCTCGCCGGCCTGCGCACGTCGCTGGTGCTCGCAGTCGGCACGGCGACCCTGTCGTTCCTCGTCAACGCGGGCGGGCTCGGCATCCTCATCGACACCGGATACAAGCTGCAGGACGACGTCACGCTCATCCTCGGCAGCGTGTTGGCGGTGTGCTTGGCACTGCTGGTGGACTGGCTGGGTGGGCTGGCCGAGTTCTACTTGAATCCCAAGGGACTTCGATGAGGCGCGCGATCCTGCGTCTCGTGACGGCCGCCGCGCTGGTCGTCACCCTGGCCGCCTGCGGTCTCGGCTCCGGTGGCGCCGTGCCGTTGCGCGTCGGGCCGGGTTCGGTGCAGCCCACCCCGGGCCTGGAGGGCGTCCGGATCACGGTCGGCTCGAAGGAGTACACCGAGCAGGTCATCCTCGGTTACATCCTGGAGTACACGCTGTCGGCGGCCGGCGCTGACGTGCGGGACCTCACCGGGATCGTCGGGTCGCGCAGTACGCGCGGTGCGCAACTGTCCGACCAGGTCGACGTCGCCTACGAATTCACCGGCAACGCGTGGATCAACTACCTCGGTCACGAGACTCCGATCGCGGACACCCGCAAGCAGTTCGAGGCCGTCCGCGACGAGGATCTCAAGGCCAACGACATGGTGTGGCTCGAGCCCGGCCCGATGGACGACACCTACGCGCTGGCGGCCAGCAAGGCCGTCGTCGAGCGCACCGGGGTGCGCACGCTGTCGCAGTACGCGGACCTGGTCCGGCGCGACCCGGCCGCTGCGAAGACGTGCGTCGACACCGAGTTTCGCGCCCGCCAGGACGGATTCCCCGGCATGGCCGCCGCCTACGGCTTCGACCCGGGACGGGCCCAGACGCCCATCTTGCAGGTCGGCATCATCTATCAGGCGACCGCCGACGCCACCCAGTGCGACTTCGGCGAGGTCTTCACGACCGACGGCCGCATCGCCGCGCTCGATCTGACCGTCCTGCAGGACGACAAGCAGTTCTTCGCGCACTACAACCCGTCGGTGACCACGAAGCGGTCGTTCTTCGAGGCGCATCCCCAGATTGCCGAGGTGACCGCGCCGGTCACCGCGGCCCTGACCAACGACGTCATCATCGACCTGAACAAGCAGGTCGACGTCGACGGCAAGGATCCCAGCGTGGTCGCCCGCGACTGGATGGTGTCCAAGGGCTTCGTCACGAAGGGTTGACCGCGCCGGGTCGTTGCATTCAGGCCGAGGCAAAGCCTGTTCGTCAACGCCAACTTTCGGCACCGTCGTCGGGGTGAGTGCGGTGGACGTGTCGATCGTCGAGACCTCCGGACTGGGCGACCGAAGTTATCTGGTGAGCGCCGACGGCGTCGCGGTCGTGATCGACCCGCAGCGTGACGTCGACCGGTTGCTAGACGCGGTCGCCGAACGCCAGCTGCGGGTCACCCACGTGCTGGAGACCCACATTCACAACGACTACGTCAGCGGTGGCCTGGAACTGGCTCGCGTGACCGGAGCCGAGTACGTCGTCCCCGCCGGTGAGGACGTGGCCTTCGAGCGCCGTCCCGTCGCCGACGGCGACGTGGTCGACGCCGGGCCGTTCAGGCTGCGCGCCGTCCACACCCCCGGGCACACCCACCACCACACCAGCTATGCGCTCAGCGACGCCGAAGGGACCGTCGTGGCGGTGTTCACCGGCGGCTCGATGCTGTACGGAAGTGCCGGGCGCACCGACCTTCTCGGGGACGAGCACACCGAGGAGCTGACCCGCGCCCAGTACCACTCGGTGCGCCTGCTGGCCGACCAGCTGCCCGCCGAGGCGGCGGTCTACCCCACGCACGGCTTCGGCAGTTTCTGCGCGGCGACACCGGCCAGCGGCGACGCCTCCACCATCGGCCAGCAGCGACGGGACAATCCAGCGCTGACCCGCGACGAACGGACCTACGTCGAGGAGCTGTTGGCCGGCCTGTCTGCGTACCCCGCCTACTACGCGCACATGGGCGTCATCAACCGGCGCGGTCCCGACCCCGTCGACCTGTCCACGCCGACGCCCGTCGACCCGGTCGAGTTGCGCCGCCGCATCGACGCCGGTGAGTGGATCGTCGACCTCCGCCACCGCACCGCCTTCGCCGCCGGACACCTCAGCGGGGCGCTCGGCTTCGAACTCTCGGATTCGTTCGTCACCCACCTCGGCTGGCTCTACGCCTGGGGCGCGCCGCTGACCCTCATCGGCGGCGACGACGACCAGATCGCCGGTGCGCGAAGAGAATTGGCCAGGATCGGCGTCGACGGGGTGACCGGAGCGGCAACCGAACCGGTCGAGAGGCTCGCGGCCGGTCAGCAGCTGCGTTCCTACCGCGTCGCGGACTTCGGTGAACTGGCGAAGGTCCTCGACGACGACGCCACGATCGTGTTGGACGTACGGCGCACCGACGAACACCGCGACCGCCACATTCGCGGTGCGCTGAACATTCCGATCCACGAACTCCTCGACCGCATCGGGGAGATTCCCACCGGCAACATCTGGGTGCACTGCGCCTCCGGGTACCGCGCCTCGGTGGCCGCCTCCCTGCTCGACCGTGAGCGGCGCACCGTCGTCCTCGTCGACGACGACTTCGCCGACGCGGCCGACGACCTTCCCACCAACTGATACTGGAGGTCCACGTGACCCGGCCGCGGCTGATCCTCAACGCATTCACCATGAACACCGCCACCCACGTGTCCTACGGTTCGTGGCGAAATCCGCAAACACGCAGCGTGGACTTCGATCAACTCGACGTCTGGGTGGACCTGGTCAAGCTCCTGGAACGCGGCACGTTCGACTCGGTGTTCTTCGCCGACGTCGTCGGCGTCTACGACGACTACCGCGGTGGCTGGGACACCTACGTGCGGGAGGGACTGCAGATCCCCAACCACGACCCCTCGGCCATCATCTCGGCACTGGCCCTGTCGACCGAGCACCTCGGACTGGTGATCACCAGCTCGATACTCCAGGACCATCCATTCTCGTTCGCCCGCAAGATCTCCACGCTGGATCACGCCTCGCGGGGCCGCATCGGCTGGAACGTCGTGACCAGCGCGCTGAAGAATTCGGCCCGCAACTTCGGGCTTCCCGAACGCGAAGAGCACGACGCCCGCTACGAGTGGGCGGAAGAGTACGCCGAGGTGGTCTACAAGCTGTGGGAGGGGTCCTGGGACGACGGTGCCCTGATCCGCGATCGAGAACGCGGTGTGCACGCCGACCCCGAGCGAGTTCACGAGATCAACCACGTCGGCCCGCGGTATTCGGTCCAGGGCCCGCACCTCAGCTTCCCGTCCCCGCAACGGACGCCGGTGCTCTTCCAGGCCGGAACGTCCACCGCTGGAAGGTCGTTCGCCGCACGGCACGCCGAGGGGGTGTTCATCAACGCGGCGTCGCCACGGGGTGCGCGTCTGGTCATCGACGACACCCGGGACCGCGCGGTTGCCGCCGGACGCCGTCGCGACGACGTCAAGTTCCTCCAGGGGATGGCATTCGTGGTCGGCTCCACCGAAGCGGAGGCCAAGCGTCGGGCCGCCGAACTCGACGAGTTCCTCAGCGTGGACGGCTTGATCGCGCACCGCAGCGGCGGCATCGGCATCGACTTCGGAGGACTGGACCACGACACGCCCATCGGCGATCTCGCGGCCGACGTCCAGGGCACCCGCAGCACCATCGAGTCCCTCATCGCCGCAGCGCCTCCCGGCACCAACCCCACCATTGCCGATCTGATCCGTCAGCAACAGGAGTCCACCCGGATCGTCGGCACACCCGAGCAGATCGCCGACGAGCTCGAGCAATGGCAGGATGCGGGCGTCGACGGCGTGAACATCCGCTACATCACCACCCCGGGCAGCTTCGAGGACTTCATCGACCACGTGGTGCCCGAGCTGAGGACCAGGGGGCTCGCCCAATCGGAATATGCGCCGGGCACGCTGCGCGACAAACTCTTCGGCGCCGGACCCGAACTTCCCCAACGCCACCCGGCACGACGGTGGCGCGGCGCGTTCAGGTCCTCGGCCGCCCGACCGCCCGCCGATCGGGCGGGCGTGTCCGGCGTCGACGCGCCGTAGGCACCGGGGGCGTCAGGCCACCGACGTCCGCGCGGACTCCTGCCGACGGTAGGACGAGTACCGGAAGTTGGCCGCGGGCACACGCGCCAGCAGAGTGTCGGCAGACTCCCCGGCCTTCTCGGCGACGTAATGGCGGGCGGCGGCGCGAGAACCGATGCCCAGCAGCGGTTTCGGATCCGACAGCAGACCGAAGAGCGCGGCGCCGAACCTCGGGCTCGCCGCTGCCGCCGGGAAGAACAGCTGACCGTACTGGACGAAGTCGGGATCGCCGAGGAACAACCTGGTCACCAGGACCGCGGCGGCCCCCCGAGTGGTCCAGAAGTGCTCGAACCGGTCATGGAGCCAGTTCTGGTCGAAGGGACCCGCATGGCCGCGCGCGGCGGCGACCAACTGCGCCGCTTGAATGAGACCGCCCTGGGCTCCCTGGGCGCCGATCGGGTCGTACGAGATTGCGGTGTCCCCGAGTGCGAGCACCGGATGACCACTCGCCGTGACACCGACCGCGTGTCGCACCGTCGGTGTGACGGAGCCCCGCAGCCACGCGTGCGGATCGCCCGGAATCAACGTCGTCGAGGCGATCTCGGGTAGGTCCCATTCGACGTAGTCGCGGTGCACCTCGGTGACGACGCGATGCGCGGAGGCGACGTCGTGTGCCGTGCCGAATCGCCGCTCCCAGTCGCTGCCCGGTTTCGCGAAGCCGAGGAAGGACCACGATGGTCCAGCGTCCTTGTGCAGATACGGGCCCCACCACAATTCACCCTGCTCCGTGTCGATCGCGAAGGTGTTGTGTTCACCGCCGGCCAGTCCGCGATGGGCGAACACGTCGGTGCCATGCCCAAGGCCGGTGACGGTGAGCATCAGCAGCCGCCGCTGCGGGCGGTCGTAGACGGTGCGGGAGCGGTCGACGGCGAACAATTCCGACAAGCCGGCGCGTCCAGTGGCCACCAGCGTGAGGTCGTGTGCCGAGGCGATGTCGTCGAGTACGTCGGCGTCGACGACGGTCACCACGAAACGACCGCCCCCGACCAGGAATTCGCCGATCCGCTCGTCCACCTTGAGCCGGGTGTCGACGCCCACCGCCTGGAACCCGTCGTAGTCGACGTCGAAGTCGAGGACATCCTGCCGTTCGGTGCCGGCCCCGGTGAACATCCGCGTGCTCTGTCCGGTGACCCGGGGAGCACGGCCGACGTAGTCGTCCAGACCCAGCTCTCGCTCGGCGGCCTGCGCCTCCGCGAAGGTCACCGCCGTCCCGGTGGCCGGACCGCGATTGCGGAGCGTCACTCGGTCGCGATCGCTGAACAGCGTGACGTCGAAACCGGCGTTCAAGAATCCGACTGCGGCCGACACGCCGGTCTGTCCTGCACCGACGACGGCCACCGATCTGTTCTGCCCCATGTGGGGAATGCTCGGCCAGATCGGCGCCGAGGGGCACCGTTTGGCCTCCGTTGATTCTAATTCGCGCGCCGGGCCCACTCCTCGGCGAGCAGAGCGTAGGACTCCACCCGGTCCCGATGATCGTGGGTGATGGTGGTGATGATCAGTTCGTCGGCGCCCGTGGCGTCCCGAAGCAGCTCGAGCTGATCGGCGACCTGCGCCGCCGATCCGACGAACTGGGTGTCCACCCGATCGGACACCAGAGCGCGATCGGCGTCGGACCACACGTGGCGGCGCGCCACGTCGGGGGTCGGGTATTCGACGGCACCTTCGCCGGTTCGGATACTGCGCACCCAGAGTCCGTAGCCCGTGGCGAGTTCCCTTGCCGCGGACTCCGTCTCGGCCACCACCACGTCGGCCGAGACGGCGACGTACGGTTCGGCCAGGTCGACCGAGGGTGTGAACGACGCTCGGTATCCGTAGGTGGCCTCGATGACGCGGCTCGGGGCGACGTGATAGTTGGCGGCGAAGCGCACCCCGTTGCGGCCCGCCACGGTCGCGCTCTCGCCACCGCTGCTGCCCAGGATCCAGATCTGCAGATTTGCGCCGCGGCCTGGAACGACGTGAACCCGCTCGCCGGTGTCCGACTGGTAGTCATCGGCGATCAGAGCGAGGACGTCCGCGACCTGTTCGCCGTAGTCCTGCGGCTTCGCCTCCGGTAGCTGCAGGAGCGTCTTCTGCAGGGCCATTCTCGGGGACTTCAGCAACGGTGTCGGGTCGAAGGACGGTGGGATGGGCAGACCGTTCGGTGCACGTCCGCCGACCACCTGCGGCACCTCGACGGCCGTAGGCTTCGTCGGTGCGCCCGGTCTACCGCCGGAACGCCCGAGGCCTAGATCGAAGCGACCGGGATGCACGGCGTCGAGCAGTCCGAATTCCTCGACGGTCGCCAGCGCGGTGCGGTGACCCATTTGCAGGGCGCCGGAACCCAACCGGATGGTGGACGTCGCGGCCGCGGTGAGCGCTAGCAGCACCGCGGGCGACGTGCCCGCGACACCGGGGTTCAGGTGGTGCTCGGCGAACCAGTACCGCGAATAGCCAAGCCGTTCCGTCCGTTGCGCCAGGTCGACGCTGTTGCGCAACGCCTGGGCCGCAGTCGATCCCGACGAGATCGGCACGAGGTCGAGCACGGCCAACGGCGTTGTCCTCACGACCGCAGCCCTCCGACCGCTCGACACCACACGGTTGCCCCGTTACCCGTCCCCGAGCGCGTCGACCAAACGCTTGGCATCCTGCTCGGGACCGCGGTTGTAGGGCAGTTTCGCCAACGCCGACGCCATGGCGCAGGTGTTGCTCACCGCTGCGAAGGTCAAGCCGCCGCCGATCGCCGCGGCAACCCACTTGAGCTGGGGCACAGCCACACTGCTCAACACGGACCCGAGCACGACGGATCCCGCGACCAGCCGCACTTGACGTTCCATCTCCCAGCGCTGCTCGCCCCGGGACACATCGAAGCCGCGCTTCTGCCATTCCGCGACGCCTCCCTGCAGGACACGACCGGCATCGAAACCACTCTCGTGAAGCAGTCCCTTGGCCGTCGCAGCCCGCTGCCCCGACTGGCACACCAGTACCACCTCGCCGCCGAGGCGCTTGGCGGCTTCGGCGCGGTGCTCGCGCAGCACGTCGAGCGGGAGGTTGCGGGACCCCGCGATGTGGGCGGTCTCGAATTCGGCGGGCGTCCTGACGTCGACGATTTGGACCTCCATCGACGGCGTCAGGCGACTCTGCAGTTCCTCGGCGCTGATGTCGCCTTGGGCGACGGTGGATGTACTCATGCGGGCGGATTACCCACCTCCGTGTCGCAATCTCTTCTTCGAATCACCCCGAGCCCAATTGCCGCACATCGGGGCGACGCCGTCGACCAAATCACGGTGACCGCAACCATCTCGGCGGCCGGGCTGACCGCTCTAGCGTCGAGGACCAACCCGCCCACCGCCGCCAGGAGACCGTCATGACCGCAACAGCACTGCGCTTTGGAGTCTGGGCCTTGGTGTACGGCACGTGGGGTGCGCGCCAGCACCCCGATGAGCCGGTCGACGCGTCGTGGGCGCGCACCAGGGACCAGATCGTCGAAGCGGACCGCCTCGGGTTCGACGCCACGCTGGTGGCGCAGCACGAGGTCAATCCCGCCGGGGATCACTACGACCAACTCGAAGCGTGGACCACCAGCGCTGCGCTGGCGGCCTTGACCGAGAACATCGAGATCATCACGGCGATCAAACCCGCGCTCTACCACCCGGTGGTGTTGGCCAAGCAGGCACTTCAGATCGAGGAGATCAGCGGGGGCCGGTTCGGCGTCAACGTCGTCAACGCGTGGTTCAAGCCCGAGATCGCCCGCGCCGGGCTGCCGTTCCTCGAACACGACGCGCGCTACGCCTACGGCCGGGAGTGGCTCACGATCGTGCAGTCTCTGATCGCGGGACGACGAACGACGTTCCACGGCAGATACTTCGACATCGATGACTATCAGCTCGTGCCGGCGAGCCGGTATCGCGACCGGCCCGCGATCTACGTGGGCGGCGAGTCGGAGCCCGCACGGGAGCTGGCGAAGGACTTCGCCGATGTCTGGTTCGTCAACGGACAGCCCGAGGAGGACGTGCGGCGCCTCGTCGACGACGTCGCTGCACGCCACCGCACCGGCCGTCGGCTCCGATTCGGGTTGGCCGCGTTCGTCATCGGCCGCGAGAGCGATCGCGAGGCCGCCGACGAACTCGACTACGCCTTCGACTTGGCCAGCCGGGACGTCGCCGAGACCGAGTCCGTCCTCTCGAATGCCGACCCGAACGCCGAGATGTTCAAGACCTTTGCACGCCATCCCCACGTCGGCACCAACGGGGGCACGGCCGCCGGCCTCGTCGGCAGTTACGACACCGTGGCCGAACGGATCCTGCGCTTCGGCGCCCTCGGCATCGAGACGTTCATGTTGCAGTTCCAGCCGTTCGAGTCGGAGATGCGGCGCTTCGCCGAAGAAATCATCCCCCGAGTGCG
This sequence comes from Mycobacterium yunnanensis, assembly GCF_025823185.1. Classification (GTDB taxonomy): domain Bacteria; phylum Actinomycetota; class Actinomycetes; order Mycobacteriales; family Mycobacteriaceae; genus Mycobacterium; species Mycobacterium yunnanensis. The sequence goes on from NZ_JACKVK010000013.1 coordinate 538,955, forward strand.
CCGGCTGGAGAGACTCGCCGCGTGAGGTCAAAGAATCAGGTTGGCCCAAACACTCCTCGTCTGTGACACCACCCCCTAGCGTTGGATGACGTGCATTCCGTCGATTCCCTGCAGCGCCCGTGACGAGTACCCTCCCCGACGCCGGTGCGGCAGCCGACGAATCGGCGGCGTTCGTCGAGCTCCTCGCCCAGATCGCCGAGGGCGCGCAACGTCGCGAGCAGGAGCGAATCCTGCCCCGCGAACAGGTGGCTCGGCTGGTCGACGCCGGCATCGGCAAACTCAGGATCCCGGTCGAACAGGGCGGAGCCGGAGCAAGCCTTCCCGAACTGTTCGACGTGATCATTCAGCTGGCGGCGGCTGACGCCAACGTCGCGCACATCCTGCGGGCGCACTTCGGCTTCGTCGAGGAGCAGTTGCACAACCCCGATCCGGTCGCCGCCCGACGATGGCTGGGCCTGGCGGCCGACGGCAAGCTCTTCGGCAACGCCGTGAGCGCGCAGAACGGACTGCCGGTGGGCCGCACGGCGGGAGCCTCGCACCTCGACACCACCCTGACGCGCGACGACACCGGCGGCTTCCGGTTGAACGGCGTGAAGTTCTATTCCACGGGAACGCTATTCGCCGATTGGGTGAACGTGCAGGCCGCCGACGCCGACGGCGCGTCCTACCGTGTGACCGTACCGACGGACCGGGCGGGTGTGACGGTCGAAGACGATTGGGACGGCTTCGGTCAACGGCTGACCGGAACCGGCACGACGCGATTCGCGGACGTGCGCGTCGACGCCGACGAGACGCAGCGCGTCGACGCCCGCGACACCGACCCCAAACCCACCTATTACGGCGCTTTCTACCAGCTCTACCTGCAGGCACTCACCGCAGGGGTGCTCGCCGCCGTCCGGTCGGATGCCGTGGCGCTGACCCGCAGGCGCGATCGAAACTTCAGCCACGCAAGCCAACCGCTACCGGCCGACGACCCGCAGGTACTCCAGGTCGTCGGCGAGATTGCCGCCGACGCCTTCGCCGCCAGGGCGATCGTGCTCACGGCTGCCCACGCGCTGCAGGTGGCCTCCGACAGTGAGCGCGCAGGCGTGTTCGATCCCGATGCCGCGCAGGACGCCCAGCTGGCCGCGGCACAAGCCAAGGTCGCCGTGGACCGCTTCTCGTATGCGACGGCCGCCCGGCTCCTCGACGTGGGCGGCGCCTCCGCCACGCAGGTGCGCTACGGCCACGATCGGCATTGGCGCAACATCCGCACGATTTCGACGCACAATCCGACGTTCCTCAAGGCGACCGCGATCGGGTCCCGTCTCGTGAACGAAACGCCGCTTCCACAGAATGGATTCTTCTGAAGATGACCGTCGTCGTCGTGGGAAACCCAAAGCCACTGTCACGCACCAGAGCAGCTGCCGAGCTGGTCGCGACGAAACTCACCGGCACGCCTCCGGAACACGTCGTCGACGTGGTCGACCTGGGGGCGGGCTTGCTGGGCTGGGGCGATCCGAAGGTCGCCGAGGCGAAGGCCATCGTCACCTCAGCGGATCTGCTGGTGGTCGCATCCCCCACCTTCAAGGCGACGTACACCGGGCTGCTGAAGTTGTTCCTCGACCAGTTCGGTGCCGGTGAACTCAACCAGATCCCGACGTTCCCGCTGATGCTCGGCGGGTCGCTTGCGCACTCACTGGCCCCGGAATTGACGTTGCGTCCGGTGCTCGTCGAGATCGGGGCGAGTTGCCCGGCACCGAGCCTCTACCTGCTCGACTCCGACTACGAGGGTTCGGCCACTCTCGACGCGTGGCTGGACGTCGCGCGCCGACATCTGCCGGGAGGGTCCGGCTAGGACCGGACGGACGTGGTCGACGTTCCGAAGGCCTCCTGAGCCAGGTCGTCGAGCTCACGCCCCCGCGTCTCCGGCCCGGCGAGGTAGCCGGCGATGGTCAACAGCCAGATGGCGCTCAGCGCCAAGTAGGGAGTCTGCAGACCGTAGTTGGTGATGCCCCAGCCGACGACGGTCGGCGCCGCTACGGACACCAGGCGTCCGCCGCCGACGGCAATTCCAAAGCCGGTGCCGCGCAGGATGGTTGGGAACAGTTCGGAGATGTAGGTGTCGCCCACTCCCCACAGCCATCCGAGGGTGGCGATCGACACCGCACCGAAGACGAGGTACTCGGATCGGTCATCGGAGGTCACCGCCAGGATGGTGGACCCGATCTCGATGAGCGCGGCGAGGATTGCCGAGGGACGGCGTCCCACCCAATCCGCCAGCGCGGTACCCAGATACACGAACACCGCCTGCAGCACGAAGAACACCAGCGCGTAGCGAATCGCCTCGATCGTGGTTGCGTGGAACCTCGCCACGACGTAGGTGGTGAGGAACAGCGTCATGCCCCAGTAGCCGACGGCGTTGGCGGTGTAGATGAGCCATCCGACGACCAGACGCCGCCGGACGCCGGGAAGCTGCCAGAGCGAGGGTGTCTCGGCGCCGGACTCGGACTCGACGGTAGCGCGCGCCTCGGTGTAGCGGTGCGACTCGGTGATGCCCTGGCGGACCAGGAACAAGATGACGGCGGGGACGATGGCCACCACGAACGCCGCTTGCCAGCCAAAGTGCGGCACCAGTGCCAACGCGACAGCGGCCGCCAAGACATACCCCAGCGAGAACAGCGAGAAGATGACGCCACCGACGCCGATGGCGCGCGTCTTGGTGGGCCAGACCTCGGCCGTGTAGGGCGCGCCGACGGCGAGCTCGCCCGCCCCACCGACGCCGGTGAGGAACCGCAGGCCGGTGAAGGCGGCCACGTTGGTGGTGAGTCCCGCCAGCGCGGTGGTGATGCCGTAGAGCAGGATCGACGCACCGAGGGTCGCCTTACGGCCCCAGCGATCCGCGGCGATGCCGAATCCGATGGTGCCGATCGTGTACCCGAGCAGGAAGATCGAACCGATGTAACCCGCCTGTGCATCGGTGATGTGCAGGGTCTTCTTGATCTCGGGCAGGACCAGCCCGTAGATGTTGACCGCGTAGGAGTCGAAGCCGTATCCGAGCCCCGCCGTCACCGCGACGAACAGGGCTTGCCGGAACGTCGGTCCGGCGCGGCGAGGAGCGTCGACCGAGACGCCGTCGGGTGATGTCACGTGGGAACGCTTCCTGACTTAGAAGATGAGGCCCTGAGACGAGCTCGCCGCCGCGAAACGGCGTTGCACGTCCGCCCAGTTGACGACGTTCCAGAACGCCTTCACGTAATCGGCCTTCACGTTCTTGTATTGGAGGTAGTACGCGTGCTCCCACAGGTCGACCTGGAGCAGGGGAATGATGCCGAGTGGCACGTTGGCCTGCTGGTCGTAGAGCTGGAAGGTGAGCAGCCGATTGCCCAGCGTGTCATAGCCGAGAACGGCCCAGCCCGAGCCTTGCAATCCGTTGGCCGCGGCGGCGAACTGGGCCCGAAACTTGTCGAACGAGCCGAACTGATCGTCGATCGCCGCGGCGAGTTCGCCGGTTGGCTTGTCCCCTCCGTTGGGCGACAGATTCTTCCACCAGATCGAGTGGTTGACGTGACCGCCGAGGTGGAACGCCAGGTTCTTCTCGTTGAGGAAGATCGCGGCGTGATCGTCGTTGGCACGAGCTTCCTCGAGCTTGGCCAGCGCGTCGTTGACGCCCTTGACGTAGGTGGCGTGATGCTTGCCGTGGTGGATCTCGTTGATCTCACCCGAGATGTGCGGTTCGAGTGCTCCGTAGTCGTAGTCGAGGTCTGGCAGGGTGTAGTCGGTCATGAGATCCATTCCATGTCGTCGTGTTCGGTCGTGGTGAAACTGGTCAGTCCGGATATTCGGGTCCGACGGCCGTGCGAGCCCCGAGCGGGCGGCCTCCTCCCCAGCCCAGTTCGCGTCGGTAGCCGCCGAGCAGTCCGGCGGCTTCCAGCCCGTGGGCGTCGCGATGGGGCGAGCCCCCCGCGGCAGGGGCGGTCAGCGGGGCGACGAACAGTGCATCGGTCGGGCAGTACGCCTCGCACTGGAAGCACGTCTGACAGGTGTCCTGGCGCGCAATCACCGGTACCCCGTCGTGGCCACGGTCGAAGACTCGCGTCGGGCAGACCTCGATGCACCTGTCACACCCGATGCAGCGCTCGGCCGACACGAGCTCGATCACGCCGCCTTCCCGTCCGCGCCGGCGGAGCGGACGGCCTCGGGGCGAGTCCACAATGCGTCGAGCCCGCCGATGAGTAGCCGGTGGCGCTGTGTGGGATCTTGTCGCGGAAGGTCGACGCGCTTGTGCATGCCGCGAGTCTCGTTGCGCTGCAACGCAGCGTGGTACATCCACCGCGCATGGGCCGCCATCGCCGCGGCTTCACGCGCACGGAAGACGTCCTCGCCGGTGTCACCAAGACTCGCTCGCACGGCAGACCACACGTCGTGCAGTGACTCCAGGGCCCGAACCAGATGAGCGGGATGACGCAGGAAGTTGTCCTGGTGCGGCAGCACCCGCCGCTGTACGGCGGCCGTCACCGCCCGGTGGTCGAGTCCGACGGGGCCGGTGGGGCGCAACCCGGCACCGCCAATGGCCCGTAGTCCGTCGGGGCGTGCACCGCGGTTCCTGGCGAACGTCGCGGCACCGCGGCCCGCCCAACTCCCCGACGACGCCGCCCACGCCGCGTTGTGGCTGCCTCCACCGGTGAAGCCGCCGCAGATCAGTTCGCGGGTGGCGGTGTCACCGGCAGCATAGAGGCCGGGAACGTCGGTGGCGCAGTCGAAGTCGGCAATCCGTACCCCACCGGTGCCGCGCACGGTTCCCTCCGCGACGAGCGTGATCTCGAAGAATTCGGTGAACGGGTCGATCCCCAGCCGATCGAAGACGAGGAAGAAGTTGGGTTGTCCCCTGCGCATCGCGCGCCGTTCCTCCTCGGTGGCGCGGTCGATGCGGGCGAACACCGGTTCGTCGCGCAACGTCTCCGCGATCAGCGTGCGCCCTCTGGCGCTCCCCGCCCCCTCGATGACGCTGTGGTCACCACGGTAGAACGTGGCCCACGAGTAGTAGGCGGTCTTGGTCAGCGACGTTCCCTTGGGTGCGATGGCGAACGAGTTGGAGAACTCCATGCCTGACAGGACCGCACCCGCCTCGACGGCCATCAGCGCACCGTCACCGGTGTTGACGTCGCACCCGAGCGTCTTGGACTGGAAGGCACACCCACCGGCGGCGAGGACGACCGCGCCCGCCTCGATGCGCACCGCGCGACCCGACGCTCGGTCGAGGGCCACCGCCCCCGACACCACGCCGTCGGCGTCGACGAGGAGTTCCAATGCCGGGGTGTGGTCGAGGATGCGGACGCCGAGGCGCTGCACCCGGGTCCGTTGTCTGCGCATGTATTCGGGGCCCTGAACGTCACCGCGCAACGACCTGCCGTCGGGGCCGACCGGGAACGGGTAGCGCTGCACCGTGGCCAGTTCGTCCATCCGGTCATGGGTCTCGTCGAGCACGCGAGTCATCCAGTCACGCTCGGCGAGGTGGCCTCCGAGGGCCTCTCTGCTGGCCATTGCCGCCTCGCGCAACTCGGGCATGTCGTCGACGTACCACACACCGGTGCCCACCGATGCGGTCGCCCCGCTGGATCCGGTGTGGCCCTTGTCCACGAGCACCACGTCGACTCCCTCCTGCGCCGCCTTGATCGCGGCCCAGGTCCCGGCGGGACCACCGCCGATGACGAGGACGTCCGTCGAGACTGCTTCTAGCGCAGCGGCTTCGGTCATCGGACTCCTTCAGGAAGTGGCACGAAATTGGTTGGGTGGAACGGCGAGACCGTAGTGCTCGCGCAACGTGGCGCCGCTGTAGTCCTCGCGAAAGAGGCCCTTGCCGCGCAGAATCGGAAGTACGTGTTCGACGAAGACCTCCAACTGCGACGGCAGCGCGGGGGCCATGACGTTGAAACCGTCGGCCGCCCCGCCCTCGAACCACGAGATGACGGTGTCGGTGGCCTGCTCGGGGGTTCCGACGAAGGTGAAGTGGCCCCGCCCGCCGCCCAGCCGCGACAGGATCTCCCCCACGGTGAGGTGTTCGCGCACGGCCATGTCGATGATGAGATCCGACCTGCTCTGTGAGCCTTGCAGTTTCGGCCGCTGAAGGATTAAGTCGGGTAGCGGTGCGTTCAGATCGAACACCGACGGTTCCACCTCGAGGTTCCAGGCCAGCTGCGACAGCCCGTATTCGGGTACGCGGAGGTCGTCGAACTGGCGCGCCAAGTCGTTGGCCTCGGCTTCGGTGGACCCGATGAACGGCACGATGCCTGGCAACACCACCACGGAGTCGGGATGGCGACCCGCCGCGGCGGTCCTCGTCTTGATGTCACGGTAGAAGTCCGCGGCGCGCTCGTAGGTCTGGTGTGCGGTGAAGATGGCCTCCGCGTGCCGGGCGGCGAAGTTCTTGCCGTCCTCGGATGAGCCGGCCTGCACCAGTAGTGGGTGGCCCTGGGGTGGGCGTTCGACGTTGAGCGGACCCGCGACCTTGAAGTGGTCCCCGACGTGGTCGACCGCGTGCAGGCGGTTCGGGTCGGCGTATCGGCCGGATTCCTTGTCGGCCAGAACAGCGTCATGCTCCCAGCTGTCCCAGAGCGCCTTGGCGATGGTGAGGAATTCGTCGGCCCGCGCGTAACGCGCGGCATGGTCGGGCCGGTCGTCGAGCCCGAAGTTGGCCGCCTCGTCGGCCCCGGCGGAGGTGACCACGTTCCACCCGGCCCGTCCACCGCTCACGTGGTCGACCGATGCGAGACGACGTGCCAAGTTGTACGGCTCGTTGTAGGTCGAGGAGACCGTCGCTATGAGACCGATTCGACTGGTGTGCTGCGACAGCGCGGTCAGTAGGGTGAACGGCTCGAGTTGGCCGGGAGGCCGGAACTCACCGCTTCCGGTCAGCGCCGGGCCGTCGGCCAGGAACAGCGAGTCGAACTTGGCCGCCTCGGCCACGGTGGCGAGTCGGATCCAGTGAGACAGATCGAAGTCCGCCCGTGGATTGCTCTCAGGCAAGCGCCAGGCAGCCTCGTGATGTCCGGCCTCCATGAGGAAGGCGTTGAGGTGCAGCTCTCGCCTGGCAGTGCTCACAGGTAGGTCTCCGTCTCTGGTAATGCGTTGGCGCTAGGACGATTTCGAGCTGTCGAAACCATCGGGCAGGAGGTTGTCACTGATGGTGGTGAGATCGACCCTCTTCGTGATCTCGCCCGCCTCGAAGAAGGCGTCACTGAGCGCCTGTTCGGCCTTGACGTCCTCGGGTAGGAACTGGGTGATCTTGAAGGGGAACGAGTCGACGGTCGCCCTGGCATCCTTCTGCGGCACGCCGGTCTCCTTGGAGATCGCCTTGGCGTACTCGTCGGGATTCTGCTGTGCCCAGTTGAAGATTCGGGCAACACGCGTCAGCACGTCGGCCAGGGCCGCCCGCCGAACGGGGTCGCCGAGGGACTTGTCGGTGGCCACATAGTAGTTGTTCGACTGGTCGATTGGCGGTACGCCCTTGGCGATGATGCGGGCACCCTGGCCCACCGCGACCGAGGACTGGGGATCCCAGATGGACCACGCGTCCACCTTGCCGGTGTTGAACGCCGACGCGCCGGCAGCGGGGCTGAGGTACACGAGTTGGACGTCCTTGGGCGTCAAGCCGACGCTCTTGAGCGCCAGCAAGGCCAAACCGTGCGCGGAGCTGCCCTGGGGAACGGCGATCCTCTTGCCCCGCAAGTCACCGAGGCTCTGAATCGACGAGTCCTTGGGTACCAGGATGTTCTCGGCCGCCTTCGTCGGATCGGCCCCACGCTGCGTCGCGACGATCTTGAAGCCATACTCCTTCGCGGCCCCGGTGATCGGCGGAACGGTACCGACACTGCCCAGGTCGATGTCGCCGGAGGCCGCCGCCTGCACCAGCGGCGGCCCGTAGTCGAACCGCGCGAACTTCACCTTGTACGGCGCGTCGTCGAACGCACCGGTGACCTTCGCGAGTTCCTCGCTGCCGTCACCGCCGTTGTCGCCAAGGGTGAACGAGAATTGACTCCACTCGGGGTGGGCCACCGCCGATCCGGTCGGCTTGCTCAACGCGCCCTGCGGACCCGCTGCCGGTGAACTGCACGCCGCCAGCACGCTGGTGGCGATCAGTGCGACGGCCGTGCCGACGAGACGAAACTTCCGGTGGGACATGCGTTCTCCTAGTTCACGTGGCCGCTGGCGAGTCCGAGGTCGCCAAGCAGTTCGAGCCGAAGTTGTTCGCGGGCGACGCTGGCCTCGCGATCGGCCGCCGACAACTGGACGTCGTGAGCACTTCCGATGCGCCCGTGGCTCATCACCACGACGCGGTCGGCCAGCGCGATCGCTTCGTCGACGTCATGGGTGACCAGCAACATCGACGCGTGGTGCCGGCGACGCAGTTCGCGCACCAACTCGTGCATCCTGACCCTCGTGATGGCGTCCAGCGCCGCGAAGGGTTCGTCGAGCAGGATGAGCTCCGGTTCGGCGACCAACGCCCGCGCCAGCGCGACCCGTTGCGCCTCGCCCCCGGAAAGCTCCTTCGGCCATGCCCTTTCGCGCCCCGACAGGTGGACGTCTGCCAGCGCGCGACGGGCGCGTTCGTCGGAATCCGAACCACGCAGTCCAAGGGTCACGTTGGACAGGACCCGCTGCCAGGGCAGCAACCTGTCACCCTGGAACACGACGGCACGCTTCGCGGGCACCTCGATGCGGCCGCCATCGGGCCGGTCCAGGCCGGCAAGCAGTCGCAGCAACGTGCTCTTGCCGCACCCCGAGGGTCCCAGCAGCACGACGAGTTCCTCGCCGGCGATGGTCAGGTCCAGCCGGTCGAGAACGGTGCGCTCGCCGAACCGCCGCACGACCTGCTCGGCAAGGACACCCGTCCGCTGCCTCGCCGCGGTCACGTTCGGGGCGCTCACGACGCCTCGAAGCTCGGGCGCCACCGCAACAGCACGCGCTCGAGGATCCGCACAATCTGGTCGGCCAGCAGGCCGAGCACCGAATAGATGACCAGCCCGACGAAGACCTGATTGGTTTGCAAGTAGGTCTGCGCCTGGGTGACCAGGAACCCGAGGCCCTGGTTGGCGTTGACGGTCTCGGCGGCCACCAGGCCCAAGACGCTGTAGGCGAGCGAGAAGCGCAGCCCGACGAGGAATCCCGGAAGGGCACCGGGTAGCAGGACCCGCCCGATGATGCGCGCCCGTCCCGCTCCGGTGGTGCGGGCCATCTCGATCAAGCGCTGGTCCACCCCCCGGATGGCGGCGAACAAGTTGAGGTACATCGGCACTCCGGCGCCAAACGCGATCAGCAACACCTTGGTCAACTCGTCGATGCCGAACCACACGATCATCAGCGGCAGCACGGCCAGCAGCGGGATCGTGTTCAGGATTTGAGCCAGCCCGTTGAAGAGGTATTCGCCCCGTCGGAGGAAACCGCCAAGCACACCGGTGACGATGCCCACCGTCAAGCCAAGCGCAAGACCGATGCCCGCGCGCTGCAACGAGATCAACAGGTCCGGGCCGAGCACACCGTCTCGCCACAGTTGCACCACGGTGGCTGCGATGTCGGTCGGCGCGGGTGCGTAGAGCGGTGGAATCACCCCGGTGACGCCGAGGATCTCCCAGACCACCAGGATGACCACGGGCGTGGTGTAGACGCCCAGTGGCCAGTGCAGCCGCTGCCACAGCCGGGCCGGTGCGCCGAGGGGTCGATCGTCCGGCGGCAGGAACACGTCCCGGCCCGCCAACGGTGTTCCCTCGGCGGCGGAGGCCGTGCCGACGTTGGGCCGGGCTGCCAGACCGAGATCTGTCATGGGCTACTCCAGTCGGTTGCCTTCAATGGCAGGGCATCTGGGCAGGGCGCGATGCGCGACGACCAGGTTCTGCCTCCACCATGGCCTCGCGAGCACCATCGGCCGAGCTATGAAATCGCTGGGATTCTTTCGTCGGACCGTGGCGCGGTGCCGGAATGCGTCTACGCTGGGGGTGACAGCGCCTAGGGTTCCGGCACGCCGCACTGCGGCCTGCGACTGGTCCGAGCGGCGCCACCGCAGGTCCCGACGACATGCGGTCATCTGAACGGACAAAAGCCTGGAGGATCTCCGCCGGCGTGCCCCACGCCGGCGAGAAGGTCCTGTCCGTGATGGCTCTGTCGTTGATCTTCGTCCTCGCCCTGGCCGCCGGCGCGCTCGGCAGCGTCGTCGGTACCGGATCGTCTCTGGTGCTGCTGCCGGTGCTGGTGGTGCTCTACGGGCCCCGGGAGGCGGTGCCCATGATGGCGATCGCCTCGGTCCTCGGCAACGCCGCCCGAGTCATCGCCTGGTGGCGCGACATTCACTGGCGCGCCGTCGCCGTCTACTCCGCACCGGGCGTCCCCGCGGCGGTTCTGGGCGCACACACCCTGCTGACGATCTCACCGCGGATCGTCGACGGATTGCTCGGCGTGTTCTTCCTGGCCATGATCCCCGTCCGCCGGGTGGCGGCGGCGCGGGCCTGGCGCGTGCGCTGGTGGCACCTGGCGATCGCCGGTGCCGTGGTGGGTTTCCTGACCGGCCTGGTGCTGTCGACCGGCCCCCTGAGCGTCCCGGTGTTCACCGGGTTCGGGTTGTCGGCAGGACCCTTCCTCGGCACGGAGGCCGCCAGTGCCACGGTGCTCTACGTGGCCAAGCTGCTCACCTTCGGCGGCTTTGGGGTCCTCGTGACGAAGCTGGTGCTGCAGGGGCTCGTCATCGGGATGGCACTGATGATCGGGCCCTTCGTCACCCGCCGCCTCGTCAGGAGCATGCGGCCCCGCCTGTACGCGCTCGTCGTCGACGGCGTCTTGATCGTCGCCGGCGCAGGCATGTTCGCCACCACTGTCTCCGTGACCTGACCGCCGGCGGGATGGCCGGTTCAGCCGGTGGCGCTGCCGGATGAGTGAACGGCCCTGCGGGTCAACGGATCTCGCAGTCCAAGATGACCGCGGAGGGTATTGGACGTGTACTCGGTGCGATAGACGCCTCGCTCCTGGAGTTCGGGGACCAGCCACTCGACGATGTCGTCGAGTCCGCCGGGCACCAGGTATGGCGAGATGTTGAAACCGTCGGTGGCGCCGGCCCGAACCCAGCGCGCCAACTCGTCGGCGACTTGACCGGGAGTGCCTACGAAACCCGAGCGCAGAGACGTCTCGATGGCGACCTGGCGCAGCGAGAGCCCCTTGGCCTCGGCCAGGGCCCGCCACTCCTTGGCGATCGCGACCGGATCCTTGCCGTCCCTGGCTGCACCGCGCGTGACCGAGATCGGCGCGGGTATCGGATCATCCTCGGGTAGTGGACCATCGGGATCGCGGTCGGACAGATCGCGCCCCCACACCTGCCCGACCAGGGACAGCGCGGTCTGCCCGGTGTACTGACCGTCGAGAACCCAGCGCCGCTTCTCCTCGACCTCGGATGCCCGTTCCGCCAAGACGATCTGGGTACCGGGCAGGATCTTGATGTCGTCGGCCGGTCGCCCGGCCGCGACGAGCCGTGCCCGGATGTCGGTCGCGAAGGCGAGCGCGTCGTCGAAGTGGGTACCGTGGCGCGAGAAGATGACGTCGGCGTTGGCGGCCGCGAAGTCACGTCCGGTCGACGAATCCCCGGCTTGGAAGATCACCGGATGGCCCTGGGGGCTGCGGGGCAGCGTCGCGTCGAGGGAGACGTCGAACTGCGAGGTCGAGACGTCGACGTGCCGGACGGCGTCGGCTCGAGCCCAGGCGTCGGCTGCCGTGGACGTCGCGATCGCATCGTCGGCCCACGAGTCCCAGATGGCGCGGGCCGCGCGGATGAACTGACCGGCGCGTTCGTATCTGAGCTCGTGGTCGAGGTATCCGCCGCGCCGAAAGTTCGCCCCGGTCCACGCGTTGTCGGTGGTGACCGCATTCCACCCTGCGCGACCGCCCGAGAGGACGTCGAGGCCCGCCAGACGCCGTGCCAGATCACCTGGTTCGTTGTACGTGGTGTTCTGAGTGGCGACCAGTCCGATGTGCTCGGTGATGCCCGCGAGCGTCGACAGCTGGGCGATGGCGTCGGGGCGGCCTGCGATGTCCAGGTCGAGGATCTTGCCGTCCTGCTCCCGCAGGCGCAGCCCCTCACCGAGGAAGAAGGCGTCGAACAGCCCGCGCTCGGCCGTGGCGATCATCCGGCGGAACGTCTCGAAGTCGATTTGTGACCCACTGGCCGGAGCCGACCAGATCGTCGTGTGGTTGACGCCCTGGAAGAAGACGCCGAAGTGCACCTGGGCGTCCTCGCGATGCCGATCCGACGAACTCATGGGGTCCTCGCATGACGGTTGCTGGGCCGGGCGAGGCCGAGGTTGTCGCGCAGCGACGACCCTGGCACCGGACGGTGGGCGACGCCGGACCGAAAGAGGGCGGGCAGCACGTACCGCGCAAGCACCGGAAGATCCTCGTCGATCACGGCCGGGAACAGTCGCACTCCGTCGGCGTGACGTGCCAGGTCGTCGAGCAGGTCCACCAGACCGCCTGGGGGACCCACGTATTGGAGGCGCGAAGGGGTCTGGGCGGGGTGGTGACGGTCGAGCTCGGCCAGACGCTCCGCGGCGGTGACACCCGCGAGGTCGAGCGCGACCGACACTTCGACGAACGCCAGCCCGGGGCTGCGCTGCGCGGCTGCCACCGCGGCCTCGCGTTCGGACTCGACGACGAGGACGACGTCCACGAGTGGCTGATCGGCGCCGGTGCCGAAGACGACCAGCTGTCCCTGCGGCGGTCTCGGCACGATCGCCGGGCCCTTCACCGAGAACGACTCTCCCTCGAAGTCGACGTAGTGCAGCTTGTCTCGATCCAGGAAGCGGCCGGTCGCGTAGTCGCGGATGACGGCGTCGTCCTCCCACGAATCCCACAGGGCCCGCACGACGGTCACCGAGTCGCGCTGTTCACGATCGAGGTCGTCGGCCCGGACCGCCGGCCGCCCCCAGGCCCTCGCGATCGCCGCGTCTCGGGCACGGGCGGCGATCCACCCGCCGCGACCGCGCGAGGCGTAGTCGAGGGTCGCCAGCTGCGACGCGGTGTGGAACGGCTCGGCGTACGTCGTCTCGACGACCGGCACCAGGCCGATCGTGGACGTCGCAGCGGCGACGAACGAGGCACGGTTCACGGCGTCGACGCGAGCTCGCACGTCGCCGCGCGGAGGCACGATCGAGTCGTCGAAGGTGGCCAGCGTGAAGCCCGCGTTCTCGGCAGCGCGCACGCGCGCCAGCAAGGTGCGTCCGCTGAGCGACTCGCTGGGCGGGTGGTTGGCGCGGCGCCATGACGCGGGGTGGCTGCCCTCGCCGTCCAACTCGATTCCCAGCCCGAACACGCTCACGCCACGACCTCCTTCGCGTGCGACTGCGCGATCAGGGGGCGACTGGGAAATCGTTCGCGAAGGACCGGTGCGACGTCGGATTGGAACAGCTCGAGGCTGCGACGCTGGTGCCCGGGCGGCAGCCCGTCGACGTCGGCACTGAGATGCATCACCTCGTGGCCGAGCCGTTCGTGGTAGCGGCCCACCTTGTCGATCACCTGCCCGGGACTGCCCACGATGGCCGAACTGCGCTCGACCAAGTCGTCGAGAGACTCGAACACCACGGGCAGTCCCATTCGGCGCTGGGCCGCGAGGCGCGCCTCGAAGATCGGGCGGTAGGCCGCTTGCGCCTCCTGCGAGGTGGGCGCCACGTGAAAACCGGCCGTGCCCGCTCCCACCAAGGCCTCCTCCGGGGGCCGGCCGTAATGCGCCCAGCGCTGCCGGTAATGCGCGACGAGCTCGGCGTAGGGCTCGACGGGGTAGGTGACGTTGGCCGAGAAGATCGGATCACCATGTCGGGCCGCCAGTTCGACCGACTCGGTACTGGTGGCGCTACCGTGCCAGATCCGGAGGTGGGACTGCAGTGGCCGGGGCAACGCCTTGGCGTTGACCAAACTGGGCCGGAACCGGCCCGTCCACATCACCCGGTCGCTCTCCCACAGCAGACGGAACAACTCGTAGCCCTCGCGGTTGCGATCCCATTGATCGTCGGTCGTCACGTGGAACAACTCCGCCTGCGCCGCGCCGTTGCCCTTGCCGATGATGAGTTCGAGGCGACCGTCGGACAGATTGTCCAGCGTCGAATAGTCCTCGAAGGCACGGACCGGGTCGAGCAGGCTCAGCGTGGTGACCCCGGTGAACAGGCTGATGGTCGACGTGCGGGCCGCGATGTTGCTCAGCACCACCGGCGGCGACGACGAGATGAACGGGTCTTCGTGTCGCTCCCCGACGGCGAAGCCGTCGAAACCCAGTTCCTCGGCCAGCACCGCCTTGTCCACGACGTCTCGGAGCCGTTGGGCAGGACTCTTCCGCACCCCCGTCACGGGGTCGTCGGTATGGCTAATCAGCGTGAGCAACAAGAACTTCACATCGACACCTCAGCGGTTGACGTCGTCGGGACCAACCGTGTGGCGGGCCCCTGCATTCCCGGCCCGCATTCCCGGCCCGGATCCGCTTAGCCCTGCCCCAGCGCCACGGCGCCGAGCGCCTCCAGGACGGCATCGGTGTTCGGCGGGTGCAACGATCCGGTACGCACGTCGCGGTAGAGCCGCTCGAGCTCGTGCCGGCGCGACACCGACGAGGCACCCACCACCTGGACCGCGACGTCGACGACTTCGCGGGCCGTGGTGGTGGCGAACTCCTTGGCCGCCAGCGGACGCAGCGGCGCCCAGTCACCCGTCCCCGGCGTGGTGACCGAGTCGAGCAGCGCCGAGACGGCCTCGAGCTTGATCTCGGCCTGCGCCACCTGACGCTGCACGGCTGGCTTCTCGGCGTGTCGGGAGATCCCGTCGCGCAACGAGGTTCGGCTTTGAGCGCCGAGGATCGCCACATCCAGTGCCCGGCGGGCGATGCCCAAATACACACTCGACACCAGCGGCAGGTACCACTGGAGAAGGGCGCCGAGATACTCCGGATACACCGGTCCGACCGGATGCGTGGCGACCGTCTTGTGCGCTTCGGCGATCGCGTCCTCGAACACGGTGTCGTGGCTGGAGGTCGCCCGTACGCCCAGCGCGTCCCAGGTCTCCTCGATCCGGACACCCTTGGCGTTGCGGTCGACGAACGTGTGCACGATGACGGGATTGTCCGGATCGGAGTCGTCGCGGGCGTGGATGCCGATCTCGTCCCACACCGGCGACAGCGACGTGAAGACCTTGCGCCCGGTGATGCGATAGGAGCCGTCGGGCTGGGGAACGGCCTTTACCTGGGAATCGTCGAGACCGACGTCGTTTCCCCGCTCACCGTGACCGGCGGCGAAGACGCGTCCCGCCGCCAGCGCGTCCAACAACCAGTCCACGTCGGCCAGGCCGCGCGCGGCAGCCTCGGCGGCCGAACCGGCCCAGTAGAGATGCATGTTGACCGCCAGCGCGGTTGCCGGGGCCCAGTAGGCGAGGTGGCGCTGCTCGGCGACGAGCTCGGCCAACGACACACCGGCGCCACCGAGCCGCTCGGGAAGGGGTGCCTTGAGATAGCCGCGCTCGACCAGTTCGGCGAAGTCTTCGGCGAAGAAGGCGTTCTCGGCGTCGTAACGCGGGGCACGGTCGTGAAAGCGGCGGTAGTCGGCGTCGGTGAAGAAGCGGCTCCGAAACCCGTCGGCCAGCGGGCTGGTGCCGCTGACGACGGTGGGCTGCGGGCGCGAACCCTGCTCGACGGGGTGGACGGTGTCGATGACGGTCATACCTCAGATGATCCTCACCACGGCCGGACGTACCAGGCTTGCAGTCGGCGAGATCGAAAACTGCGCCTGCTCACGAATCTCGAGGCCGTGCTTCACCGGCCAGTCGTCGGCGATCGAGCGGCGTGGTACCACCCCACACCCCATGTGGCTCTTGCGTCGCCACCGCGAAACGTCGGCAGGGAACCTGCACCGGGCATGTCCAGCAGATCTGTCGTGCAACGGTTTCCCGCTCGCGACGGGCCCGGCGCGTCTCGCGCTCGGGAGGATAGAACACCTCTTCGGCGACGGTCCGGCATCGGGCCTTGACTCGCCACTCCCCGCGCGCGAGGGCGGAGCCCGACGGTTCGGGCTGCAACGGAGCGATGAAGACTGTCACCACGGCCTCGATTCACACTTTGCGACGCACACTGTTCCCACGCTCACTATGGGGCTCGCGGAGTTCCTCAGGGACCCTTTGGATCGCGGTGATTGCGTGCGTGCGCAACGGGTCAGCGCGTCCGTCTGACGTGGGCGGCGATGCGCATGTCCCGCATGCGCTCGAGATGGCTGACCATCAGCGTCCGAGCACCTGCCGAGTCGCCGTCTCGAATTGCCGCCATGATGCCGAGGTGTTCGTCCAAGCCGCGTCGAGTGGTGGGCGACGGCGTGCGGTCCGGGCGGTAGTCGGTCAGCATGTCGTCGAGTTGACCGAGCGTCGAGGTGATCACGGGACTGCGGGCGGCGTCACGCAGGGCCACGTGGAAGTCGGAGTTGAGCTGGGGGTGACGGGTATGGTCGGGCTCGTCGCGGCGCAACGCGAGGAGGTGGTCGAGCCTGTCGACGTCGATGGTGCCACGGCGCGTGGCCGCCAGGGACGCGGCCGAGCCCTCGAGGGGAATGCGTGCCTCGTAGATGGCCTGAATTTCCTCCGCGGAGCGTTCGCGCACCACGTAGCCACGCTCGGTGCGGTCGATCAGCCGATCGTGCGCCAAGCGTGCCAGCGCCTCGCGCATCGGGGTGCGGGACACCCCGTAGAGCTGGCCCAGCGTGGTCTCCAGCAACACCGTGCCCGGCTCGAAGCGTCCCGCCAGCAGGTCGCCCTTGACCCGCAGGTAGTGGGCATCGGCTCGGGTCGCACCAGTGAAGACGTTGGCATTCATGCGATCTGGCGACTCCTTTCGCACGCGTCGCTCGGTTGACGCCGTTTCGACTCAGCGTATACGCTCGTGTACGTGACCCGATGGCTGCATCTGGCCGCTCTGTCGAGCGGTTTCCGCCAGCTGGTCACGCCATGCGTACCTCGCATATTCGCCGACGCCTCCGATCTGGTTCGTCGCCGCTACGTCGACCTGCTCATGGTCAACAGCTGTCTCTGTCCTAACTGACCTGCGTCGTCACGCCGCGGCCCGAATCGGGCTCGGAGACGACCGCGATCTGAAGTGACTTCCGCGCTGCGACCGTTCCGTCGCGTTGCAGTCCACCCCTGCCGAAGGCGAGCATCCATGTCCGACGATCGACGCATGCACCTTGGTTTGACCATCTGGCCCACGGGCTTTCACCCCGCTGCGTGGAGACTGCCCGGCTCCTTCACCGACGGAAACTCCAACCCCGCCCTGCTTCGCACGGCCGCCCAAACGGCCGAGCGCGGAATCTTCGACTTCTTCTTCATCGGCGACCGGTTGGTGGGGCTGACGGATTCACAGTTCGCCAATCCCAACGAGGTGCTGCGCCCGGAGGCCCTCACCCTGGCGTCGCACATCGCCGCGGTCACCACGCACATCGGCCTGATCACCACCGTCAACACCACCTATTCCGATCCGTACAACGTCGCTCGGGCCACCGCGACCATCGACCATCTCAGTGGCGGTCGCGTCGGCCTGAACATCGTCACCGGCAAGAACGTCGAAGCCGCGCGCAACTTCGGTCGAGATCAGCACTGGGACAACGATCGTCGGTACGACTGGGCCGCCGAATACATCCAGGTTCTGCAATTGCTCTGGGACAGTTGGGAGGACGACGCGCGGGTCGCGGACGCCACCACCGGCCAGTTCGTCGACCCGGACCGCGTGCACCAGATCGGCTTCAAGGGCGAGTTCTTCTCCGTCGACGGTCCCCTCAACATCGAACGCCCCGTCCAAGGTCGGCTTCCCGTCGTCAACGCCGGCGCCTCGGAACGATCCCGAGAACTCGGCGCTCGATTCTCCGACTTGCGCTTCACCAACTCCTCCACGCTGGGACTCGAGGGGGCCCGCGCCTACTACGCCGATCTCAAGTCACGGCTGCCCGCCTACGGCCGGGCCCCCGCCGACCAGCTCATCGTCCCAGGGGTCGCCGTCTACGTCGAAGAGACCGACGAGGCTGCACGCGAACAATATTCGACGCTGCAACACCTGCTGCGAACCGGCCCCGCCGGGCGGGCGAAGCTGTCCGATGCGCTCGGGGTCGACCTGTCGGCGCACCCCGACGACGCGCGCGTCACGGACGTGCTCGACCCGTCGGCCCTCTCGACGACCGCGAGTCGCGTGCTCACCGATGCCGCCGAGCTGTACGGCCACGACGACCTCACGTTGGCCGAGGTGACGGCCGCGGTCGCGCGCGGGGGCATGTTCAAGGAGGTCGTCGGGTCCCCCACCCGCGTCGCCGACACGCTCGAGGAGTGGTTCACCACCGGCGCGGCCGACGGATTCATGATCTTCCCACCCCGGGTGCCCTACAACATCGAGCGCTTCGTCGACCTCGTCGTCCCCGAGTTGCAGCGTCGAGGATTGCATCGTCGCGAGTACGAGGGCACGACGTTGCGGGAGCATCTCGGCCTGCCCCGCCCGGCAAGCCAGTTCAGCGCGGCGGTGACGTCGTGAGCGGCGACGTCTTCGTCGACGTCGACCGCGTCGCCGCACGACTGCGCAGCGAACCAGACACGTTGCGCTTCATCGAAGTTCGACGCGACGACGGTGAGGCGGGCCCAGATCACCACCTGCCCAACGCCTCCGTCGCCACCCTGACCGGCGACCTGTCCCGCTCCGATGCGCCACCGACGGCGGGCAAGCGTCCGCTGCCCCACGTCGACGATCTGCAGGCCGCGCTTCGCCGGTGGGGCGTCGACGAGGACTCCACCGTGGTGGTCTACGACTACGACGGCAGCTTCGTCGCCGCCCGCGCCTGGTGGGTGTTGAGTTGGGCCGGTGTCCGTGACGTCGTCATCCTCGACGGCGGCCTGCCGGCCTGGCTGGCCGCCGGGCACCCGGTGGGGCCGCTGGCCACGGACACCCGCCCCGGCGACGTCACCGTGACAGGAGGCCACCTCGCCCAGCTGGACGCCGAGCAGGCCGCCGCGCTCGCCGACGCCGGCCGCCTGCTCGACGCTCGCACTCCCGACGCCTTCGAGGCCGGTCACATTCCGGGTGCCGGTCTGGCCAGCTCTCGGGACACGGTCGACGCCGATGGCACGTTGCGCGACGCCGACACCCTCCGCGCCCTCTACGGAATCACGTCCGACGCCGCCGACGTGCCCGGTCTGTACTGCGGTGGCGGGGTGGCGGCGGCGCACGGGGTGGCGACACTGGCTCACCTCGGTATCGCGGCGCCGCTGTTCGTCGGTTCGTTCTCCGCCTGGAGTGCCGACCCCGTCCGCCCCGTCGCGCGGACCCCGGCCGGCCAACTCGGGAGGGCCACGTGAGCCGTCCCGTGAGCAGCAAGGCACGGCGCCCGGCGACACCCGCCGGGGACCGCAGTGACCCCGACGAGTTGACCCGTCGGGACCGCCGCGAGGAACGACGGCATCGCCTGGTCGTCGTCGGTGGGCGCATCGCCATCGCCGTCCTCTTCGTGACGGTGTGGCAAGCGTCGTCGGACCGGCTCGTCCGCTCGTTCTACGTGTCCTCACCTCTGGCCATCGTCCAACGGTTGCTCGAGCTGGTCACCACCGGTGAGTTGTGGCCGCACCTGACTCAGACGCTCGTCGAGGTCGGTCTCGGCATGGCCATCGGCGTGCCGCTCGGCGCGGTGCTCGGTATCGCGTTGGGCACGTCCGTACTGCTCGGCGGCTGGCTGCTGCCCTACATGATGGCGCTCTACAGTCTGCCGCGCGTCGTCTTGGCACCGCTGTTCATCATCTGGTTCGGCGTGGGCCTGCTGTCCAAGGTCACCATGGTGGTCACGATGGTGGTGTTCGTCGTGTTCTACAACGTCTACCAAGGTGTTCAGCAGATCGACCGGGACCTCGTCGACGTTGCCCGCTCCTTGCGCGCCAGCCGCATTCAGACGCTGCGTTGGATCGTCCTCCCCTCCCTGGTGCCGTGGCTCATCACGGGCTTGCGCCTCTCGATCGGCATCGCGCTCATCGGTGCCGTGATCGCCGAATTGATCGCTGCCAGCGAGGGTCTCGGCTACTACATCAAGTACTCGTCGAATCTGCTCGACGTCACCGGCGTGTTCGCCGGCCTCGCGGTGATCACCGTCGTGGCCATCGCGCTCGATCAGCTGTTGAAGGCGTTGGAACGCCGCGTCGTTCCACGCTGACCGCTCCCCCAACTTCTGCACCAGGAGTCGACATGACCCGAACCATCACGAGATCCGTCAAGGCCTTGGCCGGGGCTGCGCTGACCACGCTGCTCGCCGCCACCGGCTGCGCCGGCGACTCGCAGGCCGACGGCATCAAGGTCGGAATCGTCTGCGGTGGACTGAGTTTGGCAACACTGACCATCGACGAGGGCCAATTGGGCGCCACGAAGGCCGAGCAGATCTGCTTCGACAGCGGGTCCGACGCCGTCCAGGCGCTCAGCGGCGGCAGCATCGACGCCTTCGTCGGCGCCGGCGAACACATCATCCGCAACCGCATCAAGGATCTCGACGTCAAGGGCTATGCCGTGACGAGCCAGGTACCGCCGTACTCGTTGGTCACGACGTCGTCCTCGACGGTTCAGAAGGTTGCCGACCTCGCCGGCCAGTCCGTGGCCGTCACGGCGCCGGGAAGCCTGTCCGACACCGAACTGCAGCGAGCCGCCGAAGAAAACGGTGTCGACTACAAGGGACTGCGGGTGGTCGGCAGCGGCACGGGCGCCACCATGCAAGCCACCGTCGAGAAGGGCGGTGCCGCCGCAGGCATGGTCAGCGACCCGCTGCTGACCACGATGGTGCAGTCGGGCAACTTCCGCGTGCTGTGGAAGCCCCAGTTCCGTTACGTCGCACTGACGGTCATCGCCAAGGAGTCCTGGGCCCAGCAGCACCGCGACACCCTCGCCGCGTTCGTCAAGGGCATCCGCGCGACTCAGGAGCGAGCCGGAACCGACTTCAAGACCACGGCGGAGACCGCCAAGAAGCAGGCTCCCGGGCTGAGCCAGGAGAGCCTCGACCAAGTGCTCAAGACCACGCTCGACCAAGCTCCCCCGGGCCTGGTCGTCGACGCCGCCGTGTACCAGGACACCGTCGACCTGCTACAGCAGGTCGGCCAGGTGAAACCGGGCACCGCCCCGTCATTCGCGGACTCCTTCGACTTCAGTCTGCTGAGTTCGCCGTGAGTGCAGTCGAATTCGACTCCGTCAGCCTGTCATACCGCACCCGCGCCGGACGGCGTCTGGCACTCGACGACGTCACGCTGACCGTCGACTCGGGTCAGTTCGTCGCACTCGTCGGTCCCAGCGGATGCGGAAAGTCGACGCTGCTGAAGACCGCCGCAGGACTGGTGACGCCCACCGGCGGGGTGGTCCGCGTGGGCGGCCAAGACGTGACGTCACCGCCCGTCGGGGTCGGCATGCTGTTCCAGAACGATGCGCTGCTGCCCTGGCGCTCGGTCGGTGAGAACGTCCGTCTGCCACTGCAGATTGCCGGCCAGCCGCGCGCGGAGCAGACCGAGCGCGTCGGCGCCCTCCTGAGCAAGGTCGGATTGTCCGACTTCGCCGACTACCTGCCGACCCAGCTGTCGGGCGGCATGCGCAAACGCGTCGCCCTGGCGAGGACACTGGCGTCGGATCCGACCGTGTTCCTCATGGACGAGCCGTTCGGCCCGCTCGACGCACTCACCCGACGAGAGATCGGCGCGGACTTCCTGCGCCTATGGGAACAGCTCCGCACGACAGTGCTGTTCGTCACGCACGACGTCGACGAGGCGCTGCTGCTGGCCGACCGCGTCGTGGTGATGAGTCCGGGCCCCGGCCGAATCCTCGAGGAATTCACCGTGTCGTTGGATCGGCCGCGCGACCCCCGCGAGCTTCGGTTCACCCCCGAGTATCACGACCTCTACGACGCCGTCTCCGACACCCTGGGCGTGGCCTAGCAGAAGGTTGGCGGTCATCGGCCTTCACCACCGCCGTTGACTGCGATGTTGGTGATGTCGGGGCCGTTGCCCAACGACTGCCACGTCCAGTTCGTCACGCGATCCGACGTGGGAATGGACTTGACCCGTTCGATGAGCGGGAACCAGGCCAAATCCTTCGTCGCGATGAGGTTGGCGTCCTTCCAGTGCGGGGTGGAGTCCTCGGCCGAGAAGGCTTGGTTCACGGCCGCGTTGAGCTCGGGATTGCGGTAGGTGACGCCGTTCCAGGTGCCGCCGGGGGCGAAGTCGGAATCCAGCCAGCCACCGAGGGTCATGCGCGCGCTGTTGCCCTGCCAGTCCGGAGTCCAGTTGGTGATGGCCAGGTCCCACTGGTCCAGCTTGGACTTGTCACTGAGGAAGGCGTTGAACGCACCGAACCCGTCGGCGGGGATCGGCGTCAGTTTCACGGTGATGCCTGCCCGGGCCGCAGCGCTCTGCACCGAGGTGGCGATCTTCTCGAATTCCGGTGAGCTGCGGAACGCGACGTTCACCGTGGGGTTTGGCTGACCGGCTTCGGCGAGAAGCGCCTTGGCCTTGTCTGGTTCGCCCTTGTCATCCGTCGTGGGATAAGGATTCTCGTCGGCGTAGCCGGCGATCGTCGAGGTGAGGATCTCGTTGCTCGGAATTGCCGAGTCCGGGCCGCCGAGTCCACGGACGACATCGCTGCGGTTCAAGGAGTAATTGAACGCCTGCCGGACACGCAAGTCCCGAAACGCCTGCTGCGCAGGTGTCTTCGGGGCGTCGGAATTGTTCCAGCTGATGAAGACCGCCGACCCGCTCGCCGACTTGTGCAGATGGTCCGGGTTGCCCTGCTTGTACTGACTGATGACGTTCGCCGGGTAGGCCCTCACGTACAGCCCGATGTCGGCGGTGCCCGTCTGGAGTTGCTGCGACACCGCGTCGGCCGAGGCCACGGTGGTGTCGAAGACGATCTGGTCGGCATAGGCCTTGCGGGGGTCCCCGTCGGCGTCGTAACCCTTCACCTTCGACAGGGTCAGTTGCTTGCCCTGGTCGTAGGACGTGATCTCGTACGGGCCGCTGGACACGTAGTTCTTGCGGAACTCGAGACTGTCGGCGAAGTACTTCGACACCACCTCCTCGGGTAGCGGCGTGACGAAGTTCAACGTGAGGATGTCGAGGATGTCGCTGGCCGGCTGGGTCAAGGTCAGCTGGAAGGTCTTGTCGTCCAACGCCTTCACTCCGCTGATGTCATGGGTGTCGACGAAGGCCTTCACCGCGTTCAGGTCACCGGCGGGCACCTTGGCGAACTCGGCCGCGTACTCCTTGAATCCGGCGAACAGCGCGTTGTAATAGGTGATCGCACTGACCTGGGCGTTGGGATCGGGGAATCGCTTGATGGCATAGACGAAGTCCCGGGCGGTGATCGGCCGGGTGCTCGCGCCGGAGAACTTGATGCCGTCGCGCAGGTGGAACGTGTAGGTCTTGCGGTCGGGACTGACGTCCCAGCTCGACGCCAGGTCGGGCACCACCTTGGTGTCGTCACCAATGCCGTCCTTGCTGCCCGCATAGGTGACGAGCTGCCGGGTGGTGGCGCGGATGACCTGCCACGATTCGGCCGAGTAGGCGATGAGCGGGTCGAGCGCGTCGACGTCGCCCACCGAGGCGATCTTCAACGTGCCGCCGTGCAGTGCCGCGGGATCAGTCGGCGCCGAAGTGCCTCCGTTGCCGCCGCACGCCGCCAGGGTCATCGACACCGCGAATGTGCTCATCACGGCGACGATTCGCCGGCCAGTCCTGTACTTCATCGTGCTCCTTCGTTTGCGGGGTTCACTTGGCGCTGCGGGCATGGGTGACGAGGTCGACGGCGAACGTGGTGACCACGAAGATCACCGCGCCGAGAAGGGTGCAGCCGATGACGACCGGTGCGTCACCGGACTTGGCGGCGTTGACCGCCAGCCGACCCACCCCGTCGAG
Organism: Mycobacterium yunnanensis; assembly: GCF_025823185.1. Taxonomy (GTDB): domain Bacteria; phylum Actinomycetota; class Actinomycetes; order Mycobacteriales; family Mycobacteriaceae; genus Mycobacterium; species Mycobacterium yunnanensis. The sequence continues at coordinate 562,886 of NZ_JACKVK010000013.1, forward strand.
TCCGAAGATCTGCTCGGTTATGATCGCGCCGCCGAGGATCGTGGCGAACTCGATGCCGCCCAGCGTCAGGATGGGATTCAGGGCGGCGGAGAGGGCATGGTCGAAGTACACCCGCCCCGGCGCTACGCCCTTGGCCCTCGCGGTGCGGACGTAGTCCCGCCCCGCCACCTCCAGCACCGAGGCGCGCACGACCCGTTGGAATACGCCCACCTCGGCGAGCACCAGCGTCAGCCACGGCAGCAGGAGGTGCTGCGCCCACAGCACCGGCGACTCGGTGAGCGCCACGTACCCACCGGCCGGAAACACCTTCACCCCGGCCAACGAGAGCTGGAAGTAGAGGACGTAGAGCAGGATCACGCCGGTGACGAACGTCGGCACGGCGAGCGCGCCGTAGGCGAATGCACTGGTGACGGTGTCGAAGACGCCGCCCGGCTTGCGCGCGGCGTAGACGCCCAACACGATGGACAAGGCGGCCCAGAGGATCAGTGCGCCCACCGCGAGGCTGACCGTCACCGGGATCTTCTCGAGGATCAGGTCGGTGACCGGGCGTTGCGACCGGTAGGAGTACCCCAAACTCGGTGGCCAGTGCAGAAGGCCCGTTGGCGTGCCCTTGATGTCGGGACCGCGAAACGCGAAGTGCCACAATTGCACCCACCACGGATCGTTCAGATGAAGGCTGGCCGCGATCGCCGACACCGTCTCGTCCGAGGCGTTCTCGGGGGCGAGCATGCGCGCGGGATTCTGATAGGCGACACGTGTCAGACCGAAGGTGATCAGCACGACCACGCCCACGTTGAGAATCATCCGGAGCGTCCTCAGGAACGCGAAGCGGGTCACGAGCTCACCTCACGACGCCGTCGGATCGAAGCGACTGCGCAGCCGGGTCGCCAGCAGGTTGAAGCCCACGACGGTGACGAACAGGGCGAAGGCCGGTGCGATCAGCATCCAGGGCTGGGTCTGATACAGCGCGGTGTCCTGGGCGTTGGCGATCATGGTGCCCCAGCTGGGCGTCGGCGGCCTGATGCCCACCCCGAGGTAGGACAGCGACGCCTCGGCAATGATGTTGGTGGGCAACTGAACCGCCCAGTAGATGACGATGGTCGGCAGGATGGTGGGCAGGATCTCGCGCAGGAGGATCCGACCGTGGGACGCGCCCGATCCGATCGCCGCCAGAACGTACGGCCTGGCCTTGACCTCGACGACCAGATTGCGCACCAACCGCGCGAAGTAGGTCCAGGAGAACAGGGCCACCACGCCGACCACCACCACCGCGGGGTCGACGAGCGTGCTGCCTGCGGTCCCCCGGTTGAGCGTGACGACGCTGAGCGCGGTGACGAGGAACGGAAACGCCAACGCGACGTTGGTCACTTCGGCGAGCACCGCGTCGACCCGGCCGCCGAAGTAGCCTCCGGTCAGCCCGACCACGACTCCGACGAGCATTGCGATGGTGGTCGCCGGGATGCCGATGGCCAAGGAGATCCTGGCGCCGTAGAGGGTTCGGACGAGGACGTCGCGGCCGCTGCCGTCGGCACCGAGCAGGAAGCCGTTGCCACCGGTGATGGGAAGACCCGAGGCGTCCAAGGTCTCGTCGGAGAACTGCTCGTTGGGACCGTGACCGACCAGCGTGGCGACGAGAGGAGCCAGCAGGGCAGCCGCGACGACCGCGCCGATCAGGACCGCGCCGGCCAGCAGGCCGGGATCGCGGAATGCGGCCCGCCATCGGCGTGTCACCGGCGCCGACGGTGGCGACGCCGCAGGCGCTGCGGCCTGCAGAAGTACTTCACTCACGACGCCCGCGCTCCGTCCAGGCGCGGGACGGCGTCCAACAACCGCCGCGTGTAGGCGGACTGCGGGTGGCCGAAGACGTCGGCCGTGGTCCCGGTCTCCTCCACACCGTCGGGCCCGAGCACGATGACGCGCTGGGCGATCGAGGACACGACGCCGAGGTCGTGGGTGATGAACAAGAATGCGGTGCTCCTGCGACGGGTGAGATCGGCGACCAATGCGAGGATTTCGGCCTGCGTGGTGACGTCCAGGGACGACAGCGGTTCGTCGGCGACGATCAGGGCGGGTGAGAGGACGAGAGCTCTGGCGATGGCGACGCGCTGCCGTTGCCCGCCGGACAGTTCGGCGGGATACCGGTCCAGCAGTCCGGGGTCGACGCGGGCGTCGGCGGCGGCTCGGTCGACGCGCCCCGGAATGTCGGATCGGGCGACGCGTTGGGCAATGAGGGGTGCGGCGAGCGAGGCCCGCACGGTGCGGCGAGGATGCAGGCTGGAGTACGGGTCCTGGAAGATCATCTGGACCGAACGACGGGTCTGGGCGGGCAGCCGTGGGACACCGTCGGCGAGGGCCGTCGGGAACGTCACGCCGTCGAGGCTGATGTCGCCGCTGTCGGCGTACTGCAGACCCGCCACGATTCGGCCGACCGTCGACTTACCCGACCCCGATTCCCCCACCAGGGCCACGATCTCACCCGTGCCGATGGTGAAGTCGAGTCCCTCGATGGCCGTGCGCCGCGCACCGCGGATGCTGGTGCGGTAGGACTTCGCGAGTCCGCGCACCGACAGCAGCGGAGCGGCCGCCTGCGTCGCCGTGGGCGGCGCGGGTGCGACGGCGTCGACGCCGTGCAACCGCGACGCAGCAAGCAGCTCACGGGTGTACTCCTCGCGAGGGGCGGCGAAGATGGCCTCCCGAGAACCTGATTCGACGACGAGGCCGTCCTTGACGACGACGACGTCGTCGGCGATCTCGGCGACCACGCCGAGGTCGTGGCTGACGAAGACGATCGCCGTGCCGTGGTCCCGCTGGAGTCTGCGCAGCAGTGCGATGATCCCGGCCTGGACGCTGACGTCGAGCGCTGTCGTAGGTTCGTCGGCGATGATCAGAGCCGGATTCAACGCCACCGCGATCGCGATCATGACGCGTTGCCGCATGCCACCGGAGAATTGGGCGGGGTAGGCCCGGTAGGCATGGCTGGGATCGGCGATGCCGACCTCGTCGAGTAGCCCCTCGACCCGCGCCCGAAGTTCACGTCGAGTCGCAGCCCGGTGGACGCGGAACACCTCCTCGATCTGCTTGCCGACGGTCTTGAACGGATGCAGATTGCTCTGCGGGTCCTGGAAGACGAAGCCAATGTCCTTACCGAGGATGCGCCGCAACGCCTTTGGTGACAGTGCCAGGAGGTCGTGGTCGTCGAACCGGACACTGCCGGTGACCTCGGCGTCGACGCCGAGCAGCCGAGTGGCCGCCAGCAGCGAAGCACTCTTGCCGGAACCGGACTCCCCCACGATCGCCAGCGTCTGGCCACGGTCGACGGAGAAGCTGAACGAGCGGACGGCGGATACGACCTGCCGTCCACGGGCGCGACTTCCGGTGTGGAGGGTCACGGCCAAATCGGTTACCTCGAACAGTGCCATGGCTAGAAGTACATTCCGGCGTGCGGCGCGGGCCAGGATCCGAAGAGCGCCTCGGCGGCGGAGAGGGCGGCGGTGTCGTGAACGTCGACCAGGCCGGCGAGAGCGAGATCCCCCCAGCGCACCCCTCCGAGCAACAGCGAGCCGAGCGCCGCCACGCCTACGGTCAGCTGCGGGACCGCCACGACGGAACGGACACCACGCCAGGAGATCTCGAAGGTGGCCGAATTGTCCGGGAGAATCTGGTCGTGCACCGCGAGGACGACCGCGCCGTCACCCACGAACGCCCGCGCCTCGAGTGTGGCGCGCACGTCGAGGACCCTCAGCCACGTCTCGTCCCGGGTGCCGGTGACCCGCGCCGCCCGGCGATCATTCAGCAACCAGGGCAGCGGGTCGTCGAGCGGAAGCGACGTGAACACCAGCTTGTCGACCAGGTCGAGATGCAGGAGGAAATGGAGCAGACCCAGGTAGGCGCGACGAGTCGGTGCGTGAAGGTCGTCGACCACCACGGTCCGCTCGCCGCTGGTGAACCACCCGTCGGTGCCCACCGGGTGGTAGCGCACGAAACCGGTTTCGGCCCCCGGCTCGCCGATGAGCCCGACATGGCGTGGCGCCGAATCGCCCTCGGCGCGCAGGCGTTGGTTCTCCCACCACACCGCGGGCCGATCGATGGTGCCGGCTCGGACGGCTCGCGTGCGGTCGTAGATGCGCGGCAATGCATCCCACGCCACGGTCGGATCAACGAGGCGGACCGCATCCCCAGGCGGTACGCCGGCGCGCAGGGCAGCCCGCGCGGTGAGGACCTCCACCGTTTGCGAGGTGCTTGCCACGCCGTATCCGAAGCGTTCGTAGATCGTGGCCTCCGACGCCCGCAGAGTGGCGACGGCCTCTCCCCGGTTCCGCAACTCGACCAGCTGCCGCGTCAAGAGGTCCGAGGCGATGCCCCGGCGGGTGTGCGACGGCAGGACGCCGACGTGGGTCACGGCCGCGTGGGCGACGCGCCGGCCCCCGGGGAGCGTCAACGTGCTCGCTGCGGAGTCCGTGGTGGCCACCAAGTTTTCGTCGACGAACGCGCCGAGCGTTCGACCCGGTTCGACGAGCTTGCCGACCCTCTCCTGCTCGGCTCCGTTCAGTGGTCGAAAGCCGACCATGGCCGCACGAAACACGTTCGCGGCGGCGACGAGATCCGGCTCGTCGCTCAGGACGCGGATGTCTGCACTCATCGGATGGCGGCTTCGTGACGCCGTGCGAGCCGGGCCCGGCGATGGATCGCGGCGGGATGGTCGTCGGCGACGTGGTCGCGCCCCGTGAGTCGGCGTCGCAGCGTGGCCGCCGTCGTCGGCCGCGGCCTGACACGTCCCCGCCGGTCGAGTTCGGGGACGACGAGCTCGGCGAAGTCACGGTAGCTGTCCGGGTTCACCACGCCGATCAGGTTGATTCCCTGCGTGTCGGTGGCCGCCAACCAGGCCTCGAGGTCGTCGGCCACGGAGCCGGGAGTGCCGACGATGGTGTGTGAACGGCCGAATCCCGTTGCCGGAGCCAGTGCGTCGCGCAGCGTCCAGTCCCTGTCGGCCGCGGAGAACATCGACAGCAGGGAGCGGTTGGAGTCGGTGTCGTGATGCGAGATGACACCGTCGAGGTCGTGGTGCGAGAAGTCGACGCCGGTGCTCGCCGAGTAGTGGGCGAGCGCTCCCTCGACGTCGAAGAAGGACTTGTAGTCCGCCAACTTCGCGGTGGCACCGCGTGCGGTGTCGTCGACGACGACGGCCACCGCACTGACGAAGTCCAGGGACCGCGGGTCACGGCCCTGCTCGGCCGCCGACGCACGGATGTGCGCGACGTTGCGGCGAATTCCGTCGGCGTCCGCGCCCGCGACGAACACCACCTCGGCATGGCGGGCGGCGAACCGCTGACCGCGAGGCGAACCTCCCGCCTGCAGCAGCAGCGGCGTGCGTTGCGGTCCGGGCTCGGAGAGGTGCGCGTCGGGCACGGTGAAGTACCGGCCGCGGTGGCCGATCGCGTGGACCCGGTCCGGGTCGGTGTACACGCCCGTGGTGGCGTCGCGCACGACGGCGTCGTCCTGCCAGGACGCCTCCCACAGCTTGAAGACCACGTCGAGGAACTCCTCGGCCCGGTCGTAGCGCTCGTCATGCGGAATCTGTTTGTCGAGTCCCAGGTTTCGGGCGGCGCTGTCGAGCTGCGAGGTCACCACGTTCCATGCCACCCGGCCCCTGGTGAGGTGGTCGAGGGTGCTGAACTTCCGTGCCAGCAGGTATGGATGCTCGTAGGTAGCCGACACGGTGACGCCGAACCCAAGATCGGTGGTGGCAGCCGCCAGCGCCGAGATCAGCAGGAGCGGATCGTCGACTGGCGACTGCGTGCCCGTCCGCAGCGAGGCGGCCGCACTTCCGGCGTAGGTGTCCAGGAGCCCGAGTGCATCGGCGAGGAAGAACATGTCGAAGCGACCGCGGTCGAGGATGCCCGCGAGTTCCACCCAATAGTCGACGGTGGTGTACCGATGGGTCTGATCGCGGGGATGCCGCCACAGCCCGTAGTTGACGTGGGATACCGAGTTCATGGAGAACCCGTTCAGGATGATCGGAGCTGGGTCTGACACGGCGGGCTCAGTTGCCCTGTCCGCCGCGGCCGCGAGCAGCCAGATCCGGGACGGGGTCCTTGCCGTTGATCAGCCAGTCACCGAGGATGCGAGCCTTGTAGACCCGGGGGTTGTGTGACGCCAGTGTCCGGGCGTTGCGCCAGTGCCGATCCAGCCCAAGGGTTTCCGAGACTCCCGAGGCACCGAGAGCGTCGAAGATGGTGGTGGTGGCCTGCAGTGCCGCTGCGATGACGACCAGCTGGGCCTGGGTCACCGCGACCTCGGCGTCGATCAGCCGCCGCCGGGCATGTTGGTCGTCGCCCTGGATGCGGCCCGCCACGATCGCATCCAACGTGCGGGTCGCCCGATTCAGTGCAGCCGAGGCCGCGAAGGCGTCAGCCGACACCGAGCCGATCACCTGCAGCAGTTGGGCGTCATCGGTGGGGGTCTCGGACAGGCCCTGCGGATAGTTCCGCCCGCGGGCCTTGAGCGCCGCACTGCCGTCGCGCAGTGCGGCGCGGGTGATTCCGGTCAGTACTGACAGCATCGCCGTCTGGTAGAAGTGCGCCTGGTAGCTGAACCGGTCCGCGGCGGGAAACACGTCGCCGGCGTCTGCCCGGACCCGGTCGTAGTGGGCCGAGCCGCTGCCGGTGGCGCGCTGGCCAAAGCCCTTCCAGTCGTCGGTCAGGGTCACCCCGGGATCGTCGGCGCGCACCAGCGCGGTCCACAGTTCGCCGTCGTCGCCGCGACCGAGGACGTCGAGCCATTCGGCGTAGAGGCTGCCGGTCGCATAGTATTTCGCGCCGCTGACAGTCCAGTGGTCGTCCTCGACGGTGACCGTCGACGCCAGCTTCGCCAACGTCACATTGTTGGCCTCGGTCCATCCACCGCCGACGAACGCCCCCGCCAGGAACCGTTTGATCCACGTGTCGTTACCGTCCGACACTGGCGCGTTGAGCCGATCCTCGACGAAGGCCAGGTGGTTGCGCCAGATGTGCGACACGTTGGCGTCCGCCTCGCCGAGTTGGGCCAGCAGCTCGAAGGTCTGCTCGAGTGAGGCGCCAAGGCCGCCATGGCTTTCAGGGATCCGCAACGTGCCAAAGCCGGCGTCGTTGAGCAGGCGCACCTGCTCGAACGGGAGTGCGCGGTCGCGTTCGCGTCCAGCGTTGCCCTCGGCGACAGCCGCGAACACCGGCGCGAACTTGGCGGTCAGCTCGCCGTCCGAGGCCGTGGGTGCGGCCAGATACGTCGTCTTGACGGTCATGTGGTGACTTCCGTGTGATCGATGCGGTAGGCGGACTCGTGTTCGACGGCCACGTAGCCCAGCCGTTGGTACAGCACGTGGGCCTTGCTGCGGTTGTCGACGTCGGTGCCGAGCGAGGCGACTCGAAGACCCCGCCGCAGCGCCTTGAGCCAGACCTTCTCGAGCAGCAGTTCGGCGATGCCTCGCCGGCGGTGGTCGCGGTGTACTCCGATGTAATCGGTGTGCGCGCTGACCTCTCGTGTCGGGGCCGCCCCCGCGGTGTAGGTCGAACCCAGCACGTACCCGATCACGTGATCGTCGTCGTCGACGGCGGCGAGGCTGAAGTCGGGCGTGAACGCCCGACTACCCAGATGGTGCTCCCACTCCTCCGGTGTCTTGGACATGTTGCCGAAGTGCTCGTCGAAGGTGTCGTACTGCAGTCGCCGGACGCGCTCCGACAACCCGCCTTCGAGTACCTGCGTCCAGTCGAGGACCCGAACACCGTCGACGGATGCGGCGTCCAGCGATGCGGGATCTTCGTCGCCCAAGGGCTTTCGAGTGCGGATGAACTGACCTTCCCGGCGCGCACCCCGTCGACGCAGCGCGTCGATCACCCGGCCTTGGTCCGAGCCGATGAACACCCGCAGGTACGCACCGGCAACGGTGTGTGCCTCGACGTGGAAGCGGTCCACCGTTGCGTCGACGAGATCGTCGACTACCTGGTCGGGGGTCGCGGGATCGAAGACGAAGTCGGCGATGAGTTCCGGTTCGACGCCGTGCGTTCGATGTAGGGCGGCGTAACCGCGCACACGGTCCGATCCGTCGACGACCGCCACGGCATGGTGGCTGGAGGCCAATTGTTCTGCGACGTCGCGGGAGTCGGCAGCGAACTTGCGGCCACGCAGCCCATCGGTGGTGGCGAGGAAGTCCGCGATGCGGGCGTGGTGCGCGGTGGTGAGCGGCACCGCCGACCAGTTCCGAACGGTGCGGTCGTCGAGGAGTGTCACGGCGCGATCCGTTCGTCGTCGCGGGGCTGCGAGCCGCCGTCACCTGAGCGGCCCGCCAGCACCGCCTCGATGCCGTCGTCGGCCAAACGGCGCTGCTCCTCCTCGGACAGGGTCTGGATGGTGCCCACCCGCTTGGCGACCTCGGGCCTGGTGCGCTTCAGATGGAGATACCACGCGACCGCGACCAACAGGAATCCACCAAAGACGAAGGGCAGCACGTTGAAGGGATACTCCGGCACCGGGTAGAAGTTGCTGAAGATGACGTAGGCCAGACCGAGCGTGGCGGCGGCCGACACCACCAGGCGGCCGGGTGTCAGCGCTCCGATCCGTCGCAGCCAGATCGGCGTCGCGACGACCACGAGCAGATAGCTGACGAGGAAACCCCAGTTGGCGACGTAGCCGCCGTACACGTCGAATACCAGCCGCCCTGCGGTGCTGAACGTCGCAACCGTGGCGAATACGAGTGCCAGTACACCGACGAACACCACGCCCACCCAGGGAGTTTCGTGCGTCGGATGCACCTTGCCGAATACCTTGGGCAGGGCACCCTCCCGACCAAAGGTGAACAGCGATCGCGCCGCCGCGGTGATCACGGCCGTCACGAAGACGATGAATGCGATGCCCACTGCGACGCTCACGACGTAGTTGACCCACGACACGCCGACGGTGTCGGCGAGCTGCGGCAGCACCGCCTTGTCACCGTCGATGGCGCCGAAGTGCAGGATCTGCGGGTACGTGGCGAAGACGTACAGCACTCCGATCAGCAGCACCACCCGCAGCAGCGAGCGAGCGATGTTGCGGTGCGGGTCCTTGGCCTCTGCCCCGAGTGAGGCGACACTTTCGAAGCCTGCGTAGGAGCCCACCGCCGTGACGGCGGCGATGAACGTGGCGCTGCTGCCGAGATGACTGAGGTTCCACTGCTCCCAGTCGATCCGCCAACCGTAGGCGACATAGGAGCCGACGATGATGACCAGGATCGACGCAATGGCGATCAATTCGAAGGCCAGCTCGTACTTGGCGGTCACCGCAACGCCGCGGTACGGCAGATACACCGCGGCGGCGACCACCACGACGACCAGCAGTAGTCGAAACCAGGCCGACTGGGATCCGAGGCCGATCGATTCGAGGAACGAGTCGAGGTAGAGCACGCCGCCCAGCGTTCCGGTGACCGCGAATCCGATGTATCCGAACAGCAGGCTGAAACCCGCTGCAAAGGCGAAGCCGGGCCCGAGACCGTTGCCTGTGTAGGTGCCGAGGGATCCCGAGGACACGGTGCGCTTGGCCTGGAAGCTGATGGTGGTGGCGATCAGCACCACGATGACGAGACCGACGATGGCTGCCCATGCCGCCCCGCTGCCCGCGGCGACGAACAGGGAGAAGGGCACGACCGCGACGGCCACGCTCGGGGCCGCGGCAGCCAGGCCCTGGGCGAAGACGCCCCAGGGCCCCAGGGCGTCCCGTTCCAAGCCAGCGGCTTCGGGGGTCGACGTAGTGGACATGATGCCTGCCTCTCTGAACCGGCCCTCAAGACAGCAGGGACCGTCCCGTGCACCTGTAATTCGTTGGCGCGCGGGTAGTTAACGTTCTGTTGACGTGACCGTCACATTGCCTGGGAAGCGCCCGTTCGTGCAGTCATACGCTCGGCGAGATTCTTTCTCGCGCAGCACTCGAGCGAAACCGTGCTCCAGGGTGGTCCGCCGGCAGCTGTGCTGCGCCGCCGGGAAAGAGTCGCTGCCGCAGGGTCCCCGGTTCGGCTGCCTCCGGCAGGCGCCCCCGTCGTCGTAGGACCGGCACGAGGTGTTCGGCGACGTCGACGAAACTGCCCGGTGTCACGTGATAGGCGACGTTGAACCCGTCGACGCCCGTGCGCTGTGCGTACTCCTCCAACTCGTCGGCGACGGTGCGACCCGACCCGACGAAGAGACGACCACCAAAGCCACCGAGCCCGCCGACGTAGTCACGCAACGTGATCGCGCGCTGATCTCCGGCACCGTCGACGACGGACAGGATGGAGCGGCTGGCATCGGTGTCGAACGCCCTGATCGGCTCGTCCACTCCGTACTGCGACCAGTCCACGCCGCTCAACGCGGACAGAAGCACCAGTCCGCCTTGAAGATCGTGATGGGCAGCCAGATCGCGGGCCTTTGCGTGGGCCGCCGAATCCGTGCTGTCGGTGACGATTTCGACCGACGTGATGAACTTGACGGAATCCGGGCTGCGTCCGAGCTCGGCGGCGCGGCGGCGTACGGCGTCGACGTTGGCGCGCAACACCTCCGGACGGGGGTCGCTGGCGAACACCACCTCGGCGTTGCGTGCGGCGAACTCACGTCCCGCGGGCGACGTACCCGCCTGCAGCAGGACGGGTGTGCGCTGCGGCGACGGTTCCACCAGATGGGCGCCCGGCACGCTGAAGTACGTTCCCTCGTGCCCGATCCCGTGCACCTTGGACGGATCGGTGTACACCCCCGACTCCCGGTCGCGGACCACCGCGTCCGGTTCCCACGACCCCTCCCAGAGCTTGTAGGTGACTTCGAGGAACTCCTGGGCGATGGCATAGCGTTCGTCGTGGGCGATCTGCCGGTCACGACCGATGATGTTGCGCGCCGCACTGTCCAGCAGGGAGGTCACGACGTTCCACCCGACGCGCCCACCGGTCAGATGGTCGAGGGTGCTGAACTTGCGCGCCAACAGGTACGGCGTCTCGTAGGTGGTGGACACGGTGACGCCGAAGCCGAGGTGCGAGGTGGCGGCGGCCATCGCCGAGATGGCCAGAAGGGGGTCGGTGACGGGCGTTTGCACGGCGTGGGCCAGTGCCGCCGAGGCGTCCCCGCCGTAGACGTCGAGTTGGCCGACCGCGTCGGCGATGAAGAGCATGTCGAAACCGCCCGCCTCCAACGTCGTGGCGAGGTCGACCCAATAACGGACGTCGGTGTACTCGGCCGTGCGGTCGTCGGGATGCCGCCACAGCCCGTAGTTGCCGTGCGAGACGGTCGACATCGTGAACGCCGACAGGATGAAGGGCGAGTGGGTCACGCGGAGCGCTCGAACCGCTGCGGCACCGCCAGGCCGAGATGGTCGCGCAGTGTCGTGCCGACGTACTCGTGGCGGAACAGACCACGCTTGCGCAGCAGGGGAACCACCTGCTCGACGAAGTCCTCGAACTGGCCGGGCAATCCGGAATCCTGCAGGACGAAGCCGTCGCAGGCCCGTGAGGTGAACCAGTTCTCGATCTGGTCGGCCACGTGCTCGGGTGTGCCGACGACGCTGGCGCCCCACCCGTTGACCGTGCGGTAGAGGAACTCTCGCACGGTCGGAGCGTCGGCGGCCAGCGCGCGATAACCGGCCAACGCCGTCTGGTGTGTCTCGGTGGTGTCGGGGAAGGCCGACGCCGGAACGGGCCCGTCCAGGTCGGCACCGGTGACGTCGACGTCGACCTCGAGCAGCCAGCCCGCTTGATACTCGGGGCTGAAGTATTCGTACGCGCTGCGCTCGATCCTGTTCACCTCGTCGTCGGTGGACCCGACGATGAACCTCAGCGACGGAGTGATCAGGGGGGCGGTGGCGCGCCCTCGACGACGGGCCTCGTCGTGGATCCGACGGTAGAAGTCCTGCGCCTGCTCCCTGGTGCCCTGGCCGGTGAAGATCACCTCGGCGTGCCGCGCGGCGAATACGCGACCGGTCGACGACGACCCAGCCTGAAAGAGGACAGGTCGCCCCTGGGCCGACCTGGCCGCACCGATCGGACCCCGCACGTCGAAGTGTGGCCCGTGATGATCGGCGACGTGGATGTCGGCGACGTCGTTGAAGATCCCCGACTCGCGGTCCTCCAGGATGGTGCCGGTGCCCCAGCCGTCCCACAATGCGCGGACCACGTCGAGTGCCTCCTCGGCCACGAGGTACCGGTCGTCGTGGTCGACTACTCCCCGAGCACTGAAGTTGTGGGCGGCCGCCTCGGCGAAACTGGTGACCAGGTTCCAGCCGGCGCGGCCGCCGCTGAGATGATCGAGCGAGAGCAACTGCCGAGCCAGGTGGTACGGATGAGCAAGGGTCGCCGAACCCGTGACGACGAGGCCGAGGCGCTCGGTCACCGACGACAGGGCGGCAGTGGTCGTCAGCGGCTCGAAGTCCTCGGTGGTCTTGTACGGCCACGTGGCAGGTGGACCGAAGTTCAGTCCGTCGGCGAAGAACAAGGCGTCGAGCCCACCGGCCTCGGCAACCCTCGCTCTGTCGAACAACCGGCGCCGCACCCCCGCCGTGCTGTTGTCGAGCCCGGGGTGGCGCCACGGCCCGGCTGAGCGAGTGTTGCCGAAGGCCAATAGATGCAGTTCTCTGGGCACGTCGCCAGAATCTACTCCGCCACCGAGACGGAACGGCCAATTTAACTAGCCCAGAACGTAATTCATCACGTCGCGTCGGGGAAGTGGACCGGCAGCACCGATCCCTTGTACTTGTCGTTGATGAACTTGGCCACGTCCTCGCTCTCCAGGGCCTTGTTCAGCGCGACGATCCGCTTGTCGTTGGCCAAGGCGTTCGGCAGCACCAGGACGTTGACGTATGGGTTGCCGTTCTTGGAGTCTTCGAGCTTCAAGGCGTCGGTCTTCGGCGTGAGGCCGACCGCCAAGGCCGAGTTCCCCTGAAGGACGGCCGCGTCGACGTCCTGAAGCTGGCGAGCCATCTGGACGTTGTCCGATATCTTCACCAGGTTCGGGATCAGGTTCTTGGGATCGGCCGTGACGTTCTTCTCGTTGATGAGCAGGTCGTCACCGGCCAATGCCCCGCCGTCGTAACTGCGGTCGAGGGTGATCAGTCCGGCACTTTGGAGCAGGAAGAGCCCGCGCGCGAAGTTCGTGACGTTGTCGGGAATGCCGATCTTGGCGTCCTGCGGGATGTCGGCGATCGAGCGGAATCGCTTGGAGTACAACCCCTGGGGCTCGATGTGGACCTTGGCCCCGACCTGTAGATCGGTGATGCCGCGTTGCTTGGTGTCCGCCTCGAAGAACGGGATGTGGTCGATGTAGGTCGCGTCGACGTCACCGTGATGCACCACGTCGTTCTCGTCGACGCCCTCTTCGGCGATCTTGATGTCCAACGTCACCCCGTCGGGTAGCTGCCCGGCGTCGACGATGTGTTGCAGGATCTCCGAGTGCGGCCTGTTCTCGGCCCACACCCGCAGTGGCTTGGAGTCATCGGTCCACTTGCCGGCGGCGTCATTCGACCCGGATGAGCACGCACCTAGTGTCGTCGTCGCCAAGAGCAACAGTCCCGCCACGATCTTCGCGGTCTTGGTGGATCTCTTCAATTTCTTTTCCCTTGTTCTCTGATTGTGTCCGTAGATCTTTGACGTCATTGCGCCGCTACCGCCGGTGTGCCCGCTTGCGCAGCCAGAGGTCTCCGCCGACCTGGACGAACTGAACCATGACGATGAGCACCGCCACGGTGGCGTACATCAACGCGTCGTTGTACCGCTGATAGCCGTACTTGATGGCGAAGTCGCCAAGCCCACCCGAGCCGATGATGCTGGCCACCGCGGTGTTGCCGATGATGCTGATCAGTGTCAGCGTGGATCCGGCGATGAGTCCCGACCTGGCCTCGGGCAGCAGCACTCGGAAGATGAGTTGCGGGATGCTCACCCCCATCGCTTCGACCGCGTCGATGCGACCGCGGTCGATCTCGTCCAGGGCGTTGGCCACCACGCGCCCGAAGAACGGAAAGATGCTCAGCGTCAACGGAACCAGCGCCGCCGTGGGGCCGAGCGTCGTACCGGTGACGAGTCGGGTCAGCGGGATGATCGCGATCAGCAGCACGATGAACGGGAGGGACCGCAGGACGTTGACGACGAACCCGACCACCTGGTTGACCACGATGACGGCGTGCCGGAGCCGTCGATCCAGGAGACGGTTGACGAAGGTGGAACCAGGGCTGGTCAGGTAGAGGAATATCCCTAGCGCGACGCCGAGGACACCACCGATCGCAAACGTCCAGAACACCATGTAGATCGTCTGCTGGGTGGCCTGCCACAGCTGATCACCGTAGGAATACCAGGGTGCCTCACTCATGGGCGAAGTCCACGCGAATCGACTTCCGTTCGGCGAGCGCGCCGAGGGTTCGCCTTACCTGGCTGGTGTCGTCGACGGCCAGTTCGAAGCGTGCCACGGCGTGGTTGGAGACCTCGTAGACGCCTCCGGAGACCACGTCGAAGCGCGATCCCGTGTCGAGCGCGATGTCGGCCAGCATGGCGTCGTCTCGGTCGGGACCCACCGCGGTGATCAGGACCTTGACCTTGCCCGGCGCCACCGGGGCATCCGTGAGGCCCGGCAGCAGGTCTCGCCCCAGCCGTGACTCCGGATCGGCGACGAGGTCGAGGACTTGCCCTTGCTCCACCAGCCGGCCGTTCCTCAGCACCGCGACGTGGGTGGCGCTGCGGCGCAGCAATTCGAGTTCGTGGGTGATCAAGACGATCGTGAGGCCGAGCTCGTGGTTGATGCTCGTCAGCAGCGCGAGGATCTGGTTGGTGGTCTCCGAGTCCAGCGCGCTCGTCGCCTCGTCCGACAGCAGGACACTGGGCTTGGCCGCCAAGGCGCGCGCGATGCCGACCCGTTGCTTCTGTCCCCCCGAGAGTTGGGACGGGTAGTTCTTCACCCGATCACCAAGTCCGACCAGCTCGACGAGCTCGTCGACCCGACTCTTGCGCTGCGCCTTGGGGATGCCGGCGATCGTCAAGGGGAACTCGATGTTCTCGCGGACGGTCTGACTGTGCAGCAGGTTGAAGTGCTGGAAGATCATGCCGATCTTGCGCCGACGGTCGCGCAACTGCTTGAACGGGAGACGGAGAAGGTCTTCGCCGTCGAGCAGCACCTTGCCACCGTCGGGCCTCTCCAACGCGTTGACGACGCGGATCAGCGTGCTCTTGCCCGCACCGCTGCGACCGGCGATCCCGAAGATGGCCTTGTCGGGCACCCGCAGGGTCAGCCCATCCAGGGCCGTGATGGCCCTGCCCTTCGTGCGGTACGTCTTGGTGACGTCGATCAGTTCAAGCATGGGTCACTCGAGGAACTCTCCGTCGGAAGTCAGTGGTGGAACGTGCGGGGCGCGGGGAGGACAGTGGAATGCTCACCGGCCGGAGGCAGTCAGCCGTGGTGTTTCGCTAGCGCACGGCAATACCCGGGGGTGGACACTGCCACCGGACCATGTCGATGAAACGCATTGCGCTCAAGCTGATTTCAACGGCACCCCGCGTACACCCCCGACTCACCCGTGACGCCCCCCGCGGTAGCTTGTCCTGATCGACCGACGAATCGGACCGCTGCAACACACGAAGGACCCCATACCGAATGTCAATCTCATCGCTGCCGATCGTCGACCTGTCTCTGGCGGAGGATCCCAGCACCGCAGAGCAGTTCCGCGCCACCCTGCGCGACGCCACCCACGACGTCGGTTTCTTCTACCTGATCGGCCACGGCGTCGACCCGACCTCGTGCGCTCGGGTCACCGACGTCGCGCGTGACTTCTTCGCACTGCCAGACGAGGAGAAGCTTGCCGTCGAGAACGTGCACAGCCCGCACTTCCGCGGCTACACCCGACTGGGCGGAGAACTGACCGGGGGTACGCCAGATTGGCGGGAGGTCATCGACATCGGACCCGATCGTGACCCCGTCACGCCGTTCGACGACGCGGCGCCGTGGGAGATTCTCGAGGGCCCAAACCTGTGGCCGGCGTCCCTTCCGGAACTGAAGAGCGTCATGACGGAGTGGAACACGAAGCTCACCGACGTGGCCATGCGTCTGCTTCGTCAATGGGCGCTTGCCCTAGGTCAGGAACCCGACGTCTTCGACGCGGCATTCGCCGAGAACCCGTCGACGCTGATCAAGGTGGTGCGCTATCCCGCACGCCACGATGAGTCCGCGAGTCAGGGCGTCGGCGGCCACAAGGACTCCGGTGTGCTGACCCTCCTGTTCGTCGAACCCGGTCGAGGCGGGCTGCAAGTCGAACACGACGGCCAATGGGTCGACGCTGATCCGGTCGACGGTGCGTTGATCGTCAACATCGGCGAGCTGCTGGAATTCGCCACCTCCGGCTATCTCAAGGCGACGGTGCACCGGGTGGTCTCACCGCACGACGGCCGCGACCGAATCTCCATTCCCTTCTTCTTCAATCCGGCGCTGTCGGCCCGGATTCCGCGACTGGAGCTGCCCGCCGAGCTCGCAGCTCGCGCGGCGGGTGTCACCGAGGACGTGGGCAACGCGATTCACGACACCTACGGCGCCAACGCCCTCAAGAGCCGCCTGCGAGCGCACCCGGACGTCGCCGCCATCCACCATCCCGACCTGATCGGGCCGTCTCAGAAGTAGCCGCTGCCGGGCAGTTTCGTCCCGCGGGTGTAGTACGCGCCGATCGCCTGAGCCTTGTAACTGGTGGGATTGTGCGACGCCAGCGTCCTAATGTTGCGCCAGTGCCGGTCGAGGAGATGTGCCTGCCGCACCACCGAAGCGCCGCCGACGTCGAAGATCTGTGAGGCCGACTTCTGGGCGAGTGCGTCCACCACCACCTTGGCCGTCGCCGCCTGCAGGGACGCCTCGTGGGCAAGCTCCAGGTTGGGATCGGTGCCCGCCACGTCGGCGTCGTATGCGGCCGCCAACGCATCGGCGGCAGCCAGCACCGTTGCCTCGCCGGCGAACGCGGCGCTCGCGATCTCACCGATGTCACGTTGCAGCAGTGGGTCATCGGGTGCCGACGGGTTGGGCGCCCACGCGAAGCTGCGCGACCTCTGGTGGACGTGGGCGACCGCGTCGGCACGCAGCGCGTGCAGCACGCCCACCTCGAGGGCGGTCACGTAGAGCTGGAAGAACGCGCCCGAGTGATACAACGCAGGTGGCTCGGTGTCGGCGTCCGGCGGCGCAAATTGCAGCGTCTCGTCGGCCGTGACGGCCACGTCGTCGAACGTCGCGGTTCCGGTGCCGGTGGCGCGCTGACCGAACCCGTCCCAATCGTCGAGAACGGTGACGCCGTCACGGTCAGTGGGTATCAGCACGATGACCGTCGCACCTTCGGGATTGCTCGCGAGCACCTCGGCGTAATCGGCGTAGAGAGTTCCGGTGGTGAAGTACTTGCGGCCGTTGAGCCGGTATCCGTCACCGTCGGGGGTGAGAGTGGTCTGCCAGGTGAAACTGCCTGCGGGTGTCGAGCCCAGTTCGGTCGACGCGTTGCCGACGATCTTCCCACTGAGTGCCAGCTCGACGGCTCGCTCACGCTCGGGGGAACCCAGACGGAGTCGCTCCTCGACGTGGGCGAAGTGACCACGAAGGATGTGGGCGACGTTGACGTCGGCGGTGGCCAGAGCGATCACGACGGCGAACAATTCGCGCAGGCTCGCTCCCCCGCCGCCGTCCGCGGTGGGGATTCGCAGTGCGCCAAGTCCGTACTCACGCACGAGGTCGACGGCCGCGAAGGGGCGCTCGCCGGTGCGCTCACGCTCGAGGGCGCCCTCGCCGATGGCCGCGAGCAACTGGGCGAGGCGTTCAGAGCCCACGGTGACGGTGTGGGGTTCGGTGGTAGTCATCGGGTGACCTCCTGGTTGACGCGACGGTATCCCGCCGCTCTGTGTGTTTCGGGCAGGCGAGCCCCTCGGCCGAATAGCTTGTGCCGCAACGTGCCCTCGGCATAGGAGGTCTTGTATGCACCACGGCGCTGCAGCTCGGGTACGACGTGGTCGACGAAGTCGACGAACGAGCCAGGGGTGATGACATTGGTGAGGTTGAACCCGTCGACGTCGGTCTCCTCCACCCAGGCCTGCATGTCGTCGGCCACCTGGGCAGGCCCTCCGACGGTGAAACCGCCCTCGGCGTCGATTGCATGCGCGTCGACGAAGTCACGCAGGGTCCACTGGCCCTGACCGAACATCTGCACCGAAGACTTCAGGAATTCGTTGTCGGTGACCGCTACGGGATCGTCCAGGTCGAACTGGGACAGGTCGGTACCCAGCCAACCGGACCACAAGGCAAGCGCCCCAATGGGGTCGACGTACTGCCGGAAGTCCGCGTACCTGGCTTGGGCGGCCGCGTCGTCCGCGCCGGTCACCACGACGTGGCCGTTGACGATCTTCACGTCGTAGGGGTCACGACCGGCGTCGGAGGCCCGGGTGCGAATGTCGGCAACCGCTTCCTTGAGCACTGCCTTGGTCGGCGCGCCGATGAAGATCACCTCGGCGTTCTCGGCGCCGAACTGCCGACCGCGGTGGGAGGCGCCCGCCTGATAGAGCACCGGGGTGCGTTGCGAGGACGGTTCCGACAGGTGAATGCCCGGCACCCGAAAGTGCTTGCCTTCATGACTGATCGGATGCACCTTGGTGGGGTCTGCGTATTCGGCACGACGTGGGTCGGTGCCCACCGCGTCGTCGTCCCACGAGCCCTCCCACAGCTTGTAGAGCACCTCGGTGTATTCATCGGCGATGTCGTAACGGTCGGCATGTGGAGTGATGGCGTCCAACCCGTGGTTGCGCGCCGCACTCTCCAGGTAGCCGGTGACGATGTTCCAACCGACGCGCCCCTTCGTCAGATGATCCAACGTCGACATCCGGCGCGCGAACGAGTACGGATGTTCGAACGAGGTGGCGGCGGTGATCCCAAAGCCCAGGTGTTCGGTAACGGTCGCCATCGCGGGTACGACGAGCAGCGGATCATTCACGGGCACTTGAGCACCCGAGCGCAGGGCCGCTTCCGGACTACCGCCGTAGACGTCGTATACGCCAAGGACGTCGGCGATGAACAGTCCGTCGAACAGCCCGCGTTCGAGCAGTCTGGCCAGGTCCAGCCAGTAGTCGACGTCCTTGTACCGCGCGGCCTGCGACTCCGGATGCCGCCAGGTGCCCGCCACGATGTGGGACACACAGTTCATGTCGAACGCGTTCAGCGTGATCTGGCGGGTCACGACGGGCCTCCGAGAATGGGTTGGGGTGCGGGCCGTGGCACGCTGGCGACGAGCGCGCGGGTGTACGGGTCACGAGGGTTGGCGAAGATGTCTGCGGCGCTGCCCGATTCGACGATCCGCCCGTCACGCATCACCAGTACCCGGTCGGCGACGTGATGGACGACGCCGAGGTCGTGGGAAATGAAGAGGTAGGACAATCCGAGTCGCCGCTGCAGGTCGGCCAGCAGATCCAGCACCTGGGCCTGAATGGTGACGTCGAGCGCCGAAACTGGTTCGTCACAGACGATCAGCGCCGGACCCGGGGCCAACGCTCGGGCGATCGCGACGCGTTGACGCTGCCCACCGGACAGCAGCAGCGGCCGCCGGTCGAGATGCTCCTCGGCAAGGCCGACGTCGGCGAGCAGGGCCGCGGCGCGCTGGCGCCTCGCCACATCCCCCCGGTGAGTTTCGGGCGGTACGGCATCCTCGACGATGCGTCGGACCGTCCACCGAGGGTCGAACGACCCGAGCGGATCCTGGTAGATCACCGAGATCTGTCTGCGTCGCGGTCGTCGTTGCGCCTCGGTCGCCTCCGACCACGGGGCACTGCGCAGTCGTACGGTGCCTTCGTCGGGCGCCAGCAGCGCCAGCACCAGTTGGGCGGTGGTCGTCTTGCCCGAACCCGATTCGCCGACGATGCCGAGGGTTTCACCGACTCCGATGGTGAACGACACGTCGTCGACCGCGGTGCGCTCCACGCCGTCGGGACCGCGGAACCGTTTGACGAGGTGCTCGGCCGCCACCAGCACCTCGTCCCGTGGCTGATCCACCGGGGTCGGGTCCATATCGGCGGACGGCGCACCCGAGAGTCGGCTGCCCTTGCGGTGTGTTGCCGGTACCGCATCCAACAGCGTTCGCGTGTAGGGATGGCTTGGCGCCGTGAGCACGTCGGCCACCGAGCCTTGCTCGACGAATCTGCCGTGGCGCATCACCGCGACCCGGTCGGCGAGCCTGCTGACCACGGAGAGGTCGTGGCTGATCAGGACGAGACCGGTGCCGCGATCCTTCATCGCGGCCAACAGCTCGAGGATCTGCGCCTGGACGGTGACGTCGAGAGCCGTCGTCGGTTCGTCGGCGATGAGCAGCGGCGGGTCGAGCGCGATGGCAGACGCAATCAGCGCCCGCTGGCGCTGCCCGCCGGAGAGCTCGTGCGGCAGCTGGCGGGCCCGCAGTTCGGGCTCGGGCACACCGACGGTGGCGAGCAGTTCGAGCACTCGCTCGCGACGGCGGGCCCGGCTGCCGACCCGGTGCAGCCTCAGCGTCTCACCGATCTCGCGACCCACGGTTCGCAGCGGGTCCAGAGACACCAACGCGTCCTGCAGCACGAAGCCGACCTGGCGGCCCCGTACCCGCCGCCAGTCTCGGTCCCGGTTGCCGAGCACCGACTTCCCCTGCAGCTCGAGGGTCGTGGCCGCAACGTCGGCACCGTCTCCGGCCAGACCGAGCAGAGTGCGGGCGGTGACGCTCTTCCCGGATCCCGATTCGCCGACGATGGCGAAGCATTCGCCTGGAGCCACCTCGAACGACACCCCGCCAACCACCGGTTCGCCGCCGAAGGCGACGGTGAGATCGTCGACCCGCAACACGGGTGTACTCATGCCAGCCGTCCTTCGATTCTCTGCTGAAGATGACGGCCGAGGACGGTGACGGCCAGCGTGCAGCCGACGATCGCGAGGCCGGGGAACAACTCGAGCCACCAGGCCGTCGACACGAAGTCACGTCCGGCGTCGAGCATCGCGCCCCATTCCGGTGCGGGTGGCGCGACACCCAGACCGAGGAAGCTCAGCGACGACGCCCATACGATCGATTGCCCGACACCCATCGTGGCGAGCACCACCAGCGGCCGCATGGCGTTCGGGAAGACGTGCTTGGCGATGATGCGGGTCCGGCTGTGGCCCAACGCCGTTGCCGCATGAACGTAACCCGAGTTGCGTACCGCGATGACCTGCCCCCGCACCATCCACGCGTAGCCTGCTGCCGAACCGAGGGCGACGGCCACGATCTCGGTAGCCACCCCAGGCCCGAGCATCGCGATGAAGATCAGCGCCAACAGCAGACCGGGCAACGCGAGGACGACCTCCAGGAAACGACTGATCGCCCCGTCGGTGAAACGGCCGCCCAGGCCGGCCGCGAAGCCGAACGCGATCGCCGCCACGAGGGCGAACGCCGTCGCCCCGGTGCCGATGAGCAGCGAACTGCGGGCGCCGAACACGACACGGGTGTAGATGTCGCGACCGGAGGCATCCGTCCCGAACCAATGCTGCAGGGACGGCGCCTGGATGGCTGCCTCGACGTCGGTGTCGAACGGCGACTCGCTCGTGAACGCGGTCGGAGCCACGGCCCAGGCCAGCACCAGCAGCAGGAATATCGCGGCGAGCCACACCGCCGGTCGAAACCTGCGTCGGCCCTTGGCCTTCGGCGTGGCGTATGCGGTCGGCGCGACCAAGCCCTTGGCGACGTCGACGGTCATCGTGCGGTGCTCCGCAGTCGGGGGTCGACGCGGCCGAAGGCGAGGTTCACCAGCAGGTTGGCCACGACGTACACCGCCGCGACGAACAAGGTCACGCCCACCACGACCGGCATGTCCTGCGACGTGACGGCGTCGACGAGCACCCGACCCAGACCGGGCCGCACGAACACCGCCTCCACGATCACCGCCGTCGAGAACAACGAGCCAAGGGCCCATCCCGACAACACGAGGCCGGGCAGGACCGCGTGCCGCAGCGCATGCCGCCACCGCACCCCGAAGTCACTCATGCCGCGTGCCCGGGCCGAGACCGCGAACGGCTGCTCCATCGCCGAGGAAAATTCGTCGCGCGTCACCTGCCCGAGGAATCCTGCCAACGGCAGGGCGAGCGTCAACGCGGGCAGTACCAGGCTCTCGGGTCCACCGTCACCGACCACCGGCAACCAATGCAACGTGAAGGCGAACACCACCAGCAAGACGATGCCCAACCAATATTGCGGCAACGCCGCTAGCAGGGTCTCGAAACCCGATCCAAGTGCCGCGACGGGGCGGCTTCGGTGGGCCGTCAGCAGCGTCACGACGACCGCGACGAGCCAGGCAGCGACGAGTGCGGTGGCCGTCAGCGTCAGCGTCGAACTGAGATGCTGACCGATGATGTCCGACACCGGCTGCTTGCGGATGTACGACGTGCCGAGATCGCCGCGCAACAGTCCTCCGAGGTAGTGCAGATACTGCACGACGACCGGCTGGTCGAACCCGTACTGTGCCCGCACCGCTGCCAATTGCTCCGGGGTGGGCTTCGACCCGGCGCCGCCGAGGATGGTCTGGGCAGGGTCCGTCGGCATCAGCTGCTCGATCACGAACGTCAGCGTGGCGGCGCCCCACAGCACACCGATCACGCCCGCGAGGCGGATCGCCACCCGCCTCGCCGTCACTTGGCGAGCCACGCGTCGTGGAGGACCGGCTCACCTTCCGACGGTTCGATCCACACGTCTTGCAGATTCTTCTTCGTGACCAGCCGGGTCGTCGGAGCGTACAACCCGAGGTGATAGGCGTTCTGCGCGACGAGCTGCTGCACTTGGTCGTAGAGGTGCTTCTGGTCCTCGACGTTCGAGGCTGCGGCGACGGCCTTCAAGGGCGCATCGACGGCCGGATTCGACACCCAGGACATGTTGTTGCCAGGTGCCAGATTCATCGAGTCGGTGGAGTAGAGCAGGGTGAGCACCAACGGCGTCGGGCTGTTCCAGTACGCACCTGCCAAACCGTCGGTGGCGTTGCGATCGGTGAACGCCGCGTAGTACTGGTCCTGCGGGATCGGCTTGAGCACGACGTTGAAGCCGATCTCCTTCTCTGCCGCCTGGATGTCCTGGTACAGCGTCACGTCCGCGGGCGGGGTGTCGCCCGGGTCCGACGAGTAGATCACCGTGGCCGCCAACTGCTTGCCGTCCTTGGTGCGGAACCCGTCCGCGTCACGCTGGGTCCAGCCCGCGGCGTCGAGGAGCTGATTCGCCTTGGCGGGATCGTGGGAGTAGGCGTCCCGCAAATCCTTGTCCAGGAACGGAGTCGTGGACGTCAGTGGCCCGGGTTGGTAGTCGAATACCCCGAGGTAGGCACTCTTGACCGACGCCTCGGCATTCGCACCGTGGATGAACGCCTGTCGGACGGAGGTGTCGGTGAACGGGAAGCGGGTGGTGTTCAGCGCAATCCCGTTCGGCAGGCCGGTGTGGGTGAATTCCTGCAGTGCGAGGTTCGGGTCGGCCTTCAGCGCCGCGTCCTGCTGCGGCGGTGGGTTGAAGATGACGTCAGCACCTTCGCCCTGGACGGCAGCGAAGCGAACGGACCCGTCTTCGAGGAACTTCCAGGTGACGTGGTCGAGGTACGCCGGGCCCTGATGCTTGGCGTCGGCGGGGGCTGAGTCGTAATCGGCGTTGCGGTCGAGCTCGACGCTCTGACCGTGAATCCATTCCTTGATGACGAACGGGCCCGTGCCGACGGGAGATTGGCAGTTGGCGTCGAGTCCGCGAGCCATGGCCTTGGGCGACTCGATGCCGAAGAACGCCTGCGACAGCACAGGCAGCAGTGCCGAGTACGGGGACTTCAACTTCAGCTCGAACGTTGCGGGGTCGACAGCGCGAGACGTCTCGTAATAGGGCCGCAGATATCCGGTGTCGGTCAGCGACTCGGTGGCCGGGTCGAGGATCTGGTCGAAGTTGGCCTTGACGGCGGCCGCGTCGAGCGGGGTGCCGTCGTGAAACTTCACCCCCTGTTTGATCTTGAAGGTGTAGGTCAGTCCGTCAGGGGAGGTCGTCCACGACTCCGCCAACCAGGGCACCACGGTGCCGTCGCGCTTCTCGGAGACCAGGGAGTCGAGGAACTGCCGCGCGACATAGGTCTGCGGCATGTCGCCGTTGTTGTGCGGGTCGAGGCATGTGGGCTCACGGTCGGTGCCGTAGACGATGGAGCCGCCACTGACCGGCGGGCCGGCGGCGGTGGACGACGTCGCGTGGTCGGATCCCGAACCACAGCCGGCAAGCAGCACGACGAGAGCAAGGGCGGATACGCCGAGGGCACCGGACATACGTGAAGCAGACATCGTCGGTTGATCTTTCGTGAAGTGTCGGGTCGCGCCTCCCCGGGCGAACGCCCGCCCCGCGATGGTTCCTCCGCCACCGTGCCCGATTGGGTTCGAACACGGTAGCGATCGAATCAATGCGATTCTTTGGCGTCACGACCGGACACATTCGCGACCGCTCGCTACTTGACGATCAGCTTCCGCTGCGATGCCATGGTGAACACCGCGGCGACGATGATGACCAGACCCTTGATGACCGTCTGCGTGTAGTCGGCCGCGCCAATCTGGTTGAGGCCGTTGGACAGAACCGTCAGGATCAGCACGCCGAGCACCGTCCTGCCCACACCGCCGACGCCACCCGAGAGGGCGGTGCCGCCGATCACGATCGCCGCCACCGAGTCCAGCAGGATCGTCGAGCCCGTCGTAGGACCCGCCGCACCGAGTTGAGCCGTCAGCAGCAATCCCGCCAGTCCCGCGGTGATACCCGAGACGGTCAGGATCAGCACCTTCACCCGTCTGGTGCTGACGCCGGCGAGTTCGACGACGCGCTCGTTGCCGCCGACCGCATACACGTAGAGCCCGAACCTGGTGCGGCGGGCGAAGAACCACACCACCAGGAACGCGACGATGGCTATCAAGGCGGCGTTCTGGATGTTCGGGATGAACTGCCCGATGGCGAGATCGCGAATGCCCTGATCGGTGAAGTTGATGGTGCTGCCCTGCAGGATCGTCAAGCCGATGCCGGCGAACAACGACAGCGTGCCCAGCGTCGCGATGAAGGACGGCACCCGGCCGTAGGCGAACACCACCCCGTTGAGCAGCCCGATGGCCGCTCCCACCGCAACGGCGATGAGCACTGCCAGAACGGGATTCGCCACCCCTGCGTTGATCAGCAACGCCACGATCGCACCGGTGAGCAACGCAATGGACCCCACCGACAGGTCGACGCTGCCCGCGACGATGACCAGGGTCGCGCCCAGCGAGGCGAGTAAGAGGATGCCGGCCTGCCCGCTGATGAGGGTGAGGTTGGCCGCGCTCAGGAATGCCTCGGCGCGCACCGAGAAGAACACGACGAGCGCCAGCAGAGCTGCCAGCGGCAGGACGTCGCGAACCACGTTGAGCCGTCCGCGGATCGCGGTGCGGCCTTCGTCGACTGCGCCGGCGGTCACCGGCTCGTCGACTGTGGTGATCGAAGGGGTCAGTTCAGTGGTCATGGCATCATCCGACGGTGGTAGGGGTGGGGACTGGGCGTGCGGCGGGTTCGGCGCCCGGGATCATCAGGGCGACGAGGTCGTGTTCGTCCGGTTTCGCGCCGGCCGGGGCGTCGACGACCGCCGAGATCCGGCCGTTGGTGACGACGACGATCCGGTTGGACAGCCCGATCAGTTCCGGGAGGTCGTCGCTGACGAGGATCACCGAGGTACCCGCGGCGGCGACCTGCCGCAGCAGGTCGTAGATGCCCTCGCGGGCACCGGTGTCGACGCCCTGGGTCGGCTCGTCGAGCACGAGCACGTCGGGCTGACGCAACAGCCACTTCGCGATCAGCACCTTCTGCGCGTTGCCACCCGACAGCGACGACACGGGCGCGTCGATGCTCTCGGTCACGATCCCGAGCTCCCCGACGTATCGGTCGGTGACCTTGCGCGCGCGCCCGACGGCCCACAGACCGACCCGCTTGGTGGCGAATCTGTCGTGCAACGAGGCCAATTGGACGTTGTCGACGATCGACGCGGTGGTGATCAAACCCTTCTCCGCGCGATCCGGGGGCACGTAGGCAATGCCTGCGGCGACGTGGTCACCGATGGACCCCGTCACCTCCTCGCCGTCGACCAGCACCCGCCCGGACGTCGGGCGCACCACCCCCGCCACGATCTCTCCGAGCACGCGCTTGCCCGAGCCCTCGGTACCCGCAAGGCCGACGATCTCCCCGGGTGACACCTGCAGTGAAGCATCACGGAGAACCCCTGCCCCGCTGACGGATTCGACGACCAGTCGCGGTGGCCCGTCGGTGGCGACGTCGAGCTGGGAATGTTCACGGTAATAGTTCTCGGTCCGCACGCGACCCACCATCAGCCGGTGCAGCTCGCCTTCGTCGGTGCCCGCCGTCGGCCGGTGTCCGACCGACTCGCCGTCCTTGAAGACCGTGATGCGATCGGTGGTCTGAAGGATTTCGGGCAGACGATGCGACACGAACACGACCGCTGCCACCCCGCGCAAACGCTCCAGCAGGCGCAGGAAGTTGTCCTCGTGCCGATGGTCGAGCGCGGTGGTCGGCTCGTCGAAGAGCACCACGGGTCGCTCGACCTCGAGCAGCTTGGCCAGCGCCGTGACCCGGGCTACGTCGACGCTCTGCTTCTGTCCCGGGGTCAGCGAGCCAGTCTGTGACGTGACGTCGAGATCGTCGACTCCGGCGTCGTTCAGAGCCTCTTCCGCAGTCCGCTTCAACTTGCGGCGGTCCAGTCCACCGGTGCGGGACCGGAAGAGGTGCTCCCAACCGAAGAACGCGTTCTCGTAGACCGCCAGCGAGTCGACGAGCGCGGATTCCTGGAAGACCCGAAAGATGCCAAGGCGATTGGCCTCCTGGTAGGTCTTCGGCGAGATCTCGCGGCCGTCGAGGACCAGTGACCCGGAATCGTGAGGCAACACCCCGGAGAGGATGTTGAGGATCGTGCTCTTACCGGCGCCGTTCTCGCCGATGAGACCGACGACCTCGCCGTCGCCGACGGTCAGGTCGACCCCCTTGAGAGCGCGGTTCGCACCGAAGGACTTGACGATCTTCGTGGCTTGCAGCCGGGGTTCGGCCGTGGGGGTGCTCATCTCACACTCCCTTCACCGGGGACGGACCGAGGACCGGAGTTCGGTAGTGCTCCTTGTAGAGCGCGCGGATCCGCTCGAAGTCACCGTTGCGCTTGGCGGTGAGATAGGCCTCCGGGTACTGAAAGCCCTTCGGCTTGGGGACATCCGGCCAGATCAGGTCGAGGTCCTCGACGGGATAGCCGTCGAATTGCAGGTCGAAGTCATCTGGGTGCTCGGTGCGCGACAGGAGTTTGACGTCGAAGGACTGGCCGATCGGCCCGTCGACGTATCGCTTCTTGAACACCTCGACGTTGTCGCGGGTGATGATCTCGGCGTGCCAGCCGTAGAAGCGTTCGGCGGGTTCGGGCTTCCAGCCCCGAAGCCGGTCGTGGAACTGCGCCAGCGTCACGAACGACGGGTAGGCGGGCACGTTCCCGGTGGTGGCCAATTGCTTGCCCGAGAGCACCCGCTCGATTCCCGCGGTGGATCCGTTGGCACCGACGACGAAGACGTCCTTGCCAGGAACCTTGCCTGCCGCTTCGATCCCCGCCACGACTCCGGTGGCGGCGTCGTCGTTCACCGCGACGATCCCGACGGTGTCCGGGTAGCGGGCCAACAGCGAGGATGCGGCGCGCTGCGAGAGATCTGCGTCGTACTTGGCGTGCAACTCACCGGCGAATGTGATCTTCGGGTACTTCTTCAGCGTGTGATGGACCGCCAAGCGGCGCTGCACCTCGCACCCGTCGATGGACGGGTAGTAGCCACCGACCCGAACGATCGTGCCCTGCTCTCCGATTTGCTTGGCGAGTACGTCCACCGCCTTGCCGACCGCGGCGTATTCGTCGGGCATCAGGAAGGCGTTGTACTTGTCCCCGTCGGCATCGCCATGCCACGGGGTGTACCAGGCCGGTGAATTCCAGGCCGCCTGGAACAACACCCCGTTGTCGTTGGAGTCGTGGGCCAGGGTGGGCAACGCGCCGGGATCGTTCAACCCGACGAAGATCGCCGTGGTCCGCTGCGTCAGCAACTGGTTGAACTGATTGGATTGGACTGCGGCATCGGACTTTCCGTCCAGCACCACGCTCTTGTAACCGAGCTGGCTGGCCGCCTCCTGGTAGGCCTTCGCCCACTGCACCTGGTAGTCGCCGGTGGACGACCAGTTCAGCAGGGCGAACTGACCGTCGGTGTAGGCGACCGCACCCGTCTTGTCCACGTTGCGACGTCCGACCGCGGCGAGGGTGCCACCGGCGGCCACCGCGACGCCCGCGCCCGCCAGCAGCTTGACGAACTGCCGCCGCCCAAGTCCGTAGGTGTCGAGTCGTTCGAGCAGGGAGTCGACCACCGGGCGCTCGTCGCCGGTGCCGTCCGCGGTCATGGCCGACCCGTCTTCATGGCGTGCATGCGGCATGACCGTAATTCGATCTCCACGCAGCGCCGAGCATCTCGCTCGTGGTGATGAATACCCGGATCGTGGTCAGCCGGAGATCGACACCACCGTGATCGAAACCGTTGTCCACGACGGCACCTCAGGCGATCCTCGGCCGATGCCGACCCCACCACCGCTGCACTTCTCGGCGTTCGTGATGAACACGACCTCCCACATCCTGCAGGGCACGTGGCGCCAGCCCGACGCGGGCCAGACGAACTTCAACTCACTCGACCACTGGGTGGAGTTGGCGAAGATCCTCGAACGCGGCAAGTTCGACTTCATCTTCTTCGCCGACGTCGTCGGCCTCTACGGCGACTTCGGTGGATCCTACGAGAAATACGTCGAATCCGGTTTGCAGATTCCGAGCAACGACCCCGGCGTCATCGCCTCGGCGATCGCCTACGCCACCGACGATCTCGGGATCGCGATCACCAGCTCGGTGATCCAGGAGCACCCCTTCAACTTCGCCCGCAAGATCTCGACCCTCGACCACGCGTCGAACGGCCGAATCGCGTGGAACATCGTCACCAGTGGACTCGCCAACGCCGCGCGCAACTTTGGCTTCGACGACCTCGAAGAGCACGACGAGAGATACCGCTGGGCCGAGGAATACGTCGACGTGGTCTACAAGCTGTGGGAAGGGTCCTGGGACGACGGTGCACTGCTGCAGGACCGCCAGCGCGGACTGCACGGCGACTACGCCAAGATTCACAAGATCAACCACGTCGGAAAGAGGTATCGCGTCGAGGGTCCCCACCTGGTGGCTCCGTCACCGCAACGCACACCCGTGCTCTTCCAGGCCGGATCGTCTTCCGCAGGAGAGGATTTCGCCGCCCGCAACGCCGAGGCGCAATTCATCATCACCCCGGGCCCCGAGCAGGCCAAGGCGCTCGTCGACGACACCCGCCGTCGCGTCATGGCCGCCGGTCGCCGCCCGGGCGATCTGAAGTTCTTCCAGGGCTTGCACTTCGTGATCGGCGGCACCGAGGCCGAGGCCCGTCGCAAGGCCGACGAACTCGACGAGTCCATCGACCTCGAAGCGATGGTGGCGCACCTCTCCGGTGCCGTCGGCGTCGACTTCGGCGGCCATCCGCTCGACACCCCGCTCGGCGACATCGGAGACACCGACGGGACGCGCAGCATCGTGGCCTGGGTTCGCGAATCGGTCTCCGGCCGCGACGCCACCGTGCGCGATCTCGGTCTGCTGCAAGGACGCAACTCCCGCGTCGTCGGCACGCCGGAGACCATCGCCGATCAACTCGAACGCTGGCGCGACGCAGGAGTGGACGGCATCAACGTGGTCAACGCCACCATCCCGGGAAGCTACGCCGACTTCGTCGACCACGTGATACCGGTGTTGCAGGACCGCGGATTGGCCCAGCGTGACTACGCCCGCGGCACGACCAGGGCCAAGGTCTTCGGCGGCGGTGATCTGTTGCCCGAGAGGCATCCGGCGGCTCGCTACCGGGGTGCCTTCACCCCGGGCCGCGGCACCACCGGCGCGGCTTAGAGCCTGGCCGCGTTCGCGATCATCGCCTGGACCATGGACACCGCTTCGTCGTTCACGCCGAACGCGCACGCGATGGTCTCCACCGACAGGTTCGCCACCGTCGAGAGCGCGTGCTGGCACTCCCACCCGTCGGAGTCCTCCTGCGCGACCTTCTGGGTGACGACGTCACCGTCGACGCGCACCTCGCCGATCAACCAGATCGAACTGGTCGCCTCGTCGTCGACGGCCACCGAGAACCCGCTGCAGCCCCGCCAGGCCGCCGTGGACGCGTCGACGAAGTCCCTGGCGGACCGTTCGGTCGGGTAGAGCACCGCGGTCTGCTCCATCCAATGCCGATTGTCGTCGCCGGGTTCGCGCGCCACCTGGTCACGCACCGCCGTCCAGCTGCTGGAGCGGTACACCAGGTCCTCGGCGCCGAAGATCGAGGCGAGGCAGTCGGGATCGGACACCGCGTCGGAATTGTCCGACATCTCCTCGCCGGTGAGGATCACCTCCATCTGCGTCGCCCCGGCGATCCCGTTGAGCTGGGCGATGCTCAGCATGACGTCCTCGAGTTGCGATTCCCGCAGCGGACGGACGTCGGTCGGGTTGGCGTCGGCGTCCCGCACCGCCACGCCCTCGACCGTGTTCGCGCACCCCGAGGCGACCGCCGCCGCCACGGCGAGCACCGCACACAGCCGGACACACCGCTTCACGATCGTCATTGTGACTTGCCGAGCATCGTCTTGGCGATGCCCACGGCCCAGGCCCGCGGATCCGGCTGGCGGTCACCGTCGGGCGTCACCGCCAGCGAGACCTCGACGAGGGTCGCGTCCCGCACGCCGAGCGCCCGCTCGTAACGCGTCTGCGCGCTGCCCGGCCGCTGGCGGGTGCGCACCGTCGCGGAGACGACCGCGCCCTGGTCGGTGACGTCGGAGACGGCGGCGTCGATCACCGCCGCACCCACGTGCTTGACCACCGTGGTGCCGGCGCACTGCCGCCACTGCCGGGTGAACGTGGAGAACGCGTCGCGCGCGGCGGCCGCGGAGGACAGCCGCACCACCGCGGCGTCCGCACCCGAGGCGTCGACGCCCTCGTCCCAGTTGAAGTAGCTCTGCCGCGCGGCCTCGACGACGGGCAGCGGTTCGTAGACGATGCGCGGAGCGGTGTCGGTGACCGCGGCGCAGCCGATCGGCGAGGCGTCCGCCTCGGTACGGTATCCGTCGGGCAGGATCTCCACCCCACCGATGAAGGGCCGAAACCCGAAGGTGCTCAACGTGTTCGGTAGATCGGAGGCGATCTCACCCTCGGTGGGCAGGATCTTCACCGCCGACGCGGCGGGCGTGGCCACCCCCGGCACCGTGTGGGCGCAGCCGGCCAACAGCACGGCCGCCACCACGGTGCCCGTCGGCCACCGCACGGGCTACTTCTTCGGCTTGTCGCTGGCGGCGTCCGCGGACAACGCCGCGACGAAGGCCTCTTGCGGCACCTCGACCCGGCCGATGGTCTTCATCCGCTTCTTGCCTTCCTTCTGCTTCTCGAGCAGCTTGCGCTTACGGGTGATGTCACCGCCGTAGCACTTGCTCAAGACGTCCTTGCGGATGGCTCGAATGTTCTCGCGCGCAATGATTCTCGATCCCACGGCAGCCTGCACCGGGACCTCGAACTGCTGACGCGGGATCAGCTCCTTGAGCTTGGTGGTCATCTTGTTGCCGTAGGCCGACGCGCCGTCCTTGTGCACGATGGCGCTGAACGCGTCCACCGCCTCACCCTGCAGGAGGATGTCGACCTTGACCAGGTCGGCTTCCTGCTCGCCGGCCTCCTCGTAGTCCAGGCTGGCGTACCCGCGCGTGCGGGACTTCAACGAGTCGAAGAAGTCGAAGATGATCTCGCCCAACGGCATCGTGTAGCGGAGCTCGACGCGCTCGGGTGAGAGGTAGTCCATGCCGCCGAGCTCGCCGCGGCGGGACTGGCACAGCTCCATGATGGTCCCGATGAATTCGCTTGGCGCGATGACGGTGGTCTTGACGATCGGCTCGAAGACCGACCGCACCTTGCCCTCCTGCCAATCCGACGGGTTGGTGACGACCAGCTCGGTGCCGTCGTCCATCACCACCCGGTAGACGACGTTCGGTGCGGTGGAGATGAGGTCGAGGTCGAACTCGCGCTCGAGACGCTCGCGGGTGATCTCCATGTGAAGCAACCCGAGGAAGCCGCAGCGGAAACCAAACCCCAGCGCCACCGACGTCTCCGGCTCCCAGGTCAGTGCGGCGTCGTTGAGCTGCAGCCGTTCCAGGGCGTCGCGCAGGTTGGGGTAGTCCGAGCCGTCCACCGGGTAGAGACCCGAGTAGACCATCGGCCGCGGCTCCCGGTACCCCGTCAGCGCCTCGGTCGCGCCGTTGCGCGCCACGGTGACGGTGTCGCCGACCTTGGATTGCCGGACGTCCTTGACGCCGGTGATCAGGTAGCCGACCTCGCCGACGCCGAGCCCCTCGGTGGCCTTGGGCTCGGGTGAGACGATGCCCACCTCGAGCAGCTCGTGGGTGGTGCCCGTGGACATCATCTTGATCTTCTCGCGCGGGCTGAGCTTGCCGTCGACGACGCGGACGTAGGTCACCACGCCGCGGTAGATGTCGTAGACGGAGTCGAAGATCATCGCGCGGGCGGGCGCGTCCGGGTCACCGACGGGCGCCGGCACCAGCCGGACGACCGCGTCGAGCAGTTCTCGGACCCCTTCGCCCGTCTTGCCCGAGACGCGCAGCACTTCCTCGGGCTCGCAACCGATGATGTGGGCGATCTCACCGGCGTAGCGGTCGGGGTCGGCGGCCGGCAGGTCGATCTTGTTGAGCACGGGGATGATCGTCAGACCGCGATCCAGCGCCAGGTACAGGTTGGCCAGCGTCTGCGCCTCGATGCCCTGGGCGGCGTCGACCAGAAGCACCGCACCCTCGCAGGCCTCCAGCGCGCGCGACACCTCGTAGGTGAAGTCGACGTGACCGGGCGTGTCGATCAGATGCAGCACGAACTGCTCGTCGACGCCGTCGGTGGAGACCGTCCACGGCAAGCGCACGTTCTGGGCCTTGATGGTGATGCCGCGCTCGCGCTCGATGTCCATCCGGTCGAGGTACTGCGCGCGCATGTCACGGTCGGCGACCACGCCGGTGATGCCGAGCATCCGGTCGGCCAGCGTCGACTTTCCGTGGTCGATGTGCGCGATGATGCAGAAGTTCCGAATCCGAGCCGGCGCGGTGAACGTCTTGTCGGCAAAGCTGCTGATGGGAATCTCCTGGTGGGGCTACATGGCAGCGGCGCTGCGCCCGTCCAGGATATCGAGCCGCCGCCCCATCGACACAATCGCCGCCGCGCCAGACGTCCTATGCTCGACGCCATGGCTCCTCAGTTGAGTCCGTGGCAGCGGATTGTGAAGACCACCGAGAAATTGGTGTTCAGCGAGGCTCCGAAGATCATCCGGCAGTTGCAGAACCCCGAGACGGTGCCGCGCACCCTCGGCCAGGGCATCCGGATGGGCATCGACGTCGGCCTCAGCGTGATCGCGGCCTCTCAGCAGCAACAGCATCCCCAGCAGGCGATCACCGCCGGCCGACCGGTCACCAAGAACAGCGCGCCGACCCACCGCCGGGCCCGTCGAATCGCCTACGCCCCCGACCTGGACGGCCAGGCCGACCCGGGCGAGATCGTGTGGACGTGGGTCGTCTACGAAGAGGACCCCTCCCGCGGCAAGGACCGCCCCGTCCTGGTCGTGGGCCGCGACAGCACGACCCTGCTCGGGCTCATGCTGTCCAGCCAGGAACGGCACGCCGGCGACCGGTCCTGGGTGCACATCGGCAGCGGCAGCTGGGACCACGAGGGCCGCCCGAGCTGGGTAAGGCTCGACCGGGTGCTCGACGTGCCGGAGGAGAGCATCCGGCGCGAAGGCGCCATCCTCGAACGCGGGACGTTCGAGATCGTCGCGGCGCGGCTGCGGGCGGACTACTCCTGGCGCTAGCGGGCGGCCCGCCACATCGGCCACAACGCCGGGCCGCCTGGCAGCCTAATCTCGCCGGTGACCTCGAACCCGAAGCGTTGGTAGTACGGGATGTTGTCCGGATTGCTCGACTCCAGGTAGGCCGGCGCGTGCTCGGCGTCGCAACGGTCCAGACGCGACCTCATGAGCGCGTTGCCGAGGCCCTTGCCACGAACCGACGGATCGCTGCCGATGACCGCCAGGTACCAATGCGGTTCCTCGGGGTGGGCCGCCTTCATGGCGTCGTCGGCGACCATCCCCCGCCGCACCGAGCGGCCGAAGGTCAGCAGCATTGCCGGCAGGGCCCGAAGTTCCTCGGCGGACGTGTGCCGCCACTGCCCAGGTGGATCCCACAGCGCGGCCGCACCGATGCCTCCGTCGTCGTCGAGGACCACCTCCACGCCGCCGCGCGAGAGGTGGTGGTGCCGGGTCATCGCCTCGAACAGCTTGTGCAGCCTGCGGCGCCGGACGTCGGCGTCGGGCAGCATCCACGCCATCACGGGATCCTCGAAGAACGCCCGCCCCAGGGTCGCAGAGAGCGCTGAGACGTCGGCACGGTTCGCAGGCCTGGCTTGCATGCCACCGATGCTCTCACCCCTGGGTGATGTAGGCCGCCAACTGCTCGCGTTCGGCCTGAAGCTCTTCCATGCGGGTCTTCACCACGTCTCCGATGCTGACGATGCCGGCCAGGCGCCCGTCGTCGACGACGGGTACGTGCCGCACCCGGTGGGTGGTCATCAGCGCGCTCAGGCCGTCGACCGTGTCCTCGGACGTGCAGGTGACGACGTCGGTGGTCATGACGTCGGCGACACGGCATTCCAGGGCCTCGACTCCGTGCTCGTGCAGCATCCGCACGACGTCGCGCTCGGACACGATGCCGACCACCGAATCGGGGCCGACGACGACCATCGCGCCCACGTTGCGCTTCACCAACCCGCTGACCAGGTCCCTGACCACGGTGTCGGGTGACGTGGTGAGCACGCCCGCACCCTTGTTCCGCAACACGTCGGCGATACGCACGGACATCCCTTCCTGTGACGTGGCTCACATCAGAGTAGAACCGATTCCCGACGGAACACAATGCCCTCGACACCGGTTGCCTCCACCGGAGACCTGCGCCACACCCGACCAAAGAGGATGCCCGTGACCGACACCGTGACACTCGGAGACGACCTGACCACCAGCGCCATCGGCTTCGGCGCGATGGCGCTGACCCCGGTGTACGGCGAGGTCGACGACGCCGAGTCGCTGGCGACGCTGCACCAGGCCCTCGACTTGGGCGTGACGTTCATCGACACCGCGAACGTCTACGGCGGCGGGGCCAACGAACGGCTCATCGCCGACCTCCTCGCCAGCAGGCGCGACGAGGTCACCCTGGCCACCAAGTTCGGCATCGTGGGCAACCCGGCCGACCGCGCCTCCGGCAAACCGGGCGCGCGGGGTGACGCCGCCTACGTCAAGCAGTGCATCGACGAGAGCCTTGGCCGCCTGCGGACCGACGTCGTCGACCTGTACTACATGCACCGGCGCAACGTGTCGGTGCCCATCGAGGAAACCGTCGGCGCGATGGCCGAACTGGTCGCCGCGGGCAAGGTTCGCCACCTCGGCCTGTCCGAGGTGACCGCCGACGAACTGCGGGCCGCCGTCGCGGTGCACCCCATCGCCGCCGTCCAGAGCGAATGGTCCATCTGGAGCCGGGACGTCGAGGCCCGCGTGGTGCCCGCCGCCGCCGAGCTCGGGGTGGGCTTCGTCCCCTACTCCCCGCTGGGCCGGGGCTTCCTGACCGGCACGCTCACCTCGTCGGCCGATCTAACCGAATCCTCGGACTTCCGGCGCAATCTCCCGCGGTTCGCCGACGACGCGCTGCAGGAGAACCTCGCCGTAGTCGAGGTGATCCGCGCCGTGGCCGACGAACGCGAGGCGACGCCTGCACAGATCGCGCTGGCGTGGTTGCGCTACCGAGCCGACGAGCTCGGCGTGGCGTCGGTTCCGATCCCCGGCACCCGCAGGGCCGCCCGCGTGAAGGAGAACTTCGACTCCCTCGACGTGGCACTCAGCGACGACCAACTCGCCCGCCTCGACGCGGCGGGGGCGGCAGTCTCGGGCCATCGAAACGCCGATCTCGGGTGGGTGTCGGCCGGGCGGGAATGACCCGTCAGTCGTCGTCCGCCGGTCCCGCCCCCCGCATCGCGACGGCGACGTCGTCGAAGGCCGCGGCCTGGGTGCGGAGGCGCTCCACGTCGCCGGGTCGCTTGAGCAGACCGCGAAGACTGAGGGTGGCGACCTGCTCACCGATGCGGACGGCCGCCGCCACCCTGTCGCCGGCTTCCGCGGTGAGCCGCGCGCGTTTCTGGGCGCCCTCGCCGAAGGACAACAGCAGCTCGGCGGTCTGCGCCTTGTCGCAGTCGACGAACTTGCCCTCGCCGACACCGGCCCCGATGAGGTCGACGACCCACTGGGTGAGCCGTTCGTAGTCCCGCCAGAACTGGTGGAAGTCGGCGCGCTGCTGATGGGCGATGCGCTCGATCTCGTTGAAGTCCATGGGCGAGAGCGCGAGTTGCATGGCGTCGAATCGCAACAGTCGGTAGAGCTTCAGAGCAGGCGAGCCGGACCCCGGGCCCACCTCGGCGATGAAGTCCAGCGACGCCCGGTTGACGGCGAGGGTCTCCTGCAGCAGCTGCTCCTTGCTGCGGAACCAGTAGTACAGCGAGGACTGCTGCAGGCCGGAGGCACGGGCCACGTCACTCATCGTGGTCTGCGCGTACCCCTTCTCGGAGAAGAGCTTCGTGGCCGCGTCGACGATGCCGGCACGCGGCGCGCGGCGTCGTGGCGTCGACACGGCTAGCTCAGCGGTGCGCGTTCGCGGTGCGCGCGCAGGACGGTCTCCGAGGCGGCGGCGACCACGTCATGCCACAGCCGCTCTCCTTGCTCAGCGGAGGCGCGCGACGGGAACCCGGTCACGCCGTTGGAGGACACCTGGTCGAGGGCGTAGCGAAAGACGGTGCCCGCGGTGCGATCCGGGTCGTCGGCCCCGGCCAGTGCGTCGACGTCGACCAGGTCGGGACGCACCGCGAGCATCAGTGAGGTCTCCGCTGCGTTGGCGTGCCAGTCCACGGCGTCGGCGGTCGCCTGCTCGGCGATCTCGGGTGTCAGCTCCCACCACTGCATGACGCCGACGCGTGCGTCGGGGAACTCGCGCCGAAATTCGTCGCAGGCGATCCACAACGGCGCCGCGTTGCCGACGTGCCCGTTGACGAACAGCAGCCGCGTGACCCCCGATGCCACGCACGCCCGTGCGACGCGTAGCGCCGCGGCCGCAGTCTCCACGCCACTCGCGGCGACGGTGCCCGCCACCGTCGTACCGTGAAAGAAGCTGGCGCCGAACGGTATCGGAGGCAGGACGACGGCGGCGTCCCCCGCCGCGGCATCGGCAAGCGCGGTCGCGATGATCGTGTCGGTGCCGACGGGCAGGTGCGGGCCGTGTTGCTCGGTGGCTCCGACGGGGATCAGCCCGACGCAGTCGGGGTCGGCGGCCACCCGCCGCGCGAGCTCGGTCGAGGTCATCTCCTCCCAGCGGGGGCTCATCGGATCACCAGAACCTCAGGTAGCGATCGGTCTCCCACGACGACACGTGCGCGGTGTAGGAGTCCCATTCGGCCCGCTTCTCGGTCACGAACGAGGTGAACATGGCGTCGCCGAACACCTTGCGCACCAACGGGTCCGCCTCCAGGGCATCGACGGCCTCACCGAGGGATCGCGGCAGCCAGCCGATGCCACGCTCGGCGAGGTCACGTTCGGACGCGTCATAGAGGTTGTCCCGGTTGGGGTCACCGGGATCGAGACCTTCGCGGATGCCCTCCAGTCCGGCGGCGAGCACCAGCGCGGCCCCGAGGTACGGGTTGCTCGCGCTGTCGGCGGCGCGGCATTCGACCCGCCCACCACCCCTGGGGATGCGCATCATGTTGGTCCGGTTGTTGTCGCCGTAGCAGGCGAAGATGGGCGCCCACGTGAGCCCGGACATGCTGCCCTGCTTGACCAGTCGCTTGTAGCTGTTCACCGTCGGCGCGATGACCGCACAGATCGCCGACGCGTGCCGCAGCACGCCGGCGGTGAACTGGTAGCCCAGGGTCGACAGGCCGCAGCCGCGAGGGTCGTCGTCGGCGGCGAACAGGTTCACCCCCGAGGAGTCCGCGAGTGACATGTTGTAGTGTGCACCGCTGCCCGTGCGGTCGGCGAACGGCTTGGGCATCCAGGAGGCGAACAGCCCGTGCTTGCGGGCGATCTCGCCGACCATCATGCGGAAGAACACCAGCCGGTCGGCCATGGCGACGGCGTCGGTGTAGGTGAAGTCGGTCTCGAACTGGCCGTTGCCGTCCTCGTGGTCGAAGGAGTAGACGTCCCACCCGAGTTCGTTCATGGCTGAGACGATCTCGTCGACCACGCCGTAGTTGTGCAGCATCGACCGCAGGTCGTAGCACGGCTTGGCCAGGTCGTCGTCAGGGCTGGCCGGCTGCGGGACACCCTCGCGGTCGTCGGTGAGCAAGAAGAATTCCGTCTCGATGCCCAAATTGAAGGTGTACCCCAGGCCGGCGGCGTCGGCGGTGACGCGCTTGAGGATCTGACGGCTGCACGCCTCGAACGGGGTGTCGCCGATCCAGAGATCGCCCGGGAACCAGGCGATCTCGCGGTTGAACGGCGCGATGATGGCGGCGTCGAGATCGGGGTGCGGGGCGACCTCGTCGTCGTTGACGTCCTGCGGAACTCCGTCGAGGGCGGCGCCGGTGAACATCTCGGACCCTCGCGACGCCTGCTCGAGGTGGCCGAGCGGAACCATCTTCGCCTTGGGCTTGCCGTGAACGTCGACGAAGCTGATGGCCGCGTACTTGACGCCTGAAGCGGCCAGCCGCTCGGCGACCTCGGCGGTCCGTCCGGTGAGCGTGGTGACGATGATTCCTCCTCGATTGGATGTGCCGCCGACGCTAGGCAGTCTCTGTTGCCGACCTGTTTCGCGGTCGTAAATGACGTATGGAGATTCGCGCTTGGCTTGTCTGCGTCAACCTGCAGCTCACACCGTTTTAGGCGCTTATTTTCAATGGGTCATCGAATTCTGGGGTTGGGCTGGGCGAAGGCGATAGTCCCGCGTAACCGATCTTGACCGGGTAGACATGACGTCATGATCGACGTCACCCTGTTGGGCACGGGCAGCCCGATGGTCGACCCCCACCGGGCGGGCCCGGCGACGTTGGTGCAGGCGGGCGGTCAGACCATTCTGGTGGATTGTGGACGAGGAGTCCTGATGCGCGCCGCGGCGATCGGGGTCGGCGCGGCGAACGTGTCCGCGCTGCTGCTGACGCATCTGCACAGCGACCACATCACCGATCTGTCCGACGTCATCACGACGCGGTGGATCTCCACGTTCGCCCGCACTCCCCTGCCGGTGTTCGGCCCCCCGGGTACGGCCGCCGTCGTCGAGGCGGTCTTGGCCTCACTCGCGCCGGACGTCGGTTACCGCGTCGGTCACCACGCAGACATCACCGAGCCGCCCGTGGTGGAGGTCCACGAGGTGACCGACGGCACCGTCTGGGACGTCGACGGCGTCACCGTGGCGGTGGGGCCGACCGATCACCGGCCGGTCGAGCCGACGATCGGATTTCGGGTCGAGTACTCGGGCGCCTCGGTGGTGGTGGCCGGTGACACGGTGCCCTGCGCCGGCGTGGACATTCTCAGCGCCGACGCGGATGCGTTGGTGCACACGGTGATCCGCAAGGATCTCATCGCACGGGTGCCCAACCAGCGCCTGCAGGACATCCTCGACTACCACTCCTCGGTGGAGCAGGCGGCCGACACCGCGGCGCGGGCCGGGGTCGGCACCCTGATCCTCACCCACTACGTGCCGGCGCTCATCGCCGGCCAGGAGGACGACTGGCGCGCGCTGGCGGCCACCGCCTTCGCCGGCCGGGTCGAACTCGGTGACGATCTGCTGCGCGTCGAGGTGCGCCCTACGCCAGCCGGGTGATCTCGACGATGACGTCGAGATCGGTCGACCCCTCGCCGGAGTAGATGCCCTTGAGCGGGGACACGTCGTGATAGTCACGGCCTACCCCGACGCTGATGTACTGCTCGTTGATTTCCTTGTCGTTGGTGGGGTCGTAATGCCACCAACCGCCCGTCCACGCCTGGATCCAGGCGTGGCTCTGACCGTCGATGGTGTCGCCCACCTTCGCCTTGGCGTTGGGATGCAGATACCCCGAGACGTAGCGTGCGGGAATTCCCATGCTGCGCAACAGGATCAGAGTCAGGTGCGCGAAGTCCTGGCAGACGCCCTTACCCTCGCGCAGTGCGTCGAGCCCCGAGGAGTGCACGCCCGTGGTGCCAGGCACGTAGTCCAACTCGGTGTGCACCCACTGTGCAGCCTCGATCACCGCCTGCTGCGGATCGTGATACTTCGCGATGCGCTCGCCGACCCGGGTCAGGCGCCGGCTGACCGGGGTGTACTCCGAGGCGGACAGGTACTCGTCGAACTGGTCCTTGACCGCCGGTGACTCCAGGTCCTCCCACGTGAGTTGTTCTTCGGGCACCTCGCCCTTGTCTGTCTCGACGACCGACGACGCCGTCACCTCGAGTTCGGCGTGCGGGGCGTGCAAGTCGAACGCCGTCACGGCGGTACCCCAGTAGTCGACGTAGCGATAGGACCGGGT
This sequence comes from Mycobacterium yunnanensis, assembly GCF_025823185.1. Lineage (GTDB taxonomy): Bacteria > Actinomycetota > Actinomycetes > Mycobacteriales > Mycobacteriaceae > Mycobacterium > Mycobacterium yunnanensis. The sequence continues at coordinate 603,585 of NZ_JACKVK010000013.1, forward strand.
CGCGGGCACCGTCTCGATGCGGTTGAGGACGACGTTCTGCCGCGAGTCCGACCGCGGGGTCAGGCGGGCCTCGTTGAACGACGCGGTGACCGGAGACTTGTAGGCGTAACCGGTTGCGTGAATCACTCGCATGCGCCACATTATTTTCTCCTCTTCGCGCGAGCGCTCATGGACTCAGACCTCGCCCTCTTCGATGACCAGCGATCCGTTGCGGCCGGCGTCGGTCCAGGCGACCCACGGTGCCGAGTAGAAGTACTCCTGCGCCAACGCTTCTCCGACCTCGGCGCAGGTGATCTGCAAGGCGCCGAGTCGTTCGTCGAGGGATTCCAGCAGCACTCCGGACCTCAGGAACTCCAGTTCGCTGCGGGCGCGGCCCAGCAGTCGCTGTGCCTCGGCAGTCGCCCCGACGCGGTTGAGCCGGCGGTGGTGCAGTTCGTCGAGGCTGTGCTCGGCAAGTCGCAGCGAGTACATGATCGACCGCGGAAACAGGCGATCGAGCATCATGAACTCGACCACCCGGCCTGCGTCGAGAACGCCGCGGTAGGTCCGTAGGTAGGTGTCGTGCGCACCGGCGGAACGCAGCACCGTGACCCACGCCGGTGAGGACGCACTGTCCCCGACCCGTGAGAGCAGAAGCCGAACGATCATGTCGACGCGTTCGATGGCCCGCCCCAGCACCATGAACCGGTAACCGTCGTCGCGAGACAGCGTGGAGTCGGCCAGTCCGGCGAACTGCGCGGCCCGGCCCTCGATGTAGGACAGGAACTCGTGCGGCCCGAGGCGCCGGGCCGCGCGTTCGCGCTCCGGCAGGGCGTTGTAGGTCGTGTTGAGGCACTCCCAGATCTCGGTCGAGGTGACTTCCCGTGCGCCGCGGGCGTTTTCGCGGGCCGCCGAAATCGAGTCGACGATCGAACAGCCACCCGGGGTGTCGCGGCTGAAGGCGACCAGGTCGGTCAACGACCAGAGGTCGAGTTCGGTCTTGGGCGGGGTGATTCCCAGCACCTTCAGCAGCGTGCGAGACGCCAAGTCGGGGTCGACGCTGGAATCCTCGAGGAGCTGGTGGACGGTGACGTCGAGGATGCGCGCCGTGTCGTCGGCCCGCTCGACGTAGCGGCCGATCCAGTACAGCGATTCCGCGTTGCGTGCCAGCATCAGCCGTTCACCGCCTGCTGCTGCTGCTGTTGTTGCTGCTGCTGTTGCTGCTCGTGTTGGCTCTCGACGTTCCCGCCGGTCTGCGACTGCTTCTGCGACTGCGCGGGCCCGTCACCGTTGCGCTCCTTCGTCGGCTTCGGCTTGGGAAGGGCGCGAACGACTTCCGCGGCGGCCAGTTCGCGGTCGGCCACCGACGTCCGCGACGCCAGCACCCAGGTGTCCTTCGAGCCGCCGCCCTGGCTGGAGTTCACCACCAGGGACCCCTCGGGCAGCGCGACACGGGTCAAACCGCCTGGGAGCACCCACACGTCGTCGCCGTCGTTGACGGCGAACGGTCGCAGGTCGACGTGCCGCGGGGCCAGGCTGTCCTCGATCTGCGTCGGCACGGTGGAGAGCTGCACCACGGGCTGGGCGATCCAGCCGCGCGGGTCGGAGCGGACCTTCTTGGTGATGGCCGCGAGCTCCTTCTCGGTGGCACTGGGGCCGAAGACGATGCCGTACCCGCCCGAGCCCTCGACGGGTTTGATGACGAGTTCGTCGATGCGGTCGAGTACCTCTTCGCGCTCGTCGTCCAGCCAGCACCGGAAGGTGTCCACGTTGGCCAGCGACAACTTCTCACCCAGGTAGTACTCGACGATCGTCGGGACGTAGCAGTAGACCAGCTTGTCGTCACCGACGCCGTTGCCGACGGCGCTGGAGATCACCACGTTGCCTGCGCGCGCGGCGTTGAGGATCCCGGCGACGCCGAGCACCGAGTCGGGCTTGAAGTGCATGGGGTCCAAGAACTCGTCGTCGATGCGGCGGTAGATGACGTCGACCTGACGATCGCCCTCGGTGGTGCGCATGTAGACGGTGTTGTCGCGGCAGAACAGGTCGCGACCCTCGACGAGCTCGACGCCCATCTGACGCGCCAGCAGCGAGTGCTCGAAGTAGGCGGAGTTGTAGACACCCGGGGTGAGCACCACGACAGTGGGGTCGGCCTCGTTGGAGGCGGCGGCGTTGCGCAGCGCGCGCAGCAGGTGCGAGGAGTAGTCACCGACCGAGCGCACACGGTGGGTGGCGAACAGGTTCGGGAACACCCGCGCCATCGTGCGGCGGTTCTCCATCACGTACGAGACGCCCGACGGCGACCGCAGGTTGTCCTCGAGTACCCGGAACGTGCCCTGACCGTCGCGCACCAGGTCGATGCCGGCGACGTGGATGCGCACGCCGTTGGGCGGCACGATGCCTGCCGCCTCCCGGTGAAAGTGCTCACACGAGGTGATCAGCCGGCGCGGGATGACGCCGTCGCGCAGGATCTCCTGTTCGCCGTAGATGTCGTCGAGGAACATCTCGAGGGCCTTGACCCGCTGCTTGATGCCGCGCTCGAGTCGCGACCATTCGGCCGCGGAGATGACGCGCGGCACCAGATCCAGCGGGAACGGCCGCTCCTGACCCGACAGCGAGAAGGTGATGCCCTGGTCGACGAACGCGCGGCCCAGCGCCTCGGACCGGGCGGCGAGCTCGGAGGCGTCCGACGGTGCGAGTTCGTTGAAGATGCCCTTGTACGGCCCGCGGACGTTGCCCTGCGCGTCGAACATCTCGTCGAAGGCCTTGGAGTAGTCGCCGACGTCGTTGTAGCCGCCGAAGATCCCGTGGTGACGTGTGGGCGAGGACGCGGTCTTTCGCCCCGTTCGGGCGCCGTCCGCAGGCAGGGTTCGAAGGCTCACGACAGACATGCTGCCCCAACGTCCTCGTTTCGGCAGGCCAGGCCACGCCGCTTTGGGAAATTCATTGCTTCGCTGGTAACCTGAACCCTCGCTGCCCTCACCAGGGCGCCCGTGCACACTTTGGTAAACCCAAGCAGACATTCGCAAAGGAACTTTCGCGTGGCCAACATCAAGTCGCAGAAGAAGCGCATCCTCACCAACGAGACCGCGCGCCTGCGCAACCAGTCGGTGAAGTCCGCTCTGCGCACGGCCGTCCGTGGCTTCCGCGAGGCCGTCGACGCCGGCGAGAAGGACAAGGCCACCGAGTTGCTGGCCACCACGAGCCGCAAGCTCGACAAGGCCGCCAGCAAGGGCGTCATCCACAAGAACCAGGCGGCCAACAAGAAGTCGGCCCTCGCCCAGGCCCTGCACAAGCTTTGAGCTAGTTCCCCCCGGCCAATTCGGCCACCCGTCGCACCGCCGACTCGAGCGCATAGTCCGAGTCGGCGGCGGCACCCTTGACGTCGGCATTCAGGGCGGCCACAAGGCGCATCGCCTCGGCCACCGAATCGCGCGTCCATCGCCTGGACTGCTTCTGCGCCTTCTGCACGCGCCACGGCGGCATGCCCAGTTCGCCTGCCAGCCGGTAGGGATCCCCCGTGAGCGGACCTACCCGCGCGATCGCGTGCACGGCCTCTGCCAACGCGTCGGCGAGCACGACGTGCGGTTCGCCGCCGATCATCGCCCAGCGCAGCGCCTCGGCGGCGCCGGAGACGTCCCCGGCGACGGCCTTGTCGGCGATGTCGAACCCCTTCACCTCGGCCTTTCCGCTGTGATAGCGGCGGACGGCGGCCGCGGTCACCTCGCCACCGGTGTCGGCGACCAGCTGTGAGCAGGCCGCGGCCAGCTCGCGCACGTCGGATCCGACCGCGTCGAGCACTGCGGTGACGACGTCGTCGGCGACCTTGACCTTGAGCCCGCGGAATTCCCGACGGACGAAGTCCGCGCGTTCGCCGGCCTTGGTGATCTTGGCGCAGGGATGGACCTCCGCCCCCAGCTTCTTCAGTTGATCGGCCAGCGCCTTGGCGCGGCCCGCACCGGAGTGCACGACCACCAGCACGGTGCCCGGCTGAAGGTCCGCCGCGGCGTCGGCGATGAGGGCCGCCGCGTCCTTGCCGGCCTCGGCCGCCGCCTCGAGCACCAGGATGCGTTCGTCGGCGAACAGGGAGGGGCTGAGGAGCTCGGCGAGCTCGTTGACGCTGACCTCACCGGCGCGCATCCGGTCGACGGGGACGTCCTGGGTGCCGGCCTGCTTGCGGGCGGCCCGCAGCACCGCGCCGATCGCACGGTCGACGAGCAGATCTTCATCCCCCAGGACCAGGTGCAGTGAACTCACGCCACGATGGTGTCACGCCGCACCGACGCTCCACGCCACCAGGCACACCGCGGCGGCGACGACCGCGACACGCCCACGTCGCCACCGCCAGAGCACCACCGCGGCCACTGAGGCGGTCGCGGTGATCAGCACCCCCGGCCAGCCCGACGGCGTGGTCATCACCGCACCGGGAACCGCCGCCGCCCAGGTGCCGACGTGGGTCAGCCACCACAGCTCCGGACCGGTGAACCGGATCATCAGCTCCGCCGCCGCGGGCCACGGCACCGTCAGCACCGCCGCCGCGGTGCCGATCACCGTGATCGGCGCGATGACCGGTGCGACGACGAGATTCGCCAGCACCGAGACCATGCTGACGGTTCCGGACATCCCGGCGACCAGCGGAGTGGTGACGAGCTGGGCGGCGACGGCGACGCTCACCGCCGCCGCCACCGGAGTCGGCCAGCCGCGGTCGACCAGACGGCGGGTCCACACCGGCGCGACGACCACCAGCGCGGCCGTCGCCGACACCGACAGCGCGAAGCCGAGGTCGACTGCCAATTCGGGTGAGACCACCAACAGCACCAGCACGCAGGCCGACAACGACGGGATGGCCCGTCGGCGGCGCCTCGACAGCACCGCGAAGAGCGCGATGGACCCCATCACCGAGGCCCGCAGCACACTGGCTGACGGCTGCACCACCACGACGAACGCGATCAGCGCAACCGCGGCCAGGCCGACCGCGATCCGCGGACCGACCACCACCGCGGACAGCAACACCGCGCCGCACACGATGGTGACGTTGGCCCCCGACACCGCCGTCAGATGAGTCAGTCCGGCGGCGCGGAAGTCGTCCTCGACGTCCTCGTCGACCGCCGAGGTGTCCCCCAGCACCAGCGCGGGCAGCATGGCCGCTTGATCCCCCGGCAGCACCGACCGGGCGGCATCGGCGAACCGGGCCCGCACCTCGGCGGCCGACCGCTGCACCAGGCTGGCGGTGCCCCAGCGCGGACTGCCCGTGGCGGTCAGCACCGCCACCGACAAGTCCCGCCGCATCGGTCGCGAGACGTGGGCGCGAAACGCGGCGGGCCGCCCCGCGGACACCTCTCGGTAGTCAGCACCCGATGCGAAGACCACGACGCGCCCGCCGATCTGTCGTCCGTCGAGTGAGATCAGCTTGGCGCGGAACATGATTCGCGCGCCCCGCAGCATGCGAGGCGACTCGGTCGGGGTGAGGACCACCGCCACGGTCGTGCCGTACTCCGACACGATCGGATGCTCGTCGGCGTCCTGTACCCGCAGCCCCACCGCCACCGCGAAGGCCACCCCGACCGCCGCCACTGCGACCACCGTGGGCCATGGCATCCGCCACCGCCACCGCGTCGCCGCCGCGACCAAGACGGCGGCCACCACGGCCACCACCCCCGCCGTGGTGCCCCACACGATGCCGGCCGCGGTGACGGCCCAACTGGTCAGCGCACCGGGCACCAACCGGACGTCGGGCCCGTCCGCGACCGACGGGAACGTCACACCCGAACCAGCGCCCGCAGCTTCTCCAATCGGGCCGGGCCGATGCCGTCGACCTCCCCGAGTTGATCGACTCCGGCGAACGAGCCGTTGGCGTCGCGCCAGGCGACGATCGCCGCCGCCGTGACGGGGCCGACGCCGGGAAGGGCGTCGAGCTGCTCGACCGTCGCCGTATTCAAGTCGACGAGTTCACCTGCCGCCGGGCCCTTCTCGCCAGCCACCGACGGAGAGTCGGGTGCCGCATCGGGTGGCGAGGTGATCGAGCTGCCCATCGACGGCGGAGCGCCCGGCGGTGAGGACAGACCCACGACGATCTGCTCCCCGTCGCCGACGCGGCGCGCCATGTTGAGCCCTACCAGGTCCGCCCCGTCGACCGCACCGCCTGCTGCGGCAAGCGCGTCGGCGACGCGGGATCCCGCGCCGAGGGTCACCAGCCCGGGCTGGTGTACCAGCCCGACCACGCTGACGGTGACCTTGGCGTCAGTCGGTCCGCCGGGCGGTGCGGTCGGCGCCGTGGACGACACCATCTGCACCGGAGGCAATTTCGCGGACGTGACGGCCGGACCGTCGTCACGGGTCAGCGTGAACACCGTCACCAGCACGGCGACGGCGCCGAGGATGCTCAAGCCCACGACCCCTGCGCGCCCTGGGTCGGCCCGCACCGACGCCAGCCAGCCGGTGGCGGTGCCTGCAGTGACCTCGGGCAGCCATCGTGACAGGGTCGTGTCGGACTCCTCACCGCCTGAGGCGGTCTCGGGCTCCTCGTCGGGCGTGCGTGGTCCGGCGAGGCGACGTTCCACGTCCAGGACCGGTCGTTCGGTGCGCATGCCGCGACGGTATGCGCGCCCCCGGACGCCCCGATGTCGTCGAGCCCCCGGCAGCCGACGGCTGTGGACGAAGTGGGGTCTGTGTACTACTGCCACCCGTCTTGGCGCCAGCACACCCAGTCGATCTCGACCAGTGCGCCGACTGCGAGGCCGCTCACTCCGACGCACGTCCGTGACGGCAACCGGTCCGGAAACCAGGGGGCGTAGGCGGCGTTGAACGCGTCGTAGTCGTCCCAGTCGGTCAGGAAGGCACGGACCGAGACGACGTCGGCCAGGCCGCCGCCGCACAGCTCGGTGACGCGCACCAGGTTTCGGATCACCTGATCGGTCTGGGTGGCGACGTCGGAGCCCACGACGGCACCGTCCACACCGGTCGGCATCTGACCCGTGACGTAGAGGGTCTGCCCGGCCGCGGTGGCGTGCGCGAACGGGGCGACGCCGGGGGGCACGCCGTCGGCGGGGCTGAAGGTGAACGCACGGATGCCGGTCATCCGGCGGTCCGCCAGCTCGGGAAGCACCGTTTGTCGATGCGGCCGTGCACGCCCTGGCGTTGGTCCACGACCTGGGTCACCGTGAAGTCGACCGCGACCGACATGAACGAATACGCGTCCGCTGCCGTCAGGCCGAAGTGCTTCTGCAAGACGTCGAGTGTTCTCATCGCGGCCGCCTTCATCGCGTCGTCGAGGGTGTCGCCGAAACCGTGCACCAGCAGATCGGTCGCGGTCTCCAGCACCGGCACGGTGAAGGGTAGATCACGACGAATGGTCACCCGCAGCAGTCCGTTCAACGAGGCCTCGAGTGCCGTCCCGCTGACCTCTCCGTCGCCTTGGGAGACGTGCGGGTCGCCGACGGAGAGCAGCGCACCGGCCACCTGGACCGGGAAGTACATGCGGCCGCCGGCACCGATGCGCCAGTCGTCGACGTTGCCGCCGTGATCACCGGGCGGCACCGACGACACCCGCACCGGCTCGGCGGGCGCGACGCCCATGGTGCCGAAGTGTGGCCGCAGCGGGACGACCACACCGGGCAGCGCGGGTTCACGGGCCGCGGCGTCCGGGGTGACGATCGTGCCCGGCTGATCGGCCAGCGGAGTCGTGGTCCAGTCGTAGCCGAAGACCGCGCGTCCGAGCATGGCGTCGCAGTCCAATTCGTAGATCGTGACCCGCTCGCGCTCGAGCACGTCGTAGAGGTGGCCCCAGTGCGCGGCGAGGTTCGAACCGTGCGGCAGCCGGGGAATGGCCTCCAGGATGTCCACTTGCAGGACGTCCCCTGGTCGAGCGCCTTCGACCGCGATCGGCCCGGTGAGCAGGTGCGGCCCCGGCCCGCGGTCGGTGACCGCGTCGAACACCGCCGCGATGCCGTCGTCCATCAGCAGGTCCGGAGCATCGCCGGCGTGATGGGTCAGCGTCTCGATCTGGATCAGGTCACCGGACGCGACGACGATCGTCGGCGGCAGCCGCGGGTCGAAGAATCCCCAGTGCACCGTCGACGGCGTGGCGGGCAGGAAGTGGTGCATTCGGCGATCATGCCAGCGCAGCGGCACCTCGGCGCGGCGACGATGTCGAGGATTCGCCCCCGCCGGTGCACACTTCGCGAATAGTGTCCACCCCATGACGACGACACCGCTTCGGGTGATTCAGTGGACCACCGGCAACATCGGGCGGCGTTCGCTGCATGCCGTCATCGGGCGCGACGACATGGAACTGGTCGGGGTGTACGCCCACGGCGCCGACAAGGTGGGCGTCGACGCCGCCGAACTCGCCGGGCTGACCGAGCCGACGGGCGTCACCGCCACCGACGACGTGGACGCCTTGATCGCCCTGAAACCCGACGCCTGTTGCTACAACCCGTTGTGGCCCAGCGTCGACGATCTCGTCCGCCTGCTGGAGGCGGGGGTCAACGTCTGCTCCAGCGCGGCGTGGATCACCGGCGGCAAGCAGACGCCCGAGGACCGCCAGCGCATCGAGAAGGCCTGCGCCACGGGTAGTTCGACCATCTTCGGCAGCGGGGCGCACCCCGGCATGACCAACATGGTCGGCATGGTGCTCTCGGGGGCGTGCGAGGACGTCGACCAGATCAGGATCACCGAATCGGTGGACTGCTCGACCTACGAGTCGGCGGGCACGCAGTCGGCCATGGGATTCGGCCGGGACCCGCAGACCCCGGGTCTGGCCGAGAGCGTCCGAGTGGAGAGCGAGGTGTTCGCCGAGTCGGCGGCGATGATGGCCGACGCCATCGGCGCCACGCTCGACCGGATGACCTTCGACGTCGAATTCACCGCCGCCACCGGTGATTCCGACCTCGGGTTCATGCAGATCCCGGCGGGCACCGTCGGCGGGGTCTTCGGCTATCACCGAGGCTGGGTCGGCGAGCGCAACGTCGTCAGCGTCGGCTTCAACTGGACGATGGGCAGCCACGTCACCCCACCCAAACCGCTCGAGCACGGCCACGTCATCCAGGTCTTCGGGACGCCCAACATGCGCACGGTGCTGCACTGCCTGCCGCCGAAGGATTGGAACGAACCGGGTTTCATGGGGCTAGGGATGATCTACACCGCCATGCCGGTGACCAATGCGGTACCCGCGGTCGTCGCCGCTGCCCCGGGAATGGTCACCCTCAAGGATCTGCCCCCGGTCACCGGACGCGTGCGGCGAGCCTGACCAGTCCTGGGCCGTCGAGGTCGGCGAGCGCGTCGGGGCGGCCCGCCATGACCATCAGCAGCGCCTCGCCGGAACCGCGCACCCGGTCGCCGCGACCGTGCGACCAGTCGAGATCGGTGGCCTCGAGCCGAACGCCGCGGGCGCGCCACGCCCCTCGGATCGTGGGCGCGTAGCGAACGAAGTCCAGTGCCACGCGCAGCCGATCGGCGGGGATCGTGCGGGGCAACCCCAACGGCCGTCGAATGTCCTGCTGGTGAATCATGTTGTCGGTGAGGGCGATTCGGCCGCCAAAGCCAGCGGTCAGCCCGGAGGGCTCGGCGTTGTCACGGAAGACGTCCACGATTCGTTCGTTCGAGCGATCCGCCAGGGCCTCGACGGCGAGCGCGTTGATGCGGTCGGTCTGGAGCCGCCCCTTCACGAACCGAGCGACCAGACCCGCAGGCGGAACACCCTCGAAGCTGACACAGTGCGCCGCGACGTCGCGGACGGTCCAGCCCGCGCACAGCGACGCCGCAGCCCATTGGGCCGCAGTCAGCCCGTCGAGGAGGTCCGCGAAGTCCTCGCGCTCTGCGCGCGTCAGTTCCAGATACGCCATCAGGCCTCCTCACTCGTCCAGCGTCACGCAGACGCCGACGGCCCCACCGCCGACGTGCACCGAGAGCACCGGGCCCATGTCGGTGACGGACATCGAATTCACCTGCGGCAGGCGGGCCGTCAGTGCCGCCCCCACCTCCGCGGCGCCGTCGTGGTTGTCGACGTGATGCACGGCCAGGGTTGCCGAGTGATCGCCCACCGCTTCGGCGACGGCGTCGACGAGCGCGGCATGCGCCTTGGACACCGTGCGGATGCGCTGCGAGAGCACCAGTCGGCCGTCGACGTCGAGGCGCAGCAGCGGCTTGAGCGAGAGCGCCGTGCCCAGCCACGACGCAGCGGTGCCGATCCGGCCGCTGCGCCGCAGATTGTCGAGCCGGTGCACCACGATGAAGGCGTGACCCCGCGGTACCGCGGCGCGCGCCGCGGCCTCCACGGCGTCGAGATCCCCGCCGTCGCACGCCGCGCGGGCCGCGGCCAGTGCGACGAAGCCGACCCCGGCGGCCGCCGATCGCGAATTCACCACGCGCACACCAGAACCGAACTCGCGCGCCGCCCCAACGGCCGAACTGTAGGTGCTCGACAAGGCGGCGGACAGGTGCACCGCGACCACCCCGTCGCCGTCGCTGTCGGCCAGCGCCTGGCGATAGACCTCGGTCAAATCGGCCGGTGTGGCGCCTGCGGTGGTGGCGTGCGGCCGGTCGTGCACGTCGTGGGGCACGTCGTCGACCTCGTCGAGCAAGTCCGCGCCGTCGACCAGCACGTGCAACGGGACCTGTCGAATCCCCCGACGCTGCAACACGTTTCGATCCATCCGGGCCGACGAGTCGGTGACCACCACGACTGGCACGCTCAGCCCCTCGAGGCCACGGTGCTCACGCCCGCCTCGGCGAGTCCCTCGAGCATCAGGCCGGCTACCGCGCGATGCGCCTCGAAGTTCCAGTGGATGCCATCGGGGTTACCCCGCCCGCTCGTCACCTCGTCGCCGACCGCCGCCTTCAGGTCGACGATGGGCACGTCGTGCCGTCGGCCCCAGGCGGTGATGGCGGCGGCGGTGGCGTGACGCCAGCGGTGGGACTTGCCGTAGGTCGGCGCGACGTGGACCGACGGGACGCACGCCACGAAGGGGATGCCCGGTCGGTTGAAGTCGATGGCCGCACGGGTCTGCTCGAGGTAGTCCGCGCTCAGATGCGCCGGCAGCGCCGGCCTGGCCACGGGTGAGAGTCGGGGCTGCAGCCACCCGTAACCGTCACGGACCCACCGGCGCAGCACCGGCGGTCGCACGTAGCGGATGGACTCGCGCAGCGCCGTCGGCAACGGCGACGGCAGGGAATCCATGCCGCTGGTCGCGAAGATCACCGCGCCGGCACGCGGCAGAGCCGCCCACGAGCGCGGGTCCTGAATCGCCGCCCACCAGACGTCGCGGCACGTCCAGCCGATGCGGCCGATCAGCTCGAGATCCCAGTCGAGTTGAGCCGCAACGATGTTGGGCCAGATCCTCGGATCGTCGGCAGGCAGGCCGCCGGCAGGCCCGTAGTAGGACAGGGAATCGCAGAAGACGAGCAACGTCCTCCTGGGCGGCTCGTCAGAGGACATCGTTGGCGACCTGGGCCGAGGCGTTCCACACGTCGAGGCGCCACCGGACGTCCCGTGGCGCCGCGTCGTCCTCGGAATGCCCCGACAGCTGCACCCAGCTGGCATTGCCCATGCCACCGAGCACCGGCCAGTTCTCGACCGGCAGGTTCAACAACGCGGCCGTCAGCGCGGCGATCAACCCGCCGTGGGCCACCAGCACCACCGGGCGGTCAGACGCGCCCCCGGCGCCCGCCGAACCCCAGTCCTGCAACTGGGTCAGCAGTTCGTCGACCACCGGCACGCTGCGCGCGGCGACGTCGACCCTGCTCTCCCCGCCGTGCGGGGCCCACCTGGCGTCGTCGCGCCACGCGAATCGGGCGCCCGGCGCGACGTCGTCGACCTCGAGGTGGGTCAGACCCTGCCAGTCGCCGAGGTGGGTCTCGCGAAGCCGGGTGTCGAGCGACATCTCCATTCCGGCACGCTCGGCGAGTGCGGCCGCGGTGTCGGCGGCCCGGCGCAGATCCGAGGTCACGATGGCCAGGGGCTGACGCTTGGCCAGCACCTCGGCGGCCGCGGCGGCCTGCTCGCGCCCGAGGTCGGTCAGGTCGGTGTCGAGCTGTCCCTGCATGCGGTTGCCCGCGTTGTACTCGGTCTGCCCGTGGCGCAGCAACACCAGACGACGAACTCTCATTGCTCGGCGTCCAGGTCGACGGGGATCACCGGGCAGTCACGCCACAGCCGGTCCAGGGCGTAGAAGTTGCGCTCGTCCTGATGCTGGATGTGCGCCACGATGTCGATGTAGTCGAGCAGCACCCAGCGCCCTTCGCGGGTGCCCTCCCGGCGGGCGGGCTTGTATCCGGCCTGCCGCATCTTCTCTTCGACCTCGTCGACGATCGCGTTGACCTGCCGGTCGTTGGACGCCGAGGCGACGACGAAGCAATCGGTGATGACCAGTTGATCGGAGACGTCGATGACGACGACGTCGTCGGCGAGCTTCGCCGAGGCGGCCCGAGCGGCGATCGTGGCCATCTGGATGGCTTCTGCGTTGGCCGTCATGCGTGCTGTTCCCCTAATTCATGAGACGTCGCGGGATAGAGACCGCGCTTGGTGACGTATTGGACGACGCCGTCGGGCACCAGGTACCAGATGGGTCTGCCGAGTTCGGCTCTCCTGCGGCAGTCGCTCGACGAGATCGCCAGGGCAGGAACCTCGACCAGGTTGAGCGCTTCGGCGGGTAGTTCCTTCATCGCGGCCTCGATGTGTTCGCCGTCGAGTTCGTACCCGGGCCGGCTGACGCCCACGAAGCGTGCGAGGGCGAACAGCTGCTCCCAGTTGCGCCACGACAGGATCGAGCCGAGGGCGTCGGCCCCGGTGATGAAGTACAGGTCGGCGTCGGGATTGAGCGCCGCCAGGTCGCGCAGCGTGTCCTTGGTGTAGGTCGGGCCACCGCGGTCGATGTCGACCCGACTGACCGAGAACCGCGGATTGGCCGCCGTGGCGATGACGGTCATGAGGTAGCGGTCCTCGGCGGCGGTGACCGAGCGGTCGCGCTTCTGCCACGGTTGACCGGTGGGGACGAAGAGGACCTCGTCGAGGTCGAAGAGGTCGGCCACCTCACTCGCCGCGACGAGGTGACCGTGGTGGATGGGATCGAACGTCCCGCCCATCACCCCAAGTCTGCGTCGAGTCACGACTAGGCAGCTTAGACGGGTAGCAGCTGGTCGATCACCGCGGCGAGCTGCTTGGCCGAGCGGCACTCGTGCATGGGGATGACGCCCTCGTACCGCGGCACCGCCGAATCGCCGCTGCCCCACAGGTGCCTGGGCTCCGGGTTGAGCCAGTGGGCGTGGCGGCTGGCGGCCACCATGTGCTTCAGTAGGTCCACCTCGGGATTGCGGTAGTTGTTGCGCGCGTCGCCAAGCACCAGCAGCGAGCTCCGCGGGGACAACACGCTGGGATATTCGTCCAGGAACGAGACGAAGGCGTGCCCGTAGTCGGAGTGCCCGTCGCGGGTGAACACCCCGGCCTCCCGGGTGATGCGCTGCACGGCGACGGCGAGGTCGGAGTCCGGCCCGAACATCTCGGTGACCTCGTCGGTGGTGTCGATGAAGGCGAAGACGCGGACCCGGGAGAACTGCTGACGCAACGCGTTGACCAACAACAGGGTGAAGTGGCTGAAACCGGCCACCGACCCGGACACGTCGCACAGCACGACCAGTTCCGGACGTGCGGGCCGCGGCTTCTTGAGGACCACCTCGATCGGCACGCCGCCGGTGGACATGGACTTGCGCAACGTCTTGCGCAGGTCGATCTGACCCGCGCGGGATCGTCGGTGGCGCGCAGCCAGCCGCGACGCCAGCGTCCTGGCCAGTGGGGCGACCACGCGGCGCATCTCGCGGAGTTGCTCGCCGGAGGCACGCAGGAATTCGACGTTCTCCGACAGCTGGGGGATGCCGTAGGTCTGGACGTGCTGGCGTCCCAGTTGCTCGGCGGTGCGGCGCTTGGTCTCTGCCTCGACCATGCGGCGAAGCTGCCCGATGCGCTTGGCGGCCATCGCCTTGGCGATCTGCTCCTGGGTGGGGGTGGGTTCCTCACCGTAGGGCGCCAGCAGCCCGGCGAGCAGCTTGCCCTCCAACTCGTCCAGCGCCATCGCCTTGAGCGCCTGATACGACGAGTACGACGGACCACGGCTGGAGCTGTATTTGCCGAACGCCTCGACGATCTGGGCGACCATCGCCGCGAGCCGGTCGTCCATGGCGGCCAGATCCTCGTTGCGGGTCAGCATGTCGACCAGGGCGGCCCGCAGTTCCTCGGCGTCGGGACTGGCCGCACCGTCGGGCGGGCTCGGGTCTTCCTCGTCGTCGTCGGAGAGCACGGTGCGCGCGCCGAGCGCGGCGGGGAACCACAGGTTGAACATCGCGTCGTAGGTCGCGCGGTGCTCCGGTCGGCGCAGCACCGCGCATGCCAGGCCCTCGCGCAACACCTCGCGGTCGCCGAGGCCGAGCACCGTCATCACCTGGCCCGCGTCGACCGTCTCCGAGGGCCCGACCGCGATGCCGACTCCGCGCAGCGCCTCGACGAACTCGACCAGATGACCGGGAAAGCCGTGCGGCGCAAGGGGTTGCGGCGGGCTGGAGCGACGGTAGGCCATCAGTTGAGCCTGAGCTCCCCGCTGGCCTTGATCTGATCGGACTGATGTTTGAGCACCACCCCGAGCGTGGCGGCGATCATTTCGTCGTCGATGGTGTCCATGCCCAGCGCCAGCACCGTGCGGCCCCAGTCTATGGTCTCCGCGACCGACGGCACCTTCTTGAGCTGCATGTCACGCAGCACGCCGATGATCCGAACCAGTTCCTCGGCGATCTTTTCCGGAAGCTCCGGCACGCGCGACAGCAGGATCCGGCGCTCGAGGTCCGGTGAGGGAAAGTCGATGTGCAGGAACAGGCATCGACGCTTGAGCGCCTCGGACAGCTCACGCGTGGCGTTCGAGGTCAGCAAGACGAACGGGGTGCGCGTGGCCGTGATGGTGCCCAATTCCGGCACGGTGACGGCGAAGTCGGACAGCACCTCCAGCAGTAGACCCTCGATCTCGATGTCGGCCTTGTCGGTCTCGTCGATCAGCAGCACCGTCGGGTCGGTGCGTCGGATGGCGGTCAGCAGCGGTCGCTGCAGCAGGAATTCCTCGCTGAAGACGTCGGTCTTGGTCTGGTCCCAATCGCCTTCGGATCCAGCGCCGCCGCCTTGTCCAGATTGAATGCGCAGGATCTGCTTGGCGTGGTTCCACTCGTAGAGGGCGCGGGCCTCGTCGACGCCTTCGTAACATTGCAACCGCACCAGACCCGAGCCGGTGCACTGCGCGATCGCGCGGGCCAGTTCGGTCTTGCCGACGCCGGCCGGCCCCTCGACCAGTAGCGGCTTGCCGAGCCGGTCGGCCAGGAAGACCGCCGTCGCCGTGGCCGTGTCGGGCAGGTAACCGGTTTCGGCGAGCCGCGTGGCGACGTCGTCGATGTCGGTGAACAGCGGGGTCGGACGGGTGGGCACGGCCACGTTGGGTGTTCTCCTAGCTAGGCAGGGCGAATGTGGCCGTCGGGCGAACCCCACACGATCCACTTGGTCGAGGTCAACTCCGGCAGTCCCATCGGACCTCTGGCGTGGAGCTTCTGGGTGGAGATTCCGATCTCGGCACCGAAGCCGAACTGCTCGCCGTCGGTGAAGGCAGTCGACGCGTTGACCATCACCGCGGCGGCATCGACGCGGTCGGTGAAGCGTTGGGCCGCAGCCAAGTTGGTGGTCACGATGGCCTCGGTGTGCCCGGTGCCGTACTCGTTGACGTGTGCGATCGCGCCATCCACACCGTCGACGACGGCCACCGCGATGTCCATCGAGAGGAATTCCGCGCGCAGATCCTCCTCGCTGGGGTCGAGGTGCACGGTGACGCCGGCGTCGGTGAGGGCGCCCACCAGCCGCGGCAGCGCGGTCGCCGCGATCGCCTCGTCGACCAGCAGGGTCTCGGCGGCGTTGCAGACGCTGGTGCGTCGGGTCTTGGCGTTCAGCACGATGCGCTCGGCGACCTCGAGGTCGGCCGCCTCGTGGACGAACACGTGGCAGTTGCCCACCCCGGTCTCGATGGTCGGCACGGTCGCGTCGCGCACCACGGCGTCGATGAGTCCGGCGCCCCCGCGGGGGATGACGACGTCGACCAAGCCACGCGCCTGAATGAGGTGCGTGACGCTGGCCCGGTCGGCGCTGGGCAGCAGCTGGACGGCATCCTCGGGCAACCCCTCCCCGAGCAGAGCCATCCGCAGCGCCGTGACGAGCGCCGCGTTGGACTGGGCGGCCGATGAACTGCCGCGCAGCAGTGCCGCGTTGCCCGACTTGAGCGTCAGACCGAAGGCGTCGACGGTGACGTTGGGCCTGCCCTCGTAGACCATGCCGACCACGCCGAGCGGCACGCGCTGCTGACGGATCAGCAGGCCGTTGGGCAGGGTGCTGCCGCGCAGCACCTCGCCGACCGGATCCGGCAGGCCGGCGACCTGTCGAAGTCCCGACGCGATGCCCTCGACGCGCTGCGGGTTCAGGGCCAGCCGATCCAGCATCGACTCCGGCGTTCCCGCGGCCCTGGCGGCCTCGACGTCGGCGGCGTTGGCGGCGAGCACCTCGTGCACGTGTGCCAGCACCGCGTCGGCCGCCGCGTGCAGGGCCCGGTTCTTGGTCTCGGTGGTCAGCGTCGCGAGGACGCGGGCCGCGACGCGCGCCCGCCGGGCCGCGTCGTGGACCTGGCTGCGCAGATCCGTGGGAGCTTCAACGCTCATTAGTGCAGCTTATCGAGGTAGGCCGCGATTCGCCGCGCCGGGTCGAGCGAATCGCTGCGCACGCCGACTCAGTTCGACGGCCTGAGCACGTCGTGCGCGATGGACAACGCGGTGCCCGTCTCGGCGTCCGCCGAGCGCTGGGAGACCAGGACCCGACTTCGATCCGGGGACAGGGCGACCGACAGCACGTGGTGCGGTGCGCCACCGGCGTACGCCACCCGGTTGACGCGGATCAGCGGCGACCCGATGGCGGTCGCCAGCAGTGACGCCGTTCGGGGACCGGCGATTTCGGCGGTCATCTCGTGGTCGAGGCGTTCCAAGACCACCCCGGCGGCGGTCATCAGCCCGTAGAGCGTGACCCGCCGCAGGGCCGACTCGGTCACCACGTCGGCGAGTTCGGCGGGCAACCACGCGTCGGTGATCATCAGCGGTTCGGAGGTGAGGCGCTCGTGGCGCACCCGCAGGACGTGCAGTGCGGTGTCGCGGTGATCCCATCGGGCGGCGACGGCGGGGGGCACGGCCCGCACGCCCCATTCGACGACGTCGACCTCGGTCTCGACTTCGACCTGCCGCATGTTGTCCAGGCTGGAGGCCTGGTGAGCCTCCGCCGACCGTTCGCTGACGAACGATCCGACGCCGTGCCGGCGGTCGACGAGGCCGGCGTCGGACAGATCGGACAGCGCCCGTCGCACCGTGATGCGTGAGACGCCGAACATGTCGCACAACGTCTGCTCGGTCGGCAGTGCCTCACCCGAGGCCAGCGCGCCCCTGCTGATCTCGTCGTGAAGCACCAAGTAGAGCTGCCGGTGCAGCGGAACCCCGGCGTCCACGCTGACACGAGCGGCGTTGCCGGGTTCGTCCACAGCGGAGAGTTTTTCACATCGGCGGCCGTCAGGCCTGCGGGACCTCGCGCTCGATCTCTTCGAGCCAGATGCGAGCGGACATGTCCGACGGGGCGCGCCAGTCACCGCGCGGAGACAGCGCACCGCCCGCGGAGACCTTCGGACCGTTGGGCAGCGCCGAGCGCTTGAACTGGCTGAAGGAGTAGAAGCGTTGAACGAAAACCTCCAGCCAGTGCCGAATCTCGGCCAGGGAGTACTCCGGCCTCTCGTCGGCGGGGTACCCCGTAGGCCACCGGCCTGCCTCGGCGTCGTGCCACGCATGCCAGGCCAGGAAGGCGACCTTGGCGGGCCCGAACCCGTAGCGCAGCACCTGGAACAGCGAGAAATCCTGCAGGACATACGGTCCCACCTTGGCCTCGCTGCTCTGAATCTCCTCGTCCTCGCCGGCGGGCACCAGCTCGGGGGTGATCTCGGTCTCCACCACCGACTGCAGCACCATGTTGACGTCCTCGGCGAACTGACCAGAGGAGATGACCCAGCGAATCAGATGCTGAATCAACGTCTTCGGCACGCCGCCGTTGACGTTGTAGTGCGACATCTGGTCGCCGACACCGTAGGTGGACCACCCGAGCGCGAGTTCGGAGAGGTCACCGGTGCCGAGCACGATGCCGCCTCGCTGGTTGGCCAGCCGGAACAGGTAGTCGGTGCGCAGACCGGCCTGCACGTTCTCGAAGGTGACGTCGTAGACCTTCTCGCCGCGGGCGAAGGGGTGGTCCATCTCGGTCAGCATCCGTATCGCCGTGTCGCGAATGTCGATCTCCGCGAACGTCACCCCCAGTGCCGCGCACAAGGCGATCGCGTTGCCCTTGGTGCGCTCCCCGGTGGCGAAGCCGGGCATCGTGAACGCCAAGATGTCACTGCGCGGCCGCTGCTCACGGTCCATGGCCCGGGCCGCGACGATCAGCGCATGGGTGGAGTCCAGACCACCCGAGACGCCGATGACGATCTTGGGGTACTTCAGCGCCCGCATCCGCTGCTCGAGGCCGGACACCTGAATGCTGTAGGCCTCGTAGCAATCCCGTTGCAGCCGTTCGGGATCCGACGGGACGAAGGGAAAGCGCTCGACGGCGCGGCGCAACCCGATGTCACCGGAGGGCGGGTCGAGGACGAACTCGACGCGCCGGAACCCGTCGACGCGTTCGGCGTGGTGGCGCCGGTTGTCGTCGAAGGTCCCCATCCGCAGCCGCTCGGCACGCAACAGACCGACGTCGACGTCGGCCACCGACCTGCGTTCGCCCTTGGGGAAGCGCTCGGTCTCGGCGAGCAGCACGCCGTTCTCGTAGATCATCGTCTGCCCGTCCCAGGCCAGGTCGGTCGTCGACTCGCCCTCGCCAGCCGCGGCGTAGACGTAGGCCGCCAGACACCGCGACGACGCCGACTGTGCCAACAACTTTCGGTCGTCGGCGCGGCCGATGGTGATGGGACTGCCGGACAGGTTGGCGAGCACGGTCGCACCCGCGAGCGCGGCCTCGGCACTGGGCGGCACCGGCACCCACATGTCCTCGCAGATCTCGACGTGCAGCACGAAGTTCGGCAGGTCGGTCGCGGTGAACAGGAGGTCGGGCCCGAACGGCACGTCGGAGCCGCCGAGCCTGATGACGCCGTTCTGGTCGTCGCCGGGAGCGATCTGTCGCCGTTCGTAGAACTCGCGGTAGGTCGGCAGGTAGGACTTCGGCACGACGCCCAGCACTACGCCGCGGTGGATCACGACGGCGGTGTTGTAGACGCGGTTGCGGTGGCGCAGCGGGGCACCGATCGCCAGCACGGGCAGCAGGTCCGCCGAGGCCGTCACGACGTCGACGACGGCGGCCTCGACGGCGTCGAGCAGCGTGTCCTGCAAGACGATGTCCTCGATCGAGTACCCCGACAACGTCAGTTCGGGAAAGACGGCCAGGCCGACGCCGTCGTCGTGGCATTCGCGCGCCAGCCCCAGCACCGATGCGGCATTGAGGGCCGGGTCGGCCAGCGCCGTGTGATGCGTGCAGGCGGCGACACGCACGTAGTCGTGTCGGTAGGCGGAGTAGAAGTCCACGACCCGATCATCCCAGGTCGCCCACGAGCGGCCTACCCTGGACGGAGATGAACGACTCCACCGCCCCCGAACTGGTCGGCCTGCTCGCAGGTCGGCGCCTGGCAGTCCTGACCGGCGCAGGCCTGTCGACCGATTCTGGCATCCCGGACTACCGCGGCCCCGACTCCCCGCCGAGCAACCCGATGACGATTCGGCAGTTCACCTCCGACCCCGCGTTCCGGCAGCGCTACTGGGCGCGCAACCACGTCGGGTGGCGGCACATGCACGCCACCCTCCCCAACGCCGGGCACCGGGCGCTCGCCGCGTTGGAACGCGCCGGCGTGGTCACCGGCCTGATCACCCAGAACGTGGACCTGTTGCACACCAAGGCGGGCAGTGAGAACGTCGTCAACCTGCATGGCACGTACGCCGACGTCGTCTGCCTCGGCTGCGGGTCGACCATGACGCGCGCCCAGTTGGCCGACGAACTCGAAGCGCTCAACCCGGGCTTCGCCGAACGCGCCGAACGGGTGGGCGGCATCGCGGTGGCCCCCGACGCCGACGCGATGATCGAGGAGACCTCCTCGTTCCGATACGTCGACTGCGTTCGCTGCGGTGGGATGCTCAAACCCGACATCGTCTACTTCGGCGAGAGCGTTCCGAAGGACCGGGTGGCGCAGGCATATTCGTTGGTCGACGACGCCGACGCCCTGCTCGTCGCCGGATCGTCACTGACGGTGTTCTCCGGATTGCGCTTCGTCAGGCACGCCGCGGCGGCGGGCAAGCCGGTCGCGATCATCAACCGCGGCGCCACCCGCGGCGACGAGCTCGCTGCGGTGAAGCTCGACGCGGGCTGTTCGGAGCTGCTGGTCCTCCTCGTCGACGAACTGGCCCCGATTCCGGCCCCCTAGAAGGTGACCGGCAGGGCACGCACGCCGTGGACGAAGTTGCCAGGGACGTAGGACGGCTCCCCCGCCGAGATGCCCGGCAGCTGGGTGAGCAGTTCCCCGAAGAGCGCGCGCAGCTGAGCCCTCGCCACGTGCGCACCGAGGCAGAAGTGGCGGCCCCCACCACCAAAGCCCAGGTGCGGGTTGGGCTTACGCGACAAGTCGAAGCGCTCGGGCGCGTCGAAGACGGTCTCGTCGAAGTTGCCCGACGCGTAGAACATGACGACCTTCTCCCCCGCGGCGACGTCGTGACCGCCGACCTGGCAGTCGACGGCGGCCGTGCGGCGGAAGGTCATCACCGGGGTCGCCCATCGAATGAATTCCTCGACGGCGCCGGGAATGCGGTCGTCGAAGTCGGCTGCCAGCCAGGCGCGCTGGTCGTCGAAGTCGGTGAGCGCCTTGACGGCGTGGCTGGCGGTCTGGCGGGTGGTGTCGTTGCCCGCGACCGCCAGCAGGACGAAGAAGGCGGCGATCTCCGCGTCGGTCAGCCGGTCGCCGTCGACCTCGGCGTGGACGAGCGCGCTGATCAGGTCGTCGCCCGGGTTCTCGCGGCGGTCGGCGGCCAGGGCACCGGCCACCCCGTGCAGGTACATCTGGCTTCCGATGAGGACCTCCAGGGGATTTCGCCCGTCGAGATAGTGCGGATCGCCCCACGACACCATGGCGTCGGCGGCGTCGGCCACTTGGGCCCGCTCGGATTCGGGGATGCCGACCATGTCCGAGAGGGTCCGGATCGGCAGCTCCTTGGCGCACAGGTCGACGAAGTCCGCTCCGCTGCCCGCGGAGCGCAGCTCGGCGACGATGTCGGCGGCGTTGGCCTTGATCGAGTCCTCGATGCGACGCACCTGCCGCGGGGTGAAGGCGGCGTGCACGACCTTGCGAATCTTGGTGTGCCGCGGGGCATCCATGGCCAGGAACGACTGTGACGCCTCGAGCAGCTCCTCGGGCACGTTCTCGAACAGCACGCCCTTGCCCGAGAGGAACGTCTCGCTGTCCTTGCTGACGGCGACGATGTCGGCGTGCCGGGTCACCGCCCAGTAGCCGCGGTCCTCGGGGTCGTGCATCAGCGCGTCCTCGACGGGTGGGTGCCAGCTGACGGGCCGGTCGCGCCGCAGTTGGGCGAAGGCCTTCTCACGGTCGGCGGCGGTGGTCGACCAGAACGCCCGAGACGACAGGTCGATTGGGTCGTACGGGCGGACGGGTGTGAGCGGCGACACAGTCATGGCGGTGACGATATGTCTAGACAGTATGTCTAGTCAAGATGTGTGCGCGGCGTCTACGCTGCTTGGGTGCCGTCCGTGACGCGTAGACCGCAGGCCAACCGGCAGGAACGGCGCGGTCAGATCGAGCGCCAGCTGCTCGACGCCACCGAACGCTTGATGGCCGACGGGGCCAGCTTCACCGAACTCAGCGTCGACCGACTGGCCACCGAGGCGGGCATCTCCCGAGCCAGCTTCTACGTCTACTTCGAGGACAAGGGTCACCTGCTGCGCCGACTTGCGGGGCAGGTGTTCGACGACCTCGCCACCGCCGCGGAACGCTGGTGGAGCGTCTCGGGACGGCGCGACCCCGCCGACGTGCTCGCCGCAATGACGGCGCTGGTGTCCACCTACCGCCACCATCAACCGTTGCTCGTGGCGCTCAACGAGATGGCCGGCTACGACGCGGCAGTGGGCACCACCTACCGGGAGATCCTCGCGACGATCGCGACACGGCTGACCGCGGTGATCGCCGAGGGACAGCGCGACGGCTCGATCCGCCAGGAGCTCTCGGCACCGATGGCAGCCACCAGCCTGACCTGGATGGTCGAGCGGACCTGCCAGCAGAACCTTCCGGAGGCGCCGGAGTCCGGCGACGGTGAACTGGCCGCCACCCTCACCCAGATCGTCTGGGGCGCACTGTATCTGGAGGCGCCCTAAACCGCGACGAGGTCGTCGGCGTGCACCGCGGGGCGGCGCATGTCGGCAGGCAGGTCCGAGGTCGACCGGCCGGTCATCGTGGCCAGTTCGGCAGCGTCGTAACCCACGACACCACGGGCGACGACGGTCCCGTCCAACGCGCGAAGTTCGACGACGTCGCCACCGTGGAATCGACCCGAGACCTCGGTGATGCCAGCCGGCAGCAGCGACCGGCGCCGTTCGACGACGGCGCGGACCGCGCCGTCGTCGAGTATCAGGGCACCCGTCGACTCCGCGGCGTAGCGCACCCAGAACCGTCGCGAGGTCATGCGCTCTGGGCGTGGCGCGAACACCGTCCCCACCGACGCGTCGGTCAACGCCGACGCGGCGTCGGCGGCCGCAGCCAGCAGAACGGGCACTCCGGCGTCGGCCGCCAGCAGCGCCGAGGACAGCTTGGAGGCCATGCCGCCGGTGCCCAATCGGCTGCCCCCACCGGCGGTGACGCCGTCGAGGTCCTCGGCGCCGCTGACCTCGGAGATGAAGCGCGCGTTGCCCTTTCGAGGATCGGAGTCGTACAACCCGTCGATGTCGGACAGCAGCACCAGCGCGTCGGCACCGACGAGGTGGGCGACCAAAGCCGAGAGCCGGTCGTTGTCGCCGAAGCGAATCTCGTTGGTGGCGACGGTGTCGTTCTCGTTGACGATGGCCACCGCGTGCAACGCGCGCAGCCGGTCGAGCGTGCGCTGAGCGTTGGTGTGTTGCACCCGCATGGCGATGTCGTGGGCGGTCAACAGCACCTGACCGACGGTGCGATCATACCTGTCGAACGCCGCGGTCCAGGCGTTCACCAACGCCACCTGACCGACGCTGGCGGCGGCCTGCTTGGTGGCGAGGTCGGTGGGCCGCTTGCTCAATCCGAGGGGTTCGATTCCCGCCGCGATCGCACCGGAGGACACGATGACGACGTCGGAGCCCGCTCTCATCCGGGCCTCGATGGCGTCGACCAGCGAGGCCACCCTGGTCGCGTCGAACATGCCCTTGGCGTTGGTCAGCGCCGTGGTTCCGATCTTGACGACGACGCTACGGGCCGTACGGACGGCCTCGCGGTGAGAACTCGTCACGACTGCTCTTCGCGACTTTCCCGTCGCTGCTTGCGGGCGAGCTTGCGCTCGTCGGCGCGCACCCGGTCGTCCTGCTCGAGCCGGAGGTCGGTACCACGCCCGGACATCGTGACGTCGACGCCGGCCGGAGTCTGCGGCTCCCAGTCGAAGGTCATGTCGCCGATGGTGACCGCGCAGCCTGGCGTCGCGCCCTGCTTGAGCAGTTCGTCCTCGACGCCAAGGCGGGCGAGCCGGTCACCCAGGTAGCCAACGGCTTCGTCATTGGTGAAGTCGGTTTGGGCGATCCACCGCTCGGGCCGGGTGCCGCGCACCACGTAACCGCCGTGACCGTCGGAGCTGACGGTGAAACCGCTCTCGTCCACCGGGATCGGCCGGATGACGGGGCGCTTGGGTGCGACCACCGGCTGTGCGTCGCGGTAGGCCTTGACCATGTCCCACAGCGCGAACGTCAAGGGACGCAACCCGTCCCGCGTCAAGGTCGACACCTCGAAGACGGGCCAGCCATACTTCTGCGCCACCTCGTCGCGAACGAAGTCGGCCAGTTCGCGCGCGTCGGGGACGTCGATCTTGTTGAGCACCACCGCCCGCGGGCGCTCGGCGAGGTCGCCGAGAGTCGTGTCGCCCTGCAGCGTCGGGGTGTAGGCCGCGAGTTCGGCTTCCAGCGCGTCGATGTCGGAAATCGGGTCGCGGCCGGGTTCCATCGTCGCGCAGTCGACGACGTGGACCAGCACGGCACACCGCTCGACGTGCCGCAGGAAGTCCAGGCCGAGGCCGCGGCCGTCGGATGCGCCGGGAATGAGGCCGGGCACGTCGGCGACGGTAAAGGTGTTCTCCCCCGCCGACACGACGCCGAGGTTCGGCACCAGTGTGGTGAAGGGGTAGTCGGCGATCTTGGGCTTGGCCGCTGAGATCACCGACACCAGTGAGGACTTGCCTGCCGACGGGAAGCCGACGAGGCCGACGTCGGCCACCGTCTTGAGTTCGAGAACCAGATCGCGGGCCTGGCCCTTCTCGCCGAGAAGCGCGAACCCGGGGGCCTTGCGGGCCCGCGACGCCAGTGCGGCGTTGCCGAGTCCGCCGCGACCGCCGGCCGCCGCCTCGAAGCGGGTGCCCTCGCCGGTCAGGTCGGCGAGCAGCTTGCCGTCCTCGTCGACGACGACGGTGCCGTCGGGAACGTGCAACTCGAGATCGTCGCCGTTGGCGCCGTCGCGGTTGTTCCCCATGCCCTGCTTGCCGGACGGGGCGTCGACGTGCGGATGGAAGTGGAAGTCCAGCAGCGTGTGAACCTGCGGGTCGACGACGAACACGATGCTGCCACCGTTTCCGCCGTTGCCACCGTCGGGCCCGCCGAGGGGCTTGAACTTCTCGCGGTGTACCGAGGCGCAGCCTCTACCGCCGTTGCCAGCTCGCGCGTGAATGACCACGCGGTCGACGAAACGGGGCATGGGAGGTCCTTTCCATGTCGAAAGCTACGTTTTGCGGAGCTTGTGCGAGAGCCGCGCTGCAAAACGTCGATCTCGACCGGGAGTTAAGCCTCCGGAGCCGCTCCGGCGGCAGCCTCGGACCCAACGCGAACGGTCCGAATGATGTTGACGGTCTTGCGACCGCGCTTCTCACCGAATTGCACGGCGCCGGGGGCGGTCGCGAACAGGGTGTCGTCGCCGCCACGGCCGACGTTCACGCCGGGGTGGAAGTGAGTGCCGCGCTGACGCACGATGATCTCGCCCGCCTTGACGACCTGGCCACCAAAACGCTTCACGCCGAGGCGCTGTGAATTGGAGTCGCGACCGTTGCGAGAGCTGGAAGCGCCCTTCTTGTGTGCCATGAGTTCGCTCCTCTACCTATGCGATTCCGGTGACCTTGACGACCGTCAGCTTCTGACGGTGGCCCTGGCGCTTGTGGTAACCGGTCTTGTTCTTGAACTTGTGGATGCGAATCTTCGGACCCTTGGTGTGCTCGAGCACCTCGGCGGTGACGGCGACCTTCTCCAGGTCCGTCGCCGCGGTGGTGACGGTCGCACCGTCGACGACGAGCGCCACCGGCAGCGACACGGAATCGCCGGCTTCGAGCTCCAGCTTCTCCACCTTGACTATGTCACCGACCGCGACCTTGTACTGCTTGCCGCCGGTCTTGACGATTGCGTAGGTCGCCATCGTTTGCGTCATCCTCTACTTCGCTTGCGGGCGCGCGCCACCCGGGGGCTGCGTGCGCGGGTCTGGGGTGCGGGGGTCGTGAGCCCCGCGTGTCACCGGCTCGGTCGCTACCAAGCCTGCAGACAACTGTGCAAGGGTACGTGACCAGCGGGTAAGGGGTCAAACCGCGACCTCCTCCGCGACGGGCACGGCCTCATGAAACCGGCGGACCTGCGGGGCGAGCGGCGGCTCGGCGTCGCCGGGGCCTGCCGATCACGGCGACGGGGGGCTCGTCGTCGGAGTCCTCGTCCTCGGAATCGTCCTCGTCGTCGTCGGAGTCGTCGTCGGAGTCGTCGTCCTCGGAGTCGTCGTCGTCCAGGTCGTCGTCGTCAGAGTCATCGTCGGATTCGTCGTCGTCGGAGTCGTCGATGACTTCGATGTCGTCGTCTTCGTCCTCGTCTTCGTCGTCCTCGGAATTGTCGAGCTCGTCCTCGGAATCGTCCTCGGCGTCGTCGACCAACACCTCCTCGACGGGCTCGGTCGAAGCCAGATCCTCGGAACCCTCGACCACGGCGTCACCGTCGTCGAGTACGCCGTCGGCCTCCTCGTCGTCCTCACGGCCGGTCGCCGCCGCCATCGCGCGGAACATCGGATGCTCTCCCGCGGCGTGCGAGGGCACCTTGGCGACCTGCACCTCTTCCTCGGGGCGGCCACCCTTCTTGGCGCGCTTGCTCCGTCGTCCGGTGCCTGGTTCGTTCCGGCGAGCGGCGGCCGATCCGGAGTCCACGGGATCGCCGTGCAGCATGATGCCGCGCCCAGCGCAGTGCGAGCAGGTCGTCGAGAACGCCTCGATGAGACCGGTGCCCAACTTCTTGCGGGTCAGCTGCACCAGCCCGAGGGACGTGACCTCGGAGACCTGGTGGCGGGTCCGGTCACGGGCCAGCGCCTCGGTGAGCCGGCGGAGCACCAGGTCGCGGTTGGACTCCAGCACCATGTCGATGAAGTCGATGACGATGATTCCGCCGATGTCGCGCAACCGGAGCTGGCGGACGGTCTCCTCCGCGGCCTCCAGGTTGTTGCGGGTGACGGTCTGCTCGAGGTTGCCGCCCGAGCCGGTGAACTTGCCGGTGTTGACGTCGACGACCGTCATGGCCTCGGTGCGGTCGATGACGAGCGTGCCGCCCGACGGCAGCCAAACCTTGCGGTCCATCGCCTTGGTCAGCTGTTCGTCGATGCGGTGCACCGCGAACACGTCGGGCCCGCCAGATGCGGCGGGCTCGTACTTGGTCATGCGCGTCAGCAACTCCGGCGCTACCGAGGTGACGTAGTCGCTGATGGTGGTCCAGGCTTCGTCACCGGACACGATCAGGCCACTGAAGTCCTCGTTGAACAGGTCACGAATGACCTTGACCAACACGTCCGGCTCCTCGTAGAGCGGGACTGCGGCCCCGGCAGCCTTGGCGGTGATCTCGGTGGCCTTGGCCTCGACTTGGGCCCACCGCTCCTGCAGCCGGTTGACGTCGGTGCGGATGTCCTCTTCCTTGACGCCCTCGGACGCGGTGCGGATGATCACACCCGCATCGGCCGGGACGACCTCGCGGAGGATCTCCTTGAGCCGCTGGCGTTCGGTGTCGGGCAGCTTGCGGCTGATGCCGGTCGACGAGGCGCCGGGCACGTACACCAGGTAACGGCCCGCCAGGGAGATCTGCGTGGTCAGGCGGGCGCCCTTGTGTCCGACCGGGTCCTTGCTGACCTGCACGACGACGTAGTCACCCGGCTTGAGGGCCTGCTCGATCTTGCGCTGGGCGCCACCGAGCCCGGCGGCCTCCCAGTTGACCTCGCCGGCGTACAGCACACCGTTGCGGCCGCGGCCGATGTCGACGAACGCCGCCTCCATGGAGGGCAGCACGTTCTGCACGATGCCGAGGTAGATGTTGCCGACCAGGGACACCTGGGCCGCCGAGGTGACGAAGTGCTCGACGACGACGCCGTCCTCCATCACCGCGATCTGGGTGTAGCGAGCACCCTCGTGCGGCGGCTCGCTGCGCACCTTGTCGCGGACGACCATGACCCGCTCGACGGCCTCACGGCGAGCCAGGAACTCCGCCTCGCTGAGGATCGGGGGACGACGACGGCCCGCGTCGCGTCCGTCGCGTCGGCGCTGACGCTTGGCCTCCAGGCGCGTGGACCCAGCGATGCCCTGGATCTCGCCGTCGCCGGAGGACTTGTTGGCCGCCTTCGCCGCCCGCGGCTGGCGTTCGTGGACGACGGTGTTGGGCGGGTCGTCGGCCGAGGTGGACTCGTCTCCGTCCCCGCCGCCGGTCTTGCGGCGGCGACGCCGCCGGCGGCGTCGGTTCGCTCCGTCGGCACCGGTGCCGTCGTCGTCACCGCCCTCGTCGTCGGCTCCGTCGTCGTCCGAGCCGTCGTCGTCGGAATCCTCCGACGAGTCGCTCCGGTCGTCGGTGCCGTCCTGACCGTCTCCGTCGCCGGGACCGTCGGCGTCGTCACTCTGTTCGCCGCGCCCGCGGCCACGACCGCGGCGCCCGCGACGGCGCCGCTTGTTGGCGGGCCGGTCACCCTGCTCGTCGTCGGAGTCCTCCGACGAGTCGTCCAGGGAATCGTCGTCGTCCTCGTCGTCCTCGTCGTCGAGGTCGTCGTCGGGCACCACCGCGGGACGCGGCGGCACGTAGGCGACGGGCTGGGGCGCGACGAACAGCGGCATGTACGCCGCGGGTGCGGTGTTCGCGGGCAGCGGCTCCGGGACCGGCGGCGGTTCGGGCTCCACCTC
The DNA here is from genome assembly GCF_025823185.1 of Mycobacterium yunnanensis. Classification (GTDB taxonomy): domain Bacteria; phylum Actinomycetota; class Actinomycetes; order Mycobacteriales; family Mycobacteriaceae; genus Mycobacterium; species Mycobacterium yunnanensis. The sequence continues at coordinate 632,088 of NZ_JACKVK010000013.1, forward strand.
GAGCGCCTGCGCCTCCGGGGCGGTGCCGGCGGGAGCCGGCTCGACGAACACGCCCGCCGGAGCCGGCTCGACGAACACCCCGGCGGGATCGAGGGTCAGCGCAGTCTGCGCATCCTCGTCGCGCGTGGTGTCTTCGGGAAGATCGAATGGGGCAGCAAAATCACGGTCAGCCACGTACTCTCCTCAAGCCCCCGGGCGCGTCGTGTCGACGCGGCCACGCGAGGGCTTTCGCTATGGACCCGTGGAACTCTTCCCGGGCTTGTCATGGTCTCGCTCCGAGCGGTTCGTGAGAACCCTCGGTGCCTGGTGCGAATGATGGCTGGACTTCGCGCCGCACTGAGGACACGTCCTAGGTGGTCGCGCTCGTCCAAGTCTTCATCCGGGATTCCCGCTCCGTTATGAAGCAGGTCACCCGCGGCCAGTATCCCACATCGCGGCGCCGTCTTTGACGAGGTGCCGCCTCAAGCCCGACGTGCAGCTAACGACCCGGGAACCACAGCTCGATCTCGCGGGCCGCCGACTCCGGCGAATCCGACCCGTGCACCAGGTTGTCCTGGGTCACGAGGGCCAGGTCACCGCGGATGGTGCCGGGCACGGCCTTCTCCACCGGATCGGTGCCGCCGGCAAGCTGACGGAAGGCGGCAATGGCCCGGGGACCCTCGACGACCACGGCGACGACCGGGCCGGAGGTGATGAATTCCAGAAGGGACGGGAAGAACGGCTTACCCTCGTGCTCGGCGTAGTGCGCGCGGGCCAGATCTTCGTCGACGTTCTTGAGTTCCAAAGCCGCGATCGACAGACCCTTGCGCTCGATTCGGCCAAGAATTTCCCCGACCAGGAGGCGCTTCACGCCGTCGGGCTTCACCAGTACCAGAGTCCGCTCAGTCACGGCGTGGACCCTACCCGTCAGCGGGCGGGGCCTGCTGCCCGGGCAGCAGGCCGCGGTCTTGACGGCGCTTGACCTCGGCGCGCAGGTAGGCGATCAGCAACCACACCGCTGCGAAGACCACGCCGATGAAGCAGATGGCGGGGTGGATCACGACGCCGGCGATCAGGATCACCTGCACCGCCAAATTCGCCTTCAGCGCCCAGGGCCTGCCCTGCACGCCGGCCAAGAGGATGAGGATGCCGGTGACGCCGAGGATGAAGCCGCCGCTGACCCAGGTGAGGCCGCCGTGGGAGTACGACACCACCGGCAGCGCCAGGAGCACCACGATGACCTCGAGGATCAGCGTGCCGGCCATCACGCCGCGGAAGCTCTTCCACGGGTCCGGCCCGACGGGTGGCTGCTCGGCCGTATCGCTCACGCGGGGTCCCGTCCGAAGAGGCTGCGGGCAGCGCCGGCGGTGACGACCGACCCGGTGATGACGACGCCGCTGCCAGAGAAGCCGTCGGGGAAGGAATCATCGGCACCGCTGTCCTCGGCCAGGGCGATGGCGGTTTCGATGGCGTCGGGCAGCGTCGGGGCCGTGATGACGCGCTCGGGGCCGAAGTGCTCCTCAGCGCGCAGCGCCAAGCCCTCGACGTCGAGGGCGCGCGGGGATCCGTTGTGCGTCACGACGATCTGGTCGAAGGCCGGCTCGAGGGCGGCGAGGATTCCGTCGACGTCCTTGTCACCCATCACCGACACCACGCCGACGAGGTGCCGGAACTCGAACTCCTCGGCCAGCGCCCTGGTCAATGCCTCCGCACCGGCCGGATTGTGGGCGGCGTCGACGAATACCGTTGGCGCGCTGCGCATCCGCTCCAACCGACCGGGGCTCGCCGCGTTCGCGAAGCCCTCTCGGACGGCGTCCACGTCGAGCTGGCGGTCGGCTCCCGCACCGAAGAACGCCTCCACGGCGGCCAGCGCGAGCAGGGCGTTGTGGGCCTGATGCTCGCCGTGCAACGGCAGGAACACCTCCGGGTACACCCCGCCAAGACCTTGGAGTTCGAGCAACTGCCCGCCGACGGCGACCTGCCTGCGAAGCACCGCGAACTCCGAGCCCTCCCTGGCCACCGCGGCATCGGCCCGGACCGCTTCTGCCAGAAGGACTTCCATGGCCTCCGGGGTCTGCTGACCGATGATCGCCACGGTGCTGAGGTCGACGTCGGGGGCCACGGGGTCCGGCGCCCGCTTGACGATGATGCCGGCCTTCTCGGCCGCGATCTCGGCGATCGTGTCGCCGAGGTAATCGGTGTGGTCCAGCCCGATGGGGGTGATGACGACCACCGGTGCGTCGACGACGTTGGTGGCGTCCCACCGGCCGCCGAGTCCGACCTCGATGACGGCGACGTCGACCGGCGCGTCGGCGAAGGCGGCGAAGGCCATCGCCGTGACGACCTCGAACTTGCTCATCCGTGGGCCGCCGGCCGCCTCGGACTGCTGGTCGACGAGTTCGACGAACGGCTCCAGCTCGCGGTAGGTGTCCACGTACAGCGCCGGGGAGATGGGCTTCCCGTCGATCGCAATGCGCTCCACGGCCGCCTGCAGGTGCGGGCTCGTCGCGCGTCCGGTCCGGCGATGCAGGGCGGTCAACAGCGAGTCGACGATCCGGGTGACCGAGGTCTTCCCGTTCGTCCCGGCGACGTGGATGGTCGGGTACGCCCGCTGCGGCGAACCCAGCAGTTCCATCAAGGCCGCGATGCGGGCCGTGCTCGGCTCGATCTTGGTCTCGGGCCAGCGTTGGTCGAGCAGGTGCTCGACCTGGAGCAGGGCCGCGATCTCGTCAGGCGTCGGATCGGGCGTCGGCACGGCCGTCGGGTCGGTCACGACAACCCGGCCAGCCGGGCGGTGATCCGCTCGACTTCCTCGCTGGCGACCCGCTGACGGGTGCGAATCTTCTCCACGACCGCGTCGGGGGCCTTCGACAGGAACTCCTCGTTGCCCAGCTTCGCGGCCGTCTGCGCCAGGTCCTTCTGCGCGACGGTGAGATCCTTCTCCAGCCGTCGGCGCTCGGCGGCGACGTCCACGGTGCCCGAGGTGTCGAGCTCCACCTGCACCATCCCCGACGACAACCGGACCTCCACGGCGGCCGACGGGGTGAACCCGTCGGCGGGTTCGGTCAGCCAGGCCAGCGAGGTGACGGCCGCGATCTGGGTCGTCAGGTCCGCCTCCGCGACGCCGACCAGGCGAGCGGGAACCCGTTGCCGGTCGTTGAGGCCCTGGTCGCTGCGGAACCGGCGGACCTCGGTGACGAGCTTCTGCATGTCGGCGACCCGGCGACCGGCGACGTCGTCGAGGGCGAACCCCGACGGCTCGGGCCACGGCGCGATCACCAGCGACTCGCGTCCGGTGAGCGCCTTCCACAGCGTCTCGGTCACGAACGGCATGACGGGGTGCAGCAGCTTGAGCAAGCTGTCCAGCACGGCGGCGAGCACCGCGTTGGTCGGCCCGTCGGGGTGGTCGGCCAACTGCACCTTCGCCAGCTCCAGGTACCAGTCGCAGAACTCGTCCCAGGCGAAGTGGTACAGCGACTCGCACGCCCGGCTGAATTCGTAGCGGTCGAACGCCGAGTCGACTTCTGCGCGAACCTCTTCCAACCTGCCGAGGATCCAGCGGTCGGCGTCGGTCAGGTCCTCGGGGGCAGGCAGTGGTGCCAAGGTCGCACCGTTCATCAACGCGAACTTGGTGGCGTTGAACAGCTTGGTCGCGAAGTTCCGCGAGGCACGGGCGTAGTCCTCGCCGATCGACATGTCGCCGCCCGGGTTGGCGCCACGCGCCAGGGTGAAGCGCAACGCATCCGCACCGTAGGTGTCGACCCAGTCGAGGGGGTCGATGCCGTTGCCCTTGGACTTGCTCATCTTGCGGCCGAACTCGTCGCGAATCAGACCGTGCAGGAACACGTTCTCGAACGGCACCTGCCTGCCGCGCGTGCCGCCGGCGGTGATCGCGTCGTCGTCGCCGACGAACGTGCCGAACATCATCATCCGGGCCACCCAGAAGAAGATGATGTCGTAGCCGGTGACGAGAACCGATGTCGGATAGAACTTCTCGAGTTCCGGGGTGCGGTCGGGCCAGCCCATCGTGGAGAACGGCCACAGCGCCGAGGAGAACCACGTGTCCAGCACGTCGGGGTCCTGCTCCCAGCCCTCGGGCGGCGTCTCGTCCGGTCCGACGCACACCTTCTCGCCGTTGGGGCCGTGCCAGACCGGGATCCGGTGACCCCACCACAGCTGCCGCGAGATGCACCAGTCGTGCATGTCGTCGACCCAGGCGAACCACCGGGGCTCCAGGCTGGCCGGGTGAATCACGGTGTCGCCGTTGCGCACTGCGTCGCCCGCGGCCTTGGCCAGGGACTCCACCCGCACCCACCACTGCAGGCTCAGCCGCGGTTCGATGGGCTCCCCGCTGCGCTCGGAGTGCCCGACGCTGTGCAGATACGGCCGCTTCTCGGCGACGATGCGCCCCTGCTCGGCGAGCGCCTCCCGCACCTCGACGCGGGCCTCGAAGCGGTCCATCCCGTCGAACCGGGTCCCGGTGCCGGCGATACGGCCCTTCGTGTCCATGATCGACGGCATCGGCAGGTCGTGGCGAAGGCCGATCTCGAAGTCGTTGGGATCGTGCGCGGGCGTGACCTTGACTGCGCCGGTGCCGAATTCGGGGTCGACGTGCGCGTCGGCCACCACGACGACCCGGGTGTCGAGGAACGGGTGGGGCAGGGTCTGGCCGACCAGTGCGCGGTAGCGGTCGTCGTCGGGGTGCACGGCGATCGCGGTGTCACCGAGCATCGTCTCGATGCGCGTGGTGGCCACCACCAGGTGCGGTTCGGCATCGTCCATCGAGCCGTAGCGGAACGAGACCAGTTCGCCCTCGACGTCGGAGTACTTGACCTCCAGGTCGGAGATGGCGGTCTGCAGCACCGGCGACCAGTTGACCAACCGCTCGGCCTGGTAGATCAGACCCGCGTCGTAGAGGCGCTTGAAGATCGTCCGCACCGCGCGAGACAAACCCTCGTCCATGGTGAAGCGGTCACGGCTCCAGTCGACGCCGTCTCCGATCCGCCGCATCTGCGCGCCGATCGTGCCGCCGGACTCGCGCTTCCAGTCCCACACCTTCTCGACGAACGACTCGCGGCCGAGGTCTTCCTTGGTCCTGCCGTCGGCGGCGAGTTGCTTCTCGACCACGCTCTGGGTGGCGATGCCCGCGTGGTCCATGCCGGGCAACCACAACACCTCGTAGCCCTGCATTCGCTTGCGGCGGGTCAGGGCGTCCATCAGCGTGTGGTCCAGTGCGTGGCCCATGTGCAAGCTGCCCGTCACGTTGGGCGGAGGCAGCACGATCGAGTACGGCGGCTTGTCGCTGGACGGGTCGGCGGTGAAGTAGCCCGCGTCGACCCAGCCCTGGTACAGCTCGGTCTCGACCGTGGCCGGGTCCCACGACTTCGGAAGGGCCTGCACCCCTGGGTTGTCTGCGGATTTCGGGCTGACGGTCACCTCGACAGTGTAGGAACTCCTCGCGAGCAGTCCGGCGCCGGTCCGAGATCGCAGGTCAGCGCTTGCCGCCGAGCAGCCCACCGAGGATGTCGCCGAGTCCCCCGCCGCCCTGCCCGCCGCCGAGCACGCCCCCGAGGATGCTGCCGAGCGGGTTGTCCGACCGCCCCCCGCCGCCCTTGGCGGCACCGGTGAGGATGGTGCCAAGGATGTCACCGATGCCTCCGGAGCCGGTGGAGAGTTGCTTGCCGACGTAGGCGAGCACGATGGGCGCCAGGATCGGCAGCAGCCGCTTCATCAGGTCGCCGTTGCCCGCGCCACCGCCCGAGAGCGCCGCGGCGACCTGGGTGCTGTCGTTGCCGCCGAAGATCTTCGCGACGGCCTTGGACCCGTCGGCCTCGTCGACCTGGTCGACGCTGACGCCGCCGTCGAGCAATCCGCTCGCGGCGTGCGTGCCCGCAGCGTTCTCGATGCCGGCGGCGTGCTCCGGATCCCGGGCGTTTTGTCGCAGGCCACCGACCAGCAGCGGCACCAGGGTGTGCACGGCGCTGTCCACCTCGCCCTCGTCGGCGCCCAGCTTGCGGGCGATCTCGGCGGTGGGGATTTGATCGAACAGTTCGTCGAGGCCGGCCATGGTGGCGACAGTAGACCCAACGATCGCCGGTTACAGCCGTTCGGTCCGCAGCGTCACGCCTGCGTCGGGAAGGCGGGTGAGCAGCGCGTCGCCGAGGGCCGTGGCCGGGGTGAGGACGCCGCGCAGGTCGGACAACGCGTCGCGGTCCAGCGCGAGCGCCAGCCCGCACTCGCCGAGCAGCACCGCCGTCGCCTTGTAGCCGGGGTCGCCCTTCTGCGACATCGTCGCCCGGTAACGGGCACCGGTCGTGGTCGTGGTGTACGTCTCGACCGTGTAGTGCCCGTTCTCGCGGGCCTTCTCACTGGGCCCCGTCCCCGGCTTGGGCAGGATCCGCTCGACCAGACCGCGGGGCACCTTGTCGAAGTAGCGGCTGCCGAGGGCCAGGACGGCGGCGTTGGCCGCCGTTCCCAGCGCGGCCGCGACGGGCGCCACCACTGAGGACCCCATGCTCATGTTCTCCGCATACCGGAACGACCGGCCGTAGGCCCAGTCGAGCAAGGCGTTGCTGCGCCGGACGGTTCGCGAGTTCGCCACGCCCATCACGAACGCGCCCGTCCAGACGCCGTCGAGTTCGGGGGCGATGTCGCGCCCTCGACGCCACGGCGTATCGGACTGGTGCCCGAATTCGGGCTCGGCGGCCCGGTCGGTGCTGAGGGTGTACGGGTCGGTCATCGCGCGGCGCGCCTCGGGATCGGTCGACGCGGTGTGCATGACCTCGATCATCGACGCCGCGGTGCCACCGGACACGCCGCCGGCGAACCCGCGGAGGACGAAGTTCGTCTCTCCCAGTTCACCGGCACCGTCGGCGATCGCCCGCTTGTACAGCGCGTACACCGTGAGATCCGAAGGGACGGAGTCGAATCCGCAGGAGTGCACGATGCGGGCGCCGTTGTCGGCGGCCTCCTTGCCGTACAGGTCGACGCTCTCCCTGATGAACATCGTCTCGCCGGTGAGATCGGCGTAGTCGGTTCCCGCCGCCGCGCAGGCCGCCACCACGGGCAGTCCGTACTTCGTATAGGGCCCGACGGTGGCGACGACCACGCGGGTGCGCGACGCCATGTCGTTGAGGGTGGACGGCTGGCCGGCCTCGGCCTCGATCAGCTCCCATTCCTTGGCCGCCTCGCCGAGGGAGTCGCGGACGTCGCGGAGCTTGGCCACCGAACGTCCTGCCAGGGCGATGCGTGCCGGACCGCCCGCCGCGGCCAGGTACTGCGCGGTCAACTTGCCGACGAAACCCGTCGCCCCGTAGAGCACGATGTCGAATTCACGCTGCGCTTCGGTCATGGCCCCAAGCTACCGGGGCGTCATCCGAGCGTGTCGGGACGCACCTCGGGTTCGTCGAGCAGGTGCCGCCCCAAGAACCCCAGGACGACCTGGTACCAGATCTTGGTGTGCTGCGGGGCGAGCACCCAGTGCCCCTCGGTCGGGAAGTAGAGGAACCGGTGCGGGCTGGTGCCGTCGTCGGCGGCGGGCAGCCCGGACCGGGTCAGAAGGTCGAACCAGAGCCGTAGCCCTTCCCCGATCGGCACCCGATAGTCCTTGTCGCCGTGGATCACGAGCGTCGGGGTGACGATCTCGCCGACGTCGCGGTGCGGTGAATTGCGTTCGGCCATCTCCGCGGTCATCTCCCGCGCCCACCAGTAGGCGCCGTCGGTGGTCGGCCCGAACTGGTCGAGTGCCCACAGGCTGGCGTGGGTGACGACGGCGTCGAACCGGTCGGTGTGGCCCGCGATCCAGTTGGCCATGTAGCCGCCGAAGGATCCGCCCATCGCCGCGGTGCGGTTCGCGTCGACCCTCGGGTGCTTCAGCGCACCGTCGACGGCGGCCATCAGGTCGGTATACGGCGCGAATCCCCAAGCCCCCCAGCCACGTTGGACGAAGTCCTGACCGTACCCGGTGGACAGGGCCGGGTCGGGCAGCAGGACGGCGTAGCCGCGGGCAGCCAGCAGCCACGGGTTCCACCGCCAGTGCCAGGTGTTCCAGCTACCCAGCGGACCGCCGTGAATCCACAGCACGAGCGGCGCCGGCGCGTCCGAGTCGGGGAGCACCAGCCACGACCAGATCTCGGTTCCGTCGTCGGCGACAGTGGAGACGTCGGCCACCTCGCCGGGCACCTCGGGGGCGGCCATGCAGGGCAAGACCGTGACGGTGCCGTCGGGGTCGACGCGGACGGGGTGCGGTGGTTCGGAGTACGAGCTTCGCAGCGCGAGGATCGCACCGCCGGGCGCGGGGTGGACGTCGGTGTAGCCGTAGTCGTCGGCCGTCAGTCGCGTCACCGAGGAGTCTGCCGGGTCGACGAGGAAGATCGGTCGTCGCCCGCCCTCGTCGGCGCTGACGACGAGGGTGGACCCGTCGTGCGTCCACGCCACCGTGGCGGGCCACCTGTCCCAGTCGCCGGCGATCGTGGCCACGGGACCGCCGAACGGCATGACGCACAGCGTCATTCGCGGCGCCGCCTGCGGCGTCGAATGCGACTCGCGGATGAACGCCACCGCCGACCCGTCGGGCGAGATGGCCGGGGCGCCAAGGTCGGCGCTCGGGTCGTCGACGATCGTCGTCCGGGTGCCCGTGGCGACGTCGACGCGGATCAAGGATCGGCGGATCGACGCGCCGGGACCAGGCACGGCCCACGACGCGACGGCGAACCGTCCGTCGGCGCTGAGGTCGACGTCGGCCTCGCGCAGGCCACCACCGGGACGCGGCGTCACGTCCCGCGGGCCGGAGGCGTCGACGAGATGTGGTTCGGCGGGACCGATGTCGTGATCCCAGTGCCGGACGGGATATCCCGTGTGCAGCACCGCGGAGATCTTGCCGTCGGTGCGCAGGGCCCGCACCCTCGCGTCGTCGGTGACGTCGACGGCCGAGGGCATCAGCGGCGCGGTGACCAGCGTGACGTCGGCGGCTCGCGCGGCGTGGATCGCGTCGACGCCACCGGCGAGGTCCAGCACGGCGACCGCTTCCCCGCCGCCTGCGGGCAGCCGCCACAGCGACGCCGTCGGCTGGCCGCCGTCGGCGTCGGGAGCTTCGCGCTTGGCGAGGAAGAGCAGATCCCCGTCGGCGGTGAAGGCCGGCGCCGACTCCCCCGTGGCGCCTCGGGTCAAGCGGCGCGCGGCGCGCCGGCCGGTGACGTCGAGTTCCCAGATGGCAGTGACGTATTCGGTGCCCTTGGCGTTCAGCTCGCCGACACCTGCGACGGCGCGCGACCCGTTCGGCGACACCGCCAGACCGGAGACCCTTGGCAGTGCCAGGAACGCGTCGAGATCGGCGAAGGGGGTCGGCGTCGGTGTCATGGTCCTCCGTGCGTGTCGAGCCACGCCACGATGCGGTCGCGGTGGGCTGCGAATCCCTTGTAGTCGGCCAGGTCCTCGGGCAGCTCGGCCACGACCGCCGCGGTGCGCAGTCGCCACGGCTCGACGGTGGCCAGGTCCGCGAGGGACAGCAGGTAGGTCCGGATCAGGAAGCACACCGCACCGGTCTCGGGCAGCCCGATGAGGTGTTGCACCTCCACGCGAAGATGCACGAGGCGGCCGAACGCGTCGTCGTCGGCGCTGGCGGCCGCGGCGCGCTCCGATGCCCATTCCGGATAGCGCTCCAGCGACTGGTCCAGGCGCGAACCCACGGCCATCGACCAGTTGGTGCGCCGATAGGCCTCCCCCGGCTGCAGACGCAGGATGAAGTCGCGGGCTCTGGTGATCACCCCGCTCTCGCGAAGCCTCGGCACCGGGCCGTGCACGTCGAGGAATTCCATGCCGACGTCGAAGCCGAACGACCAGGCTGCGGCGAAGGTCACCACCCCGGCGTCGACGAACAGTTCGCCGCCGCGCTCGTCGAGCAGGACGACGTCGTCCTGCATCTGGGCGGCGATGAAGGCCAGCGGCTCGGCGGGCAGGGTCGACTCGTCGCCGACGACGAAGTCCGCGGTGACGCCCAGCCGAGCGTTGTGCCAGTGCCAGCTGGTGCCGTCGCCGGTGAGCATCATCGTCTCGGGGTAGGTGGCGGCCAGTTCCCGCATCAGCGTCAGCATCGCGTCCCAGGACGCGGGCCGCATGTGTGCCAGCACGGCGTGCCGGCCGGGGTCGGCGGCCAGGATCGCCGCCCGCTCAGCCAATTCGGTCTCGTAGTGCGCGTCGACGTCGACGATCCGCTCACCCCACCGGCCGGTCGCGGTCGTCACCGCGGTGCCCGCCGGTGCCAGATTGGTGCTGTAGCGGTAGCTGTCGGCGGTGAACGGAAAGGGGAAGGCGGCCAACCGATTCGACGCTACGGAGGTCATGGTGCCAACTCCAGCCGGGCTCCGGCTGCCCGCGACACGCAGCACATCATCGAGTCGCCTGCCGCCCGCTCCCGCTCACCGAGGAACAGATCCCGGTGCAACACGTCCCCGGCGGTGACCTCGACGCGGCATTCCCCGCAGACGCCTCGACGGCACAGGTTGGGCACGTCGACGCCGCGCGCCAGGAGGGCCTCCAACAGCGAGACTCCCGCGCCGACGGTGAACGTCTCGCCGGTGGTCCTCAGGTGGACGTCGAACGGTTCGCCGGGGTCGAAGGCGTCCGTGCCGAAGTGTTCGACGTGCACCCGGCTGGCCGGCCAGCCCCAGGCGGTGGCCCGCGCGGTGACCTCGGCCATGAAGGCCGCGGGGCCGCAGAGGTAGAGGTGCGTGCCGAGAGGCTGGCGTCCCAGCGCGTCGTCGACTGCCGCGGTGAACGATTCGCGGTCGGTGAAGACCGATGCCGATTCGGCGAGGGCGTCGACGTCGTCGAGGTGCGCGCCCCGGCCGGGGCGGTGGACGTAGAGCAGCTCGACCGGCCGGCGCCAGCGCCGGGCGCTGCGCAGGTGCGACACCATCGGGGTGATTCCGATGCCCGCCGCCACCAGCAGATGCCGCGTGGCACTCAGCACGGGTGCGAATGCGCTGCGCGGACCGTGGACGCCGACGACGTCGCCAACGCTCAGACCGTGGATCCATTGGGAGCCACCGGAACCGCCGGGGCACGACAGCACCGAGATGGCGTAGGTGACCGGGCTCGCGCCGTCGCCGGTGAGGGAGTATGCGTTGAGCACCGGACCGCACTCCACCACGAGGTGGCTGCCCGGGACGAACGACGGCAGCGGGCCGCCGTCGGGCCGGGCCAGGGTCAGCGACCGGATTCCGGGAATGCGGTCGTCGACGCCGACGACGTCGAGGGCGAGGCCGATCACGCCAGCACCCCGAGGTGCGCGCCGAGGCGCCGCGACACGTGGGCCTGCACTGCGAGCGGTCGCCGGCAGCCGTGGCAATCCAGGACTCCGCCCAGTGGAACGGTCGCGTGGGTCACGGTGCGGCAGTGCGCGCAATGGACGTCCCTGTCGGCCACGTCGGTGCTGGCGACGGTGATCTCGTCGTCGCCGATCCCGAGGCGCAGCGCGCGGGCGCGCAGCCGCAGGCAGGCGTCCGCAGGCCCGGCGATCAGCAGGCGCCACCCCACGCGGGCGGTGGCGACGTCGGCCTCGAGCGCAGCCCGGGCCGCGTCGTCGTCGCCGACCCGGTGCACGCGGGCACCGGCATCGGGGTGACGGTGCCGGATCTGCCCGATCCACTCGTCGGCCGTGGGTTCGCCGCCTGCGAAGGCGATCACCGTCCAGTACCGGCCGGTGACGTCGGCGTCCGCGCGGCGAGGCGCGACGGCCCACGGGGGCACGCTGGTGAATTCGATGGCGGGCGTCATGGCAGTCTCCGTCGAGGAAACCACACATCCGGGTCAGTGGCGCGGGTGGCGCGAGCTCCTACCCGCCAGGGCCACCGCACCGGCGCCAACCAGCGAGATCGACGCAGACATGGCGATCGCCACGTTCCAGCCGGCCGCCAGGTCGTCGCCGGCGTGGGTGGCGACGACGACGAAGGAGGTGATGCCGACCGCCGCGCCGAAGTAACGGGCGGTGTTGTTGGCCCCGCTTCCCATCGCCGCCCGGTCGGCGTGCACGCTGGCGACGGCCTCGCGACCCAGCAGCGCGTTGAGCAGACCCGTCGCCACACCGGCGACGAACAGCGACGGCACCAGTCGCCACGGGCTGGACTCGGTGGTCACGCCGAAGCCGAGGGCTTGGCCCACCGCGACGACGACGAGGGCGACCGCGATCGGTACGGGACCGGTCATCGGGTGCCGTACGAGGCGGGACAGGAAGGCCGTCACCACACTCGTGCCGGACCACACGACGACCAGCAGGCTGGCCGGCCAGATGCCGGCGTTGAGGCCCGTCTGGGCCAGCGTCGGAACGAAGGACACGGTGGCGATGACGCCCGTGCCCAGCACGAAGGAGCCGATGGTGGCAGCCCGGAAGCGCTGGTGGCGGAGGAGTCGAAGCTCGACGAGGGGGTCGCGGACGCGGGCTTCCACGACTCCGAAGCCGACGAGCGCCAGCAATCCGGTAATTCCGAGCACCACTGGCGTCGGGTGAATACCGTTGCGTCCCAGAGTCAGTGCGCACACCAGCAGGATCATCGCCTACGAGAACAGTGCCAGCCCGCCGCCGTCGAGCCGTCGTCGACCGGCCGCGCGTGAGTCACCGATGCGAGTGAGACTGGGCCACAGGAGGATCAGCGCAACCGCGGCAACGGCCACATAGGGTCCGCGCCAGTGCGCTGCGCCAACGGCGGCCGACAGCACCGCGCCCACCGTGATCCCCAGGCCGACGCTCGTGCCCCACACCGCCGTCGCGTGGGTGCGCCGGCGGGGCTCGGTGAAGTCACGAGCGAGAATCGCCAGACCGCAGGCCAGTACGGCCGCACCGCCCACTCCCCAGCACGCGACCCGCGACGAATCCCACCGCACTCCATGCGACGCCGCAGGCGACGGCGCCCAGTGCCATGGCGACCAGACCCGTGACGTAGACCCGGCGGCGGCCCACGTTGTCTCCGACCACGCCCGCGGCCAGCAGGCCGGCGGCCAGGCCGATCGACATGGAGTTGAGCAACCACGGTCCCGCCGCGACTCCGGCGCGCAGGCCGGCGACGGTCGCGGTCAGCGTGGCCATCGGCGTGACGTAGGTGACCAGCACCAGTGCCGTGCCCGCCGCGACGGGCGCCAGGGAGCAGGCCTCGACTGATGGTTTGATTTTCAAACTCACTCCTGGCACGCTAACACCGTGCCGACCACTCCGCTCGCCGATCTCGCAGGCCGCCCGTGTCCGATCGCCGCCGCGTTGACCGTCGTCGGCGAGAAGTGGGCGCTGCTCGTCGTCCGCGAGATCGCCCTTGGTTCGTGCCGGTTCGGCGAGATCGTGGCGGGCACCGGCGCGCCTCGCGACCGGGTCGCCGCCCGACTCAAGACGTTGGAGGCGGCGGGCATCGTCGACCGAACCACCTACCACGAGCATCCACCGCGCGACGAGTACGGCCTGACCGCGGCGGGTCGCGGCCTGCTGCCCGTGCTGGACGCACTGCTGGCCTGGGGCAGCGAACATGCCGTGGCCCCCGACGACCCACTGCGTCGACGCCGCTACCGCCCCTTAGTCCGACCCGAGGAGACGACGTGACCGGCAACGAGGGATGGGGCGAGGAGCGCTCGAAGGTCGTCACCTGGCACGACCCCACCCCCACCACGGCCAAGGGCCTGTCCATGCCGGGCATCGACTACCTGCGCGCGATGGTCGACGGCATCCTGCCGCCACCGCCGATCTCCGGATTGATGTCGTTCACCATGTCCGCCGTCGAACCAGGCCGCGTGGTGTTCACCTGCGAACCCGACGACTCGGCCTACAACCCGATCGGCGCCGTGCACGGCGGACTGGTGTGCACCCTGCTCGATTCGGTGGCAGGGTGCGCGCTGCACAGCACGCTGCCGCAGGGCAAGGGCTACACGTCGATCGAGATCAAGGTCAACTACCTCAAGGGCGTGCGCACCACCAGCGGGCCGCTGACGGCGACCGGAACCGTCGTCAAGGCCGGGTCGCGCGTCGGCTTCACCGAGGGTGTCGTCACCGACGGATCCGGCGCAATCGTCGCGACGGCCTCGAGCACCCTGCTGGTGTTCGACCTCCCGACACCGGGCCGATAGCGTCGGGGGCGTGAGCCCCAGCTTCCTCGTCGTCGGCGCCGGCATCTCGGGACTGGCGACCGCGGTCGCGTTGCAACGCCGAGGGCACCGGGTGACGGTCCTCGAGGAGCGCGTCGACGCCTCGTCGGGCACGGCCATCACAATCTGGCCGAATGCCTTGGCCGCCTTGGACCGCATCGGTCTCGGCGACGCCGTCCGCGAGTCCGGGAGTCGGGTCTCCGCGGGAGCGCTGCGATGGTCGAACGGGACGTGGCTGCGACGTCCGGCCCCGGAACGGATCGTCGCGGCTCTTGGCGAGCCGCTCGTGGTTCTGCGGCGGTCGGTGCTGACCCGCGTCCTCTCCGACGCGCTCACCGAGGGCACCGTCGAAACCGGCCTCGCGGCAACCGAACTCGTCGTCACCGCGACCGGGGTGTGCGTCACGACGTCGGACGGGACGACCCGCGAGGCGACGGCGGTGATCGGTGCCGACGGTGTCGGTTCGACGGTGGCCCGCCACCTGAACGGAACGCTGCGCCGCCGCTATGCCGGCTACACCGCCTGGCGCGGCGTCGCCCACTGTGGTCTGGACCCGACTCTGGCCGGCGAAACAGTGGGCGTGGGAACCGAATTCGGCCACGTGCCACTCGGAGCCGGGCACACCTACTGGTTCGGCACCGAGCGGCGTCCAGAGGGCACGGCCTGCCCCGGCGGTGAACTCACCCACCTGAGGAGGATGTACGCCGGCTGGGCCGATCCGGTGCCTGCGCTGCTGGCGGCCACCGATCCGGCCGACGTGCTGCGCACCGACCTCTACGACCGCGAGCCCGCCCGCCAGTGGTCGCGCGGGACCGTCGTGCTCGTCGGCGACGCCGCACATCCCATGCGCCCGCATCTCGGCCAGGGTGGCTGCCAGGGTCTGGAGGACGCCGCCACGTTGGCGCACTGCGTCGACGTCGTCGACGATCTTCCCGGCGCGTTCGCGAGGTACACCGAGCTGCGCCGACCGCGGACGCTCGCGCTGACCCGCGAGTCGCGGCTGTTCGGGCGGATCGTCAACGCGCGTCCTGCACTGCTGGGAGCGGCGGCGATGCGGGCGTCGGCGGCAGTACCGGAGGTGGTCCTGCGCCGACATCTGGCCGCGGTGGCCGGGCGGTCGGCCTTCGCGCTCAGCTCCGACCGGTCAGCGCGCCCATCGGGTTGAGCAGCGCCGAGCACATCTGGCGGGGGTTGATGAGGCCGAGCAGTCCCTGGGTAGGCATTGCCTGGCAACCGGTCGCGGGCTGTGCCGGGGTGATGGAGGAGACGTTCCACACCGTCGGCGCACCGCCCTTGGCACCGCACGTGGGCCAGGCGCCGGGACCCTGGCTGGCGAGGACGTTCTCGGCGACGCGGATCTGCTCGGCCCGTGACGCCGCGGCGGGCGAACCGACGCCGCCGTTGGCGCTCCAGGTGGCCGGCTTGAACTGCAGACCGCCGTAGTGGCCGTTGCCGGTGCTGGCGGCCCAGTTGCCGCCCGACTCGCACTGCGCGACGGCGTCCCAGTTCATCGAGTCCGCGTGGGCGGTGCCAGCCGACATGCCGGTCGACATCGCCATGGCGACGATCGCGAACGCACCGGCGAGGAGGACGAGCTTGAGCCCGCTGGTGAGTGCCTTCTGCGCCTTGCCGAATCCCAGAATCGTCACGAGTGCGGTCCTTCCCCGACCGGTTGACACGAGGACCGCGGTAGCCAGTGGCAAATTGACGCGGTCAACCATTGCTTCGTGGGGTCGGTCACAGGCGTTACAGAAGTGTCCGAAGTTCTTTATCGAGACGTGACGGAAGCCAGAGAAGCACGAGGTAGGCGGGACTAGAGACGACAGCGGCGCCGGGCTGGTCGCCCGGCGCCGCTGGTCGCCTCGTCGCCGATCTAGCCGCGGCGTCCGCAGACCGGCCAGGCGCCGATGCCCTGGCTCTTCAACACGTTGTTGGCCACGCGGATCTGTTCGTCCTTGCTGGCCTGGTGGGGCGAACCGGATCCACCGTTGGCACGCCAGGTGCTCATCGTGAACTGCAGTCCGCCGTAGTACCCGTTACCCGTGGCGGTCGACCAGTTGCCGCCCGACTCGCACGCTGCGACGGCATCCCAGTTGACTCCGCCGTCCGCATGCGCGGTCCCGGCTCCTAGCGCGATCGGGGCCACGGCGAGCGCCCCGGCGATGGTGGCCAGGCCAAGCGTCTTGCGGGTGTTCTTCAACTTCTGTCCTTCCGCCACGCGCGCACCAAGGACACCCGCGCTGAGCGCGGGCGTACTGCCTGTCGGACAGGCGGGAGGCTCTGGATCGTGCCGTCTCGGTCGGGCACGACAGCGGGCGGCTCGACATGCCACGCCGGGTTGTCACCCGGCGGCGGTCTCGGCGCCGAATCTCGTTCGGGCCTCGAGGCCGCCCCACTCACACGCTGGTTCGTGATGTGTTTGATTTGC
The DNA here is from genome assembly GCF_025823185.1 of Mycobacterium yunnanensis. Lineage (GTDB taxonomy): Bacteria > Actinomycetota > Actinomycetes > Mycobacteriales > Mycobacteriaceae > Mycobacterium > Mycobacterium yunnanensis. Next base: position 648,616 of record NZ_JACKVK010000013.1, read on the forward strand.
TCCATTCGTGGAGACCCTTGAAACATACAAACGTCGATCGCCAAGACGAAACCTGCCGACACGGGTGGGGCCGTCCGATAACGAATCGATAACGACACGAGATCCCGGCGTCTTCGCAGGTCATCACGGATGGTTAGCAGCACAAGGCATCTGGACGCGCGCTACACATTTCGTGAGTCAAATCACGCCCATCGTGTGACGTGGCGCACGGAAGTTAGTCACAACAGTCACACGCATCACTCGAAACGGCTCTCCACCAGGCACATTCGCAGTTCCTTCCGGGACGCCACCGAATGGACGTTCGCTGGCGCGACGCAACGTCAACCTGCACGCGAAGATGAAAGTCACTGCCCGCCAGTAACTTTGACAGACCGATCAGACGCGGACCAATCGAAGGATGGTCGACGGGCCTAACCGACCACGAGTGAAATCATCACGCGCGCAACGCATTGGAACACACCAGGCGCCACCTGCGGAGGACTGACCGGCACCCCCAATCTCCCGGCCGCCCGATCACGGTCGCCATTCCGCGACAACCGAATTGGACCATTCGATCAATGGTCGCGTCGAAGCCATTGTGGTGCGGTGACTTTCGCCGAATGCCCTTCCCCGAGACGCTCTCCAACCCGTTGGGCTGCAACGCATTACGAATACGTTGTGAGGCCCCTGCGAATCGCCGAACCACGATGCGTATGCCGGTTGCCCGAAGGGAAATCCACCCAATATGGCGGTTCGTGGCGGCGATAACGGCGGAGTGCGTCGAATTGGTCGTCGTCGACGACACAATTCGCCATTTGCTGAACCAAACTAGGGCAGGTCGGCAGGTGCGTTCAGGTTGGCCAGCGACCGCTGTTCGTCCATCACCACGCGCTGCACGTCGACGACGTCGACCAGGGCGCGCATGCTGCGTTCACCCGCGGCCACCAACGCATCGGCGCGTTCGGCGAGATCGGTTCGGTAGACACCGGCCAGATAGTGGTCACGGCCGTCCCACGGCAGCACCACGGCGGCGCCGAGCCGTACGGACGGCCCCACCAGCTCGTCGATCAGCTCGGCGGCGAGATAGGGCATGTCGACGGCACAGACGAAGGCTCGCTCCATCCCGGCCTCGGCAGCCGCGCGCAAACCCCTGGCCGTCGCGAGCAGCGGACCGACTCCACGGACGTCGTCGCGCAACACCTCGGCGTCAAGCGTGGGCAGCGGCTGACCGGGCGCCGCGACGACGAACACGGGCGCGCACCGGCCCGCCACCGTGCGCACGGCCCGTTCCACGAACGTGCGACCGTCGAGCTCCAGGGTCGCCTTGTCGCGCCCCATTCGCCTCGAGGCTCCGCCTGCCAGCACGATGCCGGCGAGCGGAGCCCGAGGGGCCGTGTCGTTACTCGACGTTCCAGGTGTCCTTGCCACGAAGCAAGGATTGCAGAGCCGCGGTGTCGTGGGGCTTGGATTCCATCGCAGAGGTCACCTGATTGCGCGCCATCTCGTCATACGTCGGGCGACTCACCTGACGGAAGATGCCCATGACCGTGTGCTCGAGGTTCTGCTCGGACAGCCGCGACAGTGCGAACGCGTACGCGGGATCGTCGATCGTCGCGTCGTGCACCACGATCTGGTCGGCGGACACGTCGGCGGTCTTGGCGACCTCCAGTCCGAAGCCCGACCTCACCACGCAGTAGGCACCGTCGGCGCCGAAGATGATCGGTTCCCCGTGCCGGACGCTGACCAGCCGGTCCTCGGAGCCCTCCTTGCGCAGCGCGTCGAAGGAGCCGTCGTTGAAGATCGGGCAGTCCTGCATGATCTCGACAAGGGCGGCGCCGCGGTGGCTGGCGGCCGCCCGCAGCACCTCGGTCAGGCCCTTCTTGTCCGAGTCCAGGGCGCGCCCGACGAACGTGGCCTCTGCGCCCAGCGCCAGCGACACCGGGTTGAAGGGGTGGTCGATGGACCCCATGGGCGAGGTCTTGGTGACCTTGCCGACCTCCGAGGTCGGCGAGTACTGCCCCTTGGTCAGCCCGTAGATCCGGTTGTTGAACAGCAGGATCGTGATGTTGACGTTGCGGCGCAGCGCGTGAATCAGGTGGTTGCCGCCGATGGACAACGCGTCGCCGTCACCGGTGACGACCCACACCGACAGGTCGTCGCGGGCCAGCGCCAGGCCGGTGGCGAAGGTCGGGGCGCGGCCGTGGATCGAGTGCAGGCCGTAGGTCTCCAGGTAGTAGGGGAACCGGCTGGAGCAGCCGATGCCGCTGACGAAGACCATGTTCTCGCGCTTGAGCCCGAGCTCGGGAAGGAAGCTGCGGATGGTGTTGAGGATGACGTAGTCACCGCAGCCCGGGCACCAGCGCACCTCCTGGTCGCTGGCGAAGTCCTTTGCCTTCTGCGGCTCGTCGGTGGTCGGCACCCCGCTCGTCTTGGTGAGCGCCGTCAGTCCCAGATCCGAACCAATCAGGTCAGTCATATCGTTTCCTCGCGCAAGCGCTCGTCAGTCATTCATCCGCTCCTTCGGCCGTCGCCGCACTCTCGATGGTGGCCGCCGCCAACCGGGCGAACTTCGCCTTGTCGGTCTCCTTGTCACGCAACGTTCCGTCGAGGGCCGATTCGATGATGCCTTCGATCTCCTCGGCGAGGAAGGCCATGCCCTCCACCTTCGTCACCGACTGCACGTCGACGAGGTACTTGCCGCGCAGCAGCAGCGCGAACTGACCGAGGTTCATCTCCGGCAGCACCACGTTGGGGTACTGGCGCAGCACGTCGCCGAGGTTGGCGGGCAAGGGATTCAGGTGCCGTACGTGGGCGTGCGCCACCTTGACACCCGTGCGGCGCGCGCGACGGCAGGCTTCGCCGATGGGCCCGTAGGAGCTGCCCCACCCGACGATCAGGAGTTCGGCCTCGCCGCTGGGGTCGTCGACGACGACGTCGGGCACCGTGATGCCGTCGATCTTCGCCTGGCGCAACCGCACCATCAGGTCGTGGTTCTTGGGCTCGTAGGAGATGTTGCCCGTGCCGTTGGCCGACTCCAGGCCCCCGATGCGGTGCTCGAGGCCGGGCGTACCGGGAACGGCGAATTGCCGGGCCAGCGTCTCGGGATCCCGCGCGTAGGGCTGGAACGGCTCGCCGGCCTTGGCGAAGGTGTGATCGATGGCGTCGAAGGTGCTGACGTCAGGGATGCGCCACGGCTCGGAGCCGTTGGCGATCGCGCCGTCAGAGAGCAGGATGACCGGCGTTCGGTAGGTGAGCGCGATGCGAGCCGCCTCCACGGCGATCTCGAAGCAATCCGACGGCGACTGCGGCGCCAGCACGGCAACCGGGGACTCGCCGTTGCGGCCGAACAGGGCCTGCAGCAGGTCGGCCTGCTCGGTCTTGGTCGGCAAGCCGGTGGAGGGACCGCCGCGCTGCACGTCGACCACCAGCAGCGGCAGCTCGGCCATCACGCCGAGGCCGATGGCCTCCGCCTTGAGTGCGACGCCGGGGCCCGAGGTGCTGGTGACGCCGAGGGCGCCGCCGTAGGACGCGCCGAGAGCGGCGCCGATGCCCGCGATCTCGTCCTCGGCCTGGAAGGTCAGGACGTTGAAGTTCTTGTGCTTGGAGAGCTCGTGCAAGATGTCCGAGGCCGGCGTGATCGGGTAGCTGCCGAGCACCACCTGGGTGTCGGCGAGCTGGCCGGCGGCGACGATGCCGTAGGCCAACGCCGTGTTGCCGGAGACCTGCCGGTACTCGCCCGAGCGCAGCTTGGCGGGCGCCACCTCATAGGTGGTGCCGAACGCCTCGGTGGTCTCGCCGTAGTTCCACCCGGCCTTGAGCGCGAGCACGTTGGCGTCGGCGATCTCGGGCTTGCGGGCGAACTTCTCTCGGATGAACCGCTCGCTGTGCTCGAGTTCGCGGTTGTACATCCACGACAGGAGCCCGAGGGCGAACATGTTCTTCGCCCGCGAGCCGTCCTTCTTGGTCGCGCCGATCTGTTCGACGGCGCCCAGGGTGAGGGTGGTCATGGGGACGGCCTGCACGACGTAGTCGGAGAGTTCGTCGGTCTCCAGCGGGTTGGCCTCGTAGCCGACCTTGGCGAGGTTGCGCTTGGTGAACTCGTCGGAGTTGGCGATCACGAGACCGCCGCGGGGCAGGTCGCCGACGTTGGCCTTCAGTGCGGCCGGGTTCATCGCGACGAGCACGTCGGGACGGTCGCCTGCGGTGAGGATGTCGAAGTCGGCGATCTGGATCTGGAACGACGAGACGCCGGGCAGCGTGCCCTGTGGTGCGCGGATCTCGGCGGGGTAATTGGGTTGTGTCGCAAGGTCGTTGCCGAACAAGGCGGCCTCGGTGGTGAACCGGTCACCCGTCAGCTGCATGCCGTCGCCCGAGTCACCCGCGAAGCGGATGACGACCTTTTCGAGCTTCTCCCGAGAAGAGGAACTCGTCTCGGCTTCGGTGCCGCTCACAGTCACGACCGCCGCCTTTCACACGTCATGAAGTAGAGGCATTGCCGCGTCGCTGGGTAGTGCGCTTTCGCGCCCGCGCCGCCGGGTGGACGTCAACCTCTTCTTATCTGTCACTACCGGTACCGATTATTGCACTGCTCTTAGGTTGAGCTTTACCGGACGGCTACGCGCGTCGCCCGATGGCCGGCCGGAAAACTCCTGTTCACAGTCTCGAAGACGGCGGAGCCAGCACTGATTTGTGGTCTTCGTCACGTTCGATGCGGTCCGAATCCTAAGAGCGAGGTTACCGGCCGGTAAAACTTGACGGGTGTCAACATCAACCCGACGGGACCAGCGCCTACACCCGATCGGGCGACGGGACGGGCAGCCGCTTCTCCAGTTCGCGGGCGACCAGTTCGCTGGCCCGCCGGGCCGCGGCCACCGGGCTGGCACCGGCCGCCCGGTTGGCGACGTAGCACGCCGTGAACATGTCCCCGGCGCCCGTGGCCTGTACCCCGGTGACCCGCCACGCGGCCGGTACCCGGACGACGTCACCCTCGGTGTAGATGTCGCAGCCCTCCGAACCGAGGGTCACCAGGATCTCGGGAACGCCGAGGCGTTCGGCCGTCGAGGCGTCGAATTCGCCGTCGGCGACGATGAGCGCCTCGTCCTCGGCCAGCTTCAGCACGCTGATGTCACGCAGCAGGCCGTGGGGGTAGTCGCGGTCCACCGCGAGCGGGCCCACCCGGTCGGCGCGCACCAGCCCCTGGCCGTCGTAGGCCACCTTGTGCCCACGCTCGGCCAGGAGCGCCAGGGTCTCCTCGGGGAAGTCCGCGCGCAGCAGGGGAGCGAGGTGCACCCACGTCGTCTCCGGGTTGGCGGTGTCGATCTCGTCGGTGCCCCAGATGGGGCCCAGCGCCGTGACGGACATCGCACGGTGGTCGACGTCGACGTAGTCCAGGCGGAACCCGGCGGTGCGATCGGAGTCGACGATGCGGACCAGCGAGCCGAACCGGTCGAGGACACCGGTGAACAGGTGGTGGTCGGCAGGCGCGCCCATGGCCACGATCTGCCCGACGCCGCCCGCGTACTCCAGCGCCACGCCGGCGAAGGAGGCGCAGCCACCGGGGCTCGGCGGAGCGCCGTCGATCTGATCGACTGCGAGGTTACCGAGGACGGTGACGCCGTCGACGAGCTGTGGCCGCACCGTTCCCATCTCCTGATCTTCGTCGGCGCACCGGAGTCGCCGTGAGGCGAAATGGTATCCGGCCCCACCGAGAATCGACGACTCGCCGCTCACGCCGGCACGTTGTAGGGGGTGATCACCTGAATCGGCGTCGGTCGTACGGGCTCCGAGGGAAGGGCACCGTGCTGCTGCAAGATCTGGCGCATGGCGACCCGTGCGTCGGCCCTGAGGTCGTTGTGCAGCACCACCGACACCTTGCCCTCGCGCAGCAGTCGCCGGTTGTCGGCGTCGAGATCGTGGGCGACTAAGACACGGCACACCCGTCCGATCTCCTCGAACGCGGCGATCGTCGCGGCGTTGCCGCCGCCGGGTGAGTAGACGGCCTCCACGCCGGGGTGCCGCCGCAGAGCGTCGAGGACGAGGCGCTTGGTGGTGGCGTCGACGCCGTCGCCGTCGCTGACCTCGACGACCTCGCGGCCCGAGCCACGCAACGCCGACCGAAAGCCGACTTCTCGCTCACCCTCACCGCGAAACACCGGGCCGCTCAACGTGATCAGCACCCCCGACGGTGACGAGCCCAGCCACTGATCCACCAGATAGGCCGCCGTGACCCCGGCACCGTGGTTGTCGATGCCGACGTAGGCGCAGCGGGTGCTGGTTGGTACGTCGGTCGTGTAGGTGACCACCGGGACGCCGCTGCCGACCAGCCGGTCGACGGCCTCGGCGACCTCCGGGGCGTCCTGGGCCTTGAGCACCACGCCGTGGCTGCCGCGGATCTTGCCGAGCGCGTCGGCCATCTGAGCCGTGGTGCCCGACTCCCAGAGGTGGAACCGAGCCCGCAGCATGGCAGGCGCGAACGCGGGCAGCTCGGCCTCGACCGCCGCCCGGAAGGCGTCGGAGAACCGCTGCGGGGTCTGCATCACGACGTCGATCAGGAAGCGACGACCGTTGAGCCGCAACTGCGCGCGCTGCTTGTCGAGATCGGCGATGGCCTGCGCCACCTCGGCTCGGGTGTTCTCGCGGACGCCGGGCCGGTCGTTGAGGACGCGGTCGACGGTCGCCTCGCTCAGCCCGGACTGCTGGGCGATCTCGCGGACCTTGTAGCGGTGCGGCACGCCTCTCCCCTTCCGTGAGATTGAGGTCTTTTTGACGGTTTTTTGGTGTTGATCGAGGCACGGGTCACAGCAAGACTAACGGGCATGGCTTACCCACTCACCACTTCGCACCGGGCGTGGATCGAGGCGCCCGACTGCGACCTCGACGACTTCCGCGCGTTGGTCTCCACGAGCACCGACCTTGCCGCCTACCCACTCGCGACCGACGTCCGCGAGGGTGTGCTCGTCTACTCCGCCCAGACCCTTGGGACCGCCGACCGGCGCGCGTTGCAGACCGAACTGATCGCGGCGTTGGCCGACGGGCCTGGCATCGTGGTCTTCGAGGGCGCGTTCGAGCACGACGTCGTGGACCGCGCCAGTGAGGCGTTTGCCACCTTGATCGAGGTGCAACGGGCCTCGGGCGGGGCCGTTGGCGATCACTTCGGCAAGGCAGGCGTCAACGACCGCGTCTGGAACGCCGCCCAGAAGCTGGCGCTACACGCCCCCGAGGTGTTCGCCGACTACTACGCAAACGACGCCCTTGCGCTGGTGTGCGAGGCCTGGTTGGGGCCGCGATACCAGGTCACCTCGCAGGTCAACGTCGTCAATCCCGGTGGCGCACCGCAGGTTCCGCACCGTGACTACCACCTCGGCTTCGTCGACCAGGATCAGCTGTCGGCCTACCCGGCGCACCTGCACCGCATGTCGGCGGTCTTGACGCTGCAGGGCGCCGTGGCGCACTGCGACATGCCGCTGGAGAGCGGGCCGACGATGCTGCTGCCACACTCGCAGAAGTTCGCAGGCGGATACATCGCCTTCTACGAGCAGGAGTTCGTCGACTTCTTCGCCACCCGCATGGTGCAGGTGCCGCTGCGAAAGGGTGACGCGGTCTTCTTCAACCCCGCGCTCATGCACGGAGCGGGCGCCAACACGTCCGTCGACATCCGCCGGATGGCCAACCTGCTGCAGATTTCCTCGCCGTTCGGACGCGCCATGGAGGCGATGGACCGTGCCGCGATGGTGCGAGCCACCTACCCAGCGCTTCTCTCCATGAAGGCCGCCGGCCGACCGGAGCGCGACCTTCGCAACGCGGTCAACGCGACGGCCGAGGGCTACGCGTTCCCCACCAACCTCGACCGCGATCAGCCCATCGGCAGCCTCGCGCCCCCCAGCCAGGTCGACACCGTACTGGCCGCACTGGCCGACGAACTCACCCCCGAACAGCTCGACGCCACGTTGGCGGAACACACGACAAGGAGAATTCCATGACTACCCTCGGCGTAATCGGACTGGGCCGCATCGGCGCCTTCCACACCGAAACCCTCAGCGGCTTGGCAGGCATCGACGAACTGGTGATCACCGATGAGCGGGGTGACGTGGCCGAGGCCGTCGCCGCCAAGCACGGTGCCAGGTACGTCGCGACCGTCGAGGAGCTGCTGTCCTCGGGCGTCGACGGCGTGGTGGTCTCAGCCGCCACGCCCGCCCACGCCGAGCTGACCCTGGCCGCGGTCGGGCGGGGCATCCCCACGTTCTGCGAGAAGCCCATCGCATCGACGGCCGTCGAGAGCGCCCGCGTCGCGAAGGCCATCCTGGACTCCGGCGTTCCCGTCCAGGTCGGCTACCAGCGCCGGTACGACGCGGCGTTCGCGGCGGCCAAGCGTGCGGTAGACGACGGGTCGCTCGGGAAGCTGCACACGGTGCGCAGCACCACGATGGACCCCGCTCCCCCGCCGCTGGACTACATCAAGGGATCGGGTGGCATCTTCCGCGACTGCGCGGTCCACGACTTCGACGTGCTCAACTGGATCACCGGCCAACGCGCCGTCGAGGTGTACGCCACCGGATCGGTCCAGGGTGACCCGCTGTTCACCGAGTACGGCGACGTCGACACCGCCGCGGTCATCGTGACGTTCGACGGCGGCGCGCTCGGCGTGGTGTCCAACGCCCGTTACAACGCCCGCGGCTATGACTGCCGCCTAGAGGTCCACGGGTTCGACGACAGCGTCGCCGCCGGCTGGGACCAGGGCGCCCCCCTGCGGAACACGGACCCCGGCAACGACTTTCCGACTGGCCCCGCCCACCACTTCTTCATGGACCGCTTCACCGAGGCGTTCCGCACCGAACTGGCCGCGTTCGTCGAGGTGACCAAGGGAGGGCCGGTCCTCGGTGCGACGGTCGCCGACGCGGTCGAGGTCGCATGGCTGGCCGAGGCCGCCACCGAATCCCTCAAGCGGGGGACGCCGGTCACGATCGCCGAGGTGCGGAACTCGTGAACACTCTGAAGATCGCGGGGGCGCCGATCTCCTGGGGGGTGTGCGAGGTGCCCGGTTGGGGCTACCAGTTGGAACCCGACCGGGTACTGACCGAGATGCGTGGCGCCGGGCTGACGGCCACCGAGCTGGGACCCGAGGGCTTCCTTCCCACCAATACCGACGAGCTGAAACGTGTTCTGCAGGAGAAGGATCTGGCCTGTGTGGGCGGCTTCGTGCCCGTCGTGCTCTTCAAGGAGGACCACGACCCCGCCGACGACCTCGCCGGCCCACTGGAATCCCTGATCGCCGCCGGAGCCGGCGTCGTGGTGCTTGCCGCGGCCACCGGTGCCGAGGGCTACGACTCCCGGCCCGTCCTGGATGACGCGCAATGGGCGCGACTGGTCGCCAACCTGGACCGGTTGGCGGGCATCGTGGCCGAGCGCGGTCTTCTGGCGGTGTTGCATCCCCACGTCGGCACGATCGTCGAGACCCGCGCCGACGTCGACCGGGTGCTTCACGGTTCGTCGATCGAGCTGTGCCTGGACACCGGCCACCTGCTGATCGGCGGCACCGACCCGCTGGAGCTGGCCAAGGCCGTGCCCCATCGCATCGCCCATACCCACCTCAAGGACGTCGACGCCGCGCTGGCGGCCAAGGTGCAGTCGGGCGAGCTGACCTACACCGAGGCCGTGAAGGCGGGCATGTACACCCCACTCGGCACGGGCGACGTCGACGTCGCGGGAATCGTTTCGGTGTTGCGGGACAACGGTTTCGACGGTTGGTTCGTCCTGGAGCAGGACACCATCCTCGACGGCGAGCCCGCCGGTGAGGGTCCGGTGCGCGACGTCGTCGCGAGCGTGGCGTACCTGCGGGACGTCACGTCGTGAGGATCGGCGTGCTCGGCGCCTCGCGGATCGCCGAGGCGGCCATCGTCGGACCGGCCGCCGAGCTCGGTCATAGCCTGGTGGCCGTGGCGGCCCGGGACCGTGCGCGGGCGGAGACGTTCGCCGAGAAGTACGGCGTCGAGCGGGTTCTCGACGGCTATCAGGAGGTGATCGACGACGCAGAAGTCGACGCCGTCTACAACCCCCTGGCGAATTCGTTGCACGCGCCGTGGAACCTCGCCGCGATCGCGGCCGGCAAGCCCGTGCTCAGCGAAAAGCCCTTCGCCCGAGACCAATCCGAGGCCCGCCGGGTCGCCGAGGCGGCCGAGGCGTCGGGCGTGACGGTGCTGGAGGGCTTCCACTACTTCTTCCACCCGGTCACCCAGCGTGCGTTCGAGCTCGCCGGCGACGGCACGATCGGATCGGTCACCCACGTCGAGGTCAGGATGGCGATGCCGGCGCCCGCCGACGACGATCCGCGGTGGTCGCGGGAGCTGGCCGGCGGGGCACTGATGGACCTGGGGTGTTACGGGCTGCACGTCATGCGCTCCCTGGGCCGCCTCGCGGCGCCAGGAATCGAGGGTCGCCCGTCGATCGTCAGGGCGCACGCCGAAGAGCGCACACCCGGGGTGGACGCGTGGTGTGACGTCGAACTGGGATTTCCCGGGGGCGCGACCGGCCTGACCGCGAATTCGATGGTGGCCGACCACCGTTCGTTCACCATTCGCATCATCGGCACGGCGGGCGATCTGTTGGTGCACGACTTCATCGCCCCGAGCAGCGATGACCGGTTGACCGTCACCACCGCGTCGGGCACCACCGTCGAGCATCTTGGTACGAGGGCGTCCTACGCCCATCAATTGGAGGCGTTCGCGGCGCACGTCGAGCGCGGGGACGCGCTCCCCTTCTCCACGGCCGACGCGGTCGCCAACATGGGGTTCGTCGACGAGGCGTACCGGGCGGCCGGCGTGGACCGTTAGCGCCGCTTGCCGCGCCGCGACCGCGGTCGGGTGGTGGAGCGCTCGTGCCAGCGCAGGCGCAACAGCAGCACCCGTCGGTGGGCGCGGAAGGACAGACTCAATGGGTCACGCCAGGCGGGGTGTTCGCGTTCGACGTCCACGGGGTCGATTGTGCCGTGCCCGGACCAATCGTGCGTGGTGGCGCGCGTCACCGGGGAACGTCGCGCGGGTGAACGATCGTCGAACGCTCGAGGAGAGGAATCAATAGTGAGTGGCTTTCAGCTGGCCGTCAGCGCCGAGATGGTGTTCACCGACCTGCCAATCGTCGAAAGGGTGCGCCGCATCCACGATCTCGGGTTCGCCGCCGAGATTTGGAGTTGGCATGACAAGGACCTCGACGCGCTGGCCGCGACCGGGGCCACCTTCACCTCGATGACGGGATACCTGCACGGCGACCTGATCGACCCGCAGACCGCCGACGAGGTGGTTCGCACGGCCGAGCACAGCGTCCGCGCCGCCGAGACCCTTGGTGTCACACGGCTCAACCTGCACACCGCCGAACTCGTCGACGGTCTACCGGCCCGGCCCCGCCTGCGCGCGAGCGGTGCCATGTGGGCCACCGCCCTGCGCACCCTGGACAGGCTTGGCGATCTGGGCGAGGCGGCGGGGGTTACCTTCTGCGTCGAGAATCTGAACACCATCGTCGACCATCCCGGGGTCCCGTTGGCGCGCGCGAAGGACGTCCTGGCACTCGTCGAGGGCGTCGGTCACCCGCATGTCAAGATGATGCTCGACCTCTATCACGCTCAGATCGGCGAGGGAAACCTCGTCGAGCTCGTCCGCCGGTGTGGTCCCGCCATCGGCGAGATTCAGGTTGCCGACGTGCCGGGGCGGTGCCAGCCGGGTACCGGGGAGGTCTATTACCCAGCGGTGGCACGGGCGTTGCACGACATGGGATATCGAGGCACAGTCGGGCTGGAGGGGTACGCCTCCGGTGACGACGCGGACGCCCTCGCGTCGTTCCGGTCGGCGTTCACCGTCTAGGCGAACCGGCGCGCGAGCCGCTCCAACGTAGCGGTCATCCCGGTGGCGTTCTTCTCGTCGTAGCCGAACGCGGTGATGACGAGCGGCACCTTCGCGGTGCTGTAGTCGAAGATCTCGGTCACCTCGGTGGCGGCGCCGTCATCTGCCGGGGCCAGCTCCCAACGCCACTTGTGTCCCATGGGGTGTCGCCACTCCACGACCGCGCCGTCCTGGACGTCGGTGGCGGTCGAGGTGATCTTGTAGGGCAGGCCGTACTGCGTCATCCCGACCGTGAACCGGTCCCCCACCTTGAGGCGGTGGGGACCCTTGACGTCGACGTCGCGCACGGTCCCGGAACCGTCGAGTTCGGCATGCCGGTGCGGGTCGACGACGAGAGCGAAGATCTCCGCCGCCGGGGCGTCGACGATCACGCGCTTGGCTACGCGTCGCGGACCGGCGTCCACCGTGGTCACAGCTGAAGAAGACATGTCGTCAGTTCTACCCCGGTGGGTCGGGCGCGACACCCCCGACCGGGGTGAAGGCGGGAATCCCCCGGTGGGCTCCGTTCACACGTAGCCTGCCTAGTGTGATCGACGGCGCCGCGGGTATACCCCCTAGTTTGCGTGAACGTAAGCGGCAGCGTACGCGCGTCCAACTGGTCTCTGCGGCGGTCGAACTGAGCCGCCGCCACGGATTCGCCCAGGCGACCATCGAGCAGATCGCCGCGGCGGTCGACGTGTCCCCGCGCACCTTCTCGCGGTACTTCCCCACCAAGGAGGCCGCCATCCTGTCGGTCGTCCAGGACATGGCCGACACCGCGCAGGACTATCTCGTCGACGTGGACCCGGAGATGGAGCCGCTGGACGCGCTCGTCGCCGCGCACCAGATGATGTTCGACGACGTGCACCGGGGGCGGCATGGGGTCACCCCGTCCCTCCTCGCGGGCGCGTTGCTCGTCATCGGTGAGTCCACCGTCCTGCGTCCGCTCGCTCTCGGCCTCACCCCGGTGGGCCTTCTGCACGCCGTCGCGCGCCGGATGGGCGCCGGTCCCGACCACAGTCCGCCCTGGTTGGTGATGCGGCTCTGGCTGACGATCCTGTCGTGCGCGTCCCGGGAGGCCGGGATCGCGGTGGCGTTCGGCCAGTGCGACGCCTCCCTCACCGCCCGGGTACTGAGCGAACGTGTCACCGCGGTGCGAGCCCAGATGACGACTTTGGTTCCGCGCGTACCGGACTGACCCCTGAAGCTCCTACTTGCGACCCAGCTCGTGGGTCAGCGCCTCCAGTTCGTCGCCGCCTGCCATCTCCTGCGTCAGACGGTCCAGCGTGATGTCGTCGTAGCTGCAGTCGAGCTTTTGGCGTCCGCGGTTGAGCAACACGAAGTGGTCACCGACCATGTGCGCATGGTGCGGGTTGTGCGTGATGAACACGACACCGAAGCCGGCCTCCTTGGCCGCGGTGATGTACTTGAGCACCACGCCGGACTGCTTGACGCCCAGTGCCGCGGTGGGCTCGTCCAAGATCAGCACCCGGGCCCCGAAGAACACCGCACGCGCGATGGCGACGCACTGCCGTTGACCACCCGAAAGCGACCCGATCGGCGCGTCGACGTCGGGTAGTTCGATGCCCATCTTCGACAACTCCGTCAGCGTCGTCGCCCGCATGGCGTTGGCGTCCAACGAGAACGGGAAGGACTTCTTGCGGATCTCCTGGCCGAGGAAGAAGTTGCGCCACACCGGCATCAGCGGGACGACGGCCAAATTCTGGTACACCGTGGCGATGCCCTTGGACAGCGCGTCGGCGGGAGAGCCGAACTTCACCGATTCACCGTCGACCAGCAGATCCCCCTCGGTCTGCTGATGCAAACCGGAGATGATCTTGATTAGAGTCGACTTGCCCGCGCCGTTGTCGCCAAGGATCCCGGTCACCTCACCGGCGTGCACCCGCAGGCAGATGCCCTTCAGCGCGGTGATGTTGCCATAGGCCTTGCCGACGTCCTTCAGTTCGACCAACGGGACCCTTCCACCGGAAGGGGCGTCGTGACTTGGCTTCTCAACTGTGGTGGTCATCGAATCACTTCTTCGCTGCGTAGTTGCGGAAGGCGTTGTTGGCGATCACCGCGAACAGCAGCATCGCGCCGAGGAAGAACTTGAACCAGTCCGGGTCCCACCCGGCGTAGACGATGCCCTGGTTGGTCATGCCGAAGATGAACGCGCCGATGGCGGCACCAATCGCGGTGCCGTAGCCACCGGTGAGTAGGCAGCCGCCGATGACCGCGGCGATGATGTAGAAGAACTCGTTGCCGATGCCCTGGCCGGACTGCACGGTGTTGAACGCGAACAGGAGGTGCATGCCAACGAACCAGGCGCAGAACCCGACGAACATGAACAGCCCGATCTTGACCTTGGTGACCGGAACACCGACGGCCCGAGCGCTGTCCGCGTCGCCGCCCACGGCGAAGATCCAGTTGCCGACCTTCGTCTTGAACAGCACCCAGGTTGCCACCGCGGTGAAGACGAGCCACCACACCACGGTGACGCGGATGCTAACGCCGAGCACGTCGAACGACGACGCGAAGACCTTCTGCGCAGAGGCGAACCCGGACATGTCGCCGACGCTCTGGGTGGCCACCTGCCCGGCGACCAACTTGGTCACCGCGAGGTTGATGCCGGCCAGCATGAAGAACGAGCTGAGCGTGATGAGGAAGCTGGGAATCTTGGTCCTCATCACCAAGAAGCCGTTGAGGAACCCCACGGCAAGAGCGAGCACCAGCGCAAGTGCCGCGCCGACCCAGAGATTCAGGTGCAGGTTGTAGGCCAGCATCGACGCGGCGAGCGAGCTGAACGTCACGGCCACGCCGGCGGAGAGGTCGAACTCCCCGCCGATCATGAGGACCGCCACGCCGCACGCCATGATCCCGATCGTCGAACTGGCGTACAACACGGTGGCCAGGGAGTTGGCCTCGCGGAATGGAGGTGCGACGACGAGGAAGAAGACGAAGATCCCGACGGCACCGATGCCTGCCCCCATCTCGGGGCGGATCAGCAACCGCTGCAGTCGGTTTCGCTCCTTGACGCGCTCGTCACGCACCACCTTGTGGTCGTCGACGTCGAGATCGGCTTGCGTAGTCATGTGTCCTCCCGCTCCTAGCGAGTTCCGGCCTTGGCCAGGTCGGCGACGGCGTCGATGTTGCCCTGGTCGATGAACGACGGTCCGGTCAGCGTCGCCTGGCCGCCGCCGATCAGGTTCTTGTTGTTCTTGTAGAGCCACAGCGCGTCGATCGCGAGGTAACCCTGCAGATATGGCTGCTGGTCGACGGCCCACTGCACCTGGCCGCCCTTGATGGCGTCGACGAGTGCCGCGTTGGTGTCGAACGTGACGACCTTCGCTTGACTGCCTGCGTTTCCAAGCGACTGGACCGCGGTGAGCGCGATCGGTGCGCCGAGCGCCACGATGTGGTCGACGGAGGGATCCTGCTGCAGCTTGGCCGTGATGGTGGCCTCGACGGACGGCATGTCCTTGCTGTTGACGTTCAGGATCTCACTTTGACCCTTGAAGCCCTCCTTGACTCCGGCGCAACGCGATTCGAGCGCTACCTGGCCCTGCTCCTGGATGACGCAGACGACCTTCTTGGCGCCGTCGGCGTTGAGCTTCTCGCCTGCTGCAATGCCGGCCAGCTTCTCGTCCTGGCCGAAGTACTCCTGGACGCCCATCGACTTGAATTGGTCGAAGCCGGAGTTGAACGCCACGACCGGAATGCCCTTGGCCTCGGCCGCCTTCACCGCGGGGGCCATCGCGTCGGGCTTGGCGAGCGTGACGGCGATGCCGTCCACGCCGCTGTCGATGGCACTCTGAACCAGGTTGGCCTGGTTGGGCGCTTCGGGATCGTTGGAGTACCGCAGTTCGATGTTGTCCTTCTTCGCGGCGGCTTCGGCACCCTTGCGGATGAGGTCCCAGAACGAATCGCCGGGCACTTCGTGAGTGATCATCGCGACAGTCATGCGCGGGGTGTCGACGCTGCCGCCGCCCCCCGAACCGTCACCGGACCCGGCGGGCTTGCCGCCCGTGCTCGAACACGACACGAGCCCCAGGGCGATAACCCCTGCACCGGCGGCGGCTGCAAGCCGAATGAACTTCATCGTCTCTCCTGTCTGCGGGTGCCGTGGGACACGGCCATGACACGATGTAATACGGGTCACAACGGAAAGTCAACACTTTGTTCGGACATTAGGACTGCAGGTCATATCCGAACACCCGCAGCAGTGTTTGCCAGGACTAGCGGTCGACCAGCGTGGTCTCGAAGTAGTACCGCGACGCGCGGTAGCAGTGGTCGCCGTACTCGACGGCCTTGCCCGAGTCGTCGAACGCGGTCCGGTTCATCGACAACAGCGGCGCACCGGCCTTCTCGGCCAACAGTCGCGCTTCGTTCTTCGTCGCCGGACGGGCCCCAATCCGCTGCCGCGCCAACCGGATGTGGACACCGCGGGCACGCAACGCTTGATAGAGGCCGATACGTTCGAGTTCGCTTGCTTCCGGTGCCAATTCGACGGGAAGGTAGTTCACCATCACCGCCAGTGGCTCGCCGTTGGCCCGGCGCAGCCTCTTGATGGTGACGATCTCGTGGCCGCTGGTGAGGTTGAGCTGCGTGGCGACCTCGTCATCGGCGTGGCCGACCTGGTAGTCGAGCAGCTCGGTGGACGGCTCCTGCCCGGCACGGGCGAGATCGTCGAAGAGGCTGGTCAACTCGACACGGCGGTGGACGGGATTTTGGACGACCTGCGTTCCCACGCCCCGCTTGCGCACCAGCAGGCCCTTGTCGACGATCTCCTGAATGGCTCGTCTCGTCGTCGGGCGTGACAGCGACAACCGCTTGGCGAGGTCGAGCTCGTTCTCGAACCGATCACCCGGCACGAGGTGGCCATCTCGAATGGACGCCTCGATCGCCTGTGCCAGTTGGTAATACAGGGGCACGGGGCTCGATCGGTCGAGCTCTACCTCCAAGGGCACGACGCCTCCAGCCTCGGGTGACCAGACAAAGTGGTGACTAGGGTAACACCGGCATGACCGCAAGTCTGAATGTCAGGACAAAGTCTTGACACAGACGAGTGACGAGGGGCACAGTCATGGGGAGCTCATCACCAACCGCCCGGGAGTCGACTTGACCACCTCACCGCCCTTCGACGTATTGGCCATCGGTCGCAGCGGAGTCGACGTCTACCCGCTGCAGATCGGCGTCGGTCTCGAAGACGTCGAATCGTTCGGCAAGTTCCTCGGTGGCAGCGCCGCCAACGTCACGGTCGCCGCCGCTCGACTGGGCAACTCGGCGGCACTGATCTCCGGCGTCGGCGACGACCCCTTCGGCCGCTTCGTGCGCACCGAACTGGCCCGGCTCGGAGTCGACAACCGCTACGTGGCCACCCACGGCGAATTCCCGACCCCCGTCACCTTCTGCGAGATCTTCCCGCCCGACGACTTCCCGCTGTACTTCTACCGCAAGCCCAGCGCGCCCGATCTGCAGGTGACGCCCGAGGAGATCGACGCCGACGCCGTCCGGTCGGCGCGGCTGTACTGGTCGACGGTGACGGGGCTGTCCGAAGAACCAAGTCGCAGCGCGCACTTCGCGGCGTGGGAAGCACGTGGGGCGAACGAAGCGACGGGGAATGATCGAGCCAGGGCACCGCTCACGGTGCTCGACCTGGACTACCGACCGATGTTCTGGGCATCTCCTGCCGCCGCCACCGAGCAGGTACGGCGCGCACTCCACCACGTGACCGTCGCCGTCGGCAATCGCGAGGAGTGCGAGATTGCCGTCGGCGAGACCGATCCGCGCAAGGCCGCCGACGCTCTCCTCGACCTCGGCGTAGAACTGGCCATCGTGAAGCAGGGCCCGAGGGGTGTGCTCGGCAAGACGAAGCACTCCTCGGTGACCGTGCCCCCCAACGAGGTCGACGTCGTCAACGGCCTCGGCGCCGGGGACAGCTTCGGCGGCAGCCTTATTCACGGCCTCTTGCGTAACTGGCCGTTGGAGAAGACGCTTCGCTACGCCAACGCCGCCGGGGCCATCGTCGCATCGCGACTGGAGTGCTCGACCGCCATGCCCACCGCCGAAGAGGTCGCCGAGCTGGCCGAGAAGACCGCCGAGGAGGCCGTCAATGTCTAACGCTCTGTGTTCTGACTACGCCGCGGTGACCGACCTTCGCGCCGCCGACCCCGGTGCCGTCGCGCGCGCCTGGGACACCAGAGCGACACGGCCCACGATCCGGGGCGACGGCCGGCTGATGATCGTCGCCGCCGACCACCCCGCCCGTGGTGCACTCGCCGTCGGCAATCGCCCCACCGCGATGAACAGTCGCACCGATCTGCTCGACCGTCTGCGGGCCGCCCTCGCCGAGCCCGGCGTCGACGGTGTGCTCGCGACCTCGGACATCCTCGACGACCTGGTGCTCCTGGGCGCGCTCGAGGACAAGGTGGTGTTCTCGTCGTTCAACCGTGGCGGCCTGGCCGGCTCCGCGTTCGAATTCGACGACCGGATGACCGGCGCCACCGCCGAGTCGACCGCGGCGGCGAGAATGAACGGTGGAAAGATGTTGTGTCGCATCGCCCTCGACGATCCCGGCACCGTCGCCACCATGACGGCGTGCGCGCAGGCCGTCGACGAACTCGCCGCGCGCGGGCTCATCGCCATGCTCGAACCGTTCATGTCCAGCCGCGTCGGCGGCAAGGTGCAGAACGACCTGAGCCCCGACGCCGTCATCAAGTCGGTGCACATCGGCCAGGGTCTCGGGTCGACGTCTGCCTACACCTGGATGAAGCTGCCCGTGGTCCCCGAAATGGACCGAGTGATGGAGTCCACCACCATGCCCACGTTGCTCCTCGGCGGCGACCCCGCCGACCCCGACGAGGCGTTCGCCTCGTGGGAGAAGGCGCTCGGCCTGCCTTCGGTGCGCGGGCTCATCGTCGGACGGACCCTGCTCTATCCCGCCGACGACGACGTGAGTTCCGCCGTGGCGACGGCCGTTTCGATGGTGCGGTAGAGACATGGGCGAGCGAAGCGACGGGAGAATCTGACATGCATTCCAAGCTCTACATCCCCGCCCGCAGCGCCGAGCTTCCGCTCACCGTCGACGTGACACCGGAATCAGCCGGCTGGTCCGAATCCTCGCTGCAGGTGCTCGAACTGGACGACACCCAGTCGGCCGAGCTGCACACCGGCGGTACCGAGGTGATGATCCTGCCGCTCGCCGGCGGCGGCACCGTCGAGTGCGGGGGCAGCACCTTCGAACTGGACCCGCGCGCCTCGGTGTTCGACGGACCGTCGGACATGGTGTACCTGGGCATCGGACAGGAGTACCGGATCACCGGCGAAGGGCGGTTCGCCATCTGCGGTGCGCGCGCCAAGAACTCGTTCCCGAACCGCCGCGTCGCGGCTGCCGACGTGTCGGTGGAGCTGCGCGGCGCGGGCAATTGCAGCCGCCAGGTGCACAACTTCGGCACCGCGGGCGTCTTCGAGGCCGACTCGTTGATCGCCTGCGAGGTCATCACGCCCGGCGGCAATTGGTCGAGCTATCCAGCCCACAAACACGACGAGAACACCGCGACCGAAAGCGAACTCGAGGAGATCTACTACTTCGAGATCGCCCCCGGCCCGGACGGATCGCGCGGGTTCGGTTATCACCGGGTGTACGGCACGCCGGACCGCCCGATCGAGGTGCTCGAGGAGGTCCGCACCGGCGACGTGGTGCTGGTGCCGCATGGCTATCACGGACCGTCGGTGGCCGCGCCCGGCTACCACATGTACTACCTGAACGTGATGGCCGGACCGGGTGCGGAGCGCGCCTGGAAGATCGTCGACGACCCCGAACACGCGTGGCTCCGCGGCACCTGGGACGACCAGGCCATAGATCCAAGGCTGCCCCTCGGCAACTCTCACCAGACAGGAGCATGACCATGGTCTCCACCGCACCCAAGCGGGCCGAGAAGATCGCCGACACCGAGGCGACGGTGCGACTCACCGTCGCGCAGGCCACCATTCGATTCCTCGGCAACCAGTACGTCGAGCACGACGGCACGCGCACCAAGTTCTTCGCCGGCGCCTTTGGCATCTTTGGACACGGCAACGTC
The DNA here is from genome assembly GCF_025823185.1 of Mycobacterium yunnanensis. Classification (GTDB taxonomy): domain Bacteria; phylum Actinomycetota; class Actinomycetes; order Mycobacteriales; family Mycobacteriaceae; genus Mycobacterium; species Mycobacterium yunnanensis. Next base: position 668,543 of record NZ_JACKVK010000013.1, read on the forward strand.
GCCGGCCTGGGCCAGGCCCTGCTGCAGGACGAGCTCACCGCGATCGAGACCAGCTCCGAGCCCCACCTGCGCTACGTGCTTGGCCGCAACGAGCAGGCCATGGTGCACAGCGCCGTGGCCTACGCGCGGCAGAAGGACCGGTTGCAGACGTGGGCCGTCACCGCCAGCGTCGGACCCGGTGCAACGAACATGCTGACCGGCGCGGCGCTCGCGACCATCAACCGCCTGCCCGTGCTGCTGCTGCCCGCCGACACGTTCGCGACCAGGGTCAGCTCCCCCGTACTGCAGGAACTGGAGCTGCCCTCCTCCGGCGACGTCACGGTCAACGACGCGTTCAAGCCGCTGTCCCGATACTTCGACCGGGTGTGGCGGCCCGAGCAGCTGCCCGCCGCGCTGCTCGGTGCGATGCGGGTACTCACCGACCCCGTCGAGACCGGCGCCGCCACGGTGGCCATCCCGCAGGACGTCCAGGCCGAGGCCCACGACTGGCCGGAATCGCTGTTCGCCGAACGCACCTGGCACGTCGGCAGGCCGTTGCCGGAGCGGTCGGTCATCGCCCGGGCGGCCGAGGTCATCCGCGCGGCGAAGAAGCCGCTCATCGTCGCCGGCGGTGGCGTCATCTACTCCGACGCCACCGACGCCCTGGCCGCCTTCTGCGAGCAGACCGGCATTCCCGTCGGCCAGAGCCAGGCGGGCAAGGGAGCACTCCCCTACGACCATCCGCAGTCGGTCGGCGCCATCGGCTCCACCGGTACCACCGCCGCCAACGCGCTGGCCACCGAGGCCGACGTCGTCATCGGAATCGGAACCCGATACAGCGATTTCACCAGTGCGTCACGGACGGCCTTCAACAATCCCGACGTCAAGTTCGTCAACGTCAACGTCGCGTCGATCGACTCAGTCAAACAGGGCGGCGTCAGCGTCGTCTCCGATGCCCGGGAGGCCGTCGAGGCGCTCGGCGCTGCATTGGGCGATTTCTCGGTCAGTGACGAGTACCGTTCGCGCACGGCCGATCTCGCCAAGGAGTGGGACGACACCGTCTCGGCGGTGTACGCGGTCGACGACGGCACCGCGCTCAACCAGAACCAGGTGATCGGCTTGGTCAACACGCTGTCCGATGCCCGCGACGTCGTGGTGTGCGCCGCCGGATCAATGCCTGGCGACCTGCACAAGCTGTGGCGCACCCGCGACCGCAAGGGCTATCACGTCGAATACGGCTACTCCTGCATGGGTTACGAGATCGCCGGCGGCATCGGCGCCAAGATGGCCGAGCCGGACCGCGACGTGTTCGTCATGGTCGGTGACGGCTCCTACCTCATGATGGCCACCGAGCTGGTGACGGCGGTGCAGGAGAACGTCAAGGTCATCGTCGTGCTGGTGCAGAATCACGGCTTCGCCTCCATCGGCGGGCTCTCCGAGTCGCTGGGCTCGCAACGGTTCGGCACCTCCTACCGGTACCGCTCCCAGGATGGCCGCCTCGACGGCGAGAAGCTGCCCGTCGACCTGGCCGCCAACGCCGCCAGCCTCGGGGTCGACGTGATCCGCGTGGCCACGGCCGCCGAATTCACCGACGCGGTGAAGGTGGCCAAGGCCACTGACCGGACGACGGTGATCCACGTCGAGACCGACCCGCTGATCTTCGCACCCGATAGCGAATCCTGGTGGGACGTACCGGTTTCGGAGACTTCCACTCTGGAGTCCACCCAGGCCGCATACCAGCGCTACGCCGACTGGAAGAAGATCCAGCGCCCCTTCTTGAAGCCGTCAGCCCGCCCCTCCGACAGCGAAGGACATCCCACCCCGTGAGCAGCATTCTCGTCGGTTCCGCCCCCGATTCCTGGGGTGTGTGGTTTCCCGACGACCCGAATCAGACCCCCTACACCCGGTTCCTCGACGAAGTCGCCGCCGCTGGATACCAGTGGATCGAACTCGGCCCCTTCGGCTACCTGCCGACCGACCCCCAGCAGCTGTCCGACGAACTCGCCGCCCGCAACCTGAAGCTCTCAGCGGGCACGGTGTTCGAGCACCTGCACCAGTCCGAGGTCCGTGGGGACGACTCCTGGAACGCAGTGTGGAAGCAGATCGAGGACGTCGCCAAACTGACCGCCGCGGTGGGCGGCAAGCACGTCGTCGTCATCCCCGAGATGTGGCGTGACCCGTCGACCGGCGCCGTGCTGGAGGACCGCAATCTGACGCCCGCTCAGTGGAAGCAGAAGACCGAGGGCATGAACGAACTGGGTAGGGCCATGTTCGAGAAGTACGGCGTACGAGCGCAATACCATCCGCACGCCGACAGCCACGTCGACACCGAGGAGAACGTGTACCGCTTCCTCGACGGCACCGACGGTGAGCACGTGAACCTGTGCCTGGACACCGGTCACATCTCCTACTGCGGCGGCGACAACATCGCGATCATCGAGCGCGCGCCCGAACGGATCGGCTATCTGCACCTCAAGCAGGTCGACCCCGTCGTGCGCGCCAAGGTCGAAGCCGAAGACCTGCCCTTCGGCGAGGCCGTCAAGCTCGGAGCCATGACTGAACCCCCCCTTGGCATTCCGGACATGCCGCCGTTGCTGGCAGCCGTCGAGAAGCTCGACATCGACGTCTTCGCCATCGTCGAGCAGGACATGTACCCCTGCGCCGTCGACGCTCCCCTGCCCATCGCCCAGCGCACGAGTGCGTACCTCGGGTCCTGCGGCATCCCCTCCGTCCGCTTCAACTGACCCAGGAGTCCACACACCATGTCCGATCTACGCATTGCCGTTCTCGGCGTCGGGATGATGGGTGCCGACCACGTCGCCCGCATCGGATCGAGGATCGCGGGGGCGCGCGTCACCGTCGTCAACGACTACGTGACCGAGAAGGCCGAGCAGTTGGCGGCGACGATCCCCGGTTGTCGGGCCATCGCCGATCCCCTCGACGCGATCGCCGACCCGGACGTCGACGCCGTCGTGCTCGCGACGCCGGGACCCACGCACGAGAAGCAGCTGCTGGCCTGCCTGGAGTATGGCAAGCCGGTGATGTGCGAGAAGCCGCTCACCACCGACGTCGCGACGTCACTGGAAATCGTCAAGCGCGAGGCCGAACTCGGCAAGCGCCTCATTCAGGTCGGCTTCATGCGCCGCTTCGACCTCGAATACGCCGCGCTGAAGGCACTTCTCGACGACGGCGGGCTCGGCACCCCGCTCGTGATGCACTGCACGCACCGCAACGCCGCGGTACCGCCGTACTTCGACAGCTCGATGATCGTGAAGGACTCGCTGGTCCACGAGGTCGACGTCACCCGCTTCCTGTTCGACGAGGAGATCAGTTCGGTCCAGCTGATCACACCGTCAGCCAGTCCTGGCGCCCCGGAGGGTCTACAGGATCCTCAGATCGCGATCTTCCGGACCGCGACGGGCAAGCACGTCGACGTCGAACTGTTCGTCACCACCGGCGTCGCCTACGAGGTGCGCACCGAGGTCATCGGCGACAACGGCAGTGCGATGATCGGATTGGACGTCGGGCTCCTACGCAAGAGCGCGCCGGGACGCTGGGGCGGCGAGATCACCCCGTCCTTCAAGGAGCGCTTCTGGCTGGCCTACGACATCGAGATCCAGCGCTGGGTGAACGCGGTGCGCGCCGGCGAGCAGACCGGTGACTACACCGACGGCCCGGTGGCCTGGGACGGTTACGCCGCCGCTGCGGTGTGCGCAGCGGGCGTCGCCTCGTTGGAGTCTGGCCTGCCCGTCGAGGTCGAGATGGTGGCCCGCGACACGATCCCTGGCGCGTGACATGAAGACCGCACTCGACCCGACTCCCTTCCACCACGACTACGAGCTGCTCGAATTACCGCGTGTGGTTGCCGAATTGGGCTACGAGTACCTGCAGCTCACGCCGCACCGGGACTTCATCCCCTTCTTCAACCACCCGCGGGCCGACGACGACCTGGTGACCAAGTTCCGCAAGGCCTGCGAGCATGCGAACGTCGGCATCGCGTCGGTCCTGCCGGTGCTGCGCTGGTCGGGCCCGGACGAGGACGCACGCGAGGCCGCCGTCCGCAACTGGAAACGCGTCATCCAGATCACCGTCGACCTCGGCGTGAACGTGATCAACACCGAATTCTCCGGCCGGCCCGAGCGCGCCGAGGAGTCCGAGCGGGCGTTCTTCCGGTCGATGGAGGAGCTGATGCCGATCTTCGAGCGCGAGGGCATCGACGTCCGCGTCGACCCGCACCCCGACGACTTCGTCGAGGACGGCTTCGAAGCGGTCCGGATCATCCGCGGGGTCAACTCCCCCAACCTCGGCATGGTGTACGTCGCGTGCCACACATTTCACATGGGAGGCAACATGATCGAGGTCATGCGCGCCGCCGGTGACAAGCTTCGCCTGGTTCACGTCGCCGACACCATGGACCACCATCGCAGCCATGGCCTTCGGTACATCACCAACCCGCCGGGGAATGCCGCCAGGGTGCACCAGCACCTGAAGATCGGTGACGGCGACGTCGACTGGGACGAATTCTTCTCCGGGCTCGCCGAGATCGGGTTCTACGACCGACCGGACACCGTGATGGTGTCCTCGGTGTTCGCCGAGAACGAGAACGCCCACGAGGTGTCCCGGTATCAGCTCGCCACCATGACCGACTACGTGTCCAAGTACGCGAAGTAGGCACCATGCGCCGAGACCACGGTTGATGACACGAAACTCGAGTGACGCGGTCGGCAACCGTAGTCTCGGCGAACGGTTGGTGGCCACGGCGTGGACGAGTGCCGGAGACGTGTCGCCGATGCACTCCCCCGCCACGAGCCCCGTGCCGATCGCCGAACGAATTCGGGCCGTCGCCGATGCGGGGTTCTGCGGTCTGGGGTTGATCGTCGATGACCTGGTCGCCATCCGTGACACCATCGGCTTCGACGCCCTCAACGGACTCATCGCCGACGCGGATCTGACCCACGTCGAGATCGAACTGCTGGAACGCTGGTGGATTCCGCGCGGCGCACCGGGACACACCTACGAGGTCCGCGACCTGCTGTTCGACGCGGCCGACGCCCTGAAGCCGGCAATGATCAAAATTGGCTCGGAGAACGGGCCGCCGACGGTCGATCCCCTCGCCCTCGCCGCACCCCTGCGGGAGCTTGCCGAGCAGGCGGAGGCGCACGGGACCCGCGTCGCCATCGAGACCATGCCGTTCTCCGCGATCTCGACGGTGCCGATGGGCGCCAAGATCGTCTCGGCGGCAAGGCATTCCGCGGCGGGGTTGCTCGTCGACGCGTGGCACGTCTTCCGGGCCGGCACGTCGCTCGCTGAGCTCCGCGCCACGCTGACGCCGGAGATGATCTTCGGCGTCGAACTCGACGACGCGATGCCCGAGATCGTGGGCACGTTGTTCGCGGACACCGTCGACAATCGAGTGTTGTGCGGCGAGGGAACCTTCGACCTCGTCGGCCTGGTGGCGACGCTACGCGAACTGGGATTCGGCGGGCCGTGGGGTGTCGAGATCCTCTCGACGACCTTCCGGGCGCTGCCGGTGGGGCAGGCGCTGCGACTCGCCGCGGGGTCGGCGCAGACCGTCCTGCGATGAAGCGACAATGGTCCCCATGCCATTCGCCGAACTGCACCTGCACCTCGAGGGCACCCTCGAACCGGAGACGATCCTGCGACTCGCCGAGCGCAACCGGATCAGGTTGCCCTACGCCGACGTCGACGAACTCTCGGCGCAGTACGACTTCGCCGATCTGCAGTCGTTCCTGAACCTGTACTACGCGAACATGGCTACGCTGCAGACCGCGGCGGACTTCGCCGAGATGACCGACGCCTACCTCGCTAGGGCCGCACGCGCCGGGGTCCGACACGCCGAGGTCTTCCTCGACCCCCAGGCCCACCTCAGCCGCGGCATCGCCCTCGAGGAGGTGATGGACGGGGTCTCCACGGCGCTGGCGTCATCGCACGCGACGCACGGCGTCAGCAGCGGACTGATCGTCGCGATGCTGCGCGACCAGAGTGCCGAGTCGGCGATGGACGTGCTGGACGCCGTTGTCGCACTGGGTACTCCGGTCGTCGGCATCGGACTGGACTCGGCCGAGGTGGGCCATCCCCCCTCGAAGTTCGTCGACGTGTTCGCCCGGGCCCGGGCCGAAGGCCTGCATCTGGTGGCGCACGCCGGGGAGGAAGGCCCGCCAAGCTACATCTGGGAGGCACTGGACCTGCTGGGCGTCGAGCGGGTCGACCACGGCATCCGCTGCCTGGAGGACGACGCGCTCGTCGAGCGCCTGGTCACCGAGCGGACGCCGCTGACGGTGTGTCCGCTGTCAAACGTGCGGCTGAGGGTCGTCGACGAGATCGGCGACCACCCGCTGGCGACGATGCTCCGGCGGGGGCTTAACGTCTCCGTCAACTCCGACGACCCCGCGTACTTCGGGGGTTACCTCGACGACAACGTGACCGCCGTGCGCGACGCACTCGGCCTCGACGAGGCGGCCCTGACGACGCTGGCGCGCAACTCCGTCACGGCCTCCTTCGCCGACGACGCGCGCAAGGCCGAACTGCTCGCCGAGATCGGCTGACCCGTCAGCAGGTGGCGCCGGCTGCGGGCACGGTGAGGTCGACAAGGTAGGCGGTGGCGGCCTCGTCGACGCAGGAGTTGCCCTCGAACACCACCGTGTGCTGGGTGCCGTCGAAGGTCAGCAACGCGCCGTGCAGCTCCTTGGCCAGGTTGACCCCCGCCTGGTACGGGGTCGCCGGGTCGTGGGTCGTCGAGACCACCAGCACGGGCGGCAGACCAGGTGCGGCCGCGGCGTGCGGCGTGCCAGTCGGCGGCACCGGCCAGAACGCGCAGTCGTCGAGCGGGGCGTTACCCGTGAACGGCCCATAGCTCATGAACGGAGCCACCTTTCGCGTCTCCTGGTCTTGCTCGACGACCTTGGCACGATCGGTGATTGGTGGCCGGTCGACGCACGTCACGGCGATCTGCGCGTCGTTGGTGTTGGCGTAGTGACCCTGGTCGTCGCGTTCGGAGTAGTCGTCGGCCAGTTGCAGGAGCGTGTCGCCGTGCCCCTGGGCGAGTTCGGTGAGACCCTCGGTGAGCTTCTTCCACGTGCTGGGTGAGTACAGGGCCATGGTGGTGCCGGTGAGTGCGTCGCCGTAGCTCAGTCCCCGCGGATCGTGAGTGGGCGCCGGCGTGGTCACGAGCGGGTCGACCAGCGAGTGGAAGACGTCGACGGCCTTGGCCGGGTCGGTGCCCAGCGGACAGCTGGGCGTCTTCGCGCAGTCCGCGGCGTAGGCATCGAAGGCCTTCTGGAAGCCGGCGGCCTGGTTGACGTTGGCTTGAACCGGGTCGGCGTCGGGGTCGACGGCGCCGTCGAGGATCATCGCGCGCACCTTGTCCGGGTAGGCCTCGGCGTAGGCCGAACCAATGAGGGTGCCGTAGGAGTAGCCGAGGTAGGTCAGCTTCGCGTCTCCCAACGCGGCGCGCAGCTCGTCGAGATCCTTGACGACACTGGCGGTTCCGACGTTGGCGAGGAAGTCCTTGCCCATCCGGTCCACACACCGCTGCACGAACTGCTTCTCGGTGTCCTCGATGTGGGCGACCCCCGCGGGGCTGTAGTCCACTTCTGGGTCCGCGCGTTCGGCGTCGGCCTCGGCGTCGGAGTTGCACCGCACGGCGGGCGTCGACGACCCAATTCCCCGCGGGTCGAATCCGACCAGGTCGAATCGCTCGCGGATCTGCGGCGGTAGGTTCTCCACCATGCCCACCGCCGCGTCGACCCCGGACTCACCGGGACCCCCGGGGTTGACCACCAGCGACCCGATCTTCTGGCCGGTGGCGGGGAATCGGATCAGCGCCAGGTTGGCGGTGGCTCCGTCAGGCTTGGCGTAATCGACTGGGACGGTGAGGTTTCCGCACTGCGCGCCTTTGGGGAGTTGGCCGTCGCCCCCGCCGGACACCACCTGGCAGGGCCCCCACTGGACGGTCTCGGCGGCGCGCTCGGCGCTGGCCTCCGGCTTGCCGTCGACGGTGGCGCCGCAGCCCGCCGTGGCCACGCCGACGGTCGCGACGACGACCAGGACGAGCATTCGCCGTAAGCTGCCGCGCCCCACGAACACACTCATGCCGACGATGCTGCCAGAGCAACCCTGGAACATCGCTGTGATCGGCTTTCCCCGGCGGGCCTGCGTGGTCGTCCCCGCACCGGGGTATCAGCCAGCCATGGACCAGCAATGTGAAGGCAGCGGCCGCGAACTTCCGAAGGGCCCGCCGCCCGACGTGGCGACGGCGTGCCCCGTCTGCGGACGCGAGGTGAAGGTCGAGGAGGTCGACGAGGGTCAGCGGTTCGCCGTCGAGAATCATCAGAAGGTGGTCGACGTCTCGAGCTGAGGACTCACGCCGGGGGCGAGGTCGAGCGCCGGATGCTCAGTGCAGGCTGGTGCAGGTAGACCCGCCGAGGGTCCTGAGGACGATCCAACCGCTGCAGCAGGAACTTTGCGGCCTGCACCCCGACGGCGAAGTTGCCGTTGTCGACCGACGTCAGCGAGAGGTGCCGGATGCGAGCCAGATACGTATCGTCGTAACCCACCAGCGAGAGGTCCCGCGGGACCGCCAAGCCCCGATCGTCGGCCGCCGACAGCGCACCCACACAACTCACGTCGTTGAACGCGAAGATCGCCGTGGGCGGCCGTGCGTGATTCAGCAGCCGCGACGCTGCGGCATAGCCGCCCTCCTCGGTCATTCCGGAGATCTCGACGAGCGCGTCGTCGGCGCGGCCCGCCGCGGTCATGGCGTCGAGGAACCCCGTGCGCCGCAGGGTTCCGACGATGCCAGGGCCGGCCAGGTGGCCGATGCGGCGGTGCCCGAGGTCGAGAAGGTGTTGGGTGGCCAGCCGAGCGCCGATGACGTCATCGTCGGCGGCGACGTCGACTGTTGGCAAGTTCGGCTCGTGGGTACCTGCGACGACGACGGGAACCGTTGCGGCGGCACGCTCGATCGCGTCGCCGAGTTCGGTGGTGCCGACGACGACCAGTCCGTCGACCCGTTGCGCGAGAAGGGTTTCGACGGTGTCGCGACCGACACGCCGGTCGAGGTGGCTGTCGGCCAGCACCGGTGCCATCCCCACCGCGTCGAGGGTCGTGGTGAGCCCCTCCAATAGGGAGACGAACCACGGGTTGCGCAGATCGTTGAGCATCACTCCCACGGTCGCGCTGCGTGACTCCGACAATCCCCTGGCAATGGCGTTGGGCCGGTAGCCAAGATCGGTCATCGCGGCCAGGACGGTGTCGCGTCGCGCGGCGCTGACGTTCGGTTCGCCGCGCAGGACCCGCGACACCAGCGACTTGGACACCCCGGCGTGGGCTGCGACGTCCCGGATGGTCGCGGGGCGGCCGCGACCATCCGGTGGAGTCATGGGCATCAGCATATTGATCCTTCGGCGCTCAGCCCGTACGTTACTGGGACCGGTCCCATTTTGTCCATCATTAAAGGAGAGCGCCGTGAGTGCACGAGGAGACCGCCGACTGGCCGCAGGCATGGTCGGCGGCGGCGATGGCGCCGACATCGGGAAGACGCACCGCCACGCCATGCGCCTCGACGATCAGTACGTCCTGGCCGCCGGGGTGTTCGGCCGCACCGCGGACACCGCCGCCCGGGTGGCCCGCGACCTCGGCGTGGACCGGGTCTACCGAGACCACCACGAGATGGCGGCCGCCGAGAGCGACCGGCCCGACGGCGTCGACGTGGTCACCATCGCCACCCCCAACGACAGCCACTTCGACGTCGCACGCGCGTTCCTGCAGGTCGGCATCTCGGTGGTCTGTGAGAAGCCGCTGACCCGGGATTCCACGAGCTCGGCAGAGTTGACGGCGATCGCGGAGTCGACGGGCGCCATTCTCGCCGTCCCTCACTGCTATTCGGCCTACGCGATGGTGCGGCACGCGGCGCGGCTCGTCCGTGACGGGGCGCTAGGCGACATCCGACTGGTCGTCGTCGAGCACGCCTCGGGGTGGGCGTCGACTCCGCTGGAACTCGGCGACCACCGGCAGGCACGCTGGCGCACCGATCCCGACGTCGCCGGATTCCCCAGCGTGCTCAGCGATCTCGGCACCCACGCCCTGCACCTGCTGCGCTACGTCACGGGTCTGGAACCCGTCAGGGTCTCGGCCGAACTGACGACGCTCGTGCCGGGACGACGGGTCTTCGACAACGCCTCTGTGCGACTGACCCTCTCGAACGGCGCCCCGGCGACCCTGTGGGCCAGCATGGCCGCCACCGGCAACGAGCACGGTCTGCGTCTGCGCGTCTTCGGCGAACAGGCGGCCCTGGAGTGGCGCCACGAAGATCCTCAGCACCTCACGCTTCGCGGCAGGGACGGCGCCGCGACGATCCTCGCCCAGGGCATGGGCTCGCTGTCGGAGGACGCCACCCGGCTGACCCGGCCCGGTATGGGACATCCCGAGGGCTTCATCGAGGCGTTCGCCAACTTCTACCGCGATCTGGCCGACCTGCTGCGCGCCCGTCGCGACGGCACCGCCCCACCGGCCCGCGAGCTGTCCATCCCCACCGGCGTCGACGGTCTGATCGGCGTCCACTTCGTCGAGACGGCAGCGGCGTCGCACGCCCTGGACGGCGCCTGGGTCGACGCCCCGTCCGCGCGTGTGATGGCGGGTGTCTGAGATGCCCCGGATCGCGTTGATCGGCGCGGGCTTCATCGGCGGCGTTCACGCCGCCAACCTGGCCGCGCACCCCGACGTCGACTTCGCGCTCGTCCACGACATCGATGTCGCTCGCACCGAATCCATTGCCGCCAAACATCATTGCCGCGCTGCGGCTCATCTCGCCGAAGCCTTCGATCCCGCCGTCGTCGATGCGGTGCTCATCGCATCCTCGACCGACGCCCACGCCGATCATCTGCGGCTTGCTGCCTCAGCGGGCCTGCCGATGCTGTGCGAGAAGCCCGTCGACCTCGATCTCGCGCGAGCGACCGACGTCGTCGGCTACGTCCACGAGCGGGGCGTCACCGCGATGGTGGACTTCAACCGCCGGTTCGACCGCGACTACGCCGAATTGCAGCGCGTCGTCGCCGCCGGCGAGGTCGGAGACGTGTACCTCATTCAAATGACCACCCGCGGTCCAGCGATGCCCCCGTTGTCCTACGTCGCCGTCTCCGGAGGTCAGATGAGGGATCAGACCGTGCACTTCTTCGACTTGGCTCGCTGGATCTCCGGACTCGATCCGGTGGCGGTGTTCGCCACCGGATCGACCCTCGTCGAACCGCGGCTCGCAGAGTACGGCGACGTCGACCTCTCGGCAGTGACGCTCCGACTGCCGGGAGGCGCGCTGGTCCAGATCGACAGCGCCCGCCAGATCGGCTACGGCTACGACGAGCGCATCGAAGTGCTCGGGTCGACCGGCATGGTCGAGGCGCGGCGACACCGCCGCGGCGCCGTCGTCCGTTACGGCGCAGGCCACGACGTCGGCGACGGTATGCACGCCGGGTGGTTCGAACGAGTGGCGCCGACTTATCGGGCGGCGCTCGACCACTTCGTCGACGCGCTCCGCGACGGAGGCCCGGTCGGCCCCGATCTCGGCGAGGCGCTCAAGGCCCAGGCTGTCGCCGAGGCGGCGAGCCGGTCCCTGGCCAGCGGCGAGATGGAACGGGTTCACTATCCGTCTCCGAGAGCGACACCGGTGGACGTTTGAGTCGACCTCCCCGGTGACGCCGGCGACCGGGGTGACACTCTGGCACCGTGCCGAATGAACCCACCACCGTCGTTCGATCCGCCACCCCGTCGGGTGCCGAACTGGCCGTCCTCACCTTCGACCACGGCCCGCTGAACCTCTTCGATCAGGCCATGTTCGACTCGCTGACGGCCAACGTCGCAGCGCTCGCCGCCGACCCGCCCCGCGCCGTGCTGTTACGCGCGGAGGGCAAGGTGAACTCGGCGGGCGTGGACGTGCACGTCTTCCAGGGGCTGACCCCTCAGCAGGGCGCCGACCTCTGGCGCACGCTGTTCACCCAAATCATCGCGCCCATCGAGGCGTTGCCCTGCCCGGTCGTCTTCGCCGCACACGGCCTGACTCTCACCGCGGCGTTCGAGATCGCCCTGGCGTGCGACGTCATCCTGGCCGGGCCGCGCGCCAAGTTCGGACTCGTCGAGACCGTCGTCGGGCTGACGCCGTCCATGGGCGGACCCCAGCGTCTGGCCGAGCGCGCCGGGTCGGGCCGGGCCCGGGAGCTGGTCATGACGGGTGACCTGTACGACGCGGCCACGATGGCGGAGTGGGGCGTGGTCAACGCCGTCCACGACGACGTCGAGTCGGCGGCTCGCGCATTGGCCGCGCGCTTGGCCGACGGACCGACGAAGGCACACGCCGCGACGAGGCAGATCATCGCCGCGTGGCGCTCGGGCGGTGTCGGCCACGCCGACGACGTCACCCCGGAGGTCTCGGGTGCGCTGTTCGCGACCGAGGACCTCAGGGGCGCCGTCGCGAGCTTCTTGGAGAACGGCCCGGGCAAGGCGACATATCGGGGGCGCTAGATGCTCGAGACCTGCTTCTTGCCGAACAAGCGCTCCAACATGGCCGTGTCGCCGTACACCCGAACGTGGGCGACCTTGCCGTCGCGAATGGTGAACACGTTGGCGCCCTGGCTGGTCTCGCCGTCGAGGCTGACGTCGCCGATCGCGACCACGGTGTCGCCGTCCGCGACGAATCGAGTCGGTGTCACCGTCGCCGACTTCTCGGCCATTCGCGCGAGCAGCCCGCCGAGTTCACCCTTGCCGTGATAGGTCCCGCTGATGGTGCTCTCGCCGGGCTGCACCCATTCGACGTTGTCGTCGAGCATGCTCATGAGCCGTTCCACGTCGCCGGCTGCGAAGGCGTCGTAACCCTTCTTGATCAGCTCGACGTGGTCTTGTTCCTCCGACATCGTCCCATCCCCTTCCGTATGCGTCTGGACCCTTGCCAGACAAGCACCGTCGCGAGCGCGGCACATCGTTCGAACGGTTGAGATTCGACGGCGTACGCAAACGGGGCGCCCACCCGCGGACGACTGCGGTGGGTGCCCCGTTCGACGAGGATCGATCAGAGGATGTAGAGCATCTCCTGGTAGGTCGGCAGCGGCCAAAGATCATCCGCCACTAGGCCTTCCAAGGTGTCGGCGGCCGCACGGACCGCGTCCATCAGCCCCAGCAGGCTCTGCGCATGCGCGGCCTCTTCGGCTGCGGTGTCCCCGCCGTGGGCGGCCATCGCCGTCTTGAGCGCCCCCAACGCACTCGTCAGCTCCGAGATCGGCGTCGAGACCATGTCCAGCAGCGTGGTGTCGGGCTCGATGCCCGCCGCCTTGAGCGTCGCCACGTTGGAGGCCAACTCGGTCTGGTAGCGAACGGCTGCAGGCAGAATCACCGTCGACCCGATTTCCAACGTCAACTTCGCTTCGACGTTGACCGTCAGCACGTAGGTCTCGTAACGGACCTCCTCGCGGCTGTGCAGCTCGCGCGCGTTGAAGACGCCGTACTTCTCGAAGACCTCGATCGCCTCCGGCTTGCCCAGCTCAGGGATGGCGTCGAGCGTGGTCTTGAGGTTCGGCAGCCCGCGCTCGGCGGCCTCGACCTGCCAATTGTCGGAGTAACCGTCGCCGTTGAACACCACTGCACCGTGCTCGGTGATGATCTCGGTGAGCAGCTTCTGCACCGACTCGTCGAAGTCCTCGCCGTCACCGACGGCCTTCTCCAGCCACGTCGCCATGTAGTCCAGCGAGTCGGCCATGATCGTGTTCAGGATGATCATCGGTACGTTGATGGTCTGTCCCGAGCCCGGTGCACGGAACTCGAACCTGTTGCCGGTGAACGCAAATGGGCTGGTGCGGTTGCGGTCGCCCGGATCGGTAGGCAGCACCGGCAGGGTGTCGACGCCGATGATCATCGTGCCCTTGCCCTTGGACGACGTCGCCGCGCCCTTGGCGATCTGCTCGAACACGTCGGCCAGCTGATCGCCCAGGAAGATCGAGATGATCGCCGGCGGAGCCTCGTTGGCGCCGAGGCGGTGGTCGTTGGTGGCCGAGGCCACCGAGACCCGCAGCAGACCGGCGAACTTGTGCACCGCGCGGATGACCGCGGCGCAGAACACCAGGAACTGCGCGTTCTCGTGCGGCGTGTCACCCGGCACCAGCAGGCTGCCGAATTGCGAGTTGCCCAGGGAGAAGTTGACGTGCTTGCCCGACCCGTTGACCCCGGCGAACGGCTTCTCGTGGAAGAGGCACTCCATGCCGTGCTTCTTGGCGATGTTCTTGAACGTCGTCATCAGCAACTGCTGGTGGTCGGCGGCGATGTTCGCGCGTTCGAACATCGGCGCGATCTCGAATTGTCCTGGGGCTACCTCGTTGTGGCGGGTCTTGGCCGGGATGCCGAGCTTGAACAGCTCACGCTCGGTGTCCATCATGAAGCCCAGCACGCGGTCCGGGATCGCGCCGAAGTAGTGGTCGTCGAATTCCTGACCCTTGGGCGGCTTGGCGCCGAACAGCGTGCGGCCCGCGTTGATCAGGTCGGGCCGAGCCAGGAAGAAGTGCCGGTCGACGAGGAAGTACTCCTGCTCGGGTCCGCAGAACGACACGATGTGGTCGAAGTCTTCGTGGCCGAACAACTTCAGGATGCGCTCGGCCTGCGCGCCCATGGCCTGCTGGCTGCGCAGCAGCGGCGTCTTGTAGTCCAGCGCCTCACCGGTCATCGAGACGAAGACCGTCGGGATGCACAGCGTGTTGCCGTTGGGGTTCTCCAGGATGTAGGCCGGGCTGGTGACGTCCCAGCCGGTGTAACCGCGCGCCTCGAAGGTGCTGCGCAGCCCGCCCGACGGGAAGCTCGACGCGTCGGGCTCGCCCTGAATGAGGGTCTTGCCGGCGAACTCCGCCAGCGTCTGACCGTCGCCGACCGGCTCGAGGAAGCTGTCGTGCTTCTCCGCGGTCAGTCCGGTCATCGGATAGAAGACGTGGGCGTAGTGGGTCGCGCCCTTGCTCAACGCCCAGTCCTTCATGACCGAGGCGACCGAGTCCGCGATGGCGGGGTCGAGCTTGGCGCCCTTCTCGATCGTGGCGACGACGGACTTGTAGGCCGCCTTCGGCAACCTCAAGCGCATCTCGGCCAGTGTGAAGACGTTGGCGCCCCAGATCTCACCGGGCGCCTCGGTGGGGTCGAAGCTGTACGCAGGAGGCACGTAGGCCTCGACGTTGTTGATCGCCTGCAGACGGACCGCATTTCCGCTCAATGGAGTTCCTCTTCCCGCGCACGTCCGCAACCGTTTACGGACTGACGGCTCACGATAGGAATGCGTTGTTCCGGGACTGTTACGCGCACGTCACCGACAGAAGGCGTCCCGAGCGTGCATCGATGGCAACGCGAGTCCCGCAATTCATCCACAGGATCAACGATCGACGCCGGCCGACGCCACGGATCCGTCGGACCGCACCCCGACCGTTGCAGCATGCACGGTGAACCCTTCCTCGGCAGCGCGGAGATGGCCGCGGGTCGACTCACGCGACATCGACTGCGCACCCATTTCCGCCGGCTGTACAAAGACGTCTACGTCGCCCCCGACGTCGAGCTGACCGCCGCGGTGCGGGCCCGCGCGGCATGGTTGTCGTTGGGTGACGGCGTCACCCTTGCCGGTGTCTCGGCGGCGGCGCTGCACGGCACCAAGTGGCTCGACGCCCGGCTGCCCGCCGAGGTCGTGCGGTCCGACCGCAATCGGCAAGGCGGGATCATCGTGCACAGTTACGATCTTCGAGCCGACGAGGTCGTCCGCGTGAGTGGCATCAGCGCGACGACGCCGGCCCGAACAGCCTTCGACCTCGGACGCAGGCTCCCTGCCACCACCGCTATCCCCCTCCTCGACGCGCTGCTGAACGCAACCCGCCTCACACCGGCCGACGTACTCGCCGTCGCCGATGCTCGGCCCGGCGCCCGCGGCGTGCGGCTGCTGACCTCACATCTAGGCCTTGTGGACGGCGGCGCCGAGTCGCCGCAGGAAACCAGATTGCGACTCATCCTGGTCAACGCAGGCCTACCGCGGCCGGAGACTCAGATCGAGTTCAGAGACGGACGGGGGCGCGTCCGCGTCCGAGTGGACATGGGCTGGCGCGAATGGAAGGTCGCGGTCGAATACGACGGCGTACAGCGCTGGCTCGACGCACGCCAACGATCGTGGGACATCGAGCGCGTCGCGCTGCTCGAGGAGTCTGGATGGACGGTCATTCGCGTCAGCGCCGAGATGCTCGCCCGTCCCGATGCGCTCATCCATCGCGTGGTGGCCAAGCTGCGGGCCGCCGGCTGCCCGATCTGACCCGCCGACCGTAGGCCTGGTGGCGAAATTCTTACCGCTGACCGCCAGGAGGCTGACACTCGGCAGCGGAGGGTAAGTGGTCTCGATGAAGATGCTCATGGCGTTGGCCTCGGTTGTCGCGCTGCTTGCCGGCTGCGCGGGCAATCCGCCCGCGCCGCCATCCGCGCAGACCACGCCCACCACCACCGGTCTGCTGCCGACGGGAGTCCCCACCGAGGGCACCCGGCCACCCGCCGACGCGTTGCCGCCGCCCGCCGAGCCTGGGCGCGCACCCGCGCCCGCCGGTACGCCGCCCGGCCGCGTCGTGCCCGTCGGCGACGCACCCGAGGGCGTCGTCGTCGACGCCGTGACCAGGACGGTCGCGGTCGCCACGCGCAACCCCTTCGAGCTGGTGCTGATGAACGCCGACACCGGCGAGGTGACCAAGCGCGTCCCACTGCCCGGTGCCGTGCGCCACCTCCAACTGGCCAAGCCCGGCGGCCCTGTGCTGGTGCCCGTCGAGAGTGCCAACGCGCTGGTCCGCGTCGACCTGCCCGGTGGCAACGCCGAACCGCAGATCATCACCGGCACCGTGCCGCACGACGCCTCCGAGGCGCCCAACGGCACCGTCTTCGTCGCCAACGAGCACGGCGGCACGACGACGGTCATCCGCGGCGACGACATCGTCAAGGTGTTCACCGACAGCGTGCAACCCGCGGGCATGGCACCCGTCGGCAACCTGATGGGCATGCTCGACGTTCGCAAGAACGACCTCACCGTCTACGACGCCGACGCGCTGACCATCGTCGGCTCGACCCCCGCCGGTGCCGGTCCGACGCACCTGGTGGCCGACAAGCACGGTCGCTACGTCGCCGCCGACACGCGCGGGGACGCAGTGCGCGTCTTCAGCACCGAGCCCAAGGAGGTGGCCAGTGTGCCGCAGCCCGGGGCGCCGTACGGCATTGCCTACGACCCCGTGCGGGATCGGCTGTGGGTGGCGTCCTCGGCCACCAACGAGGTCGTCGGCTACGACATGGCCACCGACACCCCGCGCGAGGTGACGCGCCTGGCCACGATCCAGGACCCGTACACCCTCGGCGTCGATTCGACGACGGGCCGGCTGTTCATCGCGGGCGTCACCGGCGGCCTCGTTCAGATCGTGGAACCACCGGCCTAGATTGGAGTGATGGGCATCCGGCGGCACATGACGGGTCGTGACGTGAGTCGCGACATCCCGGTCGACTACGACGAGCACTCGGTGGCGACCACCAGGCGCGAGCACGAGGCCGCCGGGGTGAAGGCCGTGATGGTCTCCCTGCAGCGAGGGGTGACGTCGATGGGCCCGCTGCGCACGGCGGCGGCACTGGTGCGGCTCAACCAGCGCAAGGGATTCGACTGCCCGGGCTGCGCCTGGCCGGAGGAGCACGGCGGGCGCAAGTTCGCAGAGTTCTGCGAAAACGGCGCGAAGGCCGTCGCCGAGGAGGCGACCAAACGCGTCGTCACCCCCGATTTCTTCGCCCGGCATTCGATCGCCGAGCTGGCCGCCAAGCCCGAGTACTGGCTCAGCCAGCAGGGCAGGCTGACGCATCCCGTGATCCTGCGCGAGGGCGACGACCACTACCGTCCGATCAGCTGGGACCACGCCAATCACGTGATCGCCCAACACCTCAACGCGCTCGACAGCCCGGACGAGGCCGTCTTCTACACCTCCGGGCGCACCAGCAACGAGGCCGCGTTCCTCTACCAGCTGCTGGTCCGTAGCTTCGGCACCAACAACCTGCCCGACTGCTCGAACATGTGCCACGAGTCCTCGGGCACGTCGCTGACCGACTCCATCGGCATCGGCAAGGGCTCGGTGACGGTCGAGGATCTCGAGAGGGCCGACGTCATCCTCATCGCCGGGCAGAATCCCGGCACCAACCATCCGCGGATGCTCTCGGTGCTGGAGAAGGCCAAGGAGAACGGCGCCAAGATCATCGCGATCAACCCGCTGCCCGAAGCGGGTCTGATGCGATTCAAGGATCCGCAGAAGGTGCACGGGGTGGTCGGCCACGGCATCGGCATCGCCGACGAGTTCGTCCAGATCCGATTGGGCGGGGACATGGCCCTCTTCGCCGGGCTCGGCCGGCTGCTGCTGGAGGCCGACCAGGAAGCGCCGGGCACTGTGGTCGACCGAGAGTTCATCGCTCGGCACTGCGCGAACTTCGAGGCCTACGAGGCGCAGACGCGCGCCGTCGACCTCGACCTCGTGCTTGAGGCGACGGGCGTCGACCGCGCCCAGCTCGACCGGGTGGCGCGGATGCTGATCGACTCCGAGCGGACCGTCGCCTGCTGGGCGATGGGCTTGACCCAGCACCGGCACGCCGTGCCTACGATCTCCGAGCTGACCAACCTGCTGTTGATGCGCGGCATGATGGGCAAGCCGGGCGCCGGACTGTGCCCCGTACGCGGACATTCCAACGTTCAGGGCGACCGCACCATGGGCATCTGGGAGCAAATGCCCGAGACGTTCCTCGCAGCGCTCGACACCCGGTTCGGCATCGTCAGCCCGCGCACCCACGGCATGGACACCGTGGACGCCATCCGCGCGATGCGGGACGGCCGCGCGTCGGTGTTCATGGGCATGGGCGGCAACTTCGCGATGGCCACCCCGGACACCGAGGTCACCGAGGCGGCGTTGAGGAATTGCTCTCTGACGGTGCAGGTGTCGACGAAGCTGAACCGCAGCCACCTGACCACCGGGCGCACCGCACTGATCCTGCCGTCTCTGGGACGCACCGACAAGGATCTTCAGCACGGCGTCAAACGACAAGTCTCCGTTGAAGATTCGATGTCGATGGTCCACCTGTCCCGGGGCAGCCTGCAACCGCCGAGCGAGCACGTCCGCAGCGAGGTGGCGATCATCTGTCAGTTGGCCCGCGCCGTGCTGGGCGCCGACCACCCGGTGCCGTGGGAGGCGTTGCAGGCCGACTACGACCGCATCCGCGACGCCATCGCCGCCGTGGTGCCCGGCTGCGAGGACTACAACCGAAGGGTCCGCCAGCCCGACGGCTTTCAACTACCGCATCCGCCACGGGATTCGCGCGAGTTCCCCACCACCACCGGTAAGGCCAACTTCGCGGCCAACTCGTTGGACTGGGTACCCGTGCCCGAAGGCCGGCTGATCTTGCAGACCCTACGCAGCCACGACCAGTACAACACCACGATCTACGGGCTCGACGATCGCTACCGGGGCGTCAAGGGCGGCCGCCGGGTGGTGTTCCTCAACCCCGCCGACATCACCGCGTTCGGCTTCGCCGACGGTGACCGCGTCGACCTGGTCTCCGAATTCACCGGCGCCAACGGCGATGTCGAGGAGCGGAGGGCCGAGGACTTCCTGATCGTCGGTTACTCCACGCCAAAGGGCAACGCCGCCGCCTACTACCCCGAGACCAACGCGCTGGTCGCGCTGGACCACGTCGCCGCCCGCTCGAACACACCGGTGTCCAAGGCCGTCACCATTCGGCTCGAGGCGCGAGTTCCGGTCGGCGCCAATGGGTAGGGTCACCGCCCGCCGCCGGGCGATTCACCTGACCGCCGACGGCGCGAGCGCCAGGCCCGAGACGCTCGCCGTCGAGGAGCCGATGGAGATTCGCGTCAACGGCACCGCGATCAGCGTGACGATGCGGACGCCCGGCTCCGACGTCGAACTGACACAAGGCTTCTTGCTGACCGAGGGCGTCATCGGGGCCCGCGCCGACATCCTCGCGGTGCAGTACTGCCAGGGTGCCGGCGAGGACGGCATGAACACCTACAACGTGCTGGACGTGACACTGGCAGCCGGCGTCGCGGCGCCCAGCCTCGACGTGACCCGCAACTTCTACACCACGTCCTCCTGCGGTGTCTGCGGCAAGGGCTCCATCGACGCAATCCGGCTCATCAGCCGACACTCCCCCGGCGACGACCCGACCGTGGTGGCGTCGGAGACGTTGGCGGACATGCCGACTCAGCTTCGAAGTGCCCAGAAGATCTTCTCGACCACCGGCGGTCTGCACGGCGCGGCGCTGTTCGACACCGACGGCACCCTGCTCGTCGTCCGTGAGGACGTCGGTCGGCACAACGCCGTCGACAAGGTCATCGGGTGGGCCGTCGAGAACCACCGAATCCCGTTGACGGGCACGGTCCTGCTGGTCAGCGGGCGCGCGTCGTTCGAGTTGACCCAAAAGGCCGTGATGGCCGGCATTCCCGTGCTCGCCGCGGTGTCCGCGCCGTCCTCGCTCGCCGTCGACCTGGCCGCCCAAGCCGGCCTGACCCTGGTGGCATTCCTGCGCGGCCACTCGATGAACGTCTACACCCGCCAGGATCGCGTCAAGCACTGAGAGCGCGATCTCCACCCGATCTCCAGCGAACCTTCAAGCTCCTGGTCGACCCTTGACGAACCATCGACTCCGACGGATGACCACTATCCAAGGAGTTCACCATGGCCGAGATCCTGATCGCCGCCTGCCCACACGTCGGACACGTGTCGCCATTGCTCACCGTCGCCCGCGCGTTGGTGCGACGCGGCCACGGCGTCACCTTCCTCACCTCGGCGCGATTCGCCGACCAGGTGCGCGCGACGGGAGCGACGCCGCACCCGCTTCCCCGCAGCGCCGACGTCGGCGGGTCCCTCGACGACCTGCCGGGACGCGCCGAGACGTCGGGACCGGCGCGGTTGAACTTCGACATCGAGCACGTCTTCGTCCGGCCCATGCCGTTGCAGGCCGCGGCTCTCGACGACCTGCTGGCCGCCACGCGGTTCGACGCGATCCTGGCCGACGCGTTCTTCCTGGGCATCCTGCCGATGCTGCTGGGCGACCCGGCCAAGCGGCCGCCGGTGCTGTCCTACGTCACCACCCCGTTGATGTTCACCAGCCGCGACACCGCCCCGGGCGGCACCGGAATCCGACCCCACATCGGGGCCACCGGGCGACTGCGCCACCGGGTGCTCAACGCCGTGACCCAGAAGTACGTGCTACGCCAGTCGCACCGCGCCGTCGACACCATGCTCACGGCTCTCGGACATCCGAAACTGCCCGTCTTCGTGCTGGATTCGGCCGTCCTGGCCGATCGGACGATCGTGGCGACGGTCCCCGAATTCGAGTATCACCGCAGCGACCTCCCCGACCACGTTCGCTTCGTCGGCGCGGTCAACCCGCCACCCACCGAGCGCTTCGTCGCACCCCCGTGGTGGCGCGAACTGACCGCCGAACGTCCCATCGTCCACGTCACCCAGGGCACGGTCGACAACGCCGATCTCGGCCGCCTGATCGAGCCGACGGTCGAAGCGCTCGCCGACGAGGACGTCACCGTCGTGGTGACCACCGGTGGCCGACCACTCAGCCAGCTGCGGCACCCGTTGCCGCCGAACGTGTTCGCCGCCGAGTACATCCCCCACGACCTCCTGCTCCCGTCGGTCGACGTGATGGTGACCAACGGCGGCTACGGCGCCGTCCAGCGTGCGCTGACGGCCGGGGTGCCCCTTGTCGTCGCCGGCAACACCGAGGACAAGCCGGAGGTCGCCGCCCGGGTCGAGTGGTTCGGCGCCGGGGTCGACCTGCGCACCGGCGTGCCGACCGCGGCAATGGTGAAGAACGCCGTCCGGCGGGTCCTCGCCGACGACGGTTACCGAACCGCGGCACGGAACCTACAGTGCGCCTACGCCCGTCACGACAGCACTGCCGCGATCGCCACCCTGGTCGACGAGGTCGTCGCCGAGCGCACGTCTTCGGGCGCTGCGCACCCGTCGCATCTGTGATCTCCTCAGGCGTGACCAGAGACGAGATCACCCAGCAGATCATCGACGCACGCCTCGCCAAGGGCTTGACGTGGCAGCAGCTCGCCGACGCGGTCGACCGCCCCGTCGTGTGGACCACCTCGGCGCTGCTCGGCCAGCACCCCATCCCGCGCGAGGTGGGCACCGTCCTGGTGGCGCTGCTCGGTCTCGACGACGCGGCGATACCGGTACTGGCAGCCGTTCCGATGCGCGGCGGGTTCGAGACCGCGGTGCCCACCGACCCGACCGTGTACCGGTTCTACGAGGCGCTGTCGGTGTACGGCGGCGCCATCAAGGAGCTGATCCACGAGCAGTTCGGCGACGGCATCATGAGCGCCATCAACTTCAGCGTGAACGTCGAGAAGAAGCCGCACCCCGGCGGGGACCGCGTCGTGGTGACGCTCGACGGGAAGTTCTTGGCCTACGAATGGAATCAGGCCACCGAATAGGCCCCAAACTGAAGCCAGGGTCGTGAATCACTTGGATTCACGACCCTGGCTGCAGTCTCGAAGGGCTAGGCGCTCTTCTCGCGCCGTTCCGCACGCGGCGGCTTGCGCGGCACGATCGTCGGCAGGACGTTGTCCTCGACGGTCTCCTTGGTCACGACCACCTTGGCGACGTCGTCGCGGCTGGGGATGTCGTACATGACCGGAAGCAGGACTTCCTCCATGATGGCGCGCAGGCCACGGGCGCCGGTACCGCGGTGGATGGCCTGATCGGCGATCGCCTCCAGCGCGTCCGGGGTGAACTCCAGCTCGACCCCGTCCATCTCGAAGAGCCGGCTGTACTGCTTGACCAACGCGTTCTTGGGCTCGGAGAGGATGGTGACCAGCGAGTCCTTGTCCAGGTTGGTCACCGATGCCACGACCGGGAGGCGGCCGATGAACTCGGGGATCAGACCGAACTTGATCAGGTCCTCGGGCATGACCTCGGCGAAGTGGTCCTGGGTGTCGATCTCGGCCTTGCTGCGCACCTCGGCTCCGAAGCCAAGGCCGCGCTTGCCGACGCGGTCGGAGACGATGCGCTCCAACCCGGCGAACGCACCGGCGACGATGAACAGCACGTTGGTGGTGTCGATCTGGATGAATTCCTGATGCGGGTGCTTGCGACCACCCTGCGGGGGCACCGAAGCCTGTGTGCCTTCGAGGATCTTCAGCAGCGCCTGCTGCACGCCCTCACCTGACACGTCGCGGGTGATCGACGGGTTCTCGCTCTTGCGGGCGATCTTGTCGACCTCGTCGATGTAGATGATGCCGGTCTCGGCGCGTTTGACGTCGTAGTCGGCGGCCTGGATCAGCTTGAGGAGGATGTTCTCGACGTCCTCGCCGACGTAGCCCGCCTCGGTCAGCGCCGTCGCGTCGGCGATGGCGAACGGAACGTTGAGCATCTTGGCCAGCGTTTGGGCGAGGTAGGTCTTGCCGCAGCCGGTGGGTCCGAGCATCAGGATGTTGGACTTGGCCAGCTCGACGGGCTCGGCGCGCGAGTCACGCGACTTCTCCTGCGCCTGGACGCGCTTGTAGTGGTTGTAGACCGCCACCGCCAGGGTGCGCTTCGCCGTGTCCTGACCGATGACGTATCCCTCGAGGAATTCGCGGATCTCGGCCGGCTTCGGCAGCTCGTCGAGCTTGACGTCGTCGGCGTCGGCGAGTTCTTCCTCGATGATCTCGTTGCACAGGTCGATGCACTCGTCGCAGATGTACACGCCTGGACCAGCAATGAGCTTCTTGACCTGCTTCTGGCTCTTTCCACAGAACGAGCACTTCAGCAAGTCGCCGCCGTCTCCGATGCGCGCCATTGTCCCTGCGGCCCTACTTTCCTGATCGCCGTCGGTCTGTCTTGTGCGAGCTCACCTCGGGGTGTGACCCGACGCTACCCGTAACCTCCGGCGCCGTGCGACCGATAAAGCCGAATAGCGCCATTGGTATTCATCTGTGTCGTGGGAGAACATATCCCCTGCGGTGTCCCGAGGTCCTCCGGAACGCGACTCGCGACGTTGGCGTGTCGTCACCGTGATCGAGCGAGGCATCGTTCCGTTCCACGGTACGCCCGCTAACTCGGTGCGGTCCGGGAACGAGTCCGGACCGCACCGTGCGTGCGTCAGGCCGGCTGCGCGGAGAGCTTGCGGTACTCCAGGACCGTGTCGATGATCCCGTAATCCTTGGCATCGGCGGCGGTGAGGATCTTGTCGCGGTCGGTGTCCTTGCGGATGACCGCGGCGTCCTTGCCGGTGTGACGTGCCAGCGTGGTGTCCATCAGCGTGCGCATGCGCTCGATCTCCGCAGCCTGGATCTCCAGGTCGGAGACCTGGCCCTGGATCGCGCCGCCGACGGCGGGCTGGTGGATCAGGATGCGGGCGTTCGGCAACGCCATGCGCTTGCCGGGCGTGCCCGCGGCCAGCAGGACCGCCGCGGCCGAGGCCGCCTGGCCCAGGCACACCGTCTGGATGTCGGCGCGCACGTACTGCATGGTGTCGTAGATCGCCATCAGCGAGGTGAACGAGCCACCGGGCGAGTTGATGTACATGGTGATGTCGCGATCGGGATCGAGCGACTCCAGCACCAGCAGCTGGGCCATGATGTCGTTCGCCGAGGCGTCGTCGACCTGCACGCCGAGGAAGATGATGCGCTCCTCGAAGAGCTTGTTGTACGGGTTGGACTCCTTGACGCCGAAGCTGGAGTGCTCGATGAACGACGGCAGGATGTAGCGCGCCTGAATCGGATTCACGGCACCGCCGTGGGGCTGCGTCATGAGGCACTCCCGTTGAAGTTGGCGTGGGTGATGATGTGGTCGACGAAGCCGTATTCCAGCGCCTCGGGCGCGGTGAACCAGCGGTCGCGATCCGCGTCGGCCTCGACGCGTTCGAGGGACTGACCGGTGAACTCGGCGTTGAGCCGGTTCATCTCCTTCTTCGTCAACGCGAACTGCTCGGCCTGAATCGCGATGTCGGCCGCGCTGCCGCCGATGCCGGCACTCGGCTGGTGCATCATGATTCGCGCGTGCGGCAGGGCGTAGCGCTTGCCCTTGGTGCCCGCGGCGAGCAGGAACTCGCCCATCGAGGCCGCCAAGCCCATGGCGTAGGTAGCCACGTCGCACGGCGCGAGGACCATGGTGTCGTAGATCGCCATGCCCGCGGTTACCGATCCGCCGGGCGAGTTGATGTAGAGGTTGATGTCCTTGCTGGGGTCCTCAGCGGCGAGCAGCAGAATCTGCGCGCACAGCCGGTTGGCGATGTCGTCGTCGACCTGGGTGCCCAGGAAGATGATTCGCTCGGCCAGCAACCGCTCATAGACGGAGTCGGTGAGGGTGAGCCCCGACGCGCCCGAACGCATGTCAGTCACGGCTGGAATACCTGCTTTCTCGAGTTTGCGTACTCGTTCACTGACACTAACCAAAGGTGCGCGGTGAGGACTCCCCAGAAGGGGGTCGTTCGCTCACAGCGTCACCTCGGGGTTACTTGGACTCGTCGGCCTCGTCGGCGTCCTCGGCCTCGTCCGCCTCGTCGGCGGTCTCGGACTCGGCGGCCTCGGGCGTCGTGGTCGGCCCGAAGAACTCGGTCGTGTCGACCTCGTTGCCCTCGGAATCGGTGACCGTCGCGCCGTGGACGACGGCGGCGATGGTCAGTCCGCGACGGACGTCGGCGAACATGGTGGGCAGCTGGTTGTTCTGCTGCAGCACCTGCAGCAGCTGCTGCGGTTCGATGCCGTACTGCCGGGACATGAGGACCAGGCGCTCGGTGAGGTCGTTCTGGCCGACCTGGATGTCGAGCTGGTCGGCGATGGCGTCCATCAACAGCTGGGTCTTGACGGCCTTCTCGGCGTTGGACCGGTTGTCGGCGTCGAACTCCTCGCGGGTGCTGCCCTCGGCCTCCAGCGCCTCGGCGAACTTGGCCTCGTCGTGGTCGAGACCGTGAATCGCGTTGTGCACGGTGTCGTCGACCTGGGCCTGCACGATCGCCTCGGGCAACGGCACCTCGACCTGCTCGAGCAAGGTCTCCAGCGCCTTGTCGCGGATCTGCTCGGCCTGGCCGACGCGCTTGGCCTGCTTGACCTGGTCGACCAGGCTGGCCTTGAGCTCGTCGATGGTGTCGAATTCGCTTGCCAACTGCGCGAATTCGTCATCGGGCTCGGGCAGCTCGCGCTCCTTGATGGAGACGACCTTGACGGTGACCTCGGCGTCCTCGCCGGCGTGGGTGCCCGCGACGAGCTTGGTGGTGAACACCTTGCTCTCCCCGGCGGACAGACCCTTGATCGCGTCGTCGAGGCCCTCGATGAGGTTGCCGGAACCGATCTCGTGCGACAGGCCCTCGGTCTTGGCCTCCTCGACGTCCTCGCCGTCGACGGTGGCCGACAGGTCGATGGAGACGAAGTCGCCGTCCTGGGCGGGGCGGTCCACGCCGGTGAGCGTGCCGAAGCGGGCGCGCAGGTTCTGCAGCTCGGTGTCGACCTCGTCGTCGGAGACCTCGATGGCGTCGACGGTGAAGGCGAGCGCGGACAGGTCCGGCAGGGCGATCTCGGGGCGGACGTCCACCTCGGCGGTGAACGTCAGGTCGCCGCCGTACTCCTTGCTGGTGACCTCGATCTCGGGCTGCCCGAGGGGCTGCACCTCGGCGCTGGTGACGGCCTCGCTGTAGCGGGCGGGCACGGCCTCGCCGACGACCTGGTCGAGCATCGCCTGCTTGTCGATCCTCGACTCCAGCAGCTTCACGGGAACCTTGCCGGGGCGGAATCCGGGCATCCGGATCGTGCGGGCCAGCTCCTTGAACGCCTGATCGAAGTCGGGCTGCAGTTCCGCGAACGGCACCTCCACGTTGATGCGAACCCTGGTCGGGCTCAACTTCTCGACGGTGCTCTTCACGGCTTGACTCCTTGCATGTCTGTGTCTTCTTCGACGGATGTCGACGGTCGGGTCGGGGTGACAGGATTTGAACCTGCGGCCTTCCGCTCCCAAAGCGGATGCGCTACCAAGCTGCGCTACACCCCGTGCTTCACTGCCGTGGAGATACTACGGGCCGGGCTCGCGACGCCATCAATTGGATTTGAATACGTCGACCCCGGTACAGTCTCGAAGCGCAGTGCTCACGCGGGCGTAGCTCAATGGTAGAGCCCTAGTCTTCCAAACTAGCTACGCGGGTTCGATTCCCGTCGCCCGCTCCACACGGACCCGTCCCATTGGGGCGGGTCTTCTGCGTCGAGCACCCCGATGAGGCCGATCGCCCCCGGGAAGACGACGTCATCATTCGCCGGCGTTCTGACGTGCAGAAAACCTAGCGAACACGACAGCAAGCCGAGTACCGTCCGTCCCGGACGCGCTGACGCGCCGTTAACGTCTCGGGGGGAACTCTTGGCAAAGCATCGGAAGTCGAAGGCGCGTGCCGCTCGCAAGGCCACCCTGACGGGCGTGGCCGTAGCCGGCATCTCCGGCGCACTGGTCGCGGGTCATGCGACCAACGTGACGGCCATGAGCTCGGTGGTCGACCTGGCGAACACCGTGATCGGGGTCGGCGGGCTCGGAGACGACACCGGCGCTCGCGTGCCACCCAAGCTGAGCGGCACCGTCGTACCAGAGGGCTACACCTACCAGGGCCTGCAGTACGACTCGGGCCTCAATCTGGCCGCCAGTCGCGACGCAGCGATTCCACTACTCAACACGGCGATCCTCGACGCCGACGACGGCCAGAAGATCATCGTCGTGGGTTACTCGGCCGGGACGCTGGCCGTCGAGCAGGAACGCCGCAACCTGCAGCAGCTCGACTCGTCCGCGGCCCCGTCGCCCGAGCAGCTCAGCTTCGTCCAGATCGCCAGCCCCTTCGCTCCCAACGGCGGCATCTTCGCCCGCTTTCCCGGAATCCCGCTCCCCGGAATCGTCGACGCGATGGGCGGGGGGCAGCCGACGCGCTACGACACGACCTACGTCGCGAACGAATACGACCCCTATGCCGACTTTCCCGCCTACTTCAACCCCGTGTCGCTCCTCAACAGCGCCCTGGCGATGCGGTACGCGCATCCCGACGAGGCCTACAACCCCCTGATCCCCGGCACCTCACCCGCCTACGTGACGACGGTTCAGCACACCGTCGCCGGGACCAACACGACCGACACCTACGTCCTGTACTACCGGGCCCTCCCGCTGCTCGCACCGCTGCGCCAATTGGCGACGATGACCGGTCTCACCCCCTTCAGCGAGCCGTTCATCAGTGCCGTCGAGCCGCTGCTGCGCCTCGTCGTCGACATGGGCTACACCGACCGGGTCAACGCCAATCCCTGCACCACGGTGCCCTTCTCGTTCATCACTCCCCCGCAGAACGTGATCACCGCGCTCGCCGGGGTGCCCGGTGCGATCAGCCAGGGCGTGACGAATCTACTCTCGGGCGGGACAGCTCCCACGGCGCTGCCCAACCCACTCGGCAACCTGGTGCCCGCACCGCCCGCACCGTCGGTCGAGCCACAGGTCAAGAGTTCCCAAGCACGGCTGTCGCTCGTGGCCGACTCGCCGACGCCCACCTCCACCCCGGAGCCCGTCATCACCGCCAGCCCGACCGTCACGGCGAGTACGCCGTCGGCACCCACGTCCACTCCGCCGACCACGACGTCGAATTCAACTGAGGCGACGTCGCATACGAGCGGCGACGGTCTGCATCCAACCCTGACGTCCGACGGCACTAAGGCCGTGCCCGGCGGCACCGGGAAAGCCACGGGTTCGGGTTCATCTACGGGCGGCACGACGACGACCACGTCCACCGCGACCACGACGGAACCGACGACGGAAAGCACCGGGGCGGCCGGCACGGCCGGTGCTGGCGAGACCGGCAGCGGCACCGCACCCAAGGACGCCGCCGCGTAGGTCACTCGGCGGACTACCGTGACCGCGTCATCCTGAGAACGCCCTCATCCGGGCCGGTTCGACCGGGTTTCCTGTCGGTACGCTGGACGCCATGAACAGCTTTCTGCTGCTGCTGGTCGTGGTTCTCGTCGCCGTCATCGCCTTCGGGGTGATCGCCTCGTCGAAGGCGTCCGGCAGGCGCAACGCGGCGTCCCTCGACGACGCGAAGGCCGATGCGCGGCGCGCGATCGACCGCCTCGGCGGCCAGGTGCTCAACCTCAGCGGGACCGACGACGCGTCCAAGCAGGCGCTCGCCGACGCGTCCGAACGCTTCACCGCGGCCGGCTCCCAGATCGAGCAGGCCACCACCGCCAAGCAGGCGCAGCTGGCCAAGCAGACCGCCATGGAGGGGCTGTACTACGTCCGCGCGGCCCGCGTCGCCATGAACATGGATCCCGGACCCGAACTGGAGACGCTGGCCGGGCAGAACTCGGCGGGCACCGTGACCGAGGCGCGCCGCATCGAGTACGACGGCCGAGACATCGAAGCCTCGCCGACGCCGACCGAGCGCACCCCGAACTACTACCCGGGCGGCCGCGTCGCCGGTCGGCCCGTGCCCGCCGGCTGGTACTCCGAGCCGTGGTGGAAGCCGGCCCTGGTGGCCGGTGCCTGGGGTGTCGGATCGGCCCTGTTGTTCAGCTCGCTGTTCTCCGGCATGGGCGGCGTCGGTTATGACGCCCAGGGCTTCGAGAACGGGTACGGCGACGGCTACCAGGACGGCCTCGACCAGGGTCAGCTCGACGGCGGCGGCGACCAGCAGGACTTCGGGGGCGGTGACGGCGGCTGGGGCGGTGACTCCGGGGGCGGCTGGGGTGGCGACTCCGGCGGCGGCTGGGGTGGCGATGGCGGCTGGGGCGGCGGCGATTTCGGCGGTGGAGACTTCGGCGGAGGCGGCGACTTCGGCGGCTTCTAGCTCGCAAGACCAACATGTCGTACCCCTGTGCTGAGATGGGTACATGCCAACGGGGACAACCAGTCTGAGCTCCAAGGAGCGTCTGGACGTGTTGTTCGACGAGCTGGCTGGGCTGACCGGACAGCGCAACGCCATCGACGGGCGCATCGTGGACATCGTCGCCGAGATCGACGGGGACGGGCTCTGGGGCAACACCGGGTGCCGGTCGATTTCCGCGCTGGTCGCATGGCGCATCGGGGTCTCGCCCCACAACGCGCAAACCATCACCACCGTCGCCGAACGGTTGCCGGAGTTCCCGTCGTGCACCGCGGCGTTGCGGGAAGGTCGGTTGTCCCTGGATCAAGTGGGAGTGATCGCCGAACGCGCCGGCGACGGTTCCGATGAGCACTACGCCCAGTTGGCGTCGGTGGCCACGGTGACCCAGTTGCGGACCGCCATCGCGTTGGAGCCGCGTGCCGACGCCAAGCCGTCGTGGGAGCCGGATCGGTCGATCAGTAAGACCGAGACCGCCACCCACACGACGTGGCGGATCCGGTTGCCCAAGGTGGAGGCCGCGAAGTTCGAGGCCGCGTTGGCTTCTCACCGCGACGGGCTGATCAACGACTGGAAGACCGCCCACGACGAGGACCAACCCTCGGATCAGGCCCCGCCGTTTCCCACCAACGTGGATGCGTTCACGAGTTTGGTGGAGGCGGGGTGGGACGCCGATGTGGCGCGCCGCCCGCACGGGCAGCACACCACCGTGGTGGTGCACCTCGATGTCGAGAAGCGTTCAGCAGGGCTACATCTGGGGCCGGTGCTGTCCGATGCCGACCGCCAGTACCTGCTGTGCGACGCGATGTGCGAAGTGTGGGTGGAACGGCACGGACAACCGATCGGGGCGGGGCGGGGCACCCGCACCATCAGCCGACGACTCCGTCGCGTGTTGGAGCACCGCGACCGCTGCTGTGCGGTGCCCGGCTGCGGGGCCACCCGAGGATTGCACGCCCACCACATTCGGCACTGGGAAGACGGCGGACCCACCGACCCCGACAACCTGGTCTTGCTCTGCCCGTTCCACCACCGGTTGCACCACACCGGCGGCATCACCATCAGCGGCACCGCGACCCACCTGGTGGTCACCGACGCCGACGGAACGGAGCTGACCGGGGCATCGCTGGCCAGGCCACCCACGCAACCGCCACCCGCGGTACCACCGTGCACCGGACCGCTCGGTGAACGCGCCGACTGCTGGTGGTACGACCCCTACGACCCCAACAAGTCACCACCGAGCGAGAACTAGAACCGGCTCTCGAGTCGCGCCGACACCCCGGCCTCTTGGAGGTCGAGCCGCTCGAGCATCGCCCGTGCCGCCTCGTCCTCGATGTGCCCCTCGTCGCGTTCGGCGATCAGGGCGGCGCGCTGCGCGTGCAGCACTTGCAGATACAGCGAGCCGAACGTCTCGGCGCGCAACGTGTGGGTCGCGGGGTCGGGCATCTCGTCGGCGTCCTGCGAATGCCGGGCGATGATGTTGCGGATCTCGGCGAGCACGCGCTCATCGAGACCCTCTGGTGGGTTCGCGCGGAACTCGGTCAGGACGTCGTCGGCCGCTTCGTACACCACCCGCTCGGCCGCGAGGGTCTGCTCCCGCTCGTAGTCGGAGGTCTCCGCCGAGAGTTTCAGCCGGCTGATCAACAACGGCAGCGTGCTGCCCTGAATCAACAGCGTGCCGACGCTGACGACGAAGGCGATCGCCTGGATGGTGGCTCGCTCCGGGAACGGTTCTCCCGCGGCGGTCGTCACCGGGATGGCCGCGGCGGCAGCCAACGTGACCACCCCGCGCATCCCGGTCCACGACACCACCACGCTCTCTTGCCAACTCAGCGACCGACGGTCGATCAGCGAGCGCCACTTGCCCGGCGGCTTCGCGCGGCGACGGGTGCCGAGCGCGCCCCTGCCGCCGGTGGCGGGCACCGGCACGCTGAGCCGACTCTCGACGTGGCTGGAGAGCTTGCTGCGGCCGAACATGACGAGCACCGACAACGGCCGGATCGCCATGACGATGGCCAGCACGATCAGCGACGCGATCGCCACCTCGCCGAGCGCCTCGTGCGCCTCGCGAAGGTCTTCGAGCACGAACCTCAAATGCAGTCCGATGTAGGCGAATACGAAGGCCTCGAGTAGCACGTCGACCGAGTTCCAGACGTAGCGTTCCTGCAGCCGCGTCTGATATCCCGCCCCGAGGGTTCCGTTGCCGACGACGAACCCGGCGACGACGACGGCCAGGACACCCGAGGCGTGCAACTCCTCGGCCGCGATGAATGCCGCGAACGGCACCACCAAGCCCTGCACGGTCTCGAGGCCGGGGTTGGCCAACCGCTTGCGGATCCACAGCGTCACCAATCCCAGTGCGGCGCCGACGATCGGGCCCAGCACGGCGCTGTAAGCGAAGAGCAGGAACGGGTTCTCGATGAAGGTGTGACTGCCGGCCACCTGAGCCACCGCGATGGTGAACAACGTCAGGGCGGCGGCGTCGTTGATGAGGCTCTCTCCGGTGAGGATGGCCATCACCTTCTTCGGCAACCCCAGCTTGCGGCCCACCGCGACGGCGGTGACGGCGTCGGGTGGCGCGACGATGGCGCCGAGGATCAGGGCCGTGCCAAACGTCAACGGCACCACGACGAGCCACGCGGACACCGCCGCCACGGTGAACGCCGTCACCACGACCAAGCCGACGCCCAAGCCGAGGATCGGCCGGATGTTGCGCAGGAACGTCGGGAAGGAGAACGTCAACGACGCCGAGTAGAGCAGCGGCGGCAGCACCACTGTCAGCAGGATGTGCGAATCGAGTTCGGGCGCCTCGAAACCCGGGACGAACGACGCCGCGATGCCGATGACGACGATGATCAGCGCGGGTTCGAGCCCCTTGCGGTGGGCGATGGCGGTGACGACGATCGCGCCGACGACGACGAGGATGAGTTCCACCCGCCGATTGTCCCGTCAAACCTCCGGCCGCGCCCGGCTACACCTGACAGGTAGGACACCAGAACAGGTTGCGGGCCTCCATGACTTCGGTGCGGATCGGCGTGCCGCACACCCGGCACGGCTGTCCCGTCCTGCGGTAGACGTAACTGCGGGGCCGGCCGCGAGGGCCCGGCTCACCCTTGTCGTCCTCACGGCGGACGGTGATGATCTTGCCGCGGCTCACGCCGACCTTCATGAGGGCGACGAGGTCGGTCCACGCGGCGTCGAACTCCGCCTCGGTCACCTTGGTGCCAGGGCGGTGCGGTTCGATGCGATGCCGGAACAGCAACTCACTTCGGTAGACGTTGCCCACCCCGGCGATCACCTTCTGATCCATCAGCAATGCCCCGATCGCTCTGCGCGACTTGCTGATTCGCGTCCACGCCCGGGCGGCGTCGGGATTGCGGCGCAACGGGTCGGGCCCCAGCCGCTCGACGATGTCGTCGACCTCGTTCTGGTGGATGACCTCGCAGACGGTGGGACCGCGCAGATCGGTGCCGTACTCCGTGCCGACCATCCGCATCCGCACCTGACCGACCGGTTCGGGCATCGGGACGGGGCGCTCGGTGAACTTGCCGTACAGCCCAAGGTGGACGTGCACGATCGCGCCGCCCTCGTAGTGATGGAACAGATGCTTGCCCCATGCGTCGGCGGTGCGCAGCACCCGGCCGCTGACCGCTTCGGCGGCATCGGCGAAGCGGCCCTGCGGACTGGTCACGATCACCGGATCCCGGCCGAAGCGCTTTTGGTGCAGCCGCGCCAGTCGGTGAAGGGTGTGCCCTTCGGGCACGAGCTAGGCGCCCGGCACGGGTGGCGCGACGTGGGTCTCCTCGTACTCGGCGAGGATGTCGATGCGGCGCTGATGGCGCGGCGCCTCGGACCACGCGGTGGTCAGGAAGGCGTCGACGAAGGTGAGCGCGTCGGCGACGGTGTGCATCCGACCGCCGATGCTCATCACCTGCGCGTTGTTGTGCTGCCGGGCCAAGGACGCCGTCTCGACGCTCCAGGCCAGCGCGCATCGCACGCCGGGCACCTTGTTCGCGGCGATCTGCTCGCCGTTTCCGGAGCCACCGATGACGATGCCGAGGCTCTCGGGGTCGGCAAGAGTCTTCTGCGCCGCGGCGATGCAGAACGCGGGGTAGTCGTCCTCGGCGTCGTAGGTGAACGCACCGCAGTCGACCGGCTCGTGGCCGTGGGACTCGAGGTGCTCGACGATGGCCTGCTTGAGTTCGTATCCGGCGTGGTCAGAGCCGAGGTAGACGCGCATGGCGCACACCTTAACCGGCCGGTCTGCGCCACTGCGCCGCGCCTACCTCACCCTCAACCCGTCCAGCAGCACGCTCAGTAGGCGCGGGGCCCGCTCGCCCCATTCGTCGGCCTCCAGATGCGCCAGGAACCACGACAGCAGGATGACGTCGCGCGCGTCGACGTCACCGCGCAGCGCGCCTTGGTCGCGTCCGGCGTCGAGCAGTGCGGTGAGCGCTTCGGCGAGCTTGCCCATCGTCTGCGCCGAGATGTCCTGCCAGACCGAGGCTTCCACCGCCGCGATGAC
Source organism: Mycobacterium yunnanensis (assembly GCF_025823185.1). Taxonomy (GTDB): domain Bacteria; phylum Actinomycetota; class Actinomycetes; order Mycobacteriales; family Mycobacteriaceae; genus Mycobacterium; species Mycobacterium yunnanensis. Next base: position 702,966 of record NZ_JACKVK010000013.1, read on the forward strand.
CCCCATCTTGACCTGGGCGTAGGCCGCGAGTTGGTCGAACCAGCGCTGTAGCGCGACGTCTGGCGGGCACTGCGCGAGCAGCGTGTGCGCCAGTGCGACCAGGTCGTCGATCTCGTGGTCGTAGAGGGCGCGGATCAGTTCGTCACGGGTGGTGAAGTGGCGGTAGAGCGTCCCCTGCCCCACGCCGGCACGACGTGCGACCGCGCTGAGCTTGAGCTCGCCGGGCTCGGCGACGAGTTCGCGGGCCGCGTCGATGATCGCCGCGCGGTTGCGCGCGGCGTCGCTGCGTTCGGCCATCACCCTCCCCTTGCAAACGGACGATCTGTCCGTTTCAATGAAGCGGACACATCGTCCGTTTCACGATGGAGGCTAGCCATGGGTGCGCTCGACGACAAGGTGGTCGCCATCACCGGCGCCAGCAGCGGCATCGGAGCCGCGACCGCGCTCCGACTCGGGCGCGCGGGTGCCGCGGTGGTGCTCGGCGCCCGTCGCACCGATCGGCTCGACGCACTCGCCGCGGACATCCGCGCCGCAGGCGGACGGGCCGTCGGCGTCGCCGTCGACGTCACCCGCGCCGAGGACCTCCACGAACTGACCGCGGCCGCGGTGTCGACCTTCGGCCGCCTCGACGTACTGGTCGGCAGCGCCGGCATCGGGCCCATCTCGCCGATGAGCGCGCGTCGCCGCACCGACTGGGACGCGATGATCGACGTCAACCTGCGCGGGGTCCTACACGGCATCGATGCCGCCCTGCCCGTCTTCGAACGACAGGGCCGCGGTCACTTCGTCACCATCGTCTCCACGGCCGGCCTCAAGATCGTCCCGACCATGGCGGTCTACGCGGCGACCAAGAACGCCGTCCGCACCCTCCTGGAGGGCCTGCGCCAAGAGTCCACCGACGGGACGCTGAAGACCACCGCGATCTCGCCCGGCTACGTACGGACCGAATTCGGCGACTCCGTCACCGATCCCGCCATCCGCGCCGAGATCGGCCGCACCATGGCGCAGAACGCGCTGGACCCCGACGCCGTCGCGAGGGCCGTGGAATTCGTCGTCGACCAACCCTGGGAGGTCGAGATCGGCGAACTGTCGATCCGGCCCACCACGCAGGGCTGACTAGCCGACCGTGATGGCGTCGAGGCGTTCCTTGATGAAGTCCGCCGAGGTGACCGGCGCCAACCCGGAGACCTGACCGATGGGCGGGGCCAGCGGCGTGACGAGGGCGTCGTGGTTGGCCTCGTAGAAGTAGATCAGCGACACCAGGTCCTCCTCCGGCGCCTCGGGCTGCGGCGGCAACACCCGGTGCCGGCCCGACGGCCAGCGTCGACCGCTCCAATACTCCAGCAGGTCACCGATGTTGACGGTCAGCGCGGCGGGATCATAGGGGGCGTCCTCCCACCCGTGGGCGTCGGAATACACCTGCAGCCCACCGGCTCCCGGCTCGCGGTCCAGCACGGTGACGGTGCCGAAGTCGGTGTGGGGACCGATGCGGAACTGCCCGGGCTCGGGCTCGCCCACCACGCTCACCGGCGGGTAGTGGTTGATGTTCATCGTCCACGTGGGCCGATCCGACAGCTGCGCCCAGGGATTGGCGGGCAGCCCGAGCGCGTGGGCGAACAACGCCAGCAGATCGTCGGAGAGCCGGCGAACCGCGTCGGTGTACTCGGTCACCAACGCCTGCCACCCGGGCGCCTCGGCAGGCCAGACGTTGGGCGCGAACCAGATTCGGTCGACGTCGGCGTCACCGGTCGCCGTCTCGGCGCCCAGGCTGAAGCTCTCCTTGAGATCGGGCGGCGTCTCGGTGCCCTCGGAGTATCCGTTGGCCTCGGCACCCGGGCCGATCCACCCGTGCCCGCCCACCGGCACGCTGTAACGCTGCTTGACCTCCAGCGGCTGGGCGAAGAAGTCGCGGCTGGCCGTGCGCACCGCGGCCGCCAGGGCCGGGTCGACGCCGTGCCCGGTGACCAGGATGAACCCGGCCTGCTGCAGGCTCGCGTCGACCTCCGCGGCGACGGCGTCGGCCTCGGCACCGTCGGCACGCCAGCGCGAAATGTCAACGGTCGCGACGACACTCACGCGTTGTCTCCCATTCTCGTCATTCTCCGATGTCCTCCAGCCACAGTTCCGGGCGGGCGGCGATGAAGTCGGTCATCATGCCGATGCACCGTTCGTCCGAGAGAACGGTGACCTCGACGCCGTTCTCGGCCAGCCAGTCGTGACCGCCGCTGAAGGTCTGCGCTTCCCCGATCACGACCGCGCCGATGTTGAACTGCCGCACCAATCCACTGCAATACCAGCACGGCGACAGCGTGGTGACCATCACCGTCGAGCGGTAGTTGCGCTGGCGGCCCGCAGCGCGGAAGGCGTCGGTCTCACCGTGCACCGACGGATCGTCGTCCTGCACGCGACGATTGTGACCGCTGCCGAGCAGCACGCCGTCGCGGCTGAACAACGCCGCGCCGATCGGAATTCCGCCCTCCGCCAACCCCTTTCGGGCCTCCTCGACGGCGACGTCGAGCATGTCCTGCGGTGTCACGGCGTCAGGCGCTCCGCGGCGATCTTCGAACGGCACACCAGGAGGTACGCCCCGCCAGCGATGAGGAAGCCGACGAAGAAGGTGATGTCACCCAGCTGAGGTGCGTTGCGGGCGATGAAACCGGTGAACTTCTCCTGGTTCGAGAACAACAGCACCGAGACCACCAGCCCGACCAGGAAGGACGCCAGGCCACCCCAGTTCGTGTAGGTGCGGTCGTAGAGGAACCCGGCGATGGCATGTCCGCGGCGCATGTACTGGTCGGCGAAGACCACACCCAGCCACGGCCCGATCCAGTACGCGATGATCAGCAGGAACGCCTCGTAGCTGGCGGCGGCGTCGGGCAGTGCCCACCAGGCCACCAGGAACCCCGCCACCCCGAAGAACACCGTCACCAACGCCCGCGCGATGTTCACCGGCAGCTTCACGCCGATCGTCACGAACGCCATCGCACCGGAGTAGACGTTGATGGAGTTGGCGGCGATCGCGCCGATCGCGATGGCCAGCAGCGTGGCCTTGGCGATCGGCGACGCCAGCTCGCCGACGAAGGCCTCGGTGGGATTCTCCGACAGCGCAGGCCCGATGGTCACCGACGCCGCACCGACGATCTCCAGCACCACGCAGGACAGGAACAGACCGGCCGAGGCGAAGAACCCGGTCCGGGCGGTCGACACGGTCGAGGGCAGGTAGCGCGTGTAGTCCGCCGCATACGGCGTCCACCCGGCGGCATAGCCGAACGCGGTGCCGACGGTCAGCAGGAAGCCGCCGACGGACCCGTCGCCGACGAAGGCCTCCGTCGCGGGCGCACCGAAGTTGGACTTGGTCAGGATCGCGACGGAGGCGACCGCGAAGATCACCGCCAGCACCGGGAACGACCAGCGTTCGAAGGCCTGCACGAGGTTGTGGCCGAAGAACGCGAAGGCGGTCTGGACGAGCACGATGACGATCAGGCCCACCAACGGCCCGATGCCGAACAGCGCCGCCAGGGCGTAGGCCCCGCTGACGCTGTTGGTCGCGAACCAGCCGACCCCTGCCGTGACCGACATCAGGACCGCGGGCAGGCCGTTGCCCTTGAATCCGAACGGCAGACGTCCCAACACCATTTGCGGCACGCCGTGCAGCGGTCCGCGGGCGGAGAGGAAGTAGTGCGCCAGGGCGCCGAGGCCGGTGCCGATCACGATGCCGGCCATCGCTTGCCAGAAGCTCATGCCGTAGACCGACACCGCGAGAACGCCGACGAAGATCGTGGCGAACTCGAGATTGGGTGAGGTCCACGTCCAAAACAGCTGGCTGGGCTTGCCGTGGCGGTCGGCCTCGGCGATGAATTCGTTGCCGCCTGGCTCCACCGCGACGATCTTGCTGCGGTAGGAACCGTCCGTGGTGGGCTCGACCGCCGTCATGAATGCACCGTCATGGGCACACTGTCGCTCCACCTGCGCCGAGCCGCAACTCGACGCGGCGTCGTCCGGACACCTGTCGGCAACGAATTACCCCCGTGAATTCACCGACGACGTCCCCGGCCACGACGCGCCTACCCGCCGTCCGCGCCGCCATCACCGGGGTGATCGCCGTGATCGCCGCGCTCGGGGCGGGGCACCTCGTGGCCGGACTGCTGCTGACGCCCTCGGCCTCGCCGTTCTTCGCCGTCGGCAACGCCGCTGTGAACCGAACCCCCGCCGCGGTGAAGGACTTCGCCATCCGGAACTTCGGGACCAACGACAAGGCCGCGTTGCTGATCGGCATGGCCGTGGTGCTGGTGCTCGTCGGCGCACTCGCCGGCATGGCCTCGCGTCGCAGTGCCGTTCCGGGGCTGATCGTCGTGGTCGTGATGGGCGCCGTTGGCGCGCTCGCCGTCGGCGAACACTCGACGCGGCCGTTGGGATATCTGGCGCCGGCCGCCGCGCTCGTCGCCGGGGGCGGCGTGTTCTGGGGGTTGCACAGCCTGGCGCGGCCGACGGCGACTCCCGATCCGACCGGACGACGACGCTTCCTGCTCGGCTCGCTGGTCGCGGCGGTCGCCGCGGTGGCAGCCGGCGCAGGCGGTTTCGCACTGGCGCGCCGGGTCGACGTCGCCGCCTCCCGTCAGCGGGTCGGCGCTCTGGTGCCAACCACGCCCGCGCCGGCCATCCCCGACGGGGCCGCGTTCCCCGAACTCGGCACCCCGACGTTCCTCACTCCGCCGGCCGACTTCTACCGCATCGACGTCAACCTCGAGGTGCCCCAGCTACGGGCCGAGGACGCGACGCTGCGCATCACCGGGTTGGTCGACGAGCCGCTGGAGTTCACCTTCGCCGACATCCGCGCCATGCCGCTGGTCGAGCGGACGATCACGATGACGTGCGTGTCCAACGAGGTGGGCGGGCCGTACGTCTCCACCGCGAACTTCATCGGGGTGCCGCTGATGGACCTGCTCGACCGGGCCGGCATCCAGGGCGCCGCCCAGCAGGTGGTGGGCCATTCCGTCGACGGCTTCACCCTGGGCACCCCACTGGACATGCTGCGCGCGACCGGCAAGCAGGCCATGCTCGTCATCGGCGCCAACCGGGAGGCTCTGCTGCCCGAGCACGGCTTCCCGATGCGCACCGTCGTGCCCGGTCTCTACGGCTACGTCTCGGCGACCAAGTGGCTGACCGAGCTCGAACTCGCCACCTACGACGTCAAGCCGTACTGGGTGCAGCGCGGATGGGACGGGCAGCCGCCGGGTGTCGTGCCCATCAAGATCTCCTCCCGCATCGACGCGCCCAAGGCGTTCCAGCAGGTGTCCGGACCCGTCACCGTGGCCGGCACGGCGTGGGCCCAGGGCCGTGGGATCAGCCGCGTCGAACTGCGGTTCGACGACGGCCCGTGGCAACCCGCCGAACTCTCCACCGAGGTCAACGCCAACACCTGGCGAATGTTCAAGCTGACGACGACGCTGCCGGCCGGGCAGCACACCGTCACCAGCCGCGCCTTCGACGGCACCGGTGCGATGCAGGCTCAGGAGCGGCTACGGCTGCTGAACCCCGGCCCGGTGCCCGACGGCTCGACCGGCTGGCAGTCGATGATCTTCACGGTCGCCTGAGGCGGCCGAGCTCAGTCGAACTGAGGCGATTCGTGCCGGGTGCGCTTGAGCTCGAAGAAGTGCGGATAGCCGGCGAAGATCACCGATGCGTCCCAGAGCTTTCCGGCTTCCTCGCCGCGCGGGATGCGGGAGAGCACCGGTCCGAAGAAGGCGACACCGTTGACGTGAATGGTGGGCGTGCCGACGTCATCGCCGACCGCGTCCATGCCCTCGTGGTGGCTCTTGCGCAGGATGTCGTCGAACTTGTCGCTGGTGGCCGCTTCGGCCAGTTCGGCGGGCAACCCGACCTCCTCGAGCGATTCGGCGATGACCTTCTCGAAGTCGGGGTCGGTCTCGCGGTATCCCTTGTCGTGAATCCTGGTGCCCATCGCGGTGTAGAGCGGGCTGAGGATCTCGTTGCCCTTGGCCTGCTCGGCGGCGATCGCCACGCGCACCGGACCCCACGCCTTCTTCATCATCTCCTGGTACTGCTCGGGGAGGTCACGTCCCTCGTTGAGCACCGCGAGACTCATCACGTGGAACTTCACGTCGATGTCGCGGACCTTCTGAACCTCCAGGATCCAGCGTGAGGTGATCCAGCACCACGGGCACAGGGGGTCGAACCAGAATCCGGCAACATCCTTGTCGGCCATCGTGAATCCTCTCCTCGGTCAAGCGCTTCGTACGGGCAGACTTCCGTGCAGCACAACCCAGCATGCCCTGACCGTGTTCCCGATATACGTCTAGGCTTGGCCGACGTGGCACTTCCCAACCTCACTCGCGACCAAGCGGCCGAGCGCGCAGCGCTCGTCGCAGTAGACAACTACCGGATCGCGCTCGATCTGACCGAGGGCGGCGAGCGCACGTTCCGCTCCACGACGACCGTGACCTTCGACGCCACGCCCGGCGCCGACACCGTCGTCGACCTGGCCGCCGACACCGTCCGCAGCGCCACCCTCAACGGCGTGGACGTCGACGTCTCGGGCTACGACGAGTCCACGGGCATCCCGCTGGTCGGACTGGCCGAGCACAACGTCCTCGTCGTCGACGCCGATTGCCGTTACTCCAACACCGGCGAGGGTCTGCACCGGTTCGTCGACCCCGTCGACGACGAGGTGTACCTGTACTCGCAGTTCGAGACCGCCGACGCCAAGCGGATGTTCGCCTGCTTCGACCAGCCGGACCTCAAGGCCACCTTCGACGTGTCGGTCACCGCACCAGCGCACTGGCAGGTCATCTCCAACGGGGCGACCGAGTCGGTCGGAGCCGCCCCGGCGGCGACATCGGACTCCGCGGCGGTTCATCGCTTCGTCACCACGCCGAAGATGAGCACCTACCTCGTCGCCCTCATCGCGGGGCCGTACGCCCGGTGGGACGACGTCTACTCCGACGAGCACGGCGAGATTCCGCTCGGCATCTTCTGCCGCGGCTCCCTTGCCGAGTACATGGACGCCGAGCGACTCTTCACCGAGACGAAGCAGGGGTTCGAGTTCTACCACCAGAACTTCGGCGTGCCATACGCATTCGGCAAGTACGACCAGCTGTTCGTCCCGGAGTTCAACGCCGGTGCCATGGAGAACGCCGGCGCCGTCACGTTCCTGGAGGACTACGTCTTCCGGTCGAAGGTGACCCGCTACAGCTACGAACGTCGCGCCGAGACGGTGCTGCACGAGATGGCGCACATGTGGTTCGGCGACCTGGTCACGATGCAGTGGTGGGACGACCTGTGGCTCAACGAGTCCTTCGCGACCTTCGCCTCGGTGCTGTGCCAAAGCGAGGCAACCGAATACAAGGCGGCCTGGACGACGTTCGCCAACGTCGAGAAGTCCTGGGCCTACCGCCAGGACCAGCTGCCGTCGACGCACCCGGTGGCCGCGGACATCCCCGACCTGCACGCCGTCGAGGTCAATTTCGACGGCATCACCTACGCCAAGGGCGCCAGCGTCCTCAAGCAGCTCGTCGCCTACGTCGGACTCGACGCGTTCCTTGCGGGCCTGCGCGACTACTTTCGCGACCATGCCTTCGCCAACGCCACGTTTGGCGATCTGCTTGGCGCACTGGAGAAGTCCTCGGGCCGCGACCTGTCGGACTGGGGCCGTCAGTGGCTCAAGACCACCGGTCTGAACACCCTGCGCGCCAACTTCGACGTCGACGCCGACGGTAAGTTCACCCGCTTCGCCATCGACCAGAGCGGCGCGGCGCCCGGCGCCGGCGAGACCCGCGTACACCGCCTGGCCGTCGGCATCTACGACGACGACGGTTCCGGCAAGCTGGTGCGAACGCACCGCGAAGAACTCGACGTGGAGGGTTCGAGCACCGACGTGCCAGCCCTGCAGGGCATTTCGCGCGGTCAGTTGATCCTCGTCAACGACGACGACCTGACCTACTGCTCGCTGCGCCTCGATCCGGTGTCGCTGGAGACGGTGCTGACCCGCATCGCCGACATCGCCGACTCGCTCCCCCGCACCCTGGCGTGGTCGGCGGCGTGGGAGATGACGCGCGAAGCGGAGATGAAGGCTCGCGACTTCGTCGAACTGGTCAAGGCAGGCGTCCACGCCGAGACCGAGGTGGGCGTCGCGCAGCGGCTGTTGCTCCAGGCACAGACCGCGCTCAACGCCTACGCCGATCCGGACTGGGCGTGCTCGCAGGGCTGGCCCGCGTTCGCCGACCGCCTGCTGGAACTGGCCCGAGCCGCCGAGGCGGGGTCGGACTTCCAGCTGGCCTACGTCAACGCGCTGTGCACCTCGGCGTTGTCGCTGCGGCACACGGCGGTGCTGGCGGCCCTGCTGGATACCGACCCGGCCGAGCAGGGGCTGCAGGGTTTGAGCGTCGACACCGATCTGCGGTGGCGCATCGTCACCGCGCTGGCGGCCGGCGGCGACGTCGACGAGACCGGACCGGAGACGCCGTTCATCGACGCCGAAGCCCAGCGCGACCCCACCGCGGCGGGCCGGCGCAACGCGGCGGCAGCCTCGGCCGCCCGCCCGCAGGCCGCGGTCAAGGAGGCCGCGTGGCAGCAGGTCGTCGAGGACGACACGTTGGCCAACATCACCACCAGGGCGATCGTGACCGGGTTCGTCCAGCCCGGACAGGCCGCGCTGCTCAAGCCATTCGGCGAGAAGTACTTCGACGCGATCCTCGGACTGTGGGAGCGCCGCTCCAGCGAGGTGGCCCAGACCGTCGTCATCGGCCTGTACCCGTCGTCGGACGTCAGCCGGGAGGGTTTGGACGCTGCGGACCGCTTCCTGGCCGGCGACGTCCCGCCTGCCTTGCGCCGATTGGTGATCGAAGGTCGCGCGGGCGTCGAACGAGCACTGAGGGCGCGCGCGTTCGACGCGTCCTGACCGGACCCGCCTCTCCGGTTTCGGCCGGTCGGTGCCCTACGCTCGCGCCATGGTCGCGTCGAACAGTCGCCGGGCGCGGGCTGCCCGCAGGCGCAAGCGTCGGATGGACGGCGCGCAGAACGACCTGACGACGCAGGAGTGGACGGCGATCAGGGCGCTGTGGGGCGGGTGCGCGTACTGCGGCGCGTCGGACCGGCCGCTGCAGCGCGACTGCGTCATGGCCATCTCGCGCGGCGGGCGCTACACGTTGGACAACGTGGTGCCCGCCTGCGCGGCATGCAACGCCAGCAAGTGCAACGACGAGGTGACCGCCTGGATGCGGCGCAAGCGCCTCGACGAGCGCGCGTTCCTCGAACGCTACGTCGGCATCAGAGCCGAACTGCTCGAGGCGTCAGCAAACTCTAGCTCGGTCGACGCCGCTCCGAGGTAGGTCCGTCGTCGCGCCCCGCCACGCCCGGCGACGGTGGTCGATGAGCTCGAAATCACACGTCAGAGCTTGATTTACCTGGATGTAACAAGGGACCATTGAGGGGTCTGCCAGCGGGCGATCCCGTGTTGGCGACCTGACAGCAATCCCTGCCCTGTGATCCAGGGCACAATCTAGGAGTACCAGCATGCCGTTCCCCCGCCTGCGCGCCGATCTGACGCGCTCGATGAACCGACGTCGCCTCTACGCCCGCATCAACGCGCTGCCCGATTCGACGGTGCGCGAAGAACTGCTGGCCATCGCCCAGCGGCACGACGAGAACAACTGATCCGAACACGACGACGAAGCCGGTGACCGAAGGGTCACCGGCTTCGTCGTCTTCTGAGTGTCTAGCGAGGCGAGACGCCGGCGCTGAGCACGCGCACGGCACTGATCAGCCCGTCGACGAGGTTGCCCTCGCGGAACGACGCGGCGGCTGCCGAGACGCCAAGCGGAGCCGCCTCCTCGATGCCGCGGCCCTTCACCTCCGACCCGTAGACCACTTCGATGGCCTTCTGGTTCGGGGACACGGCCAGGAGCACCGCGTTGTCCGGCGTGGGCACCTTGGCCAGGATCTCGCGCGCAGTGGCCGCGGTGTCGGCGCCGAGCCCACCCACGTAGACGGCGAAGCGGGCCTTGGCCGCCCGCGATCCGTACTTCAGGGCGTCGTCGAGCACGACGAGGTCCTTGACTGGGAACGGGTAGTGGACCGACAGCTCGCCGGGCTCGGTGACGCCGGAGATGCGCCCGCTGGCCGTGTAGGCGTAGCCGTAGGGCAGTACGTCCGACTCGCGCTTGGCGACCTCGGTCGAATGATCGCTACCACTTGCCACTTGCGCCACCTCCCACCGTCAGATGCGATCCGTGGCCGTGGTCGGCCGGTTCGTCGGCGGCCCACAGGATTGGCTCGTGGGTCCACTCGTCGGTCAACTCGTACGTCGCCGGGTGCGGGCCCTTGCGCCTGAAGATCAAGGCAGCGAGAATTAGGGCCAGAAGCAGCGGGACCCCGCCAAGCAGCGAGTGCGTCAGTGCTGTGCTCACACCGCAAACCGTATCTCAACACCCATCGGGGATGCTCACTCAGGCCGCTCCCTCGCCGAGGTATCTCACCCACGCCGGATCGAGTTCCTTGATGGAGGACAGCAGACGCCAGTGCTGACCCTTGGGCGGCAGGGGTGTCGCTCGTAGCGTCCAGCCCAGTTCGGACAGCAGCCGGTCGGCCTTGCGATGATTGCAGCCCGCGCAGGCCGCCACGCAGTTCTCCCACGAGTGCGCACCGCCACGACTGCGCGGAACCACGTGGTCGACCGTGTCGGCCTTCGATCCGCAGTACGCGCACCGAAACCGGTCCCGATGCATGAGGGCCGCCCTGGTCATCGGAACGCGCGCGCGGTACGGCACCCGGACGAAGGAGCGAAGGCGGATCACCGAGGGCACCGCGATTGCCCGGGTCGCGGAGTGGATCACCGGACCACCGGGGTCGGCGTGCACCACGTCGGCCTTGCCACACAACAACATGACCACCGCACGCCGGGCCGGCAGTGCCGCCAACGGTTCGTAGGTCGAGTTGAGCAGCAGCACCCGTCGACGACCCCACACCCCGCCGTCGGCGCCGGGAGGACGCTCGTCGACTCCGTGGAGGGGCTGCGCAGCAAGCACCGATGCGCCAGGTGAACTCGCCGCGGTCAGGTGCCCGCGGCTCTTCTTTCGCTGCGACATGGGCCCTCCGAGTGATAGTGCATCACGGATTGGTGCCCGTCGCACGACAATTTGGGCTGTGTCCGCAGGTCACTCCGATGAACATCCGGTGACGAGGGCTGCGTGGTCCCCCCGGTCGCTTCGCTCCTGCCCGCCGGTGGTCACCCGTCGCCGCCTCCCCGCACCCGGGAAGGGACAATGGCAGGCGTGACGGAACAACCCACGTCGTTCTACGACGAAGTCGGCGGAGCCGAGACGTTCCGGACCATCACGTCGACGTTCTACCAACTCGTCCGCGAGGACGAGATCCTGCGTCCGCTGTACCCGGAGGACGACCTCGACGGGGCCGAGGAGCGGCTGCGAATGTTCCTGGAGCAGTACTGGGGCGGGCCGCGGACGTACTCCGACCTACGGGGTCATCCCCGGCTGCGCATGCGGCACGCACCGTTCAAGGTCGGCCCGATCGAGCGCGACGCCTGGCTGCGCTGCATGCACACCGCCGTCGCCCAGGTCGACGATCGCACCCTCGACGAGGCGCACCGCCAAGTGCTGTTGAACTACCTCGAGATGGCCGCACAGTCGATGGTCAACTCGCCGTTCTAGCCGCTCTAACGCAAGACCACGGCAGGGTCGCCACGGCGACGGTAGACCGTGCCGAAGCGCGCGTCGACGCGCAACCACGTCGGGAGCACGCGGACGCGCACCACTTCCTCCGCTGCGACCGACTCGGGGGCGAACTGGTCGGTGGTCGACGCCTGCGGCAGGAAACCCATTGCCGTCAAGGCGAAGACGCACCGCATCGGGATGCCGACCCCGACGTCGCCGGAGCTGACCTCCACGACCTCCTGGTCCAGCAGCGAGGCCGGCGGACCGTGCGCGCTGCCGTGCTCCTTGGCCAACGCGACGCCACGCTGGGCGAGGTCGAGCACGACGCGGGCTGGCACGTCGTCGAGGTGGACGAAACCGGATTCCGGCGGCAGCATCCCGCGCCAGGCCGAGTCCATCGCAAAGCCGGGGTCCACCACGCCCGAGCGGTCGGCCGACGCCAGGGCCGCCGCGAGCGCGTCCGCGCCGACGGACAAGTCCGCGGGCACCACCCGGCCGCCGACGACGCGGCTGGCCAGCACGTCGAAACCCGTTGCCAGCCAAGCGACGATCTGGTGGTCACCGCGCTGTCGCAGCCGGATGACGCTGGCGTCGTCGAGTCGGATGGCCCGGTCGACGAATGTCGCCAGGTCTTCCCGATGGGCGGCGTCGTCGAGCCAGAGTCCGCGTTCGCCGGTGCTCATCGGGACACTCTGCTCTTCGCGCGAGCGCTCATCGCCACACTCTGCTCTTCGCGCGAGCGCTCATCGCCACACTCTGCTCTTCGCGCGAGCGCTCATCGCAAGTAGCGCTGCAGGTAGTCCCGGTGATGCGGCGCCAACCGCACCAGGCGTTGTTCCTCGATGTGGAACGCGGCCAGTTGCGACTCGCCGATCACCGCCGGCTTGGAGTCCGGGTCGGCCAGCGCCGACCGCACCTCGTAGCCCAGGGTGAAGTCGACGGCCCGCAGCCGTTTGACCCAAATGGTCACCTGCAGAGGAGAATCCGCGAGCCGCAGCTGCCCCTTGTAGATCACGCGCACCTCGGCGATCAGCAACCCGATCGTGTCGAAGTCGTCGGCGAACGGTTCGATGAGGAACGGCACGCGCGCCTCTTCGAGGATCGTCACCATGGTGCCGTGGTTGACGTGCTGGTACATGTCGATGTCGGACCATCGCACCGGGACCGGTGTCGTGAAGCGGGGCGTGGATTCTGGCTGGTCGGTCACCCGGTCGTTCCCGTTCCGCTGGTCCTGGTCATGCTGCGAATCTGACGTGCCGCCACCGACAGCGTGGCGAGGTCCTCGGCGCCGTCGTCGTAGATCTCGCTGAGCGTGCGGCGGGCCCGGGCCACCCGGGAGCTGTTGGACAACTCCCACTCCTCGATCTTCTGCTCACCGGTCTCGTCGGGCTCGCCGACGGCCAGCACGTCGAAGCACAACGCCCGCAGCGATCCGTAGATGTCGTCCCGAATCGCCAAGCGCGCCAACGAATGCCAGCGATCATCCCGAGCCAGCCGGGACACGGCGGTGAGCAACCCGTCGGCGCTCAGATGGTCCATCATCGCGAAGTAGGTGTCGGCCACCTCGGCAGCGTCACGTTCGACGATGTCGGAGATGTCGATGATGTCGAGCAAGCTGTACTGGTAGAGCCCCGTCGCCACCATCGTCGCCAGACCCTCGTCGACGCCCTCGGCCATGAACTCTCCGGAGTCCTTGGCCACGATGGCCTTGTCGAGGCCGCGCAGCCACTCCGACATCCGGGGGGTCAACGCGGCCACCTTGGCGGCGAACCTGTTGACCTCGGCGCCGACGGCGAGCGGCTGGGGCCGGTTGTTGAGCAACCACCGGCCCGCCCGGTCGATCAAGCGGCGCAAGTCGAGGGTCATCCGGTCGGTGACCGCGACCGGAACCCCGGCGTCACCCGCGGCCCTGATCTGGCGCCACACGTCGCCGACCTTGAAGATCTCGTCGGTCGCGACGTAGGCGCGGACCGCGTCGACCGGGCCGACGCCGACGTCCTCGGCCACGCGGTAGGCGTAGCTGATTCCGGCCGTGTCGACGAGGTCGTTGACGAGCATCGTCGTGACGATCTCCCGCCGGAGCTGGTGGGTACGGATCTCGGAGCCGAAGCGGTCGCGCAGCTGATGCGGGAAGTAGTCGGGCAGGCGGGCGGCGAACACCTCCTGATCGGGCAGCTCGCTGCCGAGCAGCTCGTCCTTGAGCGCCAGCTTGACGTACGCCATCAGCGTGGACAGCTCCGGTGAGGTGAGCCCCAGACCCGCCTCGACGCGACGGCGGATCTCCTTGTCGGTGGGCAGCGCCTCCAATTCGCGGTTGAGGCCACGCTCGGCGGCCAGCGCCCTGATCTGCCTGGCGTGCACGGTGAGCAGGCCGGGCGCATTGGCCCGGCTGGTGCCCATCAGGTCGTTCTGAGCGGCGTTGTCCTGCAACACCAATGCCCCGACTTCGTCGGTCATCGACATCAGCAGCGGGGTGCGCTCCTCGGCGCTGACCTGCCCGCCGGTGACCAGCGAGTCGACGAGGATCTTGATGTTGACCTCGTGGTCGGAGCAGTCGACGCCTGCGGAGTTGTCGAGCGCATCGGTGTTGACGTGGCCGCCGTTGAGTTCGAACTCGATGCGGCCGCGCTGGGTCACCCCGAGGTTGCCGCCTTCACCGATCACCCTGGCGCGCATCTGGTTGGCGTTCACGCGGACCGCGTCGTTGGCACGGTCGCCGACGTCGGCGTCGGACTCGGATTCGGCCTTGACGTAGGTGCCGATGCCGCCGTTCCAGAACAGGTCGACCGGAGCCTGCAGGATGGCCTTCATCAGGGCGGGCGGCGTCATCTCCTCGACGTCGTCGTCGAGGCCCAGCGCCGCCCTGACCTCTGCGCTGATCGGAATCGACTTGTGTTCCCTGCTGTACACGCCGCCGCCGGTGCTGATCAGACTGCGGTCGTAGTCGTCCCAACTGGAACGGGACAGGCGGAACATCCGCTCCCGCTCGGCCCACGACGCCGCCGCGTCGGGGTTGGGGTCGAGGAACACGTGGCGGTGGTCGAACGCGGCGACGAGCCGAATGTGCTTGGACAGCAACATGCCGTTGCCGAACACGTCACCGCTCATGTCACCGACACCGACCACCGTGAAGTCGTGGGACTGGGTGTCGACGCCCATCTCGCGGAAGTGCCGCTTCACCGATTCCCACGCGCCCTTGGCCGTGATGCCCATGGCCTTGTGGTCGTAGCCGACCGAGCCGCCGGAGGCGAAGGCGTCACCGAGCCAGAAACCGTAGGACTTGGCGACGTCGTTGGCGATGTCGGAGAACGTGGCGGTGCCCTTGTCGGCGGCGACGACGAGGTAGGCGTCGTCCCCGTCGCGGCGCACGACGCCTGCGGGCGTGGTGACGGCCCCGGTCGCGGTGTCGACGTTGTCGGTGACGTCGAGCAGGCCGGAGATGAACAGCCGGTAGCAGGCCACGCCCTCGTCGCGGTAGGCGTCGCGGTCGGCGGCGGCGTCACCGGTGGGCGTCGGCGGACTCTTCACCACGAAGCCACCCTTTGCGCCGACCGGCACGATGACGGCGTTCTTGACGGCCTGCGCCTTCACCAGCCCGAGGATCTCGGTGCGGAAGTCCTCGCGACGGTCCGACCACCGCAGCCCGCCGCGGGCGACGTTGCCAAACCGGAGGTGCACGCCCTCGACCCGTGGCGAGTACACGAAGATCTCGTATCGCGGTCGCGGAAGGGGCAATTCGTCGATCAAGCCGGGGTTCACCTTGACCGACAGCACGTCCTGGCTGCGCGCCGACTCCGGGCTGGTGACGAAGTAGTTGGTGCGCAGCGTCGCCTGGATCATCGACGCGAACGCCCGCAGTACCCGGTCGGTGTCGAGGCTCACCAGGGCGTCGATGCCTGCCGCGACCGCAGCCGCGGCGGCTTGGGCGTCGGGGCGGGTGTCGGAGTCCGACGGGTCGAACAGCGCCTCGAACAGCCGTACCAGTGCCGCCGCCGTATGCGGGTTGTCGTTGACGACGGTCTCGATGTGGGACTGGCTGTACGGAAAACCGGCCTGTCGCAAGTACTTTGCGTAGGCACGCAGCACGGTGACCTGCTGCCAGGTGAGACCGGCGCGCATCACCAGCTCGTTGAAGCGGTCGATCTCCACCCTGCCGTACCAGATGGCGGTGACGGTGTCGGCGAACCGCGTCGCGGTGGCCTCGCGGTCGGCAGGATCGTCCTCTTCGCGGATGGACTTCTGCGGGGAGATCTTGAACTGGTAGATCCACACCGGCATGCCGTCGGCGCGGGTGACGTAGAACGGGCGTTCCTCGAGCACCACGACGCCCATGCACTGCAGCATGGGCAGAAGCACGCTCAGCGAGGCCGACCGGCCCGCGAGGTACCACGTCAGGTTGGCAGGCTGGCCCTCGCCGCCGTCGGCGAAGACGAGCTTGACCGAATCGTCGTGCAGCTCTTCGATGATCGCGATGTCGCCGATCGCGTCGGCGGGGCTGAAGGCCTGCCGATACACCTCGGGGAAGGCCACCGAGTAGTGCTCGGCGTCGGCGCGGGAGATGGCTCCGGTGGGAACCGCGCCCATCAGCCGGTCACCCCAGGTACGGGCGGCCTCGGTCAGCAGGTTCTGAATCCTGGTCTCGGCCTCCAACGAGACGTCCACGTCCTCGGGCTTGCTGCCGTCGGGCAGCCGGACGGTGAAGTGCACGACGGCCCACGGCGATTCGCTGACCCGCGCGGTGTACTCGAGACTCTCGCCGCCGAGCTCTCGGACCAGGATGTCCTGCATCTCCAGGCGCACGACCGTGGTGTACCGGTCGCGCGGCAGGTACACCAGGCAGGACACGAAGTGCGAGAGCTGGTCGGTGCGCAGGAACAGCAGCGCCCGGCGCCGCGAGCCCAGGTCGACCACGGCGTTGGCCATGTCGAGCAGCTGCTGGGCGCTCAGCGAGAACAACTCCGACCGCGGGATGGTCTGGATGATGTCGAGGGTCAACGGCGCCGGGTGGCTGTTGTCGCCGTGTGACAGCGCCAGCGCCTCGCGGACGCGGCGCGAGATCAGCGGTATCTCCAGCACGTTGGCGTTGGACGCGGCGACGGTGAACAACCCGACGAAGCGGTGCTCGATCGCCGTGCTCTGCCCGGGCAAGATCTCGCGGACCACCACGATGTAGGGGTGCGCACCGTAGCGCAGGTAGCTCGGCATGGTCGCCTGGGCCAGCACCAGCAGGTCGTCCTGCCCGGTGAGCTGAGGGAAGGCGTCGGTCCGCAACCGCAGGACACCGAGCCGGCTGGCGGGGTCGACGGTGGCTTCCCCGTCGCGGACCGAACACCGCTGGTAGCCCAGCAGCACGAAGTGGCCGTCGGCCAGCCAGCGCAGCAACGCGGCCACGTCTCGACGGTCATAGGACGGGAAGTGCCCGTCGCGGTCGGAGTCCAACTGGCTGGCCAGCACGACCAACGCGGCGTCCAGCGCCGCCTCGTCGATCGCCACCTGCCGGGCGTCGCCGAGCACGTTGGGCAGCAGGGCGACGGCTTCGGCGACGGCCTTGGGGTCCGCCGTCGGCGCGAGCTGGACGTGAATCCACGCTTCGTCCACGCCGTCCCGTGGCGCGTCGGGTGCGTTGGCCGGGTGGACGTCCACGAGTCCCCCGGCTGGATCTCGACGGACTCGGAACACCGGATTCATGATGGCGGTGTAGGCGACGCCGAGCCGGTGCAGCAGCACGGTCACGGTGTCGGTGAGCATCGCGGTGTGATCGGTGACGATCTGGATGGCCGGGCCCACCCCGTCGGTGGCGTCGGCGGCATGCACCGCCACCTTGGTGTCACCGGTGGCGCGCTGCTGCCCGACCGCGCGGTGGGCGGCCAGCAGCGCCGCGGACACGATGCGCCCCGAGGCGTCGACCGGCATCGTCGACGCGGCGTCGGCGGCGACGGGTGCGTCACCGTGCGGGCCTTGGTGACTCGCGAGATAGGCCCTGGTGACGTCGTCGTCGGAGGCACCGTTGCGACCGTCGTCTGCGGTCTCGTCAATGCGCTGCCGTCCTGGAACCCCAGGATTCACCGTCGTCATACCGATCGCTCCTACCTCACGCGCGCGTGCCGTCCGCCGTTGGATGAGACCGCCGCACGGTCGTCACGCGATGACGCCCGCAGCGCGGTTCAGTGGCCCGCGGAAGTGACACTAGTGGCCCCCGGTGCCACCGCGGCTCAACCCGGACAGATCAATCGCGGGTGAGCCTGCGGTGCGTGACCCGGTGCGGGCGAGCCGCATCCGCGCCCAACCGCGCCAGCTTGTTCTCCTCGTAGCCACCGAAGTTGCCTTCGAACCAGAACCACTTGGCCTCGTTGTCGACGTCGCCCTCCCACGCCAGGATGTGCGTGCAGGTACGGTCGAGGAACCAGCGGTCGTGCGAGATGACCACGGCGCATCCGGGGAACTGCTGCAGGGCGTTCTCCAGCGAGCTGAGGGTCTCGACGTCGAGGTCGTTGGTCGGCTCGTCGAGCAGGATGAGGTTGCCACCCTCCTTGAGGGTCAACGCGAGGTTGAGACGGTTGCGCTCACCACCGGAGAGCACGCCGGCCGGCTTCTGCTGATCGGGGCCCTTGAAGCCGAACGCCGAGACGTATGCGCGTGAGGGCACCTCGTTCTGACCGACCTCGATGTAGTCCAGTCCGTCGGAGACGACCTCCCAGACGTTCTTCTTCGGGTCGATGCCGCCGCGGTTCTGGTCGACGTAGCTGAGCTTGACGGTCTCGCCGACCTTGACGATGCCGCTGTCGGGCTCCTCGAGGCCGACGATGGTCTTGAACAACGTGGTCTTGCCGACGCCGTTGGGACCGATGACGCCGACGATGCCGTTGCGCGGCAACGTGAAGGACAGGTCCTTGATGAGGATCCGGCCGTCGAAGCCCTTGTCGAGATGCTCGACCTCCACGACGGTGTTGCCCAGACGCGGGCCCGTCGGGATCTGGATCTCCTCGAAGTCGAGCTTGCGGGTCTTCTCCGCCTCGGCGACCATCTCCTCGTAGCGACCCAGGCGCGCCTTGTTCTTGGCTTGGCGGGCCTTGGCTCCCGAGCGCACCCAGGCCAGCTCCTCCTTGAGACGCTTCTGGAGCTTCTGGTCCTTCTTGCCTGCAACTTCGAGGCGTTCGGCCTTCTTCTCGAGGTAGGTCGAGTAGTTGCCCTCGTACGGGTAGGCCCGGCCACGGTCCAGTTCGAGGATCCACTCGGCCACGTTGTCGAGGAAGTACCGGTCGTGGGTGACGGCCAGGATGGCGCCCGCATAGGCCGCCAGATGCTGCTCGAGCCACAACACGCTTTCGGCGTCCAGGTGGTTGGTGGGCTCGTCGAGCAGGAGCAGGTCCGGCTTGGACAGCAGCAGCTTGCACAGCGCCACCCGGCGCTTCTCGCCGCCGGAGAGGTGGGTCACCGGCTCGTCGGGGGGCGGGCAACGCAACGCGTCCATCGCCTGCTCGAGTTGTGAGTCGATGTCCCAGGCGTCGGCGGCGTCGAGCTCCTCCTGCAGGACGCCCATCTCCTCCATGAGCTCGTCGGTGTAGTCGGTGGCCATCAGCTCGGCCACCTCGTTGTACCGGTTGAGCTTGCCCTTGATGGGCACGCCCTCCTCGACGTTCTCGCGAACGGTCTTCGACTCGTCGAGGTGCGGCTCCTGCATGAGGATGCCGACCGTCGCGCCGGCGGCGAGGAAGGCGTCTCCGTTGTTCGCCTTGTCCAAACCGGCCATGATCTTCAGGACGCTCGACTTGCCTGCGCCATTGGGACCGACGACGCCGATCTTGGCTCCGGGGAGGAAGTTCAGCGTGACGTCGTCCAGGATGACCTTGTCACCGTGCGCCTTGCGGACCTTCTTCATCGTGTAGATGAACTCAGCCATGCTGTGGGTAGTGCCTTTCCGGTCTGCGGGTATCGCTCAGCCAACCATCCTAGGCGCGGCGGTTCGCGGCTACGCCGTCAGTGGGAGGCCTCGATCCTCGGCCTTGCCCGAGGCCTCGTCCTCGTCACCGTCGGACGTGGCCTCCCCGGCGGTCGACTCGGCGCCGGACTCGGCGTCCTCCTCGGTGCGCCTGCGCTGTTCGATGCGCACCGTGGCGCGGGTCAGGTCGGGGCCGACCGCCGACGCGCGCACCTCCACCGACGAGCGTCGGTTGCCCTCCTTGTCGTCGTACTCGCTGGTGTAGACGGTGCCCACCACGACGACCGGGTCACCCTTGATGAGGACGCCGCTGACGCCGTCGACCACTTGGCCCCAGCAGTTGACGGTGACGAACAGCGAGTTGCCCGGCTCCCAGACGCCCTCGGGTGTGCGGCGACGAGAGTTGCTCGCGACGCGGAACTTCAGCACCTGCTGATCGCCGACGCGTCGCAGGATCGGGTCGGTGACGATGGTGCCGACCATGTGGAACGGGGTCTCGAACATTGCGCTTCCCTTCATCGGTTCTCGGTCCGGGCAGCGCCTGTCGTGCTGCCCGAGACCATTGACCGTCCGGAGGCCGACGCCGGACGGTCCTCCGCGGCGACCGAGGGGGCGCCCTGTGGATGAACCGGGGACTGTGGAGGAAGGACTCAGCGATCCTCGAGCTTGGCAAGCTTGGCGAGCATGTTGTTGTACGCCGCGAGGTCGGCGTCGTCGTCGCGGTCGGCGGCGCGGTCCAGTCGCACGGCCGTGCGCTGGTCGCTGCGGCGCCATTGCACGAGCAACGCGATGAGGACGAGGACCAGGGGCACTTCGCCTGCCGACCACGCGATGCCGCCGCCGAGGCGCTGATCGGCCAGCAGGTCGGTGTGCCACGGCAACTGCAGCGACTTGTAGAAATCCCCCGCCAGCACGGCCTTGGTGCCCATCAGGACGACTCCGAAGAAGGCGTGCAGCGGCAGCGACGCGAACACCACGGCGAGCTTCGCGATCGGCGGGATGGGCCGCGGTGTGGGGTCCACGCCGATCACCACCCAGTAGAACAGGTAACCGGTCACCAGGAAGTGCACGTTCATCGCCACGTGCGCGGCGTGGCTGGTAACGGCCACGTCGAAGATCCCGCCGAAGTACAGACCGTAGAAGCCCGAGACGAAGATGACGGTGGCGACGATGGGGTTGGTCAACACGCGGGACACCCGGCTGTGCAACGCGGCCAGCAGCCACTCCCGCGGTCCCGGGGCGCCGTCTGCGCCCGCCGCGGGCAACGCCCGCAACGCCAGGGTGACGGGTGCGCCGAGCACCAGCAGCACCGGCACCAGCATCGAAAGCAGCATGTGGGCGGCCATGTGCATGCTGAACATCGCGGGCATGTAGCGGCCGACGCCCGACGACGAGGCGAACAGCAGCACCGCGCACCCGCACAGCCACGCCACGATGCGTCCGGTCGGCCACGCGTCGCCACGCTTGCGCAGCCGCCACACCCCGGCCAGGTACAGCCCGGCGAAGACCAGGGCCGCCGTGCCGAGGATCAGGTCGAAGCGCCAGTCGAACAGGATCCGTGCGACGGTCGGCGGTCCGGCGAGGTCGTACCCGATCTCCACGGCCGTCACCGACGGGTTGAAGACGGCAGGCGGGGGTGGCGGCGTGCGACCAAGGGCGACGGCGATGCCGAACGTCACACCGAAGACCCCGGCCTCGATCAGCGACAGCCGGATCAGCGCGCCCCGGCCGTCCGGATTGGCCTGCAATTCCGCCACGCCGCGGCGCCGCTGCTGCCAGCCGAGCACGCCCAGCACGACCAGGGCGGTCGCCTTGCCGACCAACAGCCAGCCGTACGTCGTGTGAAACAGGTCCTCGAGGCGCACGCGTACCAACGCGTTGACCACACCCGAGACGGCCATCGCGACGAAGCAGCACAGCGCGATCACCGAGAACCGTCGGGCGGCCAGGTGGGCGTGTTCACCGCCGCGCAGCGCGTGCACCAGCAGCGCCAGCAGGCCGCCGGCCCACAGCGCGCCGGCCATCAGATGGATGAACAGGCTGTTGGTGCCGAGATCGTGCGATCCGCCCGCCGAGGAGTGCCCCGTCAAGGCCAGCGGCAGCAGCGTGACCAATGCCCCCGCGCACAACAGCGGCGTCCACGACCAGCGCAACACCGGGATGGCGAGCACCGTGACGATCGCGGCCAGCAACGCCGTCCAGCGCCATGCACCCGCCACGTCGATCAGGCCGGCCACCGACCAGATCGCGCTGGGGTCCAAGCGGCTGGTCAGCGGCTGCCCGGTGACGTCGGAGACGGTCAGCGGCACCAGCAGCGCCGCGCATACCGTCCAGACACCCGAGGCCACGACGCCCGTCCGCAACGCCCGGTATCCCGACGCGTCGAGCACGCCGGTGCGCTGCGGCGGCACCAGGAACGCCGCCAGCAGGAACGACCCCACGGCGACGACGGCCGCGATCTCGCCCGCGGCCCTGACGAAGGGCAGCCCGTAGTTGGTGACGGGGCCGGGATCGGGCAGGCCGGTCGCGGTCAACGCGTCGGCCAACGACAGCGCAGCGAGGCCGGCGGCGACGGCGCCGGCCAGCACCCCGACGCCGAGCAGGATCGGCCACACTGCGCTGGTCCGGGTCTCGGCCCGCGCCTCCGTGGTGGTCATGCCAACAGCGTATGGCGCGCGGCGGAGTTGGCTCCACCCGCTGCGGTCAGCCGCCGTCGGCCCTCATGACCAGCTCGCGGACGAAGAACTGCTCCCGCGAGAACTCCTCGACCTTGCTCATGTCGCCGAGGATGCCGCGCAGCTCGGCCAGGAACGCCGCCCGGCGCTCCTCCAGGTCGGCTGCCGGCGCCAGCAGGTTCTGGTCGGCGATCACCTGCCGGGCGGTGGCGAACAGCAGCGCCGAGACCGACTCGTTGCTACGGACCCGCTGCTGCGCGATGTACTGACCACCGACGCCGAGGGCCAGCGTGGTGAGGTCCTTCTCCCCGATGTCGGGCGGCGTGCCGCGCAGCACGTCGGCGACGATCTCGTAGGCCTCGATGAACGGCCGCAGGATCGCCCCGGCCACCAGCGGCCGCTTGGCCCGCAGGATGGCGTCGGCTTCCTCACCGCCGGCGGCGACGTGCTGCTCCCAGCCTGAGACGACCTCTCCTCCTCGCGTCCGGTCATGCCACGACATCTCCTCGGCCACGTTGTCGCGGAAGGCCGCCGAATCGGCGAAGTAGAACTCGAACTTCAACAGGTCCCGCAGCCGCATCGCCTGCGACCAGAATGCCTCGAGCCGGTCGCCGTCGGCGCGAGCCGAGAACGCCAGCGCCAGTTCGACGATGGCCGTCTCGAGGAACGCATGGCTCAGGGTGTTGCGGTAGAAGGCGGCCTCGTGTTCGTCCTCCGGCGCGATGCGCCAGACCGGCTCACGGCCTCCGTCGATGCGCGTCACCGGGTGCCCGCCAGACAGCGCGTCGACCGCCGCCCGGATGCCCTCGTCGGTGCGAAGCCGCAAGGCGCTGTTGGTCATCGGCGTCTTCTTGCGCTCGAGGTAGTCCAGCGAGTCGCGCAGCGTGTGGTGCAACTGGCCGAGCGTGAGTGCGACGCCGTTGGTGGCGAGCAGGACCGCCGACACCAGACCGGTGGCGTTGATGGGGGTCACGCGCAGGATGCGCCAGGCCACCTCGAATGCCATCTTCTGCATGGCCAACCGCTTGGCGGCCTCGTCCTCGGAGGTGTGACCGTGCGGTTCGCCCAGATACTCACGCATCGACACGGCCTCGGGGAAACGGACGTAGATCTTGCCGTAGTTGCGGTCGCCCTGGGCCTTGATGAAGTTGTAGAGCCAGGAGAGACTCTCGGGCGTCTTCTCCCCGCCGCGGGCGTAGGCGGCGTACTCGGCGGTCTCGTGCAGCTGGTCGAAACTGATCGACACCGGTTGCAACAGAATGTCGTCACTGCGGCCGGCGAGGTAGGCGTCGGCCACGTACGCCAGCAGACCGAGCTTGGGCGGCAACATCTTTCCGGTTCGCGACCGGGTGCCCTCGATCGACCAGTTGAGGTTGAACCGCTTCTCGACGATGTACCCGACGAACTCCTTGAGTACGTACTTGTAGGTGGGGTCGTCGAGCTTGCGACGGATGAAGATGACCCCCGACCGGCGCATCAGCGGCCCCATCGCGCCGAAGGCGAGGTTGATGCCGGCGAAGGTGAACACCGGCGGCAGCCGGTTCTCCTGCATCGCCACGGGCACGATCGCCCCGTCGAGATAGGAACGATGCGAGAACAACAGCACCGCAGGGTGGTTCTCCAACGCCGACCGCATCGCCTCGATCTCGTAGCGGTCGTAGTCGATGTTCGGGTCGAAGCCCCGGCTGAAGATCGCGCGGCCGAGGGTGGGGATCAGGTCGACGGAGAATCTGCTCCACCCCGTGGAGAGTTCGTCGAGCATCTCCCCCGCCGACTCCAGCGTCGCACCGGGGATCTTGGCCAGCCCCTCCCGAAAACGGGTCGAGGCCAGCATCTCCGGCTTGATGAGCCGCGGCGACTTGTATTCCGGGCCGAGCAATCGCAACTCGACCCGGCCGATCGCCAGCGCCGCACGGCGCACGACGAAGTGCGCGAAGTCGCGCGGGTTCTCCGCGACGGTGGTGTCACTCCAGTGCTGGCGTAGCTCGGAGACCTTGGCCGGCTCGCCGGCCACGACACGGGCGCGGTTGGGATCCTTGCGGAGGATGCCGCGCTGCAACAACTTTGGTGGCCGGTAGGTGTCCCGGCCGCTGATCAGCGCGACCACCTTGGAGCGCGTGGGCAGACCGCCGGGGATCCAGAAGACCCGCACGGGCACCACCGAGCGGTCCTCGTCGACGTCGAGCAACTCGACGAGACGGGCCAGAGTCGCCGGCGGCGGCTCACCGTCGGTGGGCAACTGCAACACCTCGATGCGGGCGTCGGGATGGGCCGCGCGTTGCTCGGCCAGCCAGTCGTCGAGCATCTCGACCTCGGCGGGTGAGTCGACCGCCGCAAGCACCAGGGCGTCGTCGGTCGGGGTGAAGCTGTGCAGGGCGTCGGCGGTTACCTTCACGGTCGGCCCTTCTTCGCCGGAACCGACTGCGCCGCCGAGTCATTCGCCGCGGTGTCTCCGGCTGCGACCTTCTTCGCGGGCGCCTTCTTGGCGGGCGCCTTCTTGGCAGGCGCCTTCTTGGCCGGTGCCTTCTTCGCGGGCGCCTTCTTGGCAGGCGCCTTCCCCTTCGCGGGGGTGCGCTCGTAGAGCGGTGCACTGGGGAGCACGTCGACCGGCCAGTCCTTGAGGGTGTCGAGGTAGAGCTGCCGCACCTCGGCGATGCGCTCCGAGAGATTCTCGGTAGTCCAGTCGTCGACGAAGATCGGCGGAAACACCGCGACGTCCACCGAACCGGAGTTGAACGTGCTCGAGTTGCGCTCGGCGATGATCTCGGCGTTGCGGATCACGATGGGCACCAACGGCACCCCGGCCGCCATCGCAATCCGGAACGGGCCCTTCTTGAACTCCCCCACCTCGGTGGTGTCCAACCGGGTACCCTCGGGCGCGATCAACACCGAGATGCCCTTGCGTGCAAGGTCTTCGATCTTCTGCAGACTCTCCACTGCGGCCTTTGGATCGTCGCGGTCGATGAAGGCGGCGTCGAGCACCCGACCGACCGGGCCCATCAGCGGGTCCTTCTCGAGCTCCTTCTTGCCGACCGAGGTGAAGTTGTCGCTGATCAGCCGGCCCGCGATGAACGGGTCGACCTGGTTGCGATGGTTGAACATGAACACCGCGGGCCTGTGGGCCGTCAAGTTCTCCTCGCCGAGCACGTTGAGGTCGATGCCGATCGCGGTCATCAACAGCCGCGTCCATGCGGCGGTGAAGAAGTTGACCCCGGTGCGACGGTTGCGGGTGAGCAGGCCGAGCCCGAGGCCGCCGGCCGCCGCGGGCAGCAGCGAGGCGATGCCTGCCACGGTGCGCAGTTGGGCCACCGGGCTGCTGCCACTGCGGCTGGTGAACTTCAGGATCGGCCATCCCCGCTTGACGGCGACCGCCTGCAACTTTCCGGCGGGATTGGTCGGTCGCGGGTTGCCGACAAGGTACATCAATGCGACGTCCTCGTCACCGTCGGCGTAGAAGTAGCTCTTGGCCAGGTCGACACCGTTGCGTGCCGAAAAGGCTTGTACCGCACGGGCCTTGCCGGGACCCCAGATGACGGGTGCGCGCACCTCGCCGGTGATCAGCCCGTCGTCGTCGGTCTCGAATTGGTTGCTCAGCACGTTGTCGATGCCGAGGAATCTGGCCACCGGATCCACCTGGACGGTCAGCGCCGACGAGCTCAGGACGACGGTGTGGCCGCGCGCCTGATGAGCCCGCACCAGCGCGCGCATCTCCGGATAGATGCGGCCCTGGACGTGTTGGACGAAGAGCCGCTCGCCGAGCTCGTCGAGGTCGCTGATGGAGTTGCCGTGCAGCATCCGTGCGCCCTTGCCGATCAGATCCTCGAATTCCGAGCGGCCGAGCTGGTGGTTGAGTCCGGCCTGCACCATGCCGATGAACTCGCCGACGCTCATCTGGCCGCGCCGCAATCTGTCCTGGGTCATCATCACACCGGTGAAACCGGCCACCAGCGTGCCGTCGAGATCGAAGAAGGCGCCGACCTCGGGTCCCTCCGGGCTGGCCTCGATCTCGGCGACCGAGCCGGGCAGCCGGAGGATCACGTTGTCGCCCTTGCGTTCGGGCTGTCCGTTCTGCGAGGTCATCGTGGGGCACTCCCATTGGCCGAGGTGGACGCGTTCGCCGACGCCGAGGTCGACGGTGTGGGTGGATCGGTGGTGAACGACGCAGGTGTGGCGCGACCGTCGCCGCCGAGCGCCAGCACCTCGTCGAACCCGGCGAGCAGGCATCGCGCCCACAGCGCCTCGTCGGCGACGGCGGCGCGGTCGTAGCGGGTGGTGATCGTGCAGTAGCCGGCCCGCGACACCAGCACCACCATCATGGCCACTCCGGGAAGCGGCCCAATGCCGTAGTGCCGCAATATCTTCGCTCCGGCGATGAAGGTGTCACCCGGGTAGATGGGGACGTTGCTCGCCTGCACGTCGGAGTTGACCACCGACCCGGCCACGGATTCGAGGATGGGGTCGGGCAGCAGGCTGATCAGCGGCGCCATCGCACCGACCATGTCGATGGCGCGTTCCTGACGCTTGCGCATCATCTGCGCGCGTACCTTCGCGATGCGCTTCGCCGGGTCGGCGACCCCGACCGGCGCGGCGAGATTGACTCCGGCGAAACGGTTTCCGCCCGCGGGGTCGTCATCGGAGCGCAGGTTCACCGGCACCGCCATGGGCAGCGTGGAGACGGGGATGCCCTTGGCTTCGTGGTAGAGCCGCAAGGCCCCGCACAACCCGGCCAGGTACGCGTCGTTGATGGAGCCGCTCGCCGCCTTCGACGCCTTGTGCAGATCGCCGAACGCGATGTCGATCGCCTCGGTGCGCGAGGACATGCTGCGCCGGCGCAGCAGCGGCGACGGGTCGGCGACCGGACCCATCACGCGCGCACTCGAGCGGGCGTAGTTGACGACGCCGCCGACCGAGGAGATGGGGTCGCGGACCGCTCGGCCCACCAGCGACGCCGCTCCCCCGATGGCGCCGAGGATGCCGCCGGCGATCGAGCCCGGCAGCTTGGCGATGCCCTCCCGCATGAGGTCGTTGGGCGAGAGGTCCTCGGGAATCGGCAGAGGCGCGGCCTTGGGCGGCGGCGGGTCGCGTTCGACGTCGTAGATGTTGGCGAACATCTCGATCGCGCCGACGCCGTCGGTGACGGCGTGACTCAGGTGCAGCATCGTGGCGGCCGTGCCGTCGGCAAGACCCTCCACCAGGGTGGCCGTCCACAGGGGTCGCGTGATGTCCATCGGTGACTGCAGGGCGACCTCGGCGAGGTCCAAGACCTCGCGCAGGGTGCCCGGGGCCGGTACGCGGACACGGCGGACGTGGTAGTCCAGGTTGAAGTCGGGGTCGACGACCCACCGGGCCGGCGCGGTCGGCAACGTCGGCATCACGACCTTTTGACGGAGGCGCAGCACCTTCCGCGAGGCGTTCTCGAAGCGGTCGCGGAAGCGTTCCCAGTCCGGTGCCGCGTCGAGCAGCTCGACGCCCATCAGGCCCGACCTGGTGCGCGGGTTGGCCTCGCCGCGGTGCAACAACTGGTCGACCGCGCTCAGCTCCTCGGGCAGTCCGCCCGCGGCGGAGTCCGGCACGTCGCTCATCGTTCGTCGATCTCCTGCCGTCGTCCCCCCGAGTGCGGGGTCCACGCTAGTCGGCCGCCTCGGGGCGCGGGTCGCAATACCGGTGTTGGGAGGCGGTTGCCAGATCCGACGGGATATACACTCTTCGGGCGTTGCCTCCGTAGCTCAGTTGGATAGAGCAAGGGCCTTCTAATCCCTAGGTCGCAGGTTCGATTCCTGCCGGGGGCGCTGATCAGAAGTAGAACTTCGGCCGTTTAAGCAGCTCGGCCACCCGATCATGTACCCGTCCGCCGCTCCTCTAACGCTCCCGTGTCATCACACTTGAGAGTGACCCATTCGGTCGGCACCGATGCGAGCCGCCAGTCCGGCATCGTCAATCAGCGGCGCGACGGTCCTACGGAAGCTGTACGAGCTGATGTCCGGGACGTCCACTCGTCGCGAGTTCTGCGCCACTGCCCGGCGAAGGTGTCCGGATCGCAGAGGTGCCGTTCTTGGACCGGAAGAAAACCGACTGCCGTCCGTAATAGGAAGGTCCGACGCTCGGTAAGCGCCGCGATGGCGAACGCTGGCCATGGCCTTCACCCGGATGACTTTGCCGGACCTTTGAGATCGTTCCGGCGTTGGCGTCGAAGACGGGCCACCGCAGCGCCCTGAGTCGACGGCGCCCGCCGCGCTACTGCCCGGAGTCGTCACCGGACGACGGGGGCGATGCCGTACCGCCGTCCTCGGGCAGCAACTCCGTCGACCCGTCGTCCTCCGACGCGTCGAGGTGTTCCTCGTCCCGACCGCGATCTGGCTCCGTCATGTCGTCCCCTTCGTGTACGCGTCTGGCTCGTACGTACCCCGTGGTCCGGTTCGAAAAACCGTCCGCGTCGGTCGCGTTTGAAGCCCCCTGCGGACCGAGCATGTAGCGAAAAGCACTGTCCCAATTGGAGGAAACACCACATGTCATCACGCAACACCGTCGTTCGCTCACTTCACGACCTCGGGGCAGCCGCCTGGTTCGGGGGATCACTCATGGGCGCGGTCGGCGTCAACGGTGCGGCGGCCGCCGTTCAAGATCCTCGGGAACGGGCCAAGATCGCCGCCGTCGGGTGGGGAAAGTGGGCACCGGTCAACTTCGCCGCCATCGGCGCGCACCTGATCGGAGGCGCGGGAATCCTGGCAGCGAACAAGGAGCGCGCCAAGCACCAGGAAGGTGTCACCGCCAACACCGTCACCAAGCTGGTACTCACGGCCGCCGCTGTCGGTGCCACGGCGTACAGCGGAGTGCTTGGCGCGAAGACCGCTCAGGGCGACGGACATTCGGTGTCCGGTGCCACCGAGCCGTCGGCCGCCACCCCGGACGACGTCGCCGCCGCTCAGCAGCAGTTGAAGTACCTGCAGTGGTTGCTCCCGGTCCTCACCGGCGCGATCATCGTGCTCGGTTCTCAGCAGGGTGAGCAGCAGCGGTCGACGCAGGTGCTCACCGGCCTGGGCTCCAAGCTGCTCAGCCGCGCGAGCGACTGATCGTCCTCACCACGCCAGCGACGTGTCCGGCGAACCTTGCCGCAGCCCCAGTTCCGCTGCGTCGAGGCGCCGGGCCTCGTAGAAACCCGCCACCGCATCGGCGCCGGCCTCGGCGGTCCAGCGCCGGGTCCGGTTGAGTGCCCACGTCGAGCGGCACACGACGCCGACGTCACCGTTCTCGACGACGACCTCGCCGACGCCCGGTTCGCCGCACGTCGCCACGAGGTTACTGACCCCGGCCTGGGCCAGCACCGCGCGTCCTCTGGTTTCCAGGACGAATCGGCATCTCGACGTCACCTCGGCGGGTACGTCGCCGACCGAGATCCTGGTGTCGTCGTCGCGCAGTTCCCGACGCAGGTCCTCGGCCGACGGACCGTGAAGCCAGATGCCGACGTCGAGAGGCAGGAAGCAGGCCAGCGTGGCGACGAGCGAGCCCGCGGTGTGACCGGTGACGTCGACGCTGACGGCGACTTCGGGGATCTCGTAGCGCAATCCGTGGCGGCGGGCGTCGGGATCGGTGACCAGCCGTGCCACCGCGAGCGCCTCGTGATTCTTGGCCGCCGTCCGCTCGGCGACGTCGCGGCCGGCCCAGTCGGGACCGGAGTGCCACGCGACGGCAAGGGGCTCGTGCTGCAACACCGCGCCGCTGC
Organism: Mycobacterium yunnanensis; assembly: GCF_025823185.1. GTDB lineage: Bacteria > Actinomycetota > Actinomycetes > Mycobacteriales > Mycobacteriaceae > Mycobacterium > Mycobacterium yunnanensis. The sequence goes on from NZ_JACKVK010000013.1 coordinate 732,987, forward strand.
ACACCGCGCGGTGCGCCAGCTCCCAGTCCTCGCCGCCGTAGCGCGTGAAGGATTCGTCGAATCCGCCGATGTCGGTGAACAGCGCACGGCTGCAACACATCACCGAGCTGATTACGTAGCGATAGGACGTGTGGTCGACGTCGAGCAGCGCTCTCGTCCGGTCATAGGCCTCACGTAGCCACTGCGGTTCGTCGAGCACCTCGGGCGCTGGCCCGCCCGCGTGCCACGCCCGCCACCGGTCTGGCGTCCACCCGTCGAGCGCGGCGTGCCTGCGACGGCCGACCACGAGCGCGTCGGGCAGCACCGACGGCAGGCGGACGATGCGGCGCACGTAGTCGGGGTCGGGATGGGTGTCGGCGTCGAGGAAGCACAGGACGTCGGCCGTCGTCGCCCGTGCCCCGAGGTTGCGCGCCGCCGCAGCCCGAAAACCGTTGCGCCCCTGGCTGACCACCGAGACGGCCAACGTCGACTGCGGCCGCGGCGCCTGCGCCGACCCGTCGTCGGCGACGATCACCTCGAGGAGCTCGTGCGGGTAGGTCTGCTGCTCGAGTGCCGCGAGTGTCAGGTCGAGCTGGGCGTGCTGCTCGTAGAACGGGATGACCACCGCGACGTGCACGGGCAGACCGGGATGCCCGTCGAGCAGGTCCCACCGATTGCCTGGGACGGCGACGCGGCCGCCGGACAACGGAATTGGAGACGGTCGAGGCTCAGTCATCGTGCCATCGGGACAGCGCCCGAGCGTAGAGTGCCGTCGCGGCACGCGTCGTCGAACCACTGCCGGCGTCGGGCGCGATCCACGTGGCGTCGGGGTGCTCGAGCGCGTGACGCAGCGCCGCGCGCAGACCGTCGGCGGTGTCGGGGTACGGCGTCAGGGTGCCGGGATTCCGCTCGGCGTGTTCACGGGTGTAGCGGTTGACCGGAACCAGCGGTCGACGTCCCGCCGCGATCCAGGTGTTGATCGATCCCGACGCCGACACGTGTCGATGATGGGCCACCGGCACCGTGACGCGCCGAAGGACGCCGTCGAGCGCGTCGTCGGCAACGTAGCCGGTGACGGAGAATCGGCGGCCGGCACCCTCTGCGGTCGCCGCCAGCTCTGCCACCAGGTCGTCGTGGCCAGAGGAGGGTTCGCCGACGGCGACGAAATCGATCGAGGGCGGCAAGTCCGCCATCGCGGCGAGCACCTCGTCGTGCCCCTTTCCGGGATAGAGGAAGCCGAACACCCCGACGCTGCAGTCCTCGACCGCCGGTCGCGACCCCACGCTCGTCACGTCGAGCGGGAGCGGGACGACCATCACGGCCGAGGGGTCGGCGATGCCGGACTCGGCCAGCAGCGAGCGTTCGTGCTCACTGTTGACGACCACGCCGTGCACCGCCGTGCAGACGTCTCGGTAGGCCTGCACGCGCAACGGATAATTGCCCCCGTCGGCGGGTTGCGGCACGTCGTGCAGCGTCACGCTGACGCGACGACCCGCTGCCGAGGCATCGCGAGCCATGCCCGCCACCCGGTGCGCGGCGTCCGACGGCGAGGCGCCGAACAGCCGGTCGGTGAAGTTGAGATGCAGCCCATCACGAGGGATGTCCGATCCGTCGAGGTCTCGCCAATCCCCGACCCGGACGACCGCGACCGCGCCGCCGAGTCCGTCGAGCGAGGCCGCCAGATTCGACGCGAAGGTCACCACCCCGTGACGCGTGGGCCCGACCACCAGGTGCGTGACCGTCACCGGACCGACGCCGTCCCCAGACCCAGCAGGTCCAGCGTGTGGGCGTGACGCGCGATCGCCAGCTCGACGAAGTCGGGATTGTCTCCGTACCAACGCAATTGGGACCGGTGGACCTCGACGGGACTGATCACGGTGCCGTCGAACCACCAGTCGGTACGGCTAGGCGCGGCGATGCCGCGCGCTCTGAGCACCCGGGACTCCAGCGGTGCGGTCACCGAGCCCAGCAGCGTTCGCGTGGGAGTGGGGACGGTGGCGGTGACGTCCAATGCCGCGAGCACCCGGCGCCCCAGTTCGGTCAGGACCCCGTTGCCGGGATGGTTGATCGTGTGGGCGGCCTCGGCGCCGCTGCGGCCCAGCACGTCCGACACCGCGACGTCGCACTGCAGACCCTCCCGGCGCGCCAACTCGGCCTGACTTGCCTCGGCGACCGCCACGAACCCGGCGTCGGCGACGTCGACGTCCCATTCGTCGTCGACCGAGAGGCCGTTCCGGGCGGCGACGACGGTCCGCAGATCGTGATAGGGCACTACCGGCGGCACCACGCTGCGGTCAGACGGGCGCCGCACGATGGCCTGGAACGGATGCAGACCGGCGTACCGGATCACCGGCCACCGGATGACCTGCGCGGTGCGCGGTAGGTGGGCGGCCAGTTCTGCGGTGCCCAACGGCAAGTCGCGGTAGCCGTCCCTGATCGGTTGGGACAGCAGCACCGAGGCCCTGGCGAGCAGGTCGTGCAGCGGTCGCACGTCGGCCTGCTCCAGTTCGTGCACCGGCGGCATCCGGACCGTCGTGTACGGGCGGTCGGGCACGCCGTCGAGGACCAGTCGCAACGCCTCGGCCTGACAGTTGCCCACCACCACCCAGAGCGGCCGTGACTCGTCGTCTCGGGCTGGGCCGACGCCGTAGAAGTCACCGTAGTGCCGGGTCCTCGGCGACGGTTGGTGCAGCACGTCACGCTAGTTGCCCGCGGGAATCGGTGCATAAACGGCGCAAAGGGGGTAGGGACAGCGGGTGCTCACCGTGGCGTCCGTCCCCGCAGCCCACCCGTACGTCGCCGCGGTGGTCGACACCTCGCGCGTCACCCTGCTGCCCGACCCGGTGCCGCCGGGGGCCACCATGGCGGGCCAGTGGTGGCCCCCTCGGTTCCTCGACCCCGAGTATCTGCGGGACCACGTGGACTCCGTCGACGTACTGCACGTGCACTTCGGGTTCGAGGCCATCCCCGTCGCCGATCTCCAGCAGGTCCTCGAGGTACTGCGCCACGCGCGGATCCCGCTGGTGCTGACGGTGCACGACCTGCACAACCCGCACTTCGCCGACGCGACCGAGCACCTGGCCCGGCTGGACGTCCTCGTTCCGGCGGCGACCGTGGTGCTCACCTTGACGCCCGGCGCGGCCACGGAGATCCACCGGCGGTGGGGCCGTGACGCCGTCGTGCTGCCCCACCCCCACGTGCTTCCGATCGACGCCGTCGGCGCGCCACGACCGTCGCGTTCCGACCCGGTCGTCGCGGTGCACGGCAAGGCCCTGCGCGCCAACATCCGGCCGTGGCCGGTCCTGGACGCACTGCTCGCCGGTGAACTCCCCCGACACCGCCTCCGGCTCGACCTCGACGACGAGGCCCTGGAGGTCACCGGGTCGGCCGAGCACGTGCGGCGCTACCGAGACGCGGGCGTCGACGTGCGGGTACATCCCCGCTTCAGCGACGACGAACTGACCGAGTACCTGTCCGAGGTCGACGTGGTGGTGCTGCCGTACGCCTTCGGCACCCATTCGGGATGGGTCGAGGCCTGTCACGACGCGGGCACCTCGGTCGTGGTTCCGGATTGCGGATACTTCGGTCAGCAGCACGGCGCCCCGGAGTACGGGTACGGCCCCGACGGGGTCGACGACGCCGGGCTGCGGCGCGCCGTGACGGCCTGCCTGGCGGACTTGACACCCTCAGGGGTGACGAATTTCGAACGGCGCGAGCGGCGCCGCCGCCAGCGGACCGAGGTCGCACACGCCATGGCCGACGCCTATGAGACTGCCGTTGCCGCCGTGGCCGAACTCGTTTGCCGTGGTGGGAGCGCCACTCTCCACGCACGGTTGCCGGGTTGCTGAACGCCTGGGGCGTCGACGGGAGGCAGCTGTGAACCTCGCCAAGGCGTTTGCGTCTCGTCCCGGTCGATGGCATGGTCGGTCGCAACCCGCAGACGGGTCACCTCCGCGACGGCGTTCTGCCTGTCGAAATGCATGCTGATAGGTGGGAGCACCGGCGAGTGACGGAGTACGTCTACGACATGCCCGATGCGGAGCGTGACGCGCTGACGGCAGGCTTCCTCGACACGAAGAGGTTGGGCTGCAACCGCTTCGCGTGCTTCGCTCTGGAGGGCACCGACCCGTTCGCCAACATTGCACGTCAGGTCGAGCGCGAAGTCTTCGAGGCCTCGTGGGGCAACGACGCCGCGATGATGAAGCGCGAGTACGGCCCGTACGACGACAGCAGCCTGTTCTTCCTGGTGGTCGACACCCGTGAGGGAGTGCCCGCCGGCGCACTGCGGATGATCCGCAACTCCCCGGCCGGGCTGAAGACCATCGTCGACCTCGACGACAGCGTGAAGTCGCCCATCGCGCCGAGGACCATCTCGGTCACCGAGGTGATGCGCCATCACGGGATCGACGACCTCGACGACTGCTGGGACGGCGCGACGGCGGCGATCCCCCGCCGCTACCGCCGCCGACTGGTGGCCACGCACGTCCAGTTGATGCGCATCATGGCGCTGGCGGCGAGGCGGGAGGACATCAAGCACTTCGTCGCCGTCCTGGACGCACCGGTCGTCAAGATGGCCCGCGACGTCCTGCGACTGCCGCTGACCCCGCTCGCCGGCACGCCGCCCTTCACGCACATGGACGCCCCCGAGAACCAGGCGGTCTACGCTCACGTGCCGTCGATCCTGGGGCTGGGTGGTCGACGCAACCGCAAGGTGGGACAGAAGATCAGTGACTGCCTCGACGAGACGAGCACGTCCGTCGCGGCCGGGCTCGCCGCGAGGTGACCTGACGTGGCGTTGACCGTCGACCTGACCAATGTGGTACGCGAGTACCGCACGGGTGGGCACGTCGTCCGTGCGCTCGACCGGGTGACGCTGCGGATCAACGGTGGCGAGTTCACCTCCATCGTCGGCCCGTCAGGTGCCGGCAAGAGCACCTTGCTGCAACTGCTCGGCGCCCTCGACTCTCCCGACTCCGGCTCGATTAAGTTCAACGGCACCGAGATCGCCACCATGACCGACGAACAGCAGTCGACGTTCCGCCGCAACCAGGTGGGATTCGTCTTCCAGTTCTTCAACCTGCTGCCGACGCTGACCGCCTGGGAGAACGTCGCACTGCCAATGCTCCTCGACGGCAAGCGTTTACGAGGGGTGCGCGCGAACGCCGTCGCGCTGCTCGACCGCGTCGGCCTCGGTGACCGCGTGGACCACCGACCTGCCGAACTGTCTGGAGGGCAGATGCAGCGGGTCGCCGTGGCGCGCGCCCTGATGATGGACCCACCGCTCATCCTCGCCGACGAACCCACCGGCAACCTCGACTCCGCCACGGGCGCGGCGATCATGGAACTGCTGCGCGACGTCTCCCGCACCGACGGCGCCGGGCGCGCGGTCATCATGGTGACCCACGACCTCACCGCCGCCGCGCAGACCGACCGCGTCATCACGGTGCAGGACGGTGCGGTCCGATCGGACGTTCCCGGCGGAGCCGGCCATCCGCCACGGCGCGGACCCGACGGCGGACGCCACGCCGCCGGCATGCGGGAGCAGCCCACCGAGATCATCCCCACCGTGCGCCACGGCGAGTTCACGTCGCACGTCCTGGTCACCGAGCCACCACGACGACGCGGCAAGCACTCCGCACACCGGCGCTGACCGGTGCTGCTCGCCAACTTCAGCCGACTGAAGGTCCTCAACGTCCGCGAATTGCGCACCCACTGGGGTCGCGCGCTGGCGTCGGTTCTGGTGGTCGCGGTGTCCGCGGCGCTGCTCGTCGCCGTGCTCGGGGTGTCCGGGTCGATCACCGGGTCGATCGACCGCCTGGCCACCAGCATCGGCGGCGACGCCGACCTCGAGGTCTCCGGCATCACCGGCGACGGCGTCGACGAGAGCATGCTGGCCGCGGTTACCGCCACCGGAGGCGTCCGCGCGGCGGTGCCGTTGATCCGCACGCGCGTCACCGCCGACGGGCAGCCCGCACTCCTGATCGGCCTCGGCCAGAACGCCGCCGAACTGCACTCCGACCTGCAGACCGCCATTTCAGACCAACTCGACCGCGGCTCTCCGGTGACGTCGGCATCCGACGGGGTCATCGTCGGCGCGGGCCTCGGCGTGGCGAAGGGTCAGCCGTTCCAGATCGCGGGCTCGACGCAGGTCACCGCCGTCGCAGTGGTGGACGGGCCCGCCGCGCGCCGTCTCAACGACGCGCACTTCGTGATCGCCCCGCTGGCTCTGGCGCAACGACTCTCGGGCCGCGCGGGCCGGCTCGACTCGATCCTCGTCTTCACCACCTCCGGCAAGGACCCGGGCGCGGTGCGGACGGCGTTGACGACCGCGCTGCAGGGTAAGGCGGTGGTGGCGACACCGAGTTTCCGTGCCGCGCAGGCGAGCAGCTCGTTCGCCATCCTGCAAGCCATGACGCTGCTGGCCGCCTCGGTGTCGTTGGTGGTGGCCGCGTTCCTCAGCTACAACGCGATGAGCATCGCGATCGCCCAGCGCCGACCACTGATCTCGACCATGCGCGCGCTGGGTGGTCGGCGGCGAACGATCATGTCCGACATGCTGTTCGAGGCCGCGCTGGTGGGCTTTCTCGGCGGTGTCGTGGGGTCGGCGTTCGGCGTGCTGATCGGTCGTCTGGCCATCGGCGAACTGCCCTCGACGATGGTGCAGACCCTGGACGCGCGGTTGGAGTACGTCTTGCCCGTGTGGGTGGTGCCGCTGACCGTCGTGGCGTGCGTCCTGGCGAGCACGTGCGCGTCGGCGCTGGCCGCCCGCCAGATCCACGCGGTCGCACCCATCGAGGCGCTGGCACCCAACGGCGCGACGACCGCCGATCGCGGGTCCCGCCGGCTCAGGATTGCGGCGGGGGTCGCGGGTGCGGTGCTGCTCGCCGTCACCGTCGGCGTGGTCACCGCCGACCTCGGCCGGATCGCCATCGCGTCGATCGCATTGTCGTTCATCGGCTTCAGCGCGCTCTGCTTCGCCTTCTCGGGACCCATCATCGCCGCGGCCGCCGCGGTGGCCCGCCGCTTCGGGCCTGCCGGCGTGCTCGGGGCCGCGACCATCGAACGCGCCCCCCGGCGGATGTGGGTTGCGATGATGACGGTGCTGACGGCAGTCGTCACCACGGTGGCGGTCACCGGTGCGACCAGCAACGCCGTCGACTCCACGGTGGCCTCGTTCGCCTCGATCGCCCAGGCCGACGTGTGGGTGAGTTCGGCCGCCGCCACGGACTATTCGTCGGCGTTGCTGCCGCCGGGGACGGACGCGGCCGTCGCCGCCGTGCCGGGTGTGGCGCGGGTGGTGCCCGACCAGATGGCCTTCGCCACAGTCGACGATTCGCGGGTGATGCTCCTGGGCATCGCCGCCAACTCTCACCGCGACATCTTCACCTCGCTGAGCCCTGAGGACCGCCACAGGCTGCTCGACGGTGATGGTGTGGCGCTGTCACGCGATCTGGGCACGTCGATGAACGTCGCGGCAGGTGACCAGATCACGTTGCAGACGCCCACCGGGCCGCGCACCGTTCGGGTGCTCGCCCTGGTGCCGTACTTCTCCGGCATGACGGGCACCGTGGCGATGAGCCTGGATGCCATGCAGGGCTGGTTCGACCGCGCGGGCGCGAGCGATCTGGAGGTCACCGTCGCCCCCGGTGCCGACCCGGACACCGTCCGGGCCGCGATCCGGAAGGTCGTCGCGCCGGAAGCCTTCGTCTACTCGGGCGACGAGGCCCTCGACGGCGTGGCGAGCGCACTGGACCAGGTGATCGCCGTCATCACGATCATCGCGTGGATCGTCGTGGTGGTCTCGGCCGTGACGTTGCTCAACACGCTGATGCTGTCGGTGCTGGACCGGCGGCGCGAGATCGGCGTGCTACGGGCCATCGGCGCCACCAGGTCCTTTACCCTGAAGGCCATCCTCGCCGAGGCCGCGGGCATCGGAATCGTCGGTGCCGCATTGGGACTCGTCCTCGGCGCGGCGATTCAATACTTGACGTCGATTGCCTTGACGAACGTCCTGAGCATCGACGTCGCGTGGGCGCCGAGCCCGTCGATGATCGGCATCGGGCTGGCCGCACTCGCGATCTGCCTGCTCGGGTCGGTGCCGCCGGCGCTGAGGGCCGCGCGACTCGACATCGTCGACGCAATCAGCGCCGACTGACCCTCAGCGGGTGAACCAGGCGAACCAGTCGCGCGAGGACGGCTGCAGATAGTGTTGCGGCGAGACCTTCTCGTCGGGAAACAGCTTGTAGCCCTGCGGCGCTCCGCCGGGCTGCGGATGGAAGTACGCCCCACTCACCCAGTCCGGGTTGATGTCGAGTTCCATCCCGCGGACCACCCCGGCGTCCTGCAGGATGCGGCCCAACGTGCAGACCGACAGCGCCGGGCCCGCGACGTAGACCTCGACTCCGGTTGCCGTGACACCGAATCCGGAACGGTGGATGAACGCGGTCTGCCCGATCGTGGTGCCCCACTCCTTGGTGCCGCCGGTGGCGCAGGTCGGGTTCAGCGCCCCGTCGTCGACGAGCGGGACGAGGTTCTGCCGGACGCTGGTGACGTCGGGGGCCATCCGCACCTCCTGGTTCCACCGGCCGACGTCGGCGGTGCCGTCGGCCCGCATGACCAGGCTGGCCTCGCCGTCGACCAACCGGCGGACGGTACGACCCTGGCTGAAGTACCCGGGATGGCTGGGATCGGTCAGCCGGAAGCCACCGTTGAACGCCACGGCGACCTCACCCCTCTCGGCGGTGGTCAGCGCGGGTGACGCCGACCAGTTGCCGCCGGGATCGGTGGTGCCGGGCCGCAATTCACCGCGGACCAGAGCCGGGTCCATCCGCAGCACGCCGACGACGAAAGAGGTGTGCTGATCGTCGGGCCGCAGCGCCGCCACCTGAACGGCGGGCGTGCCGCGCACGGTCACCACCGTGTGCCACGCGCCTTCGCCCGGCAGCGCGGTCGACCCGCTCAGCGGCGACATCGGCCCCGCAGGAAGAGCCGCCGACACCGGCCCCGGTGGCACCGCCCCGGCCGCGGTCGGGATGCCCCCGGGCGGCTCGCCCCCGAGGGCGGGCTGATTGCGAAGGTAGAGCTGCTTCTCCAGCCAGGTCACCTCGGTGTTGAGCCCGTGGCTGCGGCCCCACTCCGCGAGCTTGGCCGCGACACCGTCGCCACCGGGCACGCGCAATGCGTCGACGGCGCAGCCCGACACGACCAGCGCCAAAACGGTCGCCATCGCCAGTGCGACGCGAGACACCGTGCTCACCCACACCCCCTGACACCTCGTCGCGCGTCGACGATCTCGCCATGAGGTTGCCAGAGTTCGCTGTCAGTTCGCCGTGGGCGACTGCCAATTCGCCGCGAACTAGCTGTGAGCGACGAAGTCAGCCACGATGCGACCGAGTTCCTCGCCGCGCTGCTCCTGGACGAAGTGGCCGGCCCCGCTGATCGTCACGTGGTCGCGTCCCCGCGCGCCGGGCACGTGGCGCTGGAACACTCCGTCCCAGCCACGGGTGGCGGGGTCGCCGTCGGAGTACGCGGTGAGGAACGGCTTATCCCAGCGCCCGAGGACCGCCATGGTGTTACGGCCGATGCCCGCCCCAGGGTCGTTGCGCGTCAACGGGATCAGGGCGATCATCTGGCGCAGGCCCGCGGTGAAGGACCGGTCCGGGAACGGTGCGTCGTAGGCGGCCAACACGTCGGCGGGCAGCGGTCCGGCCACCGCGTCGAGGAAGAAGCTGGGCACGATCTCCGGTGACCGCTGGTAGAACGCAACGTAGTCGAGCAGCGTCTCCTGCAACGTCATTCGGCCGTCACCGGTCCCGTGATGAGCCCACTCCAGCTGGCCCTCGAGCGCGGGATCGCACGTGTGCAGGATGGTGTTGGTGGCCACGACCCCGGCGAACCGCGCCTCGTCGCGCGCCAGCACGCTCAACCCGAGCGGTCCGCCCCAGTCCTGGGCGACGAGGGTGACGTCGTGCAGATTTAGAGCGGTGACCAAACCGGCCAGCCAGTTCACGTGGCGGGCGAAGGTGTAATCGGTTGCGTCGGTGAGCTTGTCGGAGCGGCCGTACCCGATGTTGTCGGGTGCCACGACCCGCAGCCCGGCATCGACGAGCACGTCGATCACGCTGCGGTACAGGTAGGACCACGTCGGCTGGCCGTGGGCCAGCAGCACCACGGGCCCGTCCCGGGGGCCGACGTCGACGTAGTGCATGCGCAGCGGCTCGACGCCCTGTGCGTGCACGTGTACGTAGTTGGGTGCGTATCGATAGCCGGGCAGATCGGCGAACCGATCGTCCGGCGTCCTCAGAACCGCCATCGGCGCGGATCAGTTCCCGAGTTGCGGGTACAGGCTCGCCACCCCTCCGGAGAGACCGGCCCGCACCTGCCGACTGGTCTCGTCGGCGAGCACCTCGTAGTCGCCGGCCTCCACCCCGTCGAGCGCCTGGCCCGCCACGTCCGCGGGATCGGCTCGCGGACCGTCGAGCCCCTCGGCCATGTCGGTGTCCATCAGACCGACGTGAAGTCCGGTCACCACGATTCCGCGCGGCGCCAGCTCCAGGCGCATGGCGTTGGTCATCGACCAGGCCGCCGACTTCGAGGCGCAGTACCCGCCGATGTCGGGGTAGCTCACCCACGACAGCACCGAGAGCACGTTGAGGATGCCGCCGCCACCGTTCGACTCGATCACCGGGGCGAAGGCCCGAACCATCGACAGGGTGCCGAAGTAGTTGGTCTCCATCTCGCGGCGCGCGCCGTCGAGATCACCGGTCAAGAGATTCGCGTTCGCGGCGATGCCGGCGTTGTTGACCAGCAGCGTCACGTCCCCCGCGTCACGTACGGCGGCGGCCACCGACTCCGGGTCGGTGACGTCGACGGCCAACGCGATGACGCCCTCGAGGTCGACCGAGCCGGGATTACGGGCAGCGGCGTACACCGTGGCGCCGCGGGCGAGCAGTTGGCCGGCAAAGTGTCGACCGAGCCCGCGGTTGGCGCCGGTGACGAGTGCGGTCGAGCCCGAGATGTCCATGCGGCCATCTTGCGCCTCGGCGGTCCCGCGCGTCGGGTCTTCAGACGTCGGATTCGCTCGAGATGACGTTCATCGCTCAGACCAACGCGTCGACGATCTCGGCCAGCGCCTCGACGGCGATGGGACCGGGCTGATACAGGCAGACGCGGTCCGAGACGCCCTTGACGCGGTCGCGGACGTGCGCGGCCACCTCGGCCGGGGTCCCGCAGGCGGCGATCGTGTGGAGCACCTCGTCGTCGATTAGCGTCGACATCTCCTGCCACCGGCCCTGTTTGGACATGGCGTTGAGTTCGGGTTGCAGGTCGCCCCACCCGTGGGCGTCCAGCACCGGCCGGTAGGCGGGCGTGGAACCGTAGAAGGCCAACAACATTCGCGTCGACGCGTGATCCTCTCCGACCGACACGATGATCTCGGGGACCACTGCGAGCTCGTCGGCACCCCGCCCCGCCGACGCCAGTCCCTCGCGGACCGCGGGCATGGTCACCTCGTGCAGGAACCGGGTGGATCCGAACGGCATCACCAACAGACCGTCGGCCACCTCGGCCGTGGCCCTCGTCATCAGCGGGCCAAGTGCGCCGAGGTAGATCGGTGGCGGCCCGAACGGGTTGGGGCCGGGGTTGAACGTCGGCGTCATGAGGGTGTGCCGAAAGTACTCGCCGCGAAAGTCGAGTCGTTCACCGGTGTTCCACGTGGCGAAGATGGCCCGTAGCGCGCCCACCATCTCCTTGATGCGGGCGACCGGATGGTCGAACTCGGTGCCGTACCGCTTCTCGATCTGCGCACGGATCTGGGTGCCGAGCCCGAGGATGAAGCGACCCTGGCTGATCTCCTGCAGGTCGTTGGCCTGATGCGCGAGCTGAATCGGATTGCGCGGCAACGCGATCGCCACGTTGGTCATCAGATCCAGGCCCTCCACCGTCGACGCAAGCACCAGCGGGGTGAATACCTCGCGCGGACCCTCGAAGGTGAACACCCCCGCGGCCCCGGCTTCCCGGAGCAGGGCGGCCCGTTCGGCAGCGTCGGTAGGGCCGAACAGTGCCGTCATGACCTTCACGCCGCGACCTCCAATAACAATACGATGCGGTCTATATTGAAATCATGAGAACAGATCGGCCCGGGGATGACAAGGACTCGGTCCGGTCGTCGGCGGGGCGGCCGCGCGATCGCAGGATCGACGCCGCGATCGTCGACGCCACCCGCGAGCTTCTACTCGAGACCGGCTACACCGCGCTGTCCCTCTCCGCGATCGCGGCCCGCGCCGGCACTACCACCGCCGCGATCTACCGGCGCTTCTCCGGCAAGGCGCAGCTGGTGCACGAGGCAATCCTGCCCGCGGAGGTCACCGCCGTGCCAAGCGCCTCCGGCGACGTCGTGGCGGACATCCGCGCGCTGGTGGAGGCCACGCGAAGCATGTTCGACCGACCGGAGGTCCGCATCGCGCTGCCGGGGCTGATCGCCGACACCGTCGCCGACCCGGACGTCCACGCCAAGATGACGTCACGGTTCGCCGAGAGCCTGGCCACGTTCCGCACCCGGATCGGCGACGAGCCCGACCTGCCGAGTGACGTCCCAGACTTGCCGCTGCTGGCCGAAGTCGTCGTGGGCAGCGCGATCTTCCGGATCATCGTCCGCCACGACGCGCCGCTCGACGACGCGTGGGTTGACGATCTCACCGCTCTGGTCAGGTCGGGGTGGGCCTCGAGTGGGACCATCACTTTTTGATCACCACGCGGCGCGGCACGGCGCGCTGCTCCGATACGACGTCGAGCATGGGCTCTCGACGACGACGTCACCCGACCACGCACCGGTACAGATTCGACCGAGCCAAAGGCATTTTCGTGAGCAGTTTCACCGAGACGATGTTCGCCAACGCTCACCAGAGCCTAAACGGTATGACGACCGGAGACCCCCACGCGCCGGTCCGACATACGTGGAAACAGGTCTACGAGCGTGCGCGCCGCATCTCGGGCGGGCTGGCCGGCGCAGGCATCACCCACGGTGACGCCGTGGCCGTGCTGGCGGGCGCACCGGTGGAGATCGCCCCGACCGCCCAAGGCATCTGGATGCGCGGCGCCAGCCTGACCATGCTGCACCAGCCAACCCCACGCACCGACCTTCAGCGGTGGGCGCTGGAGACGATGGACGTCATCGGCATGATCGAGGCGAAGGTGGTCGTCGTCAGCGATCCGTTCACCGCCGCCGCACCGGTGCTGGCCGAACGCGGCATCCGAGTGTTGACCGTCGAGGAACTGCTGGCCGCCGACCCGGTCGACCCCGTCGACACCGGCGAAGACGACCTCGCACTGATGCAGCTGACCTCCGGCTCGACGGGGTTCCCCAAGGCCGTCTGCATCTCGCATGCCAACGTGGTGGCCAACGCCGAGGCGATGTTCGTCGGCGCCAACTTCGACACCGACACCGACGTGATAGTCAGCTGGCTGCCGTGCTTCCACGACATGGGCATGACGGGCTTCCTGACGGTGCCGATGTACTTCGGCGCGGAGCTGGTCAAGGTCACCCCCATGGACTTCCTGGGCGACATCCTGTTGTGGGCCAAGCTGATCGACAAGTACAAGGGCACCATGACCGCGGCGCCCAACTTCGCCTACAACCTCTTCGCCAAGCGCCTCCGCAGGCAGGCAGAGGAGGGTCAGTTCGACCTGTCGTCGTTGCGGTGGGCGCTGTCCGGCGCCGAGCAGGTCGACCCGGCGGACGTCGAGGACCTGTGCGAGGCGGGCGCCCCGTTCGGGTTGCGGCCCGAGGCCATCGTGCCGGCCTACGGGATGGCCGAGACCACCGTCGCGGTGTCGTTCACCGAGTGCGGTGCCGGCATGGTCGTCGACGAGGTCGACGCCGACCTGATGGCAGTGCTGCACCGCGCCGTGCCCGCCACCAAGGGAAACACTCGCCGCCTGGTCGCCCTCGGCAAGCCCATCGACGGGTTGCACGTGCGCATCGTCGACGAGGACGACGCGGTGCTGCCCGAACGCGCCGTCGGGGTCATCCAGGTGCGGGGCAAGCCGGTCACCAACGGTTACGTCACCATGGCCGGTTTCATCGGTGCGCAAGACAAGGCCGGCTGGTACGACACGGGCGACATGGGCTACCTCACCGAGGTCGGCGACATCGTCGTGTGCGGCAGGGTCAAGGACGTCATCATCATGGCCGGGCGCAACATCTACCCCACCGACATCGAACGCGCCGCCAGCCGCGTGGCGGGTGTCCGGGCCGGCTGCTCGGTCGCGGTGCGCCTCAACGCCGGCCTGACTCGCGAAACCTTCGCCGTTGCAGTCGAATCCAACGCCTACGACGACCCCGACGAGGTGCGTCGCATCGAACGCCAGGTGGCCCACGAGGTGTTCGGCGACGTCGGCGTGCGGCCCCGCAACGTCGCGGTGCTGCAACCCGGCGTCATCCCCAAGACACCGTCGGGAAAGCTGCGTCGCGGCCACGCACTCTCGCTGGTCGCCTAGCCCGGCCGATCCACTACTGTCGAGCAGTGTCCGATCTCGTACTGAGCCATGTCGAGGACCGCGTCGCTCTCATCACGGTCAACGATCCCGACCGGCGCAACGCGGTCACCACCGAGATCTCCGCGGCGTTGCGGGCGGCCGTCGACGCCGCCGAAGCCGACCAGGGGGTGCACGCGGTGATCGTCACCGGCGCAGGCAAGGCCTTCTGCGCGGGCGCCGACCTGACGGCACTCGGCGCCGCCGCCGAGGACGGCCTGCGGGTGATCTACGACGGCTTCCTCGCTATCGCGAACTGCGCGCTGCCGACCATCGCCGCGGTCAACGGCGCCGCGGTCGGCGCGGGACTGAACTTGGCGCTGGCCGCCGACGTTCGGATCTCGGGCCCTCGTGCCATGTACGACCCCCGATTCCAAAAGCTTGGCATCCACCCCGGCGGCGGTGCGACGTGGATGCTGCAGCGCGCGGTCGGTCCCCAGGTGGCCCGCGCGTCACTGCTGTTCGGGATGCGCTTCGACGCTGAGAGTTCCGTCGAGCACGGGCTCGCGCTGCAGGTGGCCGACGATCCGGTGGCCGCGGCCCGCGAGTTGGCGGCGGGCCCGGCGGCGGCTCCCCGCGACGTGGTAATCGCCACCAAGGCCTCGATGCGGGCGACGGCGAACCCCGGGGTCGTCGACTCCGAACAGCACCGCCTTGCCGTCGACGTCGAGATCGGGCCGCAGGCCACCTCCATCGAATCCCCCGAATTCGCCGCACGTTTGGCCGCCGCGAAGCGCAGGTAGCGCCTCCGTGGCTCAACCCCCGGAGAGCCGCACGATCCGCTGGGCCCGTCGTAGTACCGGCATGTCGACCATCTGACCGTCGAATTGGAAGACGCCGCGTCGAGACCCCGCGGCCTCGAGCACCGCGCGCGCCCACGCCACCTGGTCGTCGGTCGGGGCGTACGCCGCCCGAATCACGTCGACCTGGGTGGGATGGATCGCCACCTTGGCGTCGAAGCCGACGGCGACCGCGTCGTCGGCCTCGGCCCGCAGCCCGTCGAGATTCGAGATGTCCAGGTACACCGAATCCAGCGCAAGCTTGCCGTAGGCCGTTGCGGCTAGGAGGCTTTGAGAGCGAACGTGTACGGCGACGTCGCGGTAGCTGCCGTCCGGCCACCGGTTCGCGGTGCCCCCGGTCGCGGCGAACAAGTCCTCGGCACCCCACATGACCGCGCACGCGTTGTCGACCCGTGCGGTCTCGGCGACCGCCAGTGCGCCCAGCGGGGTTTCGACGAGCACCACGACGTCCCACGGTGCCAGCGACCGCACCTGCTCGGCAGACTCGGTCTTGGCCAGCATGACGGTGGTGTAGTCGGTCTGGGCCAACACCGTCAGGTCCAGGGCGTGATCCGGCGTGCCGACCGGGTTGACCCGCACCACCGTCGTCGCGGGGTCGAGCCGGGTCTCGAGCAGCGCGGCGCGTGCTCCCTCCCGATCCGCGGCCGCAACCCCGTCCTCCAGGTCGAGGATCACGACATCGGCCGCGCGGGCGGCCTTTTCGAACCGCTCGGGGCGATCGGCGGGGCAGAACAACCACGCCGGCCCGGGTGCGAGCAGCATCAGGAGTCCGCCGCGGGACGCTTGCGCACCAGGGTCTTTCGCGACGCGGTGGCGACGACGTCGCCGTGCTGGTTGCGCCCGACGTGGGAGAACGTGACGATGCCCTCGCCCGGCCTGCTCTTGGACTCGCGCGTGTCGAGCACCTCGCTCTCGGCGTACAGCGTGTCACCGTGGAACAGCGGCTTCGGGAACGCGATCTCGCCGAAGCCCAGGTTGCCCACGATGGTGCCCTGCGTCAGCTGTGCGACGGACAGCCCGACGAGGGTGGACAGCGTGAACATCGAATTCACCAGCCGCTGGTTGAACGGGGGCAGCGCGTCGGCGAACGCGGCGTCGAGGTGCAGCGCCTGGGTGTTCATGGTGAGCGTGGTGAACAGGACGTTGTCGGCCTCGGTGACGGTCCGGCCGGGCCGGTGCTGATACAGCACCCCGGTCTCGAACTCCTCGAACCACAGGCCGCGCTGGGTGACGACTCTCCTCTGCGTCTCCTCCGCCGTCACAGGCCCGCCTCGCGGGCGATCAGCATGAGCTGCACCTCGGTGGTGCCCTCACCGATCTCGAGGATCTTGCTGTCGCGGTAGTGCCGCGCGACCGGGTACTCGTTCATGAAGCCGTAGCCGCCGAAGACCTGGGTGGCGTCGCGCGCATTGTCCATCGCCGCCTCGCTGGCGACGAGCTTGGCCACGGCGGCCGCCTTCTTGAAGGGCTTGCCCGACAACATGAGTGCGGCCGCGTCGTAGTACGTCGCACGGGCCACGTGCGCGCGCGTCTCCATCCGGGCGATCTTGAAGGCGATGGCCTGATTGGTGCCGATCGCCGCGCCGAACGCCTCGCGCTCCTTGGCGTACTTCACGCACTCGTCGACGCAGCCCTGCGCGACGCCGACCGACAGTGCGGCGATCGCGATGCGGCCCTCGTCGAGGATGCGCAGGAAGTTCGCGTATCCGCGACCCTGCTCCCCCAGCAGATTCTCTTGCGGGACGCGGACGTCGTCGAAGCTCAGCGGGTGGGTGTCGGAGGCGTTCCAGCCGACCTTGTCGTAGGCGGGTTCGGCGGTGAAGCCCGCCGTGGGGACGGGCACGAGGATCGACGAGATCTGCTTCCTGGTGCCACCCCCCGTGTCGCTCCGCTCCTGCCCTCCGGCACCGTCCACCTCGCCGGTCACCGCCGTCACCGTGACCAGCTTGGTGATGTCGGTGCCGGAGTTGGTGATGAACTGCTTGCTGCCGTTGATGATCCAGTGACCGTCGTCGAGCTTGGCAGTCGTCTTGGTGGCGCCCGCGTCGGTGCCACCGCCGGCCTCGGTCAGACCGAACGCACCGAGCGCCTCGCCCGATGACAGCAGCGGCAGCCACTCCTGCTTCTGGGCGTCGTTGCCGAAGCGGTACACCGGCATCGCCCCCAGCGACACACCCGCTTCGAGCGTGATCGCCACGCTCTGGTCGACCTTGCCGAGTTCCTCGAGCGCCAGACACAGCGCGAAGTAGTCACCGCCCATGCCGCCGTACTCCTCGGGGAACGGCAAACCGAACAGTCCCATGTCGGCCATGCCTGCGACGACCTCGTACGGGAAGGAGTGCTCGCGGTCATGCGTGGCCGACACGGGTGCGACGACGCTGCGGGCGAAGTCGCGGACGGTCTTGGCGAGCTGCTGATAGTGGTCGGGCAGCGTTGCGGTGGACAAGAATTCGCTCATGCCTCAGTCTCCTTCGTAGATGCTTCGGCGACATTGCCGGCGCCGCCGGCCACGATCCGGGCCAGCGGCTGGCCCACCTTGACTTGCTCGCCGACGGCGACGAGAAGTTCGACGACGCCGTCGACCGGTGCGGTCAACGCGTGCTCCATCTTCATGGCCTCGACGGTCACCACGACGGCACCCGCGGTCACCGCGGCGCCGTCGTCGACGCCCGTGGCGACGACCGATCCCGGCATGGGGCTGACCAATTCGGCGTTCCCAGCTGCCTCGTCGGCCGCCCGAACGGGTGCCTCGCGCACCTCAAGGACCGCGACGGTGCGTCCGCCGCCGGACAGCCACGACACCCCGCCGTCGGCCGCCACCACGTACCGCGACCTCGTCCCGTCGAGTGTCATCGTCAGGGCGCGGCCGTCCAGAGATGCCGTCAGAGAACGGGTCTCGCCGTCCTCGATGCGCACCGTCGCGCGCTGCGGGGTGCCTGCGACGTGCACGTGCTCGGTCCGCTCGCCGGCCCGCAGCCGTGTCGTCGTCGCCGCGTGTGCCCCGATGCGCCAGCCCGACGGCACACCCCAGAGATCACCGCTCGTGGCCGGCCAGCGCGAGAGCCAGCGGTAGGCGGCGGCCGCCACCAGATCCTCGTCGGTGGCCGTGACACCGACGTAGTCGGGCGTCCGCCGATCGAGCAGACCCGTGTCGAGCCGCCCCGCCACCACGTCGGGGTCGGCGAGCAGGAACCGCAGGAAGTCGACGTTGGTGGTCACTCCCAGTACCGCCGTCTCGGCCAGCGCCGCGTCCAGGACGGCCAACGCCCCGGACCGGTTCGGGGCGTGGGAGATCACCTTGGCGAGCATCGGGTCGTAGTCGCTGCCGACGACCGTGCCGGCGCGAATGCCCGAGTCGTTGCGCGTGCGTGGGCTTTCCACGACGTCGAGCACCGTGCCACCGGTCGGCAGGAAGCCGTTGGCGGGATCCTCGGCGTACACGCGCGCCTCGACGGCGTGCCCGGTCAGCACGACGTCGTCCTGACCGAAGGGCAGCCCGTCGCCGGCGGCCACGCGCACCTGCAGCTCGACGAGGTCGAGGCCCGTGACGAGTTCGGTGACCGGGTGCTCGACTTGGAGCCGGGTGTTCATCTCCATGAAGAAGAACTCGTCGGGCCGGTCGGCGGAGACGATGAATTCGACGGTGCCCGCCCCGGTGTAGTCGACGCTGCGGGCCGTGTCGCAGGCTGCCTGACCAATGCGGGCGCGCGTCTCGGCGTCAAGCAGCGGCGACGGCGCTTCTTCGATCACCTTCTGATGGCGTCGCTGGAGGCTGCACTCGCGCTCCCCCAGATGCACGACGTTGCCGTGCCCGTCGGCCACGATCTGCACCTCGATGTGCCTGGGATTCAGCACGAAACGCTCGAGGAACAGCGTGTCGTCACCGAACGCCGACGCCGCCTCACGGCGCGCCGAGGCCAGCGCGGCCGGCAGATCGGCCGCGTCGTGGACCACCCGCATGCCCTTGCCGCCACCACCCGCCGACGGCTTCACCAGCACGGGGAACCCGATCTCCGGTGCGCCGTCGACCAGGTCGGCGTCGGTGAGCCCGGGTCGCGAGATGCCGGGCACCACCGGCACTCCGAACGCCGACACCGCGGCCTTGGCCGCGATCTTGTCCCCCATCGTCTGGATGGCGCCCACCGGCGGGCCGATGAACGTGATGCCTGCCGCCGCAAGGGCCGCCGCGAATTCGGCGTTCTCGGAGAGGAATCCGTATCCGGGGTGAACGGCCTTGGCGCCGGTGCGCAGTGCGGCGCGCACCACCGCGTCCACGTCGAGGTAGCTCTGCCTGGCCGGCGCGGGACCGAGTCGCACCGCGACGTCGGCCTCGGCGACGTGGCGCGCGTCGCTGTCGGCGTCGCTGTAGACCGCCACCGAGCGGATGCCCATGGCGCGCAGTGTGCGGATGACCCGCACGGCGATCTCACCTCGATTGGCCACCAGCACGGTGTCGAACATCCCGTCGCTGCGCTCGCCCACGGTGTCGAAGGTCTCGAAGGTCACCGGGTCACATCCTGAAGACGCCGTAGGACACGGGCTCGAGTGGAGCCTGTGCGGCAACGGAGAGGGCCAGTCCCACCACGGTTCTGGTGTCCGCCGGGTCGATCACGCCGTCGTCCCACAGCCGTGCGGTGGAGTAGTAGGGGTTGCCCTGGTGTTCGTACTGCGCGCGGATGGGGGCCTTGAAGGCCTCTTCCTGCTCCGGGGTCAAGTCCCCTCGCACGGTCGCCAGCACCGATGCGGCTTGCTCGCCGCCCATCACCGAGATGCGTGCGTTGGGCCACATCCACAGGAAGCGAGGCGAATACGCCCGCCCGCACATCGAGTAGTTGCCCGCCCCATACGAGCCGCCGATGACCACGGTCAGCTTCGGTACCCGTGCGCACGCCACCGCCGTGACCATCTTGGCGCCGTGCTTGGCAATGCCACCCGCTTCGTAGTCGCGGCCCACCATGAAGCCGGCGATGTTCTGCAGGAACAGCAGGGGCACCGAGCGCTTGTCGCACAGCTCGATGAAATGCGCTCCCTTGACGGCGGATTCGCCAAACAGCACCCCGTTGTTGGCGACGATGCCGACGGGGTGGCCGTGGATGCGGGCGAAACCGGTGACCAGCGTCGTGCCGTACTCGGCCTTGAACTCGGTGAAGCCGGACCCGTCGACGATTCGGGTGATCACTTCGTGAACGTCGTAGGGAACCCTCGAGTCGGTGGGCACGACGTCGTAGAGCTCGGTGTGGTCGGCGGCGGGCTCGACCGTCGGCGCCACCTCCCACGGCGTGGGCGTGCGCGGGCCCAGCGTGCTCACGATGTCCCTGACGATCCGCAGCGCGTCGCGATCGTCGTGGGCCAGGTGGTCGGTCACGCCGGAGACTCGTGAGTGCAGGTCGCCGCCGCCGAGTTCCTCGGCCGTGACCACCTCGCCGGTGGCGGCCTTCACCAGTGGTGGCCCGCCAAGGAAGATGGTGCCTTGGTTGCGCACGATGACGGCTTCGTCGCTCATCGCGGGCACGTAGGCGCCGCCTGCGGTGCACGAACCGAGGACCGCGGCGATCTGCGGGATGCCCTGGGCACTGAGGTTGGCCTGGTTGAAGAAGATTCGGCCGAAGTGCTCGCGATCGGGGAACACTTCGTCCTGGCGCGGCAGGAAGGCTCCGCCTGAGTCGACGAGGTAGAGGCACGGCAGCCGATTCTGGGCCGCAATCTCTTGTGCGCGAAGGTGTTTCTTGACCGTGATCGGATAGTAGGTGCCGCCCTTGACCGTGGCGTCGTTGGCCACGATCATGCATTCCCGGCCGGACACCCGACCGATGCCCGCGATGAGACCGGCACCGGGGCACTCGTCGTCGTACATGCCGTCGGCAGCCAGCGGGGCCAGTTCCAGGAACGGACTGCCAGGGTCGAGTAGGCCGTCGACCCGGTCGCGCGGCAACAGCTTGCCCCTGCCGACGTGGCGTTCCCTGGCACGTGGCGGCCCGCCGAGCGCCGCGGCCGCCAGCTTGTCGCGCAGCTCCGCCACCAAGGTCAGGTGCTGGTCACGATGGGTCGTCTGGGTGGGCAAGGGCCGTGTCCGTCCATTCTGGTTAACCGTCGCTAACTGATGCTACGTTAGTCATCGTTAACCGAAAAGGGCAATCGCCGAGAGGGGCAGAGGTGGCGACGGCGAAGACGGCGGCCACGACAGGCGGGACACCGCGCAGCCGGGCGAAGTCCGACCGGCGGTCGCAGCTGCTCGCCGCCGCCGAGCGCCTCATGGCCGAACATGGCTTCCTCGGCGTGCGACTCGAAGACATCGGTGCGGCCGTGGGCGTGTCAGGACCGGCGATCTATCGCCACTTCCCCAACAAGGAGGCCCTGCTCGTCGAATTGCTCGTCGGGATCAGCACGCGCCTGCTGCAGGGAGCCACCGTCGTCGTGGCCGGCGCGCCCGACGCGGCATCCGCTCTCGACGGACTGGTCGACTTCCACCTCGACTTCACGCTGACCGAACCCGAGCTGATCAGAATTCAGGATCGCGACCTGGCCCACTTACCGGCATCGGCCAAGCGCCAGGTGCGTCGCGCACAACGTCAATACGTCGAACTGTGGGTCGACGTGCTTCGTGCCGTGGACGGCGACCTCGAAGACGCCGACGCCCGCCTGGCCGCCCACGCCGCGTTCGGCCTGCTGAACTCCACACCGCACAGCGTGCGCCCCGGAACCGTGCGGGACTCGTCGCGCGCGATGCTGCGGGCCATGACGCTGGCCGCGCTCACCCGCCGCAGTTAGTACCAGACGCGGCGGCCGCCGACGGCGTGACCCAGCGCGCCGAGCAACCAGAACACCGCGCCGATCACCAGCGCGACCACGCCCACGTAGGTCAACACCGGGACGGCGAACACCAGACCGAGAATGACCAAGAGAACACCAAGGGCGATCATGCCTACACCTCGCTCGCTACTGACTGGGCTGGGGGACGTTGATGTTGCAGTCGGCGACCTTCGGGTTCGCGCCCGCATAGTTGAGCGGGCCGGCAACCACCGTCAGGGCTATCGATCCGGCTGTCGCACAACTGGTTTCAGACGACTTGAAGTAGTCCCGCTGGTAGGCGGCGAAGACGCCGATCAGCAACCACACGAGAAGGATGGTGCCGATGATTCCGCTGCCTCGCATGCTGAACCTCCATGTCGCTGACCGCCCGTGCGGCGTCGCGACCGGTTTACCCGCCCGATAATTGCGATAAACACCCCGTCGCGCCCTCGGCGGCGGTGGTCACGAGCTCCGTCGGGCCGGCCGCCGACGCAGGTACCCTGCAGGCATGAGGTGGAGATGACGGATTCGTCGCGCCGCGACGGGTGGGATCAAGAACACCCCGGCACGTACAACTACCCCGCCTTCCCCGGATCGCCATACGGTCAGCAGGCGCCGTACCAGGGTGCCGGGGCCGCGGACGCGGACCGTTCGAGGCCTACCGAGCAGCTGCCCGCGTACTCGCCCTACGGTTACGACCCCTATGCGACCGGCACCTACGGGCCGCCGAACCCCCCGGGCGGTGCGCCACCGGACCCACCCAAACCAGACGGACCCAACCCGCGGCGGTGGCTGTGGGCCGCCGCCGGCATGGTGTTGCTGGTCGTCCTCGGCATGGTGATCGGACTGGTCATCGTCGACAGCTCGCACCAAGACACCGTCGTCGCGCCACCCCAGACGCCGCTGGAGCCCACCGCGACCCGTCCGTCCACCCCGAGCAGCACCGCCTCGACGCCCACCACCACCCGGATTCCCAGTACCTCGCCGACGACGACGCCGGGGGTCATACCGCCCACGACGTCGACCAATCCGAACGACAGCCACACCGTGGTCTACTCCGTCGCCGGTGAAGGCCGGGCCATCAGCATCCTGTACCTGGACAGCGGCGGCGTACTGCAGACCGAGTTCAACGTGATGTTGCCGTGGCAGAAGGAAGTTCAGCTCGCCGGGGCGGCCAACAGCTCGGCGAGCGTCAGCATCGTCAACGTCGGTCGCGAGCTCACCTGCTCGATCACCATCGACGGCACCGAAACCCAGCAGAACACCGGAACCGGGCTGACGCTGTGCACCGCGCTGGGTAGTCGCTAGGCCGAATACCGCGGCACGCGCACGAAGCAGATCGCCAGCAGACCCAACGCCAGGACGGTGACCAGACCGCCCATCCCGGCGCGGTCGGTGCCAAACACGGTGATGAACGTGGTGAACAGGATCGGCGCAAGGAACGTCGCGGCCCGCCCCGTCGTGGTGTAGAGCCCGAAGGCGGCACCTTCCTTGCCCTCCACCGACATTCGCATCATCGTGGTCCGCGCCGAGGACTGAACGGGACCGATGAACAGGCATAGCAACAGCCCACACACCCAGAAGGCCGACGGCCCGTGCAGCGTCATCATCACCAGGGCGACGACGATCATCGCAGTCAGTGAGCCGACGATGATGGGCTTGGAGCCGATGCGATCGTCGAGCAGGCCACCGAGAACGGCCCCCGTGGCCGCGACCACCAACGCGCACATGCCGAAGAGCAGCACGTCGGCCCTGGACACCCCGTAGGCCGAGACGCCCAGCACCGCACCGAAGGTGAAGATGCCCGTCAACCCGTCGCGGAAGATCGCACTCGCCGCCAAGTAGTAGACGACGTTTCGATCGCGCCGCCACTGGTCCTTCAGATCGGCCCCCAACTTTCGGTACGCACCGATCACACCGGGTGCGGCGACAGGAGCCTCGGGTGCCCACGCGTCGACGTTGGTACGGGTGCCCAGCACCAACGGGACGGCGAACACCAAGAACCAGGCGGCAGCCACCACCATGACCAACCGCACCGGCCACCCGTCGTCGGCGGACACGCCCAACAGCCCGCTGGTGTCACCGTCGCCGCCGCCGATGAAGCCGAAGTACACCACCAGCAGCAGGAGCACACTGCCCAAATAGCCTGAGGCGGCGCCAAATCCGGAGATCCGCCCCGACGTGTCGGGGGTCGACAGCTCACGAAGCATCGCGTTGTAGGGCACCGTCGCCAAGTCGCTGCATGCCGCCGTGACCGACAGCAGCACGAGACCAACCCAGAGATATCGATGCTCGGGACGGATGGCGCTCATCGACGCGGTCAACGCGATCACGACGACGGTCAGCACGGCCAGCACCGTGCGCCTGCGGTGTGCCGCGTCCACCCAGATGCCCGTGACCGGGGCCAGCGCCGCCACCGCCAGCCCGGCGGCGAACAACGCCCACCCCAGCCAGGCCGTCGGCGTCGTGCTGCCCGGCAGACCCGCACCGACCTGCTCGGTCAGATACACCGAGAAGACGAACGTGACGACGATGGCGTTGACTCCGGTTGCGCCGCAATCCCACGACGCCCACGCGATGACGGGGAAACGCCCCGCGGTCCGAGTACCCGCGGGGCTGGTCATGACCGCACTCTATTGGTACCTACGATTGGGCCCATGTCCGTACCCGCTCCCAGTCCCGACGCGCGCGCCGTCGTCACCGGCGCCTCGCAGAACATCGGCGAAGCGCTGGCCACCGAGCTCGCCGCCCGAGGGCACCACCTGATCATCACCGCCCGCCGCGAGGACGTGCTGACCGCGCTGGCCAGCAGGCTGACCGAACGCTACGGCGTGACCGTCGAGGTGCGCGCCGTCGACCTGGCCGACCCCGCGGCACGCGACGAACTGTGCGCCGAGCTCGCCACGCGCAACGTGTCGATCCTGTGCGCCAACGCCGGCACGGCCACCTTCGGGCCCGTCGCCAAGCTCGACGCCGACGGCGAGAAGGCGCAGGTGCAACTCAACGTGCTCGGCGTGCACGACCTGGTGCTGGCCGTCCTGCCGGGCATGGTCGAACGCCGGGCCGGCGGCATCCTCATCTCCGGATCCGCGGCGGGTAACTCGCCGATTCCCAACAACGCGACCTACGCGGCGTCGAAGGCATTCGTGAACACCTTCAGCGAATCGCTGCGCGGCGAGGTCAAACCACTCGGCGTCCACGTCACCGTGCTGGCGCCCGGGCCGGTGCGCACCGAACTGCCCGACCCCGACGAGCAGTCGTTGGTCGAGAAGCTGATCCCCGACTTCCTTTGGATCTCCACCGAGCACACCGCGAAGCTGTCGCTCGACGGCCTGGAGCGCAACAAGATGCGCGTCGTCCCCGGCGTCACCTCCAAGGCGATGTCGGTGGCCAGCGGCTACGCCCCGAGGTCGATCGTCACGCCGATCGTCGGTGCGGTCTACAAGAAACTCGGGGGCGAGTAACCGCTCAGCGACGCCGGCGCTGCCGGGTGCCGGTCCCGAACACGCTGCGGGTGATCTCCCGTCCCGCAACGGTGGCCGCCGACCGGATGAAGCTCTTGAACGCCGAGCTGTGGATCACCTCGTCGACGAAGCTGGGCCCCTCCGGCACGGGCGCGGCGACCGGACCCGGGTAGTAGGCCCCACCGTCGAACCCGCCGTCCAGCGGCGGCGGGAGCGCATCCGGCGCCGCAGGTGCAGGTGGTGCAGCCGGTGGAGGCGCCAGCTTGGCGTTGAGGCGCTCGTAGGCCGACTCGCGGTCGACCGTCTGCCCGTACTCGGCCTGCAGGGGTGACGCCTTCGCGGCCGCCGAGATGGCATCGGGGCCGATGGTGTCCATCAGCGAACGCGGCGCGCGCATCCGCGTCCACGCCACCGGGGTCGGCGCACCGTTCTCCGAGAGCACGGTGACGATTGCCTCGCCGGTGCCCAGTGACGTCAACGCCTCCCCCAGGTCGTAGACGTCGGTCTTCGGATAGGTGCGAACGGTCTTCGACAGCGCCTTCTGATCGTCGGGCGTGAACGCGCGCAGCGCGTGCTGCACGCGGGCGCCGAGCTGGGAGAGCACGTCGTTGGGCACGTCGGTGGGCAGCTGGGTGCAGAAGAACACCCCGACGCCCTTGGAGCGAATCAGCTTGACGGTCTGCTCGACCTGCTCGAGGAACGCCTTGGACGCGTCGTCGAACAACAGGTGCGCTTCGTCGAAGAAGAACACCAGCTTCGGCTTGTCCACGTCGCCGACCTCCGGCAGCGTGGTGAACAGGTCGGCGAGCACCCACATCAGGAACGTCGAGAACATCACCGGCCGGGCCGCCTGCGCGCCGAGTTCCAGCAGCGTGATGACCCCGCGGCCCTGGGCGTCGAGTCTCATCAGGTCGTCGGGCTCCAATTCGGGCTCGCCGAAGAACGTGTCGGCGCCCTCGGCCTCGAGGTTGACCAGGGCGCGCAGGATGACGCCCGCGGTCGTCGTGCTCACCGCGCCGAGCGCCTTGAGTTCGGGCTTGCCGTCGGCGCTGGTGAGGAATTGGATGACCGATCGCAAATCCTTCAGATCAAGGAGCGGCAGCCCCTTCTGATCGGCCCAGTGGAAGATCAGGCCAAGTGTCGACTCCTGAGTTGCGTTGAGCCCCAACACCTTCGACAGCAAGATCGGGCCGAAACTGGTGATGGTCGCGCGAACCGGTACGCCGATGCCAGAGGTGCCCAACGACAGGAACTCCACCGGGTAGGCGGTCGGAGCCCAGTCGTCGCCGGTGTCGGCCGACCGCTGGGTGACCTTGTCCCCCGGAGCACCGGGACGCGACAGTCCCGACAGGTCGCCCTTGACGTCGGCCATCACCACCGGGACGCCGGCCGCGGAGAGTTGTTCGGCCATGAGCTGCAGCGACTTCGTCTTGCCGGTGCCCGTCGCGCCGGCCACCAGGCCGTGCCGGTTGACCGTCGCCAGCGGGATCCGGACCTGCGCTCCTGGGTCCGCGACCGACCCGGACGGGCCGTTGACCACCACCGAACCCAGCTCCAACGCCAGTCCTCCGACGGCGTACCCAGCGGCGATGCGTCGTGCGGGGGTGACGGTCGCGTCTTCGCTCATGCGGGCGAGAATACTGGTCGCGGTCGGTCCGGGAGCCGTCGAGGACGGGTCTGGGCGACCGGTGTCGGGCTGTGCGAATACTGTTGACCGCTGTGCGTGACGAACTGGTGTGGATCGACTGCGAGATGACGGGCCTGGACCTCAAGTCCGACCGTCTCATCGAGATTGCGGTCCTGGTGACCGACGGCGAACTGAACCTCCTCGGCGACGGCCTCGACGTCGTCATCCACGCCGACGACGAGGCGCTCGACGGCATGGTCGACGTGGTCGCGACGATGCACCGCAAGTCGGGACTGACCGAGGAGGTGCGGACGTCCACCGTCGACGTGGCAGCAGCCGAGGCGATGGTCCTCGACTACATCCGCAGACACGTCAAGCAGCCGAACACCGCCCCGCTGGCCGGCAATTCGATCGGCACCGACCGCGGTTTCATCGCCCGCGACATGCCCGCGCTGGACGACTTCCTGCACTACCGCATGATCGACGTCAGCTCCATCAAGGAGCTGTGCCGCCGGTGGTATCCACGGATCTACTTCGGCCAGCCCGAGAAGGGGCTCGCCCACCGCGCGCTCGCCGACATCCACGAGTCGATTCGCGAGTTGAAGTACTACCGCAGCACCGCCTTCGTGCCTCCCCCTGGGCCCTCGACCAGCGACATCGCCGCGATCGCCGCCGAACTGGGGCCGCCAGCCGACGACGCGCGGTCCGGCGATTCGGCCACGGGCCACTCGACCGGCTAAGATCGACGGGCCGCCTCGGCGGCAATGGTGGCTGTAGTTCAGTTGGTAGAGCACCAGGTTGTGATCCTGGCTGTCGCGGGTTCGAGTCCCGTCAGCCACCCAGCAGGTCGGAGGGCGTTCGCGCCCTCCGACTTTCTGCTTTCCGGGGCCGCGTCAGACGTTGGCGTTGCCGGCCTTCCACTGGTCCCACGGCACGTTCCAGTCCCCGAGCCCGTCGACCCCTGGCAGCACGCTTCCCACGGTGTTGGTGACCACGACGAGGTCGCCGCGCTTGGTGTTCTCGTAGAACCACTTGGCGTTGGCGGTGCTGACGTTGAGGCAGCCGTGGCTGACGTTGCTGTAGCCCTGGCTGCCCACCGACCACGGCGCGGCGTGTACGTAGATGCCGCTGTAGGACATCTGGGTGGCGTAGTCGACTTCGGTGCGGTAGCCGTTCGGGGAGTTCGACGGCACCCCGTAGGTCGAGGAATCCATCACCATGTGCGACAACCGGTCGCCGATGATGTAGGTGCCGTTGTTGGTCGGAGTGCTGTTCTTGCCCATGGAGATGGGCATGGTCTTGACGACCTCGCCGTTGCGCCGGACCGTCAGCGTCTTCGTGTCGTCGTCGGCGGTGGCGATCACCTCGTCACCGATCGTGAAACGGGTGGTGACGTCCTCCTGGCCGAACAGCCCGTCGCCCAGATCCACCCCGTACGTGTTCACGGCCACGTCGACCGTCGTGCCGGGCGTCCAGTACGCCTGCGGACGCCACCGCACCTCGCGGTTGCTCAGCCAGTAGAACGCGCCCTCGACGGGAGGATTGGTGGTCACCGTGATGGCCTTCTCCGCGGCGAGGCGGTTCGGCACGTTCTCGTCGAACCGGATGGCGACGGGCTGACCGACGCCGACGACGTCACCGTCCGACGGCAACAGGTAGGGCCGGGTCAAATTCTCCGGAGAGTGCGTCTGGAACGTCATCGACCGACTCGTCACCCCGCCCAGCCCCAGAGACTGAGCGCTGAGCGTGTACTTCTTGTTGTAGCCGAGCGGTTCGGTAGTCATCCAGCGCAGGCCGTCGGGGCTGAGCCGACCGGCGACCGTCGAGCCCTCCGCATTGGTCATCGTCACCGAGCCGAGGACGCCGTCCTCCGCGCTGACGGTCACCGGCGAGTCGACGGTGACACCGACCGCTCCGTCGGTCACCGACGCGCTCAACTTGGGAACCAGGAGATCACCGAACGGCGTGCCCTTGTCCTCGATGGTCTGCGGCTGCGGCGCCGGGGTGGGCGTGGAGTTGCACGCGGCGACCCCGAGGACGACGGCCGGCACCATCACCAAGGCCACCCACCAGTTGCGCATCCGGCGCGTGCGGACTGCCGATTGGGCCTGCCACATGCTCATACACCTTCCAAGCTGATTCACGAGTCATTCCCACCCGCCTGCCAGCAGTCTAGGCGAGGCCGACGACACCAGCGCGGTCGTCGGAGCCGGTCCCCGCGCCCCCGGGTGACCGGATTTCACCCCAGGCCGCAGAGACTGTTATCGTCTTCCACGCGCGCCGTTAGCTCAGTTGGTAGAGCAGCTGACTCTTAATCAGCGGGTCCGGGGTTCGAAACCCTGACGGCGCACCACGTGAATCGGGTCGGAGACGGCCCGATTCCTTGGTTTTGGGGCAATCAAGTCGTCCCGCCCGGCATCGGCCATTCCCAGGAATGGGATTCCCGTGCCGTTAATTCAAGCGTCGATGACATTTCTCGGACGAAATGGCGACGGTCATTGCACACGCCAAATTCGGTCGTCACCGCACGACAATGCAATTCACCCGAACCGGCGGCCTGGCCCCCTGATCGCCAGGTCAACCGGCGAACGCGTCCGCCTGAGTGGCGACCCTTCCGGTGCCGACGGCCACTCTCCGATAGCGACCGATGCCAAAGTCAATTAACTGCGCCATTTCACCGATCCGGTCCCGTCGTGTGCTGGAACCGCTGCCCGTTGACCAATTCTCTGCCGTCAGGTAAACGAAAGCCGCGATCTTGACAGCTCCAACCAGCGCAAACAGATCGACGACGTGCCATGCAGGGCGGGCAACACCTGCTACCATCGGGGTTAGCTACACGCGTAGCCACGGGCAATCAGCCCGGTATTGGAGAAAGTGACGAGGTCTTAGCTGATGTCGACCGCAGGTGCGGCCCCACCCATCGTCGCGTCCCCCGCCACGGCGGACGGCCGCGAGGATCGGGCCGTCGTGGTCTACACCTGCACCAGGCTGGGGCTCGTGGCGAACCCGCCTGGGTTCTCGTTCCTCGATCTCTTTCGGTTCGGCCGCTTCCGGCGTCGCTGAGGCGTCTCAGCGGTTGGTGACCCGCCGGATCGCCAGGACCACGACGATCGTGCCCAGCGCCGCAAGCGTCATCGCCACCGCAGGCTTCTTCGCGAACTGCACCACACCGGTCTTGACGTCATCGGCGATCCGAGCCGGGTTGGCCCGTTCGGCGAGGGCATCCACGGTCTGCGCCAGCTGCTCTCGCGCCACGTCGATGTCCTGCTTGATCTTGTCGGGATCCCGGTCGGCCACGTCAGCCCCTTCAATCGCGGTGCGGTCTTGGGGAATTACCCTAGAGCAGCCACGCGACGCGGCCCACACCGCAGTCGCGCACCCGACCGAAGGGAACACCGACCGATGCCAGCGACCCCGCGCCTCGCGGTGGGCGACGACGCCCCCGCCTTCAGCCTCCCCGACGCCGACGGCAACACCGTCTCGCTCGCCGACTTCGCCGGGCGCAAGGTCGTCGTGTACTTCTATCCCGCTGCCTCCACGCCGGGTTGTACCAAGCAGGCCTGTGACTTTCGGGACAGCCTGGCGGAGCTGAACGGTGCGGGCCTCGACGTCGTCGGCATCTCCCCCGACAAGCCCGCCAAGCTCGCCAAGTTCCGCGACGCCGAGGGGCTGACGTTCCCACTGCTGTCCGACCCTGACCGCACCGTCCTGACCGCGTGGGGCGCCTTCGGGGAGAAGTCGATGTACGGCAAGACCGTTCAGGGCGTCATCCGCTCCACGTTCGTCGTCGACGAGGAGGGCAAGATCGAAGTCGCCCAGTACAACGTGAAGGCCACCGGTCACGTGGCCAAGCTGCGCCGCGAGCTAGCGGTCTAGCGCCCCCAGCGCTTCGAGCAGTAGCGCCTCCGAGGTCGCCGCCCGTTCCAGCACCCCCAGGTCGAGGCTCTCGTCGACGGCGTGTGCCTGGGTGGCCGGATCCTCCACCCCGGTGACGAGGATCTTGGCCTCCGGGAAGGCCGCTGCGAACGCGGCGATGAAGGGAATCGACCCACCGACGCCCATGTCGACGGGATCGGTGCCCCAGGCCTGCCGAAAGGCCGAGCGGGCGGCGTCGTAGACCGGACCCGTCGCGTCGATCGCGTAGGGCTGCCCCAGATCGCCCGGCGTGACGGTCACCCGAGCCCCCCACGGCGCATGCCGTTCGAGGTGACGGGTGAGCGCCTCGAGATGAGCCCGGGCGTCACCGCCGGGGGCCACCCGCATGCTGACCTTGGCGCGGGCGCGCGGTATCAACGTGTTGGACGACTTCGCGATCGACGTGGCGTCGAGCCCGATGACCGTGATCGCCGGCTTGGCCCACAGCCGTTCGGCGACCGTGCCCGACCCGATCTCGGTGACCCCGTCGAGCATTCCGGTCTCCTCGCGGACCTGCTCCGGCGGGTACTCCACGTCGGCCGCGGTGCCCTCGTGCAGTCCCTTGACCGCGACGTTGCCATCGTCGTCGTGCAGGCTGGCCAGCAGGCGCACCAGGACGCTCACCGCATCCGGGACCACGCCGCCCCACATGCCCGAGTGCAGTCCGTGATCCAGGGTGGCCACCTCGACCACGCAGTCGGCCAAGCCGCGCAATGACACCGTCAGCGAAGGGGTCTCGGTGGTCCAGTTCATCGAATCGGCGATGACGATGACGTCGGCGGCCAAGAGGTCTTGGTGCGCGGCGAGCAGAGCACCAAGGGACGGCGATCCCGACTCCTCCTCCCCCTCCACGAACACCGTGACGCCGACCGGCAGGTCGCCGTCGAAGGCACGGATGGCCGCGAGGTGGGTGGCGATGCCCGCCTTGTCGTCGGCGGTGCCGCGACCGTAGAGCCGGCCGTCGCGTTCGGCGGGTTCGAACGGCGCCGACGCCCACTGGGTCGCGTCACCCTCTGGCTGCACGTCGTGGTGGGCGTACAGCAGGACCGTGGGGGCGCCGTCGGGCGCGGGCCGACGCGCGATGACCGCAGGCGCGCCACCCTCGCTGACGGTGCGCACGTCGTCGAAACCGGCTCGTGCCAACAACTTCGACACCATCTCCGCCGTGCGGTGCACCTCGTCGCGGCGACCAGGGTCGGCCCACACCGACTCGATGCGGACGAGGGCCTCGAGGTCGGCTCGCACCGAGGGCAGTACCGACTGGACGCGGGAGACGATGTCGCTCATGGGAACGACGTTAGTCGCTCCTGCTAGGCGGACTCCAGGATCGCCACCGCCGCCGCGGTGTCGCCGTCGTGGGTCAACGACACGTGGATGGTGATGTCCTTGAGGTGCTCGGCGATGTCGCCGGACAATCGCACCTTCGGCCTGCCCCACATGTCGGTGACCACCTCGATGTCGCGGTGGATGTCCTCGGGCAGCACCGGCCGCTTGGAGAACCGCGACCCCGACCACGCCTTGATCACGGCCTCCTTGGCCGCCCACCGGGCCGCCAGGTGGCGCGCCGCCGACGAACTCTTGTCGGCGGCGTCCCGACGCTCACCCGGGGTGAACGTCTCGGCGAACACCGTGCCCGGCTGGTCGACCTGTTCGGCGAAGTCCGAGATGGAGACCAGGTCGATGCCGACCCCGACGATGCTCATGGCTGGAACGCTAGCCGAGCCCCCCGGCGCCTCGCGCATGGCCTCCGCCGGGGCCTCACGCCCCATACCGACCGTTCTTGCCAAGGCGCGCCGCGGGATCGAGCAGCATGTCCGCTTCCTGACGCTTCTCGGGCGCGTCATGGTCGAAGCGTCGGTCGGCCGGCTTCTCGTACATGGCCGGACCGCCCGCGATGGCCGAGGCCAGACGACGCTGGCCCTCGAGCACGCGATCGTTTGCGCGCTTTTGGTAGTCCTCGCGCTGCTCCGGGCTCAGCGCAGTCAGGAACGCCTGCGCGTGGACCAGGGCCACCAGACCCGAGACGTGGCCGAAGCCCAGGCTGGTGATCAGACCCGCCTTGAGCGGGAATCGACCTGCCATGTCCAGGGTTTCGCGTACCCACACGAAGTGCGAGGCGTGCGCCATCTCGTCGTCGACGCAGTCGAGGCTGCGGTTGGGCGGGATGACGCCGTCGCGCAGCATCTGGCACATGCCCATGATCTGGAACGCCGCCGCACCGCCCTTGCTGTGACCCGTAAGGCTCTTCTGGCTGACGATGAACAACGGGTTGCCCGGTGAGCGCCCCATCGCCGCGGCCAGCCGCTCGTGCAGCTCGGTCTCGTTGGGATCGTTGGCCAGCGTCGACGTGTCGTGCTTGGAGATGACCGCGATGTCGTCGGCACTCACCCCGAGCTTGCCCAGTGACCTGGCCAGCTCGGACTGCCTGCCGCCACGCCCGGCGCCCAGCGCTCCGAGACCCGGTGCCGGAATGGAGGTGTGCACACCGTCACCGAACGAGGACACGTAGCCCACGACGGCCAGCACCGGCAGCCCCATCTCGAGGGCGAGATCGCCACGGGCCAGCAGGATCGTGCCGCCACCCTGGCCCTCGACGAAGCCGAGGCGCCGCCGGTCGTTGCCGCGGGAGAACCTGGCGTCGCTGATGCCCTTGGCGCGCATCATCTCGGTGTCCGCTGTCGCGGCCATGTCTCCGAAGCCGATGATGGCCTCCAGCGTCAGGTCGTCATAACCGCCCGCGACCACGAATTCCGCCTTGCCGAGGCGGATCTTGTCCACGCCCTCCTCGACGGAGACCGCCGTCGTAGCGCACGCCGCGACCGGGTGGATCATCGAGCCGTAGCTGCCGATGTAGGACTGCACGACGTGGCCTGCCATGACGTTCGGCAGGACCTCCTGGAGGATGTCGTTCGGCTTGTTCTTGCCAAGCAGATTGCCGTGGTACATGGTCTGCATCGACGTCATGCCGCCCATGCCGGTGCCCTGCGTGCTGGCCACGAGGCTGGGGTGCACCCACCGCATCAACTCCGTCGGGGTGAAGCCAGACGACATGAACGCGTCGACGGTGGCCACGAGATTCCACAGCGCCAACCGGTCGATCGAGTTCACCATGTCCTGGCTGATCCCGTACACCGTGGGATCGAACCCGGTCGGGATCTGGGCGCCGACGGTCCGCGACAGCTTGACCTTGCGGGGAACCCGAATCTCGGTGCCCGCCTTGCGAGTCACCTGCCAGTCACCGCCACCGGGGACCGGTGAGATCACGGTGTGTTCCGGATCGAATCCGACGAACGCCCTGGCGTCGGCCTCAGAGGACACCACGAAGGTGAAGTCCTTGTCGAGGAACACCGAAACCAGCAGCGGCGCAGCCAGATCGGCGTCGATCGCACCGTCGGGCACGAACTCGCGGATGCCGACCCGCTCGATGACGGCGTCGTGGTAGCGCTCCACCAACTCGCCCTCGTCGACCAGGTCGCCCGACGCGGTGTCATACCAACCGGGCTTCGGGTCGTCCTCCCACTTGACCAGACCGGTGGTCCAGGCCAGCTCGAGAACGCCTGCGGCGGAGAGCTCTCCGGACACCTCGGCCTCGAAGCGGGTTCGTGAGGAGCCGTAGGGGCCGAGCTCCGCGCCACCGACGATGACCACCATGTCGGCGGGGTCGACGTCGACCTCGCCCCATGCCGGCGGCGGTGCCGCGGCGTAACCGCGCGGCGGCGACGGAAGGGCCTTGATGGTGCTCGACGCGTCGTCGTCGGACGGCGTCGCGCTGCTCTCGGCGGCCATGTCTTCACGGGCCTTGGCAGCCAACTCGGCCATGTCGATGTCGACCTCGCCGAGCCCACCGGTCAGGTCGGCGTGGATGGGGGCGTGGGCCGCCGCCACCTTGGACTCGACGTCGCAGAGGTCGAGCAGCATGGCGGCCATCTGCTCGGTCGTGTACGTCGTCACACCGGCCTCTTCGACCGCGCCGACGATGGCGTCGTTGTGGCCCATCAGTCCGGTGCCCTTGGTCCAGCCAATGAGGGCGTGGGCCAACGACACTCGCTGCGACCAGGAGGTCTCGGCCTTCCAACGCGTCACCAGTGCGTCCAATGCGGACTTGGCTTCGCCGTAGGCGCCGTCACCGCCGAACATGCCGCGGTTCGGCGATCCGGGAAGCACCACGTGCAGACGCGACGCGATGTCGCGCTCCGAGCCGATGTGCGAGAGCCCACCGATGAGCCGTTGCACGGCCCACAGCAGGACCTTCATCTCCATCTCCGAGCGCGCACCCGCCTCGGAGAGGTCACCGGCGACCCGCGGCGCGGCGAACGGGAACAGCAGCGTCGGGGTCAGGGCGTCCTTGAGGTGAATCGACTTGGGCCCGAGGCTCTCGGACTGCTCCGTGCCGACCCAGCTCACCAGTGCGTCGATGTCGCTGTAGGAGGCCATGTTCGCCGGCACCACCCACAGCATGGCACCGAAGCGGGCGTGGTCGCGGTAGAGCTCCCTGTAGAAGGACAACCGGTCGTCGTCCAGCTTCGAGGTGGTCGCGATGACCGTGGCTCCACCGTCGAGCAGCTGCGCCACGACCGACGCCGCGATGGATCCCTTCGACGCACCGGTCACGACCGCGACCTCGCCGTCATAGCGCCCGGTGCCGGGGTTCTCCGCACCGGCGGCCGCGCGGCCGTAGAGCGACGCGTGGACGTTGCGTCCGGCGGCCAGTGCCTTGCCCTGCCACCAGTTCGCCTGGCTCGCGACGACGTGACCGGCGGCCTCGAAGCGCTCGGAGAGCCTCGACCAGTCCGCGTCGATCTCGTCCTCGCCCTTGAGCCACAGTCGGGCCAGATCCTCGCGCGCGCTGGCCCAGCGGTCGTCGAACAGCACCGCCTTGCGACCGTCGAACGTCGGGGCGACCAAACGTGGCCAGTCCGAACCGAGTTCGGTGGTGACCAGGTCGATGAGGTCGGCGTCGCTGACCGTCTCGCCCACGTTGACCGGGGCGTCGACGCCGAGCTGACCCAGGATCAACCGGGCCGCCGAGGCCAACACGCCGTCGCGGCCGGTGACCTTCTCGGCGAACTCGGTGAGCGCGGCGGAATCCACCACGCCTCCCCCTGCGCCGCCTGCCGACGGCAGCGACACCGCGATGCCGCGGCGGCCGGCGACGGCCGAGACGGCCGCGTCGACGACCCGGTCCACGGTGGCCGCGTCGGGCAGGGCGCCCTCGTGCAGGTGGCCGAGGTTGCCGCCACGGACGCTGGTGCCCTCACGGGTGCCCAGCGCCACTTCCATCGTGACGTGCTTGACCCAGCCGTCGCCGAGTTCCCAATCCTTCTTGACGCGTTCGGCGATCGCGGCCGGACGCTTGCCCGAGGGGCCGAGCACCGTGCGCAGCTGATCGTTGACCGCGTCGGAGAGCACGGGGCCGAACGGCTTGTAGGTGCGGGCCAGCTTGGTGACCTGAGCCTTGAGCCCACCCAAGTCGGCTTCGGCCGCACCGTCGATGGCGCCGAGGTTCAGCTCGGAACCAAGGTCGACGAGCAACTGGTTGCGTCGGGAGGACGCGCCGTCGGTGATGGACTCTATGGAGTCCAGCGGCTCGATCTGGTCGACGTGCATCTTGGCCGACAAGGCGATGAGCGACAGCGTCGCGTCGTCCGCGCCGAACACGATGTCCTCCGGCCGCGGGCCACCCGACGGGGCGGCGGCCGGAGCCGCCGCGGCGGCGGGGGCGGCGGCCGGCGCCGACTCGGCTGGAGCGTCCGAGGGAGCGGCAGGTGCGCTGTCGGTCTCCATGTCCGGTTCCGGGTCGGTGTCGGTCGCGAACAGCACCGCGGCGTCACGCTCGGAGTTGAGCACCTCGGTCGTGTTGTGCGAGTACTCCGGCAGCTTCAAGGTGTTGGTGGCCAGGCCGGCGACCGTCGGCGCGTTCTTGACACCGATCTCGACGAAGCGCTCGATGCCAAGGCCGCCCGCAGCCTCCTCGATGAAGAGCAGGTCCTGGGTCTCGATCCACCGCACCGGGCTGGCGAATTGCCATGCCAGTAACTCGATGACGACCTTGCGGCACAGCTCGTGCGGTCGCTCGGTGCGCCAGGTGTCGTAGTCGGCGAGGATCTCGTCGAGCGGCTCGGCGGGCACCAGGTCGCGGATCTCCTGGATGAAGTCGCGGTCCATGGTGAACGGCCGCGGCACCAGGTTGGGGATGTACTTGCCGACGAGCAGCGCGGGGTCTGCGTCGCGCGGCATGACCCGCTCCAGCGAGCGACGGAAGTCGGCGACGCCGACCCGCAGCACCTCGGAGTGGAACGGCACGTCGATACCGGGCACCAGGATGAACGAGCGCTTGCCGCCGGAGATCTCGCGGCGCTTCTCGACTTCCTCCTCCAGGACCTCCAGACCGCGGACCGTGCCGGCGATCGCGTACTGCGAACCGCGCAGGTTGTAGTTCACGATCTGCAGGAATTCGCCTGTGCGCTCGGCGATCTCGGCCACCCAGTCGGTGACGTCGTCGTCGTCGAGGTCGATTTGGCTCGGGCGGATCGCAGCCAGCCGGTAGTTCGAGCGGCCGTTCTCGTCGCGCGGGACGATGTCGTGCATCTTGCTGCCGCGGTGGAAGACCACCTCGAGCAGCGCCTCGAGCGGGTACACGCCGGACACGCAGGCCAGCGCGGTGTACTCACCGACGGAGTGACCGCACGCGATGGCGCCCTCGACGAAGGCACCTTGCTCACGCATCTCCGCGACCTGGGCCGCGGCGACGGTGGCCATGGCCACCTGGGTGAACTGCGTGAGGTACAGGACGCCCTCGGGGTGGTGGTAGTGCACCCCACTGGCGATCAGGCTGGTCGGGTTGTCGCGCACCACGTGCAGCACCGAGAAGCCCAGCGTCTCGCGGGTGAACTTGTCGGCGGTGTCCCACACCTTGCGGGCGGCCTTGGACCGGGCCCGGACCTCCATGCCCATGCCCTTGGACTGAATGCCCTGACCGGGGAAGGCGTAGACGGTCTTCGGCGCGGCCAGCTGAGCCGTCGCCGACATCACCAGGTCGGTGCCGACCTTGGCGGTGACCTCGACGATCTCGGCACCGCGGTCGATGCCGACCCGGTCGACTCGGAAGTCGATCTCGTCGCCGGGCATGACCATGCCGAGGAAGCGCGAGGTCCAGCCGACCAGGCGCGCGGGCGGGGTGGCCCGACCGTCGGTGGCGGTGACGACGTGCTGCGCGGCGGCCGAGAGCCACATGCCATGCACGATGGGCGATTTCAGCCCGGCGAGCAGCGCGGCGGCGCGGTCGGTGTGGATCGGGTTGTGGTCACCGGAGACCACGGCGAAGGCACTCATGTCCGTCGGCGCGGTGACCGAGACGTCGCGACGGCGACGACGCGGGGTGTCGGTGGCGTTGTCGGTGATGGCACCGCCGGCCTTGGGCGGGTCCGTCAATTCGACGGCGCCCGTGCGGCCGCGGATGGCGAACCGCTCCTCGAGCGTCGCCAGTTCGGTGCCCTCGGAGTCACGGATGGTCACCGACACCGGGACGACGCGGCCGACCTCGGTGTCGACGGCGGCCGAAGCCGTTGCGGTGACGGTCAATTCGCTCTTGCTCGTCGGCATCGGGGCCAGCAGGTGCGCGGCGTGGTCGAGGTGCACCAGGCTCAGCAGACCCTCGACGACAGGGAAGCCGGAGTCGGTCACTGCTGCGCCGATGACGGAGAACACAGCCGGCCAGCATCGGCCCACGAGCGCGTCGGGGACCAGGGTGAGGCCCGGCGCCAACGGGGCGCCGAACGTGGCGGTGACGCCGGTGTGGTCGGCGACCTCCTCGGGATCCCAGGACACCGACACCGTCGTGCTGTCGGCCCGATCATTCCCCGTCGCTCCGCTCGCCTCGGTCACCGGCGGCAGCGCATCGACGCCGTCGACGCCCGCGGCGATGGACAGCACGGCGCGCATGGCGTCCGAGGCGTCTTCGGTGGTGACGACCGGCATGCCGCCGTCGACGGTGGTCGACGGCAGGGTGAACCTGATGGTGATCCAGATGTCGGACAGCGGCACGCTGAGGTTGACGTGGTCGCCGTCGAGCTCGAGCCGCGAACCCGTCGACGGATGTGTCGCAGAACGATTTTCGTTGACCTGCCACTCACCTGGCGCACCGATGCGGTGCACCGGGTTGATCGCGGCGCGACCGGCCCACAGCACGTCGGGTGAGTCGAGGACCACGCCAAGCGGACCGGTCACGTCGGCACGGGCCTGACGGCGCGAGACGACGGCGGTGGGCTCGGCGCCCGAGGCGAGCACCTCGTCGACCGAGGCCTTCTCGAACCGGTCGAGCAGGTCGCCGACGGGCTCGTCGACGCGGGTGATGCCGACGACGGCCTCGGTGCCGGGGATCACGCACACCTGATCGGCGGTGTAGCGCGCGTCGTGGGCCTGCCACAGCGAGTCGCTGCGCCACCAGCGCCGGACGTCCTTGTCGATGACGGGGACGAAGTTGACGGGCTTGCCAAGGGTCTTGCAGAGCGTGGTGAAGAACGGCACGTCGGCCGGGTGCAGCTTGACCTCGCCGGCATCCGGGTACCGCGACTGCAGTTCGGCCAGCGCGCGCTGCGGATCCTCCAGCAGCGCTTCGCCTTCCGCGGTGGCGGGGTACAGCGTGTCGATGGGTCCGGAGTCCTGCGAGTGCAAGCGGGCCTCGGCGCGCTTGAGCATCTCTTCGAAGCGGTCGCGCCAGCTGCCGTCGAGCCACGGCGAGTCGGGTCGCTTGGTGTCAGCCGTGCTGTCACCGTCGCCGATGGCGAGCTCGACGTAGCGCTGCAGCCACTGCAGGTAGGTCATGTCCGCCACGTCGCCGAAGTACGGCTTGGCGGTCAGTGCCATCGCGGCGATGATCTCGTCGCGGCGCTCGGCGACCGCGTCGACGTCACCGGCGACGTCGTCGAGCAGACGACCGCAGCGCGACGCCGCGTTGTCGATCTCGTGGATGTCGGCGCCGAGCTGGCTGCGCCCGGATGCCATGCCGCCCTGCGCCTTTCCAGCGCCGACCCACTGCTCGGTGCCGGTGGTGTCGACCAGCAGCTGCTTGACCGCAGGCGAGGTGGTGGCCTCGAGCGTGGCCATGGTCGCGGTGCCGACGAGGATGCCGTCGACCGGCATGATCGGGAAGCCGTAGGCGTTGGCCCACTCACCCGACAGGTACTGCGCGGCGCGCTCGGGCGTGCCGATGCCGCCGCCGACGCACAGCGTGATGTTGGACAGCTTGCGCAGATCGCCGTAGGTGGAGATCAGCAGGTCGTCGAGGTCCTCCCACGAGTGGTGTCCGCCGGCGCGGCCACCCTCGACGTGGACGATGACCTCGCGGTCGGGAACCTCGGCGGCGATCTTGATGACCGACTTGATCTGCTCGACGGTGCCGGGCTTGAAGCACACGTAGGCGATGCCGACCTCGTTGAGCTCCTCGATGATCGCGACGGCCTCGTCGAGTTCGGGGATGCCCGCGCTGACGACGACGCCGTCGAAGGGGGCGCCGGATTGACGCGCCTTCTGCACCAGGCGCTTGCCGCCGACCTGCAGCTTCCACAGGTAGGGATCGAGGAACAGCGTGTTGAACTGCACGGCGCGGCCCGGCTCGAGGAGTTCGGTCAGCTCGGTGACGCGGCGGTCGAAGATGGGTTCGGTGACCTGGCCGCCACCGGCCAGCTCGGCCCAGTGACCGGCGTTGGCCGCCGCGGCGACGATCTTGGCGTCGACGGTAGTCGGGGTCATGCCCGCCAGCAGCATCGGCGAGCGACCCGTGAGCCGGGTGAACTTGGTGGAGAGCTTGACCGAGCCGTCCGGCAGCGAGATGACCGACGGCGCGTAGCTCGACCACGCGGGGACGACCTCGGGCGCCGCGCCGACGGTGAAGAGGTTGCGCTGCCCGGCCCGGGTGGCCGCGGGCACGATGCCGACGCCGAGGCCCCGGATGACCGGTGCGGTGACGCGGGTGATGGTGTCGCTGGGGCCGAGGTCGACGATCCAACGGGCGCCGGAGGCGTGCAGGCGCTCGACCTCCTCGACCCAGTCGAACGGGTCGGTGAAGATGGCCTTGGCGAAGTAATGCAGCAGCTCGGAATCGATCTCGAGCTTCGCGCCCCAGCCGTCGACGACGTCGATCGCGTCGGCCAGCCGCGGGGTGTGGAAGCCGACCTCGACCTGGATGCCGTGGAAGACTGGGCTGAAGACCGCGCCGCCGCGCAGCTTGTTCTTGCGCTCGGCCTCTTCCTTCTCGGTGATCTTGCTGCAGTACAGCTCGAAGCGCGACAGCTGCTCGGGGGTACCGGTGATGACGACCGAGCGCCTGCCGTTGCGGATGGACAGCACGGGCGGCAGCACGGTGCGAACGTCGGTGGAGAACTCCTCGAGGAGTTCGGCGATGCGGGCCGGGTCGACGTTGGTCACCGAGACCATCGGCGACTTGTCGCCGCGGCCGACCATGCCGCGTCGCCGCGAGACCAGCGAGCCGGCCGCACCGATCAGCTGCAGCATGGCGAGGAGCTCGGCGTCGCGCGTGCCCTTCGCCCTGAGCGACTCGCACGCGACGATGCCCTGGGAGTGTCCGGCCGTCGCCACTGGCGGCGTGCCGTAGAGGTCGAGCCCCTGGCGCATCGAGGCGCGGATGGCGGCCAGCT
The DNA here is from genome assembly GCF_025823185.1 of Mycobacterium yunnanensis. Lineage (GTDB taxonomy): Bacteria > Actinomycetota > Actinomycetes > Mycobacteriales > Mycobacteriaceae > Mycobacterium > Mycobacterium yunnanensis. The sequence continues at coordinate 774,748 of NZ_JACKVK010000013.1, forward strand.
GGGTCAGCAGGATGCCAGGTCCGGAGATCGCGGCGGTGGTGAGCTGCTTGGCGGTCGGCAGCGGCTCGTCGGCGGCGAGTGCGCGCACCCACTGCATTGGCTCGAAGCCGATCGGGCGGACGACGACGAGTTCCCGGGCGACGGGCTGCAGCAGCAGGGCGGCCTCACCGATGACCTCGCTGATCTCGGACTCGATACCGGCCGAGCTGATCAGTTCCTCGAGGTTCTCCAGCCAGTTGCCGCCTTGGCCACCGAACGCGACCGCGTAGGGCTCACCTGCGTTGAGGAGGTCGACGAGCGCGTGCGCCTGGCCGAACGGCGTCGGGGCCGACCCTGCCGTGCGCCCGGTGGTAACCCTGTCGTGTTCGTTGATCGTCACGTCTTGCCATCTCCTCGGTGCGCTCTCGCGCGTATCGCTTCTCGTTCTGCACGTGTCGGGGCCGCACGGTCTGTCGCACGCGTCTACTGCGTCCTCGGCGGTGAGGCCCGCGCCCCTGCGGGTTCCGCGGTTCGGTACCGGGTGTTCACCCCGGCAAGCTCGGGTCGTCTCTGGGGCCATCCGGACGGTCGGGCGGCCCTACTAAGAGTGTCATAAGAGCTAGAGCCAGTTTCGGCCCGAAAATGGTTACTGGCGAGTTCTACGCACGGGTAACCGTGCCACGGGTAACACGGGCCCACGCGCGGCCGAGTCGGTCCCGGGACAAACGTCCTGTTGGCGAGTGGTTACGGTTGAGTAGCCACAAGTCCGCAGATCACAGCAGTATCGTTATCCAATCGTTATGTTGAGTGAGTGGGCGCGCGTCGGCGAGTGGCCCGACGACTATGAGTCGACACGGGCGGCTCGAATGTCCAGTCGGTGATCCAAACTCCGTGAAGAAGTTTGCTGGGAAATCTTACTGATCGGTAACCTGACGGGTGTCGAGAGGCGTCGGACGTCCGCTCGCCGACCCGTGTGACGCCGCCGACCGCGTCGAGGGACCCCTCACGTCCACGATGGCGCGGCAGCCGGTCGCGCGGGCGACGGTCGCATGGCGAACGGCACGGCGACGCACGAGTCGGATCCGCCGACCGTCGTTCCGCACTCGCCGGCGGGCGCGGCGGCCGGCCCGAGCCCGCCCCCGCGGCGCCGGCACCGCCTCCGACTTGCGCCGATGACGCCCAGCCCCGCCCACGCCGCCCACGCGCGCAGCCGCCGTTCCCTCCCATTGGCAAAACCGAGGGGCATCGCGGCACGCCGGACGGCAACCCGGCGCACCACGGCGTGACGAAATGGCCCGGTCGACGGGCGTGCGCGGCCCAAGGCACCGAGGGACGGCCGCCAGCTGCGGCCCGCGTCGAACCCTGGCCCCGGACCGCGGGTAGCTGGCCACGCCTTCGAGGCCGATTCCTCGTCCCGAGGGCCTCACGACGAAATGCGTCGGCTCGAGTGGTCGCTCCCGCGGATTCCATACGTTGCGCTGCGCCACGAACGACCGATCCATACGATTCAGCCCATGCCACCGGGCCCCAGCGAACCCCAGATTCAACTCGTCGGCGTTCGCAAGGTGTTCGGCGACTCGATCGTGGCCGTGGCGGGCGCCGATCTCACCGTCTTCGACGGTGAATTGTTCGCCATCCTCGGCCCGTCGGGTTCTGGCAAGACGACCGTGCTCCGGATGATCGCCGGCTTCGAACAACCGACCGCGGGCACCATCGAGCTCGGCGGCGTCGACGTCACCGCGCTGCCGGCCCGCCGACGTGACGTCAACACCGTCTTTCAGGAGTACGCCCTCTTTCCCCACATGACCGTCGCCCAGAACGTCGAATACGGGCTGCGAGTGCGCGGCGTGTCCAAGGCGGAGCGACGCACCAGGGCCGGCGAAGCGCTGGAGATGGTGCGCCTGGCCGACTACGGGCCCCGCAAGCCCGCGCAGCTCTCCGGCGGTCAGCGCCAGCGCGTCGCACTGGCCCGCGCCCTGGTCGGGCGGCCCCGGGTCCTGTTGCTCGACGAACCACTCGGCGCGCTGGACCTCAAGCTGCGCGAGCAGATGCAGGTCGAGCTCAAGGCGATTCAACGCGAGGTCGGCATCACCTTCGTCATCGTCACCCACGACCAGGACGAGGCGTTGACGCTGTGCGACCGCCTCGCGGTGTTCAACGACGGCCGCATCGAACAGATTGGCCAGGCCCGCGAGGTCTACGAGAACCCCGTCAACCGCTTCGTCGCCGACTTCGTCGGCACCTCCAACGTGCTGGACGGGGACGCCGCCGAGGCACTCGTCGGCCGCCGGGGGCTGTTCGCCGTGCGGCCCGAACGCATCGCGGTGCTGCCGACCGGCACGGCCTCCCTGCCCGGCAACCGCACCGTCGACGCGACCGTCGCGGAGGTGATCTACGCCGGACCCACTACGCGCGTGGCCGCGGTCGCCCGGGTCGGCGCTCAGGCGGGCGTCACCCTGACCGCGACGGTGCTCAACGCCGCGCACGCCCTGCCCGACGACCTGGGCCACGGCGCGCCGGTCACGCTGGCGTGGCCTGACGGCGCCGTCCACGATCTCTCCAACTGAACCACCCACGGAAACCAAGGGAGACCCATGAAACTCAGCGCGTCGCGGATCGGCTTGACGGTCGCCGCGTGTACGACCCTGGTGGTCGGCACGCTCACCGGATGCTCCAGCTCGGGTTCCGGCGGCGGCGGGGACGCCGGCACCGCGCCACCGAAGATGGAGGCGCTCGGCTCACTCGGCAACGGCGAGGGCCAACTCAACTTGATCGCCTGGGCCGGCTACGCCGAGAACGGCTCGAATGACAAGACCGTCGACTGGGTGACCCCGTTCGAGCAACAGTCCGGATGCAAGGTCAACGTCAAGGTGGGCAACACCTCCGACGAGATGGTGCAACTGATGCGGACCGGTCAGTACGACGGCGTCTCCGCCTCCGGTGACGCCACGTTGCGACTGATCTACGCCGGTGACGTGGCGCCGGTGAACACCGCGCTGGTGCCCAACTACTCGACGATCTCGGAGTTCTTGAAGAACAAGCCGTGGAACTCCGTCGACGGTCAGATGTACGGCATCCCGCACGGCTGGGGCGCAAACCTGTTGATGTACAACGTCGCCGACGTCAAGGATGCGCCCGATTCGTGGAGTGCGGTGTTCGACGACGCCGGCAAGTACAAGGGCAAGGTGACCGCCTACGACTCCCCCATCTACATCGCCGACGCCGCGCTGTACCTGATGAAGACCAAGCCGGATCTGGGCATCAAGGACCCCTACTCCCTGACTTCCGCCCAGCTCGACGCCGCCGTGGACCTGCTCACCAAGCAGCGCGAGAACGTCGGCGAGTACTGGTCGGACTACACCAAGGAAGTCCAGGCGTTCGAGTCCGGCACGTCGGTCATCGGCACCACCTGGCAGGTCATCGCCAACACCATCGGCACCGAGAACAAGGTGCAGGTGAACACCGTGCTGCCCAAGGAAGGCGCCACCGGGTGGTCGGACACCTGGATGGTCTCGTCGAAGGCCGCGCACCCCAACTGCATGTACAAGTGGATGGACTGGATCACCTCGCCAAAGGTCAACGCGCAGGTCGCCGAATACTTCGGCGAGGCGCCCGCGCAGACCAAGGCGTGTGAGTTCACCTCCGAGAAGGACTTCTGCGACATCTACCACGCCACCGACGAGGCGTACGCGTCGCAGTTGCACTACTGGACCACACCGCAGAAGCAGTGCGTCGACGGCAGCGGCAACGAGTGCACGGCCTACGACGAGTGGGTCAGCAAGTGGCAGCAGATCAAGGGGTGACGGCAGAGTCGGGCCGCCGACGGAACCGACTGACCCTGGCCCTGCTGCTGGTGCCACCCATGGCCTGGCTGGTGGTCGCGTACCTCGGTTCGCTTGCGGTGCTGTTGGTCTCGGCCCTGTGGAGCACCAACTCCTTTACCGGCGCGGTGGTGCACACCGTCACCGGGGACAACGTCGTCCGTGTGCTGACCGACGAGGTCTTCCGCACGGTCACCATCCGCACGGTGGGCGTCGCACTGCTGGTCACGGTGATCTGCGCAGTGCTGGCGGTGCCCCTTGGTCTGTACATGGCCAAGGTCGCCTCGCCGCGCACGCGGCTGGCCCTGGTGGTGGCGGTGACGACACCACTGTGGGCCAGCTATCTCGTCAAGGCCTACGCCTGGCGGGTGATGCTGTCCCCCGAGGGTCCGATGTCGTGGGCGGTCGGGTACACCCCGGGCTACGGATTGGTCGCGACCGTCGTCACCCTGACGTATCTGTGGTTGCCCTACATGATCATTCCGGTGTTCGCCGCCTTCGACCGGGTGCCGAACCACCTCGTCGACGCCAGCTCGGACCTGGGCGCCTCGGACTTCTCGACCCTACGAATGGTGTTGGCGCCGTTGGCCTTTCCCGGCATTGCCGCCGGATCGATCTTCACGTTCTCGCTGTCGCTGGGTGACTACATCGCCGTGACCATCGTCGGCGGCAAGACCCAGATGCTGGGCAACATCATCTACGGCCAGCTCGTCACCGCCAACGACCAACCGCTTGCCGCCGCCTTGTCGGTCATCCCGCTGGTCGCGGTGATCCTGTACCTGCTCGCGATGCGACGCACCGGCGCATTGGAGAACGTCTGATGCTGTCGGGCGGAGCTCGCGCGGCCGTCCGGGCGTGGACGGTCGTGGTACTGATATTCCTCTACGCACCACTGGTTCTCGTCGTGGTCAACGCATTCAACGCCTCGCGCACCTTCGCCTTCCCGCCGAGTGGCTTCACGCTGCGGTGGTGGGCCGACGCCTGGAACAGCGACGGCATGTGGACCTCGTTGGCGAACTCGGTGGTAGTCGGTCTGGGCGCCACGGCGATCGCACTCGTCCTCGGCACGATGGTGGCCTTCGCGGTGCAGCGTCACCGGTTCTTCGGCCGCAACACCATCAGCTTCCTGGTGGTGCTGCCAATCACGTTGCCGGGCATCGTCACCGGCATCGCGCTCAACGCGACGTTCACGTCCGCGCTCGGCGTGACGTTGGGGATGGGCACGGTGATCGTCGGGCACGCCACCTTCTGCATCGTCATCGTCTTCAACAACACCCAGGCCCGGTTGCGCCGACTCGGAACCGATCTGGAGGACGCCTCGGAGGACCTCGGGGCGTCGTCGTGGCAGACGTTCCGCTTCGTGACGTTCCCCATGATGCGCGGTGCGTTGGTGGCGGGGGCGATCCTGGCCTTCGCGCTCAGTTTCGACGAGATCGTCGTGACCACGTTCACCGCGGGGCCCGCCGTGCAGACACTCCCGATCTGGATCTTCGGGAATCTGTTCCGGCCCAACCAGGCACCGGTGATCAACGTCGTCGCGGCGGCGCTGACGGTGCTGGCCGTCCTCCCGGTGTGGCTGGCGCAGCGGTTCGGCGGGGATCCAGCCACCACCAGGGTGTGACGAGGACGGCGAGCCCTATTCGGCGGCCGCCAGGTACCGCGTCAGGACGTCCTCGAGCCGATCGGTGACGACCCGGCGCCCCAACGTCCGGAAGTCGGTGGCCCGTCGGCGTGCCACGGCCTCGTCGCCACGGCGCGACACCCGGCTCAGTCCATCTCCGGCCTGCAGACTCTCCTGCACCGACTCCGCCACCGACTGAGCCAATTCGTCGAGTTGGTCGGCCACGCCGTCGGCCACGCGCAAGATGGTCTGGACGTAGCGCAACGGCTCGTCGGCGGCCACCACGACCTGGGCGATGTTCGGGTCGACGAACGTCACGCGGCCGTCGACCACCTCGGCCAGCCCGTAACTCACCAGGCCGCGCGCCTCGTCGCTCTCTGCGTCGATGTCGAGCGTCGCGGGGCGCGGTGGCCCGAATACTGCTTGCTGCAGTCCGAGCAGGTCGGCGAGGTCATGCCCCTCGCGCATGCTGGAGAGGAACTCCGCAATGTGTGCCGAGGTGTAACCCTTGCGCAGGAGTTCGTTGATGGTGCCGAGCTGCGACAGATGACGGTCGTCGTAGAAGGCCGAGCGTCCCTCGCGTCGGGGCGGGTCCAGGAGACCTCGCTCACGATAGGCGCGAATGTTGCGGATACTCACCCCCGAGAGTTCGGACAACTCCCCAAGCCGATACTCAACCACCTGAATACTCCCTCAAACAGCCGGTCACGGCCTTTATCAACACGTGTCCGCAACGAGCCATGGGACTACTGTAGACCCTCCCGTAAGTTTGCGAGATTTGCACGCTCGCGTCGAGTTTTCAAAGCGATTCGCCATCGGGTGCGTCGGTGCGCGACGATTGTCCGAGTGCGTGCATGGATGGTGTGGACGGCCGGGCTGCTGGCCTACGTCGTCGCCGTACTCGACCGGACCACGCTAGGCGTCTCGGGGCTTCAGGCCGCCGGTCGATTCGACGCCAGCCCCAGCCTGCTCTCGACGTTCGTCGTGCTGCAGGTCGTCGTCTACGCCGGCGCCCAGGTGCCAGCCGGCATCCTGCTCGACCGCTACGGCTCCCGCGTGCTGATCGTCGCCGGGGCCGCCCTGATGGCCACCGGGCAACTACTCCTGGCCCTCACGGAGTCGTTGCCGCTGGCGATCGGCGCCAGGGCCGTCGTCGGCCTGGGTGACGCCCTGACCTTCATCTCGGTACTCCGACTGGTGCCGCATTGGTTCGAGCCGAGACGGGTGCCGCTGGTGACCCAACTGACCGGCATCTTCGGCCAGCTCGGTCAGGTGCTGTCCGCGCTGCCGTTCCTCGCACTGCTGACCGGCACCTCGTGGGCGACCGCCTACGTGTCGGTGGCGGCCTTCGGCGTGCTGGCCATGGTGTTGGCACTGACGTTGATCAAGGACACGCCGCGCGGGCGGGTCGTCGCCTCGGAGAACCTCTCCGTGCGCGCCGTGGCGTCGAGCGTGAAGACCGTGTGGCTGCGCCCCGGCACACGACTCGGCTTCTTCACCCACATGGGCACACAGTTCTCGGTCACCGTGTTCTGCCTCATGTGGGGCGTCCCCTATCTGACCGTCGCTCAAGGTCAGTCCGCGCACGTGGCCGGAGCGTTGCTCACGGTGTCCGTCGTCACCGCCATCTGCGCAGGCGTCCTCATCGGCATCCTCACCGGCCGCTATCCCCATCGGCGGTCGTGGATCGTTCTGGGGATCATCGCCAGCAACGCCCTGATCTGGACCGTCGTCTTGGCCCTACCGACCAGGGCACCGTTGTGGCTGCTGGTCGTGCTGGTCGTCGTGATCTCGGTGGGCGGCCCCGGTTCGATGGTCGGCTTCGACTTCGCCAGGACCTTCAATCCGAGTTCCACCCTCGGCACCGCCCAGGGCATGGTCAACATGGGCGGTTTCATCGCCTCGCTGTTGGTGATGCAGGCGATGGGCGTCCTGCTCGGGGCCGCCGGTGGCTATTCCTTCGAGTCGTTCCGGCACGCCTGGACGGTGCAGTACGCGGTGTGGGCGCTGGCCGTGGTCGGCATCCTGATCACCCGCCGCAAGACGCGGCGGCTGATGGCGGCCGAGCAAGAACGTTCGCTGCTCGAGTGCTTCGAACGAGACACCCAGCGCGAGCGCTCGATCGAAAGGGAGCGCTAACCCTTCGCCGACGCGCGGCGGTTGGCCTTCTTGATGGCGTCGACCAATTCGTCCTTGGTCATGGTCGATCGGCCGGTCACGTCGAGCCGCCTCGCGACGTCGAGCAGGTGCTTCTTGGTGGCGTTGGCGTTGACGCCCTCGGCCGTCTCACCCTTGCCGCTGAGACCGCCAATCTCGGCCCGCTCGTCCGACGGGCCCTTCTCCTCCTTGGGCTCCCACCGGTCGCCCACCTTCTCGAAGGAGTGCTTGACCGCGCTGAAGGCCACGCGGTGGGCGCGCGCCTCATCCCCGTACTGTTCGGCGGCGGCGTCGTGCGCCTCTGCGAACGTTTGCTGTGCCTTGGCAGGCGACTTCTGCAGCGTGCTTGGCAATTCCGACTTCTTGGCCCGACCGTTCTTGCCGACCTTCGCCATGGTGCCTCCCGTCTCTCACCGGGTGGGTACCCGACGAGACGGCTGTCAAGCGTCCTTGGCCAACGCGGCCGCCATGTGCCGGTGCCCCACCAGCTCGAAGCCGACGACGCTGACCAGCGGGGCCAGCGTGACGATCAGCAGGCACGCCGTCATCGGCACCCCGGCCGACGCTGCGATCACCGCCGCGGCGAGCGTGCCGACGGTCAACACCAACAGCACCACGTGCAGGACGTCCCAGGTCCGTGCCATCAGCCCGTAGAGCACGAAGATCAACCCGACGTAGACGCCGACGGGCACGGCCACCGACAGCACCGTGCCGGTCGAGCCGAGCGTCGACTGCTCCTCGACGAAGTAGGCCGCGGTGTGCAGTCCCGCGCCGGTGGCCACGATCGCGCCGAACACCGCCATGTGCAGGTAGCCGAACAGGAAGGAGCGCTCTCGGTGGCGGTGCAACAGATCGGCGGTGGGCACCGCGAAGTAGATCCACCACATCCCGAAGGTGAGCCCGGTACCCGAGATGGCGAGGATGGCGGCGTCTGGCGTCCACCCGTGCTCGCCGACGACGGCCGTCAGCGACGCGACGGTGCCGACGACGCCCTCGCCGAGGGCGATGATGGCCAGCAGGCCGTACCGTTCGGCGATGTGGTGGGCATGCCACGGCGTGCCGCCGCGGCGCGACTCGGCAAGCCACGGGCCGGCCATCTCGGCGACGGCCAGCAGCGCGAACAGGACGAGGCCGAACGTCACCGACAGCGGCAAGAAGATCGAGGCGATCCACCCGACCTGCACCACGACGATCACGGTCGCATAGGTCAGGCTCGCGGACTTGCGGCGCGGGTCTTGACGCGCGGCACGTAGCCACTGCGCGACCATCGCCACGCGCATCACCACGTAGCCGGCCACGATCAGCTCGTTGTCGAGGTGGCCACCGTGCTCGATCGACCCGTAGAACGGCGGGATGCCGAGCGCCAAGACCAGCACGCCGACCATCTGCACCATCGTCAGGAAGCGGTAGACCCAGTCGTCGGTGTCGTAGGCCGACGCGAACCACGTGAAGTTGATCCACGCCCAGCACGTCGCGAACGTGGCGAAGATGAATCCCGTGAAGCCGGTGCCCGCGTGCCCGGCAGCCAAGGCGTGGGCGAACTCCGAGGCCGCCACGCCGAAGGCGATGACGAACGTCAGATCGAAGAGCAGTTCCAGCGGGGTGGCGACGCGGTGGCGCTCGTGTGGGTCACGCCCGGCCATCGGCCGGACGCGGTGGGCCCGCACTGCGGGCGACGGCAACGGTTCCGGCTCGTTCACCCGGGATGCTCCTTCCGACGGCGGTTGACCGTACCGAACCTCGGCCGGTGGCGCCATGTCGTCGGCGGCTCAGCGGGTCGGGGCGGGTTCCGGCGGCGGCGGAACACGCATGGCGGCCCGCGAGCGCACGACGGTCGGCCACCAGAACCACTTGCCCATCAGCGCGGCGATCGCCGGCGTCATGAACGTCCGCACGATCAGGGTGTCGAACAGCAGACCGAGGGCGATCGTGGTGCCGACCTGCCCCATGACCCTCAGCTCGCTGAAGGCGAACGTCGCCATGGTCGCGGCGAAGACGAGCCCGGCCGAGGTGACGACCGATCCGGTGCCCGCCATCGAGCGGATGATGCCGGTCTTCAAGCCGCCGTGCAGTTCTTCCTTCATCCGGGACACCAGCAGCAGGTTGTAGTCCGAACCCACGGCCAGGAGCAGGATCACCGACATGGCCAGCACCATCCAGTGCAGCTCCAGTCCGAGGATGTGCTGCCACAGCAACACCGACAACCCGAACGACGCGCCGAGCGACAGCAGCACCGTGCCGACGATCACCGCCGCGGCCACCAAGGCCCTGGTGATGATCAGCATGATGATGAAGATCAGTGTGACGGCGGAGATTCCGGCGATCAGAAGGTCGTAGAACGAGCCGTCCCGCATGTCCTTGTAGGTGGCGGCGGTACCCGCGAGATAGATCGAGGAGCCCTCCAACGGAGTGCCCTTGACGGCCTCCTTCGCCGCCTGCTTGATGGCGTCGATGTGGGAGATGCCCTCTTCGGTCGCCGGATCGCCCTCGTGGCTGATGATGAAGCGGACGGCGTGCCCGTCGGGTGAGATGAAGTTCTTCATCCCGCGCTTGAAGTCCTTGTTGGAGAAGATCTCCGGCGGCAGGTAGAACGTGTCGTCGTTGCGGGCGGCGTCGAAGGCGTCACCCATCGCGGTGGCGTTCTCCGACATCGCCGACTGCTGGTTCTGGAAGCCCATCTGGACCTGGTAGGTGGTCAGCAGCATCTGCTTGACCGACCGCAACTGCTCGAGCTGCGGTCGCAGCGTCGCCGCCAGCTGCGGCGTCAGCGCGGCGAGCTTCTGGGTGTCGGTGACCAGACCGCCGACCTGGTCGGCGAGGGAACTGGTGCCGTCGAGCGCGTCGAAGATGCCACGCCCGGTCAGGCACAGCGGGATGTCGTAGCAGTGCGGCTCCCAGTACAGGTAGGCCTTCAGCGGCCGGAACATGTCCTGGAAGTCCTCGATGCTGTCGCGCAGCTCGTTGACGGTCGCGGCCAGATCGGTGATCTTGACCGCCATCTCGTTGATGTTGGCCGAGAGCTGATCCATCAACGCCAACATGTGCGTCAGCGTGTCGATCATGGTCTGCATGTCGTTGGCCTGCTGCAGCATGCTGGCGAACGAATCCCGTTGGTACTTCTCGTTCAGCTTCGACGCGGTGCCCTGCATGCTGATCTGGAACGGGATGGTGCTGTGCTTGATCGGCTTGCCGTCGGGCCGGGTGATCGTCTGCACCCGCGAGATGCCCGGCGTGTGGAAGATCGCCTTGGCGATCTTGTCGATGACCAGGAAGTCCGCCGACGTACGCAGGTCGTGGTCGCTCTTGATCATCAACAGCTCGGGGTTCATCCGGGCGGCGTTGAAGTGCGTGTCGGCCACCTGGTAGCCGACGTTGGCGGGCATGTCGGTCGGAAGGTACCGGCGGTTGTCGTAGCTGGTCTTGTAGCTCGGCAGGGCCAGCAGGCCGATCAGCGCGAGTGCGATGGTGGCGGCCAGGATGGGACCGGGCCAGCGCACGATGGCGGTGCCGAGGCGGCGCCAGCCGCGCGAGCGAATGGCGCGCTTGGGTTCGAAGATGCGGCGGAACCGGCTGCCGATCGTCACCACCGCCGGGCCGAGGGTCAGCGCCGCGATGACGGCGACGACGGTGCCGACGGCACACGGCACCCCAAGACTCTGGAAGTACGGCAGGCGGGTGAAGCTGAGGCACAGCATGGCGCCGGCGATGGTCAGCCCGGAGCCCAGCACCACGTGCGCGGTCCCGTGGAACATCGAGTAGTAGGACGCCTCGCGGTCCTCGCCTGCCCCGCGCGCTTCCTGATAGCGGCCGATGAGGAAGATCGCGTAGTCGGTGCCCGCGGCGATGACCATTAGGGTCAGCAGGCTCGTCGCGAAGGTCGAGAGCCCGATGATCTCGTAGTAGCCGAGGACGGCGACGATGCCGCGGGCGGCGCCGAGTTCCATGAACACCATGAACAGCACCAGCAGCATGGTGACCACCGAGCGGTAGACCAACACCAGCATCAACGCGATCACCACCAGCGTGATGATCGTGACGATGAGGATGCTGGTGTTGCCGGCCTCGGTCTGGTCGGACACCAGCGGGGCGCCGCCGGTGACGTAGGTCTTCACCCCGGGCGGGGTAGGCGTGTCGGCGACGATCTTCTGCACCGACTTCACCGAGTCGTTGGCCAGCGTCTCACCCATGTTGCCGTGCAGGTACACCTGAACGTAGGCGGATTTGCCGTCATTGCTCTGAGCGCCCGAGGCGGTCAGCGGGTCGCCCCAGAAGTCCTGGATGTGTTCGACGTGGGCGGTGTCGGCCTCGAGCTTCTTGATCAGCCCGTCGTAGTAGTGATGGGCGTCCGCACCCAGCGGCTCGTCGCCCTCCAGGATGATCATCGCGTTGCTGTCCGAGCTGAACTCACCGAACGTCGCGCCGATCTCCTTCATCGACATCATCGACGGCGCGTCCTTGGCGTTCATCGACACCGTGTGCGCCTCGCCGACGGTCTCCAGCGGAGGCACGACGACGTTGGACACCACGGTCAGGGCGAACCAGCCCAGCACGATGAAGGGGGCGAACACGCGGATGAAGCGGGCGATCTTCGAGCGAGCCGGGCCCGTCTCACTCATCTCGAGGTCACCGGCCCCCCTGATGTCGAATCCTCGGGCGTCATCGGCACGATCGACCCCGGTGCGAGCGGAACGCCGCGCTCAATATATGTAGGCCGTCAAACTGTCTCTGTCAATTTCAGGGGCGCGCACCGCGTCGGCACGTACCGCGGCCGGCACGCCTACCGTGGACGGCGTGGACGAACTCTCCGATGACGTGATCGCCTTCCTGTCCGAGGGCACCCGCACCGCGATGCTCGGCTACGTCGCCGCCGACGGCCGGCCGTTGGTGGCGCCCGTGTGGTTCGTGGTCGACGACGGCGCCCTGGTCTTCAACACCGGCAAGGACACGGCCAAGGGACGTGCACTGGGGCGCGACCCCCGGGTGGTGCTGTGCGTCGACGATCCACACCCGCCGTACTCGTTCGTCCAGGTTCAGGGCGTCGCGGAGATCAGCGAGGATCCCGAGGAGCTGGTGGACGTCGCGACCCGCACCGGCGGCCGCTACATGGGAGCCGAGAGGGCGCAGGAGTACGGGCGCCGCAACGGTGTGCCCGGCGAGCTCGTGGTCCGGGTCCGGCCGACCAAGGTGCTCGCGGCATTCGACCTCGCGGAGTGACACAGGTGCAGGCCGCCGTCGGGGTGGTCCTCGCCGCGGGCATGGGCACCAGGGTCGGGGCCGACGGCAACAAGGCCTATCTGCCGTTGGCGGGGCGCAGCATGGTGTCCTGGTCGGTGGAGGCGGTGGCCCGTGCGACGACCGTGACCCGCACGATCCTGGTCTACCGGCGCGGTGAACGCGCGCTCGCCGCGGCGACCATCGCCGCGGAGGTGCCGCATGTCGAGGTCGAACTCGTCGAGGGCGGTGACACGCGCCACGGGTCGGAGGAGAACGTGCTGCACCACTTGGCGCCCGACATCCAGACCGGCGCGGTCGACGTCGTCCTCGTGCACGACGCCGCCCGACCGCTGGCGACGCCGGCGATGATGGACACCGCGGTGACGACGGCTCGCGACCTGGGCGGTGCGATCCCCGTGCTCCCCGCGTCCGACGTCGTGGCAGTCGACGCGCAGGGCCGGCCGTCGGTGCCCGACGGCACCCTGGTCCGGGTACAGACCCCGCAGGCATTTCGGGCTCGGCCCCTGCTGGCCGCCTACCTCGCCGCTACGGGTGGCAGCTTCGACGGCACCGACACCGCGTCCTGCGTGCAGAACTACACCGACGTCGAGGTGCACGTGTTCCCCGGCGCCTCGACGAACCTCAAGGTCACGTTCGCCGCCGACGTCCGGCTCGCCGAGCGGCTCCTTCGGGACAGGATCAGTCGCGCCGATTCACGATGACGGCGTCGAGCAGGTGCGCGTCGCGCGGCAGCTCGACTCGAACCGCACCGGCGTCACCGTCGACGACGCCCACCTCGAGCCCCACCCGCAGCGCGGCGTCGAATTCGTCGAGGCCGTCCAGTGCAGTGGGCGGAACCTCCGCGACCAGTTGCCATAGCGCCGCCGCGGTCAGACCGCGGGGGTACTGCACCGTTCGCAGGGCGGCGCGGTCGACGGTGCCGAGCACCGAGCCCAGCTCGTCGACCGTCTTGACGGTGTCGGTGACTGCGACGACGGGCACGACGACCTCGCCGCCCGCAGCCAGTGCGGCGAGCACCCGGCTGGCGACCTCACCCGACGACAACGGATACCGGTGATCGCAGATCAGCACCCACCCAGGCCCGTCTGGTGCGACGTCGAGGTGCTCGAGGCCGGCCCGGAGCACGTGGCGCCGCGACCCCGGACCACGGGTGACTGCGACGCGTGTCGCCAGCCCGGCGGACCGCAGGCATTCCTCGACCGCCCCTGCCAGCGCGGGCTGCGTCGCCACGACGACCTCGTCCTGGGCCACCGCAGGATGCACCGACCGCACGACGCGCACCAGCGACGCCTCCCCCGCCACCGGCACCGTGGCGGCGGCGACGTCCTCGGCGTGGATCAGCGGCACGATCGCGCACTGCTTCGTCGACGAGCTCATCGTCGAGACAGTAGCGACGATCAGCGATACCGACGCAGATATGCCGCCCAGTCCCAGCCGGCGAGGAAGTCCTCCGTGGCGGCGTAGCCCTTGAGGTACTGCGCCTCCACCTCGTCGTCGGAGATGTCGAAGTCGAGGAATCCGACGTCGGTCGAGTCCACCCGGATGGCACGCGCACTGACCCACGGCTGGTTCAGGTAGGCCTGATCTCGGCCGACGAGCATGGTGGTGATGACCTCCTCGAGCAGGTGCGGCGCGCCGAGCAGACGCAGCGCCGCCAGCGCCGGGATGGCCTTGTCGTCGCCGAGCGGCAGGTTGGGCAGCAACGTGATGCCGAAGCTGGGCCACCGCGGCGGCTTGCCGTCGGTGCGGTCCAGCGAGTCGAGCGGGAAGTTCGACAGCAGGCCGCCGTCGACGAGCGTCGAGGTCAGACCCGAGGTGGCGGTCAGCTCCACGGCGCGGAAGAAGAACGGGATGGACATCGACGCGCGGACCGCGTCGGCGACCAGTTGTTCGTCGGGATCCAGACCGTAGACGCGCCGGTAGTCCCACGGCAGCCGGACCAGCTGCCCGGTGGTGACGTCGGCGACGGTGACCACGAGCCGGTACCGCTGCTCGGGTGGCAGCTCGTCGTCGTCGACGGCCAGATCCCCGAAGGTCCGCACGCCGAGGTCGGCGAGGTGGTTGAGGATCCAGTCGTGGATGTAGTCGCCCCGGTAGATGCCGGACCCCCGCAGCAGCGCCAGCGACGGTCCGACGAGCGGAACCCGCTCGACGGGGCCTGGATCCAGGAACTTCGAGTAATCGATCTGCAGCGCAAGCTCTTTGACCTGCGCGCCCGTCATCGACCCCGTCTGGGTGGCGGCCGCGACGACGGCTCCGACGATCGATCCCGCCGACGTACCGGAGATGCGTTGCAGGTGGTAGCCGGCGTCCAGCAGTCCGACCACGGCGCCGACCAGACCGACGCCCTTGACGCCGCCACCGGAGAGCACCAGGTCGGCGCGTTTGCCCTCTGTCATGCCGCCGACGGTACGGGCCCTCCCTGACAACGGGCCCGGTTACGGCCGGAAGCGCTCACCCGGCCAGCGGGGGCCGCGGCGCGACACCGCCACGGCCAGCACACTGAGCCCCACCGACGCCGCGAACAGCCCGAGCACCAGGTGCCGCGGGGAGTCACCGGCGGCGAATGCCCACAGTTGCAGTCCCCCGGCGGTCAGGGCGAGCAGCCCGAAGACCAGGGCGGCCGCGCGACGTCCGGTCATGGCTCTAGTGTGCCGCTCAACGCGCCACCTCGGGCCCGAGGTCGGCAACCGGTGACGCTCAGCCGATGAGCTCGACGACCGTGGCGTTGGCGGTACCGCCGCCTTCGCACATGGTCTGCAATCCGTAGCGAATCCCGTTGTCCCGCATGTGGTGAATCATCCGCGTCATGAGCACCGCCCCGGAGGCTCCCAGCGGGTGGCCCAGCGCGATCGCTCCCCCGAGCGGGTTGAGACGAGCCTCGTCGGCCCCGGTCTCGGCCAACCACGCCAGCGGCACCGGCGCGAACGCCTCGTTGACCTCGTACACGCCCACGTCGTCGATGCCGACGCCCGCCTTGTGCAACACCTTCCGCGTCGCCGGGATCGGGCCCGTGAGCATCAACACCGGATCGGCCCCGGTGACCGCGCCGGCACGGTAGCGCACCAGCGGGGTGAGCCCCAGGGTGACGGCGTTCTCGGCGGTGGTGACCAGCAATGCCGCTGCGCCGTCGGAGATTTGGGACGAGTTGCCCGCGTGGATGACGCCGTCGTCTTGGAAGGCCGGCTTGAGCCCGGCGAGCTTCTCGACCGTGGTGCCCCGGCGGATTCCCTCGTCGGCGGTGACCACGTCGGCGTCGGTGAACACCGGCACGATCTGGTCGGTGAACGCGCCCGCGTCCTGCGCGGCGGCGGCACGTTCGTGCGACCGAGCCGAGTACTCGTCCAGACTCGCACGGGACAGGCCCCACTTCGCGGCGATCATCTCCGCCGAGATGCCCTGGTTGAACGCGAAGTCGTCGTACCGTTCGAGCACTCTCGGCCCGTAGGGCATGCCGGTGGCCCGGGCCGACCCCAGCGGCACGCGGCTCATCACCTCGACCCCGCCGGCCACCACGACGTCCTGCTGCCCCGACATCACCGCGTGCACCGCGAAGTCCAGCGCCTGCTGGCTTGAGCCACAGGCCCGGTTCACCGTGGTCCCCGGAATGTGTTCCGGCCAGCCCGCGGCCAGCACCGCCCACCGGCCGATGTTGCTCGACTGGTCGCCGACCTGGGACACGCAACCCCAGATGACGTCGTCGACCACCGACGGGTCGACACCGGTGCGTTCGGCGAGTTCGGTCAGCACGACGGCCGACAGATCGGCGGCGTGCTGGGCGGACAGGCCGCCGTTGCGCTTGCCGACCGGTGTGCGCACGGCACCGACGACGACCGTCTCACGCATCGAAGCGCACCTGATCCTTGACCGAGGGCACCACCGGCGGCGCCGTCCGCCAGTTGGGTACGCCGTCGGTCTCGTTGGCGACGGGAAAACCACCGCCGTGCAGTTGAGTCCAGTGACTGTGGTTGAGCTGATGCATCGTGAAGCACGCGTTCAGCGAGTTGTAGAACCCCTGGTTGTCCTGGGTCTGGTTGACCGATTCCTTGACCAGCAGCGCCGCCATGGTCGGCACCGTGGCGATCCGCCTGGCGAAGTCCAGTGTGCGGTCGGCGAGCTCGTCGAGCGGAAACACCTTGGACACCATGCCGAGCTGGTAGGCCTCGTCGACCGAGAGGGTGTCACCGGTCAGCATCAACTCCTTGGTCTTGCGAGCCCCGAATTCCCAAGGGTGGGCGAAGTATTCGACGCCGCACATGCCCAGCCGGGTACCGACGACGTCGGCGAAGCGGGTGTTCTCGGCCGCGACGATCAGGTCGCACGACCACATCAGCATCAGCGCCGCGGCGTACACGTCGCCGTGTACCTGCGCCACGGTGATCTTGCGAAGGTTGCGCCACCGCAACGTGTTCTGAAAGAAGTGGTGCCACTCCTGGAGCATCAGCTTCTCCGCGCCCTGACGGGTCGCCCCGCCGGAGCGGAAGCTGGGGTGTTGCCCGGGCCCCGGTGCGTATTCCGCCATCGCCTGCTTGGACCCGAGGTCGTGCCCGGAGGAGAACATCGGCCCGTGGCCGCCGAGGATCACCACGCGAACGTCGTCGTCGGCCTCGGCTCGCAGGAACGCCTCATTGAGTTCGACGAGCAGACCGCGCTGCTGGGCGTTGCGCTGGTCGGGGCGGTTCAGCATGATTCGGGCGATCGTGCCCTCGTCGAAGGTCTCATACGTCACGAAGCGGTAGTCGGCCATGCCTGGCGACTCTATTACCCCCGCGGGTAGGGCATCCTTGGCGCGTGAGCGTCGACGCCCTGCTGGAAACCATCCCGCCGATCGCGGTGTACCTCGTCGTCGGATTCGTGATCGGCCTGGAAAGCCTGGGCATCCCGCTGCCCGGTGAGATCGCCCTGGTCAGCGCGGCGCTGCTGGCCTCACGGCACACCCTCGACGTCAACCCCGCCGGGGTCGCGGCAGCGGCCACCATCGGCGCCATCGTCGGCGACACCATCGGCTACTCGATCGGGCACCGGTACGGCATGAGCTTGTTCGAACGGCTGGGCCGGCGCTTCCCCAAGCACTTCGGCCCCGGCCACGTCGCTCTGGCCAAGCAGCTCTTCACGCGGTGGGGCGTCTGGGCGGTGTTCTTCGGCCGCTTCATGGCGCTGCTGCGGATCTTCGCCGGGCCCTTGGCCGGCGCATTGAAGATGCCGTACCGAAAGTTCTTGGTGGCCAATGCAACCGGCGCGGTGGTCTGGGCAGGCGGAACCACGGCCGTCGTCTACTACCTCGGGCTGGCCGCCGAGAAGTGGCTGTCGCGGTTTTCCTGGGTCGCGCTCGTCGTCGCCGTGGTGATCGGCGTCGTCTTCACTCTGGTGATGAAGGAGCGCACCGGCAAGGCCATCGCCGCGCTGGAAGACGAGCACGACTGGGACACGCTGCGCCGCGACTGAGGACGACCTACAGGTCGAGTATCAGCTCGCCGTCGGGCGTCGAACAGCAGATCAACACGTTTCCCCGAGCGGCCGGTTCGAGCGGCTCTGGGTCGTAGCGGACCGATCCCGCCACCACGGCCGTCTCGCAGTTGTGACAGACGCCCGTCCGGCACGACCAGCGAACCGGGACGTCGCACGCCTCGGCGAAGTCCAGCAGGCTCGCGTAGGCGGGCCCCCACGGCACGGTAAGACCACTGCGGGCGAACCCGACGTCTGGTCCCTGGCCCGGTTGCCCCGCCGGTGGATGCGGCGAGACCGCCGGGCCCGCGGCGATGCCCGGCGTGAGACCCGCCGTGGCACCGAAGGTTTCGCTGTGGACGCGCTCGGGTGCCAACCCGTAGGCGGTGAGCGCGGCCGTCAGGGTCGTCATGAAGTCGACGGGGCCGCACAGATAGGCCTCGGCATCCTTGGGCGGCCCGAGAGCCTCCACTGCGTCGGCCGAGATCCGGCCGGTGCCGGTGTAGTCGACGCCGACCCGGTCGGTGGCCGCCGGCCGGCTGTAGAAGACGTGCGACCGCCCACCGGGCAGCCGACCGATCAGCTCGTGGCATTCGGCGGCGAACGCGTCGGCGCCACCGTCGCGGGCGCCGTGCAGCCACCACACCTTTCTGGTGGAGCGCGCCTCGACGAGCGCGTGCAGCATCGACAGCACCGGAGTGATCCCCACGCCGGCGGACACCAGCAGCACCGGCGGGCCGTGCGGGTCCTCGGCCAGGGCCAGCGCGAAGGTGCCGCGCGGCGCGGCGACGTCGACGAGGTCGCCCACCCGCACTCCGGTGTGCAGGAACCCGCTGCCGCGGCCCAGGGGTTCCCGCTTGACGCCGATTCGGTAGCTCCCCGCCCCGGGCGGGTTGGACAGTGAGTAGTTCCGCAGGACCGCCGCGCCTTCGGCATCGGGGTGCAGGCGCACGGTAATCGACTGTCCGGGTGCCCACGTCGGCAACCGGCCGCCGTCGGGGTCGGCCAGCGTCAGCGACCGGACTTCGGAACTCTCGTCGCGTACCGAGGTGACGCGCAGCGGCCGGAAGCCCGGCCACGCCGGCGGCGGGGCACTGGCCGCCGCGGTCAGCCCGGTGTTTCCCGCCGACCCGTCGCCCTGGGCGGCCAGGCTCTGCAGCGACGTCCTCCACCCCGGGCTCAGCGCGGGCACCCGTAGCGCGCGCTCGAGGCTGTCGCGCGGATGGTCGGGTAGGTACAGCAGGGCGTCGATCTCGGCGACGGTCACCCCTTCGGGTCCCGAAGCGATCTTCTCGACGTCCTGCCCGGCGCACACCTCGCCCACGGTCAGCACGCGCAGGTAGAACCCGGGCCGACGATGCGACACCAGCAGCGCGGCCATGCTGGGCACGCCAACCCGCATGCCGACGCGATAGCAGGTGACGCGCGGCTGGGTGACCTCGAACTCGGCCGTGCCGATCCGGTAGCGGTCGCCGATGCAGACCTCGTCGTCCGGCAGCCCGTCGACGGTGAAGTTCTCGCCAAAGTGCCCGGGCGCCAAGTCGTCACGACCGAATTCGGCATTCCAGTGTCGATAGGACTCCAGTTGGTACACCAGCACGGCCCGGTTCTCGCCGCCGTGCCCACCGAGGTCGCCCTGTCCGTCGCCGTCGACGTTGAGGTGACGCACCATTCGAGGTCCGTCGACGGGAGCCTTCCACGCGCCGGTGTGCACGACCCGGCCGTTCCAGTCGACGTCGGTGGGCAGGCCGACGTTCAGCGAGATCAGCTCGGCCATCGCCGTCACCCTTCCGTCGCCTTCTGCAGAACATAACCCCGCCGGCCCGGGCGTACTGTCGAATGCGTGGCCCTGCCTGGATTGACGACGGTGCGCGACGGGCTGGGTCAGCGCCTGTTCGGGATGGTGGCGGGCCCCGAGGGCCCCCAGAACCGGGCCCGAATTCACGACACTCCCGGCCCGCGATGGTTCGGTGAGGACCGCCCGATCAGACAGGTGCACGGCGACGCGTCGATGTTCGTCGGAGGCCTGCGCGCGCTGCTGCTGCAATCGCTGCACCCCTTGGCGATGGCGGGTGTGGCCGAGCACTCCGACTATCGCGGAGACCCGTGGGGACGGTTGCAACGCACCAGCACGTTCCTGGCCGTCACCACGTTCGGCCCGGCCGACGACGCCCAGCGCGCCGTCGACAAGGTCCGCGGCATCCACCGTCGCGTGCACGGTGTCGCCGCCGACGGCCGCCCGTACGAGGCGTCCGACCCGCACCTGCTGGAATGGGTGCACGTCGCCGAAGTCGACAGCTTCCTTCGCGCACACCAGCTCTACGGCGCCGAGCCCTTGGATCAGGACGGCCGCGACGGGTACGTCGCCGACACCGCGCGGGTCGCCGCCGCACTCGGGGTCGTCGACCCACCGCGGACCGAAGCCGAACTGCGACAACGAATCTCGGACTACCGACCGGAGCTCACCGGCACGCCCGCCGCGCGCGAGGCGGCCAAGTTCCTGCTGCTCACTCCCCCGCTGCCGCTGCTGGCCAAGCCGCCGTATGCAATCCTGGCCGCCACCTCGGTCGCGATGCTGCCGGCGTGGGCCCGGTTGCCGCTGCGACTGCCGTATCTACCGCCGTTGGAGGCCACGGCCGTGCGGGTCGCCGGGCGCACGCTGGTCGGTGGCATCCGCTGGGCCCTGGCCCGCGGCTGACACGTTCACACGGGAATCGTCGTCCCCGTTTCCCTTTCGGCGAAGGCGACCAGCCGAGCAGCCGCCTCGTAGTCACACGCCTCGGCCGAGCGACCGCTCAGGGTGGGGGCGCCCTTGAGCCCGAGCCGACTGTCGATGCCGACGTAACTGCCCGGCGGGATCGGCTCGCTGATGCAGTACAGCGTGGGCGCCGCACCGGCGTCGGTGTCGTTTGCCAGCACGTCGGCCGCGGTCTTGGCCACGGTGTGGACCACGGCCATCAGACCCTTGTCGGAGAGGTTGGTCAGGTTGGAGGCGACCCACCCTGGGTGGGTCAGCTGGCTGGTCACCGGCGAGCCGGCCAGGCGCAACCGGCGGTCGAGTTCCAGACCCCAGAGCATCACCGCCAGCTTGGACCGGGCGTACGCCGGAAACGCCGACCACTTCCGGGTCCGGAGGTGCGGATCGTCGTCAGCGATCTTCCCGGTCTTGTGCGCGTCGGAGGCGACGTTGACGATCGTCGAGCGCACCCGCGGCAGCAGCAGATTCGTCAGCGCGAAGGGTCCGAGGAAGTTGGTGCCCAGGGTCATCTCGAAGCCGTCGACGGTGTCCGAACGGCGTTGGGCGACCACACCGGCGTTGTTCACCAGCACGTCGACGTCACCGTCCAGGCGGTCCGAAAAGGCCCGCACCGACGACAAGTCGGCGAGGTCCAGCTTGACCACCGACGTGTCACCACCGATCTCGGCGGCACGTTGGGCGCCCAACTCGACGTTGCGGACGGCAAGGATCACGTGCGCGCCGGCGCGGGTGAGCGCAGCCGCCGTGGCGAGGCCGACGCCGTTGGTGGCTCCGGTGACGACGATGCGCTTGCCGGTGAGATTGCCGAGTCGGTAGGGCGACCAGTGAGATGTCACGGTCGTCAGATTAACCACGTGCGCTGAACCGGTGACCAATTCGGCTCGACGACCGTAATGTCAGACGGGATGGACAGCGCCCGGCACGTCGAGAACCTGGTGTACTCCTATGCCGAACTCTTCGACGCTGGCGATCTGGACGGGGTGGCCGCGCTGTTCGAACACGGCCGCATCTGCGGCGTCGACGGCGGCGGGCCGGAGACGGTGTTCACCGGCAGCGCCGGCGTGCGAGGGATGTACGAGATGGCGGTGCGCTTGCACGACGACGGGGCGCCGCTGACCAAGCACCTCACCACCAACGTGCGGGTCGAGGTCGACGACGAGGCCGGGACCGCACGCTCGAGCGCCTACTACTGCGTGGTGCAGGCGACCCCCGACTTGCCGCTGCAGGTGATCGTGACGGGCCGCTACCGCGACACGTTCCGCCGTCTCGACGGCACGTGGTGGTTCGACACGCGCACCATGTTCGTCGACCAGATCGGCGACGTCAGACGGCATCTCAAGTTCTGACCGCACCGTGGACACCATGACCGGGACGAGCGACGCACCCGAACAATGGGACGAGACGGTCGACGTGGTGGTCGTCGGCTCGGGCGGAGGCATCACCGGCGCCTACACCGCCGCCCGCGAGGGGCTCTCGGTGGCCCTGGTCGAGGCCTCCGACAAGCTCGGCGGCACGACGGCGTTCTCGGGTGGCGGCGGCATGTGGTTTCCGTGCAACCCGGTGCTGCGACGCGCAGGCGTCGACGACACGATCGCCGACGCGCTGACCTACTTCCACGCCGTGGTCGGCGACCGCACGCCACGAGATCTACAGCGGGCCTACGTCGAGGGCGGCGCCCGCCTCGTGGAGTACCTCGAGCGCGACGAGTCGTTCGCGTTCAAGGTGCTGCCGTGGCCCGACTACTTCGGCTCGGCCCCGTGCGCGCGTCTGGACGGCATGCGCCACATCGTGTCGCGGGCGCTGCACTCCGAGGTCCTGGGCCCCTTCGCCGACCGCATCCGCGGACCGCTCGACACCGAGCGGCTCGGGGCACCCGCACCCGAATTGCTCACCGGCGGAAGGGCTCTCATCGGGCGCCTACTCGCCGCCCTGCTACGCCATCCGCACGCCGCGGTGCACGTCGAGTCCCCGCTGAGCGACCTCGTCGTCTCCGACGGCACGGTCACCGGAGCCGTCGTCCAGCGCCACGGAGCCGCGGTGTGGATTCGGGCTCGCCGGGGCGTGCTGCTGGCGGCCGGCGGATTCGAGCACGATGACGAGATGCGCGAAACCTTTCGCGTGCCAGGACGTTCGGCGGACTCCATGGGCGCGACGGAGAACACCGGCGCGGCCCACCGGGCGGCCGTCGGCGTCGGGGCCGCCGTCGACCTGATGGATCAGGCCTGGTGGTCACCGGGCCTGACGCACCCCGACGGCCGGTCCACCTTCTCCCTCGGGGCGACGGGCGGCATCTTCGTCGACTCGCGAGGCCGGCGATTCGTCAACGAGTCGGCCCCCTATGACCGGCTGGGCCGCGACGTCGTGGCTCACCTCGCCACCGGAGTCGCGCGGTTGCCGTTCTGGATGGTCTACGACGACACCGGCGGTGAGATCCCGCCGCTGCTGTCGACGAGCGTCTCCCTCGTCGAACCCGAGCGCTACCGCGCGGCGGGGCTGTGGCATACCGCCGACACCGTCGAAGCACTCGCCGAGGCGATCGGCGTGCCGCCCGGCCACCTAATCGACACCGTGTCGCGCTTCAACGAATTGGCCGCCGACGGCACCGACCGAGACTTCGGCCGCGGCGACGAGGCCTACGACCGCGCCTTCACCGGCGGCGCGTCACCGCTGGTTCCCCTGGTCCGACCGCCCTATCACGCCGCCTCATTCGGCCTGTCCGACCTCGGCACGAAGGGCGGGTTGCGCACCGACTGCGACGCGCGGGTCCTCGACGCCTCGGGCCGGCCAATACCTGGCCTGTACGCCGCGGGCAACACCATGGCCGCGGTCAGCGGGACCGTCTACCCGGGCGGCGGAAATCCGATCGGCGCGTCGATGTTGTTCAGCCACCTCGCCGCACTGCACATGGCGTCTTCCACGACTGCCTGACACTGGCGCCGCCGACGGGCATCATTGGCGGCCATGCCCTCGTCACTGCAGCGCTATGCCGACCGTCGGGTTTTGATCACCGGGGGCGGCTCCGGCATCGGGCAGGCCACCGTGCTGCGCATCCTCGACGAGGGCGGAACCGTCGTCGCGGCCGACGTCAGCGCCGCGGGACTCGAGCACACCGTGGCGCTCGTCGACGCGCAGCGCGACCGCCTCTCGACGGTGCTGATGGACGTCGGCGACGAGGCGTCGGTCCGCGCCGGGGTCGCCAAGGCCGTCACGATGCTGGGCGGTCTGGACACCTTGGTCAACGCCGCCGGGATCCTGCGGTCGGCGCACTTCGCGGAGACGACGCTGGCCGACTTCGAGAAGATCGTGCGCGTCAACCTGTTCGGGACGTTCCTGGTCACGCGCGAGGCCATCTCGGCGCTGCGGCACGGCACCGCGCCCGCCGTCGTCAACTTCAGTTCGACCTCGGCGGCCTTCGCGCACCCCTACATGGCGGCGTA
Source organism: Mycobacterium yunnanensis (assembly GCF_025823185.1). GTDB lineage: Bacteria > Actinomycetota > Actinomycetes > Mycobacteriales > Mycobacteriaceae > Mycobacterium > Mycobacterium yunnanensis. The sequence continues at coordinate 799,201 of NZ_JACKVK010000013.1, forward strand.
CGCGGCCTCCAAGGGCGGCGTGCAGGCGATGACGCACGCGCTGGCCCTGGAGTTCAGCAAGGAACGCATCCGCTTCAACTGCGTGCAGCCCGGCTCGGTCTCCTCCGGCATGACGGACGGCGTCGGCGAATCGAAGCAGAGCGTGGGCCCCGGCCTTCCCGACGACATGGACTTCGGGTTGATGGGCAAGATCATGTCGGTGCTGCCGTTGAACGGTGGCGCAATGTTCGCCAAACCCGACGCCGTGGCGAGCGTCGTGGCGATGCTCGGCTGCACCGACGCCTACTGGGTCACCGGCACCGAGGTGCGGGTCGACGGCGGCACCCACATGTAGCTCGGAGGGGCGGAATCCAGGGAACCGGATGCTCGCTGGGATAGGTTGGCCGCGGGCCGCCGACCAGGTGGCACGACGGTCGATCGGAAGACATTCTTCGGGCATGCGAGTTGACGGGCGGGACGTCGCCGTTTCCGGCGACCTCTTGCAGCCCCTCGTCCGCCGCACCAACGACATCTTTCGGTTGGCCCTGGCCACGCTGTTCCTGATCGTCGTCATCACCGGATCGCTCATCACCCGTCGAGATTGGGTGGCGCTGGAGCGGTCCATCTCCGGGATCGTCGCGCTGCTGACCCCGACCCAGTCGAACCTGGTCTACCTGGCCTACGGCATCGCCATCCTCGCGCTGCCGTTCGCGATCCTCGTCGGGTTGATCACCGCGCGCCGGTGGCGGCTGCTGGGCGCCTACGCCGCGGCCGCGGTGATCGCCGTGCTCGCCCTGTCGATCAACTCCAGCGGCTTCGCGGCGCCGCGCTGGCACTTCGACCTCGACGACCGGTTGCAGACACTGTTGTCGCAATTCCTCGACGATCCGCGCTGGATCGCGATGCTCGCCGCGATGCTCACGGTGTCCGGCCCGTGGCTGGAGGCCCGCTGGCGCCGCTGGTGGTGGACCTTGCTCCTGGCCTTCGTGCCCATTCATCTCGTCGTCAGCGCGGTGGTGCCCGCCCGGTCATTGCTGGGGCTGGCGGTGGGCTGGTTCGTCGGGGCGTTGACGGTGCTGATCGTCGGGACCCCGGCGCTGGAGGTTCCGCTCGACGGTGCCATCCGCGCACTGTCGCGCCGCGGTTTCGCGGTGACCGGGCTGACGGTGGTGCGCCCCGCCGGGCCCGGCCCGCTGGTGCTCTGGGCGGCGACCGACGAAGCGGACGACGTTCCCGGGTCGCGGGCGCTCGTCGAGATGTACGGGCCCAACCAGCGCAGCGGCGGCATCATGAGCCAGATCTGGCGCCGAGCGCGGTTGCGCAACAGCGAGACCGCGCCTCTGCACGCCTCGATGCGACGCGCCGTCGAACACCGCGGTTTGATGGCGATCGCCATCGGCGACCTCGGCGTCGCCAGCAGCACGACGGTCGCGTTGTCGGCCCTCGACCGCGGCTGGACGCTGTACGCCCACACTCCAACGCGAGGCGTGGCGCTCGACGAGACCTCCGCCGACGAATCCCTGGTTGGACCGGTGTGGCGGACGTTGGCCCTGCTGCACGGTCACCAGATCTCCCACGGCGACTTGCGCGGCAAGGAGATCACCGTCGAGGTCGGTGACGGAGACAGGGGTGAGACCCGGGCACTCGTCGGCGGGTTCGGCAGCGCCGAGTACGGCGCGACCGACGTTCTGCTGCAGGCCGACATCGCCGCCCTGCTCATGACGACGACGGCGATCTTCGGCGCCGAGGCCGCGGTGCGAGCGGCGATCGAGGAGTTCGATCGCGACACCGTCCTCAAGGCGTCCCGACGGCTCACCAAAGCCGCTCTGCCGAAGCACATTCGGACCTCGGTGATGGATCCGGACACGGTCATGTCGGCCGCCCGCGACGAGGTCATGCACCAGACGGGCGCTGACCAGATCAAGGCCGAGACCATCACGCGCTTCACCCGGATCCAGGTGATCCAGCTCGTGCTGCTGGTGGCATTGGTCTACGTCGCCTATCCGTTCATCAGCACCGTGCCGGCGTTCTTCTCGGAGCTGGGGACGGCGAACTGGTGGTGGGCGCTGCTGGGCCTGGCGGTCTCGGCGCTGACGTACGTGGGTGCCGCCGCCGCGCTGTGGGCGTGCGCCTCGGGCGCGGTCAGCTTCGTCAACCTCACGATCATGCAGGTGGCCAACACCTTCGCCGCGACCACGACACCCGCGGGCGTCGGCGGTCTCGCACTGAGCACCCGGTTCCTCCAGAAGGGCGGCCTTGGCGCGCTGCGGGCCACCGCGGCGGTGGCGCTACAGCAGTCGGTGCAGGTGATCACGCACGTGGGGTTGCTCATCTTCTTCAGTGTCATCGCGGGAACCTCGGCGAACCTGTCGCACTTCGTGCCCAAGACCACGGTGCTCTACCTCATCGGCGGCGTGGCGCTCGGCATCGTCGGCGTGTTCACGTTCGTGCCCAAGTTGCGCCGGTGGCTTGGCACCGAATTGCGGCCCCGCGTCAAGGAACTGGGCGGCGAGCTCGCCGAGTTGGCGCGCGAGCCGAAGCGACTGGCGATCATCGTCGCGGGGTGTGCGGCGACGACTCTCGGTGCGGCACTGGCACTGTGGGCCAGCGTCGGCGCATTCGGCGGCGGCACCACGTTCGTGACGGTCACCGTGGTCACGATGATCGGCGGCACGCTGGCCTCGGCTGCCCCCACCCCCGGTGGCGTCGGTGCCGTCGAAGCGGCCCTGATCGGTGGGCTCACCGCATTCGGGGTGCCTGCCGCCGTCGCCGTCCCCTCGGTCCTGCTCTACCGGGTGCTCACCTGCTGGTTGCCGGTCTTCGTCGGCTGGCCGGTGATGCGTTGGCTGACGCGCAAGGACATGATCTAGCCGCCCGACTCGACCAGAAGCCTTTCGGGGTGGTGGAGGTAGTTGACGCGGGCTTGCCCGACGTCGAGTTCCGGGGGTGGGATCCATTGCACGACCCCATCCTTCAGCTGCACGGTCCAGCCGTTTTCGGCGAGGCGATTGTCCCCGCCGCACGCGAACGTGACGTCGTCGACGTCGGTCAACCCGTTCTTCGCCCACCCGGTCATGTGATGCACCTGGGTGCCGTACCCGGGGACGGTGCACCCGGGTTTCGTGCAGCCGCGGTCGCGGGCGTGCAGCACGATCCGCTGGCCGACGGAGGCGAGGCGCTTGGTGCGGCCGAGGTAGAGGGCTTCGTTGGTGTGCTTGTCGAACACCGCCAAGTAATGATGGGCGTGCGACGCCATCCGGATCAGGTCGGCCATTGGTAGCAGTGACCCGCCCCCGGTGACCCCGGACCCGGCTCCGGTCTCGAGGTCCTGGAGCGTGGTCGAGACGATCACGGTGACCGGTAACCCGTTGTGCTGACCCAGCTCCCCTGAGGACAGCACGCTTCGGCCGATCGCGATCAACGCGTCGTGGTTGCGTTGGGTGGCCGTGCGGTCGTCAGTGTCGATCTGCTCTTGGGTTGGTGTGCCGGAGGTTCTCGGTTCGTGGTCGGCCGGGTTGCACATCCCGGGGGCGGCGTACTTGGACAGGATCGGCTCGATCGTCGCCCGCGCTTCGGGGTCCAACAGCCCGGTGAACGGGGTCATCCCGTCGGCTTGCTGCTTGCCCAACCGGAGAAACCGCTTCCTGGCGCGTTCCACGTCGTCGGGTTTGGGTCCGTCCTGGTCGATGGCGGTCATGAGTGTCTTGGCCGTGTTGCCCAGTTCTTCGGGGCCGGTGCCGGACCCGATGCGCACCAGTGTCTTCTCCGAGAGTTCCCGGACTTCGGGGTCCACCCACCCGGGCAGTTTGTCGAGGAACCCTCGAATCACCGACACGTGCTCGGGTCCCAGCACCCCGTCGGCTTGGGCGTCGGCGGTCGGGGCCAGCTTCGGCGCCAGCGGCTGTCCCGTCACGGTCGTCCGCGGCCCGAGATCCTCGGCCTCGCAGAGCCGGCGACGGACTTCCTTGCCGGAGATGCGCAACCGTTGTGTCAGCACGCTTCCCAACGATTTCGCGCCCAATTCTGTTGGCGACGCTTCGCGCTGAAGCCTGGCGATCACGCGGTGCCCGACTGTGGGCAGCTGCCAAGTCACCGTCTCCAATTCCCCCAACAACTCGACCAGTTCGAGGTGGGTGAACTGATCGCAGTCCACCTCGACGAGTTCGGCGACGGCAGCACGGATCCCCGCTGCTGCTGCGGCGACCCGATCCGAACTCATACCCGAACACTAGTACGGACCACCGACAAGAAATCCGACGATGTGACTCCTGAAACCAATGTGGCACAGGAGTTTTCGAATTAAGCCAATTCGCTCAGAGGCGGGCACGCACTTCAGCAGCCGGAAAGCACCGACGAGCCCCCGCGGCCTGACCAACTTCCCCATCGCCGCAGCCGCACGATGGTGCCGACCCTGCTCGGCGCCGCGAGGGTCGACGTCGACGTCGTCGCCGACGCTCTCGCGGAATCCTTCTCCGAGGTGCACCCACTGCCGGGACGCGACCTGATGCCGGTGGTCGACGGCGCACCCGCCGACGAGAGCAGGGCGGTGTACCTGATGACGCGTGACAACGTGCTCGAGGGCGACACGGGCGCTTCGGCGGCGGCCCGCGGGATCGGTATGACGGTCAATCCCCCTGCGCCGCTTCGCATCCGAATTCCTGCCCATGTGGCGTCGAACTTCGAGGGCCTGGTGGTCCGCGTCGACGACGACGACGACGTTCCCGGCGGCGAGGGCCACCTCTGGAAGCTGGTGCGCACCTTCGACGATCCGTCGACCTGGACCGAGCCGGGCGTGCGGCATCTGGCCGCCAACGGACTCGGCGACGAGGCGTATCGAACCGATCCGCTCGACGACCAGTGGGAGCTCTACGACCTGACCGCCGACCCGATCGAAGCCGACAATCGCTGGGACGACACGGGTCTCGACGAATTGCGTGCTCATCTGCGCACCCAACTCAAGCAGGCTCGGGCGATCTCGGTGCCCGAGCGGAACCGGCCATGGCCGTACGCCGAACGCCAACCTCCGGCCGGCACGTCGAACGGTCTCGTCCGCCGGGCGCTGGGCAAGGCATTCTCGCCGAGACAGCACGGGTAGTTACGCACATGCCCCGCCGACGACAGTGGCTACTGTCTCGGCGCCGCAACTCATTCCGGCCACGCCGAGTTCTCGATCACGTCGACGAAGTCGGTGCGTCGGAACCCGGGCACGAAGTGTTCGAGCACGTCGGCGTTGACGGTGCCGAAGGTGGTGTCCGGACGGTCGGCGAAGCCGTCGGTGAAGGCCCGAAGGATCTGGGCCTTGAAGTTGGGCCGCGGGTGCGCGGCGGTCACCGCGTCGATGTCCCCGGATTGGATTGCGTCCAACCGCAGTCCGAGCACGTCGGTCTCGACGCCCGCGGTGGTCGCGGCGGTCACCGGGTCCAGCCCGTAGGGCACCTCGGGGGTGGTGTGCAGCGCAATGGCCGTCCACACGACGTCGGTCTCCGGACGGGAGAAGCCGTGCGACAACAGGAATTCCCGTGCGGCGTCGGCGCCGTCCATCTCGAAGCGCTGGGCAGTGCCGCGGTACGGCGCCACCAGGCCGGTGTCGTGGAAGAGTGCTGCAACGTACAGCAATTCGGGGTCGGGGGTGATGCCGAACGCGCGCGACTGCAGGCTGCCGAACAGGAACACCCGCCGCGAGTGGTGATAGATCAGTTCGGTGGTGGTGTCGCGGATCAGCTCGGTGGCATCCTTGGCCAAGGCGCTGTCCGGAACGTCGACCCCGGCAATGTTCTCGGTCATGACGATCGTCCCTTCCATGTATGAGATCCCGTCTTCGGGCTACCTCGACTCTGCTCCCGGGCGAGTAGGACGTGCCGTGCGTCGACGGCCATGAAAGCCTCAGATGTGGACATCAATCCCCATGACAACCCCCATGACGTCGTAGTCCTGCTCTACGACGGCGTTCAGATGCTCGACGTGGCGGGTCCGATCGACGCCTTCGCCTCGGCGAACGCCTTCGGCGCGGCGTACCGCATCACCCATGCCTCCATCACCGGTGCCGACGTCGTAGCCAGCTCGGGCGCCCGCCACGGCGCGGACGCCGGCGTCGACGACCTTCCTTCGACCATCGGCACGCTGCTGGTGCCCGGGTCTCCGGACTGGCAGGCCAGCGTCGCCGACACCGCCCTCGTCGCGGCGGTCCGCGATCTCTCCCTACGCAGCCGTCGCACGGTGTCCATCTGTGCGGGTGCCTTTCCACTGGCGGCGACGGGGCTGCTCGACGGTCGCCGCGCGGCCACGCATTGGAAGCTGGCTCGCCACCTCGCCGCGCGCTATCCCGAGGTCACGGTCGACGCGGCGTCGCTGTTCGTGACCGACGGCGAATTCGTCACCTCGGCGGGCGTCACCGCGGGCATCGACCTGGCCCTGTCGCTCGTCGAGCACGACCACGGGCCGGCGCTCGCCAGGGAGGTCGCCAGGGATCTGGTCGTCTTCATGGCACGTCCCGGCGACCAGTCTCAGTTCAGCGTGCGTCTCGACGCGCAGCCCACCGACCACTCCGTGGTGCGCACGGTGATGGACGACGTCACCGCGAATCCCCGCCTCAACCACACGTTGGCCAGTCTTGCGGCCGGGGCCGGAGTCAGCCCGCGGCACCTGTCGCGGTTGTTCCTCGCCGAAACCGGCCACACCCCAGCGCACTTCGTCGACCGCACTCGACTGGAGGCCGCCTGCGCGCTGCTCACCGGTGGGACGGCGACACTGGACCAGGTGGCCGAGCAGACGGGGGTGGGGTCCAGCGAGTCCCTACGACGGCTCTTCCACCGCGAGCTCGGCATCACCCCGAGTGCCTACCGGAGCCGGTTCAAGACGTCCCGGTCGACGTGAGAGTGCGGGCGGGGGGACTCGAACCCCCACGCTCTTTCGAGCAATGGCACCTAAAGCCATCATGTCTGCCAATTCCATCACGCCCGCGGCGAAGTGATCCTACCGCCGGGCTTCGCCCCCTCCGTCGGCCACCATGGGGCCGCCTAGACGAGTTCATCGCAGCCAAGTCCGCCGCGGTACCGTGGACGAATGTCCACTACGCGGCGTAGGAGACCGGCGCTCGTCGCGCTGGTGTTCGTCGCCGCCGCAGGCTGCCTGGTGCTGGCCTGGTGGCAGTGGACCCGCTACGAGTCGGCGTCCGGCTCGTTCCAGAATCTCGGGTACGCCCTGCAGTGGCCCATGTTCGGCGGCTTCTGCTTCTATGCCTATTACAAGTTCGTCCGCTATGAAGAGGCCCCGCCCCCGAGGCCCGACCACGACAAGCCGACCGAGATCCCCGACGGTCTGCTGCCCGAGCGGCCCAGGGCCGCCGCGCACCACGACGAGGACCGCACGCTCTCCGAGTACAACGCATACCTGGCCGAGCTCGCCAAGGCCGACGGCCGCCCCGACACCGACGACAGGACCACGACATGACCAGTCCCGAACCCGACGCACCGGCGCGCACGAACGCGGACACGATCCGCAAGGCGCTCACCGCCTATCGCATCCTGGCGTGGACGACGGGTCTGTGGCTGATCGCCCTTTGCTACGAGATGGTGCTCAAGTACATCGTGCAGGTCGAGGATCCGCCGAGCTGGATCGGCGTCGTGCACGGCTGGGTGTACTTCGCCTACCTGCTGTCGGCGGCCAACCTTGCGACCAAGGTGCGCTGGCCCATCGGCAAGACCATCGGCGTGCTGCTGGCCGGCACCATTCCGTTGCTTGGGATCATCGTCGAGCACTTCCAGACCAAGCAGATCAAGGCCGCCTACGACATCTGACGATCAGGTCGACGCCCGCAGCGCAGGCAGCAACAGCCCCAACGCGCGGCCGCGGTGCGACGCGGCGTCCTTCTCCGCCGGGCTCAACTCGCCAGCGGACCGGTCCGAGCCGATCGGCACGAAGATCGGGTCGTAGCCGAAGCCGCCGTCGCCGCGGGGTGCGTGGGCGATGTGCCCGGACCACTCCCCGCGTACGACGGTCTCCCCCGCCGACGACACCAGCGCGCACGCCGAGACGAACGACGCGCCGCGCCGGTCGTCGGGAACGTCGCGCAGTTGACCAAGCAACAGTTCGAGATTCGCGACGTCGTCTCCGTGGGCGCCGGCCCACCGCGCCGAGAGCACCCCGGGCATGCCGTTGAGCGCGTCGACGGCCAGGCCCGAGTCGTCGGCGACGGCGGCGAGTCCACTGGCCGCGTAGGCGTCACGCGCCTTGGCCAACGCGTTCTCCTCGAACGTGGCACCCGTCTCGGGCGCCTCCGGGAACTCCTCGACGTCGTCGAGGGACAGCAGCCGCAGGCCGGACACGCCCGCGTCGTCGAGCACGCGGCGCAATTCGGCGAGCTTCTTCTGGTTGCGGCTGGCCACCAACAGATCGGTCACGGCCGGCTCAGCTTCCGAACGCCTTCTTCGGCGGCGTCGTGGGCTCCGGCAGTTCCCCGGGGTACGGCAGTTCCAGCGCTTCGCGCTGCACGACGAACAACTGGTCGCACGCCGCCAGCGCGGCGTCGAGCATCTTGTCCAGCGTCGTGCGGGGGAAGGTCGCGCCCTCTCCGGTGCCCTGAATCTCCACCAGGGTCCCGGTGTCGGTGGCGACGACGTTCATGTCGACCTCCGCGCGGGAGTCCTCTTCATACGGTAGGTCGGTCCGCACGCGACCGTCGACGACACCGACCGACACCGCCGCGATGGCGCACGACAACGGCCGCGGATCCGACAACCGGCCGGCGGCCGACAGGTAGGTCACCGCGTCGGACAGCGCCACGTAGGCGCCGGTGATCGCGGCGGTCCTGGTGCCGCCGTCGGCCTGGAGGACGTCGCAGTCGATCGCGATCGTGTTCTCCCCCAACGCGGCCAGGTCGATGCACGCCCGCAGCGACCGGCCGACCAGCCGGCTGATCTCCTGAGTGCGGCCACCGACCTTGCCCCGCACCGATTCACGGTCCGACCGCGTGTGGGTCGCGGCGGGCAGCATCGCGTATTCGGCGGTGAGCCAGCCCAGTCCCGAGCCCTTGCGCCAGCGGGGCACGCCCTCGGTCACGCTGGCGGTGCACATCACGCGTGTCTGACCGAACTCGACCAGGACGGATCCGGCCGGATGCTTGGTGAAACCGCGGGTGATGGTTACCGGGCGTAGCTCGTCGTCGAGTCGGCCGTCTTCTCGTCTGGACACCCGCCAACCCTAACCGCTGGGCCGCGGGGGTTAGTGCGCCGTCACCTCGAAGGTCTCGTTGCACACGACGGCGTGCACCGGACCGTCGAACTCGGCCTTGGCCTCGCTGATGACGTCTTCGCGCGACGTCCAGGGCGGGATGTGGGTCAGCAGCAGTTCGTGCACTCCGGCCTTGGCGGCCACGCGGCCGGCCTCGGTGCCCGAGAGGTGCAGCGCCGGCGGCCGGTCGGCGGCGTGCGTCCACGACGCCTCGCACAGGAACACGTCGGCGCCGGTGGCCAGCTCGATGAGCTGGTCGCAGTAGCCGGTGTCACCGCTGTAGACCAGCGTCGCCCCGGAGGGGTCGGTGAAGCGCATTCCGTAGGACTCCGTGGGATGGCAGACCTTGCGGGGCAACACGGTCAGGGCCCCGATCTGGACGGCCTCGCCGTCGACCCACGGACGGACGTCGAAGATGTCGGTGAAGTCGTCGATCTCGCCGCCCTCGGGCGAGGACGCCGCGCCAAGCCGCGACCAGGTGTCCGACGGTCCGTACATGCGCGCGCGACCCTCGGGGGGCGTGGGATGGTAGCGACGCCAGACGAACAAGCCGGGCAGGTCCAGACAGTGGTCGGCGTGCAGATGCGACAGCAGGACGTCGACCGTGCCGGGATCGGTGTGGCGCTGCAGCGCGCCGAGCACGCCGCCGCCGAAGTCGACCGCCAGCGGCGGGGTGTCCGGTGCGGTGACGAGATACCCCGAGGCAGGCGAATCCGGCCCGGTGACGCTACCGGAACACCCCAGTACGGTGACTCGCACGCCCATCAGCTTGCCATGCCCGCGATCCTCGCGACGAAGACATCAGTGCAATTCGTCACGAGTTTCTCGAAGTGGTCGAATCGTGACCTTCGAGCTAGCACGACGGCGGCCAAACCGAGGGGTGCGACGCGTCGTAAATGTCGACCACGAGCCGTTTCAGCAAAGCGCATGCGGCGCTCATACGCCGGCGCGCGGGATGGTCTTCGCCGGCCGCCTCGCCCTCGCGTGCCGCTCCGGACCGGACAGCACGTACGCGGCGAAGACCCCGGCCACACCACCGCAGAGGTGGCCCTGCCAGGACACTCCGAAGGTGCCGGGTAGCGCGCCCCACAACACACCGCCGTAGACGAGGAACACCATGATGCCGACGACGATCTGCCAGGCGTGGCGGGTGAAGAAGCCGAACACGATGAGGAAGGTCAGCCACCCGAAGATCAGCCCCGAGGCGCCGATGTGGTTGGTCTCCACCCCGGCCGGTGCGCCGACGTTGCCGATCACCCACGTGCCAAGGCCGCCAAGGATCCAGACGATCGCGGTGGCGTAGACGAACCGGGCCATCCCGGCGAGGGAGACCAGGAAGCCGAGCACCAGCGCGGGCACGGTGTTCGCGGCCAGGTGCGCCCAGTTCGCGTGCAGCAGCGGGGCCCACAGAATGCCCCAGAGTCCGTCCACCTCCAGCGGCCGGATGCCGTCCTGCTCGAGCCGGCTGCCGGACACCTGGTCGACCGCCTCCACGACGTAGAGCAGGGCGACGAAGGCGAGGACGGTGGTGCCGCCGATCATCCAGCCCGGCTTCTTCGGGTCGGCCGACAGGCCCGGTCCGCTGGTCGCCATAGCCGCCCCTTCCGACGCGTCTGCGTGTCCTCTCGAGGCTACCGGCGCGCGCCGGGGCCCACTACGCCGTGAACGCTCCCGGCACCAGGTCGCGGTAGCTCGGGACGCCGGCGATCGTGTCGGCGGCGACGACCGCGGCAAGCACGGCGGTGGCCAGGCAGTCGGCGGCGGCCGTCCCGACCAGGGTGGCCAGTCTGGTCTCCGGCGACATCGCGGCCGGGGTGTCGGATGCGGGTGCGACCTCGACGGCTCCGGTGGACAGCGCGAAGACGGTGTCGCCGTCCAACGGCGTGTGCGACGGTCTCGTGGTGCGCGCCAGGCCGTCCTGCGCGGCGACGGCCACGCGCTTGCAGGCGGCCTTGCTCAGTGCGGCGTCGGTGGCGACGACGGCGATGGTGGTGTTCAGCGGCGACTCCTCGGCTTCCCGCCGCTGCAGTGCCGCGATCTGATCCGCCGGCGGCGGAGTCAGTCCCCACTCGGCGACGAGGTCGGCCATCCAGGGCAGCCCGGTCCTCGGGTCGACGACGTTGCCCGCCGCGTTCACCACCACCACGGCGCCGACGGTGACGCCGATGTCCTCGAGCGTCACCGACGCGGTGCCCAGACCGCCCTTGAGAATGCCCGCCCGGGCGCCCACCCCGGCGCCGACGTTGCCCATCGGCACCTCGACGCCGGCGGCGTCGGCCGCGGCGGCCCCGAACTCGGCGGTCGGGCGGCACGCCCAGCCGCCGACGGGAAGGTCGAAGATGACCGCGGCGGGCACGATCGGCACCAGGCCGCCGTCCATGGCGACACCGCGGTCGTGGCGCTCCAACCAGCCCATGACGCCGTCGGCGGCGGCAAGTCCGTAGGCACTACCGCCCGTCAGGACGACGGCGTCGACGTAGCGCACGCTGTTGGCGGGGTCGAGCAGGTCGGTCTCGCGGGTGCCTGGCGCGCCACCGCGCACGTCGACCGCACCGGTGGTGCCCGGCGGCACCAGGACCACCGTGGTGCCGCACGCCCAACCGGTCCCCAGCGTCGCGTCCGGGTCGAGCCGGTGGTGGTTGCCGACCAGGATGCCCGCGACGTCGGTGATGGAGCCGGTCAAGAACGCTTGCCCATCAGCCCCAGAACCAGGTATTCCTGCAGCACGGTCAGCCACTGGTACACGTCGAGGTGACCCGCCATCGGGTGTTCGGCAGGCAGGTGGTCGGGGCCGTCGGCGCCGATCTCGAGCATGGTGCCCAACGCCAGCCGGACGTCGTTGACGCATGCCACCCAGCAGTGTGCGTCGTCCTCGGCGATCTCGAATCGGCCGCCGCTCAGGGGCAGGGTGTCCAGAAGCCGTTGAGCGGCATGTCGTTTGGCCTCGATGATCTCGGGCTCGTGCAGGCTGCGCAGTGCACTGTTGAGGCTCTCGGCGGTGCGCGAGCCCGCCGGATGGTCGTGCTGAGGCCGGAAGAAGTCCGGCAGCAACCGCAGCATGGTGTCGTCCTCCGGCGGCGTCGAGTGGCCGGTGCGCATGCCGGTGAGTTCCTCGAGTTCGTCGGTGGGCGAAGATGTTTCGCGCTCGTCGAGCATCTCGGTCAGTGAGTTGACCAGGCTTTGCAGCAACGTCGCCTCGTGCGCGTCGAGCGCCGACCGAAACCGCGGGCCCTCAGCGGTTTCCACCCGCTTCCACTTTCGCACGACGGGGCCGGCTCAGCGATCCTGCTGCATGGTGGCCCACAGCCCCGCCGCATGCAGCTTGGTCACGTCGATCTCCATGGCTTCCCGACTTCCCGCCGACACCACGGCCTTGCCTTCCTCGTGCACCTGCATCATGAGCTTGGTCGCGTGGGGCTCGCTGTACCCGAAGAGCTTCTGGAACACGTAGGTCACGTACGACATGAGGTTCACCGGATCGTCCCAGACGAGGGTGACCCAAGGACTCTCGGTGGCCGCCGATTCGTCCGTGGTGGTCTCCGCGCCGCGCTCCACGCGAGTCCCTGGCTTGGTTCGCGCCGGGGTAACCATGCCGCCAAGAATAGACACCCGTCTCGGCGTCGGTCCGAACGGCCACGGTTGGCATACGGTTGGCACCGTGACTTCCCACGATCGCACTGTCGAGGAGTGCGCGGCGACGGCTTTGCTAACCGACAAGTACGAGCTGACCATGCTCGCCGCCGCGCTGCGTGACGGCACCGCCGAACGCAGGACCACCTTCGAGGTGTTCGCCCGGCGGCTGCCCGACGGTCGTCGCTACGGCGTCGTCGCCGGCACGGGCCGGTTCCTGGAAGCACTGCCGCGCTTCAGGTTCGACGAGACCGCCCTGGCCCTGGTGGCCGACTTCCTCGACGAGGCGACCCTGGCGTACCTGGCCGACTACCGCTTCTCCGGCGACGTCGACGGCTATCCCGAGGGCGAGCTGTACTTTCCGGGCTCCCCCGTGCTGTCCCTGCACGGCACCTTCGCCGAGTGCGTGTTGCTCGAGACCCTGGCACTGTCCATCTTCAACCACGACTGCGCGATCGCCTCCGCGGCAGCCAGGATGGTCAGCGCCGCCGAGGGACGTCCGCTCATCGAGATGGGCTCCCGGCGCACACACGAGATGGCGGCCGTCGCCGCGGCGCGTGCGGCCTACGTCGCGGGGTTCACGGGGTCGTCGAACCTCGAGGCCGAGCGCCGCTACGGCGTTCCCGCGCTCGGCACCAGCGCCCACGCGTTCACGCTGCTGCACACCACCCCCGACGGACCCGACGAGCAGGCTGCGTTCCGCGCCCAGGTCGAGGCGCTCGGCGTCGGCACGACGCTGCTCGTCGACACCTACGACATCACCGCGGGCGTGGCCAATGCCGTGGCGGTGGCGGGCCCGGACCTCGGTGCGGTCCGCATCGACTCCGGCGACCTTGGCGTGCTGGCGCGCAAGGTCCGCGCGCAGCTCGACGAGCTCGGCGCGACGAACACCCGCATCGTGGTGACCAGCGATCTCGACGAGTTCGCCATCGCCGCGTTGCGCGCCGAGCCGGTCGACTCCTACGGCGTGGGCACCTCCCTGGTCACCGGGTCGGGCTCGCCAACGGCGGGCATGGTCTACAAGCTCGTCGAGGTCGACGGTGTCCCCGTCGCCAAGCGCAGCAGCCACAAGGAGTCCCACGGCGGCCGCAAGCAGGCCTACCGGTTGGCCAAGCCGACGGGCACGGTCGTCGAGGAGGTCGTGCAGCTGGTCAGCAGCCCCGCGGTCCAGGTCGACGGGTTGGTCGCCACCGCGCTGGCGCAGCCGTTGGTGCGCGGCGGCGAGGTCGTCGCCGACGCCGATCTGCAGGCCGCGCGCAACCGCGTCGCCGCCGGGCTCGTCAGCCTGCCGTGGGACGGGCTGGGGCTCTCCAGCGGCGAGCCGGCGATCCCCACCCGCATGGTCGACGCCACGCGACGGGCCTGAGGAGCAGTGACGGGCGACGTCAAGGAACTGTTGGACAAGGCCGTCAGCGCGCTCGGCGGTACCGAACGCAGCGGCCAGATCGAGATGGCCGAGGCGGTCGACCACGCCTTCGAGACCGGTGAGCACCTTGCGGTGCAGGCCGGCACCGGCACGGGAAAGTCGCTGGCGTACCTGGTGCCCTCGATCAAGCGGGCAATGGAGCGGGCCGAACCGGTCGTGATCTCGACCGCGACCATCGCGCTGCAGCGTCAGCTGTTCGACCGCGACCTGCCCAGGCTGGCTGACGCACTCACCGGTGAGATGCCGCGGCGCCCCGAGTTCGCCCTGCTGAAGGGGCGCGGAAACTATCTGTGCCTGAACAAGGTTCACGGCGGGGCCACCGACTCCGACGACCTGCCGCAGGACGAGTTGTTCGACGCCGTGGCGACGACCGCGTTGGGCCGCGAGGTCAAGCGTCTGATGGAGTGGGCGTCGGACACCGAGACCGGCGACCGCGACGACGTGGTTCCCGGTGTCGCCGACCGGTCCTGGGGTCAGGTCAGCGTGTCCGCCAGGGAATGCCTCGGTGCCGCCCGGTGCACCTACGGCGCGGACTGCTTCGCCGAGAAGGCCAGGGGCACCGCCGCCACGGCCGATGTCGTCGTCACCAACCACGCCCTGTTGGCCATCGACGCGATCTCCGACATCAACGTGCTGCCCGAGCACCAACTCCTCGTGGTCGACGAGGCTCACGAACTCGTCGACCGGGTCACCAGCGTGGCCACCGGCGAGTTGTCGGCCACCATGCTCGGCGTGGCCCTGCGGCGCTCCGCGCGCCTCGTCGAGCCGGAAACCGCCGAACGCTTCGAGGCGTCGGTGGCGACGTTCACCTCCGCGCTCTACGACACCGAACCCGGCCGCAAGGACGTCCTCGACGAGGAGATGGCCACCTACCTCACCGCACTGCGGGATGCCGCCGACCGCGTCCGGATGGCGATCGACACCGCCCCGGCCGATCCCAAGGCGGCAGCCGCCCGCAACGAAGCCGTCACGGCGCTCAACGACGTCAGCGACACCGCGTCGCGCATCCTGACCTCCTTCGGGCCGGCGATCCCCGACCGCACCGACGTGGTGTGGGTGGACCAGGACGAGGTGCGGGGTACTTCGGCGGGCAGGAGCGGAGCGACCGGGGGGTCGAGTCGGCGGGCGATCCTGCGGGTGGCACCGCTGTCGGTGGCGATGCTGTTGCGCAACAGGCTCTTCGAGCAGTCGACGGTCATCCTGACCTCGGCGACGTTGACCATCGGCGGCACGTTCGACTCGATGGCGCGGGCCTGGGGCCTGACCGGTGCCGAGGCGCCCACCTGGAAGGGCGTCGACGTCGGATCGCCCTTCGCCCACGGCAAGTCGGGCATCCTCTACGTCGCCGCGCACCTGCCGCCGCCCGGCCGCGACGGCACCGGGTCGGCCGAGCAGCTCGACGAGATCGAGGCACTGGTCACCGCGGCGGGCGGCCGCACGCTGGGCCTGTTCTCCTCCATGCGCGCCGCCAAGGCGACGGCCGAGGCCATGCGCGGTCGCCTGTCGACGCCCGTGCTGTGTCAGGGCGAGGACACCACCTCCGCGCTGGTGCGCCGCTTCGCCGCCGACGACGCCACCACGCTGTTCGGCACGCTGTCGCTGTGGCAGGGCGTCGACGTGCCCGGGCCGTCGCTGTCGCTGGTGCTCATCGACCGAATCCCCTTCCCCCGCCCCGACGATCCGCTCGTCACGGCCCGTCAGCGCGCGGTGGCCGCCCACGGGGGCAACGGGTTCATGGCGGTCGCCGCCACCCACGCGGCGCTGCTGCTGGCCCAGGGCGCAGGGCGGCTGCTCCGCAGCGTCGACGACCGGGGCGTGGTGGCGGTTCTGGACTCGAGGATGGCGACGGCCCGCTACGCCGGGTTCCTGCGCGCGTCGCTGCCGCCGTTCTGGGCGACCACCGACCCCAGCCAGGTCCGACGGGCCCTGGAACGCCTGCGCGACGGGTAGGACGACTCGAAGTTGGGATCGGGGTCCGCGGACATCTCTATCCTGGCCTGCACGTACACCAGCGCGCCGACCCGGCGCCGGGCGGAGCAGAAGGGGCGGCGTCGATGAAGCGACGGCACCTGACGACCCTGATGGCCGTGACCACCGGCGCCCTCGTCCTCACGTCGTGCACGACGACGCTTCGTGGCACGCCGGTGTCGGTGTTCGCCAACCCGTTCAGCGTCGCGGGCATGCCCGCGGTCGACGGTCCGACGGGCCTGCGCGACGATGCGGAGCCACCCTCGCGTGAGGTCTCCAACACCGACGGCGGAGACGTCGACGAACTGGCGGGCAGCGCGGTCAGCGACATCGAGGAGTTCTGGACCACCCACTACGCCGAGACGTTCGACGGTGACTTCACGCCGGTCGACGAGCTCGTCTCCTGGGACTCCACCGAGTACGACGACGTCGACTTCTGCGGGGACAGCGTGACGGGCCTGGTCAACGCCGGCTACTGCCTCGACCAGAACACCATCGGCTGGGACCGAGGTGAATTGCTGCCGCAGTTGCGGGATGCCAACGGCGACATGGCGGTGACGATGGTGCTCGCCCACGAGTACGGGCACTCCGTCGCCCACCAGGCTGGCCTGCTCTCGGACCGCACGCCGACCATCGTCGGCGAGCAGCAAGCCGATTGCCTTGCCGGGGTGTACATGCGCTCGGTCGCCGAGGGGTCCTCGTCCCGGTTCACCCTCAGCACCGGCGACGGGCTCAACGACCTGCTCGCCGCGACGATCGCGTTCCGCGACCCGCTGCTCACCGAGAGCGACGGGGAGGCCGGCGAAGACGAACACGGCTCGGCGTTCGAGCGTGTGTCGGCGTTCCAGTTCGGCTTCACCGACGGTGCCGCGGCGTGCAAGGCGATCGACCTGCAGGAGATCACGCAGCGGCGCGGTGGCCTGCCCGTCCTGCTGCCCGACGACGAGACCGGCGAGCTGCCGGTCACGAAGGAGTCGGTGACCTCGATCGTCGACGCGATGAACGTCGCGTTCGACCCGGCGGACCCGCCCCGGCTGGTCTTCGTCGGATCGGACTGCCCCGACGCCCGCTCCGGCGGACCGGCGTCCTACTGCCCGGCGACCAACACCATCACCGTCGACCTGCCTGCGCTGGAGGAACTCGGCGCTCAGAGCGTCGACGGCAGCGGGGTGCTCACCGGCGACAACACCGCCTACTCGGTGGTCGTGTCGCGGTTCATGCAGGCGATGCAGAAGGAACGCGGTGGCGTGGCCCTCGACGACGCCAAGGCCGCGCTGCGGACCGCGTGCCTCACCGGGGTGGCGACGGTGCGGATGACCGAGAACATCGCGACGCCCGCCGGAGACACGATCCAGCTCACCGCGGGCGACGTCGACGAGGCGGTCTCGGGCATCCTCGTCAACGGCCTGGCCGCCAGCGACGTCAACGGCGATTCGGTGCCGTCGGGGTTCTCCCGCATCGACGCGTTCCGGCTGGGTGTCCTCGGTGACCAGGACCGCTGCTTCGCACGCTTCGGCTGAGGCGTCAGGCCGTCGGCAAGCGCATCACGAAGCCGGCCTCCAATGCCACCCACAGTGCCCCGTCGCCTCCGATGGCCAACCCGTGCGGCTCACTGCCCGCCGGAAGGTCGATCGTGTCGACCTCGCCGTCGGCGCTGACGTGGGCGATCTGGTCGGCGCCCCACAGGCTCACCCACACCCCGCCGGACGGGTCGGCGACCACCGCGTGCGGCTTGCCAGGCAGGTCGAGTTCCTGCATCGCCTCGTTGAGCGGGATGCGGCCCACCTTGTCGGCGAGCACCGCGGTGAACCACACCGCGTCGTCGTGGGTCTGGGCGATGCCGACGGGCCCCGAGTTGGGCGTCGGCACCGTCCGGCGCTCGAGCTCGCCGCGGTGTAGGCGCCCGATGGCGTTGGCTCCGTTGAGCGTGAACCACAGCGCGTTGTCCGGTCCGGTGATGATCGACGACGGCATGCCACCGGGGACGGCCTGCTCGCTGACGTCGCCGTCGACGTCGACTCGGCCGATGACGCCGGTCCCCATGGCCGTGAACCACAGCGCGCCGTCGGGACCGGTCGTGATCCCGAACGGAGCACTCCCACTGCGCAATTCGTAGTCCGACTGGTGGCCGTCGGTGGAGATCCGGCCGATCCGGTCGTCACCCGCACGGGTGAACCACAGCGCGCCGTCGGGACCGGCGGTGATGATCGACGGCTTGCTGCCCTCGGCCACCGGATGGACCTCGAGGTCTCCGCCCGCACCCACCCGGGCGATCGCGCCGCGATGGACCAGCGTCACCCACATCGCGCCGTCGGAACCGGCGGCCAGCGCATACGGCCCGCCGTCGACGGCGACTTCGAAGATGCGGCTCATGCGAGTGTCACGAGACCCAGCTCGTCGTCGGCGGCCAGCGTGGAATCGATTGTCTCGAACAGTTCTTGCGTCGGTTCGTCCCATGACCAGCGCAAGTCGACCGACAGGCGCTCGATCGCGGCGAGACGTTCCGGAAGGTGGGTGCGAACGGTCAACCCACGGAGTGCCTTCACGCGGATTGACCCTACCCACTGCTCGCGGCGGTCACGGTCACGCCGACCGGTCCATCCGGCGCGCGGGGTTCAGTCGGACACTACGGTGGGTATAGAGCGCGACAAGGTAATCGAGCACATGACAGCCTGCGGTTCGACCGCGGGCGTAAGGAGCAGTGGTGGCCGGTCGAATCGAAATCGACGACGTCGCACCGGTAGTTTCCAACGGCCGATACCCGGCCAAGGCCGTGGTCGGGGAGGTGCTGCCGATCAAGGCCGTGGTGTGGCGCGAGGGCCACGACGCGGTGTCTGCGACGCTGGTGGTGCGCTATCACGGCACCAGCTATCCGTCGTTGGCCGCAGCACCGCCGGGGCTGGCAACACCCCACGTGGAGGCCGTGCCCATCGAAGAGGTCGTCGGCGTCTCGCCGCGCGTCAAGCCCCAGCGGTTGCCGATGGAACCCGGCGGTGAACCCGACACCTATCACGGTCAGTTCACCCCCGATGCCGTGGGTTTGTGGACCTACCGGGTGGACGGTTGGGGTGACCCCATCGCCACGTGGCGCAAGAACGTCACCGCGAAGCTGAACGCCGGTCAGGGCGAGGCAGAGCTGGACAACGATCTGCTGGTCGGTGCACAGCTGTTCGAACGCGCCGCGACCGCCGTCCCTCGCCAAGACCGCTATCCGCTCCTGGAGGCGGCACAGAACCTGCGCACGCCCGGCGACCCGTTCGCCAGGGCGGGTGCCGCGCTGGCACCCGAGGTCACGGCCCTGCTGCACGACTATCCGCTGCGCGAACTCGTCACGCGCGGTGAGCAGTACGGCGTGTGGGTCGACCGCCCCCTGGCCCGGTTCAGCGCTTGGTACGAGATCTTCCCCCGCTCGACCGGCGGTTGGGACGGCGAAGGCAAGCCGGTGCACGGCACGTTCAACACCGCCAGCAAGACGCTGCCCCGAATCGCCAACATGGGCTTCGACATCGTGTACCTGCCGCCCATTCACCCGATCGGCAAGGTGCACCGCAAGGGCCGCAACAACAGCGTGACCGCCGCCCCGGACGACGTCGGCTCGCCATGGGCGATCGGCAGCGACGAGGGCGGGCACGACGCGGTGCATCCCGCACTCGGCACCATCGACGACTTCGACGACTTCGTGGCCGAAGCGCGCAACCAGGGTCTCGAGGTGGCCTTGGACCTGGCGCTGCAGACCGCGCCGGACCATCCGTGGGCCAAGGATCATCCCGAGTGGTTCACGGTCCTGCCCGACGGCACGATCGCCTACGCCGAGAACCCGCCCAAGAAGTACCAGGACATCTACCCGATCAACTTCGACAACGACCCGGCGGGCATCTACGCCGAGGTGCTGCGCGTGGTGCGGTTCTGGGTGTCGCACGGGGTCAAGGTGTTTCGGGTCGACAACCCGCACACCAAGCCGCCGAACTTCTGGGCGTGGTTGATCGGCGAGGTGAAGAACGACGACCCCGACGTGTTGTTCCTCGCCGAGGCGTTCACTCGTCCGGCCCGGCTGTTCGGGCTCGCCAAGCTCGGGTACACCCAGTCCTACACGTACTTCACCTGGCGCACGGCCAAGTGGGAGTTGACCGAGTTCGGCGAGCAGATTGCCGAACACGCCGATTACGCCCGCCAAAGCCTGTGGGTCAACACGCCGGACATCCTGCACGAGATCCTGCAGTACGGCGGCCCCGGCATGTTCGCCATCCGGGCGGTGATGGCCGCGACGATGAGCCCGACGTGGGGTGTCTACTCCGGGTACGAGCTGTTCGAGGGTCAGGCCGTACGTGAGGGCAGCGAGGAATACCTGAACTCGGAGAAGTACGAGTTGCGCCCGCGCGACTTCGATGGCGCCCTGGCCGCGGGCAATTCGCTCGAGCCCTTCATCACCCGGCTCAACGAGATCCGCAAGCTGCACCCCGCTTTGGCCGAGATGCGCTCCATCACCTTCCACGAAGTGGACAACGACGCCCTGCTGGCCTACAGCAAGTTCGATCCCATCAGCGGTGACTGCGTCTTGGTCGTCGTCACGCTCAACGCGTTCGGCCCCGAGGAGGGCACCCTTCGGCTGGACATGGCAGCGCTCGGCATGTCCCCATACGACCGCTTCTGGGTGCGTGACGAGATCACCGGAGACGAATACCAGTGGGGCGAGGCCAATTACGTTCGCATCGAACCGGGGCGGGCCGTCGCACACATCCTGAACATGCCGTACATACCGACCGACAAGCGGCTCGAGCTGCTGCGGAGGGACTGATTCACATGACCAGCACCAACGACGTCACCACCAAGAACCTGCGGCCCGATCCGTCGGAGCTCTCCCGCCTGTTGTGGGGCACGCACCACGATCCGCACTCCATCCTCGGTGCCCACGAGTACGACGACCACACCGTCATCCGGGTGCTGCGGCCCAACGCACTGGAAGTCGTCGCGCTCGTCGGCAAGGAGCGCTACACCTTCACCCATGTGGAGGACGCCCTGTTCGCGGTCGCGCTTCCGTTCACCGGGTTGATCGACTACCGCCTCGAGGTCAGCTATCCGAACGGCGACGGCGACCCTCACGTTCACACCGTCGCCGACCCGTATCGCTTCCTGCCGACCCTCGGCGAGATCGACATGCACCTGTTCTCCGAGGGCCGCCACGAGCGGCTGTGGGAGGCTTTGGGGGCCCACCCGCGGACCTACAGCACGGCTGACGGGCCGGTCAGCGGCGTCTCGTTCGCCGTATGGGCGCCAAATGCCAAGGGCGTCAGCCTGATCGGCGACTTCAACCACTGGAGTGGCAACGACGCCCCGATGCGGACGCTGGGCTCGTCAGGGGTGTGGGAGCTGTTCTGGCCGGACTTTCCGGAAGACGGGCTCTACAAGTTCCGCGTGCACGGCGCCGACGGCGTCACCACCGAACGCGCCGACCCGATGGCCTTCGCCACCGAGGTGCCGCCCAAGCGGGCGTCGCGAGTCACCAAGAGCCAGTACACCTGGGAGGACGACGACTGGATGGCCCAGCGGGCCATCAAGAACCCGGTCTTCGAACCGATGAGCACCCTCGAGGTGCATCTGATGTCGTGGCGTCCGGGTCTGACCTACCGCGAACTGGCCGACCAGTTGACCGAGTACGTCGTCGAGCAGGGCTTCACCCACGTCGAACTGCTTCCCGTCGCCGAGCATCCATTTGGCGGGTCGTGGGGTTATCAGGTCACGTCGTACTACGCCCCGACGTCGCGTCTGGGGACTCCCGACGACTTCCGATTCCTGGTCGACCGGCTGCACCAGGCCGGCATCGGCGTCATCGTCGACTGGGTGCCCGCGCACTTTCCCAAGGACGCCTGGGCGTTGGGCCGCTTCGACGGGACGGCGCTCTACGAGCACTCCGATCCCCGTCGCGGTGAGCAACTCGACTGGGGCACGTACGTCTTCGACTTCGGCCGGGCCGAGGTGCGCAACTTCCTGGTGGCCAACGCGCTGTACTGGTTGCAGGAATTCCACATCGACGGGCTGCGCGTCGACGCCGTCGCGTCCATGCTCTACCTCGACTACTCGCGGCCCGAGGGCGGTTGGACGCCGAACATCCACGGCGGCCGGGAGAATCTCGAGGCGGTGCAGTTCCTGCAGGAGATGAACGCCACGGTGCACAAGGCCACCCCCGGCATCGTCACCATCGCCGAGGAGTCCACCTCGTGGCCCGGGGTCACCCGCGCGACCAACCTTGGCGGACTTGGCTTCTCGATGAAGTGGAACATGGGCTGGATGAACGACACGCTGGCCTTCATGCAGCGTGACCCGATCTACCGCAGCTTCCACCACCACGAGCTGACCTTCTCCCTGCTGTACGCGTTCAGCGAGAACTTCGTCCTGCCGATCAGCCACGACGAGGTCGTGCACGGCAAGGGGACGCTGTGGGGTCGCATGCCGGGCGGCGACCACCAAAAGGCTGCCGGTGTGCGCACCCTGTTGGCCTACCAGTGGGCCCACCCCGGCAAGCAGTTGCTGTTCATGGGCCAGGAATTCGGCCAGCGCGCGGAGTGGTCGGAGGAACGGGGCGTCGACTGGTTCCAGCTCGACGAGCAGGGCTTCTCCGGGGGCATCAAGCGGTTCACCGCCGACGCCAACGAGATCTACAAGACCCGGCGTGCGCTGTACTCCCGCGACTCCAGCCCCGAGGGTTACTCGTGGATCGACGCCAACGACTCGGCCAACAACGTGCTGAGCTTCCTGCGCTTCGGTGACGACGGGTCGATGCTCGCCTGCGTGTTCAACTTCTCGGGTTCGGAGCACAGCTCCTACCGGCTGGGCTTGCCCCACACGGGAACCTGGCGCGAGGTCCTCAACACCGACGCGACGATCTACAACGGTGCGGGGGCCGGCAACATGGGTTCGGTCGAAGCGACCGCCGATCCGTGGCACGGTCGGCCCGCGTCGGCCGAGATGGTCATCCCGCCGCTGTCGGCGCTGTGGTTCGAGCCGGTCTGACCGGCAGCCGCGTCAGAACAGGGCGTTGGCGAGGTTGCGTCGACCGGCGATGACCCTCGGGTCGTCGGCTGGGAAGAGCTCGAACAGCTCGACCAGCCGGGAGCGCACCGCGGCGCGCTCGTCGCCCGCGGTGCGCCGCACCAGTGCGATGAGGCGCTCGAAGGCCTCGACCACCTGATCCTGGGCGACCTCCACGTCGGCGGCGGCGAAGGCGGCCTCGACGTCGGTGGGTTCGGCATCGGCACGTGCGACCGCGTCGGCCGGCCGAGAGGTCGCCCGCTTCAGGAAGGCGATCTGGCGCAGTGCGTCCTTGGCTTCGGCATGGTTGGGCTGCGCGTCGAGGATGGCCTGATAGGCGCCAAGCGCGTCGTCGAATTCTGCTGCGTCCCAGAGCGAACGGGCCCGCTCGAGCTCGGGGTCGACCTCGTCGGCGTCCCCGGCCTCGCCGCCCTCGAGCTTGCCCGCGGTCGCGCTGAGCAGGGAGTCGACCCAGCGTCGCAACTGTTCGGGGGGCTGCACGCCCTCGAAGCTCGAGATGGGCTGGCCACCGGCGACGGCGACGACGGTCGGCACGGCCTGGACGCCGAACACCTGGGCCACCCGGGGCGCGGTGTCGACGTTGACCGTCGCGAACGCCCACGAGCCACCGTCGGACGTCGCCAGGGCCGCCAGCACCTCACCGAGCTGGACGCTGGCGTCGCTGCGCGGCGTCCACAGCAGGACGACGACGGGCACGTGATTGGACCGGCCGAGCACCTCGGTCTCGAGGTTGGCCTCGGTGACCTCGACGCCACCGGGCGAGGAACCCGCCGGGGCGTCGCGCGACGGTGCGGGCTGCTTGAGCGAGGAAAGATCGAACGCACCCGCCAGTGCGGGGCCGACGGAGGGTCGTGGACGAGTCACGTAGACAAGTCTGGCACGTCGTCTAGGCGACTGGCGGAGCGGTCGCGGCGGCGCCGGCTCCAGATCCCCGGTCGCCACGCTCCTGCCCGCCGCGCGAGACGGTGCGACCCGTCCGCTCGGCCCACATGAGGAAGATCACACTGCCGAGCGGCACGATGCTGCCCAGCAACGCCAGCAGCCACGTCACCGGCGACCACCCGAACGCCAAGCCGAGCAGGATGCCCACCACGACGAAGGCGATGAAGACCAAGCCGTGAGCCATGCCGAAGACCTTCACGCCGATCTCGGTGCGGGGCGATCCGAGGTACTTGAAGTACATGCCGACCAGCAATCCCACCCAGGTGACGGCTTCGGTGAAGGCGACGATGCGGAACCAGCCCGCGGTCCGGTGGCGGTCGATGGTACGGCTCATGGCCGCCATTGTGCCCGACGACGGCGCCAGCTACTACGCCGCGTCGTTGAATGTGTCCCGCAACGCTTACGGGCGGCGCAGGATCAGGGCGTCACCCTGACCACCGGCACCGCACAACGCGGCCACGGCGTACCCCGAGCCCCGCCTCGCCAGCTCCAGAGCCGCATGCAGCGTGATCCGCGCTCCGGACATGCCGATCGGATGTCCGATGGCGATGGCGCCACCGTCGACGTTGACCTTGTCGGCGTCCAAGCCGAGCTCCTGGGTCGAGGCCAGGGCGACGGCGGCGAACGCCTCGTTGATCTCCACGACGTCGAGCTGGTCGACCGTGATGCCCTCCTTGGCGATCGCCTTCTTGATCGCGTTGGCCGGCTGGCTCTGCAACGTCGAGTCGGGCCCGGCGACCACGCCGTGCGCGCCGATCTCGCACAACCAGGTCAGACCCAGCTCTTGCGCCTTGGCCTTGCTCATCACCACGACCGCGCAGGCGCCGTCGGAGATCTGCGACGCCGACCCCGCGGTGATGGTGCCGTCCTTGCGGAAGGCGGGCTTGAGGCCGGCCAACGACTCGACGGTCGTGTTGGCCCGAATGCCCTCGTCTTCGGTGAACTCGATGGGGTCGCCCTTGCGCTGCGGAATCTTCACCGGCACGACCTCGTCGGCGTACACGCCGTCCTTCCACGCGGCGGCGGCGCGCTGGTGCGACCGGGCGGCCACCTCGTCCTGCTGCACGCGGGTGAACTGGTCGGCGTCGTTGCGCTGCTCGGTCAGCGCGCCCATTGGCTGGTCGGTGAACACGTCGTGCAGACCGTCGTAGGCCATGTGGTCGAGCACGGTGACGTCGCCGTACTTGTAGCCGGCGCGGCTGTCGATCAGCAGGTGCGGCGCCTTGGTCATCGACTCCTGACCACCGGCGACGACCACGTCGAACTCCCCGGCGCGAATCAGCTGATCGGCCAACGCAATCGCGTCGATGCCCGACAGGCACATCTTGTTGATCGTCAGCGCGGGCACGTCCCAGCCGATGCCGCCGGCGACTGCGGCCTGGCGCGCCGGCATCTGCCCCGCCCCGGCCGTCAGCACCTGGCCCATGATCACGTACTGCACCTCCGAGGCGTCCACCCCGGCCTTCTCCAGCGCACCGGCGATCGCGACACCACCCAGGTCACTGCCCGAGAAGTCCTTCAGCGAGCCCATCAGCTTGCCCACCGGAGTACGCGCTCCCGCAACGATCACCGACGTCGTCATGTCCAACCTCCACGAACTTCGATTCTGAGAATGTGTGGCCTATCACACTTACGCAATCATTCCCATGAAGGTTACCGTGGCTAAATGACAACGGAGCATGTCGGTGCACGTCCGGCCCTCGCCAGCGCGCTGGTGACGGCCGTCGACCACGTCGGTATCGCCGTTCCCGACCTCGACGTCGCGATCAAGTGGTACCACGACCACCTCGGGATGATCGTGCTGCACGAAGAGGTCAACGACGACCAGGGGATCCGCGAGGCGATGCTGGCAGTGCGGGGGGCGCCGAGCGGCAGCACCCAGGTCCAGCTGATGTCCCCCCTCGACGAGAACTCCACCATTGCGAAGTTCATCGACAAGCGCGGCCCCGGTCTGCAGCAGTTCGCGTACCGCGTGAGCGACCTCGACGCCCTGTCCGAGCGGCTGCGCGCCGACGGCGTCCGCCTGATCTACGACGCGCCCCGACGTGGCACGTCGAATTCGCGGATCAACTTCATCCACCCCAAGGATTCCGGCGGCGTCCTCGTCGAGCTCGTCGAACCGGCCGCCGACGCCGCACACTGACGGTTAGGACCACGTCCGCGTCGGCCCCCGGTTGGCGCGGTTCGCCCAGCACGGCGTATGCCAGTGCCGGCGGTCGTCGACCGCGGACTCGCCGACGTCGGCGGGCCACACCACCACGTGCGCGACGCCCGGCCTGATCTCGTGGTCGCAGCCGGGGCATCTATAGGTCTTGGCCGCTCTCGACGCGGCCACCGCCTTGACCTCGTAGTCGTACCCGTCGGGCCCGACCTCGACGCGGCGCGACGACGCGAAGGACAGGGGTGCGGGCTGTCTGCGGGGTGGGTTGCGGCGCTTGCCCATGTCCCATCCTCTCTCAGAACAGCCTGAACTCGTTGCTGTCCAGCCCGCGCATCTGATCGTAATCCAAAGTGACGCACCGTATCCCGCGGTCGACGGCCAGCGTGCGCGCTTGCGGCTTGATCTGCTGGGCGGCGAACACGCCGCTGACGGGCGCCAGCACCGTGTCCCGGTTGAGCAGGGTGAGGTAGCGGGTGAGCTGTTCGACGCCGTCGATGTCGCCACGGCGCTTGATCTCCACGGCGACCGACCGGCCCAGCTCGTCGCGGCACATCAGGTCGACCGGGCCGATGGCCGTCATGTACTCCCGGCGCACCAGGGTGTACCCGACGCCCAGCAGCTCGACGTGCTCGGCGAGGAGCTTTTGCAGATGCGCCTCGACACCGTCCTTCACCAATCCCGGGTCAACGCCCAACTCGTGGCTGGAATCGTGCTCGACGTCCTCGACGGTGATGCGCAATTGCTCGCCGGTCTTGTTCTCCACCACCCAGACGGGGTGCTCGCCGCCGTTCTCCTCTACCAGCCAACACGGCGGGCTCATCCAGTTCAGCGGCTTGTATGCGCGGTCGTCGGCGTGCACGCTGACCGACCCGTCGGACTTGAACAGCAGCAGCCGTCGCGCGGAGGGAAGGTGGGCGGTGAGGCGGCCGACGTAGTCGACGGTGCACTGGGCGATGACGAGGCGCACCGAACCACCATAGAGGGCCGAGTGCGGGTCACTAGGCTGACGCCACGATGACGGAGAAGAAGAACGCGGCGCAACGGCTGGGCCGGGTGCTCGAGCGGGTCACCAGCCAGAGCGGTCACGTCTCGGGAACGCCCGAATACGGCTCGTGGATCCTGGGCCGGGTCTCGGAGAGCCAGTTCCGCAGGCGGGTGCGCATCCAGGTCATCCTGACGACGTTCGTGATCGTCGCGAACCTGATCGGCATCGGCGTCGCGACGCTCGTCGTCACCGTCGCCTTCCCGACGCCCAACGTCTTCGCCCCCGACGTCCGCTGGATCACGTTCATCGTGGTCCCGACTTACCTGTTCGGCGCACTGATCGTCGGCACGGTGTGGGCCACCTACCGAGTGATGAAGAACGTCCGCTGGGCGATCGAAGAGCGCCCGCCCACCAAGGCCGACCAGTACAACACCTTCTTCGCACCGTGGCGGCTGACGCGCGTGCCGCTGGTCCTCTGGGGCATCGGCACCGTCATGCTCACCACCATGTACGGCCTGCATGACACCCAGTTCATCCCGAAGTGGTTCTTGGGCATCAGTTTTCCCGGCATCGTCGTCTCGGCGAGCTGCTACCTGTTCACCGAATTCGCCCTGCGGCCGGTCGCGGCGCAGGCGTTGGAGGTCGGTTCTCCCCCACAGCGACTCGCCCCCGGGGTGCTGGGCAGAATCATCGTGTTCTGGGCGCTCGGCTCGGGCGTCCCCGTGCTGGGCATCCTGCTCGCGGCCGTCTTCGCCCTGACCCTGAAGAATCAAACCCCCACCCAATTCTCCTGGGCCATCGTGGTTCTCGCGCTGTTCGCCTTGGTCTTCGGCTTCATCCTGATGTGGATCCTGTCGTGGTTGACCGCCACCCCGGTCCGGGTCGTGCGCGCCGCGCTCAACCGCGTGGAGCAGGGCGACTTGGAGACCAACCTCGTCGTCTTCGACGGCACCGAATTGGGCCAGCTCCAGCGCGGTTTCAACACCATGGTCGGCGGCCTGCGGGAACGCGAGCGGGTGCGCGCCCTCTTCGGCCAGCACGTCGGACGCGAGGTGGCGGCGCTGGCCGAGAAACAGCAACCCGAACTGGGTGGCGAGGAGCGCCCGGCCGCCGTCATCTTCGTCGACATCATCGGTTCCACCCAGCTGGTGACCAGTCGGCCAGCCGCCGAGGTGGTCAAACTGCTCAACCGATTCTTCGCCGTCGTCGTCGACGAGGTGGACCGCCACCACGGCCTGGTCAACAAGTTCGAGGGCGACGCGGTCCTGGCCGTCTTCGGCGCGCCAGTCGCGTTGGAGAACGCCGAGGAGGAGGCCCTGGCCGCGGCCCGCGGGATGGCCGAGCGCCTGCGCACCGAGGTGCCCGAACTGCAGGCCGGCATCGGCGTCGCGGCGGGGCAGGTGGTGGCGGGCAACGTCGGGGCCAAGGAGCGCTTCGAGTACACCGTCATCGGCGAGCCGGTCAACGAGGCCGCTCGGCTGTGCGAACTGTCGAAGGAAATCGACGGCCACCTCGTCGCCTCGTCCGACACCGTGGACGAAGCGGGCGAGGAGGAGGCCGCCCGGTGGACGCTGGGTGAGACGGTCACGCTGCGTGGTTACGACGAACCCACGCGGCTTGCGGTGCCGGCCTAGCCCTTCGAGGACGCCGGCTGACGCGCGATCCACGCCCGGCCCGCCTTGGCGGCCCGCACAAGCGCCCCGTACTCGCCGAAGTAGTCGGCGACCGCACCCACCGCCGGCAACATCCCGAGATAACGGAAGATGCGGCGCGGCCGGGACCGCTTGCCGAGCTCGTCGCCGACGGCCCGCAGCTGCCCCGCCACCCGCCAGAGCGGCTTGAGCAGCGCCAGTGGCGTGCCGTCCAGCGGGGAGGACTCGGGCTCCGACGCGGGCTCGTCTGCCGCGGCGGTGTCGTCATAGGCGTCGGCGGGCAGCTCGCGGCCGCACATCACCGACGCCAGCAGACGCACCTGCTGGCCGTAGTCCTCGACGCCACACTCGCGCGCGACGGCGCACAAGACGATGGCCTGGTTCGCGAAGCCCAGCGCGTCCTGTAGCGGCAGTCGGTCGGCCACGGCGCCGAATACCCCCGGGAACGCGACCAGGACGGTGTCGACGGCACCGACGCGGTGCACCCACCAGTCGATCCGATCGTCGAGGCTCATCTCCTGCCAGGCCTGAGTGCCCGGAACGTCGGCGGTGTTGAGCACCCACGACAACGCGTCGAGCGCGCGGTCGACCGATCCGGCGGAGTCTCCGATTCGGTGGCTGCGGTCCTTCAAGCCGAACGGGTCCGCGCGTGACAGGACGTCGACGACGGGGTTGATCACCCGGACCGCCCGGCTCAGCGCGCACGCCACGTCGGCGTCGTCGATGGTGGCATTGGGCGTGGGGATGAGGGCCATGCAGTGATCATTACCCGTTGACGCCGGCGACCCAACACGGAGTCGTGTCGGCGGTTACCGTCGCCGCTCCGCGGGGCGGGCGGCGGCGTCGACGGCGTTCAACCGCCACGCACCGCCTCCCAGCAGTTCGAGGTGCTGGTCGTGGAAGCGATGAACGAGGCCGTCGTGGCTGACGCTGATGACGACGAGGTTGGGCAGGTCGTCACCGAGAACCCGGTAGAGGGCACCTTCCACGCCTTCGTCCAACGCAGAGGTTGCCTCGTCGAGGAAGACCACCGCAGGTCTGGCCAACAGCACCCGTGCAAATGAAACACGTTGCTGCTCACCGGGTGAGAGCACCTTGGACCAGTCGCGTTCCTCGTCGAGCCGATCGCCAAGCTGGTCGAGCAGCACGTCGGAGAGGACGCCGCGTAGACGCTCGTCACCGAAATCGGTTGCGCTGCCTGGGTAGCACACCGCCGAGCGCAGTGTGCCGGGCGGCAGGTAGAGCAGTTGCGAGACGAACATCGTCTCGCCGGGCCCGTCGGGCCGTTGCCAGTGGCCGCCCACGGCTGGCCACATTCCGGCCAGGCCGCGCAACAACGTCGACTTGCCGGTTCCCGACCGGCCCGTGATGACCAACCGCTCACCAGGTCGTAGCTGCAGATGCAGACCCTCGACGAGCAGGTCACCCGTGAGAGAGCGCACCTCGACGTCGTCGAGGCGCACCACTCCGTCGACGCTCGGGTCGCTGGTCATCCTCGGCGACCGGCGAGCGCGGGCGTTGTCCTGCAGCAGGCCGTCCAGCCGCACGATGGTGGCGTTGTAGCTGGCGAACTGGCTGTAGGCGTTGCGAAAGAACGACAGGCCGCTTTCGATCTTCCCGAACGCCGTGCCCGACTGCATGACGTCGCCCAAGGTGACCGTGCCGGCGAACAGGCGTGGAGCCTGCACCAGGAAGGGCAGGGGCGTGATTGCCTGGGTCACCGAGTAGTTCCATCCGATCAAGCGCAGCGTCCGGCCCAGGTAGCGCCGATAGTTGCCGATGACGGCCCCGAAGGCCGTGGCGAGTCGACGGCGCTCGGCGCCCGCGCCCCCGATGAAGGCAACGGCCTCCGCCGCGTCACGCACGCGAATCATCGCGTAGCGGAATGCGGCATTGGTCTGTTCGTTCCGATAGCTCAACTCGACCAGGGGACGGCCGATCCGAAACGTGACGGCCGACGCCACCAGCACGTAGACGATCACGAGCCAGAACAGTGCTCGCGGAACGCCGATCCCCAGCACCGTCACCGTGCCGGACAGTCTCCACAGGATCGTCGCGAACGACGCCACCGAAATCAGCGCGTTCAACGCGCCGAAGGGCAGCATGCTCTGCGAGTAGTACGTCGGTGCGTTGGTGCTCGCACCCACGCCGGTGGTCAACACGTCGATGTCCTGCTGAATACGCTGATCGGGGTTGTCCACTCCGTCCCCCGCGAGTTGGGCGCGGTAGTAGACGTCGTCGGCGAGCCAGTCGGCGCACGAGCGGTCGGTCAACCACACCCGCCACGCGATGATGAAGCGCTGCGTCAGATACGTGTCGACGACGATCCGGACCACCGTGATCGTCGCGAGCACGCAGAAGATGGCGATGGCAATCCAGAACCCGTGAATACCTGAGTCTCGTTTGGCGACGTCGTGCGCGCTGGCGCCTTGGAACGCGGTCTGCAGCGCCGAGAAGAGGTCGTTGTTGTAGTAGCTCATCAGCACGGCGAGCCGTACGGACGTGACGACCGACAAGAGGAGCAGCGCCAGCACCGCCCACACTCGGACGCTACGTCGACCGCTAAAGAAGCCTCCCGTGACGCGCCAGAAGCGCTGACCCCACGTGGTGAAACGGGTCAGTGCGGCTCCTGTCAGGAGCGCCGCGGCCGCGCTCGCGGCCCACGTGCGCGCGATCCACCACGCGGACACCGTCAACTGGTGGTTCCAGTCGATCGAGGACGTGAACAGGCTCATGATCTCTTCCCGTCCCGCCTGAGGTGCGGCGTCCGCTCGGCGTCACGCGCGAGCGAATCGCATCGTGGTGCTAGTCGTCGTGGTCGTCGCCAGCTCCCTGACCATGAGCCAGTGTGTGGCCTTCTGTCGGCTCACTGAAGCATCCGATGTTGCAGTCCTGCATCACGATCCTGTCCGCCCCGTCTACCGCGGGCCGGAAGTTCCACACCGTCTCGATGAACGTATTCGGCGCGATCTCCGAGCGTCCCGTGACGTCGCTGCTGAGGACCCGGTTTCCGAAGTCGCACGTCTCGAGCAGTACCTCGGTGGGCGCCAGCTCGAGGGGATCGCGGACGAGCTTCACTCCGAAGCGATTGGTCTTGGCTCGCGCGCGCAGGCGCTGCTCGATACCCGCCAGGACGGCCTCGTCGTCGTCGGAGATGGGTGACGTAGCTCCGAGGTCGGCCGTCGGCGAGAATTCCATCCCCACCACACCCAACCCTCGTTCGACCGAGTCGTCGAAGCGCATCGCGGTCGGATGCAGGGTGTCCACGTCGACGTCGGACTGGTCGACCAGCGCGGTCTGCAATCTCCTCGGTTGCGTGATGACGCTCTCGACGAACAGCTCGCCGTCGGCGGGCTCGAAGTGCTTGTGCAGCAGCCATATCGAAAATCGCTGCCATGCGTCGGCGCTGACGAGATACTCGCCCAGTTCGGTCAGGCACGCGCGGTCGTCGTCGGCGAGCACGCCGACGTCCGTGGCGTCCATGTCCCGCAGGTCCGCATAGTCCTCGACGCCGTGATCCCGCATCGTCAACATTCTTGCTCCTTCGATCGTCACCGCGTGCCGGTGCACATGTTGTACCGGAAGCGGCCGCCGACCACACGTCTAACAGGCAACGAGCGGATGAACAGGAAGGAACGAGGCGGCCTATGGAATGAACGGCCCGGTGGACCATTGGATTCAACCTGCGTCTTGCTCGGCGCTCCCCTGTCCCGTTGGTCGTCGCGTCACTATCATCAGCGTCGCGCGTTCACGACGCTGCGGTGGTGAATCGGGTCGGAACTGGACGGAAGAGAGACAACCCGCGATGTTGCGCCTGATCGCGGATCTGCTCCGCCCCTACCGCACGAGCATCGCGGTCATCGTCATGTCGATGGCCATGCAGACCGCCACGAGCCTGGCCGCCCCATGGCCGTTGAAGGCCATCTTGGACAACGTCGTCGGGAATCATCCCCCGCCAGCATGGATCAGCTGGTGCCTCCCCCTCCTCGGCGGGGAGGGTAAGGGGCAGATTGCCGCGGCGGCGGGCCTGGCCACGGTGGCGATCGCGGTGGTGAGTGGGTGTGCGTTCTACGTGTCCAATTACGCGACCGAGATGCTCGGTCAGCGAGTCGCAAATGACTTGCGCGTCAGAACGTTTCACCGTCTACAACTGTTCTCACTCGCATTCTTCGACCAGAACCGCGTCGGAACGCTCCTGTCGACCATCATGACCGACGTCCAAACCATCCAGAACTTCGCTTCGGTGTCGACGCTGAACATCGTGACCGACACCGTGACCATCATCGGCATGGTCGTGGTGATGCTGCTGCTGCGCTTGGACTTCGCGCTCATCGCGATTGCCGTGGTCCCCTTCCTCGCGGTCTTCGTCTGGCGCGTGAACGCCATGATCAGATCGGCCACGCGAGACGTCCGCGCACGGCAGTCCGACCTGATGTCGACTCTGCAGGAGGGACTCGAGGCCGTCGAAGTGGTCCAGGCCTTCGACCGTCAAGACGTCGAAGAGCAGCAGCTCGTGCGCGCCAGCCAGGAAACCATCGGTGCGTGGCTACGGGCGCGTCGCGTGTCCGCTTTGCTGTCACCGATCGTGGGGTTGGCGGTCGCGCTGTGCACGGGACTCGTGCTCTGGCGGGGAGGACTTCTCATCGTCTCGGGGGTGATGACCGCCGGGACGCTGACGGTGTTCCTCTCCTACCTGGCCAAGTTCTTCCAGCCCATCCGCGAGCTCGCGGTCATGAGCAACAGCATCGCCGCAGTCTCGGTCGCCTTCGAACGGGTCAAGGCAATCCTCGACGCCGATTACGTGGTTCCCGAGCGTCCGAATGCGAAGAAGCCACCCGCGTTCGAGGGGGCCATCGCCTTCGACCGGGTCACCTTTGGCTACGACAAGGATGCTCCGGTGTTGCGGGACATCACGTTTCGTGTCGATCCGGGCCAGACCGTGGGCATCGTCGGGCCGACGGGCAGCGGCAAGTCGACCGTCGTGAGTCTGCTTCCGCGCTTCCGCGACACCGATTCCGGCACGATTCAGATCGACGGCGTGAACGTCTGCGACTACCAGTTGCATCCCATGCGCGAACAGATCGGATTCGTGTTGCAGGACACCGTCCTGTTTCGCGGGACCATCAGCGAGAACATCGCGTTCGGTCGTCCAGGAGCGACCCACGACGAGGTGGTGGCCGCCGCGAAGCTGGCCAACGCCCACGAATTCATCGAGCGGATGCCACACGGTTACGACAGTGCGGTGGGCGAGCGTGGGCTCACCCTTTCGGGTGGTCAGCGTCAACGGATCGGCATCGCTCGCGCGTTCATCCGCGACAGCCCGATCCTCATCCTCGACGAACCCACCGCGGCGCTCGACGCCGAGGCCGAGGCGACGGTGATGGAAGGCCTCGATCGGCTCACGCAGGGCAAGACGGTCATCATCATTGCCCACCGCCTCAGCACGATTCGCAACGCCGACGTGATCCTCGTCGTCGACGAGGGTGTGGTCACCGAACGCGGCAGCCACCGCGATCTGATGGCGTTGAAGGACGGCACCTACGCCCGCATGTACCGGTTGCAGGTCGGCGAGCAGGCGGCCGACTGTTGACGTTTAGGTTCTCAGATTCCGTGTCATATGCCGATGCGCTGAACTGCGGTGATTCTGGTTGTCCCACAACTTGTCATACGGAATCTGTCTCAGATTCGTGTCACATCCGAGGACGCGTCGCCACCGACTCCGCCTGCGCCTGATGCGGACGCCAGCGGCTGGACCGAAGCGTTGTTTTCTTCACGTGACAACCAACCTCGTCATCCGCGCTGCTCCAGCGACTCCGCCGACACCGGATGCGCAAGGCTTCCTGCGAGCATGCGAATTGCGGGCATTTACTTATGTAGTCGCATAAGCGACCATATAACTATGGCCGATGAAATGCAGCTCTCCGAGGCGGCTACGCTGCTTGGTGTCACGCAGCGGCAAGCGCAGCGCCTGGCTGCCAGCGGCGAACTTGGGCATGTGCGATATGTCGGCCGCACCGTGGTCGTCCCGTCAGCGGCCGTCCACAGGGCTAAGAACAACGGCACCACTAGCAAGGGCCGCCCCGCACTCCCGGCAACAGCATGGGTGGCACTGGCACTACTCTCCGGCCGACCGGCCGAAGGACCGAATGAGATGCGCATCGCCGATCGGATGGCCGCTATGACTCCGATCGAAGTCGCGCGGTTCACTCGCCGCCGCGCAACGATCACGAGCCTGCGTTTAACCGTTCGCATGGCGCCCGACACCCTGGCCGCACACCTCCGCAACTCGGGCGTGAAGCCGACGGGCTTGATGTCCACACTGGCTGTCGATTGGGGCCTAGCTGGTGACGGCGCCTCGCAGATCGATGGCTACCTCTACGTCGGGCCGGACCGCATGCTGCGCGATCTGAAGCTGCGCGAGGATCCCGGCGGTCGGATCACACTGCGACTGCTCG
Organism: Mycobacterium yunnanensis; assembly: GCF_025823185.1. Classification (GTDB taxonomy): domain Bacteria; phylum Actinomycetota; class Actinomycetes; order Mycobacteriales; family Mycobacteriaceae; genus Mycobacterium; species Mycobacterium yunnanensis. Next base: position 834,674 of record NZ_JACKVK010000013.1, read on the forward strand.
ATCTCCCGGTAGACCCGCTGCCCGAGGCGACGGTCGCGCTCGACCTCATGGAGTCGATGGACTCTCGGGCGCGCGGTGTGGGCAGGGATCGACTGGCCGAGATGATCGGTCGACTGAGTTGACCGAGCGCGAGCACTGGGAGGTCGACGCCCCACCAGGCGGCTGGGCCCACCCGTGGCCGCTCGCCGTCGAAGTAGTCCATGCGTTGCCCGAGTTCAGCTGGACGCTAGTCGGCGGACTGATGGTGCAGGTGCATGCCGCGCGCATCGGCGTGCGGCATCGGCCGACCGAGGACATCGACATCGTGTTGCACATCGAGACGGACGCGATCAGCTTCGCAGGGGCCAGCGAACGACTCGAAAGCATCGGCTTCGTGCTGCGCCGGCCGAACAAGCCGACCGGATTCATCTACTGCTTCGAGCGCGGTTCCGACGTGGTCGACGTGATGGTCGGAGATCACCTGCAGCATCCTCCGAAGGCGTTAGGGCATGAAGTGTTTCGGGTGCCCGGCAGTACTGGTGCACTTCAGCGCACGGTCAACGTGACCGTCCACATTGATTCGCAAACCGTGCGTTTCAGCCTCCCCTCGGTGATTGCGGCTCTCGGGTTGAAGGGCGCGGCCTACATGGCCGACAGTCGGGACACGGAGCGTCATCTGCATGACGCCGCGGTCCTCGCCTGCTGCATCGACGATCCAGAAGCTGTCGCCGATCAGGTGCAGGGCAGCGATCGGGGCCGCATTCAGAGGCTCTGGCACGAGCTGAAACCGCAGCAACATCCGGCATGGCTGCTGATTGAGGACACCGAGCAACGCGAATACGGATACCACGCACTTTCGGACCTGGTCGAGCTGCTGCTCGGTTCCGGCCAGCTGCCGCGGTCATGATGCATGCGAAGCGCAGCGCTCCGATCGCGCCGATGCGCGCCAAAGGGCCTCAGACGATGTGTCCGCGTGCCCATCAGTGTCTCTGTTTTCGAGCACACCGCGATACCAAAAAACTCATTCAGCGCAACGCAGGACGAAGGAGTCGGTGACGTTGAGCAGCGCTGACGAACACCGTCATCGACCAAATAGCGGCCCGCTCACTATTCCCCCACGCACGCGGGTCGGAGATGGCGTCGACTCACTCTGAATTTGATTCAATGCAGTCGTCGTTCGACCCAGCGCCAATCGATTCGTTCTTGTTCAAGGCGCACACGTTCACCCAGCCCGTCTTCGACGAGTTCGGCGTAGAGGTCATGTTCGGCAGGCGTCAGACGGGTCAGAATCGACCTGGCGGGACGGTCCTCGCTACCCCAGCGGTCTCGATGGGCTAGCAGTGTCTCTCTGTCCATCAAGACCGAGCGCGCCCGTGGCAGCCACACCCTCAGTCGGTCCAGGATGGCGAATCCGTGTGTGTCGATGTCTCCCCAATATTGAACGTCGGCGTCGTCCAGCCACCGCAGCCGTCCGACCTTGTCGACTTCGAAGCCCTTTCCCCAGATCACGACGCCACGCTCCGGGATGTCGACGCTCAGATAGCTGATTTCATTTTCGACAATCACCGCCGCATGCGGCTCGATAGCGAGCCGCATGCGGGTTCCTCGGGGCGTGCCGCCAGTTCGGAAAGGCAGTCCGGCAGCCCAAGTGACGGCGCGGGCCTCAAGCGGACCAAACCGGGCTTGACCCTAAGGCCCAGGCCCGCAAGGAATCCCGACGATGTCGCCGGAACCTCCAACATCTCCGCCAGAACTGACCGGTGCCGTTCCGCGAACTTGGTGTCGACGCCGGGCGCACTGATCTCGCGCAGGTACCGCCCTGAATGCCGATAAGCATCGAGCCATTCGAAGGCGGCAATCAACCGCGGCATCTCGGCAGCCAATTCCAGCGCGCGAAGAGGATGATCGATGACCCACCGTTGAACCTTGGGATTCTGCTGGACAAGTAGCAATTGGTCGTCGTACTGACGAACCGCGGCGGTCACACCGAGCAGTTCCCACGCCTGCTCACGCGATGACACCACGGCACGGACGGGCAGTTGATTGCGACCAATCTGCCTGCCTCCAATGGACTGCCAGTGCAGGCCGTACCGACGATCGCCGACCCGGCCGGCGTCCAGAGCAGCAATCCAGTCTCTGGCGGCTCCAAGATCGTCGCCGACCTCCGACGGTTTGGGGCCGCGAATGGAGACCTCGATCGGATCGAACGCCTCACCATTGGCATACCCACTCAGTAGCGAACCGTCGTCCCATCGACGCCTGACTGTGGCCGCAATGTCAGCAGGCATGGTCCAGCCGACGGTCACGGTCGTCGTCCGTCACGACGTGTGCGGTATTCCTCGATGGTCATAGTCCGGAGCCGGGAGGAAGTCCCGGTGGGATTGTCGACGAATCCGATGGCCTTCACGTAGGGCTCGATGACGTGAACCTTTTGCAACGGCGTGACGATGAGGAGTTGCAGCCCCAGCGTCGCGAACAGCTTCAGTGCGTACCGCGTTGAGACGTCCGAGCCGCGCCCGAAGGCCTCGTCGATGACCGCGAACTGAAAATCTCGAGACTGCTCAGCACCCCACTCAAGCCCGAATTGGTAGGCGAGCGATGCTGCCAGGATCGTGTAGGCGAGCTTCTCCTTCTGGCCGCCGGACTTGCCGTCGGAATCACTGTAGTGCTCCCACTCTTCATCGGAGTCGGTGTCACGCTCGGATGCGGAAAAGACGAACCAATTACGCACATCGGTAACGCGCCGAGTCCACGACTTGTCCGATTCGGCGTAACCGTCGCGACCACGGAAACGTTCAATGATTCGCTTGACGTCTAAGAAGCGCTCCTCGGAATACTGATCGCCCTCGACAGCGAGAGTGTCGTTCGTCAGACTTCTGAGGTCCGAACGGAACTGTGCAACATCCTGATTCGTGGTCGGCTCCTTCTCCAACCTGATGTAGCGCCCTGGGTTGTAAGGCACCGCTCCCAGCGCGTCATTGATGCGGTCGACGCGCTCGTCGATGGCTGCGGCCTGTCGATTGAGCCAGTTGTTGAGCCCGGCGAGTTCTTGGATGGCGTTCTTGTTCAGCTGTTCTTTGAACTCGCTTTCAAACCGGGGGAGATCGTCTGTTGCGACGCGGTCGCGGAACGCTCGGAAGTCGTGGCGAGCGTCGACGTTGGCGTCCATGTCCGCGCGAAGCTCAGGCCAACGATTCAGAACGGCGACCATGAACTGACCCAGGTTCAATGCATAGCCGCTGAGCTCCCTGGTCACCTTCTCGATCCGGCCATGCAAAGTGTTGGAAAGCGTTGTCTCCGCCTCCGAACAGTCCGCTGCCCGCGACGGGCGATTGTTGCCAAGCCGTTCGTTCAGCGCCGGGTATGTCGCGCGTGCGGCGACCAACTCTGAAGTCGGCCTTGCAGCCACGATCTGATCGTCCCGATCCTTGGCCCGCCGTGCGTGCTCTGCAGCCTTCGCCGTGGTCGCTAGTCGACCGGTGAGCTTCCTGATCATCTCGGACACGGCGACGGCGCGGAGCGCATGTTGTTCGAGCGCGCGGCTTATCTCCGCAAGTCGTGACGAACCCGACTGCAGGCGAGCACCTTCGGCGTCGTAGTCGTTCGCCCGCGACTCCGCCTCATCGACGTCGATCTCGGACCAAGCTCGGAAGCCCTCGATGCGGAGGAACGCATCGAGCTTCGACTGAAGCACATCCCTTTGCGCGGTGAGCTTCGCTACTTCGCCTAGGGCCACTTGACGCTGAGCCTCAAGCTCGGTGAGTTCGACACACAGCGCAGCGATCTTTCGTTCGTTGGCCCAGCCGAGGACCCAGCGTCGAGGGTCGTCGATGCGGTGCCGGTCGTCCTTCTCATGGTGCTCGCCGGAGCGAACCTGTCCTTCCCGGGTCACGGCGCGCCGTTGCATCCGGAACTCCTCGAGGTCCCCCACACATCGGTGATCGGCTCGCTTCACGAGCTCATCGACTAGGTAGTCGCGAAAAGATCCGTCCTTGACTTCGATGCAATCGGCAAGCAGCAGCCCGTCATGCCGGGCGGGTTGAAGGCGGACCCGCTGCCGAGCAACGCGTTCGTAGACCAGCTTGGCGCCACGGCCGCGGTAGCTCAGTCGACGGCCGTTGGCCCAGCGGGCAACTGCGTCATAGTGCTGCTGGGGCACTAGAAGAGAAAGCGCGAACCCGCGAAGTACGCGTTCGGCGGCTCCACGCCAGTCGGCGTGCGCTTCGAACACGTCGAGCAGTTCACCTGCGTAGGGCAGATCTTCGGGTGTCAACCCCACGTCTGCACACAGTTCCGCACGCAACTCGACCTGATCGGGCGGCAGATTACTGGTGCGCTGCTCGAGGCTCGAGACTTCCTCGGCTACAGCTTTGGCCTTCCGTTCGAGCTCTTTGTCGCGCCCAAGCGCGTCCGCAGTTGCTGTATCGAGCGTGCGCTTCTCGGTCGTGAGTAGTGGCCGCCTGGCTGATGTGAGCGCGGACAACGCTCCAAAGTCCTCCCGGCGAACAACCGGTTGCAATCCAGCGTCGCTCACGGCAGCACCGAACAACACCCTCGCTCGGGCTCGCTGCTGGGCCTGTTCGCGAGCGTCCCTGGCAAGTCGCTCCAGTTCACCAATGCGATCCCCGCCCGCCTTGGCCCGCTCCTCGATTAGTGCCTCGCGTTGGTGTGTGAGCTGTTGTTGTTCTGTTTCGGCGGTGTCCTGCTCGTTCCACAGGGCCGCGCCCTCTGCTTCGAGCGCGGTGAGCTCTTCAAAAAGTAGACCGGAGCGAAGCTCGGCGATAAACAATTGCACGGCTGATCGCTCACGTTCGAGTGACTCGCGCTCTGAAAGTGCGTCGTCGTACTTCACCGCGGTCTGTACGACGGGTTCAAGAGCCTCTAGTTGCTCCCTCGCTCGCTTGACGGCGTCGTGCGCCTTGGTCAAATCATCGAAGTGGGAGATCATTTCGCGTACACGATCAGTTGAGTCAGTCGGTTCGAGCATGTGGTCACGGACGAAGTCATTGAGGTTGCCCACCGACTTCATCGAGACTGTCTGGTGGAACAACTCGAGCGCCTGTTCGGAGCGGATTCCGAGCAATCGGCGTAGTGAGGTTGCGTACTTAGGGAACTCGTCGAAAATTTCAGCGCCCCCGGATCGCAGCCTCTTACGCAGGTCCCGCAGCTCCGAGCCGAAGTCAGCGAAGTCGGTCGCGATCGACAGCTCCTTCGTCGAGGTGACGAAGAATCGGTAGGGCTGGCCGGTACTGTCGCGCTGCTGGAAAACTTGTGCCAGGGTGACGGTTTCGTCGTAGGCATGATTGGCGAAGACGCCGAGGATTACCGAGTAGGTCCCCTTCTTTTCACGAAGTCCTTTCGCGCGGGAGCGGCCGGTGGCCTCGACGCGCTCGGACTTGTAGTGCCCTTCGACATACGAGCGGAGAGTACGTTCCTTGGATTCCGCCCCGGCAGCCTTGTTGTAAGCCGCCTTGTGGGACGGCACCAACAAGGTCGTGAGTGCGTCGACGAGCGTCGACTTGCCAGAACCGATGTCGCCGGTGAGCAGGGCGGTGTCCGCTCCAGGAGTGAATCGCCAGACATTGGTGTCGAACGTGCCCCAGTTCAGGACTTCTGCGTGTTGGAGTCGGTAACCGGCCCTTGAGCCAACTGTTGGTTCGACTGCAGGTTCGGTGCTGCTACACATCGGTGGCGACTGTTCTGGCGTAGTCCTGAAGCTTGTCCGCGAAGTTCGAAAGCGTCTGGGCGTCAACGTATGCCTTGAGTATTCGCCTTACCTCCCAGTGGTCTCGCTGGCCATGTAGCTGCCGTAAGAAGCCCAGTTCGGCGGTCTTCTTGATGGTGGCTTCAGCTTGATCCGCAACCCGCGCGTCGTTGGTGGACTCTGCTTGGAAGAGTCTGAGCATCTCAACGATCTGGTCGGTGGTGAGTATGAGTCGGCCTTCACTGGTAGTGGTTTCGAACTCGACGAGCCGCTTACGCAACAACACAAGTAGCAGGCTGACGTTGTACGTCAATGCCCGCCGGCGCACGAGCCGCGGAAGCGCTTCGTCTCCATCCTGCTCTGGCCGGGACCGCAGATACGCGTAGCCCTCCGTGTCATCAACCACCACGTCGATGCCGATAGCAGCGAAATGGTCACGGACGCCGGCACCGTGGCGATCCAGCGTGAGAAAGGTGTCCTCGTCAGCTTCGCGGTAGATGACGCCCTGCATCAGACGGATGATGGCGCTGGCGACTGAGTGTTCATTGCTCATCGGCGCCGCACCGTTACCTTCGGCAACCGCGCCCGTTTGGTGTTGCCAGGGTCAAGCGAGTCTGAAAACTCCAGCAACGTCTCGTCGCTGTCATCCATGTCGACCGTCACGTCGTCGTCGTTGAGTGCGAGATAGCCAACTATCTCAGCCGCACCCTGTTCGATCGGGTGCAGCGCCACCACATCGGACAGCAAGGCCGACGCTTGTTCGGGCAGGACACTCCTGACGATCTCTGCCAGGCGCGCCTGGTCGACGAATGTCTGTGCGAAGAGGAGGTCGGGGTCGACTTCCTCGGTCTCGACGGGAACCCGGCTTTCGACCGCGACCGCCGCTGGCGACTGGTAGAGCGGACGCTCGAAGGGCAGCGCGATCTCGACGCCGGGCTGATCGACTTCCAACCCAAATCCTGGCGGCTCATTGCGAAGTGTCAGTGCCGCAGCCTCAACCACCCGGACGAGGTCCAGAACGCGACGATTCTCCAGCCACACCTGGTCATCGAGGAAGTGGCGGAGCTGTTCGGATATCAGCCGGACGGTGCGCTGTGCTCGGTCTGCAGCCTCAGACCAGTCATGGTGGATTCCACGAATCCGCTGGTCCGCTTCGATGGCATTGTGCGATGAAACCTTCGCGAGCAAGCCGGCAAGTTCAACTTGGCGTGAGTCCGAGAGGAGGAAATCGTAAGAACGACTGGAAGCTGCGCCCTTGGTCCGAGCCAGCGATCTCGGACCGGCTACCGACCAACTCGGCAAGGAGTTCGCCTTTCGACCCGTCCCACGCGGCGATCTTCTCCCGCGCGGCTCGGTCCAGGAGTCGAAAGTTTTCTTCAACCTCGCGAAAGTCCGATAGAAGTTCTCTCGCTGTGGTTGACAGCTGTTGATAGCGGTCGCGCACCCCAGTCGCGTCCATCACGGTGACTATTCCCGCCTCGACGGCCGCGATCTCGGCGTCGAGTTCGTCTCGACGGCGGTGCAATTCGGCTAGCCGGATATCCGGCTCGGTCTCGGTTCCGTGCACAATCTGTCGAAGCAATTCGACGACCGTGTGCAGTCTGGATTCGGTGCCCACAAAGGATCTGCCTTTGAGGGAGATAATCCATGCGTACGCCTTCTCGAACGCTGGAGTGACCTCGTAGTGCACTTCATCGTCGCCAGGTGGGTAGAACCGTCGTAAGTACCCACTTTCGGTGGCTGCCCAGTGATCTACATAGGTTTGCGCGTCCCTGGGGAACCGTTCCTGCCCGTCCTCCGTGACGATCTCGACGTTCAATGCGTGCAGATGATCATCCAGTGCGGCTACGACCTCGCTCGCTGCGCGAGCTCCTCGATTGGCTTCGACGAAGAACTCACCAAGGAAGGACAGGATCAGCGCGGAATTGCTGGCACGCAGCAATCGCCAAGCCGGGTGCCTTTCCCGCAATGCCTCGATCCCCCCGTACTCCACTAGGAGAGGGTAAGGAATCCCACCGACGGATTGGTCCCGCTTCGGAGTATCACGAACGCAGCGACGGGTAATCTCCGATATCACCGCCCTCTGTCGACAGCTATTACGACGTCACCAGCGCCGATCCAAGATTGCTGTGCCTCTAACACCCAGGAGTGTCGGCACCTCGCTTGGCACGAACTGGCGCGGTCGACAAAGCTCGCGGCGCAACACCTTGTTGGGAGCGCTACGGCGATAGCAATACCGCTGCGGGCGGCGTCGCTCGTCATGGTCCAAGTAGCCCCGGAGCCCAGATCGGCTCGACCTCATGTCATAAATGACATCGGGATGACATGCCATTTGAAAATGTGCCACCGCCGCTGAGAACCTACCTGACGTGATCGCGGTGTGGGCCCTCGACTTACGTGTCGGATTTCCGCCAGTGCTGTCGGTACCGACGTGTAAGTGTCTAGGTATGTACGACGACTTCGGCCGCTGCTACCGGGCTGTTCAGTCCAAGGACGCGCGGTTCGACGGGTGGTTCGTCACGGCCGTCCTCACGACGGGGATCTATTGCCGGCCCAGTTGCCCGGTGCGGCCCCCGCTGGCCCGCAACGTCCGATTCCACCCGAGTGCGGCAGCAGCGCAACGAGCGGGCTTCCGCGCCTGCAAGCGATGCCGCCCGGACGCCTCCCCAGGGTCACCGGAGTGGAACGTCCGGGGGGACGTGGTGGCGCGGGCCATGCGGCTGATCGCCGACGGCACGGTCGACCGTGACGGCGTCGCAGGGCTCGCGGCGCGGCTGGGGTACACGACACGGCAGGTGGAGCGGCTCATGCAGGCCGAGGTGGGCGCCAATCCGCTCGCCCTGGCCCGCGCACAGCGCACCCAGACCGCCCGGATTTTGATCGAGACCACCGACCTTCCGTTCGGAGACGTGGCCTTCGCCGCGGGATTCTCGAGCATCCGGCAGTTCAACGAGACGGTGATGTCGGTGACGGCGTCCACCCCGAGCGCACTGCGTCAGCGCGCCAGCACGACCTTTGGCCCGGGCCGGCCGACGGGGTCCGGCGTGCTGAGCCTGCGGCTGCCGGTGCGCACACCCTTCGCCTACGAGGGATTGTTCGGTCACCTCGCCGCCAGCGGTGCCCACGGCGTCGAGGAGGTTCGCGACGGGGCGTACCGCCGTACGCTGCGCCTGACCGCCGGAAACGGGGTGGTGAGCCTGACACCGCATCCCGACCACGTGCAGTGCGAGTTGATTCTCGACGACTTTCGCGACCTGTCGAGCGCGATCGCCCGGTGTCGCAGGCTTCTCGACCTGGATGCCGATCCCGAAGCGGTGATCGACGCCTTGAGCGCCGACCCGGACCTGACGGCGACGATCGCCAAGGCGCCGGGGCAGCGCATCCCCCGGACGGTCGACGAGTCGGAGTTGGCACTGCGGGTCGTCATCGGCCAGCAGATCTCGGTGAAGGCGACCCGAACGCATGCGGGACGGTTGGCGCAGGTTTACGGCACCCCCATCGAAGACCCCAAGGGCGGTCTTACGCACGTGTTTCCCAGCGTCGAGCAGCTCGCGTGCATCGACCCGTCGCACATCAAGTTTCCGAAGACCCGGCAGCGCACGTTCACCACACTCGTCCGTGCCCTGGCTGACGGAACGGTCGCCCTGGATCCGGGGTGCGACTGGGACAGGGCGCGCCAACAGCTGCTGACGCTGCCCGGCATCGGACCGTGGACCGCCGAGGTGATCGCCATGCGTGGTCTTGGTGATCCCGACGCATTCCCCGTGACCGATCTGGGTGTTCTCGCGGCGGCCAAGGCACTGGACCTGCCAGCTGACCCAAAGCCACTGCTCGCGCGCAGTGGTCGCTGGCGGCCGTGGAGAGCGTATGCGACCCAACATCTTTGGACGACGCTCGAGCACGACGTGAACTACTGGCCACCCAAGACGACCATGAAGGATCGATGATGGACACCGTGTACTTCCGCACCATGGACAGCCCGGTGGGGCTGCTGACGCTGGCAGGCCGCGATGGCCGACTCCAGCACCTCAGAATGGTCGACCAGACCCACGAGCCCAGTCGGGACGGCTGGGAGCCCGACGACGCGCTCTTCTCCGACGTCGTCGCACAACTCGAGTCGTACTTCGCCGGCGAGCGGCTCGAATTCGATTTGCCGCTGGACCTCGTCGGCACCGAATTTCAACGACGGGTGTGGGCCGCTCTCCTCGACATTCCGTATGGAGAAACGCGGTCCTACGGCGAAATTGGGCGTCACATCGGTTCGCCTGGCGCCTCGCGGGCAGTGGGCTTGGCCAACGGCCACAATCCCATCAGCATCATCGTGCCGTGCCATCGCGTGATAGGTGCGAATGGCAATTTGACCGGATACGGCGGCGGATTACCCAAGAAGAAGCATCTACTGGAAATGGAACGGAATTACTTGTCACCCGTGGCGACGCTATTCGATTGAGCATCGCGCCTGTTTCACGAGAGGAATATTGGCCCGGAAATGCCTAAGGCCCCCAGCATAGTTGGGGGCCTTAGGTTAATGGGTGTTCGGCGGTGTCCTACTTTTCCACCCGTGTGGGCAGTATCATTGGCGCTGGTAGGCTTAGCTTCCGGGTTCGGGATGGGACCGGGCGTTTCCCTACCGCTGTTGCCGCCGTAACNTTAATGGGTGTTCGGCGGTGTCCTACTTTTCCACCCGTGTGGGCAGTATCATTGGCGCTGGTAGGCTTAGCTTCCGGGTTCGGGATGGGACCGGGCGTTTCCCTACCGCTGTTGCCGCCGTAACTCTATTCATTTACGCCCCACTGGTGTTTTTTGGTGGTGGGGTGTGGTCTGTTCGATTCACAGATCGTGTGGTTGCGAGTGCACGTGAGTGCAAATGTGGTGTTACACGCTTTCAAACCCAAGTTGGTGTTTTTGGGTGTGTGTAAGTTTTCGGCCGGTTAGTGCCAGTTCCCTGCACCCATTGCTGGGCTTCTAGGTCTGGTCTATCGATCCCGTGGTCTGCGGGGGGCCTTATCCCTCTNAAAGGGTGAGAAACCTGGTCTTGGAAGAGGTTTCCCGCTTAGATGCTTTCAGCGGTTATCCTGTCCGAACGTAGCTATCCAGCCGTGCCACTGGTGTGACAACTGGTAGACCAGAGGTTCGTCCGTCCCGGTCCTCTCGTACTAGGGACAGGTTTCCTCAAGTTTCTGACGCGCGCGGCGGATAGAGACCGAACTGTCTCACGACGTTCTAAACCCAGCTCGCGTGCCGCTTTAATGGGCGAACAGCCCAACCCTTGGGACCTGCTCCAGCCCCAGGATGCGACGAGCCGACATCGAGGTGCCAAACCATCCCGTCGATATGGACTCTTGGGGAAGATCAGCCTGTTATCCCCGGGGTACCTTTTATCCGTTGAGCGACACCCCTTCCACTCGGGGGTGCCGGATCACTAGTCCCGACTTTCGTCCCTGCTCGACATGTACGTCTCGCAGTCAAGCTCCCTTGTGCACTTGCACTCAACACCTGATTGCCGTCCAGGTTGAGGGAACCTTTGGGCGCCTCCGTTACTTTTTTGGAGGCAACCGCCCCAGTTAAACTACCCACCAGGCACTGTCCCTGAACCGGATATACGGTTCGAAGTTAGAAGCCCAATACGATCAGAGTGGTATTTCAACAACGACTCCACCCACACTGGCGTGTGAGTTTCACAGTCTCCCACCTATCCTACACAAACCGTAACGAACTCCAATACCAAGTTGTAGTGAAGGTCCCGGGGTCTTTTCGTCCTGCCGCGCGTAACGAGCATCTTTACTCGTAGTGCAATTTCGCCGAGTCTATGGTTGAGACAGTTGAGAAGTCGTTACGCCATTCGTGCAGGTCGGAACTTACCCGACAAGGAATTTCGCTACCTTAGGATGGTTATAGTTACCACCGCCGTTTACTGGGGCTTAAATTCTCAGCTTCACCCCGAGGGGTTAACCGGTCCTCTTAACCTTCCAGCACCGGGCAGGCGTCAGTCCGTATACATCGTCTTGCGACTTCGCACGGACCTGTGTTTTTAGTAAACAGTCGCTTCTCACTGGTTTCTGCGACCCCCCACCGCTGCCCACCGCAAGGGTGATGACAGTAAGGGGTCCCCCTTCTCCCGAAGTTACGGGGGTATTTTGCCGAGTTCCTTAACCATAGTTCACTCGTACGCCTTGGTATTCTCTACCTGACCACCTGTGTCGGTTTGGGGTACGGGCCGTGTGTGTGCTCGCTAGAGGCTTTTCTCGGCAGCATAGGATCACCGAATTCGCCTCACTCGGCTATGCATCACCTCTCAGGATGTGTGAGACCCGGATTTGCCTAGGTCTCTCCCTACGGGCTTGCCCCAGTATTACCACTGACTGGTACGGCTACCTTCCTGCGTCACCCCGTCGCTTGACTACTACCAACGAAGGTCCCGCGCAGCCCCACACACCCTCACACCCGAAGGTGATCGGTGAGCGTGGTTTTGGGCGGTTAGTACCGCTGATTCGTCATGGGCGCGCACACACGGGTACGGGAATATCAACCCGTTGTCCATCGACTACGCCTGTCGGCCTCGCCTTAGGTCCCGACTCACCCTGGGCGGACTGGCCTGGCCCAGGAACCCTTGGTCTTTCGGCGGGCAAGGTTCTCACTTGCCTTATCGCTACTCATGCCTGCATTCTCACTCCCACACCCTCCACAGCTAGATCACTCTGCTGCTTCACCGGCGTGCAGGACGCTCCCCTACCCAACCTTGCGGTTGCCGCGACTTCGGCGGTGTGCTTGAGCCCCGCTACATTATCGGCGCACAATCACTTGACCAGTGAGCTATTACGCACTCTTTCAAGGGTGGCTGCTTCTAAGCCAACCTCCTGGTTGTCTTCGCGACTGCACATCCTTTTCCACTTAGCACACGCTTAGGGGCCTTAGTCGGCGATCTGGGCTGTTTCCCTCTCGACGCACGGAGCTTATCCCCCGCCGTCTCACTGCCACACTGTTGACTTGCCGGCATTCGGAGTTTGGCTGACGTCAGTAACCTTGTAGGGCCCATCGGCCATCCAGTAGCTCTACCTCCGGCAAGAACCATGCAACGCTGCACCTAAATGCATTTCGGGGAGAACCAGCTATCACGGAGTTTGATTGGCCTTTCACCCCTACCCACAACTCATCCCCTCAGTCTTCAACCTAAGTGGGTTCGGGCCTCCACGGCGTCTTACCGCCGCTTCACCCTGGCCATGGGTAGATCACTCCGCTTCGGGTCCAGAACACACCACTACACCACACACAACTGTGCGGATACGCCCTATTCAGACTCGCTTTCGCTGCGGCTACCCCACACGGGTTAACCTCGCGACATGTCCCTGACTCGCAGGCTCATTCTTCAAAAGGCACGCCATCACCCCACTCTAGGAGAGGGCTCTGACGGCTTGTAGGCACACGGTTTCAGGTACTATTTCACTCCCCTCCCGGGGTACTTTTCACCATTCCCTCACGGTACTAATCCGCTATCGGTCATCAGAAGGTATTCAGGCTTACCGAGTGGTCTCGGCAGATTCACAGCAGATTTCACGGGCCCGCTGCTACTCGGGAACACACATCAAGGCAGGCGTCGGATTTTCACGTACCGGGCTCTCACCGTCTACGGCAGGCCATCCCAAGACCACTTCCGCTAACCACGACACTTTCTCACTGCCCTCTGAGGAGGTAGCCCCAGAAAATATGGTCCCACAACCCCGCACACACAACCCCTACCCGGTATCACATGCATACGGTTTAGCCATCCTCCGCTTTCGCTCGCCACTACTCACGGAATCACTGTTGTTTTCTCTTCCTACGGGTACTGAGATGTTTCACTTCCCCGCGTTACCTCCCGCACCCTATGAATTCAGATACGGGTAACACGACATCACTCGTGCTGGGTTTCCCCATTCGGACACCCTCGGATCAACGCTCGGTTGGCAGCTCCCCGAGGCATATCGCAGCCTCCCACGTCCTTCATCGGCCTCTGATGCCAAGGCATCCACCATGCGCCCTTAAACACTTACAACACAAAAACCAATTTGTTCAAAATCGAAATTACACCACAACAACCCAC
>NZ_JACKVK010000014.1 GCF_025823185.1 Mycobacterium yunnanensis
GACACGAAGGCCTCCTGGTTGATGAAGCGGTTCCTAGACAGCTCCACTTCACAACCGGAGGCCTTCTCTGTCACACAGGCTCACCGATACGAATCGGGACAACCTCCCTGGACATCACACCTAGAAGGGGCTGCTGTTGGACTGCCACTTCGCCGACTCCGGCCGCGGGCCGAAACGGGCGGCGTAGTCGTCGTGGAGGCGGGCATCCTTGCGGCGCCTGATGGCGTCGACCAAGGTGGGGTCCAGATCGTGCTGGACCAGACGGTGGCGACGCCACACCTTGTTCAGCGCCAGCGACATCAGGACGGCCCAGATGTAGATGGGCGCCGTCATCTCCAGGTGGACGTAGAGAGACGCGGGCAGCAACCACAGCGGAGCGAGCACCAGCAGCGGCGGGATGGCCATGCGAATCATGTGCCTGCGGACCGCACCTTCGCCCGCGAGGTCCTCGGCGACCCAGTTGCGCATCGACGCCGGCAGGCGCCGCCCGTAGGAATAGGCGACGTACTGCCATGGCGTGGGTCGTTCGGCGGTCATGGTGACTCCCATCGTTGGGTTCGAGCGTCGAGCGCGCCGGCCGCCAATGCGGCGGCGTTGATTCGCGTCAGGACGCGGTGGAGTTCTTCGAGTTCGGGGAGGTCGACCCCGAGACGGTCGACGACGGCAGGCGGGATCTCCAGGGCCTTCGCCCTCAGGGCGGTGCCTGCCGGTGTCAGTTCGACGTCGGTGGCCCGCTCATCGGTGGCGCTCTTCGTGCGGCTCAGCAGGCCGAGCGCCTCGAGGCGCTTGAGCATGGGCGACAAGGTGGCCGAATCCAGTTGCAGCGCCGTGGCTATTTGCTTGACCGACAGCGCGGAGGCGTCGTGCGTCGCCGACTTCTGGTGGTCCCAGAGCGCCAGCATGACGAGGTACTGGGGGTGGGTCAGGCCAAGCGGTTCCAGGAGCGGCCGGTAGACCGCGAGCACGGCCCGATTGGTGACGGCCAACGCAAAGCACACCTGGCGTTCGAGCGCCAAGGGGTCGGTGTCGGCGACGGCCGAAGGGGTCATGCTTGAATCGTACGCTAATAGTTAGGGCACGAACTATGTGACGTCAGGCACTGCGCCCGGCGGGTTCGGCGAGGGCCGATCCGGTCCGGTCGAGGTGCGCCAAGGCCACGCGAAGACGCTGCCTGCCGCGCGACACCCGCGACATCACGGTGCCAATCGGGACGTCGAGCAGCGCGGCAGTCTCCGCGTAGGTGTACCCCGCCACCCCGGCGTAGTACATCACCATCCGCGTACCTTCCGGCAGGTTCGCCAGAGCCGCACGGACGTCGTTGTCCGACAACGACTCCAGCACCTCGTCCTCGGGCGACGGCCGTCCCGACGACAGCCGGGCCACTTCTCCGGCCAGTTCGCGGTCGCCGACGCGTTCCACGGCGACCTCGGCCGGGCGACGCTGCCGGTGGCGATGCGTGCTGATCCAGCGGTGGTACTGAATCCGGAACAGCCACGCCTTGAGGTTCGATCCCCGCTCGAACGAGCGAAACCCACGGTAGGCGTGCAGGAGTGTGTCCTGCAGTAGATCCTCGGCGTCGGCGTCGTTGACGGCCAAGCGCCGCGCGCGTCGACTCAGGGCGTCGAGGAGCGGGTCCACGTCGCGGGCGAAGCGCGCGGCCATGTCGACGTCGGATTCGACGGTTGCGGTGGTCATCGACGGGTGTCCCCTCCTGGGGTCTCGCTGAACGTGTCGTCTCAGAATCGAGGCTGAACACGGGATGCGAGCCCTTGGTGCTCCGTAGTCGACGGTGGACTACGGGCGAGGACGCCCGGGGACTAGCTGGCCCACGAGATGGTGCGCAGTTGCCGCCGTGAGGTGATGTCGAGCTTGACGAAGACCTTGCGCAGGTGCCACTCCACGGTGTGGGTGCTGATGAACAACTGCGCGCCGATCTCCTGGTTGGTCATCCCGTCGCCGGCCAGCCGCGCAATCTGCGTCTCCTGCGCCGTCAGCTCGCCGGTGGCGCCCCGATCGGCGCCGGGGGTGCGTTTGCGCACCTTCTCCCCCGTGGCGACCAGCTCGCGACGGGCACGTTCGGCGAAGGCCGCCGCGCCCATCCGGGTGAACTCCTCGTGCGCGGCGTTGAGCTGCTTGCGGGCGTCGACGCGGCGATTCACCCGCCGCAGCCACTCGCCATAGGACAGCCGCGCCCGCGCCCCGTGCAGAGCGGCGCCAGCCCGGTCCAGCCGCTCGACGGCCTCGTCGAACATGGGCTCGGCCGCGTCGCTCGGCTCCAGGAGGGCTCGGGCGGCGGCGGTCACCCCAAGACCCCAGTCCGTCCCACTCCCGGCGGCCCTGCGCTCCAGCAGGACCAGGGCCGACGCACCCGTCGCCGGATCGCCCAGATGTGCTGCCGCTTCGACCAATTCGAAGAGACACCAGGCGAAGACGCCCAAGTCCTCGTAATCGCAGCACTCGCGGGCGGCGGTCAACGCCTCCTCATAACGGCCGAGGCCGTTGAAGAGAACCGCCGATGCAAACCTGGCGACTCCGATCAGCCGGCCCTCTCCCCGCTCGACGCCCTCTGCCGCGGCGGCCGAGATGATCCGCAGGGCGGCATCGGGGTCGCCCCGCCAGACCGCGAGGTTCAGCGAGTGGTACCTCACCGGCGTGTGACCCGTCGCCGCCGTGATCGCGTTGGCCTCCTCGATGAGGGTGTGGGCCATGCCGAATTCACCGGAGAACACGTGCACCCCTGCCCGGTAGACCAGGGCAGGCGCCAGCACGGCCAGCGAGCCGGTGTCGCGGGCGCGCCGCACGGTGTCGGTCGCAATCTGCTGCAGGACCGCGTCGTCCCACAACTCGTGGGCGGCCGACTCCTGGGCGATCGGGAACGGCGGTTGCACGGCCCGTCCATCATCGTTCTCGCCGTGCACCTTCCACAGTTCCAGGGCCGACCGCATGTGGTCCGCGCCGGCACCGGGACCGTCGAGGATGCGGCTGGTCATTCCGCTGAGCAGGAGGTCGACGGGGCGTTGCAACCGTCCGGCGCGCTCGACGGCGGCACGTCCGGCACCGGCCACCGCCGCCAGCAGGCCGGGCTCGCCAAGGCGGCCCGCGTACATGGCTGCGGTCAGCGCCTCGAAGTAGGTGTCGCGCGCCGCGTCGTCGTCGATCCCGTCGAGACCCCTTGCGGCACGCAGTAAGTGGGAGGCGCAGGTCGCCGCGGTCGGCGCACCCGGTTCACCGGAGCGACTGCGAACGAATTCCATCTGCGCGCGCATCCGGGCGATCTGGGCTCGCTGCAGATCTGACAGCGGCCCCAGCTCGGCGATCGCGAGCAACTCGTAGGCAGCCTCGGGCGCCGCCGCCTCGCGCTTGGCCTGCGCGGCGGCGATGGCTCTGGCGCCCCTCAGCACCGGATCAGACGTCAGCACCGCGGCGCGTTCGAGGAACGTGGCCGCCGCGGACATGCCGCCGCGACTCTGAGCCCGTCCCGCCGAGGTCTCCAGGTCGGCAGCCACGGCGTCGTCGGGACCAGACGCGGCGTTCGCCGCGTGCCACGCCCGTCTGTCGGGAGCGGCGTCCGGATCCGTCGCATCGGCCAGCGCCCGGTGGACCTCCCGGCGCTCGGTGAGATCGGCCGCACGATAGGCAGCCGAGCGCATCAGCGGGTGATGGAACCGCATCCGCTTACCAAATTCGATGACACCCGCCGCCTCGGCCGGGGCGAGGGCGTCGACCGGAATGCCCAGTAGCGCCGCCGCGCGGAGGAACAGCGCCGCGTCACCCACCGGCTCGGCGGCCGCGACCAGCAGCAGCCGTCGCGTCGACTCGGGCAACGCCTCGATGCGACGCAGGAATCCGTCCTCGATCTGAGTCGCCGAGGTGCGTCGCACCGTCGACCCGAAGCCGCCGGCCAAGTCGGCGGCGGTCACGTTTCGGGGCACCTCGAGCAACGCGAGCGGAATGCCGCGCGTCTCGGCGACGATGCGATCGCGCACCCGCGCGTCGATCTTGCCGACGACCACCGAGTCGAGCAGCTCCCTGGCCTCGGCGTCGGACAGCCCACCGATCCGCAACTCGGGCTGCCCCTCCAAGACCGGCGCGACGCCGTCGCGTACCGCGAAGATCATCGCGATCGGTTCGGCCATCAACCGGCGGGCCACGAAGCCGAGGGTCTGCACCGACACCTGGTCGAGCCACTGGGCGTCGTCGACGATGCACAGCAGTGGCCGGTCCGCCGCGGCGGCGGCCATCAGGCTCAGTACTGCCAACCCGACCAGGAACCGATCGGGCGCGGGGCCGACGCCTCGTCCGAACGCCACCGACAAGGCCTCGCGTTGCGGCTCCGGGACGTCCTCGACTCGGTCCATCAACGGGGCGCACAGCTGCTGCAGGCCGGCATAGGCCAGCTCCATGTCGGACTCGACACCGGAAACCTGTACCAGCGCAAAGTCGTTGGCCTCGTCGACGACGTAGTCGAGCAGCGCCGACTTGCCGACGCCTGCCTCGCCGCGCAGCACCAGCACCCGGCTCTCGTCGGTTCCGACGCGGGTCAACAGCTCCCGCAAGGCCGCGCACTCCCCGGCGCGCCCGTGAAGAACCTTGGCCATCGTCACCGCGTCTTGTCGAAATGAACCTTCTTGCCCGCCGATCGTAGCGACGGGGCGTGGCGTGGCTAACCCCTGGCCGCCGTTTCGATGATCCAGTGATACGTGCCACCATTCGACGGTGACCGACCTCCCGACCGGCGTGCGCCGCCAGCTCGACGAGTGGGACCTCACCCCGGACGGGCCGCCGATCCAGGGGTCGACCTCGGTGGTGACCGACGTGCGTACCCCCGACGGCATCCCGGCCGTGCTGAAGATCGCGGGCGCCGACGGGTCAGAGCAGGAGCACCTGGCGCTGAGGCGCTGGAACGGGGTGGGTGCGGTCCGCCTGCTACGCGCCGACCCGCACCGCCGGGCCCTGCTGCTGGAGAGGGCGGGCTCGCAGAATCTCGACCTGCTGTGGGACGTCGAAGCCTGCGAGGTGGTGGCCGACTCCTACCGGCGCCTCCACGTGCCGCCACTACCCCAATTGCGTTCGCTGACAACCGAAGTCGAGCGTTGGGTCGAGGAGTTCGAACGGCTGCCGCGCAGCGCACCGGTCCCGCGCCGACTGGTCGAGCAGGCCGTCTCCGCGGGTCGCGACCTCTCCTCGCACCACGACCACACCGTTCTTCTCCACGGCGACCTGCACTACCGGAAGATGCTCAGCGGCGAGCGAGAGCCCTGGTTGGTCATCGGCCCCAAGCCCGTCAACGGGGATCCACACGCCGAGATCGCCCCGATGCTGTGGCATCGGTGGGACGAGCTCGAGGGCAACGTCCGCGCCGGGGTACGCACCCGCTTCTACGCACTCGTCGACGCGGCCGGCTTGGACGAGGCCCGCGCCCGTGCGTGGACGACGATTCGTGTGGTGCACCGCGCGGTGCGGACTCTCGCCGGCGCGGCCGCCAACTCCGAGGCACTGACCAAGTACGTGGCGATCGCGAAGGCCGTCCAGGACTAGACGTCAGAAGTTCTTCGACACGACCCCGTGTAGCTGCGGCCACGGTGGCCTGCGCACCATCGTGGCGCCGACGAGGATCGTCGCCACCAGTCCGACGAGGATGCCGGCGAGCGCGACCCGCGTGTCGTCGTTCGCCGCCGCCCACCGGGGCACGCCATCCTTGACGACGAAGACGCCAACGGGTTTCGCCACGGGGATCACCGTGGCGCCGTCCGGAGTCTGATACGGCTGGCCGAACAGTTCGTCGCCTACGTCCATGGCGTCCTGCCTACCTGGCGTGACGGTTGTCACGCAAGGCCTTTCGCGTAGACCCGTAGCCGGATCAGCCAGGAAGGCCCTGCTCTTCGGGCGGGAGAGCCGCTGGACCGGTGATCTGGGGCGCCACGGACAGCTGCGTCGGCGCGGTGGAGGTCTGGGTCATGGTCACGCCGGTCTCCATGTCACCTGCCATCGATCCGGTACTGGCGGGGCCTTGCAGGACCGCGACCCCTATGGCAGCGGCGGTGACGGCGGCACTTCCTCCGATGACGGCGAACAGCTTCATCTGTGACATCTCCTAGAGTCGGCGAGCAACAGTTCGTTACCCTAGGTAAGCAGGTTCCACGGTCGCGACGATCTCAAACATCTGACCGGAGCGGAAGTGTCGGGCCGGCCTCAGTACAGGGTGTAGCCACCGTCGATGACGACGACCGAGCCCGTCATGAACGACGAGGCGTCCGACGCCATGTACACCACCGTCGGCGCGATCTCCTCCGGCAGCGCGTACCGCTTCATCGGGGCGTCCTCGATCCAGTGCTGCCGGAACTCGGGCTTGTCGACCGGTGCCATCTCGGTCTTGACGTATCCCGGGGCGATGGCGTTGACCCTGATGCCATAGGGCGCCCACTCCGCGGCCAACGACTTGGTCAGTTGGTGCACCGCGGCCTTGGACGCGTTGTAGGACGGCTGCATTTGCGGCCGGTTCACGATCAGCGAGCTGATCGAGCCCACGTTGAGGATGTTGCCGCCGCCGTGATCCTTCATGTGGGCCGCCGCGCGCTGGCTCAGCCGCCACAACGACCTCGTGTTCACGTCGAAGACCAGGTCCCATTCCTCGTCGGTGATCTCCAAGGCCGGCTTGTGGATGGCCAGGCCTGCGTTGTTGAGCAACAGGTCCAGTCCGCCGAGCCGTTCGACGGCGCCCTGGATCGCCGCGTCCGGGCCGTCGTGCGCGGTGACGTCGACCTCGAAGGCCGACACCGTCAGGCCGTCGTCGGCCAAGGCTGCGACGGCCGCGGCGTTGCGGTCCCCGTCGCGCGAGACGAAGACGACGTCGGCGCCTGCCTCGGCCAGTCCGCGCACGAAGGCCAATCCGAGTCCCCGGTTGCCGCCAGTGACCAGCGCGCGCTTGCCGGTCAACGAGAACGCGTCGAGAACGGTCATGTGTTCTTCTCCATCTGTCGGGCGGGTCAGTCGCCGCCGCGGAATCGTCGTGTCGTCAGACCGTTCAGCAATGCGGCCAGGATGAGCACGACGCCGAGGGCGAGCAACTGAAACTGCGTGCCGGTGTTGCCCTCGAAGTACAGGATGATGCCCGCGTTGAGCCACACGACGAGCAGCGTCGCCAGCAACACTCCCGCCAGGCGCCCGACGCCACCGGTGATCGCCACGCCACCGAGGACGGCGATGGTGATCGCGGGCAACGCCAGACCGTTGCCCGCGGTACCCGAATCCGGTCGCGCCGAGGCGAATTCGGCGGTGATGTAGACCGCGACCAGGCCGGACAGCACACCGGCGGTGACGTAGGCCCGCATCCGGGTGCCCGGCACGTCGACCCCGGCCCACCGGGCGGCGACGTCGTTGGTGCCGACGCCGTAGAGCCGGCGCCCGAACGTGCCGCGACCCAGCGCCAGCCACAGCACCACGAGCACCGGAACCAGGAACGTGAAGACCCCCAGCGGCACGTCGGGTACGTAGTCACCGATGATGGGGACGCTCACCGACCCGGTGAGGGTGTACAGGTCCTGGATCTGCGGGCTGTTGATCGGCTTCTGGTCGTTGATCACCAGCGCTATCGACTTGTAGGCGTAGTACGTCGCCAGCGTCGCGATCAGCGCCGGAAACCCGATGCGCGCGACGAGAAACCCGTTGATCGCCCCCAGCAGCCCGCCGACCACCACCGCCAGCAGGACGGCGGCCAGCAGCGGCCAGCCCCACTTGCCGTAGGCGAAGCCGAAGATCATGCCCACCAACGACACCATCGCTCCGACCGACAGGTCGATGCCGCCGCGACCGGACACGATGACGACCAGTTCGGCGAAACCCAACAGCGCCAACGGAACTGCGTCGATCAGGGTTGCCGACATGTAGTCGAAGTCGTAGTCGCCAGAGAGGTACCCGTTGGCGCTGAGGTAGGACAACCACCCGACCACGACGACGATCAGGACGGCCAGCAACACGATGCGCTGCGTCAGCACCGCCTCTAGAAGTCGGTCCGTGCGGCGGCGGGAGGTGGGCTCCTCGGCGACGGGTGCGGGTGTCTCCACGCTCATGGGTCCCTCCTGGCACGCCGGCGGACGAGATCGGTTCCCACCGCGACGACGATGAAGATGCCGACGAACAAGTCGGAGAGCTGCGACGGCCAGCCCAGCTGCGTGACACCGGATTTCACGGTTTGAACCAGCAGGGCACCCAGAACCGTCCCGAGCACCGAGCCGCGACCACCCATGATGGACGTGCCGCCGATGACGACGGCGGCGATCACCGCGAGTTCCTGACCCGAGCCGACCGACTGGTCGAGGTTCGAGGTGCCCTTGGCCAAGGTGAAGATCGACGCCAGACCGACCAGCAGGCCGGTGATCACGTAGGCGACGAGGATGCGCCGCTGCACTCTGATGCCGGCCAGCCGGGCTGCCACCGGGTCCCCGCCGACGCCGAAGAAGTGCCTACCGCCCGGCGTGTGCCGCAGATACCACCAGGCGATCGCCGCCAAGACGACCGTGATGGCGAAGCTGTGTGGGATGGCGAACGTTCGACCGTCGGCGCCGCGGCCGAACCAGGACAGGGTGTTCGGCATGCCCGAGATGGGTTGGGAGTTGAAGATCTGCAACCCGATGAAGAGGAACAGGTTCGCCGTACCGAAGGTGATGATGATGGCGTGCACGCGGCCGTAGGCGATGAGCGCGCCGTTGACCAGGCCCAGCACCGCACCCGTGCCGATGGCCACGACCAGGCACCACCACACCGGTAATCCGTGGTCGCGCATCAGCTTTCCGGTGATCACCGAGCAGACCATGATGGCGCCGCCGACCGAGACGTCGATTCCACCGGTGATGATGATGAAGGTCATGCCGATGCCGATCAGGGCGACCGGCGACATCTCGACGAGCAACGGGACGATCGACCCCGCGCTGAGGAACGCCGGTGTCGCGAAGGCCAGGGCGATCCACAGCACGACGATGACGGCGACCAGCGCGATCTCCGCCGACGTCACCGGTGGGGGCAGCACCCGCCCACGGGTCGTGACGGCCGCCGCGGTCGGATCGGCATGCGGGTCGGTCGAGGTGGTCATGCCGTGGCCGTCCCTTCACGATCGCCGGCAGCCGCGGCCAGCACGTCGACCTGCTTGGCGTCGGGTCCGAACTCCGCGGTGATGGCGCCCGCGCGGATCACCAACAGTCGGTCGGCGATGCGCAGCGCCTCCTGCAGATCGGAGGTGACGACGAGCACGGCGGTGCCGTTGTCGGCGAGATCGGTAATGATGCGGTGAATCTCCTCCTTGGCACCGACGTCGACGCCCTGGGTGGGTTCGGCCAACAGCAGCAGGGTAGGCCGTTCGACGAGTTGCCGTGCCAGCATGACCTTTTGGGCGTTGCCACCGGAGAGGTCGCCAACGTTTTGATTCTCGTCCGACGCGCGCACCGCGAGACGCTTCATCAGGTCCTTGACGGTGGAGCGCTCTCGGCGCCGGTCGACGAACGCCCGGCCCCACGAGAGTCGGCGAAGGTGCCCGATCGACACGTTGAAGGCGATGGACTGAAAGGAGAACATGCCCTCGGTCTTGCGATTGGCGGGCAACAGCGCGATGCCCGCCTCGGCGGCCTCCCGGGGACTGCGGGGCGCCACCGACCGGCCCTCGATCACGATGTCGCCCGCGCTGGCCTTGTCGAGTCCGTAGATGCACGCGGCGATCTCCGCGACACCCGAGCCGACCAGTCCGTAGAGGCCGAGGATCTCCCCAGCCTTCAGCTGCAGGCTGACGTCGCGGAACGAGCCGGTTCGCGCGAGCGCCTTCAGTTCCAGCACCGGTTCGCCCTCGGGGACCGTCCGTGGTCCGGTGTGATCCGAAAGCGCTTCTCCCACCATCAGTTCGGCGATGCGGCGCACCGAGAGGTCTTCGATGGGGTGCGTTCCGATGGTGGCGCCGTCGCGCATCACGGTCACGCGGTCGGCGATCTTGACGATCTCGTCGAGTCGGTGGGAGATGTAGATGATCGCCACGCCGTCGTCGGCGAGGCGGCGGATGATCTGGAACAGCACCTCGATCTCGGCGTCGGTCAGGATCGCCGACGGCTCGTCGAGGATGAGCACCCCGCACTTGCCCGCCAGCGCCTTGGCGATGGACACCTGCTGCTGGGTGGCCACCGAGAGGTTTCCCACCACCGCGGTCGACAGCGCGGCGGGCAACCCGAGTGCCTCGAGTAGGTCGACGACCTTCTCGTTCTGCGCTGCCCAGTCGACCCGGCCGCGGGTGACCATCTCTCGGCCCATGAACACGTTCTCGGCGACGGTGAGTTCGCTGAACAGTTGCGGCTCTTGGTACACCGTGGCGATGCCGAGGGCGATGGCGTCGTTGGTCGAGCCGATGGTCACCGGTTCGCCGTCGTAGGTGACGCTGCCGGCGTCGGGTGCGGTGGCGCCGGCAACGATCTTGATCAGCGTCGACTTCCCCGCGCCGTTCTCGCCCACGAGTGCATGGATCTCCCCGGCACGGACCTCGAAGTCGGCGTGCCGGATCGCCTTGACGGCCCCGTAGCTCTTGACCACCCCGGTGAGGCTCAGTCGCGACGGTCGGGCCATCGACGACTCCCGTGGGCGAGGGTCGACCGCGTCAGTAATCGAACTGACCGACGTTCTGGGTGGTGATCAGCAGCGGCTCACCGAGCACGAGGGTCTTGCTGGCCTCGTTCCACTTGACGTCGCTCATCTCGTCGTTGACCTTGTTGTCGGCCTCGAAGGTCTTGCCGCTGGCCAGTTGTTGTCCTGCCCAGGCGGTCAGGTAACCGAGATTGGCGACGTTCCACAGGATCGAGCCGGACGACGATCCGTCGGCGAGGTAGGGCGCCATCGACTTCGGCGTGCCGATGCCGACGGAGTAGACCTGTCCGATCTTGCCGGCGTCCTTGACGGCTTGCGCGACGCCGACGGCCGAGGTGGTGCACTGACCAAGCAGACCCTTGAGGTCGGGGTGGGCGCTCATCAGGTCGGTCGCCATCTGCGTGCCCTTGGCCTGATCCTCGCCCGAGTACACGACGTCGACCAGTTCGGCTTCGGGGTACTTGGCCGACACGTAGGCCTTCTCGGCGGCGATCCAGGAGTTCAGGTTCTCGGCCGTCTCGCCGCAGGACACGATGGCCCACTTGCCCTTTCCGCCCATCGCGGTCATCAGCGTCTCGGCGGTCTTGTTGCCGATGCCCTCGGCGGTGGCCTGGTTGACGAAGGCCTCGCGCACCGAGTTGGGCGCGTCGGTGTCGGCGGTCATCACCTTGATGCCGGCGTCCTGCGCCTGCTTCATCAGCGGTGCCATCGAGTCCGGGTCATTCGGCGCGACGACGAGGACGTCGACCTTCTGCTGGATGAAGGACCGGACGATCTGCGCCTGCGCGGCGGCGTCGGCCGAGGTGGGCCCCTGGTAGAGCCAGTCGACATTGCCCAGGTCGGCCGCCGCCTTCTTGGCGCCGGTGTCCATGGCCTCGAAGTACGGCGATCCCTGCAGCTTCGGAACGAAGGCGATCTTGACCTTCTCGCCGGAGGCAGCCTGCGACGAGCCACCGCTGCCGGTCGACGGTGCGGGCTCGTCGTTCTTCTTCGTACAGCCACCGGTGACCATGGCGACGGCCAAGGCCACGCTGATCACTCCGACGAAACGCTGGGAAATCGGCATCGACTCATCCTTTGGCCAGAGCTGGGAAACCTCGCCCGAGACCTACCCGGGCAGTTGGACACCCGGCGCCTGCGTTTCATATATCGAACTCAGCGTCGAGTGATGAAACACACAGTAGGCAGCCCGTTGTGGCGTTGTCAACAACCGTCGCGGCGTTCTCTCACCCATCGATTCGTGGTCTTCCGCAGTGCCACATCACTTATGGTGAGTCGATGGCGGAGCAAGCACGTGTGCCCGCACTGCGTCGTGCGGCCCTCGTCCTTCGACGCCTGAGCGACTCGGACCGGCCCATGACACTCGCCGAGCTAACTCAGCAGACCGGTCTTCCCAAGAGCAGCGTGATGGGCATCTGCCACGCGATGACCGACGAGGGCCTGCTCGCTCGCGGCGTCGACGGCACCTACGCACTTGGCTCGCGTCTCTACGAACTTGCCTCCGCGTCGCGGGCGCACGGCCTGGCAATCGGCGAGATCGGTTTCAGCTACCCGGTGGGCGAGAGTTTCTTCGTCGCCGAGATGGACGCCCTCCATGCCGAGGCCGAGCGACTCGGGGCACGGCTGCACGTGCAGGAGGCCAAGGAGAACCGCCGCACCCAGTCGCGGCAAATCGAGGACTTCGTCGCAGCCGGGGTCGACTTGATCCTCGTCGAGCCGGTCGCGACCGACGGGCTCGAAGATGCGTGCGCCAAGGCTCGCGCTGCTCGCATCCCCGTGGTGGCGATCGGATCGGCGCTCAGCGGTGCGGACGCCGTGGTCGCGACGGACAACACGAAGGCCGGCTTCCTGGCCGGCTCGGCCTTGGTGGCCGCGCTCGGCGGGCAAGGGCGCGTCGCGGTGGTCGGCGGCATCCCGATCACGGCCAACTCCGATCGCATCGCGGGCTTCCTCGCCGCGATCGGCCCGCACCCGCACGTCGAGGTGGTCGCGACCAGCCACGGCGAACTCGACGCGAAGTCCGGTCGCCGCGCCGCGGCGGAGATCCTCACCGCCAACGCGGCCGTCGACGGCTTCTTCGCCGCGAACGATCAGATCGCCATTGGCATTTCGCGCGTGCTGCGCAGCCGCAAGCTCGCCGTCCCCATCGTCGGCGTCGACGGTGCCAGGAACGCCGTCGAGGAGATTCGCTCCGGCGGTCCCATCGTCGCGACGGCGACGCAGGATCCGGCGGCACTGGTCCGCGCGGCGATGGACATCGGCATCGTCCTGCACGGCGGCGGACACGTGCCGCGTCCGTCGAGATATCTCACGCCCACGCTGATCGACGCACGCAACGCCGCGGACTACCAGCCATGGGGATAGGCGATTCCCGCACCCCGGCGGTACACCGCGGCGCCCGCATCCTCGACGCCGTGTCCTCCGGCGCAGCCACCACCCCGGCGGCACTCATGGGGTTGCTGGGGCTGCCCAAGAGCTCGATCGCCGACCTGCTCACCACCCTGGAGGACGTCGGGTTCCTGACTCGGCGGCCCGACGGCACGCTGCACACCGGTTCGCGACTGGCGGAGCTCTCCGATCCCGAGTCCTTGGTGCACAGGCTCTTTCGCGCCTGCGCGACGCCCGAACTCGACGGGCACACCCTGTCGCTGGTCCGGCTGTTCGGGGACCAGATCCTGGTCGTCGACGTCCATCCCGGCACGCTGCCGCTGCCTTTGACGCCGCGGCCGGGACAGCGTGCCGACGCCGCCGAATGCGCCGGCGCGGCGGCGATCCTGTCGGCCCTGACCGTCGCCGACGCGGCCGAGTCCGTCGCGACCGCAGCGGAGCACCTGGGGCTCACCGCCGACGCAGTCGCGCGCTGTCTGGCGCTGCGGCACCGGCGGCAACGCAAGATCTACGAGTCGCGATCGTCGTCGGTCGGCCGCCAACTCGCCTGTGCCGTTCCGAACACCCGCTACGCCCTGACGCTGCACGTGCCAGACCGGTGGCCCGAGCCCGCGATCGCCAAGGCCGCACGCGCGCTGAGCGCCGCCGTCCGGGACTACTGATCCAACCCGCAGTCCAACGGCGGAGTCGGCGTCGACCCGGTGACCACGCGAGCCACCACCCATAGGAACAACGCGGCCCCCATGGCACCGGGGTCGGGCTCGCCCTTGGCGCGCTCCCCGAGGTAACTGGCGCGACCCATACGGGCCCGCAGGTCGGCGGTTCGGCGGGCACCGTCGGCCGCCGCGTCGGCGGCTGCGACGAAATCCTCGGTGCGGGTGAGTGTCTCGACCGCGGGCGCGAGCGCGTCGACCATGGTGCGATCGCCGACCTGGGCCTCGCCGACCCGGGTGACGGCGGCCAATCCTGCCGCCAGTCCGGTGGCCCATCGCCCAGCGGACCCAGGATCGTCCGCCACCGCCACGGCCGCCTCGGTGAACAGCAGGCCGAGCAGGGGTCCCGACGTCCCGCCGACCTCGTCGAGGAACACCGAGCCCAGCACCGTCAGCGGGGACTCCGCATCCGGCCCGGCGGCGGTCGACGTGCGCTCGACGGCAATCCGCACTCCCCCGCGCAGGTTGTCACCGAAGTCGCCGTCGCCGCTGTGCTGGTCGAGCCGCGTCAGCACGTCGTAGGCCTTCTCGACCGCGTCGGCGAAGCCCGTCACGACGGCTCGCTCGAGTTCGGTTGCCGCAGAACCGTTCGCGCTCATCCTCGGGCTCCTTCCGACGAGGTGGTGCGGTTGGGGAATGCCGGGGTGAACGCCGGCGCATCCCACAGCGACGTCAGCTCGGCGTCGACTCTGGCGACGGTCACCGAGAAGCCGCGCATGTCCAGGGCCGGCACCAAAGTTCCGACCAGGCTGCCCGTCACCCGGCCACCTCGGGCTTCCACCGCCGTGGCCGCGTATTCGAAGATCAGGTTGAGCTCGAGCAGCGTCGCCGAGCCCAGCCCGTTGACGATCAGGATCGCGTCGGTGCCCGTGGGCAACGCGTCGAGCACCTGATCGGTCATACGCCGCACCAGCTCCGGAGTGGACGGACGAGGCACCGACTCCACGGCGCGCTCACCGTGGATGCCGACCCCGTACTCCAGCTCACCGGGCGCGATCGTGAACGCGGGCGATCCGTCGTGCATCGTGGTCTGCGCCCTGGAAGCCACGGCGATGCTCCTGGTGGCCGCTGCCACCCGCGCGCCGAGATCGCTCAACTCGTCGAGGTCGGCGCCGTCGTCGGCCGCGGCGCCCAGGATCTTCTCGACCACGACGGTACCCGCGGTGCCGCGCCGTCCGGTGGCGGTGTCCGCGCTTTCCGTGGCCAGGTCGTCGTCGACGAGGACGCGCCGCACCTCGATTCCGTCGAGCCGCAGGCGCTCGGCGGCGATGCCGAAATTGATGCGGTCCCCGGTGTAGTTCTTCACGACGTGCACGACGCCGCCGTCTCCGGCCGCGTGTCGGCTGGCTTCGAGGACCTGCCGATTGTGGGGCGAGGCAAACACCTTGCCCGGTGCGACCGCGTCGAGCATCCCCTCGCCAAGGAAGCCGCCGTGCAACGGCTCGTGTCCCGACCCGCCGCCGGAGACGAGCCCGACGGCGCGGCGGGCGTGGCGATGCCGGGCCGTCAGGAAGGTCGGCGATTCGTGGAGTTCGACGAATGCGGCGTTGGCGCGGGCGAACCCGCGCAGCGCCGGCGGAACCGGGTCACCGTCGTCGGGGTGGAAGTGACCCGTTGGCGCTGGCGTCTCCGCTGACATCGCAGTCCGTTCTCCTTCTCCCCCGGCGTCGGTCGACCGACGTCCAGTGTGCGCCTCGGCGGTCCGCATCCGACGCTCGCAGCGTCGTGACGCACAATCGAGCGATGCAACAGGTGGCCGTCGGTGGGGCCATCAGGACGTTGCTCGTCGACTCCGACCCCGGTCGGCTGCGTCTGCGGAGCGCCGCCACGGTCACGCTGGCCCTGATCCTGGCCCTGTCGGCGTCCTACGGTTTCATCACCGTCGCCGGTCAGCCCCTCACGGTGGCCATGCTCGGCACCGTCGTGGCAATGCAGTCCGCGGCCTCGGTCAAGGACCGGCAGCAACACAGCCGCGTCGTCACCACCGTTCTGCTGTTCTTTCCGGCGCTGGCCGCGGTGTCACTGGCCGCAGTGCTGTCCCACTTCGGCAAGGTGGCCGACGTCGGCTTCATCGCCGTGCTCTTCTGCGCGGTGTGGGTCCGGCGATTCGGGCCCCGCGGCAACGCCCTGGGGATGGTCGCGTTCATCTGCTACTTCTTCGCATTGTTCCTACGCGCCACCCCAAGCCAAATCCCCGTGCTCGCCGTCGCGATCGTCATCGGATTGGGCGCCACCCTGCTGGTGCGCACCCTGATCCTTCCCGACCGGCCTGCGGTGGAGGTACGCCGGTTGGTCCGCGCGTTGCGGACGGCGTCCACGGCGGTGCTGGACGTCGCCATCAACTGCGACGAGTTCGACCTGGCCGTGCTGCGACGGCGACTGGATCGCCTTGGCGAGACCGCGCTCATGATCGACGACTGGCTCGACCGCCACGACGCGGCCCGATCGCTGAACATCACCAGTGACGACCTCGCGCTGCGGGTGTTCGACGCCCAGGTCGCCATGGAGCAGCTCGCCAGCATGCTGTGGTCATTGGGACCGGTCACCACGTGGCCGCGGGGTCTGCGGGACGCGGTGGCCGCCGTGCGCGTCTGCCTCGAGCACCATCCGACCGACGACGAACTGAGGGTCGCCCGCAAATGTGCGGCCGCCGCGTCGGATCGGGCCGACCTGAGTGAGACCGAGGGCCTGGCGACGGTCCTGGCCTTCCGGGCCATGCAGGCGCACTTGGCGATCCACCACATCACCACCAATGCTCTGGCCGCGTCGGACGAGGCCGAGCCCTTGCCGGAGTCGACGGCCGAGGAAGACACCGCGACGGACGGCCTCGATCCCAGCACCAAGGCGGCGATCCAGGTGGCGGTGGCCACCAGCACGGCCACGATTCTGGGTGACATGATCTCCCCGGACCGGTGGTACTGGGCAGTGTTGACCGCGTTCCTGGTCTTTACCGGCGTCTCGACGCGCGGAGAGATCCTGACCCGCGTCGGGCATCGCATCGTGGGCACCATCGCCGGCGTCGTGGCAGGGGTTCTGCTGGCGACCCTGGTGGGGCACCACCCGCTGGTGCAGATGATCCTGCTGGTGGCGTGCGTGTTCTGCGCCTTCTATCTGGTGACCGTCGCGTACGCGTGGTTGACGTTCTTCGTCACCGTGCTGCTGGCGATGCTGTACGGCCTGCTCGGCGACTTCAGCATCGAGGTGCTCGAGGTGCGCATCGCCGAGACGGCGGTCGGCGGCGTGGTCGGCATCGCGTCGGCCTACTTCATCTTCTCCACCGGCACCCGCGCCACGTTCGTGGCGAAGGTCGACGAGTACTTGCAGCACTTGACCGATCTCGTCGACGCGGCCATCGAGTCCACGGTGACCCCGGGCGGTCAGACCGACTTGGTGGCCGAGACGCGTCGGCTCGACAACGCCCTGCAGGCGGTCGTGACGGCAGGCAAACCTCTGCAGATGGGACCCGCAGTGCGTAGCCGCCGCGGCGTGCAGCGCCTACTGCGCGGCCTGCAGGTCGCCAACCGGTCGGCGCACGCCCTGGCCAGGGCCGGGGTGAACGCGGCTCGCGCCGACGTGGACACCGCTCCGCCCGAGCCGACGGCGGCCGCGCTGCGCGACGCCGCGACCCACGTCGGCGGCACCATCGAGGCCGTCAAGAAGGTCGTCGACGGGGACGCGGTCGACCCACCGGAGAAGACGCCCAACTCGGTGATCCTGAGCGTCGCCGGCACGTCGGACATACCGCCAGGTCCGGTGCGGGCGGCCATCCGCGCGTTGAGCAACCTCGACCGCGCGCTGCTCGAGGTGACCGCACGGGTGTGAGGGAAACGTCCGTCCCCGCGTCGCGACGTTTGGTTGACTCACGCCATGCGATCGAGGCGACGCACGGCGTGGACGACGGTGTTGGTGGTGGCGGCGATGTCGGTGCTGCCCATGGCTCCGGCTCGAGCCGATGCACCGGACTGGTCGGGGTTGGACGCACGCTTGTTCGCCGACGCAATTCCCCCGCACGGGACCACCATTGCGTCGGTGCCCCTGGATCCCGCGCTGTCGCTGACCGGCGCTGGCCCCGCCTTCCGCGTGCTGTACTCCTCCGTCGACCAGCACGATCAACCCGCCGTCAGCACCGGGGCAGTGTTCTTGCCGCCGGGCCCGGCACCGCAGGGCGGATTCCCGGTCATCGCGTGGGCGCACGGAACCGTGGGCCTCGGCGACGACTGCACTCCCTCGGCGTTGCCGCGCACGGCACGTGACGACGAGTACCTGTCCCATTGGCTGCACGAGGGCTATGCCGTCGTCGCCAGCGACTACGCCGGCCTGGGCACCCCCGGGCTGATGAGCTATCTCAACAGCGTGACCACCGCCCACGGCGTCATCGACTCCGTGATCGCCGCCCACGACATGGGTCTGCCGCTCTCACCCGAATGGGCCATCGTCGGCCAGTCCCAGGGCGGCGCCGCGGCCATCAGCAGTGCCCGTTGGGCCACCGAGTTCAGCCAGGGCACCGGGCTGGACTATCGCGGTGTGGTGGCCACCGGCACCCCTGCCAACATCGACCAGCTCGTCTACCAGACCGGCCCGAACGTCGAACTGCCCGACTTGGGTCCGATCGCCAACGCCTACACCGCCTACATCTTGGCCGCGCTGCGCGAAGCCCGACCCGACCTCGACGTCGACCGCGTGCTCAGCCCCGCGGGTCTCGACGCTGCCCACCGCGCCGAGACAGTGTGCACGCTCGCACTGTCGGAGGAACTGACGGACCTGACACCTGCGGCCTTCCTCACCGCGCCGTTGAGTTCGATTCCCGGCATGGCCGACGCTCTGTATGCGTTCATGGGCACCCCGTCCACGGGGTTCGACCGCCCCATCTTCCTCGGCGTCGGTCTACTGGACCGCGACGTGCCTCCCGAGTCGACCCTGGGGTTCTACCGCCAACTTGTCGCCAACAATCAGGACGTCACACTGCACGTGTATCCCGAAGAGGACCACAGCGGCACCGTGCTCGCCTCCCTCGCCGACTCCACGCCGTTTCTACGGAAGGCGTTCGCGGCCAACTGAGGCGGCGCCGGAACGGCTGATCAGGGCGGATCCTGCGGCGACGATCGTGGCACCGAGGAACATCCCACCGACGACGTCGCCAAAGAGATGTGCGCGGACGTACAGCGCCAGGGCGGCGACGAACAGCACGGCGAGTACGACGACGGCCGCCCACGTCGTCCTCACACGTCGCGACCGTCCTACGGAGGCGCACACCGCAATCGTGCCGAGCAACGTCGCGGCGCCGGTGACGTGGCCCGACGGGTACGAGTGGGCGAATTCGGCGACCCTCGCCATGTCGAACGGCGAGCCCTCGCCCAGCTTGGCGAGGTTGTCGGGTGACCGCGTCACCACCGCCTTGAGTATCTGTTCGACGATCGCGCCGATGCCGACCGCCCCGATCACGACGACGGCCCGCAACGGGGATCGCGCCCGCCACGCCAGCAGCGTTCCGCTCACCACCCCGGCGATCGCCACGTGAAATGGCTTGCCGATGAAGTTGAACGTATGTCCGGCCAGTTCGCGCAGTCCTCGGCTCCCCCGGTGCGCGTCGACCCAGTTCCACACCCACGTGTCGAGATCGGTCAGCCATACTGAGTTGATTTGCAGCGCCAGCACCATCAGGACGCTGAGGTGACCCGCGGAGAGCATCATCCTTCCGGCCGGGCCCCCACGTCGAAGGGCGGCCGCAAACAGAACTGCGGCCGCGACGACTAGTGCGGTCTCGACGATGACGTTGATGGCGATCATTGTGCACGACGCCATGACGGGGCTTCGACACGAGAAAGGCCCCCCATTTCTGGGGGGCCTTTCCCGCGGTTTCCGGTGGAGCTGCCGGGAATCGAACCCGTAGATTCTGGCATAAATAGTGCTGTTTACCAGCGCTTTTGCCTTGCACGGTCGACCTCACGCGACCTGGTCCGACCTCGAAAAACCTAACCCCTGGTTGAAAAATTCAACGCGCCAGCCAGGCAGCGGAAGGCCTTACGTTGGTTCCGTGAGAACTGTCGAGACCATCGACCAGGAGCTGCGGTTGCTGGCCGCGGTGTGGACGACCATTCGTGAGGAGGGCGGCGGTCTTCCCGGCACAAAACAAGTCGACGAGCTACTTGACGAGCGGTCAGCGATCACCAGGGCGTCGGCGGGATCGGAGAGGGTCGAAGCTCTGGAAGGTCGCCACTGATCCGGACGGCGGCAGGCCCCGCCAGGACGGTGCAGTGCTTGGCAAGCGCGGGCCCGTACGTGGTGTGATCGCATTCTCGGCAGTGCCAGGTGGTGTGCCCTCCCCCGCCGTGACCCATGCAGGCGACGTGCCCGACGAGGACGCGCTGCGAGCCGAAGCGATGCCCGTTGCCGCAGTGCGTCGGCGGTTCGGTGATCCACCTGCCGCGCCAAGGGATCAGGTCGCCGACAGCCATGGTTCGAGACTAAGCCGTATTGGAGACGAAACCGCCCCCACTCAGAGAGTGAGGGCGGTGCAGAAGTGGTCCCGATTGGATCAGGCAGATACAGGCATGCTGGTGACCAGCGTCTTAATCTTCACGTCTCCAATGGAGACTGGTTCCGGCCAGCCGTGTGTCTGTGCACCCAGTTCGTGTGCCGCAGCGCGGACTGTGCCCACGACCTTCGGTACTACCTGTTCAATCGGCTCGTCGCTCTCGGCCGACATGGCCAAATTCAGAATTCGGCTCTTACGCGAGTAGGTGTAGACGACCTGTCCGTCGTGGCAGTCATCGAGCGCTTCAGCGAAGTCGCTGACAAACGACGGCTCGATCGAGGTGTCGCTGGACACCTCGAGAGTCATCTCCACCCAATAGGTAGACGTCATCATGATCCCCACTCTAGACATGTTGTTGACTCGATCATCCGGATGTTGTTCTCAAGAACACCCGACACGCAGGGCCACAATATAACGCGGCCCTCGTGTTCTTCTGTGCAACCGCAGAGAACGTAGGCGTACTCACCCTTGCGGTGATCAAACGTCCAACCTGCATTTTCGAGGCGTTTTAAGAACTTGTCGGAGTCCGGGGAACAGTTGCCGACACCGGTCCACCCCGCCATTCTGCAACCGTAATGGGTCCCCCTCGTTCTCTCGGCGCAACTCAGCAGGTGTGTCCTACTGCACATCAGATAGCCACAGTATCGTCCCGGCAAACACCACACCCCTCACGAGTGCCCAATCGACTGGTCAAGGGGTGGCTCGACTGGCGGGGCGCAGCTAACGCCGGAGACGTCCGATGTAGTCGCGGAAGTGCATCGCGGCGAAGTCCACGAACGTCGGGCCGCCCGGCCACGCCTCGTCGAACTCATACCTGATGTGCGGGCCCGTCCCGGCGAACAGGAACTCGAGGCCGAGCGTGGCGGCCTTCGCCGCGGCGGCTGGCCCGGTGAGCGACTCGACCGGCTGGCCCGTGGGGATCAGCCCACCCATCGACTGAAGCAGAAGAGGCAGTGCGAACCCGATGACACCCACGGGTCCGCCCGCGAGTGACGCCAACGCGCCCGGGATGCTGATGCCGGCCTTCGCCGCGACCGCGGGGACGGTCTGCACCATCCGGATGGTCACCTGGACGATGTCGGTGAACGCGAAGCGCGACACCTCGGCGTAGACGTCGTCCATGATGTCGCCGACCATCCCGCCGGGGATTTGGGCGTACATGTCCTTCTCATGGGTGAGCCACGCGTGGCGGTAGTCCTTCGGGTCGCCCATGGCGAAGTCCGCGATGCCGTCGCCCCACGGAGCTGGGCGCCCGTAGAACCCGCCACCGACGGGGCGGGTGGGGTCACCGAACGATGCTGACGCAACGTAGTTCTCGGGGAAGTTCTCCAACACCCATTGCTTGAATAGCGCCGCCAGGACGGCTCCGGCGGAGTAGCCCTGGATGATGATCTTCACGCCGGGGTTGACCGCGCGCCGGGCCAGGAACTCGTTCTGTGCGGCGACGAGACCGGCTTGGATGCCGGACCACATCGACGGGTCCCCGATCCCGCCGGACGCGCCGACGGGGATGCCGCCCATGGTGGCGGCCCACGGGGTGTTGATTTCCTCGACGAGCCCACCGAGGCGCTGGCACACCCGCGACACGGGGTCCAGGCCGACGATGCCGCCGGTGCCGCGGAAGCAGAACGCGGGGATCCTCGGCTCCCACGGCTTCGGCGGCGCAGGTGGGGCCAGCAGCTGCATCTGCGTCTTGATCGCCCAGTCGAAGACACCAGTGGTGTTGACGTCCGGGGCGGCCCGCTTGCCCTTCAGGACGTCCGCGTGGACGTTGATCCCGTACTGGGTCAGCGCGGCCCCGAACGCCTCGGTGTAGGTGGTGGACCGATCGGTGCCGATCGCCTTGCCGTACGAGTTTCCGGCGAGCTTCTGCTTCGCCTTGGGAATGAGGGGGTCAGTGTCTCCGGGTCGGGACGCGGGTGCCCAGGCCATTGCCGTTTCCTTCCAACAGGATTGATGCGACGGCCAGGAAGATCCCCAGCACGACGCCTGCGCCTACGCCGATCACGACGTAGGCGATGGTCATGGCTTCAGCGCTGCCGCGGTCATGGGGCCGACGATGCCGTCGGAGACGAGCCCGGAGCGGCGCTGGAACTCCGCGACGGCCGCCTTGGTCAACGGCCCGTACACGCCGTCGGGTGCGAGGTGTCCGCCGTAGGAGGCGTAGGCGTCGCGGAGTCGGCGTTGCACCGCGCGGACCCGGTCGGGGTCGTTGCGCGGGTTGCCTTGGTAGAGCATCCAATCGGCGTACCGATCCGGGCTGGTGCCAGGGACACCGACCGGCGGGGGTGGTGCGATGACGACCGGGGTGGTGTTGGTGAGCAGCGCGGCAATCCGGGCGATGAACACGTTCTTCGGGAAGTTGACGCCCGGGTCGGTGTGGCCGCCGCCCCAGGCGCCGAAGTCGACGTGCCCGCAGATGCCGTTCAAGCCCCACGGTGGGCGGGGGCCGTCACCGATCCACACGTTCGGGATCGGTCGGCCGGCTGCGATTGACTTGCTGATCCAGTAGGCGACGACTCGGGCCCCGTTGGTGAGGGCGGCGTCCTCGTTGAGGTAGCCGTCGTCGGTGGGGTCGAGCCACTGATCGCGCGACCAGCCGGCGAAGCTGTTAGAGAAGCAGAAGTGGTAGGCGTACTTGTTCGCCCCCACGGCAGCCCAGGGGGCATCCGAGTCGGCGACGGCAGTGACGATGTCCTGGCCGTCCCCCACCTTGTTGTACGCCACCTCATGGGCGTCGCAGTACTTCACCAAGTCCAAAGCGCGGGAACGGGATTCGCTGGTGTGGATACCGATCCACATGGGTGACGGGAGCCCGCGGGGCCGGTAGCTGTTCGGGATGATCAGCGTCTGCGTCGTCGGGTCGGCGAGGGACACGCGCGGTGTCGGCGGGATGACGGGCGGTGCTTGCGTCGGTGCGACCGGCGGCGGGGCGGCGGCCGGGGCTACCGCGGCGTACGCGTACCCCTTCCACCGATCAGTGTTGGCGATTAGGCCGGCGCACTGCTCCATCGTGATCCAGTAGCCGTACGGGGCGAACCCGCTGTCAGCGATCCACAGTGCACGGCCACCACGGCCGTCGTAGTTGTCGTCGTAGCCCATGGCGGCGACGTAGTGGTAGATCGTGCGAGACCCGTACCCGGACGGTGACTTCGAACCCATGATCGCCCGCGGCGGGTTCGACGGCGGCGACACCCAGTTGCACACCACACCCCACCCGGCGTCGATGCTCGAGCGGGTGTTCCGCCAGAACGTCTCCACCTGATCGGCAGTCGGTGGGTCATTCGGGATCATCACCGTCGAGTACTTCGCGTCGGGGACGCGGCGGTCGAGGTCCTTCTCGATCATCCCGACGTTGCCGGTTCCATCAGTGGTGGTGCCGATCGCCCGAATCAGATCCGTCTCCGACACGTGCATTCGGCTGGAGAGCACGTTCTGCGCCGCGGCCGGTCCGCAGTCGTACCCGCGCTCCTGCCCCACGATGCCGCGGTCATACGGAAGGACACGCTGAGTCACACGGCGAAAGTAGGAGCGGGGGGTGCAGTAGCCGACGTCTAAATCCAAGGCCCTTCTGCGACATCTCATGGGCGTCGCTATATTGACGTCCCTATAGCGGGGGAAATGTTGGACCGGTTGGGGGGCCGCGCTCGATGACAATCTTGGATCGGTACAAAAGGTATTCGCGCCGGCGGTATAGGAACGCGGACGCCGACCACAAACGTCTCGACGTTCAGGGCCTGCGAATGGTCGCTGTGCTGACAGTCTTCGCGAACCACCTCTGGGGGTGGCCCAGCGGCGGATTCGTCGGCGTCGATGTCTTCTTTGTCATCTCCGGCTTCCTTATCACCGGCAACCTGCTGCGGACCGCTGACACCACCGGGACGGTCTCATTCACGAGGTTCTACTGGAACCGGGCCCGCAGGATCGTGCCGGCCGCAACCGTCGTCCTCGTTGTCACGTTCCTCGCGGCCACGTTGCTGTTCCTGCCCTTCCGGTCCCGGCAGGTCGGCATCGACGCGCTGTTCGCGTTCGTCTTCGCCGCGAACTGGCATTTCGCCGCCCAGGGCACCGACTACTTCAACACCGTCGCAGACACGGTCTCCCCCATCCAGCACTACTGGTCGCTGTCGATCGAGGAGCAGTTCTACCTCGTCTGGCCGGCGCTCATCTTCATCATCAGTGTTCTGGTCATCCGCAAGGGTTGGACGCATACCCATCGGATGCAGCTGGCTGGCGGCGTCATGGGTGTCATCGTCGCCGCGTCTCTGGCGTGGGCCCTGTACGAGACGACGACGGCGCCGACGTGGGCGTACTTCAACACCTTCGCCCGGGTGTGGGAGCTAGGGGTCGGCGCACTACTCGCTACTGCCATCGGGCTGCTGACCCGTATCCCCCGAGCGCTACGCCCGGTGCTGTCGTGGGGCGGACTCCTGCTGATAGCGGCCAGCATGTTCCTCATCGGTGACACCTCGAGCGGTTTCCCCGCCCCGTGGGCCCTGCTGCCCGTCGCCGGAGCCTCCCTGGTGATCGCCGCCGGCGTCGGCGGCGAGCCACGCTTCCAAGGATTCCTACGCAACCCGGTCAGCTGCTACATCGGCGACATTTCCTACTCGCTGTACCTGGTTCACTGGCCGGTTATCGTGCTGCTCGGCGCGATCATGGACGACAGCTGGTACTTCTACTTCGCCGCCGTCACCCTCTCGTCCGCGCTCGCGATCGGGTCCTATCACTTCGTCGAAAATCCTCTGCGACACGCTGACTCGGACAAGGCCCGGACCATCTGGCATGACCTGAAGCGTCGCCGCTTCCATCCCCAGCGCAGCACCGGATACGCAGCGATCGGAGCCCTGACCCTGCTGGTGGTCGCGTCCGTGGCGTACATGGAACGGCCAGAGGCCTACCGCCACGCCATCCCGCCACGCGTCGCTGCCGCGTCACCCGCCGGGCTCAATCAGTCGGCGCAGGGAGTGCCGCTCGGGCCTCTCGCCTCCGCGTTGCAAACCCAGATCGTCGCGGCACTGCAGGCCGACGACTGGCCGGCCCTCAACCCGACCATCGAGTCGATCATCAACGACCAGGCTGTCTCAGATCCGGGCATTCCCGGGTGCAGCGGGACGGTGCTGCAGTCCGATTGCACATGGGGTTCGCCTACGGCGGCCACACGCATCGTCGTGGTGGGCAACTCGGTGGCCGCGTACTACGTGCAGCCACTCCGCGAGATCGCGCTAGCGTCCAACGGCCAGCTTCAGGTTCACACCGAAGCGATGCCCGGGTGCAACTTTCTGAACGACCTCATCACCACCGACGACGAGTCGTACATGAACGCTTGCCCAGGCCGGAAGCAGCAAGCAATCGACTACATCAACCGCACCAAGCCCGACGTGGTCATCATCTCGAACAACTACGTGAACAAGCAGCGCGTGGGCAGCGATCGCGAGATGACGCCGGGCGAATGGTCCAAGTCGATGAGTCTCATCGTCGAGCAGATCCGTCCGAGCACCAAAAAGATCGTGTTCCTATCACCTCCGCCAGGCGACGTCCTCATCACCGACTGCTACGGAAAGCGCGGCAACACACCAGCCGACTGCATCGGCAAGGTGACCCCCACGTGGAACGACATGGCCGACGCCGAACAGCAGCTCGCCAGCACGCTCGGCGGAGTGTGGATCGACTCCCGACCGTGGTTCTGCAGCAGCGAACGACTGTGCCCAAGCTTCGTGGAGACGACACCGACCAAGTTGGACCGCTCGCACATTCTGCCGGCCTACGGGCTGAAGATCTCGCCGGTGATGGGTGAGTCATTTCGGGCGGCCGGCGTCTTTTGACCGTCGATGAGGCGGGTGTGGCCGTGAGCTGTAACCTGATGCGCCAAGGGGGATTCATCATGCGCCTGTGGGCTGCTCTTCTGGCAATTGTCTTGCTCCTTGCCGCGTGCAGCAAGGAGCCGCCACCCTACGAGTCGAAATACACGGCGCCAGAGACCAGCGGACCGTCTGGTATCAGTGTGGCGATCATCGGCGACTCGTACACCAGCGGCTCCTCCCTGGGCGGGAAAGGTCCACAGGGGTGGCCTGATCTCGCCGCGAAAACGTTACGTGCGCAAGGCGTCGATGTTCAGACCACGGTGGGCGCGGAGGGCGGATCGGGGTACCGGCACCCGGGCAACTCAAAGGGCGGAGTGTTCGACGACCAAGTGAAGAAGGTCGTGCATCCGGATGACAAACTGGTGGTGGTCTTTGGGTCGCGCAACGACAGCGACGTGGCGCCACCCGAGTTGACGGAGTCGGTACAAAGCACCTTGGCCGACGTGAAGGCTGGCGCCCCCTCGGCCAAGGTGTTGGTCATCGGACCGGCATGGGTGGATGGTTCGCCGACGCCGCAGGTATTGCAGGTCCGCGACATCGTGAGAGACCAGGCCGCTGCCATCGGGGCGACGTTCTACGACCCGATTGCTCAGGGTTGGTTCGTCGGCCAGCCCCAACTGATCGGCAAGGACGGCATTCACCCCACCGACGACGGACACGCCTACATGGCCGAGAAGATCGCGCCGCTCATTGCAGCGCAGCTCCAGCCAGCGCCTAGCTAAGCAGCGACGAACGTCAGGTCGTCGAATGTCACGCCGCTGGCCGACGCGGTGCCACCGATTCCGTGACGGGTGGCGGTGTTGAATTGAGAGGTCGTGATCGCCGTCAGGCCGGGCACGTCGACCCCGTTCTTCCTGATGGTGATGGTGTCGCCGTTCAGCACCCAACTGATGGTGTCGCCCGACGCCCACGCCCCGCCAGTGCCAGTGGCCACGACCGAGCTCGCATTGGCCACGACCTGCTGCAACACAATCTGACTTGAAACCACCTGCAGGCGAAGCAGGTTCGTTTGGTTCACCAGACGCAGCGGGATTGACACCCCGGTCAGCGTGCCCCCCAGCTTCACCGAACCGGTGCCGTTCGGAGTACCCGCGTCGGGGGCTAAGTAGGCGGTGCCAGACGTCGTCGTGATCGACGCGACCCCACCCGAGGCGGCGCCAGTTATCGAGCCGAATGCCGTGTACGCCTTGCCGTTCTCCGTTGCGGTCAACGGCCCGTCGGTGGCGAAGTGGTCGACGAATCCAAGGTTGGCGGAGATGGTGTAGCCGACCGCATTGGAGGTGACCGACTTGACGAGGATCGGGTTGGACGGCAAGAACCTGGCCGTGAATGTGTAGGCGCCGGTCGCAAGCGACGAAGTGGTCTGAGTGGCGACCCCCGACGCAACCGTTTGCGTCCCGATGAGCACGTTGTTGGCGTAGAACGCAACCTTTCCGGCGCGCTGAACAGACTGCGTCGCGGTCAATGTCACGGTCGCACCGACGTTCGCAGAAGACGACGGCGATACGGACAACGTGAGGTCGGTGGAAGAGCGCCCACCCACCGCGGCGGCGACCATCTCATCGATCCGCGGCCGATCAAGAGAGGCGTAGAACGCCTTCGCTAGTTTCTGCGCGCCCAGCACCGACGGGTGGACGTTGTCCGCGCTGTTCTTGTCCGGCGCGGTGACCACACCAAGCACGTCGTTGAACCGCCGCCCGGCCACGCGCGCAGCCTGCTTGACCGCTTCGTTGAGGACGGCAAGCGAGGTCCCGGAGACGGTGCCGTCGTCCTCCGGTCCGCACACCTCGACGATCGGAACGTCGGCGAGCTGCGCGAGGGCGTCGCGTGCCGCTGCGAATACCTGAGAGCTGGTCGCGGTGCTGTCGTTGCGTGACCCTGCGACGAGGACGATGTGCGGGGACGCGGCCAAGATGTCGGCGATCCGGGCCCCGAATACGGACTTCCCGCCGCCGTCAGTTGTCCATCCTGTGCCGCCGATGGCGAGGTTGATGACCGAGTCGCAGCCCAGGAGCTTGGCGACGTGGTTGGGGAACGTCTCGAACTGCGAACAACCGTTCGTGGCCGGGTCGGTCGTCGAGTTCGCGTTGGCGCCCTTGCCGTACGAGTCGGCGAGGATGAGCAGCCGCTTGCGGACGTCTAAAGCAGGGCGAGTGCAGGTTTCGCCCGCCGGCACCACGACGCCGCCGAAGCTGGCGGTGTTTACCGTCTCGATTCGGATCGACCTGGCCTTGGCGGTGGGGAACGTCAGACGTACGTAGTGGACGGTGTTGGCGGTCGTGGTGAACCACTGCAGCGGCAGCGTCAACCAGCGGCCGTTGACGGTGATGCGAAGCCCCATCGTCACGCCAGCGGAGTTGGTCTTCACGGCGATGTCGACCTTGTCGCACCCCGCAGACGTCACGAACTCCGGCACCAACGCGTACGTGGCGCCGACCGCCGACGGCTGCACAGCGGCAACCAATCCGGCGCCTGGCGAGGAC
Organism: Mycobacterium yunnanensis; assembly: GCF_025823185.1. GTDB lineage: Bacteria > Actinomycetota > Actinomycetes > Mycobacteriales > Mycobacteriaceae > Mycobacterium > Mycobacterium yunnanensis. The sequence continues at coordinate 28,598 of NZ_JACKVK010000014.1, forward strand.
ACGTCTAGGCAGCCGTCGTAGCGGAAGTGTGTGTCGCCGTTGTAGTCCGGGGTTGGTGTGACGGCAGTCCCGCCAGTGATGGCACCGGTCGTCGCCACCGTCACCGTCGGAGTGTCGTCTGCGGCGGGTGCTGCGAATACCGAATCCCACCACGGCTGACCAGACTTGACCGACAGCGCAGCCGCGGCCGCCACTGCCGCGTCAGCTGCCGCCTGGGCGGCTGACACTGGCTTGTTCGCGTCTGCCGTGTTGTTGACGTTGCCCAACCCGACATCGGCTTTCGTGGAAGCGGTCCCCGCCCCGATGGCTTCGCGCACCGCTGCGCCATCAGAGCCCAATACGGAGACGATTTCGTCGCGAACTGCGGTGGGTAGCCGTTCGCCGGGGTCTTCGGTCGAGTCGATCGACACCAGATACTTGGCCACGGGTCAGTCCTCGCCGTCGTCGTCGGGCACGGTGTACAGGCCGGAACCCGGCGGTTCCTCGACGATCCCGCCGCCGCCACTGGCACCGACGGGTGTGTAGGGGACGGCCGCGTGAGGTCTGCGGACGTCCACCATGGCGGCGAAGTTAGCGACGCAGCGTGCAGCCCCCGTCAGCGAACCGCCCGGGCGAACGCGTCGAACGACGCCGAGCTGTTCTCGTCGTCGAAGCCCTCCGGCACCACCACAGCCGGCCGCTCACCTTTGACCGGGTCAGGTTGATCGGGCTTGTACAGCGACGACGTGAATTCGTCGCGCTGCAACCGATCCTGCTGCGGTTCATCGCTGGAGAACGAGTCCAACGCCGCCTGCTCCGCAACGTCCAAGATCGAGTGCATCGACGGCAACCCCATGGGGTTGCCAACGCCCTTGTCCAGCAACAGCGCGCGCACAGGACGCCAATGCCTCCCGGCGAGCACCGCCAGGGCGACGACCGCGCCGTACGGGCGGGCCGTCCCCCACGTCGCCAAGACGCGGCCCACCCGGAACACGCTGTCCGGCGGCAGCTCACCGTCCACCATGCCCGTCAGGATCCGCTCGAGCTCCCCGTCGTCGAGGTGCTGCTGGACGAACCGGTTCGAGTGATACGACCGCTGTTCCGGTGTGGCCTTCGGGTTGTTGCCCATCGCCAGGTCGCCCAGCGCGTCCGGGCCCGGCCTGCGCATCCGCACCTCCCCGACGCCGCCCACCATCATCACCGTGAACCCGCGATTCTGGTCGCAGTCCCCCAGCAGATCGTCATACCCGGGTGGCGGTTCCCACAGTGGCATTGGTCAGCCCATCGCGACGTAGTCCAGCGCGGGGCTGAACCGGCGCGGCCCAAGCAGGTCCTTCGCGCCGTTCTCGGCGATCCACAGCGACCGGAAGCCGTTGCCCATCAGATAGTCACCGTCACCGGAACGCACCCATGGGGTGCCGCGCTGCTCACCGTTCACGTACATCGTGTGAACGTTGCCGGTGAAGACTAGGCGCGCGACGTCACCGGCCTGGAAGGTGCCGCAGTCGCGACGCTGGTTGCCCGGCGACCCGTTCACCACTGTGCTGATCCACAGGTGACCGCCGGCGGCCTGGATGCCGCAGCCGTTGTTGGCGTTGTCATCTCGGCCGCGGCCCATGACCTGCGTGTGGTACCCGCCGAGGCTGGTGAGGCTGGCCGAGTCGCCCTGAGTGGCGAAGCGGCACTCCACGAATCCGTCGTCGGTGGAGTTCTTCGCTTTGTTGTACCGGTAGCAGCTGGTGCGGAGCGACCAGAACCCGCCGAGTTGGCCGTCGGGCACGCTGACGCGGGCGCGGCCGTCCTCGACGCCGATCTTGTAGTCCGTCGCGGGGCCGTGATCGGTCCAGTCGGGGCCTAGCGTGTTGAGCGTGTCGATCGGGTAGCCGTCGGCGTCCACTCGGGTGAAGTCGTCGCGCTTCCCGCCGCTGGATGACCAGATGAGCGTGTTGCCCCTGTACCGGTTGAGGATTGGGACCGAGCCGCGGTAGCGGCCGACGATCGGGACGGATCCGCGGAACCGTTCGGGCATCAGGCGGTCACGTTGTAGACGACGTTCGGGTCCTTGACCGCGATGGCGGCGAATTGCGCGGCGGTGCCGTACCACTCGGTCCACTCGATCGCGTTGCCGTCGTTGTCGACTGCGGTGACGACACCTGTCCCGCACTTCGGTGGGGTGACGGCGTCAGCGGCAAGCTTCGACGTGGTGACGGATTCCGCGCCCAAGGCGAGGGTGTCGACAGCGCCGGCGTCGAGCTGCTCGCTGCCGACAGCGGCCAGTGCGATCTTCGACATCGTGACCGCGTCCTCGGCCAGCTTCGCCGTGCTGATCGACCCATTCGTCACGGTCGACGGCGCGACCTCCGCGATCTCCTCCCGCACCTCGGGCGCGAAACGCTCACCGGGATCTGCATTCAGATCGATGAAGATGCTAAACGGGCCGGCCACGACAGCAGGCTAGCCAGACGGGGTGCCGCTAGAACTGCTGCAGGCCGGGGACCACGATGCTCGCGGCGATCGAATGGCCGAAGAAGATCGGGATCTCCGACGGGGTGAACCGGCGGTCAAACGACGGGAACGGCGGATTGGCCAGGAACGCTATGGCCATCGTGGACGCCAACCCCGGGATGTCCACCAGCTCGGTCATCCCAACCGGTGGCGCCTGGTTGATCGACGCCTGCGTCGGCGAATGGTTGAAGTACGACACCGCCAGCAGGAACTGACCCTGCCGCTCCACACTCGGCGCGACCTGCTCCTCCACCAGTTGGAACCGAGACAGGTTCGACCCGATGAACCAATTCGACCCGTTGCCACCGTCATACGGGTCCGTCCCCCGCAGCGCGAGCAGCACCCCGATGGCCTCCGCGGGAAACGCGTTGTTGGTGAACTGGTACTGGGCCGGTTCGGTCAGGGGGTCGGTGACGGTGCGCGCCCAGATCCGCATGTGCACGTCGCCCAACCCAAAGAGGCCTTCGTTGCGTTGGTGCGCCAGCGCCCACCCGCCTTCGTAGGGGTTGATGTCCTCGCATAGTCCCCACTGGTTCGCCGTGATGGCCAACAGGACGTCGCCGGCCTCCAACCCTGCGGGCGTCGCCAACGTCGTCGTGGCACCCGATGGCCCGTTCAAACCGTTGTTCCAGGACACGTCCTGGGACACATTGCCCGGGCCGCCCACGATCGATGGAATTACCCGTGGCGGTGGGGTGGTCACTGACGGGAGCGCGAACAGGTCGAGTCGGGTGTCACCGGAGGTGAACTTTGCCTCCGTGCCGGTGTCGCCGCCGTCGATGTTCCCCGACTCCCAGAACTCCGAGACGAACCGCACCTCTACCCGCGCGGTGATCGTCTCCCCTGGCGGCACCAGGAACATCCCGGTCTGCTGCGGCATCAGTGGCATCGTCTGCGAGTTCTGTCGCAGCTCCGCCACCGCGTATGCCGACGAGATCGCCAGCAGGCCGCCCTTGCCGATGTCCGCGCCGGTCCCGAAGCGCGACACATCCACCATTTGGATGGTGCCGGCGCCGACCTTCACGCCGTGACTGGTTCGCAGATACGCTCGCGAGCGGGTTTGCAACGCCACCTGAGCCCCACCACGGGTCACCATGCCGTACACCCACTGCGGCACAGGCGAATCGTTCTCCCAGTCCGCGACGACGGTCTGCACCAGGTCGTTCTTCGCCCGACCGTCCGACGCGTCGTACGACTTCGCGACCGACGGCGTGGACGCGGTCTTGACACCGCGCAGCTGCATCCACGGTTGCGGGCCCACCGCATCCCCGACGACGCGGAAGTGCTCCTGAAATGTCACCTCGTCACACCCCCGCTGCCGGTGTCGCGAACGCCAACAGGCGTGTCCACCGCGCCTGCGCTTCCCACCGCGGCTCGAACTCCGACGCCGTCGTCCACACCCCCGGGGTTTGGACGGCCGCGAGGTACCGGAAGTGCAGCGAGTCACCCGGGTCGATGACGCCGACGTCGACCCACGACTGTGCGCTGTCGGTGTCGAAGAACAGACGGGCATACTGCAGGTCCGCGGCGGCCGCCGACGGCCGGTCCACCTGCATCCGACCACCCATTGTGTTCTGGATGACCGACGGGAAGTCGGCCTGCGGGCTGGTGCCCTTCGCGAACGACCACGCGTCGTGGATGACGACGGTGTTGGGTGACTGCACCACCACCGACCGCGGGGCTCGCAGCACCTGCACGATGATGGCTTGCGGGTCGCGGGTGTTGTTGAACCACGTCAGATCGCCGTCGATCATCGTGACCGGGTCGGGGGCGCGCTGAATTTCGCCGTCCTTGGTGGACTCGAGGAACGCTTCTGCGACGATCCGTGGGTACCAGTGCCGCGCCATGCCGAGACCGTTGACAGTGGCCAGCATGTTTTCTGAGGTGCAGATTTTGACGGTCATCCGGCCACCAACGTCCCCTGTGCGGGGAACGCCCACAGCATGATTCGTGTGAACGGGGACTGCACCTTGTGGAGGGGTTTGTTCTTGTTCGCGTTGTCGGAGAACGGTGGTGGGGTCCAGACGTACTCGCGGTACCAGACGTTGAGCTTCTCCCCCGGGGCGATTGGGCCGACCCATTCGTCTTGGGCGTTTCCGTCCATCCACGCGTACTGCACGCCCGGGTTGGGTTCGGCGACGGTGTTGGTGCCCAGGTCGATCGCGCTGCCGGTCTGTGAGTTGTAGATGCCGGTGGTGATCGGCAACTCGGGGGTGACGTCGTCCTCGTCGATGGTGTAGGTCCATCGGTCGCGGAATTGAATCGCGTTCGGATTGCTGGTGATCCACGCCTTCGACGCCCGAATGACGCGGATCATGACCATCGTGGGCAGCGGCGTTTCGTTGCGCCACCCCACCTTCTGGTCCTTCAGCATCCGCCCCGGCAACGCGGTCTCCGGGAACAGGGTCTGCGCGGTGTCCCCGGTGCCCAACGTCTTCACGTCCGCCACCACCCGTGGCACCGCGAACGGTTGAATGACCAGCAGGCCCGCGCTGTCGACGCCGATGTTCTCGTCGACGCAGACGTTGGGCTCCGTCCAGTCCTGCACCGCCATGCCGCGGAGCCTACGTTTCTGGCATGTCGTCGATAGGCAAGCCGCGGGCCAGCGCCGCACTCACAGTCATGGTCTCCCATCCGGCGGCCGACCGGACGACGACCACGTCACCCATCGAGGCGGTGTCGTGGGGGATCACGATCTGGCCGGCGGTCATCACCTGAAGCTGCGACACCACCGCGCCGCCGGAGTCGAATCCGTTGACGATTGACGCCGCGGCGTTGAATGGGCTGTCGACGATTTCCCACATGGCCGAGCACATTTCGGCGCGGGTTCGGAGGGGCCAGAAGTCCACGGTGGTGGTCATGTCTGCGCTGGGCACGGGGGTCTCCTAGATGTTCTTGTCGGCGAAGTTAAAGGACTGCACCATCGGCGCGAGTGTCTGCGTGGTGAACCAGAAGTTGAAGACGATGGTGCCGGCCATGTTGGCCATGCCGCCGAACCGGTGGTTGGCGTCCATGGGGTAGACGGCGCCGATGTCTTCCCACTCCATGCCCACAGTCAGGCCGTTGCGGAGCGGGACGAATCGGCGCTGCGCAGCGATGACCAGCAGGTCGAAGCGGTCGCCGTCGGCCATGCCGATGTCTCGACGAGCGATCTCGGTCCAGACGTTGTTGAGCTTGTAGCCAAGCATCAGCAGATTCCGCTCGACCTGCAGCTCGACCCGGTCGGTGAACGCCTCGTTTCCCTGCGCGATCAGGGTGTGTCGGGCGTTGTAGGTGCCCGAGCCGCCGGAGCCGTTGGGCACCCCGTTGAGGGTGGAGCTGACGGTCTGGCTGTTGGTGAACGTCGGATTGACGTGCCGGTCGGTCCAGGTTTGAGTGAACGGCCCACCGAGCGCGGTCTGGCCGGCCACGCCGGTGCCGTTGGAGAGGTAGTCGCCGCCGCCGGCGCCCTCGGTGGTGCGGACGTAGTCGGGGCCGAGGTTCTTCTCGACGCTGTAGTCGCCGTCGAAACTGTCGTTGAAGAAGTAGCCGGTGTCGCCGGCGTTGAGCCGCGCCTCCAGCTCGGCGGCCTTGGCGTTGGCGTTGTCCGCGACGTACTGCGCGTTGGCAGTCGCCACGTCTTTCTGCACCTGAACGCCGGTGGCGGAACTGAGGCTGTTGGTCTTCCCGCCTGACACCGCCTGTGCAACTTGGGAGTCGGTGACGAACCCGCGGACCGACGCCAGGTCGATGACTTCCGCCGGGGTGGTCCCGACGTCCAACTGGGCGCCCGGCTTGATCAGCACGGGGCGGCCGTCGACCTCGGTGAGAACGTGCTCACCGATACGCACTGACTGCTTCGTTTCGAGCTGCTTGATCCGCTGCTCGAACTCGCGGATCTTCTCCGCCCCGGTGGCGGCCGGCGGTTTGATGATGCGGCGCGCGGTCATCGAATCGACCCCCGGTCACGCAACTCCACCAGCTCCGGCAGATCGTCGTCAACCGCCGACAAGGTGACGGCGACCTGGCTGCCGCTGCCGCCACCACCGGAGCTCACCTCGACCTGCGAGACCTCCATCAGGAACGTCATGTCGTACGCCGTGACGGTCAGACGGGCAGACGGGATCAGCTGCTCGATCGTCAGTGGGGCGTCCGGATGCAGCACCGCGCCTTGGGGCATCGCGATGGTGTCGCGCATCGACCCGGCGTACCGGGCGTACTGCTTGACTGCCTTGTCGGTGTTGGACACCCCGAACATGTCGTCGATCGTCACGGTCTGCTGCAACGCCAACCCGCCCATCGGGACGATCGCGCGGGCGAGGTTGTCGGCGCCGCGGAGCAAGATGTCGTTGAAGCTGTTGGTGCCGTCGCAGGTGAGCGTCATCCCCGACCCGCCCATGAAGTCGTCTTCACCGAGCGCGGCGATCGGCGCCCGGTCCCACGGCCCCAAAATGGGGACACCGTTAACGACAGCCCAGTACAGGCCCAGATCGACGAGCTGATTGATCACCGCATCCGTCTGCGTCTCATCAGCTTTCGACGAGAAGTCGAACCGGTCCCCCAGCGGATCGTTCCGCACAATCGGCTTCGTGTTCAGCCCGTGGTGGTCGATCAGCTGCACGTAATGCTCCCCCGCGACGACCGCCGGGTCCGTCGCGTCCCACCGCTTCGTCAACCGCGTGCGGGTGCGGGACGCCAACGCCGACAAGTCCATCGCGGTGACGTTCACCTGCTCCCGCCCGATCGACCGCGACGTCACCGGCCCCGTCCACAACAAGTCGTGGCCCTGGTCGTCGAACACGTCCACCCAGTGAATCCACGGGCGGATGTCGTCCGGGCGGATCCCATCGTTGATGACCCGCAACTCGCACCGCGACGTCTCCCGCAGCTCCCGCGTCCACGTCAACGACATCTGATTCGACGGCAACCACTGGTCCAGCTGCACACCACGATTGGTGCGCAACGTGACGATCTGCGTGTCGGAGACGATCACGGTTCGCGGTCCGCCATCGACATGCTGACGGTGAACTCAGCGGTGGACGCGCATTGCACGATGAAGTCCCAGCACGTCTGCCGGTCCAGCACCGCGGGCCGCCACGGCGCACCGTTCGGGGTGCCGACGATGCCCATCGGTTTGCGCCACATCTCGTCGTACCAGCACTTGTACCGGCCGGTGATGCCGTCGAGGTGGAGCTCCGCGCCGGCGGGCAACCCCGACACCTGCAGGGGCCACCGGTTGTCCTCGCAGCGGATGTCGCTGTTGCAGACCCTCCAGAACGCCTGCAACGTCAGGGGTGCGGCGCCAGTGTTCTTGATCTTCAGCGTCACCGCGGTCTCCCGGCCGCGGAACGCGTACTCCATCGTCGGCATCCGGAAGCTGTACTTGTCGATCGCGTTGACCGGCAGGCAGCCACCGCACACCGGTGGCGCCGTCACGACCCGCTCGACTGTCTCCGGTTGGCAATCCGCCGAGAACATCACCGGCATGTCAAGGCACGTCTCGGGTTTCGCGCAGTCCGCGGCGTGAATCCAGTTGATCGGCTGGCGCGTGATCTGATCCCACTGCACGTTCACGTCGACCTGCGGCATGTAGGCGTACGGCGACAGGATCACCATCTCCCACGACACGACGAACACGTTGCCGTGGTTGTGCTGCCCGCCGCCGGTGGTGTACCTCGAGGTGACGTCCGGCGCGCGGGTCAGCACGATGTTGTGCGCTTCCCTCACCAGACTGTCGGGGTCTGCCGCCGATCGGGCCGGGGACGCCGTCAGGTACCGCAGTCGAGTGTCGTTGGTGCGGGACGTCTTACGCAGGAGCCCTGTTAGCCACTGCTTGCCGTACTCCACGCCCGCGTTGGAGCACGCCACCAGCAGCGCCTCGAATGACACCGTCCGCGACGCGTCGCGCGACGGGCCCGCGACCGCGCCCGCCCCGGTGGCTTGGCTGATGCTGCGTTCCACCGGGGTGGAGTCCAGGCCGTCGATCTTCGTGACCATGACGCCGCCGAACTCCGCCGATTCGGGGATCTCCGCGACGTACCAGGGGGCAAGCTCCGGCCGGTACTCGGCGTCGCGCAACCACTCTCGCTGCCCGTCCCAGGAGTCGTCGTACGGCACGACGCCGCGGCACGGCACGCACGTCGCGGCGGACCCCCAGCACTGGTCGTGGACGAAGATGCCTGGTCCGAAGAGTCGGGCGCCCGGCGCTGGCGTCCACAGCCCCGGCGAGACTTCCACCTGACCCTCGACCGGGGCGCCGAGCCCCGGGTAATCGAAGCCCTCAAGGGGTGCGCACGCCTCGAAGTCGGTCAGGAACAGCCCTGGCGACTCCGGGGCCTCGACGACCGCACCCACATTGAAGCCCAAGGCACCCGCGTCGGGGCCAACCGGATCCGCGGGGACCGCACCCCACTGGTCGTCGACCGTGAGGGCGTAGCTGCCGTCGGAGGTGTCGAAGAAACCCGCATCCGAGGTGGGGGTTTCGGCGCCAAGGTGCGCGACGACGCGGGCACTGTTGGCGAACTCCACCTCGTTCAACGCCAGGTATCCGCGGTAGGCCATCAGCTACCTCCCAGCAGCGAGAGCAGCTCGTTCGCCGCATCCTCCGGGGCATGCTGCCCGTGGAAATGCTGGTCGCCGACCTGCACGATCCGGGCGCCGCCCGCCGCACCGCTCTCCAGCGCCGACGCGAGCCGGTCGAGGCGGCCCGGCAGCTCGTCGAACGACACCGTGTTCGACGGCGACAGAACACGCTCCGGCTTGATCGTCGCCTTCGTCATCAACCCGACGCCCTGCGCGACGCCGCCCTGGTCGAACGCCAGACCGCCGAACAGTCCACCGAAGATGCCGCCCAGCCCGCCACCGAAGATGTTCGTGATGGTGTCGAGGAACCCGGTGAACGGGGAGGTCAACGATTCCATCAGGCCGCCACCGAAGATGGTGGTCAGCAGGTGCGGGAAGAACGACTGCAGCCCCTCGCTGATGCCGTCGATGAGGACGGGCACCAGCGCGTTGGCGAAGTTGACGAACAGGTCCCCGCCGATGTCGACGAGTGCGGTGCCGAGGCTGCTGATCGCCGCGCCGACGATGCCGCCGGCCGGGCCGCCACCCGCACCGGCGATCGCACCCGACGCCGCGGTGCCGGCGGCCTGGACCAGCGCGTTGCCGATGGCCTTGCCGATCGGCACGATCACCTTCTCGATGATGAACTTGATGATCCCCTCGATCACCTTCTTCAGGATGCGGATCCGCTCGTCGGCCGCTTCCTGCTCCGACGTGCTGGAGCGGTCGACGAGTCCGGAGGTGTCGTTGATCAGCCGTCCGGTGGCGTCGAATTTCTGGAAGTCGCCGCGGAATTGGCGCACCGAGTCCGACATTTCGTCGAGGGTGTCGCGGACCTCGATGTCGACGCCGATCATCTTGAGCAACACCTTGACGAGCAGGTTGACGATCGCGCCGATGATCGGGATCTGGGAGACGCCGAAGAAGTCGGCGCCGACGGTGTCGTTGCCGATGACGCCGCCACCGGTGGCGAAGCCCTGTACTTGCCCGGCGGCGAGCGCCCTGCGGAACTGGTACACCCCGGCCTGGCCGCCCATGCGCGCGACGTCCGCGGTGGTGAAGACGTGCTCGCCCGGCATGAGCCACGCGGGCACTGAATCCTTGCCCGGAGTTCCGCCAGTGATGCCACCGCCGTCGGCGAACAGCTGCGGCAGGGGCAACACGAACTGCCCGCCACCGGAGGCCAGGTTGCCTGCGGGCGCGCCAGTGCTGGCGGGGATTGCGGACTTCACCGCGTTGGCGATGATCGGGCCCGCGGTCTGCCCGAGCTGTGTGCCGATCTGCGAGGTGAACGAGTCGCCGAGACCCTTGATGCCGTCGGCGACCGCGTTCTGCACGACCGGCTTCAGGACGTCCTCGCCGAGCCGGTTCTTGATCTGGTCGAACACCGCCAACGTCTGGTCGAACTGTGCCTTCATCTGCGTCTGCAGATCCGTCATGGTGCGGTCGATGAGGGTGCCGGTGTCGGAGAACATCCGGCCCTTCGCGTCGAACGACGGGGCGTTCGGGTCGTCCTCCACCGCGCCTTCACCGCCGCGGCGGGTGTAGTCCGGGACGTTGAATCCGAACGCGGACGCGGCGGCCAGAGGGTTTCGTTCCTTCAGCAGCCCCTCAAGGGTGGTGCCCGGTCCGGTGGGAGTGCCGGTCTTGAAGTCGGTGCCGGACAGGATGGCGTCGACGAGGGATCCGGCGACGTCGCTTCCCGCGGCGGCGACACCTTGGGTGGCTGCGTCCACGACGGACTTACCGCCGTAGTTGGTGGCACCGCCGGGGCCCGCGGGCCCGCCCAGCAGCCCGCCAGGACCGCCAGGGCCCCCGGTGACGGGTTGGCCGGGCCAGTTGGTGACGAACACCGACTGCACACCGCCCGCGCCGATGCTGGCGCCCGGCGCCATGCCCGCGATACCGCCGGGGACAGCTCCGTCGACCATCCGGTAGAACTGCTTCGTCAACCCGGCGCCGAACGCGCCGTCGCCGTTGAGACCGGCCGCCGCGGCGGCCGCGTCGGAACCCCAGTTGAAGTTGGTGCCCTCGGGCAGCGTGGCCTGCGTGTGCCCGGCGTTCATGCCAATGTTCAGCGCGCCAGGGATGTTCGCGCCGGTCGTGTTGACCTGGAAGCCACGGCTGAGCAGGAACTGCTCGAGGTTTCCGGTGCTGACGGTGCGCCCCGCGGTGGGCTGGCCGTTGAGTCGGTTGACCAGATCCTCCACCGCCGACGAGCAGTCGGCCAACCCCTTGCTCAGGTCGCCTGGCCCGTTGGTGTACACACCGGCTGGGATACCAGCGAGGATCGCGGCGTCGATGCCGCCGGGCGCACCGGGCCCGGCGAGGCCGCCGTTGGCGATCGTCGGCGCACCAGGCACCTTGCCCTTCAGCAGCTTCTCGCTGAACGTCTGCAACGCCGACACCAGCGGGGTGTTCGTCGAGTCCAGGGTGCCGGTGAAGCCACCGCCGGTGAGCACCTGGTTCACCAGGCCGGCGATCGATGCATCGTCCAGGCCGCCCTTCTTCTTGTTGCGGGCGTTGACGATGGCCTTCACGACGGAGTCGTTGGCGTCCAAGCCGAGCCCGGTGACGTCGGAGACGGTGCCCGACTTGGCGAACGTCGACAGGGCCGCGGCGTACTTCCCGAGGTCCGGTATCCCCGCCGCTCCCGCGATGCCGCCGGGCCCGCCGGCGCCGAAGTACTGCGACGGGTCGGCTCCGATGATCGTTTCGGCGTCGAAACCCAACGCCTCCAACGCACCTCGCGCGGCACCGTAGGCGGGGTCGCCGCGACGCTTAAGCGGTGTCCCGAACGGACCCATCTGCGTACCGGTCGCGGTGGTCTTGGTGCCGTCGGCGATGGAGCTGACGGCCTGTGCCGTGTCCACCAGGGGGCTGCTGCCACCCTTCCCGGCCAACAGGTCCCGAATCTGGAGCAGCACGCCGATCTGTGAGGTGTCGTCGGGCGGCCCCGGTGGGGCGCCGGTGCCGAGGTGCACACCGCCGTCGGCGTACCCCTGCCGCGACAGGCCGGCGCGGAACCTCGAGTTGATGGCGTAGATGCCGGGTGCGCCGCCCAACGCGCGCACCGCCTCCGGGATGAGGATGCCTTCGCCGCCGGACAGCGGATACAGAACGTTGTCGACGCCGGGTGAGTAGCCGGGGATGACACCGCCGGCGGCGCGGCCACCCCCGACCGTGGGTGCGGTCCCGCCGGGTGTCGCCGCGACTCGGATGGGTGTGCGGAGCTGGTCGAGGCTGATCGGCTGACCGTTGAGCGTGTACTGGACAACGATGTTCGCCGACCCGGGGATGTTCGCGATGGCCTTCTTAAGGCGGTCGACGTTGTTGGAGATTTCGTCGCTGTTGTCCTTGATGACCACCTGACCGCCCGGCAGGTTCTCGATCGCGAGACCGAGCTCCTTGACGTTCTTCAGGACCGCCGGGGTGGGGTCGTTGATCTGGAAGTCGCCCGACGCGGTCACCGACGTGGCGTCCGGGCCCAGCTTCCGCACTTTGTCCAAGGTGTCGCGCGCGCGGCCGATGCGATCGTTCAGGTCGGCGGCGGTCGTCTGCCCGGATTCGATGAGCGCCTGGCGGGCGTACTGGCTGGCCTGCGAATCGTTGCCTAGGTCGACCTGCTGCTCGAGATTCGACTTGGGGACGAACGGGGTGGTCTTGCCGGTGAGCGGGTCTGTGTAGGAGTTGGTGCGCGCGTTGAAGTCCCGGAGCGCGGTCTTCTTGTCCTGCTCGATCTGCGCTGTGGTGCGCGGGTTGATGAAGTTGCCGACGCCGACGGGAAGGGAGTCGGGTCCGTCGAGGATCTTCTGGACGTTGGCGGCGTCGTCCTTCACCTTGCCTTCGCGTTGCAGACGGTCGGCGATCACCGCGGCGGTGAGTCCGGTGATGGCGCCGATGAGCGCTCCGACGGGGCCTCCGACCGCGAATCCTGCGATCGCGCCGCCGCCGGCGGACTGGGCCGCGTTGCTCCAGCTGAGGCCGTTCTGCCCGGCGTCGGATGCGCCGTCGATGCCGAGGGCGAGACCGCCGATGATGCCGGCCTTCTTCAGTGCGCCGAGCTTGCCGCTCAGCCCACCGAGCCCGGTGTTGACCTTGCCGATGTCCCCGAGCAGCGACGCGAACGGTGACAGCGTCCTGAAGGCCAGGAACCCGGTGACGACTGCGCCGATCGCGCCGCCGCCGTTGCCGCCCAGGGCGTTCAAAGCGCTGAGGATGTTGCCGATGATCGGGAGGATGATGTCGCCCCAGTGCTGGAAGCCTTGGACGACGTCCCCGGCAACCGTGACGGCGTTCTTCAGGACGGGCAGCCACTCGTCGAGCTTCGCCTGGCCCTCTTCGAAAAACTTCTTGAGCTTCGCCTGGCCCTCGTCACTGGAGGTGAGCGCCCGCAACGCACCGGTGGCATCCCGCAACCACTTCAGGAACCCACCGTCGCCGCCGGCCGCGCCGGTGATGTCGGTGATGATCTTCCCGATGTTGAGCAGCGACTCACCGAAGTTCCCGGCGGCTTTGAACCCTTCGTCGATCCACTTGGCGAGGCGGCCGTCTTTGTCGGCGGCGGTGATGAACGTGTCGAAGCGGGTGGCCAGCCGTCCGACGCCGTCCGCGAGGCGCGGCAGGAAGCTAGTGCCAGTGGTGGCGAGTGTCCCGAACCCGTGCACCAACGGTTCGATGGCTTTGTTCGCCCGGGTCTGAGCTTCGGCGGTGTTGCCGAAGATGCGGTCGATGAACGAGCCGGTGCTGTCGCTGCCCCCTACCCGGAGCAGTTCCTTGATGGCGCCGTTCTGCGCGTCGGCTACCTTCCCCATCCCCGCTTCGACACGGGGAAGCTGCTTAGTGGCGAAGTCGTCGAATTCCTTCGCGACGCCGCCGAGTAGCCGTTGGGAAGTGTTCTTCCGCAGGTCCTTCAGGGGCCCGTTGTTGAGTGTGGCGATCGACTTCGCCAGGTCGACGGCGGCCGGCGCCATGTCCTTCAGGAGCTCTTGGGCCTTCTCGAGGTCCTTCGGGTCTCCGGTCTTCATGGCTTCCGACAGCGCGGAGACAGCGTCCGTCATGCCGTGGAGGCCGACGATGCTGGTGGCGACGGATGCGCCGATGCCCGCGAAGATGCCGGGGACGACGAGCCCGGCTTGGCCGAGCTGCTGGACGGCTCCGACGAGGTTGACGACAGCGGTGGTCGCGGCGGGCAGCGCGGACGCTCCGAGCGCGATCGCGTTCAGTCCTACCGGGCCGGTGAGGAAGCCGCCCAGTCCCCCGCCACCGCCGAACCCTCCACCACGGCCACCTCCGCCTCCACCACCGCCGCCGCGGGGTGGTGGCCCGCCGATGGGTGCCGCAGCGTTGGCTGCGCGGGCGGCGGTGTTCGCCGCCAGCGCCGCGGTCTGCTTGTCCAACGCCTTCGTGATGTTGTTGATCGATCGGACCGACAACGTAGAGCTCGCGGCGGTTTTCGCTGCCGCCTTCTCCTGCTCCCGGCCGACCTTCTCGACCGCCTCCGCCAGGCCGCGGTTCGCCACCACCTGTTTGGTCGCCGACTGCTCGCCTGCGCGGCCCGTCTCCGCCAGCTTGCGTTGCAGGGTGTCGAGGTCGTGGTTCAGCTTCTTCAGCGTGGGTTCGATGGCCTTGTGGACGGACGCCAAAACCTCAGCTGGGAGCCCCAACCCGTCGATTGTCAGATCGAGCTTGATCGATCCGACGGGGGTGGTCACCGCGTCAAGCTAGCGATGCGGGGTGCTGTTACTTGCCCTTGCCGGAGGTGACGGCGGCCAGCGCTTCGGCGTCCTTGAGGGCTCGGTCGCCACCGATTTCGGCAATCCGGGAGAGCAGGTCGTTCCACACGCCGGAGTCGGCGAACTCGGTGTCGTCGGGGTCCGACATGCGCTCGAGGACGCGTTCGATGCTCTTCTGGGAGAGGTGGTTCTGGACGAACTTGTTGGTCAGCTTCATGACGAACTCGTCGCTGCAGGTTCCCTGCGCTTGGTAGAGCGCAGTGAGTGCGTTGCTGGCGGGGACGCGAAATGCGAGGAGGTCGCCCTTGTAGTCGAGTTCGTCGTAGGCCCAGTCGGTTTCGTGGGTCCATTTGTCGTCGTCGGGGATGGTGTCGACGGCGGTGACGACTTCGGCGTCGATGGTGTCCTCTGCGTCTGAGGGCGCGGCGGGTTCCGGGTCGGCGGGCTCGGCGGCGGCCGGCTCCTCCTCCACGGTGACGGTGTCGATGGTGGGTTCGTCGGTGGGGACGTCAGGAACGGGTGCGGTGCTGCTGGTGGAGCCTTCCGAGGCGTAAACGGTCATGCCGTGCAGCGTCCCGCAGGGGTGTGCAATCAGCGTTCGCGCTCAGCCACCCGGATGCCGGCGTTGCGGAGGAACGGGCGCGCCCTGGTGCCGGGGTGGTTGACCCTGGTGGCGAAGACGGTGCGGCCACCGATGTTGAACCGCAACGCCTTCGCACTGCGCGGCCGGATGATGTGCGGGCGCGACCCTTCGTGGACTGCGGCGGCGTAGCGGGCGTCGTCGCCGACGCTGCCGGACACGGTCCGGGGACCGACGGTGCGGATGTCGCCTTCCTTCACCCGGCGCCCCAGGTTGCCCGTCCGCACCGGGACGTCCTGCCGCGCCTGGTTCGCGATGCGACGCTGCAGCGACGCCATCCGCCGGCGCGCGAAGCCCGCGACCTGCCGGTCGAACTCCGGCTGGTTCAGCTCGACGCGGTACTTAGCTCCCACCGTCGACCCTGCTGGCCCACAGCGCCTTCAGCGCCTCCCGGCCGGGGGTCTCACCGTCGTCGCCCACGGGGACTTCGACGTCCTGGTCGCGGAGGAACTGCAGCCACTCCTCAGTGGTGGCGTTCCCCGCCGGCGGCTCCACCTCGGCGACCGGTTCCGGGTCGTCATCCAGGCTGCCATCCACCACGATGACGAACCCACCGGCCACCAGCCGGCGAATGTGGTCGGTCACCGTCACGGTGCGGCGGACGCCGCGCGCCAGCTCCACACTCGGGGACAGGCTGCCTTCGATCGTCACGCGTGCCATTGGTTGCTCCTCAGAATTGGACGTACGCCATGCCGGTCCACGCGATGACGCCACCTTGGGGTCCGAACGGAGCCACTGTGTCAGTGGCCACTGCACGCGTCTTGGACCGCAGACGGGCGGCCACCGCGCACAACGCCTTCTCGATGCGCCAGGAGTCGTCAAGGCTGATCTCCGCCTCGGTGGCGAGGGTGTCCCAGTCGGGGTCGGCCTCCATCGTGGTGTAACGGCCGACCCCGATTTCGACGGCCAGCGCGCGGCGGATGTCGGCGTGACCGCACGCGGCGTCACCCACGTACGCGGCGGGGAAATCGGTGTCGCGGGAACGAAACCGGTGCGCCACCCGCACCCACAGCAGCGGGTCGCAATCCGACTGCGGACCCGGCATCAGCGATGCAGGGAGATCGCCGTCGCCTGCGAAGAATCGCACCAGGGTGGACCCACCACCATCCGGGGGGCACGGGCTGGCAGGGTCGAACACCTCCCGCATCGCGGTCAGGAACGCGTCGACCACGTCGGAGGCATCGTCGTGGCACGGATTCGACTGCATCACACCACCACGGGCGCGGCGGCCAGCCGGTGCGGGTTGACCGCGGCCAACCACATATCCACTTCAGCGAGCCCGGTGTAGCCGGCGGCGAGGATCTTCGACGGGTCGAACACGTGCGTCACGCCGCGCTGCGTCGTGGACACCACGCTGCGCGGTAACCGGCACTTCTTGACGTCATCGCACGCCACGATGAATTCCTTCGCCAACAGCCCGGTGAGCTCCTCGACACCACTCGGGACGGGAGTCCCCCGCCCGTACGTGACGGACCATGTTCTCGACTCGCCCAAGGGACGGCCGAGATCCTGCCCTGGCCAGGATGTTCCGAGGCGGTACAGGGCGTCGCCCTCGAGGCGGTACTCGCTGGCGGACAGGATGATGCCATCGACCGTGACGTCCGTGACGGTGGCGACGGGGCCGGGTAGGTGGACCACGCGGGGCCCGCCAACGGTGCAGGACCCCACACACCCACATGACCAGTTGAACCAGTGACCGTCCGTGCGGGTGAGGACGTAGGCCGTGGACGGGGCGAACGGCGGCGCGGGGCACGGCCGGACCGTGGTGTCACACACCCCGAACTGGCGGCCTGACAGCGCCCACAACACCGACACGGCCATGTCCTCGGCGCTGTTGCGCCGGCGCGCCGCTAGGTCGTACGCCGCCTGCTCATCCGTGGTGGGCGTGTCGGGCAGGATCGGCAACGGCGGCAAGCATTCCTGTGCCACCGGCCAGTCGCATCCCATGGGCCAGACGGTAACCAGCGGGGGTGCCGACGACGAAGCCGCCGCGAGGATCACCCGCGGCGGCTCCGACGCGTTGAACTAGACCGGGGTGACGGCCGCGGTGCCACCCGTCAGCCCGGTGCTGTCGCTCGTCAGAGCGGGCAGCGACGGGTCCAGCTTCACCGTGAGGTTTCCGGCGGTGCCGGTCACCTCGACCTGGCCGGGCACCACGTTCGGCAGCGCCTCGATCGCGGTCTTTACCGCGGCGGGCAGCGCGGTGTGCGCGATGTTCGCCGTGGGCTCCGCGCCGACCTTCAGCTTGTAGTTGCCCGTGCCGCTCACGACCACGGTGTACACCGTGGGGTCGCAGATCGGCTGCGCCGGTGCCACATCGGCGGCCTGCGCCCCGAAGTACGCCAAGCTGGGGCCGCCAGTGAAGATCGACTGCACCGCCAGCGCGCACGCACCGTTCGTCGGCTCCGGGGGCGGGACGGGAGTGCGGAAGAACGTCAGGTGCTCCTTCTTCGACGTCGGCGCCAACAGGCGGCCCGGCGTCAGCGAGGAGTCGATCGCCGCCACGTTGTACGGGCCGCGACCCCAGTGCAGCATCGGCATCGTGATGCCGGTGAGGCTGAAGTTGCCGACCGCAGCCTCAACGGTCAGTGCGCCGGCCTGCCACTCGGTGACACCGGCAAGGATGTACCCGTGAGTCACACCAGATCCGGTGATCGAGAAGATCGAGTCGGTGGGCTCGTCGCAGTCGTCGTCGGAGCGCCCGCCGGTCCAGATCTCGAGTGCGACACCGTAGTCGGCGATGACGTCGGCGTTGTCGCGGAAGCCGATAGCCTTGTCGTCGTAGTCGAGGACCTTCTCGTACCCGACGAACATGGAGTACAGGTCGGGGTCGACACCGCACAGCTGGAGTTCGGTGTTGTACCACTTGCGTTCCGGTGGGGTGCTGTCGGAGAAGCACACCTTGCCGGCGGCGTTGGTCTGCTCGAGCTCCTCGCGGGCCTTCATGTTGGGGTCGAAGTTCGCGCGGATGAAACCATCGGTGACGATCCGGTTCGCGGGCCCCTCGAGGGGCTTGCCGCAGCGGTCGACCTTGGTCGCACGGATTGCGACGCCCTTGACGATCGGGATAGCGCCCATGTGCTGGTGGTCCTCCTGCTATCGGGCGCGTCGCGCCTGGTCTGCCTCCGAGGCAACGCCGACAGTAGGAGGGCGGGGTGAAGGGTCAGCGGCGCCGAATGTCGTCGAGCTTGTCCTGGTAGGACTCGATGCGGCCGGGCCCGACGCCCTTGGATCGGACTAGCTCGATCAGCTCTTGCACAAGGTCGATCAGCATGCCGCGGATGATGTAGAGCTCGTCGCGGCGCTTCAGGACCCGATCGTGTTCGCGTTCCCGGTCTTCGGACGCGCGGCCCATGAACGACTGCCACGCGGTCATCGCGTCGGCACTGCCCTTGGACTTCGTCGACCCGCGGGTGTTGAGCCACGTGAGGAACGCGATCAGGCTGGTGATGAACCCGCCACCCCCGACGAGGGCCACCGCCCATTCCGCGGTCATGGGCTGTCCGTGTGAACGAGGGTGCGGATGGCCTTGCGGATGTCCCACAGTCGGAAGGAACACCAGAAGGAGAACCCGATCTGAAACCACGTCCCCTGCCCGGTCGGCGGCCGGTGGTAGTAGAAGCAGACGGCGATGACGTTGATCGCGATGATCGTCTGCAGGATGACCAGGCCGATGAATTCCAGGCTGAGCGAGTCGTGAAGCCTCGTCGCGTGGTCCTTGTTGGCGTCGATCATGTACAGCGCCACCAGGATCGCGACGCTCGCACCGCCCTGGCAGACGATGAACAGCCAGTCTCCCCAGTCGGGGGTGATGCTGGTGACTGATACGGTGGCTTGCCGGTCGAAGGCTTGGGTGACGGAGCTGATGAACGAGCAGGCGAGCAGCACCCGGTAGAGGGGGAAGCTGCCGGACTCGACGACCCGGGTGTGGCTGAGGGCTGCCCTCAGCGCGGCGAATCGTGGCATCAGCGGTTCCGCAGCCACGGCCACGCCCATCCGCTCTCCGCGCGCCAGGACGTCCAGGCGAAGCGGGAACGGTTCAGGAACGCCACCGCGAAGATGCCGTACACCACCGCCGGTGGGATGCCGTACAGCGATGCGGCGCGCCACGATTCGATGAGGAACGACACCATGAAGCTGGCCAGCACCACCGACGTGATGACGGTCGTGACGGTGACGGCGAGGTGTTTGCACTTCGCGGCCAGCACCATCGTGGACACACCGAGGGTGACGAACATCAGGCCCCATGACTGTGGGGCGCCGGGAACGTCGAGGGCGGTGCGGTAGATGGTGTTCGTCGACCAGACCGCCTGCCCCCACACGAATGTGAAAATGCCGTACAGGGTGGGCAGCAGGGAGATGAGGACGGTGGACGCGCGAACGTAATCGACGTGTCGGGTGTACTCCGCGAGGAGCCGGCCGGCGAGCTCGTCGCGCTCCTCCGGCGTCATGGCCCTGTCGGTGCCTGCACGGCCTTCGCTGCGGCGGTGGACAGTCCGAACATCTGCGCGGTCGCGGCCAGGATGAGTGGCCACTGTTCTGCGTTGACCCAGCCGTACCAGGTGAGTAACCCACCCGCCGCGACCAGTAGCGGGTAGAGCAGCTTGCGGACCGTCGAGGTGGCGAACAGCGCGGCGAACAGCAGCGTCACACTGGCCAAACCGAGCTGTGTCCACAGTGCGGCCTCTTCTTTCGACAAGTACGCCAACGCCAGAAGTAGTGCGACGAGGCCGGTGACTCCGCGGTACAGGGGTTCACGCCACTCTGGGCGGATACCGAAGCGGGTCACGTTGGTGTTGGTGGTCACGATGCGTTCTCCTTGGCGTCGTTGATGGCCTTGACCACGGCGGCCCGGTTGGGCAGCTCGCGGGTGTCGATGCCCTTGGACGCGGCGTAGGCGTCGAGCTCCGGGCGGCGCCAGTCAGCTTCGGGTTCACCGTCGGGCCAAGCCTTCTCGGCGGGCGGGTCGAGGGGCTGCGCGTCGGCGGGGTACGCGCTGTCGGGGAGTTCCGGCAGCTTTTCGCCGGTACCGTCGCCAACCAGCTCGGTGGAGGTGGTGCCGTCAGCGGGCGCCTTTGTGCCGTGGTTCTCGGTGCCGGTGCCGGCCGACTCGCTCTGGGGCAGTGAGTTGCTTGGCGGAGTGTCCGCATCGTCGTCGACCGCGTCGTCCAGCAGCCCGGCTGCGCGGGCCACGTCCTCCGGCACGACGTACGCCTGGCGCGGCCGCGTCACCTTCCGCACCTGCTGGCCGCCGGCCTGAAGCAACGCGTTCAGACCATCGACACGCTTCTCACGGTCGACGAACTCCACAGTGGCGACGCCACCCTCGACGAAAACCTCGACACCTTGCGGCATGACAGTTGCTCCCTTACCTGGTTCTAACCTGTGACTTCGACTGCGCCCAGCGCAGATTCGTAACCGATGACCACGGACCGCTCGGCGATCGCGGCGTACTTTCCGGTCTCCGTCCGTAGCGCGTCTTGCACCATCGGGTCGGTGCGCCACCCGAACACCGGTGACGTCGCGACTAACGTGTCCCCCAGCCCCTGGACGTAGCCGCCGCCGAACACCCACGCGTGGCCTAGCGGGGTCTTCAGCCCGGTGCCGCTGCGGACGATCAGGTTGGCTTGCGCCGCGCTGGCAGCCCACATCGCCGACGCGTGAATGACACCGAGCGTGCTGGTTTCGGCGAGGATCCCCTCAAGCTGCGCGACGGCGCCGACGATGTCCGCCGACGTGTCCGCCGTTCCCGTGTCCGTCAGCAGACGTGCAGAGAGCTGACGCTCCACCGCGGTCTGCTCCTGCAGACGGAGGATCTGCTGTGCGCGGGCCCGCACCTCCGTCCGACTCAATGCGGTCGAGTCGCAGGAGTCGTACGCCCACACCGTCATTGCCTCGAAAGACGCGGGGAACTCTGGGCGCTCCCCATCTTTCAGGTCGTTCACGCCGAGGTCGTCCTCGGAGGCGCACCAGTCGGCGCCCCACACCCCGAACGACGACTCGCCGCCGTAGTTGAACACCCGCACGTCGACACCGCCGGCTAGCCACCGCGGCGGTCCGTCCTGCGGTTGCCAGCTGGTGGCGCCGTACAGGCCAACCGGGGCCGGGTTGACCAGCGGCGCATCGAATGTGACCGGGGACAGCATGGAGGTCATGTGGTGCCTTTCGACGGGGAGGTGGGCGGCGTCAACGCCTCGGAGTGGTTGTTCACGCCGCCCACCAGTCCAATTGGGACCAGCCCGACTTAGGTGATCGGCACACCGGCACCCGGCTGGGTGCCGCCCGTCAGAGAGTTGATGGCGACCTGCAGGTCACCGAGCTCCGCCGGGTAGTTGACACTCACCGCGGTGCCGGGCAGCGGGCCACCCGTCACGGTGATGTCGCCCGCCGCGGTGACGCCATCGTCGATGCCGGTCAGCTTCGTGTCGACGTTGCCCGTCGAGTCGTTGTAGGCCACGCTCGCCGACACCCCGGACGCGCCGGAGAACTTGAACGTCACGCCGCCGCCCGTGGGAGTGCCGGGGAAGTTGAACGACTTCGTGACCTTCGCGTTGTACGGGCCCGAGCAATCGATCTGCTCGCGGGCGCCGACCGCACCGTTGATGCACAACGGGATCCGAATCAGATGCGACGGGCCGCAACGCTTCCCGACCTGGAACTCGTCCTCGACGAATCCCTCCATCTGACGGTTCTTCTGCACCATGTCCATTGGGAACGACGCCCCCAGGGTGAGGACGTTCTGCAAGGACCGCCAGAACGTGCCCGCCGGGTACAGGACAACGTCGACGCTGCCCGGCCACCACGACGTGTCCTCATGGCCCGGCTGCCCCGCACCGAGGGACTGCCAACGGCCCTCGTACTGCAGGTAGATGCCGCGAGCAGCGAGCCACGCGTCGACCTGCGCGTCGGTGACGTTCAGGACGTCGAGTCCGTCTCGGCCGGCCAGGTCCGCCTTCAGCACGTCACGGAACCAGATGGGTGCGATGCCCTCGATGACTGGCTTGCGGGACTTGATCTGCAGGTTCCGCGCCCTGATGTGCAGACCGTTGAGGATTCCGGTGGTGGCGCCCAGCACCGCGTCGTTGGGGACGACCTTCGCGGTCGACGACTGCGCCAGCACCTTCAGCAGAGACTTCGCCGACACACGGTACTGGTGCTCGACCATGAACTCGTCGAGGAACTTCTTGATCAGTTCCGGCCATGCCCGCTTCTGCAGGATGCCGGACTTGACCGCCCAGCCGATCGCCTCAAGGCGGTACTCGACCATGTCGGGCGGGCAGGGGATTTCGACGAAGTTCTTGATCGCGGTGGGCTCACCCTGGCCGTCAACCGCTTCGAGTTGCGGCTCGGTGAAGTGGAACCCGGTCTGCAAAGCGGAGAAGTCGGGTTCTGCGGGGAAGATGACGCCGCCCCGCTTGATCGCCAGCTCGGGGAACGACAGCAACCCGACGGCTGCGGGGGTTTCACAGAAGTCGTACAGCTGCTCCGACGGGGCGCACCAACCGCCGGCGGCGACGAGCGCCTGCGCCGACACCGCTCCGTGGCCGGGGATTTCGGAACCGAGGCGGTCCAGTTCGGCGTAGAACTCGTCAGCATTCTCGAACACCTTGCCCTGGGGGCGTTCCATCCGCGCCAGCACGGTGCGGGCGTCGGGGTTGAGGCCGGTGAACTGGCCCTGCGACGAGATGCCCGCGGCGATGACCGCGGTGTCGACCAATCCGTGGTGGTCGGCGAAGTTCGGCGCGGAGGCGGTCAATGCCCACCGCTTGCTGTCCGACTTCGCCTGGTCCGGAGTAGGCAGGTCGTTATTGGCGACTGCGCTCGCGAAGGGCCGGGACTCGGCGGCGGCGGTGACGACCTGGGGCTCGGCCGCGGCTTCCTGTGTGACCTGTTCGGCCTCCGCGACCACGTCAGAGGTGGGCTCCGGGGCGGGGGTCGGCTCCGGCTCGGGCTGCGCCTCGGCCTTCGGCTCCGGCTTCTTCTCCGGTTCCGGCGCAGGCTTCGGGGCGGTCGCGGCCTTCGCGGCGGCCAGCGCAGCATCGAGACGAGCTGCGCGGTCCTGATCCTGGGTCGTGACCTCGGCGATCTTCGAGTCGGCCTCGAGATACGCCTTATTCAGCGATTCGAGCTCTTCGACGTCAGCTGCCTCGAACTCTTCGCCGTTGTCGGCGCGGGCCTGGAAGACGTTGATGGCGGCGCGGAGTTTCCCGGCGTAGGCGTCGAGCTCGGCGCCCGTCTCGGGAAGTGCTTCGAGGAACTGGAATTTCTTCACAGTCGTGGCTCCTGATTCGTGACATAGAACGATCGGTTGCGTGGTTCTCGGTCGATCGCTCCCCGGCACATAGCCCTCGGCAGGAACTCTCTGCGGCGGGACAGTAGATACGGGGTGTGCAACCCCCGGCCAGTCCGGTGTTACGCGCCGCCGCTGGTGATTTCGCGGATGGTCGACCCCCCGTGCAGGCGGGCCTCCTTCTTCGCCTCGAGCGGCGTCAGGAACAGGCCGGGTGCCTTCGACCCGTCGGGGTAGGTGACCTCGTAGCCGAGCACCTCAGCGCCGCTTGCGGTCCGACCGCCGGCGCGCCGGTTCTTCGAGCAACCGCACGCCATGTCAGTGCTTCCCGGGGTTCTGGCCGAGGTACTCGCGATGCAGGTTGCTGCACAATCCCTTGATCTCGCGGTCCGGCAATGGTTTCCCATCCTCGGCGATCTTGGTGTTGATCGATCGGACGCAACGATCGAAGTCACCCGGCGTGCCCCAGCGGATCTTGGCCCCACCGATTCCGCCTGGCCCCCAGTACTTCTTGAATTGGGCGGGCATCGTCGACATTCCGGCGACGAGGGAGTTGATGGCCAACAGCTCCTCGATGCGCTCAGCTGGCGTGATCGGCTCCGGTGGGTCGCCGACCGAGGCGCGCGCAGCGGTCAACGCACTGTCGCGACGGGTGGCGAGCTCCGCCTTGCGTTGCGACTCGGCCAACTCCTCCGCCACGATCGCCCGGACATCGTCTACCACCAGCACGCGGGCGGCTCCGAATCGGCGGACCGGGCCGAGCGACGCGACCAACGCCATCTCCCGACCGTCAGGACCGGTCATCGCGCTGTAGATCGGGAACCCGGGACTGTTCACGGCGTGAGCCGCGATCATGTCCAGCGGGGCGCCGGGGCAGTCCCGCCAGTCCCCAGACAGTTGCGCGGTCATGCCCTGCTGGAACACCTCTGGGTCGACACCGGGCGCGGGGACACCGGAGAACCAGATGCCGAACTGATCTTCTCCGACGCGGACGAGGCCGAAGGCGGTGGTGACGTCGTCGTAGTGCGCGCGGGCCGCGCCCGCGGTCATCCCGCGGTCGGTCGACGCGTGCCCGCCCTGCACGGTCAACCGTCCGACGGACAGCTGTCGGCCATCCGCGGTCTGAACTTGGCTGGTGTGAAAGTTGCGGTATCCGTTGCGGTTGCGGGGCGTGACGTCCCGTCCACCGCGGATGACGTGCCCCCACTCGGCGAGGTGCCCGTAGATGCGTCCGGTCTCGTTGTTCATCGACGGGGCGGTCGGACGGGTGAGCTTGGGATCGGAGAACAGGTGCGGGTCGTATGTGCGTAGCCGCGGCTCGGCGGGGGCGGACGCGGCGACGAGTGATTGCACAGCGGCGGCGAAGTCGGGTTCCGGCTCGTCGACCACCTCCGACGCCAACACCTGCACGTCCGAAGGGCTCCTGCTCATGTCGTTCTCCTCGCTGACTACAGCTGCCACGCGGCCGATACCGTCCTGGTCGTCGCGGGCCCGAATGTTCCCGGCCCGACGTCGGCGCTCAATTTCCTCTGCCTGGGTGCGGCCGTCGCGGTTGATCGCCACGGAGTCGCGGCCGTCGAGGCGCTCGGTGTGGCGGTCCACCTCGTCCGGGATCTGCTCGTCGGCGGCGAGAACGCCGACGCGGCAACGGCAGTTGATCCACTCCGCCGGTGACGCGCTCATGTCCCCGGGGCGGTCCATCTGTTCACCGCCGATGGTGAACTTCCCTTCAAGCGGCACGCGTTGGCCGTCAGCGGCCCAGTGGGTGGGGCGGGTTCTGCCGTCGAGGGTGGCGATCCACACCTTCTGCAGCTCTTCGCCGAACTCAGCGTTCTGCTGCTCCGCCGCGGTGAGAACAGCGGCGTTCAGGATGCCACCGGCTTGGTACCCCTCGACGCGGGACAGTTCACGCATGTCGCTGCCGGATGGGTCGAGGGTGAGGGCGACTTCGTCGCGCACGTCGGACAGCGCCTCGGTGGCCGACGGGATGGGCTCGACGTTGGCGGTGTTGCGCTGCTCCGCGTTGCGGACCGCGGCGGCAATCTTCATCGTGACGGCACCGGGAACGCCGGCCGCACGCGTGCGTTGCGCGTCGACCGCTTCGTCGCGGCGGGCCGCCAACTGCGGGTTGTGCTCGACCCGGTCGAACGCAGCCTCGAGCTGGCTCTCTGTCATGGCGACGGCCGCCAGGATTGTGCGGACCACAACGGGATCGTCCATGGCGGACAGGCGGACCCCGATCGTTGAGGTCCGGTCGAGGCGATCTGTCGGCAGTTCGGGGAGCGGAATGCCCAGCGCGTCGAGCGCCTCCACGAATGCGGCGGTCCACAGCAGTGCCACGCCGGCGGCGATGACCGTCTCGGTTGTGGCGGACCACTGGTCGACGGCCTGCTGTTGCTGCGCCGCTTCTGGATCCGGCGGCAGGGCGGCCGCGGTCAGCGACGGGAGCGCCGCGGGGCGCACCGTCGGCAGCCACCGCCGCAACGCTTCGGCGTACAGGTCGGAGAGAGCAGCTTCAGCTTCGAGGGTGCGGGACAACGCCGCGGGGTCAGGCCACATCAGCAGACCTCGTCGCGGAGCGCTGTCACGGCAGCGAGCGCGTCAGCGAAGCTGGCGTTGTCCGCGACGACGGTGATGCGACGGTGCCCTTCGTAGTAGCTCGCCGTTGCTTGGCCCTCGCGCGCACGGACGATGCCCGGCCGCACCTTGTCGATCTCCGCCATCAGCCGACCTCCCCCTGGACGACGTGGGCGGTCAGTCGGCGGCGGGCCTCGGCCGCGACGAACGACCTCACCTGGTCGGCGTCGAAGCTGTGCTTCTCGGCCAGCCCGTCGAGTCCTGAGTCGTAACCCGCGATCAGCCGGCCGACTTCAGCCGCAGCGACGGGCGGCATGTACCGGTAGTAGTCCTGCGGCTCAACGTCACGGAGTCGGGCCTTCTGTTCCCCGTCCCCCGTCCGGACGCGCTTCTTGCCGGCCAACTCCATGGCGCGCGTCAGGTAGGAATCGGCGGCGATGGCCACTCCGTCGGCGAACGCCGCCGTCACCGGCTTTCGGCTGGCGTCCTTCTCGGTGTCGGGTTCATCGCCGGGGTCGACCAACTCATCGTCATGGTTGGCGCCATTGCGATCGCCGCCCACGGGTAGCGCTGCCGGCTCGGGGAAGTCGATGGCCTGCACTGACTTGTCCAGCAGCGGCAACGCCGCCCTCACCACCGCGACGAACTCTGATGGCGACGCCTGCGCGATCTTGTCCAACGCCAGCTGCTGCAGACCTTCGATGCTGGTGAGGTCGTAGCCGTCGTCCTCCGGCAGACCAAGGTGCTTCAGCAGTGCCGCATTACGCAACGCACCAACGGCGTTCGCGTCCTTCGCCTCGTCCGTCTTGTCCGGGTCCGCAGTCAGATCAGAGGCGTCGACCACCAACACGTACTTGGTCGGGTCGATCTTCGCCTTCACCAGCAGCGGGCGGACGGCGTTGCGGTACCACGCCTGCAGCACTGTCTTCATCACCGGCTTGACGTGCATGTTCACGTCCTGGTCGGACAGCAGGTGACCGTTCCAGTGGTTGACGTCGCCCAGGCCGAGAAGCTGGTCGGGTTCCATGTCGATGCCCCGCGCGAAACGGAGGACCGCGGCGTCGCGCTTCTTGATCTCCACCTCGGAGACGTCCTTGCCGAACGTCACGTGCTTGATCTTGTCGACATGCTCGGCGGGTGCGCCGATCACGATCGGGCTAATCGATACTTGCGACGCCGGATCCCGCAACCCGATCTCGTTGGCGTCCACGATCAGTCGCTGCAGCGTCTTGCTCGCCGACTGCGGCTGCGCGGTATCTTCGCCTCCCGGTTTGTTCGCTGACACGGGGGCCTGGGCGGAGGGAAGGCTGGCTTCCGTCGGGATGATGAGGAGGCCGTTGTTGGCCAGACGCGACTTGTCGGCGTTCTCGATCTTCGCCGTGGTGCGCACGATTTCACGCAACGGCGACAGGTTTGATCGGACGGGCGAGTCGGCTTCGGTTGGCATGTTCGCGTGGGCATTCCACACCCGGAACATCCCGTCACCCTTGGCGGCGTCGAACTCATGCTCCCCGCCCTCGGGTAGCACGATCGTGATGCCGTCACGGTTCTTCTGCGACGCCTTCATCTGCTTGCGCGACACCGCTAGCCAACGCTCGCCCTCATCGGTCTGCAGGATCGCGTTCCAGTACTCGCCTGGCACACCGAGGATCTGCACACTGCGTTCGATCAGCTCGGCCTGGCCGAGCGGGCCGCCCGCGATCGACGCGACGATCGCCGCGACCTTCCGCCCCTCCGTGTTGTCGTCGGCGATACCACCGGTGGGCTGACCGGTGTCCGGGTCGATCTCGGAGGCGACGACCTTCACCCGTGAGCACGACCTGGCCCGCCAACGGATGTAGCAGCCGAGCTCACCGACGAGGTCGAACAGTTCCCACGCCTCGTCCTGCCACGTCTCCCGTTGTCCGCCGGTGACCTTGAAGATGTCGGCAGCTTTCAGAACCGGTGCGCTGGCCGCGACGAGCGCGTTCGGAGCGTCCGACACGGAAGCGGTGAGCGAGCCCCTACGGCGTCGGACGATGCGAACGGTAGGGGCGGCCACGCCGGTGAAAGTAGCCGTCAGGGGTGTTCAGACGGGGGCCAGTCGTCCTCATCGACGGGTGGTTCATCGCCGAAGATGTAGTGGCACGCCCAGCGATAGAACTCTGCATGGCCCGCGGGATCGTCGTCGCACAGACGGAGCCAGCCGCGCAGCTCATACAGTTTGTTGCTGTCCTCACGCATCTGATCGGCGCGCGCACGCTCCGTCTCGAGATCGCGCAGAGCCGCCATCGCCGTGATCTGCGACTTGATTGGCTCGGGAAGCGAAGCCATCGCTCAGTCGCCGACGTTGACGAAGTCGCGGCGGGCGCAGGTGGTGTCGTCGCAGTGATGCTCGAAGTCCTGCCGATGGTTGAACGACACGTCGTCCCCCGAGTCGTAGCAGCTGTAGTAGTGGCCCGGGTAGTCAGTGCAGTGCGCCTTGTACGGCCCGGGATCTCCGCACGTGCCCGGTCGGATCTTGCTCATGATTCAACGATCTCCACATCTTCGTCGGTGGAGAACCGGGCCATCAGGCCGACGATCATCGACACGGCCAGCAGGATCCCGACGTATTGGGCGACGGGCTTGTGCGCGAACCACATCGGCACCCACACCGTCCCGGCCGCCACCCACATGCTGACGCACCACGGGCAGCCGGTGAAATACTCAACCGTTGACCACCGGCCGCGTTCCACCTCGGACCGGTTGGTGTCGCGGGCGCGGCGGGCGATGGCGATGCGCATGGGGTCGAGGATGGTGTCAGCGTTGATGAGCCGGACGATCCGCATGACCGCCAACGCGTAGACCACCAGGACCAGGATGGCTTGGCCGAGACAGTCATTCATGATCTGGCGGGCTCCTTCACTGAATTTCCGGGGTCACAACTAACGACATCGCTGGGTACGTCGTTGCCGTACATCAGTTTCCGAGCACGGGCTTTGTTCTCCCGGCGGCACTGGCGGCAATGATCCCGGCCGCCGTGGGAGTACACGTTGTACTTCGTCTTCGGGTGCCGACACTTCGGGAACGTCGTCAACCGCCCCGACGTGCTCTCCGCGACCAACTGATCCAACTGCACCTGCAGGCGCGCCATCTCCGTCCGGACACGCCGCAGCTCCGCCCGCGTCGCCATATGATCCACCCACTCCGAACGGGCCTGATCCGACGCCACCTGATCGGCCCGCAGAATGCACTCGCACAGCTGCGTCACCGGATCCGCTCGGATCGACCTCACCAGCCGCAACGAACACCGCAACCGGTCGGCGATGTCCTGCGCCGTCACCCCCGCGGCCGTCAACCCCGCCACCAACCACGCGCGGTCCGGCCCGGCCAATTCCGTCATCGCCCGCCCGGCCTTGGGTGTGGACATCACCGCCGACACCAGATGAGAGTCGAAGTCCCGCTTCAGCAGCGCGAGGATCGGGGCGAGCTCGTTGCGGGTCTCCACCGACAGCGGCGGCAACCACCCCGACGACGGCGGGGGCCCGTCACCGTCATCAGCCCTCGCGGCGGCCGTCACGCAGCGTCACCCACCACGTTGTGCTGATACGTGATGACCTGCACCACATCGTCATCCGACTCCACGCGTAACGCCGGGAAGCACGGGCAGAACGCGTTCATCACGTGCTCGATGCTGTCGTCGACCGGGCCGATGTGAATCTGGTCGACCGCGACCACCGGACCCTCAGGTGCTGCCACCGCCGCAGGATAAACACGCAACCACCGACAGCGCCCCGTCGCGACCATTACGGTGGCTCCATGCCAGCGAGCGACGACAGCGAAGTGCCAGCGTGGATACGCTATTCGACGTGGACGCTGGGCGCTGCCCTGATCGTGGCAGCAGCTGTTGTCATGTTGGTGTCCGGTGGCGTCGGCGGGCCCGCGGCTTTACTCGTAGCGGGCGTTCTATTGATGCTTGTGGGACCCATATCTCATCGGTTGACATCTTTCGAATTGGGTCCTGACAGTGCAAAAGCTGCCTTCGACAGTGTGGCCCGAGCTGACGTAGAGGTAACCGAAGGAAAAGTGACTCCCATAGTCAAGCTGGTGGCGAACGCCATGGCCGAGGATGCCATCGGTTACGAGGACAGCGTGCTTCGGGAGGGTTCTCTCGAATTGGAGTCTGGCGGTCAAGTCGTACTAGCGCCCCCTGCGGAAGAGCGATTTCGGCAGCTCAGCCGCGACGACCAGTTGAAGGTCCTCGCGGACATGACATCAATGAAGAAGTCTCCCGACAACAAACTCGGAAAACGAGTAGCGGGAAACGTCCGGTTCTATAGGCGAGAAATCACCGACGATCTCCGAATGCTCTACCGGAAAGTGGATAAGACAAGCCCGGATGCACCCCAAGACTTCGCGATCCTGGACTTCATTCGTCCTGAGGACCCGCTCTGGGAACTGACCGACCTCGCCCTATGACGCGCCCTACGTCAGGTTGTGGCGGTCGCCGGAACGACCCACGCTGGGCCAAGGAAGCCGCGGAGCGCGGCCTCGCCCTCAATGGCCGCAGCGCGCGCCTGCTCGGCCTCGGCGCGGCTCGACATGCCCACGACGCCGCTGCCGATATCCGGATACAGGTCAGGCGGGAGTGTGATGCACCACGACATGCGGCCCGGCTGATCGTCGAAGTACACCGCGACTCCATCCTCGTTGTGGCGACGACACAGCGGGTGGATCGTCAGCCGGTCGACGTAGACACCGTTCTCCCAGTGCGGCGGTGTGCATCCCACACAGGCCCACGGATTCTGTTCTGCCATCACGCGTCCTTCTGTCAGGTTCCGTCGTTGCACGCCCGGCACACCAGATCTGGTACTTCCCAGTGCTGAGATGCCCACGTGTCGACCGATCCGCACCGCGGGCACGGGTCGCCATCCTTGGGGTCGCCTCCGTCTTCACCGAGCATGTTCCCTCCCATGCCGGTGCTCATGACGCCCGCCGATGCACCATCGTGAAGGCGGTTGCGTCACTCGGGCGCACCGCGACCCAATGCGAGTTCTGACACTCGACTCGATCGGCGACGGCTCCGGATACTGATAGCTCTGCGACTCCACCCGCGCACGGTAAGACCGCCAACCGACGCATGACCGACCCAGCGGGATGGCCTTGCTGCCATGTATCAAGGGGTGGTCGAGAACCCCTACGGCCAGTGACGCCTTCCCGTGGACTATGTAAGAAAGTATGTATGATGCGGGTATGGAAGAGGTCCGCCCAACCCGCGCGGTAGTGCGAGTGCTGAAGGAGTTTGTCGACGAGCTCGGCGAACCCCAGTACGGGTACAAGCTGATGCAGAGCACCGGCTTCAGCTCCGCGAAGACCTACCAGATCCTCGCGCGACTCACAGGCGCCGGATGGCTCACCCGACACGACGACCCTGGCGCCACACCAGAATCCGGTGGACCACCCCGCATCACCTACACCATGCGTCCCCAAGCGGTGCCCCGCGCACGCACGCTCATCCAAGAGGCCCAGGAAGAGTTCTCGCCGGCGCCCAAGCGCCGCCGCGTTCGCAATCCGCTTCAGGCATTCGGGTGGACCTCATGAACATCGACTTCTGGACCCTCTGCCTTGTGGTCGGGCTTGTCGTCATCGTCGGTACCGTCGGCGCCGCGTTGCTTTGGGCGATCACCAAGGTGCTGAGCAAGATGCTCGAAGATGAGATCAGCGCCCGCCTCGACGACGTTCCCGGGCTCCTGGTCGCCCTCGCCCTTCGCCGACTTCCGCGCGAGCTCCGCGAGTACTACCGACCTGAATGGGAGGGCGACCTCCTCGCCGCGTTCACCGCGCAGAACAAGCGCTACCCGCTGTGGAAGCTGATCAGCTCCTTTGCCTTCGTGGCGCCCCTGTTCGTCTCGGCTCGGGGCATCCGCAGACAGACCAAGCTGGCCCAGAAGCAAGGGGCCGCAGACGAGCGGCTCGAGCGTCTGCGGCATATTCGGGGAATTGGCGTCAACGGTGAATTCCTCTACGACGTTGAGGAGGTAGTCTCCGAATTACGAGGAGACGGCCAAACTATCTATCGATCGGTGAGACGTGTTCCGGCGCCTGACTCCGGTTATGACATCGAACTGGAAACCGAAGAAGGCCGGGAGATTTACCACATCTTCTACACATAGCTGCACCACGAAGAGACTCGATCAACCAACCCGGCGCGACATCCAGTCCGACATGCCCGTCACCGAACCACCGCCCGCCGGCGCCGACGACCCACCCAACTCCTGCGGGCCCGCCATCGACCACTCCCTGCCCACCGAGTGGATCAGCACATCGTGGGCAACGACCAACGCGGCCAACTGGTCCGGCTGATGTTGCCCCGCCTGCCACAACACCGCCGCGTCCTCCAACTTCGGAAAATGCCCCGCCAGGCGGACCGTCCCCACCTCAAGGCCCTGGAGCAGGGCGGCGGATCTCGCCATCGCGTCGCCTCGGCCCCGGCCCGAACCCTTCGGTGGCCATGCCGTCACCCGGATCGGACGCCTCACACCCTCACTCGCCAACGCCTCCCGAACCACCCGCCGGTACGTCTCCCCAGCGGCGAACGACTCCACACTGATCTCCGACGCCCCCACGTCCACCGCCAGACGAACCGCCGCCCGCGCCCACGCATCCGACGTCAACGGCGCAGACACATCCGCGATCACCGCCGTCACACCCTCAGACGTCAACGACGCCGCCACAATCCCGCACGAATCGCCCTGCCCGCTGTCCGCCGGATCCACCCCCACCACCGTCAACACCGACCCAGACGGAGCAGCCGGCAACCGCCACCCCTCCAACCACGACGCCTTCACCAAACCACCCTCCGGCGCCGACGGAACCCCCTGATACAACGCATGCCACGTCCGCTCACCCGACGTCCGCCGCATCGCCGCATAATGCTCCGGCGTAAACCCCAACGCGCTGATCATCGTCACCCCCGGCAACCGGCCCAACGCATCCGGAACACCCGCCTCACTGACCGCCGGGATGTTCGTATGCCGCCACACATCCGGCTCCTGCGCGAGGAGAGAGCCAGTCAAGTCCGCTTCATGCCACCTGGTTTGGATGACGATCACGCTGCCCCCGGGATGCACACGGGGCGCGAGCGTTGAGCGGTACTCGTTCAAGATCCGGTTCCGGTGCGCCTTGGAATCGGCCTCAGCTTGGTCCTTCACTGGATCATCGATCAGCAGACAATCCGCACCGAACCCCGTCACACCCGAATTGATACCCGCGGCGAGTAGCCCGCCCTCATGGCCGTCGACCCGCCACCGACCCACCGCCGTCTTGTCCTGCGCCAACCTGTACCCCAGAAACTCCTGGTGCTCGTTGATGATCTTCCTGGCTTCCCGCGAATGCGTCTGCGCCAAATCATCCCCGTACGCCACCACCACGATCTTCAGATCCGGGTTCTCCATCAACGCCCACACAACATTCCAGATCACCGCCGTCTGCGACTTCCCCGTCCGCGGCGGCGTCGACACCACGTCCCGCTCATCCGGATTCCGAAACGACCGCACCGCCACATCCGACAACAACCGAATCGTCGGCGTCACACGGAACTTCGGATCCAACCGGCGCGCCAACTCCGCCGGCGAACCCGGCCGCCGCAACCTCCGCTGCGCCTGGACATGACGCACCGCTGTCAACAGACGAACGCAATCAGGCACCAACGTAGGGTTTCAGCCGGGGGTGCCGCTGAGGTGGAATCTAGCGCCCGAGTTGAGGCTGCATCGGTCCCGTCGGCACGCGGCCATTCCCAATCCTTACCGGCTGACCCAAACCGCAAGCAATCGAAACACTTCCAACAACGTTCCGCCTGACGCATTCCAGCGCGTCTCGAACCGCTGCCTGCACTTCCACCTGCCCCGCAGCGATTATCAGCATCGGATACACCTCAACCGTCATGTCAGCCGGAATCTTCTCCGGCGCACTCGACACAAACGCAGTCCACCCCACCCGTGAGTTCACCGTGGATTTGGCAGACGGCGGCATAGTCACGGACGTGGACCAGAACTGTTTCTCGCCAGGCCGCGGTCCAACCAGGACAACTGCCGCCGCCACCGTTGGATCTGCCCACCCCTTCACCGTCACCCCATCGCCTGATTCGTTGAAGGCAGTTCCCGTCACCCCCACGTTCTGCGTTTCTAGAGCTGACCCGCCGGCGGCCGTCGAACTCGTCGTCACTGGCTTAGCAGGTTGAATTGGTGGCGAAGGCACGATCGGAGGTTGCTCGCCACTCGGCGACGAAACCTCGGCTGCCGCAGAACTAGAACTGGTTGCGTCCGTGGAGTCGTCGCCACTCGTCGCGACGGTTACGGAGGCTGCAATCAACGCCGCGGCCACAGTGGCGCCAGCGCCGATCCACGCAATCTTTATCGCGTTGGAACCATCCGAACCCTGCTTGCCGGATTGCCCACCGCCAGCTTGCGTGCTGGTGGCAACCTTCGACTCTTCCGGCTGCCCCGTCGCTTCCCCATCGCCCGTCGAGGGCCCCTCCGCCACCGCGCGAGTATAAGAACAAATAGCTGCTTGGGTGGGATTTGCAGCTAGAGCCCGGGGGAAGGGAAGTTCTAGGTCTCGACTGAAACGTCGGCGGCACGGATCACCCGGTACACGGTGTCCCGACCCACGCCGAACGTCGTGGCGATGTCGATCACCGATTCGCCCTGGGCGTGCAGCTTCAGCACCTGCTCCCGCTGACGGTCGGTAAGCGCTGGTGGCCGGCCAATGGGCTGACCGCGCGAACGTCGGGCTTCCCGGGCCGCGGTGCGCCGTTCGCGGCCCAGCTCGAGCTCGAGCTCCGCGAGGGATGCCAGGACACCGGCGATCATCCGGCCGGCCGCCGTCGAGGTGTCGATGCCCTCCCGCAACGAGCGGAGCACGATTCCCCGCTCCCCGAGGTCCCGAATGGTGAGCATCACCTCGGCGGCGTTGCGGCCCAGACGGTCGATACCGACGACGACGATCGTGTCGCCCTCTCGGGCGTAGTCCAGCAGGGCGGCCAGGCCGGGGCGCTGCTCACGTGTCGACGTGCCGGACAGCTTGTCGTCAAACATCTTCTCGGCGCCCGCCTGGGTGAGCGCGTCGTGCTGCTGATCGAGGGACTGGTGGCCTGTCGATACCCGGGCGTAGCCGAGCACCTTGCCGTGTGGTGGCGACGAAGCCGTCTGTTGGTGATTGTGAGCTTGTGCGGCGGTGGCCATGACCCAATTGTAGCAAAAGTATCGCATTATTGAGTAACGCTACTCGAATTGTGCGTCGACTTTTGCGACTCGGCGTCCTGCGGATTCCCCGTCCCGCAGCGTCACTCGACGCCGTGTCGCTGAACTTTAGATTCGCGACATCCACCGCTCTAAGATTCATCTGTGATAACCGTTGTCGCGGAAGCTGCGAGTACCGGAAATACCTTCTCGTCATGGGCAACGCCGATAGGTGTGGTCATTGGAGCAATGATCGGTGCGCTAGTCACCTGGCGTTCGTCGAAAAAATCCGTCTACGACCGTCTCGAAGCGCTGATTGGGATTCGCAAGGACTGGCCAACGTCACTGCCAGGCGTCGACACAGTAGATGACGCAATCGCTCTCACGTTAGCCGAGATACGGAGACGAGAGCCTCGTCCTCTCACAAGCGCGGACGTCAAAGCCTTGGAGAAGCTGTGGGACAAGGCAGTCATGGAGAGGCTGTGGGACGAGAACGCCACGATAGTGCTCGTTGCGGAATGGATGCGTCGGCTTGCCTTCGTGTCGGCGGGCGTAGCGATCGCCATCATGTTCCGGGTTTCTTCTACGCCGTCGGAACCCGAGAGATCGACCGTTATCGGGTTGGCTGTTTTCATGTTGGTCGCCTCCGGGTTACTCGCCCTGTCCCTGCTCGTCGTCCGTCCAGGCGTTCGACGATGGCTCTTGCGGCGGAAGCGCTGACTGCTGTCATAGAGCGCCGTCTTCGTCGGCCATCTGCTCGAGCGCCCGCACCATCCACGACTCCGCCGGCGCATCGTCGGCGCCCTCGGCCTGCCGTTGAACCGCCGTCCACTCCGCCAGCTCCCCCGCCGGCACGCCACCCAGCGCCAGCACCTGGCGGGCGACCTCGACGTGCAGCTCCCACAACGGATCCCCGACGCCCGTGACGGTGCCGAACAGGGTGCGGCACTCCGCGGCCACCTCGGCGTCCAGAGCGGCGGGTTGCAGCTTCCCCGCCGCCAGGTCCTCGGCGACGTCCATCGCCGCCATGACGGCCGACTGCAACGGATCGTCGACCACGGCGGTCGTCACTGCGGCGCCTCGACAGGCAGCGCCACGACCTCCGCGTCGATCACCGCGGCCGGCTTCGGCAGCAGCGCCAGCAGCCGCTCACGCGTCGCCGCGATCACCTCAGTCGGCGACTGGTTGACCGTCACCTCGACCTGCTGCGCCACCGGGATCGCCAACCCCTCGAGCTGAATCTTGCGGCCAACGCCGTCCAGGGCCACCTGCGCCAGCTGCGCGACACCGCGGTGATCGCCCTTCGCCTGCGCCGCGTCGAGGCTGTCGAGGACCCGGTCGATGATCACGGCCAGGGTGTCGCCGGCCGCGCGGCGCATGAGGGCGAGCTCATCGGGTGGGTTGCGCTCGAGCCACTTTCGGACGGCGGCGCGGGCGGATCGGGGGGTGCGGAATCCTTCGGCTTCGGCGATCTCGGGCCAGCTGCGTCCGCGTAGGCGGAGTTTCCAGGCGCGCTCGGTGCGGGCTTGGCTGCTTTGGCGGTCCATGACGGGTGGCATTGGGGTGGATTCTGTGACGGGGGGGTGCAGCTAGGGCTGTGGCTGGGTGGTGTCGGTGGGTGCTTTTTCGGGGCGGTCCCAGCCCATTTGTGCGCGTATGGCGGCGATTCCGCGTTTGGCGGGGCCTGTGTGGTCTTGGTGGTCGCAGGGTGTGGCGTGTCCGGGTCGGTAGCCGTGGTCGTCGCAGAGGTGGCATGCGTGGATGGCGATGTTGCGGAGTTCGGCGCGTGTGGGTCCGATGGGCGGCAGGGGTGTGTCGAGGTCGGTGACGGGTTCGTCGCGTCCTGGGCGGGGTTCGCCGGTGCGGTCAGGCATGGGGGTCATTTGGGGGTTGGTGGGTGCAGCGGGTGGCGGGTTCGGTGACGAGTCCGTCGTCGTCGAGGGTCCAGCCTTCGGTGTCGCAGCAGGTGCAGTTGGCGATGGCGTGGGCGCGTGCTTGGGCTTGGCGGGTGGCGGTGTGGGTGGCGGCGGCGTCTCGGTCGGGTTGGCGTCGAACCCATTTGGTGTGGAGGCGTCGGTATCCGCCGCAGGGGCCGCAGTTGGTGTCGGGGTCGCCGTGGGGCATGTGTTTGGGGCAGTACTCGGGGGGTTCGTCGTCTGGGCCGGGTGGGGTGGTCTGGTCGGGGGTGGTGTCGCGCTGCCCCCCAAGGTGACCAACAGCGTTACGTGAGGTTGAAACAGAAACAGAACCAGAAACAGAAACTAGAGGGTCTGGAGAGGGTCTGGAGAGGGTCTCGGTGGGTTGGTGTTTTCCCTGGTCGTCGTGACCCTCTGGAGAGGGTCTGGAGAGGGTCTCTAGTGGGTCTAATACGGAGGGTTGTTGGAACCCTTCGGAGAGGGTCCTCAGATGGGCGTGTGCGTCGTCCCACGCGCGCTTCAGGTTGTTGCGCAACGCGTTCGCCTTGTCGCTGTTGGAGGTGATGACGGGCAGGGCGATGCGGCCCAGTTCGGTCAGCATGACGGCGGCGAACTTCGGGGAGTCGAACGCCGCCATCATCCGCAGCGCCGCGAGGAGCACGGTGGGTTGCTTCTCCAGTTCGTCGCGGCGCACACGGGACCGGATGAGGCCCTCTCCGGTGGTTTCGTCGATGAACACGTAGCGGCGGCCCTCAAGGCGAGCGAGGGCGTCGCGGAGTTGCTGTTCGGTTGGCTGGGTGTCCCCGTCGCGCATGGCTTTCCGCATCCGGGTGTAGTTGATCGGGAAGACGCCGGCGGTGTTGACGGTGCGCTGCCCGTTGAGGACTTGGAAGAGCAGCTTGTCGAAGATCGGTTGGGCGCAGAAGTCGTCGTCGCTCCACGTCGAGAACAAGTTCTTGGCGTACTCGCGGGTGCTCACGTTGGTGGCCCTTCCATGATGTGTCGTACGGCGCGGATGAAGGGGGCGGGCCCACCGGGGGGTTGGTCCGAGGTCTCGGCGACGTGGTCGACGGCTTGTTCGATGACCTCCGGTGTGGCGAAGGGCAAGTTGTTGTCGATCAGTTCGCCCCAGACCGCGACTGCCGGGCTGTCGGTCGGACGGAAATAGTCCGGCCAGTAGGTGCACGCCCGGTCGAACAGGATGGCCGCCAGGGCGCGGCCGTTGGGTGTGCCACCGACGGCGTGCTCGGCGTACCACTGCTCCCACGTGGGGGCGTCGTCGGTGAGGCTGTTCAGCCCCTCCCAGATGGCGCGGAGCTTCTGGGTCAGCTCGGTGTCGGGAATGTCAGTCATGCCGACCAGTGTCCTGCTGACCGGCCGTTTGGCTGGTGAGGTGCCAGCTTCCGCAACGGCAGGGGTACGCGCGGGTGGGTCGCACGGGTGCGTCCTCGTAACCCCAGTGCTGCACGACGTCATCGGCGTGGGCTTGATCGCGGAACGCCAACTTCGTCGGTGTGGGGCACCGTGCAGGCTGGGCGGCCGGGGTGGTGTGGTCGCGGCGGCGTTGGCGGCGTGAGCGTTTCGCCGGGCGGATGACGCCGTCGTCGTCGGCGACGAGCTCCCCCGTCGCGCGCATGTCGGTGTACTTCGTCTGCAGGCGTGCGTGGATCGCGTCGACGAGCTCCTGGCGGGTCCACCCTTGGGCGGTGAGGAGGCTGTCGGGGTACTGCCCGGCGGCTTTGACAGCGAGCTGGTGCAACTCCTGGTCGACGGTCACAGCAGGGATTCCCGGGTGCCGCGTTCGTGGCCGCCCCAGATGCCCGTGTTGGCGCCGATCTTCTTCGCGTGCGCCAGGCATTCGGTGGTGACGGGGCACCGTTCACACATCGCCAACGCGCGGCGGGGGCTGGCCCACTGGGTCGGGAAGAACACCTCCGGGTCGGGATGGTTGGCGCAGGCGGCGCGCTGCATCCAGTCGCTAGACATGGGCGGCCAGGCGTGCGATCGCGACGACGAGGAGGTTCGCCAGGGTGCCGGCGTGCTCGAGTGTGGTGAGGGTGACGCCGTCCCCACGGTCGGGGTTGGCGAGCCAGGCGCCCATCGCGTCGAGGCGCTCGAGTTGCGTGTGGTCCTCAGAGCAGTTGAACGCGTCGATCAGTGAGTCGAGTCCCTCACCGACCGAGGCGTAATGCTGGTCGCCGCGGGCGATCTCGTTCGGTGGGTAGGTCATCGTTTCCCTCTCGGGCAGTCGGGGTGGTGGCCCATGGTCTTGGTGTGCCAGGTGCAGGCTTCGCACCGTCGGAGGCGGCGGCACTCCTCGACGGTGAACAAGCGGCGCGGCAGATCAGGCATGTACGCCCGGCTGGAGGCCGCGCCAACTACGCTCGATGGAATGGAGAAGCGACTGAGCGACCACGCCGAAGCCCTGTATGCCGAAGCGAACTTCCGCAGCGTCACGGGAGGGCATGAAGGGTTCATCCCCGACCACCTGCTGAGCGAGCTCGAGGACTACGACCCAGAGGTGGTGCAGGAGTTGGTCGACGCTGGGCGATGGGACGACGAAACCGAGGGCTACCGCATCTCCAACACCCTGGTTGTGCAGGAGATTGCCAACAAGATCGCGAACGACCCCACTCCCGGGTAGGCGAGCTTGATCGTTGACTGAACTGGTCACTCGCCACCTACTTCCAGGGGTAGTTCGATGAGGCCGGGCCACTGTTGGGCGGCGGCGTCCTGACAGATCGAGCAGGCACCGCGGATTCGGGGTGTCGTGAACGGGCGTCCGCAGCGGTGGCAGACGAGCCAGACGAGTGGGGTGGTCTCAGTGAGCGCCATCGGACACCTCCGGCTCCGGGAGCGACAACGCCATCAGGCGCACCTCGTCCCGCAGCTTCCGCAACGTGAACACCACGTCGCCGGCGGACATCTGGTCGAAGACATCGGGTTGCGCGACAACGGACTCCGCGAGGTTGTGGATCGCGTCCGCGGCGACGTCGATGCCGGCACGCATCCCTTGGACGTGCGCCTCCATCCACAGGTGACCGACCTGGACGGAGATGGCGGTGGCCGCTTCGTACGCCCTGTCCTGCGCGGCATCCGGGGACGTCATTCGTCGTCCTGAACGTCGCGGTTGACGATGCGCAGCCGCTTGTAGACGCCCTCCACCAGGTTTGCGGAGGGTGCGACGCGTTGGGCGTACTCGATGGCGGCAAGGTCCGCGCCTTGGTGGCGGGCGTGGACGCTGACCACGATGTCGGTGTCGGACTTCGGGTCGATCAGCACGTAGACGTTCATCAGGTCAGTCCTCCAATGACTTTCGCGGCGCCCTCGACGTGGTCCCACAGCGTTTGGCTGCCGCCGTTGCGGTCCGGGTGCGCGTTGGCTTTCGCCTTGCGGTACGTGGTTCGGCCGATCTCTGGGTCGGTGGCGATCTTGTGCGCCCACTCGGCCTGCGCCGCGTCGTTCTCGTTGGGCCACGCGATGCGGGCGAGCACGGCGCACGCCGCCGCCCTGGCATTCATCGAGGGTGTCGCTTCGATTGCCCGCCACCCGGTGTACTGCTGACCGGTCTGCGTGATCCCGTACCGGTCGAGCTTCCGCAGCGCCTCGAGCCCAAGCGCGATGCCACGCAGGTTGTCCTGCCAGCGCGTAAACGTGTCGCAGGGGAACGACAGTTCCGGCTTGCCCTTCGGCTGGATGTTCAGGATGACGCCAGGGTGAGAAGGGACGGCATTCGCGCGCGGCATGCCGTCATTACGGAAGTCCTGCTCGCGCAGAGCCAGCTGCAGGATGCTCGTCGGGTACCAGTTGGACCCGTGGGCGCCCCGTAGGCCGTGCGGTCCCAGGGCGCGGAGCTCCCGGTCGAGGACCTCGAGCGTGGACGTCAGCGACGACTCGAACGGCGCGGGCCGCCGGTCGGTCGTCGAGGCGGTCGGCCACGCGGCGATTGGCCGCAGGGTCATTCCAGGCGGGTAGTCGGTCATCACGCCACCTCGATGAGCTGGCCGTCGCGGCTGCGAAAGCGGACGCACATGTCGGCGTCATTCACCTGCGGGCACCGGCATGGGCAGTGCTCGCAGTCGCCGCAGCACCCCACCAGGTCCCGCGGTTGGTCATCCCGGTCGGTCGTGAACTTGGTGCACCCGCACCAGCACCGGTCCCCGGAGAAGTGGGCGTGCCCGCACAGGCACAGTTCGACGTCAGGCATGGCGGACCGCCTTCGGCTTCGGAGCCGCGCGCAACGACCCGAACGTCGGCGGCACCGTCAACCGCCCACCCTGAGCCACCTGGTTGTACCGCTCCAACATCGTCAACCCGACGAGCTTCGCCAACGACCCCGACGTCGTGTCCCGCTTCATCTGCGCGACGTACTTCACCCGCCGCGGCGGCAGATCAATCAGACCGTCGACCAGGCGGTCCCACTGCACCCGGTCGTCGTCGAACGCGTTGAGCAGCATCGCCATCCCCGACACCAGCGGGGCGTCATAGGCGTCGAACTGCTTGCCCCACGTGTCGTGCAGCACCTGCAGCGTGTCCTTCAGCAGCGGCAGGCCGGGCCCGGACTTCGCGACCTTCTCCAGGGCGCCGATGCAGCGGACGTTGCCGTCCTTCGCCTGCTGCGCGACGGTCAACCCCACCCGGGCGGCCGTCGCCTCCACTGACGCGACGAACGGGTCCGCGGCGGCGCGGCGGGCCCGCCAGTGATCCCACGTGTTGGTGGACTTGCGTTCCCGGTTCAGCTTGTCGAACAGGGCCGCCTCGTCCGCAACGGTCAGCCCGGTGTGCACGTTCGCCACCAACGCCGGTGGGTTGTCGAACATGCACGCCGCCGACCATCGGTGATGGCCGTCCACGATCGCGTACCGCGGGCCGGTGGACTCCTCGCCCCGGTCGGACACCTCCAACACACCCAGAAGGCGAGGTGACCACTGCGCGTGCATCTTTCGGATCCGGGCACGCTCCTCCGGGGTGTCGACGTCCCGCTGATACGACAGGTCGGCGAACATCTCGTCCACCCGGATCGCCGCGATGTACACGTCGAGGTCAAGCGCTGCCTGCGTCATCAGAACGGCACCTCCACCTGGCGGACGTCGAAGGACATCAGCAGGTCACGCGCGGCCCGCAGATACCTGGCGCGCACGCCGCTGTCCTCCGGAACGTCTCTCCAGCGCACGCCGTCGCTGTGGTTCCACTCCAGCGAGCCGTACATGCTGGCGGCCAGATCGTCGGCCAGCTGCTCGCGTGCTTCCTCTTCCGCCGCCGCGCGTTCCCACTGGTCGGCCACCGCACGCAGCTCCTCGGCCCAGGAGTCACGGACCGGGCTCCACGGGTCACGTTGGAACACCTCATCGATGACCTGCGCTGCTTCTCGAGCTCGCTCCCAGAGGGACTGTTCGCCGGCGCTCATCGGATTCGCTCCGTCTTCGCCGACCGAACGAGACCACGGGCCGTCTGGCCGACGTCGCGCGGCCGGTCACCGGTCCAGTAGGTGAACACCACCGGCACCGGGTCGACCGACGCGATGTACGCGCGCGCCGCCCGGACCGCATTGGACCGCGACGGATACGTTTCCGACGTCAGAAGGTTGGCGCCGTTGCCGCCGCGGACGGTGCACCAGAAGTCGCCCTGCTCGTTCTCACGCTGATTGACCAAATGGGGTCGCTTCACTGGTCTTCCTCCACTCGGATGTCCACGCCTGCTGTCTCCCCGATTTCGGCCAGGCGCTTGTAGCCGCACAGGCTCACGACCTGCGAATCGTCGGTGATGATCACGCCGGTGATGGCGTCCAAGATCGCGCGTTCCAACTTGTCCAGATCGGGCCTCTTGACCGCGGCCGGCGTCTTGGTCTTCGGTGTCGACTTCGGTCGCGGGAGAACGAAGTTCAGCTCCACCGTCACCGCGCCGTCGATCAGCGGACGGCCGGCCATCGCGTTGTGCGCCGCAAGCGCGACGCGCTCACGCCACGGCCCCACCGCTTTCGACGACTCGACGAGGATTCCGCGGCCGACGTGACGCTTGGAGCCCTGCGGCGCCGGGGCGCCCGGCACGAAGAACACCACCGCCTCGGTATCGAGCAGCGTTGGCGACGTCACTGCGCACCACCCGCTGCGCGCAACGCCGTGAGCGCCTGAGACACCTGGTTCGTCCTGTACCCGACCGTGCGGGCCTTGCTGCCCTCGGCCGGGCCGACGATCCCCGCGGTGTGCAGGTCGTCGAGCAGGGTGTTAGCCCTCGCGTATCCGATCGCGAGTTTGCGTTGCAGCATCGACGGCGACGCGAACCCCGTCGAGACGACCAGCTCGACCGCCTGCCGAAGCAGCTCGTCCCGGCCGCCGGCGGGCTCCTCCGCCGACTCATCGTCGGAAAGCTCCGGGTCGACTCGACCCATCATCACACCGGAGCCGTCCCGCAACGCCTCCGCGACAGCCGAGACAGCCTGCCCCAGCGGACCCTTGGGGTCGTCCACCGTGACGGTCACACCGTCGGCCTTCATGTCAGCCAGCGTGTCCCGCAATCGATCGGTCGCGTCATTCAACACCGGTTCGATCGACGGTTGCGCGCTCGACTCTCCCGGCATCGGGCGGATCGGGAACGCCGCGCCCAGCCACGTGTCGCCGATCTGCACCACCTGAACCCACGACAGGTCCGACCGGAAGAACATCATGGGCGACTTCCGGCGCTTCGCCACCGCCACCAACGGCGCCAGGACGCTCGGACCCCACTGCGTCAACGGGGAATCGACGACGTCTTCGGCGGTGGACAGACCCGACATGACCTTCCGCGCCATGGCCACTGGGAACTTGCCCTCATGGTGGGCGCGGAATTGAAACTCGGTGTCGGACTCGAACAGCGCGGGCGTCTCCGACAGCGTCACCGTCCAACCCGGGTGGTCGCCCGGTTCCGCGTCCTCCGGTGGCGGGGCCGTCACCATGTCGATGTCGACGGTGTGGTCTTTGCCCTTCTGCGCCAGGCTCTTGCAGATGGCGAGGACCGTCTTCGTGGACTCGACGGGCC
Organism: Mycobacterium yunnanensis; assembly: GCF_025823185.1. Classification (GTDB taxonomy): domain Bacteria; phylum Actinomycetota; class Actinomycetes; order Mycobacteriales; family Mycobacteriaceae; genus Mycobacterium; species Mycobacterium yunnanensis. The sequence goes on from NZ_JACKVK010000014.1 coordinate 72,994, forward strand.
ACACGGATGGAACGACGTTGCCGTCGACCGGAATCCACGTGTGCCCGATGACGAACCGGTTGGTGGACGTCGCCGTCATCAGGTCACGGTCACCCGGTTCGTCACCGAACGGGCCGCGCTGAGTCGCGATGTGGACTCCCCCGACGATGTCATCGGCGGTCTGCAACGCATCAGTGAGCGTTTCGATCAGCCTCGAGGTGGCGATGGTGATGGTCACTTGGCGGCGTCCTCGTTGAACAGCTCGATGAGCTTCTGCGCCTGCTCGAGCGTGAGGTCTTTATCCGCCGTGACCGTCGCACCGGTGGCGGCCTGGACGTAGGCGAACCAGCTCTCGTCGTCGCCGTACCGTTCGGCGTCGCGAATCTGCTTGAGCTGCGCGAGCTCCGTCTTGCCGGCCAGCACCACATCGGCGGACGGCGGCGGACCGGCTTCGACAGCCGGGGCGTCACCCATCTCCCCATCGATGTAGTCCGGCTGCACGTCCACCAGGGGTCCCACGTCGGTACGAACCGTCCCATCCAGGACAGTCGCCGAGGTGAACTCCGCTGACAGCGGCAACCACTTGGCGAGCTGCTTCACCAGCGTCTTCTTCGCCATGGCATTCCAGTCCGTCACCCACGGACCGTTCCGGCCGGCCTTCGACCGCGCGCGGATCGCCTCCACCTCGGTGTAGGTCATCACGACGAACGGGGTGCCGCCGTCCTTCAGCTGCGCCGCCGCGTACACGTAGATCGGCTTCCCACGCTCCCCGGCCGCCGGTTCGTGCTGCAGGTCGCGCCGCAACCCCAGCGTGTACTTGAAGGTGTCGTTCTCGTAGACCACCTCAGCCCAGATGTCCACCAGCTGACCGGAATTGCGGGCCAGCTTGATCAGCCCGCGGTACCCGGGGATGAACGTGCACACCGTGCCGTATGGCACTAGGTACGCCTCGCCCGTCGGCCCGGGCTCGAGGCCCAGCTGCGAGGACGTCATCAACGCGCCGAGGAACGACTCCGGGGTGCACCGCGCCAGTGCCGGCGTCTGCCGCAGCACCGTGGTGGCGATCCGCGCCATTCGCTCCGGGTTCATGTGCTTCGGCAACGCCCGCCCGATCTCCGGCTTCATCTGCTCGATGAGCTGCGCCAGGGTGGGCTTGTCGTTGGTCTTCGCGACTGCTGCGGTCATGCTTGGTAGATCCCTTCGAGTTCGTTGATCAATTCGTCTGCCTGCGCGCGGATCTGCGCTTGCTCCCCGTCGCGCAACACCCAGCCCGGCAGGCTGATCGTCACGACGCCGTCGCTGTATCCCGGCCACCGACCGGACTCCTGCATCTCGGCGTACATCCGGATCGCCTGCCGGTTCCGTCGCCGGCCCTCCGCGATCGCGTCGTCGTCGTACTGCACGACCGTCACGACGAACGGCGCCACCTTCTCCTGCACCACGAACCGGAACGCTGGATTGGCCGCCCGGCCCGTCGCGACCGCCAGGTCGATGTACCAAGCCGCCTGCATGAAGTAGCCGAGCGTGAAGAACTTCCGTTCCAACTCAGCCGGATTCGCTGTGGTCGAGGTCTTGTAGTCGTCGATGTCCCCGTCGGGTTCGATCCAGTCGCAGCGGCCCCGCAGCTGCACACCCGTCTCCGCATCGGTGGCGTACATGCTCACCTCTGCCTCACCGTCAGCGAACAACGGACCAGCCGACGGATGCTGCAACACCCGCTGCGCCATCTCCTCAGCCGCGGTGGCGTCATCGACATGGATCGGCACCAACCCGGCCGCGCGGGCGTCGGCGTCCGCCGCCTTCCACCCCGCCGTCGCGCGAGGGCTGTCCGCGACCGTGCCGTCCTTCTTCAGCCCATGCACGGCGGGGTTCAGGACGGAGAACTCCGCGCCCTTCCCCAACACGATCCGGTGTGCAACGTGCCCGAAGTCCCATTCCCGCTTCGGCTTGCGCGGGTTGTCCATGTACTCCCGGAACTTCGCCGGGCACGACGGCGGGAGTAGCAGCTTCGCCCCCGACACTGACAGGCTCGAACGGTCGGCGTGGTACTCGTCGTCGGCGAGGTTGTAGACCACACCGTCCGGGCGCGCGGTCACCGCTGATCCTCCGCGTCGGCCGCCGACATACCGTCAGCGGTGCGCACATCCATCGCGGTCACCAGGCGGTCACGCTCACTCATGCCGCGAACCTCCAGCCGCCACTCGTCGAGATCACTCACAGCAGCACCCCGTTTCGGGCGGCCCGCTCCTCAGCCCACCGCACCTGCTGGGCGAACCGGGGCCCCTCGCCCTTCGGCCACCCGAAGCCGGGAAAGTGGTAGCTGATGGAGCGCGGCGAACGACCCACCGTCCGGGCTGCTTCCGCGTAGGAGCAGCCGTCCTCCAGAAGCTCACGCGCGGTGCGGAGCTCGTCCTCGGTCAACGGCTTGAGCAGACCGCGGGCCGACTCCCCTGCTCGCGCGCGGATCCGCGTCACGGTCCGAATCGTCACGCCCTCTACCGCGGCGATCTCCCGCGCTGTCCGCCCCGCCCGCGTCAGCGCCGCAACCCGGGCGCGCCGCTCCAGCACGTCCTCCCGCAGGGTGCTGGTGGTCATCGGTCCAACCACATGATGACGGCGCCCACCAGGAGCAACTCCGCCGCGAGGTAGCCCACGAACTGGGCCGCAGACATCACGCGGGCACCGCCGTCAGACCGCCGGCCACGGCAGCTTCGGCAGCAGCCGCAAGAGCCCGGACGTCGTCAATGCTGTTGAAGAACAAGCAGAAGTCCATCGCGTCCCCGTCGGGATACACCTGGAGCCGTCCGCCTTCGCGGACCACCACTTCGGGTGGGCCTCCCTGAGTCCGGGCTCCCAGCTGGATACTGCAGTGGATAGAATCGTTGCCGCTCACCGTGTGATCTCCTTGTTTCATCGGTGGGATGGGCCGTCGCCCCGGGCATGGGGCGACGCCCAACTACTTCTGGGGCTCGTTCACCGCGTGGACCATCGAGCGCGCGATGTCCAAAACCCAGCCGCCGCAGGCCTCGACACCTGCCAGCCCAAGACGGCGGCTCAACTCGTCGGCAGCGGCGAATTCTTGAGCTGCGCTCAGCACGATGGGTGACTCGGCGGGAGCCAGGGGGGAAGGGACTCCCGCCGAGTCGTCAACCGCGGCCGGGGGAACCGCGGAAGTAGGGTGCCCGGCGGAGGGCGCCGACTGCTTGACGCTCACCCCCGCCGAGCAATCCGCAGACCTTGCGCTGGCTGCGGACAATCTGGGACGCACCACCACGTCGGTCAAAGCGCCAACTGCGCCAAACCCTGCACGCGCCGAACCGAAGCCGGAACGCACTGACTTGCACGCCAACTCGACCGCCGGCAACAGATCACACATCGTCGCGGCTCGTCTCCGCCATGTCCGCGGCATCGTTGATATCCGCGTCGCGGTGGCAGCGATCGATGATCCCGCCGTGCACGGTGTTGACGGCGTACAAGCGCCAACTCAACGTGGCACCCACGATCAGCGCCGCGACGATGAGCGCGACGAACACGACGACGTCGACAGTGATCACGACTCACCCCGCAGTTCAGCGACTTCCGCCTCGAGTTCCTGGACGCGCGTCAACGCCTCGTCCCGCTCATCGCACATCGAGTCGAGGCGGCGCGCGTACTGGTTGCGGGACTCCTGCGCGTCGTCCCGCTCCGTGTGGTAGTCGTTCATCAGACCCGTCAGGCCCGCGATGTTCGCGCCGAGGTTCTTGAACTGGTACATCACGTTGTCGAGTTCGGCCTTCGCACCATCGGTTTCGGCGCGGGCCTGCGCGAGCTCCGCAGCGAGCCGGTCACGCTCCGCGGTGACCGCATCGATCACAACCAGCGCGCCGGCCATCGTCGTCGGCACCGTCGATCCGACGATCTCCGCGCGCATCACGCTTCACCACCGATGTCGGCGAGCAAGCGCTGCAACCCCTTCGGAGTCACGCGCGGCTGCGGCGGATCCAGGACCAATTCACCCGTCTTCGGGTGGTAGTGCGACTGCGGCAGCACCGACATGTAGCCGGACTCGATCGCGGACTGCAGAACCCGGTACCGGCCGTCGCCCATCGCGCGCCGCACCCACCCCCGCCGATTCAGCTCCGCGAACAAGCGCCGCTCGCCGGTCTTCACCCCGGCCCGCGTCAACGACTGCGCCGCGTCGCGCACCGACAGGTCACCCTCAGCGTCCAGCAGCTTGTCTGCCACCTCCGCCTTCGGCTCCAGCACAGCGACGCGCGCCGACAGTTCCTCCACCCGCTTCGCCGTGATGGCCAAGGCCTGGTGGACGATCTCGTCTTCGGTCAGTGCGGGGACAGTGGAGTAAGCGCCGGTGTCGCGAATAGACGGCCACACCTCATGGGTGAGAAACCGGCGGAACCGGCGGGCTTCTGGCTTCCGAGAGTCGAGGACCAAGTCGGTCGCGCCGCCCTCGGTCACGACCACCATGCGGCGTATCTGGCCGCCGGACCTGATATCGGCGGTAGCGACATCAGCTTCGTCGAGCCTTTGCACAGCGTCGCTGACGTTCTTGATCTCCAGCGCCCGGCAGATGTCAGCGGCGACCGCGCAACGCACGCCGTCAATTTCGACGGTGCGGATGTCGATCGTGTCGAAGGTGAACAGCTCAATCTCAGTGCTCATGCTGACCTCTCGAGGCGCCGGCGGGAACGTTCGGACAGTCCGTCGAGGAAGCTGACGGTCGCAACCGCCTCCGGTTCCGCGGACTCCACGACCGGCGCCTGGGTCGCGGGGCGGTGCTTCGCGATGAGCGCCTCGACGTCGGCCTCGGTCATGCGCCAGGTCTTGCCGACCCGATAGCCGGACAGCTCTCCGCGGTTCAACCGACGGGTGAGCCAGCGGACCGAGTCGCTCCACTCAGGTGGGAGGACCGCATCCGCCACCTCCTGAAGGGCAAATGTGCGCGGCGTCATGCGGGAACACTCTCGCCTCGGGTGGCGTGTGGCATTTCGGCCACGAAGAGAGAACCCGGAGGGGCGTTAAGCGCCCTCTCGATCTTGCGGGCCGTCTGCGGCGAGCAGGTCTCGCGCTGACCCGAGCGGAGGTGACCGACGATGGCCTTGCTGACGTCCGCCTTGCGGCCGAGCGACACGTTGGTTTCGTCTCTGAACTCCATGTAGGAGCGGAACGCTTCACGACTGATGAGTCGCACCCAGAGCCTCCGTTCACTCGACGATGTGCGTATCCGAATGCTACTTGCCACGTGTGTCATGTGGCAAGTGTATCCAGCGACGGATACAGCGGCAAGATCCTTTCTTGCCGCGGACGTGCAGCTAACGGAAGTACATCCACGTAATTTGTATCCGCGGCGGATACAGTGATGCTTGCCGCGTATCCGTCCCGGGAGTCAGCATTCGTAGCCATGAGCCGTAAACATCCGCTCGCTGTTCGCCTTCGTGCAGCGCAGGACGCCGCCGATCCGCGGCCCTCGAACCGGAAGATCGCCGAGGCCATCGGCGTCTCTCCGCCCACGGTCGATCGGCTCATGAACGGTGAGGTCGACACCAAGCTCGAGAACCTCGACGCTGTTGCAGACTTTCTCAAGGTGCCGCGGAGCGAAGCACGCGAGCTGGCGGCGCTTCCGCCAGGCGAAGGCGATCCGTATACCGGCCCCGAGGAGTCCCGCCAGCTGACCCGCAAGCAACGTGCCGCACTGGACGAACTGATTCGTAGCTTCGTCGCGACCCCGCGCATCGCCAGCGCTGATAACCCGGTCACCGACATCGCAACCAAGCGTGGAACGCAGCATCGCCCCCCCGCTTCCAAAGCGGCCCGGGACACCGAACCATCTGAGGGCCGCCGCCGTCGCAAAGCCCAGGACGACGCAGCCGAAGAAACACAGGACTAGATCACGTGAGTCCTCGTCGCGAGCGCCAGCCGCCTCCTGTCACTGCGTTCCTCGCGCAAACACTTGGCGGATACGACGCCGCTGCGCAGTTCCCCGAAGACTTGCTCTACCGCGACAAAATTGCGAGCACTCTTGGGCCGCCGATCCGCGGATGGATTCCGGAATTGGTCTTCCGCTACGCCATCTTTCAACCTTTGGAGTTGAACGTCGACTGGGCCATCATGCTGTACGCGCGCCCAGTGGGCGACAGCAGCAAAGAGGCCCGCCGGCGAGTTGAGCGTATAGACATATGCGATTCCGAAGTGCACACTCATCGGTTTCGAATGAGCGACGATCCGGACGATGACCAGGGACAACGCAAGAAACTCATCTCGCTATACGCTGGTGACGAGGCTACAGTTAGCCGACAGTACGACCTTCAGATGTCATATCTGAGCCGAGAATGGGAACAGCGGATGCGGAGGTGGCTAGATGGTTGACGCTCATACCATCGCGACATTCGCTTTTGCGCAAATGCGGCGCGACCCCGGTTTCGGGCCTCGCTTTCCATGGGTCCGGAACACAGTTGTCTGCGTCGAGTCGGACTTGGTCGACGACGTGTTGGTCGGGCAGTTCGCCCACTATTTCCCTGAGGGTGGCACGGTGGCGTGCTATTACCCGCAGGACCAGAGATTTATGTTCATTCAGGTGGGCGCCCCGCAGAGTCCCGGCACCGCACGCGGGGCGCCGCACCCGGACACACTTCACGCTCATGACAAACAGCGCAAACTAACAATGGGCATGGTCATCGATTCGATATATCGAGACCGCGACGGTGACTACGCCCACCTTCCTCGATTTACGTCCGCTCAAATTGGCGAGGCGTCGACTGTCGAGGTCGAGAAGACGCTCTTGTTCACCTAGTACTACACCGATGTAATTACTGGTCAGGGCCTGATCTTGTCGGTGCACTCCCCTACTGTCCGTCTCATGGGGAGATACGACCCGTGGAGGGATCTGGGCCAGCGTGCCTACCTGAGCGTTGAGTTCGTCGACATGCCCACGGGGCGCCGCGGCGTCATCTGCGGCAACGTCATCATGATCGACCGCGACCAGTTGCAGGTCGAACGTCGGTCGACCGTCGCGCATGAGCTCGTACACGACGAACGCCGCGTGTATCCGACTGAGCCGGCGTTGCGCATCCGTGAAGAGACACTCGTTGAGCGCACCGCGGCTCGTCGGCTCATCGAACTGCCCGACCTCGTCGATGCGCTGCGCGCCTGCTCATCGAGGCACGCCAGCGACGTCGCCGATCATCTATGGGTGGACCGGCCGATGCTCGAGGCCCGCATGGAATCACTCGACCCAGTCGAGGTCGCTGAACTCGAACACCACCTGGAGGACCAATGGCTCTGGATTCCCTGACCCACTTGGACGCCGCGATGCTCGACCTCGAGCATCAGTGGTGGCCGACCGCCGGCCAGAAGGAGAACGCGATCCGCGATCAGCTCGGGATGACTCCAACGCGGTACTACCAGCGGCTGACCCGCCTCACGGACACCGAAGCGGCACTGGCGCACGACCCCGTGCTGGTGAACCGACTCCGCCGGCTGCGATCGCGCCCCTAGGGCGGCGGGGGCAAAGGCGGCGCTCCGGGGGCGAATGGGTTGACGGCCGGGCAGAGATGGTCGATCGCGGTGTACACGATGAGATCAGCCTGGTCCCGCTCCAACGATGGCGCCGCTTCCCAGATCATGCGAGACACCACCTGCGGCGTCCGACCAACATCAGGTAGCTGTTCGGCGCCAGCAGCCGACACGACTCCTTGCCCGCCGCCAACAGGCCATCCGGGCCGTTGCGCGACTGGACGCGATCGCCAAGCGCAGCCAGATACGACGCGTTGTCAGCAGTCGCCGGAGCCGCAGTGGCGATCCCCGCCCCGACCAGCGCCGTCGCGGCCGCAACGAGCGACCAAGTGAATCTCCCCATGGTTGCCAGAGTCTAGTCAGCAACCTCCAAGATCAGGCCCAGTCAGTCATCATCGTCGGCGAGCATCGCGGCGATCGCGTCCGCGTTGCCCTGACCGCTGGAACGATCGAGGTGCCCGTAGACCCCGACGGTCGTCAGGATGGATTCGTGGCCGAGGTGCGCCTGCACCGCGGGTAGCGGCCGACCGGCTTGGATGAGCCATGACGCGCAGGTGTGCCTCAGGTCGTGGATCCGCGGCCGCGGCGCATCCGGGATCGGGTCGCCGTGCTCGTCAACGGCTGGCCAGGCACGGGCCACCGCGGGATTCCACACGTTGGCCCGAAAGTTCGGTGCGCGGACCGGGCGGCCGGCGCCGCGCCGATTCTCACTGGGCCCGCCGCTCCCCTGCCCCGGGTTGGTGAACAGCCACTCGCGGGTGTAGTCCAGCTTGTCGAGCACGCCAGTCGAGACGTTGATGGTGCGGACACTCTTCTTCGTCTTTGGCGGCCCGATCCGGTACGGGCCGCGTTTCCACGCCTTGGTGATGCGGACGGTGTTTCGAGTTCGGTCGATGTCCCCCGGCCTGAGGGCGGTGGCCTCCGACCACCGGGCGCCCGACGCGACGAGGAACTCGACCAGCGGCCGCCACCCCTCCGGGATCTCGGCGAGCAGAGCTCGGTACTGGTCCCTCTCGAGGAAGACCATCTCCGCAGGTTCGTCGGTCGGCAGGCCAGTGTTGGCTGCCGGGTTCGACTCGATGTGCTTCTTCCCGACGGCGGCCGCCAGCGCTGCGGACAGGAACCCGTGCTTGTTGGCGATCGTTTTGGCGGCGGCGCCCTTGATGGTGTGGGTGTGCTGCACCCACTTCGCGATGTCCTCCCGCGCCAACGCGGCGAGCGGAATCGTCCCGAACGCGTCGCGGAAGTCGGTTCGGATGTACCCGCGGTAGTCGTCGCTGGTGCGCTTGTCCACGCCGGAGAGGTGGTCGACGTAGTGGGTGAGCCACTGCTCGACGGTCAGCGACTGCCGGGGTCGGCGCTCGATGCGGGCTATCTCTTCGGCGCGCGTCGCGCCCACCTGTTCGACGAGATCCTTGAACCGCAGGGCGACGGAGTGGTCGTCGAAGGTGAGGCACCGCTGCTTGCCGTCCTGGCGGAAGAACACCCGTGTGCAGGTGGTGCCGTCCTTGCGGGAGTCGACGCGGAAGGATGCCATAGGTCGATCATATGTGCGAAACGTTGAAAAAAAGTGTTGAAAACAGAAGAGACCCCCCAAGTTGGGGGGCCTCACCTGCGGTTTCTGGTGGAGCTGCCGGGAATCGAACCCGGGTCCTACGGCATTCCCTCGAGGCTTCTCCGTGCGCAGTCCGCTATGTCTCTACTTGGATCTCTCGTTCACGCGGACGAGACGAGATGACGATCCCAGTCGCTGTTTGGTGTCCCCGTACGTCCCGCGACCGGACGTATGGGTTTGTCCCTCTAGATGACGCCAGGGTCCGGGTCGAGGGCACTCCCGGTCTGACGGACTAGCTATCGCTTAGGCAGCGAGGGCGTAGTCGCGCTGATTGGAATCGGCGCTTAATTGGTTGCATCGACGCTTACGGTGGTCTCTTGCCTGCACCGGCACGCTTCCCTTGATTCGATGCGCGAAGTCGAAACCGTTCAGCCCCTCGCACCCCCGCCGAACTTCGGCAGGACGTTCATCGTACCGTCTTCAGCACGATTGCCCAGCGATTAATTCCCGGGTGTTCAGCCGCCGGTCGCGGCCTTGAGATGGGCCACGGAGGCCGCCTTGAGGTGGGTCAGGTCCGACGCCACCGTCGCATAGGTGAAGCCCTCGGCCAGTCGGCGAGCCGCCACCGCCCCCTCAGCGGTGTGGATCCCCACCGCGATGCCCGCGGCCGCGGCAGCCTCCCGAACCCGGGTCACCGCGGCCTCGAACTCGTCGGCCACCGCGGGATCTTGCGGATGCGCTCCGCCCACGGCGAGCCGCAGATCCGACGGACCCACGTACACCCCGTCCAAACCGGGCACCGCACAGATCTTCTCGACGTTCGCCAATCCCTCGGGCGTCTCGATCATCGCCAGCACGACGGTGTCCCTGTCGGCGTCGGCCGGGATCGGCCCGATCCGCAATTGCGAGCGCATCGGCCCGTACGAGCGGATCCCGGTAGGCGGGTAGGTGGCCGCGGCGACTGCCGCTGCCGCGCCCGCGGCGTCGTTGACCAACGGCACGATCACCCCTGCCGCGCCGGCGTCCAACGCTCGTCCAATGGGAGTGGCGTCGTTCGCCTCGACCCGCACCAGACCCACCGGTCCGCCCGCGGCGTCGATCGCCGTCAGTCCCGACAGCATTCCCGAGTAGCCGATCAGACCGTGTTGCAGATCCAAGGCGATGTAGTCCCACCCGACATAGGCGAGCCATTCGGTGGCGACCGGGCAGTCCAGCACCGACCAGTAGCCCAGGATGCGTTCCCGGTTGCGCAGCCGGGCGGCGAATTCACGCGCGCTCATGTGTGAAGTACCTTTCGATTAGCGGTTGTAGTTCGGCATCGGGCCACGAAGGGCGGCGCCGACGTCGTCGCAGCTCTCCACCACGTCGGGTTCCAGCGGCCCCTTGGCCACGGCCGCGATGTTGGCCTGCAGGTGCTCGACCTTGGAGCCGCCTAGCAGCACCGGACCGGCGGAGGGCTTGGACACCAACCAGCGCAGGGCCAGCTCGGTGAGCGGGATGCCGGCCTTGTCGGCGATCAGCGACAGCTGTTCGACGGCCTCGAAGATCGCAGTGTTCCAATACCTTTGCTTGTACATCGCCGCCAGGCGAGAGTCGCCGAAGCGGCCGTCGGTGGGCGCGGCGTCGAAGGAGTGCCGTCCGGTCAGCAGCCCGCCACCCAAGGGGTTGTACACCATCGTCACCAGGCCGGTGACGGCGGCGAACTCCGCGTACTCCTCTTCGATGCGCCGGGCCAGCAGGTTGTAGAGCTGTTGGGCGACAACGGGTCTGGCGATACCGATGCCGTCGGCGAGGTGGTTGACCTCCGCAATCTGCCACGCGGCGTAGTTCGACACCCCGAAGGCGCCGATCTTGCCCTCGGCGATCAGAACTGCGACGGTGCCCAGCGTCTCCGTCAGCGGTGCGGCACGGTCGGGTTGATGCAGGTACAGCAGCTCGACGTGGTCGACGCCGAGTCGAGCCAGACTGCCCTCAACGCTGGCCCGCAGTCCGGCGGCCGACAACGGCGAATGCTCACCGGCATCGGGGTGCGGCATCCCGGCCTTGGTGGCCAACGTGACTCGATCGCGCCGACCCTGCAGCAAGCGTGCCAGCATGCGCTCCGATTCACCGCCGGCGTACCCGTTCGCAGTGTCGACGTGGGTGATCCCGGCCTCCAGCGCGGCATCCAGCATCGCGGCCGCGGTGGCGTCGTCCACGGTGTCGCCGAAGGTCATGGTCCCCAGCACCAGCGAGGTCAGGTCGAGTTCGGTCACGATGCCACTCCTTGGGCGACGACGTTGCGCGGTTTGATTCCCACCATGGTGGTCGGGTCGAGCGCAGCAGCGCGCAACGCCCGCGTGTAGGGCTCGCGGGGCCGTGCCAGCACCTGCTCGGTGGGGCCGCGCTCGACGATCTTGCCGCCGCGCATCACGACGATGGTGTCGCTGATCTCGCGGACGACGCCGAGGTTGTGGGAGATGAAGAGGTACGCCAGGCCGGTGTCCCGCTTGATCTCTCGGAGCAGGTCGAGCACTTGCGCCTGGACCGACACGTCGAGCGCGCTGGTGGCCTCGTCGCACACCAGCAGGTCGGGGCCGCTGGCCAGTGCCCGCGCGATGCCGATGCGCTGGCGCTGACCGCCGGAGAACTCGGCGGGCTTGCGGCGCAGCGCCGTCGTCGGCAACCCGACCCGGTCGATCAGCTCGGCGGCCTTGGCGTCGCGGGCACTTCGGTTCCGGATCCCCTGCAACCGTAGCGGCTCCCCCACGATGTCGACGGCGTTCAGATGCGGGTCCAATGAGCCGTAGGGGTCTTGGAAGACCATCTGGATTCGGGAGCGGTACGGCCGCAGGGCCTTCTCCGACATTCGCGAGACGTCGACGCCGTCGAACCTGATGGCCCCCGAGGTGGGGGTCAGCAATCGGACGATGGCCTTCGCCAGAGTCGACTTGCCGCAACCGGATTCGCCGACGACCGCGAGGGTCGACCCGGCGTCGACGGAGAAGCTCACCGCGTCCAGGGCGCGGAACACGCCGGTGGCGACCGGGTACTCCACGACGAGATCCTGCACGTCGAGCAAGGGGGTGGTCATGCCGAAACTCCCGTCTGGGCGGGCTCGAGACGCGGCACCGCGTCGAGCAACCTCTTGGTGTACGCGTCGCGCGGGGTCCGCAACAGATCCTCGGGATCGCCGCCCTCGACGAAGCGACCGCTCTTCATCACGAAGATGCGATCCGACATCAGCCGGGCGACGCCGAGATCGTGGGTGATGAGCAGCATTCCCACGCCGGTGCGTTCCTGCAGTTCGAGTAGCAGGTCCAGGATCGAGGCCTGGACGGTGACGTCGAGGGCGCTGGTGGGTTCGTCGGCGACGATCAGCTCGGGGCCCGCCGCGAGCGCGGCGGCAATGAGCACACGTTGCAGCATGCCACCCGACAGCTGGTGAGGGTACTTCGCCAACTGGCTCTTGGGGTTGGTGATCTTGACCTGCTCGAGTAGATCGACGGCACGGTCGTTCTGCTTGGCGCGGCCGCGTACACCGCTGTGGCGGATGGCATCTCGAAGCTGGGCCCCGATGGTGTGCACCGGGCTCAGCGCGGTCATCGGGTCCTGCGGGATCAGCGCGATGTGCTTGCCGCGGACCTTGGCCAGCGCCTTGGGTTTGCCAAGGATGTCGCAGCCTTGGAACGTCGCCGCGCCGGAGAGCACGGCCAAGTCGTCGGGCAACAGTCCCAGCACACCCATCGCCGTCGTCGACTTACCGGAACCCGATTCGCCGATGATGGTGACGGTCTCACCGGCGTCGATGTGGAAGGACACCCCGTCGACGGCACGGACGACCCCGTTGGCGGTGATGAGTTCGACTTGCAGTTCCTCGACGCTCAACAGGCCGTCCATGTCAGATCTCCCTCTTGCGCAGCGCGAGTCGGCTCAGCAGACCAGGCTTGGAGCGGCCGCTGCGGTCGCGAAGTCCGTCCCCGAGCAAATTGACCCCGACGACGAGCAGGGCGATCACCAACCCGGGCAGCGTGACGAGCCACCACGAGGTGGTCACGTAGTCCTGCCCGTCGGAGATGATGCGGCCCCACGTGGCGAACGGGCGTTGCGGTCCGGCGCCGAGATAACTCAGCGCGCTCTCCAGCAGCACCGCCTGGGCGAGCAGCAACAGAATCACCAGGGACACCTGCTTGACGATGTTGGGGATCACGTGGCGCAGCAGGATCGCCGTGTGACCGAGACCCAGTACGTGAGCGGCTGCGACGTAGGGCTTTTCGCGCTCCACCAGGGTTAGCGACCGGGTGAGCCGGGCGATCTCGGGCCACTGGGCGATCGCGATCACGAAGGTGATGACGGGGATCGACGGGCCGAAGAGCGCCACCACGAGCAGCAGCATCATCAGCAGCGGCAGCGACAGCTGGGCCTCCAGCAGTCGACTGACGATGGTGTCGGCCCATCCCCCGCGGTAGCCGGCGACGGCCCCCAGCGTCAGTCCGATCATGCCCGACACGACGACGGCGAGCACGCCGATGGCCAGGGACACCTGGCCGCCGAACAGCACGCGCGCCAGTAGGTCCCGGCCCAGCTGGTCGGTTCCGAACAGGTGACCGTCGGTCAGCGGCGGCAGCCGACGAGCGGCCAGATTGGTGGTGTCGGGCGAGGGCAGCGGGAGCACCCTGGCCAAGGCGACCGGGGCGATGACGATCAGCGCCGCGATGCTGCCCACCCAGATCTTGATTCGACTGTCGCGGGCACGCCTGGTGGCGCCGGCAGTCGCGACGTCACGGGGAGTGACGGCCGACGGGCGCGGTTGGTCGGGTGCTTCGATGACGGTGGTCACTTGGAGGTTCCCTTCCCGAGCCGGACCCGGGGATCCAGAAGCGGATAACAGAGGTCGACGAGCAGCTGGACGACGACTGCCAAGACCGCGGTGACCAGGACCGTGGCTTGGATGAGCGGGTAGTCACGGGTCTCGAGGGCACGGACGACGAGCGATCCGACACCGGGCCAGGCGAAGACGACCTCGACGACGACCACGCCGTTGAGCATCGAGGCGAACCGGGTGCCCAGCGCGGTCAGCACCGGGATTGCCGAGTTGCGCATCGAATAGCGCCAGATGAGTTCGCGTTCGGAGACTCCGCGGGAGCGGCCGACGGTGACGTAGGGCGAGGCGAATGCCCCGACCATCTCGCGGCGCACCATGCGGGAGATCAGGGCGATCTGCAAGACGGCGATGGTCACCGTCGGGAGCACGAGACTCGACCACGTGGTGAAGCCGGCGGCCGGGAACACCGGAACGAGCACCGCGAAGAGGGTGATCAGCATGAGGCCGGTCCAAAAGTCGGGCATCGACTGTCCTGCGATGGTGACCGCGTTGGCGGCGAGTTCGCGGCGGGTGTCGGCCCGGCGCGCCATCCACACCCCCAACGGCACGGCGACCAGCGTGGTCAACACGATGGCGGCGACCGACAGCGTGATCGTGTACGGCAGGCGGTCGAGCACGACGTCGAAGGCGGGCGCCTGAAATGAATACGAGGTGCCCAGGTCGAGGTGCAGCAGCCCCTGCAGGTAGCGCAAGTACTGGATGAAGACCGACTGGTCGAGGCCCATGTCGACGCGGATGCGGGCCAGGTCCTCGGTGCTTGCCAACGGGCCTGCCATGGCGTAGGCGGGGTCGCCGGGGGCCAGTCGGATGAGGACGAACACCGTCGTCAACGTGAGGAAGACCGTGAGCACGCTCTGGCCCAGTCTCTTGAGCACGTAGCGCGGCATCGGGCCGAGGATGCCCACCACTGTCCGGCGCGTGGCGGGAGTGCCGGCCGGCGCGACCGGCGGCGGCGGTGCGAGCTGTTGAGTCATCGGCGACCTTTCCAACGATGCGGCGCTGCCGAGGGGCGCGGTGACGGCCCAGGGCTGCAGCCCGTGTTGTTACTCAGCTCACAATGGCACTCCTGCGCGATTTGCGCAAGAACCAATTTCATTCTTGCGCGTTGTACGCATTCAGGCTTAGAGTCGTGCTGTGTCAGCCGTCACATGGAGCGTCGCTCTCGACCACGCGCGGACCGCCCACAAACCACTGCCAGGAGGTCGATGGTGACCAATCCCATTCTCAGCCAGCCCTTTTCACGGCGCTCTCTTCTTCGCTCCAGTCTCCTTCTCGGCGCCGGGCTGGCCGTCGGTTCGGCCGCAGCCTGCGCGACGCCCACCGGCCGACCCGGCCCGACGACGGTGAGTCTCGCGCTGAACCGGTCGTTGGTCACCCTCGACAACAAGCTGCTGCAGTACGACGCCGCGCTCACCGTGCAGCGCGCCGTCCGACAAGCCCTCACCGAGATCGACCAGAACCTCAAGCCCCGACTCGTCTTGGCTGATGCCTTCGAATTGCGCACGCCCACCCAGTGGTACGTGCATCTGCGACCAGGCATCCGCTACTCGGACGGCTCACCGGTGCGCGTCGAGGACGTCGCGACCGCACTGAAGATGTACAGCCAAGTCAGTGGGTCGTTCGTCGGCACGTTCTTTCCGGAATGGCCGACGGTCGAGAAGATCGACGACGCCAGCTTCACCCTGAACACCACGCGCCCGATCCCGGTCTTGGACTACCTGATGTCCAACATCCTCATCACCCCCGCGGCGGCGAATCGACCCGAAGACCTCCAAGGCGGCGTCGGCACCGGACCCTACGTCGTCACCCAGTCCGACCGCGGTTCGGGCACGTACACCCTCGCACGTAATGAGAAGTATTGGGCCGCAGCGCCGCTGGTCGAATCGGTACGGGTGCGGTTCATGCCCGACGAATCCAGTCGCGTGGTCGCGTTGCGCAGCGGGGAGGTCGACGTCATCGACTCCATCACCCCGGACGCCACCGATCAGATCGCCGGACTGTCCGGCGTCGCGATCGACCGCGCCGACGGCGTCCGGCTCAACCAGCTCTTCTACAACTTCCGCAAACCGCCGACGAGCCCAATGGCCGACGCCAAGGTGCGCCGCGCCCTCACCTACGCCATCGACGGCACGTCACTGGTCGACAACGTCATGCAGAAGTCGGCGACGGCCTCGCGAGGGGTGATTCCGCTGAGCCTCGACGGCGCGATCGAAACCGGGGAATACGTCTACGACCCCGACCGTGCCAAGTACGAACTGAACGCACTGGGGCTGCGCAACCTCAAGATCAAGATCATCTGGGAGAGTGGCGAATTCGCCGCCGACACCGACATCATGGAGTCGGTGGTGCAGATGATGTCGGCGGTGGGGGTTCAGGCGACCCTGCAGCAATTCGAGCCCGGCGGCGACATCGCCCAGTGGCGCCAGGGCAAGGCCGGCGACTGGGACGTCCTCGGCAACGGGTATCCCAGCCCAACTGGCTTGGCACTGACCATCATGCAGGGCATGTACGCGGGCACCGCGGAGAAGGAGGCCACCCGCGACACCTATCACGGCTATCTCTTCCCCGACATCACCGCCGTCATCACCCGGGCGTCGGAGGACGCCGATCCCGCCCGACGCGCCGCGCTGCTCGCGCAAGCCCAGCGCATGATTTGGGACACCTGCCCGATGATGTGGTCCTTCGTGCCGAAGGCGGTGCTGGGCCGCCGGACCCGGATCGACGGAATGGCGTTGCGCCCCACGAACTCCTACGACCTCGCCGCAATCTCCCTGAAGGGCTGAGACCATGAGTCCCCACCCCACCCCCACCACCGTCACCCCCGCCGACGGCGTGGTGCGCACCTCCGCCGAGCGAGGTCGCCGCGACGCCATCCTGACCCCACCGCAAGTGCAAAACCATGCCGCCAACCTCGCCGTCCTGCCCGACGGGTCACTAGGATGCGTGTGGTTCGCGGGCACCCAGGAGGGCGTCCCCGACATCAGCGTGTGGTTCTCCCGACGGGAGCCCGGCGCCTCGGCGTGGTCGGATCCGGTTCAGCTCTCCGACGACCCCACCCGGTCGGAGCAGAATCCCGTTCTCCACGTTCACCCGTCGGGACGCGTCTGGCTGCTCTGGACCTCTCAGCACGCAGGCAACCAGGACACCGCCCGCGTGCTGCGCCGCATCTCCGACGACGGCGGACGCACCTGGGGCGCGACGGACACCGTGCTCTCGGAGACCGCCGAGGGCGGCGTCTTCGTGCGTCAACCACTGGTCACCCTGCCCAGCGGACGACTGCTGCTGCCGATCTTTCACTGCGTGCGCGTGCCGGGCCGACGCTGGGTGGGCGATCGCGACTACAGCAGCGTGATGGTCTCCGACGACACCGGGCTGACCTGGCGGGAGGTTCGGGTGCCCGAGAGCACCGGGTGTGTCCACATGAACATCGGGCGCCTTGGCGACGGCACCCTCGTCGCGTTGTACCGCAGCCGCTGGGCCGACCACGTCTACCGCAGCACGTCCGACGACGACGGGGACACGTGGACCCCACCGATTCCCACCGAACTCCCGAACAACAACTCCTCGATCCAATTCGTGGTGCTGCCAGACGACCGAATGGCGTTGGTATTCAACGAGTCCAGCGCCGCTGATGCCACGGCCCGCCGCACCTCGCTCTACGACGAGATCGACGACGACGGCCTTGCCGACGGGCCCGCCGCCGACTTCGAGTCCACCGAGCCGTCCGACGGCGACGAGCGCCGCGCGTTCTGGGGCGCGCCGCGCGCACCGATGACATTGGCCGTCTCCGACGACGGCGGCGTCACCTGGCCCGTGCGACGCAACATCGAGGTTGGCGACGGCTACTGCCTGTCCAACAACTCTCGGGACGGCTTGAACCGGGAGTTCTCCTACCCGTCGATCACCGCGACCGCGGGCACGCTGCACGTCGCCTTCACCCGATTCCGCCAGGCGATCGAGTACGTGGAACTGACCGACGAGTGGATCGCGTCGGGCCCGTCATGAAGGCCGACGACACCACGACGGCCGTGGTGACGGGCGCGAGTTCGGGGATCGGCGCCGTCGTCGTGGCGCGGCTGCTGGCCGACGGCTGGCGCGTCGTCGGAATCAGCCGCCGCGCACCCGACGTCGAGCACGACGCGTTCACCTGGCTGCAGGCCGACCTCGACGACTTCACGGGGCTCGACCGACGGGTGCGCGAGCTCGGCGCCGTCGACGCCGTCGTCCATGCCGCGGGGCTGCAGCACTCGGCACCACTGGGCGAGCTGGATGTCGACCACGGGCTCCGAATGTGGCGAGTGCACGTCGGCGCGGCCGAAGTCCTCGTCAACGCACTCGCGCCCCGACTACGCGACGGAGCACGCGTGGTCCTGCTCGGCAGCCGCACCATGACCGGCGCCGCGGGCAAGAGCCAGTACGTCGCCACCAAGGCCGCCCTGACCGGCATGGCGCGGTCCTGGGCGGCCGAGCTGGTCGACCGACGGATCACCGTCAACGTCGTCGCACCCGGGCCGACCGACACCCCGATGCTTGCCGACCCCGGGCGGGCGCGCACGCCGCCGAAGGTGCCACCGCTGGGACGGTTCATCGCACCCGACGAGGTCGCCGGCCTCGTCGCCTTCCTGCTGGGGCCCGACGCGCGCAACATCACGGGCCAGGCCATCGTCCAGTGCGCCGGAGCGTCGCTGTGACTCATCTGCGCGAAACGCGCACTATTGCTATCCTTGGTTGCGCGGTTCACGCAAAACGTTGGGACGGGGAATCACATGACGAGTGACGTGGCATGTCGTCGTCCCGTCGCCATCCTCGCCGACGACCTCTCGGGCGCCGCCGAAGCCGCCAGCGCCTTCCTCGGGCGACTGTCCGCACCAGCTCTGCATCTCGGACCAGCTGACGTCCGCTTCGACGGCGTCACGGTCGTCGACCTGAACACCCGGGCCTTGGCGACGACGCACGCGCAGAACGCGCTCCGCAGCGCACTCGAGGCCATCCCGTCCGACGCACTCGTCCTCGCGAAGGTCGACTCGCTGTTACGAGGTCACGTCGGTCCGTGGGCCGAGGTACTCGCCGAGCGGGGCCCGGTCGTCGTCGCCGCGGCGTTGCCCGCGCTGGGCCGCACGGTGCGGGCCGGCGTCCTGCACGTCGAGGGCGTGCCCCTGCACCAAACCCGAGCCTGGCACGCCGAACTCTCCTCGCCCCCAGCCTCGTTCGCCGACCTGTTCGCCGACCACCCGACGGTCACGACGAGCCCGACCGCCAATTTGGCCGACAGCCTCCGACAGGCGGCCGCCGGCGGGCGGATAGCCGTATGCGACGTCGCCACGGACGCCGACCTCGACCTCGTCCTGGCAGCGAGCCGGTCGATTCCAGGCGTCCAGTTGATGGGCACGTCGGCTCTGGCGGCCGCCGTGGCACGAACGCTGCCCACGGGCACCGACGGCGTCGCACCACGACGCGAATCACCGCTCTTGCTCACCGTCGTCGGCACCGCCGAACCCGTTGCCGTCCAACAGGTGACCGAACTGGTGAGGACGGGCACCCGGCATCTCGCCCTCGACGCCGACGACCTGCTCGACGGCCTCGCCGATCCCGGCGACCTCGCTCGGGCCCTCGAGGACGGTTCGGTAGTCCTCACCGTCGCCAGCGCCGTGCGACCGGACCGAACCGACGCCGTGTCGGTCGCCTTGGCCCGATTCGTCGCGGCCGGTCAGAGCCGGCGAAGACCCGATCTGATGCTCACCGGCGGCGCCACCGCCCGCGCCGTCGTCGACGCGATCGGACTCACCACGCTGCACCCGGTGGATCAGGTCCACCATGGCGCCGTCGTCTCCGTCGCGTCCGACGGACGCACCGTGGTCACCAGACCGGGAAGCTTCGGAGACCTGTTCAGCCTCACCGACATTGCTCGCCATCTCGCCGAGCCACTCACCGTCCGCACCCAACCGAAGGCACTGACATGACACTCCTGACACGAACCACTCCCCTACCCGTCGTCGCGGTGACCATGGGTGACGGCGCGGGCATCGGACCGGAGGTCATCGTCCGCGCCCTTCTCGACGAGACGGCCATGGGCTTCTGCGCGCCGGTCGTCATCGGCGACGCCGCTCGGTTGACTCAGGCGGCGGACGTCCTCGGCCTCGACGCCGACGTCGTCCGCGTCGACGGCGTCGCCGCCGCCGAGCAGGCACCGGGTCGGATCAACGTGATCGACCTCGACCTGCTGCCCGCCGACCTGCCGTGGGGTCAGCTCTCGGCCGTCGCCGGTCATGCCGCCTACGAATACCTCCGTGTGGCAGCCGAACTCGCGGTCCGCGGTGACGTCCAGGCGATCTGCACCGCGCCCCTGAACAAGGAAGCCCTGCACGCCGCGGGGCACGTGTTCCCGGGACACACCGAGCTGCTGGCACACTTCACGGGCATCGACGAGGTGTCGATGATGCTGTCGACGCCCAAGATGAAGGTCATCCACGTGACGACCCACATCGGGCTGATCGACGCGGTGGCGCGGATCGAACCAGGCCTGGTCGAGCGCACCATCCGCCGCGGCCACGAGGCGCTGGTGCGTTCCGGGGTGCCCCAGCCCAAGATCGGCGTCTGCGGAATCAACCCGCACGCCGGCGAGAACGGATTGTTCGGCTACGGCGAGGAAGAGGAGAAGATCATGCCCGCAGTCGAACTCCTGGTGGCCGAGGGAATGGACATCCACGGCCCGCTGCCCGCCGACACCGCGTTCTTCCTCGCCGGGCGCGGTGACTACGACCTGATCGTGGCCATGTACCACGACCAGGGCCACGGGCCGGTGAAGGTGATGGGGCTCGAGTCGGGGGTGAACATCACCGTCGGCCTGCCGGTGATCCGAACTTCCGTCGACCACGGCACCGCTTTCGACATAGCCGGCAAGGGAATCGCCGAGGCCGGTAGCATGGTGGAGGCGCTGCGGCAGGCAGCTGAAATGGCAAGCACCACAATGAGTGTCGAATAGGAAGCGGCGACATGGCGGTACGTGGGTCACAGGCGCGTCGCGCCGAGATCGTTCATCTCGCGCGGTCGAGCGGCCTGGCCAGCGTCGAAGAGCTCTCGGTTCAGTTCGGGGTGACGGCCTCCACCATCCGCCGCGACCTCGGACAGTTGACGTCGGAGGGCCTCATCGCCCGAACCTACGGCGGCGCCATCGCGCTGGACCCCCAGCCGGAATCCTCCCTGCGCCAACGTGCCCTGGAGGGTTACCAGGCCAAGCACGACATCGCCCGGTGGGCCGCGACGCAGGTGCAACCCGGTGAGACCGTGCTGCTCGATGCCGGCACCACCGTTGGCGCGATGGGCGAATACCTGTGCGACGTCGCGGGCTTGACCGTCGTGACCGCTGGTCTGACCGCACTGGAAGCGCTCGCCGACGCCGACGACGTCCGCGTCGAGTGCATCGGGGGAACGCTGCGCCATCTCAGCCAGGGTTTCGTCGGCCCCATCGCCGAAGCCAGTTTGCAGCGGCTGACCTTCGACCGTGCGTTCCTCGGGGCCGACGCCGTCAACGCCGAGCTGGGCATCTGCGAGGCCGAGCTCGAACAGACCCGGCTCAAGGAGATGATGATCGAGCGGGCTGGCACCGTCTACGTCCTGGCACATGCGAACAAGCTGGGCGGTCGGCCGTTCCACGCGTGGGCTCCAATTCCACCGGGGACGACGTTGATCACCGACGACTCCGCGACCGACGCGCAGACCGGGCCCTTCACCGCGGCGGGCCTGTCCGTGGTCCGCGCCCCCCGGTCCTAGACGCCCGCGGGCGTTCAACCGCCGGCGAACCGCCCGACCAACGTCATCACGACGGCGCCGAACAGCAACACCGGGCCGCAAATCTCGACGACCGTCAAACCCGTGCTGACGACTGCGAGCACGCCAAGCGGTATCGACACGATCAGCAGCATCGCCCGCGCGGCGAGGGTCCGCTGGGCACGAAGCACCGACCGCCACGTCCGGCTCGGCACCACTTGGCTGAGCCATGCCGCGTACACCGCCAACGCCAGGGTGCACACGCCGACGGCGATGCGGTGACCCACATCCGGGGTGGTGCCCTGACCCACCGCGGGAATGCTGATGACGATCACCCATCCCAACAGCAGCACACCTACGGTGGCCAAGCGGAGCAGGCGGGCCAAGGCGATGCCGATGTTGCGGCGGGCCAGGTCGCCGAGCTCCGGATCGAGCCGGGCGGCACCCATGAACCCGCTCAGTGCCGCCGACCACTTGCTGCGGGCGAGGCGGTTGACGCCGATGTTGTGAACGGCCGACGCGTTGGCCGGATCCAGGTGCAGCGCTTGCTCGTACGCCTGCGTCGACTCGTCGGTTCGACCGAGCCGGGCCAGTATCTGGCCGCGTAGGACGTGGCTGTCGGCGCTGGCGGGGTTCAGCCGTAGCGCTTCGCCGATCACCACGAGGGCGTCGTGGGGACGGCCGACCTTGGTTAGCATCTCGGCGTAGACGAAGTGCGCCAGGGGATCGTGCGGCTGGGCGGTGACGCCACGCCACGCCATGTACATCGCCTGCTCCACCCAGCCCGCACCGTCGAGGGCCACGGCATAGATCCGCATGGCGAAGCCGTACTCGGGCGAAATGGTCAGTGCCGCAAAGGCATTCTGAGTGGCGGCGGCATGCTGCCCGGCGAGCACCTGCACCCGGGCCAGATTGGCCAGCAGCACCGCGTCGTCGGGGGACGTGACGAGGGCGTCCCGGAGCACCTGCTCGGCGCGGTCGAGATTTCGGGCGTCGGCGTACGCCGTGGCGAGGGCGACCACGCCGTCGGTGTCCCCGCCAGCGGTCAACGCATCTTCTTGCGGCGCAGGTAGTTCGCCAACTCGTCATAGGTGCCGTCACCGTTGGCGAATTCGACGACGTTGCGCGCGGTGTCGAACCACGGGCCGGCGCTGGGCCGGATCTGCTTGAGCGCCGCGTCGACGTCGTTCATCCGGACCGGACGCACCTCCCCCGCGCGCAGCGAGTCCGCCATCGCGAGTTGCGTCGCCGTGTCGCAGACGTGGGCGATGTCGGCCCCGGAGAAGCCGTCGGTCCGCTTCGCGACCGCAGCGGGGTCGATCCGTTCGACCGGCCGGTCCCTCAGGTTCATCCGCACGATGGCGGCGCGCGCCTCGGCGTCGGGCAGCCCGACGAAGATCATCCGGTCGAAGCGGCCCGGCCTGCGCAGCGCTGGATCCACGTCCCACGGCATGTTCGTCGCCGCCAGTACGTACACGCCGTCGTTGGACGAGGTGGCCGTATCCAATTCGGCGAGAAGCGCATTGACGACGACCCGTAGGCCCGAACTGTTGCTCAGCGCCGCCCGACGCTGGCCAAGTGCGTCGACCTCGTCGAAGAACAGGACGCATGGCGCATTGCGACGGGCGGTGTCGAAGATGCGGTTGAGCGCACGCTCGCTGTCTCCGAGCCAATGCTGCAGGACGTCGGCGATGCCGACGGCATAGAAGTTCGCCCCGAGCTCACCGGCCACGGCCCGGGCCAGGTACGTCTTCCCGCACCCCGGCGGGCCGTACATCAGCAGACCGCCGCGGGCGTTCACCTTGTAGGCGCGCATCAGCTCGGGATTGCGGATGGGACCCAGCAGGGACACCTCGAGCCGCTGCTTGACCACCTGCATGCCCGCGACGTCGGCGAGGGTGACCTCGCTGCGCCGGACCACGTCGACGTCGGCGTCGTCGATTCCGTCGGCGATGTCACCGTCGCCGTCGACGAAGGCGGGACCGATGATGTCGGACACTTCCTCCTCGGCGGCCGACCAGTTGAACTCCGGTGTCGGACGTGGCGCGGCCGCCTCGGGCACGCTCCCCGCGGCCAAACCGGCGGTGCAGCGCTGCAACAGGCTCAGCGCCGCCGCGTTGGTGGCGTCCTGCGCCAATGCCGCGCTGCAATGGGTGAGGGCCTCGGTGAAACTGCCCTTGGCGAGCAACAACTCGACGAGGTGGAGCCGCAGTTCGACGGCGTCGGGAGCCCGTTCGACGGCGGCGGCCAGTTCCCGGATCACGGCGTCGCTGGCCATTCCCCACCCCCTCCGCTCGGCGCACGTCCGATCGTACTGATTGCCCAGGACTACCCCGCGGTGATCAAGCCGACCGCGACGACTGCCAGCACCATTCCGGCCGCCTGCCACCGCGTGATCCTTTCCTTGAGCACCGTCAACGCCAGCAGCACGGTGCCTGCCGGGTACAGCGAGACCAGGACACTGGTCAGCGACAGCATCGAGGCGTGCAGCGCCAGAAGCACCGACACGTTCGCCACGGTGTCGAGCACGCCGGCCGCCAGCGCCAACCTCAACGGCACCCCCGTCGGGGCGCGCAGGCTGCCCGCCGTCGACGCGATCGCGACGACCATCAGACTCGCCGACAGCCGGGCGAACACCAGCGGCCACAGCCCCGCGTCCGGTGGCGACTGGTCGATCAGCACGAAGTTCAATCCGAACGCCAGGCCCGCGCCGAGCGTCAGCCACGCCACCTTCGCCGTGAACCGGTGCGCGGTCGAATCCTCGTCGCGCACTTCCCGGCTCACCAGCACCACCGCGACCAGCGCCAGTCCAATGCCGGTATAGGCGAGCGCGCTGGGCCGCTCCCCCAACGTCACGCCGGCGACGACGGGAACACCGGCGACCAGCACCGCCGTCAGCGGTGACACCAGAGACATCGGGCCTGCGCCGAGCGCCGCGTAGAACCACCACACTCCGAACGCCTGGCTCAGCCCACACAGGGTGCCCCACAGCACCGCCGGGGGCGACACGTGTCCGCCGACCATGGTCGACAACGCCGTGAGCAACACCAGCGCCACCGGGTAGGACACCAGCACCACGCGGAGCGCGTCGACCCGCCGCGACGCCATCCCGCCGACGAAGTCGCTGACGCCGTAGCCGACTCCGGCCAGAAGCGCGAGGGCCGGACCCGTCAGGGGCCCGGTCACATGCCCTTGGAGCGCCTGCCCAGTTCGCGGATCACTTCCCTGTCGGCATCGCGCTTGGCAAGATCCTGGCGCTTGTCGTGGGCTTGCTTACCGCGAGCCAGGGCGAGCTCGACCTTGACCTTGCCGTCGAGGAAGTACAGCGACAGCGGCACCAGCGACAGGTTGCCGTCCCTGATCTTGCCGATCAAATTGTCGATCTGAGTGCGGTGCAGCAGCAGCTTGCGGTTGCGCCGCGGTGAGTGGTTGGTCCACGACCCGTGGTGATACTCCGGGATGTGCAGGTTGCGCAGCCACACCTCGCCGTCGTCGACGGTGGCGAAGGAGTCGGCCAGCGAGGCCTGCCCCTCGCGGAGGCTCTTGACCTCGGTGCCCATCAACGCCACGCCGGCCTCGAACGTCTCCAGGATCGAATAGTTGTGCCGCGCCCTGCGATTGGTCGCGACGACCTGGTTGTTGCGGTGCTTCTTGACCTCCGCGGCCGACTTCTTGGCCATCGCTAGCGCCGGACGTACAGCCGCAGGGTGACGTAGGCCGTGATACCGGACATCGCCAAGCCGAGGAACAACATGATGGGCGCGCTGAAGTAGAGGACGTCCTTGTAGTCGACCTCGGCGATCAGGTTGGCGTCGTAGAACTGCTTGAGGGCCTTCTCGAGGAACAGCGCCCGCACCAGGATCAGCCCCCCGATGGCGATGACCACGCCGATGAGGGCGGCCAGCATCGCCTCGACGAGGAACGGCAGCTGGGTGTACCAGCGACTGGCGCCCACCAAGCGCATGATGCCGATCTCCGTTCTTCGGGTGTACGCGGCCACCTGAACCATGTTGGCAATCAGCAAGATTGCGCCGACGGCCTGGACGAGGGCGATGGCGAACGCCGCCGCACTCAGCCCGTCGAGCACCGCAAAGAGCCGGTCGATGAGGTCCTTCTGGTTGAGCACGTTGAGCACGCCGGGTTGCGTTCTCAGCGAGTCGTCGAAGTCCTTGTGCTGTTCGGGGTCGTCGAGCTTCACCACGAATGATGCGGGAAAGGCGTCCTTGCCCGCAACGTCTTTGTACTGCGGGAACTTCTTGATCGCGTCGTCATAGGCGTCGCTCTGGTTGAGGAACCTGACCGACTTCACGTCGGTGCGGTCCTCGATCTTCTTCCGCACCGCCTTGCAGGGATCCCCGTCGCACGACGGGTCGTTCGCCGAGATGTCGTTGGTCAGGAACACCTGGCTCTCGACGCGGTCCAGATAGATCCCCTTGGAGCTGTCGGCCAAGCGGACGACGAGCAATCCGCCGCCGAACAGTCCGATCGAGATGGCGGTCGTCAAGATCATGGCGACCGTCATGGTGACGTTGCGACGAAGCCCTGTCAGGACTTCGTTGACGAGAAAGCCGAAGCGCACTTACCGATCCATTCCATAGACACCGCGCTGTTCGTCGCGGATCAGTCGTCCCAGCTCGAGCTCGATGACTCGCTGGCGCATCGAGTCGACGATGTGATGGTCGTGGGTCGCCATCAACACCGTGGTCCCGGTGCGGTTGATCCGCTCGAGCAGATCCATGATGTCCTTGCTGGTCTCGGGGTCGAGGTTGCCGGTCGGCTCGTCGGCCAGCAGCACCAGAGGCCGGTTGACGAACGCCCGCGCGATGGCGACGCGCTGCTGCTCACCGCCGGAGAGCTCACTGGGCAGGCGGTTGGCCTTGCCCGACAGTCCGACCATCTCCAACACGTCGGGTACTACCCGGCTGATGACGTCGGAGCGCTTGCCGATCACTTCGAGCGCAAAGGCGACGTTCTCGAACACCGTCTTCTGCTGTAGCAGCCGGAAGTCCTGGAACACACAGCCCAGAACCTGCCGAAGACCGGGGATGTGCCGGCTGGACAGCTTGTTGACGTGGAACTTCGACACCTGGATGTCGCCGTGCGTCGGGGTGTCCTCGGCGAGGAGCAGACGCATGAACGTCGATTTGCCCGATCCGGACGGCCCGATGAGGAAGACGAACTCACCCTTTTCGATCTTGAGCGAGACGTTGTCCAGAGCTGGCCGTGCCGAGGATTTGTACTGTTTGCTCACGTGGTCGAGGGTGATCATCACGGCACGCCAGTGTAGCCGTGCCTCCTCCGGGGGCCGGACTACCCGGGGGCCGGGGGCGGCAGCACGGGCAGCGTGACGCCCGGCATGATCACCGTCGTCGTCGCCGTCGAGGTGCCCGAACGGTTCGGGACGGGCTGCCCCGGCGACGTGATCGGCGTCTGCGTCAGAGTCGTCGGAGGCTGCGGTCCCGGCCCGTCGGGATCGACGACGGTCGTCGCCGTCTCGGGCGTGCTCGTCGTCGGCGTCGCGGCTTCGCTGGTGGTCTCAGTCGGGGTGGTCGTCGTCTCCGTCGTCCTGGTGGTCGTCGGCGTGCTGTAGGTCGTCCTCGGCCGCGTCGTCTCGACATTGGTGCGCGGCACCCAGGTGTACTCCGGGTCGGGTACGTACCCGGGCGGCACGACCTGTTCGGCGGCGGGCGGCGTCGGGGGTGGTGGTGCGTAGGTGGAGTGCAGCCACCACGTGAAGCAGAAGGCGACGATGAGGGCGGCCGTCGACGTCCTGACCCGACCGCCGGGCAGGTAGGCCGGCCACTCGCGTCCCTCGCCCGTCTTGCGGAACGTGAACTTCACTTGCCGTCACCCCCGGCCGCGGGATCTTCGGCGATGGCCGAGGTCGCCGTCGGCGACAGCGCACCGACCGTCGGTGCGGACTCGGCCGGGCTCGCGATGCCCGCGCGCCTCAGCGCGGCGACGACGAGGACGCGCAGCTGCCTGCCGACCTCGAACTGCTTGCCGGGCAGCGTGCGGGCAACCATTCGAAGGTTGACGGTGTCCAGCTCGATGCTCTCGACGCCCATCAGCTGCGGCTTGTCGAGCATCAGCGCCGCCATCTGATGGTCCTTCATCGCGTCGTCGCACACCTTGTGCAGAACGTCGTTGACCTTGTTCAGGTCGGCGCTGGTCGGCACGGGGATGTCGACCACGGCCCGGGCCCAGTCCTTGGACTGGTTGACGGTCTTGACGATCTGACCGTTGGGAATGGTGAACACCTCGCCCTCGCTGGAGCGCAGCTTCGTCACTCGCAGCGTGACGTCCTCGACGGTGCCCTCGGCAGGCAGCGCGATACCCGCGACCGTCAGCGCGACCAGGTCACCGAAGCCGTACTGCTTCTCGGTGATGATGAAGAACCCCGACAGCAGATCCTGGACGACGCGTTGCGCGCCGAAACCCAGGGCGGCGCCCAAGACCGCGGCCGGCGCCACCAACGACCCGACCGGTATCGCGACGATGTCGGTGATCTCCACGATGACCATGACGCACAGCAGCGCGATCGTGACCCAGGAGATGACCGAGGCCACGGCCTGGCGGTGCTTGGTGGTCTCCGAGCGCACCAGCGCGTCGCTCTCGCGGAAGTCGGCGTCGATGCGGCGCGTGATCTTGCGCGCCGTCCACTGGACGAACCTGGCCGCGAGGATGGCGGCGAGGATCAGCATCACGATCCGAAGACCGCGGGTGATGATCCATTCGCCGATGTCGCCGCGCCAGAAATCGTGCCAACTGTCGGCCCAACTCAGTGCCAAGAATGTGTTAGTCGTCATCTTTCCTATTGCGCCAACGGATGCCTGCTTCCAGGAACCCGTCGATGTCGCCGTCGAGTACTGCGGCCGGATTCCCAACTTCGAAGTCGTTACGCAAATCCTTGACCATTTGATAGGGGTGCAGGACGTAGGAGCGCATCTGATTGCCCCAGGAACTGCCGCCGTCGTTCTTCAGCGCGTCCATCTCCGCGCGCTCTTCGAGCCGTTTGCGTTCGAGCAGCTTTGCCTGCAGAACGCGCATCGCAGACACCTTGTTCTGCAACTGCGACTTCTCGTTCTGGCAAGTCACGACGATACCGGTGGGAATGTGGGTCAGTCGAACGGCCGAGTCGGTGGTGTTGACCGATTGGCCGCCGGGACCGCTGGAGCGGTAGACGTCGACGCGCACGTCGCCGTCGGGGATGTCGATGTGGTCGGCGGTGTCGACGACGGGGAGCACTTCGACGTCGGCGAAGGAGGTCTGCCGCCTGCTCTGGTTGTCGAAGGGGCTGATGCGCACCAAGCGGTGCGTGCCCTGTTCGACCGAGAGCGTGCCGTAGGCGTACGGCGCGTGCACCGCGAACGTGGCGCTCTTGATGCCGGCCTCTTCGGCGTAGGAGGTGTCGAAGACTTCGACGCCGTAGTCGTGCTTCTCGGCCCAGCGGATGTACATCCGCATCAGCATCTCGGCCCAGTCGGCGGCGTCGACGCCACCGGCACCCGATCTGATGGTCACGACCGCCTCGCGCTCGTCGTACTCCCCCGAGAGCAGGGTGCGAACCTCCATGGCCGCGATGTCCTCGCGCAGCTTGGCCAGCTCGGCGTCGGCGTCTTCGAGGGCTTCGGCGCTGCCGGCGCCCTCTTCTTCGGCCGCCATCTCGTAGAGCACCGGGAGGTCTTCGAGGCGCTGTCGCAACTCTTCGACGCGGCGCAGTTCGC
Organism: Mycobacterium yunnanensis; assembly: GCF_025823185.1. Taxonomy (GTDB): domain Bacteria; phylum Actinomycetota; class Actinomycetes; order Mycobacteriales; family Mycobacteriaceae; genus Mycobacterium; species Mycobacterium yunnanensis. Next base: position 102,395 of record NZ_JACKVK010000014.1, read on the forward strand.
TTTGCGCGTGGGAGAGCTCGCTGGTGACCTTCTGGGCATTGCCTTGGTCGTCCCACAACTTCGGGTCCGACGCCGCGTCCTCCAGCGTCTTGATGCGGTCGCGGAGGCCGTCGACGTCGAGCACGCGCTCCACGGTCGTCAGAGTCGTGTCGAGCGCGGTGATGTCGTCTTGCCGGTCGGGATCCACGGGAGATCAGGTTACCGACCGCCGCCGAACCTCATGCTCGACTCCACCTCGGCGGTCTAGCATCGGCTTGGCACCTGGCTCCATCGGCTTCCTCTTGGAGGGCTAGTACATGCGTCCGTACCACGTGGCGATCGTCGGATCCGGCCCATCTGGTTTCTTTGCCGCCGCCTCGCTGCTGAAGTTCGCGGACTCGACGGTCGATTCCGATCAGTCCAGGGACGTCCGGGTCGACATGTTGGAGATGCTGCCCACGCCGTGGGGTTTGGTGCGCTCCGGCGTTGCCCCCGACCACCCGAAGATCAAGACCATCAGCGCCCAGTTCGAGAAGATCGCCAGCGACCCTCGCTTCCGATTCTTCGGCAACGTCCGGGTGGGTGAGCACATTCACGCCGAGGAGCTGGCCGAACGCTACGACGCGGTGATCTACGCCGTGGGAGCCCAGGCCGATCGTCCGCTGGGCATCCCGGGCGAGGACCTGGCGGGCAGTGTCGCCGCCGTCGACTTCGTCGGGTGGTACAACGCCCACCCGCACTTCGAGGAGATGACGCCGGACCTCTCGACCGGGCGGGCCGTGGTGGTCGGCAACGGAAACGTGGCGCTCGACGTCGCGCGCATCCTGGTCAGCGATCCCGACGCGCTGGCCAACACCGACATAGCCGACCACGCCTTGGAGTCGTTGCATGCCCGTGGGGTCGAAGAGGTGGTGGTGATCGGTCGCCGGGGTCCCCTGCAGGCCACGTTCACCACGCTCGAGTTGCGCGAGCTCGGCGACCTCGAGGCGATGGCCGACGTGGACGTGGTCGTCGACCCGGCGGACTTCGCCGACATCTCCGAGGACGAGCTGGAGGCGGCAGGAAAGACCGTTCGGCAGAACGTCAAGGTGCTCCGGGGGTATGCCGACACTCCCCTGCGAGGGGCCAAGCGGCGCATCGTGTTTCGGTTTCACACCTCACCGGTCGAGATCCGGGGTGACGGGCGGGTGTCCTCGATCGTGCTGGGGCGCAACGAATTGGTCGACGAGGGTGGCCGGTTGGTGGCCAAGGACACCGGCGCACGCGAGGATTTGCCCGCTCAGCTGGTGGTCCGTGCCGTCGGATACCGGGGCGTACCCACGCCGGGCCTGCCGTTCGACGAGCGGTCGGCGACCATTCCGCACACCGACGGCCGCGTCGACGGCACCACCAATTCCTATGTGGTGGGCTGGATCAAGCGCGGTCCGTCGGGCGTGATCGGGAGCAACAAGAAGGATTCGGCGGCCACGGTCGAGACGCTGCTAGCCGACCTCGCAGGCGCCGAATTGGGTGACGCCCCGGAGGACACCGTCGACTGGCTGCTGTCCCGTCAACCTCACCTGGTGACGAACGACCACTGGAAGCTGATCGACGCCCACGAACGCAACGCCGGTGGGCCGCTGGGTCGGCCGCGGGTGAAATTGAGCAACGTGGCGGAGTTCTTGCGGATCGGGCACCCTCAGCCCTGAGGTGAACTCACCGAATCCGCCTCGATGGTGATCACGACGCGGGTCTCGTTCGGGTTGCCGCTGAAGTAGGGATACGGCGTCCCGAGGTACTTCTGAGAGATGTCGTCGATGCTCTCGCGTCCGCCCTCGGTGGTCGTCTTCACCACGCGCCCACGTACGGCGTAGTAGCCGTACACGTTGTCGGGGTCGACGACGTTGACCGCGACCCTGGGGTCACGGGCGATGTTCCGCGCCTTCTGCATGCCGTCGACGATGTTGACGACGATGTTGGTGCCGTCGGTGGTGACCCACGTTTCGGTCAGCTGAGGCGACCCGTCGGGCATGAGGGTGGCGATGAAGCACGGACTGGGCTTGCGGAGAAGGTCGATCAGACCTTCGGGGAGTGGTTGCGGCATGGACTTGTCATATGTCATGTCTCAGGACATGGGTGACAGTTCTGCATCAGGACATTGGTGACGTTTCGGGTGGTCTTGGTGGTGACACTTCTGCACCGAGGCTGCGGGGGTGGCTGTCAATGAACCCATCGATCCCGTGTCCGGCTGGCGATCTCGCAGTGGCCCGATGACGCGCCGCGGGGTGCGGTCTCGACGTTCTGCGCCGAGCACGGCATCTCAAGAAAGTCGTTCTACGCGTTACGTAAGCGCGCGATGGACG
>NZ_JACKVK010000015.1 GCF_025823185.1 Mycobacterium yunnanensis
CCGGCCGCAGAACCGGTGACCACCACCCCCACCACCAACGACTCAGCCACCACGACCAAGCCCGACACCACCACAACCCCCGACACCACCACCAAGCCCGACACCACCACCAAGCCAGACAAGGGTGACAAGCCCGGAACGTCCGACACGAAGGACGCGTCGTCGACGAGTCCTTCGAAGGACGAGAACGACAAGCCCAGCAAGTCGGACAAGCCCGACAGCGCCAGCAAGGCGGACAAGTCCGACAAGGCAGACAAGGACGCTTCGGCCAACAAGGTCAAGCCCAAGACAGGTTCCGAAGGAACCGGTGCCGCAAAGGAATCCGATGCGAAGAGCGCGTCGCATTCGACGAGCGGCAGTGGATCAGGCGGCGGCGGAGACGAGGGGTAGCCACCGTCCGCCTGAGCCACTGCGACCGCCGCGACTCCTGCCCCCGTAGGGTCGCGGCGGTTCGTGCGTCGGGGGACTCAGCGGGTCAGCCGCACCCGCCCGCACAGCAGACGCGTCCCCGCCATGCCTGATGGCCCTCCCGGACGGCGATCCCGGCAATGAGAAGGCCCGCGGCGGGATCTGCCCACGCCCACCCGAGAAGCGAGTTGAGCAGCAGACCGACGAGAAGTACCGCCGACAGGTAGGTGCACAGCAGGGTCTGTTTGGAGTCCGCGACCGCCGACAGCGAGCCGAGTTCGATACCCGCGCGGCGCTGCGTCCACGACAGGACGGGCATGACGACCAGGCTGGCTGCAGCGAGCGCGACGCCAATCCGGGAGGGTTCGGCTACACCGTGTCCACACAATCCGCGCACGGAGTCCACCGCCACGTAGGCGGCCAATCCGAAGAAGGACAACGCAATGACCCGAAGTGCGGTCTTCTCGCGGGCTTCGGGATCGGTCCCGGCGAACTGCCATGCCACCGCGGCGGCCGAGGACACTTCGATCACCGAGTCCAGGCCGAATCCGACCAGTGCGGTTGACGACACCCGAGTGCCCTCCGCGAGCGCGACAACGGCCTCGGCGACGTTGTAGACGATGGTGGCCGCGACCAACATCCGGATGCGACGGGTCAGGACCCGCCGGCGGGACGGCGAAGGGTCGACGCGCAGCACCATCAGCTGCACGCCGGGTCGACGGCGAGCACCAATCCGACCAAGTCGTCAAGCGCGTGGGCGATGCGCGCGTCGGCGAGTTCGTAGCGGGTCCGTCGCCCCTCCGGGACGGCCACGACCAGCCCGCAGCCACGCAGGCACGCCAGATGGTTGGAGACGATCTGGCGCGACACGTTGAGGTCGTCGGCGAGATCGGAGGGATGGCGCCCGCCGTCGCGCAAGCTCAGCAGGATCGACGCGCGGGTGTCGTCGGAGAGCGCATGGCCAAAACGGGCCAAGGCATCCCGAGCCAAGAGGGTTGGCATCCGATGATGATACATCGAAACATGTATTCAGAAACGGCTGAACCCAAAGCCGCGTCAATGACGCTGTCCACCAACGGCTCTGTACGCATCGGGATGTGTCGCCGTCAGCTGTTAATGGTGCCCTCGGTGAGACTCGAACTCACACTGCACGGGTTTTGAATCCGTTTCCTCTGCCAATTGGGATACGAGGGCGTCGCGTCAAGGGTTCCTACCTTAGATGATCCGACGACCGGCCCGTCACGGCCCCAAGGTCGCCACCGGAGCCACTTCACGCGACAATGACCCCATGACCGGGTCACCGGCGGACTCCGCCACACCACACCGTGTCCTCATCGCCGAGGACGAAGCACTCATTCGCATGGACCTCGCGGAGATGCTCCGCGAGGAGGGTTATGAGGTGGTGGGCGAGGCCGGCGACGGGCAGGAGGCCGTCGAACTCGCCGAGAGCCTCCGCCCCGACCTCGTCATCATGGACGTGAAGATGCCCCGCCGCGACGGCATCGACGCAGCCGCCGAGATCGCGACCAAGCGCATCGCGCCCATCCTCATCCTCACCGCCTTCTCCCAGCGCGAACTCGTCGAGCGTGCCCGCGACGCCGGGGCAATGGCGTACCTGGTGAAGCCGTTCTCGATCAACGATCTGATTCCGGCGATCGAGTTGGCCGTCAGCCGTTTCGGTGAGATCACCGCGCTGGAATCCGAGGTCGAATCCCTGTCCGACCGGCTCGAGACGCGCAAACTGGTCGAGCGCGCCAAGGGTTTGCTCCAGGCCAAGCAGAAGATGTCGGAGCCCGAGGCATTCAAGTGGATTCAGCGTGCGGCGATGGACCGTCGCACCACCATGCGACGCGTCGCGGAGGTCGTCCTGGAGACCCTGGACACACCCGAGACGTAACGGTTGCGTGTCGTCGGACCGGTTTTCGCCCAGTCGCACAGGCGACACCCAGTCCGCGTTCGTCAACATCGCGCACCGAAGCCCCGGGTTGGCTATGTTCTACCGGAAGCATCGGCGCCCCGGGGGACGCGACCTGCGTCGTCGGTGCCAATGACAACTTGACACGGAGGTGACACGTGCGCGGTCGCATGGCACGTAATGCATTTGCTCTCGGGAGCGCGGGCTTGCTCGTGTTCGGAATCGCAGGCTGTAACCAGTCGGCACCCGAGGAGAGCTCGTCCCAGTCGAACCTGAAGATCGTCGAACAGGTGCAGATCGACGAGAACGGCGCCGAGGTGAAGGCCGCCGAGGGTGTCAAGCCCGCGGACCCCACCGGCGACGGAAAGGCGACCTGCCCGCCGGTGTCGATCGCGATGGCAGGTGCGCTCAACGGGCCCGACGCCGCGCTCGGCATCAACATCAAGAACGGCGTGCAGCTCGCGATCGACAAGCACAACGCCGCCAACCCGGGCTGCCAGGTGCAGTTGAAGCCGTTCGACACCGAGGGCGACCCGCAGAAGGCCACCGGCATCGCACCGCAGATCGTCGACGACCAGTACACGATCGGCCTCGTCGGCCCGGCGTTCTCCGGTGAGACCAAGGCGACCGGCACGGTCTTCGATCAGGCCGGCCTCGTCGCCGCGACCGCGTCGGCGACCAACCCCACCTTGAGCGAGAACGGCTGGAAGACCTTCTTCCGCGGTCTGGCCAATGACGGCGTGCAGGGGCCCTCGGTGGCCAACTACCTGAAGAACACGCTGGGCTACAAGAAGATCTGCGTCGTCGACGACAGCACCGACTACGGCCTCGGCTTGGCCATCCCGGTGCGCGAGACCCTCGGCCCGGTGGCCGACTCGGCCTGCAACATCCAGGTCAAGAAGGGCGACAAGGACTTCTCTGCGGCGGTCACGCAGATCAAGGGAGTCAGCCCGGACGCCGTCTTCTACAGCGGTTACTACTCCGAGGCGGCGCCGTTCGTCCAGCAGCTGAAGGACGGCGGGGTCTCGGCCACGTTCGTCAGCGCCGACGGCACGAAGGACCCGGAATTCGTCAAGCAGGCGGGGGAGTCCTCGAAGGGTTCCATCCTGTCCTGCCCGTGCGGCCCGGCCACCGGGACGTTCGCCGACGAATACACCAAGAAGTTCGGTCAGGAGCCCGGCACCTACAGCACCGAGGGCTACGACCTCGGAACGATCATGCTGAAGGGCATCGACTCGGGTGCCATCACCAGGCCGGCGCTGTTGGACTACGTCAAGAACTACAACGGTCAGGGCGTGGCCCGCAACTACCAGTGGTCGCCCACCGGTGAGCTGACCACCAACCTGATCTGGATCTTCAAGGTTCAGTAGTCCCCGACGCGAGGCGCGTCCGCGGCCATTCGGCCCGGACGCGCCTCGTATCCTTTTACCTGCAAGGAGCCGCCGCCGGTGTTAATGGCCGCCAACATCAACTTCAACGTCGACGGCCTCGTCAACGGCTTTTGGCAGTTGACCGTCGACGGTCTGTCGTGGGGTGCCATCTACGCGCTCGTCGCCGTCGGCTACACGCTGGTCTTCGGCGTCCTGCGACTGATCAACTTCGCGCACTCCGAGATCTTCATGCTGGGCATGTTCGGCACCTATTTCTGCCTGGACATCATCTTGGGCTTTACCCCCAGCGGCAACGCCTACAACAAGGGTGTGCTGCTGACGATCCTCTACCTCGCGGTCGCGATGATCTTCGCGATGCTGGTATCCGGTTCCGCGGCAGTCGGTTTGGAGTTCATCGCCTACCGGCCGCTACGGCGCCGCAACGCCCGGCCGCTGACATTCCTGATCACCGCGATCGGCATGTCCTTCGTCCTTCAGGAGTTCGTGCACTTCATCCTTCCTCAGCTCATCAAGGGGTACGGAGGCTCGAACGCCCAGCAGCCGATCCTCCTGGTGCAGCCCAAGGCGCAATTCACCATCTTCGGTGCAACGGTGACGAACGTGACGCTGGTGATCGTCGCCTCGGCACTGGTCCTCGCTCTGCTCACCGACATCGCGATCAACCGCACCAAGTTCGGCCGTGGCATCCGCGCGGTGGCTCAGGATTCGACGACCGCCACCCTGATGGGCGTCTCGCGTGAACGCATCATCATGACGACGTTCCTCATCGGCGGTCTGCTGGCCGGCGCAGCCGCGCTGCTGTACACGCTCAAGGTGCCCCAGGGCATCATCTACTCCGGCGGATTCCTTCTCGGTATCAAGGCATTCTCGGCCGCCGTCCTCGGCGGCATCGGAAACCTCCGCGGCGCCCTGCTGGGCGGTCTGATCCTCGGCGTGATGGAGAACTACGGCCAGGCGGTGTTCGGCACGCAGTGGCGCGACGTCGTCGCCTTCGTGCTGTTGGTGCTGGTGCTGCTGATCCGCCCGACCGGCATCCTCGGTGAGAGCCTCGGGAAGGCACGCGCATGAGCCATCAGACGCGAACGGACACTCCGAAGAGCACTGCAGCGCCACGCTTCCTGGCCCCTGGTGACGGCCTTCGGCAGTGGTGGGACGGGCTCGGCCGCCCAGCCAAGTGGGTCGTCGGCATCGTGGGCTTCGGCGTCCTGGCGCTGCTGCCGCTGTACACGCCGGGCTTCATCGACACCCCCGGCATCAGCTTCGGCGGCACCATGGCGGCCTTCGTGATGATCGCGATCATCGCGATCGGCCTCAACGTCGTGGTGGGCCAGGCCGGTCTGCTCGACCTCGGATACGTCGGCTTCTACGCCGTCGGCGCGTACACCGTCGCCCTGCTGACCAGCCCGGACAGCCCGTGGAACAAGTTGGGGGCCACCGGCTTCTTCAGCAAGGACTGGGCGTGGCTGTCGTGCGTGCCCATCGCCATGGCCGTCACCGCGTTGGCCGGACTGATCCTCGGCACGCCGACGCTGCGACTGCGCGGCGACTACCTGGCCATCGTGACGCTGGGCTTCGGCGAGATCATCCGGTTGATGGCCGACAACCTCTCCGACATCACCAACGGGTCGCGCGGTCTCAACCAGATCGCCTACCCACGGGTGGGGGAGAGCGAGCGGCTCCCCAACGGCGTCTTCTCCAGCGGCAACTCGACCGGCCACGCCAACTACGGCACGTGGTGGTTCTGGCTCGGGCTGGCGCTAATGATCGCCATCCTGCTGTTCGTGGGGAACCTCGAGCGCAGTCGCGTCGGCCGGGCCTGGGTGGCGATCCGCGAGGACGAGGACGCCGCCGAGGTGATGGGCGTCAACACGTTCAAGTTCAAGCTGTGGGCGTTCGTGATCGGCGCCGGAATTGGCGGCTTGTCCGGAGCGCTGTACGCCGGTCAGGTGCAGTACGTCGCACCGACCAACTTCAACATCATCAACTCGATGCTGTTCCTCGTCGCGGTGGTACTCGGCGGTCAGGGCAACAAGCTGGGCGTCATCATTGGTGCGTTCATCGTCGTCTACCTGCCCAACCGGTTGCTCGGCGTGGAGTTGTTCGGCGTCAACCTCGGTGACCTGAAGTACTTGTTCTTCGGTCTCGCGTTGGTCATCATGATGATCTTCCGACCGCAGGGCCTGTTCCCGGTACGCCAGCAGCTCCTCACCTACGCGTCGTCGGCGAAGAAGTTGTTGAGCAAGGCCGACGACTCGAAGGCGGCGGCATGACGAGCGGCGAGATCGACGAGGAGATGGCGGCACTGCACCGCGAGGTGAAGGCCGCCGAGGGCGAGACACTGCTGCAGACAACGGACTTGACGGTGAAGTTCGGTGGGTTGACCGCGCTGGACGCGGTGACGTTCGACATCAAGCGCGGTGAGATCCTGGGTCTCATCGGACCCAACGGCGCCGGTAAGACGACGTGCTTCAACGCCATCACCGGTGTCTACCGACCCACGTCGGGCACGGTGATGTTCGACGGTGCGCCGCTGGGCAAGATCAAGCGGCACGAGATCACGCGCCGAGGCATTGCCCGCACGTTCCAGAACATTCGCCTCTGGGGTGAGATGACGGCCCTGGAGAACGTCGTCGTGGGCACCGACGCTCGGCACAAGACGTCGGTTCCCGGTGCCCTGGTCCGGACGCCCCGGCACCGGCGGGAGGAGAAGTCCGCGATCGACAAGGCCGCGGCGCTGCTGCAATTCGTCGGCATCTCGCAGCGCGCCGACGAGAAGGCCAAGAACCTGCCCTACGGCGACCAGCGTCGCCTGGAGATCGCGCGGGCCCTGGCCACCGAGCCCAAGCTGCTGTGTCTCGACGAGCCCGCGGCGGGGTTCAACCCGAGCGAGAAGTCGGCCCTGATCGAGTTGATTCAGGCCATTCGGGACGACGGTTACACCGTGTTGCTCATCGAACACGACATGCGACTGGTCATGGGTGTGACCGACCGGATCGTGGTGCTCGAGTTCGGGCGCAAGATCGCCGACGGCCTGCCCGCCGACATTCGCGAGGACCCGAAGGTCGTCGCCGCCTATCTGGGAGTGCCCGATGACGAACTCGAATGACGCCACGGCCAGCGACGCCGATCCGCGTCCCGTACTGCTGGAGGTGCGCGACGTCGTCGTCCACTACGGCAGAATTCGGGCGCTGCACGGTGTTTCGCTGAAGGTGCACGACGGCGAGCTCGTCACGCTCCTTGGTTCCAACGGTGCGGGCAAGACCACGATGATGCGGGCCATCTCCGGTCTGCGGCCACTGTCGTCGGGGTCGGTGTGGTTCGACGGTCAGGACATCTCCAAGGTCAAGGCGCACCGCCGAGTCACCGACGGTCTCATCCAGGCGCCCGAGGGTCGCGGCGTCTTTCCCGGCATGACCGTGGTGGACAACCTCGAAATGGGTTGCTACGGACGGAAGTTCCCGACCAAGGCCGAGCACCGTGAGCGCTTCGACTGGGTGATGGAGACGTTCCCGCGACTGGCGGAACGCCGCACCCAGGTCGGCGGCACCCTCTCCGGCGGCGAGCAGCAGATGCTGGCGATCGGACGTGCATTGATGGCGCGCCCCAAGGTGCTGCTCCTCGACGAACCGTCGATGGGGCTGGCGCCGATGGTCATCTCGCAGATCTTCAAGATCATCTCCGAGATCAACAAGCAAGGCACGACGGTGTTGCTCGTCGAGCAGAATGCGCAACAGGCGTTGAGCCGGTCCGACCGTGCCTACATTCTGGAGACGGGATCGGTCACGCGGGCCGGGGTCGCCCGAGACCTGTTGGCAGACGACAGCATTCGTGCGGCGTACCTCGGCGTCGCCTAGCGCGCGACGATCACCGACGAGCCGTGGCCGAAGAGGCCCTGGTTGGCGGTGACGCCGACGGTGGCGCCCTCGACCTGTCGGCCGATGGCCTGGCCCTTCAGCTGCCAGGTGAGCTCGCAGACCTGGGCGATCGCCTGAGCGGGAATGGCTTCGCCGAAGCAGGCCAACCCTCCCGACGGGTTGACCGGCACCCGACCGCCGATGGTGGTGGCCCCGCTGCGCAGCAGCTCTTCGGCTTCACCCTTGGCGCACAGGCCGAGGTGTTCGTACCAGTCGAGTTCCAGCGCCGTCGACAGGTCGTAGACCTCGGCCAGCGACACGTCCTCGGGGCCGATTCCGGCCTCGGCGTACGCGGCGTCGAGGATCTGGTCCTTGAACACTCGATCCGGGGTGGCGACCACGGCGGTGGAATCGGTCGCGATGTCGGGCAGTTCGGGCAGGTGCTGCGGGTAGCGCGGGGTCACCGTGCTGACCGCGCGCACCGAGGGCACACCCGCCACGGAACCAAGGTGCTTCTCGGCGAACGACTTCGAGGCGACGACCAGCGCGGCGGCGCCGTCGGAGGTGGCGCAGATGTCGAGCTGGCGCAGCGGGTCGGAGACCACGGGGCTGGCCAGCACGTCGGCGACCGCTGATTCCTTGCGGTAGCGCGCATTCGGGTTCTGCAGGCCGTGGCGGGAGTTCTTCACCTTCACCTGCGCGAAGTCCTCGGACGTGGCGCCGTAGAGATCCATTCGGCGCCTCGCCAGCAGGGCGAAGTACACCGGGTTCATCGCGCCGATCAGGTGGAAGCGCTGCCAGTCCGGGTCGTTCTTGCGTTCGCCGCCGACGGGGGCGAAGGCGCCCTTGGGCGTGGTGTCGGCGCCGATGACCAAGGCGACGTCGCAGAAGCCGGCCAGGATGTGCGCGCGGGCGCTCTGTAGGGCTTGCGAGCCCGAGGCGCACGCGGCGTAGCTGGAACTGACGGGGACGCCGTTCCAGCCGAGCTTCTGCGCGAAGGTCGAGCCGGCGATGAAACCGGGGTAGCCGTTGCGGATGGTGTCGGCGCCGGCGACGAGTTGGATCTGCTGCCAGTCGAGGCCGGCCTCGGCCAGCGCGGCGCGTGCCGCCACCACGCCGTACTCGGTGAAGTCGCGTCCCCACTTGCCCCAGGGATGCATGCCGGCACCGAGGACGTAGAGCGGCTCGACGCTGGTCACGAGGCGACCCTCCAGGCGTGCACCGTGCGGACGAAGCCGTCGGCGTCGGTGTAGAGCGGCATGGTGGTCAGCTCCATCTCCATGCCCACCTTCAGGTCGGCGGCCAAGGTGCCCTCGACCACCTTGCCCAGGATGATCAGTCCCTCGTCGACGAGTTCGACTGCGGCGATCGCGAACGGCACGAAGGGATCCGGGGCCGGGTAGGGGGCAGGCGGGGGATAGCGGTTCTCGGTGTAGCTCCACAGCGTGCCCCGCCGGGAGAGCGGGACCTGCTCGAGGTCCTCGCCGGTGCACGCCGGGTTGGGGCAGTTGTCCTCCCGCGGCGGGAACACGTAGGTGCCGCATTGCGTGCACTTGCCGGCGATCAGGTGGACGACGCCCGAGTCGTCGGCGGCGAACCATCCGTCGATGGCCGGTAGTGCGGCGGAGGCGTCGGTAGATGCAGGCACGGGGTCAGACTAAACGATGCGGCACCCCAAACTGCAACGTGTTGCAGTTATGAATGCTACGACGTGGCGTCGAGCAGGATCTGGACCAACTCCTCGGGCTTGTCGCGCATGAGGTTGTGCGCGCCGTCGAGTGAGTAGGTCCTCCACCCCGGGTGATCGCGCACCTTGGCGTACGTCGCCGCGAAGGGCGAGTGCGTCGGCCAGCGTTCGGCGTAGACGAACACGCGTCGGCGGATCCGATTCGTAGCACCGGTGAGACGGATCGGCTGCATGAGCGAGGCGAGAGGATGCGCCGTGGCGCGGTCGTCGAAGAAGGGCAGTGGCGGCACTCCCCATCCGGTGGCGTCGACGGCTGCGTACCAGGCCCGTTGCTCGTCGTTGGTGAGTGTCCAGCACGAGTCACCGTCCTCGGGAATGAACGCGTCGAGGTAGACCAGCGAATCAACCTGCGCGGCAATCCGATCCGCGACGGCGGTGATCACCATGCCGCCGTAGCTGTGTCCGACGAGAACTAAGCCGGTCGGGTCCGGCACGGTGCCGAGCGCGTTGAGGACGTCGGTGACGTGCGTGTCGAGGTTGACACCGCCGTTGGCGAGGTTCGCACGCTCGGCGACGCCGGTCAAGGTATAGCTCAGCACCCGGTGACCACGGCCTCGCAGGTCGGCGGCGAGATCGTCGAAGCACCACGCGCCGTGGCACGCACCGGGGATGAGGACGTACGTGGGTGTCATGCATCCCAGCGTCGGACGGATCGTTCCATAAGTCCAATACCAGTTCGAGCGCCAAACTATCGTGACTGCTTATGGAACTCCGGCAGCTCGAGTACCTGGTCGCCGTCGCCGAACTCGCCAACTTCACGAGGGCCGCCGAGCGGCTCCACGTCGCGCAACCGGCGGTCAGTGCCCAGATCCGCAAGCTGGAGCGCGAACTCGGGCAGCCACTGCTGGACCGCTCGACCCGAACCGTGGTCCTGACGGCGGCAGGCAGGGCGGCGCTCCCGCACGCGAAGGCTGCGCTGGCGTCCGTCGGCGACGTCACCCGCGCGGTCGCCGAGCTCACCAACCTGGTCGCCGGCTCCGTCTCCATCGGCACGGTGACCGCCCACGACGTCGACCTCGCGGGCGTGCTCGCCGACTTTCACGCCGCCCACCCAGGGGTCGAGATCACCTTGAGTACGGACAATTCCGACGTCCTGATGGATCGGTTGCGCAATGGCGCGCTCGACGTGGCGATCGTGTCGGTGGTCTCCGACGAACGTCCCGAGGGGCTCGACGTCGACGTGCTCACCGACGAAGCGTTCGACGCGGCAGTGAGTCATGACGACGAAATGGCGGGCACGACGACCATCGGGTTGGCCGCTCTCGCCGAAAGATCGCTGATTGCCCTTCCGGTCGGCACCGGTCTGCGAACGAGGCTCGACCAAGCGTTCGCCGCCGCGGGGTTGTCAGCCCGCATCGCCTTCGAGGCGTCGACCCCCATCGCGGTGGCGGAGCTCGCCGAGCGAGGGCTCGGCGTCGCCATCGTGCCGAGCTCGGTGGCGCGAACCAGGCCGGCATTGCACCCCGTCAGCATCAGGCCGGAGTTGCGAGGCCGTCTGGTGCTGGCCGCGCGGTCGACGGGCCCCGTCAGCCCCGCCGCGGCCGCCTTGCTGCAGACGGCACGGCGTCTCGTCGTGTCGGCGGGGGTGAATAGAGTGAGGGCGTGAGCCCCGCCAAGACCAGCACCAAGATCGACACCAAGCCCACGCTGATGCTTTTGGACGGCAATTCGCTGGCGTTCCGGGCGTTCTACGCCCTGCCCGCGGAGAACTTCAAGACCCAGGGCGGCCTGACCACCAACGCGGTCTACGGCTTCACGGCCATGCTGATCAACCTGCTGCGCGACGAGCAGCCGACGCACATCGCGGCAGCCTTCGACGTCTCACGGCAGACGTTCCGCTCCGAGAAGTACCCGGAGTACAAGGCGGGTCGCTCGGCGACCCCCGACGAGTTCCGCGGCCAGATCGACATCACCAAGGAAGTCCTCCAGGCATTGGGCATCACCGCACTGGCCGAGCCGGGTTTCGAGGCCGACGACATCATCGCGACCCTGGCCACCCAGGCCGAGGCCGAGGGCTACCGGGTGCTGGTCGTCACCGGCGACCGTGACGCGTTACAGCTCGTCAGCGACGACGTCACGGTGCTGTACCCGCGCAAGGGCGTCTCGGAGCTGACCCGGTTCACCCCCGAGGCCGTCGTCGAGAAGTACGGTCTGACCCCCACGCAGTACCCGGACTTCGCGGCGCTGCGCGGCGACCCCAGCGACAACCTGCCCGGCATTCCCGGTGTGGGCGAGAAGACCGCGTCGAAGTGGATCGTCGAGTACGGCTCGCTGCAGGCACTCGTCGACGGCGTCGACACCGTGAAGGGCAAGGTTGGAGACGCCTTGCGCGCCAACCTCTCTCACGTCATCCTCAACCGCGATCTGACCGAGTTGGTCAAGGACGTCCCGCTTCCGCAGACCCCGGACACGCTCCGGATGATGCCCTGGGACCGCGACCAGATCCACCGACTCTTCGACGACCTAGAATTTCGCGTCCTGCGCGACCGCCTCTTCGACACCCTGGCCTCCGCCGATCCCGAAGTGGACCAGGGTTTCGACGTCCGCGGCGGGGCGCTGGAACGCGGCACGCTGGCGACGTGGCTCGCCGACCACGGCAAGGGGCAACGCTTTGGCCTCGCCGTGGTGGGCAACCACCTCGCGTTCGACTCGGACGCGACCGCGCTGGCGATCGTCTCCGGCGACGGCGAGGGTGTCTACCTCGACACCGCCGCGATGGATCCCGCCGACGAGAAGGCCCTGGCCGCCTGGCTCGCCGATCCGTCGATCCCGAAGTCCCTGCACGAGGCCAAGCTCGCCATGCACGACCTCGCGGGCCGCGGGTGGGAGCTCAAGGGCGTCACCTCCGACACCGCCCTGGCGGCCTACCTGGTGCGCCCCGGACAACGCAGCTTCGCCCTCGACGACCTCGCCGTGCGCTACCTCAAGCGCGAGCTCCGCGCCGAAAACCCCGAGCAGCAACAACTCTCGCTCCTCGACGACGAAGACGGGGTCGACGACCAAGCCGTGCAGACGTTGCTCCTGCGAGCCTCGGCGGTGGCCGACCTCGCCAACGCCTTGGACGAGGAGCTGGCCAGGATCGACTCCTCGGCACTCCTTGGCGACATGGAGCTCCCGGTGCAACGGGTGCTCGCGCAGCTGGAGTCGACCGGCATCGCCATCGACACCGACCTGCTGGGACAGCTGCAGAGTCAGTTCGCCGACCTGATCCGCAACGCCGCCGAGGCCGCCTACGCGGTGATCGGCAAGCAGATCAACCTCGGCTCGCCCAAGCAGCTTCAGGTGGTGCTGTTCGACGAGCTGGAGATGCCGAAGACCAAGCGCACCAAGACGGGCTACACCACCGACGCCGACGCGCTCCAGGGACTCTTCGACAAGACCGGACATCCGTTCCTGCAGCATCTGCTCGCCCACCGCGACGCCACCCGGCTGAAGGTCACCGTGGACGGGCTGCTGGCATCGGTCGCCGCCGACGGGCGCATCCACACCACGTTCAACCAGACCATCGCGGCGACCGGGCGACTCTCGTCGACCGAGCCCAATCTGCAGAACATCCCGATCCGCACCGAGGCCGGTCGCGAAATTCGCAACGGCTTCATCGTGGGCGACGGCTACACCGAGCTCATGACCGCGGACTACAGCCAGATCGAGATGCGGATCATGGCCCACCTGTCCAAGGACGAGGGCCTGATCGAAGCGTTCAACACCGGTGAGGACCTGCACTCCTTCGTCGCATCCCGGGCATTCGACGTCCCCATCGACGAAGTGACCGCCGAACTGCGCCGCCGCGTCAAGGCGATGTCCTACGGGCTGGCCTACGGTCTGAGCGCCTACGGTCTCGCCGCGCAGCTCAAGATCAGCACCGAGGAGGCCAAGGTGCAGATGGATGCGTACTTCTCCCGTTTCGGCGGCATCCGCGACTACCTCCGCGACATCGTCGACCAGGCCCGCAAGGACGGCTACACCTCGACCGTGTTCGGTCGGCGGCGCTACCTGCCGGAGCTGGACAGCAGCAACCGCAACGTCCGCGAGGCCGCCGAGCGGGCGGCGCTGAACGCCCCGATCCAGGGCAGCGCCGCCGACATCATCAAGGTGGCGATGATCAACACCGAGGCCGCCATCCGCGACGCCGGACTGAGGTCACGGATGCTGTTGCAGGTCCACGACGAGCTGCTGTTCGAGGTGGCCGAGGGTGAGCGAGATCGTCTCGACGAGTTGGTCCGCGCGGAGATGGGTGGGGCCTACCCGCTCGACGTCCCGCTGGAGGTGTCGGTGGGCTACGGCCGCAGTTGGGACGCCGCGGCGCACTAAACGACGGGGGAGCGGTAGGCCGCGAAGGTCTGCAGCACGGGCGTTGCCGCGCGCGCCGCGTACAGCGCGTAAGTCTCTTCGGTCAGCAACGCGTGCACCCGGGCGTCGCCGAAGCCCCGGTCGAGGCGGTCCCGGACGAAGGCCAACTCGACGACCTGCGCGGCGAAGGCCTTGACCCCGGTGGCGGCGGGCTTGCCGGCGAAGCGGGCCACCTCGGCAACTGCACGCTTCCTGGCCGCCAGGGACCTCAACCAGGTGGCCTCGTTGGGCGTCACCAGGCCAGCGGCCACCATGCCGGGCAATTTCGCCGCGACGACGCGCTGCTCGCGGCGCCGACTGGTCACCGCCAACACGATCGCCAGGCCGAACACCGGCACCATCCACAGCAGGTAGACGAGGAAGTACGCCTCGATGCCGAAGAACGACGACCCGTTCCACAGTGCGTGCATCACCACCGCGCCGGCGTAACCGGCCAGGATGCATCCCGCCTTCCCGACGGGGTTGCGGCGTTGCAACGCGAAGTAGACGCCGATGGCGGTCATCGTGGTGAACAGCGGATGGGCGAAGGGCCCCATGATGAGCCGCAGCCCGGCCGTGGCCAGCGACCCGCCCAGGGTCTCACCGCCGCCGATGTAGGCGATGTTCTCCAGCCAGGCGAAGCCGGCGGCGACGATGCCCGCGTAGACCAGGCAGTCGGTCAGCGAGTTCAGTTCGTTGCGGCGACGTCCCGTCATCATGATCAGCAGGAACACGCCCTTGGCGGCCTCTTCGACGATGGGCGCCACGATCGCCAGGGTGACGAACTCGTCGATCGCGGCCTCGCCGGTCGCCAACAGCGATCCGAAGACCAGTTCCAGCACGATCGAGACCACGACTGCCACCGACGCACCCCAGCCGAAGGCCAACACCAGCAGGCGTGGGGGCTCGGGTTCCCACCGGTCCAACCACAGGTAGGCCAGCAGCACCGCGACGACCGCGATCGTGGCGAACACGAAGCCGATCGCCGTGCCCGCCGGGTTGACGGCCGTCAACAGGATTACCGAGAGACCTGCGACGACGCCCATGGCGACGATGGCGCCTAGCGGTGCGCCGACCTTGCGAATCTTGCGGGTTGACGGCGCGTAGGGGTACGACACGGTGGCAGCCTAACGGTCGACTAGACCCAGGTTTGTCCAGCGTGTACCCGGTCGAGTAGGCTCTTCGGGTACCCGTGTGCGCGCTCCACGCGCGTAGCACCAGTACACAACACCAATTCCGTCCCTACGATAAAACCTGTCCGGAGCCATCCACCACATGCCAAGCCCCTCCATCACCTCGCCGCAAGTAGCCATCAACGACATTGGCTCGGCCGAGGATTTCATGGCCGCGATCGACAAGACCATCAAGTACTTCAACGATGGCGACATCGTCGAGGGAACGATCGTCAAGGTCGACCGCGACGAAGTCTTGCTCGACATCGGTTACAAGACCGAAGGCGTCATCCCCTCTCGCGAGCTCTCGATCAAGCACGACGTCGACCCCTCAGAGGTTGTGTCCGTCGGCGACGAGATCGAAGCCCTGGTCCTCACCAAGGAGGACAAGGAAGGCCGCCTGATCCTGTCCAAGAAGCGTGCTCAGTACGAGCGCGCCTGGGGCACCATCGAGGAACTCAAGGAGAAGGACGAGGCCGTCAAGGGCACCGTCATCGAGGTCGTCAAGGGCGGTCTGATCCTCGACATCGGCCTCCGTGGCTTCCTGCCGGCGTCGCTGGTGGAGATGCGCCGGGTCCGCGACCTGCAGCCGTACATCGGTCAGCAGATCGAGGCCAAGATCATCGAGCTCGACAAGAACCGCAACAACGTGGTCCTGAGCCGTCGGGCGTGGCTGGAACAGACGCAGTCCGCGGTCCGCAGCGAGTTCCTCAACCAGCTGCAGAAGGGCGCGGTCCGCAAGGGTGTCGTCAGCTCCATCGTCAACTTCGGTGCCTTCGTGGACCTGGGCGGCGTCGACGGCCTGGTGCACGTCTCCGAGCTGTCCTGGAAGCACATCGACCATCCCTCCGAGGTCGTCACCGTCGGCGACGAGGTCACCGTCGAGGTGCTCGACGTCGACATGGACCGCGAGCGGGTGTCGTTGTCGCTCAAGGCAACTCAGGAAGATCCGTGGCGCCACTTCGCGCGTACCCACGCGATCGGCCAGATCGTCCCCGGCAAGGTCACCAAGCTGGTGCCCTTCGGTGCGTTCGTTCGCGTCGAAGAGGGCATCGAGGGCCTGGTGCACATCTCGGAGCTCTCCGAGCGCCACGTCGAGGTGCCGGACCAGGTCGTCCAGGTTGGCGACGACGCCATGGTGAAGGTCATCGACATCGATCTCGATCGTCGTCGTATCTCGCTCAGCCTCAAGCAGGCCAACGAGGACTACACCGAGGAGTTCGACCCGTCGAAGTACGGCATGGCCGACAGCTACGACGACGCGGGCAACTACATCTTCCCCGAGGGCTTCGACTCCGAGACCAACGAGTGGCTCGAAGGCTTCGAGAAGCAGCGTGACGAGTGGGAGGCCCGGTACGCCGAGGCCGAGCGTCGCCACAAGATGCACACCGCGCAGATGGAGAAGTTCGCGGCAGCCGACGCGGAGGCGGCCAGCAGGCCCGCCACCGCCAACAGCTCCTCGTCCTCGACGTCGTCCAGCTCGGGTCCCGAGTCCACCGGCGGAACGCTGGCCAGCGATGCTCAGCTGGCCGCGCTGCGGGAGAAGCTCGCGGGCAACGCCTGACATTCAGCACGGCGTAACACGTAGTACGACAGGACGCCCCGGCTCATCAGAGCCGGGGCGTTCGTCGTCTGCGGGGGCCTGACAGACTGGGCCCATGCTTCGAATCGGGTTGAGCGGCGGCATCGGCGCCGGAAAGTCAACGGTCTCATCGACGTTCAACGAACTGGGTGGCATCGTCGTCGATGGTGACGTCATCGCTCGCGAGGTCGTCGAGCCCGGCACGGAGGGATTGGCCGCGCTGGTGGAGGCCTTCGGGTCGGAGATTCTGCTGCCCGACGGCGCGCTGAACCGGCCGGCGCTGGCAGCCATCGCCTTTCCCGACGACGAGAAGCGAAAGACCCTCAACGGAATCGTGCATCCGCTGGTCGGCACACGGCGCGCCGAATTGATCGAGGCCGCCCCGTCCGACGCCGTGATCGTCGAGGACATCCCACTGCTGGTGGAGTCCCAGATGGCGTCGCTCTTTCCGCTGGTGGTCATAGTGCACGCCGACCCCGAGGTTCGGCTCCGTCGCCTCATCGAGCACCGCGGCTTCAGCGAGGCCGACGCCCGCGCCCGTATCGCCGCCCAAGCCAGCGAGGAGCAGCGCCGCGCGGTAGCCGACGTGTGGCTGGACAACTCCGGCAGCGCCGAGGACCTGTCGGCGGCCGCGCGCGAACTCTGGCACGAGCGCATCGCCCCGTTCGCCCGCAACGTCCGGGAGTCCACGCCCGCGCGGTCGCTACCCAAGTTGGTCACCGCCGATCCGACGTGGCCCGACCAAGCCGCCCGCATCCTGGCCCGGCTCCGCACCGCCTGCGGGCACCACGCGATACGCGTCGACCACATCGGGTCGACCGCCGTCCCCGGTCTCGACGCCAAGGACGTGATCGACGTCCAGGTGACGGTGGCATCCCTGGACGTGGCCGACGAGCTCGCCGACGCACTGCTGGCGGCTGGTTATCCGCGGGTCGACGGGGTCACCGACGACGTGGCGCACACCGACGACACCTCGGTGTGGCGCAAGCGCCTGCATGCCTCCGGAGATCCCGGTCGGCCGACCAACGTGCACCTGCGGGTCGACGGTTGGCCCAATCAGCGGTTCGCCCTGCTGTTCCGCGACTGGCTGATCGCCGAGGCGGACGTGCGGGCGGAGTACCTGTCCGTCAAACGCGCCTCGACGGCCGAAGGGCCCGAAACCACCGACGACTACGCCGAGGCCAAGGAACCGTGGCTGGCCGACGCGTACGTCCGGGCCGGGGGATGGGCCGACGCCACGGGCTGGCGGCCCTGAGCCGAGATCAGCCGGCGGGCGCCGGAGCGGGCGCGTCTGGCGCCGGAGGAGCTGGAGCAGGCGCGGGGTCGTCGATGGGGGCGGTGTTGCCCGTCGGGAAGTTGGTCACGGTGCCGCAACTCAGCACGCCGTAGCCGGGATCGTTGTGCTGCGGCGTGAGCCGCGGTGCGACGAACTGGTCGGCCTCGGCGATGATCTGGTCGTTGGCCAAGATCTCGCAGTGCAGGCTGGCCGAGTACGGCCACTGGATGGCGACCTGCATGCCGGCGTCTCGGGCATTGGTCACCACGCCGGTCGCCTCGAACGTCCGGCCGGGCACCATCGTGGGAGTCGCCGTGTTCACCTGGCCGTCGGCGATGGCGTAGCTGATGGTGGCACCCCGCGACACGCCGTCCACCCGGGCCCGGTAGACGACGTTGTAGGGGCCTGGCCCAAGGTCGGCCGTGGCGTCCGGGGGTGGTGCGGGCGCGTCGGCGGACTGACCGGTGACGTCGGGGTCCGCGAGGGCAACGGCGGGCAGCAGCTGGGCGCCCAGCAGCAGGGCCACCGCCGCCGAGCAAGCCACCAGCCCACACTTAGTCAAGCTCATAAACCGGGACTTTACGCCGCCCTCCAGGTGAGGGCCATTTCGAGGTGCGCCAGCCACGCGTCGACGTCGTAACCGTTGGCCGCGAGACCGTCGATCGCCAACGCCGCCGTCGCGACCGCCGCGGCGGCGGCTTCGGTCGAGAGGAGCCCTTCGCGCACCGCCGCGAACAGTTCGTCGACGTCGAGGAGATCGACCCCGGTGCCGGTCCGGACCACCAGGTCGAGGTAGTGGTCCTCGGTCCGCCACACGTCGCCGTCGACGACGATCGGCCCGACGTCGAGGTAGAAGTCCTGGGCGCGTTCGTAGCCAGGACTGAAGTGGAAGACGGAGATTCGTATGCTCAGCGACGGCAGCAACCACGATTCGAGGTAGTGGAACTGTGCCCGACCGGGCGTCGGACGCGCCATGTACAGACCCCAGGGGCGCACGTCGTAGACGTCCACCGCACGCACGATGCCCTTGGGGTCGGTGTTGGTGCGCGCGGCGACGTCGAAGGTCTCTCGCTTCGGGGGGTGGATTCGGCCAGCGTAATGCCCTGGGAAGAGAACTTGTCGGTGGTTGGTTCTAACCTGGTGAACATGGCTTTCGCTACCGAATATCCAGTCGTCGCCCACTCGGAGTACCGAGCGGTCGACGACGTCGTGCGCGTGGGCGGCGACTTCCAGGTCGTCAGCGAGCACTCTCCCGCCGGCGACCAGCCCACGGCCATCGCCGAGCTGGAACGCCGCATCAACGCCGGCGAACGCGACGTGGTCCTGCTGGGTGCCACGGGCACCGGCAAGTCGGCGACCACGGCGTGGCTCATCGAAAAGCTGCAGCGGCCCACCCTGGTGATGGCGCCGAACAAGACGCTGGCCGCGCAGCTGGCCAATGAGCTTCGAGACATGCTGCCCAACAACGCCGTCGAGTACTTCGTGTCGTACTACGACTACTACCAACCCGAGGCGTACATCGCCCAGACCGACACCTACATCGAGAAGGACAGCTCGGTCAACGACGACGTCGAACGCCTGCGGCACTCCGCGACCCACAACCTGCTGTCGCGACGCGACGTCGTGGTGGTGGCGTCGGTGTCGTGCATCTACGGTCTCGGTACGCCGCAGTCCTATCTGGACCGCTCCGTCGAACTGACCGTGGGTGACGAGGTGCCGCGCGACGCCCTGCTGCGACTCCTCGTCGACGTGCAGTACACCCGCAACGACATGGCGTTCACCCGGGGCTCGTTCCGGGTGCGCGGCGACACCGTGGAGATCATCCCCAGTTACGAGGAACTGGCCGTGCGGATCGAGTTCTTCGGCGACGAGATCGAGGCGCTCTACTACATGCACCCGCTGACCGGGGACGTGGTGCGCAAGGTCGACTCACTGCGCGTGTTTCCGGCCACCCACTACGTGGCGGGTCCCGAGCGGATGGCCCTTGCGATCGCCAGCATCGAGAAGGAGCTCGAGGAGCGTCTCGCCGAGCTCGAGGGCCAAGGCAAACTGCTTGAGGCGCAACGGCTTCGGATGCGGACGAATTACGACCTCGAGATGATGAAGCAGGTCGGATTCTGCTCGGGCATCGAGAACTACTCGCGTCACATCGACGGCCGCGGCCCGGGTACGGCACCGGCGACCCTCCTGGACTACTTCCCGGAGGACTTCCTGATGGTCATCGACGAGTCGCACGTCACCGTGCCGCAGATCGGCGGCATGTACGAAGGCGACATGTCGCGCAAGCGCAACCTGGTCGACTTCGGCTTCCGGCTGCCGTCGGCCGTGGACAACCGACCGCTGACCTGGGAGGAGTTCGCCGACCGGGTCGGGCAGACGGTGTATCTGTCGGCGACCCCGGGGCCGTACGAGCTCAGCCAGTCCGGCGGCGAGTTCGTCGAGCAGGTCATCCGGCCGACCGGTCTGGTCGACCCGGAGGTCGTCGTGAAGCCGACCAAGGGGCAGATCGACGATCTCATCGGTGAGATCCGCAAGCGCACCGAACTCGACGAGCGCGTGCTGGTCACCACGTTGACCAAGAAGATGGCCGAAGACCTCACCGACTACCTTCTCGAACTCGGCATTCGAGTGCGCTACCTGCACTCCGAGGTGGACACGCTGCGTCGCGTGGAGTTGTTGCGCCAGTTGCGGCTCGGTGAGTACGACGTGCTGGTCGGCATCAACCTGCTCCGCGAGGGCCTCGACTTGCCGGAGGTCTCCCTGGTCTCGATCCTCGACGCCGACAAGGAGGGCTTCCTGCGGTCGGCGCGAAGCCTGATCCAGACGATCGGTCGCGCGGCGCGCAACGTGTCCGGCGAGGTGCACATGTACGCCGACAAGATGACCGACTCGATGAAGCAGGCCATCGACGAGACCGACCGTCGCCGGGCCAAGCAGATTGCCTACAACCTGGAACACGGCGTCGACCCGCAGCCGCTGCGGAAGAAGATTGCCGACATCCTGGATCAGGTGTACCGCGAGGCGGACGACACCGATGCCACCGTGGACGTCGGCGGGTCCGGTCGCAACGCCTCCCGCGGTCGGCGCGCACAGGGCGAACCCGGTCGCGCGGTCAGTTCGGGCATCGTCGAGGGGCGCGACACGAAGAACATGCCGCGCGCGGAACTGGCCGATCTCATCAAGGAGATGACGGCCCAGATGATGACCGCCGCGCGTGATCTGCAGTTCGAGCTGGCGGGCCGCATTCGCGACGAGATTGCCGACCTGAAGAAGGAGTTGCGCGGCATGGACGCCGCGGGCTTGAAGTAGGCGCAGGCGACACGCTTGATCTCAACCGTGGTTGAGCTCGTACGGTGAACCGGTGACTCAGACGGACGACACGCAGAGCGACGTTCCGGCCGCGGGCTGGCGCGAGCTGCTCGGGCCACGGCACCTCGGCGCGTCGACCGTGCTGGCCGGCGGTGTCGCGCTGTACGCCACCAACGAGTTCCTCACGATCAGCCTGATGCCAAACGCCGTGGCCGAGATCGGTGGTCAACGCCTCTACGCCTGGGTGACGACGGTGTACCTCGTCGCGTCGGTCGTCGCGGCGACCACGGTGAGTTCGGTGCTCACCAGACTGGGACCACGCGGGGCCTATCTCAGCGGCCTCGGCGTGTTCGCGGTCGGCAGCGTGTGGTGTGCGGTGGCACCCAGCATGGAGATGCTGCTCCTGGGGCGCGTGGTGCAAGGCGCGGCGGGCGGCCTGCTCGCGGGCTTGGGCTACGCGGTCATCAACACCGCTCTGCCGCAGGCGTTGTGGACGAAGGCGTCGGCGCTGGTGTCGGCCATGTGGGGCGTCGGAACGGTGGTGGGGCCGGCCGCCGGCGGTCTGTTCGCGCAATTCAGTTCGTGGCGTTGGGCTTTCGGCGTGCTGGCCGTGTTGACCGTGGCGATGGCGGCTCTGGTCCCGTTCGCATTACCCGGGCGCGCGGCCGGGGTCGAACGGCCTGCCGCCGACCGCATCCCTGTGTGGTCGTTGGCATTGCTCGGTGCAGCAGCCCTGGCGATCAGCGTCGCGGGTATTGCCCGCAACGTCGCGGTGACCGGCGGGCTCCTCGTGCTCGGGGTGGTCCTGGTCGTCGTCTTCTTGGTGGTGGACCGCAGCACGACGGCGTCGGTGCTGCCGCCCACGGCATTCCGACCCGGTCCGCTGAAGTGGGTCTACCTGACGCTCGGCATGCTGATGGCCGCCACGATGACCGACATGTACGTGCCGCTGTTCGGTCAGCGGCTGGCGCACCTGACGCCGGTGGCGGCCGGCTTCCTCGGCGTGTCGCTGTCGGTGGGGTGGACCGTCGGCGAGATCGCCAGCGCCTCGCTGACCAAGGTCCGGGTGATCGTCGCGACCGTGGCGGGTGCGCCATTGCTGATGGCCTGCGGTCTGGCGATTGCCGCGGTGAGCCAGGTCGAGGACGCCTCGGTCGTGCTCGTCGCGGTCTGGGTACTGGCGTTGCTGATCGCCGGCACGGGCATCGGTGTTGCGTGGCCGCATCTCTCGGCGTGGGCGATGGGCAGCAGTGACGACCCGTCCGAAGGTCGCACCGCGGCGGCGGCGATCAACACCGTTCAACTGATCTGCGGTGCGTTCGGAGCCGGGGTCGCCGGCGTGGTCGTCAACCTGACCGACCGCGGAGACGCGACCGCGGCGAGATGGCTGTTCGCGTCGATGGCGGTGCTGGCGGCGCTCGGGTGCGTGGCCTCCTACCGGGCCAGCCGCGGCCGGACGACCGTCTAGTCTGAGGTTGCCCGAACGGCAATGCGCTAGGCGGGCGAGAGGCTCTCGGCCACACTGGTGCGATGACCGACAACGGGCCACCACGCACCGGCAACACCGAGGTGCAGACGCTACGGGGATTCTTGGACTACCTCCGGACGTCCATCATCGGCAAGGTCGAGGGCGCGCCCGAACCGGACGTTCGCACCGCACAGGTGCCCTCGGGCACCAACCTGCTCGGGCTCCTGAACCACGTCACGACCGTCGAACGGTGGATCTTCCTCGGCGACCACGTATCCGACTGGCCTGGAACCTTTCAGGCAGCCAGCGAGGACGGCGTCGACGACGTCGTCGAGCGCTACAGATCCGTGATCCACAAAGTGAACGACATGCTCGACGGCTTCACTGACCTCGACGCGCCGGTGCCGGGACGGGACTCACCCAGCCTCCGCTGGGCGCTCACCCACATGATCGAGGAAATCGGCCGCCACGCGGGTCACGCCGACATCCTGCGCGAGTTGATCGACGGGGCGACGGGCCGGTGACGCTCTAGTCCGGATCGTCGTCGAGCTGCCGAATGGCGGTGACACCGTCGATGCGGGCGAGCAGATTGGGTGCGTTGAGGATGCCGTTGCCGGACAGCGTCAACAGCACCCCGCCGGTGGGGTCGGCCTCGAGCTCCGCGAGCTGCCAGTTGCGACGCTCGCATGCCTGTAGCAGCGCGGTCATGACGCCACGCCCCTCGTCGTAGGTGACGTGCACCCGGATCGATCCGCTCAGCCGGTTGGCCAGCCGGCGGGCCAGCGGCATGAAGCCGAGGATGATGAGGAAGTGCATGGCGGTGACGGTGCACGCGAGCAACAGCAGGCCCGAGCCGGCGGCCATGCCGATCGCCGCGGACTCCCACACCGCGGCCGCCGTCGTCAGGCCGTGTACCGAACCGCGCCGGAAGATGATGATTCCCGCACCGAGAAAGCCGATGCCGGAGACGATTTGGGCCGCCACACGGGACGGGTCCACCACGACGAGCCCGTCGACGAGAACGTCCTGAAACCCGTACTTGCTGACCAGGAGGATGAGTGCCGCCGCGGTGCCGACGATCGTCTGGGTTCGCAGTCCTGCACTCTTGCCCTGGATCTCGCGTTCCAGTCCGATGAGCGCGGTCAGACCGAAGGCGACGAACAACTCGACGATTTGCCGGGTGCCTTGCCCGGGGCCGCCGAAGAAGGGCGGATCCGCCAGCCAGAGATGCATGCGGACAAGGTATCGCGAGGCACGGAAGCGATCACGGCGATTCAAACGGTTGGGCGCAGCGCGTCGCGGTGGCAATGTCATGGACAACGCGGGTGTGGCTGAGTGGCTAGGCACCGGCCTGCAAAGCCGTTTACACGGGTTCGATTCCCGTCATCCGCTCGCGTCGGGGCACGGTGTTCGCCATGCCCCCAACTCTCCGACCGTGTGGGCTACGGCAAGATGCGGCCGATGAGCTCCTTCACGCCGTCGCTGGCCGACATCGTCGCGACGCTTCACGTCGACCAGATCGGTCCCGACGACTTCGTCGCCACGCAGCTCGACAACCCCGCCCACCACATCGTCGGTGGTCACATCGCGGGCCAAGCGCTGATGGCCGCCAGCCGCACGGCACCGGGACGAGACCCGCACAGCATTCACGTCTATTACATCCGGGCCGGGGACGCCCGCCGGCCGGTGGACTTCCACGTCATGCGCGCCCGCGACGGTGGCACCCTCTCGACTCGGCAGATCGTCGCGCGCCAGGACGGCGAGGTTCTGCTGGAGGCCCTTGCCTCCTTCAGCACACCGCTGGACGGTCTGGACTATCACGGGCCCATACCCGACGTCCCGGCGCCCGAGTCGCTGCTCGGGGCTCGCGAGCAACTGGCCGACTACGCCGACGAACTCGGGGGTTACTGGGTGCGCCCCATCCCTTCGAGTTGCGCTACGTGGACCCGCCGCCACGGCTGGCCCAAGAGCTGCCCGAGCCGTCCCCGCGTATTCGGTTGTGGTGGAGGCCATCCACGCCGGTCATCGACGACGCCGACAGCGCGGAGGTCCTGCACAGCTGCCTGTTGACCTACGTCACCGGCACGACGATGCTCGAGACCGCCGTCACCATGCGGCGAACCACGCAGGCCACGTCCTACAACGCGCTGATCGACCACGCACTCTGGTTCCACCGGCCGGTCGACCTCAGCGACTGGGTGTTGTCGGACCAGTTGTCGCCGAGCGGAATTGGCGGGCGCGGACTGGCGACGGCCACGATGTACAACCGCACGGGGGAGCTGGTGTGCGTCGCCACGCAGGAGCTGTACTTCGGCCGGCCTCGGACCGGTCAGCCGTCGACCGGGTGATCCGCGGCGAATCATCATGAGCGTCAACGACTTTGCCAGCGGGTATCGGCCGCGATGATTCAGGTCACTTCCCACACCCGAGTGCGACGGGGACCGTCGCCGTCGTACGGGGTAGGTTTGCTCACCACCGCGGCCGGGGCCACGTTCGCCGACGCTACGATCATCGTCGGACTACACGCGCCATCCGTCTGATTCGCCCCCTGTTCGCTGAACTTCGGGTTACTGTCTCGGATGGCTTGGCAATCAACCCCCTGGGAGGGCTTCGAATGGGCGCCTATCAGACCGTCTTGGTCGGAACAGACGGTTCGGATTCATCGCTGCGCGCGGTCGACCGAGCCGCGCAGATCGCCGCGGGAGCCGGGGCCAAGCTCATCGTGGCCACGGCGTACTTCCCGCAAAGTGAGGACTCCCGTGCCGCCGACGTCCTGAAGGACGAGGGTTACAAGATGGCGGGCAACGCCCCCATCTACGCGATCCTGCGCGAGGCCCGCGATCGGGCTCACACCGCCGGAGCCAAGGAGGTCGAGGAGAAGGCCGTCGTCGGTGCGCCCGTCGACGCGTTGGTCGACCTCGCCGAGGAAGTCAAGGCCGATCTCCTGGTGGTCGGCAACGTGGGCCTGAGCACCATCGCCGGTCGGCTGCTCGGTTCGGTGCCCGCCAACGTGGCGCGCCGGTCCAAGTCCGACGTCCTGATCGTCCACACCTCCTGACGACGAGGGTCCGGGGGCGCTACCAGCCCCTGGACCCCGGGATGCCCTTGAACGGGCCCTTCACCCAGCTGGTGATCCAGCCGCCGTAGAAGCCCCCGGGCTGCGACTCGACAACCTCGCCGTTGACGGTGCACCGGTCGACCTGCGCGGCCATCACGGCGACGGCACCGGCGATCGGCTCGAAACCGGGGGTCGGCTCCAGATAGGTCCAGCCCGCTCGTTCGGCGACGCGGTCACCGGCGACGAGGTCGAAGTACGACGCGATGCCCTTCCACTCGCACCACGACGACCCCGCTGCAGGCCGTAGTGCGCCGTCCCGAAACGCCGACGCCGGGATGTAGTAGGTCGGTGGGTGACTGGTCTCGAGGACCCGCCACCCGCGGTCTGTCGAGGCGATGGTCTGCCCGCCGAACTCCACGGTGATCGACCCGGCGAAGGTCTCGAGCCGAGGCGGACGCGGATAGTCCCAGACCGACTCTTGGCCGGGGCCGATCTTGTCGGGTCGTGGCCAGCCGCTCACCAGCCCCGCTGCTTCCACTCGTCGAGGTGCGGTCGTTCGAGGCCGAGGGTGGTGTCGTCACCGTGCCCTGGATAGACGACCGTCGAGTCCGAGTAGACGTCGAATACGCGCGTCGTGACGTCGCCGAGCAACCGCTCGAAATCGCCGGCGTCAGCGGTTCTGCCGATGCCGCCGGGGAACAGGGAGTCTCCGGTGAAGAGGTGTACGGCGTCGCCCGCGGCGGGGCCGTGCAGCGCGAGAGCCACCGACCCCTCGGTGTGCCCGCGGAGGTGGACGACGTCGAAGGTGAGCTCACCGACATCGACGGTGTCGCCGTGGGCCAGGATGCGGTCGGGCGTGACCGGCAGCGCGCCGGCGTCGAGTTGGTGCGCGGCGGTCGGTGCGCCGGTCGCGGTGGCGACCTCGGCGAGGGCCTGCCAGTGGTCGCCGTGTTGGTGAGTGGTCAGGATGACTGCGAGAGTCGGCGCGTGACGCTCGACGAGGTCCAAGAGGACGGGGGCGTCGTTGGCCGCGTCGACGAGTAGCGTCTCGCCGGTGTGGGAACAGGTGATCAGGTAAGCGTTGTTGTCCATGGGGCCGACGGACGCCTTGACGATCGTCGCACCGGGAAGGGTTCGCCTTGCCGCCGAACCCGGCTCCACGTGGCCGGTGTAGTCGTCGGTAACGGAAGTTCTCGGACCAGTCATGACTGCCACCGTACGGGGTGACCCGGTACGCGGCTGGGACTTGTCGGAGGGTCGACATACCATGAGCGCGGTGCGCTTCGAGCAGGTTGCGGCGCACCATCAGACCAGGAGAGATATCAGTTGGCTGACCGCCTGATAGTCAAGGGTGCGCGCGAGCACAACCTGCGAAACGTCGACGTCGACCTGCCGCGCGACGCGTTGATCGTCTTCACCGGGCTGTCCGGTTCTGGCAAGTCGTCGTTGGCCTTCGACACGATCTTCGCCGAGGGTCAACGCCGATACGTCGAGTCGCTGTCGGCGTACGCCCGGCAGTTCCTCGGGCAGATGGACAAGCCAGACGTCGACTTCATCGAGGGGCTCTCGCCTGCGGTGTCGATCGACCAGAAGTCGACCAACCGCAATCCGCGGTCGACCGTCGGCACCATCACCGAGGTCTACGACTACCTGCGCCTGCTATATGCCCGCGCCGGCACCGCGCACTGCCCCGTCTGCGGTGAACGCATCGCGCGGCAGACACCACAGCAGATCGTCGACCAGGTGCTCGCGATGGAGGAGGGCACCCGATTCCAGGTGCTCGCCCCCGTGGTGCGCACCCGCAAGGGCGAATTCGTCGACCTCTTCGAGAAGTTGAACTCGCAGGGTTACAGCCGAGTCCGCGTCGACGGCGTCGTCCACACCCTGACCGACCCGCCGAAGCTGAAGAAGCAGGAGAAGCACGACATCGAGGTGGTCGTGGACCGCCTCAGCGTGAAGGCGAGCTCCAAGCAGCGCCTGACCGACTCGGTGGAGACGGCGCTGGGCTTGGCCGACGGCATCCTGGTGCTCGACTTCGTCGACCTCGAAGAGGACTCACCGCACCGCGAGCAGCGGTTCTCCGAGAAGCTCGCCTGCCCGAACGGCCACCCCCTCGCGGTGGACGACCTGGAACCGCGGTCGTTCTCGTTCAACTCCCCGTACGGCGCGTGTCCCGAATGCGCAGGGCTGGGCATCCGCAAGGAGGTCGACCCCGAACTGGTGGTTCCCGACCCCGAGCTGACGCTGGCCGAGGGCGCCATCGCGCCGTGGTCGATGGGGCACAACGCCGACTACTTCACCCGCATGCTGTCGGGTCTCGGCGATGCTCTCGGCTTCGACGTCGACACCCCATGGCGTAAGCTGCCGGCCAAGGCGCGCAAGTCGATCCTGGAGGGATGCGACCAGCAGGTTCACGTGCGGTACAAGAACCGCTACGGGCGCACCCGTTCGTACTACGCCGACTTCGAAGGCGTGATGGCGTTCCTGCACCGCCGCATGGAGCAGACCGAATCCGAGCAGATGAAGGAACGCTACGACGGCTTCATGCGCGACGTGCCGTGCCCGGTCTGTGAGGGCACCCGGCTCAAGCCCGAGATCCTGGCCGTCACACTGGCGGCGGCCGACGACGCGAAGTCGATCGCCGAGGTGTGCGAGCTTTCCATCGCCGACTGCTCGAAGTTCCTGAACGCGTTGACCCTCGGCGTTCGCGAGCACGCCATCGCCGGGCAGGTGCTCAAGGAGGTGCAGTCCCGGCTGGGCTTCCTGCTCGACGTCGGCCTGGACTACCTGACGTTGTCACGCGCGGCTGGCACGCTCTCCGGCGGTGAAGCGCAGCGCATTCGGCTCGCCACCCAGATCGGCTCCGGCCTGGCCGGAGTGCTGTACGTGCTCGACGAACCGTCGATCGGCCTGCATCAGCGGGACAACCGGCGGTTGATCGACACGCTGGTCCGGCTTCGCGATCTGGGCAACACGCTGATCGTCGTCGAGCACGACCTCGACACCATCGCCCACGCCGATTGGGTGGTCGACATCGGACCGGCGGCGGGGGAGCACGGCGGCCACATCGTGCACAGCGGCACCTACGCCGATCTGCTGACCAACCCCGAATCCATCACCGGCGCGTACCTCTCCGGCAAGGAGAGCATCGAGGTCCCCGCGATCCGCCGACCGATCGACCGCAAACGTCAGCTGACCGTGGTCGGCGCGCGGGAGAACAACCTGCGCGAGATCGACGTGGCCTTCCCCCTCGGCGTCTTGACCTCGGTCACGGGCGTGTCCGGGTCGGGCAAGTCGACCCTGGTCAACGACATCCTGGCGTCGGTGCTGGCCAACAAGCTCAACGGCGCCCGCCAGGTGCCGGGTCGACACCTGCGCATCAACGGGGTGGACCAACTCGACAAGCTGGTCCGCGTGGACCAGTCGCCGATCGGTCGTACGCCGCGGTCGAACCCCGCGACCTACACCGGTGTGTTCGACAAGATCCGCACGCTGTTCGCCGCGACGACCGAGGCCAAGGTGCGCGGCTATCAGCCGGGGCGGTTCTCGTTCAACGTCAAGGGCGGTCGCTGCGAGGCGTGTTCCGGTGACGGCACCATCAAGATCGAGATGAACTTCCTTCCCGACGTATACGTGCCGTGCGAGGTGTGCCACGGCGCGCGGTACAACCGGGAAACGCTCGAGGTGCACTACAAGGGCAAGACGATCTCCGAGGTCCTCGACATGTCGATCGAGGAGGCCACCGACTTCTTCGAGCCCATCTCCTCGATTCACCGCTACCTCAAGACCCTGGTCGACGTCGGTTTGGGATACGTCCGGCTGGGTCAACCGGCCCCGACGTTGTCCGGCGGCGAGGCGCAGCGCGTGAAGCTGGCGGCCGAGCTGCAGAAGCGGTCCACCGGGCGCACCGTCTACGTGCTGGACGAACCGACCACGGGTCTGCACTTCGAAGACATTCGCAAGCTGCTCAAGGTCATCAACGGTCTGGTCGACAAGGGCAACACCGTCATCGTCATCGAGCACAACCTGGACGTGATCAAGACCTCGGACTGGATCGTCGACATGGGCCCGGAGGGTGGCGGCGGTGGCGGCACGGTCGTCGCGCAAGGCACCCCGGAGGACGTGGCCGCGGTGGCGGAGAGCTACACCGGGCAGTTCCTCACCGAGCTGCTGCCGCAACCCGCACCCGCGAAGAAGCGGCGCAAGGTCAGCGCGTAGCCGGCGCTCCCGATTTCGACAAGGGGGAGGGGAACCGCGGTGCGATGCGCACCCCGTCGAGCCACTCCGTGAGCTCGTCGGCCTTGCGCGCCAACGCCGTGGAGGCGCCGGCGTCGACGTCGTCGACCAGTTGCACGACGACGCGACCGTCGGCGTCCTGCGTCCAGGCACCGACGATCCGACCGTCGCACCATGCGGTCGGCCCCCCGTTGCCGTTGCGGTCGAACACGTGCGTCGCGTGCTGCCCGAGGTACCAGTCGCGTTGCTGCCAGCCCATGGTGGTGACGTCGAGACCGGGCAGGAGCGCGCACCACGGCTCACGGGCAGCCTCTGGCTCGAGGTCGTCGGGCAGCGCGTAGCCGGGAGTGCCCGCGAGGTCGACCTCGACGGCACCGACGTCGCGGAGACCGTCGCGGGTCCAGCCGAGCGTCTGCCCGAAGAACCACTTGACGTCTGCGAGCGTCACCGGCCCAAATGTTCGTAGGTATCGGTCGAGGAGCGCGCTCCGACCGGCGTCGAGGTCGACGGCCACGGCTGGGTCGAGCCACCGAGTCGCCGGCGTCCACTTCGGGCGCGACGTCGTCCAGGTGCCGTCGTTGGGCCCGCGAACGATGAGCCCCTCGGCGCCGAGAACGGTCAGGACGCGCGGCGAGATGGGTCCCTCGGAGCCCCATGGCTTACCGGGGGCCGGGTTGTACGTCCCCGCCAACTCGGGCAGCGCGGTCCGCAACTCCGAGGCGCTGGTGTGGCCGTGTTCGTCGAGATGGACGCGGACTGCCGCGGCGGCCCGGGTCACCCACGCCTCGCCGTCGCTCGCGATGCCCGCCTTGACGACGTCGGCGACCAGCCGTCGGCGTTCGGCGGCCGCGACGCGGTCGCTCACGGCGACCTGCACGGCCGGCACGGCGAGGGTGTCGAACACCCACAGCGTGCGCCTCATCGCGAGATGCTTGACCACCGTGCGGTCGGTGTACAGCGCCGCGTGGAGGTCGTCGACGCGAAAGCCGTTGCGGCGGGCCCACAATGACAGGTACGGCGTGGCCGGATCGGTGGTGTGCAGACCGACGAACGCACCGGCGACGTCGGCAACGGGGAGGTCGCTGGGATCGGACAGGAAATGCCGCCGCCCCAGCCGCGCTCGCCGTTCCGCCACGGTGAACGAGCGCATGGGGTCAGGCTCGATCCGATTCGTCGCGCATCGACGCCCTGATCTGCTCGAGACGGTCGTGGGCGGCGCGCTGCCGGGCCTCGTAGCGTTCCTCGACTTCGCGGCCCTCGGAGGTCTCCGAGGCGAGCTCGGATGAGCCCACGGCCGTGCCGTACCTGGTTTCGATCTTCTCGCGGACGGACTCGAAGGTCGGCACGCCACCCTCGGTGTATCCGGTGTCCTGCGGCGCCGGGGCGGGCGGGTCGGGCACGATCTCGGCGTCGACGATGTCCTCGGGGTCTCCCACGTTCGTCACGGTACCGCCGTCGCGACGGGTCGCCTAGAAGTGGGATTGCCGCCGATTCCGACTACTGAGCGTGTGATGCGAGCGGGGTGGCACCTGGAAGCCCCAGCCGCGGGACGCCCGGCGTGCCGATCTGGCCGGCCAGCCACGGCAGCGCCGCGGTGAAGGCACGGTCCGCGAAGGGCCAGTCGTGCTTGCCGGGCTGGGTCACCACGGCACATTGGATGCCGTTGGCCGCACCAAGGGCACAGAGCTTGTTCGCGGCCGCGGCTTGGTCGCTGAGTCGCACCGAGGCATCCTTGCCCCCGAGGCCGGTGCCATTGGAGTTGACGGCGTTGACGACCGTCGGTCCCGACGACGGAGCCGAACCATTGATGGCGAACCACCCCGAGATCCCTTGATAGCGGCCGTGCTTGGTCATCACGGCCGTCGGGTCGAAGGCGGCGTAGGCGGCGGCGTCACCGCCGAAGAGGCGGTCCACGGTCTGCTGCTTGTTGCCGGAGTTGGGTGCCAGGTCACCCGCGATGTCCTCGAAGGTGGAGAACACGTCGGGGTGCATCGTGGCCAGGTCGACGGCACACGTGCCGCCCATCGACCAGCCCACCAGACCCCAGTTCGCCCGGTTGGTGCTCACGCCATAGGTGGACTCCATGAACGGCACCACGTCCTTCGTCAGGTGGTCCGCGGAGTTGCCGCGCGGGCCGTTGACGCATTCGGTGTCGTTGTTGAATGCCCCGCCGGTGTCGACGAACACCAGCACGGGAGCGTTTCCGCCGTTGGCCGCGGCGTAGTCGTCGACGGTCTTGATGGCGTTGCCTGCCCGTAGCCAGTCACCGGGAGTGTTGAACTCGCCGCCGATCATCATCAGCGTCGGGAGGTGCGGCGCCGGGTTGGACGCGAAGTAGGCGGGGGGTAGGTACACGAGCTCGCCGCGATGCTTGAAGCCAGATGCCGACGAGTCGATGTTCACCGGTACGACGACACCCTTCGCGGGTACCTGATGCTTGGATTGCATCGCCACGACGGTGGCTTGGTCGGCCTGGTCGGGCAGCGGCCCTTCGGTGAGCTGGTTCCATGCCGTCTGCACGGTCGGGAAGTAGCCGACCCAGAGGTTGAGCGCCAACGCAGCGCACAGCAGTGCCATCGGCAGTCCGACGGCCGACGCCGTGCGGCGACCCCAGCCGGAGTTGCGCCACCCGGCGACGAACACGACTGCGGCAAACCCGGTGACGGCGATCCAAACCCACAGCAAGTTCGGAGCTGGGTCGTCCGACATGCCCTGGGAGGAGATGACCCAGTAGGTGGCCGCGGCCATCGCCGCGCCGACGGCGAGCGCGACGGGAAGCCACACCACTCCCCAGCGCCGGCTGCGCCTGCCGATCGCGGCCAGCAGGATGGCCACCGTGAGGGCCTGGATCACCAGCGGCAACCAGCCGTGCATCAACGAGAGGTGCTGTTGCCGAAAGTCTCCGGCTGCCAACGACGATGTCACGACGTCATCGTGGACGGGGAAGCTGACGGTTGGCTGTGAAGCCCCCTATCGGGGCTTGGCCAACGGGAAGGGCAGGGTCTCGCGGATGCTGCGGCCGGTGATGAGCATGACGACGCGGTCCACGCCCATGCCCAGGCCACCAGTGGGCGGCATCGCGTATTCCATGGCCTGGAGGAAGTCCTCGTCCAACTCCATGGCCTCCGGATCGCCGCCAGCGGCAAGCAACGACTGCTCCTGCAACCGGCGGCGTTGCTCGACGGGGTCGGTCAACTCGCTGTAGGCGGTACCCAACTCGACCCCCCAGGCCACCAGATCCCACCGCTCCGCGACTCCGGGCAGGCTCCGGTGTGGCCGGGTCAGCGGCGACACCGACGTCGGGAAGTCCTTGTAGAACGTCGGAGCTTCGGTGCGATCCTCGACCAGGTGCTCGTACATCTCCAGGACGACGGCGCCGGCGTCCCAGTGGGTCTGATACGGGATCTTCGCGGCGTCGGCGTACCGCCGCAGCGTCGCCAGATCCGTATCGGCCGCGACGTGTTCACCGAGGGCCTCCGACACCGCACCGTGCACCGTCTTGACGGCCCACTCACCGGAGACGTCGACGGGTTCGAGTGTGCCGTCTGCCCGTGGCCGCATCACGACGTGCGCGCCGTTCGCCGCCAGCGCGGCGTTCTGGATCAGCTCGCGGCAGCCGTCGATCCACACGTTGTAGTCGGCGTGGGCCTGATAGGCCTCCAGCAGGGTGAACTCGGGGTTGTGGCTGAAGTCCACGCCCTCGTTGCGGAAGGCCCGTCCCAACTCGAAGACCCGTTCCACCCCGCCGACGCAGAGCCGCTTCAAGTACAGCTCTGGGGCGATCCGCAGGTACAGCGCCAAGTCGTAGGCGTTGATGTGGGTGACGAACGGACGCGCGTTGGCTCCGCCGTGGATCTGCTGCAGGATCGGCGTCTCGACTTCCAGGAAGTCCTTGGCGAACAGCGTCTCCCGGATCGCGTGTAGAACGGCGCTGCGCGCCCGGATCAGGTCTCGCGACTCGGTGTTGATGGCCAGGTCGACGTAGCGGGTCCGTACCCGCGCCTCCTGATCGGTCAAGCCCTTCCACTTGTCGGGCAGCGGCCGTAGACACTTGCCGATCAACCGCCACTGGTCGACCAACAGCGACGGGGTGCCGGACTTGCTCGTCCCCATGGTCCCGGTCACCTCGAGCAGATCCCCGAGGTCGACTGCCTTGGTGAAGTCCGCGGTGCAGCCTTCGGTTAGACGCGAATTGTCCAGCAGCAGTTGGACTTCGGCGGACCAGTCGCGCAGATCGGCGAACAGCACCGCGCCGTAGTCGCGAAGACGGAGCACACGACCCGAGACCGACACCGTCTCGCCGGTGGTCTCCAGGGCCTGCGCGACGGTGTGGCTCGGCGCCCGGCCGACGGGATAGGCGTCGACTCCGGCGTCCTGCAACGCCTTCAACTTGGCCATCCGGACGCGGACCTGTTCGGGGAGTCGGCTGACGTGCTCGTCGGAGGGCCCGTCGAGTTCCAGCATGGTCAGATCCGGCGCGCTGCCGTCGGGGTGCAGCCGGCCCGACTGCACCAGCGCGTCCGGAGCGGCGGTGTGCAGCCCGGTGTGTTGTCCGGTGTGCTGCTCGGCCCGCCGGCTGAATGGCAACACCAGGAAACCCTCGGCGATCACCGAAGCGATGCCGACGCGGGGAATGAGCCGGGCATCCTCGTAGCAGGCGAAGCGGGGGACCCACTCGGGCATGTACTTCATGTTCGACCGGTAGAGCGTCTCCAACTGCCACCAGCGGGAGAAGAACACCAGCATGGCCCGCCACAGCCGCGCCACCGGACCGGCGCCGAGCTGGGCGCCTTCCTCGAACGCCGAGCGGAACATGGCGAAGTTCAGCGAGATGCGGGTGATGCCGATGTCGGCGCCCTGCAGGCACAGTTCGCTGACCATCAACTCGTTGGTGCCGTTGGGGGACTGCGGAGAACGCCGCATCAGGTCCAGCGAGGCACCGTTGGTGCCCCACGGCACCAGGGAGAGCATGGCCACCACGTTCTCCTGCGGGTCGACCGCCTCGACGAGCATGCAGTCGCCGTCGGCCGGATCGCCGAGGCGACCCAGCGCCATCGAGAAGCCACGTTCGGTCTCGGTGTCGCGCCAGTCGTCGGCCCGCTTGATGACGTCGGCCATCTCCTCGGGCGTCAGGTCGCGGTGACGTCGGATGCGGATGGCGAGCCCGGCGCGCCGAGCCCGGGTGACGGCCTGCCGCACGGGCTTCATGTCCGAACCGGACAGCTTGAACCTGTCCGGGTACAGGATCGCCTCGTCACCGAGTTCGAGGGCGTTGAGCCCGGCCTCGCGAAACGCCTGGGCGGCAGTCGCACTCGCGCCCATCACGCCCGGCGCCCATCCGTAGGACTGGCACAACGTCAGCCACGCCCCGATCGCCGCCTGCCACGATCGCGGGTCACCCAGCGGGTCACCGCTGGCGAGGCAGACACCGACCTCCACGCGGTACGTGATGGCGGCCCGCCCGTTGGGGGCGAACACCACCGACTTGTCGCGGCGCGTGGCGAAGTAGCCGAGTGAGTCGTTCTTGCCCCACACCTCGAGCATTCCGCGGATCGCCGACTCGTCCTCACCAGTGAGAGCGTTCGCGGCGCGCTGCGACTGGAAGAGGACGACCGCCGCCACCATCAACGCCACGGCACCGAAGAAGCCGAGCAGGGCGTTGACGAAGACGTGCGGGTGGTGACCGTCGAAGGCGTCGGCGTCCACGCCGGCGAACACGACCACGCGGTTGGCCGCGTAGAGCAGTCGTTCGTCGCGCTCCAGCGAGCCCGGGAACATCTCCAGGAGTCCCCACCCGACGAGGATGCCGACCGTCATTCCGGCCGCCAGCGTCGCGGCGGCCTTGAACAACGCGCCGCGGCGCACCCGCGCCCAGAACTCCTTGCGGGCCAGCACCAGGAACGCAATTGCCGCGACGTGGAAGACGAGGCCGATGACCTCCCCGATGTCCTCCATCACCGATTCGGGTCCGGTGGAGACGTCGCCGACGTTCCAGCCGACCGCGGCGACCATGTACAGGACGAGGATCCACCACGCCACGCTCTTGCGGGCGGCCAGGGCGGCGGCCAGCAGGGCCAGGACGAATGCCCACGCGATGCTGGTGTCGGGGAAGTTGAAGATGTAGTCGTTGACCCATTCGCGGGGCACCCGGATGACCCAGCGAACCAGCGGCGAGATGCTGGCGATCAGCGACAGCGTCGCGATGATGCCGACGAGCCAGCCCGCGGCAGCGGGCACCCACCGGAAGGTCGAGGTCCGATGCTGCTTCGGCGTAGTCAGCGTCATAGGCCGCGACAGTATTCGCTCAACCCGCGAAAGTGTTGGCAGTGGCTACCAGACGGGGCCGGTGAACTTCTCCCCAGGACCGTGGCCGGGCTCCTCGGGGAATGCCGACGACTCGCGGAATGCCAGTTGGAGCTGCTTGAGCCCGTCGCGAACCGGCCCCGCGTGTGGCCCAAGGTACTCCACCGACGCTTTGACCAGACCGGCCAGCGCGGTGATGAGCCGGCGAGCCTCGTCCAGGTCGCGGTGCGGGGACTCCTCGGGGTCGTCCTCGGACAACCCCAGCTTCTCGGCGGCAGCGCTCATCAGCATCACCGCGGCCCTGGTGATGACCTCGACGGCGGGGATTTCGGCGAGTTCGCGAACGGTGGGTTCGGAGTCCGTGCGGGCGGGGTCTTCGGGGAGTTCGGGAACCTCGGTCATGCCTGTTAGACTGACACGTGCGACCGTCCCGGCCTACGCCAGGACAGCAAGTGGAGTCCCACTCCCACCGTTGACCCTCCGGGTCCAACGGTCCGGTCACACCCACCGCGAGGTGGTTGTTCTGTGCAGCGCGCAGGCGACGAAAGTCGTGATCGGTCGGCATTGGGCCCTGTCATTGACGGGGCCTCTTCGCTCTGTCGAGCGGATGGCTGATGGCGTGGACTCCTCGAAGACTACATAGGAGGCCCCATCAGCACTGAGACCCGCATCAACGAGCGCATACGTGTACCTGAAGTCCGTCTGATCGGACCGAATGGTGAACAGGTAGGCATCGTGCGCATCGAAGATGCTCTCCGCGTCGCCGCGGATGCCGATCTCGACCTCGTCGAAGTTGCTCCGGCTGCGAAGCCGCCAGTCTGCAAGATCATGGACTACGGCAAGTTCAAGTACGAGACGGCACTCAAGGAGCGCGAGTCTCGCAAGAACCAGCAGCAGACCGTCGTCAAGGAACAGAAGCTGCGACCCAAGATCGACGACCACGACTACGAGACCAAGAAGGGCCACGTCGTCCGCTTCCTCGAAGCAGGGTCCAAGGTCAAGGTGACCATCATGTTCCGTGGTCGCGAGCAGTCGCGACCCGAGTTGGGCTACCGCCTCTTGCAGCGGCTCGGCGCCGACGTGGCCGATTACGGCTTCGTCGAGACGTCCGCCAAGCAAGACGGTCGCAACATGACGATGGTGCTGGCACCGCACCGCGGAGCCAAGACCAAGGCCCGAGCGGCACACGACGCTGCTGCACCTCAGGCCCAGCGCGCGACTCCCGCTCCGGCCGAGCCGGCCGCGGCACCGCCGAGTGACGCTCCACCCGCTTCATCCACGACCTGATCCACCACGAGAACCGAGGACTCCATGCCCAAGGCCAAGACCCACAGCGGCGCTTCCAAGCGCTTCCGGAAGACCGGCACGGGAAAGATCGTGCGCCAGAAGGCCGGTCGCCGGCACCTTCTCGAGCACAAGGCGACCAAGCGCACCCGCAGGCTCGACGGCCGCACCGTGGTGGCGGAAAACGACGCCAAGCGCATCAACAAGATGCTCAACGGCTGATCTGACCCAACCTCCACCCCGAACCCGCTCGAGATAGGAACACCCCATGGCACGCGTCAAGCGCGCACTAAACGCCCAGAAGAAGCGGCGTACCGTACTGAAGGCGTCGAAGGGCTACCGCGGTCAGCGGTCGCGCCTCTACCGCAAGGCCAAGGAACAGCAGCTCCACTCGCTGACCTACGCCTACCGTGACCGCAAGGCGCGCAAGGGCGATTTCCGCAAGCTGTGGATCACCCGCATCAACGCGGCCGCTCGCGCCAACGGGATCACCTACAACCGGTTGATCCAGGGCCTGAAGCTGGCTGGCGTCGAGGTCGACCGCAAGAACCTGTCCGAGATCGCGATCAGCGACGAGGCTGCGTTCACCGCTCTGGTCGAGGTCGCCAAGGCAGCTCTGCCCGAAGACGTGAACGCACCGTCGGGCGAAGCCGCCTGATTCGGAGGGCAGGAGCGAAGCGACCCGGGAATTGACGGCGCTTACGGAGAAGTCGAATCGGGTAGCTGCGGCGATCAAGCTGCAGCGTCCCGCAGGACGTCGCCACGCCGCGCGCTTCCTCGCCGAAGGTCCCAACCTCGTCGAGGCGGCGTTGCGGCGTGGTCTCGTCGAGGACGTCTTCGCCACTGAATCGGCGCTCGACCGGTTCGCCGACCTGCTGGGTGCAGTCGAGGTCCATCCGGTGACGGACCGGGCCGCGAAGGCCTTGTCGGACACCGTCACTCCCGTCGGCCTGGTGGCGGTGTGCCGCATGCCGGAGGTGTCACTGGCCGAGGTGCTGTCGGCGCCTCGGTTGGTGGCCGTCGCGGTGGACACCGCCGATCCCGGCAACGCGGGCACGCTGATCCGCCTCGCCGACGCAATGGGCGCAGACGCTCTGGTGCTGGCCGGCGACGGTGTCGACCCCTACAACGCGAAGTGCCTGCGAGCCTCGGCGGGCAGCATCTTCTCCGTGCCGGTCGTCGAGGCGCCGGACACGCTCGAGCTCGTCCGAGACTTGGTCTACGCCGGGCTCGTCGTGATGGCCACCACCCTCGACGGCGAAACCTCCCTTGACGACCTGAAGCTGGACGTGCCCACCGCGTGGCTGTTCGGTTCGGAGGCTCACGGGCTGCCTACGACGGTCGCCGAGGCGGCCGACGTGCGGGTGACGATCCCGATGGCCGGGGGAGCCGAGAGCCTGAATGTGGCTGCCGCCGCGGCGATCTGTCTTTACCAAAGCGCAGCGGCGCTTCGCGGATCTGACGGCTCTAGCG
The DNA here is from genome assembly GCF_025823185.1 of Mycobacterium yunnanensis. Taxonomy (GTDB): domain Bacteria; phylum Actinomycetota; class Actinomycetes; order Mycobacteriales; family Mycobacteriaceae; genus Mycobacterium; species Mycobacterium yunnanensis. Next base: position 38,806 of record NZ_JACKVK010000015.1, read on the forward strand.
CGTGAACACCGGTTGGATGTCCAAGTCATGCCGGGTGTGTGCGTCGTCGACGAGGCAGTCGACGGCCCCCCTGGCATGAATACCGCTGTAGCTCAACCACACTGGAACCGTCGTCAGGCCGGCATCGCGCAGCTGCGTGGCCAGCGCGTCGATCAAGAACGCCGTCGCCTCACGTCCTGAATACTCCACGACGATGCAGGGCGTGATGCCAGCCTGATCGAATGACGCCAGCCCACTCAGAGCGCCGCGACCCTGCACTTCGGCCGGCCCAAAGCGCATTGGCATCAGATGATTTCGACGCCGCACGCCTGCAGGCGCGGCTTCCGGAGCAAGTGGTCGATCGGCGGGGAAGTCGGCGACCTTGGTGAGGAGGTCGGCCCGCGATCCCACGTTCTTGAGAAGGATCGGCGTGATGGACAGTCTCGGAGTGTCGGTGGGCGACGCCACTCGTCGCCGGTGCTCGTGAATCAGCTCGGCGGTCACCTCGGCGGGCACCGGTACGACGTCGTCGTCACGCTGCACCGCGGGTCGATTGGCGGCACGGTACTCGGCGGGGGTCTGCTTGAACCAGTCCACGAAGCAACGCGTGAAGTACTTGACGTCGGAGAATCCGCACTGTGCGGAGATGTCACGCATCGTGTAATCCGTTGTCAGCAAGAGGATCTCGGCATGCATGGCGCGCGCGGCGTTCACCGCGCTGGTGAAGCTGATGGCCGCGGTCTCCTTGACGAAGTGCGAGACGTAGGACTTGGAGTAGTGGTGTTCGCGCGCGACCTCCTCCAACAGATCGCGACTGCCGACGTGGGTCTGGACGTAGGCCATCAAGCTGTGGAAACGCTCGCGCGCGGCCGCGGTCAGGGGCCGGTCACGCTGGTAGTAGTCCGCGAGCGAGTACCCGTTGCACAGCGTCCGCAGGAGTTCGGTCGCGGGTGCGCCGTCGTCCCCGGTGTCGCGGGCGTCGACCGTGTCCAGTACGAGACCGCGTAGCAGCGCCTCCTGCCTGCGGTACCGGGGCAGGTCGAAGGATTCGCACGCGAACATCATTCGGTCGGCGTACGGGCTGACGTCGTGGAACGCCTCGAGATTCACGTGCACTACCGCCGTGACGTTCTCCGGGGACCCTTCGAGGACGTGCGGATCGGCTCGGTTCAGGACGACGAAGTCGCCGGCGTCCAAATCGAAGGACTCGCTGCTGACCCGGGTGTGGAGACTGCCCCGTAAGACGTAGACGATCTCCAGTGCGTTGGGGTGCGCGTGCAGCCTGGTGCGCCGGATGGAGGCGACGTCGGTGCTGACCCGGGTTCCGGGGGCGAAGTCGATGCGGACGTCGAGCACCAGTCCACGGTAGTCCCGGCGGTCACTTCACCGCTGGTTGACGTGTTTCGCCAACGGCGCCGGTCTCCTCGGACAGGTCGAGTTCCCTGGCGGGACGGCGGAATCCCCGGGTCGTGACGCCGAGGTAGACGACGCCGGCCACTAGCCACGCCAGGCCGAGGATCTTGGCGTGCACGTCGACGTTGTAGAGCAGCACGACGCACACCGCCATCCCGATGCCGGGCAGGAGGAGGTACCGCAGGAGGTCGAGGCCGGAACGGCGACGGCCGCGGATGACGTAGTGACTGATCACCGCGTAGTTCACCAGGATGAAGCCACTGAGCGCGCCGAAGGCCACCAGCGCCGCGGCGCCAATCAGGTTGTCGGCGTAGAAGACCGCCGTGAGGGAGATCGCCGTCATCAGCAGGATGTTGTTGACCGGGGTCTGGAAGCGCTCGTTGATCGAACCGAAGAACCGACGGGGCAGCACCCCGTCCCGGCCCATGCCGAAGAGGATGCGCGATGCAGCGGCCAGGCCGGCGATCGCGCAGATCATGCTGGCCAGGTTGTCGGTCACCAGGAACACCGTGGACAGCGTGTCCCCGCCAAGGCGGACGAGCAGCTCGAAGATGCCCGAGTCGGGGTCCTCGATCTCCGTCGCCGCCGCCGGCCAGGCGATCTGCATGAAGTAGGAGATGACGGAGAAGCCGATACCGGCGGCGATGGGCACGATCAGCACCGCCCGAGGTACCGTCCGCGCCGGATCGACGGTGTCCTCCGCCATCGTCGACACCGCGTCGAAGCCCAGGAAGGACGCCGCCAGGATCGACGCGGCCCACAGCACGTTGGGCCCGTCGAACGTGGTGGGATCGTAGAGCGCGGCACCGTCGAGCAGCGTGCCACTTCCGTTGCCGCGCAGTACGAATGCGATCACGATGCCGACGAGCACCAGAGCGAACAGGACCTGTGCGGCGACCACGACGGTGTTGATCCCCGCGGCCATTTTGACGCCGAGGACATTGGTGACGGCCCCGATCGCAGCGGCCAGCACCACCCACGCCCACACCGGAATAGCGGTGACGAACTCGTTCATGTAGATCCCGACGAGCAGATAGCACACCATCGGAAGCAGAACGTAGTCGAGCAGCATCACCCATCCGGTGAGGAAGCCCAGATGCGGATGGACCCCTCTGCGCACGTAGGTGTACGCCGATCCGGCGACCGGGAACGCCTTCACCATGAGGGCGTAGCTGTACGCGGTGAAGAACATCACCACGGTGGTGACCGCGTAGGCCAGCGTCATCATGCCGCCGGTGAGGGTGGTGATGACGCCGAAGTAGTTGAACACCACCGTGGGAGCCAGGTACGCCAGGCCGAACACCACCAGGTTGCGCAGCGTGAGCACCCGCTTGAGGTCAGTCATTCGGCAAATGTAGGCACGTGGCGACCGCCGGGGCAGCGCCAGACGACATCACGGCAGGATCGTCGTGCTCATCCAGCACGATCGTCATGTCCAGGCGCGACACCGACGCCTAGCGTCGTCGCCATGGGAATGGTGCTGACGAATGCCGTGGTGTACACCGCCGACCCGGAGCTGCCGACGGCCGACACGGTGGTGATCGAAGACGGTCTGATCACCTACGTCGGAATCGGTGAACCAACGTCGGGGGAGAAGGGATTGCCGGTCTACGACCTCGGGGGCCGCACCGTCGTGCCCGGGTTCGTGGATTCGCACACCCACCCGAGCATGGTCTCCAAGAGTTCCTGGCACGTGCGACTGCCGTGGACTACCGACGTCGACGAGATCTTGAGCTTCATCCACGATTACGCGGCGGCGCACCCTCCCCAGGAGGTCCCGTTCCTGTACTTCGAGTACTACCCGAGTGCGACCTTCGACGCAGCCGCGCCCACCAAGGAGTTGCTGGACTCCGCGGTGTCGGACCGGCCCTGCCTGTGTCAGGACTTCAGCGAGCACGAGCATTGGGTCAACAGCAGGATGCTCGAGCTGATGGGGATCACCCGCGACACCCCGGATCCGGTGCCCGGTCTCGAGATGTTCGTCCGCGACGACGACGGCGAGCCCACGGGTCTCTTGCGTGAGCTGGTGCACCTTCACTTCATAGACGAGCTCTACGAGAGGATCGGGTGGAGGCCGCCTGAGGAGCTCACTCCGGAGAGCATCGCCCCCTTCTTTCGCTTCATGACCGAGCACGGGGTGACGGCGGTGTTCGAGGCCTTGGTGGAGGACGACGAGATCCTTTGCGCGCTCCGGGAACTCGATCAGCGCGGCGAACTCCACGTGTACTACCAAGGCGCGCTTCGGTTTCGCGGTATCGCAGACCTTCCTGAGACCATCCGTCGACTGCAGGACTACCACGCCCGGCACTCGAGCCGGCACGTCGGCATGAACACGGTGAAGCTCTTCCTCGACGGCACCAACGAGAGTGGCAACAGTGCCGTCCTGGCGCCGACCTGTAGTCACGCCTCCGGAAGTCACCTCGGTGACATCGGAATGGACGTCGACGAACTCGCCAGCTGCTTCCTGCTCTGCAACACCCACGGCGTCGACGTCCACATCCACCTCGTCGGTGATCGCGCCTTCCGCACCGCCTGCGACGCAGTCGAAGCCGCCCAGACCACCCTGGCCGCCGACGGCTCGCCGTGGACGACGCAGGTGACCCTCGCCCATTGTGAACTGGTCGACCCCGCCGACATGCACCGTCCCGCCGAGCTCGGCATCATGGTGAACTGGACGGCCCACTGGTCGGGTGGATACTTCGGTGAGGGCGCCAAGAAGCACCTCGGTGAGGACCGGTGGAACCGGATGTACCGCTTCAACGAGATGGTGCAGAGCGGCGCCGTGGTCGCACTGTCGAGCGACGTCGTGACCGCCTACGAGCTGCACCGCGGGAACCCCCTGTTCGGCATGCAGGTGGCCGCCACCCGAGTCGACCCCGAATATCCCTTGGACGCGGCGGCATACCCGGGTCACGTGCGGCCGGCCGCCGACGCGGTCCTGCCCCGCGAGCTGTTGCTGGCCGGCTACACGATCAACGGTGCCGCGCAGATGCGACTTGCCGACGAAATGGGTTCACTCACGGTCGGAAAGCTCGCCAACGTGGCGGTGCTGAATCAGGACGTCTTCACCATGCCGGCCAACTCGATGGGAGACGTCAAGGTCGACGCGGTGCTCTTCGAAGGACGTGTGGTCAGCGGTTCGCTCTAATCGCCCCGCAGCAACCCCTTCGCCACGTGGGTGATCTGCACTTCGTTGCTGCCGGCGTAGATCATCAACGACTTGGCGTCGCGGGCCAGTTGCTCCACGCGGTACTCGGTCATGTAGCCGTTGCCGCCAAAGACCTGGACGGCCTCCATGGCGACGTCGGTCGCCGCCTGCGAGCAGTACCACTTCATCGCCGATGCCTCGGGGAGCGAGATGGCCACCCCCGATTGGGTGGCCTCGATGGCGCGAAACAGCATGTTGCGCACGTTGATTCGGGCGACCTCCATGCTCGCCAGCTTCAGCTGGATGAGCTGGAACTGGCCGATCTCCTGCCCCCACAGCGTGCGGGACGTCGCGTAGTCCACGCAGAGCCGCAGGCATTCCTCGATCACCCCCAGCGCCATCGCGGCGACCCCGATGCGCTCGGCGGAGAAGTTGGAGCGCGCGCTGTCGCGGCCGTCCCCCGAGGCATTGTCCTCGGTCTCGCCCAAGAGCCGGTCCCGGCCGAGGCGGACGTCGTGGAAGGACAGTTCACCGGTGCGGGAACTGTGAATGCCCATCTTGCGGAAGGGCTTCGACTGCACGAAACCGTCCATGCCCTTGTCGAGGACGAAGGTCAAGACCTTGCGGTCGCGCTTGCTCGCACCGTCCTTCTCGTCCAACTTCGCATAGACGACGGTCACGTCGGCGTCTGGGCCGTTGGTGATGAACGTCTTCTGACCGTTGAGGACGTACCCGTCCCCGTCGCGCACCACGTAGGACTTCATGCCGCCGAACGCGTCGGAACCCGAATCGGGCTCGGTGATCGCCCAGGCGCCGATCTTCTCGTACGTGACGAGCTCGGGCAGCCACCGTTCCTGCTGGGCCAACGTGCCGCGTGACGCAATGGTCGGCACGGTCAGGCCGAGACTGACGCCGACGCCCGTGACCAGACCCATGCTCACCCGGCACAGTTCGCTGATGAGCACGAAGCCCATGCCGGCCTGCGCGCCGCCGCCGCCGAACATGCCGCCGGAGGATCCACTGCCAGACCGACCCGTTCCCTCGCGCATCGCCGCCAGTCGCTTCTCCAGCGACTCCTTGGCCATCGCGTCGATGCCGAAGGTGGCGAACAGCTTTCGGATGACCGGGTAGGGCGCCATGTCGCCGCTCTCCAAGTCGTCGACGTGGGGCCGGACTTCCCGGTCGACGAACTCTCGGACCGCGTCGCGCACGGCGACGTCGACGTCTGACCATTCGAGCATGTGTTCAGGCTGCCTTTCGGTGCGCACGCCGACCGCGCGCTGGACGGAGGCCGGCGAGGGAGAACGTGGTGTGGACCAGTGAACCGGCCCGTTCGACGAGCGCCGATGCCGCGGAACCGCCGGGGACGTAATGCACCGGCAGACCCCGGCGTTCGCGAGGGGGACCCATGAAGGCCGGAGCCTCGACGAGCGGGGCATCGGCCCGCGCGCGACCGGACGCGCGCCGGTAGGCCGCCAATGCCCGTGGATGCAAGCGGATTTCATCGGGCACCGCGACGAACGCCAACTCGACCAGCTTGCCGAACAGGCGCAGCACCACCTCGTCGCCCGGAGTCCAGCGCATGCCCGCTCTCTCGCGAACGTCGGGAGCGAACAGGCCGGCGGCGATCCACCGTTGTCCGGCGACCATCGGCTTGAACAACTGGTCCCAGACCGGGGTGGGCAGCGCGACGAACCAGGGCTTGGGGATGCGGATGGAGAAGATGTCCAATGTTGCCTGGTTGATCTCCAGCCCCTCACGACACGTGGTGTCCCAGTAGACCTGGAAGTCCTCCCAACTGGCGGGCACCGGTCGAAAGCTCATGCCGTACATCCGGTACCACTGGACGTGCTCGTCGAAGAGTTGACGCTTCTCCGCCTCGGTCAAGCCGCCGCAGAAGTACTCCGCGGTCTTGAGGATGAGCATGAAGAACGTGGCGTGCGCCCAGTAGAAGGTCTCGGGATCGAGGGCGTGGTACCGACGGCCGTGGGCGTCGGTGCCCTTGATGGTCTCGTGGTACCCCTTGATCTGAGCCCCCGTGTGGGAGGCGCGGTCGCCGTCGTAGACCACGCCCATGATCGGATAGACCGACCTCGCCACCCGTTGCAGTGGTTCTCGCAACAGCACCGAGTGTTCCTCCACGCCGGCGCCGAGCTGCGGGTACATGTTCTGCATGGCGCCGATCCAGACGCCAAGCAGGCCGGTGCGAAGGTCGCCGAAGTACTTCCAGGTAAGGGAATCGGGGCCCAACGGCTCGGTAGGCGTCGCAATTCCGTGGGGCGTCGTGGAATCCAGGGGCACTTCGTCCTCACAGCCGTACGAGGTCGGGTCGTCCTCCCAACGTATTCGTGACAACGCGCGTTGTCCACGATCGCCCGACGTGTCGCTGGCAGCCGGGCGATCCACGGCCATCGCGAACTCCATTTCTGAACGACACGTTTACAAAAGAGTGCGAGCTCGCTAAATTGAACGATACGTTTAGAAATTGTCCCGGATGGAGGTTCTCGTGATCACTCAGCTTGGTGTCGGTTTGATCGGCGCGAACGCGGAGCGTGGATGGGCGCGGGCTGCCCACGTACCCGCCATCCAGTCGCTGCCCGGACTAGAACTGGTCGCGGTGGCGACAAGGCGCCCAGAATCCGCCAAGGCCGCCGCCGCATTCGACGCACCCGCGGCGTACGTCGACCCCCTCGATCTAATTCGCAGCGACGACGTCGACGTCGTGGCGGTGGCCAGCACGGTGTCGTCTCATCACGAGCTGATCATCGCGGCCCTCCGCGCAGGAAAACACGTCATCACGGAATGGCCCGTGGCCTCGACCGTGGCCGAGACCGCCGAGATCGCCGACCTCGCCGACGCGACCGGATGCCATGTGGCCGTCGGGCTGCAGGGCCGCAAGAGCCCCGCCACCGTCGAGGCGCTGCGGCGGATCAGCCGCGGCGACATTGGCGGGATTCTCTATGCCACAGTTCATTCCGCGGTGGCGGCCTTCGGCAGCGTCGTCGACCAGTCCGCTCTCTACCTGGAGGATCTAGCTACCGGAATGAACCTGCCCACCATCATGGGCGGCCACACGCTGGACCTCGCCACCCACCTGGCCGGGTACGTGACGTCGTGCTCGGCGATGACGTCCATTCAGTACCCGACGGTGTCGGTGGCCGGTTCGACCACGACGCGTCAACGCACCATCGCCGATCACATCCTCGTCCAGGGCAGACTCGCCGGGGGCGGTGTGCTCGCCGCCGACGTCGTCGGCGGACGACCCGTCGACGATGCGGTCTTCCGCCTCGACGTCGTGGGTCGCGACGGTGTGATCACCCTCAGCGGCGGCGGCCCGTCCGGCTTTCAGGCTGGGACCCTCGTGCTCACGGTCAACGGTGAACGCGTCGACGTGGAACACGGTGAATTGGCGTCGCTGCCGGCCGTGGCAGTCAACACCGCCGGGGTCTACGCCGCGCTACGCGACGACGTCCGCGACGACACTCACACCGCACCGGGACCCCGTGACGCAGTGCGGCTCCAGCGACTCGTCGAGGTAATCCAGAAGACGAACCCGGAAGTGGTACATGACTGAACGTCAAGTCCGTGCCGTCGACGGGTTCCGCCTGGCCTACGACCGTACCGGCGCCGGGCACCCCGTCGTGCTGCTCCACGGTTGGCCCGGTGACCGGCACGACTACCGGGCCGTTACCGATCTGCTACGTGACCGCGCCGACGTCATCGTGCCGGACCTGAGGGGGTTCGGGGAGTCCGACAAGCACGACATGGACCCGGTGGAGCAGTACGACGTTGCGGCGCAGGCCCGTTCGGTCGTGGCCCTGATGGACGAACTCGAGGTCGACCAAGTAGTGCTCGCCGGCTACGACGTCGGCGGACGGGTGGCTCGAGAGGTCGCCGAACGGCACCCCGACCGCGTCGGGTACCTGGTGCTGTCACCCCCGCTGCCCGGCGTGCGCTCCCGCATCCTCGACCCCGACACCCAACGCGAGTACTGGTACCAGGCCTTTCATCAACTTCCGTTGGTCGAGCAGACGCTCGACGGACGGTCCGACGCCGTCCGCGCGTACCTGAGCTACTTCTGGAATCACTGGACGGGACCCGACTTCAGCCCCGACGAAGCTGAGATCGACCGTCTCACGGACATTTACGCGATCTCCGGTGCTCTCGTAGCCTCCGTGAACTATTACCGCGCCGGGGCCGGGGCGGTGAACACGGCGCTGCACGAGACGCCGCCAAAGCGCAACGCTCGCATCGCGACACCGACGATCGTGCTGTGGCCCGGCACGGATGCGTTGATCCGGCGCGAATGGGCCGACCACCTGGAGGACTACTTCGCCGAGCTAGAACTTCGCGTCGTCGGCTGCGGCCACTTCACCCCGGTGGAGGCACCGGACGACTTCGCGGCGGCCGTCCTGGACGCGGTCACCGCCAGGTCGAGCGCTTCGAATCACCTGACGCCGGCGGCCGCCAAGATGACGGCGGCCACCGGGCCGGGTTCAGTCACCGGGGACAGGTGAGAGGTGTCCAGCTCGACGGTGTGTGCACCCATCCGTCGGGCCAGAAAGCGTTCGAGTTCGGGATCGATCGTGCGGTCCCTGGTCGAGACTTGGTACCAAGTCGGCCGGTCGTGCCACGCCGCAGCGGTGGTCCGCTCGCTGGTCAGCGTGGCGAGATTGCGGCCCTGCACCGCGAACAGCGCCCGGGCCCGCTGCGTCGGCACGTCCCCTGCGAAGTCGGTCAGGAAGGTGGTCTCGTCGAGTTGCGCGTAACCGTCGGCCGCAGTGACGACTCCAGCGGAAGCGGGTGGAGCGGGAAACTGCTTCGCCAGGGCCGGAAAGTCCTCGCCCGCCTCGGGTGCGCGAGCGGCAACGTAGACCAGCGCGCTGATGCCGTCGTCTCCGCCCACCTCGGAGACGATGGTGCCCGACCACGAATGCCCGACGAGCACTGTCGGGCGCGGTTGCAGCGCCAAGACGCGGCGCGTCTCGGCTGCGGCATCGGCGAGGGTCGTCAGCGGATTCTGTACGGCCGCGACGACGAGGCCGGCATCCTGCAGGTGCGGGACGACGTCGATCCAGGACGATCCGTCGGCATACAGGCCGTGCACGAGTACGACACTGCGCGCCCGAATCTCCGCCACCGCCAGATCGTCTGCGCGGGCGAGAGCCGTCGACCGCGCACTCAGGCCGAGCCCCACCACACTCGCAACACCCGCGAGGCCCAACGTCCTGCGCGACAACTGCATTCGAATCTCTTCCGTCAGTGGATGGTGGTCCTGAAACACCCTAGGCGACCTCGGGCGGGGCGGCTGTCCGATGGTCCCAACGTGGGTGCACCTGCTGGGGCTACCCAGGAACGAAAGAGCCGACCTAACGTGAAGGCACGGATCGCGTAATGCCGCACTTGGGCGAATTCCTCCGAGCCCGACGCGCGCTGGTGGCACCCGCGCAGCACGGCCTGCCCAACGGTTCGCGGCGCACCCCCGGCCTGCGCCGCGAAGAGGTCGCCATGTTGGCGTCCATCAGCACCGCCTACTACGTGCGTTTGGAGCAGGGCCGTGACGTGCGGCCCTCGACTGAGGTCCTCGACGCCCTTGCGGCCGCCCTGTTGCTCGACGAGGAGGCCAACGCGTACCTGCGAGCGCTGGTGGGACCACCGCCGCCCCGCGGAGCCGCAGACCCGTCTCGGCCGGAGACGGCCGCGCCGGGCCTCGTCGCGCTGATGGAGGGATGGACGGACACACCTGCACTCCTGTACGACCGCCATTTGGACCTACTCGCCGTCAACTCGATGGGCCGTGCGCTCTTCGGCTGGCTCGGCGACGAGACCAACCTGCTGCGGGCGATCTTCCTCGACCCCGCGGCGCGGGTCTTCTACCGGGACTGGGCGCTCATCGCCGAAGGCTGCGTGGCGGCCCTGCGCATCGACTGCGCTAGACGAGACGACCGTCGGCTCGTCGAATTGGTAGGCGAATTGTCGGTCAGGAGCTCCGAATTCGCCTCGCTGTGGAGTCGCCACGAGGTGCGAGCCAAGCGCGGTGAGACGAAGCACTTCGAGCACCCGATCCTTGGGCCGTTGTCGCTGTCCTTTGAAAACCTCACAGTCGCAAATGCTCCCGGACAGCACCTCGTGGTGTACCACGCCGAACCGGGCGGCGCTGCGGAGGAGGCCCTTTCGCGGCTGAGAAACACGGTGGAAGCGGCTTCCGACTCGACCTTGGACCGGCTCGACGACACGAGATGAGGAATGCCATGTCAACGTGGTTCATCACGGGAACGTCCCGTGGCTTTGGCCGTCTCTTGGTGGCGGCGGCGCTGGAGGCTGGCGAGAACGTCGTGGCGACAGCCCGCCGGCCGGAGGGCGTCGCCGGAGCATTCTCGGATGCCGGCGACCGACTCTCGGTCCAGGCCCTCGACGTCGGCGACGAAGAGCAGGCAGCTTCGGCGGTCGAGAACGCAGTTCGGCGATTCGGCGGTGTCGACGTCGTGGTCAACAACGCCGGCTACGGCGTCTTCGGTGCGATTGAGGAGGTGTCGGATGCCGAGGTGCGATCGATCTTCGACGCCAACGTCTTCGGCGTGCTCAACGTCACCCGTGCCGTGTTGCCAACCCTGCGCGCGCAAGGATCCGGGCACATCGTCAACATCGGCTCCAGCGCCGGTATCGCCGTGGGGGCAGGCCGCGGTATCTACGGGGCCACCAAATTCGCCGTGGAGGCGATCTCCGAGGCGCTGCGTGCAGAACTAGCCCCGCTGGGGATAAAGGTCTCGGTCGTCGAACCAGGATCGTTTCGTACCGACTTCCTGGCGCACCACGAACAGCGTCGACCGAGGACGTCCGACGACGCCTACACCGAGACCGTCGGAGCCTTGCAGCACGCGATCGACGGGCTCGAAGGCAAGCAACCGGGGGACCCGGGCAAGGCGGTGGCCGCCATCCGTGCGTTGGCCGCAGCCGACGACCCGCCGCTACGGTTGCCGCTCGGCAGTGACAGCGTGGCCCTGATGGCGCAGAAGGCAGCATCGTTGGCGGAGACTGCCGAGGCCGAGCGAACCCGAGCGGCCGCAACGGATTTCGCGAGGATCTGACGACCGTGCTGGTCAACGCCCGTGTAAGCGCTCGGGTCCGAAGCTGATGATGGCGGTCATCTCGGCGTGCGTCATGCCCGAGGTGGCCCCGGCGACGTCGCCGCCGACGAGGGTCTTGGCAGCACGTTGCAATGCGGCGGCCACGTGCCGGTACAGGGCCGGCCCGGTGCTGATTCGCTTGACTCCAAGAGAAGACAATTCGTCGACGGTCAGCGTCTCAGCCACGGTGCCCACTGCGACGCTCACCGGTCGAGGGGCGACTCGGCCCACGGTGGCCGCCAGGGCCGCCGAGGACGTGCCGAGGGCGGGAAAACCGCTCTGCGTGAGGATGAGAGCCGAAAGCCCGTCCCACGCATTGGGCATGACGAAGGCACGGGGTTGGTGGTGCAGCGCCAGGAATTCTTCGTAACGGCTCGATGGAGTCATGGGGCTAGGGCGACGGTGGGCGCGCCGTGTCGGCGATGGCCCCTCGCATGAACGTGGCGAGCGCTCGCGCCGGGAGGCTCTTGTCCAAGGAGTCGTTTGCTGCCCGCTGCAACGCCAGACCATGGGATAGGGCGATCTGAGAGACGCCAAATTCGTACGGAGTGAGGTCGGAGCTGACACCGAGGCGATTGAAGTGGCAGGCAATGAGCTCGCCAAGGCGCTGTCGGTAGCGTTCGTAGATCTCTGCGAACTCGGCCGCCTTGCTACCGCCGCGCATCGCATAGAGCTGGAACTCTGTGGTCAGTAGGCACCAGCTGCTGTCACCACCGAGTACTTGATAGCGGCGCTCGATTGCCGGAGCCAGATCGGCAGCGGATGTTATGCGGTCCAGTGATCGACCGAGCGTGTCCATCTCTTCATCGAGATGGCGGCCGAGAAGCTCGACGAACAGGTCGTCCTTGGATTCGAAGTTGGAGTAGAAGGCACCCCGGGAGAACCCTGCCTCTTCGGCGATGACGTCAATGGGTGCCGCCTCGAACCCGACTCGGCTGAAGACGCGGCTAGCGGCGTCGACGAGTCGTCGGCGGGTCACCGCCTTCTGCTCGATGCGCGTCAAGCGAGCCATTGGTCGTCGACCTCCCGTTTCGAGCCTTCGATCGAGCGTAACCCACACTTGACATCCCATCGACAGAATTGCATCGTGATACACATTTGTATGTCAATTAAAGACTGTATGCAACGACGAACCTCGCCGGGGGAAGCGGAATCTCGATCGCGGCGGTGCCGCCTCACACGAAGGACAGCCCATGATCGACGATCACGAACATCCCGCAACCAGCGTGCCCGCGGCCCGCGCATGGATCGACGAGAACGAGACGTTCCAGAGCCGCCGCGGGCATTGCATCGCGTATCGCCGCCGCGGCCGGGGGCCGACAGTGCTTCTGCTGCACGGGTTTCCGACCTGGTCCTATGACTACGCGGCGGTCGCCGCCGATCTCGTGCGCGACCACGACGTGATCACCATGGACTTCCTCGGCTACGGCGTCTCGGACAAGCCGCACCCCTATCGCTATACGGTGGACGAATCCGCCGACACCGTCGCAGATCTCTTGGCCCACCTCGACGTCCACGAAGTACGCCTCGTCGTCCATGATTACGGGGGAATCGTCGGTCAGGAACTCCTTCACCGCAGCTTGGCTCACGGCCTCGCGTTCGCGGTGCACTCCGTGGTCGTGTTGAACTGCGGCATCGTCTACAGCGCGTACCGGCCCACGCGATTGCAGAAGCTGCTGATCATCCCGATCGTCGGCAGACTGGTCGCCAGTCGCATCACCGCATCCCGAACCCGAACGGGGCTGGACGGAGTACGCGGAGCCGCGCTCACCGACGCCGAGTTCGACGACCTGTGGATCGGCATGTCCTACCTTGATGGCCACCGACTCGCGTACCTGCACATCGAATACAACGCCGAACGCGCTGCCCACCACCAGAAGTGGGAGGCCGCCCTCGCCGCCTGGGATGGCCCCGTGAAGCTGGTCTGGGGACTGGACGACCCGGTGTCGGGCCGCCACGTCCTCGAGGAGGCGAAGATGCTCCTGCCGCGGGCCGAGGTGGTCGAGCTTTCCGGCGTCGGACACTTTCCGCAGCACGAGGCACCACGCGCGGTTGCAGAGGCGATACGCGCGCAACGTGTTTCGAGCGAGTGACCGTGCGATGCGCGCTCCCACGGTGACCATGGCGATCAACTCCATTTATGCAAACGCATCGTTCACTATCATGTCGGGCATGCCGAAGACCGAAGCGTCGCTCGACGCCGAACCGCCCGTGGGCCGCAAGCGTGGCCGGCCGGTGAGCACTCAGGCGCGACGAGCAGTGCTCGACGCGGCCGTCGGTTTGTTGGATGAGCGGGGAGTCGCAGGGTTCACAGTCGACGAAGTGGCTCGGCGAAGTGGGGTCAGCAAGGCCACCATCTACAAGCACTGGACGAACGGTTTCGATCTGGCGGCGTCGGCCTACGGTGACATCGCCACCACAGCGGTTCCCGTGAAGGATTCTGGGGACGCGGTGCGGGACCTTACCGACCAAGTTCGCCGGCTCGCCCGCTTCTACGCCAGCGCTCGAGGCCGGGTCGTGGCACAAATCCTTGGTGCCGCGCCGAGCCAGGACCAAGGCACGACTACGTTGCGCGACGCATTCTTCTCGCAGCGACGCGCCGCCACCGCCGCGCTCATACGGCAGGGGCAATCGCGCGGCCAGCTGCGACCCGACCTGGATCCAGAACTGACGATCGACCTGCTGTTCGGGCCGGTCGTGTTTCGGATGTTCAACGGTTTGGGGCCGCTCAACGACACCGAGGCACGTGCCGTCGCCGACATGGGGATGCGGGCCATCGCGCTGAGCACCGGTACGTGATACGGCTGCGACCTGGGCCGATCTCGATCGGCCGTCGCGATGTGAGCGACACCCCACGGCTCGAGCCAGGAGAGACACTTAGGCTGGTCGGCGTGGAGGCCGAATCGTTCGAGGAACGGTCCGGTGACCGTGGCGGTCCGTTGCGCTGGTTGAAGAACACCAACCACGACGAGGGCATCGTCGCGCTCGTCAGACGGGCCCGTCGCATGCTGCCCGGTGACCCCGACTTCGGGGACCCCCTGTCGGTGGCCGGTGTCGGCGGCCCAAGGGCGGCGGCGCGTGCGGCCGACCGCATCCTCGACCGCAACGCCGCGTCGCGCGAGGTCAGCCTCGCCGGACTCCAAGTGTGGCAGGCGCTGACCGAACGAGTGTCGGGCCAGCCGGCCAATCCCGAAGTGACGCTGGTGTTCACCGATCTCGTCGGGTTCTCGGACTGGTCGCTGCGCGCGGGCGACGACGCCGCGCTGAAGTTGGTCCGGCGGGTCACCCAGGTGACCGAGCCACCGCTGTTGGAGGCAGGTGGCCGGATCGTCAAGCGCATGGGTGACGGCGCGATGGCGGTGTTCCGCGATCCCGCCACCGCCGTCGAGTCGGTGCTGGCAGCCCTGGAGGCCGTGAAGACCGTCGAGGTCGGCGGTCACACGCCGTTGATGCGCGCCGGCATCCACACCGGTCGGCCGCAGCGCATCGGCTCGGACTGGCTGGGCGTCGACGTCAACGTCGCAGCCCGAGTGATGGACCGCGCCACCAGGGGTGGTTTGGTGGTGACCAATGCGACCCTGGAGCGCATCTCCGACGAGGACTTCGACGCCTTGGGTGTCACGGTGAAACGGGTGCGTAGACAACTGTTCTCGGCGAAGACCCCCGGGGTTCCCGGCGACCTGGTGATGTACTGGGTGAAGACCCGCAGGGATCTGCCAGGTAGCGACGAGGCCGAGGCCGAGGCGCCAGGGGCATAGTCGGTGGCGATGGTAACGGCGATCCTCGCTCGACTGGCCCGCGTCCGGGTGACCGTGGGCTATGCCGTCGTCCTCGCCGTCGTCACCGTGGCCCTGGTGAGCCTCGACCCCGCGGTGCAGGACCGCATCATCCTGCACGCCAGTACCAATCTGCACAATCTCCGGCACGGCCACTTGGGCACGCTGCTCGGCAGCGCGTTCGTCGTCGACGCGGGCCCGTTGTCCGACTGGCTCCCGGGCCTGATCTGCCTGCTCGCGCTCGCCGAACTGCTGTGGCGCAGCCGCCGACTGATCATCGCCTTCGCGGTGGGCCACGTCGGTGCGACGCTGGTGGTGGCCGCCGGACTGTGGGTCGCGGTCACCTACGGCTGGCTGCCCCGAAGCGTGACCCGCACCGCCGACGTCGGGATGAGCTACGGCGCGACCGCGGTGCTCGGTGCCATCACCCCGGCGATACCCCGCCGCTGGCGACCGGCGTGGATGGGCTGGTGGGTGGCCGTGGCGGTGACCGCAGTCGTCGTCGACCAGGACTTCACCGACGTCGGTCACCTCGTGGCATTGATGCTGGGCATGCTCGTCGCGACGTGGTTCGGTGCACCACGTCCGTGGACCTACCCGACGGCGGCTCTGCTGGGGTTGGCGTCGTGCTTCGGGTTCATGGTGTTCGCCAGCTCGCCTGGACTGATCGGCGCCGCCGCGGCGGCGGGCCTGGCCGGGGCCGCCGTCACCATGGCAGGGGCCGCGGCATGGACCCTGCCGAGGTCTCGGCGAGGGCCGAAGGCGAACCCCTCAGCAGGTGAACCGCAGGCCGATGTCCGCCGGCGGCGCGGTCTTCCGCAGGCACCCGAACGGCTCGACGCCCCTGGCACTCAAGGCGATTGCCGTCTGATGGGCGTAGTCGACGCAGAATAGTCCCGCCGCGTCCGCGCGGCACCGGTAGTCACCGAAGGCCAGGCTTCGACCGGCGGCCAGTTCGGCACCAGTGCCGTCGACGAAGGGGCCGGGATCGCCGTGGGGTGATCCCACGTCGACGGTCGTGCCGGTGAAGTCGACCCAGTTGGCCTTCCACGCCGTCTCGATGCCGGGCGGCCGCGGTGGTGGATCGGCCAACTTGACCAGGCAGGCCAGCGCACCGTCCTGGTAGCGGTTGGTCACGCAGTTGGTCTCGGCGCCCGCGGTGGTGAACGCGACACCGTCGCCAAGGGTGGTCGACTGACCGTCGCGGGTCATCGTCCGGTAGCCCGCCACGTCGACGGGCGTCCCGGCCTCGATCCACGCGCTGACGTCGGCGATCGAGGCACCCTGGCGGGGCGCTGCAGCTACCGGTGAGGGCCGACTCGTGGGCGCAGCCGTCGTCCTGGTGGAGGTCTGGGTCGACGTCTGGGGCGAGCCCGACGGCACGCCCTGAGTGCTGGCGACCGGCCCGCCCGCTCCGCCGGAACAGCCCGCCACCAGCGCGGACATGCCGATCAGCAGGACGATTCGCATGACGCACAGGGTAGCGGTACCAACCCGAACGGCCCGTCAGGCACCTCCGGGTTCGTATTGTTCGCTAACGTCGGGACATGCACGAACGCACCATTCGCGTGACCGTCGACAGCGGCGTGATCGAGGGTTTCACCGCCGACGGGGTCCACCGGTGGCGATCGATTCCCTACGCCAGCCCTCCGGTGGGGCCGCTGCGACTGCGTGCGCCCCGGCCGGTTCAGCCGTGGCCAGGGGTTCGCTACTGCCACGGGTTCACCTACTGCGCTCCACAGGACCGCAAGTACACCCTGCTGGGCATCGGCAAGTTTCAACCCATGAGCGAGGACTGTCTGACGCTCAACGTCGTCGCGCCGGAGAAGCCGTCCGACGAACCGCTACCGGTGATGTTCTTCATCCACGGCGGCGGTTACATCCTCGGCAGCTCCGCCACCCCGATCTACGACGGTGCCTCGCTGGCGCGTCGGGGGTGCGTCTACGTTTCGGTGAACTACCGGCTCGGGGCACTGGGCTGCCTCGAGCTGTCGTCGCTGTCCACACCGGAGCACCCGATCGAGGACAACCTGTTCCTCCGTGACTTGGTCATGGCCCTGCGCTGGGTCCGCGACAACGCCGCCGTGTTCGGCGGTGACCCCGACAACGTGACCATCTTCGGGGAGAGCGCCGGTGCACATGCCGTCGCCACCCTGCTGGCCACGCCTGCGGCGAAGGGACTGTTCTCGCACGCCATTTCGGAGAGTCCCGCCAGCGGCATGGCGGGCAGCAAGACCGTCGCCGACTCCTTTGCCGACGACTTTGCGCGCCTGCTCGACGCGACACCTCAGGACGGCGCCGCGGCCGTGATGTCCGCCAGCCCGGCACGGTTGGTCAAGGCGCTCGACCAGCTCATGATCGACGGGATGAAGTCGATGCGTGGCGCCTTCCCGGTCGGTCCGACCTGGGACACCGAATTCCTGCCGCGAGACCCATTGGCCGTAATGCGGTCAGGTGACGCACACCCCGTGCCGCTGATCGTCGGGACCAACGCCGACGAAGGGCGGTTGTTCACCCGGTTCCTTCAGTTGCTGCCGACGACCGAGCCGGCGATCGAGATGCTGCTCGCCGACAGCGACGTGGCAGTGCGCGAGCGAATTACGAAGGCCTACCCCGGCTATCCGAGCCCCTCGGCCTGCGTCCGGCTCGGCGGAGACTTCGCCTTTGGGACGGCGGCATGGGAGATCGCCGTGGCACATGGTCAGCACGCGCCGACGTACGTCTACCGCTATGACTACGCGCCGCGCACGTTCCACCTGTCGGGTCTCGGCGCCACCCACGCCACCGAGTTGTTCGCCGTCTTCGACGTCTATCGCACGCGGTTCGGGTCACTGATGACGGCGGTGGCCGACCGCCGCTCCGCGCGTCGGGTGTCCAACGACGTGCAGAACAGGTGGCGGGCCTTCAGCCGCACCGGGTCACCGGGTGAGGACTGGCCTCGGTACACCGCCGACGAGCGCCCGGTCATGATCTTCGACCGTCATTCGCGCCTCGAATACGATCCCAACGCCGACCGCAGGCTGGCCTGGGAGGGGTTCACGCTGACGTCCAGCTGACGCCGGGGCGAGCGTTTCGACGATCCCCTCGCGCGGCCGCCGTCGACGTGGTCGAGTAATGAGGTGACGCACCCACTCGACCCACTGTCCTCCGACGAATTCCGCGCTGCCGCTGCGGTGTTGCGCCGTGAACATCAGGTGACGGCCACCCCCACGTCGGGGACCGGGCGGGGATGGCGATTCGCCTCGATGGAGTTGGTGGAGCCGTCCAAGGCGGAGCTGGCGCGGTTCGAGGACGTCGGCGACGTGCCCCCGCGTCGGGCCGTGGTGATCTGCTTCGACCGCTCGACCAACAGCACCTACAAGGCGGTGGTCTCGCTGACCGACGACCGGGTCGAGACGTTCGACCACGTCCCGGGGGTTCAGGCCAACTTCACCGTCGACGAGTTCGTCGAATGCGACGAGCTTCTGCGCAGGCATCCCGAGGTCATCGCCGCCCTGGCCAAGCGGGGCATCACCGATCTGGACACCGTCTTCATGGACACCTGGACCTTCGGCGACGCGGTCGCCCCGCCCGAGTTCCGCGACCGCCGACTCGGGTGGTCCGACACCTGGCGCAAGGACGGGCCCGGCGCCAACCCCTACGCTCACCTGGTCAGCGGTCTGCACTGCGTCGTCGACCTCAACGCCATGGAGGTGCTGCGGGTCGAAGACGACGGCGGGGTCGAAACACCCGACGTCATGGGCGAATACGCGCCGGCACACGTTCCGGAGCGCATCCGTTCCGCGTCGACGCGGGAGCCGCTCAAGCCACTGCTCATCACGCAGCCCGAGGGACC
Source organism: Mycobacterium yunnanensis (assembly GCF_025823185.1). Taxonomy (GTDB): domain Bacteria; phylum Actinomycetota; class Actinomycetes; order Mycobacteriales; family Mycobacteriaceae; genus Mycobacterium; species Mycobacterium yunnanensis. The sequence continues at coordinate 58,084 of NZ_JACKVK010000015.1, forward strand.
GTCGTTCACCATCGACGGCAACCTGCTGAAGTGGCAGAACTGGTCGTTGCGGATCGGATTCAACTACCGCGAAGGCATGACGCTGCATACGGTGCGCTACCGCGACGGCAATCGCGAGCGCTCGATCGCCCATCGAATGTCGTTCGCCGAGATGATCGTTCCGTATCGCGACTCGTCGGTCGACCACTACCGTCGCACCGCCTTCGACATAGGCGAATGGGGTCTCGGCTTCATGACGACCTCGCTGGAGCTCGGCTGCGACTGCCTCGGCGAAATTCGTTACCTGGACGCGGTCATGCACGACAGCACCGGGGAGCCGTACACCATCACCAACGCCATCTGCATCCACGAAGAGGACGGCGCGGTGCTGTGGAAGCACGTCGACCACGACTCGGGAGCCGAGGTCCGCAGGATGCGCCGCCTGACCATCTCGTTCCACGTGACGGTCGCCAACTACGAATACCTCGTCTACTGGCGGCTGTACCAGGACGGCAACATCGAATGCGAGGTCCGCGCGACCGGCATCATGGTCACCACCCCGCTGGCCGTCGGCGCCCCGAATCCGAACGGCACCCTGGTCGACGAGCGCACGTACGCGCCGTTCCACCAACACTTCCTGGTGGCCCGCCTCGACATGGACGTAGACGGCTCCGACAACACCGTCGTCATGTCGGAATCCCATGCCGAGCCGACGGGTCCCGACAACCCCTACGGCCTGTCGCTCGTGACGCGAAACGTCCCGCTGCGCAGTGAGAGTGAGGGCATGCAGGACGTGGACTTCGCGACCCAGCGGGCCTGGAAGGTGGTCAATCCCAACGTGACCAACGGCCTGGGGACCCACCCCTCCTACAAGCTGGTCCCCGGCGGAGCCATCCCGGCGATGTTCGACGCCGACTCGCCGGTGCTCAAGCGCGCCAACGTGATCGGTCATACGCTGTGGGTGACCCCCAACTCACCTGACGAGCGTTGGCCTGCGGGAGAATTCGTCAACCAGTCCAGCAGGGACACCGGGCTGGGGGAGTGGACCAAGGCCAACCGTCCCATCGAGAACACCGACGTCGTGCTCTGGTACGTCTTCGGCTTGCATCACGTCACCCGGCCCGAGGACTGGCCGGTGATGCCCGTCGACGTCGTCTCCTTCTGGCTCAAGCCGTTTGGATTCTTCGACCGCAACCCGTCGCTGGACGTGGCCGCCACACCGCCCGACACCTGCCACGGCCACAGTTGACGCCCGTCAAGTTGGCCGGTGCAAACGCCCGCGAGAGCGCACTCTGCTGAACTAACGTGGTCGCCGTGCAACCCTTCCTCGCCAATGCCCTCGTCGAACGCGCCGCCGATCTGACCGTCGAGTGGCTGACCGCCACCTTGGGCGCAGGGGAGATCGGCGACTTCACCGTCGACCGCATCGGCACCGGCCAAATGAGCGAGTGCTACCGGATCGGGCTGACCTACACCGGCGGTCGGAGCGGACCTGCCTCGGTGGTCTTGAAGGTCGCGGCCGCCGATCCGAGCAGCCGACAGACCGGGCTTGCCATGGGGCTCTACGAACGCGAAGTCCGGTTCTACACCGACGTCGCACCGGCGCTGGGCGGACCGATCTCACAGTGCCATCACGCCGCCTACGACCCCGCGACCGGAGCCTTCGACCTGCTGCTGAGCGACGCCACGCCGGCGGTCGTAGGCGACGAAATCTCAGGCGCCACAATCGATGAGGCCACGCTGGCGCTCAGCCAGCTCGGTCGCGTGCACGGGCCGCTGTTGGGTGACTCCGCGCTGGCCGACGCGCAGTGGCTCAATCGAGAATCGCCTCTCAACCAGGGCCTGATGGCCGCTCTGTACGCCGGATTCCTCGAGCGCTACCGCGACGACATCGCGCCGGAGCACCTCGAGGTATGCGAGCGACTGGTCGCGGCGTTCGACGACTACGTCGCCGCCGAGGCTGCGGCGGACCGCCCACAGGGTCTGGTTCACGGCGACTTCCGGCTGGACAACATGCTGTTCGGCCAGGAGGGGGCCAAGCGTCCGTTGACCGTGGTCGACTGGCAGACGGTCACGTGGGGACCCGCGCTGACCGACGTCTCCTACTTCCTCGGATGCTCGCTGCCCCCGGCGCGACGCCGCGAACACGGCGAGGCGCTGCTGCGCACCTATCATGACGCACTCGGTCCTGACGCTCCCATCAGCCTCGACGAGGTGCGCGACGGTGTCCGTCGCCAAAGCTTCTTCGGGGTGATGATGTCCATCGTGTCGCCGATGCTCGTCGAGCGCACCGAGCGGGGCGACCGAATGTTCCTGACGATGATCGCGCGCCATTGTCAGCACGTCCTCGACACCGACGCGCTGTCCATCCTGCCTGCGCCGTCGCACCCAGAACCGTTGCAGCCCAACGTCGACGACGAGGGCCGCCACCAACCGTCTGACGAACCACTGTGGAGCGAGAGCTGGTACTTCGACTTCGTCGACTCCGGTCAGGAGGTCGGCGGATGGTTCCGTCTCGGACTGATCCCCAATCAGGGGCATGCCTGGGTGAACGCCCTGCTGTGCGGCCCCCACCTGCCGACGATCGCCGTCCTGGACTTCGAGGCTCCGCTGCCGGATGACCACACTCGCGTGCACGCCGACGGCGTCGACCTCGAACTGGAGGCCACCTCGCCGTTGCAGTCCTATCGACTGTCGCTGCGAGGCAGGGGCCAAGCCTACGACGACCCGGCCGACCTCCTCGCCGGCCTTACGGGCAGGCCCGTCGACCTCGAGGTGGACCTGGTGTGGACCACCGCCGGGACGCCGTATCAGTACCGGCTCTCGACGCGGTACGAAATTCCGTGCACGGTGTCGGGAACCGTTCGGGCAGAGGGTAAGACGTATGAGTTCACCACGGTGCCAGGTCAACGCGACCATTCCTGGGCCGCACGGGACTGGTGGAGCATGGAATGGGTGTGGAGCGCGCTGCACCTCGACGACGGCACCCACGTCCACGGCCTCGACCTCCGCATCCCCGGTGCGCCACGGATGGCCGCCGGGTACGTCCAGCGCGAGGGGGAAGTCGTCGAGGTGCAGACGGTGATCGCGCGAGAGACCTTCGGCCAGGACGAGTTACCGGTCGGCACCACCCTGGAGATCACGCCGGGTGACGTCATTGCCACCGTCGACGTGCGCGGCCACGCACCGGTGCTGTTGGTCTCGCCCGACGGCCGGGTCAGCAGATTCCCGCGCGCCTGGGCCACGGTGACGACGGCGGACGGCCGCAGCGGCGTGGGCTGGCTCGAATGGAACCGCAACCAGACGTGACCGTCCTCAAGTCAGTGCTCTTGTTCGTCATGGCGGCCGTGCTGGAGATCGGTGGCGCCTGGTTGGTGTGGCAGGGCGTCCGAGAGCACCGCGGCTGGGCGTGGGCCGGTGCCGGGGTGCTCGCGCTCGGCGCCTACGGTTTCGTGGCGGCATTCCAGCCCGACGCCAACTTCGGACGGGTGCTCGCCGCCTACGGCGGCATCTTCATCGCCGGCTCTCTGCTGTGGGGCATGGTCGCCGACGGTTTCAGGCCCGACCGGTGGGACGTGACCGGCGCCGTCGTCTGCCTGCTGGGGGTCGGGTTGATCATGTACGGTCCGCGCTAGGAGAGGTGCGCGTCGTCGTCGTCGAGGTCGTCACGGCGCAACCCCATCGGGGTGGCCGACGGGATGTCGCCACCGGCGACCACCGCCCTGGTGAGCGGGGTCAGCGTGCGAAAGAGCACCCGCAGGTCGTCGTCGTCGAGGGTGTCGAAGGCCGACAGCGACAACCGGTCCGTCGTGTCCTCGAGGTGCTGCTTGAATGCGTGACCCGAATCCGTCAGCGCGCCACGTGCGTCGACGAATCCGCGGTCGGTCAGGCGTGCCACGCAGGACTGCCACTCCTGGTCGTCGTACTCCCGGCTGCGCACGATGAACTCCCGGGGCACCCGGTCGGCCAGCGCGTGCAGCACGTTGCAGTCGCGGCCACCGACGCCGTTGGCGACGAGCGTGGCGACGTGGGCGTCCCCACGCTGTTCGCGCAGCAGCGTGCTGGCGTGCCACAGCCGGGCGACGGGCTCGTCCGGCCACGGCAGCGCGCGGTTGGCGGCGAAGAGCGGGCGGCCGTCCAGCGGTGCAGTGGCCGCGGCGGCGGCGAGCAGGTCCGCAGCGGACCGCACGTCGGGTCCGTCGACGACACCGCACCGGTTCAGGGCGGCGACCGCGGAGGTCTCCCGCGCCCCGAGCGCGTCGGCCGGGCTGGCGAACTCCCACGCGGCGGGCAGCGCACGGGCCACGTGCGAGGGTGCGAAATTGAAGAACACCGCGGTGACGACGTCGGCGCCCACCGCACCGAGCGGGGCGGCCCGTGCGGCGAAGTAGCACATCCAGAACCCGCGAAAACCGGCTTGGCCGAGCGCTTCGCGGGACTCAGGCGCGAAGTACGTCAGAGCATGGACGGGTTCGAAGCGGTCGAAGAGCCTGCGCGCGACCGTCGGAGTTCTGCTCACCTGCGCAGTCAACCATCACGGCGCCCGACACGCGCGGATGCCGGCCGAGCGATTGTCACCGTGAAGGTTGACTGACGTCGGTCATCGCCTCGTCGATGATGTTGCGCATGGCGCGTTCCGCAGCGTCTTCGTCGCGCAGGCGGATGGCCCGGGCGACTTCGTCGTGGAGCGCGATGGCCACCGGGTTCGGGTTTTCGGGCATCATGCCGTGGTGGGTTCGCCCGGTGAGGACTTCGGCGACCACGCCGTTGAGCGCGCGGAACATCTCGTTGCCGCTCGCCTCGAGCAGCGTTTGGTGAAACACCTTGTCGGCCAACAGGTATGACTCCAGGTCACCGGACCGGCCGTGCATCACCATGTCCGACACCGCGGCAGCCATGATGCGGCACTGGTGCGGATCGGCTCGCCGGGCGGCCAGGGCGGCCGCGGTCGGCTCGAAGCCGCGGCGCAGTTCGGACAGCGACACCAATTGTACCGTGCGATCGCCGGATTCGAGACGCCAGCGAATCACCCGCGGGTCGAAGACGTTCCATCGCTCGACGGGTTGAATGGTGATGCCGACGCGGCGGCGCGACGCCACGAGGCCCATCGACTCCAGAACCCGGATGGCCTCCCGCGCCACGCTGCGAGACACGCCGTACCGAACGCCGACGCCCTCAAGGTTGATCACCTCACCGGCCGGGAGGGTGCCCGAGACGATCTCGGCGCCGATCCCGGTGAGCACGTTGTCGTGCAACGCGCTGACGTTTGAGGGTCCGGCCACGCGATACATCTTGTCATAAAGTTTGCTGATGGGTTTAAAGACTGATTTTTAGATCATTTACTTGCAATGGTCAGATCATTGGGGCAAGCTGTGTGATGCCTGGCACACCGGGTATGGGCACACATGGGAGGTAGACGGGCAATGCGGCCAATCGTGGTGATGGGGGTGTCGGGGTCCGGCAAGTCGACCGTCGGTGCGGCTCTCGCCCAACGCCTGCGCGTGCCGTTCGCCGACGCGGACGACTTCCACCCCGCGGCAAACATCGCCAAGATGACCGCCGGACACGCACTCGACGACGACGATCGTCGCCCGTGGCTGGACACGATCGGGACGTGGCTGGCCGATCACGCCGACGGCGGCGTGATGAGCTGCTCGGCCCTCAAACGTGCGTACCGCGATCAATTGCGCGAGCACCTGGCCGACGTGGAGTTCCTCCACCTGGCCGGCACTCCGGAAGTGATCGGGCGACGACAGGCCAGCCGACCCGGCCACTTCATGCCCGCTTCGTTGCTCGCCTCGCAGTTCGCCACCCTCGAACCGCTGGCCCCCGACGAACGCGGCGTCCACGTGGACGTCGATCAAGACATCGATTCGATCGTCAACGAATACGTAGCGCTGACCCAACGGGAGCCGAAATGATCCACGGAATCACCCTGCTTGCCGACGACGCGCCGAAGCTCACCGAGCCGGTCGCCTCCGGCGCTCACCTCCTGCTTGCCTTCCTCGCGGGCATCGCGGTGATCGTCGTCCTCATCACCATCGTCAAGCTCCACCCCTTCCTGTCGCTGATGTTCGGCGCGCTCGTGGTGGGAATGGTCGCGGGGGAGAACCTCACCACGGTGTTGGCGTCCTTCACCAAGGGTTTCGGTGAGACTGCCGCCGGTGTCGGCATCCTCATCGCCCTCGGTGCCATGTTCGCCAAACTGCTCGCCGACTCCGGGGGCGCCGACGAAATCGTCGACACCATCGTCGGCCACGCCTCCCCGCGGATGCTGCCGTGGGCGATGGCCTTGGTCGGCGCGATCATCGGTCTTCCGATGTTCTTCGAGATTGGTCTCGTGCTGCTGATCCCTGTCATCTACCTGGTGTCACGCCGGTCGCAGCTGTCGCTGATCACCGTCGGAATCCCCGCTCTGGCCGGACTTTCGGCGATGCACGGGTTCGTCCCCCCGCACCCCGGCCCGCTGACCGCCGTCGGACTGCTCGACGCCGACCTGGGCATCACACTGGCACTCGGTGTCGCCGTGGCGATCCCGACGATCATCCTGGCCGGGCCGTTGTTCGGCCGGCTCGCCGGGAAGTGGGTCGTCGTCGACGCACCCGACACCTTCGACGCGGACCGCTTCACCGAGGGCGAGACCCGACGCCGGCCGTCGTTCGCCGTCACGTTGTTCTCGGTGCTGCTGCCCGTGGTGCTCATGCTGGGCAAGGCGCTCGTGGACATCTTCGTCGACGACAAGAAGAACCTGTTGCGGACGGTCTTCGACACCCTCGGCACCCCGTTGATCGCGCTGCTCATCGCCGTCGTCGTCGGCATGTTCACCCTCGGCCGCGGCGCCGGGATGAGCCGCAACGAGGTCACGTCGTGCATCGAGTCCGGGCTCCCGCCGGTAGCGGGCATCATCCTGATCGTGGCCGCGGGCGGCGGCTTCAAGCAGGTCTTGGTCGACACGGGCATCGGCACGCTGCTGGCGCGCTGGGCCGAAGGCGCCAACATCTCGGTGCTCGTGCTGGCCTGGCTGATCGCGGTTCTGATTCGACTCGCCACGGGTTCAGCCACCGTCGCCACCATCACCGCGTCCTCGCTCATCGTGCCGCTGGTCGCGGACCTGCCCACCGGTGAGGTGTCGCTCGTCGTGCTGGCCGTCGGCGCGGGTTCGCTGTTCTTCTCTCACGTCAACGACGCCGGATTCTGGTTGGTCAACCAGTACTTCCGCCTGACCGTGGGCCAGACGATCAAGACGTGGTCGATCATGGAAACCGTGCTCTCGGTCAGCGGTCTCGGTGTCGTGCTCCTGTTGGACCTGCTGATCTAGAAGCCCGTGGACGACTAAGGCGGGCGTCACCCGGCTCGGGTGACGCCCGCCTCGACGTATGCGGTGGTTCTCGCTAGCGGACGCGCTTCTGCAATTCCTTCTGAGCGCGCTTGAGATCCTTCTGAGTCTGCTTGGCCTGCTTGCGGCTCAGCGACGCGAATTCGTTGCTGCGCTCCTGTGCCAGGCTGGCGAGCTCGGCGCCACGATCGCGAGCCGCTTCGACCAACTCGGGCGCCCGGTCGCGGGCGACGTCGACCAGCTTCGCGCCGCGCTTGCTCGCCACGTCGGCGAACTCGCTGCCGCGGTCCTGGGTCAGTTCGGCCAATTCGAGCCCGCGCTTGCGCGCCTTCTTCGCCAATTTGGGAGCGCGGTCGCGGGCCGCCTCCACCAGCTCCGGCGCCCGATCGCGGGCGACGTCGGCGAGTTCCGAGCCGCGCTCGAGGGCGACATGGGCCAGTTCGCGGCCACGTTCTGCCCCGACGTGCAGACCGGACTGCAGGTTCTCGCCCCACTTGTCGACCAGCTCGGGGTCGATCAACGCGTTGGGCGCCTCCGACGGCAGGACACTGGTGACGCGTTCGCTCACCTTGCGCGCCGCGCGCCGGCTGCGCCACCCCAGCGACGGACGGCCTTCCAGGTCGACCGACGCGATGATCAATCCGCCGATGAGGCTGACGTCGGAGAAGAGAGCACGGCGTTCAGCAGCCTTGCGGGCGGGGTCGGTCTCGTTCCAGAAGGCGTGGCTACCAAGGCTGCCCGGCACGACGCTCACGGCAAGGGCGGCGGACGACAGCCGGGGCAGCTTCCCGGAGGCCAGCAGCAGGCCGGCACCGATCTGCACGCCTGCGGTCACCTTGGCGACGGTCTCGGCGTTGGTCGGCACGTTGGGGCCGACGGGATCCGGGAGCTTGCTGAGACCTTCGAGGGTGGGCCGGGCGGCATCGGCGGCTGGTTTGGGGCTCTTGAGCGCTTCCACACCACGGGTGATGAAGGTGGTGGCCAGCATGGGACGCGCTATTCGTCGGATCAACATGCGCGGTCTGTTCCCCGGGCGGACCGGTCGCAAACCCCAACCGGACGAGGCCCGTTTCCACCGTGGGACTTCCCATTAAGGTGGACGTTCCCAGAGCAAAAGGAGGTCGGCGTGGCCCTCGTCGCGGGTATCGACTCGTCCACCCAATCGTGCAAGGTCTTGATCTGTGACGCCGACACCGGCGAGACGGTGCGCTCCGGATCGGCGCCGCACCCCGGGGGCACCGAGGTCGACCCTGCCGCCTGGTGGGCGGCACTCGGCGACGCCGCTGCCGCGGCCGGCGGTCTCGACGACGTCGCCGCGGTGTCGGTCGGCGCCCAGCAGCACGGCATGGTCTGCCTGAACGGCGCGGGCAACATCGTGCGGGACGCGTTGCTGTGGAACGACACCCGATCGAGCCGCGCCGCCGAGGCCTTGGTCGAGGAGCTCGGCGGGCCGGGGCAGTGGGCTGACCGCATCGGCGTGGTGCCGGTCGCGGCGATCACCGCCACCAAGTTGCGGTGGCTCGTCGACGCCGAACCGAAGAACGCCGACGCGACCGCCGCGGTGTGCCTGCCGCACGACTGGCTGACGTGGCGACTGTCCGGGTCGAGCGACGTCTCCGACATTCGCACCGATCGCAGCGACGCCAGCGGCACCGGATACTTCGCGGCCGAGGACGGCGAATATCAACCGGATCTGCTCGAACTCGCGATGCGGGGACGCCGGCCGCTGGTGCCCCCGGTCGTCGGTCCGTCGGAGGCTGCAGGCCGGACCACCACGGGTGCGGTGCTAGGTCCGGGCGCCGGTGACAATGCCGCGGCGGCACTGGGCCTGGGAGTGGGGCCGGGTGATTGTGTGGTGTCCCTGGGCACCTCCGGTGTCGTCAGTGCCGTCGGTGACACCGCTCCACACGACGCAGAGGGACTGGTGGCCGGGTTCGCCGACGCCACGGGCCGTCAGCTTCCCCTGGTGTGCACGCTCAACGGAGCGCCGGTGCTCGCTGCGGTCGCCAAGATGCTGGGCGTCGAGTTCGACGAGTTCGACCGGCTTGCGTTGTCGGCTCCCGCCGGCGCGGAGGGACTGTCGCTGGTGCCGTACTTCGACGGCGAGCGCTCGCCGAACCTGCCTGACGCTGCCGGTGCGCTGCACGGGGTGACCACCCGAAACCTGTTGGCGGCCAACGTCGCCCGAGCAGCGGTCGAAGGGCTACTCGCCTCCATACAGTTCTGCGTGGAGAAGATCTCGAACCAGGGCGTCGACGCCGGACGGGTGATCCTGATCGGCGGTGGCGCCCGGTCGGAGGCCGTACGCCGCATTGCGCCGGCGATCCTGGGGGTTCCGGTCCACGTCCCGTCGCCGGCGGAGTACGTCGCGCTCGGCGCAGCGCGGCAGGCCGCGTGGACGATCTCGGGCGGTGACGAGCCGCCCGCGTGGACCGTCGGGGAGACGGCGTCGTTCACCGCCGATCCCACTCCGGACGTGCTCGATCGCTACCGCACCGCCCAGTCCCTGACCCTCGGTCAGCGCTGACCGGGGTCGGGTGCCCTCAGGCCGAGTCGCGGGCGGAGCTAGGCGCCGACGCCAACTGCGTTGCCACGAACGCCGCGGCTTGGTCCGCGGTGCCGTTGTTCTTGTACGCGCTGTGGGCGGCACGATCGAGGCCGCCGGGCGAGCAGACCGGGTCGCCGGCGTTGCACAGCTGAATGGTCTTGGCGGCGTAGTCGTTTCCGATGGCGATGGGCGGCGCACTGTGGTCGACCAGGCCCAAGAACCAGGGGTCCGGTGTGCCGAACAGGGCGACCGCGGCGACGTGGGGGGCGACCGAGGCCGGCATGGGTCCGCTGATCCCCGGGGGCAGGGTGAAGCCGGCCGGAATCGCGCTCTCGGTGGTGTAGGCGGCGACGGCGGCACCCTGGGAGTAGCCGCCCAGGACGATCTTGGTGTCGGGGCAGGTCGTCGCGATCGACTCGATCTGACGGCTGGCGTCGCCAACCCCGTTGGCGGCAGCCTGGAAGTCCAGCGACGCAGGGTAGTCGACGGCGTAGACGGCGACGGGCTGACCGAGCTTGGCGTTGAGGGCGTCGACGAAGGCTTGACCGGTGTCGCCGATGCCCGGCGCTTCGAAGGTGCCGCGGGCGAACACGACCTCGACGGCCGCGCAGGACGGATCCGTGGCCGCCGTGGCCAGCCCCGTGGCCTGCGGTCCGAGGACGGCGGCCGCGGAGGCGACCGCAGCGGCGAGGACACGCAGCGTGTGAGAGAGCGTCGTGTGAGAGTGCGGCGTGCCCTGGACTTCGGTGGTCTTCGTCATGGTCGAGCCTTTCGAGACGCTGCTGGATGAGTGCACTCACACTCCCGCGTGCAGCGGCGTCGCCGCATCGGCGCTGCCCACCAGGCTTCGACCACCGCTAGCGGCCAGGGCGACTACCGGCTAGCAGGGGGGTCGGCCGCGGCGGGCCGCGGCCAGTCCCGATGGGGCGGCGCGCAGCCGGTCACGGAACACAGACCGTCGAGCAGCACGCGCAACGGCGCCCAGCTCTCGCGTCCGCGGCGGGTGGCGGCGTACGCCGTCATGACGACGGCCGGGTCGGCGAGACGGAGAACCGAGACACCCTCGCGGGTGGGCCGATTCAGCGGAAGCAGCCCGACGCCATAACCACCGAGGATGAGATCCTCGACCAGGTCGAGACTGTCGATTTGGTGGGCGATCCGCGGGGTGAACCCGGTCAAGGCGGCCAGCGTGCGGACGGCGGCTTCGTCGGCGGTGTTGCGCGAGTTGACGATCCACGTCTCGTCGGCGTAATCGCTCAGGTCTGCGGTGGTGCCGTGAGTCGTGTCGGCCCGCACGCCAAGGCCCCAGGGGGTCGACCACAGGGCCACCGCGTCCAGCGCGGGATTCAGTGACGCCGGCGCCAGGTTGTAGTCGTAGACCAGGGCCAGGTCGAGGTCGTCGTCGACGAGCAACCGAAACGCCTCGACGGGTTCGTATTCGCTGACGATGGCGTCGACGCGGGGGTGGGTGTCGGCGAGGTCGGCAAGCACGGGAAGCAGCGACACCCGGATGCCGGTGGCGAATCCGCCGACGCGCAGGGTGCCTGCGGGCTCGGCGTCCGGATCGAGGTCGACGCGCGCGGCCTCGACGGCGGCGAGGATGGTCACGGCGTGGTCGGACAGTCGACGGCCGGCCGGAGTCAGGCGCACGCGTCGCCCCTTCGGTTCGACGAGATCGGTCCCGGCGTCCCTGGCGAGCGCCGCAATCTGCTGCGACACGGTCGAGGTGGTGAGGTGGTGGGCCTCGGCGACCGCACGCATCGAGCCAAGCCGGGAGAGGGCGAGCAGCAACTGTAGTCGGCGGGTGTCCACCTTGGCATTGTCCGCCCCGTGCGACGATTCGAGAATGACAGCGCGTGCGGCTCACTTCGTCCAGACGTCGACCGACACGTTCCTACCCACCTCCAATGCCCGAAGCCGTTGGGGCCCAGATCATCTCAACGGTCCGGCATTGGTCGGTCTTGCGGCACGCACGATCGAGGACCAGTTCGGCCTCGAGGAATTCATGCCCGCGCGCCTGACCGTCGACCTCTTCAAGGCCGCGCGCGGGGTGTCGACCACCGTCAGGGCGCGGTTGGTGCGCGACGGCAGGCGGGTGCGCAACTCCGAGTGCGAGCTCGTCCAGGACGGCGCCGTGGTGGCGAAGGCGACCCTGGTGCAGTATCGCCGCTCGTCGGCGCCACCCGGGGAGGAATGGTCGGCGATCATGGAGTTGCCGACGCCGCCGGACGTGGACGAGACCAGCCCACTGCGGGTCGGCAGCGACGACGCGGGGTGGAGTCCCAAGATCGCCGACCACCGAAATTCTTCACGCAAGCGGTTCCTCAACCGTGCGATCGACGTGGTGGAGGGGGTGCGCAACACGCCGTTGGTCAACGCCGCCTACTCCGCGGAGGGCACCAGCCTGGTCACCAACCTCGGCACCGCAGGCATCGGCTACATAAACGGCGACCTGACCGTGGCGCTGGCCCGACTTCCGGTCGACGAGTGGATCTATCTCCAGGCCGACTCGCACTGGACGTCAGACGGCATCAGTGTCGGCGCGGCGACGCTGTACGACCGGGTCGGTGCGTTCGGCACGGGTCTCATCACGGCGGTGAGCAACCCGCAGGCGCAGATCGACTTCTCCGACGACACGCCGGTGGCCGAAAGCATCTGACTGACCGTCCACGATTCGTGAACGGTATGTCCCCTTTTATCACGTGGACGCGAACGTTAATCGTGGCCTTCAATGCACTCGTGTCCAAGGATCAGGCCCGCACCGGAGTGACGATGGCATCGGCGTCGATGCTGTGCGTCCAAGCGGGCCTGGCCTTGTCGCTGGGATTGGTCGACCAGATCGGCGTCGAGGGGGCGGCCTGGTTGCGGCTGACGTGGGCCGGCGTCTTGCTCGTCGCCTTCGTGCGGCCGCGGCCGTCGGCCTTCACCAGGACGACCGCACTGACATGCGTCGTCCTCGGGGTGGTGACCGCCGCGGTCACGCTGTTGTTCATGGCGTCGATCGAGCGCATTCCGCTCGGAACGGCCAGTGCACTGGAGTTCCTCGGCCCGCTTGGCGTAGCGGTGGTCCGAGGCAAGGGACGCAGCCGCATCGTATGGCCGGCGCTGGCCGCCACGGGCGTCGCGCTGCTCACCCAGCCGTGGGCTGACGCCGTCGACCTGATCGGCGTGGCGTACGCACTCGGTGCCGGCGCGTGTTGGGGTAGCTACATCCTGCTCACCCAGCGCGTCGGCGACGGCGTGGAAGGCGTCGACGGTCTCGCGCTGTCCATGTCCGTGGCCGCCGTATTCTCCACCCTCGTCGTCGGCCCCGCAGTCATACCGCGTGTCACCCCCGAGATCCTGCTCTGGGGAGTCGGTTTGGCCACCCTCCTGCCGGTGATTCCGTTCACGCTGGAGCTGATGGCGCTGCGCAGGTTGACCACCGCGGCCTTTGGCACGCTCATGGCCGTCGAGCCGGCGTTCGCCATGGTGATCGGATTCGCCGTGCTCTCGCAGGCGCCCGACGGCGCCGGCCTGGTCGGCATCTGCCTGGTCGTCGCCGCCGGAATCGGCGCTGCCCGTAGCGGATCGCGAACCCCCGCCCTCGTCGACGTGGCTTGACGGCCGACCCGACACGCGCGGTGCCGCGCTCCTCCCGATCGGCGTCCACAGCAACGTCGCCTCGAGTTTCACGCGCCGACGAGCAACTGCGCAATCCGTCGTTCTACGCCGACGAGCGCTGGTCCTTGCCCATGGGCGGCGGCCCGCCGAGCGCCATTGGCTACTGGGAACCAAATCGCTTGTTCAATTGGGCAATTAATTTGCTACCTATATTTCGTGGAACGCAAAGCCCTGCTTAGAGCACATTCTGACCAAAGGTATTATATTGCTCTAGTTGGCAGAATCGGCGATGAAAGCGGAGCCATGACGACGTTGGAACTCGCAAAACCAGGTCAGTACGTGCCGGGAGGCACGATGTCCTGGTGGGACTCGGCTGCGGAATGCGCGGTCACGATAGCCGAACCCGCGGCAGCACCCGATCTATTCGGCGAATACCACCGGGGCGCTGTCGCGAGCTACGCCAAGTTCGGCGTCAGTGACGCCATCGACGCCGACGCCGAACGGTGCGCCGCCGACACCGCGCTGTTCTGGGTGATGACCGACGTCGACGGCCGCGTCATCGGCGGTGTCCGAACCAAGGGCGCATTGGCCGCACCGACCGACTCCCATGCCGTCGTCGAATGGGCGGGTCAGCCGGGGGAGTCCGCAGTACGCACCATGCTGGCGCAACGCATCCCGTCGGGCGTCATCGAGATGAAGGCCGCGTGGATGGACGGAGGCGGCCATTGCACCAGGCAGCGGGCAAAACTGCACGCCCGCAGCGGGTTTCACCTCGTTGCCCTGTTGGGAGTGGACTACTACATGGCCACCTCGGCGGCACACACCCTGGAGCGATGGCGGTCCACCGGCGGGGTGGTGGCGCCCATTCCCGCCACGCCGTACCCCGACGCGCGGTACGAGACCAAGATGATGTGGTGGGATCGTCGGACCTTCACCGTGCACGGCGAGCCGGACCAGGTGGCCTCGGTCGTCGTGGAGGTTGCGCGCATCCACCGTCGCCGGCGACCGATGGTCGAGCCCGGCCTTTCGCCCCGCACCCGCAGTGCGCTGTCGGCGCATCGAGGCAAGGCGGCCGAACGGGCCGCCTAGGGCGCGATTCGCTTGCGGCGGTACAGCGTTCCCGCCATCAGTAGTACGAGGCTGATCACCAGGATTGCGGTGGCGAGCACGTCGATTTGAGGTGGCACGGCGGCCTTCGTCGCCGCGTTGACGTACAGCGGGTAGGTCACCGTCGACCCGCTCACGAAGTAGGTCACGATGAAGTCGTCGAGCGAGAGCGCGAACGACAGCATCGCCGCCGCGACGATGCCCGGGACGATCAGGGGCAGAGTCACCCGGAAGAACGTCCGGGTGGGACTGGCCCCCAAGTCCATCGAGGCGTCCTCGAGCGTCCAGTCGAAACCCCGGACTCGGGCGCGCACCGTCATCGCCACGAAGCTGATCTCGAAGGCGACGTGCGCGATGAGGATCGTGGTGAACCCCGTCGCCCAACCGAGGTCGAGGAACAACGTCAGCAGCGAAGCACCCATGACCACCTCGGGCGCGGTCAGCGGCAGCACCAGGAACGTGTCGACCGCGCCACTACCCCGAAACCGCTGCCGCACCAATGCAATCGCCAACAAGGTACCCAGCACCAAGGCGATCAGAGTGGACAGCGCCGCCACTTCGAGGCTCATCTTCAGGGCTTCGGCCAAGGCCGGGTACTTGAAGGGATCGGCCCAGTTCTCGAGGGTGAACCCCTGCCACGTGTAGTTGAACTTGCCCGCGGGCTTGTTGAACGAGAACAGTACGATCACGAAGATTGGGACGAAGATGTAGAGCAGCACCAACCCGGCGACCACCCGCAGGGCGATGTCGCCGAACCTGCCGTTGCCGCGGATGGATCGCTTCGACCGCCGCGGCTGGTCGATCAGGTCGACGACCGCCGCGCCTTCTTGCACCGTCATACGAGGTTCTCCGTACCAAGGGCCCGCGTGTAGGACAGCACGCCCGCCAGGATCATCGCCATCAGCAGGAAGCTGAGTGCGGCAGCGCCTGGGTAGTCCTTGACCACGAGGAACTGCTTTTGAATCACGTTGCCGATCATCGTGGTTTGCGTGCTGCCCAGATAGTCGGCGTTGATGAAGTCACCCATGGCCGGAATGAAGACCAGCAGGCTCCCTGCGAGCACACCGGGCACCGACAACGGGAAGATGATCTTGGTGAACGCCCGGGTGCCCGAGGAGTACAGGTCGCGAGACGCCTCGAGCAACCGAGGATCGATCTTCTCCAGGCTCACGTAGAGCGGCAGGATCATGAACGTCATCGAGTTGTAGATCAACCCGCCGATGACCGCCCAGCTGGTCGACAGGAGCCGTCCGTCCGGAGGGAGCAGACCAAGGGTGTTGAGCGTCTGCACCACGATGCCGTCGTCGGCCAGGATCGTCTTCCAGGCCAACGTACGCACCAGGAACGTCACGAAGAACGGCAGGACCACCAAGCCCAGAAGGAGGTTCTTGTACCGCCCCGACTTGAACGCGATGACGTATGCCAGCGGATAGGAGATCGCCAACGACACCACGGTCGCGGTGAAGGCATACAGCAGCGAGCGCAGGATTTGGTCTTGATACGTCGACAGCGCATGGGCGTAGTTGCCGAAGTTCCACGCAAACGTCAACTGCGGCAGGTAGATCGAGCCGCCCATGCTCGACAGCGACGTCCGGAACAGCGACCAGAACGGCACCACGAAGAAGATGGCCAGGTACGCCAGACCCGGCAGGATCATCAGGTACGGCGCGATCTTGCTGCGCTGGCGACTGCTGCTTGCTACTCCTGCCACGAGCGCACCCGACGCCTAGCCACCGGTGACCGCCGCGTAGGCCGTGTTGAATTGCTGAGTCTGCTCGTCGGTCAGCGCAGCCCAAGTGTGCAACTTGTCCTGGAAGTCCTGCGGCGGGTTGATCAGCTTGTTCGCGGCGAGCTTGGGGTCGAGCTTGTTGAGCTCGTCGGTCATGTCGGCCAGCACCGGAACGTACTGCACGAACGCCACCAGCTTCGCGTAGTTGGCCCGGTCGTAGACGTAGTCGATCCACGCCTCGGCCGCATGCTGGTTCTGGGTGGTGTACGGGATGGTCATGGTGTCGATGAACCAGTCACCACCGGACTCGGGGATGATGAATTCGAGATCCGGGTTGTCGGCCTGCAATTGGACGACGTCGCCGGAGTAGGCCTGGGCAATCGCGATGTTGCCCGCGGCCAAGTCGTCGGCGTAGTCGTTTCCGGTGAATCGACGGATCTGACCCTTGTCCTTCTGTTCCTTCACCAGGTCGACGGCCTTCTGCACGGAGTCCATCGTGGGGTTGGCGACGTCACCGCCCTGCGAGGTCATGATCATGCCGAGGCCGTCCTGCATGTCGGTGAAGAGGCTGACCTTGCCCTTGAACTTCGGATCCCACAGATCGTCGATCTTGGTGATCTCGCGGCCCGTTGCCGCCTTGTTGTAGGCAAGGCCCACCATGCCGCTCATGTAGGGCGCGGTGAACTTGCGGCCCGGGTCGGACTTGTCGTTCAGCAAGTCGGGCCGCAGATTCTTTCGGTTGGGCACGCGGGTTTCGCTGATCTCGTTGAGCCAGCCCAGCTGCTTGAGCCGCAGAGCCATGAACTGGGTGGGCACCACCAGGTCGGCCCCGATGTCCTGCTTGCGCGACAGCGGCTCCTTGTTCTTGGCGAACCACTGCTCGTTGTCGTTGAAGTCTTCCTTATAGTCGACGGTCAGACCGCTGGCCTTTTGGAAGGCGGCCACGAATCCGTCGGCCATGTACAGCGGCCAGTTCGAGATGCGCAGGTTGCCGCTCGCGGGCTTGCCGTCATCGGGTGGCGGCGCCGACGAACTGCTGGAACTGGTGGTGCTGCTCGAACCGCACGCGGCGAGGAACGACGGGCCAAGTGCCAGTGCCGCCGCCGCTGCCGCGCCGCCGCCGAGGAGTCGTCGCCGCGACGTTCGGGTCGACGCAATCCGAGACAGCTGCCGAGGGTCGAACTCGTTCGCCATGGGGTGCCTTTCAGGGGTAACGGGAGGGCTTTTCGGAGCGGGGCGCTCGGGATTGCGTGGATGTCAGGGCTCGAGGGGCGCGTCGAACATCTCCTCGAGGTCTTCGGTGGTGGGGATGTCGGCGGCCGGCAGAACCAAGGACGCGTCCGGCGCCCAGGCGACGTGCACCCGGTCTCCAGGGCGCAGCAGCGGCAAGTTCTGTTCGCTGCCCACGTGGGCGACGATCGGAGACCCGTCGGGGGCGTCCATCGACAACCGCACCACCGGCCCCTGGAACGTCAGGTCGGTCACCGTGGCCGCGACCGTGGCGACGTCGCCGGTCGGCGGCTCGATCGACACGCGGACGCGCTCGGGACGGACCATCAGGGTTGCCTGCCCGCCGGGTTCGATCTTGGTGTCACCCGGCTTGGCCCGCAGCGTCGTGCCCAGTACGGACAGCTCGGCGAGATCGCCGTCGACTCGATTCTGGACGCCGGGCCACAGGTTGGCCTGCCCGATGAAGCTTGCCACGAACACCGTGGCAGGACGGTCGTAGATCTCGGTAGGGGTGCCGATCTGCTCGACGTTTCCCGCGTTCATCACCGCGATCCGATCGCTCATCGTGAGCGCTTCCTCCTGGTCGTGCGTCACGTAGATGAACGTGATGCCGACCTCGCGCTGGATGCGCTTGAGCTCGAATTGCATGGCGTGGCGCAGCTTCAGGTCCAGCGCACCGAGCGGCTCGTCGAGCAGCAACGCGCTGGGGTAGTTGACCAACGCCCGGGCCAGCGCGACGCGTTGTTGCTGGCCGCCGGAGAGTTGCGCCGGCTTGCGCTTGGCGAAGTCGGTGAGCCGCACGACCTCCAGCAGTTCGTCGACCCGCCGGGTGACTTCGGACTTCTCTATCTTTTGGCTACGCGGTCCGTAGGCGACGTTGTCCCACACCGTCATGTGTGGGAAGAGGGCGTAGTGCTGGAAGACCGTGTTGACATTGCGCTTGTGCGGGGACACCGACGACACGTCGACGCCCTCGAGCCGGATGGCGCCCTCGGTCGGCGTCTCGAACCCGGCGATCATGCGTAGCGTCGTGGTCTTCCCGCAGCCGGACGGACCGAGCATCGAGAAGAACTCACCGGAGGCGATCGAGAAGTCGGCGTCGGCCACGGCGACGTAGTCGTCGAAGCGCTTCGTCACGTGGTCGATCTCGATGACCGGCGTACCCGGCACGGGAACGCCGGTATTGATGTCGGTGGTGGAGCCGCCGACTGTGGTGCCGCGTGTGCCGCTCAGGACTACCTCCTAAGGATCTCGGCACGAGGCCCGGGCGCGTCCCATTGGGACGCGATCCGCACTCAACCCGTGCACCGTGGATAAACAATCGCCGATCATGGTGACCTTCGCAAGCGATTCCGCAACGAATTTACATCCAGACAATCGGATTCGGCACTCTGACGTCTCCTCGGCGCGGAATCCGCTTGCGGTAATCCGTTGCCAGGTACGTTCGAAAGGTCGAAAGGAGTCGCATGCGCGCGCTCACCCTCGCGAAGACGGCAGGTGCCGCCGCGGCAACCGCCGTGCTCGGCGGTTTGGCCACCGGACCCGCAGTTCAGTCGAAGTGGTACCAAACGCTCCGCAAACCGAGTTTTCAACCGCCGAAGCAGGCCTTCCCGATCGTGTGGCCGTTGCTCTACACCGACGTCGCCGTCGTGTCGGCGGCCACCCTCGACGCGCTCGACGACCGCGGGGCCCATGACGAGGCCCGGACCTACACGAAACTGCTCGTCCTCAACTTGGTCCTCAACGGCAGCTGGTCCTGGCTCTTCTTCAACCGCCGCCAGCTCGGCCCGTCGGCAGTGCTCGCCGGTGCACTGGCCGTCAGCAGCGCCGACCTCACCGCGCGCGCGGTTCGGGTGAACGGCACCCCCGCGAAGGCACTCTGGGCCTACCCGGCGTGGTGCGCGTTCGCGACCGTGCTGTCGAGCCGCATTTGGTGGCTCAACCGCTGACCCGGGCGACGGCGGATTCGCGCCGTCTGACCGACGGGGGTCCGTCACGCGGTACCCAGAAACACTGCGTACAGTCGTTCACCGAATAGCGCGCCATGGTTGCTGCGCGCAGCCAGCCCATCCGGAAGGAACTGTCGCATGACGTTCTCGCTCGAGCTCTCCGACGACGTGATCGAAGTTCGTGACTGGGTTCACGACTTCGCCGAGAAGGTCGTCAGGCCCGCGGCGGCGGAGTGGGACGAGCGGGAGGAAACCCCGTGGCCGATCATCCAAGAGGCCGCCAAGGTCGGGTTGTACTCCGTGGAGCTCTTCGCGACCCAGGCCGCTGAACCCACCGGCCTCGGGCTGCTCACCGTGTTCGAGGAGATGTTCTGGGGTGACGCGGGCATCGCCCTGTCGATTCTGGGCACCGGTCTGGCCGCAGCGTCGTTGGCCGCGACTGGGACCCCAGAGCAGTTGGGGGAGTGGCTACCTCAGATGTTCGGCACGGTCGAGGATCCCCTTCTCGCGTCGTTCTGCGCCTCGGAGCCCGGAGCCGGCTCGGATGTGTCCGCCATCATCACCCGAGCCCGGTACGACGAGGCCAGCGACGAGTGGATCATCAACGGCACGAAGACATGGGCCACCAACGGCGGCATCGCCAACGTGCACATCGTCGTGGCGTCCGTGCACCCGGAATTAGGCTCGCGTGGTCAGGCGACGTTCATCATCCCGCCGGACACCCCGGGCTTCAGCCAAGGCCAGAAGTTCAAGAAGCACGGCATCCGGGCATCGCACACCGCTGAGGTGGTCCTCGACGACGTCCGCATCCCGGGTCGGCTGATCATCGGCGGCAAGGAGAAGTTCGACGAACGGATTGCCCGGGCTCGCGAGGGCAAGAGCTCGGCTGGCCAAGCCGCCATGAAGACCTTCGAACGCACCCGCCCGACGGTGGGTGCGATGGCCCTGGGCGTCGCCCGGGCGGCGTACGAATATGCCCTCGACTACGCGCAGGAGCGCGAGCAGTTCGGCCGCAAGATCGGCGATTTCCAGGCGGTTGCGTTCAAGCTCGCCGACATGAGGACTCGGATCGACACCGCGCGGCTGCTGGTGTGGCGGGCGGGGTGGATGGCCCGCAACGACAAGCCGTTCGTCAACGCCGAGGGCTCGATGGCCAAACTCGCCGCCAGCGAGACGGCGGTCTACGTCACCGACGAAGCCATACAGATTCTCGGCGGCAACGGCTACACGCGGGACTATCCCGTGGAGCGCATGCACCGAGATGCCAAGATCTTCACCATCTTCGAGGGCACCAGCGAGATTCAGCGCCTGGTGATGGCCCGGGCGATCACCGGGCTGCCGCTGAAGTAGACCTTCAGCGACAGCCCAGCGCGATCGGTTACAGCGGAATCCAGATGGGCCCGAGCCAGAAACCCCAAGCGTTCTGTCCCTGATCCCAGATCACCGGTGCATCCTGCTGCCACGGCGGCGGGGGCGGCGGCGGCGGAGCCCACGGCGGCGGCGGCACTGGCTGCTGCCACGGCGGTGGTGGCGGGACGGGACCCGGTTGGAAGCCCGGCGGTGGCGGCGGGGCCGGCCGCCAGGCCGGTGGAGGTGGCGGTCCGCCGGGGTCGCCGGGGCCGCCAGGAGGTGGGGGCACTGGTCCGCCGGGTCCGCCCGGTCCGTTCTGCCAACCGCCGTCATGCCAGCCGCGGTTCCCGTGGTCGCCCTGTCCGGGTCCGCCAGGTCCGCCAGGTCCACAGAACTGGCCGGGCGGGCACGGCGGGTCGGCATGAGCAAGCGCGGGAAGCAGACCCAATCCGGCGCCTGCCAGGGACGCTGAAACCGCCGCGCCGGCGGCCAATCTGGTCCATCGATTCTTCGTCATCGTGGCCTTTCATCGAACATCGTTTGCTCCCGACCCCACCGGTGTAGCCGACGTGTCTGAGTTTGACGCCTCGGAACGGGCATCGTCAGTGCACTGTCAGTCGATTGGGAGCGAACGCCCAACGACCATGTGCGGCAACGGCGGACGGGATCGCGTCGTCGGTGTTAGAGGACGACCAACGAGATGGCCGCGAAGTGGCAGGCCGCGGCGACGGCGGTGAAGGCGTGGAAGAACTCGTGGTAGCCAAACGTGCGTGGCCACGGGTTGGGCCACCGGGCACCGTAGAGGATTGCGCCGATGTTGTAGAGGACGGCACCGGCACACAGGAGACCCACGACGGCCGGTCCCGCACCGTCGAGCAAGACCCCGGCAAAGAAGACCGCCGTGTAACCGAGGATCAGATAGAGCGGCACTCCGACCCACCGGGGGGCCGAAGGCCAGAACATCTTGAGGACGATTCCCGCCGCCGCACCCGAGTAGACGATCGTGAGCACGAGCTTCGCCGTCTGCGGCGGCATGGCCAGTACCGCCAGCGGTGTGTAGCTGCCTGCGATGAAGACGAAGATCATCGAATGGTCGGCACGCTTCATCCAGGTGCGAGCGGCCGTGCTGCGCCACCGCACTCGGTGGTACACGGCGCTCACGCTGAACATGGCGACGATCGACACGCCGTAGACGAACGTTGCCAGACCGGCGTGGGGTCGTGCGGATGACGACACCGCGGGTACCAGGGCGGCGGCGGCGACCATCGCAAGCGCCGCACAGACGAGATGAATGGTTCCTCGCGAGCTGGGGGTGCGCAGGATCTCGTCGACGGTGTCGGCGAGGACGTGGGGGAGGTCGTCGTGGGCCGAAGACGTCGGGGTGGCGGTCTCGGTGATCAGGGCGCTCATGTGGTGTCGACGTTACCGAAGGCTCGCGGTCGTCATCGCCGACGAAGGGCCGAGTCGGATCACGATGCGATGAACAGTTGGCAGCGCCGTCGTGACGGCGAGCTGTCGTCAGCGTGGGGGAACGGCAGCCACGCCGCTTCGCCTCGGGAGCGGTAGGCCCCAGGTTGCTACCGTGACAGGCGGGGCTGCGACGAGGAGAACGCATGGATCTCGAGCTGCGGGGCCGTGCGGCCATCGTCTGTGGGTCGTCGTCGGGCATCGGTTTGGCCATCGCGCGTCGGCTGACCGCCGAGGGCGCCGACGTGATCATGACGGCTCGTCGCCGAGACGTGTTGCAGCAGCGTGCAAGTGAATTGGGCGCCGTCGCCCACGTCGCCGACTTGACCGACGCCGACGCCGTCGACGGCGTGGTCCACACCGCCGTCGCCGAATTCGGCCGTCTGGACGTCGTGGTGTGGAACACCGGCGGGCCGGCGCCGGAGGCAGCCAAGGACATCAGTGAGGGGTCGGTGCTGGCCGGTGTGGACTCGTTGGTGCTACCCCTGATTCGACTTGTCCGGGCCAGCCTGCCGCATCTGCGCAGCAGTGGCGCCGGCCGAATTCTGGCGGTGACTGCCACGGGCGTCAAGGAGCCGATGCCCAATCTGGGGGTGTCGAGCATGGTGCGAAATGCGTCCACGGCATACCTCAAGAGCCTGTCTCGAGACGTCGGCCGGGACGGAATCACGGTCAACTGCCTGGCGCCCGGATACATCCAGACCGGTCGCGTCGAACAGGTCTTCCCCGGTGGTCTGCCACCGGAGGTGCTCGACGGCGTTCCCGCCGGCCGAGTAGGGACGCCCGACGAAATCGCCGACGTGGCAGCCTTCCTGGTGTCCCCGCGCGCTTCCTACGTGTCGGGGGTGACGTTGAACGTCGATGGCGGCATGGCGCGGTACCTCTACTAGCGGCCGTGTCCGGCGACGGCCGCGTGACTACCCGATGAGCGGGATCCGGTTGGCGGTCATGTCCGTCATGGCCTCCTGCATCACGGCCTCCACGCGCGTCGCGTAGTCGGCGGCGTCCTCGCCGTCGTCCGGCGTCATGGCGGGCAGCACGCGGGTCGTCAGTTTGGTGGGCAACGGCAAGTAGGGCAGCATGCCGACGGCCCCGATGCTGAGGCCCCAGGGCAGCGAGACGCTCACCGGCGCCGCTTTGACGCGCAGCAGCTTGTCGAGACGAATCGCCCGGGCCAGACGTTCTCCACTGGAGATGACGAATAGCGACTCGCCGGCACCGGCGGTGACGATCGGCACGATGGGCACGCCGGCCTCCATCGCCAAACGCGCGAACCCGTTGCGCCCGTTGAACTTGATGCGATTGCGGTCCTCCCAGGCCTTGGCGGCGTCGACGTCGCCCCCCGGGAACACGGCGACATGCTCGCCGCGGTCGAACGCGTCCTGCGCCGACTCCGAGCTGGCCGGTCGCGCCCCTAGCGGCTCGATGAGGCGGCCGACACCGAGCGTCCACGCCAGTTGGTGGGTCAAGATGGTCACGTCACGATCCAGTTCGAGTTCCTCGAACGTGGCCCCGACCGCGAACACGTTGAGGTCGAAGATGCCACCGAACCCGTGATTGGCGACGAAGAGGACCGGGTCGGTCAGGGCGACGGGCTCGGCCGCCACGTCGAGACGGTTGTAGCGACGGACGAATTCGATGCCCAGTCGCCGAAAGGCAAAGGCCGCGCCGCCGACGAGGTCGGGGGAGGACTGCTCCTCGTCAGGGCCCGCCTCGGCACCTTCCTCGATGGCCGCCAGAAGTGCGTCGGCGAGATTCTCGACGTCGCCGTGCTGAGAGGATTCTTGCTCGGGCATGGGACCTTCCGGTTGGGGGTGGCCGTGCCAGATGATGATGCCGCACCCGCCGAGCGTGCAGGGTCGGATCGGCTGTCGAATCCGGATGTCGGTCGTATCCGATTCAGCGGACCCCATTTGGGGCACCCACCCCGACGTGTCATTCCGGCGGGAGCAGCCCGGCGGATTCAAGCAAGAGGATGTGCTCATGACGATGCCCAGCGACGCTGCGGACGCGGTGGAGGCCCAAGGATCCAACGAGGGCCCGCGCGACCATTCCGAGGTCGACACCGACCACGCCGCTTACGTCGACGAGGACAACGTGCCACACCCCGGTGACGCCAACGAGACTCGCTGACCCGACCCAGCGTCAGCAGCCCACGCGGTTGGGTCGGGACAATTCGGTGTCCGCGGTGTCGATGGCGCCACGGACGGCGTCGAAGACTCGCGGATCCCATGTCAGCGCGTCGGTCCACGGCAAACCCGCGGCGTCGGCGATGAAGATGCTGTGCGTGTCGTCGAAGGCGAGACAGCGGCGATGAGGCAGCACGCGGTCGCCGACGTCGGTGGCAAGCGCGCTGGTGCGTGTGACGATGCCGTCGTTGGGCCACACCATGGGGTTGGCGGCCCCGGCGTGGGTGAAGCGGGCGCCGCCGATGAGGACCACGGGAATGTCGTCCAGCACGCCGGCCTGTGCGTCGTTCCAGCCCGTGGCGCCCATGAGGTAGCCCTGGTTGACTTCGCGTCCGGATCCCGACATCAGCCGTGTCACTTCGTCTTTCATGACCTGCATGCTCTTCTCGCAGAACGCGTCTCCGAGGCAGTCCGACAGCGGTGTGATGCCGTTGGCGTAGTCGGAGAGAAACGACCCCTCCCACGGGGTTCCGATGGTGGTCAACGATCGGATGCGAACCGGAGAGGCGATGCCCTGGAGGACGCGGATCGCCGACCGCGAGTACAGGCCGCCCATCGAATGGGCGACGAAGTCGACCTCGCCGACGTCGAGGGTGTCGTGCAGGTAGGTGACGAAACGCGCGAGGTGTTCGCCGGCGAGGTCGATGCTGGCCGTCGAGTCGACCGTCATGTTCTCGGGCAGCGTGATCGGACAGTCGCCGAACGCGCCGAAACCACCTTGCTCGACCACCGGCCCGCGGCCGGCCATTGCCGGTGACGTGTAGACGATTTCGTTACCGCTCAGAAGATCCTCACGCAGCCCGGTGTCGGTGTTGCCGGCGGCCAACCCCGTAGCGCAGGCGGCATCCGGAGTGGTGAACGGACTGACGGCGTCGCCACCGGAGACGATGACGACCGCCCGCCCCGGGACGTCGGCGCGGACGGTGGGCACCGGCAGAAACGCGGTGACGAGCACGCCGACGAGGACGACGAGCCAGAGCGGTGAGCGCACGCACCGACGCTACGCGTCCCGCGCCCATTAGGTCTGACAACGGGTAAAGGGCAGGCGCCCCAAGGCTAGCCACCGGATGCTTCGGCCCTGCGATTCGGCCTGCCGCGCTAGGCTTTCGCACCGGACGGTGGCGCGCCATCCGCCGCGTCGCCAAGAGAATCGTGGACGGGACCAAGACGCCGTCATATCGTCACTGTGACGAATTTACGTATAGAGCAAGGGCGTTCGGAGCGCCTGTCTCGTCGGCCAGGGGGCCATGACTTCGGCTGGAATGAAGCCGCTGGGACGCATCGACGGCAGTCGCGGCGCGGGAGGGTTGCAGATTCGAGTGCCGTTGATGGCCGGAGAGCAGCACCAGCGTCGTGCGCGAAAGACTGTCTAGCCAAACCGAATCGGGCACTGACACAGAGGCATTCACGGGCATCCACCCCATCGCATGGTCAACGTTGTGCCGATAAGCGACATTATGTCAGTTCTTAAGTTGGTTATTCGCACGTGATGCGAATACGTCCGCTCTTGGGCTTCCCGGCACTCACATCGGGCGGTGGTGCCACCACCACGAAGCGCGACCGGGTAAACCTGGCGGCGTGTTCAGTTAGTCTCTTGATGGAGCAAATGAGTCGTCGAAGCCGGAACGTCGAGGACCGGTCGAGTGCTCGACGAGGTGCAGCAGGACCCTCTCGGCGGCGTCGAGTGGTTCGACGGACTGGTTCGCAACGCACAAAAGGACCGCTCCTTCGATGGTCGCGACGGCGGTAAGGGCCAAGTCGTCCGGCTCAGCGACATACCTGATCTGGCGGTGGGGCATTCGCCGAAGCCGCCGTCGCTA
Organism: Mycobacterium yunnanensis; assembly: GCF_025823185.1. GTDB lineage: Bacteria > Actinomycetota > Actinomycetes > Mycobacteriales > Mycobacteriaceae > Mycobacterium > Mycobacterium yunnanensis. The sequence continues at coordinate 84,391 of NZ_JACKVK010000015.1, forward strand.
GGTCATCAGCGACCGCACACAGTGGCCTACGAGGTGGACGGGACGGACGGAGCGGCGGGAACGGCGTCCTACATCGACGCCACGGGCGTCAGCCGCGCGGTGGACATGCGTGTGCCGTGGACGTTCGTCATGGCATCACCGGAGCTCAGCTTTTCCTCGGGGGTCACCGCATCAGCCGACGGTTCGGCACTCGCCTGCCGAGTGGTGATCGACGGGGCGGTGCGCCTCCAGCAGCAGGGGCCCTCGGTGGTCGACTGCCAGGTGCCGGTGTCGTGACGGTGGCGAAGCGCGATCCAGCGACTGGCCCGAGCGCGACCGCGCCATCGTCTTCACTTCGTTGTTGGCCAGCCTGCGGGCCGAGGAAATCCTCCACGCCAAATGTCGGCGACTTCCGCCGCACCGACGACGGCGGCGTGCTGCACGTACGCGGGAGGGGCAACAACGACCGTCGCTTACCCGTCGCCAAAGACCTGCTCAACCTCGTTGACGACTACCTGCAGACACGCTCCATCCGCTTCCCCCAGGCCCGCCGACGCGAATCTAGCAACGGTGTGCAACAACAGTTTTCCCCAACGCTCACCTATTCGTGGGGGCCGACGGAAAACGCATCACCCGCGTAACGCTGCAGCATCGACTGTTGCGAGCGTTCAAGAAGGCCAGCATCAACGGCGAACGCACCTCCGGCGCACTGGTGCACGGTCTCGCCACACCTTTGCCAGCGAACTCGCCAACGCCAACGTCAGCGTATACGCCCTGATGAAGCTCCTCGGACACGAATCCATGGTCACCTCGCAGCGTTACGTCGACGGCGCCGGTACCGAAACCCGCTCCGCCGCCGAGCTCAACCCGCTCTACTCGGTTCTCGACATTGAGCCAAGTGACCTTCTATAAGTCCGCGCACGCCGTCCCGACAGATCAAAGTGCACGATAGCGACGATCATGTCATCTAGCTTCGAGTCACGTTGTATCGCAACCCTATTGAAGCGCCTGTAAGTATCATCGGTGATGCGGGTGGTTAACTGACCGTAGTTCCAGTCGCGGGATTCCAGTGAAGTCGGTGGGGTTGCACGTGACCGGCGGCACTCCATGTGCGATTGCACTGGCGGCAATAAGAGCGTCATAGGCGCGCGCAGTCGGCTTGCGACCCGCCGCACGCAGCGCCGCTGCTACGGCTCCAAACGCCCGGGCGCAATCCCCATCGAACGGTAGGACGTCGAAATCCGCCTCGGCCTGCTGCAGGTGCTGCTGCCGAGCGCCGCGCTCAGCATCGTCATGGGCGACGTGTGGACCTACGGACAGCTCAGCCAGCGTGATCGCGCTGATCACCAATTCATCGGGAAGCTCGGCTGGGTCAGACATCTGACCCCGGAGGAATCCACGAAGCATAGCCAGCTTCACAAGTGACCGGTGAGGCCGTTGTCTCCTGCAGCGGCGCGTTGGGCTCAGCTGGTCCTACGCCGATGGCGCAGTCAGGCTGCCACCACCGGTCAAGTGTCTCGCGTTGCTGTCAGGTGCGACGTCCCACCGCCGGCGGGCCGATGCCCTTACTCAGCGCAGAGAGTGTTCTGGAATGCGAAGATCTCCCCGTTGCGGATGAGCTGGGTTTGAATGCCATGGTTTTGGCCGGCGCGGGGACCATCTGGAATGTGCGCGATCGACGAGGTGTGCACCAAGACCAAGCCCTCGCCCAAGCTGTACGCGTCGAGGAGCTCGATCTGGAAAGTACTTTCCTTGAAGATCGTCTCGAACAGTGTCTGGTGTTCATCACCAATGTGCGACCGACCCTTCAGCATTCGCCCCCGGACGTCGACCATCGTTGCGTCCTCGGCGAATACCGCGGCGAGACGATGACCGTCGCCGCTGTTCCACGCCGCCTGCAGTTCTTCGAGAATTCGTTCGACCGACGCATCCGACATGAAGGCCCTCTCTCCTGCTGGGCGGCGCGACCCGACTTCGCGCTGTAAAGGGTGCCGCCGGAGGGACGATACCGCACACCGCTTCTGGTCTCGCACGATGACGAGGCACCCCGCACGGGCACCCGCCCCCTGCAACCCGGGTGACGCCCCCGGTGCCAACACGACCTCCAACGCCTCGACACTTCGCCACGTCAGCATGCACTTGGTGCAAGCACGGCGCACGGCTGCGCGGCGCCTACCCCGGTTAGGTCCCGGGCTGCGGGTCGGTCCACCGCTGCCAGACACCAATCCGAACGCCTCTGTGCGACAATTCCCGGCCGACGTCCAGCGGGATCCGCAAGCTCCTGATGGTGTCCCTTGAAGGAATGCATGCCGGGATCATCGTGTTCATGGGCCTGGTCACCTTTGGTCTGATCATGATTGGTGCCGACTCCACGATCCTCAACGATCGCGACTATCGGAACCTTCTTTCGCGAGGTCGAGGGTGGCGATCTCAAGGCTGCTCGCGACACGTCTGACCGGATCTACGACTTGACGCAAGTCTTCTATGCCGCGCCTGTAATCGATCAGTTCAACAGGATGAAGGAGGGACTCAAAGTGCTGGGCAGGATCGACGAGGCGTACTCACGACCCCCAGTTGTTCCGCTGGCCGATGCGGAGCGGGCAATCATCCGCGATGCCGTACGGGCTGCAGGCCTGCCTGGGTAGCGGTCAAGTCTGCGGCGGATCCCCCATCCGTCCGCCATTGGCCGACTATCGGGCCGACTTCTCCCCTAGCTTTAGTCTGTGGCTGGGTAACGGACAGTCGGCCTCGCAGTGCGTGACGTTACGTCGCCTTCGACTTGATTTGTTGCGAAATGGCTTGTGAAATGTCTGGTCTCGCACGCCCAGTGTCGACCGTGGCGACGGCGTTCGCCGGCACTTGAGCCACCCGCATTCATTTGGCTCCGCCACAAGACCCGGAGTACATGAATCTGGTCGAGCGGGTCAACGGCTATCTGGAGTCCTCTTTTCTCCCGGAAGGCAGTTCGTCTCGCCGTTAGACTTCAACGCTCAGCTCTCGATGTGGTTGTCGCGCGCCAATACTCGCACCGTCACAACACAAACCCGGCGACTCCGTCAAACAATAGCTCCACCAGACGGTCAGCACGAGTCAACTCTCCGCCGACGTCCCGGTGTCAGGAAGTTCTGACTGAACCAGCTACCGCAGCGAGGTCGCGATACAGAACTCGCCCCACCGTACAAATCCACGTCCTGCCGCGCTGCCTCCCCATCCGCTCGCCAACGCTAAAAATGACATAGCGTGCAAGCGGCGACTCCCAGCGCGTGGACGGTCAACTTTGCGACACCCGAAGTGGGTCAATTTTCAGGAACCGTTGACACACTCGGCTCCGTCGACCCTGGACAGCCAGCGCTGGCGTTGCCAGACGATCTCCGGTTGCATTGTCGCCAGCGCATCTTTACTACCCTATTTTTGGAACGTCCATAGTCGAGATCAGGCGCAGGTCTCATCTCACCTTCACTTGGATGTGAGGAGGAAGAAATGCGGGCCGACTTCGACCACTTCGCGGCTGAATCGGATGAGGCCACAGCTGAAGGAAGACGTAGGGTCCAACTTATCGACGCCACCATGCGGATCATCGGGAGATCCGGCGTGGCCGGTTTGACCCGACGCTCGATATCCGATGAAGCTGGACTCGATGCTCGGTCGATAACCCGTGAATTCTCAACTGTCGACGATCTACTGATCGCGGCGCTGACTAGGATCAACGACCGCTACGTCGCCGCCCTCCGGGCGTTGCCGGACGACCCCGATACGGCGCTAAAACAACTCGCCGAATACATCGCCGCCAGCACCGTTGAGTACCGTCCTGAGCTGATCGCAGAGTATGAGGTCTACCTCATGGCCTCGAGGAGGCCCGACCTACGTGCAGAGTTGGGCCGCTGGCTCAGCGCCGTCGACGAATTCGCTGCACGATACGTCGCGGACCGCGCCGACCGTCTGACCTTCGTCTCCACGATCGAAGGGCTTTTCTTCAGGTCGGTCACCGCCGAGCGAGCCATCTCGCCGGAGGCTGCGCTGTCGGTCTTAGAGCGTGTTGCCCTCCGTAATAGGAGTGTGTCGCGGGCTTCGCCGGCGGCTGCCGACACTCTCGGACTCGACCCCATCAATGTTCCGGCAGCTCACGAACAGGTCGTCGCGCGATTACGGCGTGCAATTTGGTTGCACGAGGTGCGCCCCGGCGAGCGGCTGCCGTCCGAGCGCGTAATGGCAGAGAGGTTCGAGGTGTCTCGTCTGACGATCCGAGAGGCATTGCGGGTGCTTCAAGGAGAGGGGCTGATCACCGTACGACGCGGAAGCACAGGTGGGTCGACGGTGGCGGTCCCTGCAATGACCGATCGGCAGCGACAGCAGTGGGCGCTCGATGTCCGTGCACACCTGAAGGAGATCCACGAGGTGCGTCTCGGGGTTGAGCCCGTGGCGGCCAGTCTGGCCGCCGAACGCCGGAGTGACGGCCAGCTCGCCGACTTGGCTGAACAGTGCCGGCTGTTGCTCGACTCGACCGACGTCGTGTCTTTCCGGCGTGCGGACTCGGCGTTTCACCTGACGATCGCCGAGGCTAGTGGCAACCGATGCCTTTACAGGGCTGTCGAGGAGGCGCGCTCGTCGTTGTTTGCGCGGTTCGACAGCCATTCGTTCGAGGTCGTCAAGTCCAGTTCGGCTGCAGCCCATCAACGAATATTGGATGCCATCTACATTCAAGACGAAGGAGATGCCGCGCATTCGATGCGAGATCATCTCGCGCACGCGTGGTCCGAGATCGAGGCGGTGATCCTCGGCGCCTGATGCTCCTGGTCGGTGCCACGACGCGTGGATTGAGTCGCGCTTTCAGCGATGGGGTGCGACCTTGTCGATGCGGGCGCGCACGGAAGCCAAGTCCACGCCTGGGCCGCCGTGTCCCACGTAGAACCGCCGTGGGTCCCTCTCGAGGAGCCCGTCGAGTGCACGACGAACCTCGCCCACGTCTTCGGCGTAGAAGTGACGCAGTGGCCGATGGGGGCGAAGATGGCCCAGACAATAGCCACCTCGCAAAAGGTCACCGATGATGAACTCGCCGGAATCGAGGCCCACCGCGCAAGAGCCAGGCGTGTGGCCTGCAACCGGCAGGACTTCGCCGCCGAACCCGTACTCGTCGAGTCGCAATGGCTCGGTCACCAAAATCTGCGGTGTGACCCCCTCGCAGGTCATCCGCTTCACCGAAGGCCGCAGTACATTGCCAACGGCCCCGGTCGCAGGAAGCACCCCATTCTTCCCGTTTCTCAAGAGGTCTCGATCTCCGGCGCCGATTGCAATAGGTACCCCGAACCGTTCGAAGGTCCTGGCCGCACCGGTGTGGTCGGTATGCCCGTGCGTCAGGATGATCAGCGCCAAGTCCTCGGGTTTCACTCCAGCTCGGGCCAATTCGGCTATCAAGCGGTCGTCCTCGCCAGGCTTACCAGCGTCGACCAGGATGGGTCTGTCGCCGCGCAGAAGAAAAGTATTGCTCATGGCCAGCGGAATGGGAATGACGTTGGCGCTCATGGATCTTCCTTGAGGTCAGTTGCGAGCAGGCCGGGACACCTCACGTCGAATCGCCGCGCGGGGTGTAACCCAGGTAGGTGTCGCGCCGTATCTGCCCACGGCCCACACCTGCGTCGGCAAGCAGAGACGCGGCCGACGTGACGAAACGACGTTGCCCCGCGATGAGATAAGCAGCGTTCGGCCGTTTACGAGCCAACGCCTCGACGATCTCGGCGAATTCCGCAGCATGGTGCGGGTAAAGACCGGCCGTCGCATCGGCTTCCGTGTCGGATCGGAAGGCGTGGTCGCTGGCTACGTGCACGAGCGTGGTCGTCGAGGCCTGAGCATCACCTAGCGCGCGTGCGCGGAGCATTGCACGAAAGGGGGTGATGCCTACTCCTTGGGCGAGCATCACGACGTCGAGTTCGTCGTCGCCGAGCGTGAAGTTCATCAGTGGTCCGTGAAACGTCACGCGATCTCCGACCGTCAGCGCACCGAGGCGACGCTTGTAAGCAGACGCGGAAAGAAGCGATGTACCAATCACCACGCACTCCTCTTCGGGCGCCGACGCAATCGTGAAGGGTTTCACCTTCATTCCCGGGAGCCGCAGCAGACCGTGCTGACCCGCTACCCAGCCCAAGTCCGTGTCCGGCTGGAACCGGAAGGCTCGCACTGCGCCTCCAACATCCCTGCTCTCGACAAATTTGAGCTGGTGGACGTTGAGGACTCCGAACATCGAACCTCCGCAAGTCGGCGAGCCCACGGCCCGAACGAGGCTAATGGTATGTTGTGTGAACCATTGAGGCAATCCATGGGATCAAGGGCGCGCGACCCTAGCGGTACCTGCGGCCCAGTCTGCGGCTGCGACGGTCTCAGCGGACCGCGGAAACAGCCTGCCCGCCAGGGAGTCGTGCAGATCGCCGTCCGGGTCGGCACACGCATCGGACAACAGCGTCATGCCGAGGTCGAGGTTCTCCCCCATGGTGAACGCGGCGAGCACCACGCCACTGGTGCTGACTCCGGCCAATACCACCTTCGACACCCGCTGAGAACGCAGAATCGACCCAAGCCTGCTGCCCGCGAACGGGCTGAATCGGTTCTTCTCGACGACCGGCTCCCCCGCGGCTGGCTCGAACTCGTCGACGAGCCGGCTGGCCTCCGGGCGGAGGAGGTCCCCTTGCCGGTAGGGCCAGAACGCCTTGCTGGACGGTGACACGTCGAGATAATCGGGCGCGAAAGCCACCTTGGTGTAGACCACCAGCATTTGGCGTTCTCGCGCCGCCGTCAACGCCAGGCGGGCGTTGGCCACCGCGGTTTGCGCCCACGGCTGGTCCCCAACTCCGACTTGAAAGTCCATCAGCAGCAACGCACTACGGTCGTCGGTCACGGTGTCGAGCCGCATGGCGCCGTCAGAAGACACCGTGTCCGCCCTCGGGAATGACGCCTGTCTTGACGACCGGGAACAGACCGCGCAGCTCCTCGGTGGTCAAGCCAGGCAACTTCTGTACGGTGTCGAGGAAGCGGGCGCTCTCGCCGTCGTCGAGGTATCGGTCGGCGACGGTCATGAACTTGTCGACGTAATCCGCACGCCCCCACGGCGTGGGATAGATGAACGCGTTGGCGTTGTCCTTGGTGTAGCTCGTCGACGTACCGTCCTTCATCGTGATCGTCATCTCGCCGCCAAACCTGCGCGTCGCCAGGTTGGACGAGGAATAGGCCTTCGTCCACTTCGGGTCGGCCTGGGTGCGGATCTTCCTCCAGAGTTCAACGGTGCTCTGCCGGTGGATTCGCTCGCTACTGAACGACTTGTCGAAGTCCCAGGAGCCGTCCTCGAGGGCGGCGGCCAGCATGTAGGGCAGCGAGTGGTCGATGGTGCCGCGGGGCGCGTCGGGGTCATACTTGAGCGGATCCGACGATCCGACGACGACGTGCATTCCTTCCGAACCGGTGACCACGATCGACTCAATCGCCGTTAGATCGGTGATCTGGGAACGGATTTCGAAGGCCAGATCCATGAACGGCTGGGCGAGGTAGTCGGCCGCCCACTGCTTGGGAATCGACTGGTTCATGTATCGGGGGGACTCGCCGGGTTCGAGGATCTCGATGTGGAACTGGCTGTCCGCCCCACCGAGCAGCGTCGCGATGGTGCCGAACGGTCCTTCGTATACCGGCGTCGGCGACTGCTCGCCGCGCATGGCCCGGTCGACGGCTTCGATTGCGGTCTTGCCAATGAAGCCGGGGGCGTTGGCCTTCCACGTCGAGATGAATCCGGTCCGCATCTGAAAGGTGATAGTGGAGAGGAACGAACTGAGCTGGACGGCTTCGTACGCGACGTCCACGGGTAATTCGAGCATTGCTGAGAGACCGACGGGGACGGCGGTTCCCAGATTGCACATCTGGTCGACACCGTATTCGTGCAGGCCGATACCGTTCACCAGCGCCAACATCGCCTGATAACCGTGGGCGATGCCGCGGATGACGTCACGGCCGGTGCGACCCGTCTGTTGTGCGGCGGAAATCATCGTCGCCGAGACGTCGCTGGGGTGCGAATAGTCTCGGCCGCCAAAGGCATCGCTCCAGTCGAGGTGCCGAACCGCGGAGCAGTTGGCATAGGCGGCCCATTCTGCGTGAACCGTGACGTCCGGGGTCAGACCCAGCAAGGTCGCGCCACCCGGTCGGGGATGCGCCTTGGCGGCGGCCATGGCCCGGGCCACGGGCTCGGTCGTCAGACTTGCAATGGCGACGGCGACGGAGTCGATCAGCCGGTCGATCACCAGGTCGGCGATGTCGTCGTCGACCTCACCGGCGTTCAGTGCGGCCCGCACCAGCCGGTAGGTCAGTTGTCGATCCTTGGCGATGTTGGTGTCGGACTTCTCCACCTTGACGGTGACGGTCTTCACGTTGCGCTCACTCTCCTTCGTGCACGACGCCGGTGGACGAGCCAGCTACCGGCTGTGGACGGTCCTCGGTGGGCACGTATGCCAACCCGGCTATGAGGCGGCGCGCCGTGCGGATCATCGCGAGCTTGGTATAGGTCGAAGTCGAATCGCCCGGTGCAGAATCTGTTTCGACGTAGTTGGTCATCACGCCGCCGGGGTGTCCGATACGGAGATGTCCGGAGTCGGGCTTCGCGGCGCTTACGTGCTCGACGACCGAGCCGGCGACGCGCGACGCGGCCGTTAGACCGATCGACCCGGTGCCGGCGATGGTGGGGTGCAGCCGGTCGAGGAAGATCAGCCGTACCCTTAAGTCCATGGCGTCCGAGTCGACACCGGTTCCGTCGGCGGCGGTGTAGTCGCCTGGCGCTGCGACGACGCCGGTCAGCGGCAGCCCCCTGTGGGGGTTGTTGGCGGTACTCCAGTCGTCGACCAGACCGGCCAGAGCGGCGGCCTTGGCCCGAATCTCGAACAGGGTCGCCATGACATCGGCGTTGTTCTCGATTTCGGCGGCCTGCTCGCTGCCGGTGAGTCCCACCTCACCGGCCTGGACCCAGCAGGTGATGTTGCCGGCGTCCACGATGGAGACCGAGACCGTCGCACCGGACTCGAGTTCGACGTAGTCGGTGGCGCGACCGGTGGGCAGCAGGCTGCCCGTCGCCGCACCCACCGTGCCCTTCCAGTCCATCGTGATCGGCGCTCCCGTTCCCGGGACTCCGGCGATGGCGGCGTCCCCTTGCACGGCGGCTCGACCGCCGACGACGGGCACCTCGGCGACGAGGATCTTGTCGGTGTTGGTGTTGTGGATTCGCACGGTCGTCGTCGGCGCGACGGGCGTGACCATTCCCTCGTCGATGGCGAACGGGCCGACGCCCGAGGAGATGTTGCCGCAGTTCCCGCTGTAGTCCACGCTCGACTGGTCGAGCTGCACCTGCCCGAACGTGTACTCCACGTCGGCGTCGTCGCGCGTGGACGGGCTGATGATCGCGAGCTTCGAGGTGACGGGTTTGGCCCCACCCAGCCCGTCGATCTGGTTGAGGTCGGGCGAACCCATGAGGCGGCACAGCAGGGCATCACGCTCAGGCCCGGCGGACGGGATGTCCTGGGCGTGGAAGTAGAGCCCCTTGCTGGTGCCCCCTCGCGCGAGAACCAGACGCAGCGTCTCTTGATCGGTGGGCATCAGCACGGCGGCAATCCCTTTCGTCGGAGGTCTGCGTGTCGACGAATTTCGACACCGCTAGGATTCGGCTGCGATGAAGGGCACGTCGGCCCCTTCGCCGAGGACGACGTACAAGCGCTGCCACGGCTGACCGCCCTCCTCGAGCTGCCATCGGTGTCCCGAGCCGGTGGTGTCCTCGGCCAGCATGACGTCACCTGGGCCGAGCCTGACGCTCCTGCCGTCGGGGGTCGTCACGGATGGCGTGCCGCCGAGGGTGACGACCAATTGCCTCGTCGGGGCGGTGTGCCACCCCAACGAACCCCCGGAGCCGGTCTGGGAGAACGAGCTGTGCACTACGTCGAAGCCGTTGGATACCTGCTCGGAGTTGGGCCCGGGAGCGAGGTCGATGTGACCGGCTTCGAAGTGGGAGCGGCCGTCTTCGCCCGTCCACAATCGCACCGTCCGGATCACCGGGTCACCTTCCTCGATGCGGCCGGCACGTCGGACGCAGGCATCCATGGGTCGTTAGGGCAAGATCGTGGGTGGGATCGCTGAGGGAGGCAATGAAACATGCTGGGCCGTCTTCTGTCGGAGTTGGGTCGTCGGTGACCGACCAGGGCCCTCCTCGCACGTCCGGGTCGGCGGTGGATCGCGCCGTGGCGGCTGTTCGGGACGGGATTCGAGACGGCCGTTATATTCCTGGTCAACGGTTGGTGGAGAACGATGTGATGGCCGAACTGGGTGTTGGGCGAAACGCTTTGCGCGAGGCCTTCTCTCGATTGCGAAGTGACGGCTTCGTGGTGGTCGAGGCGCACCGCGGCGCGTCGGTGCGTCGACTCAGTCGCCGCGACGTCGCGCATCTCTACGATTTGCGGGAGGCGTTGGAGAGCCTGGCGGCCCGGCTTGCCGCCCAAGGGATTCACACCCCGGGCCACCGAGAGCGGCTCATCGATGCGACCGCCACGATGCGCGACGTCGCCCACACCGACGACCTGGCAAGCTACGTCGACGAGAATCTGCGATTTCACCGAGTCATCGTCGGGCTCAGTGGTCATGACCGGCTCACCGAGCTGGTCGATCAGCTGCACATTCAAACCTTTCGTGTCCAGTTCCGACAGGTCCTCGCGGACACGTCGCCACATATGCGTGACCGCTCCGTCGTCGAGCACCAGGCGGTCGCCGACGCGATCCTCGGAGGCGACGCCGCCCGAGCCGAGGAGGGGATGCGCAGCCATCTGCAGCACATGCGTGCAGACGTGATGCGGTTGCCCGATGCCGATTTCGCCTAGCCTCCCGCGCAACGGCGAGGATGCGACTGTCACACGCGATCCTTCCCGCCGGCGGTGGGTCCGTAACGTAATTTTGTAGGACGATTTATTCTTATCATAGGACGTTCGTTCGTGGCCGCATTTGCGGGCGTCCTCTCGTGGATGTGCTCCGTGTCGAGACCCATGCGCCCTCACGACCGTCGTCTGCTCAACCCGCTCACTTGATCGCCGGCGCATCGACGAGCTCCCAAGCCGTTTAAGGCAGGTAAATCGATTTATCTTGATGAGAGTCGACGAGGGCCGGTCTGTCAAGTGATGACGTGAAAGACGCGGCTGCTGTCGAGGCCGGCGGCCACCGTTCGGCTTGAAGTAAAGTCGGGCCGTGGTAACGATGAAGGACGTCGCACTCGCGGCCGGAGTTTCTCCGGCTACGGTCTCAAATGCCTTCCGCGGCCGCACCGGTCGGCTCTCCGAGACCCAGCGCAACCACATCTTCACGGTGGCGGGCAGACTTGGTTATCACGGCCCCGACCCGGCGGCCAGCGCTCTGCGCACGGGGGTCGTCGGTGCAATCGGCGTCATGTTCACCGAGTCGCTGTCCTTCGCCTTCGACGATGCCTCGGCCCTGTTGATCCTCAAGGGCGTCGCGCAAGTTGCCGAAAAGTCCGACGTGTCGTTGGCGCTGTTGCCCTTTCCGCCTCTGGCGCCCGGCGACGACATCTCGGAACACCAGGAACGTTATGCGACGGTGGTGAGACGAAGTCTGGTCGACAGCTTCCTGGCCTATTCGATGCCCGACGACCATCCTGCCGTCGTGGCTGCGATTGGCCGCAACTTGCCCATGGCGGTGATCGACGCCCCGTTTGACGACGCCGCGCACTACGTCGGCATTGGGGACCGAGCCGCCGCGCGGGGCGCGGCCGAGCACTTGACATCTCAAGGACACAAGAAGATCGGCATCATCGTCGACCGATTGGCCCCGGATGGGCACAGCGGATTCGTGACGGCGGCACGGCTGAAGGCGACACAAGAGGCGGTTCCGCGCGAGCGGTTGCGTGGCTACCGCGACGCGTTGCGGGCCGCAGGGATCCGTTGGTCCTCAGTACCGGTCTTCGAGGCGGGCGGGCTCACCGCACCGCGATTCGCTGTCGCAGCGGAAGAATTCCTGGATAGCTGCGACGTAACGGCTCTTCTCGTCACGAAGGACGAACTGGGGTTGGCAATTCTGCGGGCGTGCCGTCGGCGCCGTGTCGCCGTGCCCGGGAACATTTCGGTCGTCGGCTTCGACGACATCCCCGCCGCGTCGGAGGCCGGGCTCACCACAGTGCATCGTGACTTCGTCGAGGAGGGCCGGGCTGCGGCGCAGATGCTCATCGACCACGCCGCAGACGGCCCGCGCAGGGTCATCTTCCCAACCACGCTGGTCGTGCGTGCGTCGACCGGCCCACCGCCGGATCACGCCAAGGGCGCTTGACCGACTCGTGGACGACCGCCGAGCCGTCCCGGCACCTACGACACCGTGTGCCCCATTCTGAGCCGCGGATGCATGACGTGGACCCAGTGCCAGCGAGCCTCCCCAGCAGCGACTGCTCGCCAGCATCGGACGAGTTGGCACCGACCTGACTCATCCGCGCCGCACCGCGTGTAGTCCAGGTGACGACCCGCACCAGCTGGGCGCCGAAAGCTTCCCTTGGACAACTCACCACGGCGCGCCAATGGGTCTGGGGCGCCGTAGCATCGAAGATCGCCTATTGCGTCGCCATCGCGTGGCACGCGAATTCGGCCGCCCCGACCGCACCGTCGTCTCGCCCCAGCTGACAGGTTCCGATGATCAGTCCCCGTGTTGCTGCGGGTCGCGCGTGCTCGTACACCCGTTGCCGCACCGCCGACAGCACCACGTCCTCGGCACCCCGGATTCCGGTCGACAAGAACACCGCGGCGGGATTCAGAATCGTCACCAGCCCGGCAATGGCGTACCCCACGTGTCGGCCCGCTGCACGCAGAAGCGCTGTCGCCGCAGGATCCTCCGCCAGTGCCGCTCGGCCGATTGCCTCGAGTGTCAGCGGGTCCGATTCCGCGAGCACCGGACTCGCCCCCGAAGCTGCCAGCGCCTCCGCCTCGCGCACCAGCGCGGGCGCGGACACCAGCGCCTCCAGGCACCCGGTGTTCCCGCACGCGCACGTCAGTTCGCTGGACGGGTCGATGCACACATGTCCGAGATCACCGGCGTATCCATCGCCGCCGCGGGCGAGAACGCCGTTGACCATCAGTCCGCAACCCACACCGCTGGACAGTTTCACCACGGCGTAATTTCGCAGCCCCGCTGCAGGTCCCCCGCGCGCCCGCTCGGCGACCGCGAGCACGTTCACGTCGTTCTCCACGTGGGCCGGCACCCCGAACCGCTTCCTGAGGTGTTCACCAATCGCCACCCCCGCCCAGGCCGGCATCGTCGGCGGTGGCTCCGAGACCAACCCCATGTTGTCGATGTCGGCGGCGATCGAGACACCGATGAGGCGGAGCGACGACCGCGCCTTCGTCACCTCCGCCTTCAAGGTGTTGTCGATTGCCCGCAAGGTCGGTCCCGGTTCCGACGGCGTCCCGCACTCCACCAACCGTCGTGCCACCACGGTGCCGTCGAGATGCATCAACACAATCGACACCCCACCGGCGTCGATGTCCACTCCGGCCACCACCCCAAATGTGCCGTCCCCCAGGATGAGTCGCGTTGCCCGTCGCCCCCCGGTTGAGATCATCGAATCGATCTCGCGCGCGACCCCTTTAGTCAGCAGAGAGCCGACCTCCGGGGACAGCCGGGACCGTGACACGTCCAGCAGGTCGGTCAGTTCTCCTCGCGCCAGCGGACCGCGCATCAGCAGCACCGACACGACCTGGCGCTGCAGCGCCGACATCCTAATTTCTTCTGTCATGATCAGACGCAAGTTGTTCTCGACACGGACGGAAGGGTCTCATAGCGTCGAAGCCGTCAGCAAGACCCACCGTTGTAAGGGATCTCATGAGGCTCGGCTTCTACACCGACTACAGCCGCGACATCGCGCAATTCGCCCAGGACACGGGATTCACCTCGATGGAGCTGTCCGCCTGGCCCCAGTCCGCGCTGAACGCCGACCACGTCACCGACGAACGAATCAAGGAGATCCGCGCCGATCTCGACAGCCGCGGCATCGAGATCTCAGCACTTGGGTACTACCCGAACTATCTGGCCGCGGACGAGGCCGAGGCCGCCGAGTACCAGCGCTACTTCCGCAAGGTCATGCAGCTCGCCGACCGCATGGAGGTCCCCGCCGTTTGCACGTTCGTCGGGATGACGCCGGGGTGGACGGTCGAGGACTGCATGGAGCCGTTCACCGCACTGTTCTCCGACTTCGCCCGTGAGGCAGAAGATCTCGGGATCCGGATTGGCATCGAGAACTGCCCAATGCTGCACCACAAGAACCGCACCGGGGAGAACATCGCGTTCAGCCCGGAGATCTGGGCCGCCATGTTCGAGGCCGTCCCGTCACGCGCACTCGGCCTGGAGATCGACCCGTCACACCTGGCGTTCCTCGGTATCGACTACATCCAGGCGATCCACGACTTCGGTGACCGCATCGTCCACTTCCACGCCAAGGACATCGACATCGACGAGCGCAAGCGCGGTCGGCTCGGCTTCTACGGCAACGCCTTTGGCGACGTCGGCGGATTCGGCAACGGCTGGTGGCGCTTCCGGGCCCCAGGGTGGGGTGTCATCGACTGGCGCAAGGTCATCACCGCGCTGACCGACGTCGGCTACGAGGGCAACCTCGACATCGAACACGAGGACGAAGTCTTCGCCAGGGCCGCCCTGTCGAAGATCGAGGGCGAGGCCGACATCGTCGAGATGCTCGGCAAGGAGCCCAACGCGCTCGTCTTGGGATACCGCTACCTGGCGCCGATGATGCCGCTGGACTCCACCGATCTGCTTCCCCACTGAGGAGTTCGATGAGAATCACCCGGGTCATCGCCGTTGCCGCCGTCAGCGTTCTCGCCGTCACGGGCGTGTCCGCCTGCGGTAGTGCGAACACCAACCAGGCCGGCAGCACCGGCAGTTCGGCAATCCCCTCGGAGCCGCCGGCCAAACCCGACCGTCTGGTCGTGCGGATCTGGAGTGGGGACCAAGAAAAGGTCTATGCCGACACCGCGGCCGCCAAGTTCACCAAGGACACCGGCATCCCGATCGTGTGGGACACCACCGACGAAGCGGTGAGCTACGCCAAGCTCAACCAGGAGATCTCCTCCGGACAGCGCCCGTCCGCCGACGCCAGCTTCAACGCGCAACAGCGCGCATACACCAATGCCGCTCGCGGGTGGACGATTCCGATCAGCCCGCGGCTGGCGCCCAACCTCGCCAAGGTCACCGCCGAGACGGCCGCCCCAGCGGGGCACGAGGACGGTACGGCGTGGAGCTACGTCAACCCCTACACACTCTCGGTGCCGTTCATCGTCCGCACCGACAAGGTCGACCCCGCGACCGTCAAGACCTGGAACGACCTCTTCAAACCCGAACTGGCGCAAAGCCTTGCCGTCGACACCATCTACTCCAGCACCGCCTTTGGCTTCGCGCAGTCGATGGGTGTCAACCCCGCCGACAACCCACCGGCCGGCATGGATCCGGTCTGGGCGAAGATAGCCGGGTTACGACCGAATCTCGCTCAGTTGGGCTCCAACGCCGACGTCGTGACCGCACTGACCGACGGCTCGGTCAAGGTCGCGATATCCAACACCGGTTCTGGCATTCAAGCCATCAACGCCGGTGCACCCATCGCCCTCGTGGCTCCCACCGACGGGCTCTACGTCGTCGGTGACTCCTACTACATCCACAAGGGCATTCCGGACAACAACGCTTACTACGCACAAGTTTTCGCCAACTACCTGCTCGATCCCGAGGTCCAGTCCGCCGTCGCCGACAAGCTCGGCCTCGTTCCGGTCAACCCCGATGCGACGGTGCCGAAGTACATGGCCGACAACAAGGCCGTCTTCCCACGTTCGGCGGACGACCTCAAGGCCGACGAGGCCATCGTGGCGCCCATTGCGCTCATGGCCAAGAATGACGAGGCATGGCAGAAGGCCTTCGACGGCGCGATCGGGCGGTAGGGCTCATTCCATGACCGCCGCCATCCGGGTCGAGCACATTGGCAAGTCCTACGGCGACGTGGCCGTCCTCGACGACGTGTCCGTCGAGATCGGCGACGGCGAGTTCTTCACCCTGCTGGGGCCGTCGGGATCGGGCAAGTCCACGCTGCTGCGCATCATCGCCGGCCTCCTCGCCGCCGACAGCGGCGAGATCGTCATCGGCGGTGAGTCGATGGCGGGCCGTGCCGCCCACACGCGTGAACTCGGCGTCGTCTTCCAGTCGCTGGCGCTGTTTCCGCATCTGTCGGTGGGCGACAACGTCGGATTCCCGCTGCGGATGCGGCGAGTCGGCCGCCGTGAGATCTCGCAGCGCGTCGGCAGGGCATTGGACTTGGTGCAACTCCCCGATCTACGGCACCGCGCGGTGAGCGAACTCAGTGGCGGGCAGAGCCAGCGCGTCGCGTTGGCCCGCGCGCTGGTGTACGAACCGCGCATCCTGCTGCTCGACGAACCGCTGTCGGCGCTGGACCGCAGGCTGCGCGAGACGATGCAGCTCGAGCTCACCCGCATTCATCGTGAACTGGGGGTCACCATCGTCAACGTCACCCACGACCAACGCGAAGCGCTGATGATCAGCGACCGCATCGCCGTCATGGACAAGGGCCGTATCGTGCAGTGCGGACGCGGCACCGATCTTTACACCCACCCGGCGAGCACCTTCGTTGCCGGCTTTCTCGGTGACCCCCTTCTCCTGGAGGGATCCGTCGACGGTCACGGCAGCCTGCACAGCTCCGGAGTCACCGTCACCGTCGACGCCTCCGTTCCGATGGGCAAGGCCACCGCCGTGATGCGGCCCGAACGGTTGCGCCTCCTCGCCGCCGACGGCACCCCGCAATGCTACGACAACCGGCTCGACGGGCGAATCCTGTTCTCCGCCTTCGACGGTCAGGGCATCTTCTATCAGGTTCAGCTCGAGTGCGGCCCCACTGCAGCCGTACACGTCCCGGCTGGGCGGAGCACGACGGTGCACGACGTCGGCGATCCCGTCGTGGTTGCCTGGAACGCAGCCGACGTCCCCATCGTGACACAGGCCTGACCGTGCACTCCCGCGCCGTCAGCGAGCAATGGAACGACCTGGAATCCCGTGCTAGGTCACCGATCTGGCGACTCGTCGACCTACTCATCACCGTGCGCTCGGCGTTCACACGCGTCGTACCCGCTCGACTGCTGCGCGTGATGGCGCTCGTCCCTGGTCTGATCTTGGCCGGCTCGCTGGTCGCGGGTCTCGCGGTGCTGCTCGTGCGCAGCCTGCACACCTACGACAGCTTCCTGGCCGTGGAGGGGCCGCTGTCCGTCGAGCAATACACCGGTCTGATCGGTGATTCGCAGTTCCACACCGTCCTGGCCCGGACGGTGACGATGGCGTTGATCGCCCCGCTGGTCGCGGTCGCCATCGCCATCCCCTATGCCCTGACGCTGACTCAGGTGCGGCGGCGAGGACTGAGACTCGCCCTACTCATCGGCGTGTTCGTGCCCATGCTCACCGGCGACATCACCCGAACCTTCGGGCTGCTCGTCACGATCGGACCGAGCGGCCCACTGGAGTGGTTGACCGGCCTACATCTCGTCGGGAGTCTCTGGGGCGTCGGCATCGGCATCGTGCAGACCCTCCTGCCCGCTGCCGTCGTGGTCCTGCTGCCCGCGGTATTGCGGATCGACCCCGAACTCGCCGCCGCCGCAGCCACTCTCGGTGCCCCGCCGTTCACGGCCTTCCGTCGCGTGACACTTCCGCAGTTGCGCCCGGGCATCGTGGCCGCATTGGCCGCCTGCTTCGCACTGACCATGGCCGCCTTCGCCGACCCGGCCATCCTCGGACGCGGACTGAAGAACTTCGTGTCGAACTTCCTGCAGGATCGCTACCTTGGACTCGGCAATCCGCCCGCAGGCGCGGCGATCGGCATCGCGATGCTGCTGATCGTCAGCCTCGGCACCGCCCTCATCCTCACCCTCAACCGGCGGCGACGATGACCCGGGTGCGCGTCGCCGCGATCGTCACCGCCTGCGCTCTGGTGCCCTTGCTGGCGCCCACCGTGCTAGTGGTCACGGCGTCGTTGTCACCGGGTGAGGTGTTGACATTTCCGCCGCAGGGCGTCACCACCCGCTGGTACACCGAGATGTTCACCTCCGACGCGGTGTGGACCGCGCTCGGCAACAGCCTCTTCGTCGCCGGTCTGAGCGTCCTGATCAACGTCGTCTGCGGCGTGCCCGCCGCATTGGCCCTTCCCCACGTTGGCCGCTACGCCAGAACGTCGTTCACCGTGCTGCTGTCGCTGGGCCTGAGCTCACCGACCATCGTGACGGCGTTCGCCTACTTCGACCTGTACGGCCGAATTGGCTTGCGCGGCAGCCTGACTGCCGTGGCGATCGCGGTCGCAGTGACCTGCTTTCCCTTCATGCTCTGGACGGTGCTCGCCGCGATCGAGGACACCAACCCCGATCTCGGTCCCGCGGCGGCAACGCTGGGTGCCGACCCCGTCGAACAGTTCCTCTTCGTTCGACTGCCGCTGCTGGCACCCGGCATCGTGACCGGCGCGCTGGTCGTATTCGTGCTCAGCATCACCGACTTCGTGGTCAGCCAGGTGTTGACCACCATCGACAACCAGACGCTGCCCGTCTTCGTCTACTCGGGTTTGCGTGGGGCCATCTCACCAGCTCTGGGTGCGGTGTCCGCGTTCTTCATCGCCGTCGTCGCGCTCGCATTCGCGGTCGTGCTGCGGCTTGGCCGGGTCGAAAGGTTCCTCTTCCGAACATGAGTGCTGCAGCCATCGTCGGAACGGGATTCATGGGCCGCGTCCACGCGGAGGCGCTGGCCCGGATCGGCGTCGACGTCCGCGGGGTGGTCGGCTCGTCTCCGGAACGTGCGGCGGCGGCGGGTCTGGGGCCGGTGTACGCGAACCTCGCGGAGATGCTCGACGACGACAGCGTCGACGTCGTGCACGTCTGCTCGCCCAACCACCTCCATCACGCACAGGTGGTGGCAGCGATGCGAGCCGGCAAGCACGTCGTCTGCGAGAAGCCGCTGGCGATGACACCCGCTCAGGCGCAGGAACTTTGCGATCTCGCCACGGAACGCGGGCTCGTCAACGCCGTCTGCTTTCTGTCCCGGTTCTATCCACTCTGTCAGACTGCCGCCGCACGCGTCGACGACGGATCGGTCGGCACCGTTCGGATGGTGTCCGGTCACTACCTCCAGGATTGGTTGGCCGATGCGGCCGACTGGAACTGGCGCGTCGACCCCGCACTCGGCGGACAACTGCGCGTCGTCGGCGACATCGGTTCGCACTGGCTGGATCTCGTGAGTCACGTCAGCGGCCAGCGGGTCGAGTCGGTGCTGGCCGACCTCACGACGGTGTACCCGAACCGGGATGGCGTCGCCGTGACGACCGAGGACATGGCAGGGGTACTCCTCCGCTTCGACGGCGGCGCTCGCGGCGTGCTGACCTTGTCACAGGTCTCTCCGGGACGAAAGAACCGACTGAGTTTCGAGGTGAGCGGCTCGGCGGCGTCGCTCGGGTGGAACTCCGAGACTCCCGATCAACTGTGGATCGGACACCGCGACGAACCGAATCAGGCACTCGTGCGCGGTGACGGAGACTATCCCCCGGGCCACGCGCAGGGATATCCCGACGCATTCAAGGCCCTCTTTCGCGCCGTGTACGACGCCGTGGACGAGACTGCACCTTGCAACGCCGGCTACCCGACGTTCGACGACGGACGCGAGCAGGTACTCGTCGGCGAAGCGATCGCCGCTAGCGCACGCCTGGGAGGCTGGAGCCCGGTGCGCAGATGACAACGCAGACCTTCACGATCTCGTGGGCGTTGTGGCGTGCCTAGAATCCATGCTTGGGCAGCAACACGTTCCAAGCCAACGGACCCGTATCTGCGCGAATCACGGGAGGTAACGCGAAGCTTGCCCACATGGCCAGCCGACGCCGCACGTTGTCCCTCGACAACACGCGTACGCCCGTCGAGTGACGTTCATCTGAATGCGTTCTCGACCCCGAAGGCCCCGGGACCGTGTTCTACGGACGTGGACTGGTCCGCAGGCTGACGACCGCCTCCCAGGGTCGCAGGCGATCGAGAACGTCGGGTCGGACATCGAGGCTGGACAGCAGCGGCGCGTCGCACGGCTCGATGAACACGGTCTCGTTCGAGAAGTTGGCGTTCACGCGCAGCGGGCCGCTGTCGTACACCCACCGCGACGCGTCGACGTGGACGTCGCGATAGATCGCCGTCAGATCCGACAGATGATGCCTGCGCACCGCGATGAGGGTTCGAAGCAGTGCCAGCATCGAGGTGGGATCGGCGAGCTGGTCGGCCACGTTCTGCTCGACGACGGGATGCACCGGCAGCCACGGTTCGCCGCTGCTGAAGCCGCCCGACGGCGAGGCGTCCCACCGCATCGGCGCACGTGCGTTGTCCCGTGGCCACTGCCCGTTGAGACGCCCGGCGGTGAGGGGATCCCGGTGCAGGTGATCGGGCACGTCGCTGTCGACCATGCCGAGTTCGTCGCCGTAATAGAGCACGTAGGCGCCCGGCAACGTCGCCAGCAGCGTCTGGGCGAGCCTGACCCGGCGGGGATCGTTCTGGGCCCACCGGGTCGCCACGCGCGGCACGTCGTGATTGGATCCCGCCCACACCATCACCGCTCCCGCCGGAAACGCCGCCACGCTCTCGGAGACGATCCGCGCAAGTGCGGGTGGCTCGAAGGGCGCGAACAGGAACGGGAAGTTCAGAGCAAGGTGCAGCTGATCGTCGTCGCCGTAGTACGCGGCGAGTTCGTCGACGCGGGCTACCCACGTCTCCCCCATCAACAGCGCCGGCGTGGAACGCGATTCGGTGCGCGTGCGCCAGTGCCGGTAGACGTCGTGCACCTCCGGCCGATTGAAGTTGTACACGTGCTCGATGCCGTAGCGGCCCTGCACCTCGGTGTCCCAGATATGTGCGCGTGGGTTCAGCGGATTGTCGCGCAGCTCGCGATCGTGGTAGAGCCCATTCGCCACGTCGATGCGGAAACCCGCCACGCCGCGGTCAAGCCAAAAGTCGATGATTCGGTCGAACTCGGTGTGCACCAATGGATTCCACCAGTTCAAATCCGGCTGCAGGTCGAGGAAGTTGTGCATGTAGTACTGCTTGCTGTCCGCGTCCCAGGTCCATGCCGGTTCCCCGGTGTCGTCGACCCAGTTGTTGGGCGGCGAGCCGTTCGCCGCGGCGTCGGCCCAGACGTAGTAGTCACGCGTCGAGGAATTCCTCGACGACTTGGCCTCGACGAACCAGGGGTGCGACGCACTGGTGTGATTGGGGATCAGGTCCATCACGACGTGGATGCCGTGCCGGCTACCGACCTCCACCAGTTCGTCGAGATCGGCGAGGGTGCCGAGCTCGGGGTGAACATCGAGGTAGTCACTGACGTCGTAGCCCCAGTCGTGATCGGGTGAATTGGTGATCGGTGAGAGCCACAGCGCCGTAATGCCAAGATCGACGAAATGATCGAAGCGCTCGATCAGACCACCGAGGTCGCCGTATCCGTCACCATCGGAGTCCCGGAAGGACCTGACGTACGCGTGGTAGACCGTTCCGCCCACCCACCACGGGGTGCTCACTGGTAGAGCTCCGCAAGAGCCAGGCTCGTAGGGGTGGCCACGTCGTGCGCCGCCTCCACACCCTTGAGCCACGGCTGGGCCACCATGAAGTCGGACACGTCCACGAGATTGCGCCAACAACCCGTAGCGATCGCCGCGTCGGCGGCCTTCGAGAAGGCCTCGAGGTCACCGGTTCTGCGGCCCTGGGCGATGAGGTCAGTCGCCTGTGGCGAGGAGCACTTGAAGAAGTTCACTCCACCGTCGGGATCGAAGTTGATGTGTTCCCAGAGGTACGGGGTTGGGGCGTCGGGGAATCCGAGGTTGACGAGAATGTCCGGAGCTCCCGCGGGATCGTTCACCCAGCCGAAGATCTGCGACGCCGGGAAACCGGTGACCGTCGCGGTCAATCCCGACGCTGCCAGTTGGGTGACCAAGAGGTTGGCGACCTGTTGGTTGTCCGGAGACGACGAGTCAAAGCCGATCGTCACCGCCCGTTGAGAGGCCGGGAGGGCCGCGACGGCCGTCGTCAGCTTCGCGGGGTCGTGCGCAATGTTCTGCACGGCGTACCGTGGATCGCTGATGTTGGCCGGATAGGCTTGCTTGGCGGCGGTGCCGCGGCCGAAGTACGCGTTCGCGACGAGGGCATCGACGTCGACCGCCTGCAGGAGGGCCTGTCGCACTTGCACATTGGACATGACGAACGTCTTGGGATTGACGTACATGTAATCCGACACCGCGGTCGGCAATACGAAGGTCGAGAACTTGGCATTGGAGGTGTAGGAGCTGACCGCCGAGGACGGGATGTCGTGCAGGATCGCCGCGACGGAACCGCTGTCGAGCTGCAACTGCTGAGCCGACGTGTCGCTCACCACGGGGATGTCGACGGTTGAGTAGAAGGGCTTCTTGCCCCAGTAGCCGGGAAATGACCTCAACTGATAACGATCACCGACCTTCGCCTCGCTGAGAGTGAAAGGGCCGGTACCGATGTCATGGGTAGTCAGGTACGTCTGTGCATGGTCCGATCCGGCGTTGGCGGCCAGTGCTGTCGGGCTGAGCATCTTTGGACCGTAGGGCGAGGCCAGTTGGTAGAGGAAGGTCGAGTCGGGTGACTTCAGCGTCACGGTGACGGCGTGATCGCCGTGCTCCACGACGGAGGCGACGTCGTCGACCATGTAAGCGGTGCCTTGGTCGACCGCCGCGCGCCGATCGAATGAGGCCTTGACCGCCGACGCAACGAACGGGGTGCCGTCGTGGAACGACACCCCCTTACGCAGCTCGAAGGTAAACGTGGTGTTGTCCGCAGACGCCGTCCACGTTGTGGCAAGACCGGGGACGAGTGTGGGGGTGGCCGTTCCGCGGGCGAAGCCAAGCAAGCCCTCGTACACATTGGTCGTCAGCAACAGGCCCTGGGTGCCGTAGAACACATCGGGGTCCGGCGGTTGACCGGGGTCTTGAAGAAACGAAAGCTTCAGCACGCGATCGGTGGGCGCGGCATTGGGTGTCGTGGAATCACCACCGCTGCAGGCCGAGACGATCATGGCGAACGCAAGAGCCATTGCCGCTGCAGTCTTGACGGCGTTGCGGCGAGGATGCGAAATGGGCACGGCGTTCGGACTCCTTCGAGGCGTAGGCGGCCACGTGAGGTAAATCGATTTACCGATAATGCGGCCGATCCGTGGACGTGTCAACTCGACGTCGTCGCGCGCACCCAGAGGAGCGGTAAGTTCTATTTCGGAGGTGATGACGATGTGGGACGTTTCGTTGGCTTCCGGCGTCTCACCGGCGATGGTTTTGAACACCTTTGACGGACGCTCCGGCCGCCTGCGGGGGACGCAACGCGACCGCATCCTGTCCGCCAGCCTAAGTTATTTCGGTCCCCACCCGGCCTCACGCCGCGCATGTACCGTCGGCAATCGTGACAGCTCCGCCAGTCCCGCCGGTGTGAAATATTCGCCGTTTGCGACGACGGCGTCGCCGCCTTGAGCACGGGCGCCGCCGAGTGCCACGGGCTCAGCATGGCCGCCGGCACCGCCAGTCCACCTTCGTTTCGTCATCTGACACAACCTGTTGGTAGCCCGGCGGTGAAAGCGACTGCCAGACATTTCCGACCCTGCGCCGCGCCGCGGGAAGTCCTGTGTGCCACAGCGCGTGCACCGCGATGGTTCGGTAGGCAGGGCGGCGGTCCGCACCGCGATTCTTCAATCGGTTTCCCGTGCGTGTCGATCTAGCGGGAGACTTTGTCGATGATCGCGTTGGCGATCCGGCCGGCGATCCCCACGGGATCGTCTGCGCTGCAGGTGTCCACGTCGACGACGACGTCGGACACGGCCTCCAACGTGTGGTGGCAACCGGTGGCACCGCCGTCCGCCACCCGACGCGACATCCAGATCTTGGGCGGGGCTCCCCCGAGCGGCGAGAAGCTCCACGACTGCGTCGACTGCGGTGAGGTGAACGTGACGTCGGTACCCCCGCAACCCTGCCAGCGCGTCGCCTGCTCTTGCACGAACGACGACGCGTCGGCGGCGGACGTGAAGCGGGCGACGGCCTGGTAGACGCGATGCCGCGGGTCTGGGCCGGCGCTATGCACGGGTTCGCCGCGCACGGCGCCGAGACCAGTCGCCCCCTCGTACGCGGATCCCTCCAAAGCCCCAAAGGCGCCCTCACAACCCGGGGTGGACAACGTTCCGATGCTGATCCGCGGGCGTTGCTCCTGACCCTGGTCGGCCAGCAGCGTGGGATCACCGATGATGGAACCCATCTCCTGTGGCGTCAACAGCAGCGCGGACAGGTCGGACGCCGCCGGTGCGCCAGCTGCAGCCGACGAACTTTCCTGCGATGCGGACCCGGCGGAGCCGCGGCTGGTCGTCAGCAGGACGGCCCCGATGGCGACCGCGACCACGGCGACGGCCGCCCCGACGATGATCCAGCGCTTGCTCGTCATCGCTGCCGCGCCTCCCCGTTGGGGAGTGGGAGTCGCCGGCACGGCCGCCGCCTTCGGCACAGCCGGCGGTTCGGGCTCCGGTGGCGCCGACGCGGGTTCCAGCGATGCCAGCACGTTGTCGATCTCGGTGCGGGTACGGAAGGTCACGTCGTGACGCATCCGTAGCATGCGCATCAGCTGCGCGATGTCGCTGCGGGCGCTCGGATCGTCCCCGTCCTCGTCGAGACCGGCCTTCAGCTCGACGAGCATCTGCAGCTGCTGCTGAGGCGATATCTCCTTGTCCGCCATGGCATCACCGAGCCGCATCAGGTAGCCGTACGGGACGGCGGGTTGCTCGGGTAGGGGGTCGGGCAGCGACCGCGGTTGCGCGGTCAGCACGTGCACCGCGGTGATCAACTCGACACCGGACTGCGCGGTCGGCGTCTCGTAGTCGACGATCTGAAGCTCGGCCAGCGAATTGACCCGCATGTTGTCGACCGGCCCGATGCGCACCGGCAGGATCGGCTTGTTCAGCGCTTGGGCGTACCGCAGCTCGGCTTGGCAGGGCTTGGATCGCAGCCAGTGGTTGGACAGCGCGACGACCAGCACGTCGCAGGCCCGGATGCGTTCGCAGATGGTGTTCCACCAGGCGTCCCCACCGCCGAGTTCCTGGTCGATCCAGACGTCTTGGCGGCTGCGATGCAGCGCTGCCGCCAATTCCGACAGATCGGCGGCGTCCTGCCGCGAGTAGCTGATGAACAACGCCACCGTGCGCTCCTGGGTCCGGGAGTGGGGCGACTCTCCGACGTCTGCCGGCACCCGCGATCCGCCACGCTAGCAGTGGTGACGGGCCCGAGCTCCGCAAACCGACGCTGCCGTCAAGATTCCGGCTCGCCGCGTGGGTGCCGCTCGGGTTCCGCGGCGTAGCGGCGGGTGAACTCCGCGGCGCCAACGGGCCACTCCTCGCCGCGGGATCCCCGGACGATCCAGTCGCCCTCGCGCGCGGTCGTCGGGCCCTCGAGGGTGTCGACGGTTTCGCCGGCCCGCGCGGGCCGCGCCTGCACACCGCCCCGTCGACGCCACCGTCCGTCGCCCAGTTCGTCGTAGCTGTCGCGGAAGATGTCGTCGCGCACCGACCACACCCGGTCGTCCTGGTCGCGCACCGACCAGTCCCCTGCCGCCGCCGTCATCGTCTGGCCGCCGTCGGAGGTCCAGGTGAACGCCTCGTCCCGCCGTTCGGCGGTGACGGTGCCGACCCGCGCGAACGACCGCCACAGCGGCCGAGATCGGTACCCCAGCCGGCGCAGGCTCCACAGCGTGGCCGCCAGGCTGCGCACCGCGTCCTCGACGAATCGCTCGTCGGTCTCCAGGGCGTCCCAGCCGAGGAGCTTGTCGTGCGTGCGGTGCTCGTCGTCGCGGACGGGCCCGGACCGCCACCCGTGCTGGTGGTAGTAGCGCCGCCAATCCTCGTGTTCGAGGCGGGCCATCTCCAGTGCGGCGTCGGCGCCAATGCCCATCGCCGCCAATTGTTCGGTGGGAGAACGGCCGTCGACGTCTGCGTTGGTCACCGGGTGCTCGACGGCGTCACCCACGGTGTTCCAGGTGTGCCCGGCGACCCGTTCCACCATCCACAGGACGTTGCGCACCATGCGTCGGTTGGAGCCGCGGTGAAAGTCCGACAGTTCGGCCCAGGGCACCGACGTCGAGGTGCGCGGCGCGGCCGGATCGCGGGTGGCGACGTACCGCTCGTGGATGAGCATCGCGGCGCGTTCCCAGACGTCCTGGACGACGTCCTCGCCGTCCTCGATGCCCAACGCGGGCGAATACGACTGCAACCGGCCCGCCACCTGAATGGCGTCGTCGACCGACGCGGTGTTCACGTCGGGTGCGAACACGGCGGTCTGCGGAAAGCGGGCGGCCAACCGCGACGCAAGAGCGGCGTCGGTGTTGATCAGGACGACGGCGGTGCCGGTCGGGTCCGTGCCGGCGAGCAGGCGTTGCAGCGTCGCGACGGTGGGCGCTTGGGCGACCGCGTCGATGACCGGGCCGGCAGCGTCGACGCCGAGTCGGCGCCAGTAGAGCTGGTGGTCGTCGAGGAACTGTTCGGCGTCGACGCCGACGAGGGTCAACGTTGGCGGCGGCGCGGAATCCGGCGGGCAGTAGAAGGCCCGCTCGACCGCGTCGCGGGACGCGTGGGCGCAAATCGCCGACATGAGTTGTGACCCGCCGCAAAGTAATATGCGATCAACGGTGCCCAGTGCCCGGATGCGTTCGACGAGCCGGACGGCGGTGGCCTGGTACTTGCCCACGACGTCGGCCGCCCATCGCTCGTCGGTGCCGCCGAACTGCTGGGCGCGCCACGCCTCGGCGAGCCAGGGATCGTCGATGCGGACCGTCAGTGGCACGCGGCGGCGGTGGCCGACGTCGGCCAGCCGGGTGCCTATCCGGTCGAGCCACAGGAGGTTCAGTGCCGGGTCCGCACCCAGCAGGTGCAGTCGTTCCAGCTTGCACCACAGGCGAAGTGACAACACCGACGCCTCGTCGTCGAAGTCGACGAGGACCACGTGGGCACCGCGCCGGCGGACTTGCTCGATCCGTGCGTCGTCGACTCCGGTTAGTACCACCAGCGTTTCGCGGCGGTCCAGCGTGCGTGCCACCCGGCTGATGACGGGCAGCGTGTCGTCGCTGAGGCCGACGACGGCCGTGACCGAGGTGGCGAGGCCGGAGCGCAGTCGGTCGGTCTGGGTGCGGAACACCCCGGCCACCACACCGATGACGCCGGTGAAGAAGGCCGACAAAGCAGCCAGGCGCGCGATCTCGAGCCCCACCGGGGTCGGGTAGGGACAGACGTGGCCGCCGAGCGAGTAGTCGCCGGTACCGCCCTTCACCAGCTGCGCGGTGGCCATCATCGGCGTGAAGAAGGCGGGATGGGTGGCGTCGTGACAGGCCCAGTACGAGCTCAGGCCCAGGACCGCGCTGACGGAGACGAGCAACGCGATCAGCGTGAAGGACACCCCCACCAATTGGCGGGTGCCCGACGAACGGGTGATCGCCACGCAGACCGCAACCAGTACCGCCGCCGACAGGGCAATGCTGGCAATCGATCCCGGCCTGCCAAACCAGCTCAGCCAGAGCGGAAGCCGGTCGAGGAGCTGCGGTCTCACGGCGACCGTGGACAGGTAGACCACCACGACGAGTCCAACGGATCCCACGATCCAGCGCGTCGCCGGTGGCGGGGCTGTTCGCGACATGGATGGCAACCCTACTGGCGCAGAGCCGAACGGGCCGTGACTTCGCTCCGACGTGGCCGTGAGATCGAGAACGCGTCGAAGACCGGTGACCCGGGCCGCCCGCCGCCTACGATGCTGACGTGTCGGCAACGTCTCCCTCGCGTGCGGTCGCCGCAATGGTGAGTTGTCTGGTGGTCGCCGCGGCTCTATTCGCACCGACGGCCCGCGCGGCGGGTCCGGCGCAGGCATGCCGACCGGGTGCCGCAAGCACCGACGTGTTCTCCCGCGTCGGAGAGCAGCTTGCCGACTACCTCAACGCGCACAACGGATCCAACGGGTGGTTGTCGGCCATCGCGGTGGCGGTGGTGACTCCGACGGGCACCCAGATCGTCAACTGTGGCGTCACCACGCGCGGCGGGACCGCCGCCGTCGACTCCGCCACCCGCTACGAACTTGGTTCGGAGACCAAGGTGTTCACCGCCACCGCGCTCGCGCAGCTGGTCGAACGTCACGTCGTCGCCCTCGACGATCCGCTGTCGAGGTACTTCACCGGGACCCTGCCGGCCGCCGGCTGCCCCAGCGCGCACGGAGCCGAGATCACCCTGCGGATGCTCGCGACGCACGACGCCGGGCTACCCCGGGATCCGAAGAACGCCACCTGGGGTTTGCGCAATCCGATGGGCCGCGCCGGTTATACACGCGCCGACCTCGACGCATCCTTCGTGCGCGGATTCGCCTCGCCGTGCGCAGCGCTGCAGACTCCGCCGGGCACGGCGTACTCGTACTCGAATTGGGGATTCGCCCTTCTGGGCACCGCGCTCACCGACGCCTACTTCCGGTCCACGCATCCCGGTCAAGCGGTACCGAACGTCCCGGCCTACGGTGACATGATCCAGCAACTCGTCACCGGCCCGCTGCGGCTGCCGTCGACCGCTCTGGAACTCGACGGCCAGCCGGCCACGACCTCCCAACCCAGCTGCCCCGACGACGTTGCCACGCCGTGCTTTTGGAACAACACCAACGCCTACGCCGGTGGTGGCGGGCTGGTGTCGACCATCGCGGACATGGCTGCGTTCGTGGAGGCGAACCTGAGCGCGTCCGCGGGCGGCCCGTTGGCGCCGGGGCTGGCGTTGACCCGTCAGCCCGCCGGGTACGGGCCGGCCTGCCTGCACGCGCCGTCGTCGCCGACCTGTCAAGGTCTCGCCTGGGCGATCTGGCCGCCGGGTCCGCAGCGCCCCAGCCCGGCGTTTCGTACGTGGGAGAAGGACGGCGGCACGTGGGGATCGGCGAGCAACACCTGGTTCATGCCCGACGCGTGTTGGGGAATGACGGTGCTGACGAACTCGTCGTCGTCGACACCGGTGCTGTTGGGTCCAGCGGGTTTCGTATCCGAACTCTTGCGCAGCGTCGGACCCAGCCGATCACTCTGCCGATGACTCAGGCGAGGTTCGTGCAGTTCAAGCTCAAATAGAGGGAGTCGCCCGCTGCGCACTCGAGCCAACAGTCCCCTCGCGGCCACCCGGGTCCGTGTCCGCGACCGGCCGCCCTCAGCGCCCTCGGTCACCGACAGGTCGAGTCCGACGCCGCTTCGCCCGCCCCGACGAGCGGCTGCAGGCGACGGGGGCAGATCACCATTGCCGTCAACCGCACCAAGGACGGGGTGGTGTCGCGCTTCGTCAACAGCGGGCACGCCGCAGGATTGATCGTCACGCAGGGGTGGCCGAGGGCGAGTTCAGCCTGCCGTCGCCCCCACCGGCGAAAATTCTCTTTGCAATTGTCCGAGAGTCAATCCGAGTGCCCTGCGCCGCTACGCGCCTCGTTCCCGAACGCCAGACAAGCAACTCTCAAGGGATCACTGCCTAAAGCGGTGCCTCACAGGCTTTTGTGTCGTGGGCCGCCATGGTGCCCGTCGGTCGGACTCGGGGCCGCCTTCGAATACGCCTGGCCGGTGGTCGGCAGGCGGTAGGGCACGTCATCCGTTGGTGGAGGTGTTTTAGATGCGGTCGTGGTCGACGATGTCTTGAGCGGTGTTCTCGTCGAGAACGAATCCGGCTTCGGCGTAGTGCTTTTGCACCGCGTGGACGGCTTCGGGGTCGGCCACGCTGTCGGGTATGGCCGACACCGCCGAGGGAGTGATTCCCACCGCGGCCACGACGGCGTCCTTGATGATCCCCACGATTCCGTCACTCACCTGGATAAGCCTAAGCGTGGGGCGCGGTGGGTGCGGGATCTCGACGCGGCGCGTCCACAGCTCGTGAGTACTGTCGTCAGATTCGTAAGTCCGGCGCCTACGAGGATTTCTACCCGGGGAGACCGGGAAGCGCAGGGCGGGGGTTGCGCTAGACGCGCCGTAAGGGGGTCAGGCGGCCGTGACACCGGTCGGTTCGCCCCCGGCACGTCAGGGGGATGTGGGTCAGCCGCAGCTGGCGCAGTCGCCAGCCGGTGACAGTCGAAGCCCGCACGCGCAGAGTTGGCTGGCGCCAGTTGTAACCCCCGGTGCGGCGGGGCAACGGTGGAAGTGCAGGCACACTGTGGTGCCATCGTCGCGGCCGTCGATGGTCAGGTCGTCGGCCACCGCTCGCATCAGCATGATGCCGCGGCCGCGACTGGTGACAATGGCTGTGGGGTCGACCCACCTGCCGTGGTCGGTGATGCAGCACCACCGCTTCCGACCCCGCCGAGATGCCTTCCCGGCGTTGCGTGGGCGCCACCGGATCCTCGCGTACGTGCTGATATGCCACCGCGACTGGGGAGTCCCCGCGAAATGGCGGGTCACCTGTAAGCAGTTCGTATAGCACGCATCCGAGCGAGTACACGTCTGAACGCTCGTCGACCGCCTCCCCGCGGGCTTGCTCCGGGGAAAGATAGTGCGCGCTGCCGAGGACCGCGGCTGTCTGGGTGAATCGGGCGCCGGTGGTGGCGGTGAGGGTACGGGCGATGCCGAAGTCCATTACCTTCACTGCACCCATGGCGGTGATCATGATGTTGGCCGGCTTGACGTCGCGGTGGACGATGGCGTGTTGGTGGCTGAACTCAAGCGCCGCACAGACGTCTGCGACGACCTCGATCGCCGGCAGCGGTTTCATCGGGCCGTCGCGGTCAACGATGTCACCCAACGTGAGGCCGTCGACGTACTCCATCACGATGTAGGGCAACGGCCCGGTGGCGGTGTCGGTGACCCCGGTGTCGTATACCGCGACGATCGCTGGGAAGTTCAGTGCCGCAGCATTTTGCGCCTCACGCCGGAATCGGAGATAGGACCCGGGATCGCGGGCGAGATCCGCACGCAACACCTTGACTGCGACGTCTCGGTTCAACGACACGTCGCGCGCGAGATGCACCTCCGACATTCCGCCGAACCCGAGGACCTCGCCGACGTCGTACCGGTCGGCCAGTCTCCGAGGGAGGGTCACCGACTCGGCTCCAGCCCGTTCGAGCCCATGCGCGCAATCCGGATCGCTGTGCTGGACTCGCGCCCTCGCCGTGCCTTCACAGCTACACACACCGCCTTCTAGTTGTTGGCGACCACCCATGGCCGTGCTCGGAATCGTCCTGTTGGCGCCGGATTAGTGCTCATCACCCCCGGACCGCGGAAGTTGTCCGGGTCGTCGTCGGCGTGCTGCGCTTGGTCCTAGCAGCCACCGAGTTGTCAGGCGAACCTGTTGTGCTTTGCACCAGGTAGAGACGGGCCCCGGTGGCGAAAGCGCTGATAGGCGTTGCCGCGACGCATTCCCAACGTGTCGCCGATCTCCCCCCACAGCACGCCGGCCTCTCGGGCCGCGTCAACCGCCGCGCGCAATCTTTCATCGGCAGCGGCGACCGCCGATCTTCCTCGTTCCTTGGCCGCCTCGACGTCCTGGGCGGCGACCGTCAGCTCCCGTCGGGCGGCGGCTGGGTCCGTCATCATCATCACCAATCTCGGTCGGGCGTCATCGGCCACCGTTGTCTCCACACTCGGTCGTGCACGCATTGTCGTTGCGCCGTCGGCGCCTCAGCACACCTCTAGGGGTGGCCGTTCCGCGACACCGTCATCGGTGTCCGTCACGTCAAGCGCGGTCAGTACCGCTGCGGCGCTGTGCTGCACCGGCGGCCGGTGGCGTCGGCCTCAGCCCCAAAGCTGCCGGGGTGACAAACCCTCAGCAACGAGGCGCTGAATGATCGAGCCCCCATGGCATATCGAGACCCGGGGTGGTTTCGTTACGTCCACCGAGCGCCAACAGCTCGTTTTGCGGTGGGGCTGGACTATCAGCCCCGCGCCTCCGTCATCCCCGTTTAGCCAAACGGGTTGAGACGAACAAGGTATTCATGGTCGCGTCGATGGTTCGATCGATGCGGTGCGATTGGCTCTCCCCCGCGCGCGACAAGACCTGCAGACCAGTCAGCACCGTGGACAGCAAGACGGCAGCCGTGTCGAGGTCGACATCGGCACCAAGCGTCCCCTCCGCACGTGCCCGCGCGAGTGCGCCTCTGAACACCGACTCCATCCGATCACGATTGGTGTCCAGGCGCGCCGAGATTTCCGAGTCGCCATCGCCGTGCTCAACGGTTGCGTTCACCGTGAAGCACCCCGGCGGAAGCCCTACCTCGGGCAGCGCCGTGGCAGCCTTCAGCAGCGCCCGCACCGCGGCCAGCCCGGACTCGGCCCGCTGCGCGACTAGCTGTGGCACCTGTCCCCCGGCTCCGGCGAGGTAGCTGTCCAACGCCGCCAGGTACAGCCCGCGCTTGGAGCCGAAGGTGTCGTAAAGGCTGGCCCGCGCGATGCCCAACTCGGCCACCAAGTCCTGAGTGGAGGTGCGCGCGAAGCCGTTCCGCCAAAACAGCCGCATCGCGGCGTCGAGCGCCACCTCCGGATCGAATTCCTTAGACCGCGCCATGACCTCGAGCCCAACCCGTCAGTGATTGCGTAAACCAGCTCACCCAATCGAATTCTAGATCAGTCAGTCTAGAATTGCT
This sequence comes from Mycobacterium yunnanensis, assembly GCF_025823185.1. Lineage (GTDB taxonomy): Bacteria > Actinomycetota > Actinomycetes > Mycobacteriales > Mycobacteriaceae > Mycobacterium > Mycobacterium yunnanensis. The sequence continues at coordinate 117,086 of NZ_JACKVK010000015.1, forward strand.
TAGTGTCAGCGTGAACCCCCGAAAGGAAGTCCATGACGCACCAACACGCACACCACCACCTCGGGTTGGACGCCGACGCGGTGCTGACTACCACGCGTTCAGTGCGCAAGCGACTGGATCTGGACCGACCGCTCCCCCGCGCGCTGGTCGAGGAGTGCGTGGAGATCGCCACCCAAGCGCCGAGTGGACGAAACCGACAGCGTTGGGACTTCGTGCTCGTGGACGACCCTTCGCTGCGGGCCCAGGTCGCCGAAATCTGGCGGCGCGGGCTGGATGTCGGCGTGCCGGGCACGGGGGGACCTCGTGACGTCAGCCGCATGAGCCCTGACAGCGGCGAATGGGACCGAATAGCAGCCAGTCTCGACCACTTGGCCCTTAACCTCCACGAGGCGCCCATCTTGATGATTCCATGCGTGCGGGTGAACTCCCGCCAGGAACTGTCCACCGTCCGAGGGCAGGCCGGCGCGTGGGGTTCAGTACTGCCGGCGGTCTGGAGCTTCATGCTCGCCGCCCGCGAGCGTGGGCTCGGAACAACCTGGACGACATGTCATCTCAGCTACGAACGCGACATGGCCGAGCTACTCGACATCGACTACGGCCACGTCGTGCAGGCCGCATTGAGCCCGATCGCCTTCACCCGCGGCACCGCGTTTCGCCCGGCACCGCGAGCCGACCACCGCACGTTCATCCACTGGAACCGCTGGGACTGAGAAGCGTCTGTGTCGTGCGTTGGGGGCGCCGTGCGCGTCTTGTTCGATGATGAATTCGCCGACGTCCCCCAACTTGGCTCGGTCCCTTGGGCGTCGACGACACCGCCGCTGCATCGGCGGCATCCCGTGCTCCCCGCCGATTGAGCGCCACGCCTACGTTCACCTTTGGCGCCTGTCAGGCGTTGGTCGCCGCGCCGGCCGTGCCGGAATTCGCGGGCGGGATGAAGTACTCCCGCATAGTGATGATGCGCCCGTCACGGATTTCGGCGACGCCGGCGACGCGCGCAGGCATCAGTAATTCGCCAGCGGCATTGTAGAAGGCGTCGATGCGTTCGGTAAACACGTGGGGACCCTGTGACACAACGAATTTGAAGTCGACGATCATCGTCTCGAACCCGGGCGGCTCGGCGTCGACGAGCGCTTTGGCCTCTTCGATGCCCACCGTGGTGATGAGGCCGACGTTCTCCCATACGGTCTCTGCGGTGAAGAATTCGTCGAAGGCTGCCATTGCGGCGGCTTTCGAGATGCTCCAGCGTCCGAAGAACTCGCGGAACACGGCGGCGGGGTCCGTGGCAGAAGTGGTGGTGTCGTTGGTGTCGTGTGTTCGTGTCATGCCGTCTAGCGTGCCGAGCGGATCCGCGGCGGGGAACGGCCAGTCATAGCCCCGACTGCACGCAACCTAGGACAGGTTCGTCCCTCCCCCGGACTGCTGGGGCCGGAATAATGGGGAGATGGTCAGTCGCTCGGATTCCGCCGGTTCCCTGGGGAGCTTCCTGCGGGCACGGCGCGCCGAGCTGGACCCCGGTGAGGTGGGGTTACCCGCGCTGGCGAGCCGTCGGCGCGTCCCCGGTCTGCGCCGCGAGGAGGTCGCTCAGCTGGCGGCCATCAGCCACGACTATTACGCCCGACTCGAACAGGGCCGCGTTGCCCCCTCGCCTGCGGTCTTGAACGCTCTGTGCGATGTCCTGCGACTCGACAGCGAGCAACGTAGTTACCTCCATGAACTCGCCGGCAGGCCAGTGCTCGAGCGACGTGCGCCCACATCGGATCCCATTCGGTCACGGGTTCAACGCCTCCTCGATGCGATGACGGGGGTTCCCGCCTTCCTCTTCGATCGTCGATTCGACATCCTGGCCTGGAACGCGTTGGCCGCCGCGGTCTACGTCGACTTCAGCGCCATCCCGCCTGGCCAGCGCAACTATGTACACCTGGTCTTCACCCACCCCGACTTCCGCACGCTCTACGCCGACTGGGATGCCGTCGCCCGGGACTGCGTCGCAACACTGCGCAGATCTGCCGCCCAAAACCCGGATGACCCTCGTCTGCTCGCACTGGTCGACGATCTACGCACCCGCGACGACAGTTTCCGCACCTGGTGGGGAGTGCACGAGGTGGTCGATTTCAGTCGCGGAACCACGATCCTGCGCCATCCGGTCGCCGGCGAGCTCACCTTGGACTGGGACACCTTCGCCAGCGACGCCGACCCTGACCAACGCTTGATGACGATGACCGCACCCCCGCACAGCCCCACCCACCAGGCGCTGCAGTTCCTCAGCTCCTGGAACGACAGCACCGTCCAGTAAAGCTTTCTCTCGCGGAAGAACTTCAAGGCCAGGTGTGTCTCGTCGTAGTTGCCGCGAATGCGCGGCAATGTGATCTACGAGTGCGACACCGTCGAGCGCACCGGCGATCAGAACGAATCCACGTGTTGGATGCTGACGAACATGCCATGGCCGTAACGGTCGTTGGTGAATCGCGTGCCCTGGTCGCTGGGCAGTATCGTCCAGCCGTGGTAGTGGTAGGTCTGGCCGTAGTGCAGGACGGTGTCATCGGCTGGGGCGCCGACCATCCCGACGGAGGTGAACGTCAGATCGCCGTTGGCGGTCACCATGGCCGAATCATGTCCGATCCCTACCGCCGGCAGGTCCGCGTTCAACCCCTGGCAGAGCACCGTGTCGTCGCCGATGGAACAGCGGGTGGCTCCCGACTGCGTGTGTACGTAGGTGTAGTCGTCCGCATTCGCGTACACAGCCGGCATTGCGGCCGCCGCACACAGCATCAATCCGCCAGCGATTGCCAGCCGACGCCAGCCGCGTTGGTCGGTGATGTTGGTGGTCATGGCACTTCCTTTGACGGGTTAGGTCTTTCGTGGTGTCCGCGGCTCGTGCCGCTGATGTGATGACTGTGCCCTAGCGGGTCGGCGAAGCCCGTCCGCCGATCGGCCGCGAAACGGGACGAAACCCATGTCCCCCGATGGGGGGAGGTCACGATGGCGCCGGCACCAGGCAAGACACGGTCTCCGGATCTCGGGCAAGACCCTCCAGCGCCGAAACATAGCGTTCAAAGCTGCTGTGCGACAACCATATTCACAGCTTTGATAGAACTCCAAGAATGCAGCCATGTCGCCACTGGCTAGGAGTGTGCCGTAGGTGTCGGGGAGCAACCTTTTCTTCAAGGCCATCCTCTCTCGGCCGACACGAGCAGCATTCAGCGGCCCGGGATTAGGCTGAAGCGCCATGGCGCACTTTGGCTCGTGGACCACCCCGATCACCTCCGAGCTTGTCGTGCGCGCCGCGGCCGGACTCGGCGGCGTGAGTGTGCGGGGTCGCACCGTGATCTGGGCCGAACAACGACCTGAGGAGGGCGGACGTACCCAACTCGTCCGCCTCATCGACGACGGGCCGGCCGTCGACCTGCTGCCTGCGGGGGCCAACGCCCGCACCGCCGCCCACGAGTACGGCGGAGGGGCGTGGTGGGTCGCGGGTGACACGCTGTGGTTTACCGACTGGGCCGACCAGCGCCTCTACACACTCCCCCTTACCGGGTCGGCGTCACCGGTGCCGATGACCCCGGAGCCCGAGGTGCCACGCGGTGACCGCTGGGCCGACGGCTGTGTCACCGCGGACGGGCGGTGGGCGCTGGTAGTGCGGGAGCACCATCCCGCAGGCGGCGGCCCGGCCGACGTCGTGAACGAGATCGTGGTGCTCGACGTGTCGGGTCACCTGGCGCCGCGGGTGCTGGTTACGGGTCCCGACTTCGTTTCCGACCCGCGAATTTCGCCCGACGGCGAGCGACTCTGCTGGCTGCAGTGGTCGCATCCGGACATGCCGTGGGACGGGACCGAGTTGTGCGTCGCGGACGTCGAGGACACCGACACCGGTCCGGTGCTGGGTCAGGCCACGGTGGTGGCGGGCCGGCCCGACGCGGGCCCCGGCGGTACGGGTGACGGCGAGTCGGTGAGCGAACCACGTTGGGCCGACGACGGTGCGCTGTGGTTCATCTCCGACCGGACGGACTGGTGGAACCTGTACCGGTGGGTGCCCGGTGCCGACCGCGTCGAGGCCATGGTGACGGTGGATGCCGAAATCGGCGGCCCACAATGGGTCTTCGGACAATCCAGCTACGCGTTCCTGTCGGGTGGGCGCACCACGTTCGCCTCGTCGCGCGACGGGCTCGGATACCTGGCAATGCGTCTCGCCGATGGTCGTGTCGTCGACCTCGACGTGCCCTACACGTCGTTCGGCTCGATTCGGGCCGACGGCGACCGCATCGTCTTCGTCGGCGCGTCCGCCACCACCGAGCCGGCCGTGGTGTCGGTGCTCGTCGACGACGGGGGGACGGTAACGTTCAAAGAAATCATCCGTCCGCCAAGGGATCTCGGGATCGACCGTGACTGGTTTGCGACACCCGATCCGATCTCGTTCCCCACCAGCGGTGGCCGTACCGCCCACGCGCTGTTCTACCCACCGACCAATCCCGACGCCGTCGGCGAGCCCGGCGAGCTGCCGCCTCTGCTCGTGCTGATTCACGGCGGCCCCACCAGCGCGGCCCGCTCGATGCTGCAGCTGGGTACGCAGTACTGGACCAGCCGCGGCTTCGCCGTCGTGGACGTCAACTACGGCGGGTCCACGGGGTACGGCCGGGCCTACCGCAATCAGCTGCGACGGCAGTGGGGCGTCGTCGACCTCGACGACTGTGAGGCGGCCGCCCGCTGGCTGGGCAAGCAGGGCCGCGTCGACCCGGCCCGGTTATGCATCCGGGGCGGCTCGGCGGGGGGCTACACGACGCTCGCGGTCCTTGCCTTCCGTGACACCTTCGCCGCAGGCGCCAGCCATTACGGCGTGGCCGACCTGGAGGCGCTCGCCACCGAGACCCACAAGTTCGAGAGCCGCTATCTCGACGGCTTGATCGGTCCCTATCCCGAGCGTCGCGACCTCTACGTCGAGCGCTCGCCCATCCACCACGTCGACGGCTTCGACCGGCCGCTGATCGTCCTGCAGGGTCTCGACGACGAGGTCGTACCGCCTAATCAGGCCACGATGATCGTCGATGCGTTACGCGCCAAGGGCGTACCCGTCGCCTACGTGGCGTTCGAGGGCGAGCAGCACGGATTTCGCCAGGCGGCCAACATCCGGCGTGCGATGGAGTCTGAATTGTCCTTCTACGCACAGGTTTTTGGCTTCGCGCTGCCCGAGCAGGAACACATCGAACCCGTGCCCGTGCACAACCTGTGACAGGAGTACTCGTGGACTCGACCCTAGCGGGACGCGTGGCGCTGGTGACCGGGGGCGGACGAGGGCTCGGGTTGGCGATGGCCGAGGCCGTGGCCCGCGCGGGAGCGACCGTCGCGCTCCTCGACGTGCGTGACGAGGTGCACGACGCGGCCGAACAGCTGAGCGTCGCCACGGGCGCCGGCGTGGTCGGAGTGGTCGCCGACGTGACCGACGAGGCCTCCGTCGATGCCGCACTCGACCAGGTCGCCGACCGGCTCGGGGTGCCCGAAGCCCTGGTCCACGCCGCGGGAGTGGCGGACACGACCAGCGCGCTCGACATCACGCCTGAGCGGTTCCGGCAGATCGTGGACATCAACCTGACGGGGACGTTCGTCGTCTGCCGGGCCTTCGCGCGGCGCCTGATCGTGGCCGGGCAAAGCGGCTCGGCCGTCACGATCGCCTCCATGTCGAGCCTGCGCGTCAATCGGCCCCAGGACCAGGCCGCGTACAACGCGTCCAAGGCCGGCGTCGCCATGCTGACCAAGAGCCTGGCCGTGGAGTGGCTGCCGCTGGGGATCCGGCTCAACGCTATCTCGCCGGGCTACTTCGCCTCGGAACAGACGCTCGCGGTTCCGCGGGACGCACCCGAGCAGTTCGCCCAATGGATGGCCCACACCCCGGTCGGACGGATGGGTGAACCCCACGAACTCGGCCCGCTCGCGGTCTACCTGCTGAGCGATGCGTCCGCCTACGTCGTGGGCCAGTCGATCGTGATCGACGGCGGTTACACCGCGCTCTGACTGAGCTCTCCCGCCGGGGACGCCGCGCCAGCCTCTCGTCGAGCTTGCACGTGTCGAGGCAATTCTCGGTGACCAGACCGCAGGTCGTTCACGACTGCTTGAACGACGAAGCCGCCAGTACCCGGGCGGCCTCGCGGACTGCTGCGACGTTGGACTTGCCCTGCCGCGAGCCGGCTAGCTTCGCCGCGATGTGGTCGCCCACGGTCACCGGCTCGTAGGCCAGCCCGGCGTCGGCGTCGAGATAGCTTGGGGCCGTCGAAATCACCGCGTCGACGTTGCCGTCGTGAAAGAATGCTGCAGAACGCCGACGCCTGATGGTTCCGTCGACGATCGGTGGCTTCACCCTGTGCAGCGTCGACATCCAGTGGTCATTGGTGATGTGGGCGGTCAGATCGCCGAGGTTGACCAGCAGCGCGCCGTCGATGGGCGAGACGTCGTGCCACTGCCGATCGGTGCCGAGCACCTGCAGACCGGCCACCTGGTCGGCCCACAACACGGTGACCAGGCCGAAGTCGGTGTGCTCCCCCATCCCGGTGAGCTCGCCGTCGAGGTTTATGGTGCCTTCCGGAAGCGCGTAGTTGTTCATCCGAAGCACGTCCACGGAGTGGTCGGCAAGACGCTCGAAATGGTCGGCATCCAATCCCAAAGCGACGCAGAATATCTCGGTCAACGTTCTCGCCACCCTGCCGGCCTCGGAAAAGTAATCGAGGACGGCCGACTCGAACGCCGGCACCTCACCTGGCCAGATGTTGATGCCGTAGTCGGCCTCGTCGAGGTCGAGTCCGGCGAACGAGCGTGCCTCCACACCGATGTTGAACGCCTCGAAGAAGTCGTTCATCCGCGTGGCCGATTCAACCCCGAGCGACAAGCTCAGTGACTCGCTCTTGGGTGGGCTGTATCCCCGGTTGGCGCCGTGCACCCGGTAACCGTTCTTGATCTCGGCAGCCAGTCCAAAGAAGGCGTCCATGCCGGATGCCAGTCCGTCCAAAATCGGCTGAGGTATGCCGTGGCCGAGAATCTGCATGAAACCCACTCTGCTGCAGGCATCGTCGACGGCGGTGGCGACCGCGCGCCTGGCCGAGGCCGAACCTGCGGTGACCCACGGCGTGATGTCGATCGCCGGCACTTCGAATGTCGGGGTGCTCATCGGGTTACTTCCATTCGTCGTGGTGCTCTGCAGCGCCTGGTGTCCAGGATGCCAGGCGGGTCCGTAGTGCCGCCTTGTCTGAGGCGTCGAGCCAACAGGAGTCGATTGCGTTGGCGGTGAAGGCAACCAACTGTGCCACCTCGTAGCCCAGTGCGTTACCCACCGCGTAGTAGTCGTTGGAGGGGTCGGTGCCGAACATCGGTGGATCGTCGGAATCGATGCACACCCGCAGCCCGGCGTCGACCATCTGCCTGATCCGCCGGTGGCTGCCGTCGCCGGAACCGCTGTAGCGCCCAATGTCTGAGCTTACCGGCGTGCAGGTGAACGGGAGCTGTTCCTCGGCGCAGCGTCGGGTGATTCTCTCGTCGGACACCACGTGGTAGCCGTGATCGATTCGGGTGCAGTGCAGCTCGTCGAGGAGGGTGACCACGTGCGCCGGAGGCCCGCTTTCCGAGTGCGCCGTGCGGTGGAGCCCGGCACGCTTCGCGAACGCGAAGACGGGCGAAAAGGGAGCCGGCGGGCCCAGGATCTCCTGGTAGTCCAGTCCGATGCCGACCACCTCGTCGACGCGGTGTTCGACGACCTCTTCGACCAGCGAGAATGCTTCGCCGACGGTGTGTTCTCGGTTTATCGCCACGATGATGCGGCTGTCGATGCCGGTGTCGGTGCGAGCGTCCCGCATGCCGTCCACGATGCCTGCCAGCGCAGAGGGATACGGCAGCTGGCTGGGCTGTGGCGTCACCGATATCTCCCGATACCAGACGTTATGGTGGGCGCCGAAGTCGGTGAGCGATTCATAGGTGATACGACGGTAGTCGTCACGAGTGTGCAGACTCGTCCCGATCAGATCGTAGATCGACATGAACTCACCGAGATCGGCATAGGCGGTGCTGTCGTAGACCGTCGCCGCGCTCGGATCGCCGGGGAACAGTACGCCCGCGCGGGCAGCGAGTTCGACAGCCGTCGCCGCCGGTACGGATCCCAACAGGTGGCAATGCAGGCTGACCTTCGGAATATCTCGTGCCAGAGCGCGAGTGATCACGGGACCGCGATCGCCTCGTAGCGTGAGCGCAGATACTGTTCAGCCGTCACCGGTTGATAGTCGTTGGACCGACCCAGCGGCGGTGGGAATGACTCGATGACCTGGTCGAGGTTGGCCTCGTAGAAGAAGATCAGCGAGATCAGCTCTTCGTCGGGCGCCTCGGCACTTGGCGGCAGCACCCGGTGCATCGTCGAGGTCCACCGGTCACCGGTCCAGCGAGCCATCAGGTCCCCGATGTTGATGGTGTATGCGTCCACGACCACCGGGGCGTCGATCCACTCGCCGTCTCGGGTGCACACCTGCAGGCCGCCGTAACCGGCCTCCCGGTCCAGAATGGTGATGGTGCCGAAATTGGTGTGTGGCGCAATCCGGTACTGCCCGTCGAGGACGGGCCCAGTTCGGTTCAAGGCCGGGTACCGGTTGATGTTGAACGAATGGGGCGAGCCCGAACAGCGGTCGACGAACCAATCGGACGGGAGGCCTACAGCCATCGACAGCAACTCCAGCAGGTCGGCGGCCAGCGCCCGCATGGCGTGGGCATAGATCGTGCATAGTCGTTGCAGGGCAGGCACTTCCGCGGGCCATACGTTGGGCATGAACCACTCGGCGTCGACCTCGGCGTCCCCGCTGGTGCGCTCATGACCCGACACGAACGTTTCCTTGAGGTCCGGCGGGAGCTCGACGTCGAGCAGGTACCCGTTGGCCTCCTTGCCTGGAGGTATCCACCCGCGCCCACCGACCGTGGTGGCATACGGTTGCTTGGTCGCGGCCGGCAGGCCGAAGAACAGCCTGGCCGCGGCGCGGATCTCACTACGCAGATCGGCTGGGACACCATGGCCGGTGATCATCAGGAAGCCACTCTCGATCAAAGCGGTATCCACCGTCGCGGCCATCGCGGCACGGTCGGCGGCAGAGCCGTTGCGCCACAGAGAGAGGTCGACCAGCGGGATCGCGGCGGTCATTTAGAAGCTCCTTTGGTAAGGCGTAACAGAACCGGGTAGGCCAGCGCGCCGACGAGAAAACCGGCGACGATGCTCAGATCGGCACCGCCTAGAGCCTCGGCGACCGGCCCAACGAAGATCGTGGTGCTGATGCAGAGCGCCGCTGCGACCATGCCGAGAAGCTGGGCGCTGAGGCCCGCGGCCGAGAAGCTTTGCAAGACAGCCTCTGATGCGCGGGGGTAGCGGGCTCGACGCAGGGCCAAGTCGGCCAGAAATACCCCGGCCCATGGTGCGAACCAGATGATCATGAATAGGAGGAAGTTGCTGACGAACTGGTAGAAGCCGCCCGAAAGCACCACCGCGGCACCTACCACGCCGCATAAGATCCCGTCGACCAGCACGGCTTGCCAGCGTGAGATGCGGACACCGAGGGCTTGCAGCGTTACCCCGGAGGAGTACAGGTCGACTCCGTTCAGCGACACCATCTGGACGATCACCAACACCAGATAGATCACCACCAGCCACGCAGGGAAGACCTTCGACAGCCCGCCTACCGGGTCGGCTGCGTCTGGCATGGCGATGGCGATCGCCGCCCCCAGCGCCATCAGCAGGACCTGCGGCACGCCGGCGCCGAATGTCACGGCGGCCACGATGCGCAGACGGCTGGTGGTCGCGGGGAGGTAGCGCGAATAGTCCGCGCCGGCCGAGGCCCACCCGAGCCCGGAACCGCTGGCGGCCAACGCAACTCCGCCGAGGAACAGCGCCCACGAGGCGGGTGAGGTGTCGTTGAGCTGGAGGTCGTCGGTCACCAGCCAGGCCATCGCCAGGAAGATCGCTGCGAATGGGATGACCAGGAGGCGCAGCACTTTGGTGATGGCTGCATGACCGAACAGGGGCAGCACCGCCTGCACCACCGACAGCACGACGACGATCAACAGCTGTCCTGCGGTGGACACCTGGACGCCGGCCAGGTTCAGCAGCGCGTTGGTGGCCAGAACCATCACCACGAGGTCGAGCACCTCGTAGCCGAGCATCATGATCCAGTTGAAGAACGCGACCGGCCGTACGCCGAACCGACCGAAGATCAGTTGCGAGACGCCGAACGTCGTCGTGCCCGCCGCGGGACCGGCGATCGAGACCACCCCGGCGATGACCCAGGTCAGGTTTCCCAGCAGGATCGCCGCCAGCGCCTGCCACCAGTTCAGGCCCATCGTCACCAGGAGCGTGCCGTACACCACGGTGAGGACGTTCATCACCAGCCCGGCCCACATCGCGCCGAGGTGCCAGGGGCGGCCGTGCCGTTCGTCGTCCGGGATGTATTCGATGCCGCGTTGTTCGATGCTGAGGCCGGAGGCGTGATTGCTTGCGCCTATCTGCTCCTCAGCGGGATCCTGCTCTATTGTTGTCACGGTTGTCCTGTCGGTCGATACTGCATTGATAAGTGACAGCAATCAGATTGGCGATTTGATATGTCACATCTATCAAGACTGCGTTGCGAGGATGTTAATGACTGCCGAGCCAGGCCTGGACGAACACGCGCTGGCGGTCCGTACCGGCGCGACGATCCGGGCCATCCGCGAGAAGTGTCAGTTATCGATGCGGGAGGTCGCGGCCCGCTCGGGGATCAGCCAGCCCTTCCTCAGCCAGATCGAACGTGGCCAGAGCATGCCGTCCATGGTCACCGTCTACCGGTTGGCCGAAACTCTCGCCGTCACGCCCGGCGACCTGTTGCCGACAAGCACGGAATCGAAGGTGACGGTGGTGCGCAGCACCGAAGGCCGGCTACTGCCGGTGGCCGACCGGCCCGACGCCGCACTGGGACGCGTGCTGGTGCTCAGCCCAGACGAGCGGCTGCAGATCATCGAGTACCGGATCGAACGCGACCAGTACATCGGCGAGTGGTTTCAGACACCCGGAATCTTGGCCGTGTACGTGATGTCCGGTCAGCTCGACGTAGTGGTCGAGGGTGCGGGTACCTATCGCATCGGTGCGGGCGACCTGATCAGTCATCCCTCGCCGTTGCGGCACCGGTGGCTACTCGTCGACGACGAACCAGCCGACGCGCTGCTGGTGATCACCGAATAGCTCAACGCGTCGGTATGTGAAGTGAACTGCCCGTGGCGATGACGGCGTCGCCGAGTTGGGCGAGCGCAAACCGCGATGCTGGAAGATGGCGCTGGTGCTCGTATTCGAAGCAACGCATCCGGATCGAGTCCGACGAATGGCACCAACCCCGGAGACGGTTGCCGAGGTCGTCAGCGAGTGGGGCTGCGACGGTCTAACGAGCCCATCAGACCCGTGAGGTAATCGACTGCCTCGCTTGACAGATGGCGGGACCTCTTGGTCTCTTGGTCAACGTGGACGATGACGGTTTCCGCCGTCGCGTTGCATGTGTCGCGTTGGAATAGTGCCTGCGTCAGACGGATCGAGCTGGAGCCCACTTTGGTTACTCGGGTTCCGATGACGACTTCGCCCGGCCAGATGATTTCGGCCAAGAAATCGACGCCGAGGTGGGCAATCACGAAGGAGCACCCGTCGTCCGCTACCGGGTGCTGCCCAAGATGCAGCAGTTCGACCCGTCCAGTCTCGAGAAAGCTTGCAAAGACTGCGTTGTTGACGTGGCCTTGACGATCGGTATCGCCGTACCGGATCTTGTCGAGGGCCCGTCCCGGGAAGTCGTCGATACGAATTTCGTTGTCGTGCATCGTGACATGATCGCCCGTCAACACCGGGGTCGACAAGCCGAGCGCCAGCCATCACCCGGCGACGTCTCCCTGCCGGTCAGAGCTACGTAGATGCGGAAAGCCCATTTCGGGAATGTATTCGCCCAAGGCGAGATTGCAACGCTTCGGTGCGTGAGTGGACGCATCGACCTTGAGTAGAGATCGCACGGCTGGGAGCTGCTGATGACGACGTTGATGAGGCGTTGGGAGATGGACGCAATCGGGCGCGACGAACTGACGCTAAGAGAGGTCCCTATCCCCCGCCCGGCGTCGGGAGAGGTCCTAGTCCGGGTGGGTGCCGTCGCATTGAACTTTCGCGACAAGATGGTCATAGAAAGCGGCAGGAACCTTCCGCTCACATTCCCCTTCACACCCGGGTCCGACCTCGCCGGCACCGTCGTCGAGTTGGGAGACAACACCGTTCGCTTCGGTGAAGGCGACCGCGTCATCTCGACGTTCACACCGGACTGGGTGGACGGCCTGCGCCCGGGCGACGCCCGAACCCCGGCATACCGCACCCTCGGCGGGTTCTACCCCGGCGTCCTCGCCGAGTACGTCGCAGTCCCCCAGGACTGGTTGGTCCGGGCGCCGACGACACTGAGCGACGCCGAGGCCGCCACACTGCCGTGTGCTGGGCTCACGGCATGGTTCGCACTCGCCGAACGCGGCCGTGTCCGTGCCGGCGAAACAGTACTGGTGGAGGGCACAGGCGGTGTCGCGTTGTTCGGCATCCAAATCGCCAAATTGCATGGTGCGAGGGTGATCGTCTCCGCAAGCGCCGACAAGCTGGGACGTGCCCTCACAGTAGGTGCCGACGAAGGCGTCGACCGCAGACAACCGAACTGGGTCGACGCCGTTTTGGCCCTGTCTGGCGACCGCGGCGTGGACCACGTCATGGAACTAGTCGGCGGCCCGCATCTAGGTCAGGCCGTCGAGGTCACCGCTGTCGGAGGGCACATCTACCAGATCGGCGCCCTCGACGGCTTCGAACTGTCTGCTCCCGCGATGCCGCTGATGCTCAAGGACATCACCATCCACGGCATCGGAACAGGGCATCGCCTCGCCCTCACGCGGCTCGTCGACGCGGTGGACCGAACGGGACTCATCCCGGTCATCGATACCCACTACCCCTTGAGCGAACTTCATGCAGCACTTGACCACATCGATCGTGGCGCCTTCGGCAAGGTGGTAATCGACATCGCGTGACCCGCGCCGGACGTCAGCGAAGTGCACTTTCGATCGCATCGCGCGCCCGGTCGAGCATGGACGCGAACGGCCCGGCCATCACGTTGGCCTTGGCCGACTCGACGCCGGGATGAGGGCGCGTAGGGGCGATGGCCTCGGCCGCTCGCACCGCGCTGGCCAAGCGCTTTAAATCGTCGGCATCGATTTCGCGCTGCAACAGGCTGAACTCTTCGGCCTCTTCACGATCGGCGTGCTCGACCACTGACTGCTGCAGTTGTCTCAGCGCGTCCGTGAATTCCTCTGAGCCGACGTCGAGCTTCTCCAAGCCTTGCAGCTGACTCTTTGCGTCGCGTTCCTCGCTCAACCGAGCATCGACGATCTCATCGCCGCGGTCGAGCTCGCTACGGGCACGAGGATGAACGATCATTTCCTCGGCGGTCTCGTGCACCGCCAGCAGCTGACGAAGGTCCACGAAGGCTCGCTGTCTGGCGTCGTCGCCGGACGCGGAGAAGACGTCATCGAACATGTCCTTGATCAGGTTGTGCTGTGCAGTGAGGAACTGCACGACGTCGTCAGTTGACTGCACGAATGTCTCAACCACGGTCGAACCTCCATTGCGGGTGGGCCTCAGCGCACCGGTGGGCTGCGGTGCTCGACGCGTCTACCCATGGTCCCCCCGTCGAAACGACTCGTCGTCAGGATGGCGGATTCACTCGATCTCCACCGCCAGACCGTCGTGCCGCTGCTCGAGTTCACTGCTCACACCCGTGAACAAGTCTCGCGCGTCCACGTCGATCCCGTGCAGACGTACCACCATCCGACCCTGGCCTCGCACCACCGCGATGGACCCGTTGGGCACCAAGTGATAGCGATGCTCGTCGCCGTCGGCGCCCGGCGACCCTGGGCTTCGCGAGTAGCCGTGGTCGTCGCGGAGCCGGTCGGCAACCGACACCACGACCTCCGCCTCGAATTCGGCTGGCTCGACGATGGCGGGTAGCTGCAGCACGAGCGCCGTCATTCGCCCGTCGATTCCCGACGGTCGACCGGGCCGGCGAACGGTACGTCCGGGTCGTCGTCGGCCGGCGGTTCGGGATCCCGCCACTCCTCCGCGCGTGTCGGCCGGTTGCCTTGAAGCATGCCGCTGAGTTCTTCTTTGAGCGCGTCGTCCTCGCGCTGACTGTGCTTGGCGTTGCCGCGTTCCATCAGCGTGCCTCCTTCGGTGAATCGTGTCCCAACGTCAGCAGACGACGCCGCCGGCCATCCCGGCTCGTGGTCGGCCTCTTGCGAATGTCTCCTGCTCACCGGTGGACTACCCGCGGTTCGGACGGACAACCACGTGATCTTCCGGTCCGACGCCCCGTCGAAATCCTCACCTGCTCCCAGCCCATGACATCGACCACGTCCGCGTTGGCGGATGAGAGGTCGCACTGGGCGTGCGTGGTCAGCAACCACTGACCGAAGTGCAGAGCAAACTCATTCCTGGGTTCGGTACAGCTCCCATTCTTCGACGACACGACCGTCGGGAAGGTGACAAAGACCAATTTCGCCGGCCGGATCCCCAGTCGTGATCTCGAGCGAGCCGCCCCGGCCCAAGCAGTACACCGACGCCGGGTTCGGAACTCCCATCCCGCCGCCGTCGCCGGCGGTCGATGACGGTGATGCTGCAGCCGTCGTGGGCGACCCCGTCGCGTTCGGCGCCGGTGAGGCCGACACGGCAGATGCCACGGACGAAGTCGCGGGGGGCATCGTGCCGTCACCGCCACTGCAGCCACTCAATGCCATCACGGCAACCGTAATGACCGCTGCCCGAACATCGGTCGCCAACTCTCGCCTCGCCCCCCGCGCCACTCAGAATCCAGTTCACGTAGAGCCGACCACGTCGGCGCAGCCTGCCTGTCACCTCATCAGGAAGGCAACGGTAGGCGTCAAGTGCAAAGATTCTGTAAATGTCCGCTGGACAGCCGTTCTCGCACGCCCGGCCGTCGTCTGCAGCGAGTTCTCTCCCTTAACCCGACCCGTCTGACGAGCCTCCCCCGCCGCTGTCGCCAGGTGACGGCGCAAAGATCGCGCCGCCGCCGCCGAAGTCGCCGGGAGACGGCGGAGGTGGCGTGTAGATCCCGCCACCGTCCTGGCCGGGCATCGGCGTGTAGATGCCGCCACCCGCCTCGCCGGGCATCGGCGTGTAGATGCCCCCACCCGCCTCGCCGGGCATCGGCGTGTAGATGCCGCCGCCCTCTTGGCCGGGCATCGGACCGGGCGGCACGGTCACCGTCTGAGTGGTCGGGACGGTTGGTGGAATCGTGTAGATCGTCTCCGTCGGCGTCGGGTACTGAGTCCAGTACTCAGTCGTCGGATTCGGCGCGGGGGCGCGGGTAACGGTCTGGGTGGCGGTGGTTGATCCGGGTGACACCGAACCCGATTGGCTGGTCTTCGTCGAGGCCGTGCTTGACCTCGTGGCCGACGCCGTTGCGGTAGTAGTGGTCGACGCTCCCGATGTGGTCGAGGTCGTCGACGTATCAGACGTGCTCGCAGTCGGCCCATCCTCGCCGGTGAGCGAGACGATCGAGTAGGCGACTGCTGCGATTAGCAGGACTCCGACCGCGCCGAGGCCGACCAGAGCCGCCGGCATGCGATACCAGGGCACGGGCGCCTCGGGGGCCGGCTCCCGTTCATGGTCGGCAGGGTTCCCGAATTGGTCCGTCTCACCGTCATCCAAGGAGGGGGCCGACTCGCTCCAGGCGGTCGGGGTGCTCTCCGGGTACTCGGCCGCCCGGGTCGGCTCGCTGTCGGAATAGTCCGGATCGTCTGGAGGTCCCGCGGGACCGTCGTTGTGCGCCACGGCGCCAATGCTAAACGCGAATACCCGCCACCGCGCGCGAATTCAGCAACCGTCACCATCTGCTGTCAGCAACATCCAAGTGAGACGCAGGTACGACGCACACTGAATTCGCGGAACGGCGACGTCATTCCCGCCCGAGGTGGTCTGCACGACGGGCGAAGCCGAACACCGCTCAGTCTCTCCGTTCAGGCTGGCTCACTGTCACCGGCCGGGCGAGCCGACGGAACTGAGTTCCCATGGGCACAAGCAGAAAGATGAGGCAACCCCACATCACGACGGAAAAACTCCACAGGCCCAGCACCACCGCCACCATCAGATGCAGCAGCAGTGCCGGCGGCAACAGCAATGCCCGAAACCTACGAGGCAAGAGCAGGCTCACTCCGACGGCCACCTCGATCACGATTGGCGCCCACGTGAGAGCAGCTTCCAAGACGGGCTGACTGGTGACCCAGTACAGCGTGTCGCGAGTCCAGTGAGAGGCACCGAAGGTGCCATGGCGGACGAAGTAGTACATGGCGGTCCCGTCGACCCAAAAGCTTTGGCCGAGCTTGGATATTCCGCTTTGCACGTAGATCCAGGATATTTGCAGCTTGATCACGCACATGCCGACGACGGCGGCCGTGGTCGAGGCGTCGGCACGAAACGAGCCTGATGGGTTCCGCACACATCGGACCGGCTCGTAGACCGTCCATTGCCATCGTCGTGGGTCGGTGAGACACACCGGCAGCAGCAACAGGGAGACGATGCTGCTGATCTGGTCGCCGCCGTCGCCGTTGGATTGGTTGAGAAAGAAGCTGACAGCCACGTAGGCGTGAGGCAGACAGGTGATGCGAGGCCGCCACCCGCTCACCACTGCACCCAAGACCACAATCGCCACCCACTGCTTCACTTCGGCGCCGTGCTGTCCACCGAGGCAAAAGAGGCCGAATCGGACGGGTCCCACGCAGCGGTCCAGACTCGAACCCTTCATGCCGAACAACAGATCGGACAGCGGCGTGAACAGCAGCGTCAGCATCGGTCCGAGCGCGATGCACGACCGAGCCACGCCGTAACAGTTCGACCAGGGAGAGCCGAAACTCAATCCCGGATGCTTCCGCGCGTCTAGGAGGTCGCGCATCGGATGTCGAGATGAACGGCGCGTTTGTCGATCCACGGCGAGGATCCGAGATGGCGGTCAGACCACGGCGTGACGTTGTAGGCGATGACTGTGACGGGTCCGCAATATGTTTGGCGCCTCGAGGCGTTGACGACGGGGACGGGCTTGGTGGGGAGCCGCAAACACTCGTCGTCAGACCGGCACGGTCGCCAGTCCGCGTCATGCATCTGCGTGGAGAGGTACTGAAGTTCGGCGCCTTGCTGTCGCGGCGTGCGGTCCAATCCGAATGCGTTGGCCGGCTCGGAGTACGGAGTTAGATCGAGTGATCGAGGGGGTCGGCCGGGACTCACGCGGTACACGCGGTACTGGTCGGCGTTGGGACTCCGGGTGAAGAACGCCCATCCTTGAGGAAAGGCCGCCGTCAACACGCGGCTCATTGGGGTGTCACGCGGCACGTGCAGGATATTCGCGGGCAACTGAGGGGCCGCCGTCGCAAGGATGAGGATCGAGACACCGATGCCCAGGAGCACGAGCATCGCTCGCGGCACGCGGACAGTCACCGTGACCAGTTCGACCCGACCAAGCCTCACCGTGGTCTTCTGGCTGTCGATCTCTGGTGCGTCACCAGTCACGACGCCACGGCGCTGTCCTGCTGGTGCGATGGAGTCACCGGGCTTGAGCGCATACCGCACCTTGCACGTCTTCGTTTCATCGCGTGGTCTAACCCTCACTCACAGCCGGTGTCGTCACGCGGGAGGCCCTCGTGCGAACGCGCGACCAGGAGAGCATACCGTCGGGCGAGCAACGCACTAATAGCGCCGACGGATCGGGCACGTTCGTCGGGCGGCTTCGGCGACGGGACGATTTGTTCGCTGGCCGGGCTCGCGAGGGCGACGCGACGGTGCGGAGGCCCCTCCGGCGGTCCGAGATTGTGCCGTCATTATTGAAATATCAACTGACACAATGCTTCCTGAGTCGCAATGCTGGTCTGGCCGATAGAGTCTAGAAGAACGTGCAAATATTTTGTAAAGCCGCCTAGCGCCCACTTTACAGTTTCCACGGCATCGACAATTTCGTTGACGTCGATCCCCAATGGTGAGCTACAGTCACCTCGGCGTTGCCGTTCAGCAAACCGCGGCCGCGTGGCCGAGTGCCACTACCACGGGCATCTGCCCGATCTTCTTCTCTGTGAAAGCTGGTGTGATGCAGTTTCTTTGCGTGTCCGGTCGGGTCGCGTCGTCATCGACGGCGTTGATTGCCGCGGCTGCGGTCTCCGTCAGCGTCCTCGGTGTCTCATCGGTACCAACACCACATCCGTTGGCGGCCCAACTGACGTCAGCTACTCAAGTGGTCGCCGGCGCCGTAAGGCAGGCCGAGACCGCGCTACGTGAGAGCTTCGAGACAACGGGACCGACCGTGGCGAGTCTGCTTGCCACGTCTCCGGCAGCGCTTAGTACGACCTCGGTGCATCAGTTGGCCGCGGTTGCAACTGACCCGGCGGCCGTTGCACCGCTCATCACACCCAATGCCGTGGTCGGTTCGATCTCGGCGCTACCCACAGTGAACCCTGCCGACTTCTCGGCGGTGGTCGCGGCGGTCCAGGCCTTGCTTGGTCAGTTCGCGCAGTCCTTTCTGACCACGCCCGACGCCATCCGCGTGGCCGTCGAGAGCGCTCTACGAGGCGATGTCAACGGCGCCTTCGCGAGCTTGGAGGGTCTGATCATCAATCCCCTCGTCAACTACGCCTTCTCGCCGTTCCCGCAGCAGGCTGCCAACGCGATCGCACGTTACCTACCCAGTCAGCTGGGCGACGTCGTGAGGGCGGCACCCGGCATCTTCCTGTTGCAAGGGGCGCGCACCATCGACCTCTACACCTCTGCACGGCGCAGTGTGGTCGACGCGGTTCAAGGGGTCATCTCGTCACTCGGAACGTTCAACCCCGTGGCGATCGCCGGTGCCGTCGCCGCCGGCCTGGGCAATGTCTTTCAGACCGCCGTCGCGAGTACCTTCGGCGCCAACGGAGCCTTCTCCATCGCTCACGACCTCATCGCCAACTTGATCAGCGCGGCCTTCCCCGACCAGGCTTCGACTACCACCGCCGTCGTCCATACCGCCCTGGCGACGCGAAACACGTTGGCCACCACGTCCGGTCAATCAGCAGCCGACGTCGCGTCGAGCCCCTCCACGTCTAGCCGTGCCACGTCGGCGACGACCGACGACACCGCTTCTGTCCCAGTTCCCCCGGCGCGGAGTGCCGTCGCATCTGAGTCGAAGGCCGCCGACACATCCGAGGTAACTGCAGGGGCCGTCACGGCTGGCTCGGCGGAGGTGAGCGGCGGTACGACTTCGCATTCCACCGCCGATGAGGCCAAGTCCGACGACCAACCGGGTGCAGCCAAGACCGTAGACGTCACCTCGGGGAACAAGGTAGAACCAAAGACTACGGCTGATTCCTCGGCGACACCGCGGAGCGCATCGACGACCGAACCGTCGGATGCCACTGCCGCGTCTGCGGTCGAAGACTCCACGACCACCGCGAAGTCCGAAACCGGTGCCGGCACGGCCAAGGCGACGTCATCGTCGGCAACTCCCTGATCACCGCCCTGACGAAGCTCTAGCGCCGCCGGCGGCTGACAACATCATCGTCGGCCGCCGGCGGGGAGCCGGGAATGTCTGTGACGTTCGGGCGCAGTGCACGGCAAGGGCTTCCCCGTGACGCCACGCTCGGACGTCAGCTCGGCGGAAGCGGCGCGCAGGCGGCGTCGACTGCCGACGCGCCCGGATAGGTAGTGCCCGGCTTGGCAATGAATGCGTTGAGCGCATCGGCGAGGCCCGTGCTGCGGCCGCGCACCACGAACGAGAACGGCTCTTCGACCTGGGAGCCGTCGGCACGCATGTTGCAATGCGGCCATACGACCGACAGTCCCCCGAGCCGCTTCACCAACAGCTGCAGGCTTCCCAACCCACCCCCATATGCGAACGGCTCGCCTCCTGGCGTGGCGTCACGCACCTGCCGGGCGGCATCCTCCTCGTTGGACGTGCCGCGAATTGTGGTAGTGGTGATACCACTGCGCAGCAACCGATTCCGAAGGTCGGCGTCTGCAGTCGAATTGGCCGTGACAATCACCGTCCGATTGCGGAGATCCTCGACCCCGGACACAGACCGGTCGTCGGCGGACCGCACGACGAAAGCGCGAAGAACGTTGTAGTAGTGCGCAGACCATGTCGCTCCGGTGCCCGTCTCGGCGCGTCGGTCCGAGTCGTCGGAGATGCCGGAAGCCGCGATGTCACACGTGTCGTTGGCCGGGGCGAGCCAGATCCCGTCGAACTTGGTGACCTCGACCGGTCGCACACGAAGTTTCTCCTTCGCGGCAAATTCTGTCAGATAGGCAACATCCCAACCGACGAAGGCGCCATCGTGGTCTCGCTCACTGAACGGCGCGAACCCCGGATAGAGGCATACGGACAAGACGCCCGTTTGCAGCGTGCGAATGCCGGGCGCCGCTGGGGCCGAACCGCACCCCGCCGCGACCACTGCCGTGCCGACGGCCGCGACAGCTGCCAGTATCCGTCGCCGCGGACGACAGGGGGTTGCCATCTGCGTTGGCTACAACGGATAGGTGGCGAGCACGCCGGTGGGGTCGACATCGCTTCGCAGGGCGTGCAATCGGGCCAGATTCGCGCCGTAGGCCAGCTCGATCTCCCGATCGGTCTCGTCGAAACCCGGACGGACCTCGACGCTGTACACACCGATCGTGTCGTCGTCGAGCACTCGTAGCGTGTGGCGGGCCCAGTCGTAGCAGGCGTCGCCGTCGGCGCCGTCGGTCCAGATCGCGTTCAGCGGAATGTTCCATTCAGCGCCACGGCCCCAGAATGCGGTCTCGGCGTCGGCGACATCGGCAAGTGCCCCACCGGTGTGCTGAAAGTCGATGCGGCACGCGGGTGTTGGCGCGTTACGGATGCGCTCCACGAGTCCGGCGGCGACTGGCGAGCTCAACGTCGGACCGACGAACACCGACTTTCCGTAGAACCATCCGCGGTCGGCCCCGGGTTGCGGCAGGCCGATGGGTTCGGGCTCCTGACCACCCGGCCCTGGGATCGCGAACTCAGGCAGTCCGTCGAGATAGCGGCCGGCGGTCTCGGCCCGAAAACGCGGCGCAGTGTCGGATGCGTCCGCGACCGCGGAGGTTGCGGCGCGAGCGACCTCGATGGCTGCCGAGTCTTGGCTTCGGCAGGCCGTGTACACCAGCAACACCGGCTCGCCACTGCCGCCAGGCTCGTATCCGAGCACGGCACCCATGGTGGTGTGCCGCGGAAGCGTCGGCGCGATCTGGAAGTAGGTCGCCAGCGCGTCGGTGCTCGTCACCAACCGGTCGACGAACACCGGCCCCTGGTCGTGCGTGCGCATCAGCACTGACGTGACGATGCCGAACGCCGGGGCGGCGCCGCGGACGGCCCACCACAGGTCGGCCTCCCGCCCGGTGCTGCGGTCGGAGAGGGTGACGACTTCGCCGGCGGGAAGGACCATTTCGACCTCGACGAGGTGGTCGAGGGCCAGGCCGACGTCCCGGGTGAGATATCCGACGCCGCCACGGGTCACCAGACCCATACCAGCCAAACCGACGATGCCGACGGGGATCACCCGGCCGGTCGGAGCCAGGGCCGCCAGCGCGGTTCCCACCGTGGCACCGCCGCCGAGCCGGACGTAGTCACCCTCCACTGCAGCGGAGCCGAGATGTACTGAAAGGTCGACCATGACTGCGCGTTCGTCGACGCAGTTGGAGCTGAGGCCTCCCCCTCGCGACGTGGCCAGACCCCCCGTCTCGGCGGCAATCCTCATGACCGCGGCGACGTCCAACGCCGTCCGCGGATGGACCACGGCCAACGGTGAGCGCCGGGAGGCGTCGGGAAAGAACACGCCGTCGAGCGAGGACCGGTAGCCGGGGCTGCCTGGCGGATTGAATGCGTCGCCCAACATGGACGCGAGGCGCCCCAGGTATTCGTTCGTCGTCATGACTTCCTTCAAGGTTGATGTTTCGTCGTGTCTACGGCGCATGCCGGAGCTGTGACCCGCGCTCAAGGACGGGCGCCGATCGGGGTGAGCTTTCGTCCGCGGACGTAGACCTCGACGATGGAGCTCTCGCGCAGACCCATCAGCAGGGCGAACAACGTCTGATCACGAGCCAGGTCGGCATCATCAGCACGATAGGCGTTGTCCAACAACCCCTTCAACGCATCCGCCGGCTCCACCAC
>NZ_JACKVK010000016.1 GCF_025823185.1 Mycobacterium yunnanensis
GATCAGCCTGCGGGAAGCCGGGCTGGACACGATCCCGGGCACCGCCGCCGAGATTTTGGACGACGAGGTGCGCTGGGTGCTCACCAAGGGCAAGCTGCCGACATCGCTGTGGATCGAGATCGTGACGACCGCACACGAGGTGGGCCTGCGGTCGTCGTCGACGATGATGTACGGCCATGTCGACAGCCCCCGGCACTGGATCGGGCATCTGAACGTGCTGCGCGGTATCCAGGACCGAACCGGCGGCTTCACCGAGTTCGTGCCGTTGCCTTTCGTTCACCAGAATTCGCCGTTGTATCTGGCGGGTGCGGCGCGGCCCGGGCCGACGCATCGCGACAACCGGGCCGTACATGCCCTGGCGCGAATCATGTTGCACGGCC
>NZ_JACKVK010000017.1 GCF_025823185.1 Mycobacterium yunnanensis
CGGGGTCGCGGTGAGCGCCGTAGGTGGCGATCAGGGCCCCGGCTTCGACCGGGTCACCCAACGTGGTGCCCGTGCCGTGGGCCTCGACCACATCAACCTGGTCCAACCCGACTCCAGCGTTAGCCGCGGCCTGAGTGATCACGCGTTGTTGGGCGGGCCCGTTAGGAGCGGTCAACCCGTTAGAGGCACCGTCTTGATTGACCGCTGAACCCGCGATCACCGCCCACACCCGATGCCCGTGACGGCGGGCATCACTTAAACGTTCCAACACCAGCACCGCTGCACCCTCGCCCCATCCGGTGCCATCAGCGGCCGCAGCGAACGCTTTACAACGCCCATCCACC
>NZ_JACKVK010000018.1 GCF_025823185.1 Mycobacterium yunnanensis
GCATATCGCAGCCTCCCACGTCCTTCATCGGCCTCTGATGCCAAGGCATCCACCATGCGCCCTTAAACACTTACAACACAAAAACCAATTTGTTCAAAATCGAAATTACACCACAACAACCCACAACACGATCAAGACCAACCACGCTCCACCCTTCGAAAAGGGAAGAACCCGAAGGCCTCTCACCGCCGCGAGTTGATGCTCGCAACCACTATCCACGAATCAAACACCACACCCCACCACCAAAACCTGGGGCAACAACATGCCTCCCAATCCTCGGACTGGGAAGTGCGGGCCTGTTGTCTCAAAGCCCAACAGTGTGCTTGGTGGCCGGCAACCCCGAAACCAGGGCAACCAGAAATCTTGTTCGTCATGTGCACCAGACCTCCACCCACTACAGGTGTGAGGCCATCCAACGATTCGCTCGGTTCACCGAACCCCCACACGATGTGGGCGGGACACGAGTCTCGTGGTGCTCCTTAGAAAGGAGGTGATCC
>NZ_JACKVK010000019.1 GCF_025823185.1 Mycobacterium yunnanensis
GCATATCGCAGCCTCCCACGTCCTTCATCGGCCTCTGATGCCAAGGCATCCACCATGCGCCCTTAAACACTTACAACACAAAAACCAATTTGTTCAAAATCGAAATTACACCACAACAACCCACCACGAATCCGACCACCCCGAAAGGTGACCATCACCGCCGCGAGTTGATGCTCGCAACCACTATCCACGAATCAAACACCACACCCCACCACCAAAACCTGGGGCAACAACACACCTCCCACCACACGCAGTGGCCAGGGAAACACGGGCCTGTTGTCTCAAAGCCCAACAGTGTGCTTGGCAGTCCCCACCACCAGGACCAGTCCGAAGACCAACCACCAGCGATGAGTTCACGTTTGTCTGTGCACCAGACCTCCACCCACTACAGGTGTGAGGCCATCCAACGATTCGCTCGGTTCACCGAACCCCCACACGATGTGGGCGGGACACGAGTCTCGTGGTGCTCCTTAGAAAGGAGGTGATCC
>NZ_JACKVK010000020.1 GCF_025823185.1 Mycobacterium yunnanensis
CTCAACGCCTCCAGAAACACCCCGCGCGCCGCCGCGGGAACCGTTTTGCTGCCGTGCTTGCGAAACCCCATCGAACAACACCCCTCAACCAATCAGGTGTTGCAGCGACCACTTGAGTCCGCCGTCTCGAATCGCGATCTCCCAGCACACTCGATGCGGGGGTGGGCGTCAGGCAGCCGAACCCTTGAGTGCGTCACGCGCACGGTCGAGCAGCGAGGCGAAGGGGCCAACGGCGAAGTTGACGGCAGCCGATTCGACACCGGGATGCGGATGCGTCGGGGCGATGCGCTCGGCGAAGACGACGGCGTCGGTGAGCTTCTTGAGCTCCGCGGCGTCGAGCTCCTCCTCCAGGCGGGGGAACTCCTCGGTCTCCTCCTTCTCGGCATGGGCGAGGACCGCGGCCTGCAGGTGGATGAGCGCCTTGCTGAACTCGGCGGTGCCGCATTCGAGCTTCTCGATCTCGGCCAGCGCGACCTTGGACTCGTGCTCCTCGGCGAGACGGGCGTCGACGATCTCGTCGCCGCCGTCGACCTTGCGGCGCACGCGGGGGTGCACCATCATCTCCTCGGCCGTTTCGTGCACGGCGAGCATGGCGCGCAAGGCGTCGAACGACTTCTGTTGCGTTGCAGCGTCGGCCGCGTCGAGCGTCTCGACGAACAACCGCTTGATGGCGTCGTGCTGATCGGTCAGGAACGTGACGACGTCCTGGCCGGTGCTGATGGTCCTGTCGGACATGGAGATACCTCCTGGTGAGCCTACGGATGGTGGCGCGCTGGGCTGGGCGCCGTCGTCGACCCCGTACCCGACGGCCGTACCGGCGAAACGACGGCGACGGCGATCGGTGTCGCGTCAGTAGCGGTCCAGTTCGACCAGCCGCTCGTCGCTAATGCCGAAGTGGTGGGCGATCTCGTGGAGCACGACGTGCTTGATCTCGCGGTGCAGCCGGCTCGGATCAGCGCCGAACAGACGGGTCAGGGGACCACGGAAGATGCTGATCTTGTCGGGGAGTACCGCGCTGTAGGCGGTGGTCCGCTTGGTCAGCGGCACGCCCTGGTACAGCCCGAGCAGTCGTTGTCCGGCGGGCGGCTCGTCCTCCACGACGATCTCGACGTTGCCCATGGCGGCGAGCAGTTCGGCGGGCAGCGAGTCCACCGCCTCGTCGATCGCCGCGTCGAACGCGTCGTCGCCTTCTGACGTCTCCACCCTTCGAGAGTGCCAGAACGCGAACTCGTGCACCCGGTTCACACCCGCGACGCCTCTACGCTGATGGGGTGACGACGACGACACCGCCGACGGGCGACGCCATGACACGGCATCGCTGATGCGCCGCGACGATCTGCTCGGGGCGTGGCACCTGAAGTCCTACACCGCCGAATCCGACGGTGCGGTCGACGAGCCGTTGGGTTCTGACCCGCTCGGCATCATCATGTACACCGCGGACGGGTACATGTCGGCACAGCTGATGCGCCGCGACCGGCCCGACTACGACAAGGCGGTCACCGACGGCGGCACCCCGGAGCAAACCGCCTCGGCGGCAAGGGGTTACCTCTGCTACAGCGGGCCGTTCACACTAGACGAGGCGGCCGGCGTGGTCTCCCATCACGTCGAGGTGTCGCTGTTGCCCAATTGGGTGGGCGGCACCCAGGTCCGGCAGGGCCGGCTGGAAAATGGGGTGCTTGAACTGCGGGCCGAGCTGGTGTCGCGCAGGGGAGCGACGACGACGCACGTGCTGACCTGGCGCCGCGCCCCGTCTCACTAGCGGCGCCGGCAGATCGGGCTCCGCCTCAACTAGAACGTGTTACATTTTTGGCGTCCGGAACCCGAGGAGCCAATGAGTAAGACCCGGTCACTGGTGATCGTCACCGCCGCCTACGTCGTCGCCATCGGGGTGGCCGCCGCCTGGCTGTGGTGGGGCCCCGACACCGGCCGGCTCTGGTTGAACACCCTCATCGCCGACGTGCTGGGGACGCTGGTCATCTTCGCGTTCAGCCGGGCCTACCGAAACTCCAGCTTCTACGACGCGTACTGGAGCGTCATCCCGCCGCTTCTGCTGTTCTGTTGGTGGAGTCAGGCCGAGCCCGGGGTGGACCCGCTGCGCTGCTGGCTGATTGCGATCGTGGTGTCGCTGTGGGCCATTCGCCTGACGGCCAACTGGGTCTACGCCTTCCCCGGTCTGCACCACGAGGACTGGCGTTACCCGATGTTCAAGCAGCGGGCGGGGCGCTTCGAGGCCGTGGCGGACCTCGTCGCCATTCACCTGATCCCGACGTGCCAGGTGTTCCTGGCCATGGTGCCTGCCTATGTCGCCGTCACCCGGCCCGGCGCGGGCATCGGGTGGCTGGCCTGGCTGGCCGCCGTGATCGGCCTCGCAGCCGTCGCCCTCGAGTTGGTGGCCGACGTCCAGATGCACCGGTTCGTGCGCGACCGTCGACCGGGAGACGTAATGGACCGCGGACTGTGGAGCTGGTCGCGGCACCCGAATTACTTCGGCGAGTTCGGTTTCTGGTTCGCCGTCGCCCTGTTCGGCATCGCGGCGGCGCCCGCCGACTGGTGGTGGCTGATCGTCGGTGCCGCCGCCATCCTGGCGATGTTCCTGGGCGCCAGCATCCCCATGATGGAGGAACGCAGCCTGCAGCGACGGCCGGCCTACGCCGACGTCGTCGACCGCGTGTCCCGCTTCGTCCCCAGGCCACCGACGGCTCGGGGGCTGCCGTGACCAGGAAGCGCGTCGTCGTCGCCGGTCTCGGCGACAGCGGGATCCTGACCGCCATGCGGCTGGCCAGGCACGCCGACGTCGTGGGCATCTCGGCCAAGCCGGCCCTGGTCAGCGGCCAGGAACTGGGACTGCGGCTCAGCAGGCCCGATGACTGGTCGCGTGACTACTGGATCGCGTTCGACCGGTTCCGCGGGCTGGACCGCGTGCGCACCGTGCACGGCCGGCTCACCGGCCTCGACCCCGTCGCGCGCCGCGTCGAGCTGACGCGCCACGACGGCACGCGCAATCACGAGGACTACGACGCGCTGGTCATCGCCACCGGGGTGGCGAACGGTTTCTGGCGTCGGCCGGCGCTGCAGTCCGCGGCGGACGTCGCCGCCGACCTGCGCGCCGCGCACGATCGCGTCGCCCAGGCGGAGTCCGTCGTCGTGATCGGCGGCGGTGCGGCCGCGGTCAGCAGCGCCGCCAACGTCGCCCGCACCTGGCCCCGCACCAGGGTGGACCTGTACCACCCCGGCGAACGCCCGCTACCCGCGCACCACCCCAGAGTCTGGAGTCGCATCCGTCGGCGCCTGGCCGACCTCGGGGTGGGTGTGCACGACGGCCATCGCGCCGTCGTGCCAGACGGATTCGCGTGCGACGAGATCACCACCGGCGCCGTGCACTGGAGCACGGGGCAGGAGCCGGTGACGGCCGACGCGGTGCTCTGGACGATCGGGCGGGTGACCCCCAACACCGGATGGTTGCCGTCGGACATGGTCGACGACGACGGTTTCGTGCGCGTGACGCCCGATCTGCGGGTGCCCGGGCGGCCTGGGTTCTTCGCCATCGGTGACGTCGCGGCCACCGATCCGTTGCGCAGTTCGGCCAGGAACCGGGCCGACGGGATGCTGGCCCACAACGTGCGGGCGGACTTCGACGGCCGCCCGTTGCGCAACTACCGGCCGCCGACGAGGCGATGGGGCTCGGTGCTGGGTGCCCAGCCCGACGGCCTGGAGGTCTTCGCCCCCGACGGCCGTGCCTTCCGGTTCCCGGCGTGGTCGGTCGACCGCATTCTGCAACCGGTGATCGTGCGGAGGGGCATCTACCGCGGCGTGCGGCCCTGAGGGGGCCTCAGCCGAGTTTGACGCACAGCGCGATGCCGTCCCCGGTGGGGATCGTGACCGACAGGTAGCCGTTGGACGGGTCGCTCAGATGGGCCATCAGTGGACCGTGAACGTCACTGCCCCAGTCCATCTCGACGTCGTCGACCAGGATCAGCGACCCCGGATGCAGGGAGGGCTCCAGCAGGCGCAGCACCGGCAACGCGAGATCTGGCCAGCCGTCAAGCAGCACCAGGTCGACCTCGCCGGGTACCTCGGTGAGCGTGGTGAGGGCGTCGCCGACGCGGAGGTCGACGAGGTCCGACACACCGGCCTCCTCGAAATTGCGTTGCGCGGCAAGGGCTTTGTCGTGCTGCAGCTCGGTGCCGATGACGATGCCGCCGCCGTTGTCGCGGACCGCTGCGGCCAAGTGGATGGTGGAGACGCCGAACGACGTGCCGTATTCGACGACGGTGCGGGCGCCGGTCGCCCTGGCCAGCAGGTACAGCAGCTGGCCACCGTCAGACGACACCGACATGTACACGTCCTTGAACAGCTCGGCGCGACGTTCGGCGCTCAGATGGGCCGGGAAGCCCTCGATCCCGGTGGCGGCGAAAGCCTGCGGGTCGTGTTCCTCTTCGGCGGTCAACATGCGTTGCAGGACAACGGATACCGGCTCGGTGTGCAGGGTGGAGGCCATGGCGTGAATCCCTTCTCGTGGTGACGAACTCCAACGTAGGATCGAGTCGGATTACCGTCCAGTGCATGTTTGATAGGAAGTGATTGCCAAAAGTGGAATCCAACCTGGACCTCAACCTGTTCGTCGCCCTCGACGCGCTGCTCGACGAGGGCAGCGTCGGCGGTGCGGCACAGCGGCTGCACACCTCGGCACCGGCGATGAGCCGGACGCTCGCCAGGCTGCGGCGCATGCTCGACGATCCGATCCTGGTGCGTGCCGGTCGGGGGATGGTGCCGACGCCGCGGGCCCTGGCGATGAAGGGCCGCGTGCACGAGCTCGTCGAGCAGGGCCGCCGGCTGATGAGCGCGGAGGACCGCGCCGACCCGGCCAGCCTGCGGCGCACCTTCTCGGTGCAAATCGGCGACCTGCTGTCCAACGGCATCGGCGCTCGGTTGGTCTCGCGCGTCCGTGACGAGGCCCCCGGGGTGACGCTCCGGTTCGTTGGCGACAGCCACGAGGACACCGACGGTCTCCGCGACGGCAGCGTCGACCTCGAACTCGGGCAGATGCGTCGTACCCACCCGGAGACCCACGTCGAGGAGCTCCTGTCCGACCGGATGGTGGGCGTGCTGCGGGCAGGGCACCCGCTCGACGGCAAACGGGTCACGCTGGCGCGGTTCGCCGCTGCCGAACACGTGGTGTCCTCGCGACGCGGGCTGCTCACGGGGCCGGTCGACCCCCTGCTCGTCGAACGAGGGCTCCGGCGCCGGGTGGCGGTGTGCACGCCGACCGCGCTCGCGGCGTTCCACCTGATCGCCGGGAGCGACCTCGTCGGCATGGCACCGTAGGCGATCACCCGCGACACGCTGGCCGACTTCGGGCTGCGCTCCTTCGAGATCCCGCTCGACCTGCCGACGCTGGACATCGGCGTGTCGTGGCATCCCAGGCATGACGCCGACGGCGCCCACCGGTGGTTGCGGCAGTGCGTGCGCGACGCCGTGGCGGACATGTCCGAATAACGATTCGATCACACAAATCACGGCGTGAATCACGATCACTTAAGAGTCGGGGCGAAATCCTGAGGACATTGCCGATGACGCCGCGAAATTCGTACCGAATTGTCGGGTTTCTCACGTCATTTCACGTAACGCCTGGTTGAACCGCCGCGATCGCCTTCGTTTCGCGTCCTGGCAGTCCCCTGTGGGATGCGTACCGTGGAATTCGGGTCCAGGGACAGGCCCGAATTCCGCAAAGTCTTTCCAGAGGAAATCGATCATGAAATTCAGTGGCATCGCCATGCTCTTCACCGGAATCGCCGCCGCCGCGACCATCGCGGCGCCGGCCGCCTCGGCTGCGCCCGACTGCAGCGGACCGGGCGTGGCCAACACCGTCAGCTCCGTGACCGGCTCGGCGCGCGACTACCTGCGCGCGCACCCCGGCGCCGATCAGGTGGTCAACGCGGCGCGCAACCAACCGCGCGGCGAGGCGGCGGCCAACATCCGGAACTACTTCACGGCCAACCCGCAGGAGTACTACGAACTGCGCGGCATCATCGCCCCGATCGGCGACACGCAGCGAGAGTGCAACGTCTCGGTGCTGCCGGCGGACCTGCAGTCGGCCTACGCCGAGTTCATGGCAGGCTGACCTACCAGGTGTCGACGAACCGCGGTCGCCGGGCATCCCGTGGGTGTTCGGCGGCCGCGGCCAGCGTCGCGCTGATCAACCGCCGGGTGTCGGCCGGGTCGACGACATCGTCGATCTCGAAGAGCGTCGCGGCGTTGAGCGCTCGGGCGTTCTCCTGAGCCGCGGCGGTCGCCTCGCGGACGCGCTGCTCGCGCTCCTCGTCGTCGACGATGGCCTCCAACTCCTTGCGCATCCCCAGCCGGACCGCCCCCTCCAGGCCCATCGGCCCGAGGTGAGCGCCCGGCCACGCCACCGTCAGCAACGGCTCGTGCAGGCTGCCGCCGCACATCGCCTGTGCGCCAAGGCCGTACCCGCGCCGCAGCACCACCGCCACCAGCGGCACGCGGATCGACGCGCCGGCCACCAGGAGTCGAGAACCGTGCCGTACCAACGCCTCTGCCTCGGCGGCGGGCCCCACCATGTATCCGGGGCAGTCGACGAGGGACACCACGGGTAACCCGAACGCGTCGCACAACTGGAGGAAGCGGGCCGCCTTGTCGGCCGCGCCCGAGGTGATCGCCCCGGCCGTGAACCGGGTGTCGTTGGCCAGCACGCCCACCGGTCGACCGTCGATGCGGGCCAACGCCGTGACCATCTCGGGTGCAAACCGTTGCCGCAGGAACGTCACGGAGCCCTCGTCTGCCAGGGTCTCGATGACGGGACCGACCGGGTACGCCCGACGGGCCCGCTCGGGAACCATCGTGCGCAAGGCGGTTTGGTCCGGGACGCGGCCGGGGGTGGTGGGACCGCGGAAGTAGCCGAGCAGCTCCTTCGCCGTCGCCACCGCGGCCGCCTCGTCGGCGACCACCACGTCGACCACCCCGTTGGGGGCTTGCACGGAGATCGGGCCGACGTCGTCGGGCGCGACGGTGCCCAGGCCTCCGCCGGCGATCATGGCGGGGCCGCCCATGCCGATCGACGCGTCCTCGGTCGCCACGATGAGATCGGCGCAGCCCGCGATCACGGCGTTGCCTGCGAAGCAGCGGCTCTTGACCACGGCGATCCGCGGCACCAGGCCGGACAGGGCCGCCCACAGCTTGAACGCCCGCACGTCGAGCGAGGACACGACCGGGTAGTCGGTGTCGCCGGGACGGCCGCCGCCACCCTCGGCGAAGAACACCGTCGGCAGGCGCAACCGCTCGATAACGTCGAACAAGCGGTCCTTCTTGCGATGTCCCAGCGCGCCCTGCGTACCCGCCAGCACCGTGTAGTCATACGCCAGCACCGCGCAGGCCGCGCCGTCGACCGTCGCCGTACCCGCGACCATGCCGTCGGCCGGCGTGTGGGCAATCAAATCGTCGACGTCGCGCCGAAGGCGTTGGGCGGCAATCGCATAACGGCCATATTCGACGAAGGATCCTGGGTCGACGAGATCCGCGACGTTCTCCCGAGCGGTGCGCCCACCGGCGGCACGTCGGCGCTGCACGGCGTCGGGCCGGGCGGCGTCCTCGGTCAGTCCCCGGCGGCGGAGCAACTCCACCAGGTCGTCACGCATCGGCTCGTCGGTCGCCATGGATTCTCTCCCGAGGAATAGTGTGTGCCCGATCACGGGTTGGGTGGGACATGACCAGCTCTTCATTCAACCCGCGAACCCTGCTGGCCGAGGCGCGACTCGGCGTGCTGGCGACCATCAAGGCCAACGGCCTGCCGCAACTGTCGCCGGTGACCCCGTACTTCGACGAGGCCGCCGACGTCGTGTACGTGTCGATGACCGAGGGACGGGCGAAGACCGCCAACCTCAGGCGCGACCCACGCGCGGCGATCGAGGTGACCAGCTCGGACGGCTGGGCGTGGGCCACCGCGGAGGGCACGGTCACGCTGACCGGGCCCGGCACCGATCCCCACGGGCCGGAGGTGGAGGCGCTGGTCGACTACTACCGGCGAGCGGCGGGAGAACACCCCGACTGGGACGAATACCGGTCGGTGATGGTGTCGGATCGCCGGGTCCTGATGACACTGGCCGTCGGGAAGGTCTACGGCGAAGCCATTCGCTAACCGTAGAGTTCCTCGAACTTCTTGATCGACTTGTCGATGTCGCCCTTGACCGAACGCGCCGCGGCCATCCCGATGGGCCCGAACAGCGGCGCACCGCCCAGGTCGATCTTCAGTTTGAGCTCGCAGCCCGCGGAGTGCGGCTTGACCGACATGCGCAGCGCGTACTTGGTGCCGCCGACGCCGTCGCCGGTGATGTCGATCAGCCGGGGCGGGTCGTATTCCTGAACCGTCCAGGTGACGCGGTTGCGCAGTCCCTTCGCGCCCGCCACGCCGACGAGGGTGGTCCCCACGGTCAGCTCGTCGGGCAGGTCGCAGCGCCAGCCCTGGTGCATCGTCAGCCAGTCCCCGAGCGAGGACAGGTCCTCGACGTGCGACCACGCCTGCTCGGGGCTGATGGTCAGTTTGCGGGACAGCTCGACCTTCGCCATGGGCACAGGCTAACGCGCGGGTACCCGGGGGACGGCGGCGGCAATGGCGTCGAGCACGGCGGGGTATCGCTTGGCCTCGCGGTGACCTCCCGGCTTGCCGCTGCTGACCACCCCGACGGCGAGATCGCGCTCGGGGTCCGCCCACACCGCGATGTCGACCAGGCCCGTGTGCCCGAAGGCCGCGGGAGCGTCGAGACCGAAGGGGCCAAAACGCTTGGATCCCAGCATGTATCCGGTACCCCAGCGCATCGGCATCAGGCCCATGGCGATGTCCGGGCGCAGCCTGCGGGCTTGAGCGGTGGCCGCGCGCAGCGTCTCGGGTGCCATCACGCGCACCCCGTCGAGTTCACCGCCGCGGCGCAGTAGCTCGGCGAAGCGGGACAACTCGTGTGCCGTCGACACGGTGCTCGACGACGGCACGACGCTGGTGAGGAACTTCGGTGTGTTGGTGAACGGGATGATCTGGTGCGTCGTCCCGCCGACCGCCAGCTTGAACGCCGCCGCGATGGGCGGGGGCAGCGGCTTTCCGGTGGCGTGACTCGGTGCCACCAGCGGAACGTCTTCTGGCGCAACGCCGTAATTGGTCCACCGGAAGTCCAGCGGGGTCAGGATCTCGTCGGCCAGCACGTGTCGGATGTCCTTGCCCGTGGCGGCGGAGATGATCTCGCGGGTGAGCGGCCCGAAGGTGAGGGCGTGGTAGACGTGAACCATGCCCGGCGGGTAGATGGTGCGCAGGTTGCCCAGCATCTCCCGGGCGTACTCGCTGTCGTTCATCCGTCGCAGGTCGGGTTTGGGGCCGGTCGCGAAGGGCACGCCCGCGCTGTGAGTCAGCACGTGGCGGATGGTGGTGCGATCCTTCCGATGGCTGGTGTAGGTCGGCAGGTACTGGCAGACCCGATCGTCGAGGGAGAACACCCCACGCTCGGCGAGCAGGTGAAACACCGTGGTGGTCATGGCCTTCGCCGCGGAGTAGACGCAGAACGGCGTCGTCGTCCGCACCGGGACCTTCTCGGCGTCCACCGGGTCCTGGGGGCCGTTACCCCAGCCATGGCCGATCGCCCGGTCGAGGACCACTCGGCCGCGGTGACGCACGCACACCTGGATGGCGGGGTGCATGCCAGCGGAGTACCAGTGCCGGGTGGCCTGCCAGATGCGGTCGACGGCTGCCGAGTCGACGCCGCTGCGGTCTTCCTCGGCGATGTCGGTGACCGCGTCGAGATCACCGGGTACGCGGATCCGGCCGTCGGCGGTCACGAGGTCGTCCTGCGCAAGGTCGCGGCGAGGTGGTGCTGAAGTGGCTGACCCACCGCGCCAAGGCGAAGGGTGTAGGTCAGTTCGTCACCGACGACGCGGAATGAACGGCTCAGCGCGGTAACGTCCTTCGCCGTCGAGGTCAGCCCGATCGACGTCGCCACGAGCTCCAGTTCGACGGCTTCGTCGGTGACGGTCAGGGTGCCCTCCTGAATTTCGGTGACCCCCGTGGGGTGCGCGAGCACCAACTCGACGCGCCCGCGGGACGGGGCCCGCAGGTAGCCGGCCTCGGCGTGCAGCGGCCGACCGTCGTCGGCAGCCTTGGTGCGCTGGGAGTAGGCGAGGAACGGCTTGCCGACGTGACCAAACGAGACCTCCTCCAGGTACTCGAAGGACGGAATCGTCGGGTACTCGCCCGCACCGGCACCCGCCCAGGTGCCCAGGAGGGTCGCCAGGTCGGAGAGCGCGGGATGGAGGTCGGTCACCGCTGCGAGTCTAGAGGCCGGCGGCGTGGCCGATCAGAACGGCGAGCCCACCCCGTCGTTGCGGGCGCGAATCGCTTCCTCGGTCATCGGGACGAGCATGTCCAGGCCGAACCGTGTGGCCTCCTCCTGCACCCGTTCGATCAACGGGCGGAGCCGCCCCTCGTACGCACGAAAGGCGGGTTCGAGCTGGCCGTCGTGCTCCTCGAGGGCAGTGGCGAGGGCGGCAGCCCCGCCCAAGGCCAGCGACCCGCCTTGGCCAGCGGCTGGTGACGCGCAGTAGCCGGCGTCGCCGACGAGGGCGACGGGGCCCGTGCTCCAGGAGGGCATGCGAATCTGAGCCAGTTCGTCGAAGTAGAAGTTTGGCGCAGCGTCCACCGCGGCAAGCAGCTCGGCAGTCCGCCAGCCCGCGTCGGCGAAACGTTCTGCGATGACCCGTTGCTGCTGCCGCTGGTCTCGTCGGTCGTACGCAATCTTGTCGTCGGTGGCGAATACGAAGATGACGTCCGTCTTGTCCTGGTAGGCGTTCAGCATCACGGCCCTGCCGGGCACGTTGAACATGTGCATGGTGCCGCGCTCGATGAGCAACTCGTCGACGATCGAGACCGAGTAGTACCGACCCATGAAGTGCGAGTACCGTGCCTCGGGGCCAAAGCACAGTCTCCGTATTCCGGAATGCATTCCGTCGCAACCGATGACGACGTCATAGGTGGCGGTGCCTCCTCTCGCGAAGGTTACCTGGGCCCGGCCGTCGACCACGTTCAGCGCTGCCACCGAGTCGCCGAACACGACGTCGACGTCCTCCTCGACGGCGCCGAACAGGAGATCGAGCAGCACGTCGCGCTCGATTTCGACGTCGCGCTCGGGCGGCGAATCGTCGTCGCCTCGGACCACGATGGTGCGCTCGGTGACGTCGTCGGCGTTCTTGAATTCCCAGCGCCGCAACGACAATTGGTGACGACGGACGTCGTCGAGCAGTCCCATCCGTCGAACGACGTCGACGCACTCGTCCTGGATGTTGACCGCCGTCCCACCTCGCCGCAGGTCCGGGGCGGCCTCCACGATCGTCACGGCATAGCCGAGTCGGTGCAGCCAGAACCCGGTGGCCAAACCGGACAAGCTGGCGCCGGACACGAGCGCGGAACCTCTGGCAGACTGCACCGGTCAAAGTTATACTCAGTATAAAATTCGGTCAAGAGCTCCAGGCTGGGTAGAAAAGACGCCATGGCAGATCGTCGCGCGGAGAAGAAGCGCGAGACGCGGCAGCGAATCTCCGACGTCGCGACGGCCATGTTCTTCGAGCGCGGCTTCGACGCGGTCACGCTCGACGAGGTGGCCGAGGCGGCCCACGTCTCGAGGATGACGGTCTTCAATTACTTTGCGCGCAAAGAAGACTTGATGCTCGACCGGCAGGACGACCTGCGGTTGACGCTCCTCCGCGACGCCATCCGATCCCGGCCCGAAGGTCGATCACCCGCCGACGCGCTGGACACGTCGATCGCCGAGCTTCGGCGGCAAGGACATCCGTTCACGCGAGTCGACTCGGCCACCGCGGGGTGGTGGCGATTCGTCGCGGCCAGCCCGTCGCTGCAGGCCCGGCTGCACGAGCTTCACGACGAAGCCGCCGACGGACTGGCGCTCGAGTTGGGCGGCCCGAACCCCGACGGTCGGGCGCGGCTTGCGGCCGGGCTGATCGTCCTCGTCGTCCACACCGCTCGGCAGGAGTCGGTGCGACTCTTCGACGAAGGTGCCGCCACTCAGGACGTCACCAAGGCGTACTTCGAGGTGTATGCCCGAGGTTTCGACGCCCTGCGGCGTTTGACCGGTTGACGCGGTGTCCCTCACGGCAGGATGTTCTCGAGGTCCTCGAGTAGACCGGGATGCGTTGGCGCCCAGCCGAAGACCTCGCGGGTGTGCTGGCTAGTGGCCGGCTGGTCCATCGCGAAGATCTCACCGTAGGGTCCGAAGTCGGTGGTGGGTATCGCACGCACGGGCAGGCCCAGGCGCCGTCCGATGACCTCGGCGATGGCACGGACCGCGACCCCTTCCTCGTCGACGGCATGCCACGACGTGCCTGGCGCCGCCGACTCCAGGGCCAGCCGGAACAGCACGGCCGCGTCCCGCGCGTGCACGGCAGGCCACCGCTGCAACCCGTCGCCCGGATACCCGGCGACGCCGCGTTGCCTCGCCAACGTCGTGAGAAGCCCGGCGAAGCCGCCGTTTCCGTCGTCGTGCGCGGTTCGCGGGATGCGCACCGCGGCGCTGCGCACGCCCTGCTGCGCAAGCTCCAGCAGCGACATCACCGCGCGGCCACGTCCGCCGACGGGCCCGTCGGTCGGTGGGGGATCGGCCTCGGTGGACGCGCGTCCGTCGACCCATGGGGTTCCCGAGGCGACGACGATCGGTCGATCCGAACCCACCAGCTCCGTGCCCATTGCCGCCAAGGCCTCGGTCTCGACGCCGATGGCCTCGGTCAGCGCGGCCGGGGTGTCGGCTCGATGGTCGAAGGCGAGGTGGATGACGCCGTCAGTCCGTCGGACACCGTCGCGCAAGACGTCGACGGCGTCGATGTCGCCCCGCATCACCTCGACACCGGCGTCGGCCAGCGCCTTCGCCGAGGCGTCCGAGCGGGCCAGCGCGAGCACGGTGTGGCCGTGGGTCAGAAGCTCTGAGACGACGGGTGACCCGATGGTGCCGGTTCCGCCGGTGACGAAGACGTGCATGACGATGCTCCTAGCCGTGTGATGAGACCTTTGTCCCATCACCGTACGTCGTGATGGGACAAAAGTCCCGTCGCCTAGGATGGCGGCATGGGGCGATGGGCGCCGGGTGCGCGTCAGCGATTGGTGTTCGCGGCCGTCGACCTGTTCACCGAGCAGGGGTACGACGCGACCACCGTCGCGCAGATCGCCGAGCGGGCCGGTGTCACCAAGAGCACGTTCTTTCGGCACTTTCCGGACAAGCGGGAGTTGCTCGTCGCCGGACAGGAGGACATGTGCCGACTGCTGTCCGACGGCATCGAGTCGGCGCCCGCCGGCGCGGGCGCCATGACTGCGGTCGCCGCAGCGCTCGAGAAC
Source organism: Mycobacterium yunnanensis (assembly GCF_025823185.1). Lineage (GTDB taxonomy): Bacteria > Actinomycetota > Actinomycetes > Mycobacteriales > Mycobacteriaceae > Mycobacterium > Mycobacterium yunnanensis. The sequence continues at coordinate 13,394 of NZ_JACKVK010000020.1, forward strand.
GCCTCCACCATGATGGGGCCCGACAATCGCGATCTTGCCCCGCGGATCAAGGCGGCCGTCTCGACGAGTGCCGAACTACAAGAGCGCGACGCACTCAAGTCGGTCAGCCTGGCGGCGGCGATGACGACCGCCCTGGTCGCCCGCGGCGTCCCGGAGATGACGGCGCACCTCGCCGCGGAGTTGGGGGTACTCGCGTTCAAGCAGGGGTTCGCGCGGTGGTCCGACGGCGACCGCCGTGACGGCCGGGACTTGGCAGAGCTATCGCTGGAGGCGCTCGACGAATTGCGGGTGGCATCAAGGTCGTTGGACTGATTTCAGCCCGGCTTACTTGTCAGACCCCGCCTCTAGAATGGTGGCATGCCTTCGGCGACAACCACTCTGAGCTCCAAGGAGCGTCTGGAGGTGTTGTTCGACGAGCTGGCCGAGCTGACCGGGCAGCGCAACGCCATCGACGGACGCATCGTGGACATCGTCGCTGACATCGACGGCGACGGGCTGTGGGGCAACACCGGGTGCCGGTCGATTTCCGCACTGGTGGCCTGGCGCACCGGGATCTCATCTCACCCCACAACGCGGAGACCATCACCACCATTGCCGAACGACGCGCTGACTTCCCGTCGTGCACCGCTGCGTTGCGGGAGGGCCGGTTGTCCCTCGATCAGGTCGGGGTCATCGCCGAACGCGCCGGCGACGGATCCGATGAGCACTATGCCGCGCTGGCGTCGGCGGCCACGGTGACCCAGTTGCGGACCGCCATCAAGCTCGAACCCCGCCCCGACGCCAAGCCGTCCTGGGAGCCGGATCGGTCGATCAGTAAGACGGAGACCGCCACCCACACGACGTGGCGGATTCGGTTGCCGAAGGTGGAGGCGGCGAAGGTCGTGGCCGGGTTGGCCTCGCATCGCGACGCGCTGGTCAACGACTGGAAGACCGCCCACGACGAGGACCAACCCTCGGAGCAGGCCCCGCCGTTTCCCACCAACGTGGATGCGTTCATCAGCTTGGTGGAGGCGGGGTGGGACGCCGACGTGGCGCGCCGCCCGCACGGGCAGCACACCACCGTGGTGGTGCACCTCGACCCCGAGAACCGTTCAGCGGAGCTGCATCTGGGGCCGATTCTCTCCGATGCCGACCGCCAGTACCTGCTGTGCGACGCGACGTGCGAAGTGTGGGTGGAACGGCACGGACAACCGATCGGGGCGGGGCGGGCCACCCGCACCATCAGCCGACGACTCCGTCGCGTGTTGCAGCACCGGGACCGCTGCTGTGCGGTGCCTGGCTGCGGGGCCACCCGAGGGTTGCATGCCCACCACATTCGGCACTGGGAGGACGGCGGACCCACCGACCCCGACAACCTCGTCCTGCTGTGCCCGTTCCACCACCGGTTGCACCACACCGGCGGCATCACCATCAGCGGCACCGCTACCCAGTTGGTGGTCACCGACGCCGACGTCGTCCTGCTGTGCCCGTTCCACCACCGGTTGCACCACACCGGCGGCATCACCATCAGCGGCACCGCTACCCAGTTGGTGGTCACCGACGCCGACGGCGGAGTGCTGACCGGGGCGTCCCTGGCCCGACCACCCACGCAACCGCCGCCCGCGGTGCCACCGTGCACCGGGCCGCTCGGGGAACGCGCTGACTGGTGGTGGTACGACCCCTACGACCCCAACAGGCAGCCGTCGAGCAACTAAAGACGTTGCGGCCGTTCGGTGCTGGTGCTCGCACGCGGCCGACTTAGTCGCTGCCCTTCTGGCCGGCCGTACCGGGTTGGCCGGCAGGACCGGTGTGACCGGCAGTCCCGGCGTGGCCGGCCGCACCCACGTCACCGGTCGCCCCCGTCGTGCCGGATGCGCCCGTCGAGCCGGAATTGCCATTCGCGCCGACGTGCCCGGACGCACCGGCCACTCCGGCGCTGCCCGCGGATCCGTTGGCGGCCGGTCGACCGAGGAATCCGCTGGCGCCCGCTTGTCCCGCGGCGCCCCCCGTGCCTCCTGCGCCACCTGCACCGGCCGCGCCGCCCTTGCCGGCCGCACCACCTTGCCCGCCGGCACCTGCCTGTCCACCTGCGCCACCAGCGCCACCTGCGCCTGCGGCCCCTGCCGCGCCGCCGGGGCCGCCCGCACCAGCCGCGCCGGCGGCTCCGCCCGCGCCACCGTGGGTCGGGCCGACATCGGTGCTGGCGTCGCCGCCCTTGCCGCCATTGCCGCCGTTTCCGCCCGCCGCGCCGTTTCCGCCGTTACCGCCATCTCCGCCCCCGGAACCAGTGCCGCCCTTGCCGCCGTTGCCGCCCGCCCCGCCGGTACCGCCATTGCCGCCCGCCCCGCCGCTGCCGCCATCGGCGCCGTTGCCCCCGGTGCCACCAGAACCCCCGGTGCCGCCGGCGCCGAACAGCAGGCTGCCGCTGCCACCCTTGCCACCAGCACCTGCCGCCGTACCCCCGGTGCCCGCCGTGCCTGCGGTGCCGTTGGTGCCGTCTCCGCCAGCAGTTCCCGAGCCACCGGCAGTTCCCGAGCCGCCCGTGTTGCCCTTGCCGCCAGCGGTTCCGGACTGGCCTGCGGCGCCTTGCCCCCCGTTGCCGCCCGCACCGCCGGTGCCGCCGCGGGCGACCCCGGCCCCAGTGTCGGCGAAGCCGCCAAAGCCACCGTTGCCGCCGTTGGCGCCGGTGGTACCGTCGCCGCCGCGTCCACCGTCTCCGCCGCGGGCAGAAATGTCGAGCTCGTCGTCATCCTCACCGATACCGCCGTCACCGCCGGGGTTTCCACTGCCTCCGTTGCCTCCACTGTTGCCGCAGTTGCAGCCGGGGACCACGTCGAAGCCGCTTTGGCCCGAAGTGCCCGCTGGCCCGCCCGGATTCACGCCGCCGGCTCCGTTGGTGCCGTTGAAGCCGCCGAGAGCAGCGTTGGTACCGCTCTGTCCGTCGTCTCCCCTGGTGCCCGACGCACCGCTTGCGCCCGCGGTGCCGTCTCGACCAGCGGTGCCGGCGATGCCGTTTCCACCGTTTCCGCCGTTTCCACCGTTGCCAATCAAGAGGCCGGCCGCACCACCGGCGCCACCGGCCTGACCGATGAGGCCGTTTCCGCCGTTTCCGCCGTTGCCGATGAACAGACCGGCGCTGCCGCCCCTACCGCCGTTGACACCGTTTCCGCCATTGCCCGCGAAGATGCCGGCGTTGAAACCGTCGGGGTGCGTAGCGGTGCCTGCCGCACCATTGCCCACGAACGCGTTCAGAATTGGGATTTGGGTGGACAGACCCAGGACGGAGTCATAGAAGCCGAAGGGATCCAGAGCAATTGGAGGCGTCGCCGCGCTTACGTAAGGTGCGACGGCGTTCCTGCTGAGGCCGGCGACGGTTGCTGCGGGACAGGCTTCGTAAGGAGCGCACAGCGGGTCGCCCGTCGGCAGCGGTGCGGCCTGTGCGACGCCCGGCATGGCAAAGAATGCCGCGGCGGGGGCGCCCAGCGCGATTCCCGCCCCGCCGATCACCGCCGCCGCCCGTCGCCTCCCGGTGTCGTGCTTGCGGTGTGCGGACATGGCTGACCCCCTGGGGTAAATGGAGGCCGGCAGATCTGCGTCCTCGTGTGGTGGACGCTACGGAGCGCGAGGCTTCGAGGAATCAGGCGTTTCTTGACGGTTTCAGCGCCATCGGGCGAGGACTCGGCAGAATCTCCCAGGCTCATCACGGGATGTCGACAGCAAATCAGAAGGATTCTTGGCAACGCGCGGGTGGGCTGACGGGCGCTACCGTGAATGCGTCCCACAGGCGCACAATCTGAGAACGACATAACCGGTGATTCTCGAGCGACTCTCGTCGACGAGCCAAGACAGCAAATGCCGGAGGGGTGGAGCGGCAGTGGCTGAATTGGTAGCGCGCAACGCCGAGCTGGCAACGGTCGTCGCGTCGATCACGTCAGCCGCCGACGGCGGTGGGGGGCTGACCGTCGAGGGGGCCGCAGGCGTCGGCAAGACGACGTTGTGGTTAGCCGCCGTGGAGCGGGCCCGCGCGGATGGCTGCAGAGTGCTGACCGCACGGGCCAGTGCGGCGGAATCGGGGTTGGCCTACGCCGGGTTGGCCGATCTGTTGGCCGACGTCGACCGTGCGCTGTGGGCCGACTTGCCGAACCCTCAACGCCGGGCGCTAGCCGGGGCCCTGCTCGAAGAGGACGACGGCGAGGGCGAACCCGTGGACCCCCGGGCGGTGGGCGCTGCCTTCCTGACGGTGCTGGTCCGACTGGCCGTGGACTCGACGGTCGTGGTGGCCGTCGACGATCTCCAGTGGCTCGACGTCTCGACGATACGGGCCGTGGCCTTCGCCGCCCGGCGCGCTGGCAGCGGGGTGCACTGGCTGTGCACCCTACGCAGCGACGAGCCGACGGAGGTCGAACCGTTGCAGCTAGACCGTCCCGACTCGCTAGATCGAATTCATCTGCAGCCGTTGACCGTTACTGCGTTGGGTGACGTGCTCGTCGCTCATTCGACCGCTCCGGTCGACGCCGCCGCCCTCGAACGCATTCACGATGCCTCGGCGGGCAATCCCTTTTACGCGCTGGAGATTGCGCGCGACATGGAGAGGCGATCGAGCGACGACCTCGTCCTGCCCGACAGTTTGGCGTCACTCATGCGCCGACGATTGAATCGAACGGGCAAGGATGTCCGGGAAGCGTTGCTGGCGATCGCGTGCCTACCCGCGGCCACAGTTACCGTGGTGGCCGACGTGACCGGAGTGACCCCCGCCCGCCTGATCGACCAGTTGGCCCGAGCGGAGGCCGAAGGCGTGGTCGTGGTCGACGGTGACCTCCTGGGGTTCTCCCATCCTCTGCTTGCGCGCGCGGTGCACTCCGACGCCACGTCGTCGGCGCGCCGCGCGATCCACCGGCGACTAGCCGAGGCGGTGGCCGACCCCGAATCGCGGGCCCGGCACCTGGCCCTCGCCGATCCGATCGGTGAACCTGCCACCTTGGCCGCACTAGACACCGCCGCCGTCGTCGCCCGACGACGATCAGCACCCGCCGCTGCGGCCGAGCTACTGGAGATGGCGTTGGGCCGTGGAGGTGCCACTGCCCAGCGGCAAATCGAGCTGGCGCAGTGCCTCGTCGATGCCGGAGACCTTGGCCGCGCGCGCTCGACACTGGAAGCAGCCGTCGACCAACTAGATCCTGGTGTCGAGCGCGCGGAGGCGCTGCAGCGCCTAGCCTTGGTGCGTGTCTACGACGACAGCTTCCCCGAGGCGGTCGAGCTAGGCAGGAGGGCCCTCGCCGAATGTCGAGAGGATTCCGCGGTCCTGGTCGACGTTCTGCTGGTCTTGGCCCTGGCCGAGCTGAATTGTGGTCATCTGCAATTGGCCAAGACCACGGTCCAACGTTGCGTTGGGGCTGCCGAGCGACTGGGGCTGGCCGGGCCGCTGGGCCGCGCGCTGAGTCTGAGGTCCATCGTGCTGTTCATGAACGGCGAAGGCGTGTCGCCGCCCGAGCTTTCCCGGGCCGTGGCGTTGGAGGATCCGACGGCTTTGGTGCCGCCGGCATTTCAGCCAACGCTGCAGGCCACGTTGCTCGCCGGCTGGGCGGGTGAGCTGGAGGTGTGCCGGGCCCGGCTAAAGGACATGGCACGACAGTGCGAGACCCTCGGCCAAGACGGCGAGACGATGTTCTTCGCATTCCAGATCGTCATGTTCGATCTGTGGCTGGGAGACCTCGCGAACGCGGCAGCGACGACAGCCCGCGCCCGGCGTCAGGCTGACCGATTGGGCGGTAGCGCAGCACGATTCGTGGCTTTGTCTGCCCGCGGCGCGGTGGCCGCCCATCAAGGCCGGGCCGAGGAAGCCGCAGGGGAACTCGGCCTGGCGATCTCTGCTGCTGCCGAGAGCGGGTACACCCTGATGTCGACGTGGACGGTCGCACAGCTGGGCTTCTTGCGTCTTTCTCAGGGCGACCACGAAGCCGCAGTCGCCACCATGGAGGGACTTCTGGACTCCCTGCACCTCTCGCCCAGATTCACTGAAATGGTTGGTGGTGGCCATCTTCCGGATCTGGCTGAGGCCATGATCACGATCGGCCGGTTCGACGACGCGGAGCGCATCGTCGAGCTGTTGGAGGACAACGGCCGGCGCCTGGACCGCGCGTGGATGCTCGCCGTGGGCGGGCGGTGCCGGGCGCTGTTGTCGGCTGCACGCGGCGAGGTCGAGGCGGCCGCGGTCCAGCTCGGGCTCGCCCTCGCCCAGCACGACCGGATTGAGATGCCGTTCGAGAGAGCGCGCACCGTGCTGGTCGGCGGACGAATCGAACGCCGACTCCGACACTGGCGGGCCGCCACCGAGGCCTTCACCGAGGCCCTCGCCGTATTCGAGAAGCTGGGTACCCCGTTGTGGGCCGACATGGCTCGGCGCGAGCTGGCGCGCGGTAGCGCAGGCCGTGTCCGCTCCGGAGGACTGACGCCGTCCGAGGCGCGCGTCGCCGAACTCATCGTCACCGGCATGACCAATCAGGAGGTCGCCACGACGTTGTGCGTGGCAAGGAAGACCGTCGAGGTCTACGTGTCGCGCATCTACCAGAAGCTGGGCGTGCACTCCCGCATCGAGCTATACCGCGCGATGAATGCCCGGGCGTGACGGCTCTGGTGCTCAGGGCGCTTCGTGACCACCTGAGCCGCCCGCTCCACCTTGACCACCCGCTCCACCAATCCCGCCGCTGCCGTTGACGTTTCCGGGAGTTCCGATGCTGGCCGATCCACCGGCACCGCCGGGACGGCCGTGGTCGATTATCTCGGTGTAGTCAGGTGGTTGGGCGGCGGTGGCAGCCCCGCCGGCTCCACCGTGCCCGCCCGTCCCGCCGGTGCCGCCGAAGCCACCCCGGCCGGGCGCGCCGACGGCGCCGCCCGTCCCGCCGGTGCCCACCGCACCCGCGCTACCCGAGGTGCCCTGGTGTCCAGCGTTGCCGACGGCTCCGGTCTGACCCGCCAAACCGGTGTTTCCGTAGCTGCCAGTGTGTCCGGGCGTGCCAGCGCTTCCCGCCATGCCGCTGGCGCCGGCGCCGCCGATGAGGCCGCCGGACCCGCTGTTGCCCGCGGCTCCGCCCGCTCCGCCCGCGCCACCGGCGCCACCCGCGCCCGCCGCACCGCCGTCGCCGCCGACACCGCCCGCGCCGGCCGATCCGGGTTGGCCGCCAGATCCACCCAGACCGCCGACCCCGCCCAGACCGCCTGCACCGCCCTGGCCGCCGGTGCCGCCCGACCCGCCGTTGCCGCCCTGCCCGCCGACACCGCCCTGGCCGCCGGTGCCGCCGGTCGCATTTCCCGTCACCGGGATGCCGGTGGCCAGCGGGGTGCCGCCGGCGATCGCGTCGCCCGCCTGGCCGCCGTACCCGCCGGTTCCGCCGAGTGCGCCGACGCCACCGTGACCGCCGGCGCCGCCCTGCCCTCCCGTGCCTCCAGTGCCGCCCCGCCCACCCGTCCCGCCGTGGCCGCCATCGCCGGCGTCACCGCCAGTGCCGCCCGTTCCGCCGCTGCCGCCGTCGCCACCCGTGCCGCCGTCGCCACCCATGCCGCCGGTGCCACCCGAGCCCGCGGCACCGCCCCGCCCGAACAGCCCGCTACCCCGTCCGCCGTCGCCACCGGCGCCCGCCGCCAGACCTGCCGTGCCCGCGGAGCCAACCTGACCGGAGTCGCCGGCCCCACCCTTGCCACCTGCGATCCCGTCACCACCGACGCCGCCGACTTCACCGGTGCCGCCCTGGCCGCCTGTTCCGCCGGTCGACCCAGCGCCGCCCTGGCCGCCCGGTCCGCCGGACGCACCTTGGCTGCCCGCGCCGCCGGCGCCACCGTCACCCCCGGTCGCGGAATGCAGGGCGAGGGCGTTCTCGCCCAAACCGCCCTGGCCGCCGTCGCCGCCGGAGCCGATACCGCTGCCGCCGGTGCCTCCGGCGTGGCCGACGGCGGGGTCGTCGAAGAAGCCGTCGCCGGTTCCCTCGGACCCGAACCCGCCGTCCTGCCCGTCGTCCACACCGTTCGCGCCAGCCGAGCCGGTGGTGCCCGCGGCCCCGGTCGCCCCGGCCGCGCCGACGGTTCCCGTCGCGCCTGTCGCGCCACTCTTTCCGGCTGTCCCCGTCGTGCCGGTCTGACCGTCCGCTCCGTCGGCTCCAACGGCGCCGATCACTCCGGCCTGACCGTCGCCACCGCGACCGCCGGCACCACCGTCACCAATGAGCGAGTAGGCGCCGACGTCACCGCCGTCGCCGCCGCGGGCACCCAAACCACCGTTGCCACCCGCGCCGCCCGGCCCAATGAGGAGACCACCCGTGCCACCCTTACCGCCTGCGACGCCGGCGGCAAGACCGTCACCACCTCGGCCGCCGAACCCAATCAGGCCTGCCGCACCGCCGGTGCCTCCGCCGAAACCCGCACCGCCGGTGCCGAATAGCAGACCACCGGCCTGGCCGTCGGGATGTGCGGCGGTACCCGCGGCCCCGTTGCAGATGAACCCGCAGGCGCGGCTGAGGGGATCGTCGGCCACCACCGCGAGCAATGCGTGGGGAGTGGGCTTGAGCCCGGCCGCCGACCCGACGGAACCGCTCGGCGTCGACGAACCGTACACGGACCACCACCACAGCGGATCGAGCTGAGGGTCCGGCGCGGCAGACGCTCGGGTGCTGGGTTGCGGGGCCGCGGCAGGGGCGGCGCTGGCCTGGCCGGAGCCGAGCGTCAGCAGCAATCCGGTGCCTGCAACGGCACCGGCCGCTCCCGCCGCCAGCACGCCGAGGGATCTGGACACCGCATGCCAAGCGGGTGTGCGATGTTGGGCCACCAGGTCGCCTCATTCCGGCTCAGATCGCGCCGCACCGAGCGTGCGGGCGCACTGATCACGAGGCTAGGAGCGGCTTCCGGTGGGCGAAATACGGTGTTTCACTACGGAATCAGCGACGCCGTGCCGACTCGTCTAGCTGCAGACCGCGCCGACGGCCGCGGAGCCGACCAGCTTGGTGTACTTGGCCAGCACGCCGCTGGTGTAGACGGGGGGCAGCGGCTCGAAATCGGTCTTGCGCGAAGCGAGTTCGTCGTCGTCGACCAACAGGTCCAGGGTGCCCTTGCCGACGTCGAGGCGGATCTTGTCACCGTCCCTGACGAAGGCGATTGGACCGCCGTCGACCGCTTCGGGCGCGATGTGCCCGACGCACAGCCCCGTCGTCCCGCCGGAGAAGCGGCCGTCGGTCATCAACAGCACGTCCTTGCCGAGCCCCGCGCCCTTGATCGCGCCGGTGATGGCGAGCATCTCCCGCATGCCGGGACCACCCTTGGGTCCCTCGTACCGGATGACGACCACGTCGCCGTGGGTGATGGTGCCGTCCTCGAGGGCGTCGAGCGCCGCCCGCTCGCGCTCGAAGACCCGTGCGGTGCCCTCGAACACGTCGGAGTCGAACCCCGCCGACTTCACCACGGCGCCCTCGGGAGCCAGTGACCCGTGCAGGATCGTGATGCCGCCCGTGGGGTGGATGGGGTTGCTCATCGCGCGAAGCACCTTGCCGTCGGGATCCGGCGGCTCGATGTGAGCGAGGTTCTCGGCCATCGTCTTGCCGGTGACGGTGAGGCAATCCCCGTGCAGCAGACCGTTGTCCAGCAAGGCCTTCATGACCACGGGCACGCCGCCGATCTCGTCGACGTGCTTCATCACGTGCCTGCCGAAGGGCTTCACGTCGGCGAGGTGCGGCACCTTCTGCCCGATGCGGGTGAAGTCCGCCAGCGTGAGCTTGACGCCGGCCTCCCACGCGATCGCCAGAAGGTGGAGCACGGCGTTGGTGGATCCGCCGAACGCCATCACCACGGCGATGGCGTTCTCGAACGCCTCCAGCGTGAGGATGTCGCTGGTGGTAATGCCGCGGCGCAGCATCTCGACGACGGCCTCGCCGGACTGGCGGGCGTACTCGTCGCGGCGCTTGTCGATGGCGACCGGTGATGCACTGCCGGGCAACGACATTCCCAGTGCCTCGGCGGCGCTGGCCATGGTGTTCGCGGTGTACATGCCACCGCAGGCGCCCTCACCCGGACAGATGGCGCGTTCGATGACGTCCACGTCGGCGCGAGACATCAGCCCGCGGGCGCACGCGCCGACCGCCTCGAAGGCGTCGATGATCGTGACTTCCCGTTCGGTGCCGTCGGACATCTTGGCCACGCCGGGCATGATCGAGCCGTTGTAGAGGAAGACGCTCGCCAGGTTCAGTCGCGCGGCGGCCATCAGCATGCCGGGGATCGACTTGTCGCAGCCGGCGAGCAACACCGATCCGTCGAGCCGCTCGGCCTGCATGACGGTCTCGACGCTGTCGGCGATGACTTCCCGGGACACGAGCGAGAAGTGCATGCCCTCGTGACCCATCGAGATGCCGTCGGAGACGGAGATGGTGCCGAACTCCAACGGGTAACCGCCCGCGGTGTGCACGCCGCCCTTGACCGACTGCGCCAGTCGCTGCAGCGACATGTTGCACGGCGTGATCTCGTTCCAGGACGAGCCGACGCCGATCTGCGGCTTGGCCCAGTCGTCGTCGCCCATGCCGACCGCCCGGAGCATCCCGCGGGCGGCGGTCTTCTCGAGGCCGTCGGTGACGTCGCGGCTGCGGGGCTTGATGTCGATGTCAGGGCTGGACGACGCGTCTGAGGGCATTGATCAAGTATGCCTTCGGGTCGTTCGCCGACCAAACCATTTCACATACCCCCGCGGGGTACCCGGTACGGTGGGTCGCATGAAGTCGACCCTCGCCTTGGTGGCCGCAGCCGCCACCGCCCTGTTCCTCTCCGCGTGTACGAGCCCGGCCTCCGACGGTCACACCGATCACCAGCACGGAAGCGAGTCCAGCTCCGCGGCGGCCGCGGACGCCCCCGCCGACCACGACGCCGCCGACGTCACCTTCGTGACCGGCATGATTCCGCACCACGAGCAGGCCGTTCAGATGTCGGCCATGGTGCCCGAGCGGTCGACCAATCCGGCGGTGATCAAGCTGGCCGCCGACATCTCCGCCGCGCAGGGTCCCGAGATCGCGACCATGAAGACGTGGCTGGCCACGTGGACCGGCGGCTCGACCTCGGCTGACGCGCACGAGGGGCACGACATGGGTGCGATGGACGGCATGGTCGACGACGCGACGATGACCACGCTCGGGACGTTGAAGGGTGCCGACTTCGACACCCTCTGGCTGCGCTCCATGATCGGTCACCACGAGGGCGCCATCAAGATGGCCAACGCCGAGATCGCCGACGGTGCCAGCGCCGACGCGAAGAAGCTCGCGAGTCAGATCGTCGCGACTCAGCAGGCCGAGATCGACCAGATGAAGACGATGGTGGGGGAGTCATGACCGAGGTCGGACCAGAACCGGACGCTGAAGGCGAAGTGCCGCACGGGTATTCGTCGCACAAGGAGAACTACGCCAAGCGGTTGCGGCGCATCGAGGGCCAGGTGCGCGGCGTCGCCAAGATGATCGAGGACGACAAGTACTGCATCGACATCCTCACGCAGATCAGCGCCGTCAACAGCGCCCTGCAGTCCGTCGCCCTTGGGTTGTTGGACGAACACCTGGGCCACTGCGTCAGCCATGCGGTCACCGAGGGCGGGGACGAGGCGCAGAGGAAGCTCGCCGAGGCGTCGGCGGCCATCGCGCGCCTGGTGAAGTCGTGACCGTGGGACGCGAATCCGCAGAGCACTCACAGGTCGTGGCCAGTCACGACGGTTAGCGTCGGGCCCGGGAGACGCGCCGCTGCGTCCGGGAAAGGCCGTGATGACCCAGACGACGGAGTCCTCGACACGGGATCGGTGGGCCCGGGTACGCGAGCAGTGGGACGAGCGCCTCGACGCCGCCCAGCAGTCGGTAGTGGTGTCATGGGCTTCGTTCACGGCCATGTTTCTGAGCGTGCGGGCACTCACGCACTGGATCCGAGATGGCCACGGGCCGTCGGGCGGTGGAATAAGCTTCGGCGGCAAGCACTTTCACCACTACAACATCGGCATCGCGCTGTTCGCCGTGGTGGGTGGAATCGGTCTGCGCGGCGAGGAGCGGCACCGCCACCACCCCGCCACTGCAGTGGCCTACGGATCGGCGGCCGCCCTCGTCGTCGACGAGCTGGCGCTGCTGCTGGATCTACAGGACGTGTACTGGGCCAAGGACGGTCGCAAGAGCGTCGACGCGGCGGTGACGCTCATCGCCGGTGGCGGTCTGTTCGCAGCGGGACTGCCGTTCTGGCCGCACGCCAGGCGAGCGCTGCGGTCGCGATGAGGAGATGCGGCGAAGGTAACGAATTCCGGGGCCGCTCCGATTGAATCAGCAGGTCAGTGCCGTGCGGATGGCGCGCGAACCAGGGGTGCGCCGGCGTCACGGGAAATACCTGGTCGCCGCGCTGTGCGACACTGGAGTCACTCGTAAATTGGAGGTGGCGCATGCGCCGGGAAACAATCAAGCGGTTTGCCACGGCGGCCGTCGCCGCCGGAATGATCGGCGGATTCGTCATCGGCAGCCCATCTGCCTGGGCAGACCCCGAGGTCAACCCCGATCCGGCGGCAATCGACTCGCAACCCGTCGAGCAGCCTGCGCCGCCCCCGTTCGGTGAGGCGCCACCGCCGGCGCCCATGCCGTTCGGGTTCCCGCCGCCCGCCGATCCGAACGCTCCCGCGCCGTTCAACCCGCTGGCCGCCCCCGCGGCCCAGCCGACGGTCATCCCCGAAGGCACGCCCGCTGGCCAGGACCCGACCCCCTACACCGGGCCTCCGGTGTTCGCGCCGCCGTCGTTCAACCCGAGCAACGGCTCGATGGTGGGCGTCGCCAAGCCGATCGCGATCAACTTCGCCCGGCCCATCGCCGACCGCCAGATGGCGCAGGCCGCGGTGCACGTGTCGTCGGTCCCGGCGGTGCCCGGCAAGTTCTACTGGCTCAGCGACACGCAGCTGCGCTGGCGCCCCATCGACTTCTGGCCCGCGAACACCACCGTCAACATCGACGCCGGTGGCGCCAAGTCGACCTTCCGCACCGGTGAATCACTGGTGGCCACCGTCGACAACAACACCCATCAGATGCAGGTCGTCCGCAACGGCACGTTGGAGAAGACGTTCCCGGTCTCGATGGGCAAGACGGGACACGACACCCCGAACGGCACGTACTACGTGCTGGAGAAGTTTCCGAGCATCGTGATGGATTCGGCGACGTACGGCGTCGACAACACCTCGGCGCAGGGCTACAAGCTGACGGTGCAGAACGCGGTCCGCATCGACAACAGCGGCAACTTCGTCCACAGCGCACCGTGGTCTGTCGCCGACCAGGGCAAGCGCAACGTCAGCCACGGCTGCATCAACCTCAGTGCCGCCAATGCGCAGTGGTTCTTCGACAACTTCGGCAGCGGCGACCCGATCGTCGTGAAGAACTCGGTTGGCACCTACAGCCAGAACGACGGCGCGCAGGATTGGCAGATGTAGCTCGCGAGCAGTCGCAAAGGGCCCTGAAACCTCGTGTTTCAGGGCCCTTTGTGACTGTTGGGCAGCAGAGGATCTAGTTCCAGATGTGCACGCGCTGCGCGGGATCGAGGTACAGCTCGTCGGACTCGGCCACGTCGAACGCCTCGTAGAACGCGTCGAGGTTGCGGACGATGCCGTTGCACCGGAACTCCGGTGGCGAGTGCGGATCGATCGCCAGCCGCCGAATCGCCTCGGCGTCACGGGACTTGGTGCGCCACACCTGCGCCCAGCCGTAGAAGACGCGCTGCACACCGGTGAGACCGTCGATGACCGGGGCAGGCTTGCCGCCCAGTGACAGCTCGTAGGCCAGCAGGGCGATCGACAACCCACCAAGGTCGCCGATGTTCTCCCCGACGGTGAAGGCGCCGTTCACGTGCTGGTCGCCGCTGAGTTGGCGGGGCACGTACTTCTCGTATTGCGCGATCAACGCCTCGGTGCGCGAACCGAATTCGGACCGGTCCGCGTCAGTCCACCAGTCGACGAGGTTGCCGTCGCCGTCGTACTTGGCGCCCTGGTCGTCGAACCCGTGGCCGATCTCGTGGCCGATCACCGCGCCGATGCCGCCGTAGTTGGCGGCGTCGTCGGCCTCGGCGTCGAAGAACGGCGGCTGCAGGATAGCCGCGGGGAAGACGATCTCGTTCATGCCAGGGTTGTAGTACGCGTTGACCGTCTGCGGCGTCATGAACCACTCGTCACGGTCGACCGGACCGCCGAGCTTGGCCAGTTCACGGTCGTAGCCGACGGCGTTGCCGCGCTTGTAGTTTCCGTACAGATCGGCCCGGTCGATCACCAGATTCGGGTAGTCGCGCCACCGCGCCGGGTAGCCGATCTTGGGGGTGAACTTGTCCAGCTTGGCCAACGCCCGCTCCCGCGTCTCCGGCGTCATCCATTCCAGGTCGTCGATGCTGACGCGGTACGCCTCACGGAGATTGGCGACCAACTCGTCCATCCGTGCCTTCGCGTCGGGCGGGAAGTGCCGCTCCACGTACAGCTTGCCCACCGCGTCGCCCATCAGGTTCTCGACGAGTGCGACGCCGCGCTTCCAGCGGTCGCGGATCTCCTGAGTGCCGCTGAGTGTGCGGCCGTAGAAGTCGAAGTTCTCCTCGATCAGGTCGTCGGTCAGCATCGCCGACCGCGAACTGATCAACCGCCAGCGCAGCCACCACTTCCAGTCCTCGAGGTCTCCCTCGGCCCACAGCGCGGCGAACGCGGTCAGGGCGTCGGGCTGGCGCACCACGACCTCCGCAGCGGCGTCGGTCGTGGTGCCGATCGCGGTGATCCACCCTGCCCAATCGAAGCCCGGCGCCTCGGCCTCGAGGTCGGCGAAGGTACGCAGGTTGTAGGTCAGGTCGGCGTCGCGGCGCTTCACCACGTCCCAGTGGGCAGCGGCGATCTTCGTCTCGAGGGCCACGATGCGGGCGGCCGTGGCCTCCCATTCGTTGGGCTGAGGCTCCTCGCCGAGGGCCAGCGCCAGCATGCGCGTGATGTGTCTGGGATAGGCCGCCAGGATCTCCGAATGCTGGGCGTCGCGGTAGTACGACTCGTCGGGCAGGCCGAGACCGGACTGCGACAGGTGCAGCAGGTAGCGCGTCGAGTCCTTGGAGTCGGTGTCGACGTAGAGGCCGGTGCCTCCGCCGACACCGGTGCGCTGGAAACCGCCCAACACGGCGGCCAACGCGGCTCGGTCGGCTGCACCGTCGATCGTCGCGAGCTCCTCGCGCAGCGGTGTCACGCCGATCCGGGCGACGGCGTCGACGTCCATGAAGCTGCCGTACAGGTCGCCGACGCGTTGCTCGTCGGTGCCCGGGGCGGCCCCACGTTCGCTGGCCTCGACGATCAGGTCGCGCACCTGCTCCTCGGCACGGTCGGCGAGCAACCGGAAGGCGCCGTCGGTGGCGCGGTCGGCGGGGATGTCGTAGTCGGTCAGCCAACGGCCGTTGACGTGGCCGAACAGATCGTCTTGAGGGCGGGTGTCGTCGTCGACGAAGGACAGGTCGATACCGGAGTGGGCAGCTTCTAACGTCACTCGACCATCCTGCCAGCCGCGGCCGGCGACGGGGGCCGGGTACCCTCACGGCCATGCCCGAGCAGCTCGACGACGAGCCCACCCCGGTTGCCAGTGGCGGCCCGAGCGGGTTCGGGATCGGCTCCGCGGTGCTCGGCCTCGTGTCAGTCGCCGCGGTGGTCCTGGCGGTGCTGCTGTGGAACGGTCACCGCCACGACGTCGACGAACGCGCGTATCAGACCCGTGTGCTGCAGGCCGCCGTGGACTGGACCGGCGTCCTGATCAACATGAACTCGAGTTCGGTCGTCCAGAGCATGCGCACCTTGCACGACGGCACGGTCGGTCAGCTCAACGCGAACTTCGAGACCGCGGTCGAACCGTTCAGCCAGGTGGTGCAGAAGCTGCAGTCCCAGACCGTGGGTCAGGTCGAATCCGTCGCCATCGAATCCCTGTTCCATGCCGCCCCCGGCGATCCGGGTCTGCCCCCGGTGCCGCAACCCGAGCTGGCCACGGTGTCGTCGCGCACCGACAACGTGCTGGTGGTCGCCACGTCGGTCAGTCAGAACGTGGGGTCCAAGCCGTTGACGGTGCACTGGGCGCTGCGACTGGCCATCTCCGACGTCGACGGGAAGTTGTTGGTGTCGCGGCTGGAGACCATTCGATGAGGAACCTGGTCAGGGTGGTGGCGTTCGACGTGCTCGCCCCGCTCGGCGCGGTGCTGGCCCTGGTGTACATCGGGGTCGCATTGGCGTGGCCGCTGTGGTGGGTGTCGGTCTGTTCGGTGCTGTGCCTGCTGATCGTTCAGGCCGTCGTGGTCGACGTCGTGCTGTGGCGCCGCGACGGGGTCACCCTCGGCACCGACGACGACGCACCACGATTGCGGCTGGCCGCCGTGGGGCTGACCACCGTCGCATTGGCCGCCGCGGTCGCGGTCGGCTACACGAGTTGGACGGCACCCCAGTCGCAGCTGAACCGGGACATGACCGAGGTGGTCGGCATCGCCAGTAGCGCGGCCGAGGCATCGGCGACGTTCACACCGCAGAATCCGAGCGCCAACGTCGACCGGCTGACGGCGATGATGACATCCCGGGGGGCCGACGTTTTCCGCGGCGAATTCGACTCCATGGCAAAGGATTTGACGAGCAAGGGTCTGACCGTGTCGGCCAGCACGGTCTCGGCGGGCGTCGAGGCGATCGGGCCGGAGGCGGCCGTCGTCGCGGTCGTCATGCGGGGCACGCAGAACGCTCCGGGCAAGCAGCCGGCGACTGTGCCTCTGCCGCTACGTGTTTCGTTGGTCAAGCAGGACGGCCGGTGGCTGGTCGACGACTTGTCGCCGATCAACTCGCGCTGATCAGTCGTCGCGACCGTTGCGCATCTTGGCGAATCGGTCCGACAACCGGCGCATCCTGATCATCAGCGAGGCCGCCGGGCTATGGGTGCCCTGCAGGTAGGCCGCGAACTCGTCGGCCGGAATCCCGATGCGCGAGGCGAACTCGTCCTGACCGAGGCCCGAGCGCTGCAGCAGCATGTGGACGTGGCGGCCCACCTCGGCACATTCGTTGGCCTCCAGTTGCGCCCGGGTGCGGGTCAGCACCTCGACGAGCGCCTTGGACACCCCGTAGGGCGGAGCGGTGTCGAGCACCTCCTCGACCTGGCGGGCCGTCCGACCGTAGGGGTCACGCCTGATGGCCGCGACGATGCGCTGCCAGACGGTCAGATCGTCGGTCTCGAGTGCCTCGCGGATGGCCGACGTGGGCCAGAACTCGACGGGTCGCTGGTCGACGGTGGGGCGTTGCCGAGGCCCGGTTGCCGCGGGCCTGGGGCGACCGGCGGCATCGCCGCGCGTATCTGAAGTCAACGTCACCTCGCCTCCTCCAACATCGCCACCGCCACTGCCAAGCAACGCTGCCGCACGTGTGCCCAGTCGGACACCGCCTCGGCGCCCATCCAGTCCTCGTCGTCGTCCGACGGATGCGGGTCGGCCAAACGCCGTACGAGTTGCGTCGCCACCCATTGGCTTCTCAACCGCTCACCAGAGTAGTACCGGTCCATTTCGGCCAGCACCACCGCCGCGGTTTGAGTCTCCATGGACTCCACCAGATCGGCAAACTCGGCGTAGTCCCTGGCGTTGTTGCGGCACATGATCAGGTAGCACTTGAGTCGCAGGGTCTCGGCACCGGTCGGAATCTCCAGCCGGTCGCCGGTCGGCAGCAGAACGTTGGTGGTCTCCATCGGGCCGCGACGTCGCACTGCCGGTCGTTCGGCGCCCGATTCGGTTGCCAGGGCGTCGAGCGCCACCGCGAGCCGGCCGCGCCACATCGTCACCGGATGCACGGGCTGGCGCGGGAAGAATCGGCTGCCGCTCTTGGCGTTGCGGGCCGCGGCGAGCCGACCAGACCTGCCGCCACCGTGGTAGGCGGTGTTCAGCCGCAGCGTGTCACCCGCCTTGAGCGGCGAGCCGCCACCGCGTCCTTCCTGCCCCCCGATGGTCGACAGGCTGACCAGTGGCTCGTCGCCGCCCTTGACGTGCGCGGCGATGGACCCGCCGGGCGGGAGGCACCCGCTGAACGCCAGCGGGTCGGCCACCGTGATCGTCTGAGGCGCCAGAGTCTTGAGCTTCGCCGCCGATTTCACGACGTTGCGGATGTCGGCGCCCGACGGTCCCATCGTCGAGATGTCCTCCGGAATGACGACGAGGTCGCCGATGTCGGCCTTGGGCAGCGGCTTCTCGAAGTCCACCGACGGCAGGATCCGATCCAGCCAGCCCGGCAGCCACCAGTTCCACTGCGCGAACATCGCCATCAGTGCGGGCACCAGGACGAGGCGCACGATGGTCGCGTCCACGGCGATGGCCACCGCGCACGCGACGCCGAGCTGAGCCACCAGCGGCATGCCGGCAAAGGCGAAGCCGATGAATACCGCGATCATGATCAGCGCTGCGCTGGTGATGGTCCTTGCGCTGGTGCTGACGCCGTAGGCCACGGCGTCGCGCGTGTTGTTGGTCTGCAGGAAGCGCTCGCGGATGCGGGTCAGCAGGAAGATCTCGTAGTCCATCGACAAGCCGAAGGTCATCGCTAGCACCAGCGGCGGGATGGTGCTGTCCAGGGACCCGAGTGGCTCGAGACCCAGTGCCTCCAACCAGCCCCACTTGAAGACCACGACGAGGCTGCCGTAGGCCGCCGCCACCGACAGACACGTCATCAGGACGCCCTTGAGCGCCAGGAACACCGACCGGATGGAGATCAGCAGCATGACGAACGCGATCAGCGCGACGAAGACGAACACCATGGGCTGCGTGGTGGCCACGCGTCGGTCGAAGTCCTGCAGCAGCGCGGTCGGACCGCCGACGTCGACCGTCGCGGGAGAGCCCGCCGCCGCACCAGGAAGTTCGGCGCGCAGCCAGTCGACCGTGTCACGGGCCGCGGGATCCTCGGGATCGATGGACAGCACCGCCGACAGCAGGGCGCTGCGGTTGTCGTTGGCGAACACCGGGGGTGACACGGTCGCCACGTCGGGACCCTGGGTCATCTTCTGCTGCATGGCGTCCAGCGCACCGGTGTTCTGCGATCCGTTGGCGTTGCCGTCGGGGAACGTGACCAGCACCTTGATGGGGCCCAGTGCGCCGGGGCCCAGGGCCTGAGCCGCCGCGTTGATGCCGCCGCGAATCTCGTGGGTGGGGGCGAACTGGCGTTGCAGACTGTTGCCCAGCGTCATGGCGAACGCCGGGGTCGCCAACGCAATCAGCACCACCGTGGCCCCGAGGGCGGAGATCCACTGTCGCCGCATCACCAGGCCCACCCAGCGCGTCCAGAATCTCGACTGCGTGGTCTCGGGCCGACGCGACACGTGTAGATAGGACGACCGTTTGGAGGCTGCCTTCCCGAACGTCGCCAGCACTGCGGGGATCAGCGTGGTCGAGGTCAAGACGGCGAGCGCCACGGCCAGGATCGCGCCGGTGGCCATCGACGTCAGCACCGGGGTGTGGATGAGGTAGATCCCGGTCACCGAGGCGATCACCGTCAGGCCCGAGAGCAGAACGGCAAGGCCCGAGGTGGCCATCGCGGCGTCGGCGGCCTGGGCCGGTTCGCGACCTGAGCGCAGTTCCTCCCGGAACCGCATCAGGATGAACAAGGAGTAGTCGACGGCAAGGGCGATGCCGAACATCGACACCGTCGACGTCACGAACACCGACATCTGCGTCACCATGGACAGCAGATAGACCAGCCCCATCGTGACGACCACGGTGCAGATACCGAGCACCAGCGGCACCGCCGCGGCCGCAAGCGATCCGAACACCGCGAGCAGCACGATCAGCACGATCGGCAGGTTCCACTTCTCGGCCTGGGCGATGTCGTGCTTGGTGGCCTCGCTGGCCGCGGCGCCGAGCGCGCCCTGGCCGATGACGTACAGCTTGACGTGGCCGTTCTCGATCTGGCCGGGCTGGTCGCCGTCGATACCGACCTTCTTGCGCAGCTGTTTGGCCAAGTCGGAGCTACCGCTGTTGAAGTCGGTCTGCAACGAGACCACGAAGGGCCGGTCGGGCTGCGGCGGCGGCTGCTGCGGATTGGGCATCACCTTGACGCTGGGAACCTCGGCGGCGATGCGTTCGAGCTGGGTGACCGCGGCGTTCATGTCGTCGAACGTGGCGTCGGCGCGCGGGGCCGCCACCAAGGCCAGAGGTGAGGCACCCTGATCCGGATAGTGATCCTGGATGGCGTGCTCGACGCTCAGCGACTGCGAGCCGGCGACTTCGAACCCGCCGCCGGTGAGGTTGCCCGACTGGTTGAGGGCGAGGTACACCGACGGAACCAGGAGGAGCAGCCACGCGATGAACACTGCCCAGCGGTATCTACGCAGCTTGCTGCTCAACCGCAACATGAACTGCTGGATGGCTGGCCCTGCCTTACTCCCCGGGTTGCTCCTGCGTTTCGAGACGAGAGCCTACCGCAGCACGAGGTAGGGTTGCCGCCCCTCGCAGCCGTTCTTCGGCGTCTCCGACCGCGTCGCGACCGACCTGGGTCTTTGCTGTGCCGGTTGGTAGCCGGGCTACGCGGATGGCATCATGGGCCACGATCCTGAGGAGACCACCTGTGAAGAGCACTTCCACCACCCGTCGCTGCCTCGGCGGCGTGTTCGCTGCCGCCATCCTCGGCGGTGCGATCGTGACGGTAGTGACCCCGTCGGCTCCGTCGGCCACCGCGGCCGCGGACCCCTGCGCGGCCAGCGAGGTGGCCCGCACGATCGGGTCGGTGGCCACCTCCACCGGCAACTACCTCGACGCCCATCCCCAGACCAACGCGGCGTTGACGACGATCTCGCAGCAACAACCCGGACCGCAGTCGCTCGGGGCGCTCAAGACCTACTTCGACGCCAACCCGCAGGCAGCCAAGGACATGCAGGCGTTGCAGGCCCCGCTTCAGGGTCTTTCGGCGCGCTGCCGGTTGCCGTTGACCCTGCCGCAGGTGATGGGTCTGCTGCAGGGTGCGCAGGCACAGGGCGGCGCGTTGCCGGGAAGTTTGCCCAGTGCGTTGTCGAACGCCCAAAACGCGGCCGTGCCCGGGCTGACGCCGTCGGCGCAGTCCGCGCCTACGGCCGTCGTCACGCCCGGCACGGGTCCGCTGCCCGGGCCCGCCACCGCCACTCCCAGGTAGCCCGCAGCGAGTCGTCGGCGTGTTCACGAGGTCCGTGTGAACAGCGGGTTCGGCGATTTTGGCCGCGGATTGACCCCAAGGCGAGAAACTCGCGACCGATTCTGCTTAGCTTTTCGATGTCGGCATCCGCGGTGACACGCGATCGCCGCCGCGTCGTGGACTGTCGTGCACATTCGAAGAAGGAGCTTGATCATGTCGATCTCGGCCCGAGCTGGGCGACGTGCGGTTGCTGGCGCCATGGGTGCCGGTGCGATCGCAGGCGCGATGCTGTTCGCAGCCCTTCCGTCGGCCCTCGCCGACGATCCGGCCCAGAACCCCCCGAACTGCAGCGCCGCGGACCTCTCCGGCGTGTCCTCGGGCGTGGCGGCGTCGACGTCGGCGTATCTGTTCACTCACCCCGACGTGAACTATTTCTTCACCAGCCTCGAAGGCCTGCCCCGTGACGAGGTCCGCACCAAGGTGGCCGAGTACATGGACGCCAACCCGGGGCCCAAGGCCGATCTGACGGGTATCCGTCAGCCTCTCGTCGACCTGAAGAATCGCTGCGGCGCCGCGCCCGCGCCTGCAATTCCGTAATCCAGGGTGCGGGTGGCAGAACCAACCGCGCTCGATGGCGCGGGTCGCACGGTGTTGATGGTCGACGACGACCCCGACGTCCGCACGTCGGTGTCGCGCGGACTGCGACATTCGGGTTTCGACGTGCGAGTCGCGGCGACGGGCAAGGAAGCGCTGCGGCTGCTGTCCAACGAGTCACACGACGCCTTGGTGCTCGACGTGCAGATGCCCGAACTCGACGGTGTCGCCGTCGTGACGGCCCTGCGGGCTCTCGGCAACGACATCCCGATCTGCGTGCTGTCGGCGCGTGACACGGTCAACGACCGGATCGCTGGGTTGGAGGCCGGTGCCGACGACTACCTCACCAAACCGTTCGACCTCGGTGAACTGGTCGCCCGGCTGCATGCCTTGCTGCGCAGGTCCAGCCTCTCGGAGCGCTCGCCGGACACCATGACCGTCGGTCACCTGACCATCGACACCGCGAGGCGGCTGGTGTTCGTGGAGGGCGAGCGCGCCGAGCTGACCAAGCGGGAGTTCGACCTGCTCGCCGTGCTCGCGGAGAACGCGGGCGTGGTGTTGACGCGCCAGCGGCTGCTCGAACTGGTGTGGGGTTACGACTTCGACGTCGACACCAACGTCGCCGACGTCTTCATCAGCTATCTGCGGCGAAAACTGGAGCGTGAAGGCCATCCCCGGGTGATCCACACCGTCCGCGGAATCGGCTACGTCCTGCGCGACGAGCCCTGAGGTGCGGCTGCCGCGGCTGGGCAGGTCGGCGTCGCTGCGCACCCGCGTCGCCCTGGCGTCTGCGGCCGCGGCCGCCGCGGTGGTCGCGGTCTTCACCGTGCTGACCTCGCTCGTGCTGGCCAACAACGACGCCGCCCAGCTCGACCGGCGGCTCGACTCCATCGTCGACGCCAGCGTCTACGACCAGACCAACGGCGTGCTGCAGACCGGTCGTGAGCGGTCGTCGGGCCAAGTGGTGTTCCAGCGCGGTTTCCAGCTACCCCAACTCCCGCCCGGCACCGAGACCGTCGAGGTCAACGGCATCGAGTACCGGGTGCGCACCATTCCGGTCGACCAGCAGGGCGGCGTGCTGATGTCGGTGGGCATCCGCGCCGACAGCATCCTGCTGAACCGGGCGCGCATCCCGCTCTACACCGCCGTGGGTGTGGTCACCGTCCTCATCGCAGGCGGGCTCGGCTGGATGCTGGCCGGCCCTGCGATCCGACCGCTGCGCAGGCTCACCGAGCAGACGATGCGGCTCGGCAAGGGCAGCGACCGGATGGCGGCGGTCAAGGGTGCGCGCGAGGCCGAGGAGCTCTCCGACGCGATGGCAGGCATGCTCGAACGTCTCGCCGCGGCGCAGCTGGCCACCACCAACAGCTTGCAGGCGGCCCAGGACTTCGCCGCGAACGCGGCGCACGAGTTGCGGACACCGCTGACGGCGATGCGCGCCGACCTGGACACGCTGCGAATCCACGATCTGCCCGCCGACGAACGCGACGAGGTCGTCGGGGACCTTGCTCGCGCCCAGCGCCGGGTCGAGGCCATCATCACCGCCCTCGGCCAGCTCGCGTCGGGTCAGCTCGCGCAGATCGAGGACCGTGAGCTCATCGACGTCACCGACATGCTCGACCGGGTGGCCCGGGAGAACGCCAGGGCGGGTGACGTGGAGATCGTCGTGCAGAGCGACGACGACATCGGGGCGATCTGGGGATGGCCCGGCGGTTTGCGATTGGCGGTGGACAACCTGGTGCGCAACGCCATCGCCCATGGCGGCGCCACCACGATCGTGCTCGCGGCGCATCGGCACGCCGGACGAGACGGCCGGGGAGACGCACTGACCATCGTCGTGGACGACGACGGGTGCGGGCTACCCGCCGAGGAGCACCAGTTCGTCATGGGCAGGTTTGCACGTGGCAGTACGGCCACCCCCGGCGGATCCGGCCTTGGGCTGGCCCTCGTAGCCCAGCAGGCGCAACTGCACGGCGGTGACATCGCGCTGTCGGAGGGTCCGCTCGGCGGGCTGCGCGCGACGCTGACGGTGTCGACCTCGCCCGAGCCGGAGTCGGATCCGGACACCGACGACGCGCTCAGCGATGAGCTAGGGCCCTTGCGCCGAGGCGCCAACCGAGTAGCAGAATGGCGGTCGAAAGCGAAGCGACCACCACGAAGCTGAACGCCGTGCCGGCAGACGTGGCCTTGCGCAACGCCATTCCGACGATCACGGTGCTCAGCCAGATCACGATTCCCGTGGGCGCCAACGTCGTCGGTCGGCGCCACGCCCTGGCCGCGGTCCATCCGATCGCCGTTCCGGCCAGGAACGGCCACGCCGTCTCGGCGACGCCCGCCACGGTGATCCCCTCTGCGTGACTGCGTCGTCCGATCGCGCAGAACACCAGCACGCACACCGCGTCGGCGGCCGCGGCGACGGCGACCGCCCTGCGGTCAACGGGCGGCATAGGTCATCACGTCGAGTACCAACGGGCCGAGGTCCTTCTCCTGGCGGGGAGTGCTCCCCGGCGCCATGGGGGCGGGTTGGCCCGCCAGAAGGGGATAGAGGGCGTTCATGGAGGCCAGTCTTCCGTCGAGGGTGAAGTCCTTGATGACGAACGGTAATCCGTTGGACCGCAACGGGTCCGGTGAACTCATCACGTGAAAGTGTAGATGTGGAGCATCGCTGTTGCCGGTGTTGCCGAGGTGTCCGAGCACCTGTCCCGTGCTGAGCTGATCGCCGGGCCTGACCTTCACGCTGCCGGTTTGCAGGTGTGCATACAACGCATATCTCTTCTCGGTACCGTCGCCGGAGATGTCCTGCACGACGTGGTTGCCGGCGTACTGGTCCAGCGGCAGCCCGGTCGGACTCTGGCCCGCGACCTGCTCGGGCAGCCCGTCGAGCACCGCCACGACCGGTCCGTCGGCCACCGCGTGGACGTCCACCCCGAAGTAGGGGTAGCTCTGCGGTGCGCCCCGGTCACCGGTGAAGATCGTTCCGTCGGCGCTGAGCTGCAGGTAATCCACCGCGAATCGCTCTGCGGCCCAGAGGTTTCCGTCGAGCGGGTTCAGCGCCATCCGATGCGCCGTCATGTCGCAACAGCTGTTTCCGTCCAGCCAGCGCGGTCCGTCCAGCGGCGGCGAGATCTTCGCGGGCTCGTGCGTGGAAACGGTGACCGGGGCGACGGCGTTCTCGGTGACGGTGGGCGGCAACAGCGGCGGCAACGGCTTGGCCAGATCGGCGACGATGGTGTGGCTCAATTCGGTGGGGACGGGCGCCGACTCGTCGAGCACGACGTCGAGCCACACGACACCCGCCCGACCGGGCCCAAGCGTCGTGGTGGGGGTTTGACTGGCCCCCAGTGCTCGCATCCAGTAGGCCAGCTGATCCCCGGCCAAGGTCAGCAGGTCGTCGTCACCGGCCTTGACGGACAACGACTTCACCGTCACGTCACCGTCGAGGACGTTGGTCAGTTGGACCTCGTAGGCGAGATGGCGCTTGCCGTCGGTGGTCGGCACCGGGACGGGTGCGGCGATCACGCTGGCGAGGACGGGCGTGACCTGGGCCGGCGGCCCCGAGGGTGGCGCGCCGGGCGACGCAGCCGATGGACGAGCTGCACTGCTGGACGTCGGGGGGCCCTGCGTCGGGGTGCCGCAGCCGGCGAGCAGGATCGCCGCGCCGAGGAAGCCGGCGGTTCTGGAGCCGATGCGATGCATCCGCCGATCCTAGGGCCGGTCCCCGGAACCGCGGCTCGGTTCGGAGCCGCCCGTCACGTCCTCGGGTGGGTTCGCGTCGGGGTCGATGGCGCTCTCGGTACGGAAGAGGACGAAGAACACCACCCAGCCGATGGCCGAGATGAAGATCCAGCTCACCAACCGGTAGATCAGCATCGCCGAGATCGCCGACGCCAGCGTCATCCCGCTCGACACCAGACCCGGCACCAGAACGGCCTCGACGACGAGCAATCCGCCGGGCATCAACGGGATGGAGCCGACCGCACGGGCCGCGGCGTATGCGACGGTCAAACCCGCCAGCGACGGTTTGCCACCGGCGGCGTAGGCGGCGAATGCCAGGCACGCGACGTCGGCCACCCAGTTGAACACCGACCAACTGAAGGCCGTACCGAGGGTGCGCCGGCTCAAGCTGACCGACTCGAGCTGGCAGAGCATCTCGCGCCACTTGCCAAGACCGGTGTCGGCGGGCTTGCCGAGCAGCGAGTTGACCCACGACAAGACCCGCACGCCGATGCCGTCGATCTGCTGGGGGTTCGCCGCGACGGACTGCGCGAGCACCAGCAGGGCCAGGAACCCGCCGAGGGTGAAGATCAGCGACAGCGGATTCTTGCTGGCCCCGAGCAAGAAGGCGCCGCCCAGCCCGATCAGCGCCAGCCCGACCACCTGCAGGACCCCCGACATCACCAGCTGCCATGACGCGACCATCGGGGAGGCGCCCCAGAGTCGTTGTTGCCGGTAGACGAACGTCGCGGAGAGCACCGGGCCTCCCGGCATCGTCGTCGACAACGCGTTGCCTGCGTAGAACGCGGCCTCCGAACGCCACTGCCGCACCACCACGCCGGCCGACTTCAGCAGCGTGCGCTGAATCTGGGCGAAGCTGTGCATGGACGCCAGCGCGGCGACCGCTGCGGCGAGCACCCACCACCAATTGGCCGACAGCAGACTGCGCCATGCCTTCGCGAGCTGATCCCAGACCAGCACGACCTCGACGCTGAGCACGCTGACGGCGACGCCCACGAGTACCCAGCGCACCCACCAGTACCGTCCGCGTGGACGGTCTTTCGGAGTCGCTTCGCTCTCGCCAGGCACGGCATCCTGCGACACGGGGTACAGGGTAACGGCGCCCCGCCGCCCGGCGAGTGCCAGAACGCGGTGCCGCGAGTCGTTACGCTACCGGGATGCCATCCCGGTCGGCCGAGACTCCGGCGTCGCCGCCCAACTCGATCTCACTGGATCCGGGGGCCGACGCGTCGGTGCACCCGATCGTCCGCAAGACCGCCGCGTGGTCCTGGCGGTTGCTGATCATTCTCGGCGCGCTGGTCGCCCTCATCTGGGTGGTGTCGCAACTCGAGGTCATCGTGGTCCCGGTGTTGCTCGCCACGATGGTGACCGCAATGCTGCTGCCGCTCGTCGACCACCTTGACCACCGCGGCCTGCCGAGGGGCGCCGCCGTGGCCACGGTCGTCGTCGGCAGCATCGTGGTGGTCGGCGGCCTCCTGACCTTCGTCGTCAGCCAGTTCATCCAGGGTGCACCG
The DNA here is from genome assembly GCF_025823185.1 of Mycobacterium yunnanensis. Classification (GTDB taxonomy): domain Bacteria; phylum Actinomycetota; class Actinomycetes; order Mycobacteriales; family Mycobacteriaceae; genus Mycobacterium; species Mycobacterium yunnanensis. The sequence goes on from NZ_JACKVK010000020.1 coordinate 40,346, forward strand.
GCACTGATCGACCAGGTGACCCTGAGCATCGCCAACGCGCGCAACTCGCTCAACACGGGGTTGCTGGCGCACTTCAGCAACGACCAGGTCAAGAACGCGACCGACACCGCGATCGACGCGTTGAAGAACAACCAGGCGAAGCTGACCAGCGGCGCGCTCTCCACGGCAGGCACCGTCACCGAGATCGTCACCGGCGCACTGCTGATGCTCTTCACGCTGATCTTCCTGCTGCAGGGCGGCCGGAACATCTTCGCCTTCGTCACCAAGATCTTTCCCACGACCGTCCGCGGGCGGGTGCGCGACGCCAGCCGGGCCGGCTTCCACTCGCTGATCGGCTACGTCCGCGCCACGTTCCTGGTGGCGTTCGTCGACGCGGTGGGCATCGGGACCGGCCTGGCGATCATGGGGATCCCTCTCGCGCTGCCGTTGGCGTCGCTGGTGTTCCTCGGTGCGTTCATCCCGCTCGTCGGCGCGGTGCTCACCGGCGGGCTGGCCGTCATCGTCGCGCTCATCGCCAAGGGCTGGGTGTACGCGTTGATCACGCTCGGGTTGATCATCGCCGTCCAACAGCTCGAGGCGCACGTGCTGCAGCCCCTGGTGATGGGCCGCGCGGTGTCACTTCATCCACTGGCCGTGGTGCTGGCGATCACCGCGGGTGGCGTGACCGCCGGCATCGTCGGAGCGCTGCTCGCCGTGCCCCTCGTGGCGGTACTGAACAGCGCGGCACGCGTCCTGCTGGCCGACGACCCGGAAACGGAGGCGGCCGCTCTCGCCGCCGAGGACGGTCCGCCCGTCGAGGGGTCGACGGACGAGCCCGCGCCGAGGAGTTAGAGCCGGCCCTCCCGACGCAGCAGATCCGCGGCGCTCATGCCGCCACCGCGACGCTTGGGCGCGTCCTCGGCCGTCCCACGGGTGTCGATCTTCTCAGTCTGGTCGGCCTCCGCCGGGCGCGACGTCGGAATCGCGGTCGTCGGCGGCTCGGTGGCGGGCGGCGCGGACGGCCGTCGACCGGCGGGCTGGCCGCCGCGGTCACCCTGCGCGGCACCGCCGCGGTCATTTTGCGCGGCACCGCCGCGGTCATTTTGCGCGGCACCGCCGCGGAGATCCCCCAGCCACGATTCGATCTCCCGGCTGCCCGTCCCACTCGACCCACGGGACGCCGAGCCCCGAGCCGGAGCCGCGGTCCGCGGTGCGGCGGGGCGGTTCGGATCCACGCGCGGCGTGCGCGTGGTGGGTGCCTCGGCCTGAGCCGGGATGCGGGTGGTCTGGTCGGGAGCGGCGGGCCGCTGGGTGGGGATTGCGGTGGTCGGCGGCTCGGCGACAGGAGCCGTCGGGAGACGGGTCGTACCCGCCGCCGACGGAGGGCTGACGCGCTGCGGCGCGACCTTGCCGGTGGTCGCCGAGCGCGGCCCTGGCTGCGGGTGGGTGGGGTCGTGCGGCGGCAGTGCCCGCATCGGGGCCCCGGCGCCGACGAGGGCCTCCGAGTCGACCTCTGCCTCGCGGGCGGTCGGCCGCTTGCGCTCGTCGGGCAGCTCGACCTCGCCAAGGCCAAGGCGCTCCTGGATGCGCTTCATCCACTGCGGTGCCCACCAGCAGTCGTCGCCGAGCATCTTCATGATCGCCGGGACCAGGAACATCCGGATGATCGTGGCGTCGAGCAGCAGCGCGAGCAGCAGGCCGAACGCGAGGTACTTCATCATCACCAGGTCGGAGAAGACGAAGGCACCCGCCACGACCGCCAGGATGAGCGCGGCGCCGGTGATCAACCGGCCGGTAGTCGCCGTGCCGACGCGGATGGCCTCGGCGGTGGATAGGCCGCGCGCCCTGGCCTCGACCATGCGAGAGACCAGGAACACCTCGTAGTCCGTCGACAGACCCCAGATGACGGCGATGATCAAGCCGATCATCGGGGCCATCAGCGGCTGCGGCGTGTAGTTCATCAGTCCCGAGCCGTGCCCGTCGACGAACATCCACGTCAGGATGCCCATCGTCGAGCCAAGGGTGAGCGCGCTCATCAGCGCCGCCTTGATGGGTAGCACCAGCGATCCGAAGGCCAGGAACATCAGGACCGTGGTGGTGAGGATCAACACGACGACCATCGTCGGCAACTTCGAGAACAGGCTGTGAATGCTGTCCTGCTCGAGGGCGGGCGTGCCGCCAACCCAGATGGTCACGCCCTTGGGGGCGGACATGCTTCGCAGCTCGTCGATCTTCTTGGAGGCGTCGTTGCGGACCTCCAGACCGTTCTGCAGGACGCAGGGCAGGTCCTTCGACAGACACGGGTGCGGTTGCCCGTCGGTGCCGATCGGGATCTTGGGGTCCTTGACGTCGGGTGCCACCGGGCGTTCGTCCCAGGTGCCCGTGAACCCGGTGATCTGCGCGGCCTCGTTCTTCACCTGGGCGAGCTGTTCGGGGGTCGCGCCCTGCACGACCAGCGTCAGCTTCTCGGTGCGGTAGCCGGGGAAGCTGGTGTCGAACGCGTTCTGCGCCTGGCGCACGGCGTTGTCCGGGGGGAGGTACTTCTCGCTGATGCCGCCGAGCGCGAGCTGACCGAGCGGGATCACCAGCAGGATCATCACGATGACGATGGGCAGGGCGAACGCGCCTGGGCGCTTCATGACCTTGTTGACCAGGACGCCCCAGAAGCCCTTCTCGACTTCTTCGCGGGTCTTCGTCTTCTGGGTCTTCTCGGCAAGGAAGTTCAGCCACCACAGCGTGATCCTGCGGATCAGGGGGACGAAGCGCGCCAGCACGAGGATCGCGGTGACGGTCGCGCAGAAGATCACGATGCCCAACAGGATCCAGAACAGGGCGCCTTCGATGACGCCGGCGTCGCGCAGGGCGTAGCACCCGTAGGCGAGCCCGCCGTAGAGGCCAAGGTAGGCGAACACCAGACCGATGTAGGCCAGGGTGTCGCCCTGCTCGCCGGTCTTCTTGATCTGCTGGCGGGCGACGTGGCCCACGGCGATGCCGATCGGCGGAAGCAGGATGCCTGTCGGGATGGCGGCCAGCGCCAGGGTGTTCTTCTTGGGGTTCGACGGATCCGAGTGGATGGTGTTCGGCATCGCGAACTTCACCAGCGATCCGACGCCGATCGAGTCCACCCGGTGGCCGAGCACGGCCAGCGCGGCGATCAGCACGGTGTTCGACATGACCGCGGCCAGCATGACCGAGGCGATGATGGCGTAGGTGATCGACTTGAGGAAGCCCTGGGGGAACAGCAGCAGTGGCACCGACGACGCGACGATGATCACCGCCGAGAACATGACGGTGCGACCCGAGGTCATCATGGTGCGCCGCACGGCCGCCTGGGTGTCGTATCCCTCGGCCAACTCCTCTCGGAACCGGCTCACGATGAACAGGCCGTAGTCGATCGCGATGCCCAGTCCGATCAGCGTCACCACCGGTTGGGCGAAGAAGTGCACCGGAATGAACTCCGCGACAAGGCGCATGATGCCCAGCGCGCCCAAGATGGTCAGCCCACCGATGATCGCGGGCAGGCTGGCGGCGATCACGGTGCCGAAGACGAAGAACAACACGACGGCGACCAGGGGAATGGCGGCGACCTCGGCGCGCTTCTGGTCGTCGCCGATGGTGCCGGTCAACTCGCTGGCGATGGGCTGCAGACCTGCGAGCTGGATCTTGCCGTCGTCGACTGTCTGCAGGTCCGGCTGGATGACCTTGTAGTTCTTGAGGATGGTGTCGTCGTCGTTGCCCTTGAGCGGCATGACGATGAACGTGCGCGTGCCGTCGTTGGCGAGGGCCTTGTTGGTGGTGGGGTCACCGGTCGGGTTGGTCAGGTAGCCCTGCCAGGAGAGGATCTGATCCGGGTGGTCGGCGACGACCTTGTCGAGCTCGGCCTTGATCTGCTTGGACCACTGCGGGTCATTGGCCTTCTTGCCCTCGGGTGCGTCGAGGACGCCGACGATGTGGCTCAGCCGGTCACGGCCGTAGACGTCGTCGGCGAGTTCCGACGCGGCGACCGACTGGCTCGTGTCGTCGTAGAACCCGCTCTGGGTGACGTGCTGACCCAGGCTGGCGCCGTAGATGCCGCCGCCAACGCTGAGGGCCACCATGATCCCGATGACCAAGTACCGGAATTGGTACACCCTTCGACCCCACCAGGCGAACACGTGAGCTCCTAACTGATCTTCTTCAAGTTCTCTGCCTCCGCCGCGTCGATCTCAGTCGGTCACTAGCGTGAGTTGAGCAACGAGGACAGCGGCCGGAATGGCTGCAACCACGCCCCCTCCTGGGGCAGCGAATCGAGGCCGATCCGCGGTAGAGGCTCCCGGAAGACACCAGCGATGTCCTCGAGGTCGACGAACTCCAAGGTATCCGACGCTAGCGCCCAACTCGCATGTTCGCGAAATCCGAGAATGCTGACGCCGATGCCGTCACGGGCGATGTCCTCCAGCGGGAGCCGGAACGCCTGACCGTCAGCCGATGCGACGAACACGCTGGCCAGGCCTTCGCGACGGCGCAGGGCGATGTGCTCGAGCATGTCGCTGTCCACGTCGCTGTCGTCGTCGATCTTCGGCTTGGCGAACACCGCGAAACCGACGTTGCGCAGCGCCTCCACCCACGGCCGGACGACGTCGGCGCTCCCCGGGGCGATGTTGGTGAACACCGTGGCTTCGGGCTCGAAGATGACCTGCGGTTCCTCGGCGGCACGTTCGCGAGACAGGTCGGCCGTCCGGGCCAGCAGCCAGCGCCCGAGAGCGTCGAATCGCGGCCGGTGTGCCGCGGTCGGACGGCCCCCGAGGATGGAGCCGAGGCCCATGTCCAGATTGGGTGCGTCCCAGACGAGGAGCACCCGCTGGGGGCTGCGGGGCTGCGGCGTCACGGTAACGGCGTCGGCATCGGTCCCGGCGTCGAGGTCTTCGTCACGTTCGGCGTCGCGGCCGTCGTCGGTGTGGTTGCGGCCGGGGTCGTGGTCGTCCGCCACCACCCCGAAGTCTTCGGTGAGGCTCACGGGCGCTTCTCCCAGACGAATTCCGAGACGGCGCTGCCGGCGCGCTGCGCCTTGTCCTCGTACTTGGTGACGGGTCGACGCACGGAGATCGGCAGCTTCGGGTCGGTCTCGTCGAGCGTCGAGAAATCCAGCCTGCGCAGCCTCGGCTCGGCGTCACCCACCTCGCCGATCTGCTCGGCGTACCCCGGGTGGTCGGTGGCGGCGTGCAGAATGCCGCCGGGTCGCAACCGGTCGGCGATCAAGGCCATGGTCTCCGGCTGCAACAGCCGGCGCTTGTGGTGGCGCACCTTCGGCCACGGATCGGGGAAGTACACCCGCACGCCGGTCAACGACCCCGGACCCAGGAGGTGCTCCAGGACGTCCACGCCGTCACCGCGAACGAGTCGCACGTTGTCGAGCCCGTCGCGGTCCAGGCCGTTGAGCAGCTGGGCCAGGCCACGCTTGTAGACCTCGACGGCGACGACGTCGAGGTCCGGTTCGGCCGCCGCCATGGCCAAGGTCGAGACTCCGGTGCCGCAGCCGATCTCCAAGATCAGCGGCGCGGATCTGCCGAACCAGGCCCGAGCGTCGATCGGGTCGGCGAGTGCGCCGTCCGCGTCACGGACCACCATTCCGAGCTCTGGCCAGCGCCGATCCCACGTTTCGCGCTGCAATCCGGACAGTGCGGAGCGCCGGGAACGGAAGCTGCTGACGCGGCGCGGGGCGTGCGACGTGCCGGAGCCGTCGTCGGTGACCGACGAGTCGGCCTCGTCGCGCTGCACGTGCATCAGTCCATGGTCGCTCATCGAGGCCCTCGTGCCCGCATCGTGGTGCATTTCGATACCCAACAGTTGCCTGGAGCCGCTAGTGCGCAAACTACCGAATTTGCCGCTCGGTGGGGGTGCGCGGCGGTGTCACGATGACATCCGGGGGAGGAATGGTGACGACGGCGTTCATCGGTGAACTGGAGAAGTTGGCTCTGGCAGGCGGTGGTGCGCCCATCGCGGGGATCCTCGAACGTCTCGGACGGCCCACCCGGGTGGAGGTGACGGGGCGAGACGGCGTCGGCCGGGGGTGTGTGACGACAGCGCTGAGGCGCCGCGGGGTCACCGTCGGCGCCGTCGGCACCGTCGCCGAGGGGGTCGACGCCCCCGACGTCACCGTGGTCGTGGTGGCCGAGGCGGTCAAGGCCGAGGACCTCGCGGTGATCGACGCCGCCGCGGGTCAGGTGCTCGTGTTGCTCACCAAGGCCGATCTGGCCGGGGCGGGGCCGCAGGGCCCCATCGCGGTGGCCCGGCGGCGCGCCGAGGCGCAGTCCCGCCGGATCGGGGTGCCCGTCGTCCCCGTGGTGGGACTGTTGGCCGCGTTGAGCCCCGTCGACCTCGCCGACGACCTCGTCGCGGCCCTGCGCCGGTTCGTGACCGAGCCGCCCGACCTCACCGGAGTGGACGCCGTCGTCGCCCAACCGCATTCGGTCGACGTGGACGTGCGTCGACGGCTGCTGGCGCGGTTGGACCGGTTCGGCATCGCCCACGCCGTGCTGGCGTTGCGGGCGGGCTGCGACGCCGCCCAGATCGTGGCCCGGCTGGCGCAGGCCGGCAACGTCGCGGAGGTGATGACCGCGCTCGACGCGGCGGCGGCGCCGGCCCGGTATCGCCGCCTGCGCGGGGCGATAGTCGAATTGCGTTACTTGGCACACCGTTTCGACGACGCCGCCCTGCAAGAATTGTTGGTCGCCGACGTCACGGCGATGGCCGCGATGTCGGCCGCCGTCGACGTGGTGACCGCGGCCGGTCTGGCGGTGGACCACGGTGACTCCGCGTCGGCTCATCTCGCGCGGGCGAGGAGGTGGCGCGGTTACGGCCGCGGGCCGGTCACCGCGCTACACCGACAGTGCAGCGCGGACATCGTCCGCGGTTCGTTGCGACTGTGGGACGGAGCGCGAGCGTGACGCCGGTGGTCCTGGTGACGGGGCCGCGGCTGAGCGGGGTGGACGGTGTGGTGGCGGCGCTCAGGCAGCGGCTACCCGCCGCGGTCGTGACCGCGGACCGCACCGAACTGGGACGCCGGGCTCCCGACGCCGTTCTCGCCGTCGTCTCGGCGGCGGCACCGATGACGCGGTCGGACTGGGCGTCGGTCGAGGTGGTGGTCGGGCGTACCGAGCTGGTCATCGGGGTGGTGTCGAAGGTCGACGCCCACCGACGGTGGCGGGAGGTGATGGCCGCCAACCGGGCATCGCTCGCGTCGTGGGACGCGCGGTACCGGTCGACGCCGTGGGTGGGCGTCGCGGCGGCGCCCGGGCTTGGCGCGGTCCTCGTCGACGACCTGGTCGAGCTGCTGGTCGAGCGACTCGGCCGAACTTCCTTGCCGGCAAACGCAACTCGGCGCGCCACGGTCCGGCCGGACCCGGCCGAGGTCAGGCGGGTGCTGCAGCGCCGCCGGTTGCGCCTGCTGCGCGTCGTCAGGGACCGCAGCGCGGCGTGGCGGGCGGACGCCAGGGCGACGGCCGCCGAGCTCGGGTCGGGGGCGGTGGCCGACTTCGAGGCGATGGTCGCGACTGCGGCCTTGGAGTTTCACACGTGGGTGCTCGAGGAGGTCGACCGGGAGATCACCGCTGCGGCCATCGAGGTGGGTGCCGCCGCGCCGCAGCCAGGGGTTCCGACGGCCGGGCCGCCCGACACGAGCCGGACGGCGACGTCGTCACGACGACTGGAAGGTCGGCTCGCGGCGGTGCTCGGCGTCGGTTTTGGGCTCGGGGTCGCGCTGGCGTCGAGTCGGCTGCTGGCCGGCATGCTGCCCGGATGGTCGGCAGGCGGGTGGGCAGCTGGCACCGCGGCGGGCCTGGCGCTGGTGGTCTGGGTGGTGCGGGCGCGCGGGCTGCTCCACGAGCGGGCCGCACTCGACAGGTGGGTGGTGGAGGTGGCCGCAACCCTGCGGTGGCACGGCGAGGCGACGGTCGCCGAACGATTGCTGGCCGCCGAGTCGCGGTGGGCGGCGCAGGCTCGGGCAGCGCCGCGAAACGGGGTCTCGGCGGACCGACGATTGACGCGCAACGGGGTTACTGACCAGTATGAATGGTGTTGACGGGAGGAAATCTCCGCCAATTTCGCCGGAAACGCTCATCTGAATCGTTCCTGTGAGACAACGGACATACCACCGATTAACCGCGGGTATGTCACCCACGTTAACCTCGAGCCAGGCATTCACCGAGACCGCCAGCAGGAGATGTAGATGACCTCAGCGACCATTCCCGGACTGGACAGCGCACCGACGAAACACGAGGGGCTGCTCGCCTGGGTTCGCGAGGTCGCCGAGCTCACCGAACCGGATCGGGTCGTCTTCGCCGACGGTTCCGACGAGGAATATGAACGGCTGACCGCTCACCTCGTCGAGGTCGGCACCTTCCAGAAGCTCAACGACGAGAAGCAGCCCAACTCGTTCCTGGCGCTGTCGGATCCGTCCGACGTGGCGCGCGTCGAATCGCGGACCTTCATCTGCTCGGAGCGCGAGATCGACGCGGGCCCGACCAACAACTGGATGGACCCCGCCGAGATGCGGGACCTGATGACTGATCTCTACCGCGGCTCGATGCGAGGACGCACCCTGTGGGTCGTGCCGTTCTGCATGGGTCCGCTCGGTGCCGAGGACCCGAAGCTGGGCGTGGAGATCACCGACTCCGAATACGTGGTCGTCTCGATGCGGACCATGACCCGGATGGGGCAGGCGGCGCTGGACAAGATCGGCGACGACGGCTTCTTCGTCAAGGCGCTGCATTCGATCGGCGCACCCCTGGAGCCCGGCGCGGCCGACGTGCCATGGCCGTGCAACGACACCAAATACATCAGCCACTTCCCGGAGTCCCGTGAAATCTGGAGCTACGGCTCGGGTTACGGCGGAAACGCGCTTCTTGGCAAGAAGTGCTACTCGCTGCGGATCGCCTCGGCGATGGCGCACGACGAGGGCTGGCTCGCCGAGCACATGCTGATCCTCAAGTTGATCAGCCCCGAGAACAAGTCGTACTTCATCGCGGCGGCGTTCCCGTCGGCCTGCGGCAAGACCAACCTCGCGATGCTGCAGCCCACCATCCCCGGCTGGCGTGCGGAGACCGTCGGAGACGACATCGCCTGGATGCGGTTCGGGAAGGACGGCCGGCTCTACGCCGTCAACCCCGAGTTCGGATTCTTCGGCGTCGCCCCGGGCACCAACTGGAGCAGCAACCCCAACGCGATGAAGACCATCGCCGGGGGCAACACCGTCTTCACCAACGTGGCCAAGACCGACGACGGCGACGTGTGGTGGGAGGGTCTCGAAGGCGACCCCGACCACCTGATCGACTGGAAGGGTCACGACTGGGATCGCGAGTCCGACACGAAGGCTGCGCATCCCAACTCGCGCTACTGCACGCCGATCTCGCAGTGCCCGACGCTGGCGCCGGAGTGGGACGATCCCCAGGGCGTGCCGATCTCGGCGATCCTGTTCGGCGGCCGCCGCAAGACGACGGTTCCGTTGATCACCCAGGCCCGCGACTGGCAGCACGGCGTGTTCATCGGTGCGACACTCGGCTCGGAGACCACCGCCGCCGCCGAAGGCAAGGTCGGCACGGTGCGCCGCGACCCGATGGCAATGCTGCCGTTCCTCGGCTACAACGTCGGCGACTACTTCCAGCACTGGATCGACCTCGGCAAGAACGCCGACGAGTCCAAGATGCCCGCGGTGTTCTTCGTGAACTGGTTCCGCCGGGGTGACGACGGCCGCTTCCTGTGGCCCGGTTTCGGTGAGAACAGCCGGGTGCTGAAGTGGGCGATCGAGCGCATCGAGCATCGGGCCGAGGGCAAGAGCACCCCAATCGGCATCGTTCCGACTGCCGCCGATCTCGATCTGGACGGCCTCGACGTGGACGCGACCGACGTCGACGAGGCTCTAGCCGTCAACCCCGAGGAATGGCGCAAGGAACTGCCGTTGATCGAGGAGTGGTTCTCCTTCGTCGGCGAGAAGTTGCCGACCGGCATCAAGGACGAGTTCGACGCCCTCAAGACACGATTGGCCTAGATCGGCCAACCCGTCAGTCGGCCAGCCAGGCGCACTTCGAGGACTGGACGGCCACTGTCGGGGATGATCGTCGGGTTCGGATCGACCGGCGAATCGTGCGTTCCACCCCGCGGATCGAGTTGAGCAGGCGGCTGTTGTCGTGCACGTCTCCGAAATGCAGGATCAGGGTGGCCCGCAGAGACCCGGGCGGACTCGGGAGAGTGGCGTGATACGAGCGGTACCCGCTGAACACGTACGCGTTGCCAGGCTCGAGAGCCTCCGTCCGAACATCTGAACGCCTGCCTGGATACCGGACGAACCACCGCCGATAGAAGTCGTTCTGCGACAGGCACTTCTCCAGAATGTTCGTGACCACTCGCCTTCTGAAGGGCCGCCGATTCGGGTAGAGAACGAGTTCACCCGATCGGCCGGGCGTCGACGTCGGAATGAGGATCGGGATGACGAGCGTGATGGCTGTGCTGTCGTAGTGGAACCACAGTGGTTTCGCCGACCGGGGTGGACCGTTCACGAGCCGAAGTTCACTCTCGATGGCGCCGTCGCCGAAACCCACCCCCGCTCGACAGGCGGTCGCCACCTGTCTCATGAAGGGCTCGACGCGCTCATCGCTGACTAGCTGGTGGGCGAACGTGCCCGGCCTTGCCGCAAAGTCCTCGACGAGGAGCTCCTGGGCTCCGTTCAATTCGACTGAGTGCGTCACGAAGTCACGAGCCGCGGTCAGCCAATCGTGGGGGACGACATCGCGGAGGCAGGCCAGGCCGTGTGAATCGACGGCTGCGGCGACGGTGGCCGCTGACGCGTCGAAGCCGTCCGTCAGGACACGTTCCGCTGGTGCGATCGGCGGGACGGCGGCCAGGGGCGTGCAGACAGTGTTCATCCGTCCTCCTCATCAGACTGCAACCTCGACAAGGATAAACCATACCTTTGTTATTTTTTAGCCCACGTCGCTTCTAGCGACGAAATAGCCGCCGACAAATATCGATGAACTGGAGTTTCACAACTTATTGGGGGTAGCGGCGATCATCAAAAAGATTGCCAAAACTGCACGCTTTCGCGCATCGCGTCCTAGCGTAACCCTAGTTGACACGCGTCAAATCGGGTCGTCGTAGCATCACTGAATGCAGATCCGCGACACCGCCGTAGCGACCCCCGACAAGCCTGCCGTCATCATGCATCCTTCCTGGACGGTGGTGACCTTCGGCGAGCTCGAGGCCAGGGCCAATCAGCTTGCCCACTTGTTCCGGTCGGCCGGTCTGGTGGAGGGTGACGCCGTTGCGATGCTGATGGAGAACAGCGAGCACTTTCACGCGGTGATGTGGGCGGGGCGTCGGGCCGGGTTGTACTACGTACCGATCAACACCCACCTCACCGCCGCGGAGGTCGCCTACATCGTCGAGAATTCCCAGGCGAAGGCCATCGTGGGGTCCGGTGGCTTGCGCGACCTGCTGGCCGGCTTGGAGGCCGAACTGGCCGGCGGTCTTCCGGCGGTCCGGCTGATCGTCGACGGAGCAGAACCGTCTGCGACCGACGGCGCCGCTGATCTCGACGGCTGGCAAAGCTACCCGGAATGCGTTGCCGGACAACCCGTGACACCCATCGACGACGAGATCGAGGGTGACCTGCTGCAGTACTCCTCCGGGACGACGGGCCGGCCAAAGGGCATCAAGCGCGCGCTGACGCACCTGCCGCCGGCTGAAGTGCCCGGCTTGATGGCGATGCTCATCGCGTTCTGGATGCGTCCCGACGCGGTGTACCTCAGCCCGGCGCCGTTGTATCACACGGCACCGTCGGTCTGGTCGATGCAGACCCTGGCCGGCGGTATCACCACGGTCATCCTGGACAAGTTCACCCCCGAGGGCGCTCTGGAGGCGATCGAGAAGTACCGGGTCACCCACGGCCAGTTCGTGCCGGTGATGTTCACCCGCATGCTCAAACTGCCTGCAGCCGTGCGTAACTCATATGACGTCTCCAGTCTGGAACGCGTCATGCACGCCGCCGCACCGTGCCCGGTGGAGATCAAGCAACAGATGATCGACTGGTGGGGCCCAATCGTCGACGAGTACTACGCCTCCTCCGAGGCCATCGGGTCGACCCTCATCAGCGCGGAGGAGTGGCTGACCCACCCCGGATCGGTCGGCAGGCCCATGGCCGGGGCGCTGCACATCCTCGACGAGGACGGCGACGAGCTTCCCGCGGGCCAGGCGGGCGAGATCTACTTCGAGAGCGACGCCGACTTCGAGTATCTCGACGACCCGGAGAAGACGGCGTCCTCCCGCGACTCCCACGGGTGGAAGACGGTCGGCGACATCGGCTATCTGGACGACGAGGGTTACCTGTACCTGACCGACCGGCGGCACCACATGATCATCAGTGGCGGGGTGAACATCTACCCGCAGGAGGCCGAGAACATGCTGGTGACCCACCCCAAGGTGATGGACGCCGCCGTCTTCGGCATCCCCGACGACGACATGGGCGAGCGGGTCAAGGGCGTCGTGCAGACCGTGGACGCCGCCGACGCCACCGACGCCTTCGCCGAGGAGCTGCTGGGCTGGTTGCGAGATCGGTTGTCGCACTACAAGTGTCCGCGGTCGATCTCCTTCGAGGCGCAGCTGCCCCGCACCGACACCGGCAAGCTGTACAAGCAGGGGCTGATCGAGCGGTACTCCCGCTAGCTGGAGCGCCGCAGCGTCACCCGATAGGTGTACTGCTCGGGGAGGAAAAGGCTGGTGGCCAGTTCCACCGGCGTTCCCGACGCGTCGGTGTACAACCGGTCGACCCGCAGCATCGGGTGACCCCGGTCGCAGCCCAACGCCGTGGCGACCTCGTCGTCGGCATTCGACACCGTGATCGACTGTGCCGCTTCGGTTATCGCCGCGCTCAGATGGGGTTCGGTCAATCCGATGACGGTGCTGGTGCTGACGGCGCCGTCGGTCAGCTCCGGTGCGGAGTGCACCACGGCGGCGACGAACCGAGGCAGGTGCACGCGGGTCAGCACGAAGGGCACGCCCGGATCGCTGCCGTGCAACCGACGGAACACCACGGTGTGGACGACGTCGTCGTCGAGTTGCAACCTGCTCGCCGCCTCGACATCGACGCGGCGGCGCAGCCCGCTGAGCACCTCCATGGTGGTGTCGTCGGACAGGCTCATGAGGTCCTCGATGGAGCCCAGCTGACGCAGGTAGCGGTGCCCGTCCTCACGGGCATAGGTGCCGCGGCCCGGCACGCGGTAGACCAGACCCTCGGCGACGAGGTCCTGGAACGCCCGCCGCACGGTCTGTCGGGACAGGCCGTGGCGGGCGACGAGTTCGGATTCGGTGGGCAAGCGAACCCCGTCGGGGTAGGCACCCGAGGCGATGTCGTCCCGAAGTTCGCGTTGCAACGCCTGGTACGCCGGTGGGGCACGCACGATCTAGAGCCCGCCGCGGGCCACCAGCTGGGCCGCGATGACGTTGCGCTGGATCTCGTTGGTGCCCTCGCCGACGATCATCAGAGGCGCGTCGCGGAAGTAGCGTTCGACGTCGTATTCGGTGGAGTAGCCGTAGCCGCCGTGAATGCGCACTGCGTTCAGCGCGATCTCCATGGCGACCTCGGAGGCGAACAGCTTGGCCATGCCCGCCTCCATGTCGGCTCGCTGACCGCCGTCGTAGCGGTCGGCGGCGTGCAGCGTCAGTTGCCGGGCGGCGGTGAGCTTGGTGGCCATGTCGGCGAGGTAGTTGCCGACGGATTGGTGCCGCCAGATGGGCTGACCGAAGCTCTCGCGCTCCTGGGCGTAGGCCAGCGAATCCTCCAGGGCGGCAGTAGCGACCCCGAGCGCGCGGGAGGCGACCTGGATGCGGCCGGTCTCCAATCCCTTCATCATCTGGCCGAAGCCCTTGCCCGGCGCACCGCCCAGGATGGCCGCCTTGGGCACGCGGTAGTCGACGAACGCGAGCTCGCACGATTCGACGCCCTTGTAGCCGAGCTTGGGCAGGTCACGGGAGACTGCAAGGCCCGCAGCATGTTCGGCCAGCACGATCGACATGCCGCGGTGCTTCGGTTCGGCGTGCGGATCGGTCTTGCAGAGCAGCGCGATCAGCCCGGACCGCCGTGCGTTGGTGATCCACGTCTTGGCGCCGTTGACCACCAGATGATCGCCGTCGGCATGGGCGACGGTGGTCATCGCCTGTAGGTCGGACCCGCCGCCGGGCTCGGTGAGCGCCATCGTCGCGCGCAGTTCGCCGGTCGCCATCGCGGGCAGGTATCGCTGCTTCTGCTCGTCGGTGCCGAACAGGTCGAGGAGCTTGGCGACGACGGTGTGCCCGCCCATCGCGCCGGCCAGGCTCATCCAGCCGCGTGCCAACTCCTGGGTGACCAGCACGTAGCACCGTGTCGAGACCGGTGTGCCGCCGTAGTCCTCGGGCACCGCCAGCCCGAAGATGCCGATGCGCTTCATCTGGTCGATCCACGCCTCCGGGTAGGAGTTGGCGTGCTCGACGTCGCGCACGGTCGGCTTGACGTCACGGTCGACGAACGCGCGGACCGTGGCGACCAACATCTGTTCTTCGTCGGTGAGTTCCATTTGTACGGCCATATTGACACGTCGCGGACGTCGCTGCCAGCATGTGACGCTGTGAGTTTGTCCGGCCAAATATCGCCTGCCCCCTTCTTCGACGACCTGTCGGTCGGGCAGGTGTTCGACCGGGCGCCGTCGATGACGCTCACGCCGGGCACCGCCGCGGTGCATCAGTCGATCCTTGGCGACCCGATGCGGATGCCGCTGGACCTCGGACTCACCCGCGCCGTCACAGGGGCCGCGGCCCCGCTCGCGCACCCGGCGTTGGTCAGCGACGTGGCGATCGGCCAAAGCACCCTGGCCACCCAGCGGGTCACGGCGAATCTGTTCTACCGGGGTCTGGCCTACCACCGCTATCCGGTCATCGGCGACACCCTCTACACCACGACCGAAGTCGTTGGCTTGAAGCAGAATTCGACCAAGCCGGGGCGGGCCCGGACGGGTCTGGCCGCGCTTCGGATGACCACCGTCGACCAGGACGGCCGACGGGTGCTGGACTTCTACCGCTGTGCGATGCTGCCGCTGAGTCCCGACGCGCCCGACACCGGCCACTGCGACGACCTCTCGAGCGTCGGGTCCGACACCGAATTTCCGACGGACCCGACCGCGGACTGGGATGCCGAGGCGTTCCGCGCCCGTGTGCCCGGCCCCCACTTCGACCCAGACATCGCGGGTGCGGTGCTGACGAGCACCGGCGACGTCGTCAGCAGTGCACCCGAGCTCGCGCGGTTGAGTCTCAACATCGCTGCCACGCATCATGATTGGCGGGTCAACGGTCACCGCCTGGTGTACGGCGGGCACACCATCGGACTGGCTCTGGCTCAGGCCACCCGGCTGATGCCCAATCTCGTCACCGTCCTGGACTGGGAGTACTGCGACCACACCGGGCCGGTGCGCGAGGACGACACCCTCTACAGCGAGCTTCGCGTCGACGCGGCCGAATCGCTGCCGGCTGGGCGAGGTGGGGTGCTGACGTTGCGCTCGCTGGTGTACGCGGCTGGGGGCAGGAGCGCAGCGACCCGGGGGGCGGTGGCCGGTGAGCCCGACCGGCAGGTGTTGGACTGGCGCTTCCGGGCGCTGCACTTCTAAGGCGATGCCACCAGTGGGGGCTAACCGGTAGTCGAGATTGCGGCCAGCGGCGTCGACGCGTCACCCCGGGTGCACCAAGGTAAGTGACAGAGCCCGAACGGGCCCGCACATACCGAGGAGGCGCAGTCATGACCACGTCGATCACCCGCAGCAATCACACCCTGTCACTGCTCGACGGCGAGATCGTCGAGGAGTCCGAGCTGGGCTCGATGCGGCGCGTCACCGCTGACAACCTCCCAATCCTCAAGGGCCTGTCCATCAAGCGGGTCGTGCTCAACCCGGGTGCGATGCGCACCCCGCACTGGCATGCCAACGCCGACGAGCTCACCTACTGCGTGTCGGGCACCGCCCTGGTGTCGATCCTCGACGACGGCAGCAAGTTTTCGACGTTCACCGTCACGGCGGGCCAGATGTTCCACGCGGCGTCAGGGTCACTGCACCACATCGAGAACATCGGCGACGACCCCGCCGAGTTCATCATCGCCTTCCGCAACGAGCGCCCCGAGGACTTCGGGTTCGGCGCCACCCTCGGTGCGTTCTCCGACGCCGTGCTCGGCAACACCTACGGTCTGCCGTCCTCGGACTTCGCCAGAATGCGACGATCCACTGGGCCTCTCCCGCCCGCCCGCCCCACAGACCGGAAGTTGGCCGCCCGCATCGGCGACCCGGTCGTGCCCGCTGCTGCGCACTTCAACGATCCGCACAAGTTCGACATCGAGGCTCAGCAGCCGGGCCTGAACTACGTCAGCGGCAACGCCCGCTTCGCCCGCGACCAATTCTGGCCCGCGCTGAAGAACATCTCGATGTACTCGCTGCGGGTCACCGAGGACGGCATGCGGGAACCGCATTGGCATCCGGTGACCGCCGAGATGGGCTACGTGCAGCACGGCGACGCCCGCATGACGGTGATGAATCCCGATGGCACACTGGACACGTGGAACATGACCACCGGCGACATGTACTTCATCCCGAGGGCCTACCCGCACCACATCGAGAACATCGGCCGGGACGACTGGCACTTCCTGATCTTCTTCGACCAGCCCGTCCCCGCGGACATCGGTTACAAGGCCTCCGCCAGTGCCTACTCCCGTGAAGTCTTGGCCGCCGCGTTCGACACCCATCTCGACGATTTGCCCGCGTTCCCCTTCACCCCGGCCGACCCGCTGATCGTCGGCCGCGTGAACCCGCTCGACTGACCTCCCCATCACCAAGGATTGGATACTGCAATGGCTTTCATCACCACGCCCGATGGCACGGACATCTTCTACAAGGACTGGGGTCAGGGGCAGCCCATCGTCTTCAGTCACGGCTGGCCGTTGTCGTCGGACGACTGGGACAACCAGATGCTGTTCTTCCTGTCGCAGGGTTACCGCGTGGTCGCCGCCGACCGTCGTGGGCACGGCCGGTCGACGCAGACCCCGGGCGGGCACGACCTCGACCACTACGCCGACGACCTGCACGCCCTCGTCGAGCACCTCGACCTGCACGACGCCATCCACGTGGGGCATTCCACCGGTGGTGGTGAGGTGGTGCGCTTCCTGGCCCGCCACGGCGAGGGTCGGGCGGCGAAGGCCGTGCTGATCAGCGCGGTGCCGCCGCTGATGGTTCAGACCGAAGCCAATCCGGAAGGCCTGCCCAAGAGCGTCTTCGACGATCTGCAAGCACAACTGGCGGCCAACCGCTCGGCGTTCTACCGGGCGTTGCCGTCGGGACCGTTCTACAACTTCGATTCCCGTGGAAAGGACTTCTCGGCGGACTACCGCGAGGCCGTCGTGGAGAACTGGTGGCGTCAAGGAATGATGGGTGACGCGCTGTCGCATTACGACGGCATCGTGGCGTTCTCCCAGACCGACTTCACCGAGGATCTGAAGAAGGTCACGGTGCCGACCCTGGTGATGCACAGCACCGACGATCAGATCGTGCCCTACGTGGCGTCGGGACCGAAGTCGGCCGAGCTGCTGCAGAACGGGACGCTCAAGACCTACGGTGACGGCTTCCCGCACGGCATGCCGACCACCCACGCCGACGTGATCAACGCCGACCTGCTGGCGTTCCTGAAGGGCTAGCGACGACGCCGGCGCCGCGCAACCGGTCGATCGTGGCAGCCGCGGCCGACAGCAAGGCGTGGTCGGCGCCCGGCACCCGTCGGTGCAGCACGCCCGCCACCATGACGGCGTCGACGTGCGAGCGGTCCATCTGCAGCACGATGGCGCCGTAGGGGTCGACGAGCGGGCCGGCGCTCGCCTCGTCGGCGCGCAGGACCACCAGGTCGGCCTGCTTGCCGGGGGTGATCGATCCCGTCGTGGCGTCCATGCCCAGCGCCCGGGCGCCGCCGAGTGTGGCGAACTCGAGGACGTCGCGCGGCGTCAACGGCGTATCCGTCGAGGCCGCCCGCGCCACCAGGTAGAGGGTCCGCATCTGGCTGAACATGTCCGTCGGCCCGGCGGCGTCGACGTCGCAGCTGAGGTTGAGCGGCAGTCCGGGTACCGTCAGGCCCTCGACGATCATCGGATTGCCAAGGCCCAAGACCATTTCCACGACCGGTGCCATCGACAGGGAACCGCCGTGGTCGGCGATCGTGGTCAGCTCGGCACGCGACAATCCGTTGCCGTGGATGAACGTCGTCCCCGGCCGCAGCGCGCCCAACCGAAGCAGTCGGCTCGGGGTGATCTCGTCCCGCACGTGATAGGCGATGCCCAGCCCGAGCTCGTCGGCCAGCGCGGCGTTGTGTCGTTCGGCGGCGTCGTCGGCGACGACCGGTGCCAACCCCATCGTGACCAGAGCGTCGTCGTCGGCCAGCAGCGTCGACCGCACCCGGCGGACGTCGGCGGCGGGCAACGCGCCGCCGTGCTCCGCCGACCACGCCCGGGCGACGCCGTAGCTGAACCGCACCCGAAGACCGGTGTCCTGCAAGGCGGCCACGACGGCATCGGTCCGCGCGGGGTCGCCCAAGACGTCGGCGAAGTCGAGCACCGTGGTGATGCCGGAGCCCAATGCGGCGCGGGCGCTCAGCGTGACGGCCACCGCGAGGTCGTCGGGGGTCAGCGCCGGCGCGATCCCCATCAGAACCCGTTGGAAGTACCAGTCCAGCGTTTCCGCGGAGAGCAGCCCCCGCAGGCCGCCCTCCCACATGTGGCGGTGGGTGTCGACGAAACCTGGGATGACGACGCAGCCGGTGGCGTCCAGAACGTCGTGACCCGGTGCCTGCAGCCCGCGGCCCACCGCGGTGACGCGAGCGCCGTCGACGAGCACGTCGGCGTCGTAGACCTCACCGATGGCCGGGTCGAGGGACAGCACCGTGGCGTGGCGAATCAGCATGCCTCCACCCCAGCACGGCCCCGCGGCCGCAACCACACCCTGCGGGTATGTGGCGTCGTCGACGACGGCTGGAACCGACGGCGGCAGGCGAGGAGGATGGACGTCGTGTCTGCCTCGGTTGGTGTCGGTCCGCTCGGTGAGTTCCTCGCCGCTCGACGATCACGGGTGAAGCTCGCCCAGGCTGGCGTCGCGGCGGCGGGTCGCCGTCGCGTGCCGGGGCTGCGCCGCGAGGAGTTGGCCGATCTGGCGGGTATCAGCGCGGTGTACTACGCCAGGCTGGAGCAGGGCACCTCCCGCAACGCCTCTCCAGAGGTGCTCGAATCGTTGAGTCGCGCGTTGGGGCTGGCCGACGACGAACGCCGCCACTTGCTCGACCTCGCCGCGCTGTCCCGCGGACGCAGGCCGGTGCACGCGGACGACGAGCGGCTGGCGCCGGCACTGGCGCAGGTGCTGACCGCGCTCGGCGACGCCCCGGCGGTGATCCTGGGCCAGGCGATGGACGTTCTCGCGTGGAACCGCGCCGGTCACGCGCTCACCGCCCAGCATCTCGAGTTCGAGTGCGTCGGGGACGTCGGACGACGCCCCAACGTCGCGGTGAACGTCTTCCTGGACCCGCGCACGGCGGCGCTGTACGCCGATTGGCCCCGCAAGTCCCGCGCGGTGGTCGGGCACCTGCGGATGGTCGCGGCGACGTCGTCGGCGTCACCGCGAGTGACGGCGGTGATCGACGAATTACGAACCTGCAGCGCGGCATTCGCGGCACTATGGGCCGATCACGCCGTCGGGACGTGCACCGGTGGCAGCTACGTCATCGACCATCCCGTCGTGGGCCGATGCGCGGTGCATCAGCAGACCCTGACCGCGCCAGGAGCGGACGGGCAGTCGTTGGTGACCTTCACTCCTGCCGACGCCGCGGCGGAACGCTCGTTCGGGTGCCTCACCGCGGCGTAGCCGTCGTCACCAGTCAGAGCCGGTGGCGGGTTCGGGGGCCGCGCGCAGTCGCCCGGACTGCGCCCAGCAATCCCGTCAGTTCGGAGACCTCGATGGTGTCGAGGGTGTCGACCGCCGTGACGATCTCCCGCCGCAGTGTGGCGTCGCAGAAGGGCTCGGCCAGCCACTCGAACTTCTCGACCACCCGCTCCCACGACATCGGCCGGGTGGGTGCGCCTTCGAAATCGGCTTGATGGCGGTGGTATTCGGCACCCTCGCGGGTCGTCACCCCGACCCGGACAGACGTTCGCCGTGGGTAGGCGGCGGTGAGGTCGTCGGCCGCCACGACCCGGACCCGGGTCAGGAGGTCCTGGACGTCGGCGCGGCGGACGCGCTCGGTTTCGAGCTGTGCCGGGCCGACCGCGCCGTCGAGGAGTGCGACGGCGACGAGGTACTTCAGGTTGTAATCGGCTTGCTCCTTGGTCCAGGGGCGCGATTTGTCGCCGTAGGAGCCGCCGCCGGCGAAGTCGTAGGCACCTTGGAAGACCTCGACCACGACGTGGTCGACGTCGCGGCCGGACAGGCCACGCTCGGTGCGGATCTGAAGTGCCGCGTCGATCACGGCCTGGCCGTGGATGAGGGAGCAATATTGCTTGAGGTAGGTCTGTTCGACGGCGTCCAGGTCACGGTCGGCGGTGTCGAAGTCGACGTGCCGGTCGAGCAGTTGGTCGAGGCCGCCTGAGCCGTCGAAGACGGCCCGTGGGCCGGTGACGCCTCGGGCGGCGAGGAAGGTGACGTACACCGCCCGCATTGCGGTGACGGCCGGTGAGATGCCCTTCCACATGGCCACCGGTTCGGCGTGCACCGCCGCCAGCGACACGTTGTCCACCGTGGCTGCGGCGATCGCGTCCGCCGTGGCACCGGCGCCGAGGCCGAGCAGCTTCGACGACGCGGCGCTCGTCGACATGGCAAGCTGCAGAGCATGATTGAGCCCGCGGGCCATGACCGGCACCTGGGCGCTGAAGCGGCATTGGATCTCGTAGGCCACGGCGAGCGCCAGCAGGAACTCCGATCCACGGGCACCGGCGTGCTCGGCAACGGCGAGGACACCGCCGAAGTTGTCGGCCGGGTGGCACAGACCGCCCTCGGTGAGGAACGTGTCGAGCAAGTCCGGGTAACGTACGAGCACCGTGTTGAAGAAGGTGGCCTGGTCCACCGACAGCCGACCGCCGCCCACGATGGTCGCCGTCGGTGTGCTGCTGAATTGCGTTGCATGAGCGCGGATCTCGCCGATGGGCTCGCCGTCGAGGGCTCCGACGGCGCACGCGATGCTGTCGAGGACGTTCCGCTTCAGGGTGGCGCCCGCGCTCGCGGAGATATCGGCGCTCGTCGCCGAGACGGTGAACTCGGCCAGTCGATCCACCGTGGAGTTCGTCGTCGCGGTCATGGTGTGCTCCTGTCGTCACCGACGAGTCAATCGCCCAGCCGGTGACGCGTCCAGGTCCCGTTTGCTACGTGACCTCCGTCCACCTTCTCACCGCAGTTCAGGCGCGCTGGGGCCGCTCCGGTCGAGGATCGAGCGGTGCGGATCGTCCGAGGGCAGCCACCACGGACGTTCCGGCGGAACGGTCCAGCGAGAACTCCCGGCATGGCGAAGCAGGGCGTCGGCGGCGTGTCGGACGGCGGGCCGGTCGTCGGCGGCGCGAGACAGCAGCGACCAGGTCCACAGCGGAGTCGGGTCGACGGGCCGCACGCCGAGTGTCGGCGGCGTCGTCGCGGTGTGCCGCTTCGGTGACGCGAGGAGGGCCGCCCTCAGACGCCGGACGTGGCCGTGAAACGCCGCACCGGTGATGCCACCGTCGTCGGTCGTCACGACCCGCGCACCGGTGTCGGCGGCGAATTCCCGGGCATAGCGGTTCCACGACGACCAGGCCGATTCGTCGTCGTCGACGAGCACGACCGCGCGCGACGCCGCCACCGGCTCCTCTGAGCTCGACCCCGGCACGGTGGCCTGGAGGGGTTCGGCGTACAGCAACTCGGCTCGCAGGTCGAGGCGGCTGGCATCGGCGGCGCGAATCCACGCCACGGCGAGATCCAGGGTGCCCTCGGCCACGCG
This sequence comes from Mycobacterium yunnanensis, assembly GCF_025823185.1. Lineage (GTDB taxonomy): Bacteria > Actinomycetota > Actinomycetes > Mycobacteriales > Mycobacteriaceae > Mycobacterium > Mycobacterium yunnanensis. The sequence goes on from NZ_JACKVK010000020.1 coordinate 62,351, forward strand.
GTCGGCCTGCGTATGCGAGGGCAGGACCCATTCGTCGACGCGCACGGCGACCGATCGCCCGACGACACCCGCGACGTCGTCGGGCAGCCAGCTGACGTAACCCAGGCGAAGGGGAGAGCCCAAGGTCGCCGCTTCCCGGATCCTGTCACGCGCCGTCTCGGCCAGTCCGAGGATCTGGCGCGCATCGTCGAGCAGGGAGCGGCCGGCGGCCGTCAACGCGACGCCGCGTCGATCTCGTATGAGCAGCTCGACTCCGACGTCGCGCTCCAACGCGATGATCTGTTGGGAGAGCCCGGGTCCCGACATGTGCAGCCGCTCCGCGGCCCGGCCGAAGTGCAATTCCTCGGCGACGGCCACGAAGTAGCGCAGCTGTCGCAGCTCCATCGATCGAGCTTAGATCGTCCCCGGTCGCGCGAGGTGCCGTCGCAGCCAGTCCACCTGACCGGCGAAGAAGGCCCGGGACACGGGGGCTTTCGGGGCCACGCCGTCGAAGCCGTGATAGGCCCCCTCGACGACGTCGACCTCGCACGGCACGCCTGCCGCGGTGAGGCGCTCGGCGTAGGCGAGGTCCTCGCGGTGGAAGAGATCGTTGGTGCCCACCCCGATCCACGCCGGCGGCAGGCCGCCGAGGTCGGGGTTGCGGGCGGGCACGGCGACGTTCGGGTCGGCGTCGCCGAGATAACTGGACCATCCGTAGACGTTCGACGTCTGCGACCACAGCCGGTGATGGCGGCCGTCGATTCCCTCGTGGCTGGCGGCGCGGTCGTCGAGCATGGGGTAGACCAACAGCTGCGCCGCGACGCTCACCTCGCCGCGGTCGCGGGCCAGCAACGCCAGTGCGGCAGCCAGACCCCCGCCGGCGCTGGCGCCGCCGATCGCGACGCGCGCGCCGTCGACGGCCGGTAGCTGGGACAGCCACGCGAGCGCCGCGTAGCAGTCTTCGAGCGGGATGGGATACGGGTACTCCGGGGCCAGGCGATAGTCGACCGCGGCCACCGTGGCGCCCAGTTCGCGGGCGAAACGGCGGCAGATGGCGTCGTCCTGTGCCGCGCTTCCGATGACGTACCCGCCGCCGTGAATCCACAGCAGCGCGGGGCCGTTCGCCGTGTCGCCCGCCGCGCGGTGCAGGCGCACGCGAACCCCCGAGGTCAGTCGGAGCACCTCGACGTCGGACGGCGCGCGCCGGTCCATCAGGCGGCCGATCAGGCGGTACACCGGCAGCGAGACCGGGGAGATGGAGCTGCGGGGCAGCAACCGGGCGGAGCGCGTCAGGTCGGGATGGAAGTCGGCCACGACGCCGACACTACTGATCGCGGTCGTCGAGCAGGGCCTCGAAGGCCACACGGTCGCCGCGATAGAGCGAGCGCACCACCTCGATGGGGCGGCCCTCGGTGTCCACCGACCGTCGGTGCAGTCGCAGCATCGGCATGGCGGTCGTCGACTCGAGCAACCCGGCCTCGCGCGGGCTCGCGAGCACCGTCTCGACCCGTTCCACCGCCCGGTCGAACGTCACGCCCGTGGCCCGGATCGCCGCGTACAGCGACGTCGTCGGATCGAACGTCTCGGTGAACGCGCCGAACCGGTGGCGGGGCAGGTAGGTGCTCTCCAGGCCGATGCGCTGACCGTCGGCGAGCAGGACGCGTTCGAGGTGCATGACGAGCTCACCGGGGGCGACGTCGAGGGCCGCGGTGAGCTCCGGGGAAGGTTCGACGTCCTCCCAGGTGACCAGGAGCCGTCCCGGCTTGCGGCCCATCTTCACGGCGCCCTCGGTGTAGGACCGCAGCGAAAGCGGTTGCACCAGCTTGGGTTTGGATACCACGGTGCCGCGGCCACGGCGCTCGACCAGGCCCTCGACGAGGAGTTCGTGGACGGCCTGGCGCACGGTCTCCCTGGCGACGCCGAACCGGGCGGCCAGTTCCCGTTCGGGTGGGAAGGGGTCGCCCTCGACGAGACCGTCGAGGACCTCGGTGAGGGCGGTGCGAATTGCGTAGGGCTTGCTCATCGCGGCGCCCGGTGGCGCACGACGCGCTCGGCGACGTCGAGCACGTCCTCGATCGTCGCCGCCCGGGCCAGCGGATCCTTGGCGGCGTCGTCGAATCGCCGCAGCCGCAGCGCATCTGGCCACCAGGGGTGTTCGAGCAGGGTGGGATCGATCGAGGCGCCGCCCTGGGCCTGCAGCGAGGCCACCGAGGTGGGGCTGAGCGTGGCGCGGTAGGCGGGATCGGTCGCCGCCAAGTACCGCTTGGCGGCGACGTGCTGCCCGGCCAGCCAGCCGACCCGCTCGCCGAACCTCGGGGTCAGCCACTGCCGGGCGACCTCGTCGTGGCGGTGACCGGCCGACGCGTCGAACAGCGGACTGCGCGCCAGGTCGTGTAGCGCGGCGGCGAGCACGAGCTCGTCGTCGGCGCCGTCGTCCGTCGCTCGGGCCGCCGACTGCAGGGCGTGGTCCAGCTCGTCGACGGCCTCCTCGTCCCATACGTCGCGCAGCGAGGAGAGCAGGCGGGCGGTGTCGGTGATCGCGTCCACGGTTGCCAGCATACCGGCAATTGGTCTATACCAATTGTTCATCTGCCGTTCCGGCCCCCATCACCGGAGCTTCCGCAGGTCGTATCCCCGAGTCTGAAAGGTCACCCACCATGCGCGTCACGATCATCGGCGGCGGAATCCTCGGAACCGCCCACGCCCTGGAGGCGGTTCGGCGTGGACACCACGTCACCCACCTCGAGCGCGAAGCCGAGGCCCGCGGCGCCACCGTGCGCAACTTCGGCCTGGTGTGGGTCTCGGGCCGCGCCGAGCACGAACTCGCCGCCACGCTGCGCTCGCGCGAGTTGTGGGAGCGCATCGGCGAGCAGATCCCCGGCGTCGGGTTCCGGCCCACCGGCTCGCTGACGCTGCTGCGCACCCCCCTCGAAGTCGCGGTCGCCGAGCAGGCCGCGGGACGATCCGACGCCGGCGACCGTGGGTTCGACGTGCTCGACCCGGACGCCGTCCGGGCGCTCAACCCCGCCCTGCGCGGTACGTTCCTGGCCGGCCTGCATTGCGCGCGGGACGCCGCGGTCGAATCTCGTCAGGCCATGCCGGCCATCCGCCAATTCCTCTCGTCCTCAGGCGAATACGACTTCCACCCCGGCACCGAGGCGCGATCGGTCGACGGCACCAGCGTCCGCGACGACCGCGGCCAACGCCACGACGGCGATCTCGTCCTGGTGTGCCCCGGTGCCGCGCACGGCGGTCTGACCCGCGAGATCGGCGGTGACCTGCCGGTGCGGCGCGTTCGGCTGCAGATGATGCAGACCGATCCCCTTGGGGAACCGCTCACCACGGCCGTCGCCGACGGCGACAGCTTCCGCTACTACCCCGGTTTCGCGGGCACCGCCCTGGATGCGCTGCGCGCGGCCGAATCTCAAGAGCCGGTTGCGGCCGAGGGGCGCATGCAACTGCTATGCGTGCAGCGCCTGCACGGCGGGCTGACCATCGGCGACACCCACGAATACGACGAACCCTTCGCCTTCGACGTCGACGACGCGCCGTACGACTATCTCGCCGCCCGCGTCGAGCAGTTCCTCGGCCGGCCGCTTCCCGCGATCCGGCGCCGGTGGGCGGGCGTGTACAGCCAGTGCGTCGACCCCGGCCAGCTGGTGTGCCGCACCAAGGCCGCCGACGGGGTGTGGCTGGTCACCGGCCCGGGCGGGCGCGGCATGACCCTTGGGCCGGCCATCGCCGAACAGACCGCGGATCTGATCGAACTGTGAGGGAGCAGAACATGATTCGACTCGCCGTGCTCGACATGGCCGGAACCACCGTGGCCGACGACGGTCTGGTGATCGGGGCCTTCGAGGCCGCCGCGACGGACGTGGGCATCCCCGCCGACGGTCCCGAACGCGAGCGCGCGCGCCAGTACGTGCTCGACACCATGGGCCAGTCCAAGATCGTGGTGTTCCGGAACCTCTGCGACACGGAAGAACTCGCGCAAAAGGCGAATGCGGCCTTCGAGCGCGCCTACGCGGCCGCGGTCGACGAGGGTCACGCCAGGGCAATCGACGGAGCGGCCCAGGCCATCGGCCGCCTGCGCGACGCCGGGGTCAAGGTGGCGTTGACGACGGGTTTCAGCGGCGTGACGCAGGAGAAGCTACTTGCCGCGCTGGGCTGGCAGTCGATCGCCGATCTGGTGCTCGCGCCGGGCGTCGGGGTGCGGGGTCGGCCATACCCGGACCTGATCCTGACCGCCCTGATGCGCCTGGGAGTCGACGGCGTCGACGAGGTCGCCGCGCTCGGCGACACCACCAGCGACGTCGAAAGCGCCCTGCGCGCCGGATGTTCCGTCGCCGCGGGCACCCTCACGGGTGCGCACGGCGAGAAGCAGTTGTACGACGCCGGCGCCACCCATGTGGTGCCGACCGTCACCGAGTTCGCCGACCTCATCCTCGACAACCGACGCAAGGACTGACTCATGACGATCCGCACGATGTTGGCCGCCCTGACCGCCGCCACCCTCGCCGTCACGCTGACGGCGTGCGGCGGCACCGGCTCATCGGGGTCGGGTGGTGGCGAGACCCTCACCGTGTACAGCGCCGACGGCCTGGCCACCTGGTACGAAACGCAATTCCAGGCCTTCACCAAGAGCACGGGCGTCAACGTCAACCTCGTCGAAGCCGGTTCGGGCGAGGTGGTCTCCCGCGTGGAGAAGGAACAGTCCAACCCGCAGGCCGACCTGTTGGTGACGCTGCCTCCGTTCATTCAGAAGGCCGACCGAATTGGGCTGCTGCAACCCAGCGGCGTCGACGCCAGCGGTATCGCCGCAACCCAGGTGGGCGCCGGCGGGAACTACCTGCCGATCGTGGACAACGCGCTGAGCTTCATCGCCAACCCCGCGGCCACACCGCCGCCGGCCACCTGGTCGGACCTGCTGGCACCGCGGTTCAAGGGCAAGCTGCAGTACTCGACGCCGGGGCAGGCCGGGGACGGCACCGCGGTGCTGGTCCTCCTACAGCACCTCATGGGAAAGCCTGCGGCGCTGGACTATCTGGGCAAGCTGCAGACCAACAACGTCGGCCCCTCGTCGTCCACCGGCAAACTCCAGCCCAAGGTCAGCAACGGGGAACTGCTGGTCGCCAACGGCGACGTGCAGATGAACCTCGGCTCGATCAAGGACGACGGCTCGGCATTCTCCCTCTTCTTTCCGGCCGCCGCCGACGGCACCAAGACGACCGTCTCGCTGCCCTACGTCGCGGGGGTGACCAAGGGCGCGCCGCACGCCGAGGCCGCCAAGAAGCTGATGGCCTTCCTGGTCTCGGAGGACGTGCAGAAGACCGTCGCCCCCACGGCGCTCGGCATGCCGGTGCTGACGTCGCTGGCCGCTTCACCCGGCCAGGCGCCGGCTCCAAACACCCCGGCCGCGGTGCTCGAGGGCGTCACCGTGTGGGTGCCGGACTGGAACGCCGTGCTCGAGGATCTCGACGCCGACGTCGCCGCGTACCAAAAGGCCACCGGCAGTTGATGATGGCGAACATCAGGGCGTCGTCCACCGCGCGCACGGGCCTCGACACCACCGTCGCCGACGCACCGCCGGCAATCGTCTTCGACCGCGTCGGCGTCGTCTACGGCCGCGGCAGGAAGGCGGCGTGGGCGCTCGTCGACTTCAACCTCCGTGTCGCGGCCGGCGAGACGGTGGCACTGCTGGGTCCCAGCGGCTCCGGCAAGTCAACCGCCCTCAACGCGCTGGCCGGTTTCGTCCGCCCCAGCACCGGCGCGGTCCGGCTCGCCGGGCGCGACGTGACCGATCTGTCGCCGGCCCGGCGCGGCATCGGGGTGGTGTTGCAGTCCTACGCGCTGTTCCCGCACATGCGGGTCGCCGACAACGTCGCCTTCGGCCTCACATCGCACCGGGTGCCTCGCGGCGAGATCGCGTCCCGGGTGACCGAGGCGCTGGACATGGTCGGAATGTCCCATTTTGGAACGCGTTTGCCCCGTGAGCTGTCCGGCGGCCAGCAGCAGCGCGTCGCCATCGCAAGGGCCCTCGCGATCCGGCCGCGCGTGCTGCTGCTCGACGAGCCGTTGGCGGCGCTGGACGCGCAGCTGCGGCAGTCGATGCTGACCGAGCTGCAGCGGCTCAAGGAATCCTTGCCCGACACCGCGATGCTCTACGTCACCCACGACCAGGGCGAGGCGCTGGCACTGGCCGACCGGATCGTGGTGATGAACGATGCCCGGCTAATGGACGTCGGCACCGCGAAGGACCTGTGGGCCCGCCCGCCGACGAGTTTCACCGCCGCCTTCCTCGGCGGGGCCAACCTGGTTCCGTGCACGGTCGGCCGCGTCATCGGAACGAGCGCACTGGTGTCCGTCGCACATCAGACGCTCGGTGCCGAGGCCCCGCAGCCGGCGGTCGGCAAGGTCGACTGGGCACCGGGATCAGCTGCGCTGCTGTGCATTCGACCGCACACCATCAAGGTCGTGGGCCTCGGCGATCGTGACGCCCTGCGTGCGCGGGTGAACGCGTCGGTGTGGCGCGGTGCCAGCACCCGGCTGGTGGTGTCCGTGCACGGTCTACCCGACCAGCTGCTCGACGTCGACGTACCGGGCGCGGCGACCTACGCCGTGGGAACCGAGATCGGACTCCGCTTTCCCGAGCCCGCCGGCGTGCTGGTGGCGACCACGTGAGCACACTGCTCGGCGCGGCGCCGGAGGCCCCGCCGACACCGCCGACACCGTCGGCGCCGCGGTCGGCGGCGGTGTGGTGGACTCTCCCGCCGCTGCTGATCGTTCTGCTCGTCGCGGTCTACCCGCTGGCCCGGGTATGCCTGGAGTCACTCGACGGCGCCGGCACGCCCAGCAGTTGGTCGAGTGTGCTGACCTCGGCGGCGTTTCGCGACGCGCTGTGGCGCACCGTCGCCATCGCCGCCACCGCCACGCTGGGCTGTCTGGTCCTCGGCACGTTCCTCGCCGTCGTCCTGGCCTTCGTGCCGTTCCCGGGCAGCCGTCTGGTGGGCCGGTTGATCGACAGCGTCTTGGCGCTGCCGTCGTTCCTCGTCACCCTGGCCTTCACCTTCCTGTACGGCACCGCGGGCGCGGTCAACGCCACGGTCGCCGGCCTGACCGGTGATCGCGAGCCCGTACTGAACTTCCTCAGCACCCCGGCCGGCGTGATCGCCGCCGAGATCACCTTCTTCACGCCATTCGTCGTCCGGCCGCTGTTGGCGTCGTTCTCGGTGCTGCCGAAGGCGCAGCTCAACGTGGCGGCCAGCCTCGGCGCGTCGCCGCTGCGCGTGTTCGGGTCGGTGGTGTTGCCGGAGGCGTGGCCCGCGTTGACCGCAGGCGGCAGCCTGGTCCTGCTGTTGACGCTCAACGAATTCGGCATCGTGCTGTTCACCGGAGCCAAGGGCGTCACCACGCTGCCGGTGCTCATCTACACCCGTGGCATCGTGACCTTCGACCTGCCGGGCGCCGCGGTCATCGCGACCGTTCAGATCGCGCTGTCGCTGGCCCTCTACGGCGCGTACCGCGTGGTCTTCGCCCGGATGACCGCCCGACGAGGAAGGTACGGCGATGTTGGCGTGGAACCGTCGCGGTAGGGCGGTGGTGCTCGGCCTCTTCGCGGTGGTCGTCACGATCGTCTTCGTCGCACCCCTGGCCACGGTGGTGCTCGCGGGACTGGCCGGGTCCTGGACCGGTCCACTGCCGTCGAACCTGGGCTTCGCGCACATGGGAAACGCCCTGTCGGGGGAGGATTTGGCCAGCTTGTCGGTCAGTCTGCAGACCGCCGTCGTCGCGGGCGGGCTGGCGCTCCTGCTGGGGACCTGGGCGGCGTTGGCCTCTCGGGCGGCCCCGCGCTGGCTGAGTCGAATCGTCGACGCGGTGTTTCACCTGCCCATCGCCGTACCGTCGGTGGCACTCGGGCTCGGCCTCCTGATCGCCTTCAACTCCCGACCGTTACTGCTCGGCGGTACCCGGTGGATCGTGATCCTGGCCCATGCGGTGCTGGTGCTGGCCTTCGCATTCAGCGCCGTCTCGGCCGCGCTGAGCCGCCTCGACCCGGCCTTCGGCCAGGCCGCGGAATCCCTTGGCGCGGGACCGTTTCGGGTGCTGACGCGTGTGACGCTGCCGCTGCTGATGCCAGCGCTCGGGGCAGCCGCCGGGCTCGCGGTGGCACTGTCGATGGGCGAGCTCGGCGCGACGGTGATGGTCTACCCGGCGACGTGGAAGACGTTGCCCGTCACGATCTTTTCGCTCACCGATCGCGGCCAGGCGCTGCAGGCGGCCGCAAGCACCACCATCTTGCTGTTCGTCACGCTGGCGGCACTGACGGCTGTGGGGCGCATCCGGTCCGCCGCTGCGGTGCGCTGATCACCCCGCGGCGGGCGGAGCCGGTTCCGGTGGTACGTAGCCGGGCAGCGTGATCGGTGGGAGGCCGGGGATCTCGAGGATGCCAGGGGGCGAGGCGGTGCTGGTCTCACTCGGCGGCGTCGCCGGCCCCGGTGGCGGCCCGAGCGGAGCCGCGGTCGTCGTGGTGGGCGTGGGCGACGCCTCGGTGGTGGTCTCCGGCGGCGGGGCCGTGGTGACGGGCGACTCCGTGGGAGCCGCCGTGGTCGTCGGTGGGGCGGGCAGGGTCTCGGACGGCAATGGTCCGATGGGGACCAGCGGTTCCTCGTAGACCGGTGGCGGCGCGGGGGCCGAGGGACTCGGCGGTGGTGGGGGAGGGGACGGTGGTGGCGCCTGGGGTGGCGGCAGATCCGCCGGTGACGACGTCCGCACGCTGCCCGTCCGCGGCGTCCAGCCCTGCTCGGCGGGCTTGCCGATACCGCACGACACCTGCTTGCTGCCTGCGGCCCAGCTCACGGCCGACACCGGCTCGAAGCCGAGCGACAGGCCCGACGTGCTCAGCCGCGCGGGGGTCAGGTAGGCGTCGGAGGCCCGTGTGCAGGCCTCGGTGATGAACGCGCGCTGCTCGGAATCCGACGGCAGGCTGCCGGTGAAGCGCTCGGCGAGGTTGGCCGAACCGGTGACCTCCAGGCCGTGCGGCACCGAACAGTCGACCGGGATGTCGGTGGAGCGGTTGGATCCGTCCAGGCCGAGGCAGGTGCCGGGGGGCCAGATCTTGGACTGATCGAGGTCGACGATGCGCCCCTTGAAGGGCACCGGCTTGCCGTCCTTGCCGAGCAGCTGCAGGCCGCACAGCAGGTTGCGGCCGCCGGCACTGGTGCCGCCGGCGTCACCAGCCCACAGGACGCTGATGGTGAAACGGCTGTTCGGGTCGTAGTGGGGGCCCAGGTACTCCCGCACCGCCAGCTGGCACGGTTCGCCGAACCCGTTCATGTCGACCGGTTTGGCCACCTCGAACATGTGATCCGAGCGGCACTGCACGAAGGAGGGCTTGTCGGGAGCGTCGGGAGGCCAGCTCAGGCACGTGCCCGTGCCGGCGTTGCTGAAGACGATGCTCGCGCGGCTGCCCCCGTCGGCGGTCCTCGGCGCCTCCGGAGTGGAGGTGAGCAGCTGGATGACCCCGCCGACGAGCAGCACGATCATCACCAGGGTGAGGATGCCGCGGCGATGTGCGCGCTTCTGCAGACGCTTGGCGTCGTCCGCGGGCCCGTCGCCGTCGTGGTCGAGGGCCGCGAGCACCGACGCCAGGTCCGGGCCACCGCCGCTGGTCTGGGGTCTCACCGTGCCCGACTCCGTCGAGGTGCCGGCCCGTACCCGCCTTTCACGATCCCACTCTCCGTGACGATGGACTGGCCGGGTGCTCGAGCCACGTCGTCAAGCGTGGCACAGCCGCACAGGGGACGCCACGTCTGCGGCCGTACCGTGACCAGCTTCGACGTCATACCGTGTCACTAGACAAACTCGCCAGAGTGTCGTCTACCTCACTCAAAGCGGGGTACCCTCGGCAAATGACGGCTGCACCGGACACCCGGTACCCGGGCCCCACCCTGACGACGCGGGTGCGCTGGCTGATGAAGGCGGGGCCAGCCGACTACATGTTGGCAGCCAGTGTCGCCGCCACCTCGCTACCCGTGGTCGGCAGATACCTCGAACCGCTCGGCGGGGCCACCGCGGGATGCATCTGGGGCGTGCGCCACACCCCAGACTTCATGGGTGCGGCGGTGAAATCCTGGTTCACCCCCGGCATCGGAGCGGTCAAGAAGCAACAGCGTGACGCGACCGCGTCCATCACGCAGGCCGCGTTGCACGGCGTGGTGCCGCCCAAGGCACTGGAGGTTACCTGGCCCGCGCCCGAGCGGACACCGCCGGTGTGGAAGGCCCTCGAGCATCGACGCAACGTCTACCGTTCCTCGGTTCGGTACGGAGACAGCCCAACTCAGCTGCTCGACGTGTGGCGTTCCAAGGAGCTTCCCGTCCAGCCGGCGCCGGTGATGATCTTCCTGCCGGGAGGCGCCTGGGTGCACGGCGGTCGCATCCTGCAGGGCTACGCGTTGATGTCGCATCTGGCCGAGATGGGTTGGGTGTGTCTGTCGATCGACTACCGCGTGGCCCCGCATCATCCGTGGCCCCAGCACATCACCGACGTCAAGACCGCGATCGCGTGGGCTCGGGCCAACGTCGACAAGTTCGGTGGCGACCGCAACTTCGTCGCCGTGGCCGGCACGTCGGCGGGCGGGCACCTCGCCGCGTTGGCGGGGCTGACCGCAGGTGACCCGGAGATGCAGCGTGACCTGCCCGCGGGATCGGACACCTCGGTCGACGCGGTCGTCGGCATCTACGGACGCTACGACTGGGAGGACAAGTCCACCGTCGAGCGCGCCCGTTTCGTCGACTTCCTCGAGCGCGTCGTGGTCAAGCGCAAGATCGCCCGGCATCCGGAGATCTTCCGCAAGGCGTCTCCGATCGCCCGCACGCACGCCGACGCGCCGCCGTTCCTGGTGATCCACGGCAGTGGCGACACCGTCATCCCCGTGCAGCAGGCACGGGACTTCGTCCAACGGCTGCGTGACCAGTCGCGGTCGGTGGTCGGCTACGTGGAGTTGCCCGGTGCCGGCCACGGTTTCGACATGATCGACGGCGCCAGGACCGGTTCGGCGGCGACGGCAATTGGCTTGTTCCTCAACGAGGTTCACCGAAACCAGACGCTGGCTGGCGCACAGGCGGTTGTATAGCCGGGTGAAGAGGCTCAGCGGGTGGGACGCGGTCCTGCTGTACAGCGAAACGCCGACCGTGCACATGCACACGCTGAAGCTGGCGGTCATCGCGCTGGAGGACCTCGGAGGCCGCACGTTCGGTGTCGAGGAGTTCCGCAAGGTCATCCACAGCCGACTGCACAAGCTCGACCCGTTCCGCTACGAGTTGGTCGACATCCCGCTGAAGTTCCACCACCCGATGTGGCGGGAGAATTGCGAGGTCGACCTCGACTACCACATCCGGCCCTACCGGGTGGAGAGCCCGGGCGGGCGCCGTGAGCTCGACGAGGCGGTCGGCAAGATCGCCAGCACACCGCTGGACCGCAGCCGACCGCTGTGGGAGATGTACTTCATCGAGGGTCTGGCCGACGGCCGAATCGCCGTGCTGGGCAAGATCCACCATGCGCTCGCCGACGGGGTGGCCTCGGCGAACCTGATGGCCCGCGGCATGGACCTCTTGGACGCCCCGGACGACCGCGACTCCTACGCCACCGATCCCGCGCCGAGCACCACCGAGTTGGTGCGGACGGCCTTCAACGACCACCTGCGCCAAATCGGGCGGTTGCCGGGCGTGATGCGTTACACCGCAAGGGGTTTGCGGCGGGTGCGACGCAGCTCGCGAAAGTTGGGTCCTGAGCTGACCCGACCCTTCACCCCGCCGCCGAGCTTCATGAACCACATGGTGGACGCCACGCGCCGGTTCGCGACGGCGACGCTGTCGCTGGCCGACGTCAAGGAGACCGGCAAGTCACTGGGCGTGACGATCAACGACATGGTGCTTGCCATCTCGGCCGGGGCACTGCGCGGGCTGTTGCAGAAGTACGACGGCAAGGCCGATCATCCGCTGTTGGCTTCAGTCCCAGTCAGTTTCGACTTCTCCCGTGATCGCATCTCGGGCAACTACTTCACCGGTGTGATGATGGTCCTGCCTGTCGAACTGGCCGATCCCCTGGAGCGGGTCAGTGCCGTGCACGACGCCGCGGTCTCGGCGAAGGAGACCCACGACCTGATGGGCCCGGAGCTGGTGAGCCGGTGGTCGGCGTACTTCCCGCCAGCGCCCGCCGAGGCGATGTTTCGCTGGCTGGCCAACAAGGACGGTCAGAACAAGGTGCTCAACCTGCCGATCTCCAACGTGCCAGGCCCGCGCGAGCACGGCCGGGTCGGCGGCGCCTTGGTGACCGAGATCTACTCGGTGGGTCCGCTGACCACGGGCAGCGGGCTCAACATCACGGTGTGGAGCTACGTCGACCAGCTCAACGTCTCGGTGCTCTCCGACGGTGCCACGCTCGCCGACGCGCACGAGCTGACCGATGCCATGGTCGAGGCTTTCGTCGAAATACGGCGCGCCGCTGGGCTTTCGGATGAGTTGACCGTCGTCGAGGGGGCGATGGCGCCCTAGGCGGGCGGTCAAGGTAGGTCGGCCGGGCGAATCCTTAGTTTGGCGGCGATGCGGGCCAGTGCCTGACGGTCGGTGGCGTTCAACGGGTCCAGGACGAATTCACGCACCGTGCGCAGGTGGGTTGGAGCGGCCGCGACGACCAAGTCGTAGCCGGCGTCGGTGAGGGCGGCGATGGTGTAGCGACCGTCGTCGGGGTCGGGCGAGCGCTGCACCCAACCGCGTTGCTCGAATCGCTTGACGACGTTGGAGAGTCGCGACAGCGAGCCGTTGACCAGGTAGGCGAGCTCGCTCATCCGCAGGCGGCGTCCGGGCGCCTCCGAGACGTGACTGAGCACGAGGTATTCGAAGAGGGTCAGCCCGGCCGCGTGCTGCAGTGGTGTCTCCAGACGCCCCGGCAGCAACAGCATCAGCGACACCAGTCCGGTCCACGCCTCCTTCTCCTCGGGCGTCAACCACTGCGTCTGATCGGGATCGGGAGTGGTCATGACGGCACCCTACCGACCGTTGATCACTTTACGCATGAAGTAAAGACGCGTAGGGTTCACTTCATGCATGAAGTAACAGACGACGGTTCGTCGTCCTCGATCACCTTTCACGTCACCCCGGGCTACGGCGACTGGGCTTTGGCCAATTTGCACTATCACCAGGCACTTCGGATCGGGAATCGGATCGAGATCTCCGGGCAGGGCGGCTGGGACGACGACGTGACGTTCCCGGAGAGCCTCGAGGAGGAGATCGTCACCGCCTTCGACAACGTCGAGCGCACCCTCGCGGAGGCGGGCGCGACGTGGCGCGACGTCGTCGCGGTGGAGTCCTTCCACGTGCCAAGTGCGCCCGACTCCATCGGTGACGCGCACAACAGGGTGATGGTCCAGCAATTCCGCGCGCGGATGGGCGACCGCGCGCCCATCTGGACGCAGCTCGGCGTCACCGCGCTCGGCGCGCCCAAGATGCGGGTGGAGATTCGCGTGACGGCAATCGTGGGGCCGCGGTAGAAGATTGCGACACGGTCACGGGTGGGTATCAAGCCATGACTCACCGGACACTTCGGTCCCAGGGGTCACTACTGTCACAGCAGAAGTTGCTGGCGTCATCGTGACGTCCTCCGTGGAAGGTGTCCCATGTCGCCGCGTCGTCGCATCGCATCCGCATCGGTGGCGACCGCGGCCGCCCTCGGACTCTGCACCGTCCTCGGCGTCGCGCCGCCCGCCGGCGCCGAACCCTGCGAGGGCGCCGCGGCCGCGGCCCAACCCACCGCCGGGCAGGCCTTCCAGATCCCGAGCCCGTCGGGCATCTCGCCGTTCAATCGGCCGATCGGCCACAAGCCCGCTGGCGCGAACGACGCGGCTCCGCTGCCCAAACTCGGGTTGCTGCCCGCTCTGATCAAGGCGCTGACCCCGCCTCCGGTGGCGCCGGTGCAGCAGCAGGCCGGGGTGGTGCCCTCACCCCGACCCGGCGGTGCGGCGACCCAGCCGACGGCCGCGGCCCCGGCGCCGGCTCCGGTGGCCGCCCCGGCGCCGGTGTCGACGGCCCCGCCCGGCACCTCGCTGGTCGGATGGGTCACCGGCCCCGACAGCCCCAACGACACCGTCAAGAAGTTCGCCATCACCGGCACCGATCTCGGAATCATGTGGGACAACGGCGATTCCGCCAACAATCAGGTGCTGATGGCCTTCGGCGACACCAACGGCTTCTGCGCCATTCCCGGCAAGCAGTGGCGCTACAACGCGCTGTTCCGCAGCCAAGACCGTTCGCTGTCCAACACCGTGGCGGTGCCCAACGGGGTCGTCGGGAACAAGTACTCCGGGGCACCGGTCTGGCGGCCCGGCATCGCCAAGCAGATCATCAACACCATCGGGCAAGCGCCGCAGGAAACGGGCATCATCCCCACCGCCGGTGTCTCGGCCGGCGGCAAGCAGTACCTCAACTTCATGTCCATTCGGAGCTGGGACGCCAACGGCGCCTGGAGCACCAACTATTCGGCGATCGCGATGTCACCGGACAACGGCGAGACGTGGGGCGTGTATCCCGGCACCGTCCGCACACCGGGGGCGGGCAACGAGAACTTCCAAATGGGTGCGTTCCTCAAGCCCGGCCCCGGCGACCAGTACCTGTACTCCTACGGCACGCCCAACGGCCGCGGCGGATCCGCCTACGTGGCCCGCGTCGCGCCGGGCCTCATTCCCGATCTGACCAAGTACGAATATTGGAACGGCGACAGTCAATCCTGGGTGCCCGCCAACCCGGCCGCCGCGACGCCGGTCATCCCCGGCCCGGTGGGCGAGATGTCGGCGCAATACAACACCTATCTCAAGCAGTACCTCGCGCTGTACTGCAACGGTGCCAACGACGTCGTGATGCGGACCTCGCCAACCCCGCAGGGGCCGTGGAGTCCGGAGGCGATGTTGGTCAGCCACATGGAGTTCCCCGGCGGCATCTATGCGCCCTACCTGCACCCGTGGTCGACGGGCAAGGAGCTGTATTACAACCTGTCCCTGTGGTCGGCCTACAACGTGATGCTGATGCACACCGTCTTACCGTAACCCGTTGCAGCTGAAGCCCTCAGCCGCGCTTGGCCTTCACCCAGTCCAGGAAGTGCGCGACTGCGGTCGCGGTGTAGTCACCGTGCGGTGAGCCGAAGAAGTCGAAGGCGTGCTGGGCATGCGGGATCTCGGCGTAGGCCACCGGATTGTCCGACGCCTTCTCCAGCGCCTCGGCGAACGCGCGTCCCTCCTGCACCGGGATGATCGAGTCGTCGGTGCCGTGCAGCACGAAGAACGGCGGTGCGTCGGCGTGCACCTTGGTGATCGGCGACGCGTCGAGGTAGGTCTGCCGGTGCTCGCGGAACCGCTTCTTGACGATGTAGCGCTGCAGGATCGCGATGAACTCCGGTCGGCCCGAGCCCTCCGAGGTGAACCAGTCGTAACGG
This sequence comes from Mycobacterium yunnanensis, assembly GCF_025823185.1. Taxonomy (GTDB): domain Bacteria; phylum Actinomycetota; class Actinomycetes; order Mycobacteriales; family Mycobacteriaceae; genus Mycobacterium; species Mycobacterium yunnanensis. The sequence continues at coordinate 77,811 of NZ_JACKVK010000020.1, forward strand.
CCGTAGATCGGCACCGCGGCCGCCACGGAGGTGTCGGCGTCCTCGAAACCCGGTTGCCACTTCGGGTCGTTGGGCGTCAGCGCCGCCAGCGCGGTGAGGTGCCCGCCCGCCGACCCACCCGTGATGCACACGAAGTCGGGGTCGCCGCCGTGGTCGGCGATGTTCTCCTTGATCCACGCCAGGGCCCGCTTCACGTCCACGATGTGAGCCGGCCAGGTGTTGCGCGGGCTGACCCGGTAGGCCATCGACACGCAGATCCACCCGCGTTCGGCCATGTGCGTCATCAACGGGTAGGCCTGCGGGCGGCGCATCCCGATCGCCCACGCCCCGCCGGGCACCTGCAGCAGAACGGGCGCCTTGCCGTCGCGGGGCAGGTCGCCGCGGTGCCAGACGTCGGCGACGTTGGCGCGGTGCGGCCCGTAACGCACCACGTCGTCGCGCTTGACGTACTGCCGTCTGGCCCACGACGTCCGCAACACCCCACCGCGACGGCGGCGCCGCTCCTCGGCGGCGATGTCGGCGTAGTCATCGCCCAGTGTCTCCCGCAGCGGAGCCTCGAAGGACTCCTGCGACCTGGCGTTGCGGTAGTAGACGAAACCCAATGTGGCCCAGGACAACGCGGTCAGCCCCAGGCCGACGCGCCCCGCCCGGCCCGCGAAATCGCCGCGTACCCCGCGCCGGACGGCGTCGAGCATCGAGGCGCCGGCCACCACCGGCGCCGCCTCGCTGGTGGGCCAGCCAAGGAAGAACACCGGAATGGTGACGTAGCCCTCGCGGCCGAGCGGTTGGACGGCGTTGGCCGACAGCAGGAGTTCGGCGACCCCACGCAGCAGCGGGTGTCTACGTCGCACGGTCGTCGGTCGGCAATAGCGCGTGAAGGTCACGACGAACGATCTTGCCCGTACTGCCTCGCGGCAAACTCTCCAGCACCGTGATGCTGCGTGGCACCTTGTAATTGGCCAGGTTGGCCCGCACGTGGGCCTTGAGGTCCTCGGGCGTCGTCGACTCGTCGGCCAGCACCACGAAGGCCGCCAACCGCTGCCCGTACTCGTCGTCGTCGACGCCGAGCACCGAGGCCTCCGCCACCGCCGCATGGGCCGACAGCACCTTCTCGACCTCGATGGGGTACACGTTCTCGCCGCCCGAGACGATCATCTCGTCGTCGCGGCCCACGACGAACAGCCGACCGTCGGCGTCGAGGTAGCCGACGTCACCGCTGGACATGTAGTCACCCTCGAAGTCCTTCGTGGCGCCGGAGGTGTACCCGTCGAACTGGGTGGAATTGCGGACGAAGATGGTGCCGACCTCACCGGTGGGCACCTCGTTGCGCTCCGCGTCGAGGATCCGAATGTCGGTGCCCTCGGCGGGTCTACCCGCCGTGTCGGGTGCGAACCGAAGGTCGGCGGGCGTGGCGGTGGCGATCATGCCCGCCTCGGTGGCGTTGTAGTTGTTGTAGATGACGTCGCCGAAGCGGTCCATGAAGGCGGTCACCACGGCCGGGTTCATCCGTGAGCCGGAGGCGGCCGCGAACCGCAACGAACGACCGCTGTACTTCGACAGCACGTCCTCGGGCAGGGCCATGATGCGGTCGAACATGACTGGGACGACGCACAATCCGGTCGCCTGGTGCTGGTCGACCAATCTCAGCGTCGCCTCGGGGTCGAACTTGCGCCGGGTGACGATGGTGCACGCCATCGACGCGGCGAACGCCAGTTGCGCGAACCCCCAGGCGTGGAACATGGGGGCCACGATCACGGTGGTCTCCTCGGCCCGCCACGGCGTGCGGTCGAGGATGCCCTTGAGAGTCTGCGGGCTGCCGCCGGAGTGGCTGGCGCCCTTGGGAGTTCCCGTGGTGCCCGAGGTCAGCAGGATCACCTTGGCCTTGGTGCTCGGCCGTTCCGGTCGACGGCCGTAGTACTCGCCGATCATGGTCTCGACGCCGCGGTGGTCCTCGGGGGTGTCCCGCCAGGCCAGGATCCGGACGGTGTCGGGGAGCTTTGCGAGCGCCACGTCGACCGTCGGCCCGAACTCCCCGTCGTAGACCACTACGACCGACTTGCCGGCGCCCTCGCGCGAAACGACCTCCGCCAGAGCAGGTCCCGCGAAGGACGTGTTGAGCAACAGCACCTCGGCACCGATGCGGTTGGCTGCGATCAGCGACTCGACGAAGCCACGGTGGTTGCGGGCCATGATCGCGACGACCTGCGGGGTACCGCCGGGCAGGCCCTGCAGTGCGGCGGCGAACGCGTCGGCCCGCTGGTCGACGTCCCGCCACGTCAAAGTACCGATCTCGTCGACGAGGGCGGGCCGGTCGGGGCACCGCTGCGCAGCGCTTGCGAAACCGGAGGTGATGCCCATGTTCTCGCGCGCCATCGCGGCGACGATGCGCAGGTACTTGTCCGGCCGCAACGGGGCGATGACGCCCGCGCGGGCCATCGTCGTCAGCAGGCCCACGGTGTTGGTCAGCGGATCGATGAGCGCCACGGCCGATCAGCCCAGCACGGGGAGTCGTCGTTGCTTGGCGAGCTGACTCAGCGCCTTCTGCATCACGTGACGCACGTGGGCGTCGACCTCGTCGACGTCAGGATCCTCGCCAAATTCGGTGACGACGTCGATCGGCGGGAGCACCTGGGTGACGATCTTCGTCGGCAGCGGCACGTTCAGCGGCAACACCGCCGAGAGCCCGAACGGGAAGCCGAACGAGACGGGCAGGATCTTAACCCGCAAGAGCTTGTCGAGGCGTAGCGCCTTGGCCATGCCCTCGCCGCGGGTCAGGAACAGCTGGGCTTCCTGGCCGCCGATCGACACCGACGGCACGATGGGCACCCCGGCGTTGAGGGCGGCCCGGACGTAGCCGGTGCGCCCACCGAAGTCGATCACGCTCTCCGACAGCGTCGGACGGTAGACGTCGTAGTCACCGCCGGGGAAGACCACGACCACCCCGCCGGCACGCAGGGCCTCGTCGGCGTTCTCGTGATTGGCGGGGATGAAACCGGTCTTGCGGAAGAAGTCACCCGTCGGGCCGGTGAAGATGATGTCGTGGCTCAAGGTGTAGACGGGACGGTCGAAGCCGAACTTCTCGTAGAAGCCCGTCGCGAACACCGGGACGTCCATCGCGAAGAGACCGCCGGAGTGGTTGCCCACCACCAGTGCGCCGCCCTGGGGGAAGTCTTCGAGGCCGTGCACCTCGGCGCGGTGATAGCCCTTGATGAGGGGCCGCAAGAAGCCCATCACCCGTTCCGTGAGGCCCGGATCCCACTTCGTGACGGCGCTCGGTTCGACGTCTACCGAATCGGTGTCGTTGGCGTTCACGGCTGCTCCCCGGCTCGAAAGTGGAACGTGTTCTAGTTCTAGGTTACCCGGGGGGCCGCCGAAGCCGTAATCACGAGATCCGCGCCTCAGACGGAGGTGACGTACTCCGTGGTGTAGAACTCCACCGGCGTCTGCGCATACGGCGCCGGCACGTCGAGGACCACCCAGGCCCCGGTGGCGCCCGTGGCGACGGGGCCGGCGAAGGTCGTGGAGCCGCCTCCGATGCCGTCGGTTTGCAGCGAGCCCGAGACGACGCCTGGCGCACCGGCACCGCACGACTGCGACGGCCGCGGCGTCTGGATCACCCGGACGTCGTAGCGCGTGTTCGGCGTCGCGGTCGCCACGTCGACCGTCGCCACCAGCATTCCCGAGCCGTCGGTGCGCACGTGCGCGACGGCTCGGGCGTCGCCCTTCGCGTCCACCCACGGCAGCTTGGTGAAGTCGCACGCCCGCCACTGGCTCGACATCGGCATGGGGGAGCTCGCCGTTCCCGGGGCGGCCGCGGCGAGAGGTGCCGTCGTCGCGGCCAAGGCCACGAGACCGGCCGCCGCGGCCGCGAACGTCGTGGTCGTCAATTTCGTCATGGGGACAACCTTAGTTGCGGGGTGTGCGATGGTCACCAGGATCACGGGCCGACGACCAGGTTCCACGGGTCCCCGGCCGCCAGCGCCATCCGGCCGAGCCGCGTGGCCCACCAGCCCGTGGTGCCGAATTCGTCGGCCCAACTTCGCGCGCGCATCGTCGCCAGCCACAGCTGATGTTCGATCGTCACGCCGATGGCGCCGTGCAGCTGGTGGGCGATCGTCGTGACCGGGCCCACGGCGCGGCCCACCGCGACCTTGGCCACGGTGACCGCGTAATCGGCTTCGGCGCTGCCGAAGCCGTGCTCGACGGCCGCGAAGGTCGCCAACGTCATTGCCGCACGGCTCCTTTCGATCTCACCGTGTAGCGCGGCCAAGGAATGCGACACGGCTTGGAACGTGTCAAGGCTCCGACCGAACTGCTTGCGTTCACCGGTGTGCGAGACGGTGAGTCGCGCGGCGGCGTCGAATGCGCCGACGATCTGCACGCATCGCGCCCAGGCTCCGCGGCGCACCAGTTCCTCGGCCACCGCCCGAGGCAGTCGGACGACGTCGTCGGCGGCGAGGTCGAAGGTCACCTCGCCACGCGGCTCGCCACCCACGTTCGGTGCGCCGTCGGCGGAGCCCGGCGGCAGCACCGCGACGAAGGTGGCGTCGGCGGAGCGCGCTGCGAGTAGCACGGGCCCGACGGCCGGCCAGGGCACACCTCGTGCGGTGCCCGTGATTCGGCCGTCTCCGTCGACGTCGGCGATCGCGACCGTCAGGGGTCCATCGGCGGGTACCGTCAGGTCTGCTCGTGCCGCCAACCACGTTGCCAACAGGTCGGTTTCGGCGACGGGCACGGCGGCGGCCCAGCGAGCCAGCTCGCCGATGACGACGGCCGCCTCGGCCGGACCGGCGCCCTGATCGGTGGTCAGCCTCGTCAGGCCCGAGGTCTCCAACGCCTGCCACAGGTTGGCGTCGAAGGGCTCGGGCAGCCCGTGGTGTCCCACGCGAGCGTCGTAGGACTTCCGGCCGATCTCGTCGACGAGCGCCTTGAGTTCGTCGTTCACGTCGCCGCCTTGGTTCCCCGCGCCACGATGCCGCGCAGCACCTCGTTCGTTCCGCCGCGCAGTGTGAACAGGGGCGAATGCACCCGGGCGACGGCCAGGAGCGCGCGAAGTCGCTCCCCGTCGGCCCCGCCGACACCGTCGACGAGGTCGGCGGCGAGTTCCACCGAGTCCTGCTCGAACCGGGTGCCCAGATCCTTGACCATCGCCGCGCGCGTGTTGGCGTCCTCGCCCGACGTCAGGGCACGGGCCACCGCGATCGACAGCTGCCGCAGCGAGACCATCCGCCCCATCAGGTCCCCGACCGCCGCCGCGGTCCGGTCGTCGACGTCGGCGCGGCCCAGTGTCGAGACGACGTCCATCAGCAGCGTGGCCGTCGACAGGAACCGTTCGGGCCCACTGCGTTCGAAGCCCAGCTCGGAGGTGACCTGGTGCCATCCCGAGCCGAGCTCGCCGAGCAGGTCGCCGTCGGTGAGCCGCACGTCGTCGAATTGCACCTCGTTGAAGTGGTGCTCGCCGTTCATGAGGACGATGGGGCTCATCGTGATTCCCGGCCGGTCGGTGGGAACGATGAATTGGCTGAACCCGGCGTGCCGATGGGCGGTGTCCAGCGGGCTGGTGCGGGCCAGCACGACGATCTGATGCGCGAGGTGGGCGCCGCTGGTCCACACCTTGGTGCCGTTGAGCAACCATCCGTCACCGTCGCGCGTCGCGCGGGTCTGGACGGCCGCGAGATCCGAACCCGCACCGTGTTCGCTCATGCCGATCGCCGAGTACAGCCGCCCGGCCGCGATCTGGGGGAGCAGGCGACGCCGCTGGTCCTCGGTGCCATACGCGAGCAGCCCGGGCGCCACCTGGCGGTCGGCGATCCAATGCGCCCCCACCGGCGCACCGTGTGCCAGCAGTTCCTCGGTCACCACGTAGCGGTGCAGGTAGCCGGTGCCGTCGGCGGGTGCCCGGCCGCCGTATTCGACGGGGATGGTCAGCCCGATGAACCCGGCGTCGGCCAGCCGGATGCTGAAGTCGGTGTCCCAGCTCGAGAGCCAGCAGTCGACGGCCGGGGTCCACCCGAAGGTCTCTCGATCGGCGGCCAAGAACGCCCGAACCGCCGCGCGTAGCCCGTTGAGGTCGGTGCCGTCGGCACGCAGATCGTCGAATTCGCTCACTAGGGTTCCGAGTGTAGTGCGGCATCACGGGGCCATACTCGAGGCCACACTCGACGAGCACGGGAGACGAGATGGCCTGCGTGTACTACACCGCCTCGAGCCTGGACGGTTTCGTCGCCGACGAGTCGAATGGTCTGGACTGGTTGCTCACTCGGGACGTCGACCCGCGCGGCGCCTTCGGCTACGAGGCGTTCGCCGACGGCGTCGGCGCACTGGCGATGGGGTCGACCACCTATCGGTGGATCGTCGAAAACCAGCCCGGCGACTGGCCGTACGGCCAACCCAGCTGGGTGCTGACCCACCGGCCCGACGTCGTCGTCCCCGGCCATCCAGTGACGGTGTTCACCGGGGACGTCGCCGAGCTGTACCCCGAGATGGTGGCGGCCGCCGCGGGTCTCGACGTGTGGGTGGTCGGCGGCGGGGACGTCGCCGGGCAGTTCGCGGCGGCCGGGTTGATCGACGAGATGATCGTGTCGTACGCGCCGTGCTCCCTGGGCTCTGGTGCGCGGGTGCTGCCGTTGCACACCGAGTGGGCGCTCCAAGAGGTCGGCCGCAACGGCGACTTCGTCTGCGCGCGGTGGGTGAAGACTGCGTGACCGGGCGCACGGCGGCTAGATTCGCAGTTGCGTTCCGCGGGAGGTGACGATGCAGCAGCGAGGTCTCGGCGAGTTGGAGGCGACGGTGATGGATCGCGTCTGGGCCCGCTCCGGCGGTGGCACCGTGCGCGAGGTGTTCGACGAGCTCGCCGGCATCCGCCAGATCGCATACACGACAGTGCTTTCCACGATGGACCATTTGCACCGCAAGGGCTGGGTGCGGCGTGAACGCGAGGGCAAGGCCTATCGGTACTGGCCGACGATGACGCGCGAGGAGCGCTCGGCCAACCTGATGCGCGCGGCGTTCGACGCCGGTGGCGACACCGAGGCGGTGCTCGCCCTGTTCGTCGAGCAGATGACGGCCGAGGAGTCGGCGCAATTGCGGGCTGCGTTGCGGCACGGCGGCGCGGGCAGGCACCGTCCGTGACGGGCACCGTCTACCTGCTGATCCATGGCGCCGCGGTGAGCTGGCTGGCGCCTGCGCCGCTGAGCTGGCTGACCCGCCGCGGCACGAATCCGCGTCTGTGCGTTGCCGCGTGGCTGACCGCGATGGCCGCGGTGGTGGTCAGCTGGATCGCGGCGATGATCGTCGTCGTCGTGCCCCTCGTGGGCGACGGGCCCAGCTCCTCGATGGTGGTGCTGTGCCTCGAACTGCTCGGCGTGCCGGAGCGCGTGGCGACGCTCGGGCCGGTCGGCACCGTCGGACTCTTGGCCGTCGGTCTCGGCGTCTCGACGGTGGTGGCACTGGGCGTCACGCGGACGATGCACGCACTGCGCATCCGCAGCGCCGAGCACGCCGACGCCGCGAGGATGGTCGGGACGCCGACTGCCGAAGCAGGCGTGGTCGTCGTCAGCGGTGCGCAGCGTGCCGCGTACTGCGTCGTCGGTCGCCCCCACGCAATCGTCCTGACCACCGCGGCGGTCGCTGCGCTCGACGGACCCCAACTCGAGGCGGTGCTCGCGCACGAGCGGGCGCATCTCGTGGGACGCCACCATCACCTGCTGATGGTGTTGCGGGCCTTGGCCGCTCGGCTGGCCCACCTCCCGGTCTTCACCCGCGGTGCGGCCGCGGTGGCCGAGCTGTTGGAGATGTGCGCCGACGACCACGCGGCCCGGCGCCACGGTCCGCGGCCGCTGGTGGCGGGGATGCTCGCGCTCGCCTCACCGGCGCCACCGGCCGGCGGGTTGGCGGTCGCGTCGACGGCCACCGCGGTGCGCGCCCACCGACTGCTGGAGCCCGCACACCGTTCGACGCGGTGGTGCCACCGGGCCGCCACCTCGGCGGTCATCGCGGTGACGATCGCACTGCCCGTCGTCGTCAACCTGCTGTGCCACCACTGACGATGCGGAGAGGCGCGACCGTCCTACTCGTCCTGCTGGCCCTGCTCTCGGTGGCCGGCGCCCCGCCATCGGGCGCAGCACCGTGCGGCAGCTCCGCGGCGTCGGACTGCGACCTGGCCCAGCGCATCGCCGCCGCCGAGCAGTACCTCCTCGACCGCCCAGGAACGGTGGGTTTCGTCCTGCGCGACCGCGCGACCGGGGCGAAGTACCGCAACGCCAACGCGGCCACGCCGATCTGGACGGCGTCGACCATCAAGCTGGCGATGGTCGCCGATCTGCTCACCAGGGCACGGGCCGGGACGGTGAACCTCACCGACGCCGACCGCACCCTGATGGTCGCCATGCTGAGGAACTCCGACAACGACGCCGCCGATGCGCTGTGGTCGCGCCACGGAGGTCCGCAGCAGGTGTTCAACGCGAACTTCCCTCGATACGGCATGCCGAATGTGGTGCCACAGCCTGGTTTTGGCGACGTGTTCCCGTACTGGGGCTTTCAGAAGGCCACCGCCGACGACCTCGACGGACTGATGAACTACGTGCTGACCGGCCTCGCCCCGGCCGACGCCGCCGCCGTGGTGGCGGAGATGCAACGCGTCGACGCCGACCAGCAGTGGGGGGTGTGGGGTGCCGGACCCGCGATGGCGCCCGGCAATAAGGACGGGTGGTCGCAGGAACAGGGCGGGTGGGTGGTCAACTCCGTCGGTTTCGCCGGACCCCGGCAGCGCTACACGCTGGCGATCATGAACGCCCTCGGCGGCGAGGGCGGCTACGACGACGGCGTGGAGACGACGACTCAGCTCAGTCGCTTGCTGCTGGCGCCCTAGGAGTGAGACGGCACGCCGAATTGGCGCACGAATTCCCGTGAGCGGATCAAGAATTCGACCTGTCGCGCCACGTCCCGCAACGGTTCGGCGGTCCGGGTCGCGCGGCACAGCACCACTGCCCCCTCCAGCGCCGAGATGCACGTCACCGCCAGCGACCCCGCATCGGACTCGTCGAACCCGTCGGCGACGAAGGCGCGGGCCAGTGCGGCGCGCCAACGGTCGAAGATGTCGCCGGCGATGGGCGTCAGCGCCGGATCGGCGTCGGCCGAACCGATCGCGGCCGCGACCACCGGACAGCCTGCGGCGAAGTCACTCTCGGCGAGGGTGCGCTCCCAGAACGCGACGAACTGACCGATCAGCGGTATGCAGCCCTGGGTGGCGGCGTCGTCGACGAGTCGGGTGATCGCGTCTCCGGCGAACTGGAGGGCCTCGGTCAGCAGCTGACTACGGCCGCCGGGAAAGTGGTGATAGACCGACCCGCGGGGTGCGCCACTGCGAGTCAGTACCTCGTCGATCGTGACGCCGGCGGCGCCCTTCTCCCGCAGCACCTCGGCGGCGGCGAACAGCATCCGGTACCGCGTCGTGCCGCGTGCAGGACGGCTGACGTCGACGGACGAGGGCATCAGGCGGCGGCACCCGAGTGGCGCTGCAGAAGGTGGCGCCACTGGGCCACGCGGGCCGAACCCGGCAGGGGTCGACGCCGATTCTCCACGGTGCAGCTCATGCGGCGGCCCAGGACGTTTACTTCGAGCAGCCACATGGCGCCTCCCTCATTATGGTAACGAGCATAGTGGGCTCAACGTCACCTGGTCGAAAATGTATTCCGGATCACTTTGAGCCCGTGTCCGCTATGTCGTCGTCCATAGCGACGACGATGGCCGGCTGGGTCCTACCGGGCTACGCTCGGGCGCACTCCGATCGTGAAAGGCTTTGGGCGTGGGTCACTACAAGAGCAATGTGCGGGACCTCGAATTCAACCTCTTCGAGGTCCTTCACCTGGAGAAGGTGCTCGCCAGCGGGGAGTTCGGCGACCTGGACGCGGATTCGATTCGCGACATGCTGAGCGAGGCGGCGCGCCTGGCCGAGGGTCCGTTGGCCGAGTCCTTCGCCGACTCCGACAGGCACCCGCCGACCTTCGACCCCGACACCCACGCGGTGACCCTGCCCGCGGCGTTCAAGCAGTCGTTGCGGGCGTGGCAGCAGGGCGAGTGGTTCCGGATCGGACTGTCGGAGGACGTCGGCGGCGTCCCCGCTCCCTCGATGCTGGCGTGGGCCATCAACGAGTTTCCCCTCGGCGCGCAGCCTGCGGCCTTCATGTACCTCGCCGGGCCCGTGCTGGCCGGCATCCTGCACGCGGAGGGCAACGCCCAGCAACGGCACTGGGCGGCCATGGCCGTCGAGCGCAATTGGGGTGCGACGATGGTGCTCACCGAGCCGGACGCGGGCTCCGACGTCGGCGCCGGGCGCACCAAGTCCGTCGAACAGCCCGACGGCACCTGGCATCTCGACGGCGTCAAGCGCTTCATCACCAGCGGCGACTCCGACGACCTGTTCGAGAACATCGTGCACATGGTGCTGGCCAGACCCGAGGGTGCGGGGCCCGGCACCAAGGGGCTTTCGCTGTTCATGGTGCCCAAGTTCCTGCCCGACCCGGAGACGGGGGCGCCCGGGGACCGCAACGGTGTGTTCGTCACCGGGGTCGAGCACAAGATGGGCCTCAAGGTCTCGGCGACGTGCGAGCTGACGTTCGGTGCACACGGCACCCCGGCGATCGGCTACCTGGTCGGCGACACCCACAACGGCATCGCGCAGATGTTCAAGATCATCGAGTACGCGCGAATGATGGTCGGCACCAAGGCAATCAGTACGTTGTCCACCGGATACCTCAACGCGCTCGAGTACGCCAAGACCCGTATTCAGGGTGCGGACCTCACTCAGATGACGGACAAGACCGCGCCGCGGGTGAGCATCCTGCACCACCCGGACGTGCGGCGGGCCTTGCTGATGCAGAAGGCGTACGCCGAAGGGTTGCGTGCGCTGTACCTCTACACCGCCGCCCATCAGGACGAGGCGGCGGCCGCCGTCGTCTCCGGCGCGGACGAGGCCATGGCGGGCCGGGTCAACGACCTGCTGCTACCGATCGTCAAGGGCGTCGGATCCGAACGCGCCTACCAGACGCTGACCGAGGCGCTGCAGACCTTCGGCGGTTCGGGCTTCCTGCAGGACTATCCGATCGAGCAGTACATCCGCGACGCGAAGATCGACTCGCTCTACGAGGGCACGACGGCAATTCAGGCGCAGGACTTCTTCTTTCGCAAGATCGCCCGTGACCAGGGTGGGGCGCTGGCGCACGTCGCCGGTGAGATTCAGGCGTTCCTCGACGCGGAGTCGGCGCGTGCCGAACTCGCCGACTGCCGCGGGCGGTTGGCCACCGCCCTGGCCGACGTGCAGTCGATGGTCGCCACCATGACCGGGCATCTCATTTCCTCGCAACGGGATTCGCGCGAGCTCTACCGGTTCGGCCTCGGGTCGGTGTCGTTCCTGATGGCCGTCGGCGACCTGTTCATCGGATGGCTTCTGCTGCGCGGTGCCGAGATCGCCCTGGACGCGCTCGACGGTGAGCCCACCGAACGCGACCGGGCGTTCTATCTCGGCAAGGTGACCGCCGCGAAGTTCTTCGCCGACAACGTGCTTCCTCGGCTCACCGCCGAACGCACGATTCTCGAGTCGGCCGACCTGGCGATCATGGACCTCGACGAGGACGCGTTCTAGGCCCAACGCCATCGAGTGTGCTGTGAGATCGCCACATCGCCGCGAACGACGATCTCACTGCACACTCGACGACCCAGGATCGTCGTTACGGCGTATAGCCGAACGGCAGCAGCACGCTCTTGGCCTCGCAGTAGGCCTCGATGCCCTCGGGGCCGTTCTCGCGCCCGATGCCCGAGTTCTTGTAGCCGCCGAACGGCGCACCGGGGTCGAAGGCGTACATGTTGACCGCATAGGTGCCGGTGCGGATCTTCTTGGCAATCTCGACGGCCTTCGGAAAGTCCGTCGTGTAGACGCTGCCTGCCAACCCGTACGCCGAATCGTTGGCGATGCGGACGGCGTCGTCCTCGTCGTCGAACGGGATCACCGCGAGCACCGGTCCGAAGATCTCCTCCTGCGCGATGGTCATCGAGTTGTCGACGTCGGCGAACACCGTCGGCTCGACGAACCAGCCGCTGTCCAGGCCCTCGGGCCTGCCACCGCCGGTGACGATGCGGGCGCCTTCCTCGACGCCCTTCTTGATGTAGCCCTCGACGCGCTCACGCTGACGCTCGGAGATGAGCGGGCCGATCATGGCACCGGCGTTGTCGGGCAGTCCGATCGGCATGGCGGCCACGGCGGCCGAAAGCTTTTCCACCACTTCGTCATAACGCGACCGCGGCGCCAGGATGCGCGTCTGGCCGACGCACGCTTGCCCGCAGTTCATCAAGCCGGAGAACACCAGCATCGGCAACGTCGAATCCAGGTCGGCGTCTTCGAGGATGATGGCGGCGGACTTGCCGCCGAGCTCCAGCGTGCAGGCCTTCAGGTTCTCGGCCGCGATCTTGGCGACCTCCTTGCCGACGGCGGAGCTGCCGGTGAACGTGTACTTGTCCAGCTCGGGGTTGGCGGTCAGGGCGCGCCCGGTCTCCGCGCCGCCGGGCACGATCGACAGCACGCCTTCGGGCAGGCCCGCCTCGGCGAACATCTCGGCCATCGCGAACACCGACAGCGGCGTCTCGGAGGCGGGCTTGAGCACGACCGTACAGCCGGCGAGCAGGGCCGGGCCCAGCTTGTTGGCCGCGAGGAAGAACGGCACGTTCCACGCGGTGACCGCGCCGACGACGCCGATCGGCTCCTTGAGCACCAGCGTCTGGCCGTAGATGCCGTCGCGGACGTCCTGCCAGGTGAACTTGTCGGCCGCACCCACGAAGTAGTTGAACGACGACATCGCGGCGCCGTACTGCATCATGTCGACGATGGTCGGCGGCTGGCCCGTCTCGGCGGCCAGCAGGAACTTCAGCTCGTCGGCGCGCTCCTCCATGATCTTCACCGCGGCGCCGAGCACGGCGGCGCGCTCCTCGGGCGAGGTGTGCGGCCACGGACCCTCGTCGAAGGCCTTGCGAGCCGCGGCGCAGGCCGCGTCGACGTCGGCCGCCGACGCCATGGGCACGCGGCCGACCAGTTCCCCGGTGGCCGGGGAGTGCACGTCGATGACCTCGGAGCTCGACGGCTCGACCCACTTGCCGCCGATGAAGAGCTGATCCCATTCGGTCTTGAAGGCAGTGCTCTGGGTCATCGTCGTGCTCCTCGCGTCCGCGGTGTCATGGACGTCACATTACCCATCGAAGCCGCGAACTGGAACCTGTTGCAATTCGGCCCGTCACGACGGCCGCAGCACCAGCACCAGGTTGCTGACCAGAAACTCCCTGAGGACGGGCACCCGCGTCGTCCACCACGCCCATCGCGGGTGGTAGCGGGGAAATGCGGCCACCAGCATCCCGGTGCTCTGCGCCCACGCCAAGCCGTCGGCGGCAGACACGGCGAACAACGACGAGCCGTAGTCGTTCTTAGGTCGCCGACCGTGCCTGCGGGTGTACCGCTCGGCGGCGCGCGCCCCGCCAAGATAGTGCGTCAGCCCCATCTCATGACCGCCGAAGGGGCCCAACCACACCGTGTACGACAGCACCACCAGGCCGCCGGGCTTGGTGACCCGCAGCATCTCCCGGCCCATCCGCCACGGGTCGCGGACGTGTTCGGCGACGTTGGAGGACAAGCACACGTCGACGGCGTCGTCGGCGAACGGCAGCGCCATTCCCGAGGCGCGGACGAACCTGGCCGCGCCCCTGTCCCCGGCAGGGCCGGCGTGCATCTCGCGGGGGTCGGGTTCGACGCCGACGTAGCTCAGGCCTGCGGCCTCGAACGCGTCGGCGAAGTACCCTGGCCCGCCCCCGACGTCGAGCAGGGTTCGTCCCGCCGGGTCCCCGTCCAGGAGCGCCGTCACCATGGCGACGGTGTCCTGCGCCAGGGCGCCGTAGAACCGGGCCGGGTCGCGTTGCTCGAAGCGGAACTCGCCGAGCAGCCGCACCGACCGCGCCAGGGTGGCCCGGCGGGCGACGGCGTCGGTGACAGCGGGCACGCGTCGACTCTAGCCAGCGCCGAACGGCCAGTTGTCCCGCGCTTGCGGGCGAGATGCGCGGGATGAGTGGCCACTGACGCAGGGTTTAAGCTGGCCGGGTGCCCGTCCGTTCCGTGTTGCTGCTGTGCTGGCGCGACACCGGACACCCGCAGGGCGGCGGCAGCGAGACCTACCTGCAGCGCATCGGCAGTCAGTTGGCGGCCGACGGCGTCGAGGTCACCCTGCGCACCGCCCGTTACCCCGGCGCCGCCCGCCGCGAGGTGCTCGACGGCGTGCGCGTGAGCCGCGCCGGCGGGCGTTACGGCGTGTACGTCCGGGCCGGGTTGGCGATGGTCGCCGCGCGCGTCGGCCTCGGCCCGCTGCGGCACGTCCGGCCCGACGTCGTCGTCGACAGCCAAAACGGCATCCCGTTCCTCGCCCGCCTGGCGTTCGGGCGGCGGTCGGTGGTGCTGGTGCACCACTGCCACCGCGAGCAGTGGCCGGTGGCGGGGCGCGTGATGAGCCGGTTCGGCTGGTTCGTCGAATCCCGGCTGTCCCCGCGCCTGCACCGCGACAACCAATACGTGACCGTCTCGCTGCCGTCGGCGCGCGACCTCGTCGACCTCGGCGTCGACGCACACCGCGTGGCCGTGGTGCGCAACGGGCTGGACGAGGCACCCGCCGACACGTTGACGCTGCCCCGCTCGATCACGCCGCGGGTGGCCGTTCTGTCGCGGCTGGTGCCGCACAAGCAGATCGAGGACGTGCTCGACGCCGTCGCCGAACTGCGGCCCCGGACGCCGGACCTGCACCTCGACGTCGTCGGAGGCGGTTGGTGGCACGACCGGCTGGTGGCCCACGCCGAGAGGCTCGGCATCACCGAGGCGGTCACGTTTCACGGCCACGTCGACGACCGCGCCAAACACGAAGTGCTGCAACGGTCCTGGGTGCACGTGCTGCCGTCCCGCAAGGAAGGGTGGGGCCTCGCGGTGACCGAGGCCGCCCAGCATGCGGTGCCGACCATCGGCTACCGGTCCTCCGGCGGGTTGACCGATTCCGTCGTCGACGGCGTCACCGGCCTTCTGGTCGACGACCACGCCGAGCTGGTGTCGCGGCTGGACCGGCTGCTGTCGGACCACGTGCTGCGCGAACAACTCGGGGTCAAGGCCCAGCTGCGCAGCGGCGAGTTCTCCTGGACTCAGAGCGCCGACGCCATGCGCGTCGTCCTGGAGTCAGTGGTCGAGGGCCGGTTGGTCGGCGGGCTGGTCTGACGGCGGGTTGGCAAGTGTCGGCGTCCCGCCGATGAGGTCGTCCCAGTGCCGCCGAACGGGTGACCAACGGTCGTCGAAGGCCGTCGCCCGTCGTGCGGCCCGCGCGCGCTTCTTGGGGCCGTAGCGCCAGCGGGCCCACGGCGACGTCGGCCGGGCCAGTCGGGCGGCGGCCACCCAGGCGACGGGACCGATGAACACTCCCAGCAGCGCGGTCGGATACTTGCCCTTGAGTGCCGTCACGGCGACAAGGGCAAAGTTCACCAGCAGGACCGCGACGGCGCCGTACCGCAGCGCCATGACGTCGGCGGGCAGGTCGTCGACCGGGGACACCCCGACCGTGGCCAGGCCCACGCACGCCGCGGCCAACGTCACCACGTTGACCGACAGCTGACCCTCCTGCGTCCAGTAGACGTCCTGCAGCCGGAAGATCATGGCGAACTCGTCGAGCACGAGGGAGGCGCCCACGCCGACGAACAACCCCGCGAGGTAGGTCCACACCGACAGCGGGGGCGCCCCCACGCCGGTGAAGCCGCCGACGATCAGCAGCACCACCCCCGGTGTGGAGTGGTGCATGTGCACGCCCCCGCTGCTCACATTGTGAAAGGGCCCCTTGCCCGCCCGAATGAGTCGCGTGATGGTGCGGGTGGTCAGGAACGTCACCACGAACGCGGTGAAGCTCAGCAGCAGCGGTCCCTTGTAGCCGTCGACGACCTCGGCCTGCCACCACGCGCTGAGCCAATGCATGGCGCCTAGTGAACCGCACTCCTGCGCCGACCGGCGGTCATCGCGGCCGCGACGGTCCCGGTCGCACCGACCAGCAGGGCGATCAACCAGACCAGGTGCGCGGCGACGGCGACGCCGCGGTACGGCGCCGACGGCCGGTCGCCGCCGATCCGGTAGACCGCGACGTCGTCGTCGGCGTAGGCCACGGGCAGCGACAATCGTGGCCCGCCGCCTTCGACCACCACCCAGCCGACGCCGGCGTCGGCCAGCTCCTCGCGACCCGCCCCGGACAGCACCAACCGCTCCACGTCGCGCGCCCGGGCGCCCTCGCCGGGCACCGTCCGCCCACCGATGTTCAGGTCGCCGGTGGTCAGCACCTCCGCCGACAGCCAGCGCGGCAGCGGGTCCAGCACGGGTGCGCGACCGGCCCACGAGAACTGCCGCATGCTCATCTGCGGAAGCACCGCCACCGGCCGCGGATCGGCGTTGATCAGCGCGGCCGCCGTCGACCACCCCGCCGGGTAGCGCACCGGGGTCATCCGCCCGCTGACGCCCCAGGCCAGATCGGGCAGGACGGCGATCAGCGCCAGGCAGCACACCGTGGCCGTGGCGCCCCGTGGCACCCGGCGCGCGAGTGTCACCACCGCTGCGGCGCCGGCCACCGCGTAGCCCGGCATGGCGAGCGCGACCCACTTCTGGGCGTCGCGCAGCACCCCCAATCCGGGGACCGTCCGCACGACGGCGTCCACCGCAGCCAGCCCGGGACCCGCCGCCATCAGGGCGGGGGCCACCACCGCGACCGCGGCCAGCACCAGCAGCGGGCGCCCGCCCGGCCGTCGCGCCACCGTCGCCACACCCAGCGCGACCACGGCGAGCAGCACGGCGGTGGCGACCAGCGCGAAGAGCGTCGTCCTGGTGGGAGGAACCGCCTGGCCGTTCCAGATGCCGCCGAGACCCGCGAGGCTGCCCAGCGTGCCGAGACCCGGTTCGGCCCGTGCGGCGAACTCCGTCACCCCGGCGGCCTGACTCGACGCCAGCGAACCCGACACCGCAGGGGCGACCAGCCACGGCAGTGCGCCGAGGACCGCCGAACCCAGCGACACGGCTGCACACCAGCGCCGTGAGCGCCCCTCGCCGGTGGTCAGGCAGCACGCCAGGGCCACCGTCGCCGCCAGCATCAGACCGGTGGGGGTCAGCCCGGCGAGCGCGACCCAGAACAGCACCGGCCAGCCGCTGCGCCGCTCGCCGGACGCGCGCAGCCGCAGCACCGCCGCCGCCACCCACGGCAGGCACCCGTAGCCAACCAGGAGACTCCAGTGGCCCTGCAGGAGCCGTTCGGCGACATAGGGATTCCACACCGCGAGCGTCGCGGCGACGAACTGCCCGGCCATCCCAGCGGCGGGCACGACCGCGTCGGCCAGCGTTGCCGCGCCCCAGCCCGCCAGCCACAGTCCGGCGACGAGCAGGACCTTGACGACGAGGCCGCCGTCGACGACGTGCGAGGCCACCGCGACGAAGAAGTCCTGTGGCAGCGCCCGCGGCGCCGCCTCGGTGAGCCCGAGGGCGGCATCGGTCAGGTACGACCGCGGTGTGGAGACCGCGTCACGCAGGAGCAGGTAGCCCGGCGCCAGCAGCGGCGCCGTGACGGCGACGGTCAATGCCAGCGAGTACGCCGGCACCAACCACCGGATGCGAGCTATCAGACCGGTCGGTCCGGAGGCAGATCCGACGGCCGCTGGGTGGGGATCTTCTCGGTCGCCGCCTCGGCCGCGGGCATCGGCCCGGTGTCGGTCGGGCGCCGGCCGAAGAAGCCGTGGCCGGTGTCGTCCAGGCCGGGATCGATCAGCGCGGACTGCGCACGCAGCGTGAACCAGCCGAGCAGCGCGCCACCCAGCAGGGTCAAGATCCCCAGCGCGGTGAACGTGATCGGCAGGATCCGGCCCCACAACGCGACGACGTCACCCTCGTCCCTGGCGCTGGCCACCTGCGACTCGACGGTGTCCTCGGTGGAGGTCACCTTGTAGTCGGCGAACGTCACCTCGGGCTTGAGGGCGTCGCGGGCGTAGTAGTGAAAGCCGTGTTCCTGGGCCTTGACGATGGTGCCCGAGACCGGGTCGACCCAGAAGGTGCGCTGCGCCGCGTAATAGCGCGTCATCGTGATCTGCTCTTCGGGATCGCCAGGCAGACCCCACAGCTCGGCGCGGGCGGAGACGACGGCGTCGGCGTCGTCGCCGTACAACGAGGCGTACTTGACGGGGTCGACCAGCTTGCCCTCGCCGTCGTAGCCGACGTTCTGGGTGAAGCGGAAGGTGTTCAGACCGTTGACGTCCTCTTCACCGTCGTAGTTGGCGTCGTACGCCTTCTGCGCGATCGGGTCGAAGTACGGGTAGGTCTTCTTCTCGGTGTCGAACGGGAAGCGGTAGGCCAGGCCGTCGTGCGGCAGGGCGACGTTCGTGGGCGGCTGGGTGTCGTCGATGCTGCGCGGCTTCTGGACCGCACCGCCGGGATTGGTGTCACTCGACACGGCCAGGGCCGTCTTGCGGTCCAGCGTGACGGTGTCGACCAGCGCCAGCAGCAGGCCATTGTCCTGCTGCTTGTCCGTGCGGCGCACGGTGTTGCCGACCTGCAGTGTCACGACGTCGGCATTGGACGGTGACTCCACGCTGACCTGCTGTTGGAAGGACACGGGGGCGTTCTTGTCGACGACGAACTTCGGCGCGTTCAGGGAGGCAGGATCGAAGACGGTTCCGGTGCCGTCGCTGACCAGCGTGGTGTCGATGTCGAGCGGAATCTTGGCGATCTTGCCCTTGGTGTACGTCGTCAGCAGCAGAGCTGCGATCAACAGGGCGGCACCGAGACCCATGAGCCCGCACGCTGCGATGCGCAGCGCTACAGCGCGGTTCAAACCGTGCCTCCTTCTCGTCGTGAGACGACTCCATCCAACGCCGTCACCTGCCCCGACGGCAGTTGAGGCAAACCTGCTCGACCCTAACAGCCCATGATGAGGCCGGTGTCGAGTGCAAGGTCATCGGGCACACTGGGCGGCGTGAGTGGCGTGGCAGACGAGGTTTCCCCCCGGGCGACGGAGTCGGGTGACCCCGACGCGGTGGCCGGCACGCGCAGCTTCCTGCCCGCCGTCGAGGGGATGCGGGCGTGCGCGGCCATCGGGGTCGTGATCACCCACGTCGGCTTCCAGACCGGGCACACCACGTGGAGCACGGGTCGTCTGCTCGGTCGCTTCGACCTGGCGGTCGCGGTGTTCTTCGCGCTGTCGGGCTTCCTGCTGTGGCGGGGTCACGCCGCGGCGGCCCGCGGCCTGCGGCACACCCCGCCGACGGCGCACTACCTGCGGTCGCGGCTGGTGCGGATCATGCCTGGCTACCTCGTCGCGGTGGTGCTGATCCTGCTGCTGTTCCCGGAGTCCGATCCCGATCTGACGGTGTGGCTGGCCAATCTGACGCTGACCCAGATCTACGTGCCGCTGACGTTGACCTCCGGGTTGACGCAGATGTGGAGCCTGTCGGTCGAGGTCAGCTTCTACCTGGCCCTGCCGTTCCTAGCGCTGCTGGCGCGGCGCTTGCCGGTGCGGGCGCGCATTCCGGCGATCGTCGCCGTCGCGCTGGCCAGCTTCGCGTGGGGGCTGATCCCGTTCTCCGTGCCGTTCGGCGTCAACCCGCTGACGTGGCCGCCGGCGTTCTTCTCGTGGTTCGCCGCGGGCATGGTGATCGCCGAGCTCACCGTCACACCGGTCGGGTGGGCGCACCGCCTGGCGCGTCGGCGCGTGCTGATGGCGGTCGTGGCGTTGACTGCCTTCGGTCTGGCGGCCTCGCCGCTGGCTGGGCCCGCCGGTCTGGCGCCGGGCACGCTCGGTCAGTTCCTCATCAAGGTCTCGATGGGTGCGGTGGTCGCGGGCGCGCTGCTGGCGCCGCTGGTACTCGGTACCGGGACACGGCACCGCATCCTCGGCAGCACGGTGATGGTGACGCTCGGCCGGTGGTCCTATGGGCTGTTCGTGTGGCACCTGGCGGCGTTGGCCATGGTGTTCCCCATGATTGGGGAGTTCCCGTTCAACGGCCACATGCCGGTGGTGCTGACGTTGACGCTGGTGATCGGCTTCGCGCTGGCCGCGGTGAGTTACGCGCTGGTGGAGTCGCCGTGCCGAAATGCGCTGCGTCGATGGGAGATGGCGCGTCGTGACGTACCGCCGCTGGACAGCTCGGTCACCGACGCGGCAGAGCCTGCCGTCGCGCGTTAGCCGTATCGCCGAGACAGCAATGGTGGTCGCCGGCCGACCCGGTCGACGACCATGGATGCCGTCTCGGCGGGGCCTAGGCCACGACTCGCCGCGCGATCACCGCGGCGCGGACCGCGGAGCGGCGCGCCTTGCCCGCGTCGTCGCGCAGCGGCCGGTCGACGAATTCGACGGTGCGCGGCACCTTGTAGGACGCCAGCCGCGCGGCCAGGAACGCCCGCACCCCGTCCTCGGTCAGCTCGGTGGCGGACTGCACCAGCGCGTACGGCACCTGCCCCAGGTCGTCGTCGGGGACGCCGACGGCCAAGCAGGACAACACGTCCGGATGTTCGGCCAATGCAGATTCGATCTCGGCCGGATACACGTTGCGCCCGCCAACGGTGAACATGTCGACGCGCCGGTCGGAGAGGAAGAAGAACCGTTCGTCACCGTCGTCGACGTAGTAGCCAAGATCGCCGAGGGACTCCCAGCCGTCGCGGCTCGTCGCCGTGGACCCGACGTAGCGATAGGTCGGTGAACTGCCGGGTGTGGGCCGCATGTAGAGCTCGCCGACGACTTCCGGTGGACACTCGTTGCCGTCGTCGTCGAGCACCTTCATCTCACCTGCCACGACGGTGCCGACCGTCCCGGGGTGACGCAGCCACTGTGACCCCGACACGAACGTCAGGGCCTGAAGTTCGGTGCCGCCGTAGAGTTCCCACACGACGTCCGGTCCGAGGATGTCGATCCACGCCTGCTTGACCACCGGGGGGCATGGGGCGGCGAGATGCCAGAAGCGGCGGATCGACGACAGGTCGTAGGCGTCGGGATCGGCACGGTAGACGGGTAGCAGGCGCTGCATGATCGTCGGCACCGTGGCCAAATAGGTCACGCGGTGGTGGGCGACCAGTCGTAGGAATTCGTGCGGATCGAAGTGCGTCATCACCACCAGGTGGTGGCCCAAGAGCAAACCCGCTGCGGCCGTGGTGAATCCGGTATTGTGGTGCAGCGGCACCGACAGCAGGTTGACGTCTCCGGGCGCCATGCCGAGGGCGTCGCCGATCGCGGGAGGCAGCCGGCTGTCTCCGCCCGCCTCGATCAGCTTGGGCCGTCCGGTGCTGCCACCGGAGGTCATCGACTTCCACACCGGCGACACGGCCTCGGGCAGCGGCTCGTCGGAGAGGCCGTCGTCGGGCACGACGTCGGCGGCCACGCTCGGCGCGACGCCGCGGGGATCGGGCCGCCCCACCACCAGCGCCCGCGGTACCAGGTCCAGGATCGCGGTGAACTCGGCGTCCGGCAGCCGCGCGGACAGCGGCTGCGGAACGGCACCCAGCTTCCAGCACGCGATGACCGACTCGACCCACGCGATCGAATTGGGCATCGCGATCGTTACGTAGTCGCCCGTGCCGACGCCACGTTGGGCGTAGGCGCGCGCCAATCGGTTGGTCGAGGCGTCGAGTTCGCCGCGGGTGACGGTGCGTCCCGCACAGGTGACGGCCGGTGCATCGGGGTCGGCGGCGGCCAGGGCGGTGACCTGCGTGCCGATGGGGTCGAACCCTTGGACCACGTCAGTACCCACCCCGGGTCGAGAAGATCGTGCGCGGATTGTCCACCAGCATCGTGGTGAGCTGCTCCTCGGTCACGCCGCGCTGCCGCAGGGCGGGCAGCACGTCGTTCTGGATGTGCAGGTAGTGCCAATTCGGCAGGGCCACCGGCAGAGTCTCCTCCGGCAGTGCGTCGAAGTAGCAGGACGCGTCGTGCGACAACACCATTCGGTCGGCGTGCCCCCGCTCGCACATCGTGGCGACGGTGTTCACCCTGTCCTCGAAGCCGAGGAACGCATCGACGCCGAATCGGTCCATCCCGATGTAGGACCCCTCGGCGATGAGCTCCTCGAGGTAACCGATGTCGGTGGTGTCCCCGCTGTGGCCGATGACGACGCGGCTGAGGTCGACGCCCTCCTCGGCGAAGATGCGCTGCTGGTCCAGACCCCGCCGGCTGGCCGCGTGCGTATGCGTCGAGATGGGCACGCCCGTCTGCCGGTGGGCCTGGGCGACGGCGCGCAGCACCCGTTCGACGCCCGGGGTGACGCCCGGTTCGTCGGTGGCGCACTTCAGGATTGCCGCCTTGATCCCGGTGTCGGCGATGCCGTGTTCGATGTCGCGGACGAACATGTCGACCATGGGCTCGGGTCCGCCGAGGACGGCCCCTGGCCCGAGATAGTGGAAGTACATGGGCACGTCGTTGTAGGTGTACAGGCCGGTCGCGACGACGATGTTGAGCTCGGTGGCCGCGGCGATGCGGGCGATGCGCGGGATGTAGCGGCCCAGCCCGACGACGGTGAGGTCGACGATCGTGTCGACGCCGCGAGACTTGAGCTCGTTGAGCCTGACGATGGCGTCGGCCTCGCGTTTGGCACCGTCACCCCAGCTCTCGGGGTAGTTCTCCATGATCTCGGTGGTCATGATGAAGACGTGCTCGTGCATGAGCGTGACGCCCAGGTCCGAGACGTCGACGGCTCCGCGGGCGGTGTTGAGGACTGGCACTCAGTCGATGTTAGGGACGTTCTCGCGTCGCGTCGGGGAAACGGGGACCACCGATGCTGCCACCGCGGCCACCGAGATCAGGGCGAGTAGTTGGACGCCCCATGTGTGCCCGATGTAGCCGTCGACCGAGCGCCACGGGTATCTGCTGAGCACCGCGCCCGCCAGCGTCAGGCCGCCGGCGGCGAGGCCGAGGGTCAGCCGGTCCCAGAGGTGCGGCCGCGCCCGCAACACGCGGCGCAGTCCGATCGCGGCGCCGAGCACCACGACACCGGCGACGCCGGAGACCAGATAGCCGAGCACGACTACCGCGGCGCCCGCGCCGAACGGACCGGGCTGCCAGGGGCGCGCACCCTCGTCGGGTTCGCGGACCCGCCGCACGGGCAGGAACGCCAGCAGCAGGAGCACGGGTAGCAGCGCCAGGCCGCCGACCAGGCCGATGCGGTAGGGGGTGTTGGCGGCGAAGTCCAGCGTCACGGGACCCGCGGCGCCTGCGGGGAGCACCCAGCCCTGCTGCCAGCCGTTGACCGTGACGGCCGTCAGGGCGGTGCCGTCGGCCGTGCGCGCCGACCAGCCGGGGTTGACGCTCTCGGGGACCACCAGGATGCGGCGGCCCGCCGACGGGGCGACCTCGACCTGGCGGTGGTCGGGCGCCCACTGCGTCGTGTCGACCGAAGTCATTGGTGCACTTGGCAATTCGGCGGCCAACGGTCCGGCCAATCGAACTCCGTCGGCGACGAACGCGGGTCCTGGGCTGATCACGAGCTCTTGCTGTCCGGCGGGTACGTCGATGGTCGGTCTGCCGCAGGTCGTGGCGGCGACGGGCGCGCCGTCGAGCAGCTCGCCGACGGTGGTGGTGACCGACGTTTGGACGAACTGTCCGGCGATGCCGATGATCGGGCCCTTGCCGCAGGGCAAGGTGATCGTGCGGGCACGGTTGCGGCCCGGGTCGGGGGCGGCGATCGGTGCGCCGCGCCCGTCGAGTGCGGTGACCTCGGCCAGCCCGGGCGGCTTGACCTGGTCGAAGCCCAGCGCGGTGCGGTCGATGACGTCCGTCCAGTCGAGGATCGAGATCTTCACGGTGTCGGTCACGAATGGGCTCAGTGAAAGCGTCTGCGGATCATCGTGTTTCAGCGTGCGCACCTGCGGTCCGTTGCCGAGGTCGACGGCCACCACGGTGGGGTGGGCGGGTAGTTCCGACGGGCTCGGCGTCAGCCGCAGCGCGGCCACCTCCGTCGGTCGGGGCAGCTTCAGGGTCAGATTGGCCGGGGTGCGCGGCTGGACGATGTTCTGCGGGGCGGTCCACGACGTCCTCGGGTCGCCGTCGCTGGCTGCGTAGGCCGAGCCGAGGACGTCGATCACGTCGGCGTCGCCGAGGGTGCGCGCGGTGTCGGGCTGCGCGATCAGGTCGGCGAGGTTGGGCCCCTGTCGGGCGCGCACCCACACCGTCGGCGACACGGTGGTCGCCGCCGGGACCGACAGCGTACGGCTGAGGTTGACCGGCTCCTCGGGTGACAGGGCCATCGTCGCCGCGCACCGCACCCCGTCGGGACCGTCGGCGCACCCGGGACGCCCTAGCAGTTCGGAGCCCAGATCCCATTGTGCGACAGCGGATCCCGGTGGCGGGCCCGGCACCTCGACGGTGTGCCGAAGGCTGACCGGGTGCGCGAACCCCGACCCGTCGTACTGGGTGATGGTGAAGTCGGTGATGCCGAACTGCACGCCCGCCGAGCCGTCGTCGGTCGCCGCGGCGGTGAACCGCACCCACGGGGTCTCGCCGATCGGCAGCGCGGTGGTCAGCGGCTTTCCGGCCTGGTCGAAGCGCAGCGTGCTGGTGCCCGTAGCGGTCGAGACCTCGATGCGGCGCACCTGGGCGCCGACGGCGGTCGCGCTGGGGGTGATGCTGACGGCCGCGTTGGTGATGGGGTGGTCGAAGTCGACCTGAAGCCATTGGCCCACCGCTGATTGCAACGAGTTCGACACCCAGCTGGTCGCGGGGTCGGCGTCGACTGCGGCGGCCGCACTCGCCGCGGGGGCGACGTTCGGCAGCGCGGTCGAGTCCGCCGCCGAACTCGACACGGTGATCCGGCCGCCCGGCCAGTGGCCGTAGACGAGGCCGGCGCCCCCGGCCGGGTAGTCCATCACGCGGTTGAAGGTGTTGCGCGAATCCCCTTGCGCACGAACGGCGGAGGAGTGGTCGTCGATTCGGCCGTAGTCCGTCTCCCTGGCCACGGGGCTGTCGGTGACGGTGACGACCGGCGTGGGCAGCCCGGCCGCCAACGCGTCCGAGGTCAGCAGCATCGGGCCCAGCGGCGGCTGGCCAAGCAGCCGGCGCCGCTCGTCGATGCGCAGCAGGGCTTCGGGGCCGCCGTCGACCCTGGCCATGGCGTCGAGGTCGGTGACGTACGGGCGCAACGGCTTCGAGCCGTCGACCCGGTAGATCTCGACCGGTGGATAGGCGGGCCGAAGCCCGCTGTCGGTGACGAAGCCCGTCAAGGTGCCCGGGCCGACGGGGTCTCCGAACTGGGCGACCTTCGTCAGCCCGGGGGAACCGTCGATGACGCGGTGCACCAGCAGCGGGCGGGCCGACCGCGACGTCTCCGGGTCGAGGTCGTTGCGCACCACCAGATACGAGATGCCCTGGCGCACCAGGGTGTCGGCGAGTCCGGGGGACGGCCGTCCTGCGGCGAAGAGCCGCTGCACCGAGTCCAGCGCACGGATGGTCTCCGGCGGTGTCAGCGGGATCGAATCCCGTACCCCCCACGGGCTGTCACCGAGCACCTGCAGCGGTTCGTCGTGGCTGTTGCCCCACGTCTGGGTGGCGAAGGGAGCGCCGGGGACCACCAGTACCCGGCCGGGAATGGGTCCGTCGTGTGCGTCGAGCCAGTCCGCGGCGTCGTGCCAGTACTGGGGAATGGCGGTGAAGGTTCCTGGCGGGGTGAGGCGCCCCGTCCATGCTAGTGAGGTGGCCACCGCCAGCGCGACCATGACGACCGCGCCGACGGCGACGCGCTTGTCGCGTTCGGGGTGGGCCAGCGCGCGCAGCCAGACCAGCCGAGGGACGCTGCCGGGCAGCGGCACCTTGGCCAGCAGGTGTGCCACACCGAGCACCACTGGCAACCGGATCAGCGGTTCCAGCTTGTGCACGTTGCGAAGTGGCGTGCCGTCGGCGTCGAGGAAGGTCTGCACGTAGTGCGCGAACGGGCTGCCGAGACCGCCGGAGTAGCCGACCGCCAGCAGCGAGAGGCCGACCAGCAGGATCGTGATCAGCCTGCCGCGGGCGGGCATCGACCGCAGCGCCAGACCGGCCACGCCGGCCGCGGCCACCAGCGTCGTCGCCAGGACGGCGAGAGACCCCGTGACCAGCGACGCCCCCGCGGTCGCGTTGGGCGCGACGAACGGCGTCCAGCTGTAGGTGCCGCGCAGCACCTCCACCAGCGACAGCCACTGCGTGGTCACGCCGGAGGATTCGATGAAGTCGAGGAACGGCGGGCTGATCCGGCCGAGCATTAGCAGCGCGACCACCCACCACGTCACCGCCAGCACACCCGAGAGCAGCCACCACCCGGTGAACCGCCACCACAACCGGTTTGGTCGGTGCGACGCCCACCAGATCAGGGCTGCCAGGCACGCCGTCAGCGTCGCCACCGCGTTGACCGCGCCCATCAGCGCCACCGCCAGCGCCGAGCGGGCCGCCAGGACGCGCACCGACGCCTGACCCGAGCCGCCCCTCAGTGCGATCACCACCGGCAGCAGCACCCACGGCGCCAGCATCATCGGCAGCGTCTCCGAGGAGATCGCGCCGAGCGTCGTCAACACCCGTGGTGACAGTGCGAATGCCAGCGCCGCGACGACCCGCGAACTACGGCTGCCGATGCCCAACGTCTCGGCCAGCCGCAGGACGCCCCAGAACCCGACCGTCAGAAGCAGCGCCCACCACAACCGCTGCGTCACCCAGCCGGGCAACCCCAGCGCGTCGCCGGCGAGGAAGAACGCGCCGTGCGGAAAGAGGTAGCCGTAGGCCTGATTCTGGGCTTGGCCGAACGGGAGGTCGCTGTTCCACAGGTCCGCGGCCCTGGAGAGGAATCGCAGCGGGTTGGCCGTCAGGTCGAGCTTGGTGTCCGGCGACGTCCGGCCCGGCGACTGGGCGAACGTCAGGACGAGGAAGAGTGCGCCGACGAGCCACAGCCAACGGCGGCTGAGGGTGTCGGACGGAGGCGGTGCGGCGGACAGAAACTAGGTCCGGTCGCCGTACTCGACCCTGTTGAGGACGGAGGACCCGGGATCGCCTGCCTGCAGAGGCGGCTTGGTGTCCTGCTGGACCATGAGCGTCACCCCGAAGATGGCGGCCGCACCCAGCAACAAGCCGACGACGATGCTGGCCGCAGCGGGCAAGACGAACCGATCCACCCGGCCAAGGTAGCACTCGTCACCGAGGCGGCCCGCGTCCTAGTAGAGGATCACGACGGCGTCGCGGCCACCACGGCAGGTGATCCAGGGGTCCGATCCCTCGGCCGCGCAGGTGACGAGGAACTTCTCGCCGACGCAGGCCGCACCCTCCCCGCAGGGGATGGCCCCGGCGACGACGACGGACCGCCCGTCCCGGCTGGGGTCCGCGGCGTCCCAGTACGCCTTGAGCACGTTGCCGACGAAGGCGCACGTCGCGGCGGGGCTGCCCCGGACGCCCTGACTGGCCCACCCGGCCTGCCCGGTGATCTGGAAACCGCCCTCGCAGTCCTCGCCGGTGGGGTCGACACCTCGGATCTCGGCGGGGCGCGGTCGGCCGCCGACCCCGGTGGTCGGGGCGTCCACCGACGGGGACGGCGCCGCAACGGCGGAGGTCGAGGTGGCGGCACCGGTGCCGGAGTCCGCACCACCACCCCTGACGACGACCACCACCAGGACGAGAACCAGCGCCAGCAGCGCGGCGACGCCGGCGTACGCCCAGATCCGGCCGTGGCTCGCGGCGGGCGCCTCGTACGGCGGCTCGTAGGGCGGTTCGGGTTCGGGTTCTGGGGTCAGCTGCCCGGCCGCCATCGTCGGCGCGAATTCGGGGTCGACCTCGGGGCCGAACTCGGCCAGGGGGTCGGGCTCTTCGGCCGACCACGCGGCGACGAAGACCTCGGGCAGGCCCGAGCCGGTCTTCGGATTGGCCAGGTGCTCGGTCGGGGCCCAGGCGGCGGGATCGGCGATCGGCTGGGCCTGCGTGGCCGCGGACGCGGCGTCGCGCAGGGCGGCCGCGAAGTCCAGGCACGCGTCGAAGCGCTGCCGCGGATCGACCGAAAGGGCCCGTAGCAACGCCGGGTCGAACGCGGCGAGGTCTTGGCGGGTCTCGCCGAGCGGTCGGACCTCCGGACCCGGCGGCACGCCGCTGAGCAGGTGCCGGGCGGTGGCCGCGAGGCCGTACTGGTCGGCCCTGGGGTCGTCGTGGGCCCGGGGCACGGCGAAGTCGGTCAGGCACGCCCGTCGGCGCGGCTCGTTGGTCAGCAGGATGCTGGCGGCGGTGACGTCGCCGTGGGCGAGGTGCCGCGCGTGCGCGTGGTCCAGCGCGTCGGCGATCGCGGTGACGACGTCGAGCACCTGGTCGGCAGGCATGCCGGTGTCGTAGCGGTCGCGCACCAACGCCGCGGCGTCGGTGCCGTCGACGTAGTCCGTCGACGCCCACTGCAGCCCCTGGAACTCACCGTGCGCGTGCACGCCGACGACGTGCGGATGCCACAGCGTCGCGGCCAGGTCGGCGCGTCGGTGGAAGCGGGCCCGGAAGTCCGGATCGGCCGACGCGGCCGCAGGCAGCACCCGCAGGGCGTCCTGACGCAGCGTCCGCGGGTGCGCGGTGAGATACACCGCACCACTGGCACCCTCGCCGAGCACACGTAGGACGGTGACGCCCGCGAACACGTCCCCGGGTCGCAGCGGCATGCCCCGCAGATTACCCAGCCGCTACGATTCGCCCCATGCCGTTGGGCCGCGCCGCAGGAGGCGACTCGAAGTCCAGCCAGCGCAAGACCATCGTCTCGATCGTCCTCGCGGTGCTGGTCATAGCAGCCGTCGTGGTGGCAGGGGTGTACGTCGTCAGGCACCGCACCACCACAGCGGCCGCGCCGTCGTCGGGGCCCAGCACCAGCCCGTCGGAGCTGCCTGCGGCCGAACCGCCGGTCTGCGGCGACGGTGATGCCCTGCTGGCCGCCATGTCCACGCGCGACAAGCTGGCCCAGATGCTGATGGTCGGCGTCACCGGTGCCGACGACGCGCGCGCGGTGGTCGCCAAGGAGCACGTCGGCGGCATCATGATCGGCAGCTGGACCGACCTGACGATGCTGGGCGACCCGCTCAAGGAGATCGCCGCGTCGGCAGGCGCGCTGCCGCTGGCGGTCAGCACCGACGAGGAGGGCGGCCGGGTCTCGAGGCTCAAGAGCCTCATCGGGGTGCAGGAGTCCGCGCGCGTCCTGGGCCGGACGGTCTCGCCGCAGGATGTGCACGACATCGCATTCGCCCGCGGCAAGGCGATGAAGGACCTCGGCATCACCGTCGACTTCGCCCCCGACGCGGACGTCTCCGATCAGGACGACGACACGGTGATCGGCGACCGATCCTTCAGTGCCGACCCGCAGAAGGTGACCGAGTACGCCGGCGCCTATGCCAAGGGGCTGCTCGACGCGGGCGTCACCCCGGTGCTCAAGCACTTCCCCGGCCACGGCCACGCGTCCGGCGACTCCCACGAGGGCGGCGTCGTCACCCCGCCGCTGTCGGATCTGATGACCAACGATCTCGTGCCCTACCGTGAGCTGGCTCAGGTGCCGGGGACCGCGGTGATGGTCGGACACATGCAGGTGCCGGGACTCACCGGTTCGGACCCGGCGAGCCTGAGTCCCGCGGCGTACTCGCTGCTGCGCACCGGCGGCTACGGCGGGCTGCCCTTCGGCGGGGTGGTGTTCACCGACGACATCTCCAGCATGGGTGCCATCAACCAGCGCTACACCGTCGCCCAGGCCGCTCTGAAGGCGTTGCAATCGGGTGCGGACATCGCGCTGTGGATCACCACCGACGAGGTCCCCGGCGTGCTCGACTCCCTGGAGGCCGCCGTCGCCAACGGGGGGCTGGACCCCAAGAAGGTCGACGCCTCGGTGCTGCGCATCGCCGCGCTGAAGGGCAAGAGTTCACGCTGCGGAGGCTGAACGGGCAGCGATTGCCTACTCTGATCTGATGGCCGGTGGAACCAAGCGATTGCCGCGCGCGGTGCGTGAGCAGCAGATGCTCGACGCGGCCGTGCAGATGTTCTCGGTGAACGGCTACCACGAGACGTCGATGGACGCCATCGCCGGCCAAGCCCAGATCTCCAAGCCGATGCTCTATCTGTACTACGGATCCAAGGAAGAACTCTTCGGCGCGTGCCTCGACCGTGAGCTCGCGCGGTTCGTCGACACCGTCCGCGGGGAGATCGACTTCAGCCAGACTCCGAAGGACTTGCTGCGCAACGCCGTGGTGGCCTTCCTGAGCTACATCGACACCAACCGCGCGTCGTGGATGGTGCTCTACACCCAGGCGACCAGCTCGCAGGCCTTCGCGCACACCGTGCGCGAGGGCCGTGAACGCATCGTCGACCTCGTCGGCAGGTTGCTGCAGTCCGGTACGCGAAACCCGGAGCCGGACACCGACTTCGACATGATGGCGGTCGCGCTGGTGGGTGCCGGCGAGGCAGTCGCCGCACGGGTCAGCACCGGCGACGCCGAGGTGAACGAGGCCGCCGAACTGATGATCAACCTGTTCTGGCGTGGGCTGAAGGGCCGACCGGCCGACGCACCGGCGTCGGCGGCAACGGGCTGACCGAGCACGTCGCGGCCGCGTCCGGGGTCCCCACGCGCTGTGCGGCGTGCGCGCGTTCTACGACGAACACCTCTGAGGTGACGTACCGTCCCACCACGGGAATTGGGCCGGCAGAAGAGGTATGCCCATGGTCGACGTGGTTGCGCGGGGACGTCTGATCCGGCGGAGCCTGCACATGTTGTCGTCCGTCCGCGGTCCGATCACGGCCCTGTTCGTCGTCGGTGCGCTGGCCTCGGCGCTGCCCTACGTCAGCGCGGCGGCCTTCGGTCCGATGATGCAGGTCGTCGCCGATGCCGGCGCCAAGGGAGACCTCACCGAGGTCTGGGGCATGCGCGGCCCGCTGGTCGCCCGCTCCGACGGTGCGCTGAGCGACGTGGCTGGCTCGGTTCCGTTCGCGATGCTGTTGGCAGTGTGGGCCGGCGCGTTGGTGCTGACGCAGTTCATGTATCTGGTGAACGCCTGGGTCGGTACGAAGGTGGAGCGGGTGCTCGTCACCGACATCCGTCAGCGGGTGCACGACCACCTTCAGACGCTGTCCCTGGACTTCTTCACCGCCTCCCAGGGAGGGGCGCTGATGCACCGCGTGACCGCGGAATCCTCAGGTGTGCAACGACTTCTCACGGGTTGCCTGCTACCGCCGCTGATCGACTCGCTGGTGTTGCTGGTGGCGGTCGGCTACCTGCTGGCGCTGTCGTGGCAGATGACGGTGGCGGCGCTCGTCCTGACGCCGGTGGCGCTGCTGGTGCTCAAGTACGCCGGCGCCCACGTGCAAGCCGCGGTGCGCCGGACGATGGATGCCGACCGCGCGATGGGAGCCGAACTCGAGCAAACCATCAGCGGCATCGCCGAGATTCAGCTGTTCAACGCTCAGGCCGTGCGCAGCAAGCGCTTTCGGAAGGTGTCCGAGGGTGCCGCCGAGAGCGACGCGTCGACGACCATGTGGATGCAGGCCACCGCCAACGGATCTCAGGTGTTCGTCGCGCTCAGTACGGTCGTCGTGTTGCTGGTCGGCATCGGCTTCAGCGAGAGTTTCGGCTTGACGTTCGCGGGGCTGATGGTCTTCGCCGGCATGGTGCCGACGATGTTCGGCGCGGCCCAGCGAGTCATGGGCGCCTACACCACCTATCAGAGTGTGGCGCCCAGTGCGGCGTCGACCTATGAACTGCTCGACACCCGCCCCACGGTCCGGGAGGCGCCGAACGCGACGCCACTCGGAGAGGTCCACGGCAACCTGGTGTTCACCGACGTCGCCTTTGGTTACACGCCGACCCAGATGGTGCTCGACGGGTTGTCGTTCTCGGTCTCGAAGGGGGAGACCGTGGCCCTGGTCGGCGGCATCGGGTCGGGGAAGTCGACGGTCTACAACCTGATGCTGCGGTTCCTGGACCCGCACCGCGGGCGGATCCTGCTCGACGGTCGTCCGATCGACGAGGTGACCATCGACTCGCTGCGCGATCAGGTGTCCAAGCTGGCCCAGTTTCCCTTCTTCGTCAAGGACACCATTCGGGAGAACATCCGGCTGGCGCGGCCGGAGGCCACCGACGCCGAGATCGAGGAGGCCTGTCGACGTGCCAACGTGCACACCGTCATCACCGACCCGGCGAGGATGCACGCGGGATATGACACCGTCGTCGACGTGCAGGTGCCCTCCGGTGGGCAAAAGCGTTTGATTGCGTTGGCGCGCTGCCTGTTGCGCACACCGGAGGTGCTCCTGCTCGACGAGCCCACCGAGAACCTCGACGCCGATCAGCGGGCCCGCCTGACCGGTGTGATCCGCGGGTACGCGCACGACCGCACCTGCCTGGTGATCAGCCACGACATGGACTTCATCGCCGCGGTCGCCGATCGCATCCTGGTGATCGAGCACGGTCGCATCGCCCAGCAGGGTGACCACCACTCGCTGATCGCCCAGGGAGGCTTGTACAAGCGTCTCTACGAGGCGCAGAACGTCGCCGTCGGCTAGAGCGCCCGGATCGTGCCCGTCAGGTGGGGGTAGCCCTTCGACATGTTGCGCAGGGTCAGATTCCAGCCGTCGGTCACGCGTTCGGTGTAGAGCCCGACGCGCGCCGGCAGCAGGATCGGCTTGCCGAAGCGCACTCCGTACGTCACGGCATCGGGCAGCTGGCCCTCGACGTTGGCGAGAACCGCGGCGGCGGAGAACATTCCGTGCGCGATCGAGGTGGGAAATCCGAACAGCTTGGCGCCGATCGAGCTGGTGTGGATGGGGTTGTGGTCCCCGCTGACCGACGCGTAGTGCCGAATTTGCCCCGGGGTGATCTGGAGTAGGGCGTTGGGCGGCGGCAACTTCTGCTGCTTGCGGGGTTGCTCGGGTTTCGGCTCGTCGGACAGGCTGGTCCGCTGCTGGTGCAGGAACGTCGTCACCTGGTGCCACGCGAGGTCGTTGCCGACGCTGATTTCGGTGATGAGGTCGACCAGCAGGCCCTTGCGGTGCTCGCGAAGGTTCTCCGCGTGCACCTTGACGTCGACGGTGTCGGACACCGAGATCGGGCGGTGCTGGGTGATTCGGTTCTCGACGTGCACCGAACCCATTGCGGCGAAAGGGAAGTCGAACCCGCTCACCAGCGACATCACCGACGGGAAGGTCAGCGCGAACGGGTAGGTCAGCGGCACCGAGTCGCCGAAGCGCAGACCGGTCACCGCGGCATAGGCCGCGACGTTGGCGGGGTCGACGGTGAGGTCGGTGACGGTGACGGTGCGGTTGGGCAGCGCACTGCCCCTCGAGATGAAGGGCAGTGCGCCGGCGGCGGCCAACGCCATGTTCTTGAGGCCACTCGGTTGGGCCATCTCAGGCCCCCAGCAGTGCCTGGCCGCACACCCGAATGGTGTTGCCGGTGACGGCGTTGCTCGCCGGGCTGGCGAAGTAGGCGATGGCCTCGGCGACGTCGACTGGCTGACCGCCCTGGAACAACGAGTTCATCCGGCGACCCACCTCGCGGGTGGCCAGCGGGATGGCCTCGGTCATCTTGGTTTCGATGAACCCGGGGGCGACGGCGTTGATGGTGATGCCCTTCTCGCCGAAGACGGGAGCCAGCGCCTGGGTCATGCCAATCATCCCGGCCTTGGTGGCGGCGTAGTTCGTCTGGCCGCGGTTGCCCGCGATGCCCGCCATCGACGACAGGCCGACGATGCGGCCGCCATCGCCGATGGTGCCGTTGTCCACCAGCCCTTGGGCGAGGCGTTGCGGGGCAAGGAGATTGACGGCGAGCACGGAGTCCCAGCGGCCCTCGTCCATGTTGGCGAGCAACTTGTCGCGGGTGATGCCTGCGTTGTTGACCAGGATGTCGGCCTTGCCCGAGTAGTGCTCGCGCAGGTGCTCGGCGATCCGGTCGACCGCGTCGGCCGCAGTCACGTCGAGGGTCAGTGCGGTGCCGCCGATCTTGGTGGCGGTCTCGGCGAGGGCGTCGGCGGCCTGCTCGACGTCGATCGCCACCACCTTGGCCCCGTCCCGGGCGAAGACCTTGGCGATCTCGGCGCCGATGCCACGGGCGGCGCCGGTGATCAGTGCGACCTTGCCGTCGAGCGGCTTGTCCCAGTCGGCGGGCGGTACCGAGTCCTGGGCGTCGACGTAGAACACCTGGCCGTCGGTATAGGCGGACTTGCCCGACAGCAGGAACCGGAGCGTGGACTCCAGGCCGGTGGCGGCGGGCTTGGCGTCGCCGGCCAGGTAGACCAGGCCGATCGTCGCGCCGTGCTGAAGCTCCTTGCCCAGCGAGCGGGTGAAGCCCTCCAGCGCGCGCTGGGCGATGCGCTCGTCGACGCTGCCCGTCTGGTCGGGCGTGGTGCCGACGACGACGATGCGCGCGCTGGAGCCGATGTTGCGCATCACCGGGGTGAAGAAGTCGCGCAGTGCCTTGAGGCCCTCCGGGGTGGTGATGCCGGTGGCGTCGAAGACGAGGCCGCCGAAGGTGTCGGCCCAGCGGCCGCCTGCGTTGTTGCCGACCAGGTCGTAGTCCTCGGCCAGCGCGGCGCGCAGGGGTTCGGCGACGCGGCCATCGCCTCCGATCAGCAGGGGACCGGCCAGCGGCGGCTCACCGGCCTTGTAGCGGCGCAGGGTTTCCGGCTGCGGCACGCCGAGTTGCTTGGCCAGGAACGAGCCAGGTCCGGAGTTGACCACTTGCGAGAACAGGTCGGAAGCCACTGAGCTGCCTTTCGAGGAGACGGGTAGTGCGTGCGGGAGTGGGGTACCCATGCCGCGCGAGTTTGTCGTATCGGTCACGAACTTACTCCAGAGTAAGAACGGTGGGTAGTATGACGCTCGACACCAGCAACCTCGACCAACGGAGATGAACGTGGCCGACACCCAGTCGCCCAGCAAGGCAGCCCGTCGAGTGGCCATCCTCGGCGGAAACCGAATCCCCTTCGCGCGGTCCGACGGCGCCTACGCCAACGCGTCGAACCAGGACATGTTCACCGCCGCGCTCGGCGGGCTCGTCGACCGGTACGGCCTCGATGGCGAGCGGATCGGTGCCGTCGTCGGCGGCGCGGTGCTCAAGCACAGCCGCGACTTCAATCTGATGCGCGAGTGCGTCCTCGGCAGTGCGCTGTCGCCCTACACCCCGGCCTACGACCTGCAGCAGGCATGCGGGACGGGGCTGCAGTCGACCATCGCGGTCGCGAACGGCATCGCACTCGGGCAATACGACTCCGGTATCGCCGGCGGCGTCGACACCACCTCGGACGCACCCATCGCCTTCGGCGACGACCTGCGCCGCGTCCTGCTCGGGCTGCGCCGCGCCAAGTCCAACGTCGACCGGCTCAAGCTCGTCGGCAAGCTGCCCGCCGCCATCGGCGTGGAGATCCCCACCAACGGTGAGCCGCGCACCGGCCTGTCGATGGGCGAGCACGCCGCCATCACCGCCAAGGACTTCGGCGTCAAGCGCGTCGACCAGGACGCCCTGGCCGCGGCCAGTCACCAGAACATGGCCGCCGCCTACGACCGCGGCTTCTTCGACGACCTGGTGACGCCGTTCCTCGGCCTGTACCGCGACAACAACCTGCGCGCCGACTCCTCGGCCGAGAAGCTGGCCAAGCTCAAGCCGGTCTTCGGCGTGAAGAACGGCGACGCCACGATGACGGCGGGCAACTCGACCCCGCTGACCGACGGCGCATCGGTTGCGCTGCTGGCCAGTGAGGAGTGGGCGCAGGCGCACTCGATCCCCGTGCAGGCGTACTTCGTCGACGGCGAGACTGCGGCGGTCGACTACGTCAACGGCCCCGACGGGCTGCTGATGGCACCCACCTACGCGGTGCCGCGCCTGCTGGCCCGAAACGGTCTGACGCTGCAGGACTTCGATCTCTACGAGATCCACGAGGCGTTTGCCTCGGTGGTGCTGGCGACGCTGAGCGCGTGGGAGTCCGAGGAGTACTGCAAGGAGCGCCTCGGGCTGGACGCGGCGCTGGGCAGCATCGACCGGTCCAAGCTCAACGTCAACGGCTCCTCGCTGGCGGCGGGCCACCCGTTCGCGGCCACCGGCGGCCGCATCGTCGCCCAGCTGGCCAAGCAGCTCGCCGAGAAGAAGGCTCAGACGGGCAAGCCGGTGCGCGGGCTGATCTCGATCTGCGCGGCCGGCGGCCAGGGCGTCACGGCCATTCTGGAAGCGTGAGAATCGGGGTGTAACGCTCCGGCGCCACCCGTCGATACCCGTTGTAGCCCCGTGCTGCCGTCAGACCCCCCGACCCGACGGCAACACGGGGCTTCTTCATGCGCTCGTGCTTCGATGGACCCGTGCAGATCTCGATGTTCGGTCAACTCGGCGACGCTGGTCGCGACGATCCGGTCGACGCGTGCGTGCAGAACCTCGCCATGCTGCGCGAGGAGGGCTTCGGACGGTTGTGGATGAGCCAGATGCCCTACGAGCCGGACCTTCTCACCGTCCTGGCCGTGGCAGTGCGCGAGGTTCCCGACATCGAGGTGGCCACCGGCGTGGTCCCCATCCAGAATCAGCACCCCATGCAGATGGCGCAGCGTGCTCTGACCGTCAGCCTGGTGTCGCACGGGCGCCTCATCCTGGGCCTCGGCATGACGCATCAGGCCGTCACCGAGGGCATGTGGGGCATCCCCTGGGACAAGCCGGTGCGCAGGCTCAACGAGTTCCTCGACGGGTTGCTGCCGCTGCTGGCGGGTCAGGCCGCCGACGCGACGGGCCAGATTCTCACCACCAGGGGCGCCTTGATGATTCCCGGTGCGCCGCGGCCCGACGTCTACGTCGCGGCTCTGGGCCCGCAGCTGCTCAAGATCGCCGGCCGCCGGACGGCAGGCACCTGCACCTGGATGACGGGCCCGAAGACGCTCGCTGGGCACGTCGCCCCGACGCTGCGGCAGGCAGCCGCCGACGCCGGCCGTTCCGAGACCGCGGTACGCGTGGTGGCAGCCCTGCCGGTGTGCGTCACCGACGACGTCGACGCTGCCCGCAGACAGGCCGCCGAGCAGTTCAAGATGTACGGCGTGCTGCCGTCCTATCGCGCCATGCTCGACCGCGAGGGCTACGCCGGACCGGAGGACGCCGCGATCATCGGCGACGAGGCGACGGTCTGGGACCGGCTCTCGGAATTGAAGGCGGCCGGGGTCGACGAGTACGTCGCCGCGACGTTCGACCCGACGCCGGAGGGCAGGGCCCGTACCCGCGCGGCGCTGCGCAGCGTCGACGCCTAGCTCTTGGCGACCGGCGCTCCCGGCGGCAGCGGCACGGCAGGCACACCGGGGGTGTGGATCGCGCCCGCCAACCACGGGAGCGACGCGGTGAACACCTGGGTGGCCAACGGCCAGTCGTGGCGACCCGTCGTCGGCACCACCGAGCAGATGATGCCGTTGGCCCTGCCGAGACCGCACAGCGTGTTCGCGGCCTGCGTCTGGTCGGTGGGCATGCCGTCCGCGTCCCGTCCGCCGAGCCCGACGGCGCCGTCGCTGTGCGGCATGGTGAACTTCTTGGGCGCGTCGGTCGAGATCGCGAACCAGCCCGCGACTCCCTGGTAGGGGCCATGTTTGGCCATCACGGTCGAGGGGTCGAACTGGGCCCACGCGGCGGCGTCGCCGCCGTAGAGCCGGGCCACCGTCTGATCCTTGGTGCCGGCATTGGGGCCGGTGTCGCCCGCGATGTCGACGAAGCTGCTGAACAATTCGGGGTGCATGACGGTCAGGTCGACCGCGCAGGTACCGCCCATCGACCAGCCGACGATGCCCCAGTCCGCACTGGCCGTACTTGTGCCGAAGTGCTCGTCGACGTAGGGCACGACGTCCTTGGTGAGATGGTCGGCGACGTTGCCGCGTACCCCGTTGACGCATTCGGTGTCGTTGTTGAACGAACCGCCGGAGTCGACGAACACCAGTACTGGCGCGTTGCCGCCATGGGATTGGGCGAAGGAGTCGACGATGGCCGCGGCGTTACCGGTGCGTAGCCAGTCGGCGGGGGTGTTGAACTCGCCGCCGATCATCATCACCACGGGCAGTTTGGGTGCGGGATTGGTGGCGAACCACCGCGGCGGAAGGTAGACCAGCTCGCTGCGGTGCTTGAATCCCGAAGCGTCCGAAGGGATGTCGACCTGGACGACGCTGCCGTGGTCGAGCACGGTGCCGGCCTTCTGCATGGCCGTCACGGTGTCGAGGTCCGTTTCGTCGGGCAGCGGGCCCGCGGTCAGTTGGTTCCACGCGATCTGCACGGTGGGGAAGTAACCGACCCAGGTGTTGAGCGCCAGGCCGGTGCTCACCAGGCACAGGGGGACGGCGGCGACCGCCGCGGCGCGGCGCCACCTGATTCCGCGCCACCCGAAGATCGCCGCGGCGAGCGCGAAACCCGTCAACCCGGTCCACACCCACAGGGAGTCGGGCGCGGGGTCACCCGCCATGCCCTGGGAGTCGACGTACCAGTGGGTCCACGCCGCGACGCCGAGCCCCACCACGGCCGCCGCGGGCAGCCACACCAGACGCCACCGGCGCGTACGCCAGCCGATCGCGGCGACGAGCACCACGACGGCGACGATCTGCACCGTCAGCGGCAGCCAGCCGTGCAGGAGTGACAGTCCGTGGCGGTAGGTGGCAGGGGCGTCGTCGGCGGCCAGGAAGTGCACGTTTCCATCGTGTCAACCCAACCTGGGTGGCAGCTGTCCGCGCGCCATGAAACGCAAAGGGCCCCCGCCGCAGCGGGGGCCCGAGCGCGTGTCGTCGACTTAGAACGCAGCCTCGTCGAGTTCCATCACTTCGTTGTCGATGTTGTCCAGCACCGTCCGCGTGCTGGCGAGCAGGGGCAGGAAGTTCTTCGCGAAGAACGACGCCACGGCGATCTTGCCCTCGTAGAAGGACTTGTCCGCACCGGTCGCACCCTGGTCGAGGGCGGCGATGGCGACGACGGCCTGCTTCTGCAGCAGCCAGCCGAGCACCAGGTCGCCGACGCTCATCAGGAAGCGCACCGAGCCCAGGCCCACCTTGTAGATGTTGGCCGAATCCTCCTGGGCCGACATCAGGTAACCGGTCAGCGTCGCGGCCATGCCCTGGACGTCGGCCAAGGCGTTGGCCAGC
Source organism: Mycobacterium yunnanensis (assembly GCF_025823185.1). Lineage (GTDB taxonomy): Bacteria > Actinomycetota > Actinomycetes > Mycobacteriales > Mycobacteriaceae > Mycobacterium > Mycobacterium yunnanensis. The sequence goes on from NZ_JACKVK010000020.1 coordinate 116,954, forward strand.
AGCTCGCGCTCGGCCTTGAGCCGGCCGTTGCCGGACTCGTTCTTGACGAACTGCTCGATCTCATTGGCGACGTAACCCAGCGCAACACCCTTGTCGCGGACGATCTTCCGGAAGAAGAAGTCCTGCGCCTGGATGGCGGTGGTGCCCTCGTAGAGCGAGTCGATCTTGGCGTCGCGGATGTACTGCTCGACCGGGTAGTCCTGCAGGAAGCCGGATCCGCCGAAGGTCTGCAGGCTTTCGGTGAGCTTGGCGTACGCCTGCTCGGAGCCGACACCCTTGACGATCGGGAGCAGGAGGTCGTTGACCTTGCCTGCCAGTTCGGGGTCGACGCCGTGGACGGCCTTGGCGACCTCGGCGTCCTGGAACGTCGCGGTGTAGAGGTACAGCGCGCGAAGCGATTCCGCGTAGGCCTTCTGGGTCATCAGCGAGCGACGCACGTCGGGATGATGCGTGATGGACACGCGCGGCGCGGTCTTGTCCGTCATCTGGGTCAGGTCGGCACCCTGGATGCGGCTCTTGGCGTACTCGAGCGCGTTCAAGTAGCCGGTCGACAGCGTGGCGATTGCCTTGGTGCCCACCATCATTCGGGCCTGCTCGATGACCTCGAACATCTGCGCGATGCCGTTGTGCACCTCGCCGACGAGCCAACCGACGGCCGGGGTGCCGTGCTGGCCGAGGGACAGCTCACAGGTTGCGGAGACCTTGAGGCCCATCTTGTGCTCGACGTTGGTGACGTAGACGCCGTTGCGCTCGCCGGGCTCACCGGTTTCGAAGTCGAAGTGGTACTTCGGCACGAAGAACAGCGACAGACCCTTGGTGCCGGGACCGGCGCCCTCGGGGCGGGCCAGCACGAGGTGCAGGATGTTCTCGCCGAGGTCGTCGGCGTCACCGGAGGTGATGAAGCGCTTGACGCCGTCGAGGTGCCAGGTGCCGTCGGGCTGCTGGACGGCCTTCGTGCGGCCGGCGCCGACGTCGGAACCGGCGTCGGGCTCGGTGAGCACCATGGTGGAGGTCCAGCCGCGCTCGGCGGCGAGGATGGCCCACTTCTTCTGCTCTTCGGTGGCCTGGTTGTACATGATCTGCGCGAAGCCGGCGCCCATCGAGTACATGTAGACCGCCGGGTTGGCGCCGAGGACGCTCTCCATCAGGGCCCACTGCAGGGCGCGCGGCATCGGCATGCCGCCGAGCTCCTCGTCGAGGCCGATCTTGTCCCAGCCGCCGTCGATGATGGTGCGGACCGACTTCTTGAAGGGCTCGGGCAGCTTCACGGTGTGGGTCTCGGGATCGAACACCGGCGGGTTGCGGTCACCGTCGGCGAACGAATCGGCGATGGGTCCCTCGGCCAGCCGGGTGATCTCGGCCAGCATCTCGCGGGCGGTGTCGCCGTCGAGGTCGCCGTAGGCACCCTCGCCGAGCACCTTGTCCATACCGAACACCTCGAAGAGGTTGAACAGCTGGTCACGGACGTTGCTCTTGTAATGGCTCACGAATTCTCCTCGATGAGATGCCGTCTGCGGTTGGGTACTCGGGCTAAGTTACCCACCAGTAACTGCCGCCAACTATACCGGCAGGTAACTTGTTCGCAAAGCAGTGTCGAGCAAATTTTCGCTGGCTAACCAACCCGACGGTTGATTGGGCCTGGCTTCGCACGTCTTCAGGCACCCTGACCTGGGCATACGACCCAATGTGATGTCTGCCACGAGGGCCCCCAGCACGCCCGTTAGGGTGAGGCGCATGAGGCGTGTGGTGGTCTGGGGAACGGGAAACATGGGCTCGACGGCGATCCGTTCGACGCTGGCGTTTCCCGGTTTGGAGCTGGCCGGGGTGATCACCTCCGCCGCCGCCAAGGCCGGGCGCGACGCCGCCTCGTTCGCCGGCCTGCCCGACGACACCGGCGTGCACGCCACCACCGACGTCGACGCCGCGCTCGCCGACTGCGACGCGGTCGCCTACATGGCCTCCGGTGACATCCGCCCCGACGACGCCGTGGCCGACATCGAGCGCTGCCTGCTGGCCGGCGCACACGTCGTCACGCCGTCGCTCTACTCCCTCTACGACCCGCGTTCCGCGCCACGGGACTGGGTCGACCGACTGACCGCCGCCGCCGAGCGTGGCAACGCCACGCTTCTGGTCAGCGGCGTCGACCCCGGCTGGGCCAACGACGCGCTCGCCGTCATGGCCGCCGGGCTGTGCACCCGCATCAGGACGATCCACTGCCAAGAGATCTTCGACTACTCCACCTACGACCAGCCCCATGCCGTCCGGGTCAGCTGCGGTTTCGGTGGCGCCATGGACGAGACGCCCATGATGCTGCTGCCGTCGATCCCGACGATGGTGTGGGGCGGCAACATCCGACTGATCGGCCGCGGCCTGGGCCTGGAGATCGACGACATCACCGAGGTGGTGGAACGTCGACCGCTCGAGGAGTCGGTCGAGAACGTCATGGGTCGCTTCGAGAAGGGCACCCAGGGCGCGTTCCGGCTGAAGATCATCGGGTGGTCCGGCGGTCTCGACCGAATCGTCGTCGACCACGTCACCCGCATCGACCCGGCGTGTGCGCCGGACTGGCCCCAACCCGACGAGGGCGTCGGCGAGCACCGCGTGTTCGTCGACGGCGATCCTCAGCTGACCATCGTCAGCCGTGCCGACGTGCCCGGCGGGACCCGCGCCGACGGGGGCAACACCACCGCCGCCAACCGACTCCTCGGCGCGATCGAATGGCTCGCCACCCAGAAGCCCGGCCTCTACGACGGCCTCGACGTGCCGCTGCATCCGCCGCTGGCCGCCGAGGTCGAGGCCACCCGCTGGGCCTGACTAGACCTCTGCGACCTCCGAGACCTCTGAGGCCTCGGCGTCCGGCAACTGACCCACCAGGTACTCGGCGAGGCCGCCGATGGTCGGATAGTCGAACACCGCGGTGGCGTTGATGGTGAACGCGCCGCCGAACTGGCTGTGCAGCCGGTTGCGGAGTTCGATCGCCATCAGGGAGTCGGTGCCGAGATCCAGGAAGCGACTGGTCGCCGCCGGCGGACCCGCGAGGCGCAGGAAGTTCTGCACCTCGCGCTGGAGGAACTCGGTGACGAACCCGGCACGCTGGGACACCGGGATCTCCTGCAGTTGCTTGAGCATCTCGCTGTCACCGGTCACCTCGCCGGTCGCACTGGGCAGCACCAGATCCAGGATCGGCGGCCGTGAACTGCCCAGCACCTTGGCCGCGCGCTGCCAGTTGGCCTTGATCACGGTGGCCTGACCGGTGCCGTTGGCGACGACCTCGGCCAGCGCGCTCAGGGCCGCCGAGGGCTCCAGCGGGATCAGTCCCTGGGCGCCGATGTTGGCCGCCGCCGCCTCCGATGACGCCATGCCGCCTTGGGCCCACGGGCCGAAGTTGACCCCGGTGGCCGGAAGGCCGCTGGACCGCCGCCGCGCCACCACCCCGTCGAGCAGCGCGTTGGCCGTCGCGTAGTTGGACTGCCCCGGCGAGCCGAACAGCGCCGACACCGACGACGACACGATGAAGAAGTCCAAGTCGTCGCCCATGGTCATCCGGTCCAGATGGCCGGCTCCGAACGCCTTGGGCGCCAACGTGGTCCGGAACCGGTCGACGCTCTGCTGCGACAGCAGGGCGTCGTCGAGCACGCCGGCCAAGTGCACCACGCCCGCAAGCGGCGACAGTTCGGCGCGGATGTGGTCCAGCACCCGGGCGACCTCGGACTCCTCGCCGACGTCGGCGGTCACCACGTGGACGCGGCACCTGTGCCGTTCCTCGATGTCCTCGATCGCCCGCAGGGCGTCGGCCCCGGGTGCACGCCGACTGGTCAACACGAGCTCACCGGCACCGAGGTGGGCCAGATACGCCGCCGTGTGCAGACCGATCGCGCCCAGTCCACCGGTGATCAAATAACTCCGATCCGACCGGGGCACTAGCGGATTCGGCATCTGCACCACGATCTTGCCGATGTGGCGCGCCTGCTGCATCCGGCGGAACGCCGCCCTTGCCTCGGTGAGTGGATAGATCTCGGCGGGCAGCGGTGTCCAACTGCCCCCTGCCAAGCCATCGGACACCTCGGTCAGCAGGGCGCGGATGCGCTCGGGTTCGGTGAACATCACGGTGTCCAGCGCCACGATCTCGTAGTCGACGTCGGGACGGGCCTGCGACATCTGCTCAGGTGTCCAGATGTCGCGCTTGGCGATCTCGGCGAACCGCCCGTTGGCGGCGGTTGCCCGCAGCGTCGCCTCGATGAATCCCTCGCCGGTCAGGCTGTTGAGCACCACGTCCACGCCGGCACCATCGGTGTCGGCGAGGATCTGGTCGGCGAAATCCGTCGAGCGCGAGTCGTAGACGTACTTCACCCCCAACCTGCGGAGGGTGTCGCGCTTGAAGGTGCTGGCCGTGGCGAACACGGTGGCACCGCACTGCTGCGCCATCTGAACCGCGGCCAGGCCGACCCCGCCACTGGCGGCGTGGATGAGCACCTTGTCGCCCGGCTTCAGCCGGGCCCAGTCGAAGGACAGCCGAACCGTCAGCGCCGCAGCGGGAATGGTGGTGGCCTGCACGGCGCTGATCCCGTCCGGAATGGGCGCCAGGAACGCCGCGGGCACGTTGAACCGCGTGGCGAACGCGCCCTGCATGGAGCCGTAGACGCGCTGCCCCACCTCCAGACCGGTCGCGCCACCGCCCAATTGGGTGACCACACCGGCGAAGTCGCCACCAATGGGACCGGGATCGCCGGGGTAGAGGCCGAGCACGTTGAGCACGTCACGGAAGTTGAGCCCCGCGGCCTCTACCCGAACCTGCACGTAGTCGTCGTCCGGCGGCGGCACGTCGGTCTCGGTCAGCCGCAGGTTGTCGATCGCCCCGCGTTCGGTGGGCGCTAGCACGTAGTCACCGGACCGGGGAACCACGAGGTGACCGCTGCGCGCCCACGGCAACAGGCGCGAGGCAAGCAGCTTGCCTTGGCGCAGCGCCAGTTCCGGCTCGTCGACCGGCGTGGCCAGCAGGTCGACGAGTGCCCCGACGCCGTCGGCCGAGCCGTCGTAGTCGACTAGCCGGCAGCGCAGCATCGGCTCTTCGTTGATTGCGGTGCGGCCGAAACCCCACAGGGCGGCCTGCACCGGGTCGACCGGCTCGCCGGACTCGGTCGCGACGGCCCGCTCGGTGACGATCCACAGCCCGCCGGGCAGCTTGACCTCACCGCCCTGCACGGTGTGCACGGCGGAGAGCAAGTGGGCGATCTCGTCGTCGACGCGGGCTGCGACGTGGTCACCCGTCTCGGGACCGGTGGGTGCGGCGCTGCGCCACACGACGCCGGTGAACCCGACGCCGCGCTGGTGGGCGTCGGCCAGCACCGTGCCGAGGAGTTCGGTGTCGGCGTCCCTGCTCATCGGGATGCAGCCAGGCACTTGCGCGGCGAGTTCGTCGAACCCGGCGACCAGCCAGGTGCCGTTCGCGGTGCCGACGCCCGCGCCGCCGTCCCCGGCGGGCGGCACCTCGTGCCAGCCGAGGGTGTACAGCAGCCGGGTCGCGTCGCCGCCGAGCCCGCGGAGCAACGCCTCACGGGGCGCGCGCTTGACGGTGAACTCGCGAATGCCGCCCAACCGCCGGCCATCTCGGTCGAGGAAGTCGAGGTCGAACACCTGGGTCTCGCTGTCGAGTCCACTGTCGTGCCATCGCGCGCGGCAGTAGAACCGTCGCGGCATCTTCTCCTGGAGGTCGACCTGCCCGTACCGCAGCGGAAGGTACAGGTCGCTGACGCCCTGCTCGGCGGCGAGCAGGGCCGGGAAGGCGGGAAACGCCACGCCGGTGCACAGATCCATCAGGACGGGGTGCATCGGCTCGGCGCCGAGGTGTTCGGCGAGTTCCTCGCCGACGAGGATGTCGCCGATTGCCTCACCCTTGCCGAGCCACAGCGACTTCAGCGAACCCGACCAGTTGGGTCCCCACGCCAGCTCGAGGTCGGCGAAGGTCTCGAAGAGGTCCTGCGGGCGCATGCGCTCCAGGCGCTCGACGGCCTCGTCGACGGGCTGCCCGTCGGAGACCGCGTCGTCGTCGGTGCCGGTGACCACGCTGCCGGTCACCACGATGCCCTCGGCGTTGAGCGCCCACTCGGCGCCCTTCTCGCCGTACGGGCGGCTGTGGACCTGAAAGCGTGACTCGCCGGCCTGGTCGAGCGGGTGCAGTGTCAGCTGTACCTCGCGAGAGGCCTTCTCGGGCAGGATGATCGGCTCGTAGAAGAACACGTCCCTTGCCCGCGCGGGCGTGCCGACCGCGGCGAGTGCCATCGCGGCGTAGGTCGCACCGGGCACCACGACCGTGCCGTAGATGACGTGGTCGGAGAGCCACGGTTGGGACTTGACCGACAGCCTGCTGGTGTAGACCGAGTCGCCGGACGCGAGATCCTTGGCGCTGCCCAGGATTCCGGACACTGCCGCACCGCCACCCTCGGCGGCGGTCAGGCCCGAGGACTTGGGCCAGAACCGGCGACGCTGGAACGGGTAGGTCGGCAGTTCCAGCGGCGGGGTGCTCGCGCGGTGGAACGCCGCGAAGTCGGGTCGGTGGCCGCCGACGTAGGCGGCCGCCAGGGCGTCGGCGATCTGGCGACGGTCGTCGACGCCCTTGCGCATCGACAGGACCGCCCGCGGTGCCGCGAGGTGTTCGGGCCAGACCTGGACTGCGGCACTGGTCAACACCGGCTGTGGTCCGATCTCGGTGAGCACCGAGCATCCCAGCGCCGCCACCGTGCGCACGCTCTCGGCGAACTGCACCGGCTGGCGCGAGTGGCGCCGCCAGTACGAGGCGTCCAGCGGAGTGTGCGGTGCGAGCACGGCACCGGTGCGGTTGCACACCAGCGGCAGCGTGGGAGCCGAGTACGCCACCTGTGCGGCAAAGGATTCGAACTCGTCGAGCACCGGGTCGAGCAGCTCGGAGTGGAACGCGTGGCTGGTCTGCAGCCAGGTGCAGCGGATGCCTTCCTCCTCGAACCGCTCGACCGCCGTCTCCAGGTCCTCGCCGGGCCCCGAGAGCACGGTGTTGGGACCGTTGTAGGCCCCGATCGACACCCGGGGGAAATCGGCGGCGACCTGCTCGACGAGCGCGGCATCGGCGAAGACCGCCACCATCCGCCCGCCGTCGGGCAGGCTGCCGAACAGCCTGCCGCGCTCGGCAATCAGCCGGGCGCCGTCGGCGAGGCTGAACACCCCCGCCACGCAGGCGGCCGCGTACTGGCCGACGCTGTGGCCGAGCACCACGTCGGGCTCCACGCCCCACGATTGCCACAACCGCGCCAGACCCATCTCGACGGCGAAGAGCGCGGGCTGGGCGAACGACGTGTGCCGCAACGCCTCCGATGCCTTGCCGCCCGTCTCGGCGTCGCTGGCGAACATCACCTCGAGCAACGGGCGCGACACGATGTCGGCGACCGCGTCGGCGCACTGCTGAACGGTCTCGGCAAACACCGGCTCGGTGGCGAACAATTCGCGTGCCATCCCGGGGTACTGGCTGCCTTGCCCGGCGAACAGCCACGCCGTGGTGGGACGGTGCACGTGCTCCCCGCGGACCACCCCCGGCCGCAGACGGTTCTCGGCCAGCTCGGCCAGGCCGTCGCGGGCGGTGGCGACGGAGTCCACCACCAGCGCGGCGCGATGTTCGAAGTGGGCGCGGCCGGTGCCTGCGGTCGTACACAGCGCGGCGAGGTCGACCTCGGGGTGCACGCTCAACCAGGTGTCGTACCGCCTCGCCAGCGCCGCCAGCGCGTCCGGTGACTTCGCCGACAGTGCCAGGACGCCGACGGGCGAGGTCGACGGGGGTCGACCGGGCGGTTCGGGTCGCACCGGTGGCTCCTCGACGAGGACGTGCGCGTTGGTTCCGGTGAAACCGAAGGAGCTGACCCCGGCGCGGCGCGGCCTGCCGTTGGCGTGCCATGGGGTCGCCTCCCCGACGACGCGGACCGGCAGCGCGTCCCACGGAATGTGGGGCGACGGCGTGTCGAAGTGCAGGCTCTGCGGCAGCACCTCGTGCTGCAGCGACAAGACGACCTTGATCAAACCTGCTGCGCCCGAGGCAGATTCGGTGTGACCGATGTTGGTCTTCACCGATCCCATCAGCAGCGGTCGATCGGCGGCGCGTGAGCCGGCGAACGCGGCCGCGGCGGCTTGCACTTCGATGGGATCTCCCAGCGGTGTGCCGGTGCCGTGCGCCTCGAGATAGTCGACGTCGCCGCCGCTGAGGCCGGCCCTGCCGAGCACGGTGGCGATGAGGCGTTGCTGAGCACCGCCGTTGGGGACGGTCAGCCCGCTCGAGGCGCCGTCTTGGTTCACCGCGCTGCCCGCGATGACGGCGGCAATCCGGTCGCCGTCACGCTCGGCGTCGCTGAGGCGCTTGAGCACCAGGACGCCACACCCTTCGCTGCGCACGTATCCGTCGGCCGAGGCGTCGAAGGTCTTGCATCGCCCGACCGGCGACAGCATCCGTGCGCGGGACGCGGCGATCATGGTGACCGGGCTCAGCAGGACGTTCACCCCGCCGGCCAGGGCCAGATCGCAATCGCCGAAGCGCAGCGCCTGGGCGGCCTGGTGGACCGCCACCAGGGCCGAACTGCAGGCCGTGTCGACCGCCACGGCGGGCCCCTCGAGTCCGAGCGCGAACGCGACCCGGCCCGAGATGGCGTTCAGCGCGTTGCCGGTGATGAAGTGCGGTTCGATGCCGTCGACGGATCCGGTCGACAGCAGGTGAGCGTACTCGTTGGCGGCGACGCCCATGAAGACGCCGGTTCGGCTGCCACGCAACGTGGTTGGCGAATATCCGGCCCGCTCGAGGCCTTCCCACGCGGTCTCCAGCACCAACCGCTGCTGTGGCTCGATCCACATGGCCTCCCGCGGCGAGATGCCGAAGAACTCGGGATCGAATTCGTCGATGCCGTCGAGGAATCCGCCGAACCGCGTGTAGGTCTTGCCTGCGGTGTCGGGGTCCGGATCGAAGAATTCGTCGATGTCGAAGCGATCCTCGGGGACCTCCCGGATGGCGTCGACGCCGCCGGAGAGCACGTCCCAGAAGGCCTCGGGGTTCGGGGCGCCCGGGAAGCGGCACGACACCGCCACGATGGCGATCGGCTCGTCCGCGCGGGTGGTCGTAGCCGGGGCGGCGGGTGCGGGCTCGATTGTCTCGCCGAGGCCGAGCACGTCGCCAAGCAGGTAGTCGGCGACGTCGGACAAGCGGGGGTGGTCCATGACCACGGTGACCGGAATCTCGACCCCGACGCCCGCCTCGATGCGCCGCCGCATCTCCACGGCCATCAGCGAATCCATGCCGAGGTCGAAGAAACCGGCGTCCTCGCGGATCTCCCCGGCGTCGACCATCGTGATCTCGGCGACCGCGTCGCGCAGATAGTCGGTGACGATCCTCCTGCGCTGCTGGACGGGCGCGTTCACCAGCCGTTCGACCAGCGGTGTCCTTCCGCTGCCCGTCGTCTGCGACGGTGCGGTCTGCTCGGCGGGGAGCTCGCGTTCCAGTTCGGACAGGAACGCCCGCCGGCCCGCCTGCTGGTAGAGCGGCAGGAAGCGCGCCCAGTCGACGCGCGCGACGACGCCGTGCGCGGGGCCACCGGTCGAGGCGGCGTCCACGACGTCGACCAGGCCCGCCAGTGCGTCGGCGGGCGTGAGCGTCCGGACGCCACGGCGTTCGAGGCGCTCACGCGACTGCTCGTCGGCCATGCCCGCCGACCAGGGGCCGAATCCGACGCTGGTCGCCGGCACGCCCTGGGCGCGCAGGCGGGCGGCCAGGCCGTCGAGGAAGGAGTTGGCCGCGGCGTAGGCGGTCTGCCCAAAGCCGCCCCACACCGACGCGATCGAGGAGGTGCTGACGAAGAAGTCGAGGTTCAGGTCGGCCACGGACTCGGCCAGGTGCCATGCCCCCCAAACCTTTCCGGCGAACACGCGGTCGACTTCGCCGTCGTCGAGGTTGCTCAGCGGCGTCGTGCCGATCTCACCGGCGGCGTGCACGATGCCGGCCAGCGGCGGCAGGTCGGCGTGCAGGGCGCCGAGCAGGCGTGCGACGTCGTGCGCGTCGGAGACGTCGGCGGCGACGACCCGGATCGCGCAGCCGTGCTGGGCGGTGATCGCGTCGACGCGGCGCTGGGCGTCGTCGTCGGGGGCGCGCCGGCTGGTCAGCACGAGCTGGCCGGCGCCGTTCGCGGCCAGGTGGCCGGCGATCTCCAAGCCGATCGCGCCGAGGCCGCCGGTGATCAGATAGGTGGCGTCGCCGCGCAGTTCGAGTGGCCGGCCGCTCGGCTGTTCGCTGCGCCGGACCAGCCGTGGCAGGTACACGGTCGCCGAACGCACGGCCAGCTGGTCGTCGCGCGCGGCGGTGTCGTGCGACGAGGTGATGCGGTCGAGCAGCCGGGACCACTCGTCGGCAGCGGGGTCGGCCGACAGGTCGGCGAGCCCACCGCACAGCTGCGGCACTTCGAGTGCGGCGGCCCGCCCGAAACCCCACAGCGCAGCCTGTTCCGGTGCCACCACGTCGGCTTCGGCGACGCGTTGCGCGCCACGGGTGACGATCCAGATCGGCACGTGCACATCGGCTTTGGTGGCCGCGGCGAACAGACGACGCGTACCGCTCAACACGCGGTGTTGCATCCGGAGCAGCGACCGCGTCGACGCCGCGGCCGACGCGAATTCGGTGTCGAGCGCCGCGACGTGCACGATGCGCAGCGGACCCTCGGCGGCCGCGTCGCGCAGCGCCTCGGCGAGCGTGGCTTCCTCCGCATCGGTCGAGGGCAGCCCGACCATCCGGTGCCGGGCGCCCCGCCCGGTGAGGGCGTCGACCAGTGGCTGCACGGCCACCTCGGAGGCGCCGACCAGCAGCCAGGTGACGTCGTCGTCGGCGCCGTGGCCGAGGGGAGTGGGGGACGCGTGCCAACGGATCTCGTAGCGATCCTCCGACGTGGAATGCGCCGCGCGCTGGCGGTTGTGTTGCGCTGCAAGCTCGGTCAACGCCCGGATGACGCCGGGGTCGTCACCGGCTGCGCCGAGTCGACCGGCCAGTTCTTCGACCAGACCGTCCTCGAGGAGGCGAACGGCGTCGGTGCGCGGGCCGGTGGCCGCGGGCCGGTCCTCGGGGCGTTCGCGCTCGTCGCGGAACCAGTACTGCCGGTGCTCGAAGGGATAGGTGGGCAGGTCGAGCTTGCGGCCCGGTGTCTGCTGCAGCGCCGCGAAGTCGGGGACGTGGCCCGCGACGTAGGCGTCGGCGACGGCCTCGGCGATCTGCCGGCGATCGGCGACGGTCTTGCGCAGCGACGCGATGGGCCTCGGGGGCGTCGACGACTCGGGCCAGGCGCGCAGTGCGGTGGCGGTCAGCACCGGCTGTGGGCCGATCTCCAGCAGCACCGCGCAGTTCAGCGCGGCGAGGGTCTGCACGCTCTTGGCGAACTCGACGGGTTGGCGTGCGTGGCGACGCCAGTGCGAGCCGTCGACGCGGGTGCTCCATCCGAGCGCGTCACCGGTGCGGTTGTCGACCAGAACACGTTGCGGCACTGAGTATTCGACGGTGTCGGCGAAGGCCTCGAACTCGTCGAGGATGGGGTCCAGCAGGGCGGAGTGAAACGCGTGGCTGGTGTCGAGCCAGTCGCAGCGCACCCCGTCGGCGGTCAGCGTGGACACGGCGCGCTCGAGGTCGCCTGCGGGGCCCGACAGCACGGTGTTGGCGCCGTTGTAGGCCGCGACCGACAGGGTGGGGTAGTCGTCGGTCAGGCCTTCGGCCCGCTCGGCCGAGGCGAACACGGCGACCATCCGGCCACCGGCGGGCAGGCTGCCGAACAGCCGCCCGCGTTCGGCCATCAGGCGCAGACCGTCCTCGAGCGACACCACGCCTGCGACGCATGCCGCGGCGTACTGGCCGACGCTGTGGCCGAGCACGACGTCGGGTTGCAGGCCCCACGACTGCCAGAGCGCGACCAGGCTCATCTCGAGTGCGAACAGCGCCGGTTGGGCGTAGGCGGTCTGGCCGATCACGTCGTCGGAGACGATCTCCAGCAGCGGCCTGTCGAGCAGCTCGTCGAGCACCGCGGCACACCGATCCAGCGCCCGGGCGAACACCGGTTGGGTGGCGTAGAGATCCCTGGCCATGCCGGGGTACTGACTGCCCTGACCGGTGAACAGCCACGCCGTCTTCGGTACGTCGTGGGATTCGCCGCGCACCAGGCCGGGGGCGGGGCGGTCCTCGGCCAGCGCCCCCAGCAGGTCCACGGCGGCCTCGCGGGAGTCGACGACCAGGGCGGCCCGGTGTTCCAGGTGCGCCCGTGCGGTGCCCGCCGTGAGGCAGACGTCGGCCAGGGTGGCGTCTGGATGGTCGACGAGCCAGCGGCGATAGCGGTCGGCGAGCTGCGACAGCGCGGCAGGCGTGCGCGCCGAGAGCGGAAGCACGTGTACGCGGTCTCGGTCCGTGTCCGGCTCGACGGAAGGGGCGGCGGACGCGGCCGGCGCCTCCTCCAGCACGACGTGGGCGTTGGTGCCGGCGAATCCGAACGAGCTGACACCGGCGATGCGGGGCCGGTCCCCACGCGTCCACGGGGTGGTCTCCCGGACGACCTCGACAGGCAGGCGTTCCCACGGAATGTGCGGCGAGGGGTTCTCGAAATTGAGATGCTTTGGCAGACACTCGTTTTCGAGCGACAGCACGACCTTGATGACGCCGGCGATCCCCGCCGCGGCCTCCAAGTGCCCGATGTTGGTCTTCGCCGACCCGATCAACAGCGGTTGGTCGGCGGCGCGGCCGGCACCGAGGACCGCACCGGCGGCCTGGGCCTCGATCGGGTCGCCGAGGGAGGTGCCGGTGCCGTGCGCCTCGAGGTAGCCGACGTCGCGCGGAGCGACGTCGGCCCTGGCCAGCGCATCGGCGATGACGCGTTGCTGCGCAACGCCGTTGGGCACCGTCAAGCCGCCAGAGGCGCCGTCCTGGTTGACGGCGCTGCCACGGATCACGGCCCGGATGTGGTCGCCGTCGGCGAGGGCGTCCTCGAGCCGCTTGATGACGACGACGCCGCAGCCCTCACCGCGGACGTAACCGTCGGCCGCTGCGTCGAAGGTCTTGCACCGGCCGTCGGGTGCCAGCATGTGCGCGCTGGAGAACGTGATCATCGTGGCGGGGGTGAGGAGCACGTTGGCGCCGCCGGCCAGCGCGAGGTCGCACTCACCGAGGCGCAGCGCCTGGCACGCCTGGTGGATCGCCACCAGGGAGGAGCTGCACGCCGTGTCGACGGCCACCGAGGGGCCCTGCAGGCCCAGTCGGTAGCTGATGCGGCCAGCCGCCGCCGCGTTCGAGGTGCCGATTGCCAGATACGCCTCGATCTCGGGATAAGTCAGCTCATCGGAGGCCATTCCGAGGTAATCGTGCGTTGCCAGGCCGACGAAGACGCCGGTATTGGTGTTTGCCAGATCTGTAGGTGCCGTGCCGGAATGTTCGATCGCGCGCCACGCCGTTTCGAGCAGGATGCGGTGCTGAGGATCCATCAACCGGACTTCGCGGGCCGACATCCCGAAGAACGGGGCGTCGAAACCGGTGACGTCGTCGACGAAGCCGGCGCGGCGGCTGACGATCTTTCCGGCCGCTCCGGGTTCCGGGTCGTAGAAGTCGTCGGCGTTCCACCGGTCTTTTGGCACGTCGGAGACCGCATCGCGGCCATCGCGCAGAACGTCCCAGAACTCGTCGGCGGTCGCGGCACCGGGAAAGCGGGCAGCGTAACCCACGATCGCGAATCGCGGCGCCGGGTCCATCGGATGGTCTGCGCTTCCCACGGCGTGCCCTTCCATCGTGACCTACGCCGAGGTAAATTGCTCGGCGGTCAGATCGAGTTGCTCATCGGCCAATACCGGGATCGACTGTCCCTGGAGTTGCTGAGAAGCACTGTCGCCGCCCACTATGGCATGTACCACGCGTCGTCACAGATTCGTCACCGGGAAACGGGTTTACTCCGGGGCGAGGGTATGTTGGGCGCCGCGAGGCCAGGTGTCAGGCCCGTTGAACCGGGTGAACTGGGAGGACGACGTACGTGCGCATCGGGGACATCACGATCGGCGCACTTCACGAGTGGTCGCTGACCGATGGCACCGTCACGTCGTGGCATCCCACCCCCGCGTCCCGCGACAAGGCCCGCGAGGCCCCTCTGAGCCCCGTCCCGGTGAGCTACATGCAGCGTCAGCACCTGCGCAACTATTGCGATCGCACGGATGCGGACCTGAACTTCTCTCGGCAGATCATCGCCAGCTGCGAGGTGGCCGGCCGATGCGACCTCGCCGCCATGGATCACGCCGTGAACGCCTATCTACGGCGTCACGACACGTTCCGGAGCTGGTTCGAGCGCACCGACGCCGGCGACTTCGTCCGCCACGCGCTGGAGGACCCCGCGGACATCGAGTTCGTGCCGGTCGACCAGGGACACCTCACGGCCGACGAGATTCGCGAGCACGCCGTCGGCATCCCCAGCCCGCTGGAATGGGGCTGTTTCACGTTCGGCATCGTGCAACACGACGAGCACTTCACCTTCTTCGCCGCCATGGACCACGTCCACGGCGACGCAACGCTGATCGGCACCACGATGATGGAGGCCAACGGCATGTACTCGGCGTTGAGCTCCGGGGGCGACGCCCTGGTGCTGCCCGATGCCGGAAGTTTCGACGAGTTCTGCATCCGTGAGCGGGAGTACACCTCGGAGCTGAGCGTCGACTCACCCGGCGTCCGTACCTGGATCGAGTTCGCGCAGAACAACGGCGACGGCTTCCCGGAGTTTCCGCTGCCCCTCGGCAACCCGAACAAGGCGACCGCCAGCGACATGACCTCCCACGTCCTGATGGACGCGGCGCAGACCGAGCGCTTCGAAGCGGCGTGTTCGGCCGCCGGTGCGCGTTTCGTCGGCGGGCTGTTCGCGTGCCTCGGCCTGGTCGAACACGAATTCACGGGCGCGTTGACCTACTACGGGCTGACGCCGAGGGATTCGCGGACTGCCGGTGACAACTTCATGACCCAGGGCTGGTTCACCGGGCTGATCCCCATCGTCGTCCCGGTGGCCGCGACGTCGTTCACCGAGGCCGCCGCCGCCGCTCAGGCCTGCTTCGACTCCAGCCTGGACATGGTGCGCGTGCCCTACTACCGGGTGCTCGAGCTGGCGCCCTGGCTGCAGTGGCCGCAGCCGAACTTCCCGGTGTCGAACTTCCTGCACGGCGGAGCCGCACCACTCAACGCGGTGCTGGCCGCGGGCGCAATGGGCCTGGCCAACAACATCGGGATCTACCCCGACGGCCGGTTCTCCTACCAGCTGACCATCTACATCTTCCGGTACGGGGAGGGCACCGTCATGGCGATCATGCACCCCGACAACCCGGTGGCGACCAAGTCGGCGATCCGCTACATGGAGGCGATGAGTTCGGTCGCCACCCGGGTGGCCGACAGCGGCCACTGGGGACGCGTGGCATGAGGACGTCATGCGACGGCTGAGCGGTCTGGTGGTCCGATGGCCACTCGCCGTCATCGGGGTGTGGCTCGCCCTGGCGATCGCGCTTCCACTGGCGGTGCCGTCGCTCGGCGAGATGGCGCAACGGCATCCGCTGCAGATCCTGCCTGCCGACGCTCCGTCCAGCGTCACCGCGCAGAAGATGACCGCGGCCTTCAAGGAACCGGGTTCGGACAACCTGATGGTCGTCGCCCTGGTCAACGAGAGCGGACTGGTGCCCGCCGACGAGGCGTCCTACCGCAAGCTGGTCGACGCCATCCGCGACGATGTCAAGGACGTGGTGTCGGTCCAGGACTTCGTCGGCACGCCGCAGCTGCGACCCTTCCTCACCAGCGAGGACAAGACGACCTGGGTTCTTCCGGTCAGCCTCCAAGGCGAGCTGGGCACCCCGCGCGCCTTCGAGTCGTTCACCCGCGTCAGCGACGTCGTCAAGGCGAACGTGCCCACCAGCGGTGGCACCTCCGGCAGCCAGCTCACCGTGCAGATCACCGGCCCGGCGGCCACGGTCGCCGACCTCACCGTCGCGGGGCAGACCGACCGCCTGCCCATCGAGATCGCGATCGCGGTCCTCGTCCTGCTGGTGCTCCTGCTGGTCTACCGCAGCGCCGTGACGATGCTGCTGCCGCTGATCACCATCGGCGGTTCCCTCGTCATCGCCCAGGCGTTGGTCGCCGCGTACTCGGAGCTGACGGGCTCCGGGGTGTCCAACCAGTCCATCGTGTTCCTCAGCGCCATCATGGCCGGGGCCGGCACCGACTACGCGGTGTTCCTCATCAGCCGGTATCACGACTACGTCCGGGCGGGGGAGGACTCCCACCGGGCAGTGACGGCGGCGATGCAGTCCATCGGCAAGGTGGTCACCGCCTCGGCGGTCACGGTGGGTCTGACGTTCCTGTGTCTGAGTTTCGCCAAGATGGGTGTCTTCCGAACCGTCGGAGTGTCCTCGGCGATCGGGATCGGCGTCGCCTATCTGGCGGGTGTGACGCTGCTGCCCGCCATCCTCGTCCTGGCCGGTCCGCGCGGCTGGGTCAGACCGAGACGCGAACTGACCAGCGGGTTCTGGCGCAGGTCCGGCATCCGGATCGTGCGCAGACCGGTGCCGCACCTGGTGGCCAGCCTCCTGGTGCTGGCCATCCTGGCCGGCCTCGCGACGTTCGCGAGCTTCAACTACGACGACCGCAAGGTGGTCTCGCCCTCGGCGGCCAGCTCCGTCGGGTACGCCGCTCTGGAGAAGCACTTCCCCATCAGCCAGGCGATACCTGAGTACATCCTGGTCCAGTCGCCCCGCGACCTGCGCTCGCCGCAAGCCCTTGCCGACCTCGAGCAGATGGCCTCACGGGTGGCGCAGCTGCCGAACGTCGGACTGGTCAGCGGCATCACGCGACCGGTCGGTGAGGTGCCACCGCAGTTCCGGGCCACCTACCAGGCGGGCATCGTCGGCGATCGCCTGGCCGACGGCTCGACTCAGATCGGCAAGCGCGCAGGCGATCTCAACCGGCTCGCCTCTGGCGCCAGCACCCTCGCCGACAACCTCGGTGACGTGCGGTCTCAGATCAACCGGATGGCGCCAAGCATCCAGAGTCTGCTCGACGCGTTCGCGTCGATGAAGAGCAAGGACGGCGGCGACAGACTGGTTCGCGACGTCGCGGCCAGCGCCCGGCTGGTCAAGGCCGTCAACCGGCTCGGAAACTCGATGGGCGTCAACTTCGCCAACGTCAGGGACATGTTCGCCTGGATCGGTCCGGTTCTGGTGGCGCTGCAGGGCAACCCGGTCTGCGACGCCGACCCGTCCTGCACCGACACCCGCAACCAGTTCGAGCGCCTCGCCGCCGCCCGCGACGCAGGTGCCCTCGACGAGGTCAACGCCGCCGCCAAGGACCTGGCGAACTCCGACGACAAGGAGACGCTGTCGGCGACGGTGAACAAGCTCAACACCGCGCTGGCCAGCATCGCCAAGGCGGCCAAGGCCGCAGGCCTTGACAGTCCCGGCGGTGCACAGAGCAGCCTGTCCCAACTGCAGCAGGGCGCGAACCGGCTGGCCGGTGGCAGCCGCGACGTGGCCGGCGGTGTCGACCAACTCGTCGACCAGGTCAAGGTGATGGCCGACGGGCTCGACCAGGCCTCGGCATTCCTGCTGTCGATGCGTACCGACGCGGCCAACCCGTCGATGGCGGGCTTCAACATCCCACCCGAGGTGCTCGGCCTTGCCGACTTCAAGAAGGCCTCGGCGGCGTACATCTCACCGGACGGGCACTCGGTGCGGTACCTGATCCAGACGAAGCTGAACCCGTTCAGCGCCGAGGCGATGGATCAGGTCGACCAGATCGGTGGCGTCGCCCGAGGGGCGCAGCCCAACACCGCGCTTGCCGACGCGACGATCTCCATGGGCGGATTTCCGGTCGCACTCCGAGACACCCGCGACTACTACGAGCAGGACATTCGGTTCATCATCGCCGCGACCCTCGTCGTGGTGCTGCTGACCCTGATGGTGGTGTTGCGTTCGCTCATCGCGCCGCTCTACCTCGTCGGTTCGGTGGTGGTCTCCTACTTCGCCGCGATCGGCATCGGTGTGCTGGCCTTCCAGTTCGTCCTCGGTCAGCAGTTGCACTGGAGCGTGCCGCCGTTGGCGTTCGTCGTGCTGGTCGCGGTCGGCGCCGACTACAACATGCTGTTCGTGTCGCGGATGCGCGAGGAATCCAGGGTGGGCATCCGTGCCGGCATCATCGCCACCCTGCGGTCCACGGGCGGCGTGATCACGGCGGCGGGTCTGATCTTCGCCGCGTCGATGGCGGGTCTGCTGTTCTCCAGCATCGGCATCGTCGTGCAGAGCGGTTTCGTGATCGGCGTCGGCATTCTGCTGGACACCTTCGTCGTGCGAACCATCACGGTACCGGCCATCGCGACCTTGGTCGGACGGGGCAACTGGTGGCCGTCGAGGGTGGGCGGACGGGAGTCGGCGACACGCCCGCCGGCCCCCGTTGCGGGATGAGCGGGTGCCGAACATGTGTGTGACACTGAGGATTCGACGAATGAGTACGGAATCATCATGACGTCAACTGCGAGATCGACGATTCTCTCCATGCTCCACGGGCGGGCCACGATGCGCCCCGACGACGTGGCGATGACCTTCACCGACTACGCCCGCGATCCGTCGGGCATCCGCGAAACCCTGACGTGGTCCCAGCTGTCCCGCCGGGCCACCAGCGTCGCCGGTGACATCGCGCAACACGCGTCGGTCGGAGATCGAGCGGTGATCCTGGCGCCCCAGGGCCTGGACTACGTCGCGGCATTCCTCGGGTCGATGCAGGCCGGGCTGATCGCGGTGCCGCTGCCGCTGCCGCACCGCGGCTCGACCCACGAGCGCGTCAGCACCGTCTTCGAGGACACCTCGCCGACGGTCGTGCTGACCACGTCCGAGGTGGCCGCCGACGTCGGTGACTACGTCGACCGGTCACGGCTTGGCACGGCGCCCAAACTCGTCGAGATCGACGCCACGGCGTCGGCGAATGCGCCGACCGCGCTGCCGACGGATCTGCCGAACACCGCCTACCTGCAGTACAGCTCGGGTTCGACGCGGCAGCCAACGGGTGTGGTGCTGACCCACCGCAACCTGACGGCCAACTTCGAACAGCTGATGCGGATCTTCTTCGCCGACGCGCCTGCGCCGACGGACATGACGATCGTGTCGTGGCTGCCCTTCTATCACGACATGGGCTTGGTCCTCGGCATCTGCGCACCGATCCTCGGGGGCTTCCGCGCCGAGCTGACCAGCCCGGTGGCGTTCCTGGAGAAGCCGTCCCGATGGGTGCGCGCGCTGGCCGAGAGTTCGCACGCCTGGTCGTCGGCCCCCAACTTTGCCTTCGACATGGCGGCCCGCAAGACCACCGACGCCGACCTTGCCGGCCTCACGCTGAATCAGGTGCGAGGGATCATCAGCGGTGCCGAGCGCGTCGAGCCTGCCACCCTGCGGCGCTTCGTCGACCGGTTCGCGCACTTCGGGTTTCGCGACGACATGATGCGACCCTCCTACGGACTGGCGGAGGCCACGGTCTTCGTGGCAGGCGGTACGTGGAGCGACTCGGCACCCGAGTCCCACTTCGACGTCGACGAGCTGGGTGCCGGTCGCGTCCAACGTTGCGCCGCGGGCAAGGGCACCGTGCTGGTGAGGTATCAGGTGCCGCAGTCACCGGTGCTGCGAATCGTCGACGGTGAGAGCAAGCGGGAGTGCCCGCCCGACGTGATCGGCGAGATCTGGGTGCACGGCGAGAACGTCGCCGACGGGTACTGGAACAAGCCGCCTCAGGAGCAACTGGGCTTCGGCGCCGCGCTCGTCGACCCCTCCCCTGGCACGCCGGACGCCCCGTGGTTGCGTACCGGCGACCTGGGCTTCGTGCACGGCGACGAGCTCTTCGTCGTCGGCCGCATCAAGGATCTGCTCATCGTCCGCGGGCGCAACCACTACCCGGAGGACATCGAGGTCACCGTGCAGGAGATCACCGCTGGCCGCGTTGCCGCGCTGGCGGTGCCCGTCGGCGGCACCGAGGAACTGGTCACCGTGATCGAACTCAAGATGCGCGCACCCGACGGCGACGTCGCGCGATGGCTCGGCGGCGTCAAGAGCGAGGTCACCGCCGCCATCTCGAAGGCGCACGGCCTCAACGCCGCCGACCTCGTCTTCGTGGCGCCGGGGTCGATCCCCACCACGACGAGCGGCAAGATTCGGCGCGCCGCCTGCGCCGAGCAGTACCGGCAGGATCAGTTCGCCCGGTTGGACGCTTGATGCCAAGGGCCAATCGGACATCGATTGAGGGAGTGCGAATGCGCAGAGTCGCCGCCACGGTGACCGTGGTGCTGACCGTCGGCGTCACGGGGTGCTTCGGCGCCGGTAGCGCGGCGGCCGACGATCCGCGATTCCCCGCGCCGCCCGACCCGTCGGGCACCGGCGCCCCGCCGCTGGGGACACCGGGTCGCGCGTACGCCCTCGGTGGTGCCCACGTGCTGGGCATTCCGTACGACGAATACATCATGCGCACCGGGGCCGACTGGTTCCCCGGGCTGAACCGGCAGATCGTCGACTACCCCGCCGGGCAGGTCCAGGGACACACGCTTGAGCGGCTGTTCCCCGGCATCGGCCGCCTGGACGACGACTTCCCCGGTCTCGGCATCGACGGATTCAGCGTCGGCGAATCGGTCGACATCGGCACGCCCAACGTGATCAACGCGGTCCGCGCGGGTGGCCCCGGCACCGCGATCGGTCTGTCCGAGGGCGCGATGGTGCTCAACGACGTGCAGAACAAGCTGGCCTACGACCCCGCCGCCCCGCCGCCCAACGAACTCAGCTTCGCCATGTATGGCGACCCCGTCGGCAAGCACGCGTTCGGCGAGAGCTTCCTGACGCAGATGTTCCCCGTCGGCAGCGTGGTGCCGTCGCTGGACTACCGCATCCAACCGCGCGTCGACAGCCAGTACGACACCTACCAATTCGTCTCGGCGTACGACAGCATCGCCGACTGGCCCGACCGCCCCGACAACTGGATGAGCGTCGCCAACGCGATCGTCGGTCTGGCGACCGGTCACACCGCGGTGGCGTTCACCAACCCCAGCATGGTGCCCGCGAAGAACATCGTGACGACGGTCAACTCACGCGGCGCCAAGAACACGACGATCATGATCCCCGAACAGCATCTGCCGCTGGTGTTGCCGTTCAAGTACCTCGGGGTGCCGACGGAGACCCTGAACGAGCTGGACGCGGTGCTGCAGCCCGACGTGGACGCGGGGTACTCCCGCAACGACGACCCGGCGACGGCCCCCGTCACCGTCGACCCGGTGCACGGCTACGACCCCGCCGCGGTCACCGCCCCGGCCACGGAGGCGGCCTTCGGTGGCGGGTCCGACCCGGCGTCGCAGCTGTTGGCCGGACTGCAGTACGTGCTCAACCATCAGGGCAAACCCTAAGGGCGCGTTACACGTTCACCAGTCCGACGGTGACGAGGACGGCTCCGACCACGCCCAGCGTGGCCGCGACCTCGCGCCGTTGGCGCGACCGCACCCACGCGTTGAGCTTCGTCATCGCGGCCACGGTCCAGCGCGGTGCCACGAGATAGGCGACCAGGGGTATCTCGACGAGCATGAACGCCACGACCTGGAAGAGCATCAGCGCCACCACCTGTGTGCCTGCGCCGGCGCCGGAGGCCAGGATGACCGCCAGCACGGCCAGGAAGTCCACCGAGGGCAGAGCGATCGCCAAGCCCGCCACGGCCGAGACCCAGGGTGAGCCGCTGCGGGTCACCCAGGTGCCCAGCCTCGTCATCCAGGTCGGGTGTCCCTGCCCCGGCGGCCTAGTGGCCGCGGGCCGCACGGTCAGATAGAGCGCCGCGAGCAGTGCCAGCGCTCCGATCGCCAGTTGCACCTTGGGCAGGGTGAAGTGCGTGGAGTCGACCAGACGCTGGCGCAGGACGAACAGCACGATCACCCCGACGGTCGTGCCCATGACGAAGCCGCCGCACAGGAACACCAGCAGCTGCAGCAACGGACGGGGACGGTTGAGCATGACGACGGCCATGCCGATGCGGAACGGCTCGAGGCCGATGGCGACGGCCATCACGAGGAGTGTGATCCACATGGGGGTGCGTCGACGCTCGAGCTGGCCTAGGCGTCCGGTCGGGCGGTCTGGTCCGGCGGCACGAGCATGGCGTCACGTTACCGCCCCGCGAACTTTCCGTTCATCCTGATCCTTGGTCTGGCGGGCGCGGCCGAAAGCGACGATCATCGACGCAGTGACGTTCGTGCGGCCGCAGTCCATCGATGGTGTAGAGATGGAGATGCCATGACCGGTACCGATCTGAGTCCACTGTCCCTGCGCGAGGCGTTCGGGCACTTCCCGACGGGCGTCATCGCTATTGCCGCCGAGGTCGACGGTGTCCGCGTCGGTTTGGCGGCGAGCACGTTCGTGCCGGTGTCACTCGACCCGCCCCTGGTGTCGTTCTGCGTGCAGAACACGTCGACGACGTGGCCGAAGCTCAAGGACCTGCCGTTCCTGGGCATCAGTGTGCTGGGAGAGGCGCACGACACCGCGGCGAAGACGCTGGCCGCCAAGACCGGTGACCGCTTCGCCGGGCTGGAGACGACGACGTCCGACCGCGGTGCGCTGTTCATCGAGGGCACCAGCGTGTGGTTGGAGAGCGCCATCGAGCAGGAGGTGCTGGCTGGCGATCACACGATCGTGGTGCTGCGGGTGCACGACATCACCGTGCACGACGACGTGGCGCCCATCGTCTTCCACCGCAGCGCCTTCCGCCGCCTCGGCGAATAGCTACGGGCGCGCGCCCAGTTCGTCGCGGTAACCCTCGGCGCGGCGTCGAAGCTCGACGGCGTCGTCCGGTCGGCCCTCCTTGAGCGCCAAATCGGCGCGTGCCGTCAGTTCGCGGATCGCAGTGCGAATCTCGTTGACGCTCTTCGTTACTCCGGTGCTCATGCGGCCGCCCTTCGTCGTTGAATCGGCTGCCTCGAGCCTACGCCGCTGCCGCTAGCGCTTGAAGAGCTTGTTTCCGAGCCACACGATCGGGTCGTACTTGCGATCGGCGACGCGCTCCTTCATGGGAATCAGCGCGTTGTCGGTGATCTTGATGTGTTCGGGGCAGACCTCGGTGCAGCACTTGGTGATGTTGCAGTAGCCGAGGCCGAACTCCTCCTGCGCCATGTCCTTGCGGTCCACGGTGTCCAGCGGGTGCATGTCGAGCTCGGCGATGCGCATGTGATAGCGCGGACCGGCGAAGTTCTCCTTGTTCTCCTCGTGGTCTCGCACTACGTGGCAGACGTTCTGGCACAGGAAGCACTCGATGCACTTGCGGAACTCCTGGCTGCGGTTCACGTCCTCCTGCTGCATCCGGTACTCACCGGGCTGCAGGTCCTTGGGCGGGGTGAACGACGGGATCTGACGCGCCTTCTCGTAGTTGAAGGACACGTCGGTTACCAGGTCGCGCATGACGGGGAACGTGCGCAGCGGGGTCACCGTGACGACCTCGTCCTCGCCGAAGGTCGACATGCGCGTCATGCACATCAGCCGCGGCCGACCGTTGACCTCGGCCGAACACGAGCCGCACTTGCCTGCCTTGCAGTTCCACCGCACCGCAAGGTCGTTGGCCTGGGTGGCCTGCAGCCGGTGGATGATGTCGAGCACCACCTCGCCCTCGTTGACCTCGACGGTGTAGTCCTTGAGCTCCCCGCCGGTGTCGTCGCCACGCCAGACGCGCATGCTCGCTTCATAGGCAGCCATGTTAGGCCTTCCGTTCCGGGTGCTCGGTCAATTCCGCGTCGGTGTAGTACTTCTCGAGTTCGGAGAGCTCGAAGACCTCGAGGAGGTCCGGGCGCATGGGCACCTGCTCCTCGGCGTCGACGGTGACGCGCGGGACCATGGCCTCGGCGGTCGCCGCCTCCGTCGTCGCGCACACCAGCAGCTTGTTGCGCCAGTTGGCGTCCATCGAGGGGTGGTCGTCGCGCGTGTGTCCGCCGCGGCTCTCGGTGCGCTGCAGCGCGGCCTTGGCCACGCATTCGCTGACCAGCAGCATGTTGCGCATGTCGATGGCCAGGTGCCAGCCCGGGTTGTAGACCCGCCCGCCCTCGACGGAGACGTTCTGCAACCGCCCGCGAAGCTCCTCGAGCTTCTCGAGCGCCTCGTGGATCTCGTCTTCCTTGCGGATGATGCCGACGAGGTCGTTCATCGACTGCTGCAGTTCGGCGTGCAGGGTGTACGGGTTCTCGGGGTTCTCGTGCGGTTCGTACGGGGCCAGCGCCATCTTCTCGGCCTCGTCGAGCGAGTCCTGCGAAATCTTGGGCCGCTCGTCGAGGGCGCGGACGTAGTCGGCCGCACCCAGCCCGGCACGCCGGCCGAACACCAGCAGGTCCGACAACGAGTTGCCGCCAAGGCGATTCGACCCGTGCATGCCGCCCGAGCACTCACCGGCGGCGAACAACCCCGGCGTGGCCGCGCCACCGGTGTCGGGGTCGACCTCGATGCCACCCATGACGTAGTGGCAGGTGGGGCCGACCTCCATCTCGTCCTTGGTGATGTCGACCTCGGCGAGCTCGATGAACTGGTGGTACATCGACGGCAGCCGCCGCTTGATCTCCTCGGTCGGCATGCGCGAGGCGATGTCGAGGTAGACCCCGCCGTGCGGCGTGCCCCGGCCTGCCTTGACCTCGGCGACGATTGCGCGGGCGACCTCGTCGCGGGGTAGCAGGTCAGGGGTGCGCCGCGCCGAGTCGTTGTCCTTGAGCCACTGGTCGGCTTCTTCCTCGGTCTCGGCGTACTGGCCCTTGAACACCGGGGGGATGTAGTCGAACATGAAGCGCTTGCCCTCGGAGTTCTTCAGCACCCCGCCGTCGCCGCGGACGCCCTCGGTGACGAGGATGCCCTTGACCGACAGCGGCCAGACCATTCCGGTCGGGTGAAACTGGATGAACTCCATGTTGATCAGCTTCGAGCCGGCGCGCAGCGCCAGGGCGTGTCCGTCGCCGGTGTACTCCCACGAGTTCGACGAGACCTTGAACGACTTGCCGATGCCACCGGTGGCGAGCACCACGGCGGGGGCGTCGAAGAGGATGAACTTGCCGGTCTCGCGCCAGTAACCGAAGGCGCCCGCGATCCTGCCGGTGGGCGCGTCGTCGCCGGGTTCGGAGCTGGCGTTCTCCCGCGGGCCCTTGTCGAGGATCAGATCGGTGATCGAACATTCGTGGAAGACGCGGATCCGGGCCTCGTAGTCGCCGAGTTCGCGGAAGTCCTCCTGCTGCAGGGAGACGATCTTTTGCTGCAGAGTGCGGATGATCTCCAGGCCGGTGCGGTCGCCGACGTGCGCCAACCGCGGGTAGGTGTGCCCGCCAAAGTTGCGCTGGCTGATCTTGCCGTCCTTGGTGCGGTCGAACAGCGCCCCGTAGGTCTCGAGTTCCCACACCCGGTCGGGTGCCTCCTGCGCGTGCAGTTCGGCCATCCGCCAGTTGTTGAGGAACTTGCCGCCACGCATGGTGTCACCGAAGTGCACCTGCCAGGTGTCCTTGGAGTTGACGTTCTTCATCGCCGCCGCGCAACCACCCTCGGCCATGACGGTGTGCGCCTTGCCGAACAGCGACTTGGTGACCACCGCGACCCGCTGACCACGTTCCCGGGCCTCGATCACCGCGCGCAGTCCTGCCCCGCCGGCGCCGATGACGACCACGTCGTATTCGTGCCGTTCGAGTTCACTCATTGAATAGTCCTTGCTCGTTGAATGGCCTTGTCAGCCAATGAATCTGAGGTCGCTAATCGTGCCGCTGGCGACGAGCATCACGTAGAAGTCGGTGAGCATCAGGGTGCCGAGGGTGACCCACGCGTAGAGCTTGTGCCTGGTGTTGAGCTTGCTCACCTGACCCCAGAGCCAGTAGCGCACGGGGTGCTTGGAGAAGTGCTTGAGTCGCCCGCCGACGACGTGGCGGCACGAGTGGCACGAGAGGGTGTAGACCCACAGCATCACCACGTTGACGACGAGAACGACGTTGCCCAAACCGAATCCGAAGCCCGACGGCGATTGGAAGGCGTTGATGGCGTCGTAGGTGTTGATCACCGAGATGATGCCCGCGATGTAGAAGAAGTAGCGGTGGGTGTTCTGGATGATCAAGGGAAGTCGCGTCTCGCCGGTGTACTTCGCGTGCGGTTCGGCGACCGCGCACGCGGTCGGTGACTGCCACACCGAGCGGTAGTAGGCGCCGCGGTAGTAGTAGCAGGTCAGTCGGAACAGCAGCAGGAACGGCAGCGACGCCGCCGCATACGGCAACCACCACACGTCGGGCAGGATCTGTGGCCAGAAGTGGCTCGCCTCGGGCACGCAGCCGGTGCTGATGCAGGGGGAGTAGAACGGCGTCAGGTAGTGGTAGTCGGCGACGTAGTAGTCGCTCTGCATGAACGCCCGCACCGTCGCATAGATCACGAACGCCGCGAATCCGAGATCGGTGATCAGTGGCGACTTCCACCACGCGTCCGTGCGCAGCGTGCGCTGCGAGATTTGGGCTCGCGTCGGGGAGAAGACGCCGGTGCCCCCGGGCTCGCTGCGGTCGGCGGTGGGTGCGCTCAAGGGCTGTGCCTCACTTCGTCGTGATGGAACGGGTTGGGCAGGTCTAGTCGTAGGGGGAGCTGATCGGACCTTCGTCGTCGACGTCCTGCCAGAAGTCACTGGCGTACTGGGTGTCGGGAATGCCGATCTTCTCGAGGGTGTGATGGTGGTGGCTCACCCCGCGGACGAGGTTCAACTCCTCGGCGTCGATGTCGAGCCGGTCGATGTCGTTCTGAATGCGCTCGGCGTCGTTGACGATGCGGCGCATTGCCGCGCTGTCGCCGTAGCGTGAGGCCAGTGACGACACGCAGCGGCGAAGGCCTCCGATCAGCTCGTGCAGCTGGTCGAGTTCAGTGGTTGTGGACAACGGAGTTGACCTCCTTGGGCTGAAGGGTGTCACGGATCACAGTACGACAATCGATGTTAGTCACTCTCGGAGTCGAGAGTGAGACAGATCACGTCTGAGCGAAGGGTTGTTGAATGTCCAAAGAGGTTCTGCAGGAGCGCGCGACGACGCTGAAGGCGCTGCACGTGGCCGGTGACCCGGTGATCTTGCCGACGGTGTGGGACGCCTGGTCGGCCACGCTCGCCGTCGCCGCCGGCTTCAGCGCGTTGACCGTCGGCAGTCACCCCGTGGCCGACTCGGTGGGCAAGGAGGACGGCGAGGGCATGTCGTTCGACGACCTGACCACCCGCGTCGCCCAGATCACCGGCGCGGTCGACGTGCCCGTCTCGGTCGACGTCGAGTCCGGTTACGGCGAGTCGGCTCGACGGTTGATCGACGGGCTGTTGGAGGCCGGTGCGGTCGGGCTGAACGTCGAGGACACCGTGCACAAGGAGGGCAAGAGGCTGCGCTCGGCCGAGGAGCACGCGGCGCTGATCGGCGAACTGCGCGCGGCGTCGGAGGCGGCGGGCGTGCACGTCGTCCTCAACGCGCGCACCGATCTGTTCATCCGTCAGGACGGCGACGAGGCCGACCGCGTCGACCGCGCCATCGCCCGGCTGACCCTGGCGGCCGAGGCCGGCGCCGACAGCCTGTACCCGGTGGGGCGGCACGACGACGACACCATGCGACGGTTGACCTCCGAACTGCCCTTGCCCGTCAACGCGATTGCCATCCCGGACACCGACGACCCGTCCAGGTTCGGTCCGCTGGGCGTGGGACGCATCAGCTTCGGGCCGTTCTTTCAGCGAGCCCTGTCCACGCACGCCGAGACGATGCTGGCGCGCTGGAAGTAGCAGTTCGCCCGTCGTTCGCCTGGCGGCCCTACGATCCGGGCCGTGGACCATGACGAGCGCTTCGACTGGGACGACCATCCCGGGGTCATCTGGGCGGCCGGTGCAGCGGCCGTCGCGTTGCTCGTCGTGCTGGTCGTGGCGGTGGTGAACACCTCGGATTCGTCCGGAGAACCCGGGGTCGGCGGGCCGGTGACCTCGCCATCGGCGACGTCGTCGGCACCGTCGTCCTCGGAGTACTCGACGTCGTCGACGACGACGAGTTACCGGCTGCCGAGCGTGCAGACCAGCGAGGACGGCGGTGCGCCGGGGCCGACCGACGTTCCCACCACCACGATCGCCCCGGACACCGAGGACCCCGCGTCGACGTCGACCTCGACGAGCACCTCCAACCCCTACGGCACTACGACGCCCACCAACGCCGGTCACGTCTGAATGCTCACAGCCCGCCCCGGGGGCGGGTGAGCACACCGTGACGACGCCTTCACGCGACGCGACATGACGGCAATCTTGGCTCCCTAACGTGGCGCCATGGGTTCGCAGAAACGTGTCGTCGTCGTCGGACACGGCATGGTCGGCCATCGGTTCGTGGAGGCGCTGCGGTCCCGCGACGGTGAGGATCAGTGGTGGGTGACGGTCCTCGCCGAGGAGCGTGACGCCGCCTATGACCGAGTCGGGCTGACCGGATACACCGAGCACTGGGACCGCAGCAGGTTGGCGCTGCCCGGAAACGACTACGCCGGCGACGAGCGCGTCGAGCTCATCCTGCGGGACGCGGTGACGCGCGTGGACACCGCCGCCAAGTGCGTGACGACCAGGCTGGGTCGGCGAATTTCCTACGACGCGTTGGTGCTCGCCACCGGCTCGTCGGCGTTCGTCCCCCCGGTGCCCGGCCACGAGTCGCCCCGCTGCCACGTCTACCGCACCCTGGAGGACCTCGACGCGATTCGCGCCGATGCGCTGCGGGCGGGTGCCGGCGCGTCGGGGGTCGTGATCGGCGGTGGGCTGCTGGGCTTGGAGGCCGCGAATGCGTTGCGCCAGTTTGGCATGACGCCGCACGTGGTGGAGCGCGCACCGCGGTTGATGGCCCAGCAGCTCGACGAGGCGGGCGGCGCCCTGCTGGGCCGAATGGTCGGGGCACTTGGCATCGTCGTGCACGTCGACGTGGGCACCGAGGCGATCGAGGACGGTGAGAGCGGGGTCCACGTCAGGCTCGGCGACGGCACCATGATCGACGCCGCCGTGGTGATCTTCGCCGCCGGTGTGCGGCCCCGCGACGAATTGGCCCGCGCCGCAGGACTTCCCGTCGGAGAACGCGGGGGTGTGCTCACCGATGCGAGCTGTGTGACGGCCGATCCCGACGTGTACGCCATCGGCGAGGTGGCCGCGATCGACGGCCGCTGCTACGGACTGGTGGGGCCGGGGTACACGAGCGCCGAAGTCGTCGCCGACCGATTGCTGGGCGGCGCAGCACGATTCGGCGAGGCCGACATGTCCACGAAGCTGAAGCTGCTCGGAGTCGACGTCGCGAGCTTCGGTGACGCCATGGGGGTGACGCCACACTGCCTCGAGGTGGTGGTCAACGACGCCGTCAATCAGACCTACGCCAAGTTGGTGCTCTCCGACGACGCCACCACGCTGCTGGGCGGCATCCTCGTCGGTGACGTCACCGCCTACGGGGTGCTGCGACCGATGGTCGGCGAGCGGCTGCCCGGGGACCCCCTGTCGATCATCGCACCGCGTGGATCCGATTCCGGCGCAGGCGGATTGGGCGTCGGTGCGCTACCCGATGCCGCGCAGATCTGCTCGTGCAACGACGTCAGCAAGGGCGATCTCACCGACGCGATCGCCGACGGCTGCACGGACGTACCCGCCTTGAAGAGCTGTACCAGGGCGGGTACGTCGTGCGGCTCCTGCATCCCGTTGCTCAAGCAGTTGCTCGAGGCCGAGGGTGTCGAACAGTCGAAGGCGTTGTGCGAGCACTTCTCTCAGTCCCGAGCGGAGCTCTTCGAGATCGTCTCCGCCTCGGGCATCCGGACGTTCTCGGGGTTGATCGGGCGCTACGGCACCGGCCGAGGTTGTGACGTGTGCAAACCCGTCGTCGCCTCGATCCTGGCGTCGACCAGTTCTGGTCACATCCTCGACGGCGAGGAAGCCTCGCTGCAGGACTCCAACGATCACTTCCTGGCCAACATCCAGAAGAACGGCAGCTACTCGGTGGTGCCACGGGTGCCCGGCGGTGACATCACCCCCGAGCAGCTGATCCTCATTGGCGAGATCGCCCGCGACTTCGGGTTGTACACCAAGATCACCGGTGGCCAGCGCATCGACATGTTCGGTGCGGCAGTCGACCAGCTGCCCGAGATCTGGCGGCGCCTCGTCGACGGCGGCATGGAATCCGGTCAGGCCTATGGCAAGTCGCTGCGCACGGTGAAGAGTTGTGTCGGCAGCGACTGGTGTCGCTACGGCCAGCAGGACTCGGTCCAGATGGCGATCGACCTGGAGTTGCGCTACCGGGGTCTGCGCGCCCCGCACAAGATCAAGATGGGGGTGTCCGGCTGCGCGCGCGAATGCGCGGAGGCCCGCAGCAAGGACGTCGGGGTGATCGCCACCGAGACCGGCTGGAACCTCTACGTCGGAGGAAACGGCGGAGCGACGCCAAAACACGCGCAGCTGCTGGCCGGTGACCTCGACGACGAGACGCTGGTTCGGTACGTCGACCGGTTCCTGATGTTCTACCTGCGGACCGCGGACCGGCTGCAGCGCACCGCCCCGTGGGTGGAGAGCTTGGAAGGCGGCCTGGACCACCTGCGCGACGTGGTGGTCCACGACTCGTTGGGGCTGGCCGCGGACTTCGAGGCAGCGGTCGCCCGGCACGTTGACGGCTACGCGTGCGAATGGAAGGGCGTGTTGGACGATCCCGAGAAGCTGTCGCGGTTCGTGTCGTTCGTCAACGCCCCCGGCGCCCCCGACCCCACCGTCGAATTCACCGAGAAGTCGGGACGCAAGGTGCCGACGGCGCTTGGCATTCCGGCGATCCGAGGAGGACGCTCGTGACACTGCTCGACGACGCCAGGGACGTCCAGGTCTGGACGTACGCCTGCCCCTACGACCGGCTGCTGCCGGGCCGCGGTGTCGGAGTCCTGCTGCCCGACGGCGAACAGGTCGCGCTGTTCCGGGTCGACGACGGCTCGCTGTGGGCGATCGGAAACGTAGACCCCTTCTCGGGTGCGGCGGTGCTGTCGCGCGGGATCGTCGGTGATCGAGCTGGCCGGCTGTGCGTGCAGTCGCCGATCAAGAAGCAGGCGTTCGCCCTCGACGACGGCACCTGTCTCGACGATCCCGAGGTGACCGTGCCGGTGTACCGCGTCAGGGTCGCCGAGGACGGCCGGGTCGAGGTCGGCGCCTAGGGCCCGTTCGCGTCGCGTTCGCTTTCGACGCGTCTGCCGCGGCCTTCGGCGCGGGTGGTTCTGCGGCGCGGCATGGTGAGTCCTGTGGTGTGCGTCGCCGGAACGCCGCGCGCTGTCACCGTGGCGGTGGGTCTGCTCAGTTCGGGGAACAGCAGTCGGCTGACCGGCGTGGTGACGAACTCTTGGCCGTCGGGTGCGGTCCAGATGACGGTGCCGTCGTCCAGTTGCCTGTCTCGCCAACCATTCTCACCACCCCAGAACGTCTTGAGTAGGTGGTGTCGACGGCAGCGGTGCCGTCGTCCAGTTGCCTGTCTCGCCAACCATTCTCACCACCCCAGAACGTCTTGAGTAGGTGGTGTCGACGGCAGACGCATTTGAGGTTGGAGGCCGCGGTCGGTCCGTGTGGCCACGGGATCGTGTGGTCGACGTCCGTCTGGCTGGCGGGCACGCGGCAGCCCGGGAAGCGGCACGTCATGTCGCGGCAGCGGATTAAGTCGGCCAGCTTCTTCGACGGTCGGTACCGATTCTCTGGTGGGGCTTGTCCGGGGTGCACTACTCGGGTGATCGTGGCCCCAACGGTGGCGCGGCAGGCAATCGCGCCGGGGAGGAATAGGCCACCCATCAATGCCGCGGGCCGTAGCTTGGCGAAGTATCCGGGTGCCGGGGTGAGGGCCTCGGTGAGGGTGAGGTCGCGAAGGGGCTTGTCGAAGAGCGGTGGTTCGTCGCCGTCGATGGCGGCGCGCTCGGCGGCCGCCGAAGATTCGTCGGTTTCCACAGGGGTCGTCGGTGCGGGTGTCTCGGGCTTGGGCGCAGGCGGGCCGGACTCTGGCGGATCTGCGGGGTCGGCCAGCGTGTCTTCGCTGGCGATCACGTAGACCACCGCCCCGTGGCGGGTGGGTTCTGGGCGGCGGCGCAGTCGTCGTTGCCGCACAGGCACGCCATGCGGTCGGTCCCGATGGCGTCGGCGCGGAGTTGGTCGGCGGTTCGCGGGTCGGCCGGGCATACGGTGGCGGCCAGGTTCTTTAGTCGTGTCTCGAATGCCTTCGCGTCGTGGGCGAACAGGGTGGCCAAGATGGTGGCCATTCCGCTGCCGTCCTCCTCGATGTGCACCTCGACTGACCGGCCGCGCGCCTTGGTCTCGCTGCGGCGCACCGCGTTCGGGTCGACCTGGTGAACGAAGAAGTCGATGGCCTTCTCGGTCTTGTCGACCGACCGCGGTTCCCAGTCCCCGAACGCCTCGGCCAGCAACCGGTCCAGAGTGCGCAGGGCGTCGGGGTCGATGACCAGGGCACCGTGGTGGACCACGGTCTTCACCAAGGCGTAAGTCACGAGTCCCTCGGCGAACACGGCGGCCACCTTGGGGAACCGGTCGTGCAATGCGACGGCGATCAACAGCTGGTGGGATGCGGCACCGGAGGTGATGTTCTGGGCGGCACCGATGTGGGCGGCGACCGCGTCGAGGTTGTCCAGGCACCACTGGTCTCGATCGGCGGATCCGGACAGCGCATGGGCCTCGTCGAGCATGGCGGCCATCGTCGCCACCCGTCGGGCGCAGGCCGCGTTCTCCACCCGCGCCCACGACGACAGCGCCCCGGCACCGCGGGTGCCAGTCGTCGCGTCCACCAGATCGTCGAACATGAACCCAGTTTACGGCGACGGTCTGACGAAAAACGTTCTGCTACAAGCATTCTGTGGATGAAAGCCGGTCTGTGGACAACCTCGCCCAAGCCGCCAGAAATGTCGGTGGGTAGTGCTAGGTCCGCCGCTGCGTCGGCCTTCGTGCCGCTGAGCGCTTCCGGTGTTCTGACGACGAAAAATATTCTGCTACAGGCTTTCTATGGAAAGACACCAGAATGTGGACAACCCCGCACGAAGCAGGAGAACTGTCGGACTCGAGTGCTAGAGCGCCCTCAGCAGACGGGTGTCCCGCCCGGTCACCGCGCCGACCCGGACGGTGGTGCCCCACAATTCGACCGTCTGCACCATCCAGTACGCCGCGAACTCACCGATCAGCGCCGCCTCGACCAGGATCACGGCGTGGTTGAAACCGTCCAGGACGAGGTGCAGACATACCGCGGCCATCAGGGTCAGCACCATGGCGACCAGGATGGACCGGTAGACCGGGCGGTAGCGACCGGCGTCGACGACGATCGCAGTGATCGCGACAGTCGCGATGATCGCGGTGAACATGGCCACCGCGGCGACACCGTGCGCATTGGCGCGAAACCACTGCGGCGCGAACGTCAGCGCCCCCAAGCCCACGGCCAGCAACAGGCGTTGCCCCCACGTCGCCGCGGTTCCCAGCGCGCTGCGCGGTGAGGCGGTACCGGTGTGGCGGTGCATCCACCACGCGCCGACCCGCGACACCACCAAGGCGATGACGACGGCCCACGTGTTCGGGATCGCCGATTGGTCCCCGATACCGAGATCTACAGTGCCGCAGAGGGACAGCGGCCGCGACGTGGGCACCATGGCGACGACGAACGCCAGGACACCGGCAAGATTCAGCAGGACATCCTCGGTGTCGCTATTGCCCTTGTAGACGATGAGCATGGCGCCAAGCGCGCACAGCGAGGCGATGAAGACGGCGTGCGCGGAGGTGAAGTAATAGGCACTGATCGAGGTCTGCCAGCACGAGGCGCCCGACCGCTCGATCAGCACCGCGGCACCCAGCAGCACGATCATCACCGCCATGCCGCCGCGTAGGTAGCGATATGTCTCCAGTGCCATCTCACTGCCGAGACTACGGTCGCCACCCGATCACGTCGACGACCGCGGTGTCGGCGCGTTCAGGCCGACACAGGTAGCCGCGCCCGCCGGAACCGGCGGGCGATCAGCCGGGCGATGCCGGGGTGGGCCACGAGCGGCGCCGTCACGACGTCGGCACCGGAGGCATGAAGACGATCTTGGAAGAGGCCGTCGGCCAGGAGGTAGGACGCGACGACGACCCGGTCGGCCCCGTGGGAGCGCACGGCGGCTACGGCGTCGGCGACGCGCGGTTCCCCGGTGGCGGCATAGGCAAGCTCGACGCGTGCACCAATCGCCGCCGACAGCAATGTGGCGGTGACCCGCAGGTCGTGCTTCGCGTGGTCGTCGGACGTGCCTGCCGCGGCCAGGATCACCGAGTCCGTTGGGCGCCAGCCGGATTCGACGAGCCGGTCGACCAGAACACGGACGACGTCGGCCGACGGTCCGAGCGCGTCGGTCACCGTCACGTCGGGATGCCCGCTGGCCGCCACGAACGCCGGCACGTCGACGCGCACGTGGTAGCCACTCGCGAGGAAGGCGGGCACCACGACGGCGGGGGAGTCGGGCAGCTCGGCCAGGACGTCGGCCGGGGTGGGGCCGAGCACGTCGACGAAGGCGGTGTGCACCCGCTGGCCGAGGTGCCGGCCCACCCGCTCGGCCAGGTCGGCGATCATCGCCACCCCGTCGGCCTTGCGGGTGCCGTGGGCGACCAACAGCGGGTTCACGCCGCACCGTCGTCGACGGCGAGCCGGTAACCGCGTTTGACGACCGTCGCGACGATGTTCTTGTCGCCCAGCGCCGTTCGCAGTCGCATCACCGCTGTCTCCACGGCGTGGGTGTCGGTGCCCCCACCCGGCAGCGCGCCGAGAAGATCGCCGCGGGACACGACCTGCCCGGGCCGGTGAGCCAGCGCGCGAATGGTGGCCATGCCCGCGGGCGGCAGATCCTTGGCGACGCCGTCGACCAAGACGCAGGTACCGCGGATCTCCAGCACGTGGCCGGCCACCGTGATCGTCCGCGACTGCAGCAGGGGGAGCTCGTCGGTGATGTGCCGGGCCAGCGCTCCGAGCCGCATCCGTTCCGGAGCCGAGGTCGGCACTCCGAGGCGCACCAGGGGCCGCGCCGTCACGGGCCCGACGCACATGGCGTGGACGTCGGTGCGCAGCGCGTCGAGCACCTCGTCCGCGACGCCCAGTTCTGCGGCCCGCATCAGCAACGCGGCCACGGCGGGTGCCGAGGTGAAGCTGACGGCGTCGAACTTGTGCTCGGCCACGCCCACCACCAGCGCGTCGAAGGCGCCGTCCCGCGGCACGGGATGCCACCGGTACACGCGGATGGGCACGACCTCGGCGCCCGCCGCGCGGAGTTCGTCGAGGAACTCGGGGAACGGATCCCAGTCCGCGGTCGCCCCGTGCAGTTGCACGGCGATGCGCAGCCCGTCGACGCCACCTTCGCGTAGGTATTCCATGACCTCGCGGGAGGATTCGGACTCCGGTGACCACTCCTCGGGCAGCGCCGCCGCCCGCAGCGCGCCGGTGGCCTTGGGCCCGCGCGAGACGATCCGCGCCTTGCTCAACGCGCTCGTCAGGTCGGCCGCGAGCCCCCACCCGTCGGCGGCGGCGATCCAGCCCCGCAGCCCGATGCCCGTCGTGGCGATCACGACGTCGGGCGGCTCGGCGATCAGCGCCTCGGTGTGTACGTGCAGCTCGTCGTCATCGGGCAGCGGCACCATCTCGATGGCTGCGGCGCTGGTGACGGTCGCCCCGCGGCGGCGCAGCAACGTGCTCAGCTCGTCGGCTCGTCGAGCTGAGGTCACCGCCACCCGGAATCCGGTCAGTGGTGCCCATTCGGGTTCGGGCATGGCACCAGTCAAGGCAGTCGGTGTTGCCGTTTCGTTTCGTCGCCGTTGCCGACGCATGTCATGCCGTACCGCCCATGACTCGACGGTGAACATCGGCTCACCACGGCCGCACCCCCGCGGTGAGATGCGAATCCGCTGGTCACCACACGTCGCCGTCGCGGTAGTCGCAGGTGATCTCGCCGGTGGTGTCGAGATCCGCGGTGACGGGAAGCACGAAGATCGACGCGTCGTCCTCGGGCGTCGCAACCACCCCCTCCGGGCTCAGCACCGAGGTCATTCCGCGCCAGGGTTGCCAGCCCCGCGCGACGTAGACGTGCCGGCCTGCCTCGGACGCGCTGAGTGCGCCCAGTTCGTAGGCGCCGCGCAGCACTTGCTCGAGGCCGTCCATGATCGCCGTCGCAAGCCCCTGCCCGCGCCAGTCCTCCCGGACCGCGACTCCCTCGAGGTAGCCGCACCGCAGCGCCGTGCCGCGGTGGATCATCCGGCGCTGCACGACGGCGCCATGGGCGACGAGCGCGCCCCGCACGCAGATCACGGCGTGCATCCCGCCGAGGGCGTGCTCCCAGTCGGCGTCGGTGAAGTCGACCTCGCCGTCGGCGAAGGCGTCGACGAGCATCCGCCGCGCGTCGTCCCGGGTCTCGGCGTCGAGATCGGAAGTGTGAACCAGGCGCGCGGTGTGGAGCACACCTCGTTCCTACCAGGGTGCGACGACCCAAGGGTGACGACGAACAGAACCGTTACCCGCGTGGGCGGGACCAGTGCAGCCGCACGTGCTGACCCGGCCGGACCTGCGCGATGCGGTCGACGTCGCGGTCGACGACGACGCCGATCACCGGGTAGCCGCCCGTCACGGGGTGGTCGGGGCCCAGGATGACGGGTAAGCCGTTGGGAGGCACCTGAATCGATCCGCGGACCAAGCCCTCGCTGGGGAGCTGCCGGTCGGGGTCGCGCAGTGCCAGCGGCTGCCCCGTCAGCCTCATACCGACGCGGTCGCTGCGATCCGAGGCCGCCCAGTCGGTGCGCACCAAGGCGTCGGGGTCGGCGAACCAGTCGTCCCGCGGGCCGGGCACAACCGTCAGGTCGAGACTGGCCGCGGCGATGGGCGCCACCGGTGCCTGGTCGAGTTCGGGAAAGTCTTCGGCGTGTTCGCCGACGGTCAGCAGATCGCCGGGCCGCAGCGGCCGCTGCCCGATCACGGACAGCACGTCGTGGCTGCGGGAGCCAAGGACTTGCTCGGCGTCGACGCCGCCACGGACCGCGAGGTAGCTGCGCAACCCCGACCGTGGGGTCGAGAGCACGAGGGTCTGCCCGTCACGCACGTGCCGAATGCCGTTGCTGCCGAACGGGACACCGTCGACCGACGGGTTCGCATCGGCGCCGGTGACGGCTACGGTGACGTCACCGCCCGTGACGCGCGCGGAGAACCCACCGAAGGTGATCTCGATCGTGGCGCGGTCGGCAGGGTTGGCCACGAGCCGGTTGGCCAGGGTGTGCGACTGTCGGTCGGCGGCGCCGGACCGGGTCACGCCGAGGTGCGCGAGACCGGGGCGCCCCAGGTCTTCGACGAGGGCCAGCGGACCGGTCGCCAGGATCTCGAGGGTCGTCATCGGCTTGCCCTGAACTGCACCCAGCTGCCGGGCACCAGGAGCGCAGGCGGGTCGCGGTCGACGTCCCACAGCACGGCGTCGGTGCGGCCGATCAGTTGCCAACCGCCGGGCGACTCCCTGGGGTAGACACCGCTGAATTCGCCTGCCAGCCCGACGGATCCGGCGGGCACCCTGGTGCGCGGCTCGGCCCGGCGGGGCACGTGCAGGCGCTCGTCACCGCCGACCAGGTAGGCGAATCCCGGCGAAAATCCGCCAAAGCCGACGCGCAGCGGCGAGGAGGTGTGGGCCTCGACGATCTGCTCGGTGGACAGGCCGGTGAGCCGGCCGACCTCGTCGAGGTCCTCCCCGTCGTAGACCACGTCGACGGTCACGACAGTGCCGTGCTCGGCGTTCGGCGCGTCGGTGCGCTGCACCCGCACTCGGTCGAGCCGAGCCCGAGTCGGCCCCTGATGCCGGGGCCCGGAGAGCACCAGAAGCACGGTGCGGGCGGCGGGCACCACCTCCACGACGCCGGGCAGCTCGGCCCTGCGCACCGCGTCGCACCACGCCAATACGTCGGCGGTGTCGTCGACGTCGACCAGCAGCGCCTGGTCGCCGTAGTCGTGGATCATCGCCGGGCTCTGGTCAGACGGCGGGCTCGTAGGTGGGTTCCCGGCGTTTGATCACTGCGATAACCCGGTAGGTGACGGGCAGGAACACCACCTCGACCGCGGTCTTGTAGAGCCACCCCAGCGCGGTGTACACGGCGAAGTCGTGAAAGGTCGTGATGCCGATGGCGCCTGCCGCGATGCTGCAGAACACCAGCGTGTCGCCCAGCTGCCCGGCGAACGTCGACCCGACCAGTCGCGCCCAGAGGTGCTTCTCCTTCGTGCGCTCCTTGATCGCCACGACCACCCATGCGTTGATGGTCTGCCCGACGAGGAATCCTGCGAGGCCGGCGACGATCAGCTGGGTGTAGGCGTGGACGACGTTCTCCAGCGCGGCCTGATTCTCGTAGAAGTCGGCGGCGGGCAGGTAGAGGGTCACCCAGAACGCCGCGGCAGCCAGGACGTTCATCGAGAAGCCGAGGATGATCGCCCGCCGGGCCGCCTTGAATCCGTACACCTCGGACAGGACGTCGCCGATGATGTAAGTCAGGGGGAAGACGATGAAGCCGCCGTCGGTCAGGATCGGGCCGAACGCGACGCCCTTGGTGGCGGTGACGTTCGAGATGATGACCAGGGCCGTGAACACGGCGACGAGGACGGGATAGTAGGCGGAGCCAACCTGTGCGAATCCTGGGCGCTGGTCGGTTGTTTCGGGCGTCGTCACCCGGTCATCTTCTCAGGTGAGCACCTTGTTGATCATCGGCGGTAACCGATCGGCCACGACGGGCAGTGACAGCACCGAGGAGAACGCCAGCGCACCGGCGAGATCCTTGCCGGTGAAGACGTTGCGGTTGGCACCGGTCGACTTCAGCGTCGCGAACATGGGATCGGCGACCAGTGCTGCCTGCTCCTCGTCGCTCTCGGTCTTCCAGACGACGACGTCGGCGGCGTCGAGCACCGAGGCCATCTTGTCGCGCGGCACCCGGGCCCGGTCGTCCTTCACGTAGGCGTTGACCGAGTCCGGCACGGCGAAGCCCATCTGGGTCAGGAACTCGGTGCGCCACCCGGGAGGGGTGAGGTCGTACTGATCCTGAAACGCCGTCGCGCTGGTCACGAGGATCTTCTTGCCGCCAAACGCGGAGTCGTTCTTGGCCACGTCGGTGAACTTGGCGTCGACGTCGGCGATGAGCTTGGTCATGTCGTCGAACTTGAACACCGCCTGGCCGATCGCGTTGGCCTGATCCTTCCACGGTTCGAAGAACGCGCTCTGGCCGGATTGTGCGATGGTGGGCGCGATTGCGGACAGTTTGGCGTAGGTGTCCTGGTCGAGACCCGCGTTGACGGCGATGATGAGATCTGGCTTGAGAGCGGCGATCTGGTCGACCTGGATGCCGTCGGACAGGTTCAGCACGACGGGTTGCGCGGCACCGAGCTTGGGCAGGGCCCACGGCCAGGTGCCGAAGGGTTCGCCACCGAACCAGTCGGTGACCGCGATCGGGACGATCCCGAGGGCGAGCAGGTCGTCCTGTTCGGTCAAGCCCGCGCTGACGACCCGCTTGGGCGCCGACGGGATCTTGGTCTCCCCGAACGCGTGCGTGACGGTGACCGACCCGTCGCCGGCTACCGTGCCGGGTTTGTCGGAGCCGCAGGCTACGGCGGTGAACGCGAGACCCGTGGTCATCGCCAGGAAACTCCGGCGGGTCACAGATGGTGGCACGCGGCGAGCGTATCCCGCCGTTCGACGGCTGGGTGACCGAACCGTCCGTCGCGCTGCGCTGGGAGCTTGCTGGGGATTGCGTCACGACGGCCCCAGCCAGGTTTGGCTCCGGTGGCGTGGGTACCCGATGTGGCCGGCGATCGACGCCGGACAAGGCCCGTCTTGGAGGCGCCCGCAATGTTGCACAACGTCGTACTGCTCGCTTCGGACAACGTCGAGGCGGCGGGTTTCATCCTGCGGGGCATCAAGGGCATCTTCGTGGCGATCGGCAGCATCATCGCCGCCATCATTTGCGCGGTGATCGCAGGCACCAAGGGGCGCAGCGCTATTGGCTGGGGCATCCTCGGGCTGTTCTTCAGCATCATCACGCTCATCGTGGTGATCGTGATCCCCAGCAAGAGGAGTTGAGCGACCGGACCCTTAGCTGTGGGCGAGGCGCTTGTTGACCAGCCGGGTCAGCCACGCCGGCGAGAACCGGGCGCCCACGGCCAGCGTCTTGGCCTGAGACCCGACGGGGAAGTGCACCTGATGGATCAGCCGACGCGGCCACGAGGGGTCGACGGCGGCCAGGATGTCGTCGGCGATGTCCTGGGCGGTCAACCGGATGCCGAGCGAATCGGTCGTGCCCGTCTTCACGTCGGTGGTCATCGCGGTCTGCACGTAGAGCGGCCACATCGCGATCACTCGGATGCCGTAGCGCTTCCATTCCAGGTCGAGCGCCTCGGTGACGGCGCGGACGAAGAACTTCGTGGCGCTGTAGTTGGCCAGTTCGGCCTGGCCGTAGATCGCTGACGCCGAGGACAGGTTGACCACGACCGCTCCGGGGGTCGACCGAAGGTACGGGAACGCGGCGTGCAACCCGTTCACCACACCCTTGGTGTTGATGTCGATCTCCTTGTGATGCGTCGCGACGGCGATCTCTTCGAAGCGCCCGGCGACGAGGATCCCAGCGTTGTTGATGAAGACGTCGAGGCGGTTGCCCGCGGCGGCGGCGAATTCACCTACCCGCTGGGCCATTTCGTCGGCGTCGGTGACGTCGAGGTGACCGGTCACCGCCGTGGCGCCGAGGTCTTCGATCTCGTCGGCGAGGCTCTTGAGACCGACTTCGTCGATGTCGTAGGCGCCGACGACGTACCCCTTCTTCGCGAAGGACAGGGCGGTGGCACGGCCGATGCCGGCGGCGGCGCCGGTGATGAAGACAGACTTCGTGGGGCTCATGGACACCATGATGGCTCGTGCGGGTGCATGATTGAGGGACACCTTGGGAGTGGTCATGAGAATTCACCGACGCTGGTCCGTCGTCGTCGTGACGGTCGGCGTCGCGGGGGCCGGTGTGGCAGGCGCCCCGGCGGCGGTCGCCGGGTGCAACGACTCCAGCGGGACGGTCGTCTGCGCGCAGGGTGACATTCGTGGCACGGATGCGCCGCCGCCCGTGCAGCCCGGTCTCGGTTCCTACGGAACGTGGTGCAACGGCGCCGTCTGCTTCCCAGGAAACCTCTTCGGGGTCGTGGTCGCGCCCTAACGCGTCGCAAGCATCACCCCAAGTCCGATCATGGTGGTCGCGATGACGCCGTCGAGTACCCGCCACGTGAACGGCTTGGCGAACAGCCCCGAGAGCCGCCGGGCGCCGAAGCCCACCCCGGTGAACCAGACCGCGCTCGCGGTGATCGCGCCGACACCGAACGCCCAGCGGCCGTCGTGCTGTTCGTTGGCCAGCGCCCCGAGCAGCACGACGGTGTCGAGGTAGACGTGCGGGTTCAGGAACG
Source organism: Mycobacterium yunnanensis (assembly GCF_025823185.1). GTDB lineage: Bacteria > Actinomycetota > Actinomycetes > Mycobacteriales > Mycobacteriaceae > Mycobacterium > Mycobacterium yunnanensis. The sequence continues at coordinate 158,464 of NZ_JACKVK010000020.1, forward strand.
TCAGCGCGGCGCAGGTGAGCAGCACTCCGGTCAGCCGGGCGGGCGCCGCGGTCGAGGGCGACAGCCCGGACGACCAGGCGGGCGGCTGCCACGCGCGCTTGGCGGCGAGCAGGCCGTAGCCGGCGAGGAAGGCGGCGCCGCCGTAGGTGGCGACGCTCAATGCTGCGGGGTGCGCGGCGATCAGCGTGCCGACACCGGCGATGCCCGCGACGATCAGTACGGCGTCGGACAGTGTGCACAGGGCGACCACCGGCAGCACGTGTTCGCGTCGGATGCCTTGCCGCAGGACGAACGCGTTCTGAGCCCCGATCGCGGCGATCAGGGCGAACGAAGCCAGGAAGCCGACGACGGCGGGGGAGTGCATGCCTCGACGCTACGAGTGGGCCGTCGTGACGTACAGCTAATGATTTTGACGCCGCATTAGAACTGCTAATGCGGTTCGGCGCTCGCGCTGAATGGGCTGTCGGCTAGCCCGCGGCACCGTCGGCGCCCTGGACGCCGGGTGCGCCGGTGCCGCCTGCGCCGGCGTTGCCGCGCTTGCCGTCCCACCGATTCCACACCCGTAGAACACGGATGCGGTGATCGTGGGAACGGAGCGCGTCCTAGACGTTGTCGCGGTTTGCCATACGACGACGCCGATGCGAAACGTCCCATCACCACCGCCGGTGACCCCTAAGAAGTGACGTCAGCGACGAATGCAGTAGTCGAATCCCAAAGTGCAGTAGTCCCACCCCGCAGCTGCTGATTTCGACTCGCGCACCGGGCCGCCCGGCACGCTGCCACGCTCACCCCGCGAAGCGGGAAGGGATGAAAGCACTGGTGGCGGGGGTGGTGAGCCGACGGTCACGAGGTAGACATCGACGCCCCGGCACTACTGCATTTCGGCGATACAGGTAGCCGAAAACGGTCTCAACGCGTGAATCAGCGAGGGTTGGGCTTCGTTGACACGGGTACGCCGCGTCATCGTGGGGGTTGCCCCTGCAGGACATGGGAGGGCTGCTGTGTCAGATGGCGGAGATCAATTTTCGGAGGCCGATCGGGTGGAGGCACTGGATCAGGCGGTGCGGCAGGCCGTGAACGCATTGGCCCCCGTGGAAGCTGACAGTCACGATCACCCACGCCCGAAGAACTAGAGGACAGTCGGTGCGGGTACGGCGCTCGACCAGCCAGGATCGATCACGCACTTCACCGGCGCTGCCAGTGGCATGCTGCGTCTGGCGCCCAATCATCAACTTCGACAGGCAGTTACGGATCAGAGCCCGGCGATGGGCACGTCGCTACAGCAGCAGGACATCGAGCAGGGTGCGGGTGGTGTCGTTGGGGGGTGTGGTGGTGATGAGGGCGTGGGTTCCGTCGGGGCTGTAGGCGACGACTAGCGATGAATTGTCCCGGTTGACGGTGTAGGTGGTGCCGAGTTGGGTGCCGGTGCTGGGGTCGATCACGGTCACGCTGGTGTCGGTGG
>NZ_JACKVK010000021.1 GCF_025823185.1 Mycobacterium yunnanensis
GTCTGGTGACTGGTGGGCGGCCTCCGATGGCGGAGTGGGCTCGGTGGTGATTGTAGAAGTGCAGCCAGCCCGGTAGCGCGGTGTTGCGTTGGTCGGTGGATTCGTAGAACTGTGCGTAGGCCCANCCGTCGCCCAGCGTGCGGTGGAATCGTTCGATNTTGCCGTTGGTTTGTGGCCGATACGGGCGGGTGCGCTTCGGGGTGATGTTCAGTTCGGCGCANGCCTCGCGCCAGGCGTAGGACACGTAGGCCGACCCGTTGTCGGACAAGACCCGTTCGACGG
>NZ_JACKVK010000022.1 GCF_025823185.1 Mycobacterium yunnanensis
TCCACCGACCAACGCAACACCGCGCTACCGGGCTGGCTGCACTTCTACAATCACCACCGAGCCCACTCCGCCATCGGAGGCCGCCCACCAGTCACCAGACTGACCAACCTCCCTGGACATCACATCTAGGCGCGGTTGAACACCTGCTCGCCTGGGCATCTGCCTTCCATGGCCGATGAACGCGAGCAGACCACCGACGAGCACACCGAGGCGACCGAGCCGCCGCCCGGCCCGGCCGATCACGGTCGCAGCGGTGGCATGGCCACCCGTGAGGTGGCGCCCGACGTGGTCAAGCGATCGGGCGACGCGACGGACTGAGGGGGCGGCATGAACACATCGGCCAACCGAACGGCGGACGAATGGTGCGTCGTCGTGGTTCGGGCGACGTTCGGGGGCGACGAGACCCAGGGAGTGCGGGAGACCGTCGTAGTCCGGGGCTCCGAGGACGAAGCACGTCGCGTCTACGCCGACCAGGTCGCCTCGGCCGCCGACAACGAGTATCGGCAGGTGCGCCTCACCAACGCCGGGTCCGACGTCGAGCTGTGGCCGCCCGCCACCGGCTGGACCTCCTGAGGGCCTCAGGTCCAGTACAGCTGTCGAGCCATCGGCAGGATGTCGGCGAGTGCGGAGTCGAACCACGAACGCAACTCGCCCATGACGTCCTTGGGGTAGACGTACTTCGCGGCGCCGTACTTTCCGAACTTGCGCGTGCGCTGCTCGTCGTCCATCTCCAGTTTGGTACGGGGGTACCACCCCAACAGCACGTCCCTGCTGGTCTCGGTGAAGCGATGCGTGATGCACTCGACCGTGAGGTCGAGGTCGGGCACGCCCGCCACGGCGGCGGCGACGTCGGCGAGCAGTGCGCCATACGCCTCCCGCCACCCGGGTACCGGCATGATGGGGGCGACGGTGAGGCCCACCCGGTACCCATGTCGGGCCAGCTGGCTCAGCGCCGAAAGGCGTTGCGGCAGGCGGGCCGTACCCCCCTCGAAGCGGTTGGCCACCTCGTCGGCGTTGACCGAGATTCGGACGCGGGTGCGACCGGCGTGTGGCAGGTCCAGCAGTGGTGCCACGTCGTCGTACTTGGTGGTGAAGCGCAGCCCCACGGGTCCTGGCCAGTCGTGGGTGCCGACGTGGGCGATCGTCGTCGACAACGACCCCGTGATGTGTTCGAGCGCAAGGGGATCGGTGTAGCACGACGCTTCGAACGTGGTGCCCTCCGACGCCCTCTCGGCCGAGGTGGAGGTGACCGTGCCGCGCCCCACGTGATCGTCCATCCCCGCCAGGATCTCGGGCAGGTTGGCGTACACCCGGGTGATCGGTGGACCCGACAGGGACCCCGCCAGATAGCAGTACTGACAGTGCCCGGGACAGCCCTCCGCAAGGTCGACACGCCAATCGGCGCTCGGCGGGATGGGTTGCAGCCGGCGCTTGCTCGGCGGGGCGACGACGACGGCCATGGTGCGCTTGGCCAGGGCGTAGGTCGCACGCTCGTTCTCGGCGCGCAGGGGCGGAAGTCGGTCGCCGGAGAGCACCCGGACGTCGGCCACTCCGGCCGCTTCGCACCGCGCGATGATGTCCGCGCCGTGTGGCAGTTCGGACGCCGACCGGGTCACCAAGACGCGGGCCGGCGTCCACAGGGTGGGTGCGGCAGTTGCCGTCTCGATCGCCATCTTCTCCACCGTAGCCCGTGAATTTCCGCCCGGCCGAACGTGCTTGCGCCGCACCCGAGTGGGTAAGACGCCGAACATGACCGAGCGCACCACCGAGACCCGCACGGGCGACGAGGACCTCGACGGGCCCCTCAAGCGGGGTATCACCGGCCCACTGTTGTTCTTGTTCATCCTCGGTGACGTGCTCGGGGCGGGCATCTACGCGCTGATGGGCGTGCTGTCCAAGGACGTCGGCGGCGCGCTGTGGGCGCCCCTGCTGGTGGCGTTGCTGCTGGCGCTGCTCACGGCCGGTTCCTACGCCGAGTTGGTCACCAAGTACCCGAAGGCCGGCGGCGCCGCGGTCTTCGCCGAACGTGCCTTTCGAAAGCCGTTGGTGTCGTTCCTCGTCGGCTTCAGCATGCTGGCCGCCGGCGTCACCAGTGCCGCCGGCCTGTCCCTGGCCTTCGCCGGTGACTACCTGCGCACCTTCGTCGACGTGCCCGCGGTGCCCGCGGCCATGGTCTTCCTCGTGTTGGTTGCCGCCCTGAACGCCCGGGGCATCAGCGAGAGCGTCAAGAGCAACGTGGTGATGACGGTCGTCGAATTGTCCGGCTTGCTGATCGTGATCGTCGTCGTGGCGGTCATGGTCTCCGGCGGCCGCGGCGACGTCGGCCGCGTGACGGAATTTCCCACCGGTGCGACACCCGCGCTGGCGGTGCTGAGCGGGGCGATCGTCGCGTACTACTCCTTCGTCGGATTCGAGACCTCGGCCAACGTCATCGAGGAGGTCCGCAACCCGCAAAGGGTCTATCCGACAGCGCTGTTCGGCTCACTGCTCACCGCGGGCGTGGTCTACGTCCTGGTCGGCATCGCCAGCGCGACCGCTCTCTCGCCCGGCGAACTGGCGGAATCGTCGGGCCCGCTGCTGGCCGTCGTCGGCGCGTCGGGCGTCGGCATCCCAGACTGGGTGTTCAGTGCCATCGCCCTCGTCGCCGTCGCCAACGGCGCGCTGCTCACGATGATCATGTCCAGCCGGCTGACCTACGGCATGGCCGAACAGGGGCTGCTGCCCGCGGTCCTGACCAGGGTGCTGCCCAACCGCCGGACGCCATGGGTCGCCATCGTCGCGACCACGGTCGTGGCGATGGCGCTCACCCTCGTCGGGGACCTGTCCACACTTGCCGAGACGGTGGTGCTGCTGTTGTTGTTCGTGTTCATTTCGACCAACGTGGCGGTGCTGGTGTTGCGGCGAGACACCGTCGAGCACGACCACTTTCGGGTGTGGACGCCTGCGCCGGTCCTCGGTGTCGGGTCGTGCATCCTGTTGCTCACCCAGCAGGACGCCAAGGTGTGGTTGTTCGGCGCGATCCTGTTGGCGGTGGGTGCGGTCCTCTACGCGGCGGCCAGGGTGGCGACGAGGTCGTCGCGGCCGGCCTAGTGGGTCAGCGGCCCGCTGCCACGGCAATGCGTTCGGCGACCTCGCGTGCGACGTCGACGGTCCTCGGGTCGTCGGACGGCACGTAGCGGTCGCCCTCGGCGTCGTAGGCCGCACCGGCTATCGAGCCGTGGTCCGCGTCGAGCTCCACCACCTCCGCCGGCCAGCCATGGTCGCCCAGGTGATTGGCGAACGTGGTGGAGACCGTGATGGGGACGACGTCGTCGTGCAGGCCGTGCAGCAGCGTGAACGCACCGGTCGGTGCGACGCTCGGCTGCTCCTCGAGCCGGCCGCCGGAGATCGGGTCGGTGGCGGTGAACGCCCCGGCCAGGCAGATGGTGTGAGCGAAGCGCATGCCCGCGACCTCGGGGTTCATCGTCGCGCCTGCTGCGGCAAGCCCGCCCATCGACCATCCGACCACGACCAGGTTGCCTGCGTTCACGGCGTTGCCGCGCGCGAACGCCGCCGAGGCGAGCAGATCGGCACGTCCGCCGTCGGCGGCGTGGGAATTCCAATTGGGGACGACGACGGCGAGGCGGTGGCCCGCGATCAACGCGGCCAGTGGCGTCAGTGCCCCCTTGGAATCGGTCTGCATGCCGTGCCACAGCAGCACGGCCGGGTCGTCCGGGGAGCCGTACACGTCGGCAGCCCGCCCTGGGGCGTAGTCGATGGTCTCCATCGATGGGGTGTTCCCCGCTCAGCGAGAGCCAAGCAGCGAGAAGAATTGGTGGGACGGGTCGTTCGCGTCCAGCGTGCCGCGCGGCGTACCCCTCGTCAGGGGGTGGTCGAACCGCACCGGTGACGGATCGTCGACGCGCGCCCAGTCGGTCACGATCGAGCGTTCGACGAAACCCCATCCGCCCTCGCGCTTTTGGTACTTGTCCAGGTATCGGCCTCCGACCGTGGGCGTCGACGGCGTCCCGGTGATACAGGCTCCGCACCAGCTCGAGGTCACCCCGGTCCACGGCGCGACAACAGAGGTTGACCAGCGCCTTGAGCTGGTGCTCGTCGAGCATCTCCTGCACGTGGGGATCCATCGCGGCGCGTCAGGCCTGCTTGGCGGATCGTTCGGCCTCGTGGTCGGAGATCGCCTTGCCGATCGCGTGCGCGGCGCGGTCCATGAACTCCGTCCCGCTGGCCAGCACCCAGTCCCGCGAGGCCGCCGGCGCGGCGAGTTGCCCGGTGAAGCGCGGCATCACGTACTGGGCGAAGAGTTCGTAGCTCTTGAGCTTCTCGGCCGGCGGTGCCCAGTCGTGGTCGAAGAGCAGGAACGCCCCAAATCCACCGTCGCTCGCCTCGACGAGCTCGTCGATCTTGGCCACCGCGTCCTCTGGTGTGCCGATCACCGCGAAACCGGACTGCCGGTTGTTGGCCAGGATCTCGGCGACGGTGTCGCCCTGCACCGGTCCGGCGGGCAGCAGGTGCTTGAAGTACTGGGAGAACTCGACGATGCCGTGCTCGACGTCACGCTCGGCCTGCTCGCGGGTCTCGGCCAGATGCATCGGTCCGACCAGACGCCACTTGGACCGGTCGGCGACGTGACCGTGCTCCAACGCGGTGTCCTCCCACGTCTTCCAGTGCTGGGCAAGCAAATCCATGCCTTGGCGGGCGGTCGCGGCGATCGAGAGCATGCCCACGCCGTGCTTGCCTGCCCCACGTGGCCCGGTGGGCGAGAACGACGCGGCGACCGCGATGTCGAAACACGGCTCGGTGTAGGGCCTCAACTGCAGACGCGCGTCCTCACACGTGAAGCCGTCGGTGTGCATGGTGACCGTCTCCCCGCGCAGCAGGCGGGTGATGGCATCGAGGCTCTGCTCCATGCGGGGCCGCTGCGCGTCGGCGGGAATGCCGAGCATGTGGGCGTCGGAGGTGAGTTGTCCCGGCCCGCACCCCAGCATCACCCGGCCGCGGGTGAGGTGGTCGAGCAGCACCATGCGGTCGGCCAGCATCAGCGGATGGTGATAGGGCAGCGAGCTGACGCCGGTGCCGAGCTTGATGTGCTTGGTGCGTTCGGCGGCGACGCCGATGAAGACCTCGGGGGAGGAGATGATCTCGAAGCCGGCGGAATGATGTTCGCCGATCCACGCCTCGGCGAACCCGAGGCGATCCATCGCGACGATCAGCTCGAGGTCCCGTTCGATCGCCAGAGTCGGATTCTGCCCGACCGGATGGAAGGGTGCCATGAAGTTTCCGAAGCGCATCGGCCCATTCTGGCGCGCCGGGGGCCGCCTCACGTGGGCTTTCGAGCGGGTCGGGTGCGCCTAGGCGTTTCGGTCGTCGACGGTCGCGGTACAGGGAGCAGGTGACCACACCCGGCCAAGCTTCCCAAGTTCACCCGCCGTCCAACTTCGCCGTCGACACTGACCGCATGCACGCATCGACTCGGTCGCTCCTCGTCCGCCTGACCGCGCTGGTGACGGTTCTCGGTTGCGCCTTCGTCGGCCTGGCCGTCACCGCGGCGGCGTTTCCTGGTGGGGACGTTCGCGGCGAGCTGTCGTTCGGCGGTCTGCAGCGGACCTACCTCGTGCACGCCCCCGCCGGCGTGGCCCAGCCCGCGGGTCTGGTGATCAACCTCCACGGCGCCGGGATGGACGGAGCGGGACAGGCGGCCAGCACGAACTACGGCGCGGCCGCCGACGCGCTGGGCTTCGTGGTGGCCTACCCCGACGGAATCGACCAGAGCTGGGCCGACGGGCGTGGTGCGTCCACGCCCGACCGCCGGGGCGTCGACGACGTCGGCTTCCTGATCGCCCTGACCGACCGGCTGGTCCGGGACTACGGCATTCCGCCGGGCCGAGTCTTTGCGACCGGGATGTCGGCGGGCGGCTTCATGGCCAATCGGCTGGCATGTGACCGGGCCGACGTGATCGCCGCGGTGGCCCCGGTCTCGGGCACGTTGGGATCCGGTGTGGCGTGCAATCCGTCCCGGCCGGTGTCGGTGCTGGCCTTCCACGGCACCGCGGACCCCGTCGTGCCCTTCAACGGCGGCGGCATGGTGGGTCGCGGCGGGCCCAGCGACATCCTGTCGGCGCCGGCGCTCTCGGCGCGCTGGCGCGGAATCGACCGATGCTCGGCCGACCCGGTCGAAGACCTACTGCCCAATTCGGGTGACGGCACCTCGGTGCGCCGGTTCAGCGCCGTCGGATGCGCCGACGGCACCGACGTCGTGCTCCTGCAGATCGACGGCGGCGGGCACACCTGGCCGACGGGCAACTTCACCCTCCCGGGGGCGGGGCTGACCACGACGGCTACCAACGCGTCGCTGGCGAGCGCGCAGTTCTTCGCCGCCCACGGCCGCTGAGTGCGCGTCGGTCCTAACCGGCGGTGACCGACTCGGCCATGGCGGCCAGTTTTTCGTCGAGGGCGAGGGCGGCCTCCAGCAGCGGCGGGTTGGGTTCGACGACCATGAGCGACGACGGGCGCACGTAGGTCAGGGCGCTGCGGTCGCCGTCCTCCTCGGTCAGCAGCAGTTCCACCGGCGCGAACAGTCCGGCCGTGATGTCGTGGCGCAGCATCGTGATGGCGATCAGCGGGTTGCCCACGATGACGCGCAGTACGCGACGGTCGATGCCGGCCTTTCCGATCCAGGCGCCGTGGTCGAACGTCGCAAACAGCATGAATCCGTGGGGCCCGACGTACTGTTCGACGGCGTGCTCGTAGGACGCCCAGTCGGCGTGCTGGGCGGCGATGTCGTTGATGGGCACGGGGTGGGTGCCGACGTCGGCGAGCAGTGCGTCGTACAACTCCGGCACGGTGCGGTCGCTGTCGAATCGCACCCGTACTCCGTCGAACGTCGTCTCCGTTGCAGCCACGTGGTTCACCTCTTGCATCGTCGGGACCTCATCTAAGTACAGTAGACAATATCCAGCTGTGAGGCAGGTGTGCACCACGCATACTGGGCGCGTGAAGGTCTGCGTCTTTCTCTCCGCCGCCGACCTCGACGAGCGGTACACCACCGCAGCCGAGGAGTTCGCCGCCCTGCTCGGCGCCGGCGGTCACACGCTGGTGTGGGGTGGTTCCGACACCGGACTGATGAAGGTGGTTGCCGACGGCGTCCGGGCCTCGGGTGGGCGGCTGGTCGGAGTCTCGGTCGAATTCCTCCGCGCCAAGGCCAGGGTCGACGCCGACGAGATGGTGTTCGCCGCCGACCTCGCCGAGCGAAAGGCGTTGCTGCTGGCCGGATGTGACGCGATCGTCGTCATGGTCGGCGGACTGGGCACGCTCGACGAAGCCACCGAGATCCTCGAATTGCGCAAGCACGGCTTTCACCAGAAGCCGGTCGTGCTACTCAACACGGCGGGGTTCTACGACGGGCTCGCCCGACAACTCGAGAGGATGGACGCCGACGGATTCCTGCCCATCCCGTCCGCCGAGTTGATCCACGTCGCACCCAATGGGGCGAGCGCGCTTGCCTACCTGGAGCGCTCCGTGGCCGGTCGGTGACGGCCCGACTCGCTATGGTCGGGCGGTGCGCCTCGAGGAGCTGCAGTGGTTCGTCACCCTCGCCGAGACCGAGCACGTGACGGTCGCGGCCGCCGAGCTGAAGGTGAGTCAGCCGACGCTCTCGCGTGCCTTGGCGCGCCTCGAGGAGCAGGCGGGCACCCCGCTCTTCGACCGGGTCAACCGCCGACTCCGGCTCAACGCCTACGGGCACATCATGCTCGAGCACGCACGGCGGAGCATCGCGGAGATGCACTCGGCCGGCGACCGCATCGCCGCCCTGCTCGACCCCGACCGCGGACGCGTGCGGCTGGCCTTCCTGCACTCGCTGGCGAGCTGGTACGTGCCCGAACAACTTCGGCGCTTCCGTGACGCCGTGCCAGGAATCGGCTTCGAACTGTTCCAGGGTCCGGCGCACGAGATCACCCAGCGGGTGCTCACCGGTCAGGCCGATCTGGCGATCACCGCCCCGAGGCCCGACGGCGCGGGCGTCGTGTGGCGAGGGCTCTACGTCGAACGGCTGTGTCTGGCCGTTCCACCGGGACACCGGCTGGCCACCCGAGCCCGCACCCGACTGTCGGCGGCGGCAGGGGAGCCCTTCGTCGCGCTGGCCGAACGGTACGGGCTGCGGCAGGTCACCGACGAGCTGTGCGCCGAGGAGGGCCTCGTGCCGGACATCGTGTTCGAGGCCACCGAGATCCCCACGATGGAGGGCCTGGTCGCCGCTGGTTTCGGCGTCGCCGTGGTGCCCGTCCCGCGTGAGGACGCCGGCCCGACCAGAAGCGTGCACGTCGCACTGACCAACCGAGGTGCCAAGCGAGAGGTGGGCCTGGTGTGGCAGCGGGACCGCCCGTTGGCCCCGCCGGCCCGGCGCTTCGTAGATTTCTTGGCCGGTCCCTGACCGAGACGTCCGGCGCGTGACGACCGATGATACGTCTGGCGTATCGACCCGATCAGGATCATGCATTGGACACATGAGTTGGGGCTTCCTACCGTGGCACGAGTGTCCGTCGAACAGATCCCCACGCCGCAATGGGTGGGCCACAGCCGAGGATCGGCCGAATACGGACGGCTGTTGGCCGCACTGTTTTGCGCCGGCGTGGCGACCTTCGCCCAGCTCTACTCGCCGCAAGCGGTGCTACCGCTCATCGCGAGCGGCCTCCACATCGGCGCCGCCGACGCGGCGCTGACGATCTCGGCGTCGACCGTCGGCCTGGCGCTCGGCGTCATCCCGTGGTCGACGTTGGCCGACCGCATCGGGCGAGTCAAGGCGATGACGATCTCCGTCGGCGTCGCCACCACCATCGGGCTCGTGGTGCCCTTCGCGCCCACCTACGACGTCCTTCTCGCCGGGCGCTTCCTCGAAGGTCTCTTCGTCGGCGGGGTGCCCGCGATCGCCGTGGCGTACCTGACCGAGGAGATCGACCCCGCGCACGCCGCACGGGCCGCTGGCACCTTCGTCGCGGGTACCACCATCGGTGGACTGCTGGGCCGCCTCGTCGCCAGCCCGGTGGCCGAGTTCGTCGGCTGGCGCGGGGGAGTGTTCACCGTCGCGGCACTGTGTGGTTGCGCGGCAATGGGTTTCGTGAAGCTGGCACCCTCGCCGCGCGGCTTCGTTCCCCGGCGGGGAGCCGGGCCGGACGGGACTCTCGCCCATCGGTTGGCGGTCAATCTGCGCACACCGCGGCAGCTCGCGCTGTTCGCGCAGGGCTTCCTGCTGATGGGCGGCTTCGTCGCGCTGTACAACTTCCTGGGCTTCCGGTTGACCGGAGCACCGTTCTTCCTGCCCTCGTTCCTGGTCAGCCTGGTGTTCCTGGCATATCTCGCAGGCACCTGGGCGTCATCGCGCGCGGGTGCGGAGGCCACGCGCTTCGGCCGCAAGCGGGTCCTGATGGTCTCCGTCGCCATCATGGTGGCCGGTGTGGCGATCACGCTGAGCGACAACGTGTTCGTCGTGCTCGCCGGTCTGGTCGTGGCCACCGCCGGATTCTTCGGCGCGCACTCGATCGCCTCCGGGTGGACGGGCCAGTCGGCGCCCGTCGGCAAGGCGCAGGCCTCCTCGCTCTACAACCTCTTCTACTACGGCGGTTCCAGCGTCGTCGGATGGTTCGGCGGCGTGGCCTTCGACCGGTACGGCTGGCCTGCCGTCGCAGGCACCATCCTGGCGCTGGCCGTCGTCGCAGCCGCGATCGCCGCCGTGGTCTTGCCGAAGGACCTGCCGCAGACGGACTAGAGGACGTCCTTGATGTCGTTCTTCAGCGCCTCGGCCTGGGTGCCGAAGACGGCCTGGACGTTGTTGCCGACCTCGATCACCCCGGCGGCGCCGAGGGCCTTCAACCGCGCCTGGTCGACCTTCGACGGGTCGGCGACCTCCATGCGAAGGCGCGTGATGCACGCGTCCACGTTGACCAGGTTGTCCCGACCGCCGAACGCCTCGATGAGTCGCTCGGCCGTACTGTCTGTGGCGACGGGGGCCTGTGTCACGGACGTGGCGGTCACGGTACCCGTTCCGCCCGCCGCGACCGTCGTGGCCGACACCTCTCCCTCACCGAGGTTGGCGCGTTCCTCGGCCTCGAATTCGTTCTCGGGTTCCCGGCCGGGGGTGCGCATGTTCCACTTCACGATCGCAAAGCGGAACAGCAGGTAGTACACGACGAAGAAGGCGACCCCCATCCCGATGAGCAGCGGGATGTTCTTCGCCGCGGGTGCGGTGCCGTAGAGCAACAGGTCGATCAGGCCGGCGGAGAACGAGAAGCCCAGGTGGATGTCGAGCAGGTACGCGATGGCCAGCGACAGGCCCGTCAGGACGGCGTGCACGACGTAGAGCGGGAACGCGACGAACATGAACGCGAACTCCAGCGGTTCGGTCACCCCCGTCAGGAAGGCGGTCAACGCGGCCGCCGACAGGATGCCCACCGCCACCTTGCGCTGCTTCTTGTTCGCGACGTGAATCATCGCCAACGCCGCCGCGGGCAGTCCGAACATGAGGATCGGGTAGAAGCCGGAGGTGAGCAGACCGGCGGAGGGATCGCCCGCCGCGAACCGAGTCAGCTCGCCGGTGACCACCTTGCCGTCGGGGGTCTGGTAGTCGCCGTAGATGAACCACACGAACGAGTTGACGATGTGGTGCAGGCCCAACGGAATCAGCATCCGGTTGGCGAATCCGTAGATGAACGCGCCGATGGCTCCCGACCCGCCGATGAACTTGCCAAGCCCGGTCAGGCCGGCGTCGAAGAGCGGATAGCAATAACTCATCGCGAACGCGAGGAACAGGCACGCCAGGGACACCACGATGGGAACGAAGCGTCGACCGCCGAAGAAGCCGAGATACGAAGGCAATTGAATGGTGTGGTACTTGTCGAACAAGTACGCCGTGAGCAACCCGACCAAGATTCCGGCGAACACGCTGTAGTTGATCTGCGCCTGCTCGCCTGCCTTGTCCACCTCACCGGCCAGCACCACCGGCGACATGGTCTTGAAGACCGCTTGCACCACCAGGTATCCGACGACGGCGGCCAGTGCGGTCGAACCGTCCGCCTTCTTGGCGAAACCGATCGCGACGCCGACGGCGAAGAGCAGCGGAAGGTTGCTGAAGATCGCGTCACCCGCCGCGGTCATCGCCTGGAAGAACGGCCCGATGACCGGTGCCTTGATGCTGCCCAGCAGGTCATCCTGCCCCAGCCGCAGCAGGATTCCCGCTGCGGGCAGGACCGCGATCGGAAGCATCAAGCTCTTGCCGAGTCGCTGTAGTTGCGCGAAGCCAGGGATTCGCACACCCGACTTATGCTGTGTTCCTGCAGGTTTCGTGGTGTCAGTCATGTTACGTCGCCCTCCTCTGCGGCACGCGTTGGCCGCCGCCCCGGCTGCGGGAGAAGCCTAGACGAGAACCCGGGATCACGAGACCCGGTTGCAGCGGTACTCGTATTGTTGAGCAGATGAGCACCACACACGTCCTCGCGCCGGTCGCGGGGCGCGCCGTCCCACTGCAGGACGTTCCGGATCCGGTCTTCTCCCAGGGCATGGTCGGGTACGGCGCCGCCGTCGAACCGCCGCACCAGGTCACCGAGGCCGTCGCCCCCGTCGGCGGCAAGCTCCTCAAACTCATGCCGCACGCCTACGTGGTGATGACTCCCGACAACGTCGGGGTCTTGGTCCACCTCGGTCTGGACACCGTCGCGCTCGGCGGTGAGGGCTTCACCGCGCATGCCACCGAGGGCGACGTCGTCACCGCCGGTCAACTCGTCATCTCCTATGACGTCCCCGCGATCGTCGCCAAGGGTCTGAACCCCATCGTGCCCGTCGTGGTCATGGACGAGCGCGAGGCCGACAACGTCATCGCCGGCGAATCGGTCCTCGAGGGCGCGGACATCGCCACCGGCGCACACCTTTTCACCGCGAACAAGTAATGGAAGTCGTCATCTGCCGCGACGCCGCCGACATCGGCGCCGTCGCCGCCGACGCGATCGGCGCCCTGCTGAGCAGGAAACCCGACGCCGTCCTGGGGTTGGCCACCGGGTCGTCACCACTGGCGATCTACGACGAACTGGCGGCGCGCTGCGACGCGGGGCTGGTGTCCTTCGCGCAGGCCCGCGGATTCACCCTCGACGAGTACGTCGGCCTGCCCGCCGACCACCCCGAGCGGTACCGCAACGTCATCGACCAGGTGTTCACCTCGCGGGTCGACTTCGCACCCGGCGCAGTGTCCAGCCCCGACGGCGCAGCCGACGACATTCCGTCCGCCTGCGCGGCATACGAAGCCGCCATTCACGACGCCGGTGGAGTGGACCTGCAGATCCTCGGGATCGGGACCGACGGGCACGTCGCGTTCAACGAGCCGGGCTCCTCGCTGGCGTCGCGCACGCGCATCAAGACCCTCACACGACAGACACGCGTCGACAACGCCCGGTTCTTCGGTGGTGACGTGGATGCGGTGCCGACGCACTGCCTGACGCAGGGCCTCGGAACCATCATGGAGGCCAGGCATCTGATCCTGGTGGCCACCGGCCGCAGCAAGGCCGAGGCGGTCCACCACCTCGTCGAAGGCGCCGTCAGTGCGATGTGGCCCGCCACGATCCTGCAGCACCACCCGCACGCCACGGTGCTGCTCGACGACGCGGCCGCCCGCCGGCTGCAGCTCGTCGACTACTACCGCGAGACCTACCGCTCGAAGCCGGCCTGGCAGGGAATCTGAGTGCTCGTCACCGCCGACACCCTGCTCACCGGCCGAGAAACGTTGCGGCCCGGATGGATCGACGTCGACGGGGGCGCGGTGGCGGCCGTCGGCAGTGGGGCGCCACCACGCCCCGCGGACCGAGAACTGGGTGCGGTGACAGTGGTCCCGGGGTTCGTCGACGCGCACGTGCACGGCGGTGGCGGAGCCAACTTCACCTCCGCGACCCACTCCGAGACGGCCACCGCGACGGATCTGCATCGGCGCCACGGCACCACGGCGCTGATCGCCTCCCTCGTCACCGCGGGTCCGGACGAATTGCTGAGGCAAGTAACGGGTTTGGCCGCCGACGTCGACAGCGGCCTGATTGACGGCATCCATCTGGAGGGCCCGTGGCTGTCCACCAAGAGGTGCGGCGCCCACCAACCCGGACTGATGCGTGACCCCGAACCCGACGAGATCGACCGCGTGTTCGCCGCGGGTGGCGGTGCGGTTCGCATGGTCACCATCGCTCCCGAGCGCGACGGCGCGCTGGCGGCGATCCGTCGACTGGTGGCAGCCGGCGTGGTGGCCGCGGTCGGGCACACCGAGGCGACCTATGAGCAGACACTCGCCGCGGTCGACGCGGGCGCGACGGTCGGCACCCATCTCTTCAACGCGATGCGGCCCGTCGACCGGCGTGAGCCAGGGCCCGTCGTCGCACTGATGGAGGACCCGCGGGTGACCGTCGAGCTGATCGCCGACGGCGTGCACCTCGCCCCGGCGATCTACCGCCACGTGACGCGCAGCGTCGGACCCGACCGAGTGTCGCTGGTGACCGACGCCATGGCGGCGACCGGCATGGCCGACGGTCGCTACCACCTGGGGCCGCTGGCCGTGGACGTCGTGGCCGGGGTCGCCTCGGTGGCCGGCACCGACACCATCGCAGGCAGCACGGCGACGATGGACGTGGTGTTCCGGTTCGCCGTCCACCACAGCGGACTGCCAAGGGACGAGGCACTGGAATTGGCGGTGCGGCAGGCGTCGCTCAACCCTGCCCGAGCGCTCGGACTGCCGGCCGACGGTCTGGGTCCCGGCGCGAAAGCCGATGCAGTGGTGCTCGATTCAGAGTTGCGGGTGGTCGGGGTGCTTCGCCACGGGCGATGGGTCGTCGAACCCGCGCGCTAGCGGACGGTTGGCCGTCTCCCGCATCGTCAGCACCGTCGCGAGGGTCACCACCGCCGCCACGATGACGTAGTAGGCGGGCGCCACGGGATTGCCGGTGCGGTCGGTCAGCCAGGTCGCGACGTAGGGGGCGGTGCCCCCGAACACCGCCACCGACACGTTGTAGCCGATCGAATACCCCGTCGACCGCACCCGCGTCGGGAACAATTCGGCACCCGCGGCCAGTGACGCCGAGACGAATACCGCCTCCAGGGCTGCCAATCCGGCGTGCGCGGCGACGGCGGCGCCGAGTGAACCGGCGTTGAGCAGACTGAACAAGGGGTAGGCGAAGACCGCGAAGCCGACGGCACCGGCGATCAACACCGGTTTGCGTCCGACACGATCCGACAATGTGGCCAGCGGCAGGATCAGCACCAAAGCCACGACGCTGGCCACGGTGATCGAGACGAAGGCGTCGATCTTGGTGAAGCCCAAGGTCTTGGTGAAGTAGGTGGGTAGGTAGGTGAACACGACGTAGAAGCCGACGTTGTGGACCACGACCAGGCCGATGATCTGCAGGATCGGCCGCCACGCCGTGCGCACCGCCTCCCGAAGCGGGGATTCGGCGACCTCGCCGGAGTCCTGGAGGCTCTCGAACTCGGGGGTGTCGCGCAGCCGCAGCCGAATGTAGAGACCCACCACGCCGAGAACACCTGCGGCGAGGAAGGGGATGCGCCAGCCGTAGGCATTCATCGCGTCCTCGGAGAGGACCGCCTCCAGCGCGGTGACGGTCACCGAGCCCAGCAAAAAGCCCACCACCACCGACCACACCAGGAACGCGACCACCAGCCCGCGGTGCCGCGTCGGGGCGAATTCGGCCAGAAAGCATGCGCCGCTGCCGTATTCACCGCCTGCGGAGAATCCCTGTACGCACCTCAGGGCCACCAGCAACAGCGGCGCCGCCACACCGATCGCGTCGTAGCTCGGCACCAGGCCGATGCCCAACGTGGACAGCGACATCAGCACCACCACGATCGCCAGGACTCGCTTGCGCCCGATTCGGTCCCCGAGCGGACCGAAGAAGAAGCCGCCGAGCGGACGCATGAAGAACGCCACCGCGAAGACCGCGAACGTGCTGAGCAGTGCAGTGGTCTCGTCGACCGACGGGAAGAACTTCTGGGCGATGTAGGTGGCCAGGAAGCCGTAGATGGCGAAGTCGTACCACTCCACGGTGTTGCCGATGCCCGCGCCGACGACGGCTTGTCGGAGCGGGCCCGGTGTGGCCGTGATCGGCGCTGCGCTCATGACACGGGACTTCCCGTTACCGCGTCGGCTAACCCGCCGTCGCGAAGCGTTACGTGCCAGCAACTTCACAGAAACAGGGGGTGGGAAACCCTGCACGGACCGCTTCGCCCCTCGACGAGCTGGGAGCTCTCCATGACCGATTCACTGGCCGAACACGCTGTCGAGACCATCGCCCGCGGTATCGGCCGCCGGGGATTCGCGCAGGCGGTGGCCGGAATCGTCGCCGGCGTCGGCGTCGTCGGCACCGCGGCAGCGTGCTCGTCGGCCGCCGGCGGCGGCAGCGGTGCCACCCCGTCGGACCCGTCGGCATCGCGCAGCGGCCCGGTCCTTCAGCCGGGCAGCGGCGACAGACCTGGGGACCACTACTTGAGTTCGGAGGTCGACCAGGTGCTGTGGGGCTACGTCCCGACGGTGGAGTCGACGTCGGTGCTTCGGATGAAGTCGGGCCAGACGGTCACCGTCGACACGGTGTCGCACGAAGGGATCCTGGAAGATCAGGGTCGAAATCCCGTGGAGTACTTCGGGTCTCATGGCGTCAAGGAGTCCGACGTCCTCCGCGACGCAGTGGACGTCGCGGCGGGATACGACCGGACGCCGCGCAATTTCGACGTCGACGGCCCGCACGTCGTCACCGGCCCCATCTGCGTCGAGGGCGCCCAACCGGGCGACGTGCTGAAGATCGAAACGCTCGAGGCCATCCCGAGGGTCCCATACGGCGTGGTGTCGAGCCGCCACGGCAAGGGCGCGCTCGGCCTGACTTCCGACGGATCGCCACCGGCGGGCATCACACTCGCGGAAGTGATGCCACCCCCGGCCGCCGACGGCAGGAAGACCAAGAAACCGGCTCAGTACGGCAACGTCTCCACCTTCACCGCCGTCGAGGACGGCCACGGTGTCATGCCGTTCGGCACTGCGGCCGTGCGCTTTCCGCTGCGGCCCTTCATGGGGATGATGGGCGTCGCCTACGCGAGCGCACCCGGCCTGACGTCGCCGAACGCCAACTCGATTCCACCCACCCTCGGCGGCGGAAACATCGACATCGGCCTGCTCGGCCCCGGTTCGACGTTCTATCTGCCGGTGTTCGCAGACGGCGCGCTGTTCTACGTCGGCGATCCCCACATGGCGATGGGCGACGGCGAGGTCGCACTGACGGCAATGGAGGGAGCCCTGCGCGGCACCTTCCGGTTGACGGTCTGCAAGAAGGGCAGCGGGGACGCGCCGTCGGTCGCCCATGCGTACCCCTTCGCCGAGAACGCGGACGTCTGGATTCCGATCGGGCTGTCCGACCCCGACGGCGGGGCCAACGGTCAAGGCAGCGACCTGAACGTCACCATGCGGCGCGCTGTCGTCAACGCGTTGAACTTCCTCCAAGACGACCGTGGCATGGATCGTCCGACCGCATACGCCTACCTGTCGGCCGCGGCGAACTTCTCGATCAGCCAGGTCGTCGACAAGACCGTCGGCGTGCACGCGCAAATCCCCAAGGCCCACTTCGGGTAGGCCCCCGGACGACCTTCACGATCATCACGAAGCCGGGTCAGTAATCTGGTGCACGTGTCGATCGAGGATCTGCCGGCCCGACGGACCCCGCGGGCCGCCGCCGGGTTGGGCGCGCGGCTTCGATAGTGGAACTCAACGACCGCGTCTACCGGCTGTTGCGGCCGCTCACCAGGGTGCTGTCCCTGCGGGCGATCGTCGTGGTCGCCGCGCTGTCGGTGATCGTCCTGGTGATCGTGCTCGGCACCTGGGTGTGGGTGGGCGTCACCGACGACCAGTACAGCCAGCTCGACCGCCGACTCGACTCGGTGAGCAGCCTCGGCGACGTCAGCAACCTGTTGAGCGCCACGCCCAACACCGACGCCCGCCAGCCCAAGCCCGACGGCAACGTCGTCCGCACCGCGCGCATCGGTGGACTCACCGTGTCGGTGCCGCCCGACGTCGTGCTGCCCGAATTACCCGACGGATACGCCACCACCGAGATCGGCGGGGTGCCCTACCGGGTGCGGACCTTCTCCGCGGGCCCCGGCACGATCGCCCTTGGTGCGCCGTTGGCCGAGACCCAGCACCGCATCGACCAGCTGCACCTGCGCGTCCTGCTCATCTGCAGCGGCGTGATCGTGGGCACCGTGCTGGTGGGCTGGGTGATCTCGCTGCTCATGATCGTGCCGTTCCGGCTGCTGGCGCAGCAGGCCCGGGCGATCAACGCCCAGTCGATGCCCGACGGGGTGCAGGTGCGTGGCGTGCGGGAAGCCGTCGAGATCGCCGAGGCGGTCGAGGGCATGCTCGCCCGCATCGGCACCGAGCAGCAGCGCACGAAGGCGGCATTGGAGTCCGCGCGCGACTTCGCCGCCGTCGCGTCCCACGAGTTGCGCACCCCGCTGACGGCGATGCGCACCAACCTCGAGGTGCTCTCCACGCTGGACCTGGCCCAGGAGCAGCGCGACGAGGTCGTCAACGACGTGGTGCGCACCCAGGGCAGGATCGAGGCGACGCTGACGGCCCTGGAGCGGCTCGCCCAGGGCGAGCTGACCACCGCCGACGACTTCGTGTCCTTCGACGTCACCGAGATGCTCGACCGCGCCGCACACGACGCCCAACGGGTGTACCCCCGGCTTCGGGTCACGCTGGTGCCGTCGCCGTCGAAGATGATCGTCGGGTTGCCCGCCGGTCTGCGGCTGGTGATCGACAACGCGATCGCCAACGCCGTCAAACACGGTGGGGCCACTGAGATTCGGCTCAGCGTGGTGAGCTCGGTCGCCGGTGTCGAGATCGCCGTCGACGACAACGGGGCCGGCGTGCCGGAGGAGGAGCGGGCCGCGGTCTTCGAACGTTTCGCCCGCGGTACCACCGCGTCGCGGTCGGGCTCCGGGCTCGGACTGGCGCTGGTGGCCCAGCAGGCCGAATTGCACGGTGGCTCGGCACGACTGGACGTCAGCCCCCTCGGCGGGGCGCGGCTGCTGCTGCGACTGCCGAGCCACGAGCCGAAGTGGGACGGGGCCATGGCCCCCTCGCTGACCTAGCCGTCGGTTCCGGCGACGGCCGCCATTCCGGCGAGGATGAGGTCGACGCCCGCCAGGAACTGCTCGCGGTCGTCGTGGTCGCGCAAGTGGTCGGCGATGCGATGGACGAACGGATACTGCGCGGGGTCTCGACTGGTCCAGTGCGCGGCGACCACGTGTAGGAAGGCCGACCGATCGGTGTCGGGTGGGGCCAGGCGGGCGTTGGCGGCATTTTGTCCGGCGGCACCGAGGATGTAGTTCAGAAGCGCTGTCGCCGAATCGAACTGCGCCGCTTCGGGAACTCCCATCGCGTCGACGTGGCCGCCGAGGCTCTCCAGGAGGCGCAGGGTCGCCGACCACGGTTCGCGGGCCAGTTGCGTTCCGACCCACGGGTGGGCGTCGACGGCGTCGAACGTCCTGAGCGCGACCGCGCGGATGGCCTGTCGCGGGTCCTGGTCGGCGTGCGGCGTGCCCACGACGTCGGCGATCACGTTCTCGGTCGCGGCGGCGAGGAGTTCGTCGCGGTTGGCGACGTGCCAGTAGATCGCGCCGGCACCGGTCTGAAGGCGAGCGGCCAGTGCGCGGAACGTCAGGGCGCCTTCGCCGGCCTCGTCGAGCATCTCGGTGGCGGTGGTCACGATGCGCTGCTTGGACAAGGCGTCGGAACGTCGCCCGCCCCGCGGGGTCGTCATCGGCTCATCTTGACACGTTTGGAACGACGTTCCAAGATGATTGGAACGTCGTTCCAACCGAAGGGCACTGCCATGACTCCTCCCGTCGTGTCGATCGTCGGCGCCGGCATCGGCGGCCTCGTCCTCGCGCGGGTGCTCCACGTCCACGGTGTCGAGGCCGTGGTCTACGAGGCCGAACCCGCGCCGGGCAGCCGCCGACAAGGTGGCCAACTCGACATCCACGCCGAGAACGGTCAGGTCGCGCTGCACGCCGCGGAGCTCACCGAGGAGTTCCACGCCGTCATCCACCGCGGCGCAGAGGCGACCCGCGTGCTCGACCGTGACGGCACCGTCCTGCTCGACCAGCCCGACGACGGGACTCTCGGACGCCCGGAGGTGTTGCGGGGCGATCTGCGTCGCATCCTGCTCGACTCGCTGCCCGAGGGCACCGTTCGATGGGGCTGCAAGGTCGCCGCCGTCACCCCGCTGAGCGACGGCAGGCACCACGTCACCTTCGCCGACGGCACCAGCACCGCGACCCAGCTGCTGGTGGGCGCCGACGGCGCCTGGTCCCGGGTGCGTCCGCTGGTGTCGACGGCCACCCCGCAATACGTCGGCACGACGTTCGTGGAGACGTACCTGTACGACGCCGACGAACGCCATCGGGCCGCCGCGGCGGCAGTCGGTGCGGGATCGTTCTTCTCGATGGCCCCGGGGCAGGGGATCTTCGCCCATCGCGAGGCCGGCGCCGTCCTGCACGCCTACATCGCCCTCAACCGGCCGGCCGACTGGGCCGACGACGTCGACTTCGCCGACGGCGCGGGTGCGCTCGCCCGCGTTGCCGCCGAATTCGACGGCTGGGCAACGCCTTTGACCAACCTGATCACCGAATCCGACACGCCGCCGGTGCCGCGCGCGCTGCATGCCCTTCCCGACGACCACCGGTGGGCCCACCAGCCCGGCGTGACGCTGCTCGGCGACGCCGCCCACCTGACCGCGCCAGGAGGTGAGGGCGCGAATCTGGCCATGCTCGACGGCGCCGAGCTGGCGCTGGCCATCGCCGCACGCCCCGACGACGTCGACGCCGCCGTGAAGGCCTACGAGCTTGCGACGTTCGCCCGCAGCGCCGACTCGGCGAGCGAAGCCCGCACCACCCTTGAACTGTGCCTTGGCCAGGGCGCGCCGCACGCCCTCCTCGACTTCTTCGGCGCGACGAGTCAGGTGCGCTGACGGCCGTCTTCAGCGCACGGGCAGCCGGAGATGGCCGTCGACGTCGTCGCGCCTGCCCCGGGCGAACTCCCACCACAGTCGACGCATGGGCGGTCCCCACTGCGCGAGCGCACGCTGTGGGTCGGCCCCGAGCATGGGCGGCGTGCCCCACCCGTCGAGACTGCCCATCAAGAACGGGAGTTCGAGGCAGTGGCACGCACCGAGCGCACTGCCGGCCGGCCGCCAGTCGAAGACGTAGGTGGTGGCGTGGCCTCCGGCATCGCGATGCCGAGCGGCCAGCGCCTCCGACGGTTCGGCGAACAATCGCTTGCTGGCGATCGTGCCCAGCATCCGTCGCGCCGTCGCCCCCACCACGGGCGCGCCGAACATCGGTGCCAAGCGGGGGTTGAGCATCACGAACGGCCGGGCGTCGTCGACCGTCGTGCCGATCATCATCGGCAATCGAGCGGCCACCTCGCGGCGACGCTCGTCCACCGCGTCCTCGGGCGGCAGCGGGTAGTGCCCGGTTTGCGGGCCGAATGGCATCTGTGCCTGCGTGCCGAATGCGGCTGCCGCCGCGGCGATCCTGCCCTGGGCGACCAGCAGGTCGCGCGTGTCGGCGGTGTGCGGATCCGGTCCCAACGCGGTGCGGGCGGCCGTGCCCATCGCGGCGCTCATCGCCGCTCGGCCACGCTGGATGCCCAGCGGCGCACTCTGCAGGACGACGCGCCGGAACAGGCCCTCGGTGCCGTCGGCGATCATCAGGTAGGACACCGAGTCGGCGCCCGCGGACTGACCGAAGATGGTCACGTCTTCCGGGTCGCCGCCGAAGCCGCCGACGTTGTCCCTCACCCAGCGCAGCGCGGCGATCTGGTCGAGCAGGCCGAGGTTCGCCGGGGCCACGTCGTCCACGGCGAGGTATCCGAAGACGCCGAGGCGGTAGTTCACGGTGACCGTGACGACGTCGCCCTCCTCGGCCATGGCGGTCAAGTCGTGGATGGGCGACTGGCCGCTGCCGGTCACGTAGGCCCCGCCGTGGAAGAACACCATCACCGGCTTGGGGACGCCTCCGAGCGGGGGAGCGACGACGTCGAGCACCAGACAGTCCTCGTCTTGGGTGAGGACGGTTGGCGACGTGCCGACGACGAACGCCAGGCGCGACGGCAGCTGCGGGCATGCCGGACCGCGCGTGGTGGCGTCGACCACCTCGTCGGAGGGGGGCACGGGCTCGCACGGCGTGAACCGGCGCGCCACGGCGTACCGCAACCCGGTCGCCCGAATCATGCTGCCCTCGCGGCACACCCGGATCCGCCCAGCGGGAAGCACCAACACGTCGTCGTCCATAGCCGGAGAGAGCTTACGGGTCGTACGATCACAACCGATGGACGGCGGGGGAGCGACCAGCGGACACACCGTCCTGGCGCAGGCCGACGGCGCCACCTACCGGTCACTGCGCCAGCAGCCGGTGAGCCGGGCCGAGCGCTACGCCCTTGGCAAGAGCCTGCGCAAGCAGGTGCCGCGCCGCACACTCGCCGACTGGACCGCACCGGCGGACCGGCCCAACCCGGTCGACCTGATCAACGAGAGCCATCGCGGTCGCGTCGACCGGCTGATCCCCATCCGGGTCGGCCGCATGGTCGCCTCGCCCTACGGTTTCCTGCGCGGCACGGCGGTGGTGATGGCCGACGACGTCGCACGACTGCCGTCGACCGGCATCGTGCCCGTCGTGTGCGGCGACTCGCACCTGGGCAACTTCGGCTTCTACGCCTCACCGGAACGCGATCTGGTCATCGACCTCAACGACTTCGACGAGGCGCATCCGGGTGGGTGGGAATGGGATCTCCGCCGGTTGGTGGCGAGCATCTGGGTTGCCGGACGGCACAACGGCACCTCCGAGGACGACTGCGCCGCCTCGGTGCGGTCATGTGTCGCGGCGTACCGCCACGAGCTGCGCCGGCTCGCCGACCTGCCGCTGTTCACCAGGTCGTTCGAACGCCTCGACGTCGACCGGCTGGCGGCTCAGACCGAGGGCCCGCTGCAGGAACAGGTGGCCCGCTCAGCCGAGCGGGCGAGGCACCGCACGGGGGACCGTGCGCTGCCCCGGTTCACCCACGAGGTGCGGGGTCGACGGCGAATCGTCGAGGAGCCACCGCTGATCACGCGGCCCACGCCCCGGGAAGCCGACCTGCTCGCCGAAGCGCTCGACGCGTACCTGGAGACGCTGCCGTCCTACTGGCGCCGCGTGCTGGGCGGCTACACCCTCGTCGACGTCGCCCACAAGGTCGTCGGCGTCGGGAGCGTCGGTCTGCGCGCCTATGTGGCGCTGCTTGAGGGATCGTCGTCCTCGGACGTGGTGTTCCTGCAACTCAAGCAGGCGCGGCGGTCCGTCCTGGCCCGCCACGTCCACGGTGACTCCGCGTGGCACGCACACCAGGGGCAACGCGTCGTCGAGTACCAGCAGTCACTGCAGACGGTCAGCGACCCACTGCTGGGCTGGACGACGATGGACGGGCTGCAGTACTACGTGCGGCAGTTCCGGAACATGAAGGGCCGAATCCCGTTGGACGCGATGGACGCCGCCGCACTCACCGACTACTCAGGGGTGGTCGGCCAGTTGCTCGCAAAGGGACACGCGCGGACGAGTGGCGCGTCGATGATCGCCGGGTACATGGGTGGATCGAGTCGAGTCGACAAGGCGCTCTGCACGTTCGCCCGGCGGTACGCCGACCAGACGGAGGCCGACCACGCCGCGCTGGTCGCCGCGGTCGAGCGAGGATTGCTCCCCGTCGAGCGCGGCGTCTAACGAGTCGACCTCAGGCGCAGTCGGCGCAGATCATCCGGTCGCCGACCTGACGGGCCAGCCGGTGGCTGTGCTGCACCAGGAAGCAACTCGAGCACGTGAACTCGTCGCGCTGCTTGGGGATGACCCGAACGGTGAACTCCTCACCGGAGAGGTCGGCACCCGGGAGCTCGAAGTCCTCTAGTTCTTCACCGTCGTCGACGTCGAGTACGGCGGTGGCGGCGTCGTTGCGACGTCCAGCCAGAGCCTCGAGCGATTCGTCGGCGACGTCGTCGGTTTCCTTCTGGCGTGGCGCGTCGTAATCAGTAGCCATTTTCGTCCTTTCGAGTCCAGTGCCGGCGTCACGACAACGTGGACGGTGGCCAGCTTGTTCCCGTCGCCAAACGGGATCAAACGCGCACCCTCGGTTTCACCTCGACGCACGAAGACACATCAGCTGATTCTCAGTGCGGGCTCAGGTAGCGGCCCGCTCGCCGAGGTCAGTTCGAGGACACAGTACGGTCCGATCGAACGGATTGCCGTGCGCCGCGGCGAAACGCACCGCCTCATTTGCGCGGACGAGTGGAAACACCGTGACACGTTCGCGGGCGAGGTCCAGTACGCCGCTGCGAATCATGTTGATGAGCCCGACGTTCGCCGTCCGCGGGTACATCCACTGACCCCGCACGGTCACCGAGTTGCGCATCAGCCAGGGGTACGGCAGCGCGAGGTCCTCACCGCCGAGCATCCCCACCCCACCCATCAGGACGACGCGACCGTAGGGACGCACCGTCATCGCAGCCGCCCTGGCCACCGCGGCATTAGCGCTCGGCGGCAGCAAGTCGAGCACGACGTCGACTGGGCCCCGCGCGGCCGCCTGCATCGCTGCCCGGTCGGCGTCGCCGTCCCCGGTCAGCACCACCGGTCGCACGCGCTCGCCGAAGCGCGCGACCAGATCGGCCAGCACGGCCTCGTTGCGACCGGGGCACACGACCGTGGCCGCGCCCATTGCGAGCGCGACGGCCACGCCGGCGCTGCCGAAGTTGCCCGTCGCGCCGCTGACCAGCACCGTCTCGCCGGCGCGCAGATCGGCGGCCAGGAGGCCGCCGTAGGGCACCAGCAGCACGACCAGCGCGGCCCACCGCGGCAGCTCGGCCTCGTCCACCTCACCCAGCGGGAAGACGTTCTCGGTGGGCACCAGCATCCGCTCGGCGAACGGCCCGTCGTGGAAGTATCGCGACAACGTCACGCCGCCGGCGCCCGCCGAACTCCAGCCCTGCAGCGTGATGTCCGGTGTCACCGCGTCGTCGCGCGACCGGACGGTCGGATCGCACCACACCAGGTCACCGGGGCGAAGCCGAGTGGCGTCGGGGCTGCTCCGAACCACGCGTCCGATCGCGCCGACCCCCGAGATGACCGGCGGTTCCAGGGGATATCGCCGTTCGCCGCTGAACACTTCTGCGGCATAGGGCGGTATGCACGTCGCGAGCACGTCCACCAGTACCTCGCCCGTGCCCACCACGGGCTCGGGCACCTCCTTGATCGCCAGCGCTTCCGCGGCTGCATTCCCGAACCGTTCCAATACGGCTGCCAACATGTCCGTCTCCCTTCGACATCCGGCACAACCGTCGAGGCGGGGCCGTCGATGCCATGTTCAATGCGACGGTTCGGCATGGGTGGTATGACGTTGACGCATGGAACCATCGCTGACCGGACTGCGGGTGCTGCGCAGCACCGCCGAGCGCGGCAGCTTTACCGCCGCCGCCGCGGAGCTCGGCTACACGCAGTCCGCGATCTCGCGGCAGATCGCCGCACTCGAACGAGAGACGGGCGCCACGCTCTTCGAACGCCATCGCGGCGGCGTGCGCCTGACGACGGCTGGCGCGACGCTGCTGCGCCACGCCCGCGTGGTGCTCGACGAGATCGACGCTGCCACACGCGAACTCGACGGCGTCGAACCCGAGGTTCATCTCGTCCGGCTCGGCACGTTCATCAGCGCGGGCGCGCTGATCCTGCCCAAGGCCCTGCGAACCCTGCGCGAGCAGCGTCCCGACATTCGCGTCGTCAGCCGCGACGGAACCACCCCGGCGCTGGTCCGGGCGCTGCGGGCGGGCACAGTCGACTTGGCGGTGATCTCGTCGCGCGCTCCGTACCGTCCGCCGGACCACGAACAGCCCGCCCTCGTCACCGAGATGATCGACGAGACGGGTCTCGTGCTGGCCGTCGCCACGGTCGGACCCTTCGCGGGCCGCGCCGTGGTGGACGTCGACGAACTGTCCGACGTCGACTGGATTGCCAGCCCGTCGACCGGTGGCGAGGCGCTGCTGGGGGTGTGGCCGGGCCTGGCGGGTCGTCCGCGCGTCGTGCACACCGCACGGGACTGGCTGACCAAGCTGCAACTCGTCGCCGCGGGCTGCGGGGTGACGACCGTCCCGCCGCGGCTGGCCGAGGTGCTGCCCGACGGCGTCCACCTGGTTCGCGTGCAGGGTGGGCCCAAGGAGCGTCGCCGAACGTTGGTCGCCCGGCTGCCGGGACGGCCGTCGCGCGAGCTGGTCGCCGTCGTCGACGCGCTGCGCGGCGGGTACCCGAGCTGACGTGTCGTCGGGTCAGCGCGGCGCTTCCGACATCTCCAGAAGCATCGCCGTGGTCAGGGTGCGGCCGCGCTCCAACTGACCGGCCACGGCGATGAACAGGCTCGCGGTGGTCACGGCGTCGCCCAGGGCATGGTGGGGCGCGTGCACGGGAAGCCCAAGGGCCGTGCTGGCGTACTCCAGCGAAATCGACTGGCCACGTTCGAGTTCGACGCCGAGGACGTTCTGGGCGAGGACGGCGGTGTCGACGATCGAACTGCTGAACGGGTGATACGACTGACGAAATGCCTTGCGCAGGAACGACCGTTCCACCCACGCGCAATGAGCCACCACCGGATGGTCGCCGATGAACCCGTCCAGTGCGGCCACGCAGTCAGCCAGCGAGGGGGCGTCCTGAAGGTCCTGGGTGCGCAGTCCGTGGAACTTGACCGAGCTCCCCGGTACGTCTCGGGGCGCGTGAACGAGTCCGTACACCGACTCCGAGGTCCTCACCCGGCCCTCGCGGACGGTCACCGCGCCGTAGGACACGATGTGATCGTGCCGCGGGTCGAGGCCGGTGGTCTCCAGGTCGACCACCACGAACGTGTCCGTGCGCCAGTCGACGTCGGCGTCGGTCGAGCGCCGCGGCCGGCGCGGACGAACCCGGCGGATCCAGTCGGTCACTTCGGCCTCACAGTCCGTCGTAACCAAACCATTTGCGGCTCAACCGGTCCTGGATGCCACTGATGGTCCGGAAGGCGCTGCGGAGGTGGCGTCGTTCCAGGGGGTCCAGCGTCGCCGGGTCGATGGCCGAGACCACGGGCAGGCCCGCCTTGATCGCGGTGATCTGACTGTCGAACACCAGGTGGTAGAAGAGGCTGAACGCACCCGACAGCGCGTCGGCCTCGTCAGCGGTCAGCAAGCCGCTGCGGCGGGCACGGTCCAGGCGTTGGGGGGTGGATCCCGTTGGGTCGCCGGTGCGTTGGGCCAGGGCGCGGGCCAGCGACGCCACCGGCCGCAAGCCGGCCTTCTTCAGGTTGAGGTGCTTCTTCTGCTCGCCGAAGTGCTCGACCACGAAACCCCGGACGAAGCCGCTGGGCGGGCGGTCGTGCATGGAGAAGCGGCTCAGCGACCGCGTGAAGGCGTCACGCCCGACGCCGCCGACGAGGGCCGCCCGTAGCGGTTGGATCAGCACCGGGCGGGTGACGGGGCGCGCGTCGAGCACCGTCGAGGCCATCAGCAGGTAGTCGACGTTCTCGGGATGGGCCCGCCAGAGGTCGGCGATCTCACGCCACTGCCGCGAGGACCGGTTGAACAGCGGCGTCGAGGCGTTGAGACCCTGCGGGCACGGCGCGAGACCGCACTGGCTCAGGGCCGCCACGACCGAAGCGGTGGCCGCGGCGACGTCCTCGCGAGTCGGGGTGGATTCTTCGGGCCCCCGCACCGCCCACGCCAGGGCGGTGTCGACGTCGGAGTTGGGCAGCGGTTCGCGCCGACCAAGGGACCCCATCAACAGCCACGCGCAGTCCAGGTTGGCGAACGGGTCGGTGGCCGTGTGCAATTCGACGACCTTGCGGTAGATCGACTCGATCATCGCCGAGAGCAGGGCACCGAGGTGCTCGACGGGCAGGCCGGCGTCCCACAGTTCAATCGTCGTCGGCGTCAGCAACCGGCACGCGTCGACGAGTTCGTCCATCGTGTCCGCCGCCGCGACGGCCGAGCGGATCACCAACGGATTGCGGACCTCGGCGGCCGCCATGTCGACCACGCGGACGACGCCGACGGCGGTGCCGACCGCGTCGACGACGACGAGGTGGTGAATGCCCTGCTCGACCATGAACAGATACGCAGTGCTGACCGTCCGGTCCACGCTCATGGAGATTGCGGGGACGCTCGCGATGGTGGAGATCGGCGCGTCCACGCCGACCTCGCCGGTGGCGACCCGCCGGCGGAAGTCGTCGTCGGTGACGATCCCGATCCGGCCGTCGCTGCGGAACAGGGCACAGGAGCGGCCTGCGGCGGTCATCGACGCGGCGACGGCGCGGATGGTGTCGTCGGCCTCGCACCAGGTGATCGGGTGGGCGACGTCGCCGATCGGTCGTTCCAACCGGGCGAAGGATTCCCCGGAGCTGAACAGCCGCTCCCTGGCGACCAGCCCACCGTAGTGGGCGAACCGGAGGCGGTCGGGATGAGCGAGCAGGGTGCGCGGGTCGGGCAGCCGGTAGCACAGCGTGTCCTCGACGGCGCGCACCTGTAGCGGTGGCGGCAGCCCGGAGAGCACCGAGATGTGACCGAAGGTCTCCCCGGCGCCCAGGACGTCGGTGCTGCGCCCGCGGTCGAGAATCTCCACGGCACCCACACGGATGACGTACAGGCAGTCCAGCGGCGCCGCGTCGGCCTCGACGATGACGGTGCCCGCCGTGAAGTACTCGACGTCGACGGCGCTGGCCAGTCGGCGCAGGTCGTCGTCGTCGAGGCGGTCGTATGGTGACTGCTCGCCAAGGAAGTCGAGGAACTCCTTCACCGCCCGATCGTTGCACGCCGAGACGGTCGCAGCGCCGCGGTCGGGGAGTCGGCCTAGATTGGTGGGGCCCAAGTTTCAAGATTCGACCAACGGCTATACCGCCCGAGGGGACGGATCGTGGCTGCGCGCCACGGAGATCAGGCACGGCAATCGAGTGGTATCGGACGGTATCGGATGGTGAGGACGTAGATGACGGACACGGTGAGCGACGATCAGACGCACGAGCCCTCTGACATCACTTACGCCGAACATCTGCACCCGGCCCGGCCGCGCACGCTGCGCTTCCGCCCGCGCGTCAAGGCGCCGTTCGCGCGCCGCTCGCTGGCCCAGGACGGATCGGCGACCGCCGACAATCCCGCGTACGTGACCTGGCTGCTGTCACAGTCGATGCTCGCCGACGCCAACGAGATCAGCCAGCAGTTCTCCGGCCAGGGCTCGATGTGGCAGAACCCGTTCGCCAACCCCGATCCGCGGGCCGCGGTCAACGCCGCGTCGGTGTGGTTCACCGCCTACCCGCTGTCGTTGATCACCCGACCCGACGAGTCCTTCCTCACGGCCATGGCCGACGAGGAGATGTGGAAGGCCTTCTCCGAGATCGGCATCGAAGGCATCCACACCGGTCCGGTCAAGCGCGCGGGCGGCATCTCCGGGTGGGAGTACACCTCCAGCGTCGACGGGCACTTCGACCGCATCAGCACCCAGATCGACCCGGCGTTC
This sequence comes from Mycobacterium yunnanensis, assembly GCF_025823185.1. Lineage (GTDB taxonomy): Bacteria > Actinomycetota > Actinomycetes > Mycobacteriales > Mycobacteriaceae > Mycobacterium > Mycobacterium yunnanensis. Next base: position 28,615 of record NZ_JACKVK010000022.1, read on the forward strand.
GGCACCGAGGACGAGTTCCGCAAGATGTGCGCCACCGCGAACTGGTACGGCGGCACCATCATCGACGACGTCGTCCCCGGTCACACCGGCAAGGGCGCCGACTTCCGGCTCGCGGAGATGAAGTACGCGGACTACCCGGGCATCTACCACATGGTGGAGATCGACCCCCGGGACTGGCACGAGCTGCCCGACACCCCCGAGGGGGTCGACTCGGTCAACATCGACGCCGCGACCGAGGAGTGGCTCGACAAGGCCGGCTACATCATCGGCAAGCTGCAGCGCGTCATCTTCTACGCCGAGGGCGTCAAGGAGACCAACTGGAGCGTCACCCGGCCCGTCCTCGGCGTCGACGGCGTCGAGCGCCGCTGGGTGTACCTGCACTACTTCAAGGACGGTCAGCCCTCGATCAACTGGCTGGACCCGACGTTTGCCGGCATGCGGATGGTGATGGGCGACGCCCTGCATTCACTGACCGACCTCGGCACCGGCGCGCTACGCCTCGACGCCAACGGCTTCCTCGGCGTCGAGAAGAGCGCGGCCGAGGGCAGCCCGGCCTGGTCGGAGGGGCACCCGCTCTCCGAGGCGGCCAACCACTTGATCGCCAGCATGGTCCGCAAGGTTGGCGGGTTCACCTTCCAGGAGCTGAACCTGACGATCGACGACATTCGTCAGACCGGTGAGGCCGGTGCGGACCTGTCCTATGACTTCATCAACCGACCCGCCTACCAGCACGCGTTGGCCACCGGGGACACCGAATTCCTGCGGCTGACGCTGCGCACGTGCATCGAGCTGGGCGTCGACCCCGCGTCGCTGGTGCACGCCCTGCAGAACCACGACGAGTTGACCTACGAGTTGGTGCACTGGTCGACCGGGCACCGCGACGACGTCTACACCTACCGCGGTGAAGAGGTCACCGGCGAGGAACTTGGCGAATCGGTGCGTCAGGAGATGCTCGCGCAACTCACCGGGGAGAAGGCGCCGTACAACCAGGTGTTCACCACCAACGGGATCGCCTCGACCACCGCCACGGTCGTCGCCGCGTCACTGGGCGTCACCGACCTCGACGAGATCGACGACGTCGACCCCATCCGGCGCGCGCACCTGCTGCTGGCGATGTTCAACGCGCTGCAGCCGGGGGTGTTCGCCTTGTCGGGATGGGACATGTGCGGCATGTTGACCCTGCCTGCGAACGAGGTGGCCGAGCTGCTGCGGGGCGGGGACACCCGCTGGATCCACCGTGCGGGGCACGACCTGATGGGCGTCAACCCGGCCGCGACGCGGTCGATGGCGGGCATGCCGCGCGGCCGCAGCCTGTACGGCTCGATCCCCGAGCAGCTGGCCGACGAGACCAGCTTCCTGCGGCAGTTGCAGGCCATCCTCAAGGTTCGCTCGCACTACGGCATCGCCACCAGCCGCCAGGTCGACATCCCCGAGGTGTCCCAGAAGGGCATGCTGGTGATGGTCCACGAACTCGAGGACGGCCAGCACCAGCTGACCATCCTCAACTTCGCCAACGAGGACATCGCGGGCAGCGTCCGGTCCGAACACCTGCCGCCCGGCAGCCACGTGATGGACATGTTCACCGGCAAGACGGTCGGCACGGTCGACGATCTGCACAGCTTCGCCGTCGAGATGCCGCGCCACCACGGCATGGCGCTTCTCGTCGAATCCGTTCCCGACGAGGGCGACGCGGGGGAGCAGTAGGTCAGCGTCGGGCAGGCACGGTCAGGACGCGACCGTCGGCGGCCTCCAGCATGCAGATCACGGTGCTTGGATCGGGGTTGGACGCCGTGCGATTCTGATTGGAGTCGATGAGGTAGGTGATGGTGAACGTGCCGACGTCGACGGGCTCCCCGGTGTAGGCGGTGAACCCGTCGTCGCACTTCGCGGTCGCCACGTCGGCCACGGCCGTGTCGACCGCCAGCGGTGCCCGCCGAAACACCTCGGCGCGGTGCGGCGTCGTGCAGTCGACGACCGCGACCTCGATCACGGTCGGGTCGACCGGCGGCGGTCCTGCCAGACAGTCCCCGGGAGCCAGGTCGAACCAGTTGACGGTGCGCGAGGACGGGGCATCGGCGGTCGGGGCGACGGTGGGCGCATCGGTCGTGGCGGTGGAGACCGGAGGTGACGACGACGGGGACGCCGTGGATTGCCCGGCGTTCGGGGTGCACCCTGCGATCAACACCGTGGCGACGGCGAGAAGACACCCGCGTCGAATCCTCATGCCCACCCTCCCGCCGTCCCGGTGTGTCCCGCGCCGAGATTACGGAACGTCGCCCTCACCCGTGCCGCCTATGCCGCAGGCGGCGGCAAACTGTCGTGGCGTGTAGCCGTCGGCGGAATTCATGTCGCAGTAACCGAAGGGAGGGGCCCCGTCGGGCAACGCCGTCCCTGGTTCGAGACCCGTGCCGTAGCCCTGGCCGTCGGTGTACTGGTGGGCCACCTTGCCGGGATAGTCTGGGTTGGTGCCGTAGGCGCCGACCACCAGGCGGATGCCCTCGGGTTTGACCGGCCACAACCGGTCGAGGTCGTCGACGTTGCCGTACCCGATGACGCGTCGACGGTCGCCCAACCAGTCGGCGACGGCCCAGTAGGCCCGGTTGACGCCGTCGGACTGGTCACCGGTGATCTGGCCGCCCCAGCTCTCCACGTCGATCATCACCGCCATCCTCGGATGCGGAGCGCCGACCATCTCCTTGAAGACGTCGACCGTGCGGCGCCAGTTCGGCCGCCAGACGAAGTAGGCGATGAAGAACTCGAGTGTGCCTGCGTCGCAACGGCTTCGGCACCACGGATGGTTTACGGGCCAATTGCGGTCGCGGTGGTCGCCGTCGTTGGAGCGAATGCACAGGACGCGGTGCGGATAGCGGTCGTCGACGGGCACCTGCCACTCGGAGACGTCGGCGTAGAGGGTGTCTCGAGCAAGCATCCCTCAACCCTTCCATCCCCGTCGTAGGCTGCCGACGTGGACGCGGGTACCAGATGGGCGACGGCCGCGGTCTTCATGTGGATCGGAATGGTGCTGGCCATCTCGTTCGTCGAGGCGCCGCTGAAGTTTCGCGCACCCGGTGTCACGCTGCGCATCGGTCTTGGCATCGGGCGGTTGGTCTTTCGCGCGCTCAACGTCTTCGAATACGTGTTCGCGGTGGTGATCTCGGTGGCGCTGTTCACCCACGAGACGCCGACGTCGCTCAACGTCGCGCTGTGCGTCGCGGTCGGCGCGTTGCTCACCCAGACGATCGCCGTGCGGCCCCTGCTGTCGCGTCGCACCACCGCGGTCCTCGAGGGCGACGAGAGCCGGCGGTCGAAGGCCCACGTCACCTACGTGGCACTCGAAGTCGTGAAGGTGGCCGCCCTGGTGTGCACCGGTGTGGTGCTCGTCGACTGAGCCGGTACAGTCCCGCCAATGGCTTGGTGGGGCACTGATCCGCACGCGGAGTTGCCGTCGGATCCCGACGTTGCGACAAGTGTCAGCAGACCCCTGCACCTGCGCCCGTCGTCGTGGGCGTGGGTGTTCGGCGGCGGCGTCCTTGGCACCGCGCTGCGGTACTACGGCGAGGTGGTGCTGCCCCACGACGGCGCGGGCTGGCCGTGGGCGACCTTCTCGATCAACCTCTTCGGAGCCTTCGTGCTCGGCGCCCTGCTGGAGGCGCTGGCCCGGCTCGGCGACGACTCGGGCTGGCGCCTGCGGGCCCGTCTCTTCGCCGGCACCGGTGGATGCGGTGCGTTCACCACCTACAGCACCTTCGCGCTGGAGACGGTCTCGCTGACCCGGGGTGGTCACGTCGGCACCGCCGTGGCCTACGGTCTCGTCAGCGTGGTGGGCGGTGTCGTGACGGCGTGGCTCGGCATCGTGGCCGCCTCGGCCGTGCGCCGGCGGCGGGTCGTGTCGTGATCGTCGCGCTGACCTTGCTCGCCGGGGCCCTCGGAGCCGTCGCACGGTTCACGCTCGACTCGACGGTGAAGCGCCGGTGGCAGACCGCGTTTCCCCTTGCGACGGTGGCCATCAACGTCACCGGTTCGCTCGCGCTGGGCCTCCTCGCCGGTGCGGTGCTGTTCCACGGTCAGCCGGCGACGTGGCAGACCGTGCTCGGCACCGGATTCTGCGGCGGCTACACGACTTTCAGCACCGCAAGCTTCGAGACCGTACGGCTGGTACAACAGGGGCGCCCGGGTTTGGCCCTGGCCAACGCGCTCGGCTCGCTGGTGCTCTCGGTCGCCGGTTGTGCCGCCGGCCTCGCGGCGATGTGGGCGCTGTAGGCGAATTCTTGGTGACGCGGGCGTGAGTGACCCGCCGAAGGGGCAGAATCACATCCATGGCTGCCAACCCCCGTGCCGGACAACCGGCGCTTCCCGAAGACCTCATCGACGTCGCCCAAGTGGTCACCGCCTATTACTCGGTGGTGCCAGACCCCGAGGACGTCAACCAGCAGGTGACGTTCGGCACCTCGGGGCATCGCGGGTCGAGCCTGGACGCCGCGTTCAACGAAGCGCACATCCTGGCCACGACACAGGCCATCGTCGAGTACCGCGCATCACAGGGCACCACGGGCCCGCTGTTCATCGGTCGTGACACGCACGCGCTGTCCGAGCCGGCGTGGTCGTCCGCCCTGGAGGTGCTCGCCGCCAACGACGTCGTCGTAATGATCGACGGGGCCGACCGGTACACCCCCACGCCGGCGGTCAGCCATGCGATCCTGCAGTTCAACCGCGGTCGCGATTCGGACCTCGCTGACGGCATCGTCGTCACCCCGTCGCACAACCCGCCCCGTGACGGTGGCTTCAAGTACAACCCGCCCAACGGCGGACCCGCCGATACCGATGCGACGGGCGTGATCGCCAAGCGCGCCAACGAGATCCTGCGCGGTGGGCTGGCGGAGGTGAAGAGGATCCCGTTGGCGCGGGCGTTGCGGACCGCCGAACGCCATGACTACCTCAACGCCTACGTCGACGATTTGCCCAACGTCGTCGACGTCCACGCCATCCGCGCCGAGACGATCCGGATCGGGGCCGACCCGCTCGGCGGCGCCAGCGTCGACTACTGGGGCGTGATCGCCGAACGCCACGGGCTCAACCTCGAAGTCGTCAACCCGCTCGTCGACGCCACCTGGCGGTTCATGACGCTGGACACCGACGGCAAGATCCGGATGGATTGCAGCTCGCCGAACGCGATGGCCTCGCTGATTGGAAAGATCGGTGACTTCCAGATCGCGACCGGCAACGACGCCGACTCCGACCGGCACGGCATCGTGACCCCCGACGGCGGCCTGATGAACCCGAACCACTATCTGGCCGTCGCCATCGACTACCTGTACTCGCACCGGCCGAACTGGCCAGGGTCGACCGCCGTGGGCAAGACGGCGGTCAGCAGCTCGATCATCGACCGGGTGGTCGACGGGCTGGGCCGCAAACTGGTCGAGGTGCCCGTCGGGTTCAAGTGGTTCGTCGACGGGTTGATCGGCGGGACAATCGGATTCGGTGGTGAGGAGAGCGCGGGTGCGTCGTTCCTCCGCAACGACGGGTCGGTGTGGACCACTGACAAGGACGGCATCATCCTGGCGTTGCTGGCCTCGGAGATCCTGGCCGTCACCGGGTCGACGCCGTCGCAGCGCTACGCCGAACTGGCCGAGAAGTACGGCGCGCCGACCTACGCCCGCATCGACGCGCCGGCCAACCGCGAGCAGAAGGCGCGCCTGGCCAAGCTGTCACCGGAGCAGGTGAGCGCGACCGAGCTGGCCGGAGAGCCGATCACCGCGAAGCTGACGACCGCACCGGGCAACGGGGCACCGCTGGGCGGGCTGAAGGTGACCACCGAGAATGCGTGGTTCGCGGCGCGGCCGTCGGGCACTGAGGACGTGTACAAGATCTACGCCGAGTCGTTCAAGGGCCCGGAGCACCTGGCCGAGGTGCAGCAGGCGGCCAAGGACGTGGTGAATACAGTCATAGCGTGACATCCGACGCGGAGGCAGACTGTCCGGCGCCCCCCAAGGAGAAGCTGCCCAGCGAAGTCTGGGTGCTGATCTTCTGCAACGTGATCGTCGCCCTCGGCTACGGCGTGGTGGCGCCGGTGTTGCCGCAGTACGCCCGCAACTTCGGGGTCAGCATCAGCGCGGCCACGTTCGTGATCACCGCGTTCGCGCTGATGCGCCTGGTGGGCGCCCCGCCTGCCGGTCTGCTGGTGCAGCGGTTGGGGGAGCGGCGGGTCTACGTCTCAGGGCTGCTGATCGTCGCGCTGTCCACCGGGGCGTGTGCCTTCGCCCAAACGTATTGGCAGCTGCTGGCCTTCCGGTCGCTCGGCGGCCTTGGCTCGGCGATGTTCACGGTGTCCTCGCTCGGCCTGATGATCAGGATTTCCCCGGCGGGCGCGCGCGGCCGGGTGTCGGGCATGTTCACCTCGGCGTTCCTCGTCGGTTCGGTTGGCGGGCCCGTCCTGGGCAGCCTCACCGCCGGGCTGGGCTTGTCGATGCCGTTCGTGATCTACGGGATCGCGCTGCTCGTCGCGGCGGCCGTCGTGCTGATCGTGCTGCGGACGTCGTCGCTGGCCACCCCCGGCGAGCAGACCGAGACGGCGCTCAGCGTGCGGGCCGCGCTGCGCAACCGCGCCTACCGGGCCGCCCTGGCGTCTAACTTCGCGACCGGGTGGTCGGCGTTCGGGCTGCGGGTGGCGCTGGTGCCGCTGTTCGTCGTCGAGGTGCTGCACCGGGGTGCCGGCGTCGCGGGGCTGGCGCTGGCCACGTTCGCGGTCGGGAACGTATCGGTGGTGATCCTCAGCGGCTACCTGTCCGACCGGGTGGGCCGGCGCCTCCCGTTGCTGATCGGACTGCCGGTGGCGGCGGTGACGACCGTGCTGGTGGGCTTCACGACGTCGCTGCCGCTGTTCCTGGCCGCGGCGTACGTGACGGGGGCGGCGACGGGCATCTTCATCTCCCCGCAGCAGGCGGCGGTGGCCGACATCGTCGGCAGCAAGGCCCGCGGTGGCACCGCCGTGGCGACGTTCCAGATGTCCTCAGACTTCGGGGCGATCCTCGGTTCCCTGGCGGTCGGGCAGATCGCGCAGTACATGTCCTACGGGTCGGCGTTCGCGGTGAGCGGGGCGATCCTGCTGAGCGCGGCGGCGTTCTGGGTGTTCGCGCCCGAGACCCGGCCGCGCACCAGCACCGAGCACACGCCGGCCCGCCCGCTAGGCCCCGAGGCCGGGGAGGAGGGGCTGTGACGTGCTGTTTTGAACCCCGAGCGCTCCGTGGTGTACCGTCGACCAGCACGACGAGGGGCTATGGCGCAGTTGGTAGCGCACCACACTGGCAGTGTGGGGGTCAGGGGTTCGAATCCCCTTAGCTCCACCCTTTAGAGCAGGTAGTTCACGCGTACGGCCGAGTGGCGATCCCGTCTGACTGTCGACTTGACGACAGTGGTCACGACAAACTTCGTTCGAACGACGGCGCCACATTCGAACACTCGAAGATGACGACGACGGGCGGGGTCAAGCTCCGCCGTGTGGCGGTCGCCTGGTGCTGCTAGAGCGGCAGTCTGATGATGAGGTCCGTTTGAACTGAGTAGATGTAAGGGCCGGGTGTCATCGCCGCAGCAGCGATCGCGGGCAGGTTCGAGATGTAGCGTGCAGCGAGGTCGGCGGCAGTTATATCTGCGTGCGGCACAAAACATGCGCGCTTCAGTCCGCGACAGAAATGCCTCGCAGCACTGACACGTTGTGCGCAGACCTGTTAGCACATCTCTGATGTGCGCGGCCTGCAGCGATTTCAGCTTGCGCTTGCCAATCCCGGGGATGATGCGAAGCCGTACATCGCCTTCGTAGGTGGCGTAGGTGGTCCTTCGGATGCTGGGCTCCGCGAAGTGCTCCAGCCAGTACGTTATGTAATCGGCGATGGCCGATTCTGGCACGAATCGGGTTGCGGCCGAACGACTGTCCGACCGCGCTGGCGCGGTCTTCGACGCCGACCACGCCCGCGAGCACCTCACTCTGGGCTACGTGACCACGGTGCACTCGGCGCAAGGCGTCACCGCCGACACCACCCACGCCGTCGTCGGGGAGAACACCACCCGATCCATGCTGTACGTCGCGATGACCCGAGGCCGGGACGCCAATACCGCCTGGGGGTGTGCTCGTCTGCGGGATGGGGCCGACACGCCGAACTGATTGCTTGATAACGGCGGGCTGACCGGCGCCGAGTGCCATGTGCGTTGAATGATTCTGAATGCCCGTCTTGCCCGTCGGATCCAGCGGTCGCGTGCAGCGAGTTCGGTCGCGATGGCTAGCTAAGCGAGCACTTCTCGGCGAGGACGGCAAGCGCGTCGACATGTTCGTCGATGCCGTGTAGCCCGGCGTCCATGGTGTTGAAGGCGATGTGGGTAGCGCCCGCCTCACGCCAGTCCTGCACTGCGCGCAGTGACGCATCGAGGCCGGCAGACCAATCGACGCGGCCGAGCATGCCCAGTGTCGCCGGGTCCCGTCCGGCGGCTTCAGCGGCACTAGCGATAATCTCCTGCGCCGCATCGAGTTCGGGGCCCGGCCCGAACTCGGGGAACCAGCCATCGGCGAGGCGCCCGGCGCGGCGGTAGCCGGCGGGCACCTGCGCGCCTATCCAAATGGGGATGGGTCGTTGGATCGGCAATGGCGAAAGGCCTGCTGCAGTGATCGTGTCGAAATCACCGTCGAACGTGACCGCCCGTTCCGTCCACAGCCGCCGTAGCAGGAGGACCTGTTCCTCGATCCGTTTTCCCCGCGTAGAGAATTCCTCCCCGAGTGCGTTGTATTCGACCTTGTTCCAGCCCACGCCAACGCCTAACCGCAGACGTCCGCCGCTGAGCAGATCCACCTGCGCGGCCTGTTTGGCGACCAGCGCGGTCTGGCGTTGCGGCAGAATGATTACCCCGGTGAACAACTCGAGACCGGTCAGCGCGGCAAGGTATCCGAAGGTGACCAGTGGTTCGTGGAACGTCGCGTCCACGTCGTAGCCGTACTGGGTGGAGTGGACTGTCGGGTCTGCGCCCACTACGTGGTCATATGCCATCACGTGCGTGAAGCCCAACTCTTCCACCGCCAACGCATAGCGCCGCAGCTCGCGGACGTCGGAACTCAGCGCGGTCTGCGGGAGCACGACTCCGAAAGTGGTCATCCAATTCCTCGGGCTGTGGGTCTGCCGGCGCGGGAAGGCCACCAACGGCAAGGTATGTGGTGTGCTGGCGGATGACTACAGGGCGGGGCTTGACCTGGGTTGATGCGATGTCAGTCTTGACTGTAGTCGCATTATGCGCGACTCGCCGCTGGAGGCGAGAATCGACGGGCGCGGAATGGGCGGCCAGTCAGGCGCGTGGCGACAGAGGCACACACTAGGATGGCCGGGGCCGGGAGCCGCCCGGGGCAACCGCGCAAGGCCGGTGGAACGTAGTTGGGAGAATGGTGCAGGAAAAGTCATCGAGGTCTCTCCCGGTACGTAATCGTCGACCATGACGCAGGGCGGCTTGCGTAAGAGGCCACTTCAAGTTCGGTCCAGGGCCACGACTCAACGCATCCTGGACACGGCTTCGCGGCTCCTCGTTGAGGTGGGTTATCGGGCCATCGTCGCTTCGCCGACCTTGCTTCTGCAGGAGTCGGGGGTGAGTCGCGGGTCCTTCTACTCGTTCTTCGAGACACCCGAGAAGGTGCTGGAGGAGCTGGCCTATCAGTGCATGCAAGAGTCGGCGGCCACACTTGGCGACATGCTGGCGACCCGGCGGATCACGCACTGGCACAGTGTGGTTGACACCGTCATCGAGTTTTACCGGAGTTCCTTCGAGCAGCCACTCATTCGCGAGCTGTGGGTAGGCCAGAACCTCACACCGCCTGTGCGTGCGGCCGACCGGGAGTGGATGCAAGACGTGGCGCAGATGCTCCTGGCCGCGTTGGGACAGTTCGCACCGGCGTTTGCCGAATTCACGCTTAGCCAATCCGTCGTCGCCATCGAGATCTGCGAGCGCCTGTTTCAATACGCCTACACCGACGAGGTTTTGGGTGACCAGTCAATCGTTGGCGAAATTCGGATCGTGCTCATTCAGTATTTGACGCATTACTCCAAACTGGACCAACTGCAGCCCACCAGATCGACCGCGAAAGGGAAGGCGAAGCGGCGATGAGCAAGAAGTACGGCGCCATCGTGCCTGGCGCCCAGCGCACGTAACGCTGAGGTCCCAGTGATGTCAGACCGGCACGGCGCCGGCCGCGGATACCTCTGGCGCCTCGCTCCCCATCTCGTCTCTGGTGACGTCTACCAGGGCGACGATGCTGGTCGACACCATCAGGACTGCGAAACCGACGGTGTGGAGGCGGCCCGTCCACACGAAGACCTGCATTCTTCGACATCGGTCGCGTCGGTCTCCGATCGTGTGCCGACCAGCTGGCGCCTATTTGCTGCCGGCGAGGAAGGCGGCGTATTCGGGGGAGGCGTCGGCGCGCACGCGGTCGGGGTCGTAGCCGTAGGCGACGTCGTCACCGCGGATAGCGCGGAGCGGGTCTTCGAAGTCGCGGATGTAACCCATGGAGAAGGCGCCTTCTTGGTAACCCATGAGTTTGAGGAGGTCGTCGTCGAGAGTCTTGGCGACTTCCAGGGGGACCGAGAGGTATTGGTTCTCCTCTTGGCGGACCCAACCCACGGAATAGTTGATGTTGATGGCGCGGCGGACTTTGTCGGTCGTTCGGTTGGCGCCGCCGCTGTGGACGAGTTTTCCGCTGTAGATCAGGACTGAGCCGCGGGACATCTCGGCCTGTACGACGTCGGCGTCGGTGTATTCCTTGGGGGCGCGGGCGCCGGGGAGGTGGCTGTCGGGAACGACGCGGGTGGCGCCCATTTCGGCGGTGTAGTCCGACAGTGCCCACAGCATGTTGCACTGCACGTGGTAGTCCTCGGGGAAGGGGAAGAAGTCCCAGGCCACTTGGTCGCGGTGTAGTCCCTGGGCGGATTCGCCGGGTTCAATGGAGATGATTTGGGTGAGCATCAGTTGGAATGCGCTGGCGTGGCCGAGGAATTGTCCGACGGTGCCGAGGATGGTCGGGTCTTGGATGAGTTCGCGGCAGGTGGGGGAGCGGGCGATCAGGGCGCCGGTGCGGCGGGTCTTCTTACCCAGGATTTCGTTGTATCCGTTAGGTGTGGAGGTGATGTAGGGGGCCACCTCTTCCTCGATGGCGTCCATCATGGAGGTGGGTGCGAGATCGTCGACGATGACGTAGTTGTCGCGACGTAGGTGGGCGACGAGCTCGTCGACGGGGGTGGTCGCGGGAACGTGGTTCAGTGCGGTCATGGCAACGTGACTCCGTGATAGTGGACTGCGGCCGGCGTGGCCGGTGGGTGATGGTGATAGACGCGACTTCAGTCGTATTTCAGTATGGAGTTGTCGGAATGTCGTCCCGGTAACGCACCGTGACGATCGCATTAAGCTGAATCGCCACAACCGGCGTCTCGACACCCCAACGCTGGCGCATGGATTGACCGCTCCGCAACCAAGATGCACCCGCAACCTAATTCACCGGGACGACCTCGAAAGTGGGAGGAGCCGTTGACGTGCGCGCCGCGTAATGGGGTGTTTACTGTTCGTCGGGTTCCTGAAACAAACTTCAGTTCAGACTGACGTCGTATATATGACACGGTGTCGTCCACTGGGCGGCGACACCGACACCTCGAGACAGAGGAGCACCGTCTGTCGTCAGGTCGGCAGTGCCCATCCTTCGCATTTTGCGCCAACCGACCAGTCAGACCGCCTCCGGGAAGGCTCCAACCCATGGACAACGTTGCAGCGGCATCATCGGGGTCATTCCCGAAAGCGCTTGGCAACCGGGCGTTGTCGCGGCGGCGGTTCCTCACCGGCTCCGCGGGAGCCGCCGCGGGCCTCACGGTCCTGGGTGGTGCACTCGCCGCGTGCGGGTCGGACTCCGGCGGCAAGGGCGAAGTCGTCGTGCTCAGCTGGGAATCGTATGTCGCCAAGGAGATCATGGCGGGGTTCGAGAAGACGACCGGAATCAAGGTGAAGGGCGTGGCGGCGGAATCGGATCAGGACATGTTCGCCAAGATCAAGGCTGGCGGCGGCTCGCAATACGACATCGTTTTCGGCAACTGCGGGTGGGCGCCCACCTACCATCAGAACGATCTGACCGAGGTCCTGGACCTTGCCCAGATCCCCGCCTCGAAGGACCTCTTCCCCGTGTTCACCGAGGACCCGTCGCTACCGTACGTCATCTCGCCAGGCAAGGTGCTGCTCTATCCGAACATGTGGGCAGCGCTGAGTCTGGCGTGGAACGTCGACGCGCCCTATCAGCCAAGTATGCCGTTGAGCTGGAATGCGCTGTGGCAGGCCCCGAAGAACAAGGCGATCCTCGAGGGCAGCGCCGAGGACTTCATTGCCCTGGCCGGATTGGCCAACGGGGTGCCGCGCAAGGACATCTACGCCATGCAAGGGCCGACGCTGGATGCCGCGGCCGCAAAGCTGGGATCGCTCAAGCCCTTTCAAATCAGCAAGAACAGCGATGATGCGATCGCGCGGGCGCTGGCCAGCCAGGGCGCGTACGCCGGCTTTGCCTCCAGCCTGGGGATGGCTCAACGGGCGAACAGTCAATTCGGGCAGGGCAAGGTCGTCGTCAAGGCCGAGGTGCCGACCGAGGGGTCCATCGGTTGGATCGACGGACCGCAGTTGGTGAAGAACGCGAAGAACCGCGACAACGCCCTGACGTTCATCAACTACTTCGGCGGTGACGTCGCCAACCAGGAGTACCTGTGGGGTGCGAACTTCTACTCTCAGTGCAGCAGGGTGTCGACCGATCGGGTGATCGCCGCCGGCGGCGAGGGCGCGACCGTCGCCAAGTCGCTGGGTTCAGATCGCCCTGATCTCGCCAAGCAGTTGGTGTTCCAGGCTCAGCCCCAACACCCCGACGCGTGGGCCGCGGCCTACGACCAGGTAATGGGATAACCAGCGAAGATGGACGCCGACACGGCAATCCTTGCCGAGAACCTGCCCGACTCGGATCCACCGGGTCGGCCAGAGTCCTCGACATCGTTGTCCGCCAGGGCAAGTCGCTGGCGTCGGCGTCCGTCGACGACTGCCTTCCTGCCGCTGCCCGCGACGGCTCTGGTGGTCCTCGGCTTCGTTGTTCCCCTGCTGGTCGTGGTGCTGTATTCGTTGCGACCGACAGTGGCCGGTCAGATCGCGGACACCTTTACCTTGGACAACTACGTCCGGTTCTTCACCACCGACACCTACTGGCAGTCCATGGCCGCCACGATGGGATTCATCGCACTGGCCTCGGCGATCACCGTCGCCCTCACCTTCCCCCTGGCCTACTTCGTGGCGACCAAGGTCTCACCACGCAGGCGTCTGCTCTGGGTGGTGGTCGCCACGATCCCACTATTCACCAGCTATCTGATCCGGGTGCTGGCGTGGCTGAACCTGCTCGGCAATGGTGGGCTGCTGAACGCCGCACTGATGCGGTGGGGCATCGTCGACAGTCCGGTGGGACTCTTCGAACCGGGGAAACCTGCGGTGGTGATCACCTTCGCCTACTTGCTCTTCCCGCTGACCTTCCTGACCGCGTTCATTGCCCTGGAGCGGGTCAATGCCGGGCTGTACGAGGCGGCGTCAGATCTCGGTGCGGCACGCTGGCGCCGGTTCCTCCATGTCACATTGCCGTCGTGCCGCAACGGACTCGTCGGTGGGTTCATCCTGGCATTCGTCTCGATGCTCGGTGACTACGTCACACCGCAATTGATCGGGGGCACCGCGGGAACGTTCTACGCCAACCTGATGACCAACCAGTTCGGCAACTCGATGCAGTGGGGCTTTGGATCTGCACTCGCGCTGCTCCTGCTGGTGGCGATCTTCGCTCTGCTCGCGATTCTGCGGCTCACAGCTGGCGCGTCGGCCCCGATGGGGGCGTACACCGCGACGTACGTGAAGCGGCGCTCACCGGCGCTCGCCGCGTACGCATGGTCGATGATGGCCTTTCTCTACTTGCCGATCGTGGTGCTGGTGTCGTTCGCGTTCAACGACAGTACGACGGTGGGTCTACCGTTCCAGGGCTTCACGACCGAATGGTTCACCTCGCTGTTCACCGACTCGAGTTTGCACGACGCGTTGATCATCAGTCTGAAGGTCGCGCTCAGCGCTACCGGGGTGAGTCTCGTACTCGGCACGGCCGCAGCGATTTACCTGTCCCGTGCCATCGGGACGTGGCGCAACTTAAGCATGGCCACCATCTCGACGCCGCTGTTCCTACCGCCGGTCATCTTCGGCCTGGCACTAATCATTGGTCTCAACGCACTGGACGTCGACCGCGGTCTGTGGACGATCGTGATGGGGCACATCATCATCACGTTGCCGATCGTGACGCTGGTGGTGATGATCCGCCTCGAAGGCGTCGACCGAAATCTCGAACTGGCGGCCCTGGATTTGGGCGCGAAACCCGTCGCCGTCTTCCTGCGGGTGGTGCTGCCTCAGGTGGCTCCAGGCATCCTTGCCGCCGCGATGATCTCCGTCGCTACCTCGATGGACGAATTCATCATGACGTTCCTCATCACCGGTTCGGACACCACGTTACCGCTCTTCATCTACAGCTCATTGCGGTTCGGGCTCTCACCCGAACTCACCGCCCTGTCAACGTTGATTTTGGTGGCCTCGTTCGTCCTCATCCTCGTCGGCGTATTGACCGCCGTCGGCCGCCGGGGACTCCAGATCCGGTCCAAACCAGTGGGAGCAGCATGAGCACACTCCGGTGTATCGACCTCACCAAGACCTATGGCGCCGAGGCTGGTTACGCGCTGGGGGGGTCAGCCGGTGGTGTGTCCTTCGACGTCGAACAGGGTGAACTCTTTGCCCTGCTGGGGCCGAGCGGATGCGGAAAGACCACCACCCTGCGCATCATCGGTGGGTTCGTGGAGCCGACCAGTGGACGGGTCGAATTGGGTGGTGAGGACGTCACCCGTAAGCCGCCCTACGCCAGGCCGACGAACACCGTATTCCAGAGCTATGCCTTGTTCCCGCACCTGAGCGTCGGTGCCAACGTCGAGTTCGGGTTGAAGATGGACAGGGTCGGGCGCAAGGAACGGCAGACGCGGACCCGGGAAGCGCTTGGCATCGTCGGCATGGAGCACCTGGCCGATCGTCGTATCGCGGAACTCTCCGGTGGCCAGCAACAGCGGGCCGCCCTGGCACGGGCCATGGTGAAGCGGCCCGGCGTCCTCCTGCTCGATGAACCGTTCGGGGCTCTCGATCTGCGCTTGCGTCGGCAGATGCAGGACGAATTGGTGCGGCTCAAACAGGCCACCGGTACGACGTTCGTCCACGTGACGCACGACCAGGACGAAGCCTGTGCGATCGCCGACCGCATCGCGGTCATGGATCGTGGACAGATCGTGCAGGTCGACACCCCGGTGCAGCTCTACCGCGCACCCCGGACTGCCTACGTGGCCCAATTCCTCAACGTGGGCACCGTGTTACGCGGCAAGACCGTTCGTCAGGGTGGTGACGTCAGCATCGACACCGGGGGAGTGCTCGTCCACGGGGCGGTCCCACAGTGGGCCGAGCCCGGAATGCGGTTCAGCGCCGTGCTGCCCCCCGACCAGGTGACGATCGCACCCGGCAACGAGCCCATCGCGTCCTCGGATTGCGAATCTGCCTGCGGCACAATCGAACACGTGGCGTTCACCGGCTCAGCCTTCGCGGTCAACCTGCGGTTGGTCGACGGAACTCGATTGGTGGCGGAAGTCCCACGTCAGGCAATGTCGGCCGGGCAACAACTCAACATGCAACCCGGGTCGGAGGTGGTGGCCAGTTGGCGACGTTGCGACGTCATCATCGTCGATGACGTCGACCCCGAACTCGCGGCCGGCGACGACGCGGAGCAGGCAGGTGTCATCGCTGCCTAGAGCCGATCAGCTGGACATCGGTCCGTGGTGCTCGGTGGCGATGTCGATCAGGCCATCGAGGAAGGCCATGTCCGCAGCGATGATGTCGAAGTCGACGTCGGCGTTCTCCCTCATGCGTGCGGGGGTCGTGGTCTTCGGCAGGGGAAGGACACCGCTCTGAAGGACGTAGCGGATGCACAGTTGTGCAACGGATTTGCCGTAGCGATCAGCGATCACGCGTACGTCGGCGTCGTCCAGGAGTGAGCCCGTCGCCAACGGCGAGAAACCCTCGACCAGAATGCCTTTGCTCTGGCAGTACGAAATGAGGTCGCGCTGGGTGGTCCCCACGAAGCACTTGATCTGGTTGACCTGGGGCGTGAGGGTCGCGGACTCCAGCAGCGACTCGATGTGGGCGACCTCGAAGTTGGAGACGCCGATCGCGCGGGCCCACCCGGCCGAATGGATCTCCTCCAGCGCGGCCCAAACCTCGGCGTTGCCCGCGGTGCAGTCGGCACCCATGTCCTGCCATGGCCATGGCGCATGAATGAGGTAGAGGTCGACGTAGTCCATCTCGAGGGCTGCCATGCTCTGTTGAAAGCTGGCGTGTGCCTCGGCGGCCGACTTGTATTCAGCGGGAAGCTTCGTGGTGACGAAGATTTCGTCACGTGGAATGCCGCTGTCGACGATGGCGCGGGCCACGGTGGCCTCGTTGCCGTAGCCGCGTGCGGTGTCGATGTGGCGGTAGCCGGCGTCCAGTGCGGCCAAGACCGCCCGGGCACCGTCTTCACCTTCCCCGATTTGCCAGGTACCGAAGCCGATCTTGGGTATCCGGACACCGTTGGACAGGATGAAGTGCTCGTCGAGAGTCGTCATGGTGTGGTCCATTCGTCGGCGACCGTGGTGGCGAGGTGACCTCGGCAGGAATGTGCCATGAATCCCTCTGCGCTACTGGAAATGTCGGATCAGGACTCGATGTGGTCCCAGGATGCGAGCAAGCCACCGTCGATGAGCAACGAGCTTCCCGTCATGCTCCTGGACTCCTCGGTCGCGAGGAACAGGGCTGCTCTGGCGATGTCGTCGGTGGGGATCAATCCGGTGAGGGGCGCGTACATCCGGGTGATCTCCTCGGTGCGCTCCGCTGATCCCGTGGTCGCTTCGAAGTACACCCGCGCCATGGGGGTGTCGACGGGGCCTGGACAAATGATGTTGACGCGAATGCCTAGACGAGCGGTCTCGGCCGCGGCATTCTTGGTCAGCATCAGCACGGCGCCCTTGGACGTCACGTAAGCGCTGGAGGTTTGTTCCCCTGCGAAGCTGGTGATCGACCCGAGGTTGATGATCGAGCCCCCGGCCTTCATCGCGGGAATCGCGAACTTCACACCCCAAAACGTTCCCTTCACATTGGTGTTCATCGTGGTGTCCCAGTCAGCCTCAGTCGTATCGACGAGGAGGTCCTGAAGTGCCACACCTGCGTTGTTGACCATGACATCGAGCGCACCGAAGTCGTTGGTGGCCCGGTCGACCAGCGCCTTGACGGCGTCCGCATGTTGCACGTCGCACTGCTGACCGACGATCCGGCCGTCGCCTTGGGCCACGGTATCGGCGAGGTCTGCCGCGTTGCGGGCCGCTGCGATGACGTGGGCCCCTTCCTCGGCAAACTTCACGGCGATAGCTTGACCGATACCCCGGGACGCCCCGGTGACGATGGCTACCTTGCCGTCGAGCCGACCAAGGTCTTGTACAGCCATGTGTGCTCCGTATCTGATTTCACGAAGTTGTTCGTCGATGGTGAGTGGCGGCAACGGTTCCGTCGAGGACGGTGGCCGAGGCGTGGGTTACGAACTGTCACCCCTTCGCTCTGCCGCCCGACGTTCGATAGCACGGGTGCACACCGGCTTTCCCGCACGGCTTCTCCTGTGACACCATCGTCGTCCCAACCTTGGCATCCCGTACACCCATCCGTCGTGGCGTAAACCAGCTTTTACAACGTGGGATTTGGACGAAACAAACCCGAGTCCAGACTGATGTCGTAATCACCCCCGCGGCGGACAGCGGAACCTGCCCGCATCCTGCCAACCGAAGGATTGTCGTGACGTCGTGTGGCCGTACCTCGGGCCACTTTGGAATGTGTTCTGACTCAGTCCGACTGAACCTGTGCTGCGAAACGTCGCCACGATTCGATTCACTACCAACTAGGAGGCAACCGTGCCCAAGGACACCAAACCACTCACGACTGCGGCCCAAGGGCACGATGGCTGGGACCGTCGCAGCTTCTTGAAGGCAGGTGGTCTCACCGTCGGCGGCCTCGGTCTGGCCTCACTCATCGCGGCGTGCGGCGCGGGGGACGGCAGCGGACCGTCGAACAGCGGCACGCTCACGTTGCGCATGCCGTTCATGGCTGACATGCAGGTACCCGACCCGGACATCTTCTACGAGGCCGAGGGCCTTCAGTTGACGAATGCAACCTACGAGGGCTTGGCCAAGTACCAACCCGGGACGGCGACGATCGTCCCCAACTTGGCCACCGGGTGGACGATCTCACCCGATTTCCTGACCTACACCTTCCAACTGCGACCTGGCGTGAAGTTCCACGATGGCACGGCCGTCGATGCCGAGGCTTGGCAGAAGAGCTTCGAGCGCCGCAAGGTGGTCGAGGGAGGTCCTGGCTACATGGTGAAGGGTGTGGCATCGACAGCGGCGCCGAACCCGACGACCTTCGTCGTCACCCTCACCGAGCCCAACAACGCGTTCATCCATTACCTGGCGTGCCCATTCAAGCCGGCTGCGGTGAGCCCGACGGCACTGTCTGCGAACGCAATCGGCGATGATCACGCGCAACAGTGGTTGACGACCCACGACGCAGGCACCGGGCCCTACACGATCAAGGAATTCGTTACGGGTAGTCACTACACCCTGGAGGCGTTCCCTGACTACTGGGGCGACAAGCCCACGTTCCAGACGGTCCGCATCGAGGTGACGCCCAGCATCGCCAACCAAAAGCTGCAGCTCGACGGGGGCGGGCTCGACCTGGCGACGAAGGGCTTCCCAGTGCCCGACATCCTGGCATACAAGGGTAATCCGGAGTTCACCATCACCAATACGGCCGGAGGGATTGGCGATGCCATCTATCTGAACCAGAGCGCGGGCATCTTCGCCGACAAGGCGCTGCGCACCGCGGTTTTGAACGGGGTGGACCGCACGTCGATCGTGGCCACGGCGTGGGGCGGAATGACCACCGCGCAGCCAGGGATGTTCCCGGACAAATGCTTCCCCCCCGAGCTGGCCCCCATGCCCACGAAGATCGACCCGCAGGCGCTCAAGACGATGGTGGCGGCGCTCCCGTCGAAGAAGCTCGACCTCGCCTGCGCGGTGGACGGTGGGGCGCCGCGTCAGCAGATGGCCGAGCTCCTGCAGAGTCAACTCTCCGACGCGGGATTCGACGTTAGCCTGCGGGTGATGCCCCTGGCCGAACAGTTCGACCTCACCAACCAGCCACCCGAGCGGCGGCCGGACATGATGATCGCGTGGCTCGGCGGTGATACCTTCCATTTGGACACCACGTTCCGCATCGCGGCACGCACCGGCGCCGCGCCGGTCAACTTCTTCCAGTACTCGAATCCCGAGCTCGACCGGCTGATGGACGAGGCCATCCTGCAGCCGAACGAAGCGTTACGAAACGAGGTCTATCGGCGCTGCACCCAGTTGGTCGTCGACGATGCCATCTGGATCCCGCTCTGCGTCCCGCCAAGCACCACGATTGCACATAAGAACGTGACCGGGTTCGTGAGCGAATCCTTCATCCCGATGACCCTCCAGCTCCAGGATTTGAAGCGAACCTAGTCGTTCTGCACGCCGGCGGGTGCCTCAGCAGGAGGGGTACCCGCCGTTCTGCTACCGCCGCCGAGGAAATGCGGCGGGGCATACCGCCGAATAACTCTGGTCGGCAGCGTGATTCGCCGTGTCCTAGAAGGCGCGCAGGTTTTCTCGGAGGGTGTCGTGCTCATAGGAATCCCTGACCACGCCGAGGTCGCGCAGCGCAGGCACCAGCCCTTCGGTGATGTCGGTGACGTATCGGCGGCTGAGGTGTTGGAGGGGCGTGGTGAGCAAGAAGCCGTCTCCACCCACTGCGTCCATCGCTTCGGCCATCTGTGCCGCCACGACAGCCGGGGTCCCGACCAACGGCAGACAACTGGCGAATCCCGTTGCGGAGGTTGCCAGCTCGCGTAGCGTCTTACCGCTGCCTTCCTGCAGGAACTTGTTCAACGACCCCTGCTCACCGTTGGTGGTCAGCGGCGGCAACGCCTCGTCCAGCGGGAATGTCGAGAAGTCGATGTCCGTGACGGTCGAGATCATTCCGAGCTGCCCGGTGATGAACGCGTCGGTATTCACCATCTTGGATCGTTTGTTCTCCGCGTCCTCGGCGCTGTCACCTAGGACGGGAGTGAGCAGGAACAGCACCTTGATGTCATCTGGATTGCGGCCAGCAGATTGCGCGCGGGCACGAACGTCGTCACGGTAGGCGACCATGCCCTCGATGCCCTCGGCAACGGCGACGATGGAGTCCGCGGTCTCCGCGGCGAATTGACGGCCGCGGGGGGATCCGCCAGCCTGCAGGTACACGGGTCGCCCCTGCGGTGTGCGAGGCACGTTCAGGGGACCCCGCGACTTGTAGAACTTGCCCACGAAGTTCGTCTCGTGGACCTTCGTGTGATCGACGAACGTTCCCGTTTCTCGATCCATCACCACGGCACCCTCGTCCCAGGACGCCAGCAGTTTCGTCACCACTTCGACGTATTCGTCGGCCATGTCGTAGCGGGTCTGGCGCGGCGGAAGGGTGTCCAGGCCGACATTGTGCGCGGCCTGTTCCTCGCCTGAGGTCACGATGTTCCACCCGAAACGCCCGTCCGACAGGTGATCCAGGCTGGCGATCATCCGCGCGAGCGTGAATGGTGGATAGGACAAGATCGACGCAGTGGCGATCACACCGAGCTTCGTGGTTGCCTTGGCGATCGCCGCGGCCAGCACGGTGGCATCCAACTTGGGCACCTGCAAGGCGTGCTTGAGCGTCGCCGCCGTGGAGCCGCCGAAGGCGTCCGACACCATCAAGGTGTCCTCGATCATGAGGTAGTCGAAGCACGCCTGTTCCAACATCTTGGCTACCTCGATGTGGAAGTCTGCGTTCGACCACGAGGGGTTGACCCGGTCCAACGGATTGGTCCACTGCGGCGGCGCGTAGTTCATGAACCAGCCGAGATGCATTTTTCTGGACACGACGCACTCCTAGAGGTGAGGACGGAATAGGACATCGGCGACCGCTCGCTCGTTGTTCGAGTTCATCGCCCCTCCATTGCCGGAGTCTGGCGCGCTACTGAATTCCGGATTGCGCCACCGTCCGGCTATTTGCATCTGGGGCGTGGTAGTACCTACTGACTGCCCGCAAGGAACGCAGCATGCTCTGTCGAGGCCTCGGCGCGCACCCTGTTGGAGTCGAACCCGTAGGGCACCGCGTCGATGCCGCGGACCGCCCGAAGCGGGTCCTCGAAATCGCGGATGTAACCCATCGCGAAGGCGCCCTCCTGATAGCCCATCAACTTGAGCAGGTCATCGTCGAGGGTCTTGGCGATCTCCAGTGGGACGGAGAGATATTGGTTCTCTTCCTGGCGCACCCAGCCCACCGCGTAGTTGATGTTGATGGCGCGGCGGATCTTGTCGGTGGTCTTGTTGGCGCCGCCGCTGTGCACGATCTTGCCGCTGTAGATCAACACCGAGCCGCGCGACATCTCTGCCTGCAAGCACTCGGCGTCGGTGTATTCCTTGGGGGTGCGGGAGCCGGGCAGGTGGCTGCCGGGAACGACGCGGGTCGCGCCCATTTCGGCGGTGTAATCCGACAGTGCCCACAGCATGTTGCACTGCACGTGGTAATCCGCGGGAAAGGGAAAGTAGTCCCACGCGCCTTGGTCGCGATGCAGGCCCTGGGCCTTTTCGCCGGGCTCGATGGAGATGATTTGGGTCAACATCAGTTGAAATGCGCTGGCGTGGCCAAGGAATTCACCGACCGTGCCCAGGATCGTGGGGTGCTGGATGAGCTCGCGGCACTTGGGGGAGCGTGCCACCAACGCGCCGGTACGGCGGGTCTTCGAGCCCAGGATCGAGTTGTAGCCCATGGGCGTCGACTCGATGTACGGCGCTACTTCGTCGTCGATGGCGTCCATGAGCGCAGGAGGCGCCAGGTCATCGACGATGACGTAGTTGTCGCGGCGCAGGTGCGCGACGAGCTCGTCGACGGGGGTGGTCGCGGGAACGTGGTTCAGTGCGGTCATGGCGTGCGTGGCTCCGTGGAGAAGTTGGTCTGCGGTTGCCGAGGACGTGAGTCCGGGGCTGGTGAATGCGACTTCAGTCGTGTTTTCAGTATGAAGCCGCAGCGATGTCCATTCGGTAAGCCAGGATGACGATCGTATTAAGCCAGCTGGCAGCTCGGCACGGTGGCGAGAACGCCGCCAGAGTCCCCCCCGGCGGGGGCCGCGCAATTGCGTGTTTACGGCCGCACGGCTCCCGGAAACACGCGTGCCTCCACACTGAATTCGCATCTGATCGTGGCGGCACTTCGCGAACCCATGCTCGTGCGACTGGTCGAGGGACTCTGTCAACGGCACGCGCGGCACGGAACGTCCTGAGGGCTGAACACTCGGTCGATGCGTCTTTTGGCAACAGCCACCGCTGACCGCGCCCCGAGCGCGGTTTCACTTGACGAACAGATGAGGACGAAGCGCATGCCCGAAGACACCGTCGGTCGACTCCGGGGAAAGGTTGCCATCGTCACGGGCGCCTCACGGGGGATAGGCCAAGCCATCGCAGTCCGATTCGCCCGGGAGGGCGCGCAGGTGATCGCAGCGGCACGAAACGCCGATGATCTCGCCGAAACGGCGGCCATGGGTGCTGGTCGCATCGTCACACAGCGGTGCGACGTGCAGAAGGCAACGGACGTGCAGGCGTTGATCACCCGAGCGGTCGATGAGTACGGAGCGCTCGACGTGTTGGTCAACAACGCTGGCATTGCCGTGCAGAAGCTGTTGGTGGACACCACCGAGGAGGACTGGGAGCTGACGATGGACACGAACGTGAAGGGGACGTTCTGGGGCCTGAAGTTCGCCATTCCGGTGATGAAGGCCGGCGGCTCGATCGTCAACATCGGCTCGGTGAACAGCTTCGCCGGCGAGCAAACCTCATCGGCCTACGTCACCTCCAAGGGTGCGGTGCTACTGCTGACGAAGAACGCGGCCGCCGAGACGGCTCACCTCGGGATTCGGGTCAACATCGTGTGCCCCGGTTCGACCGAGACACAAATGTCGCGGGCCTACTTCGAGGCGGCGATGGGATCGGCGGACGCAGCCGACACGTTCACCCGTACATTCGCCCCGCTCACCGGCATGATCCCACCCGAGGACATTGCAAGCGCAGCACTCTTCCTCGCCTCCGACGAGTCCAAGAGCATGACCGGCAGCTCCATGTTGGTCGACGGTGGCTTGCTCGCCTCCTGGGATCACGTGACCCCACACTAACCACTTTCGTGGCCCGCGATGCCTCGGATGGCAGGTCCGTGAACCGGCCAGTCGATTCCTCAGCTCCGTTACGTCGGCGTAATGCCAGAGGTACTCACACGAAGCAGATGCGTCATGTGGTGCCGCTTGAATTCGAGTCACCTACTGCAGAGAGTCGCCGCGCCCGCTCGACGACGGCCGGCCCCACCCAGGAGACATTCATGATCGACACCTCACGTTCGAAGAACGTCCCCACCGGTTGGGATCGACGCGCCTTCCTCAAGGCCGGTGGTCTCACGGTCGGCGGCCTCAGCCTGGCTGGGCTGATCGCCGCCTGCGGCGGTGGTGGCGCAGGAAGCAATCCGGGAAACCAGACGGCGACGCTGCGGCTCCCGTTCATCGCCGACATGCAGGTCCCCGATCCCGACATCTTCTACGAGGCCGAGGGCTCCTTCGTCATGCACACCGTCTATGAGGGACTCGTGCAATACAAGCCCGGGTCGGCAGACTTCGTCGGGGGACTGGCCACGGCGTGGACGATCTCCCCGGACCAGCTGACCTACACCTTCACGCTGCGGCCCGGGGTGAAGTACCACGACGGAACGGCCGCCGACGCCGCGTCCTGGGGCAAGAGCTTCGAGCGACGCGGCAAGATCAACCAGGGCACGGCGTACATGGTTGCCGGCGTCGCGAAGACCGAGGCGCCGACCCCCACGACCTTCGTCGTCACACTCAAAGAGCCCAACAATGCGTTCCTGCACTATCTGGCGTGCCCGTGGCAGCCGTTCGCGGTGAGCCCGACCGCCGTCGCGACGAACACCCAGGGTGACGACTACGCCCAGGAATGGCTCAAGACTCACGACGCGGGCACCGGTCCCTACACGATCAGTGAATTCGTCCCGGGTAGCCACTACACCTTTACGGCCTTCGACGATTATTGGGGAGGCAAGCCGCCATTCGAGTCCATTCGAATCGACATCACCCCGGACATCACGACCCAGAAACTTCAGCTCGACTCGGGCGCATTCGACATGGTGCCTAAGGGGCTATCGGTCCCGGACGTCCTTGCCTACCAGTCGAATACGCAGTTCACGGTCCTCAACTCGACTGGCGGGCTCGCCGACGGGCTGATGCTCAACCCGAATTCGGGCATCTTCGCCGACAAGAGACTTCGCCAAGCGATGCTCACCGCGCTGGACCGCACAGCCATCGTTGATACCGCCTGGGGCGGATTGGGCAAGGCGCAGCCGTCCATGTGGCCCGAGGGATCGCTGCCCCCGGCCCTGGCTCCGTTTCCGACGGCGGTCGACACCGCGGCCCTCAAGGCGATGGTGGCCACCCTTCCGTCCAAGAAGGTCGACTTCGCTTGTATCTCCGACGGTGGAGCCGCGCGTCAGCAGATGGCCGAGCTGGTGCAGAGCCAACTCGCCGCGCTCGGTCTGGACGTGGCGTTGCGGACGATGGGCACGGCCGAACAGTACGACTTGGCCAACCAACCCGCCAACAAGCGGCCGGACCTCATGCTGTGCTACATCGGCGGCGACACGTTTCACTTGGACACCACATTTCGAATTTTGCTGCGCAGCGACGCCAAACCGTTGAACTACTACCAATACAACAACCCGGAGGTGGACAGGCTGATGGACGAAGCCGTCCGGAAACCGACCATGTCCGAGATGAACGCCGTCTATCGGCAACTCAGCAAGGTCATCTACGACGACGGGATTCTGATACCGATGCTCGTGCCGCCCGTCAGCACGGTCGCCCACACCGACATCGCCGGGATCCAAGTCAACTCCTACTTTCCGCAGGTCCTCGTGGTGCAGGACGTCAAACGGACCTGACGGGAGGTCGAGCAGGGGTGAGTTGGCACCCCAAAGAAGCGAATCACACTACCGCACAATGCGTTACGAGCCGCAGACCCGACCGGATGCCGACGACGGAGAGCCGACGTAGCGGGGTCGAGAGAGCGCGATTTCGGTGCCATTGCGACGGCAACGTGGACGCCATCTGTGTGGTGCAAGGCAACGATGAGGCCAAAAGGAGAAGGCATGACCGACATGTTCCACCTGGGGTGGTTCTTGAACTTCGTCGCAGACGAATGGCACGACACCTGGGGTGATGGTGGGCGTGACTTCACCGGTGACTTCTACGTCGAGATTGCCCGCGACTTCGAGCGCGCCAAGATCGACTACATCCTGATCGAGGACAAGCTCATGGTGCCCAACGCATTTCGCGGCACCATGGAGCACGCACTCAAGCAGGCGCTGGTCCCGAAGCACGATCCGGTGCCGCTGGCCGTGCTGATCGCTGCGGCCACCCGCCACATCGGCGTCGTCCCCACGATGTCGACTAGCTTCTATCCGCCGTTCCTGCTGGCCCGGGTCGCCAGCACGATCGACCACATCTCCCGGGGCCGGTTCGGACTGAACGTGGTGACCTCGGCGGAGGACCGTTCAGCGCAAAACTTCGGCATGGACAAGCTCTACGAACACGACGAGCGCTATGCCCGCGCAGGCGAGTATCTCGAGCTGGTCACCAAGCTGTGGGAATCGTGGGAACCCGATGCCATTGTGCGCGACCACGAGACGGGGACCTACGCGAATTACGAGAAGGTACACACGATCGACTTCGAGGGCAAGTACTACAAGTCCCGCGGTCCGCTGAACACTGCGCCCTCACCGCAATACCGTCCAGTCATCGCCCAGGCCGGTTCCTCGCCGCCGGGAAGGGAGTTGGCCGCCCAGTATGCCGACACCATCGTCGGCCCGGCCGACGACGTCACCAGAATGCGTGCCTACCGCGACGACATTCACGCCCGGATGACGGCCAACGGGCGCGATCCCGGAGACTGCAAGGTGCTCTACGTCGTCTCGCCGATAGTCGCCGATACGCACGCTGAAGCAGTCGCCAAGCGCGAAAGGCTCTATACCGATCCGCACTACGTCGAGCACATGCTGGCCGAGATCTCGGCGATCACCGAGATCGACTTCTCCCAGTTCGATTTGGACGAACCGCTGCCGGAGTTGACGACTAATGGCGAGCGGGGTTCGCTGGCCGCCTTCGTGGCCGGAGGCAAGGACAAGACGCTGCGCGAAATGGTCACCGGCAGTGCTATGGCCGGGAGCATCCCATTCGTGGGTACACCCGCCGAAGTCGCCGACCAGATGGGCGAGGTGATGGAGCAGGTCGGAGGCGACGGGTTCTTGCTCACCAGCCCGGTGATGCGACTCAACCGCCGCTATGTCACCGAGATCACCGACGGCCTGATCCCCGAGCTACAGAAGCGCGGACTTACCCGTACCGAGTACACCACCACGATGCTGCGCGACACGCTGCGCGAATTTTGATGCGCCGACGGAAAGGAGACGTTGTGACCGGGATGTTTCATTTGGGGTGGTTCTTGAACTTCGTCGCCGACGAGTGGAACGGGAACTGGGGTGACGGTGGGCGTGACTTCACCGGCGACTTCTACGTCGACGTGGCCAAGAATTTGGAGCGCGCGAAATTCGACTACATCCTGATCGAGGACAAGCTCATGGTGTCGACCGCCTTCGGCGGCACCATGGAGCACGATCTGAAGCACGGAGTGAACCCCAAGCACGACCCGCTTCCGCTGGCGGTGTTGATCGCCGCGGCCACCCGCCACATCGGCGTCGTCCCCACCATGTCGACCAGTTTCTACCCACCGTTCCTGTTGGCCAGGTTGGCCAGCACGATCGACCACATCGCTCGCGGGCGTTTTGGGTTGAACGTGGTGACCTCGGCGGAGGACCGCTCGGCGCAGAACTTCGGGCTAGCCAAGCTCTACGAGCACGACGATCGATACGCCCGCGCCACCGAGTACCTCGAGCTGATCTCCAAGCTGTGGGAGTCCTGGGAACCCGATGCCGTCGTGCGCGACTACGAGACCGGGACGTACGCGGACTACGAGAAGGTCCACACGATCGACTTCGAGGGCAAGTACTACAAGTCCCGCGGCCCGCTCAACACCGCCCCCTCGCCGCAATATCGGCCGACCATCGCGCAGGCCGGCGCCTCGCCGCCGGGACGTGAGCTTGCCGCACAGCACGCCGACACGATCGTCGCGCCAGCCAACGGGCCCGCGGCGATGAAGGCCTACCGCGACGACATCCACGCGCGGATGAAGACCCACGGCCGGCACCCTGGAGAGTGCAAGCTGCTCTACTTAATCTCACCCATCGTGGCCGACACCCGTGATGAGGCCTTGGCCAAGCAGGACCGGTGGTTGCGCGATCCGTCCTACATCGAGTACATGCTGGCCGAGATCTCCTCGGTCACCGAGATCGACTTCGCCCAGTTCGCGTTGGACGAGCCGCTGCCCGAGGGACTGACGACCAACGGTGAGCGGGGCTCGCTGGAGGACTTCGTCTCCCGAGGCAAGGGCAAGACGCTGCGCGAGATCATCTCCGGCAGTGGGGTATCCAGCAGTGTCGAGCTCGTCGGTACTCCTGCTCAGGTAGCCAGGGAAATGGGCGAGATGATGGAAGAGGTCGGCGGCGACGGCTTCCTCATCACCAGCCCGGTGATGCGGCTCAACCGCCGCTACGTCACCGAGATCACCGACGGCCTGATACCCGAACTGCAAAGGCTCGGCCTGACCCGCTCGGAGTACACCACCACCCTGCTTCGCGACACCCTGCGCGAGTTCTGATTCCTTCGTCGGAAGAGGCCCCGAGATGATCCCCATCCCCCAGGACGACGCCACTCAGCAGAAGATGCAGAGCGAGATCGAGGCGAGCGTCGAGGACTTTCACGGAGTGGCTGCGTTCTCCGTTTTGCGAACGGAGCGGCCGGGCAGTGCGATCGGCGTGCACGGCGGCATCCAGGACGACGTCCAACTCGATCGGGTGCTGACCCGGATGCGGATGCAGCCGACGGCGGCATTCGGCGGGAAGCTGATCATCGTCTGCACCAAGCCCGAGAAGGAGTGGCGGATCGCCCGGCTGTCCGGGATCCGCGGCATCTCACCAAGATTCGCCGATGACCGGGTGTTCACCGACGAACAGGCCGCACAGGCCGAGATCTTTGCGATGCGACTCGATCAGTACCCCGCCGAGGACGGGATGCCCGAGCACTACGCACCGGCGTGGAAGGCCAGAGGGGAGAACTGGAGCTCGTGACCGATACCGAACCGGGCGCGGGAGCCTACCCAGACCTGCTGCGGCTGACCGGGTATGGCAGCAAGTGGTCCGTCGAGCAGGGGGACAGCGTCGACTTTCACGTGAGCTGCGAGGGCCCTGCCTCCTACCGTGCCGAACTGGTCAAGCTGATCCACGGCGATACCCACCCGACCGGGCCGGGGTTCAAGGAGGAAATCCTTGATTCACCGGTCAACGGCACCTATGAGGGCCGCCTCCAGACCATTCACGCCGGTTCCTACGGCATGGTGACCGATCGCGGTCCGCTGCGGGTGAGCAGCTTCACCATGCAGTGCTGGATCTGGCCGACGATGCCCATCAAGGTGGCGGGCTACTGGGCGCCCGGCGAGCAGATGATCATGGGCAAATGGGCCGAGAACCGTGGTTACGGCCTGTTCGTCGACCTCGAGGGTCGGGTGTGTCTAAGAATCAACGACCAGACCCTCACCGCTCCACAACCGGCACGCGATCGGGCCTGGCTCTTCGTCGCAGCGACCTACGATGCCGAAAACGGCGGTGTCGCAGTGTATTCCGAGCCGCAGATCCGCTACGCGCTCGACCCCGAAGCCGGGGTCGTCGAGTCGGTGTTCGTCGAACCCCCCGTCCACACCGCCGTGCCGTTCACGTTCGCCGCGCACCCGGTGCACACGCAGCCCGACGGCGCCTCCCGCCAGCCCCACGGCTGGGTGATGACCGATTACTTCAACGGGAAGATCGATGCCGCCCGGTTGTGCTCGCGGGTGCTGACGCGCCTGGAGATCGAGACCATGAAGCTCGGTGCCGCACCGGGGATGGACGAGCGGCGGGGCCTCGGACCGTCGGCGGAGCTGGGTGCGGCGATGGTGGCCGCCTGGGACTTCGGCTTGGAGATACCGACCCGCACCATCGTCGACGTCGGCCCGTACCGACTCGACGGGGAACTGGTGGGACTGCCCTCCCGCGGGATGACGGGGCACGACTGGAACGGCGCGCAGACCTCGTGGAGCGCCGACCATCGCGAGTACGGCGCGATCCACTTCCACGACGACGACGTCGACGACGCGCGCTGGGCCGTCGACTTCACCCTGGCGGTTCCAGATGACCTGCCCAGTGCGGTCTACGCGATGAAGCTCACCACCGATGCCGATGACGAGGACTACGTCCCCTTCATGGTCCGTACGCCGCTCGGTGCGCCGCAGTCCAAAATTGCCGTCATCATGTCGACCACCGACTACCTGGCCTACGCGAACGAACATCTGGCCAGCAACGGCGGGAGCATGGAGGCGTTGATGTACCGCACGCCGATCATGGCGCCGCAGCACGTCTTCCTGAGCGTGCACCGAGAGTACGGCTACTCGACGTATGACACCCACAGCGACGGATCCGGGGTCCACCTGTCGTCGCGGCTACGGCCGATCCTCAACTTCCGGCCCAAGTGCGACTCGCCCACCATGCAAGCACCATGGCAGTTCAACGCGGACCTGCACCTGATCGACTGGCTGACCGAGATGGGGTACGAATTCGACGTCATCACCGACGAGGACATCAGCTATGACGGCCTGGAGCGGATCGAGAGCTACAACGTCCTGATCACCGGAACGCACCCCGAGCACAAGGACGGCCACTACCTCGATGCCATCCACGGCTACAAGGACCGGGGCGGCAGGTTCATGTACATGGGCGGTGACGGCTTCTATTGGCGGCACACCTTCCATCCCGCGTACGGGCGGGGCGAGATCACCGAGATGCGTCGCTGTGAGTCGGGTATACGGCCGTGGCAGGCGCAGCCCGGCGAGTACTACCACCAGAGTGACGGCAAGCTCGGCGGCATGTGGCGGTTCCTCGGCCGCGACATGGCCGCGGTCAGTGGCACGTCGATGGTGGCGCAGGGCTTTGACGCCTCGACGTACTTCAAGCGCACCCCCGAGAGCGACGACCCCCGGGTGGCCTGGGCCTTCGAGGGCATCGATTACGGCGAACGACTCGGCGACTTCGGTCTGGTCGGCGGTGGCGCGGCCGGTGCGGAAGTGGACAACGTGGACACCACGCTCGGTTCGCCGCCGCACACCCTGCTGGTTGCGACGTCTGCCGGGCTGCACACCGATGCGTACCTGACGGTGACGGAGCTGATCTTGACCAACTCCCCTGGACACACCGGTACACAGAATCCCAGAATCCGCGCCGACATGGCGTTCCACGAGACGCCCCACGGCGGTGCGGTGTGGTCGTTCAGTTCGATTTCATACTGCGGCAGTCTGTCCCACAACGGTTATGACAACAACATCTCGAGGCTGACGGGCAACGTGCTCGACCACTTCATGCGGGACGGGCCACTGCCGACGCCGGATCCCTCCGAGATTCGTCCCCGCGGTCGGTTCGAGTCCACGCCGGCGCTGAATTACCACCTGCCCGAGGAAGTCGGGGGCTGAGAAGATGAGCGTGGTGATCGGCGACCTGGTGCTGCGGTCGTCGTCCACGGGGCAACATCCGTCGGCGGACTTCGAAGACTGGACGCAAAAGTGGGTGGGCGTCGGCTTGGCGTCAGAGCTGACCGAGGTCGGGGCGGTGCTCCCCGCGACGATCGGACATCACGCCGTACACGTGCGGCGCACCGAGGATGGTCTGCAGGCCGCGCTCAACGCTCGACCTTTCGGTGGTTGTGTCTCGATCCCGGTGCATTGTGGAAGCACCCGGAACGTCAGGTGTCCGCAGCGAGCGTGTGCGTTTAGCGAGGACGGTGGCGTACTCGACGGTACGACCGATCCGACGGGTGCAGCCAGGGTCGGGTTCCTCGGCGATGGCCGCCGGGTCGTGAGATTCCCCGTGGCGCAATGGGGTCCGTTGTTGTTCGTGAACGTCACCATGTCCAGTCCCTCACCGCTTTCGATCCCCGGGGGGTTGTCCCTCGACGACATGGAGGTGCTTGCCTCCGCTCGGCGGCTGACCTCAGGGAATTGGTTGGACACACCGCTGCGGGCGGTGTCGGCCGTCGTCACGGCCCTGAGCCCCGGCGGCACGACCATCGATGTCACGACGGTGGCGCCAAACCTCGCCGTCGCGCGCCTCGGTTCCGACGTCTTGGTGGCGATCAGTCGTCCGGCCGGCTACACCCGCAGCACCGTGCTCTGCGGACTACTCAGTCGGGCCGCGACCAGCACGGCGATCGACCCGCAGTCGATCGACCGACTTCGGTGGTGAGGCAGAGCCTTTGAGGACCGGGCGGGTCACGGGGCTGTCCGGTGTCGAGCGGAAGCCGACCTGCGTTTGGTTCGTGCTTGGAGTGGGCTGCCGTCCAGATCATCTGGGCCGAGGAGATTGGAGGGATCGGCAAACGGCGGTGTTCGTGCGAGCCCTCGTCGGTCCACGCTGCGGTCGATCGCCGCCCGATGTGCGGCCGTGCCGGCGTCGGCAGCCTGCAGGCTTCCCTGCTGCGGAGGTCGGCGTGCAGTGATGCTACGACATGATCGACCGAGACTTCTCTCGTCGCGTTGGGTTCGGGTTCCACCCTGCTGGCCGAGTATCTCCACGCCGCCCTCGGTAGCCTAGAACGGCCCGAGACGCCGTGGACGGACCACGCCTCGCGGGCCACGTCGCCGTGATCACGTGTCCCGGCAGCGGTGCCGGAGATCTGCCGGCCGTTCGGCGGTTCCGGTGCGGCCGGGGCTTTGGCACGTTCATGGCCGGCGACGGCGCGGTAGCATCGTGAACGTGTCAATATTGGGGCATTCGTCGCGGCATGTCCCGATTGAACGTCGCATATGCCCGCTCCAACGCCGGTGTGACCCAAGGTGATTCGCATCCCCGGTGTGGAATGGTCTCCGCTCGGCATGCGGGTGAACGCGGTGGCAACCGGCTTTTCTCTCGACCAGTGGGGACGAGGCCGCTCCACACGCGGTCGGCCGTGTTAACGAGATGGTTACCCAAACAGTGGGCCTGATACAGACCCTAGTTCAGACTGGAGTCGCATTTGCTTATTTCTGTGTGGTCACATGCCGAACGGCGGCGAATGTTGATGATCGCAAACAAGATAAGAGGAGTGTTCTTCGGTGCCAACACCTGAACCCACCCCCCGTATGGATGCGGGCCGTCGAGAGCGTTCGCAACCTGCGGGAAGAGTCCGTCCCGAGGTGCTCTTCCAGCGACAGCGTCAGACCCCAGATCGGCTGAACAACTCGGCGCGCCGGACATACGATCTACTTCGCTCGACGTTGGTCCGTAACGGTAGAAGCATGGTGCTCGAGGAGCGCGACTTGGTCGAGGGGCTCTCGGCCAGCCGTAACACGGTCAGGGCGGTGCTACAACAACTCGCCCGTGAAGGCTTCGTCACGCGCGAGACCAAGAACGGGACGCGAGCCACGGATCTGCTCCTGGTGCCCGTCGAGGAGTTCTACCCATTCGAGGCACGCCTTCTCGAGTGCCGCTCGTTGGGTTGCCCGCCTCTGATGCGCGATCGGTTGCATCTGCCGGCCGGCTGGACCGTGTTGATGGTGGAAAGCCTGCTATTGCAGAATGATCTGCCGCTGGGCATTCAGGTCAACTATCTCGCGCTCGGCGAGGAACAGTCCGAAGACATCCACGTCGACGACTCGGACGTCATCCAGATCCTCGAGCGACATCTGGGCGTGTGCATCAGAGGCAGCGATTGCACCATCAGCGCCGTCGCTGCGGACGAGCAGACCGCCGCGTTGGTCGGCGTGGAGCTCGGCGCGCCGATGATCTGCGTCGACGACGTCATCGTGGATCAGGACGGGCAGCCGCGCGCGCTTTCCCATATCCGAGTCCGGGGAGACCGAATCGCGTTGACGGCAGTGCTTTCCGCACAGGGTAGGCCAGATGGGGGGCGAGGTCCTGCGGCACCGCCTCCCTGGGTGCCTACAGAATCATCGTGACCCCGATGGCGCCAAGCGTGCTCTAGCCACGTTCGTTTGCCCCGGGGCCGCAGCGGACTCCCGGCGTGGTGTTCGTGGACGGCCGGGCTCCTGAACGGCTCCGGCTCTGGCGGGAATCCATGCGTCACAGTGCGACTCGTGGATCAGCAAGCGACTGGAGTGCGTCGACGACGACGTTGGTGACGACGTATAACGCGCCGACCACCAGAGTCACCCCGGCAATGGCGTTGAAGTCGGCCTTGTCGATGGCTCGTGCGATGTACAGGCCGATACCTGGACGGGCGAAGATCAACTCGACGAGGATGCAGTTGCCGATCATCACCGCGAGCTGCAGACCCATCAACGCGAGCACGGGTCCGAGAGAGTTTCGCGCGGTGTGCATCAACAGAATTCTGTTCTCGCTCAATCCCTTTGCCCGCACCGTGCGAATGTGGTCGCCGTGCATCGTCGTCTCGAGGCTGCTGCGCAGCACTCGGCCGACGGAGACCGCGGGCGTCAGCGCGATGCAGAACGCCGGAAGGATCAGGTGAAGTAGATCGTCGAAGAACACCTCGGGCCGCCCGGCTAGAAGGCTGTCGACGAGGAGGAAGTGCGTTGGACCCGTCGGGGCGTCGTAGTAGGCGGTCGTGCCGGTGACCGGCAGGATGTTCAGGTAGCGATAGAACAACAGCATGCCGAGCAGGCAGGCGAGAAACACCGGTATGGACGCGCCGGAAATCATCACCACGCGCAGGACCCCGGACCCGCGCCAACGCTGCGCCGTGGCCAGGCCGAGGAAGGCGCCGACGAGCACGGTGAACACCATGGCGAGGAACAGCAGTTCCAGCGTCACCGGCAGGAACTTCGCGATGTCGGAGAGCACCGGGGTGCGGGTCAAGCTGGATTGTCCGAGGTCTCCCTGCAGCGCATTCACCAGGTAGTGCAGGAACTGCATCGGCAATGGCAGGTCGTACCCGAGCTGATGCCGCGCGGCGGCGTATACCTCCGGTGACGCCTTGGCGCCGACCAGCGCCGCAACCGGGTCAACCGGCGCCACCTTCTGCAGGGTGAATACCGCCACGATGAGAATGAGCAGCACGGGAATTGCGCCGAGGAGGCGTCGGGGCAGGATGGTCAGCATCAGCGGTCCCGGATTCGATCACGGAGCGCGTCGCCAGCGAAATTGGCGATGATCGCGATGATCGCCACCGCAACAGCCGGCATGATGGGGATCCACCATGCGCTGAAGATGTAGGTGATGCCCTGGGCGCTCATGGACCCCAGCTCGGGCGCAGGTTGAGGAGCTCCAAGGCCAAGGAACGACAAACTGGACAACATCAGGACCAACGCAGCGATGTCCAGGCTCGCGGTCACGATCGTCACGGGTATCGCCCCGGGCAACAGGTGTCTCCGCAGTAGACGCCACCAACCCACCCCACCGATTCGCGCCGCCTCCATGTGCGGCGAAACCCGAAGTTTGCGCACCTCGGACCGGACGATGCGGGTGTAGAGCGGCCACCAGACGATCGCGACACCGATCAGCGTGTGGGTGTAGGACCGGCCGAGAGCGGCCACCACCGCGAGCGCCAGGATGGGTCCAGGTAGGGCCAGGAAGGCATCGGTCATCCTCATCAGGACGGCGTCGAACCAGCCACCGGCCGCCCCCGCGATCAGCCCGATGAGGCCGCCGAAGACCACCGAGAACCCGACCACCGCCAGGGCGCCGAACCAACTGGTCTGCATCCCGCACAGCACCCGGCTGAGGACATCGCGTCCGACGGTGTCGGTGCCCATTAAGTGGGCGCCGCCGGGTGCGGTCATCGGCTTGTCCACCGCGATCAATGGGTCGAACGGTGCGAGCTGGCGCGCGAAGATTGCGACTAGGAAGAGCAGTGCCAACGCACCGAAGGCGACGTAGGTCGGCACCGATGCGCCTTGGAAGTACTGCCGTGAGGCCAGAGCCAGGCGGCTGCGGCTACGCCTCAGTTCTGTCGGTACGTAGAACTCTGCGATGGCCAATTGGTGCTCCTCGTGTCGAT
Organism: Mycobacterium yunnanensis; assembly: GCF_025823185.1. Lineage (GTDB taxonomy): Bacteria > Actinomycetota > Actinomycetes > Mycobacteriales > Mycobacteriaceae > Mycobacterium > Mycobacterium yunnanensis. Next base: position 64,082 of record NZ_JACKVK010000022.1, read on the forward strand.
CAGGCAGATCAGCGGCGCTGCCGGCGCTGCACATTGCCTGCGAGTAGACGCGCCTTCGATGTCACCCGCGGTTCGGCTACGTTGCCGGGAAATTGCGCCTTCGTGGGTAGCCGAGGTCACCCCATCAGCGGCGGGGTCAGCTCATCGTTGGTCAACAGACACGACGCCAGGTGCCGAGTGGAGTCGGGGGTGGACAACAGCTTCGGAACCACGCTGTCGCAGCGTGCGACCCGTTCGATGCAGCGCGGGTGGAATGCGCACCCAGACGGCACCGACAGGGGGCTGGCTGGTTCGCCGGGTAGTCGCACCGGCGCTTTGCCTGGGCTGGGCACCGAGGCCAGCAACGCCTTGGTGTAGGGGTGTTGTGGGTTGGTGATGAGGGCTTCGGTGGGCGCCAGCTCGACTATCTGGCCAAGGTACATGACGGCGATCCGGTCGGCGACGAATCGTGCGGCGGCCAGGTCGTGGGTGACGAACATGACGGCCATGCCGAGCTCGCGGCGCAGCTCCTGAAGCAGGTTCAGCACCGAGGCCGCCAGGGAGGCGTCGAGAGCGGAGGTCGGCTCGTCACACAGCAGTAGACGGGGCGGCACGATGATCGCGCGTGCGAAGGCCACTCGTTGGCGTTGGCCGCCGGAGAGGCTGGAGGCCTTGATGTCGGCCACGTCGGGCGGCAGGCCAACTTGACGCAGCGCGGCATCGACTCGTTCGCGGCGTTTGGTCCGAGTGGTCGTCTTGAGCAGCCGCTCGCCGACGATCTCGCCCACTGACATCCAGGGGGTCAGGGAGGCGCCCGCGTCCTGGAACACCATCTGGGGTCGTTCGCCGACGTAGCTCACGGTGCCGCCATCAGGCTCCATGAGCTCGGCCACCACCCGCAGCAGCGTCGACTTGCCCGAGCCGGATTCGCCGACCACGGCGATGGATTCGCCGGGGGCGACGTCGAGGATGACGTGCCGGAGGGCATGTAGGTCGTCGTGACCGAACAGCCCGCGCCGCACCCTGAAGTGTTTGTCGACTCCGTTGATTTGAAGCGCAGGCAGAACCTGGTCGAGTTCCCTCATCGCCGGGAACGGGGGAGTGTCCTGTCGGGCCTGTGATTGGGCGGTCGCGTTCGGCACGATGCAGGCCGCGACACCCGAATGAGTCCTGGCCGGCGTCGGATCTGGCAGCACCTCCGAGCACGCAACGGTCACCGCCGGGCAGCGCGGAGAGAAGGTGCATCCCCGGGGGTGGCTCCGCGGGTCCGGTGGCTGACCCGGCAGGGCACTGATCGCGTGGCCGAGCGGCAGGTCCAGATCGAGCCGAGAGTTCAGCAGCCCGTAGGTGTAGGGATGCGACGGCGCCTGCAGCACCTCGTCCATCGTGCCCAGTTCGGCGAGTCGACCGCCGTAGAGCACTGCGATGCGGTCCGCGATCTGCGAGGCGACCCCGATGTCGTGGGTCACCACGATGAACGACGTCCCCAACTCGCTACACAGATCGCGTAGCAGGGCCAGGACTTGTGCCTGCACGGTGACGTCCAGAGCCGTCGTCGGCTCGTCGGCGATGACCAGGTCCGGTTTGCCGGCGACTGCCATCGCGATCATGACGCGCTGGCGCAGCCCTCCGGACAGTTCGTGGGGGAACGCCTTCATCCGCCGGATCGGGTCGGGCACGCCCACCATTTCCAGCAGACGCCGTGCCTCGTCGGGATCCTGGGTCAGTTCGTTGATTTGCTTGCCGACCCTCATGGTGGGGTCCAACGACGTCATCGGGTCCTGGAACACCGCCCCGAGGTGGGCTTTGCGCACGCGGCGCCGCTCGCCCGGATCGGCGGCGACCATGTCAAGGCCGCAGACCTCGGCCGACCCGGAGATGATGGGCGCGGGTTCACCGTCGAGCAGACCGAGCAACGCCATGCCCAGGACGCTCTTGCCCGACCCGGATTCGCCGACCAGCGCCAGCACTTCACCGGGCTGGACGTCGAGGCTCACCCCGCGCAGGGCGTGCAACGGCATCCCACGTCGGGAGAAGGTGACGTTCAGGTCGCGGACCCGGGCCCGTGGCGCCTTTTGGTCAGGCGCCCGTTCAGGGGCGATGTCTGTCGCGTCGATGCGCATTGATTGAAGCCCTTCGGTTTCCGGGTGGGGCATTCCGAATCGGATGGAGTGGAACCGCAGTCGGCGCTGGCGCGGAACGTCCAATCTAGGTAAGTGAAAGCAAAGCCGCGCTGCGTAACGGGATCGGGACGCGTCGATGTCCATCCCATTGCGCCGCGTAACGCGACGGTGGCCGATTCGCGGCGCAATGCAAGGTTTACCCCAGGGCGGAAGCGAGGACGTCGGCCCCTTGTTCACTAGGGGAATGTGCTCATGCCTACCCCTGATGCCGGATTCTCGGAGAGGATGTCGATGACCGTCGTGATCGTGGGAAATCCCAAACCAATGTCCAAGACACGGGCCGCCGCCGAACTGGTGGCCGAAGAGTTGACCGGCGCTGCCCCTCAACACGTCATCGACGTCGTCGACCTGGGTGCGGCCTTGTTCGGCTGGGGAGACCCCAAGGTCGCCGAGGCCAAGGACATCGTGAAGTCCGCTGACTGTCTGGTGGTGGCGTCTCCGACGTACAAGGCCACCTACACCGGATTGCTCAAACTGTTCCTCGACCAGTTCGGGGCAGGCGAACTGGGGCAGATTACGACGTTCCCGCTCATGCTTGGTGGTTCGTTGGCTCATGCAATGGCCCCCGAGCTGACGCTGCGCCCCGTGCTTGTCGAGATCGGTGCCAGCTGCCCGGCACCAAGCCTTTACCTTCTGGACTCCGAGTACCACACCTCGCCGGAACTGCCGAAGTGGCTCGAGCTCGCTCGTCGCTTCGCCCCGCAGGCGGCGTCGTGATCACCGCGACCAACGGCAAGTTCGACCAAGCCCTCCTACGGCAGGCCTTCGGGGCCTTCCCTAGCGGCGTCACGGCGTTCTGCGGTCTCATCGACGGGGTGCCCGAGGGTATGGCGGCCAGCTCGTTCACCTCGGTCTCCCTCGACCCGCCGCTGGTGTCGGTGTGCGTGGCCAACACCTCCGCCACGTGGCCGAAGCTGGCACCGCTGGACCGGCTCGGGCTCAGCGTGCTCGCCGGAGAACACGCGCCCGTGGCACGATCGTTGGCGTCGAAGACCGGCGACCGGTTCGCCGGTGTCGACTGGACCGCCACCGACACCGGGGCGGTGTTCGTGCACGGGTCGACGCTCTGGCTGGAGTGCGCACCGTTCAAACGCATCGAAGCCGGGGATCACGAAATCGTGGTGCTGCAGATCGTCGCGCTTGCCGTCTACCCCGACGCCGCCCCGATGATCTTTCACGGCAGCAAGTTTCACGGGATCGCCACGGCTTGACCGAAGGCGCCCCTCGGCTCACGAGTTCTGGTTCTCACGGAACGTGACGTCCGAATACGTGCTGTGGCGGCTCCTGTTCAAGCATTCGCCACGACTGTAACGGAGCGCGGCGGGTCGTGACCACGGCCGTCTCGAAATCTCGTCAACCTGACGTCCGGTAGGGCAGACACCAGCCATGGGCCATGGCGGTGACGTGCCGCCACGCATGCCGCTGCCCCAATGCCGTATGCCTCCGAGCGTATTCCGTCGGGCTTGGTGTGACGAGCCGCACCAATGAGATCGACAGCGCAATGTCGGAGCCATCGCGGAGTTACCCCGGAGTAACGCACGACTGTTTGTCTTTAGCCCGGGCAGAGGAGGGGAGAAGCCATGACCGACAAGGTCCACCTGGGATGGTTCCTGAAATTCGTTGCCGACGAATGGAGCGGCAGCTGGGGTGACGGCGGCCGTGACGTCACCGGCGACTTCTACGTCGACGTCGCCCGCGACTTCGAGCGTGCCAAATTCGACTACATCCTGATCGAGGACAAGCTGATGGTTTCCACCGCGTTCGGCGGAACCATGGAGCACGACCTCGAACACGGCATCAATCCCAAGCATGACCCGGTCCCACTAGCCGTGCTGATCGCGGCGGCGACCAGTCACATCGGCGTAATCCCAACGATGTCGACCAGCTTCTACCCCCCGTTCCTGCTGGCCCGGTCGTGCAGCGCGATCGACCACATCGCACGCGGCCGCTTCGGCTGGAACGTGGTGACCTCCGGTGAAGATCGCTCCGCGCAGAACTTCGGCATGGACCAGCTTTACGAGCACGACGAGCGATACGCGATGGCGAGCGAGTACGTGGCAGTGGTCAGCAAGCTCTGGCAATCCTGGGAGCCGGACGCCATCGAGCGCGACCACGCGACCGGAACGTACGCAAATTACCAGAAGGTCAACACCATTGACTTCGAAGGCAAGTACTACCAGTGTCGCGGGCCGCTGAACACTGCGCCCTCCCCGCAGTACCGGCCCACGATCGCCCAAGCGGGCGCGTCGCACCCCGGGCGGGAGTTGGCCGCACAGCACGCCGACACGATCGTCGCGCCGGCCGACGGCGCCGAGGCGATGGAGGCATACCGCGACGACATCCACGAGCGGATGATGGCCAATGGCCGTGACCCCTCGCACTGCAAGGTGCTCTACGTCGTGTCACCCATCGTGGCCGACACCTACGACGAGGCGGTGGCCAAGCAAGACCGGTGGTTCGACACACCGTCCTACATCGAGTACATGCTGGCTGAGATCTCGTCCATCACCGAGATCGACTTCTCTCAGTTCGATCTGGACAAGCCGCTTGGCGAACTGTCGACGAACGGCGAGCGCGGGTCACTGGAGAGCTCCGTGTCCAGCGGCGAGGGCAAGATGCTGCGTGAAATCGTCACCGGCAGCGGCCTTACCGCCAACATCTCGCTCGTGGGCACGCCCGCCAAGGTGGCCGGGGAGATGGGCGAGCTGATGGAACAGGTCGGCGGCGACGGGTTCCTGATCACCAGCCCGGTGATGCGGCTCAACCGCCGCTACGACACCGAGATCACCGACGGCTTGGTACCGGAGCTGCAGAAGCTCGGCCTTACCCGGACGGAGTACACCACCACGATAGTGCGAGACACGTTGCGCGAGTTCTGAGGATGACCGTGATCGGCACCAGATGTCGCGCGCCGGGCGCCAGCGCGGCCGCATCTCCATCGGTCGACGCCGCTGTCGACACCTTGCACGCGGGCCGCATGGTGATCGTGGTCGACGCCCAGAACCCGGATGACGACGGCCATCTCGTACTGGCCGCCGCGCACGCCACGCCCCAGCGGTTGGCATTCATGATGCGGCACACCGGGGGCATCCTCTGCGTCCCGATGCCGGCGGACGACTTGGATCGGCTGCATCTACCGCCCATGGTGGCGGTCAACGAAGATCCGCGGGGTGTGGGGTACACGGTGTCGGTCAATGCCCGGGCTGGAATCACCACGGGAATCTCGGCGGCCGACCGTGCTCGCACGATCTCGTTGCTTGCCAGCGCCGACACACGACCGGGCGACCTGAGTCGGCCTGGCAACGTGTTCCCGCTGCGAGCGGTTGACGGCGGCGTGTTGCGCAGAGCCGGTCACACCGAGGCGGCCGTCGACATGCTGCGCATGGCCAAGTTACCGCCCGTCGGCGTGACCGGAGAGGTGGTCGACGACGACGGCGTGGTGGCGCGCGGAGATCGCCTCCGTGCATTCGCTGCGGCACACGGTTTGCCCATCGTCACGATGGCGGAGCTGATCGCCTACCGACGTCGCACCGAGCGGCTGGTGGAGTTCAAGGCGTCCAGTCGTCTACCGACCCACCACGGCGAGTTTCGCGCCCACGGCTTCCGATCCGTGCTCGACGACCAAGAGCACATCGCGTTGGTCATGGGTGACCTACCTCGTGTGAATGGGTTACCAACGCTCGTCCGGGTTCATTCAGAGTGTCTGTTGGGCAACGTCTTCGGATCTGGCTCATGCGACTGCGGGACGAAATTCGAACGGTCGATGCAGATGGTCGCGGACGAGGGTCACGGTGTCGTGGTGTATCTACGCGGGCACGAGAGTCGATGCAACGCCCCGCGAAGGGAGGAGGGCGAGCAGGGTAATCAGCGGGACTACGGCGTCGGCGCGCAGATCCTCGCCGACCTCGGGGTCCACCGCATGCGACTGCTCACCAACAGTGCGGTGAAGGTAATCGGATTGGAGGCGTACGGTCTCGAAGTCGGCGCCACTGTGCCCCTGCCGGTGAGCTCAGGCCCGTGCGGCCTCGCCAATCTGCAGAATGAGTGTAGCCACTACTGATGCGTTGGTTCCTGCCGCTGATGGCGGCCGGCGGCGTGGTGATGAGCCTCACCGCACCTCTCGAAGTGGTCTTCGTCCGCGAGTTCTGGCATACCGGACTGTTCATCGGTAGCTTCATGCTCAGCGCATCCCTGGGCGTGATCGCCGTCGACGTGTTCGGCACCCGATTCATCCCAGGGCTCGACGCCAGGATGATGCTCGCCGTGGGGTTGGCCGTGTTCGGGGTGGCATGCATCGGGATCGGGTTGGCGACCGGCGGCGTCGTGATGATGGTTTCGCGGGTCCTTCAGGGCATCGGTGGCGGAGTGGTGCTCGGCGCCGGATTGCAGGCCGCCGTGCGGGTCCGTTCGATCGCGGGAGACGTCGCGCAGTCGGTCGGCCGGTTCAATGCGGCATTCTTGTTCGGGGGTGCCATCGGTGCGCCGGGTGGGTTGCTGGTCGCGGGGTTCGTCGACGGTCGGCTCGGCTACCAGGCGGCGTTCGTTGGCACGGGGGCGTTGTCGTTGATCGTGGCCACCGCCGTGACATTGGCGCTACCGCGTCTTCTTGCACCGCCGGGGGTTCCGTCGCCGCGGATCGGGCTGCCGAATTTCGGCCAGAACTCCGGCAGTCTCCCGGCGCTGGTGTTGGCGATGAGTGGTGACTTCCTGCGCGGCGGTGTGCTCTTCACCGCGCTTCCGTTGGCCGGTGCCGCCCTTGGGTACTCGAACCTGACGATCTCCGTTGCGATCGCGCTCATGTCAGGGGTGGAGATCGTCGTGTTGCTGATCGCCTACCGCTTCGTGCAAAGCGACGGGGTGGTGGCCATTTTGATGGCCTCGTTCGCGCTGGGCGTGGTGTGCGCGGCGCTGCTGACCGTGGCGGCAAACGAGACCGTGTACCTGGTGGCGGCCGCACTGTTCGGTGTGAGTCTGGCCGGGGCCACGGTGAGCCTGCCCGTCTTGGTGGTGGCCCAGGTCGGGGAGTCCTCTGCCGGACTGGCGAAGTTCCGGGTTTCGGCGGGCGTCGGCCTGCTGGCGGGGATGGTCGGATGCGCGGTCGTCGGCGCTCAGCTCGGCGTCGCCGCGCTCTTTGCTTTCATTGCCGTCATGTTGCTGGCCAGCGCACAGTTGGCGCGGGTTGTGGGAAGGCATACGGCGCCAACGTAACTGAGACGTGTCAACCGGGTTCAAAGCGAAAGACAATTCCTCCTTCAGGTGGCTCCTGGGTGGGCACGGAAGGACTGGGCCGTGTCAAGAGATGACCGCAAATACCATGGAGGCTGGCACGCGGCACCCGATTGGAGGGGTTGAGCCCAAATCCCTACCAGCGCCAGGAGTCCCAGCTGGAGACCTCTTCGGCGGGTAGTCTCATCGCCTTCTTGAAGTTGGTTCCCTTGGTGTAGGCGATCGGGAATAGCCCGCCTTGAGCCCAACCGTCGGTAGGGATACCGAGAATGTCTGCGACGTGCCGCTCGCCGTCGCCGATGAGGTGCGCGCTGGTCCATGCCGACCCGAGGCCTCGGGACCGCAACGCGAGCATGAAACTCCACGCCGCCGGCAGCAGCGATCCCCAAAATCCGGCGGAGGCGTTTGGTGGGCCACCGTCGGGGCGACCGGCTACACAGGGGATCAACAGGACCGGTACCTCGTGCAGGTGTTCGTTCAGGTAGAGGGCTGACCCGAGCATCGCGTTCATCTGACCGTCCCGAATGTCACCATGGCGGGCGAAGTTGCCGGTCAGCAATGACTTCTGCTGGGTCCGGTACACCTCTGCAATAGCCCGCTTCTTCTCCGGGTTCTCCACGAACAGCCAGCGCCACTCTTGGGCGTTGCCCCCCGTCGGCGCTTGCAGCGCCAACTCGAGACACTCGAGGACGACCTCGCGTGGTACCGGTCGATCCAGATCGAGCCGTTTGCGGACCGACCGGGTGGTGCTGAGAACCTCGTCGACGGAAAGGTCGAGACTCATTGCCGAACTCCTTCTCTGGACGAATCCCGGACACGGACCCGAACGTTAGGTCTGCGAGCCCGCGGTGAGACGGTCGCGGTTCTCGATCGCCCACTGTCGCAGCGAGGTCGAGGGGCGACCGGTGACGAATTCGACGTCGTCGCGGACGGTGCCGATGTAGCCCATCCGCCCGTCGATGACTTGGCGGGTGAATTCCACGCCCGCGTCGGCGTACCACGACTCGACGGTGGTGCTGCCGTTGGCGATGGATGCCTTGAACTCCTCTGGCCCTCGGATGTCGCAGCGAATCTCCTGGCCGAGGACGTCAGAGAGGATAGTAGCCACCTCGGGTCCCGAGGCCACCTCGGTGGACAGCCAGTACTCCTTACCGCCATGTCGAGAAGGTCCCTGCCGCAACACGGTGGCGGCCACGGCGGCGATGTCACGCGCGGCGATCCATCCGACCCGGCGGTCACCCCAATAGACACTGAACGCACCATCATCGACCGGCGTCATGGACGCCAGCCCCTCCATGAACACGTTGGGGTGCAAGTGCGTCCACGCCACGCCGCTTCCTTCGATGTAGCGTTCGATCATCTGGTGCCAGACGAAGTGCGGGTCGGTGACGTCCCAGTTGGCGAATACTCCCTGGTGCACGATGTGGCCGACGCCGGCTTTGACCGCGGCGTCGACGAGGGTCTTGCTCTGGGTCAGCATGGCCACGGTGTAGCCGGTCAGCAGGTAGACCCTGTCCACGCCGTGCAGTGCGTGGGCGAAGGTGCTCGGATCGTCCAAGTCGAGGCGTACCGCGTCGCGTCCTGCTGCGCGCAGTTCGTCGACCTGGGTGGGTTTGCGTGCGCCGTAGCGGACCCGGACGTCGCCCGGGTCGCGTTCGAACTCCGCCATGATGAGCGTGCCCACCTGGCCGGTCGTCCCGATGACGAGCACGAGGGGTTTCGTGGAATCGATTTGCGTTGCCATGAGGTCAATCTTTCCGTTGGAGATGTGCCAGACGTCAGAGCAGCGACTCGGCCACTGAGGTCAGGACGGTGAGGTGGTCGTCGACGGTCGCCAGGCCCGCGTCCATGGTGCTGATCGAAACATGCGTCGCGCCAGCGTCTTTCCACGCCGACAGGTCGCGCGCCACGGTGTCGAGGTCGCCCGTGTAGATGGTCCGGCCCTCCATTCCGATGGTCGAGGGGTCGCGGCCGGCGTCGAGGGCGGCCTGAGCGACGACGCCGCGCGCGTCGTCGAGTTTGGGTCCGGGTTCGATCAGCGGGAACCAGCCGTCGGCGATTCGGCCGGCCCGCCGATAACCCGGTGCCGATGCCGCGCCGATCCAGATCGGGATCGGGCGTTGCACCGGCAGGGGAGCGATGCCGGCACCAGTGATGCGGTGATACTCGCCGACGAAGGTCACGCTCTGCTCACACCACAGGCGGCGCAGCAGCGTGATCTGCTCGTCCGAACGTTCACCGCGGCTGGTGAAATCCTGTCCGAAGCGCTTCGAATTCGACGGCATTCCAGCCCACACCGACACCGAGTCGCAGCCGGCCGCTGCTGAGCAGGTCGACCTCGGCTGCCTGCTTGGCCACCAGGACGGTCTGACGTTGCGGCAGGATGATCACGCCTGTGACCAGTTCCACCGTCTGGGTGACCGCGGCGAGGTAGCCGAACATGACCAGCGGCTCGCTGAACGTCGTGTGCACGTCGTAGGCCCGGTCCCAGCCGGTGTGGACTTCTGGGTCGGCGCCGACGACGTGGTCGTAGGCCAGGATGTGGGTGTACCCGAGCTCCTCGACGCGCTGTCCGTAGGCGCGGATTGCGCCGGGGTCTCCGCCCAATTCGGTCTGCGGATAGGTTACTCCGACGCGCATCACAGGACCAAGGCCGCGGCGAGCGCGCGCAGGTCGGGCAGCGGGTCCTCGGTCGGCGCGTCGACGGCGACCTGCACGACGACGTGGTCGGCGCCGGCATCCAGATGCGCGGTCACCGAGGCGGCCGCCTCCTCGGCCGTTCCCATGCCGACCAGTGCACGCGCCAGCCGTTCCGACCCACCAATCACAACATCGGTCTCGTCGAAACCCTGCCGCAGCCAGGAGTTTCGATAGTTGTCCAGCCGAGAGTAGAGATCCAAGTGGTTGTGGGCGCGACGCAGCTGGTCCTCGGCGCTGCCGCCGATGGCGATGGCTTGTTCGGTGACGATCCACCGGTCCTCTCCGAGGATGGCGCGGGTGGTCCGCGTCTGCTCGGGCAGCACCAGATACGGATGTGCGCCATCGGCGCGCTCGCCGGAGAGTCCGATCATCCTGGGTCCCAGCGCCGCCAGCAGACGCGTCGGCCGGGTACCGGACTCAAGTTCGGCCGGCACCGAGTCCATGCCGTCCAGATAGGAGCGCATCATCGCCAGCGGCTTGCGGTAGGCACCGCCGAGCGAACCTACGACGAACGGGGCGTGGCTGACGCCCAGGCCCAGGATGAACCGTCCCGGGTAGAGGGCGGTCAGCATCCGGGCGCCACTTTCGGCCATCGTGGGTATTCGGACGTGGATGTTCGCGATGCCGGTCCCGACCACCAGGCGCTCGGTGGCACCGAGGAAGGCTGCGGATTCGACGAGCACGTCTTTGCCGCCGCCCTCGGGCATGAACAACGATCCGTATCCGAGGTCCTCGATCTCGCGGGCTATGTTCTGCGCGTCGCGGATCGGCCAGGGCTCGCTGTTCCAGAACACGCCGATCTTTGACGGGAAGTCAATGAGGCCAGGCTTATTCGTCATGTGAATACCTTCGCTTCGCGGATGGGGCGCACGCTCACATGAAGATGGCGCGCACCAGTCGGACGGCGTAGTCCGAGTCGGGGTTCGTCGTGCCGTCGCCGACTCGTTCGGCGATGGCGGCGATGGAGATGTCGCGGCGCTTGGGCAGTCGATCCTTCTCGGCCGTGGCCAGGGCGGCACCCATGTCGTCGCTGGTGAGGTCCGTGCAGTAGCACGGAGCACCGGGTTGCTGTCTCCACGACTCCGACAGCGGGCCGGCGTCGAAACCGTCGAATCCGGTCTGATCGACCAACGCCATTCCGAGCCCGCGGGCGTCGGGGTCGTCGGCGGCAACCGGGATCGCGATGCGACCAGGAGTTCCCGCGGGTACCCCCTTCTCGGCGAATGACGCCGACCCGATGGCGTTCCACGCCTTGACGATCGGCCGTCCGATCTGCTCGGACAACCACACGCTTTCGACCTCGCCACCGTCGACGGCGTCGATTCGGTCATCGCGGAGGGGGTAGTAATTCGACGTGTCGACGACGACGGCGTCGGCCGGCGCCGCGGAGAGCACCGATGCGAAGGACGGCATGCGATTGAAGGGGATCGACAGGATGACGACCTCGACATCACGTACCGCGTCAGCCGCGTCGACGGCGCGGGCACCGGTGGACAACGCCTCGGGGTCGATCGTCGCCGGGCCGCGAGAATTGGCGATCTTGACCTCATGCCCGGCTGCACTCAACGTGCGACTCAAGGTCTTGCCGATGTTGCCGGCGCCAATGATGCCTATCTTCATTCTTGCTCCCTAATGATTGTTTGTCAGTCGGCGGCCGGGTACGCGAGGCCCTCGAGCGTCCGACGAAGGTCCTGCAGGCCGGCGTCGTCGAGCTGGCACGCTGACTTGATCTTGTCGGTGACGCCCCGGACCTCTGCTTCGAGTGCGCGACCCGCTTCGGTCAGATCGACCAGGACCCGCCGCTCGTCGGTGCGATCACGCACGCGCGACACCATTCCGGCGGCTTCCAATCGCTTGACCAGTGGCGTGATCGTTCCCGTGTCCATGTCCAAACGGGCACCAAGCGCACCGACGGTCTGGGGTGCTCCGTCGAGCAACGCCAGGATGACCAGGTACTGGGGGAAGGTCAGTCCCAACGGCTCAAGAAATGGCTTGTGCAGGCGAACCATCCGGTTCGCAGCACCGTAGAGCGCGAACGACAGTTGCTCGCCCAGGCTGTAGTTCGAGCCCGATGCCGTTGCCTCAGGTGAATCTCCAGTACGTGATTCCATAGTGCACTAGACAATAGCACTCGAGATGACTAGGGGCGATGGGATCGGTGGTCGAACTCGCGGACACGACGGGGAGCGGTACGACGTTTCGTTGCCGGCTCCGACTGTTGCTCAACCGCTAATCAACCAAAGCGCGCCCTTCAGTGCGGCCCCCGTCCCGCATCGGGAACTGCAGTTCAATGCCACCGCGGCAAGCGCAGTCATCTGACGCGCAGGGCTGCTGTTAGAGCGCAAACGCCTATTCTCCCAAGAGCCCCTTTGTGTGCCAAGGGTGCCAAGACGTGTCACCTCGGTCTCGTAGCGACACGTCGGATGCACGCCGCCCGGTAGCACCAACGGAACCGTCGTTAGTGACGACATTCTTGACGACAACGCTGACGACAATCGCTTGTTGAACCACGTCGGCTACGGACCAGATCGCCTGCTAAACAGCCTGTTCAGGTTCTCTGCACGCTCCTGGCAGTGTGGGGGTCAGGGGTTCGAATCCCCTTAGCTCCACCCTTGGAAACCCGCTCCGACCATTGGTCGGGGCGGGTTTCTCGTGTGCGGGGTGTATTCAACGCGACGCCCTAGGCGTGGCGACCAAGGCAGCGTCTTAGGTGCAACAGCTTGGGTCGAGTACCCGACACAGAGCCGTTAGTGCGTCGCGGCGGGCGCTGTGATGCACACTCATCCCCTGGCGCTCGGAGGTGACGAACCCCGCTGTGCGCAGCTGACTTAGGTGGTGGCTCACAGTCGATTCCGATAGCCCGACGGCTGCGGCGAGTGAACCTGTAGTGCACTGCTCGGAGGCCGTGAACAACAGCGACATGAGCTTGACGCGCGCCGGGTCGGCCAGTGCCTTGAGCCGCATTGCGACGTCGAGCGCCGCGGCGTCATCAGCTGGTCCGGCCGCGACCGGCGCGCAGCACACCGGCTCGGACATGTCGATGACGGGCAGTGTCTTGGGCACGTTCTCACTATGCCGAGGCTGTTGACATAAGTCAAAAAGGTCGGTAGACCAATATCCGACAACCCTTTCGGCATATGTCGCACACCTCGGAGGCTCCCATGTCCCGCGTTCAACTCGCTCTCAACGTCGACGATCTCGCCGCGTCCATCGAGTTCTACTCGACGCTGTTCGGCACCAAGCCTGCCAAGGTCAAGCCCGGCTACGCGAACTTCGCCGTCGCCCAACCGCCGCTCAAGCTCGTCCTGATCGAGAACGCCGGCAAGGGTGGGTCGATCAATCACCTAGGTGTCGAGGTCAACTCGACCGAGGCGGTGCACTCGGAAATCGCGCGCCTCGCCGGAGCCGGCCTGTTCACCGAGGAGGAGATGAACACCACCTGTTGCTTCGCGACCCAGGACAAAGTGTGGGTGACCGCCCCTGATGACGAGAAGTGGGAGGTTTACACCAAGCTCGCTGACGCGGAGACGTTCGGCGCGTCCGACCCGGCGCAAGAGACCGCCGACGGCGACGCTTGCGCGTGCGACTGCGGCCCGAAGGTCGGCGATTGAGCACACCGACGCCCGCCGACTACGAGCCGGTCATCGGTCGGCTGTCCACGCTCGACCGGCTCCTACCCGTGTGGATCGGCGCCGCAATGGTGGCCGGTCTGCTGCTGGGCTCCGCCGTGCCCGGCCTCGACCGGGCGCTCAGTGCCGTTCAGCTGGACGGCATCTCGTTGCCCATCGCCATCGGGCTCCTGGTGATGATGTACCCGGTGCTGGCCAAGGTGCGTTATGACCGCCTCGACACCGTGACCGGCGACCGCAAGTTGATGGCGGCGTCTCTGGTGCTCAATTGGGTGATCGGCCCGGCGCTGATGTTCGCGCTGGCGTGGCTGTTGTTGCCCGACCTGCCCGAGTATCGCACCGGCCTGATCATCGTCGGACTGGCGCGGTGCATCGCCATGGTCGTCATCTGGAATGACCTCGCCTGCGGTGACCGCGAAGCCGCCGCCGTGCTGGTGGCGCTCAACTCGGTCTTTCAGGTGGTCATGTTCGCGGTACTGGGCTGGTTCTACCTGTCGGTGCTGCCCGGCTGGCTCGGCCTCGACCGAACGTCAATCAGCGTGTCGCCGTGGCAGATCGCCAAGTCGGTGCTCATCTTCCTCGGCGTTCCGCTAGTGCTCGGCTACCTCTCACGCCGCGTCGGTGAGCGCACCAAGGGCCGCGACTGGTACGAGGACCGATTCGTCCCCAAGATCGGGCCGTGGGCGCTCTACGGGTTGCTGTTCACCATCGTGATTCTGTTCGCCCTGCAAGGGGCTCAGATCACCTCGCGTCCCCTCGATGTCGTTCGTATTGCCCTACCGCTGCTGGTCTACTTCGCCATCATGTGGGGCGGCGGATACATCCTCGGTGCGGCGCTCGGTCTCGGGTATCAGCGCACCACGACGCTCGCGTTCACCGCCGCCGGAAACAACTTCGAATTGGCCATCGCGGTGGCCATCGCCACATACGGCGCGACGTCGGGCCAGGCGCTCGCCGGGGTGGTCGGCCCGCTCATCGAGGTGCCTGTTCTGGTCGCCCTGGTGTACGTGTCACTCGCGCTGCGGCGACACTTCACATCGTCCACCCCCGACTCGATTCCAACGGCCGACCGGAACACACCATGACCGACAGCCCCGCATCCGTAGCCGCGCATGTACGACATCTCGATTGACCAGCAGCTCGCGCTGAGAACAGCCGCGACGCGCTTGCACGACGACTTCGCAGACCACTTCGCTCTGGAGACAATCGAACGGTTCCTGCACTCCTCCTATGACCAAGTCGCTGGGCGCGCGACCGTTCCCAACTTCCTGCCGTTGCTGGCCGAACGGTGGGCCCGTCAACGCCTCACGGCGCTGGCGCGCGTCGAGGGCAAGGTCACCGACACCAAGCCCACCGTGTTCTTCCTCTGCACGCACAACGCGGGCCGGTCACAGATGGCCCTCGGCTATTTCAACCACCTCGCGGGCGACCAGGGCGTCGCCTGGTCCGGCGGTTCCGAGCCCGGCAACGAGATCAACCCCGCCGCCGTGCAAGCGATGGCCGAGGTCGGCATCGACATCACCCGCGAGTTCCCAAAGCCCTGGACCGATGAGATCGTGCAAGCCGCCGACGTCGTCGTGACGATGGGTTGCGGTGACGCCTGCCCGTTCTTCCCCGGCAAGCGTTACGAGAACTGGGATTTGACCGACCCCGCCGGGCAGGGGGTTGACGTGGTGCGACCGATCCGTGACGACATCGAGGGCCGCGTGCGTCGTCTCCTGGCCGAACTCCACATCACGCCAGTCAGGTGAGCGCCAAGGGTTCGACGACAGTTGTCGTTGGAAGATCGGCACAACACTCGAACGACGAGCGATTGACGGCAGCGGTAGTCAGCTGTGCGGTTGCGTCCCGCCACCGGCGGCAAGACCGTTGAGAACCGTCGTCATCTGCGACTGGGTGTCGTTCGCCAGTTTCTCGAACACCACCTTCATCACCGGACTGAGCAGCTTGGCTACGCCATGCATCTCGAGGTCGGCGCGGTAGGTCAAGGTCGAACCGGTGCCGGAGGCGTCGACGGTTATGTTGTCGGTCGACGTCGAGGACTTGTTGCGGCCAACGAACACCAACGTTCTGCCGGTGGCCCTCTGCAACACGTACGTCAATTCGGCCGTCACTCCGAAGATCTTCGACACGTTGTGCCATTCGGCTCCCTCGGCCAGCGGACCGTCATCCCTGCGCGTGCAGGACTGGGTGCCGGGATCCCACTCCTGCGCGTTGGCGAAGTCCTTCAGGTACTCGGTGACCCGGTCCGGCGGCAGGTCGACCGAAAACGTTCTCGACACGGTAGGCATGTTGCTGTTTACCCTTTCTCGCCCGATGAATTCGGAGAGCGTCGCACCGCTGTGCGGTTGGCACCCACCAGTTGATTCGCCACGAACTCGGCGGGCAGGCGGTGCCAATCCCGCCACCGCCTGAGCATGAAGTGATCAGCGCCCTCGAGGCCCACCCACTCTGCATCCACTCCCCGCAGGCGGGCCCGCTCCGTCTGCGCTCGCGATCGGCGCGGGTCGGTCCACGTATCGGCGGTGCCATGCACGACGAGCAGCCGAGTCCCGGCCGGGATCAGGTCTCCGTCGTCGCCCACCCACCACGGGGCAAGGGCCACCACGGTTCCTACGACGCCCCGAGCAGCCAAATGGGCAGCAACGCGGCCGCCCATCGAATGACCGACCACCGCGATGTCGCGCGGCTCGAACCTGCCGCGGACCTCGTCGAGCAACTTCTCGGCGTCCCGCAGGGGATCACGCCGTGGGTCGTTCCACCCGCGCAGACGGTAGCGCAGACGCCGTACCTCGACCTGCGGGCCCAACCGCCGCCGCAGGGTGCTGGCGAGCAACATCATCCTGACGTTTGCCAGCTGCCACGGCCGCGAGGGACGGTCGCTGTGCACCCTTCCACCTGGAAGCACCACCACACATCCGCGCACTTGGGTTCGCACCGTCACGATGTGAGTTCGTAGTCACGCCCGCCAAGGATGGGACAGGAGCGTGTGCTGCCAGGCACAGTGGGGGTACTGCTGTCCAAGAAGCGATGGAGAATATTCTCGTGAGCGTTGCCCACCGCCTTGCCCGACTCGTCCGCGACGTCACCGGTGCCGAACTGCCGGTGCGCATACGCGCCTGGGACGACAGTGAGGCGGGTCCTAGTGGCGGCCCCGTCATGGTCATCAGGTCGCGACGGGCGCTGCGCCGTTTGCTCTGGGCGCCGGGAGAACTCGGTCTTGCGCGGGCGTACGTGAGCGGTGACATCGACGTCGACGGTGACTTGGCCGAGGGATTCCGCCGGGTGTGGCAGCAGTCCCGCGCCCGGCCGGCGAGCCGATCTCTGCGAGCCCGCGACCTCGCGCAGGCAGCGGTGGTCGCCGCGCGGCTGGGCGTCGTGGGTGCGCCGCCCCGTCCACCCGCCTCCGAAGCGCGGCTGACGGGCAGACGGCATACGCGGCATCGCGACGTCGCGGCGATCTCCCACCATTACGACCTGTCCAACGACTTCTACCGGCTGCTGCTCGACGAGCACATGGCCTATTCGTCGGCGTACTTCACCCATGACGGCCAGACCCTGCACGACGCACAAACTGCAAAGTTGGACCTCGTCTGCCGCAAGCTCGGCCTCAAGCCGGGGATGAAACTACTCGACGTCGGCTGCGGCTGGGGATCGCTGATCATCCACGCCGCGCGGCACTACGGTGTCACCGCGACGGGTATCACGCTCTCGGCCGAACAACGTGCGTTCGTCTCCGAGCGCACCGCTGGCACTGACCTCGCCGATCGGGTCGAGGTGCGCCTACAGGACTACCGCGAATTCGGTTCGCTCCCCGAGGCGGACGCCCAGTTCGACGCCGTCGGGTCGATCGAGATGGGCGAACACGTCGGTGAAGAGCACTACGGGCAATACGCGCAGATAATGTACGACGCACTCAAACCGACGGGACGCTTACTGCTGCAACAGATGTCGCGCCGGGTGGGTGCCGCTCCGGGCGGCGGTGCATTCATCGAGTCATACATCGCGCCCGACATGCACATGCGCCCACTCGCCCACACGGTCGACCTCCTGCAATCATCCGGATTCGAGATCCGCGACGTGGAGGCAATGCGCGAACACTATGTGCGCACCGTGGACCATTGGCTCGAAACGTTCGATCGCCGCAACGACGAATTCGTCGCACTGCAGGGCGACGAAGTCGCCCGCGTGTGGCGGCTCTACCTGGTCGGCGGTGGACTGGCCTTCGCCGAGGGGCGCATGGGCGTAGACCAGATTCTGGCCGTCAAACCCACCGTGGACGGTAGGGCCGAGATGCCGCACACCCGGCCTTGGGCCGCGGCGGCAACCGATTAGGCGGGCCGCTTCTTGGGGGGCCGCGGCAGAAAGAACGGCGTGCGCGAACAATATTCCTCGAACCCCGGCCGGCCCATCATGTGCTTCTCGGTCAGCCGGCCACCGGTTGCGTACACCAGGAAGTAGGTCATCAGCACCGGGGACAACACCGTCGCCAGAGAACTCCACTCGGCAACGCTGATCAGCCACAGTCCCCACCACACAGCGGCGTCGCCGAAATAGTTCGGGTGCCGCGTCCACGCCCACAGCCCGCGGTCCATGATGGCGCCCTCGTTGGCCAGATCGGCCTTGAACGCCTTCAACTGATGGTCGCCCACGGCCTCGAACGTGATGCCCACGGCCCAACCGACGACGCCTACGGCCATGGCCGCCAACAGGAGCGACGGTGTCGGTCCGAGGGTGGCCGACAGCTGTATGGGAAGCGCGATGAACCAGGTCGCAGCGGACTGGACGAGGAAGATCCGGCGGATGACATGGCCGGCCGAGAAGTCGTCGTTCAGCAGTCTTCGGTAGCGCGGATCTTCACCATTCCCCTTGGTCTTGCGAAACAGGTGCCACGCCAACCGAAGACCCCACAGCGCCGTCAGCACCAGGAGGAGGATCCGTCGGAACACATCGCCGCTGCCAAGCACCGCGGCCACCGCGGCGATCGCGGTGAAGCCGATGCCCCAGCTGACGTCGACGACGTTGTAGCGGCCGATGACCCGACCGACGAGAAAGGTCACCGTGTGAACGACGGCGACGGCCACGAAGGACGCGGCGCTCACCACCACGAAGTTCACCAGCGGCCTCCGGACGGGGCGAACGTCCACTGACACACGTCGAGATAACCGGACCGGAAACCGGCCTCCGAGTACGCGAGGTACAACTCCCACATACGGGCGAAGACGTCGTCGAATCCCAACGCCAATACCGCGTCCCGGTTCGCCACGAATCGCTCCCGCCACAGCTTCAACGTCTCCGCATAGTGCGGCTGCAGAGACACCATGTCCTCGGTGCGCAGGCTGGTGTGCCGCTCGGTGATGCCGAGTATTGCCTGCCTGGATGGCAGCAGACCGCCTGGGAAGATGTACTTCTGGATCCAGGTGTGGGTGTTGCGACTGGCAAGCATCCGCGAGTGCGGCATCAGGATCGCCTGAATGGCGACCCTACCGCCCGGGTTCACGAGCCGGTCGAGGGCGCGGAAGTAGGTGGGCCAGAACGAGTAACCGACAGCCTCGATCATCTCCACGGAGACGACGGCGTCGTAGCGACCCGACACGTCGCGATAATCGCAGAGTTCGACGTCGACGCGGTCCGACAGGCCAGCGGCCGCGACTCGTTGACGCGCCGCGCGCTGCTGCTCGGATGACAGGGTGATCGAACGCACCCGGGCACCGCGGGTGGCAGCCCGGACGGACAATTCGCCCCAGCCGGTGCCGATTTCGAGCACCGTGCTGCCCGGCCCGACTCTCGCCGCGTCGAGCAGTCGGTCGATCTTGCGGCATTGAGCACCGGCGAGGTCATCCCAAGATGCCGGCAGAGCGGGGAACAACGCGCTCGAGTACGTCATCGTCTCGTCGAGGAACTGCGCGAACATCTGATTGGAGAGGTCGTAGTGCTCACCGATGTTGCGCCGGGCTTGATCTAGGTTGTTGTGCTGGGAACGCGGTTGCCGCACCAAGGCAATCGGTCGCAGTGTCTGCAGGTAGCGCGGCACCAAGTCGGCAAGCGAGGTTGCGAACACGGTGAGCACGCCGACGAGGTCGTCGGATTCCCACTCCCCGGCCATGTAGGACTCACCGAAGCCGATCAGACCGGTATGCCCGACGCGGCGAGCCAGCCGATCCGGTTGCCGTAGTGTGAGTGTCGGCGCTGCGGGGTCGGCCGCACCCACCACTGAGCCGTCCGGATAGACCAGCCGCAGCGGAAGTTTGCGCGCCGCGTCACGCAGGAGTTGCGAGGCTATCCGGGCCGACAGTACGGCCATCGGTCCGCGTGGCACGCGGGCGAGCGCAGGCCACCGAGCTCGGTCGACTGGACCTGCGGTGGTTTCCGTATCGGCAGTCACCGTGGTTTCGCCCCTTCGACGTCGATCTCGCCGCCGTGCCGCCGCGGCACCACCGTAAGACCTCGCAGCCACAACAGAATTCCATGGAAACGGATTGCCAGGGTACCCATCAGCGGTGCCAGTGGCGCGACGAGTTGGAGCACGAGGACCTGCCGCGGTGTGAATTGCCGTCGTTCGCCGTGCACCGTCGCGACGAACGGGGGATGACCCTCCCGATGCAGCGATACGACGACGTCGAGAACGGCCCCGGGAAGCGGCGCCGAAATTCGGTAGTGCCCGTCGACGCCGTTGAACGGCGAGACGTACATCTCCTTCGGAATCATCACCGATCGATTCTGCTGCGCTGGAATCACATATGCGTGTCTGTCGCCGTAGGTGTTGTGCACCTCGGCGATGACACAGCGCAATTCGCCTGTCGTATCGTGGCACCAGTACAGGCTGAGCGGATTGAACACGTATCCCAGGACCCTGGGTTGGAGGGCAGCGGTCACCGTGCCGCCGCCGAGGTCGACGTCGTGCGCGGCCAGACACGCGCCGACGCGCTGTCGAAGCGAGTCCGCAGGCCCGTCATTGAAGTGGTCTACGGCCTCGAACCGAGCGAACGGTCGCAGCCACCATGGCAGTTTCGGTAACTCGTCGACGTCGACGTACCAGCTGTAGCTGCGGAATTCGAACTCGTGGTGAACAGGGGCCTGCCTGCGGTGCCTGATCGTGGTTCGGTAGAGCGCCGGCGCCGTCATGCGGGAACCGCTGTTCGCCACCGACCGATGTGAGGCCAGTCCGCGCCGAGCCGTCGGGCCGCCCGCAACCCGGAGGCGCAACCGTCCTCGTGGAATCCCCACCCGTGATAAGCGCCTGCAAAGGTGATCTGATCGTCGTCTAGTGATGGCAACAGTCGTTGCGCAGCAACGGATTCCGCTGTGTACAACGGATGCTCGTAGGTCATCTCCGCTAGGACCAGCGACGGATCGATGAGATCCTGGCCACCCAGGGTGACCAGGAAGCGCCGCGCTCCGTCGAGCCGCATGAGCCGTGTGACGTCGTATGTGATCAGAACCTGTTCACGGTCAACGGGTTTCAGGTAGTTCCACGAGGCCCGAGCGCGCCGGCGTCGCGGCAACACGGATACGTCACCGTGCAGGAGCGCAGGATTGGTCGAGTAGGTAATCGACCCAAGCACGGAACGCTCGGCTTGGGTCGGTTCGTCGAGCATCGACAGGGCCTGATGCGGATGGGTCGCGATGACGGCGGCGTCGAATCGGCGCGGTTCGCCGTCGGCAGTGACGATTACGCCGCCGTCGATTCTGTGCACCGAGCGAACCGGCGCGCCGGACCGGACTTCGGCGACATCTTTCAGGATGGCATTCACGTAGGTTGCCGAACCGCCCCGCACGGTCCGCCACGTCGGTGAACGCCTGACTGAAAGCATGCCGTGATGTTCGAGGAAGACGAAGAGGTAGCGAGCGGGGTACTCCATCGCCACACCCGGCGCACAGGACCAGACCGCCGATACCAGCGGCGTCATGAAGCATTTGACGAAGAAGGCCGAGAACCCGTGCCGCGACAAGAACGATCCCAGCGTCTCCACGTCGCCGGTGTCGTCGGTGGCGAGCAAGCGGGTGGCGACCCGGTGAAAGCGCTTCACCTCGGCGAGCATCTTCACGTAGCGCGGTCGGGTCATAGAGGCCCACGAGGGGAACAACCCGCCGATGCCGCGGGCACCTGCATATTCGAGCCCGACGCCGTCGTCGCGCACGGACATCGACATCTCCGTCTCGACGGTTTCGATGCCGAGGTCGGCGAACAGCCGGCACAGCGTGGGATAGGTGCGGTCGTTGTGCACCAGAAACGCCGAATCGACTCCGACCGTAGTGCCGTCACCGCGATCTAGGTGGTGAGTGTGCGCATGCCCACCTAGCCGAGTGTCCGCCTCGAACAGCGTCACTCGGTTGCGCTCGCTCAGCACGTGTGCTGCGGTGAGCCCTGCCACTCCGCTCCCGATCACGGCGATCGCGCGCTGACTTGGGTTGGCCCGTTCCACGCATAGTCATTCGGTGCAGTCTGGCCCGCGGATTGCTCGAATCAATTGAACGTAGTTCCACCCTTGTGAGCAGGCAGTTCGTCGATCGTTGCGGCTCCATGGAGGCCACCAGGCACGAATTCGACGGTGGGCGTGGTCACACTTCCCGGTCGCGGGGAAGTCCCAGCACCCGTTCGCCGATCACGTTGAGCTGGACTTCACTGGTTCCGCCGTAGATGGTCATGGCACGTGAGGACAGGGTCTTCTCGATCCAGTTGCGCGACTGCGGGTCCGCCTCCTCGTGACTGCCGGCTGCGCCGAGTTCGGCGTGGCAGAAGTCGGCGACCTGTTGGCCGAATCGCATGGACAGATACTTGGAGATGTTGGGTGCCGCGCCGGGGTCGACGCCGTACAGCTGGGCCAGTAATGTGCGGCCGTTCATCAGCGTCATGGTCTGGTTCTCGGCAAGGAGTTCGCCGAGCCGGGTCGACGGCACCTCACGGCTCTTGGCGAAGGCGACGAGGTCGTCGACGTTGGCGTTGAGCGCCAGGCCCTTGCCGAGCGCCACGCGTTCGTGGCCGAGGGTGCCTCGGGCGACCCGCCAGCCGTCGTCGACGGCTCCGATCACGCCGGAGTCGGGAATGAAGACGTCGTCGAAGAAGACCTCGGAGAACAGCGTTCCGCCGCTGGCTTCGCGAAGAGCGTTCGTCTGGATGCCGGGGGTGCTCATGTCCACGACGAAGTAGGTGATGCCCGCATGTTTTGCAGCGGTTGGATTGGTGCGGGCCAGCAGCACGCCCCACTCGGCGGCGAAACCCAGTGACGTCCAAATCTTTTGACCGTTGACGCGCCATCCGCCGTCGACTTTGGCCGCCTCGGTGCGCAGCGCTGCGAGGTCGGAGCCAGCCTCGGGTTCACTGAACATCTGGCACCACAGCACCTCACCGCGCAGAGTCGGCAGGAGTAGATTCCGACGCTGCTCGTCGGTGCCGTGGACGGCGATCGACGGCATGAGCCAGGCGGCCAAACCGAGTTCGGGGGTGACCAGTCCGGCACGCTCGAGTTCTTCGGCGATGACCACCTGTTCGACGGGGCCGGCCCCTCGTCCGTGGGGCGCCCTCAGGAACGGCATCACCCAGCCGCCGTCGGCCAGTCCGATGAGCTGCGCGTCGTCGCCGAGGGCTGCGAGTTGTGCGAGCTCGGTGCGCACGGCGGCACGATATTCGTCTGCGCCGGCGGGGAATTCGTAGTCGAAGGTGCGACACGGACCCTCCAGCGCCGCGGCGGCGACGGTTTCGGCGCAGTCCCGGCTGCGGCCGAGCAGCGCCCGCGCGGTGAGAGCACGCCGATAGTAGAGGTGCGCGTCGTGTTCCCAGGTGAAACCGATGCCGCCGAGCACCTGAATGCAGTCGCGGGCAGCCGACACCGCGGCGTCCGGTGCCACCAACCGCGCGACCGCGGTGGCGAAGCCCACGGCCGCGTCACGCGAGTCCCACGCCCGGGCGGCGTCCCAGACGGCAGCCCTGGCCTGTTCGAGGACGACGGCGGCCCCGGCGCAGCGGTGCTTGACGCCCTGGAATTGCCCGATCGGCCTACCGAACTGAACGCGGACCTTGGCGTATTCGGCGGCGGTGGACACGCACCAGGACGCGAGTCCCACCGCCTCGGCGCCCAGCACGATCGTCGCGAGGTGGTCGACGGAAGCGCTGGTGATCCCGAGAATGCGGTCCGCGGGCACGTTGATCTCATCGGCGACGACGATAGGGATCTTGCGGGTGACGTCGACGGCCTCGGTGGGCGACAGGGTGACGTCGACGGCGTCCAACGCGACGAAGACGCGTTCGCCGTTCACGTCGACCGGCACGATGAGGACCTCGGCCAGACCGGCGCCCAGCACGGCCGTGTGGCCGGTGACGACCAGCGCGTCGGTGGCGTCCCGGCTGCCAGTCAAGCCGTCGGCGAGGCCGACGGCGCCGCGGCTCGAACCGTCGACGAGACCGGGGAGCAGGGCGGTGGCCGCCTTGCCGTCGTCGGTGCCGAGCACGGCCGCGGCGAGCACGGTCGCGACGAGCGGTCCGGGCGCGCAGGTGCGTCCGAGGGCTTCGAGCGCCACGGCGAGCTCGAGCAGTCCGGCACCTTGTCCGCCGTGCCGCTCCGCGACGTGCAACCCGAGGACGCCCTGTTCTGACAGCAGGGGCCAGAAGTCGGGGATGACCTCGGGGGCTTCGACCGCACCACGTAGGACGTCGGGGGTGAGGTGACGGCGGGCGAGTCCGTCCACGGCTCGGGACAATTCGCGCTGCTCGTCGGTGAGGCCGAGGCTTAGTCGATAGTCGGTGCTCATTCTGACTCCTTGTCTGTGGTGGTGAGTCGTGCTGCCATGGCGGCGATGTCGTCGGGGGCGTCGAGGTGCGGGCAGTGTCCGGCGTCGTCGAGCACGACGAGGGTGCTGCCGGGCAGCGAGATGTGAAGGCGCCGGCTGGCGGTCAGGGACACGATGTGATCGCGACGTCCATGCACCAAGGTCACGGGGCAGTCGATTGGTCCGACGCGCTGACGGGTGGACACCTCGCCGGCATAGGCGACCGCCGAGCGCATCAGCCGACGCGATGCCGTGCGGTTCGACAGCTGCGCGGTGACGAGCGCGATCATGTCGGGGTCGGCGTCGGTTCGTCGACCGTAGAGCAGCAGGCGGGCGACGGCGTCCACGACGGGACGTCGGATCGCGCGGGGTGCGGGCACCTCTGCGAGCAGTGCCACGCAGCGCAGGTCGCCCATCGTGCCGACCCGGATGGCCGGTGTCCACCCAAAACCCGCTGCGGCCGTTGCCAGCACGGCGGCGACGGGCGTCCTGCGGCCGGCCGCGCGCAGAGCAGCCAGGGCGCCGAGCGAATTGCCCACCAATACGACGGGTGCCGAGCTGCCGTGGTGGTCGACCAGGCCGTCGACGAAGGCGTCGAGTTGCGGGAGCCCCGGTCCGGGGCGGGTGTCATCGGCATGGCCGAAGCCGGGCAGGTCGACGGCGATCGCCGACCTGCCTGCCTGGCCCAGCCGTTGCAGCACCGGGCGCCAACAGTCGGCGGGGTGGCCGAACCCATGCAACAGCACGATGGTCGGGCCGTCTCCGTCGACGCCCAGTTCGCGCGTGCGGTAGCCCGCGTACCGCACGCCCGGGTGTTCGTTGATCATCGGCGCGGGTCAGTTAGCCCAGCCGTCCAATTGGGACGGCAGCTCGTCGAGCACCCAGGGGCCGTCGACTTCGACGTCGTCGACGATCGTCCAGCCCCGTAGTCGCGACACCGCCCCGCCCTGAACCGCGAGCACCTGCCCGGTCAGAGGGCACTTCTCGCTCCCGAGGTAGGCGACGACGGGCGAGATGTTGTCCGGGCTGAAGGCATCGAACTCTCCGTCGGGAACCTCTTCGGCGAAGATGGCCCCCATGCCGGGGGTGGCGAGCGTGAGTCGGGTGCGGGCGACGGGCGCGATCGCGTTGACGCGGACGCCGTAGCGTTCGAGTTCCTCGGCGGCGACCAGGGTCATGGCCGCGATCCCGGCCTTCGCCGCGCCGTAGTTGGCCTGGCCCGGAATCACCGAGAACGTGCCCGATGCCGACGCGGTGTTGACGACGGCGGCGTTGGGTTGGTCGCCGGCCTTGGATCGGGCCTTCCAATACGCCGCGGCGTGGTGCAGCACGTTGAAGTGGCCTTTGAGGTGCACGCCGATCACGCTGTCCCACTGCCCTTCCTCCATGCCCGGCAGGAACGCGTCGCGCAGGATGCCCGCGTTGTTGACCACCACGTCGAGTCCACCGAATTCGGCGACTGCCTGCTCGACGATGCCTGCCGCCGCGGCGAAGTCGGCGACGCTGGAGGTGTTGGCGACCGCAGTGCCGCCAGCGGCGCGTATCTCGTCGACGACCTGCTGCGCAGGTCCGGTGTCGCCGCCTTCACCGGTATTGGACCCGCCGGCGTCGTTGACGACGACCATGGCGCCTTGGGCGGCGAACAGCAGAGCGTGTGAACGTCCGATCCCGCGGCCGGCTCCCGTGACGACGGCGACGCGGCCCGCGAGTGTGCCCGTACTCATTCGACGATCGCCGCCAGCTTCTCGAGGGACGCGTCGAGTTCCTTCTTGGCAGAGCGCTCGATGGCCTTGCCGATGGCCCCGACCATCATCTGGCTCACGAAGTCGGCCTGTGCCGTCACGCGAGCGGCCTCGTCGTCCGGTTCGACGGACAAGGTGAGACTGATCTTCGCGCCCGCCATCCCGGTTCCGCTGAGTTTGACCAGGGTCGGGGGCTCGAACTCGTCGGCGGTGAGGGTGATCGTGTTGGCCATGCCCATGATGGTCAGCACTGCGGTCATCTGGCTTCCCTGCGCCACGGTGTCGGGAACCTCGCCCTTCCACTTGGTGAACAGGGTGTTCCACTCCTCCCAGCGGGCAAGGTCGGTGAGCACGGCCCACACCTTCTCCGCGGGGGCGTTGACGACGCGGTCGACGTTGGTTCCTGCCATGAGTGCTTCTCCTTCTCGACGACGGTCAGCGGTTGGCTGGCCGGTAGGCGGTTACCACGGCGGATCCGCCGAGGCCGATGTTGTGCTGCAACGCAATTCGTGCACCGTCGACCTGGCGACCCTGAGCTTCGCCGCGCAGTTGCCAGGTGAGTTCGGCGCACTGGGCCAACCCGGTCGCTCCGAGGGGGTGGCCCTTGGAGATCAGCCCGCCGGAGGGGTTCACGACCCAACGCCCGCCGTAGGTGGTGTCATCGCCGTCGACGAGGTGGTGTCCCTCGCCTTCGCCGCAGAGTTCGAGAGCCTCGTAGGTCAACAGTTCGTTGGGAGCGAAGCAGTCGTGCAGTTCGATGACGTCGACGTCGGCCGGACCGATTCCGGCCTGCTCGTACACCTTCCGTGCCGCGGTGCGAGTCATGTCGGCACCCACCAGGGTGGCCAGGCTGCCCGATTCGAACGTGCCCGCGACGTCGGTGACGAGTGCTTGACCGACGATCTCGACGGCTCGGTCGCCGAGGTCGTGCTCGTCGACGAAGCGCTCCGAGGCCAGGATCGCGGCCCCGGACCCGTCGGAGGTCGGCGAGCACATCGAGCGCGTGAGCCCTGCGGCCGGATAGACCATCTTGTCGCCGGCGATCTGCTCGGTGCTGTACTCCTGCTGAAACTGCGCCTTCGGGTTCTTCGCCGAATGGCGGTGGTTCTTGACGGCGATCTTGACGTAGTGGTCGGGTGACGAGCCATATTTCTCGTTGTGTTCGATCCCGGCGGCACCGAACATCCAGGGGGCCGGCGGGAAGTAGATCTCGCGCAGTTCGGCCATCGCCAGCAGGTGCTGCTGCATTGGTTGTTCGCGGTCGTCATATGTGGTTCCCAGGGAACCGGCCTGCATCTTCTCGAAGCCCAGAGCCAGTGTGCAATCGGCGATTCCGCCGCGAATCGCCTGCGCGGCCAGGAACAGCGCGCTCGATCCGGTGGAGCAGTTGCTGTTGACGTTGAACACCGGGATGCCGGTCAGTCCGAGCCCGTAGACGGCCCGGTGGCCCGAGCACGACTCGCCATAGCAGAAGCCGGTGTAGGCCTGTTCGACGGCGCCATACTCGATGCCGGCATCCGACAGCGCGTTGCCGCCAGATTCCTGGGCCATCGCCGGGTAGTCCCACGCCTCACGGCGCCCGGGCTTCTCGAACTTCGTCATGCCGACGCCGACGACGAACACCCTGTTGGATGAGTTGCTCACGTGCTTTTGGTCTCCTAACGGTTTCGGCTCTAGCGGAACTCGGCAAGGCCATCGGTGATGACGTACTTGTCGGGCTCTTCGTCGCCCCGCGTCTCGAAGCGGTAGGTTCCGTCGGTCGCGTGCCATGCCGAGGTGGTGATGGTCTCGCCGGGAAACGCCGGTTTCGACATCCGTACCGCCAGGCGCTCGAGCCGCGCGGGATCCTCGGGACACACGGTGGCGATGAGGGCGTGGGAGGTGAAGGCAATGGTGCACAAGCCGTGGATGATGATGCCGGGCAGACCCATCTGCTTGGCGAAGTCGTCGTCTAGATGAATCGGCATCGGGTCACCCGAGGCCGGTGAGTACCGAAACGTCTGGTCGTCGTCGAACCGAGCGGTCACGGTGACGGCCGGCTCTTCGGCACGTAGGTGGTCGGGGAAGGTGTGTCCGGGGCTTCTCACGCCAGCCGAGCCGTCGAACTCACCGCCGCGAAAGAAGCCGACGAAGTACTGCTCATTGACGAGTTCGCCCTGAGTGTCCCGGGTTTCGATCAGAGTCGTCACCACCACCCCGGACTCCTTGCCCTCGATGCCGACGGGCTTGGCGCGGACGGTGAGGACCTCGCCGGGCTCGATGGGCCGATGAAACCTGAAATCGTGCTCACCGTGCAGGATTCGCATCATCAGCTCATCGGGGACCAACGACATGGTCGCGTCGGCCATCATGACGGTCACCGGCACCACGGCGAATACCGGTGGTGCGTAGACGCCGTCGAGGTGTGCGGCGATCGGATCATTCGTCGCCAGGGCGTAGGCCACGCACTGTTCGGGGTCGACCTTGAAATCGCGTTCCACGCCCCACTTGTCGAGAAGTTCGAGGTGAAAACCGTCTGATTGCATGTCTGCGACGCTATGGTCCGCGCCGGTCGAAGACGAGGACCGCAACGTACGCAATCGTTGACCGGAACGCTCGGCGGGCTCGCTTGGTAGTTTCAGTGCCGTGGCTGAGATGAGCCCGACGGGCTACACGATTCCGATCGGCCGTGTGCAGGCCTTCGTCGGGCTGGGTCTGCGTCAGGGGTGGAACGTCGAGGAGATGTTGCAGCGTGCGGGCATCTCCCCGCTGTTGCTGGCCGAGAACCGCGCCCGTGTCACCGACGATCAGGTCGCCGCGCTGGTTCAAGCGCTGTGGTCGGCCACCGACGACGAATTGCTGGGGCTCGGCGCGACCAGCATGCCGCGCGGGTCGTTTCGCATGATGATCTACGCGCTGGTGTCCGCGCCCGACCTGGCCTCGGCGTTGGAGCGCTATCGACAGTTCAGTCGGGCGCTTCCCGCGGTTCCGCCGGCCGCGGTGTCCACGGTGGGCGAGGAGCTGCGAATCTCGGTGGATCTAAGTGGCCTGGGCGGCGACCCGGTGGACCTGCTGGTCGATGCACTACTGGCGTCGCTGCACCGGTTCATCGGTTGGGCGATCGGTCGTCAGATCGCGCTCCACCGCGTCGAGGTGCCCTATCCACGACCACCCGGCGTCGACGACTACGACCTGATCTTCGGCGCCCCGGTGGTGTTCGACGCCCCGACGGCCATGCTGGTGTGTGGCACCGGTGTGCTGACCGCGCCGCTGGTGCGCTCCGAAGCCGAACTGGAGGAGTTCGTCCGCAACGCCCCGGGTGATCTGCTGTCCCGGCGGGACTACGGCACCTCGGTGGCCAACCAGGTCCGCCACATGATCAAACCAGGTCGGGGGCAACGACTTCCGGCGATGGACGAGGTGGCCGTCCGGCTGTCGATGAGCGAACAGACCGTCCGGCGCAGGCTGCGCGAGGAGGGAACGTCGCTGCGAGACATCCGCGATCAGGTGCTGCGTGACGAGGCGATCGCTGCGTTGACCAATGGGCACGAGACCATCGCGGAGCTCGCCGACAGGCTCGGTTTCTCTGAGGTCAGCGCGTTCGCCCGCGCGTTCCGTCGCTGGACCGGCAGCCCCCCGGGTTCCTACCGTTCGTCCTAAGGGGCGGGCAGGCCCCACGCCGCCAGCACGTCGCGCACCGATGTGGCGTCCTTCGTATGCGCCGCGGGGACCGGCAGTGGTGTTCTGCTGAACCGGGGCGCTGGTGCCGGCTGCCGCAGACCGCCGACGTCGACGAAGGTGCCGCGGGCGCGGTTGTGTGGGTGCTCGTGAGCTTCCCACGGCGACAGCACCGGTGTCACGCACGCGTCGGAGGAGGCGAACACCTCCGTCCACTCGTCGCGGGACCGTTCCTTGAATCGGGCGGTGATCACACCCCGCAGCGTGGCCCAGCCGGTCCGGTCGAGTTGGAAGGGCAGCTCGGGGTCGTCGATGCCCAGCAGGGCCAGCATCTGGAGGAAGAACGGGATCTCCACGCATCCCACGGCGACGAATTGGCCGTCGCCACATTCGTAGGTGTCGTAGAACGGCGCAGCGCCGTCGAGCATGTTCTCCCCACGCGGCTCGTTCCACAATCCGACGTCGTGCAGGCCGTGCATGAACGCGGTGTAGAGCGCCGATCCGTCGAGCATCGCGGCGTCGATCACCTGACCCTTCCCGGAGGTCGTCCGCTCGTAGAGGGCGGCCACGACGCCCATCGCGAGAAGCATTCCGCCACCGGCGAAGTCGCCGACGATGTTGGCCGGCGGTACCGGACGCTGCCCTGCGCGGCCCACCAGGTCCAGCGCGCCGGAGACTGCGATGTAGTTGATGTCGTGACCGGCGGTCGGGGCCAGCGGGCCATCCTGACCCCACCCCGTCATGCGTCCGTAGACCAGCCGCGGATTGCGGCCGAGCAGGTTCTCGGGCCCGATGCCGAGCCGCTCGGCTACACCGGGACGGAACCCCTCGACGAACACGTCGGCGTTCTCGACGATCGCGCGCAGTCGTTCGAGGTCGTCGGCGTCCTTCAGGTTCAACGCCACGCTGTACTTGCCGCGGTCGAGCGGGCCGTCGGGCGGGACGAGGCCGTCGCCCGGCGCGCCGCCGCGTTCGATCCGCACCACTTGCGCCCCGAGGTCGGCGAGCACCATGCATCCGAACGGGGCGGGCGCCAAGCCTGCCATCTCGACGACTCTGACTCCTCGAAGCGGTCCCATGGCGTCGACGCTAGATGTGGTCGACGAGCCGCGGCCATGGCCCGACCGCACAGGATCCTTGACCCAATCGCTCACTGCGCCACGGAGGCATCAGGTGAAACGCTCATGTGGGGGCGACATGGAACCACTCAGCAAGCGCCCGTGCCCCCATGGGCCGTAGTCGCGACTCTGACGGCGACCGGCCGTCGTCACGGCCTGGGCTGGCGGCCTTCGACTTCGTTCGTGCCCAGGTGTTGAACGAAACGGGGCCCGGTCTTCGACAGCTCGTCACGGTAGTTGGCGGCCCAGTCGACGAACGGGTGATGGGCCAGATACTCGTTGCGGAACCGGTCGTCCTCGGACACCTCGGTGACGCAGAACGCGGGGATCGTCAGATCGACGACCGGAGTGTTGCGTTCGACCTCGGCCAGTAAGAGGGGTGCGTTGCGGCCGAGGAACCGGTCGACGATCCAGCCGTCCTCGCCGAGCCACGCCGAGTAGCGAATTTTGGTGATGACATGGTCTGCGCGAGAGACGATCTGACCGGCGACGACCGGGTCGAGTTCGCGTTCGGCTTCGTAGCGGGTGCCGCCCGCGGCCGGGCCCTTGGCGGTCATGGTTCCGATCGCGTCGGCGTCAGCAAGGCTCGTGACGTCGACGCGACTGTTCGGAGAAGCATCGAAGTCGACGGGGGCGGGGCCCTGCAGTCGAACGCGAACCGCGTACCCGTCGGCGGCGAACAGGTAAGCCTGCACGATCAATTCGGGCTGTGGGTCGAGGGCAGTCACAGCGGGCATCTCGCGGACGTAGAACTTCCGCTCGAACTCGAAATCGCCGAAATCGGAGTCAGACATCTTGCGACGGTAACGCCTGGACACCGTAATCGCTGGTAGGCAACGCCTCGAGTCAGGTTGCCGTCGGCACACCGACGAATTCCACACCGGCGGTGATCGCCGGTCGGTGGCGAAGGATCCGGTAGTGAGCCAGCCGCCCGAGTCCCTTCGTCGTCAGCAGTCGCGCGCCCGGCCACGTCGCAGCGAGCCGCTGGCTGGCCAAGTACGGCGCATCGGGGTCGTCCGGATCGTGAATGACGAGAAGCGGCGGGTACCCGGCAAGGCGGCCGACGTGCTCCATGTTGGTCTCGTGCAGCGGCATTCCGATTCGCTTCTCGAGACGGCGCTGCAGCCCGGCCCGAATTCGGCGGCCGAAGTCGTGCCGTGCGGCGAACAAGTCCAGGTACAGGGGGAAGTCACCCATCGGCGACAGCAGAACCAACCGCCCGACGGAGGCACCTTCGGCCGCCGCGCACACCGTGGCATTTCCGCCGAGCGAATGGGCGACCACCGCATGGGCCGGCCCGTGTGCCTCGATCATCGCCTTGATCGCCGCCGCGCACTCGACGGACGTGGTCCGTCCCGGGGCCAACTCGCCGTGGTCGGACTCGTTGTGACTGGGCAGGTCGAACGCGATGACGCGGTACCCGGCTGCGACGAGTGGCTTGATGAACATCGCCAGGTGCGGACGTCGGCCGCCCCAGCCGTGAACCAGATATACCGGCGGTCCCTCGCCCCATTCCTCGCCGACGACCCGGTGCCCATCCCAGAAGGCCTCGAGCGGCTTGCCCGGTGGCACGCCCGGCGGCAGCCGCAGAGCGGATTCCATGACGGGCGGTGTACACCACAACTCCACCGCCCACCGCGAGCCCACTGCGGGTGCAAGCCGTTCCAGAATGCGGAAACGCCTGCGGACGTCGTCGGCGACCGGAGGAAGGATCTCGGAGCCGACGACGTCGAGTGGGGGTATCGCACCCACCGGGGCCGACGCCGAGGTCCGGTCAGACTCGCGTTCCGTCATGACCGTCGATCGCGTCGAGTGATGGCACGCGGCGACCCTAGCAGCGTCTTGCCGAAGGTCCAGTTGGGTGGGGTGTCACGGGTTCGCTGAGAAGCGCGTCAAATGTCGACGATGTCGCGTTTGCGCTGACAGGGGGTAACATCTGCCGGGTGCGACACCATCGCGGGCGTAGCTCGCTGACGACGAAGGCCCGGTTGGCCGGTGCTGGCGCCGCGGCGCTGGTGATAGCGGCACAGCAGTGGATTCCCGTTGCCGTGCCGCGTGCCTCCGCCGCCGACTGCGCCGACGCCGAAGTGGTCTTCGCGCGTGGGACGGACGAGCCGAAGGGCATCGGCAAGGTCGGCTCTGCCTTCGTCGACTCGCTGCGCGAGCAGGCCGTCGGCATGAACATCGCGACATACGGGGTGGATTACGACGCGGGCAAGCTCCAGCTGGGCAGCGGGGACGGCGCCAAGGATGCGATCAAGCACATCAAATCCATGGCTGAGTCGTGCCCCGACACCAAGATCGTGTTGGGTGGCTACTCCCAGGGGGCGGACGTCGTCAACATCGTCGCCGGCAATCCCATCGTCGGAATCGCTTGGGGGCCAGCGCTTCCGTCGGCGTTCGCAGGAAATGTCGCGGCGGTGGCGACCTTCGGCAACGTCGCCAACCGCTCGGGTACCAAGCTGCCGTCCCAGTCGGCGATGTTCACCGGCAAGGCCATCGATCTGTGCAACCCGACGGATCCGATCTGTCACGCGGGTGAGGGCAACGCGTGGAGCGGGCACACCGACGGCTACGTGCCGGTGTACACCACGCAGGCTGCGGTCTTCGTGGCGTCGACGCTGATGGCCGGGTCGAGCGTGGCCGTGCCGGGGTTCACGCCACCCACGGTTCCTGGACAGCTGCCGGGGTACGACC
Organism: Mycobacterium yunnanensis; assembly: GCF_025823185.1. Lineage (GTDB taxonomy): Bacteria > Actinomycetota > Actinomycetes > Mycobacteriales > Mycobacteriaceae > Mycobacterium > Mycobacterium yunnanensis. The sequence goes on from NZ_JACKVK010000022.1 coordinate 97,780, forward strand.
CGACCCTGCCCGGGTACGGCACGCCAACCCCGGTCTACGCGTCGCAGCCGCAGGGCTCGGACCACATGCCGCCCGGCTACGTCCCGTCTGCGCCCGACCCCTCCTTCGTGGGCGGCCTGCCGTGACGTTCCTCTTCGCCTGGCCCGGATTCTAGGAACCCGTTGGCCCGTCGGTTGAGTGATCGACTGCAGCCGGTCGCGCGCCAGGCCGGGCGTGTTCGACGTCGCAGTGAGATGCTGCGAGGTATGGCGACCAGCATGGTGGGCCGCGCGGCAGAAGCTCGCGCCGTCGCGACGCTGCTCGACACGGCGATGCACACCCCCGCGGGGCTCGTCCTCGACGGCGAGCCAGGGATTGGCAAGACGACGGTGTGGCTACACGCCCGGGACGCCGCCGCCGCGCGCGGATTCACGGTTCTGACCGCTCGGGCGAGCCAAGCGGAGTCGGTGTTTGCCTATGCTTCGCTCTGTGACCTGCTGATCGACGTCGGTGATCTCGGGGCCGATCTGCCGGTGCCGCAGCGGGATGCGATCGCACAGGTGCTAGCGAGGACGAACGGCAACGGAGCCACCGACCTCTATGCGGTCGGCGCCGCGGTGCTGAGCATCCTCAACCGCTGTGCACGTCAGGCGCCGGTGCTCCTAGCGCTCGACGACCTGCAATGGATGGACAGCTCCAGTCGTACCGCGATTGCGTTTGCCGTTCGGCGACTGCGGGGGCCGGTCGCGGTCCTGGGCACCACGCGAATCAGGACACCGGACAGCCGGTCGACCGCGTGGCTTCAGCTGTTCGACCCCACTGCGCTCCGTCGTCACACGCTGGCCCCGCTGCCCGCGACGGACCTGCAGTTGGTGATCTCCGATGAGTTGGGTGTGCGGCTCTCGGTCCCCGACGTCATGCGTGTTCACCAGATCTCCGGCGGAAACGCCTTCTACGCAGTCGAACTCGCGCGAGCGCGCGGGCGGCGCGGAGAGCTGGTTCTGTCGCAGTCGTTGACCGAACTCGTCCGCGCTCACATCGACGGAATCGACCACGACGCGAGACGTGCGCTGCTGATTGCGGCCGCTGCGACCACGCCAACGGTCGAGCTGGTGTCCGCAGTATTGAACACCGACCCTGCACGCGTGGTGCACTTCGTCAACGCCGCCGCATCCGCGGGGATTGCTCGGCTGGATGGCAACGTCGTCGTCTTCGCCCACCCCCTGCTCGCCATGGGTGTCTACGAACAGGCAACGGACGCCGAGCGCCGTGAGGTTCATCGTCGGTTGGCAACGCTGGTGCCGGAGCCGGAGTCGCACGCTCGGCATCTCGCGCTCGCCGCGACGGTGGGCGACCCCGCCGTCGTGACCGCCCTCGAGGTGGCAGCGATGTCGGCCGTGAGGCGCGGAGCCCCTGCGGCCGCCTCTGAGCTGTTGGAGCTCGCCATCCAGCACGGCGGCGACACTCCCGAGCGACGGATACAGCTGGCGAGCATACGGTTTGCATCAGGTGACGCACCGCGTGCCCGAAGTCTTCTCGAGGATCTGCTGGCGGAGTTGCCGCCAAGCCCTCTTCGGGGGCACGCGGTGGCGCTGCTCGGATCGGTGCGCATGCTCGACGACAACATGATTGCCGCCGTGGCGTTGTTCGAGGAGGCCTACGGGCTTGCCAGGGACGACGTTGCGCTCGGGGTCAGTGCATCGCTGTCAGCGGCCTTCGCGCACTACAACGCGGGCGACTACGCAGCGGGTGCCGGGAAGGTCGAGCGGGCCGCGAAGGACGCGGACGAGTTGGACGACCCGGGGACGTTGAGTGGCGCTCTTGGAATGCTGGTCCTGATGAACTTCGCCATGGGCAGGGGTGTCGACGAGGAGGTCCTTCGACGGTCGATCGATTTGCAGGACCGTGCCGCGCAAACCCCGATTCCACTTCGTGCCACTATGCACCGTGCTCAACTCGCCTGCTGGACAGGATATTTCGAAGAAGCCCTCGCCGAGTACGACCTCATCCGACTGACCTGTGTCGACCGGGGTCACGAAACTGACATCCAACACGTCACACTGCAGATGTTCATGGCCCAGCTCTGGCGCGGCGACTATCCGGCCGCGCAGGCGAGCGTCGACGACATGACGGCGCGGGCGCAGCTCCTCGACGGTGAGATCGCGCTCATCGCCGCTAAGGCAATGCGGTGCGGCCTCGAGTCCGTGCGCGGGCACGTAGACGAAGCCCGCAACTTGGCCAAGGCGGTGGCCGCCGCGGCGGATCGACGGGGACTGCAAACCGTCGACGACGGGACCCGGGCCTTCATCGCCGCCATGGAGATCTCGCTGGGGAATCACGAATTGGCATTGGCCGCGGCCGCGCCGTCCCTCTTCGGCGGACGCATGGTGCCGCTGGGGACCGAGATCGTCACCTCGCTGTGCGTTCCCGACGGTGTCGAAGCGCTGATCCATCTCGACCGTCAGGACGAGGCTGTGACCTTCATCCGCCTGCTGGAGACCAACGGTGAGCGAAACGACCGACCCTGGATGCTCGCGATGGGAGCCCGATGCCGCGCCATGTGGCACGCCAAGAACGGCGACCTCGACAGCGCGCTGACGACAGCTGAGTTGGCGATGAAGCACCATGCTCGGCTGCCTATGCCGCTTGAACAGGCGCGCACTCAGTTGCTCGTGGGGCAGTTGCTTCGTCGACATCGCCGGCGCGACGCCGCAGAGCGAACGCTGCGACACGCGTCGACGACTTTCGAGCAGCTCGGTGCTCCGCTGTGGGCCAACAGGACTCGAATCGAACTGGACCGGATGGCCGGACCCCGGGACGTGTCGAACCTGACCCGGTCGGAGAGCCGCGTCGCCGAGCTCGCGGCCAACGGGCTGTCGAACAAGGCCATTGCCGCTGAGCTGTTCATCAGCCACAAGACCGTCGACGTCCATCTCGGCCGCGTCTACCGAAAGCTGGGGGTGCGCTCGCGATCCGAACTCGCCAGGGTCATGACGGAGCCCGGCGCACCCTGACGGCCGCCTGCCACCCGGAGAACATAGGGGAGACGCCCTATTTCACGACGGATCCGTCGCAGCTAACTTGCCTCTAGGTCGGGAACCCGGCAAGAGCCTGTAAGGGGAAGTCATGCAGTCCGTGCACCAAAATCGCCGTTTCCGTCGTCGTGCCACGACGCCGGACAGCCCCCGACACCATCACCGGCGTGCAGTCGCCGGCGTGGTCTTCGTCGCGCTGGCCGCCGCGACGGCCGTCGACGGAGTCCCCACGGCGTGGGCGCTCCCGCCGCTTCCCCTGGCGCCCACATGCACCGACTACGTCTATCCGTCCAGCTTCGAGCTGATGCAGGACAACGGCATCCTCGTCGCGATCAACGACAACGGCGATCGATTCGACGGCGGCGGCGCCAGCTATACGGTCCCCGGCAAGCCCGACGTGACAGGCATCTCGACGGGACGACGGACCGGCCGCAGCATCGACATCTCCGTCAACTGGAGCAACGGCTTTAGCAACCACTACACCGGTCAAATCGGCGACGACCTGGTCGCCAGGGGCAGCACCGTGAACAATTTGGGGACAAGCAATTCCTGGTATTCGCTGGCCAAGTTCACGTGCGTCACCCCGGCTCCGCCACCGCCACCGCCACCGCCACCGCCCCCGTCCTCCTCGTCGGCCACGCCGCCTCCTCCGGCGGGTACGTCCGCCACTGCGACCGGAGACGTCGACGTCTACGACGCGCCGGGAGGCGGCGGGAACGTCACCGGCACACTGCGTCAAGGTCGGTCGGTGCAACTCGTGGAGCGCCGTCCCGACAACTGGTGTCACGTCACCGGCGCGAGCGTGCCCGGCGGCGACGGCTGGGTGTGGGGCGACTTCATCAGCTGACCCTCACCCGCCCACGCGCCGATACCGAACACCACCACCCAGGAGTGACGATGAAACTCGAACATGCTCTCATGGCTGCGATCTCGTTGGCGGCAATCGTCGCAGGGCTCTCCTGCGCGCCCTCGGCGATGGCGGAACCACGCGACGACTTCCTCGACGAGTTGGCTACGTTGAACGTGATCCTGCCGGGCGCAACGCAGACCGACACCATGCAGGCGGGCTACTACACCTGCGACTCGCTGCGCCACGGTGTCACCGTGCTCGACGCTATGGACGCCGCGGAACGGGACTTCCGACTGTCGCCGGGGCAAGGCACGCTCTTCGTCAGCGCCGCCACCACCAACCTATGCCCTGACTTCGCCGGTTGAGGTTCGACTGCAGCACTAGCGCAGGCCACTTCGAGGGCAGAAAATCGGGACGACCGGGTGGGTCGCCGGTCTGGGCGTGAAGGGCTTCGCCACCGGCGGTCCGTCACGGTGCCGCGAAACCCGCTGCCTTCAAGACCTTTTGGCCATCTGGGCCGGTGACCAGGTCGAGGAACTTCTGCGCGGTGGCGGTGTTCTTCGAGTCCTTCAACAGCGCGATCGGGTAGGTGTTGACGGCCCCGCTTGATTCCGGGAAGGGCACCGCGGTGACCTTGCCGCCGGCCGCAGCGGCGTCGGTGACGTACACCAGACCCGCGTCGGCCTGGCTGGAGATGATCTTCCCGAGTACGTCGGTGACGGCAGATTCCTCACTCACCGGCGCCAACGTCACGCCGGTCGCCTGCTCGACCGTCTTGGTCGCCGAACCGCACGGAACCTGCGGCGCGCACACCACCACCGCAGTGTCGGGTTGAGCCAGGTCCGCAAACGTCTTGATGCCCTTGGGATTTCCCGGCGGTGTGACGATCGTCAGCGTGTTGGAGGCGAAGTCGACCGGCGTGCCCGCGACCAGGCCCGCGTCCTTGGCCTTGGTCATGTTCTTCTCGTCGGCGGAGGCGAACACGTCCGCGGGCGCCCCGCCGGTTAGCTGGGTGACCAAGTCCGACGAGCCGGCGAAGCTGAACGTGACGTTCGTACCGGGGTTGTCGGTCTTGAATCGTTCACCCAGCTCGGTGAAGGTGGACTTCAACGAGGCGGCAGCGAAGACCGTGATGTCACCGGCGACGGTCGAGGAGGACGGCGCGGTGCTGCCCGCCGTCGGCGCCGCAGTGTCAGTCTGCGACGACGAGCACCCGGCCACCAGGGCCGCGGCACTCAACGCGGCGACGGCGACGCCCAGAAACGATGTCACGCGGTTCCTCCCACGGTTTCGACGACGACGTTCGTCGCCTTGACGACGGCCACCGCGACGACTCCCGGCTCGAGCCCGAGTTCGGTGGCCGACGAGCTGCTCATAAGCGAGACGACGGTGAACGGCCCGCACTGCATCTGCACCTCGGCCATCACCCGGTCGACGGTGACCTTGGTGACCAGGCCGACGAACCGGTTGCGCGCGGAGCTCGAGGCGCCATGCGGGTCGGGTGGGGGTACCGCGTGATCGCGGGCGAACTCGGCCAAGACGTCGCCGGCGATCACCATGCGACCGGCGCCGTCCTTCTCGGCGGTGAGGCTGCCGCTGTCGATCCAGCGGCGCACCGTGTCGTCGCTGACACCGAGCAGCACGGCCGCGTCCCTGATCCGAATGGCCTGCACGGCCCACCATCCCTACCCGTCATGAACCGCGGATGCGGAGAAATTCCTCGAATTGCTCTGCTTCTGAGGTCGAATCGAAAAAGAGTATACGCAGACGCGTGTCCCAGGCGTCTTGTCCGTCGGCCCGGTGAGGTCGAACCGGCGACGTCTGGGCGGTGATCTGACGTCGACGGTCCCGATGGTAGGAAGTGGGCGTGACGGACACGACTTCAGAGCTTGCCGCAGCACTCGGCGCGGAGCCGCCCGCCGCGGTCGCAGCGCTCCCGGCCGAGGTGTCGGCCCGGCTGGCCGCGCAAATCGAGGACGCCAGCGCCCGCCAGGCCGCGGCGATGGAGGCCGGGGTCAAGACCGCGCTCAAGGGCGTCCCGCTGCCGCTGCGCGGGATGGTCCGAAAGGCGTTGCTCGGATGACGGCCACGACGTCGCGCCCCGAGCTGGCGTCGATCGCCCGCCTGCTCGGGGTCGAGGTCGACGACGTGCACGGTCTGGACGGCGTGTCAGACGACGATCTCCGCGAGCTGCACGACCAGATCGCCCATCGCCTCTCCGAGGACAAGCGCCACAGGTTCGGGCGGGTGGCCGCCCTCTCGAAGTCGATCCCGGGTCCGATCGCCGGGCGGCTGGCCGAGAAGTTCCTGCCGCCGGCAGGGGCGGCGCTCGTCGCCGAACTGCTCGAGCCGGCCAAGGCCCGCGATCTCGTCGACCGGGTGTCGGTGACTTACCTGGGCGACCTGGCGATCGCGCTGGATCCGGTGCGCGCACAGGACGTCGTGCGGGCGATACCAGCTGAGCGGGTGGGTGAGGTCTCCCGGGAGTTGTTCAGCCGCAAGGAGTATGCGGCCATGGCGCGGTTCGTGGGGGCCGTCGAGGTGGACGCGCTGTTCGCGGCGCTCGGCGTCGCGGCGCCCCACGACCTGCTCGCCGTCGTGCCCCTGCTGACGTGGAACGACAACCTCGATCGCGTGATCGCCGAGCTCCCCGAGCCTCAGATCCACCAGATCGCCGAGGAACTCGACGCCGGTGAACTGGCCGAACTGGCCCTGGCCCTCGACCCGCACCGGTTCGGCCCCATCGTCACCGCCGTGCCGGTCGACACGGTCGCCGACATCGCGATCGCGCTGCTCGACGACGGCGAGTACGCGGCGATGGTCGGATTCTCCGGCGTGATCACATCTGAGATGCTCTCCGCCGCCGTGGATCGCGCCACCGATGACCACCTCGTCGGGGTGGTGTCCGCGGTCGACTCCGGTGACTCGTGGGCGAACTTCGACCACCTCGTCACCGGACTCGACGACCGAGGCCGTGGTCGACTGGTCACCGCGCTCGGCGCCGTCGGGGCCGATGCGTTCTCCCGGCTGCAGGCGGCAGGGGCGGCCGGCCAGCTCGGGGCAGAGGCGTCGAACCTGCTGGTCGCGGCGGCCGCCCTGCGCTGATCACCCGTGCTGAGACCTGGCAGGTCCCTGCCGAGTCGCTGGGCGACGTGTCCGCGGGTTCTCCGACGCACGGGTAACCTTCAGCCGCGTGCGGATGGGAAATCGGAAATGGCGGGATTACGTATCGGCCAGGGGACTGCTGATGACCGCCTTGATCGTCGCGACGGCGGTCGTCGTGGCGGTGACCATCTGGTATCCGCGCAGCGTGCCGACCGACGCGCCGGACGAGAAGTACCCGCCCGCCGCGACGTCCGAGGCGCCCGTCGCGCCGGAGCCCACGCCGGCACCGGCGATCACGCCACCGGCTCCAGCGGCTCCACCGGTCGCCGAACCGCCGCCCGCTCCGTCGTCCACCTCGGCCGCCGAGGCCCCGCCCGCCGCTCCGGCCCAGACGTACACGCCGACCTACACCCCGACCTACGTCCCGCCGCCGGCGGTCAGCGAGACACCCGCGGCACCGGCCCCGTCGACGTCTGCCACCCCCTCGCCCAGCGCGGCGCCCACCACCCGGTCACGCCCACGCACCAACGTCACGCGTTCGGACAACCCGTACTACGTGCCGCCCTACACCGGTGCGCCCAAGCCCTGATTCGGCGTTTGACGGCTGTGGTTCCCGGCTAATCGCCAGCATGCGAAGAGTGACCCTCCGTACGACCGTCGTCGCCGCACCCGTCGTCGCGCTGTCGCTGCTGACTGCCGGGACCGGTTCGGCTGATCCGCTCAACTGCGTGAACGGGCAGTTCTGGGATCCGATCACCAACACCTGTCAGACACCGCGCCCGGCCGACAACTGCGCGCCCGGCGATTACTGGAACGCGCTGTCCAACGTGTGCCGACCGCTCGGCCAGCTCTGATCTGGGCCGGGTCTGCCGCCCGGCACGTAGGATCGACACCGTCGCGCCCCGCACATTGGCGCACACCGAACCGCCCCCGCCCACGCGCTCCGCGCACGGGTGGGGGCGGTGTCGCGTGACAGCATCGACGACCGATTCCCGTCCGGATTGCCGCCCCCGCAGGGTGGGCGGCAGTGCGAGACTGTGACGGTGCAGCAGCTACCTCCTCTCGGCGTCCTCGGTGATCTACCGGCGCGGGATTTCGTGGTCTCACCCGGCTTCGCCGGCGTCGCCGCGCTGGCGGCGGCGATCGTCACCGCGGGTGCGGTGCTGTACGCGTCGCGACGAGCCCGCCAGCGGTCCGAGGTGCAGCGCGTGGAGGACGAACGACGCCACGACCGGGCTCGCGGCGACGCCGAGAAGGCCTTGCTTTGGGAGCGGTGGCAGTGGGTCGTCGACACCGCCGGGATCGAACCGGCCGTCAGCGAGAACGCCACGCTCGGGCTAGGGCCGGCCGTGGCGCTGGAACTGCTGAGTGGGCTCCTGCGCGACGCCGAGCGCCTCGGCGACGACAGTCTTGCCAGGGCCGTGGCGGTACACCAGGAACAGCTGCTCCTCGTGCTGGCTCAGCAGGCTGGTCCGGTGTCCGACGTCGCGACGCCCACGCGCCAGCCTCGCAGGCGACGCATCGCCGACGTCGCGACCGCCGACGAGGGTTCGGCCGACGACTTGACGGAGCCCAAAACAGCTGCCTTCGCAACACCTTCCACCGAGGTGAAGGAGAGCAGTGGCGGGCGGCGACGCCGGTGACCACCACCCGCCAGCACATCGAGGATCTCGACGTCGACCGGTGGGCGGCGTTGACCAAGCGCGCCGCGGCCGACGCCGTCGCCACCGCCGAGCGGCTGGGTCTGGAGCCGCGCACCGAGACGGTCGCCTTGGCCGGGATGTCCGAGCAGGAACTGGCCCAGCACCGGCACCACAACGGCCCACCCGTGCCACGGCGGTCGCTGGCGATGCAGGTCGTCGAGGCCGACCATCTTCGTAGCGCGGCCGAGGAGCGAGCGCGCATCGCACACCAGGGCAGGCTGGACGCCGAGGCCGCAGCCTCCTTGGCGCGCAGCGCGGCCGAGGAGTCGGCCCGTGCGGCGGATGCGGCCGGTGAGCGGATCCGCGCCGTGGAGGCCGACTCTGCGCGCAAGGACGCCGAACGCCGGGCCGAGCGTGCGGCTGACCTGACGTCGCTGCAGCAGGCGCAGGCCGACGTCGAACGGATCAGTGCGGAGGCGGCGGCGGAGGCTGCTGCTGCGGCGGAGAAGGTGCGCGCGGCGCAAGCACGCGCCGAGGAGCGCAACGCCGAGCGGGCGGCCGACCGTGCGGCGGCAGAGCAGACCGTGCAGCACCTGCAGGCCGAGATCGAGCGCATCCGCGCCGACGCAGCGGCCGAGGTCGCCGCTGCCGAGCAGAAGGCCCTCGCGGCCCAGGCCCGCGCCGAGGACCGCAGCTCGGAACGGGCGGCCGAGCGCGCGACGGTCGAGGAAGACGTGCAGCGGGTGCGCCGGGAGCTGGAGAAGGTCCGGGCGGACGCGGCAGCGGAGGTGGCCGCTGCCCAGGGCACGGCCGCCGCCGACGTGGCCGCCGCCCACGCCGCTGCCGCCGCCGAGGTCACGGCCGCCCAGGACGCCGCGGCCGCCGAGGTCGCCCGTTGGGAGAGCCACGCCAGGGAAATGGAGCGATGGGCACGGGCGGAGGTGGCGACGCAGCTGCTGACGATTCCCGTCCCGCCGTTCCAGGTGCGAGCGCGCACGGGGTCCGTCGAGAGCACGATCGACACGCTGTATCAGATCGACCACGTGCTGGAGGTCGCACTGGCCGACGTGAAGTCCTCGTTCGTCCCCGACCGCGACTTCACCCTCAACTTGATTTGGAAGGTTCAGGAGCAGGCCAAGGAGGTCACGCGCGAGCTGGCGGTGCTACCCACGCGGTACGCCGACCACGAACAGGCCGAGGCGGCAACCACCTATGCGGTCGCCGCGGGGGACGCCTTCCGGGCGTTGCTTCAACGCGTCGACGCCGCGGTGCTACGGCTGGGGACGCGGTACCGAAGTCCCGACGCCGACATCATCGAGGCGGTGACCGCGATGCTGGCCGACCTGCGGGCCCAGGGGCTCTACGACTAGATCGCCGGGCGACGTCGACTCAGGTCAGCGTGGCGGGATCGGTGTTCGCCCCGCACACGACCACCGCGACGCGTTCGCCCGCGGCGGGCACGTAACTCCCCGAGTGCAACGCGGCGAACGCCGTCGCACCGCCATACTCGGCGGCGATGCGATAGTCGTCCCACAACGCGGCGCGGGCCGCCACGACGTCGTCGTCGGACACCAGGACGCTGGTCACCGGAAAGCGGCTCACCACGTCCCAGCAGATGTCGCCGACCCGTCGAGCGCCGAGGGAGTCGGCGGCGACGCCCGACACCGCGACGTCCACCGGATACCCTTGAGCTAGTGCGGCATTCAGCGTCGGGATGGTCTGAGGCTCGACGGCCACCACTCTGGCGCGACCCTCGAGACCGGCCAGCACGCCGGCGAGCAGACCACCTCCGCCGACGGCGACCACCACGACGTCGACCGACGGTCGATCCTCGAGCACCTCCAGCGCCAGCGTTCCGGCGCCCGCGGCGATGGCCGGCTGGTCGTAGGCGTGGCAGAACACCGCCCCCACGTCCTCGGCGTGGCGGACGGCCGCGTCGTAGGCGTGGGCGTACTCGGTGCCCACCCGCCGCACGTCGGCGCCGTACCGGCGGATCCGGTCGACCTTGACGATGGGCGCCGACTCGGGCACGAACACCGTGGCAGGCACTCCGACGTGGGCGGCGGCGTAGGCGTTGGCCAGTCCCGCATTGCCGCCCGAGGCCACCACGATGCCGACGCCGGGGTCCAGCTCGCCGTCCTCCCGAGCCGAGAGGACGCGGTTCAGCGCGCCACGCGCCTTGAACGACCCGGTGTATTGCATGAATTCGCACTTCAGCCACAGCGGGGTGGCTCCCGAGGCGACGTCGACCATCGGTGTCCGTCGGACGAGGCCCGTCAACCGGCGCGCCGCCTGCCTGACGTCCGAGTCGTCGATCACCGGTTCATTCAAGCCGATGCCGAGTGCCCGACGTCGAGGACCCGCGGAGGGTGATCGCTCGCGTGGTGTCGGCAGCGGCGCCGACGGCGTCGAATTCTTCGTCGCTCAGGGTGATCGGGCAGCTGCGAGATTCTGCTCGAGGTGTTCGACCCGTGAGGTGCCAGGAATGGGCTAGCTGCGACGGGGACGAGGCACTCAGGTCGTGGCGATGTCGACCACGCCGAGGGTCGACACCCGCCGGTCGGTCAGCAGCGGCCGGACTCCTCCCACCACCAGCTCCTGGTAGTGAGGGGAGGCAAGGTGGGCCTCGAGTGCGGCGCGGTCGCGATACCGTTCGACAAGGACGAGGCGGGTCGGGTCGTCAGCGTCTTGGAGCGCTTCGTAACCGAGGCACCCCGGCTCGGCGAGCGACCGCGGTGTGAGTTCGGCGACGAAGCCGAGCACCGTATCCAGGTCGTCCGCGCTGGTCTGCCAGTGCGCAACTATCACCACGACTTCCGGCACCACGCTCACACCCTCGCTCGCAGAGCGTCGGCCAAGGACTCTCCGACGGCCTGCACCTCCGGATTGCCCGTGATGTCGACCATCGGGCCAAGGCCACCACAGAGGAACACGGCGTCGTAGTCCAGCATGTTCACCTCAGAGAGTTTACGGCTGCGGGACGGGCGGCGGTGCGCCTTGCCGTCGCGGAAGGACGCCTGCACGGGGTCGTCGCCGTCGAACTCGTCCTCGGGGGTCGGCCGACTCGTCGCGCACGTTCACGGTGCCGTGGGCACCGTATTCTCCTGCCAGGGTGAACTTTTCGTCGCGACAGTCGAATCGTTGGGCTGGCCGTCGACGGAGATGACGTGGTCGTCGGGGGTGAGCATGTGCTTGGCGGAGCCTACGTTGGGGTCTGAGCATTTCGGCCCACGTCGGGAACGTCGACCTCCTCGATCTGCAGCGGTTCGTCGTAGTCGTGCATGCGCGCGGCCCGCATCTTCATGGTGCTCTCCTGTGGGGTGGTGAATCGTTGTCGTGCAGCGACATTGATCGTCGACTTCTCCGTAGCGAGCGGGTGACGAATCGAGACTGTCATCGCACGTGGGGGCGCGACCATCGCACGCCGGGGGATGTCTAGTGCGCCAGACGCTGCGGGGGAGGATGATCGCACGCGCACCGGTGCCGGGCCGTCGGGGAGAGGGGCTTGTCATGAACCACGTCGAGGTGTTGGTCACCGGCCTACTGCTGGCGGTAGCCGCGCTGGGGGCGCTGGCCTGCCGGCTCTCGGTGCCGTACCCCATCATGCTCGTCTTAGGCGGTGCGGCGTTCGGTTTCATCCCCGGGCTGCCCGAGGTGCGGCTCGAACCCGAACTGGTCCTCGCCCTGTTCTTGCCGCCGCTGCTGTACAAGTCGGCGATCTACGCCAACTTCGACGACTTCCGGACCAACCTGCGCGGTCTGACGCTGAGCACGGTGGTGTTGGTGTTGGTCACCATGGCCGGCGTCGCCGCGGCGGCCCACGCGGTGATCCCCGGCATGTCGTGGCAGACGGCATTCGTGTTGGGCGCCATCCTTTCTCCGACCGACCCGGTGGCCGCCGCCACGATCATGCACCGCCTCGGCGCGCCCCGGCGGTTGGTCAGCGGCATCGAGGGCGAGGGGTTGTTCAACGACGCCACCGCACTGGTGGCCTACCGAGTGGCCGTCGCGGCGACGGTGGCCGGGGCCTTCTCGCTCGCCGACGCCGGTCTCCGGTTCGTGTTCGGGGTGCTCGCCGGCCTGGGCATCGGCGTCGCCGTGGGACTGATGTCGGCCTGGGTGCGCCGGCACATCAGCGACCCGCAGATCAGCGTCACCATCTCGCTGCTCACCGGGTACGCGGCCTTCCTGCCCGCCCAGGCCGTCGACGCGTCCGGCGTGCTGGCCACGGTCGCGGCGGGCATCGTCATGGCGATCCGCAGTCCGGAGGTCCTCGACGCACGCCCCCGCCTGCAGGGCTACTTCGTGTGGGACATCGTCGACTTCTTGATCAACGCAACACTCTTCGTCATGACCGGATTGCAGCTGCGCGCCATCGTCGGGGGCCTCGACGACTACTCGCCGGCTGCGCTCGCCGGGTACGCCGTCGTCGTGACCGCGGCCGTCGTGCTCATCCGGCTGGCCTGGTTCTTCGCCGTCCCCTCGCTGACCGACTTCGTCGACCGCCGGTCGGGCCGCCCACCGCGGCGCCTGAGCGCGTCGTGGCGGCTGATCATGGCGTGGAGCGGCATGCGCGGCGCGGTCTCGCTCGCGGTGGCACTCGCCCTGCCGCTCGCCGTCGGGGACGGATCGGCCTTCCCACAGCGCGATCTCGTCGTGTTCCTCACCTTCGTCGTCATCTTCTTCACCCTCGTGGTGCAGGGACTGACGTTGCCAGCCTTGGTCCGCCGCCTCGACTCCGACGACGACGAGGACACCGACGAGGAGATCCGGGCCCGCCTGGTCGCGGCCAAGGCCGCGCTGGCCGAGATCGACGCGCTGGACGCCGAGGAGTGGACGCGGGGTGACACCGCCGAACGGATGCGAGGTCAGTACGACTACCGCGCCCGCCGCTTCGCCGCCCGGCTGGGCAAGGTCGAGGACGAGGGCTACGAGGATCGTTCGCAGGCCTACCAGGAGATGGTGCGACTGGTGCTTCAGGCGCAGCGGCAAGCACTGGTCGACATGCGGCGGGAGGGCCGCCTGTCCAACGAGATCCTCAACCGGATCCTGCGTGATCTCGACCTCGAGGAGTCGCGCCTGGAGGCGACCTAGTGAGTCGGGGTGCCGCCTGCCGGCAGCGGTCGGGTCGCGGTGAAGAACGCCAGCACCACGGCGACGGCGCCGATCAGGGCCGCGGTGACGAAGGCGGCGTGCACGCCGGGCATGTCCGGCGCGCCACCCGAGGCCGACGCCGTGGTCATCACCGTGACGAACAAGGCGGTGCCCGCTGCGCCGGCGACTTGCTGCAACGTGGTCATGATGGCGCTGCCGTGTGAGTACAGGCGGTCGGGCAGCGCGCTGAGCGCGTCGGTCATCAACGGCGTGAACATCGTCGACAGCCCCAGCATCATGACCGTCTGCAGCGCGACGAGTTCCCAGATCGGAGTGCGGGCCGACATCGTCGCGAATCCGCAGAGCGAACCGAACAGCAGGATCGAGCCGGGTACGACGAGGCGCCGGGCGCCGTGACGGTCGTATGCCCGTCCGACCAGCGGTCCCGCCAGACCCATCAGCAGTCCGCCGGGCAGGCTGGTGAGTCCCGCGACCAGCGCGCTCTTGCCCAGCACGTCCTGCACGTAGAGCGGCACCATGATGATCGCGCCGAACAGTCCGGTGAATCCGATGACCACCAAGGCGACCGACACCGAGAAACGGCGGTGGGTGAAGGGTCGCAGATCGAGGAACGCGCGATCCTCGCGCTGCAACCGCAGCTGCCGCGCACCGAAGAGTCCCATGGCCGCCGCTCCGACGCACAGCGGCACCCACGCGGGCACGGTTGCACCGGCGCTGCCGGAGGCCCCCAGCTCCGAGAGACCGAACACCAAGCCCGCGAACGCGATTGCCGACAGGGGTACCGAGACGGGGTCGATGCGGGTGGGCTGCTCCCGCTCGTCGGCGACGCGCAGCCACACCACACCCGCGACGAGCGCGAGCACCGCGATGGGCAGCACGATCCAGAACATCCACCGCCAGTCCAGCGACCCGAGGATGACACCGGACAGGGTGGGTCCCACGGCAGGCGCGACGGCGATGACGATCGAGATGGTGCCCATCGTCTGCCCACGGCGCTCGGCCGGAATCAGTTTCATGACCGTCGTCATCAGCAGCGGCACCATGACGGCGGTACCGCAGGCCTGCACGATGCGCCCGGCCAGGAGCACGGCGAACCCGGGCGCCAGCGCCGAGATAAGGGTGCCCGCGCAGAACGACGACATCGACGCGATGAAGATGGCCCGGACCGGGAAGCGCTGCAGCAGCGATCCCGACATCGGGATCACCACGGCCATCGTCAACAGGAAGCCACTGGTCAGCCATTGCGCGGTGCGGGCGGCGATGTCCAGGTCGACGATCAACACGGGCAGCGCGACGCTCATGATCGTCTCGTTGAGGATCATGACGAACGCGGAGAACACCAGCAGCCCGATGACGACGCCCGCACCGGGCAGTGCCTTCGGCGCGGCCTGCGATCGTTCTCGGGTACTCACGGCACACTCCTCGGGGTTGGTTAGCCTGACTACTGAGGGTAGGCGTCACCAGGCCTAAGGGCCGAATCGACCGCCGTGCGTGTCCGATCAGTCGATCGGTCGCCGGGGGTGCAGAATTCGACGCATGTTGGCCGTCGACTTGCTGACCAGGGTGGGATTGGCGACGGTGCTCGGCGTCGCGATCGGTTTCGAACGGCAGTGGCGCTCGCGGATGGCCGGTCTGCAGACGATGGCGTTGGTCAGCATGGGGTCCGCGTTGTTCTTGATCCTCAGCGCCTACAGCTTCGACCAGACCGGCGACCGGCTCCGCGTCGCGGCTCAAATCGTCTCGGGGGTGGGCTTTCTCGGCGCCGGAGTGATCATGAAACAGGGGCTGTCGGTGACGGGACTCAACACCGCCGCGACACTGTGGGCGACCGCCGCCGTCGGGGCGCTGGCAGGAGCGTGGATGTGGCGGGAGGCCCTTGCCGGCGCCGCCATCGTGGTGGCCGGTAACTGGTTTCTGCAACCGTTGGGCGCCAGGATGGACCGCGCGCAATCGACGCGGCGTGACGCGACACCTGCCGACTACGTCCTCGAGGTCGTGTGCCAGCACGCCGTGGAGGACGAGCTCAGAGTCTCGCTCTCCGAAGCTCTACCGCCCCAGGCGTTTCAGCTGCGCGGCATCGGCCTCAACCGGGCGCAGGGCCCGGACTCGGTTCGTTTGCACGCCGAATTCGCCACCGCAGTCCGCGACGACGACAGCGCCATCGGCGCCGTCCGTGCGCTGAGCGGGCGCCCGGGAGTCACGTCGGTGCGGTGGAGCATCGCCCACGAAGGCGCGGCCGACTGGTCACGCTGACTGAGTCGTCGCTCACCTGGTGAGCGGTACCCGCGCGACCTCGTCGAGGCTCGTCGCGTCGCGAGGTTGTTCGAAGACCGCCTCCGCGTCCCGGCCTGAAGTCCGAAGTGTCGCCAGGGTGTTCCCGAACAGGGGGCCGTCGACGTCGCTCCACGCGAAGGGCAGTGCGGGGCAGCCGTTGCGCTGCGCCCAGCGCCGGGTGACCCGGCCAAGCCGCCGAGACCAGCCCAGTTTGAAGACCGGCTTGACGAACCACGGCACGTAGTTGTGCACCGGCGAGCACACCAGCTGGTGCACGTTCGACCGGGCGGACGGGATGTCGGCGCGCGCGACGTAACTGTGGTGTACGTCGCCGGAGATCACCGACACCGTGGCCGGTGCGTCGGCGTCGCGAGAGGCCACGTCGACGATGAGCCGGCTCAGATCCAGGAAGGACTGCACGAATGCCGCCCAGTGTTCGAAGTCCGCTGCCTGGCGCACGGTTTCGGCGAACTTGCCGCGCCGGCCGGGCCGGTTGGCGGCGCGCTCGTTGACCATTTGCATGTCCCCGATCGCCGGTGGCAGCAGCCACGGCAGCGACGAGCCGACGATGAGGTGGTCCACGTCGTCGAGCCGATCGGTCACCTGGTGCTCGAGCCAGGCGAACTCCCTGTTGCCCAACATCTTCCGATCACCGGAGTCCAGGATGCGGGCATTGCGCGAGTCGACCATGACCAGCCGGCTGCGGCCCATGTCCCACCGGTAGCTGAAGCGCAGACCCTTGTCGTCGTCGACCTCGGCGTCGGCCCGGTCGGCGAGGTCGACCAGGAGCGGCCAAACGTCGCCTTCGGCGGCGAGCACCTTCTGGTAGTCCTCGTCGTCGCGCAGCTCGGTGGGGCTCAGATTGCCGAGATGTTGATAGACCCAGTAGGAGGCGAGGCCCGCGCGGATCCGGTCCCGCCACCACGGCTTGGCGTTGACCTCCCTGCGCCACGCGCCAGAGGTGTTCCAGTCGTCCCTGATGTCGTGGTCGTCGAAGATCATCGCCGTCGGAACGGTGGACAGGATCCAGCGGATCTCCGGGTCTCCCCAGGTGTGCCGGTAGAGGCCTTCGTATTCGGTGAAGCTGACCACCTCGTCGGGCGGTCGCCGGCCGTTGGTTCGCCGGCCGGCCAGGTGGCGGCGAGCCTCGGGGGTGAGCTCATCGGCGTACACCTGGTCGCCCAACAGGACGAGGGCGTCGGGCCACTGGTCGACCGGCGTCGTCGGAAGCCTCGCCGCGTAGACGTCCAGAGCGTCGAGGCCCAGCTTGTCGTCGAGTTTCTCGACACCCGTCTTCGGATAGCGACACGATCCGAAGATGATCTGCAGCCGGTCCTGCTGGTCGTGTCCCCGCGTCCTGATCACGCTTGGCGGGAAGGTGGCATCCGGTTCGGGCCACATCTGCCGACCGTCGACGTGCACCTGGTACTCGGTGACCGACCCCGCCTGCAGGCCGTCGACGAGCACCACGCCGTAGTGACAGCCCTGCACCTCGAACGTGGGCGCCGAGCATCCCAGCACCTCGACCACGCCCGGTGAGTCCGTCTGCACCCAGACGGTGGCGCTCGTCTCTCCGACGTGGCGCAGGACGGGACCCAGCAGCAGCGGCATCCGACCAGCCTAGGCCCGGTGGTTCCCGTCACTGTGATGTGAAACGTTTTAACAGAGGTTGACCAGGTATTGGACGCGGTGCCAACATCTTGGCGTGAGTGAGAACGAACGGACCGTCATCGAGCAGCTGGTGGATCGACTCGTGTCGAGCTACCCGGATGTCGCCCCCGAGACGGTCGCCACGGTCGTCGCGCACAACCACGCCGAATTCGACGGCCGCCCCGTCCGCGACTTCATCCCGCTCTTCGTCGAGCGCCGGGCGCGTCGCGAGCTGGCGTCCGCCGGCGCCTGAGCGAGAGCGCTCAGGAACGCTCGGGGGCCGGCTCGGCCGCCTCACCGCTCTCGGCCGCGCCGAACAGCGCCACCGCGATCGCGCCGCCGACGGCGCCCACGAATGCGACGACCACCAGCCAGCCCAGACCGGGTGCCGAGGTGTCACCCAGCAGCCACACTCCGACGATGCCGGGTACCACGGTCTCACCCGCGACCAGCGCGGCCGAGGCGCCGGTGACCGATCCGATCTGCAACGCCACGGTGAACAGGTAGAAGCCGCCGACACCGGCCACCGCCACCGCCCAGGCGGCGGGATCGCGGAGGATCAGCGCGAGATGGAACGGGTCGACCCCGTTGACCACCCGCACCGCGACGGCCATGGCGCCGAACAGGACACCCGCGACCAGCCCGGCGGCGACGGCCCCGCGAGCACCGAGCACGTGGATGAGAACGAGTCCGAGGACGACCATCACGACCGAGAACGCGAGAACGCCCCAGTGCACGGCGGTGCCTGGATCGTCCTCGCCGATGTGGCCGGAGGTGAAGCCCAGCACGCACAGCGACACCACCACCGTGGCGATGGCCACCCAATCACGCCATCGCAGAGGGACTTTCAGCACGACGACGCCTAGCACGGCCGTCACGACGAGATTGGCACTCATGATCGTCTGCGACAGGAACAGTGGGATCAGCCGGGCCGATACGACGCTGCCGAGGAATCCGCACCCGTCGAGGACCATCCCGGCCAGGAACGCCGGGGTCAACGCCGCCCGGATCGTCGCGCCAAGAGACGGCGCGCCACTGGCCGTCGTCGAACCGACCGTGCCACGTGCGGCGTCCTTCGCCGCGGCGCTGCGCGCGCCGTAGGCCTGCAACACCGACGCGGTTCCGTAGCCGAAGCATGCGACGAGCGCCGCTGCCAGACCGATCAGCACCGGTCGTCCCCACTATGTGCCGTCACGGTGGCCAGTATTCAGTAGGAGACCCCACGCCGATCCGGCCGGGAGGCTTCGCGGCTACCATCGCGCGGTGACGCAACTCGTCCTGTCGACGCTGCTCGGGGTCGCCGTCGCCGCCGTCGTCACCCTGTCCATCCTGTTGCTCGTCACCTCGCGTCGGCTCGCCGACGCCCGTCGCCGCCTAAAGCGTGCCCAACGCGCCACGCCGAGGATTCGCCGCAGACGCCGAGGTCTCGCACCATTGGCCATCCGCACGACATGGCGGACCGCAGAGATGTTGCGCGCCAAGGGAATCGGAGCGGTGGTGCGCAACTCGATCGAGGACCTCGCGGGGTGGGCCAGCGTGGAGCGGCCCGATCTGGCGCGGTTGACGGCCAATGGAGACGTCGTCGTGGTGTTCTCCGACATCGAGGGGTCCACCGAACGCAACGAAGCGCTGGGGGACCGGGACTGGGTCGCACTGCTGCAGCGCCACGAGCGACTCGTCCGTGACCTGGTCGACGAGCATGGTGGGCACGTCGTCAAGAATCAGGGCGACGGTTTCATGCTGGCCTTCGCCGACCCCGGCCGTGCCGTGCGCTGCTGCATCGGCGTGCAGCGCGAGCTCGCCGCCCGTCCCGAACGCTGGCAGAACATCAAGGTGCGCATGGGAATTCACATGGGGGAGTCAGTGCGACGGGGTGACGACCTGTTCGGCTTGAACGTCGCGATGGCCGCCAGGATCGCCGGGCACGCCGACGGCGGCGAAATCCTGGTCAGCGACGTGGTGCGGGACGCCGTCGAGGCGGTCGACGGCATCGACGTCACCGCGGCCGAGGTGGTCGAATTCAAGGGCTTCAGCGGGACCTACGAGGTGTTTCCGGTCGTGACGGCCGGGTGAGGGCGGTCATGGAGCCTGGCCGCCAAGCACGCGGCGCGCCTGGGCGCGCACGGCGTTCTTGGCCACCTTCCCGTTGGGAGTGGACGGAAGTGAGTCGACGAACAGGACGTGCCGCGGTCGCTTGAAGGCGGTGAGATGGCCGCGGACGTGGGCCACGAGGTCGTCGGGGGTCGGCGCACTGCCCGCCCGTGGCACCACGACCGCGCAGATGGCCTCACCCCAGTAGTCGTCCGCGACGCCCACCACCGCGACCTGGTCGACGTCGGGATGTCCGGACAGGACGTCTTCGACCTCCCGGGAGGACACGTTCTCGCCACCGGTGATCACGACGTCCTTGATGCGGTCCACGACCACCAGTCGGCCCTCGGGGTCGAGGCGTCCAACGTCGCCGGTGTGCAGCCAGCCGTCGACGGTGACGGGTTCGGGCCCCGGCCAGTAGCCGGCGGCCACCTGCGCGCCGCGGACGAGGATCTCGCCGATGGGACCGTCACCGGAGATGCGCACCTCGACCTCGTCGTGTGGTCGTCCCGCGGTGGCCAGCAGGGACGGATTGGCGCCGGCTCCGGCCCGGTGGTCGGCGGGCCCGAGAAACGTGACGTTGCCGCCAGTTTCGCTCATCCCGTACCCCTGGTGGAAGTTCACGTCGAGCCGGGCCAGCGCGCGCCGCAGGAGATCGGCGGGAATCGCGGCCGATCCGTAGGACACGTCGCGCAGGGTCGGCAGCTCGGTCCCCGTGGCCTCCAGGTGTGCCAGCAGTGAGTGCAGCATCGTGGGAGCCAGCGAGCACGACGTCACGTGATGTGCGCGGACCGCAGCGGCGAACTCCTCGGCGCGGAAGGCGGCGACGGGCATCACCGTGGCTCCGGCGAGGTGATGGACCAGCATGTTGTATCCGGCCACATGGCACATCGGAAACGGCAGGAGGTACACACCGCCCGGGCGCACCGACCGACCCGCGACGGTGCCGCGTGCCGCCGTGGTGAGCGACCGGTGCGTGTGGAGCACGCCCTTGGGTGGTCCGGTCGACCCGCTGGTGAACAGCAACCAGGCGGGATCGTCGGGGTCGACGGGCTCCGCGCGTCGGCTCGGCTGCGTGACTGCCCGGCGCCAGCGAGGGTCTTCGAACGCCACCACCTCGGTCACCGACGGCGTCTTCGCCAGTCCGTCGAGGAAGCGGCCGTCACCGAGGACGACCGTGGGTCGGGCGGCTGCCAGTTGGGCGGCGCGCTCACCCGGGCCGAGTCGTTGGTTGACCATGGCCAGCACGCGACCGGCGCGCGGAACGCCGTAGTACAGCAGCGCGTAGGACGTGCCGTTGTCGGCGACGACGGCAACCCGGTCACCCCTCCGGGTGCGTTCGCCGACCCAGGTGGCCACCGATTGGATCTGGGCGTCGAATTCGGCGAAGGTCGTCGTGGTGCCGTCGGGACCGATGATCGCCGGCCGGTCGGGTACCTGGACGGCCGCGGCCGACACCAGTTCGTGGACGAGGTCGATCCGCGGAGCCGTCATCGAGTGAGGAGGATAGCTGCGCGGCGGTCGCCCTACTGGACGGTGCGGACGGGGAAGCCGTGCCGGTCGGCCAGCGATCCGAGTTGCTTGAGCGCGAAACGGCGGCCGCGGCCCTCGCCGGGGATGAGCACCCCGGCCCACAAGCCTTCCGCGCCGGGGGTGCGGCACGCCTCTTGCGCGCACAGCCAGCGTCGGGGACAGGCGCGGCACAGAGCCTTGGCGCCGTCGTCGGGGGAGGTGGTCCAACGGTCGGGGTCCTCTGCGCAGGGGTAGCCGAGCCGCCCGGCATCGGACGTGGTCGTCGTGGCGCCTCGTTCGCGCAGCGCTACTGCAGCGACGGGTCGGCCAGGTGCCTGCATGGGGTGCCCTCCGTCTCTCCTGGGAAGCGGTTACCCACTCGTGACAATACGTATGTATTGGTTTCTGACGATACAGGCGCATTGATAGCGTTGCCCAGTGACCACCGCCTCGGAGCCCTCCCCGGTCGACGAGGCCACCGTGACCAGCGCGGATCGCATCCGTCATGCTGCGTTGGCGAACTTCGCCAAGTACGGAACCGCGGCGACGTCTCTGCGGGCCGTGGCGGCCTCGGCCGGCGTCTCGCTGGGGATGGTGCAGCACCACTACGCGACCAAGTCGAGCCTCATCAAGGCGGTCGACGACTACGTGCTGGCACTGTTGATCGGGCAGTTGTCGGCACCCATTCCCGACCCCCCGGCCGACTCGATCACCGACATCGGCTCCAGGGTCAGTGGAATCATCGCCGAGCATCCCGACGTCGCCGCCTACGTAAGCCGGGCGATGGTCGACGGAAGCCCGCTGGGGGCAACGCTGTTCGACGCCCTCATGGAGGTCGGCATGGCCCGGTGGGAGCTGCGGGCCGAGCGCGGTGAGACCCGGCCCGACGTCGACCTGACCTGGGCGACCATCAATGCCCTGGTGCTCGCCGTCGGCGCGATCAGCCTGCGCGCCCACGTGGACCGCCACCTCCCCGAGCCCTTCACCTCACCCGAGCAGCTTCAGCGGTGGCAGAACGCGACCGACACTCTGCTGCGCGAGGGATTGCTCGGCAAGCCCGCCGACGGCTGACTGCTCACCCTGGCGCGGCAGGCGCCGGACCGGATCGCCTGGTGGCCAACACCGAACCGCCGAGGATCAACGCCAAGCCCGCCACGTTCCACGGGGTGAGCGGTTCGCTCAGCACGACCACCCCCGCCGCCAGCGCCACGGCGGGATTGACGTAGGTGAACACCAGCGCCCGGGTGGGGCCCACCTCTCGGATGAGGGCGAAGAAGACGATGAACGCCACCGCGGTGCAGACGACCGCCAGGGTCGCCACCGCCACCAGCACGCGCGCCGACGGCATCGCCGTGGGCCACGTCGCGACCGCGGGTCCCGCGTAGACGACGGCGGCGACACCGAGGCAGGCCGCGGTCATCGGGAGAGCGGGAACGTCGGCGAGGTGGCGGCCCGCGACGAGCGGGGCGATCGCGTAACACGTGGCCACCAGCAGGACTTCTGCGACGGGCCACGCGCTGCCCCCGGTGATCTCCGGTCCGGCCAGCACCGCCACGCCGGCCAGTCCCACCCCCAGCCCGGTGATGCGCGTGACGCCCAGCCTGCGTTCGCCGCCGGTCAGCCGGTCGAGCAGTGCGGCGATGATGGGGGAGGCCGCGATCAACAGGCCCGTCAGCGAGCTGGTGATGTGACGTTCGGCGTCGGACAGCATCAGCCAGGCGGCGACGATCTCGAAGAAGGCGAAGACCAGCACCGGTTTCCAGCACCGGAGAACCGGCGCCCAGGCGGCCCGCGACAACGCCAGCGGCACCAACACCGCTGCGCCGATGACGGTGCGCGCGAAGACCAGGACGGGCGCCGAGACGCCCTCGACCGTGATCTTGATCAGCAGGTACGGGACACCCCAGATCACGCTCATCGCCGCGAAGAGGAACCACCCCCGCGCCGTCACGTCGTGGTGAGTCGTGCGTAACGGGTCACGTGGTGGTCGGTCGTCCCGTACTCGTACTGCACCGCGGTGAGCCGTTTGAAGTAGTGCCCGATTGCGAGCTCCTCGGTCATGCCCATCCCGCCGTGCAGTTGGACGGCGTTCTGCCCGACGAACCTGGCCGCCCTGCCGATCGTCGCCTTGGCGGCCGACACCGCGCGCGCCCGCGCCGGGGGATCGGCGTCGAGGTTGAGCATCGCGAGATGCACAGCCGCAGCGGACTGTTCGAGTTCCATGTACATGTCGACCATGCGATGCTGCAACGCCTGGAACCCGGCGATCGGCTGCCCGAACTGGTGGCGTTGCTTGGCGTAGGCGACGGTGTCGGCCACCACGCGCCGCATCGCGCCGACCGCCTCGGCGCAGACGGCCGCCGCGCCCTCGTCGCGGGCCTGCGCCAGCGACGGCCACGCCTGGCCCTGTTCGCCCAGCAGCGCGTTATGCGGCAGGCGCAGATCGGTCAGCTCCAGGTCGGCCGCGCGGCGGTCGTCGACGGTGCGCATGGCATGCATCTCGAGGCCCCGTTCGACGTCCCCGAGGTCGACGAGGAACAGCGAGACCCCGTCGCCGGTGTGGGCCGTGACGAGGAGATGCGTGGCGATGGGCGCCCCGATCGCCATGGTCTTCTGGCCACGGAGCACCCAGCCACCTTCGTCCCGGCGTGCGGTGGTGGTGACGTCCTGCCATCGGTCACCGGCCTGCTCCTCCGCGGCCGCCAGCGCGACGACGGCCGTGCCCGCGATGATCTGCTCGACGACCTCGGTGGCCGCGGCGCCGCCGGCGCGAAGCAGCAAGCCGGCCGCGACGACGGCGGTGTCGACGTAGGGCTCGACGACCAGCGCCCGACCGAGCGACTCGGCGATGACCATGATCTCGAGCGGTCCGCCGCCGCTGCCCCCGACCCGTTCCGGAAGCGCGGCTCCAAGGATTCCGAGGTCCTCGGCGAACGCGCGCCAGACGTCGGGCTGCCATCCGGTGCCCGTCTTGGTGGCGGCGCGGCTGCGCTCGAGTTCGTATCGGGACGCCAGGAACTTGTCGAGTCCGGAGCGCAGCATCTCCCGCTCGTCGGAGTGTCGGAGATCCATCACAATCCCAGCGCTGCCTTGGCGAGGATGTTGCGCTGAATCTCGTTGCTGCCTGCGTAGATCGAACCCGCCCGGTCGTTGAGGTAGCGCAGCGGGGCCACGGCCTGCCAGGGCTCCCCGCTGACGTAACCGTCCGGCGGTGGCTCGTACTGCGAGACGGGCCCGCCGGGCCGGGTGGCGTGCGGCTGATAGGCGCGGCCGCGCGGGCCGGCGGCCTCCATCGCCAACTCGGTGAACGTCTGGCTGAGTTCCGTGGTGAGGATCTTGAGCATCGAGGACGCGGGGCCGGGATGTCCGCCGTCGGCCAGCGCCGAGAGCACGCGGTATTCGAGGATCTCCAGGACGTCGGTCCGGATGCGCGCGTCGGCCAGCTTCCGGGCGAACGCCGGATCGTCGACCAGGCGGCCGCCGTCGGGACCCGGTTGTGTGCTCGCCGCGGCCGTCACGTCCTCGGCCATCACCTGCAGGGCGGGTGCGCTGGCTCCACCGCCACGCTCGAATTCGAGGAGGTACTTGGCAACGGTCCAGCCGTCGTCGACCGCGCCGACGACGTTGGCCTTGGGCACCCGGACTGCGTCGAAGAAGACCTGGTTCTGGATCTCCTCACCGGAGGTCATCACCAGCGGTCGGATCTCGACGCCGGGTGAGGTCATGTCCAGGAGGACGAACGTGATGCCGTGTTGCTTCTTGGCACCGCGCGACGTGCGCACCAGGGCGAACATCCAATTCGCCTCCCGGGCATGGGTCGTCCAGATCTTGCTTCCCGTGCACACGAAGTGATCACCGTCGTCGACGGCCGCCATGGACAGCGCAGCGAGGTCGGATCCGGCCTCCGGCTCGGAGTAGCCCTGGCAGAAGAACACCTCGCCGGTCAGGATGCGAGGCAGGAAGTAGTCCTTTTGCTCTTGGGTGCCGTAGGCGACGATGGCGTGGGCCACCATTCGAAGTCCCATGGGCGACAACGACGGAGCGCCCGCCAAGGTCGCTTCGCGACTGAACACGTAGTGCTGGGTCAGACTCCAGTCGCATCCGCCGTACTCGACGGGCCAGGCCGGGGCTGCCCACCCGCGCTCGTGCAGGATGGCCTGCCACTGCAGGCTGGCCTCGTGGTCGCTGTAGACGCTGGTCATCAGGCGCCCGGCAAGGCGCAGCTCCGGGGTCAGCTTCTCGTCGAGGAATTCACGCACCTCGTCACGGAAGGCGATGTCGTTCGGCGACCAGAGCAGATCCACTGTTGCTGTCAACCTCCGTGATTGCGGTCGCCTACGGTCGTGGGCGGGTGGGCGTCACGCTGACGGCGGCTGCTGTCGCGCCGCTTGACGGGCCAGGAACTCGCGGTAGTAGCCCAACGACTCGTCGGTGATGATGGCGGGAAGCAGCAACTCCCAGTTCCGCGCGAAGCGGGCGCGCAGATCGGCCCCGTCGGCCAGGGCGCTGGACAACAACTCCGCCCCCAACATGGCGGCCACGACGTGGCCGGCGGTCGACTCCGGATCCAGCCCGTCGCGCAGATCGCCGTCGACGGTGGCCGCCTTGAGTCGGCCGGTGAGCTCGTCGACGAACAGTTGCAGCGTGCGCTTGGCGGCCGGGTTGAAGCTGCCGAAGGTGCGCAGTAGCCGAGCTCCGGCGCGCGCGACCGTGTCGGTCCCCAACACGTCGGTCATGACGAAGGAGCCGTGGATGACGTCCTCCATGCCGGGGGAGCCTGATCGAACCGCCCCGCGGAACGCGCCGACGAGGCTCTCCGAACCCTCCTCGATGATGGCGGTCGCGAGGGCTTCCTTCGACTCGAAGTGGTAGTACAGCGCGCCCTTGGTCAACTCGGCACGCTCGATGATGTCGCCCAAGCCGGCGGCGGGATAACCGATCTCGTTGATGAGGTCGACCGCCGACTCGATGATCTTCCTCCGCGTCGCCTCGGATCGAGCCTGGCGCACCATACTTCTCGAGCTCCTCCGTCGATCCTTCCAGGCCGTGGCGCTGGACTGGGATCATAGTTCGTTCGCTTCCGACCGGGCTGCATTCCCGATCGCAAGTGCCGACTGGTCCCTTGGTGAGTTCGACGGGGTTGACGAGTCGGTTCGGGACCACGAGGCCCTTGTGGGCCAGCTGGAGAACCGCCCCTTGAGGCCCGACGAACTGCTCGGCGTCGTACAGGTTACTCGCCGGGTGTCCCTCGGTTGACAACACGGGTGGTCGCGTGTGGGGTTTTGCGCCTCCGCGCGGTGGCGGTTCCAGTGCACCTTGGTGCTGCAATTCAAACTAAAAGTATGTAAAGTACGCTTCGTGGCGACTTTCGGTTTGAAATGTTGCACCGGGTCTCCGCGAACGGACGACGCACGCGTCGTGTCTGACACGACATGTCAACAGCAAGTAGACCAGCTACCACGGAGTACGTAACGCCTATGTGGGACATCGAAGTCGACGTTGCGGTCATCGGCGCGGGCCTGGGTGGTCTCGCCAACGCGATCGCCGTCGTGGATGCGGGCGGGGAGGTCTTGGTGGCCGCCTCTTTGTCAGACGATGAAGCCGTGTCACAGACTGGGGCCCCGGTGGCACCCCCCGACCTGCGACGGCTCGGCGACTCGCCCTCGGGTGCTCTGCGCGAACTCGTCGGCGCCAAGCGCGGCTGGCTGGTCCACGACGGATCGGACGCGGAGACCGCCGAATACCTCGCCGATGTCGCCGACTGCGTGCTGGACGCGCCGGTCGACGCGGGTGACGGCCGCGTCCCGCGGCGCAACGCCCGCAATCTGTCGCGCGAGGAAGCCTTTAACAGCCCCGTGGAGACGTTCTTCGGTTCGAAGCTGGCTGGCTGGGCTGCGCAGTGCATCGCGTCGCCCTTCGGCCTGATGTACACCAACATGCGGGACTGGCGCACCACGACGATGGTCTCTGAGAGCGGCGAGTCCGTCGAGGCGCTGTCGATCGGAACCATCGAGTGGGCCGACGGATGCGATCGACGTGCACTTCACGGGTGGATGGCGGCTCAGGCGCGCGACCGCGACGTAGAGGTCGAATACGGCAGCACGCTCGACCGGATCGTGTTCGAGGAGGGTGACATCACCGGGGTGATCCTCAGGACGCCGGACGGTCCTCTGGCCGTGCGCACCCGGGCGGGGCTCACCTTCGCCCCCGCCGACAGGGATCCGGTCGTCGCAGAGCACCCCGTCGCGCCCGGCGACCTCTTTCAGGTGTGCCTCGTCGGCAGGACCGCAAGTCGCTTCGGGCGTGTCGAGTTGATGGCCACCGAACCCGAAGCGCCCTCACGCCCGGTGTGCACCGGATCGCGCCGCCAGGTGCGCGAGGGTCTGCACGATGCTCGTCAGCAGCACCTAGACGGATGGCGTTGCGGAAAAGTGAACCGGTACCCGGCCCTTGGCCAGTAGGGCGGCCATGTCGCTTCCGGCCAGCGGCCGCGACAACAGGAATCCCTGCGCACGGTGACACCCGTGATGTAGCAGTGTCTTCGCGGCGACGACCGTCTCCACGCCCTCGGCGACCAATTCGAGTTCGAACGCTTCGGCGAGCGCGATCACGGCACGCACGATCGCGAGGTCGTCGGGATTCTCCCCAAGCTCGGCGACGAAGCTGCGGTCGATCTTCAACACGTCCACCGGCAGCGACTTGAGGTGAGACAGCACGCTGAAGCCGGTGCCGAAGTCGTCGATGGCGAGCTTGACGCCGACGTCGCGCAGGCCGGCCAGGGTGACGCTCGTCGCCTCCATGTCCTGCACGACCACGCTCTCGGTGATCTCCAGGCATACCGAGCCAGGGTCGAGGCCGAACTCGGCCATGACGGCGGCCACGGTCTCGACGAAGCCGTCGGTCACCAGCTGGACCGGTGAGACGTTGACCCTCAGCACGATTCCGTCGGCGACCCCGAGCGCGCGCCAGCGGGCGAATTCCTCACATGCCGTCCGCAAGACCCAGCGGCCGAGGTCGCCGGCCAGGTTGATCGACTCCGCGACGGAGATGAACACCGCGGGGGACAGCAGGCCGCGCGTCGGGTGGTTCCACCGCACCAACGCCTCGGTGGCGAGGACGTCACCGGTGCGCATGTCGACCTCGGGCAGGTACTGCAGGAACAGCGCACCGTTTTCGATGACGTCCCGCAAGTGGAGTTCGATGTCGTTGCGGTAGTCGGTGCGCAGGGACATCTCGTCGGAGAACACCGCGACCTGATTGCCGCCGGCCGCCTTGGCCTCCAGGACCGCCTGATCGGCCCGCCGCAGCAGATCCGACGCGGAGTCCCGGCCTGGCGTAGCAAGCGCGACACCGATGCTCACGCTCCTGGTCAACATCTCGCCGTCAACCGGCACCCGTTCCCCGACGATGGTCAGCAACCGGGTGGCGAGCCGCTCGGCCTCAGGAATCGTCATCGGTGAGGACGGGATGACGACGAACTCGTCGCCGCCGAGGCGCGCAATCACCCGTGCGTCCTCGGCCCCGCGTCGTAGCCGCTCGGCGATCACGCGCAGAAACCAGTCGCCGACGTTGTGGCCGAGGTAGTCGTTGATCGTCTTGAGCCGGTCGAGATCCAGGTACAGGGCCGCCACCGGTCCGGGCTCGTCGGTCGCGAGCCGGCTCTCCAGGTGATCGATCAGGGCGCGCCTATTGTGCAGCCCGGTGAGGTCGTCGTGATCGGCCTGGTGGCGTAGACGCTCCTCTGCCTGCACCCGTGCTTGCACCTGGGCGAACAGCGACGCAATGGCCTCCAGCGCGTTGAGCTCGGCGGGCGTCCATTCGCGGTCACCGATCTTGACGAAGCCCAACACCCCGGTCGTGACGTCGCCCGACGTCAGTGGGGCGGCCGCCATCGACGTCTGCGGGATGTTGCGACCCTCTTCGATGCGCTTTTGATAGTCCTGGTTCTCGGGGCGGAAGACCATCGGCGACTTGACGTTCTCCGCCAGGGCGAACACCGGATCGGCGTCCTTGTAGTAGACGACCCGGAGCGGGTCGGGATCGGGCACGTCCGGACGCAGCGGCCATTCGGCGATGAGGATCGACGCACGAATCGAGTGGTCGTTGTAGCGCAGGAAGCTGAAGTCGACGTCGAAGTAGGCGACGAGGACGGCGAGCACCTCTCCCGACACCTGCGGCGAGGTCGCCGCGTTGGCCGCCATGAGCCGGACGGCGACAGTCGTCACCAGCCGTTCCAGGCTCAGGGGCGTACTTTCGGGAGACACTGGATTAGGGTAGCGGTGCCTCGCCGATATCGATGGAGCGCCGGCGGCTACGGACCGTCGCGGGTCCCGCGATCGAGAGCCGCAGCACCAGGACCAGGGAGTCATCGGCCTCGTCCGTGCCCTCCTGGCCGGCCCGCACCACGTCCCGGAACCGGCGTTGCAACACCGCCAGTTCGTCGGTGTGCCTCGGTGAGACCTCCTGCAGTTCTTCGTCGTTGGTCGCATAGAGGAACGGTGGGGAGATGGGCTGCACGGCGAGGCCCAGGTCCTGAGCCGTGATCCACGTGGCCTCCACCGCCGCACCGCCCCGGGCGTAGTCGACGAGATCGCCTCCGGTGACGTGCACCACGGCCACGGCCGAACTGGCACGCAAGCCCGCAGCGGTGTCGTCGCCAAGGACGGCGCCGGCATCCCAGTCCAGGAGTTCGGCCATCACGTCGGGCCGCCGCACGATTTCCAGTGCCACGTCACCCCGCGGCCCCAATTCGAGGCTCGACACGTCGATCCCGGTGTCTGGGTCCGCGTCACCGGGCCACCTCAACTCCGACACCATCTCTTCGTGGAGCCGCGAGGTGAGGTACCGAATGCGGTCGGCGGCGGCGAAGATCTCGGCGATCTCGTCTATCTCGGCGCGCGACTCGACGACCCGCAGGCGGGCGCCCTCCGCGTGCGCACCGACGACCAACTGCTCGACGACGTGGGCCGGCAACGGCGCGCCCGTGCCACGGACGCGGTTGGTCTCTCGGCGCCACATCGCGTCGTAGGTCACCGACGGCTCGGGGGAGCGGCCTTCGAGGAACCGAATCCGGGCCAGCAGTGGGGTTCTGGAGTCGGCGGTCGTGAAGTCGACGTCGCTGGCGACGCCATGCGCGGCCGCGGCCACCCTGGCGTTGTAGACCGCGGCGCCCACGGCCACCGCGCTGCCGCGCATCGCGACGTCGATGGTCGAGGTCCGCCGGGGATCCAGCGCGATGGCGACGCCGTCCTCGGTCGGCCGCATCGTCCACGGTTGGACGTTGCCACCCGACGGTGCGCGCGAAGCGGCGGTCAGCACCGCCGTCACCACGTCCTCGGTCGGCCCCGAATCGGTTGCGGATGGCTCCGTTTCGTCCAACGGTGCGGTCGCGGCCGTCGCCGAGGTGGCCAGCCGGTCGAGGGCGGCCGACGAATCCAGGCGGACGCGCCCGGATGAAAGTGGTTCTCCGAGTCCAATTCTGCGAACGGCTTCGGCGATCGGACCGGCACCGAGGGTGACGTCCCCGGCGACCTGCGGCCAGGTGGCCACGGCGTGACCGACCTCGAGCAGCGAGGCCGCCGCGCGGGCGGACAGGCCACTGACCTCGATGAGGCGCAGGACATATGGCACCTTGTCGCCAGAGCTCAACCCCGTCAGCGTCTCTGGGTCGACGTCGCCGAGCAGGCCGTGGAAGATGGGCCGGTCAGGCTCGAGGTCGAAGCGCTCGACGTCGACGAGCCCGCGGTCGCTGGTAGCCATCAGAACGGGAAGCTTCCTGGCGCGCGCCGCGAGTCGAATGCTCACCTTGAGGTCCAACGAGTCGCATTCCTCGACGACCACGTCCAATCCGTCGAGGAAGGCGTCGAGGTTGTCGGCGTCGACCCCCGAGGGTGCGGTGCGCACCTCGAGATAGGGGTCCAGTTCGGCGATCCTGCGCGCCGCGACGACGGTCTTGTTGACGTCGAGGTCGAAGAGGGTTGCCGGTACGCGGTTGAGGTTCGACAGATCGAGGTCGTCGAAGTCCGCGAGCCGCATCTCGCCGCACAGGCCCTGCATGGCAATCGTGTGGGCGATGACGTGACCGGCGCTGAGCCCAATCACACCGACGACCAAGCTGCCCAGACGATCTTGTTCCTCGGAGGTGATCAGGTTGCGGTTGCGGTCGAGCCGGAGCCGGCGGAACGACCGCGGACCCAGGATCTTGACCACCGCCCGACGCCACGGATAGTGGACGAAGCGGGGTGACTCGGCGAGGACCTCGGTGTCCAGCGGCGGACGCAGCCCCTCGAGCGAGGCGCTCTGGCTGGACCACGAGTCGACGAATTCGATCGTTGGGTCGGCCCGCAACTCCTCGAGCCGGCGAGCGTCCTCCTCCCGACTGGGATCCAGCACGTGGGCGGTGCCCGTGGGTACGCCGGAGCCGTTCGTCACTGGCTGGCCGCGCGGGCCGCCACGTGGGCCCCGGCCTGTGCCGAGACGGTTTTCATCTCGCGTAGGATCTTCGGAATCTGATCGGAGGCAGCGTGATTGGCGAAGGTTCTCCGGTCGTACCACATCATCTTCGTACGGTACCTCTCGTCCGGGTACGGCGTCGCGGCAATGGGCGCGACCACGGCACCCGACGTGCGCCACCGCTCCAGGATGTGGGGGGCGGAGGTCGCCATGCAGAATTGGATGTCCATCAGCGTCATGGCGTGAAACGGCGTGCGAGCCAACGCCGTGGAGATGACACGCGCCTTGTCTCTGTCGTCGGTGGTCCAGGCGGTCTTCATCTCCAGCACGCCGAAGGGAACGCGGTCGTCGATCATCTTGCGGACGGCCGCGAGCCCCGGTTGCCCGGCCCATTCGACCGTCGCGTGGGAGTCGTCCGCCGACAGCAGGGGTCCCTTGGCGCGCAGACCGCCGATGACGCGGCCCGTCGAGTCCAGCGTCGCCCAGAACATGGCCGTGTCGGCGCCGTCGCGCACGGCCGCGAC
The DNA here is from genome assembly GCF_025823185.1 of Mycobacterium yunnanensis. Classification (GTDB taxonomy): domain Bacteria; phylum Actinomycetota; class Actinomycetes; order Mycobacteriales; family Mycobacteriaceae; genus Mycobacterium; species Mycobacterium yunnanensis. The sequence goes on from NZ_JACKVK010000022.1 coordinate 130,010, forward strand.
GTCGATGGCGCGCTCGACGCCGTGGCGGCGGTAGCTCTCGACGGCGCCGCGAAGGAACTCGTTCCACAACTCTCGATCGGTATCCGGCTGCGACAGCACGATCGTCGCCTCCGCGTCGGAGTCCCACCAACTGATGTTGTCGGTGAGTCCGCACTCGGCCGTCATTCCGAATTCAAGCGGTTGGGGGTGCATTTCGACCTCATTCGTAGAGCGTCTGGCGTCGAGGAATTCGGCGCGGGCGGGGGTGCTGACAGGGGGTTTTACGGGAAACTCCAAATAAGTATCAGTCCCATGACGACTCCATCCCAGCTAGGTTTCGAAAGTTTTCTGCCAGCAACTGCAGCAATCACTAGCTGGCAAAACCGTCGGCTAATCAGCTGCGTATTACGGCAAAATCTAATATTGACGTCTGCGCAGGCCATTGCCAGGCATTGCCGTATTTGCACAATTGCTGCTCAATTCTCGGCAACTATTTGCGCGCGTATGCCAATGTGCTGAGATCAGGTGGAGTGTCATCGGCAAAGGGGTCCGGATTTCCCGGCAATCGCCCCAATGAGAGGAGAGTTTCGTGAAGGTATTCCAGGATTTGGCCGAGTTCGCCGCGGCCCGCGGGTCCCACTTCGGACCCACCGAGTGGCTCCGGATCGACCAGGAGCGGGTCAACCTCTTCGCCGAGGCCACCGACGACCGTCAGTGGATTCACGTCGACCCCGAACGAGCTAAGAGCGGGCCGTTCGGCGCGACGATCGCCCACGGGCTGCTCACGCTGTCGCTGCTGCCGCAGTTCTCCGCGCAGCTCTACCGCGTCGAGGGCGTGAAGCTGGCGGTCAACTACGGCTACAACAAAGTGAGATTCATCACTCCGGTCAAGGTGGGTGCCAAGATCCGAGCGAGAGGCGAAATCACCGCCGTGGACCAACTCGAGGGTGCCGTGCAGGCGACGACGACGATCACCGTGGAGATCGAAGATTCGGCGAAGCCGGCTGCCGTGGCGGAGTCCATCGTCCGCTACATCGGCTGACCTCGGGCGCTACCCCTGTGTCCGGGCGGCTTTGACCAGCCCGCCGCCGATGATGAGGCGCTGGATCTCGCTGGTGCCCTCGTAGAGCCGCAGGAGGCGAACGTCGCGATAGATGCGCTCGACCGGGACGTCACGCATGTAGCCGGCGCCGCCGTGCACCTGCACGGCTAGATCGGCCACCTTGCCGACCATCTCGGTGCAGAACAGCTTGGCCGTCGACGGCGCGATGCGGCGGTCCTCGTTGGCGAGCCACGATCTTGCGGCGTCGCGGACGAGGGCACGTCCGGCCATCGTTCCCGCCTGCATGTCGGCCAGCATGGCCTGGACGAGTTGGAACGTACCGATCGGCGTCCCGCCCTGAGTTGCCGTGGCGGCGTAGGTCACTGACTCGTCGAGGGCGCGCAGGGCGGCGCCGACCGACAGCGCGGCGATGTGGATGCGGCCCCGCGCCAGGGAGGTCATCGCGGCGCGATAGCCCACGTCGACCGCACCGCCCACCAGGGCGTCGTCGCCAACCCGCACCTCGTCGAAGGTGACGTCGGAGGTCCAGGCACCCTCCTGGCCCATCTTGGCGTCCTTGGCGCCGACCTCGACGCCGGGCGCGTCGGCAGGCACCAGGAACACCGCGATACCCGGCCCGTCGGAGTCGGCGGGCCGAGTACGGGCGAACACGATGAAGAGGTTCGCCGTTGGCGCGTTGGTGATGTACTGCTTGCGCCCGCTGATCACCCAGCCGTCACCGTCGCGAACGGCCTTGGTGCGCAAGCCCGCCGGATTCGATCCGGCGCCGGGTTCGGTCAACGCGAAGGACGCGACGACCGCACCCGATGCGATGTCGCCGAGCCAGCGCGCGCGTTGGTCGTCGGTGCCGAAGCCGACGAGAACCTGGCCGGCGATGCCGTTGTTGGTGCCGAACATCGACCGCAAGGCCAGGGTGGTGTAGCCCAACTCCATGGCCATCTCGACGTCCTGGACGATGTCGAGCCCGAGGCCGCCCCACTCCTGCGGGATCGCATATCCGAACAGACCCATGGCCATGGCTTGATCACGGATGTCGTCGGGGATGCGGTTGCCGTTCATGATCTCGACTTCACGGGGCATCACGACCGTGCGGACGAATTCGCGAGTGGCGCCAAGGATGTCGTGGAAGTCGCCGTCTCCGACCTCGGATTGCAGCGTCGGATCTGCCATGCGTCTGTCCTCCTGGCGGGGGCGGGGTGCGTTGGCGTCAACGAATATCATATTTTATGTGTGATCCCACGCCGGGTCACGACAGGACGGAGCATCGAATGTCATTGCTCGACGGACGAACCGCGGTGGTCACCGGGGGTGCGCAGGGGATTGGCTTCGCCATCGCCGAGCGCTACGTCGCCGAAGGCGCCCACGTGGTGCTCGGCGACCTCGACCTCGCTGCCACCGAGGCCGCGGTGGAACGGCTTGGCGGTCGCGAGGTCGCGGCCGCCGTGCGCTGCGACGTCACCAAGGCCGACGAGGTGGAGGCGTTGGTCGCCGCCGCCGTCGACCGGTTCGGCAGTCTGGACGTCATGGTGAACAACGCGGGCATCACCCGCGACGCCACGATGCGCAAGATGACCGAAGAACAGTTCGACCAGGTCATCTCCGTGCACCTCAAGGGCACGTGGAACGGCACGCGAATCGCGGCAGGGGTGATGCGCGAGCAGAAGAGCGGCGCCATCGTCAACCTGTCCTCCATCTCCGGCAAGGTCGGCTTGGTCGGACAGACCAACTACTCCGCGGCCAAGGCGGGCATCGTCGGGCTGACCAAGGCGGCCGCCAAGGAGGTCGCCCACCTCGGTGTGCGCGTCAACGCCATCCAGCCCGGTCTGATCCGCTCGGCCATGACCGAGGCCATGCCGCAACGTATTTGGGACTCCAAACTCGCCGAGATCCCGATGGCTCGGGCCGGCGAGCCCGCCGAGGTCGCCAACGTGGCGCTGTTCCTTGCCTCGGACCTGTCGTCGTACATGACCGGCACGGTGCTGGAAGTCACCGGGGGCAGGCACATTTGATGACGGGCGCGGTCATCTGCGAGCCGGTGCGCACCCCCATCGGACGCTACGGCGGAGCCTTGCGGTCGTCGACCGCGGTCGACCTCGGCGTGGCGGCGCTGCGGGGGCTGCTGGAACGCACCGCGCTGGAACCCGAGGCGGTCGAGGACGTCGTCCTTGGGCACTGCTACCCGAGCATGGAGGCGCCGGCCATCGGTCGCGTCGTCGCCCTCGACGCGGGTCTGCCGGTCACGGTCCCCGGCATGCAGGTCGACCGACGCTGCGGCTCGGGCCTGCAGGCCGTCATCCAAGCCTGCCTTCAGGTGCACACCGGACAGAACGACCTCGTCGTGGCCGGCGGTGCCGAGTCCATGAGCAACGTCGTGTTCCACTCGACCGACATGCGCTGGGGCGCAGCGCGCACCGGGGTGGCCGTGCACGACGCACTCACCCGCGGGCGGACCACCGCAGGCGGTCGCCATCACCCGGTGCCCGGCGGCATGATCGAGACCGCCGAGAACCTCCGCAGGCAGTACGGCATCGGTCGCGAGGAACAGGACGAGCTGGCGGTGACCTCCCACCGCCGGGCCGTGGCAGCTCAGCACGACGGTCGCACCGCCGAGCAGATCGTCGCCGTCACCGTCGCCGATCACGTGGTCGACACCGACGAACATCCCCGCGCCGACACCTCGATGGACTCACTGGGCACGCTGAGACCGATCATGGCACGCCAAGATCCGGACTCGACGGTGACGGCCGGCAATGCCAGCGGACAGAACGACGCGGCCTCGATGTGCGTCGTCACGACGGAGGCGAAGGCCGCCGACTTGGGACTGACTCCGCTGGTACGGCTGGTGTCCTGGGGCGTGGCGGGCGTACCTCCGAGCCTCATGGGCATCGGCCCGGTGCCCGCGACCGAAGTCGCCCTGTCCAAGGCAGGTCTCACCCTGGCCGACATGGACCTCGTCGAGTTGAACGAAGCGTTCGCCGCGCAGGCGCTCGCGGTGATGCGCGAGTGGCACTTCACCGCCGCGGACCGAGACCGCACCAATGTCGCCGGCTCCGGCATCTCGCTTGGCCACCCGGTGGGGGCGACCGGTGGGCGCATGCTGGCCACCCTCGCCCGCGAGATGCACCGACGCGAGGTCCGATACGGGCTGGAGACGATGTGCATCGGTGGCGGACAGGGTTTGGCCGCCGTATTCGAGAGGGTGCGCTGGTGACGACACGACTCGCGCAGACCGCAGGCCTCACCGACGTGCAAGCCGACATCGTCGCCGCGGTGCGAGACTTCGTCGACCGCAAGGTGATTCCCACCGCCGCCGACCTCGAGCACGCCGACGCCTACCCTCAGGAGATCGTCGACGACATGGCCGCGATGGGCCTGTTCGGGTTGATGATTCCACCCGAGTACGGCGGTCTCGGCGAGTCGCTGCTCACCTATGCCCTTTGCGTCGAGGAGTTGGCGCGCGGTTGGATGAGCGTGTCCGGCGTCGTCAACACCCACTTCATCGTCGCCTACATGATCCGCCAGCACGGCACCGACGACCAGAAGCGTCGGTTCCTGCCACGGATGGCGACCGGGGAGGTACGCGGGGCATTCTCGATGTCCGAACCGGAGCTGGGCTCCGACGTCGCGGCGATCCGCACCCGAGGCATCCGCGACGCCGACGGCGGCTACGTCATCACCGGTCAGAAGATGTGGCTGACCAATGGTGGCAGCTCCACTCTCGTTGCAGCGCTGGTGAAGACCGACGAGGGCGCCGACAAGCCCCATCGCAACCTGACGGCGTTCCTGATCGAGAAGCCGGCCGGCTTCGGAGAGGTCATGCCGGGGTTGACCATTCCCGGCAAGATCGACAAGCTCGGGTACAAGGGCATCGACACCACCGAACTGATCTTCGACGGCTTCCACGTCGACTCCGCCAACGTGCTTGGTGAAGTGCCCGGGCATGGCTTCACCCACATGATGGACGGCGTGGAGGTCGGTCGCGTCAACGTGGCGGCCCGCGCCTGCGGGGTGGGGCTGCGTGCCTTCGAGCTGGCCATCCGGTATGCCCAGCAGCGCAGTACCTTCGGCAAGCCCATCGCCGAACACCAGGCCGTCGCGTTCCACCTGGCCGAGATGGCGACCAAGATCGAGGCCGCCCACCTGATGATGGTCAACGCGGCACGGCTCAAGGACTCCGGCGAGCGCAACGACGTCGCCGCCGGGATGGCCAAATACCTTGCCAGCGAATACTGCTCGGAGGTCACCGAGCAGAGCTTCCGCATCCACGGTGGTTACGGTTACTCCAAGGAGTACGAGATAGAGCGCCTGATGCGCGACGCGCCGTTCCTCCTCATCGGCGAGGGCACCAGCGAAATTCAGAAGACCATCATCAGCAAGAGCTTAATGCGTGAGTACGAACTCTGAGTCGCACTTCGTGTTGCGCCCACAACTGTCCGACGACGTGGCGCGCCACGTACGACGACGCATCTTCGACGGCACGTTGCGCGCGGGACGGTACTTGAGACTCGAGCAGCTGGCCGCCGACCTGGGCGTCAGCGTGACCCCGGTGCGCGAGGCGCTGCTCAACCTCTGCGCCGAGGGACTGCTGATTCAGCGGCCACGGCGTGGGTTCATGGTGTTGGAGTTGACCGCCCGCGACGTGGCCGACGTCGCCCATGTACAAGCCTTCGTCGGCGGTGAGCTCGCGGCCCGCGCGGCCGAGAACGTCACCGACGGTCGACTCGCCGAGTTGCGCGCGATCCAGGACGAGCTCGAACGGGCCTACCGCCACGACGATCTCGACCGGACGGTGCGGCTCAACCACGAATTCCACCGGCTGGTCAACGTCGTCGGGGACTCGCCCAAGCTCACCCAGTTTATGTCGGCCATCACCCGATACGCGCCGGAGTCGGTGTTCCCCACGATCTCGGGCTGGCCGGCACAGTCGACGAGTGATCACCGACGGGTCATCGACGCGCTCGCGCGCCGAGACGCCGGGGCGGCGCGTTCGGCGATGGCCGAGCACTTCACCCGCGGCGTCGAGCCGCTGACGGAGCATCTGGTCGACCGCGGGGTCATCGCCGCGGTCGACTCCGCACCGCCGTGCCTATAGTGACCGTGGCAACCGCCATCCGACGAACCCGAGGGGCAACGTGGCCGACGAAGTTCTGACCGAGCGCCGGGGGCGCACACTCGTCATCACCATCAACCGACCCGAAGCGCGCAACGCCTTCAACCTGGCGGTCGCCCAGGGTCTGGCCGACGCGATGGACGAACTCGACGACACCGCCGAGTTGTCCGTGGCCATCGTAACGGGTGCCGGTGGAAACTTCTGTGCGGGAATGGATCTCAAGGCGTTCATGGCCGGTGAGGTGCCGTCGATCCGCGGCCGGGGCATCGGTTTCACCGAGCGTCCCCCGCGCAAGCCGGTGATCGCCGCCGTGGAGGGCTACGCGTTGGCCGGCGGTACCGAGATCGTGCTGGCAACCGACCTCGTGGTGGCGGCCAGGGACGCGAAGTTCGGCATCCCCGAGGTCAAGCGCGGTCTGGTCGCCGCCGGTGGCGGACTGCTGCGGCTGCACCACCGCATTCCGTATCAAAAGGCACTCGAGCTCGCCCTCACCGGGGACAGCTTCACCGCCGAGCAGGCGGCGCAGTGGGGTTTCGTCAACGTGGTGACCGAGACGGGCGGGGCGCTCGACGGCGCTCTGGCCCTCGCCGAGCGCATCTCGGCCAACGGCCCCCTGGCGGTGGCGGTGACCAAGGAGATCATCGTCAAGTCCGCCGGCTGGAGCGAGGACGAGATGTGGAGGAAGCAAGAAGAACTCACCACACCAGTGTTCTCGTCCAAGGACGCCATGGAAGGTGCCACGGCGTTCGCCGAGAAGCGAGCGCCGAAGTGGACCGGCGCGTAGCCGGGGCTGCCTCGTGAGCTCACGGGTGCTCGACGAGTTGGGTTACTACCTGCTGGCCGGTGCCGGCGGTTCGGGCCCCGCCGCCCTGATAGACGAGGCCCGCCGCGGTGAAGAGCTGGGCTTTGGAACGGCCTTCATCTCCGAGCGGTGGAACGTCAAGGAGGCGTCCTCGCTCGTCGGCGCGGCATGCGCGGTGACCAGCCGCATGCGAATCGCCACCGCCGCAACCAATCACAACACTCGCCACCCGCTGATCACCGGGTCGTGGGCGACCACCATGCACCGATTGTCCGGCGGCCGCTTCACCCTCGGCATCGGCCGGGGCATCGCAGCGGTGTACGACGCCTTCGGGGTGCCCGCGGTGACCACCGCGCAGATGGAGGACTTCGCGCAGGTGATGCGCAGGCTCTGGCGCGGCGAGGTGGTGTTGGAGCACGACGGGCCGATCGGGAAGTACCCCGTGCTGTACCTGGACTCGGACTTCGACGAGGACATCAGGCTGGGGCTGGTGGCGTTCGGTCCCCAGACGCTGGCGCTGGGCGGACGCCAGTTCGACGACGTCATCCTGCATACGTACTTCACGCCGGAGACGTTGCAGCGCAGCGTGAAGATCGTCAAGGATGCCGCCGAGCAGGCGGGCCGCGACCCCGACGAGGTGACGGTGTGGTCGTGCTTCGCCACCGTCGGCGACCATCTCCCGGAGGAGCTTCGGCTCAAGAAGACCGTGGCCCGGCTGGCCACCTATCTGCAGGGGTACGGCGATCTTCTGGTCGCCACCAACGGATGGGATCCGGAGGTGCTCCGACGCTTTCGGGCCGACTCCGTAGTCGCGTCGGTGCCCGGTGGCATCGACCACAAGGCGACAACCGACCAGATCGAACACATCGCGACCCTGATCCCCGACGAATGGCTCGAGCCGTCCGCGACCGGCACGGCCCGGCAGTGCGTCGACCGGATTCGCAAGGAGTTCGACTACGGTGCCGACGCGCTCATCATGCACGGCGCGACGCCCGACGAGCTGGAGCCGATCGTCACGGCCTACCGGGCGGGCGCCTAGGGACGCTCCCGAGCAGCCGCCGAAGCGCGTCGTGCAGCCGTAGTTTGACGATCTCCGACGGCAGGCCGACGGCGCCGGCGATCCGGTCGACCGACCAGTGCAGAGACGCGGCGCAGAACAGGATTCGCCGCTCGTCGGACGGCAGCAGTGCCATCGCCTCGGCCAAGGGGCACGCACCGAGCCGGGCACCGTCGGCTGGGGGTCGTGGCACGTGCATACCCCTCAGCGTGCCTGCCCACCTCGGCCACGTCATGGGGGCTAACCCCCATCTCCCACACTCATCTCCAGCCGCCGTCAGGCATATCCCAGCGCCGTGTTCTCGATCCGAATCCTCGTGTCGAGTACCAGGGCGTTGGCTGCGCTGAAGACGACCGCGGTCACCCACGCGGAGTGCATCAGCGGCAGGGCGGCCACCTCGGCCACGACGGCCGTGTAGTTGGGGTGGTGCATCCACCGGTACGGTCCGCGGCGCACCAGGGGGGCGCCAGGGATGACGATGACGCGAGGATTCCAGTGCTTGCCCAATACGGCGGCACACCACCAGCGCACGACGGTGCTCGCCGCCACGACCGCGAGCATCGGCCAGCCGAGCCACGGGATGAAGGGGCGGTGCAGCGCCCACACCTCCACCACGCAGGAGACCAGGAGCAGACCGTGCATCGTCGTCATCACCGGGTAGTGGCCCCGGCCGAACTCGCGGCCGCCACGGGCCAACGACCATTCGGCGTTGCGTCGGGACACGGCCAGTTCCACCAGCCGCTCGAGCCCGATCGCCAGAATGAACAGGGAGTAGTACATCGTCGAACCGCCTACCAGCTCAGCAGCACGAGTTCGAAGCTGAAACCCGGACCCATCGCGAGCATGACGCCAAGCGAGCCTCGCGCGGGCGGTGCGGCCAGGGTGCGGCCCAGGACGTCCAACACCGACGCCGAGGAGATGTTGCCGTGTTCGCGCATCGAGTCCCAGCTGTGGACGAGCGCATCGGGCGGCATGCCGACCGCGCCCTGAATCGCCTCGATGACCCGGGGCCCGCCCGGATGGCAGACCCAGGTGGAGACGTCGTCGATGGACAGGCCGTGTTCGGCGAGGAATTCGTCGACCTCGTCGCGCAGATGCTCATCGGCCATCTTGGGCACGTCCTTGGACAGCACCAGCCCGAATCCCTTCGTGCCGACGTTCCACCCCATGACGTCCACCGTGTCGGGAATGAGCCGGCTGCGGGTGGCCAGCACCGCCGGGCCCGACGCGATGCCACGGTGCTCGGGCGTGCGGTTGGCCCCGCGGGCGATCACCGACGTGGCGCCGTCGCCGAAGAGGCACACACCGATCAGGGCGGGAATCGTCGTGTCGTCGTGCTGCAGTGTCAGCGAACACAATTCGACCGACAGCAGCGCCGCCACGTGGCCTGGGAAGCCACGAAGGTAGTCGTGGACGCGGGCCATTCCCGCCGCGCCGGCGACGCACCCAAGGCCGAACAGCGGGATGCGCTTGACGTCGGGTCGTAGGCCGACCCGGGTGGCCACCCGCGCGTCGATCGTCGGGACCGCCACTCCGGTGCTGGAGACCAGGAAGATCGCGTCGACGTCGGTGGGAGCGAGTCCTGCGGCGTCCAGTGCCGAGGTCAGCGCCTCGACACCCCATTGCGTGGCGACCTCGATGTACGCGTCGTTCGCCTCGGTGAAGTCGGCCATCGCCGGGTAGCGGGACAGGGGGAGCGCGAGGTTGCGGTGATCGACCCCGCTGGTGCGGGCGAAGCGCATGAACTCCGGTCCGTTGACCTTGGTGAGTTCGCGGGCGACGTCGTCCTGGTGGTAGCGGTGGGGTCCGAAGGCAGCTCCGGTTCCCGCGATCGTCGGCGCACCAATCCTGGTGAAGTTGAGACGATCTGATTCGACTTGCATTTCGTGGGTCATACCGGTCATCACGTGGTGCCGGGCGCCGCGGTTCGACGACCGGGGTCCACTGTGAAGGTAAACACCATTGCCCACGATCGGGAATATCTACGGTGTGGGCGACCTCAAAAGAGTTGCCGTGGAGCCAGATTCGAGTGCGCAGGATAACCGTGCCGCCCGCGGCCGCCCTGTTCCAGGGCTGCCGGTTTGGTGCGGCCACGCTGCGACGTGGCTGTGTGCGCGGGTCAGCAGCAGCGCGGCTGGACCTCGCTGGCGCGGTACCGCATGCGCCAGTAGTCCCGCTCGGACATCACGGGCTCACCGGGATGCGTGCGCGCCCGGTGTGCCACGTACCGCCGGTAGTGGTTGTCACCCATCAGTGAGCCCCAGTACCAACCGATCTGGCGGCCGGCCCGTGCGACCCTGGAGGCAAGGCGTCCCATTGCTTCTGCACCTCCTTCTCGGCTGCGGTCGGCTTCAAGCCCGACGGTGCGAAGATGCGCGAGGGAACCGGATCGTCGGCACTCAACGGCAAACCTCCGCCGCGAATCGCCTTCAACGCCATGACGAGACCGGCGACGACCACGATGATCACCAGCGCCGCGAAGATGATCGACAGGGTGCCCTGGATGAAGGTGTTGCGGATGACGGCGTCGAGCTGGTCGGGATTCTTGGCCGCGCCGAGCGCCGTCTTGCCCGCTGCCTTGGCGTCGCGGTACTGGAAGTGCTGAGTCCAGTAACCCAGCTTCGGATCGCCGGAGAAGATCTTCTGCCACGACGCGGTCATCGTCACGATGAGGTCCCACGCCAGCGGTACGCCGGGGATCCACGCCCATTTCAGCAACCCGCGTTTGATCACCACGACCGTGACCAACGTCAGGGCGATGGCGGCGAGCAGCTGGTTGGCGATGCCGAACAGCGGGAAGAGCGTGTTGATGCCGCCGAGCGGGTCGGTCACGCCCATCAGCAGGATGCTGCCCCACGCGGCCACCACGATCACGCTGCAAGCCCACGCACCGACGCGCCAGCTCGGGTCGCGCAACTTCTTCAGCGGCCCACCGAGATTGGCCAGCCCGTCGGACAGCATGAACCGTGCCACCCGGGTACCGGCGTCGACGGTGGTGAGGATGAACAGCGCCTCGAACATGATCGCGAAGTGGTACCAGAACGCCTTGAGGCCCTCGCCGCCGAAGACCTGGTGCAGAACCTCCGACATGCCCAACGCCAACGTCGGCGCGCCGCCGGTTCGCGACACGACCGACTGTTCGCCGACACCCGTCGCCGCGTCAGTGATCTCGGCGGCGGTGATCGGCGTACCCGACAGGCCGAGGCCGTTGACGTAGTCGGCGGCGGTCTGTGCAGTGGTGCCAGTCTGTGCCGTTGGCGCGTTGATCGCGAAGTAGAGGTGCTGGTTGAGAATGGCCGCGGTGATCAGGGCCATGATCGCGACGAACGACTCGGTCAACATGCCGCCGTAGCCGATCAGCCGCATCTGGCTTTCCTTCTCCAGCAGCTTCGGCGTGGTGCCGGAGGAGATGAGGGAGTGGAAACCCGACAGGGCGCCACAGGCGATGGTGATGAAGAGGAAGGGGAACAGGGAGCCGGCGAACACCGGGCCCGTACCGCTGGAGGCGAACGTCGAGATCGCCGGGGCCTCCATGACGGGGCGCGCAACGAGGATTCCGATCGCCAGCAGGATGATCGTGCCGACCTTCATGAACGTCGACAGGTAGTCCCGTGGAGCAAGCAGCAACCACACCGGCAACACCGACGCGGCCAGACCGTACACGATGACGGCCCACGACAGCGTGACCTTCGACAGGGTGAACCAGTCGTCGCCCCAAGCGGTTTCGGCAACCCAGCCGCCGGCGACGACGGCCAGCAGCAACAGCACGACGCCGATGACCGAGACCTCCGAGACTCGGCCCGGTCGCAGGAACCTCAGATACAGGCCCATGAAGAGGGCGATGGGGATGGTCATCGCGATCGAGAACACGCCCCACGGGCTCTCCGCGAGCGCGCCGACCACCACGAGGGCGAGCACCGCCAGCAGGATCACCATGATGACCAGCACGCCGACGATCGCCGCGACACCGCCCGCGGTGCCGAGCTCGTCGCGCGCCATCTGACCCAGCGAGCGGCCGCGTCGCCGCACCGAGATCGACAGCACCAGGTAGTCCTGAACGCAGCCGGCGAAGACCGCGCCGACGATGATCCAGATGGTGCCGGGCAGATAACCCATCTGCATGGCCAGCACCGGACCGACCAGCGGGCCTGCGCCCGCGATGGCAGCGAAGTGATGACCGAACAGCACCCGCCGGTCGGTCGGCATGTAGTCGGTGCCGTTCTCGAACACCTCGGCGGGGGTGGCGGCGTCGTCACGGGGCCTGACGATCTTCGTTTCGATCAGCCGGGCGTAGAACCGGTACCCGATCACGTAGGTGCACACCGCGGCGACGACGAACCAGACCGCGTTCACGGTCTCGCCGCGGAAGAACGCGATCACCGCCCATGCGATGGCGCCGAGCAGCGCCACGATCGCGAACGTGATCTTGTGCCCGGTCGTGATCGGTGATCGGTCCACGATCGCGACGGGGGGCAGGTCGGCGTCGGTGCGGACGTAGGTGATGTCGCCGTCGGTGTCTTCCAGACGAGCCCCGGCGGCGGGTACGGGGGGTGAGGCCATGCGCCGATCCTTTCACCGTGGGTCCGCCGGTTTGGCGAAACACCGGCATTCGGTCAGCGGTCGTACAGGGTTCGAACCGTGTCCACGGTGTCGGCCTCTGCGGCGGTCTTGTCGTCGCGGTAGCGCAGCACGCGGGCGAAGCGAAGCGCCATGCCCGCGGGATAGCGAGTCGAGGTTTGCACGCCGTCGAGGGCGATCTCCACGACCTGCTCGGGGCGTACCCGCACCGTGTACCCGTCGCTCGGAGTTGGGCTCGACCCGGCTCCGTCGGCCAGGTCGAGGAACCTCGCCGTCTGCCACTCCAGCATCTCGTCGGTCATGCCCTTGAAGGTCTTTCCGAGCATCACGAATCCACCGGTGGCCGGATCGCGCGCGCCGAGGTGGATGTTGGACAACTTGCCGGTGCGCCGACCCGATCCCCACTCCACGGCGAGTACGACGAGGTCGAGGGTGTGCACCGGTTTGACCTTGAGCCAACCCGCACCGCGCCGGCCCGCCTCGTAGGGGGCCGTCGGCGACTTCGCCATCACCCCCTCGTGTCCCGCGTCGAGCGTGGCCTCGAGGAAGGCTGCCGCCTGCGCCGCGTCGCCGGTGGTCAACCGGTCGACCCGATGCGTCGCGGGCACCAGCGCGTCCAGAGTGGCGAGCCGTTCGGTGGTCGGCAGGTCCAGCAGGTCGACACCGTCGAGGTGCAGCAGGTCGAAGAAGAACACCGACAGCGTCTCGGTTGCGCGTGCGGCGTCACTGCCGAACCTCGACCCCGTCACCTGGAATCGGTGCGGCCGGCCGTCGGGTCGCAGGGCGATCGCCTCGGCGTCGGCGATGAAGGAGGACACCGGCAGGGCCATGGCGGCCGCCACCACCTCCGGAAGCCGGGCCGTGACGTCGTCGAGGCTGCGGGTGTACACCGACACGTCGTCCCCGGCGCGGTGGATCTGAACGCGGGCGCCGTCGAGCTTGGCCTCGAAGACCGCTGTTCCGCCGAGTCGGTCCAGCGCGTCGTCGACGCCGGTCGCGGGCTGAGCGAGCATCGGACCGACCGGGCGGCCCACCCGGAGGACGAAGTCGGCGAGCCCGGCCCGGCCCTCGGTCAGCACGGCGGCCGCGACGCTCGGCAGCTCACCGCCGAGCATCGAGGCCCGGCGCACCTCGGCGGCGGGCACGCCGGCGGCCTTGGCGACGGCGTCGGTCATGACGCCGATCAGCGCGCCCTGGCGCAGCTCGCCGCTGAGGAGGCGCTTTAGGAACGCCTGTTCGACGTCGGTGGCGGCCGCGAAGAGCCCCGTCACCAAGGCGGCCCGCCTGCCCTGTGAGCCCTTGCCCGCGACACCACCGATCTCGGTGAACGTGGCGTGCACCTCCGACACCGTCAGCGACGGGTCAGCCGCCGGTGGGGGCAACGCCCGAAGCGCGGCCCAGCCCACCCCGATCTGGCGCTGGGGCAGATCGCCTGCGAGCCACGAGACCACGACCGCGACGAGTTCGGGATCGCCCTCTGCGGCGGCCGTGGCCACGACGTCGGCGATGAGCCCGATCTTGGCCGTGCGCGCCGAGACGGCACCCACCTTGGCTGAGGTGACGGCGACCTCCGACAACTTCACGTCTCCACCTTGGCACGGGCGTCCGACACCTTCGCTCAAGGAACCTCGCAGCCAACGGTCAGGGAGCCGCGCCACACTCGCTGCTACTCGACCACCCCTCGACCAAAGGACGACCGTGCTGACCTTGCCCGTGATTGGCGCGATCACGTGGACGGGATTCGAGCACCCCTGGCTGCTTCTGTTCGGCGCGGTCCCGCTGGTGCTCCTGGTGGTGTACGTCGTGATCCAACGGCGACGGCGTCGGCGGGTGGCACGGTTCGTCGGCACGCCGCCCGGGGGACCGGCCCCGGTCGCCACGAAGCTGCGCTGGCGGCACGTACCGCTCGCGCTGACACTCGTCGGGCTGGCGGTCTTGACCGTCGCGCTGGCCGAGCCCACCGAGGACGTCCGGATCCCGCGCAACCGCGCCGTCATCATGCTCGTCGTCGACGTGTCGCAGTCGATGCGCTCCACCGACGTCGACCCCACCCGGCTCGTCGCCGCCGAGCAGGCGGCCAAGAAGTTCGCCGCCGGGCTGACTCCGGGAATCAACTTGGGGCTCATCGCCTTTGCGGGTAGTGCGAACCTGCTGGTCGCGCCGAGCCCGGACCATCAGGCGACGATCACCGCCCTGGACAAACTGCAGACGGCCGACAAGACCGCCACCGGCGAGGCCATCTTCACCGCGCTGCAGTCGATCGCCACGGTCGGTGCGGTGCTCAGCACCGACGGGGACACCTCGCCCCCGCCGGCCCGCATCGTGCTGCTGTCCGACGGCGACGAGAACGTACCCGGCGATCCGAGCAACCCCCGCGGCGCCTACACGGCGGCCCGGTACGCCAAGGACCAGGGCGTGCCGATCTCGACGATTGCGTTCGGCACCGCCGACGGTTTCGTGGACCTGAACGACGAACGACTCCCAGTTCCGGTGGGCAAGGAGACGATGACCAAGATCGCGGAGCTCTCGGGTGGCCAAACCTACTCGGCCACCAACGTCGAGCAGCTCAACCAGAGCTACGAATCCGTCCAGCGGCAGATCGGCTACCAGGTGCTGCCCGGCCCGGCCAGCGAAGGATGGGTGCGTCTGGCGGTGCTGTTCGCCACCGCGGCCGCCGTGCTCGCACTGGTGGTCAACCGGCGGCTCCCGACATGACGGTGCCGTTCCTCGGGCCGCTGGCCCTGTCGGGCTTCGCCCACGCCTGGTACTTCCTGTACCTGTTGGTCGTCCTCGGACTCGTCGCGGCCTACGTCGTCGTCCAGTACGGCCGACACCGGCGGGTGCTGCGGTTCGCCAACATGGAGGTGCTGCAGCGCGTCGCCCCGACGCAGAACCGCCGACGATGGCGCCACGTCCCGGCGGTGCTGCTGGTGATGTCGCTGGCCACCTTGGCGGTGGCGCTCGCGGCCCCGACCCACGACGTTCGCATTCCGCGCAACCGCGCCGTCGTCATGTTGGTGATCGACGTGTCGGAGTCGATGGTCGCCACCGACGTGGCGCCCAACCGGTTGGAGGCGGCCAAGGAGGCAGGCAAACAGTTCGCCGACGAGCTGACCCCGGGAATCAACCTGGGGCTGGTGGCCTTTGGCGGAAGCGCGACGTTGCTCGTCTCACCGACGACCAACCGTGCGGCGATGAAGAACGCCATCGACGGTCTGAAGGCCGAGGAACGCACGGCCACTGGAGAGGGCATCTTCACCGCTCTGCAGGCGATCGCCAGCGTCGACGCGGTGATGGGCGGCGGCGACACGCCGGCGCCCGCCCACATCGTGCTCGAATCCGATGGCGCCGAGACGATTCCGCGCAACCCGGACGAACCCCGCGGTGCCTACACCGCCGCCAGGGCGGCCAAGGATCAGGGCGTGGCCATCTCGACGATCTCCTTCGGCACGCCGGACGGCGTCGTGACCATCGACGGGCAGCAGATTCCGGTGCCGGTCGACGACGCGACGCTGCAGCAGATCACCGACATCTCTGGTGGCCAGACGTATCACGCGAGCAGTCTGGAGGAGCTGAAGAAGACGTATTCGGAGCTGCAGCAGCAAATCGGCTACGAGACGATTCGCGGTGACGCCAGCCAGGCCTGGATTCGCGTCGGTGCGGTCCTCATGGCGCTGGCCGTCCTGACGTCGGTGGTGACCAACCAGCGGGTGCCCGTCTGACCCGGCGGTCTCAACTGACGTCGAAGGACACCGAGTGCCAGCCCGTGGCGCCGTCGGGGACGACGTCGGCCTCGTCCTGGGTTTGCACCGCGCCGGTGGCGTCGGTGGCGCGCACGGTGATGGTGTGTGAACCAGGCGCGTCGGCCTGCCACGGAAAGCTCCACAGCCGCCAGGTGTCGTTGGAGTAGCTCGCCCCGAGCGTCGCCTGCTGCCACGGTCCTTCGTCGATTCGCACCTCGACGGTCTTGATGCCGCGGTGCTGGGCCCAGGCCACGCCGCCGAACGTGGTGGCACCCCGTGGCACCACGGCGCCCGGGCGGGGCACGTCGATCCGTGACTCAGTCTTGATGGGGCCCCGAGCCGACCACCCGAGTCCGGTCCAGTACGCCTCCGCACGGTCGAAGCGCGTCAGTTCCAGTTGGGCCAGCCACTTCGTCGCCGACACGTAGCCGTACAGACCGGGGACCACCAGGCGGGCGGGATAACCATGCTCGGTGGGCAGCGGTGCGTCGTTCATGCCGATGGCCAGCAGCGAATCGCGCTGATCGGTCAGCGCCTCGACCGGCGTACCGGCGGTGAACCCGTCGACGGAGGTCGAAAGGACCATGTCGGCGTCGGGGTGAATGCCGACCTCTGCCAGCAGGTCTCGGACTCGGTAACCCGTCCACTTCGCATTGGAGATGAGGTCACCGCCGACCGGGTTGGACACGCACGTCAACGTGACGATCTGCTCGACGGGTTCGAAGCGTTGCAAATCATCGAAGGTCAGCGTCACCTCGCGGTCGACCATGCCGTGGATCCGCAGCCGCCAGTCGGCCCGGCTGACCTGGGGCACGCTCAGGGCGGTGTCGATGCGATAGAAGTCGGCGTTGGGCGTGATGAACGGCGTCTGGGTGAAGCCGGCGGGTTGCACGCCCGGCGGGACGACGGGTGGCGCCGCCCCGCGCGGAGCCGGAAGGGTGAAGGCGGTGCGGTCGCCGGCCACCGAGGAGTTCAGTCGATTCAGCAGCGTGCCTGCGACACCGGCTACCGCGCCGACGCCGATCAGTCCGAACGTCACGAGAGACAGTCGGCGACCGGGGTCCGGTTCCGTCGTGGAGGGCGCGTCCGCGGGAGCCGCCGGTGCGGCCAGGCGGCCGACGGCCAACCAGCGCATCACGACCACCCCGCAGAGCGTGCCGATCACCGTGGGGACCACGTCGACGACGCTCGCCCCGGCCCGGCTCAGCACCGCCGCGCAGCCGAGCGCACCGGCGATCACGATCGCCACGCTGCCGACCGGCCGCCTGCGCGTCTCGTGCTGCGCGGTGATGGCGGCGATCACCGCGATCACCACCAGGACGACGATCGACAGGGCCAACTTGTCCGACGTCCCGAAGGATTGAATCGCCCACTCCTTGACCGGGCCGGGGGTGACGTCGATGACCGCCGAGCCGACGGCGGTCCGGGAGTCGGCGTGTGGACCGAAGGCCACCGCGGCCAGCTGGGTCACGCCCAGCGCCACGGCCGCCGCGGCGACGCCGATCCAGGGGCTGGGACGGGTTGCCGTTTCGACCATCCCGCCAAGTTACCGACTGCACGACCGGCACGTCTTACGGCGACGTGACGGTTCGCCTCCAGTAGTGTGATCTAAGCGCGAAAACCGTCGCTGCGCGAAGGTTTCCGCGCCTAGATCGCAGGGGAGTGACCCGTATGGCCACGATCGCGACTCAGATCATCACCGCGCTGGCGCGCAGCGGAGTTCGACACGTCTACGGTCTGCCGGGGGACAGTCTCAACGGGTTCACCGACGCCATCCGCCGCTCGGGCGAGCTCACCTGGGAACACGTCCGGCACGAAGAGACCGCGGCCTTCGCCGCGGCGGCGGACGCGGCGCTCACGGGTCAGCTGGCGGTGTGTGCCGGCAGCTGTGGACCGGGCAACCTCCATCTGATCAACGGGCTGTTCGACGCGGAGCGTTCGCGGGTCCCGGTACTGGCGATCGCCGCGCACATTCCGCGCAGCGAGATCGGCTCGGACTACTTCCAGGAAACCCACCCCCAGGATCTCTTTGGTGAGTGCAGCGTCTACTGTGAACTGGTCAGCACTCCCGAGATGGCGCCGCGGATCATCGAGATGGCCATGCGCGCCGCGATCGAGGAGAACGGGGTAGCCGTCGTCGTCGTCCCCGGTGAGATCTTCTTGGCCAAGGCGGTCGAATCCCGCTGGCTGACCAAGCCCATCCTGCCGACCACCTCCGTCGTGCGGCCCGACGACGACGGGCTTCGGCGCGCCGCCGACCTGCTCAACGCCGGGGAGCGCGTCACCATCCTGGCCGGCGCCGGGGTTCAGGGCGCGCACGACGAGGTGGTGGAGTTGGCGGGCTTGCTGAACGCGCCCGTCGTGCATGCGTTGCGCGGCAAGGAGTTCGTCGAGTACGACAACCCGTACGACGTCGGCATGACCGGCCTGCTGGGATTCGCTTCGGGGTACAAGGCCATAAAGGAAGCCGACACCCTGCTGATGCTGGGCACCGACTTCCCGTATCAGCAGTTCTTTCCCGAGGACGCCCGCATCGTGCAGGTCGACGTCCGCGGCCGACACCTGGGCCGTCGCGTGCCCGTCGACCTCGGCTTGGTCGGCACCGTCGCCGACACGGTGGCAGCGCTGCGGCCGTTGCTCGTACCAAAGTCCTCCCGTGAGCACCTCGACCGGTCGCTGCGCCACTACGCCAAGACCCGCAAGTCGATGGACGGTCTGGCGGTGAACGACCGCGACAAGGCGCCCATTCGACCGGAATACGTTGCCGCCCTTGCCAATCGGCTGGCCACCGACGACGCGGTGTTCACCGTCGACGTCGGGTCGCCGGTGGTCTGGGCAGCTCGCTATCTCGAAATGAACGGCCGGCGCAGGCTCGTCGGTTCGTTCAACCACGGCACCATGGCGTGCGCTCTGCCGCACGCGATCGGCGCGCAAACGGCGTTCCCCGGTCGGCAGGTGGTGGCGCTCGCCGGCGACGGCGGACTGACGATGCTGTTCGGCGAGCTGATCACGCTGGTGCAGAACCGTCTGCCGGTCAAGGTCGTGATCTTCAACAATTCGTCGCTGAACTTCGTCGAATTGGAGATGAAGGCAGCGGGCATCGTCAACTTCGGCACCGAGCTGGTCAACCCGGACTTCGCCGCGGTGGGCCGGGCGATGGGGGCCTTCGGGCGCCGGGTCGAGCATCCCGGGGAGTTGGAGGACGCGCTGCGCGAGGCGTTCGCCCACGACGGCCCAGCGATCGTCGACGTGGTCACCGCTCGCCAGGAGCTCTCGATTCCCCCCGCCATCAGTGCCGAACAGGCCAAGGGCTTCTCGCTGTACGCGATCCGGACCATCATGGCGGGCCGTGCCGACGAATTGCTCGACCTCGTCACGACCAACGTGTCCCGGCGACTCCTGGACTGATTCGTCTCGGGCCCACGCCGTGAGTTCTCGCTCACACTTGCTCCTGGAAATCATCGGTTTCCGGCGCAGTGGGCAATTATGAAGTGCTACTAAACAAATGCAGGATCCACGGAACTTTGAGGGGACGCCGATGTCCGTTTACACCACCACTCGCGCAGTGCTGACGGGCCTGGCCGCCGGCGGGTTGATCGGCGCCGGTGTGATGAGCGCGCCGCTGGCGTCGGCCGCTCCGCGGTGCTCGGACGTCGAGGTCGTATTCGCCCGCGGCACTGACGAACCCGTCGGGGTCGGTCGGGTGGGACAAGCGTTCGTCGACTCGCTCAAGGGTGACCTCAAGGGCAAGTCGGTCGGCGTGTACGCCGTGAACTATCCGGCCTCGCACGAGTTCATGCAGGCCACCGAGGGCGCCACCGACGCCGCCGCGCACGTCCAGTTGACGACGTCGACCTGTCCGAACACGAAGATCGTGCTCGGAGGCTACTCGCAGGGTGCCGCCGTGATCGACGGCATCACCGGCGATCCCGCCAGGCTCTTCGGACTGGGACAGCCGATGCCTCCCGAGGTGGCCGACCACGTGGCCGCCGTCGCCGTGTTCGGCAACCCGCTCAACCGCTTCGGTGGCCCGCTGACCGCGCTCAGCCCCCTGTACGGTGCGAAGACGATCGATCTGTGCAACGGTGCGGACCCGGTGTGCTCGCCGGGTGACGACCGCCCCGCGCACAGTCAGTACGTCGAGGCCGGATTGACCGGTCAGGCAGCGGCATTCGCCGCCGACCGGGTCAGGTCCCTTCCTGCGCCCGGCGTCTAGGTCGCCGGAACCGCCGTGGGCCAACGACTTCGGTCGAACCCCTGCCGAGGTGCCACTCGGCGACGACGATGACGGACATGGCCGACGACGTTCCCACCCTGACCGACGGTGACCAACGGGCCCTCCGGGAGTGGGTGCGGACGACGGGTCTCGGCGCGCAGGTGACCGACGTCGAGCCGCTGACCGGTGGCAGTCAGAACATCGTGGTGAGACTGCGCGTCGACGGCCGACCCATGGTGCTGCGCCGCCCACCCCAGCATCCGCGTCCGACGAGCGACAAGACGATGCTGCGCGAGATCGCCGTCCTGCAGACCCTTGCAGGTACCGGGGTTCCACACCCGGCGTTCATCGCCGGTTGCGAGGACCTCGACGTGCTCGGAGTCGTCTTCTACCTCATGGAGGGCGTCGACGGCTTCAATCCCGGCAACGAGATGGCGCAGGCCTACGTCGACGACGCGTCGCTACGCCACGACGTCGGGCCGGCCTACGCCGCCAGCCTCGCGCGGCTCGGCGGGGTGCCGTGGGAGGGCAGTCCGCTTGCCGCGCTGCGTCGACCGGGTTCCTTTCTGGGACGCCAAGTTCCGCAGTTCCTCGGCCTGCTGCAGAGCTATCGGCATGACGCCTACGACCCGGGCTCGTTGGCCGGGGTGCCCGAGCTGGCTGCCTGGCTCGAGGACAACCGGCCCGAGGACGGGCCGCCCGGCGTCATGCACGGTGACGCCCATCTGAACAACGTGCTGCTGCGCCGCGACCGGGCGGAGGTGGCCGCGTTCATCGACTGGGAGATGTGCACGATCGGTGAGCCGCTGCTCGACCTCGGGTGGCTGCTGGTGTGCTGGCCGGCCAACCCCAACACGATCGACGCGGGGTCTCAGCTGGCGGCCCTTGGCGGGCTGGCCAGTCGGGCCGAGTTGGTGGCGGCCTACCTCGACGCCGGTGGCCGGCATACGGACCGGCTGGACTGGTTCAAGGCGCTCGCATGCTTCAAGCTCGGCATCGTCATCGAGGGCACGTGGTCGCGCTACCTGGCCGGGCAGGCAACCCTGGAGGCGGGTCGCAGACTGCACGCCTCGGCAGTGTCCCTGCTCGACTTCGGCCTGCGGATCGCCACGGGCGACGACCCCTTCGTCTAGCCGTAGGCGTCGACGCCGAGCTTGACGGCCAGTACCAGACCCGCCAGCGCAATCGCCAGACGCACCGGCCGCGCAGGGGCCCGCCGCACGATGGCCGGACCCAGCCGGGAGCCGACCAGGCACCCCAGGCCGAGCGGCACTACCGCGAGCCACTCGACGTCGGCGAAGACGGCGAACACCACGGCGGCTACGCCGTTGGCGACACCGAGGACGACGTTCTTGGTGGCGTTGGCATGCGCCAGCGCCTCACTGCCCATGCGGAGGAACAACGCGAGCATCAGCACCCCCGCTGCGGCGCCGAAGAAGCCGCCGTACACGCAAATCGCCAGCACGCAAAGACTTTCGACCACCCGTCGGGTGACGGAGGGCGGGCCGTCGGCGACGTGCTCGCCCTGGGGCAGGGCGATGAGTACGGCCGACGCGGCCAGCAGCAGCGGCACGGCCTTCTCGAAGCCCTCGGCCGGGATCGTCAACAACAGTGCCGCCCCGGCCGCGCCACCGAGTAGCGCCGCCGGGACCAACCGGATCACCGCAGCGCGCTGGCCGCGCAGCTCGGGCAGCGACGCCGACACCGATCCCACGCCGTTGAGGACCAGCGCCACGGTGTTGGTCACGTTGGCGGTCACCGGCGGCAACCCGACCAGCAGAAGGGCGGGATAGGTCGTGAGTGACGCCAAGCCCGCGATGCTGCCGCACAGCCCGCCACCGACCCCGGCGGCGAACAGCAGCAGAACGTGCCACCAACTCATTTGGTCATCGGCGATGAACCCTAGTGGACCGCGAAAGGGCTTGCGTCCTGCGGTGGGGGAGGCCTAGCATCGCTGACGTGCCGAAGCGACTCGTAGTAGCCATCCGCAGCGGGGTCTGATCCAGACCGACCCCTCGCTGTGGGTCGTCGCTACACCGTCGGTCGATTTCCTCTTCTTCCTAGAGAGACCGGCACGTGTCCGTCACTTCGCTCACCAGATCCACCCTCGCCGTCCCGACGTTCGCCGCCCGTTTCCGCGGGCCCGTTCCGTTGGCGCTGCGCGAGGAAGCCGAGTCGACACCCGATGAGGCGTTCCTGGCCCGCTACGCGCCGTCCTCGGGCCCGCTGCGGCTCGGTCAGTGGCAGTGCGTCGACCCGGACCGACCCGCGAGTCGGCTTGGGCCGCAAGCGCGCAACTATCAGGCCACGATCGCCGTGGGTGACCGCATCGGCACGTCGACCGCGGCGGCCTGCGGTCCCGTCGCCGCGCTGACGGCAATGCTGCACGAACGGGGCGTCCCGGTCGAGATCGTGGCGTTCCACCAGTTGCCCGCACCGGGTGGCACCGCCACCTTCCTGCGCGGAACCGACGGAGTTGGCGAGGCATGGGCGGTGGGCTGGGCGGCAGACCCCGAGGAGTCCGCGCTGCGGGCCGTGGTCGCCTGCGCGAACCGGTTGGCGTCGGAGTCCCCGCGAACGTTTGACGATTCTATCTACTAGTAGGTAGATTCATCGGCATGGCGCCGACCACCGAAGACGACATCCTCAGGAGTGCCAGAAGCCTTCTGGTCGGCGGCGGGTACAACGGCTTCAGTTACGCCGACGTCGCCGCATCGGTCGGCATTCGCAAGGCGAG
Organism: Mycobacterium yunnanensis; assembly: GCF_025823185.1. GTDB lineage: Bacteria > Actinomycetota > Actinomycetes > Mycobacteriales > Mycobacteriaceae > Mycobacterium > Mycobacterium yunnanensis. Next base: position 153,295 of record NZ_JACKVK010000022.1, read on the forward strand.
CATTCACTACTACTTCCCGACGAAGGCCGACTTGGTCGCCAGCCTGGTCGCGCGCTACCGGGCCGAGGCCGCCGCCGGTTTCGCCGAAGTGAGCAGGCAGAATCCCCAGCCGCTCGACCGGTTGAAGGCCTACATCGCGTTCTGGTCGGCCTGTATCGCCGACGGCACCAACACCTTCTGCCTCTGCGCGCTGCTCGCCACCCAGATTCCCGTCCTGCCGGAAATCGTCGTTGCCGAGGTGCGGTCCTACTTCGAGGTGCTGGCGACGTGGCTCGCCGCGGTCTTCGACGAAGGTTGCGCCCGAGGCGATTTCATCCTGGGCGACGACGCCGCCACTGAAGCCGAGAAGTTCATGGCCGCCGTGCACGGCGCCATGCTGTCGGCTCGCGCCTACGGCGATGCCCGGGTCTTCGACCTCGTCACCGCCCCGCTGCTGGCCCAATTGGCCTCCCGCACCTAAGTCAACCGCAACACCACATTCTTGCCCCCGTCGCCGACGGGGGTGGACCCCGCATGGAAGGACACTGGCGATGACCGAACGAGTACTCGAGGACCGCAGAACAGACGGACGCCGCTGGCTCACCACGTACTACTTTGCGCGAGCCGCGTTTTCGATCGTCTGGGTGGTCGCCGCCTTCACTCTGGGTGCCGACCTGCCTGCACTGGCCGGTGCGCTCCTGATCGTCTACCCCGCCTGGGACGCAGCGGCGAACGTCGTCGACGCTCGCCGCAACGGGGGGCTCAGGGCTAACCCGACCCAGACCCTCAACGCGATCGTCAGCACCGTGACCACCGCCGCGGTGGCCGTCGCGCTGGGCTCGAGCATGTTCGCGGTGCTCGGCGTATTTGGTGTCTGGGCAACGCTTTCGGGCCTGTTCCAGCTCGGCACGGCGCTGCGGCGATGGAAATCCGTTGGCGCCCAATGGGCGATGGCGCTCAGCGGGGCTCAGTCGGCGATCGTCGGCATCACCTTCCTGATCAAAGCCAGCGGCTCCGTCGTCCCCGGTGTCGCCGACATCGCGCCCTACGCAGGCTTCGGCGCGTTCTACTTCCTCGTGTCGGCGGTCTGGCTGGTGGTATCCGATCGCCGGCGCGGCTAGCGCAGCGGGCGCAGCACGATGGGCATGCCGTCCATCGGGACCGGCATGCCGCCGTAGTCCCACGTCTGCTCGCGACCGGGATGGGCCAGCTCCAGCCGGTACTTGCGCAGCAGCCGGTGCATGATGACCTTGACCTCGAGCTGACCGAACATCATGCCGATGCACTTGTGGGACCCGCCGCCGAACGGTGTGAAGGCGAAGCGATGTTGCTTGTGCTCGTTGCGGGGCTCGGCGAACCGCTCCGGGTCGAACGTCATGGGGTCGGTCCAGAACTCGGGCAGCCGGTGGTTGAGGCCGGGGTAGGCAATCACGTTGGTGCCCTTGGGGATGTGGTATCCGAGCAGTTCGGTGTCGCGGACCGCCCGGCGCATGGCCCACTGCACGGGGGTGACCAACCGCATCGACTCGTTCATGACGAGGTCGAGTGACTCGAGCTTCTCAAGGGACTCGACGTCGACGGGTCCGTCGCCAAGGCGGTCGGACTCGTCGCGGCACCGTTCCTGCCATTCGGGGTTGGCCGCCAAGAAGTACGACATGGTGGTCGCCGTCGACGTCGAGGTGTCGTGCGCGGCCATCATCGTGAAGATCATGTGGTTGACGATGTCCTCGTTGCTGAACTTGTTGCCGTCCTCGTCCTCGGTCTGACACAGCACGGTCAGCAGGTCCGAACCCTCCGCGCCGCGGCGCTCCTCGACGCGTTCGGCGAAGTAGTCCTCGAGCACCTTGCGTGCCTGCAGACCACGCCACCAGGTGAAGGGCGGCACGCCGGTGCGGATGATGGCGTTGCCGGCGCGGACGACGGTGGTGAAGGCGTTGTTCACCTTGGTGACCAGCTCGTGGTCGGTGCCGGGCTCGTGACCCATGAACACCATCGAGGCGATGTCGAGCGTCATCTGCTTCATGGCGGGGTAGAGCAGGAACCGTGGATCGTTGGCGACCCAGTCGTTGGCGACCACCTTCGACGCCACCGTGTCGACCTGCTCGGTGTAGCCGACGAGGCGGGTTCGGACGAAGGCCTCCTGCATGATCCGCCGGTGGAACATGTGCTCTTCGAAGTCGAGCAGCATGAGGCCGCGGTGGAAGAACGGCCCGATCACCGGGATCCAGCCCTCCTGGGAGAAGTCCTTGTTGCGATTGCCGTAGATGGCCTGGGCGGCGTCGGGTCCCAGCGCGGCCACCGCGGGCAGGGCCGGTGAGTCGGCGTAGTAGATCGGGCCCTTGGTCTTGTAGATGTGCATCAGGTACTCGGGCCCGCCGCGGAACATCTCCACCAAGTGGCCGAGCACGGGGAGCCCCGAGTCGCCCATGACCGGCTTGAGACCGCTGCCGGCCGGCGGCTCTGCCAGCACCTTCTGCGGGAAGTCGGTGCGCAGCAGCTTGCGTTCGAGGGCACCCATCCCGGGAAAGTTGTTGAACGACGGCGTGAATCGGCGCTTCGCCTGGTCGAGCAAGTAGTCCTTGGTGCTGATGGTCGCCATGGGCACGCTCCTGGGCTGAGGGACGTCTGTGGTCGACGTCACTGACTGACCCCATCCTGTCGCCGACACTTGACGCATGTCAAGTTTTGATCTGGCGTGGCGTCGGTGCGAAGGTTGTACCCGATGACCGCCGAATCCGCCCCCAGTGAGGCCCGCCAGAGCCGTGGTGACCGGCAACGCGAGGCGATTCTGAACGCCGTCCACGAACTGCTTCGGGAGAAGCCGTTCTCGGAGTTGTCGGTCAGCCTCATCAGCGACCGCGCCGGCGTCGCCCGTTCGGGCTTCTACTTCTACTTCGACTCGAAGTACTCGGTGCTCGCGCAGATGCTCGCCGAGGCCATGCAGGAACTCGAGGAGCTGACCCACTACTTCGCCCCGCGCGGGGCCGAGGAGTCCACCGCCGCGTTCGCCAAGCGCATGGTCGGCAGCGCGGCACTGGTGTACTCCCACAACGACCCGATCATGTCGGCGTGCAACGCCGCGCGTAGCACCGACGCCGAGATCAGGGACATCCTCGATCAGCAGATGGCATCGGTGGTCGACCAGATCGTCAAGATCGTCGAAGACGAGGCGACGGCGGGAACCGCCCATCCCATCTCCGACGACGTGCCGACGCTGGTTCGCACGCTGGCGGCCACGACCGGGGCCACGCTGTCGGGCGACTCGTCCTTCGTCGGCGGGCACCGCGACATGTCGCGGGCGGTCGCGGTGCTGGAGCGCCTGTGGCTCTATTCCCTGTGGGGTGGCGGAACCCTAACCGGCGAGTGACGACCGGTCGGTAAGGTCGCGCCCATGGTCTCGAGCTATGCGGGCAAGCGCTGTGTGCTCACCGGTGCGGCAAGTGGGATCGGCCGCGCGACGGCGCTGAAGCTGGCCGCCGACGGCGCCGAACTCTTCCTGACCGACCGCAACGCCGAGGGTCTCGCCGAGACGGTCGCCGAAGCGCGTGCTCTCGGCGCCACGGTGACCGCTCATCGTGCACTCGACGTGTCCGACTACGACGAGGTGGCCGCCTTCGCCGCCGAGGTCCACGACGCCATCGGTGGGCCGACGCCCGCGGTGGACGTGGTGATGAACATCGCCGGGATCTCCGCCTGGGGCACGGTCAGTCACCTGACCCATCGGCACTGGGAGTCGATGATCTCGGTGAACCTGATGGGTCCCATCCACGTCATCGAGAACTTCGTTCCCGCAATGGTTCTCGCGCGTCGCGGCGGGCATCTCGTCAACGTGTCCTCGGCGGCCGGTCTGGTGGCCCTGCCCTGGCACGCGGCCTACAGCGCCAGCAAGTACGGTCTTCGGGGCCTGTCGGAGGTGCTGAGATTCGACCTGGCCCGACACCGCATCGGCGTGTCGGTCGTGGTCCCGGGAGCGGTCCAGACGCCGCTCGTGCAGAGCGTCGACATCGTGGGCGTCGACCGCGACCACCCGCGGGTGCAGAAGTGGGTGGGGCGCTTCAGCGGCCACGCCGTGTCGCCGGAGTTGGCGGCCGACAAGATCCTTCGCGGGGTCGCCCGCAACAGATACCTCATCTACACCTCGGCCGACATCCGTGCGCTGTACGCGTTCAAGAGGGTGGCGTGGTGGCCCTACAGCGTCGCCATGCGACAGGTGAACGCGATCTTCACCCGCGCGCTGCGGCCGTCGCCGCGCCCCTGAGGCTCAGCGCCGCCCCCAGTCCCACGGTGGCGTGGTGAGCAGGGTCTGGTCGGCGATCAGCGTCTCGCCCCACTGTTTGTAGAGTTCGATCTCGCTCGCGCCGTCGACGTCGAGATGCTCTCGCAGTGCCGCGGAATGGGTCACGACCACGACCTGGGTCGCCGTCGCGGCCGCCCGGATCATCGCGGCAAGCGGCGCCACCAGGTCGGGGTGCAACGAGGTCTCGGGCTCGTTGAGCACCATCAGCGACGGCGGGCGGGGACTCAACAGTGCCGCGCCCCACAGCAGGAATCGCAGTGTGCCGTCGGACAATTCGGCCGCACGCAGCGGCCGTAGCATGCCGGGCTGACGCAACTGCAACTCGAATTGCCCGTCGTGGACGGCCACCGACAACTCGGCGCCGTCGAAGGCGTCGCCGACCGCCTGCGCCAGATCGCCCAACCCCACCTCGAGAATGGTCTGCACGGCGGCCGCCAGGTCGCCACCGTCGTCGGACAGCACCGGGGTCCTGGTGCCGACCTGGGGCCGGCGGGCCGGCGCGTCGGCGTCGACCCGGAAGCCGTCGTAGAACCGCCAGTCGCGCAACCGGTCGCGCACCGAGGCCAGCTCGGGCAGGGCGAACTCGGCCAGCACGCTGCGATGGGTGGGCAGCGCGCGGGTGAGTTCGGTGAAACCGCGGCCCGCGTCGTCGGCGACCTCGGCGTGGTCGGCGCCGCGCCGGACCAGGGTTGCACTCGGTCGCAAACGCGGACCGGCGAACACCATCTCCCGCTTGATCTCCGGGTCCCGCGTGAACAACGACCTGGGGCCGGCGTACTGCGGCAGGCCCAAGTCGATCAGATAGCCCAGATCGTCGGAGGCGAAGCCAAGTTCCAGTGCCACGGGTCTGATCCGCACCGTGCCCTGCGCCTCGCCGGTGCGCCGCGTGGCCCCGGTGTTCTCCGGACCGGCCCACAGCACTGACTGCAGCCCACCCTCGCGTGCCAGCGAGCCGATCACCTCACCGCGCCCGCAGTCGGCCAGCAGCTTCAGGGCGCGATACACCGAGGACTTGCCCGTGCCGTTCGCGCCGGTGACGATCGTCAGCGCCGACAGCGGGACCACGACCTCGCGCAACGATCGGTACCCACGGATGGCCACGGTGTGCAGCATGCCGACGAGGTTAGGTGGCCGGCGCGGGTGCCGAGTTCGAGACCCCGGTGGGGACATCCGGTGGCATGACCAACTCCAGGCGGACGCCGAGCAGGCGGACGGGTCGGTCCAGCTCGAACTGGTCGAGCACGGCGAGGGCGGTGTCGCGGATGACGGACTCGGTGACGCTCGGGGCCGCCAGCTTGCGAATCTTGGTCCTCGTGAAGAACGTCGAGGTGCGGACGGTGACGGCCACGCGGGTCACGGTGCGTCCCTGCTCGACGACTTCGGCGAGGGTCTGCCTGCTCAGCTCGACGATTGCCGCGTTCATCGCGGCCCGGTCGGTGAGGTCCTCGGCGAAGGTGATCACGTGACTGCGGGATCGAGGCACCCACGGCGTCGTGCTGACCTCGGTGTCACCGCCGCCCTTGGCCAGCAGCAGGATGCCGAGCCCCGTGCTGGGGCCGAATGCCGCGACGAGCACCTCGGCGTCGGTCGCGGCGAGATCGCCGACGGTGGTGATGCCAAGGGCGGCAAGTCGTTTGGTGGTCTTGGGTCCGACTCCCCAGAGGTCGCCGACGCCCCGGTCGCCCATCACCGCCATCCAGTTCTGGTCGTCGAGGCGGTAGATTCCGGCCGGCTTGCCGAAGCCGGTGGCCACCTTGGCGCGTTGCTTGTTGTCGCTGATGCCGACCGAGCACGACAGCCCGGTCCCGGCCTCGACGACGTCGCGGACGTGTTGGGCCAGTGCGTGGGGGTCGTCGACGTCGGCCCCGAGGTATGCCTCGTCCCAGCCCCACACCTCGAGGGGATGGCCGAGGTCGCGGAGCAACGCCATCACCTCCGCCGACGCCGCGTCGTAGGCGTCGGGGTCCGACGGAAGGAACGTCGCCTCAGGGCACTTGCGCGCCGCCACCCGCAGCGGCATGCCCGCGTGCACGCCGCGCTTGCGTGCCTCGTAGGACGCGCAGGTCACCACCTTGCGCGGTTCGGTGGGGTCGCCGTTGCCGCCGACGATCACCGGCAGGCCGACGAGGTCGGGCCTGCGCCGCAGTTCGACCGACGCGAGGAACTGGTCGAGGTCGACGTGCAGCACCCAGGCCATGGGCCACTAGTTCCCGCAGAGCTTGCGCGCCAAGCTTTCCCATCCGTCACCTTGGCGGTCGAGATCGTGCCCGAGATCTTCGACCGAGTGGGTGACGTAGTCGGCGTCCAGCAGCGACAGCAGCGCCTGGGTTTGTGCCTCCAGGTCTCCGGAGGTGCCCGCGGACTCGAGCAGCATCCGCACGTGGGTGCGGTGCAGCGAGGCCGGTGCGTTGAAGCGCATGTGGGGATCGGTGTTGGCGTCGGCGAGCAGCGCGCGGTGATCCCAGACGAACTGCAGACGTTCCCGTCCGTAGGCGATGAGCCTGGTCAGCGGCGGAGCGCCGGGGCCAAGCGGTGGGGGACCGAACATGAACGCGCGTTGCTCGACCTTCTCGTCCTCGTCGAGGAGAACGATCATCAGGCCGGCGCGGCTGCCGAAGCGGCGGAACAGGGTGCCCTTGCCGACCCCCGCGGCGGCGGCGACGTCGTCCATCGTGACGGTGTCGGCCCCGTGCTCGTCGATGAGCCGCCGGGCGGCGGCCAGCAGGAGGGCCCGGTTGCGGGCCGCGTCGCCGCGTTCGACCGGCGCGGACTCGGTGACCGGAAGCCCGACCAGCCCGCCAGCTTCGCTCATGCCTGCACTTTAGCTCAGCCGGAATCAATCGGACCGCGGTCCGGTTATGCTGTGGGAAGATCGGGACGAATCGACCGAAAGGGTTCAAGAACATGGCAGACGTGAAGATCCTCGTACTCGTCGGCAGCCTCCGCGCGGGATCGCTGAATCGCCAGCTGGCGCAGGTGGCGAGCGAGTCGGCGCCGGCGGGAGTGTCGCTGCAGCCGTTCGACCGGCTGGGCGAACTGCCCTTCTACAACGAAGACGTCGACGGTGACGGGGTGGCCGAAGCGGTCGAGGCGCTGCGCCTGGCGGCCGCTGAGGCCGACGCCGCGCTGGTGGTCACCCCCGAGTACAACGGCAGCATCCCCGGCGTGCTGAAGAACGCGATCGACTGGCTCTCGCGGCCCTACGGCAACGGCGCGCTCAACGGCAAGCCGCTGGCCGTCATCGGCACCGCGCTGGGGCAGTACGGCGGGGTGTGGGCCCACGACGAGACCCGCAAGTCCTTTGGCATTGCCGGCCCTCGCGTCGTCGAGGACGTCAAGCTGTCGCTTCCGGCGGCGATCTTCGAGGACAAGCATCCGCGGGAGACCGCCGACGTGGTCCAGCAGGTCCGCGAGGTGGTGGAGAAGCTGGCCGCCGAAGTCAGCTGACAGACGGCTGACGTCTCTCACCACGGCCGCCGGCGACCCCCGAATAAGGGGTCGTCGGCGGCTTTGCTGTGGATGGAGCCTGTGGAGAACCTGTCGGGGGGTGGTGGTAGACCTGTCGTCATGGCACGACACGGAGGGATTCGCACGCCCGACACGCCGGGAGGTTCGACGAGATGTGGGCTTACGACCAGGGAATTCCATCAATGTCGTTCAGAACATCTTGTATCTCTTCGGAATGTCGGCCACTAGGTGTAGTGTTCTGCAGACCGACAGGCCCCCACGGTACGTGTACCGCGTCAGGTCAGTCGGAGTTCGGGAACCAGGCGAATCGGGAGGATTCAGCCGGCGGTCCCCGGGCTTCGACGGCAGGAATTCGACGGGTCGCCGGGCTGCTGAACTAAATGGGGATAGCAGTAGCCAGTTAGATAGCCTTCGAAAGAGGAGTCGCGCCGAAGATGACCGTCACCGTCTATACCAAGCCCGCCTGCGTCCAGTGCAACGCCACCTACAAGGCGCTCGACAAGCAGGGCATCGCGTACGAGGTCGTCGACATCACCGAGGTCCCGGAAGCGCGTGACTACGTCATGGCGCTCGGCTACCTGCAGGCCCCCGTGGTCGTCGCCGGCGCCGACCACTGGTCGGGCTTCCGTCCGGACCGCATCAAGCTGCTGTCCGGCGCCACCGCCACCGCCACCGCCTGATCGAGATCGACCCGGCGGGTAGGAGAGGAGGAGCGGTGGGCAACCTGGTCTACTTCTCCAGCGTCTCGGAGAACACGCACCGCTTCGTCGAGAAGCTGGAGCTGCCCGCCATCCGCATTCCCCTGCGCGACCGCATCCGGGTGAGCGAGCCCTACGTGCTGGTACTGCCGACCTACGGTGGCGGTCACGCCAACGGACCCGACCCCAATGCCGGGGGCTACGTTCCCAAACAAGTCATCGGCTTCCTCAACGACGAACACAACCGGTCGTTGATCCGCGGCGTCATCGCCGCGGGCAACACCAACTTCGGTGCCGAATTCGGCTATGCCGGAGACGTCGTCTCACGCAAGTGCGGCGTCCCCTACCTCTATCGCTTCGAACTCATGGGCACCACCGACGACGTCTTCGCCGTCCGCGCGGGGCTTGCCGACTTCTGGAAGGACCAGACGTGTCACCAACCGTCACTGCAGAACCTTTGACCACCACCGGCGTTCACGCGCTCCCGGGGGAAACCGACTACCACGCGCTCAACGCGATGCTCAACCTGTACGACAAGGACGGCAAGATCCAGTTCGACAAGGATCGCGAAGCCGCCAATCAGTACTTCCTGCAGCACGTCAACCAGAACACCGTCTTCTTTCACAGCCAGGACGAGAAGCTCGACTACCTGATCGAGAAGGACTACTACGAGCGCGAGGTGCTCGACCAGTACTCCCGCAACTTCGTCAAGTCGCTGCTGGACCGCGCCTACGCCAAGAAGTTCCGCTTCCCGACGTTCCTGGGCGCGTTCAAGTACTACACGTCATACACCCTGAAGACCTTCGACGGAAAGCGCTACCTGGAGCGCTTCGAGGACCGCGTCGTCATGGTGGCACTGACCCTGGCCGCCGGTGACACCATGCTCGCCGAGAAGCTGGTCGAGGAGATCATCGACGGCCGCTTCCAGCCGGCCACCCCGACGTTCCTGAACTCGGGCAAGAAGCAGCGCGGCGAGCCGGTGTCGTGCTTCTTGCTCCGCATTGAGGACAACATGGAGTCCATCGGGCGCTCCATCAACTCCGCGCTGCAGCTGTCCAAGCGCGGTGGCGGAGTGGCGTTGCTGCTGAGCAACATTCGTGAGCACGGTGCGCCGATCAAGAACATCGAGAACCAGAGCTCGGGTGTCATCCCGATCATGAAGCTGCTCGAGGACTCGTTCTCCTACGCCAACCAGCTCGGTGCCCGCCAGGGCGCCGGTGCGGTGTACCTGCACGCGCACCACCCCGACATCTACCGCTTCCTCGACACCAAGCGCGAGAACGCCGACGAGAAGATTCGCATCAAGACGCTGTCCCTCGGCGTGGTGATCCCGGACATCACCTTCGAGCTGGCCAAGAAGAACGAGGACATGTACCTGTTCTCGCCGTACGACGTCGAGCGTGTGTACGGGATGCCGTTCGCCGACATCTCGGTGACCGAGAAGTACTACGAGATGGTCGACGACGCCCGGATCCGCAAGACGAAGATCAAGGCGCGCGAGTTCTTCCAGACCCTGGCCGAGCTGCAGTTCGAGTCCGGCTACCCGTACATCATGTACGAGGACACCGTGAACCGGGCCAACCCGATCGAGGGCAAAATCACGCACAGCAACCTGTGCTCGGAGATCCTTCAGGTCTCCACGCCGTCGCTGTTCAACGACGACCTCAGCTACGCCAAGGTGGGCAAGGACATCTCCTGCAACCTCGGTTCGCTGAACATCGCCAAGGCGATGGACTCGCCGGACTTCGCGCAGACCATCGAGACGTCGATCCGCGGGTTGACGGCGGTCAGCGACCAGACGCACATCTGGTCGGTGCCGTCGATCGAGCAGGGCAACAACGATTCCCATGCGATCGGCCTCGGTCAGATGAACCTGCACGGGTACTTGGCCCGCGAGCGCATCCTCTACGGCTCCGAAGAGGGCGTCGACTTCACCAACATGTACTTCTACACCGTGCTGTATCACGCACTGCGGGCGAGCAACCGCATCGCGATCGAGCGCGGTACGGCGTTCGGCGGCTTCGAACGCTCCAAGTACAAGTCGGGGGAGTTCTTCGACAAGTACACCGAGCAGGTGTGGGAGCCGGCCACCCAGCGGGTGCGGGAACTGTTCGCGGACGCGGGCATTCGCATTCCGACGCAGGAGGACTGGAAGCGGTTGAAGGAGTCGGTGCAGCAGCACGGCATCTACAACCAGAACCTGCAGGCCGTGCCGCCGACGGGGTCGATCAGCTACATCAACCACTCCACCAGCTCGATCCACCCGGTGGCGAGCAAGATCGAAATCCGCAAGGAAGGCAAGATCGGTCGCGTCTACTACCCGGCGCCGTACCTGACCAACGACAACCTGGAGTACTACCAGGATGCCTACGAAATCGGCTACGAGAAGATCATCGACACCTACGCCGCGGCCACCCAGCACGTCGACCAGGGTCTGTCGCTGACGTTGTTCTTCAAGGACACCGCCACCACGCGCGACGTCAACAAGGCGCAGATCTACGCCTGGCGCAAGGGCATCAAGACGCTGTACTACATCCGCCTGCGCCAGATGGCGTTGGAGGGCACCGAGGTGGAGGGCTGCGTCAGCTGCATGTTGTGACGCCCGACGCGTGAGACTGCCCTGAGGGTTGCGACTCGACGAGAATCGCAACCCTCGGTGCATGTTCAGGGTCAGGCCCCGCCCCGGGCAATGAGTTTTCAGGCGCGGCGTGGTCTGTCCCTTCGACGGTGTCCAGCGGGACGCCGACGACGCCTTGGAGGCCGCCCGTGCACACGACGATGTTCGTCAACCTTCCCGTCGCCGACGTCGACCGCTCGCGAGAGTTCTTCGGCAGCCTCGGGTATTCGTTCAACGAGCGATTCAGCAGTGACAACGCGGTCACCGTAGTGCTGGGCGACAACCACTTCGTCATGCTCCTGGCGCGGGAGGCCTTCGACTCGTTGCACCCGGTGCGGACCGCCGACGCGTCGACCAAGGAGTGCGTCGTCTGTCTTGGCGTCGACTCCCGCGCCGCGGTGGACGCTCTGGTCGATCGCGCCATCGCCGCGGGCGGCACCGAGGGCGACGCCGAAGATCACGGCACCATGTATGGACGCAGCTACAACGACCTGGACGGCCACTCCTGGCAGATCTTCTGGATCGACTCCGCGGCCGCGCCCTAGGGTCATGCGACGCCGAGTGGCCAGCTGTCGCACGGCAATTGCCGATGAGCGCGCCCTAACTGGCCATTCGGCGCGGATCAGCCTTCGCGAGCCTGATCCTCCCGCATTGCCTTGACGCGGCGTTCCTCGCGCAGCACGGCCTGGTAGCTCTCGCGCTCGGCGACCAGCCAGTCGGGCTTCTCCTCCAGCAGCGCGGCGATCTGCTCGGTCGTCAGCGCCTCGGTGACCCCGCCACGCCCGAGACCGGCAATCGACACGCCCAGCTTCGCCGCGACGAGGTTCTTCGGATGGGGGCCGTCCTTGCGGAGGTCCTTGAGCCACTGTGGCGGATCGTCCTGCAGGGCGGCGAGCTCGGCCCGGGTGATGGCGTTCTCCTGAAACTCCACGGGCGTCGCGGGCAGGTAGACGTCGAGCTTCTTCGCCGCGGTGGCGGGTTTCATGGACTGCGCGTTCGGCCTGCTCATGACGGGAATGCTATCGGTAGCCTGGGTCGGTGGCCTCATCCTCGCCGACCTCCGCGGCTGCGCTCGTGGTGGGGTACGTCCCGGGTGTGACGCCGGGAAAGTGGGCCCGGACGTGGACTCGACGCCACCCCGACGTCCCCCTTGAGCTGCGCCCCGTCACCGCGGCCGACGCCGCCGAGGCGGTACGCACCGGCCTGGTGCACGTCGCGCTGCTCCGCCCGCCTGCCGACCCGTCCGCACTGGCGCTCATCCCGCTCTACGAAGAGACGACGGTGGTCGTGGTGCCCACCGATCATCTGCTGTCCGCCGCCGACGCCGTCACCGCCGCGGATGTCGACGGCGAATTGGTGCTCGTACCGCTCGACGACGTCGTCGCGTGGGACGCGCACCCCGGGACGAATGCCGAGCATCGTCCCGAAACAGTGGGGGACGCAACCGAACTGGTCGCGGCCGGGGTCGGCGTGCTCGTCGTCCCGCAGTCACTGGCCAGGCTGCACCATCGCAAGGACCTCACCTACCGACCGGTCGTCGACGCCCCCACCTGCCCGGTCGCCCTCGCCGTGCCGGCGGGGGAGCAGCCGGCGCTGGTCGCCGAGTTCATCGGCGTCGTCCGCGGCCGCACTCCTGGCTCGTCGCGCGGGCAGGCGGGGGCCGCACCAAAGCGCACCGCACGGGAGAAGACATTGGCCAAGCAGGCCGCTCGCGCCGCCGCGGGAAAGGTCGCCCGTACACCGGGACCGACCAAGCGCGGCCTCCGCTGACGTCTCGCGGCCGATAAATCAGTGGAATCCGCGCGGCCCGTGGGTCACCCTCGTAGGCATGAACGTTCACCTGTACGCGTCGCCGGCGGGCTTCGGCCCGGTGGCGCGCTGGGTGTATCGCCGTGACCCGGTGCGCTTCACCACCGAGCTGACCACCCTGCGCACCTCCCCGTGGCCGGCCGATCATCTGCTGTTGGGCGCCTCGGACTGCGGGGGCACCGTTGGCGCTGCGCTGCAGATGCGCGACTCGACGTTGTTGGTCAGCGGGCTGCCGCCGACGTTGACCAAGGAGTCGACGTCGGTCCTGGCATCCGCGCGGCCGGATCTACCTGGCGTGCGTGGAACGTTCGACACTGCAACGGCATTCAGTCGGTGCTGGGTCGAGGCCACGGGTGCCACTGCGGAGCTGTCGTTCTCCGAGACGTTGTACCGATTGGGCGACCTGTGCGCTCCGGTCGGCGTCACCGGCACACCTCGGCTCGCCGACGAGGCGGATGCCGACCTGATCACGAGCTGGTTCGACGCGTTCTTCACCGAGGCGTTCGGCGCCGAGTCGGATCCGGCGGCGCATCGCCGCGCGCTTGCCGCCGTCGCCGACGCGGGCGGTCGCGTCGTCCTGTGGACCGTGAACGCGGAGCCGGTGGCGATGGCTAGGGTTCACGGCGTGCTGCTGGGCATGTCGCGGATCGGTCCGGTGTACACCCCACCGCAGCACCGAAGCCGGGGATACGGCGCGGCGGTCACCGCGGAGGCCGTGCGGCAGGCCTGGCGACGGGGCGCCCGTGACGTGGTGCTCTTCGCCGACGACGCCAATCCGGTGTCCAACGCGATCTACCGGCGGCTCGGCTTCCTACCCGTCGGGGAGAACGTGCAGTACGCGTTCACCGCCTGATCCGCGGTCAGAGGCCGGGAATCTGCAGCCCGCCGGGCGTGGCGGCCGCGGCGCCGGGAACCCCCAGTGCCGGGGCGGCCACGTTGGTCAGTGCGCCCAACCCGGCCGGCACCTGACCGTTGGACAGGGAGGTCATCCAGCCGGGGCACTGCGATTGGATGACCATGGTGGCCACCCAGCCCGCAATGGTCGGTGCCAAGCCGCTCTGGCCGGACGCTTGCGCCGCGATGGTCGCCAGCTGACTGCCCGGCTGCACCAGCATCGGGCAAATCGACTGTCCCGCTCCGGCAATCGTCGTGCTGACCGGGCCGTTGTTGCCGATGCCGACGCCGTTGAGCACGTTCGTCGTCGAGTCGGCGGTGACGTCGGCGTGGGCGTGGGCCGGCCACATGACGGCTGCGGCGGCGATGCCCAGCGTGACCACGACCGGACGGACGATCAAGGCTGCCGCGTCGACGACGTGCGCCCAGGCGAACCCCTCGCGCACCACCATGGCGTTGCGCAGGGTGGGGGAGGTCCACGATCGGTGGAGGGTCAATGACGTCATGGAGTACTCCCGGGTCGCCGGTTACGAATGCCTCAATGCACTCATTTCACTTCGGTAACGATGGGCTACTCAGGTCACAGGAACAACACGAACCGGTCAAGGTTCGCAACGTCGGCGTTTTCTTACCGTTGTCTCAATGACACGGATGCGAGACTGCCCGGCCCACTGGCGGCACCGATGCCCCGCGCGACCCATGACGACGCGGCGACGCGCGGAACGTCGCGTCGCGAGGTGAAAAACGTTGTTGCACAATAGATGTGCGGTGAGCGGCTACTTCACCCGATGCTGCGGTCCCTGTTCCTTCTTGTACAACGCCTTGAGCATCCGGTCCCGGAAGAACGCGTTGTCGATCAGCTTGATGCCGTTGTTCGCCACGGCGGGGATGCCGGCGAGCTTGTGGAAGTACCGACCACGTCGGTACTCCCGGCCCCACGCCGCCTCCATCCGCTGCGCGTAGTTGGTGAAGTCGTCGGGGCCGCCGTTGGTGAGCGCCGCGATCGCGCACTCGCCAGCCGCCAGACCGGATTCGAGTGCCTTGGAGATGCCCGCACCCGAAGCCGGCTTGCCCGCGCCGAGTGAGTCACCGGTGAACAACACGCCCGGGCGCCACGGCGGCCACGCGGTGAAGCCCATCGGCAGCCGCCACGCCCGGACCAGCTTGTCCTTCTTGAGCTCCTCGATCGGCGGCAGGTCCCAGTCGCGGGGCAGCATCTTCATGAACTCGCCCATGAACTGGGTGGCGTTGATCTTCTGCCAGTCCTTGTAGCTGTTGACGTAACCCAGGCCGATGTTGATGCGGCCGCCGCCGAACGGGAACACCCACGCGTAGCCGGGCAGCTGATCGCCGTTGAACTTGAGGTTGAGGTAGATGTCGAGCGAGTCGGAGTCCGGCTTGTTGGCCGGCATCTCGGCGCGAATCGCGATTGCCGAGTAGCCGTTGTACTCCGAGTCGATCTTCAGTGCCCGCTTGATGGGGGAGTAGGCGCCGTCGGCCGCGATGACGGCGTCACCGAGGACCTTCTCGCCACTCTTGAGGACGACGCCGACGACGCGACCGGTGTCGTCGAGCTCGGGGCCCGTCACCTCACAAGACTGGCGGACCTCGGCGCCCGCGGCCTCAGCGTGCTTGAGCAGCAGGGTGTCCAGCTGCGGGCGGGGGGCGACGTAACCGTGGTTCGGCATGCCGGGGCGGGTGGGGAACGACAGCTCCCACTGCGACGGGCTGAACACCGTCACCCGGTTGACCCGGTGGAACTCGTCGACTTCCCGAGCCAGGCCCATCTTCTGCAGGTAGCTGACCGCCCGCGCGGTCAAACCGTCGCCGCACGGCTTGTCGCGCGGGAATTCGGCCTTGTCCAAGACGACCACCTTGGCGCCGGTCTGGGCTGCCTGCCAGGCTGCGGCGGCGCCGGAGGGCCCGCCGCCGGCAATCACCAGGTCGTACCGCTGCGTCATCAGTCTCGTCTCGCTCTGCTGGGGGATATCGGCTCCAGATGCTACCCGCGCTGACCGGTCGACACGTGCCCCGCGCGCGCCCGCGACGCGGTCTTGGCAGGTCAGCCGCGTTCAGCCGGTACAGTGAGTCCGTGCGCAGACCCTCTCGCCCCCAACCGGGCACCCCGCCGGGGGTCAAGGTCGACGCCAGGAGCGAGCGGTGGCGCGAACATCGCAAGAAGGTCAGGGCCGAAATCGTCGACGCCGCCTTCCGCGCGATCGACAAACTCGGTCCCGAACTCTCGTTGCGCGAGATCGCCGAGGAGGCCGGCACCGCCAAGCCGAAGATCTACCGGCACTTCACCGACAAGTCGGACCTCTTCCAAGCAATCGGTGAGCGGCTCCGAGACATGTTGTGGGGAGCCATCATTCCGTCGATCAACGTGGGCACCGACCCGGCCCGCGACGTCATCCTCCGCAGCGTGGAGAAGTACGTCCACCTCGTCGACGAGCATCCCAACGTGTGCCGGTTCTTGATCCAGGGACGCTTCGCCGAGCAGAGCGAGACGATGCGTGCGCTCAACGAGGGTCGTGACGTCACCTTGGCGATGGCGGCCATCTTCAACGACGAATTGCGCGAGATGGAACTCGACGCGACGGCCATGGAACTGGCGGCGTTCACGACGTTTGGTTCGGCCGCCGCGGCGACGGAGTGGTGGCTCGGACCCGGACCCGACAGTCCCCGGCGCATGCCCCCGGAGCAGTTCGTCGCGCACATGACGACGTTGATGCTGGCCGCCATCTACGGCACGTGCGAGCTGCTCGGCATCAAGATCGACCCCGATCTGCCACTGCACGAGGGTGTCCGCAGACGCGAATCCGTGGCCTGATACCCGGTACCCGCGTTCCCAAGTATCGTGGCGGCATGACCATCGCCGAAGAGGCAGACGCCGTCACGGCGCAGCAGAGCCCCGTCCGCACCCGCGCCGTCATCATCGGCAGCGGTTTCTCCGGTCTTGGCATGGCCATCGCCCTGCAGAAGCAAGGCTTCGGCGCCGAGGACTTCGTCATCCTCGAGAAGGCCGACGACATCGGCGGCACCTGGCGGGACAACACCTATCCCGGCTGTGCCTGCGACATTCCGTCACACATGTATTCGTTCTCCTTCGAGCCCAAGCCGGACTGGACCCACATGTGGTCCCTTCAGCCCGAGATCTTCGACTACCTCAAGGGTGTCACCGAGAAGTACGGCCTACGCCGCTACATCCGCTTCGGATCCCGCGTCGAGCGGGCCCGGTGGGACGACGCCGAGATGCGATGGCACGTGTACACCGCCGACGGGGCTGAGTACGTCACCCAGTTCCTCGTCTCGGCCGCCGGGGCGCTGCACATCCCGCTGACCCCCGACATCCCGGGCGACGACCAATTCACCGGTGCCGTATTCCATTCCGCGCAGTGGGACCACTCGGTCGACATCACCGGCAAGCGCGTCGCCGTCATCGGCACCGGAGCCAGCGCGATTCAATTGGTGCCCGTCATCGTCGAGGACGTCGCCGAACTGCAGGTCTACCAGCGCACGCCACCCTGGGTGATGCCGCGGCCCAACAATGCCCTCCCGCAGTGGGTTCGCCAGATGTTCACGAACGTCCCGGGCGCGCGAGCCTTGGCGCGCGTGCTGATCTACTGGATGCACGAGGTGGTCGGCTTCGGCATGACCAAACAACCCTGGCTGCTGAAGGTGGGCGCCCTGCTGGGTAAGTGGAACATCCGGCGCGCGGTGAAGGACAAGGCGCTGCGGCGCAAGCTGACTCCGAACTATCGCACCGGGTGCAAGCGAATCCTCAACTCCGACACCTACTATCGCGGCATCGCCAACCCCAAGACCCAGGTGATCACCGAGGGCATCGAGCGGATGACCCGCGACGGCATCGTCACCGCCGACGGCGTCGAACACCCCGTCGACGTGGTGGTGTTCGCCACCGGCTTCCACGTCACCGACTCGTACTCCTACGTCGACGTCACCGGTCCGGGTGGTGAGGACCTGGTTCGGCGGTGGGACCGCGAGGGCGTCGAGGCGCATCGCGGCGTCGCCGTCGCCGACATGCCCAACCTGTTCTTCCTGCTCGGCCCGAACACAGGGCTCGGGCACAACTCGGTGGTGTTCATGATCGAGGCGCAGATCCGCTACGTCGCCAAGGCGATCGCCGCGGTCGACCGGGCGGGTGCCCAGGCGGCGGCGCCCACGCGCGACGCGCAGGACGCGTTCAACGCCGATTTGCAGGACGGTCTGTCCAAGACGGTGTGGAACACCGGGGGGTGCCGCAGTTGGTACCTGGACTCCCACGGCGTCAACCGGGTGCTCTGGAGTGGCATGACGTGGCAGTACTGGCTGGCGACCAGGCGTTTCAAGCGTGACGAGTACCGGTTCATCGGTCGCTGATGACGACACGCGAACACAAGTGGTTGTGTTCGCGCGCGTTGTCACACCCCAGTTGTAGTGTCGTGGGAGCTACTCGCCACGCATCGAATTGGGGTTCACAGTGTCTGATGGAATCAAGTTGATCGACCGGGTCTCGGCCATCAACTGGAACCGCGTTCACGACGAGAAGGATGCCGAGGTCTGGGAGCGCTTGACTGGCAACTTCTGGTTGCCCGAGAAGGTGCCCGTGTCCAACGACATCCCGTCCTGGGGCACGCTCAACGATCACGAGAAGCAGCTCACGATGCGGGTCTTCACCGGCCTGACGCTGCTCGACACCATCCAGGGCACCGTCGGCGCGGTGAGCCTGATCCCCGATGCGATCACCCCGCACGAAGAGGCCGTCTACACCAACATCGCGTTCATGGAGTCGGTGCACGCCAAGAGCTACAGCAACATCTTCTCCACCCTGTGCTCGACGGTGGACATCGACGAGGCGTTCCGCTGGTCGGAGGAGAACCCGAACCTGCAGCGCAAGGCCGAGATCGTGATGAACTTCTACAAGGGCGACGATCCGCTCAAGCGCAAGGTGGCCTCGACGCTGCTGGAGAGCTTCCTGTTCTACTCCGGCTTCTACCTGCCGATGTACTGGAGCAGTCGCGCCAAGCTCACCAACACCGCCGACATGATCCGGTTGATCATCCGTGACGAGGCGGTGCACGGCTACTACATCGGCTACAAGTTCCAGAAGGGCTTGGCTCAGGCGGATGAGGCCCGCAAGGCCGAGCTGAAGGACTACACCTACGAGCTGCTCTTCGAGCTCTACGACAACGAGGTCGAGTACACCCAGGACCTCTACGACGGGGTCGGGCTCACCGAGGACGTCAAGAAGTTCCTGCGCTACAACGCCAACAAGGCGCTGATGAACCTCGGCTACGAGGCGCTGTTCCCCAAGGACGAGACCGACGTCAACCCGGCGATCCTGTCGGCGCTGAGCCCCAATGCCGACGAGAACCACGACTTCTTCTCCGGCTCCGGGTCGAGCTACGTCATCGGCAAGGCCGTCAACACCACCGACGACGACTGGGACTTCTAAACCGACTCAGCCACGCGCGAGCGAGATCAGGCGGTCGAGTACGCGTCTGCCGTCCATGCGCAGGCCGTTGTGCAGATATTCGTTGGTGAGCCAACGCCGCATGCCCGGTAGCAGGTCGGCGGTTTCCTCGGAGAACCCTCGCAGCACGTATGGGTCGTCGGCGTAGATCACGGCAGCGCACGGGACGTCCACCTGCGCCAGCACCTCGGCGTCGTACAGGCGGGGCCAGTCGTGCTCGGCGAGTGTGCGCGCGACGTCCGCGTACGGCCGCAGACCGGCCGTCTCCTCGAAGTGCCACGGAAAGATGTGCTCCGCGGTGAGAAGGAGCGACTCGCCGAGGAAGTCACCGGGCGCAACGCGGTCGGCCGACCATCGCGTGGCCCCGCCGTCGGCGTAGCTCGACTCGTGCAAGATCGCATATAGCGGATTACGGGAACCGAAGGGCAGCATCTCGGCCGCGTCGTGCCGGAACGCGGGCGAGGCGGAGTCGAGCTCGAGCAGGTGGTGCACGCTCTCCGCGCCGCCGTCCATGCCCAGCCGGTGACCGATGGTACGCATCAGCCGTCGTGAAATGGGCTCACCCGCAGGGGTTTTCACCTCGCCCGCGTCACAGCGGTCCAGCAGGTCGCGCAACCGCGCCCCGTCGTGCGGGAATCGCTCGTGATAGCGCCGGTTCAGCACGCGCATCATGTCGTAGGCGCCCGAGTAGACGTCGTCGACGGCACGCCCGACCGGCGGCAGACCACCGGTGAAGTAGACCTCGTCGAGGCTGTCCGGCGCGACGGTGAGGTAGTGCAGCGAGCAGAACCCACCGAAGGACTGACCCAACAGACTCCACGTCCGGGCGCCGAGATGCTGCCGCAGGGCTTCTGCGTCTTGAACGATCGCATCGGCGCGGTAATGCGTCAGCCGTTCGGCGTCCCCGGGTCCCGGCGTCCCGTACGGCGTCGACCGGCCGGTGCCCCGCTGGTCGAGCATGATCACGCGGTAGTCCTGCAACGCACGCTCGAGCCACGACGGCGACGGCGGGCCCGCGGTGGGCCGGGGCGCCTCGTTACCGGGCCCGCCCTGCAGGAAGAGCAGGTAGGGCAGGTGCTTTCCACCGCGGGCGGAGATCTCGCGGGCGTAGATCTCGACGGTGCGCCCGTCCGGATTCTGGTGGTCCAACGGGACCGTGATCACGTGTTCGTCGATCAGCACGGGACGAGCCTAGGACAGTGCCGACGCCGCGAACACCGTCACCGAGCGAGTGGACCTGCCGGTGGTGCCCAGCGCTCAGGCTCCCGGAATCGAGTCCCGCGAGACCACGACCTAGACCGCGATGCTGGGATTGACGACGCTCGGAATCACCACGGTGTAGCCGATGTCCTTCAGGATGCCCAGTTCGATGGGGCTGAGCACCCGTACGCCGAGACCCGAATCGGTCCTCGCGTTCATCATCTGCTGATCCGCCCCGATGAACGTGTCGTCGTCGAGGTGAGACATCGAGCTGCCCTGCTGCCACGGGCCCGGTGTGTACAGCGGGACCAGACCCCCAATATGCCGCAACGGCATTGACGCCGCCGAAGTAGAACCCGCCATCGGTGCCCTCGAGATTGGGGTCGTAGGCGGCGTTCCATTCGTAGTCCGACCCGATCGGTGCTCACTCATACCCGATGACCGACGGGGAAGAGCAAATTCGCCCGGCGTTGCGCGTCGGCACGCCCGCGGCATCGCCAAACCTGCGGTGCGACTGGTCGTCGAGATGGTGGAGGATGAGAACGGTGACCTCCACGACGACGTCGTCCTCGAACGGTGATCTAGCTTGGCGCGCCGGCGTCGTCGGCGGCGCGCTGGTCGGCGGGCTGTTCTGGGGCCTCGTCGCGGCGCTGACGATCGGAGCGCCCGGCGACGCAACGTCCCATGCCGCCGCCGACACGCACCGCCTGATGCTGGCCGCGGTGGTCTGGCTTGTCCTGGCTGCGGTGGGTGTCGCGCTGGCCAGATTTGGCGGCTACCGCCATCTGCGCACCGTCGGCCTGACGCTGGTGGTCGGGCCGACGGGCGGTTGGCTGGTCCTCGGATCGTTGGTCCTGCAGACCCAGTGGTACCGCTGGGGGATGAGCTGATGTCCTCCGAGGTCGACCGCGTCATGACGCGCCGCATCCGTGAACCTGGATCACCCTGCGTGCTCTTGGGATTCGTACTCGGCCTGCTCGCGATGTCGCCCTGGGCGGTGCTCTACTACTGGTTCTTCGCGCCGGTGGCCGCGCTGATCCTGGCCGGTGTGCTCAGCGTAGTGGCGGCCGTCAGGGGCCGGGTCTGGCCGGTGGCCGAGGGTGCCTTCGCGGCGGCATTGTTCGGCTTCGTGGCGGTCGTCGTGTTCGCGGTCGGAGTGCGCTGATCGACCGCGTCAGCGCGGCGGCGTCTGCTGGCGCAGCCGGCAGTCGGACTTCATCGACAGCACCGTCGCCGCGGCCGTCCCAAATCGCACCTCGACGCCCTCGGGTCCGGTGACGACGAGCTCGTGATCAGCGGGCCGGTCGGCGAGCGGCCGCACCGTGGTGGCACCAACCCCGGCGGCGGCGTCCACCACGATCCGGACCGTTCTCGGCCACACGGCATCGGGAGTGCGACCGCTGAACACCGCGAATACGTACGCCTGAACGCCCTTGGTGTGGAGGAACTCTCCGCCACAGCCTCGCCAGCTGTTCTCCTCCACGTGCCACGTCAGCCCGGGGACGAGGGCGGCGATGCGATTGGCCGCGTCGGTCACGGCGGCCAGGTACTGCTGCTGGGCCGCCTCGAACGGCGGGCGGTCGCGCAAAGTAGCGTCTGGATCCCGTGGTGGGGCCACGGTAGTGCTGGACGTGGCGGCCGGCTGGCCGGGCGTCGTGGCGCCGCATCCGACCAGGGCCGCGGCGCACAGCATCGCCACCAAGACCACCCGACCACGCGACCTACGATCCGCGGACGGGCTCATGATGGGAGCCTAGCGGCGTGGTTGCCCGGCCGGGATCACCACTGTGGGCGGAGCGTCGGGAGCGGCGTCCGGTTGCGGCGCAGCGTCATTCAGCACCAGCGGGCTGGTCGGCCTCAGCAGCGTCATCACGAGCGCGACTGCGGCCAGGGCTCCGGCCAGCGCGGCGGGAGCCAAGAATGCCTGCTCGCCATATGTGTGTTGGAGAACCCCGCCGAAGATGGCACCCGCGGTGAGACCCGCCCACAGCGGACCCTGAATCCAGAACGACGGCGCAGGCTTGTGGAGCAGGATGTTGGCCAACCCGGCACCGAACCGGATCACCGTGCCCGTCACGTAGGTCAGCGCCATGCTGCGCCCAGCGTCGTCCTGCAGGGTGGCGTTCTGCAGGCCGAGGGCCAGGACGACGGGATAGGCGTGCAGCGGCACCGCGTCCGGTCCCTGCGGCATGAGCAGACCGAGGGTGAGCAGCAGCGCGGTGATGACCAGCAAGGTGGACAGTCGCCACCGGCCCGACCACGCCGCGACCAGGGTGCCGAGGAAGGCCCCCAAGCAGAACACCGCGATGACCGAGCCGAAGCGGGCCACGCCGACCCAGTCCAAGGAGCTGGCGGCCTCGCCGAAGCGGGTGGTGTTGCCGCTCATGAACGACATGAACAACTGGCCGTACTCCAGGAAACCGATGGTGTCGGCGACGCCGGCCACCACGGCGAGACTGACGGCGAAGAAGTTCCTCGTCGTGTCATCGGCCGGAAACGCCTTGCTTGCCATGGTGTCCTCTTCGTAAAGACGTGCGGGCACGCAGTGGCGTGAGTCACGATAACGAGCGCTGGAAGCGACGCGTCGTCGCGCCTGACCCTCTGTAACCGGTGTCGCCCGGATCGAAACACATAGTGGCGCACGACATTTGACGCCGGCGCCAATTGTGCTGAACGCAAACGTCCCCGCACGCATGACGTGCGGGGACCTCGACGGGCGTCGTGTCAGGCGTCGGTGCGCTCGTGCGCGTCCTCCATGACGGTGCGACCAATCTCCGCGTATACGGTCGGCTTGGCGGTGCGCAACCACACCGCGTAGGCGAGACCGATCAGGAATACCGCCAGGATCATGTACGGAGCCGCCTTGAAGACGTCGGACTTCGCCGCGAGCCCGGCCGCGAATTCGCGGTTGTCCCACAGCAACCAGACCACGTACAGCATCGCCACACCGCCGACGAGCGGGCACAGCAGCGTGGTGACCACGTTGCCCCGGTGGGTCTTCTTGACCCAGAAGAACCAGATGACCGCCGCCGAACAGATCGCCTGAACCAGCAGGATCGCCGCGGTGCCGATCAACGCCAGCAGGCCGTAGACGTTGACGTAGGGCACCAGGGCGGGCGTGTCGACCGGCGTGCCGTCGGCGTCGGGCACCTGGACCGCGGTGAAGAACGCGAATGCCAGCACGATCAGCAGCGTGATCACGCTCTGGATGGTCGAGGCGATGTACGGCGAACCGTGCGTGGGGTGCGTGCCGCCGACGGTCGACTTGATCTTCTCCGACGGCATCTCACGGCCCAGTGCGTAGAGGTAGCGCGACGCCGCGTTGTGGAAGGCCAGCGCGCAGGCGAAGGATCCGATGACCAGGAGCGCCTTGTAGACGTCGAGCAGCACGCCGCCCAGATTGGCCTGCACCAGATTGAAGAACAGGTCGAGAGGCGATGCGCTGATGGAGGTCTCGACGGAGGTCTTCGCGCCGTTGCCGGCGATCACCATGGCCGAGATGAACGTGTAGAACAGGCCGAGGCCGACGACGGCGATGATGGTCGCCCTCGGGATGATCTTCTTGGGATTGCGCGACTCCTCGCCGTAGACCGCGGTGGTCTCGAAGCCAACCCACGACCAGAACGCGAAGAACAATCCGATGGCCATCGACCCCGCTGCGGCTGCGGTGCCGAACGCGCCCGCCGGCAAACTCTCGAAGGCGTTGTTCAGCAATACCGTCTGGTCGAGCATCAGACCGTCGGGACCGCCGCCGGAGAAGATCACCGAGAACGCGAGCGCCAGCAGGATGAGCACCTCGGCGGTGAGCGTGACGCCGAGAATGGCTGCGGTCAAACTGATGTCGAAGTAGCACAGGACGGCGATGGCGACGATCGCGACGACGGCGATCAGGAGCCACGGCACGTCGACGTTGAAGATCGTCTTGAGGGCGTCGTTGGCGAAGTACGCACAGCCACCGATCAACGAACCCTCGAACACGACGTAGGCAAACGTGGCGAGCATGCCACTGGCCATGCCCCAGGTCTGGCCGAGGCCGTGGGAGATGAAGCCGTAGAAGGCTCCGGTGGTGGTGATGTGCCGGGCCATCGCGACGTACCCGAGCGCGAACAGCGTCAGGATGATCGTCGCGAACAGGAAGCCGGCCGGGGCGCCGAGCCCGTTGCCGAATCCGACGGCAATGGGCACGTTGCCGGTCATGGCGGTGATCGGGGCGGCGTTGGCCACGGCCATGAAGATGACCGCGACGATGCCGATGGATCCCTTCTTCAGGCCGTTGGCCCGGGCTGCTGCCGGGTCGTCGGTAGTTGCGGAATCGGCACCCATGTGGGCCTCCAGCTTCGGATTCAGTGCGAAATCGGGTCCGCGGGTCTGCGGTCTGTTCCAGAGCGTCGCACCAACACCTGCATCCGACAAGTCGAACGGCAACATTCGCGTCGATTCGCGTTTGGGGCGTCCCGCCGTCGGTCTGCGCGCCCCGTACCTGGTCGGAGACGCAAAACGGCCCAGACCCGTGATGGGTCTGGGCCGTCGTGTGTTTGCTACAGCGTCGCGGTGTCGATCACGAAGCGGTACCGCACGTCGCTGGCGAGGACGCGCTCGTAGGCCTCGTTGACGTAGTCGGCACCGATGACCTCGATCTCGGGCAGAACGTCGTGTTCGGCGCAGAAGTCCAGCATCTGCTGGGTCTCCGGAATGCCACCGATCATGGAACCCGCCAGGCTGCGCCGCATTCCGGCGAGCGGGAAGGGGGGCACCTCCATGGCGTGCTCGGGCATGCCGAGTTCGACGAGCGTGCCGTCGACCGCGAGCAGGCCGAGGTAGGCGCCCAAGTCCAGGTTGGCGGACACGGTGTTGAGGATCAGGTCGAACTTGCCCGCCAGCTTGGTGAAGGTGTCCGGGTCGCTGGTCGCGTAGTACTCGTTCGCGCCGAGGCGCAGCCCGTCCTCCATCTTCTTCAGCGACTGGCTCAGAACCGTGACCTCGGCGCCCATCGCGTGCGCGAGCTTGACGCCGACGTGGCCGAGCCCACCGAGCCCGATGATGGCGACCTTCTTGCCGGGGCCCGCGCCCCAGTGGTGCAGCGGGGAGAACAGGGTGATACCCGCACAGAGCAGCGGAGCCGCCTGGTCGAGCGGCATTCCGTCGGGGATGTTCAGCACGTAGTTCTCGTCGACGACGGTCGCCTGGCTGTAACCGCCGTAGGTGGGGGTGCCGTCCTTGCCGATGGCGTTGTAGGTGCCGACCATGCCGCCACCGGTGCAGTACTGCTGAAGGCCCTTCTTGCAGTTCTCGCACTCACGGCAGGAGTCGACGAAGCAGCCGACGCCGACGTGGTCGCCCACCTTGAACTTGGTGACCTCGGAACCCACCTCGGTGACGACGCCGGCGAGTTCGTGCCCGGCCACGACGGGGTAGTTGGGCTGTCCCCACTCGCCCTTCACTGTGTGGATGTCACTGTGGCAAATGCCGGCGAACTTGATGTCGAATGCCACGTCGTGCGGACCGACGTCGCGGCGCTCGATGGTGGTCGGGGTGAGCGGTTCGGTCGCCGAGGTGGCTGCGATGGCTTTAACGGTCGTGGTCATGTTCTCTTCGTACCCTCTTGTCGTCTTGTCGAAGCTGTCGCCGCCGCCACACGTACGGCGGCACGAAAAATGGGCGCGCCATTGCGCCCCCGAGGAATCCCAACCCGGGCTGGCGGTGAATTAATCCCCGATCCCGCGATCTAACCAGCCCACCGGGGTGACCTCGCACCCGTCACACGGCGGACACGCGCGAAGCGTGTTGTTAACCCGCCGACCGCCATCGGTTACACCGCGGCAACCATCGACGGCGGCCGGGCGAGAAAACTGTCATCTGACAGATATGTCGGTCGAGGACCGACGTCGAGAGCCCCTGGAGCAACCGTGACCAGCGACGTGCGTGATTCACCTCCCGCCGACAACCCGGATACCGCCACCACCGCGGGCGCCAAGGCGCACGCGAGGGCGCAGCACGGCCGCACCGCCGACGCCATGCGCCACGTACCCGCGACCAGCAGCCCGACGCCCCCTGACGGAGTGCCGGCCGACTGCTTGACGTGGTCGGAAACCGTTGCACCGGGCGGATATACGACCGCCGTTCTCGCACGCGGCACCCGCATCAGGTTGACCGACCTCGAGGGTGACGCGTGTGCACACGTGCTGATCCACCGGGCCGACGGTCCGCACGAGCGCCTCAACGTGGCCGACACCGTCAAGGTGCCGTGGCAGGCCTACCTCGGAACCGGACATCCCGTGCTCAGCGGGTTCGGCCGGGTGTTGGCCACCGTCGTGGCCGACACCTCGGGCAGGCACGACGCGCTCGCGGGCACCACCACCCGTCACGGCAACGACGAGCGTTTCGGCGCAGGAGCACCGGAATCGGCGTCACCGGCGGGCCGGGAACTGCTGCTGCTCGCGGCGCTGAAGAACGGTCTCGGGCCACGCGACGTGGTGCCGTCGGTGTCGTTCTTCAAGGGGGTGCGGGTCGACGCGGACGGCACGTTCGACTGGCAGGGCTCTGCCGGCCCCGGCACCCACGTCGACCTGCTGTTGCACGTCGACGCGATCGTGTCCTTGGCCAACACCGCCCACCCGCTGGATCCACGACCGGCCTTCACGTGCTCGGCGCTGCGGATGCACGCCTGGCCCGCCGTCGACGACCTGCACCACCTGCTGGCCGGGGACCTCGTGGGACCACTGCGCCCCGAGCACCGGCAAGCCGCTGCCAACACCGACGCCGACCTGCTCGCCCGAGGAGTGCTGTGAACGCCCCGACCGCCGCCGACCACGCCGCGCTGGTGCCCGGCGCCCCGATCTTGGACGAACACGTCGACGCGCGCGCCGCCTGGTCGGCCGTGGTCGCCGCGGGTGACGTGCTGACGATCGTCGACCTCGCGGGCAACCAGGCGGTGGACTGCCTGCTCTACTCCGCGGCCGACACCAGCGTGCGCTACAGCGCCTCGGAGACCGTCGCGCGCCAGGGCGGGATCGTGCTGACCACCGGGTCGATCCTGCGGGCCGACACCGGCGCCGCCTTGATGACGGTGGTGGGCGACGAGGTCGGCGTGCACGACACCCTCGGCGGTGCGTGCTCCAAGGAGTCCAACACGCTGCGCTACGGGCAGCACACGCGCGCCCAGCACGGCTGCATGGAGAACTTCCTGCTCGAAGGCTCCCGGCATGGGCTCGGCGCCAAAGACCTTGCCAGCAACATCAACTGGTTCATGAACGTGCCGGTGGACCCCGACGGCGCCCTGGGCATCGTCGACGGGTTGTCCGCACCGGGCAAGCGCGTGGCCTTGCGCGCCGAGGTCGACGTGCTGGTGCTCGTCTCGAATTGCCCGCAGATCAACAACCCCTGCAACGCGTTCGATCCGACGCCGGTCCGCATGATCGTCACCCGGCCGGGGCAGGCGGCGTGACCGACAGCGTCCTGATCGCCAACCGCGGCGAGATCGCCGTCCGCCTGGTGCGCTCCGCGAAGCTGCTCGGCCTTCGCACCGTCGCGGTGTTCTCCGACGCCGACCGGGGCGCGCCTCACGTGCGCCTCGCCGACGACGCCGTCCGGCTGGGGCCCTCTGCGCCCAGCGAGAGTTACCTGCGCGTGGACGCGCTCGTCGCCGCGGCGACGGCGACCGGCGCAGACATGATCCATCCGGGCTACGGATTCCTGTCCGAGGACGCCGATTTCGCCACCGCGGTCGAAGCCGCCGGCATGGCGTTCGTCGGCCCGACACCGCAGCAACTCCGCATCTTCGGGACGAAGCACACCGCCCGCGCGGCGGCCCGGGCCGCCGGGGTGCCCGTGTTCCCCGGCTCGGAACTGCTCGACGACGCCGCGGCCGCCCGCGCGGCTGCCGCCGACGTCGGCTACCCCGTGATGCTCAAGGCAACCGGCGGTGGCGGCGGCATCGGCATGCAGGTGTGCCGCGACGACGCCGAGCTCAAGGCCGCCTTCGACCGCGTGTCACGTCTGGCCGCCCGCAGCTTCGGCTCCGCGGGTGTCTTCGTCGAACGCTTCGTCGACGACGCCCGCCACGTCGAGGTGCAGATCTTCGGCGACGGCACCGGGAGCGTGGTGTCCCTTGGTGACCGGGACTGCTCCCTTCAGCGACGCAACCAGAAGGTGATCGAGGAGGCGCCCGCGCCCGCACTGCCCGAAGCGGTTCGGCAACAACTTCATTCGTCGTCCCGCGCGCTGGCCGCGTCGGTCGCCTACCGCTCGGCGGGCACGGTGGAGTTCGTCTACGACCCGCGGCGCGAAGAGGCGTCCTTCCTAGAGGTCAACGCGCGTCTGCAGGTCGAACATCCGGTGACCGAGGGTGTCACCGGGGTCGACCTGGCGGCGTGGATGTTCCGGCTCGCCCGCGGCGAAGACGACGTGCTGGCCCCATACCTGGAGCCGGGCACTCGGGAGGGTGCGGTTCCGGTGCGTGGGCATGCGGTGGAGGCGCGCGTGTACGCCGAGGACCCCTCCCGGGACTACCGTCCCAGCACCGGAACCGTTGTCGCCGTGAGCTTTCCGGAAGACGTCGCCGGGGATCCCGCACCGCGGGTCGACACCTGGGTGGAACCGGGCACCGAGGTCACGGCGTCCTATGATCCGCTGCTGGCCAAGGTCGTGACCGTCGCCGACGACCGCGACGAGGCCCTCGACCGGCTCGGCAGGGCACTGAACGCCACCGTGCTGCACGGCATCGAGGTCAACATCGGACTGCTGCGTGCGGCGCTGACCCTCGACGACGTCCGAGCGGCCCGGCACCACACCGGCACTCTCGCCGGCGTCGTCGACCCCCGGCCCCGCATCACCGTCGAGACCCCCGGCCTGTCGACCACCGTGCAAGACCTGCCCGGGCGGGTCGGCCTGTGGAACGTCGGCGTGCCGCCGAGCGGGCCGATGGACGACCTCTCGTTCCGGTTGGGCAATCGGGCGCTCGGAAATGCCGAGGGCGCACCGGGTCTGGAGTGCACGGCAACCGGGCCCGCACTTCGCGTGACCCATCCGACCACCTTCTGCGTCACCGGTGCCGACTGCCCCGTCACGGTCGACGGCGAGCCCGCGCCGATGTGGGAGCCGATCGAGGTGCCCGCCGGCGGCGTCCTGGCCGTCGGTGCGGCGGGGACCGCGGGACTGCGCACCTATGTACTCGTCGGCGGCGGGTTCGACGTACCGGCCTACCTCGGCAGTGCCTCGACCTTCACCCTCGGTCGCTTCGGCGGCCACGGTGGCCGTCACCTGGTCGTCGGCGACGTGCTGCGGGCCGCCACGGTCGCACCCGTCGGACCGCCGTCCGCCGTCCCCGACCATCTCCGACCGGCCATGCCGTCGCGGTGGGAACTCGCCGTCACCGAAGGCCCGCATGGTGCCCCGGAGTTCTTCACCCGCGATGACATGGACACGCTCGTGCAGGCCGACTACGTCGTGCACTTCAACTCGGCCCGCACGGGCATCCGCTTGGAGGGGCCACGGCCCACGTGGGCGCGCCCCGACGGCGGTGAGGCGGGACTGCACCCGTCCAACATCCACGACACGCCGTACTCGGTGGGTGCGCTGGACTTCACCGGTGACACCCCGATCCTGCTGGGCCCCGACGGCCCCAGCCTCGGCGGCTTCGTCTGCCCGGTCACGGTCGTCACCGGCGACCGGTGGAAACTCGGCCAGCTGCGGCCGGGTGACACCGTCAGATTCGTCCCGGTCCGGGCGGCCGACGCGCCGTCGCGATCGGAGGTGGGCGTCGACCGCGGGGCCGCGACCGCCGAGGTACGTCGCACCCCGCGCGACGGCGACGACGGCGTGTTGCTCCGTCGCGAAGGAGGGGACGCGCCGTCGGTCACCTACCGACGCAGCGGTGACGACAACGTGCTCGTCGAGTACGGGGACATGGTGCTCGACCTCGCGTTGCGGGCCAGGGTGCACGCACTCGAGGAGCGCCTTGCCGCCAGCGCGGTGACAGGCATCGTCGACCTCACGCCGGGTATCAGATCCCTTCAGGTGCACCTGGATCCGGACGTGCTGCCCGTGCACCGGCTGATGGACCTGCTCGGCGAGCTGGAGGACGATCTGCCCGCCACGTCCGAACTGGTCGTGCCGAGCCGCTCGGTGCGGCTGCCGCTCAGCTGGGACGACCCCGCCACCCGCGAGGCCATCGCGCGCTACACCTCCGGCGTGCGCGACGACGCCCCGTGGTGCCCGTCCAACATCGAATTCATCCGCAGGATCAACGGATTGGCGTCTCAGGACGACGTCATGGCGACGGTGTTCGCGGCGGAGTACCTGACCCTGGGCCTCGGCGACGTCTACCTCGGGGCGCCCGTAGCCACCCCGCTGGATCCGCGCCACCGGCTCGTCACCACCAAGTACAACCCGGCGCGCACCTGGACCGCGGAGAACTCCGTCGGGATCGGCGGCGCCTACCTGTGCATCTACGGCATGGAGGGTCCGGGTGGCTACCAGTTCGTCGGCCGGACCACGCAGGTGTGGAGCCGTTACCGGGACACGCCACCGTTCGAGCCGGGCAGCCCGTGGCTGCTGCGCTTCTTCGACCGGATCTCCTGGTACCCAGTCAGCGCCGAGGAACTCCTCGACCTGCGGGCGGACATGGCCGCGGGCCGTGGGTCGGTCGAGATCACCGACGGCACCTTCTCCCTCGCCGAGCACGAACGATTCCTCGCCGACAACGCCGACTCGATCGCGCAGTTCCGTGCCCAGCAGGCAACGGCTTTCGCTGCCGAGCGGGCCGCGTGGACCGCGGCGGGGGAGTTCGACCGAGCCGAACGCGCCGAGTCCCGCGTCGCGGTGACTACGGCCGACCTCGTCCTCGACGACGACGAACGACGGGTGGACGCGCCGTTCTCCTCCAACGTGTGGAAGGTCGACGTCGCCGTCGGCGACCACGTGGTGGCCGGGCAGGCGCTCCTTGCATTGGAGGCGATGAAGATGGAGACCGTGCTCACCGCACCGACCGACGGCGTCGTCACCCGCGTCCTCGTGCAGGCGGGCCACCAGGTCGACCCGGGCACCCCCCTCGTGGTGGTGGGCGCGTGACGGCCCAGCGAGAAGCGAAGCGGTATCGCGCGGTGACGTCCGTCCAACGGGTGCGCGCGGCCTACGCCGCCGTCGACGCCGCCGCGAGACCCGAGGTGTGGATCAGCCTGCGCAGCATGGCCGATGCCCTTGCCGACGCCGAGGTGGTCGACGCGGCGATCCGCTCCGGCGCCGACCTTCCGCTCGCCGGTCTGGTGGCCGCGGTCAAGAACAACGTCGACGTGGCAGGCCTGGTCACCACGGCCGGGTGTCCTGCCTTCGCGACGGCGCCGGCCGCGCAGGACGCCGTCGTCGTGGCCCGTTTGAGGGCCGCCGGTGCGGTGGTGATCGGCGTGACGAACCTCGACCAGTTCGCCACCGGTCTGGTCGGCACGCGCAGTCCGCATGGCGCCGTGCGGGATTCGCGGCGCCCGGAGTACATCTCGGGTGGTTCGAGTTCGGGATCGGCCGTCGCGGTCGCACTTGGCCTCGTCGACGTGGCACTGGGTACCGACACGGCCGGATCTGGCCGTGTGCCCGCCGCGCTGCAGGGCATCGTCGGCATCAAGCCGACCTACGGCGTCGTGCCGACCGACGGCGTCGTCCCAGCCTGCCGATCGTATGACTGCGTGACCGTGTTCGCGCGCGACCTCGACACCGCCGACCTCGCGATGGGCGTCATGGCTGGCGAGGCGCGCCCGTTCCCACCCGACGCGCCGCTGGCGGCACCCGAGGTTCCCACCGTCGCCGTGCCCCGCGAGTTGCCCGGATTGTCGGCTCCGTGGCAGGCGGCGTTCGCGGCGGCGCGCACCCGGCTCGAGCAGCGTGGCGTGCTCATCCGGGAGGTCGACCTCTCGGCCTTCCTCGCGGCCGCGAGACTGCTCTACGACGGTGGGCTGGTCGCCGAACGCCATGACGCCGTCGGCGAATTCGTCGACGCCCACCGTGACGACGTCGATCCGACCGTCGGGGCGATCATCTCCGCAGCCGGGCACGTGTCGGCCACCGAGCTGTTGCGCGACCGCCGGTTGCTCGCCGAGCTGACCGAGGTCGCGACGGCCGCACTGGGGGACTGCGACGCGCTGCTCGTCCCCACCACGACCGAGCATCCCACGATCGCGGAAGTCGGCGCCGATCCGGTCGGCGTGAACTCGCGGCTGGGGACGTACACGAACTTCTGCAACCTGATGGACATGTGCGCCGTCGCAGTGCCGTCGGGTACCGCGGGCGAGGACCAGTTCGGCGTCTCGGTGATCGCCAGAACGGGGGCCGACGCGCTCGCCGTCGACGTCGCCCGTCTCGTCGTGTCGCCGACGGCCTCGGTCGCGCTGCCCGGGGCCGCGCCGGCCGTTGCCGGGCCGGCCGATCGTCCATGGCCGACGTTCGCCGGTGCTGAGGCCACCACGCTGATGGTGGTCGGGGCTCATCTTCGAGGGCAGCCGTTGGCATTTCAGCTCGAAGAGCGCGGCGCCCGGTGGCTGGGGCCGGCGTCGACCGCGCCGGTGTACCGGTTGGCGCGGCTGGACACCACCCCGCCGAAACCCGGTTTGATGCGGGTGGGCCCCGACGAGGGCGCCGCCGTCGGCGGGGAGCTCTGGCTGGTGGGTACGGCGATGCTCGGCGACTTCCTCGCCGCGTTGCCGGCGCCGATGTCGCTGGGCCGGGTCACCTTGGCCGACGGTACCGAGGTGGTGGGCTTCGGGTGTGCGCTCGAGGCGTTTCGGGCCGGGGATGACATCACGCACCACGGCGACTGGCCGACCTACCTGGCGAGTGTGTCGACCGGCTCCGCGACGGCGTAGCCCTCGATCAGGGCGCGGGTGCGTTGCCGAAGCACACCCGGGTCGGCGTCGGATTCCCCGAGCACGCGCAGGCAGGCGTCGGCCACGTGGAGCGGGAGCTCGTCGCGTTCGGCCCCCGGCGGCACCGACCACATGTTCACCAGCGACTCGACCAGCCGGAACGGCAGATCCGCGGCGGCGCCATGCACACCGGTCACGCCGATGACGGCCTGGCTCAGCGCCAGGTAGTGCAGACGAAGGCGTTCGCGGTCCGACCAGAACGACTCGAGCCCGACGCCCCGCAACTCCGGAAGCAAGTACAGCGCGCCGAGGTTCCATCGACCGGCGAGCAACTGGTCACCGTCGAAGGCGGCCAGCGCATGCAGGTGCTCCGCGGCGCTCAGGGCCGGTTCGGCGCCGAGAAGGCTGGGGATGAACGCCAAGGTCGGACTGACGGTTTGGCCAAGGAGCGCGCAGAGGATGTCGTCCTTGGTCTTGAAGTAGTGGTAGAGAGAGGCCTGGCGGATGCCGACCGATTCCGCGATGGACCTCGTCGAGGTCGCGGTGTAGCCGAGTGTGGTGAAGAGTTCGCCTGCGGCGTCGAGGATCTCGTCACGTGCGGTGACACCGGGACGCTTCTGATCGTGGTGGCGAGGGCGACCAGCCCTGGCGAGCGGCATGACCTCATCGTGGACCATGGAACACCGAAAGTGGTCATGTCCCCTGGTTTCTGTCACACGACAGAAACGCGCGACACCCATCGGTTACCTACGCCGCGGTTTGGTTACAACAGCGACACCCACGGGGCTGGCCCGGCCGGAAAACTGTCAGTCGACAGGTGGGTGGCCCATGGACGTGCCGCTGCCCGCCGACCTCGACACCTACTGGAGCGTTCTCACATGGGCATCGCTGTTTCCGAAGGGGCTGCCATCACCGACGTCGCCACATCCACGGTGCCCACGATCTCCGATGCCGTCGCGTCCGTCGACGACCTCCACGTGACCTTCCGCCGCAACGGCCGCGACGTGCACGCGTTACGCGGCGTGTCCGTGGCGATCGCACCGGGGGAGATCCTCGGCCTGGTCGGTGAATCGGGCTCGGGCAAGAGCGTTCTCGGGTTCAGCATGCTGGGTCTGCTCCCCGAGCACACCCGCATCGACGGCACCGTCACCGTCACCGGATCCGACATGGTCCACGGTGACGACAAGGACATCCGCAAGGTTCGACGCCTGGATCTGGGCGCGGTGTTCCAGGACCCGATGACGTCGCTGAACCCGACCATGCGGATCGGCAAGCAGGTCGCCGAGGCGGCGGGCAGTGACGACGAGGCACTGCGACTGCTCACCGCCGTGGGCATCCCGGAACCGGCTCGACGGATGCGTGCCTTCCCGCACGAACTCTCCGGCGGTTTGCGTCAGCGGGTGATGATCGCGATCGCCATCGCGGGCGACCCCGACTTGATCATCGCCGACGAACCCACCACGGCCCTGGACGTCACGGTGCAGGCGCAGGTGCTGCGGCTGCTGGCGCGGCTTCGTGACGACATCGGCTGCAGCATCGTCTTCATCACCCACGACCTCGGCGTCGCGGCGCAGATCTCCGACCGCATCGCCGTGCTGTATGCGGGCCGCATCGCCGAGATCGGGCCCACTGCAGAGGTTCTCGGCGCACCGGCACATCCGTACACGCACGGACTCCTTCGGTCGCGCCTGACCCTGGACACGGCCCGCGACCGCAAGCTGGCCGCACTCGCCGGTTCGGTGCCGAGCGCGGTGTCCCCGCTGCCCGGATGCGCGTTCGAACCGCGGTGCGCGATCTCGCGCGAGGAGTGCACCACCGCACCCCCCGACCCCGTCGCGGTGGCAGACGACCGCACCAGCGCCTGCATCCTCCCGTTGGAGGAAATCGCGGCAGACCTGGGCGCCGCGTCGACCACGACCAACGAACCCTTTCCCGAGGTCGAGAAGCACGAGGAGATGCCCCCCTCGGTCGTGCTGCGCGACGTCACCAAGACGTTCACGGTGACCAAGCGCTGGCTGGACCGCTCCGCAGGCGGGGGCAAACTCCAAGCGCTGCGGGGGGTTTCACTGCGCGTCGCGCACGGTGAGTCGGTGGCCCTGGTCGGCGAGAGCGGCTCGGGAAAGTCGACCCTGCTGCGGGCGATCGCCGGCCTCGAGAAGCCGACCACCGGTCAGGTGGAACTGGTCGAGGGCCAGCGGCCGCAGATGGTGTTCCAAGACGCGGGCGCCTCGTTGACGCCCTGGCTGTCGGTCGGAGAGCTGATCTCGGAACGGCTCAGCGGCAGCGGGATGTCGCGGGCGCAACGCAAGGATGCCGTCGTCGAGGTGCTCGAGCGGGTCGGACTCCCCGCCGAGGTCGCCAAGTCCAGGGCAGGACAACTCTCCGGTGGTCAACGGCAACGAGTCTCCCTGGCGCGGGCCACCGTCGTACCGCCGTCGGTGCTGCTGTGTGACGAACCGACCAGCGCGCTCGACGTGTCGCTGGCGGCGTCGGTGCTGAACCTGATCGGGGATCTGCGGCGCAGCCTCGACATGTCGGTGGTCTTCGTGACCCACGACCTGTCGGTGGCCCGCGTCGTCGCCGACCGGATCGCGGTCATGTACCTCGGCAGGATCGTCGAGATCGGGCCCGCTGAGCGGGTCATCGGCGATCCCGCGCACCCCTACACCCAGGCGCTGGTCGGCTCGATCCCCGACCTGGGCCGCGAATCGACCATCCTGCCAGGCGAACCCGCCAGTCCGCTGTCGCCGCCGACCGGATGCGCGTTCCACCCCCGATGCTCGATCGCGGTCGACGCCTGCAGCGGAACCGAACTCGACGTCCGGCTCGAGGGCATCCCCGGCAACCCACACCAAGTGGCGTGCATCGAAAGGCGAGCGGTCTGATGGCAATCGCAACGGCGGCTCCGCCGGCTGTGTCGCTGGTGCGTGGGCGCCAGCGCCGGATCCTGTCCCTGCAGTCCCGCTCGACGGTACTGAACTGGGCGGGCTTCTCCCTGATCTTCGTGGTCACGCTCGTCGCGATCGCCGTGCCGCTGCTGGCCCCGCACGACCCGCTGGTTCCGGTCGGCATGCCGCTGCAGGCACCCGGTGAACACGGGTTCCTGCTCGGCAGCGACAGCATCGGTCGCGACATCCTCTCCAGGGTGCTGTACGGCGTCCGCTCGAGTTGGTTCGCGGCGTTGGTCGTGGTGGCCGTCGGGCTGTCGTTCGGCGGCCTGGTCGGTCTGATCGCCGGCGCGACGGGGGGTTGGGTCGACTCGCTGCTGATGCGCATCACCGACGGGTTCCTGTCTCTGCCGGCCCCGGTGCTCGCCATCGCCGTGGTCGCCGCGCTCGGGCCGAGTTTCGTGCACACCCTGGTAGCGGTGTCCATCGTGTGGTGGCCGTTCTACGCGCGACTGGTCCGCGGTGAGGTGGCGCGGCTGGCAGCCAGGCCGCACGTCGAAGCGGCACGCCTGGCTGGCGTCAACCGGTTTCGGCTCGCCAGGCGCCATCTGCTTCCCGGTGCGGTACCCAATGCGGTGGTAGCCGCCAGCCTCGACGTCGGCACGCTGATCCTCACCCTCGCCGCACTGTCGTTCCTCGGCCTCGGACAGTCCGCCCCCGCGGCCGAGCTCGGTGCGGACTCCGCGCGCAACCTGAGCTACTTCCTGCAGCAGTGGTGGATTCCGGTGATGCCCGGGCTGGGCGTCCTGGTGCTGGCGCTGATCGGAAACATCGCGGGCGACAGCCTGCGCAACCTGATGAAGACGAGCTAGGTAGAGACATGAAGTCCTTCATTGCGACACGACTGGCCGCCACGGTGGCGATCCTGGTCGCCCTGACCGGTGTGATGTTCTTGCTACAGCACATCTCTCCGATGGATCCGGTCAAGGCTCAACTGGGGGCCCAGGCCTCGGCGCAGGCCGTAGCCGCGCGACGGGAGGCCTTGGGGCTCAACGATCCTGTGCTGGTGCAGTTCTGGCATTATCTGACCGGTGCGGTGACCGGTGACCTCGGCACGTCGTTTCGCACCCGGCACGGGGTCGCGTCAGATCTCGGCACGTTCTTTCCGGCCACTCTCGAGCTGGCGCTCTACGGCCTGATCTTCGCGTTGGTGCTCGCGGTTCTGCTGGCCTTCAGCACGACGTTGAAGTGGCGCGGCGCCGGCATCCTGCGCGCCATCCTGTTCACCGGTTCCTCGGCGCCGATGTTCCTGCTCGGGATCCTCGGGTTGATCGTGTTCTACAAGGAGCTGGGCTGGGTACCGGCCAACGGTCGGATTGCCATCCCCAACCCGCCCACCGGTCCGACGGGGCTACTCACCGTCGACGGTCTGCTCAACGGGCGATTCGACGTCACCGCCGACGCCTTGCACCACCTGATTCTCCCGGCACTGGTCATCGCGATCGGGCCCGCCGTCGCCATTGGACGAGTCCTGCGCAGCAGCCTGATCGGCGACATCGACAGCGACTACGCCAGGACGGCACGCGCGAAGGGCTTGCCGGAAGGCAAGATCCTGGCCCGCCACGTGCTGCGGAACTCCGTCGGTTCGGCACTGTCGATGACGGGTCTTCAAGTGGGACTGATGTTCTCGGGCGTGCTGGTCGTCGAGCAAGTGTTCGGCTGGCCGGGCATCGGACAGTACATCGCCCAGAGCATCCCCGTCGCAGACTTCCCGGCCATCGCCGGGGTCACGCTGATGCTCGGCGCGCTCTACGTCTTCATCAACACGGCAGTGGACCTCATGCAGGCCGCGGCTGATCCACGTATCGCCACAACAGGAGGTTAAGTGCCGAAACAACCGCTCATCGTGGGAAACCCGGTGTTCGTCGTCGTCGACATGCAGGAGGGCGGCGGTCTACCCGCCGACGAGATGGGGATTGCCGTCATGCCCGGCAACGCCGAGCGCGTCGCGATCGCCGAGCGACTGCTCGCCGCGGCGCGCGCCGCGGACATCCCGGTGGTGTTCTTCCAAGAGGTGCACCGGCCCAACGGAGTCGACTTCGGCCGCGAACTCGACGGCACCGAGGGGGTGCACTGCGTGGAAGGGCAGCGCGGCACCGACCTCGAACCGACCCTGCGTCCCATACTCGATGGATCGCGCAACGAGTTCCACCTCGTCAAGCGGCGCTACTCCGGTTTCATCGGCACCGAATTCGACATCGTGCTCCGCGGTCTCAAGGCCGACACGCTGATCCTCGTCGGCGGTCTCACCGACGTCTGCGTGCACTACACCTTCGCCGACGCGCACCAGCGTGACTACTACGTACGCGTCGTCACCGACTGCGTCGGCGGGTCCTCTCGATACCGGCACGACGCGGCACTCGACGCGATGGAGTATCTGCAAACCGGAGCGCTACGCACCAGCGACGAGATCCTCGCCGCGTTCGCCGAGCGGGCCCCCCTCCTCGAAGGCGCCGCCACGTGATCACCAGACTGCGCGCCATGGCGGCCGTCGCCGTGGTCGGCGTTCTGACTCTCAGTGGTTGCGGCGGTTCGGATTCCGGGAGCAGCACGCCGAATGCCGCACCGACGGACAAGGTGCTTCACCTGTCGTTCCTCCAGGACCCGGGGCAACCACCGGACCCCGACATCTTCTACGCCGGCCAGGGTCTGTTGTTGACCACGAACACCTATGAGGGACTGCTTCAGTACAAGGGCGGGACGGACAAGCCGGAACTGGAGCCGCTACTGGCGACCGAGTGGACGGCGTCGCCGGACAACAAGGTGTTCACCTTCAAGCTCCGTGAGGGCGTGAAGTTCCACGACGGGACGCCCTTCACCTCCGCGGCGGTCAAGGCCTCGTTCGACCGCTGCTGGCGACCGAGTGGACGGCGTCGCCGGACAACAAGGTGTTCACCTTCAAGCTCCGTGAGGGCGTGAAGTTCCACGACGGGACGCCCTTCACCTCCGCGGCGGTCAAGGCCTCGTTCGACCGCCGCGCCGCGGTCAACCAGGGCCCGGCGTACATGGTCTCCGACGTCGAATCGGTGACCACACAGGGTGATTACGGTGTCACCGTCACCCTCAAGGCGCCGAACTCGGCGTTCCTGGACTACCTGGCGTGCGCGTACGGTCCGCGGATGCTCAGCCCGGAGGGTCTGGCCAAGAACGGCGGGTCCGACAACGCGCAGACCTACCTGACCACCCACGACCTTGGCACGGGACCGTTCACGTTGACCGCCGCCGAGGTNCGTACGGTCCGCGGATGCTCAGCCCGGAGGGTCTGGCCAAGAACGGCGGGTCCGACAACGCGCAGACCTACCTGACCACCCACGACCTTGGCACGGGACCGTTCACGTTGACCGCCGCCGAGGTCGGATCGCGCTATGCGCTCGCGGCCTATCCCGACTACTGGGGTCCGAAGCCGTACTTCGAGAAGGTGGAGATCCCGGTGATCACCGACGTTTCCGCCCAGCAGCTGCAATTCAACAACGGCCAGGTCGCGGCGATCTTGCACGATCTGCCGTCCTCGGCGGTGCAGTCCTACCTCGACAACAAGGCGTTCGCGAATTACTCGCTGCCGACCATGATGTCGAACTACCTGTACGTCAACCCTCACAAGGGCATGATGACCGACGCCAAGAATCGAATGGCGACCCTGCAGGCGATCGACGTCGACGAATTGGTCAAGCAGACGTACTTCGGGCGCGGCAAGGTCGCGGCGCAGGCCTACCCGCCGAACGTGATGGCCCCTCAGTACGCGAAGCAGTCGGTGCCGCACGACCCGTCGGTGCTGTCGGGTCTGGCCGGGGGCCTGCCCGCCGACCAGAAGAACGTCACCATCGGCTACGACTCGAGCAACCCGGACAACCAGTTGATCAGCAACCTGATTCAAACCCAACTGGCCGCGGCGGGCTTGACCGCCAAGGTGCAGGCGTATCCGACGTCGGAGACCTTCGCCTGGGTCGGAACCAACGGCCAGAACGCACCGGAGATCTTCGTGGCACTGGCATGGCCGGATGCGCCATCGCCATACACGTGGGGCCACATCACCTGGGACGCCGACGGCGGCCTGAACTATCTGGGCTGCTCCGCGCCGCCGGTGACCGACGCGCTCGCCAAGGGGCTGCCGGACGGGTCGCCCGATGCGTTCTCACAGGCTGCGCTGGAGGCCGTCAAGACCGGCTGCTGGCTGAACGTCGCCGACGTCGACGACTTCGTCGTCGCCCAGCCGTGGCTCAAGGGCGTCGAGCAGGCGCACGTCGTGACCAACCCGAACTCGCTGCGCCTCGCCGCGCTGTCGGTCGGCTGATGGCGGGGCTGGCCCGCAAGAGCGGTGTCCGCCGGATCGTCCTGCTCACCCTCGGCTGGGAGGATCTGCCGAAGTCGGTGTCGGTGTACGGCGCCTCACCGCAGGAGCAGATGCGCGAACCCGTGCCCGGTGTGCTGCTGCAGACCGACGGCGGCTGGGTGTTGCTCGACACCGGGTTCAACACCGCGCTGATACGGGATCCGGCGTTGCGGCGGCGGTACTTCCCCTCCGCGGAGTATGAGCCCCTGCTACCCGGGCCGGGGGAGCCGATCGAGGAGTCGCTTGCCGAGATCGGCGTCGACGTCGACGACATTCACCTCGTCGCGCTGTCGCACCTCCACGTCGACCACGCCGGTGGACTGAAGCTGTTCGCGGGCAAGGTGCCCGTGCACGCCCAGCGGCGCGAGCTGGAGTACGGGTTGTCGAATCATCCGGTGCCGCAGAGCCATGCGATCTTCCGGGTGGACT
Source organism: Mycobacterium yunnanensis (assembly GCF_025823185.1). Lineage (GTDB taxonomy): Bacteria > Actinomycetota > Actinomycetes > Mycobacteriales > Mycobacteriaceae > Mycobacterium > Mycobacterium yunnanensis. Next base: position 194,285 of record NZ_JACKVK010000022.1, read on the forward strand.
TCGACGATCCGACCATCGACTGGCATCTGGCCGACGGTGAGGCCGAGATCGCACCGGGCATCACCGCGATACCCACCTACGGGCACACCCCGGGTCACCAGAGCTTCATGGTCGAACTCGACGAATCGGTGACCGATGGTCAGACGCCGGGTGGTTACGTCTTCGCCTTCGACGCCGCGGATCTGACCGAGAACATCGAGCACGAGCGTGCCATCGGCGGCTACATCGACGTCGAGCCGGAGGAGACCGTCGAGCCCATCCTGCGGCTCAAGGAGCTGGCGGGACGGAAGGGGTACCCGCTGATCCCCGGGCACGATCCTCACGTGTGGCCCGAGATGACCGCCCACTTCCACGAGCGCTTCGGGCCGGTGCCGGCATAGATGGACGTCACGATCACCGAGTGCACCGGGCTGTGGCGGCGCGCCCTCCTCGTCGGGGCCGACGGATCGCGGGACGTCAGCGGCGACGTCCGATGGCTGCAGGGCATCACCGCCTACGTCGACTCCCGCGGGTTCGCCGGCCCACTTCATCAGCACGGCAACGTCTTCGAGTGGCACCGTGACGTCGACCTCGAGCCGCCGGGACCGTTTCCCGACACCGGGTCGATGGCCTGGGACGGTGACGTCCTCATCGAGACCGGCGTGCACGAGGACTACTCCGAACATTGGGTGCGCGATGCGGAACCGACGGGTCCGTGCGCGGCAGCCTTTCTGCGGTCCGCCGGCGGGTCGAGCGGGCTGCTGATGCGCGTCGGAGACCTCTTTGGTTGGGCTGGTTCGGGTTCGGTGGTCATCGGCGAGCTCGGCGGGGCGGAGTGGGCGGATCTGGAGATCGCGCCATCGGATGACCACGTCGACGCCGTCGGCGAACGATGGAGCGTGCAACGAAGCGAAGGGACGTCGATCGCGTGACCGGTATGACCTCATTCACCTCCGTGCCGATCGTCGACGTGAGCGCTCTGCGCTCACCGGACGCTGCCGACCGCGAGCGGGTGTCCAACGAGATCGGCCGGGCAGCGCGGGAAGTCGGCTTCTTCTACGTGAGCGGTTCCGGCGTCGACGAGTCGACGTTCGACCGCATGCTCGAGGCCACCAAGGACTTCTTCGCGTTGCCACTCGAGGAGAAGATGCGCAGCTACATCGGGCTGTCGCGTTGCCATCGCGGCTACGTGCCGGTGGGTGAAGAAGGTGTGGCAGAGGGGGTGCCGGATTTGAAGGAAGCGTTCGACACCGCGCTCGACCTGCCCGCCGACGATCCCGACTACCTGTCGGGAAACCCCATGCTCGGGCCGAACACGTGGCCGGACCTGCCGGGGTTCGCGGAGGCCGTGACCGAATACTACGAGGCGGTGCTCGAAGTCGGTCACCTGTTGTTGCGAGCGTTCGCCGTTGCGCTGGGGGAGGATCCGGAGACCTTCACCCGGCACGCCACCAAGACCCCCAGCCAGCTGCGACTGGTGCACTATCCGTTCAACCCCGACGCGCAGGACGCGATGGGCATCGGCGCGCACACCGACTACGAGTGCTTCACGTTGCTGAAGCCGACCGCACCGGGCCTCGAAGTCCTCAACGGTGCGGGGCAGTGGATCGACGTGCCCCCGGTGCCGGGCACGTTCGTGGTCAACATCGGGGACCTGCTCGAATTGTGGACCAGCGGCGCGTTCGTCGCGACCAGCCACCGGGTTCGGAAGGTCGCCGAGGAGCGTTACTCGTTCCCACTCTTCTTCAACGTCGACTACGACACCGAGGTGAAGCCGCTGCCGCAGTTCGTCTCTGCCGATCTGCCGCAACGCCCGCCGCTGAAGGCGGGGGAGCACCTGTTCGCTCAGACCGCACAGAGTTTCGCGTACCTGCGGCAGCGCGTCGACAGTGGTGACCTGGTGCTGCCGGAGGGATCTCTGAAGCTCAACCAGTTCGGCCAGCAGGCGCTCCCGGGCGTCGAGTGACCCGCATGCATCGCACCGAACCGTCAGCCACCATCACTCCCGTCCTCGAAGGAGCCACCCGATGACCGCCCGATTCCGTCCCCTTCGCGCCTTGACCGCCCTTGCGGCAACGGCCATTCTCGCCGTGACCGCCTGCGGCGGTTCGGATTCCGGGAGCAGTACGCCGAATGCCGCACCGACGGACAAGGTGCTGCACCTGTCGTTCCTCCAGGACCCCGGGCAACCACCGGACCCCGACATCTACTACGCCGGCCAGGGCTTGCTGCTGACCACCAACACCTACGAGGGACTGCTTCAGTACAAGGCGGGCACCGACAAGGCGGAATTGCAGCCGCTGCTGGCGACCGAGTGGACGGCGTCGCCGGACAACAAGGTGTTCACCTTCAAGCTCCGTGAGGGCGTGAAGTTCCACGACGGGACGCCCTTCACCTCCGCGGCGGTCAAGGCCTCGTTCGACCGCCGCGTACGGTCCGCGGATGCTCAGCCCGGAGGGTCTGGCCAAGAACGGCGGGTCCGACAACGCGCAGACCTACCTGACCACCCACGACCTTGGCACGGGACCGTTCACGTTGACCGCCGCCGAGGTGGGCTCGAAGTACGAACTGACCGCCTTCGGTGACTATTGGGGCACCAAGCCCTATTTCGAGAAGGTGGAGCTCCCGGTGATCACCGACGTCTCCGCTCAGCAGCTGCAGTTCAACAACGGCCAGCTCGCCGCCATCCTGCACGATCTGCCGTCCTCGGCGGTGCAGTCCTATCTAGACAACAAGTCGTTCGCGAATTACTCGCTGCCGACCATGATGTCGAACTTCGTCTACCTCAACCCCAAGAAGGGGATGATGGCCGACGCGAAGAACCGCACCGCGGTGCTGCAGGCGATCGACGTCGACGAGTTGGTCAAGCAGACGTACTTCGGTCGCGGCCAGAAGGCCGAGCAGATCTACCCGCCGAACATGATGGCCGACCAGTACGGCAAGCAGACCGTGCCGCACGACCCGTCGGTGCTGTCGGGTCTGGCCGGCGGCCTGCCCGCCGACCAGAAGAACGTCACCATCGGCTACGACTCGAGCAACCCGGACAACCAGTTGATCAGCAATCTAATCCAAACCCAGCTGGCCGCAGCCGGTCTCAACGCCAAGGTGCAGGCCTATCCCACCTCGGAGATCTATGGCTGGGTTGGCTCCGACGGGCAGTCCGCGCCGGACATCATGACCTACCTTGGGTGGCCGGACGCGCCGTCGCCGTACACGTGGGGTCACATCTCCTGGGATGCCGACGGTGGTCTGAACTTCTTCGGGTGCTCGGCGCCGGCAGTCACCGCGGCACTCAACGCAGGCCTGCCCAACGCCTCGCTCCCGGACTACTCGAACGCCGGTGAAGAGGCCGTCAAGACCGGCTGCTGGTTGAACGTCGCCGACGTCAACGACTTCATGGTGGCCCAGCCCTGGCTCAAGGGCGTCGAGCAGGCGCACGTGGTGACCGACCCGAATACGCTTCGGCTGGCCGCACTCTCGGTCGGCTGATGGCGACGCTGGTACGTCCCGGCGGCGTGCGGCGGATCATCCTGTTGACGCTTGGCTGGGAGGAACTGCCGAAGTCGGTGTCGGTGTACGGCGCCCCGCCAGAGGAGCGGATGCGTGAGCCCGTGCCCGGTGTGCTGTTGCAGACCGACGGCGGCTGGGTACTGCTGGACACCGGGTTCAACACCGCCCTGGTTCGGGATCCGGCGCTGCACCGGCGGTTCTACCCGACCGTGGAGTACCGCCCGGTGCTGCCCGGACCCGGCGAGCCGATCGAGCAGCGGCTTGCCGAGGTGGGGGTGGACTTCGAGTCCATTCACACCGTGGCCGTCAGCCACCTGCACCACGACCACGCCGGCGGGCTCAAGCTGTTCGCCGGCAAGGTGCCGGTGCATGCGCAGCGCCGTGAACTCGAGTACGGGTTGTCGAATCATCCAGAGCCCGAACGCCATGCGATCGCGCGGGTGGACTTCGACGACCCGACCATCGACTGGCGGCTGGCCGACGGGGAGGCCGAGATCGCGCCGGGCATCTCCGCGATACCCACCTACGGGCACACCCCGGGTCACCAGAGCTTCATGGTCGAACTCGACGAGTCGGTGGGTGGGGACGGGTTCATCTTCGCCTTCGACGCCGCGGACTTGACCGAGAACATCGAGCAGGAACTCGCCATCGGCGGATTCATCGACGTCGAACCGTCGGAGACCGTCGAGCCGATTCGTCGGCTCAAGGAACTCGCCGCCCGCAAGGGCTATCCCCTGATCCCCGGGCACGATCCACACGTGTGGCCGGAGATGACCATCCACTTCCACGAGCGGTTCGGTCCGGTGCCGGCCTAGACGGACGTGACTACCAGTCGAGCAGGTCTTAGTTGATCGGCGCGTTGACCACGGTGAGGTCGGCGAGGATGCCGCGGGCGGCCACGAGGCCCTCCCCGGTCTGCCACACCTCGTCGTTGACGACGTAGACCCGGTTGTCGCGGACGGCGGACAGCTTCTTCCACGCTTCGCTCTCGAGGACCTCGGGGGCACGGGCCTTGGCGGCGGGGGAGTCGAACGACAGGAAGATGACGTCGCCCTCTGCCGCGGAGAAATCCGACGACGGCGACACCTCGGAGGTGCTGATCTCCTCGTAGGGCTTGTCCTTGAACCGTTGGGTCGCCGGGCGGTCGGCACCGACGGCCCCCAGCACGCTGGCCGGGAAGTCGTCGAGGCCGTAGACGCGCAGCGTGTTCTCGGTCAGCCGCACCACCGACACCTGGTAGTGAGTGGCATCCTCGTCGGCGCTGGCCTTGTCGGCCGCCCGTTCGAAGTCGTCGACGAGCTGGTTGGCGGCACCGGCGCGACCCGTCGCGGCGCCGACCGTGCGCAGCGTGTCCTGCCAGCCCGGGCCGGGAGCTCCGGTGAAGACCGTCGGCGCGATGGCCGTCAACGGTCCGTAGGCCTCCGGGGTCAGGGCCTGCGACCCGAGGATCAGGTCGGGGTTGGCGGCCTTGACCGCCGCGAGGTCGGGCGCCGAGCGTTCGCCGGCCGCGGGCACGTCGTGGATGACCCTGCCCAGGTAGGACGGTTGGCCCGAGGACCCGTCGCGCACCGCGGCGACGACGACCCGCGATTGCAGGCCCAGGGCGCACAGGGCGTCGAGTTGGTCACCGGAGAGCACGGCGATGCGCTGCGGATCGGCGGCCACCTCGGTGGTGCCGGCGGCGTGGCGTACCTCGCGCTCGGGTGGATCGTCGAGGGGAGCGGGGTCGGGCGCGCAGGAGTCGTCCGGCCGACGCTGGTTGCCGAGGACGCCGGCGCCGGCGATCTTCGTGGTGCTGGTCAGCGGGGCGTCGGTCGCAGCCGCGGCGCCCGGGTCGCCGGGGGAGTCACCACAGCCGGCGGTGGTCACCACGACCGCGGTGACGACGGCTGCGGCGGCCGCGATCGGACCCCTTCGCACGCTGCGCCATGCCACGCCGCAGACGCTACCAAGCGTCGGGCCGCACGCCGTGCGACAGTGGACCTCCGACCGTAAGGGCCTGGTCAGGCAATGTCATCCGGCGAGTTCTTACCGAATACGACACTTTGTAGGACCCATGGCGCCACACCGCCCGGCGGGGGATAAGATCGACCCCGAGCCTACGGGTTCGCCCGTCGAATTTTTGGAGGACCTGTTGGTAGCCGAAGCGCCCCCAATCGGAGAACTCGAGGCACGCCGTCCGTTCCCGGCACGGATGGGCCCCAAGGGCAACCTGATCTACAAGCTGGTGACCACCACCGATCACAAGCTGATCGGCATCATGTACTGCGTCGCCTGCTTCGTCTTCTTCTTCGTTGGTGGACTGATGGCGCTGTTCATGCGCGCCGAACTGGCCCTGCCCGGCCTGCAGTTCCTGAGCAACGAGCAGTACAACCAGCTGTTCACGATGCACGGCACGGTCTTCTTCTTCGTTGGTGGACTGATGGCGCTGTTCATGCGCGCCGAACTGGCCCTGCCCGGCCTGCAGTTCCTGAGCAACGAGCAGTACAACCAGCTGTTCACGATGCACGGCACGGTGATGCTGCTGTTCTACGCGACCCCGATCGTGTTCGGTTTCGCCAACCTGGTGTTGCCGCTGCAGATCGGCGCGCCCGACGTCGCGTTCCCGCGACTGAACGCGTTCTCGTTCTGGCTGTTCCTGTTCGGTGCGCTGATCGCCATCGCCGGTTTCATCACCCCCGGTGGCGCCGCCGACTTCGGCTGGACCGCCTACTCGCCGCTGACCGACGCGATCCACTCGCCTGGTGCCGGTGGTGACCTCTGGATCATGGGTCTGGCCGTCGGCGGTCTTGGCACCATCCTCGGTGGCGTCAACATGGTCACCACGGTGGTCTGCATGCGCGCCCCCGGCATGACGATGTTCCGGATGCCGATCTTCACCTGGAACATCCTGGTGACGTCGATCCTCGTGCTGTTGGCGTTCCCGCTGCTGACCGCGGCGCTGTTCGGCTTGGCCGCCGACCGTCACCTCGGTGCGCACATCTACGACCCGGCCAACGGCGGTGTGTTGCTGTGGCAGCATCTGTTCTGGTTCTTCGGCCACCCCGAGGTGTACATCATCGCGCTGCCGTTCTTCGGCATCGTCTCGGAGATCTTCCCGGTGTTCAGCCGCAAGCCGATCTTCGGGTACACCACGCTGATCTACGCGACGCTGTCCATCGCGGCGCTGTCGGTCGCGGTGTGGGCGCACCACATGTACGCGACGGGAGCCGTTCTCCTTCCCTTCTTCAGTTTCATGACGTTCCTGATCGCCGTCCCGACGGGCATCAAGTTCTTCAACTGGATCGGCACGATGTGGAAGGGCCAGTTGACCTTCGAGTCGCCGATGCTGTTCTCGGTCGGCTTCCTCGTCACCTTCCTGCTGGGTGGTCTGTCCGGCGTCCTGCTGGCCAGCCCGCCGCTGGACTTCCACGTGACCGACTCGTACTTCGTCATCGCGCACTTCCACTACGTGCTCTTCGGCACCATCGTGTTCGCCACCTACGCGGGCATCTACTTCTGGTTCCCGAAGATGACCGGTCGGCTGCTCGACGAGCGCCTCGGCAAGCTGCACTTCTGGTTGACCTTCATCGGCTTCCACACCACGTTCCTGGTGCAGCACTGGGTGGGTGACGAGGGCATGCCGCGCCGCTACGCGGACTACCTCCCCAGCGACGGCTTCACGACGCTGAACGTGATCTCGACGATCGGTGCCTTCATCCTCGGCATCTCGACGATCCCGTTCGTGTGGAACGTCTTCAAGAGCTGGCGGTACGGCGAGCCCGTCGTGGTCGACGACCCGTGGGGTTACGGCAACTCCCTGGAGTGGGCCACCAGCTGCCCGCCGCCGCGGCACAACTTCACCGAACTGCCCCGGATCCGTTCGGAGCGACCGGCGTTCGAGCTGCACTATCCGCACATGGTGGAGCGGATGCGCGCCGAGGCTCACATCGGTGGCGGACCGCACCCCGAGGGTGGTGACGTCACCGAGGCCGACGACGTCAAGGTCCGTAGCTGACCGAGACGTAGACCCCAACGCAGGAGATGAGTTCGTCTAGCGTGTCGGTGTTGATCACGGTCACCGGGGTCGACCAGCCCGGTGTCACCTCGGCATTGTTCGAGGTGTTGTCACGGCACAAGGTCGACCTGCTGAACGTCGAGCAGGTCGTCATCCGCAACCGGTTGACCCTCGGTGTGTTGGTGGCGGGTCCCGCTGACGTCGTGGGTGGGTCGCAGCTGCGCGACGAGGTGACCGGCGCGATTCGGGCGGTCGGCCTGGACGTCACCATCGACAGCAGTGACGACCTTCCGGTGCTGGGGGAGCCCTCGACGCACACCATCGTGGTGCTGGGGCGGCCCATCTCGGCCGAGGCGTTCGGGGTGGTGGCCAGTGAGGTCGCCGCGCTTGGGGTCAACATCGACTTCATCCGGGGAGTCTCGGACTATCCCGTCACGGGGCTCGAGCTGAGGGTGTCCGTGCCGCCGGGTGCGGCCTACGGCCAGCTGCAGACGGCGCTGGCCCGGGTGGCCGCCGCCGAGGGCGTCGACATCGCGCTGGAGGATTACAGCTTGTCGCGACGGGCCAAGCGGCTCATCGTGTTCGACGTCGACTCGACCCTGATCCAGGGTGAGGTCATCGAGATGCTGGCCGACCGGGCCGGGGCTCTGGCCGCGGTGGCGGAGGTGACCGAGGCCGCGATGCGAGGTGAGCTGGACTTCGCCGAGTCGTTGCACCGGCGGGTGGCCACGCTGGCCGGCTTGCCCGCCAGCGTGCTCGACGAGGTGGCCGATCAGATCGAGCTGACCGCGGGAGCGCGGACGACGATCCGGACGTTGCGCCGCCTGGGCTACTACTGCGGCATCGTCTCCGGTGGCTTCCGCCAGGTCATCGAGCCGTTGGCGCACGATTTGATGATGGACTTCGTGGCCGCCAACGAACTCGAGATCGTCGACGGCAAGCTCACCGGTCGCGTGGTCGGCGACGTCGTCGACCGGCCCGGAAAGGCTAAGGCGCTGAGGGACTTCGCCCAACAGGTCGGCGTTCCAATGGAGCAGACCGTGGCCGTGGGCGACGGTGCCAACGACATCGATATGCTCTCGACCGCCGGGCTGGGGGTGGCATTCAACGCCAAGCCCGCCCTGCGTGAGGTGGCCGATGCATCCCTGAGCCACCCCTATCTCGACACGGTGCTGTTCATCTTGGGCGTCACCCGCGGAGAGATCGAGGCGGCCGACGCGGTCGACGGCACCCTGCGCCGCGTCGACATCCCCGACGACTGAGCGTCCCCTCGACCTAGACGACGACGGCGCCCTGGTGTCGGGCCGCCGGGCCCGTACCGGTGACGCTGCGCCAGGCCTGGGCCAGCAGCGCCACGGCCTCGCGGAGCTGGTCGTCGGGCAACGTGTAGGGCACCCGGATGAAGCGCTCGAGGGTGCCGTCGACCCCGAACCGTGGGCCGGGCGGAATCTCCAGGCCCATCCGCGACGCGGCGGCCGACAGGGCCGAACTCATCGGCGCGGGCAGCCGCACCCACAGCGACATGCCGCCGTGGCTGGGGTCGGGCCGCCAGTCGGGCAGCTGCTCTTGAAGTAGCGCCACCAGCAGCGCGCGTCGACCGCGCAGGATCTCGCGCCGCTCGACGAGCAAGTCGTCGGCCATGCCGAGAAGCCTTGCGGCGGCGAGCTGTTCGACGATCGGTGTGCCCATGTCGAGTGACGGCCGCATGGCGCCGACGGTGGCCAGCACACTGCGTTCGGCCCGAATCCAGCCGATGCGCAAGCCGCCCCAGCACGACTTGGACATCGAACCGACGGTCAGCACCAGATCGCGCCGCGAGGTCATGGAGGCGGCCATGGGTGGAGGCACCGCCTCGTCGAGCCACATGTCGGTGATCGTCTCGTCGACGATGGTGCGGGTGCGCGTCTCGGCGATGATCTGGGCCAGGCGTCGCCGGCCGTCGGGCGGCAGGGTCATCCCCGTCGGGTTGTGGTTGTCCGGAATCAGGTAGGCCAGTGTGGGCGAGAGTTGGCGCACCGCGGCGTCGACCGCGTCGAGCTCCCAGCCCTGAGGCGTCATCGCGACCGGTACCGGTCGCAAACTCCTACTGGCCATCGTGGCCAACACGCCGTGATAGGTGGGCTGCTCGACCAACACGCGGTCGCCGGGTTGGGTATAGGTCGCCATGATGAGGCCGATGGCGTTCAGGGCTCCGGTGGTCACCACGATCTCGTCGGGCTCAGTGAGAAGTCCTCGGCGGCAATATCTTTCGGCGACGGCCTCGCGCAAGGGTGCGACGCCCTTCAATTCGATGCCGATGTCGTGCAGGTAGGGCGTGACCCGTTCGGCGGCCTCAACGAACGCCGCGGACACCGCGGCGGCGGGCGCGGCCAGGGTCGCGGCCGCGAGATTCGCCGACGCAGTCCCGACGATCGTGGGAACCGGCGCTCCGGCCGAGACCGGCAGTGCCGTCGTGCTGCGCGCGCCTTGGCGCCCCTTGAGATAGCCGTCCTCACGCATTTGGGTGTAGGCCGCGGTGACCGTGGTTCGCGACACCCGAAGGGCGTCGGCGAGCGCACGCTCACTGGGCACCTGGGCGCCGACGGGGAGGCGCCCGTCGACGATCAGCATCCGCAGGCCGTCGGAGAGGCCCTGATAGGCGGGGCCGCTGGCGCTGGCCGTGCGCCAATTGCCCAGCTCACGAGCCAGAAGATCCACATCGAGCCGCCGCCCAGCCAGTTCCACGCTCATTGGGGCCAGTTTGCCCTAACTGGCTATTGATGACAAGGCCAGTGGCGGCTGATCATGGGTGCATGGCACAACACTGGACCTCCCGTATGACGCGCAAGGCGAGCGAGCTGGGTCGCGTCTTCCGCAACTCACCCCGCATCGGCGACTTCGTCGCGGAGGACGGAAGGGACGGAGACTCGCGCCGGATCCGTGCCGAACTGGACGCCATGCGCGCCCGCTTCCCCGACCACGCATGAGGCGCGGCCTCGGCAGAGGGGCGGCCCTGCTCGTCGGCCTCGTCGGCTACGGGTTCTCGATGGCGGTGATGGTGCGCTCCGGGCTCGGACTGGACCCATGGGACGTATTCCACCAGGGTCTGGCCAACCGGACCGGCTTGACCATCGGCACCGTCACCGCCGTGGTCGGGGTGCTCGTGCTGCTCGCCTGGATCCCGCTGCGGAACCGGCCGGGGATCGGCACCGTCGCCAACGTCGTCGTCATCGCGGTGACGGTCGACGCCGCACTGGCCGTCCTGCCCGAACCGACCGGACTGCCCGTCCGCGTCGCCATGATGCTCGGTGCGGTGCTGCTCAACGCCGTCAGTACGGTGCTCTACATCGCGGCCGGCCTCGGCCCGGGGCCGCGCGACGGTCTGATGACCGGTGTGGTGGCGCGCACCGGGCGATCGGTCCGGCTGGTCCGCACCGCCATCGAGGCGACGGTGCTCCTGGCCGGCTGGCTGCTGGGTGGGACGGTCGGGATCGGCACGGTCGTCTACGCGTTCGGCATCGGTCCGCTGGTTCAGCTGACGCTGCGCCTGACCCCGCAGCGGTGGCTCGCCGCGAGCGGGTGGGCCGAGAAGGAGACCCGCCTGACTACGATGGGCGAGTGCCAGCCGATCCCAGCGACCGAGCCGAAGACGTCGACCAAGACCTGCTGATCGACTTCGCCAAGGTCACGCTCCGACGCGGCGGCAAGACCCTGGTCGGGCCCGTCACGTGGGCAGTCGAACTCGACGAACGCTGGGTCGTCATCGGGCCCAACGGGGCGGGCAAGACCTCGCTGCTGCGCATCGCCGCGGCGATGGAGCATCCGTCGACCGGAACGGCGTACGTGCTCGGCGAGCGCCTTGGCAAGACCGACATGGCCGAGCTCCGTGCCCGCGTCGGGTTGAGCAGTTCGGCTCTGAGTCAACGCGTTCCCGACGACGAGGTGGTGCGCGACCTCGTGGTGTCCGCCGGGTACGCCGTGCTCGGGCGGTGGCGCGAGAAGTATGAGGACGTCGACTACGAACAAGCCGTCGACATGCTGGAAGGCCTTGGCGCAGAACACCTCGCCGACCGCACCTTCGGCACCCTGTCGGAGGGTGAGCGCAAACGGGTGTTGATCGCCCGCGCACTGATGACCGACCCCGAGCTGCTGCTGCTCGACGAACCGGCAGCCGGTCTGGACCTCGGTGGCCGGGAAGAACTGGTGGCCCGACTCGCCGACCTCGCCGCCGACCCCGACGCCCCGGCGATCGTGCTGGTGACCCATCACGTCGAGGAGATCCCGCCCGGATTCAGCCACTGCCTGCTGCTGTCGGAGGGCAAGGTCGTCGAGGCGGGACTGCTCGGCGACGTGCTCACCGCGGAGAACCTGTCGGTGGCCTTCGGTCAGTCCATCGCCCTCGACGTGATCGACGGCCGTTACTTCGCGCGACGCACCCGCAGCCGCGCAGCCCACAGGAGGCGGTCATGACCGAACCGTTGGTTCCGAGGCCGGCGTCGACGGTGATGCTGCTGCGTCAGCGCGAGGACATCGAGGTGTTCCTCATGCGCCGCCACTCGCAGATGGACTTCGTCGCAGGCGTGATGGTGTTTCCCGGTGGCGGCGTCGACGAGCGCGACCGCGGTGCGGACATCGCGTGGTACGGCCCACCCAAGGAATGGTGGGCCCGACGGCTCGACGTGGACCCCGACCTCGCCGAGGCTCTGGTGTGCGCCGCGGCCCGCGAGACGTTCGAAGAATCCGGCGTGCTGTTCGCCGGCCCGGCCGACGACCCCGACAGCGCTGACAGCATTGTGGGCGACACGTCCCGTTACGGCGAGGAACGCGCGGCGTTGGCCAACAACACGACCTCCTTCGCCGACTTCCTGCGCGCCGAGAAGCTGGTGCTGCGTGCCGACCTGCTGCGGCCGTGGGCCAACTGGGTGACGCCCAAGGAGGAGCGCACCCGCCGCTACGACACCTACTTCTTCGTGGGCGCACTACCCGAAGGACAGCGCGCCGACGGCGAGAACACCGAATCCGACCGCGCCTTCTGGACGACCCCGCGCGCCGCCCTCGTGGAGTTCGAAGAGGGCCAGTCGTTCCTGCTTCCGCCGACCTGGACTCAGCTGGACTCCATCGACGGGCGCACCGTGGCCGACGTGCTCGCCGAGGAGCGACGAATCGTGGCGATGGAGCCGAAGCTGAGCGCCGACAAGGGCACCGGCGACTGGGACATCGAGTTCTTCGACGGAGCCCGGTACAACGCCGCCCGCAACAAGCGCGCGCCGGAGGGCTACGACAAGACGTGAACGAGTTCGTCCACGCGCACGTCACCGACGGCATCGGCACCCTGCTGCTGTCGCGGCCGCCGACGAACACCCTGACGCGGCAGATGTGGCGCGAGATCGCCTCGACGGCAACCGAACTCGGTGACGACGCCGACGTCGCGGCCGTCGTCGTCTTCGGCGGACACGAGATCTTCTCCGCCGGGGTCGACGTGCCGGAGGCGCGTGCGCTCGACGCCGCCGCCACCGCGGTTGCCGAGGGGGTGGCGCTGCGGGCGGTCACCGCCGTGGTCGAGATCCCCAAGCCGACGGTCGCCGCGGTCACCGGCTACGCCCTCGGCAGCGGGATGACGCTGGCGCTGGCCGCGGACTGGCGCATCGGCGGTGACAACGCCAAGTGGGGCCTCACGCAGATCCTCGAGGGTTTGGCCCCCTCGGCGGACGACGCGCATCGGCTCGCCAAGGCCGTCGGCGACGCGCACGCCAGGGAGCTGGCGTTCAGCGGACGCTTCGCCCACGCCAAGGAGGCATTGGAACTGGGCCTGGTCGACGAGCTGGTGGCCCCCGACCACGTGTACGACTCGGCCGTCGCGTGGGCTCGGCGCTTCGTCGACGTCCCGGCGGGAGCCCTTGCGGCGACCAAGGCAGCGTTTCGCCCGCGCTCACCCGGCCGTTAGGCTGCCCTACATGACGAGTACCGACCGCGAGCCCAGGTCTGATGTCGCCGCCGGGGCGGCTCCCCGGCCTGATGTCGCCGCCGGGGCGGCTCCGGCTCCCAACCCGCACGCCACGGCCGAGGAAGTCGAGGCCGCGCGCCACGACACCAAGCTCGCCCAGGTGCTGTACCACGACTGGGAGGCCGAGACCTACGACGACAAGTGGTCCATCTCCTATGACCAGCGCTGCATCGACTACGCCCGCGGCCGGTTCGACGCCATCGTGCCCGACGAGCTGCAACGCGAACTGCCGTACGACCGCGCTCTGGAGCTGGGCTGCGGCACCGGCTTCTTCCTGCTGAACCTGGTGCAGTCCGGCGTGGCCCGGCGCGGCTCGGTCACCGATCTGTCGCCAGGCATGGTGAAGGTCGCCGTTCGCAACGGCCAGGGTCTGGGGCTCGACATCGACGGCAAGGTCGCCGACGCCGAGGGCATTCCCTACGACGACGACACCTTCGACCTGGTGGTCGGCCACGCGGTGCTCCACCACATTCCCGACGTCGAACTCTCGCTGCGCGAGGTGGTGCGCGTGCTCAAGCCGGGCGGTCGCTTCGTCTTCGCCGGTGAGCCCACCACAACGGGCAACGTCTACGCACGCAACCTGTCGACCCTGACCTGGCGGGTGGCCACCACCGTCACGAAGCTGCCGGGCCTCGAGAGCTGGCGTCGCCCGCAGGAGGAGCTCGACGAATCCTCGCGCGCGGCCGCGCTGGAGGCGATCGTCGACCTGCACACCTTCGAGCCGGCCGAGCTGGAACGGATGGCCACCAACGCGGGCGCCGTCGAGGTGCGCACCGCCAGTGAGGAATTCACCGCCGCCATGCTCGGCTGGCCGATCCGCACCTTCGAGGCCTCGGTGCCGCCCGGTCGATTGGGTTGGGGCTGGGCCAAATTCGCCTTCAAGAGCTGGACGTCGCTGAGCTGGGTCGATTCCAACCTCTGGCGCCACGTGGTCCCCAAGGGCTGGTTCTACAACGTCATGGTCACCGGGGTCAAGCCCTCCTGAAGGGTGGCGGTCTGAGCTTCACCCTCGACGACGTCGCCTATTTGCGCGGCGGCGAGGGGACCGCGGCACTCGCCGACGTCGACGCCCTGGCGTTGGGCGACGCCAGCCGGGTGTCCGACATCGCCACGGCCCGTGCGCGTTTCGGCGATCGCACCGCGATCCTGATCGAGACGACGCTGCTGAGGCGCAAGGCAGCCGCCAAGGTTCCCGACGCGCACCGGTGGCTGTTCACCTCCGAGGCGCTCGAACAGGCCACCGCCGCCGCCGTCGCCGAACACAGGGCCGAGCGGCTCGTCGGTCGCGCCGTCCACGACGTCACCTGCTCGGTGGGAACCGAACTCGCGGCGTTGACCGGTCGCGCCGACCGGGTCGTCGGCAGTGACCTGGACGAGGTTCGCGTCGCCATGGCGCGGCACAACGTCGGAGGAGACGACCCGCACGTACTGCTGTGTCGTGCCGACGCGCTCGCCCCCGTCACGCGTGGCACCACCGTCGTCGCCGACCCCGCGCGGCGACGCGGCGGTCGGCGCACGTTCGACCCACGCGACTACACCCCGGCGCTCGACGAGCTGCTGGCCGTCTACGCCGACCGCGACCTCGTCGTGAAGTGCGCGCCCGGAATCGATTTCGACCAGGTGGGTCGGCTCGGCTTCGCCGGCGAGATCGAGGTGACGTCGCTGGGTGGCGGTGTTCGAGAGGCGTGCCTGTGGTCCCCTGGGCTGACGACGCCCGGGGTGACGCGACGGGCCACCATTCTGGACCGGGACGAGGAGATCACCGACGCCGCACCCGACGACTGTCCCGTCGCCGCGCCGGGCCGGTGGATCGTCGACCCCGACGGCGCGGTGGTGCGGGCGGGATTGGTACGGCACTATGGTGCCCGGCACGGTCTCTGGCAGCTCGACCCGGCGATCGCCTACCTCTCCGGTGACGAGTTGCCCACCGGTGTACGGGGATTCGAAGTGATCGCCGAATTCGGTCTCGCCGAACGCACGCTGCGCCAGGAACTCTCGGCCCGCGACGTCGGGGCCTTGGAGATCCTGGTCCGAGGTGTCTCGGTCGACCCCGACGAGCTGCGGACCCGGTTGCGGCTGCGGGGTTCTGAGCGCCTGGCGCTGGTGATCACCAGAATCGGAACCGGTGGCGCGAGCCGGGCCGTGGTCTACCTGTGCCGACCGTCGCGCTGACCCCGCGGGTAGTGTGGCGTCGGCGGCGCCGGTGCCGCACATCGATGGAGGGTTCTCGATAGATGCGCATGTCTTCGCTGGCGTTGGCAGTCTCGGCGGTCGCCGTGCTCGGCTGGTCGGGCACCGGTCTGGCCCTCGCGGCGCCGCCTCCGGCTCCACCGCCACCGCCACCGGCGCCCACGTGCGCCGATCTCAGCGGTGTCGTCGACGCCAACCAGATCTGCCAGATTCAGGCCACCAACCCGGGCTACGCCCTGCACGTCGACTATCCCGTCGACTACCCCGACGCCCAGGCGGTGTTCGACTACGTTCAGCAGACGCGCGACGGGTTCCTCAACGTCGCCCAGATGCCGGACCTGCGGCTGATGCCCTACGAGCTGGACACCACCTCGACGCAGTACGCCTCGGCCGTCCCGCCCCGCAAGACCCGAAGCGTGGTCTTCAAGACCTATCAGGGCGTCGGCGGTGCGCACCCGACGACGTTCTACAAGTCGTTCAGCTGGGACCTCGACCAGCGAAGGCCCATCACCATCGACACCCTCTTCAAGCCTGGCAGCAAGCCGTTCCCCGTGATCCTGCCGCTGGTGCAGGCCGAGGTGGACAAGCAAC
Source organism: Mycobacterium yunnanensis (assembly GCF_025823185.1). Lineage (GTDB taxonomy): Bacteria > Actinomycetota > Actinomycetes > Mycobacteriales > Mycobacteriaceae > Mycobacterium > Mycobacterium yunnanensis. The sequence goes on from NZ_JACKVK010000022.1 coordinate 210,535, forward strand.
TCGGCCAGCAGGTGACCATCTCACCCGGTGACGGCCTGGACCCCTCGAAGTACGAGAACTTCGCCGTCACCGACGACTCCCTGATCTTCTTCTTCAGTCAGGGTGACGTGCTACCCGAGGCTGCCGGGGCGCTCCAGGTCGCGATCCCGCGCGGCCCCGTCGCCGCCATGATCGCCTGACCCGGGTTACGCGGGCGCGAAGCCGAAGACCCGGCCGTCACTGGTGGCGGCCACGATGCGGCGGTCGTGGCCGATCGACACCCCGACCGGATATCCCGTCGCCCCGGGCAGCGGATAGCTGTTGAGCGTGTGCCCGTCGGCGGGGTCGAACACCACCAGCGCCATGCCGTCGGCGGCGCGGGCCACCGTGTAGCCGGCCGGCCCGGTGAGACTCGACGTCGACAACGGCGCGACGTCGTCACGTCGCCACGAGCGCTCGGCGTGGTCGCCGGCGTCCTTGACCGCCACCAGCGTGGTGTCGGGACCGCCGCCGGAGACGATCAGTCCCTCCGGTGAGACCGACGGGGGAGTCTGGGGCTGAAAGCCCAAGGCGAACGACCACTTTGGCGTCCCGTCGGTGGTGTTTAGCGCCCACAGGTGCCCGTCGCGTCCGTTGACGTAGACCGTGGCGCCGTCGGCCGAGAGCACCGGGCTGCCCAGCGGACCGCCGCCCACCGCCGTGCTCGTCCAGTCCCGAGACAGCAGCGGGGTCTGACCCTCCCGGTACCGCAGCCCCACCAGCTCGGGACCGGGAGCATCGGGTTGCCATAGCGATGTGACCACGACGTCGGTCGCCGAGGAGAATGCCGGCGCGGCGGCCACCGGACAGCGCGGTCGGCCCAGCTGGCAGTCGGCGAGGCCGCGCTCGGAGTCCGTCGGGTCCACGCCCTCCACGAGGTCGAGCGCCGTGCCGACGACGCTGCCGCGGTGGGCGTCGTAGACGAGGACCTGACCGAGGTGCGTCACCACGAGCAGCTCCCCGGGAGACAGCAGCCGCGGCGTCTGTGGCAGACCGATCACGGGGTTGCGCCAGCGGATCCACTGCGTGGGCGGGAAGGACAGGATGGCGCCAGGCTGCCCGACGTAGAGGTTGTCGAATCCGTCGAACAGCGGACTGGAGATGCCGCCGCCTTGCCACAGCCTGCTGCACCAGCGCTGGCGCGCCCTGTTGTCGTTCTCCCACACCATCAGTGAGCACCCACCGGCGGATTGGGCGTTCACTGCGAGGTAGCTACCAGAGCCGAGGGCCACCTGAGACTCGACCTGGCCCTTGACCGAGCGGATCCAGTCCAGGCGCAGGGTGCGGGCGCCCTCGACCGGGGCGAAGCTGCTGTTGGCCGCGTCGCCGTACTGCGCCGACCACCCCTGCGCCGGATGGGCCTGCACCCACGAGTCGGTGTTGCCGCAGGACGTCGCCGTGAGCGTCACGAGCACCGCGGCCGCGGCGGCTGCCATCCGGCGCACGGTCTTTCCAGGAGCAGACATCGAGTCCCGAGACTATCGGAGAGCCCGCGCCAGCCGGAGCCGGCAGACCGGCGCGGCGAGCCGGAGCCCGGGTGACCCGTCGCGACGCTCAAGTAGGCTGTGCCGCCATGACCACGATGTGGGGCGCCCCGATGCACGTGCGCTGGCGGGGTTCGCGACTGCGTGACCCGCGGCAGGCCAAGTTCCTCACCAGGGAGTCCCTGCGGTGGGTCATCGCGAACAAGGCCTACTCGCCGTGGTACCTGGTGCGCTATTTCCGGCTGCTCAAGTTCAAGCTCGCCAACCCCCACATCGTCACCCGCGGCATGGTGTTCCTCGGCAAGGGCGTGGAGATTCAGGCAACCCCGGAACTCTCCTACATGGAGATCGGCCGCTGGGTGCACATCGGCGACAAGAACACGATTCGGTGCCACGAGGGCTCGCTGCGCATCGGCGACAAGGTCGTGCTGGGCCGTGACAACGTGATCAACACCTACCTCGACATCGAGTTGGGCGACTCGGTGCTCATGGCGGACTGGTGCTACGTCTGCGACTTCGACCATCGGATGGACAGCATCGAGCTGCCGATCAAGGACCAGGGCATCGTCAAGGCGCCGGTGCGAATCGGACCCGACACCTGGGTGGCGACGAAGGTGACGGTGCTGCGTGGGACGTCGGTCGGCCGAGGGTGCGTCTTGGGGTCACACGCCGTGGTCAAGGGGGAGATCCCGGACTACTCGATCGCCGTAGGGGCGCCGGCGAAGGTGGTCAAGAATCGCAAGCTCGCCTGGGAGACCTCCGCGGCGCAGCGCGCCGAACTGGCGGCGGCGCTGGCCGACATCGAACGCAAGAAGGCGGCCCGCTGACCGACCCGGTCACCCCCGGTCGGGCAGCGCGTGCTCGACGATGACGCTCCGCCGATGTGGTTCTCGCTCACGGCGTTTGGCGGCCAGGTAGACCTGCGCGGTCTCGGTGGCGACCGTGTGCCAGTCGAAGGCCGAGTCCAAGCGGTTGCGCGCCGCCACCGCCTGCCGTTGGGCGGCGGCCGGGTCGTCGAGCACCGCGCGCACCGCGGCGGCCAGTGCGGCCACGTCGCGCGGCGGGAACGACCGTCCGGTCTGGCCGTCGATCACCGCCTCGCCGAGCCCGCCGACGTTCGAGGTCACCAGGGGAGCGCCGGTCGCGGCGGCCTCCAGGGCGACGATGCCGAACGGCTCGTAGTGGCTGGGCAGCACGGCCGCGTCACAGGCATGCAGCAGCTCCACGAGGTGCTCGTGGTCGACGCGGCCGACGAACTCGACGGCCTTGAGCACCTTGTGCTTTCGCGCCTGCCCGACGAGCCACTCCTGCTGCGTGCCGTCCCCGGCGACGGTGAGCGTGGTGCCGGGATGGGTGCGACGGATGCGCGGCAGAGCCGCGATGGCGTCATGCACGCCCTTCTCGTACTCCAGGCGGCCGAGGTAGAGCAACCGCGCCGGGCCCCGTCGCGGTCGACGCCGGGCGAAGGGCCACAGACCGGCGTCGATTCCGTTGCGGATGACCCGCGATTCTGACAGTCCCGGACCGAACAGCGCGGTGATCTCCTCGCCCATCGACGCCGAACACGTGATGAGTGAATCGGATTCGCGTGCCAGCCACGCCTCCACCGCGTGGACCTGCCTGCTGATCCGGCCTGACACCCACCCGGAGTGCCGGCCCGCCTCGGTCGCGTGAATGGTCGACACCAGTGGGACGTCGAAGTGGGCGGCCAGCGCGATCGCCGGGTGAGCGACCAGCCAGTCGTGGGCGTGCACGACGTCGGGTCGCCAGGTCAGCGTCAGCCCGGCACGAACCATCGCGTGCCCCATGGCCAGCGTCCAGGCCATCATGTCGGTGCCGAAGTCGAACTCGTGCGGGTCCTCCGCCGCGGCGATGACGCGCACGCCCTCGCTGACCTCGTCACCCGTGGGATGGGTGCTGGGATCGGTGCCGAAGGGCCGCCTGCTGAGGACCACGACCTCGTGGCCCGCCGCGGCCAGGGCGGTGGCCAGGTGGTGGACGTGGCGGCCCAACCCGCCGATGACCACCGGCGGGTACTCCCACGACAGCATCAGGACCTTCATGGCCGCCCACTCACCGAGGGAGTCGCCGGGCGTCGAGCGCGCCGAACAGCCCGTCGGCGCGATTCCAGTCAGCGGCAAGGCGTTCGGCGTGTTCGCGGCGGCCCGCGGCCAGGGCGTCGGCGATCTCGCGGGTGGCGTGGGCGTGCAGGTGGGCGCGGTAGCGGGCGTATTCGGCGGCGGTGTCCTTGCTGACCATGAACGGCCAGTCGCTGGAGACGGTGAGCAGGGCCTCGCGGAGAATCTGATCGGCGACGACGTCACGCGGGGTCGGCACGCCCACCGCGGCGTGCTGGGTCAGCGCCTTGTCGACCGCCGCCAGGGCGGTGTCGACGACCTCGGAGTTCAGCCGCACCAGGTCCGACACCTGCTCGCCGTTCCACACCTGCCAGTCCTTGCCGGAACCCCACGAGCTCGGTGGCAGGTCGACGGGGGCCCCGACGAAGCCACCCTCGACCGCGTCGGACAGGGTGCCCACGCGCACCCCGGCCTCGGGCAGGGCGCGCAGCACCCGTTCCAGCCACACCGGCCCCTCGTGCCACCAGTGCCCGAAGAGTTCGGTGTCGAAGGCCGCCACGACGTGCGCGGGTCGCCCGATGCGCTCGGACTCCGAGGCGAGTCGGCGTCGCACCGCGTCGACGAAGTCGGCGACGTGGACGTCGACGGCATGGTCGGCGCGGTCGGGTTCGTAGGCGGCCTTGTCCTGCGACGGCACCGCCCGCCCCGTCACGCGGGCCGGCTTCAGGCCGGTGAGGTGGTCATAGGTGTGGAAGTCCCGGTACGCGGCGTGGCCCGGGTAACCCGACTTCGGCGACCAGACCCGATAGCTCACCACCAGGTCCCGGCCGAAGGCGACCACGTCGGTGTCGGCGACGGGACGCCCGAGGGCGGTGTCGCCGTGCAGGGTGGGGCCGTCGACCATGAAGTGCCTTACGCCTGCAGCGGCGTAGTCGCGTTCCAGCCCTGGCGCATACGCACACTCGGGTGCCCAAATGCCCTGGGGGACATGGGCGAAGCGTTGTCCGGCGTCAGCGAGCCCCTCCCGCAGGGCGAATTCGCGCAGGCGCGGGTGCAGCAGCGGCTGGAACGGGTGGGCGAGCGGACCGCCCAGCAGTTCGATCGCGTCGGCGTCGATCAGCTGGCGCAACACCGGGCTGCCGCCGTGGCGCCAGTGCGAGGAGAAGTCCTCGAGCGCACGACCCGCATCCTCGTACTCGCGAATGCCGAAGGCGCGCAATGCATCCGGGGCTGCATAGCCGGTGCCACCGGTGGTGCGACGCACAGCGGCCTCCTGCCCGCGAAGCTGCCAGTTCGCCAGCCAGCTGTGCATGCCGGTGAGGCTGTAGGGATCGTCGAGCTGGGCGGCCACCACCGGTGTGACGCCCAGGGTGAGCAGATGGCTGCGGCCCTCGTCGGACAGGCGGCGCAACAGGCGAGTCAGTGGAAGGTACGCGGTGGCCCACGATTGGTAGAGCCACTCCTCGCCGACCGGCCAGCGGCCGTGGTGCGCCAGCCACGGGAGGTGGGTGTGCAGCACGAGGGTGAAGAGGCCGGGCACCGGAGGGCAGGAGCGAAGCGACCCGGGAAGGGGCTGAGCGCTCACGGCCGCACCGCGACGGCCACCAGGTCCAGGCTCTCGTCGATGTCACGCTCGCCGGCGTCGATCACGTCGAAGTCCTCGGTGCGCACCGAGGCCACGTCGGCCAGCAGGTCGGCCGACCATGCCGCGTTGGCGACGGCCCTGGCGATCTGCGCGTCGATGATCGAACCGCCGTGTCGCGCATCGAGTTCGACGAGACGGGGCCCGTGGAACACCCCGAGCATGGCCTCGACGCGGAAGCCGGAGTCGGTGAGCAATTCGGTGAGCTCGGCGGCGTTCAACTCACGGGTGTGGAACGGGTTGATTGGCGTGTCTCGCCCGGGGGAGAACGTGATGCGGTTGGGCGTCGACATCAGCAGGAGTCCCGACGGGCGCAGCACGCGGGCGCACTCGTCGACGAACTGGCCTTGGTCCCACAGGTGTTCGATGACCTGGAAGTTGACCACCACGTCGACGGCGCCGTCTCCGAGGGGCAGCTCGGCCAGGTTGCCCTGACGCATGTCGACGCGGGGGTAGCGGGCCCGGACGTGCGCCACGGCGGAGTCGTCGTAGTCCAGTCCGATGACGTGCCGGGCCACTCCGGCGATGAGGTCCGCGCCGTATCCCTCGCCCGATCCGGCTTCCAGCACCACGCGGTCCGCGCAGCGCTGCAGTAGCCGTTCGTAGACCACCTCGTGGCGGCGGAACCAGTAGTTCTCCTCGTCCAGACCGGGGACGGTGCGCTCACCGGTCAGGGGAAGGCCGTCCGTGCTGCTGAGGACGGCGTCGGACGGATCGGAATGGGTAAATGCGCTCATTGCCAACGCAGGCTAACCCAGCTATGGCGATTGTCACTGCCTCATAAGGTTCACGAGCCAGTGGGAAGGGCAGAAGGTTAGACAAGACCAGCTATGGTGAGGGTGCTTACCGCCCCAAGTTACTGACTAGTAACCTGATGGCTGTTGTATCAATCGTGATATGGGCAGGCCGGCTGAGGCCTCATCGAGGAGGACGAACCACACTCATGACGAACATCGTGGTCCTGATCAAACAGGTTCCTGATTACGAGGATCGCCATCTCACCGACGGTGACTGGACCCTTGACCGGGCCGGCAGCGATCCGGTGCTGGACGAGATCAACGAGAAGGCCGTCGAGGTCGCGCTGCAACTCAAGGAGAAGCACGCCGACGCCGACTACAAGGTAGTCGTGCTGACTGCCGGGCCCGCGAGCGCCGAGTCGGCCATCCGCCGGGCGCTGTCCATGGGCGCCGATTCGGCCTACCACCTCGTCGACGACGGCCTCAAGGGCTCCGACATGGTGCAGACGTCCTGGGCGCTGGCCCGTTCGCTCGGCCAGATCGAGGACATCGGCGTGGTCATCGCCGGCAACGAGACCAGTGACGGCGTCGGTGGCGCGGTTCCGGCCATCCTCGCCCAGTTCCTGGGCCTTCCGCAGCTGACCACGATGCGCAGCATCGAGATCGCCGACGGCAAGGTCACCGGCGAGCGTGAGACCGATGACGGCGTCTTCGGCTTGGAGGCGTCGCTGCCCGCGATCGTCAGCGTCAGCGAGAAGATCGTCGACGACGCCCGCTTCCCCTCGTTCAAGGGGATCATGGCCGCCAAGAAGAAGCCCGTCGAGACCCTGACGCTGGCCGGCATCGGCGTCGAAGCCGACGAGGTCGGCGGCCAGTACGCCGGTTCGACCGTCGTCTCGGCAACCCCCAAGCCGCCGAAGACCGCGGGTGAGAAGGTCACCGACGAGGGCGAGGGTGGCAAGCAGATTGCCGACTACCTCGTTGCTCAGAAGCTCCTCTGAGCGTCGTCGACCCGTCCCAGACCCCAACTCCATAGAGAGCGATCGAGAATCAATGGCTGAAGTACTCGTGCTCGTCGAGCACGCTGAAGGAAATCTGAAGAACGTCACCGGGGAGCTCATCACCGCAGCGCGTGCGCTGGGCGAGCCGTCGGCCGTGGTGATCGGGGCCCCCGGCACCGCGGAGAAGCTGACCGACGGCCTCAAGGCACTCGGTGCGGCGAAGATCTACGTCGCCGAGTCCGACGTGGTCGAGCAGTACCTCGTCACCCCCAAGGTCGACGTGCTCAACTCACTGGTCGAGTCGGCGTCGCCGGTGGCCGTCGTGGTCGTCGCCAGCGCCGAGGGCAAGGAGATCGCCGGTCGCGTCGCGGCCGAGACCGGCTCCGGCGTGCTCATCGACGTCGTCGGCATCAAGGAGGGCCCCATCGGGATCCACTCCATCTTCGGTGGGGCCTACACCACCGAGGCCAAGGCCGAAGGCGACGGACCCGTCCTCGCCCTGCGTCCGGGTGCCGTCGAGGCCGAGCCCGCAGACGGAGCCGGTGAAGTGGTCACCGTCGAGGTGCCCGCACCGGCCGACAACGCCACCAAGATCACCTCGCGTCAGCCGGCGCAGAAGAGCGCGCGTCCCGAGCTCAGCGAGGCGAAGATCGTCGTCGCCGGCGGTCGTGGCGTTGGCAGCAAGGAGAACTTCGGGATCGTCGAGGAGCTCGCGGACGCCTTCGGCGGTGCCGTCGGTGCCTCTCGCGCGGCCGTCGACTCCGGCTTCTACGAGGGCCAGTTTCAGGTGGGCCAGACCGGTAAGACGGTCTCGCCGCAGCTGTACCTGGCGCTCGGCATCTCCGGTGCCATCCAGCACCGTGCCGGCATGCAGACCTCGAAGACCATCGTCGCGGTGAACAAGGACGAGGAAGCTCCAATCTTCGAGATCGCCGACTACGGCATCGTGGGCGACCTGTTCAAGGTGACCCCGCAGCTGACCGACGCGGTCAAGACGCGCAAGGGCTAATCCCCTCCGATCGACGCAACCCCGGTGCACTCTGGTGCACCGGGGTTTTGCGTTGTCCGGCCCCTGACCCTCTCGGGACTACGGACTTTCCAGGGTTCGAACGACCCCCACCCGGTGCGACAGTCGACTGGACACATCACGGGAGAGGGGTTCGACAATGAGGATCACAGTCATCGGAGCGAGCGGCAAGATCGGCTCGAACGTCGTGGAACTGCTGCGCGCCGAGGGGCACGACGTCGTCGCGGCGTCTCGAGAGACCGGGGCCGACGTGCTGACCGGAGCCGGCCTGACCGAGGCGCTGACCGGCGCGCAGGTCCTGGTCGACGTGGTCAACTCGCCGTCCTTCGACGACGACCCGGTGCTGACGTTCTTCAGCGCGTCCTCGGCCAACCTGGTGGCGGCCGCGAAGGAGACCGGGGTCGGGCACTACGTCGCGCTGTCGATCGTCAACGCGGACGGCCTGCCCGACAGCGGTTACATGCGCGCAAAGGTGGTGCAGGAGAGAACGATCGTCGCCTCCGGCGTGCCCTACACGATCGTGCGGGCGACGCAGTTCCAGGAGTTCGCCGAAGCCATCACCGATTCGCTGGTGGTGGACGGCGAGGTGCGCGCACCAGACGCCCTCATCCAGCCGATCGCGGCGGCCGACGTCTCGGCCGAGGTCGCGCGGGTCGCGGTCGCCGAACCACTCGACGGAATCCTGAACGTCGGTGGCCCGGACAAGATCTCCTTCGCCGACATGGCCCGCATCGTGCTCGCCACCCGGGGGGCCGACGTCCCCGTCGTCGTCGACCCCTCGGCCACCTACTTCGGCACGCGCGTCGACGACGGCAGCCTCGTCACCGGCCCGGGGGCCACGCTGGCCCCCACCCCCTTCGGGCCCAGGCTCGCCGCCCGATGAGCCGGGGTGAGCTCGCCGGTCGAACCGCGTTGGTCACCGGCGGCACCGCGGGCATCGGCTTGGAGTCGGCCCGGCTGCTGGCCGCCGCCGGCGCCGCGGTGACGATCAGCGGGCGCGACGAGGAGCGCGGCGCGAAGGCGATCGCCGAGATCGGCCACGGCGTGCGCTTCGTCGCCGCGGACCTGTCCGACCTCGACTCGGTGGCATCGCTCGCCCGCCAGTGCGGCGACGTCGACGTCCTGGTCAACAATGCGGCGAGTTTTCCCGGCGCACCCACCGTCGAGCAAGATCCGGCCTCCTTCGAGCGGACGTTCGACACCAACGTCCGGGGCGCCTACTTCCTGGTCGCCGCCCTGGCGCCGGGCATGCTGTCCCGCGGCAGCGGCAGCATCGTCAACGTCACGTCCATGGTGGCCTTCAAGGGGGTGCCCGGGGCGTCGACCTACAGCGCCTCCAAGGCCGCGCTCGAATCGCTCACGCGAACGTGGGCCGCGGAGTTCGGTACCCGGCACGTCCGGGTCAACAGCGTCGCGCCCGGACCGACCGCCACCGAGGGCGTCGCCGCCGAATGGGGTGACGTCAACGAAGAACTCGGCCGCGCCCTACCGCTCGGGCGGACGGCCAGCCCACGCGAGATCGCCGAGGCGGTGCTGTTCCTCGCGTCGCCAAGGTCGAGTTTCGTCACCGGTTCCACGCTGCACGCCGACGGCGGCGGCGCTGCCGTCTGATTCCCTGAGGAGACCACCATGCATGACCTGGCCACAGCCGACGGGGAGACAAGTCCCCTGACCGTGATCCAAAGCGTGACACCACCGTTCATCCCGCACGACGCCGAGGTGATGACGGTGGTCATCGAATGGCCTGCCGGCAGCCCGGGCGCGCCACCGCACCGGCACCCCGGCGGACCGGCATTCGGATACGTCCTCGAAGGCGAAATGCTGTTCGAGCTCGAGGGCGAAGAGCCGCGAGTCATCACCGCAGGGGAGGCGTTCTGGGAGCCCGGCGGCGAGGTCATCCACTACTCGGACGCCAACAACCGCACCGACGGACCGCTGCGCTTCGTGGTGACCATGCTGTGCGTGCCCGGCCAACCCATGCTGGTCTACGTCGAGCCCGAGGAGTTGGAGCGGCGCAAGGGCCGGCGAGTGCCCCGCTCGCGGCACTGACCGCAGGAGCGCCCACGTAGGGTTGCGCCGTGGACCTGCTTCTCGGAATCGACATGGGCACCGGAAGCACCAAGGGCGTTCTGGTCGACACCGCGGGCGTCGTGCTGGCGTCGGCCTCGATCCCGCACTCGATGAGCCTGCCTCGGCCGGGCTGGGCCGAGGTCGACGCCGAGGGCATCTGGTGGCGCGAGGTGTGCGAGATCAGCACACGGCTCGTGGGCGACGTGCCGAGCGGCTCGACCGTGGCGGGCATGTGCGTCAGCGGAGTGGGGCCGTGCCTCGTGCTCTGCGACGACGACCTCACCCCGCTGCGGCCGGCGATCCTGTACGGCGTCGACACCCGGGCTACCGCCGAAATCCGGGATTTGACCGAGGAATTCGGCGCCGAGGAGATCCTCGAGCGGGCAGGGACGTTGCTGTCGAGTCAGGCGGTCGGCCCCAAGTTGGAATGGGTGCGGCGGCACGAGCCGGAGGTGTTCGGCCGTGCGACGGGGTGGTACGGGTCGAACTCGTTCATCACCGCCAAGCTGACCGGCGAATACGCCATCGACCACCACACCGCCAGTCAGTGCGATCCGCTGTACGGGACCCGTACGTTCGGGTGGAACGAGGACTGGGCCAAGCGAATCTGCGGTCACCTGCCGCTGCCGCGGCTGGTGTGGCCTCAGGACGTCGTCGGCTACGTGCACGCCGAGGCGGCCGCGCAGACCGGTGTTCCGCTCGGCACTCCGGTGGTGGCCGGAACCGTCGACGCCTACGCCGAGGCGTTCTCGGTGGGTGTGCGCACTCCCGGCGACCAGATGCTGATGTACGGGTCGACGATGTTCCTGGTGCAGATCATCGAGGAGTACCACAGCGACCCCGCCCTGTGGACCACCGCCGGCGTCGAGCGCGGGTCGCTGGCCTTGGCGGCGGGCACGTCGACTGCCGGCACCATGATCGGCTGGTTGCGAACCATCACCGGCGGTGCGACGTTCGAGGAGGTGACCGCCGAGGCGTCGGCGGTTCCGGCCGGTTGCGAAGGGCTGATCGCCTTGCCGTACCTCGCGGGGGAGCGGACTCCCGTGTTCGACCCCGGCGCCAGGGGGCTGTTCGCCGGACTGACGCTGCGTCACGGCCGGGGTCATCTGTTCCGAGCAGCTTACGAGGGCATCGGATTTGGGATTCGCCAGATTCTCGAGATGTTCGACGATGCGCACACCGGACGCCGCACCGTCGCCGTCGGCGGTGGGTTGCGCAGCCCGCTGTGGGCACAAACGGTCAGCGACATCACCGGCCGTCCACAGCTGGTCGCCGAGCAGGGCATCGGCGCCAGCTACGGCGGAGCGCTGATGGCCGCCATCGGTGTGGAACTCGTTGCCCCGCAGACTGACTGGGCAACGATCACCCATGAGATCACGCCGAACCCCGACCATCGCGCGCTCTACGACGAGTTGTACGGGATGTGGCGCGAGTCGTACCCGGCAACTCGGGATCTGATGCACGGGCTGGGGCGACTGGACCGGTGATGCCGGACTGAGTCAGGCAACGCCGGTCCCGTTTCTGCAAAGGCGTCATCGCGTAGTAGTCGGCGTAGTCGGCCGCAGCTCAGCAGAATGTCAGTCAGACATGGAGTCACGACCTGCGCGGTGAGGCTCGTCCATCTTCGATGTCAGACCCCCCTTCTATAATTTTTACATGTCCACGACCGCAACACCTTTGGTGTCTGAGCCGCTGAGCGGCAAGGAGCGTCTGGAGGTGTTGTTCGACGAGTTGGCCGAGTTGACCGGGCAGCGCAACGCCATCGACGGACGCATCGTGGACATCGTCGCCGAAATCGACGGCGACGGGCTGTGGGGCAACACCGGATGCCGGTCCATTTCCGCACTGGTGGCCTGGCGCACCGGAATCTCGCCCCACAACGCGCAGACCATCACCACCGTCGCCGAACGACGCTCCGAGTTCCCGTCGTGCACCGCGGCGTTGCGGGAGGGCCGCCTGTCCCTGGATCAGGTCGGGGTGATCGCCGAACGCGCCGGCGACGGATCCGACGAGCACTACGCCCAGTTGGCGTCGGTGGCCACGGTGACCCAGTTGCGCGTTGCGGGAGGGCCGCCTGTCCCTGGATCAGGTCGGGGTGATCGCCGAACGCGCCGGCGACGGATCCGACGAGCACTACGCCCAGTTGGCGTCGGTGGCCACGGTGACCCAGTTGCGGACCGCTATCAAGCTCGAACCCCGCCCCGACGCCAAACCGTCCTGGGAGCCGGACCGGTCGATCACCACGACCGAGACCGCCACCCACACCACGTGGCGGATCCGGTTGCCCAAGGTGGAGGCGGCGAAGGTCGAGGCTGGGTTGGCCTCACATCGCGATGCGTTGATCAACGACTGGAAGACCGCCCACGACGAGGACCAACCGTCGGAGCAGGCCCCGCCGTTCCCGACGACCGTGGACGCGTTCATCAGCTTGGTGGAGGCCGGGTGGGACGCCGATGTGGCGCGCCGCCCGCACGGGCAGCACACCACCGTGGTGGTGCACCTCGACCCCGAGAAGCATTCAGCGGAACTGCATCTCGGCCCGTTCTTGACTGACGCCGACCGTCGGTACCTGTTGTGCGACGCGACGTGCGAAGTGTGGCTGGAACGCCACGGTCAGGTCATCGGGGTGGGGCGGGCCACCCGCACCATCAGCCGACGACTGCGCCGAGTGTTGGAGCACCGCGACCGGTGCTGTGTGGTCCCAGGGTGCGGGGCCACCCGAGGATTGCACGCCCACCACATTCGGCACTGGGAAGACGGCGGGCCCACCGACCCCGACAACCTGGTCCTGTTGTGCCCGTTCCATCACCGGTTGCACCACAGCGGCGGCATCACGATCTCCGGCACCGCCACCCGGCTGGTGGTCACCGACGCCGACGGAGCCGCGCTGACCGGGGCGTCCCTGGCAAGGCCGCCCACCACCCCGCCACCCGCAGTCCCACCGTGCACCGGACCGCTCGGCGAACGCGCCGACTGGTGGTGGTACGACCCCTACGACCCCAACAGGTCACCCTCGGCCAATTAATCGGCCGTGGGACACCAGGGACGCGGTTTGCTTCAGGCGTTGGGCACGGACGCGGACGTCGTACGCCGTCACCTGACCGACGGCGGCGAATCTGCCTGCGAGGTAGGCGTAGAGGTGTTCGACGTCGCGACAGATCGCGATCGCCACCAGATTGTGGCGGCCGCTGATCGCGATCACCGACGCAATCTCGGCGTGCGCGGCGATCTCCCGCCCCGCGGTCTCGAGGTCTGACGGCGCCACCGTCAGCCACACCATCGCGTTGACGTCGAAACCAAGTCGCTGCGGCAGCACGTCGACGTCGTAGATCACGCTGCCCGAGGCCTCCAACGCGGCGAGCCGACGGGCCACCCTCGGGGTCGACCACCCCGTGTGTTCGGCCAGGCTCGCGTGCGATGCCCGCCCGTCGGCAGCGAGCGCGTCGAAGAGCGGCTCGTCATCGGCCGACGGCGGCGTGGGTCGGCCCGTCATCGCTGCGGCGGCGGGGGACGCCAGCCGGCTCACTCGATCGGCGCCCAAGGTCGAGCCGTAGGCCGTCCATGGTTCGGTGCCCGGCTCGCCGAACGTCCGCAGGATCAGGTCGACGTCGAGATCGATCACCGACGTCGTGCGCGGAAGTCGCCGCAACAGACCGTCGGAGCTCTCGGCGAGCGGTGCGCGGATGGTGCACACCAGCTCGCTCCAGCCCGAGAGGATGTTGGCGTGCGTCACCTCGGGGCGCCGGATCAGGGCCTCGGACAGGCGGGGCATGTCGTCGGGCTTCGCCTTGACCCGGACCAGCCACTGCGCGTCACCATGCACGCGAGGGTTGGGTAGGCCGACGACCCGGACGGTCCCGTCGCGACGCAGTCGGTGGTAGCGGCGGGCGACGGTCTGCTCGGGGGCGTCGACCGTCTCGGCGATCAGACGGAACGACGCCCGCGGTGAGATCTGCAGCGCGTGAATGATTTGGCCGTCGAGATCGTCGATCACGAGGATGAATGTACGTACTCAAGACCCATATGACGATTGTTGGCGACTTCGGCCCGGGAAGTGGCTGATCGGCACGGCCCGCTGGCAGGCTCTCTCGTATGCACTGGACAGGACACACGATCCTCATCACCGGCGGCGGCAGCGGTATCGGGGCAGGCCTGGCGGCGGCCATGCATTACGCGGGCAACCAGGTCCTCATCGCGGGACGCCGCGTGCAGGCGCTGAAGGCAGTGGCGCACCAGCACCCCGGCATGGCGTACCTGCCGCTCGACCAGAGCGACCCGAGTGAGGTTCGCGTCTTCGCCGAGGAGGTCGTCCGACGGCATCCTCGGCTGAACGTACTTGTCAACAACGCGGGAATCGTGCGTGCCGAAGACCTGTGCGCACCGGACCCCGACGTCGTCGTGGAGGTGACGTCGACCAATCTGCTTGGGCCGCTTCTGTTGACCACGCACCTGCTGCCAGTGCTCAGGTGCAGACCGTCCGCGGCGATCGTGAACGTGACCTCGTCTCTGGCCTTCGTGCCCAAGGCCACACTGCCCACCTACAGTGCCACCAAGGCGGCGATGCACTCCTACACCGAGTCGTTGCGATTCCAGTTGCGCCATAGCACTGTTCGAGTCGTCGAGGTGCCTCCGCCTCGAGTCCGCCTTGAGACGGACGCACTAGGTGACGAGCACGGCATCGCGGTCAGCACGTTCGTCGAGGAGGTGATGTCGTCGCTGACGGCGCACCCCGAGGCCGACGAGATCGTCGTCCCGACTGCTCGTCGTCTTCGCTTCGCGGAGCGCCGCGGCGTGTACACCCAGCAATTCAACGCAGTCAACCCCGTAGACCCGAAAGGTCGACCATGAAGATCGGAATCGGATTGCCCAACCACGTTGCCGGTGTCGCCGGAACGGTGGTCGTCGACTGTGCGCGCCGCGCCGAGCAACGCGGGTTCGACGCCCTCACCACGATCGACCGGCTGATCTATCCCAGCCTCGACTCGATCACCACCTTGGCGGTGGCCGCGGGCGCCACCTCGACGGTCGACCTCGTGACGAATGTGCTGCTGGCTCCGCTCTACCCGCCGGTTATCCTCGCCAAGCAACTGGCGACGTTGGCGGACGCGTCCGGTGGCCGACTCGTGCTCGGCGTCGGTGTGGGTCAGCGACCCGACGACTACCATGGTGCTGGCAACGAATTCGATTCGCGGGGAAAGCTTCTCGACGACGCCGTGACCATCTGGCGCCGAGTGTGGGCGGGGGAGCCCCTCGACGGTGAAACGGCGCTGTGCCCGGCGCCGGTCACCATCCCCGTGTTGTTCGGCGGAAAGGGCAAGCCCACGCTGCGGAGGGTGGCCACGGTCGGAGACGGATGGGCCGGTGGCGCCGTGCGGGACTACGAGACCCAAGAGTCGTTCACCGACGAGATCCGCGCCAGATGGCACGCCGCGGGACGAACGGGCCGCCCCCTGATGCAGACGTCGGTGAACTTCGCGCTCGGCGACGACTCCCTCGTCGCGCAGGGAAGGCGAAACCTCGCCGCCTACTACGGAAACAAGCCGGACTACGCTGCACTCAACGTCGCCGACATGGTGTCGTCGCCGCGTGATGCGCTCGACACGGTCCGGGCCTACCGCGATCTGGGTTTCGACCGGTTGCTCTTCCACCCGGCGGTCGCCTCGGCCGAGCAGGTCGACCGGCTCGCCGACGCCGTGCTGTGAACTCGGCGCGTCACGGACCGGACGTGCAGCTGGCCAGGAGGTCGGTGGCCGTAGTCGGATCGGTGACCAGACGGTTGAAGTATCCGCCACGGGCGCCGGCGATGATCGACTCGACCTTGTCCTTGCCGATGGCCACGGCGATGGTGGCCGGAATGTGGCGCAGCACTTCGAGTTCCACGGCGATCAGTCGGTCGCCGTTCTCGAAGTCCACCGGCCGCCCGTCACGGTCGTAGAAGCGCGAGCAGACGTCCCCGACCGCGGATCGCAGCGACGTCGAGGCCGTCGGAACGAATCGGGGGATGTCCGAGCGAGTCAGCGGGGGAGCGCCGATACCCATCAGGGCACATCGCGCGTGCGGCCAAAGGTGAAGCACCCGTTGGATGCTCGGGTCGTTGAGCAGTGACTGGTAGAGCTCCTCGCCGGGCAGGCCGGGGGCGAACAGGTAGTTGGCCCGTCCACCGATGCGATTGGCGACCAGCCGGGTGATCTCGTTGGTCTGGTACCACTCCTCGGGCTGGTCGTGGCCGCCGACAGTGGGGGCGACGATGACGCCGGGCAGCGGCGTCAGCTCGCACTGGGCCACCTCGTAGACGGTGCGGCCGGAGGACACCAGCAGCACGTCGCCCGGCAGCAACCCGGCCTCCCCGAGTGCGCGTGCCACCGGGGGAGCCAGGACGCGGCCCATCACGTCGACCACCGTGCTTCCGGTCGTCGGCAGCGGTGCGCTCAGGTACACCGACGTGACGTTCAGCGCGCGGGCCAGTCGATCGGCCAGATCACCGGTGCGGGCCTCGGCGGGCGGGACGACCTCGATGCGGACGATGCCCTGCCGCTTGGCTTCGGACAGCAGTCGGCTGACGGTGGCGCGGCTGGTGCCGAGTCGTTCGGCCACCTCGGCCTGGGTGGCGTCGTCCTCGTAGTACAGGCGGGCGGCGGTGTAGAGCAGGGATGCCCCGAAGTGGCTGGTCTCGCCGTCCGGCGGTGGACCCTCTGCTGGCTGATTCGCCGGCGTGGGCTGAGCCGACCTGACCATGCACGCAGTATGGCACCGCCCCCACGCGCCTGCACATATGTTCAGAGAATAATCTTTCTGAACAATCGTTCTGGACAAATGTGCAGCGCGCTGGTTAATGTGACCTCAGCCACAGCCGAAGGAGCCTCCCAAATGCCCGAACAGATCCCCGAGAAGATGCAGGCCGTCGTCTGTCACGGACCCAACGACTACCGGCTCGAGGAGGTCGCCGTTCCCGAGCGCAAGCCCGGCGAGGCACTGGTCCGCGTGGAAGCGGTGGGCATCTGCGCCAGCGATTTGAAGTGCTACCACGGGGCGGCGAAGTTCTGGGGCGACGAGAACCGTCCCGCCTGGGCCGAGACCATGGTGATCCCCGGCCACGAATTCGTCGGCCGGGTAGTCGAACTCGACGACGAGGCGGCCAGCCGGTGGGGCATCGCCGTGGGCGACCGGGTCACCTCTGAGCAGATCGTGCCGTGCTGGGAGTGCCGTTTCTGCAAGCGCGGGCAGTACCACATGTGCCAGCCCCACGACCTCTACGGCTTCAAGCGTCGTACCCCCGGCGCCATGGCGGGGTACATGACCTACCCGGTGGAAGCGTTGGTGCACAAGATCTCCGGTGACATCCCACCGGCGCACGCCGCCTTCGTCGAACCGCTGTCGTGCTCGCTGCACGCGGTGGAGCGGGCCCAGATCACCTTCGAGGACACCGTCGTCGTGGCGGGTTGCGGGCCCATCGGGCTCGGCATGATCGCCGGCGCCCGTGCCAAGAACCCGATGCACGTCATCGCGCTGGACATGGCCCCCGAGAAGCTGGCCCTGGCCAAGAAGTGCGGTGCCGACATCACGATCAACATCGCCGAAGAAGACGTCGAGAAGATCGTCAAGGACCTCACCGGCGGCTACGGCGCCGACGTCTACCTCGAGGGCACCGGACATCCGTCGGCAGTGCCGCAGGGTCTCAACGCCCTGCGCAAGCTGGGTCGGTACGTCGAATATGGCGTCTTCGGCAGTGACGTGACCGTCGACTGGAGCATCATCAGCGACGACAAGGAGCTCGACGTCCTCGGCGCACATCTCGGCCCGTACTGCTGGCCGGCCGCCGTCAAGATGATCGAGTCGGGCGTGCTGCCCCTCGACGAGATCTGCACCCATCAACTGCCGCTCAGCGACTTCCAAAAGGGCCTGGACCTCGTCGGCAGCGGCAAGGAATCGGTCAAGGTCTCCCTGATCCCGGCCTAGCCCACCATTCCCCGGCCGAACCCCACGAAGGACATGAAGATGAGTCGAGATCGCAACCCGGGCACTTTCGGGGCCCACTCGGGTGGACCTCAGATGTCGCGGCGAAACATGTTGGCGGCGTTGGGCGTTGCCGGAGCAGCCGCCGCCAGCCTGCCCGTCCTCAGTGCCTGTGGGGTGGGTGGCAAGGCCAGCGCCCCCAACGGGGCCTCGGCGGTCACCGGTGGCTTCGACTGGAAGAAGGCCTCCGGGCAGACGCTGAACATCCTGCAGACACCGCACCCGTACCAGCTGTCCTACCAGCCGCTGCTCAAGGAGTTCAGCGAGCTGACCGGAATCACGGTGAACGTCGACCTGGTGCCCGAGGCCGACTACTTCACCAAGCTGAACACCGAACTCGCGGGTGGCTCCGGCAAGCACGACGCGTTCATGCTCGGCGCCTACTTCATCTGGCAGTACGGGCCGCCGGGGTGGATCGAGGACCTGAACCCGTGGCTGCAGAACAGTTCGGCGACCAACCCCGACTACGACTTCGAGGACATCTTCGAAGGCCTGCGCACCTCGACCCGATGGGACTTCGTCAACGGAAACCCGTTGGGCACCGGCGGTCAGTGGGCCATCCCGTGGGGCTTCGAGAACAACGTCGTCGCCTACAACAAGCGGATCTTCGACGAGAAGGGCATCACCAAGCTGCCCGACCGGTTCGACGACTTCATCCAACTGGCCGTCGACCTGACCGACCGCTCGCAGAACCGCTACGGCATCGCCACCCGAGGCTCGAAGTCCTGGGCCACCATTCACCCCGGCTTCATGACGCAGTACAGCCGGGCGGGCGCGGTCGACTACACCTTCAACGGTTCGGAGCTCATCGCCGAGATGGACAGCGACAAGGCGATCGACTTCACCAAGAAGTGGATTCAGATGCAGCACGACGCCGGCCCCACCTCGTGGACCACCTACGACTACCCCAATGCGACCGGTGATCTGGGCGACGGCAAGGCGATGATGGTGTTCGACGCCGACAGCGCCACCTACCCGAAGAACAAGCCGGGTGCCAGCAAGGAGGCCGGCAACCTCGGCTGGTACCCCGGACCCGCGGGCGCCGACGGCAACTACAAGACCAACCTGTGGACGTGGAGCTGGGCGATGAGCGCCAACTCCCGCAACAAGCTCCCCGCCTGGCTGTTCATCCAGTGGGCCACCGGCAAGGAGTCGATGAACAAGGCCGTCGAGGGCGGCACGTACGCCGACCCGGTGCGAAAGTCGGTGTTCGACACCACCTTCAAGAGGGTCGCCGCCGACCAGTTCGGCTACCTCGAGACGTTCGAGACCGTGATCGGACAGTCGAAGATCCAATTCACCCCCCAGAAGAAGTTCTTCGACACCACGCAGAACTGGGCCGTAGCCCTGCAAGACATCTACGGCGGTGACGACGCTGCGTCGCGCTTGCGCAGCCTTGCCAAGACCAACACCTCCAAGGTCAACCTCTAGGAAGTCTGGAACCGATGACGACTCAGACCCCCAAGGCCCCGGCCGCATCGCCGGACCGGCCCACCGCCACCCGGCGGAGCAACCTGCCCGAGGTGCCGACTTGGCGCCGCAAGCTTCGCCCGTACCTGCTGTCGATTCCCGCCCTGGTCATCGTCATCGGAATTCTCTACCCGTTCGTGGTGGGCGCCTACTACGCGTTCCTCAACTACGCCGCGGTGAACCCGAACCCGCACTTCGTGTGGTTCGACAACTTCACGTCCGTTCTCGGCGACCAGGTGTTCTGGTACAGCGTGCGTACGACGGCGATCTTCGCCGTGCTGGCGACCTTCGTCGAGACCGCCCTCGGCGTCGGACTGGCGCTGCTGCTCAACCGGTCGAGCATCATCGGCAAGATCTTCGAGAAGGTCCTCATCCTGCCGCTGATGATCGCGCCCGTGATCGCGGGCGTCATGTGGAAGCTCATGTTCAACCCGCAGTTCGGTGTCCTGAACCACGTTCTGGGACTTGGCAACACGTTCGACTGGCTCTCCAGCAGCAATGCACTGTTCTCGGTGATCCTGGTCGACCTGTGGATCTTCACCCCGTTCGTGGCGATCCTGGTGCTGGCCGGCATCCGGTCGCTGCCCAAGGAGCCGTTCGAGGCGTCCGAGGTCGACGGCGCGAGTTGGTTCTTCATGTTCCGCAAGCTCATGCTGCCGATGCTGTGGCCCTACATCCTGGTGGCCGTCATCTTCCGGTTCATGGACAACCTCAAGGTGTTCGACCACATCTACGTGCTGACCGCCGGTGGCCCCGGCGTCGCGACGAGGACCTTGCAGATCGGGGCGTTCGAGGACTCGATCATCAACCTCGACTACTCGCGCGGCAGCACCTACATGCTGCTGCTGTGGATCATCGTGTTCATCACTGCGCGCTACCTGGTCAGCGTGCTCGGCAAGGCGCAGCGTCGTGCTGCGGGAGCGGAGTCCTAATGGCACTCGAGAAGTTCAAGCCGACGCGCACCGAACTCCTGCCCGGCCAAAAGCGGCTCGGTGCAGGCTCCGTCGCGGCCGACGTCGGACTGATCATCTGGTTCGTGTTCTCGCTGTTTCCCATCGTGTGGATGGTGATCCTGGCGCTCAAGAACGCCGAGGAGCAGACCACCACCTACTTTCAGTTCAGCCCCAGCTGGTCGAACTTCGCCACGGTGCTCTCCGACAAGGGCACCCAGATGACCAGCGTGGACTTCAAGTCCGCGATGCTGACCAGCCTGATCAACTGTGGTGGCGCCGTCATCGTGTCGCTGGTCATCGGCATCCCGGCGGCGTACGCGGCCGGACGCTGGAAGTACAAGGGCAGCAACGACTTGATGTTCCAAATGCTGTCGTTCCGCTTCGCTCCGGAACTGATGGTGATCGTGCCGCTGTTCGTGATCTACAACCAGATCGGGCTGTTCGACACCAAGGTCGGGATGATCTGGGTGCTGCAGCTGGTGACCATGCCGCTGGTGGTGTGGATCCTGCGGTCCTACTTCGAGGACCTTCCGGAGGATCTGGAACAGGCGGCGTTGCTCGACGGGTACAGCCGCACCCGCGCATTCGTCATGGTGGCCCTGCCCATCGTGCGACCGGGCATCGCGGCAGCTGCGCTGCTGGCCTTCATCTTCGCCTGGAACAACTACGTGTTCCCCCTCATTCTGGCCGACAGCAACGCGGGCACGGTGACCGTCGCGATCACCAAGTTCCTCGGCGGCGGCGGGCAGGCCTACTACAACCTGACCGCGGCCGCGGCGATCATCGCCGCGCTGCCACCACTGATACTGGCGCTGACCATCCAGAGATATCTGGTGCGGGGCCTGTCCTTTGGGGCGGTGAAGGCCTGATGGCGACCGTCACCCTCAAGGGTCTGTCCAAGTCCTTCGGTAAGACGCACGCGGTGCGCGACCTCTCGGTCGACATCGCCGACGGCGAGTTCTTCGTCATCCTCGGGCCCAGCGGCGCCGGGAAGACCACGACCCTGAAGTCGGTGGCCGGCCTCGTCGACGTCGACGGCGGCTCGGTGACCATCGGCGGCAAGGACGTCACCCTGGTCGAGCCCTACAACCGCAACGTCGCCATGGCCTTCGAGAGCTACGCGCTCTACCCGCAGAAGACGGTCAGCGAAAACCTGGCGTCGCCGCTGAAGTCCGGACGCACGGGCAAGTACACCGACGCGCAACAGAAGGAGCGCATCGACCAGGTCACCACGACACTCGGAATCAACCACCTGCTCAAGCGATTTCCGCGGGAACTGTCCAACGGTCAGCGGCAACGGGTGGCGCTGGGGCGGGTGCTGGTACGGCCCGCCGACGTCTACCTGCTCGACGAGCCGCTGAGTCACCTCGACGCGAAGCTGCGGGCCGCGATGCGGGCCGAGTTGAAACAGCTCGGGGCGATGTCGAAGACCACCACGGTCTACGTCACCCACGACTATCAGGAGGCGCTGGCCCTCGGTGACCGCATCGCGGTGCTGAGGGAGGGTGCGCTGGTCCAGATCGGCACCCCGGAGGACATCTGGCGGCGCCCCGCCGACACCTTCGTCGCCCGAGCCCTCGGACAACCCGAGATCAACCTGCTCGACGGTGAGGTCGAGGACGGCCGCATCCGCCTCGGTGGCGGCGCGTTCGACGTGCCCGTGCCCGCCGGGGTGGACGTGCGCGGGGGAGACCGCGTGCGGGTGGGGTTGCGGCCCTGCGACATTCACGTCGTCGGGCAGCGGGCCGACGACTCGGGGCCACGGCTGACGGGCACCGTCACCCTGGCCGAGCGGCTCGGTCGCAACGTCGAGTTGACCGTCGGCGTGGGCGGCGAGCAGCTGATCGTGCTGTCCTCCGGACGCGAAGGCGTCGACGAGGGCGGTCAGGTCACGATGACCGTGGCCGAGCACGACATCCACGTGTTCGCCGCGGGGGAGGGTGACACCTCACGACTGGGCACGGGCCACGGGAGCGGCCGCACGCGAGGAGGACTAGAGGAAGTGGAGGCGGCACAGTGACCACCACGACGACCGCGGCGGCGGGACCCAAGACCGCCACCGCCCAAAGCCTGACCCTGACCGATTTGGTGAAGACCTACATGGCCAAGGGCCGGGAGAGCTTCGCCGCGGTCAAGGGCATCAACCTCGACATCGCCCCGGGTGAGTTGATCGCCCTACTGGGGCCGTCGGGCTGCGGCAAGACCACGACGCTGCGCATGATCGCTGGGCTGGAGACGGTGACGAGCGGATCCATCAAGATCGGCGACCGCGAGATATCGCAGCTGCCCGCGTCCAAGCGCGGGATCGGCGTCGGCTTCGAGAGCTACGCGCTGTATCCGCCGATGTCGGTGCGCGAGAACCTGCTCTACGGCTTGAAGGCGCGCAAGGTCAAGGGCGCCGAGCAGATGGTGTCGTCCATCAGCACCCGGCTGGAGATGGACGACATGATGGACCTGCGGCCCGCCGGGCTGTCCAGTGGTCAGAAGCAACGCGTCGCACTGGCGCGCGCGTTGGTGCGCAACCCACCCGTGCTGCTGCTCGACGAGCCGCTGAGCCACCTGGACGCCTCGGCCCGGCAACGGGTTCGGCGCGAGCTGAAGGTGCTCCAGCGCGAATTCGGCTACACCACGATCGTCGTGACCCACGACCAGGTGGAGGCGCTGTCGCTGGCCGACCGTCTCGCGGTGATGGACGCCGGGGTGGTGCAGCAGTTCGGCACGCCCGACGAGGTGTTCGACGACCCGGCCAACTTGTTCGTCGCCCAGTTCGTGGGTGAACCACAGATCAACGTCGTCCACGGTGTGGCACGCTCCGACGGCGGCACCGTCCGGGTCGAGATCGGTTCGGGCGCAGGCTCGTTGCCGACCACCGTGACCGGGGTGGCCGACGGTACCGAGGTGTCCGTCGGCATCCGTCCGCAGGACTGCACCGTGTCGACCGCCGAGGCAACCGGCTTGCGCACCACCGTGGCGTACTTCGAGCACCTGCTGGAGTTCGGACTGGCCACCACCACGGTCGCCGGGGTGCAGGAGGGCATCGTCGTGCAGACGCCCGCGCAGGAGAGCTACGAACCCGAGCAGAAGGTCGTCATCGGTGCACCGCCCGAGCGGGTATACCTCTTCGACACCGACACGGGAGACCGACTGAGATGACGAAGCTCTTCAACGATCCGGCGAGGTTCACCGAGGACATGCTCGTCGGGTTCCTCGACGCCAACTCGACCTACGTCGCCGGCGTTCCCGGCGGCGTGGTGCGCGCCAGCGAGACGCCACCGGGCAAGGTGGCCGTCGTCATCGGCGGCGGTTCCGGGCACTACCCGGCGTTCTGCGGGACCGTCGGCCCGGGTTTCGCCGACGGCGCGGTGGTCGGCAACATCTTCACTTCGCCGTCGGCCGAGGAAGCCGCGTCGGTCGCGCGCGCCGCCCACGGTGACGCGGGTGTCCTGCTGACCACCGGCAACTACGCCGGCGACGTGATGAACTTCGGGTTGGCCGTGACCCAGTTGCGTGACGAGGGCATCGACGCGCATTACTTCGCCGTCACCGACGACATCGCCAGTGCGCCACCGGGTGAGGAAGCCAAGAGGCGCGGCATCGCCGGTGACTTCACCGTCTTCAAGTGCGCCTCGGCCGCCGCGGAGGACGGCCTCGACATCACCGGCGTCGTCCGCGTCGCCGAAGCCGCCAACGCCGCCACCAGGACCCTTGGCGTGGCGTTCGACGGGTGCACGTTGCCCGGCGCCGACTCGCCGTTGTTCACCGTGCCGGACAAGCAGATGGGCGTCGGTCTTGGCATCCACGGTGAACCCGGCGTCCGTGACGAGCCGATGCCGTCGGCCGCCGACCTCGCGGTGACCCTCGTCGACGGCGTGCTGGCCGACGAGCCGACGACCGAGACGCGGCGAATCGCCGTCATCCTCAACGGACTTGGCCGCACCAAGTACGAAGAGCTGTTCGTCGTGTGGGGCACGGCGTCGCGGCTGCTGCGGGAGCGAGGCTACGAGGTGGTCGACCCCGAGGTGGGCGAGTTGGTCACCAGCCTCGACATGGCCGGGTGCTCGCTGACGGTGATGTGGCTCGACGACGAACTCGAGAAGTACTGGACGGCGCCGGCCGACACCCCCGCCTACCGCAAGGGCGTTGCGGCGGTGTCGGATTCGGGTCGGCGACGCACCGATGCCGCTGCCGACGCGGCTGCCCCGGAACGCGACGTCGCCGAACTCGCCGATGACGACGGACGCGATGGCGGGCGGTTCGTCGTCAAGGCGTTCGACGCGATCGCCGGCATGCTGGCCGGCGCCGAGGAGGAACTGGGCCGCATCGACGCCGTCGCCGGTGACGGCGACCACGGCCGCGGCATGGTGAAGGGGTCGTCGGCGGCGCGGGTCGCCGCGGCCGCTGCGGCCAAGGCCGGTGCGGGCCAGGGCTCGGTACTCGGCGCAGCGGGCCGGGAATGGGCCGCGAAGGCGGGCGGCACGTCCGGCGTACTGTGGGGAGCGCTGCTGAACGCCGTCGGCGCTCGCCTCGGTGACACCGGGCGGCCGGACTCCAAGACCGTCGCGGCGGCGATGCGGGACGGCTACGACTCGCTCATCGCACTCGGCGGTGCTTCTCCGGGCGACAAGACGATGCTCGACGCCATGCTCCCGTTCGTCGAGGAACTCGAGCGCCGGGTGTCCACGGGTGAGTCGTGGAAGGCGTCATGGCGGGAGGCGGCGCAGGTCGCCACCGACGCCGCCCGCGCAACGGCCGACATGCGACCGAAGGTCGGACGGGCTCGGCCGCTGGCCGAGCGCAGCGTCGGGACGCCCGACGCCGGCGCGACGTCGTTGGCGATGATCGCCCACACCGTGGCCGATTGCCTTGGACGCGACACTCAGGAAGTGACGAAATGACTGGACTTCGGATCGTCGTCGGTTGCGACGACGCGGGATCTGAATACAAGGAAGCCCTCAAGAGGGACCTGCAGGCCGACGACCGCGTCTCGGAGGTCACCGACGTCGGCGTCGGCACCGACGAGCACACCGCGTACCCCCACGTGGCCGTGGCCGCAGCCCGGCTCGTCGCCGAGGGCAAGGCCGACCGCGCGCTGCTGGTGTGCGGCACGGGCCTCGGCGTGGCGATCAGCGCCAACAAGGTGCCGGGGATTCGCGCGGTGACCGCTCACGACGGGTTCTCCGTCGAGCGGTCGGTGCTGTCCAACAATGCGCAGGTGCTGTGCTTCGGTCAACGCGTTATCGGGCTCGAGCTGGCTCGGCGACTCGCCAGGGAGTGGCTCGGATACGAGTTCGACCCGACGAGCGCGTCGGCCGAGAAGGTCGACGCGATCTGCGGGTACGAATCCGAGTCCGTCGCGCCCTGAACGTGGTTCGGCAGTTTGCGACGAAATTGGTTGGTGCCAGCCACGTCGGCGCTCGAGGGTATCTCGGGGCTGAGCTGGTATTTCCGTGCGGTGAGCACGGCTCAGCGACGAAAGACGCCGTTGACGTGCGGATCGGGCGAATGGTCGGGCGGACGGAGTTCGAACCGACGCATGCAGATCGGTCGCCGCCGCCGCTGGTCAGCGGGGCTGATTCCCGGCAGAATCTCGGTAGCTGGCCCCAATGATGTGGGACGATTGTCGGTAACCGCCCGCCGTGTGGGTCGCTAGTCGGTACGAGGAGGTCGCCTTGTCAACGCATCTGCGCATCGCTGCGGGCGCGTGCGTGCTGTCGACCGGCTTCATGATCGCCGGCGCCGGCGGTGCGGTCGCCGCCGCCGAGCCGGACTCCGACGCCTCGACGCCCAGCACGTCCACCGGCACCGCCCACGGACCCGTCGGAACCTTCGCCGACAACGTCCGCAAATCCGTGGAGACGTCGCTGCACGGCACGGTCCAAGGTGTGACCGGCACGCTGAACACCCTCACCAAGCCGGGTCAGATCCAGTCGAACATCCCCAAGTCGCCGAAGACGACCTTCGGTGGCAGTCCCACCGTCTACGGCAGCACGGCGCCCGCGACGGACACCGCACCCGACGTGGCCACCGCGCCCGACGCAGCCACGACGCCCGTGGATCCGTCGACCTCCCCGGTCGAGCAGTCGACCGCACCCGTCGCCGCTCCCGCGTCGCAGCCGTCGCCGTCGGTGAACAAGGACCCGATTGCTCCCGTCGCGAAGGCCGTCACCTCGCTGGGCACCTCGCTCAGCGCGGTCCCCGGAGTCGTGGCCGGTCTCCCAACGTCGGTGACGCCGGTGTCGGACGTGCTGACCTCCATTCAGAACGTGCTGACCTCCGTAAACGAGACGGGCAATTCCCTCGCCACCGTGCCGTCGGACCTCGCGGGTCTGCTCGGCGTGGGCACGGGAGTGACGACACCGACCATCGGGGCGGCGGCGACCGGTCTCACCCGTGCGCGGGTGGTGACCCCCGACCCGGCGACGCCCGTGTGGTCGGCGGCACCCGATCTCCCGACTCTGCTCGCCGCACCAAGTGGTCCCGTCGCGGCCGTTCCCGCGGCGCCCGTCCTCCCCTTGGACGTCGCGACGCACGACGCCGTCAGCCCAGCGACCGAGGCGCCCGCGCCCGCCGCCGCCCCGGAGGAATCGCCCAAGAGCGACGTCCTGTCCACGGTGGAGCACGTCATCGGAGCCGTCGTCGCGACGGTGTCGCTGACCGCGCTGGCCGCCGTCGCGTTGCCCGGCATCCTCGGCCTGCTCACCACCTGCGCCGCGGGCATCCGCGTCGGATACCGCCAGGCCAAGGCCGCGTCGTCGCTGCCCGACACCGCGCTGGCCCGATTCGTCGGGTCGGGTCCCGTCGGCGTGGTGCGATCCCGCTCACAGGTCGAATTGCGTTCGCGCGCAACGCGTCTCGCGCCAACCGCGACTCAGACGATCGAGCGGCGACCGGCACTGCGTGTCGTCGGATCCGAGTCCGCGGCCACGCAGGTGCTCGACACCGCCGTCTAGGACGACCGTCCGCGCCCACACCGAGGTCAACTCGTCATCTGGCGTGCACTGACACGTCACGCGGTGATTGCTCACCCGCTGTCCCGTTGAAGCACCGTGGCCGCCATGAGCACTGCCTCCGTACTCATCGCCGCTGATCAACCCGCCGCCGGCTCGCTGGTGCCGCGCTACACACTGCTGCTGTCCTCGGATCCCGCGCTCGTCGACGACGCCCAGCGCCTGCGTCACGAAGTGTTCACCTCAGAGCCCGGATTCGAACTCGCCGGACGCCTCGACGGGCGCGACGCCGACCGATTCGACGAGTACTGCGACCACCTCCTGGTGCGTGAGGACCGGTCCGGCGAGCTCGTCGGCTGCTACCGGATGCTGCCGCCGCCCGGCGCGATCGCCGCCGGCGGTCTCTACAGCGCCACCGAGTTCGACGTGACCGAACTGGATCCGCTGCGACCGTCGCTGGTCGAGATGGGACGGGCCGTGGTCCGGGAGGACCACCGCAACGGCGGCGTCGTGCTGCTGATGTGGGCGGGCATCCTGGCCTACCTGGACCGCAGTGGCTACGACTACGTCACCGGCTGCGTGTCGGTCCCCGTTCGGGGAACGCCCGACGAGGCGCCCGGTGCCCAGATCCGCGCGGTCCGCGACGTCGTCCGCAAGCGCCACGCCTCGCCCTTCACCGTCCACCCGTACCGGCCGGTCGTCGTGGACGGCAAGGGTCTCGACGACATCGAGCCCCCGGCGCGGGCCACTCTGCCGGCGCTGATGCGCGGCTACCTCCGACTAGGTGCGCAGGTGTGCGGCGATCCGGCCCACGACCCCGACTTCGGCGTCGGCGACTTCCCCGCACTGCTCGACAAGCGCCACGCCGACGTCCGGTATCTGCAGCGCCTGCGCTCGGTGTCCCAGGCCGGCGAGATGTCCGAGGGGAGCCGGCGATGAGCAGCCATGCGGTGGTCGACAGTCCCTGGCTGCCAAGGGCGTCGTGCGACGCATCTTGCGTTCGGTGCGAGGCCGTGCACGGACTGCTGCGCGTGACCATGGTGGTGCGCACCACCGTTCGCGTCGTGTGCGCGCTGCTGGTGCTGCCCACCGCGGTGCTGCTGGCCCTTCCGATACCCGGCAAGGCGCGGGCCCAGCGCCTGTACTGCCGCCTGATGCTCCGCTGCCTCGGCGTGCGGGTCGTCACCTCCGGCGGACCCATTCGCAACCTTAGCGGCGTGCTGGTGGTCAGCGGTCACGTGTCCTGGGTCGACGTCTTCGTGATCGGCGCCGTGCTGCCGGGATCGTTCGTCGCGCGCGCGGATCTGGTCGACTGGCCCGCCCTGGGGGTCCTGGCACGTCTCATGAAGGTGATCCCCATCGACCGGGCCAGCCTTCGCAGGTTGCCCGACGTGGTCGGCACCGTGGCCGACAGGCTGGCCGCCGGTCAGACCGTCGTCGCGTTCCCCGAGGGCACCACGTGGTGTGGCGTCGCCCACGGCACCTTCCGCCCCGCCATGTTCCAGGGCGCGGTCGACGCGGGACGGCCCGTGCAGCCGCTGCGCCTGACCTACCAGCACCGTGACGGAAGACCGTCCACGATCCCGGCGTTCATCGGCGACGACTCCCTGCTCGAGTCGGTCTGGCGCGTCGTCACCGCCCGTCTGACCGTGTGTCAGGTACGGGTGCAGTCCCTTCAGCTGCCGGGGACGGACCGCCGCGATCTGGCCGCGCGGTGCGAGGTCGCGGTGCGCGGGAAGACGGTGCTGGAGGACCACTCGGCCCACGGGCGTGCGCTGGTCGCCTGAGGCATACCGGCCTGCCGGTATCCTTGACGGGCCATGACCGCCGTCTACCTGGATCACGCCGCCACCACCCCGATGCACCCCGTCGCCGTCGAGGCGATGGTCGAGGTGCTGGCGACAGTCGGCAACGCATCGTCGCTGCACACGGCCGGTCGGGCGGCGCGACGCCGGATGGAGGAGGCGCGCGAGTCGCTGGCCGGGCTTCTCGGCGCCCGGCCCTCGGAGATCGTCTTCACCGCCGGTGGCACCGAGAGCGACAATCTCGCCGTCAAGGGCATCTACTGGGCCCGTCGCGACGCCGATCCCATGCGTCGCCGCATCATCACCACCCCGGTCGAACACCACGCGATCCTCGACGCGGTGGAATGGCTCGTCGAACACGAAGGCGCCGAGGTCACCTGGCTTCCGGTCGGCGCCGACGGCTCGGTCACCCCGGCCGCCCTGAGACAGGCGCTCGAGGAGAACGTCGGAGACGTCGCCCTCGTCACGGTCATGTGGGCCAACAACGAGGTTGGCACCGTGATGCCGATCGCCGAGCTGGCCGCCGTCGCCGCCGAGTTCGAGGTGCCGATGCACAGCGACGCCATCCAGGCGGTAGGGCAGCTGCCCGTCGACTTCGCGGCCAGCGGACTGTCGGCCATGAGCGTGGCCGCCCACAAGTTCGGCGGCCCCACCGGCGTCGGCGCGCTGCTGCTGCGCCGTGACACCGCCTGCGTGCCGCTGCTGCACGGCGGCGGCCAAGAGCGTGACGTCCGTTCGGGCACTCCGGACGTCGCCGGAGCGGTCTCGATGGCCGCGGCGGCGCGCGTCGCCGTCGAGGGCCTTGAGGTCAACCGGGCTCGCATCTCCGCGCTGCGGGACACCCTCGTCGACGGGGTGCTCGCCTCGATGGACGACGTCGAGCTCAACGGAGCCCGCGGCGACGCTCGGCTTCCTGGCAACACCCACTTCACCTTCCGCGGCTGCGAGGGCGACGCACTGCTGATGTTGTTGGACGCCAAGGGCATCGAATGCTCCACCGGCTCGGCGTGCACCGCAGGCGTGGCGCGACCATCGCACGTCCTGATCGCCATGGGCGCCGACCCCGCCAGTGCTCGCGGTTCCCTGCGGTTCTCCCTGGGGCACACCAGCACCGAGGCCGACGTCGAGGCCGTGCTGGCCGTACTGCCTGCGGCGGTCGACCGGGCGCGCCAAGCCGCTCTGGCCAGCGCGGGACAGAAGTAGCCATGCGCGTCTTGGTTGCGATGAGTGGCGGCGTCGACTCGTCGGTGGCCGCCGCCCGAATGGTCGACGCCGGCCACGACGTGGTGGGTGTCCACCTCGCGCTGTCGTCGGCTCCCGGCACGTTGCGCACCGGCTCGCGCGGCTGCTGCTCGAAGGAGGACGCGTCCGACGCGCGCCGCGTCGCCGACGTCCTCGACATCCCGTTCTACGTCTGGGACTTCGCCGACCGCTTCAAGGAGGACGTGATCGACGACTTCGTCGCGTCCTATGCGCGCGGCGAGACGCCGAACCCCTGCGTGCGATGCAACGAGAAGGTCAAGTTCTCCGCGCTGTCGGCCCGCGCCCTGGCGCTGGGATTCGACGCGCTGGCCACCGGTCACTACGCCCGCCTCGCCGACGGCCGCCTGCGCCGTGCCGTCGACGTCGACAAGGACCAGTCCTACGTCCTCGGGGTACTCGACGCCCAACAGCTCGCGACCGCCGTCTTCCCGATCGGCGACACCCCGAAGCCCCGGATCCGTGAGGAAGCCGCCGACCGTGGCCTGGCCGTCGCGGCCAAGCCGGACAGCCACGACATCTGCTTCATCCCCTCTGGGGACACCAAGGCCTTCCTGGGCGCCAGGATCGGTGTCCGTCGCGGCGCCGTCGTCGACGCGGGCGGCACCGTGCTGGCCGAGCACGACGGCGTGCACGGATTCACCATCGGTCAGCGCAAGGGCCTCGGCATCGCCGGACCGGGGCCCGACGGCCAACCCCGGTACGTGACGGCGATCGACGCCGACAGCGGCACCGTCCACGTCGGCGCGGCCCAAGACCTCGACGTCTGGCACCTCGTCGGGGAGCGTCCGGTGTTCACCTCGGGCACCCCGCTCGACGGCCCCGTGGAGTGCGAGGTGCAGGTGCGCGCCCACGGCGGCATCGCCGCGACCGTGGCGGAGGTTCGCGACGGCACCCTGGTCGCCGATCTCCGGGGCCCGCTGCGCGGCGTCGCCCCCGGGCAGACGATGGTGCTCTACCGGCCCGACCCCGACGGTGACGAGGTGTTGGCCAGCGCCACCATCGCCGTCGCCGACCGGCAGCGCTAACCGGGCACCCGTTCCAGCAGGTTCGTCATCACGATGTCGGGCACCGACGACGGATAGGCGCAGAACGTGACCTCGACGAGCACCACCGACTTGAGCCGGTAGTCCCGGCCGCATTCACTGCTGGTGCGGGTCCGGATGGCGTCGGGGCCCGTCGTCCACTCCCCGACGTACCCGGACGTGGACGTGCCGCACGCGTCGACCCGTCCGACCAGGCCCTCGAACGCCGCGCGGGCCGTCGCGCGGTCTTGATAGGCCGCGGCGCCCTGCGAGATCAAGGCACCGACCGGTGGGTTCTGGTAGGTCGTCTTGTGGAAGTCGGCCACGTCGCGGCCGAAGGTCTGCGTCTCGGCGAAGAGCCAGGCGCACGAAGGGGGCACCTGGTCGGCGAGCACGGTCACGTCGACTGGTGACGTGCCGTCCATGCTGGGGATGACGGTGAGATCGTCACCGCCCCCGGTGATCGCGCGCATCCGTGACTGCTCGAGCAGCACGTCGTCGGCGTCGACGGGGGAGCGGGACTCCTCGAGGCCCGGGGCGGATGCGACCGGGTTGCCCGTCACGGTGCTGGTGCAGCCGAGCGCCAGCGCGGCCGTGCACACGGCCAGCAGTGACCTCGGTCGCGATGCGGGCATGCTCGACGGTAACTGGTCGCGGCCGCCATCGAATAGTGTTGGCCGCGTGAGCGTTTTCGCCGCGGCAACCGGCATCGGATCCTGGCCAGGCACGACGGCCCGTCAGGCGGCTGAGGTCGTGGTCGGCGAACTGCACGATCTGACGCACCTCGTCGAGCTGCCTGCGCGCGGGGTGGGGGCCGACCTGATCGGCCGGGCGGGTGCTCTGCTCGTCGACGTCGGCATCGACACCGTGCCCCGCGGCTACCGGTTGGCTCCGGGCCGTAGCTCGGTCCTGCGCCGCGCGGTGAGCCTGCTAGACGAGGACGTCGACGCCCTCGAGGAGGCGTGGGAGCGCGCGGGTTTGCAGGGAGGTTCGCGAACGGTCAAGGTTCAGGCGCCGGGGCCGATCACCCTGGCGGCCCACCTCGAGCTGCCCAACGGGCATCGGGCGATCACCGACGCCGGGGCCGTCCGCGATCTCGCGGAGAGTCTCGCCGAGGGTGTCGCACTGCACCGAGCCGAGGTCTCCCGGCGGCTTGGCGTGCCGGTGGTGGTGCAACTCGACGAGCCGTCGCTGCCCGCCGCGCTGGCCGGTCGCCTGACCGGGGTGACGAGTTTCTCGCCAGTGCACCCGGTCGACGAGGCAGTCGCCCAGAGCCTGCTCGACGGGTGCGTCGACCGCATCGGTGGTGAGGTGGCCATGCACTGTTGCGCCCCGGACCTTCCATGGAAGATGTTGCAGCGCAGCATGTTCGATGCCGTGTCAGTCGACGTGGCCACGTTGTCGGCGGCCGATCTGGACGGCATCGGCGAGTTCGTCGAATCGGGCCGGGTGGTGATGCTCGGGGTGATCCCGGTACAGGCGCCAAGTCGTGCGCCGTCACCGGAGGAGGTCGCCGCGGCTGCCGCGTCGATCACCGACCGGCTCGGCTTCTCCCGCGATCTGCTTCGCGACCGCACGGGCGTCACACCGGCGTGCGGCCTGGCGGGTGCCACGCCGGAGTGGGCGCGGACGGCGATCGAGTTGGCGCAGAAGGTGTCCGCTGGGATCGCCCAGGACCCCGACGCGGCGTAGGGTTTGCTCAGAGTACTCAACCGGTCAGGGAGGACCGTGGCCACGTCGTCGATCCGCCTCGCGGCCGGTGTCGCCACCGCGATGGCGATCACCTTTGCCGGCGGGCCCGTCGCGGCCGTAGCGGCCGCCGAACCGGGGTTCGGCTCGGTGCAGGGTCATTCCCGTGACGCCGGACGACCGCGCGGTCACCGCGACGAACCGCGAGGTGACCGTGGCCCCCGTGGAGGGGACCGGCCCGATGGTCGTCCGGGTGGCCACGACGTCGCGGGCCGGGGTGACCCGGGGGTCGTCGTCGAGCCGTCGGCTGCGGCTCCACACGCGACCCCGTCGCTGGCATCGCCGAACGTCGCCGCCGGACCGGTCGGCCCGCAGCTCGCCGCACCCGCCACCCCGCGGCCACTTCGGACCGGCCGCGGGGGCCACGAGCCGGTGACCGCGGTGCCGGCCGTGACCTCACCGCGCGTCGTCGTCGGCAACGGACGCATCCCGGCCACCCCGGCCCCGGTGCGCACACCCGCCGTGACAGCCGCGCCTGCCCCGCCACCGCGAGCCGTCGCAGCCACACCCCGGCCCGCGGCGCCAGTCACCGTGCCGCGCATCGCGGCCGCTCCGCAGACGGTGACGGTCGTCGCGGGACCCCACGGGTTCGAGCTGCCGGCACCACCGCCGTGGACGACGGTGACGCCGGGCCGGCCCACCGGCACGATCTTCGGCATCGCCGGCCTGCTGCTGGCGCCCATCGCCGGAATGTGGCTGGGCTGGCGTCAGGCCCGCGCGTCGAAGTCGGCCGCCCAGCTCGTCGCCAGCCGCTAGGGCGTCCGCAGATCCTTGCGCAGGATCTTCCCCGACGCCGACTTGGGGATCGCGTCGATGAAGGCCACCTGCCGCACCTTCTTGTACGGGGCGACGTGCTCGGCGACGAACTCCATCACCTGCTGCTCGGTCAGCTCGGCGTCGGGTTGCTTGACCACGAACGCCTTTGGCACCTCTTCGCCCGACTCCGTGTCGGTCACGCCGACGACGGCGGCGTCGGCAACGGCGGGATGGGTCAGCAGCACGGCTTCGAGTTCGGCGGGTGGCACCTGGTAGCCCTTGTACTTGATGAGCTCCTTGAGCCGGTCGACGATGTAGACGCACCCCGACGAGTCGACCCGGGCGACGTCCCCGGTGTGCAGGAACCCGTCGTGGTCGACGGTCGAGCGGGTGGCCTCGTCATTGTTGAGGTACCCGGCCATCACGTTGGGCCCCTTGAACCACAGCTCGCCGGTCTCGCTGAGACCCGAAGCGGGAGGGTCGATT
Source organism: Mycobacterium yunnanensis (assembly GCF_025823185.1). Lineage (GTDB taxonomy): Bacteria > Actinomycetota > Actinomycetes > Mycobacteriales > Mycobacteriaceae > Mycobacterium > Mycobacterium yunnanensis. Next base: position 245,056 of record NZ_JACKVK010000022.1, read on the forward strand.
TCGGCACCGGACTCGTCGACTATCTTGCTGACCGCGTTCGGCAAGGTCCAGCCGCACGAGCTCAGCGGTGCGACGGTGCCCACCAGCTCCAGGCCGCCGTCGAAGGGGGCGACGTGGCTGACGGGGCTGAGTTCGCTCATGCCGTAGCCCTGCACGACCTGGCAGCCCAGTCGCTGCTTGACGGCGCTGCCAAGATCCTCGTCAAGGGGTGCGGCGCCCGACATGATGCCGCGCAGACTCGACAGGTCGTACTGCTCGACGACGGGATGCTTGGCCAGCGCGACCGCGACGGGCGGAGCGATGAAGGCGTAGGTGCACCGGTAGGTCTGAATGTGGTCGAGGAACCCCGTCAAGTCGAAGCTCGGCATGATGACCAACCGGGCGCGGGCGTGCATTGCGGCGTTCAGCAGCACCGTCATGCCGTAGATGTGGAAGAACGGCAGCACCGCCAGAATGCGGTCGTCGGCTCGCATCCCCTGCAGCGGACGGATTTGCGCCACGTTGGCCGCCAGGTTGCGGTGGGTGAGCATGACGCCCTTCGGGTTTCCCGTCGTCCCGGAGCTGTACGGCAGGGCGGCCAGATGGGTGGCCGGGTCGAACGTCACCGCCGGGGCGGGCAGTCCGGCACCGACGAGGTCCTCGGCGTTGGGGTGCCCGTCGGCGGCCTGGCCGGGCCCGTCGAGCACCACGACGCGGTCGGCGGACAGCCCGATCGACTCGGCTCCGTCGGCGGCCTGAGACACCAGCGGCGTCACGGTGATCAGCATCGAGGCCTTGGCGTCGGTCAGCTGCTTGGCGATGTCCTTGGCCGTGAAGAGCGCGTTGATGGTGGTGGCGGTGGCACCGGCGCGCAGGATGCCGTGGAAGGCGATCGCGAACGCCGAACTGTTGGGGGCGAGCAGGCCGACGACGTCGCCGACGCCGATGCCGCGGGCGGCCAGCGCGCCGGCGAACGCGTCGACGCGGGCGACCATGTCGCGGTAGGTCGTCTCGGCACCGGTCTTGGCGTCGACCAGGGCGACGCGCTCGGCGTCCTGGTCGTCGAGGTCGGCGAAGAGGTAGTCGTACAGGCTGGTGGTGGGGACGTGGACCTGGGGGAAGGGGCTCGAGAAACTCATCGTGCCTCCGATCGAACCATGACCTCCTGTGTGGCGGTCGTCGTTCGGCGGGCATGTCCCCGCCCTCCGATAGCCTGCGAGGGTGAGCTCACCCGACGCCGACGTCCGTCGCGAATGGCAGCAGCTGGCCGACGACGTGCGTGGTCACCAGTTCCGCTACTACGTCAAGGACGCGCCCATCGTCTCCGACGGGGAGTTCGACCGGCTGCTGGGTGAGCTGAACGCCCTCGAGGAGCGCTACCCCGAACTGCGGACGCCGGATTCGCCGACCCAACTGGTCGGGGGAGCGGGTTTTGCGACCGACTTCAGCTCGGCCGACCACCTCGAACGAATGCTGAGCCTCGACAACGTCTTCAACCCCGAGGAGCTGGCCGCCTGGGCGGCCCGGTTGACCGGTGAGATCGGCGCCGACCCAGAGTTCTTGTGCGAGCTCAAGATCGACGGCGTGGCGTTGGCGCTGGTGTACCGCGACGGCGTGCTGACCCGAGCCGCCACCCGCGGTGACGGACGCACCGGCGAGGACGTCACGCTCAACGCACGCACCATCTCCGACATCCCCGAGCGCCTGGCCCACAGCGACGACCACCCCACGCCGGCCGTCCTCGAGGTCCGCGGCGAAGTGTTCTTCCGGCTGGCCGACTTCGAGGAGCTCAACGCCGGACTGGTCGCCGAGGGCAAGGCCCCGTTCGCCAATCCGCGCAACAGCGCCGCCGGGTCGCTGCGCCAGAAGAACCCCGCGGTGACGGCGCGGCGCACACTGCGGATGATCTGTCATGGCCTCGGACGAGCCGAGGGTTTCAGTCCCGCCACCCTGCACGACGCCTACCTGGCGCTGAAGGCCTGGGGGCTGCCGGTGTCGGACCACACCACCCGCGTCACGGGCATCGACGCCGTCGCCGAGCGGGTCGCCTACTGGGGCGAACACCGCCACGACGTCGAACACGAAATCGACGGTCTGGTGGTCAAACTCGACGACGTCGCCTTGCAGCGACGGCTGGGCGCCACCTCGCGGGCACCGCGATGGGCGATCGCCTACAAGTACCCGCCCGAGGAAGCCACCACCAAGCTGCTCGACATCCGCGTCAACGTCGGTCGCACCGGACGGGTCACGCCGTTCGCGTACATGGAACCGGTGAAGATCGCCGGGTCCACGGTCGGGCTGGCCACGTTGCACAACGCCTTCGAGGTCAAGCGCAAGGGCGTTCGCATCGGCGACACGGTGGTGATCCGCAAGGCCGGTGACGTCATCCCCGAGGTGCTCGGCCCGGTGGTCGACGTCCGCGACGGCACCGAGCGCGAGTTCGAGATGCCGACGGAATGCCCGGAGTGCGGCACCACCCTGGCTCCGGCCAAGGAGGGTGACGCCGACATTCGCTGCCCCAACTCCAGGACGTGCCCGGCGCAGCTGCGGGAGCGGGTGTTCCACGTCGCCGGCCGCGGGGCGTTCGACATCGAGGGGCTGGGCTACGAGGCCGCGATCGCGCTGTTGCAATCCGGGGTGATCACCGACGAGGGTGACCTGTTCGACCTCACCGAAGACGCCCTGCTGCGCACCGACCTGTTCACCACCCAGAAGGGCGAACTGTCGGCCAACGGCAAGCGCCTGCTGGCCAACCTCGACAAGGCCAAGCAGCAGCCGTTGTGGCGCGTGCTGGTGGCACTGTCCATCCGGCACGTCGGCCCGACCGCGGCCCGTGCGCTGGCCGGGGAGTTCGGCAGCCTGGAGGCCATCGAGTCCGCGACCGAGGAGCAGCTGGCCGCGAGCGAGGGCGTGGGCCCGACGATCGCCGCGGCGGTGATCGACTGGTTCACCGTCGACTGGCACCGTGCCATCGTCGAGAAGTGGCGGGCCGCCGGGGTACGGATGCAGGACGAGCGCGACGAGAGCGTCGCACGGACGCTGGAGGGACTCTCGGTCGTCGTCACCGGCTCGCTTCCCGGATTCTCCCGGGACGAGGCCAAGGAGGCGATCCTGGCCCGCGGCGGCAAGGCAGCCGGTTCGGTGTCGAAGAAGACCGCCTACGTCGTGGCAGGCGACGCCCCAGGGTCGAAGTACGACAAGGCAATCGAGCTCGGCGTCCCCGTGCTGGACGAGGACGGCTTCCGGCGTCTGCTCGAGAACGGACCCGAGGACGCCTCGGAGGACGCGTCCGCGGAGGCCTGATCGCCGGTTTGTCGCCGGCTCGGGCGGGAATGCGTCGGACACCACGACATTCCAGGAGGCTGACGATGGCGGCGACGTGCGAGACCTGCGGCAACCACTACGACAAGGCGTTCACCGTGACGTGGGCCGACGGCCGCACCGCCACGTTCGACAGCGTGGAGTGCGCCGCGATGCAGCTGGCGCCCGAATGCGCGCACTGCGGGTGCCGGATTCTCGGGCACGGCGTCGAGACCGAGGACGCGATCTTCTGCTGTGCGCACTGTGCGAGAAAGGACAGCAACGCCGACGTCAACGACCGGTTCCCGGTGCCGGCAGGCGGCTAGGCCGTCAGCGCAGGATCGTCGCGACGATGCCGCTGAGGTAGCCCAGCCGGGCCACCTCCGACGGGCGGAACGCGGGCCCGCCGGGACGGCCGAGGACGACGGCGGTGTGATCGCCGCCCAGGGGCGCGGCCGCCAGTGTGGTATCGAAGTCGCGCCACACCTGGGGGACCCAGTCGGCGTCGCCGTCCAGGATTTCGGCGTGCTCGAGCGGAAGCCAGGGAGCCGATTCGGCGGCGGTCTCGGGGACGCCGTGGCTGCCGGCGACCATCGCCACGCCGGTGTCGTCGCGACGCATGACCATGCACCAGCCCACCCTCAACACCTTGGGCGCCTCGTCCACCAACACCTGCAGCCTGGCCGCCTTGCCGTGTGCGGCGGCGATGTGGTCGACGAGCTCCAGCTCGCGGTGGGCCTCCAGCAGTCCGGTGTGCGGTCGGATGCTGTCGACGTAGACGCCGTCCAGCTTTTCGGCGGCGGTGATGAGCATGTCGGGCATGGCGCCCGGCGGGAGGTCGACGACCAGGTCGTCGACGGCGTAGCCGGCCGCACGTTCCACGACGTCGAGAGACAGGATGTCCGCGCCCACCGAGCCGAGCGCGACGGCCAGAGAGCCCAGACGGCCAGGCCGGTCCTCCAGTTCGACGCGCAGCAGATATGACGGCACGGGCAACACTGTTTCATGGAGGGTAGGAGCGGAGCGACTCGAAGGACGCCCCGGCGGGGTCGCAACCGGCGGTGACTAGGCTTCGATGTCGTGTCGCAGATCTCGCGGGACGACGTCGCCCACCTGGCACGTCTGGCCCGGCTCACCCTGACCGACGGCGAACTGCAGAGTTTCGCCGGACAACTCGACGCCATCCTGGAGCACGTCAGCCGCATTCAGGCGGTCGACGTGACCGGCGTGGAGGCCACCGACAATCCGTTGACGGATCTGAACGTGACGCGGCCCGACGACGTCGTGCCCAGCCTTACCCAGGAGGAGGCCCTCTCGGGCGCCCCCAAGGCCGTAGACGGTCGGTTTGCGGTGCCGCGCATCTTGGGGGAGGAGGAATAGTGAGCGAGCTCATTCGTCTCGATGCGGCGACCCTCGGCGCGAAGATCGCCGACAAGGAGGTCAGCTCGACGGAGGTCGTGCAGGCCCACCTCGACCAGATCGCCGCGACCGACGGGGACTACCACTCGTTCCTGCACGTGGCAGGTGAGGCCGCGCTCGCCGAGGCCGCACGCGTCGACGCCGCCGTCGCCGGTGGCGAGGCCCTGCCGTCATCGCTGGCCGGGGTCCCGTTGGCGCTCAAGGACGTGTTCACCACCATCGACATGCCCACGACGTGCGGGTCGAAGATCCTCGAGGGCTGGCGCTCGCCGTACGACGCGACCGTCACCGCGCGGCTGAGGGCGGCGGGCATCCCGATCCTCGGCAAGACCAACATGGACGAGTTCGCCATGGGCAGCTCGACGGAGAATTCCGCCTACGGGCCGACCCGCAACCCGTGGAACGTCGAGCGCGTGCCCGGTGGCTCCGGCGGCGGCAGCGCTGCGGCACTGGCCGCGTTCCAGGCGCCACTGGCCATCGGCTCAGACACCGGTGGTTCCATTCGTCAGCCTGCGGCGTTGACCGCCACCGTCGGTGTCAAGCCGACCTACGGCACGGTGTCGCGATACGGGCTGATCGCGTGCGCCTCGTCACTCGACCAGGGCGGCCCGTGCGCGCGCACCGTGCTCGACACGGCGCTCCTGCATCAGGTCATCGCAGGTCACGATCCACGCGACTCGACCTCTGTCGACAGGGAGGTGCCCGACGTGGTCGCCGCGGCCAGGGCAGGTGCGGCCGGCGATCTGGCGGGTGTGCGCGTCGGCGTGGTCAAGCAGCTGCGCAGCGGCGAGGGTTACCAGCCGGGGGTGTTGGAGTCGTTCAACGCCGCGGTCGAGCAGCTCACCGCCCTCGGTGCGGACGTCAGCGAGGTCGACTGCCCGAACTTCGACTACTCGATGGCGGCCTACTACCTGATCCTGCCGTCGGAGGTGTCGAGCAACCTCGCCAGGTTCGACGCGATGCGTTACGGACTACGCGTCGGCGACGACGGTACGCACAGCGCCGAAGAGGTGATGGCGATGACTCGGGCGGCCGGCTTCGGTCCAGAAGTCAAGCGCCGCATCATGATTGGCACCTACGCGCTGTCGGCGGGTTACTACGACGCCTATTACAACCAGGCGCAGAAGGTGCGGACGTTGATCGCCCGCGACCTCGAGCGGGCCTACGAGAGCGTCGACGTGCTGGTCTCGCCGGCCACCCCGACGACCGCCTTCCCCCTCGGTGAGAAGGTCGACGACCCGCTCGCGATGTACCTCTTCGACCTGTGCACTCTGCCGTTGAACCTGGCCGGGCACTGCGGAATGTCGGTTCCGTCGGGGCTGGCCGCCGACGACGGTCTACCCGTCGGCCTGCAGATCATGGCGCCCGCACTGGCCGACGACAGGCTCTACCGCGTCGGTGCCGCCTACGAGGCCGCCCGCGGTGCGCTGCCGTCGGCGATCTGACGGGGGAGGATGGGGGCATGCGGACGCGAGGAGCAGTGAGATAGATGCGCATTGGAGTTCTCACCGGAGGCGGCGACTGCCCGGGGCTGAACGCGGTCATCCGGGCCGTGGTGCGGACGTGTGACGTCCGCTACAAGTCCTCGGTCGTCGGGTTCCTCGACGGCTGGCGGGGTCTCATGGAGGACCGCCGCATCCAACTCGCCAACGACGACCGCAACGATCGGCTGCTCGGGAAGGGCGGCACCATCCTGGGCACTGCGCGGGTCAACCCCGACAAGTTGCGCGCGGGCCTCGACCAAATCAAGCAGACCATGGAGGACAACGGGATCGACGTGCTGATCCCGATCGGCGGGGAGGGCACGCTCACGGCCGCGCACTGGCTGTCCGAGGAGAACGTGCCCGTCGTCGGCGTGCCCAAGACGATCGACAACGACATCGACTGCACCGACGTGACCTTCGGTCACGACACCGCGCTGCAGATCGCCACCGACGCCATCGACCGGCTGCACAGCACCGCCGAATCCCACCAGCGGGTGATGCTCGTCGAGGTGATGGGGCGCCACGCCGGCTGGATCGCCCTGAACGCCGGACTGGCCTCCGGGGCCCACCTGACCCTGATCCCCGAGCAGCCCTTCGACGTCGAAGAGGTCTGCCGCCTGATCAAGCAGCGCTTCGTCCGGGGTGATTCGCACTTCATCTGCGTGGTCGCCGAGGGCGCGAAACCCGCCGAGGGCACCATGCAGCTGCGCGACGGCGGCATCGACGAGTTCGGCCACGTGAAGTTCACCGGCGTGGCTCACCAGCTCGGCGTCGAGATCGAGAAGCGCATCAAGAAGGAAGTGCGCACCACGGTGCTGGGCCACGTCCAGCGTGGTGGCACCCCGACCGCCTACGACCGGGTGCTGGCCACCCGATTCGGCGTCAACGCCGCCGACGCCGCGCACTCCGGCGAGTACGGGATGATGGTGTCGCTGCGCGGCCAGGAGATCGGCCGGGTGCCGCTGGCCGAGGCGGTCAAACAGCTCAAGCTGGTGCCGCAGGGCCGCTACGTCGACGCCGCCGACTTCTTCGGCTGACCCCTCGCCTCTCCCCATCGCGTGTGCGGTGAGATCGCCGATCCGCGCGTGATCGCGATCTGGCAGCACACTCGACGGCGGGGTGAGACCCACTCACTAGGATCGAATCATGACTGTCGCCTCCACCGAACTCGTCGACTACGACGAGGTCGTCTCGCGTTACGAGCCCGTCATGGGCATGGAGGTCCACGTCGAACTGTCGACGACGACCAAGATGTTCTGCGGGTGCGCCAACCACTTCGGGGCCGAGCCCAACACCAACGTGTGCCCCGTCTGTCTTGGGCTGCCCGGCGCGCTTCCGGTGGTCAACGCCGCCGCCGTCGAGTCGGCGATCCGCATCGGACTCGCACTCAACTGCGACATCGCGCCGTGGGGCCGCTTCGCGCGGAAGAACTACTTCTACCCCGACCAGCCGAAGAACTACCAGATCAGCCAGTACGACGAGCCGATCGCAGTCAACGGCCACCTCGACGTGCCCCTCGACGACGGCACGACCTGGCGGGTGGAGATCGAACGCGCCCACATGGAGGAGGACACGGGCAAACTGACCCACCTCGGCAGTGCCACGGGCCGCATCGCCGGTGCCACCACGTCGTTGCTCGACTTCAACCGGGCCGGGGTTCCACTGGTCGAGATCGTCACCCGGCCCATCGAGGGTGCCGGTGCCCGGGCCCCGGAAATCGCCCGGTCCTACGTGACTGCGCTGCGAGACCTGTTGCGCGGCTTGGACGTCTCGGACGTGCGGATGGATCAGGGCTCGATGCGGTGCGACGCGAACGTCTCGCTCAAGCCCGTCGGCGCCGCCGAGTTCGGCACCCGGACCGAGACCAAGAACGTCAACTCGCTCAAGAGCGTAGAGGTCGCCGTTCGCTATGAGATGCGTAGGCAGGCCGCCGTTCTCGACGCCGGCGGCGAAATCGTCCAGGAGACCAGACACTTCCACGAGGACGGCTACACCAGCGCAGGCCGCCGCAAGGAGACTGCCGAGGATTACCGGTACTTCCCGGAGCCCGACCTCGAACCGGTCGCGCCGAGCGACGACCTCGTCGAACGGTTGCGGGCCACGATCCCCGAGCTTCCGTGGTTGCAGCGCAACAGGATTCAGCAGGAGTGGGGCATCTCCGACGAGGTCATGCGCGACCTGGTCAACAACGGCGTCATCGATCTGGTGACCGCCACCGTCGCCGAGGGCGCCTCCAGTGAGGGCGCCCGCGCGCTGTGGGGCAACTTCCTGGTCCAGAAGGCCAACGAACGAGGCGTCACCGCATCCGAATTGGCGATCACCCCCACGCAGGTCGCCGCCGTGCTCAAGCTGGTCGACGACGGCAAGCTGTCCAACAAGCTCGCCCGCGAGGTCATCGAGGGCGTGCTGGCCGGAGAAGGCGAACCCGAGCAGGTGATGACCGACCGTGGTCTGGCGGTCGTGCGCGACGACTCGGTGATCCAGGCCGCCGTCGACGACGCGCTCGCCGCCCAACCCGACATCGCCGAGAAGATCCGCGGCGGCAAGGTGCAGGCCGCCGGTGCGGTGGTCGGCGCCGTCATGAAGGCCACCAAGGGCCAAGCCGACGCCGCCCGGGTCAGGGAACTGGTGCTGGCCGCCTGCGGCGTCGCGGGCTGACCGCGGCGCTCGGCTGGCGCCGGCCCGCAACTGGCACGGGCCCGCAACTGGCGCCGGCACGCGAATGTCGCTAGAAGCGGACTTTCGCGAGGTGTGACGTGTTCACGCGCCTCTTTCGTGACGGGTATGCTTTGCCACGACGTGATCGCGGCGTTCGCCCGTCGGACCACCCGACGACGGCCATCCCCTCGATCGACCTGCAACCCAGGGGATGCGAGGAGCACAGTGGCGAGTCAGCGAGCCGTGGTCGCAGCGGTGCCGAACTACAACATGGCCGAACACCTCGACCGGCTGCTCCCGCAGCTCCTGCGCCAGGGGTACGACCACGTCTTCGTCCTGGACGACGGCTCGACCGACGGCAGCGTCGAGGTGGCGGCCAAATACGGCGCCGGCGTGACGGTCGTGCGCCACGCGGCCAACCGGGGAGCCGCGGCGAATCGCAATCAGATCCTGACGTGCGTCGCCGGAGAGACACTCATTCACTTCGTCGACTCCGACATGGAAGTGCATACCGACGAGGTCGCGGAGACGGCGAGAAAGCTTGCCGCGCAGTACGAGACCTTCGGCGTGGGCGTGATCGGCGGCCTCGTGTGCCGCAGCGACGGATGGCAGGAGCCCTTCAACTACGGTCCGGTGTTCGGGCTGCGGTCACATCTGACCGCAGGTCTTCCACGGCTGATCGACCGGGCGCGCACGCGCGACCAGGTCGCACGCGCCCTCGCCGCCCTGAGTGCCCGCGGCATGCGTGAGTGGCCGCAAATCCTGACCGAACCGACGGCCACGCCGACCTACTGGGTCCACGAGGGCAACATGCTCGTCTCGGCCGAGACATTCCGCGTCGTCGGTGGATACGACCCCACGATGCGGGAGCACGAGACCCAGGATCTCGCCATCAGACTGCATCGCGCCGGCGTGGCGAGCTACTTCGACCCCAGCATCAAGCTGGTCCATCATCATGCGCACGTCAGGGGCAGGACGCGGCCATGGCAATCCGCCAGAGCGTCATTGCACCTGGTCCGCAAGCACGGCCTTCGGCGCTACCTCGTCGACCGCTGACCCGATCGGCCACCCGGTGCGTCGTACTCGCTAGGTGTTCTCCGCGTTGGTGCGGGGGAAGCCGCCACCCTGCGGGAACAGCGGGAACACCACGTCGTCGACCTTGTCGGCGTCTCCCGAGGTCCGGTTGACCGTGGCCCCCCAGATGTTGCCGTCCGGCGAGGACTTCAACGCCCAGGCGTGCCCGTGGGTGTCCTGACGGACCACCTCGGGGTCACCGGTCACCGCACCGGTGTCGGGGGCCATCCGCACGGCGACGGTCTGCTTCGTGTTGACCATGTTGACCAAGACGCTGCCGTCGCTGACCGCGCACCCGGCGATGCCCGGCTTGTCCGGCCACGTCCACACGGTGGAGACCACGGAGTCCTTCGTGATGCGCTGCAATCGGTCACCGGTCGGCGTCCGATCGGTGACGTACTGGGAACCGTCGGCCCGGTCGACGCAGAGTCCGCCCGCGCCGCCGATTCCGCTCAGCGCGGTGGTCGGGGGAGCCTGGTCGACCGTCGTCGGTTGCTCGATGCGAATCAACTTGCCGGCCAGCGAACTTGGATCGCCGGCCTGAGCCGGGTCGCCGGCGTCGCCGGTGAGCAATTCCAGCGTGGTCGGGCTGGTGAACATCAGCGCGCCCATGTTGTTCGTGGCGCCCTTGGGGATGCCCGTCAGGATTGGTTTGGGCACGTCACCGTCGGCAATGCGGACGATGCGGTTGTCGGTGGGTGTGCTGATGTAGGCGTACATCAGCTTGTCCTGGGCGTAGGTGGGGGACAAGACGATGTCCATCAGACCGCCGTCGGCCGACGGGTCCACCGGAATCACCAGCTTGACCTTGGGTTCGGCGTTGGTGGCGATCTCCTTGACCGCGCCGGTGGTGCGTTCGGCGACCAGTGCGGACTTGCTGTCCGGGCCCATGATCAGACCGCTCGTGCTCTCCAGGCAACCCTGCATGACGCCCTTGGCGTCGCAGACCTTGGGGAACGGTTGGCCGGGCAACGGTGGCGGGGGCGGCGGTTCCTCGCTGGGGGGCGGAGCCATCTCGGGCTTGGTGGTGAACGGCTGGGACTGGTTGTCGTCGAAACGGGCACAGCCCGACCCGACCAGCAACGCCGCGCACAGCAGCACCAGCACTCCTCGCGACGGCCGGTGCACACTCATGCTCGCCAGATTACGGATCGTCGGGCGGTGCGCGCCACGTCGGTCGTTCGCGACGCTTGGTCACGGCTTGGCAATAACCGCACGAAAGCGACGCGCCAATCCACGTTTCGCACGTAACTAGCACTTACGCTGGGAAACGTGACCAGTACTTCTCACGATCCGCGCGCGTGGCAGAGACCTGAAGACTCCGCCTCGCGCCCTGCGTCGGCGCGCCTGGTCGACCCGGAGGACGACCTCCCGTCCTCGAACTACGCGGGCGACTTCGAGACCACCGCGATCCCGCGGTACGACTCGAACACGTCCAAGTCGGAGCATTCCGGCTACGGACTGCTCAACGAGCCCGAACCCCTGCCCTACGTCCAGCCGGCGGGCAAGTACCAGACCTCGGCGGCCGAGCCGACGGAGATCGAGCCCGACGTGGGCTTCGGCCCGTCCGACGAACGCGGCCGCCGCGGAACCCAGGATCTCGGTCTGATGATCTTGCGCATGGGGCTGGGCGCGCTGCTGATCGCCCACGGACTGCAAAAGGCCTTCGGATTGTGGGGCGGCCAGGGCCTCAACGGCTTTCAGCAGTCGCTCGTCGACATCGGATATCAGCACGCCAACGTGCTGACCTACGTCGGAGTCGCCGGACAGATCGGCGCGGGCGTGCTCTTGGTACTCGGACTGTTCACCCCCGTCGCCGCGGCAGGTGCGGTCGCCTACCTGGTGAACGCTCTGCTGGCCGCCGTCGCAGGCCAGTCCGACCGCGGGTCGTCTTTGTTCTTCCTCCCCAGCGGGCACGAGTACCTCGTCATGCTGCTGGTGGTCGCCGTCGCGCTGGTACTGACCGGCCCCGGCAAGTACGGCTTCGACGCGGGACGGGGCTGGTCCCGCCGTCCGTTCGTCGGATCGGCCGTGGCGTTGGTCCTTGGCGTCGGGGTAGGCGTCGGGGTCTGGGTGCTGCTCAACGGCGCCAACCCGCTCGCCTGACGCGCTACGCGTACGGGTTGGGCACCCGGCCGTCGGTGGCGGCCGTCAACTGCGGCAGCGTCGCAAACGTCACCGCAGGCAGGCGGACGTCGGACCCGTCCTTGAGGTGGGCCGACGCCCAAGCGCTGCGATCGAACCGGAGTCCGTCGACGTCCTCCCACGGCACCGTCTTGCTGCTCAGCAGGGTGCGGGCCGTGACGGTCTCGCGGTCGGCGGTGGTGCGGTAGCGGGCGATCGCCAGCGACGCGACGACCGGCAGGATCAGCAGCGCGGTGAACCACGTCGGATTGGCCAGCACGAGGGCCAGCAATCCGAGGGTGAAGATGGCCACCGCGAAATGCGCCATGGGCGAGACCCTGATGACGACCGGCGTCGTCAATGCCGAAGCTGAGGAAGAACTCACCCCGCCATCCTCCCAGTCAGCGCAGCGCCGGTACCCGTCGCCCCGTGACGTCGGAATTTGACCTTTGAGCAGTACGGGGGCTACCGTCGCTGGTTATGAAGACCGTCTCGATTCTCGTAGTACTTGGTTCGCGCGTTGGAGCGTAACCCGACTGCCTGACAGTCAGAGCCTACGAGCCGACGCGCAACCCTCGTGCAGCATCCGCTGACGGGGGTTTTTTGTTGCCCGAGAACCCGTATCACCCACATGACGACGTAGAGGACATCGTGAGCGCACCGACCACTCGACCACCGGAGCCGGGCACCCGAGCCAACGGCACACCGGCCGGCTCGACCACCCGCGAAGCCGCCGCCGCGCCGCAGCCCAGAAAGGTTGCGCCGCAACAGATGACGGGTGCCCAGGCCGTCATCCGCTCGCTCGAGGAACTCGACGTCGACGTCATCTTCGGCATCCCCGGTGGCGCCGTGCTGCCGGTCTACGACCCGCTGTTCGACTCGGTCAAGCTGCGCCACGTGCTGGTCCGCCACGAGCAGGGCGCCGGCCACGCCGCCAGCGGCTACGCCCACGCCACCGGGAAGGTCGGCGTCATGATGGCGACCTCCGGTCCAGGTGCGACCAACCTGGTCACCCCGCTGGCCGACGCGCAGATGGACTCGATCCCCGTCGTCGCGATCACCGGACAGGTCGGCCGCTCCCTGATCGGCACCGACGCCTTCCAGGAAGCCGACATCTCCGGCATCACCATGCCGATCACCAAGCACAACTTCCTCGTTCGCCACGGTGACGAGATCGCCCAGCAGATGGCCGAGGCGTTCCACATCGCCCGAAGCGGTCGTCCCGGCGCCGTGCTCGTCGACATCCCCAAGGACGTGCTGCAGGCGCAGTGCACCTTCAGTTGGCCGCCGAAGATCGACCTGCCCGGCTACAAGCCCAACACCCGGCCGCACAGCCGACAGGTGCGCGAAGCGGCCAAGCTGATCGCCGCCGCCCGCAAGCCGGTGCTCTACGTCGGCGGCGGTGTCATCCGAGGCGAGGCCAGTGTGGAACTGCTCGAGCTGGCAGAACTGACCGGGATTCCGGTGGTCACCACGCTGATGGCCCGCGGCGCGTTCCCCGACAGCCACCGGCAGAACCTCGGCATGCCCGGCATGCACGGGACCGTCGCGGCCGTCGGCGCGCTGCAGAAGAGCGATCTGCTGATCGCGCTCGGCACCCGTTTCGACGACCGCGTCACCGGCAAGTTGGATTCGTTCGCGCCCGACGCGAAGGTCATCCACGCCGACATCGACCCCGCGGAGATCGGCAAGAACCGCAACGCCGACGTGCCGATCGTGGGTGACGTGAAGAACGTGATCTCGGATCTGCTCGACGCGCTGCGCCGCGACGGAACCGACTCGACGACGCTCGACCTCGACGAGTGGTGGGGCTACCTGAAGGGTGTCCAGGAGACGTTCCCGCTGAGCTACGGACCGCAGAGCGACGGCAGCCTGAGCCCGGAGTTCGTCATCGAGTCCCTGGGCCGGATCGCCGGTCCGGACGCGGTGTACGTCGCCGGCGTTGGGCAGCACCAGATGTGGGCCGCGCAGTTCGTGAAGTACGAGAATCCCAAGACGTGGCTCAACTCCGGCGGCCTTGGCACGATGGGCTATGCCGTGCCCGCCGCGATGGGCGCCAAGTTCGCCCGTCCGGAGGCGGAGGTCTGGGCCATCGACGGTGACGGTTGCTTCCAGATGACCAACCAGGAACTGGCCACGTGTGCCGTCGAGGGTGCGCCCATCAAGGTCGCGCTGATCAACAACGGCAACCTGGGCATGGTGCGGCAGTGGCAGACGCTCTTCTACGAAGAGCGCTACAGCCAAACCAACCTGTCCACGCACAGCCACCGCATCCCGGACTTCGTCAAGCTCGCCGAGGCGCTCGGATGCGTCGGATTGCGTTGCGAGCGAGCCGAAGACGTCGAGGACGTCATCAACCAGGCGCGCGCGATCAACGACCGGCCGGTGGTGATCGACTTCATCGTCGGCGCCGACGCGCAGGTGTGGCCGATGGTGGCCGCCGGCATGAGCAACGACCAGATCGAGGCGGCCCGGGGCATCCGGCCGTTGTTCGACGACCAGGGCAACGAGGGGCACGCCTGATGGCCATCAAGACCCACACCCTGTCGGTCCTCGTCGAGGACAAACCCGGCGTCCTCGCCCGCGTGGCGTCGCTGTTCTCCCGGCGCGGCTTCAACATTCAGAGCCTCGCCGTCGGTGCGACCGAACACAAGAACCTGTCCCGGATGACGATCGTCGTCTCGGTGGAGGACTTCCCGCTCGAACAGATCACCAAGCAGCTCAACAAGCTGATCAACGTGATCAAGATCGTCGAGCAGGACGAGGACAACTCGGTCTCTCGGGAATTGGCGCTGATCAAGGTTCGCGCCGATGCGGCAACCCGCGGACAGATCATCGAGGCGGTGAACCTGTTCCGCGCCAAGGTCGTCGACGTGTCGGCCGAGTCGCTGGTGGTCGAGGCCACCGGAACGCCTGGCAAGCTGGAGGCGCTGTTGGCGCTCCTCGAGCCCTATGGCATTCGAGAGATCGCACAGTCCGGCATGGTGACGCTCGCCCGCGGACCGCGTGGCATCTCCGGCGTCAAGTAATCGATTCAACGCAGCAGTACGAGAGAGAAGGAATCCACAGTGGCAGTTGAGATGTTCTACGACGACGACGCAGACCTGTCGATCATCCAGGGACGCAAGGTCGCCGTCATCGGCTACGGCAGCCAGGGGCATGCGCATTCGCTGTCGCTGCGTGACTCCGGCGTCGAGGTCAAGGTTGGCCTCAAGGAGGGCTCCAAGTCCCGCGAGAAGGTCACCGAGCAGGGCCTCGAGGTCGGGACCCCCGCCGAGGTCGCCAAGTGGGCCGACGTGATCATGCTGCTGGCACCGGACACCGCCCAGGCCGAGATCTTCACCAACGACATCGAGCCCAATCTCGAAGAGGGCAACGCGCTGTTCTTCGGCCACGGGCTCAACATCCACTTCAAGCTGATCGAGGCGCCGGCCAACATCACCGTCGGCATGGTCGCGCCCAAGGGCCCCGGCCACCTGGTCCGCCGTCAGTTCGTCGACGGCAAGGGCGTGCCGTGTCTCATCGCGGTCGACCAGGACCCCAAGGGTGAGGGTCAGGCGCTGGCACTGTCCTACGCGTCGGCGATCGGCGGCGCCCGGGCCGGCGTCATCAAGACCACCTTCAAGGAAGAGACCGAAACCGACCTGTTCGGTGAGCAGGCGGTGCTCTGCGGTGGCACCGAGGAACTGGTCAAGACCGGTTTCGAGGTCATGGTCGAGGCCGGCTACGCGCCCGAGATGGCGTATTTCGAGGTGCTGCACGAGCTCAAGCTCATCGTCGACCTGATGTACGAAGGCGGCATCGCCCGGATGAACTACTCGGTGTCCGACACCGCGGAGTTCGGTGGCTACCTGTCGGGTCCGCGCGTCATCGACGCCGACACCAAGGAGCGGATGCGCGCCATCCTCAAGGACATTCAGGACGGCACCTTCGTCAAGGAACTCGTCGCCAACGTCGAGGGCGGCAACAAGCGCCTGGAGAAGCTCCGCAAGGAGAACGCCGAGCACCCCATCGAGGTCACCGGCAAGAAGCTGCGCGACCTGATGAGCTGGGTCGACCGGCCCATCACCGAAACGGCTTAGCTCCAAACGACTTCGGCGCGCTCGACTCCGGTCGGGCGCGCCGACGTCATGTTCGGGCCAGGATGCGGTTGGTCAATTCGACCGGATGCGACAGCATGGCCATGTGCCCGCCCGGGGTGACCTCGGGCTCGACGCCCAACCGGTCGGCGACCACGTTGCGCATGAAGGGCTCGGGAAAGAACCTGTCGTCGGTGAACAGGACGAATCGCGTCGGGATCCGAGGCAGCTCCGGCGCCGGCCACGGCGTGACGGCCGGCGCTTCCGACTGGCCGCGCGGCACCTCCGCCGCGACGACCGCCGCGTCGACGCCGTTGTAGTAGAGCTCGGTCTCGTCGTCCAGGTCGTAACCGCCCGCCTGAGCCGCGGTGCGCTGCGCGTCGGCGCAGCCGGTGGCGGTCCACCAGTCGGCGGGCCGTTCGCCAGGCCGCGGAATCATGGCCGATGCGTAGATCAGGGCCGACGCTCCCACCCGGGTGCACGCGAGCGCCCCGGTGAAACCGCCAAAGGAGTGGGCGACGACGACCGGCGGCTCACCGTCGTCGCGATGAGCGGCGACCACGGCATCGGCATAGGCGTTCAGATCGGCCGAACCGTCTTCGCAGGGAAGGTCGACGGCGATCCCGCGGTGCCCGCGCCGAGCCAAGTCCTCGACCACGAAACGCCATGACGACGGGTCGCAGCCGCCGCCGGGCACCAGCAGGAACGTCGTCACGGGGCCAGGCTCGGGAGCGTTCTGAGCCCGAACTCGCGGCGCAGCAGGGTGCGCGCCGCGAAATAGCCGGCCATGCCGTGCACGCCCGTGCCGGGCGGCGTGGCCGACGAGCAGAGGTAGGCCTTGGGGATCGGGGTCGTCCACGGGTCGAGCCGCAGGGTGGGGCCGATCATCGCGGCGAACAGCGTTGCGCCGCCGACGATGATGTCACCGCCGACGTAGTTCGCGTTGTGGTCGGCCATCTGGGCCGCGGGTACGCACCGCGCCGCCACCACCAAGTCCCGGAAGCCGGGTGCGGCCCGCTCGAACATCGCGGTGATCGTCTCGACCAGATTGGCCGTCGACCCGGAAGGGACGTGGGCGTAGGTCCACAGCGGCCGTCGGCCCTTGTCGTCGATGCGCGACGGGTCCGTGACGTGAGGCAGCGCGGCCAGCGTCATCGGCCACTCGGCATGGCGACCCGCGTTCACCTCCCGTTCGGCCAGGGCCATTTGGGCGCGGCTGCCGCCCATGTGCACGGTCGACGCCCGCCCGACGCGCTCGTCGAGCCATGGGATCTCACCGGAGAGCACGAAGTCGACCTTGCACACGCCGGGGCCATAGGTGTAGCGCCGCAAGGCCTTTGCGTAGCGTGACGGCACGGCGTCCCCGTAGACGTCGAGCAGTGCGGTGGGCGCGGTGTCGTAGACCACCACACCCGCCGGGGGAGTGGTGACCGGTTCGCCGAGGACCAACTCCCCGCCATGTGAGCGCAGGTCGGCGATGAGGGCGTCGGCGATCGTCTGGGTGCCGCCGACGGGCACGGGCCAGCCCGCGGTGTGCGCCACCGTCCCCAGCATCAGTCCCGCCCCGCTGTTGACCGGCGACGGCATCGTCGAGATCGCATGCGCGCCAACGCCGGTGAACAAGGCCCGCGCGTCCTCGCCGCGAAGCACGCCCCACGCCGGGCTGCCCTGGGCCAGCACCCGCAGACCGGCACGCACCGTCGTCACCAAATCGGGTGGCAGCGACCGCTTGTCGCCGAGGAAGAAGCCGAGCACCCCGTCGACGTGGTCGACCAACGGGCCGAAGAGCCGCCGCCAGGACGCGCCGTGGTCGAGCTCGGCGCACGTCTGCTCCAGTGAGCGGTAGGCCACGGCCGCCGCTCGACCCGGCAGCGGATTGGCGTAGGAGATCTCCGGTGCCGTCAGCTCCACCCCGCGCGCGGCCAGATCGAACTCCGCGAAGAACGGCGACGCCACGCCCAGGGGGTGCACGGCCGAGCAGACGTCGTGGCTGACGCCGGGGTACTCGGGATCGGGCATGGTCCGCGCGCCACCGCCTGCGGTGGGTTGGGCCTCCACCACGCGCACGCGCAGCCCGGCCCTGGCGCACACGACGGCCGCGCTCAGTCCGTTGGGTCCGCTGCCGACCACCGTGACGTCTGGAACCAAATCCCCGGTCGCTCCGCTCCTGCCCTCTGGAACCAAATCCCCGGTCGCTCCGCTCCTGCCCTCCATGCCCCAATTACAGCCCACTACTCTGTTCGCGTGAGCCTGCCCGTTGTATTGATCGCCGACAAACTCGCCGAGTCGACCGTTGCCGCCCTGGGAGACCAGGTCGAGGTGCGCTGGGTCGACGGCCCCGACCGGGAGAAGCTGCTGGCCGCGGTCCCCGACGCCGACGCCCTGCTGGTGCGTTCGGCCACGACGGTGGACGCCGAGGTGATCAACGCGGCGCCCAAGCTGAAGATCGTCGCCCGCGCCGGCGTGGGCCTCGACAACGTCGACGTGGACGCCGCCACCGCCCGGGGCGTCCTGGTCGTCAACGCACCGACGTCGAACATCCACAGCGCCGCCGAGCACGCGCTTGCACTGCTGCTGGCCGCGGCCCGTCAGATCCCGGCGGCCGACGCCACGCTGCGGGAGCACACCTGGAAGCGGTCGAAGTTCTCCGGCGTGGAGATCTTCGGTAAGACCGTCGGCGTGGTCGGTCTCGGTCGCATCGGACAGCTGGTCGCGCAGCGGCTGGCCGCATTCGGCGCCCACATCACCGCCTACGACCCCTACGTCTCGCAGGCGCGGGCCGCGCAGCTCGGCATCGAGCTGCTCTCACTCGACGAGCTGCTGGCGCGGGCCGACTTCATCTCCGTGCACCTGCCGAAGACCAAGGAGACCGCCGGCCTGATCGGCACCGACGCCCTGGCCAAGACCAAGCCCGGCGTCATCATCGTCAACGCCGCCCGCGGTGGACTGGTCGACGAGCAGGCGTTGGCCGACGCCATCACCAGCGGTCACGTCCGCGGCGCCGGACTCGACGTCTTCTCCACCGAACCGTGCACCGACAGCCCACTGTTCGAGCTGCCCGAGGTCGTCGTCACCCCACACCTTGGCGCGTCGACCGCCGAGGCGCAGGACCGTGCCGGCACCGACGTCGCGGCCAGCGTGCGGCTGGCGTTGGCGGGCGAGTTCGTCCCCGACGCCGTCAACGTCGGCGGTGGCGTCGTCGGCGAAGAGGTGGCGCCGTGGCTGGACCTGGTGCGCAAGCTGGGGCTGCTGGTCGGTGCGCTCTCGGCCGAGCTGCCGACCAACCTCTGCGTCCAGGTGCGCGGCGAGCTGGCCTCCGAACAGGTCGAGGTGCTCAAGCTCTCGGCGCTGCGCGGCTTGTTCTCCGCCGTCATCGAAGATCAGGTGACGTTCGTCAACGCTCCGGCGCTGGCGTCCGAACGCGGTGTCGAGGCGAGCATCGACGCCGAGCCCGAGAGCCCGAACCACCGCAGCGTCGTCGACGTGCGCGCCGTCGCCGCCGACGGCTCGACGGTCAACGTGACCGGCACGCTGTCGGGCCCGCAGCAGGTGGAGAAGATCGTCCAGGTCAACGGCCGCAACCTCGACCTGCGCGCGGAGGGGTTCAACCTAATCATCAACTACAGCGACGTCCCGGGGGCACTCGGCACGATCGGCACGAGGCTGGGCGCCGCGGGGGTCAACATCCTTGCCGCCCAACTGAGCCAGGACGCCGACGGCGACGGCGCGACGATCATGCTGCGGCTGGACCGCCAGGTCCCCGGTGACGTACTGACCGCGCTCGGCGCCGACGTGAGCGCCACGACCCTGGAACAGGTGGACCTGTCATGAAGTTGGCGGTGATCGCCGGTGACGGCATCGGGCCCGAAGTCGTCGACGAGGCGCTCAAGGTGCTCGACGTCGTGGCGCCGGGAGCCGAGAAGACCACCTACGACGTGGGCGCTCGGCGCTACCACGCCACCGGGGAGGTCATGCCCGACGGCCTCGTCGACGAACTGCGCACCCACGACGCAATCCTGTTGGGCGCCATCGGTGATCCGTCGGTTCCCAGCGGTGTGCTCGAACGGGGCCTGCTGCTGCGGATGCGGTTCGAGCTCGACCACCACGTCAACCTGCGCCCGTCGAAGTTGCACCGAGGGGTGAGCAGCCCGCTCGGCGAGGTCGACGTCGACTTCGTCGTCGTCCGCGAGGGCACCGAAGGCCCCTACACCGGCACCGGCGGCGCGATCCGCGTCGGCACCCCGCACGAGGTGGCCACCGAGGTCAGTCTCAACACCGCCTTCGGCGTGGAGCGCGTGGTCCGCGACGCTTTCGCACGGGCTGACAAGCGGCGCAAGCACCTCACCCTGGTGCACAAGACCAACGTGCTGACCTTCGCAGGCAAGTTGTGGTCGCGGGTCGTGGCCGAGGTGGGTCGAGAGTTCCCCGACGTCGAGGTCGCCTATCAGCACGTCGACGCGGCCACCATCCACATGGTGACCGATCCGGGACGCTTCGACGTGATCGTCACCGACAACCTGTTCGGCGACATCATCACCGATCTCGCGGCCGCGGTGTCCGGCGGAATCGGATTGGCCGCCAGCGGCAACATCGACGCGACGCGTACCAACCCGTCGATGTTCGAACCCGTGCACGGCAGCGCCCCGGACATCGCGGGCAAGGGCATCGCGGACCCCACGGCGGCGGTCATGTCGGTGGCTCTGCTGCTGGCCCATCTCGGTGACGACGCAGCCGCAGCACGCGTCGACGCGGCCGTCGCCGAGCACCTCGCGACGCTCGACGGCGCGAAGCTCTCCACCTCCGAGATCGGTGACCGCATCGTGGGTCTGCTCTGACCTGATCGCCAGTACTCAGCCTGATCCAAAGGGTGGAGACCGCCCCGTCCTGCTCCTAGCGTCGAGATGTCCGACGCGAGGAGTATCGATTGACCACCGAAACCGTTCCCACGACGCGGGATACGGGGCCCCACCCGCTCGACGACCCCATCCGGTCGTCGTTGCGCGGGGCCCACTCACGGTTCGCGTCCTGGTCCGGCCGCATCGGGCGCTACGACCCGCAGGTGGCCGGATTCGTGGGGCACCCACCGACTCTCGACGACCGCGACTGGTCTGACCTGGCCGCACTCGTCGGTCCGTCGGCGGAGGTCTCGTTGCGCGGGGCGCACACCCCGCCCGCCGGCTGGGAGGTCCTCGGTACGATCGGATCGGTGCAGCTCGACGGAACCGATCTCGCGGTGGCGCCCGACCCGGAGGCCGTCGTCCTCGGGGCAGGCGACGTGCCACGCATGCTGGACCTGGTCGCCCGCACCGAACCCGGACCGTTCCGCGTGCGCACCGTCGAGATGGGGACCTATCTCGGCTTCGTCGACGGCGGCAGGCTGGTCGCGTTGGCTGGTGAACGCATGCACCCCGAGGGGTGGACGGAGATCAGCGCCGTGTGCACCGATCCGCTGTACCGCAGACGTGGTCTGAGCACGCGTCTGGTCCGGGCGGTCGGACACGGCATCCGGGCTCGAGCGGAGACGCCGTTCCTGCACGCTCGGGCCGACAACGTCTCGGCGATAAGGCTTTACGAGTCGCTGGGCTTTCGGCTGCGGCAACGCTCGGTGCTGACGTCGGTGCGCACGCCGGGGCGGGACGGTCGGCGATGACCGCCGTGGTTCCGAACGCGGCCGGCGCGTCGCTCGACGACGACTCCCCGGATTCACTGACGGTCGCGCGAACGTGGCATCCGTGGCGGTGGGTGACCGGTGCCGCGGCGCTGGTGGTCCTTGCCCAATTCGTGCACGGGCTGGCCACCAACCCCGGCTGGGACTGGGGCACGTTCGCCCAGTACTTCACGGCCAAGTCGGTGATGGCCGCGCTGTGGCTGACGATCCAGTTGACCTTCTGGGGCACGCTGATCGGGTTCGCACTCGGCATCGCCATCGCCGCCGCCCGGTTGTCGCACAACCCCGTGCTGCAGGTGATCTCGTGGTGCTACGTCTGGGCGTTTCGCTCCATTCCGCTGATCGTCCAATTGCTCTTCTGGTTCAACATCGCCTACCTGTACCGCACGCTGAGCGTCGGAATTCCCTTCGGCCCCAGCTTCTTGCACTTCGACGTCAACGGCGTCGTCAGTGGTCCGATGGCCGCGATCATCGGTCTGGCCCTGCACCAGGCCGCGTATTCCGCGGAGATCGTCCGCGCGGGAATCATCTCCGTCGACCAGGGACAGCTCGAAGCGGCTGCCGCACTGGGCATTCCGAAGCGTCGCGAATTCTTCAAGATCGTCCTCCCACAGGCGATGCGGGGGATCCTGCCCAACGCGGCCAACGAGGTGATCTCGTTGTTCAAGGGCACCTCGATCGTCTCGGTGATGGCGATCGCGGAACTGTTCTACCAGGTGCAGGTGATCTACGGCCGTAGCGGCCGGGTGGTGCCACTGCTGATGGTGGCCACCGTCTGGTACATCGTGCTGACCTCGCTGCTGTCGGTCGTGCAGTTCTACGTCGAGCGCCACTACGCCCGAGGCGCGCTGCGGACGGTCCCGCCGACTCCCATCCAGACGTTGCGCAACAAGCTCCAGGCGCTTCCGCTGTCGCCGCGGGGTGCGACCCGATGACCGGTCTGGCGATCGACGTTCGCGGCGTGCGCAAGTCCTACGGCTCGCTCGAGGTGCTCAAGGGGGTCGACCTCACGGTCCGCCCCGGTGAGGTGACCGCGATCCTGGGGCCCTCGGGCTCGGGGAAGTCGACGCTGCTTCGGGTGCTCAACCATCTCGAGAAGGTCGACGCAGGGCTGGTCAAGGTCGACGGCGAACTGGTTGGCTACCGGCTCAAGGGTCGCCGGCTGCACGAGCTCACCTCGCGCGAGATCCTGCGGCAGCGCAGCCGAATTGGCTTCGTCTTCCAGAACTTCAACCTCTTCCCCCACCTGACGGTGCTGGAGAACGTCGTGGAGGCCCCGGTGTCGGCGCAGGGTCGCAACCGCGCCGAAGTGGAAGCCGAAGCCGTCGAATTGCTGGAGCGGGTCGGCGTCGGCGACAAGGCCCAGGACTACCCGCGTCGACTGTCTGGTGGTCAACAGCAGCGGGTTGCGATCGCCCGCGCACTCGCGTTGCGACCGAAGGTCATCCTGTTCGACGAGCCGACCTCCGCCTTGGACCCGGAGTTGGTGGGCGAAGTTCTGGAGGTCATCCGTCAGCTGGCCCGCGACGGCGCGACGCTCGTCATCGTTACCCACGAGGTCGGCTTCGCCCGCGAGGTGGCCGACACGGTCGTGTTCATGGACGGCGGGGTGATCGTGGAACGCGGGGCGCCCGCAGAGGTGTTCGACCACCCGGTGCACGCCAGAACTCGCGAATTCCTGTCCCACGTCCTCTGACCGGCCCCATCGACGAGAGATCCCAACAGTGAACGCATTTCGCACCGCCATGGCCATCCTCGCCGTGGTGACCGCCTCGTTGGCGACGTCGTGCAGCGAGCCGACGGTCGCCGACACCGTCACGGCCGCGGACGGCCAGACCTTCGACCTCAGCGCGGAACAGAAGGGGCGTGTCGAGACCCCCAAGGTGGACGCGATTGCGGCACTGGTCCCTGCGCCGATCCGTGAACGCGGGGTGCTGCGGGTCACGGGCAACGTGGGTTCGACGCCGCCGCTGGACTTCTACGCCACCGACAACGCCACCATCATCGGCAGCGAGGTCGACGTCTCGCACCTGATCGGCGACGTCCTCGGGCTACGGGTGGAGACGAGCAACGCCGACTGGGCGCAGAACTTCGTGCGGATCGACTCCGGGGAGGCCGACGCGTTCATCTCGAATGTGACGGTGACCGAGGAGCGCAAGGAGAAGTACGACTTCGCGACGTATCGGTTGGACAACCTCGCGCTGGAGGCGCCCGCCGACTCGACCTGGGTCTACCACGACCGAAAGGACATTGCGGGCAAGCGGATCGGCGTCTCCTCGGGCACCAATCAGGAACAGCTCCTGGTCGACTGGAACGCCCAGAATGCAGCCGACGGGCTCACACCGGCCGAGATCGTCTACTACCAAAACAACGCCGACTACTACCTGGCATTGGCCTCCAAGCGAATCGACGGCTACCTGGGTCCGAACCCGTCGGCGGTGTACCACTCCGCCAGCGCCAAGGAGACCAAGATCTTGGCGACCTACTCCGGGGGCGGGGATGCGCTTCAGGGTGAGATCGCCGTGCTGACCAAGAAGGGCAACGGGTTGGTCGAGGCGGTCAACCAGGCGCTCAACCAGGTGATCCAGAACGGTGCCTACCGCCGGGCGTTGGACCGCTGGGGGCTTGGCGGCGAGGCGGTCGCGGCGTCGCAGATCAATCCGCCGGGACTGCCCAAGAAGGCGTGACCGGCGCGGCAGCGGCCGGCCGGGGGCCGGGTAGGTTTCAGTCATGGCGAGGACCGGCCTGGCGTCGACGGTGACCCTCACCCACCAATGTTGGCTCTTCGTCGTCGGATCGGCATTCTTCGCGGCCGCCACGGCGCCCGGGTTCTCGGCTGCCGCCGGACCGGGCGCGGCCAATGCGCTGTGCTTCGTGGGTTCGTGGTTCTTCACCAGCGCCGCCTGGATTCAGCTCGTCCTGGCCGGGCCCGAGGACAGCGACCAATGGCGTTCGGCCGCCGTGCAGTCCGGCGGAACCGTGCTGTTCAACGTCAGCACCGGGGCGGCCGTCTGGGCGCACGCGGTGGTGGCCGAGCGCAGATTGGTGTGGGCGCCGGATGCCACCGGATCCCTGGCCTTCCTGGTCAGCGCCGTGTTCGGCGTCCTCGCGGTGTCGGCGACCACGGGGCGCTGGCGGCCGACATCACGCGACTGGCAGGCGTGCTGGGTCAACGTGATCGGCTGTGTCGCCTTCGCAGGCAGCGCCGTCGGAGCGTTCGTCCACCCGTCCGGCACGGTCGCCGACGAAGCGCTCGCCAATCTCGGCACGTTCCTCGGTGCGCTGTGCTTCCTGGCCGCAGCGCTCCTGGTGCTACCCCGGCATCAGGTGGCGGGTGGCTGATTGCGCAGCGGGTCGGCGTTCACCGGCACCAAGGGCAGCGCCACCAACGGGAACAGCGCGCACACCGCGAAGGCCGCCGGGTACCCGGCCACGGTGATCAGCGCACCGAACACCGGTGGCACGATGCCCGCGGTGAGCAATTGGCTGGTGTTCTGTGTCCCCAGTGCGCGGCCACTCCAAAACGGTCCTGCCAGTTCGGCGATCGCGGTGAAGGCAAGTCCGTTGTCGGAGACGGTGATGACCGACGCGGCGACCATCACCGCCACCGACAGCGGTGAGTGGATCAGGTCGGTGACGGCCAGCAAGGCCATCGCGACGGCGGCACCGATGGCGATCGTGCGGATCGGATGGAGTCGCGATCCAACCTTGTCCGACCACCTGCCGGCGGCGATCCTGCCGGCGGCTCCGAGGATTTGGGCGAACGTCACCATCGCGCCTGCGGCGGCTGCCGACCACCCACGATCGGCCATCAACCACACCAGCGTGAACGTCCACACCACGCACTGAGGCCCGACCAGCAGCACCGAGACGGCGTGGATGCGCCACAGCGTCGACGATCCGCGATAGGGGTTGGCCAAATCCTCGGCGGGGGCGTGCGCCCGCGGTGGCCGGGGTGGGTCGACGACGCCGATCGCGCTGATCACCGCGGCCGCGGCGCAGGCAATCGCAGGGAACGTCAGCGCCGCCGCTACGCCGCTGCCTTGGGCCAGCTGTGGAATCACCAACGCGCCCAGCCCGACTCCGAGGGGTTGCGCGGTCTGGCGGATGCCCATCACGAGTCCGCGCTGGTGCGGAGGGAACCATCCGACGACGAGGCGTCCGCTGGCGGAATTGCTACTGGCGGCGGCCATCCCACCCAGGAAGAGGAAGACGCCCACCGCGACCAAGGAGTCGACCGAGGCCGCGGCGAATGCGGCGGCGGCGGTCAGTGCGGACCCGACGGCCAGCACCAGGCGTTCACCGAACCGGTCGACCAAATACCCCCAGGCGATCAGCGTGACGACCATCCCGAAGCTGGGCAACGCAGAGACCAGCCCCGCGTGGGCCAGGTCGAGGCCGCGCTGGACGTGCAGGGTGGGGATGAGGAACGCCACCCCGTTGATGAAGACGTTGGCACACAGGGTGGCGGTGAGCGCAATGACCAGCATCGACCAACGACGCGCGGTCCCTACGGTGGGGACGGACATGAACCCATCGTGACACGACGTTCCCACCATGCCGAATCGCCATCCCATTATTTGAGACTGACCCCAACGCGTGATGCCCCCCTCCGCTGATGGCGGAGGAGGGCATCTCCAGTGAGGTGTCGGGTCAGCTCGCGCTGGACGAGCCCGAGCTCGAGCTCGAACCCGAACCGCCCGACGCGCTCGATGCAGTGTCCTTCTTCGTCTCGGCGGTCTTGCTGGCGCCCGCCGATGGTGCCGACGGCGCGGTCGACGCCGGCTTGGTGGCGGTGGACGATCCGGTGGTGCTGCCTCCGGTCGAGGACGCCTCGGCAGACCCGGCGGAACCCGTCGACGAGGAGTCCCTCTCGTCGGTGGGCTTGGTATTCGACGAGGGGCCGTCCTTGGCGGTTCCCGTCGACCCGGCATCCGAGGATGCCGCCGGCGTCGTCGACTCGGTGTCCGCCGGGGGAGTGGAGGTCGCGGCGACGGTGGTCGATTCCGTTGCGGCAGTGGTGGACTCGGCGGTGACGGGTTCCGTCGCGGGCTCGGCAGTCTTGGCGGCGGTGGCTGCCTCGGTCGCCGCTGCCGCCGATGCGGTGGCCTTGGCCGACGTCTCGCCGACCTGGGCCTCCTGCGTTGGAGCCGCCGTCAGGCTGACGAGCTTGGCCGCGGTTGGCAGGTCGGCCACGGTCGCCGTCGCCGTAGGTGGTGCGGCCGCGCCGAGCGCCTGGGCAAAGGTGTCGCGAGCGGCGAGCAGGGTGGCGATCAAGCCCGAGCCGAACCCACCCTCGACCTGCGGGCTGAACACGCCGGTGGTGGACTGCGGCGGGTACCCGTTGAGGAAGGCGTTCGTCACGATGGCAGGAATGTTGACGAGGGCGTTGAGCGCACCTGCCACGTCACCCGCTCGCGCCGCGTCGATGACGGCCTGGCCGGCATCGCCGAAGGAGTAGACCGCGCCGGCGATGGGCGACAACGCGGCAAGGCCAACGGGCAGCAGCACGTTCGGGATGGCGGCGACGACATTCGCGACGCGCTGGACGGTGTCGGTGATGACCGAGGTCGCACTGATGAGACTGATCGCCGGTGCCAGGATGAGCCCGATGCCAGCCTGGAACACGGTGCCGACCGCGGCGCTGAACTGACCGGCGGCCAGCTGCTGAGCGGCCAGCAGGGTGGCCGCAGGCAGCGCGGCGGCCTGAGAGACGAATCCACCTGCCGCGCCTTCGAATGCCGTCGCCAGTGTGGCGGCGTTGGCCAGTTGGTTGGTGAGGATCTGCTGCAGGATCGGCGCGGGATCGTTCTGAAACTGGCTGCCCAGGGCCGCGACGTTCGCGAAGGTCGTCTGCACCACCGTGACCCATTCGGCGATCGGGTTCGCCATCGCCACGAGGTCGACGACGGCGGAGGACGCGTGGATCGCGGGCAGGTGGATCTGTGGAGGCGGCACCGCGAGCGGCGCGGCCACGAGGGCGGTGGCACCCACCGTGGCGACGCCGGCCGTCAGGTATGAGCGAACCGCTACGTGCACTGACATTTCTCTCCTTGGTGTTGAACTGACCCCCCGTGCGCAAGACAGTAGCTGACCTTATCAACGAGTAGGAGGCAAATGGGCCGACCAATTTGGAAACTGAATGGAGCGCACGTGATCTTCTCGTGATGTGCTGCTGATCTTGAGTATTAGCTGCTAAAGGTGGTCAAATGCTGTCAACGATGACTCGATTGCCGCCGAATCGCGAGGCCGTGGGTGATCCATTTAGACTGCAACTTACCGCCCGGTAAGTGTGACGTGTTTGCTAGAAATATCGCGTACGACAATTTATGGATCTGGCTCGACGAGCAAATCTGGGCCAGATGTGCGAGCGGGAAGGGGCGGCAAGGATGGGTCGCGACGATGCCGTCGAGTGCGGCCGGTGTCCTAGGGTGGGAACAATGCGCCTCGGTCGAATTGCCAGTCCAGATGGGGTCGCCTTCGTGAGCATCGAAGGCGACGTCGCGAACGGTGCCCTCGAGGCACGGGCTCGCGAAATCGCCGAGCATCCGTTCGGCACTCCCACGTTCACCGGCCGGTCGTGGCCGCTGGCCGACGTCCGGCTGCTCGCGCCGATTCTCGCGAGCAAGGTGGTGTGCATGGGCAAGAATTACGCCGCGCACGCCGCCGAGATGGGTGGCGAGGCGCCGGAGGATCCGGTGATCTTCCTCAAGCCCAACACGTCGATCATCGGGCCCAACGTGCCAATCCAGCTTCCCGCCGACGCTCATCCGGTTCATCACGAGGGTGAGCTGGCCGCCGTCATCGGCAGGCCGTGCAAGGACGTCCCGGCGTCGAAGGCCGCCGAGAACATCCTCGGCTACACCATCGCCAACGACGTCTCTGCGCGAGACCAGCAGAAGAAGGACGGCCAGTGGATGCGTGCCAAGGGGCACGACACCTTCTGCCCGGTCGGTCCGTGGATCGACACCGACGTCAACCCCTTCGATCTCGACCTGCGCACCGAGGTCAACGGTGAAGTGCGCCAACACAGTCGCACCTCGCTGATGATCCACGACATCGGCGCCATCATCGAGTGGGCCTCGGCCGTCATGACGCTGCTGCCGGGCGACTTGATCCTCACCGGGACGCCGGAGGGCGTGGGACCCATCGAAGACGGCGACACCGTCAGCATCACCGTCGAGGGTATCGGCACGCTCACCAATCCCGTTGTGCGCAAGGGCAAGTGATGGTTACCAGTAACGTCAGGGTCAGGTTCTGCCCGTCGCCGACGGGCACGCCGCACGTCGGCCTGGTCCGCACGGCGCTGTTCAACTGGGCCTACGCGCGGCACACCGGCGGCGATTTCGTGTTCCGCATCGAGGACACCGACGCCGCGCGCGACAGCGCCGAGAGCTACGCCGCCATCCTCGACGCGTTGCGGTGGCTCGGACTGGATTGGGACGAGGGGCCGGAGATCGGCGGACCGTACGCGCCGTATCGACAGTCCGAGCGCGGGGAGATCTACCGCGACGTCGTGGCGCGGTTGCTTGCCGCCGGTGAGGTCTACGAGGCCTATTCGACGCCCGAGGAGGTCGAGGCCCGCCACCTCGCCGCCGGTCGCAATCTCAAGCTCGGCTACGACAACTACGACCGCACTCTGACCGACGCCGACCGCGCCCGGTTCACCGCCGAAGGGCGCAAGCCGGTGCTGCGGTTGCGGATGCCCGAGGAGGACCTCACCTGGGTCGACCTGGTCCGCGGGCCCACCACGTTCGCCGCCGGGACGGTGCCCGACTTCGCGATCACCCGCGGCAACGGTGATCCGCTCTACACCTTGGTCAACCCCGTCGACGACGCCATGATGAAGATCACCCACGTGCTTCGCGGGGAGGACATCCTGCCCTCGACCCCGCGCCAGATCGCGCTCTACCAGGCGCTCGTGCGCATCGGCGTCGCCGAGCGGGTACCCGAATTCGCGCACTTGCCAAGTGTTTTGGGTGACGGCAACAAGAAGCTGTCCAAGCGTGATCCGCAGTCCAATCTCTTCCTCCATCGCGATCGCGGATTCATCCCGGAGGGGCTGTTGAACTACCTGGCGTTGTTGGGTTGGGGGATCGCCGACGACCACGACCTGTTCAGCCTCGACGAGATGGTGGCCGCCTTCGACGTCGCGAACGTCAACTCCAACCCCGCCCGCTTCGACCAGAAGAAGGCCGACGCGATCAACGCCGAGCACATCCGCATGCTCGACACCGCGGACTTCACCGCGCGGCTACGGGACTACTTCGTCGCACACGGTCATGACACCGGCTTGGACGACGCGGGCTTCGCGGAGGCGGCCGCCCTCGTCCAGACGCGAATCGTCGTCCTCGGGGACGCATGGGATCTGCTCAAGTTCCTCGACGACGCGTCCTATGCGCTCGACGAGAAGTCCGCAGCCAAGGAGTTGCGTGCCGAGGCGGTGCCCGTGCTGGACGCCGCCCTCGTGGCCCTCGAGGCGGTCACCGAGTGGACCACCGAGGGAATCGAAGCGGCGCTGAAGGACGCGCTGCTGGACGGCCTCCAGCTCAAGCCGCGCAAGGCGTTCGGCCCGATTCGGGTGGCAGTCACCGGTGCCTCGGTCAGCCCGCCGCTGTTCGAGTCGATGGCACTGCTGGGTCGGGAGCGCAGCCTGACCAGGCTGCGGAGCGGACGGGACCACGCGTCGGCCCAGGCGTGAAATCCGGCGCCGAAATCTTTGGTAGTGTGCTCGTCGGTCGGTGATTGCACGCGCTGGTAGACCACAGCGGGTGTTGTCCCACCGAG
The DNA here is from genome assembly GCF_025823185.1 of Mycobacterium yunnanensis. GTDB lineage: Bacteria > Actinomycetota > Actinomycetes > Mycobacteriales > Mycobacteriaceae > Mycobacterium > Mycobacterium yunnanensis. The sequence goes on from NZ_JACKVK010000022.1 coordinate 275,628, forward strand.
GCGCCCGTGACCTGCGGTTATGGCGTCGATTGGGGTATGGTGTAATTGGCAACACAGCGGTTTCTGGTACCGCCATTCTAGGTTCGAGTCCTGGTACCCCAGCCAATTTCGGATAGGCGGCTCGCCAGGTCCAACGATTAGGTCGACATCGTTCCCCTGGGCTATGCTGGCCAACCGGAAATAGTTCTAGCCCCCGTCGTCTAGCGGCCTAGGACGCCGCCCTCTCACGGCGGTAGCGTGGGTTCGAATCCCATCGGGGGTACCACGAATGAAGGCGCCTACCTCTCGGGGTAGGCGCCTTTCGTCGTCGTGGTGCGGCTACAGCCGCCTGGTGAGCGCATCGGCCGCGGCCAGCAGATCGGCCGCCCACCGGGCGCCGGGCCGCCTGCCCATGCGGTCGATGGGCCCGGACACCGAGATCGCCGCCACCACCACTCCGTGCGCATCACGCACCGGTGCGGACACGCTCGCCACGCCGGGCTCCCGTTCGGCCGCGCTCTGTGCCCACCCCCGCTTGCGCACCTCGGCCAGGGTGCGGTCGGTGAACTTTGCCGTCGCGAGCACCGACTGCTGGGTGGCGGGGTCGCTGTAGGCGAGCAGCACCTTGGCGCCCGAGCCCGCGGTCATCGGCAGCCGGGTTCCGACGGGCACGGTGTCGCGCAGCCCGGCCGGCGGCTCGAGGGCGACCACGCAGACCCGGGACAGGCCCTCCCGTCGATAGAGTTGCACGCTCTCGCCGGTGATTTCGCGAAGCTTGGGAAGCACCCCCGCGCTGGCGGCGAGAAGGGGATCGTCGACCCGTCCGGCGAGTTCGTTGAGCGCCGGGCCGAGGCACCATCTGCCGTCGGCGTCGCGAGCCAGCAGTCGGTGAACTTCCAGACCTGCAGCCAGCCGGTGTGCGGTGGCACGCGGCAGACCCGTGCGCTCGCACAGATCGGCCAGACCGCAGGGGGACTCGGCGACGACGTGCAGGACGCCCACCGCTTTGTCGAGCACGCCGATACCGCTATCGTGTCCCATAGGGAGATACTAGCGTCCCGGATGATGGGATGCCCGTACCGAGACCCAGTGCGACGGCAGCGCCCTCTGCTCGTCGCCCGAAGGGATGAGCTAGTCATGACTGGAACCGCAGATGCGCCGCGCACCATGGCCGAGAAGGTGTGGGCCGATCACGTCGTGGCCCACGGCGCGGGCCAGGACGCCGCGCGCGAACCCGATCTGATCTACGTCGACCTGCACCTGATCCACGAGGTCACCAGCCCGCAGGCCTTCGACGGACTTCGGTTGGCGGGACGCCCGGTTCGCCGTACCGATCTGACGATCGCCACCGAGGACCACAACGTGCCCACCAAGGACATCGACAAGCCGATCGCCGATCCCATCTCGCGCACGCAGGTCGAGACCCTGCGGCGCAACTGTGCCGAATTCGGCGTCCGGCTCTACCCGATGGGCGACGCCGAGCAGGGCATCGTGCACATCATCGGACCGCAGCTCGGTCTCACCCAGCCGGGCATGACGATCGTCTGCGGCGACAGCCACACCTCGACCCACGGAGCGTTCGGCGCCTTGGCGATGGGCATCGGCACCTCCGAGGTCGAACACGTGCTCGCGACGCAGACGTTGCCGTTGCGCCCCTTCAAGACCATGGCGGTCAACGTCGACGGGGTGCTGCCCGCCGGCACCAGCGCCAAGGACGTCATCCTGGCCGTCATCGCGAAGATCGGCACCGGTGGCGGACAGGGCTACGTCATCGAATACCGCGGCAGCGCCATCGAAGCGCTGTCGATGGAGGGCCGGATGACCATCTGCAACATGAGCATCGAGGCCGGTGCCCGCGCCGGCATGGTCGCGCCGGACGAGACGACCTTCGCGTACCTGAAGGGCCGTCCGCATGCCCCCGCTGGTGCGGAGTGGGATGCCGCCGTGGCGGCGTGGACCCGGTTGCGCACCGACGAGGGAGCCGAATTCGACACCGAGGTCTACCTCGACGCCGCCGAGCTGAGCCCGTTCGTGACGTGGGGCACCAACCCCGGCCAGGGCGTTCCGCTGAGCGCCTCGGTCCCGGACCCAGAACTGATGTTCGACGAGGGGGAGCGCCAGTCGGCCGAGAAGGCGTTGGCGTACATGGACCTTCAGCCGGGTACCGCGATGCGCGACGTCAAGATCGACACCGTCTTCGTCGGCTCGTGCACGAACGGTCGCATCGAGGATCTGCGGGTGGTGGCAGACATCCTGCGGGGCAGGAGGATCGCCGACGGGATGCGGATGCTGGTGGTGCCGGGGTCGATGAAGGTCCGCGCTCAGGCCGAATCCGAGGGACTCGGAGAGGTGTTCGTCGCGGCAGGTGCCGAATGGCGCCAGGCCGGTTGCTCGATGTGCCTGGGCATGAATCCCGACCAGCTCGCACCGGGGGAGCGCTGCGCAGCGACGTCGAACCGAAACTTCGAGGGGCGCCAAGGCAAGGGCGGTCGCACCCACTTGGTCTCACCCGCGGTGGCGGCGGCGACGGCCGTCCGCGGCACCCTGTCCTCGCCCGCCGACCTGCCCCAGAATCGCTAGGAGACAGCCATGGAAGCCTTCCGCACGCACACCGGCATCGGCGTCCCGTTGCGCCGGTCCAACGTCGACACCGATCAGATCATCCCGGCGGTGTATCTGAAGCGGGTCACCCGAACGGGTTTCGAGGACGGCTTGTTCTCCGCCTGGCGCAACGACCCCTCCTTCGTCTTGAACCTTCCGCCGTTCGACCGAGGCTCGGTTCTGGTGGCCGGTCCCGACTTCGGCACCGGATCGTCGCGCGAGCACGCCGTCTGGGCGCTGATGGACTACGGGTTCCGGGTGGTGATCTCGTCGCGGTTCGCCGACATCTTCCGCGGGAATTCGGGGAAGGCGGGGCTTTTGGCCGCCGAAGTCGCCCAAGACGATGTGGAACTGCTGTGGAAGTTGATCGAGCAGCAACCGGGTCTGGAAATCACTGTGAATCTGGAGGATCGAAGCATCCACGCGGGAACGGTCATGGTGCCGTTCAAGATTGACGACTACACCGCCTGGCGACTGCTCGAAGGTCTCGACGATATAGGCCTTACGCTGCGCAAACAGGATGAGATCGCGGCCTTCGAGGAACGCAGGCCGAGCTGGAAGCCGCGCACGGTTTCCGCCTGACGAGGGCCCGCACGGGGCTGAAATCACCCCCAGCAAGCCCATTTTGGGACCCCCGTACCACCGGTGGTGTGGGCCAACCCGATTGCCGAAATTGGCGCCAGCTATTCCTGAAATTGGGCGTGGCTCTTGGAAATCAGCGGCCTGAAGGTTTACCGTAGCTTTCAGTTGGCTCAAGGTGGGCCACTGGCTTCGGAGGTTTTGCATGAACAAGGCAGAGCTCATCGACGTCCTCACGGACAAGTTGGGCACCGATCGTCGGCAGGCGACCGCCGCCGTGGAGAACGTCGTCGACACCATCGTGCGTGCCGTCCACAAGGGCGACAGCGTCACCATCACCGGCTTCGGCGTGTTCGAGCAGCGCCGCCGCGCCGCCCGTGTTGCGCGCAACCCGCGCACCGGCGAGACCGTCAAGGTCAAGCCGACGTCCGTCCCGGCATTCCGTCCCGGGGCTCAGTTCAAGGCCGTTGTGTCTGGCGCACAGCGTCTCCCGTCGGAAGGTCCCGCCGTCAAGCGCGGTGCCACCGCCGCACCCGCCAAGAGGACCGCCGCCAAGAAGGCAGTCAAGAAGGCTGCGACGAAGGCGCCGGCCAAGAAGACGACCGCCACCAAGGCGCCGGCCAAGACGGCCGCCACCAAGAGCACGGCCACCAAGGCGCCGGCCAAGAAGACCACGGCCACCAAGGCGCCGGCCAAGACGGCCGCCACCAAGAGCACGGCCACCAAGGCGCCGGCCAAGAAGACGACCGCCACCAAGGCGACGCCGGCCAAGAAGACCACGGCCACCAAGGCGCCCGCCAAGACCGCCGCCACCAAGGCGCCGGCCAAGAAGACGACCGCCGCAAAGGCGCCCGCGAAGAAGGCGGCACCGGCCAAGAAGACGACCGCCACCAAGGCGCCCGCGAAGAAGGCCCCCGCCAAGAAGGGCCGCAAGTAGCAACAGATCCGGAAGTCAGTTCCGGCACCAGGCACGCCGTGGATCATCGAGATCCACGGCGTGTCTGCGTCGTATCACCCGTCGGAGGCCAAGGGGCTGCCGATGTGGTCGGCTGCGATCAACGTGTCGTCGGCCAGCGACAGCACCCACGTGCTGCCCTTGCGGTTGCGTGACTTGTCCGGACGGACCCCGTCCCGGTCACACCACCACGCGATGAGATCCGGAATGACCTTGCCCTGAGAGCAAATCACCGGCGTGCCGCCGGTCGCGGCGATCTCCAGCAGGCGCCGCCTTGCCGGCCCGTGGGCCTCGGCATAGGCCTCCTCCGTCAGCGTGGGCTCGTCCTGGATCGGCACGCCCAGCTCCTCGGCCAGCGGGCCGACCGTCTGCTGACACCGCACCCTTGGCGCGGCGTGGACCTCGGTGGCGCCGAAGGCGAGGAGTAGGCCCACCAGGGATTCGGCCTGCGCACGACCGTGCTTGTCCAGCGGACGCTTGCAGTCATCCCCCTTGTATCTGGCCTTGCTGCCCGCCGTCCCATGCCGCACGACGAGCACCGTCCGAGTGTCGGCGGGCTTCTTGGCGAAGCGGCGCAGCACCTTCCGATCGTGCGGGTATTGCAGCCGTTTGAGGGCGGCGGCCGTGGGTAGCCACACGAGCTCGTCGACCTCGTCGTTGGGGGCGAACTCCCCGCCGAGTGCGCGTGCAGCCCAATACCGCACGTGTTTGACGCCCGAGTCCACCGGATAGCTGACGGCCGCCAACCGCCGACCCAATTCCGAGGCGTACCCCGTCTCCTCGAGGACTTCACGCACCGCGGTCACCGGTTCGGTCTCACCCGGATCCACCTTGCCCTTGGGCAGCGACCAGTCGTCGTACCGCGGCCGGTGCACCACTGCCACCAGTGGCGGTGCGGCGTCACCGGAGTCCTCGTCGGGCCGCCACAGCACCGCGCCGGCGGCTGACGTCACCCTCTTGGCCGTCGACGACGGCGTCTTCTTCGTCACCTCAACTCCTGCAGGTCATTCGAGAACGTGACGATGTGCACGTCCACCGCGGCACCCGCCGGCGTCACGGATGCCGGTGGCGTTCCATGAGCGAGACCTGGTGGTCCCGCACGGTCTGACCCTCGTGCGGCGACGCGGTCCAGTGACCGTCGGGCCCTAGTTCCCAGCACCTGGTCGTGGGGTCCATGGCCGACTCGAAGACGTCGTCGAGTTGCTCGGCCAACCGCGGATCCTTCACCTGTGCCATCACCTCGACGCGACGGTCCAGATTACGATGCATCATGTCGGCGCTGCCGATCCAGAACTCGTCGATTGCGCGGAAGTGAATGATTCGCGAATGTTCGAGGAACCGCCCGAGAATCGACCGCACGGTGATGTTCTCGGAGTAGCCGGGCACTCCCGGGCGCAGCGCGCAGATCCCGCGCACCACCACCTCCACCTTCACCCCAGCCTGGGAGGCGCGGTAGAGCGCGTCGATCACCTGCTCGTCGACCAGGGCGTTGGCCTTCATCCGGATTCGTGCGTTCCCACCGTCTCGGTGGGCCGTGATCTCGCGCTCGATGCGCTCGACGATTCCCCTGCGCACTCCGTACGGGGCGACCAGCAGATTGCGGTAGGAGACCTTGCGGGAGTACCCGGTAAGGGAATTGAAGAGGTCGGTCAGGTCGGCGCCGATGTCGGGAGAGGCGGTCAGCAGCCCCACGTCCTCGTAGAGACGTGAGGTCTTGGGGTTGTAGTTGCCCGTGCCGATGTGGCAGTAGCGCCGAATGGTCGAGCCCTCGCGGCGCACGACGAGGCATGTCTTGCAATGGGTCTTGAGACCGATGAGGCCGTAGACCACGTGCACGCCGGCCTGCTCGAGGGCGCGTGCCCACTTGATGTTGGCCTGCTCGTCGAAGCGGGCCTTGATCTCGACGAGTGCCACGACCTGCTTGCCGGCCTCGGCGGCGTCGATCAGCGCGCTCACGATGGGCGAGTCACCGGATGTGCGGTACAGCGTCTGCTTGATGGCCAGCACGTTCGGATCCGCGGCGGCCTGCTCGATGAAACGTTGCACCGTCGTGGAGAACGAGTCATACGGGTGATGCACCAGCACGTCCCCGTCGCGCAACGTCGCGAAGATGCTCTTGGGTGTTTCGCGTTCGCCGAACGCCGGCGGCGTCGCGGGCACGAACGGCGGATCCTTCAACGCGGGACGGTCGACTCCGTAGATCTGCCACAGCGACGACAGATCGAGCAGACCGGGCACCTCGATGACGTCGCCCGGGTGGACGTCGAGTTCACGCAGAAGCAGTTCGAGCATGTTCTCGGTCATGTCGTCGGCGACTTCCAGTCGCACCGGAGATCCGAAGCGGCGACGCGCGAGTTCCCGCTCCAGGGCTTGCAACAGGTCCTCGTCGCGGTCTTCCTCCACTTCGAAGTCCGCGTTGCGGGTGATGCGGAAGGCGTGGTGCTCCACGATCTCCAAGCCCGGAAACAGCACCGAGAGGAACGCCGAGATCAATTCCTCCATGGGGAGGAATCTGATGGCCGCACCCCCTTCGCGCGGACCGAGTTCGACGAAGCGGTCGACGTTGTCGGGAACCTTGATTCGCGCGAAGTGCTGTGTGCCGTCCTCGGGCTGGCGCACCGTGATCGCCAGGTTCAAGCTCAAGCCGCTGACGAAGGGGAACGGGTGGGCGGGGTCGACGGCCAGCGGCGTGAGGACCGGGAACACCTGCTCGTGGAAGTACACCGACAGCCGCGCGCGCTCGTCGTCGTCGAGCTGGGCCCACGTCACCACGATGATGCCCTCGTCGGCCAAAGCGGGCCGCACCGACTCCATGAACACCTGGGCGTGCCTTCTGGCCAACTGCTGGGTGCGCTCGCTGATGCGCCGCAACTGCTCACGCGGCGAAAGGCCGTCGGCCGAGCGAACCGACAGGCCCATCTCGTCGCGGCGTTTCAGGCCGGCGACGCGGACCATGTAGAACTCGTCGAGATTGGAGGCGAAGATCGCCAGGAACTTGGCGCGTTCCAACAGCGCCAGCGACGGGTCGGCCGCCAACGCCAGCACCCGGGAATTGAAGTCCAGCCAGCTCAATTCGCGGTTCAGGTAGCGATCGTCGGGCAGGGCCTCGGCCTCGGCCGAGTCGGCAACCCCCGTGGTGGTGGCAGGCGGCGCGTCGGGCGTACTACCGTCCGATACCCAATCCGTGGTGGAAGGTCGTGTCTCGGCTTCGGTCACATCGACGATCATCCACCATGTCGGGTCGCAGGGGCTAGGTGCCGCCGACCGTGTTCTTCGTGACGGCCCCCACGCCAAGACCCAGCGCCGTCGCGAGGTCGTCGGGGGTGTCGATGTCGCAGCGCAGTCCTGGCCAGCCACCGGTCAATTGGTGCGCACCCGAATCGCGGTGTCGCCGTGCTGAATCCGATCCGAACACCGGTTCGAGCGGAACGCCGAACGCGAAGAGCGCCGAGGTGCCCGTGCCGTGCCGGTCGCTGACGAAACTGCGCGGGTGGTGACGAGCCCTGGCGATGGCCTCGGCCAGCTCGCGGGCTTGCAGCGCCGGCAGATCGCCCTGCAGGACGCCCACATTCGGGGTCTCCGCACGGATCACGGCTTCGGCGACCGCGATCGCGTTGTTCAGCGGGTCGGGATGTCCCGCCGGTGTCGGATCGTCGACGACCCTGGCGCCGAGCTCGCGGGCGGCCTCGGCGGCGACGGGGTCGGGTGTCACGACGGTGATGGTGCGTACCGCCACCACCGACGACGCGGCGGTGATGGTGTCCAGCAGCATGGCCAGCACGACGCCTTCGCGGTCTTCGGGGGAGAACGCCGAGGCGAGGCGTGTCTTGGCCGCGCTCAACCGCTTCACCGCGACGATCAGCCCAACGTGCCGATCCTCTGCGCTCGCCCCGGTCACACCACCCGTCGCTGCGCTCGCCCCGGTCATGCCCGTCATCCTGCCATCAGCACGCGTCAGGCTAGATTTGTTCCCGTGGTCAGGGCAGCGGTGATGGGCGCGGGGGCGTGGGGAACGGCTCTGGCCAAGGTCCTCGCCGACGCTGGCAACGACGTCACCCTGTGGTCGCGACGCCCCGAGGTGGCCGACGAGATCAACGACACCCACCGCAACACGCGCTACGGCGGCGAGGTCGCACTTCCCGAGTCGATCCGCGCCACCGGGGACGCCGCCGCCGCCCTCGACGGCGCCTGCACCGTGCTGCTTGCGGTGCCGTCGCAGACGTTGCGTGCCAACTTGGAGCCGTGGCGCGACCACATCGGTGCCGACACCACATTGGTGAGCGTGGCCAAGGGCATCGAACTCGACACCCTCCTGCGGATGAGTCAGGTCATCGTCCAGGTGACCGGCGTCGACTCCTCGCGCGTCGCGGTGGTCACCGGTCCCAACCTGGCCAGCGAGGTGCTCGACGAGCAGCCCGCTGCCACCGTCGTCGCGTGCACCGACTCGGGCCGGGCGGTGACGCTGCAACGCGCCTTCTCCACCGGATACTTCCGGCCCTACACCAACTCCGACGTCGTCGGCGCCGAGGTCGGCGGCGCGTGCAAGAACGTCATCGCCCTGGCCTGCGGGATGGCCGCCGGCGTCGGCCTCGGGGAGAACACCGCGGCGGCGATCATCACCCGCGGCCTCGCCGAGATCATGCGACTGGGACTTGCCCTGGGCGCCAAGGGCACCACGCTCGCCGGGCTCGCCGGCGTCGGCGACCTCGTCGCCACCTGCACCTCACCCCAATCGCGCAACCGGGCATTCGGGACCCGCCTGGGACGGGGTGGAACGATAGAATCCGCGCTCCACGACGCGGGCGGACACGTGGCGGAGGGCGTCACGTCCTGTCAGTCGGTGCTCGCGCTGGCCGCGAGTTACGACGTCGAGATGCCCCTCACCGACGCGGTGAACCGGGTGTGCCACCGAGGTCTGTCGGTCGACGACGCGGTCGCGCTGCTACTGGGCCGCAGCACGAAGCCGGAGTGAATGCCATGGACGGTCAGTACGGAGACTCCACTCGCAGCGTCAAAGCCGCTGCCTCCGAACACATTCCGGGTCAACCGGTGTCCTCGCCGCCGGTGCCGGCCTCGGCCTATCACCTCTCGGCCGACGAGTCCGAGCCCGGTGACACCTACGGCCGCAGCTCCAATCCCACTTGGCGCCAGCTCGAGTCGGCGCTGGCCGATCTCGAGGGCGCCACCTCGGCACTGACCTTTGGCTCCGGGATGGCCGCCATCACCTCGGTGCTGCGGGTGCTGGCCACACCCGGCACGACCCTGGTGGTCCCCGCAGACGGGTACTACCAGGTGCGCCTCTTCGCCGCCGAATACCTCGCCCCCCGCGGCGTGACCGTCCACGAGGTGCGGGCGGCGGACATGTGCGCGGCCGCCGAGACCGCCGACGTCGTGATGGCGGAGACCCCGGTCAACCCGACCCTCGACGTCGTCGACCTGCACGCACTGGCGCTCACCTGCCGCGCCCGCGGCGCCACCCTCGTCGTCGACAACACCGCACCGACACCGCTTGGGCAGCAACCCCTCTCGCTCGGCGCCGACCTGGTGGTGGCCAGTGCCACCAAGGCGTTGTCGGGGCACAGCGACCTGCTCGCCGGATACGTCGCGAGTAGCCACGCCGACGTGATGGCGGCCGTCGCTCGCGAACGGCTGCTGTCCGGAGCGATCCTCGGCCCGTTCGAGGCGTGGCTGGCACTGCGCAGCCTCGGCAGCGCGGGGCTGCGCTTCGAGCGGCAATGCCACAACGCCATGGCGACGGCCCTGATGCTGCGCGACCACCCCGCGGTCCGGTCGGTGCGCTACCCGGGGCTGCCCGACGACCCGGCCCATGCCGTGGCCTGCCGCCAAATGCGGCGCTTCGGTGGGCTCGTCTCGTTCGAGTTGGCCGACGCCGCCGCCGTGCACCGCCTGGTCGAGCGCAGCGACCTACTGGTCGCCGCCACCAGTTTCGGAGGTCTGCACTCCTGCCTGGACCGTCGCGCGCGCTGGGGCGACCCGGTCCCCGACGGCTTCGCGCGGCTGTCCTTGGGCATCGAGGACACCGATGATGTGATCGCCGACCTCACCGCGGCACTGGCCTAGCGGTAGCCTCTCTAGGTTGTGACCGACAGCTCGAGCCCCCGCGTCCGCGTCGCCGTCGTCTACGGCGGACGAAGCTCCGAGCACGCCATCTCGTGCGTTTCGGCCGGCAGCATCCTGCGCAACCTCGACCCGGAGCGCTTCGACGTCGTCGCCGTCGGCATCACCCCAGAGGGTTCCTGGGTGCTGACCGACGGTGGGCACGAGTCACTGGCCATCACTGACGGCCGACTCCCGGAGGTCACCAGTGCGGCGGGCACGGCGCTCGCCCTCGCCGCCGATCCTGGGCGCCGCGGCGAGCTGCTGTCCCTGGGCCACGCGCCCGGGGACGTCCTGGCCTCGGTCGACGTCGTCTTCCCGGTGTTGCACGGACCGTACGGCGAGGACGGCACCATCCAGGGCCTTCTCGAACTCGCGGGGGTGCCCTACGTCGGCGCCGGGGTGCTGGCCAGCGCAGCGGGCATGGACAAGGAGTTCACCAAGAAGCTGCTCGCCGCCGAGGGGCTGCCCATCGGCGACCAGGTGGTCCTGCGCGCACACGACGACACCCTCGAACTCGAGGACCGCGAGCGTCTCGGGTTGCCCGTCTTCGTCAAGCCCGCCCGCGGCGGATCGTCGATCGGCGTCAGCCGGGTCACCGCCTGGGACGAGCTCCCCGCGGCCATCGCCCACGCCCGCCGCCACGATCCCAAGGTGATCGTCGAGGCCGCGGTACCCGGACGCGAACTGGAGTGCGGCGTGCTGGAGTTCCCCGACGGTCACGTCGAGGCCAGCACGGTCGGGGAGATCCGGGTGGCCGGCGTCCGCGGCCGCGAGGACGCGTTCTACGACTTCGCCACCAAGTACCTCGAGGACGCCGCGGAGCTCGACGTGCCCGCCAAGGTCGACGACGAGATCGCCGACGAGATACGGCAATTGGCGATCAAGGCGTTCCGAGCAATCGACTGTCAGGGCCTGGCCCGCGTCGACTTCTTCCTCACCGACGACGGCCCGGTGATCAACGAGATCAACACCATGCCGGGTTTCACCACGATCTCCATGTACCCGCGCATGTGGGCCGCCAGCGGCGTGGACTATCCGACGCTGCTGGCCGCCATGGTCGACACCGCGGTCGCCAGGGGCACGGGGCTGCGCTAACGCACCGGCCCCGGATCGGGTGTGACCGCGGGCAGCGCCTTGGACACCGCCCGCGACAGCAGCTGGATGGGCGTCGCCCCGGAGCCCTCCGGCAGCGTCAACGCGACGTACACCGGCCGGTCGACGGCGACCCAGGTGGTCCTGCCCTCCCCGGGAATCCGGAACCACAGCACGTCGTCCACGGCTTGCAGGGGTGCACTGGCGGAGAAGTCGTCGGGCCGGTCGATTCCACATCGCAGCACCACCAGGTCGCCGCCCGGCTCGGCCTGCCATGCGGCGGTGCTCAACGGCACGGGCGCCATCGCCTCGGCGCGGTGATAGTCGTCGAGATCGTCGGGCAGGTTGGCCATCAGCGCCTTACAGCCGTCGCTGCCTGCCTGGGGTGCCGGTGCGGCGGCGATGGCCACCGGCGCGGGTGGCGGGGTCTTCTCCCGCGTGGCCGCCACCGCCAGCAGGGCGACGACCGCGACGACCGCGACGACCGCGACACCGATCGCCGCGACCATGACTCGACGGGGCGGTCCGTCGGAGACGGCCTCGGGGGCTGCTGGGGAAACGGACTCGGTCACCCCTGCACTCTAGGAGTGCACCGCCCCGGCGACGGGACACGTCAGGGTTCGGGTGATACCGGTCACGGCCTGAACGCTGGGGACGACGACCGTCTGCAGCTCCGAGGCGGTCTGGGCCGCCACGCGCACCACGACGTCGTAGGGACCGGTGACGTACTCCGCCGACGACACCCCCGGCAGCGCGCCCAGTTGCTTGGCGACCACTTCGGCACGACCGACCTCGGTCTGAATCAGCATGAATGCCTCGACCACTCGCGCCGTCCTCCGTTCGGGCTGCATAGACTCCACGCCGCAGGGACCCAAACCTACCGCAGGTCGCGCCGGTGTTCAGGACTCGCAACCAAGGGGTGACATGTCAGACGACGAGCGAGCCGAGACGCTGGGAGACCTTGGCGAGTTCACGGTGATCGATCGGCTCGTGGCCGGTCGTACGCATCCGTCTGGCGTGCTGGTCGGGCCCGGTGACGACGCCGCAGTGGTCACGGCGCCCGACGGACGGGTGGTGCTGTCCACCGACATGTTGGTCGAGGGCAGGCACTTTCGCCTCGACTGGTCCACGCCGTACGACGTCGGCCGCAAGGCGATCGCCCAGAACGCAGCGGACGTCGAGGCGATGGGCGCTGCGGCGACGTCGTTCGTCGTCGCGTTCGGGGCGCCTGCGGCGACCCCCGGTGCCGCCGCGCAGGAGCTCTCCGACGGCATGTGGGCCGAGGCGGCGACGGTGGGGGCGAGCATCGTCGGGGGAGACCTGGTCGCCGCGCCGCTGTGGGTGGTCTCGGTGACCGTGCTCGGCGATCTGGCCGGCCGGTCCGCCGTGCCGATCGGTGGTGCGCGGCCGGGCGACACGGTGGCCGTCGTCGGCGCCCTTGGGCGGTCGGCGGCGGGATACGAGCTGTGGTGCAACGACGTTCGCGGTTTCGCCGACCTGCGTAGTGATCACCTCGTGCCGACCGTGCCCTATGGGCAGGGGCGAGTGGCCGCCGACGCCGGCGCCACGGCGATGACCGACGTGTCCGACGGGTTGCTCGCCGATCTGCGCCACGTCGCCGACGCCTCGGCCGTGGGGGTGGACCTGTCGCGCGAGTCGCTGACCGCCGACCACGACGCCGTCGCGGCGGCGGCGACCGCGGTCGGGGCAGACCCGTGGGGTCTCGTGCTCGGCGGCGGTGAGGACCACGCGCTGGTCGCCACGTTCCCCGGTGAGGTGCCCGCGGGGTGGCGTGCCGTCGGCGTGGTGCTCGAGGGCCCGGCGCGGGTGCTGGTCGACGGGGCGTCGTGGACCGGGCCGGGGGGCTGGCGGTCGTTCTGAGGTCACCGGCCGCTAGGTTGACCTCTCGTGACTGCGCGCCCCCTCTCCGAACTCGTCGACCCGGGTTGGGCCACCGCCCTTGCCCCGGTCGAGGACCACGTCGCCCGGATGGGCGAATTCCTGCGCTCCGAGATCGCCGCGGGTCAGCGCTACCTGCCTGCGGGGGAGAACGTGTTGCGCGCCTTCACCTTTCCGCTCGAGAAGGTGCGGGTGCTCATCGTCGGGCAGGATCCGTACCCGACGCCCGGTCATGCCGTCGGCCTGAGCTTCTCGGTGGCCCCCGACGTCCGTCCGCTGCCGCGCAGCCTGGACAACGTCTTCAAGGAGTACGTCACCGATCTGGGCCATGCCGCACCCACCTGCGGTGACCTGACGCCATGGGCCGACCAGGGCGTGATGATGCTCAACAGGGTGCTGACGGTGCGGTCCGGCAGCCCGGCCTCGCATCGCGGCAAGGGGTGGGAGGCCGTCACCGACTGCGCCATCCGGGCCTTGGTGGACAGGCCGACACCACTGGTGGCAGTGCTGTGGGGTCGCGACGCGCAGACACTGAAGCCGATGCTGACGGGTGCGCACTGCGCCACCATCGAATCGGTGCATCCGTCGCCGTTGTCGGCGTCGCGTGGGTTCTTCGGCTCGCGGCCGTTCAGCCGGGCCAACGAGCTACTCGTCGAGCTGGGTGGGGAACCCGTCGACTGGCGCCTGCCGTAAGGGCGGGCGCCGGCGATCAGCCGCGCGTGACCTTGCCGGCCTTGATGCACGAGGTGCAGGCGTTGATGCGCTTCTTGTTGCCACCGGGGCGGGAGACGGCGTGCACCGTCTGAATGTTCGGGTCCCACCGGCGGTTCGTCCGACGGTGGGAGTGCGACACCGACTTGCCGAAGCCGGGGCCCTTTCCGCAGACATCGCAAACCGCAGCCATGTGAAACTCCTTGATCGGTACTGGGGGCCAACGACCGCAACGCGGGTGACCCAACAACCTGACCAGGATACCGGCCGCCCCGGCGATCGCCAAAACGATGTCCACCGGCGCGGCAGCTCGTGGATGAATGCGGCGGCACCGGGGCGGTGTCGGGCAGAGTGGCTAGGCTGACGCGCACGTGGCCGCGTTGGGTCGAGGGAGAGGCGGTGGGGCATGTCCGCACGCCGTCTCGACGCCTCCGCGTTGAGCGAATGGGCGCACACCGCCGTCGACCACCTCATCGGCCGGACCGACGAGATCAACCGGCTCAACGTGTTTCCCGTCGCCGATGCCGACACCGGAACGAACATGCTGTTCACCATGCGGGCGGCAGGCGCCCGCGCCGAATCCCTGCAGACCACCGACGTCGCCCAGGTGGCCGCCGCCCTCGCCGAGGGTGCGCTCCAAGGTGCCCGCGGCAACTCGGGGGTGATCCTGTCTCAGATCCTGCGCGGCCTCGCCGACGTCGCGGGCGGCGCCGCCGAGCAGCGCGAGGGCGTGCTCGCCGACCTCGACGGCCCGCTGCTCGCGTCGTCGTTGCGGCATGCGGTCGTGTTGGCCGAGGCGTCGGTGGGCGAGTCGGTCCCGGGCACCATCGTCTCGGTACTGGCGGCCGCGGCGGGAGCTGCCGAAGGCTCTGCAGACGACGGCGCCGACGTCGCCGAGGTCGTCGCAACGGCGGCCGACGCCGCGGTCGTCGCCCTGGAGAAGACCACCGAGCAACTCGACGTGCTCGCCGAGGCGGGCGTGGTGGACGCCGGGGGCCGGGGTCTGCTGGTCCTGCTCGACGCCCTCACCGCCACCCTCACCGGGCACGCCCCACACCGCTCGACGTACGAACGCGCCGGACTGGACCCGTCCCCGGTCGAGGCGGCCGCCGGGGCGCCGCCCCGGTTCGAGGTGATGTACGTCCTCGACGGGTGCGACCACGCCGGCCTGGAGGCACTGCGGACGCGCCTGGAACAGCTGGGCGACTCGGTGACGATCGCCGCGTCGGGAACCGACGGGCGCTACTCGGTGCACGTGCACACCGACGACGCGGGCGCCGCGGTGGAGGCCGGGCTGGGCGCCGGTGGTCCGAGCCGCATCCAGATCACCGCACTGACGGGCGGCGGTGGCCGGCCCTCGGGTGGCTGGACGCGCGACCGGGCCGTCCTGGCCGTCGTCGACGGCGACGGCGCCGCCAGCCTGTTCGAGGGCGAGGGCGCACACGTCCTTCGGCAGGACGCCGACGCCGCGATCAGCGCCAATCACCTGCTGCGCGCCCTCGTCGACGCGGGTGCCGCGCAGATTTTGGTGCTGCCCAACGGTTACGTCGCGGCCGAGGAGCTGGTGGCCGGGTGTACGGCCGCGATCGGGTGGGGCATCGACGTGGTGCCGGTGCCGGCGGGCTCGATGGTGCAGGGGTTGGCCGCGCTGGCCGTCCACGACGTGACGCGCCAAGCAGTCGACGACGGCTACACGATGGCCCGGGCTGCGGCCGGCGCCCGGCACGGGTCGGTTCGCGTGGCAGAGGAGAAGGCGCTGACCTGGGCAGGTTCGTGCCGGCCCGGTGACGGGCTCGCGATCTCCGGTGACGAGGTGCTCATCGTCGCGCGGGACGTCACCGCCGCGGGCGCCGGTCTGATCGACCTGCTGCTGGGTGCCGGCGGCGAACTCGTCACCGTGTTGACCGGCGACGGGGTCGACCCCGAGGTGGGTGCGGCGTTACGCGAGCACGTGCACCGGCACCACCTCGGTGCCGAGCTGGTGACCTATCACACGGGCCACCGAGGTGACGCCTTGCTGATCGGAGTGGAGTAGAGGTGACGGTCAAGCTCACCGACCGGCTGGACCGGGTCATCGGCGCCAAGTCCGCCAAGCCGTTGGAGGAACACCTTGGTCTGCGCACGGTCGACGACCTCTTGCGCCACTACCCACGCAGCTACAGCCACGGCATCTCGGTACTCGAGGAGGGCTGGGAGCCGCCCCGGGAGGGTGACCACGTCACCTTCGTCGACGTGATCGCCAAGGCCGACCTCCGCTGGACCCGAGGTCAGCCCCAGCGCCAATTCCTGGTCGTCACCCTGGCCAACAGCAAACCGAGGGTCACGGCCACCTTCTTCAACGCCAAGTTCAGCAAGCACATCCTGACGGAGGGCACCCGGCTGATGCTCTCGGGTGAGGTCGGCTACTTCAACGGCACGATGCAGTTGACGCACCCGGCGTTCCTGGTGCTGGAGGGCGCCGGTAAGGGCCGGGGTACCAAGTCACTCGCCACGATCGCCGAGACCTCGCGCGCCGCCGACGGGGAGGTGCTGCTGTCGGCCTTCGACCGCGACTTCTTTCCCATCTACCCGGCGACGGCCAAGGTGCAGAGCTGGGACCTCTACGCGTGCGTGCGCCAGGTGCTCGACGTGCTGGACCCCTTCGACGACCCGCTGCCCGAACCCCTTCGCTACCACTGGGATCTGCCCACCGAGGACGAGGCGCTGCGTGACATCCACCTCGCCGAGCGCGAGCAGGAGCGCGAACGCGCTCGGCTGCGGCTGGCGTTCGACGAGGCCGTCGGGCTGCAGTGGGCGCTGGTCGAACGGCGCCACGGCGAGCTGAGCTCGACGGGACCGTCGGCGCCACCGCGGGCGGGGGGACTGGCGACCGCACTGGGCGAGCAGTTGCCGTTCGACCTCACCGAGGGGCAACGCGAGGTCCACGAGGTGCTGAGGGCCGAACTCGCCGGCGACAAGCCGATGCACCGCATGCTGCAGGGCGAGGTGGGCTCGGGCAAGACGATCGTCTCCGTGCTGGCGATGGCGCAGATGGTCGACGCCGGGTACCAGTGCGCGTTGCTGGCTCCTACCGAAGTGCTTGCCGTGCAACACTTCCGATCCATTCGCGACGTCCTCGGGCCGTTGGCGTCGGCTGGTGAGCTCGGCGGTCAGGAGGGTGCCACCCGGGTGGCGCTGCTGACCGGGTCGATGACCGCCTCGCACAAACGTCTCGTGCGCGACGAGGTCGCCAGCGGTGAGGCGGGCATCGTCATCGGTACCCACGCGCTGCTGCAGGACGCCGTCGACTTTCGCAACCTCGGCATGGTGGTCGTCGACGAGCAGCACCGGTTCGGGGTCGAGCAGCGCGACCGCTTGCGCGCCAAGGCCGTCGAGGGCATCACGCCACACCTGCTGGTGATGACGGCGACGCCCATACCGCGGACGGTTGCGCTCACGGTGTACGGCGACCTGGAGACCTCGGTGCTGCGTGAGCTGCCACGGGGCAGGCAGCCGATCGTCACCAACACCATCTTCGTCGGGCAGCAGCCGGCCTGGCTGCAACGGGCCTGGCAGCGCATCGTCGAGGAGGTCGACGCGGGCCGCCAAGCCTACGTCGTCGCCTCCCGCATCGACGAGAACGACGGCACGGCAAAGGGATCCGGTAAGAAGGGCGCGACGGCCAACCAGGACGGGCCCCCGACCACCTCGGTGGTCGAGCTGTTCGAGACGTTGAGCGCCGGGCCGCTGCGGGGCCTGCGGCTCGGTCTGATGCACGGCAGGCTGCCCGCCGAGGAGAAGGACGCCGTGATGACGGCGTTCCGCGCCGGCGAGGTCGACGTGCTGGTGTGCACGACGGTGATCGAGGTCGGCGTCGACGTGCCCAACGCCACGGTGATGGTCGTCATGGACGCCGATCGGTTCGGGATCAGCCAGCTGCATCAGCTGCGGGGTCGCATCGGGCGCGGTACACACCCCAGCCTGTGTCTGCTGGCGTCCAACATGCGTGAGGATTCCAAGGCGGGCGGACGGCTGAAGGCCGTCGCCTCCACTCAGGACGGCTTCGTCCTCGCCGACCTGGACCTCGAAGAGCGGCGCGAAGGCGACGTGCTGGGGTTGAGCCAATCGGGAAGGCCCATCACGCTGAAGATGCTCTCGCTGGCCGAGCACCGCGAGGTCATCGAGGCGGCCAGGGCGTTCGTCGAGGAGATCTACGACGTCGACCCCACGCTCGCCGACAACCCCGGAATCGCGACGCTGGCAGCGCCGTTCGCCGAGACCGAGCGCGTCGAATACCTGGACAAGGCGTGAAGTCACCCGCCTGGCTGATCGCAGGGGTAGCCGTGGCCATCCTGGTGGCCATCCAGGTCACCACCGCCGCCGGCCGCGCGGAGCGCTTCGTCGCGGGCGCAGACGTCCCCGTGATGGCCGCCGGGGTGGACGTCCTGGCCGGAATTCCGTCGATACCGGCTCGGGTGCACGGAAACGACTACCGCCGAGCGGCTTTCGGCGAGGCCTGGACCGACGACACGTCGGCACCCGGCGGCCACAACGGCTGCGACACCCGCAACGACATCCTCGACCGCGACCTGGTCGACAAGACCTTCACGGCCATCTCGCGGTGCCCCACCGCCGTCGCCACCGGCACGTTGTACGACCCGTACACCAACGAGACCATCCCGTTCACCCGCGGAAACCAGGTGGGCGCCGCCGTCCAGATCGACCACATCGTGCCGCTGGCCCTGGCCTGGGATCTCGGCGCCAGGAACTGGACCGACGACATGCGCCGCAGATTCGCCAACGACCCCGCGAATCTCCTTGCGGTGCAGGGCAAGGCGAATCAGGACAAGGGTGACTCCGAGCCGGCCGACTGGATGCCGCCCAATCACGCGTTCTGGTGTCAGTACTCGGTGCAGTTCGCCGCGGTGCTGCGCGGTTACGCCCTGCCGGTCGACGACCGTTCGGCGGTGGTGCTGCGCGACGCCGCGAGCACCTGTCCGCTTGGCTAGTGGGGTCTACCCGTTGTAGGTGGCCGGGTCGTCGCGGAAGCGGGTGCCCTCGTCGAGAGCGTTGAGCGCGTCCATGTGCTCGTTGGCGAGTTCGAACTCGAAGACGTCGGCGTTGTCGACGATGCGCTGCGGGGTGGCCGAGCGGGGGATCACGACGTTGCCGAGTTGCAGGCTCCACCGGATCAGCACCTGGGCCGGGGTCTTGCCGTACTCACCGGCGATCGACGTCACCGTCGGGTTGTCGAGCAAGCGCCCGACGCCAAGCGGTCCGTAGGCCTCGGTCACGATGTCGTGCTCGGCGTTGGCCGCGCGCAACGACGCCTGGTTGAGCAGGGGGTGTAGCTCGATCTGGTTGATCGCCGGCGCGACGTAGGACAGGTCGATCAGGTTGGACAGATCCTCGGCGGAGAAGTTGCAGACACCGATCGACTTGGCGAGACCGTCCTCGCGGATCTTCAGCATCCCGCCCCAGCTGTGCAGGTAGACACCGGGATCGGTGCCCGGCCAGTGGATGAGGTATGCGTCGACGTAGTCGGTTCCGAGCCGGTCGAGGCTGGCCCGGCACGCGTCCTGCGCCGCCCGGAAGCCCTGGTCGGCGTGCGCGAGCTTCGTCGTGACGAAGATCTCGGCGCGCGGGATGCCGGACGCGGCGATGGCGCGTCCCACCGCCGCTTCGTTGCCGTAGGCCGATGCGGTGTCGATGAGCCGGACGCCGATCTCCAGCGCGGTGGAGACTGCGCGTTCGGTTTCGTCGTCGGAGAGCTCGCCGACCCCGATCCCGAGCGACGGGATGCTGTTCTCGTCGTTGAGTGCCACCGCTGGAATTGCCGCCGAGGTCATGTCACCTACCCTGTGAAGTTGAAGGTCCGTGGATCCGGACCAAGTCGAGTTCCGTCGTCGAGCGTTGCGATCGACGCCATGTCCGAGTCGCTGAGTGCGAAGTCGAACACGTCGAAGTTGCTCGCAATCCTGTCGGGGTTGACCGATTTCGGGATGACGATATTACCGAGCTGGACGTGCCACCTAATCAGCACCTGCGCTGGTGTCTTGCCGTGTGCCTCGGCAATGTCGACCACGGTCGCGTTCTCGAGCAGCGACCCTTGCCCCAGTGGGCTCCACGCCTCCGTGGCGATGCCCATCTTCGCGTGTACCTCCCGCAACTCCGGTTGGGGCAGAAGGGGATGCAGCTCGATCTGGTTGACCGCGGGCACTATTCCGGTCGCGTCGACCAGGGTGGTCAAGTGTTCGGGTTCGAAGTTGCTGACGCCAATCGAGCGAATGCGGCCCTGATCGCGTAGATGAGCGAAGGCCCGGAAGGTGTCGACGAAGCGGTTCACCTCGGGCAGCGGCCAGTGCACGAGATACAGGTCGAGGTAGTCGAGTCCCAACTTCGTCATGCTGAGGTCGAACGCCCGCAACGTGGAGTCATAGCCCTGGTCGGCGTTCCACAGCTTGGTGACCACGTAGACGTCGTCCCTGGCCACGCCCGTCTCGGCCGCGCCGGCGAGCGCCAGCCCGACCTCCTCTTCGTTGCCGTATGCCGCAGCGGTGTCGACGTGCCGATAGCCTGCGTCCAAGGCGGCGCGAACGGCACGCTCGGTCTCGCCGGCCGGGGTCTGCCACACGCCCAGGCCGACGGTGGGTATCGAATGACCGTCGTTCAGCACGACCGTGGAAGCCGACGAGTTCGAAGGAGATGCCATGACGGCGAGTCTGCCAGTCCGACCCGTGCCCCACGCGGAGGCCGCGCTGCCGGGGCGCGCCCGGCTCGTGATGACCAACACCGCCAGCCGCGTGATGCTGCGGCTGCTGCCGCACCTGCCCGACGCCGTCAAGCGGTTGCTGCTGGGCCGCCGCACGGTGATGGTCGACGGCAACACCCTGGACACCACGCTGCAGTTCATGCTGGCCGCGCAACGGTCGGCGGGCGTCAACGGGCTGGTCGCCAGCAGTGACGTCGCCGTCGCCAGATCTCAGCTGCGCACGCTGTCGGCGATGATCGACGCCGGTATCTCGGTCGGCGTGCGGGACTCGACCATTCCCGGTCCGGCGGGCCCGCTCCCGGTGCGGCATTACAGCCCGGTCGACGCGGGGGTGGCGGCACAGCCGGCTCCGCTGATGGTGTTCTTCCACGGCGGCGGCTTCGTCGTCGGAGACCTCGAGACCCACGACGCGCTCTGCCGGTTGCTGTGCCGCGACGCCGGTGTGCACGTCATGGCCGTCGACTACCGGCTGGCGCCCGAACACCCCGCGCCCGCCGCGGTCGAGGACTGCTACGCGGCCTATCGCTGGGCACTGGCGCACGCCGCCGACCTCGGCGCCGACCCGGCACGGGTGGCCGTCGGCGGCGACAGTGCCGGGGGCAACCTCGCTGCGGTGGTCTCCCAGCTGGCGCGCAACGACGCGATCGCCCTTCCCGCACTACAACTGTTGCTCTACCCGGCCGTCGACTTCGCCAGCGACACGAGATCGAAGACCCTCTTCGCCGACGGCTTCTTCCTCACCAAGAAGGACATGGACTGGTTCCGGGACAACTACCTGGCCGGGTCGGCACTCGACGTCGCCGACCCGCGGGTGTCACCGCTGCTGGCCGACGACCTCTCCGGCCTGCCTCCGGCGATGGTCCTCACCGGCGGCTTCGACCCGTTGCGCGACGAGGGCAACCAGTACGCCGAGGCGCTGGCCGCCGCGGGCGTCACCGTCGACCATCGGCAGTTCGGCCCCGTGGTGCACGCCTTCGCCAACTTCTTCCCGCTCGGCGGCGCCAGCGCGACCGCCACCGCCGAGGTGGTCTCGGCCGTTCGGGCACACCTGAGCCGGGCCTAAGAAACCCGCCTCGGGCCGCCGGTACCCTAGTGCCGTGGCCACGAAACCCAAGAAGACTGCCAGCTACGACCTGAAGGCTGCCGACCGCCGGCGCAACGTCATGATTCAGGTCGGACTCACCGCGGTGGTGGTCATCTTCGCGGTGGCGCTGGTGGCCTACATCGTCAGCTCCGGCAGCACGAAACCGGCCGGTGGCGAGGCGAAGTCGATTCGCGTGGCGACGAGCAACGTGGTCACCAAGCCGGGCACCACCGAGCCCAAGGCCGTGGTGTCGCTCTACGAGGACTTTCTCTGCCCGGTGTGCGGGAACTTCGAGAAGACCTTCGGCCCCACGATCAGCCAGCTGATCGACAGCGGCGCGATAGCCACCGACTTCTACATGGTCGCCATCCTCGACCGCCCCGCCAATCAGAACTACTCGTCACGCGCCGGCGCGGCCGCCTACTGCGTGGCCGACGAGGACACCACCCCCGACAAGCAGGCGTTCCGTCGCTTCCACGCGGCGATGTACGCCCAGCAGCCCAGTGAGACGGGCACGTCCTTCCCGACCAACGCGCAGCTGATCGAGACCGCGCGGCAGGCCGGCGTGGTCGGCAAGGTGCCCGACTGCATCAACAACGGCCGCTACCTCGACATGGTGAAGGGCCTCGCGGCCGCGACCAAGGTCACCGGCACGCCGACCGTGCGCATCAACGGCGAGGACTACCAGTTCTCCACCCCCGACGCGCTGGTGGCCAAGATCAAGGGGATCGTCGGCGACATCCCCGGCGCAAGCTCTGCCCCCGCCGCACCGGCGCCGGTCCAGCCGGGCGGCACCCCGACGGCCACCGCGCCCGTCCAGACCCCGGCCGCGGCACCGCCGGTCGGTTCGACCCCCACCACCACGAGATGACCTCGACCGCCACCGAGCCGACCCCGTCGGCCGAGCCCGACGAACGCCGGTACCCCCGGCCAATCGGCATGCCGAGCGCGGTGTGGGTGCTCATCGCCGGAGCGGTCGGCCTGACCGCCGCGCTGACGCTGACGATCGAGAAGATCGAATTGCTGATCGACCCCGCCTACGTGCCGTCGTGCAGCATCAACCCGGTGTTGTCGTGCGGTTCGGTGATGGTGACCCCGCAGGCGTCGGAATTCGGATTCCCCAACTCGTTGCTCGGCATCGTGGCGTTCTCCGTCGTCGTCGTCGCCGGTGTGCTCGCCGTGGCGAAGGTGGCCTTGCCGCAATGGTTTTGGACTGGTCTGGCGATCGGGACGCTGATCGGCACGGTCTTCGTGCACTGGCTGATCTACCAGAGCCTGTACGTCATCGGCGCACTGTGCCCGTACTGCATGGTGGTGTGGTCGACGACGATCCCGCTGCTGGTCGTCGTCTCCTCGATCGCCCTGCGCCCGTTGGCGGGCAACGGTTTCGGCCGGATCGTCTACCAGTGGCGCTGGTCGCTGGTGGCGCTGTGGTTCACCGGACTGATCCTGCTGATCCTGGTCCGCTTCTGGAACTACTGGTCGACGTTGATCTAGACCGGTCTGGGTGAGGACCGCGTTAGGGTAGCCCGCGTGATCTCCAAACTCCTGGTCGCCAACCGCGGTGAGATAGCCATCCGGGCGTTCCGTGCCGCCTACGAGATGGACATCGCCACCGTGGCGGTCTATGCCTACGAGGATCGCAACTCGGCGCACCGGTTGAAGGCCGACGAGTCCTATCAGATCGGGGAGCCGGGTCACCCCGTCCGGTCCTACCTGTCGATCGACGAGATCATCCGGGTCGCCCGCCACGCCGGTGCCGACGCGGTGTACCCGGGTTACGGGTTCCTCTCCGAGAATCCCGGCCTGGCCGCCGCGTGCGCAGAGGCCGGCATCACCTTCGTCGGTCCCGGCGCCCACGTCCTGGAGCTGACCGGCAACAAGGCCCGCGCGATCGCCGCGGCCCGCGACGCCGGACTGCCCGTCCTGGCGTCCTCGGAGCCGTCGACGTCGGTCGAGGAGCTGGTCGCCGCGGCGGACGGGACGGAGTTCCCGCTATTCGTCAAGGCGGTGTCCGGCGGCGGGGGCCGCGGCATGCGCCGCGTCGGCGATCCCGACGCCCTCGCCGAGTCGATCGAGGCCGCGAGCAGGGAGGCGGAGTCGGCGTTCGGCGACGGCAACGTCTACCTCGAGCAGGCGGTGCTCAACCCGCGCCACATCGAGGTGCAGATCCTTGCCGACGCCAAGGGCAACGTGATGCACCTCTACGAGCGCGACTGCAGCGTGCAGCGCCGTCACCAGAAGGTCGTCGAGCTCGCGCCGGCTCCCAACCTGTCCGAGGAGGTGCGGGCGACGATCTGCGGGGACGCGGTGGCCTTCGCCCGCCAGATCGGGTACTCGTGCGCCGGGACGGTGGAATTCCTGCTCGACGAGCGCGGCAACCACGTCTTCATCGAGATGAACCCCCGCATCCAGGTCGAGCACACCGTCACCGAGGAGATCACCGACGTCGACCTCGTCGCCAGCCAGCTGCGCATCGCGGCGGGGGAGACCCTGGCCGATCTCGGTCTGAGCCAGGACACGCTGCCTGCCCCCCGGGGCTTCGCCATGCAGTGCCGCATCACCACCGAGGATCCCGCCAACGGCTTCCGGCCCGACACCGGGCGCATCACCGGATATCGGTCCCCGGGTGGCGCGGGCATCCGCCTGGACGGCGGCACCACCCTTGGCGCCGAGATCGGCGCGCACTTCGACTCGATGCTGGTGAAGCTGACCTGCCGGGGCCGGGACTTCACGACGGCGGTGGCCAGGGCCCGGCGGGCGCTTGCCGAGTTCCGCATCCGCGGGGTGTCGACGAACATTCCGTTCCTGCTGTCGGTGGTCGACGATCCCGACTTCCGCGCCGGCCGCGTCACGACGTCGTTCATCGACGAGCGACCCCAGTTGCTGACCGGGAACGCCTCGGCCGACCGGGGCTCCAAGATCATCAACTATCTCGCCGAAGTGACGGTCAACTCGCCCTATGGCACCCGCGACCGGGTCTACCCGCAGGACAAGCTGCCCGGCATCGAGATCCGCGACACCGAATCCACCCCGCCGCCCGGCAGCCGCCAGCGCCTCGTCGAACTGGGCCCAGAGGGCTTCGCGGCATGGCTGCGCGATTCCCCGGCCGTCGGGGTCACCGACACCACCTTCCGCGACGCCCATCAGTCGCTGCTCGCGACCCGGGTGCGCACGTCCGGCCTGCTGGCCGTCGCGCCGTACGTCGCCAGGATGACCCCGGAATTGCTGTCGCTGGAGTGCTGGGGCGGCGCCACCTACGACGTCGCCCTGCGGTTCCTCAAGGAGGACCCCTGGGAGCGGCTGGCGGCGCTGCGCGAGGTGGTGCCCAACATCTGCCTGCAGATGCTGCTGCGGGGCCGCAACACCGTCGGCTACACCCCGTATCCGGACGTGGTGACCACGGCCTTCGTCGAGGAGGCCACGGCCACCGGAATCGACATCTACCGAATCTTCGACGCGCTCAACGACGTCGACTCGATGCGGCCGGCGATCGACGCGGTCCGCGAGACCGGCAGGGCCGTGGCCGAGGTGGCGCTGTGCTACACCGGCGACCTGTCCGATCCCGGTGAGACGCTCTACACGCTGGACTACTACCTGCGCCTCGCCGAGCAGATCGTCGAGGCCGGTGCCCACGTCTTGGCGATCAAGGACATGGCCGGGTTGCTGCGGGCGCCCGCGGCGACGACTCTGGTCTCGGCGTTGCGCAGCCGGTTCGACCTGCCGGTGCACGTTCACACCCACGACACTCCCGGCGGGCAACTGGCGACCTACACCGCGGCGTGGCAGGCGGGCGCCAGCGCGGTCGACGGGGCGGCGGCGCCGATGGCGGGCACCACCAGTCAACCGTCGCTGTCCTCGATCGTCGCCGCGGCCATGCACACCCCGTATGACACCGGGCTCTCGCTGGCCAACGTGTGCGATCTGGAACCGTATTGGGAGGCGCTGCGAAAGGTGTACGCGCCCTTCGATGTTGCAGCGTCTGGTCCTCCCGCCCCGACGGGCCGGGTGTACCGCCACGAAATTCCCGGCGGTCAGCTGTCCAACCTGCGTCAGCAGGCCATCGCGCTGGGTCTGGACAATCGGTTCGAAGACGTCGAGGACGCCTACGCCGGTGCCGACCGGGTGCTTGGTCACCTGGTGAAGGTGACGCCGTCGTCCAAGGTGGTCGGCGATCTGGCGCTCGCCTTGGTCGGCGCCGGTGTCACGGCCGACGAATTCGCTTCCGACCCAAGTCGTTTCGACATCCCGGACTCGGTCATCGGATTCCTGCGCGGTGACCTGGGCGACCCGCCCGGCGGTTGGCCGGAACCGTTGCGCACCGAGGCGCTGGCAGGACGTCCGCCCGCCAAGCCGATCCCCGATCTCGGCGCGGACGACGAAGCCCTGTTGGGGCAGTCGGGACCGGTCCGCCAACGGACGCTCAACCGGCTGCTGTTCCCCGGGCCGACACGGGAATTCGAGGCACACCGGGAGGTCTACGGCGACACGTCGCGGTTGTCGGCGAACCAGTTCTTCTACGGTCTGCGTCACGGCGACGAGCACCGCGTTCAGATCGAGCGGGGCGTCGACCTGATCATCGGTCTGGAGGCCATCTCCGAACCCGACGAGCGGGGAATGCGCACGGTGATGTGCATCCTGAACGGGCAGTTGCGGCCGGTCGTGGTGCGCGACGAGAGCGTCGCCGACACCGTGCCCGCCGCGGAGAAGGCCGACCGGACCAACGCCGACCACGTCGCCGCGCCGTTCGCGGGCGTCGTGACAGTCGACGTCGAGCCCGGCGCCACGGTCGAGGCGGGGGAGACCATCGCGACGATCGAGGCCATGAAGATGGAGGCGGCGATCACCGCGCCCAAGGCGGGCACCGTGCAACGCGTGGCGGTTTCGACCACCGCGCAGGTCGAGGGTGGCGACCTCTTGGCGGTGATTTCCTGACCCGGATCATCGGTGGCCGGTTCGGCGGCCGGCGGCTCGTGGTGCCGCAGGGTCGCGCCGGGCGCGGCACCCGTCCGACCACCGACCGGGTCCGCGAGTCGTTGTTCAACGTTCTCACCGCGCGACTGGACTTTGCGGGCAGCGCGGTGCTGGACCTCTTCGCGGGCTCGGGTGCCCTTGGCCTGGAAGCACTTTCGCGGGGAGCCGCGACCGCGCTCTTCGTCGAGGCCGACCGGCGCGCGGCCGCCGTCATCACCCAGAACGTGACCGCGCTTGGCGCGACGGGGGCGACGGTGCGGTGCGGCACCGTCGACTCGGTGTTGGCGGTGGGTGCCGACCGACCGGCGGACCTGGTGTTCGCCGACCCGCCGTACGAGGTGTCGTCGGCCGACGTGGCCGCGGTGCTGACGGCCCTGGTCGACGGCGGCTGGGTGGCCCAGGGCGCCGTCGCGGTCCTCGAGCGGCCTGCGTCGGCGCCGCCGGTGGCGTGGCCCGCGGGATGGACGGCCGACCGGGACCGCCGCTACGGGGACACCCGGCTGGAGTTTGGCGAGATCGCGTAGCGTCGTCGGGCATGAGTGGCGCCATATGCCCGGGCTCGTTCGATCCCGTCACCCTCGGTCACGTCGACGTATTCGAACGTGCGGCCGCGCAGTTCGACGAGATCGTCGTCGCCGTGCTGGTCAATCCCAACAAGTCCGGCATGTTCACCGCCTCCGAACGCATCGAGCTCATCGAGGAGTCGACGGCGCACCTGCCGAACGTGCGGGTGGAGAGCGGCACCGGACTGGTGGTGGACTTCGCGACATCGCGTGGGTTCTCGGCCATCGTCAAGGGTCTGCGATCGGGTGCCGACTTCGAGTACGAGCTTCAGATGGCGCAGATGAACAAGCACGTCGCGGGCGTCGACACGTTCTTCGTGGCGACCAATCCGCGGTACTCCTTCGTGTCGTCGTCGTTGGCCAAGGAGGTCGCAATGCTCGGTGGCGACGTCTCGGCGTTGCTGCCGGAGCCGGTCAACGCGCGGTTGCGATCCAAGCTCGCCGCGCGCTGATCGCCGCCCCGCCCGTGCATCCAGTGTGCGCACAGATCGCGAATGTCGTGGCGGACTCAAGTGGTCGCTGCAACACCTGATTGGTTGAGGGGTGTTGTTCGATGGGGTTTCGCAAGCACGGCAGCAAAACGGTTCCCGCGGCGGCGCGCGGGGTGTTTCTGGAGGCGTTGAGG
>NZ_JACKVK010000023.1 GCF_025823185.1 Mycobacterium yunnanensis
CGCGTTGAGTGCGCTGCTCACCGCGGGGCAGAACTTCGCGGCCGGGTTGAGCGCGGTCTTCCCGGCGCTCTCAGGGGTTGAGCGCGGTCTTCCCGGCGCTCTCAGCCAGCTTCTCGGCCACCTTCCCCGCCCTCTCAGCAGCNTTCAACGCCACCCTGAGCGCGGCCCTGTCGGGCAGCCTGCCCGCCTTCCAAGCCAGCCTCTCGGGCCTAACTGCGGCCTTCAACGCCGCNNTGAACGCCGCCCTATCNGGTGCNCCGGCGCTGCANGGCGCGTTGAGTGCGCTGCTCACCGCGGGGCAGAACTTCGCGGCCGGGTTGAGCGCGGTCTTCCCGGCGCTCTCAGCCAGCTTCTCGGCCACCTTCCCCGCCCTCTCAGCAGCCNTCAACGCCACCCTGAGCGCGGCCCTGTCGGGCAGCCTGCCCGCCTTCCAA
>NZ_JACKVK010000024.1 GCF_025823185.1 Mycobacterium yunnanensis
ACCGCGCAGGGGTGGCGCAGTGGAAGGCCCAGCAAGCAGCAAAGCGCCCGAAACCCGCGAAACTGGCAGTCAACCCGCAGCTGCGTGAGTACGTGCAGCAGCGGCTCGATGGCAGTGTCCGCGGACCCGACGGCACCGCCGTCGCAGGTCCGCAGACCAAGGCCTGGAACGGCCGCAACAAGCCGCACCGACAAGACCGACGGTGGTCGACAGCATGGAGCCCGGAACAGATTGCCCACCGCTTACCGCTGGATTTCCCCGATGATGAGTCCATGCGCATCAGCCATGAGGCGATCTATCAGTCCTTGTTCATCGAGGGGCGTGGGGCGCTCAAACGGGAATTGGTCGCGTGCCTGCGGACCGGTCGTGCGCTGCGGGTGCCGCGGGCCAGGACACAGAACAAACCGCAGGGACAT
>NZ_JACKVK010000025.1 GCF_025823185.1 Mycobacterium yunnanensis
TCATCGGATCGGAGTTTCTCGATGTGTTGGCCTCGGTGCCAGACCCGAGGGNCCCACGCGGTCGGAGGTATTCGCTGATGGCTTTGTTGGCGATCGCGGTTCTGGCCACTGCCGCGGGGATGCGCGGCTATGCTGGTTTTGCCACATGGGCGGCCACCGCTCCCGATGATGTGTTGGCCCAATTAGGGGTCCGGTTCCGGCGGCCCAGTGAGAAGACCTTCCGCGCTGTTTTGTCTCGGCTAGACCCCGCCGACCTCAACGCCAGGATGGGCAGTTACTTCACTGCACACGTGGCCAGCNGCGACCCCAGTGGATTGGTGCCGATCGCGTTGGACGGCAAGATGCTGCGTGGTGCTTTACGCGCCAAAGCGACAGCCACGCATCTCGTGTCGGTGTTCGCCCACCGTGCCCGATTGGTGCTCGGTCAACTCGCTGTCGCCGAGAAAAGCAATGAAATTCCCTGCGTACGTGCCCTGCTCACGCTGCTGCCGGGTAGCTTGCGGTGGCTGGTCACCGTGGATGCGATGCATACCCAGGTCGTCACCGCGAAGTTGATCTGCGCCACCTTGAAGTCGCACTACCTGATGATCGTCAAGTCCAACCAAGCCAAAATANTTGCGCGTATCACCGCGCTGCCCTGGGCCGAGGTGCCCNCAGCCGCTACCGACGACTCCCGCGGCCACGGCCGTGTCGAGACCCGCACCCNGCAAATCATCNCCGCTGCACGAGGAATCGGCTTCCCCTACGCAAAACAAATCATCCGGATCACTCGTGAACGCTTGATCACCGCCACCGACCAGCGCAGCGTGGAGGTGGTCTATGCCATCTGCAGCCTGCCGTTCGAGCACGCCCGCCCTACCGCGATCATGACCTGGATGCGTCAACACTGGGGAATCGAGAACAGCCTGCACTGGATACGCGACGTCACCTTCGACGAAGACCGTCAAAGGGCACATACCGGAAACGGCGCACAGGTCCTAGCAACGCTACGCAACACCGCGATCAATCTGCACCGCCTCAACGGCGCCGACAACATCGCCGAAGCCTGCCGGATCACCGCTTTGACCGCCAACCGCCGCCTAGACCTCCTCAATCCACAATTCCCCAGCTCACAAGCCTGCTAATCAACAACGCCGGAGCCCTGACGGTGTAGGCCCCCTGGCGATACAGCGATGTGCTCACCAACTGGCCCGTCCCGGTCCGCTCCCGCGCCAGCAGCGCGGCACAGACGGCGGCGGCCAAGGT